>NZ_JAPENY010000001.1 GCF_026341825.1 Streptomyces sp. NBC_00620
TTTTCGCCCCCTCCGCCCCTACCCATTCCCGTCCCTTGGGGGCTCCGCCCCCAAACCCCCGCTCCTCAAACGCCGGAGAGGCTGAACACCTTTAGCCCGTCCGGCGTTTGAGGACGAGGCCGTCCAGGCCGAAGCGGGGGTCTGGGGGCGGCAGCCCCCAGGAACGGGACGGGTAGGGGCGGAGGGGGCGAAAAACCGCCTACACCGCCCCCGCCCCCCTCAACACCCCAGGCAACTCCCCCGTATAAAGCACCCCCACCACCTGCGTAGCCCGAGTCAGCGCCACATACAGATCACTCGTCCCGAACCCCCCGGGCTCAACCACCAACACGGAGTCGAACTCCAACCCCTTGGCCTGCCGAGGATCAAGAAGCACAACCTCACGAGTGAGATCGGGCGCCTCCCCCACCGTCACCCCGTCCAGCCCCCCGGCAAGGGCCCCGTGCAGCCCCCGCGGCGCAATCACCGCAAGCCGCCCCTCCGCAGGCGCCAACTCGGCAACAGCCTTGGCGACAGCGCCCGGGAGGTCATCAGAAACGGCGCGCACCCACGGCCGTACGCCAGTACTCCGCACGGACCGAGGCGGCTCGAACCCAGGATGCTCCGCCCGCAGCACCCCCGCCGCAAGGTCCATGATCTCGGACGGAGTCCGGTAGTTGACGGCGAGCCGGACGTGCTCCCACCGGTCCCCGACGTAGGGAGAGAGGATCCCCTCCCAGGATCCGACCCCACCCGCTTCGGAGGTCTGCGCGGGGTCGCCGACGAGCGTCATCGACCGCGTAGGACTCCGCCGCATCAGCAGCCGCCAGGCCATGGGCGACAGTTCCTGGGCCTCGTCCACGATGATGTGCCCGAACGCCCAGGTCCGGTCACCGGCAGCCCGCTCGGCGGCGCTGCGGTGGTCGTCCTCCTCGTGGCGCTCGGCCATCCGCTCGGCGTCGATGATGTTGTGCGCGGAGAGGACCTCGGAGTCCTCCTCGTCCTTGTCCTCGAACTCGTACGTGCGGGAAGCGTAGGAGACGTCCAACACGCCTTGTGCGTAAGCGATTTGGCTACGCCGTTCCTGGTCGGCGAGGGCCCGGGCCACCCGGTCGTCCTCGCCCAGCAGCTCCGCCGCCTCGTCCAGCAGCGGAACGTCCGCGGTGGTCCACGCGCGCGTGACCTCCCGCCGGATGGCGTCCGCGTCCCCGTCCGGCAGATAGCCGTCGGGCTCGGCGAGGAAGTCGGCGACCACTCGCTGCGGAGTCAGCCGCGGCCACAACTGCTCGATCGCGTCCCAGACTTCGGGGTTCTCGGCCAGCTCGTCACGGATCTGCGTGATGTCGCTCGCGTCGAGGAGGTTCGAGCCGTCGAAGGGATCCGTGCCGATGCGTTCGGCCAGCATGTCGGTGAGGGTGTTGAGGATGTGGCCCTCGAAGTGCTCACGCGCGACGTTGTGCGGCAGTTGGGCCTCGCGGGTGCGCTCGCGGGCGACCCGTACGAGCCCGGCGTCGAGCATGAGGATGTCCCGGTCGTGCTCGATGGCGATGACGGGGTCGGGAAGGGCCTGCCGGTCCCGTACGACGGCGGCGAGCACGTCGGCCATGTCGGCGCGCCCCTTCACGGCAGCCGCTTCGGAGGTGTCCGTGGCGGTCGCCTTCACGCCGGGGAACAGTTCCCCGATCGTCGCGAGGAGCACACCCGTCTCGCCGAGCGAGGGCAGCACCTCGCCGATGTAGCCGAGGAAGGCGGGGTTGGGGCCGACGATCAGGACGGCACGCTTGGCGAGCAACTCCCGGTACTCGTACAGCAGATAGGCGGCACGGTGCAGCGCGACGGCCGTCTTGCCGGTGCCGGGACCGCCCTCGACCACCAGCACACCCTGGTACGGCGCGCGGATGATCTGGTCCTGCTCGGCCTGGATGGTCTGGACGATGTCGCTCATGCGCCCGGTGCGCGCCGAGTTCAGCGCGGCGAGGAGCACCGCGTCGCCGCTCGGGTCCTCGTGCCCGGTGCGCTCGTGGTCGCCGAGGTCGAGGATCTCGTCGTGCAGGTCGGTGACCTGCCGCCCGTCGGTGGTGATGTGCCGGCGTCGGCGCAGGCCCATCGGGGTGTGTCCGGTGGCCAGGTAGAAGGGGCGGGCGACCGGGGCCCGCCAGTCGATGAGGATCGGGGTGTGCTCGGTGTCGTCGGCGCGGATCCCGAGACGGCCGATGTGGTGGCTGACGCCGGAGGTGAGGTCGATACGGCCGAAGCAGAGCGAACCGTCCACGGCGTTCAGCGCGGCCAGCAGCCCCGAGCGTTCGGCGACGAGCACGTCCCGCTCAAGCCGCGCCTGCATGGGCGTGTTGCCCTGCCCGAGCGCGTCCACGACGGAGGCCTCCGTGACACCGCGCAGCGCGTCCACGCGTGTGTACAGCCCGTCGATGAATTCCTGCTCGATCCGCAATTCGTCGTCGGTGAATCCTGTGGTGGAGTCTGTGTTTGAGCCCCTGTTTGACAATTCCACTCCCGGCCCGATATACTCTGCTCAGTGAACTTCTCCGCGATTCAATCCCCTTGAAGTCGCGAACCATTAAATATACGCAAGGAAATCCCCCGAGCGCAATTGCTCGGGGGATTTCTTTTGCGCGGCCGGGTCCGCCGGGCGGACTCACATCACCTCGGACAGCTCCTCCAGAAGCCGCCGCTTCGGCCTGGACCCCACCATCGACTTCACCGGCTCACCACCCCGGAACACCATGAACGTGGGCATCGACAGGACGCCGTACGCCAGCGTGGTCCCCGGATTCCTGTCCACATCCAGCTGTACGACCTTGAGCCGGTCGCCCTCCTCGGCGGCGAGGGCGCTCAGCACCGGCGCCATCTGCCGGCACGGCGGGCACCAGTCGGCCGTGAACTCCACCAGCACGGGCAGCTCCGCCCCGATCACCTCCGCCTCGAAGTCCGCGTCCGTCACCTCGGCCACACCCGCTGCCTTGATCACCGCGTCCGCCCTCCCAGTTCGCATACGGGTTCCGGGCCACCCGGAACCCCTGCGTCGGCCGCCAGCTCGTCACGCGCCCGCTCCGCCCGCGCCAACTGCTCGCCGACCGTCGCGCGCACCGCCACCAACTCGTCGATCACCGCGTCGAGTTCACCGAGCTTGCGCCGGTAGACCTCGAGCGACGCGGGGCACGAGTCGCCCTCCGGGTGCCCGGCCCGCAGACACTCCACGAAGGGCCGCGTCTCCTCCAGGTCGAACCCGAAGTCCTGCAGGGTCCTGATCTGCTGCAGCAGCCGCAGATCGTCCTCGTCGTACGTCCGGTACCCGTTCTCGCCCCGCCGCGCGGGCAGCAGCCCCCGCGACTCGTAGTACCGCAGAGTCCGCGTGGAGGTCCCGGCCCGCGCGGCCAGCTCGCCGATTCGCATACCGCGACGGTAATCCTTGACGCCGACGTCAAGGCAAGGATGTTGTCGGGGGTGTCCCGTGGGCGGGCGGCAGCAGCGGCTTCCGTTCCACCGGGGACGACAGGACGATCGACGTCGTCGTGCGGCCGAGGGCGGAGGTCTGCTCCAGGACGTCCTCCAGGTGGATGGTGTCCTCGACCACGACCTTGAGGATCCAGCAGTCCTCACCGACGACGTGGTGGACCTCGACGACCTCCGGGCGGGCGAGGAGTTCGAGGGTCCTGGGGTGCTTCAGGGTGTAGCCGCCGTGCGGGTTGACGCGGATGAATGCCTGGATGCCGTAGCCGAGGCGGGGCGGCGAGACGTGGGCGCCGTAGCCGGTGACGGCGCCCGTCGACTCCAGGCGCCGGACGCGTTCGGCGACGGCGGCCGGGCTCAGCCGGACGCGGCGGCCCAGCTCACTGAGCTTGATCCGGCCGTCGCTCTGCAGCAGTTCCAGGATCTGCCGGTCCAGCGCATCGAAGGCCGCCGACGTTTCGTTGGCGGCGGCGCGCAGATGCCGTGGTTCCTTCGGTGCCGCGGCCGGAACTCCCATGACTCCCCCTTCAGACCTCACTGTCACCTCGGGAGAATTATGACCACAGCAGCTCAGGGATTGTTTTGCGGGGAGGGACAGCGTGCGCGAGGTATGCGTCATTGGCGGAAACCGGTATTTCGGAAAGCGGGTGATCGCCCGGCTGATTGCCGCCGGAGACCGGGTCACCGTCATCAACCGCGGTTCGTCGCCGCCGCCCCCGGGGGCAATTCACCTCGTCGCCGACCGCAATGACGAGAAGTCCCTGGAAAGCGCGCTGGGTTCGCGTGCGTTCGATGTCGTCATCGACCAGGTCTGCTACACGCCCAGGCAGGCCGAGATCGCGCGACGCGTCTTCGCGGGCCGCACGCAGCGGTACGTCATGACGTCCACCGTCGAGGTGTACGAGTACGAGGACTCGGCGGCCCTCGTGCCCGAGGATGCCGTGGACCCTCGTACGATCGCAGTCGACCTCGAACTCCCCTGGGACGACCCGGAGTTCGTCGACACGCACTACGGCGAGGGCAAGCGGCAGGCCGAGGCGGTCCTCGCGGCCGCCGGCCCCGGGTTTCCGTACGTGGCCGTGCGCGTCGCCCATGTCCTGGGCGGAGACGACGACTTCACCGGCCGCCTGGACCACTACACCGACCGCATCCGCACCGGCGAGCCGATCGCCGTACCCGCCGCGAACCACCCCGCCACCTACATCCACGTCGAGGAGATCGCGGACTTCCTCACCTGGACGGCGGGCGCCGAATTCACCGGTCCGGTGAACGCCGCCTCCCACGGGGTGCTCACCACCGAGGAGTTGTGCGCGGCGGTGGCCGTCCACCTCCCGGAGGGCAGGACGCTCTTCCGGAGTGTCGAGGTCGGGGATGTCTCGCCGTTCTCGTTCGCGCGGTCGTACGGGATGGACAACTCCCGGGCTACGAAGCTCGGTTTCACCTTCGGCGAGGCGCGGGAATGGCTGCCGCGGGCGGTCGCCGAAACACTCGGAGAGGACAACTGACGTGCACTACAGGCTTCTTGGAGACCTCCGCGTCGGCGCGATCGGCCTCGGTGCGATGCCGCTGTCCATCGAGGGCCGCCCGGACGAGGCGCGTGCCGTCGCCACCGTGCACGCCGCCCTCGACGCGGGCGTCACGCTGCTGGACACGGCGGACTCCTACCACCTGCCCGGCGAGGAGCCCGGCCACAACGAACGGCTCGTCGCCCGCGCCCTGGCGACGTACGGCGGCGACACTGCCGACGTACTGGTGACCACGAAGGGCGGGCGCGGCAGACCGGCCGACGGGAGCTGGACGGTGACGGGTTCCCCGCGCCACCTCAAGTCGGCCGCGGAGGCCTCCCTCAAGCGACTCGGCGTGGAGGCGATCGGCCTCTACCAACTCCACAAGCCCGACCCGGCCGTCCCCTTCGAGGACTCGCTCGGCGCCCTGCGCGAACTCCTCGACGAGGGCAAGATCCGCCTCGCCGGAATCTCCAACACGACCGTCGCCCAGATCCAGCAGGCCCACGCGATCCTCGGCGACCGCCTGGCCTCGGTCCAGAACCAGTACTCCCCCGCCGTCCGCGACAGCACCCCCGAACTCCGCCTCTGCGCCGACCTCGGCATCGCCTTCCTTCCCTGGAGCCCCCTCGGCGGCATCTCCCGCAGCTCCCTGGACGGCCCGTCCAACCCGGAGCCCGACCCCCGCTTCAACGCCTTCCACGAACTGGCCCGCGCCTACGGCGTCACCCCCCAACAAATCTGCCTGGCCTGGCTGCTGGCCACCTCACCGACCGTGCTCCCGATCCCCGGCGCCAGCCGCCCGGAGACGATCCGGGACTCCGCAGGAGCGGCGGACCTGGCACTGACACCGGCCGACTTGGCGAGGCTCGACGGGGCGGCGGGGCGCTAGGACCTGGCTGCCGAACGCTCCGGGTCCGAGACGCGCGTCACATTCGCCCATGTCGCCCCCACTCATGTCACAAACCGCCGAGCCGGCCCGTCACAGAGGTGTATCCGCAGGCAATTGCAAGGGAGTGCACACCATGGAAGCTCGGTTGAACCTCTTCACCAACCCGGTCGCAGCCAAGTTCGGGAAGCACATCGTCGCCGCGGGAAGGGTGCTCGCGGACTCGACGGTGCCGGTCTCGACACAGGAACTGGTGAAGCTCCGCGCCAGCCAGATCAACGGCTGCGGCTTCTGCACCGACATGCACACCAAGGACGCCGCACACGCCGGGGAGACCTCGACGCGCCTCAACCTGGTCGCGGCCTGGCGCGAGGCCACGGTGTTCACCGATGCCGAGCGCGCCGCCCTGGAGCTGGCGGAGCAGGGCACCCGCATCGCCGACGCGGCCGGCGGTGTCACGGACGAGGCCTGGGCGAATGCCGCCAAGCACTACGACGAGGAGCAGCTCGCCGCCCTGATGTGCACCATCGCCCTCATCAACGCCTTCAACCGCATGAACGTCATCGTCCAGCAGCCCGCCGGCGACTACCAGCCCGGCCAGTTCGGATAGACGAGAAGCAGCCGACGGCCGGGGCCCTCATGCGGGCTCCGGCCGTTGCTGTTCCCCCGTCCGCCCATCCCTCTGTCCCTCTGTCCCTCTATCCGTCTTCCTGTGCCGACAGGAACTCCTCGACTCCGTCGAGTCCGTCGTCCCCGGAGTCCCGTACCCCCAGCAGCCTCCGCGTCAGTCGGTCCCGGTCGGAGAGCAGCTCGTCGACGGCCGCGCGCAGATCGTCAGGCTCGGTGAACTCCGCCTCCCGCTCCGCGGCGATCAGTACGGCCCGTCGTACGAGCTCTTTGGTGAAGGAGGCCGTCGTGCCGTCCGTGCGGGCGACGATCTCGTCGGTGAGGTCCTTGCCGAGGTCGAGGGAGGAGCCGTACAGGGTGAGGAGGCGGGCGCGGCCCTCGGCGTCCGGGACGGGGATCTCGACGGCGAGGTCGACGCGGCCGGGGCGCTGGACGAGCGCCGGTTCCAGCAGATCGGCCCGGTTGGTGGTGAGCAGGAAGGCGACGTCCGCGTCGTCGCCCAGACCGTCCATCTCGTTCAACACCTGGAAGAGGAGGGGCTGTTCACCGCCCCCGTAGTCGCGGGCCTCGGCGATCAGGTCGCAGTCCTCCAGGACGACGAGCGCGGGCTGGAGCATGCGGGCGAGCGCGCACGCCGGGCCGATGGCGTTGATGCTCGTGCCTGCGAGGACGACGACCGTGAACTCCGGCAGGTGGGAGAGGAGATAGCGGATCGTGTGGGTCTTGCCGGTGCCGGGCGGACCGTACAGGAGAAGGCCGCGACGCAGGTGCTGCCCGGCGGCGAGGAGCCGTTCACGGCGCCGCGCCACCCCCACCACCTGCCGCTCGACTCGCTCCAGCAGCCCGGCCGGCAGCACGATCTCCTCGCGGCTGAGCCCGGGACGGCGGTGGAAGCGGAAGGGGCCGAGACCATGGTCGAAGTCGGAGCCCTCGAAGGAGAGGACCTGCCCTCGGAAGATGTTGTGCTCGCGTACGAGTACGTCGATCTCGGCGAGCAGCCGGTCCGCGAACTCCTTCTCCTGGGCAAGGACTTCGATCTCGACCTTGTTGCGCCCGTACTGGTCCGCCGGGCCGCGCAGCAGCACCGCGAACCGCTCCTCACCCTCCACTCCGAGGTAGAACCCGAAGGACACACAGGCGAGTTCCTCGTCGGGGGAGACCGGCAGATGCGCGTAGTCGACCGCGCCGATCACGAACCGGTTGTAGCGGTCGGCCGATTCAAGGATCTCGCCCAGCGTCAGGTCCCCGTGATGGGAGGAGCCCCGCATGCCGATCAGCTCGTACGAACGCCCGTCCGCCGCGAACCAGCGCTCCAGCGCCAGATGCACATTGGGCAGGTCGTACGGGGCATACGCCGCCTTGACCACCGGCTGGTCCCCGGGCGCGGACCCCAGATGCGCCCGCATCCGCTCGGCGAGGTTGCGATCGTCGCCGTCCCGCCGCTTCGGCCGCGCGACCGCCTCGAGAAACTCCTGGAACAGCTCGGCCACCCGATCGAGCGACAGAGCCGGCCCCGCCCCCTCCGCAGCGACCCGGGCCCTGTACTCCGAACTGCTGATGATCTCGGTCTCACCCATGCTGCCTCCACGCCGTCCCGGCTCACTGAGGCCTCCCAGCGTGGGCCCGAACACGTGGACCAGTCAAAGGATTTGGGCGGGATGTCCCCAAAGGGATGCACGGCGGCGATCCGTCCGCCGGAGACGGCTCAGCCCGCCGTCTTCTCCAGCTTGGCGAGCTGCGCCGTGACGACCTCGTCCGGGACGGTGACCGTCTTCGGGTCCGTCATGTCGACCGTGAAGAACACCGCGAGGGTCGATCCGGACCGTACGACGGTGTACGCGGTCGGGGTGTCCGCACCGAGCATCCCACCGCTCAGTCGGAAGGCCACCGCTTCGTCCCCGGCATCCGGGGTGTCCAAGGACTTCACCGCGGACGCCTTCAGGTCCTCGGTCACCTCGAAGCCGTCCGGGCACCCTTTCACGGAGGCCGCCAGGTCGGCGATGCCCTGATTGGCGTCGGCTTCCTGGTAGGAGGCGAGCAGCACGCTCGTACCCGTACCCGCCGTGTCGCCGGACGTGCCGGACACGGACCGGCCGACGCGGGCCTCGGGAGTGACGCTCAGCGAGAAGAACATCATCATCGACACGGCCGCACACACGTCGTCGTCGGCGTCGATGGGAGGTGCCTCGGTGTCCGTGCTCGCAACCGCCGTGATGTTGTACCCCTCCAGGTCACCTTGCTCCAACTGAGCCTTGGTGAGCTGGGCCTCGGTCAACGGGTCGCTGCCCGTGTCCGCCACCGCCGAGACCGCAGCAGAAGGAGAAGCCGAGGTCGACTCCGTCACCGCGGAACCCTCCGCGCCGGCCCCCAGCTCCGCGGCTCCCTCACTCGAACCGCACCCCGCCACCAGCGCCAACATCACCGATGCCACCGCCGCGCGCCCCCACACATTCCGGACCACGCGCCCCACCCTTTCCCTTGCTCTCTGTCATGCCTACGTACGCAACCGGGCGCCCTACAACGGACGCCCGGCCCACTCGGCTTCGCCTGCTTGCCGGCCCCTAGCCGAGCCGCCCCGCGAACGCGGCCGCATCCCCGTGCCACTTCTTGTGCACCCACAGCCGCTCCCCGGCCAACTCGGTCTGCGCCCACGTACCGGACAGGGCCCCGATCCCCGTGCCCCGCGGCAGCCGCGCGATGACCTTGGTCGGCTTCACACCCCCGAACCGCCCGTACTCCAGCACCACGACACCCCGGTCGGTCACCAGCACCACCCGCCGCGTCGTCAACGCCATGGCAACCGCCGCCCCGACCAGCCCACCGAGGGCACCCCCGAGCGCCCCGAGCCCGCTCTCCGCCCCGGCCGCGACAACCACAACCCGGACCCCGATCAGCCCCGCCAGGAAAAACCCGACCTGCGCCCAGGGATTGATCCCACCCTGCGCCAGCAAGACCCGCTCCACACGCTCACCAGGCTCCAACAAACCCTGCGAACGCTCAATAACTCTGGCCAATATCTTCGGCGCCACGAAATGCCATCCAATCAATCAAAAGCACGTCAGAACAATTGAATGAGAACAGCTCGGGCGCGACTCACGCAACCACCAAAAGGTCACGAATAAATAGCCAAAGACGACACGCAGGAACGGCCTACAACACGCCAAGGAGAAATCGTCGAGCATTCTCTCGACCCGCTGGATCACAAGCCCAGACGGCCCACCGAGACAGTTCATCCCGAGCGAATACATTCGCCCAGGTCTCCCAAATATGTACTCTAAATCCATCACCGAAAAACCAGGCCTCGCTACTGCCGTCAACCTCTTCGGCACGCTGCAAGTTCCGGCATCGCCCACGCACTTCATCCAAAGATTCTGCACCACCGCGACCAGCGACATCCCAGCTCATGCACTCGGAATGGAGCGCATCAGATTCAATCATCCCTTCAACGCTCCCGAAGGCCTTGACATAATCTCCGCCCTCCACCTCAGGGAACATGAAATACACGACGCCATCAAGGTTCACCCACACGCCAAACGGATGCGCGACAGTGTGCTCGATCAAGGACAGAAGGATCCCATCATCCTCTTCATCGAAATCCAAGGACGGGAAGAACCCAATTTCCTCCTCGAACGACCACGAGTCACTCCTGTAACGAAGCCCACCAAAGCGCTGGCCAATCCAAGACGCCCTGAGCACTACCTCTTCAAGCTCTACGCCGAAGCAGGCAGCCGCACTCGCGAAGTCAGCCTGCTCACCAAGGTTCTCGCGCCCCCGTGGAACTCGCGTGGCACGTTCACCAAGGAACGAGGCCGCCCGAGGCGTCATTCCATTCGGATTCTCGAGAATATGCCCCTTCTCGCGTCTCACTACCTTCTCCCTCCAGCGGAAGTAATATCCAGCACATCTATCCCCGCCTGTAGCGCACTATTGATGCATGCGATCTCACTGCACCCGCCACGGGGTGCACCACAGTGTCGAGGAGAGATTTGAGGCCCAGCGCTACTGTCTCATTGCTGGCGCCTCCGGATGTACCTTCAAATATTGCCGAGAGGCCGGAATTTGTGGTTACTTCCAGCTCGCTCACCGTTCCTGGACGCTCCCTCTTTCCAGTCGACTCCTTTAGCCTGGCGACGGACATCCAAGCGCTCCCCCGCCCCTTGAGTGCTGGGATGTGTGGCCCTCGGCTGAGATCCGGCGGCTCCGGCCTTGCGTCACGCAAGACCGGAGCCTCCCCCCAGCCGGAAATGGTCTCGCCGTCCTGGACTTCGAACGGCCCTCTTCAACTACCCGTCGGAACCGCCCCGTTGAGCCGGGGCACCGCCGCCTCCCTACGCCCCGTCAGCAGGAGCAGCAGCGCGGAGACTGGGCCGCTGATCTCCGCGCCCTCGCCCCGGGTCCACTCGATGTCCGTGGCGACGAGCCGGGCGTGCGGGAGGGGCCACGGGCGGGGTGGGAAGCGCATCGTCCATACGCGGTCGGCCGCGTCGCGGGCGGCTTCGAGGGGCATGGTTCGTTCGCGGGCGACGGCGAGGGCGATGTCCTGGCCGTGGACGAGGATGTCGAGGAGTGGTTCGCGGCGGGTGGTGCCGGGGGCGAGGCGTCGGGAGCCGACGGTCGAGCGGAGGTCGGCAAGGATGTCCGCGGGTGGCCGGTCGGCGGCGCGAACGGCGGTGTCGTGGATCATCCGGTCGATGTTGCCGCGGGCGCGGACCAACTCCCGTACGGCCGTCCCGTACGAGATGCGCGGGGCAAGCGTGAGATGCGCGGCGACTTCCCGTACGCGCCAGCCGCCGCACTGGGTCGGCAGCTCCCATTGGGCGGGGCTCAAGCTCTCCAGGAGGTCGGCCAGGCCGGCTCGCTCGCGGTCGATCGTCTGCCAGCGCTCTTCGGTGCCGAGGACTACGCCCATGGGGATCACCGCCTACTCAAAGTGGTAAGCTTCTCTGACCAAATTAGTCAGAGACTCTGACCATTGTCAAGCAGCTCAGGGGCTCAGAGACTCAACGGCTCAAGCAGGGAGTGGCGATCATGGTGGCCGAGAGCGAGCTCAACACGGGGCTGCTCCTGTTCATCCCGTACCGGGCCCTGGAGAACCGTGTCTTCGCCGCGCTCGCCGAGGCGGGCTTCGACGACTTCACGCCCGCCCAGGCCCGGGTCATGCAGCGCATCGGCCCGAACGGCACGCGGCTGACCGAACTCGCCGAGCAGGCCCAGGTCACCAAGCAGACGGCGGGTTTCCTGGTAGATCAGCTGGAGCGGGCGGGGTACGTGAAGCGGGTGCCGGACCCTACCGACAGGCGGGCCCGGCTGGTGTGCGTCGCCGAGCGCGGCCTCGCGGCGATCCCCGTCGCCGAGGGGACGGTCGCCGAGGTCGAGAAGGAGTGGGAAGCTCACCTCGGCAAGCGCCGCATGTCCCAGCTGCGGCAGGCGCTGTCGATGCTGCGGGAGATCACCGACCCTTACGCGTGAGCCCCGTGAGTCGCGTGAGCCGCGCGAGCCGCGCGAGCCCGGTGAACCGTCTCCCCCGTACCAATTGGTGGAGCCCTTGTGGAGGGAGCAAGGGCTTTCCCCCCGGCCGTGCAGAATGGCCGCCATGACCACCCAGATCCCCGGCCGCAGGGAAGCCCCCAGCCGCGCGGATGTGAACCGCCGCCGCATCCTCGACGTCGCGCTCGTCGAGCTGCTGCGTGACCCCGACGCGTCGATGGACCAGATCGCGCGGGCCGCGGGCGTCGTACGGCGGACGGTGTACGGGCATTTCCCGAGCCGTGAGGCGTTGATCTGCACGCTGTTCGACAGCGCGGTGGAGGCGGTGGAGGTGGCGCACGCGGCGGTTCGTGAAGGTGCCGGGGGGCCGGCGGAGTCGCTCGTCCGCTCGACGCTCGCCGTCTGGGAGATCGCCGACCGCTACCGGCTGCTGGTCGCGCTCGCCCAGCGCAGCGTCATGCCCCAGGGCATCCACGAGCGCCTCGCACCCGTACGCGAGGCCAGTGTGGACGTGCTCCGGCGCGGCCTGGAACAGGGCGTCTTCGAGTCCCCGCTGTCCGCGACGGCACTCGCCTACGTACACGAGCAGATGCTGTTCGCCCTCATGGAGGCGGTGAACGACGGTCTGCTGGCAGCGGAAGAGGCGGGCCGCTCCGCCGTGGTCACCATGTTGACCGCGGCGGGCGTACCCGCCTCACACGCCACCGAGCTGGTGGCGAAGCTGAGCGACTGAGGTCGCGACTTCGGGAGACGCACCGAGCGGCCAGGCTACGGGGGGAGGCCTGGCCGCTCGGCGTTCTGGGGAGGGGATGTCCCGGTCCCCGGTTCGCGGGCGCCCGGTTCAGGAGGGCACCCGCGAGGCTTACGCCTTGGCGAGTTCCTTCTCGCCGCCCTGCTCCGGGACCTCGGCGTCGGCCGGAACCGCGCCGTCCTCGTCCTCGTCCAGCAGGGTCTTCTCGTCGAACGGCAGCTCACCGGCGAGGACGCGGTTCACCCGGTCCATGTCGATCTCCTTGGTCCAGGTGCCGATCAGGACGGTGGCGACCGCGTTGCCCGCGAAGTTCGTCAGGGCGCGCGCCTCGCTCATGAAGCGGTCGATGCCGACGATGAGGCCGATGCCGTCCACGAGGGCGGGCTTGTGCGACTGCAGACCGCCGGCCAGGGTCGCGAGACCCGCGCCACTGACGCCCGCGGCGCCCTTGGAGGCGACGAGGAGGAAGAGCAGCAGCGGGATCTGCTCGCCGAGCGACATCGGGGTGCCCAGGGCGTCGGCGATGTAGAGCGAGGCCATGGTCATGTAGATCATGGTGCCGTCGAGGTTGAAGGAGTAGCCGGTCGGGATGGTGATGCCGACCACCGGCTTGCTGACACCGACGTGCTCCATCTTCGCGATGAGCCGCGGGAGGGCGGACTCGGAGGAGGAGGTGGAGAGGATCAGCAGGAACTCACGGCCCAGGTACTTGAAGAGCGTGAGGATGTTCAGGCCCGCGACGACGCGCAGCAGCGTGCCGAGCACGATGAAGACGAAGAGGAAGCAGGTGGCGTAGAAGCCGAGCATCAGGACGGCGAGGCTCTTGAGCGCGTCCAGACCGGCGGAACCGGTGACGGCCGCGATGGCGCCGAAGGCACCGAGCGGGGCCGCCCACATCACCATGGCAAGGATGCGGAAGACGAGCCGCTGGATGTGCTCGACTCCGCGCAGGATGGGCTGTCCGGCCGATCCCATGGCCTGCAGCGCGAACCCGGCGAGCAGCGCCACGAGGAGGGTCTGCAGGACCTGGCCCTCGGTGAACGCGGAGATCATCGTGGTCGGGATGATCGACAGCACGAACTCGACCGGCGGCAGCGCCTCGGCCGACACCTGTCCCTGACCGGCTTCCTTGACCGCGTCGGTCACCTGGAGGCCCGTACCCGGGTCCAGGATGTTGCCGACGACCAGGCCGATGGTGAGAGCCACCAGCGACATGACCAGGAAGTAGCCGAGCGCGATACCGCCGACGGCGCCGACCTTGGCGGCCTTCCGTACCGAGCCGATGCCCAGCACGATCGTGCAGAAGATGATGGGGGAGATCATCATCTTGATGAGGTTCACGAAGCCGGTGCCGATGGGCTTGAGCTCGACCGCGAAGTCGGGAGCGATCAGGCCCACGGCGATACCGAGGATCACGGCGCCGATCACGGCGATGTAGAGATAGTGGGTGCGGTCCCGCTTTGCGGCGGGTGCGGCAGGTGCGGTTTGCGGGGTGCTGGCCACGGCTGCCCTCCTTGACGACGTCGTCGGCATCATCCGGCGTGCGGCTCACGACCGGCGGAAACCCCGGAGTACGGCTCACGTCCGGGGGATCTGGAAGTCGCGCCTACCGGAATCCGGGAGGCGGATTCCCGGCGGGGCCGGGAGACGGGCTCCCGGTGTGTCCGGGAGGCGCACTCCCAGGGGATGCGGTGACTATCTCCCGCCTTGTGAGGGCGGTCACCCTTCCGTTCATTTAGTTCACACTTATACGTAGAGGGAGACTGTTGGACATGCGCTTCCCCCGCGTCCCCAAACCCCGCAGCCTCGCCGGTCAGCTCTTCGGCATGCAGGCCGTGCTGATCGCGGTGCTCGTCGCCGGGTACGCGCTGTTCAGCTACGTCACCGACCGCGGCCAGGCCGAGGACGCGGCGGGCCGCCAGGCCATGGCTGTCGCCGGCGCGGTGGCGGACTCCCCTTCGGTACGCGAGGCGATCCACACCCCCAAGCCGACGAAGACGCTCCAGCCGTACGCCCTCCAGGTCCAGAAGGACACGGGGGTCGACTTCGTCACGATCATGAACACGAACGGCATCCGCTGGACCCACCCCGACGAGACGCTGATAGGGAAGCACTTCCTGGGGCACATCGGTCCGGCGCTGGAGGGCACGCCCTTCACGGAGACGTACACCGGCACCCTCGGCCCGTCCGTCCGCGCGGTCACGCCCATCTGGGACAACGGCAAGATCGTCGGTCTTGTCAGCGCGGGCATCAAGGTCGAGGCGATCAGTGCCCGTGTGCAGGAACAGGTGACGGCGCTACTAGGGGTCGCTGCGGCTGCGCTGGCCCTGGGCGGTCTCGGCACGTACGTCATCAACGCCCGGCTGCGCCGCTCCACCCACGGGATGAACGCGGCCGAGCTGAGCCACATGCACGACTACCACCAGGCCGCGCTGCACGCCGTACGCGAGGGTCTGCTGATGCTGGACGGGCAGTTCAAGGTGGCGCTGATCAACGACGGCGGGCGGGAGCTCCTCGGCGTGAGCGGCGATGTGGTCGGCCGTTCCGTGGCCGAACTCGGGCTGCCCGCACCGCTGACGGGCGCGCTGCTCTCGGCGGAGCCGCGGGTGGACGAGGTCCACCTGACCGCCGAGCGCGTACTCGTCGTGAACACCTCCCCCGTCTCCGGCGGCGAACGCCGCGGCACCGTCGTGACCTTGCGCGACGTGACCGAACTCCAGTCCCTGATGGGCGAGTTGGACTCGGAGCGCGGCTTCACCCTGGCGCTGCGCTCGCAGGCGCACGAGGCCGCGAACCGTCTCCACACGGTGGTGTCGCTCATCGAACTGGACCGTGCCGAGGAGGCCGTCGACTTCGCCACGGCGGAACTGGAACTGGCCCAGACGCTCACCGACCAGGTGGTCGCGGCGGTCAGCGAGCCGGTCCTCGCCGCGCTGCTCCTGGGCAAGGCGGCCCAGGCCAACGAGCGGGGCGTCGAACTGGTGGTGTCCCAGGACAGCGCCATCGACGACGGGCTCCTGCCGGACTCACTCTCCGCCCGCGACCTGGTCACCGTCCTGGGGAATCTCATCGACAACGCGGTCGACGCGGCGCAGGGCACGACGGGGGCACGCGTCACGGTGACGGCGTTCACCGACGCCGACGGGCTGGTGCTGCGGGTCGCCGACACCGGTGCGGGGGTCGCTCCCGCCCACGCGGAAGCCGTCTTCCAGCGCGGCTGGTCGACCAAGCCGTCGGGGCCCGGCGGGCGGGGGCTCGGACTGGCTCTCGTACGGCAGGCCGTGGGCAGGCACGACGGTACGTTGACGGTGACGGAGGCCGCCGGGGGCGGGGCGGAGTTCGAGGCCCGGCTGCCATTGCCTACGGTGTCCTCGGCGGCGAGGGCCGCGGCGCCCGATGCCGAAGCATCCGCCGCGCCGACCCGACAGCAGGACGACCGGCCCGAATCCGCCCAGCCCGCCTTGCCAGGAGGCGACGTATGACGCCCGACCCCAGAGGTACGACGACCGACACCATCCGCGTGCTCGTCGTCGAGGACGACCCGGTCGCCGCCGACGCGCATGTCATGTACGTGGGCCGTGTGCCGGGCTTCACGGCGGTCGGGAAGGCGCACACGGGTGCGGAGGCGCGGCGTGCGCTGGACCGTACGCCGGTGGATCTGCTGTTGCTCGACCTGCATCTGCCGGACGTGCACGGGCTGCAGCTCGCGCGTTCCCTGCGTGCCGCCGGCTATCACGCGGATGTGATCGCGGTGACGTCGGCGAGGGATCTGGCGGTCGTACGGGAGGGTGTGTCGCTCGGGGTCGTCCAGTACGTGCTGAAGCCCTTCACCTTCGCCACCTTGCGGGACCGGCTGATCCGGTACGCGGAGTTCCACGCGGCGGCGGGCGAGGCGAGCGGTCAGGACGAGGTGGACCGCGCCCTGGCCACCCTGCGCGCACCGGGCCCGGCCGCGCTCCCCAAGGGTCTGAGCGCCCCGACCCTCGAGCGCGTCACCGTCGCTCTGCGGGACTGCGCCGAGGGCCTGACCGCGGCCGGGGTCGCCGAGTCGGTCGGCATCTCCCGGATCACGGCCCGGCGGTACCTGGAGCACCTGGTGGAGTCGGGCCGGGCCGCGCGGAGTCCGCAGTACGGGCAGGTGGGGCGGCCGGAGTTGCAGTACCGGTGGGTGAAGGGGTGACCTCGCGGGCGTAGGCGTCAGCCGTCAGCTATCGGGAAGGACGACTGTCCGGCCGTTCACCTTCCCGGCGGGGAAACGCTCGCATGTCCCACCGGGACATCACCGAGCCCGCGAGACCTCAGGCAGCCGAGTGATCGCCGCGAAGGCCAGGAAAGCGGCGAGACTCCCGCACAAGAGGCCGGGGTAGGAGGCCCAGTCGGGATCGGCGGGAGCGGGCACGCCGGTACGCACCAGCCTGCCGACGGCCCAGCCGACCCCGAGCCCGATGACGAAGGCCGGCCAGCGATGCCGCACTCCCTTGATCACGTCGTCCAGCAACGCGAGCACGGTGCCGACCACCACCGGGACAAACCCATCGATCCAGTCGACGGCGATGAACCCCGCCCCCACGACGGCGAAGACGAACCAGCCGCCCACCAGCGGCCCGACCGGGGAGACACGTCGCGGAACCTCACCCGGCAGCCAGAAGAACCGGCGCACACTCTCGACGAAACCGTGCTCCTTGTCGTACGACATCACGCCCCCCGTTGCGATGACCCGCCGCGACGATTCACCTCGTACGGGGTGGACTCACGGCAGCCCCCGAGGGTTGCGCGTACGACACGACCTGGACCCCGAGCCCCACCGCGGCCAGCGCCTCGACAACGGACAACACCAGCAGCCCGTCCGCGACTTGACCACTGCTCCAGTACACGACGAGCCCGGCGAGCGGTACGACGCAGAAGGCGAGCAGGTCGACCCCGCACTGGATGACTTTGCGGGACACTCTGCGCCGGTCGCCGCGATGGGCGGTCTCCCACCCGAAGGCGACCTCGGCATAGGCGAGTTCGGCGAGCCTCGGGCCCAACTCCTCCCTGACATAGGCCCCGATCGCGGAGATCTTCTCGTCGTTGACCAGGTAGGTCCACCCGAGGACGACGCACACGGGCGGAAACGCCAGCAGCATCGACGTCTGCTTGGCCTGTGCGGCCGCGGCGACAACTGCGGCCACCACGGCGAGGGTTACGTACAGCAGGTTGTCCCGGAACCCGATCCGCGCCTTCTGCTCATCCTTGACGACCTGATACTCGGCGAGCAGCAACTGCCCGACGGTGACGTCTTGCTCCGGCACCGGTGCCCCCTTCGATCTGCTCCCAACACACCTTCTGGGTGGGCGACTTGGCAGTACTCGGGAATGTGCCCGACGCGCGACCCGGCACCGGGATCCTCGCCGCCCTCACGCTGGAGTATGCGGGAGGTTGTCCACCACCGGCCGACCGTGGGCGAATAACAACGTTGTCACGTTGATGACATGCACCGTTGCACAGGCATTGACCGTGCTCCAACACCCACCTTAGGTTCACCGAGCAGACAATCTCGGCCACCATCGACGTCGGCCAGCAGGAGGTCCTGCCCGTGCGCCCCACCGCCGCCCCACTTCTCCTCGTCACGCTGCTCACCGCCACCACGCTCACCGCTTGCGGATCGGGTTCCGGCAGCGATCCGGACACCGTGAAGGTCTCGTTCAAACAGTCCACGGACAACTCCATCAAGGTGATGGACACCTATCTGGGCGAGATGAAGAAGCAGTTCGAGAAGGCGAACCCCGGCAAGAAGATAGAGCTCGTCCCGATCAAGGCCCCGGACTCCGAGTACTACACGAAGCTCCAGCAGATGCTGCGGTCACCGAAGACGGCCCCCGACCTGGTCTACGAGGACACCTTCCTCATCAACTCGGACATCACCAGCGGGTACTTGAAGCCCCTCGACACCTACCTCGACAAGTGGGCGGACTGGGACCAGTTCATCGATACGGCCAAGACGGCGGCCAAGGCCGAGGACGGGAAGACGTACGGCGTCCCGGACGGGACGGACACCCGGGGGCTCTGGTTCGACAAGGGCATCTTCGCGAAGGCGGGCCTGCCGAGCGACTGGCAGCCGAAGACGTGGGACGAGGTCCTCGACGCGGCCCGCACGATCAAGGAGAAGGTCCCCGGCGTCACGCCCCTCAACATCTACACGGGCAAGCCGGCCGGTGAAGCCGCCACCATGCAGGGCTTCGAGATGCTGCTGTACGGCACGGGGGACGGCTCCGCGGACCCCCTGTACGACACCGCCTCCAAGAAGTGGATCGCCGGCAGCCAGGCCTTCAAGGACTCTCTCGGCTTCGTCGAGACGGTCTACAAGGAGAAGCTCGGCCTCGACGTCTCCGACGCCCTCGACCCCAACATCGCGACGAGGGTCCGCGGCGAGCTGCTGCCCGAGGGCAAGCTCGGCATCAACCTCGACGGCAGCTGGCTCCCGCAGGACTGGCTGGAGGGCGCGGGCCACGCATGGCCCGAGTGGTCCGAGAAACTCGGCCTCGCCGCCATGCCCACGCAGAACGGCCAGGCCCCCGGCAAGGTGAGCATGTCCGGCGGCTGGACCTGGTCCATCCCGTCCAAGGCCTCCAACCCCGACCTGGCCTTCAAGTTCATCGAGACGATGCAGACCAAGGCGAACGCCCAGAAGTGGTACATCGCCAACTCCGGTATCGCGGTGCGCAAGGACGTCGCCGCCGACCCCGCGTACGTGGACGCGCAGCCCGGCATCAAGTTCTTCACGGACCTGGTCGCGAGCACGCACTACCGGCCCGCGTACCCGGCATACCCGAAGGTCTCGACCGCCATCCAGGAGGCCATGGAGGGCGTGACGACGGGTGACAGTTCGGTGGACAAGGCGGCGAGCGGGTACGACGAGGAGCTGAAGACAGCCACCGACGACCATGTGATCACCAAGTGAGCGTGGATACGCGGGTGGCGCCTCAGGTCCGTCCCCCGGATCCCTCAGGCGCGAAGGTCGCCTCCCCTCGCCGGGGAGGCCTCCGCCGCTCCCTCGTCCGCGCTCTCCCCGTCTCCCCCGCCGTCATCCTCCTGCTCCTCTTCCTCGCGGGCCCGATCGGCTACTGCGCCTACATCGCCTTCACAGACCTGCAGTTGACCGGCCAGGCCCAGTCGTCGTTCGTCGGCTTCGACAACTTCCGGGCGGCGTTCGAGGACGAGGCGTTCCTCAACGCGGTCTGGCTGACGCTGGTGTTCACGGTGTTGTCGTCGCTGGTCGGGCAGAACACGCTGGGGCTTGCCCTGGCCGCACTCATGCAGCGGGCGTCGAAGCCGGTGCGGACGGTGGTGGGCGGGATCGTCGTCACGGCGTGGGTGCTGCCGGAGGTGGTGGCGGGGTTTCTGCTGTACGCGTTCTTCCGGCGGGAGGGGACGCTGAACGCCATCCTCGACTGGCTCCATCTGCCCAGCCAGAACTGGTTGTTCACCTTGCCCATTCTGGCGGTGTCGTTCGCGAATGTGTGGCGGGGTACGGCTTTCTCGATGCTCGTCTATTCAGCCGCGCTGAACGAAATCCCGAAGGAGATAACGGAGGCGGCGGAGGTGGACGGTGCGGGGGGCTGGCGGCGGATGTGGCACATCACGCTGCCGATGATTCGCCGGTCGATCGGTACGAATCTGATGCTCAACACGCTGCAGACGCTCTCTGTCTTCGGGCTGATCTGGGTGATGACCCGGGGCGGGCCGAGCGGCAAGAGCCAGACCCTTCCGCTGTTCATGTACGAGCAGGCATTCCAGAAGAGCATGATCGGGTACGGGACTGCGGTGGCGTTGCTGCTGTTGGTCGTCGGCTCGCTGTTCTCGGTCGTGTATATGCGGCTGCTGCGGACGGAGGTCTGAGATGGCGACACCCGCGGTTCGTACGACCGCTCACCCGACCTTGCGTGCACCTCTCAAGTCCCGCCGCACGAACCGGCGTCTGGCGGCGGATGCCGGGCTCCTCGTCCTGGCCGCCGCGTTCGCGCTGCCGCTGGTCTGGGTGGTCCTGTCCTCGCTGGACCCGCACGCGGGCCTGAAGGTGCAGGTCCCGGACGGCGTCACGCTGGACAACTTCGACGCGGTCCTGACGCCGGACATCACGTTCACGCCGCTGCTCAACAGCCTGATCCTGTGCGGGGGCGGGACGCTGCTGACGGTGGTGTGCTCGACACTGGCCGCGTATCCGCTGTCGCGGTTTCGGTCGCGGCTGAACCGGCCCTTCCTGCTGACCATTCTGTTCGCGACGAGTCTGCCGATCACGGCGATCATGGTGCCGGTGTACGCACTCTTCGTCCAGGTGAACCTGATCGACACCGTGCAGGGCACGATCTTCTTCTTCGCGGCTTCTCAACTTCCTTTTGCTATTTGGCTGATGAAGAACTTCATGGATGGCGTGCCGAAGGAGCTGGAGGAAGCCGCCTGGACGGACGGGGCTTCGTCGCTTCAGTCGCTCGTGCGGATTGTGCTGCCGCTGATGGGGCCGGGGGTGGCTGTGGTGACGGTGTTCTCGTTCGTGATGATGTGGGGGAACTTCTTTGTGCCGTTCATGTTGCTGCTTACGCCGGATCAGATGCCTGCGTCGGTGAGCATCAATGAGTTCTTCGGGAATCGGGGGACTGTGGTTTATGGGCAGTTGGCGGCGTTCTCGATTATTTATTCGACGCCGGTGATTTTGTTGTATGTGTTGGTGGCGAGGCGGTTGGGTGGGGGGTTTGCTTTGGGTGGGGCGGTTAAGGGGTGAGAGGTTGGGCGGGTGTTACTGCTACTGCTCGGCTCGGGTGCGGGCCTGGTCAGCTTTGGCGGTGTCGCCTGCCTGGGCGTAGGCGTCGGCGGCCTGGAGCCAGCAGGCACGGGCCTCGGCGGGACGGCCGGCGGACTCGTGGACGACGGCGAGGTTGTGCAGCACCTGGCCCGTCCCGTACCAGTCCTCGAACTCCCGGAGGACCTCCAACGCCTTGCCGTACCCCTCAACCGCCTCCGCAACCCGGCCCGCCTCCCGCAGGGCGATGCCGAGGTTGCTCCACGCCCCGGCCGCGCCGTGGCGGTCCCCGGCGGCCTGGTTCAGGTCGCGGGCGCGGGTGTGGGCGTCGATCGCCTCCGCCCCCCGACCCGACTCCCGCAGGGCAAGGCCGAGGTTGGTCCAGGCCGCGGCCTCGCCGTGGCGGTCTCCGGCGGCCTGGTAGAGGTCGCGGGCACGGGTGTGCGCCTCGACCGCCTCCGCCACCCGACCCGCCTCCCGCAGGACGATGCCGAGGCCATGCCACGCCCTGGCCTCGCCGTGGCCGTCCCCGGCGGCCTGGTACAGGTCGCGGGCACGGGTGTGCGCCTCGACCGCCTCCGCCCTCCGGCCCACCTCCTCCAGGGCGAGGCCGAGGTTGTTCCACGCGTCGGCCTCGGCCGCGCGGTCCCCCAAACGACCGGCAGCCTCCAGCGCAGCCCGGCCTACAACGACCCAGTCGTCGAAATACCGCCGCCAATCCAGGTAGACCGCCAGACACGCGGCCAGCCGCACCATCGTGTCCGCGAACCGCTCCTGCTCCGCCCACCCCACCACGGCCACCAGACCCGCCCGCTCCCCATCCAGCCACCGCAGTGCCTCGCCCCGCCCCCCGAACCGCTCCGGCACCGGCAACCCCGGTAACCACCGCAGCCAGTCATCCGCCGCATCCGCCCACGCGCAATAGAAGGCCAGCACCCGCTCCCGCGCCGCCTCCCCCTCCTCCACCAGCCGCGCATCCCCCGCCACCACACCCACCCCAAAAGCCCGCACCAAGTCATGCAACCGCCACCGACGGCGCCCGCTCTCCCGCCCCCGCTCGACGAGATGCGCGCGAACCAGGGCCTCCAGGTCCTGCACCGGAGGAGCGCCCGTCCCGACGAGCGCGGCGACTACCTCGTCGCTCGCATCCGGACCCGGCGCCAGTGCCAGCAGACGCAGTACGCGTGCCTGCTCGGGCGGAAGCCGTTTGTACGACAGGTCGAAGACCGCGCGGACGCTGCGCTCGCCGTCGTTGAGATGGCCGAGCAGGTCACGGGACTCGGCGAGTTCGGTGACGAGTTCCCCGACCGGCTTGTCCCGGTCCACCACCAGCAATGCCGTCGCGATCTGGAGGGCCAGCGGCAGGTGCCCGCAGAGAGCGGCAAGTTCCTCGGCTGCCTCGGCGTCATCCGCGACGCGGCTGTCTGTGGGGTGGGCGATCCGCAGGGCGCGGTCGAGGAGGTCGTACGCCTCCCCCGGCGTCAGCTCGTCCAACGCCAGTAGCCGAGCCCCCAGTTGGGGCAGTCGGTCGCGCGAGGTGACCAGTAGTCGGTGGCCCGCGCCACCGCCGGGAAGCAGGGGCCGCACCTGGGCGGGCGAGGACGCGTTGTCGGCCAGGATCAGCACGGGGCCCTTCTCCCGAGCACGGGCGGCGAGGGCCGAACGGTAGAGCGCGGCTCGCGCATCCACCCCGGTCGGGATGTGTTCCGGCTCCGTACTCAGCGCCCTCAGCAACGCCTCCAGAGCCTGGCCGGCCGTGACGGGTTCCTCGTCGTACCCGTGCAGGTCGACGAAGAGCACCCCGCCCGGGAACCAGCCCTTCCCGCGGGCCTCGTGACCCGCCTCGACCGCGAGTGCGGTCTTGCCGATGCCACCGAGCCCGGACACCGCGGCGACCACCACCGCCTCCGGGGCGGCACCGGACGCGGGCGGGTCGAACGCGTCTAGCAGCACCCGCAGTTCACCGTCCCGGCCGGTGAAACCGACTGTCCGTGCAGGGAGGGCGTCCAGCGCGCTGGGCGCAGGCGCGTGCTCGCTGTACTCCTTCTTTGCGGTGAAGGGACCCGTGAACTTCGCTCCCTGGAAGTCGAGATGGTCCCCGCTGTACTCGGTAGTCATCGCGCCGTCCCCCGTACCGCGTTCGAGCCTCGCGTGACATCACGGTACGCCGCACCCCATCACCCCAACACACACTCTGTGCAAGCCACTTGGCAGTACCGTTGACCGCGTGCCGCAGACAACGCCCACGGTGGCAGTCCTCACCGCACTGTCGCTCGAATACGACGCCGTACTCGCCCACCTGACGGACGTCCAAACGCTCACTCACCCGCGCTACGGCACCAAGGCCAAGCAAGGCCAACTCCCCGGCACCCCCTGGCAGGTGGCTCTGGTCAACATGGGCGAGGGCACGCTCACGGCGGCCACACTCACCGAACGCGTGTTGACGTGGCTCGAGCCCGAGGCCGTGCTGCTCGTCGGTGTCGCGGGCGGCCTCAAGGACGACATCGGGATCGGCGACGTCGTAGTCGCCACGAAGGTGTACTCGATCCACGGCGGCAAGCAGACTCCTGACGGCTTCCTGGTCCGCCCGGAGGCATGGCGCGCTTCGCACCGCCTGGAACAGGCGGCCAAGGAAGCGCTGGGCGCCACGACGGACTTCAAGGCGTTCTTCAAGCCGATCGCAGTGGGAGACGTGGTCCTCGCGGACAGGGAATCCGAGCTCGCCGAGCACATCCGGACGCACTACAACGACGCCGTCGCCATCGAGATGGAGAGCTCCGGCGTAGCCCATGCGGTGCATCTCGCCGGTGAGGCGGGCGCGTTGATCATCCGAGGGATCAGCGACAAGGCCAACGCGGACAAGTCCCAGGCCGACGCCAAAGGTTCCCAACCCCTGGCAGCCGCCAACGCGGCCGAGGCGGCGATCACCGTACTCCACGAGCTGGAACCGAAGCCGGTGCCTGGCCAGGCGCACTCCGACCCCCGGGAGCGTCCTTTTCGCGGCTCAAGGTACGGAGGTGACCACCTCGACTTTCGGGGCAGCACCTTCAACGGCCCCTTCACGGCGAAGTCGGTCGGACAGCGCCCCGACAACGACGGCCGATAGCCCGGACGCGGGGCTCGGCACAGGAGCTCACTCCCACGGCCCGGTCCCCGTAGCGACCGCCACGCTCCCGCCCCGCCCCCTCGGCTTCACGGGCCGATCGGCAGAACTGGGCCGCCTGCTGCCCCACCTCGAACCCGCCCCGAACGGTGCCGCCGCGCTCCCCCTCCTCATCTTCGCCGTCACCGGCATGGGCGGCATCGGCAAAACGGCACTGGCGGTCGAGACGGCACACCAGGCGTGCTCGCGGGACTGGTTCCCCGGCGGAACACTCTTCGTCGACCTGCGCGGCTACGACGACGACCCGGCAACCGCCGACCAGGCGGTCCTGGCTCTGCTCGACGCGCTCGGCGTACACGGCCCGGATCTGCCGTCATCCGCTGCACGCCAGTACGACGCGTACCGCCAACTCCTCTCCGAGCGGCAGCACCGCATGCTGCTGATCCTGGACAACGCCTCGGACCCGGCTCAGTTCCTCCCCCTGCTGCCCGGCACGGATCGCCACCGGGTACTGATCACCACCCGCGACCGCCCGGACGCCCTCTCAGGCGTCCGCCTCATCGACCTGGAAACGCTCCCCGCCGACGACTCAGCCGCGCTCATCACCCGCGCCCTCCACGACGCCGACGACCGCGACGACCGCCCGGCCCGAGAACCGGACGCCCTCCGCGAACTGACCTCCCTCTGCGGCCACTTGCCCCTCGCGCTCCAGATCGCCGCCGCGATGCTGCGCCGACGCCGTACACGCGGGATCGCCTCGCTGGTGACGGAGATCAAGCACGCCGGGGACACGCTGGCCGCACTGGACCACGGCACGCGCAGCACCGACCAGTACGGCCGCTCCCTCGTCCTCCGCCCGGTCCTGGAGACCTCGTACCGCCGCCTCCCACCCGACCAGGCCCGTCTGCTTCGCCTGCTCGCACTCGCCCCGGGCACGGAATCCGGCACAGACGCGGTAGCCGTCCTGGCCGACCTCGGCACAGAGGCCACGGTGAGCCTCTTGGAGGATCTGGCCGCAACATGCCTCGTCACACCGGTGCGGGCTGCCGAGAGTCCGGACGGCGGCGTGCGGTGGCGGTTGCATGACTTGGTGCGGGTGTTTGGGGTGGGTGTGGTGGCGGGGGATGCGGGGTTGGTGGAGGAGGGGGAGGCGGCGCGGGGGCGGGTGCTGGCCTTCTATTACGCGTGGGCGGATGCGGCGGATGACTGGTTGCGGTGGTTGCCGGGGAGGCCGGTGCCGGGGCGGTTCGGGGGGCGGGGTGAGGCGTTGGGTTGGCTGGATGGGGAGCGGGCGGGTTTGGTCGCGGCGGTGGGGTGGGCGGAGCGGGAGCGGTTCGCGGGCACAGCGGTGCGGCTGGCCGTGTGTCTGGGGGAATACCTGTACTGGCGGCGGCACTTCGACGACTGGGTCGTTGTGGGCCGGGCCGCGCTGGAAGCCGCTGGCCGTTTGGGGGACCGCACGGACGAGGCCAACGCGTGGATTGGCCTCGGCAACGCCCTGCGCGGAGCAGGCCGGGTGGCGGAGGCAATCGAGGCCCACACCCGCTCCCGCGACCTGCTACAAGCCACCGGGGACCGCCACCGCGAAGCCGTCGCATGGGCCTGCCTCGGCATCGCCCTACTGGAGGCGGGCAGGGTCACGGAGGCGGTCGAGGCCAATATCCGCGCCCGCGACCTCTACCAGGTCGTCGGGGACCGCCACCGCGAAGCCATGGCGTGGGACAGCCTCGGCATCACCCTGCTGGAGGCGGGCCGGGTGGCGGAGGCGGTCCAGGCGCACACCCGCTCGCGCGACCTACTGCAGGCCGCCGGGGACCGCCACCGCGAAGCCATGGCGTGGCACAACCTCGGCATCACCCTGCGGGAGGCGGGCCGGGTGGCGGAGGCGGTCGAGGGGTACGGCAAGGCGCTGGAGGTCTACCGGGAGTTCGAGGACTGGTACCGGACGGGCGACGTTCTGCACAGCCTCGCTCTCGTCCACAAGTCCGAGGGCCGTCCCGCCGAGGCCCGTGCCTGCTGGCTCCAGGCCGCCGACGCCTACACGCAGGCAGGCGACACCCCCAAAGCCGACCAGGCCCGCACCTGGGCCGAGGAGCAGGAATAACCACCACCCCACCCCCGCGTCATCCCCTCCCAGCCTCCACCTCCGCAAACTCCCGAGCCCCCCGCCAAGGCAAAACCGCCCACATCCGCGTCCCACCCCCAGGCTCCCGTGCCTCCCCAAACCCCCACTCCCCACCACACACCCGCACCACGCACCCCAACACCCGCAACGCCCCCCGCCTCCGCGCATCACAAGCCGCCACCAGCCGCGGATGACTGTGCCGAGGATGCCCATCGAACAGAACCACCCTCAACGCCCCCTCCCGATAACGCAACGACACATACACCTCCGCATCCGGCGTGAACCGACAAGCGCAAGCCGCCATTTCAGCCACTACCTGCACCGCCGCCTCCGTCATGTCCTCCAGCCCATGCGACTGCAGAACAACTCGGGTCGCCGCCCGCGCAACCCGCGAACTCGCCGCCCCGGCGGGCAACGTGAAGCTGTACGCGAGCGTGTCCGGAGACGGTGGCGCCGTCTCCCGTAGGTCGGCGGAGATGGGACAGGCCGAAGCGGCCAGCGATGCGGACATGGCGAACTCCCTCTAGCTGCAGTGGACTTGACCTGCACGTACGGCTCGACCAGTGGCCTGTCTCCCTGGCGCGGGCCTGCCCCTCCCAGGGAGGGAGAACACGGGCATGCTCACGCGATGCGCTTCCGAACAACGCCGGGCCGTAAGCGAATCGTCACCGACTGTAGGGCATCGGCGGAGTACGTGTACTACTCTCCGGGGAACTCCCGGTGGACCGATCACACACGCCAGCGGCAGACTGGCCCCGTCACAAAGCCGGACGGGAGGGGGCGCATGCCGCCGAGGAGTGCACCGACAGAGCGACAGCGGCGGCTGGGCGCGGAGTTGCGCAGGATGCGCGTCGCGGCCGGGATGAAGACGGAGTACGCCGCCGGCCTGCTGGGCGTGCCCCGCACGAACGTGCCCAACATGGAGTCGGGCCGCTCCGGCATCAGCGCTGACCGCGTACGCACGCTCGCGAGCAACTACGGCTGCGCGGACGGGGAGTTCGTCGAGGCGCTGGCCGCCATGGCCGCCGGGCGCGACAAGGGCTGGTGGGAGGCGTACCGGGGTCAACTGCCCGACGGATTCCTGGACATCGCCGAGCTGGAGTGGCACTCCAGGCGGCTTCGGATCGCGGTCACCGTGCATCTGCCGGGGCTGATCCAGACCGAGGAACACTCCCGCGCGGTCTTCGAGGCCGTAATCCCGCCCCTGTCCGTCTCCGACGTCGACGTGCGCGTCGCCCACCGCGTCGACCGGCAGCAGGTGCTCGACCGTCCCGAGCCCTCGGACCTCGACGTGATCCTCCACGAGGCCGCCCTCCGCATGGAGTTCGGCGGACCGGCGGTCGCGCGGCGGCAGTTGGAGCACCTGCTGCACGTGTCCGAACGCGAGACCGTGACCGTACGCGTCATCCCGTTCAAGGCGGGCGGCTTTCCTGGCGCCGGGCAGTCCGTCGTCTACGCCGAGTCGGACGTTCCCCGCCTCGACACCGTGGAACTCGACAGCACGCACGGCCCGGAGTTCATCGACACCGAGACACAGCTCCGCAAGTACCGGGCCCAACTCGATGCCGCCGCCTCCGTGGCGCTCGCCCCGAAGGCTTCCCGGGACTTCATCCGCACCCTCGCCGACGACCTCTAGGAGACCCCATGCCCGACATCACCTGGGAAGAGCCGTACTGCGGCGAAGGCGCCAACTGCTTCCGCATAGGCACCGACCCCACCGGCAACGCCTACATCGCCATCGCCGGCCAGGAAGACACCTACCTAACCGACACCCGAGAAGCCCTCCGCACCCTCATCCAGGACATCAAGGCCGGAAAGGCCGACCACCTCCTCTAACCCCCGGCCGGGTCGCAACTCCCCGACGGCGGTCGGCGAAAGGGTCCGGTGTTCGAAAAGCGCACGCCACAGCGCGCCCCCGTGGCGCACCATGACCTCATGCGCACCCGACTTTCCTACCAGCAGCAGGACGAGCGACCGGCTTCCTCGCTGGCAGCCGCGCTGAGGCGTGTCGGGGCCGACCTCGTACTCGACGCATGGACGACGGGCCCGGGCCCGGACAACTCCCCTGCGTCCCGCGGCATGGCGCACCCCTCCGCCGATACTGAGGATGCCGTCGTCCTCCTGTGGTCGGCCGCCGCCGGAACCGCGTGGGGCAAGGCCCTGGCGGAATCCGGCCTGCCGAGCGGGCTCACCGGCACCGCCGAGGCCCGCCTCGTGCCCGTCCGTCTCGACGACACGCCGCTGCCGCCCTCCCTGGGCAGCCTTCGCCACGTACGCCTCGCCGGCGGCACGTTCCGTATGACGGACGCGACGGCGGCCATGATCGTGCACATGGGTTCAACCTCCGTGCCCGCGCCCGCCGTTCGGGGCAACGTCTCCGAAGACCTCTTGGCCATCAGCGACTTCGGCGACCTGGGCCTTTTCGCGGCCTGTCCGGGGTGCGGCGTGAGCAGTGACCGGCTGGGCTCGTACACGACCGTCGAGCACATCAGCGACCGGGCCCTGTACCTGGTGATCTGCGGCGCGTGCGGCTGGCAGGACGCCTGCGACATCTGACTCCGCTGAACCGGAGGACCTCCGCTGAACCGGAAGACCTCTGACGAACCTGAAGACCTCTGACGAACCGAAAGCACCCGACACGGGGGTCCACATGCCAAAGCGAAGCCCGCGCCGACGGAGAACCCGGCGCCCACTCGAGGGCATCCAGCTCCGCACGCCGAGCCCACCGGCCCAAACCGCGGGAACCGGAACCGGAACCGCGGGACCCGGAACCGTGCGATGGCGCGTGCACGTAGGAGGCAGGGTGAACTCGGCGCCGTACGTCACCGACGGGACCGTCTATGTCACCGGCTGGGGCGTGTGGGCCGTGGACACGGCCGACGGATCCGTCCGGTGGACCAACGCCGACGCCGGACTCACGGGTTCTCCCACCGCGGCCGGTGACACCGTCTATGCCTCGGGCCATGCCCCGCACTGGGGCACGTTGCTCGCCCTCGACGCCGCCGACGGCCGACCCCGCTGGCTCAGGCGGATGAACTGGTACTCCACCACCCAGCCCCTCGTCGCGAACGGGCTGCTCCACTACGTCAACGGCAGCCGGTACCTGCGGACCGTGGACGCGGCGACCGGGCGCCGCCGCTGGAGGGCGAAGTACCAGCCCAGAGACTGGGGGACCGTATCGGCGCCCGCGCTCGCCGACGGCATCCTGTACGCGGCCGCCAAGGACGGAACCGTCTGGGCCTTCGACCCGGCCACGGGCAAGGTCCGCTGGAAACAGCGCATCATCGGCCGTCTGCCTGCCACGCCGCTGCTGCACGACGGCACCCTGTACGTGGGGGACGGACTGGGCCCGCACGTACAGGCGCTGGACGCCGCCACCGGCGCATTCCGCTGGCGCACGTTGCTCGACTCCGTCGGCAGCGTCCGGACCACGCCCGCGATCTCCGGCAACACCTTGTACGTCGGCTGCCAGGACCACCGGCTGTGGGCACTGAACGCCACCACCGGCGCCGTCAGGTGGCACGTCACCACGGACGGCCCCGTCGACTCCTCCCCCGTGGTGGCGGACGGCACGGTGTACTTCGGCAGCGACGACGGCCACCTGTGGGCCATCAGCGCGGAGAACGGCCGTGTGCGGTGGAAGGTGAGGACGGGCGGGCCGGTGAGGTCCCCGGTCGTGGCCGACGGCGTGCTCTACGTCGGCAGCAGAGACGGATTCCTGTACGCGATAGAAGCGAGCCCGGCCCCAGGCCGACCGTTGCCGTAGAAGCGTTGCGGCCGTCGACGACATTGGCCCGCGAGAACCGACGCCGGCAGTGGTGGGGGGCGGCCTGGGAGGACCAACTCCCGCAAGAGGACCCCTCACCCACCCCTCGCCCACCCGCTCACCCACTTCTCACCCACCTGAGAGGGAACTCATGATCCACGCCTTGGTGTGACCATGCCGCTTAACTGACTCTTACTCGCATGAGCCACAGACCCCTCGTCGCCATGACCGCCACCACCCTCACCGCAGCCACCCTCTGGTACACGGCAACCCCCAACAGCGAAGCAGCGACCACGACCGCAACGGCAAGCGCCATCCCCAGCGGCCTCAACGCCCCCTATCTCTACCTCGGTTGGGGCAACCCGCCCTCCCCCACCAAGGTCATGTCGGCGACCGGCACCACCCAGTTCACCCTCGCCTTCATGCTCTCCGACGGCACCTGCAACCCGAAGTGGGACGGGGAACGCGCGCTCACCGGCGGTACCGACGCCGCCGCGATCAAGGCGATCCGCAAGGCCGGCGGCGATGTCACCGTCTCCTTCGGCGGCTGGAGCGGCGCCAAGCTCGGCGAGAAGTGCACGACCGTCGCGAAGCTCGCGGCCGCGTATCAGAAGGTCATCGACGCGTACGACCTGAACTCGATCGACATCGACATCGAGTCGACGGAGTACGAGAGCGCCGCCGCACGCAAGCGGGTCGTCGGCGCGCTCAAGACCGTCAAGAAGAACAACCCCGGTCTCAAGGTGTACGTCACCTTCGGCACCGGTCCCGCCGGGCCGGGCTCGGACGGCGTGGACCTCGTCGAGCGGGCCGCCGCCAAGGACTTGGACGTCGACGGCTGGGCCGTCATGCCCTTCGACTTCGACGACGGCACCTCGGACATGGTCACGGCGACGAAGTCCGCGGTGAAGGGCCTCAAGGACGTGGTCGCCGACGCGTACGGCATCTCCTCGGCCGCCGCCTACCGTCGCGTCGGCTTCTCCACCATGAACGGTGTGACCGACTCCGCCGGCGAGACGGTCACCGTCTCCGACTTCAAGGCGATGGTGACGTACGCGAAGCAGCGTCACCTCGCGCGCGTCTCCGTCTGGTCCGTCAACCGCGACAGGGCCTGCGCCGACGGCACCGAGGCGACGGCGTCGGACGAATGCAGCGGCATCGACCAGGCCACGTACGCCTTCACCAAGACCCTGGCGGGCTACACCGGTTGAGCGGCTGCCCCCCCCGTAGGGACCCCGTAGGGACTACGGGCGCGGCGGGTCCTCCCCCACCAGCCCGTCCACCGACTCCCGGATCATGTCGGCGTGGCCGGTGTGCCGCGCGTACTCCTCGATCATGTCGATCAGGATCCGCCGCAGGCTGGGGGCGCTGCCGTTGCGCGAGGTACGCAGGGCGAGCCGGTCCAGGCCACCGTCGGCCAGCGCTTCCGCGGTCAGGGCGCGGGAGCGGGCCACGGTGTCCTCCCAGAGCGCGTAGAGCTGCTCGGGGGTGTCCTCGGCGGCGGAGCGCCACTCCCAGTCGGGCACGGCATCCCAGTCCGCCGCGTCCCAGGGGGACCCCGGCTCCCGCCCGAACAGCCGCCCGGAGAAGTAGTCGTCCTCCACCAGGGCGAGGTGCTTGAGCAGCCCGCCCAGGGTCATCGTCGAGGCGCCGACCGTCGCACTCAGACCCGCCGCGTCCAGCCCGCCGCACTTCCACGCGAAGGTCCTGCGCTGGCGCTCCAGGGAGCCCAACAGCGTGTCGACCTCGTCGCCCGCGACGGGCGGCTCCCAAAGAATCGTCTCGTTGCTCTCACTCATGGCAGGCAGACTACGGTCCATTCAGGACGATCTGCTTCCGGAATTCCGGATCAATTACGGGGCCATGAGGTACGGAGTTGGCGATGAAACACGACACGAGCCCCACCGCCCGAGCCCTCCTGCTCCTCGAACTGGTCCAGAGCAGCCCCGGAGTCACGGCGAGCCGACTGGCCGAACGGCTCGGCGTCTCCGAGCGGGCGGTCCGCCGGTACGTCGGCATCCTGCGCGAGGCGGGTGTGCCGGTGGAGTCGGCCCGGGGCCCGCACGGGGGTTACCGCGTCGGCCGCGGGCTACGGCTGCCTCCGCTGATGTTCACCACAGCTGAGGCCCTCGGCCTGGTGATGGCCGTACTGGACGGACATCGCGACGCCGCCGACCCCGCCGACCCGGTGGGCAGCGCGCTCGGCAAGATCATGCGCGTGCTTCCCGAGTCGGTCGCGGGCCCGGCCCAGGCGGTCCGAAAGGTGAGCGCCCTGGTCCCGGACCCCGACGCCGCGAGCCCCGCCCCCGACACCACCGCCGCCCTCGTCCAGGCCTGCGCCTCGCAGCGCCGGCTGCGCCTCGGATACCGCACGGGCCCCGGCAGAGAGGAGCGCGCCATGGAAGTCGACCCGTGGGCCGTCGTCGTACGCCATGGTCGCTGGTACCTCCTGTGCTGGTCGCACACGAAGAACGCCAGGCGGGTCCTGCGCGTGGACCGGGTCACCGCAGTCGACGTACTCGCCGACACACACGACGCATACACCCTTCCCCCCGGCCTCAACCCGGCGGAAGCCCTCGAAGCACACCTCGCCGAAGGCTGGACGTACGAGGTGGAAGTGATCATCGATGCCCCCGCCGACACGGTCGCCCAGTGGATCCCGCGAAGCCTTGGCCGCCCCGAGCCGATCGACGGCGACCACACCCGCCTGCTCGCCACCACCGACGAACCGGACTGGTACGCCGATCAGTTGACGGCGATCAAGGCACCCTTCCGCATCGTGAAACCACGCGAGCTGCGGGAGGCAGCCCGCGCTCTCGGCCGGCGTCTACTGGACGCCGACCGGGAGCCGTAGCCGCGCCCAGGAGCCACACGGCAGCCGGGCAGGAGCCGAATCGCGCCGGGGGTTGCACCCCGCCGCAAGGCCGATCTCCGTGCCGACCCTGACGCGACCGGGACCCGACACCAGCCGCGGAGGCTCCACCTGCGGCGCACCGTCGGATCCCACCGTCACCAGGCGTCACAGACCGGGAGTGGGCAAACGCTCGCGCATATGCCCCTTCACCTTGCCGTTCACGCTTTCGGCGCCGCCCCGGACCGTCCCCCACCAGCCACCCCGCACCCGCGCGACAACCCACGCACGCGTGTCACCAGCCGATCTTCGGCCACCCCGGACCTACGTCCGAAACCGTATGTTCCTACAATCTGTGATTGTGGCCGAACAGACCGTAGTCACCGCCGCCCCCGGCCCATACTTTGACCGCGTGCACCGACCGCAGGCCCACCAGCCCACCCCGCCCTTCAACGCCCCGGCCGCCCGCAGACTGCGCGCAGCACTCGGAATGGGGCCCGAGCATGTCGCGTACGGGATGAGAGCCTCGTACGGACTTCCCTACGTCACTCCGGACCTGGTCGCCGCCTGGGAACGCGGGATAGCCGAGCCGAGCGCGCCCGAACTCACCGCGCTCGCGGGCGTGTTGTGGTGCTCGCAGGGTGAACTCATCGGCGCGCCACGGACCTTGCGCGAACACCGTGTCGCACGCGGCCTCGCCACCGAGGACCTCGCGCGTGCCGTCGGGCTCGAACTCCTCGCGTACCAGCGGATGGAGGAGTCCGGCGAGTGGCGCGGCAACGAGCGGCAGTCGACCACGCTCGCCGAGGTCCTGGAACTCTCGCTGCCCGACTTCATCACGGTGACAGGGCGTGACGGCAAGCTCGCGGAGCTGCTGCGCAGCGCGATGACGACGCGCTGGCAGGCGTACGTGCGCCCGGTCGGCAAGATGGTGCCCCTGGACCGGCGTCTCCTGGAGGGCGTCCTCGAGGAGATGCACACCGAGTACCAGGGGCAGATGGTCGCCTCGCTGAGCTGGGGCGGCGGGTCGGCCGCCACCGACGCCGGCGAATCGGGCCGGGACTTCCTGGACCAGATCGTCGGCCACTTCTGGTCGATGGTCCAGAGGAGTACGCACTGAGCGGCACGAACCAGAACCCGGTCCAGAGGAGTACGTACTGAGCGGTACGAACCAGAGGTCGGTTAGAACACCGACTCCGCCTCGTCCATCCGGTCCTTCGGCACCGTCTTCAGCTCAGTGGTCGCGTCCGCCAGCGGCACCATCTCGACGTCCGTGCCGCGCAGCGCCGTCATCTTGCCGAAGTCGCCGCGGTGGGCGGCCTCGACGGCGTGCCAGCCGAAGCGGGTGGCGAGCACCCGGTCGTACGCGGTCGGTGTGCCGCCACGCTGGATGTGGCCGAGGATGACCGGCTTGGCCTCCTTGCCGAGGCGCCGCTCCAGCTCGTACGCGAGGGCCGTGCCGATGCCCTGGAAGCGCTCGTGGCCGAACTGGTCGATTGCGCCGTGGCCGTAGTCCATGGTGCCCTCGACGGGGTGGGCGCCCTCGGCGACGCAGATGACGGCGAACTTCTTGCCGCGCGCGAAGCGCTCCTCGACCATCGACACCAGATGGGACGGGTCGAAGGGCCGCTCGGGCAGGCAGATGCCGTGGGCACCGGCGGCCATGCCGGACTCCAGGGCGATCCACCCGGCGTGCCGGCCCATGACCTCGACGACCATCACGCGCTGATGGGACTCGGCGGTGGTCTTGAGGCGGTCCATGGCTTCGGTGGCGACACCCACCGCCGTGTCGAAGCCGAAGGTCCGGTCCGTGGCCGAGATGTCGTTGTCGATCGTCTTCGGAACGCCGACGACCGGGAGGCCGCCCGAGTCCGAGAGCATCCGGGCGGCGGTCAGCGTGCCCTCGCCGCCGATCGGGATGAGCACGTCGATGCCGAACTCACGGGCCATGTCCTGCGCGTTCTCGCAGGCCTCCCGGAGCCGGTCGCGCTGCAGGCGGGAGGAGCCGAGGATGGTGCCGCCGCGGGCCAGGATGCCGCTGACCGCGTCGAGGTCGAGGGTGCGGTAGCGACCTTCGAGCAGGCCGGCGTAGCCGTCCTCGAAGCCGACGACCTCGTCCCCGAAATTGGTGACCGCTCGGTGCACGACCGACCGGATCACTGCGTTCAGGCCAGGACAGTCGCCGCCTGCGGTGAGAATTCCGATGCGCATCGTGCTGTTTCTCCTGCTCGCTGCCGGTACGTGTGAGCCGGTCCGATTGTTTCACGGCACGGAGGGCACCGTCGCTTCCGCACCCCCGGGCAGGACGTTCTCCCTGGCGGGCGCCCTAGCTACCCGCAGAGGTATTGTCAAGAGGGTTCTGCTCACGTCAGCGGGCTATTTTCTCGAGCCCCAAAAACCACCTACGGGCCCAGGAGCTCATCCAGTACGGGCCCAGGGGCTCATCCGGATACGGGCCCAGGGGCTCACCGAGCGACGAAACGGATGGAGAACACGCGTGACGCGCAGCGTGTACGTGACCGGGATCGACCGCGGCGACGGCCGCCAGGTCGTCGAGCTGGGGGTCATGGAACTCCTGACCCGCCAGGTCGACCGGGTGGGGGTGTTCCGTCCACTCGTGCACGACGGTCCCGACCGGCTCTTCGAGCTGCTGCGCGCCCGCTACCGCCTCGCCCAGGACCCGGCGACGGTCTACGGCATGGACTACCACGAGGCGTCCGCGCTCCAGGCCGAGCAGGGGGCGGACGAGCTGGTGTCCACCCTGGTCGACCGTTTTCATCTCGTCGCCCGTGACTACGACGTCGTCCTCGTGCTCGGCACCGACTTCGCCGACACGCAGTTCCCCGACGAGCTGGCGCTCAACGCCCGGCTTGCAAACGAGTTCGGCGCGTCCGTCATCCCGGTCGTCGGCGGCCGCGGGCAGACCTCCGAGTCCGTGCGCGCCGAGACCCGCAACGCCTACCGCGCGTACGACGGACTCGGCTGCGACGTCCTCGCGATGATCGTGAACCGGGTCGCCCCGGCCGACCGCGCCGGGATACACGAGCGGCTCGACAGCCGTCTCCCGGTGCCCTGTTACGTGCTCCCGGACGAGCCCGCGCTCTCCGCGCCCACCGTCGCGCAGATCACCCAGGCCCTCGGCGGCACAGTGCTCCTCGGCGACGAAGCGGGCCTCGCCCGTGACGCGCTCGACTTCGTCTTCGGCGGCGCGATGCTGCCGAACTTCCTCAACGCCCTGACCCCCGGCTGCCTGGTCGTCACCCCCGGCGACCGCGCCGACCTGGTCATCGGCTCACTCGCCGCGCACAGCGCTGGCACCCCGCCCATCGCCGGTGTACTGCTCACCCTGAACGAGCGGCCCACCGACGAGATCCTCACCCTCGCGGCCCGCCTCGCCCCCGGCACCCCGGTCGTCTCGGTGGCCGGGAACTCCTTCCCCACCGCCACCGAACTCTTCGGCCTGGAAGGGAAGTTGAACGCCGCCACACCGCGGAAGGCGGAGACGGCGCTCGGTCTCTTCGAGCGGTACGTGGACACGACCGACCTCCTCAAGCGGGTCTCCGCGCCGAGCAGCGACCGCCTCACGCCGATGATGTTCGAGCACAAGCTCCTGGAGCAGGCCCGCTCCGACAAGCGCCGCGTCGTGCTGCCCGAAGGCACCGAGGAGCGCGTGCTGCACGCCGCCGAGGTGCTGCTGCGCCGGGGCGTCTGCGACCTGACGCTGCTCGGCCCCCTCGACCAGATCCGCAAGAAGGCCGCCGACCTCGGCATCGACCTGGGCGCCACCCAGCTCATCGACCCGGCGACCTCCCAACTGCGCGACCGGTTCGCCGAGAAGTACGCCGAGCTGCGCGCCCACCGGGGCGTGAGCATCGAGCTGGCGTACGACGTCGTCGCCGACGTGAACTACTTCGGCACCCTGATGGTGCAGGAGGGCCTCGCCGACGGCATGGTCTCCGGCTCCGTGCACTCCACCGCCGCCACCATCCGGCCCGCCTTCGAGATCATCAAGACCAAGCCGGACACGAAGATCGTGTCGTCCGTCTTCTTCATGTGCCTCGCCGACAAGGTCCTCGTCTACGGCGACTGCGCGGTCAACCCGGACCCGAACGCCGAGCAGCTCTGCGACATCGCCATCCAGTCGGCCGCCACCGCCCAGCAGTTCGGCGTCGAGCCGCGGATCGCGATGCTGTCGTACTCGACGGGTACGTCCGGTTCGGGCGCCGACGTCGACAAGGTGCGCGAGGCGACCGAGCTGGTACGGCTGCGCCGCGGCGACCTGCGGATCGAGGGGCCGATCCAGTACGACGCGGCCGTCGAGCCGTCCGTCGCGGCCACCAAGATGCCGGACTCGGAGGTCGCCGGGCAGGCGTCGGTGCTGATCTTCCCGGACCTCAACACCGGCAACAACACCTACAAGGCCGTGCAGCGCTCGGCCGGCGCGATCGCGGTGGGCCCGGTCCTCCAGGGCCTGCGCAAGCCCGTCAACGACCTGTCCCGCGGCGCGCTCGTCCAGGACATCGTGAACACCGTCGCCATCACGGCGATCCAGGCCCAGAGCCCCGACCAGAAGGTGTCCCAGCTGTGAGCGCCACCCGCGTCCTTGTCCTCAACTCCGGCTCCTCGTCGGTGAAGTACCAGCTGCTCGACATGCGGGACAGCAGTCGACTGGCCATGGGTCTGGTCGAGCGCATCGGCGAGGAGACCAGCAGGCTCAAGCACACCCCGCTGCTCGGTGGCGAGTCCCGCGAGACCGTCGCGCCCATCGCCGACCACGAGGCCGCCCTCAAGGCCGTCGCCGCGGAACTGGCCAAGGACGGGCTGGGCCTCGACTCCCCCGAACTGGCCGCGATCGGCCACCGGGTCGTGCACGGCGGCAAGACCTTCACCGATCCGACGGTCATCGACGACGCCGTACTCGCCGAGATCGAGCGGCTGATCCCGGTGGCCCCGCTGCACAACCCGGCGAACCTCACCGGCATCCGTACCGCCATGGCACTGCGCCCCGACCTCCCCCAGGTCGCCGTGTTCGACACCGCGTTCCACACGACGATGCCGGAGTCCGCGGCGCGCTACGCGATCGACGTGAAGACCGCCGACGAGTACCGCATCCGCCGGTACGGGTTCCACGGCACCTCGCACGCGTACGTGTCCCGGGCGACCGCGGAGCTCCTGGGCAAGGCGCCGGAGGAGGTGAACGTCATCGTGCTGCACCTCGGCAACGGGGCGTCGGCCTCCGCGGTGCGGGGCGGGCGGTGCGTGGACACCTCGATGGGGCTCACGCCCTTGGAGGGGCTTGTGATGGGGACCCGTTCCGGGGACCTGGATCCGGCGGTCATCTTCCATTTGATGCGCGTTGGGGGGTTGTCCACCGACGAGATCGACACTTTGCTGAACAAGAAGAGCGGCCTGATCGGCCTGTGCGGCGACAACGACATGCGCGAGATCCGCCGTCGTGTCGACGAGGGTGACGAGCAGGCCCGGCTCGCCTTCGACATCTACATCCACCGCTTGAAGAAGTACATCGGCGCCTACTACGCGGTCCTCGGCCGGGTGGACGCCATCGCCTTCACCGCCGGAGTCGGGGAGAACGCCGCCCCGGTGCGCGAGGCCGCGATCGCCGGGCTTGAGGAGCTGGGCCTGGCGGTCGACGGCGACCTGAACGCCGCACGAGCGGATGGGCCCAGGCTCATCTCGCCGCAGTACGCGCGCGTGGCGGTCGCCGTGGTGCCGACGGACGAGGAACTGGAGATCGCGACACAGACGTACGCACTGGTGGGCGGCGCGGACGCCGGAGGGGCCTCCGAGGTCCACGCCTGAGCACGTACCCGCCCATTTGTATCTTCCGCCAGACGGAATATTCCGTAGCGAAACAAACCGATAGGATCGCCCTATGCGCCGTTCGAAAATCGTCTGTACTCTCGGCCCCGCGGTCGACTCCCACGAGCAGCTCGTCGCGCTGATCGAGGCCGGCATGAACGTGGCCCGCTTCAACTTCAGCCACGGCACTCACGCCGAGCACCAGGGCCGGTACGACCGTGTCCGGGCCGCCTCGGCCGAGACCGGCAAGGCCATCGGTGTGCTCGCCGACCTCCAGGGCCCGAAGATCCGCCTGGAGACCTTCGCCGAGGGGCCCGTCGAGCTGGTGCGCGGTGACGAGTTCACCATCACCACCGAGGACGTTCCGGGCGACAAGTCGATCTGCGGCACGACCTACAAGGGCCTGCCCGGCGACGTCTCCAAGGGCGACCAGATCCTCATCAACGACGGCAACGTCGAGCTGCGGGTCGTCGAGGTCGAGGGCCCCCGGGTCAAGTCGATCGTCGTCGAGGGCGGCGTGATCTCCGACCACAAGGGCATCAACCTGCCGGGTACGGCCGTGAACGTGCCCGCGCTGTCCGACAAGGACGTCGAGGACCTGCGCTTCGCCCTGAACATGGGCTGCGACATGGTCGCCCTGTCCTTCGTGCGCGACGCCCACGACGTGAACGACGTCCACAAGGTGATGGACGAGGAGGGCCGCCGGGTCCCCGTCATCGCCAAGGTGGAGAAGCCGCAGGCGGTCGACAACATGGAGGGCGTCGTCGCGGCCTTCGACGCCGTCATGGTGGCCCGTGGCGACCTGGCCGTCGAGTACCCGCTCGAGAAGGTCCCGATGGTGCAGAAGCGCCTCGTGGAGCTGTGCCGCCGCAACGCCAAGCCGGTGATCGTCGCGACCCAGATGATGGAGTCGATGATCACCAACTCCCGCCCGACGCGCGCCGAGGCCTCGGATGTCGCCAACGCGATCCTCGACGGCGCCGACGCGGTCATGCTGTCCGCCGAGTCGTCCGTGGGCGCGTACCCGATCGAGACGGTCAAGACGATGTCGAAGATCGTCGTGGCGGCCGAGGAGGAGCTCCTCTCCAAGGGCCTGCAGCCCCTGGTCCCCGGCAAGAAGCCGCGCACGCAGGGCGGTTCGGTCGCCCGCGCCGCCTGCGAGATCGCCGACTTCCTCGGCGGCAAGGGCCTGGTCGCCTTCACCAAGTCCGGCGACACCGCCCGCCGTCTCTCCCGCTACCGCGCCTCCCAGCCGATCCTGGCCTTCACCACGGACGAGGGCACCCGCAACCAGCTCACCCTGAGCTGGGGCGTCGAGTCCCACGTCGTCCCCTTCGTCCACAGCACCGACGAAATGGTCGATCTCGTCGACCAGCAACTCCAGCAGCTCAACGTCTTCAACGACGGCGACGTCGTCGTCATGACGGCCGGCTCGCCTCCCGGGGTCCCGGGCACCACCAACATGGTCCGGGTACACCACTTGGGCGAAAGCGCCCGCACGGCCTGACCTGTGGCAGTGCTTGTACGACGTTGAGGGCGCTCCCTGTGTGCAGGGGGCGCCCTCAACGCTTTGGTGTCGCGGTCAGTCCACTAGGTCGTCCCAGACGTTCAGACAGCCGTCGTCGACGACGAACTCGTGGTAACCCAACCTCTCACCGAGCAAAAGGAACCGGCTGTGCCGGGCCTCGCCGATAGGCACGAAGTACGCCTTCATGGCGCGCAGGAAGAGCCGGAATGCCAGGTCGGCGCCAACCTCGGCAACAGCCCGCTCCAGCGCCGGCACGACGTCCGGGAGCGCGGGAGCATAGAGGCTGGTTGCAGCCGCCTTCGTCAGAGCCGGTGAGACTCCCCGGATCTCCTCCAGAACTGCCGCCCGCACCCCCTGGTCCCCAACGGGCTCGGGGGCGGCGGGGAGGACGAAAGAGGGATCGTCCAGCCGGATCCGGGCGACGCACACATCGGCGATCCGGTTCAACCATGCACGGCCGTCGAGGCCGTGGGCAACCGGGTCGAAGTACCTGCGCGTCGCAGCCAGCCACAACGTGACGATCACCTCGTCGGGCAGCGGGGACTCCAATAGCAGCCGAACGTCCTCCAACAACAGTCCGGCATTTGCCCCGTCGAAGTAGCCTGCCATCCGCTCGACGAGGCGGAGCGCTTCGGTCTCGTCCGGAAACAGCGTCGGGTAACGCACCTTCTGCGTGAGACCACTGAGTCCGAAGTCCTCGTCGCACCCCTCGTATGAATGGGCCATGATCGCTTTCTTACTCCGGGTAGGACGTGTAGACGACGAACTTCTGTGCATGTGTCTTGACGTACTTCAGCTGGATCACCACGGTATTGCCGGTCGGGACACCTCCGGAGCCGTCGCGACGGAACACCGTGCCGAGTTGACCTTCGTCCCTGACCTGCCATCGGATCTCCTTGAGGTCGATGGTGGGATCGAAGGCGCCTCCTCGCTGAGCCTGCTTGGTCATCCAGTTCGCCAGGGTCTTGGCGTTGCTCCCCCGCGTGACCCACTGCTGGAACGCCTTGTCGATGGCGCGTGCGGCCGTTTCCTGGTCCCTCCATTTCGTCGCGATTCCATACTTGTCCGCCCTCAGTTGCGCAGCTGCGTCGGGGATCACGTGATCCCTCAGGGTGTGAGCGCCGCTAACACCCTCGTCACCGACGATGTTCAAGCAGTTGTGGACGAGAACGTCCTGCGGCCGTACCCCGTCGGTACGCACAAAGAACGTGTGCAGACCACCCACCGTCAGGTCGTAGACCTCGCGCGGAGCCAGGCCCGAACGATCCCGCAAAGCCGTCACGGGCTGCACGGAACCATCCGGAGTTCGCAACCGGTCGCCCAGACGCAGGTCGGAAACCACCGTCCAGCCACGGCCGGTGACGTAGAACCTGTGACCCACTGTGCTGGTGAGCCGACCATCGCCGGCCACAGTGATGTCCACCAGTCGCTCGGTGTCGTGCCGGAATGTATCGGTAACCGGCTGGGGCCGCAGCTCCCCCGTTTCGGGGTCGCTCGCCAACAGTCGGTCGCCCTCCCGCATCTCACTGATCGCCCTACGTGAGCCGTCCGCCATCAGCACCTGGGTGCTGCCGGGGAAGCTGTTGACCCTGCATGCAGTGAGGGCGTCCTCAAGGATGTTGACCTGCAGCTCTATGGCCGCCAGCACCTGCGGGTCCAGGTCCAGCTTCTTCAGAGCCTTGATCGCGTCGCCCACCCCGACCCCGGTCTTCAGCGCCGCGTCCAAGCCGCGTAGCGCCAACGCCGCGTCCTCGATCAGTTTGCCCGGGACGAAGTTGCTCGCCGCCCAGGCACAGCCGCTGACATCGCCCTTGGAGCAGTCGATGAAGTCCTGGACAAAGATGTCCCACAGGACGTTCAGGAAGATCCTGTCCACCATCTTGGTTACGTCCCAGGTGGTGAAGGTCTTCGTCATGTAGGCCGTCTGGTCCTCGTACGTCTCGCTGCCGAGCCAGGTCACGTTCTCGGTCGGGCAGGTTGACGCGGATACTTCGAGGTCGGTCGAGCCCTGGCACAGGTAGAAGTCGACCTTCAGGTCGTACCGCATCTTGAACTTGACGTCACAGCTGTCCCAGGGGGTGCCGTCCAGCACACATTCGTTCATCGCCACCGGGTCACCGAGCGGCGTGACCTTCTGCCTGGTGAAAAGGCCGCCGATGCCAGTGGCACCCCCCTTGGTCAGGTCCTCGCGGGCCTTGGCGTTCTCGGTGCGGGTGGCTGCGTCCTGGGCCTCCTTGGCGGACTGCTGGGCGTTCGCCGCAGCCTTCTCGGCCACGGTCGCATCGGCCTCGGCCTGGTCGGCGACATCACGCGCGGTGCCCGCGTCGGCCTCTGCCGCGGTTGCCGCGCCTCGGGCGCTCGCCGCGTCCCGCTCGGCGTCCGTGGCCGCCGAGTCGGCGTCCGACGCGTACCCGCCGGCCGAGTCGGCCGCCCTCTGCGCCGCCGCGGCATCCTCGGTGGCCTGCCGGTCGTACTCGACCGTGTTGGCCTCCGACTTCTTCGCCGCCTTGGCGGAGGCCGCCGCAGCGTCGGACGAAGCCTGGGCTTCGGCCGCGGACTTGGTCGCACTCGCCGCGTATCCGGCCGCGTCGGCCGCTGCCTGCGCCGCCGCCTTCGCGTCGGCACCCGCCTGGGCGGCCACTGTCTTGGCCAGCGCCGCGGCCTTCGCCGCCTCGGCCGCCTTGGCGTTGGCCAGCGCGGCCTGCTGCTGGGCCGCCGTCTTGGAAGCCTGACCTGTCAGCACGGCGAGGCCCGCCGAGGAGTCGGTTTCCGCGTACGGGGAACCGAGCTCGATGGCGTCGTTGGCCGGCTTGACGACCTGGGCGGCCGAGTCACGGGCTGCCGTAGCGGCCTGCGCGGTGGAGTAGGCGTGCCCCGCTGCGCGAATCGAGTCGGCGCCTGCGAGCACGGCTTCGGAGCGCGCGACCAGTGCGTCGCCCTTGGCCTTCACGGCGGCTTTCTGGGCCGTCTCTGCTTCCGACTTCGCCGCGATCGCGTTCCACTTCGCCGCCATGGACGCGTCGATGGCGTCGGCGGCGGCAGCGTGAGCCTTCGTCACGGCTGCATTGGTGATGGCCACGTCACGTTTGGCACCGTCGGCCGCCGACTGGGAGCGCTTGGCCGCGCCCTGGGCGCGGGTCGCGGCTGCTCGTGCATCGGCTGCCGCCTGAGTCGCGTCGTCGGCCGCCTGGCGAGCCTTTGTCGCGGCCGTGGTGGCGCCGTCGGCCGCGGCCCGCGCGTCGGTGGCCGCCTTCCGTGACGCCTCGGCCGCCGATGTGCCCTCGTCCGCCTCGGCCTTGGCCTCCAGCGCTGCGGCCTTGGCAGCCGCGGTGTCCCGGTCGCTCTCGGCTTCGAGCGCCTTGTCACGTGCCTTCGCTGCCTTGTTCTCGGCGGCCAGGGCGTCGTCCTTCCGATCGGACGCCGTCTTCCCCGCTGTCTGGGCCGCGGTCAGCTTGTCGGCCGCGACCTGACGCTGGGACTGAGCGATCGCCTCGGCGTCCTGCGCCTTCTTGCGTTCCTTCTCGGCCAGTTCCTTCTGCGATTTGGCGTAGTCGCGCTCGGTCTCGGCCTTCTGCCGCTTGGTCTTGGCGTCCGCCGCCGCGTTCTTCGCGGTCTGCTCAGCGGCCTTGGCCCTGTTCTCGGCGGCCTTCGCCTCGGACGCGTGCTTCGCGGCCTCCGCGGCCTGCGCGGCGGCGCCCTCCGAAGCGGCCTTCGCCTGGGCGGCAGCCTCCTCGGCGGCCTTGCGCCGGAACTCGGCCTTCGCGGCATGCGCCTGGGTGTTGGCCAGCGCGTTCAGCGTCTTGCTGTCGGCGGCCGAGGCGCGGGTGGCGTTGAACGCCGTCTCCGTGGCCTTCGCCGCCGCCTGCGCGGCCGCCGCTGACGCCATGGTCACCTGCGCGGCCTGCTGCCCGTACATCAGACCCCTGCCGCGCGGCAGACCGGCAGCATCGGCTATGGCGTACGCCTCGGTCTGCGCCTTGGTGACCTTCGCCCCTTGCGCCTTGGCGGAGAGCGCGGCGCGGGACGCCACGAAGAGACGACCCGAGGCACGCCCCTGCGCGTTCGCAATCCACTTCTTGACCTGGGCGAACTCAGCCGCCGTGGGGTAGAAGATGGGGTGGTCGGCCGGCTTCTGCTTGGTCCAGTACGCCTGCCAGTCGGTCAGCCGGTCGGCGATCAGCGACTGGGCAAGCGCCTCGCCGAGCGCCTGCGAGGCCATCGACAGATCGGCGTTGGCCTGGGTCTCGGCCTTGATGATGGCGTCCCGCTGGCTCTTCTGGCCGGCGAGTTCGTCCTGCCACTCGGTGGCGGCCACGGCCAGCTCGGTGCCCAGCACCTCATGCGGGTCCGGCGGGTTGGTATATGCGCAGGACGCGAACCGGGCTTTGAGGTTCTCGACGTCGATCCGGAACTCCATCGAGTCCGGGTCGGGAGCGGTGGTGGGGAATCCGCCGTACTGGAGGAAAAGGCGCGCGTCATCGGCGTACATGCCATGCATGAACTGCATGGACTCCCAAGCCTGGCGGTCCTCGTAGTCCTCGTGCGCGTCCTCGTCGTAGCGGGCGTTGTAGATCGCCGTGGCCGCGTCGACGGACTCCTGGCTCGCCATGGGGTGGGAGTCGGTGTAGAGGTCGCTGTCACGCTTCCAGTACTGGGCGGCTACCCAGCTGCTCAGATTGATCGTGTCGAAGGGATTGGCGTCGCTCTCCACCCACTCGAAACCGGTCTTCGTATAACCCGGCGGTGTGCTCATGGACGGAATCGCGAGGGATTCCTCCCACACGTCTGGGCGGCCGGCGAGCTCATCCAGCTTGGTGTCGGCCACTGCCCGGTCCGTCTTGTAGGACGTGGCAAGCGGCGTGGCGGTCCAGTACTCCCGATTGGCAGCCGTGTGCAGCTGCGCTTCCGTGCCGCTGAGTCCTGCCCGTGCGACCTCCTTCGTCGCCGGACCGCCCTTGCGTAAGACACCGTTGAGGAGGCACTGGTCCTCGCGGACCTGCTGGGTGTTCTCCAGGTCGAAGAGGGTCGGGACGGTGGGGTCGTCAGTGGTGGCCGCGGCCTGTTGGCGGTCCAGGCTGGGGAGTTGGCCGCCGGTGATGGCGATCGCGGTGGCGGTGGCCAGGGCCGTGGTGGTCAGGAGCCGGGACCATTTGCCCGGGGCCCGGCGGAACATGGTCCGGCGTCTCTGCGCAACCGGACGTGCGTGTGTACGCATGCGGAAGTGTCAGCCGTTCTGCTGAGAGGAAGTTGGGGGGCGAAGGGGCTGGCCGGAACTACTCAGAAGAGCAGGTTGTAACCCCAGCCACTGCCGCCGATCTGCGTGCGCGGTGCGAAGGGGGCCGTGGCCGTGCCGGTGCCCTTGAACAGCCACAGCACGCCCGCGCTGTCCACGCCGATCAGGTCGGTCTTGCCGTCGCCATCGTTGTCGCCCACAGAGACGAGATTGGTGTAGTCCGCCCACGCCCCGCCGGTGGGAGCGGGCACGATGTAGCGGGTGTTGGCGAACACCGCTTCGGCCGTGGCGGTGCCGCTGCCCGGGTAGACGTAGAGGGCACCAGCCGTGGATCGGGCGATCACGTCGGCCTTGCCGTCGCCGGTGTAGTCACCCCGGCCGGCGAGTTTGTCCATGCCGTTCCAGCCGACTGAGCGGACCAGCACTCTGGTGGACAACGTGCCGTCGGCTTTGCCCTGGTAGAGCCAGAGCGCGCCGGTCGTGTCGCGGGCGAGCAAGTCAGGGTGGGCGGTGCCGCCCATGTTGCCCACGGAGATGAGCAGGGTGTACTGGTCCCAGCCGGTTCCGAGCACCTTGGTGTCGTTGCCGCGTTCGGCGGTGTAGTACAGCGTGCCGTCGATCACGGCGTACAGGTCGGTACCTGTCAGGTTGTTCGAGATGTTGGCCTGGGCGAGCAGGGTCGCACCGGCGTAGCCGCCACCCAGGTCGAACTTGGCCGCGAAACCACCGGTGCCCTTGGCCTCGTGATCGAAGAGACGGCCGTTCTTGTCGAGGCCGATGAGCGGGAAGAGGCCTGTACCGTCGGCGGCCGCCTGCTGGACCAGCGGCGCCTGGTCGGTGTGCGCGGCCTCTGCGGAGTCCGGCGCGGAGGGCGAGGTCTGTGCGACCGTCGCCGTCGTCACCGCCAGTGCGGCGGTCACGGCGACTGCGGCCGCGAGCACCGCCGCCCGGCGTACCGAGCGGCTGACGAGAGTGAACATGGAGTGATGCCCCTCGCTGATGAGGTCGGCGGGGGACACGCACGCGCACACGCCCCAGCGCATCGCGCGCTGGTCATGCTTTCCCCGGTGCCGCCCCCGTGCCGTGGCTGGTCATGCTCACGGCAAATTCACTCTATGGGGAAGTTGTGAAAGTTGTAAACAGCCTTTAAAGGAGTGGCCCGGGGGCAGAGGACCCGCAATGACTGTGGCCCGGCACCTCCGCGTGAGCGGAAGAACCGGGCCACAGCCCTATGTGCGGCTCCCGGATGGGCTCTGGGCCGTGCTCAGTCCTCGGTCTGGTACGTGCTCATCCCGGGGATGGTCAGCGTTCCGCCGAACTGGCCGGCCTGGACGACCTTCACGTCGGTGAAGTAGATCAGCGGGATGTTCAGCGGGGGCGGGTTGTCCGGGTCGAACGTGATCGGTATCAGGCCGAACAGCTTGCCGGAGATGCTCTCCGTGTACATGACCGTGTCGCCGTCACGGATGGTGGACGTCGTGCCCTCGTCCGCCTGGACGTGGTAGGTCGCGCCCGCATGCTTGTCGATCACCGTCTGGTGCAGATCGCCGATGTCGGTGCCGTCGGAGATCACGTACTTCAGGACCCTCTTGACCGTGCCGTCGGCGGTCTTCACCTTCACGACACCCTGGTAGTCGGCACCCTTGAGCAGCAGGGAACTGGCGTTGAGGTACCAGGGATCGTTGGGCAGGATCACCGGGTTGTCGACGTTGCCCTCTTCGTCGGTGGAGATCGGGCAGTCGGCGGCGTCCGTACTGGCGCTCGCGGACGGGCTGGGGCTGGCCGACGAAGTGGCCTCGTCCGCCGCCTCCTTGGCCGCCTCCGCGCTGTCCTCGGCCGCCTGGGACGCCGTGTCGGTGGCGTCCTTCACGGTGTCCTCGACCGTCTCGGTGACCTTGTCGGCCGTGTCCTTGACGGTGCCGGAGCTGTCGCTGCCCGACGTGTCCTCGCTCGCGCTCGCCGAGGCGCTGGCGGACGGCGTGGGGGTGGCGCTCGCCGTCTCGTCGGGCGTGAGGATGTCCTTGATGGCGTCGCCGATGCCCAGCGGGTCCAGCGGGTTGCTGCTGGTCTCGGACGCCGAGGGGGTCGCCGTAACCGTGTCCGCGCTGCTGTCGCTGCTCTCGGACGTCTTGGTCGCGGACGCCGACGGGGTGGGCTCGGCCTCGTCGTCGGAACCTGAATCCGACGAAGAGGTGTCGCCCTCACCCGAGGTCGCCGTGGCCGAAGGGCTCGGCTCGGTCTCGTCCGCGGACTCCGAAGCGCTCGCCGAGGCGGACGGCGTCGCGCTGGCGGACGCGTCCGTGCCGTCCTCGGCCCCGTCCAGGAGCTCGACGCAGGCCTGGTACTCCTCGGCCGTCAGACTCTTCGAGGTGGTCGGCTGGTCCTCGGCGTTGGCGAGCGTCGGCGTGAGACCTATGCCCATGAGGACGGCGGTCGGCATGGCCGCGAAGGCTATCGCCTTACCGGCGGGCATGTGGAACCTGGTGGACAGCGGCTTCTTGGGAGCGGCGTGACGCGGCCCGGTTCTCACACGGGGCTGAGCCTCGGAGTCACCCTGGGACACCTCGTCAGTCGGCACGGTACCCCCCATTGCCGTTGTCGGCAGAGGCGCTCTCGGGCAGGTGCTGGTCCGACTCCGGCGCGCCCGCGTCGGTCGTGCCTGCGGCATCGGCCTCGGCGGGAGCGGGCGCTTCCTTCGCATACCCCGCGTGCTTACGGGACCGCTTGGCCTTCGTGCCGTCGGCCGACGCGTCGGCGGGCATCCAGGAGACGGAGAGCGCGCCGCCGAGCATCGCCAGCAGGAAGCCCACGATGAAGCCGCCGATGTTGGAGACCACCAGGGACACCAGGGCGAGGACGATCGCCGCGACGCCGGCGAAGATGCGTGTGGCCTGCTGGAACCACATCGTCAGGCCGAGCGTGAACAGCAGTACGCCGATGATGAGGGAGCCGGCACCCGCGGTGGTCGCCATGGCGACCGACATGGTGCCCAACTTGAGGGTGGCGTACGGGAAGTAGGCGATCGGCACACCGCCGAGCAGGGTGAACAGACCCGCCCAGAACGGCCGGGCGCCCCGCCAGGCCCGGAATCGCAGACGCGCGTGGGTGAAGTACCCGGCGCTCTGGACCGGAGTCTCGGCACTCATGGAAAACAGCTCCCTGGGTCCGGTTGAAGTACGTACCGGCTCGGCCGTTGGCGTGGAGAAGCCGGAAAGTCTGAGTTTGTTGTCCGCCGTCGGGCGTCGGGCTGGGCATGTGGGGCGGAGAAGCACAGGCTTCCCCGCCCCCCTGGTCAGCTCAGCTGTCCAAGGTCACTTCTCACGGCCGCAGCCGTCAGAAGCACTCCATGTCCGCACTCGTGCCGAGGCGCATCTTCAGGCCACTGAGCTTGAAGGTGCCGGCCGAGGTCGCCCACGCCGTCTGATCGACGTCCGACAGGTCGGCCGACTCCGCCTGCTGGGCGAAGCCGCCCGGCAGCGTCGTCTTCGTGTCCTTCACGGCAGGACCACGGGTCTTGTCCTGAAGGGCAACACCGATGTCGATGTTCGTGAACGTCGCATCGGCGTCGAGCTGCGACATGTCGATGTAGAGATTGTGTGCCTTGACCGGGTTCTTCGGGTCGGCCCCCGCGTCAAGACGAAGGTAGATCGTCTTGTTTATGACAGGGATCGTCGTCTTAACCGACTGGCACATATTGGTCAGGGTCGCGTCGTCGAACGACGAGATGGCGACGGGAACCTGCGTCTGCTTGTCACCTGCGGTCGAGGTGTAGACGGTGTCCATGCCACCGTACTGGGCGAAACCGTCACCGTGCAGCTTGTCGACATGCACCTTGAACTGCTGGCCGGACACGCTGAACGACGCGGCCAGCGCACCCTGCGCAAGCCCGACACCCACGGCCGCGGCCGCGACGACGCTGGGCACCATGACCACAGCGAAGCGCTTCCATCTTGTCCCGCCACGCACCTGGGACTCCATATTTCCTCCTTCTCGGACGTACATCTCCTGGCCCTGACTGCCCCGTTGTAGCGGCCCAGCCGGGCAGGGATGGGAGAAGTGCTACGTCCTCGGGAAGGAGAGCGCCCGTACTTTCAGGCGCAAACCGAGCCCGAATCACTGGCGATCACCCCCGAGCGACAACCACTGGTCGCGCCTGACGCACATCACGCACAACCTGCTGGACAGGCTCTGCCGAACGGCAAAGACCCCCCTGCCCAAGAGACGGCACCACTGTCGCCGTCCCTACTCGGTGGGGACCCAGAAAACCCCTTGACCCGATTGGCTGTCGGGGTAGGGGGTAATGGACCGAGCGTCGCCGATCGTGGTGCATTCTCGCCGCCCCCGCAAGGGGGTTCGTTACTGGCTAGTAACGGGCGGATAACCGAACAACGACCCGTCGGTATCGGTCGACAACGCAGGGTGGCGCCAAGGTGGGTGACACACCGGTTGATCCTCGGACAGAATCCGACAGAACAACGCCCTCGACTTACTCCAAGTAACAGCGGCCGCGTTTACCAAGATTTGGTAAAGCGCGGCCACTTCTCGCTCCGTCGGCACATCTTTCACCCGGGCATCACACGACCTGGCGTTTAGCAACAGGTCAGAGAACCTGTCGGAGCACCCGTCAGAACAGCGCCCGGGCCAGCGCCCTGCGCGCCGCGATCACCCGCGGGTCGTCGGCGCCGACCACCTCGAAGAGCTCCAGCAGCCGCAGTCGTACGGCATCCCGGTCGCTGCCCGCCGTGCGCTGCACCGTGTCGATGAGCCGCCCGAAAGCGTCTTCGACATGCCCACCCACGAGATCCAGGTCGGCGGCGGCGATCTGCGCCTGCGCGTCCCCCAGCTTCTCAGCGGCGTCCTTGCGCACCTGCTGCGGATCGGCGCCGGCCACCCGCTGGAGCAACTCGGCCTGGGCAAGACCGAGTTTGGCCTCCGTGTTGCCCGGGTCGTCGCTCAGCACGTTCTTGTACGCCTGTACGGCACCGCCGAAGTCGCCCGCGTCCAGGGCCTGTACGGCGGCCTCGAGGAGCGCGTCGTACGGTCCGGCCGGTGCTTCGGCAGCCTCCACCGGGGCGCTCCCGGGCTCGGCGTCCGGGTCGACGACCAGGCCGGTCAGCCCGAAGCGCTCCTCGGCGACCTGCACGAGCTGGTCCAGGGTCCCGCGGATCTGGGCCTCGCCCGCCGCACCCTGGAAGAGCGGCAGCGCCTGCCCGGCGACCACCGCGAAGACGGCCGGGATCCCCTGGATCCCGAACTGCTGCATCAGCATCTGATTGGCATCGACGTCGATCTTGGCAAGAACGAAGCGTCCGTTGTATTCGGCGGCCAGCCGCTCGAGCACCGGGCTGAGCTGCTTGCACGGCTCACACCACTCGGCCCAGAAGTCGATGACGACCGGGACCTCGGTGGAGCGCTGCAGGACGTCGCGCTCGAACCCGGCCTCGTCGACATCGATGACAAGGCTGGCGGGGGAAACGCCCCCGCTCACACCCCCGCCACCCTGCCTGGCCGCTTCGGCGCGCGCCTGCTCCGCCTTCGCCTTGGCCTCCTGGGCCGCCTTCACCGCGGCGAGGTCGACGACTCCGCTCATGGACATGTTCCGTGGCTGCATGAGTACATCTTCCCCCTTCCCGTGCGCGTGTGTGAAAAGCCTTGTCATCTTCTCGGCCGTGGACGGCCGAGCTTGTGCACTCGGTCGTTCACACCTTGTCGCGCTCCCGACTGTCCCCTACGACGGGACGGTCACGGGGCGCATCTCCCCACGGTTCGGCCTGTTCAGGCCGGTGCGGGGACGGGTGCGGTGACGAACACCCACGCCGAGCGTGCGCGGTTGCGCACGTTGACCCCGGCGACGTGGTCGGCGGGCCCAGCGAGGCCACACCGACGACAGCAGAAGTGGTCCCGGTCAGGCCGGTTGGCCTTCTCGGTGTGCCCGCAGCGCGGGCAGCGCTGCGAGGTGTAAGCCGCATCCACCTCCAGGAACGGCACCCCGGCCATCTTTGCCTTATAGGCGAGGTGCTGTCCCAACTGGTGAAACGGCCATGAGGAGAACGCGCCCCGCTGGTCGCGGCGAAGCCGTACCCGGTCCCGGATCCCGTCCAGCAGCTCGACGGCGATCCCGCGACCGGTGCGTTGCGCGACGGACACGATCTCCTTGCTGATGCCGTGATTCAGGTGAGTGGCATGGCGCTGCTCTTTCTTCGCCCGGCGGGCCATGCGACGGGTGGCCGAACGGGTCCGCTTGGCCTGGAGTTCAGCGCGTTTGCGGGCTTGCCAGCGCCGGTAGCGGGCCAGCCGTCGGCCCTGGTAGTTGGTGCCGTCGGAGGTGGTGGCCAGGTTGACGATGCCACGGTCCACACCGACCCAGTCCACCGGCTCGAACACCTCGGGATCGGGAAGGTCGCAGGTCGCGATCAGAAACCACTTGCCGCCCCGCCGGACCAGGTCGGACTCGCCTTTGCGGTACCCGGCCAGCGTGTTCAGCTGGTCTGCTGAACCGGTGTAGGGGATGCCGCGCATCCGCCCGTCCACCGTCCAGATGGACACCGTGCGCACGTCCGTCTGCCAGGACAGACACCGGTCGTCGAACGGCTGCGCCGCCTCCGGCCGGAAAACGGCCGGCGAACCGACCGCCTTGCGGTACCGCTTCGACGACGGACCACCCAGCCGCCCGGCCTTCAGACTCGCCGCAAGCGCGCTGTAGGCATCCACAACCTTCTTCACCACCCGCACCGCCGGCTGCGCCGACAACCCGAACGCAGCCTTGACGTCCGCGTAGACCAGCTTCTGCAGCCCGTTGCGGTCCCTCACGCCCGTCTCGAAAGCAATGCGGGAGACATGATCGGCAGCCCGGTTGCAGGCACGCAGGGTCGCCTCCAACGCCGCCACCTGCTCCGGCGACGGCAACAGCTTCACCTGCACCACCAGCTTCACGACCCCAAACCTAGACACCACCCCGCACACCCGAGCGGACTTCGCACACAGCCACCCACCCTCGCGACCACCCCGCACACACGTACGCATCTCCCGGCCCGCCGGACAGCGACACGGACACTCCGCCCCCGACCTTGACCGGTGACGCGGAGCGTCACCGGTCAAGGATGCGATTCTTCCCCGGCGTGAACGCCGGGGCATCCACGCAAGAATCAAGTGAAAGCCAGGCCAGTTTTCGTCCCCACTGAGTACTGCTAGGCGCCGGGTCCCCACCTGACGCCAGTGCGGTTGTCACCCGCGTTCGAGCTTTCGCTACGAGTCGTAGCGTAACTGCCCGAGCGCCTCGCTGTCCGCGCTCCACCGGTGATCTGCCTCACGGCTCCACAGGAACGCTCGGATACGGGTGCGCGAGACGGCGGGCACGGCCGGATCCAGCGGCGCAGGACGGCCGGATATGGTCACTGACATGCAGAGTCGCACTTCCGCCCCCCATACGACGGGGCGCCCACGCAGCGCCGCCGCGGACGCCGCGATCCTGGAGGCGACGCGGGCCGCACTGGTCGAACTGGGCTGGTCCAAGCTCACGTTGGGAGACGTCGCGACCCGCGCCGGGGTGGCGAAAACGACGCTCTACCGCCGCTGGGCGGGCAAGAACGAGCTCGTGGTCGACGCGGTTGCCGAACTCTTCGACGAACTCGAACTCCCCGACCGCGGCAGCCTTGCCGCCGACATCGAGGGCGTGGTCCTCCAGTTCGCGGCGATCCTGTCCCGCCCGGAAGCGAAGACCGCCCTGATGGCGGTGGTGGCGGAATCAACCCGCGACGAACCCCTGCGCGAACGCATCCGCACCTCCATCGTCGACCGCCAGAAGCGCCTGGTCCTGGAGGGCCGCGCCCGCGCCCAGCTCCGAGGCGAACTCCCCCCGGAGACGGACCCCGTCACGGCGGCCCGCACGGCCGACCTCATCTTCGACGTGGTGGCGGGCGCGGTGGTACACCGCACCCTGGTGAGTGCGGAGCCCGCGGACGAGGAGTGGGTACGCAGCTTCACTCGAATCCTGCTGCTGGGTCTGGCAGGCGCGGCGGAACCGGCGTAGTCAAAACGTAATAGGGAAAAGACTTTTACGTCGGTAAGATTCTTTCGCCAATGCTTCGCCCCGCGAGAAATGTCAGGAATGAGCATGAGATTGCGAAGGGTCCTCCCGGTCGTCGCCGCACTTCCCGCCCTGCTGGTGATATCCGCGTGCAGTAGCGATTCGAAAGAATCCGACGGCAAGAAGGCCACACCGACCGCGGAGGCGACGTCGAGCGCGGAGGCCAAGGAGGCCGCCGAGGCCAAGCGGATCGGCGCGATGGACCCGAAAGCTCTGAAAAGCGCCACAATCTCCGGGAAGGGCGAGGGCTTCGAGTTCAAGCAGGTCGCCAAGGCGGACGTCGAGGCAGGCTTGGACATGAAGGCCGACAAGGCCGCGTGCCAGCCGATCGCCAGCCTCGCGGGCGGCTACACCCACATCAAGGCGGTGAGCGTGGAACACCGCTCCCTGACGCCCACGGAGGCCACCGACGCCACCATCGGCTCGATGTGGCTCGCCTCCCATTCCGAGAAGAACGCCAAACTGGTCATGTCCGACCTGCGCGCTTCCCTGAAGAAGTGCGACGGCTTCAAGACGCTCGGCCTCACGTACAAGGACGTGAGGCAGCTCAAGGACCCGTCCCTCGGCGACGAGGCGGTCGGCTACCGCATCACGAACGTCGTCGGCAAACAGTCCGTGCCGATGACGTTCACCATCGTCCGCAAGGGCGGGGTGATCGCCGCTTTCTACGGGGTGAACATGCTGACGCCGGAGAAGAGCGCGATTCCGGAGGCGGCGATCGAGGCGCAGTTGGAGAAGCTGGACTGACATCATAATTCCGGTTCCCGGAGAAGTTGTCCACAGACGTCAGTGCGAGGGAATGGCCAACATCACCGATCCAATTTGCGTACACGCGTAATCGGCTGTTCCAACTCACCAACGAAGGCTACCTACTGCGGTTACCGCATCACCGCTCGACCGGCTCTGAGCGGGAACGCGAAACGAAGGGGCTTCCCCGGTGCTCTGTGCACCGGGGAAGCCCCTTCCCTTTTCACTCAGGTGACGTGCCCCGATTCCACCGGGTACTCCGGCGGCCAGGGCTTGCTCGCGTCGTACAACGACGTCCGGTCAACCATCAGCTCGTACTCCGCCTCCCGCCAGGACGGGTGGCCGCCGACGACGAAGCTGTCGCCGTCCCGCTCCAGCATCCAGGTGTAGGCGGCGTCCTCCGCCGGAATGCCGTGCCGTTCGCTGAGCACGGCGAACTCCTCGGCGGTCGCCCGCCGGATGTGGAGCCCGTTCCCGTAGAAGGGCTTCAGGAACATCAGTTCCACATGCCCGATATAGACCTCGACCCTTTCGTGGTCCGGTCCTCGCGCAGGGCCTCACTGGTCAGGAAGAGCTGGCGGTGTGAGGGGTTGAACCCGCTCACTCTGAAGAGCCGCCCCTCTCGGACGAAATCCGTCATGACCACTCCTTCCTTCTCACTCGTCGGGCACCAGCGTTCCGTTGGCGTACGTGAAGCGATCCGGCTTGACGACGTCGTACTGCTTCGTATCGGGGTTGTACATTCGCCACTCGATGGAACTCCACTTACGATCCCCGCCCCGGACTGCCGTACGGAACTTGACCATCTCCCACGCGGTTCCCCAGCCGGTGGACTGGATGAGCTCCCAGTTGCTGCCCGTGATCGTCTCCCTTCGTGCCAGAAGCAGTTGCAGCGCGGGGTTGAAGTCCTTGGCGCCTTCGACACCGTCCAGGGACACCGTGATCTTCACGTTGGGGTTGCTCACCTCCCGCTCCACGCCCACCGTCCAGATGGCGCGCTCCCCCATGCCCATGCTTGCGGGCAGTTCGATGTCGTACGGCTTGCCGTTGAAGGTCTGGCCTCCGACGACGCCGGCCAGATTGTCCGAGCCGGGATTGTTCTTGCCGACGTTGATACCGAGGACGATGTGATCACCGTCCTTCACGAGATCCTTGAGGATCTCCTGGCACTTCTTGACGATCTCGTCGTCGGACGACGCCGCCGTGACGGAGTACGACGCGACCTTGAGGGTCGCGGCGTCCGCCACCTCGCACGCCACGCCGACCCGCTGGAAGATCCGGCGGACGATGCCCTGGACGGCGGCCTCGATCAGACCGATGGTGCGGAGCGACTGGAAGGCGGCCATGAACCCGACGCCCGTCTTGATGGAGGCGTCCATCGCCATCACCGCGGCCTTCGCCGTCCGGAAGATCACGCCCGCGACGAACCAGCTGGCCGCCAGCTACCGAAGAGGATGCCGATCGGGTTGACGCCCTCCTCCACGTCCGCCGCCCTCAGGCGCGCCGTATGCCTACGTCCATCCGGTAAGGGGTGAAGTGCGCCTGGCGGGTCAGGAGTTGGGGCCTGGCGACGTGGCCCGCATCACCGGGGCCGAGGCCATGGAGGCGACCGCCGCCTCACCGGTCGAACTGCTGGTCCGGTAGATGACATCCGCCTGAACGGGCGGTGACCGTCCGCGCAGTCCACCGGCGTCGGCGGTCTCCGGCCGCTTCGGACATGCCATGGGGGCGACCGGAGATCCGTTCTCCGCCCGCCCCCATGGGCCGTCAGGTGTTGCGTGCCGTCAGGGTTCCTGGACCTGGTACCTGACGCTGTCGACGAGGAACTCGCCGTACCGCATCGCCGCTCCGATCGCCTCCAGCCTCGTGTACTGCGCTGCGGACAGCGAGACTTCGGGGGCGCACCTCATGGCTCTCAGCAGGATCCGGAACGCCAGGTCCGGGGTGCAGTGGCGCGCGCAGTCGGTGAGCGCCGACCGCACCTCGGCCGTGAGGAACCGTGCTTCCCCGATCTCGGCGACGACCGCGTCGAGGCAGGCGGTGCCGTCCTCGGCGTCCGCCCCCGTGAGCACGTGCCCAGTGGCGTTCGCCGACAGCCGGGCGTCACACAGGCCGGCGACCGTGCGGGTCCACGTCGTTCCGCCCCCCAGATCCTCGAAGGCCGGCATGTACTGGCAGCCGGCTTCCCAGAGCACCTCCAGCGCCGGGGACGAGAGGCTGTCGAGAGCCCGTGCGTCACGGCGTACGGCCAGGACGTGTTCGTCCTCCGACCGTGCGAGGTCGTTGGCGACGGCGTCGGCGGGAGTGTCCCCCTCATGCTTCCAGTCCTGATGGAAGAGGGACATCACCCGCGTGACCCCGAAGTCGAACGGCGTGAAGCGTGGCATCAGAGCACTCCCTTCGGGTAGCACGTCATTTCGGGTAGCACGTCATGACGTAGAAACCCATGGGGTGCTTTCCACTGACGTTCTTGTCGACGCGCACGAGCTTGATGTAGAAGCGGTTGCCCGTGGCCGCCGTGGCTCCACCGGCACGGTACTCCGTTCCGAGCGAGGTCTTCCCGCTGAAGGTGCCTTCGAACTCCAACCACGGATCACGGGTCTTCGAGAGCCAGTTCTTGATCCGGGTGGCGTTCTTGGCCAGCGCGTAGTCGACGACCGCCTGAGCGGTCTCCTGGTCGACGAACACGCTGTTCACTCCCTTCGCGTTGGCCAACCGCGCGGCCTCGGCGGCATCGACCAGCCCGTCCGCGGCTGCCCCGGCCGTGTGCTCGTCAAGAGTGTGGGCCAGACCGGGGAACTTCTGCCCGTCGAACACGAGGTCGTTGCAGTTGTGGACCAGGACCGGGCTGTCCCCTGCCACCGCGTAGAAGGTGTGCAGACCGGACACGGTCACGTCGTACACGGTCCGGGGAGCCGCCTCGTGCCGGTCCTTCACGGTCAGCACGGTGCGCGTGCCGTCCGGGGTGGACAGGGTGTCCCCGGGGCGCAGGTCGGAGGCCAGGATCCAACCCTGACCGGATACGAAGACCTTGTGCCCGGGGGTGCTGGTGAGACGGCCGCCCTCGGCCAGTGTCACGTCGACCAGCTCGGCGGCGCCGTGCTGGAAGGTACGGGTGACGGCCTCGCCCCGGGTCGCCCCGGTCGCGGGGTCGGAGGCCAGCAGCAGATCACCGGTCCGTACGTCGCCGATCGCCTTGCGGCGGCCGTCGGCCAGGACCACCTCAGTGGTGGCGGGGAAACTGTTGGTCAGGCAGCCGGTCTTCAGATCCTCGTAGATGGCCACCTCCCGCTCGATCGCCGCCACGGCCGCCGTGTCGACGCCGTCGAGCGCCTTGAGCGCCGCGAAGGCCTCCCGGACTCCGACTCCGGTGATGAAGGCGGCGTCCACGGCGCGCAGCGCATCCGCGATGGGACGGATGATCTTGCCGGCGAAGAGTGACACCACATCCACCGCAGCCCAGGCGCAACCGCCCACGCTTCCGTTCTGCCCACCCGGGGTGAGCTTCTGGGCGCACTTGATCCAGCTGCCGAAGAGGATGTCGATCGGGTCGACGCCCTCCTGGTACTCCGCGATCGTGATGGTGTGCGTGACCGTCTGGGACAGTTCGTCGGTCCGTATCTGGCCGATGTAGGTGGTTTCCGCTGACGGGCAGGTGTACTTCTGCGGGTCCAGGTCCTGCGCGGTGCACAGGTACAGATCGAGGACCGCCACGTACCGGATCTTGGAGGTGATGGTGCAGTCGCCGTTGTAGAAGAGATTGTCGATCCAGCCGTCGCATCCGTCCGTCTTGCTGACGACCTGCGGGTCGCCGACCTTTTCGATGTGGTCGACGATGTAGAACACGCCGCCGATCGAACCGTCGGCGCCGTCGGGGACGGTGCCATCGCTGATCTGCTGGGCGTTCTCCGCCTTCTCGGTGCGGTCCGCCGCGTCCTGGGCCTCCTGGGCGGCGTCGCGCGCCCCCTCGGCGGCCTTCTCGGCGGCGGTCGCGTCGATCTCCGCCTCGTCGGCGGTGGTACGGGCGGCGGCAGCGTCGGCCTCCGCCTGGGTGGCGACCTCGCGGGCGTGGGCGGCGTCGTGCTCCGCCTCCGTCGCCGCGTTGTCGGCGGCGGCGGCGTCCTGCTCGGCTTCGTTCGCCGCCCAGTTCGCCGCCAGCGCGTCCTCACCGGCCGACATCGCGTAGCCGTCGGCGCGTTCGGCCGAGCCCTGCGCGGCCTTGGCGTCGGCCGCAGCCTGGTTGGCCGAGGCCTGCGCCCGCTGGTACGCCTTGGCGGCGCGCAGCGCGTCGGCGGCGGCGGCGGCCGACGCCTCCAGGGCCAGCTTCATGTCGGCCGCGGCCTGTGCCGCCAGGGCCTTCGCCTCGGCCGAGAACTCCTCGGCGAGACCGGCCGTGGCAGTTGCGGCGGCCACCTGCTGCTGGGCCACCGTCAGAGACGACTGCCCCGTCAGGACCGCGAACGCGGCGGAGCTGTCCTCCTGCTGGTAAGGCGTGCCGAGGGCGATCGCCTCCTGCGCCGGCCGGGTCACGGCGGCGGCGGAGTCGCGGGCCGCGAGCGCGGACGCCACGGCCGCCTGGGCCTTGCCGACGGTCACCGCCGCCCAGTTCGCGGTCTGCTGCGCCTCGGAACGGGCGCCCGCGGCCTCGGTCTTGGCGGTCTTGGCCGCCGTGTTCGCCTTGTCGGACTCCTCCTTGGCTCCCTTCGCGTCGGCCGCGGCCGCCTCCGAGGCGTCGATGGCTTCGGCCGCCTTCACGTGCGCGTTGGCGGCAGAACCGGCGGCGACCAGGTACGACGCCCAGGTGGCGTCGGCCGCTGCCCGGGCCCGGGACGCGGCGCCCTGTGCCTGGGTCGCTGCCTCACGCGCGTTGACGGCGGCGGCCGTGGCCGCGTTCGCCGACGCGCGGGCGTTGGTGGCCGCCGTGGTGGCGGTGTCCGCGGCCGAGCGGGCGTCGGTGGCGGCGGCACGGGACGCCTCGGCCGCGTCCGTCCCCTCGTCGGCGTCGGCCTTCGCCTCCAGGGCTGCGGCCTTCGCGAGCAGCGAGTCGCGCCGCTGCTCCGCCTCCAGGGCGTCGTCGCGGGCGGCGACGGCGCCCCTCTCGGCCTGTTCGGCCACCGCCCGCTTGTCGGAGGCGACCGTGCCGGACGCCTCGGCCGAGGCGCGGGCATCGCTCGCGATCCGGCCTTGGGCGACGGCGTCGGCCTCGTGGCCGGCGGCGATGTCCCGCTCGTGCTCGGCGGTGGCCCGGTAGGCCGCCGCGTTGGCGCGCTCCAGCTCGGCGACGGCACGGGTCCGCTGCGCGTCGGCGGCGGCCTGGCGGGCCTCCTCCTCCTCGCGGGCCGCGTCCTCCTTGGCCTTCTTCGCGATGGCCGCGTTGTTGGCGGCGGAGGTGGCGTACGCCTCGGCGCTGTCCGCGGCGGCCTTCGCCTGGGCGGCGGCCTCCTGGGCGGCGATACGGCGGAACTCGGTGTTGACCGCGTGCGCCTCGGTCTGCGCCAGCGCCAGCAGCGCCTGCGAGGTGGAGACCGTGGCGTTGGCCGCGTTCAGGGCCGTCTCGGTCGCCTTGGCGGCGGCGGTCGCGGCGGCCCCGGAGGCTCGGGCGACCTGGACCGACTGCTGGGCGTAGCTCAGGCCCCGGCCACGCGGCACGTCGCTCGCGTCCGCGATGTCGTACGCCTGCTGCTGCGCGGTCACCACGCGGGTGGCGGCGGCCGAAGCGGCCGTAGCCTGCTGCTTCGCCGAGGTGGCCAGCGCCTGCACCTTGCCGCGGGCGCGAGCGAGGTCGGCGTTGGCCTGGTCGAACAGCGCCTGCTTGGGCTTGAAGAGGCTGTCCGGGTTGGTCTTCAGCTCGTCGTGCCAGTACTTCTGCCAGAGCAGGATCTGCTCGGCGAGCCAGGCCTGGCCGATGGCCTCGACCATGTCGTCCGTGGCCTCGCGGGTGGCCGCCGCGGCGTCCGCCTCCGCCTGCAGGATCGCGGCGCGCGGGGCTGCCTGGGAGGCGTACTCCGCGTTCCACTCGGCAGTCGCCGTGGAGACGACCAGGCCGAGGGCGTTGTTCGGGTCGACCGGGTCCTGGTGGTCGCAGGACGACCAGGCCTGCTTGAGGTTCTCCACCTCGTAGCGGAACTCGGCCGAGTCCGCGGCGGGGGCCTCGCTCAGGAAGCCGCCGTGGCTCAAATACGAAGCGATGTCCGAGGCGGTCGTACCGCCGGCGAATCTCGTCTGGTTGACGGCCGTGTCGCGGAGCATCTCGTCCGCGGCCCAGTCGTTCCAGATGTCCTTGCCGCGGTTCTCCTCGGTGATCTTCTTGGCCTGCGCGACGGCCTCGGCACCGGCGTTGCTGTGCCCGTCCCAACCGAGGCGGCCGGCCAGCTCCTCCTGTGTGAACAGGGTGAACTGCAGGACGGCCGCGTCGAACTCGGGTGCGTGCAGCGAGATCTCGTCACTGAACGAGCTGCGCGCATACGGACGGTTGGCGTCCTCGAGGCCGGACGTTCGAGCTGCCGAGGCGTCCCGGTAGACGAAGGCCGCGGTACGGTCCTCGCTGCTGGCCTGGCCGAGCGGTTCGAGCCCGATCAGGCCACTGTCGCCGACGATGGCGTGCAGTTCGGCGGCGGTACCGGTCAGGCCCTCGATGGCCTTGGCCTTCATGCTGGCGCCACCCACGTGCAGGGCGACCCCGGCGATGCACTGGTCCCGGCGGGGCGTGCTGCGGGTCTCACTGATGAGCTGGGTCAGCTCGACCAGCTTGGCCCGTCCGCCGTAGGCGTCCAGGAAGATCTGCCGGATACCGGTGCTGACCTTCTCGATGGCCTCGGCGAGGGCGGGGATCCGGCCGACGATGACCGCGGAGGACGGGATGTCGACGAGGGACCACAGGCAGTCCTCGGTGCCGTCCAGGGCCAGGCACTGCTTGACCTTGGCGGTGCCGAACTCGTCGAGGAGGATCTGCCCGCCGTTGGCGGCGGTCCAGTCCACCACATCGACCGATACGGCGGTCAGCGCGTCCTCGTACGCGTCAACACAGGTCTGGCCGCACGCGTCGAGGAGGATCTGCTTCTCCTGCTCGCCGAGGACGGCCCAGTTGGCGGAACCCCCCTCGATCGGCGTGTTGCCGTCCTGGAGGGCGTCCTCCCGCTCGGCCTCGTTCTGCTCGCGCTGTTCCTGTTCAGCCTGGGCTGCGGCGTCCTCGGCCGCGTTGCTGTCGGCGTCGGCGTCGGCCGCCTTCGCCTCGGCGTCCTTGGCGTCCTGCTCGGCCTTGGTCGCCTCGTTCACGGCGTCGCTCGCGGCACCGGCTGCCCGCGAGGCGAGTTCCTCAGCCTGGGCGGCGCTGCGCTCGGCCTCGGTGGCCTCCCTGTCGGCCTGGGTGGACTCGGTCCCCGCCTCACCAGCGGTGTTACGGGCGCTGAGGGCGTCCGAACCGGCCTGCTGGGCGTAGCCAGAGGCGGACTCGGACGCCTTCTTCGCGGCCTGCTGTGCGTCCTGGGCCTCGGCCGCGGACGCCTGGGCTCGGGCGACGGCCTGGGTCGCTCGCACCGAGTCGGTCGCCGCCTGCGCGGCGGCCTCGGCGGCGAGCTTGGCGTCCCCGAGTGCCTGATCGGCCGCCAGCTGAGCAGCCTCGGCGGCTTCCGCGGCCTCTGCCGCCTTAGCCTCCGCGGCTGCGGCCTGCTGCTCCGCCAGGGTCTTGGACGTTTGCCCGACGAGTACGGCGAACGCGGCCGAGGCGTCCTTCTCCTGGTACGGAGTGCCGATGGCCACGGCGTCGTTGGCGGCGGCGATGGCCTGGCCCGCGCTGTCGCGGGCGGCCAGCGCGGCCTGTCCGGCTGCGTAGGCGCGACCGGTCGCGGTGGCGGCCGTGGTGACCGCGGACGCGGCCTCGATGCCCGCGGCGGAGGACTCCTCGGCCGCCTTCTTCGCCAGCTCGGTGGCGTTCTCCGAAGCGGTGGCAGCGTTGTCGGCGCGCAGGGCTGCGTCCTGGGCGGCGTCCAGCGCGGTGGCGGCCGCGGCGTGCGCGTCGGCGGCAGCACCGGTCGCCTTCAGGTAGGACGACCATGCCTCGTCGGCGCTCGCCTGGGCGCGTTCGGCAGCCGCTTCCGCCTTGGTGGCGGCGGAACGGGCGCTGACCGCGGCCGCCTTGGCCTCATCGGCGGCGGTCTGCGCGGCAGTGGCGGCGGTCGCGGCATCCGTCGCAGCCGTACGGGCCTTGTCGGCGGCCGCGCGGGTCTCGGCGGCGGCCTCCGTGCCCTCGGCGGCCGTTGCGGCTGCCTGGAGCGCGGCGGCGCGCGCGGCCGTGGCCTGCTTCTTCTGCAGCGCAACCGTGGCGGCCGTACGCGCGGTGGCCGCGGCCTTGGCCTTGACGTCGGCCGCAGTCCGCTTGTCCTTGGCGGTCCCGGCGGCCGTCGTGGCGGCCGACTTGGCCTCCTCGGCGGCGGTCTGCTGGGTCGCCGCCTGTACCTCGGCCTCCTGCGCCTTGGCACGCTCTGCGGCGGCGCTGACGCGGGAGGCGACGGCGGTGGCCTTCTCCAGCTCGGCGGTGGCACGCTGGGTCTGCGCGGTCGCCGCGGCGTCGTGGGCCTCCTCGCCCGCCTGCTCGGCGGTGGCCTGCGCGGCCTTTGCTGTGTCGGCGCTGTCCGCGGCGGCCTTCGCCTCGGCGTCGGCGGTGTCGGCGGCGGCCTTGGCTTGCGCGGCCGCCTCCTCGGCGGCGATGCGGCGGAACTCGGTGTTCACCGCGTGCGACTGGGTCTGCGCCTTGGCCAGCAGGGTCTCGCTGTCGGCGACGGTCGCCTTGGCGGCTTCCAGGGCGGTGCGCGTCGCCTTGGCAGCGGCTTCGGCGGCCGCGCTGGAGGCTCGGGCAACCTGGACCGACTGCTGGGCGTACATCAGGCCCCGGCCGCGCGGCACGTTGTCGGCATCGGCGATGCCCCACGCCTCCTGCTGCGCGGTGGACGCCTTCTGGGCCGCGGTGGCGGCAGCGGCGGCCTGCTGCTCGGCCGAGGCGATCAGCACGGCTGCCTTGTCCCGGGCGGCGGCGAGGTCGGTGTCGGCCTGGTCGTAGAGCGCCTGGTCGGGCTGGCTGAGCGCGTCGGGGTCGCTGGCGAGTCTGTCTTGCCAGTACTTGCGCCAGGTCAGGATCTGTTCGGCCAGCCAGGCCTGTCCGATGGCCTCGATCATGTCGTCCGTGGCTTCACGGGTGGCGATGGCGGCGTCCGCCTCGGCCTGGATGATCGTGGCGCGCGGGGCCGCCTGAGAGGCGTACTCCAGTTCCCACTCCGTCATCGCGGCCATCAGGGGACCGTTGAGCACACGCCGGACGTCGACCGGGTTCTGGTAGTCGCAGCCGGCCCAGGCCTGCTTGAGGTCCTCGACGAGGATCCGATACTGGGCGGAGCCCTCGGCAGGCGCCTCCTTCGGGAAGCCGCCGTACTTGAGATAGAGGGCGATGTCGCTGGCTGTGGTACCGCCGGAGTACTGCTTCTGATTGACAGCGGAATCCCGGAGCAGGTCATCGGCGGCCAGGTTCTCCGCCCACTCGTTCTGGTCCTGGTTCGCCTCGGTGATCTCCTTGGCCCGGGCGATCGCCTCGGCACTGGCGTTGCTGTGCCCCTCCCAGCCGAGCCGACCGGCCAGCTCCTCCTGCGTGAACAGAGTGAACTGCCGTACGTCCGCGTCGAACGCGGGCGGGTCCCACATCATGTCGTCGCTGGCGTACGCGGATTGGACGTACGGCGTGTTGGCGGCATCGAGAGCTTCGGTGCGAGCGTTGGAGGCGTCCCGGTAGTCGAGCCCGGCCTCCTTGTCCGCGTCCGACGCCTGGCCCAACGGCCCGAGCCCGATCCAGCCACGGTCCCCGATGACCGCGTACAGCTCCTCGCTGCTGCCCTTCAGGCCCTCGATGGCCTTGGCCTTCATGTTCGCGCCGCCGTAGTGCAGCGCCACACCGACGAGGCAACGGTCGAGCCGCTGGTCCTCGCCAACACTGTTGCGGTAGAAGCCGAGGTCTTCCTCGGGTGTGACGTCAGCCGTCGCCGGTGCGGCCTGCACCAGGCCCATCAACACGGCTGCCGCGGTGAGGAAAGCCGTCCCGCTGACGCCTCTCGTCACCGCATGGCGCAAGCGTCGTCGGCGTCTGCCGACGTCTCTGAACGATGGCATGTAGGTCTGCCCAACAATCTCTTCGATGGTCGGCAGCATCCACACCATGGGCATGACAGACACAGCGGCAGCCCAACACCACGACGACCCCCCGTGCGGCATGCGCCAGCACTCGCCCCTCCCACGAACTGGCGCCGCCGCTTACCCGCGAACGGTCTCACGCCGTGATCTTCACGGGAAGGTCAAGAACTCTCCATCAAGACCCCAGGGAGCGACACAAACTGACAAAACAAACTACGGCTTGACCGTCTCTTTACCTTGGGGATGGAACCCAATCGCATACGAGACCGTCCAAGGCGACTCGAGCCCGATGGGCTGGTGGAAAGGGTGCGCGCCGGGCGGCTGTTGAACGGAATCGCGCCCTCCCTGAGCGGTCCGCTGAACATTCCCGGCAGCCACCGCACCCCAGCGCCAGCGCCAAGTCCTAGAACCCCCGCACCGACCGACCCCCCTCCACCCCGTCCCCCGCCCGCAGCAACCGCAGAAACGCCTTCAACCCCGCGATGATCTCCTCGTTGTTGGTCAGGCGATTCACCGTGGCCTCGAACTCCCGCCCCAGCGCGGCGATCTTCCGGTCGGCGTCATCGGCGCGCTCGTACACCGAGACGCCCAAGGCATCGACAGTGCGCCGCAGTTCGGCGAGGGAGCGGTACTGCTCCTCGGTCTTCTCCTCCAGGACCCGCACGCCCGTCACCAGGCGCGTGACATTCCCCCGCAGCTCGACCACGTCGTCGCGCGGATACGTCACGTCCTTCAGCAGCGTGCCGAGGCGTCGCCGCAGTTGGGCGAAGTAGGCGCCCGCGGGGCGGAAGACCGTGCTCAGCAGGAAGAAGCCGGCGAACCAGTAGCCGGTGGCGTTGCCCGTGGCGGCGGTGACCGCGACGACGAGGCCCGCCGTCACCAGGTGCCCGGCGATGGCGGCCCGAAGCATCACGCGCGCGATCCTCGCGGCCTCGGCGTCCCGCTCCTTCGAGACCACCAGCCCCTTCTCCCGGCTCACCGCGATCTCGGCGAGCACCGAATGGGCCCGGAAATAGAGATTCCACGGCACCGTCAGCAGAACGAGCAGCCAGAGCAGGCTCACCACCCCCGCCGCGGCCCCCAGCACCACGGACAGCGGCGCACCCACCGCGTACGCGAGCACGAGCGCTCCGACCGTCGCGAACACAGCGCACACACCGATCAGGAACTTCCCCATACCGTCCCCCAGTTGCCCCGCCCGGCACCGGCCGGGTCCGCCATCACGGCCCATCGTCCCGGCCCGGCGGCAGCCGGTCATGAGTACGACTACCTACGGCCGCTCCCCGCGCCGGTGATCGGCGCCGAGAGCGGCCGTGGGGTGTTCCTGGTCGCGTCGTGCGCGGCGCCGGGGTCAGAAGCCCGGCGGCTCCGTGTACGTCCCCCACTCGTCCCGGAGGACGTCGCAGATCTCCCCGAGCGTGGCCTCCGCCCGGACCGCGTCCAGCATCGGACCGATCATGTTGGAGCCGTCGCGGGCGGCGGCCAGCATGGCGTCCAGTGCGGACCGTACCGCCGCGCCGTCCCGCGCGGCCTTGCGGCCGCCGAGCGCCCGTACCTGCTCCCGCTCCACCTCATGGCTGACCCGGAGGATCTCCAGGTCGCCGGTGACGGAGCCGTGGTGGACGTTCACGCCCACGACCCGCTTGTCGCCCTTCTCCAAGGACCGCTGGTACTGGAACGCGGACTCGGCGATCTCCCCGGTGAACCATCCGTCCTCGATGCCCCGCAGGATGCCGGAGGTCATCGGACCGATCGGGTGCTGTCCGTCCGGGTGCGCGCGCAGCCCCCGCTCCCTGATCTGCTCGAAGATCTTCTCGGCGTCCGCCTCGATCCGGTCCGTCAGCTGTTCGACGAACCAGGAACCGCCCAGCGGGTCGGCCACATTGGCCACGCCCGTCTCCTCCATCAGCACCTGCTGCGTACGCAGGGCGATCTCCGCGGCCTGCTGCGAGGGCAGCGCGAGCGTCTCGTCCAGGGCGTTGGTGTGCAGCGAGTTCGTGCCGCCGAGGACCGCCGCCAGTGCCTCCACCGCCGTACGCACCACGTTGTTGTACGGCTGCTGAGCGGTCAGCGAGACCCCCGCCGTCTGCGTGTGGAAGCGCAGCCACTGCGCCTTCTCCGACTTCGCCCCGTACACGTCCCGCATCCAGCGCGCCCAGATCCGCCGCGCCGCCCGGAACTTGGCGATCTCCTCGAAGAAGTCGAGGTGCGCGTCGAAGAAGAAGCTCAGTCCGGGCGCGAAGACGTCCACGTCGAGACCGCGCGAGAGTCCCAGTTCGACGTATCCGAACCCGTCGGCGAGGGTGTACGCGAGCTCCTGCGCGGCCGTCGAGCCGGCCTCGCGGATGTGGTAGCCGGAGACGGAGAGCGGCTTGTAGGCGGGGATCCGCTCGGCGCAGTGCTCCATCAGGTCGCCGATGAGGCGCAGGTGCGGCTCGGGCTGGAAGAGCCACTCCTTCTGCGCGATGTACTCCTTGAAGATGTCGGTCTGGAGCGTGCCGTTGAGGACGGCGGGGTCCACGCCCTGCCGCTCGGCTGCCACCAGGTACATGCAGAAGACGGGCACGGCGGGCCCGCTGATCGTCATCGATGTCGTGACGTCGCCGAGCGGGATGTCCTGGAAGAGGACCTCCATGTCGGCCGCCGAGTCGATCGCGACCCCGCAGTGCCCGACCTCGCCGAGCGAACGCCGGTCGTCGGAGTCCCGCCCCATGAGCGTCGGCATGTCGAAGGCCACGGACAGGCCCCCGCCGCCGTTGGCGAGGATCATCTTGTAGCGCTCGTTGGTCTGCTCGGCGTTCCCGAACCCGGCGAACTGCCGGATGGTCCACGTGCGCCCTCGGTAGCCGGTCGGGTAGAGGCCGCGGGTGAAGGGGTACTCCCCCGGCCAGCCGATCCGCTCGAAGCCCTCGTACGTGTCTCCGGGCCGCGGCCCGTACACCGGCTCCACGGGATCGCCGGAGAGCGTGGTGAAATCCGCGTCGCGCTTACGCGCGGCGTCGTACCGGGCCTGCCAGCGTCGGCGGCCCTCTTCGATGGCGTCAGCGTCCATACCTTCGAATTTACTAGGACGTCCTAGTAAATGTCGATGGCTGACCGCCGTAGGTTGCCCATACGGCGGCAGAGGTTGTGCGATTACGCCTTGGCGACCGCGGGAGCGCCGTCCACAAGGCTGCCCTCGAGCTCGCGGGTGATCTTGCGCTCGACGAAGAAGGCCGCGGTCGGGATGGTGCCCGAGATCAGCACCCACGCCAGCTTGCCGAACGACCACTTCGCCTTGGAGCCCAGATCGAAGGCGAAGACGAGGTAGACGATGTAGAGCACGCCGTGGATCTGCGAGACCACGAGCGTGAGGTCCTCTCCCTTGTCGAAGCCGTACTTGAAGATCATGCAGGTGCACAGCACCAGCAGCATCACGGCGGTGACGTAGGCCATCACCCGGTAGCGGGTCAGCACGCTCTTCTTCATGCCAATGAGCGTAACCAGGCACTCCGGGCGATCTTCGGGCACCCCCGACCCGTACCGGAGGAGGCTATTCCTCGTCGAAGTCCCGCGCGGCGACCCGCAGCGGCCGCAGCATCGCGAAGATCTCCCCGCACTCCTCGGCGTCGTACGCCCCGAGCCCGAAGTCCATCGACATCAGGTCCTGGGTGGCCGCGTCGCAGACCTCGCGGCCCTTCTCGGTGATGGAGGCGAGCGTGCCGCGCCCGTCGTTGGGGTTGGGGCGCTTGTCGACGAGCCCGGACCTCACCAGCCGGTCCACGGTGTTCGTCACGGACGTCGGATGCACCATGAGCCGCTCACCGATCTTGGACATCGGCAGCTCGCCCGCCTTGGAGAACGTGAGCAGCACCAGCGCCTCGTACCGCGCGAACGTCAGCCCGTACGGCTTCACCACCGCGTCCACCTCCGCGAGCAGGATCTGGTGCGCGCGCATGATCGAGGTGATCGCCGCCATGGACGGCACAGAGCCCCACCGCTGCTTCCAGTGCTCGTCGGCACGGGCGATGGGATCAAAGGCAAGGCTGAGCGGCTTCGACACGCCAAAGACCTTACCGGCCGGTCACATCGTGGTCAGCCCCGTCTCGCGTTTCGGTCCCCGGCCCCGGAACGCCTGGCAGAACACCGTCCGGACCTCGCCGCCCCAGTGTCGTATCCATGTCGATTAAGCGCCCTATGTAACGATTACTGATGAATCGTCACTGATAGTCACCTTCGCTCAAGGGGGCAGGATGTCCCGGCTGATCCGTACCTTCGCGGCACTCGCGGCGCTCGGGCTCGCGGCGGGCTGCTCGTCCATGACAGGCGTCGACGAGGCCTCCGTCGTGCGGCGCGCGCCCCAGGACGCGACGCCCACCACGCAGTCCCGGTCCCCTTTCTGGGTCGATCCCGCCAGTCCCGCCGCCCAGCAGATGGAGATGTGGAACAGACAGGGGCGCGCGCAGGACGCCGAGTCGCTGAAGCGGATCGCGGACCAGCCGGCCGCGCTGTGGCCCGCGGGCGAGGACCCGGGGGCGACGATCAGGGCGGCGGCCTCGGCAGCCACGCAGGAGGGGCGGACGGCGGTGTTCGTGGCGTACAACATCCCGCACCGCGACTGCGGGCAGCACTCCGCGGGCGGGGCCTACGACGCGAGCGCCTACCGGGAGTGGATCGGGAATTTCGCGGACGCGCTGGGCGACAGCAAGGCTCTCGTGGTCCTCGAACCCGACGCCGTCGCGCACATCGTGGACGGCTGCACCCCGGGTGAGTACCACGCGGAGCGCGAGCAGCTGCTCTCCGAGGCGATCGTGCGGCTGAAGCAGCAACCCAACACCAAGGTGTACCTCGACGCCGGCAACCCCGCCTGGATCGAGGAGCCCTGGAAACTCGTCGAGCCGCTGCAACGCGCAGGGGTCGCCCAGGCCGACGGCTTCTCGCTGAACGTCTCCAACTTCCAGACGGACGCGGTGACGAAGGAGTACGGCGTCCACCTGTCGCAGGACCTCGGCGGCAAGCACTTCGTGGTCGACACCAGCCGCAACGGCAACGGGCCGCTGAGCGGCGACCGCAGCGAGGCCTGGTGCAATCCGCCCGGCCGGGCGCTGGGCACCCGGCCCACCACAGAGACCGGGGAGTCCGCCCTCGACGCCTATCTGTGGATCAAGCGGCCCGGAGAGTCGGACGGGCAGTGCCGAGGCGGGCCGGCGGCGGGGCAGTGGTGGCCGGACTACGCGTTGGGGCTGGCGCGCAACTCCAAGGCTTAACGGTCGGCAGCAGATGACGGATAACAGATTTCAGAATCTGATATCCGTCATCTGTCACTTGTCATCTGTTACTTGACCTGGATCCACTTCGCCTCCGACGGCGTCCCCTCCCCGTCCGTCACGAACAGCATGTACCAACCCGGCGGCACCAACGCCCGGTCACTCGGTACGTCCACGGTGACCGAGTTCTTGGTCTTGGTGAGCCCGAGTTCGATGGACCGCTGCTCGACGTCCGTCGTGTGCGTGACCGCGCTCGGCCGCATCAGCCGGGCCTTGACCACACGCTCCGGATACTCGGTCGGGTAAGTCGCGCGCCGCTTGCTGTCGAGTGTCTGCGGGCCGTCGCCCAGCACGGGGCGGTTCTTGCCGTTCTTGTGCAGGGCGGGCGGGGTGAAGATCTCCATGCGCTGCTCGAAGTGGCCGAGCTTGGTGTTCTGCTGGTCGTCGAAGAGCGGGTCGGAGCCGAAGGTGGCGACGCGGCCGTCGGGCAGCAGCAGTGCCTCGGAGTGGTAGTTGCGGCCGACCTTCGGGGAGGCGGCCTCGTAGAAGGAGTTGGCCTTGGGGTCGTAGAACTGCGCCTTGAGGATGTTGCTGGCGCTGCGGCCGCGGTAGTCCTCGGAGCCGTTGGTGGTGAAGACGGAGTCGTCCGGCATGATCACGCTGTTCAGGTACCGGGTGCCCTGGGGGAGGTTGGGGCCGTCCTCGAAGGAGGGGCTGCCCTTCTTGAGGTCGACGACGGCCGTGCGCGGGGTCGACTTCTTGGACTCGCCGACGCCTCCGCCACCGAGGATCATCACCTTCTGGTCCTGCGCGGGCGGCAGCAGGAGGGAGGCGGAGGTCTCCGTCTCCTCCGGGTCCCGCAGGCCGTGGACCTTCTCGAACTTGTTGGTCTTCAGGTCCCAGATGCCGGGCTCGCGGCCCTTCTCGGCGGGCCCGTAACCGGCGTTGGACGCCGGGTAGAAGAGCTTGCCGCCCTTGGTGAGGAAGAGCGCGGGGTACGTCGGGAAGTACCGCTTCGGGCCCGGCGTCCACTTCTTGGTCTTCGGGTCGTAGATCTCGTTGTCACCGGGGTCGATCACGCCGACGTCGTCGAGGCCGGAGACCGCGAGGACGCGCCCGTCCTCCAGGCCGACGAGCGTCGGGTACCAGCGGGCCTTCTGCATCGGGTCGACGGGGAAGTACTTCTCGGCCTTCGGGTCGAACTCGTAGGCGGCTCTGATCCCCTGGAAGTCCTGCTTCTCCAGGGTGATCTTCTCGGAGAGGCCGTACGTGTTGTCGGCGTCCTTGCCCTTCAGACCGACGATCTCGTACTGGGCCTGCTTGTCGGTGGCCGAGGTCGGGCCGTCCTCGGTGGCCTCCACGAAGACGCGGGACTCGCTCGCGAGGACCTTGGTCTTCCAGGGCTGCATGACGCCCGCACGGTTGTACGTGATCTTCTGTGTGCGCTTGGCCTTGGGGACCGTGACGTCGACCTTGCTGACGTACTCGACGCCGGCGGGTGAGCGGAAGCGGGTGCCCTTCTTCAGGAGGACCGCCTTGTCGGGGTTCTCGTTCTTCACCCGCATACCGCCGCCGGCCCGTTCGACCTCGCCCTCGAGCAGCTCGTAGCGGGCGGTGCCGCCGGCCACCAGCATTCTGCCGCTGGGGAGTTGGGCGTGCCCGGAGCAGAAGAAGTCGTCAGGAGTGGCGATCTTCTTGAAGGTGTCGGTCGTCGGGTCCCACAGGACGGTGTCGAAGGACCCCTTGTCGAACTTCCGCTTCTCGTTCCCCGAGCCCGCGACGATCAGCACCTTGCCGGTGTGCAGCAGGGCGGCGTGGATGGCGTTGGTGCGGTAGTCGTCGGGGATGTCGAGGTGGCTCCAGGAGCCGTACTTGGCCTTGTAGCCGGGCTGCGCGATCTTGTACTCGTAGTACTTCTCGCCGGCGAAGTCGAGTGCCGCGGGGGCGTTGAGTCCGGCGAGTACGACTATGCCGCCGATGCCCAGCACGGTCTTCTTCGTCTTCTGCGAGGGCTGGTAGGCCATGGCCTAGTTACCTCCTGTCGTGGAGCTGGTGACCTTGGCGGTGCTGCCGCTGGTCGCGAGGGCGGGCTCGGCGGACTCGGGGATCCGTGCGGTCGTCGCGTGGGGCACCGGCCGGACCCTGCGTTCCTTGAGCAGGGTGGAGATCCACACTCCGACGGGGGCGAGTGAGATGCCCATGGCAAGGAGCGCCCAGGTGCGCATGGCCGCGTGGGTGTGGTCGAGGGCGACCGACGCGGCGAGTGAGACGCCGAGGAGCGCCGCCCAGGTGAGGTGGATCCGGAAGGTCAGCAGCCGGTCGGGGTTGGCCTCGCCGCCCTTGGGGGTGACCACGAAGCGGCTGGGGCGGCGGATCAGGGCTTCGCCCAGCGACTTCAGGTAGATCGGTGCGGAGAGGGCCGACATCGCCATCCCCGCGAGTCCGCCCGAGCCTTCGGGTTCGTGCGGTGAGACGTTGTGCCGCCGGTTCCAGAGGTAGAGGCCGATCTGGAGGGCGGCCGCGTCGCTGTAGAGCATCAGCCAGACGGACGCGGTGACCTGTGTGCCGGACGCCCCGAACCACAGGAAGAGGAAGCAACTCATGATGCCCAGCAGCCAGTTGACGGCCGTCATCGGGTAGTAGACGAGCATCATCGTGTACGAGAAGAGGCGGCCCGGAGGCATCGTGAACGGCGCCTTCCAGTACTGCTTGAACAGCGTCTCGTACGTCCCTCGCGACCAGCGCATCTGCTGGGTGAAGAAGTCCGTCCAGGAGGCGGGCCCCTCACCGACGGCGAGCACGTCCGGGGTGTAGACGGATCGCCAGTGCTTCCCGCTCCGCGGGTTCTTGTGCCGGTGCAGCTCGAACCCGGTGGCCATGTCCTCGGTGATGGAGTCGTACAGGCCGCCGATCTGGCGGACGGCCGCGATGCGTACGACGTTGTTGGTGCCGACGAACATGGGGGCGCGGTAGCAGTTGCCGGCGCGCTGGATCAGCGCGTGGAAGAGGAACTGCTGGGACTCGGCCGCCTTGGTGACGGGGCTCTCGTAGTTGCCGTAGACCTGCGGTCCGACGACGAAGGCCACGTTGGGGTCCCGGAAGTAACCCATCATCCGTTCAAGGAAGTTGGGGAGCGGGACGTGGTCGGTGTCCACGGAGGCGAAGAACTCGTACTCGGCGCCGTGCATCGCGATCCACGCGTTGTAGTTGCCGTGTTTGGTACGGGCCTTGTGGGCGCCCTTGTCGCGGTTCCAGTCCGGGACGCCGAACCGGGTGAAGTGTTGGACGCCGAGTTCCGCGCAGAGCGCCTTGGCCTGTTCGTCGTTGCCCTCGTCCAGGAGCCAGACGTCCACGGGTCCTGTGTGGGTGACCCGGACGGCGCCTTCGAGGGTGGCGCGGACCATGGAGAGGGGTTCCTTGCCGGGGACGTACGTGGTGAGGAAGGCGACCCGTGTCCCTTCCTGGGCCATGACCGGTATCGGGTCCCGGGCCACCATCGTGGCGTGCGCGATGCTGATCACGTTGACGACCATGAAGAGCTCGATCAGCCCGATGGCTATGAGCATCGTGATGTCGAGGCCGACCAGCCAGCGTGCGCCGCCTTCGCGCTCCACCCAGTGGCTCGGCCACACCAGGTAGACGAGGAGCACGCCGGTGAGGATCGGCGCGAAGGTCATCAGCAGGATGGCGCGTATTCGGTGCGGCTCTCGCGAGAGGAGCTTGGTGTACTGCACCTGGTACGCCGGGCCGGACGGCTGCGTCAGCGGTCCGGCGAGACGGCTGTAGGTGTCGTATTCGTAGCCCTCGGGCCGCACAGCGCCCTCCAGTGATTGAACTTGTCCGGTGATCGAACGAGCCGATACCCATACACAAGTGGACATTTGGCGGCGTGTCGAACTGGGCGCGTCCGAAGGGGTAATTCGGCCCGCTGGACCGGACACAACAAAACCCCGGCCCAGAAGGACCGGGGTCTCAGCGCATGAGTCCTACGCGGACAAGTGGCGTTCCACCGTTTCGACCTTGGACGTCAGACCGTCCGTCACACCGGGGCGGATGTCCGCCTTCAGGACGACCGAGACGCGCGGGGCGCGCTCCTCGACGACGGCGACGGCTCGCTTGACCACGGCCATCACCTCGTCCCACTCGCCCTCGATCGAGGTGAACATCGCGTCGGTGCGGTTGGGCAGCCCCGACTCGCGTACGACCCGGACGGCGTCGGCGACGTACTCCCCCACGTCCTCGCCGACACCCAGCGGTGTCACGGAGAAGGCGACGATCATGACGTCTCCACCACTCCCTCGCGCCGGGCGCGGGAGGCGATGACCGCGTTCTCGGCCTCGCGCCGCAGCCTGCGCTCGGCGATGAAGCCGCCGCCGGGGATGATCGAGTACGCGAGGTAGAGCCAGCCGGTCCCGGCGTTCCACTTGGTGCGGTTCCAGGCGTCCAGGCAGAAGATCACGTACAGGATGAACAGCACGCCGTGGATCGGCCCGAGCACCGGGGCGACGTCGAAGCCCTTGGCGACCGTGTACTTGATGACCGTGCACGCGGCGAGCAGGATCCAGGAGATGCCCTCCGGCACGGAGACCAGACGGAGGCGGCGGAGGGCGGAAGCTGTCTTGAGATCCACGGGTCACCTTCGGTGGGAGACGTCGGCCGACAGTTTGTGAACACAAGCACAAACTTGCGTCCATTGTGGCAAACGGCTGGACGGTACCGGGCCACGGGGTCCGCTCCCGGCACCCCTAGGGGTCCGATCAGGGATGAGATCCACCCGTAGACCCTTTTGTCGGACCGCACCCGGCCGCTACCTTCGCAGCGTGGCGATGTTCCGACTTCAAGGCAGCAAGGTGCTGGCCGTCGACATGACCGGGGACGCCGTGAAGGCGAAGAACGGCTCGATGGTGGCGTACGACGGCCAGATGGCCTTCAAGAAGATGAGCGGCGGCGGTGAGGGCGTACGGGGGATGGTGACCCGGCGTCTCACCGGTGAGCAGATGACGGTGATGGAGGTGAAGGGGCACGGGACCTGCTGGTTCGCGGACCGGGCCTCCGAGATCAACCTCGTGAATCTCCAGGGGGACAAGCTGTACGTCGAGTCGAGCAATCTGCTGGTGACGGACGCCGGCTTGCGGACCGGCACCTCGTTCACCGGCATGCGCGGTGCCACCCAGGGCAACGGGCTGTTCACGACGACCGTCGAGGGGCACGGGCAGGCGGCGATCATGTCCGACGGCCCGGCGGTGGTGCTGCGGGTGAGTTCGCAGTATCCGCTGACGGTCGATCCGGGTGCGTACATCGCGCATCAGGGCAATGTGCGGCAGTCCTTCCAGTCCGGTGTGACCTTCCGCACGTTCATGGGTGAGGGTGGCGGCGAGGCCTTCCAGATCCGCTTCGAGGGCGACGGACTGGTCTATGTGCAGCCCAGTGAGCGGAACACGATCGCGGGGGATGTGTGACATGCCCTTCCGCGAAGTGAACTCGAAGATGGTCGAGGCCACGGTCATGCCGGGGCAGCGGATGTTCAGCCAGCGCGGGGCGATGCTCGCGTACAAGGGTGAGGTGTCCTTCACGCCCAACATCCAGGGCGGCCAGGGCGGTGTGATGTCGATGCTCGGCCGCCGCCTGGCGAACGAGGCGACACCGCTGATGACGGTCGAGGGCTCCGGCACGGTGCTCTTCGGGCACGGCGGCCATCACATCCAGGTGATCGGCCTCACCGGCGACACCTTGTACGTGGAGGCGGACCGGCTGCTCGCCTTCGACGGCACGCTCCAGCAGGGCACGATGTTCATGGGCTCGCAGGGCGGGGTGATGGGCATGGTGCGCGGTCAGGTGACGGGCCAGGGGCTCTTCACAACGACCCTGAAGGGGCACGGCGCGGTCGCCGTCATGGCGCACGGAGGCGTCTTCGAGATCCCGATCACCCCGCAGCGCCCGGTGCACGTGGACCCGCAGGCGTATGTCGCCCACCACGGCGACGTACGCAACAAGCTGTCCACGGCGCTCGGCTGGCGCGACATGGTGGGCCGCGGCTCGGGCGAGGCGTTCCAGCTGGAGCTGAGCGGCAACGGCGCGGTGTACGTCCAGGCCTCGGAGGAGAAGCTGTGAGCGGATACGGGGCTTCGGGGCCGGTCGTCCACGACCCGATGACACTGCCCGTCGACGACAACGTGAACAACTACACCTTCTGCGTGGAACTCAAGGGGAGCCAGTGGTTCCTGCAGAAGGGCAAGATGATCGCCTACTACGGGTCGATCTCCTTCAACGGCATCGGACACGGCCGGCTCGACCGACTTGTCCGTACGTCCTTTCATTCGCCTCTGCACGCAAGCGACTGGGTGGTGGCGGAGGGCTCGGGCAAGATGCTCCTCGCCGACCGGGCCTTCGACGTCAATTCGTACGACCTGGAGAACGGCAACCTGACCATTCGCTCGGGCAACCTGCTCGCTTTTCAGCCAAGTCTCGCGCTGAAGCAGTCGATCGTGCCGGGTTTCCTGACCCTTATCGGAACGGGCAAGTTTGTGGCCGCCTCCAACGGTCCGGTGGTGTTCATGGAACCCCCGATCCGGGTGGACCCGCAGGCCCTGGTCGGCTGGGCGGACTGCCCCTCTCCGTGCCACCACTACGACCACGGGTACATGACAGGCCTGATGGGGGGTCTACGTGCGATGACGGGCGTCGGCGGGGCCTCCGGGGAGGAGCACCAGTTCGAGTTCGTGGGGGCGGGCACGGTGCTGCTCCAGTCCACCGAAACCCTCATGGCCGAGCAGGCCACGGGCGCGGTCCCGCAGCAGGCCGGAGTGCCCGGCGGGGGCGGGGTGCCGGGTCAGCACGGACAGCAAGCCGGCGCACCGCGCCTTCCCGGACAGCTGGGGGACCTCCAGCGTCGCTTCGGGCTGTGAACGGTAGTCTGCGGAGTGTGACGTCGAACGCGTGCGCGTAGTCACACAACCCTCACTAGTTCGCCTTTCAACATTTTAGGTAGACTTCACTTATGGAGACCGAGACGGCCACGCGCTGGCTGACCAATGCGGAGCAGTGTGCCTGGCGCACCCAGCTGGAGGTCAACAGGCTGTTGACCTACCAGCTCGAAAGGGACCTGCAACCGTTCGGCCTGACCATGAACGACTACGAGATCCTCGTGAACCTCTCCGAGTCGGAGGGCGTACGGATGCGGATGAGCGACCTCGCATCCGCCACCCTCCAGTCCAAGAGCCGCCTCTCGCACCAGATCACGCGCATGGAGAACGCGGACCTGGTGCGCCGCGAGAACTGCGAGTCCGACCGGCGGGGGCTGTACGCGGTCCTCACCGAGCACGGCATGGAGACGATGCGGAAGGTCGCGCCGCACCATGTGGCGTCGGTGCGACGGCATTTCATGGACCTGCTGTCACCGGAGGCGCTTGAGGAACTCCACAAGACGCTGACGCCGATCGCAGAGCATTTGCGGGGGCAGCGGGGCAAGCCGTAGCGCTCCGCGTAGAGGGGCTGTCTTTGGCTGCGGGTCCGCTGTGGCTGGTCGCGCCCACGCGGCGGAGCCGCAAATGTCACAGCCCCGCGCCCCTTAAGGGGCGCGGGGGTCAGACGGGACTGGTCTTCGCCGGATCCATGGGCGCCCCCTGCGGGGCGGACGCGGCGCGTGCACCCCGTACGGAGACCAGACCCGCCACCAGGGCCACACCGCCCGCCACCGCGAAGCACCAGCCCAGCGACAGCCTGCCGACCAGCAGGCCCACCCCCGCGGCACCGGCCGAACTCCCGGCGTTCACCGCGGTGTTGACCCAGGCGCCCGCCTGGGTGCGGAAGCCCGGTGGTGCCGCCTCGTCCGCGATCAGGTAGGACGTGGTCAGTGCCGGGGCCACGAAGAAGCCGGCGCAGGCCACAGCCAGGGTCAGCGTGCCGAGGCCCGGCGCGAGCCCGGCGGCCAGCAGGGCTAGCCCCACTCCCCCGGCCATCAGCGGCAGCCGTACCCGGGCGGACGTACGCCAGTCGACGGCACCGTTCAGCAGCCCGCCCAGCGCGCTGCCCGCGGACAGTGCGGCGAGCACCCAGGCCACCACGTCGTCCCCGTGATGGCGCTGCTCGGCGAAGGCCATGACCAGCAGGTCGAGTGCGCCCAGCGCCAGGCCGACGCCCGCCGCGACGACGACGGGCTGTGCGAGGGCCCGGCCGCCGCGCAACCGCGCACGCGGGCGCCCTGCCTTCGCCGCGGCGGGCCTTACGCCCGCCACCGCCGGCGACAGGACGAACCCGAGGGTTCCCGTCCACACCAGCACGGCGCTGAGCGCGACTCCGGCGGCCGGGGGTGCGAACTGCACGACCCCGCCCACCAGCAGTGGCCCGGAGACGAACAGGAGTTCCTCCGCCACGCCGTCCAGGCTGTACGCGCGCTGCAACAGCAGCCGGTCCTCGACGACTTCGCTCCACACGGCGCGCAGCGTGGGGCCGAGCGGGGGCGTGCAGGCGCCCGCCGCTACGGCCAGCGCGCCGAGTACCACCGTCGGTGCTCCTGGGCGCCAGGCGGTCGCGGCGAAGGTTCCCAGCAGGGTGGCGTAGAGCGAGGCCATGGGGATGAGGGCGCGGCGCGGGCCGTAGCGGTCGATCAGGGCCGCCCTCGCGGGCGACAGGAACACGCTCATGGCGCCGAACAGCGCCAGGACCGTGCCGGCCACGGCGTACGACCCGGTCGCGCGGGTCACTGTCAGCATCATGGCCAGGGAGACCATGCCGTATGACAGTCTGCCGACCAGGGCGGTGGTGAAGGTGCGGCGGGCGTGGGGGATGCGGAGGACGGCGGCGTACGAAGGCCGCCGCGGAGGTGACGCGGGCATGGGTGTGTTCCTCGGCGAGAGGGCGGAAGGGGGCGCCTGAGTGCCGCGGTGGTCGCGGCCTGGGCGGGCCCTATGCCATGAGGAGGAACATGGGGATCAACTTAACAGCGGGGGCCGGGGGTTGAGGAGGGTTTTTTCGCCCCCTCCGCCCCTACCCGTTCCCGTCACTTGGGGGCTCCGCCCCCAAACCCCCGTATCGCGCTGACGCGCTCGTCCTCAAACGCCGGACGGGCTGACACCGGGCGTAGCCCGGAAGCAAGGGACGGGGTAGGGGCGGAGGGGGCGAAAAACCCAATACCTCAGCCCTCCCTCAACCCCTCCACCAGCGAATCCGCCGCCCGGTAGGGGTCCAGCTCCCCCGCCACGATCCGCTCCGCGAGTGCGCCGAGGCGTCGGTCCCCGTGGAGGTCGCCGATCCGTTGCCGCAGCGCGGTGACCGCGATCGTCTCGATCTCGTGGGAGGCCCGGGAGAGACGGCGCTCGGTGAGCACCCCGTGCTCCTCCATCCACGCCCGGTGCTTCTCCAGCGCTTCGACGACCTCGTCGATGCCCTCGCCCCGCGAAGCGACCGTCTTGACGATCGGGGGACGCCAGGCACCGGGGCCGCGGGACTCGCCGAGGCCGAGCATGTGGTTCAGCTCACGGGCCGTGGCGTCCGCCCCGTCCCGGTCCGCCTTGTTGACGACGTACACGTCGCCGATCTCGAGGATGCCGGCCTTGGCCGCCTGGATGCCGTCGCCCATGCCGGGGGCGAGGAGCACCACGGACGTGTCGGCCTGCGAGGCGATCTCGACCTCGGACTGCCCGACACCGACCGTCTCGACGAGCACCACGTCACAGCCCGCCGCGTCCAGGACGCGGATCGCCTGGGGGGCCGCCCAGGCGAGCCCGCCGAGGTGGCCCCGGGTCGCCATGGAACGGATGTACACACCGGGGTCGGAGGCGTGCTCGGACATCCGCACGCGGTCGCCGAGCAGCGCGCCTCCGGAGAACGGCGAGGACGGGTCGACCGCGAGGACGCCGACCCGCTTGCCCTGCCGCCGGTACGCGGTCACCAGCGCCGACGTGGACGTCGACTTGCCCACGCCGGGCGAGCCGGTGAGTCCGACGACGTACGCGTTCCCGGCGAGCGGGGCGAGCGCGGCCATGACCTCGCGGAGTTGCTCGGACGCCCCCTCCACCAGGGAGATCAGCCGGGCCACGGCCCGCGGCCGGCCTTCCCTGGCCTGGGCCACCAGTGAGGCGACGTCCTCCATCACAGCTCCGTTCCGAGTAGATCCGAGTAGAGACGTACGAGCAGAAATACTCAGCCCTTGGGTACCCGCACGATCAGCGCGTCACCCTGACCGCCGCCACCGCACAGCGCGGCGGCGCCCACACCGCCGCCCCGCCGCTTCAGTTCGAGGGCGAGGTGCAGTACGAGCCGCGCGCCGGACATCCCGATCGGGTGACCCAGGGCGATGGCTCCGCCGTTGACGTTCACCTTGTCGGTGGACACCCCGAGGTCCTTCATTGACTGCACGGCGACCGCCGCGAAGGCCTCGTTGATCTCGATCAGGTCGAGAGCCGAGACGTCCAGGCCCTCCTTCTTCAGGGCGTGCAGGATGGCGTTGGACGGCTGCGACTGGAGCGAGTTGTCCGGTCCGGCGACGTTCCCGTGGGCGCCGATCTCGGCGATCCAGTCGAGGCCCAGCTCCAGCGCCTTCGCCTTGCTCATGACCACGACGGCCGCGGCGCCGTCCGAGATCTGGGACGAGGTGCCGGCCGTGATCGTGCCGTCCCTGGTGAAGGCCGGGCGCAGCTTGCCCAGCGACTCCACCGTCGTCTCGGCCCGGATGCCCTCGTCCTTGCTGAAGACGACGGCCTCACCCTTGCGCTGCGGGATCTCGATGGGGGTGATCTCCGCCTCGAAGATGCCGTTCTTCTGAGCGGCGGCCGCGCGCTGGTGCGAGAGGGCCGCAACTTCGTCCTGCTCGGGGCGGGCGATGCCCAGGCGGGTGTTGTGCTTCTCCGTCGACTCGCCCATGGCGATGTTCTCGAAGGCGTCGGTCAGGCCGTCGTACGCCATGGCGTCGAGCATCTCGATCGCGCCGTACTTGAAGCCCTCGCGGGACTTCGGGAGGAGGTGGGGCGCGTTGGTCATGGACTCCTGGCCGCCGGCGACGACGATCTCGAACTCACCTGCACGGATGAGCTGGTCGGCGAGCGCGATGGCGTCGAGGCCCGAGAGGCAGACCTTGTTGATGGTGAGGGCGGGGACGCTCATCGGGATGCCCGCCTTGACCGCGGCCTGGCGTGCCGGGATCTGCCCTGCCCCGGCCTGGAGCACCTGGCCCATGATCACGTACTGCACCTGGTCGCCGCCGATGCCCGCACGGTCGAGGGCGGCCTTGATCGCGAAGCCGCCGAGGTCGGCTCCGGAGAAGGACTTCAGCGAGCCCAGCAACCGTCCCATGGGCGTACGGGCGCCCGCGACGATCACCGAGGTCGTGCTGTTCGTTCCAGACATGAGGTGCGATCCCCTTTCAGCTGCACAGCTGAGGAGTGTGAACGAGGGTTTACTTGAATGTACTGAGCGGTAGGCCACCCGTCATCCGGCGTGGAGTGTGATCGCGCGCACGTTGCGTAACCACCTCAGGAGCGCTGCACTGACTCCATGCTGACGCGAATCGACCACATTGGGATCGCCTGTTTCGACCTCGACAAGACAGTCGAGTTCTACCGGGCCACGTACGGCTTCGAGGTCTACCACTCCGAGGTCAATGAGGAGCAGGGCGTACGCGAGGCCATGCTCAAGATCAACGAGACGTCCGACGGCGGCGCCTCCTACCTCCAGCTGCTCGAACCCACCCGCGAGGACTCCACCGTCGCGAAGTGGCTGGCCAAGAACGGCGAGGGCGTCCATCACATCGCTTTCGGCACCGCGGACGTGGACGCCGATGCCGCGGACATCAAGGACAAGGGCGTACGAGTGCTGTACGACGAGCCCCGGATCGGGTCGATGGGCTCCCGGATCACCTTCCTGCATCCAAAGGATTGCCATGGCGTCCTGACAGAACTGGTCACTTCGGCGCCTGTTGAGTCACCTGAGCACTGACCCTCGTACATATGGGCCGGTAGGGTTGGGCACGGCCGCCGCCTCTTCGGGGCGGCCCGGGTTCCTTTCATTGGGATTCGAGGGCCGGGGTCCAGGTTTTCGGGGGACGGGCGGGACGAGCGTCGGGGCATCGGCCCGTGCTCCGCCGGTGATCTGACACCATTCCCCGGGGGCCCCGTTCGGCGGATGGACGGTGCTCGTTTGGAGAGACTTGCGACCAGGGGACGGATGGGACCGCGCAGTGCGGGGCTACGAACGCCAGGAGCGAGAGCCGGCGGCTGACGTCGACCACCTCTCTCGGTTCGAGGCCGAGATGGAGCGGCTGAAGACCGAGCGGGAGAAGGCCGTCCAGCACGCCGAGGACCTCGGCTATCAAGTCGAGGTGCTGCGCGCCAAGCTGCACGAGGCGCGCCGCAGTCTGGCGACCCGGCCTGCCTACGAGGGCGGGGACCTGGGCTACCAGGCCGAGCAGCTCCTTCGTAATGCGCAGATCCAGGCCGACCAGTTGCGCGCCGACGCCGAGCGCGAGATGAGCCAGGCCCGCGCGCAGACGCAGCGCATCCTCCAGGAGCACGCCGAGCAGGCCGCCCGCCTCCAGGCAGAGCTGCACCAGGAGGCGGTCACCCGCCGCCAGCAGCTCGACCAGGAGCTGGGCGAGCGCCGGCAGACCGTCGAGTCGCATGTCAACGAGAACGTGGCGTGGGCGGAGCAGTTGCGCGCCCGCACCGAGCAGCAGGCCCGGCGGCTCCTGGAGGAGTCGCGCACCGAGGCCGACCAGTCCCTTGCCGCCGCCCGTGCGGAGGCCGAGCGGGTCGCCGCCGAGGCCCGCCAGCGGCTGAACGCCGACGCCGAGTCGGCGCGCTCGGAGGCCGAGGCGCTGCTGCGCCGGGCCCGCACGGACGCCGAGCGGCTGCTGAACGCGGCTTCCAACCAGGCCCAGGAGGCCACCGACCACGCCGAGCAGCTGCGCAGCTCCACGGCGACCGAGTCGGACTCCGCCCGCCGGCAGGCCACCGAGCTGAGCCGGACCGCCGAGCAGCGCGCGGCCGAGGCCGAGGCGGCGCTGCGCGAGGCGCGGGCCGAGGCGGAGAAGACCGTCACCGAGGCGAAGGAGGCCGCGGCCAAGGCCCTGGCCACCGCCGAGTCGACGAACGAGCAGCGCACGCGTACGGCGAAGGAGCAGGTCGCCCGGCTGGTCAACGAGGCCAACGAGGCCGCCGAGACCACCAAGACCGACGCCGAACAGGTCGTCGCGGAAGCCAAGGCCAAGGCCGAGAAGATCGTCGCGGAGGCCGAGGAGAGCGCGCGGAGCCTCACCGCCGAGGAGACCGCGTCCCAGCTCGCCAAGGCCGCGCGTACGGCTGAGGACGTACTCAACAAGGCGTCCGAGGAAGCCAAGTCGACCACCAAGGCGGCGGTCGAGGAGGCCGAGCGGATCCGCGCGGAGGCCGAGTCCGAGGCGGACCGGCTGCGTGCCGAGGCGCACGACATCGCCGAGCAGCTCAAGGGCACGGCGAAGGACGACACCAAGGAGTACCGCGCCAAGACGGTCGAGCTGCAGGAGGAGGCGCGCCGGCTGCGCGGCGAGGCCGAGCAGCTGCGCGGCGACGCGAACGCCGAGGGCGAGCGGATCCGCAGCGAGGCCCGGCGCGAGGCCGTCCAGCAGATCGAGGAGGCGGCCAAGACCGCCGAGGAGCTGCTCGCCAAGGCCAAGGCGGACGCCGACGAGCAGCGGTCGGTCGCCACGACCGACAGCCAGCGGGTGCGCACCGAGGCCATCGAGCGCGCCACGACGCTGCGCCGGCAGGCCGAGGAGACCCTGGAGCGGACCCGCACGGAGGCCGAGCGGCACCGTGCCGAGGCCGAGGAGCGGTCCGAGGCCGTCAAGGCGGAGGCCGAGCGGGCCGCGGAGGCGATGCGTGAGGAGACCGAGCGGGCCATAGCGGCCCGTCGGGCGGAGGGCGCCGAGGAGCTGACCCGGCTGCACACCGAGGCCGAGCAGCGGGTCGCCTCGGCCGAGCAGGCGCTGGGCGACGCGCGTGCGGAGGCCGAGCGGATCCGCCGCGAGGCCGCCGAGGAGACGGACCGGCTGCGTTCGGAGTCCGCGGAGCGGATCCGTACGCTCCGGGCGCAGGCCGAGGCGGAGGCCGAGCGGCTGCGCAACGAGGCCGCGGCGGACGCGTCGACTTCGCGGGCCGAGGGCGAGAACATCGCCGTACGGCTGCGTTCGGATGCCGCGGCGGAGGCCGAGCGGCTGAAGTCGGAGGCGCAGGACAGCGCGGACCGGGTACGGGCGGAGGCGCAGGCCGCGGCCGAGCGTCTTGCGACCGAGGGTGCCGAGGCGCTGGCCGCCGCTCAGGAGGAGGCCCTGCGGCGCCGCCGTGAGGCCGAGGAGCTGCTCGGTTCGGCGCGCCAGGAGGCCGACCAGGAGCGTGAGCGGGCCCGGGAGCAGAGCGAGGAGCTGCTGGCTTCCGCGCGCAACCGGGTGGATGAGGCCCAGGCCGAGGCCGTACGGCTGGTCGAGGAGGCCGACCGGCGCGCGACCGAGATGGTCTCGAACGCCGAGCAGACCGCACAGCAGGTGCGTGACTCGGTGGCCGGGCTGTACGAGCAGTCGCAGGAGGAGATCACCGGTCTCAGGTCCGCCGCCGAGCATGTGGTGGACCGGATGCGGAACGAGGCGCAGGCCGAGGCCGACCGGGTGCGCGCCGACGCGTACCAGGAGCGGGAGCGGGCCGGCGAGGACGCGGGCCGGATCCGGCGGGAGGCGTCCGAGGAGTCGGAGGCCGCCAAGTCCCTTGCGGAGCGCACGGTTTCGGAGGCGATCGCGGAGTCCGAGCGGCTGCGTTCGGACGCCGCCGAGCACGCCCAGCGGGTCCGCACCGAGGCGTCCGACGCCATCGCCAACGCCGAGCAGGACGCTTCACGTACGCGTGCCGAGGCCCGGGAGGACGCGAACCGGATCCGTTCGGACGCGGCCACGCAGGCGGACACGCTCATCACCGAGTCGCGGTCCGAGGCGGAGCGGCTCACGGCGGAGACGAACTCCGAGGCCGATCGGGTCCGGACGGAATCCGTGGCCAAGGCCGAGCAGCTGATCTCGGACGCGACCGGGGACGCGGAGCGGCTGCGTGCCGAGGCCGCCTCGACGGTCGGATCCGCGCAGCAGCACGCCGAGCGGATCCGCTCCGAGGCGGAGCGGGTCAAGGCCCAGGCGGCCGCGGAGGCGGAGCGGCTCACGTCGGCCGCGCGCGAAGAGGCGGAGCGGACGACGGACGAGGCGCGCCGGGCGGCCAACAAACGGCGCTCCGAGGCCGCCGAGCAGGTCGACACGCTCATCTCGGAGACGACCGCCGAGGCCGACAAGCTGCTCTCGGAGTCCCAGCAGAGCGCGCAGAAGACCACGGCGGACGCCGAGGAGCAGGCCGACACCATGGTGGGTGCGGCCCGCAACGAGGCGGAGCGCCTGGTGTCCGAGGCGACGGTCGAGGGCAACTCGCTGGTGGAGCGGTCCCGTACGGACGCCGACGAGCTGCTGGTCGGCGCGCGCCGGGACGCGACGGCGATAAGGGAGCGCGCGGAGGAGCTGCGCGACCGGATCACCAACGAGATCGAAGAGCTGCACACGCGGGCCCGCCGCGAGTCCGCCGAGACGATGAGGGCGGCCGGCGACCGGTGCGACGCGCTCATCAAGGCGGCCGAGGAGTCGCTGGTGAAGGCCGAGGCGAAGGCCAAGGACCTGGTCTCGGAGGCCAATTCCGAGGCGAGCAAGGTGCGGATCGCCGCCGTCCGAAAGGCGGAGGGGCTCCTCAAGGAGGCCGAGCAGAAGAAGAACTCGCTCGTTGCCGAGGCTCAAAAGATCAAGGCCGATGCCGAGCAGGAAGCGCGGCGCACGGTTGAAGAGGGCAAGCGCGAGCTCGAAGTCCTGGTCCGACGCCGTGAGGACATCAATGCCGAGATCTCCCGTGTCCAGGACGTGCTGGAAGCGTTGGAATCCTTTGAGGCCCCGTCCGGGAACAAGGACGGTGGAGTCAAGGCCGGCGCTGCCGCGGGTGCGACTCGTTCGGGTGGCAAGGCGTCAGAGGGCTAGTCAGAAGCACCGATTCCATGCTTTGTAGGGACCTTTGACACAGGCTCTGGCAAGCGCTCCGACAGGTAGCCACCCAAAAGGAGTGTCATTCTCCAGATCAAACACGTATCCGCTCGATGACACACCGCTTTGACCCCTAGGATTCCCCCTATCACCTCACCGGTCTCATTCGACAGGAACCCCATGAGCGACACTTCCCCCTACGGCTTCGAGCTTGTGCGGCGTGGGTACGACCGCGCTCAGGTGGACGAACGCATTTCGAAGCTCGTCTCCGACCGTGACAGCGCTCTGGCCCGTATCACTGCTCTGGAAAAGCGCATTGAGGAACTCCACCTCGAGACGCAGAGCGCCCAGGCCCAGGTAAGCGACGCTGAGCCGTCGTACGCCGGCCTCGGCGCACGCGTCGAGAAGATCCTCCGCCTCGCCGAGGAGGAGGCGAAGGACCTGCGCGAGGAGGCCCGTCGCGCTTCGGAGCAGCACCGCGAGCTCGCCGAGTCGGCGGCCCAGCAGGTCCGCAACGACGCAGAATCGTTCGCTGCGGACCGCAAGGCCAAGGCGGAGGACGAGGGCGTCCGGATCGTCGAGAAGGCCAAGGCCGACTCTTCCCAGCTGCGCGGCGAGGCGCAGAAGGACGCGCAGCAGAAGCGCGAGGAGGCCGACGCCCTCTTCGAGGAGACCCGCGCCAAGGCCGCGCAGGCCGCCGCGGACTTCGAGACGAACCTCGCCAAGCGGCGTGAGCAGTCCGAGCGTGACCTGGCTTCCCGTCAGGCCAAGGCCGAGAAGCGTCTCGCGGAGATCGAGCACCGCGCGGAGCAGCTCCGCCTGGAGGCCGAGAAGCTGCGCACGGACGCCGAGCGCCGCGCCCGCCAGACGGTGGAGACGGCTCAGCGCCAGGCCGAGGACATCGTGGCCGACGCGAACGCCAAGGCCGACCGTATCCGCTCGGAATCCGAGCGCGAGCTGGCGGCTCTGACGAACCGTCGCGACTCGATCAACGCCCAGCTCACGAACGTCCGCGAGATGCTCGCGACGCTCACGGGCGCCGCGGTGGCCGCCGCCACCACGCCGGCCGAGGACGAGCCGATCTCGCGTGGGGTACCGGCTCAGCAGTCCCGGTAACGCCTGATCGTTGGCGCACGAAGCCCCCTGCCACTCCGGTGGCAGGGGGCTTCGTCCCGTTTTAGCGTGGCCGCATGATCGAGCTCGAGGGGCTGACCAAGCGGTACGGCGAGAAGGTGGCGGTCAACAATCTGACCTTCGCCGTCAGACCCGGCATCGTGACGGGGTTCCTGGGGCCGAACGGCGCCGGCAAGTCCACGACGATGCGGATGCTGCTCGGGCTCGACCGGCCCACCGCGGGCGACGTGCGGATCGACGGGCAGCACTACAACCACCTCAAGGACCCGCTGAAGTACATCGGTGCCCTCCTCGACGCCAAGGCCATGCACGGCGGGCGCAGCGCCTTCAACCACCTCCTCTGCCTCGCGCAGAGCAACGGCATCTCCAAGGCGCGGGTGCACGAGGTCCTCGACACGGTCGGTCTGACCGCCGTCGCCCGTAAGAAGGCCAAGGGGTTCTCGCTCGGCATGGGCCAGCGGCTCGGCATCGCGGGCGCGCTGCTCGGCGACCCGCGGATCCTGATGTTCGACGAGCCGGTCAACGGGCTCGACCCCGAGGGCATCCACTGGATCCGCAACCTCATGAAGTCGCTCGCGACGCAGGGCCGTACGGTCTTCGTCTCCTCGCACCTGATGAGCGAGATGGCGCTGACCGCCGACCACCTCGTCGTCATCGGCCAGGGCAGGCTGCTCGCCGACACCTCCATGGCCGACTTCATCCAGCAGAACTCGCGGTCGTACGTCCGTATCCGCACCCCTCAGCGCGAGCGTTTCCTCGACGTGCTGCACGGCGCCGGGATCACCGTCGTCGAGACGGGCGGCGGCACGCTGGAGGTGGACGGCTCCCAGCCGGAGCACCTCGGGGAACTCGCCGCGCGGCACCAGGTCGTGCTGCACGAGCTCAGTCCCCAACAGGCCTCCCTGGAGGAGGCGTTCATGCAGCTGACGGCGGAGTCGGTGGAGTACCACGCGCACACGGACGCCGCCCTCATGGAGGCACCCCCTCCGGGGACCCCGCCACCACCGCAGGGGCAATGGGGCGGCGACTGGAAGAGGGACTGAGCATGGCGGCGACGCAGGTCATCAAGTCCGAGTGGACCAAGATCCGCTCCGTCGCGTCCACCATCTGGACGCTGAGTCTCGCCGCGGTCGTCACGGTCGCCCTCGGCATCCTGATCTCGCTCCTGTCCAAGAACGAGTTCGACAACATGAGCGCGAAGGACCAGCTCTCCTTCGACCCGACGTTCATCAGCTTCGCGGGCATGAGCCTCGGTCAGCTCGCGATGATCGTGTTCGGGGTGCTCGTCGTCTCGAACGAGTACAGCACCGGCATGATCCGCACCTCGCTCTCCGCGGTCCCGCAGCGCGGCACCTTCCTCTTCAGCAAGATCGCGGTGGCGACGGTCCTAGCCTTCGTCGTCGGGATCATCACCAGCTTCGTCGCCTTCTTCCTGGGGCAGGCGATGCTCGGCTCGCACAAGGCGTCGATCGGCGACCCCGGCGTGCTGCGCGCGGTCATCGGCGGCGGCCTCTACATGACCCTGATCGCCGTCTTCTCGATGGGCGTCGCGACGATGCTGCGCAGCCCGATGCTCTCCCTCGGCATCCTGATGCCCTTCTTCTTCCTGATCTCCAACATCCTGGGCGCCGTCTCCGCGACCAAGAAGGTCGGCCGCTACCTCCCCGACCAGGCCGGCAGCAAGATCATGCAGGTGGTGACCCCGATCGACGACGACACTCCGTACGGTCCCTGGGGCGGACTCGCGATCATGGTGGCTTGGGTGGCGGTGGCGGTCGTCGGGGGGTATGTGCTGCTCAAGAAGCGGGACGCGTAAGGTCCTCGGAGTCCGGGCGGGAGGGAATCGCGGGTTCCCCGCCGTCCGGCCGGGACTCCAGCACCCCGTCGAAGTCCGCCCACCCCTCCCAGCGCCACACGTCCTTGTCCAGGTCCGGCTGGAGCGGCACGAAGCGGCCGAGTTCGAAGTCGCCGCCCTCCAGGTCGAACCAGCGCTCGTCGGCGACCTCGGTGCCCAGGCCCACGGTCCGCGCAGTCAGCCGCACGAGCAGCTTCACGCCGTACGACCCGGACAGGTCCTTGCCCTGGATGAGCTGGAACGGCAGCTCGGCGACCGGCGCCTGCACCGGTATCCACACGGTGAAGGGCGCCCCCCGCTCGACCGCGAGCCAGGACCGTTCCTCGGCGAGCTCCCCGTTCGCGTCCAGCACCTTCAGCCACTGCTTGTAGATGACCAGGCTGCCGTCGTGCGGCGACCGCTCCAGATAGCGCAGATGGACCCGGGCCCGCAGATCCACGACCGAGAGGTTGTCGAAGCGGTTGTAGAAGCGGACGGCGATGATCGCGTCCTCGCTGTCGGCGTGTTCCCGCGAGTAGCCGGGAAAGTCCGCGGTCCAGGCGTGCGAGACGCTGGCCCGCTGCCGCCAGACGAACGGCCGCAGCGCGAACAGCTTGATGAGCACGATCCCGAGGAGCACCGCGGGCACCATGGCGCCGGTGACCGAGGAGAGTGTGGCGAGCAGCTGGTGGGCGGTGCTGTCCGGCTCCGGTTCGAGGTTGTCGGTCCCGACGCAGGCGCGCAGCACGGTGAGGCTGAGGTCGAAGAGCCGCTCCTTGTTCGAGAAGCGCTCCCCCATCGACCGCCCCGACTGCTCGGTCACCGTCCACAGCGCCGCGACGACCACGGAGAGCACCGCCAGCGCGCCGAGCGTCATCAGGAGCAGGGCGTGGACGGTGCGTGCGGCGATCCACCAGCGAACAGACGTACGGAAGCGCGGATGCGCCCGGTCCCGCCGCGGCTGCCCCCAGCGGCGCTCACCACTTCTCAGTAAGCTCAACTCACGTCCCCTGTAACCGACATCGGACCCACTCGTACAATGGGACGCCATGATTCCCGGTGTCCGTTCCAGCCAACCCCACTCCGGTGGGCAAGTCCTGGGTCAGCCCCGGGTAGACCTCGGGTGGAACGCTGTGCCCGTACCGCGCGACCACCCCCGAAGGGCGTCACCTTGACGACGAAGGACCGAAGCCTCAGAGCGCTGGGCCTGGACGACGTGCCCGCCAAGCAGCCGCTCACCTATCCGGGCCGCCCCACCACCGAGCCGTCCCTGCTGACCGGGAGCGAGCTGCTCCATCTCGGCGTACGCCCGCTGCGGCTCGGCGAGTGGTACGTGGAGGAGCGGGAGGAATCACAGCGCCTCGACGAGGCCCTCGCCGGTCTCGGCCAGGTCGGCACCGGGCGCCGCCACCCGGTCATCGCCGTCGGCTCGAACGCCTCCCCCGGCCAGGTCGCCCACAAGCTCACCCGGCTCGGCATCCCGGCGACCGTGCCGATGGTGCCGGTACGGGTGCGCGGTATCGGCGTCGGCTGCTCCGGGCACATCAGCCCCGCGGGGTACGTGGCCGGAACGCCGTACGTCGACCCGGACGCGGAGACGACGCTCGTCGTCACCTGGCTGGACTCCACGCAGCTGAAGGCCGTCGACGACACCGAGTTCCCGGACTACCGGCGGGCGATACTCCCGGGCGACGCCTTCGGGATGACGATGCCCTCCGGCGAGCGGCTCGGCGCCGCGTACATCTACTTCAGCGCGCACGGCGTGCTCGCCGACCCGGCGACCGGTGAGCCGCGCCCCGGCGGCGGTGACCAGTCCGCGCTGCTCGCCGCGCTGCTCGCCGACTCCGCCGCACTGCGCGAGCTGCTCGGACCCGACCCGGCCACCTGGGTGCGCCGCGCAGGAGCCGAGCGCTCCCTGCGCGAGCAGGGCACGCTGCTCTTCGGCAAGGAGGGCTGGGTGCTGCCGCAGACCGACTTCCTGCCCTACGCCGACGAATCGGACGAGCTGCGGCTGTACGACGACCTGCCGCCACTGGACGACTCACTTCCGTATCGCGGCTGAGGAATCGGTTTCCGGCCCCCGACGGTTCCGTTTCCACGCTGACCAGGCAAGACGCGTACCTGCCAAGGGGGCGTCTTGACCTGCACTGTTTTACTTTCTTTTGAGTGGAACCGTCAGCACAGCGATATCCTCCTAACCCTTACGGGGGCGTGTGCCCCGACGTCCTGAACGTCCTGAACCTTTCGATGGGTGCGGAGCATGATCGAGGCAGTCGGCCTGACGAAGCGCTATGGCGCCAAGACAGCCGTGTACAACCTTTCCTTCCAGGTGAGGCCAGGTGCCGTCACCGGCTTCCTCGGGCCCAACGGCTCGGGCAAGTCGACGACGATGCGGATGATCCTCGGCCTCGACAACCCCAGCGCCGGGCAGGTGACGATCGGCGGCTTCCCCTACCGCAAGCTGCCGAACGCACCCCGCCAGGTCGGCGCGCTCCTCGACGCCAAGGCCGTGCACGGCGGCCGGCACGCCCGCAACCACCTCCTCTGCCTCGCCCAGCTGTCCGGCATCCCGGCCCGCCGCGTGGACGAGGTACTGGGCGTGGTGGGCCTCCAGGACGTGGCCCGAAAGCGCTCCAAGGGCTTCTCGCTCGGCATGGGCCAGCGGCTCGGCATCGCGGCCGCGCTGCTCGGCGACCCGCAGGTGCTGCTCTTCGACGAGCCGGTCAACGGCCTCGACCCCGAGGGCATCCTCTGGGTCCGCAACCTGATGAAGTCGCTCGCGGCGGAGGGCCGGACCGTCTTCGTCTCCTCGCACCTGATGAGCGAGATGGCGCTGACAGCCGACCACCTGATCGTGATCGGCCGCGGCCAGCTGCTCGCGGACAGCAACATCAAGGACTTCATCTCGCACAACTCGGCCGACTTCGCCCGGGTCCGCACCCCGGACACCGAGCCGCAGCAGCGCGAGAAGCTGACGTCCGCACTGACCGAGGCGGGCGGCCAGGTGCTGCCCGAGCAGGACGGCGCGCTGCGTGTGATGGGCCTGCGGCTGCCGCAGATCAGCGACCTCGCGCACTCCGCCGACGTACGCCTGTGGGAGCTGTCGCCGCACCAGGCCTCGCTGGAGGAGGCGTACATGCGGATGACACAGGGCGCCGTCGACTACCGCTCGACCATCGACCAGAAGGCCGGGCTCCAGCAGCAGCTGCCGCCGGGCGCAATGCCCCCGCAGATGCAGATGCCGGTGGCGGGTCAGGGCCAGCCGGGCTGGTACGCGCCGCCGCCGCCCCAGCAGGGCGGGCAGCCGTTCGCGATGCCGCAGGGCCAGCCGGGACCGTACGGTCCGCCCGGCGCGGCTCAGCCCGGCCCGTACGGCGCTCCGGGCGCCCCCGGTGCTCCGGCCGCCAACCCGTACGCCCAGGCCGCGCCCCAGGCCCCCGCGGCACCGGCCGCCGCCCCCGACCTGAACAAGCCCGAGGACGCCCGATGAGCACGCCCCAGCCCCCGATGCCGCAGCAGGCCGCGCCCAACTGGCAGGCGGCGCCCGGCTCTTCGTACACCTCGCCGATCCCGGTCACGCCCACTCACCTGGGCCACGCGCTCGCCTCCGAGTGGACGAAGATCAAGTCGGTGCGCTCCACGATGTGGACGCTCGGTGTCTTCCTCGTCCTGGTCGTCGGCATCGGCTTCCTGGTCGCCGTGCAGACCACCGACGAGGACTTCGGCGACGTCCCGTACACGATCCCGGCCTTCTTCGGGCTGATCCTCGGGCAGATCTGCCTGATCACGCTGGGCGTGCTCGTGGTCTCGTCCGAGTACGGCACGGGCATGATCCGCACGACGTTCACCGCCTCGCCGCAGCGGCACCGGGTGCTCACCGCGAAGCTGATCATCTTCTTCGCGGTGGCGTTCGTCGTGTCGGCCTTCGCGATCGGCCTGGTCGGCCTGTTCACCTCGGGGATGCACAGCGGCGGCTCGGAGGTCTCCTGGGGCGGCACGGTGGTGATGGGCGCGCTGTACGTCTCGCTGCTCGGCACGCTCGCCCTCGCGGTGGGCTCGATGCTGCGTCACTCGGCGGGCGCGATCACCGCGATGCTCGGCCTCGTGCTTGTGCCCGCGATCATGCCCGCGTTCCTGCTGATGTCCGAGAGCCTGCAGACGATCGGCGACAAGATGCTGGAGTACAACGCTCCCAACTCCCTCGCCAAGATCTTCCACCTGGACAACGAGAACGGCACGGGCGGAGCGCAGCTCGGCCTGCTCGCCGTGGTGACGGCGGCGGCGATCGCCGGCGCCTTCGTGCTGCTCGAGCGCCGGGACGTCTGACCGGGATCGGTGACCTGGATGTGTGAAGTCGCCTAGAACCTGGGCGCGTTACGGGACCGCTGCACCCTTGAGGTGCGGCGGTCCTTCGCGTTCCAGCAGGACTTGTGCCAGTGGCGGCGGTCGTCGACGCCCGAGTGCTCCGGCCAGGCCACCACGTGCGGGATGCCGGAGGGGATCATCTGGTCGCAGCCGGGGCAGCGATAGGTCTTGCCCTCGGAGCTCGCGCCCGCCACATGGCGCACGCTCCACTCCTCGCCCTGCCAGTTCTCCGTGGACTGAAAGCCGCCGTAGCGGCCGCCGTCCTCCGAGGACGCGCTCGGGCCGGACGAGCCGGCGTCCTTCGGACGGTTGCGACGCGGGGACACAGGACACCTCACGGAGCTATACAGGGAGCAGGGGCCAACTCCAGCCTACGCGGCACACACGGGGGTAGGCGTACTCCACCAACCCCCACAGACCGCCCTCCCATCGGCTCATTTTGCAGACAATCCGCAAATCTCTCCGAGAGGCCGTGTCCTCGGCACGTGTCGGGCGGTTATGCCGGTGGGGGAGCTCCGAGACGGAGCCAAGGAAGCAGGAAGTGCAATGCACGTTGGAAGTTTTGTACTGGCCGCCCAGTTCCCGGGCCAGGGCCAGGGGGAGGCCCTGCACCGGGCGGTGCGGTCGGCCGAGGTCGCCGAGGAGGCCGGACTCGACTCGGTCTGGCTGGCCGAGCACCACTTCGTTCCGTACGGCACCTGCCCGTCGGCGGTCACCCTCGCGGCCCTGCTGCTCGGCCGTACGCGACGGATCCGGGTCGGCACCGCGGTGAGCGTGCTGCCCACCGTGCACCCCGTGGCACTCGGCGAACAGGCGGCGCTACTGCATGTGACGTCCGGCGGACGGTTCTCGCTGGGCGTCGGGCGCGGCGGCCCCTGGGTCGACCTGGAGGTCTTCGGCTCGGGTCTCGAGGCGTACGAGAAGGGGTTCCCGGAATCGCTCGATCTGCTGATGCGCTGGCTGCGCGAACCGTCCGTCGCCGGTGCCGGGGAGCGGTTCGGCTTCCGTGAAGTCGCCGTGGTGCCGAGGCCGTCGGAGGCGCTGAGCTGTGCGCCGGGCCCCGAGGTGGTCGTCGCCTGCACCTCACCGGCGAGTGTGCGGCTCGCGGCCGAGCGCGGACTGCCGATGCTCCTCGGGATGCATGTGGGGGACGAAGAGAAGGCCGAAATGGTAGCCCTGTGGCGGCAGTACGCGCGTGTGGCGGGGCGCCCCGCGGACGAGATCTTCGCGGCGGCCCATGTGTCGGCAGGGGTCTGCCAGATCGCGGACCGCCGCACCGACGCCGTCGAATCGCTACTCAAAGCGATGCCGGGCTGGCTGAAGCAGGGACTTGACGCCCATGTGACGGTCGACGGCCGCGCCCGCACGATGCGGGACCCGATGGCGTACACCGAACTGCTCTGCGGGCTGCACCCGGTGGGGACTCCGCAGCTGTGCGCCGACCGGCTCGCGGCGACCTCGGAGCGCACCGGCATCTCTCGCTTCGCCCTGCTCGTGGAGGGCTCGGGGGATCTGGCGGCCACCGAGGAGAACGTACGACGCCTTGGCACCGAGGTACTCCCCCAGCTCCGGTGACCGGCCCGGGCCCGGAGGCCAACGGGCCGGTTCCGCGGGGAGCTTGCCGCCCCAGTACAAAACACCTCCCGCGTACGGAGCGGCAAGCAGTGCGGCGTCACCGCCTCAGCAGTCCCGGAACTCCGGGGACTGGTTCAGCAGCTGACTGCGGACCGAGGTGAAGCGTGCCAGCGTGTCGTCCACTGAGGTGTCCAGCGGGAACACCGCCACCCGGTGGCAGTTCTGGAAGGCCAGTCGCACTCCGAAGTGCCGCTGCAGCGCACCGCGGATCGCGTCACTCGCGAGCGCACGCAGCAGCTGGCCACGCGCCTGCTCGTCCGGCGGAGGCGTCTGGTTGTCGGCGAAGTTGCCGCCGTCCACCTTCAGCTGGGCCACCAGCGAACTGATCATCTCCCACGCGTAGGGCAGGGAGGTCCGGACGCAGTCGACGAATTCAGCTTCGTCGACCTCGCCTCGCTCGGCCTGTTCGAGTAGGGCCGGTGAGACGTCGAGCGACATGAGTTCTCCTCTCGCACCCCCAGACCTCGGGGGTTGCCGGACAGGGAAGGGAGTTCGCGATATCGAACACGCTGAGTACACGCACCGCGACCTCCTGTTTATACGGTAAGCAACGGACGGTGACGGCACCAGGAGAATGCGCACATAGCGAACTCCCACTAGGCACACAATCAGCCACTGCCGAACAGGCGTCTTCCAGGGCGAATCGCGTGGACCACTGCCCGTCGAGTAGCGTTGCGGACCATGCGTCTCGTCATTGCCCGTTGCTCCGTCGACTACGCGGGCCGGCTCACCGCCCATCTCCCGTCCGCCCCTCGCCTCATCCTCGTGAAGGCGGACGGCAGCGTCTCGATCCACGCGGACGACCGGGCCTACAAGCCCCTCAACTGGATGTCGCCGCCCTGCACCCTGAAGGAGGGTTCGGGGGACGAGGAGGGCGTCTGGACCGTCATCAACAAGGCGGGCGAGAAGCTCATCATCACGATGGAGGAGATCCTCCACGATTCCTCGCACGAACTCGGCGTGGACCCGGGCCTGATCAAGGACGGCGTGGAAGCACACCTTCAGGAACTCCTGGCGGACCGCATCGAAACGCTCGGCGAGGGCTACTCGCTGATCCGCCGCGAGTACATGACGGCCATCGGGCCCGTCGACATCCTGTGCCGGGACGCCGAGGGCAAGACCGTCGCCATCGAGATCAAGAGGCGCGGCGAGATCGACGGCGTGGAGCAACTCACGCGCTATCTCGAGCTGTTGAACCGCGACCCGCACCTCGCGCCGGTCCGCGGCATCTTCGCCGCCCAGGAGATCAAGCCGCAGGCCCGCGTCCTCGCCACCGACCGCGGCATCGGCTGCACGGTCCTGGACTACAACGCGCTGCGCGGCATCGAGGACGACAAGCTGCGGCTGTTCTGACCACTACGCGCGCGAAAGGGCCGGGTCCGCCTTCGGACCCGGCCCTTTCGCTTGCTCTGCGTCTCAGATCACGTCACCGCTGGGCGACCCGGCTTCGCTGCTGCTGACCGGAGCGCTGCTGACGCTGCTCTCCGGGGCGCTGGAAACGGTGCCGCTGGCGGAGTCCGAGGTGGGCGGCTCCGACGGCGTGGTGGGCGATTCCGACGGCGATGGCGAGGTGCTGCCCGTAGGCGTCGGCGACGCGGGCGTCGAACTGGTCGACGGCCTCGGGGACGACGACGTGGCCGTCGGCGACTTCGACGGACTCTTCGAAGGCGACTTCGACGGCGTACCAGAACCGCCCGTCCCACTCGGATCATCCGAAGGCCGAGCCACATCCGTAGGCGTCGGATCGTCCGAAGTCCCGTACGTCCCGTCAGGACCCGGATCCGTCGGCGTACTCACCGCTCCCGTGCCGGAGTCCCCGTCGCCCTTCTTCGCCTTGTCCGCGCCCAGGCTGTCGTCGTCGGCGCCCTGGCTGGCCGACGGGTTGACGCCGACCTTCTCGGACGGCGGGTCGTTGCTGCCGTCCGAGGTCGCACCGAGCGTCACCACGGTGCCGAGCACGGCGACGAGGAGCGCGCCCGCGCCCGCCGCCACCAGGTTGCGCCGGGCACCGCTCACCACACGGCTCGCGACCCCGGCGCGCTTCGCCGCGGGGCCGGGCTCGGAGCGGTGGGTGACCAACGTCGAGGGTTCGCCGGACTGTTCGGCCAGGAAGGCGGCCGGTACGCCGCCCGGAGGCGACGCCGACTCCTCGTACCGGGATTCGGACACCTCCTCGCCGCCCGCCGTGCTGGCGCCCGCCGGGACGGTTCCGGAGCGGTCGGAGACCAGTGCGAGGGCGCGCCGCCCCGCGGTCGAGCCGCGCTTGTCGGCGAGGGCGCCACGCAGCCCGATGGAGGCCTCGAGCTCGGAGCGGGCCCGGTCCAGCTGGCCGCCGCAGAGCGCGAGGATGCCCAACTCGTGGTGGAAGTAGGCCTGTTCGCCCACCTCGCCGGAGAGCCGGGAGGCCTCGGCGCCGGAACGCAGCGCACGCTCCCAGGCGCTCCAGTGCATGCCTGCCGCGAACGCGGGCCCGGCCGTACGGGCCAGCTGTACGGCGGCGCTCTCGTCCTGCTCGTCGAGCGGGACCGTGGTGAGCGGGACCAGGACGGTGAGCGCGGCGAGCAGGGCGTCGGCCTCGGCGCAGACCCGCTCCGGGGTCACCGAGGGATGCCCGGCCCACCAGGTGTAGTGCCGGGCCGCGGCGAACGCCCGCTCGTCGGCTCCGTCCGCGTATCCGGCGGCCTCCAGCTGGGCCTGCACACCCGCCGCGAGCCGGTAGCGGGAGCCGACCGGGGAGACCAGCGCGCAGCCCGCCAGTTCGGCGAGGGCGGCGTCCGCGTGGGTGTCGCCGACGAGCGCGGGCAGATGCGCCTGGTGCGGCACCTCGCCACCCAGCGCGATCGCGAACCGCAGGGTGGCGCGCGCCGATTCACTGAGCCGGGAGGCGAGCAGCGAGGCGGGTGCGGCGCCCTCGGCGAGCGAGGGCAGCGGTACGTCGTGTTCGTCGCCGGCCTCGAAGGGCGCGTCCACCGGGGCGTCCTCGTAGTACCCGAACTCGTCGAAGGCGTTCGGGTCGGCGCGCAGCTGGTCGCGCTGCCGGAGCAGCGCCCCGGCCTGCATGAAGCGCAGCGGGAGGCCTTCGGACTCGAACCAGAGGTCGCCCGCCCAGTTCGACTCCTCCTCCGTCAGGATGCGTCCGACGGCCCGCTCCAGGAGTTCGAGGCCGCCACTGCGGTCGAGTCCGCCGAGGAACACCTCCTCAAGGAGGGAGTCGGTGGTCGGCGCGGGGACGTCGGGCGTCGCGGCGATCACGAAGGCACACTCGGGGGTGGCGTCGAGCAGCTCGTCGAGCGCCGCGCCGCCGAACTCCACGTCGTCCAGGACGACGACCGCGCCGATCTCGTTGACGAGCCGGAGCAGTTCGTCCCGTTCCGGCCGGTAAAGGGGCGCTTCGTAGACGGCGGCGAAGAGCTCGTGCAGCAGGTCGCTCGCCGTGCGCCGGTACCCGGAGAGGCGTACGACACCGTCGGGTGCGAGGTCCGCGCAGTCGTCGGCGACGGCGTCGAGCAGGCTGGTGCGGCCCGAGCCGGAGGGGCCGGTGAGCCGTACCGAGCGCCCGCGTGCGAGGAGGCGTACGAGCCGCTCGCGCTCCTCCTGGCGCTCCAGGAGTGGCAGCCGTGGCTGCGCCGGGCCGGGTGGGACGGGCGGCTGGGCGGCGCGGCCCAGCTCGGCGCGTTCCGCCGCGCCGTGCTTCGTGGGCCGCTGTGGCCGCTCCCCCGGCGGGAGGGCTTCTATCTCGCTGCCGTCGACGGGGTTGACCGTGAGCAGGAAGTCGCCCGAGACGAGCTGGACCGTGCGGGCGAGCGCCGGTGCGTGCTGTCCGAAGTCGGTCGTGAGCGGATCGCGCGGCGGACGCGAGCGAGGCGCCTGGCCGTCGTCGTCATGGCCGTACTCTTCGGATCCCCGGTTGTTCGGGTCCATGTTCCAAGCCCCCCAAAAGCGTCGTGTGCCGAGCCCCTCCCGGCCTTGCTGCACACCGCGCTGTCGCTTCTGGTCCGGTGCCCGCTCCAGGGTTTCAGTCGGCGGGCAGCCGAACCCTAAACCTTCGCACAGTATCTACGAACAGCCGGGGTACCGCGCCGCCCGAGACGTCACAGCTTCGTGAGGATTGTGCGCGGGGGGCGTTTCGTACGCCGTTGCGCGGTCCTCCCCGTTGCCCCGTCACCCGCCCCGATCAGACCCTTGCGCGGTCAGACCCGGGGCAGCGACTCCACACCGATACCGCCCTCGATCGCGAGGATCCGGTGCAGCCTGGTGGCCACCAGGAGGCGCTGCATCTGAGGAGGTACGCCGCGCAGCACAAGCCGTCGGCCGCACCGCCCGGCGCGTCGGTGGGCCCCCATGATGACACCGAGTCCGGTGGCGTCCCAGGAGTCCAGCTCGGACAGGTCGAGCACCAGGTCGCCGGCTCCGTCGTCGACGGCCGAGTGCAGGACCGTGCGGGCGTCCGCCGCGCTGCGTACGTCGAGGCGGCCCCCGACGACCAGCTCGGCGTGGTCGCCCCTGATGTACATATGCGCTCCCCGAGAGTGCTTCTCGTACTCCGCGTCTGTCTGTGCCCCGTCTGACTGCCCGAGGGGCAGTGTGGTTGCTGCTTGTAAGCGAACCGATACCGAATTCACCTCAAGGGGTGATGCCCCAGAGGCACGTGCGGTTTCAGTGGTGAACGCAGACGGGTGGTACTTGATCTTCAGTGCTTGTAGAAGCCCTGCCCGCTCTTGCGCCCGATGTCACCGGCGTCAACCATCCGGCGCATCAGCTCGGGCGGCGCGAACTTCTCGTCCTGGGTCTCGGTGTAGATGTTGCTCGCGGCGTGCAGCAGGATGTCGACGCCCGTGAGGTCGGCGGTCGCCAGGGGTCCCATGGCGTGACCGAAGCCCAGCTTGCAGGCGAGGTCGATATCCTCGGCGCTGGCCACGCCCGACTCGTACAGCTTCGTCGCCTCGACGACGAGGGCCGAGATGAGACGGGTCGTCACGAAGCCGGCCACGTCACGGTTGACGACGATGCAGGTCTTGCCGACGGACTCGGCGAACTCCCGCGCGGTGGCGAGGGTTTCGTCGCTCGTCTTGTAGCCGCGGACCAGCTCGACGAGCTGCATCATCGGCACCGGCGAGAAGAAGTGGACGCCGACGACCCGCTCCGGGCGGGCGGTGGCCGCCGCGATCTTCGTGATCGGGATCGCGGAGGTGTTGGAGGCGAGCACGGCGCTGTCGCGGACGATGCTGTCGAGCGTCCGGAAGATCTCGTGCTTGACCTCCAGCTTCTCGAAGACGGCCTCGACGACGATGTCGGCGTCGGCGGCGGCGTCCAGATCGGTGGTGGTCGTGATGCGCGCGAGGGCCGCGTCCGCGTCGGCGGCTTCCAGCTTGCCCTTGCTCACGAACTTGTCGTACGAGGTCCTGATGCCGTCGATGCCACGCTTCAGCGCCTCGTCGGTGACATCGCGCAGGACGACGTCCCAGCCCGCCTGCGCGGAGACCTGGGCGATTCCGGACCCCATGAGTCCGGCTCCGATGACGGCGAGCTTCCGTGCCACTCCGACTCCCCTTAACACGCTGTTCAAGTTGCTTCTCCGGCGGACCCTAGCGCTCGTGAGGGCCTGTGTGACTGCTTAGTAATGCGCGTCACGTCTCAACAGACGGACATCACACCGGATGGCTCACCCAGCGTCCCCCGGCGCGCAGTTGAGTACCTTCTGACGCGGTAGGTCCCTCATGTCGTCGGGGAGCCCGAGTACTTCGCGTGACACTTCGTCCGGATTGTGCCCGCCGTGACGGTGGGCACACGTGTCGGCCAGGAGGCCGGAGCGTAACTACGCTGGGCACATGGTCAATCTGACGCGCATCTACACCAGGACCGGCGACCAGGGCACCACCGCCCTCGGCGACATGAGCCGGGTCGCCAAGACCGACCTGCGGATCTCCGCGTACGCGGACGCCAACGAGGCGAACGCGGTGATCGGGACGGCGATCGCGCTCGGCGGGCTCGACGAGGAGGTCGGCACGGTCCTCACCCGCGTGCAGAACGACCTGTTCGACGTGGGCGCGGACCTGTCGACGCCCGTGGTCGAGGACCCGAATTTCCCGCCCCTGCGGGTCGAGCAGTTCTACGTCGACAAGCTGGAGGCGGACTGCGACCGCTTCAACGAGCGGCTGGAGAAGCTCCGCTCCTTCATCCTCCCGGGAGGAACCCCGGGGGCGGCCCTGCTCCACCAGGCCTGCACCGTCGTACGCCGGGCGGAGCGCTCCACCTGGGCCGCGCTTGAGGTACACGGCGAGGAGATGAACCCGCTCACCGCGACCTACCTCAACCGGCTGTCGGACCTGCTCTTCATCCTTGCCCGGACGGCGAACAAGGACGTCGGGGACGTGCTCTGGGTCCCGGGCGGGGAGCGCTGACGGAGCGCTAGAGCCGCCGGTAGATGTCCCTGCGGTGCCCGACCTCGACAACGAGGATGATCAGCTTTCCGTCATCGATGGTGTAGGCGATCCGGTACGTGCCGACGCGCAGGCGGTACAGATCGTCGTGCCCGGACAGCTTCTTCACGTCCGCGTCATCGCGATAGGGATCGTCACCGAGGCGACTGAGCGCATGGAGGATGAGCAGGGCGGTCGTCTGGTCGACGGTGCGGAGTTGGCGGCGCGCGGCAGCGGTGAACTCGAAGGCGTACTTCACGCCACGCCCTGGCCGGTGGTGCCAAAGATGTCGGCGAGCACGTCAGCCATGGTCGCGCGCGGCTCGCCGCCCTCCTCGGCCAGGGTCCGCAGGGCCTTGCGGGCAAGGAGTTCGTCGGCGGCTTCCTCCAGTGCCTCGTACTCCTCTATGGGCACGATCGCAGCGACCGGCGTACCACCGCGGGTGATGACGGTGGGCTCCCCCTCCTGGGCCTGGTCCAGGAGCTTCGCGAGACTGGCGCGGGCTTCGCGCACGGATACGGACTCATCCATGCTGCGAGTGTACCGCCTCTTGTGTACACAGCGTCGGCGGTGACGAAGTCGCACTGCATCCTTCGATGTAGCCGCGGACCGTCCCCGGGCATCAGGCGACGAGCACGTACGCCGTGTTGGATGGAGTCATGGCCGTACGACTCCCCCGCCCCCATCGAGACGACGTGCGGATCGCGCTCGGCGGCCTGCTCGGCGGGCTCCTTCTGTACGCCGTCGGCCTCGGCGTCCGGCCGGCGGACGAGCCGATCGTGCTGTGGCCCGACAGCCGCGCGCTGCTCCTGCCGCTCGTCGTGATGGCGGGCTGCGAGCTGCTGCGCCGGGCCATGCCGCGTACGGCCCTCCTGATCGGCACGGCCGCGGTGACCGCCGATCTCTTCACGCGCGGCAGCCTGGCCACCGTCCTGATGTTCACCGACCTCATGTACGCGGCGGTGCTGTACGGCAAAGCGGCCACCGCCCGGCGCATCCTCTGGATCACCGGGCTGATCACCGTGGCCGGCACGGTCGTACCCGTCGCGGTCTGGCGCGTGCCGGAGGCGCTGCTGGTCGGGGTGGGCGTGGGCCTGGTGGCGCTGACGCCCGCGGCCACCGGCTGGATCGTCCGCAACCACCGCGACACGGCAGCCGCGGAACGCCTGCGGGCCGAACAGACCGCCCTGCTCGCGGAGATCGACCGCACGCAGGCAGTGACCGCCGAACGGGCACGCATGGCACGGGAGTTGCACGACATGGTCGCCAACCACCTGTCCGCGATCGCCATCCACTCCACGGCCGCCCTCTCGCTCGACGACCCGAAGACCTCGAAGGACGCCCTCGCCGTCATTCGCGAGAACAGCGTGGAGGGGCTCGCCGAGATGCGCCGGCTGATCGGGATCCTGCGCGACGAGAGCGGCGACCTGGAGCCCACCGCGGCGCCCACCCTCGACGGTCTGGAGTCCCTGGTGGTGAGCGCCCGCACCAACGGGCTCGACGTCACGTTCGACGCCGACCACGAGTCTTCGGGGCGCTGCGCGCGGGCGCCTCCGGGTTCCTGCTGAAGAACACCGAGGCGCGCCAACTCCTGGAAGCCGTCCGCACGGTCGCAGGCGGCGAGGGGCTGATCGCGCCCGCGGTCACCCGCCGGCTGATCGCCGAGTTCGCCGCAAGGCCCGTACGGGATCCAGGGCCCGGCCCGGAGGTCCTCGAAGCCCTCACCCGGCGCGAACGCGAGGTGCTCTCCTGCCTCGGCGAGGGGATGTCCAACGCGGAGATCGCGAGCCGTCTCGAGATGGCGGAGGCGACGGTGAAGACCCACGTCAGCCGCCTCCTGGGGAAGCTCGAGCTACGCAGCCGGGTCCAAGCGGCGGTGCTGGCCCAGGAGTTGGGCGTGTAACAAGTAACCGCACGCATCCGCCTCAGTGGTCTGGACCTATTGACCTATGGTCCAGACCTTTCTATTGTCCTGCGCACCTCACTAAATCCCCCGGAGGACCGCGGATGCGCTTCAGAAACCGAGCCAGACAGAGAGCCGTGGCAGGTCTCACCACCCTGCTACTCCCGTTCGCCGCCATGGTCGGCCTCGCGAGCCCCGCCCAGGCAGCCACCAGCGCCACCGCCACGTACGCCAAGACCCAGGACTGGGGCACCGGCTTCGAAGGCAAGTGGACGGTCAAGAACACCGGGACCACGAGCATCAGTTCATGGACGATCGAGTGGGACTTCCCCTCGGGTACGTCCGTGACCTCGGCCTGGGACGCGGACGTCACGTCCTCCGGCACCCACTGGACCGCCAAGAACAAGTCCTGGAACGGCACCCTCGCAGCAGGCGCCTCCGTCTCCTTCGGCTTCAACGGCGCGGGCACCGGCGCCCCCTCCAACTGCCTTCTCAACGGCGGCTCCTGTGACGGCGGCACCACCACCCCGCCGGTCCCGGGCGACGCGCTGCCCTCCGCGCCCGGCACCCCGACCGCGTCCGCCATCACCAACACCTCGGTGAACCTGTCCTGGTCCGCGGCCACCGACGACAAGGGCATCAAGAACTACGACGTCCTGCGCGACGGCGCCACGGTCGCCACGGTGACGGGCACCTCGTACTCGAACACCGGCCTGACCGCCGGCACCACCTACTCGTACACGGTCAAGGCCCGTGACACCGCCGACCAGACCGGTCCGGCGAGCGGCGCGGTCTCCGTGACCACCACCGGCGGAACCACGACCCCGCCGACCGGCGGCAAGGTCAACCTCGGTTACTTCACCGAGTGGGGCATCTACGGCCGCAACTACCAGGTCAAGAACCTGGACACGTCCGGCTCCGCGTCGAAGATCACGCACATCAACTACTCGTTCGGGAACGTGACGAACGGGCAGTGCGTGATGAGCGACTCCTACGCCGCCACCGACAAGGCGTTCACCGCCGCCGATTCCGTCAGCGGCGTGGCCGACACGTGGGACCAGGCGCTGCGCGGCAACTTCAACCAGCTGCGCCAGCTGAAGGCCAAGTACCCGAACATCAAGGTGCTCTGGTCGTTCGGCGGCTGGACCTACTCGGGCGGCTTCGCCCAGGCCGCGGCCAACCCCACCGCCTTCGCCCAGTCCTGCAAGGCCCTGGTCGAGGACCCGCGCTGGGCCGATGTCTTCGACGGCATCGACATCGACTGGGAGTACCCGAACGCCTGCGGCCTGACCTGTGACACCTCCGGCTTCAGCTCCTTCAAGACGCTGACCTCGGCGCTGCGCACGGAGTTCGGCAGCAACTACCTGGTGACCGCGGCCATCACCGCCGACGGCTCCTCCGGCGGCAAGATCGACGCGGCCGACTACGGCGGCGCCGCCCAGTACCTCAACTGGTACAACGTGATGACGTACGACTACTTCGGCGCCTTCAACCCCACCGGCCCGACCGCCCCGCACTCCCCGCTGACCTCGTACACCGGCATCCCGACGGCAGGCTTCAACTCGGCCGACGCGATCGCCAAGCTCAAGTCGAAGGGCGTGCCCTCCAACAAGCTGCTGCTCGGCATCGGCTTCTACGGCCGCGGCTGGACAGGCGTCACCCAGGCAACCCCTGGCGGCACGGCGACCGGCGCGGCACCGGGCACGTACGAGGCGGGCATCGAGGACTACAAGGTCCTCAAGACGTCCTGCCCGTCCACCGGCACCATCGCCGGCACGGCGTACGCGTACTGCGGCAACAACTGGTGGAGCTACGACACCCCGGCCACCATCGGCACGAAGATGGCCTGGGCCAACGCCCAGGGCCTGGGCGGCGCGTTCTTCTGGGAGTTCAGCGGTGACACCTCGAACGGTGAACTCGTGAGCGCCATCAAGAACGGTCTCGGCTAAGCAAGTTAAGTAAGAAGATCAAGCCACATTGACGCGCTGACCGGGCGGGGCTGCTTCAAGCCACGCGAGAAATCCGGTCAGCGCGTCTTCGCTCATCGCCAGCTCGAGACGCGTACCCCTGTGCAGACAGGCGAGGATGATCGCGTCGGAGAGCAGCGCCAGCTCCTCCTCGCCCTCCGGGGCACGGCGGCCCGCCACCTCGATCGCCGAGCGTTCCAGGACGCGGCGCGGGCGGGGGGCGTAGGAGAAGACGCGGTACCACTCGATGCGGTCGCTGTTGTAACGGGCGACGCCGTAGCCCCAGCCTTTGCCGTTGGTGTCGGTCTTCTCGGGCACGTCCCAGCGCAGGCTGCAGTCGAAGGTGCCGCCGGAGCGCTGGATCAGCCGGCGGCGGAGGCCGAAGACGAACAGGCCGACCACCACGAGCGCCACTACCAAACCGCACACAGTCAGAGCGAGGACCATCGACACCGACCTCCTCGTCTCCTAGGTAAAGCAGGTAATGAAACGGAAAAAAGCACCGGCATCGCCTCAGCCGCGACCCGGTCCGGAGCAAGCTCCGGTCCTGGCCGCGGCTGAGTCACTTCCTGTCGCGCGCTGGTTTCAGTGCGTCGACACCGCTCGCAGACGGACGTCCGCGCGACGCTCGGCGGAGGCATCGCCCTCCGCCTTCGCGCGCTCGAGCTCCCGCTCCGCACGCTGGACGTCGATCTCGTCCGACAGCTCGGCGATCTCGGCCAGCAGCGACAGCTTGTTGTCCGCGAACGAGATGAAACCGCCGTGCACCGCGGCGACGACCGTTCCACCATCACTCGTACGGATGGTCACCGGGCCCGACTCCAGCACACCGAGCAGCGGCTGGTGACCGGGCATGACGCCGATGTCGCCGGACGTGGTACGCGCGACGACCAGGGTGGCCTCGCCGGACCAGACACTGCGGTCCGCGGCGACGAGCTCGACATGCAGCTCAGCAGCCAAGGTGGGCTCCTCGGGTCACCACCCGGTCGTTGCCGCCGGGTGTTGGGTCAAAGTCTAGTAGGCGTACGGGAGGGGACGGGACGCACCCCGCGAGGTGCGACCCCGCCCCCTCACCAAGAAGCAGTACTCGGTCAGGAGACCGTTCAGGAGACGCCGAGCTCCTTGGCGTTCTTCTTGAGGTCCTCAATGCCACCGCAGAGGAAGAACGCCTGCTCCGGGAAGTGGTCGTACTCGCCGTCGATGATCGCGTTGAAGGCCACGATCGACTCGTCCAGCGGAACGTCCGAACCGTCGACGCCGGTGAACTGCTTGGCGACGTGGGTGTTCTGGGACAGGAAGCGCTCCACGCGACGGGCGCGGTGGACGGTGAGCTTGTCCTCCTCGCCCAGCTCGTCGATACCGAGGATCGCGATGATGTCCTGAAGGTCCTTGTACTTCTGAAGGACCGACTTGACGCGCATCGCGGCCGCGTAGTGGTCCGCCGCGATGTAGCGGGGGTCCAGGATGCGGGACGTGGAGTCCAGCGGGTCCACGGCCGGGTAGATGCCCTTCTCAGAGATCGGACGGGAGAGAACCGTCGTCGCGTCGAGGTGGGCGAACGTGGTGGCCGGGGCCGGGTCGGTCAGGTCGTCCGCGGGGACGTAGATCGCCTGCATCGAGGTGATCGAGTGACCACGGGTCGAGGTGATGCGCTCCTGGAGGAGACCCATCTCGTCGGCCAGGTTCGGCTGGTAGCCCACCGCGGAGGGCATACGGCCGAGCAGGGTCGAGACCTCGGAACCGGCCTGCGTGAAGCGGAAGATGTTGTCGATGAAGAACAGCACGTCCTGCTTCTGCACATCGCGGAAGTACTCCGCCATGGTCAGACCGGCAAGGGCCACACGGAGACGGGTGCCCGGGGGCTCGTCCATCTGACCGAAGACAAGCGCCGTCTTGTCGATGACGCCCGACTCGGACATCTCCTCGATGAGGTCGTTGCCCTCACGAGTGCGCTCGCCGACACCGGCGAACACGGAGACACCGTCGTGGTTGTTGGCGACGCGGTAGATCATCTCCTGGATGAGCACCGTCTTGCCGACGCCGGCACCGCCGAACAGGCCGATCTTTCCACCCTTGACGTACGGGGTGAGAAGGTCGATGACCTTGACGCCGGTCTCGAACATCTCGGTCTTCGACTCGAGCTCGTCGAAGCGCGGGGCCTTGCGGTGGATGGTCCAGCGCTCGCCCGTGTACTTCTCGTCGGAGTTCAGCACCTCACCGAGGGTGTTGAACACCTTGCCCTTGGTGAAGTCACCGACCGGGACGGAGATGCCCGCGCCGGTGTCGGTGACCGCGGCCTGGCGGACCAGACCGTCGGTGGGCTGCATGGAGATCGTGCGGACCAGGCCGTCACCCAGGTGCTGGGCGACCTCCAGGGTCAGCGTCTTCTTCTCGCCGTCCTTGGCCGGGTCGGCCACCTCGACGTGAAGGGCGTTGTAGATGTCCGGCATCGCGTCGACGGGGAACTCCACGTCGACGACCGGGCCGATGACCCGGGCGACGCGGCCCGTGGCAACGGCCGTCTCAACTGTCGTCGTCATTACTTGTCACTCCCCGCGGTCGCGTCGGCCAGGGCTGCGGAGCCACCGACGATCTCGCTGATTTCCTGGGTGATTTCGGCCTGGCGGGCCGCGTTGGCAAGACGGGAGAGCATGGTGATCAGGTCTCCCGCGTTGTCGGTCGCCGACTTCATCGCGCGGCGCGTGGCGGCGTGCTTGGAGGCAGCCGACTGGAGCAGCGCGTTGTAGATACGGCTCTCGACGTACCGCGGCAGCAGGGCGTCAAGGACGTCCTCAGCCGACGGCTCGAACTCGTACAGCGGAAGGATCTCGCCCTTGGGCGCCTCCTCCGCAACCTCTTCGAGGCGCAGCGGCAGCAGACGGCCGTCCACCGCGTTCTGCGTCATCATCGAGACGAACTCGGTGTAGACGATGTGGAGTTCATCCACGCCGCCCTCGGCCGTGTCCTTCTCGATGGCCTCGATCAGCGGACCCGCGACCTTCTTCGCGTCCGCGTAGGTGGGCTCGTCGGTGAAGCCCGACCACGATTCCACGACCTTGCGCTCGCGGAAGTTGTAGTGGGCCAGACCGCGGCGGCCGACGATGTACGTGTCGACCTCCTTGCCCTCCGCCTCAAGGCGTGCCGTCAGCCTCTCGGCAGCCTTGATGGCGTTGGAGTTGAAGGCGCCGGCCAGTCCGCGGTCGCTCGAGAGGAGCAGCACCGCGGAACGGGTCGCCGTCTCCGCCTCCGTGGTCAGCGGGTGCTTGGTGTTCGAGCCGGTGCCGACCGCCGTGACCGCGCGGGTGAGCTCGGTCGCGTACGGCGCGGAGGCCGCCACCTTGCGCTGCGCCTTGACGACACGCGAGGCGGCGATCATCTCCATCGCCTTGGTGATCTTCTTGGTCGCGGTGACGGACTTGATACGACGCTTGTAGACCCGGAGCTGGGCTCCCATGAGTCAGGTCCCTTCCGTCGTCACTTGGCCGCGGCGGCCGGAGCGTCTTCGCCGAGAAGCTTGCCGTCCGAGGTCTCGAACTGCTTCTTGAAGTCCGCGATGCCGTCCGCGATGGCGGTGAGGGTGTCGTCCGACATCTTGCCGCCCTCCTTGATGGAGGTCATGAGGCCCTGCTCCTTGCGGTGCAGGTACTCGAGCAGCTCCGTCTCGAAGCGACGGATGTCGGCGACCGGGACCTCGTCCATCTTGCCGGTGGTGGCAGCCCACACGGAGACGACCTGGTCCTCGGTGGCCATCGGCTGGTACTGAGGCTGCTTGAGCAGCTCGACCAGGCGCTGACCGCGCTCCAGCTGCGACTTCGACGCCGCGTCCAGGTCGGAACCGAAGGCGGCGAACGCCTCCAGCTCACGGTACTGGGCGAGGTCCAGACGGAGTCGGCCGGAAACCTGCTTCATCGCCTTGTGCTGGGCGGAGCCACCGACGCGGGAGACCGAGATACCGACGTTCAGGGCCGGACGCTGACCGGCGTTGAACAGGTCGGACTCCAGGAAGCACTGACCGTCGGTGATGGAGATGACGTTGGTCGGGATGAACGCCGACACGTCGTTCGCCTTGGTCTCGACGATCGGCAGACCCGTCATCGAACCGGCGCCCATGTCGTCGGAGAGCTTCGCGCAGCGCTCAAGGAGACGGGAGTGCAGGTAGAAGACGTCACCGGGGTAGGCCTCGCGCCCCGGCGGACGGCGGAGCAGCAGGGACACGGCGCGGTAGGCGTCGGCCTGCTTCGAGAGGTCGTCGAAGATGATGAGGACGTGCTTGCCCTCGTACATCCACTGCTGGCCGATGGCCGAACCGGTGTACGGCGCAAGGTACTTGAAGCCGGCCGGGTCGGACGCCGGGGCGGCGACGATGGTCGTGTACTCCAGCGCGCCGGCCTCTTCGAGGGCGCCACGCACGGAGGCGATGGTCGAACCCTTCTGACCGATGGCGACGTAGATGCAGCGGACCTGCTTCTTGGTGTCGCCCGAGCGCCAGTTGTCGCGCTGGTTGATGATCGTGTCGACGGCCAGCGCGGTCTTGCCGGTCTGACGGTCGCCGATGATCAGCTGACGCTGGCCGCGGCCGACCGGGGTCATCGCGTCGACGGCCTTGTAGCCCGTCTCCATCGGCTCGTGCACCGACTTGCGGACCATGACGCCCGGAGCCTGCAGCTCGAGGGCGCGGCGTCCGGTGGTCTCGATCTCGCCGAGGCCGTCGATCGGGTTGCCGAGCGGGTCGACGACGCGGCCGAGGTAACCCTCGCCCACGGCGACGGAGAGCACCTCACCGGTGCGCTGCACCGGCTGGCCCTCCTCGATACCGCTGAACTCGCCGAGGACGACCGCACCGATCTCGCGCTCTTCCAGGTTCAGCGCGAGACCGAGGGTTCCGTCCTCGAACCTCAGCAGTTCGTTCGCCATCGCCGAGGGGAGACCCTCGATCTTGGCAATACCGTCGCCGGCGACGGTGACCGTACCGACCTCCTCGCGCGAGGCCGCGTCCGGCTTGTACGACTGGACAAAGTTCTCCAGCGCATCCCGGATCTCCTCCGGCCGGATCGTGAGCTCCGCCATCTGGGTTCCCTGCTCTCCTTGTTGGGCCCGAAGTTTCACTTGGGGGGATGGGGACTCCCCCCTGTAAAGAGGTGAATCCTCTGCACGGCCCAACGAGGGCCGTAGGTGCGTACTACGTATGAAGTTGGGGTCAGCCGGCCATGCGGCGGCTGGCGTCCGCGAGACGGTCCGCGATGGAGCCGTTGATGAGCTCGTCGCCGACCTGCACCTGGATTCCGCCGAGGACCTCGGGGTCCACGTCGAGGTTGAGGTGCATCTGACGGCCGTAGAGCTTCGCCAGAGCGGCGCCGAGGCGCTGCTTCTGTCCGTCACTCAGCGGAACCGCGGAGGTGACGACGGCGACCATGCGGTCACGACGCTCGGCGGCGAGCTTGGACAGGGACTCGAGTCCCGCTTCCAGGCTACGTCCACGAGGCGCGGTCACAAGGCGCGTCACCAGACGCTCGGTCGTCGCGTCGGCCCGGCCGCCGAGCAGGCTGCGCAGCAGCTCGCTCTTGGCCGCGGTCGTCGCGGCGCGGTCGGTCAGCGCGGCGCGCAGCTCGGTGCTGGAAGAGACGATCCGGCCGAACCGGAACAGCTCGTCCTCGACGTCGTCGAGCTTGCCGGCCTGCTGCGCCGCCGTGAGGTCGGCGATGTCGGCCAGCTCTTCGAGGGCGTCCACGAGATCGCGCGACTGCGACCAGCGCGAGCGCACCAGTCCGGCCACCAGATCGGCGGTCGTCCCGCTGACCTGGCTGCCGAGCAGGCGCTCGGCCAGTTCGGCCTTGGCCTCGCCGGTCTGCGACGGGTCGGTGAGGACCCGGCGCAGCGACACCTCGCGGTGCAGCAGCGCGGTGACCGCGGCCAGCTCGTCGCCGAGCTGCGCCGCGTCGACAGACGTGTTGTCCGTCAGCGCGTCGAGACGCTCACGTGCGGCTGCGGTTGCCTCGCGGCTCGCTCCGTGCGCTGTCATCGAGCCGCCTCGGCCTTCTCCTCGAGCTCGTCGAGGAAGCGGTCGATGGTGCGGCTCTGCCGGGCGTTGTCCTCGAGGGACTCGCCGACGAGCTTGCCGGCCAGGGCGGTGGCCAGCTGGCCGACGTCCTGACGCAGCGCCTGAGCCGCGGCCTTGCGGTCCGCCTCGATCTGCGTGTGACCGGCGGCGATGATTTCCTCACGCTGCCGCTGGCCTTCCGCGCGCATCTCGGCGATGAGCGTGGCGCCCTGCTCCTGCGCCTCCTGGCGCAGCCGCGCGGCTTCGTGACGGGCCTCGTCGAGCTGGGACTTGTACTGCTCGAGGACGCTCTGGGCCTCGGTCTGAGCGGCCTCGGCCTTTTCGATACCGCCCTCGATGGCCTCGCGACGCTGCTCCAGAACCTTGTTGATGTTCGGGAGAAGCTTCTTGGCGAGGAAGCCGAAGACGATGACGAAGGCGATCAGGCCGATGACGAGCTCGGGGATCGGCGGGATGAGGGGACTTTCCATCTCCTCAGCCGCGACAATGAGCAGCTGGCTCATATCAGTGCCTTTCGTCTAGTGGGCTGTCGTGGATCCGACGATCACACGCCATAGACGAACGGCATGACCAGACCGATGAGCGCGAGCGCCTCACAGAAGGCGAAGCCGAGGATCTGGTTGGCGCGGATCAGGCCGGCAGCCTCGGGCTGACGAGCGAGGGCCTGGGTGCCGTTACCGAAGATGATGCCGACGCCGACGCCAGGACCGATGGCGGCGAGGCCGTAGCCGATCGAGCCGAGGGAGCCGGAGACGGCGGCGAGGGTCTCAGTGGCAGCCATGCTGATTCTTCCTTCTCTGTACGGACCGGCGGAGGTTGGCCACCGGACGCTTAGGGGGTTTTACAGGGGGGTTTGCTCAGTGGTGCTCGGCGAGCGCGCCCTGGATGAAGGTGCAGGTCAGAAGCACGAAGACGTAAGCCTGCAGGGCCTGGATGAACAGCTCGAACGCCGTCATGACAAGCACCATGACGAACGAGACGCCCGCGTAGGCGATCCCGAGGCCGTTGAGCAGGTACCAGCTGGCGATCGTGAACAGCAGCAGCAGGGTGTGGCCCGCGAACATGTTCGCGAAGAGTCGCACCGCGTGCGTGAACGGCCGGACGATCAGGTTCGAGAGCAACTCGATGCCCATGGCCAGCGGGAGAACCGGGCCCAGCGACTTGTCGTAGCCGGAGAAGTTCTTGAACGCCCCGACGAATCCGTGCCGCTTGAAGGTCAGCGAGACCCACACGATGTAGACGATCCCCGCGAGAACCGCGGGATACGAGATGATCGCCGTCACCGGGAACTGGGCGACCGGAATGATCGACCAGAGGTTCATCATCCAGACGAAGAAGAACAGCGAGACGACCAGCGGTACGTACTTCTCGCCTTCCTTCTTGCCGATCGTCTCGTAGACGACACCGCGGCGGACGAAGTCATATCCGGCCTCGGCAACCATCTGCAGCTTGCCCGGGACGACCTTCGGCTTACGGAAGGCGGCCCAGAAGAAACCGATGATGATGACGGAGCCGAGCAGCGCCAGGAGCATCGTCTTGTTGAAATAGACGCTGCTGTCCGCATCGCCCACGAGGGGCTCGAACAGGAACGAGTGCAGCCCGGGAGCGGGGAAGCCACAGCCGTCGAAGATGTGGCAGTCGGTCTCAAAGGCGAGCACCTGCGTCGGGTCAGCACTCACCGCGGGCTCCTTCAGCGTGGCGCATAGGTACGGCAACCTCGTTGTGTCGGCGCGGCGCGCAGCCGCGGTTCGGCACTGGACTGGTGTTACGGATGTGGGGGCGGCTGTGGGGCATCAAGCCTCGCGTTTGAGCAGGCGTCAGCTCAGATGCCCGCGCCCGCGATGCCGCAGTTGGCACCGGACGATAGCAGGGGTTCCTACGCTCGCTTATCCCGGCCCTACCCCTCACGACGAGTGCCCTGTCTTTTCGGGCTTGTCGCCCTTCGAAGACTCGGGTTCGACGTAGAGAATCTTGGCCTTCATCTGGGCACGCGCCTGTGCACCGATCCACGCGAGGGTGGCGGCGACGAGCGAGATGGCGAAGGCCTTGGGGTTGAACAGCGTCGTGTTCTTGAACGCGGCGACAAAGATGAACAGCAGAAGAATCTGTGCCGTGTAGAGCATCAGACCCATCGCCTGGAACAAGTGCGGAAGCGATTTGGCAGTGCGCTGCAGAACGTAGAGCCCGATGCCCATGAAGAGGATCACGACCAGCGTCGCGACGATCGCCCCGATCGCTCCCTTGCCACCGGCAACCACACCACTGACAACGGCGGCAATCGCGCCGACGGCAGCTGTGGGCACAGCGGCTTGAAGGAGAATCCGGACGTCATTGGACGGCATGGCGGCAACTCCGCTTGCTAAGGGGGGCAGGGTGTCGTCATGGACGAGCGTAATCCCGGGCTGAGAGAGAACCTCACGCCAAGGGACCGTCTCTCTCAGGTCCTTCGGCTCCGTCCCGGGTTCTCGTGAACCGTATCACAAACTATTTGATGAGGTCTTTACCTGGTTGGTGTGCTCGCTGTCACACATGAGAGTGAAGGTGCGCGTCTGTGCATTCAGAGAGCCAAGTTGTCTGGTATTGGGGCGGTTTGCCGACGCGCGAGGGCGCATGCCTCTTGCAAGATTCTTACTTTGCCGTCAGCGCGACGACCCGGCTTTACCCCGATCCAGGAAGCGCGAACGGGCGCCAATTGCCGTCGCCCCGTTGACTCCTGACACACCTGAGACTCCTGCCACAACCGGGGTGCGGTGCTCGTGGGCACCGTCCTCCTCGGCGGCCGGAGCCCCCGTCCCGTACGCGACGGCGGCCGGCACGGCCTCCTCCGCTTCGAGCAGGGCGGCGGTGACCTTCCTGCGGCGGTAGCGCGGCGGCACGAAGCTCTCGGCCCAGCGCGGGGCACGCGGAGTGAAGCGCGGCAGCAGGAGCAGGACCAGACCGACCGCGCTGAGCCCCATGATGCCGAGCACGCTCCACATGGCCCCCGAGTTGACCGAGTACGCGAGGGCGCCGAAGGAGATCAGCGCCGACCAGAAGTACATGATCATGACCGCGCGGCTGTGCGAGTGCCCGACCTCCAGGAGGCGGTGGTGCAGGTGCCCGCGGTCGGCCGCGAACGGGGACTGTCCACGCCAGGTACGCCGCACGATGGCGAGCACCAGGTCGGCGGCTGGGATCGCGATGATCGTCAGCGGCAGCAGCAGCGGGATGAAGACGGGCACCGTCTGGTGCACGGTGTTCCGCTCGGAACCGGAGAACAGGTTCATCACGTCGGGGTCGATCTGCCCCGTGATGGAGATGGCGCCGCCGGCCAGCACAAGCCCGATGAGCATCGAGCCGGAGTCGCCCATGAAGATCCGGGCGGGGTGCATGTTGTGCGGCAGGAAGCCCAGGCACATGCCCATCAGGATCGCCGCGAAGAGCGTCGCGGGGGCGGCGGCCTCGATGCCGTAGCTGTACCAGATGCGGTACGCGTACAGGAAGAACGCGGCGGACGCGATGCACACCACACCGGCGGCGAGACCGTCGAGGCCGTCCACGAAGTTCACCGCGTTGATGGTGATGACGACGAGCGCGACGGTGAGCAGGGTGCCCTGCCACTGGGTGAGCGCGACCAGACCGACACCCGGGATGGGCAGCCACAGGATCGTCAGACCCTGCATGACCATCACGCCGGCCGCGATCATCTGGCCGCCCAGCTTGATCAGGGCGTCGATCTCGAACTTGTCGTCCAGGACACCGATCAGCCAGATCAGCGCGGCCCCGGAGAGCAGGGCCCGCGGCTCGTTGGAGTTCGCGAAGACGTCGCTGAGGTTCTCCAGGTGGTCGGCGACCAGCAGGCCGGCGCACAGGCCGATGAACATCGCGATGCCGCCGAGGCGCGGAGTGGGTTCTCGGTGCACATCGCGCGCACGGATTTCCGGCATGGCTCCGGCCACGATCGCGAACTTCCGCACCGGCCCTGTCAGCAGATACGTCACCGCGGCCGTCACACAGAGCGTCAGCAGGTATTCACGCACGGGCTTCCCCACAGGTCTCGCTGGCCATCTGAGCCCCACACCTTAGCGATGCACGCATATGGATGGGGACTTCCGGGTAGCGACGATGGTTGCACGAGTGGCTGTGCACCAGTTCCCGCGTACCCCTCATCAGCCGGGATACGGCGGAAATCTACTGGTCAGCTCCCTGACTTCTTCACGCGCCTTCCTGCCGTCGACCTCGTCCCGCAGCACACCCGCGAAGAGTACGGCGACCCGCGCCATCTCCGCGTCGCCCATCCCCTGCGTGGTCAGCGCCGCCGTACCCAGGCGCAGTCCCCGTGCGTCCCCGTGCGGCAGCGCGCAGGTGTCGAGGACCATTCCGGCGGCGGCGAGACGTCCACGGGCGGTGCGGCCGTCGACGCCGAGGGGTGCGGTGTCGGCGGTGAGCAGGTGGGTGTCGGTGCCGCCGGTGGTGATCGCGAGCCCTTCCGCGTCCAGCCCCTCGGCGAGCACCCGGGCGTTGGCGACCACCCGATGGGCGTACGCCGTGAAGGCCGGGGTCGCCGCCTCGCCGAACGCGACGGCCTTGGCGGCGATCGTGTGCATCTGGGCGCCGCCCTGGGTGAACGGGAAGACCGCACGGTCGACACGCTCGGCCAGCTCGGCGCCGCACAGGATCATTCCGCCGCGCGGACCGCGCAGCACCTTGTGCGTGGTGGCGCAGACCACATCCGCGTACGGCACCGGATTGGGCGCCGCTCCCCCGGCGACGAGCCCGATGGGGTGGGCGGCGTCGGCGATGAGATAGGCGCCGACCTCGTCGGCGATGTCCCTGAAGAGGGCGTAGTCGATGTGCCGGGGGTAGGAGATGGAGCCGCAGACGATGGCCTTCGGGCGGTGCGTACGGGCCAGCGCGCGCACCTGCTCGTAGTCGATGAGCCCGGTCTCGGCCTCGACCCCGTATCCGACGAAGTCGAACCACCTTCCCGAGAAGTTCGCGGGCGATCCGTGCGTGAGGTGACCGCCGAACGGCAGCCCCATGGCCAGCACGGTGTCACCGGGTCGCAGCAGCGCGGCGTACGCGGCGAGGACCGCCGAACTCCCCGAGTGCGACTGCACGTTGGCGTGCTCGGCACCGAAGAGCGCCTTCGCCCGGTCCACCGCGACCCGCTCGGCGACATCCACGATCTCGCACCCGCCGTGATGGCGGGCACCGGGATATCCCTCGGCGTACTTGTTCGCCAGCGGCGACCCGAGCGCGGCCAGCACCGCCGGCGAGGTGAAGTTCTCGGCCGCGATCAACTGCAACGTCGTCGACTGTCGCTCCAGCTCCCCGAGCAGAATCTCGGCGAGCTCCGGGTCCTGCCGACGCAGAACATCCGCTTCCAACGTTTGTGTGACCGGCATGATGGACTCCGGACCTCGGCATGGGGGTGCGCTAAGTCCAATGTAGAACCGGGACCGATGAGTCGCCCGGTGTTACGTCCGTGTAGGTACACCCGTCAGCGCCGTCACCACCGGATCCAGCGCCTCATTGAGCCCAATCCCCGACGCGCCCCTCGCACTGCTCGGCCCTGGAGGGCCTCCCAGGCTTCGAGCCGCTGCGCCGGACTCCGTCCGTCGGTCCCGGCAGCGGCCGGATCACATCCGCGTAGGTACGCCCGTCAACGCGGTAACCACCGGATCCAGCGCCTCATTGATCTCGTCCCCGATCGAACGGAAGAACGGCAGCGGAGCCCCGTACGGGTCGAAGACCTCGTCCGCCTCCGCGGTGGGAGCGAGGAGCCACCCGCGTAGAGCCGCGGCAGCCCGCACCAGGGCGCGTGCGCGCTCGACCACTCCCTCTTCCAGGGGTGGGAGCGTCGCGGGGTCTATGGCCCGTACGAGGCGGGTGAACTCCTTCAGGGTGAAGGTGCGCAGGCCCGCGGAGTGGCCCATGGAGATGACCTGGGCGCGGTGGTCGCGGGTGGCGGTGAGGACCAGGTCGGCGCGGATGACGTGGTCGTCGAGGAGTTCGCGGCCCACGAAGCCGGAGGGGTCCGCGCCGTAGTCGGTGAGGACCGTGGCCGCGTTGGTCTCCATGGGCGCGCCCTCGTGCCCCCAGGTGCCCGCGCTCTCCACGATCAGGCCGCCCCACAGGGGGTCGCCGAGCCGGTCCGCCAGGGCATGGCGGGTCAGCCGCTCGGTGATCGGCGAGCGGCACACATTGCCGGTGCTGACGTGGAGGATGCGGAAGGACCCCCTGGGAGAACCGTTGGCCCCCGTGATCCCCGTGCCTATGCCACGCCCCGCGTCAGGGGCTGTCAATTCGCCACCTCGAGGTCGGGTACGACCTTCCGGAGCTCCTCGGCCGACAGTGCCCCCTCGCGCAGCAGCACCGGCACCTTGCCGGTCACGTCGACGATCGAGGAGGGGACGATGCCAGGGGTCGGGCCGCCGTCCAGGTAGACGGAGATGGCGTCGCCGAGCATCTCCTGCGCGGCGTCACAGTCCTCCGGAGAGGGGTGACCCGTGAGGTTGGCGGAGGAGACGGCCATCGGGCCGACCTCGGTGAGCAGTTCGATGGCGACCGGGTGCAGCGGCATGCGCACGGCGACGGTGCCACGGGTGTCCCCCAGGTCCCACTGGAGCGACGGCTGGTGCTTGGCGACGAGGGTGAGCGCCCCCGGCCAGAACGCGTCGACCAGCTCCCAGGCCATCTCGGAGAAGTCCGTGACCAGGCCGTGCAGCGTGTTCGGGGAGCCGATGAGGACGGGCGTGGGCATGTTGCGGCCCCGGCCCTTGGCGTCGAGGAGATCGGCGACGGCCTCCGAGGAGAACGCGTCGGCGCCCACGCCGTACACCGTGTCGGTCGGGAGGACGACCAGCTCGCCACGGCGGACGGCGGACGCGGCTTCACGCAGACCGGTGGAGCGGTCGGTCGCGTCGTTGGTGTCGTATCGCCGTGCCATTTAGCGGGCCTCCTCGTACACGTACTGCTGCCTGGGGAACTCGATGCGCGTGCTCACGGCATCGCCTTGCGGGCGGTCGCGAACCGCGGCCGGTTGTTGAGGTCCGGGTGGTCGGCCGCGTCGGCCCAGCCCCGCTCCTCGGTGAAGATCCACGGCACCTGCCCGCCCTGGGTGTCGGCGTGCTCGACGACGACGACGCCACCGGGGCGCAGCAGACGGTGTGCGGTGCGCTCGATGCCCCGGATGAGGTCGAGTCCGTCCTCCCCCGAGAACAGGGCGAGTTCGGGATCGTAGTCCCGGGCCTCGGGCTGTACGTACTCCCACTCCGTCAGAGGGATGTACGGCGGGTTGGAGACGACCAGGTCGACATGGCCGTCGAGGTCCGGGAAGGCCTCCAGGGCGTCTCCCTGGCGCAGGTCGACCCTGGACCCCTCGACGTTCTTGCGCGTCCACTGGAGGGCGTCCTCGGACAGCTCCACGGCGTGCACACGGGAGCGCGGGACCTCCTGCGCGAGGGCGAGCGCGATGGCGCCCGAGCCCGTGCACAGGTCGACGATCAGCGGCTCCACGACATCCATGGCGCGTACGGCGTCTATGGCCCAGCCGACGACGGACTCCGTCTCGGGGCGCGGGACGAACACCCCTGGCCCGACCTGGAGTTCCAGGTACCGGAAGTAGGCCCGCCCGGTGATGTGCTGGAGCGGCTCGCGGGCCTCGCGGCGCGCGGTCACCTCCCAGTAGCGGGCGTCGAAGTCCGTGTCCTTGACCGTGTGCAGCTCGCCCCGCTTCACGCCGTGCACGAAGGCGGCGAGCTCTTCCGCGTCATTGCGCGGCGAGGGCACGCCGGCGTCGGCCAGCCGCTGGGTGGCCTGGGCCACTTCCGCGAGCAGCAGGTTCACGCTGGTCCTCCGGGCTGAGCTGTTGTCGTGAAGGTCGGTGGGGCTCTACACAGCTTGTTCGACTTACGCGGCGGCGAGCTTCGCGGCCGAGTCCGCGTCGACGCAGGCCTGGATCATCGCGTCCAGGTCACCGTCGAGGACCTGGTCCAAGTTGTACGCCTTGAAGCCGACCCGGTGGTCCGAGATGCGATTCTCCGGGAAGTTGTACGTACGGATCTTCTCGGAGCGGTCGACGGTGCGGACCTGGCTGCGGCGGGCGTCCGCGGCCTCCCGTTCCGCTTCCTCCTGCGCCGCCGCGAGAAGCCTGGAGCGCAGGATACGCATCGCCTGCTCCTTGTTCTGCAGCTGGCTCTTCTCGTTCTGGCAGGAAGCGACGACTCCGGTGGGAATGTGCGTGATGCGCACCGCGGAGTCGGTGGTGTTGACGGACTGGCCGCCGGGTCCCGAGGAGCGGTAGACGTCGATGCGGAGGTCGTTGGCGTGGATCTCGACGTCGACCTCCTCGGCCTCGGGCGTGACGAGCACACCGGCGGCGGAGGTGTGGATGCGGCCCTGCGACTCGGTCGAGGGCACCCGCTGTACGCGGTGCACCCCGCCCTCGTACTTCAGCCGCGCCCAGACGCCCTGGCCCGGCTCGGTGGCACCCTGGCCGCCCTTGGTCTTCACGGCGACCTGGACGTCCTTGTAGCCGCCCAGCTCGGACTCGGTGGCGTCGATGATCTCGGTCTTCCAGCCGACGCGCTCGGCGTAGCGCAGGTACATGCGCAGCAGGTCACCGGCGAAGAGTGCCGACTCGTCGCCGCCCGCGCCCGCCTTGACCTCGAGGATGACGTCCTTGTCGTCGTTGGGGTCTCGCGGGACGAGCAGCAGCCGCAGCTTCTCCGTCAGCTCCTCGCGCTGCTTCTCCAGGTCCTTGACCTCGGCCGCGAAGTCCGGGTCGTCGACCGCGAACTCCTTCGCCGTCTCGATGTCGTCCCCGGTCTGCTTCCAGGAGCGGTACGTCGCGACGATCGGGGTCAGCTCCGCGTAGCGCTTGTTGAGCTTGCGCGCGTTGGCCTGGTCGGCGTGAACCGACGGGTCAGCGAGCTTCTTCTCCAGATCGGCGTGCTCGCCGATCAGTTCCTCGACCGCCTCGAACATCTCCGGCTCCAATGGACTGTCCCCTCAGCTCCATCATGGGCTCGGGGACGTAGGTAAGACATGGGGGTCCCCCCGGCTCGAGCGGAGCCGAGAGTTGGGGGAGGGGGCTGCACCGCAAAGCGCCGGTCCCGGCGCCCCCGTGCAGGGGGCACCGAAGACCGGCGCTGTGAGGTCGCTACTTCTTGGCAGCGGCAGCCTTGCCGAAGCGGGCCTCGAAGCGGGCCACGCGGCCACCGGTGTCGAGGATCTTCTGCTTGCCCGTGTAGAACGGGTGGCACTCGGAGCAGACCTCGGCACGGACGGTGCCGCTGGAGATCGTGCTACGGGTGGTGAACGACGCGCCACAGGTGCAGCTGACCTGCGTCTCGACGTACTCGGGGTGGATGTCGCGCTTCAAGGTGTCTCCTAGTTTCGGGAGGGCGCCGGGTCGCCGCCGCGGATTGCGGGTGCGTGAACCGGAGCCGACGTACCAGTCTGCCAGGACTCGCCGCATCCCCCAAAACCGGGGGGCGCGGCGATCTATTCCCGCAGGGTTCTCATGCCGCTCAGCCGGCGCTGACGACGTCCTTCGCGGTGCCCGTGGCCGTGCCCTCGGTGGCCGACTTCGGGATCACCTGGTCGTTCTTCAGGGCGTCCCAGACCAGCTTGTCCTTGGCCTCGTCGATGAGCACCCGGTTGGCGTTCGCGCTGTCGTACTGGACCGGCATCGTCACCATCGTCATCTTCGAGGAGCTGATGCCCTTGAGGCCGCCGGCGAAGGACACCAGGTCGTTGACGGACTTCAGGTCGGAGTCGGTGGTGATGGCGTTGGTGGCGGTGTCGGCGAGTTCGAGCAGCTTGGTGGGGCTGGTCAGCAGGCCGATGCTCTTGACCTGGTTCATCAGGGCCTTGATGAACGCCTGCTGGAGCTGGATGCGGCCGAGGTCGGAGCCGTCGCCGACGCCGTGCCGGGTGCGGACCAGGCCGAGCGCCTGCTCGCCGTTGAGGGTGTGGGTGCCGGCCGTGAGATTCAGGTGGCTGTCGGGGTCGTCGATGTCCTGGGTGGTGGTGATCTTCACACCGCCCAGGTCGTCGATGAGCTTCTGGAAGCCGCTGAAGTCGACCTCGATGTAGTGGTCCATGCGGATCCCGCTCATGGACTCGACGGTCTTCACGGCGCAGGCGGCACCACCGGTGGAATACGCGGAGTTGAACATGACCTCGGAGGCCGCGTCGTGCGTGACACCGTTGGCGTCCGTGCAGGAGGGACGCTCGACAAGGGTGTCGCGGGGTATGGAGACCACACTCGCCGACTTGTGGCCCTCGTACACGTGCACGACCATCGCCGTGTCGGAGCGGGCGCTGCCGTCGTCGGTGCCGCCGCCCAGCTTCTCGTTGGAGCCGGAGCGGGTGTCGGAGCCCAGGACCAGGATGTTCTCGGAGCCGTTGTCGACCTTCGTCGGCCGGTCGGTGCCGAGGGCCTGGTTGATGTCGACGCTCTTGATGTTGCCGTTGAGCTTGAAGTACAGGTATCCGGCGCCGGTGCCGCCCAGCACGACGATCCCCGCCGCGACCCAGGCCGTGATCAGCAGGCCCTTGCGGCGCTTGCTGCGGGCCTTGCGGCGGCGGCCCTTCGCACGGTGGCGCGGGGCGCTGGTGCCGGACTCCCCGGGTATGCCGGGTTCCGGCGTGCTCTCGGCAGGCATGTGCTCCTCAGTCCTTGTTCGGGTCGGTTACCCCCTGCTTTCAGGCTCAGGCCCGGTCGTCGCGCCATGTACGTACCGCTCCATGGTCACTCCGTACGGTCAGACGGGGAAACTCGGGAAAGGGTTGCACAACGCACTGTGCTCAGTCTGTGGCCCGACGGGCACGGTGAGTCACCGATGAACCCGGGTAAACCCGCATTCACCTGCGTTTTCAACCGGCGAGGACGCACTGCCCGTAACCGGTACCGGTCTTGATCATTGTGGGAAAGGTCTCGCCGGCCGCCCTGCCCGTGCCACGCAAAGGGCCGCCCCCGTCACCGGTGTGACGGGGGCGGCCCTCGGGCTCCGCGGGGTCCAGATCAGTCGTTGCCGCCGTTGCCCGGCGTCGTCTTCGCGATCTGCATCAGGAACTCGGCGTTGGACTTCGTCTGCTTCATCTTGTCCAGCAGAAGCTCGATGGCCTGCTGCGAGTCGAGCGCGTGCAGCACCCGGCGCAGCTTCCAGACGATGGCGAGCTCCTCCGCGTTGAGGAGGATCTCTTCCTTGCGCGTGCCCGACGGGTCGACGTCGACCGCCGGGAAGATGCGCTTGTCGGCGAGCTTCCGGTCGAGCTTGAGCTCCATGTTGCCGGTGCCCTTGAACTCCTCGAAGATCACCTCGTCCATGCGCGAGCCGGTGTCGACGAGCGCGGTGGCCAGGATGGTCAGCGAGCCGCCGTCCTCGATGTTGCGCGCGGCACCGAAGAAGCGCTTCGGCGGGTACAGCGCGGTCGAGTCGACACCACCGGACAGGATGCGGCCGGAGGCGGGGGCGGCGAGGTTGTACGCACGGCCCAGACGCGTGATCGAGTCGAGCAGTACGACGACGTCGTGACCCAGCTCCACCAGACGCTTGGCGCGCTCGATGGCGAGCTCGGCGACCGTGGTGTGGTCCTCGGCCGGGCGGTCGAAGGTCGAGGAGATGACCTCGCCCTTCACCGACCGCTGCATGTCGGTGACTTCTTCCGGACGCTCGTCGACCAGGACGACCATCAGGTGGCACTCGGGGTTGTTGACGGTGATCGCGTTGGCGACCGCCTGCAGGATCATGGTCTTGCCGGTCTTCGGCGGGGCCACGATCAGACCGCGCTGGCCCTTACCGATCGGCGCGACGAGGTCGATGATGCGGGTCGTCAGCACGCCCGGGTCGGTCTCCAGACGGAGCCGGTCCTGCGGGTAAAGAGGCGTCAGCTTGTTGAACTCCGGGCGGCCGCGGCCGGATTCGGCGGCCATGCCGTTCGCGGAGTCGAGGCGGACCAGCGCGTTGAACTTCTCGCGGCGCTCGCCATCCTTGGGCTGACGGACCGCGCCGGTGACGTGGTCACCCTTGCGCAGACCGTTCTTGCGGACCTGGGCGAGCGACACGTACACGTCGTTCGGACCCGGCAGGTAGCCGGACGTACGGATGAACGCGTAGTTGTCGAGGATGTCCAGGATGCCCGCGACGGGGATCAGGACGTCGTCGTCCGCGACCTGCGGCTCGTTCGGGCCGAAGTCCTCGCGGCCTCGACGGCCACGGCGGTCCCGGTAACGGCCACGACGGCCACGACGGCCATCGCCGAACTCGTCGTCGTCCTGCGGTCCGTTGTCACGCTGCTGCCGGTCCTGGCGGTCCTGACGGCCGCCGCCCTGGCTCTGCTGCTGACGGTCCTGGCGCTGCTGCTGGCCGCCGCCCTGACCCTGGCCGCCCTGGCTCTGGCCCTGGCCCTGCTGCTCGTCGGCCTTGCCACCCCGGCGGTCGCGGTCACGGCCACCACGGTCGCGGTCACGGCGGTCACGGCGGCCCTGACGGCCGTCGGCACCGTCACCGGCGTCGGCCTTGACCTCGACGAGGGTCTCCGTCTTCGGCTCACTCTTCGCCTCGGCGGTGACCGTCTCGGGGCTGCCGGCCTCGGCGACGGCACGGCGACGGCGACGCTCGCCCGCGGGGGCGTCATCGCTGGCGGGCTGGCCGGGAATCTCGATCTGCTGCTTGGCCACGGCCTTTTCGGCGGCGGCGGGCTTCTCGGCCTTGGCCTCGGCCGCGACGGCCTCATCGCCCGTACGAGCCTTCGAGGTGGCGCGGCGCTTCGGCTTGGTCTCGGTGGCGGTGTCGGCCTTCGCCGGGGCACCCCCGCCTGCCTGCGCCTCCTTGATGACCTCGATCAGCTGGCTCTTGCGCATACGCGCGGTGCCCCTGATACCGAGGCCGGACGCGACCTGCTGAAGCTCGGCCAGCACCATGCCGTCAAGGCCGGTACCGCGGCGCCGCCGGGAGCCTGCACCGGAGGCAGGCGCGGCAGAGGCGTCCGTGGCGGGCGCGGCAGCGGTCTCCTCGACACGTGCGCCCATCAGATCGGTGGTGTCGCTCACGAAGGGTCCTTCCCTGGAGCGGACGTCGGCCTGTCTGGCACGGCGACCGGTTTTGCTGTCCGGATTTGGTCCTTTTTGTATGGACCGTGCCGGGGCGGTGGTCCGCCAACGCGGCGGAAGAAATAACTGGTGATGACGATTCCGGAGCCGTGGCACTGAATTGCGGTGACATCGGCACGGTCACGCCGGTTCCGGAGCGTGCTCAACACTGCTCAGCACATAGCACCCAATGCATGGCACAAAGCAGCTTGGGAGGCTCCCGGAAGAATGGGTGTCCCGGACGGGGACGCGAAGCACCTCGCCATGGTGAGGTCGGGTGCAGACTTGAGATTAACACTACCGGATCCAACAAACATTCCCCCTCTCGAAATCCGGCAACCGCACGCTTCTAATTGACGCCGGAGGGTGCGAGCGGCAGCACGCTCGCCCCCGTGGCATCGAGGTCCAGTCGATTGGCGGCCCACCCCTGACCTGCGAGGTCGGCGATTTTGTCGGCCGTCGCCGCGTCGGCGAGGGCCAGCACCGTGGGGCCCGCGCCGGAGATCACCGCGGGGATACCGTCGCCCCGCAGCCGCTCCACCAGCGCGATGCTCTCGGGCATGGCCGGGGCGCGGTAGTCCTGGTGCAGCCGGTCCTCGGTGGCGGGCAGCAGCAGCTCGGGGCGCCGGGTGAGGGCCTCGACGAGCAGTGCGGCGCGGCCCGCGTTGGCGGCGGCGTCGACATGCGGCACGGTGCGCGGAAGCAGTCCGCGTGCGGTCTCGGTGAGAACCGGCTTTCCCGGTACGAAAACCACCGGAACGATGGAATCGGCGGCGTCCATCCTGATCGCCCGCGCAGCACCGGTCTCCATCCAGGAGAGCGTGAATCCGCCGAGCAGACAGGCCGCGACATTGTCGGGGTGCCCCTCGATCTCGGTGGCGAGCTCCAGAAGGGCGGTGTCGTCGAGTTTGGCGTCCCCGCCTATGGTCACCGCCCGCGCGGCGACGATGCCGGCGCAGATGGCGGCCGACGAGGAGCCGAGTCCCCGCCCGTGCGGGATGCGGTTGGCGCAGACGATCTCGAGGCCGCGCGGCTGTCCGCCCAGCAGATCGAAGGCGGTGCGCAGGGAACGTACGAGGAGATGATTCTCGTCGCGCGGCAGCGTCTCGCTGCCCTCACCCGCGATGTCGATGTGCAGCCCGGCGTCGGCCACCCGGACGACCACGTCGTCGTACAGCCCCAGTGACAGGCCGAAGGCGTCGAAGCCCGGCCCGAGGTTGGCGCTGGTGGCGGGGACGCGCACCCGGACGGCGGCGGCGCGGAAGGCTGGACCGGCCATCGCTCGATGACTCTCCTTGAGCTGCGTGATGTACGAGATTCTCGAAGACTTGGCGATACGAACGTGGGACGAGTTGCGTTGCGACCTGGGACGACTGGCGATACGAACCTGACGGGTACGTCAATACCCGAAGGCCGCAACGAGGGCGGCACCGCGGCATATGCGGCGGGCGGGTTCAGTACAGCCTATCGAAGACAGGTTCTGTGGCGACATAGGGCGCACAGGAGGCGCACGATGCGTGTCGTAAGCCCCCCGTGCACCCCCCGTCGGGTGTACCCGCGTCGGTTGTACCTCTACAGGCGTGCCTGTGCCGGGTGTTCGCCGACTACGCCAGGCCGAGGCGCTCCGCGGCCGCGACGGCGTCCACCGGGACGGTCACCGGCTGCGGGGCTCCCGCGACGGCCCAGTCGGGGTCCTTGAGCCCGTTTCCGGTGACCGTGCAGACGATCTTCTGGCCCGGGTCGACCTTGCCCTGCTCGGCGGCCTTCAGCAGACCGGCGACGGACGCGGCGGACGCGGGCTCGACGAAAACGCCCTCCTGCGCGGCCAACAGCCGGTAGGCGCGCAGGATCTCACGGTCCGTCACCTCGTCGATGAAGCCGCCGGATTCGTCCCGGGCGGCCAGCGCGTACTGCCAGGACGCCGGGTTGCCGATGCGGATCGCGGTGGCGATGGTCGACGGGTCCTTGACGATCTCGCCGCGCACGATCGGGGCGGAACCGGAGGCCTGGAAACCCCACATGCGCGGGGTCCTCTTGGCGATGCCGTCGGCGGCGTACTCCTTGTACCCCTTCCAGTACGCGGTGATGTTGCCCGCGTTGCCCACCGGCAGGACGTGGATGTCGGGCGCGTCGCCGAGCATGTCCACGATCTCGAACGCGGCGGTCTTCTGGCCCTCGATGCGTACCGGGTTGACCGAATTGACCAGCGCCACCGGGTAGTTGTCGGACAGCGCGCGCGCCAGCGTCAGGCAGTCGTCGAAGTTTCCGTCGACCTGGAGGATCTTCGCGCCGTGCACGAGGGCCTGGCCCATCTTGCCGATCGCGATCTTGCCCTGCGGCACGAGAACGGCACAGACCATCCCGGCGCGTACGGCATAGGCCGCGGCGCTCGCGGACGTGTTGCCGGTGGAGGCGCAGATGACAGCCTTCGCGCCCTCCTCCTTGGCCCTCGTGATGGCCATGGTCATACCGCGGTCCTTGAAGGATCCGGTCGGGTTGGCACCCTCCACCTTGAGGTGGACCTCGCACCCGGTGCGCTCGGAGAGCACCTGCGCGGGCACGAGCGGCGTACCGCCCTCACGGAGCGTAATGACCGGCGTGCTGTCGGATACCGGCAGCCGGTCCCGGTACTCCTCGATGATTCCGCGCCACTGGTGGGTCATTGCTGGTTACTCTCCTTCAACCCGCATGATGCTGGCGACACCCCGCACGGTGTCGAGACTGCGCAGCGCCTCGACGGTCCCGTTGAGGGACGCGTCGGACGCACGATGGGTGACGACGACGAGGGAGGCATCGCCGCCTCCGTCTTGTCGGCCTTGCTGACGCACGGTATCGATGGACACCCCGTGCTCGGCGAAAACAGTGGCCACCTGGGCGAGAACACCCGGTTTGTCGGCCACGTCGAGGCTGATGTGGTACCGCGTGACGACCTCGCCCATGGGCGAGACGGGCAACTGCGCGTACGCGGAGTCGCCGGGCCCCGTCGAGCCGTTCAGCTTGTTGCGACAGACGGCCACGAGGTCGCCGAGCACGGCGGACGCGGTCGGCGCACCACCGGCACCCGGCCCGTAGAACATGAGCTGGCCCGCGGCGTCCGACTCCACGAAGACGGCGTTGTACGCGCCGCGCACGGAGGCGAGCGGATGGCTCAGCGGAATCATCGCGGGATGCACGCGCGCGGTGACGGACCCGCCGTCCGCGGCCCGCTCGCAGATGGCGAGCAGCTTGATGGTGCAGCCCATCGCCTTCGCCGAGGCGAAGTCGGAGGCGGTGACCTCGGTCATGCCCTCGCGGTACACGTCGTCGAGGCGCACGCGCGTGTGGAAGGAGATTCCGGCGAGGATCGCGGCCTTGGCGGCGGCGTCGAAGCCCTCGACGTCGGCGGTGGGGTCGGCCTCGGCGTATCCCAGCGCGGTGGCCTCGTCGAGGGCTTCCTGATACCCGGCGCCCGTCGAGTCCATCTTGTCGAGGATGAAGTTGGTGGTTCCGTTGACGATGCCCATCACGCGGTTGATCTTGTCGCCGGCGAGGGACTCGCGCAGCGGCCGGATGAGCGGGATGGCACCGGCGACGGCGGCCTCGTAGTAGAGGTCCCGCTTGTGCTCCTGGGCGGCGGCGTGCAGCGCGGCGCCGTCCTGCGCGAGGAGCGCCTTGTTGGCGGAGACCACGGAGGCTCCGTGCTCGAAGGCCGTGGTGATGAGCGTACGAGCGGGCTCGATGCCGCCGATGACCTCGACGACGACGTCGATGTCCCCGCGTTTGACGAGCGCGGTGGCGTCGGTGGTGACCAGGTCGGGGTCGATGCCCTCACGGACCTTGGCGGGGCGGCGGACGGCGACGCCGGCCAGCTCGATCGGGGCCCCGATCCTGGCGGCGAGGTCGTCGGCGTGCGTCGTCATGATGCGCGCCACCTCTGAGCCGACAACCCCACAGCCCAGCAGCGCCACCTTCAGCGGACGCGTACGCATCATCCGACCTCGTTTCCTCTTACCGTCACGGTGGGACCAGTCTCACTCACCGGACGGGAGTTTCTGCCCCTCGTCCGGATCGTGAGACGGCTATTTCATTTTCAGCGGGGTGGAAGACCGGAGATCTTCCACCGGTGAGACTCAGCCGACGTCGAGGCGAAGCAGGTCTTCCTCCGTCTCGCGGCGGACGATCACCCGGGCCTCGCCGTCGTTCACTGCGACGACCGGCGGGCGGAGTGCGTGGTTGTAATTGCTGGCCATGGAACGGCAGTAGGCGCCGGTGGCGGGCACGGCGATGAGGTCGCCGGGCGCGAGGTCGGCGGGCAGGAAGGCATCACGTACGACGATGTCGCCGCTCTCGCAGTGCTTGCCGACGACGCGCACGAGCATGGGCTCGGCGTCACTCGCACGAGAAACGAGAGCGACGCTGTACTCGGCGTCGTAGAGAGCGGTCCGGATGTTGTCGGACATGCCTCCGTCCACGGAGACGTACGTCCGGAGCCCGTCGAGCGGCTTGATGGTGCCGACCTCGTAGAGAGTGAAGGCGGTCGGGCCCACGATGGCGCGCCCGGGCTCCACCGAGATCCGAGGCGTCCGCAGCTTGGCGGCCTCGCACTCACGGGTGACGATCTCGTTCAGCGCCTTGGCGATCTCGTGCGGATCGCGCGGGTCGTCCTCGCTGGTGTACGCGATACCGAGGCCGCCACCGAGGTCGATCTCCGGGAGCTCGACACCGTGCTCGTCGCGGACGGCGGCGAGCAGCGCCACCACGCGACGGGCGGCGACCTCGAAGCCGGCCATGTCGAAGATCTGCGACCCGATGTGGCTGTGGATCCCGACGACTTCGAGCCCGTCGAGGGCGAGAGCCCGCCGTACGGCCTCCGCGGCCTGCCCGTCGGCGAGCGCGATCCCGAACTTCTGGTCCTCGTGCGCGGTCGCGATGAACTCGTGCGTGTGTGCCTCCACACCCACAGTCACCCGGATCTGCACGCGCTGCCGCTTGCCGAGGGACTGCGCGATGTGGGCGACGCGGACGATCTCCTGGAAGGAGTCGAGGACGATACGTCCGACACCGCTCTCGACAGCCTTGGTGATCTCTTCGGTGGACTTGTTGTTGCCGTGGAAGGCGATGCGGTCGGCGGGCATACCGGCGGAGAGGGCAGTGGTGAGCTCACCACCGGAACACACATCCAGGTTGAGCCCCTCTTCGTACAGCCAGCGCACGACGGCCCGGGACAGGAACGCCTTCCCGGCGTAGAAGACGTCGGCGTCGTGACCGAAGGCGGTACGCCAGGAACGCGCCCGCGCCCGGAAGTCGGCCTCGTCCATGAAGTACGCGGGGGTGCCGAACTCCTCGGCGAGCGTGGCCACATCGATGCCACCGACGCTGACGACCCCGTCTTCGTTACGGCTGACGGTGTGGGCCCAGACCTTCGGGTCGAGGGCATTGAGGTCGGCGGGCGGGGCGGTGTAGTGCCCCTCGGTCAGAACATCGGCGTGACGGGGCCCGGCGGGGTGTGCGGAACGGCTCATGTCTGTGGGCTTTCTGCTGTGTCATCTGCGGTGTCGTCTGCGGTGTCGTCTGCTGTTTCAGAGATGTTCGGGTGCACTGATGCCGAGCAGGGACAGGCCACCGGCCAGCACCGTCCCGGCGGCTTCGGCGAGCGCGAGCCGGGCACGGTGGGCGGCCGAGGGTTTCTCGTCACCGACCGGCAGCACCGTGTGCTGGAAGTCGAGAAGGGCGTCGGCGGTGGTGACGAGATGCCGGGCAAGCCGGTCGGGGGCGCGGTGGGTGGCGGCGGCGCTGAGGACGCGGGGGTATTCGGCAAGGGGGGCGAGGAGGTCCTGCGCTTCGGATACGTCGCCGGGGGCACTGTCGAAGCCGAGCGCGGCGGCATTGCGGCTGAGGGCCCGGGTACGGGCGTGGGCGTACCGGACGCGGAAGAGGGGGTTGCTCTCACGCTGGACGAGATGGTCCGCGGTGATCCTGGGCCGGTCGTGGGGCGCGGGGTGGAGGAGGGCCCAGCGGGCGGCGTCGTGGCCGAGGGGGGCGGGGTCCTCGGGGGCGGGCACGGGGCGGAGATCGACGGGTTCGTCGTGATGGACCTCGGCGCAGCCGCCCTGGGTGGCGATGATCCGTACGAGGGTGTCGGCGAGGACCTCGGCACGGGTGTCGCGGGGGACGCGGAGTGCGATGACGTGCCCGGCGAGGGTGTCGCCGCCTTCGTGTGCGTACCCGTACCGGCTGCTTTGCTTGAGGATCTCGGACACGAGCGTCCGGGCGACTTCTTGGGTGGCTTCTCGATTGAGGCTGATGTTCAGAAATCCGGGTCCGGTGATCGCGACCTCGCTGACACCGGCCGCGCCCCTGAGGTGCGTCCGCAGGATCTCGGCAACCTGCCGCGGCGCCCGCCCGGCCGGACGCGCCAGCTGCAACGCGATGTTCGTGGCGTAGTCCCCACACCCGCCGGGCCCGGGAGAGGTCACCACGGCCCGTTCCGGCACCGCCACGCTCAGTTCCCCCTCATCCACGGCACAACGCACCGCGCGCAGCACGGTACGGGAGAGCTCGACGGGGGTCACGGGACAAGCCTAGGGGAGGAGGGGGGTGGGTAGGCGAGTCGGTTTGGGGGTGGGTCCGGGATGTGGACGGGGGTGGGAGGCGGATTCGTGGCGGGGACGCCTCGTCGGTGAGGTGTGCGGAGGTGGGCGACCGGGCGGCGACGTTGGTGGTGCGCGCCGGCGTCGGTCGGTGGGGTGTGAGTGGCGGTTCGTGAGCGACGGGCAGGCCAGTCAGCGGGTAGCCCGTCAGTGACCGGTACGTCCGGCGCGCTCGGCTCTCTCGGCCTCCTCGGCACCGAAGGTGCCGAGGAACGACGACCCGGCGTCGCCCCCATCACCACCAGCGCCGACACCACTGGCGCCGCTGGCAACACTGCCACTGCCGCCACCGCCGCTCCCTCGACGCTCCATCAACTGCCGTACGAGCCCTACGAGTTCGGCGGGCTCGAAGGGCTTGGCGAGGAATGCGTCGACCCCCACATCGAGTCCGCTCTCGACCTCGTACTGAGTGCAGGCACTGACGATGGCGAGGGGAAGATTCCGGGTCCGCGGATCGGCCCGAAGCCGAGCGGCGGTGCGCAATCCGTCCAGCCGAGGCATGACTACATCGAGTGTCACCACATCGGGCCGCACCTGATGCACGACGTCCAGGCATTCGGCACCATCGGCCGCGGTCACGACCTCGAAACCCTCCAGCTCGAGATTGACCCTGATCAGCTGCCGGATGACCTTGTTGTCGTCCACAACAAGCACCCGACCCGACGCGCCTGGCACAACTTGAGAGTAGGTCCGCACCCACCGCCGCGTCCGGGTTTTCCCCACTTCCACCCCCTGCGGACGCCCCTCTTCCAACCCCGCCCGGAACCCGCCACTCCCCCGACAACACCCCGCCCCACCCCCACCGAAACCCATGCCCGTCACCCCCAAAAGAGCTGGTAGGGTTCTACCCGTCGCCGCACAAAGCGCCCGACACGCCCCCGTAGCTCAGGGGATAGAGCAACGGCCTCCGGAGCCGTGTGCGCAGGTTCGAATCCTGCCGGGGGCACTCGCCAGTCAGCCAGCAAGAATCATGCTCTGACCTGTGCGGATGCCGACATGAGAGAGCGGGAGTCAGTCTCACTGACTCCCGCTCTCTCTCGTTGTCTCTCACTGATTTCGCACTATCTGCGATACACATGACCCGCTCGTCCAGCAACGCGGATGAAGTGGGAATACGCGCGCCATGGATCAGGGAGATGCCGCCGTCTGGGCTGGAGCCATCGCCGGAGCGACAGGCCTGGGAGGCGCCGTAGTTGGAGCTTTCGTCACAGCAAGGTCACTCAGACACCAGGTGCAGGACCAGGAAAGGGTCGAGCACCGCAAAGCACACTGGCAGGAGCGCCGGAACGCCTACTTTGCACTAGTTGAAGCCCATGCAACTTTTGTGAATGTCTGGTACAAAACGCGTCTAAAGTTGACGAAAAGCGAAGCTGCTCCCGAGCTACTGGATGCATTGACGGACGCCAACGGCTCGGTTGTCCATTGCCGAGCGCGCATCCCCCTGGTTGGACCAGACACTCTGATAGCCCCTGCGGAGGCTCTGTCTCGTGCAGTTGATCGAGTAGCACTCGACACAAGACAGTGGCACCTGATCGTCGAGGCAGGTGGCGATCCCCCTCAGGAGCTGTTAGCAGGCATCGAGCAGTACGTAATGACCGCCAAAGAGGCTGGCACAGCATTCCGGATGACCGCACAAAAAGTCCTGTTCCCCGCCTGAGCTAGTGCCACGTCAGGCAACGTTTGCCCTGTCCGCTACCGGCACCTCGGGGCGATGTCCCCCGTCGATATGTCCGCGCGTTCGGGGGCACGGCCAGCGCGGCCAACGCGACCCCGAGCCGTCGTTCCGTCGCGAGGGAGCGGCCAACATCCCAGGATAAATCACGTCAAGCCGTAACTCGCGTGGGCCGGTATCGCAGGGCGACCGCCCCCGACCGGAACTCATGGCGGTCCACGGGCTGGAGCTGGATGCGCTCGCGCAGACCGGCGAGCAATGTCGGCCCGTGTCCGGCAAGGACCGGCTGCACAAGGAACTCGTACTCGTCGATCAGTCCCAGATCTGCCAACGCCAGGGGGAGCGTCACGCCACCCACCCACAGGCCCTCACCTGACTCCTGCTTGAGCCGCTGAACCGCTTGCCCCAAGTCGCCTCGCACCAGCTCGGCATTCCAATCGACCCCGCTCAGCGTGCTCGACACGACGTACTTCTTCGCCCGGTCGATGGTCTCGGCGAACGGGATCTGCCACTCATCCATCCAGTCAGGCCACGTGTCCGTGGCCGGCTTCCGCCACGCCGACTCCATCATCTCGTAGGTCACCCGGCCGAATAGCAGGGCATCAGCTCGCTCCATCTCAGCGGTCCAGTAGCGCATCGACTCCTCGTCCGGGGGGAGCCCTGCCTCGTGATGGCAGCAGCCATCGAGCGTGACGTTGATCGAGTATCGAAGTGGTCTCATCTCGTTGCTCTCCCTTGATGCGCGCAGCGCGTTTTCACTGGACCGTACTTAGACGACTGTCGGCGCCATTTCTCATCGGCGCCCGATCCCACCTACTCAACACCGTCGTGATGCGAACCAGACCGCAGACCGAGCGCGCGACCGATTCGGCGCTCGGGGCGTTCAGGTTCGCAACGGGACGGCGCCCATAACGCTCGACTTCGATACACGGTGCCACGTCACCTACCGTCGGCTCAGGGTCAACGACGAACATCGCAAACGTTGCCTGACGCGGCACTAGCGCGCAGGGCCTGACCGGACATGCATCGTGTCGCTAGGACCCGTCGCCCTCGTCCTCCAGGGCCTTTGTGATCTTCGCGTTGGCGGCTTCCTCGTGCCCGTCGATACAGCCGTGGTACCGGCGGTGGATGACCTCTGGCGAGTTGCCGACGCGCCGGGCAACCTCAGCGATCGGGACCCCGGCATTCAGCCACCGCGTGATGCATGCGTGTCGCAGGTCGTACGGGCGCCCGGCGAGTGGCGATTCGACACGCTCGGGCGGGAGGGCGAACAGCCGCGCTTCCTCCCACATACCGACCTCTCACACTCTCTCGACATTCCCCGGTTTGTGGTCAGGGGCGTGCGGGGGGTACAGCCCCTAGAAGATTCGGGACGCCGCAGGCGGTGGCGAGGAGGTCCGCATAGGCGGTGAGCGCCTGTCGGGTGTCGTCCAGAGCAGCGCGAAGCGAGTTTGCCTCGGACCAGGCCCGTTCATGGTCCCGTCGGGAGCGATCGGACGTTCGACGAGTTTCCCAGTCTTCCAGCGCGGGGTGCCAGCGCGCTAGCAATGGGCGGACGCCGTAGTTGAGCATTGCTACTGCCAAGTAGCCAAAGTTGTACTGGCCGTCGCGCTTGGGCTCAGCGATCTCCGGACCGTACTGTCGCAAGATTTCACGGGTGCTAGCGAAGAGCGAGTACAGGCTCGTCAGTGCCTCTCTTAGTGACCCTTCGTCGTCCCGCAAGGGCACCACGGAGACGCGGGTGACCAGCTCCACGTAGAGCTCCCAGGCTGCTCTGCGTTCCGCGTCATTCGGTTCCCAAGTGCCGGCAATCTCGATCAGCGGTAGCTTCAACGTCACATCGACGCTCCTCGGGCCTCGCCTCATCACAATCCCCCTGTAGCCCCTTGTGGCGACCTTGCCATTCTCCTGTCGCACCCACGCTATACGCGGGATCATTGCGGCGACACGGCACGACAGCACGTGGTGACGCGGGGGGTGTCGAGATGACCGACTACGCCATGCAGCAGTTCTTCATCAGCTACGCAGGTGTGGACCGAGACTGGGCAGAATGGGTGAGTTGGCACCTGGAACAGGCTGGGCACCGGGTCACACTCGATGTGTGGGACTGGCGCACCGGGGACGACTTCGTCCAGCACATGGACCAGGCCCTCAACCGGGCAGACGCCGTTGTGGCCCTCTTCTCCAGGTCCTACTTCGACCTCGAGCGTTGGACTCAGGAGGAGTGGACCGCGACCATCGCTCGCAGGGAACGAATCATCCCTCTAGCCCTCGAACCCATCGCCACTGCTGACGTCCCGCCTCTCCTAGCCGCAAAGCTCCGCAAGGATCTCCATGGTTTGGACGAACAAGCCGCCGTCGCTGCCCTGCGTGAGGCAGTCAACGGCGGGATCCGCCCGGTCACTTCACCGCTTTTCCCGGGCGCCTCGCCGCCGACTGGCGTGGCTGAGGTCGCAAACAACACAAAGCCCCGACTCCCCAGCAGCACCGGACAGCCCGAAGTATGGAACGTGCGCCGCCGTAACCCGGACTTCTCCGGTCGTGAGGCTGAGATAAACCAGCTCCGCGACGGCCTGCTAAGCGGGCAGCAAGCTGTAATACGGGCGTTGCACGGGATGGGCGGCATCGGCAAGACCCAGATCGCTCTGGAGTATGCCCACCGGTTCGCCAGCCAGTACGACCTAGTGTGGTGGATCGACGCCGAACAGGCCGACCAGGTACCCGTCCACTACATCGAACTAGCCGAGCGTCTCGGCATCGCAAAACCAGAGGCTGGCTCCGAGCACAACGCCCGTGCCCTCCTTCAGCACCTGCGCGCTCAAGAGCGATGGCTCATCATTCTCGACAATGCGGAGAATCCTGATCAGATCGACTCCTGGCTACCGGAGGGATCCGGCCACATCCTGATCACGTCGCGCAACCCTGACTGGCGTGGCATCGCCCACCAGACAGGCTTGGACGTCTTCGGCCGCTCGGACTCCGTCTCCTATCTAAGAACCCAAATTCCGAGCATCACACCTGAGGAGGCGGACCTCCTTGCTGGGGATGTCGGCGACCTTCCCCTAGCCCTTGCCCAAGCTGCGGGCGTCATCGGTAGCGGCATGACCATCAGCCGCTACCGCCAGCTCCTCACGACCAACACTGCACGGATTCTCAAAGAAGGCGATGCTCCCGGTTACCCGGCCTCGTTGGCCGCCACGGTCGGTATCGCCACCACCGGCCTTGAGAACAAGCACTCCGACGCCGCAGCTCTGTTACGTCTCGGTGCTTTTTTTGGACCCGACCCGATACCGACTAGCTGGCTAGAGGGTGTTCGCCCACAGCTAGCCACAATTCCCGGTGATCCGGGCGATCTCATGTGGCCACACGCGGCCCTACAGCCTCTCAGCCGTTTCGGCCTTGCCCGCATTGACCACGAGACCTTCCAGATCCACCGCCTGACCCAGGCCGTCCTCCGCGACCAGACCAATTCCGAGGAGGCTGCAAGAATCCGGAGCGACGTCGCTACCATCCTCAGCAGCACTGACCCAGGCGCTCCTGAAACCCCAGACACGTGGCCCGCCTGGGCCTCTCTGGCCTCACACCTCACTGCCGAACACGTCATCCTCGCCGAGCGTCCCGACCTGCGACCGACCCTGCTCAAGGCCGCTCTCTTCTTCATCCGGAGCGGTCAGCCACGCAGCGCACACAGCCTTACCGCATCCGTGCGCAATGTGTGGGCCAGCGAGTTGGGACAGGACCACCCCGACACCCTCAACCTCATGCAGTACTTCGGTCACGCCACGGCCGACGTTGGAGACATCGCTGGAGCTCTGCCCCTGGTACAAGACACTTTTGCTCGTCGCCGACGCATTCTCGGTGATGACCATCCCGACACCCTTCAAGCCGCTAACGACCTAGCCGCCACTAAATCGAGGTTGGGGAAGACTGCAGAAGTGCGCCAAATGTACGAGGAGACCCTCCGGCGTCGGGGGAACGTTCTCGGCGACGACCACCCACACACCCTTCAATCCGCCCAGAACCTGGCCATCGCCCTGAACCACTCCCAGGAGTATGAAGAGGCCCGCCGCCTACTAGAGGACACTCTCTGGCGTCGGCGGAATATCCTCGGCGACGACCACCCCGACACCCTTGAAACCGCCCACGGCCTCGCCATGACTGTGTACGAGCTCGGCGAACGTAATGAGGCCCATCGCATGGTCGAGGACACCCTCCGGCGCCGGCGGAACACCCTCGGCGACGACCACCCCTCAACCCTTCAATCCGCCCACGGCCTCGCCACCATCCTGAGGGCTCTCGATCAACGTGACGAGAGCCGCCGCATGATCGAGGACACTCTCCGGCGTCGGCGAAATATCCTCGGCGACGACCACCCCGACACCCTTGAGAGTGCCCACAGCCTCGCCGTCTTCTCAAGAGATCTCGGCCGATTTGACGAGGCCCGCCGCATGATCGAGGACACTCTCGGGCGTCGGCGGAACGTCCTCGGCGACGACCACCCCTCAACCCTTCGCGCCGCCGGCATGCTCGCTAACGTGTTGAGAGACCTCGGCCAGAGTGACGAGGGCCGCCGCCTACACGAGGACACCCTCCGGCGTCAGCGGAATATCCTCGGCGACGACCACCCCGACACCCTTCGAAGCGCCCACGGCCTCGCCATCACGCTGTATAAACTCCGTCGCTATCCGGAAGCCGCCAAGCTAGTTGAAGAAGTGCGCAACCGCCACCGCCGAACACTCGGCGATGATCACGCCAATACTTTGGCTGCTACCGAAAGTCTGGCAGCCATTTGGACCGCCATGGGTAAGCGATTCGCAGCTCAGCGCCTGTTGGCGAGCCAACGGAAGAAGGCTAAGCGCGGCGTCAATCGCAAAAAGAAGTAACGCCGGTAGCTCACAGACACCTGTCACGGGTCTGGGCTGAGGGCCAGACGTTTGGTAGCAGGCGGCGTTGGATGGCGCACATGCTCGTGGCATACATCGCACGCGGACCTAAAGTCGCTCCACGCTTGCTCCTCGTTGTGACCCACCTGTCCGACTATCCAGTTAAGGCCCTGACCTGTACAAACGGACCCGGACACCAAAATCCCGCTGTCCGGTTACAGAGGGGCTGCAACTCCGGGTGTTGCAGCCTGTCGGCGCCGCCGACCTCCTCAAAGGACGGAGGAGCCGGAGGCGACTTCCGATCATCTGTGCCAAGCCCCCCACGGGGTCCCTGTCGAATACGTGTCGAAGATTGCCCTCTGAGCTGTCAAGGGAGCCACATTCGTGCAGGTCCGAGGGAAAACGAGCGCGAACCGTGCATGCCTCTTCTAAGCACCCGTCCGCACCTGCAAGTCCCGAAGTCACGTGTCCGTCACACCGAAACCATTCAGTCCTAGGGATGCCCTGTGGCCGTCAGTTGAGACACCACGACAGCTAGATGGTGCGAGGTTGCCCAGGCGCGCCACTCAGTACCTCCCCCCGCCTTCTGGCGCCTACGTTGGGCGCACTCCTGAAGGCGAGCGTCGCCCCAGGACGTAGCAGCTCCTGTGACAGGCCAGTAAGGCGAATTGACGAGGTCCTGACTGAGTGTGAAGAAGTCGTCGTTGCCTTGCCGAATCCGCGGATACACGAAAACCTGCCAGTCGGCCTCCGTGGTGTAGCGCATGTTGGGGTCCGGGGTCCCGCGGCTCTTGGGCAGGATGCGGGGGTACGTCACTCCGAAGTCCCCGAAGTCAGGTTGCAGACCGTGCCACTTCTCGACGACCTTCGCCCAGAGCCGGGCATCTTCCCTCACGACCGGCGTGGCCTGGCCTCGTCTGAAGCCTGTCAGGTTGACAGGGAAAGCGCCGGCCGCCACGCAGAGGCGTCTCCAAGGCCAGGGCGAGAGATGTCTCAGGGCTTCGGTGGTCTCTTCTGCCAGAGCCTCCCTAGTCCGGTCCGAGTACACTGGCCCGGCGTCAATCAGCAAGTCGACCTCTCCGGGGGCCAGTTGTACGGCACGCAGCAAATCGCCCACCTGATCCTCGCTGGGTAGCGATTCGTTCAAATCAGCGGCTGTAGAGATTCTCAGACACGCTCCCTGTTGGTGGGCGGCAGCTACCTCTGCCACCTCTCCCAACACGTCATGGGGGTCGGAACACCTGAAAACTGGGGACACAGAAACACCACGTAGCCCCAAAGACTCACCAACTCGTTTTACAGGCCCACCGACGTCTCCCTTGAGCACGCGGACGGGTGGCAGTGCGCCACAGTCAACCGTGAGGACCATGCCGTCCGGCACGTTGTCCATCGCGTGCTCGCAGAAGGTCTCCAGCAAGTCCCGAAGCTCAAAGTCCGGCACGATCTCCATCACTGGGCGGAGCTGAGCCTGCACCTCCGCTGTGACGTGTCCAAGAGCCAGAAACTCCCCCGCCTTGCCCTTCAGAATAGGAACGTAGGCCACCAGCCACCCCCAAGCGCTCCCCACACTCAGCCAGTTGTCGTGCCCACCTCTCTTGACAGAGTGACCGGGCAAATCAGTGACAGGTAGAGCGCTGTTCTCGCCACGGGGCTCAAAGTTGAGGGCCGAAGGAAGTCACGCGAGCCACGTACCGTGCCGGTAGGGCTCCGCGGGGCCGCTCCGAGTGAGTGGCGAGTGGACGCTCCTCACCCGGGCTCGGCCAGCGGCGACGTCGGTCGGCTACGGCAGGGGCTGGGTGAACAAGCCTGGCTCGCTCTCGGCCAGGATCCAGCGGTCGGCCAGCCGTTTGAGCTTGAGGCGGGCGTTGTTGATGTTATTGGGCGCGACCGGCAGGTCCATCGCCTCGCACACCTGCCGGGTCAACAGCGGGTGGTCGGCGGCGGTGAACACCGCCATGATCTGCTGATAGGCCGGATAATCCGGCAGCTTCGGCGGCGTGGGCGGTTGCGGGTCGGGCAGCCCCAGCAGTGTCTTTCGGTGATCCGGACTTCGCGGAGTGGACGCTGCGCGAGTCCGGCCTCGGTGCCGCAAAGCTGAGCCGATACAGCAAGGACAGCGACCTGCCGATCCTGCTCACCGTTGCGGCTCCGACTTTGCTCCCGGGACGGGTTGAACCCTGGACCGCCACGAGAAGGGGCCTGCAACGGTCCTGCCGGATGCCACTGGCTAATACCGACAGCACTAAAACGGGCCCAACGACCGCAGTTTCGGGCATACAGGCCACTCGGGCACCCGCGCTGGATAAGCTGGACCGGCGAGGGGGGCGCCTCATGCATCGGTGCATGAAGTGCGGCAGTACTGAGGGCAACTCAGGGTGCAGTCTCTGCAGCTGGCGGGTGCCGAAATACTTGAGGGAACCGAAGGATTCCGCTCCCTCGTCCTGCCTCCCGATCCTCCGCTGGGGATTCGTGATCCTGCTCGGATCCTCCGTTCTGGCCCTCCACCCGGGATGGCTCCAGTCCGGACTCCTCGGGGACATCTACAACTGGTTGAACGGCCAAGTGCACCGGATCAACTCACCTTGAGCCGAGGAGGGGTCGCCATGTGTCACATGGTCTACGGCGATCCGGAACAGTGCACCGCGGGCTGCGCAACGTGGTGTTTCCCGTTTACAGCAGCCGCTGCTGAGTAACCCGCCAGAGCTGGGTGAGGGAGACAGTGGCGTGGGGCAGGTAGTGGCGACCCTGATCGTCTTTCCCGGCATTCCAGGGTCCGTCCCGCCAAGTGCCCAGAACCTTGGTGATGGTGGGCCGGTCGAGGTCGTACCAGTCGACGCCCTCGATCTCGAATGCGCTTTCGGCGGAGGCGGCTCGCTGTACTAGTTCGTCTTCCTCAAGCCGTGTCTTGACGTGGGCGAAGAAATAGGTGGATACGTCCGGAACATAGAACCCGAACCAGGAGAAGACGATGTTGTTGTAGTAGTCCTTGGGGTTGGTGAGTCCGAGTTCTTCGCGTAGGGCCCGGACGGCTAGTTGGTGGCAGTTCTCGATGGGGCTGCCGGGCTGGCTCCAGTTCATCGTCTCGTGGGCGCCGACCTGGTAGAAACCTGGCCATACGCGGGCCCCGATGGGGCGGCGCAGCATCATGACCTTGCCGTTTCGACTCTGTGCGGTCACGTTGATGACGATGTTGGAGTTGGGCGAGGCCCTGATCACGCGGCTCAGGCCGCCATCCTGGTCGCCGTGGCTGATTCTGGCCACGATCGCGTCGTACGCGTCCGGGTGGTCTCGCAGGTAGCGACGGACCGCGACGTGCTCGTAGTACATGCTCAGCGCCACCCGCAAACGCAACGTGTCGTTCCCCGTCTCCCGGGTGTCCTCGTCGTAGCCCACCAACGTGGGACACGGGCTGCCTGGCTGGCCGCGCTCCTCTTCGAGGTAGGTACGGAAGAGGCCAGGATCCACCCAGTCCTCTTCCTGGTGGTGCCGCATCAACTCCTGGCGCTTGTCGACCTTCGCCACCTCGCCGATGTTGTGATCCGGATCGAGCCGGCGACCCGCATTCCAATCAATGATCCGGAAGAGACCGACGTTCGAGGGATCGAAACCGAAAGAGGCAGTGTCCACAGGCTTTCCCCTCGTCGAAAGCGACATCGGCGCCTACAACATGCGTTGGCGGGTGACGCGCCACAGCTGTGTCAGGGACATGGTGGCATGGGGAAGGTACTGTCGGCCTGCCTCATCCACGCCGGCAGTCCAGGGGCCGTCCTGCCAGGTGCCCAAGACCCTGGTGACTGTCGGCCGGTCGAGGTCGTACCAGTCGACGTCCTCGACCTCGAATGCGTTCTCGGCGGTTGTCACTCGAGTCACGAGTTCGTCTTCTTCCAGCGGTGTCTTGACGTGGGCGAAGAAGTAGCCGGATGCCTCCACCACGTAGGAACCGAACCAGGAGAAGACGATGTTGTTGTAGTAGTCCTTGGGGTTGGTGAGTCCGAGTTCTTCGCGTAGGGCCCGGACGGCTAGTTGGTGGCAGTTCTCGATGGGGCTGCCGGGCTGGCTCCAGTTCATCGTCTCGTGGGCGCCGACCTGGTAGAAACCTGGCCATACGCGGGCCCCGATGGGGCGGCGCAGCATCATGACCTTGCCGTTTCGACTCTGTGCGGTCACGTTGATGACGATGTTGGAGTTGGGCGAGGCCCTGATCACGCGGCTCAGGCCGCCATCCTGGTCGCCGTGGCTGATTCTGGCCACGATCGCGTCGTACGCGTCCGGGTGGTCTCGCAGGTAGCGACGGACCGCGACGTGCTCGTAGTACATGCTCAGCGCCACCCGCAAACGCAACGTGTCGTTCCCCGTCTCCCGGGTGTCCTCGTCGTAGCCCACCAACGTGGGACACGGGCTGCCTGGCTGGCCGCGCTCCTCTTCGAGGTAGGTACGGAAGAGGCCAGGATCCACCCAGTCCTCTTCCTGGTGGTGCCGCATCAACTCCTGGCGCTTGTCGACCTTCGCCACCTCGCCGATGTTGTGATCCGGATCGAGCCGGCGACCCGCATTCCAATCAATGATCCGGAAGAGACCGACGTTCGAGGGATCGAAATTGAAGGGGCGGAAGGAAGCAGGTGTTGCCGGAGTGCCGAGGAATTCGATGTACCGGCACCGCTTGCCTGGAATACTCCGACCCCGTTTCTCCTCCGCCATGTCGAAGCACGTGTTGATCACACGCTGGATTACTTGGAGAAATATCTGCCGGTCGTGTGGATCCTTAGGGAGAGCCCTGTCTCCCGTTTGGATGATCTTTCGGACCTCTTCGGGGTCCCACCAGTGACTGGTATCCGCGTCACGGAGCTGCTCGCTGATCAACTCTGCCAGATGAGGCCAGGGAAGGTAACCGCCCACGTACGGGCCTACTAGAGATCGTCTTTTGGGCTGGCCGTCGCAGAGCGCCTGAACCGCAACTCTGATCGCCTCACGGAAGTTGTCATTGAGTAGCACGCGCTGCTTGGCCGATAGGGCCGGTTCCCCCGGATCGCTCACCCAGCAACCGTAGCGTAGTCGAAGCATAACGGTGGGTTATTGGCTGCGCCGGGGGGAGCCCCAGCTCAAGGCACTGATCAATTGATGACCAGCCCCCCGTTAGCCTGCGAAATTAAGCGACTTACTACGAATGAGGCAGTAAGAGGAAAATGATCCATAAATAGAGCAGAGCCTCATGGCCGAAGTGAATCGGACCCGCCGGGCGGCGCCAACCACAGCCGACGGGTCCTAGAGATCCCCCGACGGAGGACCCGTGAACCACGGTAAGGGTGTCATCGACCTCATCGCCTTCATAGCAGTACTTGGCACTGGCATCACGCTCCTCCTGACGGGCACCAAGCCTGAGTCCCTCGCTGTGATCGTGATCTCCCTGACCGGCCTCTACCAGGCCTACCTGCACATCGGCCCTCGCTCCGACACCAAAGACGATGAATCGGACTGATCACGTCGTCACTCCGACGAGCCTGCGCCGCGCAAGCTCAGGGCCGCGAGCACTGACGGACTACCCGCCAAGGCTGTCGCCCGCTAGCAGTCGCGGGGCGCTCGGCTACGGTGAGGCTGCGCTATGGCGTCGGCTCCTGGTTGAAACGGAAATCGCGGTAGGACCCGTGAGGGGACAACTGGCGTCCCTCTTGGGCCGCATGGAGCCACTCGACTACCTTGGTCGTCTCATCATCTACCAGGCCAATCGCCTGGCATTTGCCGCGGAGCGTCTCGGAGGAGACGCGGGACGAAGACCAGCGGTGCCGGACGTTCATCATGTCGGCCTTGATCTTGGCCTGCTCATTCCACTTGAGATAGCCTGACATCTCGACCCATGAGCCGATGAGGTCCATAATCTCGTCGACGTCGGCGGGCAGCCCTGAGTTGCTCATAGGTGCCATTGTGCTCCCGCCCATCAGCCGGCGCGGGCTCAGTGAAGCGCCTGAAGAGACGTCCGTCGCAAGGGGGCTTAGGCACTCGCGACACACTCACGGTTCCCCCGGCCCCTTCCTCAGGGTCCACCGCAGGTCAGAGTACTTGCAGGGTACGACCAGCAAATCACTTCAAGTACGTACCACGCCGCCTGGCCTGCGGCACCTAGCTTCCCCTGCCACTTGCGTCGCGCTGTCCGGGCTGTCCTGTTACCGACGGGCTGCAACACCCCGGGGTGTTGCAGCCCGTCGGCGAAGCCGACCTCTCAATGGGCACAGGAGCCGGAGGCGACTTCCTGCTTCGCACTATCTGCGATACAGGAGGGCACCACAGGCTTCCGAGGATCAAGGAACCTGCTGGTCAGGCCTCATTCGCAAGCCGAACTCTGATTGTGCTCCGGAGCCGTGTGCGCAGGTTCGAATCCTGCCGGGGCACCCTGTATGAGGTGCCCAAAGACCCCGCCATCAGTGCTTTTGCTGAGGACGGGGTCTTGGCGTTTGTGCAGTCACATGCCGCCGAAAGCAGCCTCATGACAGTGATCACGTTGTCATAGCGTGTTGATCTAGCAGGGGGTCGCAGCACGTCAGAGGCCGTTTTCGCGCCTGTTCAGCATCGGCGTGCACGCATGACGTGAGCCCCGGATCTCTCCAGCGCTCACGCCCATCGGTCCTGCGGACCGTTTACTTTCCGGTGTCGTCCTCCTCTCCCAGGCCCTTCAAGATGCGGTCGTTCATCTCCTGCTCTTGGCCGTCGATGCACTTCGCATAGATCTTGAGCAGTACGTCGACCGAGTGACCCGCGCGAGCGGCCACGTCCAGTGCCGGAACCCCGGAGTTGAGCCATTGCGAGACGCCCGCATGCCGGAGGTCGTACGGCCGGAAAGCGAGCACGGACGAGACTTGTTCCGGCAGGAGTGCCAGCTCTCGCGTCTGCTTCCACACTCGCGAGTACGACGACGCGGCTACGACGTTGCCCCGTTCACTGGCGAAGAGCCCGCCGTCCTTCGCCGGGCCGAGCTCCTTCAGGTGCTTCCGGAGCAGCCGTACCAGGGGCGGCGGTATCGGCACGATGCGTACCTCACCTTCCGCCCGCTGTTTCAGGCCCCTTCGGTCGTGCGCCTCGCTGGGGTCCGTCCATGCCTTGCCTGCCGTCGGACGCGTCTGCTTCAGGGCTGAACGCTTCAGGACAGTGCCAAGCTGTTGTCGGGGGTCAGGCCGCTTAGTTTTTCGGGGTTGACCTGGAAGCGCAGGTTCTGGATGTGGGCGTCGGCGAGGTCGAACGAGATGGCGCCGACTGTGTGTCCGTCGAGGGTGGCCAGGATGCCGAGTTCGCCGTTGATGACGGCCGGCTCCATGGTCAGGGCGGCCAGTTCGGGCTTGGCCAGGAAGCCCAGGATCCAGCGTGCGACGTGTTCGGTGCCGGGGAGGGGGCGGCGGGCGGCGGTGACCTTGCCGCCGCCGTCGGACCAAGCGGTGACCTCGGGGGCGAGCAGTTGCATGAAGGCGTTCAGGTCGCCGCCTGCGCAGGCGTCTATGAACTGGGTGGTGACCTGCCGGCGCTGGGTCTGGTCGGCGTCGAAGCGGGGGCGGCGGGTCTGTACGTGCTGGCGTGCGCGGTGGGCGATCTGGCGGACTGTCGGCTCGGGGCGTGCGAGGGTCTCGGCGATCTCGGCGTGCGAGTAGCCGAAGACCTCGCGGAGCAGGAAGACGGCGCGTTCGACGGGGCTGAGGGTTTCCAGGACGACCAGCATCGCGGTGGAGACACTGTCGGCCAGTTCGGTCTCCGCGGCGATGTCGGGGGAGGTCAGCAGGGGCTCGGGGAGCCACGGCCCGACGTAGGTTTCGCGGGTTGCCCGTGCGGAAGTGAGGCGGTTCAACGAGAGGTTGGTGACTGTGCGCACCAGGTATGCCTTGGGGTGGCTGATCGCGTCGCGGTGCGCGGTGCTCCAGCTCAGCCAGGTGTCCTGGAGGACGTCCTCGGCGTCGGTGACGCTGCCCAGCATGCGGTAGGCGGTGGCGAACAGGAGCCTGCGGTGTTCGATGTACGGGTCCTGCTCGTCCCTGGCGTCGACCATCGGCTCATGCTGCCAGCGCCGTAACCAGAACGGCAAGGCCCGTGATCACGGCGCTGGGAGCCGATGCGCCCGTCATACCGCGGGCTTGCGGGTGGCGCGGCCGCCCTTGGAGACGATGGTGGTGACGTTCATGCGCTTGCTGAACCGGTAGGTCGTGAGCGGGCTGCTGCTGACCATCTCCTTGTATGCGACGGCGCTCCGGCCGGTGAGGTGCATGTGGCGGGGGGTTTCGTCGGCCTTGGTGAACTGGATGACGGCATCACGGCGGCCGAGGCTGACCGGCTGGTGGAAGTAGCCGAAGCGGAACGGCTTGACGGCCTTGCAGCGCACCAGCCGCGCGATGGTGTCGGCGGTGTACTGGGCGGTGGGCAGGCCGCTCTGGCAGGTGCCGTGGATCTGCCCCCAGGCCAGACGGATGGCGGCGGCGTCGCCGATGGCGTGGATCTCCGGGTGGGAAACCGAACGCAGGGTGGCGTCGGCCAGGATGAGGCCGCGGTCGTCGGTGGCGATCCCGGCGTCGGAGGCCAGCAGCGACACCTTGACGCCCGTGGTCCACAGGCAGGCGTCGGAGCGGAGGAGCCGGCCGTCGGCCAGTTCGACGGCGTCGGGCAACACCTTGGTGACGCGGGTGCCGGTCTCGAGAGTGACGCCGAGGCGGTCCAGCGCGCCGTAGAGGTAGGCGCGGGCCTTGGGGCCCATCATGCCGCCCGGCTCGTCCAGGCTGATCAGCGTGACGTCCAGGCCGGGGTGGCTCTCGGCGATCTCGGTGGCCGCCTCGATTCCGGTCAGGCCGCCGCCACAGATGGTGACCGTGCCGCCGGACGCGGCGACTTCGGTGAGCCGCGCGGCGAACCGGCCGGCGATCTCCGGGTTGTTGAGGGTGAACGCGTGGGTGTCGGCGCCCGGGACCTTGCCGGTGTCGGTCGAGCTGCCCAGCGCGTAGACGAGCGTGTCGTACCCGAGGGTCTCGGTGCCGTCGACGGTGATCCGCCGGGCCTCGGGGTCGATGGCGGTGGCCGTGCCCTGGACGAACTTGACGCCGGTCCCGGCGAGCAGGTCGGGGATCTGATGGTCGGCCAGCTCTTGCCCGGCGGCGATCTGGTGCATCCGCAGCCGCTCGACGAACCGGCCCGAGGGGTTGACCAGGGTGATCTTCACGTCGGTCCGGCGGGTGCAGTGGGCCAGCCGGATGGCGCTGAACAAGCCCGTGTAGCCGGCGCCGAGGACGACGATGTGGTGGCCGTTGTTCATTGGATCTCCCAAGGTCGGGCACCGGCTTCGGTGCCGGTGACGCCCATGGGACAAGCGCCCCGCACCGGACGTGACAGGTCGCCGATGTGAACCAGGTCACTCCACGCGCACCGTTGGTGTGCCGGCACGAACCCGTCGGTTGCCTCGCTGTGCCAGGCCCGGCCGGGGCAGAGTCGGACGCCGAAGAGGACGGGCTCCGACTGCCGTGCGAGGTCAACCTGAATAGCCAGACCCGTCGCTAGCACTGCTACGTGCCAGACGTGCCAGGCGTTCCAGCTCGCGTTCGGGGCGGACGGTTCACCGTGGCGGGAGTCGGTTGAAGTAGTGGCCGAGGACGTAGTGGGCGGGGATGAGGGTGAGCCAGAACCACATGGCTGCTTCTGGGTTGATGTAGGCCAGGGGGACGGAGAGGGTGAAGATCAGGGCGCTGGAACCGAGTTGGGCGGTGAAGCGGCGGCGGGCCGTGGCGGCGGATGATTCGGGCGAGGGGTGCACTTGGCGTTGCGTGAGCAGCAGCAGGGTCGCGTGCACCGCATTGATCGTGGCCATGGCGCCCGCGTAGAGGGCGACGGCTTCCGGCTGGGAGGCGTACTCGGCCAGGAGTGCGGTCGGGAAGGGCATCAGGGCGACCAGGCCGAGGCCGAGGAGGATCAGGCGGGTGACTATGGCCGTGTCGATGGGCAGTGCGGTGAGGATGCGGCGGTGGTCACGCCAGAATCCGGCGATCAGGGTGAAGCTGAGGGCGAAGGCGCCGATGTTGGGAAGCGCGTCACTCAGGGCCCTGCGGAATGCGGCGGCGTCCAGATGCGCGGGGATCGCCACGTTGATGACGAGCAGTGTCATCGCGATGGCGTAGACGCCGTCGGACAGAACGATCAGGCGTGCCGCGTCCGGGTCGCTCTCATGTGGGTGCGTCTCTGCCACTGGCTCCGTCATGCCGACGACAGTAGGGCGTTATGCCCTGGCTGCAACGCATCGGTCAAGGCTTGGGCGGCTTCGTCTGCGGTCGAACGTCAGGCGCTTGAGCGTCTTGATGTGGTTGCCTCCACGCCGGTCACGCGGGTCATGCCGGCACGTCGGTCACGCGGGCAGCGAGGACATGGGAATTGATGGAGCAACAACGAGCACGGCGACCTGCCTGACTGATCTGAAGCGCAGGGAACTCCATGATCCATGGTCGCCGTACTCGTGCCGAGTCAGCCCCTCACCAGCTCGCCCCCTCACCGGCCTCAAACCGGGAGGGACCCGCAACGCTCCGGAGTCCCGGTCTCAGGCCCAGGGATCGAACGGGATTCCGGCGGGCAAGGTGGCCGCGAGAGCCCAGCTGAAGTTGCTGTCGTTGATCTTGATCGTGGCGTCGCCGAAGTTGGCGGTCATGAGCTTGTCGCGGTAGCCGGCCGGGTAGCCGTCCCAGCCGATGAGGCGCGGGAAGAACCAGCCGCCGGTGGCGTTCTCCGGCGGGTCGTCATTGGTGTTGGCGAAGCGGAAGTCGTGAGTTGAGACGCCGTCCTTGTGGTAGACGATCTTCGGGTGGGTCCCGTTGAAGAGGATCGACGAGGCCGGAAGGGTCTGATAGGTGGAGTGCTGCGACACCGAGACGTACTGGACCTGGTTGTTGTTGATCCACACGATGACGTGTTCCCAGTCATGCGTGTGTCCGATGGCCGCGGGGCCGAGGGTGGCCTGATCCTTCTCGAAGTAGCTGGCGTACATGACCGCGGACCAGCCGTTGTTCGTCTTCACGCGTGCGTACGTGTTGGCGTTGTTCAGTTGGGCCAGGTCGTGGCAGTGGCCGTTCACATCGCCGCCCAGCGCCAGGCCGGGGTTGATGGTGCCGTCGGCGCCGATGGCGGCGGTGGCGTAGCAGCCGTCCCCGTCGTAGTCGTAGGCGGGTGAGAACGTCTGCTCGGTGCCGCCGGCGTTCTGCGGCAACAGCGTGAGGACGTTGGCGCTCGCGCTGGTCGGGAGCGCCACGACCAGCGCCATGGCGCTGACGGCACTCGCGAGCGCGGACCAGCCGAGTCTTCTGGACGGACGCTTCGGACGGGGTGAGGTTCTCTCGGGTTTCGTCGTCGACGACAGCGTGCTGCGCACACCAACTCCTCAACACTGCGGGGGGGTGGGGGAGGCAAAGTCCGGCTTCCGGCATTCCTTGCGGCGAGATCAACGCCTCTTGTGCGGCAAAGGAATTCCCGGTGAACCGGAGACTCATTGGGGGGAATAAATTCGGTGGGGGGTGGATCCTTATCCGTGTGACGCGGCATCAAAATACCTGGGGTAACTGCCAGTTGCAAGCGAAAATACCAAGAAGGGAATTTCCCCTAAACGGCATTCGGGGCACTTTGCGAGACGCACAGGCTTTGCATAGAAAACGATTTCGCGTCGCGGTCACTCGCAGCCAGCACCCACCGCGTGCGGGCGATCGCCGCGAGGGCTCAGGGCGCCACCCCACCCTCCGAACATGACGTACGCCCGGAGTTGACCATGAAGCTGCGCTTTGGGTGATATTGCGCACATTAGTGGCAGGTGCATCTATACAAGTGGTTTTTTGTCGTTGACAGTTGGGACGGATATTTCCCCGTTCCTTCCCCGTTCCAACTGGCACAGAAAGATCCCGCCCACATGCGCAATTCTGCTGATGTCCCCGTACAGCCCCACCCCGTCACCGTCGCTGAAGTGATTCCCGGTGATCTTCTCGCTCTGTCGGAAGAGGATGTGGCGGCGGACAGGTGGTACGTGGTGATGCACACCTTGCCCGAGAACCCGCAGACCATTCGGCTGGCGCTGCGGCCGCCGCTCGGGGGAAGCGATCACGATCGGGTGTTTCAGCGGGATCACCAAGTGACGGTGGGGTGTCGGCGGATGGATGTCGCCGGAATCCCGGAGATCGGTTCCGCCGATCTTGAGGTGGTGGAATTCCGGGACGGGGATCGGGTCACCTCGCTGCGCGCCGTCGACCCCCGGGCCGTCGAGGAGTCGTACAGCCGCCGGTGGGGTCAGTGGTACCGGGACCTGGAGAGTCGGGTCGAGGAGCCCGTGTCGGACTCGGGGCTGCGGGAACGGGTCGCACGGGAGATCGCGGAGGGGCATGTCGTACGGCATCTCCCCCGGCCGCGTCGGGCAGCCGCCGCCGGCGCCGCGCCTCGGCGGGTTGTCGTCACCGGGCTCGGGGCCGTCACGCCGCTCGGTGTGGGGGTGGACCCGCTCTGGGAGGGGCTGGTTGAAGGGCGTTGTGGGATACGGGAGTTGGAGGGCGAGGAGTTCGCCGAGCTGCCCGTGCGGATCGCCGGCAGTGTGCCTGTCGATCCCGTCGGGCTGTTGCCTCGGCCGCAGGCTCGGCGGATGAACCGGGCCGCGCAGTTCGCGGTGATCGCGGCGCGCGAGGCCTGGCAGGACGGTGGGTTCGACGTGGCCGGGACGGTCGAGAGCGGGCTCGAGCCCGAGCGGGTCGGGGTCAGTGTCGGGGCCATCCTCGGTGATGCCTCCGTGCTCGTCGGCGGTGACCGGAAGCTGCGGGACAAGGGGCCGCGTGCGGTGTCACCGCTGACCACGCCGATGACCGTGCCCTCGCAGGCCGCTTCCCAGGTGTCGCTCGCGCTGCGGATCACCGGCGAGGCCCGCACCGTGACCAGCGCCTGCGCCTCCGGTACCGAGGCCATCGGGCAGGCCATCGACCGCATCCGGTACGGGCATGTCGATGTCGCCCTGGCCGGTGGCGCGGAGGCCGTGGTCACCCCGGCGATCATGGCCTCGTTCGCCGCGATGCGCGCGCTGTCCACCCACGGTCTCGGATCCACCAGCCCCTCCCGGCCCTTCGCCAAGGACCGCGACGGCTTCGTCAACGGCGAGGGGGCCGGCTTCCTGCTGCTCGAGGCCGAGGAGCACGCGCGGGCCCGTGGGGCTCGTATCTACTGCGAGGCCGCCGGGTGGGGACTGTCCGCGGACGCCCACCACATGGCCGCGCCCGACCCGTCGGGCAGCGGCGTCGCGCTCGCGCTGCGGCGGGCCGTACGGGACGCCGGTGCCCATGTCGTGGACGTCGTGCACGTCAACGCCCATGCCACCGCCACCCCCGACGGTGACCTCGCCGAGGCAGGCGCGCTGCGGGCCGTACTCGGCGGGAGGGTCCCGGTGACCGCGCTCAAGGGTCACCTCGGTCATCTGCAGGGCGCCGCGGGCGGGGTCGAAGCCGTCGCCACCGTGCTCACGCTCCACCACGGCCTGATTCCGCCCACCATCGGCTGCGAGGAACAGGACGACGCCATCGAACTGGACGTGGTGACCAAGAGTCCGCGGCCGCTGCCCGCCCTCGGCGACCTCGCCCTCAGCAACTCGTTCGGGTTCGGCGGGCACAACGCGGTGCTGGCGTTGCGGCGGATCGCTTGACCGAAGAATGCCCACAACAGGGCGGCTCAGGCCGACGTGCGCTTTCGGGGTGACGTCTTCTTTGCTGCCGCCGCCTTCTTCGCCGCGGTCTTCTTCGTGGCTGCCCGGGCCGTCGTCTTGGAGGCCGGCTTCTTCGCCGTCGTAGCCGTCGTCGCCTTCTTCGCCGTTGTCTTCTTGGCCGCCGTCTTCTTCGCCGTCGACTTCTTTCCGCCGACCTCCTTGGGAGCCGTACGGGCCGACTTGCGAGCGGCCGTACGCGCCGGGAGGCGGGTGACCTCCGCGGCTTCGCCCGTTTCCTCGCCCTCGCCCCGCGATTCCTTGGCCTCGCGCACGCTCTTCTCCAGGGCGGCCATCAGGTCGAGTACCTTGCCGCCGGTCTTCTCACCGGTGGGGGCGGCGGGGGCCTCCACACCGGAGGCCTTGGCGGCGATGAGTTCTTCCAGGGCCTCGCGGTAGTCGTCGTGCAGGTCGGCGAGGTCCACCTCGCCGAGGGTGTCCATCAGGGCGTCCGCCAGGTCCAGTTCCTTGTCGCGGACGGTGACGCTGGTGTCCGGGGCGACGTCCTGGGGGGCGCGGATCTCGTCCGGCCAGAGCAGGCCGTGCATGGCGATGACGTCGTCGACCACGCGCAGCATGCCCAGGCGTTCCCGGCCGCGCAGGGCGAACTTCGCGATGGCGACCTTCTGGCTGCGTTTGAGGGCCTCGCGCAGGAGCGTGTACGGCTTGGCGGCGGGGACGCCGTTCGCGGACAGGTAGTACGCCGTGTCCATCTGGAGCGGGTCGATCCGGTCGGCCGGTACGAAGGCCACGATCTCGATCGTCCTGGCGGTCGGGATGGGCAGCTGGGCCAGATCCTCGTCCGTGATCGGGATCAGCGTGCCGTCCGCGTCCTCGTACGCCTTGCCGATCTCCCCTGTCGTGACCTCGCGGTCCTCCGCCTCGCAGAACTTGCGGTAGCGGATGCGGCCGCCGTCGTCGAGGTGGACCTGGCGGAAGGAGATCGAGTGGCTCTCCGTGGCGTTCACGAGCTTGATCGGGATGCTGACCAGGCCGAAGGAGATGGCGCCGTTCCATATGGATCGCACGTGCAGCACCTTCCACTCGATTGCAGCTGGTTTCAGACAATTTCTTATCGTTTGGTGAGATTGTCATCGTATGACGCCGATCACAGTGGTGGAGGGGCGAAGGCTCGCGCTGAGCAATCTGGAGAAGGTCCTCTATCCGGCGACCGGCTTCACCAAGGGCGAGGTGCTGCACTACTACGCGACGGTCGCCGAGGTTCTGCTGCCTCACCTCAGGGACCGGCCGGTGTCCTTCCTGCGCTATCCGGACGGGCCCGACGGCCAGGTGTTCTTCGCCAAGAACGTGCCGCCGGGTACGCCCGAGTGGGTCACCACCGCCGAGGTGCCGCGGTCGGAGGGGCCGGCTCGGATGGTGCTGGTCCAGGACCTGGCGAGTCTGATGTGGGCGGCGAACCTCGTCACCGAGTTCCACACGCCCCAATGGCTCATCGGGGCGCCGGGGGACGCGGACCGGCTGGTCTTCGACCTCGACCCGGGGGCGCCGGCGACCGTCGTGGAGTGCTGCGAGGTCGCGCTGTGGCTGCGGGAGCGGTTGGCGGCGGACGGGGTCGAGGCGTACGCGAAGACGTCCGGGGCGAAAGGGTTGCATCTGCTGGCGGGGCTGGAGTCGACGCCCTCCGGGCGGGTGACGGAGTACGCCAAGGGGTTGGCCGTGGAGGCGGAGAAGGTGATGCCTCGGCTGGTTGTGCACCGGATGGCGCGGAATCTTCGGGCGGGGAAGGTGTTTGTCGACTGGAGTCAGAACGCTGCGCGGAAGACTACGGCGGCTCCTTACACGCTGCGGGCGCGGGCGGAGCCGACGGTGTCGGCGCCGGTTACCTGGGGGGAGGTCTCGTCTTGCCGGGACGCCTCCCAACTGGTCTTTCAGGCGCCGGACGTCGCTTCGCGGGTGGAGGAGTACGGGGATCTGCTTGCGTCCTTGTTCGACCGGGGGGTCGCTCGGGGGCTGCCGCCGCCGTGAGTGGAAGGCGGTTTTCGCCCCCTCCGCCCCTACCCGTCCCTTGTTCCTGGGGGCTCCGCCCCCAGACCCCCGGTCGCCCGAAGGGCTCGTCCTCAAACGCCGGACGGGCTGAAAGATCTCCCCCGGCCAGGCTGAAAAGTGCAGCCCCGACGGGTGGGTGGGGGATCGGGACGGCACTACCTCGTCCTCAGACGCCCGACGGGCTCAAAGATCTCCCCGGCCGAGCTGAAAGATCTACGCCCGGCCAGGGCGAAAACCCACTGCCAAAGGAGCCGCATGCAAGCGACACCGCCCCCCTCCCGTGCCCTCCCCCGCGCACTCGTCGTCGGGTTCACCGCTCTCGCTCTCGGGGTCTCGTCCTCGCCCTGGGCCTCCACTGCCGCCCCGGTGCGGGCCGCGAGTTCCGATGTGATCCGGGACTGGAGTGAGACCGCTGTCGCCGTGGTCAGTGGGGACGCGCAGCGGCCGACTGCCGAGCCGTTCATCTGGTACGGCTTTGTGTCGGCTGCCGTGTACAACGCGGTGGTGGGTATCGAGGGCCGGTACGCCCAGTACAAGTGGCATGAGCGTGGCCCGCGTACCGCGTCGTCCGCGGCGGCCGCCGCGGCTGCTGCCCGTCGCGTGCTCCTGACGTACTTCCCGAGGTCGCAGGCCAGGATCGACGCCGCCTACACCGCGTCGCTGGAGAAAGTTCCCGACGGGAAACCGGAGGACGAAGGTGTCGCGTTCGGGGAGCGGGCGGCGGCTCGGCTCGTCGAGCTTCGGGAGAACGACGGGCGCGGCGCGACCGTGACGTTCGACAAGCAGCCCGCCCCCGGCGTCTGGCGGCCCACCCTGCCGAACCACACGCCCTTCATCAACCCGTGGATGGCGAAGGTGCGGCCGATGCTCCTCGACTCGCCGGACCAGTTCATGCCGGGACCGCCGCCCGAGCTGACATCCAAGCGCTACGCCAGGGACCTCGCCGAGGTGAAGTCGATGGGCGCGAAGACCAGCACTGTGCGGACGGCGAAGCAGACCGAGACCGCGCTCTTCTTCACCGACCCCCTGCCGCAACAACTCCAGGCCGCCTACCGCGACTACACCGCACGGCACGGGCTGGACATCGTCCAGGCGGCCCGGCTGTTCGCCGCCGCCGGCACGGCCTCCGCCGACGCGACGATCACCACATGGAACTCCAAGTTCACCCACGCCCTTTGGCGCCCCATCACGGCGATCCGACTGGCCGACACCGACGGCAACCCCGCCACCGAGGCCGACCCGTCCTGGCTGCCGCTCGCCAACACGCCTCCGTACCCCGAGTACATGGGCGGCCACTGCGCCAACGACGGTGCCGTCATGAGCGTCCTGGACCGCCTGACCGGCGGTGACATCGACTTGCGGGTCTCATCGGCGGTGACGGGCACCACCCGTACGTACACCGACTCGGCCGACTTCAACCGTGACGTGATCAACGCCCGGGTCTGGGAGGGCATCCACTTCCGGACCGCCGACATCGTGGGCAACCGGGTGGGCAGGCACATCGGGACCTACGCACTCGGCCACTACTTCCAGCCGCTGCATCACAAGCGGTAGGAAGCGAGCCGTAGGAAGCGAGCGGTAGGAAACGCTCACACCCTCGTCCACGTATGCCGATCGCGCGCCATCGCGTGCAGCGCCTCCACGTCCGCCGGTTTGAGGACCCCGCCGAGGCGGGCCAGGCCCGCGAGGTCCGTGTCCTGGAGGACTCGGACCCCGCGGAGCGGCGCCGCGACGTCGAGGTCGGCGGGGCCCGCCACGGCCAGGACGGGGCGCACCTCGGCCGTCAGTGCGTACGAGGCGCGGTCGGCGTCGGCGCGGACTCGGCGGAGCAGGGGGTGCGGTTCGCGGCGGCCGACGGTGACCATCGGGTCGGCCACGAGGACGCGCTGTTTACGGGCGTACAGGGCGCGTACGGAGAAGAGGCCGCCGGGGCCGATGACCAGGTGGTGGAGGCGGTCGCCGCCCGGGAGTGGGAGGGAGTGCAGGGTGTGCCAGCCCGCGCCCTCCAGGTGGTCGAGGGCGTCGCCCGCGGCCTGCTCCGCCGCGAGCGCTCGGCGGCGGGGATCGGGGCGCAGGCGGTGGGCCGGGCCCGGGTCGCGGTCGAGGGCGATCAGCAGCGCCTCGCCTGGGCGGTTCGGCGCCAGGTCGTCGTCCGGGTGCAGGGTGAGGCGGGCCAGCTCAGCCGGGGTGGGGACGGGAGGTGGTCCCACCGTCACCGGGCCGGTCAGGAACGGGCCGAGCGCGTCGAGCACGTCCTCTCTGCGTTCCTCGCTGAGCAGATTGACCCGGGCCGACTCACGGTCGTACCAGGCGACGTTCCTCCCGTCCGTGAAGCAGACGTACAACCGCTCCTGGCCATGTCGCCAGGTCGGTATGACGCGCAGTCCGTTCATGCACCATCACCCCACGACCATGGGAACAGGCGGGGTGCTCCAGGGGCAAGAAGCCGGTTACCTTTGTGAGCAGTTGGGGGAGTTGGTGGGAGGCGTCGTTGCGGACCCGCAGAAGGCCGTCGGATGTGCCGGCTCCGGACAGCCCGTGGAGCGAGATCGTGCCCGGCCTGTGGATGGGCGGGCACGCGTTCACGGGACGCTCCGGAGAGCCGGAGTTCGCCGTCGTACACGATGAGTTCGACCTGGTCCTGACCTTGTTGCGGCTGCCGGGGCACGGGCCGGACCCGGGCGTCGAGCACCATGTGTGGCCGGTCCCCGACGGGCCCCTCGACGGTACGCAGCTGGCGGGCGTCATCCGTCTCGCGCAGGCCGCCGACGACGCGCTGGAGGACGGGCGCCGCGTCCTGGTCCGCTGCTTTCACGGCTACAACCGCTCCGGTCTCGTGGTCGCGCACGCGCTGATGCGCGCGGGACACACCGCAGACGAGGCGATACGGCTGATCCGGACCCGGCGCTCGCCGTGGGCGCTGCACAATGAGCTGTTCGTGGAGTACCTGCGGGCCGGGCTCACCACGGCCAGGCTCCTGGAGGAGCTGGCGGAGCCGTGAGGCTCGCGCGGCCGTTCACCGACCGCACCGGGGTCCAGCCGGCGAACAAAAAGGACTTCCCTACGAATATGGTGTGCGGGGCGAGCCGCTCGCCTCCCGTTTCCCTCGCTGGAGTGCAGTGACCCACAGCCGCCGTGTGCCCAGGGCGATCGCCCTGCTCGCCGCAGTCCCGCTGCTCGCGCTCGCGGGCTGCGGCGACCCGGGCGATCTGCGCGGCGCCGGCGAGACACCCACCGCCGTGGGCCCTTCCCAGCTGTGGCCCACACTGGCACCCGCCACGACGCCCGCGCTCGACTACGGCGAGGCGGACACCGAGGTCGTCAAGGGCATCGCGGTGGAGAACGACGACATCCACGAGCTGGACCCGGTCTCGGTGATCGAGGCGCAGGTCGCCGCCCACCCGGACGAGTACACCGGCCGGACGGCGCTGTACCCGGAGACCGCGGAGCGGCTCGGTGACTGCGGGGGCCCGTCAGGCGCGCGGGGCAAGGGCTGCCCGGTCCTCCAGGCGTACTACCGCGACCTCACCGGCGACGGCAAGGACGACCTGGTGCTCGGCTTCACGGTGCCAGAGGACCAGCTGACCGTGCGTGTCTACACCTTCGAGAAGCACCGTCTTGTCCAGGTCATGAACACCACGGACGCCGTGATCGGCGTCGAGTTCGCGGGCCGCGAGCTGGTCGTCCGGGCCGCGTCCACCCTGCCCGGCTACGAGTACCGCACGGTCTGGTCCTGGGACACGCACCAGCACGCGATGCTGGCGACGCGCGACGAGATCCTGCGGGTCGGCACCTCCACCGGGGCACCCACGCCGTCCAGGTCCCCGGCCGCCACGCCGAGCGCCTCCCCGAGCGCCTCATGAGACTCCCCCTCCGGCGCCTCCCCCAGTGGACCGCCACCCTCACCTGGAAGGCCGCCGCCTTCATCACGGTGATGTGCTGCGGCCTCGCCGCCCTCCTCGGCGTCCTCGTGCACGTCTCGGTGACCAACCAGACCGTCGGTGAGGCGCGCGGCCGCGCACTCGCCCGGCTCACCGAGGTGACGACGGCGTACGAGGCGGGAGACCGGCTTCCGCCGGGCGCGGGCGTCGATCTCCCCGGGCTGCCGGAGCAGTTGCGCGAGCTGGCGGCGGACGGGCAGCGCGGCACGATGGTCAGCAGCGACCAGGACCGGCACCCCACGATGTGGGCGGCCGGGCCGGCCGACGGCGGGCGCGCGCTCGCCGTCAAGTTCGACTACTCGCAGGGCGCGCACGCCATCGAGGCGCTGGACCGGGCGATCGTGTGGTCCTCGGCGCTCGCGATCGGGGCGACTCTCCTTGTGGGGGCGTTCGCGGTGACCCGGGTGACCCGGCGGCTGCACGCGACGGCGCGGGTCGCGCGGCGGATCAGCGCGGGCGACCTGGACGCGCGCGTCAACGACCCGCGTACCGTCGTCGCCCCCCTCGCCTCCGGCTCGGGCCGCCAGGACGAGGTGGCCGCCGTGGCCGCCGCCCTCGACACCATGGCCTCCTCGTTGCAGGGCAAGCTGCTGAGCGAGCAGCGGTTCACCGCGGACGTGGCGCACGAGCTGCGGACCCCGCTGACCGGGTTGCACGCGGCGGCCGAACTGCTGCCGCCGGGGCGCCCGACCGAGCTGGTGCGCGACCGGGTCGCCGCGCTGCGCACGCTCACCGAGGACCTGCTGGAGATCTCCCGCCTCGACGCCCGGAGTGAGCGGCTCGACCTGGACTCGGAGCCGCTGGTTCCGCTGGCCGAGCGGGTGGTGCGGGCGTCGGGGACCGAGACCGAGGTCCGGGTCGTACGGGACACGCGCGTGGAGACCGACCGGCGCCGGCTCGAGCGGGTGCTCGGGAATCTGGTGGCCAACGCGCACAAGCACGGGCGTGGGCCGGTGGTGCTGGCGGTCGACGGTCCGGTCGTCACCGTGCGGGACCACGGCGACGGCTACCCGGACTACCTCGTGGAGCACGGGCCGCAGCGGTTCCGGACCGAGGGCGGTTCGAAGGGGCACGGGCTCGGGCTGACGATCGCCCTCGGCCAGGCGGAGGTCCTTGGCGCGCGGCTGGCGTTCGCCAACGCTCCCGACGGCGGGGCGGTGGCGACCTTGACGCTCCCTCAGTCCGCGCAGCAACCCGGGCCCCCGGGGGCTCCTCACCCCGATGGCCCCGCAGCTCCCTGAAGGCTCCGAGCTCCTCTGGATCCCCGATGGCGCAGTGTGACCTGCGCGCACCCCGGCCCGCTCCTAATGTGGCGATTAGTCAGGTTCGCCCCCTTTTCTGGAGGAGCCCCCCATGTCCCCCAAGCCCCTGCGGTCCACGTACACACGTCTCGCCATAACTCTCGCCGCCGGCAGCCTCATCGCACTCGCCGGCGCCACCCCCGCCCTCGCCGACGACGACTGGGACCCCGGGAGCGGCGACAGCCGCGAGTGGGACAACGGGCGGGACGACGGCGACGGCCCTGACTGGGAAGAGGACGGCAGGGACGACGGGAGGGAAGACGGAAGGGACGACGGCAGGTTCGACGGCAGGGACGACGACGGCCGCGACTCGGAGAACGGTCGCGGCGACAGCCGCGACAACGACCCGCGCCGCTACAAGGGCCGGATCAGCGCCCGCGGCGGACTCGCCCTGCGCACCGCCCCGAACCGTGGCAGCCGGGTGCTCCGCGTCGCGAGGTACGGCGAGATCGTGCACATCTTCTGCAAGACCTCGGGCCAGTCCGTCGACGGCAACCGCCTCTGGTACCAGCTCACCGACGGCACCTGGGCCTGGGGTGCGGCGCGCTACATCGACAACATCGGCCCGGCTCCCCGCTGGTGCTGAGCCAGCAGGTGGTGCGCAAGGTGCACCGGAACAGCCCGTTTATCACTACATAACGGGACATCAGGATCTCCGCTTGCTACGTTCCGGACATGATCAAGGCCGGAATGTCCGGAACGACCGTGGCAGCGGAGCCGCCCACCCCCGCTGTACGCCTGCCCCGGCGCCGTGGCATCGAGTTCACCCTCATCGTCCTCGCCGTTCTGCTCTGCGTGTACGGCTACTGCGCTGTCGGTCTCGCGAAGAACGGCACCGTCCCGCCCGGCGCCGCCGGTTACGGCGCCGGGCTCGGCGTGCTCGCACTCCTTGCCCACTTCGCGGTGCGCTTGAGGGCGCCGTACGCCGATCCGCTGCTGCTGCCCATCGCCGTACTCCTCAACGGCCTGGGCCTGGTGCTGATCTACCGACTCGACCTGGAGACCCCGCGCGACCAGGCCGCCCCCACCCAGCTCATCTGGTCGACGCTCGGCGTCGCGCTCTTCATCGCGGTCGTGCTCTTCCTGCGCGACCACCGCGTCCTGCAGCGCTACACCTACGTCTCCGTCGTCACCGCACTCGTCCTGCTGACGCTGCCGATCTTCTTCCCTGCCGTGAACGGCGCCCGCATCTGGATCCGGATCGCCGGATTCTCCATCCAGCCGGGCGAGTTCGCGAAGGTGCTGCTCGCGCTCTTCTTCGCCGGCTATCTCGCCGCCAACCGCAACGCGCTCGCGTACACCGGCCGCCAGATCTGGCGGTTCAAACGACTCCAGCTCCCCACCGGCCGGGTACTCGGCCCGATCGTCGCGATCTGGCTGCTGAGCGTGGGCGTACTGGTCCTCGAACGGGACCTGGGGACCTCGCTGCTGTTCTTCGGCCTGTTCGTGATCCTGCTGTACGTCGCCACCGGCCGCACCGGCTGGATCGCGGTGGGCCTGCTGCTCGCCGGTGTGGGCGCGGTCGCCGTCGGCCGGCTCGAACCGCACGTCCACAGCCGGGTGCAGGAGTGGCTGCACCCCTTCGCATCGATCGAGGCGGGCGAAGGGCCCAACCAGATCGCCCAGTCCCTCTTCGCGTTCGCCGCCGGCGGGATGCTCGGCACCGGCCTCGGACTCGGCCACTCCATCCTCATCGGCTTCGCCGCCAAGTCGGACTTCATCCTGGCGACGGCGGGCGAGGAACTCGGCCTGATCGGCCTGTCCGCGATCTTCCTGCTGTACGCCCTTCTCGTCGAGCGCGGCTACCGGGCCGGCCTCTCCCTGCGCGACCCCTTCGGGCGGCTCCTCGCCATCGGGCTCGCGTCGATCGTGGCGCTCCAGGTCTTCGTCATCGCGGGCGGGGTGACCGGGCTGATCCCGCTCACCGGAATGGCGATGCCGTTCCTCGCACAGGGCGGGTCCTCGGTCGTCACCAACTGGATCATCGTGGCGCTGCTGATCCGGATCAGCGACTCGGCGCGGAGTCAGTACGACGGGGCGGGGGCGCCGTGAGCCATCGGGAGGTCGTTGCGTTGTGACGCGCTACATCCGTAGAGCTGCCGCCCTGTGCGCGGTGCTGCTGGTCGCTCTGCTTGTCAACGCCACCCGTGTCCAGGTCTTCCAGGCCCGGTCGTACGACGAGAATCCCGCCAACCGCCGCCAGCCGATCGCCCGTTACGGCCAGCCCCGCGGCGACGTCCTCGTCGGCGGCAGGGCGGTCACCGGCTCCAAGGACAGCGGCGAGCAGCTCCGCTACGAACGGACGTACAAGAACGGGCCGTTGTACGCGCCCGTCACCGGCTTCGCCTCGCAGGTGTACGGGACCGCGTTCCTGGAGAACGCCGAGGACGGCATCCTCTCCGGCAGCGACCCGATGCTCGCCCCGCTCCCCCTGTGGAACGACCTCACGCGCGCCCAGAACCCCGGCGGCAAGGTCGTCACCACCCTCGACCCGGCCGCGCAGCAGGCGGCGTACGAGGGGCTCGGCTCGCGGCGGGGTGCGGTGGCCGCGATCGAGCCGTCCACCGGGAAGATCCTCGCGCTGGTCTCGACACCGTCGTACGACCCGGAGGTGCTGTCCGGGACGGGCCCCGCGGTGGCGGAGGCCTGGGCGCGGCTCAACGGGGACGAGAGCAAGCCGATGCTCAACCGGGCGATCCGGCAGACGTATCCGCCGGGGTCGACGTTCAAGGTGGTGACGGCCGCGGCGGCCCTTGACGCGGGCGTGGTGACGGATGTCGACATGCCGACCGACTCTCCGAACCCGTACACGCTGCCCGGTACGACGACCCACCTCACGAACGAGATCGAGGGCTGCGAGAACGCTTCGCTGCGGTATGCCTTCGAGTGGTCCTGCAACACCGTGTTCGCGAAGCTCGGTGTGGATGTGGGGCTGGAGAACATGACGCGGAGTGCGGCGAACTTCGGCTTCAACGACCGGAAGTTGAGGATTCCGTTCGCTGTCGCGCCCAGCAACTTCGATATGCGGCTGGACCGTGCTCAGCTGGCGTTGTCCTCCATCGGGCAGTTCGACACCCGGGCCACGCCCCTTCAGATGGCGATGATCTCGGCGGCCGTGGCGGGTGGCGGGTCCGTCAAGTCGCCCTATCTGGTGGAGAAGACGACGACCCGGGGTGGCGCCACGGTGTCCAGCACCGGGCCCAGGACGCTGCATCAGGCGATGAACCCCTCCACCGCGCTGCGGCTGCGTGAGCTGATGAGGGATGTGGTGACAGAGGGCACCGGTTCGAACGCCGCCATCCCCGGCGCCACCGTCGGGGGCAAGACCGGCACCGCCCAGCACGGCATCGGCAACTCCGGTACGCCGTACGCCTGGTTCATCTCCTGGGCCGAGGCCGACGACTCCATCGGGTCCGCGGTGGCCGTCGCCGTCGTCGTCGAGGACGCGTCGGCCGAGCGGGGGGACATCAGCGGAGGTGGGGATGCGGCGCCCATCGCGAAGGCGGTGATGGAGGCGGCGCTCGGGCTGTGAGCGGGCTGATGGTGATGTCCGGTTGGTGAGAAGGGGGGTGTGGTGGGCTTGCGGGCCGACCTATCGTTCGGTTCATGACTGAACTCGGGTACGAACTCGCCCAGGTGAACATTGGCCGGCTCAAAGCGCCTTTGGATTCCCCTCAGTTGAAGGACTTCGTCGAGGCACTCGACCCCGTGAACGCCGTCGCCGACGCGGCGGACGGGTTCGTCTGGCGGTTGCAGAGCGACTCCGGCGATGCGACGGACCTGGCCGTCTTCGACGACGAATGGCTGATCATCAACATGTCGACCTGGCGGGACACGAACGCCCTGACCGCCTTCATGTACCAGGGGCAGCACCGTGAGCTGCTGGCCCGCCGGCGCGACTGGTTCGAGCGGGTGGAGGAGGCGATGGTCGCCATGTGGTGGGTTCCGGCCGGCCACCGCCCCACGGTGGCGGAGGCCGAGGAGCGCATCCTTCACCTGCGTGAGCATGGGCCCACCGCGTACGCGTTCACCCTGCGGAAGTCGTTCCCTGCCGGGGCCGTCTAGGAAGCTCCGGGTACCTTTTCCCTGCGTTGCAGCCACTCCTCCGGGACGCCGTCCGTCCCTGTGCGCGCGGCCACTATTCCGCCCGTGATCGCGCAGGTCGTGTCGACGTCGCCGAAGCCCTCGGCCGTGCTCCAGAGGGCGGCGGTCAGGTCGGTCGGGTGGCGGGCGGCGCACCAGGCCGCGAAGGGGACCGTGTCGTCGGCTCGGATTCGATGGCCGTTGCCGAGGATGTCGGACGCCTTCCAGGGTTCGGTGGTGAAGGGGAGGTCCGCCGCCCTGGTCAGGCCGTCGCGGACCGCGCTGTCGGGGGTCTTGGACGCGACGGCGGCCAGGTCCAGTTCGCCCCGGGCGGAGAGTGCGGCCGCTACCGCCACGGCTATCGCGCCCGCTATGCCCTCCGGGTGGGCGTGCGTCACCTCGGCGGAGAGTCTCGCCTGCTCGACCACGCGCGGCAGGCTGTCCTGGAACCACGCCCCCAGCGGGGCGACGCGCATCGCCGCGCCGTTGCCCAGGCTGCCTTCGCCGTCGAAGAGATCCCTTGCCAACTCCCGCCAGCGCTCTGGTTCTTGGAGGAGTCGCGGGAGCAGTTCGTGCATCCCGTACCCGTAGCCTCGGGCCTGGTCCGCGTCGTAGCCGAGGGCGAAGGCCTGGGCCAGCTCCGTCCGGCGGATCTCGCCGTGCTCGTCCAGGACCCTGAGCACGCCGAGCGCCATCGCCGTGTCGTCCGTCCAGTGCCACTCCGGTTCCTGGGGTGTGCGCCGGGCGCGGATCTCCTCGTACGCCTGGAAGCGGTCGCGGAAGAGGGGGAACCAGCGCTCGCCGAAGGCGTCGCCTAGGGCCAGGCCCTCCAGGCTGCGGCGGGCCGCGGGGCGGTTCGCTTGGGCGGGGTTGGCGGGCTCGTAGGGCTCGGTCATGGGGTTGATGATGCCGGGTGCGGCTTGGCGGGGGTGGGTTTTATTCGGCGTCGACAAGTCGTGTGGGAGGGATTGACGGGCTTGCTGACACGTTGTCTCATAAAATGTGACCGCCGGTAACTCGCAGGTGTCCGGTACGACTTGGGATGGGGACAGCGATGATCGAAGCCGATGTGCTGCGCGACGCGCTCGGTCTGCTCAAGGACCGGGAGCAGGTGGCCTCGCGGCTGCTCGAATCCTCCGCCAAGCACTCCTTCGACCCGGACGAGGAGTTGGACTGGGACGCGCCGTTCGAGGACGGCAAGTGGTTCTGGCCGCCGGAGTTGGTGTCGCTGTACGGCACTCCGCTGTGGCGGACCATGAGCGAGGAGCAGCGGATCGCTCTGTCGCGGCATGAGGCTGCGGCGCTTGCCTCGTTGGGGATCTGGTTCGAGATCATTCTGATGCAGCTTCTGGTGCGGCACATCTACGACAAAGCCGCGACCAGTGCGCATGTGCGGTATGCGCTGACCGAGATCGAGGACGAGTGCCGGCACTCGAAGATGTTCGCCCGGCTGATTGTCCGGAGTGAGACGCCTTACTACCCGGTGAGCCGGGCGCATTTGAATCTGGGGCGGCTGTTCAAGACCATCTCCACGACTCCGGGGTCCTTTACCGCGACGCTCCTCGGTGAGGAGATTCTTGACTGGATGCAGCGGCTGACCTTTCCGGACGAGCGGGTGCAGACGCTTGTCCGGGGGGTTACTCGGATCCACGTCGTGGAGGAGGCGCGGCATGTGCGGTACGCGCGAGAGGAGCTGCGGCGGCAGATGGTGACGGCGCCCCGGTGGTCCCAGGAGTTCACTCGGGTGACCTCGGGTGAGTTCGCCCGGGTGTTCTCCGTCGCGTTCGTCAATCCCTCGGTCTATACGAACGTCGGGCTCGACAAGCGGGAAGCTCTTGCCCAGGTGAAGGCCAGTGGGCATCGGCGGGATGTGATGCAGACCGGGGCCAAGCGGTTGACCGAGTTCCTGGATGACATCGGGGTGCTTCGGGGGGCCGGGCGGCGGTTGTGGAAGGCGTCGGGGCTGCTGGCCTGACGGGTGCGGCCTTCGGGTGCGTGCCGGTGGCGCCCGGGCGCCGTCGTGGGGCGGGGCCGCGCCGGTACATCCGCCCGCATCCGGACGGATCGACTGTGAGGATGGAAGGTGCCGTCTGCTTTGGATCCGTCCGGATGCGGGCATTTGATGTACCGACACGGCCCCTCGCGTGCTTCGGCGGCTGCGGGGGCGTGGGGGCTTGTGCGGTGGTCCGCCGTTACGCTGCCGGGCATGACCTCTGCGGCTCCTACCCCCGCCTACCGTCGGCTGAGTGTTGAGGAGCGGCGCAGTCAGCTGCTTGAGGCGGCTCTGTCGCTCTTTGCCCAGCGGGCGCCCGAGGAGGTCTCGCTCGATGATGTGGCCGAGGCGGCGGGGGTCTCGCGGCCGCTCGTTTACCGGTACTTTCCGGGCGGGAAGCAGCAGTTGTACGAGGCTGCGCTTCGGTCTGCGGCGGAGGAGTTGGAGCAGTGTTTCGCCGAGCCTCCGGAGGGGGCGCTGACGCAGCGGCTGTCGCGGGCTCTTGACCGGTATCTGGCGTTCGTGGATCAGCACGACGCCGGGTTCAGTGCTTTGCTGCAGGGCGGGAGTGTCGTCGAGACGTCTCGGACCACGGCCATCGTGGACGGGGTGCGGCGGGCTGCCGCCGAGCACATTCTTGATCATCTGGGTGTGCGGGAGCCGGGGCTGAAGCTGCGGATGACCGTACGGATGTGGATCACCGCCGTGGAGGCCGCCTCGCTCATCTGGCTCGACGAGGGCAAGGAACCGCCGCTGGACGAGTTGCGGGACTGGCTCGTCGAGCAGTTCGTGGTGGCGGTCGTGGCCACCGCCGGGCGGGATCCGCAGACCGCCGGTGTGGTGAAGGCCGCGCTCGTGGTGGAGAGTGCGGACGGGGTTGTGGGATCGCTGGGGCGGCGGGTGCTTCCGGTGATCGGGGACGCGGCGCGGCTGCTGTGAGGGGGGCGCGCCGGTGGAAGTGGCGCGCCCGCGAGAGTGGCGCACCCGTGAGAGTGGCGCACCCGTGAGAGTGGCGCACCTGTGAGGGTGGCGTACCCGCTCGCATCGTGGTGGCGTTTGTGACACTGGGGCTGTGAAGAGCGAAGACACTCCCTTTGTTGGTGGGCCTCTGGATGGGCGGGTGCTGCCTGTGCTCCTCGGGGCCACCGGGCATCCGCCGAAGACTTATCGGGTTCCTGTTCCGGACTCGGGTGGCGGGCCACCCACCGTGCTCGTCTACCGGCGGGTGCAGGCCGGGCAGAGCAAACGGCTCGGGCTGCATCAGGGGTGGAAGTATGAATACGACCCCTCGGGGGCTGCGGGGCGCGGGCTGAAGTGGCCCTGGTCTAAAACCGGGCGCAAGCCGGACGCCACGCCGGAGGCCAACGCCGACGAGTGACCTTCTTCGGCCGAACCGACCAGCCGGCGCGCGCCCGGGATGCGCGCGCCCGATCCTGCCGGTGAGAGGTGGACCGACCACCCCCGCACCGGAGGTGATGACGTGTCAGGAAGGCTCCTGCGTCTGGTCTGTACGGCGACCGTGGCTACGGTGACCGCCGGGGTGGTGTTGGTGTTCTCGCCCGGTGCTTCGGCCGTTCCCGCGCCTTCCGAGCCCGGCTCGCGTTCTGTCGCCGAGTTGCTGACGGATCTTCAGCGGCTGTACCGGGAGGCCGAGCAGGCCACCGAGACGTACAACGCCACCGAGGAGCAGCTGAAGAAGAAGCGGGCCGAGGTGGCGGTGGTGGACGGTCGGCTGGCCAAGGCGCGCCTCTCCCTGCATGACAGCCGCGGCGCCGCGGGGCGGCTCGCCCGGCAGCAGTACCAAGGCCGGAGTGAGATCTCCCCGTACGTGCGGCTGCTGCTCGCCCGCGATCCGCAGCACGCCCTCGACCAGGGGCATGTGGTCATGCAGCTGTCGCGCGAGCGGGCCAAGACCGTGGACCGGCTGGTCGGCAACGAGAAGCGGACGGACACGCTGGCCCGGGACGCGCGCAAGGCCCTGGACAGTCAACTCACCCTCGCCGCACGGCAGAAGAAGGAGCGGGACGAGGTGCGCGGGCGGCTGAAGGAGGTCGAGGAGCTGCTTGCCTCACTGACCGTCGATCAGCTCGCGGAGCTGGCCGAGTTCGAGAAGTCGGGGGAGGCCGCGGCCCAGAAGAAGTTCATGGCCTCGGGTGCGCTGAGCGGGGAGCGGCGGCCCTCGCAGGAGGGTGAGGAGGCGCTCCGGTACGCCGTCGAGCAGGTCGGGAAGCCTTATGAGTGGGGGGCGGAGGGGCCGGCCACGTACGACTGCTCGGGGCTCACGTCACAGGCCTGGGAGCATGCCGGGCGACCCATCCCCCGGACCAGTCAGGAGCAGTGGGCCCAGCTGCCGCGCATTCCGCTGAGCGAGCTGCGGCCGGGGGATCTGGTCGTCTACTTCCCCGAGGCCACGCACGTCGCCCTGTATCTGGGGGACGGGGTTGTGGTGCAGGCGCCCCGGCCCGGGACGAAGATCAAGGTCTCGCCCATTGCCGCCAATCCGGTGCTGGGGGCTGTGCGGCCGGATCCGGGATCTGCCCTGCCCAAGGGCCACTACACGCCGCCGAAGCTTCCCGAGGGGGCCATGGAGGGTGAGGATGAGGGCTTCGGCGCACCGGCTCCCCTTTAGGGGCGCCGCGGTGTTTTAGGCGTCAATCACGCACGTTGGGCCAAAAGTGGACACGCCTCCCACCTCTCGCTAGGCTCGATTAACGAACGCCACACCTGAAGAAGTGCTCTCCACACGTAAGGAAGTTGGCGTCGAAAGCCGGATTCGATCGGCTCACCCATGCGGACCCATATGACGGCGTACGTCTGACTGCGCCATTCAGCGCTGCGGTCTGCGTCTTGCACAGTCACGCAATCCGGCACTCTCGACAAAGCCGTCTGAAAATCAGTACGGGAGTCCGAAATGCCGAATTTCAGCAGCACCAAAAGGAAGGCACTCGGCCCCGCCGCGGTCGTGGCCTCGCTGACGCTCGCTGCATCTGTGGCAACCATCGGCACAGCTGACGCCGCCGTGAAAGTAACTGTCACTGGGACCGTGAGCTGCGCCAAATTCGCTGATTCAGTACCGCAGATAGTGACGATAACCCCCAAGAAGGGGACCGCCGACTCGGACGAACTCCTTGGCGAGGATCCGGTCGAAAAGTACACCGTCACTCTCCCAGGCATTCCGAAGAACGGCACGACCGGCACCGCCAAGGTTGTCTGCATAGACGATGAGGGCGACGTGAATACGTACAAGGTCAAGAATGTCCCGATCAAGAAGCCCGCGACCGGCCCCCAGACCGTCAACCTCGCGTAATCCCGCGCTTTCACGAGCATGCTCATCCAGCTTTCACGAGCATGCTCGTCCAAGCGGTGACAAACCGGCAAAGGGCCCCCGGACACAGTGTCCAGGGGCCCTGATCTCGTACTGGGGGCTGTCAGGCTCCGGCGACCGACGCCAGGTAAGCGCCTGTCTTCTCCGGCTCATAGAAGAAGTTCTCGAAATCCGCGGGGTCGTTGAAGCCGTTCGCGAAGCGATCGGCCACCGGCGGGAGTTGGCCTGCCGCGCCGATGAGGTTCAGGACGTGCTCCGGCGGAACGCCGAGCATCGCGTTCGTCCACTTCGTCACGTGCTGCGCCGTGTCCCAGTACCGGTCGAACGTCGCCCGCATCCAGGTCTCGTCGAACTCCTTCTCACCGTGCTCGACGATCGAGGCGAGGTACGCGGCGGCGCACTTGGAGGCCGAGTTGGAGCCCTGGCCGGTGATCGGGTCGTTCGCCACGACCACGTCGGCGACGCCCAGGACCAGGCCGCCGCCGGGGAGCCGGCCGACCGGATTGCGGACGGTGGGGGCGTAACGGCCGGACAACGTGCCCTGCGCGTCGGTCAGTTCGGCCTTAGTCGCTCGCGCGTGCTCCCACGGCGTGAACCGCTCCATGAGTTCCAGGGTCAGGGAGAGGTGTTCGGCCGGGTCCTTGACGCCCTGGAAGGCGTCCAGCGGGCCGCCGGGTATGCCCTCCCAGAAGAGGATGTCGGCACGCCCTGAGGTGGTGAGGGTCGGCATGACGAAGAGTTCACCGACGCCCGGGACCAGGTTGCAGCGGACCGCGTCGTAGTCCGGGTGCTCCGGGCGCGGGCCCAGGCCGTGGACGTACGCCACCGCGAGCGCGCGCTGCGGCTCCGTGTACGGGGAACGGGAGGCGTCCCGGCCGAACATGGACACCAGCTCGCCCTTGCCCGCCGACACCAGGACCAGGTCGTACGTACGGGCGAAGTAGTCGAGGTCGGAGACCGCCGCGCCGTGGATCACCAGCTGGCCGCCGCGCTGCGCGAACGTCTCCATCCAGCCGGCCATCTTCACCCGCTGGTCCACCGACTGCGCGTACCCGTCGAGCTTGCCCACCCAGTCGATCGCACGCTGCGAGGGGCCCGGATCGAAGGAGCCCGGCACAGCCACCGAGACGCCGAGTCCTTCGATCTTCGGGGCCTGGGACTCCCAGAAGTTCAGCTGGAGATCGCGCTCGTGCTGCAGTGCCGTGTCGAACATGCACTGCGTCGACATGACACGGCCGGAGCGGATCTCGTCCGCCGTCCGGTTCGACATCAGGGTGACCTCGTACCCCTGCGACTGGAGGCCGAGGGCGAGTTGGAGTCCGGACTGGCCGGCTCCGACGACGAGTATCTTCCGCATGCGGGTGCTGTCTCCTACTCGGGGCTGACTTCGAGCGCGTGGCCGACCAGGGCGAGGAGGGTCTCGACGACCGAGATCCGGCGGCGCGCGTCCATGATCATGACAGGTATGTGCGGAGGCACCGTGAGGGCCTCGCGCACGTCCTCGGGCTCGTACCGCTCGCTGCCGTCGAAGTGGTTGACCGCGACGACGTACGGCAGTCCGCAGCTCTCGAAGTAGTCGAGCGCCGGGAAGCAGTCCTTGAGGCGGCGGGTGTCGGCGAGGACGACCGCGCCGATCGCGCCGCGCACCAGGTCGTCCCACATGAACCAGAACCGCTGCTGGCCCGGCGTCCCGAAGAGGTACAGGACCAGGTCGTCGTCGAGCGTGATGCGGCCGAAGTCCATGGCCACGGTCGTGGTCAGCTTCTCCGGCGTCCCGGTCAGGTCGTCGGTGTCCGCGCCGGCCTGTGTCATCAGCGCCTCCGTCTGGAGGGGCGTGATCTCGGAGACCGCGGTGACGAGTGTGGTCTTGCCTGCTCCGAAGCCGCCCGCCACCACGATCTTCGTCGCGATCGGGGCGCGGGTGCGGTCCGTCTGCCAGGCCTGGAGGTTCTCGTCCGCCTCGGGGAGCGATGGCGGCGCCGGTACCTGAACTGCGTTGGGGAAGGCGGTTCTTGGCGCGCCCTCAGAGACGACGGAGTCCACTCAGCACCCTTTCCAGCAGAGCGCGGTCCGGCTGTCCCGGGCCGTGACCGGTTCCGTACACACGGATCTTTCCCTGGTCCGCCAGGTCGCTCAGGAGCACGCGGACCACGCCGAGCGGCATCCTGAGGAGGGCGGCGACCTCCGCCACCGTACGCATCCGGCGGCAGAGTTCGACGATCGCCCGCATCTCCGGCATCACCCGGGTTCCGAGCGATCCGTTGGTCAACTCCCGACGTTCCTCCGGGGCTTCGAGCGCCGCGACGAACGTCTCCACGAGCAGCACGTGTCCGAAGCGGGTACGGCCGCCGGTGAGCGAGTAGGGGCGCACGCGGGCGGCTTTGCGGTCGCCGCCGCGGACCGGGAGCTTGGGTGTACCACCGCTCATCGGGCGCTCCCCGTCGACTCTGTCTCCAGCGATTTCCGCAACTCGACGCGGAGTTCGGGGGTCAGGACGTGTCCGGCCCTGCCGACGAAGAGCGCCATGTGGTACGCCACCACGCTCATGTCGCAGTCCGGGGAACCGTGCACACCGAGCAGCGAGCCGTCGCTGATCGACATCACGAACAGGCTGCCCTCGTCCATCGCCACCATCGTCTGCTTGACGGCACCGCCGTCCATCAGCTTGGCGGCGCCGATCGTGAGGCTGCCGATGCCGGAGACGATGGTGGCCAGGTCGGCGGCGGACCCCTTGGGGCCCGTGGGGCGTTCCTCCCTCGCCTCCCGGGCCTCCGCGTTCCTCCCGGGGTCGGAGGAGAGCAGCAGCAGCCCGTCGGAGGAGACGACCGCGACCGAGAGGATGCCGGGCACCTCCTCGACGAGGTTCGTCAACAGCCAGTGCAGGTTTCGGGCTTCACTGCTCAGGCCGAAGGTACTGGGCGCGGTCAACTGCTTGCCTCCTCGACTGTGCCCCCCGATGGTTCTACGTCCTGTGCGTGCGGCCCCGCGCCATGCGCGGGCACGTTCAGCTCCGCGGTCTGGTCGGCGATCTCCGCCTCCACCTCGCGGCGGCCCTCCTGCGCACCCCGGTGGAACCCGCCGAGCCTGCGGCGCAGTGCCTCGGCGTCCACACCGCCCGTGCGTGGCCTCGGGGCCGGCGCGGGCGCGGAGATCTTCGGCGTCCGCTTGGGCAGCCCCTTGTCGGTGACCCGCTCGGGCTCGTCCACGTCCGCGTCAGGGACACGATCGTGGGTGTCGGGGCCGATGGCGTAGGGGTCGGGGGTGGGGGTGGTCTTGGAAGCGGCCGTGGTGGTCTGGGTGGGGAGGGTTACGTGGGGGGTGGGGTACGGGGCGTGGGGTGCCTCTGGCCGGGGGGTGTCCTCCGGTCCGGGGACCGACCCTCGCTGGATGGTCTCCGGTGACTGGGAGGACGTCGTACGGGCCCAGGGGGCATCGCCCGACCCGGCGACAGGCCTGGCTCGGGGGGACTCCTCCGGCTCGGAGACCGAGCGGGGGCGGGAGGCTTCCGGCGACTCGGAGATCGCCGACGACTCGAAGACCGGCTCGGGTGCGGTGGGCGCCACCGACTCGGTGGGTACTGCGGGTCCGGCCTCGGGTGCCCCATCGGGCCCTGCCTCAGCGGCTGTTCCGGTCGGGGCGGCCGGCCCAGGATCCGAGGCCGTCTCGGCGGGCGCTCCAGCCCAGGGCACTCCCCCGGTCTCGACCGGCTCGTCCATCGGGGGTACCGGGGCCAGGAGCTCCATCGTGGTCTCGGGCGTCGGCTCGGGCGTCGGATCCGGCGCGCTGGGCGTCGGGGCGGACTCCTCCGGCGCCTGGGCGTCCTCGCCCGCCTCGGCCTCGCTCACCGTGTCCCCGGCGGCAGCCCCCCGTACCGCTTCCTGCGCCGCCGCGATGAACGGGTCCTCGTCCCCGGCCGGGGGCCGCACCGGGAGCCTCGAACGGCCGTACAGGACGTTGGAGTTGGCCTCGGCGTCCGCGCCGGGGAGGGTGAGTGCGGGGGTGGCCGCGGCGGCCGGGGTGGCGGAGGGTACGGCGGTGGAGGGGGCGGGGGTCAGGAGGGTCCCCGGGAGGACGGCGACGGCCGCGATGCCGCCCTGCTTCTGTTCGCGCAACGTCACGCGTACGCCGTGCCGGTGGGCGAGCCGGGCCACCACGTACAGGCCGAGCCCGAGGCCCTCGCCGCTCTCCTGGTCGTAGGCGTCCTCCGGTTCGAACTCCGCGAGCCGGGAGTTGAGCTCCTTCATCCGCTCCGTGGTCATGCCGATGCCCTCGTCCTGCACGGAGAGCATCACCTCACCGTTCTCCAGGAGCCAGCCGGAGACCTCCACGGACATGTCGGGCGGCGAGAACGACGAGGCGTTCTCCAGGAGTTCGGCCACGAGGTGCGAGATGTCGTCCGCGGCGAACCCGGCAAGGTGCGCGTGCGGCGGCAGCGTGGCGATGCGGACACGTTCGTACCGCTCGATCTCGCTGACCGCGGCGCGTACGACGTCGACGAGCGGGACCGGCCCGGCGTGCTGCTGGCCGTGCTCGGCGCCCGCGAGGACGAGCAGGTTCTCGCTGTGGCGCCGCATGACGGTCGCGAAGTGGTCGAGCTTGAAGAGGGTGGCGAGGCGGTCGGGGTCCTGCTCGCGCTCCTCCAGGCCCTCGATGACGCCGAGTTGACGCTCGACGAGGCCGAGGGTGCGCAGCGCGAGGTTGACGAAGGTGCCGTGGATGCTGCCGCGCACCTGCTCCAAGTGGGCGGCGGCCGCAGCCAGTTCGACGCGGAGCTTGTCGCGCTCGTCGGCCATCAGCTGGCGCTGGCCGATGAGGTGCTTGCGATCGCCTTCGAGGGTGGTGAGCCGCTCGTGCAGGGCGGCGGCGTGCGCGTGCAGCGCGTTCACGGAGCGGACGACCTGGGCGAACTCGTCGTTGCGGCCGGTGAACTTGACCGGCTCCTGCGCACCCGGGTCGGCGGCGAGGCGGGCCGAGCCGAGCCGCAGGACGGCCAGCGGACGGGTGAGGCTGCGGGCCATGGCCATCGAGACGCCGACCGCGACGAGCAGCAGGGTGCCGATGATCGCGATGCGGATCTCCAGCGCGGTGACGTCCTCGTCCCGCAGCGCTTCGAGGTCCTTGATGCGATGGCTGTTGAGGGAGGCCTCGGCGCCGCGCATCAGGTCGACGCGGGCGGAGAGCGCCGCGTCCAGCTTCTTGGTACTGGTGTCGAGTTCGGCGTCGGAGATCGTCGGCTGGTCGGTGAGGCCCGAGAGGTACTTGTCGGCGTTGGTGACGTCGGGCCCCGTGACCGTGGAGTCGTACGAGCTCTTGTCGGCCTTGGGCGCCCGCTCGCGGAACTCGGCGAGGGCCGCGTCCGAGCGGAGGCGGGCCTGCTGGGCGGCGGCACTGAGGGCGTCGCGCTGCTTGGTTTCGGCCTCCGAGGAGACGCTGGTGGTGGTCGACAGGCCGGTGTACGGGTCGACGGTGGTCTGCGTGGTGCGCGGGATGCTGAGCGCCGCGAGGAGCAGTCCGCGGGCGGCGGCGGACTGCTGGACTGCGGTGTCCAGTTCGGCGAGGGAGTGCGCGCCGGAGCCCGCTCGGGGCGGCAGTTTCTCGGCCAGGTCCTCGGCGAGGGCGTGCAGTTCGGTGATTGCGTCGGAGTACGACCGGTGCGCTTCGAGAGCGGTGCTCTTGCCTGTGAGCGCTGCTCTCCGTAGCGAGGCGATCGTGTCGAGGTCCGTGAGGAGGGCGGCGGGGGCGTCCTCGTCCGCCCGCAACTCCTCGACCTGGCGGTCGACCCGGGCGCCGCGCTGCTCCGAGGGCGCCTTGTCCTTCGGGCGGCCCGCGGCGATGTACGAGGTGACCTCGTCGCGCTCGTCGGCCAGCGAGTGCGCGAGGGTCAGCGCCTGCTGGGTGCGCTGCGCGAGCGTCACCAGGTTCTGGGAGTCGTTCAGCTGACCCGAGGCGGTCAGGATCGTGGGGGCGCCCGCGCCGGCGATGGCTGCCGCGACGACCGCAACGGCGACGATCAGCCGGTTACGTACGTGGGCGGTCCGGCCCCTGCCCGCCGAGTCGGCGGTGTCGCCGGTGGCGCCACCCCCGGTCGAGCTGGAGGCCGTCTGCTTGCCTGTGCGCCTCGGCCGCGTCTTCTGCACCGGTGCTCGCATTCCTGACTCGTGTACCCATGGGCCCGGGTGACGTTCCGTCAACTAGGGCGTTCGCCCAGTACGGCTCCCGACCCTCCCAGTGCCGGTGGGCAGTGGTCCCGCATCATCTGGCCCGCCACCCGAAGGAGTGAACATCGGACGGGAGTTGGCGGGCAAGTCCCTCTGGCCTGTGCGGTTCGTCCGCACGGCGGGCCGGTTGGACGTGAGCGACGGGCTTTGGCAGTATTCGCCGCCACGCTTCGCCGGAGTCGATCATTCCATGCCAAACCCGGCGGCTGAGCTGCCGGTCCGCGCCCATCCGGCGGTCGATGCCAGCCTCTCGTGGACCTTGTGAAGGGCTCGTGCAGACTGGCCGGATGCGTACCGAACTCGTCTCGGAACCCGGCGGCCCGGCCCGCCCCAATGAGGACTTCGCATCGGTCGGACTTCCCGCCTCAGGACAGGGGGGCGCACTGGTCGTCCTGGACGGGGTGACACCCCCCGAGGGGGGCGACGGATGCGTGCATTCCGTCGCCTGGTTCTCCGCCCGTCTCGGCGGAGCACTGACCGAACTGTCCCTTTCCCACCGGGATCTGACGCTGCGGGAGGTCCTCTCCCGCTCGATTTCGCGCACCGCCGAGGCCCACGCCGAAACCTGTGACCTTTCTCACCCGCGCACACCTCAGGCAACCGTCGTCCTCGCCCGCTGGTCCGCCGCCGAGGTCGAATATCTGGTCCTGTCGGATTCGGCACTGCTCCTCGAGTCCCCCGACGGTTCCGTCACCCCGCTCCTCGACGACCGCCTCTCCCACGTCCCCCGCGCGACCCTCACCTCCGCCGCCCTCACCGACTCGACCCTCCGCAACCAGGAGGGCGGCTTCTTCACGGCCGCCGCGGATCCCTCGGTGGCGTCGCGCGCGGTGACGGGGACGGTGCCGCGATCGTCCGTCCGGGCGCTGGCCGCCCTGACCGACGGTGCCACCCGGTGGGTGGAGAAGTTCCAGGAGGGGGACTGGGCGGGCCTGTTCACCGTCGTACGGAAGGAAGGGGCTCAGGCGCTGGTGGATCGCGTACGGGCGCTGGAGGCGGCGGACGCGGAGCGGCGGGTGCGTCTGGGGCGGAGCAAGACGCATGACGACGCGACGGTGGTGTTCGTGGAGTGGTGAGCCGGCGCCGCTTCGTGCGAGCGCGCTTCTCCGAGTGGTCGGCCGCTCCTCCGCGTGAGGGGCAGCCCGCCGTTTCGCGGCGGTGTTCGCCCGCCCGCTCCGCCACCCGTTTCCAGTCGGATGGAAGGTGACCCGACAAGCGTTCGCCCCTCCGCGCGGTCCGCTACTTCTCCATCCCGCTGTTCAGCTGATGCAGCAACCGCGCCAGTTCCGCGACCTCCCGCGGGTCCCAGCCCCCCAGTTGCCGCACATAACGCGCCCGACGCGCCTCCCGCACCGTGCTGAAACGCGTCCGGCCCTCCTCCGTGAGGTGGACGAGCCAGGCGCGGCCGTCGGCGGGGTCGGGCTCGCGGGCGACGAGGCCGAGGTCCTCCAGGGCCCGGAGCTGGCGGGACATGGTGGCCTTGCCGACGCCGATGTAGGCGGCGAGTTCCGTGGCGCGCTGGCGGCCGCACTCCTCCAGGCGGAAGAGGAGGCCGTACGCGGAGGACTCCAGGTCGGGATGGACCTCACGGGCCATCTCGCCGGAGGAGGCCCGGGCGCGCCGCAGGAACACCGTCAACTCGCGTTCCAGTGCGGGGAATTCCTGGTCCACACCACTTCCGGACGCCGTGGGTTCGACACGACGTCCGTCGCCGTTCGGGTCCTCGTGCACGTCAGCACCCCTGACTCGGTTTCCGGATCCTGAAAGTTTCTGCCAAGAGGCGCTATCGCCGCAGCTCCGCCAGTATTTCGCAGGCGTAGACCAACGGCAGCGTCCGGGCCCTCTTCCCGCGTGGTCCGCCACCTGCGTAGCTTCAATGGCAGGCAGTTTCTGGCATGACCACAGCAGAAGATGCCACAGCAGGAATTTCCCGGCATGGCCGGCCACGCCACCGGCAAGTCGATGAGGACTTGCCCCCCACATACAGAGCGGGCGCATGCCGCAGGCGTTCCCCCACCGAGCACCACCGTGCACCACCGATCTCCTCGGAGGCACGACATGCCCGCGCACAGACGCAGACACAGATCCGGAACGACCGGCCGCTCACACTCGCCGAAGCGCTTCTCCGCCCTGGGGATCCTGCTCGCCGCCTTCTCCCTCCTCCTCGCCCTTCCGGCCCAGGCCGCCGACATCCCCGCCCGCGGCTCCGCCCATCTGGGCATGGGCGTCGTCGCCCACGACGGCCAGGGCGGCACCCCGGCGACCGGCGACGCCACGCAGACGGAAGGCGTGGACGTCAGCAGCCATCAGGGCAACGTCGCCTGGGCGACCCTGTGGGGCAGCGGCGTCAAGTGGGCCTACACCAAGGCGACGGAGGGGACGTATTACACGAACCCGTACTTCGCCCAGCAGTACAACGGCTCGTACAACGTCGGCATGATCCGCGGCGCGTACCACTTCGCGACCCCCGACACGACGACAGGCGCCACCCAGGCCAACTACTTCGTCGACCACGGCGGCGGCTGGTCGAAGGACGGTAGGACGCTGCCCGGCGTGCTCGACATCGAGTGGAACCCGTACGGGGCGTCCTGCTACGGGAAGACGCAGAGCGCCATGGTCAGCTGGATCAGCAGCTTCCTCACCCAGTACAAGGCGCGTACGGGACGCGACGCCGTGATCTACACGGCGACCAGCTGGTGGACGGAGTGCACCGGCAACTACGCCGGTTTCGCGACCGCCAACCCGCTGTGGGTCGCCCGCTACGCCACCGCCGTGGGCACGCTGCCGGCGGGCTGGAGCTTCTACACGATGTGGCAGTACACGTCGTCGGGGCCGACGGTCGGTGACCACGACAAGTTCAACGGGGCGCTGGACCGGGTGGTGGCGCTCGCCAACGGCTGACGGCCCGGACCCCCCCTTTTCCGGGACCCCGGACATGGGAAGGCCCGGATCCCCTTTCCGGGACCCGGGCCTTCCTCATCCGATGGCGTCCGTCACGCCGCCACCGGAACCTCCGCGGTCGCGCCGTTCGTCGCCGGAGCGAGCGCCAGCTCCAGCACCTGGCGGACGTCCGTCACCGCGTGGACGTCGAGCTTGTCCAGGACCTCGGCCGGGACGTCGTCCAGGTCGGGTTCGTTGCGCTTCGGGATGATCACCGTCGTGACGCCGGCCCGGTGCGCGGCGAGCAGCTTCTGCTTGACGCCGCCGATGGGCAGGACACGGCCGGTGAGGGAGACCTCGCCGGTCATGGCCACGTCGGTGCGGACCAGCCGGCCGCTGAGCAGCGAGGCGAGGGCGGTCGTCATGGTGACGCCCGCACTCGGACCGTCCTTGGGGACGGCCCCGGCCGGGAAGTGGATGTGCACGCCCCGGTCCTTGAGGTCGCCGACCGGCAGTTCCAGTTCGGCTCCGTGCGACCGCAGGAAGCTCAGCGCGATCTGCGCCGACTCCTTCATCACATCACCGAGCTGACCGGTGAGGGTCAGACCGGCCGCGCCCGTCTCGGGGTCAGCGAGCGACGCCTCCACGAAGAGGACGTCACCTCCCGCACCCGTGACGGCAAGACCGGTCGCGACACCGGGCACCGCCGTGCGGCGCTCGGCCGGGTCCTGGGCGGACTCGGGCACGTGGTGCGGACGCCCGATGAGGCCGCGCAGATCGTCCTCGGTCACCGTGAACGGCAGCTTCCGCTCGCCGAGTTCGTGCTGCGCCGCGACCTTGCGGAGCAGCCGGGCGATGCCGCGCTCCAGGTTTCGTACGCCCGCTTCCCGGGTGTACTCCCCGGCGAGCCTGCGCAGCGCGCTCTCATCGAGCGTGACCTCGTCCTTCTCCAGACCGGCCCGCTCCAGCTGGCGCGGCAGCAGGTGGTCGCGTGCGATGACGACCTTCTCGTCCTCGGTGTAGCCGTCGAGGCGGACCAGCTCCATACGGTCGAGCAGGGCCTCCGGGATGGCTTCCAGGACGTTGGCGGTGGCCAGGAAGACGACGTCGCTGAGGTCGAGTTCGACCTCCAGGTAGTGGTCGCGGAAGGTGTGGTTCTGGGCGGGGTCGAGCACTTCGAGGAGGGCCGCCGCGGGGTCACCGCGGTAGTCGGAGCCGACCTTGTCGATCTCGTCCAGGAGCACGACCGGGTTCATGGACCCGGCCTCCTTGATGGCGCGGACGACACGGCCGGGCAGCGCGCCGACGTACGTACGCCGGTGTCCGCGGATCTCGGCCTCGTCGCGTACGCCGCCCAGGGCGACCCGTACGAACTTGCGTCCCATGGCGTGCGCGACGGACTCGCCGAGCGAGGTCTTGCCGACGCCGGGAGGTCCGACGAGCGCGAGCACGGCACCGCCGCGGCGGCCACCGACCACGCCGAGACCGCGCTCGGAGCGGCGCTTGCGCACGGCGAGGTACTCGGTGATGCGCTCCTTCACGTCCTCGAGACCCGCGTGCTCGGCGTCCAGGATCGCCTTGGCGCCCTGGATGTCGTACGCGTCCTCGGTCCGCTCGTTCCACGGCAGTTCGAGCACGGTGTCGAGCCAGGTCCGGATCCAGGAGCCCTCGGGCGACTGGTCGCTCGCGCGCTCCAGCTTCTCGACCTCCTTGAGGGCGGCCTCGCGGACGTTCTCCGGAAGATCGGCGGCCTCGACACGGGAGCGGTAGTCGTCGCTCTCGTCCTCCCCGGCCTCCCCGTTGAGGTCACGGAGCTCCTTGCGTACGGCATCGAGCTGGCGCCGCAGCAGGAACTCGCGCTGCTGCTTGTCGACGCCTTCCTGTACGTCCTTGGCGATGGACTCGGCGACATCCTGCTCGGCGAGGTGCTCGCGGAGCTGCTCGGTGGCGAGCTTGAGACGGGCGACCGGGTCGGCGGTCTCCAGCAGCTCCACCTTCTGTTCGGTGGAGAGGAACGGTGAGTAACCGGAGTTGTCGGCAAGGGCGGAGACGTCGTCAATGGCCGTCACGCGGTCCACGACCTGCCAGGCGCCGCGCTTGCGCAGCCAGCTGGTGGCGAGGGCCTTGTACTCCTTGACGAGTTCGGTGACGTGGCCGGGCAGCGGCTCGGGCACGGTCTCGGCGACGCGTGTCCCCTCCACCCAGAGAGCGGCTCCCGGACCTGTGGTCCCGGCGCCGATCTGCACGCGCCCACGTCCGCGGATCAGCGCGCCCGGGTCGCCGTCGGCAAGCCGGCCGACCTGCTCGACGGTACCGAGCACACCCGTGCGCGCGTACGTCCCGTCGATCCGCGGCACCAGCAGCACCTGCGGCTTCCCCGGCGTCGAACGGGCGGCGGCCTGAGCAGCCTCCACCGCGGCACGCACATCGGTGTCGTTCAGATCCAGCGGAACCACCATTCCGGGCAGCACGACCTCGTCGTCGAGCGGCAGCACGGGCAGGGTGAGCGGTGTGGACGTCGTATCGGCAGCCATGATCTTCCTCTCGACAAGCAAGTTGAGCTACATGGACTCAATGCTTGTGAGCGCTCTGGTGTTCCCCGGGGGTGTTCGCTGTCAGCGATCGCTGCCCTGAGGGCCGGAGGACCGGGGCGGAGGAGGCTCCGCGCTCCGGCCGCGCACCCCGAGAAGCTCCGGCTGCACACCCCGATATTCAGTTGCCTCAACCCGCACGGTCCGTAGCGTCTTCCCGGTGACAGACACGAACACCGACACCCTTCTCGCCGCCTACGACGACCAGATGCGCGGCGCCCCTCCCATCCCTCCCACGGGAGTCACGTACGAGCAGGACGGGCCGCTGCTCCGGATCGTCGGGCAGTTCCGCGGGCTCGTCAGCGGGCCGCGCGACCTCGGAGTGGGCGGGGCGGAACTCGACCGCCTGATCGCCCGGCAGCGGGACTACTTCGCCGGGCGCGGTGAGGCGGTGGAGTGGAAGACGCGGGAGCACGATCACCCCGCCGACCTCACCGAACGGCTGCGCGCCGCGGGTTTCGTGCCCGAGGAGCGGGAGACGGTGGTCGTCGGGCTCGCGGAGGAGATGGCCGTACGGCAGCCGGTCGCGCCGGAGGGTGTCGTCGTGCGGCGGGTCATAGCGGACCTGGACATGCACCGGATCGCCGCGATGGAGTCGGCCGTGTGGGGGGACGACTGGAGCTGGCTCGCCGATGACCTGATCGGCCGGATCGACGCCGCCCCCGACGAGATCGCCGTGTACGTCGCGGAAGCCGACGGTGAGGTGGTCTCCGCGGCCTGGCTGGTCTTCCGTGCGGGCACGGAGTTCGCGAGCCTGTGGGGCGGCTCGACACTGTCCGAGTGGCGGGGCCGGGGCATCTACCGCGCCCTGGTCGCCACCCGTGCCGCCCTCGCCACCGCCCGCGGCGTCCGCTACCTCCACGTGGACGCCTCCGACGACAGCGCCCCGATCCTGCGGCGGCTGGGCTTCCATGCCGTGACCACGACCACGCCGTATGTGTGGACGCCCCCGGCGGACTCCCCGGCGCCGCCGCTAAAGTAATCCCTGATAGCGGATTGCAACCATTACAGGGGGTCCTGGTGGACAAGATCGTACGGGCCTGGGTCGACGGCTGGGTCGTCTCACGCGGGGCGGCTCCGCCGGTGGTCGAGCCGTGGGGATACACGGTCGATGTGGGGCAGGCGGAGCACGTCTCGCGGCACGTTCTCGGGATGACGAACGAAGCGGTCGAGGAGGCGACGGTCCGGAAGGTCGCCGACGGGGTGACCGGGGCCGGGGTGTGGCTCAAGGTGTTCGCCGAGCCGTCCACCGTCGGGCCCTGGCTCGGCGAGGGCTGGTGGGTCGACCCCGAGCCCGGCTATCTGATGTCGGTGCCGCTCGCCGACGCCTCCGAGCGAGCCGCCCCGGGCAGCCACGTCCTCGGTGTATCCGTCCCCGACGGCTACCGCCTGCGCACCTGGTCTCGCGGCGGCGTCACCCGCGTCCTGCTCGCCGCGCCCGACGGCTCCTGGGCCGCGCGCGGCCAGATCGCCCCCACGGGCGAGACCGCGGTGGTCGACCAGATAGAGACGTCCGCGCGGCACCGCAGGCGAGGGTTCGGCCGCCTGGTGATGCGCACGCTGACGCACGCGGCGGTCGCGCAGGGCGCCGTGACCGGCGTACTGGGCGGAACGCCGGATGGGCGGGCGCTGTACGAATCCCTCGGGTGGCGCGTGGAGGCGACGCTGACGAGCGCGAAGTTCACGGGCGGCGCCTGACGCCGGAGCCTCCCTCCTTCAGGCCGGTACCGCCACGGCTTCGCAAGCCCCTCCCCCCGCGCGACGGACACCCACTGCCCGGCAAGGGGAGGGCCGACCCGGCACGTCGGCCGGCCGGAGCCCGGCGCTCCTGACGCCGGGCTCCCCCCACGCGGTAGCCGTACTTCGCGCGCCCCCCGAGCGCACCTTCCCTCGCCATGGAACCAACGCAGAGCATGCGGACGATAGCGAAGCGTGACTGCACTTGCTGCCGTGGCTGGGGAGGCCCCGGCTCGCGAACGATCCGACCGGGGCACCATGACGTCAACTCCGGCCCAGGGGACGGCGGACGACCCGCCCGGCCCACCGGCCTCCACGTACGACGCAGAACTGATCCAGGCCGTCGCGGCGGGCGACCCGTACGCCCTGCACCGGCTGATGGTCCGCAACAGCCCCTGGCTGCAGGCGAGACTGCTCCAGCGCCGTATCGCGCTGGACGTCGTCGACGACGTACTGCAGGAAACGTTCATCGCGGTGAACTACAGCGCGGGGACCTACCGCGACGGCAACGCGCGCGGCTGGCTGTGGACCATCGCCCAGCGCAAGCTCGTCGACCAGTTGCGTAAACGCGGCCGACTTGACGCGGCCGTCGAGCGTGAGGGGGCGCTGGCCCGCTCGGCCACCACTCTGGTCGCGCCCTCCGCCGAGGACGCCGCCCTGGGCACGCAGCTCACCGGCACCTCCGTCGGCGACGCGCTGACGACCCTGCCCGACGACGCGCGGGAGATCCTGACGCTCCGCTATGTCGACGGCTTCAGCGTGCGCGAGACGGCGGAGCGGCTCGGCATCAGCCAGGGCACGGTGAAGAGCCGGGCCAGCCGCGCCTGCGAAGAACTCCGGGGCCGGCTCGGCGCGTTGCGCCGCCAGGGGGGTGACGGACGATGACCGCCGGATGCCCACCGCACGAGTGGCTCGTTCGTTACGCGCTCGGCGAGCCGATCGGGCCGGACCGGCGTCAGGGACCGGGCACAGGTCCGGATCCGGGGCTCGCCGCGGCAGAGGCGCATCTGGACGCCTGCGACGACTGCACGCGGATCATCGTCCGGCAGGTGCGCCGCGGCCCGTACGCGGCGCATCTCGACGCCTTGCACGTCCGGGTCATGACGGCCGTGGATTCACCGCCCCGCCGCCCGCTGCCCCCCGGCTCACCGTCCCGCCACTCGCTGCCCGGACTGAGCGCCGCCCCCGCCCTGCGCTGGTCGTGGGCGGCGGCGCTCCTCGGCGTCTGCGCCACCGGGGTCGTACTGGCGCAGCTGGCCGGGGCGCGGGATCTGAGCACCGGGTGGCTGCTTCCGTGGCTGCTGATGTGCGCTCCCCTGCTGCCGCTGCTGGGCGTGGCCATGAGCTACGGACCGCAGGCCGACCCCTTCCACGAGGTGGCCGCGGTCTCGCCGTCCGGCGGGATCAAACTGCTGCTGTGGCGTACCGGCCAGATCCTCGCAGTCTGTCTGCCGGTGCTGACGCTGACGGGCTTCCTGCTCCCGCGCGGCCAGGTGCCGCTGTCCGCCGCGGCCTGGCTGCTGCCCTCCCTCGGTCTGACCCTGGCCACGCTGGCGCTCGGCTCGTGGCTGGGCTGCGGGCCGGCCGCGGTGCTGACAGGCGGCGGCTGGCTGGCGGCGGTGGGGGTACCGGTGGCGGCACGGCTGACGGTGGACCCTGCGGTACGTCCCCGGATCGAAGTGGCGTTGCTGCTCGATGCCCTGTCGCCGCTCATGAGCCCTACGGCGCAGGGAGGCTGGGCGCTGGGTGCCGGGGTCTGCTGTGTGGTGCTGTTCGCCCGTCGTCGCGCGTTCGGCGGGGCGGTGGGGGCGTGCTGAGATCTGCGCGGGGCAGGGCTCGGGTCAGCCCGCTGCTGACCGAGCTCCGCCGGGGTCCGGCGTTCAAGGTGTTCTGCGCCGTGGTGGCGGTGCAGGTGGTGCTGAAGGCAACGAGGACGCTTTTCGACCAGTCGTCCCTGCCGACCCTGCTGCTCGCGATGTCGGCGTTCGCGGTGTGCGCGGGGTGGCACGGCGCGCGTGAACGGCGGTGTCGTACCCAGTGGTTGGTGCAGGTCGCGGTCCGCTCGGCCTTGCACCGCTTCCTGCTGGCGGCGGTACCGGCCGTGTTCTGGCCACTCGCCGCCGCCCTGCCGTTGCTGCAGCCGGGCTTCAGCGGCGATCCGCTCGGCCTCCTCTACTTCGGCGCCGCCATCGCCCAGGCCACCGCAATAGGGACGCTGGCAGCGTTCGCGCTGGGCCGCCTGGTGCCGTTCCGACTACTGGCCCCCGTGCTCGCCGTCGGCGCCTACTACCTCCTCGCGCTCCTGTACGTCGGCTCGCTCACCGCGGACCCGGTGAGCACACCGGAACCGAAGCCCGCCGCCACCGAAACGGACCAGCCCGCCCCCGTACCCCGCCCGGAGGAAACACCGTGATCACCGCGGACGACCTGACCATTCGACACCGCCGCAGGACCGCCGTCGACGGCATCACCCTCCACCTCTCCACCGGGGTCCACGGCCTCCTGGGCCCGAACGGCGCCGGAAAGACGTCGCTGATGCGGGTCCTGGCCACCGCCGCGTCCCCCTCCGCGGGACGCCTCGGCCTCCTGGGCGAGGACCCCACGCACTACGCGGGAATCCAGGCGGTAAGACGCCAACTCGGCTATCTACCACAGGAGTTCGGGGTGTACCGGCACTTCACGGTGCGGGAGTTCCTCGGTTACGCGGCGTGGCTGAAGGACGTACCGGGCCGCGAAGTCCCGATGGCCGTGGAACGCGCCGCGCACCGCACCGACCTCACCGACCGCCTCGACACGAGGCTGCGCACGCTCAGCGGAGGCATGAAGCAGCGCGTCGGCATCGCCCAGGCCGTGGTGAACGACCCCGCGCTGCTCCTGCTCGACGAGCCGACGACCGGCCTCGACCCCCGTCAGCGCGAGCGGTTCCACGCCCTCCTGCGCGAGATCGGCCGGGAGGCGACCGTGGTCGTGTCGACCCACCTCATGGAGGACGTCACCGGTGCCTGCGACGACGTGACCGTACTGGCGTCCGGCAGGATCCGCTTCCACGGACCGGTCGCCGCCCTCGCGGCGGCCGGCGGCTACTCGGCCGTGGTGGGGGACGGCGGCGACTGAGGCCGGGCCCATCCCGAGGACCGGCCGCGGTCTCGCCGTCGGCGCCGTACCAACGGCCAAGCCGCGACCCCGATCGCCAGGGACATCACATGCCCCCAGTTCGTCATCGGGTCGGTGAACGCGATCAGGTCGGCGACGAGCGTCGCACCGAAGGTGATCAGCAGCGGCCAGCGCAGCCAGGGGGTCAGCAGCCCGGCGAGCGCCCCGACGCTCGCGGCGACGCCGAAGCTGACGCCGTAGTCGAGGCGGTGCAGGGAGCTGTCGGGCAGTTGTCCGGCCAACACCGCGAGCCCGACGGGGACTTCGGTGGCGAGTGTGGCGATCACATGCCCGAGCAGGAAGACACCGGCGGTCCGGGCACCGCCGATGCGCCGTTCCAGCGCGGTGAGGACGAGCAGGAACCCGATCGCGTACGGGGAGAACATCCCGCCCGCGATCCACAGGGCGCTGGCGATCAGCACCAGCACCGGGGTCTGCACGAGGTGTGCGACGTCCGTGCTGGACGCCTGGTGCAGCGCGTGTACGAGCGAGGGGCTCGCGTACTCCGCGACCAGCGAGGTGACGACGAGGACGGCGGCGTATCCGAAGGTGAAGGGTGTGGCGGTGGGGGTGGGGAGCAGCCGCCAGGGGCGTATCGGCATAGGGCGGGTAGCCCGCGGTGAGGCGACGCGCTCGCACTCGCGCACGCCCTCCGCGAAGGAGCCGCGTCGCTGCCGCGGCACTCCGTCCAGCAGCGGCGCATCGACGCCGTCCACGACGGCCGGCGCCTCAAGGACCGGGGCCCCGGTGACGGGCACCCCGGAAGCCGCGGCCTCGGCCCGCTCACTCCCACTCCGGTCCACGGCGAAGCGCTCCCTTCCGTCCCGCCCCACCCTTCGCGTCCCGCGCGTCGCCGTCTATGACCGACGCCACGCGGGCGGGGATTCACAGCAACCTGAGAGGCGCGGACGGCGTCGCGTTCACGCCGGTTCGGCGGGCAGCCCCGCGCCCGAGGAGGTGATCGAGCGCAGCAGCCGGTCCAGATACGTCCGCAGGCGGGCGCCCATGTCGACGCCCTGGGGGTCGAGGGCCCACTGGAGCTGGATGCCGTCCATGACCGCGGCGAACTCCTGGGCCAGCGCCACCCCGTCGGTTCCGGGCTTCAGTTCGCCGGTCTCGACGGCCTGGTGGATCGCGTCGGAAGTGAGCTCGACGAGCTCGGCGTACCGCTTCGCGAAGAACGCGTGGGCGGGGTGCCCCGGATCGCCGGCCTCGGCGAGCAGCACGTTGAACATCTTGGTGCGGCCGGGGCGCCTGCTGTTGTACTCGGCGAGTTCCACCAGCGCCGCGAAGAACTCGGTGGCCGAGTGGGCCTCGACGGCGAAGTACTTCTCGGCGTCATGCTCCTCGCTGCGCCGCAGCACCGAGACGAGCAGGTCCTCCTTGCTGCGGAAGTGGTGCAGCAGCCCGCCCTGGGTGATGCCGACGTCCTTGGCGATCCGGGCCAGCGAGGAGGCGTGGAAGCCCCATTGCGCGAAGTGCTCGACGGCGGCGTCGAGGATGCGCAGCCGGCGTTCGTCGCCCACGGCGTACGTGCCCCGGGCGGTGGCCGGGGTCTTCCCCTCCGGCACCGCACGCCCCTTCGGCTCAGGCACCGCATGCCCCTCCGGCTCCGGCACCGCACGCCCCTTCGGCCTCTGGCTCGGGCTCTGGTTCTGCACCATGCCCGTCACCATAGCCGCCGCACAGACTGCCGCTCCGGCCGTCCCCGACCCCGGCCCTGACCCCGCCCGACCCGGTCCATACCCCCTCCCCTGACCCGCCCCCAACCGCCGGTTACACGAGTCATCAGCCCTCCCAATTCAAGCCACGTGCACGGTGATTCTGGCCACAGGAGAAAAACCTACTACCCACTCGGTTTTGATGTTTCCCTAAGGGCGCCGGTGCGGCAAAGAAGCCGCCCTCGTCCCCATGGAGAGCCGCCATGGCCGTCACTCCCGACGCCTCGCTCGGTGCCCGCTCGCCCGAGTTCCCCTCGCAGGACGCGCCTTCCCCCGAGGCCCCCGCGAACGCCCCCGCCAAGCTGGTCGCCGGCCTCGCCTTCGCCCAGTTCGGCGCCTACCTCGCCGTCCTCACCCCCGTGATGGTGACCCTCGCCCTGCGGGTCAGCCAGATCGTGCCGGAGGCGGACCGCGGCGCCGCCCTCGGCCAGGTGCTGTCCGTCGGCGCGCTGCTCGCGATGCTCGGCAACCCGGTCTTCGGAGCCCTCTCCGACCGCACCACCAGCCGTTTCGGCCGCCGCCGCCCCTGGCTGATCGGCGGGATGGCCGCCGGGGTCGCCGGCCTCCTGGTGGTGGCGCTCGGCAGCAGCGTGCCGACCCTGATGCTCGGCTGGGCGCTCGCGCAGCTCGGTATCAACGCCGCCCTGGCCGCGCTGACCTCCTGCGTCCCCGACCTGATCCCGCCGCACCAGCAGGCCCGGGTCTCCGCGATCTGCGGCATCTGCACCTCGCTGTCGATGATCGGGGGCTCGGCCCTCGCCCAGGTGTTCAGCGGCTCGATGGCCCTCGCCTTCCTGGTCCCCGGCGTCATCGGCCTCGCCGCCGTCGCCACCCTGGCCGCCGTGATGAAGGACCGCCCGGCCCGCGCCGGCGCCTTCGAGCCGTACAGCGTCAAGGAGTTCCTGCGCAGCTTCTGGGTCAACCCGCGCAGGCACCCGGACTTCGCCTGGAACTTCGCCGGCCGCTTCCTCGTCTACACCGGCGCCGCCTGCGTCACCAGCTACCAGGTCTACTTCCTGATGGACCGCCTCGGCTACGACGACGACCAGGTCACCGGCAAGGTCCTCGTCGGCACCCTCGTCATGGTCACCGCCACCGCGGCGGGCTCACTCCTCGGCGGCCAGCTCTCCGACAGGTCCGGCCGCCGCAAGCCGTACGTGCTCGGCGCCTCGCTCGTCATGGCGGTCAGCCTGGCGATGATCGCCTCCGCCGAGTCCTTCGGGATGTACGTCGCCGCCCTGGTCGTCTTCGGTGTCGGCAACGGTCTCTATCTCTCTGTCGACATGGCGCTCGCCGCCGCGGTCCTCCCGAATCCCGACGAGTCCGCCAAGGACATGGGCGTCCTCAACATCGGCAACGCCCTCCCCCAGTCCCTCGTCCCCATCGTCGCCCCCGGCCTCCTCGCGATCGGCGGCGGCAGCGGCAACTACGGGGCGCTGTTCCTCTTCGGTGCGGTCGCCGCCATGCTGGGCGCCTTCGCCGTCCAGTTCATCCGCTCGGTCAAGTAAGTCAGTCCCTCCGAGAAATCCCTACGTACGCAAGGCAGCTGAGGATGACGACCCCCAAGTACCGCGATCCGAACCGGCCCGTCGACGAGCGTGTCGAGGACCTCCTGACCCGCATGACCCTGGAGGAGAAGGCGGGCCAGCTCTTCCACGCGATGCTGACGATGAACCCCGACGGAACCCTCGTCACCGACACGACGGCCAACCCCTTCGTCAGCCACAGCACCACCGACCTGGTCGAGGGCCTGCGCCTGAGCCACTTCAACCTGCTCGGCCAGCACGGCGTGCGGGAGACGGCCGAGTGGGTCAACCGGCTCCAGGAGCTGGCGGCGAGCACCCGTCTGGGCATCCCCGTCACCCTGTCCACCGACCCGCGCCACGCCTTCACCGACAACCCGGGCGCCTCCTTCAACTCCGGTGCCTTCTCGGCCTGGCCCGAGCCGCTGGGCCTCGCCGCGATCGGCGACCCGGAGCTGGTGGAGAAGTTCGGCGACACCGTCCGCCGCGAGTACCTGGCGGTGGGCTTCCGGGTCGCGTTGCACCCGCAGATCGACCTGGCCACCGAGCCGCGCTGGTCCCGCCAGTCCGGCACCTTCGGCTCGTCCGCCGACACCACCAGCGAGCTCGTACGGGCGTACGTGCGCGGTCTGCAGGGCCCGGTGCTCGGCCCCGAGTCCGTCGCCGCCATGGTCAAGCACTTCCCCGGCGGCGGCCCGCAGAAGGACGGCGAGGACCCGCACTTCGCGCACGGCAAGGAGCAGGTCTACCCGGGCGGTCTGCGCGACTACCACCTGGCGCCCTTCAAGGCGGCCGTCGAGGCCGGGTGCTCGCAGATGATGCCGTACTACGGCCAGCCCGTCGGCACGGACTGGGAGGAGGTCGGCTTCGGCTTCAACCGTGACGTCCTGACCGGCCTGTTGCGCGAGCGGCTCGGCTTCCAGGGCGTCATCTGCACCGACTGGGGGCTGCTCAGCGATGCGTCGATCCTCGGCGAGATGTTCCCGGCCCGCGCCTGGGGCGTAGAGCACCTGACCGTCGCCGAGCGCGCGGCGAAGGCGCTGGACGCGGGTTCCGACCAGTTCGGCGGCGAGCAGTGCCCCGAGGTGATCGTGGAGCTGGTCCGCTCGGGCCGGATCACCGAGGCACGCGTAGACGAATCGGTACGTCGACTTCTGCGCGAGAAGTTCGTGCTCGGCCTCTTCGAGAACCCGTACGTCGACCCCGACCGGGCCGAGGAGGTCGTCGGGGCACGTGAGTTCACCGCACTCGGCGAGGCCGCCCAGCGACGCTCGCTCACCGTCCTGACCAACCGGTCCCTGCTGCCGCTGACCGACCGCCCCAACCTGTACGTGCGGGGCGTCTCCGAGCAGGTCGCCTCCGCGTACGGCAATATCGTCGCCGACCCCGTCCACGCGGACCTCGCGATCCTGCGCCTGCGCACCCCGCACGAACAACGGCCCGGCGTCTTCGAGTCCTTCTTCCACTCCGGCTCACTCGCCTTCCCCGAAGAGGAGCTCAAGGACATCCTGCGACTCCTGGACGCGACGCCCACGTTGGTGTGCGTCAACCTCGAACGGCCCGCCGTACTGCCCGAGATCGCCGAGAAGGCGGCCGCGCTGGTCGCCGACTTCGGCGCGAGCGACACCGCGCTGCTCGACGTCGCCTTCGGACGCGCCCGCGCCGAGGGCCGGCTCCCCTTCGAACTGCCGCGCTCGATGGCGGCGGTCGAGGCCTCCCACCCGGACGTGCCCAACGACACCGAGGACCCGGTGTTCGCGTACGGGCACGGGCTGGAGCTCTAGGACCCGCCGTAGGACCGCGGGGTGCCTGACCGCCCCGCGATACCCGGGGCCCGGACCGTGGGGGGCCGGGCCCCGGGTAATTCGGCCTCCCGTCCTTGCTGAACTGCCAGGATGGGAGCCATGACTGCCTCGTACGACATCCCTGTGGTCATCGACCGTCGCGAGGGCCCGTACGGCGAGGTCGTGCTGCGGCGCCACGGTGCGCTGTTGCAGATCATCTCCAACGGGTGCTTCCTGATGGACACTTCCGACGGCCGCTCCGAGCGGCTGCTCGTCGACGCCGCGTACGGCGCGCTGGACGGACGGGCGGAACCGAGTGTGCTGATCGGCGGCCTCGGTGTCGGGTTCTCGCTCGCGCACGCGGCCTCGGATCCGCGCTGGGGGCGCATCACCGTCGTGGAGCGCGAACCTGCCGTCATCGACTGGCACCTGGGCGGACCGCTGGCCGCACTGTCCGCCGAGGCGCTCGACGACCCCCGTACGGAGATCGTCGCAGCGGATCTGCTCGCCTACGTCAATGAGATCTGCGACACATATGACGCGCTGTGTCTCGACATCGACAACGGGCCCGCCTGGACGGTCACTGAGGGCAACGAAAGCCTCTACTCGAAGGCCGGAATCGCAAGCTGTGCAAGGGCGTTGAGGCCCGGAGGGGTACTCGCGGTATGGTCGGCGCAACCCTCTCCGGAATTTGAAGGAACCCTCCGGAATGCCGGGTTCAAGTGGGTGCGTACCGAAGAGATCCCGGTTGCCCGGGGCGTTCCGGACGTCGTGCACCTCGCGGTCAGACCTGGATAGCCGAGGCGTGGTGACTGCCCGTACTCTGCTTCCCTGACGCAGATCATTCAAGCGTCAAGCGCAGTCATGGGATCACCCCACGGATTCCGGAAAGCACACCTCAGGGGCGGGCGATGGAGCAGACACACACCTCCCAAAACGGCGCGGCGGCAACGCCCGGCGCTCAACGACGGGTCCTGGTCGTCGAGGACGACCCGACGATCGTCGACGCCATCGCGGCACGTCTGCGCGCCGAGGGATTCCTGGTGCAAACCGCGGGCGACGGCCCTGCCGCCGTCGACACCGCCGAGGCCTGGCAGCCCGATCTGCTGATCCTCGACATCATGCTGCCCGGCTTCGACGGGCTGGAGGTCTGCCGCCGCGTGCAGGCCCAGCGCCCGGTGCCGGTGCTGATGCTCACGGCGCGCGACGACGAGACCGACATGCTGGTCGGTCTGGGCGTCGGCGCCGACGACTACATGACGAAACCGTTCTCCATGCGCGAGCTGGCCGCCCGCGTGCATGTCCTGCTGCGCCGGGTGGAGCGCGCCGTAGTGGCCGCCTCGACGCCGCGCAGCGGGATCCTCAGGCTCGGCGAGCTGGAGATCGACCACGCGCAGCGCCGGGTACGGGTGCGCTCGGAGGACGTGCACCTCACGCCCACCGAGTTCGACCTCCTCGTATGTCTCGCGAACACCCCGCGGGCCGTACTCTCGCGTGAGCAACTGCTCGCCGAGGTCTGGGACTGGGCGGACGCCTCCGGCACGCGGACCGTGGACAGCCACATCAAGGCGCTGCGCCGGAAGATCGGCGCCGAACGGATCCGTACGGTCCACGGCGTGGGCTACGCCCTGGAGACCCCGACTCCCTGAGCCGGGCCTCTGCCCGGACCTTTGTGAGGGGGCTGATGTGATGAGCGGGTTCGGGGAGCGCGAGGGCCCGGACCCCGGGTTCGGAGGGCGCCACGGCGCGGACTCCGGGTTCGGGGAGCGCAGGAGCGAGAGCCCCTGGAGCGGTGTGCGCCCCTTCTCGATCAAGACCAAGCTCGGCGTGCTCGTCGTCGTCTCGGTCTTCATCACCACCGGTCTGTCGATCATCGCGGCGCGCACGCAGACCGAGCTGCGCTTCATCACGGTCTTCTCGATGATCGCCACACTTTTGATAACGCAGTTCGTGGCGCATTCACTCACGGCCCCGCTCGACGAGATGAACGCGGTCGCGCGGTCCATCTCGCACGGCGACTACACGCGCCGCGTGCGCGACGACCGCCGGGACGAGCTGGGCGACCTGGCCCAGACGATCAACCTGATGGCCGACGAGCTGGAGGCCCAGGACCGCCAGCGCAAGGAGCTCGTGGCGAACGTCTCCCACGAGCTCCGTACCCCCATCGCGGGGCTCCGCGCGGTCCTGGAGAACGTCGTGGACGGCGTCTCCGCCGCCGACCCCGAGACCATGCGGACCGCGCTCAAGCAGACGGAGCGTCTGGGACGGCTCGTGGAGACGCTGCTCGACCTGTCCAGGCTGGACAACGGCGTCGTACCACTGCGCCAGCGCCGCTTCGAGGTGTGGCCGTACCTGTCCGGCGTCCTGAAGGAGGCCAACATGGTCTCCTCCGCGCGCGCGGGCATCGCCTCGGGCTCCGGCAGCCACACGCGCACGGACGTCCATCTGCACCTCGACGTGTCCCCGCCCGAGCTGACCGCGCACGCGGACCCCGAGCGGATCCACCAGGTCGTCGCCAACCTCATCGACAACGCGGTCAAGCACAGCCCGCCGCACGGCCGTGTGACCGTCAAGGCCAGACGGGGCGACCACCCGGAGTCCCTCGCCCTGGAGATCCTGGACGAGGGGCCCGGCATTCCGAAGTCGGAGTGGCACCGCGTCTTCGAGCGGTTCAACCGCGGCGGGGTCCCCTCACCGCACGGCCCGGGCAGCGACGGCGGTACGGGTCTTGGCCTGGCCATCGCCCGCTGGGCGGTCGACCTGCACGGCGGCCGCATCGGAGTGGCCGAATCCCAGCGGGGCTGCCGGATCCAGGTCGTCCTTCCGGGTCTTCCATATTTGCCAAGTTGACGTAAAGTTCGAACCGGAGCCACAAGATCCACCGGCGCCCGTCACTGGCGGACACGTGTGATCAGGCAGAGGGCCGCGTGAGTCGTGCCGCGCCCTCGGATCGGCGTATCCCGGCGTGCCCGTTCCAGACCGGAACCACGCTTGTTTCCCGCCATTTCCACCCCCGAAACACACTTTCCGATGTGACTTACACGACGATGGACCGGCCCGGCCTGACCTTCCCGGCCAGGGGGGCGTAGCCTTAATTCCCGCTGTCCATCACCTTGTGAGAAGCGGAAGAGGGCGGTTACCGCCGTGTCGCCACAGTCCCCCAGTAACTCGAGCGTCTCGACCGAAGAGCAGGCTTCCGGGAAGAACCCGGCTGCCGCGTTCGGCCCCAATGAGTGGCTCGTCGACGAGATCTATCAGCAGTACCTCCAGGACCCGAATTCCGTAGACCGAGCCTGGTGGGACTTCTTCGCCGACTACAAGCCGGGCGCCGCTGTCGCCTCGGCTCCGGCGGGTACTGCGGCCGCGGGGGCCGCAGCGGCCGTCCCGTCAGCGGTGCCTCCGGCCGCTCCCGCAGCGCCTGCGGCTCCCGCCCAGGCGGCTCCGCCGGCCCAGGCCGTTCCGGCGCCCGCTCCGGCTCCGGCTCCCGTGAAGCCCGCCGCCGCTGCTCCGGCTCCGGTGAAGGCCGCTCCGGCCGCCGCCAAGCCGGCCGAAGCGAAGGCCGCGCCCGCGACCGAGGCTCCGGCCGGTCCCGAGTACGTGACGCTGCGCGGCCCCGCCGCCGCGGTCGTGAAGAACATGAACGCCTCGGTCGAGGTGCCCACGGCCACGTCCGTGCGCGCGGTCCCGGTGAAGCTGCTCTTCGACAACCGCATCGTCATCAACAACCACCTGAAGCGCGCCCGGGGCGGGAAGATCTCCTTCACCCACCTCATCGGGTACGCGATGGTGCAGGCCATCAAGGCCATGCCGTCGATGAACTACTCCTTCACGGAGAAGGACGGCAAGCCGACCCTGGTCAAGCCGGAGCACGTCAACTTCGGTCTCGCCATCGACCTGGTGAAGCCCAACGGCGACCGCCAGCTGGTCGTCGCGGGCATCAAGAAGGCCGAGACGCTGAACTTCTTCGAGTTCTGGCAGGCCTACGAGGACATCGTCCGCCGCGCCCGTGACGGCAAGCTGACGATGGACGACTTCACCGGTGTCACGGTCTCGCTGACCAACCCCGGCGGCCTCGGCACCGTCCACTCGGTCCCGCGTCTGATGCCCGGACAGTCGGTCATCATGGGCGTCGGTTCGATGGACTACCCGGCGGAGTTCCAGGGCACCTCCCAGGACACCCTGAACAAGCTCGGCATCTCGAAGGTCATGACGCTCACGTCGACCTACGACCACCGGGTCATCCAGGGCGCCGCCTCCGGCGAGTTCCTGCGGATCGTCGCGAACCTCCTGCTCGGCGAGAGCGGCTTCTTCGACGAGGTCTTCGAGGCCCTGCGCATCCCCTACGAGCCGGTCCGCTGGCTCAAGGACATCGACGCCTCGCACGACGACGACGTCACGAAGGCCGCCCGCGTCTTCGAGCTGATCCACTCCTACCGGGTCCGCGGCCACGTCATGGCCGACACCGACCCGCTGGAGTACCGCCAGCGCAAGCACCCCGACCTGGACATCACCGAGCACGGGCTCACCCTGTGGGACCTGGAGCGCGAGTTCGCGGTCGGCGGCTTCGCGGGCAAGTCCCTGATGAAGCTGCGCGACATCCTCGGCGTGCTGCGCGACTCGTACTGCCGCACCACCGGCGTCGAGTTCATGCACATCCAGGACCCGAAGCAGCGCAAGTGGATCCAGGACCGCATCGAGCGCTCGCACTCCAAGCCGGAGCGCGAGGAGCAGCTGCGCATCCTGCGCCGGCTGAACGCTGCGGAGGCCTTCGAGACCTTCCTGCAGACGAAGTACGTCGGCCAGAAGCGCTTCTCCCTGGAGGGCGGCGAGTCGGTCATCCCGCTGCTCGACGCCGTCCTCGACAGCGCCGCCGAGTCGCGTCTCGACGAGGTCGTCATCGGCATGGCCCACCGCGGCCGGCTGAACGTCCTGGCGAACATCGTCGGCAAGTCGTACGCGCAGATCTTCCGCGAGTTCGAGGGCAACCTCGACCCGAAGTCGATGCACGGCTCCGGCGACGTGAAGTACCACCTGGGCGCCAACGGCACCTTCACGGGCCTGGACGGCGAGCAGATCAAGGTCTCCCTTGCCGCGAACCCGTCCCACCTGGAGACGGTCGACCCGATCATTGAGGGCATCGCCCGCGCCAAGCAGGACATCATCAACAAGGGCGGCACGGACTTCACGGTCCTGCCCGTCGCCCTGCACGGTGACGCGGCCTTCGCGGGCCAGGGTGTGGTCGCCGAGACGCTCAACATGTCGCAGCTGCGCGGCTACCGCACGGGCGGCACGGTCCACATCGTCATCAACAACCAGGTCGGCTTCACCGCCGCCCCGGAGTCGTCGCGCTCCTCCATGTACGCCACGGACGTGGCCCGCATGATCGAGGCGCCGATCTTCCACGTGAACGGTGACGACCCCGAGGCCGTCGTCCGCGTCGCGCGCCTCGCCTTCGAGTTCCGCCAGGCGTTCAACAAGGACGTCGTCATCGACCTGATCTGCTACCGCCGTCGGGGCCACAACGAGTCCGACAACCCGGCGTTCACGCAGCCGCTGATGTACGACCTGATCGACAAGAAGCGCTCGGTGCGCAAGCTGTACACCGAGTCCCTCATCGGTCGCGGCGACATCACCCTGGAAGAGGCCGAGCAGGCCCTGCAGGACTTCCAGGGCCAGCTGGAGAAGGTCTTCACCGAGGTCCGCGAGGCCATCTCGCAGGCGCCCGAGGCTCATGTCCCGGAGGTGCAGCCCGAGTTCCCGGTGGCCGTGGCGACCGCGATCTCCCAGGAGGTCGTCAAGCGCATCGCCGAGTCCCAGGTCAACATCCCCGATCACGTCACCGTGCACCCGCGGCTGCTTCCGCAGCTGCAGCGCCGGGCGGCGATGATCGAGGACGACACGATCGACTGGGGCATGGGCGAGACCCTCGCCATCGGCTCGCTGCTGCTCGAGGGCACCCCGGTCCGCCTGTCGGGCCAGGACTCACGCCGCGGCACCTTCGGCCAGCGCCACGCGGTCCTCATCGACCGCCGCACGGGCGAGGACTTCACCCCGCTCCAGTACCTCGCGGACGACCAGGCGCGCTACAACGTCTACGACTCCCTGCTCTCCGAGTACGCGGTCATGGGCTTCGAGTACGGCTACTCGCTGGCCCGTCCCGAGTCCCTGGTGATGTGGGAGGCGCAGTTCGGCGACTTCGTCAACGGCGCGCAGACGGTCGTCGACGAGTACATCTCGGCGGCGGAGCAGAAGTGGGGCCAAACGTCCGGCGTCACCCTCCTCCTGCCCCACGGCTACGAGGGCCAGGGCCCGGACCACTCCTCGGCCCGCATCGAGCGCTTCCTCCAGCTGTGCGCCCAGAACAACATGACGGTCGCCCAGCCGACGCTCCCGTCGAACTACTTCCACCTCCTGCGGTGGCAGGTGCACAACCCGCACCACAAGCCGCTTGTGGTCTTCACCCCGAAGTCGATGCTGCGCCTCAAGGCCGCCGCGTCGAGCACGGAGGAGTTCACGACGGGCGGCTTCCGCCCCGTCATCGGCGACGCGTCGGTCGACCCGGCCGCCGTCCGTCGGGTCGTCTTCTGCGCCGGCAAGCTCTACTACGACCTTGAGGCCGAACGTAAGAAGCGCGGCAGCACGGACACGGCCATCCTCCGCATCGAGCGCCTGTACCCCCTCCCGGGTGCCGAGCTCCAGGCGGAGATCGCCAAGTACCCGAACGCCGAGAAGTACCTGTGGGCCCAGGAAGAGCCGGCGAACCAGGGCGCCTGGCCCTTCATCGCCCTCAACCTGATCGACCACCTCGACCTCGCAGTCGGCGCGGACATCCCGCACGGCGAGCGCCTGCGCCGCATCTCACGCCCGGCCGGCTCGTCGCCGGCCGTGGGGTCGGCTAAGCGGCACCAGGCGGAGCAGGAGCAGTTGGTTCGGGAGGTGTTCGAGGCCTAGGTCTCGCGACACGGGTTCGTACGACGACGGAGGCTCGGTTCCCTTTCGAGGGGCCGGGCCTTCGGCGTGTGCGGATCAGGTGGTCAGGGGTTCGAAGTCCCAGTGGGGGCGCTGACGGTTGCGGGCGGCGCGGGTGCCGGGATGGTCGGGGCCCCGGGTCGCCACGAGGTCGCGGAGGGCGGCGTCCTCCGTCTTGTCGGCCCCTGGCCGGTCGCCCCAGGCCCGCAGATCGGCGGCGAGGGCGATGCGGGCGGACAGGCTCAGGGGGTGCCGGGGGCCGAGGACGTCGCGGGACTTGGGAGCTGTGTCCCGGCTGATCGCGAGCGCCGCTTCGTGGTCTCCGGCGAACGCGGCCGCGGACGAGGCGTTGAGGGCACAGCCGAGTGTCCAGGGGTGGCTGGGCCCCACGGCCCGCGCCATGTCGTCGAAGGCCTGATCCGCGAGAGCGCGGAACTCGTCCTGTGCACCGACGGCACGCAGGATCAGAGCCTGGTTGGCGTGGGCTCCGGCGACGAACGGATGCGCAGGGCCGAGCATCCGCTCGTAGTGAGCAGCCACGGACTCGCCCATCTTCCGTGCCTGCTCGATGTCTCCGTGCTCCCGTACGAAACAGCTGTGGGCTGCGGCGAACATCAGGCTCAGGGGATCGTCCTCGCCGACCGCCCTCTCGCCGCGCACCAGGATCGAGAAGAACAAGGACTCGGCCTGCGTGAAGTCCCCGGCCTGGTAATGGCACAGGGCCAGGTTGTGCTCTGCCCGCAGGGTCTGCGGGTGGTCCGGACCCAACTCCGCCCGATGAAGGTCCGCGCTGTGCAGCTGGACCGAGACGGCCTCCCCGGTGCGGCCGAGGAGGCGCAGATCCGTCGCGTAGTGGATTTCGGAGAACAGAGTCCATGGATGATGCGGGCCCAGGACCCTGCGGCGAGCTGCCAGGGTGCTTCGATCGGTGTCACCTGCGCGCCGATAGTCACCGAGCAGGCGCAGCGACACCGCGAGGTTGTTCCGTGCCGTGAGGACGTCCGGGTGGTTCTCGTCGCCCGCGAGTTCCTCGTACGCGTCACAGACCTCCTGCGACAGGCCGTACGCCTCCTCGTAGCGTCCCAGTGCCCGCAGGTCCGCGGCGAGGCTGCCCGCGGCGCGCAGATACTCGCCGTCACGGTGGCCGCCGACCGCCCCGTGCCGCTCGGCCGCGGCGCGGCTGACGGCCTCGCTGTGCCGGTAGTCGCCGACCGCGCGCAGCAGGTTGGCGTAGTGGTGGCCGAGGTCCCACAGCAGCGGATGGTCGGGGTCGAGGAGTGACTGCCAGGCGGAGATGGCCAGTTCGGCGAGGTGGAGGCCGGTGCCGTACTCGCCGGAGAGGTAGAGGTAACGCAGACAGTCGACGACCAGTTTCTGCACGGCCGGGTCGATGTCGTGCATGGCGTCGGCGTACTCGAGGTGCGGGACGATCTCGGCGTACGCGGGCCACGCCTCCGGATCGCCTGGCCTACCGGGGACCGCGGCGACGAGTGCGCGGCGTACCGCGGCCGCGAACTCCTCGGCGTCTTCCCAGGGAATGTCCTGGCGGACGACCTGGTGAACCATGCGGTGCATGTAAAGCGCCGCCCCCTGTGACTCCAGTCGGATCACCGAGTACTGGGACAACCGCTCCAGGGTCCTGTCCCACAACACTGGGTCGCGCATCAACCCGGCCAGGGATTCGGGGCGTTCACCCGCCGGTATGCCCTTGAGCAGTCGTACGGGGATGGAGCCCGGGGAGAAGAACGCGCAGAGGCGAAGGAGGTCGAGGGATTCGGGGGCGGTTTCCCACAACCTGTTCAGCAGGATCGCCCAGGCGGTCCTGAAGGCGAGCGGGAAGTCCGCGGAGACCGAGACGACGTCCTGGTCTGCGCCGCCCCCCAGCAGGGCGATGTACTCCTGGACGGACATGTCCGAGTCGCGCAGCCAGCCGGCGGTCTGATCGAGCAGGAGCGGCAAGTCCTCCAGAGCCTCGGCGAGTTGGTCGGCCTCGGCCTCGGTGAGGCGGGGGGCACGGCGACGGATGAAGGCGACGGATTCGCGGCGATCGTAGAACGGGACTTCCAGCAGGGCGGCGCCGTGTTGTGCCCACTCGGAATTGCGGGTCGTCAGCAGCACGTCGCCGGGGCCGGTAGGCAGCATGTCCCAGAGCAGGTCCGGCTCGTCCGCGCCGTCCGCGACGAGCAGCCAGCGGCCGTACGGTTCACCTCTGTGGAGCGCCTGGCGCACGGCTCGGATGCGTTCCCCGTACTCCTGGCCGGTCACCAGGCCGAGTGCCGGGGCGAGTTGCGCAAGGCGCTCCCGGTAGGTGACACGCCGCTCGGCGGGCACCCACCACACGACGTCGTACTCGGAGCTGAACCGGTACACGTACTCCATGGCCAGTTGGGTCTTGCCGACACCCGACATGCCGTGCAGCGCGACAGCACCGAAATCCGTGTCCTGGAACAGCCGGCGTACCTCGGTGAGCAGCGCTTCCCGGCCGGTGAAGCGGACGTTGCGGCGTGGCACTCCGCCCCATACCTCGGGCTGCTCCAAGGGGAACCGTGGGCGGACACGGCCGGAGTCGTCCGGCAGCGGCTCTGTCGGGAGGCCGAGCCGGTCCAGCAGCCGCCGTTCGGCCTCGCGGGCGTCCATGTCGCGCAGGTCGGCCGGTGCGAGGACCGCGGCAGCGGACGGAACGGGAGTCGAGGTGATGCTGACAGCCGCGAACCGGTCGGCGTTCGGGGCGACGACCTCGCGCAGGGCCGCGTTCCATTCGGCGTGGCTGCGCGGACCCAGCTGGAAGTACCACTCGCTGAGGACCAGGAGTACCTGCCCCGAAGTTGCGAGAAGGTCGTGCAGCGCGTCCGCCACCGGCACCCCCTCGGGCAGGTCCCAGCGCCGCTGGGTGACGCGCAGGCCGCGCCGCTCCAGCAGGTCCGCGATCCACACGGCCCAGGCCCTGTTGAAGCCGGCATAGCTGATGGTGACGGTCCGCCCGTCGTCCCGCTCGGGGACGGGCTCCGGCCGGGTGGTGACGTCGGGGCGCGGCTCGCGCGGAGTCGGCCTGGGCGCGGCGGGCCGGGACGCCCGCGCCCGTACGACCTCCGCCAGTTGTGCCGCCGGAGCCCGGCCCGGTTCCCGCTCCCGTATCACCGACCGGAGTTCGGCCTTGCGGACCGGCACTCCCCACTGGTTGCTCACTGTCAGCCACAGCGAGGCGGGCCCCGGGATGGAGCCTGTCGAGACCCGGAAGTCGGCCGGTCCGTAGGTGCCGCCGAACCGGTGCAGGACGACGCTGGGTTCGTCGAGTGCCGTGCAGACGAAGTGCGGGGAACCGTCGAGGGCAACGGTGAAGGTGAACTCCTCGTCCGGGTAAGGCCATTCGGGGTCGGGGCCGTGCGCTGAGAGTGGCCCGCGCAGGTCGACGGTGACGAGGTAGTCGCAGTCCGTCTCGGCCTCGTGCGGCCAGGCGACGACGGGTTCGATGAGGAGGGGATGCTGCTCGTCGGGGGTGGTCACCGCGCTTCCCCTTCCCGTGCCGTGAGTCGCAGTGTGGTCAGGGGGTGGCCGTAGTAGTGGAACATGAAGGCGTAGAGCAGCCGCAGGATCCGTTTCTGGCCCGTCTCGTCCACCTTGCCGTCGTCGTCGCGGATCGGCGGGATGGCGGACGGGGGGCCGAACGCCTCGGCCGCGCGGGCCCGGTAGGAGAGCAGCGTCCGAGTGACGGGGCGATGCGGGTGGCGGGCGACCTCTTCGACCAGGCCGCGTACCAGGGCGCGGGCATCCTTGTCCCCGACCTGGCCCGCCGTGACGATGCAGCCTCCGGCCCCTTTGCGCAGGAAGAGTTCGGCGAAGCCGCGCAGCGCGTGCTCTCCTTGGGCGCTGTTGAGCACGGCCCGCCCTGAGTGGCAGGCGTTCAGGCACACCAGGGAGCGGTCGACGCCCAGGGCGCCCATGGTCTGGCCTTCCAGTTCCGCCCAGGTGCGGTTGCCGAGGGTGAGGCGCGGGACGCTGTCGCCGTAGGTGCCGTGGCAGCCCATGTACACGAGACCGGTGGGCTCGCCGGGTGTGTCGAGGGTCTGCAGGAAGGGGGTCATCCTGACGTGCAGTTGGTGTGCGTAGGGCCTGAACACCCGTCCGTCGTCGGCCATCTCGTGGTGGAGGTAACCGAGCACGCGGCCACGGCAGTCCGTCCGCTCGCGCGGCAGGTCGTAGCGGGTGTCGTGAACGGTCGTCCAGCGGGACAGCACGACCTGCGCGCCCAGCCAGGCTTCCCGCTGGTCTCGACCGGGGTCGGCAGGCAGCAGGAAGAGTTCCCAGGGGAGTTCGTATCCCGTGTCGTCCCACACGAGGAGGCGAAGTGCGGCGCCGTGCCGGGCGCGGATCCGGTTGAACCACTGGCCCAGTTCCGGCTGATTGTGCGACCAGAGATGAATGCCGCGCAGGATGTCCGCGGGGTACTCGCCGTCACCGCGGACGTTGCCGAGTCCGACTCCGGGGGCGCTCAGGCGCGGGGACCGGGACGCGCTGCGGACGCCGAGGTCGCCGCACCAGCCGGTCACCCGGTAGGCGTCCCGCCCGTCGCTGTCGTGGGTACGGACGACGTACAGCACGGCGTCCCCGTCCTGGAGGCGCTGGTACGGGTGGGACACGCCTCCTCCGACGCCCGCCGCGGCCCGGTGCGGCTGCCGGAGACCGCGTACGGAAGCGGGAGCGCGGCGGGCCGCCTCCTTCAGGCCCGGCAACGACGCCCGCCGCACCATCGCCCCGGTCCCGGACAGCCACCGGGGGCCGCGCTGGTCGTCAGCCTCCATCGCGGACCCGCCCCTCCACGACGGTAGCGCCGAGCGTCTCCGCCAGCGCGAACGGCAGGTCCCCGTAAGGACTTCGTGCCGCATCGACGACCGCCACCCGCAGTCTGCTGCGGTCCATGGCGGAGATGGGAGCCGCGGCGGTGAGGCTGTCCTCCACTCCCGCAGTGGCAACGGGCCCGTGCAGGCGGCCGGTGTGACTGGCCAGCAGCGGAACATTGCCGCGGCCGTCGGTCACCACGACCAGCCAGGCCTCCGCGAGGGCACTGCCCTGTCGGCGAAACGCCGCGCGCAGCACCTGCGCGGCCTGTTCGATCCCGTGGGCAAGGGGTGTGGCCCGCCCCTTCGGCCGGTACAGGGCGGCGAGGACACGCGGGTCGAGTACACCGCGCGCCGCGAACGACTCGGCGCGAAGTTCGTCCGCCGCGTCGGCGCCGCCGACCTCGATGACGTGGGCGGCGGCTCGTGCGGTGTAGGCCCACTGAAGGAACGGGGTGAGCGCGTCCTGCCAGTCCCAGTCACCGCGGCAGGTGTGGTCGAGGAGAAGGGTCAGCAGTCGCTCGGGGGCGGGGGCGCGGAGGCGGCTGTGCAGGTCGACGGGCGCGACCGTGAACCGTGTGTTGCCCCGGATCCGCTGGTGCACGGCTGCTTCCCGCACGGTGCGCACGAGCGCGAGATCCCGGAGGTCGCGCGCACGCCGGGTGCCCACGACGGGGCCGCGCGTCGAGGCCGGACCCGAGCGGCGCTGCCAGGGGTTGCGCAGCGGCATGAACTCGCGCAGGACCGCGGCCTCGTCCTCCGGGTACGGCATGCCCAGCGTGACAGCCGGCGTGGGGCCAACGCCTACGGGGTCCCCGGGCGCGAGCAGCGGCTGCTCCTCGCCCGGAGTGCGCCGCTGCTCCCGCCGCCCACCGCGATGGCTGCCATGGGGACGTGGCAGCGGTGGAGGGGGCAGCGGGGCCGGGGCTTCGCTGTCCGCGCTGTCATCGACCGCCGCCGAGTCCGTGACGGGGAGCCCGATGAGCCGCGCCGCCTCCTCGCAGTGCCGGGCGGTGACCTCCGGTTGTCCGTCGAGGGGCGCGAGCGCCCGTGCGAGCCGTGCGAGCGCCAGGCTTCTGCGCGGTCCCGCTCCCGGCCCGAGGATCTCCTGTACCCGGTCGACGGCCTCGTCCGTGGTGGCCGCGAGGACGGTGGGGCGCGCCGCCTCGGGCGGCCACTCGTCGGGGACGGCGTGCAGTCCTGGCACGGAGAGCCGTACCGCGAACCGGTCCAGCAGGTGGGGTGTCACCCGCCCGGCATCCTCGGAACGGCACACCGCGAGCCATCGGGCCTGTGGCCTGATCGCCAGGCGCAGTCCCGGCTGTTCGACGGAGACGACGTCGGAGCCGATGAGCTGCACGGCCGCCCGCATTCCGGCGACGCTGAGCGTCGTCAGGTCCGGAACCACGGCCAGCGGCGGCGGCCCCGCACTGTCGAGCAGAGGTCCGGGGCCTACGGTGAACGCGACGCCGTCCAGGTACCGTTCGAGCCGCGAACGGCTCCAGAGGTCTTCGTCGCGGGTGGCGGCGCCGAGCGGGATCCGGGGGACGGGCGTGTCGGCCGGGCTGCCGAGGATCGCTGCGAAGAGGCGGGAGACGGGTTCGACCAGACGGGGTTCCAGGTCGAAGAGGAGCACGCCGCCGAGGCCCGGATCGAGAGCGGCACAGCGGAACGCAAGCTCCAGCCGCCGTGCGTCGTCGGGCGGTTCGGGTGACGGAGTCTCGGTAGTCATGTGGCGGGCTCAGCCGGACTCGAAGAGGTCCTTGATCAGGGCATGGTCGTCGAGCCGCCAGTCGAAGGTCCCGCCGTGTGCCGACTCGGGCCTTCGGTGGCGCAGGGCTAGCGGGATGGCCCTCAGCAGGTGTCGCGGCTCGACCTCTGCGACACCGTCCAGGGCGGCGAGGGCGCGGGCGGCCTGTATGGCGACGATCTCGCCCCGCTGCCCGACGGCGTCGAGCCGCCCCGCCGCCTCGGCGCACAGACTCAGCACGCCGTCCGGCACCTCGACGCGCGGGAGCCGCTGCCGCGCGGCTACAAGACGGTCGAGGACGGCGGTGTTGTCCCGCAGGGCCTCGGCCAGCCACTCGGAGGGGCCCCGGGTCCGCTCCGCCTCGAAGTCGAGGACGGTACGGAGCATTCGACGCCGGGCTCCCGTGTCCAGGTCCGCGGCGCTGACCATGAGCCCGAACCTGTCGAGCAACTGCGGCCGAAGCCCGCCCTCTTCGGGGTTCATGGTTCCGACGAGACCGAAGGCGAGCTGCTTGGCCGTGGCCAGCCCCTCGCGCTGCACGGACAGCACCCCCGTGGAGACGACGTCGAGGATGATGTTGACGACGTGGTCCTCCAGGAGGTTCACCTCGTCGACGTAGAGCAGTCCCTTGTCGTGCGCCTCCTCCAGCAGCCCGGGCTGCTCACGGGTCTCGCCGCGCATCAGGGCATCGAGCCACCAGCCTCCGACGACTCGGTCCTCGGTCGCGTTGATGGGCAGGGTGACGGGCAGTTCCCCCTCCGCCATCAGGGCGAAGGCCCGGACGATCGTGGACTTGGCGGTGCCGCGCTGCCCGGCGATGAGAACACCCCCGATGCGCGGCTGCACATGGTTGAGCTCCAGGGCCAGTTTCAGGTCGTCCTGGCCCACGATGCGGCTGTACGGGAGGATCCACACCCCTGGTGGTGTGCCGCTCACGAGGCGGCTCCGGGCGCGCTCCCCGCCGCGTCCGGAGCGCCGGAGGTCTGCCATCGGAAGGTGATCTGGAGCTGCGCTTCGGCGCCGCTCTTGACCAGCGCCGCGACACCCGCGTCGACCTTGATGGAAAGCTGCAGCTCGATCTCGTCGGGGCGCAGATCGTCGCCGAGTTCGCCGAACCTCCGTACGGCCTGTGCCGCACAGCGGCGTGCCAGGTCGAGACCGTCGGTGTAGGCGTCGCGGGCGACCTCGACGACGCGCTGGGCGGGGTTGCCCCTGGTCTCCTCGTCGCCGTAGACGAGATCGAGACCGTCGAGAGCGGCCGGGCCGAGGTCCGAGTCGACTTCGACGGGGATCGGCCCGTCCGCGCCCTCCGGGACAGGCCCCACTAAGATCACCACACGTCCCCCTGGTTCAACTCTCATGTCCTGTGCGGCTGTTGAGAGAGAACTGGGTCATTCCCCGGCACACAGTGGGTTATGCGCACCGGGGTCTTACCACCGCGCGTCAGGTCGTCTGGGGTTCGAAGTCCCAGAAGGGGCGGTTGCGGGAACGGGCCGAGATGGTGTGGATGTGCTGGGCGCCCAAGGTCTGTTCGAGGTCGGTGAGGGCCTCTTGCTCGACCTTCTCGGCCTGGCGGCGTTCCCTCAGTCCGCGTAGGTCCGCGGCGTGAGCGATGCGGGCCGACAGGGTCAGGGGGTGGGTGCGGCCCAGGACCTCGATGGCCCGGGTGGCCGTGTCCCGGGTGAGCGAAGCCGCCGACTCGGTGTCGCCGACGAGGTTGCGCAGCGAGGCGGCGTTGATGGCGCAGCCGAGACTCCAGGGGTGGTTCTCGCCGACGGCCTCGGTCATTTCGGCCAGCGCCTGTTCGAGCAGCGCGTGTGCGTGGTCCCGCTCGCCCACATTGCGCAGGATCAGCGCCTGGTTGGCGCGGGCTCCGGCGAGGAAGGGGTGCCCGTCGGTGAGCATCACCTCGTACCGGGCCACGACGGACTCACTGACCTCCCGGGCCTGGTCGATGTCACCGTGCTCCCGCGCGAAACAGCTCTGACTGACGGCGAACACCAGGAACCACGGGTTCATCTCGCCCAGTACGCGTTCACCGCGTTCCAGCACCCGGGCGAAGAGCTGCCTCGCCGTGTCCCGCTCCCCGCTGCGATAGAGGCACAGCGCGAGATTGTGCTCGGCGAGCAGCGTCTGTGGATTGTCGTGACCCATCACGAGCCGGTGCTCGCGCACGTTCTTCACCTGAATCGATTCGGCCTCGGCATATCTGCCGAGAAGTCGCAGGTCAATCGCGTAGGAGAGCTCGGAATACATGGTCCAGGGATGCCGCGCACGCAACAACTGCCGACGCGCTTCCAGCGTCCGCCGATCCATGTCCAGGGCCGCGTCGTAGCGGCCGAGCAGCCTCAGCGAAACACCCAGGTTGTTCTGCGCGTTCAGGGTGCGGGAGTCCTGCTCGCCGAGAAGCTCCCGGTAGGCCGTGAGGCTCCATTCACCGACCTCCAGCGCTTCGTCATAGCGCGCGAGCCCCCTCAGGTCGGCGGCCAGCCCGCCAACCGCGCGCAGGTACTCCAGATCCTGCGCCCCCCGCTCCTCCCGCAGATGTTCCACGGCGGCGCGGGCGATGGCTTCGGTACGACCGTAGTCGCCCACCGCTCGCAGCAAGTTGGTGTAGTGGTAGGTGAGTTCCCACACCCGGGGATGCGTCTCGCCGAGGAGCTGGCGCCAGGCGTCCATTGCCCGTTCACCGAGCTTGATGCCCGCCGCGTACTCGCCGGAGAAGTACATGTAGCGCAGGCAGTTGAAGACCAAACGCTGGACGTTCGGATCGTCGGTCTGCAGTACGTCCGCGTATTTCAGGTGCGGGACGATCTCCGCGTATCCACTCCACAGGTCGGGGTCCGTCGGCCGCCGTGGATCCGCCGCCGCCAGGGCGCGCCGTACGACGTCGGTGAACTCCTTGCGGTCCTGGTCCGGCATGTCCTTGTGGACGATCTGGTGGACCATGCGGTGCAGGTAGAGGGACTCGCCGGAGGAGACGGCCTCGTCGAGGGTCGCCTCGTGGGACTCCAAACGGACCACCGAGTACTGGCGCAGCTGGTTGATCGCCTTGTTCCACAGGAGCGGGTCGTTGACGAGGCCTGCGATCTGTTCGGGCAGGTCGTCGTGCGGCATCTCCTTCAGGAGACGTACAGGAATGAAGCCGGGCGCGAAGAAGGTGCACAAGCGGAGCAGGTCGACGGACTCCGGGACGGTGTCCTTCAGCTTGTTCAGCAGTATCGACCAGGCGGTCTGGAAAGCGAGGGGGAAGTCCGCGGAGACCTTCACGACGTCCTGGTCGATGCCGCCCTCCAGCAGAGCGATGTACTCCCGTACGGACAGGTCCGAGTCGTTGAGCCAGCCGGCCGTCTGGTCAAGGAGAAGAGGCAGGTCTTCCAGAGCGTGCGCCAGCAGGTCGGCCTCGGGCTCGGTCAGCCGGGGCGCGCGGCGGCGGATGAACGCCACGGATTCGTACCGCTCGTAGACGGGCACCTCCAGCAGTTTGCTGTTGTGCTCGGTCCACTCCGGGTTCCGGGAGGTGATGAGGACGTGGCCGGGGCCGTTCGGCAGCAGGTCCCAGATCTGGTCCGGCTCGTCCGCGCCGTCCAGGATCAGCAGCCAGCGCCCGTACGGGTCGCCCCGGCGCAGCGAGTCACGTACGGCACGCAACCGTTCGCCGTACTCGGCGCCCGTGGACAGACCCAACTGCGGTGCCAGTTCGGCGAGTCGGCGCCGGTAGGTGACCCGCTTCTCCGCGTTGACCCACCAGACCACGTCGTACTCGGAACCGAAGCGGTACACGTACTCGGCCGCGAGCTGGGTCTTGCCCACGCCCGACATGCCGTGCAAGGTGACGACGCCCGCGCCCGGCTCGGCGCCTTGGAGGAGGTGGTAGGCGTCGTTCAGGAGCGGCTCGCGGCCGGTGAAGCGGGTGTTGCGGCGCGGTACGCCACCCCATACCTCGGGCATGGCCGCAGGGAAGCGCGGGCCCTGGCGGGCGCCCTCCGCGGACTCCGGGACGGGGTCGGCGGGCAGGTCGAGGCGGTCCATGACACGGCGCTCGGCCTCTTCTGCGCCCATGTTGTTCAGCTCTACCGCGCCGAGCACGGTGGTGGCGGACGGCAGCTGGCTCGTGGTGACCGAGACGGCCGCGAATCGAGTCGGGTCGGGCGCGACGATCTCCCGCAGTGCCGTGTTCCACTCGTCGTGGGTGCGCGGGCCGAGCTGGAAATACCACTCACTGACGACGATCAGGATCCGGCCCTTGGCGAGTGTGAGGTCGCGCAGCAGATCCACAAGAGGTACTTCGGCCGGTGAGTCCCAGCGCTGGTACACGACGCGATGACCACGCCGCTCCAGACGGTCCCCGATCCAGGCCGCCCAGGCCCGGTTGAAACCGGCGAAGCTGATGGTGATGGTCTGCTTCGCGGCCTCCCTCTCGGTTGGCCCGACCGGCGTACGCGCTCCAGACATGCAGTGGCCTCCCCGCACGGGCCTTCCCGCGCGATTTTAGAACGTCGGGGCGGCCCGGCGATAGGCGCTGACGGACTTTCACTCGCACCGCGGTCCCTTCCAAGTGCCGATCTTGGCGCAAAGATCGGCCTGCGTCCGGGAAGCGGGACATTCGGCGGGTGAATGGCGCTTCATTCGGCGGGCGCATGCCGTTGTGTCCACAGGGCGCGCGCCGCTTTGACGTACGCGGCTGCCCTGGCGGCCTGGCCGCGGGGCGCCGGACGCCCGGCGAGCCGTTCGTGCACCGCGACCATTTGATCGACGAACTGGCGTCCCTGTGCGGTGAGATCGGCCGATCCGACGAGGATCGGCAGTACGGCTCTGACCTGCTCCTGATAGCGGGCGTGCTGGGCCCACGCGGAGTCCCGGTGGGCCGGGTGGGCGGTGGCGAGGGCGTGGCGCTGGAAGAAGTCGGCCAGCGCGAGGTGGGAGTAGGCGCCCTGGAGGAGACCGTCGTACGGGCGTGGGTCGGGGCGCCAGGGAGCGAAGTAGCGTGCCTGCGGACCGGCGCGATGAAGCGTCAGCATGTCGCAGAGGGCAGAGAGTTTGGTGTGCTGCAGTTCGTGCACGAGGGTGGCCGCGAAGGTGGTGGGTGTGGGCGGGGTGGTGCTGAGGACGGCGCCGAAGGCCTCACGCCGGGTGCCGCTGCAGCTGCCACCGGGGCGGCCGCCGGGTTCCGAGCCGGGCGGCGCGGAAAGCGGGACCAGACAGCGCAGCAGGCTCAGTGTCTCCGCGAGTCGGTGCTCGCCACCGGGCCCGAGGGCGGACGCCGTGCCCGACCAGGCGTGCAGCCACCGTTTGCGTTCGGCGTCGTCGAGGGTGACGGGACCGCTCAGCGCGTGGTGGCGGGGGCCGCCGCGCACGGTGCGGTACGGGTCGAGGTCGTCCAGCGGTACGGGATCGGAGTCGGACAGCAGACCGGGCAACGCGTACGCGGGGGTCCAGGCGGCGGCGCAGGACCACGCGCCGATACCGCTCTGGAGGTGTACGACGATGTCCGCCTCGCCCACTTGACCGAGTGTCAGGCGTTGGCGGCGGTGGACCACTCGGACCTGGGTGTCCCCGGGCACGTTCGTGCGCAGCGACCCGAGCGAGGGCAGCGTGAGCACTCCGTCACGGGCGGTCAGCCGTACCTCGAAGGGCACGCCGGACCGGGCGGCGGCCACTGCGGCGAGCGCTCCGAAGTAGCCGAGGTCACGGTTCAGTTCACGCGTGTCCCGCTCGGCACGCGGCCCGCCTGCCGCGCCGAGCCCACGCAGGCAGTGGCGGGCCCAGGGACCGATGAACGGGTGGAGGAGGCCGGCGCGTACGGGCCCGTACGTCCCCGCCTCCGCTCCCACCCTCGCCGAAGCCGAAGGCGCGACCGTCCGCTCCGCCTCCTCCAGCAGGGCCCAGTCCTCCAGCAGCCGCCCCCGCGCGCCCGCGGAACACACCCCCGCGTCGGCCACCTCGGCGGCGTCGAGTACCGCGCGGAGCAGGAGCAGGCGTCGGGTGTGCTGATCGCGTACGAGGAGCCGCAGGGTGTCGGGGCCGCCTTCGGTGCGGCCGAGTTCCAGCAGGGCCCTCTCCGGGACCACCGGCAGGATCACGGGGTGTCTCCTTCGGGTCCTTCGGAAGATGCGGAGACGGGCACAAGCCCGGCGAGCCGCCGCGCCACATGGCGGATGAAGCGCTCGAGGTCGGCGCAGTAGACCGAGGGGTTGGTGAAGCCCTGTCCGGCGCGGTAGCGGTGCGCGTAGTTGCCGCCGCCGCAGACGGAGAGCAGAGGGCAGGCCCGGCAGCCCGCGGCCAGCGCGGCGGCGCCCGCCTGTCGTGCGGCCACGCCCGGGTGGCGCAGCGCCGCGTCGAAGGTGTGGCGGAAGACGTCGAGGCCGGTCCGCGCGGCGCCCTCGTAGGCGGACTTGAGCGAGTCGACCTGCTCGATCGACCCGTCGGTCTCCACCACCACAGCGTCGAAGGGCGCGAGGCCCAGCGACTCGGTCGCGGCGGGCAGCCCGAGCAGCAGGGCGACACACTCCTCGAAGAGCCGCACGCGGGTCTCCCGTCGCCCGGCGTCCCACCAGCGGTCGAAGACGGCGCACAGCCAGTCCCCGTACGGGGCACCCGAGGAATCCCAACCCGGCGGCGGCGCCGACCAGTTGCCGTGCGGCAGCAGCAGGTCGATGGCCGGTGGCCGCAGGTCGAGCAGGGACTCGTACAGCTCGACGGGGTCGGTCCCGGGGTCCACGACCGTGAGGATTCCGGCGTACGTCCCCGGAAATCGGTCGGCGATCAGGCGCGTGCCGCGTGAGGCGGCGGGCCAGGACGGGCGTCCTGCGTGGTCGGCGCGCCGCGTGTTGTGCGCGGACAGGCCGCCGTCGAGGCTGATGCCGACGCGGATGCCGTGCCTGGCCAGGACGGCGAGCCGCTCCTCGGTGAGGAGGGTGGCGTTGGTCTGGACGGTGGCGTGGACCGTGCAGGAGGCGGGGACCTCGTCGCGGACGAGATCGGTGAAGCTCGCGAGCGTGTCCGCGCCCGCGAGCAGGGGCTCGCCGCCGTGCAGGACCAGGGAGATCGCCGTGAGCCCGTGGGCGCGCGCGTGCTCGCCGATACGGGACGCGGTGCGGGCCAGGACGGCCGGCGGGGCGGCGGCGGGGCGCGCGCGCCAGGTGTGGTCGGGGCCCTCGTACAGGTAGCAGTAGGTGCAGGCGAGGTTGCAGCGGCCGTGCATCTTGACGATGAACTGCCGGAAGGGGAACGGGAGTTCGCGCACCGCCGATATGGAAGGGACGGAGGGGGCGGAATCCGCAGACACCGGAGATGTCGCAGACGCCACGGACGCCGCAGACACCCCTGAAGCCGTCGGCATCACCGGAGCCGTCGTCGGCATCGCGGAAACCACCGAATTGAAAGCTGCCGCCGCCCTCACAGAACCCGGAAAACCCGCCGAACCCACCGAAGTCGAACCCGAAGCCCCGGAGGTCACCTCTTCAGACACTCAGGCCACCCCCATGATGTACGGCCCGTGATCCCACGGTACGGCCCGCGCCACGACCCCCTGACCCGTACGGGGCCGCATTCCCTGAAGGGGACCGGACGCAAACGCCGCCCAATCGAACTTGTCCGGTTCAACCACAAGGCAGACCGGAACCACCGCCCCGCGGGCTCCGTTTGAGTACGTTTGTTCCTCACCGAGAGGCGCCTCAGAACGCGTTGTTGAACCCCCAGAGCATCTCGCTCGGTTGCCCGGCCCGCTCCGTCAGCTCGGCCAACACCTCGGCCAGCACCGGGTGTTGAACCGTCCTCAGGTCCGCCAGATCCAGCGACAGCAGATCGGGCAACTCCGGCAGCTCCTCCCCGGAACCCGGCAGATCACTCTGTACGCCCATGCTTTCCCCCTCCTTCGCTCACTCCGGTCACTCCAGCTCGGCCAGCCGCTGGGCGGTCTGCCGGGCGGTCGGCTCACCCGTGGCCACCGCGCCGTCGGGCAGCCTCGACCACTCGGCCCGGGCAGCCCGGTACGCCTCGCGTGCGGCGCGCGGGCGCGCGGCCGCCTCGTAGGACATACCCCGCCAGTGGTGCGCCTGCGCGCCCAACTCCATGGCCTCCTGGCGCCGCCGGTCGGTCTCGGCGACCTCCTCGGCATCGCGGGCCGACTCCGCCGCGGCGCGGAAGGCGTCGACGGCCTCGTCGAGGCGCGCGGGGCGGCCCAGGCTCTGGTACGCCTCGAAATGGGCCTGCCCGAGCTCCAGCCAGCAGCGCGCGGCCATCAGCGGTTCACCGGCCTCCTGGGCCGCGAGGCCGAGGAGGTGTTCGGCCTCGCGCAGATCGACGCGGTCGCCCCGGTCGCGGTGGCGCAGCATCAGGGCCCGGCCGAGCAGCAGCAGGCGGCGGGCGAGGTGGGCGCTGCCCGCAGGAGTCTCCGTACGGCAGTCGCGCAGCACCCGGATGGCCCGGGAGAGCGAGTCGCGTGCACCGGGTCCGGTGTCGAGCACGGCGCGGCGCAGCAGCACTTCGCCCCACTCGGCGAGGACGTCCGCGTGCGCGGGGGCGTCCCTGGGCACACCTCGGGCGGCGTGCTCGAAGTGCTCGGCGGCGGCCCGCAGTTCACCCGGGTCGCCCGACTCGGCGTACCGCGCCACCCTGATGCGGCCCGCGCGCACCAACAGCGAGGCACGCAGGCCCTGTTCACGGGTCAGGCCCAGTGCCTCGTCGACGCGTGCCTGGGCGTCGTCGAGGGCGCCGCCGGACTTCAGGAGCGCGTCGATGAGGTCGAGGAGGATGCGGACGCGGGCGCGGGAGGGTTCGCCCGCGAGGGGGAGCACATGGCCGGGGCCCGGGTCGAGGGCGTCGCGCAGGGAGTGCGCGCCCTGCTCCGCGTACAGCCGGGCCTGTTCGTCGTCGGCGGTGTCTCCCGACAGGTGCAGCAGTACGCGGCCGTGGGCCAGCGGGAGTTCGGGCGGGCGCTGGCTCCGTTCGGGCCAGGCGTCGGCGAATGCCTCCAGCATGCCGACCGCGCTCTGGAGCAGCGCGCTGTCGCCGCCGAGCCGCCACTGTGTCTCCAGCGCGCGCACCCGCTCCAGGGTGAGCCCGAGTGCTTCCTCGGTCTCCAGTTCGGTCGCCGCGCAGGCCACCGCGTACTCGCGGTCGGCGCGCTGCAGGAGGTCGAGCGCGCCGCGCTTGTCGCCGCGGCGCCTGCGGTCGATGGCGGCGGAGTGCAACACCCTTGCCAGCGCGGCCCGTTCACGCAGCGCCCTGGGGTGCGCGACGGCTCGCTCGGCGGCCGCCTCCGCCTCCCGCAGCAGCTCCGGGCCGCCCTGTACCTCCCACAGCCGCAGCAGGCTGGTGGCGTACTCGGCCCAGAGTTCGGGGTCGGCCCCGGCGGGTCGTTCGTGTTCGGTGGCGCCGCGCAGCAGCTGTACGGCGTCGATGAGGTCCTGCACCATGCCGTCGGTGTCGAACTGGCCGACCAGGGAGCGGGCCCGGATCACCGCGGTGTGGGTCGGGCGGTCGTCGACGAGGTCCGTCCGACCCCGGCCGCCGTACAGCGCGAACTGTTCCGGCAATGGCATGAAGCGCTCCAATACCCGTGCGGCGACCTCGGCGAAGGGCTGCGGCACGAGGGTGCCGCCGCCGTTGTCCCCGTTGTCTCCGTGCCCGCTCTGGTATCCGTCACCGGGCGCGTACGGCCGCCCGGAACCGCCCTCGCCGAGCTGCGCGAGCGCCAGGGCCGGGAAGTTGGGGCCGCCCTTGCCGAAGCGGTTCTCGATGTACTCGGAACAGTGCTTGAGGACGAGCATGGCCTCGTCCCGTCCCAGCGGCGACAGCAGCGCCTCCTGCACGCCGGGCGCGAACTCGTACCACTGGGCGCCGTCCGCCCCGTACTCCTCTTCCTTGGCCCGCGAGACCAGGCCGCTGAGCAGCACCTCGGCCAGTTCGGAGGGTCCGGAGTCGGGCAGCATGGTCCGCTGCACCAGCTGCATCACGGGCAGGCTGAGCGGCGCCGCCGCGACATAGCCGGCGAGTCGTCCGGCGGTCTGGGAGGCGTTGGAGCGGAACCGGCTGACCAGTTCGAGCGCGGACAGTGTGCGTCCGGGGCGGGCCGCCCGGGCGGGCGCGTGGTTCGCGCGCACCCAGCCGACCGCTCCGGCGACGGGACCGGCGCCGGCACCGGACAGCAGCCGCGCCCAGGCGCCGAGCGCGGCGGGCTCCGGAGGCAGTACGGGCACCGGGAGCGCGCCTTCGCGGGCCTCCGGCGGGGCGCCCGCCGGCAGCCGGACCTTCAGCGTGGCGGCGCCCGCGAGCGCCTCGCCGCGCGTCAACTCGCCGTACGAGACGGGGAGTCGGGTGCGGTTCCACATGCGCTGCGGCAGCGGCTGGAGTACGGCGGCGGGGCCCTGCCGGGACAGGTGGTGGAGCAGCCGGTGGGCGTGGCCGCTGTGCCACAGCGGGCCCGCGCAGTCGCTGACCAGAACGGTGATCCGGCGGCCCGTGGGGTCGCTCAGCCGGTCCGCGGAGTGCAGCGGGGCCGCGTGCGGCTCCGGACTGCGGCTGACGGCCGGCGCGCCGTCCGGGCCGGGGTGCAGATGGCTGACCTGGATGTCCCAGAAGGCACCCAACTGGCCGAAGACCTGCTCCAGTTCGGCGAACATCCGGTCCCACACCCGCATCGACGAGGAGGCGTCCATCACCAGCTGGAGCGCGGCGTCGGCCCGGGTCACCCCGCGGAACACCGGCAGCACGAGACCGCCCGCCCGGGCGCTCAGCTCCGCGGTCGCCGTCTCGTCGAGGACCGTCCGCAGGGGCGGGGCGGCGGTCCGGTAGCCCTGCAACGGCCGTAAGGCGCGCTGGAGTTCGAGCGGCGCGGGGAACGCGGGCGCGGCGGGCACCCCGATCGGCAGCGCCGTGGCCCGGCCGTACCCACGCGTGCGCGCCCCGCCGTCCAGCGGTACGGGGTACAGCGCGACACGGCGGTCCGCGCCCGCACCCTGCTCGGGCTCCGGCCGGTCGCCGGGCGGGACGGCAACCGTGTCCTGGGTGTCCGGCCGATCGGCGACCGGGTCGCGACCGGCGGGCAGCGCGCCGGGCGACGGGACGGCTCCCTCCTGCACGTCACCGGCGTCCGGCGGACGGGTCCAGCGGGCCAGCCAGAGGGTGTCGCACAGCTGCTCGGCGTCGGGGTCGAGCCCGATCCGCCGCAGCCGGACGACGAGTTCGGCGATCGGGTCGCCGCCGGAAGGCCCGGAGGATCCGGAGGGCCCGGAAGGTCCGGAAGGTGTCGACCCGCTTCCGGTCGGTATCGGAGGGACGGGCCCGTGGCGCGCCGCTGCGTCAGGCATCAGCGGTTCACCTCGGGCGGTCGAGTCGCTGGATGAGCAGGTCCGCGAGACGGTCGCGACTTGGCGGGGCTGCCGCGTCGGTGAGGTAGATGGCGTTCAACAGCTGGTCGGCGGCCACTAGTTCGCTGCGGGAGCGTTCCAGGAAGTGGGTGATGAGATCGTCTCCGGCCCGCGCGGCCTCGTCGCCGAGGTGGGCGCGTACGAAGGTGGCGAGACGTTTGTGATCCGGGCGGCCGAGTTCCAGGTGGATGCAGCGGCGCATGAGGGGGGCGGGAAAGTCGCGCTCGCCGTTGCTGGTGAGCACCACGAACGGGAAGGCGCGGCAGCGCACCCGGCCGTCCCGCACCCGCGCCTTGGTGCCGTCGGCGGTGAGCACCTCGGCCTCGCCGTCCGGCAGCCGGTCGGCGACGCGCTCCAGCTCGGGGATCGCGAACTCGCCCTCCTCCAGCACGTTGAGAAGGTCGTTCGGCAGGTCGATGTCACTCTTGTCCAGCTCGTCGATGAGCAGCACACGCGGGGTGTCGGACGCCAGCAGCGCGGTTCCGAGGGGGCCGAGGCGGATGTAGCTGCCGATGCCCTCGACGGAGCCGGGGGCCCCGGGGGTGGCCGGGTCGGCGCCCTGCGGCGCGGCGATCTGCACGTCCTGGAGCCGGGCGATCGCGTCGTAGTGGTACAGCCCGTCCTGGAGTGTGGACCGGCTGACGATCGGCCACCGCAGCACATTGCCCAGACCCAGTTCGTACGCCACGGAATGCGCGAGCGTGCTCTTGCCCGCGCCCGGACTGCCGGTGACGAGGAGGGGCCGGCGCAGATAGAGCGCCGCGTTGATCATCTCGAGTTCCTCGGCGCCCGGCCGGTGCAGTTCGGCCAGGTGCCGGTGCGCGCCCAGCCTGCGGTCCTCGGAACCGTCACCGTTCGTCCCGGCCGCGGCCTCGGCCCGGCTCGCGAAATCGCGCCACGGAGGCGGGTCCGGGAGGCGGTCTATGCCGTCGTGGGGTTCACCGGCGCCCCGGTAGATGAGCCACTCGCTGGATTCGGTCATTGCCCAGTCCTCGTCGTCACTCGTCCACCACGGCAGCCGTCGAACGTGCATCACGGTATCGACCCTCGGGGGGCCTCGATAGAGCCAAGTGCGAGGTCATGGCAGCCCAGTTGGGCGCCGTACGGCCGTGTTCGGCCACGTGGTCCCGGCCCTGCTCGGCCATGCCGTACGGGCCCGGCGGGGCCACCTCGTACGGGCTCTGTACGGCGGGGTGCCGGATCCTCCGGTCATGGCGCCTCCAACAGGTCTCCGGTCCCCGGCAAGGGCTGGCGTGGATCGTCGTAGAACAGGGCAATTCCCTTGGCCCAGAAGGTCTCTGGCTTTCCCGCGCGCAGGCCCGCCCGCAACGCGTGGACGAGCTCGGGGAGCCGCTCCGCGCTGCCCGCGCCCGCGACGGTGTCACCCGCCCGCCGGTGGAACTCGCCGCAGACGGCGTCCGTCTGGCCCCGCCAGCGCCGCCAGAGCGCGACGCCGAAGCCTCCGTGCACGATCCGTACGAGCGCCACCGGATCGTCCTCGAAACGCTGGTCGCCGTAGCGGCAGAGCACCGGAACCGTTCTGTGCGACAGGTCGCGCAGTGACCCCGCGGGTGGCACGGGTACCCGCAACCCGTCCTCGCAGTCCAGGACTTCGGCCCTCGCGCCGTACGCGTGGATGAAGTGCCAGCGGGCCTCGCGTCCGTCGTGCGCGTCGTGCTCCTCCTCCACGGGAACCTGCCCCCCGCCGGGTGAAGGGCGATCGTCACCGTCGGAGAGCCGGTCCGCGTCGGGCAACTGGTCCCGGTCGGCGCAGCGCACGACGACGGGCCTGCGGGCGCCGAGCGGTGGCTCGTCCGGCCCGAACTTCCAGGCGTCGACGTCCAGTCCGAGCAGCGGATGCGGCAGCGCGACCTGGAGGACGGCGGGCCGTCCGGGTTCGTCGCACTCGCGGAACGCCTCGGCGAGGGGCGCCGCGAGGGCACCCGGCAGGCCGGTCAGCGGGGTGCGCTCGCCGTCGCCGAAGCGCACCACCTCGCCGGTCGGCCGGCTCACGGAGACCCGCCAGTCGCAGCGGTCCGGTTCCCAGCCCAGCTGCACCAGTTCGACGAGGGCGAAGGGGTGGGGCGCACCGTGGGCGGCGTGTGCCGTCGCGTGCGCCGAGTCGTGCGCCGGCTGTGCTTCCGAAGGGAACGGCTCACGCTGCGGCGCCTGGAGCCGCTCGATCCGCTGCCGGCCGAGGCGGCGGCGGTACTCGGGACCCGCGCGGCCCTCCGCGGTCTGCCGCACCCACTCCCACAGCGACCGCTCCGCGCTCTGGGTGCCGGGCGTGACGAAGGGGCGCTCCGCGGACAGCACCCGCATCGCGTAGTCCAGGACGAGTTCCAGCGCGCCGTCCTGGCGGGGGCTCTCGTACAGCGCGCCCAGTCCGTCGCGCCAGCCGCGCGGCGCCGGGTGCGGGATCGCGGCCCGGCCGCCGAGGAGGGATTCGAGGATGTCCAGCAGGGCGCGGGTGCTGACCGGCGGCGGCAGATCGGCGAGCCGGCCGAGCAACTGGGTCCGCTCGTCGGGGTCGAGGGCGCGGCCCGGTCGTGCACCCAGCTGGTTCTGCACGTCGGCCCAGGTGCTGCGGTCGTTGTCGGGGTGGCGCTGCCGGTCCCGGTGGTATCTGTCATGGGCGTGGAAGACGGCCTGGTAGAGGTCGTCGTGCTCGGCCCGCACCTCTTCAGCGGGCACGGCCAGGGAACGCAGCTGCTCCACGCCCGTGGAGGTGCCGCCGAGCCCGCGGTCCGCCTGCGACTTCAGTACGCCGACGACCGCACCGCTCACGGGATCGACCACCGGCCCGCCCGAGACGCCCGGCGGCAGCACATCGCCGCCCAGCCGTATCTGCTCGTCCGCGGACCAGCCACCGAGGGTGCCCTGCACCGTGCAGGTGCCGTTCAGACGGGTCAGCTCCCCGCCCACCACGGACCATCCCGAGTAGAAGACTCTCGCCTCCCCGTAGTACGCGGCCGGACGCTCGGTGACATAGGAGCAGTCGTGGTCGACGGGCTCGCGCAGCCGCACGAGCGCCAGGTCCGGGGCCGGCCAACTGCCCCGTACGGCACGCTCGACGTGCTCCGGGAGAGACGTCGCCACCTCACCGGCGACAGCGGACGTACCGCGTCCCGGCCCGGTCTCGTACACCACGGTGACCTCGCCCCCCTCCCCGCTCCGTGCCACATGCGCGCAGGTGAGAACCCAGTTGGGAGCGACAAAGAACCCGCTCCCGAGGAACGTGCCGGGTTCGTCCAGGTCATACCCGGCCCCCGCCCGATGGATGCGGACCGTCGCCGCCATGACGAGATCACGCAGCGCACGGTGAGCGTTCCCGAGCCCGCCCGATGCGCCTGGGGCGTGCCCGTCCGTCATCCCCGGCCCCCAAGCGCCGCGTCCCCACCGACACCGTGCGCCGGGGCGCCGGGGGGCGCGCCCCCTGGGACGGCGCGCGGCGAACCGGCACTCCCGTCCGTCGGGGCGAGGTCCGGTCCGTCGTCGGCTCCGTCGACCGGGTCGATGACCGGTCCGCCTCCGCCCCCGTCGACCGAGTCGAGGTCCGGTGGGCCGCCGTTCCAGGTGAGGGTCACCGTGAGACCGGCCTTGGCCTCGCCGTCCGCGAGGAGGCCGATCACCTTGCCGGCCTTCGCCGTCAGCTCGATGCCGAACTCGACGCTGACCTCGTCGGGACGGACGGCGCGCAGCGGTGCGGCCAGTGAGCGCGCGACGCTGGTGATCACCGACTGCAGGCTCTCGACCTGTGCCTCGATCCGCTCACCGAACCCCGTGTCCGTGTACGACAGCCCGCCGGCCGGCGCCTCCAGCTCCTCGGCCCCCGAGATCCGGGCCCACACCGGTGTCCCGTCGGGCATCTCGATCCGTGCGATCCGGGTCACTCCATCACCCATGACATCCCCGTTCCCCCGTTCCCCCCACGCCCCCGTGGTCCCACCTGCCCGTTGCGCAGGCTAGTGGCAGGCCCACGGCCGCGCGAGAGGACCTCAGGGGCGGCACCCGCCCCCGCCTATCCTTTTCCCAGCCTTCCCTTACGGGAAGACTCCCGCCCACCACTTACCTCACGGAGCACCATCCATGTACTTCACCGACCGCGGCATCGAGGAACTGGAGAAGCGGCGCGGCGAGGAGGAGGTCACCTTCGAGTGGCTCGCCGAGCAGCTGCGTACGTTTGTCGACCTCAACCCGGACTTCGAGGTCCCGGTGGAGCGGCTGGCGACGTGGCTGGCGCGGCTGGACGATGAGGACGACGACGAGGAGTAGAGGCGGGGCGGTTCCGTGTCGTGCCGTCAGTCGCTGGAGCTTGCTTCCGTAGACGTCAGTCGCCGGCGCGCGCTTTCGTAGACGTCGTGAGTCGCTGGCGCACGCTTCCGTAGACGTCGTGAGTCGCTGGCGCACGCTTCCGTAGACGTCAGTCGAAGGCCCGCAGCCGGTCGTACGCGAGCCCCAGGGCACCGTGGATCACCAGCAGGGCCCCCGCCGCGATCCAGCCGCCACTGCGTCGCCGTACGCCCCAGGCGGCGAGCGGTACACCGGCGGCCAGCTGGGCCACCGCGAGGGCACGGGCCTTCGGGCCGCGCAGCCACGGTCCCAGGCTGCCGCCCTCCACGACGTCGAGCTCCGCACGGACCGCGGCACGCCACCCGGTCCACTCGATCTGCTCGGCACCGGGCTGGAGACGGGCCACTTCACGGAGCCGCCCGACGGACTCGCCAGGGGTGAGCCCGGCCGGAAGTACCACCCCCGCGCGCGTGAGGACGGCGAGCAGCCCGCGCATACGCGCGCCGGCGTCGGCGGCCGCGTCGGGCTTGGCCAACTGCTCCAGGGACTGCATGTCGAGCACGGGATCGAGCCCGAGGCGGGCCGCGAAGGTACGCATCGCCTCGTCCTCGCCGACCGGGGTGCCGTTCGCCAGCCACTCGTAGCCGACGGTGCGCCGGAACCCGGACGCGAGGGTGTAGCCGCTGTGGTCGGCGTCCCACCAGAGGGCGAGTACGGGCCAGGGGGCGCCGACGCCGAGAGCCGTGGCCCAGCCGGTGAGCACCCGGTCGACGGGTTCGGCACCGTGCAGCCATGGCCTGCCCTCGGGAACCAGCACGCTCCACTCGTCTCCGGCCCCGGTGAGCAGCATCCGCTCACGCAGCAACTGGGCGGCGGGCCCGACGGACGAGGGTTGCGCCCGGCAGAGGAGCAGGGCACCGGGGGCTTGGCCCGAGGGCTCGCCGGACGTCGTGGACATGGTCATACGGTAGGCCCACCCAGGAGCAACTTGCCCCTTTTGTCCACCCGGAGGGCATCAGAAGACCACCACAGAGCCGTCGGGCGAGATCACCGGAAAAGGTGTCTTGACTTTCCGTATCCGCGATATATCGTGTTCAGTGATAGACGCGATATGGCGCGTCACATCCCGATCCGGTCGAGGAGGTCGCACCATGTCCGAGTGGTCCGTAGCCGAGCCCAGCAAGCTCACCTTCGACGCCCCCGTGACGGCACTGCATGTGCGCGTGGTCAACGGAACAGTGAACGTCGTGGGCACCGACGAGGGTTCCGCCCGGCTCGAGGTGTCCGAGCTGGAGGGCCCGCCACTCGTGGTGACCCAGAAGGACGGCACGCTCACTGTGGCGTACGAGGACCTTCCCTGGAAGGGCTTCCTCAAGTGGCTCGACCGCAAGGGCTGGCGCCGCAGCGTGGTGGTCTCCCTGGCCGTCCCCGCGAGCACGCGGGTCGAGGTGGGCGTCGTCGGCGCCAACGCCGTGGTGTCCGGGACGGACGGACGGGTGGAGGTGAAGGGCGTCACGGGCGACACGACGCTGGTCCGCATCGCCGGTCAGGTACGCGTGGACACGGTGTCCGGGAACCTGGAGGCCCAGGCCGTCACCGGCGACCTCCGCTTCAACTCCGTCTCCGGCGACCTGACGGTCGTCGAGGGCTCGGGCTCCTCCGTGCGGGCCGAATCGGTGAGCGGCTCGATGATCGTGGACCTGGACACCACGGGCTTCCCGACCGACGTCCAGCTGTCGAACGTCTCGGGCGAGATCGCCATCCGGCTCCCGCACCCGGCGGACGCGGTGGTGGAGGCGAACACCACGAGCGGCAAAGTCTCCAACGCCTTCGAGGATCTCCGGGTCAACGGACAGTGGGGCGCCAAGAAGATCACCGGCCGGCTTGGCGCCGGAAACGGCAAGCTGAAGGCGATCACCGTCTCCGGTTCCATCGCCCTGCTGCGCAGGCCACCGACGGAGGACGAGCCGCCCGAGGACCCGCAGGACGCCGCACCCAAGGCCTCGGCCGAAGCTCCCTCCGCCGCCCCGACCGACGGCCCGACCGACAAGAAGGTGCTCTGAGATGGCCCCCGTCTTCGCCCATGGCCGTCTCCGGCTCTACCTCCTGAAGCTGCTGGACGAGGCGCCGCGCCACGGGTACGAAGTGATCAGGCTCCTGGAGGAGCGCTTCCAGGGCCTGTACGCCCCCTCGGCGGGCACCGTCTACCCGCGGCTCGCCAAGCTGGAGGCCGAGGGACTCGTCACGCACACCACCGAGGGCGGTCGCAAGGTGTACGCGATCACGGACGCGGGCCGCGCCGAACTGGCCGACCGCGGTGGCGAGCTGGCCGACCTGGAGCTGGAGATCCGCGAGTCGGTGGCGGAGCTCGCGGCGGAGATCCGTGCCGATGTACGGGGCGCGGCAGGCGATCTGCGACGCGAGATGCGAGCGGCGGCCACGGAGGCCCGGCGCGGCGGCTCGGGCGGCGCCGGAGCCAAGGAACACGACGGCGCGCAGGGCGAGTTCGGGGACTTCGGCGACTACCGCGACAAGGAGTCGTGGCGGGTGGCGAAGGAGGAGATGCGGCGCGTCAAGCAGGAGTGGAAGGAGCAGGCCCGCCGCGCGAAGGACGAGAGCCGCCGCGCCCGCGACGAGGCGCAGCGCGCCCGCCGCCAGGCCAAGGAGGCCCAGGAAAGGGTCCGCGCCCAGGCCCAGGAGGAGATGCAGCGCATGGCCAAGCATGTCCAGGATCAGGTCCAGGACCACTTCGCACGGGGCGACTGGCCGACGGGGGTCCGCGAGGGTCTGACCGAACTGGCCAAGGAGTTCGGCGAGTTCGGGAAGAACTTCGGCAAGGACCTGAGCAAGGACTTCGGGAAGGACTTCGGCTTCGGTCGCCCGGAAACGGCAGCCGGACCGGCCGGCGAGACCAGGACGGCCAAGGAAACCCGGACGGACAAGGAGCCGGAGTACACGGTCACCCCGGACGACTTCCCCGCCGGCTACGAACCCTCCTGGGCCCACGAGGACTCCACCGGCAACCCGGCCCGCGACCTGGACCGCCTCCTGGACCGCTTCCGCGACGACATCCGCGACGCGGCCCGCGACCACGGCGTGACGGAGGACCAACTCCGCGAGACCCGCCGCCACTTGTCGACGGCGGCGGCGCACATCGGAGCGGCGCTGAGGAAAACGAAGGGCTGACGTTTCAGCTCCGTCCGAGCCTCTCGGTCCGGTAATTGAGGACGAGTCCTTCGGCCCGCCGCCCCGCCCCCATCCCCGACTCCAACGCGCCTACCCCATGTGCCTCTTCGCTCTCTCCCTCACCCGTTCGCTATGCCCGACCGCACCCTCGACCACCGCGCGCATCCTTACGTACACCGCTCGAACATCACTCCTACCGAGCTTGCCCAACTGCTCCAGCAGCGTCTCTGACTAGCTAAGCGATCCCATGCCGGACGTGGTGTCTGGGACGGGTTCTGCCCACTGTGGAGGGGTGGCGTGGGCGTGCAGGTGGAAGCCTGCGCCCAGTGCTGCTCCTCGCGGCCGGTGCCGGTTGGTGGGTGTGCTGATCGTCGTCACGCCCTGGTGCCGGTGGGCTGCACGGGGCAGCCGGGTCCGGTCCGTGTGAGCGTGTCCCTCCGGACGCTGGCCCGCCGGACCCGGAGGTCTGGTGGGGGAGGGTGTCCGGCGTCGCCTGGGCGTCGGACCTGCTGCGCGTCGCCGGGTGGATCCGGTCTTGGACCGGTCTGTCCGGCGGGTCTTCGGCGCGGGCGTTGTGATCACCGCACGCGCTTCGAGTCTGTCCACCACCGCGCGGATGACCATGGCCCCGCTGGTGCGGTCGGTCGCGGTTTTGGTCTGGTGAGTGAGGCCGCGTGCAGCGATGCGCTGCCAGGCCCCTTGATCGCGGTCGCCTTGCCAGCCGCAGGCGCCGCACCGAGCCCATTTCCAGCCGGGTGTGGTGGGCCGGTCGGGGGCCTTGCGGTGCCGCAGCGGGACCAGGCACTGCGGGCAGTGCTTCGAGGTGTTCCGGGCCGGGACGGTGACGACGGCGATACCGGTCTCGGCGGCCAGGTGCCGCATCCGGTCCACGATCTGGCCGCGCACCTGCTGGGACATGCGAGTGTTGTGGGTGCGGCCCATGCCGCGCGCTTCCATCGAGCGGAGGTCTTCGACGTAGATGACACTCGCCCCGGCAGCGATGGCCTGGTCCACGGCCCAGCGGGCGGCAGCCAAGGCCAGAGCGTCATTGAGGTTCGACCGCCTGTCGCAGACGCGCCGGATCTCCTCGGCCAGGACCGCATACCTGCTGGTCAGATGGTGATGTTCGGCTCTGCCAATGAGTTGCTGGTAGTGGTCGGCCTTAGCATGCAGGTGCTCGGACAGACGGCGCAGACGGTGCTGCTTCGCGAGGACCCCTGCGGCGCGGAACATGGCCCCGGCCCCGAGGGCGGTGATGGTGCCGTCGTTGTGGAGTCGGGCAGCTCCGGCGGACAGCAGTGTGTTTAGGCCCCAGTCCACGCCCAGCGCGATCACATGCCCGCTCCGTTGCGGCTTCGGGACGGCGTGGGTGTAGGCGAGATCGGCCCGCACCTTGCCCTGATGAAGGCGCAGGGTGGGCAGGTGCAGCACTGCACTGGCGGGGATCGTCGGCGGCAGCGCAATGCGGCAGGCCACCCACGTCCAGTCCGCGTAGGACCGCGGGTCGGGGCGGGTGGGCAGTTGCAGGCGCAGCAGCGCCCGGATCGGATCGTCGGTGCGCTCGATGGTGGCCTGCTGCCCGTCGCAGGCAGACAGCAACAGCATCCGCGCCACGCGGGGCGCGGCCTCTAGCTCAAACACATCGCCCGGCATCCGGCCGTGCCTCTTGACGAAGGCGGCGATCTGCCGGGTACGCGACTTGATGGCAGTGGACGGCAGAACCCGACCGCCAAGCACCGCCTCACGCACCGCGTCCCATTCCTCAGAGGTGCGCTTGGCAGGGTCGGCAGGCCAGGTCTCGATGACTGCGCCGGTGAGGTCTGCGCGCCACTTCACCGAGCGCAGCGTCCGCCCAGCCGTCTCCTGGGCCATCCGCACTATGCGGTCATTTGCGCGGATGCCCTCGGCCGGGCCAACAGTCCAGCCCAGGCGGCGCAAGGCCATCCAGGCATTCGACGGCAGCGCGCGGCCCCCGGCATCCTCACCGCACGCCAGCACATCCACATCAGCGGCATTCCAGTGCTCGGTCAGCAGGGCGGCGACCATCCCGGACACCAGATCAGCAGCCCAGCCCACCCGCTCCACCAACACGACAGCCGACAGGACCTCACCCGACTTCTCGTCGACTGCGGCGCGCAGCAGGCCACGGGCGCAGGCCGTACGAGCAGTCTCCCCGTCGGCCATCTGCAGCTTCCGTCCCACCACCGCCCCCGTCCCCACCCTTAATGCTGACATCCGATCAACGACAGCTCCGCGGAAAGGTCACACACTCGACCATCGAACTCAAGTGCGACATCAACACCGGACGGACGGCGTGACGCCCAGAGTTGACGAAACGCTGCGGATATCCAAGGAAGTTCGTGAGCCTCCGCAGCATGGCGACCGCCCGCAGTCCGATGTGCGGATCACGCCACATGCACGCTCGGCTAGATCCGTCCATTCGGTCACGCTGTCAACCACGGTTGACACGCAACAGCGGGCTCGCGGAACCCGAGCCCGCCGCAGGGAGCAGCCAAATGCGGTCAGCTCACCGTCAGAACGATCTTCCCGAACTGATCGCCCGACTCCAGCCGTTCGAACCCCTCGCGGGCCCGGTCGAGCGGATGCACCTCATCGATGACGGGCCGCACGCCGGTGGCGGCGCAGAAGGACAGCAGGTCCTCCAGTTCGTCCTTGGTGCCCATGGTCGAGCCGACGATCTTGAGCTCGAGGAAGAAGACGCGGGTCAGTTCGGCGTGCGAGGGCCGGTCGCCGCTGGTGGCGCCCGAGATGACCAGAGTGCCGCCGGGCTTCAGCGACTTGACGGAATGCGACCAGGTGGCGGCGCCCACCGTCTCGATGACGGCGTCGACCCGCTGCGGCAGCCGAGCCCCGGATTCCAGCGCCTCCACCGCTCCCAGCTCGACGGCCCTCTTCCGCTTGGCCTCGTCGCGGCTGGTGGCGAACACCCGCAGCCCCGCGGCCTTGCCGAGCACGATCGCGGCCGTCGCCACACCTCCGCCGGCGCCCTGGACGAGGACGGAGTCACCGGGGCGCACCCCGGCATTGGTGAAGAGCATGCGGTACGCCGTCAGCCAGGCGGTGGGCAGACAGGCGGCCTCCGCGAACGACAGTTCCTTGGGCTTCGGCAGTACGTTCCACGCGGGCACGGAGACCTGTTCGGCGAAGGTGCCCTGGTAGCGCTCGGTGAGGATGGAACGGGGTTCCTTGGGGCCGACCCCGTGGCCGGTCTGCCCGATGACGGAGTGCAGCACGACCTCGTTGCCGTCCTCGTCGATGCCGGCGGCGTCGCATCCGAGGATCATCGGGAGCTTGTCCTCGGCGAGGCCGACTCCGCGCAGCGACCACAGGTCGTGGTGGTTGAGGGAGGCGGCCCTGACGTTCACGGTCGTCCATCCCGGCCTCTGCTCGGGGGCCGGGCGCTCCCCCAACTCCAGGCCGTTGAGCGGCTGGTCACGGTCGATTCGGGAAGCGTAGGCAGCGAACATGACCTTGACGATAGGCTCCGCCGCCGCCTGGCGGAACCACGCCCCTCTGTGACACGCGTCCCGCCGTGTACGGGGCTCACGTCACAGGGTTTTCGCCCCCTCCGCCCCTGCCCGTCCCGTACCTGGGGGCTGCGCCCCCAGACCCCCGCTTTCGGCCTGAACGGCCTCGTCCTCAAACGCCGGACGGGCTGAAACCGGGCGTAGCCCGGAAGCAAGGGACGGGCAGGGGCGGAGGGGGCGAAAAAACGGCCCCGCCGGAAAGTCCCGGCGGGGCCGAACACCGCACCTCAGCGCCGGGCCACACCCTCCGCCCGAGCAGCCGCGGCCACCGCGGCCGTGACCGCCGGAGCCACCCGCTCGTCGAACGGCGAGGGAATCACGTAGTCCGCGGCAAGGTCGTCCCCGACGACCGCGGCCAGCGCGTCGGCCGCCGCGATCTTCATTCCCTCGGTGATGCGAGAGGCCCGCACCTGCAGCGCCCCGGCGAAGATCCCGGGGAACGCCAGCACGTTGTTGATCTGGTTCGGGAAGTCGGACCGCCCGGTCGCGACGACAGCCGCGTACTTGTGGGCGATGTCCGGGTGCACCTCGGGGTTCGGGTTGGCCATGGCGAACACGAACGCGCCCTCGGCCATGGAGGCCACCGCCGGCTCCGGCACCGTACCGCCGGAGACGCCGATGAAGACGTCGGCGCCGGCCAGGGCGGACTCCAGTGACCCGGAGATACCCGCCTTGTTGGTGATCTCGGCCAGCTCGCGCTTGACGTCCGTCAGGTCGTCCCGGTCCTTCGAGACGACACCCTTGCGGTCCGTGACGGCGACGTCGCCGAGCCCGGCCTCGAGCAGGAACTTGGCGATGGCGACACCGGCCGCACCCGCACCGGAGATCACCGCGCGCAGGTCACCCAGCTCCCGCCCGGTCAGCTTCGCGGCGTTCCGCAGGGCCGCCAGTGTCACGACCGCGGTCCCGTGCTGGTCGTCGTGGAAGACCGGGATGTCCAGCCGCTCCTGGAGCTTGTGCTCGATCTCGAAGCACCGGGGTGCCGAGATGTCCTCGAGGTTCACTCCACCGAAGGAGGGCGCGAGCCGGACCACCGTCTCGACGATCTCGTCGACGCCGGTGCAGGCGAGCGCGATCGGCACGGCGTCGACCCCGCCGAACTGCTTGAAGAGGATCGCCTTCCCCTCCATCACCGGAAGGGAGGCCTCGGGACCGATGTCCCCGAGTCCGAGCACCGCCGTACCGTCCGTCACCACTGCGACGACGGACGACTTCCACGTGTAGTCGTGGACGAGCTCCGGCTGCTCGGCGATCGCGCTGCACACCTTCGCGACGCCGGGCGTGTACGCCAGGGAAAGGTCGTCCTTGTCGCGGATCGGCACGGTGGCCTGCACGGCCATCTTGCCGCCACGGTGCAGGGCGAACGCGGGATCGAAGGAATCGAGGGGCTCGCCCAGGCGATCCTGATCGGTACTGCCGCTGTCGCCGCTGCTGTCACCACTGCTCGCGGTGCGAGGATTGACAATCTCCGCTGCCACTTTGTTTTACCCCTTAAGTCTTCATGGTTTGAGGGTGACCACTCCTGGTTGAGGGGTGGGCGGGCACCGCGTAAGCCCTGCCGCCGTGGTTGCGTACGGGCGAAACGCGACGGGCGCGCCGCACACGCGCCCTGAGCCCCGGATGAGGGGTGTAAAGAACCTTCCTACCCGACGGACCGTGCCGACGGCGAGTCCATAGCGCGAAGGTCACACGCCGGTGAGATGACTCATGGCGGAATATGTGGACAAGTCCCTGACTTGCCCGCATGGCTCCGCAAATGCCGAGTAGCGGCCGCTTGCATCCTGAGGTACACCGAAGATCCTCCGGCCGGAAGGATCAGTTCCCGCACAAGATCCGGCCTTGCTGTACAGGCCCGCAGCGCTCCGGGGGTCACCCGTTATCCGATTTTGACATAGCTGGTCGTCTGAATGACGAGGTCCGAATGGCAAGATGCCGTAATCACACAAGGTCGCGACACCCGAAGGTGTGTGTTCTCGTCGACCCATCGGCATCTCACTTCATCCGCCGGAGGACCCAACATGACCGCAAGCTCCACCCGTCGTACGACCGTCACGCGCTCCCGGACAGCCGCGGTCGGCGCGATCGCGGTCGCGGGTGCCCTGCTGCTCGCCGGCTGTGGTGACCAGACGGACGACAGCAGCAGCAGCTCGGACACGGCGTCGACCTCAGCGGCACCGCTCGCCGACAAGCTCCCCGCGGACATCAAGCCGGGAAGCACCCTGAAGGTCGGATCGGACATCGCCTACCCGCCGGTCGAGTACATGGAGGGCGGCAAGGCCGTCGGTATCGACCCGGACATCGCGGACGCCCTCGGCAAGCAGCTGGGCGTGAAGTTCGAGTTCCAGAACGGCAAGTTCGACCAGCTGATCGTGGGCCTGCAGTCCAAGCGGTTCAACGTGATCATGTCGGCGATGAACGACACGAAGGACCGCCAGGAAGGCATCGACTCGGACACCGGCAAGAAGGCCGGCAACGGCCTCGACTTCGTCGACTACTTCACCGCCGGCACCTCGATCCTCGTCCAGAAGGACAACCCCAAGGGCATCAAGTCCCTGGACGACCTGTGCGGCCAGGTGGTGGCCCTGCAGAAGGGCACCACGTCCGAGGGCATCGCCAAGGCGCAGAGCACGAAGTGCAAGGACGACGGCAAGAAGGCCATCACGCTGCAGACCTTCGACACCGACCCCGAGGCTCTGCTCCGCCTCAAGCAGGGCGCTTCCGTCGCGGACCTCAACGACTTCCCGGTCGCGGCCTACAACGCGAAGACGTCGGGTGGCGGCAACGACTTCGAGGTCGTCGGCGACCAGATCGAGGCGGGCCCGTACGGCATCGGTGTGAGCAAGGAGAACACCGAGCTGCGGGACGCCCTTCAGGCGGCGCTGAGCGCGATCATCGAGAACGGTGAGTACTCGAAGATCCTGGAGAAGTGGAACGTCACGGACGGCGCGGTGACCGAGGCCAAGATCAACGGCGGCTCCTGACCCTGCCTGACGCAACACTGAAGGGCAGTCACTGTGGCTGACACTGTCGACAAGGCTCCGGCGCCGTCCGTGCCGCCGGAGCAGATCAAGGCCATCCCGGTGCGCCACTACGGCCGCTGGGTGGCCGGCGCGGCGGTCATCGCCGTGTTGGTGCTGATCGGGATCGCGTTCTCCAACGCGAACATCAACTACGACATCATCCCGGACTACCTCACGGACGGCACGATCCTGTCCGGGGTCTGGCACACGCTGTACATCTCCGTACTCGCCATGGCGCTCGGACTGGTCCTGGGCGTCATCCTCGCGGTGATGCGGATGTCCTCGAACCCGGTCACCAGCACCGTGGCCTGGTTCTACATCTGGTTCTTCCGCGGCACTCCGGTGCTGGTGCAGCTGCTTCTCTGGTACAACATCGCCCTCGTGTTCCCCATCCTCAATCTGGGGTTCTACAAGGACGAGATGAACGACGTGATGACGCCGTTCCTGGCGGCGCTGCTCGGTCTCGGTCTCAACGAGGCCGCGTACATGTCCGAGATCGTCCGGGCCGGCATCCAGTCGGTCGACGAGGGGCAGACGGAGGCCTCGCACGCGCTGGGCATGACCCAGGGCAAGACGCTGCGGCGCGTGGTCCTCCCGCAGGCCATGCGCGTGATCGTGCCGCCGACCGGCAACGAGTTCATCAACATGCTCAAGACCTCGTCGCTCGCCTACGCGGTCCAGTTCAACGAACTCATCAAACGGGCGCAGGACGTCTCCAGTACCTCACTCGCGGTCGTCGAGATGTACTTCGTGGCATCGATCTGGTACCTGATCCTGACCAGCGTGTTCAGCGTCTTCCAGTACTACCTGGAGCGCCGCTACGCCCGTGGTTCGTCGCGCAGCCTGCCACCGACGCCACTGCAGCGCCTGCGCAAGAACCTCCGTCTGTTCGGTTCGTTCCGCCGCCCGGAGGTGACCCGATGAGCGGTCTCAGCAAGGACATCGCCCCGAGCACGAGCAGCGGCCACCCCATGGTCAAAGCCGAGGGCGTGCACAAGTCCTTCGGGCTCTCGCACATCCTCAAGGGCATCGACCTGGAGGTGAACGCCCGCGAGGTGTTCTGCCTGATCGGCCCGTCCGGCTCCGGCAAGTCGACCTTCCTGCGGTGCATCAACCACCTGGAGAAGATCAGCGCGGGCCGGCTGTCGGTCGACGGCCAGCTGGTCGGCTACCGGCAGAAGGGCGACAAGCTCTACGAGCTCAAGGAAAGGGAAGTGGCCGCGCAGCGGCGGGACATCGGCATGGTGTTCCAGCGCTTCAACCTCTTCCCCCACATGACGGCGCTGGAGAACGTGATGGAGGCGCCGCTCCAGGTCAAGGGTGAGACCAAGGCCGTCGCCCGGGAGCGCGCGCAGCGGCTCCTGGACCGGGTGGGCCTCGGCGACCGCAAGGGCCACTACCCGGCCCAGCTCTCCGGCGGCCAGCAGCAGCGCGTGGCCATCGCGCGGGCGCTGGCGATGGAGCCCAAGCTGATGCTCTTCGACGAGCCGACCTCGGCCCTCGACCCCGAGTTGGTCGGCGAAGTCCTCGACGTCATGCGGGACCTCGCGGCGGACGGCATGACGATGATCGTCGTCACCCACGAGATGGGCTTCGCCCGCGAGGTCGGCGACTCGCTGGTCTTCATGGACGACGGTGTGGTGGTCGAGTCCGGCAACCCCCGCGACGTACTGACGAATCCGCAGCACGAGCGGACGCAGTCGTTCCTGTCCAAGGTGCTGTGACCGACTGAGCAACTGAGCAGGGGCGGTACGGGAAATCCGTACCGCCCCTCCTTCGCGCCCTGGTGCCGTCTACGCCTCTGTTACCGCAGCAGCTTCACGAGAACAAGGAAGCACTTTCGCGGTGCTCGAAGCCCGACGGTGCCCTTGGACTGCTGTCGCGTATCCGGCCGCAATTGTCACCGCAGCGGACACACCCTCTGATGAGAGGTGGTGGAAATCACAGACCAAGGCGGGCTCCCCCTGATTCAGACAGAAAAGTGGCGCAATCTACCCCACGCCAGCCTTCCGCGAACACGGTGAAACGCGAAGGGAACGGAATCCTCTTGCAACTTATACATCAAGCAACTTAGGGTCAAAGAGAGTTGGAGCACTTAGGGGCTCCGCCATCCCCATCCCTCAAGGCTAAGGACCCTATATGCGAGCCACACGAAGGATCATTACGGCTTCAACAACAGCGGCCGCTTCGGTGGCGGCGTTGCTTGCCATCGGTACACCGGCTCACGCCGCAACCACAAAATTCTGTGGCCCCCCTTACGCCTTTGCCCTTGGGTGTTTCTACTCAACAGGCGACTACTTCACTGTCCAGGACATGCGCGTCGACGGAAAGCGTGCCGTCCTCAAATGGACGACGGACTACGGGCGCAGTGGCGAGTGCCATGACGCAAATGGCGCCAACAACCCTCCCACGAAGTGTGATTACGACTTTACGGAAGGGCACACTCTGATGTTCACCACGGTGGTACGGAACGGCGCCAATGGCGCAGATGAGTTTGAATCCGATCTGATGACGGCATGGATATCCGGTCGATAAGGTCGTTTTACACAGCGCGCCGAGGGGGCGGCGCGGGGCTTCCACACCGCCCCCTCTTCGTGTCGGGAAGCTACGGCAACAGGTCCGGCTTGAGCACCGGCTCGCACAATTGCTCCAGCGTCAACGAGAATTCATTTAGCATCGGGCCCTTTTCACCCGTCTCGCTGAAATCCGTCGAGTCATTTACTTTCAGCAACATGCCGTCTTTCAACTGCAGCCGACCTCCGATTCGATTTTCCGCTCCCGGACCGGCAGTGGAGCTCCGTCCAGCAATTAGTTCGGGAACTCCGTGGCGCCCTTTCTTCGCGCAGTGGTGACATCCGCACCAAGGAAGCCGGAACCTGTCGCGGATGTGGAGGATGGTGTCGTTCTTATGCTTGAGGACGACTTCGCACTCCTCGCCCCTGGGGAGTTCCCTGCACGTCCGAGAGCTTCTCGGACGTGCAGGCCAGCTGGCCCTCCTGAGGACAGGCCTCGCAGGGACCCTCCCCGATCATGTCCTGGCCGTGGGGTCGGTCTTCGGGTTGGCCCACCCGCACGGTGATGCCTCCGGTACCGCCGTCGCGGCTCACCGCGCAGTCCCCGCCGTAGGGCCCGACCGGCTTCGGCGGCGGCGCCTTGGGCACCTGCATGATCAGGCGCGTCAAGGACACCTCGCGGATCTCACCGGTTCCGGCGGGAAGCGGTTTCCCGAACCCGGACGCGCCGGAGGCGAGTTCACCAGCGACGCTCTCCCGGCTCTCACCACCGTTCAGAAGGCCGGGGCCGAGAACCAGCCCGGCGGCAACCACCACCGGCGCGACGCTGATTGCCGCCCCGCGCGCCGCCCGCAGCAGGGAGGCTGCGCGAAGAGGGCCTCGCTGCCGCGGCCGACGGGCGCCCGGACGTCAGCAAGGGCGCGCCCGAGCAGATCCCTGACCCGGCTGGTCTCAACCTCTTTGTGGTCCATACGCGTCCCTCCCGCGCTGCGGCCCTGAGCACCGCGAGTCCCCTGGCCGCCTGGCTCTTGACCCTGCTCGCTCGCATCCCGAGCAGTTCGGCGGCGGCCGCGGCCCGGAAACACGGCACCAGCACCGCCTGCTGCTTGAGCGGGAGCCCCACGAGAGCAGCCCGCACCATGAGCCACGTGTCACTGCCCACGGTCGCTCCGCCGCGTCCGGCACTTCGCCGTACCCGTCTCGGTCCTCCGCCTCTTCACGGTTGCCGCACACCAGGTAGTCGATACGGACAGTGCCGCACGCCTGCCCTCCACGAAGGCAAACAGAGCAGCTCTCTCACCGCGCGTCATCCCGTCCCTTCCCCTGCCCGCGTTCATGGGCGGTCTCACCCTTCCAGTGCGGCGGGGACCGCAGGACACGGAAGAGGCGGTACGAATTTTCCTGTACCACCTCTGAATCTCCGTACCGGAGCGCCTACCTGACCGCGAGCACCAGCGCGTCGGACGGCGAGCGCCACACGGTCCTGGCCTCGCCGAACCCCTGCTCGCGCAGTACGCGCGCGTGCCAGTCGGCGGACGGGGTGTCGCCCTCCGCGTGCTCGCCGTAGATCTCGAACCGGCGGGCGGTCGGCGCGGCGAGGACGGGGTCCTGGGCGGCCAGCTGCCACCATTCGGCCCAGTCGAGGACGCCGCTCGCCTTGGCCTGATCCATACGGGCGTGGCGCTGGGCGCGGTCGGCCGCGTTGATCCGGGGCGTCGTCTCGTCGATCATGTGGTCGGCGTTCATGAAGACACCGCCGTCGCGGACGAGTTCCGCGATCGAGCCGTAGAGAGCCGCGAGGGGTTCGCTGTGCAGCCAGTGCAGGGCCGTGGCGGTCAGTACGGCGTCGTACGAGTCGTACGGCAGCAGCGAGGGCCACTGGGGGTCCTTGAGGTCGGCCGTGACGAAGGAGACCCGGTCGTCGCCCTCGAAGGTGCCCCGGGCGATGGTGAGCAGCGCGGGGTCGAGGTCGACGCCGGTGCTGGTGGCCCCGGGGAAGCGGTCGAGCAGCCGGGCCGTGATGGTGCCCGTGCCGCAGGCGAGGTCGAGGACGCGCGGCTCGGGCCCGACGAGGGCCTCGACCATGTCGAGCATCACCCGGAAGCGCTCCTCGCGGTCCGGCATGTACCACTCCTGCTGCCGGTCCCAGCTCTCCTGCCAGGCGCCCCAGTCGGTTCCGGTGGTGGTGGTCATGAAAGCCCCTTCACTCGGCCGCGTGATACCGGCACAGCCCGTAATACCCTTGAAGCAGAGTCATCCGTTACTTCTCCGCAGCCACGACGATAGAGCGCCACCGTAAGGACTACAAGTGGAACTGGCCTATTACTCGGATTACGCGGTACGCCTCGTGAACAGCGAGGAACCACTCCGGGGCAAGGACTCGCTCACCTCGGTGGACGCCGTCCGTGACCTCTTCGGGGGCAACTCCTCGGCGGCCCGCCGGGCCACGGATGCGGACGTCACCCGCTTCCGCTCGGTACGGGCCCGTCTGCGCGCGGTCTTCGAGGCGGCCGACGGCGGCAACGAGACCCTGGCCGTTGACCTGCTGAACTCACTCCTCCTTGAGTTCCCGGTCAGCCCGCAGATCTCCGGCCACGACTACCGGGACGACAACGGGCGCCCGCTGTGGCACATGCACCTGGCGGACCACCCGTCGAACGCGACGGCGGGCTACGCCGCGATCGCCGCGATGGGGCTGGCGTTCCACCTGACGGAGTACGGCGTCGACCGCCTCGGCCAGTGCGAGGCGACCCCCTGCCGCAACGCCTTCCTGGACACCTCGACCAACCGCTCCCGGCGCTACTGCTCGGACCGCTGCGCGACCCGCGCCAACGTGGCCGCCTACCGCGCCCGCAAGCGCCTGGAGGCGGACCGGTCGGACAGCACGGGCCTGGCGGCACCGAGCACCCAGCGCACCAGCGCGAACGGCGACCGCTGACCGCTCTTCAGCGGGCGGTACCGGAACCGCACCTTCCCGAGGACGAGCTCCTCGGGCACGGTGCCGTAGTCGGTGCTGTCCCCACCGGCGAACGCATTGTCGCCGAGCACCCACCACCCGCCCTCACGCCGCTCCGCGACCCGCTTCACGACCAGCAGGTCCTGTTGGAACGGATGACGCAGAACGACCACGTCACCGGGCCTGAACCGCGTCCCGTACTGCACGACGAGCCGGTCCCCGTGCTCGAGCGTGGGCACCATCGACGGCCCCGTCACCTCCGCCGCCCCAAACGGCAGGGCGTTCCTCCCACGCTCGGTCTCCTGCGACAGCTCCGGCATCACCGGCACCTCCCCGGTCCTATCCTCCACGAGTCCCAGTCTCACCCTGGACTTTTGTCCTAAGCCCATGGGGGCACTCGCGAAAACCCGTCTCCTACGGAGTAATGTCCCACCTGAGAAGACGATCACGAGGAAGGACAGCAGCATGCTTTCCCGCCTGTTTGCCCCCACGGTCAAGGTCAGCGCGCACTGCGACCTGCCCTGCGGTGTGTACGACCCTGCCCAGGCCCGCATCGAGGCGGAGTCGGTAAAGGCCGTCCAGGAAAAGCTGGCCGCCAACGACGACCCGCACTTCCAGGCCCGCGGCACCGTTATCAAGGAGCAGCGCGCCGAGCTCGCCAAGCACCACGTCTCGGTGCTCTGGAGCGACTACTTCAAGCCCCCGCACTTCGAGAAGTACCCGGAGCTGCACCAGCTGGTCAACGACACCCTGAAGGCCCTCTCGGCCGCCAAGGCGTCCACCGACCCGGCGACGGGCCAGAAGGCGCTGGACTACATCGCCCAGATCGACAAGATCTTCTGGGAGACCAAGAAGGCCTGATCCAGGGCCGATTACCAGTAGTACAAGTTCGCCAAGACCGGCGAGCGGTGCACCCTCGCAGGTCAGCGGGCCTTCATATGTGGAAGGGACCCGGCCGGAAAACCGGCCGGGTCCCTTCCGCTTGTCCTGAGCCGATCAACACTGATCCACAGCCTCCCCACAGGGCATAGGGTCTGGCTCTTCTTCGATCTTTTTTGACCGCCCGCTCGCGGGAGAAGGAAGTGCGCGTCGACATGAGGCGTCGTTGGTGGGGTGCCGCCACTTTGGTGGCCGCGACGGTTTCCGGGGCTCTGGCCGTACAGGGGCTCACAGGCGGGTCGAGTGACGACTCGGCGGACGACGGGAAGTCCGGGCCCGTCCAGAGCAAGACACGATCGGCCCGCCTGGCGGTGGCCGACGACGGTGCGTCAGCCCAGTTGGGCAAGCGGGACACCGAACCGTTCAGCATGCTGGGCGTCACCTGGACGGATCCGTCCGCGGCGGTGGCGGGGGCTGTCGAGATCCGGACCCGGAGCACGGAGACCGGCACGTGGTCGAACTGGCTGGCGCTGGACGGGAACAGCGGCCAGGGCGAGTCGGGCGCGGCCCGCGGCGGCACCGAGCCGGCCTGGGTGGGGCCCTCCGACGGGGTGGAAGTCCGGGTGGACGGCAAGGGGTCGGCGCGGCTGCCCGAGGGACTGCGCCTCGACATGGTCGACCCCGGGAGCGGGACGGTCTCGGGGCTGGAACCGGCCGCGTACGTGGTGGAGGAGAGCGGCACACCCTCCCCCGGGGAGTCCACCACCGAGACCGCCACGGAATCGGCCACCGCGACGACCTCGCCGGAGGCGACCACCTCCGAGACGGTGACGTCCGAGCCCTCCGACTCGGAGTCGGCGTCGGCATCGGAGAGTTCCAGTTCCACACCGAGCGGGTCACCGACGGCCTCCGGCTCGGTCTCGCCGAGCCCCTCCACGAGCGTCCCCTCGGCTCCGCCGTCCACCGCGCCCAAGCCCGCGATCACCTCGCGTGCCGGCTGGGGCGCGGACGAGTCGATCAGCCCGGAGGAGCCGGGCTATCTGCCCGACGGGAAGATCAAGGCAGTGGTGGTCCACCACACCGCCGAGTCCAACGACTACACCTGCGAGCAGGCCCCGGCGGTCGTGCGCGGCATCTACGCCTACCACGTGAAGGAACTGGGCTGGAAGGACATCGGCTACAACTTCCTGGTCGACAAGTGCGGCACCGTCTATGAGGGCCGCAAGGGCGGCGTGGACCTGCCGGTCATGGGCGCGCACGCCTACGGCTTCAACTCCGAGACCACCGGCATCTCCGTCCTGGGCACCTACACCGACACCGCCCCTTCGACGGCGGCGATGACCTCGGTCGCCCGGATCGCGGCCTGGAAGCTCGGCCAGTACGGCGTCGACCCGACCGGCACCACCACCCTGACCGCGGGCGCGGACGGCACCAACTACTTCCACAAGTCCTGGGTGAAGGGCGCGCAGTTGAGCCTTCCGGTCATCCACGGACACCGTGACGGCTACAACACCCAGTGTCCCGGGGACGCCCTCTACAACCAGCTCGCCACGATCCGCAGCTGGGCGGGCGGTCCGGTCGCCGGGCTCACGCTGAAGTCCATCGGCGGCGCCGGCCTCTCCGGTTCGACGTACTACACCAAGGCCGGCATCACGGTGAACTGGTCGGCCACGACGCCTGCCGCGCTGATCTCGACGTACGAGGTGCTGGTGGACGGCAAGGTCGTCGCCACGACGGCCGGTACGGCAACCTCCGCGAAGGCCACCCTGGGCGCGGGCACGCACAAGGTGACCGTGCGGGCCCGCCATCAGTCCGGGAGGACGACGACCACGGCAGCGGCCACGGTCGTCGCCGAAACCACGCCGCCCACCTTCTCCACCAAGCCCGGCCTGGCCCTGCGCACCGGCACGGTGAACACCACCGCCGTCCCGCTGACGCTGAACTGGAAGGCCACGGACACGACCGCGCTGAAGGAGGTCCGGCTCACCGCTCCGGTCGCCGCGACGTACGGCCCCACCGTCACCAGCGCCGCCCACACCGCCAAGTCCGGCGCCGCCACTGCCTGGTCGCTGACCGCCTACGACCGGGCGGGCAACACCGGCACGGCCGCGGTCACCGGCACTCCGGTGATCCTCCAGGAGACGTCCGCCACCAAGTCCGGCACCTGGACGGCCAAGTCCTCCGCCAGTTACCTCGGCGGCAAGTCGTACACCAGCTCCGCCAAGAACGCCTCCCTGACCTGGACCTTCACCGGCCGCTCGGTCGCCTGGACGGTCTCGCGCGCCGCCACCTCCGGCCAGGCCAACATCTACGTCGACGGCACCAAGGTCACCACCGTCGACCTGAAGTCGGCCACCACCAAGTACCGCGACGCGATCTGGACCAAGACCTGGACCTCCAGCGCGAAGCACACCGTCAAGATCGTGGTCGTCGGCACCAGCGGCCGACCGACGGTGACCACGGACGGCCTGGTCTACCTCAAGTAGGGCGGAGGACGCGGTGATCACGTTCAGGCAAGGGCCTCTCCAGCTGGCCCTTCCTGCCTTCCTCGGCATTCTCGGGGGCACGGCGCTCGTCTACGCGGGCCTTGCGTTCACCGCCGATCCGATGCCGCTCAGCGAGGTCAAAGTATGCGTGTCGGTGGCGGTGGTGGCCGCCGCCGGCATCGCCCTCCTGAACAGGCACCACGGCGTGAGCCTCACCGAGGAGGCTCTCGTCGTGCGCGGCAACCGGCGTCGGCGGATCCCCTGGACCGACATCATCCGGTTGGAGGTCCGACGCGTCCTCGGCGTACGTCAGGTCGTCGTGCACACCAGGGACGGCCGACGCACGGTGCTGCGCGCCCCGACGTCCTTCATCGACGGCCGGTTCGACCGGAAGGTGGGGATCCTTACGGAACATTGGGAAGCGAGGCGGAGGTTCGCCTGAAGCCACCCGTGAAACCGCGGTGAAACCGCCGTAAAGCCGCCGCCCCGCACGCTCCTCCCATGACCACGACACGCACCACCACAACCACAGCGGGGCAGGCGGGGCAGGCCATCACCGCGAGCGGCCTGCGCAAGGCGTACGGCGATCACGTCGTCCTCGACGGGATCGACCTGGCCGTGCCCGCGGGGACCGTCTTCTCGCTGCTCGGGCCGAACGGCGCGGGCAAGACCACGGCCGTGCAGATTCTCTCGACGCTCATCGAGGCGGACGCCGGGGAGGTGCGGGTCGGCGGGCACGACCTGTCACGCGATGCGGAGGCGGTGCGCGGACAGATCGGTGTGACCGGGCAGTTCGCCGCCGTGGACGCCATGCTCACCGGCGAGGAGAACCTGGTCCTGATGGCTGACCTGCACCATCTGGGCCGGCGGGAGGGCAGGCGGCGGGCCGCCGAGCTGCTCGAGCGGTTCGAGCTGACCGGCGCGGCGAAGAAGCTGCCCGCCGCCTACTCCGGCGGGATGCGGCGGCGCCTCGACATCGCGATGACGCTGGTCGGCGACCCCCGCATCCTCTTCCTCGACGAACCGACGACCGGTCTCGACCCGCGCAGCCGGCACTCCATGTGGCAGATCGTGCGGGACCTCGTCGCGGACGGGGTCACGGTGTTCCTGACGACCCAATACCTGGAAGAGGCCGACCAGTTGGCCGACCGGATCGCCGTACTGAACGGCGGGAAGGTCGTCGCCGAGGGAACCCCCGACGAGCTGAAGCGGCTCGTCCCCGGCGGGCACGTACGGCTCAGGTTCGCCGACCCGGCCGCCTACCAGCGGGCCACCGCCGCCCTGCGCGAGATGTCCCGCGACGACACCGCGCTCACCCTCCACGTGCCCAGCGACGGCAGCAGCCGCGAACTGCGCGCCCTGCTCGACTGGTTGGACGCCGAGTCCATCGAGGCCGAGAGCCTCACCGTGCACACCCCCGACCTCGACGACGTCTTCTTCGCTCTCACGAACCCGACGAGCGCCTCCGCCGAACTCCCCGACTCCCGCAAGGAGACCGTCCGATGAGCACCCTCTCCTACGCCCTCGCCGACTCGGCGACCATGCTCCGCCGCAACCTGAGGCACGCGCTGCGCTACCCGTCCATGACGCTCACCAGCGCCGCGATCCCCATCATCATGCTGCTGCTGTTCGTGTACGTCTTCGGCAACGCCCTCGGTGCGGGCATCGGCCCGGCTTCGGAGGGCGGCGGCGAGTACGTCGACTACGTGGCCCCCGGCATCATCCTGATGGCCGCGACCTCCGGAGCCATCGCCGTCGCGGTGTCCGTCTGTGTCGACATGACCGAGGGCATCGTCAACCGGTTCCGCACGATGTCCATCTCCCGGGCCGCCGTGCTGAACGGCCATGTCGTCGGCGGCGTGATCCAGACGATGGTGAGCGTCGTCCTGGTCATCGGTGTCGCGCTGCTGACCGGGTTCCGGCCGAACGCCACGCCCGTCGAGTGGGTCGCGACCATCGGCGTCCTCGCCATGGTGGTCCTCGCGCTCACCTGGGTCTCGGCGGCCATGGGCCTGGTGAGCAGGACCGTCGAGTCCGCGAGCAACGCGCCGACTCCGCTGACCTTCCTGCCCTTCCTCGGCAGCGCGATCGTGCCGACCGACTCGATGCCGACCGGCGTGCGCTGGTTCGCCGAGTACCAGCCCTTCACGCCGGTCATCGAGACGCTGCGAGGGCTGCTGATGGGCACGGAGATCGGCAACAGCGCGCTCATCGCGGTCGCCTGGTGCGTCGGCCTCAGCGTCCTGGGCTACTTCTGGGCCCGGTCGGCGTACGACCGCGCCCGCAAGTGACCGGGTCAGTCACCCCGGGTGCGCAGCACCTCCAGCGCCGCACCCCGCAACTCCACACGCCCCAGGGCGGCATACGCCGACACCGCGTCGTCGTAGGCCGCCCGGTCGGCGTGTCCGGCCGCCTCCCGTACGCGGGCGGAGGACATCGTCGGCTGGAAGCCGCGGAGGTAGCGGAAACGCTCGGCCAGGGCGAACAGCCGCGCCGCCGTCTTCGTCGAACCCCGCTCCAGATCGACCATCGCGAGCGCCACCAGGAACGCCCCGCACACCGGCAGATCCATCACGTACGCCGGCTGCGTGACGGTCGGGTGGGTGAGCAACACCCCGAGTTTGCCCGGGAGTTCACGTACAAGCTGCTCCACCAGGTCGAGGCGGCCGTGCTGGGCGTGGGCGATCACGGCGACGGCCCGGGCCTCCAGGTTCCACGCCTCGACGTCGTCCACGCCGGCCACGCCGGACGGGTCCTTCTCGAAGAGCGGCCCTTCCGGGCTGTGCCCGGGATCGGCGGCCAGCCGCCACAGCCGCAGCCCCTCCTCGGTCCGCCCGCGCGCGAGCAGGATCTCCGCGCGCACCCCGTAGCCGAACATCAGCATGCCGAACGGGTCCTCCGCCTGGTTCAGCGCCGTCTGCTCCAGCCAGTGCTCCGCCTCGTCGAAGGCGCCGAGCAGGAGATGGGCGAGGACCATGGCCCAGCGGACGCCCAGCGCGTCGACCGAGGGGCCGAGCAGCTGTTCCTGGAGCCGCACCGCCGCCTGGATATGGCTCAGCGCCTCCTCGCCCCGCTCCAGCTGGAGACAGAGTTCGCTGATCCGGGCGTGCGCCTGGGTCAGCGTCCAGGGACCGCCGTGCCCGTCGAGCGCGGCGAGCATCCGCCGGGCCGCCGCCAGGGCCTGCGGCGGGTCGTTCTCGTTCTCCGCCAGGAAGCTCGCGACGGCGTTGGCGACACCGGCCACCAGCGGCTCGTGGCTGTCGCACAGCTCCCGTAGCGCCACGCGGTCCCCGCGCAGCGCCTGCGGCAGGGCGCCCAGCACCGTCGCCGCGGCCCGGACCAGGGTGTCCGGCGGGGCCGGGGGCAGTCTGAGCACGGTGACCAGGGAACGCACCGCGGGCGTCCGCGGCCCGTGCAGCATGAACTGGTTCGCGGTGAACAGCACGGCCGCCGTCCGGGTGACCTCGACGTCGTCGGGCCCGGGCCGGAAACGCGACAGCAGCGGGCCGATCTCCTCGAACAGCGTGACCGTGCGGGCGTAGTTGGACTCCAGGTTCCAGGCACCGGCGAGCACCGCGGTGACCGCCGCGACGGTGGGCATGTCGGCGCGGGCCTGCGCGAGCCGCAGCGCGTGGACGAGGTTGTCCTGCTCCGCGCGGATCCGGTCCAGGTCCGCGACCGAGCCGGCGTCGAGGACCGCCTCGTGCCGCGTCCGCCCGAAGTCGCGGGCCCACTCCAGGAGTTGGCCGGTCGCACGGTCCGTCCCGCACGCCTCCTCCCGACGGGCGGCACTGAACTCCCGTACGGTCTCCAGCATTCGGAAGCGCACGCCGGACGCGGTGTCCGTGACCTTGAGCAGCGACTGGTCGACGAGGTTCTCCAAGACGTCGAGTACGTCGAGTACGTCGCCCTCACCGACGAGATGCCGCGCCGCCTCCGCCGTGAAGCCGTCCGGGAAGACCGACAACCCGCGCAGCGCCGCCCGCCCTTCGGTGTCGAGCAGGTTCCAGCTCCAGTCGACGACGGCGAGCAGGGTGCGGTGCCGCTCCGGGGCGTCGCGCGCACCGCCCTTGAGCAGGGCGAAACGGTCGTCGAGACGGCGGGCGATCTCGGTGACCGACATGACGCGGACGCGGGCGGCCGCCAGCTCCGTCGCGAGCGGCAGCCCGTCCAGGTGACGGCAGAGTTCCTCGACGGTGGCCGTCGGCAGTTCGACGCCGGGCCGCGCGGACCGGGCCCGCTGTCCGAACAGCTCGACGGTCGTCGCGAGGCTCAACTCCGGGAGCAGGTACACCGATTCGGAGCTGAGGCCGAGCGGGGCCCGGCTGGTGGTGAGGACGCGCAGGTCGCGGGTGGTGGACACGAGGGCCTGTACGAGGTCGGCGGCGCCGCGTACGACGTGCTCGCAGTTGTCCAGGACCAGCAGGGCGGCAGGGCCGAGGGCCCCGGCTATGCCGGCGAGGACGTCCGCGGAGACGGCGAGGTGGCCGGCGGAGGCGAGCCGGGGCTCGCTGACGCCGAGTGCGGAGGCGACTTCGGCGGCCACGTCGGCGTCGGTGGTGACACCGGCGAGCGCCACGAAGTGCACGGACTTCTGCTCGGCGGCACGGCTCACGACATGCGCGAGGCGCGTCTTGCCGAGGCCGCCCGCGCCGACGATCGAGGTGACCCGGGAGGTGCGGAGCAGGTCCGTGACCGCCGCGATGTCCTCGGCCCGCCCGAGCAGCGGGTTGGGCTCGTGCGGGACACCGCGCCGGACGGCGGGGGCCTCTTCGCGCAGCAGCTCCTGGTGCAGGGCGCGCAGGGCCGGGCCGGGTTCGGTGCCGAGGTCTTCGCGCAGGGTGCGGCGGTAGGTGTCGTAGCGGGCGAGGGCGGCGGCCGGTCCGACGGTGGCGGCCTCGCAGCGCAGCAGCTCGGCGAGCACCTCCTCGTCGCGGGGGTGTTCTCGTACGAGGGCGGTGAGGGCCTCGGTGGCCTCGGCGCGGCGTCCGAGGCGGGCCAGGGACAGCGCGCGGGCGCGCACCAGGGCCGTGTACGCCGGGACGCGCGCCGCCCGTAACGCGGAGACCGGGTCGGCCGCCAGGTCGTCGGCAGCGCCGTCCCACAGCGCGAGGCCGGCCTCGGCGTGTGCGAGGGCGGCGGTGTGGTCGCCGTCCTGGACCGCCCGGGAGCTGTCCCCGGCGGCGAGCACGACGGCGGAACTGTCGACCTGGTCCTCGCCGAGCGTGAGCCGGTACCCGGTGGCGGTGCTGGCGATCAGCTCGGCGCCGAGCTGGGAACGGGCCCGTGAGACGAGCACCTGAAGCGCCTTCGTCGGATTCTCCGGCTGCTCGTCGGGCCACAGCCCGTCCACGAGCCGGGCGGTGCTGCATCCGGTGCGCAGGTCGTCCGCCAGCAGCGCGAGCAGGCCGCGCAGCCGGGGTCCTGCGACCTCTCGGCCGCGATAGGACACCCGCGAGAGGAAGATCAGCTCGGCCGTCATCCGAGTAGGTTAACGAGCTGTTCGTCGGCCTGGCTGTCAGTGCCCCGTGCCATCCTGGTGGGGTGACTGTGGTGGAGGACTTGGTCCGGCTGCGCCGGGCCCGCGACCGGATGGACCGTGAGTACGCCGAGCCGCTGGAGATGGCGGAGCTCGCGCGCACCGCGCTGATGTCGCCCGGCCATTTCCAGCGGAGCTTCCGGGCCGCCTTCGGCGAGACCCCGTACACCTATCTCATGACCCGCAGGATCGAGCGCGCCAAGGCCCTCCTGCGCCGCGGCGACCTGACGGTCACGGAGGTGTGCTTCGCCGTGGGCTGCACATCGCTCGGTTCCTTCAGCTCCCGCTTCACGGAGCTGGTCGGCGAGACCCCCAGCGCCTACCGCGCCCGGCCGCACGACCACGGCGCCCCCATCCCGTCCTGCGTGGCCCAACGCCTCACCCGCCCGTCCCGCCACCGCAACCCGGAAGCGGAACCGGGCACACGCCTCTGACGCCCGTCGGGCGGATCCTGCCGGACAGGCCCTAGCGTGGACCCATGATTGGACCCATGGATGACGTAAAGCTGTCCCAGTGCTTCATCGCCGTCGACGACCACGACAAGGCGCTCGCCTTCTACCGTGACGTCCTGGGGCTGGAAGTCCGCAATGACGTCGGCTTCGAGGGCATGCGATGGGTCACCGTCGGCTCGCCGCTCCAGCCGGATGTGGAGATCGTCCTGGAACCCCCGGGGGCGGACCCGAACGCGTCCCCGGCCGACCGGCAGGCCATGGCCGAGCTGCTGGCCAAGGGAATGCTCCGCGGCGTGATCTTCTCGACGACGGACTGCGACGCCCTCTTCGCCCGCGTCGAGGCCGCCGGCGCCGAAGTCCTCCAGGAACCGACGGACCAGCCGTACGGCGTCCGCGACTGCGCCTTCCGCGACCCGGCGGGCAACCTCCTCCGCTTCAACGAACGGTCCCCCCGCGCCTGACCGCGCCCGCGGACGGCCCCTCGGCCCCTCCGGACGCACCGGGCCTACCATCGGCTGGTCACGATCACCGGGAGACCTCATGACGTCCACGCGCCGCAGCATCCTGTACGTCAGCGACCTGGCCTACCCCGCCAAGGGCCGCCGGTACTGCGACGAGGACATCTTCCTCACCTCCCGGCTGCGCGAGGAGTTCGACCTCGCCGTGTGCCACCCGCTGGACGCGGCCGCGCTGATGCACTCCTTCGACGCGGTGGTCGTACGCAACAGCGGCCCTGTCCTGAACTACCAGGCGCGGTACGACGCCTTCCGCGAGCAGGCGGTCGCGGACGGCGTACGCGTCTACAACCAGCTGTCGGGCAGGGGCGACATGGCAGGGAAGGGGTACCTGTTGGAGCTCACGGCCGCGGGGTATCCGGTCATCCCCACCATCGACCGCGCGGAGGACCTCGGCAAGCTCCCCGACGTCGACACGTACGTGGTGAAGCCGAAGCTGGGGGCGGACTCCATAGGCCTCGAGTTCGTGCCCCGTGAGCGGCTCACCGACCCGGCGGCGTACGGCGACGTCCTCGTCCAGCCGCGCATCGACTTCCGCTACGAGGTGTCCTTCTACTTCGTGGACCGCACCTTCCAGTACGCCCTGTACGCGCCGCGCCCCGACGAGCGGTGGGCCCTGGAACACTACGAACCGACCGAGCAGGACCGGGAGTTCGCGCAGCGCTTCGTCGACTGGAACGACATCGCGTACGGGATCCAGCGCGTGGACGCCTGCCGGGCGCCCGGCGGTGAGCTCCTCCTCGTCGAGCTGGAGGATCTCAACCCGTATCTGTCCCTGGACGTCCTCTCCCCCACCGCTCGGGACGCGTTCGTCGCGCGCGTGAAGACCTCGCTGCACGCCCTGATCGGAGAAAAGACCCCATGACAGCCCCCATGAGCGACCCACCGACGGGGCCGATCCGGTGGACTTACGCCTTTGTCGACCGGCCGATGAAGAAGTTCGGGCCCGCCTGCGACTTCTGGACCGCGGTCACGCGCACCAAGCTGTCCGAACGACGCGGCGCACGCGGCGAGTTCGTCACCCTGCTGCCCGACGGGGGCGCCGACGCCTGTGTGAAGGTTCAGGGCGTCGTGGGGGCGGTCTCCGGGGGCGCGCATCTCGACCTCGCCGTCGAGGACGTACAGGGAACGGTGGAGTCGGCGCTGCTGCTGGGCGCCGAGCTCGTCGCGGGTCACGCCGGGTGGGCCGTGCTGCGTTCCCCCGGTGGGCAGTTGTTCTGCGCGGTGCCGTGGCACGGGGAGTCGACGCGGCCCCCGGTGGTCAAGGGGCCGTCCGGTGTCACCAGCCGCCTCGACCAGGTGTGCATCGACCTGGCGCCCGCCGTGTACGAGGCGGAGATCGCCTTCTGGAGCGCCCTCACCGGATGGGAGTCCCAGCCCGGCGCGCTCGAGGAGTTCCATGTGGTCAAGCCGCCGGCCGCGCTCCCGATCCGCATCCTCCTGCAACGCCTCGGTACCGCGCGCCCCACCTCCGCCCACCTCGACATCGCCTGCTCCGACATCGACGCGGTCCGCATCCGCCACGAGCTCCTCGGCGCCACGCTCATCGGCCGGGGCGCCCGCTGGGCGGTGATGCGGGACCCGTCGGGCGGCACGTACTGCCTGACGCCCCGCGACCCCGAAACTGGCGGCCTCCTGCGCTAGCCGATCGCCGCCTCGCCCGAGTCCCACACCTCGACGTCCACGACAGCTTCCACCGGAATCGGTCCGTAGATGTGCGGGAACTCCTCGCCCCCGGCCTCCACGGCCTCGTACCGCAAGGGGACGCCCAGCCGTTCGGCGTCGATCACCAGGACCACCAGCTCGTCGGGGCCGACGTACGAGCCGTACAAGAAGGCGGCCACCTTGGGGAGTTGGTGGCGCAGGGAGCAGTGGATGAAGCCCTCCTCCTGGAGGGTCCGGCCACGGGTGGACATCTGGTAGGCGCCGGACGCGCGCGCCGCGTCCCACAGGGAGCGCTCGGTGATGTGAAGGAGAGGTTCGGGCATACCCGAACGCTAGTGCCTGTCCGGCGGATCAGGTCGGAGGAAATCGGCGGCGCCTCACTGACGCAGGTGAGCGGGGTGTGGTGCGTGCAGCTGCAAGGCGGAGGAGGGAGCCATGGCGACCGACGACAACGCCGCAGATGGGCGCCCGCCGCGGAGCGGCTGATGTTACGGCCACCCCGCGTCTCCGACATGATCCGCCGGACAGGCCCTAAGGCCTGAGGCGGGCGGCGCGCGCCTGCAAATACCGCTGTTCGGGAAGGCTGAGGGTCTTGCCGGCCGCCGACTCGTAGGCGGCACGGGCTCCCGCCGCGTCCCCCGCGCGCTCCAGCAGATGACCGCGTACCGCGTCGAGCCGATGCCCGAGCGCCGACTCGCCCTCCAGCAGGTCCAGTTCGGCAAGGCCCGCCCGGGGCCCGTGCACCATGGCCACCGCCACCGCGCGGTTGAGCCGCTCGACGGGCCCTGGGACCCGGCGGACCAGGATGTCGTAGAGGCCGAGGATCTCGCGCCAGTCCGTGGCGTCCGCCGACGGCGACTCGTCATGCACCGCGGCGATGGCCGCCCTCAGCTGATACGGCCCCGCCCCACCCCGAGACACCGACAAAGCCTCCGTCACCAGCGCCACGCCCTCCTCCACCGCCGCCTTGTCCCACAGGCCGCGGTCCTGCTCGTCGAGCGGGACCAGTTCGCCGTGCGGGCCGGTGCGCGCGGGACGCCGGGCGTCGGTCAGCAGCATCAGCGCCAGCAGCCCCGCCACCTCGCGGTCCTCGGGGAGGAGATGGTGCACCGAGCGGGTCAACCGGATGGCCTCGCCCGCGAGTTCGGCCCGCTGGAGGGCCGCACCCGAGGTCGCCGTGTACCCCTCGTTGAAGATCAGGTAGAGGGTATGAAGGACGGCGGGCAGCCGTTCCTCCCAGTCCTCCGGGCGCCCGAATGCCGTCCCCCGTACCCGCTGCTTCGCCCGGCTGATCCGCTGCGCCATCGTCGCCTCGGGCACGAGATACGCCCGGGCGATCTCCGCCGTCGTCAGACCGCCGACGGCCCGCAGGGTGAGCGCGATCTGGCCGGACGGGGTCAGCTCCGGATGACAGCAGAGGAAAAGCAGGGAGAGCGTGTCGTCCTCGCTCGGCGCCCGGGCCGCGCCCGGTGGCGGGGCCACGAACGCGTCCCGGGGCGTCAGCGCCGCCACCTTCTCCTCCCGCAGCCGCCGCGCCTCCTCACTGCGCAGGGCATCGGTCAGCCGCCGCGAGGCGACCTTGATCAGCCAGCCGCGCGGATTGTCGGGCACGCCTGTGCCGGCCCACTGCCCGGCAGCCGCGAGCAGCGCCTCCTGTACGGCGTCCTCGGCGGCGTCGAAGTGCCCGTACCGGCGTACGAGCGCGCCGAGGACCTGAGGCGCGTGCAGGCGCAGCAGGTCCTCGACCTCGGTCGTACGACTCGGACGGCTCATCCGCCTCAGATGTCCCCGGAGCCGTCCGGAATCGGCCGGATGACCACCGGGTATTCGGTGGATCCCTCGGGAACGGGGCACTGGGCGACGCGCGCGGCGATCTCCGTGACCCGCTCCAGGCTCTCGCACTCCAGGATCCAGAAGCCGGCCATCTGCTCCTTGGTCTCGCCGTACGGCCCGTCGGTGATGACGGGCTTGCCGTCCTTGTCGGCCGTGACCAGCCGGGTCCGGTCGTACTCGGCCAGCCCCTGCACGTCGAGCAGTTCCCCGGACTCGGAGAGGTCATTGTTGATCGCGCCCATGAAGGCGTACATGGCCTGAATCTCCTGCTCGCTCCAGACCGGGGAGCCGGGGGAGGGGTTGCCCCGCATGCCCTCGTGGTCGGCCTGTGTTCCCTGCACCATCACCAGGTACTTCATGAGTCCGCTCCTTGGTTTCCTCGGTTCGGACCGCCCTCTTCGGGCGGCTCTCGCAGGAGACGTCGGAGCCGGCCCGCGTTTCTCTACACGGCCGCGCGCTCTCGCTTAGGTTTTTTTCGTGACGGGCTCCTCGGGCCGAACTGCGGCCCGGGGCTCCTCCTCGGCTTCCTCGGCATACGTCTTGCACTCCGGGTTCCGGCAGGGTCCGGGTACCCACACGGGGACCCATGCGCCCAAGGTCTTGTGTCGCTTCACGACCGTGGCGACCGGCTGCCCGCAAGCGGAACAAACATACTCATCGGTGCCCATGCCTTCAGGGTATTGCGGAAGGGCGTTCAGCGCTTCCTGCTGTACGTCCTCACGAGCACCCCGTTCTTGAACACGCGTACTTGGTCGAGCGCGAACTCGGCGACGTCGAAACCGGAGCCAAACATCGGCATACCGGAGCCGAGGACCACCGGGTACGTCTTGATGACCAGTTCGTCCACTTCGTCGATCAACGCGCCCGCGAGCTGCGAGCCGCCGCACAGATAGATGCCGAACTCGCCGTCCTCCGCCTTGAGTTCACGGACCTTCCCGACGACGTCGTCCGCAACGATCTCGACGTGCGGGTCGGGCGACTCCTTGAGGCTCCGCGAGGCGACGTACTCACGCAGATGCGCGTACGGGCTGGTGACGCCGAGGTCCAGTGCGAGGTCGTAGCTGGCGCGGCCCTGGATGATCGTGTCGAAGTTGCGGTTCTCCAGGTCGTCGATGCCGAGCGGGCGGCGGGCGTGGGTCGGCAGGGTCTCCGGGTACTCCGCCTTCAGGAAGTCCTCGAGGTACTCCGCGTCGACGAACGGCATGAACGACTGCGCGTCGCCGTCCGGGGCTCCGATGAAGCCGTCGATCGAACACGCGATGAAGTAGGTGAGCTTGCGCAAGCGGGTCTCTTTTCGTGGTCAGCGTTCATGGCGACTCCGGTGGCCACCCTTGAACCACTGCAGTTATAGTACTTCACCTGTAGTGGTTGCAAGCGTTTTGGTGGCACCGGCGAGATTTTGGGAGGAAACCCGGATGGCAAGGAACCCGGAGCGCAGGGCGGCTCTCGTCGACGCGGCCGTCGAGGTGCTGGCACGGGAGGGCGCGCGGGGACTGACGTTCCGCGCGGTGGACGCCGGGGCGGGCGTGCCGGTGGGCACCTCGTCGAACTACTTCACCGACCGCGACGACCTGCTGGCCCAGGTCGACGCCCGCATCCACCAGCGCCTCGCACCCGACCCGTCGGTGATCGCCGAGCTGCTGAAGGGCCCGAAGGACCGCTCACTGGTCCTGGAGTTCATGCGCGACGTAATGGCCCGCGCCATCCGCGACCGCACGGGCTATCTCGCCCTCTTCGAAATGCGCCTGGAGGCCACCCGCCGCCCTGCCCTGCGTGCCTCGTACACCAAGTCGGTACGCGGCGACCTGGTGGACGGCATGGACTTCCACCGCACCGCCGGCCTGCCCGGCAGCGACGAGACCGTGACCGTCCTCTACCTCGCCATGCTCGGCCTGCTCCTGGAACACCTGACACTCCCGGGCGTCCTGGACGGCGTACTGCCGGAGGTCACCGTCCCGGACGGCCTGGTGGAACGGATCGTGGCGACGATCGTGCCGGACGGCGCTCCCGAGAAGGACTAGGGCTGCCCTAGGCCTGCGGCTCGCGCCACATGGGCCACATCTGCGGGCCGCCGGGCAGGTCGAGGGGCCGGCCGGTCAGCTCGAAGCCGAGCCGCTCGTACAGCTTGCGGCTGCGGGCACTGCTCGCTTCCAGGTACGCGGGCGTCCCCTCGCGGTCGCAACGGTCGAGGACCGACTCGATGAGCGCGGTGCCGAGCCCCTCACCCTGGCGTCCCGGCGCCACGGCGATCATCCACAGGTACTCGTGGGCCCGGCCCGCCGGGTGGATCCCCGCGGTCAACCGGCCGATGAGCTCCACCCGCTCATTCTCCGGGTCGACGGCCTCACGCAACTGCCCGGGCCCGTCCTCGTCGCCATGCTCATCGGCAGGCACGGACAGCCACAGCGCACACGCCGCCCCGTCCTCGGTGACATCGACGCGCCCCTCGGCAAGCACGACGTCGGCAAAGGCACCCATCAGCTTGTGATGCGTAGCCCGCCGATGCGCCCTGTCCGGAAAAACCCAACCGCTCACGGGATCATCCTGAAACGCCTCGTCCAACAACCGGATGACAAACTCCCGGTCCCCATCACCCGCGGTCCGGATCACCACGCCCACGCCCTCAGCCCCTTTGCCTCAACCGCCGCTGATCGTACGGCGGTTGAGATCTTGCCGGACGGGCCACGAGATTTCAGCCCGCCCGGAGATCTTTCAACCCAGCCGGGGGTGATCTTTCAGCCCGGCCGGGGGAGATCTTCCAGCCCGTCCGGCGTTTGAGGACGAGCCCTTCGGGCGAACGGGGGTCTGGGGGCGGAGCCCCCAGGAACAAGGGACGGGTAGGGGCGGAGGGGGCGAAAAAACAGGCCCCGCACACCGTGGGGATGTGCGGGACCAACCGGAGCCCAGTAACCGTACGGAGGTCAGGTGCCGTACAGAACCAAGGACCCCGGAGACACCGGGGGCATCAACCACCCCACCGACGGAGTCAGTTACTGCGCCGCGTCACGAACTCCGCCAGCGCCAGCAGCCCACCCGCCGCCTCCGGATCGGGCACCGCCCGAGACAGCTCATGCATCGCCCGAGCCATCCGGTCGGCCGCCTGGACCTGCGCCCAGTCCCGACCGCCCGCCCGCTCGACGGCCAGCACCGTCCGCTCCAACTCCCCCTCCTCATAAGGAACCCCGTACAACGAGGCCAGCTCGACCGCCGCAGGCGTACCCGAGGCGAGCGCGGCCACCACGGGCAGCGACTTCTTACGGGCGATGAGGTCCGCCCCGGCAGCCTTGCCGGTACGGCTCGGATCCCCCCAGATCCCGATCACATCGTCGATCAGCTGAAAGGCGAGCCCGGCCTCACGACCGAACGCGTCAAGCGCCTCGACGTCCTCATCCCCCGCCCCCGCGTACAACGCACCCAGCGCACAGGCACACCCGAGCAACGCACCGGTCTTGGCCTCCGCCATGGCAAGGCACTCGTCGAGGGTGACCTCGTCGGGACCGCGCTTCTCCATGTCGGTGTCCGCATGCTGCCCCGCACACAGCTCGACGACACAGGACGCGAGCCGTGCGGCGGCCGCCGAGGACGCCGGATGCGGATCCTCGGCGAGCAGCCGCTGAGCCAGCGCCTGCAAGGCGTCCCCGGCGAGGATCGCGTCGGCGTCGCCGAACACGGTCCACGCGGTGGGCCGGTGCCTGCGGGTGGTGTCCCGGTCCATCACGTCGTCGTGCAGCAGCGTGAAGTTGTGTATCAACTCCACGGCGGCGGCCGCCCGTACGGCGTTCGCATGCTGTCCGCCGAGTGCGCGGACCGCTGCGAGCACGAGCGCGGGCCGGATCGCCTTGCCGGAGTTGCCCGCCGCGGGCGTACCGTCCGCGTGCTCCCAGCCGAAGTGGTAGAGCGCGATCCGGCGTATCGAGCCCGGCAGCGAATCGATGGCCCTGCGCAGCTCGGGGTCGACGGACGCCCGGGCACCCTCCAGGATCCCCGCCGCCTCCTGCCCTCCCCCACTCTCGGTCTCGCTCGAACGGGGAGACCCCCACCGCGGGCTCGGCGGGACCTGCTCATCCATGGCCCTCCCGATGGGGCTCCGCCTTTCGAGGCTCTCGGCCGGCCTCTGCGGCGACACCGGTCTACCGGGTCTACCCGCCCGGTCGGGCGAGGACACAACCTCCGGCGTACCGGTCGTCACCGCCAGCGGCCGATCTCGACGTTCTCCAGGATGCCGAGGGCGTCGGGCACGAGCACCGCGGCCGAGTAGTACGCCGTCACCAGGTAGGAGATGATCGCCTGTTCGTTGATGCCCATGAAGCGCACCGACAGGCTCGGCTCGATCTCGTCCGGGATGCCCGCCTGCTGAAGCCCGATGACGCCCTGTTCGGCCTCGCCCGTACGCAGGGCGATGATCGAGGTCGTACGGGTGTCACTGACCGGGATCTTGTTGCACGGGTAGATCGGCACCCCGCGCCAGGTCGGGATGCGGTTGCCGGCCATCTCGATGGTCTCCGGGACGAGTCCGCGCTTGTTCAGCTCGCGGCCGATCGCGGAGATCGCGCGCGGGTGGGCGAGGAGCAGCTTGGTGCCGCGCCTGCGGCTGAGCAGTTCGTCGAGGTCGTCGGGTCCGGGCACACCGTCGTGCGGCTGCAGCCGCTGTTCGTACTCGCAGTTGTTGAGCAGCCCGAACTCCCGGTTGTTGATGAGTTCGTGCTCCTGGCGCTCCTTCAACGCCTCGACCGTGAGCCGCAGTTGCTGCTCGGTCTGGTTCATGGGCTGGTTGTAGAGATCGGCCACGCGCGAGTGGAGGCGCAGCACGGTCTGGGCGATGCTCAGTTCGTACTCGCGCGGCGCGGCCTCGTAGTCCACGAAGGTGCCGGGGATGTCCGGCTCTCCCGTGTGGCCGGCCGCGAGGTCGATCTCCTTCTCGCCGTACTTGTTGGCGCGCTGCTCCGGAATCGCGCGCAGCTCCTGGAGGTGGTCGCGCAGGGACTCGGCGCGCTCCGCGACCTGTTCGAGGTCGTTGCGGGGCAGGGTGAGCACGGTGCACGCGGTGACGGCGCGGGCCGTGTACTCCCAGATGGCGTCCGGGTCGATGAGTGCCTGCTCACCGAAGTACGCGCCGTCGGCGAGGACGCCGAGGACCGCGTCGTCCCCGTAGGGACCCGTGCCGATCTTCTCCACCTTGCCGTGGGCGAGGAGGAACACCTCCTCGGACGGGCTGCCGAAGGAGACGAGCACCTCCCCCGGTGCGAACTCCCGCTGCTGGCAACGCTGCGCGAGCTCGCCGAGCACCTCCTGATCCTCGTACGACCGCAGCACCGACAGCTCGCCGAGCTCCGCCGGAATGACCTGGACGCGGTCACCGGTCTTCACGAATGTCACACGGCCGTCGCCCACGGAGTAGCTGAGCCGCCGGTTCACGCGGTACGTACCACCCTGCACATTCACCCACGGAAGCATCCGCAGCAGCCAGCGCGAGCTGATCTCCTGCATCTGCGGTGCGGACTTGGTGGTGGTGGCCAGGTTCCGCGCGGCGGATGTGCCGAGACTCTGCTGCGGCTTGCCCTGACCCGCGCGGACCTCTTCGCCTACCGACATGAAAATTGCCCTCCCATTCGTGCACTGATCTGCGAGAGGAAGCCTTTCATCACGGAGCGTGCCAGTGCTATTACACGAATGAGGGGGAATGGATCACCAAGGAGTGGGCACACAGCCGAAAATCGCCGATTCGTCGAACAGCGCGCGGTTGTTGCGGTCGGGAACTCCAAGATCCGGCCAACCGTTTGACGCTGTGACCGATGCTTCGATCGACGCTTCGGCTGATGCTTCGACATACGAGGACGGGAGACGGTCATGGCAGGCTTTCTGGACCGCGCCAAAGAACAGGCGCAGCGAGGGCTCACGCAGGGCAAGCAGAAGATCGACGACGTGCAGGCACAGCGCGCGGGCGGCGACCTGTTGAAGAAACTGGGCGCCGCGTACTTGGCGGAGCGGCGCGGCAGCGGCTCTCCGCAGGCGACGCAACAGGCCTTGCAGGCGCTGGAGAACCACATCGCGACGCACGGAGACAGCTTCCTCCACAGCTGATCCCGGGCTCCTCCTCGCGCCACGGCGCACCGCCGCGAGCCACTGACCGAATCGGCTCGCACACCGTGCGAACGACTGGGCCCTGCCACCGGGTTCCGGGTACAAGCGGCGGTACGAGACGGCCGCGACAGGCGGCCGGCGTGCAGCGTGAAGGAGGCGGTCGTGGCCCCACCCATGTCCGCGGGCGGTTTCCTGGACCGGCTCAGGGAGGCGGGCGTCACGGTCGTCGAGGTCGGCGACTGGGAACGTCACAACCGCAATCACAAGGGCCCGTGGGGTCCGGTGTACGGCGTGATGATCCATCACACGGTGACCTCGGGCAGCAAGGCCACCGTCGAGCTCTGCCGGGACGGTTACGCGGAGCTGCCCGGGCCGCTGTGCCACGGCGTCATCACCAAGGACGGTGTCGTCCATCTCGTCGGCTACGGCCGCGTCAACCACGCGGGCCTCGGTGACGACGACGTACTGCGCGCCGTGATCGCGGCGAAGAGACTCCCTCCGGACAACGAGGCGAACACCGACGGCAACCGCCACTTCTACGGCTTCGAATGCGAGAACCTCGGCAACGGCGAGGACCCCTGGCCCGAAGTCCAGCTGAGCACCATCGAGAAGGTCGCCGCCGCGATCTGCCGCCACCACGGCTGGACGGAGCGCTCGGTGATCGGCCACCTGGAATGGCAGCCGGGCAAGATCGACCCCCGCGGCTTCACGATGGACTCCATGAGGGAGCGCGTCCGCGACCGGCTGAAGTGACACGCGTGCCCCGCAGAGCCACGCCCGCGACCGCCCCGCCCGGGGGTCGGCGGCACCCCACTCCGGACATCTCCTCCGGAGGCCGGGTCCCGGACGTATGTCCGACAATGGCCGAGTGACCAGCACAGACGACCCCGAGGGAACCGGCATCACCGGCGCCCCCGAAGCGCTCGACCTCGCAGGCCTGCGGCCCCGGCTGCCGTCGCCGTTGCAGGACGTCGCGGACGAGCGCTTCGGGCGTCACGGCGTCCGGCTGGTGCTCAAGCGGGACGATCTGATCCACCCCGAGCTGGTCGGCAACAAGTGGCGCAAGCTGGCCCCGAACCTGGCGGCGGCAGCGGGCCGTGCGGTGCTCACCTTCGGCGGGGCGTACTCCAACCACCTGCGGGCCACGGCCGCCGCGGGCCGTCTCCTCGGGCTGCCCACCATCGGCGTGGTCCGCGGCCAGGAGCTGTCCGGGCGCCCCCTCAACCCCTCGCTCGCCCGGTGTGCGGCGGACGGCATGCGGCTGCACTTCGTCGACAGATCGACGTACCGGCACAAGACCGAGCCGGAGACACTCGCCGCGATCCTGCGCACGCTGGACGCCGAGGACGCGTACGTCGTGCCCGAGGGAGGCAGCAACTCCCTTGCCGTACGCGGCTGCCAGGCACTCGGCGAGGAGCTGCGCGGCCAAGCCGACGTCGTCGCCCTGGCCTGCGGCACCGGCGGCACACTCGCGGGCCTGGCCGCCGGGCTCGCTCCCGATCAGCGCGCCCTGGGCGTACCCGTCCTGAAGGGCGCCTTCCTGAGCGCCGACATACAGGCCCTCCAGGTCACCGCCTTCGGCGCCCGCCAAGGCCACTGGTCCCTCGACGAACGCTTCCACTTCGGCGGTTACGCCCGCACCACCCCCGAACTCGGCACATTCGCCGAGGACTTCGAACACCGCCACGGCCTGCCCGTCGAACGTCTCTATGTCGCCAAGATGCTGTACGGACTTGTCACCCTGGCCGAGGAGGGCGCGTTTCCCCGCGGAGCGACGGTGGCGGCCGTGATCACAGGAGCACCGCTCGCCTGATCACCCCTGATCACCTGGGAAGCCCACCCTCACCGTTCGAGGGATTCGGCGTCCCCCATGACGATCACCGGGTGCCGGCCGGGGTCGAGCGTGCGCAGGAGTTCCTTCATGTGCTCCTTCTTCAGGCTCACGCAGCCGTGTGTGGGCCCTCCGTGGTCGACGTGCAGCCAGATGCCGCCGCCCTTGTCCGCGCCGAGAGGGCGGGTCCAGTCGAGGGGTGAGGTCCCGGCCTCGCGGTTGTAGTTGATCGCGACGACGTAGTCGAAGGAGCCCTCGAGCGGCTCACCCTCGAAGCCCGTGCCGCCGATGGTGAAGCCCCGCGAGTGGTTGTACGGCAGCCTGCTGCCGGGATCGGCGAGCAGTCCGCCGGCGTCGGTGAGGGAGAACACGCCGATGGGCGACCGGAGATCACCGGCATGGTGGTCGTCCGTCCAGCCCCGGCGGGCGTTGTGAGCGGGCCAGGTGGCTCCCGGCTCCCAGCCCGCGCCGGTGCGCCGGTACAGCACCACCCGCGAGGTCGAGGAGTCCTTGCCCTGCCCGGTGACCAGCAGGACCTGGCGCGCGTTCGCAGGGATCTCGGCCCGCGTCCGCGCACCGAGGCCCGGCAGCACCGCGGGGGCGGCCGGGGCGGACGACGCTTCACTGTCCGCGGATGTCCGCCCGGGCATGGCCTGTGTCGTGCCGGGGGCGGCGGCCGACGCACCGGGCGCTGCGGCGGCCACCTCGCCGCCCGTCACCGCCCCCGCGCCCGCGCATCCGGCGACGGTGACGGACAGGGCCAGCACAGCGGCCGGTATCCCCAGCCGGTTCCGGCCCGGGATGCCGAAGGTGGCCGCCTGGCGGTCCCCGAACGGGGCACGGAGAAACCGCCGTCGAGGCAGGCGGCGCATTGATGAAGTCATGTTCCTCAGCCTGGAAGGGACATATGAGGAACTGGTCAGCGCCGACTCACGAGGTCGGGCCGTCACCCGGCGTGACGCCGCCGGGGCCGAACACGCCCAAGGGCATCAGCCCAGCCTGGCTCGCGGATATCAGGAAGTTGTCAGGGTGTGGGATAGCCCGCACAAGGTCCTGAATGCCGCTTGCCCGCGCTTAGAGTCGGCCGCGTGTGCGCACATATCCTGGTCGCGGAAGACGACGAAATGCAGGCCGAGCTCATACGACGGCTGCTGCTTCAGGAGGGTCACACCCCCGTCGTCGTCCACGACGGGCGGGCCGCGATAGACGAAGCCGCCCGGCGCAGACCCGACCTGGTCGTCCTGGACCTGATGCTGCCCAAGATCGACGGTCTCGGCGTGTGCCGGGTGCTGCGGGAGAACGGGGACATACCCGTTCTCATGCTCACCGCCCGCTCCACCGAGGACGATGTGCTGCTCGGCCTGGGACTCGGCGCGGACGACTACATGACCAAGCCGTACAGCCCACGGGAACTGCTGGCCCGCATCCGCACCGTGCTGCGCCGCACCCTGCGCCCCACGGACCTCTCCCCCGTGCTCCGCGCAGGCGGCATCACCGTCGATCCCGAACGCCACGAGGTGACCTGCGACGGCAGCCCCGTCCTGTGCACTCCCGGCGAATTCGCCATCCTCCACGCCATGACCGCGGAACCCGACCGGGTCTTCTCACGCCGTCAACTGCTGCAGCACACGCGGGGCCACGACCGCGCGTCCACCGAGCGCGCCATCGACGTACACATCATGAACCTGCGCAAGAAGATCGAGCCCGATCCCCGCACACCCGTCCGGCTGCTGACCGTCTTCGGCGTCGGCTACAAACTCACCGGACCGCCGTCATGACGCCCGGTCCCCGCATCCCCTGGCGCAAAAGCCTGTTGGTACGGCTCCTCCTCACCTCCATGACCATCGCCGTACTCTCCGTGGGCGCCACCGCCTGGCTGGCCGTACAGACCACCACACGGGCCATCCAGGAGGAACGCGGCCAGGTGCTCTCCGACGACACCGACATCCTCCGCCGGCTCAGCGGCTTCGCCGCGACGCACGCCGACTGGAAGGGCGTACAGACCTCGGTGCGCTCGCTCTCCCGCACCACGGGACGGCGTATCGCCCTGACGACCGAGACCGGCCGCACCATCGCCGACTCCGCCGCCCCCAAGACCGCCCTGCCCGCCCGCGCCTCGGCCACCATCGACCCGCTGACCACCGACACGTACACCGAGCCGGGGGCCCAACTCGCCGGACTCGACCCGCGGGTGGTGGGACCGTACCTGCTCTCCCCGATCGAACGGGCGAAGGTGAGAACGGTCGCCGAGAAATGCATGCGGATGTACGGGCTCCAAGGCAGCCTCCGACAGCTTCCCAGCGGCCGTACGGTGGTCGTCGCCGACGCCGGCGACGGATCCCCGACGCGGGACTGCCCCGGGGACATGCTCGACGCGCCCACGCCCACGGAGCAGAAGGCGCTGAGCGAACTCAACGCTCTGGCCGGGCCCTGCTTCGCCCAGGGGCGGGACGAGGCCCTCCAACCGTGGATGGACTTCGTTCCCGGCTCGCCGGCGGGTGACGCGGTCCGCCGTTCCAGCGGCAGACAGCAGGCGCCGACCTGTGTCGAGAACGCGCGCCGCACCCAGCTCGACCCCTACGTCGCCCCGAGGGCCAGGCTCTACCTGGGCAACCTGGGCGGGCAGCCCGCGGGTTTCGACCTCTCCCCCGCCAACAAAACCAAGATCATCGGGGTCACGGGGCTGGTCCTGGCCGTCACCGTCGCCATGACCGCCGTGGTCGCGACCCGTCTCGTCCGTCCCCTGCGAGCCCTGACGGCCGCGGCCCAGCAGCCGCCGCACCAGCACACCCGCGTCGCCGTCACCACCAAGGACGAGACCGGCTATCTGGCCGCCGCCTTCAACGACCTCACCGCGCGCCGCGAACAGCTGGAAGCCGAGCGCAAGGCCATGGTCAGCGACATCGCCCACGAGTTGCGGACCCCGCTGACCAACATCCGCGGCTGGCTGGAGGTCACCCGCGACGGGCTGCTCGCCCCGGACCCGGAGATCATCGCCTCCCTGCACGACGAGGCACTGCTCCTGCAGCACATCATCGACGACCTGAGCGACCTCGCCGCGGCCGACGCCGGCACCCTGAAACTGCACCGCCGGCCCATGCCCGCGGACGAACTCCTCACCCAGGCGGTCTCGGCCCACAGCACCCGCGCCGAAACCTCCGGCATCCACCTGCGCACGCACACCGACCCCGGCCTCTGGCTGAACGCCGACCCGGTGAGGATGCGCCAGGCCCTGGGCAACCTCATCTCCAACGCGCTCCGGCACACCCCCGCGGGCGGCACGGTCACGCTCACCGCCCGACAGAGCGGCGACCTGGCCGTCCTCACCGTGGAGGACACGGGCAACGGCATCGCACCCGAAGAACTGCCCCATGTCTTCGAGCGCTTCTGGCGGGCCGAGAAGTCCCGCAGCAGGCACACCGGCGGCAGCGGCCTCGGCCTGTCCATCGTCCGCCACTTCGTGGAGGCACACGGGGGAACCATCACCGCCGACAGCAAGCCCGGCAACGGGGCGGTCTTCACCATCCGGCTCCCCCGCGACAGACGACCGGACGACCCGACCCCATGACATGCGCGGGATGTGCGGGGCGCGTGCTCACGGTGGCGTGAGGGCCCCTCACGTCGTCTCCCGGTACGCCGCCGCCTCCTCCAGGTCCAGCCTGCGCAGCAGCGTCCGCAGCATCTCGTCGTCGATGAAGCGGAGGTCGCGCAGCCGTACGAAGACAGCGCGCTCGGCGTCGATCATCTCGCCGGACAGCCGGCGGTAGGTGTCGTCGGCGGTTTCGCCGGTCACCGGGTTCACCGCGCCGAGGCGCTCCCAGACGGCGTTTCGGCGGCGTTCCAGGACCGTGCGGAGGCGGTCGGCGAGTGGTGGGGGCAGGGCGTTGCGTTCGTCTTCCAGGAGCTCGTCGAGGCGCTTTTCTGCGGCCCTGGAGGCCTGCGCCTGGGCGTTGGCCTCGGCGAGCGTCTCGGTCTGCACGTCGCGCCCCGGCAGCTTCAGGAGGCGGATCAGCGGGGGCAGCGTCAGACCCTGCACGACGAGGGTCCCGATGACCGTCGTGAAGGTCAGGAAGAGGATCAGATTGCGATCGGGAAAGTCTTCGCCGCCATCAATGGTCAGCGGGATCGAGAAGGCGATGGCAAGCGAGACCACCCCCCGCATCCCGGCCCAGGCGATCACGAACGGGCCCTTCCAGGTCGGGTTGTCCTCGCGCTTGCGGATTCGCGCTGAAAAAATACGTGGCAGGAAGGTCGCGGGATACACCCACACGAACCGGGTCACGACCACGACGAGGAAGAGGGCCACCGCGTACCAGGCGGCGTCGACACCCTCGTACGCCCCAAGCCCCGTGAGGACGACGGGGAGTTGCAGGCCGATCAACGCGAACACCGCCGACTCCAGGACGAAGGCGACCATCTTCCACACCGCCTCCTCCTGGAGCCGGGTGGCGAAATCGACCTCCCAGGCACGGTGTCCGAGGTAGAGGGCGACGACGACCACGGCGAGCACCCCGGAGGCGTGCACCTGCTCGGCGACCCCGTACGCGACGAAGGGGATCAACAAGGAGAGGGTGTTCTGGAGAAGCGCTTCCTTCAGGTGGGTGCGCAGCCAGTGGAGCGGCACCATCAGGAGCAGCCCGACGGCGACGCCGCCGACCGCCGCGAGCAGGAACTCGCCGATTCCCTCTGCCCAGGTCGCGCCCTCGCCGACCGCCGCGGCGAGCGCCACCTTGAAGGCGGTGATCGCGGTCGCGTCGTTCACCAGGGACTCACCCTGCAGGATCGTGGTGATCCGCGAGGGCAGCCCCACCCGGCGCGCCACCGCCGTGGCCGCGACCGCGTCCGGCGGCGCCACCACCGCTCCAAGGACCAGCGCCGCGGTCAGCGGCAGACTCGGCACGATCAGATAGATGGCCCAGCCGACGGCCAGCGTCGCGAAGAGGACATAGCCGACCGACAGCAGTGCGACGGGGCGCAGTTGCGCCCGCAGATCGAGGTACGAGCTGTCGGTGGCCGCCGTGTACAGCAGCGGGGGCAGCAGCAGCGGGAGCACGATGTCGGGGTCGAGTTCGTACGCGGGCACTCCGGGGACGTACGAGATCACCAGGCCCACCGTGACGAGCAGCAGTGGTGCCGGGATCGGCGTGCGGCGGGCTGCCGCGGCGCACGCGGCGCTCCCGGCGACCAGCAGAAGCAGTGGCAAAATGTGCATCGTCTTTCCGCCCGCTCTCGTTTCCGCGCGGCTTACCGCACACCCGACGTAATCTGGCAATCATGAAACAGTGCACGCACGCCGACGCGCTGCCGGACCCCGAGCCCGAGCCCCTGAGCGAGACCTGCGTGGAGTGCCTGGCCGCCGGCACGCACCCGGTGCAGCTCCGCCTGTGTCTGGAGTGCGGGCACCTCGGCTGCTGCGACTCCTCTCCACTGCGGCACGCGACGGAGCACTACAAGGACACCGGGCACCCGATCATGCGCACGTTCGAGCCCGGTGAGAGCTGGCGTTGGTGCTTCGTCGACCACGTACTCGTATGACCCCTCGACTGCGGCGTCGACGGCATACTGACAGGGCTCGCGGATCACATACGTGTGTGACCCGCGATCCGGACGGTTCGACCGTCTGACGCCTGGGTACGTCAACCCGGCGCGCGCTCTTCCTAATTGGGGCCGCAGACCCCTAGCCACTGTCCGTACTCATAGGCTTACTATGAGTGACAGCAAGGGGCGGGGTCCCCGGGACAGGAAACTTGGGAGCGCGGTAGCGTCACCGCTGAACCACATCGCGCGTTACCCCGGGGGGCGACCCTCGGCCCCCTGAAAGAGCTTGTACCACCATGGAGGTGAGGGTGTCCCAGATCGCAGGCGAGCCCGCGACCAAGGACTTCGTGGAAGTCCGGCTGCCCGCCGCGGGCGCCTACCTGTCGGTGCTGCGTACGGCCACGGCCGGACTCGCGGCCCGTTTGGACTTCACCCTCGACGAGATCGAGGACTTGCGCATCGCGGTGGACGAGGCCTGCGCGATCCTGCTGCAACAGGCCGTCCCCGGTTCGGTGCTCAGTTGTGTCTTCCGGCTCATCGACGACTCTCTGGAGGTCACTGTCTCGGCGCCGACTACGGACGGTCACGCCCCGGCGCGGGACACCTTCGCGTGGACCGTCCTCTCCGCCCTCGCGGGCAAGGTCGAATCCACTGTCGCCGAGGACAAGACCGTGACGATCAGCCTCTACAAACAGCGCGGCGCGGGACCCGGGCCGGCGTGAGGAACGGGGACGGGCCGGTGCGGGACGAAGAGCGCGGCACACGGGAGCTTCCCGCCGAGCGTGTCGGCGGGCCGCGGCGCGCCGCGGACGCCGTCGACGGCATCCCCGAGCAGGCCCGGCCGCACCCGGAGGACGGCCCGGCGTCCGCGGAGGCGGCGCCGGCCGACGAGGACGAACGGGAGAAGCTCTCCGGCCAGGGCGACGGGCAACGGGATCCGGAGGGTGCCGCGCCGAGCACGTCCTCGGACGGACGGCTTGGGGCCTCCCCTGCCCGATCGGAGCCGGGAGCTCGGGGAATGGTGACGGGCGGGACTATGAACGAGCACGAGCGGCACGACAAGCCGGAGGCGCAGAGCGTGCAGGGCGCGCAGCACGGGCCGAGTGCCCAGCAGATCCGGCACGACCCCCAGGACCGCAGCGGGGCGCGGACGATGTTCATCGAGCTGCGCAAGCTGAAGGACGGCAGCGCCGAGTACGCGGAGCTGCGCAACCAGCTGGTCCGCATGCACCTCCCGCTCGTCGAGCACCTCGCACGCCGCTTCCGCAACCGCGGCGAGCCGCTGGACGACCTCACCCAGGTCGCCACCATCGGCCTGATCAAGTCGGTGGACCGCTTCGACCCGGAGCGCGGCGTCGAGTTCTCGACGTACGCGACGCCGACGGTGGTCGGTGAGATCAAGCGGCACTTCCGTGACAAGGGCTGGGCGGTGCGCGTCCCGCGCAGGCTCCAGGAGCTGCGGCTCGCGCTGACCACGGCGACCGCGGAGCTCTCGCAGCTGCACGGCCGCTCCCCCACGGTCCACGAGCTGGCCGAGAAGCTGGGCATCTCCGAGGAGGAGGTCCTGGAGGGTCTGGAGTCGGCCAACGCCTACTCCACGCTGTCCCTGGACGTCCCCGACACGGACGACGAGTCCCCGGCGGTCGCGGACACCCTGGGATCCGAGGACGAGGCACTGGAGGGCGTCGAGTACCGCGAGTCCCTCAAGCCCCTCCTCGAGGACCTCCCGCCTCGCGAGAAGCGAATCCTGCTGCTGCGCTTCTTCGGAAACATGACCCAGTCACAGATCGCCCAGGAAGTCGGCATCTCCCAGATGCACGTCTCCCGGCTGCTGGCCAGGACCCTGGCCCAGCTCCGCGAGAAGCTGCTCGTCGAGGAGTAGGAGCGGCCGCGGCCATGGCCGCGGCACGGGGTTCTGCGGGTCCGTTACTTCGGTTCCTCGACGCGGCCGGGGCCCTGGATGCCCAGTGCCCGGGTCGTCGCGGGGTTCACCAGCAGCACCAGTGCCGCGATCGCGACGACCGCCAGGGCGATGCCGGCGGGGATCGCGACGCTGTCGGCCTGGAGCAGGTTGTAGGCGACGGGCAGCGCCATGATCTGGGTGACCACCGCGGGGCCCCGGCTCCAGCTGCGGCGCAGCAGCAGTCCGCGCGCGGCCAGCAGGGGCAGCAGCGCGAGTACGAGCAGTGTCACGCCGCCGGTGACGGCCTGCTGCCGGTCTTCGGATTCGCCGGTGAGGCCCAGTACGAGCACATAGAGACCGCCCGCGGCCAGGGCGAGCCCCTCGATCGCGGCCAGCGCCGCCGCTGCGGTCAGCCGCCCGGGACGGGGGTCTGCGGTGGGGACGTCGGGGGTCGGATTCTGCTCACGGCTCACCCCTGAAGAGTAGCCGTCGGCCTCCGCGCACCCCAGCCCCCGTCCCGGACCCGCCCCCGCTCCACGTGGCAGGCCTCACGGCCTGGACTCTTACTTGATCCCTACCTCGGGCTGGGCCGAGTACCCCCCAGTAGGTACGCTGCAACTCATGCGTGCACTTCTCGTGGTCAATCCGGCAGCAACCACCACAAGCGCGCGCACGCGTGACGTCTTGATCCACGCGCTGGCCAGTGAGATGAAGCTGGAGGCGGTCACCACCGAGTACCGCGGGCATGCCAGGGACCTCGGCAGGCAGGCAGCCGACAGCGAGGACATAGACCTGGTCGTCGCGCTCGGCGGCGACGGAACGGTCAACGAGGTCGTGAACGGCCTGCTGCACAACGGCCCCGATCCGGAGAGCCTGCCCCGTCTCGCGGTGGTCCCCGGCGGCTCCACCAACGTCTTCGCCCGCGCCCTCGGCCTGCCCAACGACGCCGTGGAAGCCACCGGCGCCCTGCTGGACGCGCTGCGCGAGGAGCGCGAGCGCACGATCGGCCTGGGCCTCGCCGCCGGCACCCCGGGCACCGAGGACGAGTCCGTGCCGTCCCGCTGGTTCACCTTCTGCGCGGGGCTCGGGTTCGACGCGGGTGTGATCGGCAGGGTCGAGCAGCAGCGTGAGCGCGGCAAGCGCTCCACGCACGCCCTCTATTTGCGCCAAGTACTACGGCAGTTTTTGGACGATCCTCACCGCAGGCACGGCACGATCACCCTGGAGCGTCCCGGCCAGGACCCGGTCACCGATCTGATCCTGTCCATAATCTGCAACACCTCACCGTGGACGTTTCTCGGCAATCGTCCGGTGTACGCCTCACCTAAGGCCTCGTTCGATACCGGGCTCGACGTACTCGGCCTCAGCCGCATGTCGACCGCCGCGGTTGCCCGGTATGCCACCCAGTTGCTCACTTCGTCCCCCGAGCGCGGACCCCATGGCAGGCATGCGGTGTCCCTGCACGATCTGACGGACTTCACCTTGCATTCGAAGGTGCCGCTCCCCCTCCAGATGGACGGCGACCACCTCGGACTGCGTACGAGCGTGACGTTCACAGGCGTACGCCGTGCACTGCGTGTGATTGTGTGAGCGGAAGGGCCCAAAGTCCTTTCACTCGAACGTTTAGACCAGGGTCCACCCCATGGAAGTACGGCTGTGACCTAGTCGACACCGAGGAATCAAAAAAAACTTTCCTGAAGGGGTTGTATCCGCCGCTGAGGTTTGCGAGTCTCTACGTGGCGCTCGGGACGGCCCGCAACATCGGCCCCACAGAGAGCCAGAACCCCTCCTCAAAACTCAGGACCACGTCAGGTCATCTGACAGTCGGCCCTTCACTTGTTGAGGGATTCGTGAAAGCGTTCACATTCACAAGCAACGTGCATGTAATACCAAGGAGAGGTAGCAGCCATGGACTGGCGTCACAACGCCGTTTGCCGCGAGGAAGACCCCGAGCTCTTCTTCCCCATCGGCAACACCGGTCCTGCGCTGCTGCAGATCGAGGAAGCCAAGGCCGTCTGCCGCCGCTGCCCCGTCATGGAGCAGTGCCTGCAGTGGGCGCTCGAGTCCGGCCAGGACTCCGGCGTCTGGGGTGGCCTCAGCGAGGACGAGCGTCGCGCGATGAAGCGCCGCGCCGCCCGCAACCGAGCCCGTCAGGCCACCGCCTGACGTTCCACCCCGCAACGAGCCTGAGCTTGGCGGCGCGTACAGCGAGTACGCATCTCCCGCCCCCGAGCCGCAGCGCGCAGGACCCCCAATGCGCATAGCAGCGTAAGCAGTGGCCCCGGACTTCGGTCCGGGGCCACTGTCATGTGCCCTTGCGCCGCTGGGCCGTTGCACCTGTTTGCGTGTGCGTGGATTGCGTGCAGGTGTGGGTCGGTTGTGTGTCGCTGTCGGCTACTTGTTCGCCCGTACCGGGATGTCCAGGATCACCTGCGTACCGCGTTCCGGTGCCGCGACCATGTCGAAGGTTCCGCCCAACTCGCCCTCCACCAGTGTCCGTACGATCTGAAGCCCCAGGTTTCCCGAGCGGTGCGGGTCGAAGCCCTCGGGGAGTCCGACCCCGTCGTCCTGGACGGTGACCAGGAGCCGGGCGTCCTTGGTGGAGCCGCCGCGGACCGCCGAGACCTCGACCGTGCCTCGGTCGCCCTCGCGGAAGCCGTGCTCCAGGGCGTTCTGCAGGATTTCGGTGAGGACCATGGAGAGCGGGGTCGCGACCTCGGCGTCCAGGATCCCGAAGCGGCCGGTGCGCCGGCCGATCACCTTGCCGGGCGAGATCTCGGCGACCATGGCGAGCACCCGGTCGGCGATCTCGTCGAACTCCACCCGCTCGTCCAGGTTCTGGGACAGCGTCTCGTGCACGATCGCGATCGATCCGACCCGGCGTACGGCTTCCTCCAGGGCTTCCCGGCCCCGGTCCGACTCGATCCGCCTGGCCTGGAGCCGCAGCAGGGCCGCCACCGTCTGGAGGTTGTTCTTCACCCGGTGGTGAATCTCCCGGATGGTCGCGTCCTTGGTGATCAACTCGCGCTCGCGGCGCCGCAGTTCGGTCACATCACGCAGCAGCACCAGGGAACCGACGCGCGTGCCCTTGGGCTTGAGCGGGATAGCCCGCAGCTGGATCACCCCGTCCTCGCTCTCGATCTCGAACTCGCGGGGCGCCCAGCCACTGGCGACCTTGGCCAGCGCCTCGTCCACCGGCCCCCTGGACGGGGCGAGTTCGGCCGTGGTCGAGCCGAGGTTGTGCCCCACCAGGTCGGAGGCCAGGCCGAGGCGGTGGTACGCCGACAGCGCGTTCGGGGACGCGTACTGGACGATCCCGTCCGCGTCGAGGCGGATCAGTCCGTCGCCGACACGCGGCGAGGCGTCCATGTCGACCTGCTGGTCGGGGAAGGGGAAGGAGCCCGCCGCGATCATCTGGGCGAGATCGGAGGCACTCTGGAGGTACGTCAGCTCCAGTCGGCTCGGGGTGCGCACGGTGAGGAGGTTGGTGTTGCGGGCGATGACACCGAGGACGCGCCCCTCCCGTCGTACGGGAATGGACTCGACCCGTACGGGAACCTCCTCACGCCACTCCGGGTCGCCCTCGCGCACGATCCGGCCCTCGTCGAGCGCGACGTCCAGCAGGGGGCGGCGGCCACGGGGGACGAGGTGGCCGACCATGTCGTCCTGGTACGAGGTCGGGCCGGTGTTGGGGCGCATCTGGGCCACGGAGACATAGCGGGTGCCGTCGCGCGTGGGGACCCACAGGACGAGGTCGGCGAAGGAGAGGTCGGAGAGCAACTGCCACTCCGAGACCAGCAGATGCAGCCACTCGAGGTCGGAGTCACCGAGGGCGGTGTGCTGGCGTACGAGGTCGTTCATGGAGGGCACATGTGCGAGCGTACCCGGCGTATACGACAGCCTCCGAAATCAGCCACCCGCAGGGGGCGACCAGCGTCTCCAGTACGCACCACCGGGAGCCGGCCCGGGCCCGGAAACACCCGCGGGCCGCGGCGCCTGAGAGGGACCCTCAGCCCTCCCGGCACCGCAGCCCGGAGCAACAACGGCCACGGGGTGTGCGGTCCCGATCGGCCGAAGAGAGGAGCCGGAGCAGTCAGGGCAGAGAGCCCGGTTCCTCGGTCCGTCTTCCTGTGCGGGGAAGACGGAGGCTTGTTCAGTTCGATGCTCTGCCTACGATACCCACGGCCGAGCACTGTGGACTAGACCATGGTCCTGCGTGCAGGTGCCGTCTGTCCATGGGTCGACGATGTTTGTTGTATTTCTGTCCAACATCCAACATCGCCCCTCACGCAGACTAACCCGCATCGGTTCATGAACGGGCCGGATTGGCGCCATCCAGGTTCATGACGGGGGCCACACCGCCATGGCGAGTTCGGCGAGGGCTTCCAGGTCCTCCCTGGTGGCTCCGTCCCGGGCCTGCTGGGACATCCCCTGGATCATCGCGCCGGTGTGCCGGGCGAGGGCGGACGCATCGGTCTCCGGGGGCAGCTCGCCTGCGGCGATCCCCGCTTTCACACGAGTCTCGAACGCGGCGATGTTGGCGTTGCGCAGCTCACGCAGGGAGGCCTCGACCTCGGGCGACGTGCAGTTGGTGGCCGCGTGGACGACCAGGCAGCCGTGCGGGTGGTCCGGGTCGGTGTACTCGGCGGCGGCCTCGCGCAGCATCCGCTCCACCGCGGCGCGCGCCGTGGGTTCCTCGGCGAGCGCGCGGTCGCCGAACGAGCCGTACCTCGTGCCGTACACACGGACGACCTCGTCGAAGAGCGACCGCTTGTCGCCGAACGCCGCGTACAGACTCGGTGCTCCGATGCCCATGACGCGGGTGAGGTCGGAGACGGAGGTCGCCTCGTACCCGTGCTCCCAGAAGGCGAGGATCGCCTTCTCCAGCGCGGTTTCGCGGTCGAAGGAACGGGGGCGGCCGCGTTGCTTGATCGCCGCCTTGGCCGTGCCGCCGTCGCGCTCGGTCTGCTGCGCGTCCACCTGCCTGCTCACCATGGGATGGATTTTATAGCGGGTACTAGAGAAATGTCGGCGGGCTGTTGTACGGTTTTTTTCTGTAGCGACCACTAGTGAAATGCGAAGGGGGCGTCGGCATGAGTGTGCGCACGGGCAGGACGGCACTGGTCACGGGCGGGAGCAGGGGCATCGGGCGGGCCATCGCCGAGCGGCTGGGCGGCGACGGAGCGCGGGTGGCCGTGCACTACGGCAGCGATGAGACGGCCGCGAAGCAGACGGTCGCCGCGATCGAGGCGGCCGGCGGATCGGCGTTCACGATCGGGGTGGAGCTCGGGCGGCCGGGCGACGCCGAGGCCCTCTGGGAGGCCTTCGACCGGCACGCGGACGAGGTGGACATCCTGGTGAACAACGCCGGGATAGGCACGTCACGGGCGCTCGGCGAGATCGACGAGCAGGAGTACGACAGGGTCTTCGCGGTGAACGTGAAGGCGCCCCACTTCATCGTCAAGCACGGCCTCGGCCGGCTGCGCGACGGCGGGCGGGTCATCAACATCTCCTCGGGGCTCGCGCGGACCGCGGTGATGCCGGACAAGATGGCGTACGCGATGACGAAGGGCGCCCTGGATGTCTTCACCCGGGACCTGTCCAAGGTCCTCGGCCCCCGGGGCATCACGGTGAACTCGGTGGCGCCGGGCATCATCGACACCGAAAGCAACGCCGGGTTCCTGCGCGCGAGCGACGAGGCATGGGCGCAGGCCGCGGCGATATCGGCACTGGGCCAGGTGGGGACACCGGCGGCGGTGGCGGACGTGGTGGCGTTCCTGGCCTCGGACGCGGGGCGGTGGGTGACGGGGAGCTGGGTGGACGCGACCGGGGGTTCGCTCACCTAGGGTTGCGCGTCGCCCTGAAGGAAGGCGGCCCCACGGGCTCCTCGGAGGCAACTCTGTTAGATTGGTCTAAACCATACGTGCCCCCTCCGGGTCCCAGTTGAGTCCCCTTCTCTTCTCTCCAGATCGGCAGGCCCAGCGTGGAAGTTGTCATCGTCCCGGACGCCAAGGCGGGCGGCGAGCTGATCGCCGAGGCCATGGCGGAGCTGCTCCGACGCAAGCCCGACGCCCTGCTCGGCGTGGCGACCGGCTCGACCCCGCTGCCCATTTACCAGGCGCTGGCGGCCAAGGCGGGCGCCAATGCGGTGGACGTCTCGCGGGCGCGGATCGCACAACTCGACGAGTACGTGGGGCTGCCCGCCGAACATCCCGAGTCGTACCGGTCGGTGCTGCGCCGGGAGGTGCTCGAACCGCTCGGGCTGGGCCTGGACGCGTTCCTGGGACCGGACGGCACCGCCAAGGACGTGCGGGCCGCGTGCGAGGCGTACGACGCGGCGCTGGCCTCGGCCGGCGGGGTCGATCTCCAGCTGCTGGGGATCGGGACCGACGGGCACATCGGGTTCAACGAGCCGTGCTCCTCGCTCGCCTCACGGACCCGGATCAAGACACTGACCGAGCAGACCCGGGTCGACAACGCGCGGTTCTTCGAGGGCGACATCGAGCAGGTGCCGCACCATGTCATCACGCAGGGCATCGGCACGATTCTCGAGGCGCGGCACCTGGTGCTGCTCGCGACGGGCGAGGGCAAGGCGGACGCGGTCGCGGCGACCGTGGAGGGGCCGGTGGCCGCGGTGTGCCCGGCCTCGGCGCTCCAGCTCCACCGGCACGCCACCGTCGTCGTGGACGAGGCGGCCGCGTCCAAGCTGAAGCTCGCGGACTACTTCCGGCACACGTTCGCCAACAAGCCGGACTGGCAGGGCATTTAGCACCTGCCTGGCCGCAGGCCGCACGAACGCATGCCGCACGAACGCAGTTGCACGGACGCAGTTGCACGAAGAATGCCGGGCCGCCCCCCTGTGGTCGGCCCGGCATTCTTCGTGCATACGGGGTAGGAGGTCACTCCCCTACCCCGTCCCCCCGCTGGTCCCCTGACTCCAGTTGCTCAGCCTGCTCCAGCTACTCCTGCTGCTCCCGCTGCTCCCCCGCGATGACCTCGGCCGCCGCCCGGCCGCACACGCTTGCGGCTCCGTGCGTGGCGATGTGGAGGGCGCCTCGCGACGGGGCCTGAGGTACGCCCATTTCGACCACGATCGTGTCGGGGCGGGCGGCGAGGAGAGCGTCGAGGGCCGTCGCCATCCAGGGGTGGCGGTGTTCGTCGCGGACGACGGCGACGATGCGGCGGGCGCCCGCGACGGAGAGGGCCACCGTGCCGGCGTCCTCGCCCGTGAAGCTGCCGGTCTCCGTGCCGGGGAGCAGGCGGGTGAGTTCCGCGGCCACACCCCAGGGGGTTTCTTCGCCGACGGCGATGTTCGCAACGGGGGTGAGGGCGGCGACGTACGGCGCGTCGGTGATCGGGACGTACGCCTCGGCGTACGTCACCGTCAACGCGCGGCGGGCGGCGACGAGTCCGACCTCGCGCTGTACCTCCGAGTCACCGGCCGCCCCCGACTCGGCGGAACCCGACGAGGCCGCGCGAGCCGCGGAGGCGGTCCATTGGGCAAGCGCCCGTACGCGTGCCGCCGCGTCCGCGAGGCGTTCCTCGGGGAGTTCGCCGGTGCGGACCGCCGAGACGAGGGCGTCGCGCAGGAGACGTACGGTGTCGTCGTCCGCCAGGCCCCCGCCGACGCAGATCGCGTCGGCTCCGGCGGCGATGGCGAGGACGCTACCGCGTTCGATGCCGTAGACCGCGGCGATGGCCTGCATCTCCATGCCGTCGGTGACGATGAGCCCGTCGTAGCCGAGTTCCTCGCGGAGCAGACCGGTGAGGATGCGCCGGGAAAGGGTGGCAGGGAGGTCGGGATCCAGCGCCGGGACCAGGATGTGCGCACTCATCACCGCACGTGTGCCCGCGGCGATCGCGGCCCGGAACGGGGCGAGTTCGCGGGCGTCGAGCACCGACAGGTCGGCATCGATGCGCGGCAGCGCGTGGTGCGAGTCGACCGCGGTGTCGCCGTGCCCGGGGAAGTGCTTGGTGCAGGCCGCGACGCCCGCCGCCTGGAGGCCGGTGACGTAGGCGGCCGTGTGCCGGGCCACCAGGTCGGTGTCGGCGCCGAAGGAGCGTACGCCGATCACGGGGTTGTCCGGGTTCGAGTTCACGTCCGCCGACGGTGCCCAGTTGAGGTTCACCCCGCACGCGGCCAGGCGGCGGCCGAGCTCGAAGGCGACGTCACGTGTCAACACGACATCGTCCACCGCCCCCAGCGCGTGATTGCCGGGGAAGGAGGAGCCGGTGCGCACCTCGAGTCGGGTGACGTCGCCGCCCTCCTCGTCGATGGCGACGAGCACGTCGTCCCGTTCGGCACGCAACTGGGCGGTCAGGGCGGCGAGTTGGTCGGGTGAGGCGATGTTGCGGCCGAACAGGCCGACCGAGGCCAGGCCCTCCCCCAGGCGGCGGAGCAGCCAGTCGGGGGCCGTGGTCCCTGTGAAGCCGGGCTGGAGGACGGTCAGCGCGTCGCGCGTGAGTGTGTCCGTACCACTGGCGATTGTCGTCATCGTGCGGCGTTATCCCTTCACAGCGCCTGAGGTGAGACCACTGACGGCCTTGCGCTGAAGGAAGACGAAGAGGATCAGGATCGGTATGGCGAAGAGCGAGGACGCCGCCATCGTGGCCCCCCAGTCGTCCCCGAAGACCGTCCGGAAGCTGGACAGCCACAGCGGGAGGGTCTGGGACTCGATGTCCTTGTTGAGAATGAGGACCAGCGGGAACTCGTTCCAGGCGGTGATGAACCCGAAGAGCGAGGTGGCCATCAGGCCGGGCGCGAGCAGCGGGAAGATCACCTTTATGAAGGCCTGGGTGCGGGTGCAGCCGTCGACCATGGCCGACTCCTCGAGTTCCTTCGGCACGGCGGCGACGTACCCGCGCAGCGTCAGGATGGTGAAGGGCAGCACCATGATCATGTAGAAGAAGGTCAGCGAGACCAGGCTGTTCAGCAGGTCGGCGTCGCGCACGATCATGTAGATCGCGATGACCATGACCTCCCAGGGCGCCATCTGCGCGATCATGAAGGTGAGGATGAAGCCGCGCCGCCCCTTGAACCGCATGCGTGCGAGCGCGAAGGACGCGAGCAGCGCGATGACGAGCGACATCAGCACCGAAAGCACCGTGACCGTCAGGGAGTTGCCGACCAGGGTCCAGAAGTGGTCCGCGTCCATGGCCGTCTTGAAGTGCTCGAGGGTCGCGTCGGTCGGGAAGAAGACGGGGTCCTCGGAGATGATGTCGCCGGTCGGCTTGAAGGCCGTGGCGAACATCCAGTACACGGGGAACGCGCAGATCGCGAAGAGGACGAGCGCCGTCGCGTTGGGCCACACACGACTGATCAGGGAACGCTTCACAGTTCGTCCTCCTCCTGCTTGATGACGGTGCGCAGGTAGTACGCGGTCAGGGCCAGCAGGGTCAGGATGGTGAGGAACGAGATCGCCGCACCCATGCCGAAGTGCTGGTTGCCGACGCCTTCGACGAAGGCGTAGACCGGCAGGGTCTCGGTGAGCCGGTCGGGGCCGCCCCTGTTGATCGCGAAGAGCTGCGCGAACGACTTGAAGACCCAGATGATCTCGAGGAACGTCGTCGCCCACAGGAACGGCCGCAGGAACGGGAAGGTCACCGAGGTGAAGGACGTCCAGGCGCCGGCGCCGTCCAGCGAGGCGGCCTCGTACAGCTCCTTGGGGATCGTGGTCGTCGCGGCGTAGAGGTTGATCGCCACGAAGGGGATGGACTGCCAGACGATCAGCAGGGTGACCACGGAGAAGGTGGAGAACTGGGTGCCGAACCAGTTGTAGTCGGCCATGGAGTGCCAGCCGAGCTTGTCCAGGATCCAGTTGACGACGCCGAAGCGCTGGGCGAAGAGCCACTGGTAGACGGTGGTGGCCGCGAGCATGGGCATCGCCCAGGCAAGGACCAGACCGAGCAGCAGCGTCAGCCTCATGCGCTTGCCGAGCCGGGCCAGGAGCAGGCCGATGAGGGTGCCGAGCACCATGATGAGGACGACGTTGACGGCGGTGAAGACGACCGTCCGTGCGACGACCTTCCAGAATTCGGAGCCGGACAGGACCTCTTGGTAGTTGTCGATCCCGTTCCACTCGGTCAGGTGGAGGATCAACTGCCGCGGGTTGAGGTTCTGGAACGACAGCAGGCCGTTCTTCACCAGGGGCCAGCCGAGGAAGACCACGGTGGCCGCCAACGCGGGCAGCAGGAGCAGATAGGGGGCGGACGCGCCGCCTCGCTTACCCGTCCGGTTCTGTCCCTCTCCCGGAGGGGGTGCATCGGTCTTGCTGATCCCGGCCGCCGGGACCGCGTCCGTGCGTTCGGTCTGCACTGACATGCTCGCCATCTCTCTGTGGCCCTACTGGTCATGCACCACGGCGCCGGGGCGCCCCCGATGGGAGGCGCCCCGGTGCGCGGGCGATCAGCTCGTCTGCGAGAGACGCTTGTTGATCTCGTCCTCGACCTGTGCGGCCGCCTCGGCGGGCGACTTACCGTTCAGCACGGCGGTCATGTAGGACTTGATCGGGTTCGGGTCGTTCTCCACGGCGGCCCACGCGGGGATCAGCGGCGTGGTGCCACCGAAGGCCGCGGCCGGGGCGGCGGCCACGGCGGCGGGGTTGGCCGAGAGGTTGGACTGCAGCGACTCCTTGTTCGGGATGACGCCGTTCTCCTTGGCGAGCGCGCCCTCGAACTTGTCGGACAGGGCCAGCTTCAGGAACTCCTGGGCGAGCTCCTGCTTCTTGCTGCCCGCGGCGACCGCGAAGTTGGAGCCACCGAGAAAAACACCCTCGGGCTTGTCGGCCGTCTCACCCGGGATGGTGAAGTAGCCGATGTCCTTCTCGATGGCCTTGTTGGCGGTGATGGCCGTGCCGGCCTCCCAGCCCATGCCGATGAAGGCGCCGACGTTGCCCTTGGCGAAGACCTCGGCCTGCTGCGGGGTCGCCTCGTCCTTGTCCTTGGGGGCCTTGGAGAAGGCCTGGTACTTCTTGTAGAGCTCCATGGCCGCGGTGACCTTCGGGTCCGCAAGGTTGGAGACGTACTTGTCGCCGTCCTTCTTGACCAGGTCGGCACCCTGACCGATGGTCAGGCCGTCGAAGAAGTACCAGTTCTGGCCGGGCAGGTAGATCGGCTCGGCGTCGGTCTTGCTCTCGATCGCCTCGAGGTCCTTGAAGAACTCGTCGCGGGTCTTCGGGGTGTCCGTGATGCCGGCGTCGGCCCAGACCTTCTTGTTGTAGATGACGACGCGGTTGGCGAAGTACCACGGGGCCGCGTACTGCTTGCCGTCGAAGACGGAGGAGGCGTTGAGGGCCTCGGTCCAGTCGGTGCCGATCTCCGACTTGAGGTCACTCAGGTCGGCGAGACCGCCGGTGGCCGCGTAGGCGGGGGTCTGGGTGTTGCCGACCTCAAGGACGTCCGGCGGGTTCTCCTCGGAGAGCGCCGTGGTGATCTTCTGCTGGATGCCGTTCCACTGCTGCGTCTCGAACTTCAGCGTGGCGCCGGTCTGCTTCTCGAAGGCCGCCGTCAGGTCCTTGGTCCAGCCGGGAGGCGTCGAGCCGTCCATCGCCCAGACAGTCAGGGTCTCGCCCTTGAAACCGTCGGCAGCGGCCTTGTCGCCACTGTCGCCGTCGTCTCCCCCACACGCCACGATGGAAACCATCATGCCCGCGATACCGATCGCGGCTATCAGCTTGCGCTTCACGCCATCCTCCTCAGGGATGCCACAATCCCCCCTGCCCACCGCGTGACACACGCCGAGTACTGCCCGTGGGGCTGGGACCTGGACCAATGGTGTAGACCAGTACGGGGAGCTTGGCCTAGACCTAGAGGGGTGTCAAGGGTGTGTAAGCCCGCCCAGTCGGACGTTATGGGACCGACATATGCAGAGACCTTTAAGTAGGTAAGCGGCATAACAGGCAGCCCCGTTCGCGTACGCACGCGGCCGGTACCCGCGCGGTGGACTAGACCAACCATGAACGCCGACGGTATATAGAGGGGATCACGGAGCGTGCGGGGGGACACTCGCACGGCAAGCCGTGCCACGATGTGAGCCGTGGCCGATCGGGTATGTCGGTCGCTTCGGCACCCGGAGCCGGGAAGGCAGAGCATGAGCACCGACGTCAGCAGTGCGGAGAACGAGGGTGGCGCCCCCATCCGTACCGCGCGCGTGCCCAAGTACTACCGCCTGAAGAAACACCTGCTCGACATGACGGAGACGCTCCCGCCGGGCACCCCGGTGCCGCCCGAGCGCACGCTGGCCGCCGAGTTCGACACCTCCCGCACGACCGTGCGCCAGGCCCTTCAGGAGCTGGTCGTCGAGGGCCGCCTCGAACGCATCCAGGGCAAGGGCACCTTCGTCGCCAAGCCGAAGGTCTCCCAGGCGCTCCAACTAACCTCGTACACCGAGGACATGCGGGCCCAGGGCCTCGAACCCACCTCGCAGCTCCTGGACATCGGCTACATCACCGCCGATGAGACCCTCGCCGGCCTGCTCGACATCACCGCCGGCGGCCGGATCCTGCGCATCGAGCGACTGCGCCTCGCGAGCGGCGAACCGATGGCGATCGAGACGACCCACCTGTCGGCGAAGAGGTTCCCCGCCCTGCGCAGGTCACTCGTCAAGTACACCTCGCTCTACACCGCGCTCGCCGAGGTGTACGACGTCCACCTCGCCGAGGCCGAGGAGACCATCGAGACCTCGCTGGCCACCCCGCGCGAGGCCGGCCTGCTCGGCACCGACGTCGGCCTGCCCATGCTGATGCTCTCCCGCCACTCGATCGACCGGCAGGGCGAGCCCGTCGAGTGGGTGCGGTCGGTGTACCGGGGAGACCGGTACAAGTTCGTCGCGCGACTGAAGCGCCCGCAGGAGTAACCGATATCAACCACCCCCGGAAATAAACCAATTGGCGTGGTGCAAGAGGTGTAGCGCTGCTCCTCTTCCTGTTCTACGGTCCTCCCGTCATCGCATGGACGGGAGGACGACCCGGTGCGCACCGCGAACACTCGATCCATCGTCATCTGGACCCTCGTCGCGCTGGTGAGCGCCGCGGGCTGGTCCGTACTCGCGCTGTCGCGGGGCGAGGAGGTGTCGGCCGCCTGGATGGTCGCCGCCGCGCTCGGCTCGTACGCCATCGCCTATCGCTTCTACTCGAAGTTCATCGCCTACAAGGTGCTCAAGCTCGACAAGACCCGGGCGACCCCGGCGGAGCGGCTGAACGACGGCATCGACTTCCATCCGACCGACCGGCGCGTGCTGCTCGGCCACCACTTCGCGGCGATCGCGGGCGCGGGCCCGCTCGTCGGACCCGTACTGGCCGCGCAGATGGGCTACTTGCCCGGCACCATCTGGATCATCGTCGGCGTGATCTTCGCGGGCGCGGTCCAGGACATGGTCGTCCTGTTCTTCTCCACGCGCCGCGACGGCCGTTCGCTCGGACAGATGGCCCGCGAGGAGATCGGCCCGTTCGGCGGGGCCGCCGCGCTGGTCGCCACCTTCGCCATCATGATCATCCTGCTCGGCGTACTCGCCCTGGTCATCGTCAACGCGCTCGCGCAGTCGCCGTGGGGCACCTTCTCCATCGCGATGACCATCCCGATCGCGCTGCTGATGGGCTTCTACCTGCGAGTCCTGAGGCCGGGCCGGGTCTCCGAAGTGTCGCTGATCGGCGTCGCGTTGCTGCTGCTCGCGCTGATCGCGGGCCGCTGGGTCGCCGAATCCTCCTGGGCCGACACCTTCACCCTCGCCCCCTCCACCCTGGTCATCTGGATGGTGGCGTACGGCTTCATCGCCTCGATCCTGCCCGTGTGGATGCTCCTGGCACCCCGCGACTACCTCTCCACCTTCATGAAGATCGGCACGATCGCGCTGCTCGCCCTGGGCGTGGTCATCGCGCTGCCGACACTCAAAATGGACCCGGTCACGGACTTCGCCTCCCAGGGCAACGGCCCGGTCTTCGCGGGCTCACTCTTCCCGTTCGTCTTCATCACGATTGCCTGCGGCGCCCTCTCCGGCTTCCACTCGCTCATCTCGAGCGGCACGACGCCGAAAATGATCCAGAAGGAAACCCAGATCCGGATGATCGGCTACGGCTCCATGCTCATGGAGTCGTCGGTCGCCGTGATGGCGATGGTCGCGGCCTGCATCATCGACCCGGGCCTGTACTTCGCGATGAACGCGCCGTCCGGGGTCATCGGCACCACAGTCGAATCCGCGTCCCAAGCAGTCGCGAGCTTCGGCTACACCATCTCGCCCGCGGACCTGGCGAAGGCGGCCGAACAGGTAGAAGAAGCAACCCTCCTCTCCCGCACCGGCGGTGCACCCACCCTCGCCCTGGGCGTCTCGGAGATCTTCTCCCAGGTCACCGGGGGGAGCCTGCGCGCCTTCTGGTACCACTTCGCGATCATGTTCGAGGCGCTGTTCATCCTGACCGCCCTGGACGCCGGCACGCGCGTGGGCCGGTTCATGCTCCAGGACATGCTGGGCAATGTCTACCGGCCCTTCAAGACGGTGAGTTGGAAGCCCGGGCTCCTCATCACCAGCGCCATCGTGTGCGCCCTGTGGGGCTACTTCCTCTGGGTCGGCGTCCACGAACCACTCGGCGGCATCAACCAGCTGTTCCCGATCTTCGGCATCTCCAACCAGCTGCTGGCCGCGGTGGCCCTGGCGGTCTGCACGACACTCCTGGTGAAATCCGGACGCCTCAAGTGGGCCTGGGTAACCGGGATTCCGCTGATCTGGGACGCGGTCGTCACCCTCACCGCCAGCTGGCAGAAGGTCTTCTCCAGCAACCCGCGAGTGGGCTTCTTCAAGCAGCGCTCGGTGTACCAGGACGGCATCGACAGGGGCGAGGTCCTCGCGCCCGCCAAGACCATGGACGACATGCACACGGTCGTCACCAACTCCACGGTGGACGGCGTCCTCACAGCGGTCCTCGCCATCCTCGTCGTCGTAGTGATCGCGGACGCGACCCGGGTCTGCATCCGTCACATTCGCCGTCCCGCGCTCTCCACCTTGACCGAGACGCCGTACGTGGAATCGAAGATCATCGCCCCGGCCGGACTGATCCCGACCAAGGAAGAGAAAGCAGAGGAACTCGATGCGGTCGGCGCTACGCAAAGCCATTGACGGAGTGCGCTGGTACGTAAGGGAGTTGACGGACGAATCCGCGTACGACCGCTATGTCGCGCACGCCGGAGCGAACCACCCCCACACCCCCACACCCTCCCGGCGCGAGTTCGAGCGGATGCGAACGAACCGCCAGGAGAAGGACCCCCGGCAAGGCTTCCGCTGCTGCTGAGGACTCGAATACACACATTCGGCAGCCGTTTGCAGACCGATATACGGACAGGGGTTCCGCTTGTGTGACTCCGTCGCCTAGATTGCCTGCGCGTTACACAGGTGATCAGTGAGGGGACGGAGTCGCCATATGTCAGATGTGCCTGAAGTGAAGCCACCGGTGGTCACACCGGTCCGAGCGGTGATCGCTCTCTGCCTGCTGGCGCCGTTCGTGACGATGCTGTGGGTCGGTTCGTATGCGAAGACGGACCCGACCTTCATCGGCATCCCGTTCTTCTACTGGTACCAGATGCTGTGGGTGCTCATCTCGACCGCCCTCACGATGACCGCGTACAAGCTGTGGCAGCGTGACCAGCGCGCCCGCAAGGGGGGTGCCGGAGCATGAACGACGGCGTGAACGGCGTGGCACTCGCCGTCTTCATCTTCTTCTTCCTGGCCGTCACGGTCATGGGCTTCCTGGCCGCGCGCTGGCGCAGGGCGGCGGACGAGCAGAGCCTCGACGAATGGGGCCTGGGCGGCCGTTCGTTCGGCACCTGGGTCACCTGGTTCCTGCTGGGCGGCGACCTGTACACGGCGTACACCTTCGTAGCCGTACCGGCCGCGATCTACGCGGCGGGCGCGGCCGGCTTCTTCGCCGTGCCGTACACGATCCTCGTCTACCCGCTGATCTTCACGTTCCTCCCCCGCCTCTGGTCGGTCTCGCACAAGCACGGCTACGTGACGACCTCGGACTTCGTACGAGGCCGCTTCGGCTCGAAGGGCCTCTCCCTCGCAGTAGCAGTCACCGGCATCCTCGCGACGATGCCCTATATCGCACTCCAACTGGTAGGCATTCAGGCGGTCCTGGATGTCATGGGCGTAGGCGGCGGCGAGAACACCAACTGGTTCATCAAGGACCTCCCCCTCCTCATCGCCTTCGGCGTACTGGCGGCGTACACCTACTCCTCGGGCCTGCGAGCGCCCGCCCTGATCGCGTTCGTGAAGGACACCCTGATCTACATCGTGATCGCGGTGGCCATCATCTACATCCCGATCAAGCTGGGCGGTTTCGACGAGATCTTCAAGGCGGCGAACGACAAGTACACCGCGGCGGGCGCCGGCGGGATCGTCCCGGCCGAAGCCGGCCAATGGACGTACGCCACCCTCGCCCTGGGCTCAGCCCTGGCCCTGTTCATGTACCCGCACTCGATCACGGCGACGCTCTCCTCCCGCAGCCGCGAGGTGATCCGCCGCAACACCACGATCCTCCCCCTGTACTCGCTCATGCTGGGCCTCCTGGCCCTGCTCGGCTTCATGGCGATCGCGGCCGGCGTCAAGGTGGAGAACGGCCAACTGGCCATCCCCCAGCTCTTCGAGAACATGTTCCCGGACTGGTTCGCCGGCGTGGCCTTCGCGGCGATCGGTATCGGCGCACTGGTCCCGGCCGCCATCATGTCCATCGCGGCCGCGAACCTCTTCACCCGCAACATCTACAAGGACTTCATCAACCCGGACGCGACCCCCGCCCAGGAGACGAAGATCTCCAAACTGGTCTCCCTCCTCGTGAAGGTCGGCGCCCTCGCCTTCGTCCTCACCATGGACAAGACGGTCGCCATCAACTTCCAGCTCCTGGGCGGCATCTGGATCCTCCAGACCTTCCCGGCCCTGGTCGGCGGCCTCTTCACCCGCTGGTTCCACCGCTGGGCTCTCCTCACCGGCTGGGCCGTGGGCATGCTCTACGGCACCCTCGCCGCGTACGGCGTAGCCTCCCCCACCCAGAAACACTTCGGCGGCAGCGCCAAGGAAATCCCCGGCATCGGCGAGATCGGCTACATCGGCCTCACAGCGTTCATCCTGAACGCAGTAGTAACCATCGTCCTCACCTTCGCCTTCCGAGCCGTCAACGCCCCCGACGGCATCGACGAAACGTCCCCCGAGGACTACACGGCAGACGCCGGCGACAAGGGCGTACAGGTAGAACTCCCGCCGGCGACGGCGGGGGCGACTCACTAGGTACCGGTGGGGGCTGGGGGGAGGCGGTTTTTTCGCCCCCTCCGCCCCTACCCGTCCCTTGCTTCCTGGGGGCTGCCGCCCCCAGACCCCCGCATCGCGCTAACGCGCTCGTCCTCAAACGCCGGACGGGCTGGAGATACCTGACCCGGACTGAAAAGCGCAGCCCCCACGGGTGGGTGGGGGATCGGGACGGCACCACCGCCACCCTCAAACGCCAGACGGGCCAAGACCCGACAGGATGACGCAAGCCCCCACGCACCCCCACCCGCCAGATCACCGAAGGGGACGTGCCGGAACGTCCGCCCGCAGCGGCTGGCGCGTCAACACCGGCACGTTGGTGAGCAACCGATTCCGCGCCAGACCGAGGACGGATGCTCCGGTACGGCCCCGACCCACGACGAATATCCGGCGGCGGCACACTGCTCCCATGGACATCGTCATCAGACGGGCGCAGCCCCACGAATACGAGACCGTCGGCGAACTCACCGCACAGGCCTACCTCGGCGACGGCCTGCTCGACTTCGGGGAGAGCGACGAATACCTCACCGAGCTGCGAGACGTCGCCAAGCGGGCCGCCGCGGCCGAAGTTCTGGTCGCCGTAGAAGGCGACCAGATACTCGGCGGTGTCACCTTCGTACCGGCCAGCGGCCCCATGGCCGACATCGCCCGCCCCGGCGAGGCAGAGATCCGCATGCTCGCGGTCGCCCCCGACGCCCGCGGCCGAGGAGCCGGCGAGACACTCGTCCGCGCCTGCACGGACCGCGCCCGCACCACCGACAACTGCGCCCGCATCGTGCTCTCCACCCAGCGAACCATGCACGCCGCCCACCGCATCTACGAACGTCTCGGCTTCACCCGCACCCCCCACCGCGACTGGAACCCGATCCCCCACCTCGACATCACGCTGCTCACCTACGAGTTGCCCCTCTGACACCCTGAGAAGCCGACACGACACAACATGTGGGGGTGCCACCGCAACCCGGCACTAGATGTATGCTCGTGCTCGCTGTCGCCGCAGGGGAATCCGGTGCGAATCCGGAACTGTCCCGCAACGGTGTACTCATGCGCACCCGTGCCCCGCACGACCGCGCACGTGGCCAGTCCGAGGACCTGCCGACAGCGCGCCCGGCCGTCCGGCCCGGGTGCCGACGACGTCCGGGCCTCGCGGAATGGGCCGGTGGACGCGGCGCACCGCTGCCAAAAGCGTGCGCCCGCTCCCCCGTTCCCACAGGCCCCGTGCCGAGCGAGGGAGAGCCCCCACGTGACCATCGCGCCAGCCGATCCGGCCGCAGCCCTTACGCAGCAGGACCCGGTCACGACGGCCGGCCCCGGTGCCGGTGCCGCGCTGCTGCGGACCCTGACCGACCTCACCGCCGACCTCCCCGACGCCGACCCCGGCCGAGTGGCCGCCGCCGCGCTCCGCGGCCGCTCCGCCCGCGCGGACGACGCGGAGTTGCGCGAGCTGGCCACCGAGGCCGCGGCGGGCCTGATCTCCGAGGACCCGGCCTACTCGAAGCTGGCCGCCCGCCTGCTGACGATCAGCATCGCGGAGGAGGCGGCCTCACAGGGCGTGCGGTCCTTCTCCGAGTCGGTCACGGTCGGCCACCGCGAGGGCCTGATCGCGGACCGCACCGCGGAGTTCGTACGCCTGCACACGCCCCGCCTGGACGCACTGATCGCAACCTCGGCCGCCGAGGGGAACGACGACCGCTTCGGCTACTTCGGCCTGCGCACCCTGCACAGCCGCTACCTCCTCCGCCACCCGATCACCCGCAGGGTCATCGAGACCCCCCAGCACTTCATGCTCCGAGTGGCGTCCGGCCTGGCGGAGGACGACACCACGCGCGCCCTCACCGAAGTCGAGGCGCTCTACCGGCTCATGAGCCGCCTCGACTACCTCCCCTCCTCCCCCACCCTCTTCAACTCCGGTACGCGCCACCCCCAGATGTCGTCCTGCTACCTCCTCGACTCCCCGCTGGACGAGCTGGACTCCATCTACGACCGGTACCACCAGGTCGCGCGCCTCTCGAAGCACGCGGGCGGCATCGGCCTGTCGTACTCCCGTATCCGCTCCCGCGGTTCACTGATCCGCGGTACGAACGGGCACTCCAACGGCATCGTCCCGTTCCTGAAGACCCTCGACGCCTCGGTCGCCGCGGTGAACCAGGGCGGCCGGCGCAAGGGCGCGGCCGCGGTCTACCTGGAGACCTGGCACTCCGACATCGAGGAGTTCCTGGAGCTGCGCGACAACACCGGTGAGGACGCCCGCCGTACGCACAACCTGAACCTCGCGCACTGGATCCCGGACGAGTTCATGCGCCGGGTGAACGAGGACGCCATCTGGTCCCTGTTCTCCCCGTCGGACGTGCCCGACCTGGTCGACCTGTGGGGCGACGAGTTCGACGCGGCGTACCGCAAGGCGGAGGAGGCGGGCCTCGCCAAGAAGACCATCCCGGCCCGCGACCTGTACGGCCGCATGATGCGCACCCTCGCGCAGACCGGCAACGGCTGGATGACCTTCAAGGACGCCGCCAACCGCACCGCCAACCAGACGGCGGAGCCGGGCCACACCGTCCACTCCTCCAACCTCTGCACGGAGATCCTGGAGGTCACGGACGACGGCGAGACGGCGGTCTGCAACCTGGGCTCGGTGAACCTCGGCGCGTTCGTCGACACGGCGGCCGGCGACATCGACTGGGAGCGCCTCGACGAGACCGTCCGCACCGCCGTCACTTTCCTGGACCGTGTGGTCGACATCAACTTCTACCCGACCGAGCAGGCGGGCCGCTCGAACGCGAAGTGGCGCCCGGTGGGCCTGGGCGCGATGGGCCTCCAGGACGTCTTCTTCAAGCTGCGCGTCCCCTTCGACTCGCCGGAGGCGAAGGCGCTCTCGACCCGCATCGCCGAGCGCGTCATGCTCGCCGCGTACGAGGCCTCCGCGGACCTCGCCGAGCGCAACGGCCCGCTCCCCGCCTGGGAGAAGACCCGTACGGCCCGCGGTGTACTGCACCCGGACCACTACGACACCGAGCTCACCTGGCCGGAGCGCTGGGCGGCCCTGCGGGAACGTATCGCCTCGACCGGCATGCGCAACTCGCTCCTCCTCGCCATCGCGCCCACCGCCACGATCGCGTCGATCGCGGGCGTCTACGAGTGCATCGAGCCGCAGGTGTCGAACCTCTTCAAGCGCGAGACGCTTTCGGGCGAGTTCCTCCAGGTCAACTCCTACCTGGTGGCCGAGCTGAAGGCGCTCGGTGTGTGGGACGCGCAGACGAGGGAGGCGCTGCGCGAGTCCAACGGCTCGGTGCAGGGCTTCACTTGGGTTCCCCAGGATGTCCGCGACCTGTACCGCACGGCATGGGAGATCCCGCAGCGCGGCCTGATCGACATGGCAGCCGCCCGCACCCCGTTCCTCGACCAGGCCCAGTCCCTGAACCTCTTCCTGGAGACGCCGACCATCGGCAAGCTCTCCTCGATGTACTCCTACGCCTGGAAGTCGGGCCTGAAGACGACGTACTACCTGCGCTCCCGCCCGGCGACCCGCATCGCCCGCGCGGCACAGGCGCAGGCACAGCCCGAAAAGACCATCCCCGTACAGGCGACCGCCGACGAAGACGCCGTCGCCTGCTCCCTTGAGAACCCCGAGTCCTGCGAGGCCTGCCAGTGAGTACCCCCCAGAAGAATCTCCTCGACCCGGGCTTCGAGCTGACTCTCCGCCCCATGCGCTACCCCGACTTCTACGAGCGCTACCGGGACGCCATCAAGAACACCTGGACCGTCGAGGAGGTCGACCTCCACTCGGACGTCGCCGACCTCGCGAAGCTGTCGGCGGGCGAGCAGCACATGATCGGCCGCCTGGTCGCGTTCTTCGCGACGGGTGACTCGATCGTGGCGAACAACCTGGTGCTGACGCTGTACAAGCACATCAACTCCCCGGAGGCGCGGCTGTACTTGAGCCGTCAGCTCTTCGAGGAAGCGGTCCACGTCCAGTTCTACTTGACGCTGCTCGACACCTATCTCCCCGACCCGGAGGACCGTACGGCCGCCTTCGATGCCGTGGAGAACATCCCCTCCATCCGCGAGAAGGCAGAGTTCTGCTTCAAGTGGATCAACGAGGTCGAGAAGCTGGACCGCCTGGAGACCAAGGCCGACCGCCGCCGTTTCCTGCTGAACCTCATCTGCTTCGCCGCGTGCATCGAGGGGCTCTTCTTCTACGGCGCCTTCGCGTACGTCTACTGGTTCCGCAGCCGGGGCCTGCTGCACGGCCTGGCGACCGGCACCAACTGGGTGTTCCGCGACGAGACGATGCACATGTCCTTCGCGTTCGAGGTGGTCGACACCGTCCGCAAGGAGGAGCCGGAGCTCTTCGACGACCTGCTTCAGCAGGAGGTCACGGACATGCTGCGGGAGGCTGTCGAGGCCGAGCTGCAGTTCGGGCGCGATCTGTGCGGTGAGGGCCTGCCGGGCATGAACACCGAGTCGATGCGCCAGTACCTGGAGTGCGTGGCCGACCAGCGCCTCCAGCGCCTGGGCTTCGCTCCGGTGTACGGCTCGGAGAACCCCTTCTCCTTCATGGAGTTGCAGGGTGTCCAGGAGCTGACCAACTTCTTCGAGCGCCGCCCGTCCGCCTACCAGGTCGCGGTGGAGGGCACCGTCGACCTGGACGAGGACTTCTAGTCGCAGTGACCGTCCCCGGCCGCAAGGGCGGGGACGGTCAACTCGACGGTTCTCACGCCGCACGCACGACATCGTGCGTGGTGAGGCCGCGCCGGCTCCGGCCGGCCGAGGCCCGGCCGGACCGGTGGCCGGCCGCCCGGAGCTGCCGGTCGACGCGCAGCTCGTGGGCGTATCCGACCAGCGCGGGGAGGGCCAGGATCAGGAGGATTCCGAGGACGACGAGTGTGTCGGTGATTGCGTTCATGTCCCCACTTTCGCGCCGATCGGCCGCCGGGGTCAGTGGCAGGACTGCCGTAGACCCTCGAATTACTGCCACTTCTGAGGCACACTGGTAAACATGCTGAAGAACGTGGCCGTCGCCCTGCTCGACGGCGTACATCCTTTCGAACTCGGCGTCGTCTGCGAGGTGTTCGGCCTCGACCGGAGCGACGAGGGCCTGCCCGTGTACGACTTCGCGGTCGTCTCGGCGGAGGGCCCGACGCTCACCACCCATGTCCCCGGGTTCACGGTCTCCACCCCCTACGGCCTGGACCGGCTCGACGAGGCCGACCTGGTCGTCGTACCGGCCGGGAACGACTACATCGGGCGCAACTACCCGCCCGAACTGCTCGCCGCCCTGCGCCGGGCCACCGAGCGCGGCGCCCGCGTACTCAGCGTCTGCTCCGGGGTCTTCGTGCTCGGCGCGGCGGGGCTGCTGGACGGACGGCGCTGCGCGGCGCACTGGAAGCAGGTGGACGAGCTCGCCCGGCGCCATCCGCGGGCGATCGTCGAACCGGATGTGCTGTACGTCGACGAGGACCCCGTCATCACCTCGGCCGGCACCGCCTCCGGAATCGACGCCTGCCTGCACATCGTCCGCAAGGAGCAGGGTCCCGAGGTCGCCAACGCCATCGCGCGGCGCATGGTGGTGCCACCGCACCGCGACGGCGGCCAGGCCCAGTACATAGAGCGGCCGCTGCCGAACACGCCCTGCGACACGGTCGGTGAGGTGCTCGTCTGGATGGAGCGCAACCTCGACGAGGAGGTGACCGTCGAGCAGCTCGCGGCCCGCGCCCACATGTCCCCGCGCACCTTCGCCCGCCGCTTCCAGCAGGAGACGGGCACCACCCCGTACCGCTGGATCCTGCGCCAACGGGTGCTGTTGGCGCAGGAGTTGCTGGAGGCCTCGGACGAGACGATGGACGCGATCGCGGGCCGCACCGGCTTCGGGAACGCGGCGGCGCTGCGCCATCAGTTCGTACGGAGTCTGGGCACGACCCCGCAGGCGTACCGGCGCACGTTCAGGGGCCCGCAGGCTGCCTGAACGCGCACCAGTACGGACGCGGGGTCAGCGCGGCACAGCTTTCAGCCGCAGCCGGTGCGGCCGCAGCGTGATGCCGACATGCGGCGCGTCATTGGATCCGGACACCTGCTCGAAGCGCCACCTGGACGCGATCGTGGCCGTGACGAGGGTCAGCTGGGCCATCGAGAAGTGGTCACTGGGACACTTCCGGTTGCCCACGCTGAACGGGCGCATCGCGTACTTCGGCAGGTCCTTGGACCTTTCCGGAAGCCAGCGGTCGGGGTCGAAATCGAGGTGCCGCTCGTACGACCGCGGGTCGCGCTGGATCGCGTACGGGCTGTAGACGATGTCGGCCCCGGCCGGAATGCGATAGCCGCCCAGCTCGGTTTCGGTCACCGCCCGCCGCGTCAATATCCATACGGCGGGGCGCAAGCGCAGTGCCTCGACGACGACATTGTTCGTGTGCGACAGCTTCCGGACATCGCCGAATGCGACCGGTCGGCCGCCCGTGACGGATTCGACCTCCTCACTGATGCGCCGTGCCTGATCCGGATACGCGGCGAGCACCTGCAGCAGCCACATGAGCGTTGACGCGATGGTTTCGCTGCCGGGGGTGAGTATCGCGACGACTTGGTCGTGGATCTCCTGTTCGTCGATGGGGTCGCCGTTGCCGTCCTTCGCCTCCAGCAATGCCGTCAGCAAATCGTCCGGCTTTTGACCAGATGTGCGACGCTCGTCGATGATCTCGTCGACGAGTGCATGCAAATCGGCCAATGCACGATCGAATTTGCGGTGGGCCGGAAGCGGCAGCCGATAGAGCGGCCCCGCCGGAATGACCATGCGCCGGTACATGCCGCGGAAGACGGTGGCGAGCGCGGTGCTCAGCCGCTCGGCCCGCTCGTCCATGAACTGGCCGCGCAGCAGGCAGCGGGCCGCGATCCGGACGGCGACGCGGAACGACTCCGATGTGCAGTCGACCGCCCCTCCGGACTCCCAGCGAGCCGCGAACGCACGCGCCTCCTCCTCCATGATCGGCCCGTACTCGGGGATGATGTCGAGCCGGAACGCGGGCTGGATCGTCCGCCGTTGGCGCCTGTGCAGCGGCCCGGTGGCGGTCGCGACCCCCTTCTTGCCGAGGAGCCCCTCGAGGGACTCCCACAACGGGCCGCCGATCTCGAAGTCGGGGCTCAGCGCCACAGCCCCGCTGAGATCGGGGGTGGTGACCGCGTACACCGTCTTGGGGCCCATCTTCAGGCGGACGACGTCGCCGTGGTCGCGCAGTTGGGCCAGGAAGCCCAGCGGGTCGCGGACCAGTTTCCAGCCGTGTCCGAGGCCGGGCACACCGCCTCCCGCGAGGGGCGGGGTGGGCAGCTCCAGCGTCTGAGGAACGTCAGATCGTACGGACTCGACGGTCATTTCTCACCTGCCGCTTCGTTGTTGACGTACGGGGGTGTGGAGCGGTCGTCCCAGCTGTCGACCATGTACCGGCCGGACTCGTGGTGGAACCAGTACACGGAACTGAACCAGTTCCGCATATTGCCCAGACACGCCTTCAGGGCGACGCTCGTTTCCTTTCCCTGCACCGTCCCGTCCGCGAGAGTGTCCGCGAGCCGGAATGTGTCCCTTTCGGCGATCGAGAATTCACTGATGCATTCCTCGACGCGCCGCCGGACTTCCGTGACGGCCTCTTCGAGAGTCAGCCCCTCGTGGTGAATGAGACTGATTCCGAGATTGTGGACCTCATCGCCCGCGATTTCCTTGGGGAGCGAGCACAGATCGTTGTACCAGGCGGCGAATTCCTGGCTGAGCAGCGCCGCCTTCCGATATGCGGGGTGATTCCGCACCGAGGCGGGGAGTTCGTACCCCGCACTGGGTTCCAGAAGGTCGGTCCAGATCCAGTGCGCGAACGTCAGCCGACGGAGTTCGAGATATTCCGCGACCGTCGGGACGGTGCCGGAGGTCCGGTTCCGGAACTCCCGGTCGTACGCCTCGATCACCGCGTGGAAGTGGAGTGCGAAACGCTCGTTCCACTTCGTGCCGAGGAACGAGTACAGCCGCACCATGCTGTCCGCGAACGCCGCGACCAGGGGATCCTCGTGGTGCAGGTGGTTTCTCGGCGAGTCGAGGGCCGCATGCAACTGGAACCTGAGCCTCCGCCAGGCGCCGGGCCTGCCGTGGATGACATCACGGTCGTGGCGGTCGTCCCAGACGAAGAACCACGCACTGTAGTCCGCTATCGCCTGCATGACCTCGTCGGGGGCGCCAATGTAGTAGCCCGCCATGAGGTCGGTGTAGCACAGGCCGTCGGCATATTCCTCGACCTTGTCGGGCGGCATAAGCCGCTTTTCGAGGAGCCAGGCCCTGGTGTTCTCCTGTAGCCGGGGCCAATACGGGTGGAGTTGACGGGGAAACTCAGCCTCGATCACCGGGAGAGAGAGCGCCGGTGGAACCGCGACCGCTGTTGGTGTCGAAGAAGTGCTCTGCGCGAAAGCATGCACGAACAAACCCCTCTCAGCCGCCTGTTGACGTCACGCCCCTCCCGCTGTGCCGGGCGTGCGCCGTTGCGTATCCCCGCACTTCCCATTCAGCACCACAACTGACCGTTCTGGGAACGGATTTGCTCCACTCACTACCCTAAGATGCCGAGAATCTCCCCTTGTATGACTGAATCTGGATCACTCAATGAGCACATGGGATCGAACGTGCGACGCACATACGAACGGCGCCTGGTCAGGAGGTTCCTGACCAGGCGCCGTACAAGGAGGTTCGAGGAGGTGCCTCACGAGAGACCGCGAGCCACACCTGTCATTTTCTGTCTCAGTCGTTCAACGTGCCCGCTCGGACATCGGTCACGACGTGTCGTCAGTCGTTCGCCACGATCGGGTAGCGGGGCTCGTTCTCGGCCATCTGCCGCAGCGCGTCCTTGCGCTCACGCTTGGAGAGCCGGTCGATGTACAGGTAGCCGTACAGGTGATCCGTCTCGTGCTGGAGGCAGCGTGAGAAGTAGCCGGTGCCGCGCACCTTGATGGGGTTGCCCTTCTCGTCCTGCCCGGTGACCTCGGCGTAGTCGGGGCGGGCGAGCGGCGCGTACGCGGTCGGTACGGAGAGGCAGCCCTCGTTGCTGTCGTCCAGGCGGCGCTGCTCGGCGGGCAGCTCGACGAGCACGGGGTTGCAGACCACGCCCGTGTGCCGCTTGCCGTCGTCGTCGGGGCAGTCGTACACGAAGACCTTCAGGTCGACGCCGATCTGGTTGGCGGCCAGGCCCACGCCCTCGGCGGTGTGCTGGCTGGCGAACATGTCGGCGACCAACTGCGCCAGCTCGTCGCCGAAGTCGGTGACGTCCTTGCACTCCTTGTGCAGCACCGGATTCCCGACGACGGTGATCGGCCGCGAGGTACCGCGCTCGCGATAGGCCGCCTCGCGCTCCTCGCAGTCCTCGATGTCGATGACGAAGCCCTCGTCGTCCACGGGGAGCACGCCCACGTGCTGCTGATCGGTGTCCTGCTGCGCCATGACGGACGTACGCCTTCCTGGAAAACGGGGGGTGTGATGCTGATACAGGGTACGGGGAACGCGCCTCAGGCGGCGCGGGGCTGTGTCTGACATGCGGCTCCGCCGCGTGGGCGCGACCAGCCACGACGGCCCGCAGCGGTCCACGCACCTAGCAAACCTCTTCGAGATCCCGCCAGTCCCTGGAGTCAGGGCTGTCCGCAACCCACCCGTCCAGCAGCCCCCTCACCAGCGAAGCCGGCGCAGCCAACCCGCACTCCCGCTCGGGCACCCACAGCTGCCCGTCGGTGCGATGGCCAAGCGGCCCCGGGTGGCCGGGCTCACTGTGATCGTGGGGGTCAAGATGCTCCCCGTCGCCCTCGTCCGACGGCATCCGCGACTCGGAGCACATCCGGCACAGCAGCCGCACGGACGACGACCAGTCCTCCGCGGCGAACCCGGCGTCGGCGGCGAGCTGCTCCAGCGCGTCCCGGTCGTCCTCGGTGGCCGCTTCGAGCAGGACCACCCAGGTAGGCACCGGCGACGGCGCCCACAGCTCGATCTCGTCGAACACGGGGTAGGCGTGCCCGGCGGCGGTGGTCCGCTCCCCGTGCGGCACCCCGTCGTGCAGTACGACCTCACCCCAGCGCCGCCCCGAGGACGGCAGCGGAATGGACAGCACCTCGATGCGGGCGGGGTCGAGCCGCCGCCCCCACACGACCTCGGCCTCACCTTCCGGAGACAGCCGTACGGCCGCGCTGCCGAGGTCCATGCCCACCGGTTCACCGGAGACGGCGGCCCCGCCGGGGACCCGCAGCCCATACGCCTGCCAGGAACGGCGGGCCAGCGGCCAGTCCTGGAGGGCGGTGGCGGCGATCCCGACGTTCCACCAGTCAGGTGCGCCGGTCTCCCGGTCGAGGAGAGCCACGGCCCTGAGCCCCGCCGCCCGCGCCTGCTCCCAGTCGTGCCGGAACTTGTGCAGCAGCGCCAGGTTGAACCAGGACTCGGACAGCCACGGCTCCAGGTCCGCGGCACGCGTCAGCAGCGCGCCCGCGTCCTCGTACCGTCCGTCGCCGATCAGCGTGAACGCACGGTCGGTGGCCTGCCGCCATGAGGCGGAGGGCCGGTGTCGTCCCTTGCCGAAGATCCTCACGATTCCCGCCTGCCAGTTCCTTGCGATTCCCGCCTGCCGGTCCCTTGAAAAGTTCCCTGAAGAGTCCTTGGAGGACAACGCGGCCCTGGGCCTGCCCATGCCCCCGAACACCCTCTTCCTCGCATCCAACCACGTACCGTCGGACGGCCGCTCATTACCCATGGGTTACCCAGCCTGGGGCAGGCTAAGGCCGCCCCGCAACAGCACCCTGGCCAGCGACTCCACGACCTCGGGCTGATAGTCGCGGGCCGTCCCCAGGCGCAGCTTCTCGAGTGCCGTCAGCGGCCCTCCCGGCCCTGCTTCCCTGGCCATCTCCTCGTACGCGTTCACGGCCCGCACAATCCGTGCGGTGACCGGCTGCTCCCGGTACGGATCCGCCTGCCGCTCCACCACCACCGCCACCTCCGCGTCGACCCCGGTCTGGCGTACGACGGCTCCCCCGAGGAGGGCTATCCGCCGCTGTTCGTCCGCCGGGAGTACGGCGGTGGCCCCGGCCGGAACCGGGTCGAGAAGGCTGAGCTGTCCGATGTCGTGCATCAGCGCCGCGTACTCCAACACGGTCAGATCCGGCTCCGAAAGGCCCAGCTCCCGCCCGACGGCCTGGCTGAGCACGGCCACCCGCCGGGCATGCCCGGCAGGCGTGTATCCCGCTATCTCGGTGGCCCGGGCCAGCGAGGCGATGGTCTGCCGATACGTCACGCGCACGGCGGCATACCGCCGGAAGGACAGCTGCGTGAGCAGCAACGGCAGCGAGAACACGGGCAGCGCCCAGAGCCCGACCACCGCGACGGCCAGCGCCATCACGGCCCCCGTCGCACACACGGCCGACCCGATGCCCAGCGACGCCCGCAGCTCGTCCCGCAGCAGCGGCCCGAACGGCCACCGGGTCCGGGAGTGCGCCATCGCCGCCGCGAGCACGGCATCGCACAGCGCGGTGAGCACCAGCAGCGCGACCAGCAACAGGGCGTACGCGGGACCGCCCCACTCCAGGAACTCCCCCTGGTTGTACAGAGGTTGGAAACACACGGCGGCGAACCCGACGGTCAGCACCCGCCGTGTGAGGTGGTCGACGGTCGGCCCACGCCCCCTGGCCACATGCGGCACACACCCCAGCAGCCCGGCCGCCACAACCACCGCGACCACCTGAAACGCCCCGTGGTGCGTCGCCTGCCCCGCGTTCTCCCCGAGCAGCGCGTACGCCAGCGCCCCCGCGGCCCCGAGCGGAGCGGACTCCCGCTCCTCGGCACCGCTCCAGCGGGTGAGCTCGCCCACCGCTATGAGGAGACCGAAGGCGAGGGCGACACGGCGGTCTTCGAGACCGGCCCAGAGGGTGACGGCAAGGGAAACGAGGGCGAGGAGAAGGGCGAAGGCACGGACGAGGGTGAGGGCGAGTGGGGGGCGACGGAGACTCACGGGCCCCTCCTGCCTGCGTTTGTCGGGTGCCCTTCCAGCCGACTGGAAACGGGTGGCGGAGCGGGCGGGCGAACACCGCCGCGAAGCGGCGGGCTGCTGTCAGCCGTAACGGCGGGATGCCACCCATACCGAGCCAGCGCAAGCGTCAACGCCCCCACCATCTCCGGATCGAACTGCGCCCCCGAACACCGCTCGAGCTCCTCAAGGGCGGCCGGCACCGGCCGGGCCCGCCGATAGGACCGCGTGGACGTCATCGCGTCGAAGGCGTCCGCGACAGCCACCACCCGGGCGAACTCCGGGATCTGCGCCCCCACCAGCCCGTACGGATATCCGCTCCCGTCCAGCCGCTCATGGTGATGCAGGATCGCCGACCGGGCCTCGCCCAGAAACCCGATCCCCCGCACCATCTCGTGCCCGTACTCGGGATGCAGCTCGATGACCCGCCGCTCCTCGGGGGTCAGCGGCCCGTCCTTCCGCAACAGCCGCGTAGGAACCCCCAGTTTCCCCACGTCATGCAGGATCCCGGCGAACCGCAGCACCTCGACACGCTCGTCGTCCATGCCGAGTTCACGCGCGATCATCATCGAGGCCTGCCCGACCCGCTCACTGTGCCCGCGCGTGTACCCGTCCTTGATGTCGACGGCCTGGACGAGTGCGCGAATGGTGGCCTGGTGGGCGGCCCGTTCCCGGTGGTACTGGGCGAACACCCAGCAGGACACGTACATCGGCAACAGCACGAGCAGCGCGGCGACAGGCCCGTACGGACTGCGCCACAGCACCGCCATCATCAGCCCGGCGAGCCCGTGCACGGCGACGGGCGCGAGCGAGCGCGGAAAGAGCCCGCGCCAGGCGCCACGCACCGGCACCCGCTCGGCCAGCGCGAGAATCCCGCCGTCGAGGACGGTCTGCACGAGGCAGAAGGTCAGTACCGCGGCCCCGGCGGGCACGAGCGCGTACGGAAAGTCGGGCGCGACCACGGCGTCCCGGCCGCCGAGCGCCCAGTGCACCCGGGAGGCCGCCCAGACCGCGACGGCGAGCTGCGCCGCCCGCCAGATCCGCCGCAGCCACCGCGGCCGCTGCTCGACCCGGGCGAGCAGCGCCCCCGGCAGCGCGACGAGCGCGGCGGCCGGGGGCGGCAGCAGAAAGGCCCCGGCCAGCAGCACGGGGAGGAAGGTGCCCATCCCTCTGGGGACCTCGCGGCCGGGGGCACCCGCGGCCCTGGGACCACGCGGAAGGGTGATCCGCTCGCACCCGGCGTACAGCACGGCGAGCAGAGCGACGATCCACCACGGGACCCGGACGGTCGGCAGCGGGGCGAGACAGACCAGGGCACCGAGAACGACACAGGCCACGTACGCACGGGCCGACGCCGGCACCGACCCCATCTCCTCGTCCCCTCCCCGACTCCAGGATTCCGGAGCCTAGGACGGCGGGGACGGCACAGGGACACCAACGGCCGAATCCGTGGGCTCAGAGCCCACGGATTAGCACGTTCGGGTGATAACCGGACGATCCTGCGGGATGCCGGACCCGGGTTCAGGACGGGGGTTCAGGACTCCTGCGGAGTCGCTGCCACGTCATGCTCGGGCACGACCTGCCCCGACCGGATCAGGTCGATGCGCCCCATGACCTTGGCGCGCAGATCGGTCGGCACATCGTCCTGACCGCAGCACCGCTTGACCAGCTTCTTCACGGCCTGCTCGAGCCCGTACTTCTCCAGGCACGGAGAGCACTCCTCGAAGTGAACTTCGAACTTGGTGCAGTCCGCGTCCGGCATCTCGTGGTCGAGGAACTCGTAGAGGTGGTCGAGTACCTCACTGCAGTCCGTCTCGTGCGGCTCTCCGCAGCTCATGAGCCCGAGCCTTTCGCTTCGTTCGACTCTCCGGCACCGGCCGGAACCAGCCCGCGGTCACGCGCGTAGTCCTCGAGCATGCCGCGCAGTTGGCGACGGCCCCGGTGCAGCCGGGACATCACCGTGCCGATGGGTGTCCCCATGATGTCCGCGATCTCCTTGTACGCAAAGCCCTCTACGTCCGCGAGATAGACGGCGATCCGGAATTCCTCGGGGATCGCCTGCAGCGCCGACTTGACGTCCGAGTCGGGCAGGTGATCAAGCGCCTGCGACTCGGCGGAGCGCAGTCCGGTCGACATGTGCGACTCGGCACGCGCCAGCTGCCAGTCCTCGATCTCCTCGGCCGCACTGCGCTGAGGCTCGCGCTGCTTCTTGCGGTACGAGTTGATGAAGGTGTTCGTGAGGATGCGGTAGAGCCATGCCTTGAGGTTGGTGCCCTCGCGGAACTGGTGGAAGGACGCGTACGCCTTCGCGTACGTCTCCTGCACCAGGTCCTCGGCGTCGGCCGGATTGCGCGTCATGCGCAGCGCGGCCGAGTACATCTGGTCGAGGAATTCGAGCGCGTCCCGCTCGAAGCGCAGGCTGCGCTCGGCGGACGACTCCGTGCTCGTGCCCTGGCCCTCGGGCTGCTCCGCCTGGCCGTGTTCGGTCCCTGCGTCGGTCCCAGTGACCGGACCCACCTCCTCCAGCGACGTAGCGAGACCGAGACCGGTCCCACTGGAATCGGAGGATAGACGAACATCCACACCCGCCGCCGCCCGAATAGGCACGGTCTTACCCGCGTGCAGCACCGTCCAGTCCAGGTCAGCGCTGCTGTTACGGCTCGGGCAGATGGTCGAACCCATGCGGCGGACTTCCTCTCGTGCTAACGGTCCAGCACACGCTCCGTGCTGTCTGTACTCGCACAACAGAGGTCCGCCGCTCAACATTCCCGGGCGTTACGCGAGTGACGAGGTCCACTTCACAACACCGTCAGTGACGATCTTCAGAGCCTCGTCCTGCCCGAGCGGCGCCCGTTTCGGAACGGCGAAACCATGATCGCCGTACGGCACCTCGATGATCTCGTACGACCCCTCGGGGAACTCCTCGGGCTTCCCGAACGGATCGTTTCCGCCCTGTACGACGAGAGTGGGCACCCCGGAGCCGAGCAGCTCCTCGGCGCGCGACTTCTCGGGCCGGCCCGGCGGATGCAGCGGAAAACTGAGTGCGAGCACGGCAGCGGCGCCCAGCTCCACGGCCGTACGACAGGCCGCCCGAGCCCCGGCACTACGCCCACCGGCAACCACCGGAAGCCCGCCCGCGGCGACCGCGGGCCACACCCCCCGCCACCCCACATCGAGCGTCTTCGGCGCGGGAGCCACCTTCTTCCCGGCCACCCGCCAAGGCTGCTCAACAAGCGCGACACTCACGCCATGCGCCGGCAACACCGCCGCCAGCGCCTGAAGATCGCGCGCCTCGATCCCCCCACCGGCCCCATGACTGAGGGCAAGAACAAGCCGCGCAGCAGAGGCTGGATACCAGGTGACGCGAGCCACACCAGCATCGGTCTCAATAATCTCGATCACACCACAAGAGTCTGCCTTCTTACTCACCCAGCTGTGGGCATGCGTGCCGCGAGGGGCGGCAGCCCACCCACCCGTCGGTCGTAGCTGTGGGCATGCGTGCCGCTAGGGGCGGCACGGGTGGGCACAGCGGCACCCCGCAAGCGCCGGGCCACGCGACCCACCCCGACCCCAGCCCCCACCCCGGGCACCCGGTCAGAACAAGGTCCCTTCCTCCGGCCCCTCCAGCTCCTTGAGCAACTCGGGCCCGTTGTTCCGCACATTGCTCACGGCAGTGGAAACGGGATACGCCCGCATCAACCCCGCCGGAGGCGGAGCGAGCAAAGACCGCAGATCCTCGACATCGGTCCGCGAGGGATCCAGCCACGCATCCCACCGATCCGGCGCAAGCATCAAAGGCATCCGGGGATGAATGTCGGCCAAAGCATGCGGCCCATCGCCGGGGGCAACCGCAAGCGGCGTGGTCTCCGCCTCAGTCGTAATGACGGAACACGTCACCCACCACGCCAGCGGATGCTCATCGGGAAGCGTCCGATCCCGCCAGAACTCGTACAGCCCGGCCATGGCGAACACAGACCCGTCCGCCGGCGTCACGAAATACGGCTGCTTACGAGCCCGCTTCTTCTTCCCCTCGACCTCAAGATCCCGCTCACCGACACCGGTGACCCACTCGTAGTAGCCGTCGGCAGGGATGACGCACCGCCGGGCGGCAAAGGCCCGCCGGTACGAGGGCTTCTCATGCACGGTCTCCGCACGCGCGTTGATCATCCGAGCCCCGCCCTCGGGCGTCTTGGCCCAGGACGGAACGAGCCCCCACTTGAGTGTGCGCAGCTGGCGAACCGGTCGCGGATCGGCGGCGTCCTTAACGGGACGGTCGAGGACCGCGTAGACCTCTTTGGTGGGTGCCACGTTGAAATCGGGGGCCAGAGCCTCCTCCGGCTCCCACTTCTCGACTTCAAAGATTCCTGCGAGATCCTCGGGGCCACGACTCGCTGCATACCGTCCGCACATACGTGCCACACTGCCAGATTCCACGACACCAGAGGGAGCCACCGCCGACAATGGACAGCACCGCAGCCACCTCGCTGTCAGGTCTCTGGGACCAGGTCTTCGGAAGCCAGCCGGACCCCGACCTGTGGGTGGTGATCGCCACCCTCGTCGCGGCCCTCGCCGTGACCGTCCCGCACGGCGTCTGGCGGCTCTCCCGCAACGCCATCACCATCGCGCACGAGGGCGGCCACGGCCTGGTCGCGCTGCTCACCGGGCGCAGCCTCAGTGGCATACGACTGCACTCCGACACCAGCGGCCTCACGGTGAGCCGCGGCAAACCGACCGGCCTCGGCATGATCCTCACCGCTGCCTCGGGCTACACCGCTCCCCCGCTCCTTGGCCTCGGCGGCGCAGCGCTGCTCGCCGCGGGCCACATCACCGCGCTGCTGTGGCTGGCCACGGCCCTGCTGGTGGCGATGCTGGTGATGATCCGCAACGCGTACGGGGCGCTCACGGTGCTCCTCACCGGCGGCACCTTCGTGGTGGTGTCCTGGCTCGCCGGCCCCCAGGTCCAGGCGGCGTTCGCGTACGCGGTGGTGTGGTTCCTGCTGGTCGGCGGAGTCCGCCCGGCCTTCGAACTCCAGGCCAAGCGGAGCCGCGGCGGCGCCGGCGACTCGGACGCGGACCAGCTGTCCCGGCTGACCCACGTCCCGGCCGGACTGTGGCTGTTCCTGTTCCACGCGGTGTCCCTGTGCTCCTTGATAGGCGGGGGCCGCTGGCTCCTGGAGGTGTGACGCCCGGGAACCCAATGGACGGTATTCAGCGACGCGGGGCCGTTCCCCGGCCAAACCCGGCGGAGCGAACCGCCACTAAAGTGGGGCTCATGACCGTTAACCCCGCCCACACCGCCCTATGGCCCGCCCCGCACGCGAGCGGAGCCGTCGACGCGACGGTCCACGTACCGGGGTCCAAGTCGGTCACCAACCGGGCGCTGGTCCTCGCGGCCCTCGCCTCGGAGCCCGGCTGGCTGCGCCGCCCGCTCCGCTCCCGCGACACGCTGCTGATGGCGGGCGCGCTGCGCGCGATGGGCGTGGGCATCGAGGAGACGGTGTCGTCCAGCTCCACGGTCGCCGCGGGCCCGGACGCCTCGGGCGAGGCCTGGCGGGTCATCCCCTCGGGCCTGCACGGCCCGGCCACGGTCGATGTCGGCAACGCCGGCACGGTGATGCGTTTCCTTCCCCCGGTCGCCGCGCTCGCCGACGGCCCCATCCGTTTCGACGGCGACCCGCGTTCGTACGAGCGCCCCTTGAACGGTGTGATCGACGCGCTGCGCCTGCTGGGCGCCCGGATCGACGACGACGCCCGCGGCGCACTGCCTCTCACTGTGCACGGCGGCGGCGCCCTGGACGGCGGCCCGGTGGAGATCGACGCGTCCTCGTCCTCCCAGTTCGTCTCGGCCCTCCTCCTCTCCGGCCCGCGCTTCAATCAGGGGGTGGAGGTCCGCCACACCGGCTCCTCGCTCCCCTCCCTGCCCCACATCCGGATGACGGTCGACATGCTGCGCGCGGTCGGCGCCCAGGTGGACACCCCGGAGTCGGGCGGCGAGCCCAACGTCTGGCGGGTCACGCCGGGCGCCCTGCTCGGCCGCGACCTGACCGTCGAGCCGGACCTGTCCAACGCGCAGCCGTTCCTGGCCGCGGCCCTGGTGACCGGCGGCAAGGTCGTCATCCCGGACTGGCCGTCCCGCACCACCCAGCCCGGTGACCAGTTGCGTGCGATCTTCACCGAAATGGGCGGTTCCTGCGAACTGACCGAGGCGGGCCTGGAGTTCACCGGCTCGGGCTCGGTCCACGGCATCGACGTGGACCTGAGCGAGGTCGGCGAGCTGACCCCCGGCATCGCCGCGGTGGCGGCCCTCGCCGACTCCTCCTCCACCCTCCGCGGCGTGTCCCACCTCCGCCTGCACGAGACGGACCGCCTGGCCGCGCTCACCAAGGAGATCAACGAACTCGGCGGCGACGTCACCGAGACCGCCGACGGGCTGCACATCCGCCCGCGCCGGCTGCACGGCGGCATCTTCCACACGTACGACGACCACCGCATGGCGACCGCCGGCGCGATCATCGGCCTGGCGGTGGAGGGCGTACAGATCGAGAACGTGGCGACGACGGCGAAGACCCTCCCGGACTTCCCCGATCTGTGGACCGGAATGCTCGGGAACTGACGGGCGGATCACGATCATGCGCCGTTACGGCAAGAACCCCGACGAGGACGACATCCGCACCCGCCCGAACCGCAAGGGCAACCGTCCGCGTACGAACATCCGCCCCAAGCACGAGGACGCAGCCGAAGGCATGGTCCTCACCGTCGACCGGGGACGGCTCACCTGCCTCGTCGAGGACCGTGTGGTGATGGCCGTGAAGGCCCGCGAACTGGGCCGCAAGGCGGCGGTGGTCGGTGACCGTGTCGCCATCATCGGCGACCTGTCCGGTGACAAGGACACCCTGGCCCGCATCGTCCGCATCGAGCCGCGCACCTCGGTCCTGCGCCGCACGGCGGACGACGACGACCCGTACGAGCGCGTGGTCGTCGCCAACGCCGACCAGCTCGCCATCGTCACGGCCCTCGCCGACCCCGAGCCACGCCCACGTCTGATCGACCGCTGCCTGGTGGCGGCGTACGACGGCGGCCTGGAACCCCTCCTGGTCCTGACGAAGTCGGACCTCGCCCCGCCGGACAAACTCCTGGAGCTGTACGGCGACTTGGACATCCCGTACGTCGTCACAACCCGCGAGGAGTTCGAGGACGGCCAGGCGGTGGACCGCGTACGCGAGCAACTCAACAACAAGATCACGGCCTTCATCGGCCACTCCGGCGTAGGCAAGACGACCCTGGTCAACGCACTGGTCTCACGGGACCGCCGCCGCACCACGGGCCATGTCAACGCCGTGACAGGCCGCGGCCGGCACACCACCACCTCGGCACGAGCGATCCCCCTACCCGAAGCCGCGGGCTGGGTCATCGACACCCCAGGCCTCCGCTCCTTCGGCCTGCACCACGTGGACCCGTCCCGCGTCATCAAGGCCTTCCCCGACCTCGAACCCGGCACCGAGGGCTGCCCGCGCGCGTGCAGTCACGACGAGCCGGACTGCGCACTGGACCAGTGGGTGGCCGACGGCCACGCGGACCCCGCCCGCCTCTACTCCCTGCGCCGACTGCTCTCGACGAGAGAGCGCCACGAGGGCGACTGACACCTCTTGTTCCCCCTACGACCTCCGCGTTGTTTGCGCCCGTCCCGCGCCGGTAAATGCATAATCGCACCGAGTGACCCGGGAAAGCCCCTGACCTGAACCACACACCAGACCAAGCAGTCGACGTTCGGACGCGGGAGGACAAGCCATGGCATGGCTGCTGGTCGTTGTGGCAGGACTGCTCGAAACCGGCTTCGCCGTCTGCCTGAAGCTCTCACACGGCTTCACCAGACTCTGGCCCACGGTGGCGTTCTGCATCTTCGCGCTGGGCAGCTTCGGCCTGCTGACCCTCTCCCTCAAGAAGCTCGACGTCGGCCCCGCCTACGCGGTGTGGACCGGCATCGGCGCAGCGGGAACCGCGATCTACGGCATGATCTTCCTGGGCGACCTGGTATCCACCCTGAAGATCATTTCGATCAGCTTCGTGATCGCAGGAGTAATCGGCCTGCAACTGTCAGGCTCGAGCCACTAGCCTTCAGATCACTTCCCGAGAACCAGGAACTCCTGAGCCGCGATGCGGCGAAGCGAGCGCGGCCTTCACCAAATCAGTGACCCCACCCTCTCCGGGCGGCGCGGCCACGCAGGACAGCGCGAGACGGACAACGAGTTCGCAGGTGCGGGCGAGCTCGCCGCTCTCCGCCTTCGAGGGGGACATCGCCACGACGGCCCGGTCACGGACCAGCGCCACGAAGTCGGCGGGCGAGGGCAGCGGCCCGTCCGCCCGCCGCTGCGCGGGCACAGCGGACGACGAGGGCACCGCCGAGAGCGTCGGCGAGGGCAGCCGCTCACTCCAGCACCCGGTCAGCATCGCCCGCACAAGTACGTTGCTCCGCGCCGCCGAAGCGGTCCACTCGGCAGTGGCGACCAACCGCTCACGAGCGTCCGCATGAGCGCCCAACGCCCGCTCGACCCCCGCGAGATAGGCATCCGCCTCCCGCCGTACGAGGGCACGCGCGAGCCCGTCCTTACTCCCGAACTCGTTGTAGAGCGTCTGACGCGACACCCCGGCCACGGCGGCCACATCGACCATCCGCACCGCCGACCAAGCACGACGCGCGAGCGCCGTATAGGCAGCATCCAAAAGGGATTCCCGAGCTGCAGGCATATCGCCTCCCTGAGCCGATCCGCTCCGCAGCTCAGATTTGACGCGCACAGGTTCACTGTCAAGGGTTCGCGGCGGCACCAAGGGGCGCACGCCCCCACCGCACGCACCCCAGCCGACCACGCGCCCCCACACAGTGCGCCAAGGCGAAGGCGTGGGCGTGTGTACGCCGAAGGCGATGGGTGGACGGCGATGGGTGGACACATCAAAGGCGGGCCCCCACGCACCCGCACCCGCCAATTCACCGAAGGGGACGTGCCGGAACGTCCGCCCGCAGCGGCTGGCGCGTCAACACCGCCCGCTTCCTGAGCAACCGATTCCGCGCCAGACCGAGGACGGATGCTCCGGCACGGCCCCGACCCACCCATGGCGCAAGGCGACCGCCCCCACAGCCCCCCACCCGAAGATCTACAGGCCATGTAGCCCTCCCCCGGAACAGGCAGATACGGTTCGCTCATGCCCGACTATCACGATGACCTGCGTCTCGCCCACGTCCTGGCGGACGCCGCCGACGCCGCGACGATGGCCCGGTTCAAGGCGCTCGACCTGAAGGTCGAGACCAAGCCGGACATGACCCCCGTGAGCGAAGCGGACAAGGCCGCCGAGGAACTCATCCGCGGCCAGCTCCAGCGGGCAAGGCCGCGCGACGCGATCCTCGGCGAGGAGTACGGCATCGAGGGCACGGGCCCCCGCCGCTGGGTCATCGACCCGATCGACGGCACCAAGAACTACGTACGAGGCGTGCCCGTCTGGGCCACCCTCATCTCCCTGATGGAGGCGGCCGAGGGCGGCTACCAGCCGGTCGTCGGCGTGGTCTCCGCCCCCGCCCTGGGCCGCCGCTGGTGGGCCGCGAAGGGCCACGGCGCGTTCACGGGCCGCAGCCTCACCTCGGCGTCCCCACTCCGGGTCTCCCAGGTCTCGCACATGTCGGATGCCTCCTTCGCGTACTCCTCCCTCAGCGGCTGGGAGGACCAGGGCCGCCTGGACGGCTTCCTCGACCTCACGAAGGTCGTCTGGCGCACCCGCGGCTACGGCGACTTCTGGCCGTACATGATGGTCGCCGAGGGCTCGGTCGACATCTGCGCCGAACCCGAGCTGTCGCTCTGGGACATGGCGGCGAACGCGATCATCGTGACCGAGGCGGGCGGCTCGTTCACCGGCCTCGACGGCCGCCCGGGCCCGCACAGCGGCAACGCGGCCGCGTCGAACGGCATCCTCCACGACGAACTGCTGGGATACCTGAACCAGCGGTACTGAAGCGAGACTCCTGAGTAACCCCGAGGCGCCCCGAACTCACCGCACGCGCCCCCTTGTTGACCCTCCTTTTACCTGCGACTCTGAGAGTCCCCCCACTTGTGAATTTGTGAATCACTTCTCTTGACGCCTCGCCAGGGCCCCGGCACCGCCCGGGACCGGCACCGCGCCAGGCCAAGCGGTTCACCAAGGAGGTGGCTCCAGCCCATGCTCGTCCGCGACGCCATGAGCACGGTGGTCCTCACCATCGGCCCGGCACACACCCTCCGCCAGGCGGCCCGCCTGATGTCCGCGCGCCGCATCGGCGCGGCCGTCGTCCTCGACGAGGACGCCAGCGGACTCGGAATCCTCACTGAGCGCGACATCCTCAACTCGGTGGCTCTCGGCCAGAACCCGGACACCGAGACCGCAGGCAGCCACACCACCACCGACGTCGTCTTCGCGGCCCCCGCCTGGACCCTGGAGGAAGCCGCGACAGCCATGTCGCACGGCGGCTTCCGCCACCTGATCGTGCTCGACGGAACGGGCCCGGTCGGCATCGTCTCGGTCCGCGACATCATCCGCTGCTGGGCACCAACGCACCGCCGCGCACCGGCGCAGGTCTGAACCCCAAGCCCCTTACAGCCTCACACCCGTAAACGAACGGGCCGGGCCCCTGATGACTCAGGAGACCCGGCCCGCCCTCAACGACAAGCGTTCCAGTGCTGGTTGTCAGCCGCGCAGGGCCTGGACCGCGACTGCCAGCCGCTTGCCGAAGTCACCATCCGCCTGGCGGAAGTTGTCGATCGCACGCTCGGCGATGTCGTCACGGGAGACCTTGGCGATGAACCCCGCCAGGTTCTCGATCAGCCGGACCTTCTCCTCCTCGGAGAACAGCCGGTACAGATTCCCCGCCTGCACGAAGTCGTCGTCCTCGGAGTGAACCGGCGCCTCATGGTTGCCGGTTCCACCGGAGACCGGGGTGGACACCCACAGCGGCCGGTCGGTCTGGACGGGCCCGCCGAACGAGTTGGGCTCGTAGTTCTTCGCACCCTTGTGGCGCCCGTCGTACAGGAAGCCGTCCCGCGAGTTGGTGCGCGCCTCGGTGGCGTGCGGACGGTTCACCGGCAGGTGGTCGGCGTTGATGCCGACGCGATAGCGGTGGGCGTCGCCGTAGGCGAACAGCCGCCCCTGAAGCATCTTGTCGGGCGAGGGCCCGATACCCGGCACGAAGTGAGCCGGAGAGAAGATGCTCTGCTCGACCTCGGCGAAGATGTTCTCCGGGTTGCGGTTGAGCTCGAGCTTCCCGATCTCGACCGGCGGATAGTCCTCGTGCGGCCACACCTTGGTGAGGTCGAACGGGTTGAAGCGATAGTTCGCGGCCTCCGCCGCCGGCATGATCTGCACCTGCACGGTCCAGGACGGGAAGTCACCGCGCTCGATGGCCTCGCGCAGATCGCGCTGGTGCGAGTCGGGGTCCTCACCGGCGAGCTTCGCGGCCTCTTCCGAGGTCAGGTTCTCGATCCCCTGATCGGTCTTGAAGTGGTACTTGACCCAGAAGACCTCACCGGCCTCGTTGTTCCACTGGTAGGTGTGGGACCCGTAGCCGTTCATGTGACGCAGCGTCGCCGGGATTCCACGGTCACCGAAGAGCCAGGTCACCTGGTGCGTGGACTCGGGCGAAAGCCCCCAGAAGTCCCACACGTTGTCGGCTTCCTGCGATCCGGTGTACGGGTCGCGCTTCTGCGTGTGGATGAAGTCGGGGAACTTGATGGCGTCCTTGATGAAGAACACCGGGGTGTTGTTGCCGACGAGGTCGTAGTTGCCCTCTTCGGTGTAGAACTTCAGCGCGAAGCCGCGGGGGTCACGGACCGCGTCCGCGGAACCGAGGTTGCCGGCCACGGTCGAGAACCGCAGGAAGGTCTCGGTCTGCTTGCCGACCTCGGAGAGGAACTTCGCGCGGGTCCACTGCGAGACGTCACGGGTCAGCGTGAAGGTGCCGTACGCACCGGCGCCCCGCGCATGGACGATGCGCTCCGGGATGCGCTCGCGGTTGAAGTGCGCGAGCTTCTCGAGCAGCGCCTGGTCCTGGACGAGGACGGGTCCGCCGACGCCCGCGGTCTCGCTGTTCTGATTGTCGGCGACCGGCGCACCGGCCTCCGTCGTAAGCGGTCCCTGCGTCACGTGCGCCTCCTGCGTCATTCGTGCAAGTTCTGTCCCTCGGCCAATGCCGGTCTCGATCCTACATTGGACTAAGTCCAAGTCAAGGACAGCTCCAAAGTCACACCTGTTCGGGATCTGTTCCTCTTACTGTTAGGCTGGTTCGTATGAGCGACCTGCTGGAACGACTGCGCGGACGCGGATGGCGGATGACCGCGCAGCGGCGCGTAGTGGCCGAGGTCCTCGACGGCGACCACGTCCATCTGACGGCCGACGAGGTGCACGCACGCGCAGTCGTCAAACTGCCCGAGATCTCCCGGGCGACCGTCTACAACACCTTGGGCGAGCTGGTCTCACTCGGCGAGGTACTGGAAGTCGCGACCGACAAGCGCGCCAAGCGGTACGACCCGAACGCGCACCGTCCGCACCACCACCTGGTCTGCGCCCAGTGCGGCACGATCCGCGACGTCCACCCGGGCGGCAACCCGCTCACCGACCTCCCCGACTCGGAGCGCTTCGGCTTCACGGTCTCGGACGTCGAGGTCACCTACAGAGGCGTCTGCCCGAACTGCGCGACGGCCTGACCGCCTCGCGCGCCCTCGCGCGCTGACCGCCTCGCGCGCAACGCGGCTCACCCGAAGGCAAACACACCGAAGGCCCGGAACCATTGGTTCCGGGCCTTCGGTCTTCAGTAGCGGGGACAGGATTTGAACCTGCGACCTCTGGGTTATGAGCCCAGCGAGCTACCGAGCTGCTCCACCCCGCGCCGTTGAACTGAACAGTACGTCACCCTTGCGGACCAGCGCAAATCCCTTTCAGCCCGTCCGGCGTTTGAGGACGAGCGCGAAGCGCGACAGGAGGGGGCCTGAGGGCGCAGCCCCCAGAAACGGGACGGGAAGGGGCGGAGGGGGCGAAGAAAATCCCCCTCACGCCGACAGTTCCTCCCGCAACGCATCCCGCAACCGAGCCGCCCGCTCGGAAACCTCAGCGGGCCCAAGAGAAACGGCCCGGTCGGCCCACCGCTGCCCCTCCGCAAGCTCCCCCCCACGCGCATACACAAGCGCGAGCCGAAGCGCCGCCCGCCCATGCCCAGCGTCAGCCGCCCGAGCCCACCACACGGCAGCCTCCGGCTCACTCCCCTCCCGGGCGAGCAGCAGCCCGAGATTGAACGCCCCGTTCCGCGACCCGGCCTCCGCCGCCTCGCGGTACCACCGAGCCGCCTCCACCACATCGCCCCGCGCGGCGGCCAGCATCCCGACCCGCACCTGCGCCCTCCGGTGCCCCTGGGACGCCGCCCGCTCGTACCACTCCTCGCACTCGCTCTTCTCCTGCGTGGGCTCCCCCAGCTCGTGCGCGGGCGCCGGCGGCCGACGCGCGTCGAGCACGGCGGCGAGCCGGTACGCCGCCTCGGCGCTGCCGCCCCCCGCCGCGGACCGCAGATGCCGCTCGGCATCCCGCTCGTCCCCGTCCCGCAACCGCGCGATGGCCACCTGAAGCGCCGCCTCGGTGTGCCCGGCGGCCGCGGCACGCTCGTACCACCGCAGCGCCGCCGCGTCGTCGTCCTCGGTGCCCCGCCCGGCGTGCAGGATCCCGAGATTGAACGCGGCGTCCACGCTGCCGGCCTCCGCGGCCTTGGAGAACCACGGCTGGGCCCCAGCCGCGTCGCCGACCTGCAGCAGCAGGATGGCGAGCGCGTTCGCCGCCTCGCGATGACCGGCGTACGCGGCACGCCGGTACCACTGCTCGGCCTGCGCGGTCCGCCCCTGCTCTGCGCAGAGCAGCCCGAGGTTGTACGCCCCGTTCACATCACCGGCGTCCATCGCGGCCCGGTACCAACGCTCGGCGGTCTGCGTCTCGCCGCGCTCGGCGTGCAGCGCGCCCAGGGCGTTCGCCGCGTTCCCGTCGCCGTCCTGGGCGGCCCTCAGCCACCACACGGCGGCGCTGTCGGTGTCGCCGGCGTCCCGCAGCAGGAACCCGAGCGCACACGCGGCCCGAGCCTCGCCGTCCTTGGCGGACGTCAGATACCAGCGCCCCGCCTCCTTGAGCTGACCGCGCTTCTCCAGGATCGCCCCGAGATGCAGGGCGGCACGCCGGTGCCCGCGCGCGGCGGCCTGCCGGTACCACTGCTCGGCCTCTTCACCGCCGGCGCCGATGACACCGTTGTCGGCCCTGGCCTCGCCCGAGTCCACAACCTTGCGGTCGAGGGCCCGCGCAAGCCGGTACGCGGCCTCGCGGTGCCCGCGCTCGGCGGCGGCCCGCATCCACTGCTCCGCGCCGACGTCGGCGCGGTGCTCCAGCAGATCCGCGAGCGCGTACGCGCCCAGGGCGTGCCCCTGCTCTGCGGACTGACGCAGCCAGTACTCGGCGGCGGGCTCGTCGCCGCGCTCGCGGTGGTACCGGCCGAGCGCGTGCGCGGCAGCCGCGGAGCCCGCGACGGCGGCGATCCGCCACCATCCGGCGGCGTCCTCGGCGTACCCGCGCTGATGCAGGAGGACACCCAGATTGTTGGCTGCGGCGCGATCACCGGCTGCGGTGGCAGCACGCAGCTGCGGCTCGGCTCCGTCGAGATCACCGCGGCGCAGCAGCATCGCTCCGAGGACGCTCATCGCCTCGACATCGCCGGCTTCCGCCGCGAGCCGCTGGCGCGCTTCCTCCACAGCCTCGCCGGTTTCGTCCCGGTCGGGAGGCTGCGCAAAACGCCCTGTATCCAACAGAGTTGCCTTGTCCCCCATAACGTCCATCGTCGCACCACCTGCAACCTGGGTACACCTGGTATACCGCAGCCAGTGAGGTCACTTCAGCGTTTTGTCGACATGCCCACAGAGAGACAAGTCAAACACAGATTTCCCAACTCCCCCCGTTTGGAGCAGCACTTCACAGGAGTCGCCAGGTCACCGCCGAAGCCTCGCGCGTTGTCGCACACGTCGAAGGCCCGGATCCTTGATCAGGATCCGGGCCTTCGACTTTCAGTAGCGGGGACAGGATTTGAACCTGCGACCTCTGGGTTATGAGCCCAGCGAGCTACCGAGCTGCTCCACCCCGCGCCGTTGTGTTGCAACCGTACCACGGCGCGGGGTGGGCCCTGACCTAGCCGCTGCTCGGGCTCGCGCTGGTGCTCGGACTCGTGCTCGGGCTGGCGCTGCTGCCGCTGCCACCACTGGTCTTGTTGGCCTTGGCCTGGGCGTCCTCGGCCCGCTGCAGCGCTTCCTCAAGATCCTTCTGCGCCGTGCCGTACGCCTCCCAGTCGCCCTTCTTGAGGGCTTCCTGGCCTTCGTCGAAGGCCTTCTGGGCGTCGTTGAGCGCTTCCTGGACCGTCGGATTGGTCGACGTCGGTGGTGGCTCCGTGGTGTCCTCGGGTGGTGGCTCGGTGGTCGAACCCTCTGTCCCCAGGACCTTGTTGAGCGCCGCGTCGAGCGTGTTCTCGAAGGCGGTCTTGCCTCCGTAGCTCACCAACACCTTGCGCAGCAGCGGGAACTTGAGTCCACCACCGCGTACGTAGACCGGCTCCACATAGAGCAGTCCTCCGTCGAGTGGCACAGTCAGCAGGTTGCCGTACTCGACTTCCGAGTCGCCGCCCTGCAGAAGTCTGATGGACTCGGCGATGGTCGGTTGGGAGTTGAACTGGCTCTGGACCTGTTTGGGCCCGTCGACGGGTTCGCTGGTCGGCAGTTTCAGAATTCTGATCTTGCCGTAGTCAGGGGTGCCCGCCTCGGCGTTGACCGACATGAAGGCGCTCAGGTTGTCCCGGCCGTTCGGCGTGAGCGTCGTCGTCAGCGAGAACGCCTGCGCCGTCTCTCCGGGCATCTCCATGCTCAGGTAGTACGGCGGCACCGCGTCGCCCGACTTGTTGGTCGGGTCGTCCGGCACCTGCCACACCTCGCTGCCGCTGAGGAAGGTGTTCGCGTCCTTCACGTGATAGCGGGTCAGCAGCTCGCGCTGGACCTTGAACAGGTCCTGCGGGTAGCGGAGATGGGCCATCAGGTCGGTCGAGATGTCGGTCTTGGGCTCGACCGTGTTCGGGAACGCCTTCATCCAGGTCTTCAGGACCGGGTCCTCGGTGTCCCACTGGTAGAGCTTGACCTCACCGGTGTACGCGTCGACGGTCGCCTTCACCGAGTTGCGGATGTAGTTGACCTGGTTCTGCTGGGCCACCACCGCGCGCTGGTTGTTGGTCGCGGTCAGCGAGTCGGCCGTCGTGTCGCCCAGAGTGGTGCGGGAGGCGTACGGATAGCCGTTGGTGGTCGTGTACGCGTCGACGATCCACTGGATCTTCCCGTCGACCACGGCCGGGTAGGCGTCGCCGTCGATGGTCAGCCAGGGGGCCACCGCCTCGACACGGTCCTTGGGCGTGCGGTTGTAGAGGATCCGCGAACCCTCACCGATCGCGCCCGAGTAGAGGATCTGCGGTTCACTGAAGGCCACCGCGTACGCGGCCCGGTTTATCGGGTTCGAGAGGTTGACCCCGCTCTTGCCCGTGTAGCTGGTGGTCTTCTCGCCGTCGTCGTCCGAGTAGTCGATCTCCTTCTGGGGACCGCCGACGATCGAGTACTGCGTGGTCTTCTCGCCGTAGTAGACCCGCTGCTCGTACGTGCCGAGGTCGCCCTTGGAAGGCAGGTCGGACTCGGTGAAGAGCGGCTGGCCGCCGGAGGTCGCCGTGGTCCCCTTGGCGGCGACCACTCCGTATCCGTGGGTGTAACGGAAGTGGTCGTTGATCCAGTTGTTCTTCGGAATGCCGGCGAGGTTCAGCTCGCGCAGGCCGATGACCGTGTCCTGGTCCGTGCCGTCCGCGGTGTACCGGTCGACGTCCAGGTTGGTCGGGAACGCGTAGTAGTTCTTCATCTGCTGCAACTGCTGGAACGCCGGCGAGACGATGTTCGGGTCCAGCAGGCGGATGCTCGCCGTGGTGTCGGCGTCCTCGCGCAGCTTGGTCGTGTCCTTGGTCGCGCTCGTACCCGCGTAATCCGTGACCTCGGTGTCCTGGATCCCGTAGGCCTCCCGGGTCGCCTTGAGGTTCTTCGCGACGTACGGCGCTTCCTTGGCCTGCTCGTTCGGCTGGACCTGGAACTTCTGGACGATCGCCGGGTACAGGCCCCCGATGAGGATCGCGGAGAGCACCATCAGGCCGAAGCCGATGACGGGCAGCTGCCAGGTGCGCCGCCACAGGGTGGCGAAGAACAGCAGCGCGCAGATGACGGCGATGCAGAACAGGATCGTCTTGGCCGGCAGATACGCGTTGGCGTCGACGTACCTGAGGCCCGTCCAGTTGTCGGTCGCCTTGAAGTCACTGGACTTGACGGCGAGTCCGTACCGGTCGAGCCAGTAGGCGACCGCCTTCAGCGCGACGAAGAGACCCAGCAGCACCGAGAGATGCCCCGTGGCGGCTGCCGTGGCACGCGCCCCGGGGCTGGTGATCCGCAGCCCCCCGTACAGGTAGTGCGTGAGCGCGGCGGCGATCAGCGAGAGCACGGTGGCCGCGAAGCCGAAGCCGAGCAGGAAGCGGTACCAGGGCAGGTCGAAGGTGTAGAAGGAGATGTCGAGGCCGAACTGGGGGTCCTTCTGGTTGAAGGGAACCCCGTTCACCCACATCAGCCACGTGCGCCACTGGCCCGAGGCGGACGCGCCGGCGATCAGCCCCACCAGGGAGGTGATGCCGAGCAGCAGCCACCTCTTGTACGGCGCGATCCCCATCCGGTACCGGTCGAGGCTCTGCTGCTCCATCGACATGGCGCTCAGCGGCGGGCGCAGCCGGTGCGCCAGCCAGATGTTCACGCCGACCGAGGCCGCCATGAGCAGACCGAAGACGAAGAAGAGCCCGATCTTGGTCCACAGCGTGGTCGTGAACACCGACGAATAGTGAACCGATCGGTACCAGAGCCAGTCCGTCCAGAACCCCGCGAACATGACGAAGGCCATGGCCAGTGCGGCCAGCACGCCCAGTGTCATGAGCAGGGTCCGGACACGCCGGGACGGTCGGCCCACTCTGATCCGTGGCCCCGTCGGGCCTCCGCCGCGGTCCGGCATCTGGAAAGCCAAGGTGCGCACCTCGAAGTTCGCTGTTGGTCCGTCAGGTCCCCGTGATCGTGGACCATTCGTCAGGCTCCGTGATCGTGGAGCCTCATCTATGCAACTTACTCACGCTTTACTCGGTTCCCGTTTCCGGGGACTAACGAGGCAGGATTGTGACCATGTCCAACACTCCCATGGCAGCGAGCCCGCTCACCCGGGCCGTACTCGAGATCGACGAGTACGCCTCCGGCCTCGGCTGGGACCAGCCCGCTCGCCTCTTCGCCCTCGTAGACACCGCACGGCTGCGGGCCCAGGAGCCCGGCCTCGCGGCCCAGCTCGGCCTGCAGGACGAGCCGGAGACCACCGGTCTCACCCCCATCGAGCAGGACGAGGTCCCTGCCAACAAGCCGCTGGACGAGTTCCTCGGCACCATCGCCTGGCCGGACGCCGTGGTCGGCTGCGCGCTCACCGTGGAGCGGCTGATGCTGCCGCCGTCCGCCGAGGCCTCCGTCCCGGAGGGCCTCAGCCAGAAGAAGCTCACGAAGTGGGTCGCCGAGCACCCGGACCGTCAGGAGGTACGCATGACGGTCGGCGTGCTCCGCGACGGCACCCGCGACTCCGCGCTGCGCCTGCGCGAGAAGGACGCCCCGACGGAGGTGCTCACGGGTTCGGGCCTGGTGCCGGGACTGGCGGAGGCGCTGTCGGCGACGTTCGCGGACTAGTACTTCGGATCAGCCGGTGACTACTTGGTAGTGCACTTCGGCAGGTCGGAAGTCTTGCCGGAGCTGATGTCCTTGAGGGCGCTCATCGCGTCGTCCATGGTGTTGACCTTGACGAGCGTGAGCCCCTCGGGGGTGTCCTTCGCGGCGGCCGCGCAGTTGTCCGCGGGCGTCAGGAAGTACTGGGCGCCCTTCTCCCGCGCGCCGACGGTCTTCATCTCGATGCCGCCGATCGGGCCGACCTTGCCTGCGTCGTCGATGGTGCCGGTGCCGGCCACGAACTTGCCGCCGGTGAGGTTGCCCGGGGTGAGCTTGTCCACGATGCCGAGCGCGAACATCAGCCCCGCGCTCGGTCCGCCGACATCCGCGAGCTTGATGTCGATGGTGAACGGGAAGGTGTGGTCGGTCCCGGCGGAGATGCCGACGATGGCACGCTCCTCACCGTCGTCGTCGGACTTCTTGGTGGTGATCGTGATGTCCTCGGTCTCGGTCGCCGTCTTGTTCTCCTTCTCGGCGGCGGCCTGGGCCTTGGCGGGCACGATGGTGAAGACGACCTTCTCGCCCGGCTTGTGCTTGGTGACCAGGTCCGCGACGTCACCGGGCGCCTTCACCGCCGTACCGTCGACGGCCTTGATCACGTCTCCGGCGTGCAGCTCGCCCTCGGCCGGGGAGTCCTTGACGACCGTGGAGACGATCACCCAGGACTGCACCGGGATCTTCAGCTCCTTGAGCGCCGCGACCTTGGCGCTCTCCTGGGACTGGCTGAACTCCTCGGCGTTCTCCTGCGTCGACTGCTCCTCCGTCTTTCCGTCGGGGTAGAGCGTGTCGTGCGGGACCACCTTGTTGTCGTGCGCCAGCCAGCCGTAGACCGCTTCCACGAGGTTCATGTTGTAGTCGGCGCTGGTGACCCGGACGGTCGTCATATTGAGATTCCCGGTGGCCGGGTAGGTCTTGTGCCCGGTGATCTGCAGCACCGGCTCGCCGTCGTGATCGCCCAGCGTGTTCACGGTCGGGCCCGGCGACATCTCCGAGTACGGCACTTTGATGAACACTCCCGCGCAGAGGAGCGCGATCAGGATCAGGGTGGAGGCGAGCATCGTCGCGGTGCGGCGTGGCATGCCACGACATTACGGGACGGTGCTGTCAACGCACCGTCGGGGCCGTCCGTACGGGGCCCTGTCCTCGACCTGTGAGCCCCGGGGCGTCAGACGGCGTCGGAAGCGGACTTCTCCAGGGCCACGGAACGCTTCGCGACTCCGGGGCTCTGCACATCCTCGTACCTGTCCACGGCCTCGGGCCTTTCCATGGCCGCGCGGAAACGCGCGTAGCCGTCGAGCTCGATGCCGTCTCCCGCGGTCTTGCGGTTCCGGCTGGCCCAACTACCCCACAGTCCGGCACCGATCGCAGCCAAAAGCGGAATCAGCAACCAGGCGAGCGCCGCCATGCCGACCTCCCAACCCCATGAGCGACCGCAACTGACTGATCAGCAGATTAACCATCAGCAGTGTCAACGCTCACGCCAGGGGGGCGGTTACGCAACCGGAGGGCGGAAGGAGGCCAGGCGGACGATCGGGTCGGCCCTCAGCAGGCCCCCACCCACTCCTCCGTACCGTCCGAGAACTTCTGATGCTTCCAGATCGGCACTTCGTGCTTCAGGTCGTCGATGAGCTTTCGGCACGCCTCGAACGCCTCACCCCGATGCGGGCACGACACGGCGACGACGACAGCGAGATCCCCGACACTCAGATCCCCGATCCGGTGAACAGCGGCCAGCGCACGCACCGGGTACTCGGCGACCACCTTCTCGGCGACCCGCCGCATCTCCGCCTCGGCACTGGGGTGACACGAATACCCCAGCTCATCGACGTCGGCGCCCCCGTCATGATTCCGCACCGTCCCCACGAACAGCGCCGTCCCCCCGGCGGCGTCGTCCCCCACGGCCCGAAAGACCTCATCGAGAGACAACGGCTCCTCACGAACCGCAAGCAGCCGAATAGGATCCTGCGCGCCCTGCTCACCGGGATGGTCAAAGGTAGGTGCCATAACCCCATCGTGCCGCACCCCACCGACACCACGGAATACCGTTTTCACCCGGCACAGGGCGTACCCCTTTGGAGGAGCCTCCGACAATCCAGCCCGTCCGCCGTTTGAGGACGAGCCCATACCGTCCCGATCCCCCACCCACCCGTCCGAGCTGGGGTTTCAGCCCGTCCGGCGCGTGAGGAGGAGCCCATACCGTCCCGATCCCCCACCCACCCGTGGGGGCGGTGGTTTCAGCCCGTCCGGCGTTTGAGGACGAGCCCTTCGGGCGACCGGGGGTCTGGGGGCGGAGCCCCCAGATACGGGACGGGTAGGGGCGGAGGGGGCGAAAACACGCCTCTACGCCAGCACGGGCGCCGGGTGCCGGTCACACACACGGGACGTCAGGCGCGCGGGCGCCGCGAACCCACAAAGCCCGGTACCGCCACTCAGATCCGCCGCCGAGCCTTCCGCGCCCGCCGCACCACCGCAGCCGCCCCCAACAGCGCAACCGTCGCCCCCGCGGCCCCCGCCGCAGTCGCATCCTTGCGCCCAAGCCGCCGCCCGACCACGGTGTGCCGCCCGGCAACCTCCTCCAGCAGCTCCGCGAGGACCTCCTCGTTGGTCCACTGGGGCCGCCACCCGGCGTCATGCAGCCGGCTCCCGCTCACGACCCAGGGATACATCGTGTACGCCAGATCGCCGGCAGGCGAAGGAGTGAGCCCGATCCGGTGCAGCCGAGCAGCCGCCCCAAGAGCGACCGCGGACGGCAACTCCATCCGCCGGATCCCGCTCAGCTCCTCGACCTCCTCCTGCTCCAGCCACCCGTCGCACCCGACGGCCAGCTCGCCCTCGACCTTCTCCACGACGGCGTACTCCAGAGCACTACACAGGTCCTCGACGTGACAGAACTGCCACGCGGGCCGCGACCCCGCCACCACAAGCAGCCGCGGCGACTCAAAGTACCTGGTCAGAGCCGTATCGGTGCCGCCGACCAGCACAGCGGGCCGTACGACGGTGACATTGAGTCCCGGATGCGCGCGCGGCGCCCGCCGGGCGAGCCGCTCGATCTCCAGCAGGTCACCCACGCCCGTGGCCTCGGCCGTCGCCCGCAATTCGGCGTCTTCGGAGAGGGGCAGTTCGTTGTCCGGCAGTGCTCCGTAGACCATCGCGGACGTGCACAGCACGACCCGGTGCACCCCGGCCGCGGCGGCAGCCGTGAGCACGGTCTGCGTCCCCCGGACGTTGTACGCCGTCCGCGCCGCCGCGTCCGACTCGAGATCGAGGTCGAGCGCAAGGTGTACGACGACGTCCGCGCCGCGCAGTTTCTCGGCGATCACCGGGTCGCGGACGTCGAGGATGTGCCACTGGGCGGCGGCGCACTCTCCGCGCCGCTCGTCGATGGCGATGACCTGCTTGATCTCCTCGCTGGCGGCGAGCCGCTCGGTGAGCAGCGCGCCCACGCCGGACGCGGCGCCGGTGACCGCGACGACGGGCCCGCGCGCGGGCGGGCTGGTTGAGTGGTTTCGCGCTGCGCGAACCTGCGGATCTGGGGAACTCACCGGGCGTCTCCAGCGGTTGTCTTCAGTAACGGACGCGCGTGACGCGTGCGTACCAGGTGGCATCCATCCTGCCGCAGGCGGAGAGTCGGCGAAGCACCGAGGCCCGATCGGGCTGGGGTGTCTACGCTGGGTGGTGTGTTGTCGGGCAAGCCGCCGTCGGAAAGTACCGGCGGCCTTACCAGCCGAGGAATCCCGTGAGTGACACCCCATTCGGATTCGGCCTTCCGCCGGAGGAGCCGGAGAACGGCGACGAGGGCAAGAAGAAGGACCAGGAGAGCGGCGGTGGTCAGGGACCGGCCAACCCGTTCGGTTTCGGGGGATTCCCCGGAGCCGGCGGCCCCGGCGCCGACAATCCGCTCGCAGCAATGTTCGGTTCCATGAACCCCAACGACCTGGGCGCCGCGTTCCAGCAGCTGGGCCAGATGCTCTCGTACGAGGGCGGGCCGGTGAATTGGGACATGGCCAAGCAGATCGCCCGCCAGACGGTCTCCCAGGGCACCTCTGACGGCATCAAGGACGCGAGCATCGGCCCCGCCGAGCGCACCGCGGTCGAGGAGGCCGTCCGTCTGGCCGACCTGTGGCTGGACGACGCGACCTCCCTGCCGTCCGGCGCGGGCTCCGCCGTGGCCTGGAGCCGCGCGGAGTGGGTCGAGGCGACCCTGCCCGTGTGGAAAGAGCTCGTCGACCCGGTCGCCGAGCGTGTCGGCGCGGCCATGGGCGATGTCCTGCCTGAGGAGATGCAGGCCATGGCGGGCCCGCTCATCGGCATGATGCGCTCCATGGGCGGCGCCATGTTCGGCACGCAGATCGGCCAGGCCGTGGGCGTGCTCGCGGGCGAGGTCGTCGGTTCCAGCGACATCGGCCTGCCGCTCGGCCCGGCCGGCAAGGCCGCGCTGCTGCCGCTGAACATCGAGTCGTTCGGCAAGGACCTGAGCGTCCCCCAGGAGGAGGTGCGGCTCTATCTCGCCCTGCGCGAGGCCGCCCACCAGCGCCTCTTCGCGCACGTGCCGTGGCTGCGCTCGCACCTGTTCGGCGCGGTCGAGGGCTACGCACGCGGCATCAAGGTCGACACGGCCAAGCTGGAGGACGTGGTCGGCCAGTTCGACCCGCAGAACCCGGAGGAGCTCCAGAACGCACTCCAGCAGGGCATGTTCCAGCCGGAGGACACTCCGGAGCAGAAGGCCGCGCTGGCCCGTCTGGAGACGGCTCTCGCGCTCGTCGAGGGCTGGGTGGACGCGGTCGTGCACGCGGCCGCCAAGCCGCGCCTCACGTCCGCCGACGCGCTGCGTGAGACGCTGCGCCGCCGTCGCGCCTCGGGCGGCCCCGCCGAGCAGACCTTCGCCACGCTGATCGGCCTGGAGTTGCGCCCGCGCCGCCTGAGGGACGCCTCGCGCCTGTGGGCCTCGCTCACCGACGCGCGCGGGGTCGACGGCCGGGACGGCCTGTGGGCCCACCCGGACATGCTCCCGACGGCGTCCGACCTGGACGACCCGGACGGCTTCGTGCACCGCGAGCAGCTGGACTTCTCGGAGATCGACAAGATGCTCGGCGAGGCGGCGAGCGGCTCCGATTCCGGTTCCGGTTCCGGCGACAAGCCGAATCTGAAGAAGAACGACGAAAAGGGCGACGAAAAGGGCGACGACTCCGAGTGAGCCTGTACGACGACGCGGTCCTCGTACTCAAGAGCTACGAGGACCAGGAAGAGCTGCGCCAGGCGTACCTGGACCATCTGGCCGCACATCCGGACGGCATGTGGAAGGCCTGCACGGCCGGGCACATCACGGCGAGCGCCCTCGTGATCGATCCCGAGCAGGGCCGCGTACTGCTGACCCTCCACAAGAAGCTGCGCATGTGGCTCCAGATGGGTGGTCACTGCGAGCCGGCGGACGCCACGCTGGAGGTCGCGGCTCTGCGTGAGGCGACGGAGGAGTCGGGCATCACGGGTCTCAGTCTGCTGCCGGGCGGTCCGGTGCGCCTTGACCGGCATCCGATCCCGCCGCCGTGCCACTGCCACTTCGACGTCCAGTACGCGGTCGTGGCGGCACCGGGAGCCGTGCAGGAGATCAGCGACGAGTCGCTCGACCTGCGCTGGTTCGCGTACGACGAGGTCGCGGGCGTGGCCGACGAGTCGGTCCTGCGACTCCTGGAAGCGACCCGCGCACGGCTGTGAACATGTAAGGGGCGACCGCAACGGCGGTCGCCCCTTACACGTTCACTTCCCTGGCGCTCAGCTCCAGGCGTTGCCCTGGTTCTGCGCGTGCACGCCCTGCTGCCCCATGCCGTACTGGGCACGCACCCCCTGGCCGATCACGGCGTTCTGCGGCGGCAACAGTTCACTCGGCTGGACGAGTGCGTAGCCCTGTCCCAGGAAGCTGAGTTCCCAGCCTTCGCCCGTGTTGCCACGGCGCCGAAACACTCCGGAGGAGTGGGTCTGGGCCTGCATCTGCACACGCAGGCTCGTGGACCAGGCCACGATCGCGTCGGCGTCGCAGTTGACGTACTTGTCCGGCGTGACCTGCATCAGCAGCGGCATCCCGGAGGTCATCAGCGCGACCTTGCCGCGCCCCGTGATGTTGAGCTGGTACTTGCCGGAGCCGGAGATGCCGTACTGGCTGTCCACGGCGATGACCTCGTGGTGCAGCGAGGAGTCCATCGCCAGCACGTAGCTGCTGTCGACGGTGAGACCGTCCTGGTCCACGTCGACCACGTGCACGTGCTGGGCGAGGTTCGCCAGGTAGACCGTCCCCTGCCCATGGCAGCGCATCAGGTCGAGGCCCTCGCCGGTGTACGCACGCGACCGCTGCTGGCCGCTGTTCTGGTACTCGGCGTCGAACTCGACGAGCCCCTGGTACGCGACCATGGTGCCCTTGCGCGCGAGGATGTCGTCGTGACCCTCCAGGACGACGCGCAGCATCTGCGAGTTCTGCAGGCTGTAGCGATCCTGGGTCTGCTGTTCGTTGTAGCCGAAAAGCGGGCTCTGCATGATGTCCTGCTCCCCCTCAGCCCCGGACTCGGAGACGGTCGGTGCTGTCCTCGCTGGGCTGGACGACGACGATGCCCGTCCCCGAGAACGCCATCTGGAACGCCTCGCCGCTGCCGCGTCCGATCAGCGACTGCGCCTTGAAGCTGCGCTTGCCCTTCACCTTGAGGTTCGGGGACCAGGCGACGAGCGCGTCCGGGTCGACGTACGTCTCGTCCTCACCGCCGCCGCAGTCCACGACGATCGGCTTGCCACGGGAGGTCAGCGCGACCCAGCCCTGCCCGGAGATCTTGGTGTTCCACAGGCCCTGTCCGGCGAACTTGGCGAGCCCCTTGACCCGCTCGACGCCCCACGTCAGATGGGCGTCGAAGGCGAGCAGGTTGGTCGCGTTGACGGAGATCGCGTCCCCGTTGAGGTTGATGACGACGACGTTCGCCCCGTAGTCGGCGAGGTAGAGCAGGCCGTCGCCGGAGGCCTTCATCAAGGGCGCGCCCTCACCGGTGGCCCAGTCGCGGGCGATCTGGCGTACGGCGGGCGGGTTGGGCTCGTACTGGACGAACCCTTCGTAGGCGACCATCGACCCCACGCGCGCGAGGAGGTCGTTTCCGGTCTGCATGGCGACCTTCAGCATGTGGTTGCCGTGGTTCTCCATGCGGGCAGTGACAGGTGCCGGGGCGAAGCCCGAGAGTGGCTGGTTCATGACGGGCTCCCTCAGACCTCGTACGGCTGGACGACGATGAAATTGCCGGGCGCGCCGCGGAACTGGAGGTTCACGCTCTCGCCGGTGTCGCCGGGGTAGGCGTTCCGGCGCATCCGCACCTGGCTGGAGACGATCACCTGGGAGGCCGCGGACCAGGCGACGACCGCGTTGCAGTCGGCGAACGTCGTGGGCGTGACGGGCAGCACGACGGGCGCGCCATGCGTCTTCACGACGATCGTGCCGGTCCCCTGGAACTGCATCGTGAAGAGCGCGCCCCCGGGGATGCCGTGCCCCTCGATCCTGCGGACCTCGTACTGAAGCGTCTCGTCGAAGGCGAGGACGCTCTCGGCGGACACACAGATCCCGTCGCCCTGGAGTTCGATGGGGTGCACATGGGCGCCGTTCTCGGCGAGGAACACCTGGCCGCGACCCGAACAGCGCATCAGCTGCATCTCCTGGCCGGTCGCGTTGCCCACGATCCGCCCGGCGAAGCCCGCGCCCTTGTAACTGAAGTCGACCTTGCCCTGGTAGAGCACCATGCTGCCCTGACGCGCCAGGACGGCCTGATCACCACCCGCGCCGAGGTCGACGCGGACCATCTTCTTGTTCTGCTGGGTCCAGCGCTGACCGGTGGGCGTCTCCTTGAAGGCCTGCAACGCGGCCGACACACCGGCAGCACCCTGCGGGGCTCCCTGGGGAACGCCGTACGGGGAGGGTGCGCCCGGCTGGCCCGGAATCTGGCCCGGGACCTGGCCGTACGGCGGCTGCTGACCGTAGCCGGGGGGTGCGGTGGGGGCCTGCTGGCCGTAACCCGGAGGCGCCGGCGGGGCCTGCTGGCCGTAACCGGGCGGCAGGGGAGCCGTCTGGCCGGGAGGCTGCTGACCGTAGCCCGGCGGCGGACCGGGCTGCCCCGGAGGCTGGGCGTACGGTGCGGGGCCCGGGGGCGGCACGCTTCCGCCAGGCGGAGTGTGCAGGGGCGCGACGATGGTCGGCGCGGCGTGCACCGAGGGCGCGGGCGCCGGGGCGGGAGGCGGTGTGGTTCGCGCCGGCGGCGCGAAGCCCTGCGCGGCGGGCCCCGGCGCGGGTGCCGGGGCGGGCGCGGGTGCGGACGGCGCGCCGAACGCAGGGGGCGCGGTGGCCTGGGCCGGCGGTGCGAAGGACGGCGCGGCGGCGGCCTGCGGCTGCTGCGCGGCGGGCTCCTCCTCGGCCACCTCGCCGCCGAAGTTCTTCAGCAGCGCGTCGAGCCCGCCGTCGAAGCCCTGTCCCACGGCGGCGAACCGCCAGACGTCCTTCAAGTAGAAGTCGCCCAGCATCACGGCACGCTCCGTGGAGAACTCCCCGCCGCTGAACGAGTACCGGGCCACCTCTTCGCCGCCCGCGACGATGCGGAGATATCCGGGAGCGATCTGGGACATCTGCCCGGCACCGTCGAGTGTCGCCGTGAACGACAGTTTCTGGATCTGCGCCGGGATCCGGTCGAGCGTGACACGGAAGGACTCCGTGTCACCCGCCTGGGCACCGAGGAGCTGAATGGACTCCTCAGGGGACTTCGGCTGGTTGAAGAAGACGAAGTACTGGTCGTCCGAGAGCCGTTCGTCGGCGTCCAGGCCGAAGCAACTGATGTCGAAGGTCAGTCCGGGGCCGGCGATCTGCACACCTACGTACAGATCGGTGCCCGCGGTGAGGTCACTGATCTTGGCCTTGTGGCCGCGTTGGAATTCCCTGGCCATGCGTAACGACCGTCCCCCATCCCGAATGCAAGTACGTCGCGTCAGGCTAACGGCAAACGCCGACAGTGGAGGAAGCCGGTACAGACCCGGTACACAACCGCCCCTTCCGTACAGGCGGACCGCCTGCGGTGCGGGCGGACCGCACCTACTCGTCGCGTTCGACGGGCGGATGGGGCAGCCGGTCGGCGGCCACCACCCCTTCGAGGTAGCCGCGCGCACGCTCCGTACGCGGATACGCCTCCAGGAGCCGCCAGAAGCGGGGCCCGTGACCTGGCACGAGCAGGTGCGCGAGTTCATGGACGAGGACGTAGTCGACGACGTACTCGGGCATGCCCTGCAGCCGGTGCGACAGCCGGATGCTGCCCTCGGACGGGGTGCACGAGCCCCAGCGCGTGTTCTGGTTGGTGACCCAGCGGACCGAGGTGGGCCGGGCCCGGCCGTCGAAGTACTGACCCGACAGACGTGCGGCGCGCTCGGTCAGCTCGGCGTCGCCGGGCACCCGTTTCTTCTCCTGGGCGGCCAGTTTGTCGAGCATGACGGTCACCCAGCGTTGTTCCTCCGCCTCGGACATCCGGGCGGGGATGAGCACAACGGTGCGATCGCCCTCGCGGTACGCGGAGACCGTTCTGCGCCGTCGCGCGCTCCTGCGGACCTCGATCGCGCTCGCCCCCGAGCCGCTCGGCGGCGGGCTCGTCGTACTGCGCTGTGGGTTTCCGGCGCGGTGCAGTGGGTCGGCGGGCACGCCCCGACGTTACCCGCTGCACATGGGGGAAGTCCCGTCCCCGGGACGGTTCGATGCCGATCCGCACCCTGTGCGCTTGATTTGTACGACGTATACCGCCGCCTGTGGATAACTTTCGGCACCCCCGGGCCGCGAAGGGCATGCTGGCATTCGGTCGGCGAAGCGGGACCCACACCCGCCGACACACGGGGACGTTCCACGGACTACGGGGGTAGGTCATGCATCCGATCGTGAAGCCCGCGCTTCGGCGTGGCTGGCGAGATCTCAACACCGTCCAGTTCGGAATGGCACCCGCGCACGCCATAGTCCTTGGCCCGGTGGACACGGCGACGGGCAGCTTCCTCGATCTCCTCAACGGGACACGCGGGCTGCCGCTCCTGCGCGACGAGGGGCGCAGGATGGGGTTCCCCGACGGCCATGTCGACGGACTGCTGGAGCGGCTGGCCCGGTCCGGTCTGCTGGACGACACGACGGGAGGCGGCCCGGCTGCGGATGCCTTGCGTAAGAAGAAGGCTGTCCTCGACCGGCTGCGCCCCGACCTCGCGTCCCTCTCCCTCGTCGCTCCCGAACCGGGCGAAGGTATGAAACGCCTGGCCGCCCGCCGCTCACTGCGCGTACAGGTGCGAGGCGCCGGCCGGGTCGGAGTAACCCTGGCCTCGCTGCTCGCCGGCGCGGGCGTCGGCGAGGTCGATGTCCGCGACAGCGGCTGCGTCGAGCCATGGGACGTCGCACCGGGCGGCCTGCCCGCCGAGTCCATCGGCGAGCGCCGGGAGGAAGCCGCCCGGCGCGCCGTGCGCCGAGCGGCACCGGACCGTCCCCCGCGGACGACCCCGGACGGGGAGGAACTCGGACTGTCACTGGTGATCCTCACCCCGCGGGACGGCCTCGCCGTCCACGCGCCCGACCCGGCGGCGACCGAGCCGCTGATCACCTCGGGGACACCGCATCTGTACGCGGGTGTCGTGGAGGGGACGGGTGTCGTGGGCCCTCTGGTCCTGCCGGGCGACACGGGCTGCGCGGGCTGTCTGGACCAGGGGCGCGTCGACCGGGATCCGACCTGGCCACGCCTGCTCGCGCAGTGGCGCTCCGGTCAGCAGCGCCAGGTCCCGGCGTGCGACCTCGCGCTGGCGGCCGGCGTCGCCGGAATGGCCGCGGGTCACGCGCTGGCCTTCCTCGACGGAGGGTTGCCGTCAAGCGCCGGAGCACGCTGGGAGGCGTCCGTGCCGGGCTTCGACTGGCACTCGAGACCGGTCTGGTCGCATCCCGCATGCCCCTGCGGCGCAGCGGAGAAAGGTAAGAAGGGGGAGCGCGCCTCGGAGGACGGGGAGTCGCACGAGACAATGGCGGGGCAACAGCCGTACGCGGCTCGGCTGTCCGGTACTTGGAGGGCGCATGTCTGATCTTCCCCGGAAGGCAGTCACCCGTACGGCCAAACTCGCCGCGCTGCCACTCGGCTTCGCCGGGCGCGCCACGTGGGGGCTCGGCAAACGGATCGGCGGGAAGTCGGCGGAGATCGTGGGCCGCGAGCTGCAGCAGCGCACGGCGGAGCAGCTGTTCAAGGTGCTCGGTGAGCTCAAGGGCGGGGCGATGAAGTTCGGGCAGGCAATGTCCGTCTTCGAGTCGGCGCTGCCCGAAGAGGTCGCGGGACCGTATCGCGCGGCGCTGACGAAGCTCCAGGAGGCGGCGCCTCCCATGCCGACCCGCACCGTGCACTCCGTGCTGGAGGAGCGGCTCGGCGCGGAGTGGTCCGAGCTGTTCCTCGAGTTCGAGGACAAGCCGTCCGCGGCGGCCTCGATCGGCCAGGTGCACCACGCGGTGTGGCACGACGGCCGAGAGGTCGCGGTGAAGGTGCAGTACCCCGGAGCGGGCGAGGCGCTGCTCTCCGATCTGACCCAGCTCAGCCGGTTCGCCAGGCTTCTCGGCCCGCTGATCCCGGGGATGGACATCAAGCCGCTCATCGCGGAACTGCGCGACCGGGTGTCCGAGGAGCTCGACTACGGACTCGAGGCGCAGGCCCAGACCGTTCATGCGGAGGAATTCGCGGGCGACCCGGATGTCCTCGTACCGGCGGTGGTCCACCAGTGCGACCAGATTCTGGTCACCGAATGGATCGACGGCATACCCATGTCGGAGGTGATCTCCGAAGGCACCCAGGAGCAGCGCGACCGTGCCGGCCAACTGCTGGCCCGTTTCCTCTTCTCGGGCCCGGCCCGCACCGGACTGCTGCACGCCGATCCGCACCCGGGCAACTTCCGTCTCCTGCCGGACGAGAAGAACGGCTGGCGTCTCGGCGTCCTGGACTTCGGCACGGTGGACCGCCTCCCGGGCGGCCTGCCGTCGACGATCGGCGAGTCCCTCCGCATGACCCTCGACGGCGAGGCCGAGGCGGTCTACGAACTGCTCTGCGAGGAGGGCTTCGTCAAGGAGTCCATAGAGCTCGAACCCGACGCGGTCCTGGACTACCTCCTGCCCATCATCGAACCGGCCCAGGTGGACGAGTTCACCTTCACCCGAGGCTGGATGCGCAGCCAGGCCGCCCGGGTCGGCGACCCCCGCTCCCCCGCCTACCAGTTGGGCAAGCGGCTCAACCTGCCCCCGTCGTATCTCCTGATACACCGCGTGACCCTGAGCACCATCGGTGTCCTGTGCCAACTGGGCGCGACGGTCCGGCTGCGCGACGAGCTGGAGGAGTGGCTGCCCGGATTCCTACCGGGGGATGAGCTGGCGGACGGGACGGGGACGGCCGCCGAGGCCTGACGAGAGGCGGTTCACCACCACGCGGAGTCCAGCCGCCCCTCGATCGCCCTCAGATGTGTGCGAGCGCAGCTGTCACAGAAGTAGTGGCGGGTGCCGTTCTCCATGGAACAGGTCCAAGTCGGCTGGGGGCCGTCCGCCGAGGTGCCGCATCGGGCGCACACGATGTGCTGGGCCTCTGCCGCGTCGGGCCGCTGCGCTGAGCCGGTGCTGTCACTGTCCCCGGGAAGACTCGTCACCCGGCGACGATATCGCCGTGATCGGCGGTTCGCCGGACACAACGCACCGCGGGGGCCGGTCCGGACGGACCGACCCCCGCGAGGAGTTACTGCTTGCGACTACTGCTTGCGACTGCCTCGGCTACTGCATGACCGCCATGGCCAGCGCACGCCGGGCTCGCATCGAAGCGCGCTCGGCACGACGCTGCATCCGGCGGGCGGTCGCCAGGCGCACGGCCCGGCGTTCCCGTTCGGCCTCGTGCAGTCGCTCGTGCATATGCGCACGAGCCAGGGCTTCTGGAATGAGTTGCATCTCTCGGGTCCTGTTCTGACGCGAGTCGTTCGCGTCGGTGGAGGTGAAGTCTGGGATCGCGGAGCCAGTGGGCTCGCTGGTGGACGGCTTCATCGGGGCCTGTTTCTTGGGGTCGTTCGTCAGGGGGCGGTCGATCGTTCCTCGGATGTTCATGCCGCGACCGGGTTCTTGCGCGGGCGGCCACGCGGCCGCTTGCGGGCCACGACGACACCCTGGACGAACAGCTCGCCACCCCAGACGCCCCAGGGCTCACGCCGCTCCTTGGCACCGGCGAGGCAGGCCTCGACCAGCGGGCAGGTACGGCAGAGGGACTTGGCGTACTCGACGTCGGCCGGCGACTCGGCGAAGAAGACCTCCGGGTCGTAGGAACGGCAGGGGACGGGTACGCCGAGGTTCTCGATGGCGTCGTCGAGCGCGGTGAGCGCAGTGAGCGGGATCAAGGTGGAGTCCTCCGTGAGGCCGGGCGGGGAGATCGTTTCGGAAGGCGGTACGGACGGGGCGTGCGCTTCGAGTTGCACGGTTGGTCTTCCTCGTCTGGTCGTGCCGGCCGGTTGGCCGGTTGGCGGCTGGTACCGGGTTCTTTTCTTGTCCCGAGGCCCCTTCGCTCTGCCGTCCCCGGTCGGGGACAAACAGAAGGGCCGCGGATCCCGGGTGGGGTTCCGCGGCCCTGAAGGCGCCGGCCTGATCGAGAATCAGGCTGGATCACTCCAGGGTTCAGGCCCACGGAAGGCCCACATCGTGTGGTGCTGCTTCGTCTGCTTCACGGATCCGGCACCGGCTGCGGCAAAGGCATAGGCACGCGCCTCTGCCACTACTGCTGCTGCTTCCAGTGCCTGGGTCGGTCGCTCATTGCGCTCACGGATGGGAAGACCCGCGAGAGACACGGAGGACGCCGGCCGGACAGCAGGAATGCCGGACAGACCGGTGCCCAGGTTCGAGACGCCGAGCAGGCACGTGGAGACGACCGAGCGATCGGTCAATTTGGCGGTGCTGATGAAGCTCGTGGTGATGCTGATCACTGGAATCGCCTCCTCTCGGCGTCTAGGGGGACCGGGGTGAACCAGTCCGACGGTTATTAAGTACAGCACGGAACCTGGGCCTCGGAGAAGGCCGCCGTTCCGTGTTAAGAACCTATGGGGATTGCTGGGGCATGCGCAAACTATTTTTTCGACGAGTTTGTATCAGTCACCTTCGTCGTCTCCTCCAACATCTTGACCTGCGCAGATGGCCAGAACATCGGTGCCGAAGCGGTTCAGCTTGCGGACTCCGACGCCAGGGATCCTGGCCAGCTCGCCCTCGTCGTCGGGCACGGTCTCGGCGATCGCCATCAAGGTCTTGTCGGTGAAGACGCAGAACGCGGGCTGCCCACTGCGCTGTGCCTGCACCGCCCGCCACTCCCGCAACCGCTCGTAGAGACCCTCGTCCATGTCGGAGGGACAGTCCTCGCAGCGCATCAGTTTCATCTCGCCCGCGTCGGTCAGAGTGCGGCCGCAGACCCTGCAGCGGGCAGGAGTCCGGACCGACCGCCGTACGACGGTGCCACCGCTGCTTCCGATGCCGCGCTCGATGCCTCCCGGGCCACCGCCGCTGCTGCTCCGGCCCGCGGTCATGACGGACCCGGGGCGCAGCCCGTCCAAGAAGCGGCTGGGCCGGCGGTTCGGTCTGCCACCGGGTGAGCGGGACAGTGCCCAGGAGACACCGAGATGCTCCCTCGCGCGCGTGACGCCGACGTAGAGGAGGCGGCGTTCCTCCTCGATCTGCTCGTCGGTCTTTGCGTAGGTGATCGGCATCATGCCCTCGGCGACAGCGACCAGGAAGACGACGTCCCACTCCAGTCCCTTGGCGGAGTGCAGGGAGGCGAGGGTGACGCCCTGGACGGTCGGCGCGTGCTGCGCGCTCGCGCGCTCGTCGAGCTCGGCCACCAGGTCGCCGAGGGTGGCGCCCTGCTTGGCCGCGGCGAAGTCGTGGGCCAGGTGGACAAGGGCGGCCAACGATTCCCAGCGCTCTCTGACCGCGCCGGAGCCGGCGGGCGGCTGGTTGGTCCATCCTTCGCCCGACAGGACGGCGCGGACCTGCGAGGGCAGGTCGATGACGTCGTCGAGGAGCGAGTCGTTGCCCCCGAACCGCGCCGCGGCGCGCAGTGCGGCGCCCGCCTTGCGCACTTCGGGGCGGTCGAAGAACCGCTCGGCGCCACGCAGCTGGTAAGGCACCCCAGCGTCGGCGAGGGCTTGTTCGTACAGCTCGGACTGGGAGTTCGTACGGAAGAGGATCGCGATCTCGCCCGCAGGGACACCGGAGGCGATGAGGTCGCGGATGCGGCGGGCGGCACCCTCGGCCTCGGCGGGCTCGTCCGTGTACTCGGCGTAGACGGGTTCGGGGCCCGGGGACCGCTGGGAGATCAGCTCCAGGCGGTGCTCGGCGGCCCGGCCGCGAGCCTGGGCGAGCAGGCCGTTGGCAAGGTGGACGACCTGGGGCGAGGAGCGGTAGTCGCGTACGAGCTTGACGACGGTGGCCCCGGGATGGCGGGTGCGGAAGTCGAGAAGGTGGTCGGGAGTTGCACCGGTGAACGAATAGATCGTCTGGCTGGCGTCGCCGACGACACACAGGCTGTCGCGCTCACCGAGCCACAGGTCCAGCAGACGCTGTTGCAGCGGGCTGACGTCCTGGTACTCGTCGACCACGAAGTGCTGGTACTGCGAACGGACCTGCTCCGCGATGTCGTGGCGGTCCTGAAGGATGGCGACCGTCAGCAGCAGGACGTCCTCGAAGTCGATGACCGCGCGGTCACGCTTGAGGTCTTCGTAGGCTCCGTAGAGCTGGGCGATTTCGGCTGGGTTGCGGGGGGCATCACGACCGGCCTTCGCGGCGGCGGCCGCATAGTCGGCGGGGATGGTCTGAGTGACCTTGGACCACTCGATCTCGGCGGTGACATCCCGCAGTTCGCCGCGGTCGAGGCGGATCCGGCAGGCGGCCGCCGCGTCGGCGACGAGCTGGATCTTGCGGTCGACGAGCCGGGGCAGGCTGCCGCCGACCGCTTTCGGCCAGAAGTACTGGAGTTGGCGCAGTGCGGCCGAGTGGAAGGTGCGGGCCTGGACACCGCCGGCGCCGAGCTGGCGGAGGCGGCCGCGCATCTCGCCCGCGGCACGGTTGGTGAACGTGACGGCCAGCACGGTGGAGGGCTGCAGTATCCCGGCGCGCACGCCATAGGCGATGCGGTGGGTGATCGCCCGTGTTTTGCCCGTGCCGGCGCCCGCCAGCACGCACACCGGTCCGTGCAGGGCGGTTGCGACCTCGCGCTGCTCGGGGTCGAGCCCGTCGAGCACCGCGTCGGCCGTGTCCGGAACCTGCGGGAAGAGGGTGGAGTGCGTTGCTGCTGTCACCCCGCCATGCTGCCAGGTCGCCGGGGACGGATGAGTCGGTTGTCCACAGGGAGGCACCCGCAGTCGTACTAATGCGGCAGGCGTGGCGTCCCCGCAGGGGTACCCCCCGCGGGAATGGCGGCCCGGTCACGTACGTTCCACTGACGCGACCACGCACCCCGACGCCGTAAAGGAGCGCAATCGACATGCCGGGCACTGTGACGATGTACAGCACCACGTGGTGCGGCTACTGCCGTCGGCTGAAGAGCCAGATGGACCGCGAGGGCATCACGTACAACGAGATCAACATCGAGCAGGACCCGCAGTCGGCGGCGTTCGTGGAGAAGGCGAACGGCGGAAACCAGACGGTTCCCACCGTTCTCTTCCCGGACGGTTCGACGCTGACGAACCCTTCGCTGGCGCAGGTCAAGCAGAAGATCGGCGCCTAGGCGGCGCATCCGGCCGCCCGCCGCGTCGGCCGTCCGGCCGGCGTCAGGCGGCCGCCCCTCGCGTCGGCAGGGGCTTGCCGTACCAGAGCTCGATCAGTCGGGCCGCAATCGAGATCCCGTAGGGAGGCAGCACCTCCCCGGACTCGAAGGCGGCCCGCAGGTCTTCGCGGGAGAACCAGCGGGCCTCTTCGATCTCTTCGCCGTCGACGTTGATCTCGGACGACTGGGCGCGGGCCATGAAGCCCAGCATCAGGCTGGAGGGGAACGGCCAGGGCTGGCTGGCGACGTACTCCACCGCGCCGACCGTGATGCCGGCCTCCTCGAAGACCTCGCGGCGCACCGACTGCTCGATGGACTCGCCGGGCTCGACGAAGCCGGCGAGGGTGGAGAAGCGGCCCTCGGGCCAGTGCACCTGGCGGCCGAGCAGGATGCGGTCCTCGTCGTCCGTGACAGCCATGATCACGGCCGGGTCGGTGCGCGGGTAGTGCTCGGCGCCGCAGGCGGGGCAGCGGCGGATGTGGCCGGCCGCCGCGATGACGGTGCGTTCGCCGCAGCGTGAGCAGAAGCGGTGCAGCCGCTGCCAGTTCTCCAGGGCGACCGCGTGCACCATGAGGCCCGCGTCGCGGGGTGACAGCAGGAGTCCCGCCTCGCGCAGGCCCGCCGGGCGAGCCGACTGGTCGATGCGGCCGGGGAGCGCGTCCTTCTGGAGTGCGAAATAGCTCACACCATCGTCGTCCGTGCCCAGGAAGTAGCGGTGCGCCTCGGTGAGCGGGGCCTCGAAGGAGGGGGTCATCACCAGTTCGGTGTTGCCGTCCGCCGTCTCGTCGATCAGGACCTGGCCGCCGGAGACCACGAAGGCGCGGGTGGTGGGGTGGCTCCACGCCGCGGCGAGCCAGGCCTCGTCGAGCCGGTGATGGGCGGCCCGGTCGATGCCGCTCGGGGCGGTGAGCGAGATGGGACGGTCGGCGGTGTGGTCGGTCCAGGTGGTCACGGGTGCTTCCAACTCCCCCGGTGTGACGGTTATTTCGGCGGGCGGTTCAGCAGGGCGGGTGTGGCGGGGGCTGTTCAGGGCGTTGATCGCCTTCTTCGTGGATGCCTTCTGGATGCCTTCTTCAATGTGCCTCGCGCCAGTTCTCGGCCAGATCGCCCCACAGGTAGGCGGTGGTTTCGACGCCCTTCAGGAGGAGATCCAGTTCGACCTTCTCGTTGGGGGCGTGCCAGCCGTCCGACGGGACGGAGATGCCCAGGAACAGCACGGGGGCGCCGAGGACTTCCTGGAGGTCGGCAGCGGGTCCCGAGCCTCCCGAGCGGGTGAAGCGGATGGTCTGCTCGAAAGCGCGGCCCATGGCGCGTGCGACGGACTGGAGGGCCGGATGGTCCAGGGGCGTGAGGCACGGGCGCGTGGCCGGGGCGAACGTGATCTCGTGCCGGATCCCCGCGGGCAGCTGCTCGACGGCCCAGGCGCGTACGGCCTTCTCGATGTGGTCCGGGTCCTGGCCCGCGACCAGCCTGAAGGAGAGCTTCACCATGGCCGAGGACGGGACGATCGTCTTGCTGCCGGGGCCTTGGTAGCCGCCTCCGATGCCGTTGACCTCGGCGGTCGGACGGGCCCAGACGCGCTCCAGGGTGGTGTGTCCGGCCTCTCCGTGAGCGGCCGTCGACCTGGCCGTGCGCAGCCACTCGGCCTCGTCGAAGGGCAGCTCGGCGAAGAGTTCGCGCTCCCGTTCGGTGAGTTCGATGATGCCTTCGTAGAAGCCGGGCACGGCCACCCGCGCGTGCTCGTCGTGCAGGGCCGCGACGAGCCGGGCGACCGCGGTGGCCGGGTTGGGCACGGCTCCGCCGAAGGCCCCGGAGTGGATGTCCTGGTCGGGGCCGTACAGCTCGATCTCGCACTCGGCGAGGCCGCGCATGCCGGTGCACACCGTGGGGGTGTCCTCGGACCACATGCCGGTGTCGGAGACGATCACGGCATCGGCGGCGAGTCGGTCCGCGTGCGCTTCGACGAGGTGCCGGAAGTACGGGGAACCGGATTCCTCCTCGCCCTCGATGAGGAGCTTGAGGTGTACGGCGGGAGCGGTGCGCCCGGTGGCGGCGAGGTGGGCGCGGACGCCGAGTGTGTGGAAGAACACCTGGCCCTTGTCGTCCGCCGCCCCGCGCGCGTGGAGGCGGTTTCCGCGGATCACCGGCTCGAAGGGCTCGGTGTCCCAGCCGTCCTCGCGGGCGGCGGGCTGCACATCGTGGTGTCCGTAGACGAGGACCGTGGGTGCTTCGGGGTCCTCGGAGGGCCACTCGGCGAACACGGCGGGCGCGCCTGCCGTGGCCCAGACCTCGGTGGTCGGGAAGCCGGTCTCCTGAAGCTTGGCGGCAAGCCAGTCGGCGCTGCGCCGTACGTCCGCCGCGTGGTCGGGCTGGGCCGACACCGAGGGGATCCGCAGCCACTCCGCGAGGTCGTCGAGGAACGCGGCGCGGTGCTCCTGGATGTACGCGCGGACGGTGCTGACGGCGTTGTCAACGGGCTTGCTCATGCCCACGAGCCTATCCGCCCACAGAGGCGTGTTCGTCCGGTGGTTCACCGGATGCCCCTTCCTGTGGGCCCTCCATGAGCAGCCGCTCCAGTGCTGCCCGGTCCGGAAGGCCGTCGGGTCGGACCACCTCGCCGCTACGGACGTACAGGAACGCTGCCTTGACCGACTCCAGGGGCACGCCCTGCTGCTCGGCCCAGGCGAGGCGGTAGATCGCGAGCTGGAGCGGGTCCGCGGTGCGGCTGCGGTTGGTCTTCCAGTCGACGATCTCGTACGTCCTGCCGTCACCCTGTCCGTGTCCCGCGTCCTCGTCGCCCTGCCGGTACCCCGCGTCCCCGTCGGCCTCCCTGTAGACCGCGTCGATACGACCGCGCACGACGCGTCCGGCAATGGCGAGCTGGAAGGGGACCTCGACGCGGTAGGGAGTGCGGTGCGCGTAAGGCGTGCGTTCGAAGGAGTCCTTGAGGGCCTCAAGGTCACGCTCGTCGGCGATCTCGGCCTCGCTGCCGGGCAGCTCCTCCGGATCGAGCATGGGCAGCCGAAGCTCTTCGAAGCGGGATTCCACCCATGCGTGGAAGCGGGTCCCGCGGCGCGCGGCGGGCTGCGGAGGGCGCGGCATGGGGCGCGCCAGCTCCTGCGCGAAGCCGTCCGGGTCGGCGGTCAGGCGCAGCACCTGCGACGCGGTGAGCGACGACGGCAGAGGTACGTCCGTGACACCGGCGCGGGCACGCAGGAGCTCTCCGGTGAGCGCGTCCAGGTCGCGGTCCCAGGAGGCGAGCGTGCGGGATTCCTCGGGGGTGAGGCGCATCGGGTCCTCGGGGTGAGGACGAGCCTCGGGGGCCGGTGCCTGATGCGGGACCGTCGGGCGGTCCGCCGTCCAGGAGTCCCAGTCGGCGCCGTCGTCCGCGGGGAGGTCCGGCGGTTCTTCGTCCTCCGGCGGAGGCGGCCACTCGGGGTCCTCGTAGGAGGACGAGTCGTGGGCGGCCCCTGGATGGGCGTCCTCGTGGGACGCGACCCGCTCCAGGTGGGCGAGTACGGTCTCCGCGGCCGCGCGGCGGCGGGCGAGTGCCGCGTCGTCGAGCGGGAGCGGCCACGCGCGGTCGGCGGACGCCTCGTGGAGGGCGGGGTTCTCGTCGTCCTCGGCCGGCTCGTCCGCCCAGGCCTCGATCTCGCCGTGTCCGGCCGCGCAGTGGTCGTGCAGGGCGTGCAGGAAGTCCGAGGGCCCGCGCGGCTTCTTCTGGGAGGGGCCCCACCAGTGGCCGGAGCCGATCAGGAGGGAGCGGGGGCGGGTGAAGGTGACGTAGCCGAGGCGGAGTTCCTCGGTGTGCTGGTGGTCCTTCATCGCCTCGTGGAAGGCTTTGATGCCCCTGGTGTCCCAGGCGCCGATGTCGGGCAGCGTGTCGGCGTCCCCGCGCAGTTCGTGCGGCAGGACCTTGCCCTGGGCAGTCCATTTCTCGCGGCCCTGGGTGCTGGGAAAGGTGCCGGTGACGAGGCCGGGGACCACGACGACGTCCCATTCCAGGCCCTTGGACTTGTGCGCGGTGAGCACCTTGACGGTGTTCTCGCCGCCCGGGAGGGCGTTGTCGAGGCCCTTCTCGTACTGCGCGGCCGTGCGCAGGAAACCGAGGAAGGCCAGCAGGGTCGCCTCGCCGTCGCCCGCGGCGAAGGAGGCGGCGACGTCCAGGAAGTTCGACAGCGTCTCGCGTCGGCGGGCGGCCAGCGCGTGCGGGGACGCGGAGAGTTCGACCTCCAGGCCGGTGACGGCGAGCACCCGGTGCAGGACGTCCATCAGCGGGTCGGCGAGCGAGCGGCGCAGGTCGCGCAGTTCGGCGGCGAGTCGCGCGAAACGCACCCTCGCGTCGGGTGAGAAGGGCAGTCCGTCGTCGTCCCCCTGGGCCTCGATGGGCATCTCCAGGAACGTGTCGAGCGCGTCCGCGAGCGATATCACCTCGGCCGGGTCGACCCCCTCGACGGCCGCGGCGAGCCGACGGTCCGGGTCGTCGTCGGCGCCCACGCGCGCGTGGGTCACGAGAAAGCGGGCGCGCCTCCCCAGGAGGGCCAGGTCGCGCGGGCCGATGCGCCAGCGCGGGCCGGTGAGCAGGCGGACGAGTGAGGCGTTGGCACCTGGGTCCTGGAGGACCTCGCAGACGGCCACGAGATCGGCGACCTCGGGGAGGTGCAGCAGCCCGGAGAGGCCCACCACCTCGACGGGGATGTCGCGGGCGACGAGCGCGCCCTGGATCTCGGCGAAGTCGGTCGCCGTACGGCACAGCACGGCGATCTCGCCGGGTGCCTTTCCGGTGCGTACGAGATGGGCGATGGAGTCGGCGAGCCAGTTGATCTCCTCGGCGTGGGTGCGCAACAGCGCGCAGCGGACCAGGCCGTCGCGCTCGGCTCCGGGGGCTGGGCGGAGTGCCTCCACGCCCGCGTGCATGGCGCGCAGGGGCTCCGCGAGGCCGTTGGCGAGTTCCAGGAGGCGGCCACCGCTGCGGCGGTTCTCGCTGAGAGCCTGGCGGGTCGCTGGACGGCCGTCGGGGTGCGCGAAGTGCTCGGGGAAGTCGTCGAGGTTGGCGACGGAGGCGCCGCGCCAGCCGTAGATCGCCTGGCAGGGGTCGCCGACCGCGGTCACCGGGTGGCCCGTGCCGCTGCCGAAGAGACCGGCGAGCAGGACACGTTGGGCGACCGATGTGTCCTGGTACTCGTCCAGCAGGACCACTCGGAACTCGTCGCGCAGGATGGTTCCGACCTCGGGTCGGGTGCGGGCCAGGGTGGCCGACAGGGCGATCTGATCGCCGAAGTCGAGGAGGTCACGTTCGCGTTTGGCCGCGCGGTAGCGGCCCACCAGCTCGGCGAGTTCGCGCCGGGCCGCCGCTGCCTCGGGAACCTTGCGCAGGTCGGCGTTGGTGAGTTTGGCGCTCTCCAGGGAGCGCAGCAGTTCGGCGTCGTAGGCGCGCAGGTCCTCGGGGCGTACGAGGTGTTCGGAGAGCTCGGAGTCGAGCGTGAGGAGGTCGCCGACGAGGTCCGGGAAGGAGCGGGTCAGCGCCGGGTACGGTCCCGGTGCTTCGCGCAGCACGCGGGCGGCGAGCTGGTAGCGGGTGGCGTCGGCGAGCAGGCGGGATGTCGGTTCGAGCCCGATGCGCAGGCCGTGGTCGGTCAGCAGGCGGCCCGCGAAGGCGTGGTACGTGGAGATGACGGGCTCGCCGGGCGGGTTGTCCGGGTCGATCACGTCCGGGTCGGTGACGCCTGCCTTGATGAGCGCCTTGCGGACGCGCTCGGCGAGTTCGCCGGCCGCCTTGTTGGTGAACGTCAGGCCGAGAACCTGCTCGGGGGCGACCTGCCCGGTGCCGACCAGCCACACCACGCGTGCCGCCATCACCGTGGTCTTGCCCGAACCGGCTCCGGCCACGATCACCTGCGGGGCGGGCGGTGCGGTGATGCAGGCCGTCTGCTCCGGGGTGAACGGGATGCCGAGGAGCTCTTTGAGCTGTTCGGGGTCGGTGATACGGGCTGGCACGTCAGAGAGGCTAGCGGCGCGCACTGACAGTGGGGGCCACATCGGCCGTGGGGCACAAGGATGCGCTGGTCAGCACGGGTGGTGCGATGCGTCACGCACGTCGCACCACTCGACGCGCAGGCGTCACCCGGCCACACGCGCGTGCCTCGACCGCACCCACGTCACTCGATCGCGCCCCCGTCACTCAACCACGTGCCGCCCCTCGGGCCGCGCGCTGCACGACGCCCGGAACGCACAGTGCGTGCAGTGCTGCCCGGTCGTCGGCGAGAACCGCTCGTCGAGGACCTTGCCCGCGGCGGTGGCGAGCAGGTCGCCGACCCACTCGCCCTCCAGTGGCTCCTGCGCCTGCACCTTGGGGAGGGTCTCGCCCCCGTTCTTCTTGGCGGCACCCTGGCGCAGCTGGACGAGTTCGGCGCCGCCCGGTTCGGGCCGGACGCCGTCGAAGGCGTCATCGGCGGCGCCCTCGCTGATGGCGAGCTGGTAGACGGCGAGCTGCGGATGGTGTGCCACCTCGGCGGCGGTCGGCGCCTGCTTGCCGGTCTTGAAGTCGACCACGTAGGCGCGGCCTTCGGCATCCGCCTCGACGCGGTCCATGGAGCCGCGGATGCGTACTTCGTAGTCGCCCGCTTCGAGGGTCACGTCGAAGTCGTGCTCACTGGCCACGGGCGTACGCCCGGTGCGGTCCGACACGTGCCACTTCAGGAAGCGTTCGAGCGCCACGCGCGCGTGCTCCTTCTCCTGCGCGGACTTCCAGGGCGCGTCGAAGGCGAGCGCGTTCCACACGGAGTCGAGGCGCTCCATGAGGACGGCCAGGTCTGCCGGGGTGCGTCCGGAGGCGACCTCGTCGGCGAGGACGTGCACCACGTTGCCGAAGCCCTGGGCGGCGGTCGCGGGCGCGTCGGCCTTCACCTCGCGCCCCAGGAACCACTGCAGGGCGCAGGTGTTGGCGAGCTGGTCGAGGGCGCTCCCGGAGAGCACGACAGGCTGATCGCGGTTGCGCAGCGGGATCTTGCTCTCGGTCGGCTCGTACAGGCCCCACCAGCGGTAGGGGTGCGCGGACGGCACCAGAGGGCGGCCGTCCTCGTCACCGAGCGCGGCGAGTTTGGCCAGACGGCGGGCCGCGGCCTCCCTGAGGGTGTCCGAGACGCGCGGATCGACGGTCGTGGCGCGCAGCTCGGCGACCAGCGCGGCGACGGACAGCGGGCGGCGCGGGCGGCCGGTGACGTCCTTGGGTTCGACGCCGAGTTCGGTGAGGAAGCGGGAGGGCTGGTCGCCGTCGTCGGCGGGGGCCTTCACAGCGGTGACGACGAGGCGTTCACGCGCGCGCGTGGCGGCCACGTAGAACAAACGGCGTTCTTCGGAGAGGAGTGCTCCGGGCGTCAGGGGTTCGGCGAGGCCGTCGCGTCCGATGCGGTCGGCCTCCAGCAGGGAGCCGCGGCGGCGCAGGTCGGGCCACAGGCCCTCCTGGACGCCCGCGACGACGACGAGGCGCCACTCCAGGCCCTTGGAGCGGTGCGCGGTCATCAGACGCACGGCGTCGGGGCGTACGACCCTGCGGGTGAGTGTGTCGGCGGCGATGTCCTGGGCCTCGATCTCCTCCAGGAAGTTGAGGGCGCCGCGGCCGCCGGTGCGCTCCTCGGCGCGCGTCGCGGTCGCGAACAACGCGCACACGGCGTCGAGGTCGCGGTCAGCGTTCCGCCCGGCCGCGCCGCCGCGCCTGGCGGCCCGCTCCAGACGCTGCGGCCACGGTGTGCCCTCCCACAGGTCCCAGAGGGCCTCCTCGGCCGTCCCGCCGCCCGCGAGGCGCTCCCGCGCCTTCCGCAGCAGCGCACCGAGACGCTGGGCGCCTCGGGCGTACGCCGGGTCGTGCGCGACCAACCGCTCCGGCTCGGCCAGCGCGCGGGCGAGCAGTTCGTCGGACGGCGGTGGTACGTGGTTGCCGGCGGCGCGCTCCTCCTCCCGCAGCGCGCGTCCCAGGCGCCGCAGATCGGCGGCGTCCATGCTCGCGAGAGGCGAGGCGAGCAGGGTGAGCGCGGTCTCGATGGCGAGCCAGGGGGTCTCCGGTTCCGACTCAGCCGGGTCTTGGGCCTCTTGGGCCTCTTGGGCCTCTTGGGCCTCTTCGGGCTCTTGGGCGTCGGCGCTTTCCGCTCCTTCGGCGGGTGCGTCTTCTTGAGCGGGTACCTCCCCTGCGGCGGCGTCCTCAGCGGATACGTCCGTGCCGGCACGGGAGTCCGCGTCCGCACCCAACTCCGCCCGCGCCACCGCCCGCAGCGCGGTCAGCAGCGGTGCCACCGCCGGCTCGTGTCGCAGCGGCAGATCGTCGCCGTCGATGTCGAGCGGCACCCCGGCCGCGGTGAGCGCACGGCGGATCGTCGGAATCGTGCGGGAGCCGGCGCGTACCAGGACGGCCATCTCGCTCCACGGGACGCCGTCCTCGAGGTGGGCGCGGCGCAGGATGTCGGCGATGTTGTCCAGTTCCGTGCCGGTGGTCGGGTACGTGTAGACCTCGGTCCGGCCCCCGTCCCGTACCGGGGAAAGCTCACGGTGGGCCCGGACCTTCTCCGCCGGAAGGCGGGTCAGCGGCATGCGCTGGGTGAGCAGCCGGGTGGCGGCGAGCAGGGCGGCGCCCGAGCGGCGGGACGTCCGGAGGACCTCGACCGGCGCCGGGTTCCCGCCCGCGCGCGGGAACGCGTCGGGGAAGTCCAGGATGCCGTTCACATCCGCGCCCCGGAAGGTGTAGATCGACTGGTCGGGGTCGCCGAAGGCGACGAGAGTGCGGCCACCGCCGGCGAGGGCCCTCAGCAGTCGTACCTGCGCCGGGTCGGTGTCCTGGTACTCGTCCACGTAGACGGCGTCGTACTGCGCGGCCAGGCGTTCGGCGACACCGGGGCGGCCGGCGAGCAGCACAGCGCGGTGGACCAGTTCCGCGTAGTCGAGGACTCCTTGCATGTCGAGAACGTCGAGGTACTCGGCGAGGAAGGCCGCCGCTGCGCCCCAGTCGGGGCGGCCGCTGCGTGAGGCGAAGGCGTCCAGGGCCTCGGGGCTCAGGCCCAGCTCGCGGCTGCGGGCGAGGACCGCGCGGACCTCGTCGGCGAAGCCGCGTGTGGTCAGACAGGCGCGCAGTTCATCCGGCCAGCGCACATGCGCGAGACCGAGGCGCTCCAGGTCGGGCTGGCCCGCGAGCAGTTCGCGCACCGCCACGTCCTGTTCGGGACCCGACAGCAGTCGCAAGGGTTCCACGAACAGGTCACTGTCCTGGTGGGCACGGACCAGGGCGTAGCAGAAGGAGTGGAAGGTGGTCGCCTGAGGGGCGCGGGCGGCCCCTATGCGCAACGCCATGCGGTCGCGCAGCTCGACGGCCGCCTTCCTGCTGAAGGTGAGCACCAGGACGCGCTCCGGATCGCCGCCCCGTGCGATCCGAGCGGCCACGGACTCGACGAGCGTGGTGGTCTTTCCGGTGCCCGGACCTGCGAGAACGAGCAGTGGGCCGTCCTTGTGGTCAACCACCGAGCGCTGTCCTGCGTCCAGACGAGGGGGATCGACCCGGACCGGCGGGGTACGCACCAGTCGGTACGCACCGCGGGTCCCCTGTCGCACCTGGGGGTGCGACAGGCGCCTGGTGGAGGAAGAGGAGCTCAAGTGGTTCGCCGGTCCTGGTGGTCGTGCTGGTTGGAGGACTGCCGCGCGTTGAGTGCGGTGGCCGCGGGGTGAGAGGGAAGCGCGTCGTCGACGCTACGCCGGTGAGCGCGGTGGAAGGAGGGCTTCCCCTTCTTCCCGAGGGCCTCGTGCGTCCCCCGGTCCTCGAACGTACGGCATGTCACGGGCGTGCCTCGCTTCCCCCGTACGGGCCACAGGTTCCCCCTCCGCCCGTCCGATACCGGAAGCTGTCAGGTGTGACTCTCCGCGCGTTCGCCGCCGTCCCATCGCGCCCGTCTCATGTCGACTCGCGGCAGATGCCCCTCGGAGGCTCTGCTCGCCTCCTTCAGGGGGGTGCCCTCAGTGCGGTAGTGGGCCAGTGCCTCGAGTTCGTGGCCCGGGAGCAGCACGCCGTCCGCGCGTATGACACGCCACCAGGGAACCGCTCCTCCGTAGAGGGCCATCACGCGGCCCACCTGTCGCGGCCCGCCCTCCTCCAGCCACTCGGCGACGTCCCCGTACGTCATGACGCGCCCGGGCGGGATCAGCTCGGCGACCTCAAGGACCCGTTCCGCGTACTCCGGCAGGTCGTCCGCCGGAAGGCTCTCCTCGCTCATCCGCCCCATCCTGCCCCACCCCACCGACAGTGTGACGGGGTGACGACCGCGGGTAGCCCTCGCCCCGCGGCGGCGCGTGAGGCAGACTGTGCGCCCCCGCATTTGCACCCTGATGCCCCCGTGTGTCGGTGGGGCATGCCACCATCGTGCGGGCGGTGACCGGTGATACGAGATCAAGAAGAGTCGATGAGGCAGCAGGGCGCGCACCCCGAAAACGCGGAGACCACCTCCGCGGCCTCGTCACGCCCGGACACCGGCGGGTCCGACGAGAAGGACACCGGCGAGGAGACCGCCGAGCCCACCTCCAAGGCCGACGAAGAGCCCACGACCACGACGGACGACGAGCGCACCACTAAGACGTACGAAAACGAGAAACTGCAGGTCGAGCGAGACACCGACTGCTCGGACGAGGTCCACAACGACGAGGTCGAGGGCGACGAACCGCTGCTCCCCGCGCGCGTGCACCGTCCGTCCGATCTGATGCGCCTCCTGGTCGGGATCCTCGCGATCGCCGTGCTGCTCGCCATCGCCGCGTTCGCGCATGGCACCACATCGGGCCTCGAACAGGACATCAACAAGGGCACGGGCCAGGCACCCGATCTGCTGATCAAGATCGCGGGTCTGGCTTCGAGCATCGCGATCCTCCTGGTGCCGGTCGCTTTCGCGATCGAGCGGCTGATCAAACGGGACGGGCTGCGCATCGCCGACGGCGTCCTCGCCGCGGTCCTCGCACACGGAGTGACACTCGCCACCGACCTGTGGGTCGCGCAGGCCGCCCCGAACTCGATCCAGGAAGCACTCACCCAGCCCTCGCCGGGCGACATCCACGCCCTCACCGACCCGGTGCACGGCTATCTCGCACCGGTCATCGCGTACATGACGGCCGTCGGCATGTCCCGCAGACCGCGCTGGCGGGCGGTGCTGTGGGTGGTGCTGATGCTCGACGCGTTCTCGATGCTGGTCACCGGCTACACGACGCCGTTCTCGATCATCCTGACCGTGCTGATCGGCTGGACCGTCGCGTACGGGACGTTGTACGCGGTCGGCTCGCCGAACGTGCGCCCCACCGGGCGGACCCTGATGGCGGGCCTGCGGCACGTCGGCTTCCACCCGGTGACGGCCGCGCGCGAGGAGGCGCCGGAGTCCACCGAGAGCGGCGACCGCGGCAGACGCTACTTCGTCACCCTGGAGGACGGCCCACCTCTGGATGTCACGGTGGTCGACCGTGAGCAGCAGGCGCAGGGCTTCTTCTACCGCGCGTGGCGCCGGCTCACGCTGCGCGGCATCACCACACGCCGCAGCCTCCAGTCACTGCGCCAGGCTCTTGAGCAGGAAGCACTGCTCGCATACGCGGCCATCGCGGCCGGGGCCAACGCGCCCAAGCTGATCGCGACCTCGGAGCTGGGTCCGGACGCCGTGATGCTCGTCTACGAGCACACCGGTGGCCACACCCTCGACTCGCTGCCCGACGAACTCATCACCGACGATCTCCTGCGCGAGACCTGGCATCAGGTGCAGTCGCTGCAGTCCCGGCGCATCGCGCACCGCAGGCTCGCGGGTGACGCGATTCTGGTGGATCGTTCCGGCACGGTGATCCTCACCGATCTGCGCGGCGGCGAGATCGCCGCCGGCGACCTGTTGCTGCGCATGGACATCGCCCAGCTGGTCACCACGCTGGGGCTTCGCGTGGGCGCCGAGCGCGCGGTGGCCTCGGCGGTCGGCGTACTCGGCCCGGACACGGTCGCCGACTGTCTGCCGATGCTCCAGCCCATCGCGCTGACGCGCGCCACGCGCGCGACGTTGCGAAAACTCGCCCGGGAGCGCGCACAGCGCGAGCGCGACGCGGTCCTTGAGGCTTCGCGGCAGGACAGGCTCGCCCGCGCCGAGGAGACCAAGGAAGACACCACACCCGTACTGGAAAAGCCCGCCAAGAAGTCCGTACGCGCGGAGCAGCGGGCCGAGAAGCGGGCGATCGACGAGGCGCTGGACGAGGCCCGCGAGGAGGATCTGCTCACCCAGATCCGCCACCAGGTGCTGCTGATCAGGCCCCAGGCACCCGTCGAACCGGTCCGCCTGGAGCGCGTCCGGCCGCGCACGCTGCTCAGTTTCATCGCCGGCGCGATCGGCGCGTACTTCCTGCTGACGCAGCTCACCCACATCGAATTCGGCACCCTCTTCGACGACGCCGAGTGGGGCTGGGTCGCCGCGGCGGTGCTGTTCTCTGCGCTGAGCTACTTCGCGGCGGCGATGAGCCTGCTCGGCTTCGTGCCCGAGCGGGTGCCCTTCCTGCGCACCGTGGCGGCACAGGTGGCGGGCTCGTTCGTGAAGATCGTGGCACCCGCCGCGGTCGGCGGTGTGGCTCTGAACACGCGCTTCCTGCAACGCTCCGGGGTGCGGCCGGGGCTCGCGGTGGCCAGCGTCGGCGCCTCGCAGCTGTTCGGACTCGGCTGCCACATCCTGATGCTGCTCTCCTTCGGCTACCTGACCGGCACCGAGAAGACACCCTCCCTGTCACCGTCCCGCACGGTCATCGCCGGTCTGCTCACCGTCGCCGTACTGGTCCTCGTGGTGACGTCGGTGCCGTTCCTGCGCAAATTCGTCTCCACGCGCGTGAGGTCGCTGTTCGCGGGCGTCGTGCCGCGCATGCTCGACGTGCTCCAGCGGCCGCAGAAGCTGATCACCGGCATCGGCGGCATGCTGCTGCTCACCGCCTGCTTCGTGATGTGCCTGGACGCGTCGATCCGCGCGTTCGGCCACGAGGAGACCCACACCCTCAGCCTCGCCAGCGTGGCCGTGGTCTTCCTCGCCGGTAACGCGCTCGGCTCGGCGGCACCGACTCCCGGCGGCGTCGGCGCGGTCGAGGCGACCCTCACGGTCGGCCTGATCGCCGTAGGCCTCCCGAAGGAGGTCGCGGCGCCCGCCGTGCTCCTGTACCGGCTGCTGACACTGTGGATTCCGGTGCTGCCGGGGTGGCTGTTCTTCAACCACCTGACGCGTAAGGGCGCGCTCTAGCCCGGGCACGCAGGGCCGTCTCGCACAGCGGCACGGCGCACCGTAGGGGCCCTTTCGTACGCGGCACAGCGCGTCCTCACCCACACGGCTCGCGCCCCGAGCGTCCCGCCCCGCACGACCGCAGGATGGGGAGCATGCCGAACCCTCCCCCGCTGCGCGCCGCTGCCTTGACCGTCGCCGCCGTCCTGTTGTCCTCCTTGATGACGGGCTGCGGCGATGACTCCAAGGACGAGGATCTGACGGCCCAGAAGCTGAGCTGGAAGGACTGCCCGGCGCCGTCCGCGTCCGAGGGTGGCGGGGATGCTCCCTCACCTCTGCCGCGCGGTACGAAGTGGAAGTGCGCCACCTTGAAGGCACCCCTCGACTGGACCGATCCCAAGGGCGACACGATCAAGCTCGCGCTGATCCGGGCCAAGACGAGCGGCGACCAGAGCAAGCGCATCGGCTCCCTCGTCTTCAACTTCGGGGGTCCCGGCGGCTCCGGTGTCACCACGTTGCCGGCCTTCGGCGAGGACTACGCGAAACTGCGCACCCGCTACGACCTGGTGAGCTTCGACCCGCGCGGGGTCGGCCGCAGCGCCGGAGTGGAATGCGAGAGCGACGACCAGCTCGATGAGTACTTCCAGCAGGACGCCACCCCGGACGACTCCGCCGAGCAGAAGGCACTGCTGGACAACACCAAGACGTTCAACGCGGCCTGTGAGAAGAACTCCGGCAAGACCCTCCCGCACCTGCGGACCACGGACGCGGCCCGCGACATGGACCTGATGCGTCAGGTTCTCGGCGACGACAAGCTGTACTACTTCGGCATCTCGTACGGCACCGAACTCGGCGGCGTCTACGCACACTTGTTCCCCAAGAACGTGGGACGTGCCGTCTTCGACGCGGTCGTCGACCCGACGCAGACCTCGGAACAGGGCTCTCTCGGCCAGGCCGAGGGCTTCCAGCTCGCGCTCGACAACTTCGCCGACGACTGCACCTCGAAGACCGAGGACTGCCCGATCGGCGACTCCGCGCAGGACGTCAAGGACCGCATCGCCAAACTGCTCGCCGACCTCGACAGCAAGCCGATCCCCGGCGTCTTCCCGCGGCAGCTCACCCAGACCGCCGCGACCAACGGCATCGCGCAGGCCCTGTACTCGAAGGACTTCTGGGAGTACCTGACGGAGGGACTTGAACAGGCGTACGACGGCGACGGCAAGGTGCTGATGCTGCTGTCGGACTCGATGAACGGGCGCAACCAGAACGGGCAGTACAGCAACATCACCGCGGCGAACATCTCCATCAACTGCGCGGACGACAAACCGCGTTACACCGCCGACTATGTGGAGTCGAAGCTTCCGGAGTTCCGGGCCGCCTCGCCGCTGTTCGGCGACTATCTGGCCTGGGGCATGGTCAGCTGCACCGACTGGGCGGTGGCGGGCGCCGCCGACCACCCCGACGTGAGCGCTCCCGGCGCGGCGCCCATCCTCGTGGTCGGCAACACCGGCGACCCGGCGACGCCGTACGAGGGAGCGAAGAAGATGGTGGACGCACTGGGCAAGGGAGTCGGTGTCGAGCTGACGTACAAGGGCCAGGGGCACGGTGCGTACGACAGCGGGAACAAGTGCGTGCAGGACGCGGTGAACGGCTATCTGCTGCAGGGGACCGTCCCGTCGGCCGGAACCATCTGCTCCTAGAAAGCCGCAGGTCAAACGGTTATCCACAGGCCGCGACGGTCGCGGCTCGACGGCGCCTAATATGGCCTGCATGTGATCCGCGACTTCCGGCGGATCACGGCGAGGGGGGAAGCTCATGACGCGATTCGCACGGTGGACGGCCGCGACCGCCGCCGCGTTGCTGGTGGCCGGCTGCGGCGGAGGCTCGTCCGGCGACGGCGAGAACGAGGGAAAGAACAGCGACAGCCCGTCGGCCGCCGCGCCCTCCTCCGCCACGCCGTCGGGGCTGCCCGCCGCACTCACCTCACAGAAGCTCGACTGGGGCCGTTGCAAGGCCACTTCGGACTCTCCCGCGCCAGGAAGCGACTGGCAGTGCGCGACGCTCAAGGTGCCGCTGGACTACGCGAAACCCGACGGCGAGACGATAGGCCTCGCACTGATCCGCTCGAAGGCGAGCGGGGACCAGGGCGACCGCATCGGCTCACTCCTGTTCAACTTCGGTGGCCCCGGCGGATCGGGCGTCTCCACGATGCCTTCGTACGAGAGTGTCGTCGGCCAGCTTCACGATCGGTACGACCTGGTGAGCTGGGACCCGCGCGGGGTCGCCGCCAGTGAAGGAGTGCGCTGCCGCAGCGACAAGGAGATCCAGGCCGCCGAGTCGGTGGACGCCACACCGGACGACGCGGCTGAGGAGACGGCGTACTTCGAGGACGCCGCCGACTTCGGCAAGGGCTGCGAGAAGGCCGCGGGCAAGCTGCTGTCGCACGTCTCGACGACCGACACGGCCCGCGACATGGACCTGATGCGCCAGGTCCTCGGCGACCAGAAGATGCACTACTTCGGTATCTCGTACGGCACCGAACTCGGCGGTGTGTACGCGCACTTGTTCCCGAAGAACGTGGGACGCCTGGTGCTGGACGCCGTCGTCGACCCGAGCGCCGACACGGTGGGCCATGCCAAGAACCAGGCCCTGGGCTTCCAGCGCGCCCTGGACAACTACCTCACGTCCACGGGCCAGGACCCCAAGCAGGGTTCCCAGAAGATCGCGGACCTGCTGGAGAGGATCGACGCGAATCCGCTGGCGACCTCTTCCGGACGCAAGCTCACACAGTCGCTGGCGCTCACCGGAATTGTGCTGCCGCTCTACAGCGAGCAGGGCTGGCCGACGCTGACCAGCGCGCTGAACGCGGCCGAGGACGGAGACGGTTCGGAGCTGCTGGCCCTCGCCGACGGCTATAACGACCGTGACTCCTCGGGGAACTACGGCACGACGACGCATTCGCAACGGGTCATATCGTGCTTGGACGACAAGCAGCGGCCGACTCCCGAGGAGACGAAGAAGCAGCTGGCCGAGTTCGAGAGGATCTCGCCCGTCTTCGGCGACTTCCTGGGCTGGGACACGGCGGGCTGGTGCCACGACTGGCCGGTGGCCGGTCAGTTCGACAACCCGGAGGTCAGCGCGCCAGGAGCCGACCCCGTCCTGGTCGTCGGCAACACCGGGGACCCGGCGACGCCGTACGAGGGCGCCCGCAAGATGGCCGACGAACTGGGCAAGGGCGTCGGAGTGGAACTCACCTGGAAGGGCGAGGGCCATGGCGCGTACGGGAGTGGGAGCGACTGCGTCGACTCCACGGTGAACGGCTATCTGCTGAACGGGACGGTGCCGAAGGACGGCAAGGTCTGTTCATGACGATGGCGGGGGTTCCGGGCACCCTCGGCGCCCGGAACCCCCGCCATCGGCGGAGCCACTGCTCAGTACATCGGCCGATGCACCGGCCTGTGCATCGGTCAGTACACCGGCTTGTCCGGCTCGATCTGGTGGACCCAGCCGATCACGCCGCCGCCGACGTGCACCGCGTCCGCGAAGCCCGCGGACTTCAGGACCGCGAGAACTTCCGCACTGCGGACACCCGTCTTGCAGTGCAGGACGATTTTCTTGTCCTGCGGGAGAGTCTCCAGGGCGGTGCCCATGAGGAACTCGTTCTTCGGGATCAGCTTGGCGCCGGGGATCGAGACGATCTCGTACTCGTTGATCTCGCGGACGTCGATGATCTCGATGTTCTCGCCGTCGTCGATCCACTCCTTGAGCTGCTTGGGAGTGATCGTCGAGCCGGCGGCCGCCTCCTGGGCCTCCTCGGACACGACGCCGCAGAAGGCCTCGTAGTCGATGAGCTCGGTGACGGTCGGGTTCTCACCGCAGACCGCGCAGTTCGGGTCCTTGCGGACCTTGACCTGGCGGTACTGCATCTCCAGGGCGTCGTAGATCATCAGGCGGCCGACGAGGGGATCGCCGATGCCTGCGAGGAGCTTGATCGCCTCGTTGACCTGGATGGAGCCGATGGACGCGCACAGCACACCCAGGACGCCGCCCTCGGCGCAGGAGGGGACCATGCCCGGCGGCGGGGGCTCCGGGTAGAGGCAGCGGTAGCAGGGGCCGTGCTCGGACCAGAAGACCGAGGCCTGGCCGTCGAAGCGGTAGATCGAACCCCATACGTACGGCTTGTTGAGGAGGACGGCCGCGTCGTTGACCAGGTACCGGGTCGCGAAGTTGTCCGTGCCGTCGACGATCAGGTCGTACTGGCTGAAGATGTCCATCACGTTCTCGGCTTCGAGCCGCTCTTCGTGGAGGACGACGTTCACGTACGGGTTGATGCCAAGGACGGAGTCGCGGGCCGACTGGGCCTTGGAGCGGCCGATGTCCGCCTGGCTGTGGATGATCTGGCGCTGCAGGTTCGACTCGTCGACCTCGTCGAACTCCACGATGCCGAGCGTGCCCACGCCCGCGGCGGCCAGGTACATCAGCGCCGGCGATCCGAGGCCGCCGGCGCCCACACAGAGCACCTTGGCGTTCTTCAGCCGCTTCTGCCCGTCCATGCCCACATCGGGGATGATCAGGTGGCGGGAGTACCTGCGAACCTCGTCTACGGTGAGCTCAGATGCGGGCTCGACCAGGGGTGGCAGCGACACGGGGACTCCGTTGGTCGGTCAATCACTACAGTTGTTCTCCCCGTAACACTGCCACGCCCTTCTTCATTCCGAGACACCCGTTCCGATCCGCGAGACGATTTCGTCCCAGTAGCCGGGCATGGTCTCCCAGGGGTCTGCGCGGCCGCCACGGTCCGTGCGGTCGGTGAAGTAGATCGTCGAGGCTCCCTGCCAGCGGGCGATACGCAGCGCCTCGTCGAGATGGCCGCGCGGTACGCCGTGCACGAAGTGGCAGAAGCGCTCGGGCGGATAGTCGGCGGTCCACTCGGCGACCTGCGACCAGCGGTAGTCGCTCCAGGGGCCGGAGAAGGTCACCAACTGGTCGGCGTTCTCGGCATATCCGGGGTACGGCTGGCTGCCGTGGCCCAGCACGATGTGCGCGCCGTCGAGGAGCGCGCGGAGTGTGGTGACTGTGCGGCGGACCTCGGGGAGCGCGGCGCGCTCGGTGGGGCAGCGGTCCAGGAGGAATCCGTCACACCGGTACCAGTCGAGATACCGGTGCGCGTCGGAGACCAGCTCGCCGAGGGTGCGGGCGCCGTACGTGGCGTCCAGGTGTCCGAGGACGCGTACGCCGGCGTTGCGCAGTCGCCCGGCCGCCTCCAGGCAGTGCGGGTCGGGGCGGCTGCCGGGACCGTTGGCCACGTTCAGGACGACCCAGTGCAAGGGGGTGCCGGGGCGGGTGAGTTCGCCCCACTCCACGGGAGCGACGAGGGGGTGTGCATAGCCGGGGATGCCGAAGCCGAGGCCTAAGTCCGTGCTCGCGGTGCCCGTTGTGGTGCTGGTCAGATACGGCATGCCGCCTCCATCCAGATGTCGGCGAGGGATTCCTCGAGGTTGATCCGGGGCCGCCAGCCGAGCCGGTCGCGTGCGGTGCGCACGTCGGCCTGCTGCCAGCTGCCGCAGCCGTCCGGATAGGGGTACGCGACCGGGGCCGCGTGGTCTGGTTCGGTTCGCGGGTGGCCGATGGATGGCCTGACGGGGCTGGGAGGCCCGTCGAGTTCGTGCAGCGCGCCGCCGTAGCCGGCGACGCGGGCGAGGACGGCGGCGGCGTCACGGAGCCGCACGGCTCGGCCCGAGCCGATGTTGATGACGCCCTGGGCGGCGGAGAGCGAGGCGGCGTGGACGGCGCGGGCCACATCGCGTACGTCGATGAAGTCGCGTTGGACGCCGAGTCCGCCGAGTTTGAGTTCTCCGTCGCCGGACTGCATGGCGCGGCGCAGGGCCTCGGCGAGGCGGCCGAGCGGGGATCCGGCCGGGGTGCCTGGCCCCGCGGGTGAGAACACCCGGAGCACGACGGCGTCCAGGCCGGACCCGAGGACGAGTTCGGTGGCGGCGAGCTTGCTCACGCCGTAGGGGCCGCCCGGGCGCGGCACCGCGTCCTCGGCCGTGGAGGAGCCGGGCTGGCTGGGCCCGTACTCGGCGCCGCAGCCGAGTTGCACGAGTCGTGCCCCGCAGCCGCTGCGGCGGAGGGCCTCGCAGACGGTGGCGACGGCGACGGTGTTGTGCCGGGTGAGTTCGCGGGCGCCGCCGCGGGTGGCGCCGGCGCAGTTGACGACGACTCCGGGGTGTACCGCGTCCAGGAAGCGGGTGAGCGCGCCCGGGCTGCCCGAGGCGAGGTCGAACCGTACGTCGGCGTCGTCGCCCCGGCCGAGCGCGGTGAGCTGCACGGCCGGGTCGGCGAGCAGCCTGTCGGCGACGAAGCGGCCGAGGTATCCGTTGGCTCCGATCAGCAGGACCCTCATCGGGCGGCTCCCGGGGCGGATTCTCCGGTTCGGGAGGTGATCATCTGGCGTTCTCCTTCAAGGTGATGCCGTGGGTCGGGGAGAGGGCCCGCGGTGTCGGCCCCGCGGGAGCGATGTGCCCGGGACGGGGGACGACCCCGGGCCGCCGGGCGCGGCTCAGGGAGGTGGGGGACGCCACGAGCCAGGTTTCGGATCGCGGCGCACGGCACCGATGGCGGTGAGCCGCGGCACGTGTCGGCCCGTGAGCCGGGGCTCGGGCGGGGCGCTCGCCGCCCCACCGGCGGCTCATGCCTCCCCACAAGGCAGGGCGTGGGCCGAGGCCCGGGTCAGCGTGCGGGTGGAGTGGATCAGGAGGACGAGGGTGGCCGCGCCGCACACCAAGGCGGGGACGGCGCCCGGTCCCCAGGCGCCGACGACGGTCTCGACGGGCGCGGAGAGGAACGCGCAGCCAGGGAGGCGGCCCGCGAAGACCGTGGCCAGGGAGGTCGCCTCGGCCGCCCCCGCGGTGGCGAGGACGACGGCCGGGGCGTGGTTGAAGCCGCGTGCCGCGAGCAGCCGGGCGAGCAGGAGCAGAGTGCCGAGGGCACCGGCTCCGGCGTATGCGGCGGGCTCGCCGAGCACCGCCGCGCACAGCGCGAGCAGCCCGCCGAGAGCGCACAGGTAGAGCCCGAACATCCCGAGGAGCAGGGGTTGTACGGAGGCGGCGAACTCCTCGAGACCGCGGCTGGCGGTCAGCCTGCGACGGGCGCGCACGGCGAAGAAATGGGCGCACCAGGCCGCCGGGGCGCAGGCCAGGGCGAGGGCAAGGACCGGTGCGGTGGCCAGGGGCCAAGGGCCGTCCGGGCCGCCCTCGACACCGGCGCCCAGCAGCCCGTCGCCGAGGAGTGCGTATGCGATCAGCCAGCACGTCCACGCGCGCGTGGCACCCGTCGTGTAGTGAGTGACGCTCAGGGGGCCGCGGCGGACGGCGACGCGCAGGCCGAGCGCCACGGCGAGGGCGCCGGCCGCGGCGACGGCGAGACGAGGCTGGCCTTCGGTGAGTCGCACCCCGATCACGGTCGCCGCGCACAAAACGCCCGGGAGCAGGGCGAGCGCCGCCCAATCGGGGCGCACGCCGGGGCGCCCAGGGGGCGCGGGACGCTGCGCGGGCTCCCCGTCACGGGACACGCGCGCGTACATCTCCTCGGCGAGCGAGAACACGTCCCGGTGCCGGAACCGCGCGGCGGTCCGGTCGGTCACCCCGTGCGCCTCGAGCCCCGCCGCGATCTCCAGCGGGTCCACGGCCCTCTCACAGAGGTCACGGTGCCGGTGCATCAGGGCTTTCACCGGGTCCGCGGCGCCGCGTCGGCCGCTGGATTTACGCGGGGCGCCACCTAGACCGTCGCGCGCCCCACCAGGCGTCTCACGCGCCCTCTCAACAGGCTCACTCGCCTCACCGGCACCCTCACGCACTCCCCCTACACCGGCGCGTGCGCCGTCCACACCCTCGCGCAATGCCCCACCGGAACCGAAGCCGGAGCCGGACCGGGACCCGGACCCCGACCCGAAATCGGAGCCGTCGGTCGCCTCCGCCACCGACGCCCCCTCATCCCCGTCAACCCGTTCATCCCCGCCAACCCGTACGCCCATCTCGCCAACCCCCGTCACAAGCCACTCCTCCGACCGCGCGTCCCAGGCGCCGGGGCTGCTCGGGCGCCCCGGCCGGTCCAGTTCTCCGAGTTCGTTCATCACGCGCCCTCCCCGGCGGGGACGGGAACCGTCGCGCGCACCGGTGAGCCCGCCGCCCAGCGCGGGCGGCCCGTGGGCATCAGGCGGGCCTCGGTCCAGCGGCCGGGCACGTGCGCCTCCGCGGGGACTCCGAAGGGAAGCGGCTCCCCGGCCTCGTCCACGAGCACGTGTCGTACCGGCGAGTGCGAGACGATCTCCAGGTAAATGCCGTGAAATGCCGTGATGTTCTGCTCGACGGTGAAGAGTTCGAGGGCGCGTGCGCGGGCGGCCGCCCCGAGGCGCTCACGGCGCTCGGGGTCGCGCAGCAGCGCCACGCACGCCTCGGCGAGCGCCCGCGGATTGCGCGGCGGCACCACAAGCCCCGTACCGCCGATGACCTCGACGACCGCGCCCACGTCCGTGGACACCGTGGCGCGACCGCAGAACATGGCCTCCACGAGACTGATCGGAAAGCCTTCCACCACGCTGGACAGGACGATCACGGCCCCGGAGGCGTATGCCTCCGGGAGGCCGGGGACCTCCGGGCCGCCGATCTCCTCGAAGGACACCGGGTTGTCGCCGACCGCGTGGACGCCCTCCGCCTCGTCGGGGAAGAGCTGCGCGGCCAGGGCCTTGCAGTGGGCCAGGTAGGTCGCGCCGTCCGGTCCGTCGGCGGGCGCCCCGACGATCCGCAGCCGGGTCTTCGGCTCGTCCTTGCGGATCTCCGCGAAGGAGTGCAGCAGCGACATCAGGTCCTTGGCGGGTTCGATGCGGCCGACCCACACCAGGGTGTCCGGGTCCGCGCACCCGGAGCTCTCCGCCCCCTCCCCCACCTCCGCGAAGCGGGAGGCCTCCATGCCGGGGTAGACGGTGCGCAGTTTGGCGCGGTCGGCACCGCACCGCTCCTGCCAGCGGCGGGCGTGCGTGTTGCCGGGCGTGATGAGAGCGGCCGCGCGGTACACCTCGGCGGTGAGCCTGCCGTGGAACGCGGCGAGCAGTGCCCGTGCCGCGGGAGCGTCCCCTACGGAGGCGGACGCGAGGTAGTGCGCCCGTAGCGGCACGCCGTACTCGGTGACGAGCAGGGGCACTCCGGAGAAATGCCGCGCGAGGAGGCCGGGCAGGGCCGCCGTACCGCCGGCCGTCGCGTGGCACAGGTCGACGGAGTCGAGCCCGTCGCCCTCGTACCAGTCGAGGGACAGGGGGCGCAGCGCCCGCTCGAAGTGGGCGGCGACCGCCAGCAGATCGGGCACACGCGCGGCGCGCGCCGTACGGAGTGCGCCGGGCGCACGACACGCGCGCTCCAGCGCCCGCACAGCGACCTCGGAGCGAAGTGCCCCGGTCAGTCCACCCTCGTCGCGGGCGAGCTCGGCGAGCTCGTAGAGCGCGCTGCCGAAACGGTCCGCCTCGACTCCGCCGGAAATCCCCGCAGTACCGACGCCCGCGTCGCCGGAAGACACCGAGCCGCGAGCAGCCCCCGCGTCACCGGATGCCCCCGCGCCGACAGCCGCCACTCCCGATCCCGGCCCCTCACACACCGCCGCGGCCAACTCCCCGTACGCCTCCGCGAACCGCCGTCGCGCACGCCGCCCGTACACCACGCCGTCGTCCTCAGCCATCCAGAGCGGTGCCGTCCGTACTCGGCTGACCTGCGGCGGCAGCTGGATCCAGCCCTCGTCCTCCTGGCGCTCGCTGCGGCTGAGCGCGTAGATGTCGAACTCGTGCTGCCCGAGCCCGCGTACGAGCCGGTCGCACCAGAGCCTGGCGTCACCGCTCACATACGGATAGCCACCCTCCGTAAGCAGTCCGATGCGCACGAGTGCACCCCCGATCTCCCTTGTGGGGAGCCGCCGTTGACCCGGCGGCTCGCAGCGGGACGAACGTATGCGGACATGGCGGTGGCGCGACGGACGGTTGTCCATCACGCCACCAAAAGGGGTGAACGGTCGTAACTTTCCCGCACAGGCCGCGTTCGATCGCGCTACGGGATCAAGCAGTTACGTTTCGTTAGACCACGGCCAGTGCCCGGCGGGCGGTACGACGCCGGGCCGCGACGTCCGGTTCGAGCGCTGGTACGGCGGCCGACAGTCGCTTCGCGTACGGGCCCTGCGGGGACTCGTACACCTCGTCGGAACCTCGGTCAGCTCCCGGGATACGGCCAGGGGTTGGCCTTGCAGTGGATCCCGTCGTGGTCGAGGAATTTGGTCTGCTGCTGCATGACGGGGGCGAGTTCGCCGTCCTTGTCGCAGGTGACGTGGCTGTAGCCGAGCCGGTGGCCGACCTCGTGGTTGATCAGCATCTGCCGGTACGCCTGCATTTTGTCGCCGTAGGTCTCAGAGCCCTGCGCCCAGCGATACGCGTTGATCATGACGCGCTCGGTCGACGCCGAGTCGCACGACACATTGTCCTCGGTCGTGTCGAGGCCGGACTTGGCGCACCATTCGGCGGTGGTGCCCGGGCTCGCCAGAGTAATCACGAAGTCGGGCTTCCCGGAGGAAATGCGCTCAAAGGTACGTCCGTCGTTGTGGGCCCAACTCCGGTCGTCGTTCAAAGTTTTCTGCACGGCCTGTGCGAAGAGCGCGGCGTCGAGACCGAGCCCGTGTTCCACGTCGACGCGATAGGTGTATTTCTGCCCCTTGCCGGGCGCCTTGTCGAGCCCGAGGACGGCGTCGAACTTCCCCGATCCGTCGAGCGTCGCGCCGAGCGCGTACTTCTCGCCCATCTTCTCGTCGTACGTCAGTGTCTTCGCGCTCGGTGTCACCGACGGGGACGCCGCCCCCGAGGCTGCGAGGGCGCCACGACCGCCGGCGGTGGACTGCGCGCGTACGCCGGAGTCCTGGCCTGCGTTGTCCTCCCGCCCGGTCACCACCTGTCCGGCCACGACGACGGCGAGCACGGTGGTGACGGCGGCCGCCGCGATCCCGGTGAACGCCCGTCCCTTGCCGCTCTTGCCCTTCTCCGGCTCCTCGGTCTCCGGCAGCGGCTTCTCGTCGACGTCCGTGTCCCAGTCGGCGACGGAGGCATAGGGGTCGCTGCGGTGCGCTGTGGGGGTGCGGGGCGCGAAGACGTCGTCCTCCTCTCCGAGGCTGCCGCCGAAGGCGTCGACATAGGTCTGCCGGGGTCCCGGCGCGGAAGTCTGGCGCTGCGCCGGTATCCGGGGCCCGGGATGCCCGGACGGAGCGCCTGCCAACACACCTTGAGGACCGCCCTGGGGACCACCTTGCGGACCGCGACCCCTCGCCTGCCCCCAGGCACCACCGGGTTCACGCTGCTCGGGGTGACCACCACGCACCCGCGGTACACCGTGCGCGGGCGTCCCGTCGGGGAAACGGGGGACGCCGTGCGCCGGAGTCCCGTCAGGGAACCGCGGCACGCCATGCGCCGGAGTCCCATCCGGAAAGCGAGGCACCCCGTGCGCGGGCGTCCCGTCCGCATAGCGAGGCACCCCGTGCGCCGGAGTCCCGTCCGCAAAACGAGGCACCCCATGCGCGGGCGTCCCGTCCGGGAGAAGCGGACCCCCACGCCCCGGCGCCCCGCCCATCGGAGGCCTCGGACCCGGCGCGCCCGGCACGGAAGCCGAACCGGACCCCCGGCCGACACCCTGCGACGCACCCGCACCCGCACCCGCCCCGGGTGCCGGCACCGGCACCGCAGCCAGCTCGTTCGGATCCCTCTTGTCGACCGTGTCGACCTTGGCGGTCTTCTCGACCTTGTCGGACCGCCCGCGACGGCTATGACGTCCCACGCCCCGCCTCAGCTCCCCGCACCGGTGGAAGCGGCGGAAGGTGACGTCAACTCGCCTGATTCCGTGAGGAGTTCGCGGAAGGCCGTGGCCACCGTGTCCGGGTATTCCATCATCGCGACATGGCCCGCGTCCGGCAGCGTCAGCAGCCGGGAGTCGCGGTAGGCGCGGGCCGCCCGCTGCGCCATGCGGTAGGCGACGAGCTGGTCGCGGCCGCCGTAGACCAGGAGCGTCGGCGCGAGGACCCGCTCGGCCTGGCGCCACAGCCCGTGCTGGCCGCCCAGCGTGTACGCGTTCACGATGCCGCGCGCCGACCGCGCCATGGCGTCCCAGAAGTACGGGAGGGCGAGCCGCCGCTCCATCTCCTCGACCGCCTCGTGGAACCCCTCGGGCGTCACCATGCCGGGATCCCCGTAACAGAGCGCCAGAACCCCGCGTACACGCTGCTCGGCGCTCCAGTCCTTGGTGAGCTTGGTGAACAGCCCCGCCACCCCGGGCAGCGCGATCATCACGGTCGGCCACGCGGTGCGCTGCGCCCGGAGTTCGGGCAGCGCGGGCGAGACCAGCGTGAGCGTACGGACGAGATCGGGCCGTACGGCCGCGACACGCGTCGTAACGGCTCCGCCGAGCGAGTTCCCGAAGAGGTGCACGGGCCCGCGCCCGGACGCGTCGAGATAGCGGATGACAGCGCGCGCGTGCCCGGTGACCGAGTAGTCCCCGTCGTCCGGTGGCGGCGAGTCCCCGAAGCCCGGCAGATCGAGGGCCTCGCTGTCGACGAGCCCGTCGAGCAGCGGCATCAGCGCCGACCAGTTCTGCGAGGAACCGCCGAGGCCATGGACGTACAACGCGGGCGGCAGCCCCGCACGCACGGGCGGCCTCGACCGCACCGTCAGCGTGATCCCGGGCAGACCCACCGACCGCAGCCGCTCCCCCTCAGCAACCCTGACGGCGCCCACCTTTGGTGTGACAGTGGTGGCCAGCACGGACGGCAGCTCGGTCGAAGACATGCGGCAATGTTACGAGACGATCACGCAGTGGTTCGTGTGTTCGCCGTCACAGATCTGTTCGGCGTCACAGAACAGGTCTGTTGGGCATCGCAAAACAGGTCTGTCGGGCGTCACAAATCGGCGTTCCAAATCTGTTCGCCGTCACGGATCGCGAGCAAATGGCGAACAGATCGCATAGCGCCCCGATCGGGTGTCTCCTAGGCTCGGACGAGGGCACTCGTATCTCGTAGAGGAGCGAATCTCACCAGGAGCGCACCTCGTACAGGGGCGCACGCGCACCACTCGGGAAGAGGAACCATGACAGTCGACCCGGCAGACCCCGAGACCTTCGCGAACGACGACGAACCCGAGGAGCTCGACCCCGAGGCCCCCGAGGCCGACGCGGCCGAACAGCGCAAGGGCCTGGAACCGCAGGAGGACGACGGCCCGCTGACGGTCGGCGACCCCGCAAGCGCGGACGAAGGGGACCTGGCCGAGCAGGCCAGGGTCGTAGAACTCGACGAGGACGACTACCGGTGACGGCCCACCGGTGACGCGACCGTCACCGATGCGCCCACTTCATCCCCGTTTGGCACGGTCCGTGCCGATATCACCAGGCGTCCGGTACGTGAAATTGTGCGCTCGCACCGCGCACACCACGGTTACCGAAAAGTACGATGGCGGCGCGGCGCTCACCGCATGTGGACAATTTTGGGAGGCGGCGTGACAGCCATCGAGCAGACAGAGGCGGCACGCCCGCGGGGCACTCGCCTGCCGCGCCGTGCCCGACGCAACCAGCTCCTCGGCGCCGCCCAGGAAGTATTCGTTGCGCAGGGGTACCACTCGGCCGCCATGGACGACATCGCCGAGCGCGCGGGCGTCAGCAAGCCGGTCCTCTACCAGCACTTCCCGGGCAAGCTCGACCTCTACCTCGCCCTGCTGGACCAGCACTGCGAGTCCCTGCTCCAGTCCGTGCGGACGGCACTCGCGTCCACCACGGACAACAAGCTGCGCGTACGGGCGACGATGGACGCCTACTTCGCGTACGTCGAGGACGACGGCGGCGCCTTCCGGCTGGTCTTCGAGTCCGACCTGACGAACGAGCCCGCGGTCCGCGAGCGCGTGGACAAGGTCACGCACGAGTGCGCGGAGGCGATCTGCGAGGTCATCGCGGAGGACACCGGCCTTTCGCGTGACGAGTCGATGCTCCTCGCCTCGGGCCTCGGCGGTCTGGCCCAGGTGGTGGCCAGGTCCTGGCTGCACAGCGACCGCAGCGTCCCGCGCGAGCATGCGGTCCAGCTGCTGGCCTCGCTTGCCTGGCGGGGCATCGCGGGCTTCCCGCTGCACGGCACGGATCACCACTGAGGGTTCGCGCCGGTCACCACCGGCCGTTCATTTGTTCCCGCCCACTGTTCGCTCCTGGCGTTCTTGGGCGGAGCGTGCACGTCCCCTCACCGGGCTAATGTGTGCTGCGTACGGCGCGGACACACGCGCACATCACTGACCGTCGGAGGGACAAAGCCGTGGAGGTCAAGATCGGCGTGCAGCACGCGCCCCGCGAGATCGTTCTGGAGAGCGGTCAGACCCCGGAAGAGGTCGAGCGCGCGGTGTCCGAAGCGCTGGCCGGCAAGTCGCAGCTGCTGAGCCTCGTGGACGACCACGGCCGCAAGGTCCTGGTTCCGGCCGACCGCCTCGCGTACGTGGAGCTCGGCGAGCCCACCCAGCGCAAGGTGGGATTCAGCGCGCTGTAGTTCGGGCGAGCAGACGAGAAGGGGGCCCGGTGGCACTGCCACCGGGCCCCCTTCTCGTACGTCATCGCGCACGCGGTCCGCCGCGCACTCGCGTAGGTGGCCGGATACCGCGCTCAACTCAGATGTTCACCACAGATGGAGCACAGATCCACCACAGAGGAGGGTTGTATTCCGCACGTCAGGGGTAGGACCGGCTACGACCGAATTGCACCGGCCGTGCGGGAGGGACCCCCACCATGCTCTTGGAAACGCTCGGCTCCGCGATGCTCGGTCTGGCACTGGCATGGGCGGCCGCGTACCGCCTGCCGCACCGTCTCCCGAGCCGCACGCTGGTCCTGCCGACCGGCGTCGCCGGAGCCCTGTTCGGCGCCTTCCTGACGCACACCGCGCTGGGCGCCGGCCACCTGTTGGTGATCCTCCTGGGCGCGGTGGCCGTCTCCACGGCGTCGCTGTCCCTGCTGCTGCGCCCGGCGGAAAATTTTCGCCGCCACTCGGCGACGGCGTAACCCGGGATTCTGATCCCGGGGACGAAGGCGCCCTGTAAGGGGCGCGGGGAACTGCGCGCTCAGCCCCCCGCAACCCGCACTTACCGATCCGCCTGCGGGAGCATCACGCCGCCAAGCCCAGCGCAGCCATCCGCTTCGTGTGCGCCTCGGTGATCCGCGAGAACATCCGGCCGACCTCCGCGAGGTCGAACCCGTCCGCGACGCCGCCCACGAGCATGGTCGACAGTGCGTCACGCTCGGCGACCACCCGCTGCGACTGGGACAGGGCCTCGCCCATCAGCCGTCGCGCCCACAGCGCGAGCCGACCGCCCACCCGCGGGTCCGCGTCGATGGCGGCGCGCACCTTCTCGATGGCGAAGCTCGCGTGCCCGGTGTCGTCGAGTACGCCGAGCACGAGGCTGCGGGTGTCCGAGTCGAGCCGGGCGGCGACCTCGCGATAGAAGTCACTGGCGATCGAGTCGCCGACGTACGCCTTGACGAGCCCTTCCAGCCAGTCGGAGGGCGCGGTCTGCCGGTGGAAGCCGTCGAGCGCGGCGACGAACGGCTCCATCGCCTGCGTCGGCTCCGCGCCGACCGCCGAGAGCCGGTCCCGCAACTGCTCGAAGTGGTGGAACTCGGCCGACGCCATCTTCGCCAGCTCCGCCTTGTCGCTCAGCGTGGGCGCCAGCTTGGCGTCCTCCGCGAGCCGCTCGAACGCCGCCAGCTCGCCGTACGCGAGCGCTCCGAGCAGGTCCACGACCGCGGCGCGGTACTGGGGGTCGGCGGAGGCCGTGTCCCAGCCCTGCGCGGCGACTCCGGTGGCCGCGGGAGCGGTGTCGTCCGTGGCCTCGGCGGGTTTGTCAGCGGCTTTGTCGGGCGTCGTCATGAAGCGCACAATAGCCCGCTGACAGCAACACGGAAGTCCCTGGTCAATCAGTGTGACGACCACTACGTGACCAAATCGGCCATCGCATATGCGCGATTCCGGGGTATGGTGGTAATGCGCCCGGCGACTATTCGACGGGCCGCATGAATGAGGATGCCCGGTCGGTGGCCCGATCGGCTCCGACCTGACAGCCCTCCACGTCGGTACGGCACATTGCGTACGACACCCGGAGGGAACCCTCAGTGGTACGAGAGCTCGAGCGTCGGCAGTGGTCCCATGCCACTCGGCCCGCCCGTCAAGAGCGGCCGACGTCCCCGGCACGGTCCCGTCACGACCCCCGCGCTCGCCTCGCACCGCGTACACAGAAGAGGCAGCACCCTGACTACGACTTTCCGCGATCTCGGGATCCTTTCCGAGACGGCCGAGGCCCTTGAGTCCGTCGGCATCATCAATCCCTTCCCCATCCAGGAGATGACGCTCCCCGTTGCCCTCTCCGGCAGCGACGTCATCGGCCAGGCCAAGACCGGCACCGGCAAGACGCTGGGCTTCGGTCTCCCGCTCCTCGAGCGCGTCACCGTCCCCGCGGACGTCGAGGCCGGCCGGGCACAGCCCGAGCAGCTCACCGACGCCCCGCAGGCCCTCGTCGTCGTCCCGACGCGCGAGCTGTGCCAGCAGGTCACGAACGACCTGCTGACCGCGGGCAAGGTCCGCAACGTACGCGTTCTCGCCATCTACGGCGGCCGTGCGTACGAGCCGCAGGTCGAGGCGCTCAAGAAGGGCGTCGACGTCATCGTCGGCACCCCGGGCCGTCTGCTGGACCTCGCGGGCCAGAAGAAGCTCAACCTGAAGCACATCCGGGCGCTCGTCCTGGACGAGGCCGACGAGATGCTCGACCTGGGCTTCCTGCCCGACGTCGAGAAGATCATGAACATGCTGCCGGCCCGCCGTCAGACGATGCTGTTCTCGGCGACCATGCCGGGCGCGGTCATCGGCCTCGCGCGCCGCTACATGTCGCAGCCCACGCACATCCGCGCCACCTCGCCCGACGGCGAGGGCGCGACGGTCGCGAACACCGCGCAGTTCATCTACCGCGCGCACAACATGGACAAGCCCGAGCTCGTCGCACGCATACTGCAGGCCGACGGCCGCGGTCTCGCGATGGTCTTCTGCCGCACCAAGCGGACGGCGGCGGACCTCGCCGACCAGCTCCAGCAGCGCGGCTTCGCCTCCGGCGCGGTCCACGGCGACCTCGGCCAGGGCGCCCGCGAGCAGGCGCTGCGCGCCTTCCGCAACGGCAAGGTCGACGTCCTCGTCTGCACCGACGTCGCCGCCCGCGGCATCGACGTCGAGGGTGTCACCCACGTCATCAACTACCAGTCCCCCGAGGACGAGAAGACGTACCTGCACCGCATCGGCCGTACGGGCCGCGCGGGCGCCAAGGGCATCGCCGTCACCCTCGTCGACTGGGACGACATCCCTCGCTGGCAGCTCATCAACAAGGCGCTGGACCTGGGCTTCCCGGACCCGCCGGAGACGTACTCCACGTCCCCGCACCTCTTCGAGGAGCTGAAGATCCCGGCCGGCACCAAGGGTGTCCTGCCGCGCTCCGAGCGCACCCGCGCCGGCCTCGCGGCCGAGCAGGTCGAGGACCTCGGCGAGACCGGCGGCCGTGGTGGCCCGCGTGGCCGCGGTGGCCGTTCCGCCGCCCCGGCCGCCGCTGCGCCTGCCGTCGAGCGTGAGCGCCCGGCGCGCACGCCGCGCCGCCGCCGTCGTACGCGCAACGGCGCACCGATGGACGAGGCCGCCACGACTCCCGAGGTGACGACCGAGGCCGTCGCCGAGGCGACCCCGACCGTGACCGAGCCCCGCACCCCGCGCCGCCGTCGCCGTACGCGCAACGGCGCGTCGGAGCCGGTCGCCGTGGCCGAGGCCGTTGCCGAGCCGTCGACCGCAGCGGCGGAGACCGCCGTGGCGACGGCCGAGGGCCTCACGGACGAGCCGGCCAAGCCGCGCCGCCGCCGCACCCGCAAGGCCGCGGAGCCGGTGGAAGCGACGGCCGAGAGCGTCGTGGCCGAAGCTGTCGCCGTCACCCAGGAAGCTGCCGAAGCCTCCGAAGCCCCCGAGGCCCCGGCCGCACCGCGCCGCCGCACCCGCAAGGTTGCGGAGACCGCGGTCGACACCGCTGAAGGCGTCACGGAGGCCGCGCCGCGGCGCCGTACCCGCAAGGTTGCGGAGACCGTGGTCGACACGGCGGAGGCCGTCACAGAGGCCCCCACCAAGCCGCGACGCACCCGCAAGGCCACAACCCCCGTGGCCGAAGCCACCACCGAGGCGGAGCCCAAGCCGCGCCGCACCCGCGCCAAGGCCACCACCGAGGCGGCCGCCGAGGCCGCCGTGGACACGGCCGAAGCCGCTGAGGCCAAGCCGCGTCGTCGCACCCGTAAGGCCGCCACCGCGACCGTCGAGGCCGAGATTCCGGCCCAGACGGCCGAGGAGCCCGAGGCCGCGCCGCGCCGCCGTACCCGCAAGGTTGCGGAGACCGTGGTCGACACGGCGGAGGCCGTCACAGAGGCCCCCACCAAGCCGCGCCGCACCCGCAAGGCCACAACCCCCGCGGTCGAGGCCACCACCGAGGCGGAGCCCAAGCCGCGCCGCACCCGCGCCAAGGCCACGACCGCCACCGCCGCGGCCGTCGATGCCGAGATCCCGGCCCAGACGGCCGAGTCGAAGCCCCGTCGGCGCACCCGCAAGGCCGCTGCTACGGAGCCCTCCGAGGGCTGATCTCCCGCCCTTGCCCGATGGCCCGGTCCCACCTCGCGTGGGGCCGGGCCATCGGCGTTCCCTGCGGGCCGCCTCCCGGGCTGGCGTAAGGGATGGTCTTTCGCCCCCTCCGCCCCTACCCAACCCGTACCTGGGGGCTCCGCCCCCAGACCCCCGTTCGCCCGAAGGGCTCGTCCTCAAACGCCGGACGGGCTGGAGATACCTGACCCGGGCTGAAAGCGCAGCCCCCGCGGGTGGGTGGGGGATCGGGACGGCACCGCCCCGCCCACCGGACGCCGTAGGCGTTCGAGGAGCGGGCCCCCACCGGACACCCCGCAGCCGCCCACCGGCGTGGGTCGGGGGCGTGCCGGTACGTCCAAAGCCCGTCGCGTACGTTCGCGTCACCGGACGCTTCCCTACCCGGCCAACGTCTGATCCGGCGGCGACGGGCGGACGTACCGGCACGCCCCCGACCCACCCACCGGACAGCAGGCGCCCCCCTCCGGATAGCCTCAGCCCATGAGCAGGCCCATCACCTTCACCCCTCCCGCCGGCGCCCACGCCCACCGGCTCCAGACCGCGCGCGGCGAATTCGCCGTACTCGAAGCGGCAGCGCAGGGGCACCAGCGAGGGACCGTGCTCTTTCTGCCAGGGTTCACCGGCAGCAAGGAGGATTTCATCTCGCTGCACGAACCGCTCGCCGCGGACGGCTACCGCACGGTGGCCGTGGACGGCCGGGGCCAGTACGAGTCCCCCGGCCCACGGGACGACGAATCGGCGTACGCGCAGGGCGAGTTGGCAAGGGACGTCCTCGCCCAGGCGGACGCGGTAGGCACCCCCGTACACCTCGTAGGCCACTCCCTCGGCGGCCAGATCGCCCGCGCAGCCGTACTCCTGAACCCGGCCCCCTTCGTCTCCCTGACGCTCATCGCCTCGGGCCCCGCCCAGATCTCCGCCTCCCAGCAGCAGCGCGTCAAACTGCTCCGGGACGCGCTCACCGTGATGGACATGGCCCAGGTGTGGGAGGCGATCCAGGCGATGGAGCCGCCCGAGGACACCGACACCGGCGACCTCGACACGGGCCTCGACGACCGTGCCGACCTACGGCGCCGCTGGCTGGGCAACAGCCCCGCCCAGCTCATCGCGACCGGCCGCCAGCTGTGCACCGAGCCGGACCGCGTCGCCGAACTGGCAGCCGTCCCCCTGCCGAAGCACGTCCTGTCCGGCGACGAGGACAACACCTGGCCGCTCCCGCTCCTCGACGAGATGGCCGTACGCCTCAACGCCCGCCGCACGGTCGTCCACGGCTCGGAGCACTCCCCGAACACGGACCGCCCGGAGCAGACGGCCCGCGCCCTCGCAGACTTCTGGAACGACATCCAAGGACGCTAGTACTGCGCCCGCAGGTGCTCCCAGAACCCGTCCCGCAGCGCCCGCCGCAGATCCGCCTGCCCCCGCAGGGAGTACTGCAGCAGTCCCTCCGCCTCGACCAGCAGATCCTGGTCGACCGAGCCGGGCAGATACGGATGCCCGGGCAGCAGGTCGACCAGCGCCTCCCGCCCCCGCGCGGCCAGCCACTTCGCGGCGACCTGCGCGCCCACGAACCGCACGTCGTCGCGCGTGGGCCGGGCCGCCGCCGTCGCGTCGTACGTGGCGCCGGTCCGCCGTGCCACGTACGGCTTGAAGAAGTCGAGGTCGAAGGTCCGCTGGCTGTCGACCTCCCAGAGCAGCGGCTCGGCCTGGTTGCGGCCCTCCGGCGCCTCGATGCCCCAGAGGTGGACCCGCGCCCCGTACCCCTGCGCCGCCTCGACCGCGGACACCAGGTCCTCGTCGCCGCCGAGCAGCGCGGCGTCGCTGATGGCGCGGTGCCGGGCGAGGGACTCCAAGTCCGACCTGATGAGTGAATCGACGCCCTTCTGCTGGTTGTTGGCGTTCAGGTTGCCCAACCGCACCTTGACGTCGGGCAGTTCGGCGATGGACTGCTGTTCCGCCGTGTGGATACGGCGCCGCGCGCCGTCGTACCAGTACACCCGGAGCAGCCTGCTGTCCGCGAAAATCGTGCGGGCCCGGTCGATGAGCGCCTCGATGAGACCTTCGGTGTCCAGGTCGAAGGAGCGACGGTCCTCGGTCCCGGCGACAAGCCGACCGGCGGCCGCGTACAGATATCCGGCGTCGACGAAGATCGCATGCGTGGAAGGCGTCTTCGCCACCTCGGCGAGCATGCGCTGGAGCAGCTCGTTGGTGCGGTCGATGCGGGCGCCGAGCGCCACGAGGTCGTCGTTCATCGCCTCCATTGTCCCGGCGGTCACGCTTCGAACACAACCGGTCCCGGTCAGTCCGCCACACACCCCGTCAGTCACCCCGCCAAACCGCCCAGCTACCCACAGGTAATTAGCTTCTCGAAAAATTTCCTTAGCGTAGGGAATGTTTGTAACACGCATCCCGTTGAATCCGTATGGAGCGAGGGGCGCCGATGCCTCACGCACCACACACAAGTAGTTCTCCTCAGGAGGATGACCAGACGAAGGGAGAAGCCCATGCGCTTCGAAATCATGCGACTTGACGATGTCGACGGAACCCCCGTGGACAGCACCGTCGTAGACGCCGCCTCCGTCAACCGGATCGTTCAGCAGGCCGCCGCCATAGGACAGCGCCTCTGGATCCGCCCGGCCGACTCATCCGCTTCATAACACGCGGACAGACTTCAGAGCCCCGCACGGCAACCATGCCGTGCGGGGCTCTGCACATGTGGGCGCGACCGCTCAACTCCCCTGGATAACCTGCGTGACCCCGTTGATGATCTGCTGAACCGCGATCGCCGACAGCATCATGCCCGCGAGCCGCGTCACCAGCACCACACCGCCGTCCTTGATGACGCGGATGATCAGCAGCGAGTACCGCATCACGATCCACAGCACGACGTGGATGGCGAGGATCGCGACCCACACGGACACCTGCGTGGCGACACTGTCGGCCTTCTGCACCGCAAGGATCACCGACACGATCGCGCCGGGACCCGCGAGCAGCGGCATGCCCAGCGGTACGAGGGCGACGTTGACGTCCTTGGTCTGCTTCGGCTCGTCGGTCTTGCCGGTCAGCAGGTCGAGGGCGATCAGCAGGAGCAGCAGGCCGCCCGCGATCATCAGCGCGGGCACGGACACATGCAGGTAGTTCAGGATCTGGTGCCCGAGCAGCCCGAACACGGCGATCACTCCGCCGGCCACGCAGACGGCCTGGAAGGCCATCCGCTTCTGCACCTTGGCGGGGCGGCCCGCGGTGAGCGCGAGGAAGATCGGGGTGATCCCGGGGGGATCCATGATCACGAAGAGGGTGAGGAAGAGGGAGCCGAAGACGGCGACGTCGAACATGGGTGAGGCCTTGCGTGTATTGAGCGGGAAAACCAGAAAGAGCGAAACCAGGGAGGGGAACTACACGCCCTGGTTCCCGCCCGCCCCCGGCACCGGAAACGCCCCGGTGGCGCGCCGAGTGATCTCTCCGTACACCTCGGGATCGGTCGTGAACTCCCCGAGCAGGCACGTCTTGCGGCTGCCGTGATAGTCGCTGGACCCGGTGGGCAGCAGCCCCAGTTCGGCCGCGAGCCCCCGCAGCCGCGCCCGAGTCTCCGGCTCGTGGTCCATGTGGTCCACCTCGATGCCGTCGAGCCCCGCGGCCGCGAGCTCCGCGATCGCGGACTCCGGCACGGTCCGGCCCCGCTTGGCGGCGGCCGGATGCGCGAAGACGGCAACGCCGCCCGCACCCTTGATCAGCCGGATCGCCTCGAAGGGGTCGGTCTCGTGCTTCTCGACGAAGGCCCGACCCCCGTCGGACAGCCACTGCTCGGTGAAGGCGTCGTTCACGGTCGGTACGACACCGAGCTCGACCAGCGCGGAGGCGATATGGGGCCGTCCCACCGAACCGTCGCCCGCGATGCGCGCCACCTGAGCCCAGGTGATCGGCACGCCGAGCTCCCGAAGCCTGGCGATCATGCCCTGGGCGCGCGGCGTCCGGTCGTCCCGTACGAGTTCGCGCTCGGCGAGCAGCTCGGGCTCCTCGGGGTCGAAGAGGTAGGCCAGCATGTGCATGCTGACGCCGTCCAGGCGGCAGGAGAGCTCGGCCCCGGTGACCAGCGTCAGCCCGGCAGGCAGCGCGTCGATCGCGTCGGCGTACCCGCGGGTCGTGTCGTGGTCGGTCAGCGCGACGACGTCCAGACCGGCGGCGGCAGCGTTGCGGACCAGCTCGGCCGGGGTGTCCGTACCGTCGGAGGCGGTGGAGTGGGCGTGCAGATCGATGCGCACTCGCGGACTCCTGGCGATGACGGGACGGAAGGGGACACCCAAGGATAACGGGAATCCAGCCTTCCCCTGTCACACCCGCACCTGGGCTGCGCCCCCTACGAACCGCCTGTGAGCCCTACGGTTCAAGAATCCGCGGCGACAACGCCCCACAAGGCAGCAGATCGACCTCGGCGCCCGCGTCCCGCAGATCCGTCAGCACGAGCTCGTCGTACATCAGCAGCCCCGACTGCTCGGGCCACACGACCGCCCACAGCCACAGCCCGCGCGCCTCGCCCGCGAAGACGGCGCGGTCGTCGGGGGCGCCGGCCACATGCCAGAGGGGGGTGGGGCGGCCGGCCGCGAGGACCTTCGCCTGGGGCGGTTTCTCGACGCTCATGTACGGGCCGGGGTCGGGCCCGTCGACACCCGCGTACCGCGCGCCGAGGCCGACGCCGAGCTCCTCGGCGATGAGGACCAGCTCCCCTATGCCGCCGAGCGGTCCGGGTCCGGAGCAGGCGACGGCGGTCGCGCGCCCGCCGCTGCGGTCGTCACCGGCGAAGGCCGCGCCGGTGAACAGCCATCCGACCGGCAGTGGCCACGGCATCCACACCGGCACCCGGGCACGGTGCACCACTACACCGAGGGCCTCGACGCTGGGCGGGATCACGGGCTGCAGCGGGTGCACGGTCCCGTGCACATCGCACTGCCAGGAGTCGGCAAAGAGGCCGGGAGCCCTGACCCGGCCACCACACTTCGGGCAACTGGGTTCGCCCCTCATAGAGCCCAACGGTCCTCCCCGTCCTTCGCCGCGTCAAGGACGATCACCCGTCCGGCGTGTGCACATCACCCGGGACCGCTCCGGCCGTCACCCCGGAAAACTAGATGCATCTTGCATTATTTAGTCGACCTAACTAATATATGTATACGCCAACGATCTGGTCGAGGACTGCGAGGACCACACATGCGCACCACAGCAGGAGAAGCCGCCGAAGCGGACCCGTTCGACGCGGGAGCCGGCGGCATCCTGCGCCAGCCGAAGGCCGTCTGGGCGACGGCCGGGGCGTCCGTCGTCGCCTTCATGGGCATCGGGCTCGTCGACCCGATCCTGCCGTCCATCGCCAAGGGCCTGGACGCCACCACCAGCCAGGTCTCGCTGCTCTTCACCTCGTACTTCCTGATCACCGCCGTGGCGATGCTGGTGACCGGCTTCGTCTCCAGCCGCATCGGCGGCAAGAAGACCCTGCTGCTCGGCCTCGCGCTCGTCGTGGTCTTCGCGGGCCTCGCCGGCACGTCCGGGTCGGTCGGCGAACTCGTCGGATTCCGGGCCGGCTGGGGCCTGGGCAACGCGCTCTTCGTGTCCACGGCCCTCGCCGTCATCGTCGGCTCGGCGGCGGGAGGCAGCGCCGCGGCGATCCTGCTGTACGAGTCGGCGCTGGGCCTCGGCATGGCGTGCGGACCCCTGCTGGGCGCGCTGCTCGGCAACGCCAGCTGGCGCTACCCCTTCTTCGGCACCGCGTTCCTGATGGCGGTCGGCTTCCTGTGCATCACGGCGTTCCTGAAGGAACAGCCGAAGCCCGCGAAGAAGACCTCGCTGCTCGACCCGATCAGGGCGCTCGGCCACGGCGGCCTCGCCTCGGCGGCCGTCTCGGCGTTCTTCTACAACTACACGTTCTTCACCGTGCTGGCCTTCACCCCGTTCGTACTGAACATGACCCCCTACAAGTCGGGCGCGGTCTTCTTCGGCTGGGGCCTGCTGCTGGCCCTCTTCTCGGTGATCGTGGCCCCGCGCATGCAGGCCCGCTTCGGCTCGCTGAAGGTGCTCGGCGGCTCGCTGATCCTGCTCGCCGCCGACGTCCTCGTCCTCGGGTACGGCAGCCACACCACCGCCGTCGTCTGCACGATCCTGTCCGGCGCCTTCATCGGCGTGAACAACACCGTCTACACGGAACTCGCCCTGGGCGTCTCGGACGCGCCGCGCCCGGTGGCCAGCGCCGGGTACAACTTCGTGCGGTGGTTCGCGGCCGCGGCGGCGCCGTACTTCGCGCCGAAGATCGAGGAGTGGAGCGACATCCACATCCCGTTCGTGGTCGCGGCCCTCACGGCGGTGATCGGCGCCGCGGTGGTCTTCGTACGGCGGGACGCGCTGACGCACGACGCCGAGGAGCTGGAGCCTCGGCACGCCACGGAGGACAGCGTCACCGTTTTTGCCAACTGACTGATTTCGGCCAGGGCCTGAGCCGGGATCAGCCAGATATGAGAAAGAACTCAGTCCAGCGGAACGGACTTGCGCAGCGGATCGCGCAGGTCCGTTCCACCGCTCAGCCAGCGCTCCTGGAGGGCACCCGCACCGTGCACGCGCTTCCACGCGGCCTCGTTCGGCGTCATGGGCAGCAGGGGCAGGAACCGTACGGGGTCGGCGGGCTCGTCCAGGTCGAGGTCCTCCACCAAACCACCCGGCTCGGCGACCAGTACGGAGGTGAACGGCGCGCCCGGCCACAGGGGTTCGCCCACGTCGAGCGAGGCGCCGGGAGCCACGATCAGGCCCTCGACCTGCGGAGACGCGGCGAGTACGGCGAGCGGGCGGAGCACCTTGTCGGTGTCGGCGGCGCCGGCGCGCACGGAGAGGATCAGCTCGGCGCGCGGGCCTTTCACGGGGTCGGCGACGACCGAGGTGGGGTCCGCCATCGGCTGGGCGGACATGCCGAGCGTCGCGTAGCGGACGATGTCGCCCTCGGTGAAACGCAGCACTTCGACACGGTCGGTGCCTAGGAAGGTGACCGCGGCCCGCGCGTCGGATTCGCCCAGCGCGGAACGCAACCGGGCCTCGACCAGAGGAAGAACATCAGCCATGAACCGAGCATAGAACTCGTCAGGAGCGCGCAAAGCGGCACGTTGACGCTTCGGTGCGCTGATAGTCTTGGCCGCTGGCCGGGGCAGCACGCAGAAGCGTCGCTCTCAAGTCCCGGCCCACTGAGGCTGACTCCCCCACTGGGGGAACTGTCCGACTCCCCTGTGGAGGGAGCTGGACCCCCTACGGGGGATGGATCGTCCCTCACGGGGGACCGACCGGAGGAGGTGGGGCTGCAATGGACCGAAGTCATCCGTGCAGTACTACCCGCTCTTCCGGTCGCTGAGTTCTTTAGCTGGCTCTGTAGTCCTGCTGGCTGTCGCCTCCTGCGAAACATGTGCATACGTGTCAGCGTTGCCCGGTGCACCACGGAAGAGCGCTTCGTTCCCGCCTGATCCGTCCGATCCGAACGTGATCCGTCTGATCGAGACGTGATCTGCCTGATCCGAGTCAGTAGCGAAGCTGCCACCGCGACGGTGCGGTGCTCCCCGCTTTGTGGACGTGCCAAACATCCGCAGTCAGGACGTCCCCATTCCGGGTAGTTCCAACCGTCGCCGGCCGCCTCCGTTGCGAAGGAGCCTGCCCATGTCGATGATTCGTGACCTCCGTGCCGCGGTCCGCCCCCGTCCCTCGCTGCGCAAGGACAGTGGCTCGTACGACACCACCCGTGACCCCGGGACCCCCTCCGCCGTGGTCGACTGCGCCATCTACCGCGACGGTGCGCGCGTCGAGACCCGCGAGCCCCTGACGCCCCACCAGGCGATGCGCCAGGTGCACCGTGACGGCGGCTTCGTGTGGATCGGTCTGCACGAGCCGACGGAGGCCGAATTCTCCGGTATCGCAAGCGAGTTCGGACTGCACCCGCTCGCCGTCGAGGACGCGGTCCAGGCCCACCAGCGGCCCAAGCTGGAGCGGTACGACGACTCCCTCTTCACCGTCTTCAAGACCATCCACTACGTCGAGCACGACCAGCTGACCGCCACCAGCGAGATCGTCGAGACCGGCGAGGTCATGTGCTTCACCGGGCGGGACTTCTTCATCACCGTCCGGCACGGCGGGCAGGGTTCGCTGCGGGCGCTGCGGCACCGGCTCCAGGACGACCCCGAGCTGCTCGCCAAGGGGCCCTCCGCCGTGCTGCACGCCATCGCCGACCATGTCGTCGACGGGTACATCGCGGTCGCCGACGCCGTGCAGGACGACATCGACGAGGTCGAGACCGAGGTCTTCTCGCCGGGCCGCAAGGGCACCCCGCGCGGCACGGACGCCGGGCAGATCTACCAGCTCAAGCGTGAGGTGCTGGAGTTCAAGCGGGCGGTGTCGCCGCTTCTGCGCCCCATGCAGCTGCTGAGCGAGCGGCCGATGCGGCTGATCGACCCCGACATCCAGAAGTACTTCCGCGATGTCCACGACCACCTCGCCCGGGTGCAGGAGCAGGTCCTCGGCTTCGACGAGCTGCTCAACTCGATCCTCCAGGCCAACCTCGCGCAGGCGTCCGTCGCGCAGAACGAGGACATGCGCAAGATCACCTCCTGGGCCGCGATCATCGCCGTACCGACGATGGTGTGCGGCGTGTACGGCATGAACTTCGAGCACATGCCCGAGCTGCACTGGCGGTACGGCTACCCGGTGATCCTGGGCGTCACGGTCGCCATCTGTCTGGGGATCCACCGCACGCTGAAGCGCAACGGCTGGCTGTGACCCCGGCTGGATAGTGTTGCCCCCATGACGGAACAGCTGCTCGACCGGGCCCTCGTCGAGGAAGCCACCAAGAAGTCCGGGCTGATCTGGGTGCGGGGCAACGGGGTGCCGGTGCTCCACGGCCAGGGTGACGGAGCACCCTCGCGCGCGCTGTGGCACGTGTGGCACGACGGCGGGGCCTGTCTGATCGGCGACGGGCCCGGCGAGCAGCCGCTGCCGGGCCTGGTCGACGGGGGCGACGCGGTCGTCACCGTACGCAGCAAGGACAAGGGCGGGCGCCTGGTGTCCTGGGCGGCGAAGGTCGTGGAGCTGACGCCCGCTTCCCCGGAGTGGGAGGAAGCGGTCGCCGAGCTCAAGGGCAAGCGCCTGAACGCCCCCGACGGCGAGGCCATGACCGGGCGCTGGGCCCGGGAGTGCCGGGTGCTCCGCCTCGAGCCGACGGGCGGCACCTCCGAACTCCCCGACGGCTCACTCTCCGCGCCGCCGCTGCCCACCCCCGCCACCACCCGGCAACCAGCCCCGGGGGCCCTGCCCGGCCTGCTCTTCAAGAAGCGCAAGCGGCGCTAGGTGTACCGCTAGGTCTACGAGGACGGCAGCTGCTGCCCGTAGTCCACCGTCTCGTTCTTGGAGGGCTCCTCCAGGGCGAAGTCCTTGCCCCAGTCCGTGAGGCGGAGGGTGCCGGCGTTGCCCGCGCGGACCAGGCGGAGGGGGTACGCGGTTCCCTCCAGGGAGACGTCCAGGGAGCCGCCCGAGCCGTCGCCGCCGGTGATGCGGAAGGTGCGGGTGCCGGACTGCTCGTGGTAGCCGTCGGTCGCGAGGGCGCCCTGCAGGGTGAGCAGGCCGTCGAGGAGGACGTTCTTGTCGGTGAAGCCGCTGAAGCGCTTGTAGGTGGGGTCGTCGGTCGGGACCTTCACGTACTTGCCGTCGAGCTTGTCGGCGACGGCCGTGTCCGACGAGGAGGCGCCGCCCTTGCCGTCCTGGTCGGTCCAGAAGTCGGCGTCGGCCTTCAGGTAGAGGTGCTCGCCGACCCGCAGCAGCCGGAAGGTCGACTCCTTCGAGGTGACGGAGCCGGTGCCGCCGTCGCCCTTGAGGCGCATGTCGAGGGTGTACGTGGTCCCGTTGGTCACGACGGTCCCGGCGAGCCGTACCGTCTCCGCTGCGTCGGCCGCCTTCTTCGTCTTCGCCTGGATCTGGGCGGCGGTCAGTTTGCCGACCCCGTTCGTGCCCGCGTCCGGGTCGTCACTGCCGCACCCCGTCAGTCCTGTCCCCGTCACTACCAGTGCGCACATCGCGCTCACCAGTGCGGCCCTGCGGGTACGACCCTGGGGAATTGCAGTCACAGGTGGGACGCCTTTCGTGCGGGGGTCCGGGCGGCGGCGTAGGGCAGCGTACCGGTGCTCCCGGGGCCCCGCGGAAGGGGTCCGTCCGGAGCGCCCACCAGGGCGTATCCGACCGGGACGGGCTAGCCTGAAGCCCACCCGAGCGGACAAAACGGCAGGAACAGGAGGCGCGCGCATGGCCGCAGGCGCCCCCCGGATCTTCGTCTCGCACCTCGCCGGCGTCGCCGTGTTCGACCCGAACGGTGACCAGGTGGGCCGTGTGCGGGACCTGGTCGCCATGCTGCGTGTCGGGCGCCGGCCGCCCCGGCTGCTCGGCATCGTCGTCGAGCTGTCCACGCGCCGCCGCATCTTCCTGCCCATGACCCGGGTGACCGGCATCGAGAGCGGCCAGGTCATCACCACCGGCGTCCTCAACGTGCGCCGCTTCGAGCAGCGGCCCACCGAGCGGCTCGTGTTCGGCGAGCTCCTGGACCAGCGCCTCACGCTCGTCGAAGGGGGCGAGGAGGTGACCGTGCTCGACGTGGCCATCCAGCAGCTTCCGGCGCGGCGCGACTGGGAGATCGACCGGGTCTTCGTCCGCAAGGGCCGCGGCGGGGCGTTCAGGCGCACCAAGGGCGAGACCCTGACCGTCGAGTGGTCCGCCGTCACCGGGTTCTCGCTGGACGAGCAGGGACAGGGCGCCGAGAGCCTGCTCGCCACCTTCGAGCAGCTGCGCCCCGCCGACCTCGCGAACGTCATGCACCACCTGTCGCCGAAACGGCGCGGGGAGGTGGCCGCCGCACTCGACGACGACCGCCTCGCCGACGTACTCGAACAGCTCCCCGAGGACGACCAGATCGAGATCCTCGGCAAGCTCAAGGAGGAGCGCGCGGCCGACGTCCTGGAGGCGATGGCCCCGGACGACGCGGCCGACCTGCTCGCCGAACTTCCCGAGGACGACGTGGAGCGGCTGCTGACGCTGATGCGGCCCGGCGACGCGGCCGACGTACGGCGGCTGATGGCATACGAGGAGCGGACCGCCGGCGGTCTGATGACGACCGAGCCCATCGTGCTGCGGCCCGACGCGACGATCGCCGACGCACTCGCCCGGGTCCGCAACCCCGACCTCTCCCCCTCGCTCGCCGCCCAGGTGTACGTGTGCCGCCCGCCGGACGAGACGCCCACCGGCAAGTACCTGGGCACCGCGCACTTCCAGCGGCTGCTCCGCGACCCGCCGTACACCCTGGTCAGCTCGATCCTCGACGGCGATCTGCAGCCCCTCTCCCCGGACGCCGCGCTGCCCGTCGTCGCCGGGTTCTTCGCGACGTACGACATGGTGGCGGCGCCCGTCGTCGACGAGAGCGGCTCGCTGCTGGGCGCGGTGACCGTGGACGACGTACTGGACCACATGCTGCCCGAGGACTGGCGCGAGACGGAGTTCCACCTCGACGAAGACGACGAGGGGGCGGCCGATGGCGGCTGAACGCGAGGCGCGGGAACGCACCGCCTCCGGGGCGACCGCGGCCCCCCGGTCGCGCAACCGGCTCGACCAGCCGAAGCTGCCGGGCCGCAGGCTGCTGCCGGAGTGGGACCCGGAGGCGTTCGGACGGTTCTCGGAGCGGATCGCGCGGTTCCTGGGCACCGGGCGGTTCATCGTCTGGATGACCGTCGTCGTTGTCGTGTGGGTGCTGTGGAACGTCTTCGCGCCGCGTGACCTGCGCTTCGACAACTACCCGTTCATCTTCCTGACGCTGATGCTGTCGCTCCAGGCCTCCTACGCCGCCCCACTGATCCTGCTCGCGCAGAACCGGCAGGACGACCGCGACCGCGTCAACCTGGAACAGGACCGCAAGCAGAACGAGCGGTCGATCGCGGACACCGAGTACCTCACCCGGGAGATCGCCACGCTGCGTATCGGCCTCGGCGAGGTCGCCACCCGCGACTGGATCCGCTCCGAACTGCAGGACCTGGTCAAGGAGCTGGAGGAGCAGCGTGTGGACGGGCATCGCGTATTCCCGTCCGAGGCCGCTCGGGGACGTGACACAGACGACCTGTGACGGGGCTTTCCGGGGCCCATGGGGTGCCCCGTACCATCGACGGTATGGCGGCTATGGAAGACGCGGTGCGTGAAGCACTGGCGACGGTGAACGATCCCGAGATCCAGCGACCCATCACCGAACTGGGGATGGTCAAATCTGTTGAGATCAGTGCGGACGGTGCGGTCGCGGTCACTGTCTATCTGACCGTCTCCGGCTGCCCGATGCGCCAGACCATCACGGACACCGTGACGGCGGCTGTCGCGGCGGTCGAGGGCGTCACGCACGTCGACGTGACCCTCGACGTGATGGGCGACGAGCAGCGCCGCGAGCTCGCGGCCGCGCTGCGCGGCGGGACGGCCGAGCGCGAGGTCCCCTTCGCCCAGCCGGGCTCGCTCACCCGCGTGTACGCGGTCGCCTCCGGCAAGGGCGGCGTCGGCAAGTCCTCGGTGACGGTGAACCTGGCGGCGGCGATGGCCGCCGACGGCCTCAAGGTCGGTGTCGTCGACGCGGACATCTACGGCCACTCCGTGCCCCGCATGCTGGGCGTCGACGGCAAGCCCACCCAGGTCGAGAACATGATCATGCCGCCGTCCGCGCACGGTGTGAAGGTCATCTCGATCGGCATGTTCACGCCGGGCAACGCGCCCGTCGTCTGGCGTGGCCCGATGCTCCACCGCGCCCTCCAGCAGTTCCTGGCGGACGTCTTCTGGGGCGACCTGGACGTCCTCCTCCTGGACCTCCCGCCGGGCACCGGCGACATCGCGATCTCGGTCGCGCAGCTCGTCCCGAACGCCGAGATCCTCGTCGTGACGACTCCGCAGCAGGCCGCCGCCGAGGTGGCCGAGCGCGCGGGCTCCATCGCCGTCCAGACCCACCAGAAGATCGTCGGCGTCGTCGAGAACATGTCCGGCCTGCCCTGCCCGCACTGCGGCGAGATGGTCGACGTCTTCGGCACCGGCGGCGGCCAGTCCGTCGCCGAGGGCCTGACCCGCACCACGGGCACCAACGTCCCGGTCCTCGGCAGCATCCCGATCGACGTCCGCCTCCGCGAAGGCGGCGACGAGGGCAAGCCGGTGGTCCTGACCGACCCCGACTCCCCGGCGGGCGCCGCCCTACGATCAATCGCAGGAAAACTCGGCGGCCGAGCCCGAGGCCTCTCGGGCATGTCCCTGGGCATCACCCCGAGGAACAAGTTTTAACGAGCGCTAGGGGCAGCCCCGTCAGGGGCGCCCCTTCAGGGGCGCGGGGAACTGCGCGAGCAACCACGACGCACCCGCAGGTTCAAACGCTCCAGAGCACCTCGGATCGCATACGGGGATGGGGGCGCCGTCACTCAAGACGGCGCCCCCATCCCCGTATGCCCGCCGCCTAGGCGTACGCGCCGATGTCCTTGATCATTGAGAACCCAAGACCATACGCACTCATCCCCCGCCCGTACGCGCCCACATGCACGCCCTCCTGGGTGGAACCCGCAAGCACCCAGCCGAACTCGGACTCGCGGTAGTGGAAGGGCGTGGGAACGCCGTCCACGGGGAGGGACAGGGAGGACCAGTCGGAGCCGGTCAGGTCGTCGGCCAGGACCCACGCCGTTTCCGTCTGCTGGTCCAGCCAGTCGTCCCGGAGGGTGTGGTCCATCTGGCCGGGCCAGGTGAAGGACAGCAGCCCCACTCCCGCGAGCCAGGCCGCGGAGGAGACCGAGGTGGCCTCCAGCAGGCCCGTACCGTCCGCGCTGCGGCGTACGGGGCTGGCCGCGACGGTGACCACCACCGCGAAGCGTTCCTTGTCCTCCGTCGTCTCACCGCGCACGGTGGGCTCTTCACCGTGCCCGATCGAACCGTGCTCGACGGCACCGTCCGCCGAGGTACCCACCTGCATCAGCCAGCGCGGCCCCGTGAAGGCCTCGTCGAGGCCGTACCAAGGGAAGGGCGCCAGCAGGTAGCCGTCGACCGTGCGCCGGGCGGAGGGGACCTGTTGTCCGCCCTCCGCGGCCGGCGCCTGCGCGCCTACCCGACTTGTCGTCTCCATCTGCCGGACGCCTCCTAGCTCTCGTCGGACCGACGGGCCCGCCCCCCTCGGGCGTCCGTATCGGTCCGCACAACAACTGGGCAGCATAGCCACACCGCTCCGAGCAGCCGGGAAACCGCCCGGCGCGTGGGTACGTTTTCAGGCCGCGTGAGACTCAGCTCACGTGCGGCACGAGCCGTGTACGGCTCAGGTGGCGTCCGCGTCGAAGGGCGGGCGCTCGTCCTTGGCGAGGTCGAGCTTCTCGCGCTTCTTCGTCATGTCGACGGAGCCGCCGGACGGGGTGGCCGACGATTCGGACTCGCGGCCGTGCACCGCGTCCGTGACCTCGGCCATCTCCTTCTTCAGGTCGAAGCCGTTGCGGATTTCCTTGAGCCCCAGCTCGTCATTGTCCAGCTGCTTGCGGATGAACGTCTTGGGGTTGAGGTCCTCGAACTCGAAGTCCTTGAACTCCGGACCGAGTTCCTCGCGGATGTCCGCCTTGGCGCTGTCCGAGAACTCACGGATCTTGCGGATGGTGCGCGTGACATCCTGGATCAGCTTGGGGAGCTTGTCCGGACCGAAGACGAGCACGGCGAGGACAACGAGCGCCACGACCTCGAGCGGTCCTATGTCATTGAACACCTGAAGCTCCTTGCGATGTCCTCGGTCCTCGGCCCTCGGCAGGTCTTCCGTGGTCCGGGCCGTGTCCACGGTACCCGGCCATCCTGTCCGTCCGGAACTGTCCCGGGGCTTCCGGGTTCATGTACACGGCGGGTTTTCCGCGAAGTTTGCCGTTCAGGGCGGGCCCGGGCCGACTTTCTGTGAAGTTCCTGTCAGTTGCTGTCGGCCGAGCCGAGGACCAGGCTGATCTGCTTCTCCGTGCCGCCCCGCAGGACGGTCAGCCGGAGCGTGTCGCCGGGGCGGTGCGCGCGGGTCTTCACGATGAGCTCCTCACCGGAGTGCACGGGACGGCCGTCGATCTCGGTGATGATGTCGCCCGGCTCGATGCCCGCCTTGGCGCCGGGGCCGCCCTCGGTGACCGCCGGGCCGCCGTCGCCGCTCTGCGTCCCGACCTTGGCGCCGTCGCCCGTGTAGTCCATGTCGAGCGTCACGCCGATCACGGGGTGGGTCGCCCTGCCGGTGTTGATCAGCTCCTCGGCGACGCGCTTGCCCTGGTTGATGGGGATGGCGAAACCGAGCCCGATCGAACCGGACTGACCGCTCTCCAGGCCGGAGCCGCTGTCGGCGGAGCGGATGGCGCTGTTGATGCCGATGACCTGGGCCTTGGAGTCGAGAAGGGGTCCGCCGGAGTTGCCGGGGTTGATGGGAGCGTCGGTCTGCAACGCGTCCACGTAACTGACGTCGCTCCCGTCGCCGCTCTCCCCGCCCGCCGTGATGGGCCGCTCCTTGGCGCTGATGATGCCGGAGGTGACGGTGTTGGCGAGGTCGAAGGGGGCGCCGATGGCGACGACCGGGTCGCCGACCTGGACGTTGTCGGAGTTGCCGAGCGGCATGGGGTCGAGGCCGCTGACGCCGGTCACCCGGACGACGGCGAGGTCGTACCCGCTGTCGCGCCCGACGACCTTGGCCTTTGCCGTGTCGCCGCTGCTGAACGTCACGGATATCTCGCCGCTGTCGGCGGCCGGTTCGACCACGTGGTTGTTGGTGAGGATGTGCCCCTGGCCGTCGAGCACGAAGCCGGTGCCGGTGGCCTCCTCTTCGGAGCCGCTGACATGCAGGGTGACGACGCTGGGCAGCGCCTGGGCGGCGATCCCGGCCACGCTGTCCGGAGCCCGCTCCGGGACCTCCCTCACGGCCTGCGGCAGCTCGATGTCACTCCCCCCGCCGTTCCGCTCCAGATAGGCCCCTACGGTGCCTCCGACGCCTCCGGAGACCAGAGCGATCACCACGGCCCCGAGGACCAACACCTTGGTGGCCCGCTTGCGCCGCTGGGCCTTGGTGGCCACGGCCGCGCCGTTCTGCTGGAGGGGGCCGGGGGCGGCCCAGGGGTCGTAGTTCTGCCAGGGGGAGGGAGAGGCGGCGGCGGGCGGCTGGTGGCCCGGGCTCTGCGCGAAGACCGCGGGCACGGGCACGGGCGGTACGTGTGTGTCCTGAGCCGGGGGCGCCGCCGGGACGTGGGTGCCGTGTGCGGGCGTGGCCGCGGGGTGCTGGACGGGCGGGGCCGGGGCCCAGGGGCCCGGTTCGCCGTAGGGCGGGGTGCTGTAGGGGTCGGGGTCGTGCAGAGGCTTGGGACGGTCGGCGGGGGCCTGATCGTCAGGGACAGCGTCGGAAGGAAGGGGGGTGGGGGAAGCGGGGGGAACAGCGGGAAGGCCGTTGGGAGGAGCTGCAGGAACGGCGGGAAGGCCGGTGGCAGGAGTGGCGGAGAGGTCGGCGGGAGGAACAGCAGGGATGCCGTCCGACTCGCTGTCGTGGTGGGCCGGAGCCGCAGGACGGGCCAACTCGAAGTCGCCGTCGGCGTCGACGCCGGACCCCGTCGAGTCGGCGTGGACGCCGAACCCTGTCGAGTCGGCATCGGCGCCGGACGCCGCCAACTCACCGTCACCGAGAGGCCGGGCCAACTCGAAATCGCCCTCGGCCATCCGTACGTCCGCGGGCGAGCCCGCCCCGGCATCCCCCGGGGGGACCGGTGGCCGGGGTCGGCTCCACCACTTCGCCTTCGTGGGCTTCCCCTCGTTCATGCTCTCCCCACACCTGGCCCCCGGGCACAACTCACCGACGGTTGCCACAGATTGTCGACTCCGCGTCCGGAATCCCTCCGGCGGACGCGGCCCACCCCGGATTCAACCAGGTTCACGGGCCGCCGCGCAGAGGGCGGGGTCAGCGGAGGGTGCCTGAGGAGGGGGAGGTGGGGGACGGGGAGGAAGAGGGGGACGAGAGGGGGGCGGGGGCGGCGAGCAGGCCCGGAGTCGTGACGTCCGGGGCTGTGGACCACGAGGTCAGAGCGATCGGCTCGACTTCGGTGAACGGACGTATGAGCGGGGACATCACGGCGGCACCGGCGACCATGGGGGCCGTCAGTGTGTGCATGACCTCCTGGGCACGGTCGGGCGGAGCGGGGACTCCGGGGAGCAGCGGCGCGGACACCTCGGTGGGCGCCACCGTGCTCTGGCCGAGCGTCCGCTCGCCCTGTGCGAGCAGTGGCCCGACGGACCGGCGTCGCTGGGACTCGGGAGCAGTCGAGGCCCCCGCGCCCGGCGGACGCGTCGGCGTCACATTGCTTCCGGTACCGGATTCGCCCCGCGCGGCCGTGGTGTCACCGGTGGTCCCGGTCGACACCCCGCCGAGCGCGACGGCGGCAAGCGACACCGCTCCGGCCGCGGCGAAGGCGAAGCGCAGCCCGCGTGAGGCCGACCGCTCGGCCTCGTGACGGCTGACGTCATGGATGCGGAAGCCGCGCCCCGAGGAGGGGGGCAGCACGTCGGCGTGGGGTTCGGCGGGGACGTAACCGAAGGGCTCGCCCCTCACTCCGAAGACGCCGGTGCCGGCGGAGCCACCGGGGATTCTTCCGCCGAAGGCACCCCCGCCCAACGGCGAGCCCATGCCTGCGTCGGAGTCGCCTCCGCCGGGGAGCCCTTGGAGGCGGGCCAGGAAGCTCTCGGAGGGCGGCGGCGGGGCCATCTCCGCGAACACGTTCTTCAGTCGGCGCTGGGCGGCCGCCTCGGCCTTGCACTTCGCACAGGTGGCGAGGTGGGCCAGGACGCGCTCGCGCGACTCATGACCGAGCTCTCCGTCCACGAGGGCGGACAGTCGGTCTCCCAGATGCTGATCGGCAACGCGCCGCTGGGCAGGGTTCGGCCGTGATCCACTCACGCGGTCGCGCCCCCTCCTCCCAGCGCGGGCACACCGGTGACCGCGAAGCCGCGGCGCTCGGCACGGGCCTCGGGAGACCGGTGTGCGAGGGCCTTGCGCAGCTGCGAGCGGCCACGGTGGATCCGGCTGCGGACCGTGCCGAGCTTGACGCCCAGGGTCGCGGCGATCTCCTCGTACGAAAGTCCCTCGATGTCACAGAGGACGACCGCGGCGCGGAATTCGGGCGCGAGGGTGTCCAGCGCCTGCTGGACGTCCGCGTCGAAGTGCGCGTCGTTGAAGACCTGCTGCGGGGACGGCTCACGGCTGGGCAGTCGCTCGGCCGCGTCGTCGCCGAGGGCGTCGAAGCGGATGCGCTGCTTGCGGCGCACCATGTCCAGGAAGAGATTCGTGGTGATGCGGTGCAGCCAGCCCTCGAAGGTGCCGGGCGTGTAGGTCGACAGGGAGCGGAAGACACGGACGAAGACCTCTTGTGTCAGGTCCTCGGCATCGTGCTGGTTGCCCGTCAGGCGGTAGGCGAGCCGGTAGACCCGGCCGCTGTGCGTGCTGACGATCTCCTCCCAGGTGGGCGGAGTCCACGCCTGCGACTCCGCGTCGGTGGAAAACGTCGCGGTCTGCCCGGAGTCGGCACTGTGGATACGGTCAGCGGTGTTGGTCACGGATTTCGGCTCACCCGCCGACCTGAGAAAGCGCCGCAGCACTCCTCCCCGATCCACAGGCGCAGCCGCACCTCCCCTGTCGGCTCTGGTGGTGTCCAGTGGAGCCCCTACCATAGCCACCTCGCCCGTTAGCTCCGGATAAGCGGTTTTACGAGAATTTGATACGTGCTCATATCGCTGCGTCAGCACTTGCTCGGCGTCCTGATCCACGTGCTTCCCCCCAGTGCGTTTCCCCACCCCTCTAAACGCCTGGTCCCATCTGCGGGTTCCCGGCACCAACGGATACAGTCACGGCCAGGCAACTACGGGGACAGGAGAGGGTCATTACCGGCAACCGGCAGCCAAGCTGGGCGGCGTTCGCCGACGCCTTTGTCGCCGAGGACGAAGCACTGCTCTGGGCCCGGGACCGGGCCCAGGAAGCAGGGCTGCGCTCGGTGTCGCCCGGTACAGGCGCCGCGCTGCGGTTGCTCGCCGCCACCGTGGACGCGAAAGCGGTGGCGGAGATCGGGACCGGGACCGGAGTCTCCGGAATCCATCTCCTCAACGGCATGCGGCCGGACGGGGTACTGACCACCGTGGATCCGGAGCCGGAGCGCCAGCAGTTCGCCCGCCAGGCCTTCCGCGCCGCCGGTTTCGCCAGCAACCGCGCCCGCTTCATCCCGGGCCGCGCCCTCGATGTCCTGCCCCGGCTCGCGGACTCCGGGTACGACCTCGTCTTCTGCGACGGCGACCGTCTGGAGTGCCTGGACTACTTCGCTGAATCGTTGCGCCTGCTTCGTCCGGGCGGGCTCGTCGTCTTCGAGGGCGTCTTCGCGGACGGCCGCACGGTGGACGCGGGACCGCAGCCGGCGGAGGTCGGGCGACTGCGGGAGCTGCTGCGCGCAGTGCGCGAGAGCCAGGATCTGGTGCCCTCGCTACTGCCCGTGGGCGACGGCCTGCTGTGCGCGGTCAAACGCTGATCCAGGGCACCCGCCTGGGCCTCTGACCAGGGGTTACGTCGGTCCCGTACCCATGAAAAACAGCTGCCCCGGCACCGCGTACGATGCCAGGGCAGCTGTAGGGGTATGGTCGCGTCCCGCGTCAGCCGACGACCTTCTTGAGGGCGTCGCCGAGCGCGTCGGCCTCGTCAGGGGTCAGCTCGACGACGAGCCGACCGCCGCCTTCGAGCGGAACGCGCATGACGATGCCCCGCCCCTCCTTGGTCACCTCGAGCGGGCCATCGCCCGTCCGCGGCTTCATGGCCGCCATGCTCGTTCCCCTTCCTGAAACCAGCTCATCGTCGCCGACGGCCCCTTAGAAGGGCACGCCCGTCCCCTCATAGGACACGCGTCACCGGCATCGAACACATTGCTTCCAGGCCATTATCCCGCATCTCAGGACCCGATGACCAACATCAGTCGGCATCGCTTGCGCAACGCGCTTGAGCAAAACCACTCAATTCGGCGATGTGACTGCGATACTGCGCCGCCGCACGACCCTCCAAGGTCACGAATTCTTTGACGCAGGTCACATGTCCGAGCGGCTCCACTGTCAGTGATCTCCGTCATGCTGTCCTCGGAAGCAGGACGTACCGGCGGGTAGGCGGGTACGACGGAGCCGCGACACCGGAGGGGACCCACCATGGCCGACACCGTGCTCTACGAGGTGAGCGACGGACTCGCGACGATCACGCTGAACCGCCCCGAGGCGATGAACGCGATGAACATCGCGACCAAGGTCGCCTTCCGGGACGCGGCAGAGGCCGCCGCCTCCGACGACTCCGTACGGGCCGTGCTGCTGACCGCCGCCGGTGACCGGGCGTTCTGCGTGGGCCAGGACCTCAAGGAACACGTAGGCGGGCTGCTCGCGGCCCGCGAGTCGGGCGCCGGCGAGGGTGTCATGAGCACCGTGCAGGAGCACTACAACCCGATCGTGCGGGCCCTGACCGGGGCGGCGAAGCCGGTGGTGGCCGCGGTGAACGGCGTCGCGGCGGGGGCCGGGTTCGGCTTCGCGCTCGCGGCGGATTACCGGATCGTGGCCGATACGGCTGCGTTCAACACGTCGTTCGCCGGGGTCGCGCTGACCGCCGACTCCGGTATCTCCTGGACGCTGCCTCGGGTCGTCGGCCCGAGCCGTGCCGCCGATCTGCTGCTCTTTCCGCGCAGCATCAGCGCTCAGGAGGCGTACGAGCTGGGGATTGCGAACCGGCTCGTGCCCTCCTCGGAGCTGGCCTCCGAGGCCGTGAAGGTGGCCCGTGCGCTGGCCGAAGGGCCGACGCTGGCGTATGCCGCCCTCAAGGAGTCCCTTGCCTATGCCCTCTCCCACTCCCTGGACGAGTCCCTGGAGAAGGAGGACGAGCTTCAGTCTCGGGCGGGGGCTTCAGAGGACCACTTGATCGCTGTTCAGGCGTTCGTGAACAAGGAGAAGCCGAAGTACTTGGGGCGGTGACCGTTTGATTGGGAACTGCGGGCCCGGTGTGGCTGGTCGCGCAGTTCCCCGCGCCCCTACGGGACGCTCCTGGACGTGCAATCTGCCAAGTGGTCGTTGACCAGGCCGCAGGCCTGCATCAAGGCGTAGGCCGTGGTCGGGCCCACGAAGCGGATGCCGCGTTTTTTGAGGGTCTTGGAGAGGGCGGTCGACTCGTCGGTGACGGCCGGGACGTCGGCCAGCCTCTTCGGGGCCGGGCGGGTGGCCGGGGCGAAGGACCAGATCAGCTCGTCCAGCTCGCCCGGTGCCCAGTCGGTCAGCACGCGCGCGTTGGCGACTGTCGCCTCGATCTTGGCGCGGTTGCGGATGATGCCCGGGTCGGCGAGCAGGCGCTCCTTGTCCGCGTCGGTGAAGGTCGCCACCTTGGCGATCTCGAAGCCGGCGAAAGCGGCCCGGAACCCCTCGCGGCGGCGCAGGATGGTGATCCAGGACAGGCCCGACTGAAAGGCCTCCAGGCACAGCCGCTCGTACAGCGCGTCGTCGCCGTGGACCGGGCGGCCCCACTCCTCGTCGTGGTACGCCACGTAGTCCTCGGTCGACAGCGCCCAGGGGCAGCGCAGCGCGCCGTCCGGGCCCGCGAGTGCGTCGGTCACTGGTGATCCTCCTCGGCGTGCTTGTGCAGCGAGGTTGAGGGGGCAGTGGACGCCCTGGCGCCGTCGAGCGCGGCCTCCAGGTCGGCGATACGGGCGTCCCGCTCGGCGATCTCGGCGCCGAGGCGGCCGAGGGCGTCATCGACGTCCGCCATGCGGTAGCCGCGTACGGCGAGCGGGAAGCGCAGCGTCTCGACATCCTCCCGGTTCACCGGCCGGTCCAGCGGAAACGGGTCCACCAGCCGCTCCGGTCCGGCCTCGGGAAGGGGCGCGCTCTCGCCGCCGCCCACCACGGCCACTGTCACCGCGGCGACCACAACGGCGAGCGCGACGACCAGGAACAAGAACATGAACATCGCTGAGGTCCCCACGCTCTGGTGCCGACGCGGGGCGCGTCGGCGTGGATAGCGCTGCAGCGGACAGTGCTGAAGCGGTTGGTGCTGAAGCTGAAGTGTCGGGTCCGATCGTGCCATGCGAGTCTGACAGTTAGGGTCGCAGGCGGCTCATCAGCGGGACTTACTGGGAGAGGTCACAGGGGATGCTCAGGCTCGGCAGGCATGAATTCGACCCGCATGAGCCGGTGATCATGGCCATTGTGAACCGGACCCCCGACTCCTTCTACGACCAGGGGTCCACGTTCCGCGACGAGCCCGCGCTCGCCCGCGTGGAGCAGGCGGTGTCCGAGGGCGCCGCCATCATCGACATCGGCGGGGTCAAAGCGGGGCCGGGGGAAGAAGTGACCGCCGACGAGGAGGCGCGTCGTACGGTCGGTTTCGTCGCCGAGGTGCGGCGGCGGTTTCCCGACGTGATCATCAGCGTCGACACCTGGCGGCACGAGGTCGGCGAGGCGGTCTGCGAGGTGGGGGCGGATCTGCTCAACGACGCGTGGGGCGGGGTGGATCCGCGGCTGGCCGAGGTGGCCGCGCGGTACGGGGTGGGGCTGGTGTGCACCCATGCCGGGGGCTCCGAGCCGCGTACGCGTCCCCATCGGATCGCGTACGACGATGTCGTGGCCGACATTCTCCGGGTGACCCTCGGTCTTGCCGAGCGGGCGGTGTCGCTGGGGGTGCCTCGGGAGTCCGTTCTGATCGACCCCGGGCACGACTTCGGGAAGAACACGCGGCACAGTCTGGAGGCGACTCGGCGTCTCGGCGAGATGGTGTCCACCGGGTGGCCCGTTCTTGTCTCGCTCTCCAACAAGGACTTCGTGGGCGAGACGCTGGACAAGCCGGTGAAGGAGCGGGTGGTGGGGACGTTGGCGACGACTGCCGTTTCGGCTTGGCTGGGGGCTCAGGTGTACCGGGTCCATGAGGTCGCGGAGACGCGGCAGGTGCTGGACATGGTCGCGTCCATCGCCGGACACCGGCCACCGGCTGTGGCTCGGCGGGGGCTGGCGTAGGGGGTTTCTTCGCCCCCTCCGCCCCTGCCCGTCCCGTACCTGGGGGCTGCCGCCCCCAGACCCCCGCTTTCGGCCTGAACGGCCTCGTCCTCAAACGCCGGACGGGCTGAAAAGCTCTACCGCCCCGCCTCCTTCGACACCAACGACACCGCCTCGTCCACGTCGTCCGTCAGGTGGAACAGCAGCAAGTCCTTCTCGGACGCCTTGCCCTGGGCGATGAGGGTGTTCTTGAGCCAGTCGACCAGGCCGCCCCAGTACTCGGTGCCGAAGAGGACGATCGGGAAGCGGGTGACCTTCTGGGTCTGGACCAGGGTCAGGGCCTCGAAGAGTTCGTCCAGTGTGCCGAGTCCGCCGGGGAGGACCACGAAGCCCTGCGCGTACTTGACGAACATCATCTTGCGGACGAAGAAGTACCGGAAGTTGAGGCCGATGTCGACGTACTGGTTGAGGCCCTGCTCGAAGGGCAGCTCGATGCCGAGGCCGACGGAGATGCCCTTGGCCTCGCAGGCGCCCTTGTTGGCGGCTTCCATGGCGCCCGGGCCACCGCCGGTGATCACGGCGAAGCCTGCCTCGACGAGACCGCGGCCGAGTGCCACGCCCGCCTCGTACTCGGGCGAGTCCGCCTTCGTACGAGCGGATCCGAACACACTGATCGCGGGCGGGAGTTCGGCCAGTGTGCCGAAGCCTTCGATGAATTCGGACTGGATGCGGAGGACCCGCCAGGGGTCGGTGTGCACCCAGTCGGAGGGCCCGCCCGCGTCCAGGAGTCGCTGGTCGGTTGTGCTCGCCTGCACCTGATCCCGCCTGCGCAGCACCGGTCCCAGGCGCTGTTCCTCCGGTGGCCGCCTCTTGCCCTCGGGGTTGCCAGTAGCCATGTGCGCTCCCTCCGCTTGCGGTCGTTCCACCCCAGCGTAGATCTACGCGGGTTACGGAGGGGGGACGCGAGCATGTCCGCCGAGCACCAGCACGGCTCAGCCGCGTCTCAGCCGCGCCTTAGGACGTCAGCCAGGCTCGCAGCCGCTCCTCGGCCTCCGGGATCATGGAGGCCTTGACCCGCTCGTCCACCTTGTGGGCCAGGAGCGGGGTACCGGGGCCGTAGTTCACCGCGGGCACCCCGAGTGCGCTGAAGCGGGCGACGTCGGTCCAGCCGAACTTGGGGCGGGCCTCACCGCCGACGGCCGCCATGAAGGCCGCCGCTGCCGGGTGGGTCAGGCCGGGGCGGGCCCCGCCGGTGTGGTCGTCGACGACGAACTCGTCCACGCCGCAGTCCGCGAAGTAGTCGCGGACGAAGGCCTCGGCCTCGGCCTCGCTGCGGTCGGGTGCGTAGCGGAAGTTGACGACGAGGGTGCAGGCGTCGGGGATGACGTTGGTGGCGACGCCGCCTTCGATGCGGACGGCGTTGAGGCCCTCGTGGAACCGGAGGCCGTCCACGACCGGTGTGCGCGGCTCGTACGCGGCGAGCCTGGCCAGGGCCGGGGCCGCCGCGTGGATCGCGTTGGAGCCCATCCACGCGCGCGCGGAGTGCGCCCGCTCGCCGGTGAACTTCAGGAACATCCTGAGTGTGCCCTGGCAGCCGCCCTCCACCTGACCGTCCGTCGGCTCCAGGAGGACCGCGAAGTCGCCCTCGAGCCAATCGGGGTGGGCTTCGGAGACATGCTTCAGGCCGTTCAAGTGTGCGGCGACCTCTTCGTTGTCGTAGAAGACGAAGGTGAGGTCGCGGTTGGGGGCGGGCACCGTGGCCGCGATACGCAGTTGGACCGCCACCCCCGACTTCATGTCGCAGGTGCCGCAGCCCCAGAGCACGCCGTCCTCGTCGAGGCGGGAGGGGACGTTGTCCGCGATGGGGACCGTGTCGATGTGGCCGGCGAGGACGACGCGCTCGGCGCGGCCCAGGTTCGTCCGCGCGACGACGTTGTTGCCGTACCGGTCGACCGTCAGATGCGGCAGGGCGCGCAGCGCGATTTCGACGGCGTCCGCGAGCGGCTTCTCGTTGCCGCTCTCCGAGGGGAAGTCGACGAGCCGCGCGGTCAGCTCGGCAGCGTCCAGCGTGAGGTCAAGGGGGGTGTCGGCCATGCCGTCGACCCTAGCGCTCCGGGCTCCGCAGGGTTATCCACAGCCCCGCCGGTCGCCGACAGCGGCCTCCAGTACCTTGTACGACGTGTCAGAGCCGTCCCCCACCCCCGTCCGGCGCGGCCGCCTCCTCCGTTTCGGAGGGGCCGTCGTGGTCCTGCTCGCGCTCGCGGGCTATCTCACGGTGCAGTACCTCACCGGGGGGCCCGGAGTGCCCCGCTGCACGGTCGTCTCGGGAAAGAGCGACGGCGAGTCGTACGAGTTCACGCCGGAGCAGGCGGTGAACGCGGCGACGATCTCGGCGGTCGGCACCAACCGCGGCATGCCCGAGCGTGCCGTGACGATCGCCCTCGCGACGGCGCTCCAGGAGTCGGGGCTGCGCAACATCCAGCACGGCGACCGGGACTCGCTCGGCCTCTTCCAGCAGCGGCCCTCGCAGGGCTGGGGGACGACGAAGGAGATCCTGGATCCGGCGTACGCGGCGGACATCTTCTACGAGCACCTGGCCAAGGTGAAGGGCTATGCGCAGCTGCCGCTCACCGTTGCCGCGCAGCGCGTACAGCGCAGCGCCTACCCGGACGCGTACGCGAAGCACGAGCCGGACGCCACGCTCCTTGCCGCGGCCCTGACCGGCCGCTCGGCGGCCACGCTGACCTGCCAGGGGCCCGCCGAGTCGACCCCCGCCGGTGGCACGGACTCGGTGCGGGCCGCGCTCGTACGGGACTTCGGGCGTGACGTGCTGCAGGAGGCCGGCGCGGATGTGAGCGCCTCGGGTGCTTCCGCCTCGCCGACGGCGGCCGCCACGGCTTCCCCTTCGCCGACGACCACGAGCCGGACCGTGTCCGTACCCGTGTCCACGAACGCCGCCGGGACCGGCGTCCGGCAGCGCGGCTGGGAGCTGGCGCACTGGGCCGTGGCCAACTCCTCGGCACTGCACATCGAGCGGGTCTCGTACGCGGGGCGGGAGTGGACGGCCGAAAGCATCGACAGCGAGTGGGGTACGTCCGACGCGAACGGGGGCTCGGCCGCGGAGGCGTCCACCGCCGAGGTCCGAATCGTCACTGGGCAGTAGTACGAGTCCTCACCCGTTGGGGTGGGTCGCGTAGCGGGCGGTCGCGCCAGTGCGCAGGTTTTCGCGCGGTCACTCCCGTTTCCGCCGAATCCCTTGGAAACAAAGGGCCGTAGGGATTCGGCAGACTTTCCGACCGGGTGTTCTTTGGCCGTCTTTGTCCGCAGATGATTATGCGACGCATTACCAACTCTTTACGTTGGGTCACCGCAACCTTCGCGGGCTTCGAGCGGTAGTCACTGCGTCCGAGTCCGGAACGATCACCTTCGGTCGGTCGACGGTCTGCCGACAGCCAGTCGGTCAACTGCCGGGCCTGGATGGACATTTCACCGTTCTCTTCCGTCTAAGGAGCATCATGTCCCTCCCCCTGACCCGCCGGATCGCCCGTGCCGCGCTGCTCGTCGCAGCGGGAGCGGCAGCCGGGGTCGGTGCGGCCGGCTCCGCCAGCGCGGCCCCCGAACTGCCGGCCACCCCCAACCTCGGCGGACTGACCGCCCTGGACGGGGCGAGCGTCGGCAACACGGTCGACGGTGCGGCTCAGAACGTGACCGGGCTCGCGGGCAAGTCCGGCGGCGACGCGGTCAAGAAGGCGGTGCCGGCCGCGGGCAAGACCAGCGGGAAGGTCGCCAAGACGGCGACGCCGGCGGCGCAGCAGGTGGCCGGGGACACCGCGGGGCAGGCCGGTGGCCTGGTCGGTGAAACCGCCAAGTCGGCGGGGGGTGGTCTTCCGACGGACGCGGTTACCAAGGGGCTGCCGACCGACGCGGTCACCAAGGGTGGGCTGCCGACCGGGCAGCTGCCGCTGAAGGGGCTGCCGCTCGGCTGACGCCGGGTCTGAACGGCGAGGGGGTCCAGGGAACGTACGTTCCCTGGACCCCCTCGTCTGTGCTCTGCACCTGACCGGAGCTGCACTGGACCACAGCGGTAGCGGTAGCGGTTATCGCTGCAAGCGGGCTACCGCTGCGTTCACTCGCTCGTCCGTTGCTGTGAGGGCCACTCGTACGAAGTTGTCGCCTGCTGGGCCGTAGAAGTCGCCGGGGGCTACGAGGATGCCCAGGTCGGCGAGGTGGGCGACGGTGGTCCAGCAGGACTCGTCGCGGGTGGCCCAGAGGTAGAGGCTGGCCTCGCTGTGCTCGATGCGGAAGCCGTGCTGGAGAAGGGCGTCCCGCAGGGCCGTACGGCGGGCCGCGTAGCGCTCGCGCTGTTCGCGGACGTGGGTGTCGTCGGACAGGGCGGCGATCACGGCGGCCTGGGTCGGCGCGGAGGTCATCATGCCGCCGTGCTTGCGGATCTGGAGGAGGTCGCCGAGGACGGCGGGGTCGCCGGCGAGGAACGCGGCGCGGTAGCCCGCCAGGTTCGACCGCTTCGACAGCGAGTGGACCGAGACGATCCCCTCGTACGAGCCGCCGCACACGTCCGGGTGGAGGACCGAGACCGGGTCGGCCTCCCAGCCGAGCTCGATGTAGCACTCGTCGGCGAAGACGAGGATGTCGTGCTCCCGTGCCCAGGCGACGATCCGGGTCAGTTCCGCCGCGGAGAGGACCTTGCCCGTGGGGTTCGACGGGGAGTTCAGCCAGAGGAGCTTGAGGTCCGTGGGGTCCAGGTCCGTCGGGTCGTCGTACGCCACGTGGTCCGCCTGGGCGAGGCGGGCGCCGACCTCGTACGTCGGGTAGGCCAGGCGCGGGAACGCCACCTTGTCCCCGGGGCCAAGGCCCAGCTGGGTCGGGAGCCAGGCGACCAGTTCCTTGGAACCGACGATCGGGAGTACGTGGTGGTGCGTGATGTCGCGCGCGCCGAGCCGGCGTTCCACCCAGCCCGTGAGCGCGTCGCGCAGCTCGGGCGTGCCCCACACCGTGGGGTAGCCGGGCGAGTCCGCGGCCGCGACCAGAGCTTTCTGGATCAGCTCGGGCACCGGGTCGACCGGGGTGCCGACGGACAGGTCGACGATGCCGTCCGGGTGGGCGGCGGCCGTCGCCTTGTAGGGCTCGAGCTTGTCCCAGGGGAAGGTGGGAAGCCGGTCGGTGACTGCGGACACGGGATCTGGCTCACTTTCTCGCACGTACGGCGGCCTTCGACCCGTACGTATCGCTGGTACTCGCTGTACTCGCCACGCTCACCGGTACGGCAAACGCCTCGGTCCCGTACGGCGATCAAGGCGATCAGGCCGTACGGGACCGAGGCGGCGCGTATGCCGGGCCGCTTACTGGTTCTGCGGCGGGAGCGCTGCGACGAAGGGGTGGTCGCGCTCGATCAGGCCGAGCTTGCTGGCGCCGCCGGGCGAGCCGAGTTCGTCGAAGAACTCGACGTTCGCCTTGTAGTAGTCCTTCCACTCTTCGGGAGTGTCGTCCTCGTAGAAGATCGCCTCGACCGGGCACACCGGCTCACAGGCTCCACAGTCGACGCATTCGTCCGGGTGGATGTACAAGGACCGGGAGCCCTCGTAGATGCAGTCGACCGGGCACTCCTCGATGCACGCCTTGTCCTTGACGTCGACACAAGGCTGCGCGATGACGTAGGTCACGCTGTCGTTCCTCCTCGATAGGGCGCTGGCGGGCCTTCGTAGGCTCCCGCCGCCTGGCGCGCGGGAGCGCGGCGTCGTCGATGCCCGCCCCTAGTATCTCCGTTCTTGGTCCTGATCCGAACAGGAGGGGTGCACCGACCTGTGGAAATCTCTGCGTCTGGCCGTCTCGAGGTCCGCATCACCGCTGCTGACGTGGGCAAACGTGTCTCTGTTCGGCGCTTGTACGAGGATGCCGCCGACGGGGAGAAATTCACCGACACGGTGGGTGTTCTCACATCATGGGACGACGGTGTGTTGACGATCACACGGCGGACCGGTGAGCGTGTCCGGATTTCGGAATCCTCGCTGGTCGCGGGCAAGGTCGTGCCGTCCGCTCCGGCGCGGCGGCGGGGCCCGGCGGCCTCGTACGAGGAGCTGTCGCGGGTCGCCGCACGGGCCTGGCGGCCGGTGGAGAGCGAGCGGCTCGGCGACTGGGAACTGCGGGCGGCCTCCGGGTTCACCCGGCGCGCCAACTCCGTGCTGCCGCTCGGTGATCCCGGACTGCCGCTGGACGAGGCGCTGACGTACGTACGGGGCTGGTACGCCGCCCGTGACCTGCCCGCGTACATCCAGACCGCCACCGGGGCCGAGGGCACGCAGGAGCTGCTGTGCGCGGAGCTGGAGGCGCGCGGGTGGGCGCGTGAGGTGACGGCCGAGCTGTGGATCGGGGCGCTCGCGCCGGTCGGGGATCGCGAGGCTCCCGGGGTCGTGCTGTCGCGGGAGGCGGATGCGGCGTGGCTGGGCCGGTACCAGCGCAAGGGGGTGAGCGAGGTGGCCCTGAAAGTGCTGGGGAGCGGGCCGTCGGTGTGGTTCGCGACGGTGCCCGGTGCCGGGGGTGCGGCTCCGGCCGCGATCGGGCGGTGCGTGGTGGACGGGCGGTGGGCCGGTTTCGCCGCCGTCGAGGTCGACCCGGCGTACCGCCGCCAGGGGCTCGCGACGACCGTGATGGCGGCGCTGGCCCGGCGGGCCCTGGACGAGGGCGCCTCGGCGGGCTGGCTCCAGGTGGAGATGGACAACGCGGGGGCGCGGGCGCTGTACGAGCGGATGGGGTTCGGGGCGCATCACGCGTACCACCACTACCGAGGGCCGCAGACGTCAGAAGCGTCCGGCGACGACGGGTCCCGGCAGACACCGGTGCCCGGCAGCGACCTGTCCGGGCGGACGCCATCGCCTGGCAGCGACTTGTCTGGGGGGACGCCATCGCCTGGCAGCGACCTGTCCGGGCAAGCATCATCGCCCGGCAGCGGCCCGGCCCGGCAAACCCCGGTACCGGGCGGCGGCCCGCCCCCGCAAACACCAGTTCCGAGCGGCGACCCGTCCCTCCAGGCCCCACTGCCGAACGGCGAGCAATCCCGGCAAACGCCACAAGTACCCGGCACCGACCGGTATCGATCGTCGTGAACGGGCACGAGGCTGCTATGCGTCCCCCTCATCCTCCGGAGCCGGAGCGGGCCGCCGAGGTGCGGCGGCGGTTCGGTGACGAGGCGCGGGCCGAGCGGCCCGATCTGGCGGTGCTGTGTCTGCTGGTGGGGGCGGCGGCGGACGGCGGCCTCGACGAGGCCGGGATGGACGCGGCGCAGATCGAGCTGGACCGGCTGGCGGGGCTGTTGCCCTTCCGGCCCGGCGGGCCTCGGTCCTGGGCGGCGGCGCTCGGTGAACTCCTCGGCGGGCGCTGCGAGTTCCGGGGCTCGCCCGGGGACTACCAGCGGCTCCGGTCCTCGTTGCTGCACGAGGTGCTGCGGCGGCGGAGCGGGCTGCCCATCCTGCTCTCCGTGGTGTGGATGGAGGTCGCGCGCAGGGCGGGCGCGCCCGTGTACGGGGTCGCGCTGCCGGGGCATTTCGTCGTCGGCTTCGGGCCCCCGGAGCAGCAGGTACTCGCCGATCCCTTCGACGGAGGGCGCGTACTCACCGGTTCCGACGCCGAGCTGCTCGTCGCGGGGGCGACCGGGGCGCCGCTCGACCCGGCGATGCTCTCCCCCGCCGAACCGCTCGACGTCGTCATGCGCATCCTGAACAACATCCGGGCGTGGGCTGCCACTCGGCCCGAGCGGTCCGATGTCTCACTGTGGGCCGTGGAGCTGGCGCTGCTGCTGCCTTCGCATCCTGCGCGGCTGCGGTATGAGCGCGCTCAGCTGCTTGTGCAGCGCGGCGACTTCCTCGGCGGTTCCGCGGAACTCGACGCGTACGCCGATGTGGTGGCCGCCGTTGACGAAGCGGCCGCGGATCGGGTGCGGCGGCAGGCGCATGCCGCGCGGGCGATGCTCAACTGAGTTCGCCCCATCGCCGTAGGGGCTTGTGCCGTCGCGCGATCACGGCCCTCGTCGTGGCTGGTCGCGCAGTTCCCCGCGCCCCCGAGGGGCGCACCCTGGCCGGGGTTTTACAGCCAGCCCTTCTCCCTCGCGATCCTCACCGCCTCCGCTCTGTTGCGTGCCGTCAGTTTTTGGATGGCTGTGGAGAGGTAGTTGCGGACGGTGCCCTGGGAGAGGTGGAGGGCTTTGGCGAGTTCGGCGTTGGTGGAGCCGTCGGCCGCCGCGCGCAGTACCTCGCGTTCGCGGTCGGTCAGCGGGTTGGCGCCCTCGGCGAGGGCGGCGGCCGCCAGGGTGGGGTCGATGACCCGTTCGCCGGCGAGTACCTTCCGTACGGCTTCGGCGAGTTGGGCGGCCGGAGCGTCCTTGACGAGGAAGGCGTCGGCGCCGGACTCCATGGCGCTGCGGAGATAGCCGGGGCGGCCGAAGGTCGTGAGGATGACGAGTTTGAGGCCGGGGATCTCCCTGTGGAGTTCGGCTGCCGCCTCGATGCCTGTCTGCCCCGGCATTTCGATGTCGAGGAGTGCCACGTCCACGTCGTGCTCGCGCGCGGCGGCCAACACCTCGTCCCCGCGGGCCACTTGGGCGACGACGTCGATGTCCGGCTCAAGGCCGAGGAGCGCGGCCAGCGCCTCGCGGACCATCGACTGGTCCTCGGCGAGCAGGACCTTGATCGTTCGGCTCATGCCTCGGATCCTACGGGTCCGGTCAGTCGGCCGGCCGCGTTGCCCGCGTCGCCCGTCGGCACCCGCGCGACCAGTCGGAACCCGCTCCGCGCCCGTCCCGCCTCCAAGGATCCGCCCGCCTTCTCCAGGCGTTCGGTCAGCCCGGTCAGACCGTTGCCGGGGCCACTGCCCGGGCCCCCGGACCCGTCGTCCTCCACGGACAGTTCGAGTACGGGCCCGTCCAGCGTCTGGCGGCGTACGAGCCCCACCACGCAGCGCCGGGCCCCGCTGTGCCGTACGACATTGGTGACGGCCTCGCGCAGCGCCCAGGCCAGCGCTGACTCGCTCTCCTCGGGGACCCCGCTGAGGTCCGGCTCGTCCGGCAGGTCCGCGATGACGTCCGCCGCAGTCAACGCGACGCGTGTGCCCGCGAGTTCACCGGCCAGCCGGGGCCGCCGGTAGCCGGTGACCGCCTCGCGTACGTCGACGAGGGCCTGGCGGCTGACGTTCTCGATGTCGGCGACCTGCTGGGCCGCCTTGTCGGGGTGGTCGGGGAGCATGCGCCCGGCCAGCTCGCTCTTGAGCGTGATGAGCGACAGCGAATGTCCCAGTAGGTCGTGCAGGTCACGTGCCAGTCGCAGCCGCTCCTCGTTCGCGGCGAGCTGCGCGACGGTGGCGCGGGCCTCGCGCAGAGCGATGGTCGTCCGCACGAGTTCGCGTACGCCGGTCATGGCGAACCCGCCGAGGAACGCCGGGATGAGCAGCCCCGCCAGATACGCCGTGCCGTCCGGGACGGCCAGGGCGATCGCCGTCAGCAGGGCGGACGTGGCCGGAATGGTCCAGCGCGCCAGCCGCAGCGGGAGCGCCGCGCCGGACGCGATCGAGACGTACACGAAGAGGACGAGCCATTCCCGGCCCAGGGTGAGGGACAGGAGGGTGGACTGGGCGGCGAGGACCGCGAGGGAGCCGAGCACCACGGCATTGGTCTCGCCGCGGCCGGTACGGAAGACCAGGATCATGTACCAGCCGACGAAGACGACCAGGCCGAGCCAGCCGAGGATCCGGACGCCGGTGCTGTGACCGCCGTTCAGCAGGTCGCTGACGGGCGCGCTCAGGTAGATGAGCCAGATGCCGGTCCACAGGGACTTGACCATCTGCTGCTTGCGGTTCTGCGGGCGCTGCCCGATGCCGACGCCGCTCACGCCTTGGGGGTCCCCCCAAGCCCTTCAGGCACTGGGGGAGTGTCCTTCCGGTACAGCCAGGCCGCGCCTCCCGCGAACAGGACGAAGGAGACGGCGAGGATGGCGAGGTCCGTCGCGTGCGGGGCGTTGCCCAGTTCGATCGACTGCCCCAGGGCAGCGTACGCGTGGGTGGGCAGCCACTTCGCGATGCTCTGCAGCCAGTCGGGGAAGGTCGTGGTCGGCAGCCAGAGGCCGCCGAGCATCGACAGACCGAAGTAGACGATCATCGTGATCGGGCGGACCGCGTCGCCGCTGGCGAGGTAGCCGATGGCGACGCCGAGCGCGGCGAAGACCAGACTGCCTGCCCAGATCGCGAAGGTGAGGGCCGCCCACTGCCAGGCGTCGAGGCGTACGTCCTTCACGGCCGCCGCGACCACGAAGACGACCACGATCGACGGCAGGCTGATGACGGCCGCGCTCGCCGTCTTCGCGAGCACATAGCCGCGGCCCGGGAGCGGGGTGAGCCGCAACTGCCGTACCCAGCCGCTCTCGCGCTCCTTCGCGATGCGCTCGCTGTTGCCCATCAGGACGGCGGTCAGGGCGCCGAAGGAGGCCATGGAGACCATGTAGAAGGTCGGCAGGGTGAGTCCGGTGCCGTCCACCATGGTCGTGCTGTCGGCGCTGCCCGCGATCAGCAGGAACAGGGCCGAGGGATAGATCACCGAGAAGAACAGGAACTTGCGGTTGCGCAGGGCGCGGGTGATCTCCAGCTTGATGAGGCTGTTCACTTCTGCTTCGCCTCCTCGGCGGCCGTGATGGCGACGAAGGCCTGCTCGAGACCGAGCCCGGCGACTTCGAGGTTGCGGGGGTAGACGCCGAGCCCGTACAGCGCGTGGACGGTCGCGTCGGCGTCGGTGGACTGGATGCGGACCGTGTGGCCCGATACGTCGGCCGAGGTCAGGAAGGGAAGGGCGCGCAGGGCCGGCTCGTCGATCGGGCCCTCCAGGTCGAAGGCGATCCGTCGCGCGCCCGCCTTCGCCTTGATCTCGGCGGCGGTGCCGTCGGCCAGCAGGCGTCCACGGTGCAGGACGAGCACGCGGTCGGCTATGGCGTCGGCCTCTTCGAGGTAGTGCGTGGCGAACAGGACCGTACGTCCCTGGTCGGCCTGCTCGCGCATGGTGGACCAGAAGGCCTGGCGGGCGGTGACGTCCATGCCGGTGGTGGGCTCGTCGAGGACGATCAGGTCGCTGTCACCGGCGGTGGCGAGGGCGAAGCGGACGCGCTGGGCCTGGCCGCCGGAGAGCTTGTTGACCTTGCGGTCGGCGATCGGGGAGATGCCCGCGCGGGCCAGCACGTCGGTGACGCGGAACGGCTTCGGGTGCAGATCGCACGCGAGCCTCACCAGCTCGCCGACGGTGACCTCGTCCATCAGCCCGCCGCTCTGCAGCATCGCCCCGACCCGGCCGCCGACGATGGCCTCGCGCGGGCCGGCCCCGAACACCCGGACCACGCCGCTGTCGGGGCGCTTGAGTCCGAGGAGCAGGTCCAGTGTGGTCGACTTGCCCGCGCCGTTGGGGCCGAGGAGGGCGACGGTCTCGCCCGGGTGCAGCTCGAGCGTCAGCCCGTCCACGGCCCGGACGCCGCCGTAGCTCTTGGTCACCGATTCGAACGCGACCACCGAGGTGGTGGTCGCCCCTGCGATCGCCGCTGTCGTTGTCATGAGATCCATCGTGGCGACGCGGGCCCCGTCCTCGGCAGTGTCCCGTGTCGTCATTCGCGGATGACAGATGTCATACGCGACGTACGCCGTCGCCCGCTCACCGCTTGGCGCGCAGCACCTCCAGCGCGTCCGCGACCGAGTGCAGGAAGGCCGCACAGGCCGCGCCGCTGCACGGCAGTTCGGGATTCCAGGGCTCCACGGTGGCGATCGCGGTGAGAGCGCGCCAGCCGGGGACCGAGTCCAACTCCCTTGCCGGGACGGCGTTTCCGCGACTGTCGGCGAGGACCAGGTCGGGGGCGAGCGCGGCGGCGTGCTCCCAGTCGGTGGTGGACCAGTTCACGCCTCCCGCGCCGGGGTCGGTCAACTCGACGCCCAGCTCTGCGAGATGGCGCAGCTCCGGCCCTGCCCGAGGCCGCGCGAGGTGCACCTGCCCGGACCCGGCAGCCGACAGCGCGAGCACCTTCAGCGGGCTCACCGCGGACCGTACGGCCTCCTCGGCTGCCGCCAACTGGCCCTGCTGCCTGGCGGGTTCGCCACCAAGTGCGTGGGCCAGCTCGGCGAAGCGGGACAGGATGCGCGGCAGGCTGGTGTCGCCGCCCACCGCGAGGGCGAGCACGGGGACGCCCGCCGCCGCGGCGACATCGGCGGGGAGGGCGTACGGATGCGGTCCCCTTGCGGCAACGCTGCATCGGCGACCGGCGTACGACAAGAGGGCGCCCGGCCATGGGAGTCATGGCCGGGCGCCCTCTCGGAAAGCGGGTCTGCTAGCTGGGATTCGTTTCGATCACGCCGATGCGGTCGGCGGCTGTCTTGCCGAGGAGCGCGGGGCGCAGCGCGCCGACCACGTCCTGCGGCGTGACCGCCGTCTTCTCGCCGTTGGCCCGCGCGATCGTCACACCGTCGAAGGTGTTGCCGTAGAGCTCCTTGAGCGCATCGAGGTCGTAGGTGTCGGTGAGCTTGCCGTCGACGGCCTTCACCGCGATGAACTTCCAGAGGGTGTTCTCCGGGCTGAACGACACGGTGTGCGTGGCGTCCGTCTGCACGGTCACGAGATCCGACATCGCCGGCTCGGCGAACGCCTTCATCTCGCGGTCCACCTCGGCGTTCGTGACCGTCGGCTGCTGGGTGGCCGTGGCCACCTTCACCGCCGTGCCCGTGCCGGTCTCCACCTGCGCGCGGTACGCGTCCTGGACGGCCTGCGTGGAGGACGCGACGTCGATGCCCTTGCCCGCCTTGCCGTACACGGCGACGGCCTTGCCGGACTCGAACTTGATCGTGCCGTCGCTCGCCGAACCGGAGCCACCCGCGGCGCTCTCCAGAGCCACCTTGAGCTTCTCCTCGTCGACGGGCATCGCGGGCTCGACGACCCGCTCCTGGCCGAACAGCGAGCCGATCACCGAGACGGGGTTGTAGTCGCTGCCCGCGGCGGCGCGGACCGTGGCCTGGGTGTCGAGCTGGAGCCCGGCCTGGTCCGGCTTGAGCGAGACCGTGTCGCCGTCGACCGACAGCTTGAGGGCCTTGTTCGTACGGTCGCCGAAGGCGTCGTCGAGCTTCTTGACCGCCTCGTCGCGGGTGCCGCCGCCGATGTCGACGCCGAGCACGGTGGTGCCCTTGGGCACGTCCGAGTGGTTCATGAGCAGCCCGGCGCCGTAGGCACCGCCGCCGATGACGAACACGCCGACGCCGAGAAGCACCAGCTTGCTGCGGCCCTTCTTCTTGCTCCGCCTGGCCGTGGGCGCGGGTTCCTGGACCGGCTCGGGCAGCTTCGGCGGGGTGTGCGGCAGCGGCCCGTCGGGGTGTGCGCCCGGCCCGAACGGGGAGTTCTGGGTGCCCGGTACGACGGGGATGCCGCTGGTCAGGGTGTGTCCGGAGACGTTCTCCCCGGCGCCGCCGTAGCCACCGGCGCCCGGCTCGGGGGCCGGCTTCTGCGGCGTGAGGATCGCGGTGTCGTCACTGAGACCACCGGAGAAACTGCTGCCCGTGCTGCCGGGGTAGCCCGAGGCTCCTGGACCGCCGGGACCTCCGGGGCCGCCGGGACCCGTGGGTCCTCCCGGACCACCGGGGCCGCCACCGGGATACCCCGGGCCCATGCCGGGCCCGCCCGGCGCCCCGCCAGGCCCACCCGGACGCACTCCAGGTCCACCCGGGCCCGCTCCAGGCCCGCCCGGACCCATTCCGGGCCCGCCAGGTCCCCGCCCCGGCCCGCCCGGCCCCGCGGCCAGACTGCCGGGAGCCACGCCCGGACCCATCGGCGGAACCAGCGGACCGTCACCGGTGACCGGACCCCCGGTCGGCCCCGAGGGACCGGTGCCGTTACCGGGACCACGCCGACCTCCGTCCGGGAAGTCCGCGAAGTACGGGAGATCGTCGCGCCGCTGTTCGCCGGTGCCGTTGCCGTTCCCGTTGCCGTTCCCGTTGCCGTTGCCGGATCCGATGGCCGGGAAGGAGCCGGTGTCTCTCAGCGCTCCGGACACGTCGAAGGAACCAGTGCCGCCGCCGTGGCCTGGCGCCACGGGTCCGGCACCGGTGGCACCGGGCAGCCCGGCACCGTTCGTACCGCCAGGACGGGGCGCGTTGGCCCCGCCGGGCCGGGCACCACCGGGGGCGCCCTGCGGACCTGCGCCGTTCCCGCCGCTGCTCCCGCCGGGACGCGCACCGCCGGGAGCACCATGGCGGCCGCTTCCGGCGCCCGGGCCACCCGAACCCTGCGGTCCCGGCGGACCGGCGGCACCCGCGGGCCCCGAACCGCCGGGCAGGCCCGCCCCGTTGGTGGACCCACCCCCCGGCCCGCCCTTGGGCGCACCGGACTTGCGCGGCGCGAACCAGTCGCTCGTCTTTTCCTCGGCGGCGGCAGCCGCGGGGGCCGGAGCGGCACCCGCCGGAGCCTCCACGACCGCGGGCCCGCCGGTGGGCGAACTCACGGCACGCGGCGCCTCCGCGCCACCGCGCGGTGCGCCGCCCGTGCTGTCGGCACCCTCGGCGGACACATCGGTGTCCGTGACCGGTGTGCGCACCACGACGGGCGGGATGGGCCGCGATCCGGGGATGTTGATCCGGATCCGCGTCGTCAGCGTGGTCTCTGTCTTGCGCTCCTCCGGAGGGGCGCCGGCGGCCGAACGGCCCGCGTCGGCACCACTCTCGGTGACCTGGGGGGTCCCGTACGGCGGCGTCCCCGACGGGTACGCGGCTCCACCGCGCCCGTTGGGCCCGGAGGACGAACTGTCAGTTTCACGACTCAAGGCAAGTTCTCCCGGTTGGCTCCGCCGCCCGTTTACTCGACCTCATCTCGGGCAGCTCGGCGGCGCGCACCACCATACTGGCCATGTCCGGCCCGCAAACCTCGCCCGCGAAGGAAACCCCCACGGGACCCGCACCTGCCGGATACGGCGAAGTGGTACGTCACTTGCCAAGTCGGACGGCGGAGCCACCAGGTTGCCGCCCCCGGCCAAGCGTGGCGCACATCACAGCCAGAGCCATACCACCGAGCAGGAAGAGGTAGGAGCCGAATCCCGCGCCGAAGAGGAAGTCGCCCTCCGGGCGGCTGGCGGTGAGCAGGACGACGGCGACCATCCAGCCCGCGGCGGGCGCGACGGCCCCACCCCTGGTGCCGACTGCCTGTGCCCCGCCCAGGAAGAGCCCGGCCGCGCCCACGAGGGCGAGCAGCAACCCGCCCGGGAACCAGCCGGGTTGGACCAGCGCTCCGGCGGCTCCGATCACGGCGCCGAGCACGAAGAGTCCGAGGTAGGCGGCGATCCGTCCGCCCGAGGGCGCCGTCACCGGCTGAGCGAGCGCGCTCCCCCGCTGTCCCGTCGTACTCATCACACGCCCGCCTCTCGCTCTTGCCGGTCGGTCCCCGCGATCCCCGCGAACAGATCCGTCTCACGCGCCTTCTCAGGCGCCTTCGGCCGCTCCCCGCGCACCAACTCGTAGTACTCCGTGGTGAACAGCGGCTGAGCGAGCTCATTGGACAGCACGAACCAGGGTTCGGCCACCTCGACCTGGGTGGCGTGCGCGCGCATCGCGGCGGCCTTGGCGGCGGCGTGGGCCGTTCCGTCGATCTCGGTGGTGATCTCCGAGTCGTCGACCACACCCGGCACGTCGTCGACGGCGGCCGACTTCGTGTACGGCAGCTCCGGCAGCGCTTCGCGAAGCCGCGCGAACTCGGCCTCGGCCACAGAACGCGGGACCCGGTTCCAGTAGATCTTGGCGATCTCCCAGGGTTCGCCGAGATCGGTGCGGAAGTCCGGCAGCGCGGCCAGCTCGGCGGCGCGCATGGCGACGCGGTGGGCCTGGATGTGGTCCGGGTGCCCATAGCCCCCGTCGGGGTCATAGGTGACGAGCACCTGAGGGCGTACCTCTCGGATCACTTCTACAAGGTGTCCGGCGGCTTCGTCCACGTCGGCGGACCAGAAGGCGCCGGGGCGGTGGTTCTGCTCGACGCCCATCATCCCGGAGTCGTGGTAGCGCCCGGGGCCGCCGAGGAAGCGGTGATCCGTGACGCCCAGTTCCTTCATGGCGGCGGTCAGCTCGCCGATCCGGTGCGGGCCGAGCCCGCCGTCCCGGTCGGGTGCGAGGTGCGCGAGGCCGGGCGGGATGACCTCACCCTCCTCGCCGAGAGTGCAGGTCACCAGCGTCACATGGGCGCCCTCGGCCGTGTACCTGGCCATGGTCGCGCCATTGTTGATCGACTCGTCGTCCGGGTGCGCGTGCACCAGGAGCAGACGCCGGTCGGGCAGTTCCGTCATGGAACCACCCTACGAGGTGGGAACACGGTCAGAACTTGATGCTGCCGATCATGCCCGCGATGTTGGTGGTCAGCTCGCTGATGGTGGGAGCGACCGTCGAGGAGGCGAGATAGAAACCGAGCAGGACACACACGATGGCGTGTGGCGCCTTCAGTCCTGACTTCTTCACCAGGATGAAGACGACGATCGCCAGCAGCACCACCGCCGAAATCGAGAGTGCCACGGCGGCTCACCTCCAAAGATCCCAGGGACTCGGGGTCCGGTATGGGGGTCGGACATGGGGGGTCGGTAAATCCATACAGCAGCCAGCGGGTTCATACCCACGCAGCGCTAGTGATCATAACTATCCGTACGCGCGCATCGATCGGCGCACGGCCGCACAAGGGGGCGCATGGCCAATATGGTCGGGGGATGACGACCGAGCCTCTCTCCTTCCCCCGACGGCACGCGCGTACCCAGCGGTTCACGCTCGGCGCGCCGCGCGCCTTCGCCGTGGCCCCCGACGGTTCCCGAGTCGTGTTCCTGCGTTCCCGCTCCGGGACGGACCGGGCGAATCTGCTCTGGGTGCTCGATGTGGCGGACGGCGCGGAGCGCGTCGCGGCCGACCCGCAGGCGCTGCTCGGGGGCGCCTCGGAGCACCTGTCGGCGGCGGAGCGGGCACGCCGCGAGCGCAGCCGGGAGGGCGGTGCCGGGGTCGTCGGCTACGCCACCGACACGGCGGTGGAGTTGGCCTCTTTCGCCTTGTCAGGGCGGCTTTTCACGGCCGAGCTGCGGGCCGGCACGGCACGTGAACTCCGCGTCCCCGGACCGGTGATCGACCCGCGCCCCTCGCCCGACGGACGGCTTGTCGCGTACGTCGCCGGGGGCGCCCTGCGGGTCGTCGGCGCCGAGGGTGCGGACGACCGGGCGCTCGCGGAGCCTGAGGCGGAGACGGTTTCCTATGGATTGGCCGAGTTCATCGCGGCCGAGGAGATGGGGCGTTCGCGCGGCTTCTGGTGGTCGCCGGAGGGAGACCGGCTGCTGGTCGCGCGGGCCGACGACGCGCCCGTACGCCGCTGGTGGATCGCAGATCCCGCACAACCTGAACGCGATCCCCACCAGGTCGCGTATCCGGTGGCGGGAAGCGCCAACGCGGACGTACGCCTCTTCGTCCTCGGTCTCGACGGGGTGCGCACGGAGGTCGTGTGGGACCGGGCGCGGTACCCGTACCTGGCGCATGTGCACTGGTCAGCGGCTGGTGCGCCGCTGATTCTGGTACAGGCGCGGGACCAGCGGAGTCAGTTGTTCCTGGCCGTGGATCCGGACACCGGGGCGACCCGGATGGTGCACGCGGACGAAGATCCACAATGGCTGGATCTTTTCCCCGGTGTGCCGTGCTGGAGCCCCGGAGGGCAGCTCGTGCGGATCGCCGACGAGGGCGGCGCGCGGGTCCTCGCGTTCGGTGAACGCCCGCTCACAGGACCGCAGTTGCATGTCCGTGCGGTGCTCGACGTGTCGGACGACGAGGTGCTGGTCTCGGCGTCGGCGGGCGAGGCGGCGGCCACGCCCGAGACCGGCGAAGTGCATGTGTACCGGGTCAACGAACTCGGCCTGGAGCGCGTCTCGCAGGAGCCCGGCGTGCACTCGGCGGTGCGCGCCGGGGGCGTGACCGTCCTCGTCTCCGCGGTGCTCGACCAGCCGGGCACCCAAGTACAGGTACTGCGCGAGGGAAAGCGTGCGGCGACGATCACCTCTTACGCCGAAGATCCGGGTTTGTCCCCGCGCGTGACCCTCACGCAGGGGGGCGCACGGAAAATCCCATGCGCCGTGCTTATGCCTACGGACTACCGCGGCGACGCTCCCCTGCCCGTCCTGATGGACCCCTACGGCGGCCCGCACGGCCCCCGGGTGCTGGCGGCGCACAACGCGCACCTCACCTCGCAGTGGTTCGCGGACCAGGGTTTCGCGGTGGTCGTGGCGGACGGTCGGGGCACTCCGGGCCGGTCCCCCGCCTGGGAGAAGGCGGTCCGCGACGACTTCACGCTCTCCCTCGACGACCAGATCGACGCACTGCAGGGCCTCGCGGAGACGTTCCCGCTGGACCTGTCGCGGGTGGCGATCCGCGGCTGGTCGTACGGCGGCTGGCTCGCGGGGCTCGCGGTCCTGCGCCGCCCCGACGTCTTCCACGCGGGCATCGCGGGCGCCCCGGTCACGGACTGGCGGCTGTACGACACCCACTACACGGAGCGGTACCTGGGCGATCCGGCGGCGAGCCCGGAGACGTACGCGAAGAGCTCCCTGATCACCGACGACGGGCTCTCCTCCCCCGCCGAGCCGCACCGCCCACTGATGATCGTCCACGGCCTCGCCGACGACAACGTCGTGGTGGCCCACACCCTGCGCCTGTCCTCGGCCCTACTGGCCGCCGGCCGCCCGCACGAGGTACTGCCCCTGTCCGGCGTCACCCACATGACCCCACAGGAGCAGGTCGCGGAGAACTTGCTGCTGCTCCAGGTGGACTTTCTCAAGCGTGCCCTCAAGCTGGGCTGAGCGGAAAATATCCACAGAGCACCGCAACCATCAATTGAGGAACCACGACGGCGAGCACCCGGTCCGCGAGAGCGGCGCCGGTTTAGGCGCAAAGAGGGGCAACGGGCCGGGAGACATGGCGCTCCCGGCCCGTTTACGGCACCCGCACGGCCGTACGTTGTAGAGACTGACGCGTCCGTATATCGGTACCGCTTCCGCTAAGTTGCCTGCTTGTAAACGCAATTGGTGCACATTTGTACGTCTATGACGATCCCTCCGCATGATCGTCCGGCGTCTCGTCGCTGGGGACGACCTGCTTCTCCTCCGCGAAGTGACAGGCCGAGTCGTGCGCGGCCGGCCCCTCGACGAGCCGGAACTCCGCGGGCACCGCGAGCAGCGGCACCTCAAGGGTGCAGCGCTCCTGCGCCTTCCAGCAGCGGGTGCGGAAGCGGCAGCCGGACGGGATGTTCGCCGGGGACGGCACATCCCCGCTGAGGATGATCCGCTCGCGGTGCTCACGGGCCTCGGGGTCGGGGACGGGCACGGCGGAGAGCAGCGCCTGCGTGTAGGGGTGCGTCGGGTGGTCGTAGATCTCGGCGTCCCTGCCGGTCTCCACGATCCGCCCGAGGTACATCACGCCGACCCGGTCGGAGATGTGCCGCACGATGGAGAGGTCGTGCGCGATGAAGACGTACGACAGATCGAACTCGTCCTGGAGTCGGTCGAGCAGGTTGATCACCTGCGCCTGTACCGAGACGTCGAGCGCGGACACCGGTTCGTCCGCGACGATGATCTCGGGGCGCAGCGCCAACCCCCGTGCGATACCGATGCGTTGGCGCTGGCCGCCGGAGAACTGGTGCGGGTAGCGGTTGATGTACTCGGGGTTCAGTCCGACCACGTCGAGCAGGTCCTGGACCTTCTGCCTCCGGTCGCCCTTCGGCGCCACCTCGGGATGGATCTCGTACGGCTCACCGATGATGTCGCCGACGGTCATGCGTGGGTTGAGCGAGGTGTACGGGTCCTGGAAGACCATCTGGATGTTGCGCCGTACGGCCTTCAGCGCCTTGCCGGACATCCTGGTGATGTCCTCGCCCTTGTACTTGATCGTCCCTTCCGTCGGTTTCTCCAGGTTGACCAGCATCCTGGCGACCGTCGACTTGCCGCAGCCGGACTCGCCGACGATGCCGAGGGTCTCGCCCCGGGCGAGGTGGAAGTCGACGCCGTCGACGGCCTTGACGGCCCCCACCTGCTTCCTGAAGACGATGCCCTGGGTCAGCGGGTAGTGCTTGACCAGCCCGCTGACCTCCAGAATCGCCTCGGTGGCTGCCTGCGTCGCCTCAGTGGCTGCTTGTGTCATCGAGGCACTCCCTCCAGAAGAAGCAGGCGCTTCTGCGGTTCTCGTCGACCTCCGCGAGCGGGGGCACGTCGGTCCGGCAGATGTCCTGGGCCATCGGGCAGCGGGGGTTGAAGGCGCAGCCCGGGGGGATGTGCATCAGGTTCGGCGGCAGGCCCTTGATGGCGTAGAGCTCCTGGCCCTTCTGGTCCAGGCGCGGGATCGACTCGAGGAGGCCCTTGGTGTACGGGTGCGCGGGGGCCTTGTAGATGTCGTGGACCGGCGCCGACTCGACGATCCGGCCCGCGTACATCACGGCGATCTTGTCGGCGACGTCCGCGACCACGCCGAGGTCGTGGGTGATGAGGATGAGCCCCATGTGCAGCTCGCGCTGCAACTCGGCGAGCAGGTCCATGACTTGGGCCTGGACGGTGACGTCGAGCGCGGTGGTCGGTTCGTCGGCGATGATCAGGGCGGGTTCGAGGGCCAGCGCCATGGCGATCATGATGCGCTGGCGCATACCGCCGGAGAACTGGTGGGGATAGTCGCGTACGCGCTCGGCGGCGGCCGGGATCCGCACCCGCTCCATCAGCTCGATGGCCTTGGCCCGGGCGTCCTTCCGGGACATCCCGCGGTGCACGGTGAACATCTCGCCGAGCTGGTCGCCCACGGAGAGCACCGGGTTCAGGGAGGACAGCGCGTCCTGGAAGATCATCGCCATCTCGGCGCCGCGGACCTTGCGCCGCTCCTCCTCCTTGAGCTTGAGCAAGTCCCGGCCCTGGAAGAGGACTTCACCGCCGGTGATCTTCCCGGGCGGCATGTCGAGGATGCCCATGACGGCCTGCGCGGTCACCGACTTGCCGGAGCCGGACTCGCCGAGCACGGCGAGGGTCTCGCCCTCGTCCACGCTGTAGTTGACCCCGTTGACGGCCTTGGCGACCCCGTCCCTGGTCCTGAACTCCACGTGCAGATCGCGCACTTCGAGCAGCACGGCCGTCACCTCAGCTTCGGGTCGAGGGCGTCGCGCACCGCGTCGCCGAGCATGATGAACGCCAGGACGGTGATCGCGAGGGCTCCGGCGGGCCACAGGAGCATGTGCGGGGCCTGGCGGATGTACGCGGACGCCGAGGAGATGTCGATGCCCCAGGAGACCGTGGGGGGCTTCAGGCCGACACCGAGGTAGGAGAGGGTCGCCTCCAGAGAGATGTACGTGCCGAGCGCGATGGTCGCCACGACGATCACCGGCGCGACGGCGTTCGGCGCGATGTGCCGCAGCAGGAGCCGGGAGTTGGAGGCGCCGAGGGCACGGGCGGCCTGGACGTAGTCGTTGTGCTTGGTGGTGATGACGGAGCCGCGTGCGATGCGGGAGAGCTGCGGCCAGCCGAGCAGCACCATGAACCCGATGACGGGCCAGACCGTGTTGCTGGTCACCACGGAGAGGAGGACCAGGCCGCCGAGCACCACGGGGATCGCGAAGAAGACGTCCGTGACCCGGGACAGGACCGAGTCCCACACCCCGCCGAAGAAGCCGGCGAGCCCGCCGAGCAGCGATCCGAGGATCGCGACCCCGAGGGTGGCGCAGACACCGACGGAGATCGAGACGCGCGTGCCGTACACCGTGCGCGTGTAGACGTCGCAGCCCTGTCCGTCGAACCCGAAGGGGTGTCCGGGCTGCGAACCCTCCTGCGCCTTGGCCAGGTCGCAGTTGAGCGGGTTCTGGGAGGCGATCAGCGAGGGCCAGAGCGAGATGACCACCAGAAAGAGGATGACCAGCCCGGCGATGATGAAGACGGGGTTGCGCCGCAGATCGCGCCAGGCGTCGGACCAGAGGCTCCGGGGCTTCTCCTGCGGGCCGGTGCCCTCGGGTCCTCCCGGTGTCTTCTCCAGGGTCTCCGCCTCGCTCATGGCGAGGTCCATGGCGCCGCCCATGCCCGTGGCGGCGATCGCGCCGTCCTCCGGGGCGCGGCCGCCGCCCGACATCCAGGGCTCCGGTGACTCCGGTGGCTGGGGTTCAGGCATAGCGGATCCTCGGGTCGAGTACGGCGTACAGCAGGTCGACGAGCAGGTTGGCGACCAGGAAGACGAGGACCAGGACGGTCACGAAACCGACGACGGTCTGCGTGTTCTGCCGGAGGATCCCCTGGTAGAGCTGGAAGCCGACGCCGTGGATGTTGAAGATCCGCTCGGTGACGATCGCGCCGCCCATGAGCGCGCCGATGTCCGTGCCGATGAACGTGACCACGGGGATGAGTGAGTTCCGCAGCAGGTGCTTGGTGATCACCCGGCGCCGGGGCAGGCCCTTGGCGATCGCCGTACGGACGTAGTCGGACCGCTTGTTCTCCGCGATGGAGGTCCGGGTCAGCCGGGTCACGTAGGCGAGGGAGACGGAGGCAAGGACCAGGCCGGGCACGATCAGTTCGCCGAAGGTGGCGTCGGAGGAGACCGACGGCTTGATCCAGCCCCATTCGACGCCGAGCAGCAGTTGGAGCACCAGGCCGGTGACGAAGACGGGCACCGAGATGACGACGAGGGTGCCCAGCAGGACGCCGGTGTCGACGGGCTTCCCGCGGCGCAGGCCGGTGATGACGCCCAGCGCGATGCCGATGACGATCTCGAAGAGGATCGCGACGATGGTCAGCCGGATGGTGACCGGGAAGGCGGTCGACATCAGCTCGGTGACCGGCTGCCCGTTGAAGGCGGTACCGAAGTCGCCGGTGAAGACATTGCCCATGTAGGTCAGGTATTGCTGCCACACCGGCTTGTCGAGGCCGAACTCCTTCTCCAGCTGGGCGGCGGTGGCGGGGTCGCAGGCCCGGTCCCCGCACAGGCCCGCGATGGGGTCGCCCATCACGTTGACCATGAGGAAGATCAGCAGGGTGGCGCCGATGAAGACCGGGATCATCTGCAGCAGGCGCCGGATTACGTACCGTCCCATGAGGGCTCCGGGGGTGGGTGAGGGCGGCCCCGTCGAGGGGGCCGCCCGGCGCGGCTCAGTTGACGGTGATCTCGTTGTAGACGGGGACGCTGAACTGGTTGAGCGCCACGTCGGAGACCTTGTCCGAGTAGCCGGCGCTGCCGTTCTGGTACCAGAGCGGGATGGCGCCCATGTCGTCCCGCAGGACCTCCTCGGCCTGCTGGAAGAGCTTCACGGCCTTGGCCTGGTCGGTCTCGGCGTTCGCCTCGTCGACGAGCTTGTCGAAGTCCGCGTTGGTCCACTTGCCGTCGTTGGAGGAGGCGTTGGTGTAGTACAGCGGCTGCAGGAAGTTCTGGATCAGCGGGTAGTCCATCTGCCAGCCGGCCCGGAAGGGGCCCGACATCTTGTCCGAGGTGATCTGGTCGCGGAAGTCGGCGAAGGTGCCGACGGGGTTGCCGACGCAGGCCTTGTCGTTGCCGAGGGCGTTGTTGATGGAGTTGCAGACGGCGTCGACCCACTCCTTGTGCGAGCCGGTGTCCGCGTTGTACGAGATCTTGATCTGCCCGCCGGGAAGGCCGCCGCCCTCCTCGATCAGCTTCTTGGCCTCGCTCGCGTTGTACTCGCAGGCGTCACCGCACAGCCCCTCCTTGAAGCCGCCCTCTTCCCCGAGCACCGGTGAGGTCCAGTCGGAGGCCGGGGTGCGGGTCTTCTGGAAGATCGTGTCGGTGATCTGCTCGCGGTTGATCGCCATGGACAGTCCCTGACGGACCTTCTCCATCCCCGCCTTGTCCCAATTCTTGTCATAGAACGGGAAAGCGAGCGTCTGGATGATGCCGGCGGGCGTATTGATGTACCGGTCACCGAGGTCGCTCTGCACGTTCTTGAGCTGGGAGGCGGGTACGTCATCGACGAGGTCGAGGTTGCCGGCCAGGAGGTCGGTGTAGGCGGTGTTGTTGTCGGTGTAGACCTTGAGGTCCACCCCGCCGTTCTGCGCCTTGTCCTCGCCGGAGTAGCCGTCCCACTTCCGCAGGGACATCTGCGAGCCCTTGGTGTACGAGTCCACGGTGTACGGCCCGTTGCCGACGGGCTTTTTCAGCCAGGCGGCGTGGTCGTCGAAGAACGCCTTGGGCAGCGGCGAGTAGGCCGCGTAGCCGAGGGTGTCCGGGAAGGTCGAGAACTTCTGGTTGAGCTTGACGGTGAAGGTGTTGGTGCCGGTGACCTTGAGCCCGGAGAGGGTGTCGGCGCTCTGCGCCCCCTTTTCGGGGTGGGTCTTGTCGTAGCCGTCGATGTACCCGTAGAAGTACGCGTTCTTCTGGTTGTTCTTCAGGCTGGCCCCGTAGTTCCACGCGTCGACGAAGGACTGCGCGGTGACGGCCTCACCGTTGCTGAACTTCCAGCCGTCCTTGATCGTGATGGTGAAGTTCTGCGAGTCCGTGCTCTCGATCTTCTCGGCGAGCATGTCCTCGGCCGCGCCGGTCTTGGCGTTGTACCGCTTGAGCCCGCGGAAGATCATGTCGAGGACCTTGCCGCCCTGGACCTCGTTGGTGTTGGCCGGTTCCAGCGGGTTCTGCGGGTCTCCCCACGAGGAACTCACGACGCCGGTGCCGTCGCCGCCGCCGCCGCCGCTGTCACTGTCCCCGCCTCCGCAGGCGGTCGCCGCGAGGGCTACCGCCGCCGCGCATGCGGCCCATTTGGCGTGCGTGGCTCCACGCATGGAGTGCCTCCTCAAGAGTGCGCTGTGCCGCCGGCGCCGGTCGAACGCTCTCGGCTCCGGTGCGCTGTGCCTTTAGCGCTCAATATCCGGCGATACCGGCCATATCGCATATCCAGCCCACCCTTCCGAGTGGAAGTGCCAGCCATATGCACGCACCCCGGAATCCAGCACTCCGGTTGTCGGCGGACCGGACGCAAACGCTCCGGACGGCCGACGCAATGGATCTTCATTGTTCGATGCCGAACCGTTGGATTGCGTGCACCAGATGTACGCATTCCGAGACTTGAGCGTCCGCATATCGAACCCCTTGCCCGATTAGGGCAGTTGGTCCGTTTCTGGACACGGATCGGCCACGGAGCGCTACACGCGTAGTTACGTCGAGGTCAAGTGCAGGCAAAGAAAGTAAAGAGAAACCCAAGGGGAGCCAGATTTTATTGACCTTGCATGAATTGCGTTGAAAAAGTCCGGCGTAGCCCGTAGGGAGCGCCCTGCGGAGCCCTTGACCCCACGGGCACGGAGCACCATGACCCCCCCTACTCCTTCCGCGGCCGCCCCGCTTGAGGTGACCGACGAGAGCGTCGAGAAGTCGATCACTTCTCCCGCTCCCAAGGCCAACGAGAGCCGGTCCCCGGGACAGCTCGCATGGCTCCGCTTCAAACGGGATCGCACGGGCGTCATATCGGCGTTCATCGTGATCTTCTTCTTCGTCATCGCGATCGCCGCTCCGCTGATAGCCAAGCTGTACGGCAAGGACCCGTACACGACATACGGGATAAACCTCCCCGGCCTGCTCGCCGACAACAGCTACCCCGTCCTGCCGAACGGCGGTATGAGCAGCGACTTCTGGTTCGGCATCGAGCCGGGGCTCGGCCGGGACGTCTTCACCTTCCTGCTCTACGCCATCCGCAACTCGCTGCTGATCGCCACTGCGGTCACGGTGCTCGTCGTGATCATCGGTGTGGCCGTGGGTGTCACCGCGGGCTATCTGGGCGGCAAGTCGGACTGGTTCATCGGCCGGGTCATCGACATCCTGCTCGCCTTCCCCTCCCAGCTGTTCTTCGTCGCCTTCACCCCCGTGGTGCTCGCGCTGTTCGTGTCGGCAGACGAGAACACGCCGGTCTGGCTCACCGTGGCCACTCTCGTCGGCATCCTCACCGCCTTCGGCTGGGCCTCCATCGCCCGACTTCTGCGCGGCCAGGTACTGGCCCTGCGCGAGCGGGAGTTCGTCGAGGCCGCCAAGGTCACGGGCGCGTCGCCGGCCCGCATCATCTTCAAGGAACTGCTCCCCAACCTGTGGACGCCGATCCTCATCCAGGCAACTCTCAACCTGCCGCTGATGGTCACCACGGAGGCGGGTCTCGCCTTCCTCGGCGTCGGCATCCAGGACCCGACCCCCGACTGGGGCGTCATGATCGGGCGCGCCGCCCAGGTCTACCAGGAAGACATCACCTACCTGCTCTTCCCGGGGCTGACGATGGTGATCTTCGTCCTGGCGTTCAACCTCCTCGGCGACTCGGTGCGTGACGCACTCGACCCGAAGACCAAGCGCTGACTCCGGCCCTTTTCAGGACCACGGCAACGACGCCGGGTGCCGGCTTTCTCTCATCTCACTCACTTCAAGGCAGGATGCGATGTCTTTTTCGCGCAGAAACTTCCTGATAGCCACCGGTGTTGTGGCCGCGTCGAGCTCCGTGCTCTCCGCGTGCAGCAGCGGCAACTCCGGCAGCGGCGGCACCACCGGTAAGCAGAACGCCGCCAAGGCCGAAGCCACCGTGGTGAAGATCGGCACCGAGGCCGACTCCACGGGCCCGGCCCCCGAGGTTTCCGGTGCGAAGAAGGGCGGCACCGTCTACCTGCTGAACGACGACGACGTCTCGCACCTCGACCCGCAGCGCATCTACTACGCGTGGAACTCGCTCGCCGCGATCGTCCTCTCCCGCACCCTGACCGGCTACAAGATCGCCGACGACGGTTCCCAGATGCTGGTCGGCGACCTCGCGACCGACACGGGCACCATGTCGGACGGCGGCAAGACCTGGGCCTTCACCCTGAAGGACGGCGTCAAGTGGGAGGACGGCTCCGACGTCACCGTCGACGACGTCCGCCACGGCATCGAGCGCGCCTTCGCCAGCTTCATCACCGAGGGCGCCATGTACGTCCAGTCGTGGCTGACCGGCTCGCAGGACTACCGCAAGTCGTACTCGGGCCCGTACAGCGGCAAGCACCTCAAGTCGGTCGTGACCAGCGGCAAGACGGTCACCTTCCACCTCTCCGAGGCGCGTCCCGACTTCAACTACGTCGTCGCGATGCAGTCGTACGCTCCCACCCCGGTGAAGCACGACACCAAGGAGAACTACGACAAGAAGCCGTACTCCAACGGTCCTTACCGGGTGAAGTCCCACGTCACCGACAAGTCGATGGTCTTCGTCCGCAACGAGAACTGGGACCCGGCCACCGACCCGATCCGCAACGCCTACCCGGACCAGTTCGACTTCGCCTTCGGCATCGAGCAGCTGACCGCCATCGACCGCCTGCTGGCGGACTCCGGCAAGGACCAGTACGCCGTCAGCTGGCGCACGATCCCCCAGGAGCGCGTCACGAAGGCCCAGACAGAGGCCAAGGACCGCGTCTTCGAGGAGCTCGGCAGCGGCGTCAGCGTCTACTGGGTCAACACCACCCGGGTCAAGGACCTGGCCGTCCGCGAGGCCATCATCAAGGCCTGGCCGACCGCGCAGATCCGCCAGCTGCAGGGCGGCAGCGTCCGTGGCGACTACGCCACCGGCATCATGAGCCCGCTCGTGGCCGGCTACGAGTCGCAGGACGTGTGGGGCAAGCTCAAGACCCCCGCGGGCGACCCGGCGGCCGCGAAGAAGATCCTGGAGAAGGCCGGCAAGGCCAACTACAAGATCGTCTACGCGTACCAGATCGACGACACCCAGACGAAGATCAAGGTCGTCGTCGAGAACGCCCTCAAGGCTGCCGGCTTCGACGTCGTCACCAAGGGCATCGACTCCACCACCTGGTACGACGCGATCGGCAAGGTCGACAACCCGTACGACGTCTACTGGGGTGGCTGGTCCGCCGACTGGCCGACCGGTTACTCGGTCTTCCAGCCGCTGTTCGACAGCAGCACCATCACCGACGGCGGCTCGAACTACGCGCACCTCAAGGACCCGAAGGTCGACGCCGCCATCAAGGCCGCCACGGCCGAGACGGACCAGGACAAGGCCAACAAGATGTGGGCCGCCCTGGACAAGCAGGTCACGGAGACCGGCGCCTTCGTCCCCGACGTGTACATGAAGCGCATCTACCTTCACGGCTCCAAGCTCGGCAACGTGAAGATGGACCCGAACTTCGACGGCTGCATGCTCTACAAGCTGTACGTCAAGTAGTTCTGATCCACAACTGACGGGTGGGGCGGCCCAGGCCGCCCCACCCTCGGCCCCGCCTTCCGTGGCCTCTCGTCACACCCGGTCCGCATTCGCTCCGCACGACGGCCCATCCCAGGAAAGCCACTCCCCATGCTTCGCTTTCTCGTCCGCCGCATCCTCGGCGCCGTGATAACGCTGGTGATCATCAGCGCCGTCACGTTCATGCTCTTCTACGCGGTGCCGCGCGACCCGGCCCGACTGGCCTGCGGCAAGCTCTGCACCCCGGAGACGCTCCAGTTGATCCGCCACAACATGGGGATCACCGACCCGCTGCCCGTGCAGTACTGGCACTGGCTGTCGGGCATCTTCCTCGGCCGGGACTTCGCGTCCTTCGGCCACTGCGACGCGCCGTGCCTGGGCTACTCGTTCGTCAACCGTGAGCCCGTCCTCGCGACGATCCTGGACCGGTTCCCGACCACGGTCTCCCTCGCCATCGGCTCCTCCGTGGTGTTCCTGATCTTCGGCATCGGTATGGGCATGCTCGCCGCCGTGAAGCAGGGCAAGGCCACCGACAAGCTCGCCAGCAGCGCCTCGCTGATCGCCTCGTCGATGCAGATCTACTTCGTGGGCACGCTGGCCCTGTACTTCTTCGTGTACCAGTGGCACATCCTGGACCAGCCCTCGTACACCAACTTCACCCACAACCCAGCGTCCTGGGCCAACGGACTCATGCTTCCCTGGCTGGTCCTGGCGCTGATCTGGACCGCGAACTACACCCGTATGACGCGCTCCCAACTGGTCGAGCAGCTCAACGAGGACTACGTCCGCACCGCCCGGGCCAAGGGCCTCTCCGCCAGAAACGTCTTCTTCCGCTTCGCCTGGCGCGGCGCGATGGGACCGATCGTCACCATCTTCGGCATCGACCTCGGCGTCCTCCTCGGCGGCGCGATGATCACCGAGAAGACCTTCAGCCTCCAGGGCGTCGGCATGCTCGCCGTGAAGTCGGTGACCACGAGCGACCTGCCCATGCTGCTCGGCATCATGGTGATCACCGCTTCCTTCGTGGTCGTCGCCAACATCGTCGTGGACGCCCTGTACGCCCTGATCGACCCGCGTATCCGGCTCGCCTGATCCGCCGCCGCCCCCACCAGCTACCCCGCATCACCCCCTCAGGAGCGTCCCCGTGACGAGCACCGACCAGCAGCCCTTCCTGTCCGTCAAGGACCTGAAGGTGCACTTCTCGACCGAGGACGGCACCGTCAAGGCCGTCGACGGTCTCTCGTTCGACCTCGTACGCGGCAAGACGCTGGGCATCGTGGGCGAGTCGGGGTCCGGCAAGTCGGTCACCAACCTGACCATCCTGGGGCTGCACAACCCGGACAGCACGACCGTCGAGGGCTCCATCACCCTCGACGGCCAGGAGCTGAACGGCGCTCCGGAGAAGACCCTGGAGAAGCTGCGCGGCAACAAGATGTCGATGATCTTCCAGGACGCGCTGACCTCGCTGTCGCCGTACCACACCATCGGCAGGCAGATCGGTGAGACGTACCGCAAGCACACCGGCTGCTCCAAGAAGGAGGCCCGGGCGCGGGCCATCGAGATGCTGACCCGCGTCGGCATCCCGCAGCCCGATGTGCGCGTGGACGACTACCCGCACCAGTTCTCCGGCGGTATGCGCCAGCGCGCGATGATCGCGATGGCGCTGGTCTGCGACCCGGAGCTGCTGATCGCGGACGAGCCGACCACCGCGCTCGACGTCACCGTGCAGGCCCAGATCATGGACCTCCTCAAGGACCTCCAGAAGGAGTTCGGCACGGCGATCATCTTCATCACCCACGACCTCGGTGTCATCGCGGACATCGCGGACGAGGTGCTGGTGATGTACGGCGGCCGGTGCGTGGAGCGCGGGACCAAGCGGGAGGTGCTGCGGGCGCCGCAGCACCCGTACACCTGGGGGCTGCTCAGCTCGATGCCGACGCTGGACGGTCCGGTCGACGTTCCGCTGTCGCCGATCCCGGGCTCGCCGCCCTCGCTGCTGAACCCGCCGACGGGCTGCCGGTTCCACCCCCGGTGCAGCTTCACCGAGAAGGTCGGGGACGGGCGCTGCTCCTCCGAGCGCCCCCTTCTCGAGATCACGGACGGACGAGGCTCCGCCTGCCACCTGACCGCCGACCAGCGCCGCGACTTCTTCGCCGAATTCGCCGGCAGCCGGTCCAACTGACGTACACCTGACGGGATTTCACGATCATGAGCAAAACGAACCCCCTCCTGGACGTCACCGGTCTGACCAAGCACTTCCCGATCAAGGGTGGTTTCCCCATCCGCCGGACGGTGGGTGCGGTCCAGGCCGTGGACGGGCTGGACTTCCAGGTGGCCGAGGGCGAGGCCCTGGGTCTGGTCGGTGAGTCCGGCTGCGGCAAGTCGACGACGGGCCGGCTGATCACGCGGCTCCTGGAACCGACGGCCGGCACGATCAAGTACCGCGGCCAGGACATCACGCACGCGAACCGCAAGCAGCTCGCGCCGGTCCGCTCCGAGATCCAGATGATCTTCCAGGACCCGTACGCCTCGCTGAACCCGAGGCACACGGTCGGCAAGATCATCTCGGGTCCGATGGAGGTCAACGGCATCAACCCGGCGGGCGGCCGCGAGAAGCGCGTACGCGAGCTGCTCGAGACCGTCGGCCTCAACCCCGAGCACTACAACCGCTTCCCGCACGAGTTCTCCGGCGGACAGCGCCAGCGCATCGGCGTGGCCCGCGCACTGGCCCTGGAGCCGAAGCTGATCGTGGCGGACGAGCCGGTCTCGGCCCTCGACGTCTCGATCCAGGCGCAGGTCGTGAACCTGCTCCAGGAGCTCCAGCGGGACCTGGGCATCGCGTTCGTCTTCATCGCCCACGACCTGGCGATCGTCCGGCACTTCTCGCAGCGCGTCGCGGTCATGTACCTCGGCAAGATCGTCGAGATCGCCGACCGCGCGGACCTGTACGACAACCCGCGCCACCCCTACACGCGCGCGCTGCTCTCCGCCGTCCCCGAGGCCAGGGCGGACGACACCCCGGCCCGCGACCGCATCCGCCTCACCGGCGACGTGCCCTCCCCCATCAACCCGCCGTCCGGCTGCCGCTTCCGCACCCGCTGCTGGAAGGCGACGGACAAGTGCGCGACGGAGGCCCCGACGCTGGTCCACATCGAGGGCAGCAGCGAGGGTCACCTGACGGCCTGCCACTACCCCGAGGTCAAGGAGACCGTCCCGGCTCCCCGCCTCGCCAAGGACCCCGAGGTCACGGCCTGACACACCCCAATTCCGTCAGCCCGTGACCCACGGGACCCGATTTTCGCCGGCCCATTGACCCGAGCAGACGAACTTCCGGTCCCCGGGGAACGGAGGCCCGCACCCTTCCTGGGTGCGGGCCTTTGTCCTGACCGGGGGCGGGGGCGTCGGCGAGATGGGATGCGATTGGCAGATTCGTACCAGGCATGAGCCGCCTGAGCAGGGACCATCCCGTCCTCCAGTGGAACGGATCTGCCAATCACGGTGCCCGCGAGGCGGGGGGATCGGGGGACGCAGGGGGTCGGTGAACGGGCCTGAACGTCGGAGGCCACGGACCCGCCGCTGAGCACACCCCGCGTGCCGGCGAGGCGCGTACGCGCCACACCCCCTCCGGCCAACTCCCCATCCCCGGGGACCCCTCACCCCCTGCCGCCCGCTCGCTTCTCCCCCGTGCTGGAGCGGGCCGAGTCAAGGGTGGAGCGAAGCGGAATCGGCGCAGCCGACGCGTAGCGCAGCGGAGCGCCCTTTACTCGGACCGCGGAAGCACGACACTGCCCAAGAAGCGGGCGGCCCCACGGTCACGTCGCAACCCGCGCCCACCACGGCAGGGCATGGACGACATCGCAAGGGATGTCACCCCGGCGCTCTCACACCGCAGCCAGCTCCAATTCCCCCACAACCTGATCCCCGCTCATCTCCCCCGTACGCCGGAACCCGAGCCCCAGATAGAACCCCTCGGGCCCGCCCTCCCCCTCGGCCCAGGTCACCGTGGCGCGGGACTGGCGGCCACGCGTGCGGATCTCCTCGCACACGGCCTCGACGGCGAACCGCCCGTATCCACGCCCCTGCCGGCCGTCGGCGATGTTCAGGCGCCAGAGGCCGGAGCGCGGCCGGTCGTCCGGGATTTCGGGGTTGAAGCGGATGTCGAAGAAGGCCATGACGAAGCCGACCAGGTCGTCGCCGTCGAAGATCAGTCGGGGCCAGGCCTTCTCGGGATGCACGTACGCCTCGGCTAGCGAGTTCACCACCGGAGAGACGAAGCGCTCCTGCTCCGGCCTGACCTTCAGGGCGATGGCCGCGTCGATGTTGTCCGGGGTCACCTTCTCCAGGCGAAGGTCCGCCATTCTCAACCCAACTCCCCCCGCTCCACACAGAATTCGTTGCCCTCGGGATCCGCCAGGACCACCCAGCCGCCGCCGTCCGGGCGGGTGTGGTCCGCGATCCGGCGGGCGCCGAGGGCGAGGGCGCGGGTGACCTCCGCCGCCCTTGTCCGGCCGTGCGGCTCCAGGTCCAGGTGGACGCGATTCTTGGCCGCCTTGCCCTCCGGGACATGGACGAAGAGGAGGGTGGGTCCGCCGGACGGGTCCCGGATCACCGCCTCCGGATCGCCGGGCTTGTCGTCGTCGTCCAGTGGGCGGCCGAGCAACTCGCTCCAGAAGAGGCCGAGATCGTACGGATCTCCGGTGCAGTCGAAGGTGAGGGTGCGGATGGTGGGGTTCAACAACCCTGTCTCTCCCATGGTCTGGTGGTCTAGTCGCCGGTCCGGCCGTCGGCCAGTTCGCGCAGGATGTCGAGGTGGCCGTTGTGGCGGGCCGTCTCCTCGATCAGGTGGAGGAGGATCCAGCGGAGGTCGACGGCGCGCCCTTCGCGCCGGACCCGCTTGGCGTTGGTGTCGAGGTCGTGCTCGGCCACCAGCAGGCGGTAGCGGACGCACTGTTCCTCGTACTGGGCGAGCAGGTCCGCCAGCGGGAAGTCGACGGCGATGCGCATCTCGCGGTCGGGGTCCTCGTCCGTCCAGGGACCCTCGTCCTCCTCACCGAGGAACACCACCTGGAACCAGTAGTACTCGACCCAGCGAAGGTGGTTGATCAGTCCGCACAGGGTCATCAGCGGGGAGCCGGGCAGCGGGGCCTTGCGGGCGTCCTCCGCGGAGACGTCCTCGCACTTGGCGTGGGCCGTGGCGCGCACGTAGTCGAGGAAGGTGGCCAGCTGTGTGCGCTCGTCCCAGGCGGGAGGCGTGTCTGTTCGCGTCGTCATCGGGGTGAAGCATCCCCGGTCGCCCGTTCGATGTCGAGCCATTAACAGCCGTCGTCGAGTCGGCTCCGGTGTACGGCGGTCAGCGCCCGGCCCGCCTCCGACAGCGAGGGAAAGCAGACGTGGGCACGGGCCAGTTCGGCGGGGCGGTGCGTGGAGGCCACGGCGTACACCGTGCAGCCGGCGGCGAGCCCCGCCTCGACGACCACGCAGCGGGCCGGGTCGACCGCCAGCCGGGCGGCGGCGGTGAGGTAGCCCTCCGGCGAGGGCTTGCCCTCGGAGACGTCCTCGGCGCAGATCCGTACGCCGGGAACGGGCAGCCCGGTACGGGCGAGGCGGGCCGCGGTGGGGTGCGCGCGGCTGGAGGTGACGACCGCCCACAGGTGCGGCGGCAGGGACCGCAGCAGCGCGGCAGCGCCGTCGAAGGCACGGAACCCGGGTTCCTCGGCGGCCATCAGCCGGTCCAGGACCAGGTGTTCCCCAGCGGGATCCAGCTGCGGGGCGAGAAGCCGGAGGATGTCCGTCCGGCGTCGGCCCTGCGTGGCCTCCCAGACCTCCTCGGGGTCCAGGCCGCGCAGCCGGGCCCAGGCGCGCCAGACCCGTCCGTGCGCGTCCGCGGTGTCGATCAGTACGCCGTCCACGTCGAAGAGGACGGCCCCCACCGCGCTCTCTGCCAACTCCCGCGTTCCTCCCCGCAGTTACCGGCAGTCTCGCGAGCGGCCGCCAGTGTCCCCATCAGTGGTTCGGGCGAACCTACGGGCTGAGAGACTGCTTCGATGGCTGACCGTTCGTTCAGTGACCTCTCACTGGCCGCCCTGTACGACGCCCTCAATCCGTGGGGACGAAGTGACGACTTCTACCTGGACCTTGTGCTGTCCGCGCGGTCCGTGCTCGATGTCGGGTGCGGCACGGGTCGGCTGCTCGGGCGGGCTCTGGAGGCCGGGCACGAGGGGCGGCTGTGCGGGCTCGATCCCGCCGCGGCCATGCTGGTGCAGGCGCGGCGGCGGGCGGGCGCGGGAGGCGGGGGCCCTGGCCGCGATCGACGAGCGGCCGTCGAGTGGGTGCTCGGCGATCTCACAGCGGCGCACTGGGAGCGGGAGTTCGACCTCGTCGTGATGACCGGCCACGCGTTTCAAGTACTGCTGGGCGATGAGGAGTTACGCGGCGCCCTCGCCGCGATACGCCAGGCACTCTCCGACGACGGCCACTTCGTCTTCGAGACCCGCAACCCCGCCGCCCGCGCCTGGGAGAGGTGGACTCCGGAGCAGGTCCGCGAGGTGACGGACGCCCACGGCGAAGTCGTACGCGTCTGGCACGAGGCCGAGACACCCGAGGCCGGGGACCGTGTCACGTTCACCGAGACCTTCGACCACCCGGGGTGGGAGCACCCGCGGGTCAGTAGCAGCACTCTGCGGTTCCTGGACCCGGACGCACTCGACGGGTTCCTCACCGAGGCGGGCTTCGCCGTGGCCGAACGGTTCGGGGACTGGGGGCGGGGGCCGCTCACCCCCACCGCCCCGGAGATCATCACCGTGGCCCGCCCGACGGGCCGCGGTCTCCTCAGTCCTTCGCGATCTCTTCCTCCAGCGCCGCCAGCGCCGGATCCAGGATGATGTCCTGCGCGCGGGCCCCGGTCGTCGGGTCCTCCGGGAAGTGACAGGCCGTCAAATGCCCCTCGGCGTTACCCGAAAGGCGGACCAGCGGCGGCTCCTCCTGCGCGCACTTGTCCTGCGCCTTCCAGCAGCGGGTGCGGAAGCGGCAGCCGGACGGCGGGTTGATGGGGGAAGGCACGTCACCCTCGAGGCGGATGCGTTCCTTCTTCTCGGCATCGATGTCGGCGTCGGGGACGGCCGACATCAGCGCGTGGGTGTACGGGTGGCGCGGGCCGGTGTACAGCGACGTACGGTCGGCGATCTCCACGATCTTGCCGAGGTACATGACCGCGACGCGCTGCGAGAAGTGCCGGACGATCGCCAGGTCGTGGGCGATGAAGACGAACGCGATGCCCATCTCCCGCTGGACCTCCTGGAGCAGGTTCACGACCTGCGCCTGGATCGAGACGTCCAGCGCGGACACCGGCTCGTCCGCCACGATCAGCTTGGGTGCGAGCGCCAACGCCCTTGCCACGCCGATACGTTGCCGCTGTCCGCCGGAGAACTCGTGCGGGAAGCGGTTGTAGTGCTCGGGGTTGAGGCCGACGGTCTCAAGGAGCTCCCGCACCCGGGCCTCGCGGCCGCCCGGCGGATTGACGCCGTTGATCTCCATCGGGGCGGAGATGATCGTGCCGACCGTCTGCCGGGGGTTCAGGGAGGCGTACGGATCCTGGAAGATCATCTGGATCTCGGAGCGGATCGGGCGCAGCTGGCGCCGGGTGGAGCGGCTGATGTCCTTTCCGCGGTAGGAGATCGTGCCGCCGGTCGGCTCCAGGAGCCGGGTCAGCAGCCGTCCGGTGGTGGACTTGCCGCAGCCGGACTCGCCCACCAGGCCCAGGCTCTCGCCGGGGAACACGTCGAAGGAGACCCCGTCCACGGCCTGGACGGCGCCGACCGTGCGCTTGATCGGGAAGCCTCCCTTCACCGGGAAGTGCTTCTTCAAGTCGGTGACACTCAGCAGCGGTTCGCGTGTCTCTTCCCGCTGCCCGGGGATCGCGTCGGTCACGACCGCGGTTTTCTCGTCGCTCACAGTCAGTCCCCTCAGCCCAGCCTGGGCCGAATCGTGTCGGTGAAGATGTGGCTCTTTTGGTCCGGTGTCAGATGGCAGGCCGAGCCACGCCCCACCGGGAGTTCGGGCCGGATGTCCACGCACCGGTCGGAGCCCTCGACCTCACGCGTGAAGGTGCACCGCGGATGGAACGGGCACCCCGAGGGCGGGTTCAGCAGCGACGGGGGCGCGCCCGGGATGGGGGTCAGCGGTTCGTCGACGTCGGCCGTGAGGCGCGGCATGGATCCCAGCAGTCCCCAGGTGTACGGGTGTTGCGGGGACTTGAGCACCTCGCGGACCGTGCCGCGCTCCACCGCCCGGCCCGCGTACATCACCAGCAGGTCGTCCGCCATGTTCGCGACCACCCCGAGATCGTGGGTGATCATGATGATGGCGGAGCCGAACTCCTGCTGGAGGTCTTTCAGGAGGTCCAGGATCTGCGCCTGCACGGTCACGTCGAGGGCCGTCGTCGGCTCGTCGGCGATCAGCAGATCCGGGTTGCAGACCAGGGACATCGCGATCATCACGCGCTGGCGCATACCGCCGGAGAACTGGTGCGGATAGTCGTCCACACGCTCCTTGGCGTGCGGGATGCCGACCTTCGTCAGCATCTCGATCGCCCGCGCCTTCGCCTCCCTTTTGGAGGCCCCGGTGTGCTTGCGGAACGGCTCACCGATCTGTCGGCCGACCGTGTGGTACGGCGAAAGGGCGGTCAGCGCGTCCTGGAAGATCATCGCCATCTTGTTGCCGCGGAGCTTCTCCAGCTCGTGCTCCGTGGCGGTGGTCAGCTCTTTGCCGTCGAGGACGATCTCGCCCTCGACGGTGGTGTTCAGCGGGCTGTGCAGGCCCAGGATGGTCAGGTTGGTGACGGACTTCCCGGACCCGGACTCGCCGACGATGCCGAGGGTCGTACCGCGCTCCAGATCGAAGGAGAGACCGTCGACCGCTTTGACGTCGCCGTCCTCCGTGGAGAACCGCACGTGCAGGTCGCGGACCGAGAGGAACGCGTCGGATCCGGTGGGAGCCGGCGCGTCCTCCGGCTTGGTGAGAGTGGTCACTGCGGTTTCTCCCGGTACTACGAGCAGGACGACGAGCAGGACTACGGCAGAGCTACTACGGCAGAGCTACTACGGAATTACAGAACTCGGAACTACGGGACTACGCCAGCCGGATGCGCGGATCGACCACCGCGTACAGGGCATCCACGATGACGTTGAGCAGAAGAATGAACGCCGCGCTGACGAGCATCACGCCCATCAGTTTCGGCAGGTCCTTGCCGACCACCGAGTCCACCGCGAGCCGGCCGAGGCCCGCGAGGCCGAAGGTGAACTCGGTGACGATGGCGCCGCCGAGCAGTGCGGAGAGGTCCATGCCGAGGATGGTGAGGATGGGGATGAGCGAGCCGCGCCAGGCGTACCGCAGGAAGACGTATCTGCCCGCCATGCCCTTCGCCCGGGCCGCGCGCACATGCTCCTCCTGGAGCTGCTCGATCATCGTCGAGCGTGCCATACGCGTGTAGTTGGCGGTGAAGATCACGGACATCACGAGCCAGGGGATCAGCAGGCCCATGAACCAGCCCCACGGATCCTCGGTCAGCGGCACGTACTTGGGCTTGTCGAGCCAGCCCGTGCTGTAGACGAAGATGCCGAGGACGATCGGGCCGAGGAAGTAGATCTGGAACGAGCTGAGCACCAGCGAGAAGGTGCTGACGGCCTTGTCCAGCCAGGTGCCACGGAAACGGGCGGCGATCATGCCGGTGCCGAGACCGACGATGAGGAAGACGACCAGTCCGCCGACCGTGAGGGACAGCGTCAGCGGGAAGCGGTCCATGATCGTGTCCCAGACCATCTGCTGGTCGCGGAAGGAGACGCCGAAGCAGGGCGCGGGGCAGTGCCCCACGGCGAAGTCACGTCCGACGAAGACGCCGGAGAGGAACTTCCAGTACTGCACGGGCAGCGGATCGTCCATGCCCAGGTTCTTGTGGATGATCGCCAGGGCGTCCGGAGTGCAGTTCTTGCCGCACGAAAGCGTCGCCGGGTCCTGGGGGATGGCGTAATACATGATGAACGTGACGACGCTGATCAGCAGAAGGATGAGCATCGCGCCGAACGTCCGGCGAAGGATGAATCGAAGCATGGCGGAACGCTGCTCTCAGGACGGCTGCGGCCAGGGACAGGAGCACCCGGGGGCGCACTCCGCTGAGTGCGCCCCCGGGACCGTGGTCAGCTCTTGAGGAAGACCCGAGTCGGGTCGGTGTAGCTGGTCACGGTGGAGTAGCGCAGGCCACCGATGTTGGAGCCGGCGATCTGGAACACCTTGGTGTAGTAGATCGGGGCGGCCGGATTGACCTTCTCGCTGATGTACTGGTTGAGGGCGTTCCAGGCCTTCGTGGCCTCCACCGCGTCCGTGATCTTCTGGATGCGGACGATCTCGGAGTTCACGTGGTCGTCGTTGATGTGCGCGTAGTTCGACGAACCGTCCTGGATCTGCGTGCCGTCGTACAGCGGCGGGAAGACCGTGCTGGCGGACGGCCAGTCCTGGCCCCAGCCGGTCATGTAGAGGTCGAGACCGTTGTCGACCTTGCCGACCTGCTCGTACCAGGTGGCGGAGTCGATCTCCTTCTTCTGGACGTCCAGGCCGATCTTCGTGAGGGCGTCCTCGATGAGGAGGGCCTGCTGCTGGCGGACCGGGGTGTTGGAGTAGGCGTAGACGACCTTCTTGCCCGTGGCGCCGGCTTCCTCGATCAGCTTCTTGGCCGCCGCGATGTCACCGTTGGGCTTCTTGGCCCGGTTGAAGGGGTCGTACGCCTTGTCGTAACCCGGAGTGGTCGGCGACATCAGGCTGTTGGCGACCTCACCGCCGTAGTTACCGCCGTCGGCCCTGAAGACCGACGTGGCCGGCATGGCCAGGGTGATCGCGTCGCGGATCTTCTTGTCCTTGATGCGGTCCAGGTTGAAGTTCAGCTGCCAGACGTACGGCGCGTAGCCCTGGACCGTGCGCTTCATCGCCGCGGGGTCGGCCACAACCTTCTGCACCTGCGTGGTGGCGACCTGGCCGGTCATCATGATCGCGTTCTTGGCGTCGCCGCGGTCGGCGAGGAGCGTCTTGGTCTGGTCCTCGTCGTCGTGGTTGACCTCGATGTCGAAGCCGTCGACGTACTGGTGGCGCATCGGGTCCGTGTTCGGGTCCCAGTTGGTGTTCTTGACCAGCGTCACGCTCTTGCCGGGCTTGAACTCCGAGATCTTGTACGGGCCGACGGCGACCGGGTCGGTGTCGTACTTCTCCTTCGTGTCCGTCTTCTCGGGCACGATGGAGTAGCCGGCCATGGCCAGGGCCTGCGCCAGGTCGGGCTGCGGGGTCTTGAACTTGAAGACGACGGTCTTGGCGTCGGGCGTGGCCAGCACGGTGTCCGGCAGGTGCTTGCCCTTGAACGGACCCTCGTACGCGTCGCGGTAGGCGGTGCCGGAGCCCGACAGCCACTGCTGGATGTAGGACGGGCCGTCCGTGATGAACGGGTCGTAGAGCCGCTCGAAGGTGTGCCGGACGTCGGCCGAGTCGATCACATGACCGGTCTCGTCCTTGACGCCGTCCTTCAGCGTGAACGTCCAGGTCTTGCCGCCGTCGGAAACCTTGCCCGGGTCGGTGGCGAGGTCGCCGACGACGGTGATGCCGCCCTTGCCGTCTTCCACGTACGTGGTCAGACCGCGGTAGATCAGCTTCGAGAGCAGGCCGCCGTCGCTGACGTAGATCTGCGCCGGGTCCAGGTGCGAGAAGTCGGTCTCGTTGTAGACCTGTATGGTGCCGCCGGACTTGGCACCCGCGACCTCCTCGGCGGGACCCGTGGAGTCCGCGGCGGTGCCCATCTTCACCGCGTTGGACTGTGCGGCGGCGTCTTCCTTCTGCTGGCTCTTGTCGTTGTTGCTGCCGCTGTCACTGCTGCTGCAGCCGGCCAGCGCCAGGGCGCCGACCGCGACCGCGGCGACTGCGGTCCGCCCTCTGCGGGAACTGAGGATGCTCATGGAGTTGAGTCCACCTGCCTGTGAGTAGTGATCACTGGTGCTGCCTTGCAGTGCACGGCCGGTTCGTCGCCGGCTCCCGGGTGGCAGCGGCCCTCGCTGGAATCAGCGGCCCGTCTTGGGATCGAAGGCATCCCGGACGGAGTCCCCGAGGAGGTTGAACGCCACGACGAAGACGACCATGGCGACACCCGGGAAGAACATGTAGACGGGGTCCTGTTCGTAGATGTCCGACCCAATGGCGAACATCCGGCCCCAGTCGGGCGTCGGCTCGGTGTACCCGACGCCGACGAAAGAGAGAAACGCGACCGAGAGAATGGTGCTGGGCAGCATGTACGTGCCCTGCACCAGAATCGGTGTGACGAGGTTGGGCAGCAGTTCCTTGCGGATGATCCGCCACGGGGAGGCGCCGGCGACCTTCGCGGCCTCGACGAACTCACGCTCGCGCAGCGACAGGGTGACCGCCCGGATCAGCCGGGAGAGCCCCATCCAGCCGAGGAACCACAGCACGCCGACGATGGCGAGCGTGCGGATGTAGGTGGGCGTCTCCTCGTCGGGGGCGACGAAGACCACCGTGATCACGGGCATCGCCGCGATCATGAACAGCTGGTTGGGGAAGGCCAGCATGAAGTCCGTGAACCGGCCCAGCCAGTAGTCCACCTTGCCGCCGAAGTACCCGCCGACCAGGCCGATCACAATGCCCATCACCACCATGGCGACGGTCGCCGCGAGCGCCGTGTACAGCGAGGTGCGCATGCCGTACAGGAGCTGCATGAACACATCGCGACCCAGGGTGGGTTCGATCCCGAACCAGTACTCCGACGTGATGCCGCCGTTGGGACCCGCCGGCATGTTGAAGTCGTTCAGGAGCGTGGGGTCTTCCTGCCCGTAGAGCGTGTACGGATTCTTGCCGTACACCTTCGAGATCAGCGGAGCCACAGCGGCGATCAGGAAGAAGAAGAGCACGATGTACGCGGAGACCACACCGGTGCGGTCACGCTTGAACCGGCGCCACATCAGCTGGCCGGGCGATCGCCCCTCCAGCTTCTCCGGCTGCTCGGAACGTTTCGGCTCGGCCTTCTCGTCGACGTCGGTGGAGGCTTCCGCGCCCTCGATCTCGATCGGACTGGTCATGATTCGTCCATTTCATGGGTACGCCGAGTCCGCGGGCCGCCACAGAGTTTGGGCGGCCACGGTTCGGACCATGCGGATCAGGAGAGACGTATGCCTAGTGGTCGCTGGGCGCCAGGGCCCGGCAAGCGACAACTCGCAGGTGAACACGCGTAGTTGGCATCTTGTGCCTCCTCATGACTCAACCGGTGCACGGACAGGAGGGGCTCTTGCTTGACCTCCGACACCCCTGACGGAGGGTCAAGCACCCCACTGTGCTCGTGAGTCGGCGCTGCCCCGTGCAGCGCATGACCCATTGACCCGAGCGTTACGCGGCTAACTATCTGACATGAGCCAGATACCGACCACTGCCTTTAGGTCTCGGTTCCATCACAGCTGACGCGTACATCTTCCAAAATCTGGACAAAATGATCTGAGAGAGAAGCCCGCGAAACGGACTTGTTACATGCGTATCGGGCGGGACGAACCGCATTTCGGACACGCGGCGACGGGAAAACCGGTTGCGAGCGACATCCGGGACGGCTAGATCTTGCGCAGCGTCCTTCGCGGTGGCCGCCGCGACAGCCACCACCTCGCCCTTCGCGCACCCTTTGCGCGCCCTTCGCAGCAAAAAAGCCCGGGCTCCCCATCATGGGGGAACCCGGGCTCAGTTGGTACGGACAAAGCCGTACCGGACGTACAGGACGGCCGAAGGATCAGCCGTGCTTGGCGCGGCTGGCGGAGCGACCGCGCTCCTTCTGGTCGAGGACGACCTTGCGGATGCGAACGGCCTCCGGGGTCACCTCGACGCACTCGTCGTCGCGGCAGAACTCCAGCGACTGCTCCAGGGAGAGCTTGCGCGGCGGGACGATCGCCTCGAACGAGTCGGCCGCGGCCGACCGCATGTTCGTGAGCTTCTTCTCCTTGGTGATGTTCACGTCCATGTCGTCGGCGCGCGAGTTCTCGCCGACGATCATGCCCTCGTACACCTCGGTGCCGGGGTCGGTGAAGAGCACACCGCGCTCCTGGAGGTTCGTCATCGCAAACGCGGTGACGGCGCCCGAGCGGTCGGCGACCAGCGAGCCGTTGTTACGGGTCGTCAGCGTGCCGAACCACGGCTCGTGGCCCTCGTGGATGGAGTGGGCGATGCCCGTGCCGCGCGTACCGGTCAGGAACTCGGTACGGAAGCCGATGAGGCCGCGGGAGGGGACGACGAACTCCAGGCGGACCCAGCCGGAGCCGTGGTTCGACATGTTGTCCATGCGGCCCTTGCGGACGCCCATGAGCTGCGTGACGGCGCCCATGTGCTCCTCGGGCACGTCGATCGTCATGCGCTCGACCGGCTCGTGCACCTTGCCGTCGACGATCTGCGTGACGACCTGCGGCTTGCCGATGGTCAGCTCGAAGCCCTCACGGCGCATCTGCTCGACCAGGATGGCCAGCGCCAGCTCACCACGGCCCTGCACCTCCCAGGCGTCGGGGCGCTCGGTGTCGAGCACGCGCAGCGAGACGTTACCGATCAGCTCGCGGTCCAGGCGGTCCTTGACCTGACGGGCGGTGACCTTGCGGTCCTTGACCGCGGCCTTGGCGTCCGCGCCCTTGCCGGTGGCGCCGCGGCCGACCATCGGCGAGGTGTTCGTACCGATGGTCATGGAGATCGCGGGCTCGTCGACCGTGATGAGCGGCAGCGCGATGGGGTTCTCGGGGTCGGCGAGGGTCTCACCGATCATGATCTCCGGGATACCCGCGACCGCGCAGATGTCACCCGGGCCCGCCTTCTCGGCCGGCTTGCGGGTGAGCGCCTCGGTCATCAGCAGCTCGGTGATGCGCACGTTGGACATCGTGCCGTCGCGCTTGATCCACGTGACGGTCTGGCCCTTGCGCAGCTCACCCTGCTCGACGCGGAGCAGCGCGATACGGCCGAGGAAGTTGTCGGCGTCCAGGTTGGTGACGTGCGCCTGGAGCGGGGCCGCCTCGTCGTACTCCGGAGCCGGGACGTGCGACAGGATCGTGGAGAAGAACGGCTCCAGGCTGTCGCTGTCGGCCGGGACGGTGCCGTTCTCCGGCTTGGTCAGCGAGGCCACGCCGTCACGCGCACACGCGTAGACGATCGGGAACTCGATCTGCTCCTCGTCGGCGTCGAGGTCGAGGAAGAGGTCGTACGCCTCGTTCACGACCTCGTCGATGCGCGAGTCGGGGCGGTCCGTCTTGTTGATGCACAGGATGACGGGCAGGCGGGCCTGCAGCGCCTTGCGCAGCACGAAGCGGGTCTGGGGCAGCGGGCCCTCGGAGGCGTCGACGAGGAGCACGACCGCGTCCACCATCGACAGACCGCGCTCGACCTCGCCGCCGAAGTCGGCGTGGCCGGGGGTGTCGATGATGTTGATCGTGATGACGTCGCCGCCATCCTTCGGGTGGTACTTCACGGCCGTGTTCTTGGCCAGGATCGTGATGCCCTTCTCACGCTCCAGGTCATTCGAGTCCATCATGCGGTCGTCAAGCGACTCGGCGGCGTGCGCGGCGAAGGCACCGGCCTGCTTGAGCATGGCGTCGACCAGAGTGGTCTTGCCGTGGTCGACGTGGGCGACGATGGCAACGTTGCGGATGTCGTGGCGCGTGGCCATATTGAGGCGCTTCTCCCGGAGTGAGTGGACGGCCTCCGCTGTGCGGGGCCTGCCGGGCTGAACACGCCACGGCCTTACCCCATCGTACGTGGCCCTGACAGGGACGGCCTCCGCGGGCCCGTGCGCGCGGGCCCGCGGCCGCGGTCTCGGGCTCCTGGTCAGGCGGTCTTCGCGGCGGGCGAATCTGCGGGGCAGGTCTGCCGGGCGGCGCTGCGCTCGGCGGCGTCCGGTGAGGCGAGGTCTGCGGCGTCGATGGGGTCGCCGCAGGTCAGGAACCCGGTGCCGGTGGTCTCCCAGGTCAGTACATGGCCCGTGACCGGGTCGGCGCCGCCGCCGCGACAGGTGTACGTGAAATCGGCCTCGACCAGATCGACGTACGTCCATGCGTAGTACGCCCCCTGGAGGTCACCTGTATGTGCCTCGAAGTGCTCCCCGACTTCGCTCGGCACGGCCGGCTCCGAGGGTGCCGCGAGGGGCTGCGCCGCCTTGAGATGCCGGCCCAGCGCCTTGATGGCGTCGGCCGCGCGGACCCCAGGGGCCATGGAGGTCATGTGGGGCTTGTAACTGACGCCCCTCAGCGGCTCGAGGTCCACCGACACGGAGTCCGTCTTCTTCTTCAGCCGGATCGGGTCGGCGAGCCCGGTCAGTTTCTGCTCGCGTTCGATGCCGGACCAGGCGTACGTGCCCTGTGTGCACGACGCGGCCTTGTCCTGTTTGTCATCGCCCGCCCCGCCGCTCGAACAGCCCGCGGCGCCGACGAGCAGCGCCGCTGCGGCGAGACCCGCCGCCGTGTTCCTGAGAGCGTGCTCGCGCATGGTGATCCCCCGGTGTCCCCCGCGGCCGGTGGTGATCACTGGCCGTCGGGGACACTCTGCCCAGCCGGGTCCCGCCCGGCACTCGGCTTGAGGATGATCTGAGCGAGGAGAAACTGAGAGTGGAGGACTACTTGTCCTTCTTCTCCGCCCCCGGTGACTTCTCCGCGGGCTTCGCGCCCTTCCTCAGGAAGCCCATGTCCTCGTAGACGGGGGTCTGGAAGCCGAAGGCGCCGGTGTTGGCGAGGTTGGTGCGGGCGGCTGTCAGCTGGGGGCGTTGGTAGAGGGGAATCGATCCGGCGGCGGCCCAGATGCGGGCGTCGGCCTTGCGGACCAGGGAGCGTCCCTCGGCCTCGTCGAGGGTGGCGATGGCCTGGTCGAAGAGCTGGTCGACCTGGTCGGTGCCGACGCGGGTGTAGTTCTGCTCGACGGTGAGGGAGCCGTCGGCGGCCGGTACCGGCTTGGAGTAGATCGGGCGGGCGTCGGTGGCCGGGAAGGCGGAGGCGGGCCAGGAGTACAGCGCCAGGTCGTACTCGCCGGACGCGATGTGGTCCTTGAAGTAGCTGTCGTCCGGGACCCTGGTCATCTCCGTACGGATGCCGATGCGCTCCAGCATCCGCGAGATGCGGTCGGCGACCGTGCGCAGCGACTCCGAACCGGGGCCCGAGGGCACCACGAAGCGGAGCGTCAGCGGCTTGCCGTCCTTGGCGAGCGCTGCGGCCGCGGCGCCAGCAGGGGCGGCCGTGCCCTTGGGGGCGTACGCGCCGGGCGCTCCGCCCTGCTTGGCTTCCTTGCGCCCGTACTGCTTGCCGTCGAGGTGTTTGCCGGCGCGCTCGTCCGCGTACTGCCCCGACTGCTTCTTGGAGTGGTCCTTGGGGTCCTTCTTCTTCTCCCGGTCGGCCTCGGCGGGCTTGTTGTCGTCACCGACGATGTACGTCCCGTCGCCGGAGCCCTCCTCGGAGTCCGCGTCCGCCTTCTCGCCCTCGGACCCGGCCGCCTTCTCCTTCTTCTTCTGCTCCTTGACCGGCCCGCCGGGCACCCACCCGGCGTCCGCGAGCAGCGCCTGCGCCTCCGCGGTGTCCTGCCCGCCGAGGGCGCCGCTGTTGTCCGCGTACGCCTGCTGGCCGGAGAGCGCGAGGTGGCTGCCGACGGGGACGGCGGGCAGCCCGAGCGGTTCCAGGACGGCCTTGGCGAGTTCCTCGCGGTCCAGGGCACGGGCCACGGCGCGGCGGACGCGCTCGTCGGCGAGGGGGCCCTCGGAGCCGTTGAGGGCGAGCTGTGTGTAGGCGGGTTCGAGGGACTTGCGGACCACGAAACCGCGCAGGGCCGACTGCTGGTCGGCGTACTCCGCCATCGCCTCGCGCCGCTTCTCGCGGGCGCTGATCTCCTCGCCCGCGGCCTCCTCGTCGGAGCCGTGCGCGCGGGCCCAGGAACGCAGCGACTTGGCGGGGCTGAGCGCGGCGCCGGGACCCTGGAGGGGCGTGCTGCCCTTGGCGCGGGCGGCGAGTGTGATCCGCTGGGCCTCGGCGGGGTCGATCTCGGCCAGGTCGACCTTGTCGTCGGCGAGCGCGGCGGCCCGCTCGTCGCGGGGGACGGCGCGCAGCACGATCTCGGAGAGCTTGGTGGGGCGGCCCCACCAGCGCGGGTTGCGGGTGAGGGTGACCTTGCCGTCCTCGCGGTCGACCTTCTTCAGCGCGAAGGGGCCCGCGGTGACCTTCAGCTTGCGGCGCGCGCCGTCGTTGAAGGAGTCCGGGGTGCCCATGACGTCCTTCGGGTACAGCGGGGAGAACAGCGACTTCCAGTCGGCGTACGGGCGGCTGAAGGTGACCTTGACCTCCAGGTCGTTGGCGCCGCGCTCGATCTTCTCGATGCGGTCGTAGCCGGCGTTGCGGGCCGTCCAGTACGCGGTGTCCTTGCCGGACAGGGCGCGCCACTGGGCGGCGAAGTCGGCGGCGCCGATCTCGCGGCCGTCGCTCCAGACCGCCTGCTGGTTGAGCTTGTACAGCACGACCTGCTTGGGCTCGCGCTCGGCGACCTTCGCGGTCTCCAGGTAGTCGGTGTCGACCTGCGGGCGCCCGTTCTGGTCGAGCCGGTACATCGAGGGCAGTACGGCGCCGGCGACCCTCGACGTCGCGGCGTCCGCGTCCGCCTGGAACGTGTTCAGCGTCTCCGGTACGGCGTCCACGGCCCAGCGGAGGGTCCCGCCGTCTGCGATCAGGTCGCGGGTCGCGGGCCCGATGTCCTGCCCCGCGACCGGCTTCCCCGCCGGGTCCTCCGCGCTGCACGCGGAGAGAAGGGGTACCGCGAGCGCGCCCGCGGTGAGAAACGCGACCGAGCGCATCACCGCGCGCAGTCCGACGCCGTCGTGGGACATCACTGCAACCTCCGGGGGACGCTCTACTGTCGGCTTCTGATCACGTTTGGCGGTATATGGAGCTGATCAGATGTATGCGCCCACTGAAGGGGAGGGGGGCGGTGCGTCGGCCGCGACACGGCGACAGGAGGACGGAACCCCACCCGTGCGGCGCAACGAACCCGGGGGCGGGGCCGGGCTTGGGGGTGCTCGCCCCCTCCGCCCCTACCCGTCCCTTGTTCCTGGGGCTCCGCCCCAGACCCCGCTCCTCAAACGCCGGAGGGGCTACTCCTAGCCCGTCCGGCGTTTGAGGACGAGGCCGTTCAGGCCGAAGCGGGGGTCTGGGGGCGGCAGCCCCCAGGAACGGGACGGGAAGGGGCGGAGGGGGCGAGAAAACCCACCCCCGGCCCCGGCGCACGGAGGCGCGCGATCCATCAATCCATGCACACGCCTTCACACGGGCTCATGTGACGCGCAACACTCGCAGGCGCATGAACGTTGCCGCCAACGGGCCGACCCGCCCCGGAAGTGAGGGCAAGTCATGTCCGTGCAAGACGACCTGACGTCAGTCCAGCGCTGCCTAGACGACCTCGCGAGGTCGGTAGGACGCCTGGAGCAGCAGATAGGCGGCGGCTTGGAGATGCGCCGCGTACGCACCGACGCCGACCACCTGCGCGAGAGCGTCGCGCTGCTGAAGGAGGCCGCCCCAGGCCTGACCACCTCCCGGCGCCCCGACCTCGTCACGATCCCCGACACCCCGTACGACACGACCCTGTGGACGGACTCGGACGACGAGGGACTCGGCGCCCGCGACCGCCACGCCCCCTGAACCGGAACCCGAGATCCGGAACCCGAACGCGAACCCGACCGGAGTCATGAGTTGGCCACTGGTACGGAACCCCATCCCAAAAGCGGCGGCGTACGCGCCGGTACCCGCGCCGCGATCACCGCCCCGCACCTGCGGACGGACCGCTGGTGGCTGGCGCCCGCCGCCACCACGGCCGGTCTGCTGGCCTTCATCGTCTACTCGACATGGCGGGCGTTCGCGGACACGGACTACTACGCGGCGCCCTACGTCTCGCCGTTCTACTCACCGTGTCTGGCGGACCGCTGCGAGCCCATGCACGCCGGACCCAACGCGGACCTCTTCGGGAGCTGGTGGGGCATCTCCCCCGCCGTCCTCATCCTGATCTTCCCGCTCGGTTTCCGGCTGACCTGCTACTACTACCGCAAGGCCTACTACCGCGGCTTCTGGGCGAGCCCGCCGGCCTGCGCGGTCGCCGAGCCGCACAAGAAGTACTCCGGCGAGACCCGCTTCCCGCTGGTGCTCCAGAACCTGCACCGGTACTTCTTCTACGCGGCGATCCTCGTCGCCGGGATCCTCACGTACGACACGGTGCTCGCCTTCCGCGACGAGAACTACAACTGGGGCCACATGGGCCTCGGCACCCTGGTCTTCCTGCTCAACATCGTGCTGATCTGGGCGTACACCCTGTCCTGCCACTCCTGCCGGCACATCGTCGGCGGGCAGCTCAAGCACTTCTCCAAGCATCCCGTGCGCTATCGGATGTGGCAGTGGGTCGGGAAACTGAACGGCCATCACATGCTGCTCGCCTGGGCGTCGTTGGTGAGCGTGGCGCTCGCCGACTTCTACGTTTTCCTGCTCGCGTCCGGCGCCTTTGACGATCCGAGGTTCTTCTGATGTCCGTGGTCGATCGCCAGGAGTGGGACGTCGTCGTGGTCGGTGCCGGGGGCGCCGGACTGCGTGCCGCCATCGAGGCGCGCGAGCGTGGCGCCCGTACGGCCGTGATCTGCAAGTCCCTGTTCGGCAAGGCGCACACGGTGATGGCCGAGGGCGGTATCGCGGCCGCCATGGGCAACGTCAACTCCGGCGACAACTGGCAGGTCCACTTCCGCGACACCATGAGGGGCGGGAAGTTCCTCAACCAGTGGCGGATGGCCGAGCTGCACGCGCAGGAAGCCCCGGACCGGGTATGGGAGTTGGAGACCTGGGGTGCCCTCTTCGACCGTACGAAGGACGGGCGTATCTCGCAGCGCAACTTCGGCGGGCACGAGTACCCGCGGCTCGCGCACGTCGGCGACCGTACGGGCCTCGAGCTGATCCGGACCCTCCAGCAGAAGATCGTGTCCCTCCAGCAGGAGGACATGAAGGAGACGGGTGACTACGAGAGTCGCCTGAAGGTGTATCAGGAGTGCACCGTCACAAGGATCCTGAAGGACGGCAGCCGTGTCTCCGGGGCCTTCTGCTACGAGCGCGAGTCCGGCCGCTTCTTCGTCCTCGAAGCGCCCTCGGTCGTGATCGCCACCGGCGGCATCGGCAAGTCCTTCAAGGTGACGTCGAACTCGTGGGAGTACACGGGCGACGGGCACGCCCTGGCCCTGCTGGCGGGCGCCCCGCTCCTGAACATGGAGTTCGTGCAGTTCCACCCGACGGGCATGGTCTGGCCTCCGTCGGTGAAGGGCATCCTTGTCACCGAGTCGGTGCGCGGCGACGGCGGAGTGCTCAAGAACTCCGAGGGCAAGCGGTTCATGTTCGACTACATCCCGGACGTCTTCAAGGAGAAGTACGCGCAGTCCGAGGAGGAGGGCGACCGCTGGTACGAGGACCCGGACCACAACCGGCGTCCCCCCGAACTGCTGCCCCGGGACGAGGTGGCGCGCGCCATCAACTCCGAGGTGAAGGCCGGCCGCGGGACACCCCACGGCGGGGTCTTCCTGGACGTCTCCACCCGGATGCCCGCCGAGCTGATCCGGCGCCGACTCCCTTCCATGTACCACCAGTTCAAGGAGCTGGCGGACGTCGACATCACCGCCGAGGCGATGGAGGTCGGCCCCACCTGCCACTACGTCATGGGCGGCATCGCGGTCGAGTCGGACACGGCGGCGGCACGCGGCGTACCCGGGCTCTTCGCGGCCGGTGAGGTCGCGGGCGGCATGCACGGCTCCAACCGGCTCGGCGGCAACTCGCTCTCGGACCTGCTGGTGTTCGGGCGCCGGGCGGGACTGCACGCGGCGCAGTACGCGACCGATCTGGGCGAGCGGCCCCCGGTGGACGAGATCCAGGTCGACACGGCGGCGGCGGAGGCGCTGCGGCCCTTCTCGGCCGAGGGCCCCGAACCGGGACAGGAGAACGGGCGCCCGCCGGAGAACCCGTACACCCTCCACCAGGAGCTCCAGCAGACGATGAACGACCTCGTCGGCATCATCCGCCGGGAGGCGGAGATGGAGTCGGCCCTGGAGAAACTCGCGGATCTGCGGGTACGGGCACGCCGGGCCGGGGTGGAGGGGCACCGCCAGTTCAACCCGGGCTGGCACCTGGCCCTGGACCTCCGCAACATGCTGCTGGTCAGCGAATGCGTCGCACGAGCCGCCCTGGAGCGCACGGAGTCCCGTGGCGGCCACACCCGCGAGGACCACCCGGCGATGGACCGGGCCTGGCGCCGCATCAACCTCCTGTGCCAACTGACCGACCCGACAGGCGGGTTGGCGGCGACCGACCCCGTGCACGGCCAGATCGACCTGACCCGCGACACCACCGAACCGATCCGCCCCGACCTGCTGGCCCTCTTCGAGAAGGAGGAGCTGGTCAAGTACCTCGCCGAAGAGGAGCTCTACGAGTGAGCAGCTACAAGGCCAGCTTCAAGGTGTGGCGCGGGGATGTGAAGGGCGGCGGCCTGAAGGACTTCGAGGTCGAGGTCAACGACGGTGAGGTGGTCCTTGACATCATCCACCGCCTCCAGGCGACCCAGGCCCCGGACCTCGCCGTGCGCTGGAACTGCAAGGCGGGCAAGTGCGGTTCGTGTTCCGCCGAGGTCAACGGGCGCCCGCGACTGCTGTGCATGACGCGGATGTCGGTGTTCACGCCCGAGGAGACGATCACCGTCACTCCCCTGCGCGCCTTCCCCGTCATACGGGATCTCGTCACGGACGTGGGCTTCAACTACGCCAAGGCGCGCGAGGTCCCGGCCTTCGTACCGCCGGCCGGACTGGGCCTGGGCGAGTACCGGATGCAGCAGGCGGACGTGGACCGTTCGCAGGAGTTCCGCAAGTGCATCGAGTGCTTCCTGTGCCAGGACACCTGCCATGTCGTCCGGGACCACGAGGAGAACAAAACGGCGTTCGCGGGCCCGCGCTTCCTGATGCGCGTGGCCGAGCTCGACATGCATCCACTGGACGCCGCTGCCGAGTCCGGCCTGGACCGCAAACGCACCGCCCAGGACGAACACGGCCTCGGCTACTGCAACATCACCAAGTGCTGCACCGAGGTCTGCCCCGAGGGCATCAAGATCACGGACAATGCGCTGATCCCCTTGAAGGAGCGGGCCATCGACCGCAAGTACGACCCGCTGGTGTGGCTGGGGTCGAAGATCGCCCGACGGCCCAAGTCACCCTGAGGCGCGCGCCCCTCTCAGGTGCGCGCCCTCACTCCGCCGCCCGCAGATAGCCCGAGTGCGCCACCTGGCCGAGGAACTTCAGCCGGGTGTCGGTGGTCATGTGCTTCTCGAAGGCCTCTTTGATTCCGGGCCACTTGGGGTGCCCGAAGTCGTCCAGTACGACGATGCCGCCGGGGGCGACGATCTGCTCGGCCCACTCCAGGTCCGCGAGGACACCGGCGGCGGAGTGGTCACCGTCGACGATGATCACTCCGTAGGAGCGGTCGGAGACCTGGGCGCGCACCTCGGGGTCCTCGGAGAAGCCCTGCTGGATACGGGCGGCGGCGCCGGCCGCACCCGCCATGGCCAGATTGGTGCGCACGGCTGCTTCGCGCACCGGCGTGCCCGTCACATCGCCTCCCATGGTGGTGCCGGGCTGCAACTGAAGGCCCGCGAGCGGGTCGACGATCGTGAGGCTAGGGTCGCGGCCCGCGCGCTCCATCATCCGGATCAGGCCCGCGCCGAACATTCCGTACAGGGTGCCGATCTCCAGCATCTCGTCGTTCGGCGGGTCGAGCAGGGGTACGGCGGCGAGCTTGCCGACGATGTTCATGGTGCCGCCCGCGATCCTGCCGACCCCGAGCGCCTCCAGGGCTATCAGCAGCCGGAACGCCTGCGCGACATTGCGCTCCGCGTCGGCCTTGTCCCCGCCGGCCACCTCCGCCAGTTCTTTGATCGTGCGGTTGAGATGGGGCGCCGACGGCAGCCGTGACGCGCCGCGTCCGGTCCCGTCGAAGAACAGCTCCAGTGGGCGCTGGCGGTTGCGCAGCGTCTGCAACTCCCGCTGCAGCGCGCCGTTCTCGCTCTTCAGCGCGACGGTGGGGCGGTCCGCGACGGCCCGGCGGACCTGGCGCTCGATGCGCTGGTCGATGAGCTCGAGGATCGGGCGCAGAGTGCGCCGGGCAGCCTTGCTGGTCAGTAACGCTCGCATGAATCCGTGATCCTCACAGGAATAGGAAGAGGTGCTGCGGTGCCTGCGCGAGGGGGCGGAGTGCGCACGCCCGTGGTGCGACGTACAGGCACGGTGGAGGCGCGGTGTTCGAAGGAACGTAGGGCGCCCACAGCAGAGTCACAACAAACACGAGCGACTGATCAGGGAAACCTCGCATGACGTCTGGGCGACGGGGCGGTTACCCGGTCGGTGTGGGGGCGTTGGGTGGGGCGAGTCGTGGCGGAGCCGGGGTGGGAGGTCAGGAAGCGCGAGCCGTGGCCGGGCCGCGGCGGCGGTCGCGGGTCGCGCGGTGCATCAGCACGGCACCGGTGATCATTCCGGTGCCGCCCGCGAGGGAGGCGGCGAAGTAGAGAGCGCCGGCGCCGAGCAGGGCCAGGGCGATCAGCGGAAGCGCGAGGGAAGCGGTGAGCACCAGGAGCCCCTGACCCCACAAGCGTCGCCGGATGACACGCCCCCGCGTCGCCCTTGGCACCCAGCCGCCACGCACGGCGGCGATCCCGGCGGAGAACAACACACCCAGGACCACTCCCTCGGCCAGTCCCAACATGTAACGCCAGTCCATGGCCCCGCCTCTCGTGCGCCCGTTCTCAACCCGAGGATGACACGCGGGGCGGTGGGCCTCCAGGAGCGGGAGGGTCTGCTGAGCCTTCGCCCGTCATGGCTGGGCCGGGGCGGGCTGCTCGGCGAGCAACTGGAGCAGGCCGCCCCCGATCATGAGCACCAATCCGACAAGGGCGACGACACTGAAGGCGATATCGGAGTCGATCACCATGAACGACACGGACCACAGGACCGGCCCCGCGCTGGAGCAGACCGTGCCGTAGCCCCACAGCCGCGGCCGGCGGGGCGTACGGCGCCGCAGCCACGACGGCATCCGACCGGTCGCGATCGCCAGCACTCCGAACAGGCCCGAACTCAACGAGGCGAGCAGGACCGCAGTCGCTGCCCAGTACCAGTACTGGTCCATCCAAGCTCCCCCGAACCGGCGTACGTCACGCACGCCGTCCGATCATGACACCCAACCCTCCCTGTACGCCGCCCAGTCCGACTCCTTCGCGGCGAAGTCCACGTACAGCGCGACCCCGAAGCGCTCACGGTCGCGGTCCGTGCGGGAGAGGCCCAGACGGGTGCCGCGTACGGCCGCCTCGACCGTCTCTGCGTTCTCGTGGTGGCTCAGGTCGTCCTCGTGGAAGAACGGCAGGCCCATCAGCAAGTCCGTTGATTCCGGGGTGACTTCGAGGGCGAGGGAGGTCTGCTGGGCGACGTAGCCGCCGTACAGGCTCTCCAACGGGAGTGCCGTGTCGTACGACATGAGGGCGATCTGGTCGACGCGGCGGGCGACTTGGCCGAAGTAGGCCTGGGACCACCACTTGGGGTGGCCCGTGAGGGTGCCCCTGATGGAGTTGGCCGCCGGGAAGGGGTCGATCTGGTGGGCGGCGACGGAGAGGGGGACCCCGCGGTCCTGGGTGACCGCGTGCAGGTCGTCGAGGAGGGAGAGGTAGTCCTGGTCGTCCGAGTGCAACGGCTCCAGGTCGAAGTGGGCACCGTCGAAGCCGGCCTCGAGGATCTGCTCGGTGGACCCGACCACGGCGGCCCGCGTCTCCGCCCGCTCCAGCCGCAGCCCGTCCGGCCCCTCACTCGCCAGCACATCCCCCAGCCATGCCTGCACCCGTACGCCGGGCAACTCACGATGCACGGCCTCGATCAGCCAACCCGCCTGCGGGTACGCCGACTCGGGCAAGGTCCCGTCATGCTCCAACGGCCCCGCGTGCACATACAGATCCCGTATCCCACTGTCCCGCAACCGCTCCGCGAGCGCCTCGACATCCGCGTCCACCTTCCGCCCGTCGATCCAGGCATGGCCCAGCCAGAGAGCGTCACGGTTCCTGGTCTGCGTACCGGGACCCGGGTCTCCGGCGTAGTTCACCCGCAACGCGATCCCGGCCCCGAGAGCCGGGAGGAGGAGCAGGAGGACAAGCCCGAGGGCTATGCGCTTGGGCCAGCGGAGACGGGGGTGGCGCCAGGCGCGTAGGGCTGGGTGGGGGTCGGGGTCGGGGGTTTGGGCTTCGGGGGTGTCGGGGTCCGGGTCGGAGTTGGGGGTGGGGTGGGTGGCTTGGGGGGTGGGGTTGGGGGCGGGTGCGGTCGCAGGTCCGGGCTCGGGCGCAGGCTCAGGCCCGGCCGCAAGCGCAGGCCCGGGCTCAGGCCCGGTCGCAGGCTCGGGCTCGGGCTCAGGCCCGGTCGCAAGCGCAGGCGCAAGCCCGGCCTCAAGCGCAGGCCCAGGCTCGGGTGCAGGCCTGGTCTCAGGGTCGGGCCCGGCCTCAGGATCGGGCTCGACCTCAGGATCGGGCTCGACCTCAGGTTCGGACCCGGCCTCAGGTCCGGGCTCAGGCGCAGGTCCGGTCGCAAACTCGGGTGCAGGCGCAGGCGCAGGCCCGGGCTCGGCCGCAGGCACAGGCCCAGGCTCGGGCGCAGGCGCAGACGCAGACGCAGACCCGAGCTCGGCCACAGGCACAGGCCCAGGCTCGAGTGCAGGCCCGGCCCCAGGGTCGGGCGCAGGTGCAGGCCCGATCGCAATCTCGCGCGCAGCCGCGGTCGCGGACTCCGAGTCGGAGTCCGGCACGGACTCGGAGTCAGGCGCAGGTGTAGGTACAGGCGCAGGCTCGGATTGGGCCTCGGGCCCGGACTCGGGACCGGACCCGGACCCGGACCCGGACTCGGACTCGGGACCGGGACCGGACTCGGGACCGGACTCGGGACCGGACTCGGGACCGGACTCGGGACCGGACTCGGGATCAGGCGCCCCCTCGACAGCAGCATCCGGCCGTGCGACTGGCCCCGGCGCGTCCGGCCCACCCCCGCTCTCCCGAGCCTGCTCCTCGGGCTCGGCCCCCGCCCCCGTTTCCGCCGTCGTCCCGGGCCTCCCCGCCCGGTCCTCCGCCTCGGTTTCCACCCGCCCCGTGTCCATCCCCGCGCCCCCTCCTGTACGCCCCCGCATCCTCCGTACCCTAAGCATCCCCACCTCGGCGCACCCCGGTCGCGGCGGCGGGCGGGCGGTCATACGCTCCCAAATGTGACGTCGTCCCAGAGTCGGAACCGGTCGCGCCGAGCGGCGTCGCACATAGCCGCGCGAGGGGTATATGGCGTGGTCGGCGGGCTGGTGGCCGTGGGGTGGCTGGTACTGCCGCTTGCGCGAGTGGATGCCGATGATCACGATCGGGTGACCGCGGCACGGAGTGCGGGGGCGCCGACGCACGAGGCCGCCCCCGGCGACGACGCGACGGACTCCGGCGATCTCGTGCTGCCGGTCGTCGCGGTGGGTGCGGCGGGGGTGCTGACGGCGTACACCTACACGCGGCGCAGGCGGCGCGCGCGGACCCGTACGACACCGGGCGGGGTGACTCCACGGGTCGTACCCCTTGCCGAACTCGACCGGCAGGCCCAGCAGTTGCTGGTGGAGACCGACGACTGCGTCCACACCAGCGCCGAGGAACTCGGTTACGTCACAGCCCAGTTCGGCGGCGAGGCGGTGAAGCCGTACACGGACGCGCTGGCGTTCGCGAAGGCCGAGCTGGCGGTGGCCTTCCGGCTGCGGCTGCGGACGGTCGACGCGGCACCGGAGCCCGACGAGACCCGGCGCCTGCTGGAGGAGGTCGTCGCGCGCTGCACGGAGGCCGGGCGACGGCTGGACGCGGAGGCCGCCGGGTTCGACCAGCTGCGCGCCCTGGAGCGGAACGCACCGGCCGCGCTGGCGTACGCCGAGACCCGCTTCCGTGAGCTCGCCGCGCGCACGCCGGCCGCCGAGGCGACGCTCGGCGAACTCCACAATCGGTACGCCCCCTCCGCGTCCCTCCCCGTGCTGGGCCACGTCGAACAGGCCAAGGACCGGCTCCTGTTCGCGACGACGCACCTCAACCAGGCGCGGCAGTCGCTCGACCGGGGCGACGGGGATCGGGCCGCCGCGTATCTGCGTGCCGCGGAGGGGGCCATCGAGCAGGCGGCGGTCCTCGTCGACGGCATCGACCGGCTCGCCGGCGAACTGGCCGTGGCCGATCAGCAGTTGCCCGCCGCTCTCGCCGCGGTGGAGACCGGGCTCGCGAAGGCGCGCGGCCACCTGGAGAGCGCCGCCGTCGGTTCGCCCGAGCTGCCCGGCCGTGTCGCACGCGCCGAGTCGGTCGTCGCCGGCGTGCGGCGTTCGCTGTCCGCCGGGGATCCGTACGATCCGCTCGACGCGTTGCGCCGCGTGGTGCGGGCCGGTGCGGATTTCGCCGACGGGGTCGTCGACCGTGCCCTCATTCCGGCGCGCAGTGCGGTTGCCGGTGCGGCCGACTTCGTCAGTACGCATCGAGGGGCGGTGGGTTGTGAGGCGCGTGTCCGGTTGGCCGAGGCGGAGCGGTGCCTCGGGCGTGATCTCTCCGAGGCTCAGGCTGCCGATGTTCTCGCCCTGCGGGCGCGGGTGCTCGCCGAGCGGGATGTACGGGCGTACGGGCATCCGTTGCTGGAGGGGGCCGGGGTGGGTGGGGCCGTGCTCGGGGGGATCCTGTTGCCGGGCGGTGGGCCCGCGAGCTTCGGTGGACGCCGGACACGGGGGCGGAGGGCGGCGCCGTAGAGGGGGCCGGGGGTGGGTTTTTCGCCCCCTCCGCCCCTACCCATTCCCGTCCCTTGGGGGCTCCGCCCCCAAGCCCCCGCTCCTCAAACGCCGGAGGGGCTGAACACCTTCACCCCGGCAGCCCCCCCCAGGATCGGGACGGGCAGGGGCGGAGGGGGCGAAAAACCCACCCCCGAGTCAGAACAGGCTCAGCAACGCCTCCGCCGGATCTGCCAGCCCCGCTCCCCCATCAGGCAACGGAAGTTCGAACCACACCGTCTTGCCGCGCGGCGTCCGCCGCGAGCCCCACCCGGCGGACAGGAGCCCGACGAGCTGCAACCCCCGCCCGCCCTCGTCGGTGTCACGCGCCCGGCGCCGCCGCGGCTGGACGAGCCCGGCGTCCCAGACCTCGCAGACCAGCGTCCGGTCGAGGAGCAGGCGGAGTCTGATCTCGCCCTCGCCGTAGCGGAGGGCGTTGGTGACGAGTTCGCTGACGAGCAGTTCGGCGGTGTCGACGAGCGGCTCGAGGCCCCAGGCCACCAGCTGCGTGCGCGCGTACTCACGGGCGCGCCCCACGCTGCGCGGCTCACGAGGCAGGGTCCAGTCGCCGACGGAGTCGGCGGGCAGCCCCTGGACACGTGCCATGAGAAGGGCGATGTCGTCCTCGCCGTGGTGGGTGTCGAGGGTGTTGAGGACGTGGTCGCAGACGTCCTCCAGGGGGCTGGAGGGGTCGGTCAGGGCGCCGACGAAGGCTTGCAGGCCCTCGTCGAGGGGATGGTCGCGCGATTCGACCAGTCCATCCGTGTAGAGCGCCAAAAGAGCACCCTCGGGAAGTTCGACCTCGACCTCCTCGAAGGGCTCGCCGCCGACGCCCAGCGGCATCCCGGGCGGCACGTCGAGCATCAGCGCGGCCTCACCGGGCTCCACCAGGACCGGCGGCAGATGCCCCGCGTTGGCGAAGGTGCACCGGCGGGTGACGGAGTCGTAGACCGCGTACACGCAGGTGGCGAGGTAGACCTCGGAGAGATCGGCGTCGCGGGACGTCCGGGCCGTACGGGTGGCCTGCTGGACACCGCCCGGCGTACCGAGCCCGCGGGCGATCTCGTCCAGCGCCGAGAGGACTTCGGCCGGTTCGAGGTCGAGAAGGGCCAAAGTCCGTACGGCGGTACGCAGTTCGCCCATCGCCACGGCCGCACGCAGACCGCGCCCCATGACATCGCCGACGACCAACGCGGTGCGGTGGCCGGGGAGTTCGATGACGTCGAACCAGTCGCCGCCGACCTCGGTGGCCGCGTTGCCGGGCAGGTACCGGCAGGCGATGTCCAGGCCGGAGGCCTCGGGGTCGCCCGGGGGCAGCAGGGACCGCTGCAGGATCAGCGCGCGCTCGTGCTCACGGCGATACAGGCGCGCGTTGTCGATACAGACCGCGGCGCGCGCGGCGAGTTCCACCGCGAGCGACCGGTCCCGTTCCCCGAACGGCTCGCTGCCCTTCGTACGCGAGAACTGCACGAGGCCCACCACGGTGTCGTGGGCGACCATCGGCACGGCGAGCGTGGACTGGATGAGGCCGCCCTCTTCGGCGGGGATGTGCTGGGGCCGGGCGGTGCGCAGGGCGTCCGCGCAGGGCGAGTTGAACGGGAAGTGATGGACGGCGCCGGGCGCGGGTCCGCCAGCGACGGGGTCGCCGACGGCGCTGGCGAAGGCGACGCGGCGCAGTTCGGCGCTGCCGTCGGCGAGCCCGGGCGGGGTCTCGTCGCCGGCCAGGAGTCCCTGGTAGAGGTCGACGGTGGCGAGGTCGCAGAAGCCGGGGACGACGACGTCGAGGAGTTCGCGGGCGGTGGTCTCCAGGTCGAGGGAGTTGCCTATGCGGGCGCCGGCCTCGTTCAGAAGGGCGAGATTGCGCCGCGCGGAGGCCGCTTCACGGGCTGCTGCACGGCGGGCCGTGATGTCGGTTCCGAGCCAGGCGATGCCGATGGGGCGGCCGCTGCCGCTGTGCACGCGGTAGAGGTTGATGGACCAGTGCCGGCGTTCGTCGGATCCGGGCACATGGCCGGTGACGTGCATGTCCGTGATGGAGTCGCCGGTCTCCAGGACCCGGCGCAGCGTGGCGGCGACCCGCTCGGCCTCCGCACGCGGCAGATAGTCGTGGACGCCGCGCCCGCGGTGGTCGGCGGGAGTGCCGCCGAAGGTCGAGGCGAACCGCTGGTTGGCGCGGCGGACCCGCAGGTCCGTGTCGATCAGGAGGAAGCCGAACGGAGATTGGCCGAAAATTGCCTGCGATGCGGCGAGGTCGGTCTCGATCCGCCGGAGGGTGCGGACGTCGACGACGATGCATACGGCGGCCCGCTCACCGTCCTCCGTAGTGGTAGGCATCACATAGACCTCGGCGAGGCCTTCGGCGCCCTCCTGGTCCCCCTCGGTGGGGGGCATCCGGAAGGGAACCACGCCGGTCCACTCGCGGCCGTCCAGGATCTCCGCCATCTTGCGGTGCCCGAAGTCACGCCGGTCGGGTGCGACGAACGCGGCGATGGGGTCCATGCCGACGGCGTGCTCCGCGGATATCCCGAAGAGCTGCTCCGCACGCAGACTCCACTGGTCGACCAGCCCGTCGGCACCTATGGAGAACGACGCGACCTTGATGTAGTCGTAGATCGAGCCGGGCGGACTGCTCTGCCACATCGCGTCGCCCGCCCTGTCGCCTCTGGCGTCGCCCATCCCCTCGTCCAAGGCGGATCGGCCCACAACGGAGTCACCCACGGCGGAATCGCCCACGGCGTCAGCCCTCGCGCCGCCCGACGGGTCCTCGGACTCCGTGGCCTTCGCTGGTATCTCGCTCACGCGAACCGTCCCCTCCAGCTCACCGCGTCCGGCACCGGTCACCGGGGGCGGCTGCCCGCAGTATCCAGCACTACGGCGCCGCACAACACGGTGTTCACGATCACAGCACGGTCCCGATGGTTTTTGGACCGGCCGCGACATACTCCCAGTCTTCTAACCAGGTGGCACCCCGTCGAATCAAAGAGTCCGGCCAGTTCCAGTGGCCTGAACCATTCGGTCACCCGGCTCCCCGCACCGATCACACTCACCCAGACATCGATCCCCATCACCCGGGCACCGCAAGCTCGAACCAGACGGTCTTGCCGGTGTCCCCGGGACGGGTGCCCCAGCGCCGCGAGGAACGGGCCACGAGCTGGAGTCCGCGGCCGCTTTCGTCGTCGGCGTCGGCGGACCGTTCGCGGGGCGGGTCCGGCAGCGGGTCGGAGACCTCCACCAGCAGGGCGTCCGGCATTCCGGCGGGCCGCACCAGGCGTACGCCGATGGGGCCCGTGGCGTGCCGGAGGGAATTCGTCACCAGCTCGCTGACCAGCAGCGCGGTGATATCGGCGAGGGATTCCAACTCCCAGTCGCGCAGCTGGCCCCGGACGACGGCGCGAGCGGTGCGGACGGCACCCGGCTCCGCGGGGAAGCTCCACTCGGCGCAGTCGCCTTCGGTGTCGATCACGCCGATCACTTCCCAGGCCTGGAATACACCCATGTCCGGTTTCGTGGGGTTAATGGGCACATACCCGATATACGGGAAGCCTTACCGCACTCGATGGCGCACTGTGGCACGAACGGCGTACGAACCGACGAACAAAGGCCGCCGAACGCGCCCGCTCACCTCCCGATCGCGGACGGAGGCCGACTCCGCGAGGGGGTCAGTACGCCTGGGCCCCGCTGCCCCACCCGAGCAGCGTCGCCTTCACCGCGGGCACGTCCTGGTCCAGCCAGTCCACGTCCCAGATCTCGTCCGGCGTCAGCCAGCGGAGCTCGTCGTGGTCCTGGAGCGGCTTCGGATCGTCCGAACCGGGGAGCAGTCGCGCGGTCCACACCTGGAGGACGTACGGCAGCCTCAGGGGCCACTCCCCCGGGACGCGGCCGACCGGTGCCGCCGCGATGCCGAGTTCCTCGTGCAGTTCGCGTGCCAGAGCCTGTTCGGGGGTCTCGCCCGGTTCGACCTTGCCGCCGGGGAGCTCCCAGCGTCCGGCCAGCTCCGGGGGCGCGCTCCGGCGGGCGGCCAGCAGTCGACCGCCGTTCAGCAGAGCGGCTCCGACCACCACGATCCGTTCGGTCATGCGCCGGAGCCTACGGGAGCGGCCCCCGCCTCCCGGGCGCCCGCCCTGCCGGATCACCTGGTTCCGTTCTGCCCGATCCGCTCGACCCAGTACAACTGCTTGTGTCCGCGGTCGTCGAGGCTGTCCGCGATCTTCTGGGCTTCGGCCCTGGTCGCATACCTGCCCACGCGGTAGCGATTGCCGTTGTCGTCCTGTCGTATGACGAGCCAGGGAAGAGTGATCGTGCCGTCGTTCATCAAACCCCTCCACTTCCCGCCCCGGGCCCCCGCCGTGCCCCGCCCTCTAACGAAACCGCAATCCGCATATGCCCGAGCCTACGCCTAACCTTCACGCAGCGAATACGGCTTTTCACAAAGAGGTACACAACGGGGTACGCAACAAGCCAGGATGTGGACTTGAGCACGGGGGCGCACGCCGTCGAACGCGCCGTCGACCACTCTCCACGCGCCCCTCAGCAGGGCAAAGCCAAAGCGGGGCAAGGCCATTGAGAAAGGCCAGATTCCAACCGGGCCCTACTGAGGACTACTTCACGAAGACCGGGCCCTACTGGAGGGCTACTTCACGAAGGCGGCCACTTCACCGACAGGCCGCTGAATCACCGACAGGCGACTACTTCACCGGCAGGTGATACGCGATCCGGTACCGGTCCGCCGGCACGACGACATCCGCCGTCTCGACCGGACGCCCCGACGCGAAGAACGTCCGCTGGATGACGACGACCACGTGCCCGGGAACACCGCCCAGCGCGAGGAGTTCCTCCGCGAGACCTGGGCGCGCCCCCACCTCCTCCGTGACGTTGTCCACGATCACGTCGATGGCCGCCATGCGCTCGACCACGCCCATGCCGCCGAGCGGGCCCTCCTCGGGGAGCATCACCGGCGTACGGCCCGTGACGGCGAGGGGCTCCCAGGACGTGGAGAGCATCATCGCCTCGCCCGCGTCCCGGAAGACGTAGTTCGTGCACATCACGCGGTCGCCGGGCCGGAGGGAGAGCCGCTCGGCGATCGCGACGCTCGCCTCGACCTGCCGGCTGTGGGACTCCCAGGTGCCGCGCGCGGTGACGTCGGCCTGCTCCTGGCGGAACGGGGTCGCACCGCTGTCCGGGCGGTACCCGGTGCGGGCGACGCTGCGCGGCACCGGACGCTCCCGCACGTACGTGCCCGACCCGGAACGGCCCTCGACCAGGCCCTCGGCCATCAGCACCTTCCGCGCCTCCAGCGCGACCGTGTCCGAGACGCCGTACTCCTCTCGGATTCTGGCCTGCGAGGGGAGGCGGGTGTGCGGTGGCAGCGAACCGTCGACGATCTTCTTGCGGAGATCACCCGCGACACGCAGGTACGCCGGCTGCTCACCGAAAGTCACTGGCCGCTCCCATCAGGTTGTACAGACAGCAACAGCCTGGCAACCGTGGGTTGTGCCATGCAAGCAAAGGCCAGAGAATCACTCGATGTGATGACTTGCGCCCCCCAAGGGCTTTACCCAGGCACTTTCTCCCCGTTATAGCGGCCGTCACACCTCCTGGCCGGTGCCATCTCCGCCGTCGTCCACCGAGCCGTCGTCCGTGCCGTACGTCGGCGGGGTGGTGGCGAGGCCCAGAGCCTCGCGCGTGGTGACCGTCTTCTCGGGGTCGGTGAGGTCCAGCCCCTTCTCGTAGTGCACGTAGAAGGTGTCCGCGTCCTCCGACTCCCCCGCCTTCGCCCACTCCTTCTGCGCCGCCTCGAGGTCCTTCACGAGGGTCGCGACGGGCTCGGCGGCATCCGGGGCGAACGTGTGGCCGCGGAGCATGCCCGCCTGCTCCGTGAGCGCGTCCGACACCCTGGTCGCCCACTTCTGGTGGCCCGGCAGATCGTCCTCGACGTACTCCGTCGCGGGCGCCGAGTCCATCGCCGCGTTGAGCACGTGCGCGGCCTCCAGATAGGCGAGTTGGTCCGGGTCGAGCGTCGTGCCGTCCTCGCGCAGCGAGCCGGTCAGGCTCGTCTCCGCGTCGACGTTCCCGAACACGCAGGTGATCTCCCGGTCGCCCATGCGCCAGCTCTGCCGGGTCGGCGTGAAGTAGTACAGGTCGACGTCGTCCGGGACGGCCCAGGTGTCCATCGCGTACGCGTCCTGGAGCGTGTAGCACTTGTCGTCGGCGGTGTCCGTGACGGTGCTGTCGCCCGGGTAGTCGCCTTCGCTCATCTCGAAGTTCGCGAACACCTCGCCCTGGTGCTCCCCGGCGCACGGCACCTTGTCGACGTCGTACGTCATGCCCTCCAGCGAACCGCCCGGCACGTCGAAGCAATCGCCCTTGACGAGCGAGAAGGCGCTGCCGCCCGAGTCGCGTGCCGCGTCCTTGAAGTCGTCCCAGAACTCACCCGCACCGCCCGTGGCGACCACGAGCAGCGCCAGCACCATGCCGAGCGAGGACAGCACCATGCCCCCGATCGCCATCCCCTTGCCGCGCTCGCCCCGCTTCTTGATCTGCACCAGCGCGAGGATCCCGAGGAGCAGCCCGACGCCGGGCAGGAAGCAGAGGACCCCGAGCACGAGCGCGGAGATCGCGAGCCCGTTGACGGGGACCGGGCGGTTGTAAGGCGAGTAGCCGGAGCCCCAGGGCTGGTAGGGCTGCTGGAACGGCTGCTGCTGGTACGGGCCTTGGGGATAGGGGCCCTGCGGGTACTGGCCCTGGGCGTACGGGCCCTGGGGGTACGGCGGCGGGTAAGGGCCCGGTGGGGTCCCCTGTGGCGTTCCTTGAGGCATCCCCGGAGGCGGGTACTGGCCCTCAGGCTGCTGGGGGCCGGGCGGCGGGGGTATGGCCACGAGTACCTTGCTCCTAGTCCAGGCGGGTGCGGGAGTTGCGTACGAGCTGTCGTACGGACTTCCGTGCGAACTGTCGTACGGCTGGGCGCATCGTAAGCGCGGCACGGGCGGGGGCGGAATGCGGGTCACCAACGCGACGATTCGGGCGGTCAACGGGCTGACCGCGCGATGGGCGGGGCAGACTTCGGGTGGCACGGTGTTCTCGGCGGCCGGGGTGTGGCCGCTGCTCGCCTTCCTCGCGGACGGAGCGGGCGGCGCGGCCCGGGCGGAGCTGGCGGAGGCGGTGGGTCTGCCGGCCGGTGAAGCGGCCGGTGCGGGACGGGAGTTGCTGGGCGCCCTGGGCGGCATACGGGGCGTGGACGCGGCGCTGGGGCTGTGGACCCGGCGGACACTGCCGGTGCGGGAGGAGTGGGCGGCGGGGCTGCCCGCGGACACCTTCGGTGTGCTCAGCGGGGACGTCGCGGCGGACAAGGCGGCGCTCGACGCGTGGGCGGCCAAGCGGACGGGCGGGCTGATCGAGCGGATGCCCGTACCGCTGCACGAGGAAACCCTGCTGGTGCTCGCGAGTGCGCTGGCCTTGCGTACGCAGTGGCTGCGGCCCTTCGAGCCCGAATGCATGTCGGCCGCTTCGGGTCCCTGGAAGGACCGGCGACTGGCCGGGCTCTGGAGGACGACCAGCCTGCTGGACCGGATCGGTGTGGCGGACACCCCCGAGGGAGCCGTCACCGAGCTCAAGGTGCTCGGCACCACCGGCGTCGACATCCACCTGCTCCTCGGCGAGGAACGGATGAGCGCGGGCCAGGTGCTCGCGGCAGGCGTGGACATCCTCGGACGGCGCCATCGGGCCGTACCCGGTGACCAACTGCCGTACGGGGAGGCGGGTCCGGGGCTGGACGTCCGGCGGGTGCGCCGCCACCGCCCGACACCGCCCAGCCTGACCGTCGCGACCGTCGCCTTCGACTTCTCCGCCGAGCACGATCTGCTGGAGCAGCCCCGGCTGTTCGGACTCGGCACGGCCAGGGACGACTCCCGAGGGCACTTCCCCGGCATCAGCGCCGAGCCTCTGGCGGTGGGCTCCGCGAGGCAGGCGGCCACCACCTCCTTCAACGACAAGGGCTTCCACGCCGCCGCCGTGACGGCGATCTCCGCAGTCGGCGGCGCGGCGCCCTCCGAGCGCCCGGCACCGCGCCATGTGACGACGGAGATCGACGCGGTCTTCGACCGCCCCTTCGGCTTCCTCGCCCTGCACCGCACCTCGCGCCTCGTCCTCGCGGCGGGCTGGGTCACGGACCCGGAGCCGTACCGCGAGGACGAGTGATCGATTACCGCTGATCAGGGTTCAAGAATCAGAACTGCAGGGCCCAGGAGTCGATCCGCCCCACGTCCTGCGCCGCGTTGTCACTGACCCGCAGCTTCCACACGCCGTTGGCGACCTCGGAGGAGGCGTTCACGGAGTACGTGGTGTTGATGTTGTCGGAGCTGCCGCCGGTGCTGTACGCCTTCAGCGTGTACGCCGTACCGTCGGGCGCGATCAGTTGCACCTGCAGATCACCGATGTACGTGTGAACGATGTTCACAGGCACACTCAGCGCCGCGGGAGCGTTGCCGGTGACGCCGCTCACCGTGATCGGCGACTCGACCGTGGTGTTGTCGGCGATCGCGTAGTCCGCGGTGTTCTCGAAGCGCGGCCCGGTCGGCGGCGGAGTCGTCGTACCGCCGACGACGTTGAGCAGCCGGTTCGGCGAGCCGGTGCCGGGGCTGGTGACCACACCGGTCGACGAGTTGTTGATCAGACCCGTCGCCACCTGGGCGGGCGTGGCCGTCGGGTTGTCGCCCAGGTAGACCGCCGCCGCGCCCGCCACGTGCGGCGTCGCCATCGACGTACCTGAGATGGAGTTCGTGGCCGTGTCGCTGGTGTTCCAGGACGAGGTGATCGAGGAGCCCGGCGCGAAGATGTCCAGGACCGAGCCGTAGTTGGAGTAGCTGGCGCGGGCGTCGGTCGACGTGGTCGCGCCTACCGTGATGGCCTCGGTGACGCGCGCGGGCGAGTAACTCGACGCGTTCGCGTTGCTGTTGCCCGCCGCGATGGCATAGGTGACGCCGGATGCGATGGAGTTGCGGACGGCCGTGTCGAGCGCGCTGTCCGCGCCGCCGCCGAGCGACATGTTGGCGACGGCCGGCTTGACCGCGTTCTGGGTGACCCAGTCGATGCCCGCGACGACACCCGCGGTCGTCCCCGAGCCGGCGTTGTCGAGGACGCGGACGCCCACGATCTTCGCCTTCTTCGCGACACCGTACGAGGTTCCGGCGACCGTGCCCGCGACGTGCGTGCCGTGGCCGTTGCCGTCCTGCGCGGTGTTGTCGTTGTCGACCGCGTCGTAGCCGTAGGAGGCGCGGCCACCGAAGTCGCTGTGGGTGATGCGTACGCCGGTGTCGATGATGTACGCGGTCACGCCGGTCCCGGCCGAATCCGGGTAGGTGTAGCTGCTGTTGAGCGGGAGGGTCTTCTGGTCGATGCGGTCCAGGCCCCAGGAGGGCGGGCTGGGCTGCGTCGCATTGATGTGGAAGGTGCGGTTCTGGACCACGGAGGCGACGGCCGGGTCGGCGGCGAACGCCTTCGCCTCGGCCGCGGTGGCCTCGACCGCGTAGCCGTTGAGCGCCTTCTTGTACGTACGCTCGATCGTGGCGCCGTACTCCTTGGCGAGAGCCTTGCCCTCGGTGGAACCGGCCTTCGCGGCGTCCGCCTTGAGGGTCACGATGTAGCTGTCGGCGACCGCGTTGGCCGCGCCCGCGTACTGGATCTGTCCTACTCGCTCCGGTGCCGCGTTCGCGGGGAGAGCGGAGACGACTCCGAGGACGAGGGCCGCGCTTGCTATGCCGGCCAGTCTTCGGCGGGTGTGACGCATCACTGCCATCTGAGGGATCCTCCTCAATCGGTGGTGCGCTGGTGGGGGGTGGTACAGAAATCGGTGGTGCGCTGGTGGGGGGTGCACAGACGCGAAAGAGACAGCAATAGAGGCAGGGTCATGTCAACCTGCTGTGCGTTCCCTGTGCGTCAGCCGAAAGATTGCGGCTTCCACAGGAATTGCACAAGAGCCCTGCAGGGACGTAACACAGGTGCCATATGCCAGCCATGACACAACGTCACCAAACGGCGCATCTAACCTGCGCACATGACATCTTTGCCGGACTGTTTCTGCCCGGTGGACGGCACACGCGTCCCCGCCGGCTCGCTCGCCTGGTGCTGCCCGGCCTGCCGCGGCCCGCTCGACCTGGACTTCGCCCCGACCCCGGCGTCCCTCAAGTCCCTTGCGGGGCGGGTCAATTCACTCTGGCGCTACACGGAGTGCCTGCCCCTGACGGCCCCCACGGTCAGCCTGGGTGAAGGCCGCACACCGCTGGTCCCGCTCCGCGACGGCATCTCCGCCAAGCTCGACTTCCTGATGCCGACGTTGTCCTTCAAGGACCGCGGCGCCGTACTCCTGGCCGAGCTGGCCCTGCGGCTGCGGGCCCGGCAGGTGCTCGCGGACAGCAGCGGCAACGCGGGGACGGCGATCGCCGCGTACTGCGCACGGGCCGCGCTGCCGTGCACCGTATACGTCCCCGAGGGCACCTCACCGAAGAAGCTGGAGCAGATCGGGGCACACGGGGCGCGGGTGCGGGTGATCGACGGCGACCGTGAAGCCACGGCGGCGGCCGCGCGGGAGGCGGCGGACGAGGAGGGCGTGTTCTACGCCTCCCACGTCTACAACCCCTACTTCCTGGCCGGGACCAAGACCTACGTCCACGAACTCTGGGAGGACCTCGGCGGACGCCTCCCCGACGTCATCGTCGTCCCCGTCGGCAACGGCACGCTGCTCCTGGGAGCCGCCCTCGCCGTCGCGGAGCTCCACTCCGCCGGCCTCATCGACCGGCGGCCGGCCCTCTACGCCGTCCAGGCCGCCGCGGTCGCCCCGCTCGCCGAGGCGTGGCGCGCGGGAGCCGACGACCTGGTCGGCGTAACCCCCGCGGCCCCCACCTTCGCCGAGGGCATCGCGATCCCGCGCCCGCCCCGGGCCCGCCAGATCCTGCGCGCCGTACGGGACTCCGGCGGCACGTTCCTGACGGTGACGGAGGACCAGATCCGGCACGCCCAGACGGACTTGGCGTCGCGGGGACTGTACGTGGAGTCGACGGGGGTGGCGTGCTGGGCGGCTGTCCGCGAGGGAGTGCTCGGGGAGCGGTCGGCGGTGGTGCCGTTGTGCGGGGCGGGGGTGAAGACGGGGCTGGCCGCTTAGGTACGGGAAACCCCGCCGGCCAGGCGCTGCTGTTCCTCCTCCACGATCCGGCGGGCGAGGCCGCTGTCCGAGACGTCGACGGCGTCCGGGGTGTGTTCGGCGGTGTCGCTGCGGCGGGCGTAGGCGTCGAAGAGCCGGGTCTTGTTCTTGAGGATGTACAGAAGGCGCTGGTCGACACTGTCGGTGGCGAGGAGGCGGTGGACCTGCACGGGGCGGACCTGCCCCATGCGGTGGGCGCGGGCCACGGCCTGGTGCTCCATGGTCGGCTTGACCTGCGGCTCGCAGAGGATGACCACCGACGCCGCCTGCAGGTTGAGGCCGACGCCGCCGGCCTCGATCTGGCAGAGCAGCACCGCGTGCCCGGGAGCGGCCGTGAAGTCGTCCACCAGTCGCTGTCTGCGCGCGGCCGGAACAGCACCGGAGATCGGGCCGAACACCCGCTCCCCCAAAGCCTGTTCAACCGTCGCCAGAACATCCTTGAAGTAGGAGAACACGACGACCTTCAGCCCGTTCTCGGCCGCCTCGGCCACCAGCTCCCGCAGCCGTTGCAGCTTCGCCGACTTCTCCGCGCCGGCGTACCCGGCGCGGCGCATCGCCATGAAGTTCCCCTCCTCGACGGCCTTCCGGTACGCCTGCCGGTCCGCCGCGCCGAACTCCTCCCACTCGTCGACCTGGAGGAGGGCGGGGAGTTCGGTGAGGACGTCCTGCTGGTTGCGGCGCAGATACGCGGGGGCCACGGACCTGCGGAAGGCGTGCGGGCCCGCGGCCGCGGTGCCGTTGTGGATGCTGGGGAGGAGGCCGGGCTGGAGGTAGCGGACGAGGGTGCGGAACTCCTCGACGCGGTTCTCCATGGGCGTACCGGTGAGGAAGAGGACACGGTCGCAGTGTCCGGTCCAGGCCGCGACCGCCTTGGAGCGACGGGTGTCGGGGTTCTTCACGTAGTGCGCCTCGTCGACGACGAGCATCCCCGGCTTGGTGCCCTTGCCGCCCTTGCTGCCGTCAGGCTCGGGCAGTCGGTGCAGCACGTCGTACGTGGTGATCGCGACGCCCCCGCGCTCACGCCACTCCTCGTACGCGTCGAGCCGTTCGGAGCCGTGCACCGGCAGGGCCCGCAGGGTGCTGCGCGCGCCGATCTCCCGCGTCCAGTTGATCAGCACGCTGGCCGGGCAGACGACCAGGAAGTGGCTGTGCCCGTCCGCCGCGAGATGGGCGAGCGCCGCGATGGCCTGCACGGTCTTGCCGAGCCCCATCTCGTCGCCGAGGACGACCCGCCGCTGGGCCAGCGCGAAACGCGCGCCGAAGGCCTGATAGCCGCGCAGCGAGACCCGCCGATGCGTGTCGTCCAGCTCCTGGGCGTGCACCCGCTCGGCGACCTCCGATGGCAGGAACCCCTCGGAGGCCTCGACATCGGGACGCTGCCGCGAGATCTCGGCGAGCTGGCTGTAGTACTCCGCGGAACGCAGCTCGAAGTCGACCCACGCCTCGATGTCGGAGGCGGGTTCGCGCAGCAGGTCCGCCGACGCCTGGGCCAGCAGCAGTCGTACGTCCTTGGCGGCGGCGTCGGCGGTCAGCTCACGGAGTTCCGCGACCGCCGCGAGCGCTCTCTCGCGCCGCTCCCTCCCGGTGAGCGCCATCCGCAGCCGCCCTCTGGCAGGCCAGGCCACCGGCAGCAGTGCACCCAGCCGCTCGTCGAGCCGGGTGGCGGCGTCCACGGCCCGGCGCAGTTCCGGACCGGCCTCGACGAGTGTGCGCAACGCGATGACCAGCGCGGTCGTCCGGGGCTCCGGGTGATCGACGTCGATCCGCACGGAGACGGTGTCCTCCACCGCCCGCGCGATCTGGCGCGCCGCGGCGAGCGCCCGGTCGGCGGTCTGCGCCCCCACCCCCGGCACCTGGCGCAGCCCGTACCGGCTCGTCCCGTACACCGCCCCCACCGACGCGAACCCGGCCGCCTCGAGCGCGCTGAGCCGCAGCCGCCCCTCGGTGACGTCCTTCAGCCGCGAGACGGGGATGGACTCGAGCTCCACGCCGACGAGTTCGGCATGTATCGGCGCCAGAGCCGCCCGAACCGCGTCAAGCGCCCGCGCATGATCGGCGAGCACCGCCCGCGCGGCCTCGTACAACCGCGCACCCACCGAGACCAGCTCTCTGACCCGCCGCCCGACCGGTGGGGCCTCGCCGCCGCTCCCCGGCCTTCCACTCCCCTCGACACCCGCCATGCCGCGCCCCTCTTGTGCCATCCGCCCCGATGCGCGCATCTTTCCACGGAGCACTGACAGCCAGTGGTCCTGCTGGCCCGCCGGGGGGCCGGGCCGGGGCCGCCCCCGAAACCCGGGTGGCGCCGAACGAGTGGACTCGCGGGAAGGCCTACCGGACGGAGGTCTCCAGCTGGGGTCCGGATGGTGACGTTGCCGTCCGAACCCTTGACCTGGAAGAGGTGCCCCGACATGCGACGTACCCCCTCCCGCCGTCTGTTCGCCGCAACGCTGCTCGTGGCGTCGGTGCTGGCCCCGATGACAGCGATTCCCGCAACGGCCGTCGACACCGCGGGCGTCGACCGGTGCGACAAGCACAAGTGCCCGCAGGACGGTCTCGGTCCCGAGCTGACCGCCCGGCTGGACAAGGCCATCGAGGACGTCCGCCAGGAGGCCGGCATCCCCGGCGTCGTCGTCGGACTGTGGATGCCGGGCAAAGGAAACTACGTCCGGGCGACCGGGGTCGCCGACAAGGCCACCGGCGAGCCGATGACCACCGGTCCGTTCTTCCGGATCGGCAGCGAGACCAAGACCTTCACGGTCACCGCGCTGCTGAAGCTGCTCGACGACCATCGGATCCGGCTGGACGACCCGATCTCCAAGTACATCGACGGCGTGCCGGGCGGCCGCCGGATCACGCTGCGTCATCTGGCCGAGATGCGCAGCGGACTGTTCCCGTACAGCGCCGACCCCGGCTTCGTGCAGGACCTGTTGAGCGACCCGAGCCGTTCGTTCACCCCGCAGGAGCTGCTCGCGTACGGCTACAAGCACAAGAACACCTTCAAGCCGGGTGCGCAGTTCCAGTACTCCAACAGCAACTACGTCCTGCTCGGCCTGGTGATCGAGAAGGTCAGCGGTCACCGCTTCGTCGACTTCCTCGACAGGGAGGTGCTCCGCCCGGCCCACCTGAGCCGCACGCTGTTCCCCGAGGGCGCCGAGTTCCCCGAGCCGCACCCGCGCGGCTACACCAACCAGACACTGAGCGGCGAGGTCGAGGACTCCACGGACTGGAACCCCAGTTGGGGCTGGGCGGCCGGGGCGATGATCTCTGACCTGCACGACCTGCGCCGCTGGGCCAGGATCGTCGCCACCGGGACGCTGCTCAGCCCTGAGACCCAGAAGGAGCGGCTCAAGACGCTGCCGACCGGCTACCCCGGCACGGGCTACGGCCTCGGCATCCTCAATTCCGACGGCTGGATCGGGCACAACGGCTCCATCCCCGGATACGAGAGCGTGACCGTCTACCTGCCTTCCAAGAAGGCCACCCTGGTGATCCTCATCAACACCGACATCACCCACGAGGGCGCCGAGCCGTCCTCACTCCTCGGCCGCGCAATCACCGAGATCGTGACCCCGGACAACGTCTACGACCGCCCGGTCCCCCCGCGCTAGGCCCTACGGCTTCGCCCTGACCAGCCCGGCGTCGTACGCCATGATCACGGCCTGGATGCGGTCGCGGGCGCCGATCTTGGCGAGGACGCGGCCGACGTGCTTCTTGACCGTGGACTCGGTGAGGACGAGGTGCTCGGCGATCTCCGTGTTCGTCCAGCCCTGGGCGACGGCGACGAGGACCTCTCGTTCGCGGTCGCTCAGGGTCCGCAGCCGGGGATCGTCCGGGGCTGGCTCGCCGGCCGGTGCGAGGACCTGGTGGGCGTAGGCGTCCAGCAGACGGCGGGTCAGGCGGGGGGCCACGACGGCGTCGCCGGTGGCGACCGCGCGGATGCCGGCGACGAGTTCCTCGGGGCGGGCGTCCTTGAGCAGGAAGCCGCTGGCACCGGCCCGCAGGCCCTCGTAGGCGTACTCGTCGAGGTCGAAGGTGGTCACGATGAGGATGCGGGTGCGGCCGCCCGCGGCGACGATGCGGCGGGTGGCCTCGAGGCCGTCCATGCCGGGCATGCGGATGTCCATGAGGACGACGTCGGGGCGGAGTTCGGCGGCCATGCGGACGGCCTCGGCGCCGTGCTCGGACTCGCCGACCGCGTCCAGGCCAGGGGTCCCCTCGATGAGCATGCGGACGCCCATGCGCTGCAGGGGCTGGTCGTCGGCGATGAGCACGGTGGTCATGGCAGTTGCTCTCCCGGCGGTACGTCGAGCACGACATCCACCGTCCAGCCGTGGCCGGTGTCACCCGGCCCCAGGACGACGGTCCCGCCGTACATGGCGGCCCGCTGGCGGATCCCGACCAGGCCGTGGCCTGAATTGTCGTGGTGCCCTTCCGGCCTCGCGCGCGGAGGCGCCCCCGGCGGTACGCCCGTGTCGGCGATCCTGATCCGTACCTGCCCCGCCTCGACCGCGATGGTCACCTCGGCGGACGTACCGGTTCCCGCGTGCTTGAGGGTGTTGGTCAGAGACTCCTGGACGACGCGGTACACGGTGAGCTGCACGCCGCTGCCCAGGGCGTCGAGATCACCCACCGTCCGGTACGTCACGGACAGTCCGGCCGTGCGCACCCGTGCGATGAGGGGGTCCAGCTCACGGATCCCGGGCTGCGGGCCGAGCAGGCGTTCGCCCTCCTGCTCCTCGCGCAGCACGCCCAGCACCCGGCGCAGTTCGCTCATGGCCTGACGGCCGGTGTCGCCGAGGACGCGCAGCGCCTCGGCCGACCGCTCGCTCCGGTTGGCGGCGAGGGTCGCGGCGCCGTCGGCGACGCTGACCATGACCGAGAGGTTGTGGCCGACGATGTCGTGCATCTCCCGGGCGACCCGGGAGCGCTCGGCGGCGGCGGTGAGCCGGACACGCTGCTCCTGCTCGACCTCCAGACGTCTGGCACGGTCCTCCAGAGCCACCAGGTACATCCGCAGGATCCGGACCGCCAGGCCGACCGCGACGGCCGCCGTCGCGGTCGCCAGCAGGAAGAAGCCGCCGACCATGGGGTGATCGGCCCTGCCGGGGACCAGCACGAAGGCGGCAAGGAGCAGTTCGACGGCCGCCAGCGCGACGGCCCAGCCCAGTACCCGCACGGAACCGTAGCGGGCCAGCGTGTACAGGGCGACGAGCCCGGCGATCCCCGTGGGGAGCCACACACCCAGCGACCACTGCGCGACGGACACGAACGCGATCACGAGGAACGTGGTCGTCGGGGCCTTGCGGCGCCACCACAGGGGAACGAGTTGCGCGGCGGCCAGCAGGCACAGGATGCCGGTCGACAGCTGGGGACCGGGTTCGGTGTCGCCGAAGGGAGACGTCGGGGTTGAGCTGTTGTGGATCAGGTTGGGCAGGGAGATGGCCACGATGAACAGCACCAACGCGGTGTCGAGCAGCCACGGGTGCCGGCCGCCAAGACCCGGCCGGCGGCTTCGGTCGCCCAGCAGCCGGTCCAGGAGCGGGCGCGCCCACACGGCGTCGAACCCGGAGAGCGACGCCTCTGCCACTCCCCGGCCGGTGTCCGTGGCAGCTGCCGCGTGGTGCGGGCTCATGACCACCATTGTCCCGTACCCGATCAGACGTCGGTGCGGACGAGCCGGTAGGCCGCCCCGGCAAGGGCCAGGGCCACCCAGCCGGCGAAGACGGCGAGCCCCGCCCCCGGCGAGAGGGCGTCGGAGGACTGTTCCAGGGCGTAGACGGCCTGGCCCGCGGTGCTGGGGAAGTACGGGCTGAGCGTGTCGTACAACGAATCGGGCAGCAGGGAGGCCAGCCCGGGCAGGATCAGCAGGATGCCGACCAGGGTCGCGATGGCCCCGGCGGAGGAGCGGATCAGCATGCCCAGCGCCACACCGAACACGGCGACCAGGGCGAGGTAGACGCCGGCGCCGGCCAGGCTGCGCAGCACACCGTCGTCGCCCAGGGACAGGGAGATGCTCTCGCCGTCCAGGCCCGGTGCTCCGAGCAGGAACGCGGCCAGGACGCCCAGGGTGGCGAGGACCAGGACGACGGGCGCGATCACGGCGGCCTTGGCCCACAGGACCGGCAGCCGGCGCGGGACCGCGGTGAGCGTGGAGCGGATCATGCCGGTGCTGTACTCGCCCGCGGAGAGCAGCACACCGAGCACGCCGATGGCCAGCGACCCGAAGGTCACGCCGGTCAGGGCCAGGCTCACGGCGTCGGTGCTGCCCGCGTCGGGACCGAGCGGTCCGCCGCCGTCCCCGACTTCCTGGGGACTGTAGGTGTGGGCCGCGATGGTCCCGAAGAGGATGAGCAGGAACACGGCGACGCCCAGGGTGATCCAGCTGGAGCGCAGTGTCCAGAACTTGGCCCACTCCGAGCGCAGCACGCGAGGTCCGGTCACCTTGCGCACGATCGTGCGGGGCGGGGCCGGGGACAGGTCGGTGACAGTCATCACGCCGCCTTTCGTGCGGTGTCGGCCGGAGCGCTCTGGTACTCGACGGAGTCGCGGGTGAGGTCCATGAACGCCTCTTCCAGGGAGACGGCCTGCGGGGTGAGTTCGTAGAGCGCCACCCCGTGCATGGCCGCGATGGCGCCGATCTCCCGGGCTTCGCGTCCGTGGACCATGAGCTCATCGGTGGAGGTGGAGGTGATCGTGACGCCGGGGCCGACCAGCAGTGAGCGCAGCCTGGCGGTGTCGGCGGTGGCGACCTTCACCCCTCCGCTGCCTGCGTCCCTGATGAAGTCGTCGACGGTGGTGTCGGCGAGCAGCCGACCGCGTCCGATGATCACCAGATGGTCGGCGATCTGCGCGGTCTCGCTCATCAGATGCGAGGAGAGCATCACGGCGCGGCCCTCGTCGGCCAGTCGACGCAGGAGGTTGCGCACCCACAGCACGCCCTCGGGGTCGAGGCCGTTGACCGGTTCGTCGAGCATGACGATCGCCGGGTCACCGAGCAGGGCCGCGGCGATGCCGAGCCGCTGGCCCATGCCGAGGGAGAAGGCGCCCACGCGCTTGCCGGCCACGCTGGTCAGCCCCGCCAGTTCGATGACCTCGTCCACCCGGCTGCGGGCGATGCCGTGGGTGTACGCGAGCGCCATCAGGTGGTTGAACGCGGTGCGCCCCGGATGGACGGACTTGGCCTCCAGCAGGCTGCCGATCTCGTGCAGGGGCGCCGGGTGCCGGGCGTAGGGGCGGCCGTTCACGGTGACCGAGCCTGTGTTGGGCGAGTCCAGGCCGACGACCATGCGCATGGTCGTGGACTTGCCCGCGCCGTTGGGCCCGAGGAAGCCGGTCACTTCACCGGGCTTGACGGTGAAGCTCAGATTGTCGACGACCGTCTTGTCGCCGTACCGCTTCGTCAGCTGACGTGCCTCGATCATGGGGGCGCCTCTCCCGCGTCGAACTCGGCCGCGGATACGCCGCGGTGTCTGTGTTCGACGCTAAGAGCGGGACGGTCCCGGACCGTGGGCCCCAGGGGGAATCTTCGGTGGGTGAGTGGTACCGCGGTACCACTCACCCACACCCCCGCCGGTCACAGCATGATCGCTCCCACGGCGACCGCCGCAACTCCGATGAGAAGGAACAGGACGCCGGAGACGATGTCCACTTTCCGGGAGTGGTGTTCGTCTGCGAGGGCCGGGGTGAAGACGACCGGGTCGTCGGCGGCGTAGTGGATCGTGACGTCCCGGCCGTGCGGGCCGGCGGGGGCCGTCAGCCCGGTCGGCCAGTACGCGGTGACGGCCGTGCCCTCGTGGGTGGTGAAGGTGACGACCGGTGTGTGGCTGGTGCGGACGTGGCCGTCGTCCGCGTCGACGCTGACGTCCTTGAGTACGGCGACGACTCGGCCCGGGACGGGGGCCGCGGAGGTCAGCCTGTCGATACGGCGACTCATCTCACGCGCGTTCGCGGGCACGTGGTACACGCCGGAGATGGTCCAGGGCACGCCGAAGCCGATCAGAGCCCACGGCCAGCCCCAGTCGATCGCGGCGACGGCCACCAGCCCGGCGTAGATCAGGAAGACCGCGAAGTTCGGCAGGCCGAGTCCGTACCGCCCTCCCCAGAGGTCGCCGGTGAACCGGAAGGCATGGGGTCTCCCGCGCGGGTAATGGATTCCGATCTCCCGGCCCGTCCAGGCCGTGGTGATCCTCTCGCCGTGCTCACCGTCGTTCGTCACGGTGAACTCCTGCCCGGTGGACGGGTCCTGGAAGGAGACGACCACGGGTATCCCGTCCTTCCCGGAGCTGCCGTGTCTGGGCTCCCGCACCTGCTCGATCCGTCCCATGACCCGGACCATCCGCTGGGTCCGGGTCACTCCGGCCAACGACCGCCCGTACCCGATCAGCGCAACCGCGCCGAACACCCCGCACCACAACGCCAGATACCCGTGCCAGCCCATGCGTCTTCCTCCTGCCACTTCGGGAACGGCCTGCCGAACACACCGATCGACGGTCAGCGTGCCGGGGTGCGCCGCACCACCTCGCCCTGTCCGTCCGCCTCCAGTGAGGCCGTGCCCTCGGAGCCGGTCACGCCGACCCTGATGGTGAGGGTGCCGGTGAGGCGGTCGGCGGTGAGCTGCCAGGTCCCCGGGGAGTGGATGCCGAGGGTGGTTCTGGCTTCCTCGATCAGGGCGGGGAAGCGTTCGTAGGGCAGGGAATCGGGGTCGAACTGCGGGGCTTGCGTGCCGGTGGGAGCGAATACGACCGACAGCAGGCGTTCCTGCACGACGACGGTGAGCGCCTGGCGCGAGTCCTTGCCCTGGGTGAGCGAGTCGATGGCGCGGCGCAGTTCGCCCTTGTCGAGGAACGACTGGCCCGGGCCGAGGGTGACGGTGCCGGACGCCGACGTCACGACGGTGGTCGAGGAGGTGGAGGACACGGACGGCGTGGAGGAGGGCGGTTGCGCGGTGGTCTCCTGGCCGAACAGGTCGGCGCGGAAGAGCAGGATCACGGCGGCCGCGCCGAGGAGTAGCCCCAGGAGCCCGACGAAACCGACGGCACAGCCCTCCGGGGGCGCGCTCACCCTGGCCGACGCGGGCGCCGAGTCGAGGTGTGCCCCGGCCAGCCGGCCCTCCCACTCGGGCGTCGGCCGCTTCACTATCCGCACCCGCCACGGCCGGTCCGGCGGGTACTGGACCACCACGATGCCGCGCGGCCGGTAGTCGGGCAGCTCGACGAGGTTGATGCTCTGCGAGATCTCGACGCGGTACGCCGGTGCGTCGTCCGGCGCGACGGTGAGGTCGAACCGCACCGGTACGTCGCTCGACTCGCTCCCGATGGCCTCCAGGCTCTCGATCATCGCGAGGGCCGTGCGGGGTACGACGGCCGCCTCCCGGGCACGCCGAGGTATGCCGGCCAGGAAGTAGAGCAGCCCGTAGACCGCGGGGAGGGCCAGGCCCGTGACGATCAGCGCCACGTTCTCGATGACGATGCCGACGACAAAAGCAGCCGGCGCCGTCCCGACCACGCCACCCGTCACAAACCCCCGGGCGAGGGCGACGGGAGTGCTGTGCGTGGGCGGCGCGCCCGCGGTGATCGTCATGCGAGGGATTGTGCCGGGCCCGGGTGTCGGCCGATAGACCCCCAAGTGACCTTCTGCGAGACCGTATCCGCGCTGTTCACAGACCGGTTCCGCAGGCTCCGCGGCTATCGGGACTGCCACGCCCGTACGAGGTCTTCCAGCCCCAGCGCGCGGTCAGCGGCAGATCATCGCCCCCCCCAGCGGGACACCGCGACCAGTGAAGTGTCCGGAGCGGTACCGGGGACGGTGAGCATGTCGCATACCAAGGCGTCGTACTCGTGACGGCTGAAGGGCTGGGTCTCCAGCCACTTGACCGACCCGACGAAGTGCACCTGGCCGGCCACCCGCTCCGCGGTCCGCACCGATGAGGTCGATCTCGGGGTTGTTCTGACGGTTGACCACCAGCGCCGGGCCAGTGCCAAGCAGGTCACAGACTCACTGGGACGCTGGCCGCTGCCGGACTGAAGTTAGACGGTGAGCCGGTGCCACGGCGGGATGTTCTCCGCAATCAGATCGGCCTCGGCCGGAGTCGGGATCTCATCCTCGTCCGCCGCCAGCGCATCCCTCCGGCATATCCGGATGCCCCGTGCGGGATTGTCACCATGGAGGCTGCCAGCCCCGCACCACTTCCATGGATGTCCTTAGCCGCCGCTCGCATGGAGAGCTCCATTCTCAATGTCGTCGACATGGACGATGACATCCGGAATATCCTTGAAGTGCATGAGGGCCTTGACGGAAACCTTGTAGCTCCGCCCTGCCCTCGCCACAGGGAAAGGAAACTGGCCTGCCCGAATGAGACGATGTGCGCCAGAAATAGAGATTCCCATCACGTCTGCGGCTTCCTGGAGCCCAACGAACGAGGGGTAAAGGTCAGAGGCATAATAGTAGAGATTCTGGCTGGAAATCCGGGATCGCGACAGATTCGATGCCCTCACCACCTGACTGACCGACCCTGAACGACGACCAGTGCGCAGATCTTCGTGAAATCCCTGCACGGCGTCGGAGTAACCCACCCTCTGAAGCAGCGCCCCGAGTCGCTCACCCCTGATCTGCTCTGCGACATCCGGGTCACGGATACTTCCAGTATCGATGATCGACGACGCCCTAAGCACGGAACCCTGGGCGGACATTTCCGGCTGGATGAATGTTTCGACGTCATCCATCGAGTACTCCGACGAGGTGGAATTCCCATACCGAAAAGCTACCTCGAAGGCCGCCTTTGCCATTCGATCCCTGACGTGCCGTGGCGGAACGCCCGAGGCAGTGTCTACCCACACCTCCAATGCGGTTGCCACCATGGCCGACCGAATTTCCTCCAGTTCAACTCGGAAGTCACGGGAGATCCTCGAAGACAGTGAGCGGAAACATGGAACGATGCAGTCGAGGATGACTAGTCGCCACGTGTCGTCGCCATCCAGATCACATAGCCTTCCCATGGCAATCAGGGACTCCCACAGGCGAGAACTGGCCGCTGACCGGACTCCTGCGGAGATCACCTCGGAGCGGAACTTCGGATAAATGGGATGACGCTTAAACTCGCACTCATTCACATCTCCCACATGCACGCAAACTGGCATTCCCCCGAAGCCCTGGCGAACGTTCCATTCGATGCGATCAAAAACATCCGGCATGACTCAAGCCCCATTCTTCACCGGCCACCCGTGACAAAGTATGCCGGTCCATGAAGATTCAAAGGCCCTTACCCAACCGAGTCATCCAATCGCGTGAACAATGTTTGCCTCTCCATCTTGGATTAATTCCTATCAGTGAGGGGCACCGGTCCCTTCTGGTCCTCCGTAGCTCCGCACAGCGACATCGCCCTGCCGGTGGAGGACTCGCGGACGACATCGCCAACCACCGCACGCGATCGCAATTCCGAAGCCGAACCGTATACATGCGACGGCACCGGCCGACAAGGCGGAGACATCCGCCGACATCAGCCCCAGAGACCGAGCTGACCACCCGGGTCGGTGTCCGTCGCGCGTGGCCCTTGCCCCTCCGACTGCAACAGGCTTCCCCCTTCTGTGCCCGCCTCCAACTCCCGCAGGGCCTCTGGAGGGCGGTCGTGTCAACGGCCTGCCACCCGGCTCTACCATTAGGCGGCCCGGCGCGTCCGCCAGCAGGCGGGCTTCTCGCGCTGCTGCCAGGCCTTCTCAGTTGCCAAGGTCGCAGCATCGCCTGTCAGCAGGACGCCGACTCAAGCGACCAACAGGCGATTCGCGACCGTTGGCACAGGCCCTCACACGACTACCCAGGTCGCCGACCCGCCCCGACGCCAACCGCGTTGGCTCTCAAGGATTTTGCCGCTCACAGCGGCCATGCCGTCAGCAGATCGCAAGGGCCATAGGCGGCGTCGAGTCCCGGACAGTCGATTCCGCTGCGCGAGACCGCCGCAACCAGGACGGGATCGGGGGTGAGCGCAGCCCGGTGGCGGTGGAGGACTGCCAGGTCATGCCGGTCGAAGGGGGATTGCTCCAGCCACTTGATGGAACCGACGAACAGCAGCTCCTTGGCGATGGGCGCGCGGTCCGCACCAACGATGTCGATCTCGACGTCGTTGGTGCGGGTCCAGTAGCCGCCCACCGCAGGGGCCGCAGGCAACTGGTCGTCGGGCAGTATCCGGGCGAGCGCCTCGCGGATGAGCGGCTCGACGGCCCGACCGCGCCAACTGGTCCAGTTCTCCCGGATCCGCGCCAAGGTCAGATCGCCTCGTCCCCGCTCGATCTCCTCCATGGAGGGGCCGAGAAGGTGCAGCCAAAACCGCAGGTAGGGATCCGTCACCCGATAGCGGCGATCCTTCGAGGGCCGCAGGGATACGGGGAGTTCCGCAGCCACCATCCTCTTCTCCGTGAGCAGTTCCAGCGCCCGTTGCAAAGGCGTGGCCCCGATCCCGGCCGCGCGGGCGATGTTGGTGAAGGTCCGCTCGCCGCTGCCGATGGCCGCCAGCACCGTGCGCGCCTGGGCCTGCGGCGGGAATTCCGCAGCCAGTGAGCGCTCAGCGGAAACCAGCAGTGCCGAGACCGGATCGTGCAGTGCCTCGCCGAGGAAATCCCACAGCCCTGCGCCGTGCGGCCACTCCGCACAGATCAGCGGCAGCCCGCCGGTAACCAGCGCGGCGTCGAAGGCTTCCGCCGGATCCAGTCCCAGCATCCGCCCTACTTCGGCAGGGTTCAGCGGCCCGAGCACCATCTCTCGGCCGCGCTGGTGGAAGGGGCGCCCATAGCTGTTCAGCGCCTCCATCATCGACAGATCCGAGCCGATCAGGACCAGCAGCACCGGCTTGGTCTCCAGGACGCGATCCCAGGCACGCTGCAGCATCCCCTCGAAGGCGCCGTCAGTATCCATCAGGTAGGGAACCTCGTCGATGACCAGCACGCTCGCCCGGTCGGCAGGCAGCGCCGCGGCCAGCACATCGAACGCAGCGTCCCAGCTCTCCGGCCGCGCGGCAGCCACCAGCTGCGCCAGGGGCAGCGTCGACGCCTGGGCATCCCGGGCCAGCCGTGCCAGCTCGTCTCGGGGGGACGCACCGATGGCGGCGTAGAACAAGAATGGCGCCCCGGACTGCTCCGCAAACCGCTCGACGAGCCGCGACTTTCCCACTCGGCGTCGTCCGCGCAGCATCACGCAACGGCCCGGCCGCTCACTCCCGACACCTACCGCCACCTTCTGAAGCTCGCGCTCCAGCGTCGCCAGCTCCTGCCGACGGCCTACGAAGTCCACCACGCCTGCCGACCTCCACGCATGAAACTAACGTCAATGTTAGTAACTCAAACGTTAGCATCGAGCGGGCTTGCAATGCACGACGAAACATGGCGGTTCGTCAGATGTCCCAGCACTATCCCGGCACGGGAAAGCGTCAGGGGCCGACCCAGGCGAGCCGACCCCCTCTGACCTGCGCTTTCAGCAAGCACGACGTGCTGGAAATGCGCCTACACGTTGAAGCGGAACTCCACCACGTCGCCGTCCTGCATGACGTAGTCCTTGCCCTCCATGCGGGCCTTGCCCTTGGCGCGGGCCTCGGCTACCGAGCCGGTCTCGACGAGGTCGGCGAAGGAGATGACCTCGGCCTTGATGAAGCCCTTCTGGAAGTCGGTGTGGATGACACCGGCGGCTTCGGGGGCGGTGGCGCCCTTCTTGATGGTCCAGGCGCGGGATTCCTTCGGGCCTGCCGTCAGGTAGGTCTGGAGGCCGAGGGTGTCGAAGCCGACGCGGGCCAGGGTCGCCATGCCGGGCTCCTCGACGCCGACCGACTCCAGGAGCTCCATCGCCTCTTCCTCGTCGAGCTCGGCGAGGTCCGCCTCCAGCTTGGCGTTGAGGAAGATCGCCTCGGCGGGGGCGACCAGGGCGCGCTGCTCGGTCTTGAAGTCCTCGTCGACCAGCTCGTCCTCGTCGACGTTGAAGACGTAGAGGAAGGGCTTGGTGGTGAGGAGGTGCAGGTCGTGGAGGAGTTCCTCGTTGCCCGAGCCCTGGACGATGCCCTGCGAGAAGAGCGTGTCGCCCTTCTCCAGGATCGCCTGGGCCGCCTCGACCGCCGCCACCTTCGGGCCGATGTCCTTCTTGATGCGCGACTCCCGCTGGAGGCGCGGCAGGACCTTCTCGATCGTCTGGAGGTCCGCGAGGATCAGCTCGGTGTTGATCGTCTCGATGTCGTCCTTGGGCGAGACCTTGCCGTCGACGTGCACGACGTTCTCGTCCTTGAAGGCGCGGATGACCTGGCAGATCGCGTCGGACTCGCGGATGTTCGCGAGGAACTTGTTGCCCAGGCCCTCACCCTCGGAGGCACCCTTCACGATGCCCGCGATGTCGACGAAGTCGACCGTGGCAGGGAGGATCTTCTGCGAGCCGAAGATCTCGGCCAGCTTCGCGAGGCGCGCGTCGGGGACGCCGACCACGCCGACGTTCGGCTCGATCGTGGCGAACGGGTAGTTGGCCGCGAGCACGTCGTTCTTGGTCAGGGCGTTGAACATGGTCGACTTGCCGACATTGGGCAGACCGACGATTCCGATCGTGAGCGACACGTTGCGACTTCCCGTACGTGAGGATGGGCGAGGGCCCCCGGAGAGCGCGGGCCGATCCACCAGTCTACGGCGTGCGGGGTCCCGCACCGGCGACGTATCGAACGCTTGGCCAAGGTCTCCCCTACGGCGTGTCTGAAGGCCTATTCCACACATAAACCGACCTAAGTTGGTCCAGTGGAGCAACACAGGACGCGTCCCCCTCAGTACAGACCGCAGCAGAGACCGCCTCGCGGCACGCCCTTCCCGTCGCAGGCCGGGCGGGGTGCGGCGGATGCTGTCCGGCGGGGCGCGGGGGTCTCCCGGCGGCCCGTTCCGCCGGTCGTCCAGGCGGTGCGGCGGATGCCGAATCCCCGGCTCACCGGGCTGGGCAGCGGGCTGTTCTGCGGTGCGCTGATGTTCGCGCTCGGCTGCCTCGACCAGCTGCTGTTCGGGGCCTCGCTGGTGGTCTACGGGGTGCTGTTCCTGCCGGTCTGCGCGCTGACCGCGGTGTGGGTGCGGCGGGGTGACCTCGTCAGCGCGCCGGTCGTCGTGCCGATCGCCTTCACCTTCGGGCTGCTGCCGATCGCCGACGACAGCGGGGGCGGGGTGGGGGGCCGGCTGATGGGGCTGGTCACCACGCTCGCCGTGGAGGCGGGGTGGCTGTACGGGGGGACGCTGGTCGCGGGGCTCATCGTGACCGTGCGGAAGGCTCGGCTCATGAGCCGACGTGCCGCTCAGCGCCGGGCGCAGACCCCTGCGCGTCGTCGTCCGACCTGAGGTCCGCGCGTACGACGACCTGAGGTCCGCGCGTACGACGACCTGAGGTCCGCGCGTACGACCTGAGGTCCGCTGTGGGTTTTCGCCGCTTCGCGGCGGGTTTCCCACCCCAGCCACCCGACTCGCCCCGCTACCAGGTCCAGCTCTGAAAAGCCCCGCCCAGCGGGCTTACGACGCCTTCGCCGCCCTCATCGCCGCCCCCACGATCCCCGCGTTGTTCTGCAGCTGCGCCGGGACGATCTCGGCTCTGATGCCCTCGATCAGGGGCAGGAACTTGTCGGCCTTGCGGCTGACGCCTCCGCCGATGATGAGGAGCTCAGGGGAGAAGAGCATCTCCAGGTGGGCGAGGTACTTCGTGACCCGGCGCGCCCAGTGCTCCCAGGTGAGCTCGTGGTCTTCCTTGGCCTTGGTGGAAGCGCGCTTCTCCGCGTCGTGGCCGCCCAGCTCCAGATGGCCCAGCTCCGTGTTCGGCACGAGGACGCCGTCGATGAAGAGCGCGCTGCCGATGCCCGTGCCGAAGGTGAGGAGGATGACCGTGCCCTGGCGGTCGCGGCCCGCGCCGAACTGCATCTCGGCGACGCCCGCCGCGTCCGCGTCGTTCAGCACCGTCACCGGAAGGCCGCCGAGCCGCCCGCTGAGCAGGGCGCGCGCGTCCTTGTCGATCCAGTCCTTGTCGACATTGGCAGCCGTACGGATGGTGGCCTCGCCGGTGACGACACCGGGGAAGGTGATGCCGACAGGGCCCGTCCAGCCGAAGTGACCGACGACCTCTTTCACGCCGTCCGCCACCGAGTCGGGCGTCGCGGGATGCGGAGTGAGCACCTTGAAGCGCTCTTCCGTCAACTCGCCGCGGTCCAGGTCCACAGGAGCGCCCTTGATCCCGGAACCACCGATGTCCACACCAAAGATCTGCATGGATCCCACGTTACGTCCTGCGACTGACAGTCACTTCTCGGACGGCGTACGGCGCCGGAACCTTCACGTCCGGACGCCCCGCGACCGCCCGGCCGGTCACTTCTCTCCGGTGCGCTCCGCCACCAGCGCCGCCGCCTCCGCACGCAGATCGCGGCGCAGCTCCTTCGGCAGCGAGAAGGTGATGGACTCGTCGGCCGTCTTCACCGTTTCCACGTCGCCGTAGCCGCGCTCGGCCAGCCACTCGAGGACTCCGTCGACCAGCACGTCCGGGACCGAGGCGCCGGAGGTCAGGCCGACCGTGGTGACGCCCTCCAGCCAGGCCTCGTCGATCTCGGAGGCGAAGTCCACCAGGTGCGCGGCGGAGGCGCCGGCGTCCAGGGCGACCTCGACCATACGGATCGAGTTCGAGGAGTTCTTCGAGCCCACCACGATCACCAGCTGGGCGTCCTCGGCGAGCTTCTTCACCGCGATCTGGCGGTTCTGCGTGGCGTAGCAGATGTCGTCGCTGGGCGGGGAGACGAGCTGCGGGAACTTGTTCTTGAGGGCGTCGACCGTCTCCATCGTCTCGTCGACCGACAGCGTGGTCTGGGAGAGCCAGACGACCTTCGACGGGTCACGGACCTCGACCTTGGCGACGTCCGAGGGGCCGTCGACCAGCGTGATGTGCTCGGGTGCCTCACCGGAGGTGCCGATGACTTCCTCGTGGCCCTCGTGCCCGATCAGGAGGATGTCGTAGTCCTCCTTCGCGAAGCGGACGGCTTCCTTGTGGACCTTGGTGACCAGCGGGCAGGTCGCGTCGATGGTCGCGAGCTTTCCGGCCGCGGCCTCGTCGTGGACGACAGGGGCGACGCCGTGCGCCGAGAACATGACGATGGACCCCTCGGGGACCTCCGCCGTCCGCTCGACGAAAATCGCACCCTTCTTTTCAAGGGTCTGCACGACGTACTTGTTGTGGACGATCTCATGGCGGACATAGATGGGGGCCCCGTACTGCTCGAGGGCCTTCTCGACGGCGATCACGGCGCGGTCCACACCCGCGCAGTAGCCCCGGGGGGCGGCAAGCAGGACACGGCGGCCAGGCGAAGCAGTCATGCCTCCCATCGTAAGGCCGCGCTCGGCAGGTCAAAGATCGCCTCCTTGGGGAGACTGTTGGAGAGCTGGGAGGGGTGGGGCCAGTCGCGACTCTCGGGAGGCACGGATGTCCGACACGCAGACCTCGGCCGGAGCGGCCGGTGACGCCGGTGGTACCGGTGAGGAACGCGGGCTGCGGCGCAGTCTCGGCTTCCGGGACCTGGTCGTCTACGGGCTGCTGTTCATCGCCCCCATGGCACCCGTCGGCATCTTCGGAACCCTCGACGCCAAGTCGCACGGCGCGGTGGCCCTGGTCTATGTCGTCGCCACCGTCGCGATGGCGTTCACCGCCTTCAGCTACGCCCAGATGGTCCGTGTGGTCCCTCAGGCGGGCTCGGTGTTCGCCTACGCGCGCGCGGGCCTCGGAAAAGAGGCCGGGTTCATCGCCGGGTGGATGGCGATGCTGGACTATCTGCTCATCCCGGCCGTGGCGTACCTCTTCTCCGGGATCGCGATGAACGCGCTGGTCCCGGAGGTCTCCCGGTGGGTGTGGACCGCGCTCGCCGTGGTCGTCACGACGCTGCTCAACCTGTGGGGTGTGCGGGCGGCCGCCCGGGTCGGTTTCCTGGTGCTCGCGATGGAAATCGTGGTCCTTCTTGTCTTCGTCGTGTCGGCGATCGTCGTACTCGCGCGGGACGGGGCCGAGCGCGGCTGGCTGTCGCCCCTTTCGGGTGACGGCACCCAGGGGGCGTTCGCGCTGTCGGCGGTCATCGGCGCCGTGTCGGTCGCCGTCCTGTCGTATCTGGGCTTCGACGCGATCGCCTCCTTCGCGGAGGAGGTGACGGGCGGTTCGGAGAAGGTGGCCCGGGCGGTGCTGTTCTGCCTGGTGCTCGCGGGTGTGCTGTTCGTGGCGCAGACCTACCTGGTGGCGCTTCTCGAGCCGACGACGTCCGCGCAGCTCGCCGCCGATCCCGAGAAGCAGGGATCGGCCTTCTACGACGCCGTGGACGCCTCCGTCGGGACCTGGCTGCACGACCTGGTGGCCGTGAGCAAGGCGATCGGAGCGGCGTTCGCGGCGCTCGCCGGGCAGGCCGCGGCAGGCCGTCTGGTGTTCGCGATGGCCCGCGACCGGCGGCTGCCGCGGGTCCTGTCGAAGACGGACTCCGGGGTGCCGAGGCTTGCGCTGCTGTGCGCGGCGGTCATCACGCTGGTCGCCGCGGTCTGGGCGGCCCGGCGCGACGACGGACTCGACCACCTGGTGTCGGTGGTCAACATCGGTGCGCTGACCGCCTTCACGCTGCTGCACGCGAGCGTGGTGGGCTGGTTCGCCGTACGCCGTCGGGGTGGGCCTGTTGTGTGGTGGCGGCACATCCTGGTCCCGGTCGTCGGCGCCGCGATCACCATCGCCGTGATCGTCGAGGCGTCGGCGACGGCTCAGGTGGTGGGGGCGATCTGGCTGGCGGTGGGGCTGGCGGTGCTGGTGGGACAGCGAGGTCGGGGCGGCGAGGGGGCTGGTTAGTCGGCCGGCGTTGGGGCCGGCCGTGTGGGTTTTCGCCCCCTCCGCCCCTACCCGCCGCGTACCTGGGGGCTGCCGCCCCCAGACCCCCGCTTTCGGCCTGAACGGCCTCGTCCTCAAACGCCGGACGGGCTGGATCGTGCAGCCGTGTTGTCCGAGCCTGCGGCTACTCTCGCGGCATGGCTCTCAACACGTCCGCAGAGGCTCCGCTGCCCGTCGGTGAGGTGTCGCGGCTCATCGGCGGGTGGATCGACCGGCTCGGGGCGGTGTGGGTCGAGGGGCAGATCACCCAGTTGTCGCGGCGCCCGGGCGCGGGCGTCGTCTTTCTGACGCTGCGTGACCCGTCGCACGACATCTCCGTGAGTGTGACCTGCTACCGGCAGGTGTTCGACGCGGTGGCCGACGTGGTGACCGAGGGCGCCCGTGTCGTCGTACTCGCGAAGCCCGAGTGGTATGCGCCGCGGGGGCAGCTGTCGCTGCGGGCCACCGAGATAAAGCCGGTGGGGGTGGGTGAACTGCTCGCCCGTCTGGAGCAGTTGAAGAAGTCCCTTGCCGCCGAGGGGCTGTTCGCGCCGGACCGCAAGAAGGCGCTGCCCTTCCTGCCGCAGCTCATCGGGCTGGTGTGCGGGCGGGCGTCCGCGGCCGAGCGTGACGTGCTGGAGAACGCGCGGCACCGCTGGCCCGCCGTCCGCTTCGACGTCCGCAACGTCGCCGTGCAGGGGGTGCACGCCGTGCCGCAGGTCGTGCAGGCCGTGAAGGACCTGGACGCGATCGAGGACGTCGACGTGATCATCGTGACGCGGGGCGGCGGCAGCGTGGAGGACCTGCTGCCGTTCTCGGACGAGCAGCTCGTGCGGGCGGTCGCGTCCTGCCGTACGCCCGTCGTGTCGGCCATCGGACACGAACCGGACACCCCGCTGCTCGACTACGTGGCCGACCTGCGCGCGTCCACGCCGACCGACGCGGCCAAGAAGGTCGTGCCGGACGTCGGCGAGGAGTACGAGCGGGTGCGGCTGCTGCGGGACCGGGCGCGGCGCAGCGTCCATGCCTTCATCGACCGCGAGGAGCGCGGCCTGGCGCACGCGCTGGCCCGGCCCTCGATAGAGGATCCGCACCGGATGGTCGACGAGCGGGCGGACCATGTCGCCGCGCTCCTGGACCGCGGCCGGCGCACGCTCGGCCACCTCCTGGACCGCGCCGACTCGGAGCTGACGCACACCCGCGCGCGCGTGGTGGCCCTCTCCCCCGCCGCGACGCTCCAGCGGGGTTACGCGGTGCTGCAGAAGGCCGACGGCCATGTGGTGCGTGACCCGGGCGAGGTGACGGCCGACGAGCCGCTGCGGGCGCGGGTCGCCGAGGGTGAATTCTCCGTACGAGTCGATGCATAGGGTGGGCGCATGACCAGCAAGGTGGACGAGGCGCTCGGGTACGAGCAGGCGCGGGACGAGCTGATCGAGGTCGTACGCCGGCTGGAGGCGGGCGGCACGACCTTGGAGGAGTCCCTCGCGCTCTGGGAGCGGGGCGAGGAGCTGGCGAAGGTGTGCCGGCGCTGGCTGGAGGGGGCGCGGGCGCGGCTGGACGCGGCACTGGCCAAGGAAGAGGGCGAAGGGGACGAGGACGGGGCCGGGGACGGCGCGGAGTCCTAGTAGCCACGCTTCCTGTAGGCCCGCTCCCTGGCAAAACAACACCGGTGTCTGTGAAGCGGATCACGATGCCCCACTTTTGGTTGAACTTTAAACTTCATCGACGTACTGTCGTCATTGCCAGCCGATCCCCCCGGATCCGACGCACCCCCTCGAGAAGGTTCAACCATGTCTCTCGTTCTTGACTCCGCTGCCCAGGACCTGCTGTTCCGCGAGGCCCGCACCGCGAACACCTTCACCGACGAGCCGGTGACCGAGGAGCAGGTGCAGGCGATCTACGACCTGGTCAAGTACGGTCCGACCGCCATGAACCAGTCGCCGCTGCGGATCACCCTGGTCCGCTCCGCCGAAGCCCGTGAGCGCCTCGTCGCGCACATGGCCGAGGGCAACCAGCCGAAGACGGCCGCCGCCCCGCTGGTCGCGATCCTCTCCGCCGACAACGAGTTCCACGAGGAGCTTCCGCAGCTCTTCCCGCACTTCCCCGGCGCCAAGGGCCTCTTCGACGGCTCGCGCGAGGCCCGTGAGCAGTCGGCCACCCTGAACGCCGCCCTCCAGTCCGCGTACTTCATCATCGGTGTCCGCGCCGCCGGACTGGCCGCGGGCCCGATGGGCGGCTTCGACGCCACCGGTGTCCAGAAGGAGTTCCTGGACGACGACCACACCCCGCTGATGATCGTCAACATCGGCCGGCCGGGCGAGGACGCGTGGTTCCCGCGTGGGCCGCGCCTGGAGAGCGAGCGGGTCATCACGACCGTCTGATGCGGTTGTAGCCAGTTGCGGAGAAGGGCCCCGGCGATATCGCCGGGGCCCTTCTCCTACTTGCACGCGGGGGTTACGTCGTCTTCCTGCACGCAGGGGCGCTTACGTCGTCTTCAGGGCCTGCGCCATCTTCGTCAGCTGTCCGAACGACGCCGTCCCCGTCACGACCGTCGTGGAGTCCTCGCCCTTGAGCACGAGGGCGTCGTACTTCGCACCCTCGTACCGCTGCCACGTCTGGTCCCCGATGCGCTGGGTGGCCTTCGTCTCCTCGGCGCCCTGGCTGGCCGTGTCGATGAACGCGGCCGGCTTCTCGGTGGACTGCTCGACCGCCACGTACTGGCCGTCGGGGTCGTGGAAGCCCAGGTGCCAGGCGTCGAACTCCGAGCCGTCGTAACGCACCGACGTCGCCTTCCACTCCGTGGGCAGCCCCTCGGGCGCCGCCACGGGATAGCTCGCCGCACGGCGGGCCGTGAGCAGCTCGACGCGGTAGTCGACACGCTTGAGCTCGGGTTCGGAGTCGTCGTGCGGGATGAACACGTAGATGACGCCTGCCACCAGCGCGATGACGCCCAGGGAGAGGATCATGTCCCGGACCGACTGCTTGCCTTTCGTACCTGCCACGTCCCTATCGTCGCAGGTACCCTGGCCTGCTCATCCGTGGGGTCCCCTGCTCATTCTGTCGGCCTAACGATAGAGTCGGGGGCACACCCTCATCCGGCCGTCGTCGTATCAGAAAGGTGCGTCTCGATGACCGAGCATCATCTGCCGTCCGAACTCGAGGTCCCCGCCGAGGCCCCCGACCGAAATCTCGCCCTGGAACTCGTCAGGGTCACCGAAGCAGCCGCGATGGCCGCGGGCCGCTGGGTCGGCCGCGGCGACAAGCTCGGCGCCGACGGTGCCGCCGTGCGTGCCATGCGGACCCTCGTCTCCACCGTCTCGATGAACGGCGTCGTCGTCATCGGTGAGGGCGAGAAGGACGAGGCCCCGATGCTCTTCAACGGGGAGCGTGTGGGTGACGGGACCGGCGCCGAGGTCGACATCGCCGTCGACCCGATCGACGGAACCACCCTCACCGCGAAGGGCATGACGAACGCGATCGCCGTGCTCGCCGCCGCCGACCGAGGCACCATGTTCGACCCGTCCGCGGTCTTCTACATGGACAAGCTGGTCACCGGCCCGGAAGCCGCCGACTTCGTCGACATCAACGCGCCCGTGTCGGTGAACATCCGCCGGGTCGCCAAGGCCAAGAAGTCCTCCCCCGAGGACGTCACCGTCTGCATCCTCGACCGGCCCCGCCACGACGGGATCATCAAAGAGATCCGCGAGACCGGCGCCCGGATCAAGCTGATCTCCGACGGCGACGTCGCGGGCTCGATCCTGGCCCTGCGCGAGGGCACCGGTATCGACCTGCTCCTCGGCATCGGCGGCACGCCCGAGGGCATCATCTCGGCCTGCGCCGTGAAGTGCCTGGGCGGCACCATCCAGGGCAAGTTGTGGCCCAAGGACGACGACGAGAAGCAGCGCGCGCTGGACGCGGGCCACGACCTCGACCGTGTCCTGTACACGGACGACCTGGTCTCCGGCGAGAACGTCTTCTTCGTCGCCACCGGCATCACGGACGGCGAGCTGCTGCGGGGCGTTCGGTATCGCGCCGAGACCGCTACGACCGAGTCGATCGTCATGCGGTCCAAGTCCGGGACGGTTCGGCGGATCACGTCGGAGCACCGGCTGAGCAAGCTGCGGGCGTACAGCGCGATCGACTTCGACCGAGCGAAGTAGCTCCGCGGAGGCGCTCCGCTGGTTTCGCCGGGTCACTGCGGATCGTACGTACCTGCGGGTCCACTGTGGCTGGTCGCGCAGTTCCCCGCGCCCCTAAAGATCAAAAGACCAAGGGGCGCCCCTTGTGCGGAGGGGCGCCCCTTTCTCGTGTGTGCCGGTCAGCCGGCCGCCGCTATCGACCCCGTCGGGCGTGTGGCCTTCTTGAGTTCGAGGTCGCGGCGGCGGCGGCGGGCGAGGACCACTCGGCGTTCGGCGGCGGTGAGGCCGCCCCAGACGCCGTAGGGCTCGGGTTGCAGGAGTGCGTGTTCGCGGCACTCGACCATGACCGGGCAGCGCGCGCAGACCCGCTTCGCCGCCTCCTCACGGGAGAGGCGGGCGGCGGTGGGTTCCTTGGAGGGTGCGAAGAACAGGCCTGCCTCGTCCCGTCGGCACACGGCCTCCGTGTGCCACGGGGCTTCCTGATCCCTGTCCCGCACTGGCGCCCGCTGGGCCGGAACGGCAGCTACCTGCAGGGACTGATGCGGCGGTTGCAGCACGGTCTACTCCTGACGACGGCTTCGCGAGCGTGCTGAGCGCCGCGGGAAGTCCGCAGCGCCCTCCAAGAGACGATGCAGCAAGGCCTACCCGCTGTGCGCGCGCCTATGCACTGTGTTCCGAACCCGGGAATTCTCGTCACCGGCCGACCTCGTACCGCGCTCACGGGGCTGGACCAATTCGCCGCGGGAGCCGTCGAATTCACATGTGTCAACGGTCCAGGTGCTTGCGCAAACTCTTGTCCAGCTTGTCCGACACCCGGTCCGTCACGCGTTCGAGGATGTCCGCGATCAGCTTGCCCCGCTTGGGCTTCGCCTCGACGTTGCCCAGTACGGCGAGGCCGTCCACATAGATCACGGGTGCGTCGGGATCACCCGAATCCAGCGTGTCCACCTCGAAGTTGCCGAGCACACCGGCGCCGCTGCCCCGCAGTGACACGTTCTCCGGAACGCGGATCTCCACGTTGCCGAAGACCGAGACCGCCTTGATCACGACCTGCTGGTACTCGAAGATCGCCTCGGTGAGGTCTATCTCGATGCTGCCGAAGACCGAGTACGCGTGGATGCGGCGGCCCGCGCGCCAGCGGCCCTTGCGGACGGCGGCGCTGAAGACCGCCACCACGTGGTGATCGGCCTCCAGCGGGATGGCGCCCGCGGTGGGGCGGTTGGGAGCGATCGTGTACGCGGGGGTCGCGCGGGGCCCGTGGGCCGCGGGCAGGTCCCGTACGAACTGGTCGAGCTCGCCCACGGTCTTCGTGGCCAGCACCCCTTCCACGCGCTCGGAGTGCTCCTCGGCGGTGAGGCGCCCCTCCGCGAGGGCATCACGCAGGATGTCGGTGATCCGGTCACGGTCGGCGTCCGAGGCACGGAGCTCGGTCCGCTCCGGCGGCGCGGGGACTGTCGGGTCGGGGCGCTTCTGAAGGTCCACGGCAACAGCGTACCCAAACGCGATAGATCGCGACTACCCCTTCTCGCGAGCTGTGGAAAACCGTCCGGCCGACCGCTCGGCCATCCGTCCGGAACTCGAACTGAGCCTTACCTCACAAGCCCGCTGTCCGTGCCAGGTTCTACGCTGGTGGACGCTGCCAATGGAGGCATGCCGCTGTCTGTCGAGTGAGGAATGGGCGAGATGCCTGAGTTCGCGTACACCGATCTGCTCCCCCAGGGAGAGGACACCACTCCGTACCGGCTGGTGACCTCCGAGGGTGTTTCCACCTTCGACGCCGACGGGCGGACGTTCCTCAAGGTCGAGCCGGAGGCGCTGCGCAAGCTCGCCGAAGAGGCCATCCACGACATCCAGCACTATCTGCGGCCCGCTCACCTGGCGCAGCTGCGGCGGATCATCGACGACCCGGAGGCGTCGAGCAACGACAAGTTCGTCGCGCTCGACCTCCTGAAGAACGCGAACATCGCGGCCGCCGGCGTCCTCCCCATGTGCCAGGACACCGGCACGGCGATCGTCATGGGCAAGCGCGGGCAGAACGTGCTCACCGAGGGCGGCGACGAGTCGGCCCTGAGCCGCGGCATCTACGACGCGTACCTGAACCTGAACCTGCGCTACTCGCAGATGGCTCCGCTCACCATGTGGGAGGAGAAGAACACCGGCTCGAACCTCCCGGCGCAGATCGAGCTGTACGCGACGGACGGCGGCGCGTACAAGTTCCTGTTCATGGCCAAGGGCGGCGGCTCGGCGAACAAGTCGTTCCTCTACCAGGAGACGAAGGCCGTTCTGAACGAGGCCTCCATGATGAAGTTCCTGGAGGAGAAGATCCGTTCGCTGGGCACGGCCGCGTGCCCGCCGTACCACCTGGCGATCGTGGTCGGCGGTACGAGCGCGGAGTACGCCCTGAAGACGGCGAAGTACGCGTCCGCGCACTACCTGGACGAGATTCCGGCCGAGGGTTCCGAGCTCGGGCACGGCTTCCGGGACAAGGACCTGGAAGAGAAGGTCTTCGAGCTGACGCAGCGGATCGGGATCGGGGCGCAGTTCGGGGGCAAGTACTTCTGCCACGACGTACGCGTGGTCCGCCTCCCCCGCCACGGCGCGTCCTGCCCGGTCGCCATCGCCGTGTCCTGCTCGGCCGACCGGCAGGCGGTCGCGAAGATCACCGCCGAGGGCGTCTTCCTGGAGCAGCTGGAGACGGACCCGGCGCGCTTCCTGCCGGAGACGACCGACGAGCACCTCGAGTCCGACGGTGACGTCGTCAAGATCGACCTCAACCAGCCGATGGACGACATCCTCGCCGAGCTGACGAAGTACCCGGTGAAGACCCGGCTCTCCCTCTCCGGCCCGCTCGTCGTGGCGCGCGACATCGCGCACGCCAAGATCAAGGAGCGGCTGGACGCGGGCGAGGAGATGCCGCAGTACCTGAAGGACCACCCGGTGTACTACGCCGGTCCCGCCAAGACCCCCGAGGGGTACGCGTCCGGTTCCTTCGGTCCGACGACGGCCGGCCGCATGGACTCCTACGTCGAGCAGTTCCAGGCGGCGGGCGGTTCCAAGGTGATGCTCGCCAAGGGCAACCGGTCCGCGCAGGTCACCAACGCGTGTGACGCGCACGGCGGTTTCTACCTCGGATCGATCGGCGGCCCGGCGGCCCGGCTCGCCCAGGACTGCATCAAGAAGGTCGAGGTCGTCGAGTACGAGGAGCTCGGCATGGAGGCCGTCTGGAAGATCGAGGTGGAGGACTTCCCGGCGTTCGTCGTGGTCGACGACAAGGGGAACGACTTCTTCCAGGATCCGGCGCCCGCGCCGACGTTCACGTCGATTCCGGTGCGCGGGCCGGGTCTGGTGTGATCCTGTGACGGACGCCCGCCCCTGATTGGTGCAGGGGCGGGCGTCGTTTCGGTTCAGGTCCTGATCAGCCGGCGCAGATGGTGAAGCTGACCGTGTCGCCGTTGTTGACGATCTTCGGGGCGTGCGGGGACACACCGATCACCGAGCCCGGCTTGCAGCCCTTGACGGACTTCTTGGTGACGGTGCCGAGCTTCGTCTGGGTCTTCACGAGGTACGACTTGGCCCCCTCCAGGCTCCAGCCGGCGAAGTCGATCGGGATGGTCGGATCGGTGCCGTAGAGCATGGTGGTGGCGTCGCTGCCGGTGGCCGTGGGGCTCGCCGCCGGCTTCGCGTCGCCGCCCGCGACCGAGGTGGCCAGGGCCGTCCCGCCGCCCGCCGCGATGAGGGCGGCGGCGACGGCGGCGATGCCGACGGTCCGCCTGCGCCGGGTGCGGCGCAGGATCTGGGGCGCGTCGAAGTCGGGCGACTCGGCGGAGTTGGCGTACTGGTTCATGGCGTTCATCAGTTCCTCTTCGAATGGTGAGGCGAATGGTGAACAGCCGGAAGGCCGTGCGTCGCCGTACGAGGTCATCGGATTCCTTCCGTTTGCTGTCGGGGTGTTGGGGCGGAGAGTGCGGGGAACTGGCTTCTGAGCTTCTCGATCCCCCGGGCCAGCTGGGAGCGCACCGTGCTCGGTGAGATGTCCAGGTCGGCCGCGATCTCGGCGTCGGAGAGGTCGTGGAAGTACCGCAGCACCACGACCGTCCGCATCCGCATGGGCAGTTGCTGCAGCGCGCGCACCAACTGGTCCCTGCTGTCGACCTGTCCGTACTCGTCGCCGGGTGCGGCCCGGTCGGGGCCGTCCGCCTGCGGAACCGTGCGGCGGAAGCGGCGCCAGCGGTCGTTGGCCAGGTTCACCATGATCCGCCGCACATAGGCGTCCGGGGCGTCCTTGGCGGAGACCGTGCGCCACTTGCGGCAGGCCCGCTCCAGGGTCTCCTGGACCAGGTCCTCGGCCGCGTCCCGGTTGCCCGTCAGGACGAGTGCGCCCCGGAACAGCGCGGCCGACCGGGCGGCGACGAAACCGTCGAAGTCCGTCTCCACACGCTTCCCCCCTTCCTGTCACCCCTCCTCGACGCGAACACCCCTTCGTCTGCTGCACGACCGCCATGAGACCTGGGTCACACAAGAGCGGCACCCGGGTGGCCGAGCGCCCGGAACATCCCCACCGTCCCGATCGCTATACGGGCATGAGCGAATACCGCATCGAGCACGACTCCATGGGCGAGGTACGCGTCCCGGCGGACGCCAAGTGGCGGGCCCAGACGCAGCGGGCCGTGGAGAACTTCCCGATCTCCGGCCAGCGCATCGAGCGCGCCCACATCGAGGCGCTCGCCCGGATCAAGGGCGCCGCGGCCCGGGTGAACGCGCGTCTCGGTGTGCTCGACAAGGACATCGCCGAGGCGATCCAGGAAGCAGCGGGCGAGGTCGCGGAGGGGCGGTGGGACGAGCACTTCCCCGTCGACGTGTTCCAGACCGGGTCCGGGACCTCGTCCAACATGAACACCAACGAGGTCATCGCCACCCTCGCCACCGAGCGGCTTGGCCGGGACGTGCACCCCAACGACCACGTCAACGCCTCCCAGTCCTCCAACGACGTCTTCCCCTCGTCCATCCACATCGCGGCCACCGCCGCCGTCACCCGCGACCTGATCCCCGCCCTGGAGCATCTGACGGCGGCCCTGGAGCGCAAGTCCGAGGAGTTCGCCGACGTCGTGAAGTCGGGGCGGACGCACCTCATGGACGCCACGCCCGTCACGCTGGGCCAGGAGTTCGGCGGGTACGCCGCCCAGGTGCGGTACGGCGTCGAGCGGCTGAACGCCTCCCTCCCCCGGCTCGCCGAGCTGCCGCTGGGCGGCACCGCCGTCGGCACCGGCATCAACACACCCCCCGGTTTCTCCGCCGCCGTCATCGAGGAGGTCGCCCGCACCACCGGGCTGCCGCTGACCGAGGCGCGCGACCACTTCGAGGCGCAGGGCGCGCGGGACGGGATCGTCGAGACCAGCGGGCAGCTGCGGACCATCGCCGTGGGCCTCACGAAGATCGCCAACGACCTGCGGTGGATGGCCTCAGGGCCGCGCACGGGCCTCTCCGAGATCAGCCTCCCCGACCTCCAGCCCGGCTCCTCGATCATGCCCGGCAAGGTCAACCCGGTGATCCCGGAGGCCGTGCTGATGGTCGCCGCACAGGTCGTCGGGAACGACGCGACCGTGGCGACGGCGGGCGCGGCGGGCAACTTCGAGCTCAACGTCATGCTCCCGGTGATCGCCAGGAACGTACTGGAGTCGATCCGGCTGCTCGCCAACGTGTCCCGGCTGCTCGCCGACCGGACCGTCGACGGGATCGTCGCGCACCGCGAACGGGCCCGGGAGTACGCCGAGTCGTCACCGTCCGTCGTCACCCCGCTGAACAAGTACATCGGGTACGAGGAGGCCGCCAAGGTCGCCAAGAAGGCGCTCGCGGAACGGAAGACGATTCGCCAGGTCGTCCTGGAGTCGGGGTACGTGGAGCGGGGCGATCTGACGGTCGAGCAGCTGGACCAGGCCTTGGATGTCCTGCGGATGACGCGTCCGTAACGGCGCAGAGCCTCCGAAAAACGCCTGATGACACCTCCGTTACGTCATGTGCCGGTTGGGGAGAACCGTGACGCTCGCCGCAGCGTCGTATGCCCTGGGCACCTAATATCTGGTCATGACAGACGGTGGAGCGGTGAGAGAAGTGGAAGCGGGCGGTTCGACGGCGCACTGGGCCCCCGGGAGTCAGATCCTGTGGCGGTACCGGGAGAACGCCGGCGCGCGCTTCCACATCTGCCGCCCGGTGACCGTCGTACAGGACGACGACGAGCTTCTCGCGGTGTGGATGGCGCCCGGCACGGAGTGCGTGCGGCCGGTGCTCGCCGACGGCACGCCCCTGCACGGAGAACCGCTCGAGTCCCGCTACACGAAGCCGCGTACCGTGCGCCTTGACCGCTGGTTCGGCACGGGGGTGCTCAAGCTGGCGCGGCCCGGCGAGCCCTGGTCCGTGTGGCTTTTCTGGGAGCCGGGGTGGCGTTTCAAGAACTGGTACGTGAACCTTGAGGCTCCGCTTGCCCGTTGGGAGGGCGGAGTCGACTCCGAGGATCACTTCCTGGACATCTCCGTCCACCCGGACCGGAGTTGGCGCTGGCTGGACGAGGACGAGTTCGCGCAGGCTCAGCGGGCCGGTCTCATGGACGCTCAACTGGCGGCAAAGGTAAGGGAAGCGGGGTGGTCGGCGGTGGACGTGATCCGTGCCTGGGGCGCGCCGTTCCGGGACGGCTGGCCGCGCTGGCGCCCGGATCCGGCATGGCCGGTTCCCGCCCTCCCCGATGACTGGGACCGTACGCCCGCGCATGTGTCCTCATGAGACCCTTGATGCGCCCCCGTGGTACAACCGTAGGATCGTCTTCCGCAAGGGCGCACGGCAGCAACAACTCCCGCAGTATGGGGCGGGCTTGACCATACGTCACCGAGGGGCGGCAGGACGTGAGCGAGGGGTACGAGGGCCACGGCGGTACGGCCTGCAGACGGCCGTACGGGCCGCACCGGCCGGACCGGGGCACGACGGCGTTCGGGCCGGCGACGGGCGGAGCCGCAACGGCGCTCCGGCCGGTAACGGACCGGCCCGGTCCTGACGAAGCGCAGATTCCGTTCCTGGGGCACACATTCCGGGTATCGGGGCTGCGGGACGAACTGCGCGCAGGGCGTGCAGCCCCGGACGGATGGATTCGACACGCGTGACGGAGCACCCCACCTCGCACGAGCGCCGCAAGCCCGGCGCCGGCCGGTCACCCGCCCCCGCGGACCCCCGCGGGGGGCTCCTGCGTACCCCGGAGCAGCCGTTGCAGACCCCGGGAGCCGGCGGGTTACCGGTACAGGCACGCGCGGGAGACGCCCCGAGCGGATCCGGTACGACCGTGCCCTGCGGCAAGAACGGCCCGTCCGGCGGCCAGGCGTCCGCCGGCACCGACGCGCCGTCGTCGGCCTCCCCGGGCCCCGGCCCGGGTCCCGAGCACTCCCAGCCCTCGGCCACCGAGTCCGATCCGCACCGTCCGCGCCCCGCTCCCGAGAGCATCCCGGTCCAGCAGGGACCCGATCAGGAGCGGTCCTCGGGTGATTCCGGCAGCAAGGAGCGGCGCACCGGACAGGGGCTGCCGCCGGGTGGCCCGATGCCGATGCGGCGGGACGGTGACCGGCTGCGCTTCGTGGGCGCCGCGACCCGGCGGATCGCCCGCGGCATCGACCTCGACGAGATCGTGATGGGTCTGTGCCGGGCGACCGTGCCGACCTTCTCGGACGCGATCCTGGTCTATCTGCGCGACCCGCTGCCCGTCGGCGACGAGCGGCCCACCGGGCCGCTCGTGCTGCGGCTGCGGCGCACCGACCGGATCCCCCCGGAGCGGGACACCGAGAACGGCTTCTCGCCCGCGCTCCAGCCGCCGGAGCCCGTCGAACTGCTGCAGCCGGTCAGCGCCGAGCTGTGCGAGGTACGCCCCGGCGGCGCCCTCGCCGAGGTGCTGCGCGGTGTACGGCCCGTCTTCGCGGACGCGCCGGCCGCCCGGGCCGCGCTGCCCGAGCTGCTCGGCGACGAGCTGGTCGTGCCGTGCGGGCAGCGCGGGATCCTGGCCCCGCTGCGCGGCCGCCGCCGGGTGATCGGCGCGGCGCTGTTCCTGCGCCGTCCGGAGCGGCTCGCCTTCGAGGCCGACGATCTGCTGGTCGCCGCGCAGCTCGCCACGCACACCGCGCTCGGCATCGACAAGGCGGTGCTGTACGGGCGTGAGGCGTACATCGCCGACGAGCTGCAGCGCACGATGCTGCCCGAGACGCTGCCGCGGCCCACGGGTGTGCGGCTGGCGTCCCGCTATCTTCCGGCCGCCGAGACCGCTCGGGTCGGCGGCGACTGGTACGACGCGATCCCGCTGCCGGGCAGCCGCGTCGCGCTCGTCGTCGGTGACGTCATGGGCCACTCCATGACCTCGGCCGCCATCATGGGCCAGCTGCGGACGACCGCGCAGACCCTCGCCGGGCTCGATCTGCCGCCGCAGGAGGTGCTGCACCACCTCGACGAGCAGGCGCAGCGCCTGGGCACCGACCGGATGGCGACCTGCCTGTACGCGGTCTACGACCCGGTCTCGCACCGGATCACCATCGCCAACGCGGGCCATCCGCCGCCGGTCCTGCTGCACCTGGGCGGGCGGGCCGAGGTGCTGCGGGTGCCGCCGGGCGCCCCGATCGGTGTGGGCGGGGTGGACTTCGAGGCGGTCGAGCTGGACGCGCCCGCCGGGGCGACGCTGCTGCTGTACACCGACGGCCTGGTCGAGTCCCGCCTCAGGGACGTATGGACCGGGATAGAGCAGCTGCGGGAGCGGCTTGCCGCGACCGCGCAGCTGACCGGGCCCGACCATCCGCCGCCGCTGGAAGCGCTCTGCGACGACGTGCTCGACATGCTCGGCCCCGGCGACCGGGACGACGACATCGCGCTGCTCGCCGCCCGCTTCGACGGGATCGCGCCGAGCGATGTCGCGTACTGGTACCTGGAGCCGGAGGACGCGGCCCCGGGGCGGGCCCGCAAGCTCGCCCGGCGGGCGCTGTCCCGCTGGGGCCTGGAGGACATGACCGACTCCGTGGAGCTGCTCGTCAGCGAGGTCGTGACCAATGCCGTGCGCTATGCGACGCGGCCGGTGACGCTGCGGCTGCTGCGTACGGACGTACTGCGCTGCGAGGTCGGCGACGACGTGCCGCAGCTGCCGCGGCTGCGGCAGGCGCGCGCCACGGACGAGGACGGACGCGGGCTCTACCTGGTCAACAAACTGGCCAGACGGTGGGGCGCCACCCGGCTGAGCACCGGAAAGGTCGTCTGGTTCGAGCTGAACCGGAGCTGAGGGGGTACCCGCGCGGGATCCCCTCAGCGTCCTCCAGTAGCGGAAGCAGCCAGTCGGACCCAGACCGGGTTTGGACCCCGTCCAAATGTTGCCGACATGCCGTCGGCGGAGTTGACTGCTGGGGTGGACGAAGCGACCTGACGACCCTCTTTCTTTGACGGGAGGACGCTCGTGACGCAGGCACCCCAGAAGGTTCCGTACACCACGAACAACGCAGGAATTCCGGTGGAGAGCGACGAACACTCGCTCACCGTCGGTCCCGACGGCCCGATCCTGCTCCAGGACCACTACCTCATCGAGAAGATGGCCCAGTTCAACCGGGAGCGGGTTCCCGAGCGGGTGGTGCACGCCAAGGGCAGTGGCGCGTACGGATTCTTCGAAGTGACCAATGACATCAGCCAGTTCACCAAGGCCGACCTCTTCCAGCCGGGCAGGCGCACCGACATGCTGGCCCGGTTCTCCACCGTGGCCGGTGAGCAGGGCTCGCCCGACACCTGGCGCGACCCCCGCGGCTTCGCGCTCAAGTTCTATACGGAACACGGCAATTACGACCTCGTGGGCAACAACACCCCGGTCTTCTTCGTCCGTGACACGATCAAGTTCCAGGACTTCATCCGCTCGCAGAAACGCCACCCGGCCACCGGGCTGCGCAGCAACGACATGCAGTGGGACTTCTGGACCCTGTCCCCCGAGTCGGCACACCAGGTGACCTGGCTGATGGGCGACCGGGGCATCCCGAAGACGTACCGCCACATGAACGGCTACAGCTCCCACACCTATATGTGGATCAACGGTGCCGGTGAGCGGTTCTGGGTGAAGTACCACTTCAAGACCGACCAGGGCATCGACTTCCTCACCCAGGCCGAGGCCGACGAGCTGGCCGGTAAGGACGGGGACCTGCACCGCCGGGACCTGTACGAGTCGATCGAGTCCGGCAACGCGCCGAGCTGGAGCCTGAAGGTCCAGATCATGCCGTTCGAGGACGCCGCGGACTACCGCTTCAACCCCTTCGACCTGACCAAGGTCTGGCCGCACGGGGACTACCCGCTGATCGACGTCGGCCGGATGACCCTCGACAAGAACCCCGAGGACTACTTCGTCCACATCGAGCAGGCCGCCTTCGAGCCCTCGAACCTGGTGCCCGGCATCGGCCCCTCGCCGGACAAGATGCTGCTCGGCCGGCTGTTCTCGTACCCGGACACCCACCGGTACCGGATCGGCCCCAACTACGCCCAGCTGCCGCCCAACCGGCCCCGCTCCCCGGTGAACTCGTACGCCAAGGACGGCCCGATGCGCTACGAGCCGTCGAACGCCGCCCGCCCGTACGCGCCCAACTCCTACGGCGGACCCGCGGCCGACTACGGGAGCTTCGGTGACCCCGCGAGCTGGCAGACCGCCGGCGAGCTGGTGCGCGAGGCGACCAAGCTGCACCGCGAGGACGACGACTGGGGCCAGGCGGGCACGATGGTCCGCCAAGTCCTTGACGACGCGGCCCGCGACCGGCTGGTGTCCAACGTCAGCGGTCATCTGCAGGCCGATGTGTCGGGCCCTGTCCTCGACCGGGCGCTCCAGTACTGGCGCAACATCGACAAGGAGATCGGCGACCGGATCGCCAACGAGGTCAACGGAGGCTGAGTACGCGGTACGCGAGGGGGCGCCCGGTGGTTCACCGGGCGCCCCCCTCTCGTCCACCTACTGACTGTTCGGATCCAACGGATCCTCCGGGAGCCCTTCGTCGTCGCTCGACGTCGCCGTGGGCGTGGTCGCCGGCTCGGTCGTCGCCGGCGCACTCGTCGTGGGCTCGTCCGACGGGGTCGGGGGCGCGCTACTGCTCGTCGGCGGCTTGGTCGTCGGCTTCTCGGTGGTCGGCGTCGACGAGGGGGTCGTGGACGGCGACTGCGTGATGGAGGGCGACGCGGTGGGCGCCACCGCCGCGCCCTGCGTGGTGTCCAGGTCGAACTTGGTGACCTTGCCCATCGCGCCGAAGGTGAAGTCCGCCCAGATCTGGGCCGGGAAGCCACCGCCGTTGACACGGCCACCGCCCGCGGCGCCCTTCAGGGTCACCTGCTTGCCCGCTTCCTTGGTGCCGACCGCGCCCTCGCCGAACAGGCCGACCGAGGTGACCAGGTTCGGCGTGTAGCCGGTGAACCAGGCCGACTTGTTGTCGTCGGACGTACCCGTCTTGCCTGCGACCTGCTGACCCTTGCGGTCGGGCGCCTGGGCCACCGACTTCCGGGCCGTACCGTCGTCGACCACACCGGTCAGTACGGAGGTGACGGTGTCGGCAGCTTCTTCGCTGATGACCTGGTCGCCGATCGGGTCGGGGAATTCGACGTTGCGGTCCTTGTGCTCCGCCGACGCCACGACGGCCGGGGTGACCTTCTTGCCGTGGTTGTCGAGGGTGGCGTAGATGCCCGCCATCTCCAGCGGGCTCGCGCCCATGGTGCCGAGGGTCTGCGCGGGCACCGCCTGCACGCCCTTGGTGTCCATACCGAGGTCGCCCGCGACCTTCAGCACGTTGTCCATCCCGACGTCGACGCCCATCTGCGCGAAGACGGAGTTGATGGACTTGTTCATCGCGGTCTGGACGGTGACGTCGCCGTAGTCCTGGTCGTCCTCGTTCGGCGGAGCGAAGGCGATGTCGCTGCCCTCGACCTTGCGGCCGCTCGTACCGTCGTAGACCGTGCTCGCCGTGATCGGCTTCTTGTCCTGCGTCTCGGCGCTCTGCTCCAGGGCCGCCGCGAGGATCAGCGGCTTGAAGGTGGACGCCGGCTGGTAGTCGGCGCGGGTCGCGTTGTTGATGTAGTGCTTGAAGTAGTCCGTGCCGCCGTACATCGCGAGGACCTTGCCGGTCTTCGGGTCGACGGAGGCGGCACCGGCCTGGACGTCCGCGTCGACGTCCCGCTCCTTGGCGTCCAGGTTGCTGGTCAGCTTGTCCTTGACGGACTTCTCCAGCGCCGCCTGCTTCTTCTTGTCGATGTTGAGCTTGATGGTCCAGCCGCCCGCGTCGACCAGGGCCTTGGCCTCGTCGAGGTCGGCGGCCGCGCCCTGGGTGACGAGCTGCTTGGCCAGAGTGTTGTCGGCCTCGTTCACCAGATAGCCGGTCTGGCCCTCCATACCGGGCGCGCCCTGCGGGTCCTTGGGCACCGGGAACTTCATGTCCTGGCGCTTGGCGGAGTCCAGCCAGCCCTGCTCGACCATGTTGTCCAGGGTGTAGTTCCAGCGGTCCTTGACCAGGGCCTTGCCGGTGTCCGTGGCGGTCGCCCAGTCGTACTGGCTCGGCGCCTGGAGGAGCGAGGCCAGGTACGCGCCCTGCTCGACGCTGAGATCGCTCGCGTCGACGCGGTAGTACGCCTGCGCCGCGGCCTGGATGCCGTACGCGGTACGGCCGTAGTAGGCGGTGTTGATGTAACCGGCGAGGATGTCGTCCTTGGACGTCTGGCGGTCCACCTTCAGCGAGATGACCATTTCCTTCAGCTTGCGCGTGACGGTCTGGTCCTGCGTGAGGTAGAAGTTCTTGACGTACTGCTGGGTGATCGTCGAGCCACCCTGCAGGCCCTTGCCCGACAGGGTGTTGAACAGACCGCGGGCGGTGCCCTTGAAGTCGATTCCCGAGTCCGTGTAGAAGGTCTTGTTCTCGGCAGCGACGAAGGTCTTCTGGACGCCCTTGGGCACCTCGGCCAGGTCCACGACCTCGCGGTTGACCTCACCGGTGCGGGCGAGGGACGAGCCGTCGCTGTACTGGTAGACGTTGCTCTGCTGCTGCGCGGCCGCGTTGCCCTTGGGCACGTCGACGATCATGTAGAGCACGATGAAGGCGCCCATGCCGAGCAGGCAGAAGCCGAGGAACGTACCGAGGAGCGTCTTCCAGTTCACGAACCGGCGTATGCCACTGCGGCGGCCGGCCTTGCCTTTGGCCGAGCGCTTGGGCGCCGCGCGGCGGTGGCCCTGCGCCTGCCGCGCTCGTCTCTCGTCCGCTCGTCCCATGGGTCGATCCGCTCCGCTTCACTCTCGTGTGGCACACAGGTTCATCGCTCAGGTCAGCTCAGCAAACTAACACCGCGCGATATGACAAAGGGCGGCCGATCCCGTCTTTTACGGACGTGAGAATCAGCACGCGACACACTCCAGCCCCAATGGAACCGACGATCGAGAGGGGTGGAAGGTTGCCGAGCGGGGTAAAGTGATATCACTTAGCTAGATTCAAGCTATGCCGCACGGCAACCACGACCACGGGGGGACGCTCATGTCCGCGCACGACTCCACACCCATCGCCGACGTACCCGAAATGCCCGCCCCACGCGTACGGGAGTTCGCCGCGCGCAGCATCGGAGGCGGGCTCGCGCTGCTGCTCGGCCTGGTCGGGCTGCTGCTCGGCGCAGGCATGATCGCGACCGCGACGACGGTCGACGCGACCGGGCCCAAGGCCGCGCTCATCATCGGCGGCATCGTGATCGCCATCGCGTCGTTCACCGCCATGTGCGGGCTGAACACCGTGGCACCGGGCGAGGCCCGCGTCGTCCAGCTCTTCGGGCGGTACCGGGGGACGATCCGGCAGGACGGGCTGCGCTGGGTGAACCCGCTGACCTCGAGGACCAAGATCTCGACGCGCGTACGCAACCACGAGACCCCTGTCCTCAAGGTCAACGACGCGTACGGCAACCCCATCGAACTCGCCGCCGTCGTGGTGTGGAACGTCCAGGACACCGCGCAGGCCACCTTCGAGGTGGACGACTTCCTGGAGTTCGTCGCCACCCAGACCGAGGCGGCCCTGCGGCACATCGCCATCGAGTACCCGTACGACGCCCATGACGAGGGCGGGCTGTCGCTGCGCGGCAACGCCGAGGAGATCACCGAGAAGCTGGCCGTCGAACTGCACGCGCGCGTCGCCGCCGCCGGAGTGCGGATCATCGAGTCGCGCTTCACGCATCTCGCGTACGCTCCCGAGATCGCGTCGGCGATGCTCCAACGGCAGCAGGCGGGGGCGGTCGTCGCCGCACGGCGGCAGATCGTGGACGGCGCAGTCGGCATGGTCGAGGCGGCGATCGCCCGGATCACCGAGCGCGACATCGTGGAGCTGGACTCCGAGCGGAAGGCGGCGATGGTGTCGAACCTGATGGTGGTGCTCTGCGGGGATCGTGCGCCGCAGCCCGTCCTGAACACGGGGTCCCTCTACCAGTGACGGTTCCTTCCGATCCCTCCGCGGCGGGTCCCGGCGGGACTCCCGCCAAGGGCTCCGCTCCCGGACGACGGCCGCAGCAGCAGCGCAAGCAGATGCTGCTGCGGCTGGACCCGCTCGTCCACGACGCACTGGCCCGCTGGGCCGGGGACGAGCTGCGCTCCGCCAACGCCCAGATCGAGTTCCTGCTGCGCAGGGCACTGGCGGAGGCGGGCCGGCTGCCGGGCGGGACCGGGCCGATCCCGCGGCGGGGGCGGCCGCCCGCCTCGGACGACTCCGAGGATTAGCCGCCCCGGCAGGGGGCGCGAAAAGACCGGTGACAGAACCGTGACAATGCCCTCTGAGCTGCAGTCTTGGCCTCCCCATCCCGATCTATACACAGCACGTATACACACCATGTATACGTGCTGTGTATTGTCCTCGCCATGTCCATCGGTCACACGCTCCTAGGACTCCTCGAGTCCGGGCCCCGGCACGGTTACGACCTGAAGCGGGCCTTCGACGAAAAGTTCGGTCACGACCGGCCGCTGCACTACGGCCAGGTCTACTCGACGATGTCGCGCCTCCTGAAGAACGGTCTCGTGGAGGTCGACGGGATAGAGGCGGGCGGCGGTCCCGAGCGCAAGCGGTACGCGATCACCGAGGCGGGGATCACCGACGTACAGCAGTGGCTCGCGACCCCCGAGAAGCCCGAGCCCTATCTGCAGTCGACCCTCTACACGAAGATCGTCCTCGCCCTGCTGACCCACCGCGACGCGAGCGAGCTCCTCGACACCCAGCGCTCGGAGCACCTGCGCATGATGCGGATGCTGACCGACCGCAAGCGCAAGGGCGATCTCGCGGACCAACTGATCTGCGACCACGCCCTCTTCCACCTCGAGGCCGATCTGCGGTGGCTGGAGCTCACCGCCGCGCGCCTCGGCCAACTCGCCGAGGCGGTGACAACCCGATGACCACCATGACCCCGAGGACCCCGATGACTCCTCCTCCCGGTTCCCTGCTGACCGCTTCGGAACTTCGCAAGACATACGGACCGACGACCGCACTGGACGGCGCCGAGTTCTCCATACACCCCGGCGAGGTCGTCGCGGTGATGGGACCCTCCGGCTCCGGCAAGTCCACGCTGCTGCACTGCCTCGCCGGAATCGTGACGCCCGACTCGGGCTCGATCACGTACAACGGCCGCGAGATGGCGACGATGAACGACACGCAGCGCAGTGCCCTGCGGCGTACCGAGTTCGGGTTCGTCTTCCAGTTCGGGCAGCTCGTACCCGAGTTGACCTGCGTCGAGAACGTCGCCCTGCCGCTGCGCCTCAACGGCACGAGCCGCAAGGAGGCCGAGCGCACCGCGCTGGCGCGGATGGAGCAGCTGGAGGTCGACGACCTCAAGGGCAAGCGGCCCGGCGAGGTCTCCGGCGGCCAGGGGCAGCGCGTGGCGGTGGCCCGTTCGCTGGTCACCGACCCGCGTGTGCTGTTCGCCGACGAGCCGACCGGCGCGCTCGACTCGCTCAACGGCGAGCGCGTGATGGACCTGCTCACGGAGGCCGCCCGGTCCACCAACGCGGCCGTCGTGCTCGTCACGCACGAGGCGCGGGTGGCCGCGTACTCCGACCGCGAGATCGTCGTACGCGATGGAAAGTCCCGGGACATGGAGCGGATCGTATGAAGGCGCGGGGGGTCCGCCAGTGGGCCAGAGACCTGGCCATGGGCACCAGGTTCGCCTTCACCGGCGGACGCGAGGGCTGGGTCAGGGTCCTGCTGACGGCCGTCGGGGTCGGGCTCGGGGTGGCACTGCTGCTGCTCACCGCCGCGATCCCGAGCGCGCTGACCGCCCGGCACGACCGCGAGACCGCGCGTACGGACATCACGTACAGCGACAATCAGGTGGCGAAGGCCGACAACACGCTGATCGTCGCGAACGTCGGCACCACCTATCGCGAGAAGGACGTCCGGGGACGGCAGTTGGAGCCCGAGGGACCCCGGGCTCCGCTGCCGCCGGGAGTGGACAAGTTCCCGGCGCCCGGCGAGATGGTGGTCTCCCCCGCGCTGGACGAGCTGCTGAAGTCGGACAGCGGGAAGCTGCTGCGCGAGCGGCTGCCGTACCGCACCGTCGGCACCATCGGCGAGCCCGGTCTCATCGGCTCGGCCGAACTCGCCTTCTACGCGGGCGGCGAGGGACTGGCACCGAAGGTCAGCGGCGGCAAGGTGGTCCGCATCGACAAGTTCGGGGATCCGCTGCCGTCGTCCGAGCCGATGGATCCCGTACTGATCCTGCTGGTCGTCGTCATGTTCGTGGTGCTGCTTACGCCGGTCGGCGTCTTCATCGCCGCGGCCGTACGGTTCGGCGGCGAGCGGCGCGACCGCAGGCTCGCGGCGCTGCGCCTGGTCGGCTCCGACAGCCGGATGACCCGGCGGATCGCCGCCGGTGAGGCGCTCGCGGGTGCCGTGGTCGGGCTCGGTTTCGGCACGGTCTTCTTCCTGATCGGCCGCGAGATCGCGGGCTCCGTCGAGGTTCTCGACGTCAGTGTGTTCCCCAGTTACATGAACCCCTCGCCGGGGCTGGCCGCGCTGGTCGCCCTCGCGGTTCCGGCGGCCGCGGTGCTGGTCACCCTGCTCGCGCTGCGCGGCGTCGTCATCGAGCCGCTCGGCGTGGTGCGCTCGGCCCGGCCGGCACGGCGCCGGCTGTGGTGGCGGCTGCTGCTGCCCCTTGGCGGGCTCGCGATGCTCTACCCGATGATCGGGCAGGGCCGGGAGAACGGGGACTTCAACCAGTACCTGGTGATCGGCGGCGTCATCCTGCTGCTCGTCGGCATCACCGCACTGCTGCCCTGGGTCGTCGAGGCCGTCGTCGCCCGACTCGGCTCCGGCCCGGTCGCCTGGCAACTGGCCGTCCGCAGGCTCCAGTTGAGCAGCGGAACGGCGGCCCGCATGGTCAACGGCATCGCGGTGGCGGTGGCCGGGGCGATCGCCCTGCAGATGCTGTTCGCCGGCGTCGAGGACGACTTCACCACGGTGTCGCAGAACGACCTCACACGGGCACAGATGCAGGTGCCGCTGCCGAGCGGCACCCCGCTCGCTCCGGCCGCCGAGAAGCTCGAGCGGACCAAGGGCGTACGCCATGTCCTGGCGCTCTCCGAGGGCTACCTCGGCGACAGCAGGAAGGACCCCGAGCACTCCAACGGGTTCACCGTCGGCGACTGCGCCGCCCTGCGCGAGGTGGCGACCCTGCCCTCGTGCCGTGACGGCGACGTATTCGCTGTCACCGGCGTCGACTACGACACCGACACCGAGGAGCTGGCCAAGCCCGGCCAGACGCTCTACATGGACCCGTCCTACAGCGACTCCCCCCGGAGCCGGGAGATCGCCTGGACCGTGCCGAAGGACCTGAAGCAGGCCAAGGCGAGCCAGGACCCGACCGGCCAGTATCGCGGTGGCTTCCTGATCACTCCGAGCGCTCTGCCGGCGAAGGCCGCGCCGACCGTCGACGGGCAGCTCTACCTCAGCCTCGACGAGTCGGTGCCGGACGTGCACGAGTACGTACGGAACACGGCCGCGGGCATCAGCCCGTTCGCGGACCCCTTCCTGTGGACGTCCAGCGAGCGGTCCGAGCGCTACACCTCCATCCGCACCGGCCTGTTCGTCGGCGCCACCTGCGTACTCTTCCTGATCGGCGCGAGCCTGCTGGTCTCCCAGCTCGAGCAGCTGCGCGAACGGAAGAAGCTCCTTTCGGCCCTGGTCGCCTTCGGCACCCGGCGCCGCACGCTGAGCCTGTCGGTGCTCTGGCAGACGGCGATCCCGATCTCCCTCGGCCTGTTCCTGGCCTCGGCGGTGGGCCTGACCCTGGGCTCGGTCCTGCTGAAGATGGCGAGCACCCCGGTACGGGTGGACTGGGCGAGCATGCTGCAGATGACCGGCATCGGTGCGGCGGTCGTGGTCGTGGTGACGCTGCTCAGCCTGCCGCCGCTGCTGCGGCTGATGCGGCCGGACGGGCTGCGTACCGAGTAGGACCGACGGACGGCTGGGAGAACCCGTACGGGAATTGGCCGCAGCGCTTCCCGGAGCGCTGCGGCCTTCCTCGTGCTCGGTCCCGCGCGCCGCTCCCGCAAGCAGGCCGGTTACCTCACCGTCTGCGGTGTTCCTGGAGCGCGTTCTGGGCCAGAGCCACATCCACCGCCGTGGCTCCCCCGGGCTCCTCGGAGCTGTACGAACGCAGGTAGCCCACCACCGTGTTGGTGACGGCCACCAGCGGGACGGCCACCACCGCGCCGCCGATCCCGGCGACCATGCCACCCGCGGCGACCGACAGGACGACGGCCAGCGGATGCACCCGTACGGCCCGGCCCAGAATGAACGGCTGCAGGATGTGCCCCTCGATCTGCTGCACGGCGAGGACCACGACCAGCACCATGACCGCCGTGAAGGGGCCCTGCGTCACCAGCGCGACCACCACCGCCAGCGCTCCCGAGATCACCGCACCCACGAGGGGGATGAAGGCGCCGAGGAAGATGAAGACGGCGAGCGGTACGGCCATCGGGACGTCGAGGAAGTAGATGCCGAGGCCGATGAAGATCGCGTCGATCAACGCCACCACCACCGTGCCGCGGACGTACGCCGTCAGCGTGCGCCAGGCCCGCGGGCCCGCGCCCGCGACACCCGGACGGGCGGCCGCCGGAACCAGCTTGAGCGTCCACTGCCAGATCTTCTTGCCGTCGTAGAGCAGGAACAGCGTCGAGAACATCGTCAGGAGGATGCCGGTGAGGGCCTCGACGATGACCGTCACGCCTTCGAGGCCCGCCGACGTGATCTGATCCGTGTTCGTGCCGATCGCGTCGCGCAGGTTCTTGGCGATCTCGTTGATCTGCTTGTCCGTCACATGGAACGGGCTGTTGAGGAGCCAGTTCCGCAACTCGTCGACGCCGTCCTGGATCTGGTCGGAGAGGTTGTCGATGTTCTCCTGGACCTGCCAGACCACGAACCAGCCGATCAGCCCGATGACGACGAAGCCGAGGATCGCGGTGAGCGCGGTGGCCAGCCCGCGCGGCACCCCGTAGCGCGTCAGCCGGGCCACGGTGGGTTGCAGTATCGCGGTGATGAGCAGCGCGGCCACGAAGGCGAACACCACGAGTTGTACGGAGCTGATGACCCGCATCAACACCCAGAGGGTGCCCGCGAGTACGAGCAGCCGCCAGCCGGCCTCGGCCGCGACCCGTACACCCCAGGGCACCGCCACGGCGGGGTCGGGGCGTGCCGCCACCGCGGTGACGTATGCGGGAGGAGCTGGGGCGGGAACAGGAGCGGGAGGCGAGGCGGGGTCGGCAGGGGCGCCGGCGAGGTCGGAGACCACTGCCGCGTCCTGGGAGCCGGGCGCGGCCGACGGCGGCTGTGCGTCCCCTGAGGCCTTGGCCTCCCCCGGGGCCGCGTCGTCCGGCGAGGACGGGGCATCCGCCCGAGCAGCGTGCCGCACCGGCGGTTCCTCCGGCCCGGACTGCGACTCCCGCTCCACCTCGGCCCGCCGCTCGTCCAACCGCTTGCCCAACTCGGTCAGTCCGGCACCGATCCGGCCGAGCCAATCCGGTACCCGCGACATGATCCGTCCTCTTCCCCCGTTGCGCTCCACCACTCCCCCCGGAGTCGTCGGATCCGACCGTACATGGCCGAAGCCCCTCCCCGTAGGACGGGGAGGGGCTCCGAAAGGTTGAGCGTCCGGTGTGCTGAGCGCTGCCTCAGTACCAGTTGTTGGCCTGCCAGAACGACCAGGCATCACAGGGGCTGCCGTAGCGGTCGTTCATGTAGTTGAGGCCCCACTTGATCTGGGTGGCCGGGTTGGTCTGCCAGTCGGAACCGACGGACGACATCTTGGAACCGGGCAGGGCCTGGAAGAGACCGTAGGCACCCGAGGAGGCGTTGACCGCCTGGTAGTTCCAGCTGGACTCGTGGTCCACGATGTTGCTGAAGCACTGGTACTGACCACTGGGCACCATGGACTGCGCCATGGCCTGGATCTGCGCGATGGTGTAGGAGGACTGCACGGTGAAGCTGCTGGCGTCGCGAGTCGCGTCGCGGCTGGCCGCTTCCTCGGCTTCCTTGCGCTCCTTGGCGTCCTGCTCGGCCTTCTCCGCGGCCTTCTGCTTCGCGACGGCGTCGTCGGCGGCCTGCTTGCGGGCAGCCTCTTCCGCGTCCTTCTTGGCGCTCGCGTCGGCCTGGATGGCCTGAGCGGTGGCCTGCTGCGTCAGGGATGCGGTCTGTACCTGGGCCTGCTGGCCCGCGGGTATGTCCGCGAGGAGAGTCGCGTCGCTTGCCGTCGCCTCGGCGTCGTTCGAGGGAACAGCGGTGCTGCCCGAGGCAACTCCGACGACGCTTCCGACAGCGGTGACCGCGGTGGCCGAAGCCACTGCGAATCCCCGGACCGAAATCCGGCTCACACGGTTTCCTTCCAGCATCGCCCGCTTAGGTGACCCTCGCGGACGCAATCGTGCCCCTTTGACGCTGGCCTCCCAACTGCGGGGTCACGGGAGGCACGGGCCCGGTGGGCAACTCCCTTGCGGGGAGCGCCGCGTGGTGCGCGGGCGGCATACGACGGCTCTATGGAGTTCTGAGGTTCCTGTTGTGCCGTACCGCTGGGGGTACAGGTGTGTCGTATGCGGGGCCTGACAGGAGTGAGACTCTGCCGTAACCCGACGCCGGGAGGCAATTCTGAGTTGCGTGTGAAAGCTCACACCCCGTTTGCCTCAGGAGTTTTCCGGAAACAAGCACGCACCAAGACGCCGCCCGGCTAGGCTCTTCGCCTTCGCCGGACGGCGCCAACTACCGTGCATCCGCCACCCATTGACGGAATGGGTCAGGGTGGTTCAGATGGTTCAGATCTGCCCGTCCTCCAGCATTTCGGTCACTAGTGCCGCGATCTGGGACCTCTCGGACCGGTTCAGAGTCACGTGCGCGAAGAGTGGATGCCCCTTCAGTTTCTCGACGACGGCAACCACGCCGTCGTACCGGCCGACTCGCAGATTGTCCCGTTGTGCCACGTCATGGGTCAGAACGACCCGTGAATTGGCGCCGATTCGCGACAGAACGGTCAGCAGCACATTCCGTTCCAGTGACTGCGCCTCGTCCACGATCACGAACGCGTCGTGCAGGGAGCGGCCGCGGATGTGGGTGAGCGGCAGGACCTCCAGCATGCCGCGTGCGGTGACCTCTTCGATGACCTCGCGCGAAGTGACGGCCGACAGGGTGTCGAAGACCGCCTGCGCCCACGGGCTCATCTTCTCCGACTCGGAGCCGGGCAGATAGCCGAGCTCCTGCCCGCCCACCGCGTACAGCGGCCGGAAGACCATCACCTTCTGGTGCTGGCGCCGCTCCAGGACGGCCTCCAGACCCGCGCAGAGCGCGAGCGCGGACTTGCCGGTGCCGGCCCGGCCGCCCATCGACACGATCCCGATGTCCGGGTCGAGGAGAAGGTCGAGGGCGATCCGTTGCTCCGCGCTCCTCCCCTTGATGCCGAAGGCCTCGCGATCGCCGCGTACGAGCCGGACGTTGCCCTCGGACGTGACGCGCCCCAGTGCCTTGCCGCGCTCCGACTGGATCGTCAGGCCCGTGTGGACCGGCAGATCGGCCGCCTCGGGGACGTACGCGTGGCCCTCGTCGAAGAGGATGTCCACCTGCTCGCCCGCCAGGGTCAGTTCGGACATTCCGGTCCAGCCGGAGTTGCCCGTGATGGCGAGCTCCGCGCGGTACTCCTCGGCGAGGAGTCCGACGGAGGATGCCTTGATCCTGAGCGGCAGGTCTTTCGACACGACCGTGACGTCGTACCCCTCGGCCTGCAGATTGCGGGCGACCGCGAGGATGCGGGAGTCGTTGTCCCCCAGGCGGTAGCCGCTGGGCAGCACACTGGGGTCCGAGTGATTGAGCTCGACTCGTAGCGTCCCGCCGAGATCCCCGATCGGGAGAGGGGCGTCGAGGCGGCCGAACCGCACTCGGAACTCGTCGAGCAGACGCAGGGCCTGCCTGGCGAAGTAGCCGAGTTCGGGATGGTGCCTCTTGGCCTCCAACTCCGTGACCACGACGATCGGAAGCACGACTTCATGCTCGTCGAAGCGGTTCAGGGCGTTCGGGTCGGCCAGCAGGACGCTGGTGTCGAGAACATAGGTGCGCCGGTCTGGCATACGGCGCTTTGTGCTGGTCACCACGGAAGGACGTACCCCCTCGGATGAGGTCGGGGAGCGACGAAGGAGATCTGGACCGGTCTGCGGCGCCGATGCGCGGGCCGAAAACCGGCCCTCCGCTTCGTCCGTACTGACCGCACGGTCGGGCTGGTGCAAAGGGCCTCCCGGGCGGACGGCCCCGTGCCGTCCGCTGAGATCCGACGCCCGTGGTTCGGGCATCGACCTGCATGGCTTATGCCCTCGAACACGCACTGCCATGCCAGGGCATATGACCACGCGTTCGTTAACTCCAGATGACGTGTGTCCCCGGGGTGCCGTCGGCGGGCATGCCGAAGGAGCGCGCCCGTGCCGAGGTCCGGGCGTCACAAGGGGGTGTGTCAGCCGCCGTAACGCCGGTGTCGCGCCGCGTAGTCACGCAGGGCGCGCAGGAAGTCGACCTTGCGGAAGGCCGGCCAGAAGACCTCGCAGAAGTAGTACTCGGAGTGAGCCGTCTGCCAGAGCATGAATCCGGACAGCCGCTGCTCGCCGCTCGTACGGATCACGAGGTCGGGGTCGGGCTGGTCGCTGGTGTAGAGGTGCTTGCCGATGAGGTCGATGTCGACGGACTCGGCGATGTCCTCGATGGAGGCGCCCTTGTCGGCGGCGTCGAGGAGCATCGAGCGCACGGCGTCGGCGATCTCCTGGCGGCCGCCGTAGCCGATGGCGACGTTGACGACTATTCCGTCGACGTGCGCGGTGGACTCCTCGGCCTCCTTGAGGGCGTGCTGCAGATGCCCGGGCAGCAGGTCGGGCGTGCCCACGTGGTGGACGCGCCAGCGGCCGTCGGCGGCGAGGGTGCGGACGACGTTCTCGATGATCCCGAGGAGCGGGACGAGCTCCTCCGCGGGACGGTCGAAGTTGTCCGTCGACAGCAGCCACAGGGTGACGACCTCGACATCGGTCTCGGAGCACCAGCCGAGGAACTCCTCGATCTTCTCGGCTCCGGCCCGGTGCCCGTGTGCGGCGGTGGAGCCCGCCGCCTTCGCCCAGCGCCGGTTGCCGTCCATGATGACGCCGATGTGCTTGGGCACCTGATCGTGGTCGAGGTGGCCTTCCACCCTGCGTGCATAGAACCTGACCAGAAGACGGCGCAGGTTGTCGCGCAGGTTCACGTGTTGTCAGCCCCTCCGTGCAGATGGCGATCCCCCAGGGCCGACACCCTACCCCTGTGGGAAGGCAGTGTTCCCTTGGGGTACAGGGCTCCCCTGTGATGGAGCGCAGGGCGCTCCTGTGAGTTGTCAGCGCGCTGACGTAGCTTCGTAACCATGAACGACTCGTCTGTATACCGCGCCTTGACAGAGCGGTACGAATCGATGGAATACCGGCGTACGGGACGCAGCGGACTCAAGCTGCCCGCCGTCTCGCTCGGCCTGTGGCACAACTTCGGCGACGACCGCGGCCTCGACTCCCAGCGCGCGATCCTGCGCCGCGCCTTCGACCTGGGCGTCACGCACTTCGACCTGGCGAACAACTACGGGCCGCCGCCCGGCTCCGCGGAGCTCAACTTCGGCAAGCTGCTGAAGCAGGACTTCGCGCCCTACCGGGACGAGTTGGTCCTGTCGACCAAGGCCGGCTACGAAATGCACCCCGGCCCGTACGGCGAGTGGGGTTCCCGCAAGTACCTGCTGTCGTCCCTGGACGCCTCGCTGAAGCGGATGGGCGTCGACTACGTGGACATCTTCTACTCGCACCGCTTCGATCCGGACACCCCGCTGGAGGAGACGATGGGCGCGCTCGCGTCCGCGGTCCAGCAGGGCAAGGCGCTGTATGTGGGGGTGTCCTCGTACAGCGCCGAGCAGACCACCGAGGCGGCCTCGATCCTGACCGGGATGGGGGTGCGTCCGCTCATCCACCAGCCCTCGTACTCGATGATCAACCGCTGGACGGAGGACGACGGCCTGCTCGACGCGCTGGAGGCGGCCGGCATGGGCTGCATCTCCTTCGCGCCGCTCGCCCAGGGCCTGCTGACGGGCAAGTACCTCAAGGGCATCCCGGAGGGCTCGCGAGCCACCCAGGGCAAGTCGCTGGACCCGGGCCTGGCGGGCGACGCCGATGTCGTGCGCCGGCTGAACGGGCTGAACGACATCGCGGCCCGCCGCGGCCAGTCCCTCGCCCAGCTCGCGCTCACCTGGGTGCTGCGCGACGAGCGGATGACCTCCGCCCTCATCGGTGCGTCCAGCGTGCGGCAGCTGGAGGAGAACCTGGCGGCGCTGTCGGCTCCGAAGCTGACGGACGAGGAGCTGAAGGAGATCGACGCGTTCGCGGTGTCGACGCCGGGGACGAACATCTGGGCCGGCAGGCGCTGAGTCGGTCGGGCATCCGCCGGGCCGGTCGCCGCTGAGTCACCGGGGCTGGGGGCCGCGGGGCCTGGGGGGCGCACGGGGGCGCCCGTCCGGCGGGCGGTGTGCGGGCACAAAAAACGGGCCGGTCCGTGGGGGGGAGACGGACCGGCCCGAGGGGGGGTTTCCACCATAACCCTTCGTAAGTGATGCTGCGTGCATCGGCGTGCCACAACTACTCTCCGGAATCGCCCGACGACGCCGCGATGGGCCCGGAAGCCCGGATTCAGGGTGCGATCATGGCCGAATCACAGCGGAATCAAAGGGGTTCGTCGAGAACCGCGGAGGATTCGGAAAGATCCGGAGGGTTTGCTCGCTGATTGTGTTTTCCTCGGCGACTCGCCGGGACGTACTCCAAGAGAGTGACGCGCGTCGGGAACGGCGGCTTGACGCCACCGCTAACTTCGCAGCCATGGCGACGTTCACCACTCCCGAGAACCCCGAGCCGGTCCCCCTGGAGCTCGCCGAGTCGGCGCGGGCCCGGCGGCGCGGACTGCTCGGGCGGGAGGGGATCGAGGGGGCGCTGTTGCTGAGTCCGGCGAGCTCGGTGCACACGGTGGGGATGCGGTTCGCGATCGACGTGGCTCACCTGGACGGGAAATTCCGGGTCCTGGCGGTACGCACGATGCGCCCGGGTCGGGTGGGGCTGCCGCGCCCGCGAGCCAGGCACGTCCTGGAGGCGGAGGCCGGGGCGATGGAGCGGTGGGGTCTGCGGCGCGGGGTGCGGCTCGTGGTCCAGGGCCGGTGACGTCGGTCCGGTGCCGGTGACCTCGGTGCGATGCCGGTGACCTCGGTGCGATGCCGATGACACCGGGCTCCGACGGGGTGACGTCGCGTCAGAAAAGTGGACGCAGCACCGCGCAGCCCCCTCCACTGCGCGGTGCCACACGCGCAGCTTTGCTCACGCGAATTACCTTGGTCTGAACTTACGTGAGGCAAACAGCCGAGGCGAGCCACTCTGGATAACGATGTGAAAACCGTGTGAGTTGTGCGCCACACGCCGGACACGCACCCACCCACGCGCCGCCATCCACCGCCACCCACCGCCGGGTGTCCAACATATGGACGGACATCTCATGCGGAATGGGCCACATCCGCATGTTTTCGGTCAATCAGCGCCCGCCGCCTCAGCGGACAGAATCTGACCTCTTTCGGGTCTAGCGTCGGCCTCATGACCGTGAAGATCACATGGGACGAGGCGAGCGCACGGCGGCTGGAACGGCAGTTCCTCACCGTGCCCGCGAAGACCGGCACCCCCGTGGCCGAGGTGGTCGGCGCGATGCTCGGCGCGCACGCGCAGGTGCTGTCGGCGGCCGAGGTGTCGGTGGGGGTGCGGGCGGACGGGGTGACGCGGGCGGACGTACGCGCGGCGCTATGGGAGCACCGGTCGCTGGTGAAGATGCACGGCCCCCGGGGAACCGTGCATCTGCTGCCCACCTCCGAACTCCCCTTCTGGACAACGGCGTTGGCGGCGATTCCGGCCGGTTCGGGACCGTTCGCGCCGAACGCGCGGCTCACCGAGGCGCAGGCGGAAGAGGTGGTCGCGGCGATCGGGGACGCCCTGGACGGCACGTACCTGACCATCGACGAGCTGAGCGACGAGGTGGTGGCGCGCACCGGGCCCTGGGCCGGGGACCTGGTGATGCCCGCCTTCCAGACCATGTGGCCGCGCTGGCGCCAGGTGATGCACCGAGCGGGACAGCGGGGCGCACTGTGTTTCGGGCCGAACCGGGGCCGCAAGGTGACGTACACACGGCCTCCGCGCTTCGAACCGCTCGCGGAGGACGCGGCGCTCTCGACGCTCGTACGGCGCTATCTGCGCGCCTACGGACCGGCGACGGCGGCGAACTTCGCCAAGTGGCTTGCGGCGCCCCGGGGTTGGGCGGGTGAGCTGTTCGCCTCGTCCGCCGCGGCCGGTGAGATCGAAGAGGTCGGCTTCGAGGGAGGACCGGCCTGGGTGGTGGCGGGCGACACGGAGTTCCCCGCGGAACCCGTGCGCGGGCTGCGGCTGCTCCCCTACTTCGACGCGTACGCCATCGCCGCCCAGCCGCGCGAGACGCTCTTCCCCGGGCCGGCGTACGAGCGTGCCCTCGCGGGCGGCCAGGCCGGCAACTACCCGGTGCTCCTGGTCGACGGCGTGGTCGCGGGGGTCTGGCACCAGCGCCGCCAGGGCAGGCGTACGACGGTCACGGTGGAGCCGCTGGGGCGGCTGACGGCGGCGCGGGAACGGGAGTTGGCCGTACGGGTGGAGCGGGTGGGGGAAGTGCTGGAGGCGAAGGCGGAGTTGGTGATCGGGAACGTGACGGCGGGGGCGCACGCGTAGGCGCGCTGTCACGGCCTCCGGGATTCAGGCTTCGCGGCTTCGGGCTTCCGGGCTTCGATGAGGAAGCGGGTGCTGTGGGCGATGAACGGGCCCTCGGTCTCGATCTGCTCGTGCAGGGTGCGGAGTTGGGGGCGGTACTGGTCGACGGTGAAGCCGGGGACCATCCAGATCACCTTGCGGAGGAAGTGGACGACGGCTCCGATGTCGTGGAACTCGATGCGGAGGCGTTCCGAGCGCAGGTCGACGAGGTCGAGCCCGGCGGCCTCGGCTGCGGCGACGGCGAGGTCCGGGTGGCGGCCGTTCTTGACCTTGTCCGGCTGCGGGTCGAGGAAGTACTCCACGACCTCGACGACACTCGCCGGGCCGACCTGCTGGGAGAAGTAGGTGCCTCCGGGGCGCAGGACGCGCGCGATCTCGTCCCAGTAGGTGCGGACGGGGTGGCGGCTGACGACCAGGTCGAAGGCCTCGGGCGCGAAGGGCAGCGGCGCGTCCTCCGGGGCGGCGACCACCACGGCACCACGCGGGTGGAGGAGAGCGGTGGCCTTGGCGACGTTCGGCGGCCAGCCCTCGGTGGCTGCGGTGAGCGGGGGCAACTTCGGTGCGGAGGCGAGGACTTCACCCCCGCCGGTCTGGATGTCGAGTGCGGCGGACGCGCGTGCGAGCCGCTCCCCCATCGCCCGCGCGTAACCCCACGAGGGCCGCTCCTCGGTGGCCCGGCCCTCGAACCAGGAGAAGTCCCAGCCGTCGACGGACGCGGCCTCGGCTTCGCTGACGAGGGCTTCGAAGGTGCGGTTGCGGATCGCGGTCATGCGGCGGATCTTCTCAAGGGGGCGGACGGTGCCGCGAATGAATTCCGGCGCGTCGCGGTCGCCCGGCGTTGTCAGTGGTCGCTGTTACGTTCCGGGCATGACGACGAATCCAGAGGCCGTCCGGGTGCCGTACACCGGTGGCGAGAAGGAAAGCCTGCACGCGAGTCTCAACCGGCATCGGGACGCCGTGCTGTGGAAGCTGGAGGGGCTCGACGACGAGCAGGTGCGGCGCGTGATGACGCCGTCGGGCACGAACCTGCTGGGCCTGGTGAAGCACCTCGCGTCCGTGGAGTACGGCTGGTTCTGCTCGACGTTCGGGCGCGAGGTCGAGCCTTTGTGGTTCGACCCGTTCACCGCGGAGGACATGAGCGCGGGCCAGGGTGAGACGACGGCGCAGATCGTGGAGTTCTACGGCCGCGCCCGCGCCGCCGCCGACCGCACCATCGACGAACTCTCCCTCGACGACCTCGGCAAGTCCTGGAACGGTACGACCGTCTCCCTGCGCTGGGTCCTGATCCGCATGGTCGAGGAGACGGCACGGCACGCGGGACACATGGACATCGTGCGGGAGTTGATCGACGGTGGGGCCGGGGATCACCGGCCGGGCTGATGCCCCTCCTCGTCGAGCTCGTGGAGTACGAGCATGGCGTGCTCGTTCTCGCCGTGGCGGATCGTCCCGGTGTGCTGGAAGCCGTGCTTCTCCAGGAGGCGTACGGAGGCGGTGTTGCCGGTGAAGGGGTCGGCGTACAGGGGGCGGTTCTTCTCAAGGCGGAGGAAGAGGGTGAGGGCCTCGGTGGCGATGCCCCGGCCCCAGTACGGGCGGCCGAACCAGTAGCCGATGAAGCGCCGCGGATCCTGTTGACTCTGCCGGCCCGGTTGGTCGTCCCACCAGGCCACGATGTTGCCGGCCGGTTCGCCCGCGACGGTGACCGTCTGGACGAAGGCGGTGCTGTCGCCGAGGACCTTCGTGACCCAGTGGTTCATGAAGACCTCCCGTTCCCGGGAGGGGAATCTCGACCGCCGCACCGCCTCCGCGTCCAGCTGCTGCTCGTAGAACAGCTCCAGATCAGCGTCCTGTACGTCCCTGATTCGTACGTCGTCCCTCATGCTCAGGAAGTGTGGCACCGGGCACTGACAATTCCCGGAGCCCCATCAGGGGACGAGCGGCCGCACTTCCCCTGCCACGAACCGCAGGAAGCCCTCGGGATCGGGTTCGTCGGCGGTGGGCTGGAGGATCACGGTGTCGGCCCCGGCGTCCGCGAGGCGCTGGACCGCCTTGGCGACCGCGTCCGCGTCACCGGCGACTCCGTGCTCGGGCACCGGGTCCTCGCCATTGGCCGCGATCTCGGCGCTCAGCCGGGCGGCGGCGTCGGGGCCGGTGGCCGCATGGAGGTTGACGACGATCCGGTGGTAGCCGGTCCGGCCCGCCGACTTGCGTCCCTCGTCGATGAGTTGGCGTGCGCGCCGTACCCCCTCGGGTGCGGTGGCGGCGGTGAGGATGGTGCCGTCGGCGGCCTCGCCGGAGAGCCGGAGCGTACGGGGGCCGGTGGCGCCGGTGAGAACCTCCGGCGCCTGCGTCGGCGGCCAGTCGAGGGCGACGCCGTCGAGCTTCACATACCGCCCGTCCGTGCTGACCCGCTCCCCGCCCAGCAGCGCGCGCAGCGCTTCCAGGTACTCGCGCAGCAAGGTCACGGGCGACTCGGCCCGCGCCCCGACCTGTCCCATCCAGTCCTGTACGCCGTGGCCGACGCCCAGGATCGCGCGCCCCGGGAACAGGCGGTGCAGCGTGGCGGTCTCCATCGCGGTGACGGCGACATTGCGCAGCGGCACGGGCAGCAGGCCAACGCCGACCCGTACCCGTTCGGTCCAGGCGAGGGCGGCCGACGCGGCCGAGATCCCCCCTTCGAGGAAACAGTCCTCCCACAGCCAGAGTTCCTCAAGGCCCGCCTCGTCCGCCACGCGCGCCATGGCACGCAGACGCTCGGGGGGCAGCTGAGGCCGGAACACAGCACCGAGTCCAGTCATGCGGCCTTACTACCTAGGACTGGCTCGGCGGACAACTGCTTTACGCTTCGCCGCCGCCGGTGTCGGAGTCGGTGACGGTGTCGGTGTCGGTGTCGGTGTCGGTGTCGGCACGCGTATACCGCAGGAGTACGACACCGCTGTCGAAGATCCGCGACTCGACGAGCCGCAGACGGGTGAGGTAGTCCGTCTCCGGGAACAGGCGCCTGCCACGGCCGATGAGCACCGGATGGACGTACAACCGGAAGTCGTCCACGAGACCGTGCCGCATGAACTCGGCGGCGAGATCGGCGCCCCCGAGCCCCAGATCTCCGCCCGGCTGCTCCTTCAGCGCCCTGATCTCCTCGGGCACGACGTCCCGCACGATCGTGGTGTGCCCGTCCGCCCGTTGCAGCGTCCGGGAGAACACGAGCCTGGGGATGTTCCGCCAGATCCCCGCGAACTCGACCGTTGTCGGGCTGCTGGCGGGGTCCTTGTCCGCGTCCGGCCAGTACCCGGCCATCAGTTCGTAGGTCAGCCGCCCGAACAGCAGGGCGCTCAGCCCCTTGACCTCCGCGTTGACGTTCCGGAACACCTCCTCGTCGTCCACAGCCCAGTCGATCTCACGGTTCGGCCCCTCGAAGAACCCGTCCAGGGACACCGACATCATCACGACGATCTTTCGCATGGCGGACCTCGCCCGGGTCGTCTCGCTACACAGGGACGTGACCAGTCAACCAGGAGGGCACGGGACCAGCAGGGTGAAACGCCTTTCGCCTGGGGGCTCGATCGCCTGGGGCTGCTCGCGCTCGGCGATCGTCTCCGGGCGGGCGACAACGTACGGTGCGATCAAGGCGGAAGCGGCCGACCGCCTTCTGCGTCCGCAGGGGGCGAGGGCACTGGGGGCGAGGGCGCTGGGCCGGCCGAGAGGCCCGAGCCGACCGCGCCGAAGATGCCTCGGGTGGTGAGGCCGAAGTGGCGGCCACGCCAGGCGAGCCCGCCGCCCAGAAAGCCGGCCATACCGAGCACGGCTGCGTACTGCGCCGGGGCGTTCAGTGCCAGCGCGCCGATCACCAGACCCCCGGCGCCCATCGTGAGCGCCATGACTCCGACGGCTTCCGCGAGACGCCGGCCGCGAGTCGGGGTGGGGACGGGAAGCGGCTCGGTGGGGAGCGCGGCCGAGTCCAGCAGACCTGTCCAACGGCCCGCTGCCGCGCGCTCCATCACGGTGACCAGTCTCGCGACCAGTGGCGGCAGCGCATCGTCACCCTCGCGGAACACAGCGCCGGCAGCGTCGCGCAGAGCGCCCTGCACCTGGGTGATGTGCTCGGCCAGTTCCTTGCGCCGTGGAGCGCTTGCCTGCCAGTGGCCGTACTCCGCGAAGCCGCCGAGGTCCCGGATCACCGCCTCCACCCGGGCGTCGAGCGACAGGCTGTCCTCCTGTCTCTCCCTGACCTTTCCACAGGCGAGGATCGCTCTGGCGCAGTCGCCGTGGATGGACAGCGGGCAGTCCTGAGCCGTCATGCGGGTCAGGAACCAGGCCTCGCGGAGCATCCAGGTCAGCCAGGGGATGCTCAGGGCGGCAGCCAGCCAGAACTCCGTGTCTGGGAACGCCAGTGCCAGTGCCAGCATCGGCAGCAAAGGCACGATCACCGTCCCTACCGGCCAGGGCTCGCGTCCCCTGTCGGCCAGTTCGGCCTCGAACAACCGCCGCTCCAATTCCTCCGGCGGAAAGGGAGGAAGCGCGCCGTTCGCCTCGATCGCCGCGGTCACCTCTCCCACGTCGGCCGGTTTCGGGCGCTCGGCGACCACGGAACGCGCGATCCTCATAGGCCTCCCGGCGCTCCGCCAAGGAGTCGCTGTAAGCAACCAGGGCTCGTAGAACCTCACGCGGAAGGTGAGGACCAGCACGACCTCCGTGAAACAGACGCCCACTGTCTCCGCGAGGTGGCCCCAGTCCGGCATCCCGGTCTCAGCTCTGGGTTCCCGACGATTCGCCGCTCGACTCCCCCCGCGGGAACGTCACCTCGACGCGGCGGTTCTTTCTGCGGCCCTGTTCCGAGGTGTTGTCGGCGATCGGGTAGTCCTCGCTGTAGCCGCGGACCTCGAAGGTGACGTCTGTCGAGCCGAGGTAGGAGGCCAACTGGTCGTGGACCACTTCCGCGCGGTTCTTGGAGAGGGTCAGGCCGTGGGCGTACGAGCCGAGGTTGTCGGTGAAGCCGAAGACACGGACGGTCGTCGCGTTCGTGGCCTTGATCTCGTCCGCGATCGCCTGGATACGGGAACGGGCCTCGGGGTTCAGTTTCGAGCTGTCCTTGGGGAAGAGGACCTCGGCCTGCAGGGCGAAGGTCACGTCCGAGTTGGTGTCCTCTCGGCGCTCTTCGCCGCCGAGGTCTTCTACGACTGACTTGATGTCGAGGACCTTGGCGGGGGCGAGGGTCCCGCCGTCGGAGAGCTTCAACCCGGGGCTGTTGGCGTCGACTTCGGGGGGCGGCGATGTGGTGACGCTGCCCGGCGGGGCGCTGGGGTCCCCCTCATCGGCGTTCGCCGGGCTCCCGGTGAGGCTCAGGGTGGCCAGCACGGCGAGGGCCGTGAGCGTCGTCGCGGTGGTGCGGGGTGGGAGGGCCATGGCTACTCGCCCTCGGTGAGCTGGATGGAGGCGGGGGGCATGCCGCCTACTTGGAAGTCGACCTCGGTGGTGTCCGACGGGGGGGCGGGGAACTGGGCGAACCACTGAGTGGTCGCCCCCTGGCGGACGCCGCCGGTGAACTGCGTGCACAGGCAGCGGCCCGAGGTGTCCCGGAGGATGAGGTACTTCTTCTTGCCCTTCTGGTCGATCAGGCTGGCGCCGGCGATGGACCCGCCGTTCCTGGCCAACTCGCTCTCGTCACCGCGCCATTCCGCGGCCACCCACAGGGCGCCCGTGTTGTTCGTGACCGATCCTTCGACGGTCACGAACCCGCCCTCGTCACGTTTGGCGGACGTGATCGCCAGCACCAGGCCGTTCTCCCCCTTGACCTCCGCGAGCACCGTGTCGGCCTCCGGGGTCTCCGATTCCGACTGGCCTCCATTGGCGCTGCTCGTCGGGGAAGCCGACGAGGTCGAGGCTCCCTTGTCGGAGTCCCCGTCGTCTCCCCCGCCGCAGCCGGCCACCGTGAGGAGCAGCCCAGCCGTGATCGCCACCGCGCTCAGCGCCCTGCGGCCCTTCATGGTGTGCCGAAAGTCCATCGGTGCGGCTTCCTCTCACTCGGCCAGGTACACAGAGAACATCACGGACGCGTCAGGAAGGTCGTCCGGATCGAAATCTTCGGGGTCGATGTTCACGGTCTCGCCGTCGCAGACCAGTTCCACGGGTTGTGTGGGATCCGCGTTCAGATCGAACTCGCAGCGCGGCTGGACCACGGCAATGGCATGGGCCTGCGCCTGCATGCCTTCGGTACCGGGGATGATCGAGTCGCCGACCGTGTAGTTGGTCTGTATGTCGACTCGGAATCCGGGGTAGCCGCCCACCGCCTGGGGCACGATGGCCTGGACGGTCGAATCATTGGCAGCGGCCAACTCCCCGGCCGCTTCGGCAGTTCCTCCGGCCGGAAGCTCCGCATCGCCGGTCAGGTCAAGCCAATCCAGCCAGTCGTCACCCGCACCGATGGCGTCCCCGAGATCGAGCAACAGCTCGTCCCGCGCGTCCTGCGCCGCTGCCAACGCCGCAGCGTCCGCCGCGGATTGAGCACCATTGCGGGCGGACGCTGCTTGGGCGAACACGAAGAAGGCCAACGCGGCGAAGAGCAGAATCACCGTCAGCCAGATGTAGATGGGAAGTGTCTGACCTCGGTCGCCGTGCGGGTGTAGTGCGGTCAGCCTCCGGCGATGACGTTGTTGACCGCGGTCATGATCGCCCCCGAGATCGCGCCGTCCAGCCCCAGCCCGTCGATCATCGTGAAGATCCCCGCGATGATGATCATCAGGCCCGCGTACTCCACGAACCCGGCCCCCGCGTCCCGCCCTTCGCCCCGCATCCGGGAGACAACGGTCCTCGTCCACCTGTCGAACCCGTTCATCGTCACTGCCCTCCCATGCGACGCCACCATCGACCCGAGCACCGTACGTGAGAACCCGCCTACTGCGAGTGGGCCCAAGGGCCCAACTTCCCCATACTGCAGTCCGTCTCGGAGTCACCGCCTCCACCCCTCCCGCGCAGTCCCCAGCCAGTGGGCGATCGCTTCGCTCCGCGAAGAACTGTGCAGCTTTGCGAAGATGCGGTTGATGTGATTCTTGACGGTCTTCTCGCTGATGAAGCAGGTGGCGGCAATTTGGCGGTTGCTCATGCCGGATGCGATGAGGTCCATTACCTCCACCTCCCTTGAACTCAGGCCGAAGTCGGGCCGGTTGGGGGTGCGGCGGTGAAGGGCCGCCGCGTGCGTGAGTCGAGCCTTTGACGACTGTGCCACAACTGGTTGCAGATGCGAAGAGCTTTTGTTCGGTTCGTAGGAAACACCGAGTGAATTCGTGAAAGTCGGCGTGCCGTTCCTCAAGTCGCGTACTGCGGTGATCAGTTCGGCGGCGGTGAACTCTCCGTGGACGAGATAGCCGGCCGCTCCCCGGAGCAACGCCTCGGCCACGACCTCGGGTTCACGGCTGTACGTCAGCATCATCACCGGGGCGATTCGGGCCAGGTCGGGCAGGGCGGTCAGGCCGTCGGTGCCGGGCATGCGGACGTCGAGGAGTACGACGTCGGGGGCGAGGCGGGCGGCGGAGGTGAGGGCTTCGTCGCCGTCGGCCGCCGCCGCTACGACCTCGATGTCGGGGTGGCCGCCGAGCAGCGCGGTGAGGCCGGCCCGGACGACCGGGTTGTCGTCGGCCACGAGTACGCGGAGGGGCGGCGGGCCGGGAAGTGCCTGGTCAGGCATGTGCGGCCTCCTGTTGAGGGGGGTGGGGTGCGCAGGGCGTCGCGGGGAGGGCCAGAGGGAGCGTTACGGCTACCTCTGTGCCTCCCTGGGGGGATCGGCCCAGGTGGATGCGGGCGTTGAGGGTGGCGGCCCGTTCCGACATGCCCAGCAGGCCGAAGTGGCCGGTTTTCGTTGCGTCTTGAAGGGTGGTGGCCCCGGGCAGGCCTCGGCCGTCGTCCTGGACGCGGACCGTGAGATCGGTCTCGGAGGCGTCCAGTTCGATCGTCACCCGCTTCGCGTCCGCGTGGCGGTGGGCGTTCTCCAGGGCCTCGGACACGATCGCCAGGAGGTGGTGGGCGGTGGTGTCGGGGAGGGGCGGGCAGCGGCCGCCCTTGTGGTTCAGGGATGTGCTGATCTGCGTGTGTGACTCGAAGTCGGCCGTGCGGATGGTGAGTTCGGAGAGGAGGTCGGTGTGGCTGCGCAGGTCCGACAGGAGTGCGCGGGACTCCGCCGCCGCTCTGCGCGCCGCGCCCGCCACCGTTGTCGCCTGGCCCTTGAGCGCCTCTAGCGCCTTCGGGTCCGAGGCGTCCGCCGATGCCGCCAGCGCCTCCGCCGCCAGGGCCAGGCCGTGGAGAGTCTTCGCCACCGAGTCGTGCATCTCGCGGGCCAGGCGGGCTCGTTCGGACTCCACCGCCTCCGCGACCGCGAGGCGGGAGGTCGCCTCGGAGAGTGCCTGACTTGCCGTACCGAAGCGGAACATCAGGTTGCGGAGGGTGACGCCGATGATGCCGGCGCCGATGCAGAAGCCTGCGATGAGGAGGGTGTTGGCGCCCGCTCCCGGGTGGTGTGCCCAGGCTCTGTACACGGTGAGGAGGACGATCAGCTGCAGGCCCGTGAAGATGCCCGAGCCGCGCCAGCCGTACAGGAGGCCCGCCAGGAGCGGGGTGCAGACCGTCGCGTAGGCGAGGGGGGAGGCCGGGGACGCGGTCAGGAGGAGGACCGCGCCGAAGGTGAGGTCCACGGCCATGAGGGTGGGGTGGGCCAGGAGGCGGGGGCCGAAGCGGTCCCAGTCTCGGAGCATGGCGTACGAGCCCATGACGCCGAGGACCGCCGCGGCCAGTACGGCGTAGCGGGGTGGGCCGTCTGTGGCGTTGGCGATCGCTACGGGGGCGCCTATCGCTATGGCTGCCCCTCGTACGGCGAAGGCCTGGCGGCATAGGGCCTGTAGGGCGTTCAGTTGGAGGCGGATGCTGCCGGGGGCGGGGGCGTCGTCTGCGAGGTAACCGGCGTCGCCCTTGGGCCAGCCCGCGTCTGCTTCCGGGGGCCCGGCGTCCTGGTTACCGTCGGGGTGGGTGCGCTGCTCGGCGCTTGCGAGGTGCCGCTGTGCCCACCCGTGCCGCCCCTTGCGGCACGCATGCCCACAGCTGGGACGGCAGCTGTGACTGCGGCCGGCGCCCGCGGCCCACAGCCGCGTCAGCCTCATAGTCATCATCGGCCCAAGATCGAGCCGAAGTCGGTGCCCGAGCCCAGGAACATGCCCGTTGCGATCAGGATCATTGTCGCGGGGAGCATGAAGACGAGGGTGACCATCGTGGCCTTGGGGATGGTTTTCGCGGCGCGGCGGCGGGCGTTCTGGGCGTCTGTTCGGCGCATGTCGTTGGCGAGCTGGATGAGGGTGTCGGCGATGGGGGAGCCGAGTTCCTCGCCCTGCTGCAACGCCGAGACGAACTGGGCGACCTGCTCGGAGGAGTTGCGTTTGCGGAGTTCGTCGAAGGCCTGGCGGCGGCTGACGCCCACGTCCATCTGGCGGAGCGTGATGCGCAGTTCGTCCGCCCAGGGGCCCTCGTACTTCTCGGCGACGCGGTCCAGGGCCTGGCGGAAGCCGAGGCCCGCCGAGACGACGACCGCGAGGACGTCGAGGAAGTCGGGGAGGGTGCGGTCGATGACTTCCTTGCGTTCCCGGACGGCCTGCCAGATGAGGGCGTCGGCGGCCACCACGCCGAAGGCCAGGGTCAGAGCGGCGAGGAAGAGTTGGCCGTTGGAGAGGAAGACGAAGCCGAGTACGACGCCGAAGATGCCGTACACCGCCCGGCGGGCCGCGTAGCGGTTGAGGGTGAGGCCGCCGGGGTTGCCCGCCATGTCGATGCGGCGGCGTTTGGCGTCGACGCGGCGAGGGCCCATCAGGCGCAGGACCGAGGGTGCGAAGCGCATGCCGAGGCGGTCGACGGCCGAGTCCGCCTTGGAGACGCGGGTTCCGCCGACCTCCAGGGCGAGCACGAGGTCGGAGGGCAGTTTGGCGTCGGCGCGGATCATGCGGATGCCCAGGAGGACGCCCGCGACCGAGGCGGCCGTGAGGAGAGCGAGCAGCAGCGTCAGCAACGTGATCCCTCCCTCATACTTCGATCTTGCCGAGGCGGCGGATGACGAAGAAGCCGACGGCGTAGAGGCCCAGGGACAGCAGGACCAGGCCCTGGCCGAGCGGGGAGCCGGTGACCCGGGCCAGGGCTCCTTCGTTCGAGGAGTTGATCAGCACGAGTGAGCCGATGCCCAGGAACGGGACCGTGAAGGCGGTGGCGTTGACCTCGGAGAGCATCGTGCGGACCTCGCGGCGGGTCTCCTTTCGGTCCTCCAGGGTCTGGGTGAGGTTCCGGAGGGAGCTGACGACCGATCCGCCCGCCTTGTTGGCGAGCACCAAGGTCGTGACCAGGACGATCAGTTCGCGGGACGGGAGGCGTTCGGAGAGTTCGGCGAGGGCGTCCTCGACGGTCCTGCCCATCGTCAACTGGTCGGCCACGTGCGCGAGTTCCTCGCCCGCCGGGGCTTCCAGCTCCTCCGCCGCCATCGCCAGGGCCGTCCGCAGCGCCAGTCCGGCCGCCGTCGCGTTCGCCAGCAGGCGGGCCACGTCGGGGAGTTGGGCGATGAAGGCCTCGATGCGTTTCTGGCGCTGCCAGTTGAGGAAGAAGGCCGCGCTCCAGACGCCCAGGAGGGCGGCGATCGGGCCGAAGAAGGGGGCCAGGGTCGCCGCCGCGATCAGCCACAGCGCCACGACGACGGCGGTGACGTACGTGAAGAACTCCCCCGCCGTCACGTCGAGTCCCGTCGCCGACAGGCGCAGGTGGATCGAGCGGCCGATGCTGGTGCGGCGGACCCGGCGGTCGATGCCCGCGAAGCGGCGTACCCGGCCTGCCGCCGTGCGGAGGGGGCCGGCGCCGGCGAGACGGTCGACCAGTGCCTGGCGCTGGGCGCGTCCGGAGGCGTACGAGTGGATGCCCGCGACGGCGAGTGTGCCGCACAGGATCGTCGCGCCGAGGGCGAGCAGGGCGGGGTTGTTGTTCATGGCTCACACCTCTCAGCCGTGGAAGTCATCCGATGGCCTGCCTCGTGTTCAGTACGTCGATCGCCTCGGCCACACCGAAGGCCGGTGGCAGCGGTTCGTTGGCGACGTACAGCTTCTCCGCGATGGAGCGCGGGAGCGGGAGGTGCTCGAAGTGGCCGCGAACGACCCGGTCGGGGCCTACGGGGCGGGGGACGAAGCGGGTGACGGGCGCGATGCGGAACTGTTCGCGGCCGTGCGAGACCAGCAGCGCGATCTCGGTGACCTTGCGGGAGCCGTCGGCGTGGCGGGAGAGCTGCACGACGACCTCGACGGCCGAGTTGATCTGGTCCTTCAGGGCCTCGAAGGGGATCTGGACCTCGGACATCGAGCCGAGGGTCTGGAGGCGCATCAGGGCGTCCTCGGCGGAGTTCGAGTGGACCGTGGCGAGCGAACCGTCGTGGCCCGTCGACATGGCCTGGAGCATGTCGAGGGTCTCACCGCCGCGGACCTCACCGACGATGATGCGGTCGGGGCGCATGCGCAGCGAGTTGCGGACCAGGTCGCGGATGGTGATCTGGCCCTTGCCCTCGACGTTCGGGGGCCGGGATTCGAGGCGGATGACGTGCTCCTGCTGGAGCTGGAGTTCGGCCGAGTCCTCGATGGTGATGATGCGTTCGTGGGACGGGATGAGCCCGGAGAGGGCGTTCAGCAGGGTCGTCTTGCCGCTGCCCGTGCCGCCGCTGACGATGACGTTGAAGCGGGCGCGTACGAAGGCCGCGAGGAGCATGAGCATCTGCTCGTCGAGGGTGCCGAGGCCGATCAGCTCGGGCAGGGTGTACGCGCGGGGGAAACGGCGGATCGTGAGGGTCGGTCCGGTGAGCGCGAGCGGCGGGATGATGACGTTGACGCGCTCGCCGGTGGGGAGGCGGGCGTCGACCATCGGGTTCGACTCGTCGACCCGCCTGTTGACGGTGGAGACGATCCGCTCGATGGTCTGCATCAGCTGCTCGTTGGAGGCGAAGCGGAGAGGGAGCTGCTCCACGCGCCCCGCTCGCTCCACGAAGATCGAGTCCGGGCCGTTGACCATGATCTCGGTGATCGACGCGTCGGCCAGGAGCGGTTCGAGGACGCCGAGTCCGAGCGCCTCGTCGACGACTCGGCGGATCAGCTGGGAGCGTTCCGCGGAGGAGAGGACCGGGCCCTCGCGGCTGATGATGTGGCCGAGGACGCGCTCCAGGCGTACCCGGCGTTCGGCCGCCGCCAGGCTCGACATCTCGGCGAGGTCGATCTCTTCGAGCAGCTTCGAACGGTAGACGGCGACGAGGTGTCCGTCCTCACGGGCGGGTCCCCCCTCGTCGGGGGCGGCGATACGGGAACGCAGACTCATGGCTTCGGCTCCTCCCTGTTGCTGTCAGTCGTCGGTGGGCATGGTGGCACTGCGGGAGAAGGTCACGGGGTCGAAGAGGGGGATGACAGAGGGGATTTGGACGGTGACGGTGGCGGTGGTGAGGTCGGGGCCCTCGGGAGCCGCCACGGCCGGGTTGAGCCAGCCGCTCACGGCGGCCTGACCGGCCGCCGCGCCGTCCCCGCCCTGCGAGGCGACCCGCGCGGCGGCTCGCGCCCCGGTGCCGGCCTGGTTGATGCCGTACCCGATGAGGCCCAACTGGATGGCGGCCATCCCGACGACGAGCAGGATGGGCAGGAACCCGGTGAACTCCAGGATGGAGACGCCCCGGTCGTCCCGGAGCCGATGCCTCAGGCCTCGGAGCCCGTGCCTCAAGCCCCGGAGCCCAGGCCTCAGGCCCCGGAGCCCAGGCCTCACGCCCCGGAGCCCAGGCCTCACGCCCCGCAGCCCAGGCCTCAGGCCCCGGAGCCGACGCCGTGGTCGAGGGGAGAGCCTCATCCGCCATCACCCTCCAACGCCGCCCCCGCTTCCCCGTTCACGGTCCACCCCGCGTCGAACCCCGGGAAGAACAGCGGTACTTGGACGCTGACGGTGGCCCTCATCAGCGAGCCGGCGGGGGCACACCCGATCTGGGCACCGTCCCAGGCTCCCGGCAGATGCTCGCTCCCCGCCGCCTGGCACGCACCGCCCACATCGCCGTCGACCGCGTACGCCGCCGTCGCAGCCCGGGCCGCCTCGTCCGCCGCGTTCCCGGCGAGGGAGTACGAGTAGCCGTACAGCACGCACTGCCAGAGGATGGTCATCACGACGAGCAGCAGCGGGAACATTCCGGCGAATTCGAGGGTCACGGCTCCCCGGTCGCCTCCCTTGCGGCGGAGTGCCAGCGCTCCGCGGTCCGAGGGTGAGGACTTACGGCGCCTGCCGCCTCCTCCGCCCTCCTGGGCGACGACCAGTCCCAGCTCGCCGGCCAGTGCCCACAGCGCCTGTTTCACCGTGGAGCGGGCGTCCAGGTCCTGGAGGCGGCCGGCGTCGACCACCGACTGGAGTTCCTTGAAGGCGGCGGGTACGGCGGAGCGGGCGACCTTCGTGCCGGTGACCTTCTCGACCAGGGACGGCTGGATCTCCGTACCGCGGGCGAAGCGGTTGACGACGGTCGTCGTCTCCTCGGCCTTGCGGATCTGGAGGCGGTCCCACATGCGGATCATGCGTTTGGCGGCGCGGACGGCGATGACGTCGGGGGTGACGAGCAGGAGGGCCTGGTCGGCCATCTCGATGGCGGCGGCGGTCGCGGAGTTCATCTGGGAGCCGCAGTCGACGATCACGACGTCGTTGCGGGAGCGCAGGGTGGCAAGGACCTGGCGGGCCACCCGGTCGGTGACCTCCTCGCCGCGTTCGCCCTCCGAGGGGGCGAGGAGCAGGCCGAGGCCGGTGTCGTGGGTGTAGACGGCGTCCTGGAGTACGCGGGGGTTGATGTCGCTGATCCCGGCAAGGTCGGCGATCGACCTGCGGAACTGGACGTCGAGGTAGGAGGCCACGTCACCGGACTGGAGGTCCAGGTCGACCAGGGCCACGTCACGCCCCGACGCCCGTGCGGCGAGGGCGAGTTGGACGGCCGTCACCGTCGCGCCCACGCCGCCCTTCGCGCCGGTCACCGTGACGATCGTGCCGCCGGGGCCCGCGTACAGCTCCGGTGTACCGCTGACCAGGTGGCGGCGCATGCCGAGCGACCACGCGGCGGCCGCCTGGACGCGCTCCGCGAGGGAATCGTAGGCCAGCGGCAGGCCGATGATGCCGCGGGCGCCTGAGTCCATGGCAGCGGTGAGTACGCCGTTGCCGGTGTCGGCGGTGACGAGGACGACGCCGACCGCCGGGAAGCGCATCACCAGGTCCCGGATCAGGTCCAACGCCGGTACGGGGCCTATTCGTTCGTGGACGAGGACGACCTCGGGCAGCTCGTCCAGGGACTCCCCCGCGAGACGCGCGAGGGTGTCGAGGAGAGCGGTCGAGTCGGGGACCGGCGGGGCCGGTTCGGCGTCCGCGAGCTGGCTCAGCAGTGTGGTGAGCGCGCGGGCCGAGTCGATGTCTCCGACGGCCGGGAGGATACGGATGGTCATCGGACCCGCCTATGGGTCGTCACGCCTGGCCGCGTATTCGTCACGCCTGGCCGCGAACACGTGACGCCGGGCCGCGTACTCGTCACGCCGGTCCGGGAACACGTCACGCCTGGCCGCGTACTCGTCACGCCGGGCCGCGTGCTGGTCATGCCCGGCCTAGTGGTCGTCATGCCCGGCCTCCTACTTATCCTCGTCGAGGGTGTACGTGCGGTCGCCGGGAGCGACGGTGCTGTCCGCGCCGCCCGCGACCAGGGCCAGCCGGACGTGTTCGGCGAACGACTCGGCGTACGCGACGCGTTGGGCGTCGGCGGTGCCGAGCGCGAAGGTGATGGGGACGGCCTGGGTGGCGGTCCGGCTGCGTTCGGCGGTGGACTGGCCGGGGTCGAGCGCGGTGAGCTTGCCGACGTCGATGACCCGGGCGTTCACCACGATGACCTTGGACTGGTCGACGCCCGTGTCGCCCTCGGCCTCGAAGGTGGCGTAGATGTTGACCCGCGAACCCGGGTTGATCTTGCCCGCGACACCCGTCGACGCGTCGATCAGGATCGCGATCTCCTGCTGGCCCGCCTCCAGCGCGGGCCGGTCCACGATCATGTCGGCCTGGAGCAGGGAGCCCTTCTCCAGCCGGGTGACCGCGATCTTGCCGCGGATCTGGGAGAGGTCGGTGACGGCCGTGGACGACAGCCACCGCTCGGGCATCTCGACCTTCTCGAACTGGTCGGCCGACAGCTCCTTGTAGGGCGCGATGTCGTCCTTCAGGCGGTACGCCGCGACCTCCGGGCCGACCTTGGAGTTCACGTCACGGATCACCGAGAGCACTCCGGCGAAGGCACCGATGGCGCACAGGGCCGAGAGGACCAGCAGGATGACGCCGCGGCGCTGGCGTGAGTTCATGATCCGGACAACCTCGTTCGTGGGGCGGGGACGGCGGGGTCGAGCGGTCGTACCTGGTGTTGTTCCGTGGTGCTTATGTGGCGCCCGGGGGCAGGGCGCGTACAGAAGAGGCTGCCCGCGCGGTGGCAGCCGGAAGCTCCGATGGGGAGGCCGAAGTCGAACGCGTGGACGACGGCGAAGATGATGGCGACGGCGATGGTTGTGCCGATGCCGATACCGGTGGCAGTGGCGCCGCGCAGAACCCGCAGCGGTCACCGATGAGTTCGAGCCCGCACCAGTGGCACTGTTCCCGCCGGACGGACGACACGAGCTGGTAGAGCACGGACACGTCGTACAGCCCGGCGGCGAACTCGACGAGCTTCCCGGTCCCCCACCAGCGCGTCGACTCCTCCGGCAGCGGTACGGTCGCGACGCCCTGCACCCGCCAGGCGGGCGCGAGTGTCTCGGTGACCCAGTCGGAGGGTGCCTGGCCGGCGGCGGCGAGCAGCCGCGTGCCGAACTCCGGCCCGGCGAGCTCCTCTTGGCCGACGCGCACAAGCTGCGGTCGCGGATTGGCCAGTACGGCGAACTGGGCGCCCGGCACCCAGGACTTGGCGTGGGACTTCAGGGACACCGGGACCCGGTCGAGCTTGGCGACCGAGCCGAGCAGGGCGCCTGCGTAGATGTAGTGGGCGAGCAGACGGGCGGCGGAGGCGAGTACGCCCGGACTGAAGTCGCAGACCGAGAGCTGCCTCAACTGCTGGGCCAGCAGGGCGACTCCGAGCGGCGGCAGGTCGATGCCGAGCAGTGCGATGCGGTCGCTCTCCAGGACGGAGCGGACGGTGCGCAGCCGCTGTGTCACCTCGCCGGAGACCGAGGCGGGGTAGAGCGAGATGACGTACCCGTGCTGCTCGATGAGCGCGTGCATCCCCAGGAGGGAGCTTTCGAGGGTGTCGAGGGGCTGGACGACTGCGGGCGGGATCTGCCGGTCGTGCGGTGGGAGCACCAGATCGGGACTGGTGACGGCTATCGCGGTCGGCACGCTGCACACACCCCGTTCACTGCGGCGGGCCGTTCCCTGCGGCGGAGTGGTCAACCACCGCCTCGGACCGCCCCTGTTTCGCCATGGACCGTCACATATGGCCACAGATCGCCACTGTGACGCCCTCCTGCATCAGCACCATATCCACGGCATGCCCCGCTCAACACCGACTTCGCGAGATCAACTCACTGAAGGTGCGGGCTTGATCAACGGAGAGTGAGGCGCATATGCCACAACTCGGTACGCCAGTAAGGCCGTTGAGGGACCCGAGGGCCGCCAGAGGTCTTGACAACCCAATTGGTCTGGACCACCTTGTACCCCAACAACGGTGGCCACCGTTCCCGATGCCCTCCCCACATCTTCCCCATCCCCTCCCCCTCACCGGAGGTCCCAGTGGACCGCGTATCAGGCATGCCCGGACGCAGACGCAATTGGGCGGGACTCCTCGCCGCCGCCGTCACCGCCTCCTTCCTCACCGTCGCCGGGCTCGCCACCGACGCCGAGGCCGCGGACATCAACAACGCCAAGAACGCCGGCTACGAGTCGGGCCTGACCAACTGGACGTGTTCCGCCGGCAGCGGTACGACCGTCACCTCGCCGGTGCACGGCGGCGCGGCCGCGCTGAAGGGCACGCCGGCCGGGCAGGACAACGCCAAGTGCACGCAGGCCGTCGCCGTCAAGCCCAACTCGACGTACACGCTGAGCGCCTGGGTGCAGGGCGGGTACTCCTACCTCGGCGTGACCGGCACGGGTACGACGGACGTGTCGACCTGGACGCCCGACTCCGCCGCCTGGAAGCAGCTGACGACCACTTTCACCACCGGCTCCTCGACGAGCTCGGTGACGGTGTACACGCACGGCTGGTACGGGCAGGCCGCCTACTATGCCGACGACCTCTCGGTGTTCGGCCCGGACGGCGGCGGTGGCAGCGACCCGGCCCCGACGATCCCCGCGGCCCCGGCCGGTCTGGCCGTCTCCTCCACGTCCTCGTCCTCCGTGTCCCTCGCCTGGAACACGGTCTCGGGTGCGACCGGCTACAACGTCTACCAGGGCAGCACGAAGGTCCAGTCGGTGACGGGCACCTCGGCGACCGTGTCCTCGCTGGCCGCCTCGACCTCGTACACCTTCCAGGTCACCGCGACGAACTCGGCCGGTGAGTCGGCGAAGTCGGCGGCGGTCACCGGTACGACGACCGCGACCGGCGGCGGTGGCGGCACGCTGCCGAAGCACGCCGTGACCGGCTACTGGCAGAACTTCAACAACGGCGCGACGGTCCAGCGGATCTCCGCCGTCCAGTCCCAGTACGACATCATCGCGGTCTCCTTCGCCGACGCCACGACGACGCCGGGCGCGGTCACCTTCAACCTCGACTCGGCCGGGCTCGGCGGCTACACCGTCGACCAGTTCAAGGCGGACATCGCCGCCAAGAAGGCCGCGGGCAAGAAGGTCATCATCTCCATCGGCGGCCAGAACGGCACGGTGACGATCAACGACTCCACGTCCGCGACGAACTTCGCCAACTCCGTCTACTCGCTGATGACGACGTACGGCTTCGACGGCGTCGACATCGACCTGGAGAACGGTCTCAACGCGACGTACATGTCGCAGGCGCTGAGGTCCCTGTCCAGCAAGGCGGGCTCCTCGCTCATCATCACGATGGCCCCGCAGACCATCGACATGCAGTCCACGTCCAACGCCTACTTCCAGACGGCGCTGAACATCAAGGACATCCTCACCGTCGTCAACATGCAGTACTACAACAGCGGTTCGATGCTCGGCTGCGACGGCAAGGTGTACTCGCAGGGCTCGGTCGACTTCCTGACCGCCCTTGCCTGCATCCAGCTGGAGGGCGGCCTCGCCCCGTCACAGGTGGGCCTCGGCCTCCCCGCCTCCACCAGCGGCGCGGGCAGCGGCTACGTCTCCCCGACGATCGTGAACAACGCCCTCGACTGCCTCGCCAAGGGCACGGGCTGCGGCACCTTCAAGCCCTCCAGGACCTACCCGGACCTGCGCGGCGCGATGACCTGGTCGACGAACTGGGACGCCACGGCGGGCAACGCGTGGTCGAACTCGGTCGGGCCGCACGTGCACGCGCTGCCTTAGCACCGTCCGGCACTGCACTGCCGTAGCACCGTCCGACACCTCGCTGTGCGGCGCCGCCGGGAAACCGGCGGCGCCGCACACTTCTTGGTGAGGGATGCCTAAGGCGGGTGTCCTAGACTCTCGGGACCCCGAAGCAGGAGCCAGGCCAGATGACACCCCGCGTGCAGATCCCCACGGACGAGTGCGCCTTCGACGACCCCGAGACCCGGCGGAACTGGCAGCTCGCACGGCTGCGCGCGGGTGCGGTGCTGCCGCCGGTCATCATTCTGCTCCTTGCCACCCTGGTGGTGATGGGGATGCTCGGGGACCGGCCCACGACTCAGCCGATGTGGATGCGCGTCGTCGGCCTGGTGTGTGTCGTCGCGGCCCCGTTCACCTTCGCCTACGCGCTGTACTCGCTGGGTCCTGTCCTGCGCCTGCGGAGGATCCGCAGGGTGCTTCGCGTGTACCCCTGGGAGTACCGCACGTCCGTCCGTCCCGCCCCCGGCGTCAAGGACACGATGGCGCTTCCCGTACGCGTGCGGACCGAGGCGGAAGGCGACTGGTCCAGGACCATGCGGGCGGTCAACCCGCTCCAGCGCAAGCGCTGGACGGGCGAGATGGAGCACGGCGCCTGGTTCGCCGGCGACCCCGAGTTCGGCGGAGTGATCGCGGTGCCGGGGGCCACGGACCTCATGACACTGGAGCGCGGCACCCGGACTCCCCCGGACCTGCACCGGGAGATCGCCCGCGACAAGGAGCGCATGGCACAGGCCAAGCGGGCCGGAATCGCCACGCTGAGCGCAAGCCTTCGCGCCTAGGGCCGTCCGCGCCCGGCGGGGTGAAACATTTCCGTGGGTCCACCGCATCAATGAAGTGAAGGCAGTTCGGGGGACGTCGGGGGAGTTCATGAGACAGGGCCGGGCCGAGGGGTATCAGGAGTTCGCGGCGGCACGTGCGGGGCACATGTACCGCTCCGCGTGTCTGCTCACCGGTGGGGACACCCATCTCGCCGAGGACCTGGTGCAGGAGACACTCGGCCGGCTGTACGTCAGCTGGGGCCGGGTCTCGCGGGCCGACAACCCCGCGGGGTACGCCCAGACCGTCCTCACCCGTACGTTCCTCGCGCACCAGCGGCGCCGCAGCAGCAGGGAGCGTGCCACCGACACGCTCCCCGACGTCCCCGACCCGCACTCGGCCGACGCCGACATGCCCCTGCGGCTGACCCTGGTCGAGGCGCTCGGCCGGCTGTCCGCCAAGGACCGGGCGGTGGTCGTCCTGCGCTACTGGGAGGACCGCAGCATCGAGGAGACCGCCGACGCGATGAACGTCAGCTCGGCCGCGGTACGCACCCGCTGCGTCCGCGCCCTCGCCCGGCTGCGTGTCCTGCTCGGCGACGCCCTCGGCGAGTACGCCAAGTCCTGAACCGGCGACTGCGCCGGCACCTTAACGACACTTGCAACGACCTAGCGGAGAGGCTGGTTCGCCATGCCCGTTGAAGACACCGAGGAACACTTCGAGGACCGGCTCGGCGCGGCCCTGCACCAGGCAGGCGGGACCTACGAGACCGACCGGCGCACCCTGATCACCGCCGGGGAGGTACGCGGCCGCCGGCTCCTGGTGCGGCGCAAGGCGTCCGTCCTGGGCGGCGTCGCCGGCGTCGCGCTGGTGGGACTGGGCGGGGCGCTGCTCGTACCCGGAGGCGGGGGTGAGGGCGGCGAGCGGTCCGTGACCGCGAGCGCGGGAGCCTCGAGCACGGGGTCGTCGACCGTGGGCCACGCGACACCCGACGCGGTCTCCGGCGACGAACTCGTAAGCACCCTCGAAAAGCTGCTCCCCAAGGGCGAGTTCAGCGGACAGCAGTCGCGCGGCACGAACGAGACGCTGCCACCGTACGCAGGGCTCGTGTACGACGACGGCAAGGGCGAGGCGGCCGTAGCCGTCAGCCTCAACCAGGTCGAACCGGGCAGCGAGCAGGCCCGCGCCGCGACCGCGTGCCCGGACAAGGTCCTGTTCGCGTACGACCCCGCGTGCGTGACGAGCAGACTGTCCGACGGCTCGGTGCTCACGATCTTCCAGGGGTACGAGTATCCGGACCTCCGCGTCCAGACGAAGTGGTGGACCGCGGACCTCGTCACCCCGCAGGGACAGCACGTCAACGTGAGCGAGTGGAACGCCGCCGCCGAGAAGGACGCGCCGGTCAGCAGGCCCGAACCGCCCTTGTCCACGGCGCAGTTGAAGAAGGTCGTCACGGCGAAGGCGTGGCTCACCGCCATCGACGCGTACTCCGAGGCCACGGAGAACGCGAAGGAGTCGCTGAAGCCCGAGCAGCCGAAGAACACCGGCCAGCCGCCCGCCGGCATCGACGGCGCGACGATCCGGTCGACGCTCGTCTCCCTGCTCCCCGACGACGTCGAGGTGGTCGGACAGGGCGGCCAGGACACCGAGTACACCTATGTCGTGGTCGACGACGGACAGGGCGAGAGCCTCGTCCAGATCAACGTGCAGCCCGACATGTCGGACGTCGAGGACCAGCTCTTCGGCCCCGACGCCAAGACCCTGCCCGACGGCACGAAGGTCGCCACGCATCAGGGTCCTGGCGAGAAGGGCGGCGCGGGGGTCGTGATGTGGACCGCCGACACCATCAGGACCGACGGCAGGCGTGTGGTGGTCAGCGCCTTCAACTCCGGCAGCCAGGAGCGCGCCGCGACGCGCGGGACTCCCGCGCTCACGATCGAGCAGCTCGAGGCGATCGCCACGAGTGCGAAGTGGCTCGAGCTCAGCAGCTGAAAGCTAGAAAAAGTCCGCCCACGGTTGGTCCCACACCTGCTTCACGCACAGGACCAGGAAGAGCAGTCCGGCGATGGCGAGCATGGCGTTGCTGAGGGGCCCGTTGCGCCACTCGCTCGGTGTGCGGGAGGAGTTGAGGAGCCAGATCAGGGTGAGGGCGAGGAACGGGAGGAAGGCGGCGCCCAGGACGCCGTACAGGATCACCAGGCGGAACGGCTGGCCCTGGAAGAGCAGGACGATCGGCGGGAAGGTCAGCCAGAGCAGGTACGCACGGAACGGCCAGGACTTCTCGCGGGCGCCCGAGGCCACTTCCTCCCCGGTCGTCCTGGTCCCGCGGTAGCGCTCCACGAAGTCGGCGAACATCAAGCTCACGCCGTGCCAGACGCCGATGAGCGAGGTGAAGGAGGTGGCGAAGAAGCCGATCAGGAAGAACTTGGCGGTCGCCGTGCCGTACTCGGCCTCCAGGATGTCGCTCAGCTGGATGAGGCCCTTGTCACCGCTCGCGATGGCCACGTTCGCGGAGTGCAGGAGCTCCGCGCCGACGAAGAGCATCGAGATGACGAAGATGCCGGTGGTGATGTAGGCGACGCGGTTGTCGAGGCGCATCACCTTCATCCAGCCCGTGTTCGTCCAGCCCTTCGCGTTGACCCAATAGCCGTACGCCGCAAGGGTGATGGTGCCGCCGACCCCGCCGATCAGGCCGAGCGTGTTGAGGATCGAGTCCTTCTCGTCGGGGAGAACGGGGAGAAGGCCGGCGAAGGCGTCGCCGAGGTTGGGGGTGACGCGGATCGCCAGGTAGACCGTGACGACGAACATCACGCCCACCAGCACGGTCATGACCTTCTCGAAGACCTCGTACTTGTTGAACCACACGAACACGAGGCCGACCAGGCCGCAGATGACCGCCCACGGCTTGATCGACCAGTCGTCCGGGAAGACGTCGGGGAACAGCGCCTGCAGCGGCAGCGCGCTCGACGACATCGCCGCCGCGCCGTACACGAAGCCCCAGATGACCACGTACACGACGAAGAAGTACGTCGTCCACCGGCCCAGGCTCGCCCAGCCGTCGAAGAGGGTCCGTCCGGTGGACAGATGCCAGCGGCCCGCCGCCTCGGCGAGGGAGATCTTGACCACGCAGCCGATGACCGCGGCCCAGAGCAGGGTGTAGCCGAAGTTGCTGCCCGCGACGAGTGTCGCGACGAGGTCGCCGGCGCCCACGCCTGTCGCGGCGACGACGATGCCGGGGCCGATGTACTTCCAACTGGATTTGCGGGGCTGGGAGATGGACTCCCCTGACGCTGATTTCCCAGTGGTCTCCGTCATGTGATTCAAGAGAGCGTAAAGAACAGGTGGGCACAAGGGAGCGCGCTTCGATCATCACCCGATGTGCACAGGGAACAGGCCGGGCGACGATGACACGCCAGGGGGTGGCTACGGGCCAGGTGAGGGCGTCGGGCGGTAGCGTCCGCCTACATCCCCCGGCCCATTTTTCGGCCGATTCCCGCTACCGGCCCATGGGGGACTCTTGACCTGACCATGCCAGACCTTCACGATGAGCGCCACACCCGCACCAGGCACGTCGCACGGATCCACCCCCCACCCGCTCCACTCCCTTCGTTCCGGAGATCCCGGAACGCCCGGAGAAACAAGGAGACTTCATGCGACTTCGCATTCGCGGCAGCGGCGCCGGAACCACCGGAAAGAGACGCGGCCGCCGCACCGCCGCCTTCGCCACTCTGCTGGCGCTCGCCCTCGCGGCACCCCTCCTCACCGCGGCCACCGACGCCACGGCCGACGGCGCGAAGGCCCCCGCGGCCGAGGCGGACCCCGTCCGCCAGTACGAGGTGCACACGCACTCGGACTCCGCGTCCCGTACGGCGATCCAGCAGACCGGCGTGACCGTGGACGAGGCCGACACGGAGACCGTCGTCGTCTCGGGCCGCGCGGACCAGATCAAGAAGCTGCGCTCGCTCGGCTACGAGGTCTCGCTGCTCGGCTCGGCACCGGACCGCTCGAGCGCGGCCGACGTGGGGGTCCTCGACTTCCCCACGGCCGACTCGACCTACCACAACTACGCGGAGATGACGAGCGACATCAGCTCCGTCATCGCGGCCTACCCGAACCTCGTGAGCCAGCGCGTCATCGGCACCTCGTACCAGGGCCGGAACATCGTCGCCCTCAAGATCAGCGACAACGTCGGTACGGACGAGGCCGAGCCCGAGGTGCTGTTCACCCACCACCAGCACGCCCGCGAGCACCTCACCGTCGAGATGGCGCTCTATCTGGTGAAGGAGCTGACCTCCAAGTACGCCACGGACTCCCGTGTCGCCAGCGTGGTCAACTCCCGGGAGATCTGGATCATCCCGGACCTCAACCCGGACGGCGGCGAGTACGACATCGCGAGCGGCGCGTACCGCTCGTGGCGCAAGAACCGCCAGCCCAACTCCGGTTCGTCGTACGTCGGTACCGACCTCAACCGCAACTGGAACTACCAGTGGGGCTGCTGTGGCGGCTCCTCCGGATCGACGTCCTCGGAGACCTACCGCGGTACGGCACCCGAGTCCGCCCCCGAGGTCAAGGTCGTCGCCAACTTCGTACGCAGCCGGGTCGTCGGCGGCACCCAGCAGATCAAGACGGGCATCGACTTCCACACGTACAGCCAACTGGTGCTGTGGCCCTACGGCTACACGACCGCCAACACCGCGACCGGTATGACGCTGGACGACCGCAACGCCTTCGCCGCGGTCGGCGGGAAGATGGCAGCCAGCAACGGTTACACGCCCGAGCAGTCCAGTGATCTCTACATCACGGACGGCTCGATCGACGACTGGCTGTGGGGCAACCAGAAGATCTTCGCGTACACCTTCGAGATGTACCCGTCCTCCGCCTCCGGCGGCGGCTTCTACCCGCCCGACGAGGTCATCACCCGGGAGACGTCCCGCAACCGGGACGCGGTGCTGCAGCTGCTTGAGAACTCCGACTGCATGTACCGGTCCATCGGCAAGGAAGCGACGTACTGCGCGTGAACGCTCCGCTGAGTGAGGCGGACAACTACTAGGTCGTTGGGGAACTGCGGGCCGTACGTGGCCGGTCGCGCAGTTCCCCGCGCCCCTTACGGGGCGCTGTCCTCGACGTCTGCCTTGGTGACCTCGGTCTCGTCGACCTCGGTGTCCGCGTCTTCCGCGTCCTCGTCGCCGTCCTCGAAGTAGGCGTCGAGGACCGCGTCGAGCTGGTTCTCCCACTCGCCGAACCGCGCCCGGGACGCCGCCTCGATCTCGATCGGGTACCAGCGGCGGTCGGGAGTGTGGACTGTGATGGTGAACCGCCTGCCGAAGCGCGGGGACTCCGTCTCCACGGCGCCGATCTCGTCCCAGCGGAACTCGCACGCCTGGTCGTCCAGGGCGAGCCGTACGCCCTTGTGGTCGGCGGCGATCTTCGCGCGGCGGTCGGAGGCCTCGAAGACGGGGCCGTCGGGGGCTTCGTCCTCCTCCGCCTCCTCGACCTCCTCGGACTTCTCTGCCTTCTCGAGATCGGCCTTCTCGAGAGAGGGTCCCTCGGACTCCTCGGCCTCGGCCTCGGCCTCCGGCTTCGCCTCCGCCTCGACGGAGTCGTCCGGGGACCCGGCGTCCGCCGGCTCTCCGGACACGGGTGAGGTGAGCCCGGGGATGAAGGCCGGGTCGAACCCGGCGCCTTCCAGGGGCTGGCTGCTCGAACCTATGCGCTGCTCCACAGCCGGAAGTATGGCGGACGAAGCTGTGCCATGGGGCGCCGGGGGCAGAAGGCTTCTTGGGGGATGGACGGTACGGGGGCGAATTCGAAGACCCTCCAGCAACACGCTCCAAGGCTGACCGAGACTCGTTGCCCGCGCGCACCACGAAGCGTCTACTGGTCAGAAGGGATCGGTGAACGAGATCGGCTTGCCGGTGGCGTGGGCGTATGCGATCTCCCTGCTGGTGGACTCGCCGATATACCCGCCTGGGTTGACGACCAGAACCCGGTCAGCCAGGTCGATCTTGCGCAGGTGGAGGGCGTCCAGCGCGGTCTTCTGCTCGTTGGTGATCAACTCGTCTGCTTCGTGATCCTCGGCGCGCAGGAAGACGCCTGGCGCGACGACGATGACACCTGCGAAGGTCAGATCACGGTTCGCCGCGCTCATCTCGTGCACGAACCGGGTAGAGCCGCAGATGCAGACAATCTCAGGTCGGTCGGGCACGGCTCCGTCCTTCGGGTCGAACGGGAAACCGTCCGTGTGCGCGCAGCCATCACAGACGGGCAGACGAGCCAACACTTTACGCAGCGAGACGGACACCACGCGGCTGCACTGTCACAGGCGGGAGGCGTGGCCCGTGCTGGAAATGACGCTGCTCGACGCCACACCGAACTCCGCGCCCCTCATCCCCACCGCCTCTCGCCGCAGCTTCAGTTGCCGCCCCACCGCACTCCAGAAACCCATGCTCCGGTGCCGTGGGTGGTCTTCCCCAAGAAACACGAGAGGGAAAGAAACCGACCAAACCCCACCCCTCCCTCCCGCCCGTGGCGCAGCGTCACCCTCGCGAGTGAACATCACCAACTCAGCTGGATTTCGGCCTGGTTGCTTGCCTTACGCTCGCCGCAACACAAACGCAGACATACAACGGCCCTCGCCGGGACTGCAATCCCAGTGCGAGGGCCTCACCACCAAGGAAGAAAGCCGCTTCCCGATGGATACGCAAAACCTTAGCGCGCCCTCGCGCGCCCAGTCCGGTATCGCGGGCAAAAACCACCCCCGCACGGGCGGGCTCGACCACGATCACACCCGCCACTCCACCCGCTTCACGGTGGTCGGCAACCACCTCGTCCAGCACGCGGAGCTGTCTCTCCTCGCGATCGGGCTGGCCTGCCACATCCAGTCTCTCCCCAAGCGCGCCCGCGTCGACATCAAGACCCTCGCCGCCCGCTTCCCCGAGGGCACGACCCGTATCGCCGCCGCCCTGCGTGAACTGGAAGCCCACGGCTACCTGCGCCGCGAACGCCAACGCGTCCCCGGCGGCCGCATCGTCAGCCGCACGATCTCCTGCAACCAGCCCGGACGACGGAACCACGGCGAGCCCGACCACGCCCCGGCCGCGGCGAAGAAGCCCCGCCCGACCCGCAAGAAGCCACTCGCCGCCGTCCCGCAGCCGTCGTACCCCTCCCCCACCCTCCTCCAGCAGGCCACCGACCTCCTCGCCGGCCTCCGCCGCGAGGACCCCCGCCTGCTCCTCTCGACCAACGACACCAGCCACCTGGCCCCCGGCGTCGCCGCCTGGCTGGAACGCGACCTCACCCCCACCGCCGTCCGCCAAGCCCTGACCACGGATCTCCCGGACCCCCTGTGCCGCCCGGCAGCCCTCCTGGCCCACCGCCTGACCACCCAGCTGCCACCGCCACCCCCGTTCCGAGCCCCCTCATCACCACCACCCGTCCGACACCCGCTCCGGAACTGCGACGACTGCGACCGCGCCTTCCGAGGCCCGGAACCAGGCCGCTGCGGCGCCTGCCGTGACCGAATCCCCGCAGTGACCATCTGACCGCCGGCTCCGGTGCCCGGAACGAGAGACCCCGACACGACCATGGCCAGTCCTCAGCACGTGTTCTCTGCCCACTCCCGTCGGCAGCCCGGCCGGATACCCTGGCCGGAGCGCCCACAGGAGGACACGATGAGCACCCAGTCCGAACACGGACACGAGCTGATCCCCCGTCCAGAACTGACGCCGGATGCCCTCCGTGCGGCCCTCGCCGTGGTCGCCCCGGGACGTCTCGACGAGATGCAGGCCATGAAGGACGAGGCCTTCGCCAAGGCTGTCGAGTGGCAGTCCCTCAGCCCGGTGCAGAGCTGGGTGCTGATCTGGGCCAAGGAGATCGAGATCGCCCGTCGACCGGACCTGACTGCCCGCTACGACCAGGCGCAGAAGGACCTGGAGCACGAGGATCCGGCCATCGCGCAGGAAGCTCTTCGCGAGCTGAGCGCGGTCCTCGAAGAGGCCCTGAAGGCAGTTCGCGAGTGAGTTGGAAATGGGAGTACGCCTTCGGGGCCGAAGAAACCGCGCGCGCCGCTCCGGCAGACTTCCTGGCCACTGTTTCCTGCAGGGCCGACGAACTGGTCAGGGCGGCCGAAGCTCTTCACGTCCACGGCCGCGCCCATGAGGGCATCGACCCGAAAGGCGGCGAGATCATCGTCTCCGGCGGCTGGTTCAGGTACCAGGTTGTCGTGCGGAGCGAACGCGTCTACGTCGTCCAGATCACCTACCTGGGATTCTGAACCTCTGACGACGCCTGAGCCGCCGGGCCGGTGAGGGGGCCACCGCCACCTCACCGGCCCGAGCAAGCCGCCGTACCCCTACACGAACAAACTCAACACCGCCGCCACCGCGAACCCCGCCACCGACAGCACCGACTCCAGGACCGTCCAGGACTTCAGGGTGTCCCGCTCGCTGATGCCGAAGTACTTCGCCACCATCCAGAAGCCGCCGTCGTTGACGTGCGAGGCGAAGATCGAGCCTGCCGAGATCGCCATGATGACGAGGGCGACGAAGGCCTGGGAGTGGTCGCCCTCGGCGAGGAGGGGGGCGACGATGCCGGCCGTGGTGACGATGGCGACGGTGGCCGAACCCTGGGCGACGCGCAGGACGACGGAGATCAGGTAGGAGAGGACGAGGACCGGCAGGCCGACGTCGTTGAAGGTGTCCGAGAGGGCCTGGGCTACACCGCTGGCCTTCAGTACGGCACCGAAGATGCCGCCCGCGCCGACCACGAGCAGGATGTTGCCGACCGGCTTGAGGGATGAAGTCGACACCGTTTCAAGGGACTTGCGGGACCAGCCGCGCCGGATGCCCAGCAGGTAGTACGCCAGGAGCAGGGCGATGGTCAGGGCCACGAACGGGCTGCCGAAGAACTCGATCACCGAGCGGGTGGTGGAGGGGTCGAGCGCGATCGAGGAGAAGGTCGCCGCCAGGATCAGCACCAGCGGCGTACCGATGATGCCGAGGACGGTGCCGAGGGGGACCGGGCTCTCGCGCGGCTCGACGCCGGACGCCCGCTGCTCCTCCCGCACGGCCAGCTTGGCTTCCGCCGCGGCCTCGACCATGTCCTGCGGTACGGCGACGAAGATCCGCTTGCCGATCCAGGCGGCGTAGACCCAGGCGGCGGCCACGGCGGGGAGTCCGCAGACCACGCCCATGAGGATGACCCAGCCGAGATCCACGTGCAGGAGTCCGGCGGCGGCCACCGGGCCCGGGTGCGGCGGCAGGAACGCGTGCGTCACGGACAGACCCGCGAGCAGCGGCAGGCAGTACAGCAGAATCGACTTGCCGCTTCTCTTCGCCGCCGCGTACACGATCGGCGCCAGGACGAAGATGCCGACGTCGAAGAAGACCGGGATGCCGAAGATCAGGCCGGTGAGGCCCATCGCGAGCGGGGCCCGCTTCTCGCCGAACAACCCGAGCAGCCGGGACGCCAACACCTCGGCGCCGCCGCTGACTTCGAGGATCGCGCCGAGCATCGTGCCCAGGCCGATGATGATCGCGACATGGCCGAGGATGCCGCCCATGCCGGACTCGATGACCGAGACGGCCGTGGATCTCTGGACGGTGCCGAAGAGTTCCGTGACCGACAGCCCGGCCGAGAGGCCGACGGCTATGGAGACGGCGAGCAGCGCCACGAAGGGCTGGAGCCGCAACTTGATGATCAGGACGAGCAGGAGGGCGATGCCGAGGGCGGCGACCGTGAGCAGTCCGGCGGTGCCGTCGATGAGGAGGAGCAGGCCACCGGTGTGGGGTGGGGTCTCGGGGACAGGGGCTGTCGCTGCGAGCGGATAGGAGAGCAAGGGGGACCTCTTCTTAAGTGCATAGAGCTTTCGGGCGTGGGGGATCGCGGCACGGCGCCCAAGGGATGACGGGCGCCGCACCGTGACGACGTACGGGGTGCGGGAGAGGTGGGGAGAGGAGCGTCAGCCGAGTACGGCCAGCGCGTCGATCTCGATGAGGAGTCCGGCCGGCAGACCGACGTAGACCGTCGTGCGGGCGGCGGGGGGCGCGGTGAGGCCCTGCTCCTCGAAGTAGGTGTTGTAGATGCCGTTCATCTCGGCGAAGTGGTCGACGTCGGTGAGGTAGACGCGGATCATCATCACGTCGTCCCAGCTCGCGCCGCCCTCTTCGAGGATCGCCTTGACGTTGGCGAGGGTCTGGAGGGTCTGCTCGCGCAGCGCCGGTCCTGCGGTCGTGGGCGGCCGGCCCTCGACGGCCGGGAGGAAGCCGACCTGCCCGGCGACCTGGAGGATGTTCCCCTTCCGCACGCCGTGCGAGAACTTGGCGGGCGGGGTGGTGTGGGTCTTGGGGGTGAGGGCGATCTTGTCGGTCATGCCGTGCTCATTCCTTCGGGGCAGCTGGGGCGGCTTCTCTGGCGGTGGGCTTACCGGAGTACTCGCGGCTGATGGCGTCCGCCGTACGGCGCACCAGCGGGAGCAGGGTGAGGAGTTCCTCGCGGGTGACGACGACGTTGGGTGCGGAGACGGACATCGCGGCGACGACCCGTCCGTCGGTGCCGCGGATGGGGGCGCCCACGCAGTTGATGGACTCCTCGTGACCACCGAGGTCGGTGGCCCAGCCCTGTTCGCGCACCGTGGCCAGCTCCTTGAGGAAGGCGGGGGCGTTGGGGATCGAACGGGCCGTGTACATGGGGTAGTCGAGCTTGTCGGCGAGCGCGCGCCGCTCGGGCTCGGGCAGATCGGCGAGGAGCAGCTTCGCGACGGCGGCGACGGTGATGGCGACGGGCTTCCCGATCCGCGAGTACATCCGCACCGGGTACCGGCTCTCCACCTTGTCGATGTAGAGGACCTCCTTCTCCTCGTACACCGCGAGGTGGACGGTGTGCCCGCACTGCTCGTTCAGCCGTACGAGGTGGGGGTGGGCGATCTCCCGGATGTCCAGGTTCTCCACCGCCTCCTGGGCGAGGGCGAAGAGGCGGGCGCCGAGGCGGTAGCGCTGGTCGGACTGGCGGTAGACGAGCCCGTGCTCGTGCAGCGTGCGCAGGAGGCGGAGCGCCGTGGACTTGTGCACGCCGAGCCGGTCGGCGACCTGCCCGAGGTCGGCGGGGCCCTCGGCGAGCAGCGGCAGGATGCTCAGCGCTCGGTCGACGGTCTGGCTCATGGGGTACGTACCTCCTCGTCGGCCCGCGTGACGGCTTCGGTCCAGCCGGGGCCGAGTCGAAGTGTCCCCCACGCCTCGTCGTCCAGAGCGGCCAGCCGGTCGGCGTGGTCGCGGGAGGGAGGCGCGGCCAGGTCACCCGGGACGGTGAGGGCGGCCGCCGCCATGAGGTGGCCGTGCCGGAGCCGGTCCCTGGCGGGGAGCCCGCGCAGGGTCGCGGAGAGGAACCCGGCGGCGAAGGCGTCACCGGCGCCGACGGCCGCGACGACGTCCACGTGGACGGAGGGGGCGAAGGTGGCCCGGTCACCGTCGAAGAGGGTGGCGCCCCGGACACCCTGCTTGACGACCAGGGCCCGGGGTTCGGGCAGCGCGGCGCGGATCGCGGCCGGGCCGCCGGTGACACCCCAGGCGGTCTCGGCCTCGTCCTCGCCGACGAAGACGAGGTCGCTGCCGCGGGCCAGTTCCAGGAGGACGGGACCGGATTCCTGGCGGTCCCAGAGGTTCACCCGGTGGTTGATGTCGAACGAGACGAGGGGGCGGCCGGGTCGCTGGGAGGTCAGCTCCCGCAGCAGGGCCAGGCAGTCGTCGGAGAGCGCGGCGGTGATGCCGGAGAGATGCAGGACGCGGGCGGACCTGACGGCATCCAGGTCCATGTTGTCCACGGCCATCGCGGAGGCGGCCGATCCGGCCCGGTAGTACGCCACCTCGTGCGCGTCGGTCGCCCGGTCGCCCGCCGTGCGGAAGTAGATGCCGGTCGGACGCGCGGGATCCCGTCGTACGGCGGAGGTGTCCACGCCGTACGAGGCGATCGCCTCCACCAGGTGATCGCCGAACCCGTCCGCGCCGACCCTGCTGACCCACTGCACGGAGTGACCGGTGGCGGCGAGCACACACGCCACGTTCGACTCCGCGCCGCCGATCCCTCGCTCGAACGACGGGACATCGGCCAGGCGCCCCGGCCCGGACGGCAAGAACGTGACCATGGACTCGCCGAGTGCTACGACGTCGAAGGCGGTCACGATGGCTGGGGCCCCTTGCTCTCTCGGGCAACGGCATCGGCACCGTTGACCCTGCGTTGGCTGGGATGTTAGACAGCAGTAAGCGACATACGCAATGAGCGTTGCAGATACTGCAACGCACCTCATCAGGAAATCCGGGAGGCCCCATGGGCGCCGACACCGCCGCAGCACAGCTGGCCGCTCTCACTGCGGACCGCGTCGACCACCGCTTCAAGGGCCTCCCCCCGGACGCCGAGGGTCTGACCGTCGGCGAACTCGCCGCCCAGCGCCGCAACCTCTTCACCGACGGCTTCACCACCCCCGTCCTCGCCCTCTCCAGCGAGCGCCTGGAGCACAACCTCGCGCTCATGGAGACCTACGCCACCCGTCACGGCCTCGTCTTCGCCCCGCACGGCAAGACCTCGATGGCCCCGCAGCTGTTCTGGAAGCAGATCGAGCACGGCGCCTGGGGCATCACCCTCGCGGTCCCCCACCAGGTGCGCGTGGCAAGGGAGTTCGGCATCGACCGGATCTTCCTCGCGAACGAACTCGTCGACGCACCGGCCCTGCGCCGCATCGCCTCCGACCTGGCGGCGGACCCGGACTTCCGCTTCATCTGCTACGTCGACTCCGTACGCGGCGTGGAGCTGATGGACGCCGCGCTCTTCGGAGCCCCCCGCCCCGTGGACGTCGTCGTAGAACTCGCCGCCGGCGAGGGCGCCCGTACCGGCGTCCGCACGGAGGCAGAGTGCGCGGCGGTCGCCGACGCGGTGGCCGGGACGGCGACGCTGCGGCTGGTGGGCGTCGCGGGCTACGAGGGCGAGGTCCCACAGGCCGACCCCGAGCGCGTGCACGCGTGGCTGCGCCGCCTCACCTCCCTGGCCGCGGACTTCGACAAGGCCGGCCGGTTCACGGGCCTCGACGAGATCGTCGTCAGCGCGGGCGGCAGCGCCTGGTTCGACGCGGTGGCAGACGTGTTCGCGGAGCTCCCCGAACTCTCCCTCCCCGTACTGAAGTTGCTCCGCTCCGGCGCGTACGTCTCGCACGACGACGGCCACTACCGCAAGCTCACCCCCTTCACCCGCGTCCCCGAGGAGGGCGCCCTGCACCCCGCCTTCCGGCTGTGGGCCCAGGTCGTCTCCCGGCCCTCCCCCGACCAGGCCTTCGTCAACGCGGGCAAGCGGGACGCCGCGTACGACCTCGATCTGCCGGAGGCCCAGGTGGTCCGCCGCGACGGCACCGAGCGCCCGGCCACCGGTGTCACGGTCAGCGGGCTCTCCGACCAGCACGGCTGGCTCCGCACGGCCCCGGAGGCGGACGTCCAGGTCGGCGACTGGCTGGGCATGGGCCTGTCCCACCCCTGCACGTCCTTCGACAAGTGGCAGCTGATCCCACTGGTCGAGGCGGACGGCACGGTCGTCGACTACATCCGCACCTTCTTCTAGGAGAGCAGGAGACAGCTGTGATGGACCTCGTCATCCGCGACGCGGAAGTCGTCGACGGCACCGGAGAGCCCTCCTACCGCGCCGACGTGGGCATCGAGAACGGCGTGATCACCACCGTGGTCAAGGAGGCCGCGGCGGCCGGCTGCCAGCGTCCCGTGGCCCGCCGCATGCTGGACGCCGAAGGCCTGGCGCTGGCCCCCGGTTTCATCGACATGCACGCGCACAGCGACCTCGCGCTGCTCCGGGACCCGGATCACAGCGCGAAGGCCGCGCAGGGGGTGACCCTCGAAGTCATCGGCCAGGACGGCCTGTCGTACGCCCCCGTCGACGACCGTACGCTCGCCGAGGTCCGCCGCACGATCACCGGCTGGAACGGCCACGGCGACGACATCGACTTCACCTGGCGCTCGGTCGGCGAGTACCTGGACCGGCTCGACCACGGCTTCGACGGCGAGGGCATCGCGGTGAACGCCGCCTACCTCATCCCCCAGGGCACCGTGCGGATGCTCGCCGTCGGCTGGGAGGACCGGGAGGCGACACCCCGGGAGCTGGACCGTATGCGGGAGTTGGTGGCCACCGGAATGCGCGAGGGCGCCGTCGGCATGTCCTCCGGCCTGACGTACACCCCCGGCATGTACGCCAAGGACGCCGAACTCACCGAACTGTGCCGGGTGGTGGCCGAGCACGGCGGCTACTACTGCCCGCACCACCGCTCGTACGGAGCGGGCGCCCTGGAGGCGTACGAGGAGATGGTGGCCCTCACCCGCGAGGCCGGCTGCCCGCTCCACCTCGCGCACGCCACGATGAACTTCGGCGTGAACGAGGGCAGGGCCCCGGACCTCCTCGCCCTCCTGGACAAGGCGCTCGCGGAGGGCGCCGACATCACCCTCGACACGTATCCCTACACCCCCGGCTGCACCACCCTCGTGGCGATGCTGCCGAGCTGGGCGAGCGAGGGCGGCCCGGAGTCGATCCTCGCCCGCCTGCGGGACGACACCACGGCGGAACGCATCCGGCACCACATGGAGGTCGTGGGCGCCGACGGCTGCCACGGCGTCCCCATCGAGTGGGACACGATCGAGATCTCGGGCGTGACCGACCCCGCCCTCGCGCCGTACGTCGGCCGCACGGTCCAGGCCTCCGCCGACCAGCGCGGCGAGGCCCCCTGGACGACCGCCCGCCGCCTCCTCCTCGACGACGGCCTCGGCCCGACGATCCTCCAGCACGTCGGCCACGAGGAGAACGTCCGCGCGATCATGCGCCACCCCGTGCACACCGGCGGTTCCGACGGCATCCTGCGCGGCGACAAGCCGCACCCGCGCGCGTACGGCACCTTCCCGCGCTATCTGGGCCACTACGTAAGGGAGTTGGGTGTCCTCTCGCTGGAGGAGTGCGTCGCCCACCTCACCGGGCGGGCCGCCGCCCGGCTGCGGCTGGCGGACCGCGGGCTCGTCCGCGAGGGCTACCGCGCCGACCTGGTCCTCTTCGACCCGGCCACGGTCGCGGCGGGTTCCACCTTCGAGAACCCGCGCACGCTCCCGACCGGCATCCCGCACGTGCTGATCGACGGCCGGTTCGTCATCGAGGACGGCCGGCGGACGGACGTACTGGCCGGGCGGGCGGTCCGTCGCAGTCCCGTGTGACGGACCGCCCGCCCATGCCTTACGGCTTCGGCAGGGTGCACCCGCTCGCGCTCAGGTTGAGCTGGTTGCCCGTCGTGAAGCAGGCCGGGATCAGGTAGGTCTCCTGGGCGTAGTTGATGCCCTCGCGGACGGTCACGTTGCCGCTCTCGTCGACCTCGCAGGGGTTGTTCACCGTGCAGGTCCCGCCGTCCTCGTTTCCGGTGTTGTTGACGGCGACGACGTTCCCGGTGGACTGGTCGATCACCGGTGAGCCCGAGGTGCCGCCGATGGTCTGGCAGGCAGAGGTGTAACGGACCGAGTCCTTCCAGGTCCAGTCACCCTCCTCCAGCCGGTACACGAACCCGTCGATGTTGCAGTTGTAGAGCGTCTTCCAGTAACCGGACGCCACGGTGATGGCGGTGCCGGCGGTCGGGTGTGTGTTCTGCACGGTCAGCGCGGAGATCCCGTACGAGCTCTTGATCGTCGCGTACGTGCTGGTGAGCTGGTAGATCGAGACGTCCGTGTCGGTCATCGTCCCGTAGGCGAGCTTGCTGGCGCGCAGGGTCGCGACCCGGGTGCCGGCGGAGTTGAGCAGCCCGAAGGTGCGGCTGGAGGCCTGGTTGACGAGCACCTCGCCCGGCTCCGGGAAGCCGGTCGACAGGCAGTGGCCGTTGGAGAGCACCAGCGCCGGGTCGGTGTCCAGGGAGTTCGGAAAGCGGACGACCGAGCCGGAACAGTTGCTGAGCGCGACGGTGCCGGCGAGGTTGACGGCCTGGATCGTGGGCGCGGCAGCTTCGGTGGTCGCGGCCACGGTCTCCGGCGCGGGTGCCGGTGCCGGTGCCGCGACCGCTGGTACCGCGCCCGCCCCGGCGATCACCAGGGCGAAGAGCGCGGCAACGAGAGGCTTTCTCATGTGGGGTCCCCTCTTGCGACGTGAGTGACCGAAGGTTTTCCGGTCACCTTCTGTTTTGTCATGCGCATTGTGAGGGGGTGGGCGGGAGGGGACAAGGAGTTGTTTCCGGCCGCTGGTTCAAGCCGTGCGCTCAAGAGGCCGCGCCCGGGGGCTACTTGGGCCGCTTGCTCGCTCCCTGGCCCTGGCCGGGGTTGCCGTTGCCGTTACCCTGGCCCGGGTCGGCCGTGGCGGTGGCTGTCCCCGTCGCTGTCGCCGTCGAAGAGGTCCCTGTGGTGGGAGCCTCGGAGGCCGACCCACTGGCGCTCGGGGAGGCGTCGCCGGCGCTCGCCGACGTATCGGACGGGTCGGGCGACGGATCCGGCGACGACGCTCCCGCGGCCGGGCCGGAACCGTCCGTCGATGCCGTCGTGCCCGTGGCGGGTTCCGCGGGCGAGGTCGCCTCACGAACGCGGTCGCCCGGATCCGTCGACGGCCCGGAGTCGAACAATCCGGAGACCGCCACGACGACGAGGACGGCGCACGCGGCGCCGCCGGCCACCGCCGCCCGGCGCAGCAGCCGGGTGCGGCGACGGCGCAGCAGCCGGTCGTGCCGGGCCGATGAGCCACCGGGGACGACGGCCAGCGGAGCGGTGTCGGCGTCGTCGCCGACGTGCACGTCCTCCCAGCCGTGGGCCGCCGCCGGATCCGCGTACGCCTCGTAGGCCGGGGGCGCCTCGTCGTCGTTCTGCGGGAGGTACACCCTCGGCGGGGCTTCGGGCTCGCCGTTCTGCTGGGACATGGGGGCGGATTGTAGAGACTGCGAGGGGTCTGGGGACAGCGAGGGGAAAAAGGCGAACAAATCGGCACGTCTCACGTGGTGGAAAACACGCCCCGCCGAGCGTTACCCGGCCGTAAGCTCACGGACATGCAGGTGATCCAGTCGACCAAGCTCGCCAATGTCTGTTACGAGATCCGGGGCCCGGTGCTCGAGGAGGCGATGCGGCTGGAAGCGGCGGGGCATCGGATCCTCAAGCTCAATACGGGGAATCCGGCGGCGTTCGGGTTCGAGTGCCCGCCCGAGATCCTCGAGGACATCCTGCGGAACGTGTCTTCGGCGCACGGGTACGGCGACGCGAAGGGGCTGCTCGCGGCACGCCGGGCCGTCGTGATGCACAACCAGACCCTCGGCATCGAGACGGACGTCGAGCACGTCTTCATCGGCAACGGCGTGTCCGAGCTGATCGTGATGGCGATGCAGGGGCTGCTCGACGACGGCGACGAGGTGCTCGTACCGGCGCCGGACTATCCGCTGTGGACGGCGGCCGTGTCACTGTCCGGCGGAACGGCCGTGCACTACCGCTGCGACGAGCAGTCCGACTGGATGCCCGACCTCGCGGACGTGGAGCGGAAGGTCACCGACCGCACCAAGGCCATCGTGATCATCAACCCGAACAATCCGACGGGTGCGGTGTACGACGATGCGATGCTGCGCGGGCTGACCGACATCGCCCGCCGCCACAACCTGCTGGTCTGCTCGGACGAGATCTACGACAAGATCCTCTACGACGGTGTCACGCACACCTCGACCGCCAAGATCGCCCCCGATCTGCTCACGCTCACCTTCAACGGGATGTCGAAGGCGTATCGCGTGGCGGGTTACCGGGTCGGCTGGATGGCCATCTCCGGGCCGCGCGCGCACGCCGACTCCTATATCGAGGGGCTGACGATCCTCGCGAACATGCGGCTGTGCGCGAACATGCCGGGTCAGCACGGGGTGGTCGCCGCGCTGAGCGGGCGGCAGACCATCAACGACCTGGTCCTGCCCGGCGGGCGGCTGAAGGAGCAGCGGGATGTGGCGTACGAGCTGCTGACGCAGATCCCCGGCGTGAGCTGTGTGAAGCCGAAGGGGGCGCTGTATCTCTTCCCGCGCCTGGACCCGAAGGTGTTCAAGGTCAAGGACGACCGGCAGATGGTCCTCGACCTGCTGCGCCGCGAGAAGATCATGGTGGTTCAGGGGACGGGCTTCAACTGGCCCGAGCCCGACCACTTCCGGGTGGTCACCCTGCCGACGGTCGGGGATCTGACGGACGCGGTGACGCGGATCGGCAACTTCCTGGACGGCTACGGCCAGCACTGACACTCACGCTGTGTGTGCGCTTTGACCGGTTCTGCGATCCCGCTCAACTTTAGACGGAATCCAAGCTAGGATGGGATCCTGTCAGAGCACAGGAGGCCGTCCCATGTACGAACCGATCCGCACCAAGTCGGTCCACACGACGGCCGGCACCACCTCCGACTTTCCCCATCGGTCGCGCGAGGAGGAGCTGGACATCCAGCTGGCCGGTCATCTCGCGGCGCTGCTCGCGGTGACCGACGAGATCCGTGCGATCGCGCCGTCCGGCGATCTGGACGCGGCGGGTGAGCGACTCACCGCGCAGGTGGCCCGGCTGCGGGACGGGGTGGCGCCGGTGCGGTCGTCGGTGGCCGACGCCCTTCACGAGCCGCGGCTCCTCTCCCTCCACCAGCGCGCGCACGCCCTCGCGGGCCGCGCCCTCGTCGTCGCGGCGTCCCGCGCCGACACCGCCGCCGCGATACTCGCCGCCGAGCGCATGGACGCCCACGCGTCCGCCACCGCCCCGGCATCTCTCGCGGCCCACTGAGCCTCCGCGGCTCCCCTCATACGGCCCCGGTCCGCGCGCACCGCAGCGACGTGCGGACCGGGTGCCACGGCACTGCGTTCGCTTTGGCGGGGGTTTCGCTTGCCCCCGGTTTTGGGGGACCCCGGCGTTTTCGGGTGGGTCTCGGTCACTCGGCACCGCCGTCAGGCGCCATCGTGGCTGAGCACCGTTGCGGCGGAAAGAAGAGGGGATCCCCTCACCGGCGCTGGTGAGTGGACCCCCGTAGCGGCACCCCCCGTTCCGGTTGCGTACCGGGACCCCGTCGTCACCCCGTGTTCACCCCGCGCCGGGGGGAATGTTGGAGTCCGGGAGCACGCTCTCGGGTGTGAGACGCATCGTAGGAATCGTCCTGGCGGTGCTGCTGATCGGCGGAGTGGTAGCAGCCGTCGTCGCAGGCCGCGATGGTCAGGACAAGGGCACGGCAACGAAGACCGTGCAAGGAGTGATCGGATCGGAGAAGGCGGAGTTCTTCGCCGATCCCGACGTGGTGAAGGCCCTCGCTGCCAAGGGCTACACCGTGAAGACGGAGACCTCCGGGTCCTGGGCCATGGAGGGCCTGGACCTCAAGGGGTACGACTTCGCCTTCCCTTCCAGCCAGGCGCCGGCGGATGAGCTGGCCGACAAGTACCACGCACAGAAGCCGCTCCCCCGGCCCTTCTACTCGCCCCTCGTCGTCGTGGCCCACCGCAACGCCGCCGAGGTCCTGGAGAAGAACGGCCTCGCGGTACTCGACAAGGCCACCGGCACCCTCAAGATGTCCGCCTACCTCAAGGCGGCCGAGCAGGACCGGACTTGGCAGGAACTCAAGGGTTCCGAGAAGTACGGCGAGCTGACCGGCACGCTCTTCATCGCCACCACCGACCCCGAGACCTCCAACTCCGGCGCCCTCTACCTCGCCGCCGCCTCGTACGTCGCCGACGGCGGACGCGTGGCCGCGGACAACACCGCCGTGACCCGCACCGCGCCCCTGATGCACAAGCTGATCAGCGTCCAGGGCGCTCAACAGAGCAGTACGGACGCCACGTTCAGGGACTTCATCAGCGGGGCCGGCAACCCGCTCGTCCTCGCCTACGAGTCCCAGGTCGCCTCGCTGCTCGTCCAGGGCCAGGAGGTCGGCGACCTCACCGTCCTCTACCCGGACACCACGGCGAACAGCGACCACACCGTCGTACCGCTCACTCCTGAGGGCCGTGCGCTCGGCGAACTCCTCAGCACCGACCCGACCTTGCGCAAGCTCGCCGTCCGGCACGGGTTCCGGCCGCAGGGCGCGAGCACGGAGTTCACCGAGGCGACCGCGGCCCAGACCAGGTACATCAATCAGAAGCTGACCGGCGTCCGGCAGGCGCCCGTGCCCGCCTCCAAGGTGCTGCACGAGATGGCACTCCGGGCCCGGAAGTAGGGGGAAGCACGCAATGAGCACTGAACCGAACACACTGACCCTCACACCGCCCGAGGCCGTGGCGCCCGTGCCCCGCGAGAAGGCGGGCGGGCTCGTGCCCGTCGACCCGGCCGTGCACGAGGACATGGCGCGCCGCGCCGCCGAGTACGTCGGCGGGCTCGCCACCCTGGACGCCCGCTCCCCCGAGTTCGCCGGCAAGGTCGGCGAGATCGCGGGCCTGGGCGCGGGCGAGATGCGGGGCGCCGCCGCGCAGTCCAACCGCATGCTGGAGCGCACCATCCGGAGCCTCCCCGGCAAGGGCGAGGACGCCCAGTCGCACGTGGCGGGCTCGCTCGTCGAACTCCGGCGAGTCGTGGAGGACCTGGACCCGCGCGACCTGCCCGCGAGCAAGGGCCGCAAGTTCCTCTCCCGGCTCCCCGGCGGCAACAAGCTCCGCGACCACGTCGCCAAGTACGCCTCCGCGCAAGGCACGTTGAACAAGATCGTGGGCTCGCTGCGCGGCGGACAGGACGAACTGCGCCGGGACAACGCCGCGTTGCAGACCGAGCGGGTCCGGCTCTGGGAGACGATGGGCAAGCTCCAGGAGTACGTCGTCCTCACCCAGGCCCTGGACACGGCCGTCGAGGCGCACATCGTGGGCGTGGAGGCCAGGGACCCGGCGGGGGCCGACACCCTCCGCTCCGACGTCCTCTTCCCCGTACGGCAGAAGCACCAGGACCTGCTGACCCAACTGGCCGTGTGCGCCCAGGGATACCTGGCCATGGACGTCGTACGCCGCAACAACGAAGAGCTGATCAAGGGCGTCGACCGGGCCGCGACCACGACCGTGTCCGCGCTGCGCATCTCCGTGATGCTCGCCTCCGCCCTCGACAACCAGCGCAAGGTCGTCGACCAGGTCAACGCCCTGCGCGGTACGACGGAGGACCTCATCCGGGGCAACGCCGAGATGCTCGCCACGCAGAGCGGGGAGATCCAGCGGATCGCCGCCGACCCGGCCGTCGGCGCGGAGACCCTGCGCAGCGCCTTCCAGCAGATCTACCGCACACTCGACGCGATCGACACCTACAAGGTCCAGGCCACCGAGGCCATGGCCGTGACGGTCGAGTCCCTGACCTCCGAACTCCAGCACGCGAGCGCGTACTTGGAGCGCAGCCGCTCGCAGGGTGCCCTGGAAGGCGGGAACGGATGAGACGACGAAGCGCGTTCGCCGTACTGACGGCGGCGGCCCTGCTCGCCGTATCGGCCTGCACGGCAGAAGACGCGGCGGAGGACCCCAAGGCGGCGGGACCGACACCCGGCACCCTCCGTGTCCTGGCCTCCAGTGAACTCAGCGACATGGCACCGGTGTTGGAGAAGATCCAGCAGGACACCGGCATCACGGTGAAGCCCACCTACATGGGCACCCTCGCCGCCGTGGACCTGCTCGCACAGGGCAAGGTGGACGGTTCGTACGACGCCCTGTGGCTGTCCTCCAACGACTATCTGCGGCTGCGTCCCGACGCGGCGAAGAAGGTCGTGTCCGAGACGTCGATCATGTCCAGCCCGGTGGCCATCGGCGTCAAGCCGGCGACCGTGAACGAGCTGGGCTGGCAGCCGGACGACGTCACCTGGTCGCAGGTGGAGAAGGCGGTGGCGGCCGGCAAGCTGACGTACGGCATGACCGATCCGGCGCGCTCCAACTCCGGTTTCTCCACGCTGATCTCGGTGGCCTCGGGCCTGTCCGGAGCCCAGTCGGCTCTGACGGACGCGGATGTGGAGAAGGCGACGCCGAAGCTGAAGGAGTTCTTCCAGGGGCAGAAGCTGACCTCGGGTTCCTCGGGCTGGCTGGCGGCCGCCTACGAGCGCCGTGGCACCGTGGACGCCCTGCTCAACTACGAGTCGGTCCTCAAGGGCATGAAGGGCCTCACCGTCATCCGGCCGAGCGACGGCGTGGTGACCGCGGACTATCCGCTGACCTCCCTCGCCTCGTCCTCCAAGGAGACCCGCGAGGACGTCCGCCGTCTCACCGAGGCCCTGCGCGCCCCGGCCGCCCAGCAGCAGATCACCGAGGAGACCCTGCGCCGCCCGGTCGTCGCCTCCGTCGCCCCGGCGACCGGCCTCGACACCAGCAGAAGGCGCGAACTCCCCTTCCCCGGCAGCCAGTCGGTCGCCGACGGCCTCCTCGACGCCTACGAGAACAAGCTCCGCCGACCGTCGAGGACCGTATACGTTCTCGACACCTCGGGCTCGATGCGCGAGGACGGCCGCCTCGACCGGCTCAAGAAGGCGCTCACCGATCTGACGAGCGACTTCCGCGAGCGCGAGGAGGTGACGCTGATGCCGTTCGGCTCGGAGGTCAAGAGCGTCCGCACGCACGTGGTGAAGCCCGAGGACCCGCAGGCCGGGCTCGACGGCATCCGCAAGGACACCAAGGCGCTCAGCGCCGAGGGCGACACCGCGATCTTCACCTCGCTGGAGAAGGCGTACGAGCATCTGGGCGCCGACGACGACACGTTCACGTCGATCGTGCTGATGACGGACGGCGAGAACACAGCCGGCGCGAGCGCGGACGAGTTCGACGGCTTCTACGGCCAACTGCCCGCCGGTGAGCAGGAGATACCCGTCTTCCCGATCCTCTTCGGCGACTCCGACCGCGGCGAGCTGCAGCACATCGCCGATCTGACCGGCGGCCGCCTCTTCGACGCCCAGAAGGGCTCGCTCGACGGCGCCTTCGAGGAGATCCGTGGCTACCAATAGGACCAAGGGGACCAGCCGGTTCATGGGCTACTTGGAGTCCCGCAAGAACCTCGCCGGGAGCGCGGGCGGGATCGCCGGGCTCGCGCTGACCTTCACGGGGCTCGCGGGCGCGTACTGGCCCGCCGTCGTCCTCGGTCTGTACGGCGCGGGCGCCCTGATCGCGCCGCCGGAGCGCCCGCCGCTCCCCGACTTCCCGGACCCCTCCGCCCAACTCGACGAACTGCGCGGCGACTTCGGCAAGCTGCGCGAGTACCTGGACGGCGTCGAACTGCCGCCCGCTGCCGCCGGACGCCTCGCCGAACTCACGGAGATCCTCACCGCCCTCCTTGACCCCGGCTGGGTCGCCGCGGTTCTCGCACAGGACCCGGAGGGCGTGCACACGCTGTCCCGAGCCATCCGGCAGGACATCCCCGAGGCCGTCGACACCTTCGTACGGACGCGGTGGTGGACCCGGATGACACCCGGCACCGAACCGCCGGAACGCCACCTGGAGCGCCAACTTGCCGTGCTCCACGAGGAGTCGGAACGGCTGGCGGCACAGCTGCGGGAGACGGAGGCACGGCGGCAGGAGTCGCTCACACGGTATCTGGAGGACCGGGGGCGCTCTTAGCGGAGGTCCCGGGGTACGGGTCACGTCTTCTTGCCGATGTCGGCGGAGCGCGCCACGAAGCGGACTGTTCCCCCGGTCACCCGGAACAGGAACCCTCCGCCGTCCTCGTCGGCCTTGAAGTTCTGCGTGGAGGCATCGAAGCTCATGAGACGGGTGATGCCCTGCCAGGGGCGGCGCAGGAGTTCTGAGCGCAGGGCGCTGCGGCCGTCGTCGCCGACGGAGGCGAGGCCGTGGGCGGCGAACCGGACGGCGTCGTACGCCTCGGCCGCCCAGGCGCCCGGGGCGCGTCCGTGGCGGGCGCGGAACGCGGCGGCGAACGCCTTGGTACGGGAGTCGGCGCTCGCGTCGGTGTAGCCCGTACTGATCCTCCAGTCCTCGCCGACGGCGAGGAAGGGGGCGCCGAGGACGTGCTCGCCCGCGACCCTGGCACCCCGGTGGCCCGCGTCCCGCAACGCGCGGGCGCAGGCGGCGGCGCGGTCGGGGCTCACCCCGCCGAAGAAGACGGCGTCGCGGGGGCGGGCGGCGATGCGGCGAGCGGCCCCGGTGAAGTCCTCGTCCGCGGCGACCTCCTCCACCGACGTCCCGCCGTCGAGCTTGCCGTAGACGGTGATGATGCGGACCGCGGCCAGGCTCTCCGCCTCGGTGGCCAGGTCGTGCACGACCACCGTGCGGGCGGGTTTGACGACCCGGTTCAGATAGATCACTGCCGCGAACGGGCCGACGGTCTGGGTGATGCGCAACACGAGGGCGGTGGTGGTGTTGACGACCTCCAGGGCCTCGGTGTCGGCACGGGTGACGAGCACGGTCAGCCGGGCCTTCGTACACGGGGCGAGGACAGCGGGCACGGTCGCGTTCGTGCCCGCGGCGATCACCACGGACACGTCCGGGTCGGCGGCCAGCCGGGCGGCCGCCGCGGCGGAGCCCGTCGCGGTGCCGCCGTCGTCCGCGGTGCGCAGCACGAGGTCCACGGTGCGCCGGGCGTCCTCGTTGTGCTGCTCGACGGCGAGGAGAGCGCCGCGCCGGTGGTCGGTGAAGTAGGGGTCGTCCGGGCTGCCGAGCAGCGTGACCACGTGGCGGGACCGCCGTACGGAGCCGGTGTTCGCCGACGCGTCGGCCCGGCCCCACTCCCACCACGCGCCCGCCCCGGCCACCGCGGTGACACCGAGCGCGGCCCCCGCGACGAGCAGGCGCCGCCGGGTGGGCGAGGGCGGTGCGTCCACGGGGGAGGGCCCGGTGACCAAGGTGGGGTCGGGAACGGGCAGGTCGAGGACGCGTGCGGCACGGGCGGCGACCAGGGCCGGCAGCCCTTCGGGCAGCCACTCGTCCACGGCGAACTCGCCGAAGACGTCGCGGAGTTCACGGGCGCTCGGGCGCCGCTCCGGTTCCTTCGCCAGACATCGCCGTACGGTCCGGTCGAGGCCCTCCGGTACGCCGTCCAGGTCCGGCTCCTCCCGCACGGTCCGGTACAGCACGGCCGCGGCGCCACCAGTGCCGAACGGCGGCCTGCCCGTGGCCGTGTGGGCGAGGACGCAGCCGAGCGAGAAGACGTCGCTGGGCGGACCCACGGTGTGCCCGCGGGCCTGCTCGGGCGAGAGGTAGCCGGGGGAGCCCACGACGGTGCCGTCCGTGGTGAGCGCGGTCGCGCCGACGGCCCGCGCGATCCCGAAGTCGATCAGGCGCGGCCCGTCCGCGGCCAGCAGCACGTTCGCGGGCTTGACGTCCCGATGGACCAGCCCCGCCGCGTGCACCCCGTCCAACGCCTCGGCCAGCACGGCACCGAGGCTGCGCAGCTGCGCCTCGGGCCAGGGTCCGCGCAGCGCCACGGCCTCGGCGAGGGACGGTCCGGGCACATAGGCGGTGGCCAGCCACGGGGAGCGGGCGTCGGCGTCGGCCGCGACGACCGGCACGGTCCACCGGCTGGTGAGGCGCGCGGCCAGCTCGGCCTCGCGGCGGAAGCGGGCGCGGAAGCCGGGGTCGTCCGCATACTCGGCGCGGATCACCTTCAGCGCGCACCACGCGCCGTGCGGCGAGCGCGCCAGGTAGACGACGCCCATGCCGCCCGCGCCGAGCCGGCCGGCGAGCCGGTGGCCGCCGATCAGGGACGGATCGGCGGGCAGGAGCCGTTCCACGTCAGCCGCCTCCGTTTCCCTGTCGTTCCCGCCCGCCGGTTCCGGGCCTCACTCCAGCACTTCAGCCCTGGCTCTGCGCCGCGCGGTTCAGATCGCCGAGTGATCCCAGCTGTCTGAACCGCCCGCCACGGACCTCGTGGACGAAGGTCTCGTCCGCCCAGCCCGTCGAGCTGTTGTCGTACTGGTGGAAGTCGCCGAAGGCGTACGTCCGGGCGATGCCCTGGTACTTCACCTTCGCCAGCCGCGCAGCGAGATCGGCCCGCACCGGCCGCCGACGTGCCCCGGCCGGGACCGTGCGGGCGAACTCGGCGAGCAGCATCCCCACGCTGTCGTAAGCCTCGGTCGCGTACGGCTCCGGAGTACTGCCGTAGCGCTTCCGCCAGGCCGCGGTGAAGCCCTTGGCCCGCTTGGTCGTCAGTACGGAGGGGTCCACGGCGTCCGTCACCACGAACCAGCCGTCGCCCGCCGCACCCGCGAGGCGCGGAAAGTCCGAGCCGTACAACTGGTGCTGCATCCAGCGCGGTCCGGTGAAGCCGGCCGTGGCCAGGTACCGGGCCGTGCGGACGGTGGCGTCCAGGGGGCCCAGGTACGCGAAGGCCCCGACACCGGCGGCGAGCAGTTCGCGCACCGCTTTCGGGCCGTCGTCCGTGTCCTCCGCGACTACGCGGGGCACGACCTCGCTCTTGAGGATGTTGCGCCAGTTGCCGACCACCTGGGTGCCCTGGTCCTGCATGGCAGGGCCCCCGGCCCGGTCGATCACAACGCCGGCCCGCACCACCTGTTGGGTTATGAAGGCGTGCAGTCCGATCCAGCCGCCGAGCGCGGCGTGGGCGGGGCCGCTCTGGAACGAGGTCTTCGGCGACGTCAGGAAGTAGTCCTGCTGGCCCGTGGTGCTGGAGACATGCGTCAGCCCCGCCGCACCGTAGACGGCCGCGGCCCTCTGCATGGGGAGCTCGGCGACCGGTCCCAGCACGGCGACGACGTTCCGGTCGGCGGTGAACTTACGGGCCACTTCCTGAGCGGTGTCCGCGTCGCCCCGGTCGGCGAGGACCTTCACCTTCAGGTCGTAGGAGCGCTTGGGCGTGGCGTTGTGCTCGGCGACGGCGAGGCGGGCGGCGCGTTCACTGGCCCGGCTGACGGCGGCCTCACTCGTGCTGGTGGTCGTGTGCACGCCGAGTACGTACAGGGGACGCCCACTGCTCGCGGACGGTTTCCCGTCGTCCTCCGACGCCCACACCGCCGCTCCGGTTCCGCCGCCCGCGAGCAGCAGCGCACCGCCGGCCAGCAGCAGGCGGCGGCGTGCCGGGTGCCGGGCGGGGACAGCCGGATCGTCCACGATCGTGGGTTCGACGTCCGGGAAGGCGAGGCTCTCGGCAGCCCGTGCGGCGACCATCCGGGCGACGGGGTCGGGGAGCCAGCCGCCGGAGGCGTCCGGAGCGTCATCGGCGAGCAGGCCGCGTATCTCGTCGGCCGTGGGCCGCGCGGCCGGGTCCTTGGCCAGGCAGCGTTCCACCAGGGGCCGTAACTCGCCCTCCACACGATCGAGTTCGGGCTCGTCGTGGACCGTGCGGTACATCAGGGCATCCGGCGTGCCGGTGCCGAAGGGAGGAGTGCCGGTCGCGGCGTACGCCAGCGCGCAGCCCAGTGCGAAGACGTCGCTCGCGGATGTGGCGGACTGCCCCTGGGCCTGCTCCGGGGCCAGGAAACCGGGGGTGCCGACCACGAGCCCGGACGCGGTCAGTGCCGTGTCATCGGCGGCGCGCGCGATGCCGAAGTCGATCAGGCGCGGTCCGTCCAGGGCGAGCAGTACGTTGCCCGGCTTGACGTCCCGGTGTACGAGCCCGGCCGTGTGCACTGCATCCAGGGCCCCGGCCAGCAGCCCGCCCAGGACGCGTACGGCACGCGACGGCAGTGGGCCGTGCGCGGCGACCGCCTCGGCGATGGAGGGCCCGGGGACGAACGCGGTGGCCAGCCACGGCTCGCGTGCCTCGGCGTCCGCGTCCAGGACGGGAACCACCCAGGGACTGTCCACCCTTCGCGCCAGCTCCACCTCCCGCGCGAACCGGGCCCGGAAGTCGTCCTCGTCGGCGCCCTCCCCCCGGATCACCTTGACCGCGGCGAGTGCCCCGGAGTCGGTGCGCCCGAGGTAGACGACGCCCATGCCGCCCGCGCCGAGCCGCCGCAGCAGCCGGAACCCCGCGATGCGGGACGGGTCGGAGGACCGCAGCGGTTCGCTCACTGTCCCGCCCCCTTCGTCTCGGTCGGTTCCGCGGTGGCACTCGCATCGCCCGCCTTGCCCCGGCCGTCGATGCTCGCCGCGACGAAGGTCATTCCCCTGCCCATGTCGGTGGTGACGGTGGAGTCCTCGGCCTCGGTCCGGCCCGAGCCGTGCCGCGCGGTCGCGGCCAGGGTGACCGACCCCAGCCGGAACTTGTACCAGTCGAAGGGATGCGCCTTGCCGCCGGCGGCGACCCAGTTCCCGCTCTCCGTCAGGTCGTCGTCGGAGATCACGGGCCGCCCGTCGGCGAACGCGTCGACCCGGGAGTACAGGCCGCGCACCCGGTCCGTGGCGTTCAGTTGCTGCTCGGGGCAGCGCAGCGCCTCCTCCAGCGACCCGGCCATGTCGCGCCGTGCCGACACGACGTCCTGGTGCACGGTGACGGTCAACGACACGTACACCGGCCCCTTGCCGCCCTTCGTCGGCAGCTCGTACATCCGCGTGAGACTGGCCAGTACGGTGTTCGGCAGCGCCTCGCGCCGCCACAGGCAGTCCTCGCCGAGTACGGCCCACTCGGCCGGATCGCTCTCGAAGGGATCGCGTTTGCGGTACCCGGTGCCGAAGTAGTCGGGGCGCACGGTGAGTTCACGAACGAAGGCGACGGCCTCGGCCCGCGTCCTCGGTGCCCGGTCCTCGGCGAGCGTGTACGGCTCGTTCACGGGCGACGCCGAGGCCGAAGGAGACGCGCCGGAGCTCTTCTTCGGTGTCCCCTCCGTCTTGGGCTCGTCGCCCGCTCCACTGGTACACCCCGCCAGCAGCAGCACCCCCGCCGCCGTGGCCAAGGCTGGCCTCCACCCGGTCATGCGTCACTCCCACCCCTATGCCCGCACCCCTGTAATCAGTGTGGCGCATGTAAACGCACTTGGGTGCCAACTACCCTTACAAACATGAGCAGTTATGGGTTTTGACGGCGGAGCATGGCGCTGTGGATTCATCCTGGCCGCACCACGATGATCACCAGGATCAGCACCGCCAGGATCAGCAGGCCGACCTTCAGGGCCGCGGGCCACGGCTGCGTCTCCTCCGGCGGCACGTCCGGCACCGGAACCGGCACCGGCCCGTTGAACACGTCGTGCCCCGTGACCGCCGCCCGCGTGCACCACGGGCAGGTCGGCAGATGGGACCCGTACGCGTGCAGCGGGCGGTTGCGGCAGACCCGTACCAGCGCGCGTTCCCTGTCCAGGGCGCGCAGCCACGCCTCCGCCTGGGGGCGCGCGGCGGGGGCCTGTACGCCGGGGCCGAAGGCGGTGCGGGCCAGGGTGAGGAGTTCCGGGGGCAGCACGGAGGGGTCGACGGTGCCGCGCGGGATGACGACCAGTTCGGGGCGTACGACGTATGAGCAGCTGGCGGCGATGTTGTCCTTGACGGTCGACTCGGAGGCGCTGTCGTGCGGGACGCCGCCGAATGGGTGGTTGCCCGCTGTGAGCAGCTGGTAGACGAGGACGGCGAGGGCGAAGTCGTCGGTGGCGCGGGTGGCGGGGCCGCCGGCCTGGCGCTCGGGGGACGAGTAGTCGGTGGTGTGCATCAGGCAGGGGAAGGGTTCCCCGGTCACCGGGTCGGTGAAGGCGATGGAGTCGCAGTCGAGGAAGGTGACGAAGCCGTTCCCGTCGACGACGACGTTGCTGCTGGAGAAGTCGCCGATGACGAGGTTGTCGTAGTGCATGCGGGCCGTCATGAAGGCGAGGTTCCAGGAGACGCCGAGCAGGAAGCGCCAGTCCGCCCGTCCGGGGAAGAGTTTGAGGCGCTGGGCGCGGGTGAACAGGCCGATCAGCTGGACGTGCTGGGGTTCGCCGAAGCGGCGCATGGCGTAGCCGAGGAACTCGCCCCGGGGGCCGCGGGCGAGCGCGGTGGGCCAGGCCAGTTCGGGTGGCTGGGAGGCGTTGGTGGGGCGGGCGGCGAGCGGGGACATGGTCAGCATCCGCGTCAGCCGGCGCTCCTGTTCGGGTCCTGGCGGTTCGCGGTAGAGCTTGACGACGATGCCGTCGTCGCCGACGACCGGGTAGACGGCCGCCTGGCCGCCGCCCTTCAGGGCCAGTTCCGCCAGGACGACGGGCTTCCCGTCCAGGAACACCGTGAGGCCGCTCATGGCCGCGCCTTGCGCACGGCCCGCAGCAGGGTCTTGTCGTCGGCGTTCAGGGCGGTGAGCCGGTCCGACCTGAGCAGCGCGGCGAGTCCCTCGTGGGCGTCGTCGGTGACCGTGTCCAGGGAGCGGAACACGGCGTCGGCGAAGGACGCGTTCGGCGACTGCGCCCCGGAGGCGGCCCGGGTGAGCGCGGCCTGCACGAGCCCGTCGGTGGAGAGCAGCACGCCGTCGATCCCCTCGTCTGACACACAGTCGGTGTGCACCCAGCGGGCCGCGTCCGGCGAGGTGAGGAAGACCGTCTCGTTGCTGTACTCGCTGGCCGCCCGCGGCTGTGGCAGCAGATGGAACTGCCGCTCCCCGTCCTCCGTACCGGCTCGCAGTACGACGAAGCCGTCGCCGACGGTGAGCTGGCCCAGCCAGCCGGGGGCGAGCACCACGACGGTGAGCGTGGTGGCGAAGTCGGCGGCGTCGGCCCCTGTCCTGTCCAGGAAGACCTTGCTGACATCGTGGAAGGCGTCTTCGAGCAGTTCGTGGACGGCCTCTCCTGGCCGGCAGTCGGCCGCCGCGTCGGCCCGCCGCGCGAAGTGCTCGGTGGCCAGCTCGACCGCGAGCCTCGACCCCTCCTCGGAGCGCGGACGGCTGCCCGCGCCGTCCGCGACCGCGAGGACCGCCACGTACGCCGATGCCTTGTACGCGCAGGCGTCCTGGCAGGGCAGGCCCTGGCGGCGGTGGCGGTAGCCCTCGACGCTCATGCCGTGGATGCGCCACGGCGATTCCTGCTTTTCCGCTCCGGCCATGAGTCAGGATCCCCATCCGGTCATTCGGTCAGGACTCCCAGGCCGGGCGCTGGGTCTTGAACTGGCTGAAGATCTTCTCGAAGACCTCGTCGCCCGCGCCCTTCTGTTCGGCGTTCGCGCTCGCCGACATCATCTGGAGCAGCTCCCGGAACGGGAACCCCTGCAGCCGGGCGTTGAACTTCGGGGCGAACGCCTGGAGCACCTGCTCGCCCATGTCCGTGATGCCGCCCACCCCTATCGCGTACAGGCGGAAGCGGCGGGCGCTCTGCTCGTCGGCGAGTACCGGGATCAACCGGTGCCAGGAGTCGGTCAGATGGCCCGTGCCGTCGGTCGGCAGACCGTCGGTGACCAGGCAGATCTGCGGCCGGTAGTACTGGAGTCCGGAGGCGCGCAGCTCGGCCTTGCGGGCCGCGACGATGTGCATCGACAGTTCGACGGCCTCCGTCATCAGGGTCACCCCCGCGGCGGCGAGCTGCGGCGGCCGGAACATGTGGGCGGGCACGAAGGGGCTCACCGGGGCGCGCGGGTCCAGGAGTTGGGGCCCGCGCCAGGCGACGACGCCCTGGCCGCCGAAGGTGACCACGGCGACCTCGACGCTGTAACTGAGGCTGACGTCGTCGTGCAGTTCCCGGGTCCACTCCATGAGCGCGTTGTTGAGCGTCTGGATGGGGCGGCCCGCCATGGAGCTGGAGGTGTCGAGGCAGAGCACGAGGGGCAGGCGTTGCGCGTTGTTCTCGAACTCGATGTCGGCGTACTCCGCCGGCATGGTGGGCGGGTGATCGCTGTGCATCTCTGTTCTCTTCTCCTGGTTTCCGGGGTGTCTCACGGGCCTCAGGACCGGGTGCCTTTGGCGTGCCGTCCCGTGGTGGGCGGGAAGGCGTACAGGACGTCGGAGTCGCGCTCGCGTGCGTCCGTGACGTCGACGAGCTGGCCGGGCGCGGGCGGCGGGCGGCCGGGCTCCGCCCACACGGCGCGGTACAGCACGCGGCCGAGCTCGACGTAGCCCTGCGGGTGCAGTTCGGTGCGGACGACGGCGGACCTCGCGGGGCCGGATACGTTGCCGACCCGGCGCCCGTAACGGGGGGCCGGCTCCACCCTGAGGTGGGTGGTCTTCTCGTCGGCCGCGCGGCTGTTCGCGGTGGGAATCGTGCCGCCGCCCGCCGTGGCGAGGGTGCGGCGGGGCGCCGCGCGGGAGGAGCGGCGGATGGCGAGCACGAGGGCGGCGAGCAGGACCACGAGGAGGGCGCTCACGATGACGAGGGGGAGGTCGTCCCAGACGGACTTGCCGGAGGTGGAGACGGAGAAGGACTGCTTGGTGCGGTAGGTGGCCGGGGCCGCGTCGATCAGTTCCTGGCCGGTCAGCGACTTGGCGGCGAGCAGACCGCAGGCGGAGTGGAGTTCCGTGAGGTAGCCGGGGTCACCGGCTTTCGCGGGCTCACAGGCGGGCAGTCCCTGCCGAGCAGTCCCCGGAAGTCTGTCGATGGTGGCTTTCGGGTCCACCCAGCCGGTGCCCGCCAGCAGCAGGAGCGCTGTTCCGCCCTCACCGGTCTTCCCGCCCTCCGGCACCTCGACCACGAGGTTCTGGCGGTTGTCCCACAGGGTCTGCTTGGTGGCGCCGAGGTCGCCCGCCTTGTCGTCGAAGGGCACCTGGTCGTCCAGGGTGACCAGGACACCGAACTCGTCGATCGACTGGGACCAGCACTTGAGCCGGGCCCCGAAGTTCTCGTCGCACGTGTCGGCCACCGCCGCACCCGCGGGAAGCAGGGCGACGAGCATTCCGAAAAACACCGCGCAAAACAGTGAACGCCTCATGGGCAACCCCCCGTGGCCTAAAAGGCACTCGCCCATAGTGGGGGCAACCGGCGTGCGCCCGGAAGGGTTTTAGGGAAACCACCGGTTTCACTTCTACAACTTGAATACCTGATGGCAGCGGATGAACATCTGCCTCGCCCGTTCCACCCAATCACTGGCCAAAGCATCGAAATCCGTTTGCGTCATCCGGCAGGTCAGCGGCAGATCGCAGACCCCGGCGAGACAGGGCCGCGGCCCCCGTACGTCCCATACCGAGAGCATGGGATTCAGTTGTTCGGTATTCCATGCGTTCGAGGCCGCGGCGGCGACGGCCAGTTGATCCTGGCGCAGATAATGACCGTCCGTCACGAAGGCGACGAGTAGCCGTTTGGTGGTCATGAATCTCACGGTGACCTGCCGTCCCGTTTCCTGGAGATCGAATTGCATGGACACGGAAACGGTGTCGGTCACGGTGTGGTAGTTCCGTCCGGCCACCCAGCTCTCCACCATCCGCCGCCAGTGCGCGCCGATCTCGAGTACCTCGGGCTCCCGGCCGGGAAAACGCGTGGGTGAGGAATCAGGCGTCGCCGCCACGGCCCACCGCCTCGGCGACCATCGCGTCGGTCAGCCCGGCGTCCAGCAGCGCCTGGGCGTGCAGCAGCAGACAGGAGGGCACGGACACACTCGTACCGGCACCGCGACCCGCGGCCGCGGCCCTGCGGCGGTCGGCCAGATCGCTGGTGCGCACCTTGATGCTGTGGGCCACGGTGGGCGGCGGCCAGGACGCCGGTTTCGGGGTCTCCTCCAGCAACGCGGCGAGCAGTTCGTCCAGTTGGGGCCGGTCCTCGGGCCGCTTGGCCAGACAGCGCGCGATCAGCTCGCGCGTTCCCCGGGGTACGGCGTCGAGTTCGGGTTCGCTCTGTACGACCCGGAAGCGCACGGCGTCCCCGCTCCCGAACGGGGGCCTTCCCGACAGGGCGAACACCAGCACCCCGCCGAGGGAGAAGACATCGCTGGGCGGCCCCACCTTCGCGCCCTTGATCTGCTCGGGCGACATGAACGGCGGTGTGCCGACGACGATGCCGGTCTGGGTGAGCCCGGGTACGCCGTCGACGCGGGAGATCCCGAAGTCGATGACGCGCGGACCGTCGGAGGCGAGGAGCACGTTCGCCGGTTTCAGGTCACGGTGCACGACGCGGGCGGCGTGGATGGCCTGGAGCGCCTCGACCAGGCCCGCGCCCAGCTGCCGTACCTGCGGCTCGGGCAGCGGTCCGTCGGTGCGGACGGCTTCGGCGAGCGAGGGTCCGGGCACGTACATCGTTGCCAGCCACGGCAGTTCGGCCTGGGTGTCGGCGTCGACGACGGCCGCGGTGTACGCGCCGCTGACCACCCGCGCGGCCGCGACCTCACGCGCGAAGCGCTCCCGGAACTCGCTCTCCGCCGCCAGCTCGGCCCGCACCACCTTCACCGCGACCTCGCGCCCGGCCGGCGAACGGCCGAGATACACCCATCCCATCCCGCCGGAGCCCAGCCGTCCGACGATGCGGTACGGCCCGATCTTCAGGGGGTCACTGACGGGCGTGCGCACCCCGCTCACCTCGATCCAGGGTTCGTTGCAGGATGTCCCGAGTGTCCCGCGAAATCCCCGCCGTGGCAGAGGTGATGGCGGAAATGGGGGCCGGGATTACGTTCGACCCGCAAGCAGGACCACGTGCCGCGCGCAGCGGGACGACGTGCGACACCCCGTCGAGATGGCGTCCGGCGCGCAAGAAGGCCGGGGCCGCGCACACCGTTGTGCGCGGCCCCGGCCTCCCCCGAGTTGCGGTCACCGCGGCCGGTCTTGACGACGTCGCAGGTCAGGGCAAGTCCGACCGGCCGCGGAGATCTCCGTGGACTAGCCCAGGCGCTGCACCAGCGCGCGGTACTCGTCCCACAGTTCGGTGGGCGTGTGCGTGCCGAACGTGTTGAGGTGCTCCGGTACGAGCGCGGCCTCCTCGCGCCACACGTCCTTGTCGACGGTGAGCAGGAAGTCGAGGTCGGACTCGGACAGTTCGAGACCGTCGGTGTCCAGGGCACCCTTGGCCGGCAGGATGCCGATCGGGGTCTCGACGCCCTCGGCCCTGCCGTCCAGGCGGTCGACGATCCACTTCAGGACCCGGCTGTTCTCGCCGAAGCCCGGCCACACGAACTTGCCCGCGTCGTTCTTGCGGAACCAGTTCACGTAGTAGATCTTCGGCAGCTTCGCCTGGTCCTTGTCCTTGGCGACGTCGATCCAGTGACCCATGTAGTCGCCCATGTTGTAGCCACAGAACGGCAGCATGGCGAACGGGTCGCGGCGCAGCTCGCCGACCTTGCCCTCGGCGGCGGCGGTCTTCTCGGAGGCGACGTTCGCGCCGAGGAAGACACCGTGGTTCCAGTCGAAGGACTCCGTGACCAGCGGTACGGCGGTCGCGCGCCGGCCGCCGAAGAGGATCGCGGAGATCGGCACGCCCTTGGGGTCCTCCCACTCGGGCGCGATGATCGGGCACTGCGCGGCGGGGACGGTGAAGCGGGCGTTGGGGTGGGCGGCGGGCGTACCGGACTCCGGCGTCCAGTCGTTGCCCTTCCAGTCGGTGAGGTGGGCCGGAGTCTCCTCCGTCATGCCCTCCCACCAGATGTCGTTGTCGTCGGTCAGCGCGACGTTGGTGAAGACGGAGTTGCCCCACAGCGTCTTCATCGCGTTGGCGTTGGTGTGCTCACCGGTGCCGGGCGCGACGCCGAAGAAACCGGCCTCGGGGTTGATCGCGTACAGCCGGCCGTCCTCGCCGAACCGCATCCACGCGATGTCGTCACCGATCGTCTCGACGGTCCAGCCGCCGACCGTCGGCTCCAGCATGGCGAGGTTCGTCTTGCCGCAGGCACTCGGGAACGCGGCGGCGACGTACTTGGACTCGCCCTGCGGCGGGGTCAGCTTGAGGATGAGCATGTGCTCGGCCAGCCAGCCCTCGTCACGCGCCATCACGGAGGCGATGCGCAGCGCGTAGCACTTCTTGCCGAGCAGCGCGTTGCCGCCGTAGCCCGAGCCGTACGACCAGATCTCGCGGGACTCCGGGAAGTGCGAAATGTACTTCGTGGAGTTGCACGGCCACGGCACGTCCACCTCGCCCTCGGCCAGCGGCGCTCCGAGCGTGTGCACAGCACGCACGAAGAAGCCGTCGGAGCCGAGCTCGTCCAGGACCGGCTGACCCATGCGGGTCATGGTGCGCATGGACACGGCGACGTACGCGGAGTCGGTGATCTCGACGCCGATCGCGGAGAGCTCGGAGCCGAGCGGGCCCATGCAGAAGGGCACGACGTACATCGTCCGGCCGCGCATCGAGCCGCGGAAGACACCGCCCTTGCCGTCCGTGCCCTGGAAGATCTCCCGCATCTCGGCGGGCGCCTTCCAGTGGTTCGTCGGGCCCGCGTCCTCTTCCTTCTCGGAGCAGATGAACGTCCGGTCCTCGACCCGCGCGACATCGGTCGGGTCGGAGGCGGCGTAGTAGGAGTTGGGGCGCTTGATCGGGTCGAGCTTCTTGAAGGTGCCCTTGCGGACGAGTTCCTCGCTCAGTCGCTCGTACTCGGCTTCGGATCCGTCACACCAGACCACGCTGTCCGGCTCGGTCAGTTCGGCGATCTCGTTCACCCACGAGATCAGTGCTTTGTGGTTGGTGGGTACGACGGTGGGAGCCGCGATGTCGCGCGCCACGATTGCTCCTAAATGAGGGGTTTTGTTGTTTGTGCCCCGTGGGGGCTGCGACCCGGACGCTTCACGATGGTGGATCCCCTGGCGCTCATCCGGTGCCGACCGCACTCATTTGATCATCCGACTAGACCGCGCATATGTCCAGAGGGCCTCACAGACGAGCGAAGTGAGGATCGCCACTCATCTCCGGGTTTTCTCCGCGCCATTTGGGGTTCACCCCCCACCACACGGCGCACCGCGGCCTATCGCGCCCCGGGCGCCCGTGAGACGATGGCCACTATTCGCCCTTCATAAGGGCATCCTGATACGTAACTTACGGTTCCGTAGGTACGATTCAGCGCATGACTGCGTCCGTCCCCGACGCGCCCACGGACTCGCCGGCCGCCGGCCACGGTTCCGTCGCGCACTCCTCGTCGCGCTCGTCCTCCACACATCTGTCGCTGCCGCACCCGTCGCTGTCGGACGAGATCAAGCCCAAGCTCCGCGGCTGGCTGCATCTCGGCATGTTTCCGGCCGTCCTCATCTCGGGCCTGGTGCTCACCGCTCTCGCGAGTTCGACCCGCGCCCGCGTCGCCTGCGCGATCTTCGCCCTGACGGCCTGCCTCCTGTTCGGAGTCAGCGCGCTCTACCACCGGGGCAACTGGAGCCCGCGCATGGACGGGGTGCTGCGCAGACTCGACCACGCGAACATCTTCCTGATCATCGCGGGCACCTACACGCCGCTGACGATGCTGCTGCTGCCGGAAGCCAAGGGACAGTGGCTCCTGTGGAGCATCTGGGCCGCGGCCGCGGCGGGCATCATCTTCCGGGTGTTCTGGGTCGGCGCCCCACGCTGGCTCTACACCCCCTGCTACATCGCGATGGGCTGGGCGGCCGTCTTCTTCCTCCCCGACTTCATGCGGACGGGCGGCATCGCCGTGCTCGTACTGGTGATCGTCGGCGGGCTGATGTACAGCGCGGGCGGCGTTATCTACGGGATCAAGCGCCCCAACCCGTCACCCAGCTGGTTCGGCTTCCACGAGGTGTTCCACTCCCTCACCGTCGGGGCGTTCGTCGTGCACTACGTCGGGATCTCGCTGGTGGCCTATCAGCACGGCTGATCTTTTTGACCGACTCACCCTCAGTGGCCGTGGCTTCGAAGCCGCGGCCACTTTGCATGTCACGGCGGCCACACCCACCACGACGACCCCCAGGACCGCGGTCGCGCCGCCGACCAGGAACGCGACCACGCACAGCGCGGCGACCAGCAGCGCCAGCACATTGACAGTGCTCCTCACGAGCCCCCTCCCTCCATCACGACGAGCCCCCTCCTCCATCACGGACCGTGAATCAGCCCCATCTCAGAGTGACATGCCGCACTGACAATGAGCCCCTCCCCGCAGCTCCCCCTGCCCGCCCTCCCCGTCCACTCCCCCTCCACACATTGACAGCAACCACCTTTTGAGAGCTACTCTCATTTCATGGTTACTGTCACTAACGATGGCGCCGTACGGCGCGACCCCCGCCGCTGGTGGGCCCTCGGGGCCCTGGTCGCGAGCATGCTCGTGCTCGGTTTCGACATGACGATCCTCAATGTGGCGCTGCCGACGATGGCCCGGGACCTGGGCGCGTCCACGGGCGAGCAGCAGTGGATGGCCGACGCGTACGTCGTCGTCTTCGCCTCGCTGATGCTCCCCGCCGGCCTGCTCGGCGACCGCTTCGGACGGCGCCGGATGCTCATCACCGGGCTCGGTATCTTCCTGGCGGGCTCGCTCGTCGGCGCCCTCGTCGACGACGTCACGCCCGTGATCGTCGCCCGCGCCGTGATGGGCATCGGCGGCGCACTCGTGATGCCGCTCGCAATGGCCGTACTGCCCACGCTGTTCGCACCCGACGAGCGGACCAAGGCCGTCGGCGCGGTGTCCGCCGCCTCCGCCCTCGGCATGCCGCTCGGCCCGATCATCGGCGGCTGGCTCCTCGACCACTTCTGGTGGGGCTCGGTCTTCCTGGTCAACGTGCCCATGGCCGCGCTCGGCATCGCCGCCTGCGTCTTCCTGCTCCCCGAGACCCGCGACCCGGCCGCACCCAAGGTCGACGCCGTCTCCACCGCGTACACCGCGGCCGGCCTCAGCATCCTGATCTACGCGATCATCGAGGCCCCGCACCGCGGCTGGGGCGACCCGCTGATCCTCGCCCTGTTCACGGCTTCCGCGCTCCTGATCACACTCCTCGTCGTACGCGAACGCCGCAGCCCGCGCCCGATGCTGGACCTCTCCCTCCTCGCCCAGCGCGGCTTCCTCCTCAACACGCTCGCCGCGACCCTCGTCCTGTTCGTCCTGTCCGGGCTGCTGTTCGTGCTGCCGCAGTATCTGCAGGCGGTACTCGGGTACGACGCCTTCGCCACCGGGGTGCGGCTGCTGCCGATGATGGGCGGACTGCTGGTGGCCGCGAGGGGCGCGGAGCCGCTGATCCGGAGGTTCGGGGCGCGCGCGGTGATCAGCGCGGGCCTGGTCGCGCTCGCCTTCGCCGCGATCCTGGGCAGCCGTACGACGGTCGACGACGGGTACGGCTTCACCGCCCTGTGGCTGTCCATCGCCGGGCTCGGCTTCGGCTTCGCCGTCGTCCCCGCGATGTCCGCCGCCCTCGGCGCGCTGCCCCGCGACCGCGCCGGCAGCGGCTCCGGGCTGCTCATGACAGTGCGCCAGGTGGGCAGCGCGATCGGTATCGCCCTGCTCGGCTCGCTGCTGGCGGGCGCGTACAGCGACCGGCTCGACACCTCGGGCCTTGCGCGCGCCGCCGCGGACACCGCCTCCGACTCGGTGGTCGGCGCCCATGTCGTCGCCGGCCGGCTCGGCGACAGTGCGCTCGCCGCCTCCGCCGACGCCTCGTACATCCACGGCATGAACCTGGTCCTGCTGGTCAGCGGGGTCGCGGCGCTCATCACCGCGCTGCTGGCCGCGGCGCTGCTGCCGAACGCGAAGCCGTCCGAGCCGGCCGGCCGCCCCACCCCCGAGAAGGAGACCGACGTGGCCCCGGCCGCCGCAGATGCCCGACAATGAGCACCATGGCCGCCACTGCACACAGCTCCACTCCCTCCGCGGAGCCCCCGCTCGGGCTCCGCGAGCGGAAGAAGATGAAGACCCGCATCGCGATCCGCCACGCGACATACCGGCTGATCCAGGAGCAGGGGTACGACGCGACGACCATCGAGCAGATCGCGGAGGCGGCCGAGGTCTCCCCGTCCACGGTCTTCCGCTACTTCCCCACCAAGGAGGACATCGTCCTCACGGACGAGTTCGACCCGATCCTGATGGAGGAACTGCGCAAGCGGCCGACGGACGAGCCGTGGATGGACTCGCTGCGGTACGTCATGAAGCTGGCCATCGGCTTCGGGATGGAGAGGGAGCCCGAGGCCACCCGACTCCGCTCGCACCTCATGGTCCAGGTCCCCGCGGTGCGCTCCCGGATGCTGGAGAGCATGTCGGTCACCGGCCGGATGCTCGCCCAGGCGGTCGCCGAGCGCACCGGCCGGGACCCGGACAGCCTGGAGGCGCGCGTCTACACGATGTCCCTCATCGGCGGCCTCGCGGAGATCACCCAGTACTGGGCCGAACACGATTTCCAGGACGACCTCGCCGACCTCCTCGACAGGGCCCTGAACGTCCTGGAGAACGGGCTGACTCCCTGAGCTTCGGGGCACGTATCCGGGCCCACAAAGCAACAGATGTACATCTGCTACATTTATTACATGAGCGAGCCTGTCATTGCCCCCATGGCCGATGTTCGCAAGCACCTCGCGGACGTCATAGACCGCGCCCACCGGGACGAGATCCCCACGATCATCACTCGGCGCGGCAAGCAGGAGGCCGTGGTGATCGACATCGACGAGTACAAACGCCTGCGCGAGGTCGCGGAGCAGGCCGAAGACGCCTGGCTGAACCGGCTGGCCGGCGAAGCGGAGGCCGAGGGCCTCGAAGGATCGGTCTCACTCGAAGAGATGGCCTCCGCGCTCCGCGACCAACACGCCTGAGCGCCATGGGGTACGTCACGCGGTTCACACCGCACGCCCAGCGGGACATGCTCAAGATCCCCCGCCCCGACGCCCTTCGAATCCTCTACCGCCTCACCGAGCTCCAGAAGGCCTTGGACGCGAACGACACCTCGGCCCTCGACATCAAGGCCCTCCAAGGGCACGATGCCCGCTGGCGGCTCCGAGTCGGCGACTACCGCGCCGTGTACACGATCGAGGACTGCCGGCTCGTCGTCTGGGTGCTCGCGGTCGCCAATCGTCGCGACGTCTACCGGAACCTGTGAGCGCCGGCCGACCGGGAGGGCGCGCCCAACGCAGGCGCGCCCTCACCGAGTTCGGCGGCTAACGGCGCTTCAGATCCTTGGCGCCGCAAGCCACCCCGTCCTTGCTCGGATCGAGCTTGAGCGGGTCGTCCTTGCCGTTGACCTTCAGGCGCCCGTAGTCGTTCGTCTTCAGCCACGCGCACCGGGCGGCCGTCGTCTTCTTCACCTCGTCGGGGAAGACGGTCGGCACGCAGACGTTGATCGAGCCGTAGTGCCGGTCGCAGCCGGAGATCGTCGGACTGACGGGCTGCGAGGTCCGCTTCTTGCCGGGCTCGGTGACCGTGCCCTGAAGCGAGTCGGCGAAGGAGTGGACGTGCGCCTCGGCGGTCGACTCGGCGGCGAGTGCCGACGGGCCCTGGAGATGCACCCACTTGGCCACCGACGGCACCCCGTTGGCGTCGACCGCGAAGAGCATGTACCAGCCGGGCGGCGCCAGGTTGGGGTTGCTCGTCACGTTCAGGTCCACGTTGTTGCCGTCCACGGACAGCGGCAGGTCCACGAACCGCTGGTTCGGGTCGGAGGAGTGCGTCACCGCGGCCGGACGGATCAACTCGGCCTTGGCGATGGGCCGGTCGGTGGTGATGCGCTGCGTGTCCCCGTACACCCACTCGTTGTCGATCACCGAAGTGATCGTCGGGCGGGTGCCCTTGAGGAGGTACGGCGGCGTGTAGATGGACACGTCGTGGTTCCACGTGCCGTTGCCCGGGTTGTCGCCGGTCGTCATCACACGGCCGTCGGGCAGCAGGAACGCGGAGGAGTGGTAGCCGCGCTCCTCCGGGTCGGGAGCCACCGGGTCGAACGTCGAGGTCGCCGGGTCGAAGATCGACGACTCGTACACCGGGTTGGCGCGGTTGTGCAGGGCGCCGCCCGTCTCCAACACCTTGCCGTCGGGCAGCAGTACGGCGGAGACGTACATCTTGCCCTGGTTGCCCGTCTGGGCCACCGCACCGGCGCCGAGATCCACCGTGCCCTGCGGAAGCGGCGGCCCGACGGTGTACGCCGGGTTGGCGGTCTTGAGGTCGATGATGTCGGTGAGCCGGTTGGCGTCCGGGTTCGAGTCGATGTTGCCGCCGCCGATCGTCAGGACCTTCTGGTCCTGGGCCGGGGGCAGCAACACGCTTGCGGACTGGTCGCGTTCGTCCTTGTTCTGGAGCCCCGGGACCGAAGTCACCGTGTTCGCGCCGTAGTCGTAGATCGCCGAACCCGTGCCCGGCGTGCCGTTGCCGAAGACATGGCTACCCGAGTAGAAGAGGCGGCCGTCCTGCATCAGGATCATCGACGGGTACAGACCCCAGTACGACCAGGTCTGGTTGACCTGCCACAGCGGCAGCCACTGCTGCTGCGCGTCCGACCAGAGTTCGGCGGTCACCGAACCGGTGGAGTCCTCGCGCAGACCGCCGAAGGAGATGATGTCACCGTTGCCGAGCTCGGTCGCCGACGGATACCAGTGACCGTCGTTCATGTCGTTCGTCTTGCTGTACGTCTCGGTGACCGGGTCGAAGATGTACGAGTCCTTGTAGCCCTCGTACCCGTGCCCGCCCACGACCGGGAACGCCTTGTTGCCGCTCATCACGAGCACGCGCCCGTCGTCGAGCTGGACGTGACCGGCGCAGAACATGTCCTTGGGCGTGGGGATCGTCTTGTACGTGCCGTTCACCGGGTCGTACACCGCGCTGGTGAACGTGCCCGCGTTGAACTGCTCCTCGCTGTTGCCGGAGCCCGCGATCAGCAGCACCTTGCCGTTGTTGAGGACGACTGAGTGCATGGAGCGGACCGGGTTCTGGGTGGGCAGCACGTCCCACTTGCCGTTGGCGCACTGCTCGGCCGTACCGGTGCAGGTGGCCGGCGGGAGCGTGTCGGCGACCTGCTCCATCGTGTAGTCGTCGGTGGTCGCGGAGCCCGTGCCGTACACCGAGACGCCCCAGGTGATGCGGTCGGTACCCGCCGGGACCTCCGGGGTACGGACCGTCGCCTGCGTCCAACTCCCCTGCATCTCAAGGGTCTTGAGGTCGGTCCAGTACTGCCAGCCCGCCGTCGTGTCGTGCCGGAAGAGCGTGAGGGAGGCGTCGGGGGTCGTCGTCTTGTACCAGAGTCCGAGGTCGTACTGCTTGCCGACCGTGACCACCGGCGCACAGGTGGCGGACTCGGTGATCAGCGCCTTGCGGTCACCGGAGACCCGGCGGGTCAGCTCGACCTTCATCGCCTTGGTGCCCGAGTGCGCGTCGGCCACCGTGGAGAAGGTGAAGTCGTTGTCGCCCCAGCCCGACTTCTCCCAGCAGTACGGCATGCCGTCCGTGCCGGCCGTCTCGAAGCCCGGGTTGGTGACGAGGTTGGCGGCGGAGGCGGGCTGCGGCGAGATGAGCAGCAGGCCCGCGGCGAGGCCCGCCACGGCCAGAAGTGATGTTCTCCGCCGTGGTCTCAGTCGTGGTCGTACGCGAAGTGTCACGCGGCTCTCCTTGCTGTGCGGCTACGGCTCCCGCCCGCGGGCTCATTGCTGCGGCGCGGCAGATAGACCAGCGCTTCGGTCCCTACGAAGCGCAGGACGAAGGTCGTCACCAGGGCCAGTGCGGTGGCGGAGAGTGCGCCCATCCCGAAGTGGCCCACGAACAGGGCGATCAGCGGGATGCGCAGCACCAGATCGGCGTTGGCGATCAGGGCGAACCGGCCGACGCGGTCCCCCCAGTGGCGGTGCTTCCGTCGCTCGCGGAAGAGGAGATGCTCGATGAGCAGGAAGTTCCAGGCGACCCCGAGCTGGTTGGCGACGATCTCCGCCGGCAGGTAGTGCATTCCGGCGGCGGTGAGGGCGTACAGGCCCAGCAGGTTCGGTACGAAGCCGGTGGCGCCGATCAGGCCGAAGACCACCATGCGCGCGACGGGCGAGGCGGTGCGCAGCCCGACCAGATGGCGCAGGAAGCGGAACCCCTCCTGCGCGGTCGACTTGGACTCGCCCGCGAACCGGTCCTGGAACACGAACGGGACCTCGGTGACCTCGCGGGGGCGGCTGCGCACCGCGAGTTCGAGGAGGATCTTGTAGCCGAGCGGCTGGAGGATCTCGGCGGTGACCGCGCTGCGGCGGATCGCGAAGAAGCCGCTCATCGGGTCGCTGATGCCGCGCAGCTTGCGCGGGAAGAGCGTCTTGGTCAGCCAGGTCGCGCCGCGAGAGACGGCGACGCGGTAGCCGCCCGCGAGCCCTTCGCGGCTGCCGCCCTTGATGTAGCGCGAGGCGACGACGAGTCCGGCGGAGGAGCGCTCACCGGTGGCGACCAACTCCGGTACCAGGGACGGCGGATGCTGCAGATCCCCGTCCATGACGACGATCCAGTCGGAGGTCGCGGCCTTCAGTCCCTCGACGACCGCGCCACCGAGCCCGCCCACGCGTTCGGCGCGGTGCAGCACGGTGACGGGGAACGGGCAGTCCTGCGCGGCCTCGCGGATCACCTCGGGGGTGTCGTCCGTGGAGTCGTCCACGAAGAGGACCTCACAGGGCAGCCGCGCGGGCACCGACTCGGTGATCTGGTACAGCAACTCCCCGATGTTCGCCGCCTCGTTGAAGGTCGGCACGACGATGGTGACGGCGCCGGGTTCGGGAACTTCCACGGCTCGTACGGCCGGGTCGCCCAGCTCGTCGGGGACGGTGCTCTCGAAGCTAGTCATCGACTGCCTCCGTCGCTCGCGGTGGTCGTGATGTCGTCGCTGTCGTCGATCTGCCGGATCTCGATCCGGTCCTCGCCCTTGCCGAAGGTGGCGACGGGCGTCGAATGCTCCATCGCGGCCTTGACGTTGGGCAGGTCGACCGCGTCGCGCCGTACCGTCGGGGAGGCGACCACGTAGTCGAGGTCGCGCCAGCCGCGCGGCATCGTCTCGGTCACCGCGGGGTCGAGGTCCGCCTTGTAGAACCAGATGACGCCGAGCCCTGGTTCGTAGCCGGCGTGCACGAGGTCGAGCCAGAGTGCGTCGTCGACGAGGACACGGGTATCCGCCGGGTTCTCGACCTCGGTCTTGAGCCACGACGAGGCCGCCCGGTAGGGGGCGTTGGCGTCGACGGTGACGGCGGTGCGGTCACCGTCGTACCAGCGCGGTACGACGTAGAAGGCGGCGCCCGCCACGAGCAAGGCCGCCGTCACCCGCCGTCCCCACAGGACGTACGGCTTCTCCTCGGCGCTGCGCCATCTGCGCAGCACCGCGTGGGCGACGCTCGCGGTGCCGCCGGCGAGGACCAGTGCGAGGAACGGCAGGGCCTGGATGACGTACATCGCGGGCAGGTAGCCGCTCGGGCGCATCGCCACCAGGGCGAGGATCGCCACGGTGAGCGCGGGTCCGGCGAGGGCGCGCGCGGTGACCGACCAGCGCCAGGTGAGCAGGAGCAGCAGCGCACCCGCGAGGCCGCCGAGGGGCAGCACGCGGTCGTAGTACAGCCAGGACTGCAGCACGCCGTACGAGCCGGTGCCCGAGTCGAGGATGAAGCCCGAACCGGGGCGGCTCATCTGGTACGTGATGCCGTCCCAGAGCGACACATGGCCGGAGCCCGGGAACAACTCGCCCTTGAGCAGGGCGAAGAGCGGGTACGCCATGCCGATCAGCACGCACGCGGTGATGGCCCCGGTGAGCGCGAACTTCCGGGTGTCGCGGTGGCCGTGCCGCCACATGGTGACAAGCAGCGCGGGCAGGATGACGAGCATCGTCTCCTTGGTGAGCACGCCCGCCGCGGCCGCGATGCCCGCCCCGAAGTGGTGCCAGAGATGGCGGCTCGGGGATGCGGCGAGGCAGAACGCGAGCAGCGTCCACATCACCGCGATGTTGTCCAGGAAGATCTCCCGCTGGAGCACCACCGACAGCGGCGAGAGCCCGAAGAGCACCATCGCGAGTCCGGCCGCCCACTGCGGCAGCGAGAGGCGGCGCGCGAGGACGTAGACGAGGACCGCGCTGATGGCGCTGATCAGGAGCATCGCGAAGCGCATCGAGCCGACCGTCATCAGACCCGGGCTGAACTGAGCGGGGATCCAGGTGAGCGCGGCTATCTGTATCCAGCCGAGCGGCGGATGGTCGTACCAGTACGTGTAGTGGGCGAGCCCGTTGCCCTCCTGCACGGCCCAGGCCTGGGCGAGGTAGGTGCCCTCGTCGTCGCTGAGGGTCGGGTAGTCGGCGATGTTCCAGCCCTGGACGAGCATGATCGCCACGAGGAGCGCGGCGCACAGCAGCAGGTCGGAGCTCGGGCGGCGAAAACGCGACGGTGGACGGGGATCGGGGACGTTTTTGGGCGCGGAAGGCCGTTGCGCGGGGACCGTGGAGGTGGCCACCGCGGGAAGGGTGGAGGTCACGCGGAAATGTCCTCTCGGGACTCTCGGGCTACCGGACTGGCGAACTCGCGATCCCGCCGGCTAGCGGGCCGCTTCGACTTCGGTGAGGTGCGCGCCGACATGACTGGTCAACTCCCAGTCATTGCGCCCCCGTTGCTCGCGCCACACTGCGCGAACGGCGGCGCCGGCCAGCAGCACCTGGTAGAAGGGGCCACCGACGATCAGCTTCAGGTAGTGGACCAGCCGGACGCGAAGCCCGTACTGCTTGCCGAAGTCGTGCAGTCCGACGACCTCGAAGACGAAGGTGACCAGTGCGGTCACGGCCGGGAGGAACGTGATGAACGCGATGCCGACGGGTACGTCCAGGAAGAGCGCGATGGCCACGTTGAGCGGGATGACCACGCCGGAGACGGCCTGGAGGTACGGCGTCATGAGGGTGTAGCGGGCGAGCAACCGCTGCCCGAATCCCGGGAGTTGCTTCCAGTCCTTCTTCCGGTAGACCTGAAGGAAGCCCTGGTTCCAGCGAGTTCGCTGCTTCATCAGCGACATCAGGCTGCCCGGGGTCTCCTCCCGGGTCACCATGTCGGAGTCGTACGCGACGACGACCTTCTTGCCGACGCTGGACAGCCGTACTCCCAAGTCGCAGTCCTCGGCGAGGCAGTTGGGATCCCAGCCGTCCGCTTCCCGGAGCACGTCGGTGCGTACGAAGACGGTGTTGCCGCCGAGCGGGATGAAGCCCTTCTGCGCGTGCAGATGGAGCCTGGACCGGAACCAGAAGAAGTACTCCAGGCAGTTGCGCAGGCTGTACCAGCTGGAGTTGAAGTTGATGAGTTGCACGCCGCCCTGGACGACGTCCGCACCCGTCGTACGGAACGCGTGGTCGACGTGGGCGAGCAGTTCCGGATGGACCTGGTCCTCGGCGTCGAAGACTCCGACGACGTCACCGCGGCAATGCGGCAGCGCCGTGTTCATGGCCTTCGGCTTGTTCTTCTTCTCGTGGTGGTCGACGACGACCCGGACGCGCGGGTCGCGTGCCTCGGCGCTGCGGGCCACCTCGGTGGTCTCCGGGTCGTCGTGCCCGACGATGACGATGATCTCGAAGTCGTCGTGGCTCGACTCCAGCAGCCGCTGGATGGTGTGGTCGAGTACCGCCTGCTCGTGCCGAGCGGGCAGCAGCAGCGAGAACGACAGCCCGTCGCCGCCGTCCGGACTGCTGAAACGGGTGGAAGCGAGCACCTCGGGCGTACGCCAGGCGTGCATCTGCCACCACAAAGTGAAGGCTGCCATCCAGAACAAGGCCAGCGAAACGGCAGCAATAAAGACAGACGTGAGCAACAGATCCCCCCAGATCCCCTAAAGCCCCCTGTCGCGACAGTGAGTCACTCCTGCCGCGTCACCGTGCAGAGACTATGGGGGAACTGTGAAGCCAGAAAGCTCATCAGATAAATAGAATGTTTCGGAATCCTCGGTCGAGTATCGGCGAGTACCCGGACGTATCCCGCTACGTCGGAGGTTTACGGTCGCTGTAATCCCTTGTCAGGCGACGTTTCCGCCGCCGACGGCCTCGCGCAGACGCCGGACATCGGAGGTCGGCGTGTCACATGTGAAGTTACGGCAAACGTAAGCGGAGGGCTCACCGCCGACCAGCGGACGGTCGACGAGCAGCGGGAGTTCGTCACTGTCCGCAGCGCCGACCGCGACGACGGCGCCCGGTGCGGTGCCCAGGAGCGCCGCACGGTGCAGTTCCCGGGTGGCGGGGTCCTCCATCGGGCCCACGACGGCGATCTCACGCGGCCCGTCGAGCAGCGCCTCGGCCACGGCCAGACCCCAGCCGATGAAGCGGGGCGCGCGCGGCCCGAGCGCCTTCACGACACCCAACGCCCGTTCCGCGGCGGTCCGATGGGGCTCCGCCCCGGTCTGCGCCGCATACGAGAGCAGCGCACCGGCCGCCGCGCTCCACCCGGAGGGCGTCGCGTTGTCGGTCGGATCCTGCGGACGGCGGATGAGCCGCTCGGCATCGGCCGCCGTGTCGTACAGGGCACCCGACTCGGAGTCCGTGAACTGCACGATCACATGGTCGAGAAGGAACCCGGCGAACTCCAGCCACACGCCCTCACCGGTGACCCCCGCCAGCGCGAGGAACCCCTCGGCGACATCCGCGTAGTCCTCCAACACTCCGGCGTTCGCCCCGACTTGACCGTCCTTGCTGGTACGGGACAGCCGCGCCCGGTCGTCCATGTGCAGCCGTACGAGGAGGTCGGCGGCGCCGATCGCGGCCTCCACGAGGTCGGGGCGCTCGAAGTAGGCGCCGGTCTCCGCGAGGGCGGCGACCGCGAGCCCGTTCCAGGCGGCCACGATCTTGTCGTCGCGGCCGGGGGCCGGGCGCTCCGCGCGGGCGGCGAGCAGGCGCTGCCGAATGGAGGCGATCTTCTCCGCGTCGAACACGCCCTCGTGCTGCGGAAGTTGGAGGACGGAAGCCCCCTCCTCGAAGGTGCCCTCCTCGGTCACCCCGAAGTAGTGGGCGGCGAGTTCGGCATCCTCACCGAGGACTTCCCTGAGCTGCTCGGGCGTCCACACGTAGTACGCGCCCTCGATGTGCTTGCCGTTCCCGTCGTCGCTGTCGGCGTCGAGCGCGGAGGCGAACCCCCCTTCGTTCGTGCGCAGTTCACGCACCATGAAGTCGGCGGTCTCCAGGGCGACGCGGCGGGCGAGCTCGGAGCCGGTGGAGCGCCAGAGGTGCGCGTACACACGGCACAGCAGGGCGTTGTCGTACAGCATCTTCTCGAAGTGCGGCACCACCCACTCGCGGTCGACGGAGTACCGCGCGAACCCACCACCGAGCTGGTCGTAGATCCCGCCCCGCGCCATCCGCTCCCCCGTGTCGGCGGCCATCTGGAGCGCGCCCTCGGAACCGGTCCGCGCGTGATGCCGCAGCAGGAACTCGATCACCATGGACGACGGGAACTTGGGTGCACCGCCGAACCCGCCGTGCTGGGCGTCGTACTCACGGGTGAGCCCGAGCAGCGCCCCGGCGAGCTCCTCCTCCCCCGGAACCGAGGCGTTCCCGTAGCTCAGCTCCCGCCCGGCGAGGTCCCGCACGATCTTCTCCGCGACCTCGGCCACCTCGTCGCGCCGCTCGGTCCAGGCGCTGCGCACGCCCTCCAGCACCTGCCGGAAACCGGGCATGCCGTGGCGGGGGGCGGGCGGGAAGTAGGTCCCGAAGTAGAAGGGCTCGGCGTCGGGGGTGAGGAAGACGGTCATGGGCCAGCCGCCCTGGCCGGTGGCGGCCTGCACGGCCTCCATGTAGACGGCGTCGACGTCCGGCCGCTCCTCCCGGTCCACCTTGACGCTCACGAAGTGCTCGTTCAGATACGCGGCCGTCGCCTCGTCCTCGAAGGACTCGTGAGCCATGACATGGCACCAGTGACAGCTGCTGTAGCCGACGCTCAGCAGCACCGGCACGTTCCGCTTGCGTGCCTCGTCGAAGGCCTCGGCCGACCAGGGCCACCAGTCGACGGGGTTGTCGGCATGCTGGAGGAGGTAGGGGGACGTCTCATGGGCCAGTCGGTTCGGCATGGCTCCCATACTCGCGCACCGCACCCCCCATCGCTGCGAAGGCACCGTGATGATCCGCGCGCACCCTCGCGCGGATGCCCCGCACGCAGGACACTTGACGGCGACAGATGTTGCCGCCGGAGGGGGACGTGACATGCGGGACAGCCACCGGGCGGATGCCGAGCGGCTGTTGGCCCGGGCCGTGGAGGAAGAGGTACGGCGGTCGGGCGGACGTACCGACAGGGGCGTGCTGCTTTCGCGGGCTCGGGGTTCACTGGAGGCGATGGGCGAGACGGCCGCCGAGGAGTACGGGGCGTACACGCAGGCACTCGACGAGGCGGAGGCAGGGCAGCTGTCGTTCGGGCAGCGGTACGCCCAGGAGGGTGGCGGAACCCCCTTGATGGTGGCGGCCGTTGCCGCGATCGCGGCCGTCGTCGCGGACCTGGCGCTCGGCACGGGCGCGGGGACGGCGCTCGGTGCGGGGGCGACGGTGGCGGTGGTGGGCGCGGCTGCCACGGTGCTCAAGGTGACCGCCTCGCATCTGCCGGCCGCGAGCCGCCGGGCCGGGGCGCTCGGGCAGCCGGGGGGCGCCGAGCAGCTGCGGCTGCAGTGGCTGACGGCCCTGGAGGTACGAGGTATCCGGCCCTTCCTCGATCAGCAGCGCGTACTCAGCGCCGCCACGGTCGCCAAGCAGGGAGCGCCCCAGCTGCGCCGCACCGACAAGAGCGCCGCGGCGAGGCGGCGCAGTGTCCTGGAGCAGTCTTTCGGCCAACTTCCCGATCTGGACGGCCCGTTCACGGGCAGGCGCACCGAGCTGTCCCGGGTCGCGCAGTGGGTGCACGCGGCCCGCGCGAGCACGGAGACCAAGCCGACGGTGGTGGTGCTGTACGGCGCGCCGGGCTCCGGCCGCAGCACGCTCGCGATCCGGGCGGCGCACGCCCTGAAGGACCAGTTCCGCGGCGCGTGCGTGGTGGACCTGCGCGGCGACAGCGCCGAGGAGCCGCCGCTGACGACCCGTGACGCGCTGCTCCATCTGCTGAATCGTCTCGGCGCGCCGCGCGAACAGCTGCTCTTCCGGGAGCGTTCCTCGCAGGATCAGCAGGTCAGGCGGCTGAGCGAGCTGTACCACCAGCATCTGACGGGCCTGCCGGTGACGATCGTCCTTGACGACGCGAACGACGCCGAGCAGGTGCGCATCCTGGTCCCCGAGCGCTCGGACAGCCTGGTCCTGGTCACCGCCCGCAAACCCCTCGACCTGCCCGCCGACCTCGCCGCCTGGGTGCACCAGCTCCCGGTCGAGGCACTGGAGGCGGCGGGCGCCGAGGAGCTGCTGAACGCCGCTGCGCAGGACAAGTCGGGCCCGTACGACGCCGAATCCTCCGACCTCGTAAGGGAGTTGTGCGGCGGTCTGCCGCTGGCCCTGCGCATCGCGGGTTCCTCGCTCGGCCCCCGGACCCCGCGCCAACTGGCCTCCGACCTGGCGGCGTACGGACCCGTCGAACCGGTCGAGCGGGTCCTGTGGCTGCGCTACACGGACCAGACGGACACGGCACGCCGGCTCCTGCGCCGCCTGGCCCTCGCGGGCCGCGCCTCCCTGGGCGCGGTGGCGGCCGCGTCCCTCCTCGCCACGGACGAGGCGGAGGCCACCCGCCACCTGACCGCGCTCTCGCGTGCGGGCCTCGTCGACCACGTCCGCGGCAGCCGCTACCGCCTGCACGATCTCGTACGCACCTTCGCGCAGGCCCGCCTCCTGGACGAGGAGGAACCGGCCGAGCGTACGGCGGCGCAGGAACGCCTGATCGTGAACTACGCGGAGCTGGCCGACTCGGTGATCCGCCTGGTCGACGGCAAGACGTCCACGCGGGCCGATCAGTTCGGGCCGCACGGCTTCACCTCTCTCGACGCGGCCCTGCGCTGGCTGGACGACGAGTCGAGCTTCATCACGGCGGCCCTGCGGCACGCGGAAGGAGTCGACCAGGCCGCGGTACTCCACCTCCTCGGCGCCCTCTGCGACTACTGCCTGCTGCGCGGCGACCTCTACCGGCTGGGCGAGATCAGCGAGTTGACGCAGGCGGTCGACCAGGGTCTCCTGGTCCGCTCGGTCCAATGGCGTACGGGCATCGCGGCACGCCAGCTCGGCGAACTGGACAAGGCCCGCACGACACTCTCCTCGGTGGTCGACCTCTACTTCGAGGCGCACCACGACGCGGGCGCGGCCCTGGCGCTCTGCTCCCTCGGCATCACCCTCCACCACCAGGGCAATCTCACCGAGGCCGCGGCGAAGCTCCAGGAGGCCATCGACCTCCAGTCCTCGCCCGAGCTGGCCGGAGACCGCGCCTGGACGATGCACGCGCTGGCCGGCGTGGAGCGCGACCGCTCCCGCCTCGCCATCGCTCTGGACCTGCTCACCCGGTCCCTGGTCCTGCACCGCGAGAGCGAGTCGGTGCACGGTGAGGCGTGGGCGCACTTCCACCTCGGCCAACTGGGCCTGCGCATGGGCGACGTACCGCGTGCGGAGCGCGAGCTGCGCGAGGCCCTCGACCTGTACGGCCGCACGCGTGACCCGCGGGGCGAGGCGTGGGCCCTGACCGAGCTGGCCCGCGCCCGTCTCGTCGCCGGCGACCCGTCCCCCGCGGTCGACGGCCTGCGCCAGGCGGCCTCCCGGCACCGCGACAACGAGGACGCCCGCGGCGAGGCATGGACGGTGTACTACCTGGGCCAGGCCCTGGAGGAGACCGGCAACCTGGACCAGGCGGTCCGTGAGCTGGAACGTTCCCGCACGATGTTCTCCCGGATGCGCGACGTGTACGGGCTGGCCTGCGCCCGCCACCACTCGGCCCGCGTCACCCGCGACCAACGGGCGGGCCAGACCGGCTCGTTGCGGAACTCCGGCTTCGCCCGCCAGCTCCTCGTCGACGCCCGCGCCGACTTCCAGCGCATCGGCGTCGCCCACGGGGAGGCGTGGACGTGCCTGGAGCTGGCCGTGGTCGACGGGGGCAACGCCCGTACCCAGCAGGCCCTGAAGCTGTGCGACGAGGCGATCGCCCTCTTCACCTCGTACGGCGACCGCCGCGGCGAGGACTGGGCCCGCTTCCTGCGCTGCACCCTGCTCCCCTACGCCGCCCCGGGCGGCTCCGAGATCGGCACCGCCGTGGCCCAGGAGGAGCTGAGCCAGCTGTCCCGCACCGGGCATCCGTCACGGGACAGCAAGCTGGACGACTACATCGATTCGTATCAGCTGCTGCTGGAGCGGGGTGTGAGCCTGGAGACCGGGTGGCAGGCGTGGCGGCTGCAGATGGTGCCCAAGCGGCATGCCCGGGATGTGATGGGGGTGACGGTCGGGGCGGTGCAGGGGTGACGGTCGGGTGCGAGGCAGGGGTGATGGTCGGCGCGACGCAGGGTGAACGTCCCCGCGCCACGGCGACCGGCCGCGGCCGGGGACGGGTCGCCTGCCGGTCCCCGGGTCCCGGTGTGCTGCGGGCGCCGTGCCGCGGGCCGGCCCGCCTTGCCCTTCGCGGGGCAGCCCTGCTCGGCCTTCGCGGATCGGACCTACTCGGCTTTCGCCGGCGAGGCCTTGGCGGGCGAGGCCTTCCCACCGGAGGCGGCGGAAGCACCGGAGGCGGGCGCCGTCCCGGAACCGCTCTTCCCGCCGGCGGCGCCCGCGGAGGCCGCCGCCTCCGCTTCCTGCTCGAAGTTGTCCTTGACCTTCCCCATGTGCCGGTTCATGGACTTCATCAGTGCCCACACCGCCAGGGCCATCGCCGCGAAGACGATGAAGCCGAGGACGCCGGGGGTGACCTTGTTCTCGTCGACCTCCTTGGCGAGGGGGACGAGGTGCGTCAGTGCCAGGCTTGCGCTCATGTCAGGCATTGTCGCGGATGCCCGCAAAGAGGTCGTCCTCGGGGAGGGAGGTATCGACGAGGGACTTGGCGAGCTCGTACTCCTCGGTCGGCCAGACCTCCTTCTGGAGCTCCAGCGGGACCTTGAACCAGCCGCCGTCGGGGTCGATCTGCGTGGCGTGCGCGATGAGCGCCTTGTCGCGGATCTCGAAGAACTCGGCGCACGGAATGTGCGTGGTCAGCGTGCGCTCGGTGCGCTCGAACTCCGACCAGCGCTTCAGCCAGTCCCCGTACGGCGACTCCATGCCGCGATCGAGGAGCGCGTTGTGCAGCGCCTCGGTGCGCGGGCGGTTGAAGCCCTGGTTGTAGTAGAGCTTCTGCGGCTGGAACGCCGTGCCGAACTCCGACTCGGGGTACTTCTCGGTGTCCGTCGCGCCCTCGAAAGCCACCATCGAGATCTTGTGGGTCATGATGTGGTCGGGGTGCGGGTAACCGCCGTTCTCGTCGTAGGTGGTGATCACCTGCGGGCGGAAGGTGCGGATCTGCTTCACCAGCTCGCCGGCCGCCTTGTCGACGTCCTCGAGCGCGAAGCAGCCCTCGGGGAGCGGCGGCAGCGGGTCGCCCTCGGGCAGCCCCGAGTCGACGAAGCCCAGCCACTCCTGCTTGATGCCGAGGATCTCGCGAGCCTCGTCCATCTCCTTCTTGCGTACCTCGTGGATGTGCTCCTCGATGTACTTGTCGCCCTGAAGCTTCGGGTTGAGGATGGAGCCGCGCTCCCCGCCCGTGCAGGTCACGACAAGCACGTCCACCCCCTCGGACACGTACTTCGCCATGGTGGCCGCGCCCTTGCTCGACTCGTCGTCGGGGTGGGCGTGCACGGCCATCAGTCGCAGCTGGTCAGTCAAGACTCAATCCTCAGTAAGTCGGCCAGTCGGGAAGTCGCGCCCGGCGTGAATCAGCTTGAAGGGCGGCTTCTATAGTGACGGAACCGAAGGGCGAATAATTCCGGGGCCCGGCCCCTGGCCCTCCCCGGGTCCGAGCCGGGGCCCCTGCCGAGAGGACGACCATGAGTACGGCGAGCACGCAGCTGCCCGAGGGCCGGTACGGCCGCTCAGCGGACGAGCGCGCCGACCGGAAACTCAAGGTCGTCGGCGGTGCACTGGGCGTGATCCTGCTCGTCCTGATCGGCTGGTACGGGTACGACCACATCGCCGGGACGAAGATCAGCGCCGAGGTGATCACCTTCAGCGCCTCGGACACCGAGGTCAAGGTGCACCTGGAAGTACGCAAGGACGCCGACGCCAAGGGCTACTGCACACTGCGCTCACAGGACGCGGAAGGCGCCGAGGTGGGCCGCGCGGACTTCCGCTTCGACCAGGACTCCTCGCGCATCGACGAGGTCCTCACACTGCGCACGACGGCCAAGGGCACCACCGCGGAGCTACTCGGCTGCCACAACGACTGACGTCACCCCCAGCACTTACGTGCTGACCTGCGTTGACGTAATTCTGGTGTCTTATGTCCTCCCCCTTCAGCCGCGGAATTGTTAGGCTCGTGGTTTCGCCCACCCGTGAAGGAACATTCTTCTGGGTAGGGCGATGCTTTGTATTCCCAGTACCTACGAGGAGCACCTGTGACCCAGACCAGCGAGAACGTCACCTGGCTGACCCAGGAGGCGTACAACCAGCTCAAGGCCGAGCTGGAGTATTTGTCTGGTCCCGCGCGCACGGAGATCGCGACCAAGATCGCGGCGGCGCGCGAGGAGGGCGACCTGCGCGAGAACGGCGGGTACCACGCGGCCAAGGAGGAGCAGGGCAAGCAGGAGCTCCGTGTGCGCCAGCTGACCCAGCTCCTGGAGAACGCCAAGGTCGGCGAGGCTCCCGCGGCGGACGGTGCGGTCGCGCCCGGCATGGTCGTCACCATCGCCTTCGACGGCGACGAGGACGACACCCTGGACTTCCTGCTGGCCTCGCGGGAGTACGCGAGCGCCGACATCGAGACGTACTCGCCGCAGTCCCCGCTGGGCTCCGGCGTGAGCGGCAAGAAGGTCGGCGAGGACGCCCAGTACGAACTGCCGAACGGGAAGCTCGCCTCGGTGAAGATCCTCAAGGCCGTGCCGTACCAGGCCTGAGCCCAGGCCCCGCCCGGAGTCCGGGACCAGGTACGTCCAGGACCCGCCTTCGCCCAGGACCACGTACTGCGACGATGCCCCCGGCCGCGCGCCGGGGGCATCGTCATGCCCCGGTCATGCGGTGGCGGACCGGTACTTGCGCACCGCCAGCGTCCTGAATATCAGGACGATCAGCACCGAGTAGATCAGCGAGGCCCAGACCGCGTGCTGCATGGGCCAGGCGTCCGACTGTGAGACACCCGGATTGGCGAAGAGCTCGCGGGAGGCCTGCACCGTGGCGCTGAAGGGGTTCCAGTCCGCGATATGACGCAGCCAGGGCGTCATGTTGCTGGAGTCCACGAAGGCGTTCGAGATGAACGTGACCGGGAACAGCCAGATCAGTCCGCCGGAGGTGGCCGCCTCCGGGGTGCGCACGGAGAGGCCGATGAGCGCGCCGATCCAGGTGAACGCGTACCCGGACAGGAGCAGCAGCCCGAAGGCTCCGAGGACCTTGCCGGCGTTGGTGTCGCCGTCCGACCCGACCCGCCAGCCGACCAGCAGGGCGACCAGGGCGAGGACCAGCAGGGTCAGCGCGGTCTGGACGAGGTCGGCGAGCGTACGCCCGGTCAGCACCGCGCCGCGCGCCATGGGCAGCGAGCGGAAGCGGTCGATGAGGCCCTTGTGCATGTCGTCGGCGATGCCCGCTCCGGCGCCCGCGGTGGCGAAGGTGACGGTCTGCGCGAAGATGCCGGCCATCAGGAAGTTGCGGTAGTCGGTGGAGCTGGTGCTGCCGCCGATCTGCATGGAGCCGCCGAAGACATAGCTGAACAGCACCACGAACATGATCGGCTGGATCAGTCCGAAGATCACCATCTCCGGGATCCTGGACATTCTGATCAGGTTGCGCTTGGCGACGACCAGCGAGTCGCGGATGGACTGGCTTATGGGGTTGGTGGGCGCCGCGATCTGCACGGCGTCGGTGACGGCACTCACTTCGCGTCCTCCTTCTTGCGCTTGCGGCCCTTGCTGTCTTTGCCGTCCTTGCTGTCGGCCACTCCGTTGCCCTCTTCCCTCTCCTCGGCCGCGTGGCCGGTGAGCGAGATGAAGACGTCGTCCAGGGTGGGCCTGCGCAGGCCGATGTCGTCGATCTCGATGCCGCGGGTGTCCAGCTCGCGGATGACCTCGGCGAGGAGCTTCGCGCCGCCGGAGACGGGCACCGTGAGCTTGCGGGTGTGCTCCTCGACGGTGGTCTCGCCCTTGCCGAAGCCGCGGAGCACCTCGGACGCCGTCTCTATGTGTTCGCGCTCGTGCACGACGACCTCGACGCGCTCGCCGCCGGTCTGCGCCTTGAGCTGGTCGGCGGTGCCGCGGGCGATGACGCGGCCGTGGTCGACCACGCAGATGTCGTGCGCGAGGTGGTCGGCCTCTTCCAGGTACTGGGTGGTGAGCAGCAGGGTCGTACCGCCGGAGACGAGCTGCTTGATGACCTCCCACAGCTGCTGGCGGTTGCGCGGGTCCAGGCCGGTCGTCGGCTCGTCCATGAACATCACCGGCGGCGAGACGACGAGCGCCGCCGCCAGGTCGAGCCGGCGGCGCATACCGCCCGAGTAGGTCTTGGCGGTGCGCTCGGCGGCGTCCGTGAGGTTGAACTGCTCGAGCAGCTCCTCCGCCCGGACCTTCGCGGCCTTCGCCTTCATCTGGTAGAGCTGGCCGACCATCTGGAGGTTCTCGCGGCCGGTCAGATACTCGTCGACCGCGGCGAACTGCCCGGACAGACCGACCCGGCGGCGCACCGCGTCGGGGTTCTTGAGGACGTCGACGCCCGCGACGATCGCCTTGCCGCTGTCGGGCCGCAGCAGGGTGGTCAGACAGCGGACCGCCGTCGTCTTGCCCGCGCCGTTCGGCCCGAGCAGGCCCAGCACGGTTCCCTCTGGGACATCGAGATCGACGCCGTCCAGAGCCCTTACGTCACCGAAGGTCTTCACCAGGCCTTCGGCATAGATGGCGCCTGGCATGTGGGGTCTCCCAAGTGGTTGGGGAATTCCTAGGAAGGAGCTTAGTTTTCGCTGTTTTGTCCCGCCCGGCGTTTAAAAGCGTTCGACCGCCCGGACAGACTTGTGGTGGGATATGTGGCGAGGGACACACCATAACGCGATGTATCGCGTCACTCAACAGATTTTTCCACCTCGCACTGACAACGCCCCTGACCTGCGAAGACAACCTCGGACGAGCTCAGCGGACCTCAGTCGATGACCGTGTAACCCGCCTCGCGCAGCGCCTGGTTCACCTCGGCGCAGTGCTCGGGCCCCTTCGTCTCCAGGTGCAGCTCGACCTCCACCTCCGTGAGCCCGAGCCGTGGATCGGTCCGTACGTGGCTCACATCGAGGACGTTAGCGTCGGCCACTGACAACACCCCGAGAAGTGTGGCCAGGGCGCCGGGGCGGTCCGTCAGACGCAGCGTGACCGCCAGGTAGCGGCCGCTCGCCGCCATGCCGTGGCGCAGGATGCGCTGTATCAGCAGCGGGTCCACATTGCCGCCCGACAGCAGCGCGACGACCGGGCCCTCGAAGGCGCCCGGCTCGGCCAGCAGCGCCGCGACGGGGCTCGCACCCGCCGGCTCGACGACCAGCTTGGCCCGCTCCAGGCAGAGCAGCAGCGCACTGGACAGATGGTTCTCGGACACCGTGACGACCTCGTCCACCAGGTCCCCGATGATCCGGAACGGCACATCGCCCGGCCGCCCGACCTTGATGCCGTCGGCCATCGTCGCCGGGTTCTCGATCGACAACGGGCGCCCGGCCGCAAGTGAGGGCGGGTACGCCGCCGAGCCCGCCGCCTGCACACCGACGATCCGCACATCGGGGCGCAGCGCCTTCACCGCGATCGCGATGCCCGCGGCGAGGCCTCCGCCGCCGATCCCGACGACGATCGTGCGCACCTCCGGGCACTGCTCCAGGATCTCCAGGCCGACGGTGCCCTGCCCCGCGATGACGTCGGGGTGGTCGAAGGGGTGGATGAACACCGCCCCCGTCCGCTCCGCGTACTCCTGGGCGGCGGCCAGCGTCTCGTCCACCACCTGTCCGTGCAGCCTCACTTCGGCGCCGTACTCGCGCGTGGCCGCGACCTTCGGCAGCGGCGCGCCGGTGGGCATGAAGACAGTGGAACGCACCCCGAGCAGCGAGGAGGCCAGCGCGACGCCCTGCGCGTGGTTGCCGGCGCTCGCGGCGACGACACCCGCGGCGCGCTCCTCGGGAAGCAGCCCCGCGATCCGCACGTACGCGCCGCGCAGCTTGAACGAACCCGTGCGCTGGAGGTTCTCGCACTTGAGGTGCACCGGCGCGCCCACCAGCTGGGACAGGTACCTGCTGCCCTCCATCGCGGTCATCCGCGCCACACCCGTGAGCATCTTCTGCGCGCCGCGTACGTCGTCGAGAGTCACGCTGGGCAAGGAGTCAGCCGTGCTGTAGCTCATGACCACCAGTCTCGCAGTTCACACGGCTCTCCTCCCGGTGTGACCACGCTCCGAGACTGGTTTACGCAGCGTCGGTACGGCCCGCGCCCCGGCCGCGTACCCTGTCCCCCAACCCAGCTCCCCACGCATGAATTGAGCCCCCGGCCATGCCCACAACACCAGAGATGTCGATGGACATGACGACCGTCGGTGACACCGGTCTTCTCGACACCCTGCAGCACGAGGTCGCGGTCTTCGCGCGCCGTGCCGAACAGACCCGGCTCGGCGGGGTGGGGCAGGTGCGCAACTCCATGGACCGCGCCGCCTACCTCCTGCTCAACCGCCTCGACAAGGAAGGCCCGATGGGCGTCAAGGCGCTCGCCGCAAGCATGGGTATCGACTCCTCGACGGTCACCCGGCAGGTGGCACCGCTGGTCGACACCGGGCTCGTCAAGCGCACCTCGCACCCCGAGGACGGACGCGCGGTGGTGCTCCAGCTGTCGCCGCGCGGGCAGTCCCGCCTCGACGAAGTGCGCTCCTCCAGGCGCCAGTTGATGGCCGAGCTGACGGAGGACTGGGAGCCGGAGGAGCGCGAGGCGTTCTGCACGCTCCTGACGCGCTTCAACAGCGCGCTCTCGGCCCGTCAGGCCGCCCAGGGCCCGCCGGTGGGCGAGTCGCAGCCGGCTTCCTGAGCCGCACCGGGCGCCGGATCCGGCGCCCAGGTCCTCCACGCGCGCGAGGTCCTGCCCCTCCATGCCTGCAAGCACGCGCGCGCGTGCGCGAGGTTCCGTTTTCCCTCCACGCGCGCGTGCGCGGGGTTCGCTTTTCCCTCCACGCGCGCGTGCATGTGTGCCCGGCCCTTGACCGGGAGGCCGCGTCTGGCCTCATATGAGATCGGGTCCTTGTCGTACGCGGTGCGGCCTGTCGTGCGCGGCCGGGGCCCCGTTTCTTTCAGGGTCGGCCTCAGGCGGGAGGCACGGTTGCGCGAACGGCAGGCGTCCCAAAACGCCCGCCGGGCCCGGGAGTTCGAGGCGTTCGTCGCGGGCGCGGCAGGGCGACTGCTGCATGCCGCCACACTGCTCACGGCGGAGCCCCGGGACGCCAACCCGCGCGCGCGGCGCCTGCTGACGCTGGCCCTCGCCCAGACGTACGCCTCCTGGGACAGGCTGCGCGGCGAGGATCCGTACGACCACGCCCGCCAGCACCTGGCCGTCCGCTTCGCACGCGGCGCCTGGCACCAGCACGGAAGCCTCGGCCGGACCCGCCCGTCGTCGGACAGTGTCCTGGCGCGCCTGGCGCCCCAGGAGCGGCTGATCCTGGTCCTCAGGCTGTACGAGGGGGTCGCCGAGGAACAGACTGCTGCCCTGCTCGGGCTCCCCACGGAACGGGTACGGGCGATCTGCGCCCGCGCGATGGCGACCCTGCTGCACCCGCCGCGCGGACCGGCACCGGCCCTGGCGAAGGTGGTGCCGTCATGAGTGTGCGTGAGCGCGAGGCGGCCGTACGGCGGATGCTGGAGCGGACGCCGCCCCCCGTGCCGCCCGACCTGCACGCGGACGTCGTACGCCGTGGAAGCCGCATCCTGCGCCGCAGGACGGTGGCCCGGCGCCTGATGTGGCTGCTGCTGTTCGCCGCGGCCGTCGCCTTCGCCGTCTGGGCGATCACAGCGCAGCCCTGGGTGGAGCCGCCGTCGGAGACGACCCCACCACTGACGGGCTGGTGAACCGGTTACTGGCCGAGCGCCTGCTGGAGGTCCTGAAGCAGGTCGTCGACGTTCTCGATGCCTACGGAGAGGCGTACGAGATCGGCGGGCACTTCGAGGGCGGAGCCGGCCACGGACGCGTGCGTCATGCGCCCGGGGTGCTCGATCAGGGATTCCACCCCGCCCAGGGACTCGCCGAGCGTGAACACCTTGGCGCGGTTGCAGACCTCGACGGCCGCCTCCTCGCCGCCGTCGACCTGGAAGGAGATCATGCCGCCGAACGCCTTCATCTGCTTGGCGGCGATCTCGTGACCGGGGTGCTCCGGGAGACCCGGGTACAGAACGCGCGTCACGCGCGCGTGCCGGGTGAGCATCTCGGCGACCTTGGTGGCGTTCTCGCTGTGCCGGTCCATGCGCACCGGGAGCGTCTTGGTGCCGCGCAGCACCAGCCAGGAGTCGAAGGGCCCGGCGACCGCGCCCATCGCGTTCTGGTGGTACGCCAGTTCCTCGCCCAGTGCCTGGTCACCGACGATCAGCGCGCCGCCGACGACGTCCGAGTGACCGCCCATGTACTTGGTCAGCGAGTGCACGACGACGTCCGCGCCGAGCGCGAGCGGCTGCTGGAGGTAGGGGGTCGCGAAGGTGTTGTCGACGACCAGCCTGGCGCCCGCGTCGCGCGCGATCTGGGCGACGACGGCGATGTCGGTGATGCCGAGGAGGGGGTTGGAGGGGGTCTCCACCCAGATAACCTTGGTCTTGGGGGTGACGGCTGCCCGTACGGAGGCGGGGTCGCTGGTGTCGGCGACCGACCATTCCACCCCCCACCGGGAGACGACCTTCGCGAACAGGCGGAACGTGCCGCCGTACGCGTCGTTCGGGATGACCACGTGGTCGCCGGGGCTGAGCAGCGTGCGCAACAGGCAGTCCTCGGCCGCCAGTCCGGACGCGAACGCGAGGCCGCGACGACCGCCCTCCAGGGCGGCGAGGTTCTCTTCCAGGGCGGTCCTGGTGGGGTTGGCGCTACGGCTGTACTCGTAGCCGCCGCGGAGCCCGCCGACGCCGTCCTGCTTGTAGGTCGAGACCTGGTAGATCGGCGGGACGACCGCGCCGGTGAGGGGATCGGCGGTGTTGCCCGCGTGGATCGCGAGGGTCTCGAAGTGCTGACTGATGTGCCTGTCGCTCATGGGTACCGAGCGTAGTGCGCTCGCGGGGCTGATGCGGTCGCGCGGTCGTGGAGGCGACCCGTTCACCGGGGGGCGGGTGCCGGTGGAGGCGATCGGGTTCGCCAATTGTCCGACCCGTCTGGTTCGCTTGAGGCATGGAGATTCTCTGGGTCCTGATGGCGCTGGCCTTGTTCAGCCTGGTCCTGCTGCCGGTTTTCAGGCGCAGGCGTGCCGGTATACAGCTGGTCTCGCCGGGCGACCCGGACGCCGCGGACCCGGCGAACTACGGATTCCTGCTCCAGGAGGAGCTGGACATCCGTATGCCGGGCCCCGACCGGGACCTGGTGGACGTGCTGGACCTGGTGCAGCGCACGCAGGACTACCGCTCCGCGTCGCAGCTCCTCGCGGGCACGGAAACGGCGGGCGAGCGGCGCTGGCAGCGGGTGCAGGCCTTCGCGGGCGCCGCGTCGCTGGAGCTGCAGCAGCGCCCCGGCGGGGTCAGCGAGACGCCCGGCGGACAGTGGCTGCGGGTGTGGCGGGCAGAGAAGCCCAAGGACGCGGGCGGCGCGTCGGTGCACGCGGAGTTCCTGGTGCAGCAGGCGTGGCGCACGTCGACGCCGGGCACGGACGAGTTCCGGATCATCATGGAGGAGGCGAAGTCGGCGTGCGGCGAGGCGGCGCTGCTGTCCCCCGGTGACCCGATCCCGTACATCATCGAGCTCTCGGTGGCCCGCGGACTCGCCTACCCCCAGCCGGAGTTCGAGAAGCTCTGGTTGAAGATCCTGGACCGCGCTCCGGCCCACATGGGTGCGCATCTCGCGGCGCTGCACTACTGGTGCGAGAAGTGGCACGGCTCGCGGGAGGTGTCGTACTCGTTCGCGGAGGCGGCGGCAGCGCGGGCCCCGCAGGGCTCACTTCTTGCCGCCATGCCGCTCTTCGCGGTCTTCGAGCACCTCCCCGAGGTGAACCTGGTCCGCAGCTTCTACCAGAGTGAGGTCGTGACGAAGGCCGTCCACGGCGCCCTCTTCGCGGTGCACGCGGCCCGCCCCGACGACCCGATGCTCGCCCACGTCCGCCATCTGCTGGTCTTCTTCCTGGTCCGCAGCGAGCGCTGGGCGGAGGCCATGAACCAGCTGGTGCACGTCGACGGCCATGTCGGCGCGCTGCCCTGGACCCTCACGTCCGACCCGGCGGCGGACTACGCGGTGTACCGGGCGCTGGCGGTGGCGGGGTACGAGGCGAACGGGGGCAGCCCGGCGACGCTCCCGCGCTGAGGCCGCACGTGCCGGCACGGCTTCAGCGGTGCCGGCCATGACGGCCACGGCGGGGCGCGGTATTGCGTACGGGGTCAGCCCTGCGCGCGGGCGGGCAGCCGCCATCCAGCGCGCGGGAAGTGGCAGGTGTAGCCCTCCGGGTAACGCTCCAGGTAGTCCTGGTGCTCGGGCTCGGCCTCCCAGAAGGGGCCGACCGGCTCGACCTCGGTGACGACCTTGTCCGGCCACAGTCCGGAGGCGTCCACGTCCGCGATCGTGTCCTCGGCGGTCCGCTTCTGCTCGTCGTCCACGTAGTAGATCGCCGAGCGGTAGCTGAGGCCGATGTCGTTGCCCTGACGGTTCTTGGTGCTCGGGTCGTGGATCTGGAAGAAGAACTCCAGGAGCGCGCGGAAGTCGGTCTTCTCGGGGTCGAAAAGGATCTCGATGGCCTCCGCGTGCGTGCCGTGGTTGCGGTACGTCGCGTTCGGCACGTCACCCCCGGTGTATCCGACCCGGGTCGCCGTAACTCCCGGAAGCCGGCGGATCAGGTCCTGCATCCCCCAGAAACATCCACCCGCCAGCACGGCCCTCTGCGTCTGCGCAGCCATTGCGGCCCTCCAATTCCTGTCAGCTAGGTCACTCGGGCTGCCCGGCTCGCCCACCACCGGCATCTCATACCCACTCCCCACAACGCACGAGGGTTCCTGGCGATTCCGTGCACGCCCAACCCGACCCCGCGGCCGACACCCCCGTCACGAAGCCAGTCGAAAACCGATGGCTGCCCCCACCCGACGGGCGCCACGCTGTACGCCATGGAACAACCGCAACGCAGGATCCGAGCACTCCACACGGCATCCACGATCACCGTCTACCAGGCGTATTCCCCGGCCATTGGCCTGCCAGCGGTGCGCGAGGGTCGTTTTCCCGCCATGTGGAAGCGGGACCGGATGACATGGATCAAGCCGAGCTTCCTGTGGATGATGTACCGCTGCGGCTGGGGTACGAAAGCGGGGCAGGAGACCGTCCTCGCTGTCGAGATCAGCCGCGACGGCTTCGAGTGGGCGCTGCGCCACTCGTCTCTGTCGAGCTACGTCCGCGGGGTGCACCCCGACCGAGCCACCTGGCAACGTCAGTTGAAGCGCGCTCCCGCTCGCGTCCAGTGGGACCCCGAACGGGACCTGCACCTCCAGCCCTTGCCGTACCGGTCCCTGCAACTGGGTCTCGCCGGCGAGGCCGTACGGCACTACGCGGACGACTGGACGGTCTCCATCCGCGACATCACTCCCCTCGCCCACGAGATCCACGCCCTCGTCCGCAGTGGCGACTTGGACTCCGCCGCCCGGCTGCTGCCCCAGGAGCGCCCCTATCCAGCTGGAGACGAATCTCTTGCCCACCTCCTGGGATGACAGGCTGGTCCACCCGACAGTCGACCGCGGCCGAAGGGTCACATGGCAGCACAGGCTCGACGGGACGAGGGTGTCCTGCCCGATCCGTGTCGCGAAGGCGGATGGATGAGTACTGGCTTCACCCCCACGCTGCTGGCAAGGCTGTGGCAGGAACGACGGCCGTCGGGTCCGCCTGTCGCCCACACGTTTCGCGGTACGTACACGGATCGCTGGGTGCGCTTCCACAGCCTCCCCGGCTCGAAGCGCTACCCGGTGTCCGAAGACGAGTACGCGATCGCGCTGGACCGATACAACACGGTCCTCGACGAACTGTTCGCGGGCACGGATGTGTTCGTGGTGACCATGGACTGGTCGGACACTCCGAACGGGCCCGCCGGCTACGCATCACCACGGGAGGCGCTGCACCCGAACGGCGTCCGCTGGTGGACCGAGTCCGAGCAGAACGACCCTGACCCGGAGTTCCATACCCACACACGTCTGTACGCCGACCGGCGCCCGTGGGAACGCGGCTGCGTCGATGGGCTGCTGCGCGCCGTCGCGGACGAGGCGCTCGTCGAAGTGTTCTTCGCTGATACGGAACTTCGACGCATCCACAATCCGTACGACGGCGGCGCAGACGTCATCCTCGCGACGCCCGAGGAGCGAGACCGACTGCGCGACCAGCACACAGACTGGCTCTCCAGCCACCCGTCCGGTCTCTGACCGAGGAGCGGGTACCGCCCAGAAGACGGGCAATTTCGCCCGATCGAGTGCGCTCGGTCAGGAGTGCCCGGGAGGGGCATCGTGCTGCGCGTACTCGTCGGCGAGGGCGCACATTTCGCCGATGTGCTGCCTCAACTTTTCAGGGAGCCTGTTGCGGTCATTGGCCCATTGGCTCCAGAGTCCGTCCGGTTCCAGGAACCCGGCGGCGTGCGTGGTGCCGAGGACTCCGTCGAGGTGCAAGAGCGCGCCCAGCGCCCATTCCTGGTCGTATTGGCACTCGGGCCGCCGGAGGTAGTGGTCCAGGTAGGTGGTGAGCAAGGCCGCGTCCTCGGTAGTGCCGAGCAGGGCGAGTGCGATGCAGTAGCCCTGGCCAGCGTAGGTGAGTTCGCTGGCGAGCAAGAGGGCACCAATGCGCTCGCGGAACTGCTCGCGGTGGTCCAGCCCGATCATCCATGCCGCGGTTATGCGGGAGCGCCAGTTGGGCTGGAGCATGAATTCGAGTTCGGCGTCAGTGACACTCCGCGAGTCGAGGCCGAGGGTCTGGAGGAACTGTGTGCGTTCCTCGGCGGGCAGCCTGACGAAGTTGCCATGGAGCAGGTCCAGGTAGCGGCCGGTCTTGGGGCTCGGGGTGGCCATCACGTAACGGCGGAGGGTGTCTGTTCCGGAATTGGGCATCGGCTCGGGGAAGGGCATGGACGCATCCTGGCTGCGGCGGACAGGCCGGTCCAGTGGGTTCCCGGGTCACGGATTCTCGTAGGCGCCACCCGAGGGCTGACCGAGGTCGTCGAGGAGCTGGAGATGCGGTCGGCGATCCGCTGGTGTCGTTCGATCTCGCATGCCCAGCCGCGGGCGTCGGCGTCCGCGCCCCGCGGTGGTCGCGTGCCGGACCGCACGACGTGAATCATCGTGCCGCGTTCGCAGACCTCTTCCGTCCTGCCGACGCGGTTGGGGTGGGTTGCCGTCTTCCCGCGCCGCCACCCTGGCCAGGGTTTTCAAACTCGTCGAGTCCGCCCAGCAACGGTGGCGGGCCGTGAACGCGCCCCACCTCGTCGCCCTCGTCCGGGCAAGCACCCGCTTCAAACGAGGTCAGTTCGTCGAACGCCCCGAGGCAGCCGCGGCCTGGCCGATCGAGAAGGTGGCACCGGGGGCGGCGTAGTCGACGGGACCGCCGAACCGTACCGAGGCACGCGCCACCGCTTGCTGCGGTGTGAGGAAGGGGCCGACGTGCGTGACGATCAGTCTGCCCGCCCCGGCCGCGCTGGCTGTGTCTCCGGTGTCCTCGGGCGTGTGGTGCACCTGCTCGCCCTCGACCGGCGCCTGTGCGCTCTCGGCCTCACACAACAGCACGTCGCATCCCTCGGCCAGCTCCACGAGGCTCGGGCACGGTGCTGTGTCCCCGGAGTACACCAGCGACTTGCCCGCCGCCTCGATGCGTACGGCGAAGGCCGGAATGCCGTGCGACACCGCGCGGCTGGTCAGCCGGAGCGAGCCAATGGCCACCTGGTGCCCGTCGTACAACTCGGTGACGGCGAAGGCGGATTCGATCGGGCTGCGGGCCGGAGTGTTGGTGAGGAAGTCGGCCAACCGGTCGGCGATTCCCGGCGGACCATAGAGAGGGATCGGCGCTGCGAGGTGGATGTCCGCGTGCAGGGCTCCGTAGTACGCGGTGAGCAGGTCCGCGCTGTGATCGGCGTGCAGATGCGAGATCCAGATCGCATCGAGCTCGTCCAGCCGCACATGACGCTGAAGCGGGCCGAGCGTCCCGCTGCCAGCGTCCACCCAGATGCGGGTGTCCCCGCTCGACAGCAGATAGCCGGAGCACGGATTGTCCACACTCGGGTAGGGCGTCGCGCAGCCCAGGACCGTGAGGTGAAGAAGCTCATCACTCATCCCAAGATCCTAGAACGCACGATCCACAAGTCCTGACGATTACTCACTTCACTCATCGACGGTCGCGGGCTCAAGGCCCTTCTCCTGGAGCATCTAGGGATCGACGCGCTCATCAGCCGGTCCAGGACGCCATCCGGCTGAGAGGCCCGTGACCAGCGCTGACCGTTGAGTCCGGGTGCTCTGGGCTCCTTTTCCTGTCTCAGAGCAGGCACTAGCCTCTCGAACTGTGTCCGACCTACCCGACCTTCATAGTGCGACGATCGACGCGATAGTCGATCACGCCGGCCGATCGACGCTTCCCTTCCAGCGAGCCCACCGGGAGGAACAACACGCCACGGCCTTCTGGTTCAACGGACTCGTGGAGACGACCGCCGAGGGCGAGGTCATCCGCCAGCACCTCGTAACTGCCGGCGAGCCGGCGAGAGTCGAGTTGGCCGAGTTCACCCTGCGCCCGGACTTGTGCACACCCGCGATGAGCGCAGAGAAGCTGATGATGATCGACTTCGCGGAGGGGTGGACTCATCTCGGCGACCTGGGGGTGGCGGTCATGCCCACCACCGGATTGCACGCGCACGGCGCTCGCAAGGGGTGGCGCTGGACGACCGACGAGATCACCGACGGTATCGCCGCCACGGAAGAGGACATCGCCGGCCTCGGTGAGCACCCGATAGCGGCCTACGTGCTGGGGCACATCGTCGAGGACGGTGCCCGAGAGCAGGCTGTGGTGGTCGGCCAGGTTACGCGCACCAGCAGCGACAGCATCCGTTGGAACGGAGACCTGCCACTGGGGTGCGTGGGGGCACCGGCGTTCATCAGCGTTCGCCTCAGCGGGGACAGTTTCAAATTGGTCTGCCTGGGGGTGACGCTGCCCGCCGACGGTCACCACGCGATTGTCTCCTTCGACCGTATCCGTGCCGCCCTGAACTCCCTCTCCTCGGTAACGCCACCAGCCTTTGGTGAGACCGCAGACCATCCTCGGATGGTCGAGCCGAAGCGGCGCTGGTGGCAGCGACGCGGCTGATGCTGCCCAGCACCCTCAGAGGTACGACCATGGACGACCAGTCCGAACACCTTTGACGGAAAGGGCTGTGAACACGGCTTGACATGGGTCATCAAGCCGCGTTCACAGACCCTTTCAGGAGGGGTGTAGTAACCAGAGGCGAGCGCGCCGAGCACACGTAACTTGGTGCACGCTGCGGTAGGTTGCGGAATTTTGACGCGATCGGCGAGGATCCGCCCAAGCCAGATCGGCAGTATTCGGCCCCTGCAGTTCGCGGCAACCAGGCGCAGCCTGACCAGCGCATACACTGCGTGGCATTCGATGTCTTGCGACGGGGGTCCGTATGTCGTTCAAGCGAGGCCGTTCCTCCCTGCCCGTGGCCTCTGCCGGTGCTGTGCTTGTTCTTGTAGGTGGTTGTTCTTCGGCTACAGGCAACACGGAAGCCCGGTCCGGTGCGTCTTTCGATCCTTCGAGAACACCATCCGCAGCTGTGCAGCCGCTGAGCGCCGCCGAGTTGACGGCAGCACTGCCACGAGACGGGAGCTTGCCGGGTTACAGCGTCACCAGCACACCCGAGTCGAGCACCGACGGCAGCACATCCGATCCCGATGTGCGGCCAGAAGCGTGCCGTCCGCTCTGGGATGCTCGCGCCGGCGCTTCCGCCACCTCGGTTGCCAGGGCCTGGGTCTCGATATCCCCTTCCGGATTCGCCCCGCCGACCGAGAGCCTCACCTTCGCCAGCTATGACTCCGACGGTGCGGATGCTCATCTTGCTTCCCTCGACAAGGCTCTGGATGCTTGCCCGTCGTTGTCCTTCCTGAGCCGGTACGGCGATCGTGTGACGGCAGACATCGAGCGAGTGGCGAGCCAAGTCACGCTGGGAGACGCCTCGGTGAGTTTCCGGATGCACTGGACTGCCGATCTGAACGGGTTCAAATCGGACACGTTTTCCTTGATCACAACTGTCCGCACAGGAGAGGCGACCGTTACCGCCGTGTCGGACAGCATCGTCGGCAGCCAGCTCTCGGCATCGAAGAAGCGCGCCTTCATGCCGAAGCTGGACCACGACATGCTGAAGTCCCAAGCCGACGCTCTCCGGAAAGCACAGGTGCGCTGAACGACCGGCGCGCTGCTTGTCTCACGGCCGGGAATGGACACGCACCGAGTCGCGCTCTCCGCGAGCAAGGCCTGAGGGAAAGGTCTGCGAACGCGCCTTGACATGGATCCTCAAGCCGCGTTCACAGACCTCATCCATACCCAGGCTGACCTACTCCACATCGATGCCGTAGTCCTGAACGAGTTCCTCCAGGCCACCCGTGTAGCCCTTGCCGCCAAGGACGAACTCCCAGTCTCCGCTGGCCCTTCGGCGGAAGGAACCGAGTACCAAGGCGGTTTCGAGCGGTCGGCCGTCAGAGACCTCAAGCCGTCCCAGCTCCGACATCACCGGATCGAGCAGCCGGATGCAGGCATCAGTGAATCCCGAGAGATCCGCGTCCGGGTTGACCTCCGGATCGATGGCCGCCACCAGCACGAACCGATCAGCCTCCACCGGCAGCCCGTCGAAGGCGACACAGATCGCAGCCTTGTCAGGCGCCACCGCGGGAAGGGCACGCACGGAGCCGTCGGGAGTCTGTGGATTGTTGAAAAAGACGAAGTGATCGTCGCTGAGGACGCGATTGCCATGGCAGACGAGCGCGCACACGTCCAAGGCGACGCTTCCGGCCCACGACATTCCCAGCACGTTGTAGTCGTCGGGGAGCCGAGTGTTCGGGTCCGTCGGGGTCGGCTGCGGGGAGGCTTGACGACCACCCTCGCCCAATCGTCCGCGCAGTCCGTGACGATGCAACAGGTCGACGAGTTCCGTGCCCGAGATCAGCTCCAACGGCTTGCCGTTGGCGAAGGTATGTGAGCCGGGGCCGAACCCTGACGTCGTCACCAGCACGCCTTTGTTGGCGCCCGCACCCTGCGCAGTCCCGTACAAGTCACGCACGGCAGTGGGCGGCACCGTGTTGCGGTAGCGCTTCACCTGTACGACGATCTTGCCGCCTCGGATCGGTGTCGGATCCAGCGCGTCGACGTCCACACCTCCATCGCCTGAGCGCTGGGTCGTCACCGCCTGCATTCCCATGGCCCGGAAGAGATCAGCAACGAGATTCTCGAATTCCACCGGGTCCATGTCGTACAGGTCCGGTTCCTCGTCGCTGCCGTGGGCGACAACGCGGTTTCCGACGTCTTGTGGCCTGCGGCTCGGCCGTACCGGTGTGAGTTGGTCCGGCCTGGTCGAGAGCTGCCCTCTCAGGGCGCCGGCCAGGCAACTCCCTGCATCCACCTGCGCCAAGTGCAAGTCACGAAACGAAGAGCGTGAGGCCATGACCGTCGCGAGGAAGATGTGGCCCGGTCGGCCCGTCGTGGGGTCATGTCCGTCAACGAACCCGTTCAGGGCCACTGACTCCAGCGCCCCCTGTTCGTCCGCGGCGAAGAGCTCGTGCAGGACAAGCAACATGCACTGCGCGAGCATCTCCTTGTACAGAGCCCGCCGCTGGCTTTCCGGGCGGGAGGTCTCCTTGTCCTGGTCGGTCCCGAACATGTACCGAACGGACTTGATCGCAGGGACGATGTCGTAGGAGGGCAACTCCCAGTCGAGCACCAGCTGTCGGGCAGCTGAGTCGTACGCGGCCGCTATCTGTCGTGGGAAGCCCTCAGGCCACGCCGTTGAGGAATAGAGAGCAGCTGAGAAGTACTCGACCGCGGAATCGGGATCTCGGCGCCTCACGCCTTCGGATATCGCGACCACGCCGGCGTTGTGCTCACGCACCTCGGCCAGCTGGGCGTCGACCCACTGTTGGTACTCACGCTGATACGAGGCCAGTTGCTGTTGACGGTGAGCCTCCGCTGCCTGTGCAGCCTGCAGGTCCCGCTCGAAACGCGCCCGCGCCTCGGCTTGAGCATGAGCCCGGCGACTCGCCGTCCAACCACTCTGCGTTTGGTACTGATTGACATCCGGCAGGGGCAGCGGCCGCGCCAACGGACCTGGAGCGAAAGGCTGAACGACCTCGGCTCGCTTGAGCGAGGACGCCCTGAAAGCCGGAGCGTCGCAACCTGAAGCGAGAAGGCTTTGCAGTGCCGCTACCTCTGCGTCCAGTTCCTCCGTGCGACGCAACGCATCTGCCTGCCTGTACTCGCGATGGCTTTGGGCAGCTCGCCGCTGGTAAGCCCGCGCTTGCTGAGCTTCTTGTCTCCGCTGTCTGGTCTCGGCTTCCGACTGGCGCTGCTGCTGCCGTTGCACCTCAGCCCACGCGCCGACAAAACCGGTAGAACGACGACTCATTTGCTGCAGGCCCTCCCCAGGACATTGGCAGCCGAAAGACACTTCGGTTGTCCCCACAACCAACTGTGACGATACGACTCTATCCAGCAACTGCCGCCGCGCATATGCATTCGCCAAAGGCTGGGTGGAGATCCGACTCTGCAGGTCAACTCATTGGACGCGCCTGAAGCTGCGGCACACGGCACTGTCCACGTGGCCGCTCCTCGGACCGCCGAGTCCGCGAATGGATGACCAATCAGAGGCTGCCTGGTACTTCGGATGGATACCTCTTGGCTCTGCGGTGTCGCCGGCCCGAACCGTGGGCATGGAAAGCCCGCAACGACCCGTTGGGCGAGGAGCATGGGCATGCGGCGGCGGTCTCAGGCCCGCACCGGTGCGGGAGTCTCCGGCTTATTGGCTGCCATAGCGGTGCTCCTGGGCCCGGTATCAAGTGAGCCCCGCTGACAGACTCTGTGCGCGCAGAGTCTGCGGACGCCTGAGGGGATGCCGCGTGATCCACTACCTGCGATTCTCCTTCGAGACCGGCGTAGACACTCCGTTGTGACCAGAGGACATGGACAGTCCGTATGACTACCCCTGTGAGCTGGAGCGGCTACCGATAAGCCCGGCGATCCGGGCCGAAGCCAGGTATCGGTGAGTGTCCGGGGAACCGTGGACAGCCGTGTCCGAACCCGCGTCGAACTGCTCCTCGACCTCATCGCGGGCTACGACCTTATGGACGACGGCTCAGGACACCGCAGGCAATGAAGCAACGCAAGGGACCGCGGAGTTGGGGTCGAAGCCCGCGAACGCCAGCCCGATGACGAAGCCCGCCACCTCTTCCAGCTGGTGGACGCGGTCCAGCGCCCCGAGTACCGCCGGCGTCCCGCCGACGCCACGCACCAGTTCGCCGACGGTGTGGAGTGCCGCCGTATCGTCGCCGCACATCGCGACGGTCACGCGGGTTCGGTCAGGGTCGGGAGAGCTCGTCCACTGGTCGGCGGGAAAGAGGTGGAACGCCTTCACGACGTGGGCGCCTGGGGCGAGTTCGGCGATCCGCCCCGCCATCGACTCGCCGGGTTCGGTGAGCAGAGTGCCGACACCGTGTGCGACGGCGTTCGTGGGATCGATCAACGGCGTCCCCTCGAGGACGCCGTCAGGCGCACCCGCCGATCGCAGCATGTCCTCGACGCCGTCCCATGACACGGCGAGCAGTACGGCATCGCGCCCGATGGCCACCTCGCGTGGCGCGACGGCGAGCACTCCGTGGCCCAGCCGCTCGGCAAGCTTCTCCGCCTTGAGCTGCGACCGTCCGCCGATCGCCACCTCGTGCCCCGCACGCGCCCAGCCCTCGCCCAGGGCCGCCGCCAGTGTCCCCGTTCCCAGGATCCCGATTCGCATCGTCGCTGCCTCTCAAGCAGTAGCAAGCAGTAGCCAGTAGGGCAGTTACGGTAAGGAAGGCGTTACGCACCGATCGGTGCGTAACCAACGCGCGAGGATGGGCGGCGAGATGACCGATCGCGAAGCCCACTGCTACGAGTTGGTCGCCGACTGCCGTCTGCGTGCGGCCACCGATCTCTTCGCCCACACCTGGGATCCCGTTGTGCTGGCGGCTCTTCGCACGGGACCGCGCCGACGCCGCGCACTGCGTACCGAGATCGGCGGCATCAGCGACAAGGTCCTGACCGATACCTTGCACCGCTTGCTCGCCGCCGGCCTGGTCGACCGTCACGCACACGCCGAGGCGCCACCTCGTGTCGAGTACGGCCTGACCAGTCTGGGACAGAGCCTCGTCGAGGGCCCGATGACGGCGCTCGGACGCTGGGCCGTCGAGCACGGCGACGAGCTTCTCGAAGCCCAGGAAAGCGCGGCACGGACGCCTGGATGACGTACCTCTCCCTGCCAACTGGGCCTGTCCGGTGGGGCCGTACGACACCACGCATACGCGGATGAGCGGCCGCACGACGCTACGCAGACGGGTGGACGGTACCCATCAGCGCCGCCGCCGCACTCGCCCGCGTTCCTTCGGCCGGTTCAGTGCCGCCGGCGAGATAGATCACGAGGGTCTGCTCCGGCTGTTCGGCCAGGTGGAAGGCGGTGTAGGCGTAGTCGACCGGTTCAAGGCCCGGGTGCCTCAGCCGTTTCCGTCCGCTGTGCCGGGGCTGTACCTCGTACTGGGCCCACCAGGCCCGTGCTTGCGGGCTACCCTCGTGCAGTTCTTCGATCAGCCGGGTGTAGCGCGGGTCGGTGGGATGGCGTCCGGCCAGTGTCCGGAGCCGGGCGAGCAGACCTCGGGCCTCCGGCTCCCAGTCGACCAGCACATCCCGGGCGACGGGCTCGAGGAAGACCCAGCGGACGAAGTTCGCCGGGCTGTCGTCCTCGGTGATGAGGTTCGGGAACAGCTGGTCGGCGGCTTGGTTGTGGCTGAGGACGTCGTAGTTGCCGTCGATGATGTACGCGGGGTGCGGCTGCAACAGGAGCGGGACGGCCGCCACTTCGGGCGTGAGGGGTTCGGATGCCTCGGCTTCCGCCGGTGGTGCGTGGCCGGCGAGCTGGAGCAGATGCCCGCGCTCGTGCCGGTTGAGCCGCAGTACCGAGGCGAGGGACTCGAATACCTGCTCCGAGGCGCGGATCTCCCGCCCTTGCTCCAGGTACGTGTACCAGGTGGCGCTGATCCCGGCGAGCAGGGCGAGTTCCTCCCGCCGCAGCCCCGGCGTCCGGCGGCGACCGGTCCCCGGCAGGCCGACCTCGTCCGGAGTGACGCGCTCTCTGCGGCTGCGTAGGAACGCGGCCAGTTCCTGACGGCGGTCCGGCTGTTTCGGCATGGTGTGTGGCAGCCCTTATTCCAGGATAAATGCGCTCTGGATACCAGGCTAAACCCGCCGCACACTGGGTTCAAGTACGGAGCACGACTCAAGGAGGAAGGCATCATGTCGGGAATCGACGGCAAGGTAGTGGCGATCACAGGGGCCAGCGGCGGCATCGGTGAGGCGACCGCGCTGCTGCTCGCCGAACGCGGCGCGCGACTCGTCCTCGGCGCACGCCGGACCGAGCGGCTGGAGGAACTGGTCGCCCGGATCGAGAAGGCGGGCGGCGAGGCCGTGCAGATCCGCACCGATGTGACCCGACGGGAGGACCTGCACGCCCTGGTCGCGGTCGCCCGTGAGCGCTTCGGCCGGCTCGACGTGCTCGTCAGCAATGCCGGGCTCGGCACGATCTCGCCCCTCGACGATCTGCGCGTCGACGAATGGGACCGGATGGTCGACGTCAACGTGAAGGGTGTGCTGCACGGAATCGGTGCCGCGCTGCCGGTCTTCCGGGAGCAGGGCACGGGCCACTTCGTCACCGTCGCCTCCACGGCCGCGTTTCGCGTCGCGCCGGCCATGGCTGTCTACGCCGGTACGAAGGTCGCGGTCCGGGCCATCTGCGAAGGGCTGCGCCAGGAGTCGGGCGGCTCCATGCGGGTGACCACCGTCTCGCCCGGGGTGACCGCGACCGACTTCGCCGAGGCGTCCACCAACAGCGAGGTCCGCGCCGACATCACGAAGATGCGGGACGACATCGCGATCCCGCCGGAAGCGATCGCCCGGGCCATCGCCTTCGCCATCGAACAGCCCGACACCGTGGACGTGAACGAGATCGTCGTACGCCCGGCCGCCCAGAGCTGATCTCCCGCGCCCCTCGGATACGGCCGGCCCGCCGACACCCGCGGCGCGGCCCCGCGAGTCACGCGGCCGCCCCGGCTCACCGGGACGAGCGCTTCCCGCCCGATCGGTGGCCAAGGCAGACGGCTGATCCTCTGATTCGGAGACTCGCCGGACCTACCATTGCGGCATGCCCCTCGATCTCTTCGCAGGCATCCCGGTCACCGACTACGCGGCGGCACTGGCCTGGTACGAACGGCTCCTCGGCTCCCCGCCGGCGTTCTTGCCGAACGACACGGAAGCCGTCTGGGAACTCGCGGAACATCGGTACGTGTACATCGAGCATCGCCCCGAGCAGGCCGGCAACGCCATGCACACCGTCCTCGTCGACGACCTCGACACCCGCGTCGCCGAGATCGCCGACCGTGGACTGAGGCCCACGAGCCGCGAGACCTACCCGGAAGGCATGCGCAAGATCACCTACCACGACCCGGACGGCAACGAGTTCGGATTCGGCGGCGCTTCACAATGATCGCGGGTGAAGTGGACGGAGAAGGCGGCTCCGGTTGAGCGGTCGGATCACCGAACCGAACCGCGAGAAAGCATGGCGATGGACGAAGACGAAAGCCTGCGCCGCTACGGCCTGCACCCCGTCGGCGCGGACCTCGACGAAGTGCGAGGGCTGCTCACCGTACGAACAATGCTGGAGAAGCGTGCGCAGGGTGACGGTGACACGGAGCTGATGAAGTTGTGCTGCGTGCAGCTGTTCAACGCCGGGGTTCTCGACGACGTGCTGCTCATCTGGCAGGCCAAGTCCGCAAGCATGGACGCAGGCTGCTCGATCGACATTCAGTTGCTGTGCGGAGGCGGTCTTGCCAGGACCAAGGCGTATCTGTCGAGCCAACGCCTGCCCGAAGCCGAAGCGGCACTGCAACGGCTGCTCCGCTGTGAAGCGGCCGGCGACTTCGAGGACTTCTCCGCCGCGAGTCACTCGGCCTGGTACGCCGCCTACTACGCGCCGTGACGGCTGACGCCGGGCTCCGGCAATTGCCGTCTCGTCTCACACGGCTGGGCAGGGGCCCCTCGAAATCGGCGCATTCCAGGGGCCCTTGCCGTTGATCCCTAGCGCATCACTTGGCGGGCTTGTAGAACGCGTAGGTGGCGGTGTACGGGACGCTGGTCTGGTCGGTGCCGGTGCAGGCGGTGGTGGGGGCGACGCCGCCCTCGGTGTCGAGGCGCTGGATGTAGGAGACGCCGGCGAAGACCCCGGTGCCGCGGGTGGCGGTGGACTGCAGGAGGAGTTCGGGGATGGTGCCGGTCTTGGGGGAGGTGGCTATGGCGGCGGCGTTGACGGCGCTGCCGTCGACCGTGGACACCCAGACGGGGCCGCGGGAGTGCAGGGCGACCGGGCGGTGGGAGCGGTCCTTCTTGGCCCAGAGGGTCGCGGCGGGTTCCAGCAGCTTCCAGGCACCGTCGGTGCAGGTGTAGGTCTGGACGCCCGCGGCGGAGAAGACGCCGGTGAGCCTGTTGCCTTCCGGGACCTTCAGCGCGGCAGGGGCGTCCACGCCGGCGTGGGCGGGCTGCGCGGTTGCCGCCTGGCCGACCGTCGCGCCGAGGAGCGAGCCGACGGTCACGGTGGCGAGAGCTGTGGTGGTGAGGATCAGACGCTTGGCGAGCTTCATCGAGTTGGTCTCCAAAACGTTCTCTGAAACGTTCTCTGAACAAGATCGTGGGTGTGGACGCAGACGCCGTACGTTGTCCGCGTGCCGGAACAGCATGGTCCGCCGAGCCCGCGAAGCAGGAAAATATTCATGAATACTCGGCTCACGTAAGACTCTCGTAAGACAGTTGACGCGACGACAGATCCGGGATCATCCCGCCTCATGGGTACGCAGTGTCGCCGTAGGGCGTTCAGCTCGACCGACCTTGCACGCAAAGGGAGTTGGCGCCGACGGACGTTTCCTATACTGACCGAATGATCACTGTTCCGCTCAGCGCGCTCGAGGTGGCCATGGTCCAGACGGGCGCCCGCGCGGAAGGCACGCTACGAGACACCACCGAGTTCGCCCGACGCCTTGAGGATCTCGGTTACGGGCGGCTCTGGTACGCGGAGCATCACCACTCTCCGGCCATCGGAGCGTTCCCGCCCGTCGTACTGACCGCCCACGCGGCCGCGTTGACGTCGTCCATCCGGCTCGGCTCCGGGGGCGTGCTCGCTCCGAACCACGCCCCGATCATGCTGGCGGAGCAATTCGGCACGCTGGCCGCGCTGCACGCGGGCCGGATCGACCTGGGCATCGGCCGTGGCCCGGGTACTTTCGACGACTCCACGGCGCGGGCTCTGCGCCGTGGGGCAGGTCCGACAACGGACGCCGAGTACCGCGACGACGTGTCGTCGATTCTGCGTTTCCTGGTGGACGAGATCGCGCTCGACCCGCTCCCGGAGCCGTGGCTGCTGTCCTCCAGCACGGCCGGCGCCGCGCTCGCCGCGGAACTCGGGCTGCCGATCGCCTTCGCCCATCACATTCGGCCCGACAACACCCTGGCCGCGCTCAGCCACTACCGCGAGCGTTTCTCCCCCTCCCGCTGGTGCGAGCGCCCACGCGTGCTGCTCTGTGTGGAAACGGTCTGCGCCGAGACGGAGGAGGAGGCCGCCCGGCTCGCCGGCCCGATGGATGTCGTCAAGGCCGCACTCCTCAAGGGACAGGGCGACATCACCTTCCCCACGCCCGAAGAGGCAACCACCCACCCGTTCACCGCGGAAGAAGTGCGGACGCTGGCGGGCTTCCGTGCCCACCAGGCACTCGGTTCACCCGAGACCGTCGTGAAACAGCTGGCGGCCCTGGTGGACGTGACCGGCGCGGACGAACTCATGCTGGTGACACCCGTCTACGTGCTGGCCGACCGATTGAGGTCGTACGAACTCGTCAAGCAGCGCGTCAGCGCGTCATGATGCCGACGGCGCCGTAGCGGCGCTCATCATGCGGCGGTGTCATTTGGTGCCGACCGTACGCAGCGCGCTGACGATCAACGCGCGGGTCACGTGCACGATCTCGGAGACCGAGACCCGCTCCTGCGAGCTGTGCGCGACGCGGATGTCGCCCGGGCCGAACTGCAGGGTCGGGATTCCGGCGGCGGCGTAGAGCCGCAGGTCGCTGCCGTACGGGGCGCCGTGTTCGTGCGGGGCGGGGGCACCGCCCGCGACGGCGTGCGCCGCCTTCCGTACGACATCCCGGAGCGGATGCCCGGGCGGCAGGCGCCCGCTGGCGAACTGGCCCCCGGGCCAGGTGACCTTCGCCGGATGGTCGCGCAGCCACGGGTCGGCGGCGCAGGCCTCGGCCACGCAGCTCTCCAGGGCGGCGCGGGCGGCCGCCGGGTCCTCGTCCAGGCGTACGCCGAACCGGCCCTCGGCGACCAGGAGATCGGGCACGCTGCTCGCCCAGTCACCCGAGCGGACCGTACCGACGGACAGCGCGTACGGAATGCGGTACTCGGCCATCAGCGGATCCGGGTCGGTGTTCCGCTCGGCCTCCAGGGCGGCCAGCGCGCGGTGGACGGGCAGGTACGCGTCGATGGCGCTGACCCCGGCGTCACGGGAACTGGCGTGGGCGGCAAGACCGGGCACGGCGATACGGAAGGTCAGCGCACCGGCGTTGGCCGTGATCAGGGAGCTGCCCGTCGGCTCGGTGATGATGCAGGCGTCGCCCGTGTGGCCGCGCTGGAGCGTGCCGAAGGCGCCGAGTCCGCCGTCCTCCTCGCCCACCACGAAGTGCGCCGCCAACCGGCCGCGCAGCCGTACCCCGCTCGCCCGGATCGCGGCAAGCGCGGCGAGGTGGGCCACCAGTCCCGCCTTCATGTCGCACGCACCCCGGCCGTGGACGGTGTCCCCGACCACCCTCGGCACGAACGGGTCCCCGTCCCAGCCCGCCGGGTCACCGGGCGGTACGACGTCCACATGGCCCTGAAGGATCAGCGTCGGCCCGTCACCGCCGTCCTCCGTGACCCCGACACGGCCCCACGCCTCGTCCCGCGGCGCCTCCGACCCGGGGAAGCCGGGGTGTGCCAGCAGTGCGGGCAGGCCCATGGACCACAGGTCGACGTCGAGGCCGAGCCGGCCCAGCAGCCCTGCCAGATGGTGCTGCGCCTCGGATTCCGCCGGGCTCCCCGTCACGCTCGGGATGGCGATCAGCTCGAGAAGGGTCCGGGCGATGGCCCCCTCGTCGATCGCGGCCAGGGCGGCCGCCTCCTGCGCACTCAACTCGGCACTGGGCACGTCGGTGGTCATGGGCGGTCGCTCCTGTCGCGGCTCAGTGCGTCATGGCTCAGTGCGTCACGGCTCAGTGCGTCATGGCTGTCTCGTCGCGTGATGTTCACGTTGATGTTGGACCACTCCGGATCCTATGGCCCGCCAAATGGGCACTCAATCTCCGTATTGGCCGACTATTGAGACCAGGTCTGGTCGGTATCCGTGCCGGGAGAGCATGCCGGGAGGCTCTGGTGGAGATCGCTTCGTTGCCATTCGTGGATGAGCACGTGACGGTCATCGCGGCGGAGGCCGACGACGTCTGGCATGCCTTGGGCGAAATCGTGGAGCGGTCCTTCTCGGCTCCCCGTGCGGCCGGCTACGCGCGGCTGGTCGGAAGCCCCGACCGTACGGCGTCCGGGCCGCGGCCTCTCGCCGAGGGCTCGACGTTCCCCGGGTTCCGGGTAGCCGCCGCGCTGCCGGGGCGGGAGTTGGCACTTGAGGGGCGCCATCGTTTCTCGACCTACGCGCTGATCTTCCACCTCGACCACGCAGGACCGGGCCGGACACTGCTGCGCGCCGAGACCCGGGCCGTCTTCCCCGGCCTGGCCGGCGGCCTCTACCGACGGCTCGTCATCGGGACGGGCGGGCACGCGGCCGGCATACGACGCCTGCTCTCGGCGGTCCGCCGCCGGTCGGAGCAACCCCGGTCCGGGACCGGAGCCCCGGACAACGGTTCCCAGCAGGAGTAGTAGCTTGCGGCCATGTGTGTCTCGATGGACCGGGCCGACTTCTCCGGCACCACCCTCTACGCCGGACGGCTGCGGCATCCCGCGCACGGTCTGATTCACGTCCTGGGCTACCAGAACACCGTGGTCAATCTGGCCGACGGCCCCAATGCCATGCTGCTGCACCTGCCGACGTACCGGATGAGCCGGGACAACTTCCTTTCGGTGGGGCGCAGTTCGGACGTTCTGGAGCGGATGGTGGAAGCGGTGCGACCGGCCGCCCGTGCGGACGACGGCATCGCCTGGATGGGGTGGGACACCGCCCCGGAGGTCGAGGTCTTCGAGCACGACATCTACACGGTGTTGCTGGCCCGCGACCCGGCCGCACTGCCCGCCGCCCTCGCCGAGGTGCCTGCCCACAAGCGGCCCCGGCTGAGCGAGGCGCTGCTGCGGTTCTACGGGGAGCGGTGTCCGGGGTACGCCCTTGCCGTGTGCTGCTTCGACAACGCGCAGGCGGCGCAGGCCAAACCGCTGCTGATGTGGTACCCGCCGATCGATCCGGACGTGCTCACCCTGCCCGCGGTGGACTGCCACACGGGAGAGGTGCCCGACCTCGACTCCGAGGTGGCGGTGGATCATTGGGTGCTGTTCGGTACCGATGAGGCACCCGAGGGGTGGGGCTTCCCCGTCGCGTACGGCGAAGGCATGCGGCACAAGTTGCGGCGGTTCCTGCCCGGTGCGGTGGTGGGGCGGCGCTTCGAGGGCGCTCTCCCCAACGGGGACTTCGCCATCGGCCACGATGACCTGCTCGCGGGCGAGTTGGGCGGTATCCGCAGGACGTGAGGTGAGCGTCAGGCGCCGCTTCCGTACGGCCGGGTCAGGATCTCCAGGTTGTGGCCGTTCGGGTCGTCGAAGTACGCGCCCCGGCCGCCGTCGTTGGTGTTGACCTCGTTCACGCGGCGGTGGAACGGGTCGGCCCAGTACGTGAGTCCGGCGGCCTGGATGCGGGCGAAGATCTCGTCGAAGTCGTCCTCCGAGACGAGGAACGCGTAGTGCTGCGGAGGGATCGGCCCGGGGGTGTCCATGTAGTCCAGCGTGACGCCGTTGGGGATCGGCACCGGGATGAACGGGCCGTACTGCTCACCCACCCGCAAGCCCAGGATGTCGGCGAGGAACCGTGCCGAGGACTTCTTGTCGTGGGCGGCGACGATGGTGTGGTTCAGCTCGATGGTCATCCCGAAGCCTCCTCGTAGAGCCGGCGTCGCTACCTCGTAGAGCCCGCGCCGCCACCTCGTACAGCCAGCCTCGCAACTCCGGGGTACGCCGTCCAGTCCGCCCCTCCGTTCCAGACCGCCCCCCGGTCCAGGCCACCCCAGAGAAGAGCTTAAGGTAAGCCTTACCTAATTCATCGATCGGAGTCGTTGTGCGTACCTGGGGATCAAAGGCCGTACTGGCCGTTGCCGTCATCGGCGGGCTGTTGGCCGGATGCTCGTCCAGCGATGGAGCCTCCTCCTCGAAGAGCGAGAGCACCGCCTCCGACTCGGACCGCAATCTCGTGGCCGGTGCCTCCGAGGGACCCTCCGTCGCCCCCAGCGCCGTCGAGGCCGGCATGGGTGCCGGGAGTGCCAAGGACGGGGAGTTCCCCCGGACCGTCGGGCATTTCCAGGGCAAGACGGAGATCAAGACCGAGCCCAAGAAGATCGCCGTGCTCAGCACCGGGCAGCTGGACGACCTGCTGTCCCTGGGCGTCGTGCCGACGGTCACGACCCGCGCCGACAACGCCGGGCTCGTCCCGGACTATTTGGCGGACGCCTTCCCGGCGTACAAGAAGCAGCTCGCGGAGATGACCGACGCGGGGACCCGCCAGGCGCCGAACCTGGAGACGCTGGCCGCCGCCAAGCCCGACCTGATCCTGCTCAACGACTCGCTCGGCGACCTCTACCCGAAGCTGTCGAAGATCGCGCCGACCGTCGTGACGGCCGGCAACGGCATCAACTGGAAGCGCGACCTGCTGCTCGTCGGCGACGCTCTCGGCAAGGGCGAGCAGGCGCAGAAGCTGCTCGACTCCATCGTGGACGACGCCGCCGCCAGTGGTGAGAGCCTCGGCGATCCCGCCGTGTCGATGCTGCGCTTCACGCCGGACCGTACGCGGATGTTCGGGGTGTCCTCGTTCACCGGCTCGATCGCCGTCGACATGGGGCTCGGCCGGCCCAAGTCGCAGCAGTTCAACGCGATTTCGCAGGACATCGGCGCGGAGAGCATCGACACCGCGGACGGCGACTGGATCTTCTACTCCGTGCAGGGCGACGCGTCCAAGACCGACGCGGGCAGCGTGCTCGCCGGACCTCTGTGGAAGTCGATGAAGGCGGTCAAGGCCGGGCAGGCCGTGAAGGTCGACGACGACCCCTGGTACCTCAACGCCGGTCCGACCGCCGCCAAGCTCGTCATCAAGCAGCTCACGGACACCATCGGCAAGTGAGTCAGGCAGCTCAGGCGGAACACGCGGTTCCGCCGAGGTCGGTGAAACGACGCGCGACGACAGCCAGGCGTACCGCCTGGCTCGTCGTCGCGCTCCTGCTCACAGTCACCGCCGTCGCGTTCAGCCTCGCCGTCGGCACCCGCCCCGTGCCCCTGTCCACCGTCCTCGACGCCCTCCTGCACGGCGGGGACTCACCGGACGCGCTGGTCGTACGTTCGCTGCGGGTGCCGCGGACCGCGATCGGGCTGACGGCGGGGGCCGCGCTCGGGCTGGCCGGGGCGGCCTTGCAGGCGGTCACCCGCAATCCGCTCGCCGATCCGGGGATCCTCGGACTGAGCCAGGGCGCGGCGGCCGGTGTCGTCTTCGCGATCGCGCTCGGGTGGGCGAACGGCTTCTCCGGGTACGTCTGGTACGCCTTCACCGGCGCCGTCGTCGCCGCGTGTGTCGTGTACGCCATCGCCTCGCGCGGGCGGGGTGGCGCCTCGCCGGTGAAACTGGCCCTCGCCGGAACCGCGCTGTCCGCGATGACGGCCGGGGCCACCACCGTTGTACTGACGTCGAGTTCGGCGACCCTCGACCAGTTCCGGTTCTGGCAGGTGGGCGCGCTCAGCGGGCGCGACGCCGGGACCGTCGGGCGGATGCTGCCGTTCCTGATCGCCGGCGCACTCCTGGTGCTGGCCTGCGCCCGCGGCCTGGACGCGCTCGCGCTCGGCGACGACACGGCGCGGGCGCTGGGCCACCGGGTCGCGCTCGTACGGGGGTGTGCGGCGCTCGGCGCGACCGTGCTCACCGCCGCCGCGGTCGCCGCCGCGGGGCCGATCGCCTTCATCGGGCTCGCCGTACCCCACCTCGCCAACCGTCTGGTCTCCGGCGGCCACCGCTGGACGCTCCCGCTGTCCGCCCTCCTCGGCGCCGCCCTGCTGCTCGCGGCGGATGTGGCCGGGCGGGTGGTCCGCGCCCCCGCGGAGGTCCCGGCCGGCGTGATGACCGCGCTCGTGGGCGTACCCGTACTGATCGTGCTTGTACGCCGGAAGTCGGTGGGCGCATGAGCACCAGCACTTACCCCCGCTCAGCGGGCCTCTCCGCCGTCCGCCACCGCGGCCTCTCCGTCCTCCTGCACCGGCGTTCGGCAGCCGTCGTCTGCGCACTCGTCGTGCTCCTCGCGGGCGTGATGCTGCTGTCGGCGTGCGTCGGGCAGACGTACATCCCGCCGGGCGAGGTCTGGCGGGTGCTGCGCGGCCAGGGCGGCCCGTACGAACTGATCGTCGGTGAGCTGCGCGTCCCGCGGATCGTGCTCGGCGCGCTGGTCGGCGCCGCGCTCGGGCTGTCCGGGGCGCTCGTGCAGACCGTGACGCGCAACCCGCTCGCCAGCCCGGACGTCATCGGCGTCGGACACGGCGCCGCCGCCGCGACCGTCCTCGCGCTCGCCACCGGCACGGTCGCCTCCCCCGGCGCGCTCCCGGCCGTCGCGGTCACCGGCGGTCTGGTGGCCGCCGCGCTGGTGTACGTGCTGGCCTGGCGGCACGGGATGCAGCCAAGTCGGTTCGTGCTGACGGGAGTCGGGATCGGGGTCGCGCTCTCGGCGGTCGTACAGCTGTATCTGACCGAGAGCGAACTCGCCGAGGCCGAGGCGCTCAAGCTGTGGCTGACCGGCAGCCTCAACGGGCGGGGCTGGGAGCAGGCGGGGCCGCTCGGCTGGGTCCTGCTTCTCTCGCTGCCCGCCCTGGTGTGGGCGAACCGGGCGCTGCGACCGCTCGGCCTCGACCCCGAGACGGCCGCCGCGCTCGGCATGCGCGTGCACCGCACCCAACTCGGGCTGACCTTCCTGGGCGTGGTGCTCGCCGCGACCGCGACGGGGGCTGCGGGACCGATCGGCTTCGTCGCCCTCACCGGGCCGCAGCTGGCCCGCCGTATCACGCGCACCCCGCAACTGCCGCTCGTCGCCTCCGGGTTGACGGGAGCGGTCATCGTGGTCGTCGCGGATCTGGTGGCCCGTACGGTGGTGCCGCCGCTGGAGATTCCGGTGGGGGCGCTGACGTCGCTGGTCGGGGGGCCGTATCTGCTGTGGCTGCTGGGGCGTTCGGGCAAGCGCTGAACCCGGGCCCGGAGAACCGGGCCCGGGTTCGGCGCAATGCCGCGGACCTGACTAGATCGTGGCCGTGTCGATCACGAACCGGTAGCGGACGTCGCTCGCGAGGACCCGCTCGTACGCGTCGTTGATCTCGGAGGCGGTGATCAGCTCGATCTCCGCGCCCAGGCCGTGCTCGGCGCAGAAGTCCAGCATCTCCTGGGTCTCCTGGATGCCGCCGATGCCGGAGCCGGCGAGGGTCTTGCGGCCCATGATCAGGGTGAAGAGGTTGAGCGAGATCGGCTCCTCCGGGGCGCCGACATTCACCAGCGCGCCGTCCGACTTCAGCAGGGACAGGTACGCGCCGAAGTCCAGCGGGGCCGAGACCGTCGACAGGATGATGTCGAAGGTGCCCGCCAGCTCCTGGAAGGTCTTCGGGTCGCTGGTCGCGTAGTAGTGGTCGGCGCCCAGCTTCAGGCCGTCGTCCTTCTTCCGGAGCGACTGGGACAGGACGGTAACCTCGGCACCGAGCGCGTGCGCGATCTTGACGCCCATGTGGCCGAGGCCGCCCATGCCGAGGACGGCGACCTTCTTGCCGGGACCGGCGTTCCAGTGCTTGAGCGGGGAGTACGTGGTGATGCCGGCGCAGAGCAGCGGCGCGGCCTCGTCGAGGGAGATGCCCTCGGGGATGCGGAGGGTGTAGTTCTCGTCGACGACGATGTGCGTGGAGTAGCCGCCGTAGGTGGGCGTGCTGTCCACACCGATGCCGTTGTACGTCTGGATGTTGCCCTTGACGCAGTACTGCTCCAGGCCCGCCTTGCAGTTCTCGCACTCGCGGCAGGAGTCGACCATGCAGCCGACGCCCGCGCGGTCGCCCACCTGGAACTTGGTGACGCCGGAGCCGACCTCGGTGACGATGCCGGCGATCTCGTGGCCCGGAACCATCGGGAAGATGGCCTCGCCCCAGCCCTCGCGGGCCTGGTGGATGTCCGAGTGACAGATGCCGGCGAACTTGATGTCGATCAGGACGTCGAACTCACCGACCTCGCGCCGTTCGATGGTGGTGCGCTCCAGCGGAGCCTTGGCGGCGGGGGCGGCGTACGCAGCAACAGTGGTCATGCCGGGGTTCTCCTAGGGAGTGGTCGTGTACCCGGCTGCCTTCTGACCTTCTGACCGGGTACGTCGTCCAGCGTGCCGGTGCGCGCGACATTCACCCAGGTCACGGCTTTACGTACGTTCACTGGTCCTACTACTGGCGGGGTCAGGCTCGTGCGCGTACGACCGTGGACGGGCCGTGAATACTGAAGGCATGGACCCACAGCCTTCTCAGCAGCCCGCGGGCGAAGCGGGGCCCCCGCTGGACCGGCGCGCCGAGCTCAGCGAGTTCCTGCGCACGCGCCGGGCCCGGCTGAAGCCCGAGGACGTGGGGATGCCGGACTTCGGGCGGCACCGCCGGGTGCCGGGGCTGCGCCGCGAGGAGCTGGCGCAGCTGGCCGGGGTGTCGGTGGCGTACTACACCCGCCTCGAGCAGGGCAACGGACGGAACGTGTCCGCGGAGGTACTCGACGCAATCGCGCGCGCCCTGCGGCTCACGGACGCCGAGCACGCGCATCTCACCCACCTCGCGAAGCCCAAGCAGCACAAGAAGAAGCAGGGGGCTCGGCCGCAGCAGGTACGGGGTGCCCTGCGGCAGCTGCTCGACACGCTGGACGGGGTGCCGGCGTACATCACCGGGCGGCGGTCCGACGTCCTCGTGTGGAACCGGATGGCCGCGGCGGTGTTCGGTGACTGGGCGGAGCTGCCGGTGCAGGAGCGGAACTGGGCGCGGATGGTGTTCCTCAAGCCCGAGTACCACGATCTGTTCGTGGAGTGGGAGCAGAAGGCGATCGACATCGTCTGCCTTCTGCGGATGGACGCGGGCTGTCACCCCGATGATCCTCGGCTGTCCGCGCTGGTCGGGGAACTCTCCGTGAAGAGTGAGGACTTCCGGCGGTTGTGGGCCACGCACGACGTGAAGGAGAAGACTCACGGCGTGAAGCGGCTGCGTCATCCCCTGGTGGGTGACCTCTCCCTTCAGTACGAGTCCTTCCAGCTGGCCGGGGACGCTGAGCAGGTGCTGGTCACGTACCACGCGGAGCCGGGGTCGCCCTCTGCGGAGGCGCTCCACCTGCTGTCCAGCTGGGGCCGGGACGCGACGCGCGCGGGCGCCGGGTCACCGTCGTAGGTTTTTCGCCCCCTCCGCCCCTACCCATTCCCGTCACTTGGGGGCTCCGCCCCCAAACCCCCGCTCCGCGGGGTTCAGCCCGTCCGGCGTTTGAGGACGAGGCCGTTCAGGCCGACAGCGGGAGTCTGGGGGCGGCAGCCCCCAGGAACAAGGGACGGGTAGGGGCGGAGGGGGCGAAAAAACTCCCCCTACCCCCGATACGGCGGTGCCACCCCCCACCCCCACCGCGGCACAGGCTGCTCCCCTGGAGCCACCGCGTCCGGGCCGGAGAAGTACACAGCCAGCCGCGTCCCCCACTCCACATACGCAACGAACGCCGAGCGGAACTCGGCGTCGGTCGGCAGGCCGGCGTCGTCGGCCGCGTCCTGGAGGAGGTTGACCCAGCGGCGGCGCTGGACTTCGGTGATGCCCTTGCCGAGGTGCTTGGCGACCATGTGCCCGTGCCCGCCCTGCGTCTCGGAGTACGCGGCAGGACCCCCGAAGACCTCACCGAGCCAGAGCGCGACATGCGCGGCATGCTCGGGGGCCATGTCCGCGAACACCGGAGCGAGGACGTCGTCCTTGAGGACCTTGTCGTAGAAGACCTCGGTGAGACGGGCGAAGGCCTCCGCGCCCCCCGCCCAGGCGTACAGCGTGGGCACGGCCGCACCCGAACCCCGTACCGCCGTCGGCTTGTAGTGGCGCATCTCCTCGATGCTGGAGACGTAGGGCCGGATCTCGGCCAGGAAGTCGGGGAAGAGCTCCGACTTGCGGAAGCCTTCGAGGTGGTCCTCGGTCGACGTCCAGGTGATCCGCAGGACGAAGTGCTCGAAGTCCTCGTCGCAGCGCGCCAGTTCGTAGTCCATGCATTGCGGAGCCGCGGCGAGCTGGACGGCGGCCCGGGTGTAGGCGGCGAGGAACTCCGCCGACTGCTGCTCGGGGATGCGGTACCGGATGTACTCGACGGTGTGGACGGTCATGCCCCCCACACAAACACGGACGGCCCGCCGGAAGCTCTCCCTCCGACGGGCCGTTCGCTATTGGCTCACTTCACTTGCGGGCTCAACCTGCCTGCGGGCTCACTTCCCGAAGTACGCGTTGAAGACCGAGACCGTCGACTTGTTCCCCTTCTTGTCGGCGATCCTGGCGCTGAAGGAGATGCCCTTGCCCTTGCCCGGGTTCTTGAAGGTGACCTTGCCGTTCTTGACGGTCAGCTTGGTCCACTTCTTGCCGTAGTCGTAACTGACGTACACGGCCAGCGACTTGAGGTTGCTGCCCGCGGCCGCTCCCTGGACGGTGACCGGCATGGTCACCTTCGCGCCCGCCGTGGCACGGCTGTCCAGGCCGACGAGCGCGCCGAAGCGGGCCGTGGAGATGGGCAGCTTCGCGTTGGCGGCCTTCTTCGAGCGGAACGTCCAGCTCGCGTTGATCTTCGTGGCGGCCGCGGCCACCTTCGCGGAACGCGTGATGGACGTGTTCAGCTGGTACTGCGCATCCGCGGCCGGCACCTTGAACTGGCCGCTGCCGTCCAGCGGATCGGCACTCGCGGAGATCTTGGTGCCGTTGCGGTACAGGGTCGTCTTGACCGAGGTGTAGAGGGATTCACCGGCGTTCCCCGGGCCGTCGGCGAACATCGGCAGATAGCCGTAGAGGTAGTCCCCGGAGCGGAAGACCCCGTACGCGCTGCCGAGCTTCGGGCCGAAGACCCCTCTGTTGAAGGTCTTCGTGTAGCTCGTGCCCGCCCGGTAGGTCACCGGGTCGCCCGAGGTGTAGAAGGCCTCCATGGCCGGGGAGCCGTCCGCGGCCACGCCCCCGTACTGCGCGAAGTCGAGGCCCCACTTGACCTGGTCACCGGTGGACAGGTAGACCGTCCGCGAGCTCGGCAGCTTCTGGGCGACCTCGACGCCGAAGGTGAAGTCGTTGGGCAGCTCGCCGTAGGCGAGGACCGAGCCCGTCTTGCCGGAGGCCGAGGCCCCCAGGTTCGCCTTCACCTTGGCGAGTTCGCTCGCCTTGTAGTGCTTGACCTTGGCGCCCTGCAGCTTGGTGACCTTGCCGCCGGTGAACACGTCGTACTCGGTGGCGCCACCCTTGACCCAGCTGCCGGACCAGCTCTGGTACAGGCCGGAGGCGATCGCCGGTCCGACGTGCGCGACCCGCAGGTTCTGGAAGGAGTCCAGGCCGATGCCCAGTCCGATGCCCGCGGCGTCGTACGAGTAGGAGACGACTCCCTGGAGCTGCTTCGCCGCCGCGTCCGGCACCGTGATGTCGGCGCCCTTGGCGGTGCGCTGGTCGATCGTCACCGTGGTGTCCTTGGTGACGTCCAGCTTGGGCTGGACCAGCCAGTCCACGCCGCCCTCGATGGTGACGAGGTCCTTCAGCAGGATGGTGTCCAGGATGTACGAGCCCTTGGGCACCCGGATGGTGTCGGTGGCCCCGGTGCCCTGCCGGTAGAAGTCCCGTCCTTCGGCCAGACCCGAGTAGGCCCACAGGTCGGTGAGGTGGATGGGCTGCTCGCCCGCGCGGGTGATGTAGTTCACGGTGACGTCGTACGACTCCACCTCGCGCTGCACCGCAGCCGCCGTGCGCACGGTCTGGCCGCCGCCGGTCGCCGTCACGTACGACGAGTACGCGCCGTCCGTGGTGCCGCCCAGCTTCGAGTTGACCGTCAGGTCGACGGAGGCCTCGCCGTTCGCGGGGACGGTGACCGTCGTCGCGCCGAGCGTGAAGAAGCCCGCGGGAGCCGCCTGGCCCTTGGGGTTGGTGGCCGTCGCCGTGAGGTTCAGGGTGACGTCCGCCGTGCCGAGGTTGCGGTAGGTGATCTGCTCGGTCACCGGGGTGTCGTCGGTGTGCGGCCACTCCTGGATACCGAAGCTCACCGACGAGTTCTTGGCGATCACGGTCTGCTGGATGGCCTTGTCGACCTGGATCCGGCCCGCGCCCTGCTGGAACGGCGTGTACGCGCCGCCCTTCGCGGAACCGGTCAGCGCGCCCTTGAGCTCGGCGTACGTCCAGTCCGGGTGCTGCTGCTTGAGGATCGCCGCCGCGCCCGCGACATGCGGGGTCGCCATCGACGTACCCGAGATGGTCAGGTAGCCGGCCGGCTTCTCGCCGACCTCCTGGGCGATGAGGCTGCCCGCGGCCGAGGCCGCCGTGATGTCCACACCGGGCGCCGTGACGTCGGGCTTGATGCCCCCGTCGAGGCCGGGGCCCCGGCTGGAGAAGGCCGCCAGCTTGTCGCTGTCGTCCACGGCGCCGACGGTGAGCGCGTCGGCCGCGCTGCCCGGGGAGCCGACGGTCTGCTCGCCGCCGTCGTTGCCCGCGGCGATCGCGAAGAGGATGCCCTTCTCCTCGGACAGCTTGTTGACCTCGGCCTCGAGCGGGTCGATCTCGGGGGTGTCGAAGCCGCCCAGGCTGAGGTTCACGACGTCGGCGCCCTGCTCGGCCGCCCACTCCATGCCCGCGAGGATGCTGGAGTCCTCGCCGCTGCCCGTGTCGCTGAGGACCTTGCCGTTGAGGATCGTCGCGCCGGGCGCGACACCCTTGTACTTGCCGTTCGACTTGGCGCCCGTGCCCGCCGCGATCGACGCGACGTGCGTGCCGTGGCCGTACTTGTCGGTCGCGTCCGGAGAGGTGGAGAAGTTCTTCGACTCGGCCACCTGGCCCTTGAGGTCCGGGTGGGTCGTGTCGACTCCGGTGTCCAGTACGGCGATCTTGACGCCCTTGCCGTCGTAACCGGCGGCCCACGCCTTGGGGACACCGATCTGCGGCACGGACTTGTCGAGGGTCACCTCGCGTACGCCGTCCAGCCAGACGTGCGCGACTCCCGAGGCCGCGCTGCCGTCGTCGGTGACCGCGTCCCACAGCTCGGCGGCGTCCTGCTTGGGCGTCAGAACGGCGTCCGCGTTGAGGGACTTGAGGGTCCTGCGGACGGTGCCCGCGTCACGGACGTCGTCCTTGGCGGCCGTCGCCGTGCCCTTGTAGCCGACGATCACCTTCAGGCCCTGCTTCTGGGACTTGCGGTTCGCCGCCTTGTTCAGCTCGGTGACGTCGAAGAGCCGCTGGTCGAGCTTGCCGGTGGCTATCAGGCGCTGCGCGTCGGCCGGCACCACGAGGGTGTGGCCGTCGGCCTTGCGGATCTGGACGGGTATCTTCTCGCGGCCCTCGGCGCGCTCGACGCCGACGACGCGGCCCTTGGCGTCGACGGCCACCCGGTCACCGGTGATCAGCGTGATGCTGTGCTTGGCCGTGAGCCCGGCCTGCCTGGCCTGCGCGGCCAGTTGGGCCTGCTGGGCCGTGGAAGCGCTACTCGCGTGTTCGGCCGACGCCGGGCTGGTCATTCCCGCCGCCAGTGCCACAGCGGCCGCCGTGGCGACCGTCGCAGCGCACGCCTTTTTCACTTGTCTGCGCAAAACTCCCCCTGAGATGAGATCCGGACGAATCCCCATTCATCCGGCCGGAGGAAGTTCCGCACGCGCATACGTGCACCCCCCGGAATACGCAATTATGCCCGGGGGGTGATCGCCTACTCAATAGAGGGGAAGCGGCGAAGAGTTGACGGACTTGCTCCGCTACGCTCCCGCACTCCCCCTTTTGTACTCCTTTAAGCTCCCGCGTTTTCCTTGACGGTGATCTTGCCCTTGCGGATAGTCGCAAGCCGCGGAGCCTTCTTCGCGATCGCGGAGTCGTGCGTGACCATGATGAAAGTGAGCCCGTGCTCCTTCCACATGGTTTCCAGTACGTCCATGATCTCGTCGCGCATCGACTCGTCGAGGTTGCCGGTCGGTTCGTCGGCGAGCAGCACCTTCGGCTGCTTGACCAGGGCGCGGGCGATCGCGACGCGCTGCTGCTGACCGCCGGACAGCTCTGCGGGCAGATGCCCGAGCCGCTCCGCGAGACCCACCGACTCCAGCGCGTCGGCGGCCCGTTGGCGCCGGTCCTTCGCCTTCACACCGAGGGGTACGAGGGCGGTCTCCACGTTCTCCTGGGCGGTGAGCGTGGGAATCAGGTTGAAGCTCTGGAACACGAAGCCGATGTTCTCGGCGCGCACCTTGGTGAGCCTCGCCTCGGACAGCTTCGCCATGTCCGTGCCGTCGAGTTCGACGCTGCCCTCGGTGGGCCGGTCGAGCCCGCCGAGCATCTGGAGAAGGGTGGACTTTCCGCCACCGGTGGGGCCCTGGATGACCAGCCGGTCGCCGGAGGCGATCGTCAGGTCGACACCGGCCAGCGCATCGATCGTGTCCTTGCCCCGCGAATAGCGCTTGGTGACGCCTCTGAGTTCGTACATGGGAACAACTCCTGGTTGTGCGTAAGGGGGTTGGCCGCGTGAGGCCGCTCGGGGCCGGACTACTCGACGCGGCGCAGGGCGTCCGCGGGACGCAGCCGGGAGGCGCGCCAGCCGCCGAAGGCACCGGCGATCAGACCGCCGGCGACTGCGAGGCCGACCGCGACGACGATCGTGTTGAGGCTGACGGGTGCGCTGAGCGCGACGTCGAGGGTCGAGGACGCCGCCTCGCGGGCGGCGCCGAAGCCGCCACCGCCTCCGGGGCCACCGCCACCGGGACCGGCTGCCGCGCCCGAACTGCCCACCTCCGCCTGCAGGGTGGGGCTGATCTCGGTGACGACGAAGGCGCCGGCGAGCCCGACCGCGATACCGAGGGCACCGCCGACCAGACCGTTGACGATGGCCTCACCGACGACCTGGCGGGTCACCCGGCTCGACTTCCAGCCGAGCGCCTTGAGGGTGCCGAACTCGCGGACGCGCCGGGAGACGGCCGAGGAGGTGAGCAGACCGGCGACCAGGAACGCGGCGATGAGCACCGCGATCGACAGCCACTTGCCCACGTTCGAGGCGAGGTCGGAGGCGGTCGACAGGGAACCGGAGACGGTGTTCGCGAGGTCGGCGGAGGTGGTGACCGTCGTACCCGAGATGTTCTTCTGGATGGTGCTCTTGACGCTGTCGATCTGCTGCGAGTCGGACGCCTTGACGTAGATCGTGGTGACCTTGTCCTTGGAGTCGCTGAGCGTCTGCGCCTGCTTGAGCGGGATGTACAGGTTGGCCGCCGCGTCACCGCTGTCGGGCGTCGCTATGCCGATGACCTTGTACTTGACGCTCTTGATCGTGACGGTGTCATTGAGAACGAGCTTGTTCTCCTTGGCGTACGACGTGTCGACGACGACGACCTTGGCGTCCGTCTCGGACGCCGTGAAGGTACGGCCGCTGGTGATCTTCGAGGAGGTCAGCGGGCCGAGTTCGGGCTTGGTGACGTCGGTGCCGTAGACGGTGTAGCTGTTGACGTCGAACTCGGCGCCGCCGCCCTCGACACGGCCCTGGGGAGCACCGGTGCCACCACCGTTGCCACCGCCACCGCCGCCACCGGGGGCAGCGGTCGCTCCCTCGTCCTGCTGGAACTGGCCCTGCCTGAAGTTGCCGTTGACCTTGACGACCTGGAGGCTCAGCCCGCCGACGGAGTCCGCGACGCCCGCCTGCGAGTCGACCTTGGTGACCGTGCTGGAGGCCAGGGTCTGGAAGCCCTGGACCATCACGCGGTCGCTGCTCTGCTCGGAATCACCCTCGTTCGCGTCGAAGTTGAAGCGCGGACGCTCGCTGGTGTCCGACTGGGCCGCGGCGGCCTTCGTGACCGTCATGTCCGTACCCAGTCCGTACAGCGACTGGAGGACCTTGCCCTGGGCCTTCTCCATGCCCGAGGACACGGAACTGACCACGATGACCAGGGCGATGCCCAGGGCGAGCCCGGAGGCGACGACGAGGGCCGCCTTTCTGCGGCGGCGCAGTTCGCGCCTCAGGTAGGTGAAGAACATGGCCGCAAGCTAGGTACGGCGGGTGATGAAGGCATAAGGCCGGGATAAGAGAATGATGAGAAGGCTGTGACGGGGCGGGAGTTCACCTGTGGGCAACCCCAGAAGCCTGTGCAAACGCGTCGGCGGCGACAGCCCGTGAGAGCTGCCGCCGCCGACGGTGAGGTGAAGGGGATCAGACGGCCGAACCGGCCGTCCACGCCGCCCAGTCCAGGTTCCAGCCGTTGAGGCCGTTGTCCGGGGCGATGGTCTTGTCGCCGGTGTTCTGGACGACCACCACGTCGCCGATCATCGAGTGGTTGTAGAACCAGGCGGCGGTCGTGTTCGGGTCGTTCGCACCCTTGGTGTCCGACAGGCCCACGCAGCCGTGGCTGGTGTTGACGCTGCCGAAGACGGACTTGGCGCCCCAGTAGTTGCCGTGGATGAAGGTGCCGGAGGCCGACAGGCGGATGGCGTGCGGCACGTCCTTGATGTCGTACTCGCCCTTGCCGTCGTCGTCCGTGAAGCCCACGGTCGCGCCGTTCATGCGCGTCTCCTTGAACATCTCGGACATCACCATGACGCCCTGGTACGTCTTGTTCTCGGGCGAACCGGCGGAGATCGGGATGGTCTTGATGGTCGCGCCGTTCTGGGTGACCTTCATGGTCTTGGTCTTGGCGTCGACGATCGAGACCTGGTTGCGGCCGATCTTGAAGGTGACCGTCTTCTGCTGCACGCCGTACACACCGCTCGCGCCCTCGACACCGTCGAGGTTCAGCTTGAGGGTGACGGTGGAGCCGCCGGTCCAGTAGTCCTCGGGGCGGAAGTCCAGGCGGTTGGCGCTGAACCAGTGGCCGACGACCTCCTGGCCGCTGCTGGAGCTGACCGTGATGCCCTTCTCCACGTCGGCCTTGTTCGTGATCGACTTGTCGAAGTTGATCGAGACCGGCATGCCGACGCCGACGGTGGAGCCGTCCTCCGGCGTGAAGTTGCCGATGAAGCTGTTGGCCGGGGAGACCGTGGTGAACGACGCGTTCTCGTGGGCGACGCGGCCCTCGGAGTCGGCGGCCTCGGCCGTGATCTTGTACGTGGTGGAGCGCTCCAGCTGACCGGTGGGCGCCCAGCTCAGCTTGTCCGCGGATATCTCGCCGGCGACGGCGGTGCCGTCCGCGGTCTTCATGGTCACGTCCGTGAGCGTGCCCTTGCTCACGGTGACCTTGGCGGCGTTGTTGATGGAGGCGTTGTCGGAGCCGTCCTTCGGCGTGATCGTGATCGATGCCTCGGAGGTCTTCTTGGCGGCGGCCTCGTCGGCCTGGGCCTGCGCGCTGCTGGTGTTGCCACCGTCACCGCCCGTGGCCTTGTCGTCGCTCCCGCTGCACGCAGAGAGCACCAGCACCCCGCCGAGCAGCGCGGACGCGACCATCAGGCCCCTGCGCCGCTTACTGTCCGTCATCACACGCTTCTCCATCGTTGCCGAATCCCCAAAAACCAAGAGAGCCCCGTAAGAACTTTCAACGCTACGACCGGTTCGTCCCGTTCCACATCCCGTGGAAGTGTGGGGCACACCACGTCGGATCCCCATGGGGCGAGTGGTGCGGATGTGGTCAGTGCTTCTTCTGAGACGACGAAACCCCGGACGGCGGTTGCCGCCCGGGGTCACGATTTCCCCAAGAAGCGTCAGCCGACGCCGACTTCCTCGTCGTCCTCGGCGTCATCATCCTCGTCGAGGTCCCAATCCGGCGAATCGGGGTCGTACTCGATCGGCTCGCTGCTCCAGGAGGCCTGGGCGAGTTCGATCCCGGGCACCTCGCTGACCAGGTCGAACGGGTCGACGAGATAGGCGAGGGCCTCGGCAGTGTCTTCCGTCACTGCGTTCTCGGCGTGCGTCCGCTCGTCGGCCGGCATCCCGGTGTCGTCCGCGATCCGCCGCAACGCGGCCTTGGCGACGGCGTCGGCGTCGTCGACTTCAAGCACCAGTTCGACACGAAGCCGTACAAACCGTGCTGTCTCAGGTGTACTCATGGGAGGGAGCGTACGACCCACACGTTCCGCGACTTTCCCACGACCCGCGCCTTTCATTAGCATCGGTCCACACGGCCAATTCGCCAGCGCCACAAGGGGATCGATATTTCGTGTCCGCCGCACGTCGATCGTTGCTGACCGCCACAGCCGCGGGGACCCTCCTGGGAGCCCTGTGGTTCGTCCCGTCCGCCAACGCGACCCAGGACGAGCCCGTCCAGCACGTCTCGACGTCGACCAGCGCATCGCCCAGTGCCTCGGCCGGTTCCTCGACGACGACCACCGTGGACGGGACCTCCACGGACTCCGCCACCGAGTCGGGCGGGGACCAGGCCCAGCTGGCCGACACCGGAAGCGTCGACACGACGCCGTACGTCATAGGCGGCACGCTCTTTCTCGGCCTGGGGGCCGGGTTCGTGACGTATTCGGTGCGCCGGGAGCGCACGGTGGCCTACTGAGCGAGGTGCTGCGGCGCCCGTACCCATCGGGGAATCCATGCGAGACCTGACCGAGCTGACCGATGTCGAGGATCCGGCGTGGCCGACCCTCTCGGAGAGGCTCTCCACGACGAACTCCGTGTCCCTGGAAGTGCTCCCGGTGGACCCGGCGCAGGGCCGCGGGACCCTGCTCCAGCTGCAGATCACGGCCCGGTCCTGGCTGGGCGCGCTCGCGCTCAACTGCGGCGGGGTGGTGCTGGACAGCGGATGGCTGCGCATCTACGGCAGTCCGGGCGACGGCACACCGGCGGGCCCGCCCGGCCTCGCCGAGGTCAACGAATTCCCCGAACGCTTCGATCCCACCTGGCGGCCGGACGGCGGGCTCGTCATCGGCCATGACGTCCTGGGCGGCGTCTTCGTCCTCAACGGCCCTACCCCCGAAGCCGAAGGCAGACCCGGCCAACCCGGCGAGATGATCTACTTCGCGCCGGACTCGCTGCGCTGGGAGGCCCTCGAAGTGGGCCACGGCGACTGGCTCAACTGGCTTCTGAGCGGCGGCATGGAGCAGTTCTACGACACCCTCCGCTGGCCCGGCTGGCGCGGCGAGTCCGGCGCCCTGACCGGCACCCAGGGCCTCTCCGTCTTCCCGAACCTCTGGTCCGCCGAGGCCCGCCGCGACCTCACGGCCACCACCCGCCGCGCGGCCCCCCTCGCCGAACTCCTCGACCTCCACCGCAGCTCCGCCCTCAAACTCGACTCGGTCGACCCGGGGTTCTTCGGCGAGGTGCACGACTGAGCCGCGCGTCCGGCAAAGCCGAAGGGGTGTCGTGCGGGCCGGATCGGCCCGCACGACACCCCCTTCGGTGCGTACGCCTGTTACTAGGCGGCCCGGCGACCGCCGCCGCCCTGACCGCCGCCTTCACCGCGGCGCTGCGGGGCGCGGCCACGGCCACCCGCGCGGCTCGCGCCCGCGGCGCCACCGGCCTCGGTGCGGCGACCACCGGCGCGCTGGGGCTGACGGCCCTGCGACTCCGTACCGGCACCGGCACCCGTGCTCTTGGCGCGGCCACCCGTACCCGTGCCCTGAGCGCGGCCACCCGCACCCGTTCCCTGCGGACGACGTGCTCCGCCGCCCACCCGGGGACGGGACTTGGGCCGCTTCGGCTGTTCGGCGACCTGAGGCACCTCGATGACCACGGGGACCCCGGAGGGCTCGCGGGCGCCGGTGATACGGGCCAGTTCCTCGTCGCTGGACGTGACCCGGGCGATGCGCGGGTTGATGCCGGCGTCGGCCATCAGACGGGTCATCTCGCGCTTCTGCTCGGGAAGCACCAGCGTGACGACGCTGCCGGACTCACCGGCACGGGCCGTACGGCCGCCGCGGTGCAGGTAGTCCTTGTGGTCGGCCGGCGGGTCGACGTTGACCACGAGGTCGAGGTCGTCGATGTGGATACCGCGGGCGGCCACGTTGGTGGCGACCAGCACGGTGACCTGACCGGTCTTGAACTGGTCGAGGGTGCGGTTGCGCTGCGGCTGGCTGCGCCCGCCGTGCAGTGCGGACGCCCGGACACCGTTGGCGAGCAGTCGCTTTGTGAACCGGTCGGCACCGCGCTTGGTGTCGACGAAGAGGATCACCCGGCCGTCGCGCGCCGCGATCCGCAGCGCCACGGCCTTCTTGTCGGTCTCGTCGGCGACATGCAGCACGTGGTGCTCCATGGTGGTCACCGTGCCCGCCGACGGGTCCACGGAGTGGACGACGGGGTCGGTGAGGAACATCTTGACCAGCCGGTCGATGTTCTTGTCGAGCGTCGCCGAGAAGAGCAGTCGCTGACCGCCCGGCTCGACCTGCTTGAGCAGCGCCGTGACCTGCGGCATGAAGCCCATGTCGGCCATCTGGTCGGCCTCGTCGAGGACGGTGATGGCGACCTGGCCGAGCGTGCACTCGCCGCGCTCGATGAGGTCCTTGAGCCGCCCGGGGGTGGCCACGAGCACCTCGGCACCACGGCGCAGCGTCCCGGCCTGGCGGCCGATCGACATACCGCCGACGGCCGTCGCGATGCGCAGGTTCACAGCGGTCGCGTACGGCGTCAGCGCGTCGTTGACCTGCTGCGCGAGCTCACGCGTGGGGACGAGCACGAGCGCGAGGGGCGCCTTGCTCTCGGCCCGGCGGCCCGCGGTGCGGGCCAGCAGGGCGAGGCCGAAGGCGAGCGTCTTGCCGGAGCCGGTGCGGCCCCGGCCCAGAACGTCGCGCCCGGCAAGGGCGTTGGGCAGGGTCGCGCCCTGGATCGGGAAGGGCTCGGTGACACCCTGGGCAGTCAGGGTCTTCGTCAGCGCGGCCGGCATGTCCAGCGCGTCGAAGGACTCGACGGCGGGCAGTGCGGGCGTGATGCTCTCGGGCAGCGAGAACTCCTGCGGCGCCGGCGCGGCCTTGCGGGCCCCGCCCTTGTTGCCGGTGCCACGGCCGGCGTTCCGCGCGGAGGCGGAGGAGCCGGTCTGGGTACCGCGTGCGTTCGCCGGCCTCTTACGGACGGGACGTTCGGATCGAGTCATGCTGGATCTGGATTTCCTTCCTGGGCCACACGGACAGCACACGCGCACAGCGCGAGCCGGGGCCCGCACCCGAAGGTGCGGGGCCCCGGCTCTGGAAAAGCGCTTCCCCCGATTTAGGCGGGGACGATGTTCTCCGCCTGCAGGCCCTTCTGGCCCTGCGCGACGTCGAACGAGACCTTCTGGCCCTCCAGCAGCTCACGGAAGCCGGAGCTGGCGATGTTGGAGTAGTGAGCGAAGACGTCGGGGCCGCCGCCGTCCTGCTCGATGAAGCCGAAGCCCTTTTCCGCGTTGAACCACTTCACGGTGCCTGTAGCCATGTTTCTCTCCTGAATAGGTAGGGGCCCCAATCCGGAGATGCACCGGGAAAAGCCGGAGATGCCGGTAAAACAAAACGCGCCTGCGGAAGATTCCGATCAGGCGCACAAAGTAAATGGGTACCAAAAACGTATCAATGTGACAGTAGCACACCTCTGGCCACGCCTGGTCCCCGAGAGGCCCGGACGTGACGAGGACCACCGTACAGCCGACGGCGGCCCCCGCCACGTACGACATCCGCGTACGACCGGCGGCAGAGCTAGGCCAGCGGACCCGTCACCGGCTCCACGGCCGTGACCACCTGCCCGGCGCGCACGAACGCGTCCGCCGCCGCCAGGTCCGGCGCGAGGAAGCGGTCGGGGCCGGGGCCCTGGACGCCGGCCGCGCGGACGGCCTCGATGACCGCCTGCGACGCCGGGGCCGGGGTGAGGCCCTCGCGGAGCTCGATCGCGCGGGTGGCGGCGTACAGCTCGATCGCGACGATGCGGGTGAGGTTGTCGACGGCGGTGCGCAACTTGCGCGCGGCCGACCACCCCATCGAGACGTGGTCCTCCTGCATCGCGGAGGACGGGATGGAGTCCGCGGACGCCGGTACGGCGAGCCGCTTCATCTCGCTCACCAGTGCCGCCTGCGTGTACTGGGCGATCATCAGGCCCGAGTCGACGCCGGCGTCGTCCGCGAGGAACGGCGGCAGGCCGTGCGAGCGGTTCTTGTCGAGCAGCCGGTCGGTGCGGCGCTCGGCGATGGAGCCGAGGTCGGCGGCGGCGATGGCGAGGAAGTCGAGGACGTAGGCGACCGGGGCGCCGTGGAAGTTGCCGTTGGACTCGACCCGGCCGTCGGGGAGCACGACGGGGTTGTCGACGGCGGAGGCCAACTCCCGCTCGGCGACCGTGCGGGCGTGCGCGAGGGTGTCGCGTCCGGCGCCCGCGACCTGCGGGGCGCAGCGCACGGAGTAGGCGTCCTGGACGCGCGGGGCGCCGTCCTGGTGGTGCCCGGTGAGCTCCGAACCCTTCAGCACGGCCAGCATGTTGGCGGCCGCGGCGCTCTGCCCGGGGTGCGGGCGGATGGCGTGCAGCTCGGGGGCGAGGACCTTGTCGGTGCCGAGGAGGGCCTCGAGGGACAGGGCGGCCGTCACATCGGCCGACTTGTAGAGGGTCTCCAGGTCGGCGAGGGCCATGACCAGCATGCCGAGCATGCCGTCGGTGCCGTTGAGGAGGGCGAGGCCTTCCTTCTCGCGCAGCTCGACGGGGCTGATGCCGGCCTCGGCGAGCAGCTCGCCCGCGGGCCGTACGGTGCCGTCCGGGCCCTCCGCGTCACCCTCGCCCATGAGGGTCAACGCGCAGTGGGACAGCGGGGCCAGGTCGCCGGAGCAGCCGAGCGAGCCGTACTCGTGGACGACCGGGGTGATACCGGCGTTCAGGATGTCGGCCATGGTCTGCGCGACCTCGGGCCGCACGCCCGTGTGTCCCGAGCAGACGGTCTTGAGCCGCAGGAACATCAGCGCGCGGACGACCTCGCGTTCGACGCGCGGGCCCATCCCGGCGGCGTGCGAGCGGACGATGTTGCGCTGCAGCTGGGCGCGGAGTTCCGGGCTGATGTGCCGGCTCGCGAGGGCGCCGAACCCGGTGGAGACGCCGTAGACGGGCTCCGGCTTCGCGGCCAGCGCGTCCACGATCTCGCGGGCCGCGGCGAGAGCCGCCACCGCCTCGCCGGAGAGCTCGATCCGGGCGCCGGCGCGCGCCACGGCGAGAACGTCGGACGCGGTCACCCCGGACGTCCCCACCACCACAGTGTGCATATCCATATTCAGGAGCGTACGCAGTGAATTCGATGATGTCACTAGTGGGTGGCGGGTTGGCCCCTTACCTCTCCTCCGTGTTCCGCGGTCCGGGGCGCCCCCGGAAGCGGCGCCGCTCCCCCGCCCCTTCCCTGGACGGCGCGTCGGCGAGACGCACGACCGGGTCGTCGGGGCCCTCGCGCCCGGCGACCACGGGCTTCGCGGCCCGTACGGCCTTCGCGCGGTACTGGGCGGCGTCGGCAAGCCGGAACAGCCGCCGGGCCGAACGCACAGGGCCGATCGGGTCCTCGGTCGAGGCGACCCCGCAGGCCACGCCCTCCCCGAGCTCCAACTCGGCGGCCCTGCGGCAGAGTTCGTCGGCGACGCGGACGACCTCGTCGGCGGCCGGGCCCACCGCGAGGAGGCAGAACTCGTCGCCGCCGAGCCGGGCCGTGAGGGTGCCGGGGAGCATCGCGCCGCACAGGGACAGCACGGACCCGAAGCGTTCGAGGAGCCGGTCGCCGACCGCGTGCCCCCGGGTGTCGTTGACCCGCTTGAGCCCGTTGAGGTCGCAGACGACGAGACTCACCACGACCTTCTCGTCCTCCTTGTGGCGTTCGATCGCCTCGTCGAGCCGTACGTCGACGGCGCGGCGGTTGGCGAGACCGGTGAGGGCGTCCGTGAACGCCAGCCGCCTGGCCTCCTCCAGCCGCTCGGTCTGCGCGATCCCGGCCGCGACGACCGAGGCCAGGACGGTCGCGAAGTCGGCGTCGGCCCGGCCGAAGACGGGGGCTCCCGCCGGGCGGGCCACGTACAGCTCGCCCCAGGCGCGGCCGTGCAGCACGATCGGGGCGACGACGCAGCAGCCTCGGCCGCGCCTGCGCAGGGCGGCGACGCGCTGATGGCAGTACCCGGCGGGGCCTCCGGCCGGCCCCTCCGCGGTTTCGACCCAGGCGTCGGGCTCGCCGCCTCCGGCCCACCGCTCGTGCAGGAACTCGGTGATCTCCGGGAACTGGTGCACCGGATAGGCCTCCCCCTCCGGGAACTCCTCCTCGCCCTCCGCCCGCTCCCCCACGTTCGCCAGAACCCGCAGCCGGCCGAGCTCCCGCTCCCACACGGAGAGCGCGGCGAAGCTCCCGTCGAGGGCATGGCAGGCCCCGAGCGCCGCGGCCCGCCAGGACTCGCGCGGGGTGTGCGCCGCCGCCATCCCCTGCGCCAGCTCCACCACGGCCCTCAGCCGTCTGTCCTCACCCATCACTCCAGGCTAGGTAAAAACATGGCATTCCGGGACATTGGTATGGCGAACAGGGGTCCGAGGCGGTGGTCCTGTTGGGGTTTTTCGCCCCCTCCGCCCCTTCCCGTCCCGTCGTATCGCGCTGACGCGCTCGTCCTCAAACGCCGGACGGGCTGAACCCCGCGGAGCGGGGGTTTGGGGGCGGAGCCCCCAAGTGACGGGAATGGGTAGGGGCGGAGGGGGCGAAAAACGCCTACACCCCCGGCCACTCCGGCGTGCGCTTCTCGTTGAACGCCGCCACGCCCTCCGCCCGGTCCCCCGAGAAGGCGACGGACCGCCAGGCGGCGTCCTCGACCTCGAGCCCGGCCCGGAGGTCAAGACCGTGACCGAGGCGAAGCGCACGCTTCGCCGCCCGCAACCCCACCGGGGAATTCGCCGCGATACGAGCCCCCAGCGCGAGCGCCTCCTCGCGATCCCGCCCCGCCTCGACCAGCTCGTCGACAAGCCCCAACTCCCGCGCCTCGACCGCCTCCAGCCGCCGCGCCGAGAAGATCAGCTCGGCCGCGCGAGCCGACCCGACCCGCCGCGGCAGCAACTGCGTACCGCCCCCGCCGGGAATCACCCCCACCGACACCTCGGGCAGCCCGACGACCGCCGTACGGTCGGCCACGATCAGGTCGCAGGACAGCGCCAGCTCGAACCCGCCGCCCAGCGCGAACCCGTGCACCGCGGCGACGGTCGGCATCGGCAGCTCCAGAACCCCGGTGTAAGCGGCCCGCGCGACGGGCCGCTGACGCACCAGCTCGGCGTCGGTGAGGGAGTTCCGTTCCTTCAGGTCGGCGCCGACGCAGAAGGCCCGCTCATGCGTCGAGGTCAGCACGACCACGCGTACGTCCGGGTCGGCCGCGAGCGCCTCACAGGCACCGGCGATGGCGCGTGCCATGTCCGTGGACACCGCGTTCATGGCCTTCGGCCGGTCGAGGGCGAGCTCCGCGACGTACCCGTGCCGCCGTACGGCGACGAACTCCCCGAACCGCCGCTCGCCCCCTTGCTCCAGCTCCGCCATGACACCCTCCTGGTTAACGCGGGTTAACTGCCGACGCCCCGATCATCGCAGCCGCAGGCGCCCACCGGAACCCACCCCCGCACCCCCACCTCCCCGTTCGGGTGACACCCGCCCCAACTCCCGGCCCCCGCCCTCACCGGCCGAATAACCTGCGCACCGCCGCAGCGCATCGGGGAGCGCGGGCACCTTGGGGAGGTATGACCATGACGAACCGGGAGACGACACGTGGGCGGCATCGCAGGCCCCGCCCGCGACGAGTGTTCTTTGCCGTGGGGGGACTCGCGCTGGCGGCAGGGGCGTTGAGTCTCGTACGGATGGCGCCGGAGTCGGTGATCGGGGGCATGGGGGCCCCGGACGCCGAGCCGACGACGGGCACCGTCACCGACACGGCGGGCAATGCCGCCGTGACCGTCGAGGCCGTGCCCTCGGCACATCCGGTGGCCGCCACGACGCCCGCCGTGATGGGCGGGGAGAGCGCGCTGCCGACCCCGGGCGTGAGCCTCGCGCCGACACCGGCACCGACGCCGACACGCTTCGTGACGGCCCCGTCTACACCTGTCAGGGTCCCGGTGGGCGGTACGCCGGACACGACCGGCGTTCCCACCGGTCAGGCTCCCGCTCCCGCGGCACCGCGGCCACCGGCCGCGACGACCACCGCCGCGCCCGCCCCGAGCACGACCGCTCCGGGCCCGAAGCCCGAACCCCCGGGCCTGTGCGTACCGGTCGTCGGTCTCTGCGTGAACGGCCTGACCGAGCCGCTCGGATCCCTTGCCGGGCCCCGCTAGGACTCGGCGCCGCGGCGGGCGAGCAGCCACGGTTCGACCACGCCGAGGCCGCGCACCGGACGCTGCCACATCGGCTGGAGGGCGAAACGGTAGGAGGGCGGTTCCTCACCCTCCTTCTCCGCGGCGGCCGCTGCCTCGGCGGCCTCCGCCTCGGAGGCGGGCGCGTCGCCGGTGCGGACCAGTTCCTCCGCGAAGGCGCCGTCCACCAGGACGGCATCCCGTGGCGCTATCGAGGTGAGGCGGCTCGCAAGGTTCACCGTCGTACCGAACACGTCGCCCATCCGGGTCGTCACCGTGCCGAAGGCGATGCCGACGCGCAGTTCCGGCATGGTCTCGTCGTTCGCCATCGTCTCGATGAGGCGCAGGGCGATCTCGGCGGCGACCCCGGCGTCGTCGGCGGCGTACAGGACCTCGTCGCCGAGCGTCTTGACGAGCCGGCCCCCGTGCGCGGCCACCAGGTCGGCGGCCGTGGTCTCGAAGGCCTCGACCAGTTCGCCGAGTTCCTCCTCCTCCATACGGCGCGTCAGGCGTGTGAACCCGACGAGGTCCGCGAAGCCGACGGCGAGCCGGCGGTCGACCATCTCCTCGTCGTCCCCGGCCTGTACGACGCGGCCCGTCGCGGCGGCGAGCTGGCGGCGCCAGACGTAGACGAGGAACTCCTCCAGCTCGGGCAGGAGCAGTTCCATCAGGGGGTACGTCACCTCGGTGCGCGTCATCCCTGGTTCCGGGGGCTCGGTCAGGCCCGCCAGGAAGGAGTCGATCTGCCATTCGGCCAGGCGGGCGGTGGTCTGGCCGGTGGAACGGGCCACCTGGACCGCCATCGCCTCGCTCAGCAGGCCCGCCTCGACGAGGCCCGCGAGGCGGCGCAGGGCGAGGACGTCGGCTTCGGTGAGCGCCTTGGCCTGGCCGATGTCGGCGAAGCCCATGGCCCGCCAGAAGCGGGAGGCCAGTTCCATGGAGACGCCCGCGCTGCGGGCCGCCTGGAAGGGGGTGTAGCGGCGCTCGGCGCCGAGGATCAGCTGCTCCAGGCGGAGTGCGAGTGGGTCCTCGCCGGAGTCGGGGTCCTCGGGTGCGTCCACCCGGGGGGACGAGGTGTGGTTGACCGACCCGGCGGTACGGCCCGGCTCGGTGTCGGGGGCGGGGTCTGCACCCGTACCGGAACCGGTGTCGTCGACGGTCACGCCTGCTGCCCTTCCGATCTGCCACGGTCAGGTATCGACCGCGCTCAACTCTACGGCAGGTGTGGGCTGGCTCACTCCTGACGCGTACGGGCACGTGGGGCTGGCCTTGGCTGATTTCGCCCCCTCCGCCCCTACCCGTCCCGTACCTGGGGGCTGCCGCCCCCAGACCCCCGCATCGCGCTGACGCGCTCGTCCTCAAACGCCGGACAGGCTGAAGGATCTCCGGCTCGGGCAAGATTTCAGCCCCTCCGGCGTTTGAGGAGCGGGGTCTGGGGCGGAGCCCCAGGAACAAGGGACGGGTAGGGGCGGAGGGGGCGAGAAACCCACCCTCAACCCCCCACCGCCCGCAGATGCACAATGTCCCCCGCCCCCACCGGCTCCTGCACCCCTTCCTCCGTGGCCAGAACCAGCCGCCCGTCCCCGTCCACGGCCACCGCCTCCCCACTGATCGACCGCCCCCCGGGGAGTTCGGCCCGCACCACGCGCCCGAGCGTCGCGCACCCGGCGGCGTACGTCTCCTGGAGCCCGGACGCGACAGGGTCCCCGCCCGCGTCGCGCCAGCGCTCGTACCACTGCGACAGCGACCGCAGGACGGCCCGCAGCACGGTGTCACGGTCCGTGGTCGCCGCGCCTGCGAGGGCGAGGGACCCGGCCCCGGGGACGGGGAGTTCGTCCTCGCGCAGCGAGACGTTGATGCCGATGCCCACCACGACCGCGTCGGTCCCGGCCCGCTCGGCGAGAATGCCGCCGGCCTTGCGCTCCGCACCGTCCACGGTCACCAGCAGGTCGTTGGGCCACTTGAGTGCCGTATCGACGCCCGCGGCCCGCGACAGCGCCGTCGCGACCGCGACCCCGGTGAGCAGCGGCAGCCATCCCCAGCGCTCGACGGGGACCTGGGCCGGCTTCAGCAGGACGGAGAAGAAGAGGCCGGAGCGGGCGGGTGCCGTCCACTGCCGGTCGAGGCGGCCGCGTCCGGCGTTCTGCTCCTCGGCGACGAGTACCGTGCCCTCGGCGGCCGTTCCCGCGGCGGCGCGGGCGACGAGGTCGGAGTTGGTGGACCCGGTGCGGGCGACCACCTCGATGCCCGACCAGAGGCTCCCGTCCCGTACCAGCGCCTTGCGCAGGGCGACCGCGTTGAGCGGCGGACGGTCCAGGTCGGACCACGGGTTGTCGTTGGCGTCTGATGCATCTCGCGGCGTCATGCAACCCACCCTAGGTGTGGTAAACGCCGCACTGCCGAACCGTATCGCCGCCACTACCCTACGAGTCAGTAGCAAACTCCTGAGCAGCATCCTTGAGCAGAACGCGCCACGGAGCGCTCAGCAGCACCCTTGAGTACGTCACCCTCACGTCCCCATTGAGCAGGCAGGGAGCCGCATCCCGATGTCCGAGCCGGAAGAGCTGCAACACCCCGACATCCACACCACCGCGGGCAAAATCGCGGACCTGCAGCGCCGTATCGAGGAGGCGACGCACGCCGGCTCGGCACGCGCCGTCGAAAAGCAGCACGCCAAGGGCAAGTTGACGGCCCGTGAGCGGATCGAGCTGCTCCTCGACGAGGGGTCGTTCGTCGAGTTCGACGAGTTCGCGCAGCACCGGTCCAGCGACTTCGGCCTGGAGAAGAACCGTCCGTACGGAGACGGTGTGGTCACCGGGTACGGCACGGTCGACGGCCGCCCCGTCGCCGTGTTCTCACAGGACTTCACCGTGTTCGGCGGCGCCCTCGGCGAGGTCTTCGGCCAGAAGATCATGAAGGCGATGGACTTCGCGCTGAAGACGGGCTGCCCGGTCATCGGCATCAACGACTCGGGCGGCGCCCGCATCCAGGAGGGTGTCAGCGCGCTGGGCATGTACGGCGAGATCTTCCGCCGGAACACCCATGCTTCCGGGGTGATCCCGCAGATCTCCCTTGTCGTCGGCCCGTGCGCGGGCGGCGCGGTCTACTCCCCCGCGATCACCGACTTCACGATCATGGTCGACCAGACCTCGCACATGTTCATCACGGGGCCCGATGTCATCAAGACGGTGACGGGCGAGGACGTCGGCTTCGAGGAGCTCGGCGGCGCCCGGACCCACAACGCGGTGTCCGGCGTGGCCCATCACATGGCGGGCGACGAGAAGGACGCCATCGAGTACGTCAAGCAGCTGCTGTCGTACCTGCCGTCCAACAATCTCAGCGAGGCCCCGGTCTTCCCGGAGGAGGCGGACCTCACCGTCACCGACGAGGACCGCGAGCTGGACGTGATCGTGCCGGACAGCGCGAACCAGCCGTACGACATGCACACGGTGATCGAACACGTCCTGGACGACGCCGAGTTCTTCGAGACGCAGGCGCTGTTCGCGCCGAACATCCTCACCGGGTTCGGGCGGGTCGAGGGCCACCCGGTCGGCATCGTCGCCAACCAGCCGATGCAGTTCGCGGGCTGTCTGGACATCGACGCGAGCGAGAAGGCCGCGCGTTTCGTCCGGACGTGCGACGCCTTCAACGTCCCGGTCATCACGTTCGTGGACGTCCCGGGCTTCCTCCCCGGCGTCGACCAGGAACACACCGGCATCATCCGCCGCGGCGCCAAGCTGATCTACGCCTACGCCGAGGCGACCGTCCCGCTCATCACGGTCATCACCCGCAAGGCCTTCGGCGGCGCGTACGACGTCATGGGGTCCAAGCACCTGGGCGCCGACCTCAACCTCGCCTGGCCCACGGCCCAGATCGCTGTGATGGGCGCGCAGGGCGCGGTCAACATCCTGCACCGCCGCACCATCGCCGCGACTCCCGCGGAGGAGCAGGAGGCGACCCGGGCCCGCCTGATCCAGGAGTACGAGGACACGCTCCTGAACCCCTACACGGCTGCCGAGCGCGGCTACATCGACGGCGTGATCATGCCGTCCGACACCCGCGCCCATGTCGTACGCGGCCTGCGTGCGCTGCGTACGAAGCGGGAGTCGCTGCCTCCGAAGAAGCACGGCAACATCCCCCTCTAGACCCCTCCAGACCCTGAAAAGCTTGGGAGCGGTAATGACGATCAAGGTCGTACGGGGCAATCCGACCCCGGAGGAGCTGGCCGCCGCACTGGCGGTGGTCCGGGCGCGCGCCGCGGCGGCGGCTTCGGCCCCGCCCGGCGCGCCCGGGGCCAGGGCCGCGTGGGCCGACCCGGCCCGTATCGCCACGCGCCGGCTGCCCCAGCCGGGCCCGACGGCGTGGGGCCGCACGTACTGGCCCGGCTAGGCAGGCTCTAGAGCAGTTCCGCGAGGGCTTCGGCCATCACCGCGTACCCCGCGTCGTTGGGGTGCAGGTGGTCGCCGAAGTCGTACGCCGGGTGCAGCCGGTCCGGGTCGTCCGGGTCGGCCAGTACGCGGTTCAGGTCCATCGCCGCGTCCCATTCGCCGGCGCCGCGGATCCACTCGTTCACCTCGTGGCTCACCTTCGCCGCGTGCTCGCCCCAGTGGTCGGAGCCGCCGAAGGGGAGGAGGGTGGAGCCGATCACCCGTAGCCCCCGGGCACGCGCCTGCCGTATCAACTCCCGGTAGCCGTCGATGAGTTCACCGGCCTCCACGACCGGCGCGGGCTTGTAGGTGGGCTGTTCACCGGTCTCGCTGAAGCCGATGTCGTTGAGCCCCTGGAGCACGACGAGTGTGCCCACGCCCTGGTGGTCGAGGACGTCGCGGCCGAGTCGGTGGATGCCCTTCTCGCCGTACCAGGCCGAGTCGTTGAGCAGCAGGTTCCCGCCGATGCCCGCGTTGAGGACGGGCCGTCCGGTGCGTTCGGCGAGCAGGTCCGACCAGCGGTGGTTCGCGCCCGGGGTCGAGCCGAAGCCGTCCGTGATGGAGTCCCCGAAGAGCGCGACGGCGTCCGTGCGGCCGGCGTCGACCTCGACGGCCGAGAGGAAGTACCAGGACTCGGACGACGCGTCGAAGGCCTCGCCCCCGATGTCCGCCAGGCGGTCGCCCGGGGCCCGGTGGCTGGTCGCGAAGGCCTGTGCGTGGAAGGTCGCGGGGCCGGTGACGGCGTCGAGGTGGAGGGTGACGGTCACCGACTCCAGGGATTCCAGGGCGAGTTCGGCCGGGTCGCTGACGGCGAGGCCGCGCGCGGGGATCTCGACCGAGGCGTCCCCGCCGAAGGTGAGCCGCCGCACCGAGCCGGGCTCGATCGCTGCTCCTTCGCCGGCACGGGCCACGGTGGCGCCCGCGATCCGCAGGGGCGAGGTGCCGTAGGCGTTGGACAGCCGGATACGGACCCGGCCGCCGCCCGCGGTGAGGCGTACGGCCTGGCGCAGCGACTGGCGCCAGAAGCCCTCCTGCGACCAGTTGGGGGTGAAGCCCTCGGCGGGGAGCTGGGGCGATGCGGTCCAGGCGGTGGTGAACACGGCAGCTTGCCTCCATTAAAGGGACCAGGGTTCCTTTAGTAACGCTCACGACGGTAACAGGCGGCGGCGCACTAAAGAAACCTCAGACCCGTTTACGCGAGACGTGCACAAGTTGAGTACGCGTACTCAGGCGCCCGGCCCCTCGCCGTCGCACGATCGAAGACATGCTGTGGTCCGACCCCGAGAACGAGCCCCCCAAGGAACTCCGCGACACTCAGGACATGTTGCGGCGCCTTGGTGTTCTCGTGGCGCTGGCCATGGTGCTCGCGATGGTCGTCCTCGGCGTGATGTGAGCACCCTCCACATGACACGGAGGGCGATCATCGCGGCGGCGCCGATACCCTGATCGCATGACTGATCAGCCGCGTCGCCGTCTCGTGCTCGCCTCGCAGTCCCCTGCCCGGCTCAACCTGCTGCGGCAGGCCGGACTCGCCCCCGAGGTGATCGTGAGCGGGGTCGACGAGGAAGCCGTCAGCGCACCGACCCCCGCCGAACTCGCCCTGGCGCTGGCCGAGGCGAAGGCTTCCGTCGTGGCGGCGAAGCCCGAGGTCCAGGGCGCCCTGGTGATCGGCTGCGACTCGGTCCTCGACCTGGACGGCGAGGCCTACGGCAAGCCCGCCGACGCCGAGGAGGCCACCGCCCGCTGGAAGTCGATGCGCGGCCGCGCCGGGACACTCCAGACGGGCCACTGCGTCTACGACACGGCGGCCAAGCGCTACGCCTCGGCAACCGCGTCCACCGTGGTCCACTTCGGCGATCCGAGCGACGCCGAGATCGCCGCGTACGTCGCCTCGGGCGAACCCCTCTACGTGGCCGGGGCGTTCACCCTCGACGGCCGCTCGGCCCCGTTCATCGACGGCATCGACGGCGACCACGGCAACGTGATCGGGATCTCGCTGCCACTGGTGCGCCGCCTGCTGGCCGAACTGGGCGTCGGCATCACGGAGTTGTGGACGCCGCGGGAGAAGTGACCGGGAGCGGGATCAGGAGGGCGAGGGGGCCGGAGGGGCCACGACCGGCGCACCTCCGTTGTCTCCGTTCCCGCCCTTCTCGGGCGCGGCGTCGACCGGGCCCGCCGGGCGGCCGAACGCCAGAAGCGTGAACACGATCAGCGCGAGCCCCACCATCAGGAAGGCGAACGCGCCCCAGCCGACCAGGCCCACCGTGAGCGCGCCCAGCAGGCCGTGCACCACCGCGGCGCTGATGAGGAGGATCCGGCCGAAGAGGCCCGGGGCCCGGTCGCGCACGGCGGCCAGCAGGGCGGTGAGGCCGCACAGCGCGAAGTAGGCGCCGAAGACCAGGCCCCCGACCTTCGAGGAGATGGACATCATGTCCGGGTCGAGCCCCGCCAGGGACATGTCCTGGTTGTCGACGACAGTGCCGAGCAACCAGTTCAGCAGCGCGATGCCGATCGCCTCCACGAAGAGCACGATCGCCGCCACCCACGCAACCGGTCTGCGCACCACCGGTCCCCACCCGCTTCCGTGTGCTGTTACCCCAAGTACGTTCGAGTACATCCTGAACGCTACTAACGGGTAAACCTCGGGACAAGGGTTCTGCCGAGGGCAAAGAATCATTGGGCCATTCGTAGGGACTCGACAAAGAAACCCTGTGGCACGCAGCACTGACTCACAGAGACCTCGACCACACAGGAGGGCTAGGGTTCAGGGCAGGGATCCCGTGTGCCGTGGCGCGACAAGGGATTTCACGGGTCGAGCGCGCCTCGAATCACACTCCGTGTGGGCAAGCTCACCATTGGGGACGGGTCGAAAGCTCGTGTCGGCAGTCCCTAAACTCGGCTTGTTTCAAGGAGGGAGCCATCGTGCGCAAGGTGCTCATCGCCAACCGTGGCGAAATCGCTGTCCGCGTGGCCCGGGCGTGCCGGGATGCCGGTATCGCGAGTGTTGCCGTCTACGCGGAACCGGACCGGGACGCTCTGCATGTCCGTGCGGCGGACGAGGCGTTCGCGTTGGGCGGTGACACCCCGGCCACCAGTTACCTGGACATCGCCAAGGTGCTCCAGGCCGCCAGGGATTCGGGGGCGGACGCCATCCACCCCGGTTACGGCTTCCTTTCCGAGAACGCGGACTTCGCCCAAGCAGTGCTGGACGCGGGCCTGGTGTGGATCGGACCGCCACCGCAGGCCATCCGCGATCTGGGTGACAAGGTCGCCGCCCGGCACATCGCCCAGCGGGCCGGCGCCCCGCTGGTGGCCGGTACACCCGACCCGGTGTCCGGTGCCGACGAGGTCGTCGCGTTCGCGCAGGAGCACGGGCTGCCGATCGCGATCAAGGCCGCCTTCGGCGGCGGCGGGCGCGGCCTGAAGGTCGCCCGCACGCTCGAAGAAGTACCCGAGCTGTACGACTCCGCGGTCCGTGAGGCGGTCGCCGCCTTCGGGCGCGGTGAGTGCTTCGTGGAGCGCTATCTCGACAAGCCCCGGCACGTGGAAACGCAGTGCCTGGCCGACTCCCACGGCAATGTGGTCGTGGTCTCCACCCGGGACTGCTCGCTGCAGCGCCGGCACCAGAAGCTGGTCGAGGAGGCCCCCGCCCCCTTCCTCTCCGACGCCCAGGTCGAGGAGCTGTACTCCTCCTCCAAGGCGATCCTGCGCGAGGCCGGCTATGTCGGTGCGGGCACGGTGGAGTTCCTGGTCGGCACCGACGGCACGATCTCCTTCCTGGAGGTCAACACCCGCCTCCAGGTGGAGCACCCGGTGACCGAGGAGGTCGCGGGCATCGACCTGGTGCGCGAGATGTTCCGCATCGCCGACGGCGAGGAACTCGGCTACGGCGACCCCGAACTGCGTGGGCACTCCTTCGAGTTCCGCATCAACGGCGAGGACCCGGGGCGCGGTTTCCTGCCCGCCCCCGGCACCGTGACCGTGTTCGACGCGCCGTCGGGGCCGGGCGTCCGGCTGGACGCGGGCGTGGAGTCCGGCAGCGTCATCGGCCCGGCCTGGGACTCGCTCCTCGCCAAGCTGATCGTCACCGGCGCCACCCGCGAGCAGGCCCTGCAGCGGGCCGCCCGCGCGCTGGCGGAGTTCAATGTGGAGGGCATGGCCACCGCCATCCCCTTCCACCGCGCGGTCGTCGCCGACCCCGCCTTCGCTCCCGAACTCACCGGTTCCGCAGACCCGTTCACGGTGCACACCCGGTGGATCGAGACCGAGTTCGTCAACGAGATCCCGGCCTTCGCCGCTCCGGCGGACACCGAGGCCGAGGACGAGGCGGACCGCGAGACGATCGTCGTCGAGGTCGGCGGCAAGCGTCTCGAGGTCTCGCTGCCCTACTCGCTGGGCATGTCGCTGGCCCGCACGGGTCTTGCGGCGGGTGCCAAGCCCAAGCGGCGGGCGGCGAAGAAGTCCGGGCCTGTGGCCTCGGGCGACACCCTCGCCTCCCCGATGCAGGGCACCATCGTCAAGGTCGCCGTCGAGGAGGGCCAGGAGGTCAAGGAAGGCGACCTGGTCGTCGTCCTGGAGGCCATGAAGATGGAACAGCCTCTCAACGCCCACCGCTCCGGCACCATCAAGGGCCTCAGCGCCGAGGTCGGCGCCTCGCTGACCTCCGGCGCCGCGATCTGCGAGATCAAGGACTGACGGCCCGCACGGCCCACCCGTAGGAGACGGGTCGTACGACATCCCGAAGCGCCTGTCGGACTGGAGCAGTCAGTCCGCCGGGCGCTTCGGCTTTCCCCGTCCGCCGGAGCTCAGCTTTTCAGTCGCGCCCCGCCGGAGTCGGTCAGCGGCGGCGCAGGTCCGCCACCCTCGCGCGCTCCCCGGGGGACTGCTCGCCCAGCACCGTGGCCGAGCGCAACTGGGGTGCCGAGCCGGGGACTTGGCCGCGGCGCGGGCCCGGGAGCGGCATGTCCCGGCGTGGCGGACGCCCCGCCGGGACGGGATCGCCTCCAGCGCCGCCGCCCGCGGATGACCCGGCCACCGTGATCTGTACGCCCTGGTCGGCCAGGGCCTGCAGTTCGGTGAGGGCACGGTCGTCGTGGGCGGGGGGCTCGTCGGTGACCAGGCGGGTGATCAGGTCGGTCGGGACCGTCTGGAACATCGTGTCCGTACCGAGCTTGGTGTGGTCGGCGAGGACGACGACCTCCGCGGCGGCCTGGACGAGCGCGCGGTCGACCGAGGCCGACAGCATGTTGGACGTGGACAGGCCGCGCTCGGCGGTCAGCCCGCTTCCGGAGATGAAGGCCCGGGAGACCCGCAGCCCCTGGAGGGACTGCTCGGCCCCTGAACCGACCAGGGCGTAGTTGGAACCGCGCAGGGTGCCGCCGGTCATCACGACTTCCACCCGGTTGGCGTGGGCCAACGCCTGGGCCACCAGGAGGGAGTTGGTGACGACGGTCAGCCCGGGTACCCGCGCGAGCCGACGGGCCAGCTCCTGCGTGGTGGTCCCCGCGCCCACCACGATGGCCTCGCCCTCTTCGACGAGACCCGCGGCGAGATCGGCGATGGCCGTCTTCTCGGCGGTCGCGAGATGCGATTTCTGCGGAAAGCCGGATTCTCGCGTGAACCCGCCCGGCAATACCGCACCGCCATGCCGGCGGTCGAGGAGTCCTTCTGCCTCCAGTGCGCGCACGTCCCGCCGTACGGTCACTTCGGAGGTCTGGACGACGCGGGCGAGCTCACGGAGCGACACGGCCCCATTCGCTCGCACCATTTCGAGGATCAATTGGCGACGTTCTGCAGCGAACACGAAACTGACAGTAACCCCAACGACCGTCTGCTTTCAGCAGTTTGCGCCGAATAACAGAAGTTGTTCGCATGGCAGCGCATGAAGTGGTATACGCGCCTACTCATGCCGCCTATGCCGTACGAATGGGCGACAACTCCCCGTGACCAGCGGAGAGTCGCCCGTGGGGCTCAGTTGCCGCTCTCGGTCTTCCTCGTGTGCAACTGCCGTGCCACCTCTGCGATCGAGCCCGACAGGGACGGATACACGGTGAACGCGTTCGCGATCTGTTCGACCGTCAGATTGTTGTCGACCGCGATCGAGATGGGGTGGATCAGTTCCGAGGCGCGCGGTGACACGACCACACCGCCCACCACGATCCCGGTGCCCGGGCGGCAGAAGAGCTTCACGAAGCCGTCCCTGATGCCCTGCATCTTGGCGCGCGGGTTGCGCAGGAGCGGCAACTTGACCATCCGGGCGTCGATCTTGCCCGCGTCCACGTCGGCCTGGGTGTACCCGACGGTGGCGATCTCCGGGTCGGTGAAGACGTTAGAGGAGACGGTCTTCAGGTTCAGCGGGGCCACCGCGTCGCCCAGGAAGTGGTACATGGCGATGCGGCCCTGCATGGCGGCGACGGACGCGAGGGCGAAGACGCCGGTCACGTCACCGGCTGCGTACACACCGGGAGCCGTGGTCCGCGAGACCTTGTCGGTCCAGATGTGGCCGGACTCCCTGACCTTGACGCCGGCCTCCTCCAGGCCCATCCCGCTGCTGTTCGGGATGGCGCCGACGGCCATCAGGCAGTGCGAGCCGCTGATGACCCGGCCGTCGGAGAGGGTGACCTCGACCCGGTCGCCGACCCGCTTGGCGGACTCGGCGCGGGAGCGGGCCATGACGTTCATGCCGCGGCGGCGGAAGACGTCCTCCAGGACGCCTGCGGCGTCCGGGTCCTCGCCGGGCAGCACCCGGTCGCGGCTGGATACGAGCGTGACGCGCGAGCCGAGCGCCTGGTAGGCGCCGGCGAACTCGGCGCCGGTGACACCGGAACCGACCACGATGAGCTCGTCCGGGAGCTCGTCGAGGTCGTACACCTGGGTCCAGTTCAGGATCCGCTCGCCGTCGGGCTGCGCGTCGGGCAGCTCGCGCGGGTGCCCGCCGGTCGCGATCAGCACGGCGTCGGCGGTCAGAGTCTCCTCGGTGCCGTCGGCGGACCGCACGATCACCTTGCGGGAGCCGTCCAGTGCCTGCATGCCCTCGAGGCGGGCGCGTCCGCGCAGCACACGGGCGCCGGCGCGGGTCACGGAGGCGGTGATGTCGTGCGACTGGGCGAGCGCGAGGCGCTTCACACGGCGGTTGACCTTGCCGAGGTCGACGCCCACCACCCGCGCGGGCGCGTCGATGTGTGGAGTGTCGTCGGCGACGATGATGCCGAGTTCCTCGTACGACGAATCGAAGGTGGTCATCACCTCGGCCGTCGCGATAAGGGTCTTCGACGGCACGCAGTCGGTGAGCACCGACGCCCCGCCCAGACCGTCGCAGTCGACGACGGTCACCTCCGCGCCGAGCTGGGCGGCCACGAGGGCCGCCTCGTATCCGCCGGGTCCGCCACCGATGATCACGATCCGAGTCACGTACTCCATTGTCCCGCACGCTTCAAGGTGCTTCCGCCCTGGGGGGCGCCATAGGGGTATTCGAGCTGCTTCTGTTACGCGAGAGACGCACGTTTCACTGCCGTACCCTCGACCCCATGTCGCTCTACGCCGCGTACGCCGGCAATCTCGACCCGCGGCTCATGACGCGCCGCGCACCGCACTCGCCGCTGCGCGCCACCGGCTGGCTGAACGACTGGCGGCTGACGTTCGGGGGCGAGCACATGGGCTGGGAAGGCGCGCTGGCGACCATCGTCGAGGCACCGCGGTCCCAGGTCTTCGTGACGCTGTACGACATCGCGCCCCTGGACGAGGACTCCATGGACCGGTGGGAGGGTGTCGGGCTCGACATCTACCGCCGGATGCGGGTGCGGGTGCACACGCTGGAGGGCGAGGAAGCCGCGTGGGTGTACGTACTCAACGGGTACGAGGGGGGACTCCCGTCGGCGCGGTACCTGGGGGAGCTCGCCGACGCCGCCGAATCGGCCGGGGCGCCCCACGACTATGTGATGGAGCTGCGTAAGCGGCCCTGCTGAGGCGGGGCACCTCACTTCCGTCCCTTTCTGCACCATTTGCCCACCCCATTGTGGGAAACGCGCCTCCTCCGCTTGTTGGAAACGACAAGACAACGATCGCAAGACCGTGAGCTCTGTCATCTACGCGCGTAGGCCTGGACCAGCTACCCTCATGCGCGTGAACGCATCTCTTCTTCCGGACGACATCCAGGGCGACCCCCATGCGGCCGCCGACGCCGCCGCCACGCGACTGCGTGAGCTCACGGGCGCCGAGACCCACGACGTCGCCCTCGTGATGGGCTCCGGCTGGGCGCCGGCCGTGGACGCGCTCGGCTCACCCGAGGCCGAGTTCCCGGTCACCGAGTTGCCCGGGTTCCCCCCGCCGGCGGTCGAGGGCCACGGCGGGGCGGTCCGCTCGTACAAGATCGGCGACAAGCGGGCCCTGGTCTTCCTGGGCCGCACCCACTACTACGAAGGCCTCGGTGTCGCCGCCGTCGCGCACGGTGTCCGTACCGCCGTCGCCGCCGGCTGCAAGACCATCGTGCTCACCAACGGCTGCGGCGGGCTGCGTGAGGGCATGCGCCCCGGGCAGCCGGTCCTGATCAGCGACCACATCAACCTCACGGCCACCTCGCCGATCATCGGCGCGAACTTCGTGGACCTCACCGATCTGTACTCGCCGCGGCTGCGCGCCCTGTGCAAGGAGATCGACGCGAGTCTGGAGGAGGGTGTGTACGCGCAGTTCCCCGGGCCGCACTACGAGACGCCTGCGGAGATCCGGATGGCTCGGGTCATCGGAGCCGATCTGGTGGGCATGTCGACCACCCTTGAGGCCATCGCCGCCCGCGAGGCCGGCGCGGAGGTGCTCGGCATCTCCCTGGTCACCAACCTCGCCGCCGGTATGACGGGCGAGCCGCTGAACCACGAGGAGGTCCTCCAGGCGGGCCGCGACTCGGCCACCCGCATGGGCGAGCTCCTCACCCAGGTGCTGGATCGGCTGTAGTTTTTTCGCCCCCTCCGCCCCTACCCGTCCCTTGCCCCTGGGGCTCCGCCCCAGACCCCGCTCCTCAAACGCCGGAGGGGCTGAAACTTTCCCCGGCCGGCGCTGAAATCTTTCAGCCCGGCCAGAGAACCTTTCAGTCCCGGCCGGGGAGAGATCTTCCAGCCCGTCCGGCGTTTGAGGACGAGGCCGTTCAGGCCGATGCGGGGGTCTGGGGGCGGCAGCCCCCAGGTACGGGACGGGTAGGGGCGGAGGGGGCGAGAAAACCCCCGGGCACACAGCAACGTACGACCGAACAGAGAGGCGCACCGGACGTGCAGGACGAACTCATCGCTCGGGCCAAGGCGTGGCTGGCCGAGGACCCAGACGTGGAGACCCGTGAGGAGCTCGCCAAGCTCATCGACGCCGGCGACACGGCGGAGCTCACCGCACGGTTCAGCGGCACCCTCCAGTTCGGCACCGCAGGCCTGCGGGGCGAACTCGGCGCGGGCCCGATGCGGATGAACCGCGCCGTGGTCATCCGCGCGGCCGCGGGCCTCGCCGCGTACCTCAAGGGCAAGGGCGAGACGGACGGCCTGGTGGTGATCGGCTACGACGCCCGCCACAAGTCCGCCGACTTCGCACGGGACACGGCCGCCGTCATGACCGGCGCCGGCCTGCGTGCCGCCGTACTCCCGTACCCCCTCCCGACCCCCGTCCTCGCGTACGCCATAAGGCACCTCGGCGCGGTGGCGGGCGTGGAGGTCACCGCCAGCCACAACCCGCCCCGGGACAACGGCTACAAGGTGTACCTCGGGGACGGTTCGCAGATCGTGCCCCCCGCGGACGCGGAGATCGCCGCCGAGATCGACGCGGTCCACGCACTCGCCGACGTCCCCCGCCCGGACAGCGGCTGGGAGACCCTCGACGAGGGCGTCCTGGACGCGTATCTGGCCCGCACGGACGCCGTACTCGCCGAGGGTTCCCCGCGTACGGCCCGGACCGTCTACACCGCGATGCACGGCGTCGGCAAGGACACCCTCCTCGCGGCGTTCGCGCGGGCCGGCTTCCCGGAGCCCGTGCTCGTCGCCGAGCAGGCGGAGCCGGACCCCGACTTCCCGACGGTCGCGTTCCCGAACCCGGAAGAGCCCGGCGCGATGGACCTCGCCTTCGCGAAGGCCCACGAGACCCAGCCGGATCTGATCATCGCGAACGACCCGGACGCGGACCGCTGCGCCGTGGCCGTCAAGGACGGCGACGGCTGGCGGATGCTGCGCGGCGACGAGGTCGGCGCGCTGCTCGCCCAGCACCTGGTGAAGCGCGGCGCGCGGGGCACGTTCGCCGAGTCGATCGTCTCCTCCTCGCTGCTCGGGCGGATCGCCGAGAAGGCGGGTCTGCCGTACGAGGAGACCCTCACCGGCTTCAAGTGGATCGCCCGGGTCGAGGGGCTGCGGTACGGGTACGAGGAGGCGCTCGGCTACTGCGTCGACCCCGACGGCGTACGCGACAAGGACGGCATCACGGCGGCTCTGCTGATCACGGAACTCGCCTCGGAGCTCAAGTCCGACAACCGCACCCTCCTCGACCTCCTCGACGACATCGCCGTCGAGTACGGCCTGCACGCCACCGACCAGCTCTCGGTCCGCGTCGAGGACCTCTCCCTGATCGCGAACGCCATGCAGCGCCTGCGCGAGCAGCCGCCCACCCGGCTCGCGGGCCTGGCGATCACGAAGGCCGAGGACCTGACGAAGGGGACGGACAGGCTCCCGCCGACGGACGGGCTGCGCTACACGCTGGAGGGCGCGCGCGTCATCGTCCGGCCCAGCGGGACCGAGCCGAAGCTGAAGTGCTACCTCGAGGTCGTCGTGCCCGTCGCCTCGCACGAGGGGCTCGACGCGGCGCGGACGAAGGCGGCGGAGTCGCTGGCCGCCATCAAGCGGGACCTCTCGGCCGCCGCCGGCATCTGACCCGTACCCGCACGCGTACTCGTACCCGATGGGGTGGACCGGCCGTCCCCGGCCACCCCATCGGGTGATTTCCGCGGGACAGCTGACGCACCTCCGCACCCGGCCGCCCTCTCCGGGAAACGGTGAACCGGTACCGCCCGCCGAGTACTGGAGCCGCCGCCGTGTCCTCGACCGTCCCCGACACCGCCCCCGGCAGACACGTTCCGAGCACCCGGCCACGACCCCCGTCCGCCGCGCCGGCCTCCCCCGGTGTCCTGCGCCGGGCCGCGCCCGCGCTCCTCGCCTACGTCGCCGTACGGGCCGTGGGACTGCTGGTCCTCGCCGGCTGGGCGCACCGGCAGGGACACGGAGTCTGGCCGGTCCTGGCGACGCAGTGGGACGCCGACTGGTATCTGGGGATCGCCGGCCACGGGTACGCGCGGGAGCTGGGCACGGCGTTCGACGCGAACAATCTCGCGTTCTTCCCGCTCTACCCCGTCCTCGTCAAGGCGGTCGCGGCGCTCACGCCCGGCAGCCCGGCAGGCGCCGGCCTCGGGATCGCCGTCGTCGCCTCCCTCGTCGCCGCTTGGGGAGTCTTCGCGGTCGGTGACCGGTTGCACGGTCAGCGGGTCGGCGTCCTGCTCACCGTCCTGTGGGCCGCGCTGCCGGTCGGGCTCGTGCAGTGGATGGGCTACACCGAGTCCCTGTTCACGGCTTTCGCCGCCTGGTCGTTGTACGCGGTGCTCAGCGGCCGCTGGCTGTGGGCGGGGGCGCTGGCCGCGCTCGCGGGGCTGACCCGGCCGACCGGTGTCGCCGTCGCGGCCGCGGTGACCGTCACGGCCCTGCTCTCCCTGCGCCGCCGCTTCGACGCCCGCGTCCTCGCGGCCGCCGTCCTCGCTCCGCTCGGGTGGCTCGCGTACGTCGGCTGGGTGGGCCTGCGGCTCGGCCGCTGGGACGGCTACTTCGCCGTACAGCTGCTGTGGCACAACGAGTTCGACGGCGGCCTGGCGACGCTGCGGCGGATGCGCGAGTACCTGATGTACGACTCGACGCCCGAGCTGTTCCTGTTGATGGTGACCGCCACGCTGATCGCCTCGGTGCTGCTGTTCGCGCTGTCGGCGTGGGACCGGCAACCGCTGCCGCTGCTGCTGTTCACGGGACTGCTGCTGGTGATCGTGCTGGGCAGCGGCGGCGTCTACTTCCCCCGCGCCCGCTTCCTGCTGCCGGCCTTCCCGCTGCTGCTCCCCGCCGCGCTGCACCTGGCCCGCGCCTCCCTCCGCTTCCGCGCGTTCACGCTGGCGGCGGCGGTCCTCGGGGCGGCGTACTTCGGTGCCTATATGGCTCTCGTGTGGCCCAGCGCCCCCTGATTCACAGGGAGTTGGGCTGTCGCATGCTCCTCGGCTGCCTGCTCCGCTCCCGTGCGTCCCACGCTGGAAGGGAGTGCGGATGCGGTCCTCACCCCCCTTTGGACGCATCCGCCCACCGGGTGTCCCGCGCCCCCTTTCACCAGAAATGCGGGATGCCAGGCAAGGGCCGGACACGGGGTTCGGAGCGCCCCCCAGGCAGCTGAACCCCGTGTCGGTTCGCCCGCGTAGCGCGCGGTCAGCCCGTGGGTGTGCCGGACGGGGTGGGCTCGGGGGTCTCCGTGGGTGTGGGGGTCGCCGAATCGCTCGGGCTCGCAGGGGGGTCGGTCGACGGCTCGGGGTCCGGGGTGGTCACCGAAGGCGAAGGTACGGGGTCGGCGTCGCTGTCGGGGGAGGGCGACGGGGAGGTCTCGGTGGGGGTCGGGACGGGGGGTTCGGTTTCGGCGGGGGGTTCGCTGGGGGTCGGGGTCGGGGTGGGGCTCGTACTCGCCGACGGGGATGGGGACGAGGACGGGGACGCCGGCCGGGTGGGTGTGGCGGGCGCGGGCGTGAGGCTGCCGTCGGGGGCGTCGTCGCCGCCTCCCGCCTCGCGCACCGGCTCCGTGGCCGGGGTGTCGCTGCCCGCCCCCGGGCTGTGTGGGGCGACCGCCGTGCCGTCGGGGACGGTGTGCACTCCGCGGAGGTAGAACTCCATCCAGCCGAGGACGAGGTTGAGGTAGTCGCGCGAGTAGTTGTAGCTGAGGATCGCCCGCTCCAGGCCCGCCGCGGTGCCCAGGTCGCGCTCTCCGGCACACAGGTAGTGGCCTGCGGCCAGGGCGGCGTCGTGGATGTTGTTGGGGTTCGAGATGCCGTCACCGTTGCCGTCCGCGCCCCAGGTCTTCCAGGTGGTCGGCAGGAACTGCATGGGGCCCACGGCCCGGTCGTACACCGCGTCGCCGTCCCAGGTGCCGCCCTCGCTGTCGAGGATCAGCGCGAAGCCGTTGCCGTCGAGGGCGGGTCCGGTGATCCGGGTGAGGGTGTCGCCGTTGGCGGCGACGGCGCCGCCGCTTGCGTGCCCCGACTCGACCTTGCCGATCGCGGCGAGCAGCTCCCACGGCAGGGCGCAACCCGGGTCGGTGCGCCCGACGGCTGCCGCGGCTCGCTGGTAGGCGGCGAACACGCTCGCCGGCAGACCGGCCTCGGCCGTGGCCCGCTGTACCGAGGGCTTCGCAGCCTCCTCGCCCCACAGCCTCTCGGCGCCCGACACGCCGTCCAGGGGCGGCAGTTCGACGTGGTAGGAGTCGTCGCCCTGTGAGGGAACGTCCGGCAGCGGGGCGTCGGGCGCCACGAATCCCCCGGGGACGCTCATGCCGTCGCCCTCCGGGGCCCGGGCGGCACCGACGGTCCCCGGCGCCTGGGAACCGGCGGTGAGCAGAGCCGCGGCAACCGTGGCGAAGGTGGCGACGGCCGCACCGCGCAGGCCACGCCGGGTGCGCAGTCCTGCGCTCACGCGGCGGAAGGGTCTGGTGAGCGGACGGGGCATGAGGAGACTCCTGCCGGTCGGGACTTCGGTGGCACACGGGGCCTGAGTTGTCTGTTCCGGTTACCGCGCCCGAGGCTAGGCAGCGGGCGGCCGCGGCGGGGCGCCTGGCCGACTCCTAGGGGCTAAGGGGAGATGAACTTGCCGAGGTGCGCGGCGAGTTGGGCGGGCTCCGCGATGGTCACCCCCCTTATCCGAAGCGGCCGTTCACGTAGTCCGTGGTGCGCGGGTCCTGCGGGTTGTTGAACATCGCATCCGTGGTGCCGTGTTCGACGATGAGGCCGGGGGTGCCCTGCTCGGCGAGGAAGAAGGCGCACTGGTCGGAGACGCGGGCCGCCTGCTGCATGTTGTGGGTGACGATCACGATGGTGACCTCTTCGGACAGTTCGTGGATGGTCTCCTCGATGCGTCGCGTCGACGTCGGGTCAAGGGCCGAGCACGGCTCGTCCATGAGCAGGACCCGTGGTCGTACGGCCAGCGAGCGCGCGATGCACAGGCGCTGCTGCTGGCCGCCGGAGAGCGCGCCGCCGGGCTGCCGGAGACGGTCGCGGACCTCCTTCCACAGGCCCGCTTTGGTCAGGCATTCCTCGACGAGCGCGTCCTTGCCGTCGCGGTCGGCCTTGATGCCGCCCAGCTTCAGGCCGGCGGTGACGTTGTCGTAGATCGACATCGCGGGGAAGGGGTTGGGCTTCTGGAAGACCATGCCGATCTGGCGGCGGGCGTGGGTGATGCGGCGTCCGCGGTCGTAGATGTCCTCGCCGTCGAGCAGCACCCGGCCCGCGAGGGAGGCGGAGCCGACCAGCTCGTGCATGCGGTTGAGGATCCGCAGGAAGGTGGACTTGCCGCAGCCGGACGGGCCGATGAGCGCGGTGACCTTGCGGGCCGGCATGGTGAGCGAGACGCGCTCCAGGACCTTGTGGTCGCCGAACCAGGCCGAGATGGCGTCGGCCTCGAGGGTGGCCGGATCACTCGGCCCGGTGGCGGCGCCGGGCCTGCCCGGCTTGACGGCCGTCATCCTCCTCGTCGGGTCGAGGATCTCGTCGACGAGTATCTCGGTGGTGTCGGTCGTGTCAGTGGTGTCGGACATGATGGGCTGAACTCCTCGTCGGTCAGAGCAGGTTGGGCAGCAGGCGGGCGGCGGCACCGGAGACGGCGAGACCGAGGGCGGCCAGTACGGGTACGCCGACGATCCAGGTCTGCCAGCGGCCCCAAGCCCGGTGGGCGGCCATGGTGAGCAGGGCAGCGAGAAGCAGTGCCTGCGACCACAGGAAGACGGAGAGCCAGGCGGCGCTCTCGCTGCCCAGGGCCTGTTCGGACTCGTCGATCCAGCCCGTGGCCAGCGGACGCGGCGGGCTGGGCTGCACGTCGCTCGTCAGGGTCGCGTCGACGCGGATCAGGCCGGACGGCGTGTAGGGCCCGCCGTCGGCGGTGATGAGCGTGAGCCGGCCCTCGCCCTCCTTGAGGGCGGGCGGCAGCGGGTCGCCCTCACGGCGGACGGCCGAGACTTCGTAGGTGGCGGTGCCCTGACCGGTCGTCACCCGGATCTCGGTGCCCGGGGGCAGCTGGTGCAGGTCGTTGAACGGGCTGCCGTACCCCCACTGGCGGCCCATGATCACGCTGGTGCCGGCCTGTCCCGGCAGCGGGGTGTCCCGGCGGTGGCCGGGGCCCGACATCAGCACGCCGGAGGTGGTGCTCTCCCCGACGACCTCCTTCAGACCCAGCGCCGGGATGCGCAGCAGCGCGACGGGAGCGCCCGGCTCAAGGAGCTTGCCGTCGTACGTCTGCTGGCCCACCGGGGCGATACCGAGGGCGAGTTGACGGCGCAGCTCGTCGTAGGCCGTCTGCTGGTCGCGGCTGTGCTGGAGGTGGCCCACGATCGTGAGGTTGGCGGCGAAGCCGAGCAGCAGGGCGGCGAGCAGGCACAGCGCGGCCCCGGCGAACGCGATGCCGACGCGCTCCGCCCGGGGCGGCCGGGAGGCGGGCCCGGGCTCTGGTGAAGGCGCCGACGCCGGCGGTGCCACGGCCGGCGGGGGCGGGGACAGCACGGTCACGGGGAGCGCTCCTGTGGAGAGGTGTGGAGTGGAGAAAAGGAGGCGCGGGCGGCGGGGTCGGGAACCCGCCGCCCGTACTCCGCGGGCCGTTACGGGCGCGGGTCGCCGAAGTTCAGCAGCCCGTTGCGGCGGCCGAACCGTACGAAGACGAAGCCGGCCGTGACGAGGACGACGGCGCCGATGCCGGAGAACAGTGCGATCTGGCTACCGGTGGAGGCGAGGCCGCCGGTCGGCGAGGTGCCGCCGGTGGTGGAGTCGCCGCCGGTGCTGCTGCCGCCGTCGGTGGTGCCGGACGTGGTGCCGCCGTCAGTGGTGCCGGAGGTGTCGCCCGTCGGGTCGGCGGTCGGGTCATCGGTGGGGTCGTCCGTCGGGTCGTCGCTGGGGTCGCCCGAAGGGTCGTCGCTCGGCGACGGGGACTCGGAGGACGGCTCGGCCACGGTGAACGACACCGCGTTGACCGTCGCGCCGTTCAGATACGTGCAGGACGGCGTCCAGGTCCACGAGGCGATGCCGGCGACCATGTCCTCCGGAACGGTGAGGGAGTTCCAGGTCACCACTCCGTCGGCGTCTGCGGTGGCGCTGGGGAACGAGTCCTCGCGGTTGACCAGGGACATCGAGTGAGCAGCGCCCGCCTCGCAGCCCCGGACGATGACCTTCACCTTCTGACCGCGCTCCAGTTCCGGTCCGGGGGTTCCGGTCAGTCGCTGACCGTCCTCGTCCTGGATCTCGACCGCCGGCTCGGACACGGTCACCCGCACGGGCTCGGATTCGGAGGAGCCCCACTCGGCGGCGTTCGCCGGAGTGAACCGGGCGACGAGGTCGTGATAGCCCTTCGCAAGCGTCGACGTCGTCAACTCGGCCTTCCCGTTGGCGACGGTGACCGGGCCCGTGCCCAGCGTTGTCGCGCCGTCCAGGAAGGTCACGGTGCCGGTGGCCTCCGCCGGCGTGACCGTCGCGGTGAGCTTCACGTCCTTGCCGGGCTCGGGCTCATTGAGGCTGGTCGTCAACGCGACCGTGGTGGTCTCCGCGCCCTCTCCGACCACCCAGTTGTCGCCGGTGACGGTGATCTTCTGGGACCAGTGGTCGCTCGGCAGCCCGTACTGGTCGGGGGGCTGGAGGGCGAACTGGTCCACGCACTGCAGGCGCAGCTCGTACGTCCCGTCGCCGGTGATGTAGTCGGACAGGCCGCGTACCTCCATCCCCGGGTTGTCCGCCGCGGCCAGCGAAACCGTCGAGGTCGCTTCGGTGTAGGGCGCGCTGTTGGTGATCCCCCACAGCGCGACCCCCGCGGGGGAACCCTCCTTGACCACGTAGAGGTTGAGGACGCTGTTGAAGTTGAGGGGGTCGAGGGTGATGTCCGGGCAGGCACCGGGGATGTCTATGGAGCCGGCGATGGGCTGCGGATCGCTCAACTTGCCACTGCTGGGCGTCATGGTGAACGTCCCGACGTCCGCCGCCCGGGCAGGCTGGGACTGGGCGGCCACCAGGGCCACCACGCCCATGGCCAGCACGGCGCAGGCCGCCATGATGGCGGCCACTCTTCGGAATGGGTGAAGCACTCTCATTGCGGTTGCCCCCGGGGGACGGTAGTCGGACGGATCGATGGACAGCGCGGGTGGCCGGGCACCTGGGAGGTGCCCGGCCGTCACGCGGAGGTCAAATGGCGGTCAACGGTTACGAGTTGCCCTTGAAGCTGGTCGCGTCACCGCAGTTGGTGGCCGCGTTGCCGTCCGCGGCGAGGTCGCCGAAGCCGTAGTTCTTGATGACGTCGATGCTCGCGGCCGAGCAGACGTCCGAGCCGGAGCCGACGAAGGCCTCCGCGATCGCCGCGTCGGTGAGCCGGCCGGTCGAGACGACGTTGTAGACCTCACGGGCCGCCGGGAAGGTGGCGTTGAGGGCGGTGGCGGTGCCCGTGCCGGTGGTCGGGGCCACGCCGTTGATGCTGCGCACCCACGCCAGACCGCGACGGTTCGGGACGTCCGGGAGGCTCTTGCCCTGAGCGATCCACTGCGCGATCGAGTACGGCATGATCTGGTCGTTGGCGGTCAGCGCGGTGCCGTCGTGCTCCTGGGGAGCAGTCGTGAGGCCCTCGTTGACGCACGTGCCGGGCACGATCGGCGTGCCGGGCACGTCGCTCAGGTACTGCAGCCAGAACGACCGGGTGCCCGAGCCGGCCTGCGGCAGCAGCGGCTTGATGCCCGCCGGCCGGTCGGCCGCACAGGTGTAGAGCTTGATCAGGTCGGCCCGCGTCAGGTTCGTCGGCACCGTGCTGCCCAGGCGGGAGGCGTAGGTGACGGCGTCCTTGGCGAACGGGATGAAGGTGAGCTTCGTACCGGCGGTCGCCACGCCGCGCGAGGAACGGGCGAAGTCGACACAGTCGGGCGAAGCCGGGTTGTCGATCTCGGCGATCAGCTTGTTGATGCCGTTCGAGGAGCCGTTCACGGTCGAGCGGGCGAAGGTGCAGCCCGTCTTGGTGGTGATGTTGTCGGCGGTGCCGGACGGCGGGATGGCGTCCCACGACGCGAGAATCTTGGCGCCGCTGGAGTTCACGACGGTGGTGCCGTTGGCGAGGCCGTTCAAGACGTACTGCGTGGTGTCCGAGCCGACACCCGCCAGGATGCGCGTGTCGGTGGCCGGGTTCGGGTCGGCGGAAGCGGGGACGGCCAGGATTCCGAGGCCGAGAGCCGCGGTACCGAGAACAGCACCGGCCTTGACGCGAGACTTGACGTTCACTTCTGAACTCCTCGTTTTCGGAACTTCGAAGACTGGACGTTCAAGATGAATCCGGATTTTCGTGCTGCCGACCCGTCGATCGGCCACCGCATACAATTCCAGGATTCCGAGCGATGGCCAACCAATTCCCAACGAGGGAAAGGTTACGAGAAGGCTTCCTAGGTGTCTCCTAGGGAGTCCGACGCTGGGAGAAACGAAGCATTATCGGACCTGCAAGGCCTGCCGCTCCACCCAGGAAGAGGACGACGAGAAGTACCCAGCGGATGATTCCGAGTACTTCCCCCGGGGTAAATCCGGTCTTGGCATCGGCAACATTCTGCTGGGCTCCGGATGCGGAAGCGGAGCCATTACCGGCGGAGGATTCCGACGCCGACACATTGGTATTGTCACCGCCGCTTTCACCGCCCGAGGACACACCTCCCGCGTCCGTACCCGAGGAGGTTCCGGCGGTGTCGCCCCCGGATGCGGGTCCGCCGGAGTCCACTCCCCCGGGATCGTCCGGATCCGGGTCGTCGCCGTCGTCCGGGACCGCTCCGCGCTCCAGGTCGTCGGCGGCGGTCTCGGCCTGCTCGCGCAGGTCGGCAGGGAGCGGCGCATAGCCGTAGGGCAGCTCGCCCGCCGAAAGGCCCGGCGTCTGGCCAGGTCCCGCGGCGAACCTGATGAAGTCCGCGTACGCCTTGCGGTCCGTCGCGCCCTGGTTCACCGAGGCCGCAGCGTAGGTCACCGCGGTCAGCGGGTAGGCCTGGCCCTTGGCTCGCGCCGGGTCGGGCTTGAGCACACCGGCGTTGTCCGGCGACGGCTGCATGGCGGCGACGCCCTTCAGCAGCGTGTCGGTGGTGGGTTTGACGAACTGGCCGGCCGCGTTGCGCAGCGCCGCGGTGCTGAGTCCGTAGCGCTCCGCCGACACGGCGTCGACGACGGCCATGACCGTGCGCTTGCCGGGCAGATTCTTCAACTCGGTCCTGTTGACGGATGTCGGGTCGTACAAGACCTTGTTGTTGTTGTTGCCACGGCGGGTTCGCAGGGCCCCGTCGTGCAGGTCGTCCGTGAACGGATCGAGAGCCGTTATCCCGTAGGTGGGGAGGTCCTCGATTCCAGTGGCTTCCTCGGCACCGACGCCGAGCACTGTGGTCGGGTCGTTCTTCGGAAAGTCGGACAATGAGGTGTCCTCATCCAGACCCAGCCCTTGGAAATAGGAGTTCATCCGCATTCCCCACGGATCCGGCTTTCCGGAGAGGAAATCCCTGGCTTCACTGTCCGACTGGAGCCAGTTCCACAACAGCCGCGTGGTGTCGGAGTTGCCCGTCGGAACCATGAGGCTCAACTGCGCCGAAGGCTGCCCGTCGTTCGCGAATTCGGCGAACTCCGGATTCAATTCTTTGAATTCCGGGTCGTCGAAATAGGACTGCGGGTTCCCTTTCACATGCTCCGGCGTGGGGCTGCCATTGTTCCAGGGCACGGTCCGCACATAGGAATGGGTGAGTATCTTGGCCACGAGCCGCGGGGTCAGTTTCAGTTCCGGCATCGCACCGCGAACCGGGCTCTCGATGAAGAATCCGATGGCCAGCCCGGACACCGCCACCGGCGCGTGCACAACGTCCGGTTGACCCGCCACTTGAGTCACCGGGTCGACGGTGACGCCCAGCAGTGGCGCATCGGTGGTCGTGCCCGATACGCCGATCCTGGCCGACTCCTCGCCTGCCGGGTCGTAGGAGAACGCGGTGTCCGTGGAGGAGCAGAGTTTCGGCTGCCACGAGGAGACCGCGTCCGCCGCCAGTTCGGAGCCGGTCACGGGCCGCTCCGCCCGGCCCTCCGGGCAGAAGTTGTCGACCGGCAGGAAATCCAGGCGGAAGGCCATGCGTTGGGACCAGTCCGTCGCGGAGAGGGGCGAGGTGGTGAGCGTCGAACTGACGTTGTCCGGGTCGACTTCGTCGCCGGTCGGCTTGTGGGTGCCGCGCGGCACGACGACCAGCCAGCAGGGGCGCGGAGTGGGGGTGTTACCGGCGGGAGCCGTGTTCACACCGCAGCCGAGGTAGTCCGCCTGGATCCCGTCCTGCACCTCGAATTCCACTTCGCCGGTCCCGTTGGCGAAAGTGCGGTTGAAATTCTGCTCGTTGGTGTCCAGCGGCCCGAAATAGGTGTTGTCGAAAGCCTCGGCGGTCGGGGCTTCTCCATTGGCGGGGCGGAAGGGGACGAAGTCGCTCCGCGTCTCCGCGGGATCGGCGCTCGAACTGACCGCTCGGCTATAGGTACTTGAGCCCGGAAGCACACCGCCGGCCCCGAACACGCACTGCTCACGGTCGGGTCCGTGCGGGTCGTCCCCCCAGCACTGCATGATCTGCAGGTAGTTGCCTCGCGCGCTGCCGGGCGTCGTCGGCGCCCCGCCCTCCCAGCTGACCCGTACACCCTGCCCACGCAGATCCTTGGTCTGATCGACCGTCACCCTCAGATCCGAGAAGTCGTCGTACTTCCCCTTCTTCCCCGTCTGCGTCACCGCGGAGTCCTCCGCGCCGCCGTCCGCCGCTGCCGCGGAGGATGTGGGCGGCAGCGGCAACAGGGCCACGAGGACGGCGGCCACCAGCGAGCCCACGGCGACGAAGACGCGCGGCCGGGGCCGGGGCCGGTTCAGTGTGGTCGTCATGCCGCACCGCCCTTGCGGCGCGACCGGTTGGCCATCATGCGCGCGACGAACGGCGGTCCGACGACGACGCCGATGAGCAGCGCGGCCGACAGCGCCATCAGCGCCGTACGCAGACCAAGGGCGTCACCCGAGCCCAGGGCGACCGGGTTGGCGACGATGGAGGTGTCACCGGCGGCCTGGTCGGTGCCGAGCACCTCGCCGGTGTCGGGGTCGACGACGGTGCCGCCGGACGTCCCGCCCGCGCCGCCGGTGCTGCCCGCCGTACCACCGGCGGTGCCGCCGGCCGTTCCCGTCGAGCCCGTCCCGCCCGTCGTACCGGTACCGCCCGTCGAACCCGTGCCGCCGGACGAACTGGAGCCGCCCGAGCTACTGCCGCCGCTGCTCCCCCCGTTGATCGTCGTGGGGGTCTTGTTGCCGCCGGTGCCGGTCGCGCACTGGTCGGACCCCTTCTTGTCGCACGCCTGCGGGTACGGGGCTTTCGTGGCCAGCAGGTTCTTCCCGTCGGAGGAGAACGTCGGGTTGTTGCAGTTCTTGATGTTGATGTCCTCCGCCACGGCGCCGGGGATCTTGCGCACCTGCTCCATGGCCGCTTCCACGAGGTTGACCGGCAGTGGTGAATAGCCGAGCCGGTCCGCCTGTTGCTGGCCCTCGCAGAGGAAGTAGTTGTTGAAGGCGCTCAGCGTCTTGCCCTTGGCCTTGGTGAAGCCCATCTCCTCCTTGGTCGGGATGATCATGTAGCTGTAGCTGGAGAGGGGATAGGTGCGCCGGTCGCTGTACGTGTAGACGCCGTCCAGCTTCTGGGTCAGGTAGTTCGCGGAGCGCGGGTCGTTGTTGATCTGGGCCTTGGTGAGGGCGACGGCCACGCTGGAGGCGGTCGGCTCGACGTAGTAGCCGGACTTGTTGAGGACCTTGGCCACCGGGAAGCCCGCGTTCTTGGCGTACGAGTACTCGACGTAGGTGATGGCGCCTTCGGCCTGCGACTGCTTGGTGTAGCCCGCGACGCCGAGTGAGCTGGACTGGGCGACGAAGCCGGAGCCGGGGATCACCGGGAAGTACGAGGTCAGACCGCAGGGCGTGGGCTTGCCCGCCCGGCGGCAGTAGTCGTTCCAGAGGGAGTCGTACTGCTTGGACATCCACAGGGTGAACTGGGCGGTGGTGCCTGAGCCGTCCGAGCGGACGACCGGGACGATACGACGGGCCGGAAGCGTCAGCTTGGGGTTGTCCGCCTTGATCTCCGCCGCGTTCCACTGCGTGATCTTGCCCGTGAAGATCTTGGTGAGGACGTCACCCGACAGCCGGAGGTTGGTGACCTGCTTGCCGCCGATCTTCAGGTTGTACATGAACGACGTACCACCGGCGACGATCGGCATGTAGGCGTACTTGCGGGTGGGCGGCGGATCCTGCTGCCCGAGGTCGGTGAGGCCGTAGGGGATCTCGGAGACGCCGAAGTCGGAGGTGCCGTTCTTGAACTGCTGCCGGCCGACGGACGATCCGACCGCCGAGTAGTTCACGGTCATGCCCTGCTGGCGGACGTTGCGGCGCCACTGCTCGATGGCGTTGGCGCTCCAGGTCGAGCCGGATCCGCTGATCTTCGTGTAGGTGGCCGCGAAAGCGTCCGGTGGATGGATGGCCAGCAGCGCGCAGACCACGGCGACGAACAGCGCCAGCGCCTGGTACACGCGCGTAGCGCGCGGACGACGGACAGGTGCGGGTATCACGGGGTGCTCCTCGTCGATGCGGAACCGGCTGAACTGGCGGGGCTGGGTGACGGCCGGGCGGTGGCGGTGCGCGCCGTGAAGCGCCGCGCGTCACGGCGGGACGCCTTGACCCGGCGGTGTTCCTGACGCCGGGTCAGCTGTCCCGGTCCGCGGCCGCCGATGACACGGGCGACGACGAACAGGACGAGCACCAGCACCAGAAGCACCGCGGCGGTGCCGAAGCCGCGGGCGATGTAGGTGGGCTCGGGCGACTTGACGAGTTCGAAGGCCGCCAGCGGCAGCGAAACCATCGGCCCCTCAAGGGGGTTGGTGTTGAGCTCCGCTGTGAAACCGGCGGTCAGCAGGACCGGCGAGGTCTCGCCCACACCTCGGGCCGTGCCCAGGATGACCGCGGTGGTCAGCCCGGACCGGGAGGTGGGGAGCACCACGTGCCACACCGTCCGCCACCGCGAGGTGCCGAGCGCGTACGACGCCTCGCGCAGGGTGCCGGGGACCAGCCGGATCACCACGTCCGCCGCGCGGATGATGATCGGCAGCATCATCACGGAGATGGCGAGCGCGGCGGCGAGGCCGGAGCTGTCGAAGCCAAGGGCCAGGATGAAGGTGGCGTAGATGAAGAGGCCGGCGACGATGGACGGCAACGCTGTCATCGCTTCGACGATGGTGCGGACGAACCGGCTGAAGGCGCCCGGGACTTCGTTGAGGAAGACCGCGCACACCAGGCCGGACGGTATGCAGATCGCCAGGGCGATGCCGATCTGCCACAGCGTGCCGACGATCGCGTGCAGGATGCCGCCGACGCCGAGGGGTTCGAGCGGACCCGCGTCGGCCATCGACTCGGTGTAGAAGTTCAGGTGCGGCAGCGCCTCGCGGCCCTCGTAGAGGGTGTAGACGACCACGAAGGCGAGTACGGCCAGCATCACCAGGCCGAGGCTCTGGATGATGGCGGCGGCCACCCGGTCGCGTACCGCGGGACCGTCCTCGTCGAAGGAGACGAGCAGTGCGTACAGGCCGAGGAAGAGCGCGTAGGCGATGACGACGAAGCCCAGCGCGCCGTTGAAGGGCAGCATCCGGTCGAACATCAGCCAGGTGATGGCGAGGGACGCGGCGCCGGCGCCCAGCAGGGCGTACACGTCGGTGGCGCGCAGGGTGGCCAGGTTGCGGCGGGACTCTCCGAGCGTGGCGCTGCCGCCGGTCCCGCGTCCGGGCAGGCTGGTGCCGGGCACGGGCGGGACCGCGGGGGCCGGCTGTTCCTGCGGTTCCTGGTCGCCGGGCGGGCTCTGGGCGGTGGTGACGGTCATCGGGCTCGGTCTCCTCAGGAGTCGCTCGTCGCACCGGAACGGCTGCGGGCGACGATCGACGATGCGGCGAAGTTGACGACGAGGGTCATCAGGAAGAGCGCGAGACCGGCGGCCATCAGCGCCGACATGCCGAGGTCGCTCGCCTCGCCGTAGCGCAGGGCGATCAGCGAGGAGACCGAGCTCGTGCCGTTCTGCAGGATGTGCGGCTGGATCACGAAGATCGGCGAGATGATCAGGTAGACGGCGATGGTCTCGCCGAGCGCCCGGCCCAGGCCCAGCATGGTGCCGCCGATCATGCCGCCCTTGCCGAAGGGCAGGACGACGCTGCGGATCATGCCCCAGCGGTTCGCGCCGAGCGCGAACGCCCCTTCCCGCTCACCGACGGGAGCCTGCGAGAACACCTCCCGCATCACCGAGCAGATGATCGGCGCGACCATCAGGGACACGACCATGCCCGCGATGAAGGTGGAGGAGGTGTAGACCGTCGCGGTGGCGAGCGGGTCGTCCGGATCGGCACCGTCGACCTTGAAGAGCGGGATCCACCCGAGGTACGTGGAGATCCAGCGCGACACGGTGACCACGTGTCCCTGGAAGAAGAACAGCCCCCACAGGCCGTAGACCACCGACGGCACGGCGGCCATCAGGTCGACGACGCTGATGAGTGTCTGACGCATCCGCGGCGGCGCGTACTCGGAGATGTAGAGCGCGGTGCCGAGGGCCAGCGGCACCGCGAACACGATGGCGACCAGGGCGATCAGGATCGTGCCGACGAGCACCGCAGCGATGCCGAAGTTGTGGGCCTCGGGCTCCCACGCCTCGGTGGTGACGAAGTCCCACTTCGCATCCGACAGCGCCTGCCAGGCCCGGTACGTCAGAAAGCCCCCGACGAGCAGCATGATCGCGAGCACCAGGCCGCCGCCGCCGCGCAGGATTCCCCTGAACACGCGGTCGGGCACGCCCTGATCGGCGTACAGGCGTCTGGGAGGGTCGTCCCCGGGCGCCACAGGTCTCTCATATGTTCGCGTCGTCACATGAGTCGACGCTCCTGACGCGTGATGGACGCCCGCGCACGTGAACGTGAACGAGACAACCCCGAGAGGCAACTTCCGGGATTGACGTGAACGCGGCGACAAGAGAGCGCCAATGCGGCAAGAGAGCAGCAGGCGACAGGGGAACGCCAAGGGGCCGGGGCCCACCGGTGCGGTGGGCCCCGGCCCCTGGCCTGCGGCGCCGAGCCTTCAATGCGACGTACTCAGTCCACTCAGTCCAGGTCGTCCCACGGGATCAGTCCCCCCGACCCGAGTTCAGACAGGAGTGCCCGGAACCTGTCATAGGCGGCCTGGCACGTCGAGTGCCGTTCATAGGCACGCGAGGACACGGCCACGGCGCCGCCGCTGCGATCGCGGAGCCGCCAGACCCAGCCATTGCCTTCGGACGTGTGATGCACACCGCCCGGTAATTCCCCGACATCGGCACACAGCTGCTCGAACGCGGTACGGCACTCGCCGTAGCTCCTGTACGTCATCGCCGCCACGGCGATCACCCGCCCGTTCGTGGCGGTGAGTCGCCACAGGTAACTGCCGTCCGCGCCTATGTCTATCTGGCAGCGCGTGCCGGGTACGGCCGCGCCCCCCTGTCTTGCTGCCATCCATCCCCACCCCTGTGTTCCCGCCTTCAGGAAGGCCGCATGAGCCGAAGATGGTTCATCGTTCACGCGGCACACGCAGAGTAGTGAGGCGGGAGTGAAACACGATCGCCATCTTTAAGCGCCCTCGACATGCTTCATGTGAAAGTTGCCCCTCGTTCACGCAATCGGCGAATGGACAACCTGGGGACTGTGCGGGGCCCCGCTGACCGCGGTACGCGTAGGTGGTCGCCAGGTCCGCTGAAATTCGAGTCGAATTTCCCCTTCGGTTTTCCATGGAATCGACGCAGCAGATATTCACCCGAAGCTCCTTTTCCGGGAAATCGGCGACCCCGATCACTTTCGCGCGAAAAACGTTCCTAAATCTCCACAGGATGAGTACGCTGCACACCAATTCGGGCCTGCCGGCAGGGAATTGGCAGGTCGTGGCATTCAACTTGGGGAATTCGAATGCGCTTTTACTCTGCTGTCGCCACCGCGTGCGGCGTCGTTGCTCTGTCCGCCCTCACCGTCCCGGCCGCGCACGCGGACGAGAAGTTCGGCGACACCGAGATCACCGGCGTGGTCGTCAACGGGGGCGACCCCGTCGTCGTCGGCACCACCGAGAGAACCGTCACCGTCGAGGTCACCGCGACCGACCCGTCCGGCCTCTCGGAGATCAACGCCACGCTGTACCACGGCGCGTACGGCGCCCAGGACGCCACCGTGCCCTCGGCGGCGGCCTGCGGTCCGACGGCCGACGCCACCACCACCTGCACCCTGACCTTCGTTCTCAAGCCCGGCACCACGCCGGCCAACGACTCCCTTGCCGGCACCTGGAGTGTCAGCGCCTACGCGGTCTCCGCCGACATCGACGCCCACTTCCTGGACAGCGCGGCGACCTTCGCCGTGCAGCGCGACACCCGGGTGACCGCCGACGCCACCCCCGAGCCGGTGAGGTGGGGCAAGGTCCTCACCGTCACGGGCAGCGTGCAGAACGCCGCCTGGGCGACCGGCACCTATGCCGCCGCCGAGGCCGGCCGGCCCGTGGCCCTGCAGTTCCGCAAGAAGGGCTGCACCGAATACACCACCGTCAAGACCGTCCCGACCTCCGCCGACGGCACCGTCTCCACCACCGTTCGGGCATACGCCGACGGCGACTACCGCTGGTCCTACGCCGGCACGGCCACCACCGCGGCCGCGGTCTCGGAAGCCGACTACGTCGACGTCGTCTGACCGTTCCCGTTCCACGAACTGATCGGGCATGAACCCTGGCGGCGGGGCTCATGCCCAGGCGAACCGTCCCACGGTGCCGGGCGTTCCGGTCCTTGCCCCACACCCGGGGACAGCCGGTCGGGCCCGGAGGCTCCGTTGCCCCTACACATGGCTCCGGTGAGCACGGGCAGGGCGCGGGGCCGTACGTCGCCGGACCGGGGGCCCCTGGGTGCGTCGCCGGACCGGGACCCCGGCACCCCGGCCCATCACCGGATCAGAGGTCCCTGCGCCCGGCCGGGGTCCCAGACCCCGCAGCCGGACCGGGGTGCCGGGGCCCCGGAACTGGAAGAGATGCGACCCGCAGCCGCCCACCGGCGCAAGGGGACGTGCCGGAACGTCCGCCCGCAGCGGCTGGCGCGTCAACACCGCCACCCTCTTGAGCAACCCATTCCGCGCCAGACCGAGGACGGATGCTCCGGTACGGCCCCGACCCACCCACCCGGCACAAGGCGCCACAACTCACCCGATCGCCAGCAAAACCACCAGCAACACAGCCCCGGCAACAGCAGGCCCCACCACCTCGTACGCCCACCGCACCGTCACCTCGCCCTGCGCGCTCTCCGCCTTGCCCCGCGTCTCCCGCAGCTCGCGCAGTTCGTCCATGATCCGGTCGGCCTCCGCACGCACCGGCCCGGCCGGTCGGGATGCCGGACCGCCGGCGCCTCCGCCGAGGCCACCGAAGCCCCCCAGCCCACCACCGCCGCCCCGCCGCTTCCCGGACGCGTCGGCGGCCTGCCGCGCCTCACGCTGGGCCGCCTTCTTGCGTCCGCGCAAGGACACCGGCACCGCCCACAGCTGGAACTTCCGGCCCGACTGGTCGACCGCCTCGTTGGAGTAACCGGAGCGCAGCCCGGCGACCTGCCCCCAGGGCAGCACGATGAGGCGGAGCGGGTTGCGGATGGCCAGCCGGTCGGCGTTGGCGTAGACGGCCGGGCGCAGGGTGAACGCGACGATCAGCGGCACGACGAGGAGCATCGCGGCGAGCGCCAGCCAGGGGGTGCGGTCCTCGCCGGAGACCAGCGCGTCGATGCCGAGCCAGCCCACGAGGGCCAGCAGCAGTGCGCCGCCCACCATGCCGGCGGGCGACCGGTAGATCCGGTCCTTCGACTCGGGTCGCGAGGCGTCCGGCGTGGGTGACTGATGATCCGGGGTCGTCATGGCCCCGATTCTGCCCGACGCCCGGACCGGCGCTCATGCGCGGTGGGCCCCCGCGGGCCGCCACCCTTGCCGCCTCTCGACGACCACCCGGAGTTACCCGGGAGATGCCTGAGGGGTTGTACAGCCGCTACGCGCGTAGATATGCTCGGCTTGTGACCATGCCCACCACTGCACCCTCCCCCACTGCCGAAAGCGTGGGTGGTGCCCCCACAAACGCACTCGGCGCCGTAACCGCGTCCGACAGCACGCTGCGCCGCTTCCTCCACGGGCTCCCCGGCGTGGACGCGGTAGGCCTGGAGGCGCGCGCCGCCTCGCTAGGCACCCGTTCCATCAAGACCACGGCCAAGGCGTACGCGATCGACCTCGCCATCTCGATGGTCGACCTGACGACGCTGGAAGGCGCGGACACCCCGGGCAAGGTCCGGGCGCTCGGCGCCAAGGCGGTCCACCCGGACCCGACGGACCGTACGGCACCCGGCACCGCCGCCGTCTGCGTCTACCCCGACATGGTGGCCACCGCCAAGGAAGCCGTCGCGGGCTCCGACGTGAAGGTCGCCTCCGTCGCGACCGCCTTCCCGGCCGGCCGAGCCGCCCTCGACGTCAAGCTGGCCGATGTGCGGGACGCCATCGCCGCGGGCGCCGACGAGATCGACATGGTCATCGACCGCGGGGCGTTCCTCGCGGGCAAGTACCTGAAGGTGTACGACGAGATCACCGCCGTGAAGGAGACCTGCGGGACCAGCGCCCGCCTCAAGGTCATCTTCGAGACCGGCGAACTGTCGACGTACGACAACATCCGCCGCGCCAGCTGGCTCGGCATGCTCGCCGGCGCCGACTTCATCAAGACCTCCACCGGCAAGGTGGCCGTGAACGCGACCCCGGCGAACACGCTGCTCATGCTGGAAGCCGTACGAGACTTCCGCGCCCAGACGGGCGTGCAGATCGGCGTGAAGCCCGCCGGCGGCATCCGCACGACCAAGGACGCCATCAAGTTCCTGGTGCTGGTCAACGAGACCGCGGGCGAGGACTGGCTGGACAACCACTGGTTCCGCTTCGGCGCGTCCTCGCTCCTGAACGACCTGCTGATGCAGCGTCAGAAGCTGGCCACCGGCCGCTACTCCGGCCCCGACTACGTGACGGTGGACTGATCACCATGGCATCCGCATTCGAGTACGCACCGGCGCCCGAGTCCCGCTCGGTCGTCGACATCGCACCTTCCTACGGCCTCTTCATCGACGGAGAGTTCACCGAGGCGGCCGACGGCAAGGTCTTCAAGACGGTCAGCCCGTCCACCGAAGAGGTCCTCTCCGAGATCGCCCAGGCGGGCGAGGCGGACGTCGACCGCGCCGTGAAGGCGGCCCGCAAGGCCTTCGAGAAGTGGTCGGCCCTGCCCGGCTCCGAGCGCGCCAAGTACCTGTTCCGCATCGCCCGGATCATCCAGGAACGCTCCCGCGAGCTCGCCGTCCTCGAAACCCTCGACAACGGCAAGCCGATCAAGGAAACGCGCGACGCGGACCTCCCCCTGGTAGCGGCGCACTTCTTCTACTACGCGGGCTGGGCAGACAAGCTCGACCACGCGGGCTTCGGCGCGAACCCCCGGCCCCTCGGCGTCGCGGGCCAGGTCATCCCCTGGAACTTCCCCCTCCTGATGCTGGCGTGGAAGATCGCCCCGGCGCTGGCGACCGGCAACACGGTCGTCCTGAAGCCCGCCGAGACGACTCCCCTCTCCGCGCTGTTCTTCGCGGACATCTGCCGCCAGGCGGGCCTCCCCAAGGGCGTCGTCAACATCCTCCCCGGGTACGGCGACACGGGCGCGGCCCTCGTCGAGCACCCGGACGTGAACAAGGTGGCCTTCACGGGCTCCACCGCCGTGGGCAAGGCGATCGCCCGCCAGATCGCGGGCACCAACAAGAAGGTCACCCTCGAACTCGGCGGCAAGGGCGCGAACATCGTCTTCGACGACGCCCCCATCGACCAGGCCGTAGAGGGCATCGTCAGCGGCATCTTCTTCAACCAGGGCCAGGTCTGCTGCGCGGGCAGCCGACTCCTCGTACAGGAGTCGATCCAGGACGAGTTGCTGGACTCGCTCAAACGCCGCCTCTCGACGCTCCGCCTCGGCGACCCTCTCGACAAGAACACGGACATCGGCGCGATCAACTCCGCCGAGCAGCTGTCCCGCATCACCACGCTCGTCGAGCAGGGCGAGGCCGAGGGCGCCGAGCGCTGGTCCGCCCCCTGCGAACTCCCCTCCTCCGGCTACTGGTTCGCCCCGACGCTCTTCACGAACGTCACCCAGGCGCACACCATCGCCCGCGACGAGATCTTCGGCCCGGTCCTGTCCGTCCTCAGCTTCCGCACCCCGGACGAGGCGGTCGCCAAGGCCAACAACTCCCAGTACGGCCTCTCCGCCGGCATCTGGACGGAGAAGGGCTCCCGCATCCTCGCGGTCGCGGGCAAGCTCCGCGCGGGCGTCATCTGGTCCAACACGTTCAACAAGTTCGACCCGACGTCGCCGTTCGGCGGCTACAAGGAGTCGGGCTTCGGCCGCGAGGGCGGCCGCCACGGCCTGGAGGCGTACCTCGATGTCTGAGAAGTCGGAGAAGTCCGAGCAGAACCGTCTGAGCGTCTTCAAGACCTACAAGCTGTACGTGGGGGGCAAGTTCCCCCGCAGCGAGAGCGGCCGGGTGTACGAAGTGACGGACTCGAAGGGCAAGTGGCTGGCCAACGCCCCGCTCTCCTCCCGCAAGGACGCGAGGGACGCGGTGGTCGCCGCCCGCAAGGCGTTCGGCGGCTGGTCCGGCGCGACGGCGTACAACCGCGGCCAGGTCCTCTACCGCGTCGCGGAGATGCTGGAGGGCCGCAAGGACCAGTTCGTACGCGAGGTGGCCGACTCGGAGGGGCTCTCGAAGTCCAAGGCCGCGGCGGTCGTCGACGCGGCCATCGACCGCTGGGTCTGGTACGCGGGCTGGACCGACAAGATCGCCCAGGTGATCGGCGGCGCCAACCCGGTGGCGGGCCCGTACTTCAACCTCTCCACCCCGGAGCCCACCGGCGTGGTCACCGTCCTGGCCCCCCAGGAGTCCTCGTTCCTGGGCCTGGTCTCGGTGATCGCCCCGGTGATCGCGACGGGCAACACGGTAATCGTGATCGCGAGCGAGAAGTCCCCGCTCCCGGCGCTGTCGCTTGGCGAGGTCCTGGCGACGTCCGACCTGCCCGGCGGCGTCGTCAACGTCCTCTCCGGCAGGACGGCGGAGATCGCCGCACCGCTCGCCGCACACCAGGACGTCAACGCGATCGACCTCGCGGGCGCGGACGACGTACTCGCGAAGGAGCTGGAGATCGCAGCCGCGGACAACCTGAAGCGAGTTCTCCGTCCACAGGCTGTGGATTACTCCGAGACGCCCGGCATCGAGCGCCTCACCGCCTTCCTGGAGACGAAGACGGTCTGGCACCCGACGGGCGCGCTCGGCGCCTCCGGATCGTCGTACTAGAAGCGACTAGAAGCGAGGGCGTACGAGGATCTCGGCGCCCTCTGCCGACTCGGGACCCCGATCCGTGTCCCCGGGGTCCCGTTCACGAGAGAGCCGCGCCTCCCCTCCGTCCAGGGGAAGCGCGGCTCTCTTCTCGTTCAGCGCAGCAGCCCTGCCGCCTGCCCGAGCACCGGGATGCTGCCCACCGACGGCGCCTGCGCCAGCGGCCCCGTCAGTGCCTGCGAGGACAGCGGCTTGAAGTCGGCCAGCTGCGTGGCGACCCCGTTGTCGAGGGGATCGACCCCGGTGCCCGCCAGCGGGTTGGGCTTGAGCCCCGCGACCGGCCCTGTGACGTACCCGACCGTGCCGGTCAGGGCGCCCAGACCCGCCTGCGGGTCGATGTTGCCGATCGAGGTGGGCCGGGTGCGCACGACGTCCACGACGGGGTCCGCGTCCGCGACGGCCGGGGCGGCGACGGCCGCACCGGCAGCAACGACCACGCCGGCCGCGGTGGCGATCCGCGCGGTCCTGCGCGCCATGGTGGTCAGCTGGTCTGCGTGTCGCGCCATCACATTTCCTATTCGGAGAGCAACTTGATTGACACGCAGAGTAGTTGACTCGGGTCCTCTTCCGGGCGGTCCCGGCGGCTGATTCCCCTGTGCGGCCCAACAGGCATATCAGCGCCAACCGTGGTCGAGGCCGTCGGCAAGGGCGTGACGGAGCCCTCGCCCCACTGACCGGAACAAGGGTCCCGCGGCAGGGATAATGTCCTGGACGTTGCCGGCAGGCGGCGAGGCCAGGTCGAGTCAGAGAAGGAACTGAGAATTGGGTTCCCATCCCCCGATACCCACCCGCGTGGTGCTGCTCTGCGGCCCCTCCGGCTCTGGGAAGTCCCTTCTCGCGGCCGACTCCGGCCTCCCCGTGCTCCGCCTCGACGACTTCTACAAGGAGGGCACGGACCCGACGCTGCCCCAGGTGGAGGGCAGCGCGGACATCGACTGGGACCATCCGCTGTCCTGGGACGCGGACACCGCGGTCACCGCGATCGAGGAGCTGTGCCGCACGGGTCGTACGACCATCCCCGTGTACGACATCGCGCTGAGCGCCCGTACGGGCACGGAGGCGCTGCACATCGAGCGGACTCCGCTGTTCATCGCGGAGGGCATCTTCGCCGCCGAGATCGTCGGGCGCTGCCGCGAACTGGGTGTGCTGGCGGACGCGTTGTGCCTGTCGCGCGGCCCGGTGACGACGTTCCGCCGCCGCTTCCTGCGGGATCTCAAGGAGGGCCGCAAGTCGGTCCCGTTCCTGCTGCGCCGCGGCTGGCGCCTGATGCGCGCCGAGCGCTCCATCGTGGCCCGCCAGACCGCCCTTGGCGCGCACCCCTGCGACAAGGACGAGGCCCTCGGCCGCCTGACCGCGGCGGCGGCCGGCCGCTGCTCGACGCCGCGCCCGGCAACGGCGTAGCGCCCCGGACGTACGCACACAACGAAAAGAGGCCCAGGCGGACCCCCCAGTCCGCCTGGACCTTTCTCGTTTCCCCCGTGCTCCCACGTGGTCCCCCGACCCCGTGGTGGGTCCCCCGACCCGTTGGTTCCCCCCGGAACCGCTCCCCCGTGTTACCTGTTTCCCTTTACTTCCCCCCAGACCTTCAGGCGACAAGCTCCCCGAAGGACTCCTCCTCGTCACGTCCGAAGCTGAGGACCTCGTCCTCACGCATCCGGCGGAGCGACCGCCAGATGCTCGACTTCACCGTGCCGACACTGATGTCGAGGATCTCCGCGATCTCCGGGTCCGTGCGGCCCTCGTAGTAACGAAGGACCAGCATGGTGCGCTGGAGTTCGGGCAGCCGGGCGAGCGCCTGCCACAGCACGGCGCGCAGCTCGGTGCCGCGCATCGCGTCCGTGTCACCGGCGGTCTCCGGCAGTTCCTCGGTCGGGTACTCGTTCAGCTTGCGGCGGCGCCACGCGCTGATGTGCAGATTGGTCATGGTGCGGCGGAGATAGCCCCCGACCGCGGCCTTGTCGCTGATCCGGTCCCAGGCCTTGTACGTCGAGAACAGCGCGCTCTGCAGCAGGTCCTCGGCCTCGAAGCGGTCACCGGTCAGGTGGTAGGCGGTTGCGTACAGGGAGGCCCGGCGCTCCTGGACGTAGGCGGTGAACTCCGCCTCCGACACCGAGCGCCGTTCCCCCGTGCCCTCCCCGTACGCGGCTCCCCCGTGAGCCTGTCCCCCCGCGTCAACCACCGTCATGTACCCGGTGTGCTGACGCCCGGTGCCGCGAGCGCACCCCCGCCCGCTCACGGCACCGGACTTCTCCGTGTTCCGGGAGACTGTGACGTCGTGCAGACGCGTGACTACTGCGCTAGTGCTGGTGCTGTGCAGCGTGTTCATCTCGCGCCCCCCGTCGTGGAATCCCGGTTCTTCGGTTCGTTCCGCCGTGCTGTCTTGCCTTGTGTCGAGAAGCTTGCCCGGGCCACTTCATGGCGGTGTCCGCCGACTGTCACAGACCTGTCACAGGGCCCGCCCGCAGGCACGTCACGGCAGGGTCACAGCGTGATCACAGAGAAGAGCGGTACGACTACTCGGATGACCACTTGGGGGCTCGCGCGGGGCCTCCGCGTGTGCCGGAGATGAGTGGGAGCGCTCCAACGGTCGATACACCACCGTTCGATGGGCCAGAATGACGTCCGTGCCTTCCCTGTTGCTGATCGAAGACGACGACGCCATTCGTACGGCCCTGGAGCTGTCGCTGACGCGCCAGGGGCACCGTGTGGCCACAGCTGCCACCGGCGAGGACGGTCTGAAGCTGCTGCGTGAGCAGCGGCCCGACCTGATCGTGCTGGACGTCATGCTGCCCGGCATCGACGGATTCGAGGTGTGCCGGCGCATCCGGCGCACCGACCAGCTGCCGATCATCCTGCTGACCGCGCGCAGCGACGACATCGACGTGGTGGTGGGCCTGGAGTCCGGCGCCGACGACTATGTGGTCAAGCCTGTGCAGGGGCGGGTGCTCGACGCCCGGATCCGGGCCGTGCTGCGGCGTGGTGAACGCGAGGCGAACGACTCGGCGTCCTTCGGCTCCCTCGTCATCGACCGCGCCGCCATGACGGTCACCAAGAACGGCGAGGACCTGCAACTGACGCCCACCGAGCTGCGGTTGCTCCTGGAGCTGAGCCGCAGGCCCGGACAGGCGCTGTCCCGCCAGCAGTTGCTGCGCCTGGTCTGGGAGCACGACTACCTCGGCGACTCGCGTCTGGTGGACGCCTGTGTGCAGCGGCTGCGCGCGAAGGTGGAGGACGTACCCTCCTCCCCCACCCTCATCCGCACGGTGCGCGGAGTCGGCTACCGGCTGGACAATCCTCAGTGACCAAACCGCAGGACAAGCTCCGCGGCTGGGCGGCGGCGCGCAAGGCGATACTGTCCGGCCTGCGCTTCACCAGTCTGCGGCTGCGCCTGGTGGTGGTGTTCGGGCTCGTCGCGCTCACGGCCGCCGTGTCGGCGTCGGGCATCGCGTACTGGCTCAACCGCGAGGCCGTCCTGACGCGTACGCAGGACGCGGTGCTGCGCGACTTCCAGCAGGAGATGAACAACCGCGCGAGCATGCTGCCGGTGCACCCCGCTCAGGACGAACTCCAGCGCACGGCAGGGCAGATGTCGGCGAGCAGCCAGCGCTTCAGCGTGCTCCTGGTCGCCGAGGCCGCGGACGGCAAGCAGATCACCGGTAACTCCGCCCTGGACACCTTCACGCTGGAGGACGTACCCAAGTCCCTCCAGACGGCGGTGAACAAGAAGCAGCCGCTCTCCTCGAACAACAAGTCCGCGTACCACCTGTACTGGCAGCGGGTCACCGACGACGACAAGCCGTACCTCGTGGGCGGTGCGAAGGTGATCGGCGGCAGCACGACCGGCTACATGCTCAAGTCCCTCGAACCCGAGGCGAAGGATCTCAACTCCCTTGCCTGGTCCCTGGGTATCGCGACCGGTCTGGCCCTGATCGGTTCCGCGCTGCTGGCCCAGGCCGCCGCGACCACGGTCCTCAAGCCGGTGCACCGCCTCGGTATCGCCGCCCGCCGCCTCGGCGAGGGCAAACTCGACACCCGCCTGCGGGTGTCCGGCACGGACGAACTCGCCGACCTCTCCCGTACGTTCAACCACACGGCCGAGGCCCTCGAGAAACGCGTCGCCGACATGAGCTCCCGTGACGAGGCCTCCCGCCGCTTCGTGGCGGACATGTCCCACGAGCTCCGTACGCCCCTCACCGCGATCACCGCCGTCACGGAGATCCTGGAAGAGGAACTGGACGCGGAGACCGGCAGCGTCGACCCGATGATCGAACCGGCCGTACGGCTCGTCGTCAGCGAGACCCGCAGGCTGAACGACCTCGTGGAGAACCTCATGGAGGTCACCCGCTTCGACGCGGGTACCGCCCGGCTCGTCCTGGACGACGTGGACATTGCCGACCAGATCACCGCGTGCATCGACGCGCGCGCCTGGCTGGACGCGGTGGACCTGGACGCCGAGCGGGGTGTCATGGTGCGCCTGGATCCGCGGCGCCTGGACGTGATCCTGGCGAACCTGATCGGCAACGCGCTCAAGCACGGCGGCTCGCCGGTACGGGTCTCGGTGCGCAAGGAGGCCGACGCGCTGCTGATCGAGGTCCAGGACCACGGTCCGGGCATCCCCGAGGACGTACTGCCGCACGTCTTCGACCGCTTCTACAAAGCGAGCGCCTCCCGCCCCCGCTCCGAGGGCAGCGGCCTGGGCCTGTCCATCGCCCTGGAGAACGCGCACATCCACGGCGGCGAGATCACCGCGGCGAACGCGCCCAAGGGCGGCGCCGTCTTCACGCTCCGCCTCCCGCAGGACGCGCCGGTGCTGCTCGCCGACGACCCGCGCGACCGGAACGGCGACGACGGCGACGAGAACGGGAACGGCACGGAGGCGACCGCCGGATGACGACCGTAAGACGCCGCTCCGTCCGCTCCTGGGCGGCCGTCGGCCTGCTGGCCGCGCTGCTCGCGGGCTGCGGCATCCGCTCCACCCAGGTACCCACGGACTTCGGCCCCGCGCCCTCCCTGGTCCCCTGTGCCCTGTCCGGCGACATCTCCACACAGACCTCCGGGGGCGTCCCGGTCCAGGTCTTCCTGCTCTGCTCCGCTCAGCTCGTCACGGTCGACAGGGCCGTCACCATCCCGGCCGGCACGGAGGAGGCCGCGCGGCGCGTCCTGGTGGCCCAGGGGCTGCTCGACGAGCTCGCCGAGACGCCGTCCACGGCCGAGCGGCAGGCCGGTTACGCCACGGACGTACGCGGCGGCATGACGGTGAGCGGTCCGCACCCCAAGGACCCCGAGGACGCCCTCCGGCTGAGCACCCCGCCGAGCGACCTCACCCGCTTCGCCCTCGCCCAGATCGTCTGCACCTTCGCCGACTCCGCCGCCGCCCAGGACGACGGCTCCGTCATCCTCGGCGGCCCAGCCACCGGCCCCCTCAACCGCTACGAGTGCACACCCGAGGTCCGCTCCAGCCCGGGCACGGAGTCCCTGTCTTCGACAGCCGTCGAGGGCACCTGAGGATTAGGGCCTGTCCGGCGGATCAGGCCGGAGACGCGGGGCGTGGCACGCCAATCTGCGGCGTTGTCGTCGGTTGCCGACTCCCCCACTCTCGGCTTCGCTCGAGCGGGGGGACCCCCATCGCGTCGTCGCCCTCCTCCGCCTTGCAGCTCGACGCACCACGCCCCGCTCACCTGCGTCAAATGAGGCACCGCCGATTTCCTCCGACCTGACCCGCCGGACAGGCCCTAGCCCGCTCCACTCGTACAGCTGTACGCGTGGAGCGTGTCGTGTGGCGCATGCCTCACCCCTCAGCCCCAACCTCCCCACCAACCCGGAACCGATCGCGCCGAACCCCGCGTCTTGGGGAACGTGCAGCGTGAAGGCTCAGGCGGCGGCAGTGCCGCGATCCGTGTCCGTGTGGCAGGAGGTGTCCTCCTCCTCGCGCACCTCGCCCTCGTCGCCTGGATCACCCTGCGCCCCCTGGACGTCCCCTGGGTGAGCGCCGCCAACCTGCGGCCCTTCGCCGGTATCAGGGCGGATCTCGCGCTGGGACCCCGGGAAGCGGCCCGCCGCATCGGCGAGGGCCTGGTCCTGCTGGCCCCGCTGGGCGTCCTGCTCCCGATGGCGGGCGGCAGGCTCGCCGCCTCCCCGCTCGGCTCCCTCGTCCGTACGATCGCCGCGGGCGCCCTGCTCTCGCTGGGCATCGAGCTGCTGCAGACCGGTGTCCCCGGCCAGGTGGTGGACGTCGACTCGCTGCTGCTCAACACCGTCGGTGTCGCCCTGGCCCACCTCGCGATCGTGCCCGCCACCCGGGCCGGGTTCCGCCGCCGGGCGGAGAAGCGACGACGCGCCGCCCTCCGCCCGGAGGACGCGGCTCAGGGTCGGACCCCGACGATTCCCAGGGTCGGGATCGCACCGTAGAGCGACGCTTCGCCCGCTTCGTCTCCGTAGCTTTGAAGGCACAGAGACACGGTCACCGAGGCGAACAAGTCGCCTGACCGACGGTTCGCGAAGGAGCCCCGAATGAGCGCCATTGCCCGCCCGACCAACGGCCGCATGATCGGCGGAGTGTGCGCAGCGCTGGCACAGCGCTTCGGCACCTCCGCGACCACGATGCGCGTGATCTTCGTCCTGTCGTGTCTGCTCCCGGGCCCGCAGTTCCTGCTCTACATAGCGCTGTGGATCCTGTTCCCCTCGGAGGACAAGGCCCGCACCACGGCCTGGTGACCACGGCCGCACGACGGAACGCCGGTGGGGCGCACCCAAGTCGGGTGCGCCCCACCGGCGTTCGTCCGTGCAAGCTGCCTCAGCCGAGCGGCAGACCGTTCACCGGCAGTCCGTGGGTGGGCAGGCCCTGCACCGGCAGACCGCCGAGCAGACCGGCCACCGGAGCGGTCGGGCCGTCGGCGAGCACCTTCGCCACGGCGGGCTGAGCCGCGGCCACGCCCGCGCCGAGCGCGCCCTGCCCCTGGGCGATCGCCTCGCCCGCACCGGGGAGCGCCTTGGTCACGTTCTCCGCGGGCAGCGTCGAGGTGACCGTGTCCAGCGCCGAGGAGGCGTCCGGCACGGCCGGCGCGGCATTCGCGGCACCCGCGCCGGCGGCGGCGAAGGCGGCACCGAGAGCGGCGACACCGAGGGTCTTGGCAGCAGACTGCTTCATTTTGAATGCGTCCTTGGATACGTGAGACGGGGATGTGAGCGGTCCAAGACCGTAAACACGTAAAGCGGCCCTCTGCAAACATCGAAAAGCGGCCGAGTCATGGAGAACAAGTGAAGACCCGACCGCTTCCCGCCACGCCCAATCAGCCCTCATCCTCCACAGAACCGCTGGTGGAAGCGGTCTGCTCGAACAGCCAGGCGGACTTCAGCTCGGCATAACCAGGCTTGATCACGTCATTGATCATGGCCAGTCGTTCATCGAAAGGAATGAATGCTGACTTCATAGCATTGACGGAGAACCATTGCATGTCGTCGAGCGAATAACCGAACGCCTCGACAAGGTGCTCGAATTCCCGGCTCATGCTGGTACCGGACATGAGCCGATTATCCGTATTCACCGTGGCCCGGAAATGCAGCCGCCTGAGCAGCCCGATCGGGTGGGCGGCGTACGAGTCGGCGGCACCGGTCTGCAGGTTGGAGCTGGGGCACAGCTCCAGGGGGATGCGCTTGTCGCGTACATAGGAGGCGAGCCGTCCGAGCTGCACGGAGCCGTCCTCGTGGACCTTGATGTCGTCGATGATCCGCACCCCGTGCCCGAGCCGGTCGGCGCCGCACCACTGCAGCGCCTGCCAGATCGAGGGCAGCCCGAAGGCCTCTCCGGCGTGGATGGTGAAGTGGTTGTTCTCGCGCTTGAGGTACTCGAACGCGTCGAGGTGCCGGGTGGGCGGGAACCCGGCCTCGGCGCCTGCGATGTCGAAGCCGACGACACCCAGATCCCGGTAGCGGTTGGCGAGTTCGGCGATCTCCAGGGCGCGGGCGGCGTGCCGCATGGCGGTGAGCAGGGCGCCGACGCGGATGCGGTGGCCGTTCTCGCGGGCCAGCCGCTCGCCTTCCCGGAAGCCCTCGTTGACCGCCTCGACGACCTCTTCGAGGCTGAGCCCGCCCTCCAGGTGCTGCTCGGGCGCGTAGCGCACCTCGGCGTACACGACGCCGTCCTCGGCGAGGTCCTCGGCGCACTCGGCCGCGACCCGGACGAGCGCGTCGCGGGTCTGCATGACGGCGCAGGTGTGGGCGAAGGTCTCCAGGTACCGCTCGAGGGAACCGGAGTCGGCGGCTTCGCGGAACCAGATGCCGAGCTTGTCGGGGTCGGTCTCGGGGAGACCTGAATAGCCCGTGTCACGGGCTAGTTCGACGATCGTCCCGGGGCGCAGGCCCCCGTCGAGATGATCGTGCAGCAGGACCTTGGGCGCCCGGCGGATCTGCTCCGAGCTCGGGGTGTTCGGGATCTGGCTCGTCATTTTCGCACTCTAGTCCCTACGCGCGTAGATCTCCTGTCGGGCAGATCCGTCGATACGTAACGGTGACCCTGCGGACGGGTGGCGTACACCGCCGCTTCTGAGACTGTTCTGTCATGGCACACCAAGCGACGCCGGTTCGCAGAGCCCGGCTGGGGAGGGCGCTCGGCTCGGAGCCGACGGCGGTCAGCGGGGTCGTCCTGCTGCTCCCGGGTGGCGAGGAGATCTCCGCCCGCAGACCGTCCTCGATGCTGGCGGCCGCCTCCCTCCACACCCTGGGGCGCCGACTGACCCGCGCGGGACGCACGGAGGGCCTGGTCACGCATGTGGTGCACTACCGGGTCCGGGGCTGGAACGGCCCCGAGGCGGAGCTGGCGGCCGACGCGTCCTGGGCCGCCGACGAGGTCGTACGCCGTTACGGAGACGTCCCCGTGTGCCTGGCCGGCGTCGACATGGGAGGCCGCGCGGCGCTGCACGCGGGCGGCCACAGCGCCGTCAACTCCGTTCTCGCGCTTGCCCCTTGGCTGCCCGAGGAGGACGTGGCGGCACCACCCGAACCGGTGAAACAGCTGGCCGGGCGCCGGGTGCTGATCGTGCACGGCACGAACGACGAGCGCACCGACCCGGAACTGTCCTTCCGTCTGGCGGCGCGCGCGAAGAAGGCCAACCGCGACATCTGCCGCTTCGAGGTCCACTCCGACGGGCACGCGCTGCAGCAGCACCGGAGTGAAGTCCTTGCTCTCGCCGAGGACTTCGTCCTGGGCGCGCTGTTCGGGCGCTCCTTCTCGCGCCCGGTCGAGGACGCGTTCGCCGCGCCGCCGCCGCTGGGGCTGAGGATGCCGCTCGCGGCGGGCTTCGGGCAGTCGCTGCGGCGGTAGCCGCCAACTCTCCCGCGCACAACAGGTCACCCCTCTCACAGGACCCCCTTGCGCACCTTTACTGAAAATGATTATCGTCTTTACATGCCCATGGGGGGCATGTACATGACTCAGGGGGGTCTATTTTGCGTACCCGCAAGCGCCTGCTGACCGTTGCCGGTGTCGCCGCCGCCGCTCTCGCCGCGGCCGGTCTCAACACGTCGGCCTTCGCCGCGACAACGCTGTCGTCCGGCCACGTCGACGTACTCGACTCGGAGTGGGACGGCAGCGCCCTGCACCTGCACGTGCACGACGAGGTGACCGACACCGAGTACGAGCCGGCCGATGTGACCCTGGCCGTCCCGGCGGCGGCGAAGGTCACCAACCCGGGCTACGGCTTCCTCGGCACCGGCACCCAGGTGTGGCTGCTGCCCGACACGGAGGCCGAGGCCACCGCGGCAGGCGTGCTCTTCGCCGGCGTCTCCACCGAGCACCTCACCACCGGCACCTTCACCGGAAACACCGTCACCTACACCCTGGTGAGCGCGACCCGCAACGGCGCGACCACCGAGGACTTCAGTGTCTACAGCGACGCCTCGGGCTCGGTGAACCGCTACTTCGACAGCGGCAGCACCGCCAACCGCTCCGAGTCGTTCACCGTCGGCGCCCACAACCACCCCAACTGGGCCTTCGAGGAGGCGGGCACCTACCAGGTCACCTTCACCGTGAGCGGCACGGTCGGCGGCGGCACGGTCACCTCCGAGCAGCAGACCCTCACCTTCGTCGTGTCGGGCTGATCCGGGCCGATGAGTAAAGGACACACCTACGCCGCCGCGGTGATCACCGCGGCGGCGGTACTCACCGGCGCGGCGGGGCTCGTGGCGGGCGGCACCCCGCCCGCCCGGGCCGCGTCCGGCGCCGTCGTCCTCGACGAGGGGGCGGTCGATCTCACGCCCCGGCTCGTCGACGGCGAACTCCAGCTACAGATCGACGACCGGACGACGGACACCGAGGTGGTCCGCGAGCCGTCCGAGGTCGTCTGGCACGTCGTACCCGAGGCGAAGTCGTTCGTCGAGGGCCCGCTCCAGGGGCCGTTGGGCAGTCTGATGGACGCCTGGTACCTCAACGGCTGGGAGGCGGACCAGATCTTCGCCCTGGAACCCGGCTGGAACGGCACGGAGGCCGGGTCCGACACCGAGGTGACGCTCACCGGCTTCGAGGGCCCGGGCGGCTTCGCCCTCTACGACTGGCTGGAGGACGACTCGTACAACGACATCCCGCCGGACGTACACCTCGCCTCCGACCCCGCCGCGAACACCTCCTACACGCTGGGCAAGGACACCGAACACGCCGTCCCCACCTGGGGGTTCGGCACCGAAGGCGTCTACCGGCTCACCTTCAGGGCGAGCACCACCCTCGCCGACGGCACCGTCTCCAGCGACACCGAGACCCTCGCGGTCGCGGTCGGGAACGTGGACCCGACGGACGTACTGCCGGGGGACGGATCGACGCCGACTCCGACGCCAAGCAGCTCGCCCCCGACGGAGACCGTCACCCCCACCGGCCCCGCCGCCCACGTAATCGACGACGGGCACCTGGACCTCGCCGCCCGCCCCGTCGACGGCGGGCTCCGGTTCCAGATCAAGGAAGGCACGGCATACGACTACGAGTGGTACGAGCCCGACGAGGTCGTCCTGCATGTCGTCCCGGCCGCGAAGAAGAAGATCACGAGCGACACGGCCTTTCTCGGCGCCGAGGGCGACCCCGTCTGGTGGCTGCCGCTCGCCCAGGTCTCGGGCATCCTCTGGCCGGGCTGGAACACCGAGGAGTGGGAACCGTCCGCGCTCGACGGCCAAGTCACCTACCGGGTGGACTCGTTGCAGGGCCCGGGCACCATGGCCGTCTTCTCGGGCGGCTCGCTCAGCGGCTGGGACCTCTGGATCAACAGCGGCGACGGGCTGCCCGACAGCTTCCATCACAGCGTCGACGCGCACTCCCACTCGTACTGGGCCTTCACCCAAGAAGGCGTCTACCGCACGAAGTTCACCGTGAGCGCGACGCTCGCCGACGGGACGAAGGTCAGCGACACGGCGACCATCGCCTGGGTCGTGGGCGACGACGTCGACCCGTCGACGGTGAATCCGGGGGCGGGGGGCGAGGCCACGGCGACACCGACGGCCGGTGCGTCCGGCTCCGAATCGCCTACGGGGACGGCGAGTTCGAGCACCAGTGCCGCCCCGAGCGCGGAGCCGTCCGCGTCACCGGCGGGTGCCACGCCCGCAGCGTCGTCCAGCAGCCGTACGCCGACCACGGCCACCGGCGCTCTCGCCTCCACCGGCTCCGGTGTCCTCGTGCCGCTCGGCGCGTCCGTCGCCGCGCTGGTCGTCGGGAGCGGGGCCGTGTGGGCCGTACGGAGAAGGAAGGTTCAGCGGTGAGGGGACGCGCGGTCACGGCGGTCCTCGTGGGCGTACTGCTCGCCGGGTGCGCCATGTCCCAACAGGGCTCGGACACCGTCGAGTTGAAGGTGTCGACGACCACCGCGATCATCGCCGACCTGGTGCGCCAGGTCGGCGGTGACCGGGTCGACGTCACCTCGATCGTGCCGCAGCACGGCGACCCGCACTCCTACGAACCGAGCCCCGGCGACGCGGCGAAGGTCGCGCGGGCCGACCTGGTCTTCAGCAACGGGCTGCTGCTCGAAGAGCCGGGGATCACCAAGATGGTCCACAGCAACGCCCGGCAGGACGCGCCCAAGGTCGGGATCAGCGAGAAGCTGGAGGAGTACGGCGGCACGGTCATCAAGCTGGAGGAGGACCTCGGGCTCGATGTGCTGTGGCTTGGCTGGGCGGTCGAGGGCGATCTCGGCGGCACAGGTGACCAAATGCGGATCAGCGCAACGGACTTGGAGGGTCCGGGCGACCTGCACGTCTATCTCACCGACACCCTCGGCAGCCCCCGGAGCTACGTCGACTCCACCGACGGCTTCGACGAGGACGACTCCTTCGAGCTGCCCGCCGAGGCGCACACCCACGTCAACTGGGCCTTCACCGAGCCGGGTACGTACCGGCTGACCGTCGAGGGCTCGGGTGCCGGCAGCGGCACGCTGACCTTCTCGGTCGGCGGCGCGGCTCCCGCAGGGGGTTCGGTTCTCGACGGCGGGCACGCGGACGTCGCCTTCGACGCCGAGCGGCACAAGGTGTCCGTACGCTCCGACGACCCCGACACCGGGAAGCGGACGTACCACGCGACCGGCGACGTCACGCTCAATGTGCCGGACAGAGCGAAGGAGGAAGTGCCCGAGGAGGGCGCGTACGGCTTCCTGGGCGCGCCCGGAGCCGACCTGTGGGTGCTGCCGCAGGCCGTCATCGGCAAGCACGTGCACGGCGATCTGGACCCGCACGCGTGGGAGGACGTCGCCAACGCGGAGGCCTATGTGCGCCGCATCGAGGCCGAGTTGGTCAAGTCGGACCCGGCCGGGAGGGCGGCGTACGAGAAGAACGCCTCCGCCTATCTCAAGACGCTCGGCGCGCTCGACCAGGAGGTCGCGGACACGCTCGCGACGATCCCCGAGGAGAACCGCAGGCTCATCACCACGCATGACGCCTTCGGCTATCTCGCGAAGGCGTACGGCATGGAGGTCGCGGGCTTCGTCGTCCCCGTGCCGAACCAGGAGCCGAGCGCCGCCGAGGTCGAGGAACTCGGCGACACCATCCGGGAGAAGAACGTCCCGGCGGTCTTCCTCGAACCGAACCTCGCGGCCCGCGCCGACGTGCTGCGCCGGGTCGCCGAGGACGAGGGCGTGCGCGTCTGCACGATCTACGGCGACTCGTTCGACGACAAGGTCCACGACTACGTGGCGATGATGCGGCACAACGCGAATGAGCTCGCGAAGTGCCTTGAGGGAGAGGCACGTTGATGCGCGGCAGGGTTGGTACGGCAGTGGCGGTGGCGCTGGCCGCCACGCTGGCGGTGGGCGGGGGTGTGGCCTTCGCGGCGGAGGACGGCGTGGACGCCGAGGTTCCCGTGGTGGAGGTGGACGACTCCCATCGGATCGTCGTGTCCGGAGGCGGCGAGGACTTCGCGGGCTCGCGCGTGTGGGAGGTGACGGCGGACGAGACCGGCTGGGGCCGGGACGGGTGGTCGCTGAGCGGGGCCGAGGGGCCGGGGGCGGTGACCTCGGAGGGTCAAGAGGGCGACGCGCGTTGGGTGTTCGCGGCTGCGGGGACGTACGAGCTGGTCTTCCGGACGGGTGAGGCGACCGAGGCTCGGTATCAGGTGCTTGTCGGGGATACGGCCATCGAGGAGGCGGAGACCGAGGCCCAGGCGGATGAGTCTCCTCCGCCCGCCGCCAGGATTCCTGCCGCCGAGGTGACCGAGACGCCCGCCGTCCCGATGCTCGCCGCCCAGCAGCTCGCCCAACCCGCCGCCGAGGAGGTCCGGTCCGCCACCGAGGAAGTCCGGTCCGCCACCGAGGACGACGTGACCGTCGTCTCCACGAAGACGACCCTCGACGAGGGGCACATCGACATCGCCGCCCGGGTCGTGGCCGGCAGGATGCAGATCCACGTCAAGGACGGAACCGTCGCCGGGAAGACCACCTGGCGCGAACCCTCGTCCCTCGTACTGCACGTCAAGCCGGCCGCCAGGAAGACCGTCCCCGAGAGCGACGACTTCGCGTTCCTCGGCAAGGCGGGCGACCCGGTGTGGCTGCTCGACCAGGTGCAGCAGGACGGGCTGTTGTGGCCCGGCTGGTCGACCGAGAACATCGCGGCGGGGGCGACCGAGGGCGAGGTGAGGTTCTCGCTCGACAAGGCCGACGGGCCAGGGGACTTCGCGCTCTACACCTACGACGGGCTGTCGGGCGCCGATGTGCTCTTCGACAGCGCGGACGGCGTGCCGGACTCCTTCGACGTCGCCCTGAACACCCACGCGCACGGCGGCTGGGCCTTCCGGAAGGAGGGGACCTACCGGCTGACGTTCACCATGTCCGGGCAACTGGCGGACGGGACGAAGGTGAGCGACACGGAGACGCTCGCGTTCGTGGTCGGGGACGGCACCGATCCGTCGGAGGTGAGCGGTGGGGACGGTTCGTCGGACTCCGCCGAGGACACGAATACGAACTCCGGGAGTTCGGGGACGTCCGAGGACGCGGCCACCGGGAGCACCGACGCTTCCGGTTCCATGGCCCACACCGGCGCGGACGACACCGTCCTCCTCGGATCCATGGCCGCCGGTCTGGCGGTGGCGGGCGCCGGTGCCGTCTGGGCCGTACGACGTCGCCGTACGGGTGAGGAGGCGTGAGCGGCACCCGGCTCACGGTCGACTCGGCGTCCGTCGTCCTCGGCGGGCGCCCGGCCCTGCGGGACGCTTCGCTGACCGTCGACGGCGGCGAGCTGGTCGGGCTCATCGGGCCCAACGGGGCAGGAAAAACCACCCTGTTGAGGGCGGTCCTCGGTCTTGTCCCGCTCGCCTCGGGAGCCGTCCGGGCCGAGTCGTCGCCCATCGGGTACGTGCCCCAACGGCACGAGTTCGCCTGGGACTTCCCCATCGACATCGCGGGGGCCGTGCTGACGGGACGTACGCGCTCCATCGGCTGGCTGCGGGCGCCGCGGGCCGCGGACCGGGCGGCCGTCGCACGGGCCCTGGAGCTGACCGGGCTCACCGAGCTCCGCCGCCGGCCCATCGGCGAGCTGTCGGGCGGGCAACGGCAGCGGGTGCTCGTGGCACGCGCCCTCGCCGCCGAGCCCGAACTCCTGCTGCTGGACGAGCCGTTCACCGGAGTGGACGTGCCCACGCAGCAGCTGCTCAACGACCTCTTCGGACAACTCACCCGCGAACAGGGCAAGGCGCTGCTGATGACGACCCACGACCTGGCGGCCGCCGCCCGCACCTGCGACCGGGTGGTGCTGATCAACGGAACGGTCGTCGCGGAGGGCGGGCCGGACCTTCTCACCGACCCGGAGCAGATGCTGCGGGCGTTCGGACTCGACCGGGCGATGGCGGGCAAGGGAGTGACCGCGTGATCGACTTTCTGCTCGACCCCTGGGAACTCCCCTTCATGCAGCGGGCGTTCACCGTCGCCGCCGTCGTCGGGCTGGTCTGCGGGGTCGTCGGGGTGTACGTCGTGCTGCGCGGGATGGCGTTCATCGGGGACGCGGTGGCGCACTCGGCGTTCCCCGGCGTGGCACTCGCCTACACCTTCGAGGGGAACCTGCTGATCGGCGGGGCGGCCGCCGGGATCACCACCGCCGTACTGATCGCGTTCGTGTCGCAGAACCGGCGGCTGAAGGAGGACACCGTCATCGGGGTGTTCTTCGCCTTCGCGTTCGGGCTCGGGATCGTGCTCGTGTCGACGCGGGACAGCTGGACGACCGACCTGTCGTCGTTCCTGTTCGGGCAGGTGCTCGCGGTGTCGGCGTCCGACGTGTGGACGGTGGCCGGGATCGGGGCGGTGCTGGTCGCCGTCGTGCTCGCGCTGCGCAAGGAGCTGGTGGCCGTCAGCCTGGACCGGGAAACCGCCCGCGCGGCGGGGCTGCCGGTCTTCCGCCTCGATCTCACCCTGTACGTCGTCGTCACCGCGACGATCGTGATGTCGCTGGAGGCCGTCGGGAACGTACTCGTCCTGGCGCTGCTCATCACGCCCGCGGCGACCGCCCGGATGCTGACGGACCGGTTGTGGGTGATGACCATGCTCGCGTCCGGGATCGGCTGCGCGGGCAGTGTGGCCGGGCTCTATGTGTCGTACGCCTATGACCTCGCGGCGGGTGGTTCGGTGGTCGTCGTGCTGACCGGCGTCTTCATCGTCACCTGGTGTCTGGCGCCGCGGCACGGGCTGCTGACGCGGGCCCTGCGGCAGCGAGTCACTCCGGCAGCAAGTGCCCCCGCCGCGACAGCAGGAACTTCTTGAAGGCCGCGACGGGCGGGGTGTCCGGGTGGCCGTCGAGCCAGGCGACGCCGATCTCGCGCACCGCGCGCGGGGCGGTGACCGTCAGTTCGACAACTCCCGGGCGGGCGAAGGCCGGTGGTGGAAGGAGGGCCACTCCGAGCCCGGCGGCGACGAGTCCTCGCAGCGTCTCCGCCTCCTCGCCCTCGAAGGCGACCTTCGGCCGGAAGCCCGCCTCCTGGCACACGGCGTCGGTGATACGGCGCAGGCCGTAGCCGGGTTCGAGGGTCACGAAGGTCTCGTCGGCGGCCTCGGCGAGGCGGATGCGTTTGCGGGCGGCGAGGCGGTGGTCGGCGGGGACGACGAGCCGGAGCTTCTGCTCGTCGAGGCGGCGGGCCACCAGGTCGGGCGCGTCCGGCACGGGCGAGGTGAGGCACAGGTCCAGCTCGCCGGAGCGCAGCCGTTCCAGCATCGCCTCGCCATAGGTCTGGACGAGGCTGAAGCGGACACGGGGGTGGTCGGCGCGGAAGGCGCGGATGAGCCCGGGGACCGTTTCCGAGCCCATGGTGTGCAGAAAGCCGAAGGCGACCTTGCCGGTGGCCGGGTCGGCGTCCGCGCGCACCTCGTCGGCGGCGCGTTCGATCTCGGCGAGGGCCCGTTCGACGGAGCCGAGGAACGTACGCCCTGCCGGGGTGAGCGAGACCGTCCGCCCCCTTCTCGCGAACAGGTCGACACCCAGGTCCTGTTCGAGCCGGACCATGGCCCGCGACAGAGTCGACTGCGGCACGCCCATCTCGTGCGCGGCCCTCGTGACGTGCTCGGTGCGGGCCACTCCGGCGAAGTACGCGAGGCGCGGAGCGAGCAACCTCGACATGTCCGCGCTGTCTTCTGTGTCACTGGACGGTGACAGGTGCGTCTCTGACCTCTGCTCATGCATCACGGGAACGATTATGGCGTTTCTGTGCATTGGACGGATGAGCGGCGGGTCTTTAGGTTCGAAGCATGCCTTCTGCCAGTACCGGGGCGTCCACGACCGTGGGCGCCGCGACCACCGTTTCCGCTCCTGCCGTCCCGACCGACTCCCGTATGGCCCCGGGCGGGCCCGGTTACCGCCGGATGAGCTTCGCCCTCTTCCTCGCGGGCGTCGCGACCTTCGCGCTCCTCTACTCCACGCAGGCGCTGCTCCCCCTCATCTCGCACGACTTCACGGTGAGTGCGAGCCAGGCGAGCTGGACGGTGTCGGCGGCGACGGGCGCGCTTGCGCTGTTCGTCCTCCCCATGAGTGCGCTGTCGGAGCGGTTCGGGCGTCGTACGTTGATGACGGCGTCCCTGGTGGTGGCCGTGACGGTCGGCCTCCTTGTCCCCTTCGCCCCGTCGATCGGCGCGCTGATCGCGCTGCGGGCCGTGCAGGGTGCCGCGCTCGCGGGGCTGCCGGCCTCGGCGACCGCGTATCTGGCCGAGGAGGTCCGCCCCAAGGCGCTGATCACCGCGATCGGTCTGTTCGTAGCGGGCAATAGCGTCGGCGGCATGAGCGGGCGGGTCATCACCGGCTGGGTCGCGCAGGAGTGGGGCTGGCGGGTCGCCGTCGGCGTGATCGGCCTGATCGCGGTGGCGTGCGCGGTGGCGTTCCGGCTGCTGCTGCCCGCTCCGCGGCACTTCGCGCCGGGCTCGCTGCGGCCGCGGGTGCTGGTCCGTACCGTCCGTGACCACCTCTCGAACCCGCTGCTGTGCCGGCTGTACGCGATCGGCGCGCTGTTCATGACGGTGTTCGGCGGCGTCTACACGGTGATCGGGTACCGGCTCACCGAGGCGCCCTTCTCCCTTCCCCAGGGCATCATCGGCTCGATCTTCCTGGTGTACCTGGTGGGTACGGTGTCGGCGTCCACGGCGGGGAGGCTGGTCGGCCGCCTGGGCCGCCGGGGCTCCCTCTACCTGGCGGGCGGCACGACGGCCGCGGGTCTGCTGGTGTCCCTCGCCGACTCGCTGCCGCTCATCCTGCTCGGCCTCGTCCTGATCACCGCGGGGTTCTTCGCGGGGCATGCGGTGGCGTCGTCCTCGGTGAGTCACACGGCGACGCGGGGGCGGGCGCAGGCCTCGGCTCTGTACCAGTCCGCGTACTACGTCGGCTCCAGCGCCGGCAGCACGCTCGGCGCGGTCGCGTTCCACGCGGGTGGCTGGGCGGGCACGGTCTCCCTCGGCCTGCTCGCCGTGCTCGGAGTCGTCGCGATCACGGTGCTCGGATCGCACGCGGCGCGGGTGCGGGCGCGGCGGGGGCCGGTCTTGGCGCACTGACGTTTTTTCGCCCCCTCCGCCCCTGCCCGTCCCTTGTTCCTGGGGCTCCGCCCCAGACCCCGCTCCTCAAACGCCGGAGGGGCTGAAAATCTTCAGCCCGTCCGGCGTTTGAGGACGAGCGCGTCAGCGCGATGCGGGGGTCTGGGGGCGGCAGCCCCCAGGAAGCAAGGGACGGGTAGGGGCGGAGGGGGCGAACAAAATCACCCGCCCCCTGACCTGCACCTTTCCCCACTCCGGGGGCCATTGTCAGTGGCCTGCGGTAGCTTCCGAAGTGCGGCGCGAAGACGCGACGGAAGCAGCCACAGGGGTGGGTTGGCTATGAGCGACGGCACGGCGACGACGACAGACCTGGACGTCCGGCTGGAGAAGCACCGGGTCGAGCTGACCGGGTACTGCTACCGAATGCTCGGCTCCTCCTTCGAGGCCGAGGACGCGGTGCAGGACACGATGGTCCGAGCCTGGCGCAGCTACGACAAGTTCGAGGGCCGCTCCTCGATGCGCTCCTGGCTGTACCGCATCGCGACGAACGTATGCCTGGACATGCTGAACGCGGGCAACAAGAGGGCACGCCCCATGGACCTGTCGGCACCCTCACCGCTGGCACAGGCGGCGCTCAACCCCCTCCCTGACCACACCTGGCTGGAACCGATGCCGACCGCCCGCGTCCTGCCCGAGGTCACCGACCCGGCCGAGGCCGCGGTGGCGAAGGAGTCGGTGCGGCTCGCCTTCATGGCCGCACTGCAGCAACTGCCGCCCAAGCAGCGGGCGGTGCTGATCCTGCGCGAGGTCCTCGCGTGGAAGGCGAGCGAGGTCGCCGAACTGCTCGGCACGACGGTCGCCTCGGTCAACAGCGCGCTCCAGCGGGCCCGCGTGACCCTCGCGGAGAGCGACGGCGCCGGGGCGGACGCCGCCACCTCCGACCCGCTCGACGAGGAGCAGCAGAAGCTCCTGGAGCGCTATGTCGCCGCCTTCGAGGGGTACGACATGACGGCGCTGACGGCGCTGCTCCACGAGGACGCGATCATGACGATGCCGCCGTTCGACCTGTGGCTGGTCGGCACGGACGACATCACCGGCTTCATGACGACGCTGGGCGCCGGCTGCGCGAACTCGCGCCTGGTGCCGGTGGAGGTCAACGGCCTCCCGGGCTTCGCGCACTACAAGCCGGATCCGGAGGAGGGCGGTTTCTCGCCCTGGGCCGTGCAGGTCCTGGAGATCTCAAAGGGGCGGATCACCGGGTTCCACTGCTTCCTGGACACCGCCCGCTGGTTCCCGCTCTTCGGCCTCCCTCTCCGGCTCGAAGGCGTCGAGGGTGTCGAAGGCCTCGAAGCGGAGACCGACCAGGTCGAGTAGGGCGCGCAGGGCCGGGTCCGGATTCCGCAGCCGTATCCGGCCCCCGGCCCGCCGCGCGGCGAGCTCCAGCCGAGCCAGTACATCCACGGCGCCCAGGCCGGGCGGCCCGATCCCCGCGACATCGCAGACCACCACCCCGCTCCCGCTCGTCTCCAGTCGCGTACGCACGTCGTCACAGAGCCGGGGCACCTCGTCCCTGGTGACCGGGCCCGGCAGCACGAGTACCGCGGGTGTCGTGGCATCCACATTCAGTAGACCGGCCGGGGGCGCGGAACTCATCGCGAGGGTCCGCACAGGATCACATTGACCTGAACCGGGCTGCCCACAGAGGGTTGGGTGTATGCCCCACGAACCAACACCTCATGCGATACCCGACGGCCGCCTCCCCGCCGAGGGGGCGACGTGCAGGGGGTGCTGACCGGCTTCGCGGTGATCGCCGTCGTCATCGGGGTCGGCTATGTGATCGGACGGCGCGGACACCTCGGGGACAACGGACGTGAGGTGCTCACCAAGCTCGCCTTCCACGTGGCATCACCCGCCCTGCTGTTCACGACGCTCGCGGGTGCCGACCTGTCGGTGATCTTCTCCAGCCGGCTCCTGGTCACGGCGCTGAGTACGGCCGCGGCGGCCGGCGTCTTCGTCGCGGTGGGTGCCGTACGGGGCTGGGGCGTGGGGCGTACGACGATCGGCGCGCTGTGCTCCAGTTACGTCAACTCGGGCAACCTCGGCATACCGATCGCCGTATACGTGCTGGGGGACGCTTCCCTGGTCGCGCCCGTGCTGCTCTTCCAGGTGGTCGCCGTGACTCCCGTCGCGCTCACCGTCCTGGACCTGTCCGGGGACGGCGAGAAGGGTCCCCTGTGGCATCAGTTGATCACGCCGCTGCGCAACCCCATCGCGGTCGGTTCCCTCGCCGGGGTCCTGGTCTCGGCGACCGGCCTGACAGTGCCGGGCCCTGTCCTGGACCCGCTCACGCTGATCGGGAACATGTCGGTGCCCGCGGTACTGCTGGCGTTCGGCATCTCACTGTGCGGCAGCAGCCTCCCGGGGCGCGGCTCCGACCGGCACCCGGTACTGCTCTCCGTCGCGCTGAAGTCCGTGGGCCAGCCGCTGGCCGCCTGGGCACTGGCCGTCGGCGTCTTCGGCCTGCACGGCGCACCCCTGCTCGACGTCGTGGTCACCTCGGCCCTGCCCGCCGCCCAGAACCTCTTCACCTACGCCTCGCGCTACCGGGTCGGCGAAACCCTGGCCCGCGAGTCGATCCTGCTGTCGACGATCCTTGCCGTACCAGTGCTGGTGGTCATCGCGGCACTACTGGGATGACCACCAGCCCATCAGCAACGGCTGCCTAGGAAATCCGGTCCAGCACGATCGCGGTCGGCTTGAAGTCCGTGCCCGCGGCCGCGATGTCGTAGGACCCCTCGACCGACTGGAGTGCGTACTCGAAGCGCTCCGGGGTGTCCGTGTGGAGGGTGAGGAGGGGCTGGCCCGCGGTCACCGTGTCGCCCGGCTTGGCGTGGAGTTCGACGCCCGCTCCGGCCTGGACCGGGTCCTCCTTGCGGGCGCGGCCGGCGCCCAGGCGCCAGGCGGCGATGCCGATGTCGTAGGCGTCGAGGCGGGTGAGCACGCCCGACTCGGGCGCCGTGACGACGTGCTGCTCGCGTGCGACGGGCAGCGTGGCGTCCGGGTCGCCGCCCTGTGCGGCGATCATGCGACGCCAGACGTCCATCGCGGAGCCGTCGGCCAAGGCCTTCGCAGGGTCGGCGTCCTTGATGCCGGCGGCGTCGAGCATCTCGCGGGCCAGGGCGACGGTGAGGTCGACGACGTCCGAGGGGCCGCCGCCCGCCAACACCTCGACGGATTCCCGTACTTCGAGCGCGTTGCCCGCCGTCAGACCCAGCGGTGTCGACATGTCGGTGAGGAGCGCGACCGTCTTCACGCCGTGGTCCGTGCCCAACCCGACCATCGTGGAGGCGAGTTCACGCGCGTCCTCGATGGTCTTCATGAAGGCGCCGGTGCCGACCTTCACGTCCAGGACCAGCGAGCCCGTGCCCTCGGCGATCTTCTTGGACATGATCGAGGAGGCGATCAGCGGGATCGCCTCGACCGTGCCGGTGACATCGCGGAGCGCGTACAGCTTCTTGTCGGCGGGGGCGAGACCGTCGCCCGCCGCGCAGATCACCGCGCCCACGCCGTCCAGTACGGCGAGCATCTCCTCGTTGGAGAGCAGCGCGCGCCAGCCGGGGATCGACTCCAGCTTGTCCAGCGTGCCGCCGGTGTGGCCGAGGCCGCGCCCGGACAGCTGCGGGACCGCCGCACCGCAGGCCGCCACCAGGGGCGCCAGCGGGAGTGTGATCTTGTCGCCGACGCCGCCCGTGGAGTGCTTGTCGGCGGTCGGGCGGGACAGGGACGAGAAGTCCATGCGCTCGCCGGAGGCGATCATCGCGGCGGTCCAGCGGGCGATCTCACGGCGGTCCATGCCGTTGAGCAGGATCGCCATGTTGAGGGCGGCCATCTGGTAGTCGGCGACCTCGCCGCGGGTGTACGCGTCGATGACCCAGTCGATCTGCTCGTCGCTGAGCTCACCGCGGTCCCGCTTGGTGCGGATGACGGAGACGGCATCCATCGACAACACAGTCATGGCTTTCCTTCCGAAAGGTGAGCGGCCCCTCCCGACGATCGGTGTTCGGTCGATCGGGAGGGGCCGCACGGAGTTACTTGGTGAGATGCTCCGGCCCGAAGGCCTGCGGCAGCATCTCGGAGAGCGGCAGGATCCCGGCCGGGGTCTCCAGAATCAGATCCGGCCCGCCGAACTCGTTCAGCAGCTGACGGCAGCGCCCGCACGGGACGAGGATCTCGCCCCGCCCGTCGACACAGGTGAAGTGCGTCAGCCGGCCGCCCCCGGTGTTGTGCAGCTCCGAGACCAGACCGCACTCGGCGCACAGCCCGACCCCGTAGGAGGCGTTCTCGACGTTGCAGCCGGAGATGATCCGGCCGTCGTCGACGAGGGCGGCGACACCGACCGGGTAGCCCGAATACGGCGCGTACGCACGGGACATGGCCGCGCGGGCCACCTCCCGAAGGGCATCCCAGTCGACGGCCGAGGAACCCCCGTGTGCGGCCGTCACTTGCCCTGCCCCTTCCGGTACGGCAGACCGTCCGCCTTCGGCATTCGCAGGCGCTGCGCCGACAGCGCGAGCACCAGCAGCGTGATGACGTACGGCGTGGCGGAGACGACCTGGTTCGGGACCTCGTTGGTGAGGGCGTACCAGAGGAACACCAGGACACCGATGACCAGGGTGATCACGGCGGGAACGTACTTCTTCCTGATCGCCAGCCAGATCGCGCCGATGAGCAGCAGGATGGCGGCGAGCAGCAGCAGCGCGTGGACGTTCTCGGAGCCGCCGCGCAGGTTGAGGCTGTCGGTGTAGCCGAACAGGCCCGCGCCCAGGGCGAGTCCGCCCGGCATCCAGTTGCCGAAGATCATCGCGGCGAGACCGATGTAGCCGCGTCCGCTGGTCTGGCCCTCCAGGTAGAAGGGGTTGGCGACGGTGGAGAGGAAGACGCCGCCGAGGCCGGCCAGACCGCCGGAGATGATCACGGCGATGTACTTGTACTTGTAGACGTTGACGCCGAGCGACTCGGCCGCGATCGGGTTCTCACCGCAGGACCGCAGACGCAGGCCGAAGGGCGTGCGCCAGAGGATCCACCAGGTGGCGGGGATCAGCGCGATGGCGATCAGGGTCAGCCAGGAGACGTCGGTGACCAGGCCGCCGAGCAGGCCCGCGATGTCCGAGACGAAGAACCAGCCCTTGGAGTTGAGGGTGGTGAGCCAGTCGGACAGCCCCGGCACCGTGAAGCTGCCGAGTGAGTCGACCGGCGGGGACTGCTTGGCCGAGCCGCCCTGGACGCCCTCGAAGGCGAGCGGGGCGAGGTAGCGGGTGACGCCGAGCGCCAGGATGTTGATGGCCACACCGGAGACGATGTGGTTGACGTTGAAGGTGACGGTGACGATCGCGTGCAGCAGACCGCCGATGCAGCCGCCGATGATGCCGACCAGGACGCCGTTCCACGGGCCCCACTGGTAGCCGGCCCAGGCACCGAACCAGGTGCCGAGGATCATCATGCCCTCGAGGCCGATGTTGACGACGCCCGCGCGCTCGGCCCACAGACCGCCGAGACCGGCAAGGCCGATCGGGACGGCCAGTTCGAGGGCGGTCGACATCTGGCTGACGTTGGTGATGCCGTCGGCGCCGGTGATGATGCGGACGATCGAGGTCAGCGCGAGGCCGCCCGCGATGACCAGCAGGAGGACGGGAAGCGACAGCCGGCGGCCGCCGGGGGGCGCGGTCTCCAGCGAGGGCTGGTTGACGTCGGTTGCGGTGGTCATCGGCCCGCCACCTCCTTCTTGGTGTCGTTGTCGGAGGAGGCGCCGAGGACGTTGCCCGCGGCCAGCTCCGCGCCGACGCGGCGCTGCTGGCGGCGCAGACCCCACTCGCGTACCCACTCGTAACTGACGACGACCGAGAGCACGATCAGGCCCTGCATGATGACCGCGATCTCCTTGTCGTAGCCGTTGTAGTCGAGCTCGGGCGACGCCTTGTCCAGCCAGGCCCACAGCAGGGCCGCGAAGGCGATGCCGGTGGGGTTGTTGCGGCCGAGGAGGGCGATGCCGATGCCCAGGAAGCCGATGCCGGTCGGGAAGTTCAGGCTGTACGTGTGCGAGTCGCCGAGCAGGATCGGCAGGCCCGCGAGGCCCGCCAGTCCGCCGGAGACCAGCATGGCGGTGAGCACCATGCGCTTGGGGTTCACACCGCTGGCCGCGGCGGCGGTCTCCGAGGCGCCCGAGGCGCGCAGGTCGAAGCCGAAGCGGGTCCGGTTGAGGACGATCCAGTAGCCGATGCCGAGCAGCGCCGCGAGGACGACCAGGCCGTAGATCTCGCCCGAGTCGCCCATGTCGAAGCCGGGCACCCAGCCGGACTTGTCCATCTCGCCGGTGGTGTTGTTGTTGCCGACCTTGACGCCGAAGACGTTCGGCAGCCAGAGGTAGGCGATGACGGAGGTGGCGATCGCGTTGAGCATGATCGTCGCGACGACCTCGCTGACCCCTCGGGTGACCTTGAGGACACCCGCGATGCCGGCCCAGAACGCGCCCGTACAGACCGCGGTCAGGATGAGCAGCGGGACCTGGAGGACGGCCGGCAGCGCGACATGGGCGCCGACGACCGCGGCCATCATGGCGGCCAGCTGGTACTGGCCGTCCACACCGATGTTGAACAGGTTCATCCGGAAGCCGATGGCCACCGCGAGGGCCGCGATGTAGTACATCGAGGCCTGGTTGATGATCAGGACCTGGATGTCGGAGTACGTGGCCTGCTCGAACATGAGCGTGTACGGCTCGATCGGGTTCTTGCCCGAGGCGATCAGCACGACCGAGGTCAGCGCCACGGCCACGACGAGCGCGATGACCGGTCCGGCCACCGCGAGGAGCAGGCGCTCCTTGTCGAACTTCTTCATCAGCGGGCCTCGTCTTCCGGGGCGTCCGGGGTGTCTGCCGTGGTCTCGGCTTGATCGGCGGCTTGCTCGGCTTGCTCTTCGAGCTCCACCTGCTCGGCGAGCTCTTCGTTCTCCAGGTGGCCGGTGGCGGCGCCGGTCATGGCCGTGCCGAGCTCCTCCGGAGTGATGGTGGCCGGGTTGGCGTCGGCGACCAGCTTGCCGTTGTAGATCACCCGGAGGGTGTCGGACAGGCCGATCAGCTCGTCCAGGTCGGCGGAGATAAGGAGTACGGCGAGACCCTCGCGGCGGGCCTCCCGGATCTGGTCCCAGATCTGGGCCTGCGCGCCGACGTCCACACCCCGGGTGGGATGGGCGGCGATCAGGAAGCGCGGCTTGCTGCTCATCTCGCGGCCGACGATCAGCTTCTGCTGGTTGCCGCCGGAGAGCGAGGCCGCCGTGACGTCGATGCCGGGGGTGCGGACGTCGTACTCCTCGACGATCCGGCGGGTGTCTGCCTGGGCGCCCTTGATGTCGAGCCAGATGCCCTTCGCGTTGGGCTTCTCACTGACGTGGCCGAGGATGCGGTTCTCCCAGAGGGGGGCCTCCAGGAGCAGGCCGTGGCGGTGCCGGTCCTCGGGGATGTAGCCGATGCCCTGCTCGCGGCGCCTGCGGGTGGCCCAGGAGGTGATCTCCTCCTCGGCCAGCGTGATGGTGCCGGAGTCGGCGCCCTTGAGGCCGATCAGCGCGTCGATCAGCTCGGTCTGGCCGTTGCCCTCGACACCGGCGAGGCCCAGGACCTCGCCCGCGTGGATGGTGAAGGTGATGTCGTCGAGGAGGGCCTTGCCGCCGGGGGCGACCAGGCGCAGGTCGGTGACGGTCAGGACCGGGCGATCGGTGACCGTGGACTCCGCCGTCTCCGGGGTCGGCAGCTCGCTGCCGACCATCAGCTCGGCGAGCTGGCGCGAGGTGGTCTGGGACGGGACGGCGGTGCCGACCGTCGTACCGCGGCGGATGACGGTGATGTCGTCGGCGACCGAAAGGACCTCGCCCAGCTTGTGCGAGATGAAGATGACCGACAGGCCCTCGGCCTTGAGCTCGCGCAGGTTGGCGAAGAGCCCCTCGACCTCCTGCGGGACGAGGACCGCGGTGGGCTCGTCGAGGATGAGGATGCGGGCGCCGCGGTAGAGGACCTTGAGGATCTCCACGCGCTGGCGGTCGGCGACACCGAGCTCCTCGACGAGGACGTCGGGGCGCACACCGAGGCCGTACCGCTTGGAGAGGTCCAGGATCTTGCGGCGGGCCTTGCCGCCGATGCCGTACAGCTTCTCGCTGCCCAGGACCACGTTCTCCAGGACGGTGAGGTTGTCGGCGAGCATGAAGTGCTGGTGGACCATGCCGATGCCGCGCGCGATGGCGTCGGCGGGCGACGAGAAGGTGACCTGCTCACCTTCGACGGCGATGGTGCCCTCGTCCGGCTTCTGCATGCCGTAGAGGATCTTCATCAGCGTCGACTTGCCGGCACCGTTCTCGCCGACGAGGGCGTGCACCGTGCCCTTGCGGACGCTGAGGTGGATGTCGTGGTTGGCCACGACGCCGGGGAACCGCTTGGTAATCCCGGCGAGTTCGACTGCGGTCACCTGACCGTTGACCGCGCCGGCCGGAGGGCTGCTGGACGCGTTGATGGCGCACTCTCCTGAGGGAAAGGGGGTCGTCTACGCGCGTAGCGCCCCTACGGCAACATAAGGGGCGACGCGCCGCGAGAACGGGATACGGAGAGCCAGACTCCCCGTACCCCGTTGAGCGGACGTAACCCCGCGGTTACTAAGCAGCTCCGGGGAAGAGCGGGCGGCACCTGTGGAGCCTCCTGAACTTCCCCGGAGCCGCTCAGCGGTCCTGAGGTCTTGCTCGTCAGCTGGTCTTGACCTTGATCTCGCCGCTGATGATCTTTGCCTTGGCCGCCTCGACGGCGTCCTGGATCGCGGTGTTGTTCTTGAACTCCGGGTTGGAATCGGCCAGGCCGACCTCACCGGACTTCAGGTCGCCCCGAACGATACCGGTCTCCGGCTTGCCGTCCTCGACCGACTTCGCGAGGTTGTAGACCGCCTTGGCGACGTCCTTGGTCGCCGAGGTCAGGATGGAGGCCTTGTACGCCTTCAGGGCCTCCTGCTTGTACTGGTCGGAGTCGACACCGATCGCCCACACCTTGGCGGCGGAGGCGGCCTCGATGACACCCTGGCCGGACAGACCGGCGGCCGCGTAGACGACGTCGGCCTTCTTCTCGATCTGGCCCTCGGCGGCCGTCTTGCCCTTGTCGGGGCTGGAGAAGCCACCCTCCTCGGCGGTCTGCGTCAGGTACTGCGACAGGACGGTGACCTTGGAGTTGGTGTCCTTGACGCCCTGCTCGAAGCCCGCGCCGAACTTGTGGATCAGCGGAACGTCCACGCCGCCCACGAAGCCGACGGTGTTGGTCTTGGTGGCCTTGGCGGCCGCGACACCGGCGAGGTAGGAGGCCTCCTGCTCGGAGAAGACCAGGTCCGCGACGTTCGCCGTCTCGACCGTGGAGTCGTCGACGATGCCGAAGGTGGTGTCGGGGTACTTCGCCGAGGCCTCCTTGATGGCGGGCGCGTAGGCGTAGCCGATGCCGATGACCGGGTTGTAGCCCTGCTTGGCCAGCGAGACCAGGCGCTGCGTCTTGTCGGCGTCCGTCTCACCGTCCGTGGGCTCCACGTCGGCGGTCTTGTAGCCGAACTCCTTCTGCGCCTGCTCGAGACCCGCGTACGCGGCGTCGTTGAAGGACTGGTCGCCCTTGCCGCCGACGTCGTAGGCGATGGCGAGACCGAGGTCGCCCTTCGACTCCGACGAGCTCGAGGAGGTCGAGGTGCCGCCACAGGCGGACAGAACGAGGGCGAGAGACGCGGTCGCAGCGCCTGCGAGCGCGATGCGGGGAACCCGGCGCATGAGTTGTGCTCCTGTCGTACAAGCGCCTGACGGAACGGCTCGGCGCTGGCTTCGCCGCAGATTAACGCGCGTAGACCAACTAGAAAACCCCTTCTGTCCACCTTGTTATGCGGCTGTGCCCGACGGCGCTCATTTGGTGGGTCGAGCCTTGCCGACCGCAAAGGGGCGGTGGCGGTGGGTGACCTGCGGCGCGGACACGGAAGCGGGCGGATACCTGTCGGTATCCGCCCGCTCCGTGTGACTTTCATCGTGTTCGCCCGTTCGGGCGCGGGACGGGCCTCAGCCCGCCGCCGGTGCGGTCACTACTCGGTCTTGACCTTGATCGTGCCGTCGATGATGCCCGCCTTGGCCTTGGCCACGGCGTCGGTGAGACCGGCGATCTCCGCCATCTTCGGGTTGCTGTCGGCGAGACCGACGCCGTCCACCTTCAGGTCGAACGTCTGCACACCGGTCAGCGGCTTGCCGTCCTTCACGGACTTGGCGAGCGAGTACACGGCGCCACCGACGTCCTTGAGCGCGGAGGTCAGGATGTAGTCCTTGTACTTGCTCAGGGCCGCCTGGTTGTACTGGTCGGAGTCGACACCGATCGCCCAGACCTTCGCCGCGGCGGCGGCCTCGATCACACCCTGGCCGGACAGACCGGCCGCCTGGTAGACCACGTCCGCGTTCTTCTCGATCTGGCCCTCGGCGGCCGCCTTGCCCTTGTCGGGGCTGGAGAAGCCACCCTCCTCGGCGGTCTGCGTCAGGTACTGCGAGACGACCTTGACCTTGGAGTTGGTGTCCGTGACGCCCTGCTTGTAGCCCGCCTCGAACTTGTGGATCAGCGGGATGTCCACGCCGCCGACGAAGCCGACGGTGTTGGTCTTGGTGGCCTTGGCGGCCGCGACACCGGCGAGGTACGAGGCCTCCTGCTCGGCGAAGACCAGGGACGCCACGTTGGCGCCCTCGACCACGGAGTCGACGATGCCGAAGGTGGTGTCCGGGTACTTGCTGGCGACGGCCGTCAGCGCGGGGCCGTAGGCGAACCCGATGCCGATGACCGGGTTGTAGCCCTGCTTGGCCAGCGAGGCGAGCCGCTGCTCCTTGTCCGCGTCGGTCTCACCGTCGGTGGGCTCGATGTCGGCGGTCTCGTACTTGAACTCGGCCTTCGCCTTCTCAAGGCCGGCGTACGCCGCGTCGTTGAAGGACTGGTCGCCCTTGCCGCCGATGTCGTAGGCGATGGCGAGGCCCTTGCCCCCGCTGCTCGCACTGCTGCTGTCGTCGCCCGCTTCGTTACTGGTACCGCCACAGGCCGTGGCCGCGAGTGCAAGCGACGCGACCCCCACCGCGACGCGGGTCAGTCTGGATATCCGACGCATCTGAAGGTTCCCCATTCTCCAAAGCCCCGCAGTGGGTGCTGAGTTCGGCGCACATTAACGCGCGTAGACCGTCCAGGGAACGGGGTTTGGCTTGGCCGTTATCCATTCGTGCCGATGGCCGGTTACGTCCCTGTGAACCGTGGGGCCAAAAGGTTCACTTGAGGACAGACCGCCCACTGTCGTGGTGACGATCCGTGTGCGGATTGCGAGTATGCGTGACTGGACAAGCGGTTACGGGTGTCTCGGCACCACGCTACGACGCAGGGGTGGAGGGCGCTACCGGAGTGACCGGAGTCGGCGGAGAGGACGCGACCGGAGTGACCGGAGTCGACCGGGAGGGCGCGACCGCGGAGGAGCCGCGCCCGTCCCTTCAGACCCCGGCGTCGGAGCGGGACGCCCCGTCCAGCAGGGCCGCCGCGGTGAACAGCTCCACGCCCACCGTGATCGCCGACTCGTCGGCGTCGAAGTCGCCCTGGTGCAGGTCGCGGGGGGCGCGCTCGCCGGGCGTGCGGACGCCGAGCCGGGCCATCGCGCCGGGCACGTGCTCCAGGTACCAGGAGAAGTCCTCGCCGCCGAGGCTCTGCTCGGTGTCCTCGATGGAGTGCACCCCGCGCCGGGCGGTCATGGCGTCGCGCAGCAGGTCGGTGACGACCGGGTCGTTGACGACCGGCGGAACGCCCCGGATGTAATTGATCTCGGACTTCGCCCGGTACATGTTCGCGATCTCGTCGATCGCCGCGTGCACGAGGTCGGGCGCGGCCCGCCAGGTGGCGAGGTCCAGGCAGCGCACGGTCCCGGAGAGCTCGGCGTGGTTCGGGATCACATTGCAGGCGTGCCCGGATTCGATGCGCCCCCAGGTCACGGCGAGCCCGCTGCGCGCGTCGGTACGCCGGGCCACCAGGCCGGGAACGTCGGTGGCGACACGGGCGGCGGCGGTGACGAGGTCGGTGGTGAGGTGCGGGCGTGCGGTGTGGCCGCCCGCGCCGTCGAGTGCGACTTCCAGCCGGTCGCACGCGGAGGTGATGGCGCCGTGCCGCAATCCGATGCGCCCCGCGTCGACCTTCGGGTCACAGTGCACACCGATGATCCGCCCGACGCCTTCGAGGACGCCCGACTCGATCGCGTCGGGGGCGCCACCAGGGAGTACTTCCTCCGCGGGCTGGAAGATCAGCCGTACGGGCCGCGGCAGCCGCCCCTCGCGGTGCAGCTCGGCGAGGACGAGACCGGCGCCGAGCACGACGGACGTGTGCACGTCGTGTCCGCAGGCGTGCGCGCGATCGGGCACGGTCGACCGGTAGGCGCAGTCGGCCTTCGTGTCCGGGATGGGCAGCGCGTCGATGTCGGCACGCAGGGCGAGCAGGGGGCGTACGCCGTCCCAGTCGCCGATGTCACAGATGAGCCCGGTGCCGATGGCGAGCACGCGCGGCTCCAGGCCCGCCAGCTCCAGGCGCGCCTTGAGCGCCGCGGTGGTGCGGAACTCGTGGTTGCCGAGCTCGGGGTGCATGTGCAAGTCGCGGCGGAACGCGACGAGTTCGGCGCGCAGCGCCTCGGGCAGCGCGCCGGGGAGCACGGCTTCCCCGGGGAGATCGGCCTCGGACTCTCGGGACATGACTTCGTTCACCCTCTGAAGGGTAGGGCGATCGGGCGGCCAACTGACCCACGATCAACAAAACTTCAACCCGTTAGGGGAAGAAAATCTGGCCGCACGGCGCATAGACAGTGAAGGGGATGGGTAAACTCGCCCGGCTTTCCAGGCTATTGGATCTTGAGCCGATCCGCCGAGGGTCTCCCGCGGACTCCCGAGTGGAAACGCCTCATGTGCCCGAGCCCATTCCCGTACTCGCTCTCCACGGTCTCACAGCCCGCCCCGCGATCCCGGAACCATCACCGCCACGCGGCGGTTCCGACACGGACCGTGATTGCCGGTCCCTCGCGGGGCAGGCTCGGCGCATGCGGGCATGTGGATGCGGTGAGGACCAGATCCCCTGGATGCTGGCGAGGTTCGGGTTCCTCGGGACGGCCGGGCTGGTCGTCGGGGGGGCTGGTGGTGATGATCCTCGCGGGGTGGGTGCTGGGGTGGGGCGTCTGGCTGCTCCGGCGGCGCGGCACCGGAGCGCCTGCCGACGGGGCGGGACTCGCGGGGTTCACCTGGCGGGAGGAGGAGCCGTAGAAGACTCCCGGCGTCCGGGCAACCAAATTCCCCGAACCGGTGGTCTGGGGGGCGAGGGGGTGCGGAATGCAGGTCGAGGAAGATGCCCAGTTTCAGGCCTTCGTGAGGGCGCGGTGGACCCATCTGGTGCGGACCGCCTATCTGTTGACGGGTGATCCGCACGACGCGGAGGACCTGACGCAGACCGCGCTGGCCAAGGCCTACCGGTCGTGGCGGCGGGTGCGGCGCAGTGACAGCCCGGAGGCGTACGTGCGGCGCGTGCTGGTCAGCTGCAACAGCGACCGCTTCCGCAAGCGGCGGGTCACCGAGCGGCTCACCGCAGCGCCGCCGGAGCGGGCGGGGCAGGACGACGCCGTCTCACGGGCCGACGAGCGGAGCGTGCTGATGGCCGCGCTGGCGGGGCTGCCGCCGCGGCAGCGGGCGGTGGTCGTCATGCGGTACTGGGAGGACCTCTCCGAGGCGGAGACCGCCGAGGTACTGGGCTGTTCGCAGGGCACGGTCAAGAGCCAGGCTTCCAAGGGGCTGGCGAAGTTGCGTGAGTATCCGGGTCTTGCGCGGGTCATGGACGCGCCCGGACCCATGACGTTCGAACGGGGAGGCAGCCGGTGAGCCGGGATGAGAACGAGGGCATGTACGAGGGCTGGGACCCTTCCTGGGGGTCGAAGGGCTCGAAGCCGGGCGGTGGAACACCCTCCGGTCCGGGTCTCGACGCGCACTCCGCTCCAGGCCGATTCGAGGCGCAGTTGAGGGAGTTGCTGGCCGAGGACGCGTACGCCATCGCGCCCTCGCCCGCCCCCTGCGCCACCATCCAGCGGCAGGGCCGCACGGGCAGCCGGCGGCGTGCGGCGGCCACCGGGGTCGTGCTGGTGACCCTGGCCGCCGTGCCCGCGGGGGCGTACGCCTTCGGGCGCGCGGACGACTCCCCGGCCGGTGCGGACACGGTGGTGGGGACGGCCTCCCCCACCTCCAGCGCGCCCCCCACCTCGGCGCCCCCGTCTTCATCCCCATCCCCGTCGCCGTCCGGTCCCACCGGCCCGGCGACCCCCGGCCAGCTCGTCGACGGCATCACCTTGTCCGAGGCCGCGGACGGGCTGGAAGCGTGCATCGCCTACAACGGCGACCTGGGCTTCTCGCACTCGGATCTGGGGACCGCCGCCGACTACCGCGTCCTCCTCGCCATGAACAGCACCGGGGACGACAACGCCCCCGGCGACGGCATGTTCGTCGTCGCGGTCAGGGAGAAGCCGAAGCAGGAGCAGACGCGGCTCATCTGCAACGTGAAGGACGGCAAGGCGAGCGGCATCAACATCAGCGGCTCGGATGCCGGCCCGGACACCGGCCATGTCGTCCCCGACATGAACGGCGGCAAGCTCTACAAGCAGACGATCATCACCAGCAACGGCTGGAAGCTGCCGTTCCGTTGGGGCAGCATCGGCACCTTCGACTCCTCGGTGGCAAAGGTGACCGTCACGTACGGAAGCAGCACGAGCGAGGCGGCCCTGGACCACGGCTGGTTCGCCGCCACCGGAATCCTCGAACAACAGGTCACCGCGGCCCCTCGCATCAAGGGCTACGACGCCGCCGGCAAGCTCGTGTACGACTCCAACCAGGACAAGTTCTACGCGAAGACGTTGTCGTAGGGCGTCGGGCGGATCACCCCTCGTGGGTGGCCGTCCGGCGGTCCAGGAGCAGCAGGGCCGTTACGGCGGCCAGCACGGTGAGGGCGAGCAGGGCCGGGACGACCGCGACGGCCGGGCCCGCGCACAGGAGGGCGAGTCCGCCGGCTACGAGGACCGGGGACGCTCGCCCGGTGGTCCGGAGCAGGATTGCCGCGGCGGCCAGGACGAAGATGCCGACGCCTCCGGTGAGGGCCCAGGCGACGACCCCGTGGAGCGGCTCCGACAGGTCGTAGTGGTCGGTGTCGGCGACCTGTTGGAGGGCTTTCTTCATGCCGAGGGCGGTGAGGACGACGCCGGCCACGAGGGGCAGGTGGAGGAAGGTGTAGACGTCGCGGGCGAAGCGGGTGCGGTCGTCGCCCTCCAGGGCCGCGAGGCGGTGCTCGGCGGGCTCGCTGAGGCGACGGAAGTACAGGCGCCACAGGCCGGCGACGACCAGCAGGCCCGCGGGGGCCGCGAGGAGCACGGGGGCGTTCAGCGGCAGTCCGGACACCCCGACGCCGATGGCGACGATCGACTCGCCCAGGGCGATGATGACGATCAGTCCGTGGCGTTCGGAGAAGTGTCCCGGCGAGGCCACCCGCCAGCCCGAGGATCCGGTGACGTAGATGCCGAGGTAGTCGATCAGCACAGCGCCCAGCCAGATCAGGATCTGGGTGATCCCGGTGAAGGCGCTGCCCACCAGGAGCAGTGCGAAGGGCGGTGCCACCGAGAGCAGGGCGGTCCGGCGGAGGGTGGCGTGCAGGGCCTGGTCCTCGCGGTCGGAGAGCCAGTACGTGACGAGGTGCAGGATGCGGACCGCGCCGTAGCAGAGGACGAAGACGAGGGGTGTGTCCAGGCCGCCCGGTGCGTCGGTGTAGACCTCGGGCACGGTGAGGGAGACGACCAGGACGACCGCCATCACGGCGATGAGCACTCCGAACATCGGCCCGGAGTCGGCCCGTACGACATTGCCCAGCCACGCGAAGCAGCACCAGCACCACCACAGCAGCGCGAGCACCACGCCCGCGCCGAGCAGCCGCTGTGCCGTCGGATCGGCCGCCATCAGTGCGGTGACCTGGGTGATCGCATACACGAACACCAGGTCGAAGAACAGCTCCGCCGGTGTCACCCGGTGGCCGCCCTCGGTTGCCGCCATCCGCGACCGTTCGCTCCGTGTCACCACGGTTCCCCCTCCCCCGCCGTGTACCCCGCGCGAACAATACCCAGGGCTCGGGCGGGCGCGGGTCAGACCGCCGTACTCGCCGACAAGCGGGTCACGTCCCTCGCCGTCCCCGTAACCCCCGACAGGAACCCCTGTGCCCGCGGTGAGGCGTTCTCCGTGAGCCAGGTCGGGTCGATGTCGCAGACGGCGACGCGCACCTCGGTGCCGGCCAGGGCCAGCGGCAGGGTGTGGACGACGGTCGACGGGAAGCTGAGGATCGTGCGGCCGATGGGGCCGCGGCGGGCGATCAGTTCGAGGGGGAGGTCCGGGCGGACTATTTCCAGGCCCGTTTCGACGGCCAGGCGGTGGAGTTTCTCCGTGCTTTCGCGGCGGTGCGCGAAGTAGCGGGTCGCGCCGTGGGTCTTGGCGAGGGTGCGGACCGCCTCCAGGTAGTGGTCCGGGTCGACCACGCCGGTTTCCACCAGGGACGTGCCGACCAGGTCCGCGCCCTTGGTGATGCGGGGCGGGCCGAAGCGGGCGCGGGTCCAGGAGAAGTCGTTCGAGGTGAGGCGGACGCCTTCCGGGGCCGAGTCGATCGGCATCGAGGAGAAGACCTCCACCGAGCGTCTCTCGGAGGGGGTGAGGCGGCGGCGGGCGGAGGACGAGACCGGCGCGAAGAGCAGGTCGCGCGGGCCGGGGCGGCCACCGCGCCGGTGCCAGCGCACCAGGCGTTCACCGCGGGCCAGTTGGGCGACGAACTCCATCGTCGCCGTGCCGTCGTCCACGACGACCAGTTCGCGGGCCTTCGTGATCGTCAGCAGCAGTTGTACGTAGCGGGAGAACGGGTCCCCCATGACGATGCGTTGGGCCTTGCGCAACAGCGGGGCGAGGCCGCCGATCGTGTGGAAGGGCGCCATGGTGCCGCCGCGCGCCTCCTCCCAGCGCACCTCGTAGCCCTCGTCGCGGGCCAGGTCCGCCATGCGGCGCAACTGGCCGCGGGTCATCGGGTCGTTGGGAGAGAGGACGACGAGGGTGAGCCCCGCGCCGGGCGGCCCGGCGGCCCCCCCGGCCGGCGCCCCGACGGGCGCCGGAAAACTGTCCCGCTCGGGCCGGAGGGCATGGGCGTACGCCCACTCCAGCACGTTCAGGAGCTGTACCGGACTCTCGACGAAGGCGAGAGTGTGGGGGCCGGAGGAACCGGCGCTGGGGCTCATCGACGTACGACCGTCCCGTCGTAAGGGGTTCAGACCGAGACCGGCTCGCCGGCGGCGTCGGCGATCTCCGCCTCCGCGACGACGCCCGTGACGCGGCGCAGCTTCTTCATCGGGCCGAGCTCGGACTCGTAGACCTTCTTGATGCCATCACCGAGAGAGGCCTCAATGGTACGGATGTCACGGACGAGGCGCACGAGGCCCTGGGGTTCGACAGAGGCGGCCTGGTCGGAGCCCCACATCGCGCGGTCGAGGGTGATGTGGCGCTCGACGAAGGTGGCGCCGAGGGCGACCGCCGCGAGGGTGGTCTGCAGGCCCGTCTCGTGGCCGGAGTAGCCGATCGGGACGTTCGGGTACTCCGCCTGGAGCGTGTTGATGACGCGCAGGTTGAGCTCCTCCGCCTTCGCCGGGTAGGTCGAAGTGGCGTGGCAGAGCAGGATGTTGTCCGAGCCGAGGACCTCGACCGCGTGGCGGATCTGCTTCGGGGTGGACATGCCGGTGGAGAGGATGACCGTGCGGCCGGTGGCGCGGAGCGAGCGAAGGAGCTCGTCGTCGGTCAGCGACGCGGACGCGACCTTGTGGGCGGGGACGTCGAACTTCTCCAGGAAGGCGACGGCCTCGGTGTCCCACGGGGAGGCGAACCAGTCGATTTCCCGCGACTTGGCGTACTCGTCGATCTGGCGGTAGTCGTCCTCGCCGAACTCCACGCGGTGGCGGTAGTCGATATAGGTCATGCGGCCCCAGGGGGTGTCGCGCTCGATGTCCCACTGGTCGCGCGGGGTGCAGATCTCCGGGGTGCGCTTCTGGAACTTGACGGCGTCGCAGCCGGCCTCGGCGGCGGCGTCGATCAGCTTGAACGCGTTCTCCAGCTCGCCGTTGTGGTTGATGCCGATCTCGCCGACGACGTAGACGGGGTGGCCGGGGCCGGCGGTCTTCGAACCGAAGCTGCGCAGACGGGAGTTGCTCATGGGGGTGTGGTTCCTTACTTTTCGAGGGAGTCGAGAGAAGGGCCGAGGATCCAGCTGGCGATCTCTCGGATCGCGCCGTCGCCACCGGGCACGGTGGTGACCGCGCGTGCGGCGCCGCGCACGACGTCGTGGGCGCTCGCGACCGCCACGGGCCAGCCCACGAGGGCGAAGCACGGGAGGTCGTTGACGTCGTTGCCGACGTAGAGCACGCGCTCGGGCGCGATGCCCTGTTCCTCGCACCACTGCTTCAGTGCGAGATCTTTCCGGTCGATGCCGTGGAGGACCGGGAGTTGGAGCTTCCGGGCCCGGGCGGCGACGACCGGGTTCTGCTCCGAGGACAGGATCAGCATCTTCAGGCCGCTCTTGCGGAGGGCCGCGATACCGAGGCCGTCTCCGCGGTGCACGGAGACGAACTCCCGTCCGTCGGAGTCGATCAGCACCCTGTCGTCGGTCTGGGTGCCGTCGAAGTCGAGGACGACCGCGTCGATGTCGGCGGCGGTCGGGAGCGTGCCGGGACGGTTGGCGTCGAACAGCGGCGCCAACGCCCGTGCACGGGCGAGGTCGTGCGGGTCGTCGATCTCGAGGACCCGCGCGGGGTCGGTGCGGACGAGCTCCGTACGGCCGAAGAAGCGGTGCTGGTGCTCGCGGAAGCCGGTGGCGTCCATGGCGTACGCGGCGCCGGTCTCCAGGAGGTCCTGGGGGCGGTCCTGGCGGCGCGGGCGGAAGGACTTGTCGTGGTTGACGCCGTAACCGCCGCTCGTGACCTTGGCGTTGGCGACCGCCACCGCCGATCCGCCCACGGACGCGGTGGCGCCGGTGTCGACGGCCGTGGCCTCGTCGTCGGCGTCGCGCCAGATGAAGCCGTGGAAGGCGGCGACGGTCACGGCGGTGTCCGCGCCGTTCTCCACGACGGCGGCCGAGACCCCGTCGATGTCCTCGCGGACGATGAACGGGCTGGTGGCCTGCACGAGCAGGACCACGTCGACCGGCGAGCCGTGCAGGGCCTCGTGGGCGTCCATGGCGTGCAGGACGGCGGCCTCGGAGGTCGCGGTGTCGCCGGCGATGGCGGCGGGGCGCAGGACCACCTCGGCGCCGGCGTGACGGGCGGCGGCGGCGATCGCCTGGTCGTCGGTGGAGACGACGACGTCCGTCACGAGGCGCGCCGCGAGGCACTCGCGCACGGCGCGGGCCACCAGCGGCACACCGCCCACGGGGAGGAGGTTCTTCGCGGGGACGCCCTTGGAGCCGCCGCGCGCGGGGATCACCGCGAGCACACGGCGCACCGGGGCCGCCTGACCCGCTTGGCCGGCTTCCGAGTTGGACATTCGCTGTTCTCCTTGACGAGGAAGGCGAGAGAGGCGTGGGAGGCCCGAAGAGCCCGGGACGCTTGGGTTGGAGTCGCTCACAGTTCGCCCATCCTCCGGATCACAGGTGCCACGCGCTGGACACCGTGGCGGTAGGCGCCACGGGCCGCACGGCGCACTATCTGCCGAACTGGGCTGGGCTCCTTGTCCGCCGCGGGCGCGCCGGGCAGCGGGGTGCCGTCCGGGCCGAGGTGGTGGCGGGCGAGGATGCCGGGCAGGTAGCCGGGCGCGGTGACGGGCGTGTAGTACGGGGCGAGCGGCGGGAGTTCGGCCGATTCGAGGAGCTCGGTGATCCTGAACCGTGCCACGTCGAAGGCCGTCTCGTACGACCCGTCGGCGGCGACGCCCTGCCGGGAGACCCAGGCCGCGTCGGGCACCGGCTGGTGTCCGTCGTCGAGCTGGTCCCAGGAGGCCAGGCATCCGGAGCCCACGAAGTGGTGGTTGCCGAGCGCCTCGCGCACCCCGAGGTCGCTGAGGACGACGGTGGGGATACGGCGGTGCAGGGATTCAAGGGCGGCCGTGGAGCTGATGGTGACCAGCAGGTCGGTGTTGTCGAGGACCTCGCCCATGTGCCCGTACACGAGGCGGAAGTTGGCCGGCGGGTCCAGTTTCTGGACCAGCTTCTGGTAGGGCAACTCCTCGATGTGCGTGGTGTGTTCGCCCGGCTTGGAGCGGAGCTTGAGCAGCACCTCGCGGTCCGGGTGCAGGCGTGCGTGCTGGATCAGGCGGTTCAGCAGGTACGTGCGGTCCTTGCGGTTCTCCGGTACGGAGGGCTGGGCCGCGAAGACGACGGTGTACGGGTCGTTGCCCTTCTTGTAGGGCTCGCCCCCGAGGAAGGGCAGTGCCACCTCGGTGACCGCCGAGGCGTCGGCGCCCACCCCCTCGTACACGGCCCGGAAACGGTCCGCGTCCTGACGGGAGTTGGCGAGGACGAGGTCCGCGCCGTGCCGCAGCAGGAGGCCGTCCGCGAGCTTTTCGTATACGACTCCGACATAGCCGGTGACGACCAGGGGCCGCTCGGCGCGGCCGTCCCAGATCCGTCGCAGGCCGTGCAGCATCGCCTGGACGGCGCCGCCGACCAGGGCGAGGATCACGACGTCGTACGACTCCCGCTCCATGGTGCGCAGGAATTCGACGGCCGTCACCTCACGGATGGAGTCCGCGCGGACACCGACTTCCGCCAGCTGGCGGGCCGTGGGCGTGGCCCGGCCGCGCAGCAGGAATCCGCTCAGCGCAGGGCCGACTTGCGCGTCGCCGCGCGATCCGGCTTCCATGGACGGGCCCGGGGCAATGCGGTCCGCGGTCAGCGCACCCCATTTCCATCGGGTGTCCGAGTCCGCGAGTACTGCGATCCGCAGAGATTTCGTTGTACTAGTTGCACTTGGTGGCACACCCAAGACGCTAGGAACCATTTCTTAGATATAACCCAACCTCAACTCAACAAAAAGTTAACAGCACACTTCCCCAAGCCCAACTGGCCCGTCGAAGACCAGGAAGAGTACGGAATGCACCGTTCCGACACATCGAGTTCACCCCCCGTACCCGTCCCGGAAAGTTCCGGATCCGGGCAGCCTCATAGGCTTCCTGGCGTGCCAAAGCTCTCCGTGATCGTGCCGTTCTACAACGTCCAGCAGTACGCACCGGACACTCTCAGAAGCCTCCGCCTGAACGCCCGGCAGGACTTCGAGTTCGTGCTGGTGGACGACCATTCGAAGGATGAAACTCCGGCAATCCTGGAACGAGCGGCCGAAGAACTTTCGGATGTCGCTCAGGTGCGCTACGTCCGCCACAAGGAGAACGGGGGGCTCGCCACCGCGCGCAACACCGGCCTCGACGCGGCGCGGGGCGAGTACCTGACCTTCCTGGACGGCGACGACTGGCTCGCGCCCGGCTACCTGGGTGAACTCGTGTCGGCCATTGAGGGGTTGGGCTGCGACTTCATCCGCACCGACCACGTACAGGCCACCAACCGCGGCCGTACGGTGCACCGGGCCCCGCACGGGCGGCGCGACGAGGTGATGAACCCGCGCGAGGCGATCCTGCCCGTCGACCGGACGACCTCGGTGGACTACGCGTACGCCTGGGCCGGCGCCTACCACCGCAGGCTGCTCGACCGGGGGCTGCTGCACTTCACCGACGGGCTGCGCACGGCCGAGGACCGGCCGTGGATCTGGAAGCTGCACCGCGAGGCGGAGTCGTTCGCCGTGGTGAGCCTGCTGGGGGTCTTCTACCGGCGTGGGGTCGCTTCCTCACTCACTCAAATCGGTGATGTCCGTCAGCTCGACTTCATCCGTGCCTTCGATCAGGTCGTCGAGGAGACCGCGGCCGACCCGGACGCCGACCGGCTGCTGCCCAAGGCGGTGCGGACGTACTGCGCGATCATCGCCCACCACCTCTCGGAGATCGACAAGTTCGAACCGGCCGTCGCCAAGCAGCTGCGGTCGATGAGCGCGGCGGCCATAAAGCGGATGCCGCAGGACGCGCTCGGTGACGTACTGGACACCATGGACCTGAGCCGTTCCTCGAAACTGCGGCGGCTGCGGCGCCGGATCACCACTGCGAAGGCGGCCGCCTGATGTCCCGTACCACCCAGATCTTCTGCGCCTCGACGCTGTACGGCGCCGCGACCCTGGCCGCCGCGATCGAGTCCGACCAGTTCACCGCGGCCGACCGCCGCCTGCTGCTGGTGTTCAACAACTCCACGACTCCGGAGACCACCCCCGCCGTCGACGAGATGCCCGGGTTCGCGTCGCTGAGCGACCACTTCGACGGGGTGCTGTCCTGGAACGAGGCCATCCGGCCGTTCCACCCCGGGGCGTGGACGCCGCGCACCGACGACATCCCGCTGTTCGAGCGCTATCTGCGGCTGCTGTGGGATCTCGGCGACGACCGGGTGGAGCTGGTCCTGGAGTCCATCCAGGTCACCCCCGCCTTCACGGTGGCGCAGCTGTTCACCGGGGCTCCCATCGACGTCTACGCCGACGGGCTGATGAGCTACGGGCCCACCCGCAACAAGCTCGACCCGCTGGTCGGCACGCGGGTGCGGCGGCTGCTGCACCTGGACCTGGTGCCCGGACTGACACCGCTGCTGCTGACCGAGTTCGACGTGCCCGCGGAGATCGTGCCGGCGGACGCGTTCCTGAAGGTGCTGAGCGGGCTCGGCGGCGCCGTGCCGGAGCTGCCCGCGCTGCCCGACAACGCGGCACTCCTGCTCGGCCAGTACCTGTCGGCCCTGAACATCCTCTCCGCGAAGGAAGAGGAAGACCTGCACGTGCGGATGATGCGCGGAGCCGTCGACCGCGGGCACCGCAGCATCGTCTTCAAGCCGCACCCGACCGCCCCGGCCAGCTACAGCCGCGCCCTGGAGACCGAGGCCGCCAAGCTCGGCGTCGAACTCACCGTCCTGAACACACCGGTGCTCGCCGAGGTGCTGTTCGAGAAGGCCCGGCCCGCTCTGGTCGTCGGCTGCTTCTCGACCGCGCTGTTCACGGCCTCCGTGTTCTACGACCTGCCGGTCGCCCGTATCGGTACCGAACCGATACTGGATCGCCTCACGCCCTACCAGAACAGCAACCGCGTGCCCGTCGCACTCGCCGACGCACTGCTGCCCGACCTGGAGGGCAAGAAGGACAACGACGCCCTCCCCACCGACGAGCTGAACGGTCTGGTCGTCGCGCTCGGGTTCACCATGCAGCCGCAGATCCACCCGCGGCTGCGCCCGGCCACGGAACGCTATCTGTCCCAGCATTTCGGCCCGCGCACCCAGCGCTACTTCAAGCGCCGCCGGCTCACCTCGCTCGGCCTTCCCGGCGGCATCCCGGAGCGGCTGGCCTTCGTGCCCCGCAACTCCACGGCACGCCGGGTGGTGCGGCAGGCGCGTGCGCTGCGCAAGGCGGTACGGCGCTGAACGCGGGCGCCTGAGAGCAGTGCGCGGTGGGCGGGTGGATCACTGGCTGATCCACCCGCCCACCGCGTGCTGCGCGCTTGCCCGGACGTGATCGAGCGGCCCACTCAAATGGGTGAAGGGAGACTATGCAGACAACTCGTGGACCCGGCTCGTTCATCCGTCCTTAACCAAGCCTCCATAGCTTCCTCCAATGCAGCAAATAGCTTTCTCCATACGCCCGTTCGGGTTTGCGGGTGGGTGGAGATGACCCAGCAGGACATACGTCCGCCTGCCCCCGCCTCGTCCCCCGCTCCTGCCGGCGTCACGCTCGCGCCCCCGGAACCGGACCCGGAGCCGGAGCCGGCCAAGAGGTCGCTGATCTCGTACGTCCTGCCGGTGTACAACGAGCAGGACGGCATCGCCGCCTTCCACACCGAGCTGATCGCCGCGATCGAGGGCCGTCCGGAGCTCGACTTCGAGCTGCTGTACGTCAACGACGGTTCCTCGGACCGCTCGCTCGCCATCCTCAAGGCCCTGTCGAAGAACGACGGGCGCGTCCAGGTGGTCGACTTCGCCCGCAACTTCGGACACCAGGTCGCCATCACCGCGGGCCTCGACCTCGCCCAGGGCGACGCGGTGATCGTCATGGACACCGACCTCCAGGACCCGCCGCGGGTCAGCCTCGAACTGGTCGACGCCTGGCGCGAGGGCGCCGAGATCGTGCACGCGCGCCGCCGCAGCCGGCAGGACACCGCCTTCAAGCGGGCCACCGCGCACCTGTACTACCGCGTCCTGCGTTCCAGCACCGAGGTCGACATCCCCCTGGACACCGGAGACTTCCGGCTGCTCGACCGGCGGGTCGCCGACGAGCTGCGCCGGTACCGCGAGCGCAGCCGCTTCGTGCGCGGCATCGTCGCCTCGATGGGCTACCGGCAGACCACGGTGGCCTTCGACCGCGACGAGCGGTTCGCGGGCGAGACGAAGTACCCGCTGCGCAAGATGGCCCGCCTCGCGGTCGACGGGATGACCAGCTTCTCCACCACGCCGCTGAAGATGATCACCCGCCTCGGCTTCCTGGTGCTCGTGCTGTCGCTGGTCGGCATCCTCTACACGCTGGCCATGAAGTTCTTCCGGCCCGAGATCACCGTCTCCGGCTGGACGATGCTGATGGTCGTCGTGCTGTTCCTGGGCGGCACCCAGATGCTGTCCCTGGGTGTGCTGGGCAGCTACATCGGGCGCATCTACAGCGAGACCCAGGGGCGCCCGCTGTACCTGGTGCGCGAGGTGATCGGACGGCGCAAGGACGAGCGGGACGGACCCGGTACCGGTGATCGCACCGAGGAGCGGGACGGTCGCCGTGGCGTCTGACACCACCTCCACGGCCGCCCCCACAGTGACCCCGGACGAGGCCCCGGAAGGTCGCGCGCGCACCCTGCGCCAGCTGCTGCGCTACACCCTCATCGGCGGCAGCGGCCTCGCGCTCGACCTCGCGGTCTTCCTCCTGCTGCACAACCTGGCCGGGATGGACGAGCAGTTCGCCAACGCGATCAGCACCACCCTCGGCATCGCCAACAACTTCGTCCTCAACGCGCTGTTCACCTTCGAGCGGCGCGACCGGATCGTCGTGCGCTTCCTGCGCTTCTACGCCGTCGGGCTGACCGGTATCGCCCTGACGAACCTGCTCTTCCTCGCCTTCACCGACGCACTGGGGATCGACGCCAACCTCGTCAAGGTCGGCTCGCTCCCGCTGGTCCTGGCGCTTCAGTTCGCGCTCAACAAAAAGTGGAGCTTCGCATGAACCTCGGCATCATCGGCGCGGGTGCCAGCGGCCTGACCGCCGCCTGGGACGCCGTACGCGCCGGCCACCAGGTCACCGTCCTGGAAGCGGCCGGTGAACTCGGCGGTCTCGCCGCGTCGTTGGAGGTGGGCGGCGTTCCGCTGGAGCGCTTCTACCACCACATCTTCCGCAGCGACAAGGCCATGATCGGCCTGATCGAGGAGCTGGGGCTCGGTGACGCGCTGCGCTTCCACAAGCCGACCACGGCCATCTTCCGCGGCGACAAGCTGATCAACTTCACCAGCCCGGTCGACATGCTGCGCTTCCCGGAGTTCTCCCCGCTGGACGCGGTGCGGTTCGCCGGTTCCTCCGCGCTGCTGAAGGCGGTGCGCAGCGGTGAGCGGTTCAACGATCTGACCGCGCTGGCCTGGCTGCGCCGCTGGGCGGGCCGCAAGGCCACCGCGGCGATCTGGGAGCCGCTGCTGACCGGCAAGTTCGGCGACCGCGCCGAGCAGGTGTCGATGGCCTGGCTGTGGGCCCGTATCCACTGCCGCACCTTCGAACTCGGCTATGTGGACGGCGGGTTCGAGCGCGTGTACGCGGCGCTGCGGGACGGCGTCGAGGAGCTGGGCGGCAAGGTCGAGTTCGGCAAGGCGGTCGAGTCGATCCGGCAGGATGGCGACGAGGCGCCGGCGGTGGTGACGTGCGCGGACGGCTCGAGTTACGAGTTCGAGCAGCTGATCGTCACCACTCCGCAGCCCGCCTTCGCCAAGGCGGCCGGGCTGCCCGCGGACGACGCCGTGTGGAAGAACCAGTACCTCGGCGCGACCTGCTTCGTCCTCGAGCTGGACCGCAGCGTGATCCCGTACTACTGGCTCAACATCAACGAGCCGGACTTCCCGTTCCTCGCGGTGGTCGAGCACACCAGGATGATCGACCCCTCGGTCTACGGCGGCCGGCACATCCTCTACGTGGGCAACTACGTGGAGCGCGAGGACTGGCGGTTCACGACCGAGCCTGCCGAGCTGCTGAAGGCGTTCGTGCCGTATCTGCGGCGGATCAACCCGGAGTTCGACGAGTCCTGGATCAAGGACTGGCACTTCTCGAAGGCCGGGTTCGCCCAGCCGGTGGTGACCCCCGAGTACCGCTCGCTGATCCCGCCGCACGACACGCCGATGAGCCGGGTCAAGCTGGTGACGATGGCGCAGATCTATCCGCAGGACCGGGGGCAGAGCTACTCGGTGGCGCTGGCCCGCAAGGTCACGGCCTCGCTCGGCCTGCGCTGAACAAAGCCGAACCGAAGCCGAACGGACGCTGCCCCGGCCGGTTATCACCGGCCGGGGCAGCGACCTGTCAGGTGCCGCTCCTGCGCTCGCACAGGACCAGCTTGGCCTTGCCGCTCTCGTCGGCGGTCGGGCAGTCGTACTCGGCGGAGATGCGCCGCGCGAGAGCCGGGTCGACCTTGCCCGGCCGGAACCAGTTCCGGTCCAGGACCGCGTACGGGGCGGGGTCGTGGTCGACGCAGTCGGCGTTCTCCTGGAACGACTTCAGCTCGGTGACGTCCGCGAGGTAGCGGGTGCGCTGGAGGAACGTGGCGATCGGGTACCGGCACTGGGCCGGGTGGTCGACGAAGTACGCCGCGTCACCGAAGGCGAGATACAACACCGGGGCGTCGGCGGGCAGTTGGGCCCGGATCCGGTCCGCCGCCTGCTCGGAGTCCTCCAGGGACTTCAGGTACGCGGTGTTCGTCGTCAGGACCTTGCCGTACTGCACGAGGTGCGGTGAGTCCGGCCAGCTGCTCCCGGCCAGGCACACCACGCCGGCCAGGGCGACCAGCGCGGCCGGCCACACCCCGCGAGAGATCCTCGGCCGCGGGGCTCGCACGCCCGCCGCCCGCACACGTGCCTCCAGCCAGGCGTCCAGGACAGCGGCGAGCAGGGGGACCAGAGCCGCGGCCCAGAGGACGTACGGCCGTTGGAGGTCTCTCGGCAGGTGGGTGTACAGCACGGGCAGCGCGCCGTAGAGCAGCGATACGGCGCCGAAGAACCAGGGCGGGGAGCGGCGGGCGCCGCCCACGGCCAGGCCCCACACGGCGGCGGCGATCACGGGCATCTGGGCGCCGTGGTACAGGAACCAGTTGCCCTGCACGACCACGACCGCCTGGGCGCCGAAGCCGATCGTCAGGGCCACCAGGATCAGTTCGGCCCGGCGGCGCCGCCCGCGTACCCGGCAGAGCACAAGCAGCAGCGCTCCGGGCAGGAGCAGCAGCACCGGGCTCTCCACGGCGCGGTCGGCGAGGAAGTCCACGGAGCGCTCGATGATGAACCGCGGGTGGATGCCGGTGCGGCCGATCGACGCCTGGTTGAGCTGCGGCATGTCCTCGGTCCACTGCCACTCGTGGGACCCGGCGAGGACACTCAGCGCGAACAGGGCCACCGCGCCGGGCACCGCGACCAGCGCGAGACGTACGGCCCGACCCCGGTCGACGGCGTACACGAAGAGCACGCCGATGGCGGCAGAGGCGGCGGTGGAGTACTTCATCATCACCGCGAGCGCCAGGGGCAGCGCGGCGAGCAGCGCCGCCGGCCAGGGCTTCGCGGGGCCGAGTGTCGCGGCGACGGCCAGCACGGTGAGGACGACCGCCGCCCACTCCGGCTGGAGGAAGTCGTTGCGGGGCGCCAGCGTCATGGCGAGCCCGACGGCGCCCGCCGTGAGGGCCGCTTCCCGCCCGGTGAGGTGGCGCAGGAGCGCCACGTACAGGGCGTAGGCGGCCGCGGCGGCGAGCAGCACGCCCGCCGCGCCCATGAGCGCCTCGCTCACCATCAGGTCGCCGAAGGTGATTTTGTCGAGTCCGGCGATGAACCACCGGTAGAAGTAAGGCCGGTGGGTGAAGATCTCCGACGGTGAGTAGCCGGCCTGCTCACCGGTCCGCAGGGCGCCGAGCACGTACTCCAGGTCGCCGGTCAGCCGCCGGAAGACCACGACGTATGCCACGGCCAGCGCGGCCGGCAGCGCGACCACCGGCCACCACAAGGGTGACCGGCGGACGCGCTGCTTCGGCTGTGCTGCTGGGGTGGCGCCGTCGAGGTCGTCGGCCAGGGCGGTCGCCACGGATCAGCCGCCCAGGATGATGCGCAGGTCCGAGGCGTTCGCCTCGGTCACCTTCCACAGCTCCTGCTGACGGCCGTGCACGTCGGCGACGGTCGCGGCGTGGTCGGCCAGCAGACCCTGGGCGCGCTCCACGAGCTTGGCGCCGAGGTGCCGGTCGTGCACGGACACGCCCCACTCGGGCCGCTCGATGTCGCTCAGGAAGTACGCCATCTTCGGGTGCGAGATCAGGCTGATGATCGGCGTGCCGCAGCCGAACGGGATCATGCCGGCGTGCCCGCGCATGCCGATGACCAGCTTGGTGCGGGCGTACAGATCGCGGATCTCGTCGTTCTCGAAGTTGTACATCGGGATGACGGGCATCGAGATGCCGTGCTCGCGGCGCAGGTCGAAGGCGATCTTCTCGTCGTCCAGCGAGTGGGCGGCGCACTGCACCTCGGCGAGCTTCCCGAGGCCCCGTACCGCGTCGGCCATCTGCGCCAGGAAGTAGGCGTAGTCGTGGCCGAAGCGCAGACCCGCGCGGTCGTAGGCCGCGTTGATCAGGATGGTGTCCTCGCGCTTGGCCGGGTCCTGCCAGTTGGCGACGAGCTGGCGGGTGACCGTGGTGGGACAGGGCTGGAAGCGCACCTTGTCGTGCAGGTGGGCGGGGAGCATGGCCCGCACCTTCGCGATGGAACCGTGGTTGCGCAGTCCGAAGAAGGAGGAACGCTCGACGAGCTGCTGCAGCGAGGAGCGGAACCGTCCGGCGCGGTAGGACTGTCCGTCGAAGGCGTTGAAGCCCACGGCGAAGACCGCGATCGGCACGTCGATGCGGTTGAGCAGGTCGTCCGGGACGTTCCACTGCCAGGCGCTGTTGCCGTTGGGCATGGTGTCCGGGATGAACAGGCCGCCGCCGCCGATGACCAGGCCGCGGCGTTCGTTGACGCGCTTGAGGGCGGCCTCGTCGAACAGCCGGTGGGCGTGTACCGGGTGCCAGCGGCGGGAGCCGGTGTCGGGCCCGAAGGCGAGCCGGACGCTCTCCGGCAGCAGCTTGTCGCCCGCGTTGCCCTGGCGGTCCATGTAGAAGGCGACGTGCGCGAGTTGGTCCTCGGGGGTACCGAGCTCCTGGGTGGGCACGGAGGCCGCGCGGGTGACCCACATGCGGCTGGCGCGGTGGGTGGGGTCGACGCTGATGCCGGCCGTGGCGTACTTCAGGGCCTCGGCGTTCTCGCCGTGCACCCAGGCCATCTGGGCGAGGCGGGAGTACGCGGTGGCGGCCCGGTTGGGGGCGGCGGTGGCCAGCAGCAGTTCGGCCTTGGCCTCCTCGTAGCGGGAGACGCTCATCAGGGCGTGGCCGAGGGTCTCGTGCGCCCAGGACTCGTCGACCGGGAGCCGCACACTGTCGAGCACGTCGACGGCGTCCTGGTAGTCACCGGCGGCGATGTGGGCCGCGGCGACCTTGCGGGCGAGTTCCGGGTCCCCCGTGCGGGCGACGTGCGGGGTGCCGAAGTGGACCAGCAGGTCGTGGTGGAGACCGCCGGAGCGCTCCAGGTAGGCGCCGTGGAACTCGGCGTCGGTGAGCTCGAACTCGCGCCAGCGTGCCTCCGCCTGGCCGTACCCGGCCTCGCCGCCCTGCCAGGGCTTGTGGCGCCCGGTGAAGTGCAGGATCGAGACGTCCTCGGGCACCGGCAGGTCGCCGGAGAGCCGCCGCTTGACGTAGTTGTAGCGGGCGTCGAGGTGGACGAAGTCACCGTCGAGCACGGCGTTGAGGATGCCCTGGTCGTGCTTGTCGAGCTCGTAGTCGCCGCTGCGCCCGGTGGCGTCGATCTTCGCGCAGAACTCGTCGCTCAGGTACTCGCGCTGGATGACCAGGAGACCCGAGTTGAGCTTGTGCTGCCCGTAGAAGAACTGCGGTACGGCCGCAAGGCCCTCGCGCAGCTTCAGCAGTTCGCTCAGGTCGCCGAGGACGACCATGTCGGTGTCGAGCGTGATGATCGTGTCGTACGCGCGCAGCCGGAAGATGTCGAGGATGAAGTACGCCTTGCGCACCAGGTAGTTGTCCTGGTCGCCCTTGGCGTACGAGTCGTAGTGCTCGGCGTTGACGCGCTGCAGCACGATGCGCGGGTGCAGGGCGCGGATCTTGGCGATCGAGCCGGGGCGCAGGTCGTCGTAGAGGACGACGAAGTCCTCGCACACGTTCGGGTTCGACAGGGCGAGGCTGCGCAGCAGGACGAGGAAGCCCGGCAGGTAGTTCTCGTCGACGAAGCTCGCGAACGCGATGCGCCGCTTGCCGGTGAGGTCGGCCGCCGAAGCGCCGACGGCCGGGACCGCGGCGGCGGTTCCGGTCAGGGAGGTCGTGGTCATCGCAGGGATATCCTCATGTCGGTCACGCTCTGAGCCCGCTGCATGACCCATTCCTTCTCGCTGGTGTATTCGTGCACGGATGTGATGGCCAGCTTCATGGCTTCCGGTACGCGGTAGGCACCGCTCTCGTAGAAGTCGAAGCCGATCAGGTCGAGGGTCGGGCTGACGTCCAGGAAGTCCAACAGCCACAGCATGTTGAAGCCGGTGGTCGGAATGCCCGACCACTGGTCGGCGCCGACCTGGCCGATGTTCCGCAGCGGCCAGCGCAGCGTCTCGTCGCCGAGGTACTGCTGCGCTCCGGGCACCAGACGGTTGCGCAGCGAGTACTTCCAGTCGCCGGAGATGCCGCCGAAGACGAGCCGGGTGGTCACCGGCTTGTCCCAGTTGAAGCCGTGCTTGTGGATCGTGGTGTGGATGTCGGTACGGCTACCGGTGTGCTTCGCGTCGATCTTGTACGAGTTGAAGCGCACCACGAGGTCGTACGCGTCGATCTCGGCGCCCATCGAACTGGCGCCGACCCGGCCGGAGTTGGCGATCAGACAGACGGACTTGCCGGCGATCTGGTTGCGGAACTCACCCAGCGTGAGCCACTGCACGCCGCCGATGGTGGGGTCGACGACGGGGCCGCGCGCCCGGATCCGGCGCTGCTCGGCGTAGAGCGAGAGCGTTTCGGTGAGCGCGGGGAGTGCGGCGAGGTCTCCGCGGGAGACGCCGGTGCGCAGGTCCAGGTACTGGCTGAGCAGATCCTGCCGGTCGTTCACCGGGGCGTCCTCGGCGGCCAGCGCGAGCAGCGCGCCGACCAGCAGCGGCTCCGCGCCGGCCCAGTCGCCGGCGTCGTGCCGGGCGAGGCCCTCGGCCCACACCTCGGTGACGGGGCCGCCGGCGAACTCCTGGGCGCGCGGGACCTGGCGCTTGAGGAGCGCGAGGAGTTCCCGTTCCCGCTCCGCGGCGGCACGCATACCGCCGATGCGGGCGGCGACGCCGAACCCGTCGTCGGTGGTGAGCGCGAGGTAGCGCTCGTACGCCTCCAGCGCCTCGGTCTCCTCACCGAGGGCCTCGAGGAGCCGGGCGCGCAGCCGCCAGCCGGCGCGGGAGTTCTTGCGCTCGGCGAGGACCGTGTCGCTGATCACCAGGGCGAGGTTCAGCTCGTCGTCGTAGCCGCACTCCATCGCCTTGTTGGCGACCGCGAGCAGGGCGTCGAGCAGCGCGTTGTCGATCCCGGAGGAGGGGGTCGCCGCGCCCTTGACGGCGCGCTTGAGCAGGGCGGTGGCGCCGCCGCCCGTCGGGGCGGGCGCGGGGGCGCTGGTGGCGGACATACCCCACGCCACCAGCAGCTTCCTCAGCTGCTCGGCAAGCTCGATACGGCGGCGGTCGATGCTGCCCACGAGCTTCCCGCTGTGCGCCGCACAGGCGCGCAAGCAGTCGTCCAGCTCCCCTCCACGCGCACGTGCCCGTCTGTTCTGGACCCTCGTCATGGCACTCCTGATTTTTTGCAAAGCAAATGCTGTGTTCACTGCTGCGTTCGCTGCTGCTGACTGACGCTGCTGACTGACCGATGGCACGATCTTGCGCACGTTTACACGCCGGTGGGGCGATGATGAGAAAAATTAGGAAGCTAAAACGACTTCCAGGTGAACTCGTTGGAACCGGAGGGAAAATCGTTGGCCTGTCAACCAGGCCGAGTCTGTGATTCGGACTAACGTGCTGGGACAACCCGCCCACAGGAGCACCCGCGAGGGGATTTTTTCGTGACCAGCATGACCGTCCGTCCGGTGACCGACGTACCCCGGCCGGAGCGGGCGAGGCCCCGGGAGACCCGGCTGCGCGCACTGGACGGACTGCGGCTGATCGCTGCCCTGATGGTAGCCGCGTACCACTACGGCGGTCGGGGCGGTGACGTCACCAGGGCCTGGGGAAGCTCCGCCGAACGCCAGTTCCCCACGCTCCACGAGTATTTCGCGTACGGCTGCCTCGGCGTCCAGGTCTTCTTCGTGATCAGCGGGTTCGTGATCTGCATGAGCGGCTGGGGCCGGCCGCTGAAGTCGTTCTTCGCGTCCCGCGCCTCGCGACTGCTGCCGGCCTACTGGGCGGCGGTCGTGCTGGTGACGGTGGTGTTCGCGCTGCCGATGGTGGCCTACCACGCGGTGTCGCCGAGCGACGCGCTCGTCAATATGACGATGCTTCAGCAACCCCTGGGCGTAAACCGGGTGCTGGGGGTCTGCTGGACGCTGTGGGCGGAGATCCGGTTCTACGCGCTGTTCGCGCTGTTCGTGGTGCTGCCCGGGGCCAACAGGCAGCGGGTGATCATGTTCTGCGCGGGCTGGACGCTGGCATACGTGATCGCGCAGGGCGCGCAGATGCCACTGCTGGACATCGTGCTGATGCCCGAGTACGCGCCGTTCTTCATCGGCGGCGTCGGCCTCTACCTCGTCCACCGCGACCGGCGTGACATCTACGCCTGGGGCATCGTGGTCGTCAGCTTCCTGATCGGGCAGCACTACGCGGTACGCGAGCTGTGGAACGCCGCGGACCCGAACGCCTTCGCCCACCGCACCACCTTCGGCATCGTCCTCGTCGTCGCCTTCGGCTTCGTGGCGGTCGCGGCGATCGCGCTGGGCTGGCTGAACTGGGCGAACTGGCGCTGGCTGACGGTCGCGGGCGCCCTGACGTACCCCTTCTACCTGGTCCACGAGCACCTGGGCTGGGTGGCGATAAAGGCGTACCACCAGACCCTGCACATCCCGTCGTACGGGACCTTCCTGCTCACGGTCGGAACCATGCTGCTGCTGGCCTGGCTGATGAACCGGTACGTGGAGAAGCAGCTGACGCCGCGACTGCGCTCGGCGCTGGCCAAGTCCCGGACCTGAGCCCTTACAGCATCACCGGTCGACAAAGTCTGATAAAACGCATTTTGCCCTCAGGTTCACCTGGTCGTGCGTGGGGATTTCTCTCTCCGGGCAGTCGCGGAAACACTGATCGTCATGACTGCCACACAAGCCGCCACCCGCCCGCCCCACCAGCTCGACGACGTTCCCGGCTGGTTCCCCGTCCTCGACCAGATGCTCTTCGACTGGTGTCTGGACCGGCAGGAATCCGCAGGGATGCGTGGCGATCTGCTCGAAGTCGGGGTGTACATGGGCAAGAGCGCGATCTTCCTGGGACGCCACGCGCAGGAGGGCGAGCGGTACACGGTCTGCGACCTCTTCGAGGGAGACGCCCCCGACAACGCCAATCAGGCGGAGTCCACGAAGTCGTACAGCGCGCTCACCCGGCGGGCCTTCGAGGAGAACTACCTCTCCTTCCACGACGAGCTGCCCCGCGTCGTGCAGGGACCCAGCTCGCTGGTGCCGTCCGAAATCGCTCCCGGCTCCTGCCGGTTCGTCCACATCGACGGCTCGCATCTGTACGAGCACGTCCACGGGGACATCGCGGCGGCCCGCGAAGCGCTGCTGCCCGGCGGCATCGTCGTCCTGGACGACTTCCGCTCGGAGCACACGCCCGGCGTCGCCGTGGCCGCCTGGGAGGCCGTGCTCAGCAGGGGCCTGCACCCGATCTGCCTGAGCGCCCAGAAGCTGTACGGGACTTGGGACGATCCCGAGCCCGTCCAGGAGGAGCTGCTGGCCATGGCCCGGGAGCGGACGGACTGCCACCTCAGCGTTCAGCATGCGGCCGGCCACCGCATCATCCGCCTCAAGGCCAAGGGCATGCAGGCCCCGGCCTTCCCGCCGTCCCGGCACTACACCGATCACGCCACGACCGTCGTCACGGAGGAGCCCGCGACCGAGGTCGCTGTCGCTGTCGCCGTCGCCGTCGCGGCTCCGGCGGAATCGCAGCCGGCGGAATCGCAGCCGGCGGAATCGCAACCCGCGATGGCGGACCCGCCCGCGTCCGAGGCGAGCCCGTCCGCCGTCCAACAGCCCCACCAGGCGCCCCAGGCCCGCCGCAGGCCCGCCCCGGGCCCCCGCCGCCACGTCCGCCGCATCGCCCTCGACCTGCTGCCACCCGTCATCACACGTGCGATCCGCCGGGCCCGCGCCGCCAAGCGGGCGGCGGCGAGCTGACGCTCAGCTGATCCCGTACCGCGCCTCGATCCCCGCGATCACGAGGCGCAGCCCCTCCTCGAACCCCTCGTCGTAGCCCTGGAAGACCTCGGCACCCACGGCCGCCGCGAGGGGGTAGGCGGCCATGCGGGCGGCTCGCTCCTCGATGTCGTAGCCCTCGCGGCGCTCCCCCGGCAGCGGCTGGACGCCCTGCTCCTCGGTGATGAAGCCGATGGTGAAGAGGTAGACGGTGGAGGAGGCGCGGGCGGCCTGCGGGAGGGTGAAGCCCGCGTCCAGCAGGGCGCGGAGGTTCAGTTCCAGTTCGACGGCGTGTTCGGTGCCGGTGAAGCGGGAGCCGCTGAACACCTTCGCGCCGTCGCGGTAGCCGAGCAGCGACCGGCGCAGGCCACGCTGGCCCAGCAGGAGCCGCTCCTGCCAGCTGACGCCGGGAGGGATGCCCGCGTCCGCGACCATCCGGCGGTACATCTCCGTCGCCATCTCGTCGAGCAGCGCCTGCTTGTTCTTGAAGTGCCAGTACAGGGCCGGGGCCTGGACGTTCAGCTCCTTGGCGATCGCCCGGAGGGTGAGCCCGTCGAGGCCGACCTCGTTGAGGAGCCGCAGGGCCGTATCGACGACCTGCTTCTTGTCCAGCTTGGGGGATCTCTGGGTAACCACGCTTGACAGCTTAACGCCGTTAAGGGCATGCTCCAAGCAAGGAACTTAACAGCGTTAAGGAGCTGGGCATGAACGCGTACGACTCGGATGTACTCATCGTCGGTGCCGGTCCCACCGGGCTCGCGCTCGCCGTGGACCTCGCACGGCGCGGGGCCCGTGCCCTCGTCGTGGAGCGCGCCGACGGGCTCTTCCCCGGCTCGCGCGGCAAGGGTCTGCAGCCCCGCACCCAGGAGGTCTTCGACGACCTCGGCGTGCTCGACGCGGTCCGCGCGGCGGGCGGCCGCTATCCGGTCGGGATGATCTGGCTGGACGGGGAGCGCGCGGGCGAGCACCGGATGTTCGACGAGACCGAGGCGACGGAGGCCGAGCCGTACCACGAGCCGTGGATGCTGCCGCAGTGGCGGACGCAGGAGATCCTCCTCGCTCGGCTGACGGAACTCGGCGGAGAGGTGGCGTTCGGGCGGGAGCTGGTGGGGGTCGCGCAGGACGCGGACGGAGTGACGGCCACCTTCGCGGCGGGCGCTCCGGTCCGCGCGCGTTACGCCGTCGCCGCCGACGGGGGCCGTTCCACCGTTCGGCGCGCGCTCGGCATCGGCATGACCGGCGAGACGGTGGATCCGAACCCGGTACTGGTGGCGGACGTCCGCCTCACCGGGCTCGACCGCGACAACGTGCACGTCTTCCCGCCCGCCGGCACCGAGGGCTTCATGGCGGTCTTCCCGCTGGCGGGGACCGAGGACTTCCAGATCGTGGCCCAGTTCCCGGAGGGCACGGACATCGACCTCTCCCTCGACAGCATCCGCAAGGTCGTCGCCACCCGCTCGCACCTCTCCCCCGATGACGTGACCGAGGTGCGCTGGGCCTCCGACTTCCGGCCCCGGGCCGCGATGGCCGACCGGTTCCGCGAGGGCCGTGTCTTCCTCGCGGGCGACGCCGCGCACGTCCACTCGCCCGCGGGCGGGCAGGGCCTCAACACCAGCGTCCAGGACGCGTACAACCTGGGCTGGAAGCTGGGCGCGGTGCTGAGCGGCGACGCTCCCGAGTCCCTCCTCGACTCCTACGAGGAGGAGCGGCTGCCCAACGCCGCGGACATGCTCGGTCTTTCCACCCAGGTCCACCGTGGCGAGGTCCGGCGCGGCGAGGCCACACAGCAGCTCGGCCTCGGCTACCGGGGTTGCTCACTCGCGGTGGAGACCCGGGAGGGCCTGCCGTCCGAAGCCCTGCACGCGGGCGACCGCGCACCGGACGGCATCCGCGGCGGCGTACACCTCTTCGACGCGTTCCGGGGCCCGCACTGGACACTGCTCGCGGTCGGCACGGACGTGGACCTGCCGGACCTCACCGGGGCCCGTACGGTCCGGATCCCGGCGTACGAGGCGTACGGGACCGGAGTGTTCCTCATCCGTCCCGACGGTTACGTCGGCTGGGCGGGCGCTACGGCGGAGGCGCTGGCGGAGTACGCGGCCCGGGTCTGCCCCGCTATGCGCTGGCGAGCGTGAGCTTGACCGCGAAGCCCAGGAACAGCGCGCCGGCGGCGGTCGTGACCCCCGCGGACAGCCGCCTGCGACTGCGGAAGGCCGCCGCCAGCTTCGTACCGCTGAAGATCAGGGCGGAGAGGTAGAGGAAGCTCGCCAGCTGGGCGAAGGCGCCCAGGACGACGAAGGAGAGCGCCGGGTAGGCATACCCCGGGTCCACGAACTGCACGAAGAAGGCGACGAAGAACAGGATCGCCTTCGGGTTGAACAGGCTGATGACCAGCGCCCGCCGGAAGGGCCGCTCCTCGGCGGCCGCCACCGAGGCCGGAGCCTCCGCCCGAACCCGCCGGGTCCGCCACATCCCCCACGCGGCCCGCAGCATCCCGACCGCCAGCCACGTCAGATACCCCGCACCGGCGTACTTCACGATCCCGAACAGCAGCGCGTTCCCCTGCAGCAGCGAGGCGACCCCGGCAGCGGAGAGGGTCATCAGGACGGCGTCTCCACACCAGACGCCCGCCGCGGCCTTGTAGCCGGTACGTACGCCGCTGCGAGCGGCGACCGACAGCACATACAGCGAGTTCGGGCCGGGGAGGAGAACGATCAGGACGAGGCCTGCGAGGTAAGTGGGGAGGTCAGTGACACCAAGCATGGAACGGAGTGTCGCACGGGGGTACGACACTCCGCCTTCGTGTTTCGAGGGCCGGTCAGAACGCATCCGTAGGCACGTAAGTCCCCCAGACCCCCCGCAACGCGTTGCACACCTCGCCGACCGTCGCGCGGGCGCGTAGGGCGTCCTTCATCGGGTACAGGACGTTGTCCGTGCCCTCGGCTGCCTTCTTGAGGTCGGCGAGGGCCGCGTCGACCGCGGCCCGGTCCCGCTCCGCACGCAGCTTCGTGAGCCGTTCCGCCTGCTGGGCCTCGATCGCCGGGTCCACGCGGAGCGGCTCGTAGGGCTCCTCCTCGTCCAGCTTGAAGCGGTTGACGCCGACCACGACCCGTTCGCCGGAGTCGGTCTCCTGGGCGATCCGGTACGCGGAACGCTCGATCTCGCCCTTCTGGAAACCGTTCTCGATGGCGTTCACCGCGCCGCCCAACTCCTCGACCCTGGCCATGAGTTCGACGGCCATGGCCTCCACGTCGTCGGTCATCCTCTCGATGACGTACGAGCCCGCGAAGGGGTCGACCGTCGCCGTCACGTCCGTCTCGTACGCCAGCACCTGCTGCGTACGGAGTGCGAGCCGCGCGCTCTTGTCGGTCGGCAGCGCGATCGCCTCGTCGAAGGAGTTGGTGTGCAGGGACTGCGTACCGCCGAGGACCGCGCCCAGGCCCTGCACCGCGACACGCACCAGGTTCACTTCCGGCTGCTGCGCGGTGAGCTGGACGCCCGCCGTCTGGGTGTGGAAGCGCAGCATCAGCGATTTGGGGTTCTTCGCGCCGAACTCCTCGCGCATCACCCGGGCCCAGATGCGGCGCGCGGCACGGAACTTGGCGACCTCTTCGAGAATCGTCGTGCGGGCCACGAAGAAGAAGGACAGCCGCGGGGCGAAGTCGTCGACGTCCATGCCCGCCGCCACCGCCGTGCGCACGTACTCGATGCCGTCCGCCAGCGTGAACGCGATCTCCTGCGCGGGCGAGGCACCCGCCTCGGCCATGTGATAGCCGGAGATCGAGATCGTGTTCCACTTCGGGATCTCGGTCCTGCAGTACTTGAAGATGTCGGCGATCAACCGGAGGGAGGGCTTGGGCGGGAAGATGTAGGTGCCCCGCGCGATGTACTCCTTCAGGACGTCGTTCTGGATCGTGCCCGTCAGCTGGGAGGCCGGCACACCCTGCTCCTCGCCCACCAGCTGGTACATCAGCAGCAGGAGCGCGGCGGGAGCGTTGATCGTCATCGACGTGGAGACCTTGTCCAGCGGGATCCCGCCGAACAGGATCCGCATGTCGTCGATCGAGTCGATGGCGACCCCGACCTTGCCCACCTCGCCGGACGCGATCGGGGCGTCGGAGTCGTGGCCCATCTGGGTGGGCAGGTCGAAGGCGACAGACAGCCCCATCGTGCCGTTGGCGATCAGCTGCTTGTAGCGCGCGTTGGACTCCACGGCCGTGCCGAAACCGGCGTACTGGCGCATCGTCCACGGACGCCCGGTGTACATCGACGGATACACACCACGTGTGAAGGGGAACTCACCCGGCGCGCCCAGCTTCTCGGCGGGGTCCCAGCCCGCCAGAGCCTCCGGCCCGTAGACCGGCTCGATGGGCAGACCGGACTCGGTTTCGCGCGCCATTGCTGTGCCTCCCGCTGAAGTTACCCACTGGTAGGAACGGACCTCGCGACGGACTGTAGTGGCGGCCGTGCGCCCGGTGGAGTGGCCCACGCTGGGACCTTGCTCACAGACCGGCCCACGGCCCTGTTTGATGGGCTTCGCTCTCCACCATGCCGCGTAGTTCGCAACCGGTCATGCGCGGGGAGCATCTCAGGTGACACACGACGGCACGACGGGGGTCCGATGCGTACGACACCACCCATGACGAGACTGACGAGGCACGTGAAGCGGTCGCTGGCCGCGCTCGTGGCACTCGCCGCGGTCAGCGCGTGCACCGCCCAGGCCGTGGACACGGACGGCAAGCAGCCGCCACTGGTGAGGATCGACGGCACGGCGGGCTCCACTCCCAAGCCCAGCGCCTCTGGCTCCCCCACCGACTCGCCCGACGACCCCAAGCCGAGCACCAAGCCCACCCCCGTCGCCGCCGAGGTCCTCTGGTCCCGGGGCGACGAGGGCACCGAGGTACGCGAGGTGCAGGCCCGGCTGCGGCAGGTCGCCTGGCTCTTCGACGGGCCGACGGGGACGTACGACGACCTGACCGCCACCGCCGTGAAGGGCTTCCAGGGCAAGCGGGGTCTGCCACGGACCGGCGCGATGGACACCGTCACCTGGCAGCGGCTGCAGAAGATGACGCACGAGCCCGGCAAATGGGAGCTGTACGCGTACGGCGGGCAGCCCGCCGCGGAGCCGGACTCGCGCTGTATGACGGGGCGCGTGCTGTGCATCAGCAAGACGAGCCGCACGCTGCGCTGGATGGTCGACGGCCGGACGGTGTCGACGATGGAGGTGCGGTTCGGCTCGCAGTACACGCCGACCCGCGAAGGTGTGTTCAGCGTCTACTTCAAGTCGCGGTACCACGTGTCGACGCTCTACGACTCGTCCATGCCGTACGCCATGTTCTTCAGCGGCGGCCAGGCCGTGCACTTCTCCACCGACTTCGCGGCCCGCGGCTACTTCGGCGCCTCGCACGGCTGCGTCAACGTCCGGGACGAGGGGAAGATCGCTTCACTGTTCGCGCAGGTCCGCACGGGTGACAAGGTCGTCGTCTACTGGTGACACGCGGCGCGTGACACGTGCCGCGGAAGGTGAGTGGGGCGCGGGCGGGACCGGGGGAACCTGTCCCGCCCGCGCCAGTGTGCACCGAGCCATGGGTACGGGGGGAACCCCGGCTCAGTGCGACGGCCGATGACCAGTCGGCTCACCCACTACTGCGCCACCGCGGCTGGAAATGTCACACCTGGGGCCCAAGAAAATCCAGGGGGATACGAAACCGCAGGTCAGGATGGGTTTGCGGGAATCGGGAGGAGCTGGGCCGGGGTGGAGGGGGAGGACGACGACGGCGAGGGCGATGGGGACGGGGACGGGGACGGGGTGAGGATTCCGTCGTTGCCGGGGTTGTCGTTGCCGACGCCATCGTTGTCACGGGCGCCGTCACCGGCGTCTCCGCTACCGAGGTCATCGTTGCCGCGATCGCCGTTGCCCTGATCGTCGTTACGGCCGTCGTTGTTGCGGCCGTCGTCGTCACGGCTGTCGTCGTTGTCGCCCGGGAGCACCGGGAGCAGCGGGAATATGTGGTTTCCGTCGTCGTCACCACCCCCGTCCTCCGGGCCGGAGCCCTGGTCGGAGCGGGTGTCCGCGCCCGAGCTCGTGCTCCCGGCCGAGTCCTTGGCGTCGTTCCGGCCGTCGCCGCCGGTATCCGTCCGGTCCAGGATTCCGTTGCAGTACGTCTTCAGCTGCCCGTTGCCGCCACCGCCCGCGGCGTCCTCCAGGACGCTCTTGCGGCCGGCGTCCAGGTCCTTGCCGTCGAGGACGTCGCGGCAGGACGAACGTGTCTGGCTCCACCACTCGCCGGTACGGCCGGACTTCCCCGCCTCGTCCGAGCCCTGCTGCCCGCTCGTGGCGCCGCCGCCCGCCTCGTCCTTCGAGGAGCCGCCGACGGACGGGCCGTTCGTGGTGGCGCCGGGCGCCGGGACCTGGGAGTCGTCGCCGTCCGGGGCACCCGGCGACGGCGAGCCGACCGGGCGCTCCGGCGTAGCCGCGGCCGTCACCGTGGCGGCAGGGCCCGGCTTCTCGTCACCGAACGGAGTCGGCAGCATTCCGGTTCCGGCCGCGACGGCGACCCCGCCGATCATCCCGGCGGCCAGCGCGGCGGCGAGACCGAGGCGTGTGGGGCGCCCCCAACGGGCCCGGCGACCACCGGAGTCGGGACGTCCCAGACGTACGAGACCGGCGTCGGAGGGGTGCGAGGTGATGCGGGAGACAGGGTGCGTACGAGGACGCGGGGCCAGCTGTTCCACCTCGCCGTGCCGGTCCGCGCGCACCTTGCGGAACGCTGCCAACGCTGCAGCCTCGCCGGGGAGTTCGTCGCTGCTGAGCGTGGGTTCGGCGGCCAGCGCGGCAAGTGCCCCGGCGAGCCTGTCCACCTGGTTCCTGGCCTCGGTGTCGACGGCTTCCAGGGGTTCTCCGCGCAGCAGACGCTCGGCGGCGTCGCGGTCCAGCCACCGGCCCGGGGGCCGTGGGTTGTCACCCGGGAAGACACAGCGCTCGTCGGCCATCACATGTCCTTCTGCGTCCGCGAACGCGTATGCGTCACACCGGCGGACGTCACCGCGCGTGTACGCGGTTCTCTTTGTGGCGGTACGGCGCCGAGTGCGCCGGCGGATTCCGGATCGTCGCCGAGCAACTCCGCGAGCCGTTTCAGACCGCGGTGCGCCGCTGTGCGCACCGCGCCGGGGCGCTTGCCGAGTGTCTCGGCCGCGGTCTTGGCGTCGAGGCCGACGACGACACGCAGCACGACGGCCTCCGCCTGGTCCTGCGGGAGCTGGGCGATGAGCGAGAGGGTGCTGTTGGTGGCCAGGGCCTCGATGGCCTCGCCCGCGGTGTCGGACTCGGCGGCCTTGCCGGTCAGTTCGGTCTCGTCGCCGCCTATGGCGGGGCGGCGCCCGCGCATCCGTATGTGGTCGAGGGCACGGTTGCGGGCGATGCGGGCGGCCCAGCCGCGGAAGCGGTCGGCGTCCCCGCTGAACCGCTCCAGGTCACGGGCGATCTGCAGCCAGGCCTCGGACGTGACGTCTTCCGCGTCCGGGTCGCCGACCAGCGTCCGGACGTACCCGAGCAGCCGTGGGTGCACCGCGCGGTACACAGTCCGGAACGCGGTCTCGTCCCCGTCCTGTGCCGCAAGCACCGCGGCAGTCAGCTCCGCGTCGTCCCCCAGCACCGCACTCCCTTTGCGCCTAAACCGGCGCCGCTCTCGCGGACCTGGTTGCTCGCCATCGGGGTTGCTCAATTGATGGTCGCGGTCTTGGGCCGCTGATGGTTGCGGTAGTCCGTCCCCCGCAGTCCGGCGCGAATGGCACGTTACGGCGTGAAACCGCTTGGCGTCCATGTTCGTACAACGTGCAACGACGTGGTGACGGAGCGGGGTGTGACAGAAAGCGCAGTCGCGGCGCTGTAGAAAGTACGGGCCGCCGCGCGGCCCGTGCCGCGCGACGGCCGGGGCCTCTCCTGTGGGGGGTGGCGGCCCCGGCCGTTGCCATCGGCGAGGGCGGGACCTGCTGCTTCCCCTGGCTGTACCGGAACCGGGTCGACTACTTGCCCTCAGCCCTTGTCCTTGGACTTCTTGGGTTTCGGCGTTGCCTTGGGCGTGCTGTTCGCCTTGCCGGGGGATCTGGTGGCCTCGTGGTCCAACTGCCCGGCGCAGTACGCCTCTACGTTGCCCTCGCCACCCGCGGCGTCGATCAGCCGCTGCCAGGCCGTCGAACTCAGTGCCTTGCCCCGGCCCTTGACCGCGTCGTACGCGCGACAGTGGGCCTCGGTGTCCTTCGCCTGGGACGGGTGGCCGGACGGTGCGGTCTGCTCGGGGCCGGGCGGCGTCGGGTTCGCGGGCCCGGGCCCGGACCGCTCCGGGGCGGCGCTGCTCGACGGCGGCCGGGTGTCGTCCCGGTCGGCACCGCCGTCGTCCAACACCGAACCGATGCCCGCGACGGCGACCCCGCCCAGCGTCAGGCTCGCCAGCAGCACGGCCAACGTGGTCCGCAGCGAGCGGCCCACCTTCCGCTGCTCCCGCGGCCGCCAGTCGTCGCGCCGCCGGGAGCGCGCGGGTCGCACGGCGTGCGCGCCCGCGTCACGCGCGGCGCGAAACGCGGCCACCGCCCGCGCCTCCGCACCGGCATCACTCACCACACGCCGGCGCACGGCAGCGAGCAGCACCTCGACGGCGGGGTCTTCACCACCCGGGGGGTGCATCTCGCCGACAGGGGGGTCGCCCGCAAGCGGTTTCGGGAGGGTGGGGTCGTTGTTCGCGGGGGGTTCGACGGGGGTGGGGTCGTTGTTCGCGGGGGGATCGACGGGGGCGGGGTCGTTGTTCGCGGGGGGATCGACGGGGGCGGGGTCGTTGTTCGCGGGGGGATCGACGGAGGCGGGGTCGCCGTCCGCAGGCGGCGCCACGGAGACAGGCTCGTCGCCCGCCGGGCGTACCGCTGCTGCTGGCTCGTCGCCCGCGGGGTGCATCGCGACGCCTGACTCGTCGCCCGCAGGCGGCCTCGCGAAGGCAGGACCGTCGCCCACAGGCGGCACCACGAGGGCGGGATCGTCGCCCGACTGACGCACCGCGACGCCTGGCTCGGCGCCCGCAGGCGGCCCCGCAGAGACAGGACCGTCGTCCGCATGCAGCCTCGCGAAGGCAGGATCGTCGCCCGCCGGGCGCACCGCCGCTGCTCCTGGCTCGTCGTCCGCAGGGCGCGCCCCGACGACAGGCTCGTCGCCTGCGGGGTGCGCGACCCGACGGTCGGGGGTCCCGCCACCGCTCTGCCGCTCACCCATGTCTGGATCCATCCCTGAGACTGCCCGACCTAATCGGCTTGCTCGACCTGCCCGATCCACTGGACGTGCCCGGCCCACTCGGCCTGCCCGCCGGCTTCCTGCCGCTCATCCCGACTCCCCCAGCGTCCGGGGTTCCTCATCCGTCACACCCTCGACGCCGAGTTGGCGCGCGAGGCGCTTCAGGCCGCGGTGGGCGGCGGTGCGTACCGCGCCCGGGCGCTTGCCGAGGACGCGCGCGGCGGCGGGCCCGTCCAGGCCGACGACCACCCGCAGCAGTACGGCCTCGGCCTGGTCGCGGGGCAGCCCGGCGACCAGTTCCAGGGCGTCCTGGGTGGAGAGGGCCTCCAGCGCCTGGTCGTCCGTGGAGTGCGTACCCGGAAGTTCCAGTACGTCCTGCTCGAGCGTGGTCGCCCGCGGCCGCACCTTCAGGCGTCGCAGATGGTCGAGCGCCCGGTGCCGGGCGATGGTCGCGGTCCAGCCGCGGAAGCCGGCCCCGTCCCCCTTGAACCGGCCCAGATCCCGGGCGATCTCCAGCCAGGCGTCGGACGCGACATCCTCCGCGTCGTCACCGACGATCCCCCGCAGATACCCGAGCAGTCCGGGCTGCACAAGCCGGTACGCGACCGCGAAGGCAGCCTCGTCACCGTCCTGCGCCCGCGCGACGGCGACGCCCAGTTCCCCGTCGTACGCCTGCGCGCGGCGGGGTTCCCCTCGCTGGCCCAACACTGTCCTCGTTCGTACCGAATTCGCCCGAATTTCACGCCGTTCGACACAGTCGGGCCGTGTCGACGCCCTCATGGTCATCAGCGTCGGCCCCCACATAAATGTCACAGCACATCAGCCACCCCTTCCACCCCTCCCGCCCCTGCCCCGCCTCAGGCGATCTGCCGGGACGCCCGCCCATGCAGCTGCATATAGAACGTCCGTACGGATTCCAGCTCCCCCACCTCGAACCGCTTCACGACCTTGCCGAGCGGGTTCCACACCCGCCCGTCGGACATCCGCACCCCGACGGGCTGCCCGAACAACTCCCGCTGCCCGGCATCGAATTCGACCCACCGGGCCCCGGCCCGCCGAACCAGCACCTCACCCGTGTACGCGCCGAGCCCGAACAGCACATGCTCGACCCTGCCACGCTCGGGCTCCCCCTTCCGCAAGCCGTCCACGATGAAGTCGACGACCCGCAGGCTGTTCACGGAGTAATCCAGCGGCACCCGGTTCCGCGCCGTGATCTGCCGCACGAACTGCCCCGCATGCTGCCGCATCGACACATCGATCGACATCCGCTCCGTCACGAGCCCCCGCCCCCTCATCCCCACCGCACCCGGGGCGTGGTCACGCACCGGTCCACCTGACCAAGCGGAACGCGGGCGCCGAACGTCACACGCGACCAGTGAATATACAGTGGATCATGTATATTGATACACAAAGCCGTGTATCACGAGGAGGCGCTCATGAGCCGCACCGTCATCGACCTCGACGACGAAGCCCTGGAAGCAGCCGCCATAGAGCTCGGCACGACGACGAAGCGCGACACGATCAACACCGCATTGCGGGAGATCGTCGCTCGCAACCGTCGCCTGCGCGCCTTGCACGAGTTGCAGGACCTCGCGGCAGAAGGTGCCCTTGACGTCGAACTCCTCCTCGACAAGCGCAACTACCGAGGGGGAAATAGCACGTGACCGTCCCGGACTATCTCATCGACACCTCGGCGTTGGCACGAATCCTGCTGCGCCAGGCATCCGAGGAATGGGAGCGCCGCGTTGGCGGCGGGCTGGTCGCCCTGTGCGACATCAGTGAACTGGAGGTGCTGTACTCCGCTCGCTCCGCCAAAGACCGTGAGGTCATCCAGGACAGGCTGAACCAGTTCGCCTGGTGCCCCATGCCCGACGGCATCTACCGACGAGCCCGCGTCGTCCAGCAACAACTCACCACCAAGGGCGAGCACCGCAGCGCCGGAGCCATCGACCTCCTGGTCGCCGCGGTCGCCGAAGAGGCCGGCCTCACCCTCCTGCACTACGACCGGGACTTCGAGACCATCGCCCGGACGACGGGGCAGCCGGTCCGCCTGATCGACCTCAAGGACTAGCCGGGCCACCTCGTCCGGGTCCGAGCGCCTCGCCCCCGCCTGACGTGCTGCCGACGCTGTCAGTGGCCGCTGCCATGATGCCCGGCAACATCAACGGGCATGGGAGCGGAACATGCTGGAGCAGGCGGTACGACCGATAGTCGAGGCGATCGTCTCGAAGGCCCCGAGCGGCTGGACGCGCGCGGTGCTGCACGGCCGGGCAGGGCGCGGCGGCACCTCGGTGACCGGCGAGTACGCCCCGCGGAGCGGCAACTGGAACGACCGCGTTCCCAACCCCTACATGGAGCTCATGGCGCTGGCGGAGACACTGCGCGCAGAGCACGGCTGGGAACCCGTCAGCCTCGAGATCGTGTGCCGGCCGTCGGGCGAGTACCGGCTCGTCGCCTTCAACGACGCCATCAGCCGGGTGACCGGGACGGGCGGCGGATTCCAGGTGGTGCTGGACCCCGACCACCGGCTGCCCCAGCCCGGCCTGCACCAGGAACCCGGCACCGCCGCACCGGCGGGCGACCCCGAACTGGCCGTGGCCCGCTTCCGCGCCTACCTCGAACGACGCGCCGCGATCCTGGGACACCCCGACGAACTGCCCCCGCCCGCCACCGTCGCCGCGATCGAGGAAGCCGAACGCCGCCTGGGCCGCCCGCTGCCCGCCGACCTGCGGGCGCTCTACCTGATCGCCGACGGCGACGGCATCGAGTACGAGAACCGCTATCTGTTCCAGGGCAACGCCTGGCTGCCGCTCAAGAGCATCGTCGCCGAGCACACCGACTGGAGCGCGGGCGAACGGCCTTGGTTCGGCTGGGACCTGGAATGGGACGCCGTCGTCTTCGACGCCACCCCGGCCGGTACCGTGCGACGCTGCGGAGGCCACCCCGGCTGGTTGCGCTTCGCCACCAGCGAGGACGGCAACTACCTGGCCGTCGACACCGCCCCGGCCCGGAACGGCCGCCCCGGCCAGCTCATCCGCACCGGCCGCGACTACGACGACGGGCCCGCCTACGTCGCCGACTCGATCACCTCACTCCTCGGCCACTACCTGGACCTGCTGGACCAAGGCGCGTACGAGAAGAACGGCGACCACATCCACCTGCGGGAACCCGCCCGCGATCCCGCACCCCAGCAGATCATCGGGGCCATCCCCGACGAGGTCCCGCCCACCCTCCAGGCAATCCACATCAACGACGCCACCGGCCTCGTCGACCTCGCCCCGCTCACCGCGGCCCCCAGTCTCCGCCGACTGCACCTCAACCGCTCCACCACCGCCGATCTGACGCCGGTGCGCGAACTGCCCGTCGAATCCCTGCGCATCACCCTCGACGGCGGCGACCTGACCCCGCTCAGGGGCCACGCCCACCTCGCCTCCCTCGACCTGACCACCACCGCCCCGGCCGACCTCACCCCGCTGCACACGGTCCCCCACCTGCGCGGCCTCGACCTCTCCGGAGCCGACATCCCCGACCCGGCCGTCCTGGCCGGCCTGACGGACCTCCGCTACCTCTCCCTCACGGGACGCCAGTGGACCGCCCTGCTGAACGAGGGCCACGCGCCCCCCGCTCTCGCCGCCGCCCGCCTGGCAGACGCGGAAGCCTCCCTCGACGACGCGCTCGCCTGGGCGGCCCGCCTCGGCCTCGACACCGAGAACGCCCTCCGCGTCACCGGCACCCTCAAGACCGCCGGGGGATGAATCGCGGTCCTGTGGTGACGCTTTGCGATCTCTGTGCGCTGGGTAAGCAGGCCACCCCTGTGACGGGTGGGCCTGTCGTGGCCCTGTTCAGGGCTGTCGACCGTTGTTGACGTTTTCCATTGACGTATTCCGTTGACGTTTTCTGTTGACGTTTTCTAGGGGTGGGGCAGTTGAGTCGCAGGACGACCCATGCGTACAAGCCGCTGAGTCTGAAGCGGAGAGCATGGCTGACGATAGGTGCGGTCGTACTGGGAGGGGCGGGAGTCGTCACGTACGCCGCGGCGAATCCGTCGGGGCCCGCTGGCGACAAGACCGCCGGTTCCCGCAAGCCTGCCGTGCACACCGTGAAGCTCAAGGACGAGGGCGCCGGCCGAAAGGGCCTGGACAAGCAGGGCACCGACCGGTTCAACGCGGTGATGCTGACCTGGAGCGACCCGGGGGCGAAGCCGAAGGGCACCCCCGAGGTGCGTTACCGCGAGCGGGAGAGCGGCACCTGGTCGGGCTGGCAGAAGCTGCCGGACGACCCGTTCTCCGCCGACGGCGAAGAGGCCGAACACGCCGGGACACGCGGCGGCACCGCGTCCCTGTGGACCGGCGACGCGGACGGCGTCGAGGTGCGGGTGGTCGGCGCGGACGGCACCGAGGCGAAGGGGCAGCCGGCCGGGATGGACGTGCGGCTCCTCGACCCGGGTACGGATCCGGGCACCGGTCCGACGGGCGCGTCCACGACGCAGGCCGAGCCCGCCGCGTACGCCTACCCCGCGGAGGAGACCACACCCGCGGCGAGCGACTCGGCGACACCCACGGACTCGGCGACTCCGACGGACACGGGTACGGGCACGGGTACGCCTGCGCCCACTGACTCGACGACCCCGACGGACACGGTGACGCCGACCCCGACGGACACCATCTCCCCCACGCCGTCTCCCACGCCCACCCCCACCCCAACCAACACCGTCCCGGCGCCCCGCCCCTCAACGGTCGTCAAGCCCCCGATCATCACCCAGTCCCAGTGGGGCGCCTCCACCGCCTACGACGGCACCCCCACCTACGGCACCGAGATCAAGGCAGCCGTCATCCACCACACCGGCGTGGACAGCGACAACAAACTCTCCTGCGCGCAGTCCCGCGCCCGCCTGCGCACCATCCAGCAGGAGCACTTCTCCCGCGGCTACTACGACATCGGCTACAACTTCCTCGTCGACAGGTGCGGCCAGATCTTCGAGGGCCGCAGCGGCGGCATGGACCTGCCCGTGGTCGGCGCGCACGACGTCGGCTTCAACACGAACACGGTCGGCATCTCCTACCTCGGCAACTACGAGAGCGCCCAGCCGAGCCGCGCAGGGCTCGACGCCATCGCCCGGATCGTCGCCTGGAAGTTCGGGATGTACGGCATCGACCCGACCGGCAAGGTGACGCTGACGTCCGGCGTCGATGCCGGGGTCGACGGCAACAAGGTCGCGAAGGGGCAGTCGGTCACCCTGCCGCGCGTCTTCGGCCACCGTGACACCAACGCCACGGCCTGCCCCGGCGCCAACCTCTACAAGAAGCTCTCCCAGATCGCCACCCTGGCCAAGCTCCCCGGCGTCTCGCACGCCCTCGCCACGACCGACTACGACCGCGACGGCGTCAGCGACCTCGTCGCCGGTACGCCGACAGCAGGCGGCGGCATCGTCACCGTGGTCCCCGGCGGTCTCGACGGCCCGGTCGCGGCCTCGAAGCGGACGCTCACGCAGAACAGCGCCGGCGTCCCCGGCACCTCCGAGACCGGTGACGGCTTCGGCGCCGCGACCGCCTGGGGCGACGTCAACGGCGACGGCTACGCGGACCTCGCGGTCGGCTCCCCCGGCGAGGACGACACCAGCGGCAACGCGGACCGCGGCTCGGTCACCGTCCTGTACGGCCCCGCCCTCAACTCCGGTTTCTCGTACGCCACTTCGACGGTGACAGCGGCCGGCGCGAAGCTCGGAGCGGCCGTCGCGGTCGCCGACTTCAACGCCGACGGCAAGGCGGACGTGTTCGCCGCGGGCACCGGCAGGGGCGGCAACTGGAACGCCCGCCTCACCGGCGGCGCGACCCAGACCGGCACCCTCACCACCTCGACGAGCGCGATCGCGTACGCCGATGCCGCGACCGGCGACTTCAACCGGGACGGCTACGCGGACGTGGCCCTCAACTACCGTGACGCGGGCGGCATCGGCCGCGTCACCTGGTTCAAGGGCGGCGCGTCCGGCCTGACGAAGGTGTCCGTCATCAGCGTCAGGGGCGGCCGCTCGATCGCCGCGGGCGACGTGAACGGCAACGGCTACGACGACATCGTCATCGGCCAGCCGTCCGCCACCGAGTCCGGCGGAAGGGCGGGCGGCCAGGTCACCATGGTCCCCGGCACCGCGACCGGCTTCACCACCACCGGAATGACCGTCATCCACCAGGACACGACCGGCGTTCCGGGCGGCGACGAGTCCGGCGACGCCTTCGGCAGCTCGGTCTCGACCGGCGACTACAACGCCGACGGCTACGCGGACGTCCTCACCGGCGCCCCCGGCGAGGACCTCGCCCGCGACGGCGTCAACCGCGCCAACGCGGGCACGGTGACCCTCGTCAAGGGCACCTCCGCCGGCCTCACCGGCTCCGGCTCGGTCTCCGTCTCGCAGGACACCACCGGCGTCCCCGGCGCCACGGAGACCAACGACAAGCTGGGCTCGGCCGTCTCCCTCACCGACCTGTCCGGGTACGGCCGCGCCGACCTCACACTCGGCGCCGAGGGCGAGGACGCGAACAACGGCATCCTCATGTACGTCCCGAGCAACAGCACCGGCCTCGGCCTGTCCACGACGGCGATCCTGAGCAGGACCCCGCTGGGTACGCCCACGGGCGCCCGCCTCGGCCAGGTGGTCGCACCGTAGACCCGACCTCCGCGGCGGCGGGCGCTTCCGCCGCCGCGGACGGTCATCGGCCATCGCCGGCCGGGTCACATCGGCCATCGCAGGCCGGCTCGCGGGCTCAGCGCGTGGCCTCCCGGCACAGCAGCCGCAGCGACCCGTCGCCCGCGTAACAGCGGCGGGCCTCGTCGATCGGGTCCCACAACCGCCCGTCGGGCGTACGTATCCAGTGGTCGCCGCCCGTCTCCCACCACTCCGCCCCCGTGCACCGGGCGACGACCTCACCGCCGTACGCCCCGAAGCCGCGCAGCACCGTCTCGACGGCGGCGTACGGCGCTCCCTCCCTGCGTATCTCCTCGATCAGCCGGTCGACGCGCCACAGGCTCTGCGCGGAGTAGTCGAGGCGCAGCCGCGCCCCCTCGCGCATCGTCGCGACCGCGTCCGCCGCCCAGCGAATGGGCTTCGTCGCAGCTTGGGGCCGGGTTGCTCGAGTTGCGTTCACACTCGGAAGAGCGCCCTCCGAACGGAATTCGTCACGCGGATCCAGCGACTCCCCGACACGGGTGCGGGATCGCCCCACGGTGCCCACAGCGCCCGCAGGACGGGCACAGGACTCTCGCAGCGAGCGGGTTTACGAGGCGGAGGGCGTCGTACGGACCACCCGGTCAGGCCGCCTACGCCCGCCCCCGCGCCCGGCGCGACACCACCGCCCGCAACACCCGCCGCCCCTCCGTCGACTGGCCCAGGACGAGCCGCAGGCCGCCCGCGCCCCGGTCCGCGAGCAGCTCCAGGATGGCGATCTGGCGCCGGAGTTCGGCGGCGACGAGCGGTGACATGCCGTCGGTACGACCCTCGCGACGGGCTTCTACCGAGGAGGTGCCGTCGGCGGCGATGTCGAGGAGCTCGTGTATCCGCAGGGCCGCCACGGAACAGGCGTCGGCCCACGCCCGCAGGGCATCGAGGGAGGAGTCGAGCGGAACGGTCGCGAGCATGCGGCGGACGAGGAACGCGGCTTGGTCGTCGGGCGAGGCACCGGAGGTAGAGCCGACGTCGGCGTCGGAGTCCCCCGGCTCGCCCAGATCTGCCCGCGCCTTCTCGACCCGCTCCCCCCAAGCCTCCCCATCCACCAGGCTCGTCCACAGGGGCCGCAGCACATCGTCGTCATCGCCGCCCAGCAAGGGAACGCACCGGTCCAAACAAGCCAGCCCGCTCGCCGCCAGCCCACGCTCGTCGGCCAGAGCAATCAGTTCCACCAGGCTCATCGCGCCTCCCTCGACCTACTCGAACTCCGCGAACACCAGGACAGGGCGCCTGTTTCTAACGGAGCCCGCACCTCCCCTTACTGCGTGCGACAGACCGGGAGTGTCACAGGAGCTGAAAGAAGCTCACAGAGGTACGACGCCGAGCCGGTCCAGGAACCTGAATAGCAGGTTTTCGGCCAACAGGTCGGGATTCGCGGTCAGTACGTCGAGCAGCGGCCCGGCGACCACCGTGTGCCCGGCTTCGGCGGCCCAGGCGACGGCCCGTTCGGCGGCGTCGGCCGGCTCCAGGAAGTAGTCGTCGACGGTGAGCCCCTCCTCACCCGCCCCCAGGTACCCGGCCATCGCGGCCCGCGCCAGGCACGTCGTCCACGCGCCGCTCTCCGGCGCGGCCGCCTCGACGACCACGCAGTCGCTGTCCATGACGTACCCGAACAGCGCGGGCGCCCCGGTCTCCCGGGCGAGCGTGTTCATGCTCCCGACGTCCCCGTCACCGCTCGGGTACTCCCACACCTGCCAGCCGCCGGGCGCCATGGCCTGCAGGACCATGCCCGGCGCCCCCGCCAACGCGTCCAGCTCCGCGAGCGGTTGCTCGCTCCTGCCCACGACGTAGTACCCCCAGTAGCCCATTCCCGTCCCCCCGGCGTCTCGGTTCGGCTCGGGCCGAATACACCACAGGCGTACGGGAGTTCGCTACCTAATCGGGCAATCCGCCCCGCGGTCAGATGCCGACCGGTAGGGGGCCCTGGCCCTGGTGCGCCTTCTCGTTCTGCATCCGCGTCAGCCGCAGCACGACGAGGATCGCGAGCACGGCCGCCGCGATGTCCATGACGTCGGCCAGCATGATCTGGCTGGTCGCGTCCTGGATCTCCTGGGGCGTCTCGGCGTTGCGGTACGAGGTGGACCCGGCCCGGTCCGCGATCAGCGAGATGATCCACAGCGTCCACCAGGCGTTGACCAGCCCGTGCGAACCGCGGGAGCCCACGGGGGTGCTCGCATCCCAGATGTCCAGCATGACCCGGCGCGGGAACCACAGGTTCACGATCGGTACGAACCAGCCCCAGATCACCCAGGCGCGCCTCTTGCTGTGCCCGAACGGGTTGAACACCTCGGCGTTGACCCTCATCCGCTGGAACCAGATGAGGTAGACGACGATGGCTGCGACGAGGGAGGTCGTCTGCATGTACCCGGCCACGGCGTAGACCGTGTCCGCGTGTTCGGCCTCCCGCTGGACGGCATCGCTGTAGTCGCCGTCCACGATGAAGCCCGTCACGTCGTACATCTTGAGGTCTGCCCAGACCGCGAAGAGGTCCGTGGCGATGACAAGGCCGAGGAGTATGGCGACGGACTTGCCGAGGCCGACCGGCGAACGCAGCCAGGCGGGGCCGTGCGGCAGAGTCATCGGACCCGTCGGCAGGGGTGGCGCCGCGGGCAGTGGCGCGGGCACGGGACCACCGGCGGGCGCGGGCACACCGGCGGACACCGACGCCGCCTCATCGGCGCAGTCGGCGCACAGGCCTTCTGACGTCGACGCCGTGGCGAAGTAACACTTCTTGCAGAACATGGGAATCCCCCGAATCACCGGCACAGGAACCGTGCCGACAGAACCGTGCCGACAGCCCTGCCGACACAAGAAGCGGGCGTGCCCCTCCCAAGGGCACACCCGGCAATCGACTGCATGTATCGAATACGCAAGCGGAAGATACGGTTCGCCCTGCCCGTACGTCCAGCCGATTCAGCCCAGCCGGTCCGCCAGCTTCTTGAAGTCCGCCCAGGACAGCGCGGGTTTGCCGGGATCCCACAGCTTCTGGACCGTCGCACGCAACGGCATCCTGATCCCCGCCGCCACCTGGTCCTGGGTCTGCGAGCCCGCGAGATCGCACCACACCGCGAAACTCCCGCCGAGGATCTGCCCGTCGTACTTCGCGGGGACCGGCGTCGTTCCGCGCACCACGAGCGGGGTCCACTGCTCGTAGATGCGCTGCCCGGTCGGGTAGACGAAGGTCTGCGGCTCGCCGAGGACGTAATAGAGGTACTCGTCGTTGTAGTTGATCAACTCGCGCCCCGCGCTGAGGTATTCGACGGGTTTGCGCGCACCGATCTCCTTGCCCGTCCAGTACGCCACCTGCAGATCGCTGTCGGCCTGCACCTGGCCCCCGGGGAAGAACCCGTCGTTCCAGGCCCGCAGCGTCCGGTCGTGCCCGCGCATCACCTCGGCGCGGTCGTTGAGCCACCCGGTCGCGAGGTCGGCGATGCCGGCGCCCGCGCCGTAGGTGTTCACGGCCGCGGTGGCCAGCTGCGGGTAGGAGGCCGCGGGGTTCGCGACCGTCAGCGCCCGGTACTCGTCGCCGCCGAGGTGCCAGTAGGCGCCGGGGAAGAGACCGGCGTACTCGTTCAGCAGCTCGTCGACGAGGTCCGCGGACGCCTGCTGGGAGATGTCCAGAGAGCCCTGCGAGGCGACGCCCTGCGCGTTGCGCAACTGGAGGTCGGGGTGCGCGGCGAGGACCGCGCCCAGGTGACCGGGCGAGTCGATCTCGGGGACGACGGTGATGTGCCGGCTCGCGGCGAGGTCGAGGATCTCGCGGATCTGCGCCTTGGTGAGGTGCTCCTTCGACACGATCTCCGGGTGCGTGTCGGACTCGATGCGGAAGCCCTGGTCGTCGGAGAAGTGCAGGCCGAGCTGGTTGAACTTCAGGTCTCCCAGCTCCCGGACCCGGTCCTCGATCCAGTCCGCCGTGAAGTGCTTGCGCGCGATGTCCAGCATCAACCCGCGCTGCGGCTTCGCGGGCCGGTCGCGTACGACGCCCTCGGGCGCCGTGCCGCCGCCGTTCACCTCCTGCTTGAGCGTGCGCGTGCCGTAGAAGACGCCCGCGTCGCCGGGGGCGGTGATCGTCACCCGACCGTTCTTGACGGTCAGGGTGTACGACTCCACGCCCGAGGTTCCGTCGTCGAGGCCCAACTCGACGTCCCCGGACCGGGGTTCCGTCTCCCCCGCGTACGACATCTTGAGCTCTCCGGCGAGCAGCCGGCCCTCGTCGGCGAGGTCACTGTCGGCGACGACCACGCGGGCGCCGGTGGCGGGGCGCCAGCCGGGGCCCCTGGCGGGGGTGTGTTCGCGTACGGCGGGGATGGTGCGGGGGGTCTGGGACAGGGGGTACGTCCGTGTCGGCGAGGGAGAGGCGCTGGTGGGCGCCGTCGGCCCGACGCTGGACGCGCTCACCGACGTACCGCCCGTCGGCACCTGCGCCCCCGCCGGCTCGCCACTGTCCCCGGCGGGCCAGAACGCGACGGTGAGCGCGGCGGCCCCGGCCACGACGACTCCCCCGCCCGCCACCAGAACCCACCCAGTCCCCCGCACCGGCGCACGCCGCCGACCGGGGCTCACGGGGCGACGCTCCGCAGGGCGCCGACTCCGGCGACGGCCGGGAGTTTTTCGCCCCCTCCGCCCCTACCCGTCCCTTGTTCCTGGGGGCTCCGCCCCCAGACCCCCGTATCGGCCTGAACGGCCTCGTCCTCAAACGCCGGACGGGCTAGAAATAGCCCCTCCGGCGTTTGAGGAGCGGGGTCTGGGGCGGAGCCCCAGGAACGGGACGGGAAGGGGCGGAGGGGGCGAAAACCCCAACCACCCGCACCCGCACACCCGATCCCCGCCACATCACACATCACGATCCGCATCACGCCGCTCACTTCGCCACCGAGGTCGCATCGCCAGGTCGTACAGAACCAGTTCGTAAGTCCCCCTCAGTGAACCTAGGCCCCCTTCCCCACCCCAACCGTCCACCACACGTTCCGAAACACTCCCGTCCGGGTGAAATTCGGGCATCCGTCGGACAGCTCCCGACACTCCTCGATAGCGTGAGCATCACAACTTTCCCTCCTTCCCCTGCCGAACCACACGTGACATCCGCACGTGACGCCCACCGGATGTCACGCGAATCCCACCGCCGAGGACACACGCTGCCCCCGCACCGTCTCCCCCACCTCCCCGAGCAGAAGAGCGCGGCGCCGTCCCCGCCCGCCCGCCCGGAGCGGTTCAACACCGCACCCGCCGACACGGTCGAGCGCGCCCTCCTCACCTGCTGCCGCAGCCTGCGCTGGGCCCACCGCCTGGTCGAGCACCGGCCCTACCCGGATCTGGACGCGCTACTCGCCGCGGCCGACGAGGCGGCGTACGACCTGACGCCCGCCGACCTCGCCGAGGCGCTGGCCGGCGAGTCGCTCACGCTGCTCCCGGACGGCGCGTACTCCGCCGCCCACACCGCACTGAGCGCCGCGCACGCCGCGTACGAGAGCCGCTTCGGGCACGTGTTCGTCATCTGCCTGGACGGCTTCGCCCCGGACGAGGCCCTCGACCAGGTGCTCGCCGGAATCCGCTCCCGCCTCGCCAACGACCCCGAGGAGGAGCGCGTCCTCGCGGCCGAGGAGCTCAGGCGACTCGCCCGGGGCAGGCTCACCCGCCTTGCAAACATGTTCGAAACGGACAGGGACGGCGACGGGGACGGCAGCGGAGACGGCAGCTGGGCCGACATGGGCGAAGAACCCGGAATCGTCGAAACGCATGGATTCCGGGCGGCCCGATAGCCCGTACGTGCCTGTTTGATTGCCTGTTTGATCACACCAGTGGGGCCGCTGTAAGCGTTCCGACAAAGCGTCGCTACGATGGCCAGGGCCGGTGGACCGTACCCGGCCGGGCCCGTCCGACACCGAAGCCGGCGCGGCCCCAATCCCCGCTCCCGGAGGGTTTTCCGTGCCGGCTGGAACGCTGTACCGCGGCCGGGAAGGAATGTGGTCCTGGGTGGCTCATCGAGTCACCGGCGTCCTCATCTTCTTCTTCCTGTTCGTACACGTGCTGGACACCGCTCTCGTTCGTGTATCCCCCGAGGACTACGACAAGGTCGTAGCCACGTACAAGACGCCGCTCGTCGCGCTGCTGGAGTACGGCCTCGTCGCCGCCATCCTTTTCCACGCGCTCAACGGCCTGCGTGTCATCGCCGTCGACTTCTGGTCGAAGGGCCCGCGCTATCAGAAGCAGATGCTGTGGTCCGTCGTCGGTATCTGGGTCGTGCTGATGGTGGGGGCCCTTTACCCCGTCCTCGGTCACGCATTCCGCGAAGTCTTCGGGAGCTGACGCAGATGTCCACCACTGAAACCGCCGCATCCGGCATCGGCCCCGTCGAAGGCGCGGGCGAGTTGTCGACGTACAGCGTCGACAACCCGGCGCCGCTCATCGAGGCCCCGCGCAAGCGGACCAAGAAGACCCCGAAGTCGACCCGCGGCAACTTCGAGATGTACGGCTGGCTCTTCATGCGCCTGTCCGGCATCGTCCTGGTCGTCCTGGTCCTCGGCCACCTGCTCATCCAGCTCGTCCTCGACGGCGGCGTCTCCAAGATCGGCTTCGCCTTCGTGGCCGGCCGCTGGGCGTCCCCCTGGTGGCAGGTCTGGGACCTCGCAATGCTGTGGCTCGCGATGCTGCACGGCGCCAACGGCCTGCGTACGGTCATCAACGACTACGCGGAGCGCGCGAACACGCGCCTGTGGCTGAAGGGCCTGCTGTACACCGCCACGGTGTTCACGATTCTGCTGGGCACGCTGGTGATCTTCACCTTCGACCCGAACATCCGCTAGGCACGGGGCTGAGGCAACCACTCATGAAGATCCACAAGTACGACACCGTCATCGTCGGCGCAGGCGGCGCCGGTATGCGCGCCGCGATCGAGTCGACGAAGCGCAGCCGCACCGCCGTGCTGACGAAGCTCTACCCCACCCGCTCCCACACGGGCGCCGCGCAGGGCGGCATGGCCGCCGCGCTCGCCAACGTGGAAGAGGACAACTGGGAGTGGCACACCTTCGACACCGTCAAGGGCGGTGACTACCTGGTCGACCAGGACGCCGCCGAGATCCTGGCGAAGGAGGCCATCGACTCGGTCCTCGACCTGGAGAAGATGGGCCTTCCCTTCAACCGGACGCCCGACGGGACGATCGACCAGCGCCGCTTCGGCGGTCACAGCCGCAACCACGGCGAGGCGCCGGTGCGCCGCTCCTGCTACGCGGCCGACCGCACCGGCCACATGATCCTCCAGACGCTCTACCAGAACTGCGTGAAGGAGGGCGTGGAGTTCTTCAACGAGTTCTACGTCCTCGACCAGCTGATCGTCGAGGTCGACGGCGTCAAGCGGTCGGCCGGTGTCGTGGCGTACGAGCTGGCGACCGGCGAGATCCACGTCTTCCAGGCGAAGGCCGTGATCTACGCGTCCGGCGGCACCGGCAAGTTCTTCAAGGTGACGTCGAACGCGCACACGCTGACCGGTGACGGCCAGGCCGCGGTCTACCGTCGCGGGCTGCCGCTGGAGGACATGGAGTTCTTCCAGTTCCACCCGACCGGCATCTGGCGCATGGGCATCCTGCTGACGGAGGGCGCCCGCGGTGAGGGCGGCATCCTCCGCAACAAGGACGGCGAGCGCTTCATGGAGAAGTACGCGCCGGTCATGAAGGACCTCGCGTCGCGAGACGTGGTCTCCCGTTCGATCTACACGGAGATCCGTGAGGGCCGCGGCTGCGGCCCCGAGGGTGACCACGTCTACCTGGACCTGACGCACCTTCCCCCGGAGCAGCTGGACGCCAAGCTCCCGGACATCACCGAGTTCGCGCGCACCTACCTGGGCATCGAGCCGTACACGGACCCGATCCCGATCCAGCCCACCGCGCACTACGCGATGGGCGGCATCCCGACGAACGTCCAGGGTGAGGTGCTGAGCGACAACACGACCGTGGTTCCCGGTCTGTACGCCGCCGGCGAGGTCGCGTGCGTGTCGGTGCACGGCGCGAACCGCCTCGGCACGAACTCCCTCCTCGACATCAACGTGTTCGGGAAGCGCGCCGGTATCGCCGCCGCCGAGTACTCGGCGAAGGCCGACTACGTCGAGCTGCCCGAGGACCCGTCCTCCCAGGTCGTGTCGCAGGTCGAGCACCTGCGCAACTCCACGGGCACGGAGCGCGTCGCAGTCCTGCGCAACGAGCTGCAGGAGTGCATGGACGCCAACGTGATGGTGTTCCGCACCGAGCAGACGATCAAGACGGCGGTCGAGAAGATCGCGGAGCTGCGCGAGCGCTACCGGAACGTCTCGATCCAGGACAAGGGCCGCCGCTTCAACACGGACCTCCTGGAGGCCATCGAGCTGGGCAACCTGCTCGACCTGGCCGAGGTCATGGCGACCTCCGCACTGGCGCGCAAGGAGTCCCGCGGCGGTCACTACCGCGAGGACTACCCGAACCGCGACGACGTCAACTTCATGCGCCACACCATGGCGTACCGCGAGGTCGGCGACGACGGCACCGAGTCCATCCGTCTCGACTACAAGCCGGTCGTCCAGACCCGCTACCAGCCGATGGAGCGTAAGTACTGATGGCAACACCGACCCTGGACAAGGCGGAGCCCGCCGACAAGCCTGAGGCAGGCTTCGCCGACTCCCCGTACATCACCGCCACGTTCCGCATCCGCCGCTTCAACTCCGAAGTCTCGGCGGAGGCGACCTGGGAAGACTTCCAGCTGGAGATCGACCCGAAGGAGCGCGTCCTCGACGCCCTCCACAAGATCAAGTGGGACCAGGACGGCACCCTCACCTTCCGCCGCTCCTGCGCGCACGGCATCTGCGGCTCGGACGCCATGCGCATCAACGGCAAGAACCGCCTTGCCTGCAAGACGCTGATCAAGGACCTCAACCCCGAGAAGCCGATCACGGTCGAGCCCATCAAGGGCCTGACGGTCCTCAAGGACCTGATCGTCGACATGGAGCCGTTCTTCCAGGCGTACCGCGACGTGATGCCCTTCCTCATCACGAAGGACACCAACGAGCCGACCCGGGAACGCCTCCAGTCCGCCGAGGACCGCGAGCGCTTCGACGACACCACGAAGTGCATCCTGTGCGCGGCGTGCACGTCCTCGTGCCCGGTCTTCTGGAACGACGGCCAGTACTTCGGCCCGGCCGCCATCGTCAACGCACACCGCTTCATCTTCGACTCGCGTGACGAAGGGGGTGAGCAGCGCCTGGAGATCCTGAACGACAAGGACGGCGTCTGGCGCTGCCGCACGACGTTCAACTGCACGGACGCCTGCCCTCGAGGTATCGAGGTCACCAAGGCGATCCAGGAAGTCAAGCGGGCGTTGATCACTCGGCGGTTCTGAGGTTTTTGGTCGTACGTCACTGTGGGCCCCGTTCCCGGTTTGCAAGCCGGGGGCGGGGCTTCGCGCTTGCCGGCACCTCACACGGCCAACGCCGCCCGTATCTGCTTGAGGGTCACCTTGTGCGTGACGCAGTCGGCGAGCCGCTCCAGCTCCGGGCGCCCGGCCCCACCCGCAAGACGGGCGAGTGCCTGCACACCGGAGCCCGCGACCGTCGCCTTCACCCGCGGCCGCTCGACCAAGGCGCCGAGGACACGCACGGTGCGCGGGTGAGCCGGCAACAGAGAGAGCAGCAGGGCGAGTCCCCGTATGGCGGGACGGTTGTACCGGTCATACGCGCCATCGGAGCCGCCGGCGCCCTCCGCGGCCCGCTCCAGCCACACCTCGGCGGTGCGGCGAACCCTCTCCGGGCCGAGGGCGTCGGTCAACTCGGCGGCGCGCCGGTCCCAGGCCCGAGTGTGGGCACCACCGGGCACGGCCAGCAGATGTCGTACGAGGACGATCCATTCCGCCCCGAGCGTGGGCAACTCGGCAAGCACCGAGTCGGCCCAAGGCTCACCGGGGTTGAGCACGGGCTCGGTGAGACGCTCCAGGATCGACGCGGTCGGAACGTGATCCCAGAAGCCCTCCAGCTCGGACCGGCGGAGCAGGCCCACGACTTCACCCGAGAGGGACCGCCCCGCGTCCAGAAGTGCCCCGCTCAGGACCCACAGCTCGTCCATCGTCTGCGCGTACCAGTACCGCTCGGCCCACTTCTCCAGCAACGCGTTCCAGGCATCGCACCAGGCGCCGGCGGCCGACGTCCTCGTGACCAGGGCCAGCAGCACAAGTCCCCGCTCCCGGCCGTCGCCCACGCCACGCGTAGTGCCGACGTACTCGCCGAAGGCCTGGGCGAGCACCTCGCGATCACCCTGGGGCATCGTCCGCAGCACGGCACCCACGCCGACCCCCTCGTGCTCCGCCGACGAGAAGAGCAGCACCTGCGCGAGCTTGTCCAAGTCACCCTTGCCGACCAGCTCTTGGACGTACTCCACCCTCTCCCCGGCCTCCCAGGGCGACATCACGAGATCCATACCCCCGACGCTAATACGCGCCACTGACAACGACCGGCCGCGCACGACAAAACGCCGGTTCCCAGGACCTGGTTGTGGTCCCTGGGAACCGACGTGAGCCGGGGCCCGCATCGGCCATCGGCATCATCGCCGTGCCGGGTGCGGGCCCCCGTCGTCTGGGGCGGCATCAGCCGCGCAGCACACGACCCTGCTTGTCCGTGCGGTCGTTGCTCGTGAAGAACAGGATCGCGTCGATCAGGGCCCATATGCCCAGACCACCGCAGGTGAAGAGCTGGGCGATGGCCACGCCCGTGGAGCCGACGTAGAAGCGACCGGCACCGAGGCCACCCAGGAAGAGCTGGAGGAGGCCCGCGGTGATCTTGGACTTGTCGGACAGGGGGCGGCCCTGGTGGTCGACGCCGAACGGTGCGTCAGGGGTGGGGACAGACATGGAAGTTGCTCCTGGGATGACCGATGAGAGACCGGAGCGGAGTGCTCCGGGGGAATCCAGGAGGGAACCCATGGCAAAAAACGCCTACTTGCGATGACGTATGACGAACCGCGCCATCCCCCCTGTGACGTCGGAAGCATAGAGAAACTGCAGGGGAGGGTGGGAGAGAGAACGCTAGATCGTTCTGGATCGTTCCTGTTCCGTGATCAAATTCTGGCCAATTCTCAGCGAAGTCATGGCCGACAGACAGGCAAGGGCCCTTGCCTCAACACGGGTGCCCTCAGGGCGACTCATCCGGCTCACCCTGCTCACACGACGTTGCGGGCCACGGTCCATGCCACGGCCACCACCAGCACCAACGCCTGGGCCCGCGGGCTCAGCGTCGGACGCCAGCGACGCCCTCGCATCCCTTCCACGAACCAGCGCCCCAACAACACCAGCGCGAACGGGGAAGCCAGCAGGAGCATCCTGTTGTCGTGCCAGGCTGCGGTGAACTGGCCATGCATCAGGTCGTACACCATGCGGGTGCCGCCGCAGGCCGGGCAGAGCAGCCCGGTGAGGTAGCGGAACGGGCACTGGGGCAGCAGATGCCCCGGCTCGTGCGGATCGGTGCCGTAGAGATAGCCGGCGCCCGCGACCCCGGCGACGAACACCGCAAGGGGTGCCGTCGCCGGGTGCCGCAGGACGGTCCCTCGCCCGGACCCGGGCTCAGCCACGCAGGATCCGCCCCTGGGAATCCGTGGCGGTGTTGCCGGTCAGCAGGAGGATCCCGTCGATCAGGGCCCAGATGCCCAGACCACCGCAGGTGAAGAGCTGGGCGATGCCGATACCGACGCTGCCTATGTAGAAACGCCCGATGCCGAGGCTGCCGAGGGTGAGCTGGAGAATCCCCGCGACGATCTTCGACTTGTCGGAGTACGGGCGGCCGTAAGGGTCGTAGCCGTACGGGGCGTTGGGGTCGCCGGTGTACATGCCGGGCGGCACGGCACCCATGGGGTAACCCTGCTGCGGGTAGCCGTACGGCCCGGGCTGCTGGTACCCGCCCGGCTGCTGGTACGCCCCCGGACCCGGCTGCTGGTAGGCGCCCGCCTGGCCGGCCCCGTACGGGTTCGCACCGTCGGGCGGGACAGGACCGGGGTTCGGATAGCCGTAGCCGGGCGGCTGGTCCGAGGGCTGCTGGGGCTGCTCGGGGGGCTGGGGCTGCTCGGTCAAGGGGGTCACTCCTGATCTTCGCGCGAGGGACGCTGGGCACGCTTGTCGGCCATGTGGCCGACAAGGCTGTCGGTCATACTGCAGGAGCAGAGGGCCGGGAGAGAAGTCGGCACAGGTCGGCATCCTGAGGACCGGGCGACTCAGAGCCCCAAGGACGCCCATCGCCCCGGCTGCGCCTTGATCTCTTCCAGCAACTGGTTGAACAGCTCCTGGTCGTAGAGAACCGCCGCGGAGCCCTCGGGGACGCGCACGCCGTTGATCACAGCGGTGGGAGTCCCCGGGCCCCGCGGATCGTCCTCACCGGCACTTTCGTAGGCCTGCTCGGACTTGGTCACGAAGTCGCGGTACTTCATGGTCTTGACGGCGGAGTCGAAGGCCTGGCCGCGCAGCCCGTCGACCTCGCCGGCCAGCTCGAGGAGATACGCCTCGGTGAAGCCGTCGACGACTTCCTCGGGCTGGTTCTCGTAGAGCACGGCGTGGTACTCGGCGAACTTCCCCTCCTCCAGCGCGGCACGCAGGGCGTTGACCGCCTTCTTCGAGCCGCTGCCTCCCATTCTGTCGTCCAGGAAGGAAGCCAGGGTGTACTCGGCCTTCACCTCACGCCGTTCGGTCAGGGCGCGCAGCGCGGGCCCGCCGCCCGTCGACTCGAACTCCTCGCAGTAGGGGCAGCGCGGGTCCTCGTAGAGGTGGACGGTCAGCGAGGCCTCGGGATCCCCTACGACGATGGTGGTGCCGTCCGCGTCAAGCTTCTCGGGCAACTCCCCCAGACCGGCGTACGCGGCTGTCCTCTCCGGCTCCGCCTGCCCTGCGCGTTGACCGCAGCCGCCCAGGAACAACCCCAGCACGCCGGTCACAACGACCGCCGCGAATCTTCCCCCACCACCACGCACGAGCAACTCGCGTCCCTCCCCGGATCACGCCGGACAGTAGAGCACGCGCGCGTATCCCTGCCATTGATATCTGTCGGCAGGCGACCGCCCTCGGGCCGGGAGCGATCTCCCGGCCCATGCCTGTCCATAGCTGTCGCTCGGCTTCAGAGCTGGCTCAGGATCGTCGGGTCCGTGATCTCCGTGTCCTTCGCGAGCATCATCGCCTTGCTGAGGATGACGGCGAGCGTCCGGTCGCCCTCGAAGGGCAGGTAACCGGTCTGCGGGGCGGTGCCGCTCGACTTCGGGACGATGCACAGGTACTGGTCGTTCGGGCTCATCAGGATGTTGCCTGAGCCGAGGTGGATCTTGTACGTGTGACGCTCGCCCTTGACGTGCAGGAATCGGCCTTCCAGGGTGCAGCGGTCGGCTATCGCGAGGCGGGGTATCAGGCGGTCGAGGAGGAGGCGGCGGGTCTCGGCGCTCTGGTTCAGCTCACCGAAGCCGTACGAGGACCAGTACTCCTGGAAGCGGCCGCCGGGGCCGCCGTCCTGCCAGGTCGGATCATTGCCGACGCTCGCCACGCCCACGAACAGGTCGACGTCGCGCAGGACTTCGGAGAGGACCAGGACCGGGATCTCGCTGAGGGGAAGAGGCTCGACGGGGTCCTGCCCGTCACGCAGCCACATGCTGTACTCGCCGCCGTAGCAGGAAGCCCAGTTCTCCGGGGCGTTGATCGGGTAGAAGCGGACCTGGTCCGTGCGCAGCCGCAGATAGCTGCCGGACTCGGTGGTGTCCTCGCCGTACTCCTCGCCGTCGCCCTCGATCCAGTACTCGGCGCGCAACCCCCACTGCGGCAGCTCACGGCTGGCCGGCGGTGCCGAGTCGTCGACGCACAGGCGCAGCTTGTTGCGCCAGCCCCTGATCGCGGCAAGGGAGTTGAACTGGTGCTGGCGCAGGACGTGCGCCGCGAACCGGTTCGAGTACGTGCCCGTGGTGCGCTCGGCGTCGGTGAGCAGGTACACCTCGCGGTGGGCCTGCTTGAAGGGCTGGGTGATCGCGTGCCGCTCCAGCCAGTCCCGCCAGGCGACGATCTCGGCGGGTTCGCGTCCCACGGGATGCCAGATCTCGACCTCCGCTGCTCCGCTCACCGGGTCGTCGGTGAGGGTGCGCAGCTCACCGTCGGCGAATCCGGCCGGGGTGCCGTCAACGGTCCAGAGAAGGCGGCGGGCCAGGGTGCCGACGAGGGGGTGGTCGAGGTAGCGCTCGCGCCAGGTGGCGTACGTCCAGGTGCGACGGGCGAGGAACTGCCGGTCGAGGCGCTCGCTCTGGGCCGACAGCATCTTGTCGATGTCCTTGACGGCGGCCTTGAGTTCCTTGAGCTCGTCGGCGTGGTCCCGCTTCACGGCTGCGGGCACACTCTTGACCGCCTTGCCGGCGGCCCTGCGCCAGCTCAGCACCGCTTTGCCGCCGTGGACGTCGAGGAGGGCGGTGACCTCGCCGAACTGGTGGCGGGCACGGCCCACCTCGCTGAGCCCGTACGCCGGGACGGCCAGCTCCTCGATCTCCTCCCGGCTCAGCCCGAGTGCGGTGGCCCGCGCCTCCAGTGCGCCGTCGAGCAGCTTCGCGGTGTTCTTGTACGTCACCCGGGTGGCCAGCCGGGCCAGTTCGGCGAGGGCGGACTCGCTGTCGATGCGGGCGAGGGCGATCACGCCGGCGTTGGCGACCTTGGGGTTGCGCGGTCCGAGCCCCGCGACCTTCCTGAGCGAGGTCTCTACGAGCACGCCGAGCGCCCGGGCCGTGTCGGGGTGGGGCGGGAGGAGGGAGAGCAGCCAGGCGAGTCCGCGCAGGGCGTCGGCGTTGTAGGGGTCGTAGGCGCTGTTGATGTCCGGTTCGTACGTCTGGCGTTCGAGCGGGAAGGTCCGGGGGCGGCCGACGAGGGCGAGCCAGGGCAGCACAGTGTCCCGGACGTGGTCCGCGCCGAGAGTGTCGATGAGGAGGCGGGCCTGCTTGTCCCACTTGGCGGTGGGTTTGGACGCGGTGGCTGTGATGGCGTGGGAGAGCAGGGCGTGCCAGAGGTCGCCCGGTCCGGCGATCTGTTCCATGGCCCGCTCGGCCCACTCCTCGCCGACGTTGAGGACGGGGTCCGGGAGCTTCTTGACCAGCTCGGCGAGGGAGTCGGAGCGGTAGGCGACCATGGCGGTGCGGCGGAAGACGGCGACGACGGCGGGCGGAAGCGGTCGGCCCGTCGCGAGCTCCGCCTCCGCGAGGACGTCGAATCGGCTGGCGTACCAGAAGGAGTGCCGTCCGCCGAGCGTCACCAGCTCCGCCAGGCGCTCGGTGGGGAGGAAGAAGTCGTCGGGCAGATCACGGCCGATGATGCCGAGCAGCATCAGCACGTTCGGCCGGGCCGCCGACTCCTCGGTCAGCGAGTGGAAGCGGTCCACCAGCGCGTGCGCGAGACGCTGCCGTTCTTCCAGAGGCAGGCTCCGCAGAAGCTCGAGGATCTCGGCCCAACCGCCACCCCAGTGGCCATTGCTGGAGACGGCCGCCTTGAGTACCTCGTCGGCGAGCTTGCCCATATTCCCCGCGTCGGCCTGGTTCCGTACCCGCTGCAGGTGGGATCGAGGAGTGTTCGTCATCATCCACCCACCAGGGCGACGAGCTTGAGAAACGTGACCTCGGTGCCCATCAGCAGCTCGATCTCCTCGTCGAGATCGGTCACTTGCCGGTCCCCGACGAGCAGCAGGAAACCATTGCCCGCGAACGCCTTGAGCGCCAGCTCGGTCTGGGCATCGGGATCTATACGCCGCGGAGTCCGCAACGCGTACCCGTTCAGCACGCGCTCCGCGTCCTCCGGCTGCACAAGCCCCTGGAACACCCTCGGCATACGCGCGTTGTACTCGGCGACCTCCTGAAAGACCCGCCGCCGGATCAACTCACGCGCACTGAGCCGCTCCTCGGCGATCTCGAGCCCCCAGCCCGCGCCCCGGCCCCCACTGGTCGTCTCGTCGACGAACATCACCATTCCCATGCCGCCGACAGTACGAGGCACCACTGACAATCACGCGGCCCGCGAGAAGCCGAGACTCCCGTCGATCGACTCCGATGCGGAGCTCAAGGTTGCCCCCATGCGGCGGAGTCTCGCGTGCCGACTCAGCGCACCCATGGGATGTCACCCGCCTCCCCCCAACGGGTGACCCCCACGGTCAGCCCCCGAGCCGCCCGAAGCGCACCCACCTAATCTGACGACATGTCAGATGATGAGTCGTACGAGCTGCTCGGTTTCGACAACATGCTCCTGCCCGTCGGGAATCTCGACGAGGCCGTCGGTTTCTACGAGCGGGCCGGCTTCCCCGTCGCGTTTCGGCTCGACGAGGCCGGGATCGCCCTGCTGAAGGTGGGGAAGGAGACGCCGGGGGTGTTGCTGCGGCTGGACGAGGAGTTGAGTCGGCGGGCGCCGGTGTGGGCGTCGCCTCGGGTGTGGCTGGAGGTGCGGGACGCGCGGGCCGTGGCCGGGGTGCTGGCTGCGGCGGGTATCGAGGCCCTCGACGCGCCCTTCCGCGGCGCCACCGGATGGACCGTCGAGTTCGCCGACCCCTGGGGCAACGTCATCGGTCTCACCGACTACAGCAAGCGGCCGGAGCTCAGCCGGCAAGCGTGACCACCCTCACCCCGCCCCACCATCTCCCTCGACTTGAACATGTTCAAAAGCGGGTCTACATTCTTTCTCGACAGCGTTTTGAACGCGTTCAAGAAAGCATGGAGGGGTGGGGACATGGACCTCACGGTCGTCTCGTACGTCATCTATCTGCTGGTCAGCATCGCGCTGACCGTCTGGGTGGCGCGCACGCTCAGCCACAACGGGCGGATCTTTCTGGCCGACGTGCTGCACGGGAACGAGAAGCTCGCCGATGCCGTCAACCACCTGCTGGTGGTGGGCTTCTACCTGGTCAACCTGGGCTTCGTCGCGCTCTACCTGAACGGGGACGACGAGATCGGAGACGCCCGCGAGGTCTTCGAGGCTCTGTCGACCAAGCTCGGTGTGGTGCTGCTCGTGCTCGGGGTCATGCACCTCGGCAACGTGTACGTGCTCAACAAGATCCGGCGCCGGGGCGTCATGGAGCGGGAGCAGCTGCCGCCCGTCGCGCCGACCGACTGGATCGCTCCGTCGGCCGGGGCGTGACCCCGATGGCCGGCATCCCAGCCACCCGGGACCGGGACGCCGCGCGCGTCCCGGTCCTCGGGCTCACCGTCCTGTACGACGCCCAGTGCTCGCTCTGTACCTTCCTGCGCGACTGGCTGGGCAAGCAGCCGCAGCTGGTGCCGCTCCGGTTCGTTCCGGCCGGGTCCGCCGAGGCCGGGGAGCGGTTCCCGGCGCTGGACCAGCGGGCCGCCCTCGAGGAGATCACCGTCGTGGGGGACGGCGGACAGGTCTACCGGGGGTCCGCCGCCTGGGTCGTATGCCTGTGGGCGCTGCGCGAGCACCGGCCGCTCGCTCACCGGCTGAGCACACCGGCGGGTGCGCACCTCGCGAAGGGCGCGATGCTCGCCGCCGCCAAGTGGAGGGACAGCCGAAAGGCGGGAAGCGGCGGCTGGAGCGGCAGCGGCTGGGGCGGGAGTGCCTACTACAGCGGTGACGGATGGGTCTACCACCCTCAGTCGGGCTGGACCTACAACCCTCCGACCGACTGGACCAACACTCCTCCGGCAGTCCGGACCGACAACCCTCCCGCAGGCCGGACCAACACCCCTCCCGCAGGCCGGACCGACAACCCTCCCGGCTGCGACAGCGGCACCTGTTCCACTCGTTAGGCTCCTTCTCGTGCCAGTACCGACAGACAGCCCCGGCTCCGACAAAACGCTCCCTCCGGAGAAGGGCCCTGAAAAGGGCCCCGCCAAGAGCGAGCAGACCCGCGCCCTGATCCTGGAGACGGCGATGCGGCTGTTCCAGGAACGGGGGTACGACAAGACGACCATGCGGGCCATCGCCCAGGAGGCCGGGGTCTCCGTCGGCAACGCGTACTACTACTTCGCCGGCAAGGAGCACCTGATCCAGGGCTTCTACGACCGGATCGCCAAGGAGCATCAGGCGGCGGTCCGGGAGGTACTGGACCGGGAGACCGATCTGGAGGCCCGGCTCGGCGGGGTGCTGAAGGCGTGGCTGGACATCGCCACGCCGTACCACGAGTTCGCGGTGCAGTTCTTCAAGAACGCCGCCGACCCGGACAGCCCGCTCAGTCCCTTCTCCCCCGAGTCGGAGCACGCGCGCGAGGAGGCCATCAGCGTTCACCGGGAGGCGCTCGCCGGGGCCAAGACCAAGGTGCCCGAGGAACTCCGCGAGGCGCTCCCCGAGTTGATGTGGCTCTCCCAGATGGGACTCGTCCTGTACTGGGTCTTCGACCGGACCGAGGGACGCGAGCGCAGCTACCGGCTCGCCGAGCGCGGCGCCCGCCTCACCGCACGCGGCGTCTCCCTGGCCCGTTTCCGCATCCTGCGGCCGCTCGTCCACGAGGTGCACGAGCTGTTCACGGACTTCCTGCCGGGGATGACGAACGCGCTGCCGGACCCCGCGAAGAAGCGCTGAGGGGCGTGCTCCGGAGAACAACCCTCCGGAGCACGCCCCTGCACTTCGGCCAACCCCCTCAGTTGACGGCGTCGACCTCCCCGTCCGCCAACTCCACGTCGTGCACCAGCGGTTCATCGGTCACGACCACATGCCGTGCGCGGGGCGCGTACGAAGGAGCCGTCGCGGCCACCAGATAGGTGCCCGGGACCGGGACCGAGACGATGTACGAGCCGTCCGCCAGGGACGTCACGCGATCGAGCTGGCGGCCGCCCTTCGAGAGCAGCAGGATGACCGCGCCGTCGACCGGGGCGCCCTCCCCGTCGCGGACGAAGCCGTGGACCACCGTCGCGCCGGACGAGGCCGCGGCAGGGGCGGGCCCCGAACCGTCCTCCTTCGGCTCCACGGCCAGATGCGGCAGCCGCTTCTCCAGTCCGGCGGGCAGCCACCAGTTGGACTTGCCGAGCAGATGCATCGCGGCCGGCACCAGGGCCGTACGGAGGATGAAGGCGTCCAGTGCGACGGCTGCCGCCAGGCCGACTCCCGCCATCGCGGCGCCCGTGTCGCCGCTCAGTACGAAGGCCAGGAAGACGCAAACCATGATCAGGGCGGCGGAGTTGATGACGCGGCTGGTCTCCGCCAGGCCGACGCGGACCGCCCGTGCGTTGTCCTTCGTGTGCACCCATTCCTCGTGCATCCGGCTCACCAGGAACACCTGGTAGTCCATCGAGAGGCCGAAGAGGAGCGAGAGCATGATGACGGGCAGGAAGGAGTTGATCGGGCCTTCCTTGCCGAGGCCCAGGATGTCCAGGCCCCAGCCGTACTGGAAGACCGCGACGAGTACGCCGAAGGACGCGGCGGCCGCGATCAGGTTCATCACCGCTGCTGTCAGCGGTACGACGATCGAGCGGAAGGCGACCATCAGGAGCAGGAAGCCCAGGCCGATGATCGCCAGGACGAAGTACGGCAGCCGGTCCGCGGTCACGGACGAGAAGTCCTTGGAGACCGCTGTCACGCCGCCGACATGGGCGGTGACGCCCGCTTCCGGGATCACCTGGTCGCGCAGGGTGTCGATGAGCTCGTCCGTCTCCACGGACTGCGGTGACGTGGTCGGCACGACCTGGATCACCGTGACGCCCTGGCCGGGCGGCAGGGCGACCACCTGGGCGACGCCCTCGGTCTCGCGGATGCCGGTGACCAGGGCGGTGGTGTCGGGGCTCTCCGTGACCACCTGGAGGGGGCCGTTGAAGCCGGGGCCGAAGCCCTCGGCCAGCAGGTCGTACGCCTGTCGGGTCGTCGACGACGCATCGTCGTTGCCCTGGTCGGTCGTGCCGAGCCGGAGCGACAGCAGAGGCAGCGCGAGGACCGCCATGACGACCACGGCCAGCGCGGCGACCTTTCGCGGGTGCCGCTCGACGTTCGCGGACCAGCGCACCGCCAGGCCGCTCGTACGGTCGGGCTGCGGTCCCTCGGCGGCGAGCCTGCGCCGCTGGCGGCGGCTGAGCACCCGGGTGCCGAGCAGGCCGAGCAGTGCGGGCAGCAGGGTGATGGCCGCGAGGACGCTCAGCACGACGGTGACCGCCGTGCCGACGACCACGCCGTCCAGGAAGCGCATGTTCATCACGAGCATTCCGGCGAGCGCGATGACCACCGTGCCGCCCGCGAACAGCACTGCCCGGCCCGAGGTGTTGAGGGCCGTGACCGCCGCGTCCTCCGGCTTCTCGCCGCGCATGATGCCGCGCCGGTGCCGGGTGACGATGAACAGCGCGTAGTCGATGCCGACGCCGAGACCGATCAACGTGGCGAGGAGCGAGGCGAGTTCGGGCACGTTCGTGACATGGCTGAGGAGCTGGGTCGAGAACATGCCGGTGCCCACGCCGAAGATGGCGATGCCGATCGGCAGCAGCATCGCGAGGAACGAGCCGAAGGCCAGGTACAGGACGATCGCGGCCGCCGCGACGCCCACCAGCTCGGCGAGGCCGGTCGGCGGCTCCTGGACCCGCTGGATCGCCTGACCGCCCAACTCCACCTCGAGGCCCGCACGTTCGGCGTCCTGCGAGGTGTCGACGACGTCCTGGACGAGTTCCTTCGGTACCGCGTTCGCCTGCTCGGCGAAGGTGACCTGGGCGTAGGCGATCCGCCCGTCCTCACTGATCTGCGCGGCGCCCCCGGCCGCGTACGGGTTCGTGACGTCGCCGACGCCCTTCATCTTGCCGATCTCGACGAGCGCGGGCTCGATCCGGGACCGTACGGACTCGTCCCGCACCGATCCGCTGTCGACCTTCCACACCACCGTGTCGGTGTCGCCCGCCCGCTCCGGGAAGGCCTTCTCCATCAGGTCGTACGCGCTCTTGGAGTCCGTGTTGGGAAGAGAGAAGGTGTCCGCATAGTTCGTGCCCGCGGCCGAACCCGCGAAGCCAAGTCCGAACAGCGCCCCCACCCACAGCAACAGGACCACCAGCCGGTGCCGATAGCACCACCGTGCCAATGTCGCCACGCTCAACGCTCCTTCGTCGGGTCCCCCGGGTCCTGAGCCCTCAGGATCTCCGCACCTCCCTCCGCAGGGCACCGCCCGCCCATGACTCTCAAGGAACTCCAAGGAGAGGGAACGGGCCCGTTGTCAGTGGGGGCGCGGATACTGGGGGCATGACCGCTCTGGAGGGGGCCACCGTCCTCGTCGTCGAGGACGAGCCGAGCATCGCCGACGTCCTGACCATCGCCCTGCGCTACCACCGCTTCGAGGTGATGGTGGCGAGCACAGTCCGCCAGGCGCTCACGCTCGCCGAGCGCACCCGCCCCGACGCGGCGCTGCTCGACGTGATGCTGCCGGACGGCGACGGGCGGGCGCTGGGCCGTGAACTGCGCCTGCGGCAGCCGAACCTGGCGATCGTGTTCCTCACCGCGCGGGACGCGCCGGCCGAGATCGTGGGCGCGCTCGGCTTCGGCGACGACTACATCACCAAGCCGTTCAACATCGACGAGGTCGTCGCCCGGATCACCGCCGTACTGCGCCGCACGCGCCCGGCGGACATCCTGCCGGAGCGGCCGCCCCTGCGGTACGGCGATCTGGAGCTGGACGAGACGACGTACCGCGTGCACCGCGGGGACCGCACGGTGGAGCTCACCCCCACCGAGTACGCCCTGCTGCGCTTCCTGGTCCGCAACGGCGGGCGGATCGTCCCCAAGGAGCAACTCCTGCGCCACGTATGGCAGTACGAGCACTCGGCCGAGTCGACCGTCGTGGAGACGTACATCAGCTATCTGCGCCGCAAGCTGGAACCGCTGGGGCCGCCGGTGATACAGACCCGGCGGGGCGTCGGATACGGGCTCGCATGAGTGTCTGGCGCGTGGTGATACCGCCCGTGCGGATCCGCCGTCCGCACAGCCACCACGGGATCCACTCGCTGCGCGGCGGACTGACGCTCGCGAACGTGGCGCTGCTGGCCCTGGGCATCATCATGGCGACCGCCGTGAGCCTGATGGGCATGCGGCACTACCTGCTCGACCAGGTCGACGCCGAGCTGGTCAAGACACGCGACTCGCTGGGCAGTTCGCAGCTCACCATGCGGCAGATCGACTCGCTGAGCGCGCTGGCGTTCATACGCGACCGGCTCGTACCGCAGACGGACGAGTCGCCGAAGCCGGACTCGATCTACGCGGCGGTCGACACGCACGGGGCGGTCATCGCGATAGGCGGCATCAAGCCGACCGACGCCCAGCGCGCACTGGCCGCTGCCGTGGACAACCCGCGCGCACTCGTCGGCGACACCGAACCGCAGGACATCAACGTGAACAGCGCCGACTACCGGGCGACCGGGACGCGGCTCGCGGACGGCACGTACGTCCTGCTCGCCAACTCCACGGACGGGCTGCACACGGGCATCGCGAAGGCGCTGAAACTCGATGTGGCCTTCGGGACACTGCTGTTGGCGCTGCTCGGATGCCTGACGATGTTCAGCGTGCGCCGCCGGATGCGGCCGCTCGAGGACATGGTGGAGACCTCGTCGGCGATCGCCGAGGGGGATCTGACCCGGCGGGTGCCCTCCAACCGCCATCCGACCCAGGAGGTCGAGCAGCTGCGGATCGCCCTCAACTCCATGCTCCACCAGGTCGAGTCGGCGCACCGGACGCGTGAGCAGAGCGCGGCCCAGCTGCGCCGGTTCGTCGGGGACGCCTCGCACGAGCTGCGCACACCGCTGTCGGCGATACGCGGCTACCTCCAGCTGATCGAGAAGGGCATGCTGCCCGATCCGGCCGAGCGCAGGCGGGCCTGGGACCGGATGCACGCGGAGGCCGACCGCATGGGGCGCCTCGTGGACGAGCTGCTCACCCTGGCCCGGCTCGACCAGCGGCCCGAACTGCGCTTCAAGAACGTCGACTTGAGCCGTCTGGTCCGGGACGCGGCGGAGGATCTGCGGGCCCAGCAGCCGGACCGCCCGGTGACCGTCGGCGCCGACGGCACGCTCCTCGTGCACGCCGACGAGTCGGGGCTGCGGCAGGTGCTCGGCAATCTCGTGGGCAACGTACGCACCCATACGCCCGCGGAGGTGCCGGTGCGGCTCGGTCTGGAGCGCGAGGACGGTGTCGTACGACTGTGTGTCGCGGACGAGGGTCCCGGTCTCGCGGCGGACGACGCGGCGCGTATCTTCGACCGGTTCTTCCGGGCGGGCGGCGGGGCGGGCAGCGGGCTCGGCATGGCGATCGTGCAGGGTGTGGTGACGGCGCACGGGGGCGAGGTGGCGGTGCGGACGTCGCCGGGTGCGGGGCTGGCGGTGACGGTGTCGCTGCCGGCGCGGCAGCGGGCTTGAGCGCGCTTGTCGGGCCCTTGCTCGGCCTGCGCGAGTTCGCCTGACTAAATACGGATCACGTGGTTGTCGTCGCCACGCGCCCTGGTGAGAGGTCGGATGAGGGCCGTCACGCGGACGACGCCGCCACGACCACCCACACCGTCTTCCCGTAGCGCCCCCGGCTCCACACCCCCCACGCCTCGGCGATGCTCTCGACGATGTGGAGCCCGCGGCCGGTCTCCTCCCACTCGGCGACCGTCCGCAGCCGGGGTTCGGTGAAGCCTTCGTCGGAGACCTCGATGAAGCAGGAGCCGTCGGCGAGGGCGGTCACCGCGACCTCGAACTCCCGCTCAAGGAGCGGGCCGTGGCGCACCACGTTGGTCGCCAGCTCCGAGACGAGCAGGACGGCGTCCGCGAGGACCGGGTCGTCGATGCTGTGGCCCCAGTCGGCCAGATGGTCCCGCACCCGGTGCCGGGCGAGACCGACGGATGCCGGATGCCGGGGCAGCCGGAACGAGTTGCGTCTCAGCACATCGACTCCTCACCCCGCACACATCTCCGACACATGATGCTGCGTTGAGCGAGGGTGCGCTGTCACTCGGGTGAGTACCGACCCACAGGATCACGACACTTGTCATACTCGGGAGATCGCGCCACTTGTCATATCCAGCTCAGCCGCCAGAGGCGGAAGACACCGGTCCCGTCCGACAGATACTGGCCACCGCCGACGTCCTCACTGCTGAGCACGTACTCCTTGCGCTGCCACAGGGGAATCAGCGGAACATCGCGGGCCACGACGTCCTGCAACTCCCGGAAGTCGGCGGTGGTGACGCTCCGGTCCTCATTCTTCTGAGTGGCCAGAATCAGCCGGTCGACGTCCTTGCTGCTGTACCCGTTCTTCATGCTGTTGCCGGTGCCGACGAGCGGGGCGCTGAAGGTGTCCGCGTCCGGGAAGTCGGCGACCCAGCCGACCGCCCATGCGTCCAACTCCCCGTCCGCGTAACGCTTCTGGAAGTCGGTCCACTCGTACCCCTTGGTCTCCACCGCGAACAGCCCGCCCGCCTCGAGCTGCCGCTTCAGCTCGGCGGCCTCCTCCTTCGCGACGCCCCGCCCCTCGGCATACCCGTAGGTGAAGCGGACCGGCAGCTGCACCCCGGCCTCCTCCAGCAGCGCCCGCGCCTTGTTCGCGTCGGGCTTGGGATTGGCGTCGAAGAACGAGGTCGAGTGGCCGGTGATGCCGGTGGGGACGAGCCCGTACAGCGGATCGGTGGTCCCTTTGTACGTCTCGCTGACCAGTTGCTCGCGGTTGATCAGCGCGGCGATGGCCTGACGTACACGGCGGTCGTGCAGTGGCGAGTCCGCGCGGACATTCAGCACGAGATTGCGGCTCTCGGGGCTGTCGGCTTCCGTGACCCGCTGATTGGGATCGCTCGCCGTGAGCTCGGAGAGCACCTCGGGGGGCAACTGACGGGTGGCGACATCGAACTCCTCCGCCTTCCAGGCCCTGTTCAGCGCCTGCGAGTCGGCGTAGTAGCGCAGCTCGATGGGCCGGCCGGTGTCCTTGACGGCGCCCTTGTAACGCGGGTTGGGATTCAGAACGGCGCGCCAGTTCTTCGTATACCTCTTCAGCACATACAGCCCAGTGCCGTCCGCACCGGTGTCCGTGCGCAGACCGTCCTTCGGATAGCGGGTGTGGTCGACGATCGAGCCGGCGCCGGTGGCCACCTTGAACGGAAAGGTCGCGTCGGGCGAGGACAGATGAAAGGTGACCGTCTGACCACTGGCGTCCACGGAACCGAGCGTGCCGAAGAGACTGGCGGGACCCACCTCGGAGTTGATGTCCTTCACCCGGTCGAAGGAGAACTTCACATCCTCGCCGGTCATCCTGAGCCCGCTCGGAAACGTCAGGTCGTCGCGCAGCGTGCAGCGGTACGTCCGCAGCCCACTCCCCACGAAGCCACAGCTCTCCGCCGCGTCCGGCACAGGGGTGGCACCCCCCGGCTCGAACGTCAGCAGCGTCTGGAACACATTGCTGAACAAGGCCCAGGACCCGGCGTCGTACGCACCCGCCGGGTCGAGCGACGTCACCACATCCGTCGTCCCGACCGTGATCGTCCTGTTCCTGTCCCCCTGCGACGGCAACAACTGCCAGCCGCCGACTCCCGCGCCCGCCAACACCAACAACGTCGCAAGAATCCGTATGCGAACGGATCGCATCGGTTGCCTCCCCAGGCCCCGCCCCCGCGCCACTCCCCAGTGACGCGGGTCACCTAACCACAGGAGTTTCAACCGAGGGAAGAGGTATCGGGTGGCTCAAATCGGCTTGTGGGTAAGCGAGTTACCGCGGGGAGTCATGGGGGTTTCCCCTCCGGACAGGAGAGGACGGCGTCGCTGCGACTCAGCGCCGGCGCTCGCGGTTCACAAAGTGAACCAAGGCAAGCAGCACCGCGAGAGCCCCGACAAAGCGGCTGACGAGCTCGAACAGATCCTTCTCCATCCCGTCCCGCAGTCCCAGCAGACCGGCCCACCCCGTCCACCGCAGGATGAGGGAGTAGATCCAACCGACCAGAGCCAAAGGGGCCAGTACGACGGCGAACCGGCCCTCACCCGAAGTACGCAGGGCAAGCAGGCTGCTGTACACCTCTCGCACGTCGAGCAGCGGAGGCTGCCCCTCCTCACCCCGAGCCCGGGCTTCATGGACGTACCAGAGCGCGGCACCGGCCAGGCACAGGCAAAGCGCGACGATGGCCAGCGCCCTCGGGCCGGATCCCGCCTGTTGCCAGGACGTCCACATCCATACGAAGGACCCGGCCCACATCACCCCACCCGACAGGCAGCAGGTCCTGATCACCCTGTCCCACCCGGAGGTCGCGCGGCGCAGGGTCCCGCTTGCGTGGACGACAAGCAGGATCGACATTGCGATGGGGGCGAGCCGGGCCGCATTCCCGTAGTCACGGAGGTGCTGTTCCGTGGACGACTGTCCGCCTGGGAGATGCCACACCCTGCAGAACGTCCAGAACACTACGAATAGCGCCGCCAGCAGCCAGCCGAGGCTCAGCCTTCCCGCTGCGGACGAGAACATGATCCTTCTGGGCGTGGTCACAAGGCGCCATCAAAGATCAGGAACCTGTGAAGAGCCGGACAGCCTCAGGCCTGCCGCGAAGCCAGCTCCACCACCGTGATGTCCGAGGGCGCCCCCACCCGCGTAGGCGGCCCCCACGCCCCCGCACCCCGGCTCACGTACAACTGCGTGTCCCCGTACCGCTCCAGCCCGGCCAGAGTCGGATTCGCGAGATCTGCGATGAAGTTGCCCGGCCACAGCTGGCCTCCGTGGGTGTGGCCGGAGAGCTGGAGGTCGACGCCGTGTTCGACGGCGTCGTGGATCTGGACCGGCTGGTGGGCCAGCAGGACGCTCGTCCTTGACGTGTCCCGGTCGCCGAGCGCCTTGGTGAAGTCGGGGCCCTGGCCCTCGCTCTCGCCCGCCACGTCGTTCACCCCGGCGAGGTCGAAGGCGGGCAGCTCCACGCGAGCGTTCTCCAACGGGCGCAGACCGAGCCGTCGTACCTCCTCGACCCACTGCTCGGCACCGGAGAAGTACTCATGATTGCCGGTGACGAAGAACGCCCCGTGCCGGGCCTTGAGCTGGGCGAGAGGAGCAGCCGCGGGCCCGAGATCCTTCACACTGCCGTCGACCAGGTCACCGACCACCGCGATGAGATCGGGCTGGGTGGAGTTGATGGTGTCGACAACACGCTGCGCGAAGCCACGCCCAAGAACCGGCCCCAGGTGGATGTCGCTCACCACCGCAATCCGGAACCCGTGCGCGGACCGAGGCAGCTTGGCCAGCGGCACGGTCACCCGCTTGACCGAGGGCCCACGCAGAACGCCGTACGTCCCGTACCCAACAGTCCCTACCGCCGCAGCAGCCGCGACACCCCCGACCACCCGGGAGACAAAGAGACGCCGAGACGGCCCGCCTCCCGCAAAACCGTCAGAAGGGGACGTACCGGAACGTCCGCCCGCAGCGGCTGGCGCGTCAACGCCGCCACCCTCTTGAGCAACCGATTCCGCGCCAGCCCGAGGACGGATGCTCCGGTGCGGCCCCGACCCGACGACAACCGCGGGCGGGGCAGACACGTCAGGCTCGGCAGCAGTCCCCCGCCGCTCCAGGAACCGCCGCAGCAACGGCCGTACGACCTCCCCCACAAACAGGGCAAGACCGAGGTAGATGAACAGCGCCAGCCACAGGAACCCGGGCCAGGCCAAGGTCTGCTGGAGCCAGAACGGCGCACCGCCGCGCTCGGCGACGAGAGCCGTGACCATCAGCACGGGCCCGGCGACGAACACGACGGCACCCGCACGGCGGGCAAGCCCCGGCCCGCGGGTCGTGTCGCGCACCAGGCGGCGCCACTCGTACCAGTGCAGTGCCACGATGGCGGCCACCACAGCCACCAGGATGATCACAAAGACGACGACCACGGTCTCGTACCCCCGGTTATGACGACGACGTCTGAGACGACGCCGTCTCGCGCAAGGCGCGGACCCCGCGCAACCCGATGCCCCCGACAACCGTCCCCAACACAAAGGAGACGACGGCGAGCGTCAGGTGCACCCAGAGGTACGCCGTCGGATCCCCCGCGTCGTCGAACGCGAGCCCGCTGCCGTCCTTGAACAGATTCTTGATGAAAGTGATCCAGATGACCCAGCTCCACACCCCGAAGGCGAGCAGGAACCAGGAGACGGGGCGGGTGAGCTTCATGGGTTCAGTATCGCCGTCGCCGGCCGGTACCCGGCGCCGGGGTGGGGAGGGGGTTGGGACTTCGCGCCCGGCGCCCTGTACTTTCTCGACCGTGCCCGCCACCAATAAGACCGTCACGCGATCCTTGCTGGTCACTTCCGCCACCCTGTTGTCCCTTTCGCTCACGGCCCCCGCCTTCGCGGATGCGAGCCCGTCGGCCACCCCGTCGGCCACCACCTCGCCGTCGGCCACACCCCCGGCGAACATGTCGACGGTGGGCGGCGAGCAGCTCGGCCAGGCCGGAACCCAGGTGAATCTGGGCACCGGCGCCCCCGTGCTCCCCAAGGACCTCAGCGCCCGCTCCTGGATCGTCTCCGACGCGGAGTCCGGCGAGGTCCTGGCCTCGCACAACGCGCACTGGCGACTGCCCCCGGCGAGCACCCTGAAGATGCTGTTCGCCGACACGCTGCTGCCGATGTTCCCGAAGACGACGGAGCACAAGGTCGTGCCCTCCGACCTGGCCGGCATCGGTTCCGGCTCCAGCATGGTGGGGATAAAGGAGGACGAGACGTACACGGTCCACGACCTGTGGCTCGGCGTCTTCCTTCGCTCGGGCAACGACGCCGTGCACGTCCTGTCGGCGATGAACAAGGGCGTCGACCAGACGGTCAAGGACATGCAGGCGCACGCCGAGGAGCTCCAGGCCCTCGACACGCACGTGGTCAGCCCCGACGGCTACGACGCGAAGGGCCAGGTGTCATCGGCGTACGACCTGACGCTGTTCGCCCGCTCCGGGCTGCAGAAGAAGGACTTCCGCGAGTACGCGTCGACGGTGTCGGCGAAGTTCCCGGGCGAGACGACGAAGGACAAGAAGGGCAAGACGACCCGCGGGTCCTTCGAGATCCAGAACACCAACCGGCTGCTCACCGGTGACAGCGACATCTCGCAGTACCAGGGCATCGCAGGTGTGAAGAACGGCAACACCACGAACGCGGGCGCCACCTTCACCGGCGTCGCCGAACGCGACGGCAAGGTGCTGCTGGTCACGGTCATGAACCCGGAGAAGGACGAGCACAACGAGGTCTACAAGGAAGCGGCCGCCCTCCTCGACTGGGGCTTCAAGGCGGCGGGCAAGGTCGAACCGGTGGGCGAGCTGGTGCCGCCGCAGGGCATCGACTCGAGCGCGCAGCCGGGCGCGAACGCGACCACTCCGGGCGCGAAGAGCTCGGGCGAGGCGTCCACGAAGCCGGTGGCCGCGTCGGCGGACGCGAGCGACGGTTCGAGCGGCGTGGGAATCGCCCTGGCCATCACGGGCGGCCTCCTCGTACTGATCGCGGCAGGCGGCTTCCTGGTCAACCGCCGCTGGCCGCTGCCGGACCTGATGCGCCGGCGCCGCTGACCCCTTCCTCAGCCTCCACCTCGGCCCCCTCCTCCGCCACATCGGGCTCATCCTCCGCGCTCTGCGTCGCCGTCCAGGCGGCGCAGAACAGCAGAAGCTTCGCGGTGAAGTTGATCCACAGCAGCAGCGCGATGGGCACCCCGAACGCCCCGTACATGCTCTTCGACGCGACCCCCTGCATATAGCTGCTGAGCAGCAGCTTGAGCAGCTCGAAACCGGCGGCGCCGATCACCGCTCCGACGACGAGCCGACGCCGCGGCGGCTCGACACCGGGCAGCAGCGTCAGGACGTACAGCAGGAGCAGGAAGTCGGCGAGTACGGCGACGGCGAACGCGGCGCCCTGCAGAAGGACCCCGCCCCAGCCGTCCTCGTCGATACCGATCTGCCGGGCCGTCCAGCCGACCGTCGTGGACGCGACGGTGGAGGCGGCGATGGTGACGAGCACGGCGCCACCGAGCCCGACGAGCACGCCCGCGTCCTTGAGCTTGGCCAGGAGGGGGTTCTCCTCCGGCTCCGGCAGCTCCCACACCGCCCGCAGGCACTCCCGCATCTGGCCGACCCAGCCGATGCCGGTGAACAGCAGAACGGCGCCCGCGATGAGGCCGATCGTGCCGGCGTTCTGGACCAGCGAGTTGATGTCGAGCTGGTCGGAGATGCCCGGCACCTGCTCGGCGAGCTTGTCCTGGAGCTCCTCCTGCTGCTCGCTGCTCAGCGTGGCGGCGGCGATCGCGGCGGCGACGGTGAGCAGCGGGAAGAGCGCGATGAAGCTGATGAAGGTCATCGCGGCGGCGAGCCGCGTCCACTTCACCCGGTCGAGCCGCTCGTACGACCGCCACGCGTGCGTGGCCATCAGACGGGCGACCAACGGTCCCACGCCGGGAAGCTTCTTCAACCAGTCCATGATCCGACTCTGCCCTCGCCTCGGAAAACCAATGTGCGGGTACCCCAAAACGCGGACCGGTGCCGTTGGCCGAGGCTCACCAGTTCGCCACCGCGAGCCCGTACATCGCCAGCCACACCACCCCGATGAGCGCGAGCGCACGGTCCCGGAGCACCACGTCCTCGGGCTCGCCCGCGGTTCCCCGGTCGGCGAAGACGGCGTACCGAAGAACGGCCAGGATGAAGGCGATCATCGACAGCTGCCGCCACGGCAGCACGCCGGTGCTGGGCACCCCGCCCTCCTCCAGGGCCCACAGGCAGTAGCCGAGGACGGCGACCCCGGCGGCCAGCTGCCAGACGAAGCGCAGGTAGCCGGTGGTGTACTCGGTGAGCAACGCGCGCGTGGCGCCCGCTTTCCCGGCCATCTGCACGGCTTCGGAGTAGCGCTTCGCCGAGACCATGAACAGAGCCCCGAAGCCGGTGGTGATCAGGAACCACCGCGAGAGCGGGATACCGAGCGCGAGCCCGCCGATCATCGCCCGCATCAGGAACCCGCTGGTGACGACGGCGAGGTCGACGACCAGGACGTGCTTGAGGCTGACGCAGTACGCCAGTTGCATCCCGATGTACGCGGTCAGCAGCGCGGGGACGACCGGCGGGCAGAGCCAGGCTGCGGCGGTCGGCGCGAGGACGGCAAGGGCGCCTCCGACGGCGTAGGCGACCGGGACGGGGACCTGGCCCGCGGCGACCGGGCGACGGCGCTTGACGGGGTGGGCGCGGTCGGCGGCGGCGTCCCTGGCGTCGTTGATCAGGTACACGGCGGCCGCGCAGGCCGTGAAGAGCACGAAGACGAGCGAGAGTTGGGTGAGCGCGTGCCGCGAGAAGAGCTGGCCCGCGGCGGCCGGCGCGGCCACGACGAGCACGTTCTTCACCCACTGGCGGGGGCGCGCGGTGATGAACAGCCCCCGAGCCAGGCGCGTAAGCCGCCCGAAGGGCGTGAGACTCTTCGCGCGCGCCGGAGCGAACGGCGCGCACTCCAGAAGCACAGTGCCGGCCACCCGCTCAGAACGCTCCACCCCCTCCACGCGCTCCGTGCGCTCCGCCCGCTCCGTGCGCTCCGTCACGACCGCCCCCCGATCCAGCGAGCACCGAGCCGAGCCGTCACGGCCCCCAGCGCAGCACCCGCGGCGACGTCCGAGGGGTAGTGCACGCCGACGACCATCCGCGACACGCACATCGCCGCAGCGACCGGCGGGATCGCACGCCCCCCGAGCGCCCCCAGCGCGCCGTACGCGACCGTCGCGGCCGCCGCCGAGGTGGCGTGCGAGCTGGGGAAGGAGTGCCGTCCGGCCGTACGCACCAGCGGCACCACATGTGCGGGGCGCGGACGGCGCACAATCCGTTTCACGCCCATGCTGACGGCGTGCGCGGTGGCCGTGAGCGCCGTCGCGCGCAACCACGCTCCGCGCCGCTCCCTGTCGACGGCCGCCCCCGCGATCCCCACGGCCAGCCACAGCGCGCCGTGCTCCCCGCTCCAGGACAGGGCGCGCGCGACGGCCGCTACACGGGAGTCGGCGCCGCACTCGTGGAGCGCCGACAGCAGCCGGTGGTCGATGCCGCCGGGCTCGCCACCAGCGTCATCGCGAGGGCTGCCGTCAACGTCATCGCGCAGGCTGCCGTCAACGTCGTCGCGCAGGCTGCCGTCAACGTCGTCGTCAAGTTCGTCCATGTGATCTCACTCTTCTAGGGAGCGACCGCAGAACTAAGACAATCTATGACGACATCCCATTAATCACCCATTTCGGTGAGGACCCATGAGGGTGGGAGAGGTCGGGACGTAATACCCCCTTACCGACGCTACGGTCACGGTCATGCCCGCCGACACCGTCTCCGTCACGGGTTGGGGCCGCACCGCCCCGACCCGCGCCCGCCTGGTCCGCCCGTGCAGCTACGAGGAGGCGGCGGCCGCCGTCCGTGAGTGCGGGGCACGCGGAGGCATCGCACGGGGCCTGGGACGGGCGTACGGGGACGCGGCACAGAACGCGGGCGGCGCGGTACTCGACATGACGGGCCTGGACCGGATCCACACCATCGACGCCGACGGCGGAACCGTGCTCTGCGACGCCGGAGTGAGTCTGCACCGGCTGATGGAAGTGCTGCTGCCGCTGGGCTGGTTCGTGCCGGTCACGCCCGGGACCCGCTATGTGACGGTCGGCGGCGCGATCGGCGCGGACATCCACGGCAAGAACCACCACGGATCGGGCTCGTTCGCCCGCCATGTGCTCTCCTTCGAGCTGCTGACCGCGGACGGCGAGATCCGCACGGTGGACCCCGGCACCCCGCTCTTCGACGCCACGTCGGGCGGCATGGGCCTCACCGGCGTGATCCTCAAGGCGACCGTCCGGCTCCAGCCCGTGGAGACCTCGCTGATGTCCGTCGACACGGAACGCGCGGCGGATCTCGACGACTTGATGACCCGCATCACCGCCACGGACCACCGCTACCGGTACTCGGTCGCCTGGATCGACCTCCTCGCGCGCGGAACGTCGATGGGGCGCTCGGTGCTGACCCGCGGCGACCACGCGCCGCTCGATTCCCTGCTCCCACGCGCGCGTAGACACCCATTGGCGTTCCGTCCCTCGCAGTTCCCCGCCGCACCCTCCTTCGTGCCGGAGGGGCTGCTCGGCCGCTCGACGGTCGGCCTCTTCAATGAGCTCTGGTACCGGAAGGCGCCACGCGCGCGTGCCGGTGAACTGCAGAAGATCTCCACCTTCTTCCACCCTCTCGACGGGGTCCCCCACTGGAACCGGATCTACGGGCGCGGTGGCTTCGTGCAGTACCAGTTCGTCGTCGGACACGGCCAGGAGGAGGCACTCCGGCGGATCGTCGAGAGGATCTCGGGGCACCGGTGCCCGTCCTTCCTCGCCGTTCTCAAACGCTTCGGAGAGGGCGATCCGGGCTGGCTGTCCTTCCCGATGCCCGGCTGGACCCTCGCCCTCGACATCCCGGCCGGGCTGCCCGGCCTCTCGGCATTCCTCGACGAGCTGGACGAGGAGGTCGCGGGGGCCGGCGGGCGCGTCTACCTCGCGAAGGACTCGCGGCTGCGGCCGGAGCTGCTGGGTGACATGTATCCACGACTGGCCGAGTTCCGTGCGCTGCGGGCCGAGTTGGATCCACGTGGGGTGTTCACGTCGGACCTGTCCCGTCGTCTCAATCTCCAGGAGTTGTCATGAAGGACGCCTTCGGTCTCCCCCAGTCCCTGCTGATCCTCGGCGGCACGTCCGAGATCGCGCTGGCCACCGCGCGCCGTCTGATCGCCCGGCGCACCCGGACGGTGTGGCTCGCGGGACGGCCCTCGCCCGCCCTGGAGCGGGCTGCCGAGCACCTGCGCGGGCTGGGCGCGGACGCCCGTACGGTCGCCTTCGACGCCCTCGACCCCGAGTCCCACGAGCCCCTGCTCGGCAAGGTCTTCGCCGAGGGCGACATCGACATGGTGCTGCTCGCGTTCGGCGTGCTCGGCGACCAGGCGCGGGACGAGCAGGATCCCGTGTCGGCGGTACGGGTCGCGCAAACCAACTACACGGGCGCGGTCTCGGCCGGCCTGGTGTGCGCGCGGGCACTCCAGGCCCAGGGGCACGGCTCCTTGGCGGTGCTGTCCTCCGTCGCGGGCGAGCGCGCCCGCCGCTCCAACTTCATCTACGGCTCCAGCAAGGCGGGCCTGGACGCCTTCGCGCAGGGCCTGGGCGACGCGCTGCACGGTACCGGCGTGCACGTGATGGTCGTACGCCCCGGGTTCGTCGTCACGAAGATGACGGCCGGTCTGGCGCAGGCGCCGCTGGCCACCACTCCCGAGGCGGTCGCGACGGCCATCGAGACGGGCCTGCGGCGGCGCTCGGAGACGGTGTGGGTGCCGGGCGCACTGCGGATCGCGATGTCGGCGCTGCGGCACGTACCGCGCCCGGTGTTCAGGCGGCTGCCGATCTAGGGTCTGTCCGGGGGCGCGCGGCGCGCCCGGTCAGAGCGCGGGCAAGGTGGTGTCGTGCTCCGCCGGCGCGCAGGCCTGCGGAGGCACCACCGCGCCGCCGAAGACGAACTCCCGCAGCTGGCGCCAGACCCCGTCCGCACCCTGTTCGTAGAGCGCGAACCCGCTGCACGGCCACGCGGCCCCGTACTCGGCGAGTTCCTCGTACGCCCGGTCCATCGCCTCGTCGTCGATGCCGTGCGCCACGGTGACGTGCGGGTGGTACGGGAACTGCAGCTCGCGCGCCACGGGCCCGGAGGCGTCCCTGACCTGCTTCTGCAGCCAGGTGCAGGCCTCGGCCCCCTCGACGACCCGTACGAACACGACGGGTGACAGCGGGCGGAAGGTGCCCGTCCCGGAGAGCCGCATCGGGAAGGGGCGCCCGGCGGCGGCGACCTCGACGAGGTGCGCCTCGATCGCGGGCAGCGCCGAGTCGTCGACCTCCGTCGGCGGCAGCAGGGTGACGTGCGTGGGGATGCCGGAAGCCGCGAGGTCACCGAAGCCCGCGCGCTGCTCCTGGAGCAGGCTGCCATGAGGCTCCGGGACCGCGATCGACACACCGATCGTTACGGTCCCCACGTCGTCTCCTGTCGTCGTATCGGTTCTTCTCGGTCCTCGCGGGCAGGGCAGGCCGCTCGGCTGGTACGGCTATCGACTGTACGGCGGTGCCGCCCGTTACCGGCTGTCGTACGGGTGTTGTGCTCGTCTCGTACTGGCTTTCGGACACGCTGTCGTCCTGGCCGCCGGGGCGGCCGCGGTCCGCAAGCCAGTACGGGTTGTCAGTGCTTGGCAGGCAGGAAGCCGACCCTGTCGTACGCCTGGGAGAGCGTCTCCCCGGCGACGGCACGCGCCTTCTCGGCACCCTTGGCCAGGATCGAGTCGAGCGTTTCCGGGTCGTCCAGATACTGCTGGGTGCGCTCCCGGAACGGCGTCACGAAGTCGACCATGACCTCGGCGAGGTCCGTCTTCAGCGCACCGTAGCCCTTGCCGGCGTACTTCTCCTCCAGTTCGGCGATACCGGTTCCTGTGAGGGTCGAGTAGATGGTCAGCAGGTTGCTGATACCCGGCTTCTGCTCGGTGTCGTACCTGATGACGGTGTCCGTGTCGGTGACCGCGCTCTTGATCTTCTTGGCCGTCGTCTTCGGGTCGTCGAGCAGGTTGATGAGGCCCTTCGGAGTGGACGCCGACTTGCTCATCTTGATCGACGGGTCCTGGAGATCAAAGATCTTCGCCGTCTCCTTGAGGATGTACGGCTTCGGAACCGTGAACGTCTGGCCGAAGCGGCCATTGAAGCGCTCGGCGAGGTCCCGCGTGAGCTCGATGTGCTGCCTCTGGTCCTCACCGACCGGGACCTCGTTGGCCTGGTACAGCAGGATGTCCGCGACCTGGAGGATCGGGTACGTGAAGAGGCCGACGGAAGCACGGTCGGCACCCTGCTTCGCGGACTTGTCCTTGAACTGGGTCATGCGGCTCGCCTCGCCGAAACCGGTGAGGCAGTTCATGACCCAGGCGAGCTGGGCGTGCTCGGGGACGTGGCTCTGGACGAAGAGCGTGCAGCGGTCCGCGTCGAGCCCCGCGGCGAGCAGCTGCGCGGCGGCGAGCCGGGTGTTCGCGCGCAGGTCCGCGGGGTCCTGCGGGAGGGTGATCGCGTGCAGGTCGACGACCATGTAGAAGGCGTCGTGGGACTCCTGCAGAGCCACCCACTGGCGGACCGCGCCGAGGTAGTTGCCGAGGTGGAACGAGCCTGCGGTGGGCTGGATTCCGGAGAGCACGCGGGGACGATCAGAGGCCATGCCCTCATTCTCTCAAGTGTCTCTCATTGCTCGGGAACAGGTGGGAACCGATTGGGCCCGGGCGGTGTAACAAGAGTGTGAGGACGCGGGAGGGGGGCCGCATCGTCGTCGACGAGGCCGTGGTGATCGCACGGGTACGCGCCGGAGACCCGGAGGCGTACGCGGAGCTGGTGCGCGCCCACACGGGCATCGCGATCAGGGCGGCCAAGGCGCTGGGGGCGGGTGCGGACGCGGAGGACGTGGTGCAGCAGGCCTTCATCAAGGCCTACTGCTCGCTGGGGCGCTTTCGGGACGGCGCGGCGTTCAAGCCGTGGCTGCTGTCGATCGTCGCCAATGAGACGAGGAACACAGTGCGGACGGCGGTGCGCCAGCGGACGCTGGCCGGCCGTGAGGCCGCACTGGTGGAAGCGGAGCCGCTGATACCGGAATCGGCGGACCCGGCGGCCGCGGCCCTGGAGATAGAGCGCCGCGCGGCACTGCTGGCCGCCCTGGACCAGTTGAGCGAGGACCACCGGCTCGTCGTCACCTACCGCTACCTGCTGGAGATGGACGAACCGGAGACGGCTCAGGCCCTGGGCTGGCCACGCGGCACGGTGAAGTCACGGCTCAACCGCGCCCTGCGGAAGCTGGGGCGACTGCTGCCGGATTTCGAGCCTGGAGGTGCCGGCGGGTCCCGGGAAGGTGAGGGATCCCGAAAGGGTGTGGAATCCCGGGGGCGTGTGGAGTCACGGGAAGGTGAGAGGTCTCGGGATCGTCAGGAGTCCCGGGAAGGAGGTGATGAGCATGAGTGAGCCGTACGAGCCCGGGGGCGCGGGGTCCTCCGGCGACCGGGATCGGCGTGGGCGTGAAGGTGTCTCGCGGCTGCCCGATGAGCTGCGGGCGCTCGGGCGCTCGCTGGACGAGCCGGGGGTGGCCGGGAGCGAGTCGATGGTCGAGCGGGTGCTGGAGCAGATACTCGCCGGGCAGGTGCCGATCCCGGTCGCCGAGCCTCCAGGGCGCGGCGAGCGGCTCCGTGGGGTGCGCCGCTGGGCGCGGGTGCGCTGGCGCGCGCTGACCGCGGGGCTGTGCGGGCTGCTGACGGTCCTAGTGCTCACGCCTCCGGTGCGCGCCGCGGTCACGGACTGGTTCGGCTTCGGCGGGGTCGAGGTGCGGTACGACCCTTCGGCGGTGCCCTCGCCCGGTGCCGAGGTGCCCGGCTGCGACGGCACCTCGGTCACACTCGCCGAGGCCGAGCGGCGTGCGGGCTTCGCACCACTCGTGCCCCCTGCCCTGGGGACGCCGGGGGCGGTGGTGGTGACGCGTGAGCCGAAGGGGCGATTCCTGGTGACCCTGTGCTGGCGCGAGCAGGGGCACACGGTCCGGCTCGACGAGTTCGCGGCCCAACTCGACCCGATGTTCACCAAGATGGTGCGGGAGCAGCCGGAGTATGTGCCCCTGGGCGCGAGCACGGACTACGCGAATCAGGCGCTGTGGTTCCCCAGGCCCCATCTCCTTGAGCTCTGGCTGGTGGACGAGCACGGCGACCGGTTCACCCGCTCCCAGCGGACCGCCGGACCGACTCTGCTCTGGATGCACGGGGGTGACACGACCCTTCGGCTGGAGGGCGTCGCGTCCAGGTCGCGGGCGGTGGAGATCGCCAAGTCCGTCAACCGGTCCGGGAATTAGGACCTGTCCGGCCGATCACGGTGGAGGGAAGCCGCGGTGCCTTGATGGTGCCGGTGAGCGGGGTGTGGTGCGTGCAGCTGCAAGGCGGAGGAGGGAGTCGACGCGGAGCGTCGGTGACCGACGACAACGCCGCAGATGTGCGTGCCACACCCCGCGTCTCCGCCGGGATCGGCCGGACAGGTCCTAGTCGAGGAACTGGTCCGGGCGGAATGGGAACCCCGGCGGGTCGAGCGGTGTACCAGAAGTGACACGCGGCGTGTGGGCGGCCGCACATTGCTCGACTGGCTGGTTGGGGGTTCGGATGCGCAGGATTCGTGAACTGGTCGCGGCGCCGGGAGCGTTGGCGATGGCCGTTGCCGTGGTGCTGCTGAGTGCGCCGGCTGCGACGGCAGGCGGCCCGACGAGTGTGCTGGTGGTCTCGCCGGAGAGCGAGGAGAGCGCGGCGCTGTACTACTCGGACAAGGAGTACGGGGAGTTGCAGAGCCTGCTCGGCGAGCCGGGCAGAGGCACACCCGAGGAGCCGCCTGGGCTGGGTGTGGGCAGCGGCCGTCAGATCAATGTCACGTGGCTGGTCCATGACGTGTCGCCTTGGCGGGTCGACCGCGTGTATCCGGACACGGCAGGGGGCGGGGACGTCTGGATACACACGGCGACCAACGTGCCGAAGTCCATGAACGGCTTCTGGCACAAGGCCGGGCAACCGGACGAGGTGCGCACTCTGTTCAAGAAACTCGGAGTGCTCGGCAAGCCGGCGGGCGAGGGATCCGGGGCCGCCGACTATCCGGCGCCGTGGCAGATGACGGAGGACGCCTCAGCCTCACCTGCACCCGCGCCCGCCGAGCAGTCCGGCACGACGGCAGCCGCGACGACGGGCGACGGCACGGACTGGTGGTGGGCGATACCGGGAGTCGCGGCCGGAGCGGTGCTGGCGCTGGTGCTGCGGCCGATTCTCCCGGGGATGGCACGTCGGCTGTCACCGGCCCGCCGACGCGAGGAGCGCGAGGAGCGGGAGCCGGGCCCGCGGCAGGAGCTGATCGACTTGTGAGGCTCGCGAGCCCGTGAGGCCACTGAGGCCCCTGAGGCTCGCGGACCCTCTGACGACCAGCCCCGGGCGCGAGGTCAGCCGAGGTCGATCTCCGGGTAGAGCGGGAAGCCGGTGAGCAGGTCGGTGGCCCGGTGGGAGATCTCGTCGGAGATCTTCGGGTCCAGGATGTGCTGGGCCTTGGACGGCTTGCCCTTGGCGGTGGTGCCGGCCTCGGCTGCGGTGAGGACGCGGTCGATCAGGCCCGCGATCTCGTCCATCTCGGTCGTGCCCAGACCACGGGTGGTGAGCGCGGGCGTGCCGATGCGGATACCGGAGGTGTACCAGGCGCCGTTGGGGTCGGCGGGGATGGCGTTGCGGTTGGTGACGATGCCCGAGTCGAGGAGGGCGGTCTCGGCCTGACGGCCGGTGAGGCCGTAGGAGGAGGCGACGTCGATCAGGTTCAGGTGGTTGTCGGTGCCGCCGGTGACCAGGGTGGCGCCGCGGCGCATCAGGCCCTCGGCGAGGGCGCGGGCGTTGTCGACGACGGCCTGGGCGTAGTCGCGGAACTCGGGGCGACGGGCCTCGGCGAGTGCGACGGCCTTGGCGGCCATGACATGCGGAAGGGGGCCACCGAGGACCATCGGGCAGCCGCGGTCGACCTGCTCGGCGAGGGTCTCGTCGCACAGCACCATGCCGCCGCGCGGGCCGCGCAGTGACTTGTGTGTGGTGGTGGTGACGATCTGGGCGTGCGGAACCGGGTCGAAGTCGCCGGTGAGGACCTTGCCTGCGACGAGGCCGGCGAAGTGGGCCATGTCGACCATCAGCGTGGCGCCGACCTCGTCCGCGATCTCCCGCATGATGCGGAAGTTCACCAGGCGGGGGTAGGCGGAGTAGCCGGCGACGATGATCAGGGGCTTGAACTCACGGGCGGAGGTGCGCAGGGCCTCGTAGTCGATGAGGCCGGTGGCGGGGTCGGTGCCGTAGGAGCGCTGGTCGAACATCTTGCCGGAGATGTTCGGACGGAAGCCGTGGGTGAGGTGGCCGCCGGCGTCCAGGGACATGCCGAGCATGCGCTGGTTGCCGAGGTCGCGGCGGAGCTGGGCCCAGTCGGCGTCGGTGAGGTCGTTGACGTTGCGGACGCCGGCCCGCTCCAGGGCGGGGGCCTCGACGCGCTGGGCGAGGACGGCCCAGAAGGCGACGAGGTTGGCGTCGATGCCGGAGTGCGGCTGGGCGTAGGCGTGCTCGGCGCCGAAGAGTTCGCGGGCGTGCTCGGCGGCGAGGGCTTCGACGGTGTCGACGTTGCGACAGCCGGCGTAGAAGCGGCGGCCGACGGTGCCCTCGGCGTACTTGTCGCTGAACCAGTTGCCCATGGCCAGGAGGGTGGCCGGGGAGGCGTAGTTCTCGGAGGCGATCAGTTTGAGCATGTCGCGCTGGTCGGCGATTTCCTGGCCGATGGCGTCGGCGACCCGGGGCTCCACGGCCCGGATCACGTCAAGGGCGCTGCGGAAGGCGGTGGACTCGGTGGAAAGGGGCTGCTCTGGCATGTCGGCCTCCGGACGGCGTGGCGTATTGCGTTCACGATTCACGGTTCGGCCCAGGCGCACGGCACTCACAATCCGAGCCGCTCCCCGATGGTCGGTCCCATCCCAGCGCGCCAGTCACGGCTCGCCGGTCAGCCTACCGGGCGCGCCGGATCACAGGGGGCCCTGGTCCACCATGCGAGCGACGATAGGAATAGGCCACCAGTCGGCCCCCATTCCCCTGTGCTGTAGGAAACGGAGACCCCGTGAGTACTACGGAGACCACGCGGGCGTACATCGCCGCGGCCGACGCGCACAGTGCGCACAACTACCACCCCCTGCCGGTCGTCGTGGCGACGGCGGACGGGGCGTGGATGACGGATGTCGAGGGGCGCCGCTTCCTCGACCTGCTCGCCGGATACTCGGCGCTGAATTTCGGACATGGCAACCGGCGGTTGCTCGACGCGGCGAGAGCGCAGCTGGAGCGGGTGACGCTGACTTCGCGGGCGTTCCATCACGACCGGTTCGCCGAGTTCTGCGCGCAGCTGGCGGAGCTGTGCGGCATGGAGATGGTGCTGCCGATGAACACGGGCGCGGAGGCGGTGGAGACGGCTGTGAAGACGGCCCGGAAGTGGGGGTACCGGGTCAAGGGGGTTCCGGACGGGGCGGCGAGGATCGTCGTGGCGAGCGACAACTTCCACGGCCGTACGACGACGATCATCAGCTTCTCCACGGACGTGGAGGCCCGGGCGGATTTCGGCCCGTACACGCCGGGCTTCGACATCGTGCCGTACGGGGATCTGGCGGCGCTGCGGGAGGCGGTCACCGAGGAGACGGTCGCGGTGCTCCTTGAGCCGATCCAGGGGGAGGCGGGGGTGCTGGTGCCGCCGGAGGGCTACCTCCAGGGGGTGCGGGAGGTGACGCGTGAGCGGAACGTGCTGTTCATCGCGGACGAGATCCAGTCGGGCCTCGGGCGGACCGGCCGGACCTTCGCCTGTGAGCACGAGGGGGTCGTGCCCGATGTGTATGTGCTGGGCAAGGCGCTCGGGGGCGGGGTCGTCCCGGTGTCCGCGGTGGTGTCCTCGGCCGAGGTGCTCGGGGTGTTCCGGCCCGGTGAGCACGGGTCGACGTTCGGGGGGAATCCGCTGGCCTGTGCGGTGGCGCTCGAGGTGATCGCGATGCTGCGGTCGGGCGAGTACCAGCGGCGGGCCGCCGAGCTGGGCGATCATCTGCACCGCGAGCTGGGGCTGTTGACGGGCACGGGCCATGTGACACAGGTGCGCGGGCGCGGGCTGTGGGCGGGCGTCGACATCGCCCCGGCGTACGGCACGGGCCGGGAGATCTCCGAGAAGCTGATGGACCGGGGTGTCCTGGTCAAGGACACCCACGGGGCCACCATTCGGATCGCCCCACCCCTGGTCATCAGCAAGGAGGACCTGGACTGGGGGCTCGCCCAGCTCCGCGCGGTACTGGGGGCCTAGATCCGGCTAAAGGATCACGTGGGGCAGGAAGCGGGCGTATTCGTCCGTGATCAGGCCGGTGGACTCGCGGATGCCGAGGCCGGCCGACTCGTCCTCGACGACCCAGGCGCCGAGGACGACACGGTTGCCGTCGAAGGAAGGAAGAGGGGCCAATTCCTGGTAGCAGCAGGGTTCTTCACGGGCGACGGATGAGGCGACGGGTGAGGCGCCGGGCTGGTGGACCGTCACGCCCGCGCCCTCGCGGCCGAGGAGGGGCTTGGCGACGTAGCCCGTCGTCGTCGCCAGTTCGCGGGGGCCGTCGAGGTAGGAGGGGAGGAGGTTGGGGTGTCCCGGGTAGAGCTCCCAGAGGATGGCGAGGAGGGCCTTGTTGGAGAGGAGCATCTTCCAGGCGGGCTCGATCCACAGCGTGGTACCCGTGCCGCCGCCGTTGTCGAGGGTGTCCAGGACGTGGTCGGCGAAGCGGTCGGTGGTGAGCCATTCCCAGGGGTAGAGCTTGAAGCAGCTGCGGATGAAACGGAGTTGGTTGTCGACGAAGCGGCCGGAGAGGGGGTCCCAGCCGATCTCCTCCACCGGGATCCAGTCCGTGTCAAGTCCGGCCTGTTCGGCGGTCTCCTTGAGATAGGCGACCGTCATGAGGTCCTCGCCGAGTTCGTCGGCGGCGGAGTGGGCGAAGTGGAGGGGGCTGCCCGGCGGGAGGAGGGCGGCGTGCTTCTTCCAGGCGGCGACGAGGCGTTCGTGGAGGGAGTTCCACTGGTCGGCGCCCGGGAACCGGTCCTCCATCCAGAACCACTGGGGGCTGGCCGCCTCGACGAGCGACGTCGGGGTGTCGGCGTTGTACTCCAGGAGCTTGGCGGGACCCGTGCCGTCGTAGCGGAGGTCGAAGCGGCCGTAGACGGAGGGGAGTTCGGCTCGTCGGTGCCAGGCTTCGGCGACCGCTCCCGCGACGCGCGGGTCGGTGATACCGAGGTCGGCGAAGCGGTCCCGCTCGACGATGTGCTCGGCCGCGACCAGGCACATGCGGTGCAGTTCCTCGACGACCTCCTCCAGCGCCTCGACCTCGGGGAGCGAGAAGGCGTAGTACGCGCTCTCGTCCCAGTAGGGGCGCAGGGAGTCGTCGGGGTAGCGGGTGAGCGGGTAGATCAGGCCCTGTTGCTCGACGGTCTGCTGCCAGCCGTCGCGGGGCTCGATGGTTCGGCGTTCCATGGCGTACGTCTTCGATCGGGATCCGTGTCGCTCAGCCGCCGGAGCTTCCCTTGCCGCTGCCGCTGTCACTTCCGAGGCCGCCCCGGTCGACGCCGCTGCCGCCGCTGCCCGAACCGCTGCCCGAGCCCGACTTGGTGAAGGAGCCGCCCTTGACCCAGCCGCTCTTCTTCTTGCCGCCGTAGTAGTAGCTGCCGTTGACGGAGGTGGTGGTCTTGCAGTTCTTGTCGGCTACGACCTCGTAGCCCTTGGTGGCGGTGTAGCTGTCGCGGTCGACGCAGCGCTTGTCGGGGTCCGAGGAGCAGGCGGTCAGTGCCACCGCGAGGAGTCCCATGCCGCCGAGCACGACCGTGCCCGAGCGCAGTTGCCGTCGTGAATCCGCCATGTCCGTGCCCCCGTTGTCCTGCTCAGATGTCCTGCTCAGATGCTCTTCAGCGACCAGATTAAAGATCGACTTCGGTGGCCGTCCATTGACCCCCTTGGGTAATCCCTCCCCCGGGGACACTTACAGTCACTTCGTGCTCTTTGGAATGATCTGCGCCCTCGGTGCGGCGGTCTGCTTCGGTACGGCGACGGTGTTGCAGGCGATGGCCGCGCGCGAGGCGGCGTCCGCCGGTGGCGGGACGGGCGACGGCGGGACGGGCGGCGGGGCCGGTGCGGATGCCGCGTTGCTCCTGCGGGCGGTGCGGCAGTGGCGGTATCTCGTGGGGCTCGCGCTCGACGGGGTCGGGTTCCTGCTCCAGATCGTGGCGCTGCGGTCGCTGCCCATCTACGCGGTGGGGGCCGCGCTCGCCGCGAGCCTGGCGGTGACGGCGGTGGTCGCGGCGCGGCTGCTGCATGTGCGGCTGAGCCGGGTCGAGTGGGGTGCGGTGGGGGTGGTGTGTGCGGGGCTCGCCATGTTGGGGCTGGCGTCGGGGGCCGAGGGGGACCGGGCGGGGTCCATCGCGCTGAAGTACGCGATGTTGGGGACCGCGGTGGGCGTGCTGCTGCTGGGGGCGGCGGGTGGGCGCTTGCCCGAGCGGGGGCGGGCGCTCGTCCTGGGGCTCGGGGCCGGGTTCGGGTTCGGGGTGGTTGAGGTGGCGGTGCGGCTTGTCGACGACCTTGCGGTCGGGTCCCTGCTTCGCAATCCGGCGACGTACGCGCTTCTCGTCGGTGGGGGTGCGGCGTTTCTTCTTCTCACGTCCGCCTTGCAGCGGGGGTCGGTGACCGTGGCCACTGCCGGGATGGTCGTTGGGGAGACCGTCGGGCCCGCGGTGGTGGGGGTGGTGTGGCTGGGGGATCGTACGCGGGAGGGGTTGGAGTGGCTGGCGGTGCTCGGGTTTGTGGTTGCGGTGCTGGGGGCGTTGGCGCTGGCGCGGTTCGGGGAGGCGCCGGAGGGGGGTGCGTAGTGTTTTTTCGCCCCCTCCGCCCCTTCCCGTCCCGTTCCTGGGGGCTGCCGCCCCCAGACCCCCGCATCGCGCTGACGCGCTCGTCCTCAAACGCCGGACGGGCTGAAAAACCTACGGTAGCGCCCTGCACAACGCCTCCAACGCCCCCGACCACGCATGGTCCGGTGGCGTGCCGTAACCCACCACCAGTGCGTCGAGCGGTTCGGTGACCGCGGCCGCGTGGCGGTAGCGGGACAGGCCGTGGACGGCCAGGCCCTGCCACGCCGCCGCGCGTAGGACCGACTGCTCCGTGCCGGGCGGGAGTTGGAGGACGGCGTGCAGGCCTGCCGCGATGCCGGTGGCCCGGACTGCGGGGGCGCGGGTGGCGAGGGAGGAGACGAGTGCGTCGCGGCGGCGGCGGTAGCGGAGGCGGGCGGCGCGGATGTGGCGGTCGTAGGCGCCGGAGGTGATGAACTCCGCGAGGGTCAGTTGGTCCAGGACACCGGAGGACCAACCGCCGCCGTCCTTCAGCGCCATGACCTCGCCCGCGAGCGACGGCGGCAGGACCAGCCAGCCCAGGCGGAGGCCTGGGGCGAGGGACTTGCTGGCGGTGCCGAAGTACACCACGTGGTCGGGGTCGAGGCCTTGCAGGGCGCCGACCGGCTGGCGGTCGTAGCGGAACTCGCCGTCGTAGTCGTCCTCCAGGATCAGGCCTCCGGTGCGGCGGGCCCAGTCCACGACGGCTGCCCGGCGGTCGGGGTGGAGGGGCACTCCCATGGGGAACTGGTGCGCGGGGGTCAGCAGCATGGCCCGTACGCCAGTCAAGTCGTCCGTGCGGGTGCCGAGTTCGTCGAAGGGCAGGGGGACGGTGCGCAGGCCCGAGCGGTGCAGCAGGTTCCAGTGCACGTCGAGGCCGTACGACTCCACGGCGAGCGAACGCAGACCGCGCTGCCGCAGCACCGCGCCGAGCAGCGTCAGGGCGTCCGAGAAACCGGAGCAGACGACGATGCGGTCCGCGTCGGCCCGTACGCCTCGGGCGCGGGAGAGGTAGCCCGCGAGGGCGGTGCGCAGTTCGGGGCGGCCGCGCGCGTCGCCGTAGCCGAGGGCGTCGTGCGGTGCGCGGGTCAGGGCTCGGCGGGCGGCCTTGAGCCACTCGGTGCGCGGGAAGGAGGCGAGGTCGGGGCTGCCGGGGATCAGGTCGTACGCGGGGCGCCCCGGCTCGCGGGTGCGGGGCGCCCCGGCCGACGCGGGCGCCGGTTGCGGCAGCGTCCGTTCCGCGACGCGGGTGCCCGAGCCCTGGCGTGCGGTGAGCCAGCCCTCGGCGACGAGACCGGCGTACGCGTCGGCGACCGTGTTGCGGGCGATGCCCAGGTCGGCGGCGAGCGAACGGGAGGAGGGGAGGCGGGTTCCGGGGGCGAGTCTGCCGCTGCGGACCGCCTCGCGCAGGGCGTCCGTCAGACCTCTGCGGACGCCGGGCCCGGTCGGCTCGACATGCAGGTCGACCCCCAAATTGGCCCATGCTTTTGCCATGGGAATGGACCATACCCCTGGGCTACTCCGCTCGTAGGGTCCTCACCATGACGACGAAGACCATGACGACGAAACCCACGGCGTACGCCCCCGAGCCCAGCGCCCGTCTCCCCTGGGCCAAGCTCGCCCCCGATGTCTACAAGGCCATGGTCAGGCTCGACGCGGCGGCCCGGCAGGGCGTGGACCCCGTCCTCCTGGAGCTCGTGAAGATCCGCGCCTCGCAGCTCAACCACTGCGCGTTCTGCCTGGACATGCACACCAAGGACGCGCTCGCGGCGGGTGAGAGCGTCGAGCGGATCGTGCAGCTCAGCGCGTGGGAGGAGTCGCCGCACTTCTACACCGAGAAGGAGCTCGCGGCGATCGCACTGACCGAGGCGGTGACTGTCCTGACGGACGGCTTCGTGCCGGACGCGGTGTACGAGCGTGCCGCCGGGCTCTTCGAGGAGGGGGAGCTGGCTCAGCTGATCGCCGCGATCACGGTGATCAACGCGTGGAACCGGTTCGGGGTGGCGTGCCGGCTGGTGCCGGGGCACTACGAGGCGGGGCAGTACAAGTCGTGAGCGCGGTACCGGTCGGGAGCGAGGTACCAGTTGTGAGCGAGGTATCGGTTGTCAGCGAGGTAGAGGCATCGGTTGTGAGCAAGGTCGAGGTTTTCCGCGCGTTGCATCACAGCCGCCTGCCCGGCGATCCCCTGGTTCTCCCCGGGCCCTGGGACGCCGCCAGCGCGCGGGTGTTCGCGGACGCCGGGTTCCCGGCGCTCGCCACTCCCAGCGCCGGGGTCGCCACGTCGCTCGGGTACGAGGACGGGGAGACGCCGGCGGACGAGATGTTCGCGGCGGTCGCGCGGATCGTACGGGCCGTCGACGTGCCCGTGTCCGCGGATGTCGAGGACGGGTACGGGATCGCGCCCGCGGAGCTGGTGGAGCGGCTCCTCGAGACCGGGGCGGTCGGCTGCAACCTCGAGGACTCCGCCGGGGGTGTGCTCAAGGAGCCCTCTCGGCATGCCGATTGGCTTGCGGAGGTGCGGGACGTGGCGGGTGGGGAGCTGTTCGTCAACGCTCGGATCGACACGTTTGTACGGGGGGTCGCGGATCCGAGGGCGGCTATTGAGCGGGCCGGGTTGTACGTGGGGGCCGGGGCGGACTGTGTGTATCCGATCGGGGCTCCGGTGGAGGTGGTTCCGCTGTTGCGGGCGGGGATTCTGGGGCCGGTCAATTTTCTCGGGCGGCCTGAGGGGGGCTCGGTGAGGGAATTGGGCGGACTCGGGGCTACGCGGGTTACGTTCGGGCCTGGGTTGCTGCGGTGCTCTGTCGATGCGTTGCGCGGGGTTGTCGCGGGGTTGGGGTAGTGCTTGCCGGGCGCCTTCCTGCGGGGCGCCCGGCGTGGGGGCTGGGGTCGGGGTGGGTGCGCTTGCCCGCGCTTGCAGGGTGCCGCTGTGCCCACCCGTGCCGCCCCTAGCGGCACGCATGCCCACAGCTATGACGGACGGGTGGGTGGGCTGCCGCCCCTAGCGGCACGCATGCCCACAGCTGGGGCGGTTGCGGAGGCACGCATGCCCACGGCGGGGGCGGTTATGGCTGAAGCCATGCCTTCCACGTCGCCTCGTGGGACCCCACCCACTTCTTCGCCGCCTCCTGGGCCGACAGCTTGTCGTTGGCGATCAGCAGGGATACCTCGTTCTGGTCCTCGGTTGTCCAGTTGAAGTTCTTGAGGAAGGCTGCCGCCTTGCCGCCGGAGTGGGCGAAGTCGGTGTTGAGGTATTTCTGGAGGGAGGTGTGGGGATAGGCGCAGGCGACCTTTGTGGTGTCGGCGTCGCAGCCGTCCCTGTATGCCGGGAGTTTCACCTCGGTCATGGGGACCTTCTTGAAGAGCCACTGCGGGGCGTACCAGTACGTGAGGAAGGGCTTGTGCTCCTTCGCGAACTGCTGGATCTGCGTGATCTGGGCCGCTTCGGAACCGGCGAACACGACCTGGTAGTCGAGGTTCAGGTTGTCGACGAGTGCCTTGTCGTTCGTGACGTACGACGGGGAGCCGTCGAGGAGTTGGCCCTTGCCGCCGCTCTCCGCCGTGCGGAGCTGATCGGCGTACTTGTTCAGGTTCTTCCAGTCGGTGACGTCCGGGTGCTGCTTGGCGAAGTACGTGGGGACGTACCAGCCGATGTGCCCGGTCACCCCGAGCCCGCCGCCGGGAGTGATCGTCTTCTTGTCCTCGACGTACCGCTTCTCCTGGTCGGGGTGGCCCCAGTCCTCCAGGATCGCGTCGACCCGGCCCTGGCTGAGCGCGTCCCACGCGGGGACCTCGTCGACCTGGACGGTGTCGACGCGGTAGCCCAGCTCGTGTTCGAGCAGGTACTGCGCCACGGCCACGTTGGCCTGCGCGCCGACCCACGACTGCACGGAGAGGGTCACGGTCTTCGCGCCCTGCGCGTTGGCGAAGGGCGAGGCCTGCTTGGTCATGTCGGCGGCGCCGCAGCCGGTCGCCAGGACCAGTACCGCAAGGGCGGCCGTCATTCGCGTACGAGACTTCAATCGCGTACGAGACCTCATTCGCTTACAACACGTCATCCGCGTACGAGACATGTCACGCTCCCTTCTTGGCACGGCGTTCCGTCGGCTGCGTGACCCGGTCGAGCATCAGGCCGAGGCAGACGATCGCGGTGCCGGCGACCAGGCCGGTCGCCAAGTCGCCCTGTGCGAGGCCGAATACGACGTCGTAGCCGAGCGCGCCGCCGCCGACCAGACCGCCGATGATGACGACGGCGAGGACGAGTACGACGCCCTGGTTGACGGCGAGGAGCAGCGCCGGGCGGGCCAACGGCAGCTGGACCTGGCGCAGTTGCTGCCCGCTGGTTGCACCGAGCGAGCGGGCCGACTCCAGTGCGGCGGGGTCGACGGCGCGCAGGCCCTGCGTGGTGATGCGGACGACGGCGGGCAGCGCGTACACGACGGCCGCCGCCACCGCGGGCGCCCTGCCCACGCCGAACAGCGCCACCACCGGGATCAGGTACACGAACTGCGGCATCGTCTGGAAGACGTCGAGCACCGGCCTCAGCAGGCGTTCGACGCGCTCGCTGCGTGCCGCCGCGATGCCGGTGGCGAGGCCGAGGACGAGGGTCACGGCGACCGCCGCGAGCACCTGCGACAGCGTGTCGAGCGACGGCTTCCAGACGCCGAGTACGCCGATCGCGGCCATCGCGAGGACCGCGGTGAGTGCCGTGCGCCAGGTGCCGATCAGCCAGGCGAGCGCGGCGACGATCAGCAGGACGGACCACCAGGGCAGCCATTGCAGGCCGTCCCGGAGGGGGTTGAGGATCCAGGTCGTGAAGTGGGCCGCCCAGTCGGCCGTTCCGCCGATGTACGGGACGCCCGAGTAGAGGTGGTCGGTCATCCAGTCGACGGCCCGGTTCACGGGCTCGGCGATGGGCACGGTCCAGGCGTCGGGCCAGTCGAGGCGGCCCGTGAGGCGTCCGGCGACCGCGACGGCGAGGGCTGCGACGGCGGAGTAACCCCAGTGCAGGAGGCTCCCGTCGGATTCCCCCAGCCGCTCCCCCGCCGCTCCCGTCACCCGGTCCAGCACGACCGCGAGCAGCACGATCGGGACTCCGGCCGCGAGCGCGGCGCCCACGTCGACGGAGGCGAGGGCCTGGTAGACGCGGTCGCCGAGGCCGCCCGCGCCGATCACGGAGGCGATGACGGCCATGGACAGCGCCATCATGATCGTCTGGTTGAGGCCGAGGAGGAGTTCCTTGCGGGCGAGTGGGAGGCGGGCGGTGAGGAGGCGCTGGCGGGCCGTGGCGCCGAGTGAGGCGACCGCTTCCATGACACCTCCGTCGGCGTCACGCAGGCCGAGCGCGGTGAGGCGGGCCATGGGCGGCGCCGCGTACACGACGGTCGCGAGGACGGCGGCCGGGACTCCGATGCCGAAGATCAGGACGACCGGGAGGAGGTACGCGAACGCCGGGAGTACCTGCATGGTGTCGAGAACCGGTCGCAGCGCGCGGTACGTACGGTCGGACAGCCCCGCCGCGAGGCCGAGCAGCGCGCCGAGCGCGACGGACGCGAGCACGGCGACCACCATGAGCGCCAGCGTCTGCATGGTGGGCACCCACATGCCGAGCAGTCCGCAGGAGCAGAACGCGGCGGCCGTACCGAGGGCCAGCCGCAGACCCGCGACGCGCCAGGCCACGAGGGCCGCCACCGCGGTCACCCCGGCCCAGCCCGCGCCGAGCAGCACCAGGTAGACGGCGCGTACGGCGAGGGTGACGGCGTTGCTGACGTACCCGAAGAAGTAGAGGAACAGCGGGTGGCTGTCCCGGTTGTCGATGATCCAGTCGCTGGCCCTGCCGAGGGGTCCGGTGAGGTCGACGGTGAGGGCGTGGGGCCAAGTGCCGCTCGCCCAGTGGGAGTTGAGGACGGGAACGAAGACGGCTGCCGCCAGGGCGAGCAGCAGGAGTTTGCCTGCGGCTCGGTGGCGGAGGAGGCCTCTGGCCCGGTCGGCCGGTCCTGTATGGCCGGCGGGTGCGGTGACTGCGGCCATCAGGCCACCTCCTCACCGGGGACGGCACCGAAGCTGTCCTGGCGTTCACCGGCACCGAAACTGTCCGAGCCTTCGCCGACACCGAAACTGTCCGAGCCTTCGCCGGCATCGAAGCCGTCCGGGCGTTGGTCGGCACCAAAGCCGACCAAGCGTTCGTCGGCATCGAAGCCGCGGCTCCCATCGGCACCGCTGTTGCCGCCGTCGCTGCCATGGCCGACGTCGCTGCCATTGCCGCCGTCCCCGCCGTTCGGGGACACCCCGGCCACCACCCCGAGCAGCGAGGGCGAGTCCACCACCCCGACACACCGCCCCCGCTCCATCACCCGTGCGGGAGCGCCCGCCCGCGCCACCGCCTCGATCGCCTCCGAGACGGTCGCGCCCGGCGCCACGGCCGGCCCCCGGCCGCCAGCCTCCTCGGCGGACGCCGCCCGCATGGCCGACCGCACCGTCATCACCTGCTCGCGCGGAACGTCCCGTACGAACTCACGCACGTAGTCGTCGGCGGGCGAGCCGACGATCTCCTCCGGGGTGCCGAGCTGCACGATCCGGCCGTCGCGCATCAGGGCGATGCGGTCGCCCAGGCGCAGGGCCTCGTTCAGGTCGTGGGTGATGAAGACCATCGTGCGGCCCTCCTCGCGGTGGAGCCGGATGACCTCCTCCTGCATGTCGCGCCGGATCAGCGGGTCGAGCGCGCTGAACGGCTCGTCGAACAGCAGGACTTCGGGGTCGGCGGCGAGTGCCCGGGCGAGCCCGACGCGCTGCTGCTGACCGCCGGAGAGCTGTGCGGGCCGCCGCTGTTCCATGCCTTCGAGGCCGACCTTGGCGACGATCTCCCGCGCCCGCTCCCGCCTCGCCGCCTTGGACATCCCCTGGATCTCCAGGCCGTACGCGACGTTGTCGAGGACCGAGCGGTGCGGCAGCAGGCCGAAGTGCTGGAAGACCATCGCGGCGCGGTGGCGGCGCAGTTCGCGCAGCCGGGCCCCGTCCATGGCGAGGACGTCCTCGCCGTCGATGGCGAGCGCGCCGGACGTCGGCTCGATGAGCCGGGTCAGACAGCGCACGAGTGTGGACTTGCCCGAGCCGGACAGGCCCATGACGACGAAGACCTCGCCCTTGTGCACATCGAAGCTGACGTCGTGGACGGCGGCCGTGCAGCCGGTGCGGGACCGCAGTTCGGCGGGTGTGAGCGCGGCAAGTCCGGGGTCCGCGGGGACGCGGTCGGCCTTCGGGCCGAAGACCTTCCACAGGTTGCGTACGGAGAAGACCGGCGTCACCGTCTGGGGCGTCGTACTCATCGCACCTCACCCCCGATCAGCTCGGCGCACTTCTCCCCGACCATGAGCACCCCGATCATCGGGTTCACGGCGGGCATCGTCGGGAAGACGGACGCGTCGGCGATCCGGATGCCGTCGAGGCCGCGGATGCGCAACTCGGGGTCTACGACGGCGAGTTCGTCCGAGGCGGCGCCCATCCGGCAGGTGCCCGCCGGGTGGTACACGGTGTGCGCCACCTGCCGTGCGTAGGCGCTGAGCTCCTCGTCGTCCGTGACCTCAGGACCCGGGCACACCTCGCGCTTGAGCCAGCCGGCGAGCGGTTCGGACTTGGCGATCTCGCGGGCGATCTTGATGCCGTCGACGAGGGTGCGGCCGTCGTAGTCGTCCTCGTCCGTGAAGTACCGGAAGTCGAGGGCGGGCTTGACCGCCGGGTCTGCGCTCTCCAGGTACAGCCGGCCGCGGCTGCGTGGCTTGGGGATGTTGGGGGTCATGGAGACGCCGTGCTCCGGGCGCTGGTAGCCCAGCCGCTCCGGGTTGTCCGTGAACGGGATTTGGTAGAAGTGGAACATCAGGTCGGGGCCCGCGTGTTCGGGGTCCCGGCGCACGAACAGGCCGGCGTCGGAGTCCATCGCGGAGTTCTCGGGGATGGGCCCGTTCGTCTCCCAGACGATCACGGACTCGGGGTGGTCGAGCAGGTTCTCGCCGACGCCGGGCAGGTCGTGCACGACGGGAATGCCGAGCCGCTCCAGGTCCGGCGCGGGCCCGATCCCGGAGTGCAGCAGCAGCCGCGGCGAGTCCACGGCGCCCGCACACAGCAGGACTTCGCGCTGAGCCCGTACGAGGATCTCCTCGCCGTCCTTCGTGCGCACATGCACGCCGGTCGCACGCGTGCCCTCCAGCTCCAGCTTGTACGCCCAAGTCTCAAGTAGCAGCGTCAGGTTGGGCCGCTCGTCCATCACCGGGTGCAGATACGCCACCGACGCGCTCGACCGCTTGTTGTTCTCGGGGTGGTACGCGAGGTCGAAGAAGCCGACGCCCTCGGTGAACGGCTTCTTGTTGAAACCGTCGACGCGCGGCACGCCGAGCGCGGTCTGTGCGGCGTCGACGAAGTCGCGGGCGATGGCGTTCCGGTCCTTCTCGTCGACCGGGACGATGTTGTTGAGGAGCCGCGCGAAGTACGCCTCCATCGGCACCGCGCCCCAGCCCTTGGCGCCCGCCGCCTCCCACTCGTCCCAGTCGGACGGCAGCGGCTTGAACGCGATCAGCGTGTTGTGCGAGGAGCAGCCGCCGAGCACCCGGGCGCGGCTGTGCCGGATGAAGGAGTTGCCGCGCGGCTGCGAGGTCGTCGGGTAGTCGTAGTCCAACTCCCCGCCGAGCAGGCCCATCCACCGGCGCAGGGTGAGGACGTCGTCGCGGCCGACATCGCTGGGGCCGCCTTCGATGACGGCGACGGTGACGTCGGGGTCCTCGGTGAGGCGGGAGGCGATGACGGAGCCCGCGGTGCCGCCGCCGATGACGACGTAGTCGTAGGTATGGCTGTTTTCGGGCATGGGGCGGTGCTCCAAAGTGTGGGGGGCTTGCGGCAGTTGGGGGCAGCGGTGTGGGGCATACGGGAGTTGGGGGTCAGCAGGGTGGGGCTACGGGAGTTGCGGGTCAGCCCGCGAACCAGCGCACGGGCTTCGGCGCGAGGTTCTGGTAGACGTGCTTGGTCTCGCGGTACTCGGCGAGGCCGGCAGGCCCCAACTCCCGCCCGACACCGCTCTTGCCGAAGCCTCCCCACTCCGCCTGCGGGAGATAGGGGTGGAAGTCGTTGATCCAGACGGTGCCGTGCCGCAGCCGTCCGGCGACGCGGCGGGCACGGCCCGCGTCGGCGGTCCAGACGGCGCCCGCGAGTCCGTACTCGGTGTCGTTGGCGAGCGCGACGGCCTCGTCCTCGGTGCGGAAGGTCTCCACGGTCAGGACTGGCCCGAAGACCTCCTCGCGCACGACCCGCATCTCGCGGTGGCACTGGTCGAGGACGGTCGGCTCGTAGAAGTACCCGGTGGCGGGCCTGGCCTCGGACGGCTCGGGGCGCCTGCCCCCGGCGCGCAGCACCGCGCCCTCCGCGAGCGCCGAGGCGACGTACGCCTCCGTCTTCTCCCGCTGCTGCTCGGAGACGAGCGGGCCGCACTCGACACCGTCCTCGGTGCCGCGCCCGAGCCGGATGGCGCCTGCCCTGCGGGCGAGTTCGGCGACGAAGCGCTCGCGCACGGACTCCTCGACGATGAGTCGGGAGCCTGCCGAGCACACCTGACCGCTGTGGATGAAGGCGGCGTTGAGGGCCTGGTCGACGGCGGTGTCGAACCCCTCCTCCGTCGCACAGGCGTCGGCGAAGACGACGTTGGGGTTCTTGCCGCCGAGTTCCAGCGCGACCTTCTTCACCGTCACGGCGGCGGCCTGCGCGACCTTCGTGCCGCTGACGAGACCGCCGGTGAAGGAGACGAGGTCGACGCCGGGATGCTCGGCGAGCCGGGCGCCGACGGTGTGTCCGGGCCCGGTGACGATGTTGGCGACACCGGCGGGCAGCCCGGCCTCGGCGAGCAGCCGGATCAGGGCGATCGTGGTCAGCGGGGTGATCTCGCTCGGCTTGACGACGAAGGTGTTGCCGGCCGCGAGAGCGGGAGCGATCTTCCAACTGGCCTGGAGCAGCGGGTAGTTCCAGGGTGTGATCAGCGCGCAGACGCCGACGGGCTCGTGCACGACGACGCTGTGGATGTCGTCGGAGCCCGCGTCGACGACGCGCCCGCCGCCCTCCCCGACCACGAGATCGGCGAAGTACCGGAAGGCGTCGGCGACACAGTCGATGTCCACGCACCCCTCTTCGAGGGTCTTGCCCGCGTCGCGGCTCTCCAGCAGCCCGAGTTCCTCGCGGTCGCGTACGAGGAGATCGGCGACGCGGCGCAGCAGGGCGGCGCGCTCGGCGGTGGGCGCCTGGCGCCACGGGCCCTCGTCGAAGGCTCGGCGTGCCGCCGCGACGGCCGCGTCCGTGTCCCGCTCGTCACCCTCCGCGACCACGGCGAACGGCTTGGCATCCGCGGGGTCGACGATCTCGCGGGTGGTGCGCGAGACGGCGTCGAGCCACTCCCCGCCCACGTGAATGGTCCGCGGTGCCTGTTCTGCCTGCTGTCCGGCCATGTTCGCTGTTGCCTTCCGTTCCTGTTTCCGTGCCCCTGCGGGCCCACGCGTGCCCATGCGTCACACGCGTGTCGCTCCCGGGGACCGTGAGCACCTGCCCTCCGACCTCGGGTGCATGCACAATCCGTGACCGAAAGTGCGCCGTGTCACTGAAAAACCATGGGATAAGGGTGCGAACCGACCAGTAGACGTGAGCTATTCCTTTGACTAAAGTCAAAGAAATATGGAGACCGTGTCAATGGACGACGTGCGTGCGCTGCGGCGTTTCAACCGCTACTTCACCCGGCGCATCGGAGTGCTCGACGATCACTACCTCGGGCAGGACCGGCCGCTCGGCGAGGCGAGGCTGCTGTTCGAGATCGGGGACGGTGCCTCGCTCAGGGAGCTGAGGAGTCGACTCGGCCTGGACGCCGGGTACTTGAGCCGGATGGTGCGGGCCCTGGAGACGCAGGGGCTCCTGCGGGTGAGTGTGCACGCCGACGACAGCCGGCTGCGGTTCGCGGAGCTGACGCCGGCCGGGCGGAGCGAGGTGAAGGAGCAGAACCGGCGGGCCGACAAGCTCGCCGAAGGACTGCTCGGCGGCCTCGACGAGCGGCAGCGCGGCGAGCTCACCGCCGCCGTCGCCGTCGCCGAACGGCTGCTGCGGCTGGCCGGGATCACCGTCGAGACCGTCGACGGCGCCTCACGCGACGCCCGCGACTGCCTCGCCGCGTACGCCGCCGACATCGACGGACGGTTCCCGGAAGGCTTCGATCCCGCCGCCCTCGTACGGCCTCACGAAGTGTCCGGGGACCGGGGCGCCTTCGTCGTCGCGTACGAGGAAGGGCGTCCCGTGGGATGCGGGGCGCTGCGCGGACTCGAACCCGGGGTCGGCGAGATCCGGCACGTGTGGGTCCGCCCCACCGCCCGACGGCTCGGACTCGCCCGACGGATCCTCGACGCCCTCGAGCACCAGGCCGTCGCGCGCGGCTACGAACTCGTGCGGCTCGACACCCATGCCGTACTCACGGAGGCACAGGCGATGTACCGGGCATGCGGCTACACGGAGATCCCGCGCTACGACGACAACGTGTACGCGGCCCACTGGTTCGAGAAGCGGCTGCGGTAGCCGGTCGTTCAGCCGGTCCTCGGGGCGGAACGCACTGATCCCCGGGCAGCCGAAGCCGCCCGGGGATCAGGAGAAGCAAGGAACTCAGATCAGGCCGAGGGCGCGGACCGCCTCGCGCTCCTCTGCCAGTTCCTGGACCGACGCGTCGATGCGGGCGCGGGAGAACTCGTTGATGTCCAGGCCCTGGACGATCTCGTACGAGCCGTCCTTCGTGGTGACCGGGAAGGAGGAGATGAGGCCCTCCGGGACGCCGTAGGAGCCGTCCGACGGGATGCCCATGGAGGTCCAGTCGCCGTCCGCGGTGCCGTTGACCCAGGTGTGGACGTGGTCGATGGCGGCGTTGGCGGCGGAGGCGGCCGACGAGGAACCGCGGGCCTCGATGATGGCGGCGCCACGCTTGGCGACCGTCGGGATGAAGTCCTCGGCGAGCCACTTCTCGTCGCTCACGACCTCGGCGGCGTTCTTGCCGGCGACCGTGGCGTGGAAGATGTCGGGGTACTGGGTGGCCGAGTGGTTGCCCCAGATGGTCAGGCGCTTGATGTCGGCGACCGTCGAACCCGTCTTCTTCGCGAGCTGCGTGAGCGCGCGGTTGTGGTCCAGGCGGGTCATCGCGGTGAAGCGCTCGGCCGGTACGTCGGGGGCGGAGGCCTGCGCGATGAGCGCGTTGGTGTTCGCCGGGTTGCCCACGACGAGGATCTTGACGTCGTCGGCGGCGTTGTCGTTGATGGCCTTGCCCTGCGGCTTGAAGATGCCGCCGTTGGCGGACAGCAGGTCGCCGCGCTCCATGCCCTTGGTGCGGGGGCGGGCGCCGACGAGCAGGCCGACGTTGGTGCCGGCGAAGGCGACGTTCGGGTCGTCCGTGATGTCGATGCTCTGGAGGAGCGGGAAGGCGCAGTCGTCGAGCTCCATTGCGGTGCCCTCGGCGGCCTTCAGCGCCGGTGTGATCTCCAGGAGGCGCAGCTTGACCGGCACGTCCGCGCCGAGCAGCTGGCCGGAGGCGATGCGGAAGAGCAGGGCGTAACCGATCTGGCCGGCCGCGCCGGTGACGGTGACGTTCACGGGAGTGCGGGTCATGGCGTTCTCCGTATGACAGCTGGCGGTGGGGCGTCCCTGCCCCGGGGTGCAGGAGCTCCCCTGCGTCCGCCGCTTCGACCGGTCAGGGGTACCGATCGCTTTGATCGATCAGGGGTACCGATGATCGATCTCTTGGCGTCAAGAGAGATCCGCCGTCAGGCTATCGCGCATCCGGGAGCCCCGGTGTCCGGGTCCGTGTGGCCCAGCCCACAGAGGGGGGTGGGAGGCGGCCGCCGGGCTCGGGAGAGTGGGCTCGGCGGCCGCCGATGGGGTACCGGATGTTCCGGATCCCGTGGGGGTAACGTGCGTCTGCCCCGGATGCGGGCGGGCATTCCAGGGTGGGGGGAGGTTTTTTTCGCCCCCTCCGCCCCTACCCTTCCCGTACCTGGGGGCTGCGCCCCCAGACCCCCCTTTTCGCGCTGCGCGCTCGTCCTCAAACGCCGGACGGGCTGGAACCCCTCCCCTACTGCGTGCAGCCTGTCTCGCCCGACGCCAGCGTCGCGCACGCCTTCGCATCGCCGGCGTCCTTCACGGCCACCATCGGGGTGTAGGCGTCGGTGTCCGCGTCGACCGACCCGGTCTGCTTGGCCGCTGTGCCGGAGGACACCTCGACCGTGTCGCCCACGGCGGCCTGGGTGATGCGGGCCCAGGCGGCGGCGCAGGTCTCGCTGTAACGGACCTCGACGAGGGCCGTGCCGACGGTGACGCTGGTGGCGGTCGTCGCCAGTTCGCCGCCGCAGCCCATGTTCTCCGGGTCCTTGCCCGTGCAGTCCGCGCCGGAGCAGTTCACTCCGGCCGGCAGCTCGGGATCGGGAGCGGCCACAGAGGTCGTCGGCGTCTCGGGCTTGCTCTCGTCCTTCGTGTCATCGCCCCTGGTGAGGTACACGGCCGCGGCGACCACAACGAGCGCGCCGACGACCCCCGCGAGGAACATGGTGAGCCGCCGCTTGCGCCGCGCCCCGTCGGGCGAACCCCCGCCCCCACCGGAAGGCCGGGCATCCCGGGGCGGACCCCCGGCCGCACCGGCAGAACCGGCAGAACTGGCAACTCCCACAGGACTGGACGGACCGGACGGACCCGTCGGCCCGAACTGCCCGGCCCCGCCGGAGGACGGCGTGGCGACGACCCCCCACCCGCCGCCCCGCCCGGCCCCACCGGACGAGCCACCCCCGTACGAAGGCGCCTCGCGCGACCAGGTCCCCTGCGACGAAGCGGCGTGCGGCGAAGCTCCGCGCGAGGAACCCCCGCCCGACGAGTCCTCCGCGTCGGCGGCCGACGGCTGCGGCGGCACCGTCGGTGACACCCCCGCAGGACCGGCGACCCCCGGTGTCACGGTGGCGCTGCCGCCCTTGCGGGCCTGTTTGCCGCCGCTCCCGTTCGCCGGGGGCGCCCCGAACTCGCCGAGCGCGGCGCGCGCCTGCGAGATCCGGATCGCTTCCATGGTCATGTCGTGGCGCATCTCCGAACGGCTCCAGGCACGCTCGGCGAGCTCCCACATGGTTGTCAGATGCATGGGATTGGTGCCGGTCACCTCGGCCAGGGCGACGATCGCACCCTTGGGCGCGAGGAGCCGACCGTTGAGGTAACGCTCCCAGGACGTCTTGCTGTAGCCGGTGCGGTCGGCCACGGCGGCGATGCTCAGGCCGCTGCGGTCGACGAGCCGGCGCAGCTGGCTGGCGAACTCTCTGACCTGCGGATCGAGTTCATCCGGCAAGGCCCTCCAACGAGGCATTGCTTCTCCCCCCTACTTCCTTCACCCCGTACGCGACTGGTCTCTTCCCCCGTACGTGACTCACTGTTCCCCCGCGCACGGCGCCCCTTCGCCGAGTCCCCGTTCTGGCTACCCACAGGGATGCGCTCGGTAAGGATCTCAGTTCCCGGGATGGGGGCGCACGGGAGCATTCGGGCGGAGGCATGCACCGTTGCACGCCCATTGGCTGCGGTCCAGTGTCCCATCGGCATTGTTGTACGACCGGTCGAACTCCTGGCTTGCGCACAGGACGTCCCGGACCGTCCCGATTGGCCACGTTAACTCGACCGTTGGGCTGGATCGGAGTAAATCCTTGAACTTGTCAAGACATCGACACATCCGGAACACGGGAGTGACCTCACGCGCCCCGGGAGCGGTCAGCTCACCCGAGGGTCACGAACTACCCTTCCCTCGACGGGAGTTGATGGAGTTCCGCTTCGACGGAGGCCCGCCGGGCGCGGTCTCCGTTGCATGGCGCGGACACCGTAGCGGAACGGTCACTTCCGTGCCACAGCGAACTGACAGATATTGAACAGCCTGTTCCCGTGCACAAATGTTGTCTCCGGGCGGAACACCCGCCCGACCGCGGCCCGTCCTTGCTCGGGGGAGGGGACGGGCCGCGTCATGCCGGCCGCGGGAAAAGCGTGGGAACCCGGGGGTCCCCTCAGCGGACGGTGAAGTGCAGGGTGTCGTCCAGGAACGGGATCTCCAGCCACGGATCGGGCTGCGCCATCATCGCGAGCAGCACGATGGCCACGCCGAGCACGCCGTACGTGACCAGGTCCGTGAAGCGGGAGCGGACCGCGAGCATGCCCACGTCGGGCAGTGTCCAGCGCAGCACACCGCCCACAAGGAGCGCGGCGCCGATCAGGATCGTGCCGTAGCGGAACACGTCGAAGGCGGTCAGCAGCAGGCCGAGCCCGACCAACGCGAGCACGGCGAGGATCGGCCACTGGCGCGCGGGCGCCGGGGCGTCCCTCGGCGCCGCCCGGCCGCCGCCCTCGGGCCGCGCGGTGTCCCGCGTGAACTTCGGGAAGCGCCGAGTGGTGCGGCGAGCGTTCCCTTCGGCATCGGGTGCGCTCACCGGGTCGACGACGACCGGCTCGTCGGCGTCACCCTCCGCGTCGGGCCCGCCGGGCTCATCGCCGGCGCGGGCCGCCGACGACTGGCCATTGACGCCCGGTGTGTCCCGTACGGCCGGCTCGGCGCCGTTGCCGGACACATCCCGTACGACGGGCTGCGCGCCGTTACTCAGCGCGTTCCGCACGACGGCCGGCTCTCCGGCGGGCTCGTCGGTCTTGCCGTCGGTCTTGCTTTCGGTCTTCCCGGAGTTGCCGTCAGCCGACACTGCGCTCCGCCGCTTCCACCACGTTGACGAGCAGCTGGGCACGGGTCATCGGGCCGACGCCGCCGGGGTTCGGGGAGATCCAGGCGGCGACCTCGGCCACGCCCGGGTGGACGTCACCGACGATCTTGCCGTCGGAACCGCGTGAGACGCCGACGTCGAGGACGGCCGCGCCCGGCTTCACGTCCTCGGGCCGGACGAGGTGCGCGGAGCCCGCGGCGGCGACGATGATGTCGGCGCGCCTGAGGTGGGAGGCGAGGTCACGGGTGCCGGTGTGGCACTGGGTGACCGTCGCGTTCTCGCTGCGCCTCGTGAGCAGGAGCGGCATCGGGCGCCCGATGGTCACGCCACGGCCGACGACCACCACTTCGGCGCCCTTGATCTCGACTCCGTACTGGCGCAGGAGCGTGAGGACACCGTTGGGCGTGCAGGGCAGCGGGGCCGGCTCGTTCAGCACGAGGCGGCCGAGGTTCATCGGGTGCAGCCCGTCCGCGTCCTTGTCCGGGTCCATCAGCTCCAGGATGCGGTTCTCGTCGATGCCCTTGGGGAGCGGCAACTGGACGATGTACCCCGTGCAGGCGGGGTCCTCGTTCAACTCCCGTACCACCGCCTCGATCTCCTCCTGCGTGGCGGTGGCGGGCAGTTCGCGCTGGATGGAGGCGATGCCCACCTGCGCGCAGTCGCGGTGCTTGCCGGCGACGTACTTCTGGCTGCCGGGGTCGTCCCCGACCAGGACGGTCCCCAGGCCGGGCACCACGCCCTTCTCCTTCAGGACCGCCACGCGGGCGGTCAGGTCGGACTTGATCGCGGCTGCGGTGGCCTTGCCATCGAGAATCTGGGCGGTCATGACCCCATCCTCCCGGATGACCGGTACCTGGTTCCAATCGGGCGCAGTGGTCGCGGCCGGGCGGACCGGCCGGGAAGATCACGAAGATTGCAGCTGCACAACATATGTGCCTATCGGCTGGACAAGAACTGGCCTGCCGCAGAACGATATGCGGTGCACCATCGCGGTCCGTGTTGGGGGGCATACCGCTCAAAATCGTGACGTTCCTCCGCGCAATCCGCGCCGTCCCCGCCCTTTGCATGGAGGAAATTCGCCATGAGTTTCGGCTCACCCAACCCGTATGAGCAGCCGCAGAACCCGCAGCAGGGCCAGCCCGGCTACGGCTATCCCCAGCAGGGCCAGCCCGCCGGCTACGGCGCCCCGCAGACACCCCCCGGCGTCCCGCCGCAGCAGGGTTACGGCTACCCGCAGCAGCCCGGTTACGGCTACCCGCAGCAGCCGGGTTACGGCGCCCAGCCGCCGTACGCGAACTGGGGCCAGCGTTTCCTCGGCACCCTGGTCGACATGCTCGTGTTCGCCGTCCCCTACGGCATCGTGATCGCCGGCAAGGACACTCCGGCGCTGATGGCGATCGGCGCCATCGCCCTCATCGGCCTCGCGATCTGGCAGCTGATCCAGGAAGGCCGCACCGGCCAGACCCTCGGCAAGAAGGCCCTCGGCATCCGCCTGGTGCGCGAGATCGACGGCCAGCCGCTCGGCGTCGGCATGGCGTTCGTCCGCCGGCTCGCCCACTTCCTCGACAGCCTGGCGTGCTACCTGGGCTGGCTGTGGCCGGCGTGGGACGCCAAGAAGCAGACCTTCGCCGACAAGGTGTGCTCGTCGATCGTGATCCGCACGTCGTAGCGGATACGCCGACGCGAGCGACAGCACTCCGGAACACTCCGGCACCGCTGGGCAGTTCGCGTCGCTGCGGATACCTGCTAAAGGGGCGCACCACTCACGGCGGTGCGCCCCTCGCGTGGCCTTGCGGTCAGAGCAGACAAGCGCCCCCGGACGACGGGGTCACGGAGGTCACCCCGCTGGTCCCGGTCTGGGTCCGGCCGGCCCCCAGCGGATAGTTCAGGTCACCGCCCACGCAGTACGTCACGGCCGTGTTGTTCGTGACCTCCGCGACCGTCAGCGCGGGATCGTACTTGGCGCTGTCCCCCTCCTTCACCAGGACCGGGGTCCCGTTCCCGAACAGGGGCAGGAGACACACGTACCCCTTCGCGCAGTCCACCGCCGCCGCGTCCTGGGCGGCGGAGGCCGTTCCGAGCGCCGTCGTACCGAGCGCGACGGCCAGCGCCGCACCGACAACGGCAAGACGACTGATCCCGCTGAGCCTGCTCCGCATGACTGAACCTCCGAGCGCCGGGGCCGAGTTGGGTCGGCCTCCGACACTTCCAGCGGAGCGAGGGGTTCTGCACCCGGGTATGCGCCATTCCGCAGGCGGGAACAGAACCCTTCGGCCCGCCGACGAATCGCCGCCGGGCCGAAGACGGCCCGGCTCAGTGGAAGAAGTGCCGCGTCCCCGTGAAGTACATCGTCACGCCCGCCTTCTTCGCGGCCTCGATCACCAGCTCGTCGCGGACCGAACCGCCGGGCTGGACCACGGCCTTGACGCCCGCCTCGGTGAGGATCTCCAGGCCGTCGGGGAACGGGAAGAACGCGTCCGAGGCCGCGTACGAGCCACGGGCCCGCTCGGCGCCGGCGCGCTCCACCGCCAGCTTGGCGGAGTCGACACGGTTGACCTGACCCATGCCGACGCCGACGGAGGCGCCGTCCTTGGCGAGGAGGATCGCGTTGGACTTGACGGCCCGACAGGCCTTCCAGGCGAAGGCCAGTTCGTCCAGCTCGCCCTGGCTGAGCGCGTCGCCGGTGGCCAGGGTCCAGCTCGCCGGGTTGTCGCCGTCGGCCTGGAGGCGGTCGGTGACCTGGAGCAGCGCGCCGCCGTCGATCTGCTTGACCTCGACCGGGGTCTTCGGGCCGTGGTGGGCGCGGAGCACGCGGATGTTCTTCTTCTTGGTGAGGGCTTCGAGGGCGCCGTCCTCGTACTCGGGCGCCACGATGACCTCGGTGAAGATGTCGGCGACCTGCTCCGCCATCTCCTTCGTCACCGGCCGGTTGACCGCGATGACGCCGCCGAACGCGGACAGCGGGTCACAGGCGTGCGCCTTGCGGTGCGCCTCGGCGACGCTCGACGCGACCGCGATCCCGCACGGGTTGGCGTGCTTGATGATCGCGACGCACGGATCGTCGTGGTCGTACGCGGCACGGCGCGCGGCGTCCGTGTCCGTGAAGTTGTTGTACGACATCTCCTTGCCGTGCAGCTGCTCGGCCTCGGCGAGACCACCCGTGCCGTCGACGTAGAGAGCGGCACCCTGGTGCGGGTTCTCGCCGTAGCGCAGGGTGTTCTTGCGCTCGTAGGTGTGACCCAGGAAGTCGGGGAAGCCGCTGTCGTCGGCTGCCGCATAGTCGGCCGCGAACCAGCTCGCCACCGCCACGTCGTACGCCGCCGTGTGCTGGAAGGCTTCGGCGGCGAGCCGCTTGCGGGTGGTGAGGTCGAAGCCGCCGTCCTTGACCGCGGCAAGGACGTCCGCGTACCGCGCGGGGCTGGTGACCACGGCCACCGACGGGTGGTTCTTGGCGGCGGCGCGGACCATCGAGGGGCCGCCGATGTCGATCTGCTCGACGCACTCGTCGGGCGTCGCGCCGGAGGCGACGGTCTCGCGGAACGGGTAGAGGTTCACCACGACCAGGCCGAACGGCTCGACGCCGAGCTCTGCCAACTGGCGCTGGTGGTCGGGGAGTCGCAGGTCGGCGAGGATGCCCGCGTGGACCTTCGGGTGCAGCGTCTTGACGCGGCCGTCCAGGCACTCGGGGAAGCCGGTCAGCTCCTCGACCTTGGTGACGGGGACGCCCGCCGCGGCGATCTTCGACGCGGTGGAGCCGGTGGAGACGAGCTCGACACCGGCCTCGTGCAGCCCGCGCGCCAGGTCTTCGAGGCCGGTCTTGTCGTACACGCTGATGAGCGCGCGTCGAATGGCCCGCTTGTTGCTCTCGGCGGTGGCGGTCACTGGATAACTACCTTTCGTCCCTCAATGCGATAGCCGTTGCGGGCGAGCCGCCCCACGACATCCACGAGCAGCCTTCGCTCGACTTCCTTGATGCGCTCGTGCAGAGCGCTCTCGTCGTCCTCGTTCCGGATCTCGACCACGCCCTGGGCGATGATCGGGCCGGTGTCGACGCCGTCGTCGACGAAGTGGACGGTGCATCCGGTGACCCTCGCGCCGTACGCGAGTGCGTCGCGCACGCCGTGGGCGCCGGGAAAACTGGGCAGCAGCGCGGGGTGCGTGTTGACGAACCGGCCGCCGAACCGGGCGAGGAACTCCTTCCCCACGATCTTCATGAACCCGGCGGAGACGACGAGGTCGGGTTCATGGGCGGCGGTCGACTCGGCGAGCGCCGCGTCCCACTCGTCCCGGGTGTCGTAGTCCTTGACGCGGTTCACGAAGGTGGGCAGCCCGGCCCGCTCGGCGCGCGCGAGACCCTCGATGCCGTCCCGGTCCGCGCCCACGGCGACGATCTCGGCCCCATAGGCCTCGGGCCCCGCCTCCGCGATGGCGTCGAGCAGTGCCTGCAGATTCGTACCTGATCCGGAGACCAGCACGACCAGGCGCTTGGCCACGGGCTTGGCGGCCACGGTGGGGCCCTTTCTCGGGGGAGCGTTTGCACGGCCGGCTCGTTCTGCACCTTCGCCCACACTTGTACATTCGTACGAATGCATCGCGCCCCGGGATACGGGGAAGTCTACGAAGCGGCCGACCGTCAGCAACGATACCGGCACACCGGGCGGCCCCCACGGGACGGGGGCGTGGCCGGAAGGTAGCGTCTGGGGAGGATCCACCTGGGAACACCGTCCAGCACGGGGAACGCCTTGCGCACGCGGGGCGTTGATCTGGGACGGGTACGTGAGGGTCCGGGGCGGTCGTCCCGGACACGAAAGCTCGGGGCGCCAGTCCTGGGTACGCACGCCGAACGGTCGGCTGCCCGGGGCGCGAGTCACGGGCGGGCACCAAGCTCCGTGGACACGCCGCCCGCCAGAACCACCAAGGGGAAGACGCTCACCTGATGCCGGACCGCAGTCTCCGACTCCCTCCGCTCCTGCTGCGCGAGCGGCGCCCTTCGCCTGTGCCGCCGCGGGAAGGCGGGGGCACGCCCGACTCCGCCCCTTCGGGTGAGCACGGCTCGGCCGACGGCAACGGGGGCTCGGGCGCGCAGGGCCCGGACGCGCCTCCCTCGGGCTCCTCTGGCTCTTCTGGCTCTTCTGGCTCGGACGACAATCCGTTCGCTCCGCCGCCGGAGGGGGCTCCCGACCGGCCGTGGCAGCCGCGGAGGCCTGCGAACGGGCAGGGCTCCGAGGGGTCGGGTTCGGGCGAGCACGGTGAGCCCGACGGGTCGTCCCCGTGGGGCAGCCAGTGGAGCGACCGGCAGCCGGGGCCGTCCAGCGGTGGTGGCTTCGGCGACCGTCCCGGTGCGTCCCAAGGACAGGGGCAGGGGCAGGGGCAGGGGCAGGGGCAGGGGCAGGGGCAGGGGCAGGGCGGTCCGGAAGGGTCCGGCAGTGGTCCGGGTACCGGTATGCGCTGGGACCCGACGGATCCGGCGCAGCGCAAAGCGCGCTTCGCCCTGCTCTCCGGTATGTGGGCGTTCTTCTTCGCCCTCTTCAGCTGGCCGTACGTGGCTCTGCTGCTCGGCGCGCTCGCCCTCTACTGGGGCATCAGCGCCCTGCGCGCCAAGCCCCGCACCCCGGATCCGGACAGCCCGGCGCCGGACCCGGCGAACGCCCGGCCCCAGAAGTCCGCCGCGGTGAGCGGCCTGGTCACCGCATCCCTCGCCATCGCCATGGTCGCCGCCGGCTTCACCGCCCAGCTCGTCTACAGCGACTACTACGCCTGCACCAACGACGCCCTCACGAACGTCGCGAAGAAGTCCTGCAACGACCTTCTGCCGAAGGAGCTGCGGGGGGTGCTGGGGACGCAGGGGTAGGTTTTTCGCCCCCTCCGCCCCTACCCGTCCCTTGCTCCTGGGGCTCCGCCCCAGACCCCGCTCCTCAAACGCCGGAGGGGCTGAAAATCCTGCTTGTTCAGCCCGTCCGGCGTTTGAGGACGAGCGCGTCAGCGCGACACGGGGGTCTGGGGGCGGAGCCCCCAGAAACAAGGGACGGGTAGGGGCGGAGGGGGCGAAAAAACCACCCCCAGCCCCCACACCTCAACCCGACTCCGGCGGCTCCGGCGGCTCCAGCGGCTCCCCAGGAGCAGACGCCTCCTTCAGCGCCGCCCAGCGGGCCTCGCGAGGCACGTCCTCGTGCCACGCAGACCCCGTGGAGTCGGAGGGCAGGAAGTCGTACAGGTCGAGGCTAGGGTCAGCCGCCACCTGCTGGACATCGGACGGGGACCCCTCCGGGGCCTCAACCGGAGACGACCGGTCCCCCTCGGCCCGCGAGAGCCACGAAGGCAACAACACCCCCACCCTCCAAGCCCGACGCTCGCGAACCCGCCACCCCCGCACCCCCACCACCACAGGAACCCCCACCCCCACCGTCCACAACCCCGCAGCCACCCCCACCTGCCACCACACCGGCCCGAAATGAGCCAGCCCCCCAACCCCGAGCGCTCCACCGGCCACCCCGGCCAGCACCGCGAGCACCACCCCGCACAACCCGGCCGCAAGCAGCACACAGCAAACGGCCCGCCCCCGGGACCACACCACCCCACCCCCCGGCACAGCCGAAGCCACCACGAACCACGCCACCGTCACCCCCGCAGCCACCGGCACAACCCCACCCACCCAGCTCAACGGCGCCCCCGCCCCCGGCACCGCGGCCAACAGCGGAAAGGCCGGCAGCAGCGACCCCGGCGCAGCCGAGGACAACGGCCCCGCCACCTGCCCCGCCCCCAGGACGACCCCGGGCCCGAGCCCGTACGCCGCCCCCCACACCGCGGCGTTCGGCACGAGCGCCAGGCACAGCAGCAGTACGGCGAAGCGCCCCGACCACACCTCGGTGAGCTGAAGGAACGAACCGCGCGCCGCACCCCCGTGCCACACCAGCGACACGGCCACGAGCAACGCCCCTCCCCCGACCAGCACCGCCGCCCCGGCCCCGGCGGCCCGCGCCGCGCTCGCGAGGAACCGACGGGCGTCCGGCTCGAGCGCATAGGCGTCCACGTGACGACGTACACCCGAAGGCAGGGCAGCGAGCCCCCGGTGCCCCCACGGGGGCATGGGCCCACGCGGACGCCCGTACGCCGTCCACACCCCCGCCCCCGCCGCCCCCGCGGCAAGCAGCGGCAGGCATACGGCGGTCCACACCCAGGAGGGCCGCAGCTCCCCGCCCGAGGCGTACAGCGCGGCGGCGCCGCCGACGGACAGATAGCCGGCGACGACCCCGGCCCACGCCGTCCGCGGCGCGGCTTCCGACTCGGCGTCGGCGGCGTCGCGCCCCGCCCGGTGCAGCAGCCACACCGGCAGCACGACGAGAAGCAGCGGTGTGACACCCACCGGCATGGGCACTCCGGAGAGGGTGTCGGTGCGGACGAGTTCGACGCCGTGGGCCAGTAGCCAGAGGGCCGCGGCCACGTGCAGGGCGCCGCCCGGTCCGCTGTCGGGGTAGGGGGAGCTGATCCACAGCACCATGACGAGGACGGCGAACGAGCCGAGTCCGAGCCCCGCCGCGAGGGCGCCACCCAGGAGGCTGGCGGCCAGTCCGGGGGATCGGTCGCGCATCCGGGTGAGCAGGGGCGACAACGACAGCCTGCGGTCGGTCATTTGGGTCACGCACGTCATGCTCCCAACGACACGCGCTTTCTCGTCGTAACAGGCGAACCCCCGATGTGTCGCTCAATATGCAGCTATGTACTTTTTCGTACGAAGGGGCGCGCTGTGGAGTCCGAGCTGACACAGAGCCCTGCGCCCCCGCTGCCCTCTCCCGAGGAGCGCCGCCGCCTGCGCGAGGCCAAGTCGCTGAGCCAGGCCGACGTTGCCGACAAGATGGGCGTCACCCGCGAGACGGTGCGCTCATGGGAGACCGGCCGTACGACGCCACGCGGGAGCAAACTGGAAGCGTACGTCGAGCTGCTGACCGCGCAGGATCCGGCGACGACGAGCGCCGAAACCGAAGGCCGGACCGGCGTCGAGGCCGAGGCCGAGGTGACCGCCCGTCAGGAGCCGTACGCCGAAGCCGAGGCGGATCCCAGCGTCGAGGCCGAAGCGGAAGCAGAGGCGGATTCCGACGAGGAACCCGCACCCCCACCCCCCGCCCTGACGCCACCTCAGGCCTTCGACGCTCTCTACGCGTTCTGCACCCCCGCCCTCGTCCGGCAGACGTATCTGCTCACCGGGCGGCGCGAACTGGCGCGCGAGTCCGTGGAGCGGGCGTTCCAACTGGCCTGGCACCGCTGGCCCGAGGTGGCCGTGGACCGGGATCCGGCCGGGTGGGTGCGGGCGACGGCGTACGAGTACGCGCTCTCACCCTGGCACCGGCTCCGCCCCCGACACCGGCACCCCGAGGCGCCGCCCGCCGATGCGGCGGACCGCGCGCTGCTCGACGTATTCCTGAAGCTGCCGCCGATGTACCGGCGCACGCTGCTGCTGTACGACGGGGTCGGGCTCGATCTGCCGGAGACCGCGGCCGAGACGGAGGCGAGCACGCCCGCGGCGGCCAACCGGCTGCTGCACGCGCGTGAGGCGGTCGCCGAGCGCCTGCCGGAACTGGCCGCTCCCGAGGAACTGCACCGGCGTCTCACCGTGCTCGCCGCCACGGAGCGGCTGCGCGCGGCGAAACCCCGCTCCGTCCGCTACGGCAGCGAACACCGCGCCCGCACCTGGACCCGCGCCGCCATCGCGTTCACGGTCCTGCTCATCGGCGCCACCTCGCTGACCCTGCGCACGGCTCCGGACCACTACGAGCCCCCCATGGCCCCCGGCGCGACGATCCGCGGTGTGCCGCCCCGTGCCGCCTCGGGCCCGCTCTCCGACGAGCAGCTGGAACTGCACGCCTTCCTCAAGTCCCAGACGGTGAGCGGCCCGGAGAGGCTGGTACCGGAGGCCCGCTGAGTACGAGTTACCGGATGCCCGCTGAGTACGCGGACGGGCCCGCACCCCGGTGAGGGGGTGCGGGCCCGTCCGTGCGTTCGACCAGGAAACGTCAGCCGTTGAGGATCTCGCGGGCCAGCTGCGCCGTCTCGGTCGGCGTCTTGCCGACCTTGACGCCGGCGGCCTCGAGGGCCTCCTTCTTCGCGGCGGCCGTGCCGGAGGAGCCAGAGACGATGGCGCCGGCGTGGCCCATGGTCTTGCCCTCGGGCGCGGTGAAGCCGGCGACGTAGCCGACGACCGGCTTCGTCACGTTCTTCGCGATGAAGTCCGCGGCGCGCTCCTCGGCGTCGCCACCGATCTCACCGATCATCACGATCAGGTCGGTGTCGGGGTCGGCCTCGAAGGCGGCCAGCGCGTCGATGTGCGTGGTGCCGATGACGGGGTCGCCACCGATGCCCACGGCCGACGAGAAGCCGATGTCACGGAGCTCGTACATCATCTGGTACGTCAGCGTGCCGGACTTCGAGACCAGGCCGATGCGGCCCGGCTTCGTGATGTCGCCCGGGATGATGCCGGCGTTCGACTGGCCCGGGGTGATGAGACCGGGGCAGTTCGGGCCGATGATGCGGGTCTTGTTGCCCTTCGACTTCGCGTACGCCCAGAAGGCGGCGGAGTCGTGGACGGCGATGCCCTCGGTGATGACGACCGCGAGGGGGATCTCGGCGTCGATGGCCTCGACCACGGCGGCCTTGGCGAAGGCCGGCGGCACGAAGAGGACGGACACGTTGGCGCCCGTCTTCTCGATCGCCTCGGCGACCGTGCCGAAGACCGGGATCTCGGTGCCGTCGAAGTCGACCGACGTGCCCGCCTTGCGCGGGTTGACGCCGCCGACGATGTTCGATCCGTCGGCCAGCATGAGCTTGGTGTGCTTCATGCCCGTGGCACCGGTCATGCCCTGGACGATGACCTTGCTGTCCTTGTTGAGGAAGATAGCCATGGCGGTTGTTTCCCTCGTCCCTTACTTCGCAGCCGCGAGCTCGGCGGCCTTGTCGGCCGCGCCGTCCATGGTGTCCACGCGCTGCACGAGCGGGTGGTTGGCGTCCGACAGGATCTTGCGACCCAGTTCGGCGTTGTTGCCGTCGAGGCGCACGACCAGGGGCTTGGTGACTTCCTCGCCCTTGTCCTTGAGCAGCTGGAGGGCCTGGACGATGCCGTTGGCGACCTCGTCACAGGCGGTGATGCCACCGAAGACGTTGACGAAGACGGACTTGACGTCCGGGTCGCCGAGGATGATCTCCAGGCCGTTCGCCATGACCGCGGCGGAGGCGCCGCCGCCGATGTCGAGGAAGTTGGCCGGCTTCACGCCGCCGCCATTCACCGATGTATACGCCTCACCGGCGTACGCGACGACGTCGAGGGTGCTCATGACGAGACCCGCGCCGTTGCCGATGATGCCGACCTCACCGTCGAGCTTGACGTAGTTGAGGTTCTTCTCCTTGGCGGCGGCCTCGAGCGGGTTGGCCGAGTCCTTGTCCTCGAGCGCGGCGTGGTCCGGCTGGCGGAACTCCGCGTTCTCGTCCAGGGACACCTTGCCGTCGAGGGCGATGACCTTGCCGGAGGCGACCTTCGCGAGGGGGTTGACCTCGACGAGGAGGGCGTCCTCCTTGATGAAGGTGTCCCACAGGGTCACGAGGATCTCGGCGACCTGCTCCGCGACCTCGGCCGGGAACTTCGCCTGCGCGACGATCTCGCGGGCCTTCTCGATGCTCACGCCTTCATTGGCGTCGACCGGGACCTTCGCGAGGGCCTCCGGGTTCTCCTCCGCGACGACCTCGATCTCCACGCCGCCCTGCACGGACGCCATGGCGAGGAAGGTGCGGTTGGTGCGGTCGAGGAGGTACGAGACGTAGTACTCCTCGACGATCTCGGGCGCGGTCTCGGCGATCATCACCTTGTGGACCGTGTGGCCCTTGATGTCCATGCCGAGGATGTCCGTCGCGCGAGCGACGGCCTCGTCCGGGGTGGCGGCGAGCTTGACGCCGCCGGCCTTGCCTCGGCCACCGACCTTCACCTGCGCCTTGATGACGGACTTGCCGCCAAGACGCTCGGTCGCCTCGCGGGCTGCCTCAGGCGTGTCAATGACTTCACCGGCCAGCACCGGTACACCGTGCTTGGCGAAGAGGTCCCTCGCCTGGTACTCGAACAGGTCCACGCGCGTCCGTCCCTATCAGTGATCTCGCGGTTCGTTGTCTGCGTGGGCGTGCCGCGAAGGGCAACGTGACGTCCGCTGTCACAAGGGTGGCGCACACGGTGTCCGAGCGCGCGGCATGTCCGTCTCGCAGGTTATCGCCGCCGGACGCGGGTCCCTAAATCGCAGGTCACACCTGAGCGGTGATACCTGTCACAGATCCGGCCAGGAGAGGGACGCGAGGGCCGGGCAGGGGCCTCGCCAGGCTGGGGTTTGCCTGGCGAGGCCCCTCTAACAGCCCCGAAGGGGCCCAGGGCGGGTGGTCTCCACCCCAATGGGGACCACCCGGCCCTTCCGCGAGGTTCCGGTCGGACGGACCGACGGCATTCGGCCGTCCGGGACCATCGCCCCCGCGGAGTCGGTCGGATGCCGTACTACGGCTTCGCCGGCCGCCGTAGTACGGCATGGGGGGCCGGGGTCAGATGCCGTACGTCCCGTACTGGGCGTACTCGGCGTTCTGCGCGTAGCCCGGCGTGATCGAGTCGGCCACGCCCTGGACGCCGGTTACGGCGTTGCCCGCGAGGGGGCCGCCGGTCTCCTGGACCGTTCCGGTCAGGTCCTGCGCGAAGGAGCCGGCCTGGCCGACGACACCGCCCGCGAACGGGTCGACCTCACCGACCACACCGTCGGCCAGCGGCCGCACGTCACCCGTGACGCCGTACGCGAAGGCGGTGGCGCTGCCTTCGACGCCGTGCACGGTCTCGACGACCGGCCGCACCGTCTCGACGACCGTCCGCACGACAGGCCGCACCGCGCCGACGACACCCCCGGCGAAGGGCTGCACGTCGTCGGTGACGACGCCCTGCGCGAAGGGTCCGACCTGGCCGACCACGCCGTACGCGAGCGGCGGGACCCCGCCCACGACACCGCCCGCGAAGGGCTGGACGTCGCCCACGACGCCGTACGCCAGCGCGCCCGCGTCCCCGACTGCCTGCCCGGCGACCGGGACGACGCCGTGCACGGCGGTCACTGCGACGGGCGGCAGGACGGAGGCGGTGTCGTCGGCGACCTGGCCGACGAGACCTCCGGCGAGCGGCTGTACGTCGGCGACGGCGCCGTACGCCAGCAGCGTCACGTTCCCCACCACGTGATCCACGACCGGCGTGACGCCCCGGACGGCGGTGGCGGCGACCGGCGGGACGACGGCGCTGGTGGTCTCGTCCACGACCGGGTCCGCGAAGGCGGCGAGCGGGCCGAAGAGGTAGTCGATCTCGTCCTGCGGGGCGCTGACGGCGGTAGCGGTGGTGGCGGCTGCGGCGGTCGTGGTGTGCTCCGCGGCGGTGGTGACGGCGGAGGCCTTGGCCTGTGCGGCCTTGGTGCCGGTGGCGCCCGAGGCGGTGGTGCTCTGGACGTCGCTGGTGACATTCCCGGCGACGTCGTCGACGGTGTCGGTGACCGAGCCGACGGTGTCCGTGACGTCGAGGGTCGTGTCAGGCAGGGAGACGGACGGCGAGGGCAGCTCGTCCGCGCTGGCGACGGCGGAGCCGAGCGCCCACGCGCCGGTGACGCCGGCGGCTATGACGATGGAACGGCGGATGTTCTTGTTCATGCGTACGTCAGATCCTTCGGGATTCCGAGACTTGGAGACATTCCGGGGGTTTCCGGGGCTTCCGGTGGCTTCCGGCGGCTTCCATCCGGTGATCGGAGGAGGTCCGGACAGCGGGCAGACCTGCACCGCTCGCAAAGGCGAGCGCGAGCGAGGGCTGTCTAGCCGGGGAAAACGGGAATGTCCCGGAACCTGTCCCGGGTCTCGGCCGCGGACACAACCGCGGACGCGCCGGGTACGAGCCGAAGCGGCACCCGGTGGTGAGGAGTGACGGCATGCGCATCGCCGTGCCGCGGCCCGCCGTTGTCGACCGCCGACTGGTTGCCCAGCGCGCCGGTCGGGTTGCCGGGGGGTGCCTGGTGCGCGGGTGCGGGCGCTTGCACGGGACGTACGCCTTGGTGGCCCCTGTACGCGTCAGCGCCTTCGGCCTGCGTGGCTGTACGGGCGGGCCCGTAGGCCGACGTGACCCCGAGGACCGTCTGCTGCCCCGCAACTCCCTCGTCCACCCCACCGCCGACTGACTGCTGCGGCGCGGAACCGGCGGCGGGCGGAACCTGGCCGCCCACACCCGGAAGCACCGGCAGGCCAGGCAGGGAGGGAAGCTCGGGCAGGGCCGGCAATATCTCCGCCGGAGTTCCGGTCAGCCCGCCGGTAACCGTCTCCACCAAGTCACCGATCGGCAGTACGACATCGTCGACGACGGGTTGGACGACGAGCTCACCGACCGGCTGCACGACGTGCCGGACGGTGTCCGTGACGGGCGCCAGAACGGGTTCAGTGACCTGCGTCTGGACGCTGTCAGTGACGTGCGTGACATTCGTGACGGCGCTCGACGGAACCGACCCGACCCCAAGGACCGAACTGCCCGCCGACTTCACAACATGTGCCACCGGCTTTTCCAGCGACTGCTCCACCGAACGCGTCACCGCACCGATAACTGGGCGCGTCACCGCACCCGTAACCGACTGAACGACCGGCACCGGTGTCGTCGGCGCCAGCCCGTCCGCCGCGTGCGCCTGCTCCCCGAAGAGGAGCCCGAGCGCGAACAACCCGCCCGCCAGCAGCACCACTTGCAGCGCACGCCGTCCGACCGCCGTGCGCATCACGCGCAGAGCGGCACCGGGCAGTGCGACTGACAAGGCCATGAGAAGGGGGTGCTTCCCGTGTGAAGGGTGTGAAGGCGCGTCGATCCTCGCACGCGACTCCCGAGGCCGCGCAAGCCCCCTCCAGGCAATGCTCGTTCATGTCCGAATTTCAGCTCTCCTCACTGGGTGTCCGGTCTCCTCACCTGGTGTCTGGTCTCCTCACCTGGTGTCCGGCACCGGCAACGGCCGCTTCTCGATCGCCGCGGCCATCACCTCGGGAAACAGATCGGGCGTGCACGCGAACGCCGGTGCGTCCAACGCCGCGAGAGCCGCCGCGTGCTCACGGTCGTACGCCGGTGCCCCCTCGTCGGACAGCGCGAGCAGTGTCACGAACTGCACCCCCGACGCCTTCATCGCCGCGACCCGCTTCAGCATCTCGTTCCGTATCCCCCCTTCGTAGAGGTCGCTGATGAGCACGACGACCGTGTCGGCGGGCCGGGTGATCTGCGACTGGCAGTACGCGAGCGCCCTGTTGATGTCCGTACCGCCGCCGAGCTGGGTGCCGAAGAGGACGTCGACCGGGTCGTCGAGCTGGTCGGTGAGGTCGACGACGGCCGTGTCGAAGACGACGAGCCGGGTGGCGATGGACCGCATGGAGGCGAGGACCGCGCCGAACACGGAGGCGTAGACGACAGATGCCGCCATCGATCCCGACTGGTCGATGCAGAGGATGACCTCCTTCTTCACGGACTGCGACGCACGCCCGTAGCCGATCAGCCGCTCGGGCACGATCGTGCGGTACTCGGGCACGTAGTGCTTCAGGTTCGCCGCGATGGTGCGGTTCCAGTCGATGTCGTGGTGGCGGGGTCTGCTGATCCGGGCGCTGCGGTCGAGGGCACCGGTGAGCGTGGCCCGGGTGCGGGTGGCGAGCCGCTTCTCCAGGTCCTCGACGACCTTGCGTACGACGGCCCGCGCGGTCTCCTTGGTCGTCTCCGGCATGGCCTTGTTGAGGGAGAGGAGGGTGCCCACCAGATGCACGTCGGCCTCCACCGCCTCCAGCATCTCGGGCTCCAGCAGAAGGGCGGCCAGCCCGAGCCTGTCGATGGCGTCCCGCTGCATGACCTGGACGACGGACGACGGGAAGTACGTCCGGATGTCCCCGAGCCAGCGCGCGACGGACGGCGCGGACGCCCCGAGCCCGGCCGAACGGTCCCGCCCCGCCTGCCCCTTGCCCCCCTTCCCGTTCCCGTACAACGCACCGAGCGCACCGTCCATCGCGGCGTCCTGCCCGGAGAGTGCGCACCCGGTGCCGTCCGCCTCGTCGCCCCCGAGCACGAGCCGCCAGCGCCGCAACCGCTCGTCCGTAGCGCCGGTCACGCCGGACGCGGCGGTCACACCCGTCGCGCCGGCTTCGGTGACTACGTCGGTCGCGTCCACAGGTGCGGTCATCGGGCCACCTCCACAAGGTCGTTGTCGTCGCTCACCCGGTCGTCGGCTTGGCCATCGCCGGCCTCGCCATCGCCGCCGTCGGGTTCGTCCAGCCCGAGCAGCAGACGCAGCACCGGCAGTACGGCGTCCGCGCGCTCGGCGTCGAGGTCGGGGGCGAACCCGGGTATCCCGGAGGCCGCTGCCGTGGCACTCCCCCGTGCCCCCGGGCCGCGCCTGATCAGCTCGCCGAGCGTCCGGCGCACTCCGGCCTCGTAAGCCGAGAACGTCCGTCGCAGCAGCGGCAGTACATCGGTGAACGCCTCCGCCGGAACCCCGGTCAGCCACGCGTCCACCAGCCCGAGAAGCCGCTCGTCGTGCATGAGCAGCATCCCGCCGCCGGAGCCGCCCCCGACGAACCCCTCGATCCACGCGGCGGCGTCCCCCGGCGCCGTCCCCGGCGACAGCACGAGCCCCATGAGCCGGGCGGCCTCGTCCTGCGCCAACTCGCCCTCGTCGAGCAGCAGTCGTACGGCCCGTCCGCGGATCACCCCCGGCACGGTGTCGCGCCCGGCCAGCACTCGGAGCACGGAGTGCCAGCGGCCGCGTATGCCGCCGCCGGACCCGGTGCCGCCCGTCTCCCCCAGCAGGCCCACCGCGCCCTGCACCGCGTCCACATGACGCCGCATCTCCTCCGCGGCCTCGGTGTCGAGAGCAGCGCAGGCCGGTGGGAGCCCGACGAAGATCCGCTCGGCGAGGCCCACCGCGACATCGCTGAGGGCGTGTGTGTCCGTGCCGCGTACGTCGCCGTACCGCAGGGAGCGGACCAGTGCGGGCAGGGCCTGGGCGAGATGGCCGACGTCGGCGTCGAGGGCCGCCCGGTCGGCGAGGACCCGCATGACCACGGGCAGCGCGTCCGGGAGTTCGGCGAGGAGACACCGCTCGGCGAGCGCCGTGACATCGGCCAGTGAGCCCGCGCCGATGGCGTCCGCGTCGGCCTTGGCGGTCGCGGCGGCGAGCACGGTGGTGCCCCACACCCCGGCCTCGGCGACCCGCACGGACAGCTCCGGCTCCCAGCGCAGCCGCCAGGTCTCGCGGAAGGTGCCGGTGCTGCCGCGCGACGCGACAGGCTCGCCCCAGCCGATGCCCAACAGCCGCAGCCGGTGCAGGAGTCTGCTGCGCCCGGCGTCGGTCTCCTTGCGCAAGTCGAGTTCCAACTCCCGCTCCAGCGCCTCTGGTTTGAGCCGAAGCCGCCGCTGCAGCCGCGCCAGGTCGCGCTGCAGGGGCACTGCGGGCGCGGACTCCGGCACCTCGCCCATCACATCTCCGACCACGAGCCGGTCCCGCACGAGCGCGAGCGGCACGTCGGAGCCCTCGCACATCACGGCTCGTACGGCATCGGTGGTCTCGGTCAGTCCCGGCAGCGGGCGGCCGCGCATCGCGGCGAGTGTGTCGGCGAGCCGCACCGCCTCGATGACGTGCGCGGAGGAGACCATCCGGTCCTCGTCGCGCAGCAGCCGGGCGACCTTCGTCATCCAGCGCTCGACCGGGCGGTCGGGGGCGCCGAACAGATGCCCGTACCAACCCGGCGAGTCGATGCCCGCCCCGTACCCGCTGACCCGGGACAGCCTGCGGTGCGTCCACGGCACCCATGTCATGTCGGCCTTGGCCTTGGGCAGCCCCTTGAGCAGCGCCCGGTCCGCGCCGGCCGTGGTCTTCTGCCGCAGGGCGGGGACGTGCCAGGCCCCGCACACCACCGCCACGTCGTCCCCGAACTCCCGCTGCGCCGCCCGCACCTGGAGCCGCATGTACGCCTCACGCACGAGGTCCCGCTCGTGGCCCCCGACCCCGTACGCCTCCCGCAGCGCCCCCATCGCCTCCCCGAGTACGGCGAACGGCGCGAACGGATCGCCTCCCGCCGCCCCGCCCCGGTGCTCGACCACGTCCTCCCACCACCGCTCGGGATCGTCGTAACCGGCGGTCTCGGCCAGCACGGCAAGCGGGTCGATACGGACGGCCTCGTCAGCAGACGAACCCTCCTCGCCCTCCGACTCCTCCGATTCCTCCGAAGCGGATTCGTCCTTCCCCCAAACCAGCGTGTGGGTCGCCGGAAGGTCGATGAACCGGGCCGGGACTCCCTGGTCCAGGGCCCACCGGATGGCCACCCACTCCGGGGAGAACTCGGCAAGCGGCCAGAAGGCCGAGCGGCCGGGCTCGTCCACGACGTGGGCGAGCAAGGCGACGGGCGGACGCATGCCTTCCTCTGCGGCCAACGGGATGAGCGCGTCCGCCTCCGGGGGCCCCTCGATCAGCACGACCCGGGGAGCGGCCGCCTCCAGCGCGGCCCGCACGGCCCGTGCCGACCCCGGACCGTGATGCCGCACGCCGAGCAGCAGCGGCCCGCCCTCCCGTACGCCGGAGACACGCTCCTCCGCCGCCTCCTGCTGGAGTCCGGTCATACGCTCACCTCCCGGCAGGCCCGGTAGAAGTCCTTCCAGCCGTCGCGCTCGCGGACGACCGCCTCCAGGTACTCCTGCCAGATGACGCGGTCGGCTGCCGGGTCGCGGACGACGGCGCCGAGGATGCCGGCGGCGACGTCACTGGCCCGCAGGACGCCGTCCCCGAAGTGGGCTGCCAGCGCGAGCCCGTTGGTGACGACGGAGATCGCCTCGGCGGTGGACAGCGTGCCGCTGGGCGACTTCAGCTTCGTACGCCCGTCGGCCGTGACTCCGTCGCGCAGCTCGCGGAAGACGGTGACGACGCGGCGGATCTCGTCGATGCCGTCGGGTGCGGCGGGCAGGTCGAGGGAGCGGCCGAGCTGGTCGACGCGGCGGGAGACGATGTCGACCTCGGCGTCGGCGCTCTCCGGCAGCGGCAGCACCACCGTGTTGAAGCGTCGGCGCAGCGCGCTCGACAGTTCGTTGACCCCGCGGTCGCGGTCGTTGGCCGTGGCGATCAGGTTGAAGCCGCGGACGGCCTGCACCTCCGAGCCCAACTCCGGTATCGGCAGCGTCTTTTCCGACAGGATGGTGATGAGCGTGTCCTGCACGTCGGCGGGGATGCGGGTCAGCTCCTCGACACGTGCCGTCATCCCTTCCGCCATGGCGCGCATGACGGGGCTCGGCACCAGGGCGTTCCGGCTCGGTCCGTGCGCGAGCAGCTCCGCGTAGTTCCAGCCGTACCGGATCGCCTCCTCGGGCGTGCCGGCGGTGCCCTGCACGAGCAGTGTGGAGTCGCCGCTGACCGCCGCCGCCAGATGCTCGGAGACCCAGGTCTTCGCGGTGCCGGGCACGCCGAGCAGCAGCAGTGCGCGGTCTGTGGCGAGCGTGGTGACGGCGACCTCGACGATGCGGCGCGGTCCCACGTACTTGGGTGTGATCACCGTGCCGTCCGGCAGCGTGCCGCCCTGCAGATACATCGCCACGGCCCACGGCGACAGCCGCCAGCGGGCCGGGCGGGGCCGGTCGTCCTGCGCGGCCAGCGCGGCGAGTTCGGCGGCGAAGTCGTCCTCGGCGTGCGGCCGCAACACCTCGCCCGCCCCGTCACTCACGGACGGATCGACGGACGTGGTCCCAGTCGGCTCAACGGACACAGACATGGCTAGGTCCCCCTCCAGCTCGGCCGGTTCGATCGGCCGGTTCGGACTGGTTCCACCGTGCACCATGCCACTGACAATGCGACCTGACCTGCACAAACGCGCTCGCGAGGCCGATTGTCAGTGGTGGGATCTACCTTCGATGACATGACTCAGCAGGGGGTGCGCTGGACTGCGGATCAGGTGCTGGCACTGGCGCCTGACGCAGCGTCACGCAAAGCGGGAAGCAAGCTCGGCGCGGCCGGGCCGTGGTCGGAGGCAGGCAGTTCTGACGAGGGGACGGTATGGGGACTGTGCGCGGGAAGTGGCAGCAAGCCGTATCAGACGGTCATCGACGTCGCGGACTCCACCGGGCCCGCGTACAAGTGCAGTTGCCCCAGCCGCAAGTTCCCGTGCAAGCACGCGCTGGGGCTGCTGCTGCTCTGGGCGGGCGAGGAGGGCACTGTGCCGCGGGGGCAGGCGCCGGACTGGGCGGAGCAGTGGACAGAGGGGAGACGACAGCGCGCGGAGGAGAAGGCGACGACGACGGGCGGGGCATCTGGGACGGCCTCGCCGAGTGATCCGGAGGCGGCGCGGCGCAGGGCGGAGCGGCGGGCCGAGCGGGTCACGGCGGGTGCGGCGGAGCTGGAGCAGCGGTTGGCGGATCTGCTGCGGGGCGGCCTGGCCGGGGCCGAGCAGGCCGGGTACGGCATGTGGGAGGAGACGGCGGCCCGGATGGTCGACGCGCAGGCACCTGGACTGGCGGCGCGGGTAAGGGAGTTGGGGGCGATCCCGTCATCGGGCCCCGGCTGGCCGGTGCGGCTCCTGGAGGAGTGCGCGCTGCTCCATCTCCTCGACCAGGGCTGGCTGCGCCGCGAGCGACTGCCGGACGACCTTGCCACGACGGTACGTTCACGGATCGGCCTGCACGGATCGGCGGACGGCCCACCGGTGCGCGACAGCTGGCTGGTCCTCGCCCAGTACGACACATCGGACAGCCGTCTCACGACGCGCAGGATCTGGCTGCACGGATCGGAGTCCGGCCGCACGGCTCTGCTCCTCTCCTACGGAGCCGCCGGCCGCGCACCGGAACTGGCCCTGCCCGTCGGGCTGTCCTTCGAGGCGGAACTCTCCGCACACTCGGGCGGCGGGCTACGAGCGGCACTGGGCGAACGGTTCACACCACCGACCCCCACGGCGACACGACCACCGGGAGTCACGACCCCCCAGGCGGCGGCCCACTACGGCAAGGCACTATGCGCCGACCCCTGGCTCGACTCCTACCCCGTCACCCTCGACCGGGTCATACCGACCCCGGACGGCGAAGCAACCACGACACCACAACGCTGGCAACTGGCAGATGCCGACGGCGACTTGGCCCTCCCCATCGCCCTCTCTCCGCCCTCCCTCCCCGGCCTGTGGCGCCTCGCCGCCCTCTCTGGCGGCGCCCCCGTAACCGTCTTCGGCGAGTGCGGCCACCACGGCTTCACTCCGCTGACGGCCTGGCCGGAGGGCCCAGGAGAAGCGGTGTCGCTGTGCTGACCACCTCCGTACAGAAAGGACGCCAACACTCATGAACACGACCTCTGCTCCTGAAGGCTCCTGGGAGGAGCTCGTCACCGTCGCACTGCTCGGAACGGATCGGCGTACACCTCCCGGGTGCGGCCCGGGACAGGAAGCACCCATGGCATTGCTGGACGCCGCCGCGGTGGAAACACTGCGGCGGCGAGCCGGCATGCGCCCGGCGCGGGCGGCGGCCCGACCCGAACCGTCGGCACCGGATCCGCGCCCGGCCCTGCCGCCCGCCGCGGCCCAAAGACTCACACAGCTGCTGACGGACCGCCCCGGCACCGGTGGCGGCGGCCGCAGAGGCACGGCGCCCGACCTCATGGAACTGCTGCCGCAGTGGCTCACCCTGGCCAACGCGCACGGTTTCGCGCCTCCCCCGCAAGCACTCCCAGCACTCCTCGACGCGGCCCGGGGCCGCACCGATCTCCGACCCGCCGCACTGACCTTCGCGGGGCCGCGCGCCCTGTGGCTGGCACGGCTGAACCCGGACTGGCGCTTCGCACTGCGCTCCACTCCGGGAGGCGGTACGGCGCTCCCGGACCCCGCAGAGCCCGAGCGCGTACAACGGCTCTGGCAGGAAGGCCTGTTCGCCGAACGGGTAGCGCTGCTCACCGCAATACGGACCCGCCAACCCGCAGCCGCCCGCGAGCTGCTCGCCACGACCTGGACCACCGAACGGGCCGAGGACCGGCTGATGTTCCTCGACTCGCTGCGGTCGGGTCTGTGCGCGGCGGACGAACCGTTCCTGGAGCGGGCGCTCGCCGACCGGAGCCGCAACGTACGGGCGACGGCGGCGGAGTTGCTGTCCGCGCTGCCGGAGTCGGCGCTCGCCGGGCGGATGGCGGCGAGGGCGGGTTCCTGCGTGGCCGTCGACCGTACGCGGGGCGCGCCCACGATCGTGGTCGAGGCGCCGCACGAGTGCGACGCGGGCATGGAGCGGGACGGCGTGGTGCCGAAGCCTCCCGCCGGGCGCGGCGAACGGTCGTGGTGGCTGGGCCAGTTGGTCGACGCGACACCGCTCGCGACCTGGCCGCGACGGCTCGGCGGACGTACGCCGGAGGACATCGTCGCCCTGCCCGTGGCGGACGACTGGCAGAGCGAGCTGCATGCCGCGTGGTGCCGGGCCGCGGTACGGCAGCGGGATCCGGGCTGGTCCAGGGCGCTCCTCGGGGCGCCCTCCGCCCCGGAGGCCGGTGGACCGGGGGCGGTGTCCCTGGCGGAGCGGTCGAAACTGCTCGCCACGCTGGGTTCCGCCGAGCGGGCCGAGTGGGTGGCGGGGTTCATCGGCACGCACGGGTTGTCCGAGGCGTTTCAGTTGCTCGGGGTGTGTGCGGTGCCCTGGGCGGGGCCGTTGGGGCGGGCGGTGGTCGACGCGCTCAATATCGCGCGGGACGCGGGGAGTTACCCGTGGAGCTTCAGCGGGGTCATGGGCCTGGCCGAGCGCTGCCTCGACCCCGCGGAGGCGGTCCGCCTCGAAGGGCTCACCGGCATTCCCGAAGAGCCGGAGAACGCCGCCCCAGGCGCCGGCAGCTACTGGGCCGAAGCGTTCCAGCGCCTGGTCACGACCCTGCGCCTACGCGCAACCATGACCAAAGAACTCACGCCACCCCAACCAACGTAAAAGCACTTCCTCGCCCCCTCCGCCCCTACCCAACCCGAACCTGGGGGCTCCGCCCCCAGACCCCCCAGATCGCCCGAAGGGCTCGTCCTCAAACGCCGGACGGGCTGACACCGCGGCCCCCGTGGGTGGGTGGGGGACGGGATGGCCCAGCCTTTTCCCAGACGCCGGACGGGCCGAATGATGCCCACCGGCGGAAGGGGGCGTGCCGGTACGTCCAAATGCCCGTCGCGTACGTTCGCGTCACCGGACGCCCCGCTACCAGCCCGACGTCTGATCCGGCGGCGACGGGCGGGACGTACCGGCACGCCCCCGACCCACCCACCCCGCACAAGGCGCCCCCGCCAGCCCTACGCCCCGGCGGGCTGCCGAACATTCGCCCGCACCCACTCCACGATCGACGCGGTGGTCGCCCCCGGCGTAAAGATCTCCGCGACCCCCTTCTCCTTGAGCGGAGCGATGTCCGCCTCGGGAATGATGCCGCCGCCGAAGACCTTGATGTCCTCCGCTTCACGCTCCTTGAGGAGCTCGATGACGGCCGCGAAGAGCGTGTTGTGGGCGCCGGACAGGATCGAGAGGCCGATCGCGTCGGCGTCCTCCTGGATCGCGGTGTCGACGATCTGCTCGGGAGTCTGATGGAGCCCGGTGTAGATGACCTCCATACCGGCATCGCGCAGCGCCCGCGCGATCACCTTGGCCCCGCGATCGTGGCCGTCGAGCCCCGGCTTGGCCACCACCACGCGGATCGGACCGGCTGCCACACCCATCACTGCCTCCATGAACCGATTACACCAACCTGCACCAACACACACCGACAGATATCGCACATTCCGCCACTGGCCACACCAGACGCGACACCAGCCGCACACCCGCGGCACGGGCGCCCCGCACCACACCGGCCGGGGAAGTGAACGAACGTTATCCCCAGCATCCCGCAACCGGCAGTTTCGCGGTGGATACCGAGGGGGAAATCACACGGTGGGACAAGTTCGCCGCGCACCGCTCCGGGTTCCTGCGGCACACGCACCGCATGGACCCGCGGCGCATGGACCACAGCCGGAGCGTGCGCAAGGAGAGCCGCTATCAGGTGGCCGCACCACGGCGTCGTCGGCGAGACACCGCAGTGGTGGGGCACATCGGCGATGGCACGACAGCGGGGAGCACCACCCGTACGAGGAAGACGAGGACCGACGCCCCGCCGCACACCGGCGAGGTCATCCGCCGCAGGGACAGCGACGGCCGGAAACCACGTCACCACCAAGGAACGGGCCCCCGTCGCGTCACAGGCGCCCCACGCGCCACAGACGCACCGTCGCGACCACCACCGACACCGGCCGAGCGACCGCCGAGCCGACGTCTAGCCGGCATCGACCAGACCTCGACCGAGCCGCCACCGGCATATGCGACTCTCCACGAGTGCACACGGGGGACAGAGCAGTCCTCCGCGTGCCGACAGGAGGTCGGCCATGAAGGTCACCAGGGCTGCGTCGCCCTTTCTTCCCCTTCTCCCCCTCTGCCAGCGCCTGCTTCCCAGCAGACTGGCCGGACTCTCGATGGTCCTCCTGAAGGCGACGGCCCTGGAGATCGCGATCCTCGCCGGACACCTCCTGCTCTATCCGTCGGGCATGGCCCAGGAACGCCGGGCCACCCCCACGCTCCCCTCACCGGACGCCGCCCGGCTGCCCACGGAGGCCAAGCCCCCGGTCGTCCTGCTGCACGGCTTCATAGACAACCGCTCGGTCTTCGTCCTGCTGCGCCGCAACCTCGCCCAGCACGGCAGGCAGCACATCGAGTCGCTCAACTACTCGCCGCTGACGTGCGACATCCGCACCGCCGCGGAGCTGCTCGGCCGGCACATAGAGGAGATCTGCGAGCGCACGGGCCAGGAGCGCGTGGACATCGTCGGGCACAGCCTCGGCGGACTGATCGCTCGCTACTACGTGCAGCGCCTCGGCGGTGACATACACGTGCGCACCCTGGTCACGCTGGGCACACCGCACTCGGGCACCCGCGTGGCCCCGTTGATGAACGCGCACCCGATCGTCCGTCAGATGCGCCCGGACTCCGACGTGATCGAGGAACTGCGCAAGCCCGCGCCGGACTGCCGTACGCGCTTCGTGAGCTTCTGGAGCGACCTCGACCAGTTGATGGACCCGCTGGAGACGGCCTGCGTCGATCATCCGGACCTGCTCGCGCAGAACGTGCGGGTGAGCGGCGTCGGGCACCTCGCCCTGCCCGTGCATCCCGCCGTCGCCACCGGCATACGGCAGGCGCTCGACACCGAGGAAGCGGGAACCCACGCCGCCACCCACACCGGAGGCGGCCTGACAGTGGCGTGACAGTCACCCCGTACAGCGAACCATGACCGAACCGCGAGCGGGCCGAGAGCGGATCGAAACCGAGCCGAGGCCGGCCAGACAGGCCACCGAACAGCCCCCCACACTCGAACACTCATCGAACGCCAGGCCAAAGCCGTGCCCGCAGTCCCCCGAAACACGGCCGAATGCCCGTTTCCTGCGAGAGGGAAACCTGCCGAAGATTGTCGTGCCCGCGTACCGCCGGGTACAGTCACCGCACTGCTCTGCCAGCCCCTGTTGTCGAGGCGAAAGAGAAGTTGGTGAACGACCGTCCCCCGTCGGGGATTGCTACTCCCCCGGCTCCGGCTTCCGATGCCGCCTCGACGCCCTACGCGTCGTCGTACGGCGGGCAGGAAGCTCAGTACGGCGACTTCACCACGTACGACGGCTACCCCGCCACGGGTTTTGAGACGGGTGCCAACGCCGCGTACGCGACCGGGAACTTCGCAACGCCGGCCTTCGAAACGACGAGCTTCGCGACAGACCCTCTCTTCGGCGACATGCCGGGCGACGGCGCAGGTTCGCACGACACCACCGGCTCGTACGACACGACAGGTTCGTACAACGCCACGCAGTGGAACACCGGCAGTCACCAGACGCTGAACTACGACCCGTACGCGGCGCAGCACCAGGCCGCCTACGACACCGGCAGCTACGAAACGACGACGTGGGCGGCCGGTTACCAGCAGCTCGCCGACATCCCCGCGCAGCACCCCGGCCCTGACACCTCGGGCCAGTGGGACGCGACCGCCTGGCTCCAGCCGGAGCAGCCGGTCGACCACGCCCAGCAGTGGAGCGCGCACACCCAGGAAACGGGCGCTTACGACGCCACGCAGTGGAACACCGCCGGTGACCACGACACGTACGAGCGAGAAGCCGCGTACGAGCGAGAACGCGAGCACCCGCAGACCGAGTCCTACGAGCATCAGCCCGCGCCCGAGCCCCTCGACCAGCAGGCAACCTCAACCTTCGACCAGCAGGCGACCGCGACCTTCGAGCAGGTCCCGTACGAGCAAGTCGCCGCCGCGGAGGACGAGTTCGAGAACCCGGCCGACGAGCGCGACACCGGCGACGAGCACGAGGCGCCGCTGCTGCTCGACGACATGGAAGAAGTCACCCCGGCCCCCCGCCCCGCCTCGCGGTCCGCGGCTCGGCCCCCTTCCCGCTCCCGTCGCCGCACCCCCGCGAAGCGTTCCGCACTGCTGACCGTCGCCGTTCCCTCGGCCTGCGTGATGGGGGTCGCGGGGATCGCCGCCGCCTCGGTGGTCGACATCGGCGGGGACGAGACCAAGGACACGACGCTCAGCGCATCCGACGGGACCGCGGTGAAGCCGTCCGCCGCGAACAACAAGCTGGACACCCAGCTGCAGAGTCTCTCCGCGGGCGCCGACGACTTCGCGGACCGGGCGAGCCGGACGCAGGAACGTATCGACCTGGAGGCCCAGCAGGAGGCCGAGCGGAAGAAGGCGGCCGAGGCGGCGGCGACCAAGGAGCGGCTGCGTCCGAAGTTCGCGCTGCCGGTCGCGCAGAAGGGGCTGAGCGCCTACTTCGGCCAGGCGGGCGTCAACTGGATGTCCATCCACACGGGCATCGACTTCCCGGTGTCGTACGGCACGACGGTGATGTCCGCGACCGACGGAACCGTACGGACGCAGTGGAACAGCGCGTACGGCAACATGATGATCGTGACCGCGAAGGACGGCACGGAGACGTGGTACTGCCACCTCTCCAGCTACCAGGTCGCGTCGGGCACGACCGTGAAGGCCGGTGACCCGATCGCGAACTCCGGCAACTCCGGCAACTCCACCGGCCCGCACCTGCACTTCGAGGTCCGCCCGGCCGGCGGCTCGGCGATCGACCCGCTGGCATGGCTGAACAGCCACGGCCTGGACCCGACGTAACCACCGGATCCCGCCTGGACCCGACGTAACCGCCGGGCCCCACCCCACTGGCCGCCTGCCTGCCTACAGTTTCTCCACCGGCGCGTACCGCAGCAGCAGCCGCTTCGGCTTCGGCTCCCCGAAGTCGACCGTCGCCTCGGCGTTCGCGCCCGTCCCGTTCACACCTACGACGGTGCCCAGGCCGAACTGGTCGTGCGTGACCCGGTCCCCGACCGCCAGAGACACCACCGGCTTCTCGGAGATACCGCGGCGCGTCGCGAACCCGGAGGCGCCCGCGGACCGCGACCGCGAGGACGACAGCGACGAAGACAGCGAAGCCGCCACCCCCGACACGGGGCTCGACGAGGCGGGACCCATCGCACCCGTGCGCTTCCACTCCAGATGCGCGTCCGGAATCTCCTCCAGGAAGCGGGACGGCGGGTTGTACGAGGGCTGCCCCCACGCACTGCGCATGGACGACCGCGTCAGATACAGCCGCTCCCGCGCGCGCGTGATGCCGACGTACGCGAGGCGCCGCTCCTCCTCCAGTTCCTTGACCTGGCCCAGCGCACGCATGTGCGGGAAGACGCCGTCCTCCATGCCGGTCAGGAACACCACAGGAAACTCAAGGCCCTTGGCGGTGTGCAGGGTCATGAGGGTGATGACGCCGTTGCCGTCCTCCTCGTCGGGGATCTGGTCGGAGTCGGCGACGAGCGCGACCCGCTCGAGGAAGGGGGCGAGCCCGGCCGGGGTCTCTGTCTCACCGGTCTCCTGCTCGAACTCCAGGGCCACGGCGGCGAGTTCCTGAAGGTTCTCGATGCGGGTCTCGTCCTGCGGATCCGTCGAGGCCTGCAACTCCGCGAGGTAGCCGGTGCGTTCGAGTACCGCCTCCAGGACGGTGGCCGGGCCCGCGCCCGATTCCACGATCGTCCGCAGGTCCTCCATCAGCGTGTTGAACCGCTTGACCGCGTTCGTGGAGCGGGCCGCCATGCCGTACGCCTCGTCCACCCGCCGCAGCGCCTGCGGGAAGCTGATCTTCTCGCGCTGCGAGAGCGCGTCGATCATCGCCTCGGCGCGGTCGCCGATGCCGCGCTTGGGGACGTTGAGGATCCGGCGCATGGGAACGGAGTCCTCGGGGTTGGACAGCACCCGCAGGTACGCCAGGACGTCCCGGACCTCCTTGCGCTCGTAGAAGCGGACGCCGCCGACGACCTTGTAGGGCAGGCCGACGCGGATGAAGACTTCTTCGAAGACACGGGACTGGGCGTTCGTACGGTAGAAGACGGCGACATCGCCCGCCTTGGCGTCGCCCGCGTCGGTGAGACGGTCTATTTCGTCGGCGACGAACTGTGCCTCGTCGTGTTCGGTGTCGGCGACGTAGCCGGTGATGTTCGAACCCGCGCCCGCGTTCGTCCACAGGTTCTTGGGGCGGCGTGATTCGTTGCGCTCGATGACCGCGTTGGCCGCGCTGAGGATCGTCTGCGTGGAGCGGTAGTTCTGCTCCAGGAGGATCGTCGTCGCGTTCGGGTAGTCCTCCTCGAACTGGAGGATGTTGCGGATGGTCGCGCCGCGGAAGGCGTAGATGGACTGGTCGGCGTCGCCCACGACACACAGCTCGGCGGGCCCGAGGTCCTGCTCGCTGGGCGGGACGTCCACGGGGTGCTGGGAGGTGCCGACGAGTTCCCGCACCAACGCGTACTGCGCGTGGTTGGTGTCCTGGTACTCGTCGACGAGTACGTGCCGGAAGCGGCGGTGGTAGTGCTCGGCGACGTCCGGGAAGGCGCGCAGCAGATTGACCGTCGTCATGATCAGGTCGTCGAAGTCGAGTGCGTTGGCCTCGCGCAGCCGCGACTGATACATCGCGTACGCCTGGGCGAGGGTCTTCTCGAAGCCGTCGGCGGCCTGGGCGGCGAAGTCCTCCTCGTCGATCAGCTCGTTCTTCAGGTTCGAGATCTTGGCGCTGAACGACTTGGGCGGGAAGCGCTTCGGGTCGAGGTCCAGATCACGGCAGACGAGCGCCATCAGCCGCTTGGAGTCGGCGGCGTCGTAGATCGAGAACGAGGACGTGAAGCCGAGCCTCTTGCTCTCGCGGCGCAGGATCCGTACGCACGCGCTGTGGAAGGTCATCACCCACATCGCGTTGGCGCGCGGGCCGACGAGGTGCTCGACGCGCTCCTTCATCTCGCCCGCGGCCTTGTTGGTGAAAGTGATCGCGAGGATCTGGCCGGGGTGGACATTGCGCTCGCCCAGCAGATACGCGATGCGGTGCGTGAGCACGCGGGTCTTGCCGGAGCCCGCGCCGGCCACGATGAGCAGGGGGGAGCCGGAGTGCGCCACGGCCGCCCGCTGGTTCTCGTTCAGCCCGTCCAGGAGCGCGGCCGCGTCCACGGCGGGGCGCGGGGCGCCGTCGCGGTAGTACGCGTCCCGGCTGGGCGGCACGTCGAAGCGGCCGCCGAACAGGTCGTCCGGAAGCGGCTCGGCCGCCCCGTCCTCGGGCGGCGGCGGGGGCTCTTCCTCGTGGGCCCCGGAGGGCTTGAGGTCCGCCAGGAAGCTGTCATCAAAGAGGCTGCTCATCGCTCTCCGAGTCTAGGCGGCCCCACTGACACCCCGCCGCCACCCCGAAAACTCCGTCGCAGGAAACGCCGGGAAACCGCTCTCGGACGCCGGGGATCCTCCGGATCCGGGCGCCCGGTGACCTCGTACCCCCTCCAGAACGGTTCCGTACCCTCCAGAAACGGTTCCGTCACGGTCGCCGACCGCGGTCGGCGACCGACCAAGCGTCGGGGCCTTGCCCTTCCGCACCCTTCCGCCGCCCGGTTCCAGGCCACTGAAACCGCGCTGAATGCGATCTGAATGCGCCCTGCCGCAACCTCCTCGGCATGACGACAACGACATCGCACTCTCCCGCCATCGCGGCCAAGGGGCTGCGCAAGTCCTACGGGGACAAGACGGTCCTCGACGGCGTCGACCTGACGGTGCCGACCGGCACGGTCTTCTCCCTGCTCGGCCCGAACGGCGCCGGCAAGACCACCGCCGTCAAGATCCTCTCCACCCTCATCACCGCCGACCCCGGCACCGGCGACATCCACATCGGCGGCCACAACCTCGCCACCCACCCCCAAGCCGTACGCGCCGCAATCGGCGTCACCGGCCAGTTCTCCGCCGTCGACGGCCTGATCACCGGCGAGGAGAACATGCTCCTCATGGCCGACCTGCACCACCTGCCCCGCAGCGAAGGCCGCCGCACCGCAACCGAACTCCTGGAACGCTTCGACCTCACCGAGGCCGCCAAGAAGCCCGCCTCCACCTACTCCGGCGGCATGAAACGCCGCCTCGACCTCGCCATGACCCTCGTCGGCAACCCGCGGATCATCTTCCTCGACGAGCCCACCACCGGCCTCGACCCACGCAGCCGCCACAACATGTGGGGCATCATCCGCGAACTCGTCTCCGACGGGGTGACCGTCTTCCTCACCACCCAGTACCTGGAGGAGGCCGACGAACTCGCCGACCGCATCGCCGTACTCAACAACGGCAGGATCGCCGCCCAGGGCACCGCAGAAGAGCTCAAGCGGCTCATCCCCGGCGGACACGTCCGGCTCCGCTTCACCGACCCGGCCGCCTACCAGTCCGCCGCCGTCGCCCTGCGCGAGGTCACCAGGGACGACGAGTCGCTGTCCCTGAGCATCCCCAGCGACGGCAGCCAGCGCGAGCTGCGCTCCATCCTCGACTGGCTGGACTCGACCGGCGTCGAGGCGGACGAGCTGACCGTGCACACCCCCGACCTCGACGACGTGTTCTTCGCCCTCACCGGCCCCACCACCGTCCCCAACCAGCCGAACCAGCCCAAGGAGAACGTCCGATGAGCGCCCTCTCCCTCGCCGTACGCGACTCGAACACGATGCTGCGCCGCAACCTCCTGCACGCGTGGCGCTACCCGTCCGCCACCCTGAACCTGCTGCTCACGCCGGTCATGCTGCTACTGCTCTTCGTCTACATCTTCGGCGACGTCATGGCCGCGGGCATCGGGGACGGCGGCGGGGACCGCTCCGCTTACATCGCCTACATCGTCCCCGGCATCGTGATGATGACCATCGGCTCCACCGTGATCGGGGCCGCGGTGTACATCTCCATGGACATGACCGAGGGCCTCATCGCCCGCTTCCGCACGATGGCGGTCTTCCGCGGCTCCGTGATCATCGGGCACGTCGTGGGCAGCGTGCTGCAGTGCATCGCCAGCGCGGTCCTCGTCGGTGCCGTCGGCGTCGCCATCGGCTTCCGCTCCACCGACGCCACCGCCCTGGAATGGATCGCGGCGTTCGGACTGATCGCGCTCTTCTCCCTCACCCTCACCTGGATCGCGGTCGGCATGGGCATGGCCAGCCCGAGCCCCGAGGCGGCCAGCAACAGTGCGATGCCGTTGATCCTCCTCCCGCTCATCTCGAGCGCCTTCATCCCGGCCGACACGATGCCCGGCTGGTTCCAGCCGATCGCCGAGTACCAGCCGTTCACCCCGGCCATCGAAACCCTGCGCGGCCTGCTCCTCGGCACCGAGATCGGCAACAACGGGTGGATCACAATCGCCTGGTGCGTCGGCCTGACGGTGCTCGGCTACCGCTGGTCGATGGCTCAGTTCAACCGCGACCCGAAGTAGCCGTCATGACGGCGCGGGCTGCCTCCCGCAACTCGTCGCGCCCCAGGGCGGCGTACTCCGACACCGCGTCGGCGTACGCCGCCCTCTCGGCGTTCCCGGCGGCCGCGACCGCCTTACGGGCGCGGTCCGCCGACATCGTCGGCTGGAACGAGCGCAGCACCCGCAGCCGTTCGGCCAGCGCGATCATTCGTACGGCCGTGGCATCGCCGGACGCGAGCCCCGCCATGCCGAGGGCGTGCAGCACCGTCCCGAACACAGGGAGCTCCATGGGCGAGCCGGGCGGACCGGAGAGCAGGGTCCGCAGCCCCTGCCGCAGCCGGTCGACCGGCTCGGCGACCAGCGCGAGACGGCCGGCGTGCGCGTGCGCCGTCACCGCCGCCGACTGGATCTCCAGCGCCCACCGGTCGAGGAAGGGGTCGCCGTTGTGCATCGAGCCGGCCTTGGGCGTCTGCTCCACGGCGCCGCGCCACAGGCCGAGCCCGACCTCCGTCAGTCCGCGGGCGAGCGCGATCTCGGCGCGGCCGCCGAGGTCGGTGCTGTCGGAGTCGTCCTGGTGCGGGAGGTTGACGTCCTCCGCCTGCCGCAGCCAGTACTCGGCCTCGTCGGGGTCGCCGCGCTGCAGACAGGCAAGGGCGAGCCCCCAGCGGACGCCGATGGAGTCGCGCTCGTCGCCGAGCCGCGGCAGCACGTCGAGCGCCGCCTTGAGGTGTCCGTACGCTTCCTCGCCCTGCTCCGTCTGCAAGCACAGCTGGCTCAGCCGGGTGTGGCCCATGACCTGCATGAACGGGTTGTCGACCGGCGCCAGTGAGGTGACGGTCCGGCGAGCCGAGGCGAGCGCGCGGTCGATGTCGTGCTCCGACTCCCAGACGAAGGTGGCGACGCACTCCGCGACGCCGGCGAGCAGCGGCTGCTCGCTGTCGCAGAGCTTCTGCAGCACGTCGTAGTCGGGAGGCAGCATCTCGGGGACCGCGCTCAGCACTGCCGCGATGGCGCGCAGCAGCGTGTCCGGCGGGGCCGGGGGCAGCCGTCGGAGGGTGACGAGCTGGCGTACGACGTGCGGGCCGTAGCCCATGAACAGGCTTGCCGTGCACAACACCGCGGCGGCGCGGGCGACTTCGACGTATTCGGGTTCGGGGTGGTAGTGCGAAAGCAGTGGGCCGGTGTCCGCGGCGAGGGCGGTGAGGCGGAGGTAGTTGGAGTCGGTGGACCACAGGGCGGCGAGGACGGCGGTGAGGGCGGCTGTGGTGGGGCCGTCCGTACGGGCCAGGGCGTGGCGCAGGGCCAGTACGAGGTTGTCCTGCTCGGCCCTGATCAGCTTCCAGGCGGTCCGTGGTTCCGAGCCGAAGAACCAGTCGTGGTAGGCGACCACGAAGTCCCGCGCCCAGGCGAGGAACCGGCCGACGGCCTCCTCGTCCTCGCCCGCCTCCGTACGCCGGGCCGCGCTGAACTCCCGTACGGTCTCCAGCATTCGGAACCGCACGCCGGCCGGTGTGTCGGCGACGGTGAGCAGCGACTGGTCGGCCAGCTGCTCGAGGAGGAACAGCGCGTCCTCGCCGAGGACATGCTCCGCCGCTTCGCCGGTGAAGCCGCCGGGGAAGACGGACAGCATGCGCAGTGCGGCCCTGGCTTCCTCGTCGAGCAGGTTCCAGCTCCAGTCGACGACCGCGTGCAGCGTGCGGTGGCGTTCCGGCGTGTCCCGTGCCCCGCCGCGCAGCAGCGCGAACCGGTCGCCGAGGCGGCGGGCTATCTCCGGCACCGAGAGGACCCGCACCCGCGCCGCGGCCAACTCCACGGCGAGCGGCAGCCCGTCGAGGTGCCGGCACAGCTCGGCCATGGCGTCCGGTGGCAGCTCCACGCCGGGCCGGGCGGCCCGGGCCCGCTGTGTGAACAGCTCGACCGAGGTGCCGAGACCGAGCTCGGGCAGCGCGTACACCGCCTCCGACGTGAGGCCGAGCGGGGCCCGGCTGGTGGCGAGCACCCGCAGGTCCTTCGAGGACGAGACCAGGGCCTGTACGAGGTCGGCGGCGCCGGCGATGACCTGCTCGCAGTTGTCGAGGACAAGCAGCGCGGGCCCGGAGCCGAGCACGCCGAGGATTCCGGACACCGGGTCGTGGCCACTGAGTGCGCCGGGCCGTCCCTCGCCCGCGCCGAGCGCGGAGGCCACCTCCGCGGCGACGTCCGCGTCCGCGGTGACGCCGGCGAGCGGCACGAAATACACCACGCGCTGCTCGGCCCGGCGGCTGACGGCGTGCGCGAGCCGGGTCTTGCCGAGGCCGCCGGGGCCGACGACGGTGACGGCGCGGGAGGCGCGCAGCAGCCGCTCCACCGCCGCGATGTCCTCGTCCCGGCCGAGCAGCGGGTTCGGCTCGTGCGGCACGCCGTGCCTGGCCACCGGTGCCTCGCCGCGCAGCAGCTCCTGCTGTACGGCCTTGAGCCCGGCGCCCGGATCGGTGCCGAGCGTCTCGCGCAGCTCACGGCGGTAGGCCTCGTACCGCATCAGTGCGGCGGACGGGCCCGCCGAGGCCGCCTCACCGCGCAGCAGCTCGGCGAGCACCTCCTCGTCGCGCGGACGCTCCGCGGCGGCCACGGCCAGCGGTCCGGCCGCCTCCGCGTGCCGGCCGAGGCGGGCGAGTGCGAGCGCCTGCGCGCGTACGAGCGTGCCGCGGACGGGGGCGCGCTCGGTGCGCAGCGCGGCCACCGGGTCGTCGGTGTCGCCGGCCTCGTCGGGGGTGCCCTCCCACAGCGCGAGTCCGGCCTCGGCCGCGGCCAGCGATCCGGCGTGGTCCCCGGCCCTGGCCCGGTCCGCGCTCGCGGCGGCGTGCAGCAGCAGGGCGGAGCTGTCGACCTGGTCCTCGGCGAGGGTGAGCCGGTATCCGGTCGGCGTGCTGACGAGGACGTCGGCGGCCAGCTGCGCCCGCGCCCTGGACACCAGGACCTGCACCGCCTTTCCCGGCCGCTCCGGCAACTCGTCCGGCCACAGCCCTGCCACCAGCCGCTCGGTGCTGCAGCCCGTGCGCAAGTCGCCCGCGAGCAGCGCGAGGAGACCGCGGAGCCGGGGCGCGGTGACCTCCTGCCCGCGATAGGCGACACGCGGCAGCAGGGTCAGGTCGGTGGTCATCCGTGCACAGTAGCCAAGGGAAGACTGGAAGCCGGCGCGCGGAAAGCGGCGGGCGCCGGCGCATCGGACAACTCACCCCATTCCCTTCCGGATTGCCTGCGGGTGACGAAGGTCATGACTAAGGTCACGAAAATGTATCGGGCATATCGAACATCAACCTTCACAAGGGCCACACGAGTTGGCTAGCGTGCTGACCAGGCCGCCCGACCCCCACCGGCGAACGTCGCCGGGCCGTGGTGGCCTCCGCCGAGTCCGGTGCGCCTTCGTGGCAGCTGGAGCCGGGGACCCAACCGAACTTGGGGTGAATCGGTCCAACTGCCTTGTCGGGCATGGACCGTAGGGCAACCCTTCCGAACCACCCGCCCGAACCCGACAGCTAACTCGGTAGGCGGATGATGGAAGGAGTCGCCTCCCTTGGCGTCGCATCGCAAATGGCTCCCGGGTACGCGCGTGGCGGGCATACGGCCTCCCGCCCTCGCCACCGCCGCCCTCACCTCCGTGGCCCTGCTTTCCCAGACGGCGACCGCCGCGCCCTCGGAGGAGCCCAAGCCGAGCCTCGAAGAGGTCGAGAAGAAGGTCGACGACCTCTACCGGCAGGCGGAGTCGGCCACCGACAAGTACAACGCGGCCAAGGAGAAGACCTCCAAGCAGCGCAAGCAGGTCGACACCCTTCTCGACGATGTCGCCAAGCGCACGGAGAAGCTCAACACCGCGCGTGAGGAGCTGGGTTCGTTCGCCGCGGCGCAGTACCGCACCGGGGCCGCCGCCCCCGACACCGCGAGCCTCCTGCTGGCCGACAACCCGCAGGACTACTTCGACCAGACCCAGCTGATGGACCGGCTGACCACCCGCCAGAAGGCGGCCGTCGACGACTACGTCACGGAGCAGGCCGCCGCCACGGAGAAGCGCACGGAGGCCTCCCAGAGCCTGGAGACGCTGACCACCTCGCAGACCGCCCTCAAGACGTCCAAGGCCGACGTCCAGCAGAAGCTCGCCGCGGCGCGCGAACTGCTCTCGCAGCTGACCGCCGAGGAGAAGGCGCGGCTCGCGGCGATCGAGGAGGAGCAGCGCAAGGAGGCCGAGCGCAAGGCGGCGGAGCTGGCGCAGCAGCAGGCCGCTGCCGAGGCCGCGGCGAAGGCGGCCCAGGAGTCGTCGTCGAGCGCCACGACCGGCTCGACCGCCACCGCCGACTCCTCGTACGCCACGAAGGCGGCCAAGGCCCTCGCCTTCGCCCGCGCCCAGGTCGGCAAGCCGTACGTCTGGGGCGCCACCGGCCCCGGCTCCTACGACTGCTCGGGCCTCACCCAGGCCGCCTGGAAGGCCGCCGGCGTCACGCTCCCGCGCGTCACCTACGACCAGGTGAACGCCGGCACGACCGTCGCCCTCTCCGACGCCCAGCCCGGCGACCTCGTCTTCTTCTACGACGACGTCAGCCACGTCGGCCTCTACATCGGCAACGGCATGATGATCCACGCGCCGAAGCCGGGCGCGTACGTCCGCGAGGAATCGATCTACTACGACGGCGAGTCGGCAATCCACAGCGTGGTACGCCCGGCGTAACGCACCGCACCACCCGGACACCCTTTCCGCGGGGCACGCACGCGTGGAGCACGTTTTCGTGCTCTACGGGGCGTGCCCTGCGGCCTCTTCGGGGCGCCCTGCAGCCTTCTTTCACGCCCCCACGGGCGCGTGCGGCGTCCTCCACGCGTGCGTGGGGCACGTTTTCACCCCCCGCGCGCGTGCCCCGCGGGCAACCCGTCCGGAGATCCCTAGCATCGGGCCCATGCCAGCCATCTCCCAGCTCCGCGCCTGGTGGGCCGAGCGGCCGCCCGCCGCCGGTGCCGCCGTCATGGCCAGCAGCATCGTCTCGGTCGGGTTGCATCTGACCGGATACGAGACGCTGTCCCGTATCGCGCTGGTTCTGGCGGCCGCCGCCTGGCTCGCGCTCGCCGCGGACTTCGTCGTGCGGCTGGTGCGGGAGCGGACGCGCTGGGCGGCAGAGGCGGGCACGCCTGCCGGACTGACCGCCGTCGCGGCGACCGCCGTCCTCGGTACGCGGCTGTCGGCGCTGGGGTGGCAGGAGGTCGCCGAGGCGCTCCTTGCGCTGTCGGCCGTGCTGTGGCCGGTGCTGCTCTTCGTCGTCGTACGGCACTGGAAGCGTCGTATGGCCGGAGGGGTGTTCCTGGTGTGCGTGGCCACGGAGAGCCTGGCGGTGCTGGCGGCCACGCTCGCCGCGGCGGTGGGCGCGGACTGGCTCGCGCACGCCGCGCTGGTGCTGTTCTGGCCCGGGATCGTGCTCTACGGGGTGGCGTTCACGCACTTCGACCTCAGGGAGGTGGTCACGGGCGCCGGGGACCACTGGATCGCGGGCGGCGCGCTCGCGATCTCGACGCTGGCCGGGGCCAGACTCATCGCCGCACACAACGTGAACGCGTACCTGTGGAACGACGACGACAACGGCGTCCTGCGTGCCGCCACCGTCGCCCTGCTCGTCCTCGACCTCGCCTGGTACTGCGTCCTGGGCGCCGCGGAACTGGTCCGGCCGCGCCTTCGCTACGACGTGCGGCGCTGGGCGACCGTGTTCCCGCTGGGGATGACGGCGGTGGCGATCCTGTCGGTCTCGACCGCCCTCGATGTCGACTGGCTCAAGGGGCCGGGTGAGGTACTGCTGTGGATCGCGGTGGCGGTCTGGCTGGCGGTGGCAGCCGGAGCCATCAGGTCCACAGCACCGCGATGAAGATGTCCGTCGTCGTCAGCAGCCCGACGAGCCCGAAGAGACCCTTGTCCACCTTCTCGTCGTCGCGCTTCACATAGACGAGCCCCAGGATCACGATCAGCAGCGCCAGCTTCACACCGATCTTGACGTTGTTGACCGCCTGGTCGTCCGCCTGGTTGAGGCCGACCAGCACAACTCCCGTGACCAGCATGGTCAGCGCGCCGTGCAGCATCGCGGGGACGAACCGGGCCGTGCCCTGGCCCATCGCCTTCATCTGGGTGAGAAAGCCACCAAGGAGCGAGGCGATGCCGATGATGTGCAGGCCGACGAAGAGATGGATGAGTAGGTCCATGGGGCCGGAGCCTATTCCTGCGCCCTGACCCCTCTTGTCACCGGCCCACCCCATGTAACCCCTAGCACCGGCGCACCCCTGGTTGTCCCGGATTGCCCCCATCGGTCATCACACCGTGTGAAGTCGGCGACTCCGGACCGGAATTGCGATCACTTGCGGTCGCTGGACGATCCAGTGGCGCCACTTCCGTACATGGCGTTACCAACCCCTCACGCTCAGGTTTAGCGTCCTCCACCAGGTGCCCGGCTCCCCACCGCCGCCCGGGCCAGGGGCGGCATCCGGACACCACCGCCGAGAAGGTCCGGCGGCGGCCCGCTCCCCCTGTGTGGGCCGCCGCCGGACGTGTAACCGCTGACCGCCGGGTTCCAGCTCCGGCGGCCGTACGGAAGGATGTGGCGCCCTCGTGGCAACACACCGCAAGCCCAGGCAGCGCTCGCTCGGCGGAGGCAAGGCCCGCACCGCCGCCACGATCGCCCTCGCGGGTGCGGCGACGGCCACCGCCTTCGACGGGACGGGGTACGCCGAGCCCCAGCTGTCGACGGCACAGGTGAAGGCCAAGGTCGACAAGTTGTACGAGGAGGCGGAGGTCGCCACCGAGAAGTACAACGGCGCCAAGGAGAAGGCCGGCAAAGCTGCGGAGCGGCTGGGTACGTTGCAGGACGAGGCGGCACGCAAGGAGGAGCGGCTCAACTCGGCGCGCGAAGCGCTGGGTTCGATAGCTGCCTCGCAGTACCGCAGCGGCGGCCTCGACCCGGCGCTGCAGCTCGCGCTCTCCGATGATCCCGGCCAGTACCTGGAAGGTGCCGCGCTCGCCGAGCGTGCGGGCGACAGGCAGGCGTCGGCCGTTGAGCGCGTACGCCAGCAGCTGCGGGAGATCGAGCAGTTGCGCGGCGCCGCGCATGTCGAACTGGCCTCGCTCAAGTCGCGGCAGGCGGAGCTGAAGCGGCACAAGAAGACGATCAACGGGAAGCTGGATGCGGCCAGGCAGCTGCTGGGCCGGCTCAGCGAGGAGGAGCGCGCACAGGCCGTCGGCACCGGTGACTCCGGCGACCGCGCCTCGCGCTCCTCGGCCCGGGACCTGACCCAGGCGCCGTCGTCGGGCTCGGTCGCGGCCCCCAACTCCCGTGCGGCGGCGGCCGTCTCGTACGCCTACGCAAAGCTCGGCAGCCCCTACGTCTGGGGCGCCACCGGGCCGGACGCCTTCGACTGCTCCGGCCTGTCCCAGGCCGCCTACCGCGCCGCGGGCATCGCCCTGCCCCGTACGACCTACGCCCAGATCAACGCCGGCCGCCGCGTCTCACGCTCCGAACTCGCCCCCGGCGACCTGGTGTTCTTCTACTCGGGCATCAGCCACGTGGGCATCTACGTGGGCAACGGCCAGATGATCCACGCCCCCAACCCGAGCGCGCCGGTGCGACTGGCTCCGATCGACGAGATGCCGTTCGCCGGGGCCACTCGGGTGGCGTGAGAGCGGCGGGGCGCACAAGGGTCTCCCGCCGCGTCCTCAGTTCCGGCGGACGTCTCGCAGGGCATCGCCGATCGCGGCCACCCCGTCCGCGATGGCCGTTGCGGGAGACGCGGCGTATCCGAGGAGCAGGCCGGGCGGGCCGGGGCGCTGGCGATGCCAGGACAGCGGGTGCACCTTGACGCCGCGGGCGAGCGAGGCCGCGGCGAGGTCGGTGTCGAGCAAGGCTTCGCCGAGAGGGCGGGCCGACTCCGGCCCGGCGAAATCCGGCCCGGCGAAATCCGACCCAGCGAACTCCGGCTCGCCGAGCTCCGGCCTCTCGAAAGTGATCAGCAGGTGGAGCCCGGCTGCGGCTCCGTGGACCACCGCGCCCGGCAGTCGGTGGCGGATCGCAGCGATCATTGCGTCGCGGCGGCGACGGTGACGGCGGCGCAACTGGCGCAGCTGCCGCTCCAGTTCACCCGATTCCATGAGCCGCGCGAGTACGAGCTGAGGCAGGGCCGGGTTGCCGAGGTCGGCGAAGCGTTTGGCGGCGACCAGCGCGTCCCGGTAGCGCGGCGGCGCGACCAGCCATCCCGTACGCAGGGCGGGGGCGAGCAGCTTGGACACGCTGCCCGCGTAACAGACCCGCTCCGGGAGCATCGACCGCAGCGCGGGCACGGGCGGCCGGTCGTAGCGGTGCTCGGCGTCGTAGTCGTCCTCCACGATCAGCCCGCCGTCCCCGGCCCACCGCATCAGCTCGCGGCGCCGCGCTCCCCCGAGCACCACCCCGGTCGGGAACTGGTGCGCCGGCGTCAGCAACACCACTCCGTGCGTCCGCAGTTCGGCCACCCGGATCCCCTCGGCGTCGACGGACACCGGCGGCGTACGCAGCCCCTGCCATTGCAGATGCTGCCGGACCCCGAGCGAGCCGGGGTCCTCCACGGCGATCTCCTCCACCCCGTCGTCGCGCAGCACCTGCCCGAGCAGCGCCAGCGCCTGCGCGGTCCCCGCGACGACGATCACCTCGTCCGGCTCGACCCTGATCCCGCGGTTCCGCGCCAGCCAGTGCGCCACGGCCCGCCGCAACTCCGGTGTCCCGCACGGATCCCCGTACCCGAATCCCGGCGCGGAGAGCCCACCGAGCACCTCCCGCTCGGCGTGCAGCCAGGCCGCGCGTGGGAAGGCCGTGAGGTCGGGGACACCGGGCGAGAAGTCGATACGGGCGGGGGCAGAGCGGACCAGGTCGAAGATGTCGTCGCCGGGAGGCGCGGAGAACAGGCGGCTGAGCGCATCGCCGGGCAGCTCGCTGCGGTAGGGCTCTAGGGGCGCGCCGGGTGAGCAGGCCACGTCGGACGAACGAGACGGGCCGGGCGAACGAGACGCACCCGTGGGCGCTGCCACGACCACCGTCCCGTTCCGGCCCCTGCCCGCGACGTGCCCGTCCTCGGACAGCCGCTGGTACGCCTCTGTCACCACCCCGCGCGAGACCTGGAGCTCGGCGGCGAGGCCCCGGGTCGCCGGGAGCCTGGACCCCAGCGGCAGCCGGCCGTCGGAGATCGCCCGCCGCAACTGCCCCGCCAGCCAGTCGGCGCGGCCACCGAACGGGGCTTCACCGATGTCGAGTTGGAGAAAGTCGGACGACCCTGCCGATGCGCTGTTTATGGACCTGTCGTCATGGTCACCATTGGACCTGTTCACCGGGCCATTGTCGGACGAGGCTCGCTCCATGACCACGCCAATCGACTACGTGCACGGCTACTCCGCCCACGAGACCCGCCGCCTCGGCGATCAGGCCGACACCCTGGCGGCCCTGCTGCACTCCGGCACGGCATACCCCGCGGGCAGCAAGGTTCTCGAGGTCGGCTGCGGGGTGGGGGCACAGACGGTGCACCTGGTGACAGGGAGCCCGGAGGCGCACTTCGCCGCTGTCGACATCTCAGCCACTTCCCTCTCCCAGGCCCGCGCCCGCGTGAGGGCTCACGCCCCCGACGCACACGTTTCGTGGCACCAGGCGAACCTCTTCGAACTTCCCTTCCCCGACGCCGAGTTCGACCACCTCTTCGTCTGCTTCGTCCTGGAACACCTCGCCGCCCCACGCCAGGCCCTCACCGCACTGCGCCGCGTCCTGCGCCCGGGCGGCACCCTCACCGTCATCGAGGGCGACCACGGCTCGGCGTTCTTCCACCCCGACAGCGCCCACGCCCACGCGGCGATCGACTGTCAGATCCGACTCCAGTCCATGGCAGGCGGCAACGCGCTGCTCGGCCGACAACTGCATCCGCTCGTCACGGGCGCCGGTTACCAGGATGTCGTGGTCCGCCCCCGTACGGTGTACGCGGACGGCTCCCGCCCCACCCTGGTGAACGGCTTTACCCGCAACACCTTCATCGCGATGATCGAATCCGTACGCGAAGACGCCCTCGCCGGGGGCCTGACGACCCCGACGGACTGGGACCGGGGCATCAGGGACCTGCACCGCACGGCCACCGACGACGGCACGTTCCACTACACGTTCTTCAAGGCCCTCGCGGTGAATCCACCGGCCGGTTAGCCGGCCCCGGTGAGCGTCCTCATCCCGTGCTACACCAGACGACGAGCCGTGGCCCACCGGGTCAGCTCGTGCCGGTTGGAGAGCTGCAACTTCCGCAGTACGGCGGAGACATGGGACTCGACCGTCTTGACGGAGATGAACAGCTGCTTGGCGATCTCCTTGTACGCGTAGCCACGGGCGATGAGGCGGAGGACCTCGCGCTCGCGCTGGGTGAGACGGTCGAGGTCCTCGTCGACGGGTGGGGCGTCGGTCGAGGCGAACGCGTCGAGGACGAATCCGGCCAGGCGGGGCGAGAAGACCGCGTCGCCGTCCTGGACACGGAAGATGGAGTCCACGAGGTCCGTACCGGTGATCGTCTTGGTGACATAGCCCCGGGCGCCACCGCGGATCACACCGATGACGTCCTCCGCGGCGTCCGACACGGACAGCGCGAGGAAGCGGACCGGCTGCTCGGCGTCGGCCATCAACGGGGCGCAACGGCGCAGCACTTCGACACCTCCGCCGCCCGGCAGGTGGACGTCGAGCAGAACGACCTCGGGCCGGGTGGCCGTGATGACCGTGACCGCCTGGTCGACGTCCGCGGCCTCACCGACCACCTCGACGCCGGTCCGCTCGGTCTCGCCGATCTCGGCCTGAACGCCCGTACGGAACATGCGGTGGTCGTCGACGAGCACGACCCGCGCATGACGCCCACTCCCGGCGGCGGCCGACCCGGCCGTGTTCGCGGCCTCTCCGGATGCGGCGGCAGCCGAAGGGGTCTCCTCCGCACCGGCAGAACTGCCGGACTCCACAGGCCCATTCGTGTCACTCATGACGTCTTCTCCGCCCTCTCCATCTCCAGCTCGACCTCCGTGCCGCCGTCCGGCACCGCGCGCAGCCGCGCCGTGCCGCCGTTGCGCTCCATGCGGCCGATGATCGATTCTCTGACGCCCATGCGGTCGGCGGGTATCGAGTCGAGGTCGAAGCCGGGGCCGCGGTCACGAACGGACACGAAGACCGTCCTGCCCTCGACTTCGGCGAAGACCTGTACCGCGCCGCCCTCGCCACCGTACTTGGCCGCGTTCACCATCGCTTCCCGCGCGGCCTGCATCTGTGCGGTGATGCCCTCGTCGAGCGGGCAGTCGCCGACGACCACGACCTCGATGGGGACGCCGTGCTTGTCCTCGACCTCCGCGGCATTGCGCCGGACCGCCTCGGCGAGGGTGTCGGGCTCCTCGGCCTCGTCCTTGCCGGTGCCCTCGGGTTTGTAGAGCCAGGTGCGCAGGTCGCGCTCCTGGGCGCGGGCCAGGCGCCTTACCTCGTTCCCGTTGTCCGCGTTGCGCTGGATCAGGGTCAGGGTGTGCAGCACCGAGTCGTGGACATGGGCGGCGACTTCCGCCCGCTCCTGGGCGCGGATACGCATCAGGCGCTCTTCGGAGAGGTCCTGTGTCATGCGTACGAGATAGGGGCCGGCGAGCAGCGCTATGCCGACCAGGACGGCGAGTGCCGCCTGGAGGACGGAGCCGAGGTGGGCGGCCGAGCCCTGGAGGACGAATATTCCGGAGACTCCGGCGGTGACCAGCAGGACACCCGCTGCGGAGCGCAGCAGCGTGAGCGTACGGCGGCGGCGGCCGACCTCCACCCAGCGGGCCCGCCGCGCGTTGTCCGCCTGGCGCCAGACGAGGGCGACGCCCGCGCCGACGAGCACCGTCGGCCACAGATACGCCTTCGCTCCGCCGCCGAGGTTCACATTGCCGACGAAGACCATGGCCACGACGACCATGAGGAGCAGGGCGACGATCTGCCCCTTGTCCGGCTTGCGGGCCACGAGCCTGCGGCGGCCGTCGGGGGCGGTCTCGGTGGAGATGCCCGGCGTACGCCCCGCACCGACCGGGCCGACTCCTCCGACCCCGCCGACGCCGAGCGGCACGAAGAACCAGAACGCGGCATACAGCAGGGCCCCCAGCCCGTCCGCCATGAACAGGCCGACGAACACGAGCCGCACCCAGATCACCGGCAGCCCGAGATGCCCGGCGAGCCCTCGCGCCACGCCCCCGAGCCAGCGTCCGTCGCTGCTGCGGTAGAGCTTGCGCGGGGGCCGCGGGGCGTCCAGTGGCATGGCTGCGGCTTCCGGCATGCCATCGATGTTCACACGCCCGGCGGGCCCGGGCATCAGGGTCGACCCCCGAGACTCCCCTGATCTTCGAGAAACCGCCGCCTGACCTTCGAACGCCCGGTGTCCGACCCCGGGAAATCCGGCAGTCGATCTTCGACGAAACCGACCGCCGATCCTAGGAAACCGGGTGATCGAACAGTTCCCCTCCGCCCTCCTCCCGCCCCCCTCCCGCCCCCTCCTCTCCCCATCAGGGCCGAAATCAGGGTTCGGCCAGGGTCATCCCGACTGCCCTTGCGCCTCCTCGCCCGTCACGATGGACGCATGACAGATCACCAGCACGCGGCGGCGGAGCCGGACCCCGGCCCCGGCCCGGGCGCCCCACCACCGGGCACCGGGCCGCGCGACGCCGTGCCGCCCGCCACAGGTGAGGAGCCGCGTGCGCCCGAGGTCCCCCGCAAGTTCCGCCGCGACCGGCGGCACAAGATGCTGGGCGGGGTGTGCGCCGGACTGGGGCGGCAGTGCGACATGGACCCGGTGATCTTCCGGATCGTGCTCGCGGTGCTCTCCGCGACCGGCGGCCTCGGCCTCATCTTCTACGGCTTCGTCTGGCTGTTCGTCCCCTTCGACGACGACGAGGAGAACGAGGTACGGAAGCTCCTGACCGGCCGCGTGGACGGCCAGGCGCTGGCGGCCGTGCTCTTCGCTCTGGTCGGCTGCGGAGTGTTCCTCTCGATGATCAACAACGGCGGGGTGCTGACCTTCGCCGTGGTCCTCGCCCTGCTCCTGGCGGGCGCCGGGTTCTGGTCGCAGCAGCGCGGCGCCCCCGACCCCGACCCGCTCGCCGCCCAGGCCGTGGCCGACGCCCCGCCGGAGGCACAGGCACCGCCCGTCCCCGCCTCCTACCCCTCCTGGTGGCGCGACCCGATCATCAAGGACGGCTCCCATGTCGGCGGTACCGGCTATCTGTGGGGCCCCAGAGACGCCCGGAACCGAGATGTGGCGGCCGCACTCAACATCGCCCGGGGCACAAGCCGCCCGGACATACGCACGGCATGGCAGCCGCAGCCGAAGCCACCCGGCCCGCGCTGGATCGGCGGCTGGGTGCTCGTGCTCGCGCTCGTCGCGGGCATCCTCGGCACCAGCCTGACCTGGGAAGAACACACGCTGGGCACCAGCCTGCAGACCGGCCTGGCCAGTGCGCTGATCGTGTTCGGCCTGGGCATCGCGATCAGCGCGTTCAAGGGCCGTACGGGCGCAGGCTCGATCTTCCTCGCGATACTCACCGCGGGCCTGCTCGCCGCCTCCGCCGCACTCCCCAAGGACATCAGCACGCACTGGGTACGAACGGAGTGGACCCCGACCACCGCGGCCCAAGTGAAGGAGACCTACGACCTCGGCACAGGCGTGGGCACCCTGGACCTGACCAACCTCGACCTCGCCAAGGGCCAGACCCTGTCGACGAACGCGGAGGTGGGTGTGGGCCAGCTCAAGGTGATCGTCCCGAAGGATCTGACCGTGAACCTGACCGTCGATGTCGGCGTCGGAGACATCCAGTTGCCGGGCGACGACAAGAAGGACGTGGACGTGGCACCGGGCAAGCACAAGAGCGTGACACTGTCGCCCACGACCGCCGAGAAGAACGGCGGCACGCTCGACCTCGACCTCCAGGTCGGCGTGGGCCAGGCGGAGGTGACCCGTGCCACGTCATGAGTTCCAGCCGGGAAAGCTGATCGCGGGTTCCTTCCTCACCCTCGCGGGCGTCGTCTACGCGGGCGACGCGGGCGGCCTCTGGGAAACACCGTGGTTCGCGATCATCCCCATAGTCACGGTCGGCCTCTGCCTAGCGGGCACGGTGGCGCTGCTGACCCACGCCGTACGCAGACGCCGAGCAGCTCGCCGGGACCCTGCAACCGCGGCGGGCAAGGGAGGGTAGACCGGGAACGGACACCCACGGACGTCACCGGACGCCCACGGACCGCACGACCCCGTCGGCGTTGGCCGGTGTCGCCGATGGCTAGCGATAGCCCCCGGCCCGTTGCCTACGCCTGGCCCTCAACGCCGCATCCACGGAGAACACCGACGCACCGGCCAGAACCAGCGGCAGCCAGGCCATCAGGTAGATCAGGTCATTGCCGTAGTAGTACGGGTCGGCGGCCCAGCTCACGGTCAGCCACAGGCTGAGCGAGATGAGGGCACCGCCGAACGCGGCGAGGCGGGCCAGCAGGCCGATCAGCGTGCCGATCCCGACGGCGAGCTCACCGAAGGCAATCGCATAACCGAAGCCGACCGGATTCTTCAACGACAGATCCACAAGGGCCGGGATCGCCGAGGAGTCCCGGACCCCGCGCATCATGTCCCCGATCGAGCCGGCGCCGGAGTCCGACATGAACGCGCTGTCGGTGAGTTTGTCCAGGCCCGCATAGATGAAGGTGACGCCGAGGAAGACCCGTAGAGGAAGCAGGGCGTAACGGGTGGCAGTGTCCCGCCAGTCCCGCCCCCCATCGAGATAGGGGCTCGGTGTGTCCGTCCGAATACCGTGAGTCATCGCTCTCCGCCGCCTCTCGCCCGCGTGCCGTTGACCCCTCAACAGACCATACGTACGACAGCAGGCCCCCGCTCAAGACTCGGGGTGCCCGTTTTCCTTCACACCCTCCAGTGACCAGAGCGATATGGCCACCCGGCGCGGGTGCCCGGGCCGATTTCTTTCGCCCCCTCCGCCCCTACCCAACCCGAACCTGGGGGCTCCGCCCCCAGACCCCCGCTCGCCCAAAGGGCTCGTCCTCAAACGCCGGACGGGCTGAAAGATCTCCCCCGGGCGGGCTGACGAGTGCGGCCCCCACGGGTGGGCGGGGGATCGGGACGGCACCACCGAGTCCTCAAACGCCGCCCGGCCGAGAACGCACCCGCCCCACACCTACACCCCTAGCCGCCCACGCGCCCGCAGCCACATACGCACGGGAGGGGCCGGGGGCCGGTACATCAAATGCCCGTCGCGTACGTTCGCGTCACCGGACGCCTCCCTGCTCGGCCAAGGTCTGATCCGTCGGCGACGGGCGGATGTACCGGCCCCCGGCCCCGACCCACCCAACCCCAGGGCGCAACGCCCCTCAATCCGTCACATCAATCACGCACCGATTCGTCTCCACCCCCGCAGCCGTAACCACCTGCACCTCCACCCGCCCCGGCTCCACATCCACCGGCACAGGCACCGTAAGCACCGCATCCGTGGGATTACTGAACCCCCCGGCCACGGGAACCAACGGCACATGGACATGCACAGGACCGATCCGCACCACCATCCGGGACAGCCGGTCCGCGGTCCCCGCACCGGGCGGCACGAACCCGGCCCCCCGGATCTCGATGTCGTCACCGGTCCGGATGGGCGCGTCGAGGTCCCCCGCCTCACGGGCGCGGACGACGGAGAGGATCACCGGCCGCCCGCCCTCGGCCCACTTCCCGGCGAGATAGGTGGCGGCGGACACAAGGACCAGCACCGCCAGCCCCCACGGCAGATCCGGCAGCTGCGAGGGCCGCCGCGCCAGCCGTACCGCCGCGAACACGAGAGCAACCGCACAGATCACGACGTACTGGATGTCCGCAAAGGAACCCCGCCCGGAGTCATCCGTCAGGAGATCGGACGCCCGCGGCCGATCCGCCCGCACCTTCTGCAGCCGCTGCCCGAGCACCCGCAGCCCCACCACCCGCCGCACCAGCACAGCAATCCCGCACACCACGGCAACAACGGTCACCACACCAGAACCACGGGCGAGTTCAAGCCCGGCAATCAGCTCGTCGCGCGTGCCGTGCGCGGAAGCCGCAGCCAGCTGCCCCACCAGCACGAGCACGGCGTAAACGACAAACAGCACCCAACCCCCCGCCACCACACGCGAGGTGGAGAGCCGGTTGTCCTCGCCGATGAGAGGCGCGAGGGCACCACCCCGCGCCCGGTGCAGATACCCCGCACCGGTCAACGCCCCGCTCACCACAAGCGCGGCAAGCAGCCCGGCCGTCCGCGCGGCGGACCACCCCGCCCCGATCGCGGTGAGCGCCTGCACCAGGAGCAGCGCGACGGCAACTCCCCACACCGCGTAGGCAGTACGCCGCCACATCCGCCCGAGCCACGCCTCACCGTCGAGGCGCCCGCGCTCGGCGACGACGTCCGCGGACTGGGTCAGTTCGTCCGAGACCCACTGCCGGGACGCGGACGCCGAGTGGGCGACGGCGGCGGGCAGCCCCTGCCCGGACGCCAACTGGTCGCGCTTCGCGAGGAATTCGGCGACAGCCCGCCGATGCCCCTCGCGCGCCCCGTGCGGACAGTCCCCGCAGGTGCACCCACCGCCGTGCACGCCCTGCCCGGAACCCTGACCTGCGCCGAGCCCGTCACCGCGCCCCGCGCCACGCCCCGAACCACGCTCCACGCTGTGTCTCGCCTCCTGCACCGCCACGTCCGCTGCCGCCTTCCCCACACCAAGAACTCCCGTGCGGCCAGACCATCCGTACGCCTGACTGCCGTACAACTGCCTTAAAACTGCGTCGCGATGACAGCGAATTGTGCCGTACGAAACACGGCCCGCGTCCGGCAGGTCTGGTCAGCGCGGGTGAAGCGCGGGCGCCCGTGTTGACCCGGCTGCGAGAATTTGCGTATGGCCGAGATCATCCAGCGCGACGGGACCTGGGTCTTCGACGGCAGCACGGTCAGGATCACGCCGGGACTGCACCGCTCCGTGCCGCTGTTCCGGCAGACGTACGGGGAGGTCGCGGTTCCCCTGGAGGCGATCGCCGGCATCGTCTACGAGCCCGAACGCAAGCGCGGCCGCCTGCGGCTGAGCCTGCGCGAGGGCGCCGACCCGCTTCTCCAGGCGACCGGCGGCCGACTGCCCGAGGCGGCGGATCCGTACCGGCTGGCGGTCGACATCGACCGTTCCGGGGTCGCGGAGTACGTCGCCGAGGAGATCCGCCGCGCGCTGCTCCTCGACCAGATCCCCAAGGAGCCGACGAAGGGGTACCTCCTTCCGGGCCCGCCCGTCCCCGTCTCCGTCCGCTCCAGCGACGGCACGGTGTCGTTCGACGGGACGCAGGTGCGGATCGACTGGGCGGACACCTCCGACCGGGTCAAGCGGGCGACGGGCCCGCGGATCATCGCGGTGAGCGACCTCGCACAGGTCGAGTGGCTGCCCAACTCCGGTTACGAGGACGGTTTTCTGCGCTTCGTGACCGGCGAGACCGTCTTCTCGAAGCTGCCGCCCGAGAAGGACCCGTACTCCCTCGACCTGTGGGGCAACACCCACCGCGACCTCCTGACGGCTCTGGTCGCCACCGCCGTCACCGCCCGCTTGCCGCATCCGTCCACCCGCACGGGCGAGTACGTGGACCGCCCCCAACTCAGGGCCGCCGTACCGCCTCCGGCCGACCATCACGACGCACTCCTGCGCCGTCTGCGGGAGTTGGGCGAACTGCACCGCGACGGCGTACTCACGGACGAGGAGTTCGCGGCGACGAAGGCGGCGGTGCTCCGCGGTTTCTGACCCCTTACGACAACAGATCGGGCTCACTCCGACTGATGTCCTGCCACAACGGCTGGTAGTTGATCCAAGCCACCAGATCGCCGCCGAGCTGCTCCCGCGTCGCGACCGCCTGTTTGTGGTCGATGAGGATCGGCCGGCCCGCGGCCTGCGCGGTGAGCTGTACCTGACTGGACCGTTCCATGGAGACGAACCACCAGGCCGCAGCGTCCACGGAGTCCCCGACCGTGAGCAGCCCGTGGTTGCGCAGCACCAGTGCCTTGCCGGTGCCGAGCGCGGAGGCGATGCGGCGGCCCTCGTCGGCGTCCACGGCGACGCCGGTGTACGTGTCGTACAGCGCGTGGTCCTCGTAGAAGGCGCAGCTCTCCTGGGTGATCGGGTCGAGCAGGTCGCCGAGGGCGGACAGAGCGCGCCCGTGCACGGAGTGGCAGTGGGCGACGGCGACGACGTCGGGGCGGGCGGCGTGGACCTGGGCGTGCACAGTGAAGGCCGCCTGGTTCACGTGGTAGCGGCCCTCGATCACCTGCCCGCTCTGGTTGGCCATGACTAGGTCGCTGACGGTGACGTGCTTGAACGGCATCCCGAAGGGGTTCACCCAGAAGCAGTCGCTGTACTCGGGGTCGCGCGCGGTGATGTGACCGGAGACCCCGTCCTCGAACCCGAGCCGCCCGAAGAGCCGCAGCGCTCCGGCCAGCCGTTCCTTGCGGTGCCGCCGCTCGTCGTCCAACGACTCGTGCATCGGCGGCATGGCGAACCGCAGCCGGTCGGTGGGTAGGGGCAGGGGCGGGGTGGGCCCGTGCATATGTCCTCCAGCACTGGCGTGTCCGGTACGGAGCGGAAGTTACCCTCGGTCAGCCCAAGAGAACAGGGCCGTTCCGTGAAGAGAGTGCGCAACCGTTACGAGATCCGGGTTCCCTGTGTCGCCGAGTGCACGCGGACGGTCGCCGAGAGCACCCGGATACCAGACAGAAGATGTCGGGTATCCGCGCGAGACTCGTCGTATGACGCATCCGACGACATCGAGCACGACGCCATCCAGCACGACGCCATCGAAATCGAACTGGGCGGCTTTCAGCACCGCGGAACCGGACCTGGCCAAGACGGTCGAGGACCGGTTCACGGCCTTCACGCACCACACCCTCGCGACCCTCCGCAAGGACGGTTCCCCCCGCACCTCGGGTCTCGAGGTCCGTTTCCTGCACGGCGAGCTGTGGCTCGGGATGATGCCGGACTCGCTGAAGGCGCTGGACCTGCGCCGCGACCCGCGCTTCGCCCTCCAGGCGAACCAGGGACCGGGGACCACCATGGCGGGCGGCGACGTCCGGATCAGCGGGCGGGCGTACGAGGTCGATGCCTCGACGGCGAAGGCCGCGTACGTGAAAGAGGTGGAACCGCCGGAGCCGTTCCACCTCTTCCGCACCGAGCTGACGGAGGTCGTACGGACCTACGTCGAGGACGACACATATCTGGTCGTCGAGATCTGGAAGCCCGGAGAGCCGGTGCGCACTCTCAGGCGGACATGAGCCGCGGGACGGCTACTCCCACTCGATGGTGCCCGGCGGCTTCGAGGTCACGTCGAGCACTACGCGGTTGACGTCCGCGACCTCGTTCGTGATGCGGGTCGAGATCTTGGCGAGTACGTCGTACGGGAGACGCGACCAGTCGGCGGTCATGGCGTCCTCGCTCGACACCGGACGGAGCACGATCGGGTGGCCGTACGTGCGACCGTCGCCCTGGACCCCGACGGACCGAACGTCCGCGAGCAGGACCACCGGGCACTGCCAGATGTCGCGGTCGAGACCGGCGGCGGTGAGCTCCTCGCGGGCGATGGCGTCGGCCTCGCGGAGCAGGTCGAGCCGCTCCTTGGTCACCTCACCCACGATGCGGATGCCGAGGCCGGGACCGGGGAACGGCTGCCGCTGGACGATCTCGTCGGGCAGGCCGAGCTCCTGCCCGACCATCCTCACCTCGTCCTTGAACAGCTTGCGCAGCGGCTCGACCAGCTCGAACTCGAGGTCCTCGGGGAGGCCGCCGACGTTGTGGTGGGACTTGATGTTGGCCGTGCCCGTACCGCCACCGGACTCGACCACGTCGGGGTAGAGCGTGCCCTGCACCAGGAAGGCGACCTCAGGACCCTCGTCCGCGATGATGTCGACCTGCGCCTGCTCGAAGACCCGGATGAACTCACGGCCGATGATCTTCCGCTTCTCCTCGGGGTCGGAGACCCCGGCGAGCGCGGTGAGGAACCGCTCCTCCGCGTCGACGACGACGAGCTTGACGCCGGTCGCGGCCACGAAGTCCTTCTCGACCTGCTCGGTCTCGCCCTTGCGCATCAGACCGTGGTCGACGTAGACGCAGGTCAGCTGGTCACCGATGGCGCGTGCGACGAGAGCGGCGGCGACGGCGGAGTCCACGCCGCCCGACAGCCCGCAGATGGCGCGCTTGCTGCCGACCTGCTCGCGGATGAGCGCGACCTGCTCGTCGATGACGTTGCCGGTCGTCCAGTCGGGCTTGAGGCCCGCACCCCGGTACAGGAAGTGCTCCAGCACCTGCTGACCGTGCGTGGAGTGCATGACCTCGGGGTGGTACTGGACCCCGTACAGCTTCTTCTCGTCGTTCTCGAAGGCCGCGACCGGGACGACGTCCGTGGACCCCGTGACGGTGAAGCCCTCGGGGGCGGCGGAGCACGCGTCGCCGTGCGACATCCACACCGACTGCTCGTCGGGGGTGCCCTCGAAGAGGGTGGAGCCGGGCTTCGAGACGTGCAGCGCGGTACGGCCGTACTCGCGGGCGCCGGTGTTGTCGACCGTGCCGCCCAGCGTCGTCGCCATCAGCTGGAAGCCGTAGCACATGCCGAAGACGGGGACGCCGGCCTCGAACAGCGCGCGGTCGAGGCGGGGGGCGCCTTCCGCATACACCGACGACGGGCCGCCGGAAAGGATGATCGCCGCCGGGTTCTTGGCGAGCATCTCCTCGACCGGCATGGTGCTCGGCACGATCTCGCTGTAGACCCGGGCCTCGCGGACACGGCGGGCGATGAGCTGGGCGTACTGCGCACCGAAGTCGACGACCAGGACGGTGTCGGGGGCGGCGGCGGGGGTCGCTGATGACACGGGTTGCCTTCCGGCGGTGAGCAGTGGGTGTGTGGGGCTGAGTCTACCGGGGGTGCGGGTGGGGGGTGGCTGGGGCGGTTTTTTCGCCGCCTCCGCCCCTGCGTCTACGTCTGCCTGCCCGGCCCGTCTCACCATCCGAACCGTCTTGGCCAGGGCGCCCCGCCCGGGCATACTGCTCCCATGCTCACGCACCCGACGAACTTCGTCTTTACCTATGGCAACCGGCCCACCGGCTGCCATGGTCGTGCTGCTTGAGCAACTGACAAGCGACTTCCCAGGCGCCCCGGGCCGACAAGGCCCGGGGCGTCTGCCGTTTCCGGACCTCGCCGCTCCGGGGCACCCCGTCACCACGAGACATCAAGAGGAGCCCCACCATGGCCGACGTACTCGACCTCGACAAGACCGAGAAGACCGGCGCGCGCACCGACGAGGCGGCCGACACGATCACCGGTGCCCGTGAGCGCATCGACGCCCTGGACGACCGGATCATCGGTCTCGTCCAGGAACGGATGGCCGTGTCGGCGGTGATCCAGGAGGCCCGGATCTCCTCCGGCGGCCGCCGCGTGAAACTCTCCCGCGAGATGGAGATCCTCGGCCACTACAGGGACGCGCTGGGCAAGCCGGGCACGTCGCTCGCGATGACGCTGCTTGAGCTGTGCCGGGGCCGCATCTGAGTCCCGTACGGCGCCGTACGCACGTACGCATGCCGTCTCACCCGTACGGCGCGTGACCGGGCCGCCGCGGGCTTCGTTGGTCCCGATGTCCGTGTCAGCCAGGGGCGGGCCCGAAAGAACCACGCGTGGCTTCGCTGGAGCGATGAGACGTACGGATCGTGCCGTGTGTCGTGGGACCTCGCTCCAGGGTTGTGACCGGACGGCAGGGGACAGCAGCCCGGTCACCCAAGAGAACGGTCGGCTCCGGGGACGCCCGGAGCCGCCCGGCGGAATCTATACAGAACCGGTCGTAACGGTTGCGGACCCCGCCACCCATCCCGCACGATGCAAGAACAGCCCAAGTCCCCCCATGGGCAACCAAATTCATCCCGCACCGCCATTGGTCGACACCACCCGCACGCCCCCAGTGCGCCGGGGCGCCGACCGGCGGCCCCCAGAACCAGCGGCGCACCCCCCGGCGCCGCTCCCCCGGCACCGGCGCTGCCCTGACGTCGGTGCTGACGCCGAAGGGCCCTGCGGATTCCGTCCCGCGGGGCCCTTCGCCATGAGTGTCGAGGCGATGGCAATCCGGCATCCGGCACTGCTATACGGCGGCAGGGGGCCGCAGCTCGGGGAATCTCTCCTCCCATGTCCCCCGCACACCGCGCCCGACCATCTGGCGCAGGATCGGCCAGTGACGGACAAGCAGTTCCCCGTCCAAGTACTTGGAGAAGTCGTCTCGCAAACCGTTGTTGAGGACGATCCGGTACAACCCCAGCAGCAGCTTCAGGTCACCCACGTCGAAGACCAGGAGCCCGGACCACGCCAGATGGAGCGGCAACTCGACTTGACCCACCTTCGGCCCGTCCAGCTCATCGAGCGTCGCCGGCAAGCGCTCGGCGCCATAGCCCCACCGAGTTGGAGTCCGGCTGCTTTCGTCTCCGCACTCGACCACGCCAAGCAGTCTGCCGTCTCCGCGGTGCCGCCCGCATGCGTACGGCGATCACGCGACTACCCCGGCCCGGTCGGCAGCCTGCGGACCCAGTTCGCACCACAGCAGCTTCCCGCCCTGTCCGAACAAGTCGTCGCCGAGCGGGTAGCCGCCCCACGCGTCCGCGTAATGGCATACGAGGAACAGTCCGCGTCCGCCATCCGCCTGGGCGGGGACGGGGTGGAGCGGGCCGGAGCGCTTGTCGAAGGGAGGCGGGATGTGCGGGTTGGCGTCCCAGACGCTCACGCGGAGGCGGGTGCCGCCGAGGGCGCGGAGGCGGAGGGTCGCGGGGCCGGTGGAGTACCGGTAGGCGTTGGTGACGAGTTCGGATGCCAACAGTTCGGCGGTGTCGGTGAGTTGGGGCATCCCGTGTCCGGTAAGGACGGCCCGGAGGGTGGTTCGGGCGATCCGCGGGGCGAGCGGATCGTTCGGCAACTGGAGCGCGTATGCCCAAGATGCGGACGCTTCGGACTTCGGCGGGGATACGGTGACCATGAACGCCTCCTGCGGTGGGGGGACTTGAGTTCGCTCGACGGCGCCCGGCCGGGCGGTGGCATATCGCGTGCGGTTACGGCAGCGCGGGGCGCTTCCGGCTTACCGGTGGGGCCAGTTGAGCGACGTGGAACTCACCGTAGACTGCAACCCCTGAAGGTTTTGCTTGGAGCTGCAAAACCTTCAGGGATTTACCTCGTGTGGGTGACCGCCCCACCAGGTGTACGGAACGGAGCGAGGACATGGCACCGAGGAGCGCACCGACTGCGCGCCGCCTCCGCGTCGGGACCGAGCTGCGCCGACTGCGCGAACGCGCGGGCATGGCCGCCGTGGAGGCCGCGCGGGCCCTGGGCACGACGCAGGCCCAGATCAGCAACATTGAGGCCAACCGATTCGGCGTGAGCGCCGACCGCGTCCACACCCTCGCTCACATCTACGGCTGCACCGACCAGCCCCTGGTCGACGCCCTCGCCGACATGGCAGCCGACCGCACGCGTGGTTGGTGGGAGGAGTACCGGGGCACTATGCCCGCTCCGCTCCTCGATCTGGCCGAGATGGAGCACCACTCGACCGCGCTGCGCGTCGCCCAGGTCATCAACATCCCAGGCTTGCTCCAGACCCCCGACCACGCCCGCGCGCTGTTCCGGGAAGCTGTCCCCGCCCTACGCCCTCACGAGATCGAGCACCACGTCTCGCACCGCATCAAGCGCCAGGCCGTCCTCTTCCGCGACCAACCGGTGCCGTACACCGCGATCATCCACGAGGCCGCCCTGCGCATGCAGTTCGGAGGCCCGCAGGTGACCCACGCCCAGTTGGACCACGTAATCAAGGTGAGCGAACAGCCGCACATCACCCTTCGGGTCATCCCCTTCGATGGCACCTCGTTCCCGACCGCCGGTCACGGTCTGGACTACGCGCACGGCCCGGTGACAGCCCTCGACACCGCGCAGCTGGACACCAGCCACGGCAGTGAACTCATCGACGCAGTCGGGAAATTGGAGACGTACCGGTTGGTCCTGAACCGTATGGAGCAAGCCGCCCTCAAACCCACAGCATCCCGAGACCTCATCCGCCGCATCGCCAAGGACACCTGAGGAGAGCCACCCCGTGACCGAACTCAACTGGCAGAAGTCCACCTACAGCGAGGCGGCCTCCTCCTGCGTCTACCTCGCCACCACCCCCGCCGGAACGATCCTCCTCCACGAAAGCGACGAACCCGAGGCCGTCCTCACCACCGGCCCACGCCAACTCGACGCCCTGATAACCACTTTGCAGAACACGCGCCGCAACTCACCATCCTGAGCCCTACGGCGAAAGCACAGGAAAGCGGTCAGCAGTCGGAGCGGTACGTCCATGGCGTACCGGGGCAGGTGGGGCAGAAGAAGAAGTACATGCCTCCGAGGTCGCCCATGTCCATCCCGTGCCCGATGGCGTGATCAACGGCCGGGTCGACCTCGGCCCGCCACAAAGGCACCTGGGTGCCGTCTCGGTGCTCGTCCATGGGAAGCCATCGCCCACTACCCGGTTCCGTGGCGGTGATGCTGAGCAGGTGTTCCATGCGTCGCCCGCAGGCGCAGTCGGGCCAGTTCGGCGGCTGGGTCCAGCCCGGGTAGCCGCCGACCTTGCTCTGGATGGTGGTCGCCATGTCGTAGTAGGAGCTGCCGAACTCCGCCTCGATCTCGTCGAGCCGTTCCGCCAGGGTCCGTGCGAGACCTTCGGGCATGTCCCAGTTCGGGAACTCCTCGACGCGGGTCGGCGAGACCGTACAGGGCCGGGGAACGAAGTCCTCGTCGTGCCCGTGCGGCGCAAGCGGATCTGGCAGGACCTCGGCACGGATTCCGGTCGCGGAGACTTCGGCTTCACTCCGCCAATAGAGCTGGGGAAGGACCGTGCACTGATCCTGGCCTTCATGGATAAGCGGGCACCACACAACCTGAAGGACGTCACGCCCAGCGGGGAAAGGAAGCTCGGGGACGTCCCTGGCGTAGAGCTGAACAACGGGAACCATCGCGACCGGCTCGGGTCCGACGGCCGAGGTGGACTCGTGCGCGGGGTCGTAGTGCACGGGATCCGCACACCGCGGCCAGGGCTCGGCGGCCGGCCACAGCAGCGGCCCACCGATGGAGCTTTCGTGGACTTGCGGCGCCCCGCTCCTCGGATACAGCAACGTGGTCGGCCTGACCAGACCGGCCAACTCGGGTATCAAGTCCGCCACCTTGAACGGTGACGGCGGGATGTTACGGGGCACCGCGCACTCCTCATCAAGAATCGATAGCCGCAACCTATCCGGCCGTAAGTCACAAAGGCTCGATGTCGCCGATCCGCTCGAAACAAGGCTCGCCGTCGATCACGGGAACGGAAAGCTCTTCCCGCAGTGCAGCCCAGAGGAAATCCGTGAAGTTCATCTCAAGGACAACCCACTGCCCCATATCAACAACGACTCGCCACTCCTCCGATTCCTCGCCCGGAGGCATCAACAGGACGTGGTTACCCGAGACGGACCTGGCGATCGGAACGCACCCACCCTTGGCCGGAAACACCGGATACGAATAAAGATCGGGGTTACTCCGCGCCAACTCACTATAGGCATATCCAGCCTGGTCCCACAGATACCCGAGCCGCAACCCCTGATCACCATCCACAGCCCGCGGGTGGAACAGGTAGAGCTGGTCGTTGAAACAACCTGGACCATAGGCGGTTACGAACTCCTTGTAGTCGTATGGCAAAGTCACCCTGGTGCGCTCCTCCAGCACCCTCCAGTCGCACTCCACATCACCATTTACCGAAGGCTGCCCCAGGAGTTCACCAAATCGAGATATTCCCACCAGATTACCTTTCAGAGCATTGGTAGCCATCGAATTGCCGATGGCCGACGGTGCAGTTCAGCCGACATCCGCCCCCATCTCGCGCACTGCCTCTACCTCGGGCGATGATCTATGCGCCACGACGGTCGCCAGCCTCACGTACGCGGAAGTCACACGTCTGCGACAAGACGCCCATGCCAGTTCACCCGAGGCCTGGCAGCGCATCAAACAGAGAACACGCGAACGCGAGGATTCGCCCCCGGTATCCGATCGGGAAGCCCTCGCCTTTCGATAGTGCCGTCGATCAGCCCCACGAGGAAGGCGAGTGCGCCCTCCTGAAACTCCCACCAGTCGTCGTTCCTGCTGTTCACGACGACAGGCCAGTCGTCGGAATTTCCGCCGGAAATACGCCAGTAGAACACGTCCCCGGACAAGGACTCACTCCACGGAATCAGACCTCCCGGATCAGGATGAGCGACATACCCCTCAGTCATGTCGTCATCCTGGAGATCCCGCAGCGTCTCCAGTTCCCGGAAAATACCGTCGCCGAAAGCGCGCTCCTGCCCCGGGAGAGGAGTCGGGACACGCAAGAAATCGTCGAATTCTAGCGTCGGGTAAAAGTCGGCCAGTTCCCGGTAATCGCTGGGAAGCTCGACCCCCAGAATCTGGGATATCGCCTCGAAATTCACACCGCGCGGCCCTGGAGATCGATGCGACAAAAGCTCGCTGACCACGCGCTCCAGATCCGAAACCCTCAGCATGTCTTCTGCCAATCCTGACTGTTTTCCACTGTCACGTCGAAGAGCTCCCCTTCACCCCCGTTACTTCCTCGGGCAGTCCACGCTGCCCGGGTGGTCCTCCATAGGCAGCTGAGTGACTCAGCCGCCAGCTTTCGCAGGCAGATTCCGGAATTCGGAGCCGCAGTGGGGATCACGTGCACGTTGGGGCTGCACAATCATTCGCTCAATCGCCGAACATGCCGGCGTACGGATCGAGATCTCCGGACCAGGGGTCGATTCCGGTCGCTCGGAGTCGCCGCTCCTCATCCCTGTGAAGGAAGCGTGGGGAAGCGGTGCCCCAGAGTGAGAGATCGCCTAGTGGACATGCGTCAAATTCCGCGTGGAACAAGCGGCACAGGAATTCCGTCATTCCGCACGCGTACTCGGACCATCGCGCTCTGCCCCGACTCCAGACGACCACAGGCCAGGCGCTCGGATCGTCACCATCGGCTCGCCAGCACAGGATGTCCGCGCTGGAGTCCAGTCCCCAGGTGATGAGCCGCGGCAGGCCGGACGAGTTCGGAGGCTTGGCCCGCCAGGCGTCCTCCGCGTTCAGGGATTCCTGGGCCATGCCCGTATGCGCGGGCCTGCCGTCGATACCGCCATGGGGCTCGGCAAGCAGCACTCCGAGGTAGTCGCCGACGGCGCCCTCCCCGTACTCGGCCATGAACTCCTTGTAGTCGTCGGGGAAGGGCGTACCCCAACTGGCCTCCACGACAGACCAGTCCACAGCGTCACCCGCCCCCGGGTGGGACGGCATGACGCGCCTCAGCTCTTCAAACCCAGACAAGACTCAACCGCCTCTCGGACATCACCGCATCGAACCGGTCGGCGCGGGAACGCTGGTGCAACTCATCGAAGTCAACCGATCAGACAGCCAACTGAAAAGGACCAAGCGAGGCGGCCTCCTCCGCGAAAGCGACGGACCCGAGGCCGTCCTCAGCACCGGCCGACACCAACTCAACGCGCTGATAACCACCCTGCAGAACACGCGCCGCAGTTCATCACCCTGAGGCGCCCTACCGCTTGAGCTGTTCCCAGGGCCCTTCGCATGTCCCCGTCCGCCGCCCGGTTAGCCCGCGGACAGCGACGGCGCGGCCCCCACCGTCTCAACAGGGTCGCCCGGAGACCACGCACCCGAACTCCATTCCGGCGTGGGCGACGGCCGGGGCGGGGCAGGCGGAGGGGTCGGGCCGGTGTTGGGGTTCTGCGGAATGCTGCCCGAGTCGCTCGCTCCGCCGCCCGTCTCGCCGGATCCCCCTGTTCGGGAGGACGTAACCGACGCGGTCCTCGTCTGCTGAGGGGCCGAAGTCTTCGACGGCTTGGCGGCGGCGGTAGTCGGGGACGCCGAGGCCGAAGGCGTCCCCTTCGCCGGGCTCGCCGATGCCGATGCGGACGCAGACGTCTCCAGCGACGGGGTCGTACTTCCCGGACGTTCGGAGCTCGTGTTCCCGTCGGCCGAGCAGCCGGCTGCGCTCAGGGCGATGAGGACCGGCGCCGAGTTCAGCCAAGTCAGTCTCGGGCCACGGACTCCCGCGGATCTTTGCATTGCGCCTTCTTTTTCAGGTGACGGTTTTCTATGCACCGAGAAGTGAGTTATCCCACGGTGAAGAAACCCAATGTCGTACCACCGACAGCAGGTCAGTCGAACTCCATCCCCGCGAACGGATCCGGCTCACCGGTCCAGGGATCCATGCCCGCCTCGCGGAGCCGCTCCTCTTCCCTGAAGTTCAGAAAGCGCGCCGTTCCCTTTGCCCACAAGGACGCAACGCTGATGGGACAGGTGTCGAAGTCGGCCTGTAGAAGCCGCAGGAGGAACTCCGTCATGCCGCAGCCGTAGACGGACCAGCCGCCCCACTGGCGTGCCCACACCGCGACCTGCCAGTTGTCCGGGTCCGGGTCCGAGGTCACCCAGCACAGTGTGTCGCCGCCGTTGGTCTGACCCCAAAGAAGCATGTCCTCCAGCCGGTACTGCGACGCTTGGGCGGGCATCCGCCAGTCGCGCAGGGAGTCCGCTAGAAGGGCATCCGGCGGCAGCCGCCCAGCCGTCAGCGGAGCCGTCGGCTCCCCCGGGCGCGGGATCGACACGTAGAGGCTGTCCTCGATCGATCCCGCGCCGAAAGCCGAGACGAATTCCCGGTAGTCGCCCGGGAACGACTCCACTCCAAGCTCGACTGCGGCCGCACGCCAGTCCACCGTGTCCCCCGCCGTGTGCAGCGGTGTCACGACCTGTCTCAGCTGTCCGAATGTGTAGTTCACGGTTCCCTCCGTCTACGGTGTGCCGGCAAGTGGTACAGGCGTCCCCTTGGAAGAGGCCAGGCCAATGTTGCGCCAGTAGCCGAACTTGTTGCTATACATCATGTTCGGGACAACGTCCTCCAGCATGAGTCCAGGCTTGCCATTCACCGTTCCCCAGGCAGTCATTTCGTAGGCGACCGGCACCGTCCTCGCTCCTGAATACACGGGTGTCACCTGGTAATGCACAGTCTGCCCACCGTCGATCGCGGCTTTCACCTGCCGCTCGAAGTAGTACATGTGCTCAGGTATTCCTGGATCGTCCTGGGAGACGCGGTTGGCGTTGGCCGACCGAGCGCACGTGGAGAGGTTCTCGAGGTTGGTGCCGTCGCCGCTCAGGTCGGCCCCGAGCAGATGGCAGGCGTTGACCCACTGGCCGGGCGGACGGTTACCGAGGTAACCGGCGTACGCCCGAGCCCATTGGTATCCCGGAGGCGTCACCTTGTCCGGCTGGGTCGACGAGCCCGGGTGGGCATCTAGATAGGCCGTGTCGAGGCACGCCTCAACACCGGTCGCCCGGCCGCCCTGGCCACTGTCCCCGTAGTCAACCCATCCCTGACCGTCTCGCGTGCAGTCCGAGCTGTCGCGGGTCGCACTGCCCTGATCCCCGCCCTGCGCAGGAGCGGATTCGAACAAGCCCTGCGCGTCCGGCGTGTAGTCCTTGTTACCGACGAGGTCAACCATGACGCGCTGGTCCACCACGGCAGCCCTATCCAGTGACCGTTGCTGAGTGCGACCGGCGTCCACCTTGGCCCTGGGTACGGTGCGCGTTGGCGCCGGGGTGGCGTTCTTGCCGTTGTTGGGGTTCTGCTTAATGCGGGGCGCCGGCGGGCGGGTGGTACCCCGACCGGTTCCGTTGCCAGTGCCGCGGGACGCGCTGGAGGACTTGCAACCGTACGTGCAGCCGCGGACGCCGCTAGTCCTTGTAGTAGTCCGGACTGGGGTGCGTGAACCGCTCGCGCTCGACCTGAGGCCAAGCTCCTTTTGTACTTTCTGGGCCTGCTGACGGCTCGTCGCTCTGCCCCCCACGCTGCTTCCCGTACGCCTGGACGTGGACGAGCGGTTGGTCTTGGTGTTGGTCTTGGTCTTGGTCTTGGTACCGGAGAGCCGGCCTGCCGACATGATGGGGACAGGTCCCATTCCTGCGCCGCCGTTGCTGGGGTTCCACCTGTGGCCCGTGGGATCGGTGCCGCCCAGCGGCCCGCCGTCGCCGTAGGAGTACCGGTTGGCCTGCGCGGACACCGGGTCGAGCTGCCACGTGTCCCGTGAGGCGAACGACCCCGTGCCCGGCTGGTACCAGCGAGCGGCCATGTTGACGTCGCCGGTGGTGGGGTCGGTGAAGCCGGACTGGTAGCCGACGGCGGGAGTGGTGCCGTTGGTGGCCGTCTCCTTGCCGAAGGGGTCGTAGGCCGTCGAGCCGCTGACCTGCTTGCCGTCGGCCGTCAGGGCGGTGACCAGGTCGGTGTGCTGGTCGGTCAGGGCCCACTGCTTGGTGGTGCCGGTGGAGAGGGAGAGGAGGGTGCCGTCGGGGGTGCGGTTGTAGTTGGTGGTGCCGTCGTTGGCGAGGTTGTTGGAGCCCCCGTCGTAGGTGAAGGTCGTCGCGCCTCGGGTCTGGACGCGGTCCAGGGAGTCGTAGGTGAACGTCGTGCCGCCGTCGGTGATCTTGCGTTCGAAGGCGTCGAAGGTCAGTGAACGAGCGGATCCACTACCGGTGTTGACCGAGGACAGCGTGCCCCGTGCGGTGTAGGCGTACGTCGTCGTGCCGTCGGTCAGCTGGCGGTTGCGGGCGTCGTACGTCGCTGTGGTCGAGCCGGCCTTGGTGCGGTTGCCGGACGCGTCCCACGTGTACGACACCGTCGTGCCGTCCTTCGCCCACGACGTCATGCGGTTCGCATAGTCGTAGCTGTAGGTGTTGGTGCCGGCCCCTGCCGTGCCCGTCGTCTTCTTGGACGTCAGGTTGTCGTCCAGGTCGTAGCCGTACGTGGTCGAGGCGACGGTGGTCGCCGTGTCGACGGTGGTCACAGTGTCGGTGTTCAGGCGGCCGAGGCTGTCGTAGACGTAGTTGCGCTTGGCCGTAGCCGTGTGCGACGTGGCGCCGTCCGGCTTGCTTGCGTACTGCTCCAGGCGCAGGCGGCCTGCGGCGTCGAAGTCGTACCAGACGTAATTGCTGGTGATCGAGTCCCACACCCAGTCGAAGCGGCCGGCGCTGTCGTAGCCGTAGTTGGTGGTGCCCGCATTGGTCTTGCGCTGCGTCATGCTGCCGTCGGCGTTGTAGGAGTAGCTGGAGGCGCCGCCCGGTCCTGCCGCGGTCAGGAGCTGGCCGCGGTCGTTGTAGGTGTAGGTGTCGCGGGTGAGCGCGTCGGCCGTGCCGACCGCGGTGAGGCGGCCCGCGAGGTCGTACTCCAAGGTGCGGTCGGTGGTGGCCGCCTCCGCGCCGGTGCCGGTCTCGTGGGTGAGGCGGCCGAGGCCGTCGTAGACGCTCTCGCGCTTGACGCCACCCGGCAGCAGCTCTGTGACGGGCTGTCCGGCCTTGTCGTAGACGGTGGTCCAGGTGCGGTCGGCGGCGGCCGGGTGCGCGGTCGTGGACGGTTCGATCGTGGACTCGGGCAGGCCCCAGCTGTTGAAGGTGTAGACGGTCTTGTTGCCGCGTCCGTCCGTCAGCCGGGTGCGGTTGCCTGCCGCGTCGTAGCCGGACGTCGTCGTGATCGACTCGGTGGCGGAGACCGGTTCGACCTGGGTCGTCAGGCGACCCAGCGCGTCGTACGCATACGTCGTACGTGCCTTGGTCTGCGCGGAGATCACGGCCGTCGGGTTGCCCTCGGCGTCGAACTCGGCGGTGGTGGTGCGCAGTGCGGTGGTGCCCGTGCCGTAGTCGGTCGTGGCGGTGGCGCCGCCGAGGGCATCGTACGTAGTCGTGGCCCAGCGGTTGGTGGCGTCGGTGGTCTCGGTCTGGCGGCCGAGGCCGTCGTAGCCGAAGCGGGTGGTGCCGGCCGGGTCTGTCAGCGACTCGACCTCGCCCGCCGGGTTGTAGGTGCTGGTCGTGGTGATGCCGCCCGGAGTCTTCGACGCCGTCTGGTTGCTCGCGTCGTCCCAGGTGTAGCCGCTGGTCAGGTTCACCGTGGTCGGGTAACGCTCGACCGTGGTGGCGGTGAGCTGCCGGCCCAGTTCGTCGTACGTGGCCTCGGTTCGGGCGCCCGTCGGATCTGTGGCGGAGAGCTGGAGACCGGTCGGGGTCCAGGTATGGCGGGTCACTCCGCCGCCGTCGGCGGCCGCGGCAAGCAGGTCCGAGTCGGTCTCCGACGCGAGGGCAGCAGCGGCGTCGGCCACCGGGTCCGTCTGTGTCGTCAGCTGACCGAACTGGTCGTAGTCGTAGCGGGTGACGCGGCCCAGCGGGTCGGTGACCGTCTGCGGCAGGCCGAGCGGGGTGTAGGTGGTGCGGGCGGTCGCGGTGAGCGCGGTGGTGCCGCCCGGCGGGGTGTAGTCGGGAAGGGTCACCGCGGTCGTGCGGCCGAGCCGGTCGACCTCGGAGCGGGCGACCTTCCCCCGGGCGTCCTTGGACTCGGTGGCCTCACCGAAGGTGTTGTAGCCGGTGAGGGTGGCGGGCTTGGCCGTGGTGGCCGCGCTGCCGTTCTCCTCGGTCTGCACCGCCGGGGCGGTCTCCTGTGCGAGGCGGCCCAGTGCGTCGTAGCGGTGGGTGGTGGTGTACGCGGTCGCGTCGGCGCCGGTGGTGTTGCCGCGCGGGGTGACCGTGGTCAGCGGCAAGCCGCGGTCGTCGTACGTGCTCGTGGTGGTGTGGGTGCTGGTGCCGTCGGTGACGGTCTGCTTGGTGACGTTGCCGGCGGGGTCGTACTCCGCCGTCGTGGTGAGCGACTTGTCGCCGGTGATGGACTGCTTCTGTTCCGTCACCTGGTCGTCGCGGTCGTAGACAAAGGTGCTGGTCCGGTTGAGTCCGCCGGGGTCGAGGACGGTGCTGTCGGTGCGGCCCAGAGCGTCCACGGTGAAGGTCTGAGTGGTCTTGCCGCCGCCGGTGACCTGACGGGTCAAGTGACCTGCCGAGTCATAAGTGTTGGCCTCCGCGACGATGTCGCGCTTGGTGCCGTCGGCCTGAGTGACCTGTTTGGCCGTGGTGGTGGCCGCGAGTCCGTCGTCGTAGTAGGTGTACGCGGCGGTGGCGCCCATCGCATCAGCCGTGGTGGCCAGGCGTCCTGCTGGGTCATAGGCGTTGGAGACCACGGTCAGGTCCCGGACAGTGCCGGATGGGTCGCCCGTCCAGTCGTCGAGGACGGTCGAGGCGTGCTGGCCGCGCGGGGTGTACGTGTACGTGAAGTGCGCGCCTGCCGGGTCCGTCATACCTCTGACCTGACCGAACTCGTCGTGTTCGAGCAGGGTGGTGTGCTGCTCGGCGTCGGTCACGCTGTCGTTGAGGCCGTGCTCGTCGTAGTGGTAGGCCGTGCTCCGCGCAGTGTCGCCGCCCGTGGTGTCGGCCGTCGTCTCGGACAGCAGGTTGCCGTCCTCGTCGTAGCCGCGGGTGATCTTCGCGGTGTGGGTGGTGCCGGTGATCTCGTTCTTGACGCCCGCTCCGGTCTCGGTGACGACGTGGGAGGCCTGGTCGTAGGCGTAGGCCGTGGTCACACCGCTCGGGAAGGTGTCGGAGACCTGCTTCTCGGAGATCTTGCGGCCCAGGCCGTCGTATGTGTACGTCGTGACCAGCCCGGACGGGGAAGTGACCTCCGCCAGGTCGCCGTTCGAGTAGTAGCGGTACGAGGTCTTCGCGCCGGCCGGTGTGGTCTGCGTCAGTACCAGGCCTGCCGGGGCGGTGCCGCCGCCGACCGCGGCCTCGGTACCCGCGGTGTAGGTGGTGGAGGCGGTGCTGTTGTCCGGGCGGACCGTGGTGAGGGGCAGGCCCAGGGTGCTGTAGGTGTAGGCGGTGCGGTAGCGGTCGTCGCGGTAGTCGGTCGAACGCTGGTCCCGGTAGGTCAGTTGCTTGTCGTTGCGCGGGTCGAGGGGGTCGCTCGCGTTGAGGTAGTAGGAGTTGAAGCTCGTCCAGCAGGAGTCGGCGTCGCGACAGGTCGTGGAGGACACCACGTTGCCGCGGGCGTCGTGGCCTGTGACGGTGGTGTGGCCGTTGGGGTCGGTGACGGTGTGGAGGTTGCCGCCGGTGTCGTAGGCGTAGGAGGTGACAGCGCCGGTGGCGTCCTTCCTCGCGACCACACGCTGGCCGCGAAGGGCGTCGTAACTACTGCTGCTGGTGCGCCCCTTGGGGTCCGAGACCGTCACGGTCGAGGTCAAGCCCGAGTCAGCTGCCTCGGTCTGGGCCCGGTAGTGGGCCGAGACCGCATCGGCGCTCAGCGCACTGCGGTACAGGGCGACTTCGTCGACCTGCCCGTTGAAGTAGTAGGTGTTCGAGGCGAGACCCATCCAGCCGGAGCTGCCCCAGCCGCCGCCTATGTAGGCGTACGGGCGTGACTGGTCGGTGATGGTGCCGTCCAGCGAGCCGACCTTGACGCCGTCCAGGTAGAGGGTCTGGGTCGCGCCGGATCCCGACAGGGCGACGTGGTGCCATTCGTTGTCGGTCACGGTCTGCGTGGACACGATGGGGGTGGCCCCGGATACGCCGGACAGATAGAACTCGCCGCGCAGCTTACCGGCGCCGTCGATGTTCAGTACCGGGCGCCAAGACGTCGGGGTCTGGCCGATAGGAGTGTCCTGGAAGCCGAGCAGGACGGCCGAGGGAGTGGAGGTGCGGAACCACATCTCCGCGGACAGTTCGGTCGCCCCGGCCAGGATCGATCCGGGCACCTCGACGGTGCCCCCGCCACCGAGCGTCACAGCCCGGTTGTCGCCTAGGCCGAACACGCCGGCCTTGTCCAGCTGCGATGAGATGCCGCCCGAGTCCGGGCGGAACGTGGCACCCATGCCGGACCCGCCGACCTCGCTGCCGAGAGCTGTGCCCTCGTACTCGCCGAGCCGCCAGTACGCGGCGGGCGCGTCGGCGAGGGCGACGCCGGCGTACTGGTCACCGCGGCCGGTGACGAGACTACGGCGGGCCTGGAAGTGCCGGTTGGGGGTGTCGGTCTGGCCCGGGTTCCACTTGACGTAGATCCAGACAGAGCCGGCGTTCACGAACTTGACCAGCGGCTTGTCGTAGAAGGCGACTTCGTCGATCTGACCGGTGAAGTTGCGGTAGCCCGCGGCCTCGCCGTCCCACCCGGAGGAGGAGTAGCCGCCGCCGACGAACACGTGGGCGTAGCGGTCGGCGGGGACACCGGTGAACGCAATGCCCTGGTAGTCGCCGTCGACGAACAGGGCCTGGCTGCCCTCATTCCCAGTGAGCAGGACGTGGTGCCACTTGCCGTCGGTGACGGCCTGATCGGAATCGATGCTCGATGCGCCGGACGAGAATTTGCCGCGTAGCTTGCCGTCGGAGTCGATCAGCAGCATGGGCCGCCACCCGGCGGTCGGGGTGTCGCCGAACTCGGAGTCCTGGTTGGCGACCAGGACGCCCGGGCTGGTCGTTTTGAACCACAGCTCCAACGACATCGCCGTCCCTGTGTCCACGGACTCGAGAGGCATCTCGACCGCGCCGTCACCCGTGAAGCTCGCCGCGGTGTCGTCGCCGTCGGCGAAGATGCCCGCGCTGCCCGGCCGTACGCCGTCCAGGTAGCTGCCGGCCAGGTCGTCGCCGAGGGGACTCGCCGCTTCGGCGCCGGCGCGCTCGCCGAGCCGCCAGTAGCCGGTGGGGCCGCTGCGCTGGATCGTGTCCGCGTAGGAGGACGAGGAGGTGGAGTAGGAGGGCGCGGACACCTTCCAGGTGCCGCCGTTCTCGTCGGTGTGCTGGGTCACCCGGCCGCTGACCGGGTCGTAGGCGGCGGTGGCGTGCACCCGGCCGGAGGGCAGGGTGACCTTCGTGACCTGCCCGATCGCGGTCCGACCTGCGTAGTGTTCGGCGACCGTGACGGCGTCCAGGGTGTGGTGGTAGACGGCGACTTCGTCCATCTGCCCCTTGAAGTGGTACTCACCGCTCGCCAGGCCCATCCAGCCTGAGCTGCCGTAACCGGCACCGAGGTAGGCGTAGTCGCGGGACTGTTCGACGATGGCGCCGTCCAGCGAACCGACCTCGGCACCATCCAGGTAGAGGGTCTGGGTGGCGGCGCCGGCGGACAGCACCGCGTGATGCCACTTGCCGTCCGTCACCGCCTGCGCCGACACGATGGGGGTGGCCCCGGAGACGCCGGACAGATAGAACTCGCCGCGCAACTTGCCCGCGCCGTCGATGTTCAGCACCGGACGCCACGAGGCGGGCTTCTCACCCAGCTCCACGTCCTGGAAGCCCACGAGGACACCCGACGGCGTACTCGTCTTGAACCACAGCTCGATCGTCGGGAAGGCCGCGGCCTTCAGTGTGTCCGCGGGTAGTTCGACTGCCGAGTCGACGCCGTCGAAGCCACCTGAGGTGTCCGAGGTGCCCGCGATCGCGGAGTCGGCACCCAGCTGGACGTCCCGGTGGACGGCGTCGTTGAGGCCCGTGCGTGAGACCGCCTCGCTGGCCGCCGTGGAGCCCTCGCTCTCACCCAGCCGCCAGTACGAGCTAGGGGCCGAGTCCAGCACACCGCTGCGGTAGACCGAGCCTGTGCCGTACTCGTACACCGTGCACTTGGTGGTGGACGTCGGCGGGCATACGGTCTTCAGCTGGTCGCCGGCGTAGGTGTATCGCCAGGTCAGACCGGGGGTGCTCGCGTCGATGGCGCTTGTGGTCACCGAGTCGACGTGTCCACCGGACCAGGTGAAGGACAAGGAGCGGCCGGACATAGCGTCGGTGACCTTGCGCAGCTCGCCACCGTCCTCGGACTCATGGGTGAGGCTCTGACGCCGGCCCGCGCTGTCGGTGACGGAAACCAGCGAACCACTGACCATGAACACGTAGGTGGTGCCGGATCTCTCGCGCAGCGTCCAGCTCTCGGACCTCTGCGTCAGTGTGTACGCCCCGCCGGACGGGCCGGAGTACGAGCCGTCGGGGTTCCTGCCGAACCGTATCTGCGAGCCGTCGGCGAGGGTCACCAGCACGGTCGACGTGCTGGGCTCCTCCAGCGCGCGCATGTCCCAGCGGGTGGACCAGCCGCTGCCGAATGCAGGGTCTCGGCGCGGATCCAGGGAGTTGTAGGTACGAGTGACCGCCAGCTCCGGGCCGACGGTGGAGATCGCCGCGTCCGTCGCCGCAGTGACGTAGTTGCCCTCGCGTGTGCCGACCTCGCCGCCATCGTCCGCGCCGCCGAGGTGGCTGGTCACGGCTGGCTGTGGCACCTGTGTGGTCAGCAGTGCCGCGCCGGGGCGCGACGAGGTGGCGGCGCCGTCGTAGGCATATCCGTACCAGGCATACGTCTTGCCCCAGGAGAGCCAGCCGGACGGTACCGCCCACTGCTGTTCGGTGCTGCGCGTGCCCGTCTTGCAGTTCTTGCGCAGGTTGCTGCCCTCGACCTCGCAGACCTCGAAGGAGTACTGCAGCGTCGCCTTCGGGTATCTGTCGGCGTCCGTACCCTTCGCCCACAGGGTGGGGGTGAGCGTGTCGGCGGTGGCTCCGCTGCCCGGTGACTCGGCCGTCAGCTGTGGCGGAATGTTCACTGAGGCGATCTTGACGGCGGGTCCCGGGACGCCTGCGGTGGTGAAGCGGCTTACGCCGTAGTCGTCCATCGTCCACTGCACTGTGTACGTGGCAGGCGTCAGCGCAGCGATCTTCGCGTCCAGCGTCACGCTCTCACCGGGCGAGACCGCCTGGGGCATCTCCGTCCACGCGATCTTCGAGCTGTCGGTGATCTCCTTGCCCGCGGAGTCGAACAGGTTGTACCGCAGCTTGTAGTTGCCGCCCGCGGGCCAGGTCTCCTGCCCCTGGTTGGTGACGGTGACCTTCTCAATGCCCTCGCTGGTGGCGGTCACCGGTGCGATGAAGTCGCCTAGCTTGTAGGTGGCGCCGTACTTGGTCCAGGTGACGTCGAGACTGGGCTTGCCGTTCGGGTAGTCGTCGGAGCCGAACTGCTTCCAGCCCTTGGAGTCCGTGGTGGACGCCTTCACCGCGAGGCCGTAGTTCTTCTTGCGGGCGTGCGTCCAGTCGTCGACCAGCTTGCGGCCGGCCGAGCCGAGCTTGATGCTCTCCCAGGCCGCGCCGCACGACCAGATCTCCGTGTCCGCGGGCTTCCAGCCGTGCGCGAAACTCTTCGACGCCAGCGATGCGCCGGTGGACGGGCCCGGCCACTTGGAGGTCGTGGACTCCGCCCAGTTCGACGTGATCGGGTGGACGGTTACCGGACGTGCGGTGCACGACTGCGACCAGCTGTTGTACAGAGCGAGGTTGGCGCCGATCACCCAGGCGTTCTTCAGGGTGGTTTCCAGGCCCGTGAAGCGCAGGAACGAGGACGCCTTGTGGCTGCCACCGTCGTGCGTGCCGACCTTCAGCACCTCGCTCGTGGCGAAGTTCTGGTTGTACGGGTACTCGACGTAGGTACCGGAGGTGGCGTCGACGGACTTCACCGAGGGGTCGACTCGGACAGGGAAGACTCGCTCGGGGGCGTTCAGCCAGTCCTTGTCGAGCTTGACCACGAGGACCTGGCGGCCGCTCTCTTCGGCCAGGCTGTAGGTGACCCCTGAGGAGATGACGCCCTCGTTGGCGTTCTCCGCGAGGTTTGAGTCCTCCATCCATCCGGCGGGTGTCCAGGCACGGACGGTGCCCCCGGCGTCAGTGAAGAGCACGTTGCCCTGATCGTCGATCGCCGCGGTGAGCCCCTCCAGCTCCAGCGGGAATCGCCATTCGGTGGGCGCGTCGGTGTCCCTGAGGACCAGGGTTTCCTTGACCGAGTCGCTGCCCGCGACGAACTCCACATCGGAGCTGGTGCGCACGTCCTCGTAAGTCAGCGTGGAACCGTCCGCCTGCCCGGCGGCGGCACTCGCCTCATCCACGCCGTAACCGACCGACACGCCCTCGTCGACCTGCATCCGCACCACCGGGTCGGCGTCGGCCGTCCCGCCGAACTCGATCTGCGCCTCGGTCGAGCTGGTCTCCCAGTCGTCCTCGCCGACGCTCATCGTGCTCGGGCCCGAGTCCTCCTGGGGCACCAGCGTGGTGTCGATGGACTTCCAGCTGCCGTCCTCGGCGCGGAAGTTGACCGGCTCGGTGTAGAAGCGAGTGGTGAAGGTGCCGTCCGGGTTCCGGTACGTGCGCTCCCGCTCCCCGCGCTCGTTCTTGATCTCCTTGCTGCGCTTGGAGTCGAAGCCCTGTGCGGCGGACACGTCCGGCGCCTCGACCGGCTCGACGGGGCTCGGCTCGGGCGTCCTCGCCGTGCTGGGCAGCTGGGTGACGCCGGCCGTCTCGTCGGCGGGCAGTTCGCCACGACCGGTGCTGGGGCCGGAGTTGCCGCCCTTGGCCGAGGCGTCGGTGGCATCCGCGGACGCGGTGTGACCGCGGCCCGCCGCGGAACCCCACCGCTGGTCCGGGGCATCTGCCCCGGAGCCTGCGGTCGTCTGGCCAAGCGCTAGTGCGGCTTGCTCGGTTCCGGTCAGTACGGCCAGAACGAAGGCAACAGCAACTGCAAGCGGACGTACCGGTCGCACAGATCCCCCACTCGAATGATCAAGAGGGGGAATTTCTAAGCTGAACCACTGAAGATGCACAAGGCCTCCACAGAGTTCCACAAGCACCAAGTGAGGTGGATCACACGACAATCAAGCGTTAACGGGATGAACTCCAGGTGACATTGATGTGATCCACTTCACATAAAGGTTCTGTGAATGAAGGCACAACCATTCACAGCCTTGCCGTGTCTCACCTGCAGAATCAACGGCCACACCCGCGCCCCACACGCGAAGGCCTCCCCACGTGCGTGCCGCGGAGTTGCGGTGCGCCAGAACCATCGAGGTTTTCATGAAGCTTCGTCGTGCCATGGCCGTTGCGGCCGCGACGGCCGCCCTGGCCCCAATTGCGCTGCTGTCGGCTCCGGCCGCGTTCGCGGACACCTCTCCTCCGGCCACGACGGAGAGCAGCCCCGCGGCCGACGACAGCAGCCCGGCCGCAGACGACAGCAGCCCCGCCACGGACGAGAGCAGCCCCGCGGCCGACGACAGCAGCCCCGCCGCAGACGACAGCAGCCCCGCGGCCGACGACAGCAGCCCCGCCGCGGACGACAGCAGCCCGGCCGCCGACGACAGCAGCCCGGCCACCTCGCCGGCCTCCACTTCGAGCGCCCCGGAGGAGAGTGAGGAGCCCGAGCTCTGCGTCGACAAGAGCGACGTCGTCGAGATCAGCAACGACCTGACCAGCGGCCTGTCGGGCCTGCCCGACACCATCGTCGCGGGCAGCGGATGGACGAAGTTCTCGTTCAACGTCTCCAACAACGGCGACGACACGATCACGGACATCATTCCGCTGATCGCTGTCGCGGCGATCGGCTGGGACGACCGGGACTACTCCGGCGATATCAGCGTGCAGGTCTTCGACAACGACTCCGGTACCTGGCAGGAGGTCGCGGGCGCCGCGGGCGAGGGTGGCACCTTCCCGGCGTTCGAGCTCGCCGCCGGCAAGTCGACCTCGTACCAGGTGCGCCTGAGCGTCAGCGGCGACGTCCCGGACTCCATCGGCATGACCATCGGCTTCGCCCAGTACGAGGACGACGAGGGCTGCTGGGTCGCCGACGACCCGAACGGCTGGCTCTACTTCTTCGACGTTCTCTCCGCCGGCTCGGACGCGGGCGACCCCGAGGACGCCAAGCCGCAGACCGGCGGTGCGAATCAGATCACCGACGTCAAGACCGTGGACGCCTCCGGCTCGCTCGCCGAGACCGGTTCCTCGTCCGTGCTGCCGCTCATCGGCCTCACCGGCGGTGTCGCCGTCGTCGCCGGTGCGGGTGCGGTGTACGTGGTCCGTCGCCGCAACTCGGGTGGCGCGCACGCGTAAGGCGGCCCGGCTCCAGTAGCCACAGCTGAATGAAGGACCTGCGCTCGGAGGGGGGCACAGGTCCTTCTTTCTGTCTACGCGGCTGCGCGCGGATTCTGTACGCGACCGCAAGCAGGGTTACGACTTCGGCGGCACCGCAGGCATCCCCAGGAACGGCAGCTTCAGCGCGCCGAACGCGTCCGCGGGGACGGCGGGGCTCTGCGGCGCGACCGGCTGCAGGCGCTCGTACGCCGCTCCCTGCGCCGGACGCGGGTCGGCCTCGCCCTTGTTGGGCCAGTACGACATCGCGCGCTCGGCCTGGGCGGTGATGGTGAGCGACGGATTGACGCCGAGGTTCGCGGAGACCGCGGCGCCGTCGACGACGGAGATGCCGGGGTGGCCGTACAGCCGGTGGTACGGGTCGATGACCCCGGAGGCCGGTGAGTCGCCGATCGGGCAACCGCCGAGGAAGTGCGCGGTGAGCGGCATCCCCATCAACTCGCCGACATTGCTGCCCGCGAAGCCGTTGATCTCGGCGGCGATGGCGGAGGCGCCCTCCGAAGCCGCCTTGATCTGACGGGGGTTGGGGGCTCCGTGTCCCTGACGGGCCGTCAATAGACCTTTCCCCACGCCCTTCGACTTCAGGTACGTCGTCAGGGAGTTGTCCACCGACTGCATCACCAGACCGATGATGGTCCGCTCGGACCAGTGGCGGTTGGAGAGCGAGCGGAGTACGAGGAGGGGGTGCTTCGCCGCGTTGGCCAGCCATCCCAGAAGCAGTGATGAGCCCTCTGCGTACGGGACTTGGAGGATCGACAAGCCGCCCATCGAGTTCGAGCCCTTGCCGTAGCGGACGGGCTCGATGTGGGTGTTGTCGTCGGGGTGGATCGAGGAGGTGATCGCTACGCCCTGGGTGAAGTCGACCTTGGGCGTGCCGTGCGCCTTGCGGTACCTGCGGTTGTCGGTCTGCGCGCCCACCAGGGCCTCGGAGTTGGTGCGGGTCAGCTCGCCCAACCTGCTTGAGATGTACGGCAGTTGGCCGCCGGACTTCATGCGGTGCAGCAGGGTCTGCGTGCCGTAGGTGCCGGCGGCGATGACGACCCGGCGGGCCTTGAGGATCCGCCCCTCACCCTTGCGCTTCTCGTCCGTGGGCAGGGTGGCGACGGCGTACCCGCCCTGCGAGTCGTCGGTGACGGACACGACCGTCGTCATGGGATGGACCACGGCGCCCGCCTTCTCGGCGAGGTGGAGGTAGTTCTCGTTGAGGGTGTTCTTCGCGCCGTGCCGGCAGCCGGTCATGCACTCGCCGCACTCGGTGCAGGCCTTGCGGGCGGGTCCGGCGCCGCCGAAGTAGGGGTCTTCCACCTCACCGCCCGGCCTGGCCTTCGCCGTCCCGTCCGCGTCCTCCCCGTCGCCGAAGAAGACACCGACCGGCGCCATGTGGAAGGTGTCGCCGACGCCCATCCGCTGGGCGGCCGCCTTGAGATGGACGTCGGACGGGGTCATGGTCGGGTTGAGCCGCACGCCCAGCATCCGCCGGGCCTGGTCGTAGTACGGCTTCAACTCCCCCTCCCAGTCGGTGATTTCCTTCCACTGCGGGTCCTCGAAGAAGGCCTTCGGCGGTACGTAGAGGGTGTTGGCGTAGTTCAGGGATCCGCCGCCGACACCGGCGCCCGCGAGGACCATGACGTTGCCCAGCAGGTGGATGCGCTGGATGCCGTACATGCCGAGCCTGGGTGCCCACAGGTAGTTCTTCAGGTCCCAGGAGTTCTTGGGCAGCGAGCCGCGGGTGAAGCGGCGGCCGGCCTCCAACACGCCTACGCGGTAGCCCTTTTCGGTTAGTCGCAGGGCGGTCACCGACCCGCCGAAGCCCGAGCCGACGACGATCACGTCATAGTCGTATGCGGACTCGTCCTGCATTTGGACAGAGCTCTCCTGTGACACGTGCCGCTCTCCTCGTTGAGAACTTTTGAGAACTATTCAGATCTGGGATCTACCGGAGGCGCAGCGCCTTCATGGCCCGGAGGCTCCGGCTCATGAACGCCGCGTACTTCTCGTCGTCCATGCCGAGCGACGGTGCCAACGGCAGCAGTCGCTGGTGGGCGACGGTCTGCGCCTCGGTGTACTTGAGGATGCCCTCGGAGCCGTGGCGGCGGCCGAGGCCGGAGTCCTTCATGCCGCCCATGGGTGACTGGACGCTGCCGTACGCGGCCCCGTAGCCCTCGTTGACGTTGACGGTTCCGGTGCGCAGCCGGGCCGCGACCGCGCGACCGCGCCGCCCGTCCTTGGTCCAGACGGAGGAATTGAGGCCGTACGCCGTGGAGTTGGCGAGTTCGACGACCTCGTCCTCGGTCTTGAAGCGGTAGAGGGAGACGACGGGGCCGAAGGTCTCCTCGGCGCAGACCGCCATGGGGGCCTCTACGCCGTCGAGGATGGTGGGCTCGTAGAAGTAGGGGCCGATGTCGGGGCGGGCGACGCCGCCGGCCAGCACCTTCGCTCCCTTGGCGACGGCCTCGTCCACGTGCCGGGTGACGGTTTCGAGCTGCCGCTCGCCGACCAGCGAGCCCATGTCGGCCCCGTACGCGAGGGACGTGCCGAGCCGCATCGCCTTGGTGCGGGCGGCGAACCGCTCCGCGAACACATCGGCGATGTCCTCATGGACGTACAACCGCTCGATGGAGATGCAGAGTTGGCCGGCGGAGGAGAAGCAGGCGCGCACGGCGCCTGCGGCGGCCTTGTCGACGTCAGCGTCCGCCAGCACCACCATGGCGTTCTTGCCGCCGAGTTCGAGCGAGACGCCGACGAGACGGGCGGCGGCGCCCTGCGCGACCTCGCGCCCGGTCCGCGTGGACCCGGTGAAGGAGACGTAGTCGGCGTGCTTGACGACCTCGGGTCCGACGACCGGACCGTCGCCGAGGACGACCTGGAAGACCTCTGCGGGCAGCCCGGCCTCGACGAGCAGGTCGCGGGCCCAGAGGGCGGTCAGGCAGGTCTCGGTGTCGGGCTTCATGACGACGGCGTTGCCCGCGACGAAGGCGGGGAGCGCGTCGCCGACCGACAGCTCCAGGGGGTAGTTCCAGGGCGCGATCTGGCCGACGACGCCACGCGGGTGACGCAGTTCGGTGACCTTGGTGAGGGTCGGGACGGCGCCGGTGTGCCCCTTGGGACGGAGATAGGAGGGGGCCTTGCGGCCGTAGTGCCGCGCGGCCACGACAACGGCCTGGACTTCCTCGTGCGCGTGCAGCCGGGCCTTGCCGGTCTCCAGCTGGATCAGGTCGAGGACCTCGGCCTGGCGGGCGAGCACGAGATCGTGGAAGCGGAGCAGAACGGCGGCGCGCTGCCGTACGGGGGTGGCGCCCCAGGCGACCTGCGCCTTGCGCGCCCGCTCGAACGCTTCCTGTACGTCCTCGGGGGTGGACTCGGGCAGATCGGCCAGCTTCTCCCCGGTGAACGGAGTGTGGTTGGCGGTCCGCCCGGATCCGACGACACCCTTCGTGAGCTGCGCGACCAGCTCGGGCGTGACGACGTCGGCGGCGGTGCGGGCGCCTGCGGGGGCGGGGGCGAGGGGGTTGGTGCCGACCATGGCGGCAGCGCCGGTGGCGCCTGCCGCGGCCGCTTCGTCGGTGCCCGTCCCGGCCGCTTCGTCGGTGCCGGTGTTTTCCGTGGCCTGCTCCGTGGCCTGCGAGTCCGTCATGAGCCGCAGGGTATGCCCGACCGCGCCCTTTGGGTACCCGTGAGTAATCCGCCTTCACCGAGTGCTCACACGGCGCCAGTGATCGCTGGCAACGAATGCGCTGATCAGGGCGTTGTGGGCGCGGCGATCACGAGTTGGTCACTCCCCAGCCAACACTTGGCGATCCCTTTAATCTTGCTCTCCTACTCCAGCGCCACTTCAGGCGCACCCGGAACACACCTAAGGAACACCCAAAGATGAAGAGATTCACGCTGCCGCGTACCGGCATCGCAGCGGCCGCGTCGGTGCTCTCGCTCGCCCTGGCCACCGGCTGCTCCGACAGTGGATCCGACTCCGGGGACGGTGACAAGGCCACGGGCGGCAAGGAGTCGACGGCCGCCGCGAAGGTGCTGAGCAGCAGCGAGTTGGAGAAGGCGATCATCGCCACGGGCGACGTCGACGGCTTCGAGGTCACCTCGGCCACGGACTCCGAGCCATTCGCGTCCTCCAAGGAGAAGGTCAAGGTCGTCGACGAGAAGTGCGCGCCGATCGCGTACGTCCTCACCGGGTTCGCGCCCGGCGACTCGGAGGCCGCGTACCTCAACCGCCAGGTGACTCCGGCCACCGAAGAAATCGCGCCCAGCGCGACCTCCTCGGACAGCCTGGAGGACTCGCTGGATTCGATCACCGACGCCCTCAACAGCACGATGACGATCGTCTCGCTCTCCTCGTACGAGGGTGACGGCGCCCAGGAGACCCTCGCCTCGGTCTCCGAGGCGGTCGAGGGCTGTGCGAGCGGGTTCACCGTCGCGGCCGGCAGCGACACCCAGAAGTTCACGAAGGTGGCGTCCGAGAAGGCATCCGGAAGCGGCGACGAATCGGTCGCGTTCGCGGTGACCGGCGACGCGGAGGGCGACGAGGTCGTGGTGAAGGGCGAGGTCGTACGCCATGGCAGCACGGTCGCCACGTACTACTCGATAAACCTGGCCGCCTTCTCCGGCGAGGCGGGAGCCGGCACGGCCGACTACGACGTCCCGGCGGAGATCATCGAGGCCCAGGCGGCGAAGCTCAGCTGAAGTCCCAGCTGATGAGGCTCAGCTGAAGTCCCGGCCGGCCAGGCTCAGTTGGACGCCTTGGCCGGCCGCGGGCTCCTCACAGCTTGTTGATGTCCAGGTTCGCGATCGCCGTCTTCGCGACCTCGCGGCCGCGCTCGGTGAAGTCGCCCTTGCCGGGGTAGCTGATCGTGAGCTTGTACATGTCGCCCTTGGACGTCTTGTAGTAGAAGATCTTCAGCTCGCGGGGGCGGGGGTTCTGGCTGTCGGTGGTCGTGTAGACCACGGTGTTCTCGGCAGACTTCTTGCCTTGGTACTTGGTCTCTTTCGGGTCCGTCTTCGTCGGGTTCTCGGGCATGCTGAGCTCGTACGCGCCGCTCTCCTTGAACTCGTCGTCGTCGGCGTACATTTCGGCGGCGGAGTTCCCCTTGATCTGACCGCTGGTGTCCTCGGCCTTCTTGGCGAGGTTCAGGCCGATCCAGATGCTGCCGCTGAAGTCCGAGTACGTGACCCAGTTCTTGTCCGTGTCGTCGGCGTCCGGCTTGCCCACCTGGTAGTCCGCCGGCACCGCCAACGTCGCGCCCAGCGCCTTCTGTTCGCGCAGCTTCCAGCCGTCCGGCAACGGCCCCGCGAACGGATCCGCGACCACCAGGTACGCCGCCACCGCCGCGGCGACGATCGCCGCACCGAGGCCGATCAAGGTCTTGCGCCCGACACGGATCCCCTTGCCGCCCTCCGGCCCCTCGATCCGTACGACCTGCGTCGGTGCCGGAGCGGGCGGCCGCTCGGCCGCCTCCAGGAGACTGCGGACCCTGGCCGCGTCCGGGCGGCGGGACGGCTCCTTGTCCAGCAGGCCGTTGATCGTCTCGGCGAGCGGGCCGTTCGCCGAAGCGGGCGCCGCAGGCGTGGAGTTGAGGACGGACTGGAGGGTCGCCGGGGTGTTGCTGCGGCGGAAGGGCGAGACGCCCTCGGTGGCCGCGTAGAGCACGACGCCGAGGGACCAGAGGTCACTCGGCGGGCCCGGGCGCTGCCCCAACACCCGTTCCGGTGCGATGTATTCGGGCGATCCGACGAAGCCGCCCGTGTCCGTGAGGCTGGTCTCGCCCTCGATCTGGGCGATGCCGAAGTCGGTGAGGACGACGCGGCCGTAGCGGCCGAGCAGGACGTTGTCGGGCTTCACGTCGCGATGCAGGATGCCCGCCGCGTGCGCGGCCTCCAGGGCACCGAGAACCTCAAGGCCGACACGCGCCGCCTCGCGGACTCCGAGCGTGCCCTCCTGGAGAGCGTCACCCAGCGAGCGGCCCTGCACCAACTCCATGACGATCCAGGGCTGTCCGTCCACGACCGCGACGTCGTGGACGTTCACGACCGACGGGTGATCGAGGCGAGCCGCGGCGCGTGCCTCGCGGCGCATGCGCTCAAAGGCGTTGGCGCGTTCGCGCTCGGGAAGGTGATCCGGAACGCGGGGTTCCTTGACGGCGACCTCGCGGTCCACCGTCTCGTCCTTGGCCCGCCAGACCGTGCCCATCCCGCCGTGACCGAGCTTGGAGAGGAGACGGTAGCGGCCTGCGATGAGACGTCCCACGCCCGGGTCCTGCTGCGCGTGACCCGGATCCTGCCGCGTCTGCTGCGCCTGCTGCTCCGGGACGACCTGGGTCGGCGTGGCGTACGGGTTACCGGGGTAGGGCACACCCGCCTGCTGCCCCGGCAAACTCTGGCGCGGCGGTTGCAGACCGAAACTCGTTGGTTCATCGGCCCCGTAAGGGACTCCCCCGTTGTCACTCATGGGTCCATCCATATCGCGGCAAGCGCTCCGGCATCCAGCCCCGTCGCTTTCCAGTCACAGACCCGTGACGCGAACCACCCTTTATCTCCCCTTTATGCGGGTACGGAGGTGCCCGCTACGACGGTACGAAGCTGTCCACCGCCACGTCGAGGTACTCCTTCGCCTCCCTCGCCCTCCCGACCGGCGCCGACACCCACACGTCGTACATCCGCCCGCCCTCCTCCCAGCACAGGTCGTACGTGTGCCGCGCGCCCTCCGCCTCGGTGAAGCCGTTCCAGGTGAACTCCCAGAAAGCGGCGGGCTGTCCGCCGTGCGTGGCCGAGGTGACGGCGGCGTCGCGGTAACCCGGGTTGGTGGAGGGCCCCTTCGCGTCCCCGCGCCGCATCACCTCGAGCGGGCCGCCCGGTTCGGGATCGGACACCTTGATGCCGAGGCGGAAGGTCTTCCCCGGCGACATGTAGAAGACCCGCTCCCCTTGCGGTTCCCGGGTGAAGTCGTCGGGCACGGCGAGCGTGAACCCGTTCGGATCCTGCGCGGTGCGGTACCCCGAGGGCACCGTCCGGGCGACAGGACTCACGGGCGGGCTCGAGCCCGACGCACTCGCCGACGTTCCCGGCGCCCCGGTCGTCGACGTACCGCTACGGGTCGCGCTGGGCGTACTCGACGTGCTCACCGCACTCGAAGGAGCCTGCGTACCCCCGCCTCCGCCTCCACCGCCGTCGTTCATCAGCAACGCCGCCGCCGACACCCCCGCCCCCGCCATCGCGGCGACCAGCGCGGCAGCGACAAGGATGCCCCGCGTGGAGCGCTGCGCCACGGGAAGCGGAGCGGAGGACGACGAGGTTGATGACAAGGACGGCGGGGCAGGCGCATCCTTCCTCACCGGTACGTCCCGTTGCGTGGGCGTGTACCCGGCCGCAAGCCGCGGCGTACGCCCCGTGTCCCGGAACGCTCGCAGCATCCGCTCCGCCTCCGCCGCGTCGAGCCGCCGCTCGGGATCGCGCTCCAGCAGCCCCCGTACGACGGGAAGCAGGGCCGCGGCCTGGGCCGGCGGCCGGATCTCGTCCATGACGACCGCGTGCAGAATGCCGCCCAACGAGTCGCGGTGGAACGGCGATTCGCCACTCAGGACGGTGCACAGCAGCACGCCCAGCGACCACAGGTCGGACTCGGGGCCCGTCCTGGCCCCGGCCATCCGCTCGGGCGCGGTGTACTCGGGCGAACCGACGAACGCCCCGCTCTCGGTGAGTGTCGTGGCGCCCGCGACCTGGGCGATGCCGAAGTCGGTGAGGACGACCCTGCCTTCCTCGGCCATCAGCACGTTGGCGGGCTTGAGGTCCCGGTGCAGGACACCCGCGTCGTGCGCGCGGCGCAGCGCGCCGAGGAGGCCGATGCCGATGCGGGCGGCCTCGCGCGCGTCGACCGGACCGCGTGCGGAGATCCGCTCGGCGAGCGAGCCGCCCTCGATCAACTCCATGACGATGTACGGGCGTTCGTCGTCCTCGACCACGTCGTGCACGACGATGATGTGCGGGTGCCGCAGCTGAGCGACGGCACGGGCCTCGCGCAGGGTCCGGTCCCGCTGCTGGCGGGCCTCGTCCGCGGAGAGTGTGGTGTCGAGGGCGATCTCCTTGACCGCGACCTGGCGGCCGAGCAGTTGGTCGGTCGCACGCCAGACGACGCCCATGCCGCCCCGCCCGATCCTGGCCTCCAGCCGGTAACGGCCGGCGATCACCCGGACGTTGTCCCCCTCGGTCCCCATGCGTCCCATCATGCCGCAATGGAGCCCGGCCCTCCGGGTCGGCGACCGGCGGTGGCTGTATCCGGCCGTGCCGCTGTGCGGCGCTTCCCTTGCCCGGCGTCGCTATTCGGCCGCGGGGCGCCAGCCCTTCAGAACCGTGTCGAACTGCTCGCGCGTGGTGGCCCAGTCCGCCGCCGGCGCTGACATGTAGATCACGTACTCGACGCCGTCCCGGCTGAGATATGTCTGCTCGATGGCGCGGCGCGGCCCGGGGAACGAGGTGTCCTTCGCCAGCGCGGTCCAGGTGAAGTCCCACAGCGCGCCGTCGCAGTCACGGAAGGTGTTGGCCTCCATGCTCACCCGGTGGTAATCGGCCAGCTTCATCAACTGCTGTTCCAGGTCCACCTGGTGCAGGTACGGGTTGTCGAAGTCCGGCGAATCGTCCACTGCGATGCGTACGAAGTGCTCGCCGCCGTCGGGTGTGTAGTCGATCTGGGTGCCGTCGAGCTGCCGCTCCCAGCCCTTGGGCAGGGCGAGGCTGAAACCCTCGGGGTCGTCCACGCGCACCCAGCCCTCGGGCAGGGCACCGGTCGCCGGCCGCCCGCTCTCGCTGGCCTGCGGGCTGGGGGTGGCGCTCGGCTCCTCCGTACCCGCCGATTCCCCGCTACCGCCGGGTTCCTCGCCGCTGGTGACCCCGCCCGCGCCCGTCCGCCAGTCGTCCGCGTACTTCATGACCACGGCACCGCCACCACCGACGAGCGCGGCCGCTACGACGACGAGGGCGATGGTGCGACCCCGACGCCGTTTCCTGGGGCCGGCCGGGACGGGCGTGGGGTAGGACAGGGCCTGGGGCTGGGTCCCACCCGGGACATGGGGTGCCAAGACATGGGGTGCCGAGACATGAGATGCCGAGTGATCGGGTGCCGGGACATGTGTGGTCGACCCATGTGCAGGGGTGGTCGACCCATGTGCGGGGGTGGTCGACCCATGTGCGGGTGTCGTCGCCCCATGTCCGGGAGCGATGCCGCCACCGAAGGAATGATCCACCCCGGTTTCCACATGCTGCGTCGGCACGAACGCCTGCGCCGCGCTCGGCCGCCGTCCCTCCGCCGCCTCGGCGAGCATCTGCTCGGCCTCCGAGGCAGTGGGCCGTACGGCGGGATCCTTGCGCAGCAGCGCGGTGATCACGGGCCCGAGCGGACCGGCGTACTCGGACGGTTCGGGCTCCTCCTCGACAACGGCCTGCATGGTGCTCAGCGGCGAGGTGCGCCGGAACGGCGACCTGCCCTCCACCGCCGTGTACAGCGTCGCGCCCAGCGCCCACAGGTCGGAGGCCGGACCGGGATCGTGGCCGCGCACCCGCTCGGGGGCCAGATAGTCGACCGAGCCGACGATCTCGCCGGTGCGCGTGAGGGTCGTATCGCCCTCGACCTGTGCGATCCCGAAGTCGGTGAGCAGTACGCGCCGGTCGGCGGACAGGAGTACGTTCCCGGGCTTCACGTCACGGTGCAGCACGCCGGCGGCGTGCGCGGCCCGCAGCCCGCGCAGCACCCACAGCCCGATCCGCGCCGCCTCGGCCGGTTCGACGCGCCCCCGCTCCTTGACCTCGTCGGCCAGCGAGTTGCCCTCGACCAGCTCCATCACGATCCACGGCCGGCTGTCGTACTCCAGGACGTCGTGGATGGTGACCACGGCCGAGTGGTTGATCCGGGCGGCTGCTCTCGCCTCGGCGTGCGTGCGGGCGAGCATCGGGGCCAGGTCGCTCTCGGCGACGTAGAGCGCGGCGGTCAACTCCTTGATAGCGACCGGGCGGTGCAGCACCTCGTCGTGCGCACGCCACACCCGGCCCATGCCGCCGCTGCCGATGGATTCGGCAAGCCGGTAGCGGCCCGCGAGGAGCAGGCCCTGCATCTGATTCACGTTTCCCCGCAATGCTCTTGACAGGGTCAGACTAAGGAGCGGCCCCCGCACAGGGAACCGCCGTGGCCGTACGGAAACCGCACTGTGACGGTTATCCCTTCCGCGCGCACAAGGGAACCAAAGGGAGCCAGGGGGTTACGAAGGCCTCGGCCGACGCCCTGAGACGGTGTCACCTCGTGACCTGATGTCACCCCGTGACCCGATACGTCCCCGAAGCCTGCTCGTACAGCCGCGTGACCTCGTCCCGTTCGGCCTCCGGGCCGCGCACCTGCACCACGTGGTAGCGCCCCTCGATGATGATCGCGAGATTGCGCACGAAGAGCTCGTGCCCTTCGCCGTCGGTCCAGGTGAACTGCCCCTCGGCCATGGCAAGGCCGCCCACGTCGATCCGCCGCATCCCGCTGGAAGTGGCCCAGGTCGAGTCGCGGAACGGCTGCAACTCTCCCTCCCGCTCCCGCTGGTACGTCATCGGATCGCTGCCGTACGTGCTCGTGCTGTCCCGCCCGGGTACGAGGATGAGCTCGAAGTCGCCGTTGGAGTAGACGACTTGGCCGTTCCCGTTCTTCGCCGCACGGTCCCAGCCGTTCGCCACGGCCACCTGGAAGCCCTCGGCGTCCTCGCGCAGCGTGAAACCCTGGGCGACATCGGGGTCGTTGGACCCTGGACTCGTCGAACTGGACGATGGCGAGGGGCTCTTGTCTTCACCCGGCGAGGTCTGGTCGGGGCGCGGCTCGCTGCTCGCACTCCCTCCCGCGCCGGTGTCGGGGGCGGGACTGACGTCTCCGGCGGAACCGGTCCGCTCGTCGTCCGTGCCGCTGTTCGACCCGGACTTGGGCATGAACACCATGGCGTACGCGATCGCCGCGGCCAGCAGGAGCAGGATCAGCAGGACGAGGTTCCGCCCGAGCCGTCTGGGCTTGGCCTGCTTGTTCTGCTTGGCCCGCTTGTGCCGGGCGTGCGGGCTGGTCGCGGGCAGCCCGGCGCGGCGCCTGCGGACGAGCTCGCCCCGTCGCCGTACGATCGGCAGTCGGCTGGGGTTGACCGGGGGCGCGGCGACGACATGCGCGCCCGCCTCGGCCTCCGGCGCGGACCGCACCAAGGAGCGCAGCCAGCCGCGCAGTTCCTCGAAGTCGAGCCGCTCGGTGGGGTCCTGGCGCAGCAGCGACTCCACGACGGGCCTCAGCGGCCCGCACTCCTCCGCGAACGCGGGCGGCTCCGCGCACACGAGCTGCACCAGCTCCGCGGTGTTCTCCTCCGGATAGGGCGCATGCCCCTGAACGGCCCGGAAGAGCAGCGCACCCAACGCCCACAGGTCGGTCGCGGGCCCGATCGGCGCCGCCAACTGCCAGTTCTCATGCACCGGCCCGGCCTGCTCGGGCGCCCACCGCTCGGTCACGGGCCCGACCACAGCCATCCGCGCCTGCCGGGCCCGCTCCGCAGCGAGCGCGGTGGCGGGACCCCGGCGCGGGGGCCCACTGGCGACGATCTGGTCCCAACGGGCGGTCTGGCCTTGGGGGGTGGTGGCGGGGGTGCCGGGAGCCGGGGTGGGTGCGGGTGCGGGAGCGGGAGCGAACGGTTGGCCGGGTACGAGGGCGGGAGCGCTGTTGTCCGAGGACGGGGGCGCGCCGGTTGGAGCGCCGCTTATCGGGAGGGGGCTGGTGGAGGTACCGCTCCCGGAGTACATGCCGGGTGAGTTGTCACTCCCGGTGTAACTCCCGGTGTCACCCCCCGGGGCCGCCATCCCGCCGCTCGCGGCTCCAGGAAGCGCGGGGCGTCCTTCGACGCCGCCACCGGTTCCGGTTCCCGTGGCGGTTCCGCTGCCGCCGCCGCTGCCGCCGCGGGGCTGGGCGCCATGCCAGGAGTTGGAGTGCCCGACTCCGTACGGGTCGGCTATCTGCCCGGGGGGCGCGGTGTTGGGACGGTGTTCCGTGCCGTGGCTGGGGACCTGGTACGAACCCTGAGCTTGGGCCGGGCTGTGGCCGGGCGCTTGGGCCGGAGCCTGTCCATGCCCAAGCCCCTGGGCCGGGACTTGCCCGCGGCCAAGACCCTGGGCCTGGGCCTGGGCTTGGCCACCGTGCCCAGGAGCCTGCGGGAACCCGCTGCCCCCGCTCCCCCCGGATGCCTGCGGGAACCCGCTGTACCCGGCGACCTCGTGCCCGGATGTCTGCGCCGTCTGCGCCGCGCCCTGCGCCTGGCCTTGGGCCTGAACCGGAGATTGTGCCTGGAACGGAGACTGTGCCTGAACCGGAGACTGCGCCTGGGCCGCCGACGCATCGGCCTGCGCCGAAGGCCGGGCCGCAGGCAGCGCCGCCCGACCGCCCCGCTGCTCTTCGTGCACGCGGGCCGCGGCACGCGCTCCGGCACGGTACGCGGCAATGGCCCCGGCGCGCGCCGCACGCATGTCGCTCCCAGCGCCACCCCCAGGACCCCCGGCGCCACCCGCGCCCGCGGCACCTCCAGCGCCGCCAGTTCCTCCAGCCCCCCGTGCTTCAAGTGCGCGCGGCCCTACACCCGCAGCCGCCTCCGCGGGCCCCCCACGCTTGGCCCGAGCCTCGATCGCAGCTCGCCGCGCGGCCTCGGGATCTCCCCCAGTCGCAGCACCGCCTGCTCCGCCGCCACCCAACGCCCCGGACAGCCCAGACGCCCCACCAGGACCGAACCCATGCGAAGCACCACCACCGGCACCACCTGAAAGCCCAGTCCCCGCACCCCCGGGACCACCCGGCCCGCCCGGCCCACCGGCTCCAGCACCCCCACCCCGGACGTCACCCTCGAAGTCCCGCACCGGCACAGGGTCATACCCGCACAGCGCCTCCTCCGCGGCCCCGGCCGCAAGGCCGGTCAGCATCACGCGGCCGTCGTCGCAGACGAGCACCGTGCGCACGGTGATGTTCCGGTGCACCCACCCGTGAGCGTGCAGCACCCGCAGTGCGGCGAGGACATCGGAGGCGATCTCGGCGGCCCGATAGGGACTGAGCGGCCTCTCGGCGAGCAACGCGTCCAGCCGCCTCGCCGCCACCAACTCGCTGACGATCCACAGCGACCCGCCCTCGGCGAACACGTCGAAGACCTGGTCGAGCCGGGGATGGTCGGGTATCTGGGCGGCAGCCTGCGCGGCCTCGATCGCCCGCCGTACGGCAGGTTCGGTGGGCCTGCGCGTGGTCCTCGCGGACGCCCGGCGCACCCCGCCGTCCCGCGCCACGAACCCCTCGGGCAGCCCGTCCGCGTCGAGCACCTCGGCCTCGACGACCTCCGGCAACGGCACCTGCCGGACCAGGACTTCCTGCCCGCTGTAGGTGTCGTACGCCCGGGTCTCGGCGAGTTCGTACTCGTCGGAAGGCGGCAGGGGCAAGCGGTAACGGTCGGCGAGAATCCGTCCCGCGTACTCGTCCACAATGCCTCCCTCGGCCGCCCGGTTGGTCAATTCCGTTCGCCTTGCGTCCCGTTGTGGTTCCGTACGGTCCGCAACCACTCACGATACGTGCCGGAGGCAACCCGCAAAGTAGGGATGCGATATCTCAGGGTGCTCATGCATGGCGGAACGTCACATCGGCGAGCGGTACGTCACGACTTCGGCTGGAACGTCTCGGTGAACTGCTTCCACGTGTCCTCACGCAGATCGCTGTCCCAGTCGGCCGCCTTCGCCGTGTACATCAACGCGTACCCCTGGCTCGAGTTGACGACGAAGCCGCGGTCGATCGACCGGTACTTCGTGCCGCCGTCCTCGTAGGTGAACTCCCAGTCGGCCGTGTTCCAGCCGCGGTAGTCCACCTTCTCTATTCGCACCCGCTTGTACTGCGACCGCGTCATGTACTGCTCTTGGTTCTCCCAGTCCGCGACCGGGTCGTCCTTGGGCGTGGTCGTCCACCCGATCAGGAGCTTCTGCCCGTTGGGACCGGTGAGCCGGGCACCCGCCGAGTCCGTGGACACGTACTTCCACCCCTCCGGCAGCACGATCGAGAACCCTTGACTGCTGGTGTACGGCGTTCCGTCCGCCGGGTCAGAGCCCTCGTCGTCGCCGTCCGACCCGCTCGACGTACCGGCACTGGCGCTGGTGCTCGGCGTGCTGCCCGAGCCCGCCTCCCCGGCCGCACCTGTGGCCGAGTCGTCCGCCCCGTCACCGCTGTCCGTGTGGGCGCCGCTGCTCTCCTCGCTGCCGCTTCCGGCGGTCGCCCCGCTGGACGCGGACTTGGTGTCACCGCTCTTGGAGTTCGAGCTGTCGTCACCCCCGTTGAGGGTCAGGGCCAGCACGGTGCCGAGCACCGCCAGCGCCACGACCACCGCGATGATGATCAACGTCCGCCGCGGCACCACATCCGTCAACGGCGCCCGAGGCACCGGCCGCGGCGGCCGCTCCGGAGCCACCGGCCACCCGGAAGCCTTGCCGGCGGTCGCGGAGTCAGCAGGCGCATCAGCCGAGACGGAAGCGGAGACGGCAGTCGCGGCAACAGCACCGTCCTTCTCCGACCCAGGTCCGGAAACAGGTGCGGACACATGCGTGGCCGCCTCCGTACCCGTGCCCGGATCAGTACCCGTACCCGTACCCGTACCGGCAGTTGCCCCCGAACCCCCGGACTTGGCCCGCGCCGTCGCAGCCGCACCGGCCGCAGCCGTGGCCGCCCCGGCCGCCGAGGCAGCCTTCCGCACGGAACGCATCGCCCCGCGCAGCCGCTCCCCGGCCTCCTCACCCCGCTTGGCCCCGGAACCGCCCGAGCCACCCGAGCCTCCGGAACCCGAACCACCCTTGCCGGACCCCTCGTCCGGCACCGGCGGCAACGCCACGACCTTCGTCGCGTCCGGCGGCTCCGGCGCGGTCGGCCTGGGCTCGGGCGCGCGCAGCACCTCGGTGAGCATCGCGCTCGCACCCTCGACGTCGAGCCGCTGCTCGGGGTCCTTGGCGAGCAACCCGTAGATCACGTTCTCCAGCGGACCCGCGTTCTTCGGCTGCTCCACCGGCTCGGTCATCACCGCGGTGAGCGTCGCGATCGCGGAACCCTTGTCGTACGGCGGCACGCCCTCAACCGACGCGTACAGCAGACCGCCCAGCGACCACAGGTCGGCGGCGGGCCCGGGCTTGTGACCGCGCGCCCGCTCCGGCGAGATGTACGAGGGCGCGCCGACGAGCATGCCCGTCGAGGTGATGGACGGGTCGCCCTCGACCTGCGCGATCCCGAAGTCGGTCAGCACGACCCGGCCGTCCTCGGAGATCAGCACGTTCGACGGCTTCACGTCCCGGTGCAGGATGCCCTCCCGGTGCGCCGAACGCAGCACATCGAGAATCGCCAGCCCGACCTCGGCGGCCCGCACCGGCGTGAGCAGGCCGTCCTCGCGGATGACCTCGGCGAGCGACTTGCCCTCGACGAGCTCCATCACGATCCACGGCCGGTTGTCCTCGTCGACCACGTCGAAGACCGTCACCGCGCCGTTGTTACGGATCCGCGCGATCGCCTTGGCCTCACGCAGCGTGCGCGTGATCAGCCGCCGCTTCTCGTCCTCGTCGATGCTCGACGGGAACCGCAGCTCCTTGACGGCGACCGTGCGGCCCAGGGTCTCGTCCTTGGCCCGCCACACGGTGCCCATGCCGCCGCGGCCGAGAACATCCCCCAGCCGGTAGCGCCCGGCGAGGAGACGTTCGCTCTTGTCCTGACGGGATGCTCCCGCCCGCTCCGCCTCCGACATGCGTCCCCTCAAGCAACCCGCCCTGACAGAGCCTTCATTGTCCCTCACCGGACAAGTGAACGATGCCGTGGGGCCCCTCAAGAAGGGACCGCCCGACACCTGGCCCCGCGCCGTCCCGCATGATGGCCCCCAACAAGGAAGGACCGCCGATGCCGCCGCGCCGGACACCTCGGACACTCCGGGCCATACCCGCGGCCCTGGCGCTCCTCGGCCTGGCCCCGACCTGCTTGCTCGCCTCGACCCCGACCGGCGCACAAACCCCCAGGTCCGAGCCCTCGTCCGGCTCCCGAGCCCTCACGTCCCCAGCACCAGCCGGATCGCGATCGCCCGTCTCCCCGGCCGCGGACGCCGCCCTCGCGCTCCTCGTCACCCGTGGCAAGGCCCCGGCCGCGGCCCTGCTCGCCCAGGACGATTTCGGCTCACAATTCGCCGACGCCGGTGACGGAATCGACCGCTCCGACCACTTCCGCGCGGGCAGCATCACCAAGACGTTCATCGCGACCGTCGTCCTGCAACTGGCCGCCGAACACCGGCTGTCCCTGTCGGACTCCGTGGACGCCCACCTCCCGGGCCTGGTCAGCGGCGCGGGCAACGACGGCAGCCGCCTGACCCTGCGCGCCCTGCTCACCCACACCAGCGGCCTGTACGACTTCACCGCCGACACCCTGGGCACCGTCCCCGTCACCCCGCTTCAGGCCGTACGCATCGCGCTCACCCACCCCCCGGCCGACCCCGGCCGCTACGCCTACTCGAACACCAACTACGTCCTGCTCGGCATGGTCGTCGAACAGGTCACCGGCCACTCGTACGCCACCGAGGCCGAGCGCCGCATCATCACCCCTCTCCGTCTGACCGGCACATCCTTCCCGGGTGCCCGCACCTCTCTCCCCTCACCGCACGGCCGCGCATACGCCGCCGACGGCTCCGACGTCACCGAGCTCGACCCGCGCGTGGCCGGCGCGGCGGGCGAGCTGGTCACCACACTCGCCGACCTGGACCGCTTCTACGGGGCCCTGCTCGCCGGCGAGCTGCTCCCGCCCGGCCAACTGCGGGAGATGCTCAACACCCGCGCCGCACATGGCTCGTACGGCATGGGCCTCTACCCGGTGAAGCTGCCGTGCGGCACCACGGTGTGGGGGCACAACGGCCGCATATCCGGCAGCTACGTGCGCAGCGCAGCCACCGTCGACGGTCGCCGTGTCCTCACCTTCCGGGTGAACACGGACGGGATCGCAGACCCTGGCCTCGAACCGGCCCTGCTCGCCGCCGAGTTCTGCCCCCGCACCGAGTAGAACGGACACGTTCCGAGCAAAGATCCCAGCTCACGACACTCGTTCGAGTGACATCCCGGCACGGACCAGCCACACCGCCACGGCGACGACCGGACCGCCACAAGGACGGCCACGAGGACGGCTACAGCGGCACGATGTCCGGCGCCCCCAGCCGCGCCGCGTCCGCCGTCAGGTCGTCCGGCTGCCGCTGCGACTCCCGCTCGGCCTCGACCCGCTTCTCGTAGTGCTCCACTTCCCGCTCGATCTGGTCCTTGTCCCAGCCGAGCACCGGCGCCATGAGCTCCGCGGCCTCCCGCGCACTGCGCGTTCCCCGGTCGAAGGTCTCGATCGAGATGCGGGTGCGCCGGGTCAGCACGTCGTCCAGGTGCCGGGCACCCTCGTGCGAGGCGGCATAGACGATCTCGGCCCGCAGATAGTCCTCGGCGGCCGGCAAGGGCTCGCCGAGTGAGGAATCGGCGGCGATGAGGTCGAGCAACTCCTCGGCGAGCGTGCCGTACCGGTTCAACAGGTGATCCACGCGCACCACATGGAGCCCGGTGCGCGCCGCGATCCGCGCTCGCGCGTTCCACAGCGCCCGGTACCCCTCAGCGCCGAGCAGCGGAACGTCCTCGGTGACGCACTCGGCGACCCGCTGGTCGAGACCGTGCACCGCCTCGTCCACCGCGTCCTTGGCCATCACCCGGTACGTCGTGTACTTGCCGCCCGCCACGACCACGAGCCCCGGCACCGGATGCGCCACGGTGTGCTCGCGCGACAGCTTGCTGGTGGCGTCCGACTCACCGGCGAGCAGTGGCCGCAGCCCCGCGTACACACCCTGTACGTCGTCGCGGGAGAGAGGCACCGAGAGCACGGAGTTCACGTGCTCCAGCAGATAGTCGATGTCCGCGCTGGACGCCGCCGGATGGGCCTTGTCGAGGTCCCAGTCGGTGTCGGTGGTGCCGATGATCCAGTGCCGCCCCCACGGGATCACGAAGAGCACGGACTTCTCGGTACGCAGGATCAGCCCCGAAGTCGAGTTGATCCGGTCCTTCGGTACGACCAGATGGATGCCCTTGGACGCGCGTACGTGGAACTGCCCCCGCTCCCCCACCATCGCCTGGGTGTCGTCGGTCCACACCCCCGTGGCGTTCACCACCTGCTTGGCGCGGACCTCGTACTCCCCGCCCCCTTCGACATCCTGCACCTTGGCACCGACAACGCGCTCACCCTCGCGCAGGAAGCCGGTCACCCGCGCGCGGTTGGCCACCTTCGCGCCGTACGCCGCCGCCGTGCGCACCAGGGTCGCCACATAGCGGGCGTCGTCCATCTGCGCGTCGTAGTACTGCAGGGCGCCGACCAGGGCGTCCTTCTTCAGGGCGGGGGCGACGCGCAGGGCGCGGGTGCGGGACAGATGGCGGTGTGTGGGCAGTCCGCGTCCATGGCCGCTCGAAATCGACATGGCGTCGTAGAGCGCGACGCCCGAGCCCGCGTACAGCCGCTCCCAGCCCTTGTGCTGGAGCGGGTAGAGGAACGGCACGGGCTTCACGAGGTGCGGCGCGAGCCGTTCGAGGAGGAGCCCGCGTTCCTTCAGCGCCTCGCGCACCAGTGCGAAATCGAGCATCTCCAGATAGCGCAGGCCGCCGTGGATCAGCTTGCTCGACCTGCTCGACGTGCCCGACGCCCAGTCACGCGCTTCCACCAGACCTGTGGACAGGCCGCGTGTCACGGCGTCAAGGGCGGTGCCCGCACCGACCACGCCCGCGCCCACGACCAGCACATCCAGCTCACGCTCGGCCATTCCCGCCAGTGACTCGGCGCGCTCCGCCGGCCCCAGTGTCGCTGTCCTCACCGCTGCCTCCCGCTCTTGGTCGCGCGGCCTCACCCTCGGGCGGGACCCGTGCTCACATCCCCCATGCCCAAAGTCTGACCTTCTTGCCCTCCTTCGGCCACCACTCACCAGCAGCCTGTGGACAACACTCGGGGAATCTTGAACGCGCAATCCCGCAAATCGGTCATATTTACTCCTAGTCTGACATTGCGCTCGCCCGTCTTGTCCACAGGGCTTGCGCACCTGTCCCGCTTCGGCTACTGGGAAGGACGGCCCACTCCATGCCCGCAGACCTCGCCGTCATCGGACTCGGTCATCACGGCCTGCCCCTCGCCCAGGCCGCCGTCGCGGCCGGCATCCCCACACTCGGCTACAAAACCGGCCCGGAAGGCGGCTCCCTCAGCCCCGCCGAACTGCGCCGGATGCTCTCGGGGGGCTTCCGGCCCGCCACCGACCCGGCGGAACTCGGCCGCGTCCGCACCGCGGTCATCTGCGCCCCGACCTCGCGCGGCGCGGACGGCGCACTGGACCTGAGCCAGCTGGAGGCGGCCGCCCGCACCCTGGCCGCACAGCTGCGCCCGCACACCACCGTGATCCTCGAGTCACCCGTACGCCCCGGCACCACGGAGGAGTTCCTCCGCCCGCTCCTCGAAGAGGGCTCCGGACTGCGCGCGGGACGCGATTTCCACCTCGCCTACTCCCCCAGCAGGGTCGACCCCGGCAACCGCGACTTCGGCCCCGCCAACACCCCGAAGGTCATCGGCGGCCTGACGCCGGCCTGCACCGAGTCGGCCGCCGCCTTCTACGGGCGCCTCACCGACAAGGTCGTACGCGCGCGTGGAACACGCGAAGCGGAAACCGTGCAGCTCCTGGAGACCAACTTCCGGCACGTCAACATCGCCCTCGTCAACGAGATGGCCGTGCTCTGCCACGACCTGGGCGTCGACCTGTGGGACGTCATCCGCTGCGCCGAGACCAAGCCGTTCGGCTTCCAGGCGTTCCGGCCGGGCCCCGGAGTCGGCGGCCACGGAATCGCCCAGGACCTGACAGGCCACTCCGGACGCACCCTCCGGATGGTCGAACTGGCCCAGCAGGTCAACAACCACATGCCCCAGTACGTCATCCAGCGCGCCGCCACGCTCCTCAACGAGCACGGCAAATCGGCCCGCGCCGCGCGCGTGCTCCTCCTGGGCGTCACCTACAAGGCGGACCTCGCCGACCAACAGGGCACCCCCGCCCACGAGATCGCCCTGCGCTTGATGGAACTCGGCGCGTCCGTCAGCTACCACGACCCGCTCGTCCCGGCCTGGCGCGTACTCGGCCGCCCCGTCCCGCGCGCGGACTCCCTCTACGAGGCCGCGGCCGACGCCGACCTCACGATCCTGCTCCAGCAGCACCGCACGTACGACCTCCAAGGACTGTCCGTGAAGGCCCAACTCCTCCTGGACACAAGGGGAGCAACCCCCACCGGAGCGGCCCACCGGCTCTGACCCCGGAAATCCCTCTCCCGTATGTCAGTGGTGACTGCTAGTGTCCGGGGCCGTTGTCGCACACGAGTGCGCCCGCGCCCCACGCACATCAGTGCGTCCACCACCCACACCAAATTCGGGGGATATCCACCATGAGCCAGCCCACGCCGCCTTCCCAGCCCACCGAGGGCAACCCGTACGCCGCTCAGCAGCCCGTCGCCGGCAACCCCTACGCCGGCCAGCAGCCCTCGGACGGCAACCCGTTCGCGGGTCAGCAGCAGCCCACCGGCGGCAACCCGTTCGCGGGCGGCCAGCAGCCCGGCTTCGCCCCGGCGCCGCCCGCCCCGCGCCAGGGCAACCTCGCCCTCGGCATCGTGGCCGCCGTTGTCGCGGCCCTGGTGACCGCCGGCATCTACGGCGCCATCATCGGTGCCTCGGGGTACGAGATCGGCTACGCCGCGGTCGGCGTCGGCTTCCTCACAGGCCTCGCCGCGGGCAAGATCGGCGGCAGCAACCCCGTACTGCCGGTCCTGAGCGCCGCCCTCGCCCTGGGCGCCATCTACGCGGGCCAGATCATCGGTGTCGCGATGATCGGTGCCGACGAGTCCGGCATCTCCGCGACCACGCTCCTCACCGACCACTTCGACCTGGTCACCTCGGCCTGGAAGGAATCGGCCGACTTCATGACCTACCTGTTCTTCGGGATCGGCGCCTTCGCCGCCTTCTCGGGCGCCAAGAAGGCCGCCGCGTAACCCGGTTCGCGCAGCGGTTCACGCACCGGTTCACGTACGGCGAAGGGGCCCGCGTCACCACCAGGTGACCGGGCCCCTTCGCGTCGTACGAGCTGTCGTACGAGCCGTTCGTACTGCCTACCGCTTGTGCTGCGAGTCCGCCACCGTCACCTCGACGCGCTGGAACTCCTTCAGCTCGCTGTAGCCGGTGGTGGCCATGGCGCGGCGCAGGGCCCCGAAGAAGTTCATCGAGCCGTCCGGGATGTGCGAGGGGCCCGCGAGGATCTCCTCGATGGTGCCCACCGTGCCGAGGTCGACCTTCTTGCCGCGCGGCAGCTCCTCGTTGACGGCCTCCATGCCCCAGTGGTGGCCCTTGCCGGGCGCGTCGGTGGCACGGGCCAGCGGAGAGCCCATCATCACGGAGTCGGCGCCGCAGGCGATGGCCTTGGGGAGGTCGCCGGACCAGCCGACACCGCCGTCGGCGATCACGTGCACGTACCGGCCGCCGGACTCGTCCATGTAGTCACGGCGCGCGGCCGCGACGTCGGCGACCGCGGTCGCCATCGGGACCTGGATGCCCAGCACATTGCGCGTGGTGTGCGCGGCGCCGCCGCCGAAGCCGACGAGGACACCGGCCGCGCCCGTGCGCATCAGGTGCAGGGCCGCGGTGTACGTGGCGCAGCCGCCGACGATCACCGGGACGTCCAGTTCGTAGATGAACTGCTTCAGGTTGAGCGGCTCGGCGGCACCGGAGACGTGCTCCGCCGACACCGTCGTACCGCGGATGACGAAGATGTCCACGCCCGCGTCCACGACGGCCTTGGAGAACTGCGCCGTGCGCTGCGGGGACAGGGCGGCGGCGGTGACGACGCCCGAGTCGCGCACCTCCTTGATGCGCTGCCCGATCAGCTCCTCCCTGATGGGAGCCGCGTAGATCTCCTGGAGGCGACGGGTCGCGGTGTCCGCGTCAAGCTCCGCGATCTCGTCGAGCAGCGGCTGCGGGTCGTCGTACCGCGTCCACAAGCCCTCAAGGTTGAGCACGCCCAGGCCGCCCAGCTCACCGATGCGGATCGCGGTGGCCGGGGAGACGACCGAGTCCATCGGGGCGGCCAGGAAGGGCAGCTCGAAGCGGTAGGCGTCGATCTGCCAGGCGATCGAGACCTCCTTCGGGTCCCGGGTACGGCGGCTCGGGACGACGGCGATGTCGTCGAAGGCGTACGCCCGGCGGCCGCGCTTGCCGCGCCCGATCTCGATCTCAGTCACGTGTGTGGCCTTTCCCTCTTCGCTTCTGCGTCTCCCAGTATCGCCGACGCCCACGACAAGGGCGGCCCCGGGAACCCCCGGGACCGCCCTCAAGCCGTACGGCTACTGGCTACGGCTGTGGTGACGACTACTGGTACGGCTACTCGCTGCGGCTACTGGCTACGGCTGTAGTTCGGCGCCTCGACCGTCATCTGGATGTCGTGCGGGTGGCTCTCCTTGAGGCCCGCCGAGGTGATCCGTACGAAGCGGCCCTTGGTCTCCATCTCGTCGATGGAGGCGGCGCCCACGTAGCCCATGGTCTGGCGCAGGCCGCCGACGAGCTGGTGCAGCACGTTGGCCAGCGGGCCGCGGTAGGGCACCTGGCCCTCGATGCCCTCGGGGACGAGCTTGTCGTCGGAGGCCACCTCTGCCTGGAAGTAGCGGTCCTTCGAGTACGACCTGCCCTGGCCGCGCGACTGCATCGCACCGAGGGAGCCCATGCCGCGGTAGGACTTGAACTGCTTGCCGTTGATGAACTGCAGCTCGCCGGGCGACTCCTCGCAGCCCGCGAGGAGGCTGCCGAGCATCACCGTGTCGGCGCCGGCCGCGAGGGCCTTGCCGATGTCTCCGGAGTACTGCAGACCGCCGTCGCCGATCACCGGGACACCTGCGGCGCGGCCCGCGAGAGCTGCCTCGTAGATGGCGGTGACCTGCGGGACGCCGATGCCGGCGACCACACGGGTGGTACAGATCGAGCCGGGGCCCACGCCCACCTTGACGCCGTCGACACCGGCATCGATCAGGGCCTGGGCGCCGTCACGGGTGGCTACGTTGCCGCCGATCACGTCGACGCCGACGCTCGACTTGATCTTCGCCATCCAGTTGAGGGCGTTGCTGTTGTGCCCGTGCGAGGTGTCGACGATCAGGAAGTCCACGCCGGCCTCGGCCAGCGCCTGCGCGCGCTCCAGCGCCTCGGGGCTGGCTCCGACGGCGGCACCCACCAGGAGGCGGCCCTCGGCGTCCTTCGCGGCGTTCGGGTACTTCTCGGCCTTCACGAAGTCCTTGACCGTGATGAGGCCCTTGAGGACACCCGCGTCGTCGACCAGCGGAAGCTTCTCGATCTTGTGGCGGCGCAGCAGCTGCATGGCGTCGTTGCCCGAGATGCCGACCTTGCCGGTGACCAGGGGCATCGGGGTCATGACCTCGCGCACCTGGCGCGAGCGGTCGGTCTCGAAGGCCATGTCGCGGTTGGTGACGATGCCGAGCAGCTTGCCGTTGCCGTCGGTGACGGGGACACCGCTGATGCGGAACTTGGCGCACAGCGCGTCGGCCTCGCCCAGCGTCGCGTCCGGGTGCACCGTGATGGGGTCGGTGACCATGCCGGACTCGGAACGCTTCACGAGGTCGACCTGGTTGACCTGGTCCTCGATGGACAGGTTGCGGTGCAGCACGCCGACGCCGCCCTGCCGGGCCATGGCGATCGCCATGCGCGACTCGGTCACCTTGTCCATCGCGGCGGAGAGCAGCGGGATGTTCACACGCACGTTGCGCGAGATGCGGGACGAGGTGTCGACCGCGTTGGGCAGCACTTCCGAAGCGCCCGGCAGCAACAGCACGTCGTCGTAGGTCAGCCCGAGTGTCGCGAATTTAGCGGGCACTCCGTCGACGTTGGCAGTCATGACACCTTCCCCAAATGGCCTTGATCGGTGCGGATGTCCATGCTAACGGGAAGCAAGGGTCTCTCATTCCATGGCTTGGGTTGGCCTGGGGCTTCGTACTTTCGTACGGGGCGGGTGGCGTCGCCGTTCATCCACGGCGCCGGAAGCCCAGCCCTGGGCCCGAACCCGGCCTCCGCTGACCCGGCCCGCCCGGCGCGGGGCCGGTCTTCGCCGTGCAGCTACCTGCTGTCGCGGCGGAGAAAAACGCCGTCCCGGCTGGGCCATGCTCGACACCGCCGTCCGCCCGCCGTCGCGGCAGAGAAAACCTGCCGACCCGGCTGAGCCGCGCCCGGCACCGCCGTACGGCCTCCCGCCGTCGCGGCGGAGAAGAACTGCCGTCCCGGCTGGGCCACGCCCGGCACCGCCGAACACCGCCATCCGGCCTCCCGCCGTCGCGGCGGAGAAAAACCCGCCGCCCCGGCCGAGCCGCGTCCAGCACCGCCATATCGCCAGATATCGCCGCACCGCCGGACACCACCGCACCGCCAGACACCACCGTCCGGCTACCTCCGCCCCGGCGGACGCGGCGGAAAGAACCGGAAAACCCGGCCCCCGAACAACCCCCGCCTACTGCTCCGCCAACGCCCGCAGCCGGCTCAGCGCCCTGTGCTGAGCCACCCGTACCGCCCCTGGTGACATTCCCAACATCTGCCCCGTCTCCTCGGCCGTGAGGCCCACCGCGATCCTCAGCAGGAGCAGCTCGCGTTGGTTGTCGGGGAGGTTGGCCAGGAGTTTCTTGGCCCATTCGGCGTCGCTGCTGAGCAGGGCGCGCTCTTCTGGGCCGAGGGAGTCGTCGGGGCGCTCGGGCATCTCGTCCGAGGGGACCGCGGTGGAACCGGGATGGCGCATCGCGGCTCGCTGCAGGTCAGCGACCTTGTGGCCGGCGATAGCGAAGACGAACGCCTCGAAGGGGCGTCCGGTGTCCTTGTAGCGCGGCAGCGCCAGGAGCACCGCGACGCAGACCTCCTGCGCCAGGTCCTCCACGAAGTGCCGCGCGTCGCCCGGAAGCCGGGACAGACGGGTGCGGCAGTAGCGCAGCGCGAGGGGGTGAACATGAGCGAGCAGGTCGTGCGTGGCCTGCTCGTCGCCGTCGACAGCGCGATGGACGAGCGCACCGATCACCGTCGTCTCGTCGTCGCGCATCGGTCCATGGTGCCTCGGCGTCGTCCGATCCGTGGCACCGCGTCCATAGTTGTGCACCGAAGCGTTATGAGCAGGTGCGCCGGAACTCATCTCCTGCGCCCTCCCCTTCCGCTCGACCGAATCGTCCCCTAGGAACTCCACACCTCAAGGATGCGGCATCCGCCGGGAAACGGGGATCGGGCATCGAAGAGGCGCTCTCCGAGGGCCCGGCCCCGCCCGCCGCACGGCGGGCAGGGACTACTGCCGTTGTACCCCCACGGCGGCTCACTTAGCGAACCAGGCCCCACCGGAAGCCGAGCGCCACAGCGTGCGCGCGGTCCGAGGCGCCGAGCTTCTTGAAGAGCCGCCGGGCGTGCGTCTTGACGGTGTCCTCGGAGAGGAACAGCTCACGGCCGATCTCCGCGTTGGAGCGGCCGTGGCTCATGCCCTCCAGGACCTGGATCTCCCGCGCGGTGAGCGTGGGCGCGGCGCCCATCTCGGCCGACCGCAGTCTGCGCGGGGCGAGCCGCCAGGTGGGGTCGGCCAGCGCCTGGGTCACCGTCGCGCGCAGTTCGGCACGCGAGGCGTCCTTGTGCAGATAGCCGCGGGCACCGGCGGCGACGGCGAGCGCCACGCCGTCCAGGTCCTCGGCGACGGTGAGCATGATGATGCGCGCACCGGGGTCGGCGGACAACAGCCGCCGAACAGTCTCGACGCCGCCCAGACCGGGCATGCGTACGTCCATCAGAATCAGGTCCGAACGGTCGGCACCCCAGCGGCGGAGTACTTCCTCGCCGTTGGCCGCCGTCGTCACACGCTCGACGCCGGGCACTGTCGCCACCGCACGACGGAGCGCCTCTCGGGCAAGCGGGGAGTCGTCGCAGACGAGGACGGATGTCATGGCCGTCCTCCGCAGCTGATGCGCGTCACCTTGAGCCTCCAGGCTGGTACGAATCGTCATCTGTGCGGTCGACACTCGCCGACGGAAACTGCCGTCTGCCCGAGCGCTTGTTCCTTCAACCGCCTCGGCACTTCCAACGATGGTCACTCGAAAGAGTTACGGGGCAGCCGGTCGTCTTCGGCACTGTACGTGAGGGTGCGGACACGGTGCAGACATGCGGGGCGGACCCACAACCTTTCATCACAACCCATGCCCCATTTAGCCCGATTTCTTCCCTTTTGCTGGTGTCTGTGGCTAGATTCGCAATGAGTCATATTTTCATCTCCTTAGATCGTAGATGTACGGTCGGTGGGCACATAGCAGCCCAGAACGGCAACAAGGGGACACGCAATGGCAGATTTCTCCCGCCTTCCCGGTCCGAACGCGGACCTCTGGGACTGGCAGCTCCTCGCGGCTTGCCGCGGGGTCGACAGCTCGCTCTTCTTCCACCCGGAGGGCGAGCGAGGTGCGGCACGGAGCGCTCGCGAGAACTCGGCCAAAGAGGTCTGCATGCGATGCCCGGTACGCGCGGAGTGCGCGGCACACGCGCTGGCGGTGCGCGAGCCGTACGGCGTGTGGGGCGGGTTGACCGAGGACGAGCGAGAAGAGCTCATGGGACGGGCACGCAACCGGCTGGTCTCGGCGTCGGCCACTGGAAGCAGTCCCGCTTCGAACAACTGAAGGAACGTTTCTGCTGACCGGGCACGCGCACGCGTGCCCCTACTTTTCTGATGCCGCGCCCGGTATGTGCCCGCGTCCTACCGGCGCCGGGACTACCGCTGCGCGGCCCGCGCCAGCCGGTCGAGCGTCGCCGCCACCGCGGGCACCTGGGCGAGATCGGGCAGTGTGAGCGCGACGATCTCCCGCCGCACCGGGGGCTCCACCCGCACCGTGCGTGCCCCCTTCGGCCGTACGGACTCGATCGCGAGTTCCGGAAGGACCGCAACCCCCAGACCGGCGCCCACCAGGCCGACCACGGCCGGGTAGTCGTCGGTGGCGAAGTCGATACGGGGCTCGAAGCCCGCGCCGCGGCAGACCTCGACCAGTTGTCGGCGGCAGCGCGGGCAGCCCGCGATCCATGGGTCTCCGGCGAGTTCGCCGATCGCGACCGACTCGGCCCCGGCGAGGCGGTGGCTCTCGGGGACGAGCCCGACGAGCCGGTCCAGGAGCAGGGGGCGTACGACCAGGTCGTCCCACTCCTCGACGCCCGCCGCCCCCTCGTACCGGAACGCGAGCGCGATGTCGCAGTCGCCCTCGCGGAGCATCTCCACTGAGCGCGGCGGCTCGGCCTCCTCGAGGGAGACCCGGGTGCCGGGGTGCGCTGCGCGCAGGGCGGCGAGGGCCGTGGGGACGAGCGTGGAACTGCCGCTGGGGAAGGAGACGAGCCGTACGCGGCCGGCGCGCAGGCCCGCGATGGCGGCGACCTCCTCCTCGGCGGCCGTCAGTCCCGCGATGATGCCGGCCGCGTGCCGGACCAGCGCGTCGCCCGCCTGCGTCAGGCGCATCTCGCGTCCTGTGCGGACCAGCAGCGGCGTGCCGACGGACGCTTCGAGCGCCTTCATCTGCTGGCTGACGGCGGGCTGGGTGCAGCCCAGTTCGCGCCCGGCCGCCGAGAAGGAGCCGGAGGCGGCGACGGCACGCAGTACGCGGAGATGGCGGGCCTCGATCATTTTCCGAGCATAAGGGTGCCTTGGGTACGGAAGCGAATATTGCGTCGACGCTTTGGCTCCCATCGCCTAGCGTTCTCGTCATGAAGCTTCTCTCGCTGAATCTGGGCCGGGCGCGGGCCGTCGACTACACGGACCAGCCGGACGGGGTCACCGGCATCGACAAACAGCCGGTGCCGGGGCCGGTGCGGGTCGCGGCGCCCGGGCCCAAGGGGACCGGCGGGAGCGGCCTCGCCGGGGACGACGTGTGCCACAAGCGGCACCACGGCGGGGAACACCAGGCCGTGTACGCGGTCGCGCGCGAGGATCTCGACGACTGGGAACGCGAGCTGGGCCGGACGCTGCCCGCCGGCTCCTTCGGCGAGAACCTCACGACACTGGGGGTCGACGTGTCCGGGGCGCTGATCGGCGAGCGCTGGCGGATCGGGCCCGAGGTGGTCCTCGAGGTCACCTGCGGGCGCATCCCCTGCCGGACCTTCCAGGAACACGTCGGTGAGAAGGGCTGGGTGAAGCGCTTCACCCAGAAGGGGGCGCCCGGCGCGTATCTGCGTGTCGTCGAGCCCGGCGAGATCCGCTCCGGCGACCCGATCGAGATCGTGCACAGGCCGGACCACGACGTCACGGTCGCCCTCCAGTTCCGTGCGATCACGACCGAACGGGGGCTGCTGCCAAGGCTGTTGGACGCGGGCGAGGCGCTGCATCCGGAATCCCGGGCGATCGCCGAGAAATACGTGGCGACGCCCGGCGCTTAGCAGGGGTTACGCAGGCAGTCGCGCGCCCCGCGCAGAAGTGATGTGGGGCGCGCAGACGTTGGGGGCGCGGGGCGCCGGACCACAGGTCAGGTCACTAACCTTGGGCCATGACAACGGCTCTGATTACGGGATCGACCGCGGGGATCGGCGCCGCCTTCGCGCGGCGTCTGGCGGCTGACGGGCACAACCTCGTGCTGGTGGCGCGTGACACCAAGCGGCTGGGCGAGCAGGCGACCGAGCTGCACGACCGGCACGGGATCGAGGCGGAGGTGCTGACGGCGGATCTGGCCACGGACGACGGCATCGAAGCGGTGGCCGAGCGCTTGAGCGACCGCAAGAACCCGGTCGATCTGCTGGTCAACAACGCCGGTTTCGGCAACAAGGGCCGGTATCTCGACGTGTCGATCGCCGACGAGCTGAAGATGCTCAAGGTGCACTGCGAGGCGGTCCTCCGGCTGACCTCCGCGGCGACCGAGGGCATGCGCGAGCGCGGCCGTGGCGGGGTCGTCAACGTCGCGTCGGTGGCCGCGTTCCTGCCGCGGGGGACGTACGGGGCGTCCAAGGCGTGGGTCGTGCAGTTCTCGCAGGGGGCGGCGAAGGACCTGGCAGGCAGCGGCGTACGGCTGATGGCGCTGTGCCCCGGTTTCGTGCGCACCGAGTTCCACCAGCGCGCCGGGATGGGCACCGACAACATCCCCAACTGGATGTGGCTGGACGCCGACAAGCTGGTCGCCGCCGCGCTCACGGACCTGTCCCGCGGCAAGACCCTGTCGATTCCCGACCCGCGCTACAAGGTGCTGATGGGCATGGCGAAGGTGGCGCCGCGGTCGTTGCTGGGCGGTATCTCCTCCAGGACCGGGCGGAAGTACGGGCCCCAGTAGGCCAGAGGGGTGGCGCCGCCGTCCCAGTGGGACGATGGAGGTATCGACCGGACCCAGGGGGGCCGGAAGGCGGCGTCATGACATTTGTGCAGCTCATCGACTGCAAGACGGGTCGATTCGACGAGATGGACCGGCTCATGGACACATGGGTCGAGCAGACCAAGGGCAAGCGGACCGCGACGCACAGCGTCATCGGCAAGGACCGGTCCGACGCCAGGCACTTCATCGAGATCGTGGAGTTCTCGTCGTACGAGGAAGCGATGGCGAACTCGAATCTTCCCGAGACGGACAAGATCTTCCGGGAGATGGTGGCGCTCTGCGACGAGATGCCGACGTTCACGGATCTGGATGTGGTGCGGGACGAGTGGCTCTACAAGACCAACGTCCGCAATTTCTACGGGCTGGTCGCCGGCAAGGGCGAGTTGCCTTCGTGGGACGAGGTCGTCGCGGAGAACTACCACGACCACGATCCGTCCAACGAGCAGGACGTGATCGGCCTGGACGCCATGCGCCGCGAGGTGGACATGTGGCGGACCGGGTTCGACTTCACGTTCACCATCGAGGACCAGCTCGCCGACGGCGACCGGGTCTGTACGCGCTGGACCTGGAACGGCACCCACAAGGGCGACTTCATGGGGATCCCGGCCAGCGGCAGGCAGGTCGCCATGACCGGCACGACCATCCACCGGTGCACCGACGACGGCAAGCTCGCCGAGGGCTGGTGGCAGTACGACAGGCTGGGGCTGATGGCGCAGCTCGGGGCGCTGGATTCGCTGGAGCAGTGACCCGTAGCCCGTGTCGCTGGAGCAGTGACCCGTAGCCCGTAGCCCGTAGTGGATAAACGGGAGAAGCCCCCGTTCCCTGTGGGAACGGGGGCTTCCTCGGAAGCTGGTGCCTCAGTGCGAGTGGCCGTGACCGTGGCCGTGACCGGCCTCGGCCTCTTCCTCGGCCGGCTTCTCGACGACCAGGGTCTCGGTCGTGAGCAGCAGGGAGGCGATGGAGGCGGCGTTCTCCAGGGCGGAACGGGTGACCTTGACCGGGTCGATGACGCCGGCCTTGACCAGGTCGCCGTACTCGCCGGTGGCGGCGTTGAAGCCCTGGCCCTTGTCGAGCTCGGCGACCTTGGAGGTGATGACGTAACCCTCCAGGCCGGAGTTCTCGGCGATCCAGCGCAGCGGCTCGACGGCGGCCTTGCGGACGACCGCGACACCCGTGGCCTCGTCGCCGGTCTTGCCGAGGTTGCCCTCAAGGATCTTGACGGCGTGGACGAGCGCGGAGCCACCACCGGAGACGATGCCCTCCTCGACCGCGGCGCGGGTCGCGGAGATGGCGTCCTCCAGACGGTGCTTCTTCTCCTTGAGCTCCACCTCGGTGGCGGCGCCGACCTTGATCACGCACACGCCGCCGGCCAGCTTCGCGAGGCGCTCCTGGAGCTTCTCGCGGTCCCAGTCGGAGTCGGTGTTCTCGATCTCGGCCTTGATCTGGTTGACGCGGCCGACGACCTCGGAGGAGTCGCCGCCACCGTCGACGACCACGGTGTCGTCCTTGGTGATCGTGACGCGGCGGGCGGTGCCCAGCACGTCCAGACCGATCTGGTCGAGCTTGAGGCCGACCTCCTCGGCGATGACCTGACCGCCGGTGAGGGTGGCGAGGTCGCCCAGCATCGCCTTGCGGCGGTCGCCGAAGCCCGGGGCCTTCACCGCGACGGCGTTGAAGGTGCCGCGGATCTTGTTCACGACCAGGGTCGACAGGGCCTCGCCCTCGACGTCCTCGGCGATGATCAGCAGCGGCTTCGAGGCGTTGGCCTGGATGACCTTCTCGAGCAGCGGCAGCAGGTCCTGGATCGAGGAGATCTTGCCCTGGTGGATGAGGATGTACGGGTCCTCGAGGACGGCCTCCATGCGCTCCTGGTCCGTCACGAAGTACGGCGACAGGTAGCCCTTGTCGAAGGCCATGCCCTCGGTGAAGTCCAGCTCCAGACCGAAGGTGTTGGACTCCTCGACGGTGATGACACCGTCCTTGCCGACCTTGTCCATCGCCTCGGCGATGAGCTCGCCGACCTGGCTGTCCTGCGCGGACAGACCGGCGACGGCCGCGATGTCGGCCTTGTCCTCGATCGGACGGGCGGTCGCGAGGAGCTCCTCGGACACGGCCTTGACGGCGGCGTCGATGCCCTTCTTGAGGAGGGCGGGGGACGCGCCGGCGGCGACGTTCTTGAGGCCCTCGCGTACGAGCGCCTGGGCGAGCACGGTGGCGGTGGTCGTACCGTCACCCGCGATGTCGTTGGTCTTGGTCGCCACCTCCTTCACCAGCTGGGCACCGAGGTTCTCGAACGGGTCGTCGAGCTCGACCTCACGCGCGATGGTGACGCCGTCGTTGGTGATGGTGGGAGCGCCGAACTTCTTGTCGATGACGACGTTGCGGCCCTTGGGGCCGATCGTCACCTTGACCGTGTCGGCAAGCTTGTTGACGCCGCGCTCGAGGGCGCGACGGGCGTCCTCGTCGAACTTCAGGATCTTCGCCATGGGAGCGATTCAGCCCTCTCGAAACTCTGGAAAATCTGGGGAGAACGAACGGCGCCCCCGACGCCCGGCTACTTGAGGTCGCGGGGGGCCAGGGGCGCAGTTCACTACAAAACCGGTTGGGTACCGGGGTGAATTACTTCTCGATGATCGCGAGAACGTCGCGAGCCGAGAGGACGAGGTACTCCTCGCCGTTGTACTTCACCTCGGTGCCGCCGTACTTGCTGTACAGCACGATGTCGCCGACAGCGACGTCGAGCGGAAGACGGTTACCGTCCTCGAAACGGCCCGGGCCCACGGCAAGGACGACGCCCTCCTGGGGCTTCTCCTTCGCGGTGTCCGGGATGACCAGGCCAGAGGCCGTGGTCTGCTCGGCTTCGAGCGGCTGGACCACAATGCGGTCCTCGAGCGGCTTGATGGCAACCTTGGAGCTGGTGGTCGTCACGATCCGACCTCCCCCTTCGGAGATCTCACGGGGTTAACTGTCTGAGGTGGCGACCAGGTGGACCCGTCGTCGCGGGAGCCGGATCTACCTGTCGTCATTGGCACTCTCCAGTGGGGAGTGCCAGACCCGAGACTATGACCGCGATTAGCACTCGGTCAAGCGGAGTGCCAACGCGGCGCTCACGAGCCCATCGGATCCCGAGCGGAATCACAGCCCCCGGACACGTCACAGGTAGTCCTCGAGCCGCGCCGGCGTGAACCCTTCCGCCTGGACTTGGCGCAGCAGCTCGACCGTCGCCTCCGTGAGGTTCGGGTGCTCGGAGCCGGACAGGATGTCGCCCGGCCGCAGGGGGCCCGCGTCGGCGTCCCGCCCCCGCACGACGGCGGCGATCCCGCAGTCGGCGGCGGCCCGCAGCGTGGTGGTGTCGTACGTGCCGTACGGGGGCCGCAGGAAGCGGGGGCGGATGCCGAAGCGCTCCTTGAGCTTGTTCTGCTGGCCGCAGATCTCGGCGCGCTGGCCGGCGTACGGCAGGCCCCGCAGGGAGGGGTGGTCGAGGGTGTGGTTCTGCACGGTCGCGCCGACCGCCCGCAGCCGCGCGAAGTGTCCGTACCCCGGCCCGACCACGCTGTCCGTGACGAACATGCTGACCGGCAGCCGCAGTTCACGGACCAGGTCGACGAACCGCGGATCCCGTTCGGCACCGTCGTCGTACGTCAGGAAGACCACCTTGTCGCGGGTGGGCACGCGGTCCACGACCGGCGCGAGGCCCGGGCCCGCGGTGCGCGCGGTGACCCGGGCGGACGGTTTCGGCGCGGGGACGAGCGGCGCGGAAAGGCCCCAGCGGCGGTACGTCGCCAGGGTCGGCCCGTGCGAGCGCGCTTTGCTCACCTCGTGCGCCGCCTTCTTGCCCAGCCGTTCGATCGGGTCGACGGACTGGGCACAGCCCGTAAGGAGTACGGCGGCGAGCGCCCCGGAAAGGAGCGCGTACGGCCGCGACCTCACAGGTAGTCCTCCAAGCGCGCCACCGCGTACCCCTTGTCGGTCACCATCTTCATGAAGCGGCGGACCATGTCGGGCATCGTGCCCTTCCAGTCCTCCTTGCCGCGGAAGTGGCTGAGGACGATGTCGCCGGGGTTCAGATCGCGGTCCCACTCGCGGTACTCCCAGTGGTCGACGAAGATCTCCTCGTTCCACAGCGGGGCCGCCTTGATGCCGCAGGCCTTGGCCGCGCGCAGGGTGTCCTCGTTGTAGTTGCCGAACGGCGGCCGGAAGAGCGTGGGGCGCTTGCCGAACTGCTTCTTCATCACGTCCTGCATGCCGCAGATCTCGCGCTTCTGGCGTTCGTAGGAAAGCCCGGGCAGGTAGGGGTGGTGGAGCGTGTGGTTGTTGAGTACGACGCCACGGTCGCGCATCTTGCGGAAGTACCCGTAGTCCTCCTTGACCAGGTAGTCGCTGAGGAAGGCGGTGTACGGGATCTTCAGGTCGCTCATCATCCGCAGGAACGCGGGGTCCTTCTCGGCGCCGTCGTCGATGGTGAGGAAGACGACCTTGTCCTTGGTGGGGATGGTCGTGAAGACCGGCGGCAGATCCTCGCCGTCCTCGACCTCGAAGCCGTCGCGGAACTCGATGACCGGCTTCTTGGCGGGGGCCGGCGGCGCGGTAAGCGGTGTCTTGGCAAGGCCCCAGCGCTTGGCCGCGGCGGCCCGTGCGGCCTGCGCGCGGCGGAGCTTGGCGGCGTAGGAGTCGAGGGCACGGGCGGCGGGTGGCGCCTGCGGCGCTTGGGGTGCCTGGCGGCCGGGCGCCGGTTTCACGGGCTTGGAGCCGGCGCTCTCGGCGCAGCCGGACACGAGGGCGGCGAGGGTGAGCGCAGCGATGCCGCTCCGGACAACCGTCAACTTCATACCGTTTTTGTAATTTTGTCGTACTGATCGCATGGCGCCGGATCCTCCCAGGCCATGGCCCGTACGGGGCCACGACACCGCGGCCGGACGCGCGCCGTCCACCGACTGGCCCACAATGGCCCGGTGAACGACCTCGATCCGCCGTCCCCCCTCGCCTCCTTCGCCTCCCTGCTCACCCCCGAGGGCCGCGCCCTGCTCGACGAGGTGCGCGGCACCGACCCGGCGCGCGAACTGGCCGTCGCCACCCGGCTGCGCCGCGAGCACCCGGCCGAGCTGGTCTCGGCGGCCCTCGGGCAGGCGCGGCTGCGGCAGCGGGCGGCGGCGAAGTTCGGCGCCGAGGACGCGGAGCGGATGTTCTTCACCCCCAACGGGGTCGAGCAGTCGACCCGTACGACGGTCGCGGCGCACCGCGCGGAGCGGCTGCGCGCCCTCGGCGTCCGCTCGGTCGCCGACCTCTGTTCCGGCATCGGCGGCGACGCGATCGCGCTCGCCCGCGCCGGGATCCGGGTCCTCGCCGTCGACCGGGACCCGCTGACGGTGGCGGTGGCACGCGCGAACGCCGACGCGCTCGGCCTCACCGGCCTGATCGAGGTCCGCGAGGCGGATGTCACCGAGGTGGACGTGTCCGCGTACGAGGCCGTCTTCGTGGACCCCGCGCGCCGGGGCGGCCGAGGCCGGATCTTCGACCCGGAGGCCTACTCACCGCCCCTGTCCTGGGCGGTCGGCACGGCTTCGAAGGCTCCGCTCGCCGCACTGAAGATCGCTCCCGGCATCCCGCACGAGGCGATCCCCGCCGAGGCCGAGGCCGAGTGGATCTCGGACGGCGGCGACGTGAAGGAGGCGGTGCTGTGGTTCGGCACCGAGCCGGGGCTTGTGCGGGCCACGCTGCTGCCGGGGCCGCGGGAGGTACGGGGGCGCGGGCTGCCGGATCCGGCGGTGCGGTCCGTCGGGCGGTATCTGTACGAGCCCGACGGCGCCGTCATTCGCGCCCACCTGGTCGCGGAGGTGGCCGAGGAGCTCGACGGCGGACTGATCGACGAGACGATCGCGTACATCACGGCGGACGAGGCACGTCCGACGCCGTACGCCTCCGGCTACGAGATCACCGACCAACTCCCCTTCGGCGTGAAGAAGTTGAAGGCGCTGCTGCGGGAGCGGCAGGTCGGCGTACTGACGGTGAAGAAGCGGGGGTCGGCGGTCGAGCCGGAGGAGTTGCGGCGGAAGGTTCTACCGAAGGCGCAGGGTCCGAATTCGGCGACGGTGTTCATGACTCGGGTCGCGGGGGCGCCGACGATGCTGGTGGGGCACCCGCTGGCGGGCTGATCCCGCCGGGTCAGGACCGCCCACCAGGTCAGGACCGCGGCGGGCCCAGCTCCCGGACCCGCGCCCGCAGGAGGTCCCTCTCCTGCTCGTTGCGCGTCAGCGCGATCGCCCGCTCGAACTCCGCCCGCGCCTCCGCCGTACGCCCGAGCCGGGCGAGCAGATCCCCGCGGACGCTGGGCAGCAAGTGGTAGTCACGGAGGGCGGGTTCGGCGGTGAGGGTGTCGATCAGGGCGAGGGCCGGCTCCGGGCCCTCCGCCATGGAGATGGCCACGGCACGGTTCAACTCGACCACGGGCGACGGGGAACGGGCCGCGAGCAGGCCGTACAGGGTGGCGATCCGATCCCAGTCCGTGTCCTCGTAGGCGTACGCCTGCGCGTGGCACGCGGCGATGGCGGCCTGGAGGGCGTACGGGCCGGGTCCGGTGGTGGTGACGGCGTTCGAGCGACCCAGGGCGGCGAAACCCCGGCGGATCAGCATGCGGTTCCAGCGGCGGCGGTTCTGGTCCTTGAGGAGGACCGGCTCGCCCGACGGGCCCGTGCGGGCGGCCGCGCGTGAGGTCTGGAGCTCCAACAGGGCGGCCAGCCCGTGCACTTCGGGCTCCTTCGGCATCAACTCGGCCAGCACTCGGGCCAGTCGGAGGGCGTCCTCGCACAGCCCGGGGCGCAGCCAGTCCTCGCCCTCGGTGGCCGCGTACCCCTCGTTGAAGATCAGGTAGATGACCTCCAGTACGGACCCGAGACGGGCCTCCCGCTCCGGGCCGTACGGCACCTCGAAGGCGACCCCCTGCGTCGCCAGTTTCCGCTTGGCGCGCACGATGCGCTGGGCGATCGTCGCCTCCGGGGCGAGGTAGGCGCGGGCGATCTCGGGGGTGGTCAGGCCGCCGAGCAGCCGCAGCGTGAGGGCGATGCGGGCCTCGGCGGAGAGGACGGGGTGGCAGGCGGTGAAGACGAGCCGCAGCAGGTCGTCGTCGATGTCGTCCGGGTCGGAGGGTTCCTCGAAAGGGATGGTCGTGTCCGCGTCGCGCCCGATCTCCGCCAGCTTGCGCGCGTACCGCTCCTCGCGGCGTACGAGATCGATCGCGCGGCGCTTGGCCGTGGTCATGAGCCAGGCCCCCGGGTTGTCCGGGACTCCCTCACGCGGCCACTGCTCCAGCGCTGCGACCAGCGCGTCCTGCGCCAGCTCCTCCGCGATGCCGACGTCTCGTACGATCCGGGCGACGCCGGCGATGATGCGCGGCGACTCGATCCGGAAGACGGTTTCGATGGCACCCGATGCGGCGGCGGGGGGCTGCTCTGTCACAGCCCCCCATAAGACACCCCCGGCGCCCTCAGGCCAAGGACCCGCTCAGCCCTCCGCGATCTCCCGCACCTCGGACGTGACGGTCCAGTGCTCCTCGTGGATCTTCAGGAAGCGCTTGGTCCACTCGATCGCCTCGGCCTTGTCCTTGGCCTGGATGATCGCGTAGCCGCCGACGACCTCCTTGGACTCGGTGAACGGGCCGTCGGTGACGGTCAGTTCGCCCTTCTCCCAGCGGACGCGGGTGCCCTGCGAGGTGGGGGTGAGCCCGGCGGTGTCCAGCATCACGCCCGCCTTGGTCATCTCCTCGATCAGCTCACCCATCCGCTGCATCAGTTCGGGGCTGGGGCCCTCGGCGGGCGCGTTGGCCTCGTCGATCTGGACCATCGACAGGTAGCGCGGCATGGTGACTCCTTCGGTACGGAGACGGGGCTTGTTCCCGCCTCTCACCCTTGCGTCGAACGGGAGACGTCTGTCTCGACACCGTCGCCGGAATTCTTCGACGTTTCCTCCGGGACAACTTCAGTCGGCGAAGTCCTTCAGCTTCTCGGTGTCCAGCGTGATCCCGACGGGATCGGGCAGCTCGATCACGGCGCCGAAAGGCCGAGCGGTACATGAGCGGTATTTGCCGTCCTCCGGATCCGAATACACGGTGACAGCCGCAGCTTCCCTGTCGATCAACAGGTAGACGGGGATGCTCGTGGCCGCGTAGGCCTCTGGCTTCTCGATCCGGTCCCGCCGGGTGGCATCGCTGTCGGGGGACGTGACCTCGACAACCATCAGGACACCGTCGGGCTCCGCCCACTCACCCTTTCCGGCGAAGTACTCCTCGGGTACCAGTGCACCGTCAGGCCGGGCTCGCCCCTGGCGGTACGCCTCGACCTTGAGGCCCTGTTCCGGATAGAGGAACAGCTCAGGGCGATGCTGCATGCACCGCCTGAGAAGCCAGGCGACCATCTCGCCGTGATTCCCGTCCGGCACGGCTTTGACCCCGATCTTCCCGTTCAAGAACTCCAGGCGCGCCGTCTCGTGCGCAAGGAGGGCAAGCTCTTCGAAATCCTCGATGCCCATCTGGGGGTGGTCGGACGTACTGGGGGTCATGGCGTCGCCTCCTCCCCTCCATCCTGCCCCGGCTACGGGCGGACCGTGCTGCAAGGTCGTCACGCGCCTGCTCCTTTCTCTGTACGTGTCCCAGTGCGCAGGGCAGCCCGCAGCCGCCCCGCATGGGCGTGAACCCGGTCCGCCGGGAGGGCGGGCCGCCCTCCCCAGCAGCCCCCGCACAACCCGCCCGACAGCCCGCCGTCCCCGCCCGGCTCGCCGCACGCCGTGCAGACCACCTCGTAGCGGGCACACGACGGAGGCTGCGGCTCGGGTGGCAGCTTGGCGAGCAGCCGAGCCCGTACGAAACCGTGCGCGTGTGCCACCCGCTCCGGGAGCCCCGCCGTCACCGCCGCGACGAGCTGCGCCTCACCCGCGCCCCGCGCGAACCACTCGGCAGCCTGCTCCTCCAACGCCCCGCACTCCCCAGCCGAGAGCGTGAGGCGCGCGTCGATCCGCCCGAGCCGGGCCAGCACGCCGTACGCGGCCGAGCGCGCCGCTTGCGGCGAGGGCGCGGTGACCGGTGCCTCGCCGGCGAGGAAGGCGTCCCACCAGGCGTCATCACGCGCGGTACGCGAGAAGAAGGTGTGCCACACCCAGCGGGGGCAGCCGTCGACGGTGACAGGACGGCGTACCCGGCGCAGATGGCCTGCCACGGAGAGGTTGTTGAGGGCGGTGCCGATGGCGCACTGGCCGTACGAGAGATGCTTGGCCAGCGTCTTGATGGAGATGTCCGCCTCGTCGTCGAGCCGGTCGAGATACCCGGCGATCGATGCCTCGCGGACGGGCAGATGTGCGAAGTCCCGGCCGGTACGGGGCTCTTGGTCGGGCGCCGACTTTTTTCCGTACCCGGGATTGGCCTTGGGGTGAGCGGACGGGCGCGGGGCAGCACTAAGCTGGGCGGTAGCCATGGATCGACTCTGCTTTCGATCTTGTTGGTCAGACCCCCGCGTGGTGCGACAACACCCACGGGGGTCGATGCTTTCCCGGCGCACGCTACACGCTCGCCACGCTCCGCCGCGACACGATCACAAAAAGTCATCTTCCCTGGCCCGGGCGGCACTTGGGCCGCCACCAAGGGAGGGTGGGTGGGTTGAGCCACCCACCCATTCCTTGCAAAAAGAATCTCGAATCCCGGCCCCCGAAGCTCAAGCCCCGACGTGCGAACTACTCCGGCGAACACTCATCGCAGCGACTCCCACAGCTCGCTCGCCTCCGGCTCCTGAGCCACCACCCTGTTCGGGTCCGACGCCGCAGTCACCACCGGCATGGTGACCGTCTTGAGCGCGTCCGAGGGCAGGGACTTCAGGCTCTGGCCGAGGCTCATCAGTTCGCTCAGCGAGTCGAGGCCGGTGTCGGTCGTGAGGCTGCCGGTGACGGCGTCGGCGACCTTGTACAGCTTGGCGGGGTCGGTGAGCAGGTTGGTCGAGGAGATCTGCTCCAACAGGGCCTTCACCAGGGTCTGTTGGAGGCCTATTCGGCCCAGGTCGCTGCCGTCGCCTATGCCGTGCCGGGTGCGGGCGAGCGCCAGCGCCGTGGCGCCGTCGAGGTGGTGTTCGCCGGCCTTCAGGTGGAGGTGGCTGTCGTCGTCGTCGATGTCCTCGTCCGTCGTGACGGTGACGCCGCCGAGCGCGTCCACGAGATCCGCGAAGCCGGAGAAGTCGATCTCGATGAAGTGGTCCATGCGGACGTTGGTGATGGACTCGACCGTCTTCACGGCGCAGACCGGACCGCCCACCGAGTACGCGCTGTTGAACATCGAGCCGTACGCCACCGAGGTCGTCCCGCCGGAGGAGGTGGGGCACGACGGGCGGGTGACCAGGGTGTCGCGCGGGATGCTGACCACCGTCGCCGCCGTACGGCCCTCGTCTATGTGCACGACCATCGCGGTGTCCGAGCGGGCTCCCGAGCTGCTGCCGCCGCCCAGCGCCGCGTTCGCCTCGCCGCTGCGGGAGTCGGAGCCGAGGACCAGGATGTTGAGCGCCCCGCTGGGGAGCGGGGTCGCGGAGGCGGAGGAGGAGGCCGACGGGGTCGAGACGGCCTTCGGCGGGCGGTCGTCGCCGAGCGCGCTGTTGATGTCGACGCTCTTGATGTTCTGGTTCAGGTGCCAGTAGGCCCAGCCCGCCCCGGCGACGGAGAGTACGAGGGCGCCGGCGAACACGATGCCGGCGGCTTTCAGCAGGCCCCGCCGTCGGCCCCCGCGTCTTTCGACGCCCTCGTTTTCGTCCCCGCGCTCGTCTTCAGAAGTCACGCGGAGGAACATAAGTCCGAATTATTACGAGCAGGAACACCTTCTGGGGTTTCCTTCGGAAAATCTCAGACTTCTCAGCCGTGGCTAAGGCTTGAACGGCAAATGCTCAGCCCAGTGTCACGGTCGGCACCGGATTGCTCCCGCTCCATGCCGCGTTGAACCCGAACGTCACCGAACCACCGTTCGCGACCGTTCCGTTGTAGGAGGCGTTGAGGCAGCTCACCGCCGCGCCCGTCTGCGTGCAGGTCGCGTTCCAGGCCTGCGTGATCTGCTGGCCCGCGCCATAGGTCCAGCTCACCCGCCACGAGGACAGGGCCGCCCCCGAGCAGGCGATCCGCACCTGGCCCGTGAAGCCGGTGTTCCACTGATTCGTGACGCTGTACGTCGCCGAGCACGCGCCCGTCGGCGGGGTGGACGTGCCGCCGAGCGCGGTCGCGATCGCGTAGTACGCCGGTTTCGGCACGTAGTTCTCGTCGTACGGGGTCGCCGCCCCGTAGCCCGTGAAGACGTCCGGGATCCAGGAGTCGGAGTCCGTGAAGCCCCAGACGGTGACGCCGGTGCACCGGGTGACCGCGACGCAGGCGTCGAGCACGGCCTTGTAGTCGGCGGCCTGCTGCGTCAACTTCGCGTCTGTGGACGGGAGTTGCATCCGGATGTCCAGCTCGGTGATGGCGACGTCCACTCCGAGGTCGGCGAAGCGCTGGATGTTCTGCTGGAACGTGGCCGGGACCTGGCCGAGGATGAGGTGGGCCTGCAGGCCGACGCCGTCGATCGGGATGCCGCGCTCCTTCAGCGACTTGACCAGGTTGTAGAGGGCGGTGCTCTTCGCGTTGACGCCCTCGACGTTGTAGTCGTTGATGTAGAGCTTGGCGCTCGGGTCGGCGGCGCGCGCCCAGGTGAGGGCCTGGGCGATGTAGTCGGCGCCGAGGCCGTTGTACCAGAGGGTCGAGCGGTAGGTGCCGTCCTCGTTGAAGGGCTCGTTCACCACGTCCCAGGCGGCCAACTTGCCTTTGTAGCGCGTGACTTCGGTGCTGATGTGGTCCTGGAGCAGCGTGCTCAGCTGGGCGGGTGTCCAGCTGCCGTTGGCCAGCCAGCCCGGGTTCTGGCTGTGCCAGACCAGAGTGTGGCCGCGTACCTGCTGGTTGTGGGCCTGCGCGAAGGCGACGATCTGGTCGGCCTCGGCCCAGTTGTAGGTTCCGCGGCTGGGCTCGACGGACTCCCACTTCATGGCGTTGCCGGGGGTCAGCGAATTGAACTGGGCGCCGGCCGTGTCGCCGTACGTGCCGGTGAGTTTGGAGCCGGTGACGGCGGTGCCGATGACCTTGCCCTTGGCGGATGCGAGGTCGCGCAGCGGGGTGTCCGCGGCGTGGGCGGCGGGGGCCGCCACGAGCAGGGCGCCGAGGGTGGCGATGCCGGTCAGCAGCGACGCCGGGGATAAGCCTGATCTCCGAGATCTCATTGCGGGTGCCTCCGAAAGTTTCGGTGGTGCAACCGATTGGCTTCGGAGAGTGTGGAGCTGCCCGCACCACTCGTCAATACGGGAGCACCAACCCGTTCCGTCAGTACAGAATCACCAGCCCGTACCGCCAGAACAGGAGCACCGACCCCATGCCGCCGATGCGGGAACAGCACCCCGTCTCGCCAAGGCTGAAACGCGGCTACGCCGGAGGCGCCCCCGTACTGCTCCGCACCACCAGCCGCGTGGCCAGCTCCATCCGCGTTCCCGCGGGGGGCTGTTCCCGCCTCCCCAGCTCCAGCACCAGCCGCGCCGCCGCCTCCGCCATCTCCGTGAGCGGCTGTCGTACGGTCGTCAGCGGCGGCCCGACCCAGCGTGCCACCGGCAGATCGTCGAACCCGACGACACTGAGGTCCTCCGGAACGCGCAGCCCCAGCTCGCGGGCGGCCTCGTACAGGCCGAGGGCCTGAAGGTCGTTGCCCGCGAAGACGGCGGTGGGCCGGTCCGGCGACCGGAGCAGCTCGAGCCCCGCCCGGTACCCGGACTCGTGGTGGAAGTTCCCCGGCCGGATCAGCGCCGGGTCGACCGGCAGGCCGGCCGTCTCCAGGGCGGCTCGGTAGCCGTCGACGCGGGCGCGGCTGCACATCATCCGCGAGGGGCCGCTGATCGCGCCGATCCGGGTGTGGCCGAGCTCGACGAGGTGGCGGGTCGCGGCCAGACCGCCGTGCCAGTTGGTGGCGCCGATGGAGGGGACGTCGTCGCCCGGGTCACCGGCCGGGTCGAGGACCACGAACGGGATGGACCGGCTGGTCAACAGCGCCTGCCCGGACGCGTCGAGCCCGGACAGGACGAGGATCACGCCGTGCGGGCGGCGGGCGGCGACCTGGTCGGCCCAGGTGCGGCCGGGGGTCAGCCGGCCCGCGCTCTCGGAGAGCACGACGCTCAGTCCCTCGTCCCGCGCGACGTTCTCGACACCCCGGATGACCTCCATCGCCCAGGCGCTCTCCAGCTCGTGGAAGACCAGGTCGATGAGGGGGGAGCGGGTGGCCTCGGCGCGGCGGCGCCGGTAGCCGTACTCGCGCAGCAGTCCCTCGACGCGGGTGCGGGTCGCCGGAGCCACGTCGGCGCGCCCGTTGAGCACCTTCGAAACAGTCGGAGCCGATACGCCGGCCTCGCGGGCGATCTCGGCGAGCGTGGCGGTCTGTGTCGACCGCCGTGCCGTCCGCTTTCCCAGGGGCCGCGCCGGTCTGGCGGGAGTCATGGCGGCGATCGTAGCCCCGGCTGCCGACGCCCCGAACCCCCTTTGAGGCCATACCTCTCCCAGAACATTCGACATCTGGCGCGAAACATTCGAACCCGCTGGTTCAACAGCTCACTTCACCCGCACCTCACACCGCATCCGCCTCCCCCGCCCCACCACCCGCTCCTCCCCGGTCAACGTCACCCGCACCACCTGCCGCACGTCCCCTCCCCCGCTTGACGCCCCCAACCGCAGTTCCAGCTCCCCGGGTTCGACGATCCGGTCACCGTCGGGTCCGGTGTACGCGGCCAGGTCCGCCGGGACCGTGAAGTGGACCTCCGCCGATGCCCCCGCCTCCAGCGGCACCCGCGCGTAGCCCACCAGGCGGGCCACCGGTCGCGCCACCTTGCCGACGGGGTCGTGGAGATAGAGCTGCACGATCTCCGTACCAGCCCGCCCGCCCGTGTTGCGGACCGTCAGGCGCAGTGTCGTCTCGCCGTCCGTGGGGAGGGTGTCGGCGTCGGCCGACGGGACCTGCCAGTCGTACGTCGTGTAGGAAAGCCCGTGCCCGAACGGGAACAGCGGCGTCGGGTCGAGGCTGCTCGCCTCGCCGCGCAGGCCGAGCGGTGGGGCGAGGTACGTCCACGGCTGCCCGCCCGGGTCGCGCGGCACGCTCACCGGAAGCCGCCCGGACGGGTTCACCCGGCCCGACAGGACCCCGGCCACCGCGGGGCCACCTTCCTGGCCCGCGAAGAACGCCTGCACCACCGCCGCGCACCGGTCCGCCCACCGGCCGAGGGCGTAGGGGCGCCCGGAGAGCACCACGAGCACGACCGGCGTCCCGGACGCGAGCGCCTTCTCCACCAACTCGCCTTGCCCGTCGGGGAGTTCGAGGTCGGCCACGTCACACCCCTCACCCGAGGTGCCCCGCCCGAACAGCCCCGAGTGGTCCCCGACCGCGACCACACACACATCGGCCGCCACCGGATCGTCCGTGAACTCCACGTCCGGCAGCTCGGCGCCCAGCGCTTCGAGCAGCGTGGGGACGGCGACGCCCATCGGGAGTCCGGGGTGGTCCAGGAGGACATGGCGGGGGAACGTGTAGCAGCCGAGCATGGCCGCGGGGTCGTCGGCGAGCGGACCGAGGACGGCGACCCGCCGCGCCCCGGCCCCGAGCGGCAGCACCCCGCTGTTGGCCAGCAGCACGACCGACTCCTCCGCCAACTGCCGTGCCAGCGCCCGCATATGAGGCGGATCGAGATCAGCCGACACCTCGGCGGCAGGCGGCGCCCAGCCCGGATCCAGCAGCCCCAGCTCGCACTTCTGCGTAAGGACCCGTAGCGCCGCCCGGTCCACCAGAGCCTCGTCCAGGGTCCCGGCCCCGAAGCACCGCACCGCGGGCAGCTCCACATCGACACCCGCCGCGAGCGCGAGCGCCGCCGCCCCGCCCGGGGAGTCGGTGAGCCCATGCGCCGACTCCAGGAAGGAGACGCCGAAGTAGTCGGAGACGACGGTTCCCCCGAACTCCCATTCCTCCCGCAGGAGTTGGGTGAGAAGTGCGCCGTGCGCGTGGGCGGGCAGCCCGTCGACATCGTTGTACGCCGCCATCACCGACCGCGCGCCGCCCTCCCGTACGGCCATCTCGAACGGCGGCAGGATCACGTCCGCCAGTTCGCGCGGGCCGATCGACACGGGCGCGTGGTTGCGGGCGCCGCGTGAGGCCGAGTAGCCCGCGAAGTGCTTGAGCGTGGCGACGATGCCCGCCTCCTCCAGACCCTGGACATAGGCGGTGCCGACCGTCGCCACGAGGTAGGGGTCCTCGCCGATCGACTCCTCCGTGCGGCCCCAGCGGGGATCCCGTACGACATCGAGGACGGGCGCGAGACCCTGGTGCACGCCCACCGACCGCATCGAGGCGCCGATCGCCGCCGCCATCTCCTTGACCAGGGCCGGGTCGAAACTCGCGCCCCAGGCGAGCGGCGTCGGGAAGATCGTCGCCCGCCAGGCGGTGAAGCCGGTGAGGCACTCCTCGTGGGCGAGGGCGGGCAGGTGGAAGCGGTTCGCCGAGCGGATGCGTTCCTGGAGGGCCCCGAGGCGGGCGGCGCCCTCGGCCGGCTCGACCGGCGCGGTGCCGAAGGGGCGGGTCAACTGGCCGAGGCCGTACGGGAGTAGCTCCGCCAGGTCGACGTCGCCCGACAGCGCGTGCTGGAGCGGTGCCATGTCGCCGCCCGGTGTCTCGGCCGAGCCGGGCCAGACGCTGTAGAGCTGGGCGGTCTTCTCCTGGAGGGTCATGCGGGAGAGCAGGTCGGCGGCGCGGACGCCTGCGGGGAGGGCGGGGTCCTGCCAGGGGTCGGTCATGTAACTCCTCACATGGATGGGTCCGTACGGTCGTCAGCCCTTGGTCGCGCCGAGTGTGATGCCGCCGATCAACTGCCGTTCGGCGACCGCGTAGAAGGCCAGGGCGGGTGCCATGGCGAGCACCAGGTACGCGAAGATGCGGGCCACGTCGGAGGCGTACTGGCCCTGGAACTGCTGGATGCCGACGGGGACCGTCCACCAGGTGGGCTCGCTGAAGACCAGCAGGGGCAGCAGGAACTGGTTCCAGCTGCCCACGATGGCGAGGACGGAGACCGTGCCGAGCGCGGGTCGCGCCAGCGGCAGCAGGATGCGCCAGAAGAAGCCGAAGCGGGAGCAGCCGTCGATGGTCGCCGCCTCCTCCAGTTCTCCGGGGATCTCCCGGAAGAAGCCGCGCAGGATGACGATCGTCAGCGGCAGGCCGAAGGCCGCCTCGGGAAGGATCACGCCCCACGGGTTGTCAAGGAGCCCGAAGGTGCGCAGCAGGATGAACAGCGGCAGGATCGCCACCGCGAACGGGAACATCAGCCCCATCGTGAAGAGGGTGAACATGAACTCCCGCCCACGGAAGGCGAATCGGGCGAGTGCGAACGCGGCAAGGGCCGCCGTCGCCACCGTGAGCAGCGTGGCGCCCACCGCTATCAGCGTGCTGCTGCCGATGGACCGCCAGAACGCGCCCGAGCCGAGCAGGGACGTGTAGTTCGAGGTCACCCAGGGATCGGGCAGCCCGAAGGGATTGCTGGAGAGCTGGTCGGTCGACTTGAAGCCGGAGATGAGGGCGTACAGGAGCGGGGTGACCATGAACACCCCGACCAGCCAGAGGATCACGTACACAGGCACCTTGCGCAGCCTCCGGCGCAGGCTGCCCCGGGTCGCCCCGCTCATCGGTTCCCTCGCATGGTGGTGATGGCTCCTTCGGTGTCACGGCGCAGCACGAAACGCTGGTAGGCGAGGGCGAAGACGAGGCTGATCAGGAACATCGCGACGCTGATCGCGCTCGCGTAACCCATCTGATAGCGCTTGAAGCCGTACTGGACCATGGAGATCGCCAGCGTCTCCGAGGCGTGGTCGGGACCGCCGGTGGTGATCACCCAGACCAGGTCGAAGAGCTGGACGGAGAAGATGACGGACAGGAACGCGCTGATCCGGATGGTCGGCGCGAGCAGCGGAAGCGTGATGTGGCGGAACCGCTGCCAGGTGCCGGCGCCGTCGATGCGCGCCGCCTCGTGCAGTTCGGCCGGGATGCCCTGCAGGCCCGCCAGGTACAGCATCATGTGGAAGCCGAAGTACTTCCACGTCATGACGAGGAAGAGCGTGGGCAGGACGGTGTGCTGACCCGCGAACCAGTCCCCGCCCAGACCGCTCAGCCCCACCTCGTCCAGGACCCTGTCGGCGAGCCCGTCCCCCGGCGCGAAGATCATGCCGAAGAGCACGCCGGTGATGACCTCGGACAGGATGTACGGCGCGAAGAACAGCATCCGGTACACCGCCCGGCCGCGCAGCTTCTGGTTGAGCAGCACCGCCATGGCGAGCGCGAACGGCAGCTGAAGGACGACGGAGAGCCCGATGAGCAGCGCGCCACGCGACAAGTCCCCCAGGAACACCGGGTCCTTGAGGAGCCGCGTGTAGTTGCCGAGCCCCCGGAAGTCGGAAATCGGCCCGAAGCCGCCCCAGTTGAAGAAGCTGATGTAGAACGCGTAGCCCATCGGCACCAGCACGAGCAGCCCGAACAGCACGAGCGCCGGGACCGTGAACACGAAGGCCCCCAGCCAGTCGCGCAGTCGGCGCCCGGCGGGCTTGCGGGTCCCCGTGCCGGGCGGTGACGGCGGCACCGGGGTGTCGGGGGACTTGCCGAGGTCGGGCACGTAGGTCGGTGTCGTCGAGTGCGTCATCGGCGGCCGCTAGCCCTCGCTCTTGGCGACCTGAGTGACCGAACGGGTGACCTGTTCAGGGGACTTGGAGCCCGCGATGAGCGCGGCGACGCTGTCGTTGATCTCCTGGCCGACGGCGGGGGCGTACGCCTGGTCGAGGTAGAGCTGGAAGCCGGTGGCCGTGTTCAGCGCGTCCGATACGGCGGTGAGGTTGGGGTCGGTCAGTGCGGCGCGCGCGTCCTTGGACACCGGTATCAAGCCGGTTTCCTTGACGAGCTTCTCGGCGAACTCCTTCTCGGCGAAGAACTTCAGGAACTCCACCGCCGCGTCGGGAGCGCCCTTGCGCACCGCGTGCCCGCCACCCCCGCCGAACACCTCGGTGAGCGCGCCCTTCCCGCCCTCCACCGCGGGGAAGGAGAAGAAGCCGAGGTCCTCGCCGATGCCCTTGCCCGCGTCGCCCTGGACGACCGGCGCCCACTGGCCCATCAGCTCCATGGCCGCCTTGCCGTTGCCCATCAGGGCGGCCTCGCCGCTGGGCGTGGAGTAGGCCGCGCCGAGGAACCCCTTCTGGAAGGGCTCAAGGGCGACAAGGTCCTTGAGGTGCTGCCCCGCAGTGACGAACCCCTCGCCGGTGAAGTCGGCCTCGGTGGCGGCCTTTTGCATCGCTTCGAGCCCGGCGACCCGCATCGAGAGATACGCCCAGTAGTACATGCCGGGCCACTTCTCCTTGCCCGCGAGGGCGATCGGCGTGATCCCGGCGTCCTTGAGTGCCTGGACGGCGTCGAGATAGCCGGACCAGGTGGTGGGCGGCGAGTCGATCTTCGCCTTCTTGAAGAGCGCCTTGTTGTACCAGAAGCCGACCATGCCGATGTCGAAGGGAACGGCGTACGACCTGTCCTCGAACTCGTAGGCCGACAGCGCGGCAGGCACGAAGTCCTTCGTCCAGGAGGACACCTTGTCCGTCAGATCCTCGACCAGACCGGCGTCGACCTGCTGCTTCAGTACCCCGCCGCCCCACGTGTGGTAGATGTCCGGCAGCTTCCCCGAGGTGGTCAGCGCGGTCATCTTCGACTTGTACGCCTCGTTCTCCAGCGTGACGATCTTGATCTTCACGTCCGGGTGAGCGGCCTCGAACTCCCTGGCCCGCTCGGCCCACAGCTTCTTCGCGGGCTCGGTGGTGGTGATGTTCCACCACTCGACGGTGGTCTTGCCCGAACCGCTCCCCCCGTCGGAGGAACCACACCCGCTCAGGGCCAGCCCGGTAGCGGTAGCCGCGGAGGCCGCCAGGAGCCCACGGCGGGAGAGAGAGGTGTTGCCCAACGCTCGCATCGCACACCTTCCGGAAGAGTGCCGATAATTATCGGTGAGGTGCGCGGGAAGTTACGGGCGTACGACAGGTATGTCAACGCCCCTGACAAATATCGGGGGTTGGACAGTCCAGCCCGTCCGGCGTTTGAGGACGAGCGCGTCAGCGCGACACGGGGGTCTGGGGGCGGAGCCCCCAGGAACAAGGGACGGGTAGGGGCGGAGGGGGCGAAAACCCAATACCTCAGCTCAGGGGCGCGGTACTCGCCCGCACCACCAACTCGGTAGCAAGCTCCACCCGCGGCGACGCGGGCTCCTCCCCGAGCGCCAGCCGCAACACCGTACGAGTAGCCAGCTTGCCCATATCGGCAAGCGGCTGCCGCACCGTGGTCAACGGCGGCGCAGACCACCGAACCTCCGGCAGATCATCGAACCCGACCACACTCATGTCCTCGGGAACCCGCAACCCCCGCCGCCGCAAAGCCTCGATCGCCCCGAGCGCCATCTGATCACTCGCCGCGAACAACGCGGTAGGCGCCTCCGCCAGATCAAGCAGCCGATTGCACCCATCGAACCCGGACCGGTGATAGAAGTCCCCCTGCTGGATCAGCGCGTCGTCGACCGCGATCCCCGCCCCCTCCAACGCCGCCCGGTACCCGTCCAGCCGGGCCCGCGAGCACAGCAACCGCACCGGCCCGGCGACGAACCCGATCCTGCGGTGCCCGAGCCCGAGCAGATGCTCCGTCGCAGCCATCCCGCCCGCCCAGTTGGTGGCACCGACGGTCGGCATGTCGAGCGACGGCGACCCCGCCGGATCGACGACGACGAGCGGCACCCCGAGGCGCCGCAGCTCCTCGTGCAGCCCGGGTTCGAGGACGGAGGTCACGAGGATCACCCCGTCCGAGGCGCGGGCCCGCAGGTTGGTCATCCACTGCCGGGCCGAGCCCGACGCGCCATGGATGGCCGACACCACCGTCCCCACACCGGCCGCGTGCGCGACCTCCTCGACCCCCCGGATGATCTCCACGGCCCAGGGGCTGTCGAGGTCGTTGAAGACCAGGTCGACGAGGGCCGCCCGGTCACCCGGCGCGGACGGCCTGCGCCGGTAGCCGTGGTGGCGCAGCAGGTCCTCGACCCTGGCCCGGGTCTCCGGCGACACATCGGAACGCCCGTTGACGACACGCGACACGGTGGGCACCGAGACCCCGGCCTGGCGGGCGATCTCAGTGATCGTCACCTTGTTCTTCTCGGTCGCGGCCTTCTTGATGCTCTCCCGGGCCACTGCGCCCACCTCCGTCGACACTTACGAAACTTTGCAGGAGTCTTCCGGAAAACCAGGGCCGACGTGAAGCCCAGCCGGAAACGGAGGTGTCCGGGCGGGCGTCGGGACTGACGTCCGGACAGCCGTCAGGACTGACGTCAGGACACCGTCTCGAACCGCCATCGGTGCACGGCCCGGTTCACCAACTCCCCGTCTGGCTCCGGGAGTTCGGGCAGTTCGGCGTCGTACGGCGCGTCCCACCAGGTGATGACGAGCACCCGGTCCTGGGGAGCCCGCAGGATCTCCCGCCGCAACGGCGGGGCCGCCAACTCCTGCGCCCGCACCCAGTCGAGCAGTTCCTCACCCCGCCCGGAGACAGCCCGCGCCTCCCACATCAGCGCGACGCTCACGAGTACAGGTTCTCCTTGCTGACCTCATGCACATGGTCATGAGAGTGACCACGGCCGGGCACATGCGGGTCCGTCACCGGCAACGACGAGTCCGCCGACAGGTCCCAGTCGGAGGCGGCCCGGTTCCGCGCCACCATCTCGGCGCCCAGCGCGGCCACCATCGCCCCGTTGTCCGTGCACAGCTTCGGCCGCGGTACCCGCAGCCGGATCCCGGCGGCCTCGCACCGCTCCTGGGCGAGCACCCGCAGCCGGGAGTTGGCGGCCACCCCGCCGCCGATCATGAGGTGGTCGACGCCCTGGTCCTTGCAGGCCCGTACGGCCTTGCGCGTCAGCACGTCGACGACCGCCTCCTGGAAGGACGCGGCCACATCGCGCACCGGCACCTCCTCCCCCGCCGCCCGCTTGGCCTCGATCCAGCGGGCCACGGAGGTCTTCAGACCGGAGAAGGAGAAGTCGTACGCCGCGTCGCGCGGCCCGGTGAGCCCGCGCGGGAAGGCGATCGCCTTCGGGTCGCCCTCCTTCGCGTACCGGTCGATGACAGGACCGCCCGGGAAGCCGAGGTTCAGCACCCGCGCGATCTTGTCGAAGGCCTCGCCCGCGGCGTCGTCGATGGTCGCGCCCATGGGACGTACGTCGGAGGTGATGTCGGTCGAGAGCAGCAGCGAGGAGTGCCCGCCGGAGACGAGCAGCGCCATCGTCGGCTCCGGCAGCGCGCCGTGCTCCAGCTGGTCCACGCAGATGTGCGAGGCGAGATGGTTGACGCCGTACAGCGGCTTGCCGAGTGCGTACGCGTACGCCTTTGCCGCCGAGACCCCGACGAGCAGCGCGCCGGCAAGGCCGGGCCCGGCGGTCACGGCGATGCCGTCCAGGTCCGAGGCGGCGACCCCCGCCTCCTTCAGCGCGCGCTGGATGGTCGGCACCATCGCTTCGAGGTGCGCCCGCGAGGCGACCTCGGGCACCACCCCGCCGAAACGCGCGTGCTCGTCGACGCTCGACGCGATGGCGTCGGCGAGCAGCGTGGTGCCGCGGACGATGCCGACGCCGGTCTCGTCGCAGGAGGTCTCGATGCCGAGGACGAGCGGTTCGTCAGCCATTGATCTCAACCATTGATCTCTGTTCCTTGTACGCCGTTTACTGAGGGGGAACCCGCGGCGGAGCCGCTGTCGGACGCTGTGTGGAGGCGCATCACCAGGGCGTCGATGTTCCCCGGCTGGTAGTAGCCCCGCCGGAAGCCGATGGCCTCGAAGCCGAAGCGCTCGTACAGCTTCTGCGCGCGGACGTTGTCCACCCGGCACTCGAGCAGCACCTCGGCGCACTCGAACGCGGTTGCGGCCCGCAGCAGTTCGGCCAGCAGCCGTGCGCCGAGCCCGGTGCCCCACTGCTCGCGGCGCACGGCGATCGTCTGTACGTCACCGAGGTCACCGGAGGCCGCGAGTCCCGCGTACCCGACAAGGCGTCCGCCCTCCTCGGCCACGACATAGCGCCGCGTCGCCTCCGGGCCTCGCGAATGAGCCAGCTCGGACCAGAACATCCCCCGCGACCAGGCGTCCTCGGGGAAGAGGTCCTTCTCCAGCTCCAGTACGGGATCGATGTCCCACCAGCGCATCTCGCGCAGCACGGCGGTCACTTGGGGGTGACCACCTTGTAGTTCTTGGGCACCTGGGCGTCCGGGCGGCGCAGGTAGAGCGGCCGGGGAGCCGCCAGTTCCTCGCCCGCCGCGAGCTTCTCGGCGGCCAGGGAGGCCAGCGCGGCGGCCGAGACGTACTCGGGCGCTCGGGCGTCCGGGAAGGTGTCGGGGTAGAGGAGCGCACCCGCGCCGACGGCGGGCAGGCCGCCGAGGTCCAGGTCCGCGGGCCGGTCCACGGCGGGCTCCGACACACGGGTACGGGGATCGGCGTACCGCGCCCAGTAGACCTCCTTGCGTCTCGCGTCGGTGGCTACGACGAAGGGACCCTCGACCTCGGCCGCGTACGCGAGTCCGTCGAGGGTGCACAGGCCGTACACGGGCACGCCGAGCGCGAGCCCGAAGGTGTCGGCGGTCATCAGGCCGACGCGGAGCCCGGTGTAGGGGCCGGGGCCGACGCCGACCACGACGCCGGTGACAGCGTCGAGACGCAGGCCGGCCTCGGCGAGTACCCGGTCGACGGCCGGCAGCAGCAGCTCCCCGTGCCGACGCGCGTCCACCTGGCTCGAGGAGGCGATGACGGACGTGCCGTCGTGCAGGGCGACGGTCACTGCGGGGGTGGCGGTATCCAGAGCGAGCAAGAGCACGCAAACAGCCTACGGCGCCGGGGAGCAAGGCACGGCCGCCCCGGTCTGCCGTGCCCCGGCTGCTACCGTCACCACAAGCGACGTACAGGGTAAGAACGCGGTTCGAGAGGTGGGCACACAAGGTGGCTAGGAGCAGCTCGGGATTCGTGGCCGGGCTCACCGTGGCGGCGATCGCAGCAGTCGGCTTCCTCGCCTACCAGGCGTCCGCGAGCGTGCCGGACACCCTCGGCAAAGCGGACACCAGCGCGTCGCCCAAGGCCTCCGCCTCGAAGACCCCCAAGAACACTGCGAACCCGAAGGCGCTGCCCACCGCGTCCGGCACCGGCGAGCGGGTCGTCTACTCGACGGACGACGACCGTGTGTGGCTGGTCGCCGCGAACAACAAGGTGCAGCGCACCTTCGAGGTGACACCCGGCACGGTGGACCCGGCCGCGGGCACGTACGCCGTCACGACACGCGCCAACACGGTCACCGGGTCGGACGGGGCACAGATCGAGCACGTCGTCCGGTTCACGACGGTCGACAGCATCGCGATCGGCTTCAGCGCGGCACTCAACGGCTCGACAGCCGCCCCCGACAGTTCCAAGAAGCTCGGCGGCATCCGCGAGTCCCGAGCGGACGGCGACGCAATGTGGAACTTCGCAACGGTCGGCGTAAAGGTAGTAGTCGTCCAGTAGCGCACCCCGTCAGGGAGCGCCCCGTCAGGGGCGCGGGGAACTGCGCGACCAGCCCCCACCGGCCCGCGGACGAGGACTACGCAGCTTTACGGGGCTGTTCAACGCCGGCGGCGTCGGGCAGCGGCGCACGCGGCGGCCGCGACACGGCCTCGGCAGCGGCACACGACGCCAGCAGATCCCGCATCGACACCCCGACGGCTACGCGCGGCGGCTGCTGCTGCGCCGGCACGTCACGTTCTGAAGCCGACCGCTCTGAAGCCGACATGGACGCCTCCTGGGCTTCGGGGGCTACCGTGGTTAGGTAGACCTAACCACGGACTGATGTCCATGTGACCACGCCCGGGACGCGAAAAGCAACATCTTGCCGACGTCTTGTCGGAACGTTATTCGAATGTACGAAGAAACGGCCGCGCCCACCGCGCCCAGGCTGCGCGAACGCCCGCGCTCAGGCCGAGAGCACACTCAGATCAGCCGTCGCCCAGCGCCCGCCGAGCCCGGTCAGCGTCACGTGCCGTACCTCGTCCGTGGTGTCCCCCACGGCCCGGTGGATCACGACGTGCAGCCGGTCGTCGGTGAGCTCCTCGACCTTGCCCTCGCCCCACTCCACGACGATCACCGAGTCGGAGAGCGATACGTCGAGATCGAGGTCCTCCATGTCGTCGAGCCCGCCGCCGAGGCGGTACGCGTCCACGTGGACCAGCGGCGGACCGTCGCCGAGAGAGGGGTGCACGCGGGCGATGACGAAGGTCGGGGAGGTGACCGCGCCCCGCACTCCGAGCCCCTCGCCGAGGCCGCGCGTCAGTGTCGTCTTGCCGGCGCCGAGCTCGCCGTTCAGCATCACGAGGTCACCCGCGCGCAGCAGCTTGGCCAGACGGAGGCCCAACTCGCGCATTTGTTCAGGGGAGTTGACGGTGAACTGGACGCGGGCCCCCGCCGCGGCGGGCTCAGCCGGGTTGTGCGGTGCTGCTGGTCGTTCCATAGCCACCAACGGTAGCTCCTGCCGGGACGGCGCCCGCGCGCATGAGGAGGTCCGCGAGACGGTCTATGACGACCTCGGGGTGCTCGAGCATCACGAGGTGTCCGGCGTCCGGCACGAGCACCAGCTCGGCGTCCGGCAGCAGATCGGCGATCGCCTCGCTGTGCTCGCTCGGGGTCACCAGGTCCTTGACCCCGGCGAGGACGAGGACGGGCATGTCGGCGAAGTACGCGAGCGCCTCGGTCTTGTCGTGCTCGGTGAACGCCGGGTAGAACTCGGCGACCACGTCGATCGGCGTGCCCTCGATCATCCGCTCGGCGAACCGCTCGACGGCCGGGTCGACGTCCCGTCCCGCGAACGAGTACCGCTTGATGACCCCGGCGAACAGATCGGCCGTGGCCCGCCGCCCCCGCTCCACCAGGGCGGCCTGCTGTCCGAGCGCCTTGAGCACACCCGGCAGCACCCGCCGCACCGCGTTGACGCCCGCGACGGGCAGCCCGAAGTTGACCTCGCCGAGCCGCCCCGAAGACGTACCGACGAGCGCGGCGGCGACGACCCTTTCGCGGATCAGTTCGGGGTACTGGTCGGCCAGCGCCATCACCGTCATACCGCCCATGGAGTGCCCGACGAGCACTATCGGCCCCTCGGGCGCGGCCGCGTCGATGACGGCCTTCAGGTCCCGGCCGAGCTGGTCGATGGTGACCGGCTTGTGCTCCTCGACCTGGGCGACGCCCCGCCCGGACCGCCCGTGGCTGCGCTGGTCCCAGTGCACCATGCGCACCACACCGCGCAGCGCGGCCCGCTGGAAGTGCCAGGAGTCCTGGTTGAGGCAGTAGCCGTGGCTGAAGACGACGGTGACGGGGGCCGGGGCCTTGCGGCCGAACAGACGCCGGCGGCGACCGCCGAGCGGGGCCTCGGGCTCGACGTCGTCGACCTCGTAGTACAGCTCGGTGCCGTCATCGGCGTACGCCTTGCCGGGGGTGCCGCGCAGCGCGCCGTACGGTCCCGCGGAGTCGAGGGCGAGCCGGGCCCGCTCCCGCATGCCGCGGCCGACCGTGAGCCGCTCTATGGCGACTCCGGCGGCGGCGCCGGCCGCGACCACGCCTATGGCGACGCCCGCGATACCGGTTGCCTTGCGCCAGTTCCCGGCGGAGGCGGCGACCGCCGAGGCCGCACTCGCGACGGCCTCCGCGCTGCTCTCGCTCACTTCCCGCTCCTCTTCGCCGGTTTCTGCACTGTTCGGGGTACTGCCGTGTTCCGCACCGTTGGAGATACAGGCGCGCCTGCGTCGCACATCTATTCGCTGTTACCCGTTTTGTTCGTCATTCACCTTCACGTACACACGCGGTACGCGGGTTCCGATCCGGGTGATGATTTCGTACGCAATTGTTCCCGCGGCCCGTGCCCAGTCCTCGGCGGTCGGCTCGCCCCGGTCGCCGGGCCCGAACAGCACGGCCTCCGCACCGACTTCCGGCTCGTCCCCGCCGAGGTCGACGACGAACTGGTCCATCGCGATCCGACCGGCGACCGTCCGCAGCTTGCCGCCGACCAGCACGGGTCCGGTGCCTGAGGCGTGGCGCGGGATGCCGTCCGCGTACCCGACGGGCACGAGGCCGAGGGTCGTGTCGCCGGGGGTGATGTAGTGATGCCCGTAGCTGACGCCGTGCCCCCCTTCCACGTGCTTCACCAGCGCGAGCGACGCGCTCAGCGTCATCACCGGGCGCAGCCCGAAGTCGGCGGGGGTGCCGATCTCGGGGCTCGGCGAGATGCCGTAGACCGCGATTCCCGTGCGTACGAGATCGAAGTGGCTCTCGGGAAGGGTCAGCGTGGCGGGCGAGTTGGCGATGTGCCGCACTTCGGGGCGGGCGCCGCGCTCCTCGGCGTACGTCACCATCTCGCGGAAACGGGTGAGTTGGGCCTGGATGGAGGGGTGGCCGGGTTCGTCGGCGCAGGCGAAGTGCGACCAGAGGCCGGTGAGGGTGATCAGCCCGTCGGCCTCGGCGCGCAGAGCCTGAGCGACGAGTTCGGGCCAGTCGGCGGGCTGGCAGCCGTTGCGCCCGAGACCGGTGTCGGCCTTGAGCTGGACGCGGGCGGGGGCGCCGATGTCCCGGGCCGCCTGAGTGACCTCCCGCAGCGCCCACAGACCACTCACCGACACATCGACGTCGGCCTCGATGGTCTGGGCCCAGGGGCCGCCGGGCGTCCAGAGCCAGCACAGGATCCGGCCCGGCAGTCCCGCCGCCCGCAGCGCGAGAGCCTCCTCGGGGGTGGCGGTGCCGAGCCAGGTGGCGCCCGCCTCGCGCGCCGCACGGGCACACGGGACCGCCCCGTGGCCGTACGCGTCGGACTTGACCACGGCCATCAGGGCCGCGGACGGCGCGTGGGCGCGCAGGGTCCGCACATTGGCCCGGAGTGCGGCCAGATCGATCTCGGCGCGGGCGCGCAGGGGTGCTGTCTCGTTCATAGCGTCCCCAGTGTCTCAGAGGGGTCCGACAGCACCCCGGCACCGGTGGCACTCAGGTACCGGCCCGGCGGCCCCATACGTAGACCCGGTCGCCCTTCTTTAGGACGCCCCACAGCTTGCGGGCGTCGGCGAGCCGCAGATTCACACAGCCCCACGAGCCGACCGTGGTGTAGATGCTGCCGTAGACGGCATGGAATGCCTGTCCGCCGTCGAAGAACTGGCTGTACGGCATGGGGGTGTTGTAGAGCGTCGACCAGTGGTTCTTGTGCTTCCAGTAGACCTTCTTCCAGCCCGTCCGCGTCCCGTACCCGGCCCGCCCGCTCCTCATCGGCACCGGCCCGTAGATGACCTTCTTCCCCTTCTGCACCCAGGTGAGCTGACGGGTGAGATCCACGCAGGCCACGCGGTACGACCGGACAGGACACTTCTTGGCCGCGTTCGGGTTCTTCTTCGCCGACAGCAACTGCATATGAGCCCAGGTGACGGGCCCGGCGAAGCCGATGCTCGGCTTGATCTTGTGCTTCGTCTGGAAGCCACGGATGGCAAGACAGTCCGCGCCGGACTGCTTCCCGTCCACCTTCAGCTTCAGCCACCGCTCGACCTGGCGCTGATAGGGCCCGGTCCGCTTGCTGCACGCCACCTTCGCGGCGGCGTCCCCGAGCGGCACGTACTCGACGAGCGCGTACGTCGCCTCCATCGCGTCCCGCGGCTCGGCCGCGTCCTCCGTGGCGGTCGGCGTGTACACCTTCGGCGCCAGCACCTGGTCGGGCGTATCGATCTGCCACGGCTGGTACGGCCCCGGCGGCACCCCGGGCACAAGCTCCGCCTCCGGCCCGGAAGCGGGAGGAACAGGTTCCGCATACGCCGCCCCGACAGGCAGGACGGTCACCACGGCGAGCATCACCGCGATCCCACGACACGTCATTCGTCTGCTGATCATGCGATCAGCCATACGCAACGGGAGGGCGAGCACGGGTGAGCCGCGCGGAGGGGGTCGCCCGTTAGGCGGCGGGCCGACACCGACTTTTCTTCGCCCCCTCCGCCCCTACCCGTCCCGCACTTCCGGGCTACGCCCGGTTTCAGCCCGTCCGGCGTTTGAGGACGAGCGCGTCAGCGCGATACGGGGGTCTGGGGGCGGAGCCCCCAGGAACGGGACGGGTAGGGGCGGAGGGGGCGAAAAACCCTCACCTCAGCCACACACATCCCGCCAGGCACCCGGAATCGCATCAGCCACGTCATGCGCCCCCACAGGCGCCCCATCCGCAGCAAACCGCCCCGCCAGCCCATGCAGATACGCGGCAACACTCCCGGCATCGAGCGCCGACAGCCCCGCCGCAAGCAACGACCCCCCAAGCCCAGACAACACGTCCCCACTCCCCGCGGTGGCCAGCCACCCCGTCCCGGTCGAGTTCACCCGCACCACCCCACCCCCGGCGTCAGCGACCAACGTCGTAGACCCCTTGAGCAGCACAGTCGCCCCATAAAGCCCCGCAAGCTCCCGCACGGCAGCCAGCCGAGCCCCCTCGACAGACTCCCGCGAGACCCCGAGCAGCGCCGCCGCCTCCCCCGCATGCGGGGTCATCAAGGTCGGCGCCCCCCGCCCCCGCACCACCACCCGCGAGGCCAGCCGCAACCCATCCGCGTCCAACAACACAGGCACATCCGCCGCCAGCGCCTCCCCCACGCCCGACGCATCGTCCCCGGCCCCCGGCCCCACCACCCACGCCTGCACCCGCCCGGCATGCTTGGGCCCCTGGTCGGACACCAGCGTCTCCGGAAAGCGGGCGAGAACCGCGTCCCCGGCGGGCCCGACGTACCGCACGGCCCCCGCCCCACCCCGCAACGCCCCGGCCACGGCGAGCACGGCCGCCCCCGGATACCGCGCCGACCCGGCGGCGATCCCGACGACCCCCCGCCGGTACTTGTCGCTCTCAGCCCCCGGCACCGGCAGCCGCGCGGCGACATCCGCGTGCTGCAAGGCTTCCAACTCGGGGTCGGCGGGCAGTTCGGCCCCGAGCCCGATGTCGACAAGCCGCACCGACCCGGCGTACTCCCGCGCCGGATCGATCAGCAGCCCCGGCTTGTGCGTCCCGAAAGTGACCGTGAGGTCGGCGCGGACAGCGGCCCCGAGCACCTCGCCGGTGTCCGCCTCGACGCCGCTCGGCAGATCGACGGCGACGACAGCCGCGCGGGAGCCGTCGACAACCCCGACCAGCGCCGCCGCATCGGCCCGGAGCCCACCCTTGCCCCCGATCCCGACGATCCCGTCGACAACGAGATCGGCCCGGCGGACGATCTCCTCGGCGGCGGCCGGACTCACGGTCCGCCCGCCGGCCCGGCGCAGAGCCTCGACCCCTCCCGGGTGCGTACGTTCGGGGCTGAGCAGGACAGCAGTGACACCCGCCCCACGCCCCGCCAGCCGCGCCCCCGCGTACAGGGCGTCTCCGCCGTTGTCCCCGCTCCCCACCAGCAGCACGACCCGGCTCCCGTACACCCGCCCCAGCAACTGGGCGCAGGCGACGGCCAGTCCGGCAGCGGCGCGCTGCATCAACGCCCCCTCCGGAAGCCGCGCCATCAGGTCTCGCTCGGCAGTCCTCACGGTCTCCACGCTGTACGCAGTACGCATACGGTCGAGTTTCGCGCAGCTATCCCTCCGCCACCACCACAGCCGAGGCCACACCGGCGTCATGGCTCAGCGACACATGCCAGGACCGCACGCCCAGCTCGGCCGCGCGGGCGGCCACCGTGCCCGTCACCTTCAACCGCGGTTGCCCGCTGTCCTCGACGTAGACCTCGGCGTCCGTCCAGTGCAGGCCCGCCGGAGCGCCCAGCGCCTTGGCCACGGCTTCCTTGGCCGCGAAGCGGGCCGCGAGCGAGGCGACACCCCGCCGCTCACCGCTCGGCAACAGCAACTCGCTCTCCACGAACAGCCGTTCGGCCAGCCCAGGCGTACGCTCCAGCGAAGCCCGGAACCGGTCGATCTCCGCCACATCGATACCGACCCCGATGATGCTCATGCCGAGACCCTACGGCGATCCGGCACCGCCCCCTTCACCTCACCATCGGGGCAGCCCGGAAAACCGGGATCCCAGGTCAGCCGACGACAACCGTCGATCGAGAAGCGCGCCGGCAAGGACGGACGCGATCGCACCTCGCCAGTCACTCGGCAGGAGGCAATTACCTGGTCTGCTGCCTGCTCCCGGATCCGGAAGGATCCGGCAACGGCCGCGCAACCAACACGCGCCCACTCCGACTCACCCCTACGCCGCAGCAAGCTCGCACCACACTCCCCACCGGGGCCTTCTCCGCCTTCCCCGACGCCCTGAAGGGCTACTCCACCGTCACCGACTTCGCCAGGTTCCGAGGCTGATCCACCTCGTTCCCCCGAGCCGTGGCCAGCTCACAAGCGAAGACCTGCAACGGCACCGTGGCCACCAGCGGCTGCAGCAAGGTCGGCGTAGCCGGAATGCGAATCAAGTGGTCCGCGTACGGCACGACCGCCTCGTCCCCCTCCTCCGCGATCACGATCGTCCGCGCACCCCGCGCCCGGATCTCCTGGATGTTGGACACGATCTTGTCGTGAAGAACGGACCGCCCCCGGGGCGAGGGGACGACCACGACGACCGGCAGGTCATCCTCGATCAGCGCGATCGGCCCGTGCTTCAGTTCGCCCGCCGCGAAGCCCTCGGCGTGCATGTACGCCAGCTCCTTGAGCTTGAGCGCGCCTTCGAGCGCGACCGGATAGCCCACGTGCCGCCCGAGGAACAGCACCGTGTTCTTGTCGGCGAGGGACCGCGCCAGCTCCCGTACCGGCTCCATGGTCTCCAGGACCTGGTCGACCGAAGCGGAGATCTGGGACAGGTCACGGATCACGGCCAGGATCTCGTCGCCCCACTTGGTGCCGCGTACCTGGCCGAGGTACAGCGCGACCAGATAGCAGGCGACCAGCTGCGTCAGGAACGCCTTGGTCGAGGCGACCGCGACCTCCGGACCGGCGTGCGTGTACAGCACCGCGTCCGACTCGCGCGGGATCGTCGAGCCGTTGGTGTTGCAGATCGCCAGCACCTTGGAGCCCTGTTCGCGGGCGTGCCGCAGCGCCATCAGGGTGTCCATGGTCTCGCCGGACTGCGAGATGGCGATGACCAGCGAGCGCGAGCCCAGGATGGGGTCCCGGTAGCGGAACTCGCTCGCCAGCTCCACCTCGCACGGGATCCGCGTCCAGTGCTCGATGGCGTACTTGGCGATCAGCCCGGCGTGGAAGGCCGTACCGCAGGCGACGATGACGACCTTGTCGACCTCGCGCAGCTCGTGGACCGGGATCCGCACCTCGTCCAGCGTCAGCAGGCCGGACGCGTCGATGCGCCCCAGCAAGGTGTCGGCGACCGCCTTGGGCTGCTCGGCGATCTCCTTGAGCATGAAGTAGTCGTAGCCCCCCTTTTCGGCCGCTGAGGCGTCCCAGTCCACGTGGAAGGCGCGCACCTCGGCGGGGAGGCCGTCGAAGCCGGTGACCGTCACCCCGTCCCGGCGCAGCTCCACCACCTGGTCCTGGCCCAGCTCGATCGCCGACCGCGTGTGGGCGATGAACGCGGCGACGTCCGAGGCGAGAAAGGCCTCGCCCTCTCCGACGCCCACCACGAGGGGCGAGTTCCGCCGCGCGCCGACGACCACGTCCGGCTCATCGGCGTGCACCGCCACCAGCGTGAACGCGCCTTCGAGGCGCCGGCACACCAGCCGCATGGCCTCCGCCAGGTCCGCGCAGACCGAGAACTCCTCGGCGAGCAGATGCGCGACCACCTCGGTGTCCGTCTCGGAGGCCAGGTGGTGCCCGCGCTCGGCCAACTCGGCCCGCAGCACCGCGAAGTTCTCGATGATTCCGTTGTGCACGACGGCGACCCGGCCGGCGTTGTCCAGGTGCGGATGGGCGTTCGCGTCCGTGGGCCCGCCGTGCGTGGCCCACCGGGTGTGCCCGATCCCCGTCGACCCGGTCGGCAGCGGCCTTTCGACCAGCTCCTTCTCCAGGTTGACCAGTTTCCCGGCCTTCTTCGCGGCGGCGAGCCCCCCGTCCGCCGGTACGGCGACACCCGCCGAGTCGTACCCCCGGTACTCCAGCCGCTTCAGTCCGGCCATCACCACGTCAAGCGCCGACTGCGACCCCACGTATCCCACGATTCCGCACATGGGCGGCAGCCTAAGGGCCGGAAGCCGCCCGAACCCGGCACCTCGTGCCCGATATCGGAAATTCCCACCCCTGCCCGCGCTCCCCCCGGAGTAGCCCGCGTGACGGACCCCACGCCCCATCACGTCCACACTCCCGTAACAATGGACTGGTGATCTCTCCGGTCTCCTCGTTGCCGCGGAGCGCCCACCGGTCCAAGCCGGAGGCGACTCCCTACGTCGACCTCACCCGTGCCGAGTGGAGCGCGCTGCGCGAAAAAACGCCGCTCCCGCTGAACGCCGAGGAGGTCGAGAAGCTGCGCGGCCTGGGCGATGTCATCGACCTCGACGAGGTGCGGGACATCTACCTGCCGCTGTCCAGGCTGCTCAATCTGTACGTCGGTGCCACGGACGGGCTCAGAGGCGCCCTGAACACCTTCCTGGGCGAGAAGGGCTCCCAGTCCGGCACGCCCTTCGTGATAGGCGTCGCGGGCTCGGTGGCCGTCGGAAAGTCCACGGTCGCCCGCCTCCTGCAGGCCCTGCTCTCCCGCTGGCCCGAGCACCCGCGCGTCGAGCTGGTCACCACGGACGGCTTCCTGCTCCCCACCAAGGAGCTCGAGGCGCGCGGCCTGATGTCGAGGAAGGGTTTCCCCGAGTCGTACGACCGCCGCGCGCTCACCCGGTTCGTCGCCGACATCAAGGCGGGCAAGGACGAGGTGACGGCCCCCGTCTACTCGCACCTGATCTACGACATCGTCCCCGGCCAGCGGCTCACGGTCCGCCGCCCCGACATCCTGATCGTCGAGGGCCTGAACGTCCTGCAGCCCGCCCTGCCGGGCAAGGACGGCCGCACCCGCGTCGGTCTCGCCGACTACTTCGACTTCAGCGTGTACGTCGACGCCCGCGCCGAGGACATCGAGGCCTGGTACCTCAACCGCTTCCGCAAGCTGCGCGCCACGGCATTCCAGAACCCCTCCTCGTACTTCCGCAGGTACACCCAGGTCTCCGAAGATGAGGCGCTCGACTACGCCCGTACGACCTGGCGGACCATCAACAAGGTGAACCTGCTGGAGAACGTGGCGCCCACCCGCGGCCGCGCGACCCTCGTCGTGCGCAAGGGCCCGGACCACAAGGTGCAGAGGCTGAGCCTGCGCAAGCTTTGACATGCTCCTTGCCCTGAAGGGCGAGGATTCCGGCCGTCCCTACCGAGTGCTGTGCCGCTGCGCGGCACGGCTCCTGGTGGGGATTCCGTGGCTTCCTGTTTCTTGACGCCGTGCCAGGATCGCTCCTGGTCCTACCGGCGCTCCGCAGGCTGATACCGCCAGTCCGGCGGCCGTCTTGACGTTGGTTGCGGCGTTGACGTCACGGTCGTGGACGGTGCCGCAGGCGGCACAGGTCCATTCCCTCACGTCGAGGGGCTTGGGCCCGTCCTTGACTCCGCAGACAGAGCAGGTCTGGCTGGTCGGCTCGAACCGGTCGATCTTGACGAAGGTGCGCCCGTATCGGGCGGCCTTGTACTGGAGCATGTTCACGAAGGATGACCAGCCCGCGTCGTGGACCGATTTCGCCAGCCGGGTCCGTGCGAGTCCGTTCACGGCCAGGTCCTCCACGGCGATCGCTTGGTTCTCGCGGATCAGCTTGCTGGAGAGCTGGTGGTGGAACTCGCGGCGGGCATCCGCCACTTGCACGTGGGCGCGGGCGACCTTCAGGCGGGCTTTGTCACGGTTCCTGGATCCCTTCTGTTTGCGGGACAGCTCCCGCTGGGCCTTCTTCAGCTTCTTCTCCGCCCGGCGCAGGAAGCGCGGCGAGGAGACCTTCGTGCCGTCGGACAGGACCGCGATGGGGGTCCCCCCGCGCGAGCGAAGCCGCGCGTGGGGGAGGGTGAGACCGAGATCGATGCCCACACTCTGGCCGGTGTCCGGCACGGTGACGGCGTCGGTGTCCGGGTCGGTGTCGATCACGAAAGAGGCGAAGAACCGGCCCGCACTGTCCTTGATGACGGTGACCGAGGTGGGGGTGGTGGGCAGGGTCCGGGACCAGACGACCTTCACCGCCCCGATCTTGGGCAGGTGCAGCCGTCCGCCCGGGGTGATGGACCAGCGGGCGTTGGCGGTGAACCGGATGGACTGCCGGGTGTCCTTGCGGGACTTGAACCGGGGAGCAGCGATCTTCGGACCCTTCCGCTCGCCCTTGAGACAGGCGAAGAAGTTCCGATAGGCGGACTCCAGATCCCGCAGGGACTGTTGGAGCACGACCGCGGAGACCTCACCCAGCCAGGACCGCTCCGGGCACTTCTTCGCCTCGGTCACCAACGCCCTGGACAGCACGGCCGCCGACGGATACGGGGCACCCGTCTCGTGGGCGTCGCGGCGGGCGCGCACGGCGTCGTTGAACACGACCCGTGCGCACCCGAACGCCCGCGCCAGAGCGCGTTCCTGGCCGGGCTCCGGGTACAGGCGAAAGGCGTACCGGAGCTGCATGCCGCCGATCGTATGAACGAGGCCCGCTCTCATGAACCCGGAACATCCGTTCCCCACATCACCCCTGCCAGGCAGAAGACAACGAGCCCTCCCCGGCTCCGCCGGCAGCAGCGTGCACCGACACCCACTACCGTGCCGCTCCACGGCACAGCCGCCGGATTCTCCACACCCCCGACGTGAACGCCGGAGCACCGAGAATGAATCCCAGTAGCAGTCCATGCGAGCCGTGTAGAAAGACGTCATGCTGCATCTGCGCCTGATCACCCCGGCCGGCAAGACGGACGACGTGGTGCGCCTGATCGAGAACACGGTCGGCACCGCCCATCTCGTGGTCGTGCCGGGCGCCGCCCGCAACCCCGCCGGAGACGTGGTGATGGTCGACGTCGCGCGCGAGGCGGGCGACGAACTCATCAGCGGCCTCCAGAAGTTGGACCTCGACAAGACCGGCTCGATCGCCGTCGAGAACATCGACCTGTCACTGTCGAAGCGCGCCGACAAGGCGGAGGACGAGGCGCCGGGCGAGGGCGTGGACGCGGTGCTGTGGGAGCACCTGACGGACGCGACGCACGAGGAGTCGACGCTCACCGTCACCTACGTGGGGCTCCTCGCGGTCGCGACGATGCTCGCGGCCTGCGGTGTGATGCTCGACAACGCGATCCTGATCGTGGGCGCGATGGCCGTGGGCCCGGAGTTCGGGCCGCTCGCCGGGATCTCCACGGCGCTCGTGCAGCGGGCCCCGCAACTGGTGTGGCGGTCGCTGTGGGCGCTGCTCGCCGGGTTCGCCGTCGCCATAGTGCTGACGGCGGGCTTCAGTTGGCTGCTGGACGCGCTCGGGCTGTTCGAGAGGTCGATGGTGGAGGCGGCCCGGCCGAACACGGCCTTCATCTGGAAGCCCGACTGGATGTCCTTCGTCGTGGCCTTCCTGGCGGGCGTCGCGGGCACCCTCTCGCTCACGTCCGCGAAGTCGGGCGCGCTGATCGGCGTCGCGATCTCGGTGACGACGGTCCCGGCGGCGGCGAACGCGGCGGTGGCCTTCAGCTACACGGACTACTCCCAGACGTGGGGCTCCACTTGGCAGCTCCTCGCCAACCTCGGCGGCATCATCGCCGCCGGCACGCTCACGCTGCTCGCCCAGAAGTGGTTCTGGGCGAGACAGCGCGCGCGTACACCTGAAGTGGCCTAGCCCAGCGCCGACTTCACGGCGTCCGCGAGCCGCCCGGCCACCGACCGCGCGTGGTCGATGTCGGCGGCCTCGACCATCACCCGTACGAGCGGCTCGGTGCCGGAGGGACGGAGCAACACCCGCCCGGTGGCACCGAGTTCGCGCTCGGCGTCGGCCACGGCGGAGGCCAGTTCGGCGGAGGTTCCCACCCGCGACCTGTCGACGTCCGGCACATTGATGAGCACCTGCGGCAGCCGCTCCATGACGGACGCGAGGTCCCGGAGCGTACGACCGGTCTGGGCGACCCGGGCCGCGAGGAGCAGCCCGGTCAGCGTGCCGTCGCCGGTGGTGGCGTGGTCGAGGATGATCACGTGCCCGGACTGCTCGCCGCCGAGCGCGTACCCGTGCTTCTTCATCTCCTCCAGGACGTAGCGGTCACCGACCGCCGTCTGCACGAAGGACAGGCCCTCGCGCTCCATGGCGAGCTTGAAGCCCAGATTGGACATGACCGTCGCGACAACGGTGTCGGAGCGCAGTGCGGAACGCTCCCGCATCGCCAGCGCGAGTACGGCCAGAATCTGGTCCCCGTCGACCTCGGCACCCGTGTGGTCCACGGCGAGGCAGCGGTCGGCGTCGCCGTCGTGCGCGATGCCGAGGTCGGCACCGTGCTCGAGGACGGCGGCCTGGAGCTTCTCCATGTGGGTGGAGCCGCATCCGTCGTTGATGTTGAGCCCGTCCGGCTCGGCGCCGATCGTGATGATCTCTGCGCCGGCGCGCGCGAAGGCCTCGGGCGACACGCGGGCCGCGGCACCGTGTGCCTCGTCGAGGACGACCTTCAGACCGTCGATGCGGTTGGGGAGTACGCCGAGGAGGTGGGCGACGTACCGGTCGAAGCCCTCGTCGTAACTGCGCACGCGGCCCACGCCGGAGCCGGTCGGCCGGTCCCAGGGAGCGCCGGTGCGGTGCTCCTCGTAGACGCCCTCGATCCGGTCCTCCAGCTCGTCGGCGAGCTTGTGGCCGCCGCGGGCGAAGAACTTGATGCCGTTGTCGGGCATCGCGTTGTGGCTGGCGGAGAGCATCACGCCGAGGTCGGCGCCCAGCGCACCGGTGAGGTACGCCACCGCGGGGGTGGGCAGCACACCGACGCGCAGGACGTCCACGCCCGCGCTGGCCAGACCGGCGACCACGGCGGCCTCCAGGAACTCCCCGGACGCGCGCGGGTCACGACCGACCACCGCGACTGCCCGGTGGCCCTCGAACGTGCCCGCCTCGGCCAGTACGTGCGCCGCCGCGACGGAGAGACCGAGCGCGAGCTCGGCCGTCAGATCCGCGTTGGCAACACCGCGCACGCCGTCCGTGCCGAAGAGTCGTCCCACTTGTCCTCCTGAGAAAGCTTCAGAATTCGGACGTCATCCGATCACACGAGCCTTTGAGCACCTTGTGCCGTTATACGCCTAAGGCTGTGATAAACGAACGCCCCGACGGCACTGTGGCGTGCCGCCGGGGCGTTCGGACGTACTACGCGTAACCACACGTGCTCGACCGACCACACGTGCTACGCGTACGAGCAGGCAGCGAAGATTAACGCTTGCTGTACTGCGGGGCCTTACGGGCCTTCTTGAGACCGGCCTTCTTGCGCTCGACCGCACGGTCGTCGCGCTTGAGGAAGCCGGCCTTCTTGAGGGCGCCGCGGTTGTTGTCGACGTCGGCCTCGTTCAGCGCGCGGGCGACACCGAGACGGAGCGCACCGGCCTGGCCGGAGACGCCGCCACCCGTGATGCGGGCGACAACGTCGTAGCGGTTGTCGAGCTCGAGCACCTTGAAGGGCTCGTTGACTTCCTGCTGGTGCACCTTGTTGGGGAAGTAGTCCTCAAGGGTGCGACCGTTGATCTTCCACTTGCCGGTGCCCGGGACGATCCGGACGCGGGCGATGGCGTTCTTGCGACGGCCCAGGCCGGCGGCCGGCTGCGGGTCGCCGAAGCGGCCCGCGAGCGACTCCGAGGTGTACTCGCCCTCGACGGGCGGGACCTCGGACTCGGTGGTGTAGTTCTCGACGTTCTCGACGAGCTCGCCCTCGGTCTCTTCGACCGGCTGCTCAACGGTGGTCTCGGCCACGATTCTCCTCAGAATTTTCTGTGTCTTAGGGGGTGGCCGGAACTACTGCGCGACCTGGGTGATCTCGAACGGCACCGGCTGCTGCGCAGCGTGCGGGTGCTGGTCGCCCGAGTAGACCTTCAGCTTCGAGAGCACCTGACGGCCCAGGGTGTTCTTGGGGATCATGCCCTTGATGGCCTTCTCGACGGCCTTCTCGGGGTTCTTCGCCAGCAGCTCGTCGTAACGGACGGAGCGCAGACCACCCGGGTAACCGGAGTGGCGGTACGCCAGCTTCTGGGTCTTCTTGTTGCCGGAGAGGTGCACCTTGTCGGCGTTGATGATGATGACGAAGTCACCAGCGTCGACGTGGGGGGCGTAGATCGGCTTGTGCTTGCCCCGAAGGATGTTCGCGGCGGTGGTCGCCAGACGGCCCAGGACTACATCCTGAGCGTCGATGACGTACCACTGGCGAGTGATGTCGCCGGGCTTGGGGCTAAACGTACGCACTTCGTAGCCTTCGCTTCTTCAGTGGATGGGTCCTGACACATGGCATCACTGAAGCGATCATGCAGCTGGGGACGACAGTGCCGGGAACGATGCCCGTATGCCGCCCACTGGTAACTGCTCCAGGGAACCTACGTAAGGGCCTCTCGCGTGAGAACGACCAAGCCGATACGCATAACGAAATGCAAGAGTACTCGCGCTGCCCCGGAAGGGTCAAAACGCGCCTCACGGCCGCCACCGCGACCGACAACGTCTAGTACAACCGTACGAAATATTCACGGCACCCCGCACCCCGGGAACCGCGACGCACCAACCACCCGGAGATGTCACTTTTGCCCGTGCGGGCTCACCTCGCACCAGGTCCCGAGTGCCCGCCGAAGCGGAACGGCACACCCCAACCCCCGTCTAAGATGCGGCACATGAGCTATGGGCAGGGTGGGCAGGGGCAGCCCCCGTGGGATCCCTGGAATTCAGGATCGCAGCGACCCCAGTGGGGCAGCCAGACGGACGACCGGACTCCGGACTGGGCGGCGCTCGCCGACGCCTCCGAGTCGCGCAACAAGCGCCGCAGGGTGCTGCTGATCAGCGGCGGAGCGCTTGCCACGGTCGCGGTCGGCGTCGCCGTCGCGGTGGCCGTCGTGTCCGCGAACGGCAGCAGCCAGGCCTCGAACTCGCCCAGCAACCTGCCCGCCACCGCGGACATCCCGAGCGACACCACCGCGCCGGAACCGTCCTTCGCGCCGACCTCGGCCCCTCCCCCGCTGGACCCGAAGGACTTCATATCCAGCGTGAAGAAGGACACGGCACCGCTCAGCCCCGGCCTCCTCTTCCCCGGCTCGACGCTGACCATGGGTGACCGCGTCTACACAAAGGGTCCGACGGCCGACACGACGAACTGCGCCACGGCCGCGAAGGGCACGCTCGCCACGGTCCTCACCAAGAACAAGTGCACGCGCCTCCTGCGCGTCACCTACAGCAAGGACGGCGTCGCCGTGACGGTCGGTGTGGCCGTCTTCGACACCGAGGCCCAGGCGGTCAAGGCCAAGGGCGACGCGGACGCGAAGAGCATCATCGCCTCGCTGTCCGGCGGGAAGGTCAAGCCCTTCTGCGACTCGGCGGTCTGCCGCTCGACCACGAACTCCTACGGGCGCTACGCCTACTTCACCCTCGCCGGCTTCACCAACGGCAAGGACGTGACGACGAAGGACACCGCGGTCTTCACCACCGGCGACGACCTCGCCGAGTTCGCCTTCCGGCAGATCCGCCGCCGCGGCGAGGCCCAGGCGTCTACCGCGGCCAACGAGTGACCCGGACCCCGCCCCGGTGACCACGGCCCCGCCCCGGGCGGCCGTGCCCCGCAACAAGGACGTGTGAGACTCTCCCGCACGCTCGTCGGCAAGTCGGACACTGGCCGTGTCGCCGACGGCCGGCCCCGGGGGGACCACTCCATGACCACGCAGCGCCCGTCCCGACGCCTGCTGCTCGGGACCTGCGCGGGCGCCGCGCTACTGGCCCCGCTGGGAGTGTGGGCCTGGCCCGAGCAGCAGGAGAGCGCGGCCGGGCCCCGGGCGGTGCCGACCGATCTGCGGGACCGGGATCCGAAGGCGACCCCCGAGGCGCGCCAGGTGTACGCGATGCTCGCGAACCAGGAGAACACCGCGCGCCGCGACCGCCCGAGCCGCACGGTGATCGGCCAGCACGTGGAGCTGCACAACGAGCGGTACAACCCGCAGTACGGCGACTACCAGGGCACCAAGGCGCCGGGCTACTACTACCGCAAGGCCCGAGACATCACCGGCCGGCTGCCCGGCTTCGTGGAACTGGACCTCGGCCCCGGCTACGGCCAACCCGGCTGGGCGGTGGGCCAGGCCCGCTCCTACTCCGGCGCCTGGCCGAGCTGCCGCCGCTACTGGGGGTACACCGAGGACGCCGTGGACCTCGCCGTCGGCGTGTGGGCGGGCCTGCCCCGGACGGCCGACGGCTCGTACCGCCCCTCCGGCACGCACCGGGAGTGCGCGTCCGGGGCCGAGGTCTCCCTGCCGCACAACGGGGGCGCTCCGGCGGGCCTGGTCGGGTTCTCCTTCCACCAGCCCTACCCGGGCAGCCCCGTCAAGGGCTACACCCAGACGCTGCACCGCAACTCACCGGCCGCGAAGGACCCCCGCTGGTTCGCCCGGGTGACAAGCCCGGGTACCGCCGAGCACAAGTCCCTGCTGCACGACCTCGCCTTCCTCGCCGACCACCTGGGCTACCTGGCCGGCCGCGGGGTCCCCGTACTGCTGCGGCCGTACCACGAGATGAACACCGCGCCCGGCAGGGGCTTCTGGTGGGCGGGCCAGGACCCGGCCGCGTTCCGGACGCTGTGGCGGCTGACGTACGACTACCTCGTGAACCGGCGCGGCCTGCACAACCTGATCTTCGTGTGGGCGCCGAACTCCTGGGACGGGTCCTACGGGCGGGAACCCCGGGCCTACTACCCCGGCGGGCGCTACGTCGACATCGTGGGCGTCGACGACTACAGCGACACCCCGGCCCGCCCGTTCGGCGACGGAGCCTGGACCGAGGTCTGGTACCGCGGCCTGGAGCGGTACCGCAGGCCGCGGATCGTCTCCGAGTCCTTCCACGTACCGCTCAACGCGGCCCAGCCCCGGACCCTGACCAGGACGCCCTGGGTGCTGTGGACGGTGTGGGGCCAGGCCCTGTCGTACGACAACGTGTCCGCGCCCCGGAAGAAGAACACCGCGGACGATGTGAAACGGACCTATCACTCTTCGCGCATGATCACGGCGCAAGACTTCGGTTGATTAACTTTTGAACACATCCCCCTCACATGTGTTCCATGCATAGGCACATACATGCAAGGATCACTCTTCTGTTCGGCCAGTGGTTCGGGTGCCCGGGGGGGCTTCTGACAGGCAAGTGGCCGATGACGCCAAAGAAGGCGTTGGGGGGCATGGAACCCAGAGTTTCTGTGCCGTGGCGCGCTTTGTCGTGCCCCGGCCGAGATCTATGGCTGCCTCAACGCACCAGCGATCTCACAGGAGTTCCTCAGAAGTCATGGCATCAACAGTCGCCGACGAGGGTGTTCCGCACTCTCGGCAGAACGCGAAACTGACGAAGCGCACCGCGTCGTGGAAACCGGGGATCCTGCCGTTCCTGGTGCCCTTCGTCCTGCTGGTCGCCTTCGGGCTGTGGTCCTACCGGCCCAGTTCGACTCCGCTGAGCTGGGTCCTGACCGTCGTCTGGTCCCTGCCGGTGGTCGGTGTGCTGGTCGGTATCCAGGGCGCAGTGCTGCTCCGCCGCCGGGTCCGCAAGAGCGACCGGATGGCCCCGCCCGCGCCGGTCGACCAGGACTTCCTGATCATCCTCTGCCCGACCATCGGACGTCACGACACCTACCCGGCCCTGGAACGCTCGATCCTGTCCTACGTCGAGCACATGCCGGAGTGGTTTCCGTACATGCGCGTCGACATCCTCACCGAGGAGGGCTGCGAGGCAGCGGCGGACATCGACCGGCTCGCCGACTCGCACCCGCTGATCCGGGTGATCACCGTCCCCAAGGCGTACGTCCCGGAGAACGGCACCCGCTTCAAGGCCCGCGCCAACCACTACGCCCACGAGCTGCGCATCGAGGAGGGCGAGGCCCTCGACTACGTCTGGGTGCTGCACATGGACGACGACACCGGCGTCGGCCCCGACACCTCGTCCTCGCTCGCCCAGTTCATCAACCGGCAGCGCCGCGCCCACCCCGACGAGGCCAAGCACATGGCCCAGGGCATCCTCACGTATCCCCGCGAGAACGCGGTCAACCTCTTCACCTGGCTCGCCGACGCGGTACGCCCCGCCGACGACATCGCCCGTTTCCGCGCGCTGACCGGCATGGGCACCCCGGCCGCCGGTGTGCACGGCGAGCTGCTGGTGCTGCGCGCGTCCATCGAGGCCGAGATCGGCTGGGACTTCGGCCCCAAGGAGATCGTCGAGGACGCCCGCCTCGCCCTGACCTTCTGCCGCAAGTACCCGGGCCGCAGCGACTGGTTCAACGGCCGCTGCTACGGCGCCTCCCCCTCCACCGCCGCCGACTTCGTCAAGCAGCGCGACCGGTGGGCCTGGGGCCTGGTGGCTCTCTGCTTCAACAGGTCCGTGCCCTTGCGCTACCGCTGGTTCCTGTCGATCTGTGTGACCACCTGGATCCTCGGCCCCCTCCAGCACATCGGCGCCGTGCTGCTCTTCGGCTGGCTCATCAACGACATGAACACCTCGCCCGCGACCCAGTCCGTGACCATCCTGTGGGCGTTCAACTTCGCCTACGTCATCTGGACCTACTGGGAGGGACTGCGGCTCAACGCGCTCGCGTCCGTCAGCGGCAGACGCAAGTGGTGGGAGCCGATCGTGGTGATCGCTCTCATCCCCGTCTTCTCCGTGCTGGAAGGAATCGGAGGCTTCAAGGGCTTCCTGAAGTTCGTCCGGCGCGAGGAGAACAAGTTCGTCGTGATCGCCAAGCCCGCCTGATCGCCCGGAAGACAACTGACATGCGCTCGCGACTGCCCCTGCTCGCCATCTTCCCGGTGAGCGTGCTCACCATCGTGCTGGGCACCCCCTTCGTCCTCGGCGACCACCCTGTGCGCTGGGAGTCGGGCTCGGCCCTGCCCAAGCTCGTCCTGGGCGACGCCCCCGAGGAATCCAGCACTCCGACCGACGACCCCTCCGATACGACGGACGCGTCCTCCCCCTCGTCCTCCACGCCTTCCTCGTCCTCCGGCGACGGCCTCAAGGTCGCCAAGCCCTGGAAGGCCGGCATGGCGCAGTGGGGCGTACAGGTGTATTGGGAGGAGGAGACCAAGAAGCGCTCCGACACGTTCATCGAGAACCAGGCCCGCAAGCAGGCCAAGTACCTCATCGGCCTGGGCGCGAACTCGGTGTCCCTGTCCTTCCCCTACTTCACCGGGGACTCCACGTCCAACAAGATCTCCGCCGGGGCCAAGACGCCGTCCCCGGAGCGCCTCCAGCGGGTGCTGCAGGTGTTCGAGGACGCGGGCTTTCGCACCACGGTCCGCCCGATCATGGACGAGGCCTCCCTCGACCCGCCGACCGGCTGGCGCGGCAACATCGAACCCGCCTCGCGCTCCGCCTGGTTCGCGTCGTACAAGGAGTTCCTCACCCCGTACCTCAAGGTCGCCGAGGAAGAGAAGGCGAACACCTTTGTGATCGGCACCGAGCTGAACTCCTTGGAGGGCGACACCGGCTGGGACTCCCTGGTCGCCTCCGCCGAGACGGCCTTCTCAGGTGAGGTCGCCTACGACGCCAACTGGGACAACTACGTCTCCGGCCGCATCAACATGCCGGTCAGCCACCTCGGCGTCGACGCCTACTTCCCCGTCAAGGTCGCGGACACCGCGTCCGTCTCGACGCTGGTCGACGGCTGGAACACCTGGCTGGACAAGAAGGCCACAGGACCGCTGCCCAACATCACCATCGCCGAGTCCGGCATCGGCGCGATGAACGGCGCCTACCACGCGCCCGGCGACTTCTACACCAAGCGAGCAGTGAACCCGACGGTGCAGGCCAACTGGTACGAGGCCGTCTGTCAGGTAGTCCAGGAACGAGAGATGAGCGGCGTCTACTGGTGGTCGATCTGGTTCGACGACGACCCGAACACCAAGCCCGACGACAAGGTCGCCTCCCGGCTCGACTTCGCCGGACGCCCTCTTACCGAGAAGGCCATCAAGGCCTGCTTCACCTCCGATTACGCAGGCCCTGGCACCGACACCGCCAGCTGACCGAGCGAGGCAATCATGCAGGAAGCCATCATCCTGGTGGGCGGCAAGGGAACCCGCTTGCGCCCGCTGACCAACCACACCCCGAAACCGCTTCTCAACGTCGCGGGATCCTCCTTCATCCGGCACCAGATAGCCAAGCTGATGGATGCGGGCGTCGAGCACGTGGTGTTCGCCACCTCGTATCTCGCCAGCCTCTTCGAGGAGGAGTTCAAGGACTTCTCCCAGGACCTGAAGATCTCCTACGCGGTCGAGAGCGTCCCGCTCGGCACGGGCGGGGCGATCCGCAACGCCGGCCGCCTGCTGCGCGGTCCGGCGGACGCGCCCGTCCTGATCCTCAACGGCGACATCCTGTCCGGGCTCGACCTGCGTGACGTACTGGAGCAGCACAAGGCGCGGGAAGCGGACGTGACGCTGCATCTCACCCGCGTCTCCGACCCCCGTGCCTTCGGCCTCGTGCCCACCGACGAGGCCGGAAGGGTGCTGTCCTTCCTGGAGAAGCCGAAGACCCAGGAGGAGTGCGTCACCGACCAGATCAACGCGGGCTGCTACGTCTTCCGCCGGTCCGTCCTCGACGCCATCCCGGCCGACCGCGAGGTCTCCGTCGAACAGGAGACCTTCCCGGAGCTCGTCGCCCAGGGGCGGCGCGTGTTCGGCCACACCACGGAGGACTACTGGCGCGACCTCGGCACGCCGCTGGCATTCGTCCACGGGTCCGCCGACCTGGTCACCGGCAAGGTGACCTCTCCCCTCGTGGAGCGGCAGGCCGAGGCCCTGATCCATCCCACGGCCACCGTCGACCCGACCGCCCGCATCACGGGAGGCTCGACGATCGGTCCGCACGCCGTCATCGGCCCGCGCGTGGTCGTCGACCGCTCCATCCTCGGCGGGAGCGTCACCGTGGCCGAGGGCGCCCGGATCCACGAGTCCGTGGTGGACCACGACTCATCGATCGGCGGCGAGTCCTTCCTCCGTGAGGCCGTGGTGGGCTGCCATGCGCACATCGGCGCGGAGAACGAACTGCCCGCCCAGCTGCGGCTGTCGTGCGGCATCCGCATTCCCGCCCAAGGAGTACGCGTCAGTGGCACGGCTGCCGCCTGCCTGACGGCCCACTGAAGTCGCCTACCTGCCGCACAACTTGACCGGACAGTCAGTTACTGGAGAGACATGCCCCGCCATCGCACATCGGCCGTGGAGACAGAGCGTCTTCGCAAGTATCGGCCCGACATCCAGGGCCTGCGTGCCGTAGCCATCATGATGGTGGTCAGCATGCACTGCGGCATTCTCGACATCCACGGTGGCGTGGACGTGAGCTTCGTGCTGAGCGGCTTCCTCATCGGCGGCCAGCTCTTCGCCGAGATCGAGAAGACCGGCAAGGTGTCCCTGACCAAGTTCTGGGCGCGCCGTTTCCGGCGTCTGACGCCGCCCATGGCCCTCGTCATCGTCGCCACCGCGGCCCTGGCGTGGATGTACGGCAGCCCGCTCAGGTTCCGCGCGTACATGGAGGACGGCCTCAGCGCCTCCCTCAGCTTCCTGAACTGGCGCCTGGTCGAGACCGGCACCGACTACTTCGCCAACGACGGGTCGCAGTCCCCGTATCAGCACTTCTGGTCGCTGGGCATCGAGGAGCAGTTCTACGTCGTCGCCCCGCTCGTCCTGGTCGTGGTGGTGTGGATCAGCCGCAAGATCTTCCGCAACCGCGCTCTGGTGGCGCTGTTCCTCATGGCCGTCATCGGCGGATCGTTCTATCAGGGCTGGTCCCAGACTGCCGAGAACCAGCCGCTCGCGTACTTCAGCACCCACACCCGGATCTGGGAGATCGCCTGCGGCGTCCTGCTCGCCCTGGCCGCTCCGCTCGTCTCCCGCATGAACACCGGCGTGGCCGCGGTCGTTTCGTGGCTCGGGCTCGGCACCGTGCTCGTCACGGCGATGCTCATCTCCGACGAGACGCCGCTGCCGGGGTACGCGGTGGCCGGCCCGGTGCTCGGCGCCGTCATGATCATCGCCGGTGGCTGCGCCAATCCCCGGTTCGGCGCGGAGCGGCTGATCGACAACCCAGTCCTCGACTTCGTCGGCAACGTCAGCTACGGCTGGTACCTGACCCACTGGCCGCTGCTGGTGCTCTGGCCGTCCATCACCGACCGGGAGTTCACCTTCCAGGACCGGCTACGGGTTGCCGTCCTGTCGTTCCTGGTGGCTGTGGTCCTGCACTACGCCGTCGAGCGCAAGTTCAAGAAGAACGTGAAGCTGGTGGCGCGCCCCTGGAAGGGCGTCTTCACCGGCGGGTTCACCACCGCGGGCACCGCGGGAGCGATGGTCCTGGCCACGATCATCCCGCTGAACCTGGCGACCTCGGCGTCGTCGAGCACGCTCGCGGTCGGGTTCACCAGCCAGGCATCGGTCGAGGACGCCGTGCACCGCACCGAGCTCTCCGCAACCGTGCAGAGCGCTCTGCAGTCCACGCCCAAGAACTCCGCCAAGCACGGTTGCATCGACAACTTCGACGTCAAGAAGTTCGAGATGCGGGACGGCTGTGTCGCCGGCGACCCGGAGGGCACCAAGACCCTTGTCCTCATGGGGGACTCCCACGCGTGGCAGTGGAACGACCTCTACCACGAGATCGGCAAGGAGCTCGGGGTGCGGGTGGTGACCATATCGAAGGGCGGCTGCTCGCCACAGATCTACCGCATCATCAACCCCACCGTGAACCGCGAGTACACCGAGTGCGACAGCTGGCGCGAATCGGCTTTCGCCGAGCTCAAGAAGATCAAGCCCGACGTCCTCGTCATCGCCGACCGAGCCCGCCAGGAGGCGAACCGGTCGGGCGCCGAGGCCTCGTTCAAGGTGTTCAAGGAGACGGGCGCCAAGCTCGTCTACATGACGGACACCCCGCAGCCCGGGCAGAACGTCCCCGACTGTCTCGCCACGCACATCGACGACATCTCCCTCTGCAACCGCAAGGAGTGGCAGGCGCTCGAGTACACGGAGTTCCGCGCCATGGAGCGTGAGGTGGCCGAGAAGTACGGTGCGGAGATCATCGACACGACGCCCGCGTTCTGCGCGGTGGACGTCTGCCCGGCGGTGATCGGCGACCAGGTCGTCTACTTCGACAACAGCCACATCACGTCGTCGTACTCGAAGACCCTGAAGCCGTTCCTCAAGCCGGCCCTGGAAGAAATACTCGACAAGGCGTAGCCCGCGACCCGTTCCGCTCCGGCCGCCACCCGGCCGGAGCGGACCCCGTCAAGCCGTCACTGCCCCCGGACCCGCACCCGCCGAGTCTGCCCCTGCCGAGCCGCCAGCTGATCGTCCGCCGGATACCCGACCTCCTCCAGCGTCAGCCCGACCGGCCGTACGACATGCACCGCACTGTCCCGGACGTGCGCGTCGAGGACCCGCCGGGGCCACTCCACGTCACGGTGCCCGTCGCCGACGAACAGCAGCGCGCCAACCATGGAACGCACCTGGTTGTGGCAGAAGGCGTCGGCGCGGACCTCGATCTCGACGATGCCGTCCTCGCGCCGGCCCACCCCGAAGTCGAGGATCTCGCGGATCGTGGTCGCCCCCTCGCGCTTCTTCGCGTACGCCGCGAAGTCGTGCTCCCCGACAAGGGACTTGGCGGCGGCGTCCATCGCGGCGACGTCCAACTCCCAGTCGTGCCAGAGGACATGGTTGCGCAGCAGCGGGTCCACTCCGCCGGGCTGGTCGCCGACCCGGTAGACGTAGCGACGCCACACGGCCGCGAACCGCGCGTTGAACCCCGCAGGCGCCTCCGCCGCACGCCACACGCGCACGTCCCGGGACAGCCGCCCGGCGAGCCGCTTCAGCAGCTTCTCCCGATGCTCGGCCCACAACGCCTCCGGCAGATCGACGTGCGCCACCTGCCCACGCGCATGCACCCCGGCATCGGTCCGCCCGGCCACGGTCAGCTCATACGTGGTCTCCCCCGACCGCGTCACCGTCCGCAGGGCGTCCTCGATGTCCCCCTGCACGGTCCTGCGCCCGCTGGCCTGCTTGGCCCACCCGGAGAACCCGCTCCCGTCGTACGACAGGTCCAGCCGCACCCGTACGAACCCGGGCTCTACTTCGTCACTCACCAACAGATCCTCTCCAGAGGCCGTGAACGCGAAAGCGGGCCCGCCCCGCAAGGGGCGGACCCGCTCAGACGCGAGCCGAAGCTCAGGCGTCCTTGGACTCGTTGCCCTCGGCGTCAGCCGGAGCCGCGTCCTCGACGACCTCGTCGGACTTGGCCTCGACGGCCTCGTCCTTCTTGAGAACGTCTTCCTTGACGGCACGCTTCGTCGCCGCCTCGGCCTCACCGGTGGCCTCCTGGGCCACGGTCAGCGCCTCCACCAGCTCGATGACAGCCATGGGCGCGTTGTCGCCACGACGGTTACCGATCTTGGTGATACGGGTGTAGCCACCCGGACGGTTCTCGTAGCGCGGGCCGATCTCGGTGAAGAGCGTGTGCACGATGCTCTTGTCCGTGATCACCGTGAGCACCTGACGGCGGTTGTGAAGGTCGCCCTTCTTCGCCTTGGTGACCAGACGCTCCGCGTACGGGCGCAGGCGGCGGGCCTTCGCCTCGGTGGTGGTGATGCGGCCGTGCTCGAAGAGCGACTTCGCGAGGTTCGCGAGGAGCAGCTTCTCGTGCGCGGCGCTGCCGCCCAGACGGGCACCCTTGGCAGGCTTCGGCATGGTGTTTCTCCTAGGTGTCTGCCCCGGCCGTATCAGGTACCGAGGTCAGTGTCCGAGCGGGCGGCTGCCCGTCGGAGATCCGGGCAGCCCCGTAGGGGCGCCCGGAAGGGGCGCGGGGAACTGCGCGACAAGCCACAGCGCACCCGCACCCAGGAACCGGCAGTCGGTCCCGAGCTCTTAGTACTGCTCGGTCTCGACGAACCCGGCGTCCACATCATCGTCCGCGCCGAAGGCATCCGCGGCGGCGGTCGGGTCGAATCCGGGCGGGCTGTCCTTGAGGGCCAGGCCCATGCCGGCCAGCTTCGCCTTGACCTCGTCGATGGACTTCGCACCGAAGTTGCGAATGTCGAGGAGGTCGGCCTCGGAGCGGGCGACGAGCTCACCCACGGAGTGGATGCCCTCACGCTTGAGGCAGTTGTAGGACCGAACGGTGAGCTCGAGCTCCTCGATCGGCAGGGCGAGATCGGCGGCGAGGGCGGCGTCCGTGGGGGACGGGCCCATGTCGATGCCCTCGGCGTCGATGTTCAGCTCGCGGGCGAGACCGAACAGCTCGACCAGGGTCTTACCGGCCGACGCCATGGCGTCACGGGGACGCATGGCCTGCTTGGTCTCGACGTCGACGATCAGCTTGTCGAAGTCGGTGCGCTGCTCGACACGCGTGGCCTCGACCTTGTACGTGACCTTCAGCACCGGCGAGTAGATGGAGTCGACCGGGATACGACCGATCTCCTGCCCCACCTGCTTGTTCTGAACGGCGGAGACGTAGCCGCGACCGCGCTCGACGGTCAGCTCCATCTCCAGCTTGCCCTTGCCGTTGAGCGTGGCGAGGACGAGGTCGGGGTTGTGCACCTCGACACCGGCCGGAGGCGCGATGTCGGCGGCGGTGACCAGACCCGGACCCTGCTTGCGCAGGTACATCACGACAGGCTCGTCGTGCTCCGAGGAGACGACCAGCTGCTTGATGTTGAGGATCAGGTCGGTGACGTCCTCCTTGACACCCGGCACGGTGGTGAACTCGTGCAGAACGCCGTCGATCCGGATGCTGGTGACAGCGGCACCGGGGATCGAGGAGAGGAGCGTACGACGCAGGGAGTTGCCGAGGGTGTAGCCGAAGCCCGGCTCCAGCGGCTCGATCACGAACCGGGAGCGGAACTCGTCAACGACCTCTTCGGTCAGCGACGGGCGCTGAGCAATAAGCATGAAGGAATCCTTCAGTCATGGGCACCCACTATTTGATGCCCTTGAGTACTACAAGGGTACGGGCGGCACGGCCCCGAAAGGCCATACCGCCCGAAACCTAAGACAACCGTGCGTCAGACGCGGCGGCGCTTGGGCGGACGGCAGCCGTTGTGCGGCGTGGGGGTGACGTCCTGGATGGAGCCGACCTCGAGGCCAGTGGCCTGGAGGGAGCGGATCGCGGTCTCGCGACCGGAGCCCGGGCCCTTCACGAAGACGTCAACCTTGCGCATGCCGTGCTCCTGCGCGCGACGGGCGGCCGACTCGGCGGCCATCTGCGCGGCGAAGGGGGTGGACTTGCGCGAGCCCTTGAAGCCGACGTGGCCGGCGGAGGCCCAGGAGATCACGTTGCCCGCGGGGTCCGTGATCGAGACGATCGTGTTGTTGAACGTGCTCTTGATGTGAGCGTGCCCGTGGGCGACGTTCTTCTTTTCCTTGCGGCGCACCTTCTTGGCAGCGCCCTGACGACCCTTGGGGGGCATCTATTACTCCTACGGGGAGGTGGTCGGTCCTACAGCGAAGACCGCTGATGAAGCGTTGTCCGCTGTGGACTACTTCTTGCCCGGCTTCTTCTTACCGGCGATCGCGCGACGCGGGCCCTTGCGGGTACGAGCGTTCGTGCTGGTGCGCTGACCGTGAACGGGCAGGCCGCGACGGTGACGCAGACCCTGGTAGCAGCCGATCTCGACCTTGCGGCGGATGTCGGCCTGCACCTCGCGACGGAGGTCACCCTCGGTCTTGAAGTTGGCGTCCACGTACTCGCGGATCCTGACCAGCTCCTCCTCGGAGAGGTCACGAACGCGGGTGTCAGGGTTGACGCCGGTCTCGGCCAGCGTCTTCTGCGAGAGGGTCCGGCCGATGCCGAACACGTAGGTGAGGGCAACCTCCACGCGCTTTTCGCGCGGGATGTCAACACCGGAAACGCGTGCCATTCAATGGCTCCAGTTGTCGTTCGGAGGTCTTCCGCAGAACCGGCTCCCGCCCGCCGTCCTCTTCATGTCGAAGATTCGGTACGAACCGGGTCCCCAGCCTCCGACCGGGGGTGTCAGGCCTGATGAACTCAGCCCTGGGCTCTGCGTATGAACATGTACTACTTGCGTCGCGCGAAGTATCTGCGGATGCAGAAGGTCGGTCGTGCGTCAGCCCTGGCGCTGCTTGTGGCGCGGGTTTTCGCAGATGACCATGACCCGGCCGTGACGGCGGATCACCCTGCACTTGTCGCAGATCTTCTTGACGCTCGGCTTGACCTTCATTGGTGAGGTTCTCCGGGTCAGTGCCACCACCCCGCGGAAGCGGGGCACAGGCAAGATCTACTTGTACCGGTAGACGATCCGGCCACGCGTCAGGTCGTACGGAGACAGCTCCACCACGACCCTGTCGTCAGGGAGGATGCGGATGTAGTGCATGCGCATCTTGCCGCTGATGTGTGCCAGAACCTGGTGGCCGTTCTGGAGCTCAACCTTGAACATTGCGTTCGGAAGAGACTCGACGACAGTGCCCTCGATCTCGATGGCACCTTGCTTCTTGGCCACGCTTCGCCCTTCGAATCGACTACCCTGATCGACTCTGTACGAGCGCATGCAGGCATGCGGGTGCACGAGAGCCGACGAGTCAGTCTACGTCAGGGCACCCGGAAAGACGAATCGAGGAAGAATGCCCTGCTTCGAAGATCATTAAGCCACCGGGTCCGGCGCGGCCGTAATCCCATACTCCGCCAGCTTCGCTTTCCCACCGTCGGGAGCCGTCAGCACAAGCGGCCCCTCCTCCGTCAGCGCGACGGAGTGCTCCCAGTGCGAGGACCAGGTGCCGTCCGTAGTAATAACGGTCCAGTCATCCTCCAGCACCTCGGTCTTCGGGGTGCCCAGGGAGACCATCGGCTCGATGGCGAGGCAGAAGCCGGGGACCAGCTTCGGGCCCTTGCCGCGTCGGCGCTCGACGTAGTTGAGGAGGTGCGGGTCCATGTGCATCTCGGTGCCGATGCCGTGGCCGCCGTAGTCCTCGACGATGCCGTAGCGGCCGCCGCCGACCTTGGGCTGGCGGCGGATGTACGTCTCGATGGCGCGGGAGACGTCGACGAGCCGGTTCCCCAGCTTCATCGCGGCGATGCCCGCCCACATCGACTCCTCGGTCACCCGGGAGAGCTCGATGAGCTCCGGGGCGTGACCGGTGCCCACGAACGCGGTGTATGCCGCATCGCCGTGCCAGCCGTCGACGATCGCGCCGGCGTCGATGGAGATGATGTCGCCGTCCTTCAGGACGGTCTTGTCGTCCGGGATGCCATGGACGACGACCTCGTTGGCCGAGGTGCAGATGGTGGCAGGGAATCCGCCGTACCCGAGAAAGTTCGACTTGGCCCCGTGCTCGGCAAGTACCTTGCGCGCGACCTCGTCCAGATCCTTCGTCGTGGCACCGGGCACGGCCGCCTCACGGGTGGCCGCGTGGATGGCGGCAACGACCAGGCCCGCCTCACGCATCTTGGCGATCTGCGCGGGGGTCTTGATTTCCACCATGATGGATTGCGCCTCCTGCCATTGGTACACGGCGCTCCAGGATACGCGTGCGACTGGCACCCATCGAACGGGGAGTGGCGCGTCACACCGAGCACGACAAAGCCCCGGTCGGTGCAGGCACACCAGTTGATCGCCCGCACCGGCCGGAGCTTCGGTCTATCGCAGAGTTATCGCAGTGTTTAGGACTCGGAGAACACCACGGACTCGTACCAGGAGGAATTGCCGTGCCAGTTCACCCACATGCTGTACGACTTGGCGCCGATGATGTCGTAAGTGCTCGAGTCACAGCCAGAGTCACCACCGTCATCGACGGTCAAGACGGTCACGATTCCGGTGCCCGTGCTGTTGAGGGTCTTCAGCTGCCCGGTGACACCGTAGCCGTCAGCGTAGGTGTCGCAGACGGTGAATACATCACCGTCATCCTTGTAGTACATGTAGCCACGGCTGGACGGCAGGGAGACTATCTGGCTGCCAGTCGCCGCTGCAGCCGGACCGGCCGAGAAACCAACCACCGTGGCGGCGGCCGCGGCGGCCATTACACCGCGTCTAATCATGGTCTTATTCATTCGATTCCCACCCCTTTTTCTCATGAGCCCTAAAAGGACCCGGACAGTCTGCAGAACACCATTTCTGTGCGGTTCCGCAGCGATCTAGATTTACCCTACCGACCAAGATTCTGAATGTCCACCGTCAATCGGCTCTTCATAAACAGAAGAATCAAGAGGCAAGCAGCAATCAGGAACACAATCGGGCACGGCAGAGCAGGTCTTTACAGCCAATACGCCGGCTACCACGGGAATTCCCGGAGCCGGCGAATCCGGTCAGCGATTGCTAAGGATTGGAGTCCAGCGACTGGCGTCGCTGAGGGAAGATGGCCGGAAGCCGGAAAGGGGGATGACTTCCTTTCCATCCGAGCTGGCAAGAATGAGTTGATTTCGGAACTCACCCTTGCTGGGTTCACATTGCTCGGGATCGCACCTGAAGGCGATGAGCCAATCGTCGTCGGCCCAGGCCAGCAGCTGCTGACCGGGCACGAGTGCCTCGCGCTCACCGGTCCTGGCGTCCAACACCTCAGAGACGATCTGGCCACCCTCGCCCACGAACCGGCCTGTTACCAGCTTCCCGTCAGGGGAGACGGCTCCCGGCGAGCTCAGCTCCTCCTCCGACTTCGGGACAGGCACCTCTTCACCGTCCACGCTGTAGAAGACCCTGCCCGCCTTGGTGCTCCAGGGCTCCCACAGCAGCTTGCCGTCACGGCTCCAGGCGATGTCCTGGCGCCCGCCGCCGACGACGAGCCCGTCGTCACTCTTCCTGGGCGGGCGCGCGCTGAAATCCGCCTGACCAGAGGCGGCATCGATGACATAGAACCCCGCACGGCTCGGCTTCGGCCCCGGCACGATCTTGCCGTTCAGCCGGTAGGACGCGTCCTTGAAAAGCCCGTCCGGATTGATGTCATAGGCGGTTGCGACCAGACGCTTGCCATCCGGCGAGAACTGCACACCGCCAACGCCCTGGTCCGTCTTTATCCACCGTTCCACCTTGCCGGTGGCCAGATCCACGATTCCAATGCGGTGGACCGGCAGGCCGCGCTCCAATACCGCTGCGGTCTTCATCCCCGGCGCCACATCGAGCCAAGCCCAGTCCGTCTCCTCGTACCGATCCGTGGTCGAGTTCAGGAGGTTCCAATTGAAGGAAAGGGCTCCGTCACCGTTCGCCCGCTTCTCCGACTTCACCGTGTAGTACGCCGAGACGGCGACATTCCCTGCGGCTATGAACTGCGTCGGCGGCGACTGATCCGGATGCGCCGCCACGCCCGCGGGACGCCCTACGGGCTCTTCCTCTTCCTGACCATTGGTTGCGACGAGTGCCGCTGCAATGCCCGCCCCGACGAGAACCGTACCGATGCCGGCCATCACGAAACGGCGCACCTTCCGACGCCGCACACCGGACATCGACCCGCTTATGTCGTGGCGCATCCCCTCCGAAGCCCCCTCGACATCCTCGCGGACCAACTGTCCGGGTTTCACGTCTGTACCCCCACAGGAAAGAAGACTGGATTTCGGATTCAGTCCGGCTGAACAGGACCCTAGGCGAGGGTGATCAAGCGAAAAGTGAATTTGAGGTTTCCCTGAGGTTTGCATAGCCCTCACGGAAGGTGACCAGACGGGGAGCCTTCATGCAGGGGCGAGCGCCGACCACACGGCAATCTGGACATACATGAACAGATTTGAACTCGCCGAGAACACATTGAGTAAGAGCGCACCCTCGAGAGTGATCTACGCCACAGCCTCTATGGGTCGACCTGACGGAGGGGTTCCGGTTATACAGCGATCTGACACCGCGTGCGGGCTCATAACTGGCGGCGGACCGAACAAGTGCGACGGAGTTGAGGAATGCCTCGGCAACGACCGGCACGGCGTGGGGGTACTGGGACCAGGCCCGTGCCATGGCCTACCGGCTCCAGGGGGACCTACCACCCGTGACGTCGTTCTCGCGCGCCATCATGGGCGCGCACGCGGTCACCGTGGCCGTGGAGCCGCATCAGGGCGGGGAGTCGGTCCGGCAGGCCGCAGCGGCCGATGCGGTCTCGATCCCCTCGAGGCCACGCCGGGCCCGGCACCGCATCGAAGAGGCTCGGGGCTACCAGCTCGACGGACAGCCGGACGTCGCGCCCGCCACGCTGAACCAGCTACCTACCTGGGCGTGCTTCGAGTGGACATGGCCGAGCTTGAGGCGCAGGCCTGCGCTTCGTACTGGTCGGTGCCGATGTCGTCGGCCGCGATGCTGTGCGCGCCCCCTGGCCGTCGCCCGGTTGATCGCACTCACTGCGGCGCGTAGAGCCGCCGCAACGCCCGCCCCGGCGGTACGGGGCCTCGCGGCGACCGCAGGCTCAGGGGCGCACGAAAACGCCCGTCCCGGGGGCAGGAAGCCCCCGGGACGGGCGTTCTCACGGTCGACGGGTCCGGCCTTCTCGTGATCCGAACCCAGACAGACCCTAGTCAGTCCTCGTCGCGCTGAAGCGCCTCCATCGCGCGAGCCGTGACCTCTTCCACCTTGCCGAGCGCCAAGATAGTGACCACCAGGCCCTGGGCCTTGTAGTAGTCGATGATCGGCTCGGTCTGCGTGTGGTAGACCTCCAGGCGCGTACGCACGGTGGCCTCGGAGTCGTCGTCACGCTGGTACAGCTCGCCGCCGCAGACGTCGCAGACGCCTTCCTGCTTCGGCGCCTTGTACGTGACATGGAAAACGTGCGCCGAGTCGTTCCGGCAGATGCGGCGGCCGGCGATCCGCTTGACCACTTCGTCCTCGGGGACCTCGAGGTCCAGCACGGCGTCGAGCTTCATGCCCTCGTTCTTCAGCATCTCGTCGAGCGCCTCGGCCTGCGAGACGTTACGAGGGAAGCCGTCGAGCAGGAAGCCGTTCTCCGCGTCCGGCTGCTCCATGCGGTCCTTGGCCATCGCGATGGTGACCTCGTCCGGTACCAGCTCGCCCTTGTCCATGTAGGACTTCGCCAGTTTGCCGAGCTCCGTCTGCCGACTGATGTTGGCGCGGAACAGGTCGCCCGTGGAGATGTGCGGGATCGACAGGTTCTGGGCGAGGAACGCGGCCTGCGTACCCTTTCCGGCGCCAGGCGGCCCGACGAGGACGATTCGCATCAGCGGAGGAACCCTTCGTAATTGCGCTGCTGGAGCTGGCTCTCGATCTGCTTCACCGTCTCCAGACCGACACCCACGATGATCAGGATGCTGGTCCCGCCGAACGGGAAGTTCTGGTTCGCCTGGAACCCGACCAACGCCATCGTCGGCACGAGAGCGATCAGACCCAGATACAGCGAACCCGGCCACGTGATCCGGTTGAGTACGTATCCCAGGTACTCTGCGGTCGGCCGGCCGGCCCGGATGCCCGGGATGAAGCCACCATACTTCTTCATGTTGTCGGCTACTTCTTCGGGGTTGAAGGAGATGGCCACGTAGAAGAAGGCGAAGAAAACGATCAGCAAGAAGTAGACCGTGATGTAGATCGGGTGGTCACCCTTGGTCAGGTTTGTCTCGATCCAGGTCTTCCAGCTGGACGTTCCGCTGGAGAACTGTGCGATCAGAGCCGGGATGTAGAGCAGCGACGAGGCAAAGATCACAGGGATGATGCCCGCCTGGTTGACCTTCAGCGGAATGTACGTCGACGTGCCGCCGTAGGACCGGCGGCCGATCATGCGCTTCGCGTACTGGACCGGGATCCGGCGCTGAGCCTGCTCGACGAAGACCACCAGGCCGACCATGACCAGGCCGACCAGGATGACCGTGCCGAACTCGATCCAGCCGTCGGCCAGCGTGCCCGAGGTCTTGATGGACCACAGGGCGGCCGGGAAGGTCGCGGCGATCGAGATGAACATCAGGATCGACATGCCGTTGCCGATGCCGCGGTCGGTGATGAGCTCACCGAGCCACATGACGACGGCCGTACCGGCGGTCATGGTGATGACCATCGTGATGGTGACGAAGATCGACTGGTCGGGCACGATCTCGGTGGCCACCTGGCAGCCGCTGAAGAGCGCGCCGCTGCGAGCGGTCGCGACCAGGCCGGTGCCCTGGAGGATGGCCAGCGCCACCGTCAGGTAGCGGGTGTACTGCGTGATCTTCGCGGTGCCGGCCGAGCCCTCCTTCTTGAGGGCTTCCAGGCGCGGGATCACCACGGTCAGCAGCTGGAGGATGATGCTCGCCGTGATGTACGGCATGATGCCCAGCGCGAAGATCGTGATCTGCAACAGCGCGCCACCACTGAACATGTTGACCAGACCGAACAGACCTTGGTTGCCCTTGGCCACTTCGATACAGGTCTGCACGTTCTGGTAGTCGACACCCGGGATCGGGATGTGCGTACCCACCCGATAGACCACGATGATGCCGAGCGTGAAGAGCAGCTTCTTGCGCAGGTCGGGCGTCTTGAACGCCCGGGCGAACGCGGTGAGCACGGTGCCTCCTGCGACCCCCGCGCTACTGCGTCAGAGGTGACGGTCTTGAGGTTCGACGGATATCTGACAGCTAACCAACAGTCAAAGGCCGCCCGGAGTTCCCTTGAGACGCACCGGACGAAATTCGGCAGCGCAGGCCACCTTACCGGCGACACTGCCCCCCTTGGAACGACCAACCGGGGATGCCCCTTTTGTGGGGCATCCCCGGCTGGGATCGCTCAAGTCATCGAGACGCCTGGAGAATTCAGACGAGCTCGGTGACGGTACCGCCGGCGGCGGTGATCTTCTCCTTGGCGGAGCCGGAGACGGCGTCAACCGTCACCTGCAGCGCCACGGTGATCTCGCCCTGGCCGAGGACCTTGACGAGGCTGTTCTTGCGAACCGCACCGTTGGCGACGAGCCCCTCGACGGTGACTTCGCCACCCTCCGGGTACAGCGACGCCAGCTTGTCGAGGTTCACGACCTGGTACTCGGTCTTGAACGGGTTCCGGAAGCCCTTGAGCTTCGGAAGACGCATGTGGAGGGGCATCTGGCCACCCTCGAAGCGCTCCGGAACCTGGTAACGGGCCTTCGTGCCCTTGGTACCACGACCAGCCGTCTTACCCTTCGACGCCTCACCACGACCCACACGGGTCTTGGCGGTCTTGGCGCCCGGGGCGGGACGGAGGTTGTGGATCTTGAGCGGGTTGTTCTCACCCATGATCAGTCGACCTCCTCAACCGTCACGAGGTGGCGGACGGTGTGAACCATTCCGCGGAACTCGGGGCGGTCCTCCTTGACGACCACGGTGTTGATCCCCTTGAGACCAAGGGACCGCAGGGTGTCACGGTGGTTCTGCTTGCTGCCGATGTACGACTTCGTCTGCGTGACCTTGAGGCGAGCCATTACGCACCCGCTCCCGCACGTGCACGAAGCAGAGCCGCGGGGGCGACGTCCTCGAGGGGCAGACCGCGGCGGGCCGCGATCTCCTCGGGACGCTGCAGGCCCTTGAGGGCCGCCACAGTCGCGTGCACGATGTTGATCGCGTTGGACGAGCCGAGCGACTTCGACAGGATGTCGTGAACGCCGGCGCACTCCAGGACAGCACGCACCGGGCCACCGGCGATAACGCCGGTACCGGGGGAAGCAGGCTTGAGCAGGACGACGCCCGCGGCCTTCTCGCCCGTGATCGGGTGCGGGATGGTGCCCTGGATACGGGGAACCTTGAAGAAGTGCTTCTTGGCCTCTTCAACACCCTTGGCGATCGCGGCCGGCACCTCCTTGGCCTTGCCGTAACCGACACCGACGGTGCCGTCACCATCGCCCACTACGACGAGCGCAGTGAAGCTGAAGCGACGACCACCCTTCACAACCTTGGCAACGCGGTTGATCGCGACAACGCGCTCAACGTAGGCGGTCTTCTCGGCGGCAGCTGCGCCACCGTCGCGACCCTTCCGGTCCCGCCGCTCGCCGCCACCGGCACCGCTTCCGCGGCGCTGGGGTCCAGCCATTGGAATTACCTCTCTCTGTTTCCGCTAGCTACGGAACCGACTCAGAACTTGAGTCCGGCTTCGCGGGCGGCGTCCGCCAGAGCGGCAATGCGCCCGGCGTACTGGTTTCCACCACGGTCGAATACGACAGCCTCGACACCGGCGGCCTTGGCGCGCTCGGCAACCAGGGCGCCGACCGACTTGGCCTGCGCGGACTTGTCGCCCTCGGCACCGCGGACGGTCGTGTCCAGGGTCGACGCCGACGCCAGGGTGTGACCCTTAACGTCGTCGATGACCTGGGCCACGATGTGGCGGTTGGAGCGCGTCACGACCAGGCGCGGACGCTCAGCCGTACCCGAGATGTGCTTACGGATCCGGATGTGACGACGCTTGATGGCAGCACGCTTGTAAGCGTCGCCCTTAGCAATCTTGACACCGTATGCCATGGCTTACTTACCCGCCTTTCCGACCTTGCGGCGGATGACTTCGCCTTCGTACTTGACACCCTTGGCCTTGTACGGGTCGGGCTTCCGCAGCTTGCGGATGTTGGCCGCAACCTCTCCGACCTTCTGCTTGTCGATGCCCTCGACCGAGAAGTGCGTCGGGTTCTCGACCTTGAACGAGATGCCCTCGGGCGCCTCGACCGTGATCGAGTGGCTGTAGCCGAGCGAGAACTCCAGGTTGGAGCCCTTCGCCAGGACGCGGTAACCGACACCGCTGATTTCGAGCTTCTTCACGTAACCCTGGGTCACGCCGGTGATCATGTTCGCCACCAGCGTGCGGGACAGGCCGTGCAGGGCCTTGTTCTGACGCTCGTCGTTCGGGCGGGTGACATTGAGAATGCCGTCCTCACCCTTGGCGACATCGATAGGCGCCGCGACGGTGTGGGAGAGAGAGCCCTTGGGGCCCTTCACCTGGACCGTACGGCCGTCGATGGTGACGTCCACGCCGGCGGGAACCGTGATGGGGAGCTTGCCAATACGCGACATAGCTTTTTCCTCCGTTCCCTTCCGCTACCAGACGTAGGCGAGAACTTCTCCGCCTACGCCCTTCTTGCCGGCCTGCTGTCCAGTGAGGAGACCGTGCGACGTGGAGATGATCGCCACGCCGAGGCCACCGAGCACCTTGGGCAGGGAGGTGGACTTCGCGTACACACGCAGACCCGGCTTCGAGATCCGCTTGATGCCCGCGATGGAGCGCTCACGGTTCGGGCCGAACTTCAGCTCGAGGACGAGCTTCTTGCCGACCTCGGCGTCCTCGACCTTCCAGCCGGTGATGAAGCCCTCCTGCTGGAGGATCTCCGCGATGTGAGACTTGATCTTGCTGTGCGGCATCGCGACATCGTCGTGGTACGCCGAGTTCGCGTTACGCAGACGAGTAAGCATGTCTGCGATGGGATCAGTCATGGTCATGAATTGGCCTTCGGCCTCTCTCGCCGGGGTTTCCAGTGCGCCATCCCTCTCCCCACTCAGTGGCGGGACGGGTGCGGTGCGGGGACCTACGGCGTAGTAAGTCGTACGGGCGGCAGGCGCCCAACCCTCCTAGCCTAAGCCATGGAGAGCAGGGCACCTTACCGACCCATTGCTTACCGAGAGCCTCGGGTAATCCCAACTAAGGGATTACCAGGAGCTCTTGGTCACGCCCGGCAGCTCGCCACGGTGAGCCATCTCACGAAGGCAGATGCGGCACAGGCCGAACTTGCGGTACACGGAGTGCGGACGGCCGCAGCGCTGGCAGCGCGTGTAGCCACGTACGCCGAACTTGGGCTTACGAGCAGCCTTGGCAATCAGAGCCTTCTTCGCCATCTCGGTTACGCCTCCTTGAAGGGGAAGCCGAGGTGACGGAGAAGGGCGCGGCCCTCAGCGTCGTTGGTCGCCGTGGTGACCACGGTGATGTCCATACCCCGGACGCGGTCGATCTTGTCCTGGTCGATCTCGTGGAACATGACCTGCTCCGTGAGACCGAAGGTGTAGTTGCCACGGCCGTCGAACTGCTTGGGGGACAGACCACGGAAGTCGCGGATGCGCGGAAGCGCGAGCGACAGGGTGCGGTCCAGGAACTCCCACATGCGGTCGCCACGGAGCGTGACGTGGGCACCGATCGGCTGACCCTCACGCAGCTTGAACTGCGCGATGGACTTGCGGGCCTTGGTGACGGCCGGCTTCTGACCGGTGATCGTGGTCAGGTCACGGACGGCACCGTCCATGAGCTTCGAGTCACGGGCGGCGTCGCCGACACCCATGTTGACCACGATCTTGACGAGGCCGGGAACCTGCATGACGTTCGCGTACGCGAACTCTTCAAGCAGCTTGCCCGCGATCTCCTCGCGGTACTTCGTCTTGAGACGCGGAGTCGTGGTGGTAGCCATCAGATGTCCTCACCCGTCCGCTTGGCAACGCGGATCTTGTTGCCCTCGTCGTCGAAGCGGTAACCGACACGCGTGACGACCTTGTTGCCGTCCTTCTCAACGACCAGCTGGACGTTGGAGACGTGGACGGGCGCCTCGGTCGTGACGATGCCGCCGGCCTGCGAACCCTTTGCGGTCGGGCCGGCCTTGGTGTGCTTCTTGACCCGGTTGACACCCTCGACCAGGACGCGGTCCTCGCGGGGGTAGGCCGCAATGACCTTGCCCTGCTTGCCCTTGTCCTTGCCGGTGATGACCTGAACCGTGTCACCCTTCTTGATCTTCATGCTTACAGCACCTCCGGCGCGAGCGAGATGATCTTCATGAACTTCTTCTCGCGCAGCTCCCGGCCCACCGGGCCGAAGATACGGGTGCCACGAGGGTCGCCGTCGTTCTTGAGAATGACAGCGGCGTTCTCGTCGAAGCGGATGTACGAGCCGTCCGGACGGCGGCGCTCCTTGACGGTGCGAACGATGACCGCCTTGATGACGTCACCCTTCTTCACATTGCCGCCGGGGATCGCGTCCTTGACGGTGGCGACGATGACGTCGCCGATGCCCGCGTAGCGGCGACCGGAGCCACCGAGCACACGGATGCAAAGGATTTCCTTCGCACCAGTGTTGTCGGCGACACGCAGTCGCGACTCCTGCTGGATCACGTCTATCTCCTGATTGTCTGCCGGTTCCCGGGGCGGGGTCGGCCTTTACGGCGACCCCGCCCCGAGCCTGGCGGAACCAACCTGAGGGAAACCCCTCAGGTAATTACTTGGCCTTCTCGAGGATCTCGACGATGCGCCAGCGCTTCGTCGAGGACAGCGGCCGGGTCTCCATCAGGAGGACGCGGTCGCCGATGCCGGCGGCATTCTGCTCGTCGTGGGCCTTGAGCTTGCTGGTACGGCGGATGACCTTGCCGTACAGCGCGTGCTTGACGCGGTCCTCGACAGCGACGACGACGGTCTTGTCCATCTTGTCGCTGACGACGAGACCCTCACGGGTCTTACGGAAGCTACGAGCCTCAGCGGTCTCGGTCACGTTGTTCTCACTCATCAGGCGCTCTCCACCGTCTCGATGCCCAGCTCGCGCTCACGCATCAGGGTGTAGATCCGCGCGATGTCCTTGCGGACGGCCTTGAGCCGCCCGTGGTTCTCGAGCTGACCGGTCGCCGCCTGGAAGCGGAGGTTGAACAGCTCTTCCTTGGCTTCGCGAAGCTTCGCGAGAAGCTCCTCGTCACCCAGTTCGCGCAGCTCGGACGCCTTGGTACCGGCCGACATCACGCTTCACCTGCCTCGCGCTTGACGATCCGGCACTTCATCGGCAGCTTGTGGGCTGCGCGAGTAAGGGCCTCACGGGCGATCTTCTCGTTGGGGTAGGACAGTTCGAACATGACCCGGCCCGGGTGCACGTTCGCGACCCACCACTCGGGCGAACCCTTACCGGAACCCATGCGGGTCTCGGCAGGCTTCTTGGTCAGCGGGCGGTCCGGGTAGATGTTGATCCAGACCTTGCCGCCACGCTTGATGTGGCGGGTCATCGCGATACGCGCCGCCTCGATCTGGCGGTTGGTCACGTAAGCCGGCGTGAGGGCCTGAATGCCGTACTCGCCGAACGAGACCTGCGTACCGCCCTTGGCCTGACCACGGCGCTTCGGGTGGTGCTGCTTGCGGTGCTTGACCCTACGAGGGATCAGCATGTCGGTCAGGCCTCCGTTCCGGTGCTCTCAGCCGGAGCGGCAGCGGCGGCGGGAGCGTCGGCCTTGGGGGCCTCGGCTGCCGGCGCGGACTGCTGCTGCGGCTTGCGGCCGCGGCCGCCACGCTCGCCACCACGGGCACCACCACGGGCCGGGCGGTCACCGCCGCCACCCGCGCCACCGCGCGCCGGGCGGTTACCCGCACGGGCAGCGGCGTTCTCGGCGCGGACCTCGGCGATGTTCTTGACGTTGCCCTTGTAGATCCAGACCTTCACGCCGATGCGGCCGAAGGTCGTCTTGGCCTCGAAGAAGCCGTAGTCGACGTTCGCGCGGAGCGTGTGCAGGGGCACACGGCCCTCGCGGTAGAACTCCGAGCGGGACATCTCGGCGCCGCCGAGACGTCCACCACACTGGATCTTGATGCCCTTGGCGCCGGCCTTCATCGACGACTGCATGCTCTTACGCATGGCACGCCGGAAGGAGACGCGGGAGGACAGCTGCTCGGCAACGGCCTGAGCAACCAGCTGAGCGTCCGTCTCGGGGTTCTTGACCTCGAGGATGTTCAGCTGGACCTGCTTGCCCGTGAGCTTCTCGAGGTCGCCGCGGATGCGGTCGGCCTCGGCGCCACGGCGGCCGATGACGATGCCGGGACGCGCGGTGTGGATGTCCACACGCACACGGTCACGGGTGCGCTCGATCTCAACCTTCGAGATGCCGGCGCGCTCCATGCCGGACGTCATCATCCGACGGATGGCGACGTCTTCCTTGACGTAGTCCTTGTACAGCTTGTCGGCGTACCAACGGGACTTGAAGTCCGTGGTAATGCCGAGCCGGAACCCATGCGGGTTAACCTTCTGGCCCATTACCGGGTTCCTTCCTTGCTGCTGACGACCACGGTGATGTGGCTGGTCCGCTTGCGGATCCGGTAGGCACGGCCCTGGGCGCGCGGACGGAACCGCTTCAGGGTCGGACCCTCGTCGACGTACGCCTCAGAGATGACAAGGCTGCCGGCGTCGGTGTGGTCGTAGTTGTGCGCGGCGTTGGCGATGGCGCTGTCGAGCACCTTGCCAACCGGCACGCTCGCGGCCTGCGCGGCGAAACGCAGGACCGCCTGAGCCTCCGTGGCATCCATGCCACGGATAAGGTCCACCACACGGCGGGCCTTCATGGGCGTAACGCGGATGTACCGCGCCTGGGCCCTGGCTTCCATGGTTGTCCTTCCAGTGTCTGTCATGGTCGATTCCACCCCGCGCTAGCGGCGCTTCGTCTTCCGGTCGTCCTTGACGTGACCCCGGAAGGTGCGCGTCGGCGAGAACTCGCCGAGCTTGTGGCCGACCATCGACTCGGTGACAAACACCGGGATGTGGATCTTGCCGTTGTGCACCGCGATCGTGTGACCGAGCATGGCCGGGATGATCATCGAGCGACGGGACCAGGTCTTGATGACGTTCTTGGTGCCGGCTTCGTTCTGTACGTCCACCTTCTTGATCAGGTGGTCGTCGACGAAGGGCCCCTTCTTGAGACTGCGCGGCATCTAAACCCGCTCCTAGCGCTTCTTGTTCGACTTGCGGCGGCGGACGATGTACTTGCTCGAAGCCTTCTTCGGCGAGCGAGTACGACCCTCCTTCTGACCCCACGGGGAGACCGGGTGGCGACCACCGGAGGTCTTGCCCTCACCACCACCGTGCGGGTGGTCAACCGGGTTCATCGCCACACCGCGAACGGACGGGCGGACGCCCAGCCAGCGCTTGCGGCCGGCCTTGCCCCAGTTGATGTTGCTCTGCTCTGCGTTGCCGACCTCGCCGACCGTGGCGCGGCAGCGCTGGTCGACCAGACGGATCTCACCGGAGGGCATGCGGAGGTGGGCCATGGTGCCCTCCTTCGCGAGCAGCTGCACCGAGGCGCCGGCGGAGCGGGCGAACTTGGCGCCGCCACCCGGACGGAGCTCGATCGCGTGGATCGTGGTACCGACCGGGATGTTGCGGAGCGCCAGGTTGTTGCCCGGCTTGATGTCGGCCCCAGGACCGTTCTCGACGCGGTCGCCCTGCGACAGGTTGCGGGGGGCGAGGATGTAACGCTTCTCGCCGTCCGCGTAGTGCAGCAGCGCGATGCGCGCGGTGCGGTTGGGGTCGTACTCGATGTGCGCGACCTTCGCCGGCACGCCGTCCTTGTCATGGCGACGGAAGTCGATGACGCGGTAGGCGCGCTTGTGTCCGCCACCCTGGTGGCGAACGGTCACACGACCGGAATTGTTACGGCCGCCCTTGCTGTGCAGGGGGCGAACCAGCGACTTCTCCGGCGTGGACCGCGTGACCTCGACGAAGTCGGCGACGCTGGAGCCACGGCGGCCCGGCGTAGTCGGCTTGTACTTGCGGATTCCCATTTCTCAGTCCTCGTCCGATATTCGGACCAGGGCGCTCCGTTAGGAGGCCTGGCCGAAGATGTCGATACGGTCGCCCTCAGCGAGGGTCACGATCGCGCGCTTGGTGTCAGCACGCTTACCGAAACCGCTCTTGGTCCGCTTGCGCTTACCCTGACGGTTGATCGTGTTGACGCCGGTGACCTTGACCGAGAAGACCGCCTGGACGGCCTGCTTGATCTGGGTCTTGTTGGCGCCCGGCGCGACGACGAAGGTGTACTTGCCCTCGTCGAGCAGCGCGTAGCTCTTCTCGGAGACGACCGGCTTGAGAAGGACGTCACGGTGGTCCGTGAAGCTCTTGCTCAGCGGCGTCTCGACGGTGTTCTTGCCCTCGGTCTCGTGGCGCTTCGCCTTGGCGATGCGCGCGACCTTCTTGGCCTTGGCGGCCTTCGAGGCAATGCTCGGGTGACGCGTAGCCATCAGGCTTCGCTCCCTTCGGTGTCAGCGGCCTGGGGGCCAGACACGAAGGACTCGAAAGCGGCCTGGGTGAAGACCACGTCGTCCGAGACGAGAACGTCGTACGTGTTCAGCTGGCCCGGCTCCAGGATGTGGACCTGGGGCAGGTTGCGCGCGGAAAGCAGCGCGGCCTCGTTGGAGCGCTCGATGACCAGGAGCACGTTCTTGCGCTCCGAGATCTTGCCGAGGAAGCTCTTCGCGGCCTTGGTGGAGATGGTCTCGCCGTCGATCACGTCGGTGATGACGTGGATGCGAGCGTTGCGGGCCCGGTCGGTGAGGGCGTGGCGCAGGGCCGCGGCCTTCATCTTCTTCGGGGTCCGCTGCGAGTAGTCACGCGGCGTGGGGCCGTGGACGACGCCACCGCCGGCGAACTGCGGGGCGCGGGTCGAACCCTGACGGGCGCGGCCGGTGCCCTTCTGGCGGTAAGGCTTGCGGCCACCACCGCGGACCTCGCCACGACGCTTGACCTTGTGCGTGCCCTGACGGGCAGCGGCCAGCTGTGCGACGACGACCTGGTGGAGCAGCGGGATGCTGATCTTCTCTACATCGAAGATCTCGGCCGGGAGCTCAACAGTCCCAGCGGTGTCGCCGGAGGGCGACTGAATGTCAATGGTGGTCATGTTCCTCAGACCCCCTTCGCCGCGGTACGGACCAGGACGAGGCCGCCGTTCGGACCGGGGATGGCTCCCTTGATGAGGAGCAGTCCCTTCTCCGCGTCAACAGCGTGAACGGTCAGGTTCTGTGTGGTGACCCGCTCGTTGCCCATACGGCCCGCCATACGCATGCCCTTGAACACACGGCCGGGGGTGGCACAGCCACCGATGGAACCGGGCGAGCGGTGCTTGCGCTGGACACCGTGTCCGGCGCCGAGGCCACGGAAGTTGTGGCGCTTCATGACACCGGCGAAGCCCTTGCCCTTGCTCTTGCCGGTCACGTCCACCTTGACGCCGGCCTCGAAGGTCTCGGCGGTGATCTCCTGGCCAAGGGTGTACTCGCTGGCGTCAGCGGTACGGATCTCGACGAGGTGGCGGCGGGGGGTGACGTCGGCCTTGGCGAAGTGACCCTTGAGGGGCTTGTTCACCTTGCGAGGGTCGATCTCGCCGAAGGCGATCTGGACCGACTCGTAGCCGTCGGAGTCATTCGTACGGACCTGGGTCACGACGTTCGGGCCGGCCTTGACGACGGTGACGGGAACAACACGGTTGTTCTCGTCCCACACCTGCGTCATGCCGAGCTTCTCGCCCAGGATGCCCTTGATCTGCTTAGCCATTCTCAGATCACCGATCCCTAGAGCTTGATCTCGATGTCGACACCGGCCGGGAGGTCGAGTCGCATCAGGGAGTCAACGGTCTTGGGGGTCGGGTCGAGAATGTCGATCAGGCGCTTGTGCGTGCGCATCTCGAAGTGCTCGCGCGAGTCCTTGTACTTGTGCGGCGACTTGATGACGCAGTACACGTTCTTCTCAGTGGGCAGCGGCACCGGGCCCGCGACCGACGCACCAGTACGCGTCACCGTCTCGACGATCTTCTTCGCCGAGGAATCGATGACCTCGTGGTCGTAGGCCTTGAGCCGGATGCGGATCTTCTGTCCCGCCATGGCTACTCAGTAGTCCTTTGTCTAGTGAAACGCTCTGGAACCCGGGGGTTCGCGTCCCCGTCCTCCGACCCACGCGGTCGGGTGTGTCGCGCTCCTGCCGCACAGATATCCGTTACGGATTTTCCCTGCGAGGGACGCGGCCCGCCCGAAAGCAACCGCTGGACCGGGGGCTGGAACACCCACCGGGCGCCTGGTCTGCACCCCGCTGACACTTCCCGAAAGATTCCCGTACGTCCGCCTCAGCGCTGCCTTACGGCAGTTGAAGCGACGAGTACTGTGGGACTCGCTTCCGGTCCTCCCGACGGGAGACGCGCAGCATCGGCACTCGACCGAGCAACTCCGACAGTCTGCCATACGGGGCATGGGCCTGGCCAATCGAGCCGAGGATCGTACCCCGAAGGTGACGCAGGTCAAACACAGGCTCGGTCCATCGGGCCCTGTTCCTGATCAAGCCGTGTTTCCGGCGTTGCGCAGCCGGGCGAAGGAGGTGTCGAGCCCCTTCTTCAGCAGCCGCGCCACGGGACGCTCCACGAAGCGGTGGACCAGGTAGCTCAGGACCAGGAAGCCGGCGATCACGGCGACGACCAGCAGCCGGGGGTCCATGGTGTCGTGCAGGCGGTTGATCAGCGCCGTACCGGCCGCGTAGTGCATCAGATAAAGCGGGTACGTCATCGTGCCGGCGGTGACGAGCCACTTCCAGCGGATCCGGTCGGTCATGCCGAGCGCGATACCGACCATGACCAGCAGGAACACCGTGAAGATCAGCACGGCACCGCGCCAGCTGGAGACGTGCTCGACCGAGTCGATCCGGTGCCCCAGCTCCAGCTGACCCATCAGCCACGACATGGCGAGGATGCCCCACAGCAGCAGGTCCTGGCCGAAGCGGTGCATGAGGTAGAGGGCGAGCCCCGCGATGAAGTACCAGGCACCCTCGGGGTTGGCGACGAGCACCAGCAGGGGGAACTTGGACACCGGGGCGAGCATCGCCGCGGCACCCCACACGCAGCAGAAGATCACGACCCTGCGGTACGTCAGGCCGGCGGCGACGACGATCATGAAGAGCAGGTAGAAGCGCAGTTCCGCCCAGAGGGTCCAGTAGACGCCGTCGGCGTTGGCCACACCCGAACCGGACTGCAGCATCGTGAAGTTGAGCAGGATCTCCCGCAGCCGCAGTCGCTCCCACACCCCGGGTACGGCCACCAGGACGGCCGTGGTGAAGGCGATGGCGAACCAGTACGCCGGGTAGAGCCGGATCACCCGCGAGACGAAGAACTGCCGCGGGGTGCGCCCCCAGCACGACATGCAGATCACGAACCCGCTGATCACGAAGAAGATCTCGACGCCGATCCAGCCGTATGTGGCGACGCGGAACACGTTGGGCATGATGTCGGACACCGGACGGTCCCAGATGATGTTGCCCGGCTGGTTGCTCCGGTTCGTGCCGGCGAAGTGGTGCACGGCCACCATCAGCGCGGCGGCTATCCGGATGCCGTCGATGGCGTACAGCCGGCTGCCCGCCCGCTGCGCGCGAGCGGTGGCGGGCTTCCCCTCCCGGACGGGCGCGGGCGGCTGCACGAGCCGCTCGGCCGCGGCGACACCGGTGCGCCAGTCCGACTCGGCGAGCGGGGGAAGCGGCTGTTTCAACCCACCCGCGCCCCGCACGGGTATCGCCGATTCGCCTGCCGCGCCGCGCATGAGCACCCACCCGCCATCACAAGGGAATCCGGAGCCGAACAGCCACCGGAACAGCTCAGGCTACGACCGTCACAACCACCCCACAGCGACCAGACAAGAACATTACTCACGCGCGAGACCCGCAGTTGCCGAAACCGCCACCGAGACGCCGCACGGCGTTCCCCGATGCTTCACCTGGCGAAGGCGGAAGCTTCAACTCCGGGAGGCGGGCGCCTACTCGGGCCGGAGAGTCCAGACGGGTGAGCCCTGGGGCGGCAGCGGGCGGACCCGCAGCCGCGTGAAGTCGATGGCCGCGTCCGCGTGTACGTCTCCCGTCGGAAGCCGATCCCTTTCGTCGGGGTAGTAGTACGCGCCATGGGCCCAGAATTCCGGGCCCTCGTGACACATGAGGTCGGGGTAGGGCTCGATGTCCAGGCCCTGATACCTCTCATTGATCCTGGCCACCGCCTCGGCACGGGAAATCCCGAATCGCCCCACCATTTCGCTCGCCATCTCGCGAAAGTATCCGAGCATCCCTTCATCGAGACGCAGCAGGAACTCCGCGGTTCCCTCGTCACGGCCCGGCTTGGGCGGCCAGGCCCAATCCCCGTCACCCACGCCGGATTCCTCCTGTCCCGTGCTGATGGCCGGCTCAGTCCCAGGGCAGGCACACCGGCTTGCGTTTCCACCACTCCCCGAGCGCGACCTCGGGCTTCTCCTTCGCGGTGCTCCTCCGCCCCCAAATCCAGAGGGCACCGGCCGCGTACGAAACCCACCCGCTCACGGGCGGCGTCCGCGCAGGGCCCGCCAGGCATCGCCCACGGCATCCTCTGACCGCGTCCACCAGTACTCCAGTTTGTCCAGCACGGTGATACGCACCATCTGCCACTTGAACCACGGCGGCAGCTGCCGGAACGGCACAAAGGTCAGGGTGTCTCTGATGGCGTCGTCGGCGGTGCCAACGGGGCCCTCGGCGCGCAGCGCGGCGTACAGCTCTGGTGTCAACTCGCCGTTGAGCCGGGCCGCGGTGAACGCCGCGGTGAACGCGAACCCGCGTTGAGCGATGTCCGGCAGCCGCATCGCCCGGACAATCCGAGGCGACGCCTCCTCCAGCGAACAGTTGAAGGCCAGCCCGATCACCGCCGTCCCAAGATGTCCCGCGCCGCGCTCGAATGCCGCGTCCACCTCGGCGGGGTCGTCGACACCCAGCAGACCCTCGCCACTTTCCCAGTCGTGCGGGGACGTCCGGCCCATGGGAATCACGACTCCCAATACGGACGGCCGACGCGGATCCGGATCTGCCGGTCGCGGTCGACGTGCACCGCGACGACTCCCTCGACGACGTCCCCGACCTCAGGCATCGGGACGGGCGGAGCATCGGGGTCGTTGATGGTGCCGTCCGGGTTGTACGACAGGAGGTCGATGAAGCCGTGAACTTCGGGAGCGTCCTCGAGTTCCAGGAAGACCCCGAAGTCGAACCGGTCCTTCACCCTTCCCCGAGCGGTGGACCCCACGGGGTACCTATGCTTGGCCTCTTCCCAGGATTCTTCCGTCATTACTTGTGCCGCACTCTCGGATATTGATTCAAATCTTCGACAATGTTGTTCGGAATTTCCAGCTCCTTATCGGGGCCTCCTTCATAGTCTCGCTCGTACTTTTGATATTTCGCAGCGTACTCCGATTTCGGAATTTTGATTTCAACGACGCCTTCACCGTAGGCCTTGGCGTATTTATCGGCCACGGAGCGCTCTTTCGCGAAGTAGACCCGCCCGTTGGGGTATATGTAATCAGGACCGTTCGGATCCCCGGGGAAGTCGTCTGCACGATATCCATGCAGCTCCTGGGCCTCCCCCTGGTTTCTCCCCGGCGCTTTGAAGATGGACTGTGTGCACTCGTCCGGCGCGAGCCCCAGGTGGTCGGTCCAGGTGTGGGGGTTCGGAACGTAGGTGCTGGGGTTGGGGGCAGGGGCGAGGCCGAGGGGATCCGCGGTGAGATAGCGGCCGGTCTCGGGGTCGTAGTGTCGGAAGTAGTTGTAGTGGAGGCCTGATTCCGGGTCGAAGTACTGTCCGGGAAACCGCAGCGGCGTGTACGTCCTGCTGTCGGCCGTCCATGCAGTGGTTCCCCAGAGGGCGCTGCGGGCGCGCCAGGCGATGTCCCCGGTTTCGTCGACGAGTTCGGTAGGGGTACCGACGAGATCGGTGACGATCGAGAAGAAGCGGGAGTCGATCTCGTCCTGGGACGCGTCAACGGCGGATACCCGTTCGGTCTGCGCGACGGGGTGCAGGCCCTGGTGATCCCAGGTGACGGTGACCGGGTTGGGCAGTTCCTCCGCCACGGTGGTCTGTTCACAGAGGGTCGTGCCGTCCCAGGCAAATACGGTCTGCTCCCTGACGGTCTCGCCGTCGGGGGCAAGACGTTGCTTGGCACTACGGCGCCCCAGGGGGTCGTACAGGTAACGCCACTGAGTGCCGTCCGGCGTGATGACGCTCGTCAGACGGTCCTCGGCGTCCCAGATGTACCGCCAGGTGTCCGGCTTGCGGGAAAGACGTGTCTTCTGGCGAAGGGTGACGCGGCCGAGGCCATCGTGCTCGTAACGGAATTGCCCGGCGCGGGTGAGGTCTGTGCCCGCGTACGTGCGCGGCCCGGTGCTCTCATGACCCGGGTGGCTACTTGGCCAGTCGGCGTGCGTCTGGTTCCCTGCCGCGTCGTAGGCGTAGGTCTCGGTCCACGTGCGGGCGTGGACCGCGGTGACCCGGCCGACCGCGTCCAGGTCGAAGTGGCGGGCACCGGAGAACTGCTCGTCGACGCCGATGACGTTGCCATCGGCGCGGTAGGTGTAGGCACGCTGCTGGACCGATTCACCATCTGCCCTGATCACCGACTGAGCGGTACGGCGGCCCAGTTCGTCGAAAGTGTGGGCCAGGGTGACGTTCGCACCGAAGTGGCGGGCGACCTCCCGGCCCGACGGGGTGCGCTCGAAGTCGATCACCCGACCGGCGGTGACGAGCCGCGCCAGATTGCCCACGGCGTCGTGGGTCCTCACGCTGGTCGCCCCAGCGGGGGTGGTACGGCGGGTGCGACGCCCCCTCTCGTCGTACCCGAAGGTGAGGATGCGCCCGTCGACGGTCTCGGACAGCAGCCGGCCGAGGCGATCACGTTCGATCGTGAGCGAGGAGTCCGGCCCGGTGGCCCGGGTGAGTCGGCCGGCCAGGTCGTGGGCGAAGGTGGTGACCGCCCCGGCAACGTCCTTGCGGACGATCCGGCCGAGCACGTCGTGGTCGAACGAAACGGCCTCGCCAAGGGCATTGGTGCGTGACGTGAGCCGTCCCGCGGCATCGTGCGTGTAGGTGACCGCGCGGCCGTCGAAGTCCGTCTCCGACACCAACCGCCCACCAGCGTCGTAGTCGTAACTCCAGGCCAGCCCCAGCGGGTTGGTGACCCGGGTAACGCGCAGCGACGCGTCGTAAGCAAACTCGTAGCGGGCGCCGTCGGGGCCGGTACGGGCCTCCAACAGATCGAAGTGGGTGTACTCGAAGCGAGAGATCTGACCGAGTTGGTCAGTGTGGCTGGTGCAGTTGCCCTCGCCGTCGTACGTCCAAGTCTCGCTCTCGCCGTGAGGCGTCGTACGGCGCACCAGCCGGTCCTCCGTCGACCAGGCGGAGTGCGTGGAGTGTCCTGCCGCATTCGTGAAGGTGACAGGCCGGCCCAGAGCGTCACGTTGCCAGGAGAGGACGCCTTCCAGAGGGTCCGTGGTCCGGATGGGCAGACCTGCCGCGTCACAGCGCACCGTGGTGGTGTGCCCCAGCGCGTCGGTGATGGCCACAGGGTGGCCCGCCGCCGTATAGGTGCTGCGCTCGGTCTCCCCGGCCGGATTGGTGATGGCGGTGCAGTTGCCTCGTGCGTCGTAGGTGTACGTCCAGGAGGTGCCGTCCGGCAGTTCGATGGCTGTGGCGAGGTTGAGGTGGTTGTACGTGACGCGTACGACGCTGCCGTCCGGCCGGACCATCTCGGCGGGCTGGCCCAGCTCGTTGTTGACGACATTCGTGGTGTGCCCGAGCTGATCCGTCGAGGATATGAGGTGGTGCCCGCTGTCGTACGCAGTGCGGACCATGCCGCCCAACGGGTCGATCTCAGCGACAACCAGACAGTTTTCGTCGACGACGTAGCGAGAAGTGGCCCCTTCGGCCGAGGTGACCTCCGTGATGCGGCAACCGGGCCACGCGGGATCGGCGACGTCGTAGGAGAAGGTGTTCGTCACATCCCCCGCCTCACCGCCCTGAGCGATGCAGCGGTCCTGGTCGTCATAAGTGTAGTCGTAACGGCTCCCGTTGGTGTCCCGCCACGACGAGACGCGCAGTCGCTCGTCGTAGGTGAACTCCATCGGCGTGCCCGACGAGTTGACGACGGAGGTGAGGTTGCCGTCTGTGTAGTCGTAGCGCTTGATCGTGAGATCCGAGCCGTCCTCACCGCCACCCGCCAGGCCCAGAGCGGTGACCCGGTCGTCCAGCACGGTCAGGGTGAGGTGGTATCCGCCCGAGTGCCGGATCGCGAGGGGCGTGCCGTCGGTGTCGTAGTCGAATTCGATCGTGTTGTGGTTGCGGTCGACGATGCGCTCCAGGAGCGCCAAGCCCTCCCGAGGCGGGGAGAATTGCTGACTCTGACCGGTGATCGGGTCGTCGACTCGGTAACCGCCCGTGTCCAGGCGGGTCAGGGGCCGGCGTGGACCGCTCTCGGGGTGGACGTGCGCGTTCGGCCCTTGGGGGTGGGGATACTCGAGCAGCAGACCGTCATCGGTGACGAGGACAAGACCTTGCGCGTCGATCTCGAGTCTCTGGTCGATGGTGGAAGCCCAGGTGGGGCCGAACCACCAACCCGTGCGGTATCCGGATGCGACCCGGCGAGTGAAGGCCAACGGCAGGACGGCGGGAAGGGTGACGTCCGTCTCCGCCAAGAACATCTGCCCGGTGGCCGCGTCAACCGGGTCACCGCAGCCCTTGATCTTGCTCTTCAGCCGGTTGTAGGCGCCCTTCGCCCCGTCCGCGAGCGCACCGCGGGCCGACTTGCCCAAGCCGCGCGCGGCCAGGCCCATGCCCTTCAAACCGCCCCTGAGTCCCTTGAGAGCGGCCGCCCCGCCCTTGAGGCCCTTGGCGAGGCCGCCGAGGGTGGTCAGCCCCTTCATGCCGGGTATGCAGTCGAGTGCCGCGAATGCGACGTCCCATAGGGAGGCCTGGCCCTTCGCGTATTTGTTGAGGGTGTCGGCGAGGACGACGAGGGCGGCGATCAGCAGGATCGCGCCGAGGATCGGCCCCCCGATGATCATCGCGATGATGCCGACGACGGCGACAACGACCTTGCAGACCGTGACGATGGTGTCCCAGTTGTCGGTGAACCAGTCCCCGACCTCCTCCCACCACTTCCGGTTCCGGATCCCCGCGTCGGAGGCTTCATCGATCTTGGTTTTGGCCTCCCGCGCCGCGTCCTCACGCATCTTCCGGGCGTCCGCGGCCATCTTCTTCGCCGCATCCAGCGCGTCCTGCGCGGTGGACACGTCCGACTGGGCGGACGTCTGCGCGGTCTTGGCGTGCTGGGCGTCCCGGGTGGCGGCGCGGACCTTGGCCTCGTCGGGCTTCTCGGTGCTTTTGCTGCCGGTCGGATCGTCCTTGTACTTGTCCGCTTCCTTGCCGGCCTTCGTCACCCACGAATCAGCCGAGGACAGACGGGACTTGGCCGAAGTGAGATCGCTCTGGGCAGTACGGCCGTTGGCCAGCGCCCGGTCGGCGAGGGCCTGGGCACGCTCCAGCTTCGGCCAGTACGCCGCCAGCGCACCCCCCGCCATGTCGTACGACGTCCTCAGCTTCTTCAGCTGCTTCGGCACACCCGAAAACTGATCCTGGAACGCCATCGCCGACTTACCCGCCCACTGCAGAACCGCTTCCTCGTCCGCCATCCCCTTGATCAGACGCAGCGCATCCCCCACGTCATCGGCAAAGTCGAGGAGATTCTTGGACAGCAGGCGCACCCGGTCCGGATCCCCCGGCGTCGGATCCCTCTCCAGATCCAGGACATGCCAATCACTCGGCCGATTCCCCGCCACACCGCAACCCCCGTCACGCCCGCCCCACCAACAACCGTACGCATCAGCGAATTTACAGGAGGCGGGGGCGCCTGCCCTAGGTCAACGCTCAGAGGCGTACGACACGCGGGGGTCGTTGCCATCTCGACGCACTCACTGCTGCTGTTGGCGCTGTCGCTGCAGCCGCTCTTGAACCAGCGGATCTCCGGGGTGGCTACCCGCACCTCCACCTGGAGCACCCCCACGCGACACCCGGCCCCCGCCGTCTGATGGTGGACCCATGGCAGAAGAGACCACCACCCTGACCGGCCAGCCCCCTCCCCCCGTACGGGACTGGCCGCCCCGTGAGCTGCACGCGACCGACTTCGACCCGGTGCTGGCGGAGCTGATGCGCGAAGGGCCGATGACCCGGATTCGCCTCCCCCATGGGGAGGGCTGGGCGTGGCTCGCCACCCGCCACGACGACGTCAAGATGATCACGAACGACCCGCGCTTCAGCCGCGCCGAGGTCGTCGACCGCCAAGTCACCCGGATCGCACCGCACTTCAAGCCCAAGCCGGGGTCGCTGGCGTTCGCCGACCAGCCCGACCACAACCGGCTGCGCAAGGCGGTGGCGGCCGCGTACACCGTGGGAGCGGTGAAGCGGCTGCGCCCGCGCGCGCAGGAGACGCTCGACGCCCTCGTCGACGGCGTGCTCCACGACGGTCCCCCCGCCGATCTCATCGAGCGGGTCCTCGAACCGTTCCCCATCTCCGTCGTCTGCGAGGTCATGGGCGTACCCGAAGCCGACCGGGAGCAGATCCACGCCTGGACCCGGCAGATCATCTCGACCGCGGGCGGCGCCGAGGCGGCCGAGCGCGCCAAGGACGGCATGTACGGGTACATCGCGCAGGCCATCCGCGACCGAAGCCGGAGCGACAGCGAGGACGTGCTCTCGCTGCTCGGCGCCGCCGTCGGACGCGGTGACATCAGTGAGGCGGAGGCCATCGGCATCGCCGGCCCTCTCCAGATCGGCGGAGAGGCCGTCACCCACAACTGCGGCCAGATGCTCTACCTCATCCTGACCGACCCCGAGCTCCTCGACCGCGTGCGCTGCCAGGCCGAGTCGCGCCCCGCCGCCATCGACGAGCTCCTGCGCTTCATCCCGCACCGCACCTCGGTCGGGCTGGCTCGCATCGCCCTCGAGGACATCGACATCCAGGGCGTACGCATCAGCGCGGGCGACCCCGTCTACGTCTCCTACCTCGCCGCCAACCGCGACCCGGACGTCTTCCCCGACCCCGACCGCATCGACGTCGACAGGGACACGAGCGCGCATCTCGCCTTCGGCAACGGCCCCCACTTCTGCACGGGCGCCGTCCTCGCCCGTATGCAGACCGATCTCCTGATCAACACCCTGCTCGACCGCCTGCCAGGGCTGCAGCTCGCCGTGCCCGCCGACGAGGTCCTCTGGCGGCAGCGCACGATGATCCGCGGGCCGGTGACTCTGCCTGTCACCTGGTGACGGCCGGAGCATGGCAAAAGGGCCCGTACGACCGAAGTCGTACGGGCCCTTTCAGGAGCTCTTGAAGGAGCTACCAGGTCAGGCGATCGACAATTACTTGTTGATCGAGATGACCTGGCCGGCGCCCACGGTCCGGCCACCCTCACGGATGGCGAACTTCAGGCCCTCTTCCATGGCGACGGGCTGGATGAGGTCGACCGTCATCTCAGTGTTGTCGCCGGGCATGACCATCTCCGTGCCCTCGGGGAGGGTCACAACACCGGTCACGTCAGTCGTACGGAAGTAGAACTGGGGACGGTAGTTGTTGAAGAACGGCGTGTGACGGCCACCCTCGTCCTTGGACAGGATGTACGCCTGGGCCTCGAACGAGGTGTGGGGCGTGACCGAGCCGGGCTTGATGATGACCTGGCCGCGCTCGACGTCCTCGCGCTTGATGCCACGGAGGAGCAGACCGACGTTCTCACCGGCGCGACCCTCGTCGAGCAGCTTGCGGAACATCTCGATGCCGGTGACCGTGGTGGTGGTCTTCTCCTGCTTGATGCCCACGATGTCAACGGTCTCGTTGACCTTGAGGATGCCGCGCTCGATACGACCGGTGACGACGGTGCCACGACCGGTGATCGTGAAGACGTCCTCGATCGGCATCAGGAACGGCTTGTCGACGTCACGCTCGGGCTGCGGGATGTTCTCGTCGACGGCCTTCATCAGGTCGAGGACGGTCTGGCCCCACTCCTTGTCGCCCTCAAGGGCCTTGAGCGCCGAGACCTTGATGACCGGAAGGTCGTCGCCCGGGAACTCGTACTCGGAGAGCAGCTCACGAACCTCGAGCTCGACGAGCTCCAGGATCTCCTCGTCGTCCACCATGTCGGCCTTGTTCAGGGCGACAACGATGTACGGAACGCCGACCTGGCGGGCCAGGAGCACGTGCTCCTTGGTCTGCGGCATCGGGCCGTCGGTGGCCGCGACCACGAGGATGGCGCCGTCCATCTGCGCCGCACCCGTGATCATGTTCTTGATGTAGTCCGCGTGACCGGGGCAGTCGACGTGGGCGTAGTGACGCGTCTCGGTCTGGTACTCGACGTGCGCGATCGAGATCGTGATACCGCGCTGGCGCTCCTCAGGAGCCTTGTCGATCTGGTCGAAGGCCGAGGCCTCGTTCAGGTCCGGGTACGCGTCGTGCAGCACCTTGGTAATGGCGGCCGTGAGGGTCGTCTTACCGTGGTCGATGTGACCGATGGTGCCGATGTTGACGTGCGGCTTAGTCCGCTCGAACTTTGCCTTCGCCACTGGGGTCCTCCTGCGGAGTGGTTCTGGTACGCCTTACTCATCGGCGCCAGGTGATCTTTGCTGGGATGCCGCCCGCCGGGGTTTACCCTCCCGGGTCTACCCCGGCGGTCGGTGTCAAGCCTAAAGCGTGCAAACGGGGTGTGTTACTCGCCCTTGGCCTTCGCGATGATCTCCTCGGCGACGTTCCGGGGAACCTCGGCGTAGGAGTCGAACTGCATCGAGTAGCTTGCGCGACCCGAGGTCTTGCTGCGGAGGTCGCCGACGTAGCCGAACATCTCCGAGAGGGGCACGAGGCCCTTCACGAGGCGAGCGCCGTGACGCTCCTCCATGGCCTGGATCTGGCCACGGCGGGAGTTGATGTCACCGATGACATCGCCCATGGACTCCTCGGGCGTGGTGACCTCAACGGCCATCATCGGCTCGAGCAGAACGGGCGACGCCTTGCGCGCGGCCTCCTTGAAGGCCTGCGATCCGGCGATCTTGAAGGCGAGCTCCGAGGAGTCGACCTCGTGGTAGCCACCGTCGAGAAGAATGACGCGGACGCCAGTCATCTCGTAGCCCGCGAGGATGCCGAACTGCATGGCTTCCTGCGCACCCGCGTCGACCGAGGGGATGTACTCCCTCGGGATGCGGCCACCGGTGACCTTGTTCACGAACTCGTACGCCGGACCGTCGGCCTCGAGGATCGGCTCGATCGCAATCTGCACCTTGGCGAACTGACCGGTACCACCGGTCTGCTTCTTGTGGGTGTAGTCGTGACGCTCGACGGCCTTACGGATCGTCTCACGGTAAGCGACCTGCGGCTTGCCGACGTTGGCCTCGACCTTGAACTCGCGCTTCATACGGTCGACCAGCACCTCGAGGTGCAGCTCGCCCATACCACCGAGGATGGTCTGGCCGGTCTCCTCGTCCGAGTGAACGTGGAAGGAGGGGTCCTCCTCCGCGAGACTCTGGATGGCGACACCCAGCTTCTCCTGGTCACCCTTGGACTTGGGCTCGATGGCGACCTGGATGACCGGCGCCGGGAAGTCCATGGACTCCAGGATCACCGGGTTCTTGTCATCGCAGAGCGTCTCACCGGTCGTGGTCTGCTTCAGACCCATGACGGCGACGATGTCGCCGGCGCCCACCGACTCGATCTCCTCACGCTTGTTCGCGTGCATGCGGTAGATCTTGCCGATGCGCTCCTTCTTGCCCTTGACGGAGTTCAGCACCGCGGTGCCGGTCTCCAGGCGGCCCGAGTAAACCCGGACGAAGGTGAGCTTGCCCAGGTGCGGATCGCGCATGATCTTGAACGCGAGCGCGGACAGCGGCTCGTCCACCGACGGCTTGCGCTGGACGACGACCTCGGAGTCCTTCACGTCGTGGCCCTCGATGGCCTCGACGTCAAGCGGGGTCGGCAGGTAGCGCACGACCGCGTCGAGCAGGGGCTGAACGCCCTTGTTCTTGAACGCGGTACCGCAGAACACCGGGGTGACCGTGACGCCGTCGGACTTGCCGGACGCGATGGTGACGCGACGGATCGCGGCGTACAGCTGCTCCTCGGTGGGCTCCTGGCCCTCCAGGAACAGCTCCATGATCTCGTCGTCGTGCTCCGCGACGGTCTCGACCAGCTTGCCGCGGTACTCCTCGGCAGCCTCGGCGTGCGTGGCGGGGATGTCGACGACGTCGTACATCTCGCCCTTCTCCGCCTCGGCGGACCACACGAGCGCCTTCATGCGGACCAGGTCCACAACGCCCTTGAAGTCCATCTCGGCACCGATCGGCAGCTGCATGATGATCGGAACGGCGCCGAGCCGGTCCTTGATCATGTCCACACAGCGGTGGAACTCGGCGCCGGTACGGTCCAGCTTGTTCACGAAGCAGATGCGCGGCACGCCGTAACGGTCGGCCTGACGCCACACCGTCTCGGACTGCGGCTCGACACCGGCGACACCGTCGAACACCGTGACGGCACCGTCGAGGACGCGGAGCGAACGCTCCACCTCGACCGTGAAGTCGACGTGCCCGGGGGTGTCGATGATGTTGATCGTGTAGTCGTTGTCCTCAAGCGGCCAGTGACAGGTGGTGGCAGCAGAGGTGATCGTGATGCCACGCTCCTGCTCCTGCTCCATCCAGTCCATGGTGGCAGCGCCGTCGTGGACTTCACCGATCTTGTAGCTGACGCCGGTGTAGAAGAGGATCCGCTCGGTGGTGGTCGTCTTGCCCGCGTCGATGTGAGCCATGATCCCGATGTTGCGGACCCTGGCCAGGTCAAGTGAAGTGGTAGCCATAAGGCTTCGGTCTTCTCTCGGTCTCGATGTGGGTAGCGACTACCAGCGGTAGTGCGCGAAGGCCTTGTTGGACTCGGCCATCTTGTGGGTGTCCTCGCGCTTCTTCACAGCGGCACCGAGGCCGTTGGAGGCGTCGAGAAGCTCGTTGAGCAGACGCTCGGTCATGGTCTTCTCGCGACGGGCGCGGGAGTAACCGACGAGCCAGCGCAGCGCGAGCGTGCTGGCGCGACCGGGCTTGACCTCGATCGGCACCTGGTACGTCGCACCGCCGACTCGGCGGGACTTGACCTCGAGGGTCGGCTTGATGTTCTCCAGAGCGCGCTTGAGCGTGATGACCGGGTCGTTGCCGGTCTTCTCGCGCAGGCCCTCCATGGCGCCGTAGACGATGCGCTCGGCGGTGGAGCGCTTGCCGTTCATCAGCACCTTGTTGATGAGGGAGGTCACCAGAGGGGAACCGTAGACCGGGTCGATGATGACCGGGCGCTTCGGGGCGGGGCCCTTACGAGGCATTTCTACTTCTCCTTCTTGGCGCCGTAGCGGCTGCGGGCCTGCTTGCGGTTCTTGACACCCTGGGTGTCAAGCGAACCGCGGATGATCTTGTAGCGAACACCGGGCAGGTCCTTCACACGGCCGCCGCGCACGAGCACGATCGAGTGCTCCTGCAGGTTGTGTCCCTCACCCGGAATGTAAGCGGTGACCTCGATCCCGCTGGTCAGACGCACGCGCGCGACCTTACGCAGGGCCGAGTTCGGCTTCTTCGGGGTGGTCGTGAACACACGCGTGCAGACGCCGCGACGCTGGGGCGAACCCTCGAGTGCGGGCGTCTTGTTCTTCTCGACCTTGTCCTGCCGGCCCTTCCGGACCAGCTGCTGGATCGTAGGCACTACTTCTCCGGTTTCTGTGTGCCGAATGGTGGAGCTAACCTGGAACATCGCCGACCCACGCGGTCGGGTGTGTCGAAGCCTGCAGACTTCCGCCGAAAGGCGAAAAGGGCGCAGATTTACGGTGACCGCTTACGGCTTCCCCTGCGGTTCGAAGGCACGCACGGGAGCCAGGGCACACCCCAGGCACAAGGCTTGAGCGTACCTACCTCATTCGCTGTGGTCAAAACAAATGCCGAGCGGCCGACACACCGGGGGTTCCGACCGGGGCCCGACACGGATGTGCAAGTCTGTCGCGATCTTCAGTACAGACAGTTCACAACCGCCGGGACAGCGAGTCACGCTCTGGGTCAGGCGGTCGGACGGGGGGAACCGTCATGAGCACGATTTCCGACGACACGGCAATCGATTCTGACATACCGGACACGCGGCGAAAGTGGTGGGAACGGCCGGAGTGGCGGGCCTGGCGTCCCCGAATACCCGGCGGCGGCCGCGGCCGGGTATTCGGGCTGCCGGCAGGAGTGCGACCGTACGCCGCCCCGCTAATCCTCTACGGGGTCACCAAGCTCGTAGGGCTCGGCGTCTTCGCCTGGCTGCTGGAGAGCGCCGGCGAGTACCACAAGAAGAAGCCGCGCTTCGGCGGCGGCGCCCACTGGTGGGACGTACTCGGCAGCTGGGACGGCTGGTGGTACCTCCAGGTCGCCGAGAAGGGCTACGAACCCCGCCCGCTGGAGCGGCTCGACCCCGGCGGCATGTTCACGGTCAAGCAGAACTCGGTCGCCTTCTTCCCGCTCTACCCGGGCATGATCCGGACGGTGTCCGAGGTCACCGGCCTCGGCCTGTTCGGGTCCGGCCTCCTGGTCTCGGTCCTGGCGTCGTTCGTCGCCGCCGCCGGCATCTACGCCGTGATCTCGCTGCTCGCGGGGGCCCGCGCGGGCACGATCGCCGCCGGGCTGTGGGCGGTGGCGCCCGGCGCGGGCGTCGAGTGGGCGGTGTACTCGGAGTCCGTGTTCGTGGCGATCGCCGCCTGGACCTGCCACTGCGTGATGAAACGCCGCTGGGTGGCCGCAGGGCTGCTCGCCTTCCTGGCCGGGCTCAACCGCCCCACGTCCGCAGCGCTAATCGGTGCCGTGGGGCTGGCCGCACTGGTGACGCTGGCGCGGCGGGAGAGCAGACGGGAACACGGGGTCGCGGGCCCGGTGTACGCCATGTTCGCCGCGCCGCTCGGCCTGCTCACGTACATCACCTGGGTCGGCCTCAGCATGGGCGACCTCACGGCCTACTTCACGCTCCAGCGGGACGGGTGGGCCCACTACTTCGACTTCGGCGACTACACCCTGGACGTCCTGCGCAACACGGCGGTCGGCAAGCACGACTACATCTTCGCCTTCTCCGTCCCGGACCTGCTCGCCGTACAGCTGGTCCTGGCCCTGCCCTTCCTGATCGCCCTGATGCTCCGCAAACGACCACCCCTGGTACTCATCGCCTACACCCTGGCCGGCATCGTCTCCGTACTGGGCACCCAGCAGATGTTCGGCAACACCTCCCGCTACCTGCTCCCCTGCTTCCCGCTACTCCTCGCCCCGGCAGCGGCCATGAGCCGCCTGAAGCTCCCGAGCCTGGTGGTGTTCTTCACGACGGCGGCGGTGGCGTCGGGGTGGTACGCGCATTACGTGATCTTCGAGTTGGGGATTCCGTAGGGGGATCCGTAGCGCGACACGGTCACAAGAAGGGCCCCGAGCACGTCCACCACGCGCTCCCGGTCGGCGTTCGAGGCAAGCAACGAGGCCTCCCACGGGCGTTATCATATTGTAATAATGCACCCTTCCCGGTGATCCGCTGGCAGCACCAATAGCAGCTGCCTGTGCGCCGGCCCCCTGTCCCGGAAGGCACTCCTCGGCCAGGGAGGCCGATTGTCGCTCGTTCCCTACATGGTTGCCTCAAGTACGTTGGCAGGTTGCGGAACAACGGGTATCTGCACAGGTGATCACGGGGGCGGCGGGATGACCGGGGGGCGTACACGCGCGTGGGACGACGACGGTTTCGACGACAGGGTGCCCTTTCTGGCTCGCCTTGGCAGAGAGGACCGCGTCGCCCTGATTGCGATAGGCCGCCCCCTGCACTACCGGGCGCGCAGCGTGATCATGCATCAGAACGAGCCGTCCGCCCATGTGCTTCTCCTCCTGCACGGGTGGACCAAGGTCACCGCCATCGCGGTCAACGGCTATGAGGCCCTGCTCGCTCTGCGCGGCCCCGGCGACATCGTCGGCGAGGGCGCGGCGCTCAGCGGACGCCATCGCTCGGCGACCGTGACGGCTCTGGAACCGGTCGAAGCGGTCGCCATCGACCAGGGCCGCTTCACTGCTTTTCTCACCGATACCCCGGGGGTCGCTCTGCAGTTGCTGAGTCTGACTACCGACCGGCAGCGCTCGACCGATCGCCGCCGACTGGAGTGGGCGGCGCTCACTGTGCGCGAGCGACTGGCGGTTCTGCTGCTCGAACTCGTCCGTACACACGGGAGCCGTACGGACGAGGGAATCGAACTCACCATCCGCCTGAGCCAGCAGGAGTTCGCGGGATCGGTCGGCTCCTCTCGCGAGGCGGTCGCCCGGCTCCTGAGGGAGTTGCGGGCCCGAGAGGTGGTCGTTACCAGACGCCGCCGCATGGTCGTCGTCCGTCCCGACGTGCTGCGCCGCATCATCGGCGAGAAGTCCGCGTGACCGCACATCGTCGGTTCCCGTTCTGTGCACACGGTCACAGTTCGTCCGTGTCATCGGTCCTCTGACGCGCCCCTTTGGCCCGCCATCGTGCTGGGCAACGGAACGAGCGAGAGGCAACCATGACCGGTCCCGTGTACCGCACGATCCTCCTCTTCGACATTGAGAAGTACGGCTCACACGACGACGTGGAGCAAGCGTTCCTGCGGCGGATGCTCTACGACGTCGTCGACGCCACGCTCATGGCGGCAGACGTCGATGAGACCGCCCGGCTACGTGCAGACCGCGGAGACTCCGTCATGGAGCTCATCGACACCCAGGTCCCCGTGCCGACACTCGTGAAGACCCTGTTGGCCGAGACTCCCGCTCTGCTGCACAACAAGAACCGCCTGATGGCGACCGGCGCCCAGATGCGCCTGCGGATCGTTCTGTCTTCCGGCTACGTCGCCGTGGACGAGCTGAACGGTTGGGTCGGGTCGGATCTCAACCATGCCTGCCGGCTCCTCGACGCGAACCCATTGCGTAACGCCCTGAAGCAACGTGAGGGCGACTGTGTGCTGTGCGTCTCGGACGGTGTCTACCAGGGAGTGGTACGCCACGGCCCCCTGGGCGTCCGCCCCAAGGAGTTCCAGCAGATCACGGTCGAGACGAAGGAAGGGCCCACGGTGGCGTGGCTGCACGGCCTTGCCCGCGAAGGCACACACCGGTCGGAAGAGCCGAACGGCCCGGACGGTGTGCAGGAACCCGCTGTGGCATCTCCCGGCCTCCCTCCCGTCAACCTCAACGGTGCCTCCTTCGGAGGCAGTTACGTGGCAGGCGACCAGCACGGAGTGAGTGGCGGGCAGGTCCGCGGCGACGTGAACCTCGGTGGCACCGAGCGGGGTGAGCGGGGATGAGCACAGGCGCGCCGGGCCCCCAGCAGGCGGCCGCGGGCGGCGGGCCTCAGCGGCCGGGCGGCGACAAGGAGACGAAGGGCGAGGCACCCCAACAGCCCGGTGCCGACGTCCCTGACGCTGAAGACAAGGAGGAAGAACCCAATCGGCCGCAGGACGCCTGGTCCGCCCGCAGGGACCTGGTGGACCACAGCCCGAAGGCGATGGGCGTTGGCGCCAACGCCCGGTTCGGCGGCAGTCTGGTGGCCGGAGATCAGCACGGCGTCAGCGGCGGGCTGGTCGCCGGAGACGTCATCATGGGCAGCAAGACCGAGGTCCACTTCGGTTTCGGTATCTCCACGGCCAGCCACGGCTCGGGCGAGGTTCCGCAGGCGACGTTGAACCGTCTCGCTCCGTATTTCGTCACCGACGAGACGGTATTCGAAGGCCTTGTGGAACGGCTCCACGCGGAACGGGTCATCGTGCTCTCCGGACCCCATTTCACCGGCCGGCGCACCGCAGCACTGATGCTGCTGCAACGCCTGGAAGTGTCGCCGGTTCGCATCCTGGTCCGCGACACCACTCCGGCACAGCTCGTCCAGCAGCTCGGCAACGACCAACACCCGGCCAGGGGGTATGTACTGTGCGATCTGACCACCCGCCGCGACCAGCCACTGAGGGAACCACACCTCCTCGCGGCCCGTGACCAACTGATCAAAGATGATGCCTACTTGGTCATCACGGTCGGCCCCACGTCGGCCCTGGAAGAAGACATCTCCGCCGTCGAATGGGTGCCACCTAGCTCCGACGCCGTACTGGCGGCACATCTGCGCGAGCTGACCGATGAGACCACCGCACAGCGGCTCCTGACGCACCCCTCCGTCGCGGAGTTCATAGGCCGCGACCATCAGCTGCGCGAGGTCGCAGCCTTCGCGAAACAACTCAAGCGGTACACGGACGGAGAGGCCGACGAGTCGACCGTCCGGAACTTCTCACTGTTCAGCCTCGAAAGCCAAGTCCAGGAGTGGTTCGAGGAGGACGACGAGCGGGTCCCCTTGCGAGACAAGGCATTCCTCGTCGCCCTGGCCGCCTTCGACGGAGGCTCGTACGCCCTCACGGCCGAGTTGAGCGACCTGCTGTACGCACTCCTGCAGGCGACCGAGAACTCCGCTCTGCGCCCGCAGGTCCCCGTATTCGGAACCCACATCGGCAAGCGCCTCCAGCTCGCCCGTGCCCGGCTCGACAACGAGGAGGAGAACACGGAGTGGGGCCCGGTCGTCCAGGCCAAGGCCACTTTCCGGGACGAGCGGGTGTCACTCGTATTGCTGCGCGAGGTGTGGACGGGACACCCCTCGGCCCGACCGGCCCTGGTCGGCTGGCTTCAGCAACTCGCCGACGACGGGAGGCCTTTGGTCCGCACCCGCGCGGCGTCGACCGTCGCTGTCCTCGCCTACGCGGACCTGCCCTCCACCATGGCCCTGGTCATCGAGGTGTGGGCCACGTCCCATCTGTTCCGCCACCGTCTCGTCGCCGTGAACGCGTTGACGCTCGCGCACCTGCTCGAAGCGCCCAACATCCCACGCATCCTCGACGCCTGGTGCGAGGGCGACGACGAGGGAATGCGCTGGGTGGCCATTCGCGCGTACGGCTTGATCGGCGCGGAGCGGCCGAAACAGACTCTGGCCGCGCTCCGCGGAGCCATCCGCAAGGCGTACAAGGAGGCCGAGGAAGAGGACGGCGACGAGGACGACATCGACGAGCTGATGCTCGAACAGCTCGCGTGGTCGGTGGAACTGCTGCTGCTCTCGCCCGCTCGTGACGAGGTCCTCACCGAGCTGTTGAAGCAGGTCGATGTCGACCGGCCAGCTCACATCCTCGCTCTGGGCGGCTTCCTCAGCGCATGTGAGCGGACCAAGGACGACGAGCGGTACGGACGGCCGTTGCTCCTCGACTGGTATGCCGATGCGGTGAGGAACGGCGACCAGGCAGCCGACGGGATCGCCAGGCTCTGGCGTGCGGCACTCGACGACCGTCGCCACACGAGGGACGCGCTCGATGCGCTGAGTGAGTGGGTTCGCACCGCCGACCGAGACCCTTCGACCGAGTGGGCGCTCGCGTCCCTGCTACGGGTGCTGGTCACCACGCCTGCCGAATATCAGCGACTGAGTCACCTCCTGCGCACCCTGCGCGGTGAAGACGGAGCACTCCCACCGCCTGTGGCGGCCCGCCTGCTGACCGTTCTCCCGGACCCCGCCGAGGTGCGCGGACCATCCACAGCGACCGTTTGGACCGGCCAAGGAGAAAAAGATCATGGTTGACTCCAGCAAGCCTCCGGACTGGCGGCAACAGGCAGACCGGCACACCCCGCTGATCGATCCCGTGATCACCGTGCGGCAGCTCTCGCGTCTAGGGTTCGCACGCAGGGCGCTGACCCGCATCGACCACGCCCTGGTCTTCTCGACGGCCAAGGGGGAGTACGACACCTTCCTGCCGCCCCTGCGCCCGAGCCGTGGCGAAGCGGCCGCGAAACGCTACACGGCGGTCTATGAGGTCGACATGGGTGTCCACCTCCACCAGGCCGACATCCCACTGCCGAGTGACAACGACGCCTTCGCGTTCGTCGCCACGCTCGAACTGTCCTGGCAGGTCGCCGACCCCAAGGTCTTCGTGCAGAGCGGCCACCGCGACGTGCCGGGCCTGCTCCTCGGCGAAGTCCAACAAGCGGCCCGCCCCATCACTCGCCGGTTCGTCATCCACGACAGCGCGAGTGCCGAAGCCGAGCTGCTGAGCACGCTCTCCGACCGGGCCCCGCTCGGCGCGGCCGCGGGCCTGAAGGTGATCTGGACCTTGCGTCTGAGCCGCGACCAGCAGGAGATCGATCACCAGCAACGCCTTCAGTCCATCGACCACGCCTCCGCCGAGCAGATACGCACCGAACAGCTCGGCGTGGACTACGACGTCGAGCTCGACCGGCGCGCCCGGAAGCAGGACGAGCTCCAACTGGGCCGGGCCATGAAGTACGGGCGACTGGATCAGGAACTCTCCATCCAGCGCCAGCTGTGGCAACAGGAGCAGGACGAGCTGCGGGCCCGCCATCAGGCCGAACTCCAGCAGCTTGAGGCCGAGAGGATCGCGTTCTACCGGAAGTACCTGGAAGAGGGCGGCGTGGTGGCCTGGGCCATGCACCTCGCCGCGCATCCGGAGGACTCGCAGCTTGTCATCAACAGCATGCGCGAGGACCAGCAGAGGCTGATCCAGGCCAAGATCGAGCTGGCCCGGGAGTTGCTGAGTGGAGGCAACGCCGAGGACTACGAGTTGGAAGGGCCCAAGCGCCTGGCTCTCGACTACGTGTACCAACTCTTCAACCAGCAGTTGCTGGGAATCCCGCCCGGCAGGTCCACCTCTCCCCCGCCCACGCCCCTCTCGCCGCCGAAGGACGTGCCGCTCTCCGAACAGAGCGACGACCACCCGCCCGCGAGTGCCCCGCGGCCGACTGGTCCGAGCAAAGAACAGACCTCCACAACGGTCGCCGACCGCGAACGCGGGTCCCGCGAGCCGACCGGAGCTTTCCCAGACTGGCAGCCTCCTCCGGGCTACGGCACCTCGTCGGTGATACCCGCTCAAGAGCCGGTCGCACCCGCTCAGGAGCCGGAACGAGATCCGGAGCCCGACGGGGGCGAGCGAAAGGGGCCCACCCCGTGAGCGGCACCGATCCACGCGCGTCCGCAGCACAACCGCCCCCCGGCGTCAGGGCCGCGGAGCGTCTCCTCGCCGACCTGCGAACCGACATCGCCCGCGCGGACACCAAGGCGGCCGTGCTCGTAGCAGCCCTCGGTGTCGCGGCAGGCGTCTTCAGTGGTCTGCTGGCCGGGCAGGCGTGGGCCTCGACCCACCGCTCGATGCTTGGAAGCTCCGCGTGGTGGTCAGGCGTTCTCGCGCTCGCGATCGCCCTGCTGGCGCTGCTCATGGCCGTACTTCCGCGGCACAGCACCACTAGATGGATGCCTGGAGCACCGCTGTCGTACTTCGACGACATTCAACGGGCCGCACGCGGCGGCCACTTGGCGGAAGCACTGGCCGAGACCGAACGCGCTCAGGCAGCGAGCGTGATCACAACGCTGACCGAGACCAGCCGCATTGCCTCTCGAAAGCACCAGTGGATACGCGCAGGGCTGACAGCCTTCGGCCTCGCCCTGGTGCTCCTCCCCGGATCCCTCCTCATCGGCTGACGTCCCCACACCCTGGAGACAGATCATGTCCCAAGCGAGCGACCCGCAACAACCGGAGGAAACCCCGCCTCCCGGGCAGTCCAAGCCGCCAACCGACGACCTCGACTACCGCCACAGGACAGGCCGACTCCACCTCTCCGCTCACCAACGCGGGATAGACGCGACGGCCTTCGGCCAACTGGTCCTGCGGCTACCCAGCACCCTCATGAGCCTCCTGGTGCTGCTTCTGATGTCCGGCGGGCTGGACGCCTGGCTGGGAGTTCCCTTCTGGATACCGCCGCTGATCTGGCTGGCCTCGGGCGCCCTGGTCTTCCACCGTCCCACCGAGGACTTCCTGGCTCGCCACCTCCTGCGGCTGCAGCGCCCCCTGCCCGAGGAATACGCGCGCCTCGCGCCGGTCTGGCGTGAAGTGACCGCGCGCGCCGGCATCGACAGCCGCGCGTACGAGCTGTGGATCGAGGACAGTGAGGACCTCAACGCCTATGCCGCCGCCGGCCACATCGTGGGTGTCACGCGGTTCGCGCTGGAACACCTGCCGAGCTCCCAACTCGCCGCCATACTCGCGCACGAACTAGGCCACCACACGGGGGGACATGTCTGGACCTCCCTGCTGGGCGAGTGGTACGCCCTGCCGGGTCGGCTGGCCTGGCGGGTGATCCGCTACCTGGTGGCGCTGGCCCTGGATCAGGCGAGCCGCTACTCCTGGCTGGTCACCACCCTGTTGATCTTCGGCATAGGGCTCCTCACGATCACCACGATCCAGAAGCTCTACGGACTGCCCCTCATCCTGCTCGCAACGCCCTATCTCATCGCAGCCGTAGGACGCAGGGCCGAATTGCGCGCAGACCAGCACGCTGCGGTACTCGGCTTCGCCCGCGAACTCGCCGTGCTCCTGGAGGCGATGCACCAGGCCGAGCGGGAGACCAGGCACGCGGCCAAGGCAGCCGCAGGCCACGATCACCCCGACCTCGGCTTCCTGGCCCGCCTGCTGTCCACCCACCCCGACTACCCGACCCGGCTGCACCGGCTCCGGCCGTACCTGTAGTCGGTGGAACGCCGAAGGGCGGCCACCCCGTACGAAACGGAGTGGCCGCCCTTCAGCAGACGTACGCCTTACTGGTTGTACGGACCGTAGTCGTAGTCCTCCAGCGGAACGGCCTGGCCGGAGCCCGTGCCGAACGGCGAGTAGTCGATGTCGTCGTAGCCGACGGCCGAGTACATCGCGGCCTTGGCTTCCTCGGTCGGCTCGACCCGGATGTTGCGGTAGCGGGACAGACCCGTACCGGCCGGGATGAGCTTACCGATGATGACGTTCTCCTTGAGGCCGATCAGGGAGTCGGACTTGGCGTTGATCGCCGCGTCCGTCAGAACCCTGGTCGTCTCCTGGAAGGACGCCGCCGACAGCCACGACTCGGTGGCGAGCGAGGCCTTGGTGATACCCATCAGCTGCGGACGGCCGGAGGCCGGGTGGCCGCCTTCCTGGACCACACGACGGTTCTCGGTCTCGAACTTCGAACGCTCGACCAGCTCGCCGGGCAGCAGCTCCGCGTCGCCCGACTCGATGATCGTCACACGGCGCAGCATCTGCCGGATGATGATCTCGATGTGCTTGTCGTGGATCGACACACCCTGCGAGTTGTAGACCTTCTGGACTTCGCCGACCAGGTGGACCTGGACCGCGCGCTGACCGAGGATCCGCAGCACGTCGTGCGGGTTGGTGGCACCGAAGGTCAGCTTCTGGCCGACCTCGACGTGGTCACCCTCACGCACCATGACCTTGGCACGCTTCGAGATCGGGAACGCCGTCTCGTCGCTGCCGTCGTCCGGGGTGACGACGATCTTCTTGGTCTTCTCGGTCTCCTCGATACGGATGCGGCCGGCCGCCTCCGAGATCGGGGCGACACCCTTGGGCGTACGAGCCTCGAAGAGCTCGACGACACGGGGCAGACCCTGGGTGATGTCGTCACCGGCCACACCACCGGTGTGGAAGGTACGCATCGTCAGCTGCGTGCCGGGCTCACCGATGGACTGGGCGGCGATGATGCCGACCGCCTCACCGATGTCGACCAGCTTGCCGGTGGCCAGCGAACGGCCGTAGCACATGGCGCAGGTACCGACGGCGGACTCGCAGGTCAGGACCGAGCGGGTCTTGACCTCCTCGATGCCGTGCTTGACGACCTCGGCGATGAGGACGTCACCCAGGTCGGTGTTGGCCGGGGCCAGCACCACACCGTCGACGACGATGTCCTCGGCCAGCGCACGTGCGTACACGCTGGTCTCGACGTTCTCCGCCATGCGCAGCACGCCGTCCGCGCCGCGCTCCGCGATCTTCAGCTTGAGGCCACGGTCGGTGCCGCAGTCCTCCTCGCGGATGATGACGTCCTGCGACACGTCCACCAGACGACGGGTCAGGTAACCCGAGTCGGCGGTACGCAGGGCGGTGTCGGCCAGACCCTTACGGGCACCGTGCGTGGAGATGAAGTACTCGAGGACGGACAGGCCCTCACGGAACGAGGCCTTGATCGGACGCGGGATGGTCTCGTTCTTCGCGTTCGACACCAGACCACGCATACCGGCGATCTGACGCATCTGCATCATGTTTCCTCGGGCACCCGAGTCAACCATCATGAAGATGGGGTTCGTCTTGGGGAAGTTCGCGTTCATCGCCTCGGCAACCTCGTTGGTCGCCTTGGTCCAGATCGCGATGAGCTCCTGCGTGCGCTCGTCCTTGGTGATCAGACCGCGCTCGTACTGCTTCTGGACCTTCTCGTCCTGCGCCTCGTAACCCTTGACGATCTCGACCTTCGCCTCAGGAACGACGATGTCGGAGATGGCCACGGTGACGCCGGAGCGGGTCGCCCAGAAGAAGCCGGCCGCCTTCAGGTTGTCGAGCGTCGCCGCCACGATGACCTTGGGGTAGCGCTCGGCGAGGTCGTTGACGATCTCGGAGAGCTGCTTCTTGCCCACCGAGTAGTCGACGAACGGGTAGTCCTCGGGCAGCAGCTCGTTGAAGAGCGCGCGGCCCAGAGTCGTACGGAGGCGGAAGGTGTCACCCTGCTGCCACTCCGGCTCGCCCTCTTCGCGTACCGGCGGCACCCAGCCACGCGGCGGGATGGTGCCCACCGGGAAGCGGATGTCGACGGCCGACTGGAGCGCGAGCTCGCCGTTGTCGAACGCCATGATCGCCTCGGCCGTGGAGCCGAAGGACCGGCCCTCGCCCTTGACGTCACGCAGCTCACCGTCGGTGGTGAGGAAGAACAGACCAAGAACCATGTCCTGGGTCGGCATGGTGACGGGACGACCGTCGGCCGGCTTCAGGATGTTGTTCGAGGACAGCATCAGGATGCGGGCCTCGGCCTGCGCCTCCGCGGAGAGCGGCAGGTGCACCGCCATCTGGTCACCGTCGAAGTCCGCGTTGAACGCGGTGCAGACGAGCGGGTGGATCTGGATGGCCTTGCCCTCGACCAGCTGCGGCTCGAAGGCCTGGATGCCGAGGCGGTGCAGCGTCGGCGCACGGTTCAGCAGAACCGGGTGCTCGGCGATGACCTCTTCCAGGACGTCGTACACGACCGTGCGGCCGCGCTCGACCATCCGCTTGGCGCTCTTGATGTTCTGCGCGTGGTTCAGGTCGACCAGGCGCTTCATCACGAACGGCTTGAAGAGCTCCAGTGCCATGGCCTTGGGAAGACCACACTGGTGCAGCTTCAGCTGCGGACCGACGACGATCACGGAACGCGCGGAGTAGTCCACACGCTTGCCGAGCAGGTTCTGACGGAAACGACCCTGCTTGCCCTTGAGCATGTCGCTCAGGGACTTCAGCGGGCGGTTACCCGGACCGGTGACCGGACGGCCACGACGACCGTTGTCGAACAGCGCGTCGACGGCCTCCTGAAGCATGCGCTTCTCGTTGTTCACGATGATCTCGGGGGCGCCGAGGTCAAGGAGTCGCTTCAGACGGTTGTTGCGGTTGATCACGCGGCGGTACAGGTCGTTCAGGTCGGAGGTCGCGAAGCGGCCACCGTCCAGCTGCACCATCGGACGCAGGTCCGGCGGGATGACCGGCACGCAGTCGAGGACCATGCCCTTGGGGCTGTTGGAGGTCTGCAGGAAGGCAGACACGACCTTCAGCCGCTTCAGCGCACGGGTCTTCTTCTGGCCCTTGCCGGTACGGATGATCTCGCGAAGCCGCTCGGCCTCTTCGTCCAGGTCGAAGGACTCCAGGCGCTTCTGCAGCGCCGCGGCACCCATCGAGCCGTCGAAGTACGTGCCGAAGCGGTCACGCAGCTCGCGGTAGAGGAGCTCGTCGCCCTCGAGGTCCTGGACCTTGAGGTTCTTGAACCGGGTCCACACCTCGTCGAGACGGTCGATCTCGCGCTGCGCACGGTCACGCAGCTGCTTCATCTCACGCTCGGCACCTTCGCGCACCTTGCGGCGTACGTCGGCCTTGGCGCCCTCGGCCTCGAGCTCGGCCAGGTCGGTCTCGAGCTTCTTGGCGCGGGCCTCCAGGTCGGAGTCGCGACGGTTCTCGACCTGCTGACGCTCGACGGAGACGTGCGCCTCCAGCGAGGGCAGGTCGCGGGTGCGACGCTCGTCATCGACGTACGTGATCATGTACGCCGCGAAGTAGATGACCTTCTCGAGGTCCTTCGGGGCGAGGTCGAGCAGGTAGCCGAGGCGCGACGGGACGCCCTTGAAGTACCAGATGTGGGTAACGGGCGCGGCCAGTTCGATGTGGCCCATCCGCTCACGACGCACCTTGGCGCGAGTGACCTCGACGCCGCAGCGCTCGCAGATGATGCCCTTGAAGCGGACACGCTTGTACTTACCGCAGTAGCACTCCCAGTCCCGGGTCGGACCGAAGATCTTCTCGCAGAAGAGTCCGTCCTTCTCGGGCTTGAGGGTGCGGTAGTTGATGGTCTCTGGCTTCTTGACCTCGCCGTGGCTCCACTGACGGATGTCGTCAGCGGTGGCCAGACCGATCCGGAGCTCATCGAAGAAGTTGACGTCGAGCACTATGCGTCAATCCCTCTCAGGGTTGTAAGTCATGGGGTCTGAAACGGGGGTCCTGGGGCCGGCCGGGGGCTCATGGATTTTCATCGCTGAGCCCCCGTACCGGACTCCCGTCAGACCTCTTCGACGCTGCTCGGCTCGCGCCGGGACAGGTCGATGCCAAGCTCCTCCGCTGCGCGGAAGACGTCCTCGTCGGTGTCGCGCATCTCGATGGACATGCCGTCCGAGGACAGCACCTCCACGTTGAGGCACAGGGACTGCATCTCCTTGATGAGCACCTTGAAGGACTCGGGGATGCCGGGCTCGGGGATGTTCTCGCCCTTGACGATGGCCTCGTAGACCTTCACGCGGCCGGTGACGTCGTCGGACTTGATGGTCAGCAGCTCCTGGAGGGCGTAAGCGGCGCCATAAGCCTCAAGCGCCCACACCTCCATCTCACCGAAGCGCTGGCCACCGAACTGGGCCTTACCACCCAGCGGCTGCTGGGTGATCATCGAGTACGGACCGGTCGAACGAGCGTGCAGCTTGTCGTCGACCAGGTGGTGGAGCTTCAGGATGTACATGTAGCCGACCGAGACCGGCTCCGGGAACGGCTCGCCGGAGCGGCCGTCGAACAGCGGTGCCTTACCGGTCGGGAGCACCATGCGCGATCCGTCGCGGTTCGGGATCGTGTGCTGCAGCAGACCCGCGAGCTCGTCCTCACGCGCACCGTCGAAGACGGGGGTGGCGACGTTGGTGCCCGGGACGACCTGGTCGGCCCCGATGGCCTGGAGGCGCTGCGCCCAGTCCTCGCCGAGCCCGGAGACGTCCCAGCCGCGGCTGGCGAGCCAGCCGAGGTGGATCTCCAGGACCTGTCCCGGGTTCATTCGGGACGGGACACCGAGGGGGTTGAGGATGATGTCGACCGGGGTGCCGTCCTCCAGGAACGGCATGTCCTCGATCGGCAGGATCTTGGAGATAACACCCTTGTTGCCGTGGCGGCCGGCGAGCTTGTCACCGTCCGTGATCTTGCGCTTCTGCGCCACGTAGACACGAACCAGCTGGTTCACGCCCGGCGGCAGCTCGTCGCCCTCTTCACGGTCGAAGACGCGGACACCGATGACCTTGCCGATCTCGCCGTGCGGCACCTTCAGCGAGGTGTCGCGCACCTCGCGCGCCTTCTCACCGAAGATCGCGCGGAGCAGACGCTCCTCGGGGGTCAGCTCGGTCTCACCCTTGGGCGTGACCTTGCCGACGAGGATGTCACCGGCGACGACCTCGGCACCGATACGGATGATGCCGCGCTCGTCGAGGTCGGCGAGGACCTCCTCGGAGACGTTCGGGATGTCCCGGGTGATCTCCTCGGGGCCGAGCTTGGTGTCACGGGCGTCGACCTCGTGCTCCTCGATGTGGATCGAGGAGAGGACGTCGTCCTGCACGAGGCGCTGCGACAGGATGATCGCGTCCTCGTAGTTGTGACCCTCCCACGGCATGAACGCCACGAGCAGGTTCTTGCCGAGCGCCATCTCGCCGTTCTCGGTCGCCGGACCGTCGGCCAGAACCTGACCGGTGACGACCCGGGCGCCCTCGTCCACGACAACCTTCTGGTTGACGGACGTGCCCTGGTTCGAGCGGGAGAACTTGTGCAGGCGGTACGTGGTGTACGTGCCGTCGTCGTTGGCGGTGGTGACGTAGTCCGCGGAGACCTCCTGGACCACACCGTCCTTCTCCGACTTCAGTACGTCACCGGCGTCGACCGCACAGCGGTACTCCATGCCGGTGCCGACCAGCGGCGCCTCGGACTTGATGAGCGGCACGGCCTGACGCATCATGTTCGCGCCCATGAGGGCACGGTTGGCGTCGTCGTGCTCGAGGAACGGGATCATCGCGGTCGCGACCGACACCATCTGGCGCGGCGAGACGTCCATGTAGTCGACGTCGTCACCGGCGATGTAGTCGATCTCGCCGCCACGACGACGGACGAGCACGCGGGACTCGGTGAAACGCATGTCGTCGGACAGGCCGGCGTTGGCCTGGGCGATGACGAAGCGATCCTCTTCGTCGGCGGTCAGGTAGTCGACATCGTCGGTGACGGTGCCGTTGACGACCTTGCGGTACGGGGTCTCGACGAAACCGAACGCGTTGACCCGGCCGTACGAGGCGAGCGAGCCGATCAGGCCGATGTTCGGGCCTTCAGGGGTCTCGATCGGGCACATGCGGCCGTAGTGCGACGGGTGCACGTCACGGACCTCGAAGCCGGCCCGCTCACGGGAGAGACCACCCGGGCCAAGCGCCGACAGACGGCGCTTGTGGGTGAGACCCGACAGCGGGTTGTTCTGGTCCATGAACTGCGACAGCTGGCTGGTGCCGAAGAACTCCTTGATGGAGGCGACGACCGGCCGGATGTTGATCAGGGTCTGCGGCGTGATCGCCTCGACGTCCTGAGTCGTCATGCGCTCACGGACGACGCGCTCCATACGAGCCAGACCCGTACGGACCTGGTTCTGGATGAGCTCGCCGACGTTGCGCAGACGACGGTTGCCGAAGTGGTCGATGTCGTCGGTCTCGACGACGATCGAGGCGCCGTTGGGGCCGACGGTCTCGGTCTCACCGGCGTGCAGCTTCACCAGGTACTTGATCGACGAGATGATGTCCTCGACGGTCAGGATCCCGGCGTCCAGCGGCGCTTCGCTGCCGAGCTTCTTGTTCACCTTGTAGCGGCCGACCTTCGCGAGGTCGTAGCGCTTCGGGTTGAAGTAGAGGTTCTCGAGCAGGGTCTGCGCGGCCTCACGCGTCGGCGGCTCGCCCGGACGCAGCTTGCGGTAGATGTCGAGCAGCGCGTCGTCCTGGCCCTGAGTGTGGTCCTTCTCCAGGGTGGCGCGCATGGACTCGTACTCGCCGAACTCCTCGAGGATCTGCTCGGTCGTCCAACCGAGAGCCTTCAGGAGAACGGTGACGGACTGCTTGCGCTTGCGGTCGATACGGACACCGACCATGTCGCGCTTGTCGATCTCCATCTCCAGCCAGGCACCCCGGGACGGGATGACCTTCGTGGAAAAGATGTCCTTGTCGGACGTCTTGTCGATGGAGGAGTCGAAGTAGACACCCGGCGAGCGGACCAGCTGGGACACCACGACACGCTCGGTGCCGTTGATGACGAAGGTGCCCTTGTTGGTCATGAGCGGGAAGTCGCCCATGAAGACCGTCTGGGACTTGATCTCGCCGGTCTCGTTGTTGGTGAACTCGGCGGTCACGAAGAGCGGCGCGGAGTACGTGAAGTCACGGTCCTTGCACTCGTCGATCGAGTTCTTGGGAGGCTCGAAGCGGTGGTCGCGGAACGTCAAGGACATCGACCCGGAGAAGTCCTCGATCGGGGAGATCTCCTCGAAGATCTCCTCCAGACCGGACTTGGTGGGGACATCCTGTCCACTGTCCAGAGCCGCCTCGACACGAGCCTTCCACGCAGCGTTGCCGAGCAGCCAGTCGAAGCTCTCGGTCTGCAGCGCAAGAAGGTTCGGAACCTCGAGGGGCTCCTTGATCTTTGCAAAGGAGATGCGCAGCGGGGCGGTGCTGGCGCCGTTGTTCGTATTCGCGGTCGAGGCAGTGCGCGAGGCGGCCAAGAGGGGGTCCTTCCGAGGGCTCGGACTCACTACGCGCGTACCGGTCCCATGTCGGACACAGAGACAGAGGCGTTCCCGATTCAGCCAAAGAAGGCCTGGTCAGGGACGTTCCAATCGTCGGTGTTCATACACGGGTATGCCCCTGGTGACGGGCAGGAGGCAGCTAACAGGCAGCGCAAAGGGTCAGTGTAGCCACAAGGCCCACTGATGTCCAGTGCGGGTTTTTGAAGACCCTCGTTGTTCTCAACCCCTGCTGCAAGCCACGCCCTCAATGCACATCGATACTGCCCTCTTCGCCACCGATCCATGCCTCGGATCCGGATCGTTGTGACGACGCGTCCTGAGAATTGCGCGCTGCGTGCGGTTCGTCAAGGCCCCCCAAGCCCAAACCGAGTGCCGCGATAGTCACGTGCAGCCGTCGTACAGCCCGTCACAGGGGCGGCCGGAGGCACAACGAAGATCACCTTACTCGTCGCGACCACCCGCGCAAGGCAGCCGCCGCCCGACCCCCAGGAACGCCGAAGAGCGACCACCCAGTTGGGTGATCGCTCTTCGGTGCGTCAGCGTTACAGCGCTACGCGAGCGGCTTTGTCAGCCCGCTGGAGTCCGGTACGGACCCGCGAGGTGTTACTTGACCTCGACGCCGGCGCCGGCGCCCTTGAGGGACTCGGCAGCCTTCTCGGCGGCCTCCTTGGTGACCTTCTCGAGGACCGGCTTCGGAGCGCCGTCGACGAGGTCCTTGGCCTCCTTCAGACCCAGCGAGGTCAGCTCACGCACGACCTTGATGACCTGGATCTTCTTCTCGCCGGCACCCGTGAGGATGACGTCGAACTCGTCCTGCTCCTCAGCGACCTCGGCAACGGCGCCCGGGCCGGCGGGGCCGGCAACGGCGACCGCGGCGGCGGCGGTGACGTCGAACTTCTCCTCGAAGGCCTTCACGAACTCGGAGAGCTCGATGAGGGTGAGGTTCTCGAACTGCGCGAGCAGCTCTTCCTGGGACAGCTTCGCCATGATGGCGTCCTTCCACTCATTCGGCAGGTGCCGGTATGTACTGGTGAGGCGGGCGTACGTTCGGCCCGCTGCGACCGTCGCCTCAAGCGGCGGTCAATGCGCGAGCCGAATTACTCGGCACCGCCCTGCTCTTCGAGCTTGACGCGAAGCGCCTCCGCAGTGCGGACGAACTTCGACGGAAGCGCCTGGAAGAGCTGCGCAGCCTGAGTCTGCTTGCCCTTCATGGCGCCCGCCAGCTTGGCGAGCAGAACCTCGCGGGACTCGAGGTCCGCAAGCTTCTTGATCTCGTCGGCGGACAGCGCCTTGCCGTCAAGGACACCGCCCTTGATGACGAGGTTGGGGTTGTCCTTGGCGAAGTCACGAAGACCCTTCGCCGACGTCACCGGGTCACCGGTGATGAAGGCGACCGCCGTCGGACCGTTGAACAGGTCGTCGAGCGTAGAGATCCCGGCCTCGTTGGCCGCGATCTTGGTCAGCGTGTTCTTCACCACGGCGTACTGGGCGTCTTCACCGAGCGAACGACGCAGCGTCTTGAGCTGCGCCACGGTGAGACCCCGGTACTCGGTCAGCACAGCGGCGTTCGAGCTACGGAACTGGTCCGCGAGCTCGGCTACCGCGGCAGCCTTGTCGGGCCTTGCCATAAGCGTGGCCTCCTTCCGGGTGATGAGGACCGCTCAGAAGGGGCTGAGGAAAACGAAACGCCCCGGCGCAGGCGCACGGGGCGTAGCTCGACCGGAATTCCTTGACGGAGTTCCGGGAGCATGTCCACAGTCACCTACGCGGGTCGTCCGCAGTTTCAGCGGATCCTTCGGTCACCGCGCCCTCTTACGAGCACACGGCAACGACCAGCGGTCTTTGGCTTCTCTGGGAGAGTACGCGACCGGATCGCCGTCAAGCAAATCCGCCCGAACGGTCCAAACCCCTGCGGGCGGCTCAGCCCTCCTGGGCTGCCCGAATCCGGGGCTCAGGAGGTCGCACCCTGCGCCTTCAGCAGCTCCTTGAAGTCGGCGGTGTCACTCGCCGGGGGCTTCTGGGTGGAGACCTCCACCCCGTAGTCGCTGTAGTACGCCGTCGAGGACATCGAGCCGGTCGTCAGCTCGCCCTTCTCGACCTTCTTGACCAGCAGGTCGTCGCCGTTGACCCAGATGTCGACCGTCTCCGTGGTGACGCCGGCCTGGGTGAGCTGCTTCTTCAGGTCGGCGAGCTGGCTTTCGGTGAGGCTGGAGTTGTCGGTGGCGAGGTCCGCGACGTCCACCGTGCCCGAGTAGTGCGTGGTCCGCTCGCCGCGGACGGTCTCCTCGCCGACCTTCTTCACGTCACCGGAGGCGAGCAGGAGCTTCACGGACTGGTTCGGCGTGGTGTTCTGCATCTGGTCCTGCAGATAGGCGCCCGAGCTGCCGCCGAGCTCCGCCAGGTCGTCGTACGCGTACCTGATCCAGTGCTTGCCGCCCGCCTGCTCGGCGAACGCGTCGCCCATCTTCGCGTAGTAGGCGTCGGGCAGATAGCGGGCCTGCATGGTGGTGCTGCCCGTCTGACGCATCGTGTCGGCCATCGTGCCGCCGGTGTACGTGATCGTCAGGTTGCCCGTGAGGCCGTCGGCCCATCCCAGGGCGCCGTCCGCCGTCATGGACATCATCGTGCCCATGGTCGTCGTGGACTCGACTCTGGCCGAATCGGCGCCGTCCGTGGACTTCTCGGCGGAGCGCAGGGCGGTTATGGAGCTTATGTGCGCCGTGCCCTTGTGCACCGCCTTGTCGTCCCTGCCGGAGGCGTCTCGGCCGTCGGAGCCGCCGGAGGAGTCCGGGGAACTGCAGGCGGCCATCCCCGCCAGCACACCCGTCAGCGCGAGCGACAGGGTCACGCGGCGCACAGTCGTGCTCATCATTCGTCCCACCCCTATGCGAATCCCCTATGCGAATTCTGTGCTCCGCACGCTACTGCAGCCCACTGACACCCGTATCAGGATTTGTTGCCCACGAATGCGGACGGGCCCCGCACCTCGAAAGGTGCGGGGCCCGTCTCAGATACACGTACGCGACGCGGTCACCGGGGTGAGCGGGAGGCTCAGACGGCGGCCGGGTCCTCCTCGACGAGGAGGTTGCGGGTGCGGTTCGAGTCGAGCTGAATGCCGGGGCCGATCGTGGTGCTGATCGTGGCCTTCTTGATGTAGCGACCCTTGGCGGCCGACGGCTTCAGACGAAGGATCTCGTCCAGCGCGGCGCCGTAGTTCTCCACCAGCTGGGTCTCGTCGAACGAGGTCTTGCCGATGATGAAGTGCAGGTTCGAGTGCTTGTCGACGCGGAACTCGATCTTGCCGCCCTTGATCTCGGTCACGGCCTTGGCCACGTCCGGGGTCACGGTGCCGGTCTTCGGGTTCGGCATCAGACCACGCGGGCCGAGGACTCGGCCGAGGCGGCCGACCTTGCCCATGAGGTCCGGGGTGGCGACGACGGCGTCGAAGTCCAGACGGCCCTTCGACACCTCGTCGATGAGCTCGTCGGAGCCGACGATGTCGGCGCCCGCGGCGAGTGCGGCCTCGGCACGGTCACCGGTCGCGAAGACCAGGACCCGGGCGGTCTTACCGGTGCCGTGCGGGAGGTTCACGGTGCCACGGACCATCTGGTCGGCCTTGCGCGGGTCGACACCCAGACGGAAGGCGACCTCGACAGTGCCGTCGAACTTCGAGGTGGAGGTCTCCTTGGCGAGACGGACGGCCTCGAGCGGGGCGTAGAACTTCTCCCGGTCGATCTTGGCGTCCGCAGCGCGGAGAGACTTGCTGCGCTTGCTCACTGCTTCTCCTGATGTGTTCTGAGGAGTCGTGGTGCGGACCGAGCAGGCCCTGCCACGTGCGGCCGAGGCCGCATGGTTCCTACGAAGGTGGGTGTCAGCCCTCGACCGTGATGCCCATGGAACGGGCGGTGCCGGCGATGATCTTCGACGCGGCGTCCAGGTCGTTGGCGTTCAGGTCGGGCATCTTGGTCGTGGCGATCTCACGGACCTGCGCCTGGGTGATCTTGGCGACCTTGGTCTTGTGCGGCTCGCCGGAGCCCTTCTCGACACCCGCGGCCTTGAGGATCATCTTGGCGGCCGGCGGAGTCTTGGTGATGAAGGTGAAGGAGCGGTCTTCGTAGACCGTGATCTCCACCGGGATCACCCAGCCACGCTGCGACTCGGTCGCGGCGTTGTAGGCCTTGCAGAACTCCATGATGTTGACGCCGTGCTGACCCAGCGCGGGGCCGACCGGCGGAGCCGGGTTGGCGGCGCCGGCCTGGATCTGGAGCTTGATAAGCCCCGTGACCTTCTTCTTCTTGGGAGGCATTCCGGGTCCTCTTTCGTTTTCGCCTACCTACGCCCGAGACACGCTCGGACGACTGCCTTCAACCGAACCCATGACTCTGACCCGGATGGAGGCATACCGCACAACGATAACGGGTATCCATGCGCGGCTAAAAACCGAGCAGGTCAGACAGGCTGCGAGCCCGTCTGACCTGTTCGGAAGACGTACGTCCAGAAGGTGCTAGTTCTTCTGGATCTGGTCGAAGGAAAGCTCGACCGGAGTCTCGCGGCCGAAGATCTCGACGAGGCCCTTGACCTTCTTCGAGTCGGCGTTGATCTCGTTGATGGTCGCCTGGAGCGTGGCGAACGGGCCGTCGGTGACGGTGACCGAGTCGCCGACCTCGAAGTCCAGCACCTGGACCTCGAGCTTGCGGGCCGGAGCTGGCCTGCCCTCGGCCTCGGCTGCCTCACGGGCGGCCTTCTCCTCGGCCTCCGGGGCGAGCATCTTGACGATCTCGTCCAGGGTCAGCGGGTACGGGTCGTAGGCGTTGCCCACGAAGCCGGTGACGCCGGGGGTGTTGCGGACGACGCCCCAGGACTCGTTCGTCAGGTCCATGCGCACCAGCACGTAGCCGGGGAGCTTGTTCTGCCGGACGGTCTTGCGCTCGCCGTTCTTGATCTGCGCGACCTCTTCCTGCGGCACCTCGGCCTGGAAGATGAAGTCCTCCACGTTCAGCGAGACGGCACGCTGTTCGAGGTTGGTCTTCACGCGGTTCTCGTAACCGGCGTACGTGTGGATGACGTACCACTCGCCGGGGAGGGCACGGAGCTCCTCGCGCAGGGCGGTGACGGGGTCGACGGGCTCGGGCTCTTCTTCGGCCTCGGCCTCGTCGTCCTCGACAGCGAGGTCCTCGTCCGAAACGTCGTCGTCCTCGACGGACTCGACGTCCGTACCGGACTCGTCCTCGACGTGCAGGGCCGCCTCTTCGGCGGGCTCGCCCGCGGTGGCGTCGGCAGCCTCGACCTCGTCCGGGTCCTCGGTGTCCGCGCCCTCCACGATGTCGAGCTCGTCCTCAACGGACTCGACCGACTCGATGGCGTCGTTCAGGTTCGGGTCAGACACGGTGGCTGCTTCTTCCTGGATACATGGGGGTGGAACACACGAAAGGGGCGCCGGTGTCGGCGCCCTTCGCGTTTGGCTCAGCCAAATACGTACTTGGCGGCGTGGTCGAGTCCATAGTCAATCACGGTCACCAGAGCGATCATGATGACGACGAAGACAATTACCACTGAGGTGTACGTCGTCAGCTGATTGCGCGTCGGCCAGACGACCTTGCGGAGTTCCGCGACGATCTGGCGGTAGAAGGTGGCAAGGCGCCTCAGAGGGCCCTTCTTGCCACGCTTGCCGCCCTTGCGAGTCTTCTTATTGGACTCCGGTGCCTCGGCATCAGGCATGTCGATGGAGCCCACGGCGTCCGTCACTCGTCCTCACCTGATTCCGGGTCGTGGCTACGCCGTGCCCGGCCAGGCCGCACGGCGGTGCATTGCAGTACGTACATGCGCACACATCCTGGCGAAGGATTGTGTAGCAGGGCCGGAGGGACTTGAACCCCCAACCGCTGGTTTTGGAGACCAGTGCTCTACCAATTGAGCTACGACCCTTTGATTTCCCCCAACGTACCGCATCCGCCCGAGTGCTCGGTGTGCACCGGGTGAGTGCGGCCGGTGAAGGCCAACGAGGGATGAGTGTACGTGCTCCGGGGCCGGTCGTCGAACAGAAAGTGTCCGTACGGGCTTTGATCCCGGAAGATCGTCCAGCCCACCGCCTCGATCCGGACGGTTGTTCAGTCGCTGTTCAGTCTGTGAAACCCGCGTGCCGGGGAGGTTTCCGGTCTGAAACGATGGGGCCATGAGCCCTGCAACCCCTCCCACCGAGCGCCGCGTCTCCGCCCGAGTCGGCGCGATCTCCGAGTCCGCCACCCTCGCCGTGGACGCCAAGGCCAAGGCCCTCAAGGCCGCGGGGCGTCCGGTGATCGGCTTCGGCGCCGGTGAACCGGACTTCCCGACCCCGGACTACATCGTCCAGGCCGCCATCGAGGCCTGCTCGAACCCGAAGTACCACCGCTACACCCCGGCCGGCGGACTGCCCGAGCTGAAGGCCGCGATCGCCGCCAAGACGCTGCGCGACTCCGGCTACGAGGTGGAGGCCACCCAGGTCCTGGTCACCAACGGCGGCAAGCAGGCCATCTACGAGGCCTTCGCCGCGATCCTCGACCCGGGCGACGAGGTCATCGTCCCGGCGCCGTACTGGACGACGTACCCGGAGTCGATCCGCCTCGCCGGCGGCGTCCCGGTCGACGTCGTCGCCGACGAGACCACCGGCTACCGCGTCTCGGTCGAGCAGCTGGAGGCGGCCCGCACCGAGAACACCAAGGTGCTGCTCTTCGTCTCTCCGTCCAACCCGACGGGCGCGGTCTACACCCGCGAGCAGATCGAGGAGATCGGCCGCTGGGCCGCCGAGAAGGGCCTGTGGGTCCTGACCGACGAGATCTACGAGCACCTGGTCTACGGGGACGCCGAGTTCCACTCCCTGCCCGTCGTGGTGCCCGAGCTGCGCGACAAGTGCATCGTCGTGAACGGCGTCGCCAAGACGTACGCCATGACCGGCTGGCGGGTGGGCTGGGTCATCGGCCCCAAGGACGTCATCAAGGCCGCGACCAACCTCCAGTCGCACGCCACCTCGAACGTCTCGAACGTGGCCCAGGTCGCCGCGCTCGCCGCCGTCTCCGGCGACCTGACGGCCGTCGCGAAGATGCGCGAGGCCTTCGACCGCCGCCGCAAGACCATCGTGCGCATGCTCAACGAGATCGACGGCGTACTCTGCCCCGAGCCGGAGGGCGCCTTCTACGCGTACCCCTCGGTGAAGGCCCTCATCGGCAAGGAGATCCGCGGCAAGCGCCCCCAGGACACGGTCGAGCTGGCCGCGCTCATCCTGGAGGAAGCCGAGGTCGCGGTGGTCCCGGGTGAGGCCTTCGGCACACCGGGATACCTGCGTCTGTCGTACGCGCTGGGTGACGAGGACCTCATCGAGGGCGTCTCGCGCATCCAGAAGCTGCTGGCCGAGGCCACGGACTGACGTGTACGACGCACAAGCGGGCCTCCGGTCGGACCGGGGGCCCGCTTGTGCGTTCAGGCACGCGCTCGTTCGGTGAACTCGGCTGCCTGGTCCAGGATTTCTACGGCAAGATCCTGGGGTGACTCCTCCCCCGAGGGGGCTTCTCACTCGGCCGTGTGACGGCCTCATGACGGACAAGCCCTGCCCGGCACCTTCCGGTACGGAGCAGAGCCTAGCGATTACGGAGCGTTGATGGGTGTGGTTCGTGATATCGGACAGTTGCCGAAGGCCCATCTGCACCTGCACTTCACCGGGTCGATGCGGTCCACGACCCTGCTGGAGCTGGCCGACAAGTACGGCGTACGGCTGCCCGACGCACTGACCAGCGGGGAGCCGCCGAAGCTGCGGGCTACCGACGAGCGGGGCTGGTTCCGGTTCCAGCGGCTGTACGACGCGGCGCGGTCGTGCCTCAGAGAGCCCGAGGACATCCGGCGGCTGGTGCGCGAGGCCGCCGAGGAGGACGTGAAGGACGGCTCCGGGTGGCTGGAGATCCAGGTCGACCCGACGTCGTACGCCCCGCGCCTCGGCGGTCTGATCCCAGCCCTCGAAGTCATCCTGGACGCGGTGGACTCGGCCTCGCGCGAGACGGGGCTCGGGATGCGCGTCCTGGTGGCGGCGAACCGTATGAAGCACCCGCTGGACGCTCGTACGCTGGCCCGCCTGGCCGTGCGGTACGCGGACCGGGGCATCGTCGGTTTCGGGCTCTCGAACGACGAGCGGCGGGGCATGGCGCGGGACTTCGACCGGGCCTTCGAGATCGCGCGTGAGGGCGGTCTGCTGGCCGCGCCGCACGGCGGCGAGCTGACCGGGCCGGCCTCGGTCCGCGACTGCCTGGACGACCTGCACGCCTCGCGGATCGGCCACGGGGTGCGCGCCGCGGAGGACCCCCGGCTGATGAAACGCCTCGCGGACCGCGGGGTGACCTGCGAGGTCTGCCCGGCCTCGAACGTCGCCCTGGGCGTCTACGAGAAGCCGGAGGACGTCCCCCTGCGCACACTCTTCGAAGCCGGGGTCCCCATGGCCCTCGGCGCCGACGACCCACTGCTCTTCGGGTCCCGGCTGGCAGCCCAGTACGAGATCGCCCGCCGGTACCACGACTTCACGGACCCCGAGCTGGCCGAACTGGCAAGGCAGTCCATCCGCGCTTCGGCCGCCCCTGAGGACGTACGGGAAAAGCTGCTGTCCGGAGTCGACGAGTGGCTCAGCGGCCCGGTCGCCTGAAGTGCGGGTACGGCGGATACGCCTTGAAGCAGATGAGAACCTCGGGCCCGCGCCAGCTGCCGCCACGGTCCGCTTTCAGGCCGCCGATCGCGGTGATCAGCGCTGAGCGCCCTTTGACGACGCGCCTCTCACGCGGCCCCCAGCCTGCCGCGTAGGCGAGGGCGGACGCGGTGTCGGCAAAGGCGGGGACGGCGTACGCGGTGGGGACGAAGCCGCATATGGGGTGCCTCATGGGGCAAGCGTGCGGGTCAGTAAGGGCCTTGGGCAACGGAGATACCGCGTAGGAGCGTGCGGGCCAGTGCCGGGGCGAAGGTGTCCAGGGGCGGGGGCTTGCCGTCCTCCGTCATGTCGTAGGCGAAGGCGCGCTGGGCGCAGGCGCCGAGGAGCAGGGACGCGGCCGCGAAGGTGTCGGCGCAGAGGTGGATGCGACCCGCCTTCTGTTCCGCGCGCAGGTACTCGGCGACCCCTCGGATGGGCATGTGCGGGCCCGCTCCCATCGCCCGCATGGCCTCCTCGTGGCGCCGCTTGAGCTGCTTCTCCGCGTACAAGGAGGCGGCTATCGGGAAACTCTGCTCATAGAAGAGGGCGGCCTGGCGGGCGATCTCCGTGAGGTTCTCCTCGACGGTGTGCTCCCCCGGCTCGGCCGTGAGTCTGCCCAGGAGGGGGCCCAGCGTGGGGAGGCGCTCCTCCAGGACGCGGATGAAGAGCTCTTCCTTGCTCGCGAAGTACTTGTAGAGCGCCGCTTCGGAGCAGCCCGCCGCCTTGGCGATCTCCTTGGTGGTGGTGCGGGCGAGGCCGACGGTGAGCATGAGCTCGTGCGCCGCGTCGAGGAGACGGATCCGAGCCGGTTTCTGCTGCATGGGGCCCAAGGATTCCATGGAGGAGCCAATCAGACTTGACGGGTGGGTGAGTGCTTACTCACTCTAGGGGTAAGCAGTGGTGGGTGAATACTCACCCACCGACGTTCCATCTGAGGAGAGCACGTCATGAAGCTCACCGTTTTCGGTGCCACCGGGGGCATCGGGCAGGAGATCGTCCGGCAGGCCCTGGCATCGGGCCATCAGGTCACGGCCGTCGTGCGGGATCCCGCACGGTTCACCGTCACCGGCGCGGACCTGGAGGTGTTCCGCGCCGACCTCACCGACCCGGAGGCGCTGCGCCCCGCGGTCGCGGGCCGGGACGCGGTCCTCTCCGGCCTCGGCGCCCGCAGCCGCAAGGACGCCGGGGTCACGGCGAAGCTGACCCGCAGGGTGCTGGCCGCCATGGAGGCGGAGGCGGTACGGAGGCTGCTCGTGGTGAGCGCGAGTCCGATCGGTCCCGATCCCGAGGGCGCCACGCTCGTCGACCGCGCCATGCGGAGTGTGATCTCGGGGATCCTGAAGGACGTCTACGCCGACCTCAGGGAGATGGAGGACGAGCTGGCCAGCAGCGCGACGGACTGGACGGCCGTACGCCCGCCCCGCCTCCAGGACAAGCCGCTGACCGGTTCGTACCGGACGGTTGTCGGGGGCTTCCCGCTCAAGGGCAGGTTCATCTCACGCGCCGATGTGGCTCACGCGATGCTGGCGATGACGGACGACCCGGGAACGGTGAAGCAGGGCGTCGGAGTCGCCTACTAGGACCCGGACGAGGGTTCACACCAGGGCTCGTACTGGACGCACCGGGGCTCGCACCAGAGCACCAGGGCTCGTACTAGAGCTCCACGCCGACCGTCACCGGCTCGTTGACCAGCGTGATCCCGAACGCGTCGCGTACTCCGGCGACGACCTCTCGGGCCAGCGCGAGGAGATCCTCGGTGGTGGCCTCGCCCCGGTTGGTGAGGGCCAGTGTGTGCTTGGTGGAGATCCGGGCGGGCCCGCTGCCGTAGCCCTTGGTGAAGCCCGACTTGTCGATCAGCCAGGCCGCGGAGGTCTTGGTGTGGCCGTCGCCCGCCGGGTACGCGGGCGGTGCGGCAGCGGAGCCGAGCCGCTCCTCCACGCGCGCGTGGAACGCGGCGAACTCCTCGTCCGTGAGGATCGGGTTGGTGAAGAACGACCCGGCCGACCAGGTGTCGTGGTCCTCGGGATCGAGCACCATGCCCTTGCCGGAACGCAGCTTCAGCACGGTCTCCCGGGCCTTCTCGAGCGGCACACGGTCACCGGGCTCGACACCCAGCGCGCGAGCCGTCTCGGCGTACTTGATCGGCGCGCTCAGCCCCTCCGCGTCCTCCAGCGCGAAGCGGACCCGCAGCACGACATGGCGCTCGGGGTCGGCCTTGAACCGGCTGTGGCGGTACGAGAAGGCGCAGTCGGCGTTCGTCAGCGTGACCGTCTCACGCGTCTTCCGGTCGTACGCGATCACTTCGGTGATCGTCGAGGACACTTCCTGTCCGTACGCGCCCACGTTCTGGATCGGTGTCGCGCCCGCGGAGCCGGGGATCCCCGCGAGGCACTCGATGCCGGCGAGCCCCGCCTCGACAGTGCGGGCGACCGCGTCGGTCCACACCTCGCCCGCCGCCAGCTCCAGCTTCCCGCCGTCGAGTTCGAAGCCGTTCGTCGCGATGCGCAGGGCGATCCCGGCGAAGCCCTTGTCACCGATGACCAGGTTGGATCCACCACCGATCACCAGCAGCGGCGTACCGGCGTCGTCGGCCTCGCGAACGGCGGCGATCACCAGCGGGGCGAGCGGGGCGTCGTGGAGTACCTGCACGGGCCCAAGAGTACGAGAAGGAGCGGGGGCGCCTGGTCATCGGTGCACGCGGGCGGGAAAAAGTGCACGCTCGGCGCCGGGGCGCGGGGTGCGCAGATCCGGTGCACAGCCGCAGAATGCGCTCTCCTGGTGCGCGGGCGCGAAAAGGGCCCCGCCACAAGCGCGCGGGGCCTTTCCGTGTCGTACATCAGGAGCGACTCAGTCGAAGCGCCGCAGCACCTGCACCCAGTCGAGAGACGGCTCGTCGGCCGTGGCCGTCCAGGAGAGGAACTTGGCGTCCCTCGCTCGGCGTCCGCGCGAAGAAGCGCAGCTTCAGTGGGAGACGGTTTCCAGGGCGGGCGCCGGATCCGAGGCCGCCACCGGAGTCCCGGTCACCGCCGGCCGACCGGGCAGCAGCGCCGCGGCCACCGCACCCGCGCCGACCACCACGGCGCCCACCCACAGTGCGGGCGAGAGGCCGTCGGCGAAGCGCTGCGCGGACTCGTAGCCGCCCTGGGCGGAGAAGACCGAGGCGAGGACCGCTATCCCGAGTGCGCCGCCGACCTCGCGGAGGGCGTTGTTGGCGCCGGAGGCGATGCCCTGCTCGGACGGGAGGACGCTGGCCATCACCAGGGCGGCGGACGGGGCGAAGTACAGGCCCATGCCGATGCCGCTGATGATCAGGGCGGGCAACTGGGCCGCGTACGACACCTCGGGCGAGACGACCAGGGCGAACCAGCCGAGCCCTACGGCCTGCAGTGCGAGGCCCACGGTGACCACCGGGCGTCCGCCGATCCGGTCCGACAGATACCCGGCGATGGGCGCGACGATCATCGGCATGCCCGTCCACGGGAGCATCCGCAGACCCGCCTCGGTCGGCGAGTAACCGAGGACACCCTGCAGGAACTGGCTCAGCAGGAAGATCGAGCCGAACATCCCGACGAACATCAGCAGGCTGGCGGTGTTGATCGCGGAGAAGGCACGGCTGCGGAAGAGCCGCATCGGCAGCATCGGGTTCTTGGCACGGATCCCGTGCCATACGAAGCCGGCGAGGAGCAAGCCGCCCCCGATCAGGCCGGTGAGTACGGGGGCGCTGCTCCAGCCGTCGATGTTGCCGCGGATCAGGGCGTACACGACTCCGAAGAGACCACCGCTGGCGAGCACGGTGCCGGTGATGTCGAGCGGGGCGCCGGTGCCGTACGACTCGGAGAGGCGCAGCCGGGCGAGCGGCAGCAGGGCGATACCCAGCGGAACGTTCAGCCAGAAGATCCAGTGCCAGGACACGTGTTCGGTGAGGCTGCCGCCGATGAGGGGCCCGGAGGCGACCGCGAGTCCGTTGACGGCACCCCAGATCCCGAACGCCATCCCGCGCTTGGCCGCCGGGACCGCGGCCGTCAGCAGGGTCAGTGTCAGCGGCATCATGATCGCCGCGCCGACGCCCTGGACCGCGCGGGCGGCGATCAGCGAGTCGATGCCGGGCGCCATGGCCGCGGCGGCGGACGCACCGGTGAAGACGGTGAGCCCGACGAGGAAGAGCCGTCGGCGGCCGAACCGGTCACCGAGAGCCGCGCCGAACATCAGCAGCACGGCGAAGGTGAGCGTGTACGCGCTCACGGTCCATTCCAGGTCGTCCAGCCCTCCCCCGAGGTCCTCGCGGATGGAGGGCAGGGCAGTGGTGACGACGAGGTTGTCGAGGGCCGCCATGAATCCGGCGACGCTGGTGATGACGAGGGCCCAGACGGCTCCCCCGCGACGTGCTGTCTGCTGTGACATCGCTCCCCCAGAGGGTGATCACTGTGGACGGTTGGACGGTTGGACGGTTACCAACGATGGTTAGTTATTGCTGACTAACTTTCACGGGCATGAAGAGGCGCCGATCTCCGCCCTCTTCATCCGGCTTACTTGTTCAGCCTTCGCCAGGAGCGGCTTCAGGGGGATCGGCTTCGAGCCGCCCCTTGGTCCGCGCCGACGGGTAGAGCCCTTCCCAGACCCGGTGCTCCGCCGGGAAACCCATGGCCACGAGGCAGTTGATAAGCATTCCGTACGCCATGAAGGTGGTGGTTTCGTTCGCGTCGGCCCCGAGCGGGATGTGGGCGGCGTCCCAGAGCCGCATCCAGCGGTCCCGTACCAACTCGCCGAGTTCGTGGTCGCCGGCCTCCTCGGCCGCCGCCACCGCCACGTACGTCTGCATCTGCATGAGCAGCCGCTCGGGCTCCTCCGCGATGACCCGGGTGTAGGCGTTGGCCATGGAGTGCAGGGCCTCTTCGCCCTCCAACCCCTTGGAGGCCTCCTCGAACGTCTGCCGGAAGAGCTCCATGCAGCGCTCGGCCGCCGCGAGGAAGATCGCCCTCTTGCCCGGGAAGAGCCGGAAGAGGTACGGCTGTGAGACACCCACACGCTTGGCGATCGCCTCGGTGGAGGTGCCGCTGTAGCCACCGCGGGCGAACTCGCTCATCGCCGCACGGATGACGCTCTCGCGCCTCTCTTCTGCGCTCATCCTGACCATGTAAGTAAGTTAGTACTCAATCACTAACTACGTCAACAGGTAGGCGCAACGCGTAAGGGGCGTCCGCAATGGCGGACGCCCCTTACCTGAGTCACCTAGGTCACCCACGACACCTTCAGGCCAGTCGCACAACCGCTCGTGACATACCCAGGACCTTCTGGCCCGCGCTGGTCGCGGTGAGATCGACGCGGACGGTGTTGTCGTCGAGCTTGGCGCCGATCTTGGCGCTGACCTCGACGGTCGCACCCTTGTCGTCGTTCGGGACGACGACGGGCTTGGTGAAGCGGACGCCGTACTCGACGACCGCGCCCGGGTCGCCGGCCCAGTCCGTGACGACGCGGATCGCCTCGGCCATGGTGAACATGCCGTGGGCGATGACGTCGGGGAGGCCGACCTCGACCGCGAACTTCTCGTTCCAGTGGATCGGGTTGAAGTCCCCGGAAGCACCCGCGTACCGCACCAGCGTGGCCCGGGTCACGGGGAAGGACTGGGCCGGCAGCTCGGTGCCGACCTCGACGTCGTCGTATGCGATCTTCGCCGTCATGGTCAGCCCTCCGCCCGCGCCACGAGCTTGGTGATCGCGGTCACCACATGCTCGCCCGCCTCGTCGTGGACCTCACCGCGGATGTCCAGGATGTCGTTGCCCGCCATGGACTTGATCGCCTCGATGGTCGAGGTGACCGTGAGCCGGTCCCCCGCGCGCACCGGGCGGCTGTAGGCGAACTTCTGGTCGCCATGCACCACGCGGCTGTAGTCGAGACCCAGTTGGGGATCCTCGATGACCTGCCCCGCGGCCTTGAAGGAGATCGCGAAGACGAACGTCGGCGGGGCGATCACATCGGGGTATCCGAGGGCCTTGGCGGCCTCCGGGTCCGTGTAGGCCGGGTGGGTGTCCCCCACGGCCTCGGCGAACTCGCGGATCTTCTCGCGCCCGACCTCATAGGGGTCGGTGGGCGGATAGGACCGCCCCACGAAGGACTGGTCGAGCGCCATGGGCTCGGCACCTCCTGGCTTTCAGCCGGTGAATCGAACGCGGGTGTAACGAAGGCAGATGCACAGATGTGCAGATGCAACGACGCGAGGCCGCCCCCCGCGAAGGGGACGGCCTCGTGTACGAGCCTGAAACTTATCGCGTTTCGCGGTGCGCAGTGTGCGCATTGCAACGCGGGCAGTGCTTCTTCATCTCCAGTCGGTCCGGGTCGTTACGCCGGTTCTTCTTGGTGATGTAGTTCCGCTCCTTGCACTCCACGCAGGCCAGCGTGATCTTGGGGCGGACGTCGGTGGCAGCCACAGGAGTGCTCCTTGACGAACGGAAAGTAGGACTATTGACGCATGAAAGAGTAGCCGATCGAAGGACCGACCCCACAATCGGCTACTGTCAGTAGCGGTGACCGGACTTGAACCGGTGACACAGCGATTATGAGCCGCTTGCTCTACCGACTGAGCTACACCGCTGAGATGCGATCGGCTCCCGCCTTGCGACGGGAACCTCCCACACCAGAGCCCCAATACGGAATCGAACCGTAGACCTTCTCCTTACCATGGAGACGCTCTACCGACTGAGCTATTGGGGCGAGCGATGAAGACATTACACGGTCGGCCGCCGATCGCCCAAATCCGTTTCGCGGCAACCGCCCCGGCCTGTTCCCCACCGATTCCCGGGCGTTCCCACGGCCCTCTCACGCACCGCGAACCACAGCCGTGACCCCGTGGTCGAACCCCATCGCGCCTTCCGTGTCCTCGGCCTCCGCTCCCCGGCGGAGGACCGGGATTCTCCCCGACGGACCACACCAGTACGACTATTGCGCTCCTCCCCGATGCGGACAGGTCGCCGCCCTAGGCTCGGCTCACGCTGTGTGATCTTGTGTCTTCACTCCCCGCAGTCGCCCCGCCCCGCAGCCGCCCCCGAGCCCCAGGAGCGCGATGCCCGACAGTCAGATGCCCGAGAGCCAGCCGCAGCCGCCCCACTCCTCATCGGGACAGTCGGGACCGTCGGGCCAGACCGACACGGCCACCCTCCTGCTGTGCGGGGCACGGCTCACAGACGGCCGGACCGTGGACGTACGGCTGGGCGGCGGGCGCATCGAGGCGGTCGGCACCGCCGGGAGCCTCAGCGCCCACGGCGCGCGCGTCGACGTGAGCGGCTACCTCCTCCTGCCGGCCCCTGCCGAGCCGCACGCCCACGGCGACACGGCGCTGACGGCGGAGGACGACGGCCCCCTCTCGTACGACGCCGAGGAGGTCCAGCGACGGGCTACCGAGGCCGCGTTGCTGCAACTCGGGCACGGGGCCACGGCGTTGCGCTCACACGTGCGTGTAGGCGATGTCCAGGGGCTCGACGCGCTGGCCGCGGTGCTCCAGGCGCGGCGGTCACTGCGGGGGCTCGCCGAGCTGACGACGGTGGCAATGCCCCGGGTGCTGACCGGTGTCGCCGGGGCGGACGGGCTCGCGATGCTGCGGGACGCGGTGAAAATGGGCGCCTCCGTAGTGGGCGGTTGCCCGGACGCCGACCCCGATCCGACGGGTTACGTGGAGGCGGTCCTGGAGCTCGCCTCCGAGCACGGCTGCCCGGTCGACCTGCACACGGACGCCGCCGACCCCGCACGGCTCGGGCGGCTCGCGGCGATGGCGGGCGGGCTGCGCCCCGGAGTGACGCTCGGCCCTTGCGGCGGACTCGGCCGGCTGCCCGCCGAGGTCGCCTCCCGCGCGGCGGACCAGCTCGCCGCGGCCGGGGTGACCGTCGTCTGCCTGCCGCAGGGCGGGTGCGGGGCCGTGGACCGGCGCGGAACCGCTCCGGTACGGCTGTTGCGGGCGGCCGGAGTACGGGTCGCCGCGGGCAGCGGCGCCCTGCGCGACGTAGCGAATCCGGTGGGCCGCGGCGACCCGCTGGAGGCCGCGTATCTGCTGGCCTCGCGGCACGGGCTGCGCCCCGAGGACGCGTACGACGCCGTGAGTTCCGTAGCCCGGTCCGCCCTCGGGCTGCCCGAGGTGCGCGTGGAGGCGGGATTTCCGGCCGAGTTGCTCGCCGTACGCGGGGACCGGCTCGCGGGGGTGCTGTCGCTGGCGTACAGCCGCATCGTGGTGCACCGGGGGCGCGTGGTGGCGCGGACCAGCGCGGTGCGGGAGTACTGCAACTCGGCGGCTACGGGACTGGATCTGCCCCGGCAGGGGCGGGGGGAGCCGTCTTGAACGGGGGCGGGCGGGACGGGGCCCGGCTTTTGTGAGGGCACGCGCGCGTGGCTGGCTTGTGTGAGCGCACGCGCGCGTGGAGGGCTTTTTGCATCCACGCGCGCGTGCCCGGCGCCGACCGGCGCGCTCGCCGGTCGGCGCACCGGGAACTCAGAACTCGCCGCCGCCCAACAGGCCACCGGAGAAGAGGCTGTCTCCGGGCACCATGCCCGTGGGGATCTCCGTGGCACCCGACGGCGCGCTGACGTCGCCCGCGTCGGTGAACTTCAGGACCAGCGGCAGCCGGGTGCCCTTCGGGGCGTCGGCGAGGACGGCGAGGTCGACCTCGACCTGGGTCAGGTCGCCGTTCTTCAGCGTGAAGTCGACCGCGACCTTCTTGTTCGGAGCGTCCTTGAGGTCCTTGGCCGTGGGGAGTTCGGCGCCCGGCGGGAGGTCTCCCTCCAACGGTCCGAGCTTGTCGAGGACTCCGGTGAGCAGATCACGGAAGTTGCCCTGGGCGATGACGTGTTCGGTGCCGTCGCTGCCGTCCTTGGCGCTGAAGGTGACCTCGTGGGCGATGACACCACGTACGGCATCGATGATCTTCTGCTGAGTCTTGGCGTCGATCCCGTCGGCGCCGCCCGAGGAGGACTCAGACTTCTGGGCCTTCTCCAGAGCGCTGGTGTCGACCTTGACCCACTCGCCCTCAAGTACCTTCCTGAACTCCTTCTCGCTCTCCGGGATCTGATCGGCCGTAGGCATGGGAACGCCCATGGTCTCGCCCATCGCCTTGAAGTCGGCGCGGTAGTACGTGAAGTCGCCGACGACCCGGTACTCGACCAGGACGCCTTCGGGGCCCTCGACCCTGGCACTCATACCGACGAGATCTTTCTCACCCGAATCAGCCAGCGGCTTCTTGGACTTGACGGAGACCTCGACGCGCAGTCCCGCGAGGAGTTTCGCGAACTCCGGCGGCAGCTCCTCCTCGGAACCCGCTTCGCCCGCCAGCGCCGTGAGCGCGTCGGAGTCGGCGTCCAGGTCCAACTCGAAGGCGAGCGACTTCTGTTCGCCGAGCCGGTCGACGGCCTGGTCGACCTTCTGACCTGCGGTGAGATTCTGAACCGTGCCGCAGGCGGCCGCGGTGGCGAGCAGCACTGCGGAGCAGCCGGCGGCGATGACGGTCTTGCGTATGGCGGTGATGGTGTTCTCCTAACGACGCCGCACGGCACGCACGACATCCCCTCGTTCACAGTGATCACTCATGTGACCCGTGAGTCATCCACAGGGTTGTGCGGCGAACGCGTCCATCCGGGCGTACGGTCGGAAACATGCGCATTGTTATCGCTGGAGGTCATGGTCAGATCGCACTGCGGCTGGAGCGCCTGCTCGCCGCGCGCGGTGACGAGGTCGCGGGGATCATCCGCCGCGCCGAACAGGGCGACGACCTGCGGACGGCCGGCGCCGAGCCCGTCCTGTGCGACCTGGAGTCCGCCACGGTGGAAGAGGTCGCCGCACATCTGCAGGGCGCGGACGCGGCCGTCTTCGCGGCGGGCGCGGGCCCGGGCAGCGGCGTGGACCGCAAGAGCACCGTGGACCGGGGCGCCGCCGTGCTGTTCGCGGACGCGGCAGAACGCGCCGGCGTACGCCGTCACATCGTCGTCTCCTCCATGGGCGCGGACCCGGCACACCCGGGCGACGACATCTTCGACGCCTATCTGCGCGCCAAGGGCGAGGCCGACGAGTACGTACGCGGTCGTACGGCCCTGGACTGGACGATCCTGCGCCCCGGCGGCCTGATCGACGACGCCGGCACCGGCCTCGTACGCCTGGAGGCCTCCACCGGCCGCGGTACGATCCCCCGCGACGACGTCGCAGCGGTCCTCGCGGAAATGGTCGACACCCCTGCGACGGCAGGCCTGACGCTGGAATTGATCAGCGGTTCTACGCCGGTTTCGGTGGCGGTGAAGTCGGTGGCGGGGAACTAGGACGGGGGGCCAGGGGCACGGAGTGAGGGGCCCCGCGCCAGGGGCACGGAGCCAGGCGCTGCGGGCCTGCGTCAGAAGACCGGTCGGAGCACCCGTCGGAACAAACGCCGGTCAGAACAACGGAATCTGACCGGGGAACTCGGGAACGGCGTACCCGTCCAGCGCCGGCTGAGCCGCCCCGAGCGGCGCCTGGCTGCGCGATCCCGGACACGAGACCAGCTCCCCGCTCCCCCGCGCACCCGGCGGATCATGCCGAGCGAACCGCCCCGCGACGACGGCGATCTCCCGACGGCACTCGGGGCAGTTCCTGCGACGCGACGACATGGGATCAGTGTGCCCGAGCAACCGACGATTCCCCCGGCCCCGAACACGAAGAAACCCCCTCCGAACTGCTTGATCGCAGTTCGGAGGGGGTTTCCCTCATGTGGCGGCGCGTGGATTCGAACCACGGAAGGCGAAGCCGGCAGATTTACAGTCTGCTCCCTTTGGCCGCTCGGGCACACCGCCAGGGTTTGCTGCCGTGAGGACCGTTTTGGCGGTGCTCTGTGGCAACGACGTAAACGATACCTGATGCCCGGGGGTGCTTCGCCACCCGATTGATCTGCGCTCGGGGGGTAGGGGGTGGCTAGGCTTATGCGGATGCGGCCGGGGACCACGCCGGGCTCGACGGCCGCCCCTACGCACCCCGATACAAGGAGCCACAGGACATGGCCGACTCCAGTTTCGACATCGTCTCGAAGGTCGAGCGGCAGGAAGTCGACAACGCCCTCAACCAGACCGCCAAGGAGATCTCGCAGCGCTACGACTTCAAGAACGTCGGCGCCTCCATCTCCTGGTCCGGCGAGAAGATCCTCATGGAGGCGAACTCCGAGGAGCGGGTCAAGGCCATCCTCGATGTGTTCGAGACCAAGCTGATCAAGCGCGGTATCTCGCTGAAGACGCTGGACGCCGGTGAGCCGCAGCTCTCCGGCAAGGAGTACAAGATCTTCGCGTCGATCGAGGAGGGCATCTCCCAGGACAACGCGAAGAAGGTCGCGAAGATCATTCGCGACGAGGGCCCGAAGGGCGTGAAGGCTCAGGTGCAGGGCGAGGAACTGCGCGTCAGCTCCAAGAGCCGTGACGACCTGCAGGCAGTTCAGGCGCTTCTCAAGGGCAAGGACTTCGACTTCGCCCTGCAGTTCGTGAACTACCGGTGATACAAGCCTCTGAGCTGCACTAACTAGAAATCGTTGCGGCCGGAGGGCACAACGCGGGCACATCACCGAGGACCGCCTCGACGGCCGCCCGCGTTGTGTCCTCGTCATCCGGCCAGAGGTGGGTGTAGATGTCGAGCGTGATCGACGGCTTCGAGTGACCAAGCCGCCGCTGAACGGTCTTCACGCTCTCGCGGTGCTTGATCAGCGCTGAGGCGTAGAAGTGCCTGAGGTCGTGCATGCTCGCGCCGTCCGGCACGCGGACCGGTGCGGGCTCCTGCCCGTCCGGCCGGCCGCGCTGCACCCACGCCGCATACGCCTCCGCGTAGGCCTTGCTGAGCGACTCGTTCGCCCGCTCCTCCATACGCGCCCACACGTGCGACCAACTCGCCCGCTTGATCACCTCGTTGCGTCCGTTGCTGAAGAGCATGTGTGCCTTCCGCATCTTCGGCTTCCGCGGGTCCGTCCGGTCCTCGATGTCTACCGCGACCGCCGGATGTTGCTGGAGGTGCGCGGCCAACGCGTTGACCGCAGGAGTGGCCAGGGGCACCGTGCGATAGCTCTCATGCGTCTTGGGCTCGCCGAGGTACGGCTCCGGGGTCTCGTCCTCGGCGGCGTCGGTGTCCTTGTCCGGGGTGATGAGCTGCTGTCGCACCGTCACCTCGCGGCGCAGGAAGTCGATGCACTCCACTTCGAGGCCGAACACTTCGCCCTGCCGTAGCCCGGAGGCAGCGGTGAGCAGGATCATCGCGCGGTACAGGGGAGGGGCCGCTTCGATCAACGCCCGTACGGCGTCCGCGTGCAGGGGAACGATTTCGACTCGGCGGACTTCCGGCAGCTTGATGCCGGCGCACGGGTTGAGCGCGATCGTCCGGTCCCGAACTGCCGTGTGCATCACGGTGACCAGGTAGGCGAACGTCACCCGGAGCGTGGACGGCGCGAGGACCTGCGACCGGTCCTTGACCCACGCCTGCACTTCCGAGGGGCGGATCGTCACGACCGGGCGGTCGCCGAACGTCGGGTAGATGTGCAGCCGAAGGGCCCGCTCGACACGAGATGACGTGCCGCCGCGGTGCACGGCCGAGGTGCGCCAGCGTTCGGCGACGGAGCGGAAGCTCTCCTTGCCCGCGGCGGGGTCGACGTACAGGCCGCGGTCCAGGTCCGCTTGCACGGTCGCGGCGCGGGTGTCGGCCTGGCTGCGCTTGGCGAAGTTCTCCTTCTGCTGCTCCCCCGCCGCGTCGCGCCAACGGACCTGCCAGCGTTTGCCCTTGCCATGGTCGGCGGACGGTACGAGCGTGCGGGTCTTGCTGGAGTGCTCGGCGCAGGGCTCGGCGCCCTTGCGCGGGCGAGAAAGGTGCCACCGGTCGTAGACGCTAGCCATCGACATCCCCCGTCTCGCGCCGCACCTCTTCTGTCTTCTCTCGGAAACCTGCGATCGCTCTCATGCGCCGAAGATCGATCTTGCCCCGTCCGAGCGCGTCAGCCAGGACGGCGGCCATCTCTGCCCGCGCAGCCATTTCCTGCTTGACCAGCGGATTCGCATTCTCGGGATTGGTGTGGGCCTCTCGCTCCTCGGCGTCGTTGAGTAGTTCCACCAGGCTCACCTCAAGGAGCCGCAAGGTATCGAGACTCCCGGTCAGCATCGGGACGAGCTGCCTCAAGGATTCGATGTTGGTGCGACGCATCCAATCCTCGGGCGCTTCCGGAGCCACGACCTCGGCAAGTCGCAGGGCCGGCACCGAGGCGTTCGGCAGCTCGATATTGCCGCTCCTCGCGGGCCCGTGAGGAGCCAGAAGGAACGGCAGCTCGCACTCCAACACCAGGGCGAAAGCGACCAGTTCAACAGCCGTGAACGCCCTTTTACCCTTCTCAGCCGAGTGGATCGCCTGGCGGCTCCAAGGCTTTTCGAGATACACCCCCAGGGCCTCGCCGAGGTCTGCCTGTGACAGCTCCTGCTGGGTGCGCAGCTGGTTGATGTTCCAGCCGATGGTCTCTTCCAACCGCACAACAAGCACCTTTCGTCATTGCTGACGATGACATACGGCCGGGATGTAAGGCAAGCGTTGACAGGTGCCATTCGGTCACGTCATGCTGAGCAATGTCAGTCATTCCAGAACGGACATGGAGGGCTCCATGCCCCGTGCCACCGTCCCGCCGACGGCCTCGAATCACCGCCCGCTGGCGAAGCCCGAAGAAATCGCCGAGTACTGCGGTGTCCCGCTCGGCACCGTCTATCAGTGGTCCAGCCGCGGGAGCGGCCCGAAGTTCATCAAGGTCGGCCGGCACCTTCGTGCCCGCTGGTCCGACGTTGAGAAGTGGCTCGACTCCCAGACGATCGCCGCATAGAAGCGGCCCCCAGCAGGACGCCAATCCCGCTGAGGGCCTATCCGATCCCAGAAAAGCCGAAACCCCGGGGCTGATCGCTCGCCAGCGACCCCAGGGCTTCAACAGAAACGGATGCCCACATGAAAGCACAGACCACCGACACCATGCGCGCCGCTCTTCAGCCGACGCGGCACCCGCACCCCCTCCTCGTCGCGGACGCGGTCGCGCAGACCGCGAAGGCCGCCGAGGAGTCCGCGGACCGCTACATCGCCGATCAGCACCCGCACGTGGCCGCGCTCCTGAACGACGGAGCTCGCGAGCACACCGACGACCAGGGCGCCGAGGCCGAGCTCGCCGCCCTCGTCGCCGAACACGGCCTAGACGTCGAAGTGCTGGACCCCTCCACCCTCAGCGAGAACCTTCGCAACAAGGTCACCGCCTTCCACGCGGAGCACCTCGACGGCACTCGCGTCCTCTGCGTCGTCGACGGCCAAGACCCCACGCACCTCCTCGAAACCGTCCGCCATCTCCTCGACAAGGCCGAGCAGGCCCTCACCGTCCCCCAGGTAACCCTCACCCTCGACGAGGGACTCGGAGCCCACCGCACCACCCCCATCGAGACCGCGCTGCGGGACATCGACTGCGAGGCCGAGCGCCGCGACCTGCCGTGGCTCGCCGCCGAAGTGGTCGTCTTCGACGACAAGCCGCAGGCGTACGGCCGCAAGACAAGGGTGTGGCTTCACAACGGGTCGACCACCGGGGAGTTGACCCCATCGCAGGGCCGCGAGGCGCTGGTGGCCATGCGGGAGTTCGCCGACCGGTACGAGGTGCTCCTCGACCTCGCGGACGAGACTGCGGCCGGCGACTTCGAGGGTGACCCGGAGATCGCGGCGGCCGACCGCCAGGCCGAGGCCCGCGCGTAATGACCTCCCGCACCAACCCGGGAAGCCCCGCCGCCGACACCAAGTCGGTGGCGGGGCCCTCCCGCGTGGACACGAGAGCCGTCTGGGACCAGTTCCGGCGCTCGGTCCGCGCACTCCTGGAAGACCAGCCCAGCTCCAACCTCGTGCGCGCCACCGCGCACCGAATGGATCAGTACGTGCTCGCCGCAGCCGACGCAGAAGTGAAGGCCCGCGAAGAGCAGCCGGAGGCAGAGCTCCATTGATCACTCCTGAAACGCCGAGCGAGGGCCTCGAACTGGCCGTAGTCGGGACTGCGTTGGTCAAGCCCGACCAGTTCGAGAGACTCGCCGCGATCGTCCAGCCGGGCATGATCCGGCATCCACGTACCAAAGCTGTCTGGGACGCTCTCGCCGAGCGCATCCCGAAGGGTGAGCCCACCGACTATGCCGCCCTCGGCGCCGATCCCGGCCTGGTTAAGGCGGTCGGTGGGGCCGTCGTCTTCAGTCAGCTCGGCGAGCACTGCGTTCCGGACGCCGAGTATCACGCGGAGAAGCTGCGCGACCTGGTTGTCGAGCAGCGCACGGGCGCCGAGATCCGGCACGCGATGGAGCAGTACGCCGACGACCCCGAGGCCGCGCGCGCCGCGATCCGCGAGGCCGTCGACCGCCAGGAGCAAGGCGAGTGGGACGAGCCCGTACGGCTCACACCGCCCGCTCCTCCGACGCTGGACGTCAAGCTCCTCGGCGGCATCGGCGAAATGGCGCAGGCCGTCGCCGACTCGCTCCAGGTGCCCGTGGACATCCCGGCATGGTTCGGTATGGCCGCGGCCTCCGCAGCCGTCGGCGGCCGGCGGACTGTGAGCCCCAAGCCGGACTGGTTCGAACCGGTGACCTTGTACTCCATGACGGTTGCCGCGCCCGGCGAGAAGAAGTCGCCGTCCCGAGCCGCCATGGTCGCGCCGCTCTCGGAGGAGGAGCAGCGGCGTAAGGCCGAGGACCGGTACTCGGTCGCGCGCGACCAGCAAGAGCGGCGCATCGCTGAGGCCTGTGTCAAGGCTGCCGAGGACAAGGTCATCAAGGCCTCGAACGTCACCAAACGGCAGGCGGCCCGGACCGACCTCGACGCGGTCCGTGACGAGATGGAGCAGCTCGGCGAGCCGAAGGTGCCCACCCAGATGCTCGCGGACGACACCACTCCGGAGGCCGCGGCCGAGGTGATGGCCGAGCAGGGCGAACGCCTCGCCGTCATCTCCGCCGAGGGCGGGTTCCTCGGCAACATCAGCGGCCGCTACTCGAACCTGCCGAACCTGGAGATCGTCCTCAAGAGCTGGTCCCACGAACCCCACACGGTGAACCGGAAGAGCGGCCCGCCTCTGTTCCTCACGCGGCCGAACCTGACGCTCGCGCTCGCCGTCCAGCCGGGCCTGCTCACCGGGCTCGGCGACATGGCCGAGGTGTTCGAGTCTCGCGGGTTGACCGGTCGGTTCATCTTCTCGGTACCGCTGTCCATGGTCGGGCAGCGCACGTACGACACGGTCCCGATCCCGGACGATGTCCGTCGCCGGTACGCCGACAGGCTCGCCCGGATGATCGCGGTCGTCTGGGACGACTCCGAGGTCCGTGAAATGAGCCTCGACGAGGACGCCCAAGGCATCTTCAAGGCGTTCTGGCAGGAGTGGGAGCGCCGCCACCTCGTGCCCGGCGAACTGACCTCCGTGGAGGGCTGGTCAAAGAAGCTCCCGGGCCAACTCCTGCGCCTCGCCGCGATCATGACGTTGTTCGACGCTCCGGACTGCATGACGGTGTCCGGCGAGACTATGGCCAACACCGTGGCCCTGGTGCCGTATCTCCTTGCGCACGCCCGCCTGGTCGTCGACCTGATGTCCGCCGAGAAGCAGTCGAAGCTTGGCCCCGCCCGCGCCGTCCTCGACTGGCTGCGCAAGAAGCACCCCGAGGGTGCGCTCACCGCCGAGGACGTCAAGCGGGGCGTGGCTGGCCAGAGCTGGTTCCAGGACACCGACTCAGCACGGCAGGCGCTGGATGTCCTGGAACGGCACGGCTGGATCCGATGGCTCCCGGCTCCGGAGCGTACGGGTCGGCAAGGGCGGCCTCCGGCGCCTCGCTTCGTGGTGCATCCGAGAGTCCTGGAGCCGCCGCGATGAGTTTCCGCATTTTCCGCACTGCCTCAAGGGTTTTGGGATTGACGCACTACCCCTTTATATAGGCCATTTTTCAACTAATTATTACTTAACGTAACCAACCTATCCACTCTCTGTATCCGCCGGGGGCGTCGGTGACCACACCCGCCACCCCCGCAACACCCTGCGAAAAATGCGGAAACCCTGGAGGACCCCATGAACACCCCCACCACCCGCCAGACCGACTACCAACGAGCCCTCCACGCAGAACCCCGCCTCCAAGCCATCGCCAGCATCGTCGACGTCCTCATCGAACTCGTACGCCCCAACGACAACATGTGCGGAAGCTGCATCTGGGAAGGCATCATCAAGCCCCTCACCACCCCCCTCATCGGCTGGGAACGCGGCTACCCACCCCGCGAAGCACACGACCCCGGCAACGCCGAATGGCGGCTCATCTCCGGCTCCGACTGGGCCAAAGAGTTCGAGACCGCAGAGAAGACCCGCACCACCGCCACCACCGACACCGAGAAGTGGCTCCGCACCCCCGAAGCCTGGGACGCCTTCTGCGGCGAACTCATCCGCCGCCTCAACGACGCAGACCCCGGCAACGGACACGGCATCTGCAAGGCCCGCTGAGCCGCGCTCATCCGGTTCCGCAGCCCCACGCGTAATCACGCCCCCGCACATGTACGGAAGGAACACCCCATGGGCAAGCCCGCCTACCCCGGAAGAGAGCAGCTCGACACCGCGAACATGCGCTTCCGCCGCGCCCTCGCCCGCCTGCACCGCGAGGCAGGCCGGCATGACCCCGCCCTGATGCCGAAGCTCGCGGCGATCGTCCAGAACGCCACCACGCAGCTCGCCGCGCTCGCTGTCGAGGCGGAGAAGGCGGAGGACTCCAGCACCCGCCACAGGGCCGCGCTGAAGAAGGAGGAGGACAAGGTGCGGGCGACCCTCCGCAAGGGCGTACGGCGGGGCGACCCGCGGGCCGTGTCGATGCTGGAGCGGCTCGATGCCCGCCGGCCGCAGAGTGGTTCCGACGGTGACGACGCCGCATAGTCAGGGGACCGCCCCGCCCTCGGTCATCGCGGCCGGCGGGGTGTTCCTGCCCGCCGAGGTCTGCCACCCGCTGTGGCTCGCCCTCCGCGCCCAACTCATGCAGCACCGCGCCGAGGGCGGCCGTGTACGCCCCGAAGTCGCCGCCGCCCTGGACGCGTTGAGGGCCGCCTCGCAAGCCCACATGTCCGCGAACGGACACTCCGCGCGGACATCCGTGGACATCGAGCCATCCTCGGACCGTGAGCTGATCAGCACTGAACAGCTCGCCGTCCGGCTCCGCGTGACTGAACGTCACGCCCGTCGCCTGGCTGCACAGGCAGGCGTCACCCCGGCCGCGCGCAACGCGTGGCACCCGGACGACGCCCAGCACCTCGTGAACAGCCACAAGGAGACCGACGGATGCCCGCCACCGAGACAGCACCCCCCGATGCGTTCGCCCTGACCGACGCCGAGGTCGACGCCATCGTCACCGACGCCGAGCAGGAGGCGTACCTCGCCGCTCAGCGACTGCGCACCGCCGAGGAGACCCTCCGCGGCGAGCACGGGCCGGTACCCGACGCACTCACCCCCGCGCACCTCGCCGAGCTGCGCGCCACCGCCGAGCACGCCGAGCTGAAGGTGCCGGCCGCCGAGCGCCGCCAGGCCGAGATCCGTGAAGCCCGCCGCCAGGCCCGGCACACAGAGATCAAGGCGCAGATCCGCGCCGAGGCCGCCTCCGACCTCGAAGGCGCCCCGGAGATCCTCGCCGCCTTCGACGCGTACGAGGCCGCCGCACGCGGTCTGTGCGAGACGGTCGCCGCCCACAACGAGCGGATCGTGAAGTGGGGCAAGCAGATGGGCGCGGCCGGTATCCACCCCATCCAGGGCGAAGGACGTGCAGCTGACGCGCTCGCGCACATGGTCGGCGGGGAGAACGTCACCATCGGCCACAAGGTCTACCGGCGCATGCGGGCCGGGACGCTCCTCGCGGTCGCCCTGCACCGCGTGCTCGCCGCGTACCCGATGGAGATGCGGAAGTACAACGTCGACCAGGAGTTGGCCCGCGACGGAGAGCTGCACGACCGGACCTCCGGTGAGCCCCTGAACGTCCACGCCCTGATCCGAAGGGACTCCTGACCATGACCATCCCCCAGCCGATGCCGCACCCCAACGAGGACGCCGACCACCTCGCCGCGCGCGCCTCGAAGCAGACGTTCGTCGCCAAGGCCCGCGCGGTCCGCGAGAACCTCGGCATCTCCGACCGCCTCAAGACGCAGCAGGTTTCCGACCTGTACGACACACACGTGCAGGAGACCGCGGACGCGTACGAGCGGCTGACCACCCGCCGCCGTGACCGCCTCGCCTACTTGGAGTCCCTGGTGCCGGTTGGGGCGGGCATCGCCGAGGATGCCACCCCCGCAGACAAGGCCGTGCTCATGACGGCGTTCAGGACCGCGTGGAAGGAAGCGCAGGAGGTGGACCGCGCAGGCCGCATGCGGATGCTCGCCGAGGCTGAGCGGTTCGGGGACGACGCGGCGCGCCGGGCCGTCCTCACCTTCGCTGTCGACCACGGAGAGATGGAGACCGTGCGCGCCTGGACGGACCTCCACCTCGATGAGAAGGGCATGGTCGACGAGGCTCGAACGCTGCGCGAGACGCTGGCCGGCCGCGGCCCCCTCCACGGGTTCGAGTGGAAGGACTTCACGCCTGTGCCGAAGGCCCGGGAGGCGTACGACTGGCCTCGCATCAAGGACCATCCGGAGGCGCAGCCCAGCGACCCGGGGCGCGAAGTGCGGCCTGGGGTCATTGAGTTCGGCCGCCGCCGCTGAGGCAGACCGCACGGCGCCCGGCACCTCACCACGAGGGACCGGGCGCTGTTGCGCGCAACGGACCACCTGACCAGCGGTGAGCGCAATCTCGCGCAATCCTCCAGCGCGCCCGCGCGATCGGCAGCATGCTGGACCTCCAACCAGCGCAGATGGAGGGCGACATGACGCTCAGGTTCATCGGCACCACGTCAGAACACGGCAACTGCCCCACGCTGTACGAGGTCGTTGAGACTGGCGAGATCCTCGTCCAGGGCGAGGTAGAGACGGACCCCGAGCACCTCGCGCAGCTGCGGGACGTGAAGGGCTCGGAGACGTTCGTACGCGTCCCGCGCGAGCTGCTCACCCGCTTCGCCCCCAAGGAGTAGACCGAGTGCCGGACCTGGTCCCGTTCGACGAGATCGCCCACCTGTTCACGGACTTCGAGCACACGGCATGGCGCCTGGAGACCCGCCGCGGCTACGCCTCCGACCGCGAGGGCGAGCGCTTCAAGGCGTTCATGCGCGGCGTCATGCCGGCCCCGGAGCCTGAGCACTCGTGGAACGTCAACGTCCGTACGCAGACCGCGAAGGGCAAGCGGTTCTCGCGCGTACGGATCATCGACGAGCCTCCCACCGACGGCCAACGCTTCCTCGTGGCCACCGCGCAGGGCAACGCCGCGGCGGGCGAGGACATCCGCGTCCTGCCCCGATCCGAGGCGAAGCGGCTGGAGCTCCCGGACCACGACCTGTGGCTGTTCGACTCCCGCACCCTGATCCGCTTCCACATCGACGACACCGACACCACCACCGGTGTGGAGGTCGTTGAGGACTCGGCCGAGGTGCTCGCGGCGTGCCAGGCCCGTGACGCCGCATGGCACTTCGCAGTGCCTACTGCGGACGCCTCAACGCAGGTACGTTCCTCCGTGTGAGCACGGACTTCCAGACCGCCCGCGAGGCCCTCGGTGCGCGGCTGCGCGAGCTGCGCACCGAGGCCGGGTACGACGGCAAGGGCGTCGCCGAGCGCCTCGGCTGGCAGCGCTCCAAGGTCTCCCGCCTGGAGAACGGCAAGCAGACCGCGACACCGCAGGACCTCGACGCGTGGGCCGATGTGGTGGGAGCGCCGGCCGAGGCCGACGACCTCAAGAGCCGGTTGCGCGGGCTGGAGACACAGCAGCGCTCATGGCGTCGGCAACTCGCCGAGGGTCACCGGTCGGTACAGGACAAGTACGTCGTCGAGTACCGCCGTACCGCCACCGTGCGCGGGTACGAGGCGACCGTCATCCCCGGCCTGTTCCAGACCCCGGAATACGCCCGCCATCTACTGATCCACAACGCCGAGTTGATGCAGTCCCCGCGCGACACCGACGAGGCCGTACGCGCCCGCATGAGGCGCCAAGAGGTGCTGTACGAGGTGGGCAAGACGTTCCGCGTCATCATCTGGGAGGCCGCCCTCCACGCCCTGATGTGCCCGCGCGACGTGATGGCGGGACAGCTCGATCGGCTCGCCGGACTGATCGGCATGAGCGCGGTCTCGCTCGGCATCGTCCCCTTCGGCGTGCCGCTGAAGATCACCCCGAAGCACGGGTTTTGGATCTTTGACGAACAGCGGGTAGTCGTCGAGACGATCAACACGGAGTTCGCGCTCGAATCGACCGAGGATGTCGCCTTGTACGGGCGGGTGTGGGACAGCCTTGATGAGGGGGCCGTCTACGGCCCTCCGGCGCACCGCCTCATCGCCCGCGCGCGGGCCTCTCTCGACCTCGCGTGAGCAACCAGCCCCAACACCCCCGGCCCCTCGCGCAATCCCGCGCAATCGGCGCGCGCCTGCGCAACCGGACTCCCTACGGTCCTGGTCATGGCCACATCGACCCGCAATCCGGGCACGCGCTACGCAGGCCGCGACTGGCTCGCCGAGTGTGCCCCCACCCCTGACGCTGTGCACCGTGCCTGGTCGGCCGGCGAACTCGCGCTCGTCCCCTCGGGGTTGCGCTGGCTCGTCGTCGAGGCGCCCCTCCTGCCCAGCGTGGACGCGATGCAGCGGATGCCGCCCGACGGCCTCGGGCCCGTCCTCGCGTATCCGGCTGCTGAGCGCGCCTGGTGGCTCGTTCCTCTGGACGCCGCGGAGCACCTGGACGACGTCGCCCGGCTCACCGTGCACCCGCCCCTGTGGCCGCTGTACTGCCCGCCCGTCAACCGTCCGACGAATGGCCGTGTGTGGCTCGCGCGGCCGCACGGCAGCGGGCGCCTGACGGATCCCACCGTGCTCGGCGCCTGCTTCGGGCCGGGCGGACGACTTCCCGCGGAGGCATTCGGATGAAGACGACCATGGACCCGCCCATCACGCTGCACGACCCGACACAGCCGCCGCGCCCGGCGCCAGGCTGTGACGTGTGCGCAGCTCTGGAGCGGCAGCGCATCGCAGCCGAGCGGGCCAAGAACACTCGGCGCGCCACGACGTGCGAGCAGGAGATCCGCTCGCACCCCGCGCACGAGGACAGCGCGTCATGAGCGCGCGGTGGGAGCGGCCGGACTCCGGGCCATACAACCGCGTCCAGACCGCCTACAGGGCAGTCCTCGACCACGCCCAAGGCTGCGGGTGCTGCGCGAACGAGTTGCGCGGCGAGGACGTCCGATGCCAGACAGGCGGCCACCTTCGCCTCGTGCTGCGCCGGGCGAGGGCACATCGATGATCTGCTCCCGCTGCCGGAGGGCCATCACGCCCGGCCAACCACAGCGCAGCTTCGACAAGTTCAGCACCTCGGCCGGCGGATTCACGTTCCACTACCACCTCGCCTGCCTGCTCAAGCAGATCAAGCGCTAAGACTCCCGCCCGCCCCGCACCCCCGTGCTCGAGGGGCGGGCGGGAGCGGCCCCCGTGACGGTGCGCGTCTCCCGTCCGGGGGCCGTTGTGCACCTAGGTGCACAACCTGTGGATCACGCCTGGTGAGAGTGGGGAGGGAGGCATCTCGGGGGAGGCTGGACAGCCTGTTTCCCGTTTCCCGCACCTCCAGCCGCCTGCCTCCCTGCCCTCCCTGAACTGGCATATGCGCAGGTCACTACGGGGGAGGTGGATCAGGGAGGCTTCGGGGAGAACTCCCCAAGATCTAGACGGGTCCCTCCTCGTCGTCGAAGTCGTCGACGTCCTCCGCGAGACGCTCCAACACGGCGTCCTGGACGCGGTCACGGGCCACGACCATCACCCCGTTGCTCTTGTACTGCTCCGCGCCGTACGGCTCCAGAGCGCGCTTCAGGTCCGTCGGCCCCCAGCTGCCGTACGCCTCCGGGTTCCGCGCGGCGAGACGGTGCACCACCTCCTGAGCGAGCACGCGCGTCTCATCGGCGAGGACCGCGGCGACGTCGGCGAGCGGGTCGGCCGGCTGGAACATCGGCTCGTCGACGGCCGGGCCGCCCTCGTACAGACCCATCGCCCGGACGACGACCGGGGTCACCTCGTCGACACCCTTGTCGGGGTCACGCGCCACGTAGTGGGCGCGCACCACCTCGAACGGCTTCGTGGAGAACCCCACGGTCACCGCCGTGCCGACGTCCTCGCCCGGGATCAGGGTGGTCGCGGTGACGCCGGCCTTGTGGCGCCCGGAGCCGAGCAGCCCATCGTTGGCCACGTGGTCGCCGACCGCGAACGCCACCCTGTGGGAGGTGTTGCGGGTGACATCCCTCGGCAGGCTGTCCGCGGTCGGGGAGACCGTGACCCAGATCAGGGTGATGGCCGTCTTGCGGGCCTTCTTCATGACCTTGATGGCCAGCTCGGCGGCCTCTTTGCCGTACTCCTTGTGCATGAACAGCTCGTGGCACTCGTCGAATACGACGACCTTCGGCCGCATCCGCGGGTCCTTCAACGCGAGTTCGCGCGTGACCTTCGTGGCGCCTTCGCCGAGTTCCTCGAGGAGCTTGCCGCGGGTGGTCACCTCGTCGCGCAGGCTGCGCAGGGCCTTCAGTGCGGCGTAGATGTCCTCGTCGTCGTCGCCCTTGACCAGCGTCTTCAGTCGCGGCTTCAGCGGGTCATAGTCCGTGTTGTACGCCATGACGTACGCCTCGACGATGACGATCGGATCGAGGATCGCGCCGAGCAGCAGGGCGATGACCAGCGACGACTTACCCGAACCCATGATGCCGCCGACCATGTAGTTCGCGGCCATCAGCTTCCCGATGATGGCCTCGCCGCGCTGCGAGATGGCGACCGGCACGCCCTTGAAGTAGTCGGTCGTCCCCTCGATGAGTAGCGGCCACGGCGGGACCGGCCCGGACAGCGAGCCCTGGTCGGCCACCCACAGATCGAGGGTTCCGGGCTGCTTCGGGGGCTCGGTCGGCCACACCTCGACCGGCTTGCGGAGCAGGTTGTGCGCAAGGACGTTCTTCTTAGCGCAGATCATTTCCACGGTGACGCCCATGGGTAGCTGCAGCTGCGTGTGCCAGCCGTTCCCGGACCGGGTCGTCGGCTGCTCCCAACGGGGCTGCCAGCCGTCCTTGATGGCCTTGTTGAGCGGGGCGATACCGAGGTTGCCGAGCGCCCGCAGGATGGCGCCCTCGTCGGGCACGATGTCCCGCTCGTCACCGCCGACGGGCAGGGCCCACGACGGGGCGGTCTGGCGGTGCCGGCCGACGGCCCACACTCCGGTGAGGGCGAGCCAGGGCAGGGAGTAGAGCACGGGTTCCCACAGCACGCCCGCGATGAACGCGACCCATCCGACCAGCTCGATGACCGTCTTCAGGGGCGTGAGGATGTCTCGGACGTCGTGGTTGTACCAGGCCAGCATGATGCCGAGCATGAGCAGCACGCTGCCCGTGCCGAGGACTGCGGACGCGATGGCCTTCGGGGTGTTGAGGAGCATCTGCAACAGGTCCATGCGCCGCTTGTGGCGGGCGAACCGGTAGGCGTAGGCGCGCTGTTCCCACTGCCGGACGAGTTCCTCGTTCCCGGCGATCTCCGCGGCGCGCATCATGCGGGAGTGCATGGCGGTGGTCCGGGCTTCCCAGGCCCGTCGGGTGAGGACGCGGGTACCCCCGAGTACGTACGCGCCGTGGCGGACGAGGAGCCGGTAGGTGGTGTGCTCGCGGGCCTCGACAACGACCCGGCGCAGGGCGTCGATGCGGACGCGGCGGCGCGACCGTACCTCAATCTCGGCGGGGCTCTTGACGGTGTCGGTCATGGTCAGCGGCCTCGCTGGTAGTCGCGCCACATCGAGCGCAGGACGACGACGCAGATCGTCAGGGCGACCACGCCGATGGCCAGCACCACCAGAGCGATGGAGAAGCCGATCAGGATGGCCACGATCACGAAGCCGACGACGACCAGGGCGAGCAGGCCGAAGCAGCCGGCGCCGACGTACGCGCCCCACGGGTACGCCTTGAGCGGCTGCAACGGCGCTTGAGCGACCGGGGCCGGGGTCGTCGGTGCGGGCGCCGCGTACATGGGGTTGCCCGCGAGGTCGTAGCCGATCTGCTGTCTTTGTACGGGCTCGGTCACGGCGCCCACCTCCGCATGCTCCGGGCGATACGGGGGCGGGCAGCGAGGCCGAGCACGAAGGCGACGACGATGGGCTGCGAGGCGAGGGTGACGACGAGCGCCGGGCAGAGCACCAGGAGCAGACCGAGGAGCGCGCCGAGGAGGATCCACCTCATGACCGCACCTCGTGCTGCGCGTCGGCGGCGGCGAAGCGGGCCGTCATGCGGGCGCGCACAGCCTCCGCAGCCTGGTGGATCGCGAACCGCGCGACGTCCTCTGGCTGCCCCTTGTACGAGGCGGCGAGGAGCCGCAGATCCTTCCCCAGCTGATCGCTCGGCGGCAAGGTCACGCCCTCGGGACCGGGCCGCGGGTCGGCGCTCACGGGGCGCTCATCCGCAGGCGCATCGGGCGCCGCAGTTGTGACCATCTCGGTCACAACCGTCTCCATGTCCCTGCGCGCGGTGTGACGGGAGATCCCCAGCTCAGCAGCGATCTCCGTCGCGTTCCTGCCCGCGTCGACGAGGTGGCGCACCAGGACTTGGCGCAGCTCACGAGACAGCTCACTCACCGCTCATCACCCCCGGCGAGGAACGTGTCCAGCTGGTCGGCGAGGTTGCGCAGTTGGTCGGCGTACGTCTCAAGCGCGGCCGCGAGCTCGTACAGGCCGACGGGGTCCAGAGTCAGGCCGAGGACGGACACAGACACACCGGGGGTGCTGCTGCACAACTCCGGGATCTCGGCCGTTGAGAACGGCGACTGCACGAGGCTCGCGTCGGTGATGTGCCGGCCGCGGAAGGCGAGGACGGTGTCGGGGCCGCTGTGGAGGATGTCGGCGCGGTGGTCGTCGGGCCTGTGGTTGGGGTGGCCGATGCACCAGGCCGGTTCGGGGATGGTGATCTCGCCGTGGTCGAGCGTGGCGAGGGTGACGGTACGGTTCGTCACGGGTCTGACTCCTTGATCGAGAAGGATTCGGATCAAGGCGCCGTTCGGTGTTCGTAGCACCGGGCGGCGCCGCTCTGTCTGCGCGAGGCAGACGAGCGGAGTCACGGAGGATCGCGCCCACGCGAGGGCACACTCAGGGCACAAGACCCTGGATAACGCTGTGCAACAGTGGCAAATACTGGCAGTAGTTTCCGCACGTCAACCCCCCTTCTAGGGGTCACGTGCAGGTCAGAGGATCAGGCGGGCGGTACGTGAACTACCGGTAGCCCGTGCTGCGCCAACCAGCGGCAGCGGCTGCCTCGTCATCCGGCGGCAGTGGTCGGTTCGTTGCGCGTACGAGGAAGGGTGGGCACCCGGGATCCTGGGGTGCCCACCCTTCTCGCCTGCTGGCTGCGGCTTCGGGGGTACGCGCTCAGCGGCGCGAGTCGCCGAACAGGATGCGGTAGAGGACCAGCAGGACGAGCGACCCACCGATCGCTGCGGCCCAGGTGGCGCCGTCGTAGAACTGCTTGGTGATGGGGTGGTCCAGCCAGCGCGCGGATACCCAGCCGCCTATGAAGGCGCCCGCGACACCGATGACGGTCGTTCCGATGAAGCCGCCCGGGTCGCGGCCCGGCAGCAGGAATTTGGCGATGGCTCCGGCCAACAGCCCCAGAATGATCCAGCTGATGATGCCCATGCCCTGAACCTGCCTCTCCGCACTGTGCCTGCGCTGTGCACCTGCTCCGGCCAGGCTGTGCTCATGCCTTGATGCCGTGATGACTTGAAGGAGATTGAAGGAGCTTGAAGGCCTTCAAACCGCTGGTCGCGCTTGTGTTCGTGGGTTGTTGGTGGGGAGGACGCCTCGTTGGCGCTGCTCGGTTGCACTGATCAGTAGGGTGCGGCACATGACACAGTCCGGTGCGGCACAGCCCGGTGGGCAAGGTTCAGGCGGGCAGGAGGGCGGCGGCTCGCAGGGCGGGGCGGAGCTGCGGCGGACGCTCGGGGTCGGGGACGCGGTGGTCATCGGTCTCGGGTCGATGGTCGGCGCCGGGATCTTCGCGGCGCTGGGCCCCGCAGCACACGCCGCCGGGTCCGGGCTTTTGCTCGGGCTCGCGGTCGCCGCCGTGGTCGCCTACTGCAACGCGATGTCCTCGGCACGGCTCGCCGCCCTGTATCCCACCTCGGGCGGCACCTACGTGTACGGGCGCGAGCGGCTCGGGGACTTCTGGGGGTACCTGGCGGGCTGGTCGTTCGTCGTCGGCAAGACGGCCTCCTGTGCGGCGATGGCGCTCACCGTGGGCGCGTACGTCTGGCCGGGGCAGGCGCACGTGGTGGCGGTCGCGGCCGTGGTGGCCCTGACCGCGGTGAACTACGGCGGCGTACAGAAGTCGGCCTGGCTGACGCGGGCGATCGTGGCAGTGGTCCTCGCGGTCCTCGCTTCCGTGGTCGTCGTGTGCCTCGGCTCGAGCGCCTCCGACGCCGGGCGGCTGGACGTCAGGCTCTCCGCCGGGGCGGGCGGGGTGCTTCAGGCGGCTGGGCTGCTGTTCTTCGCGTTCGCCGGGTACGCGCGGATCGCGACGCTCGGTGAAGAGGTACGGGATCCTGCGCGCACCATCCCGCGCGCCATCCCGTTGGCTCTGGGCATCGCGCTCGTGGTGTACGCGGCAGTGGCGGTGGCTGTCCTTTCCGTGCTGGGGCCGGGTGGGCTCGGGGACGCCTCGGCGCCACTGGCCGACGCGGTGCGTGCGGCCGGTGTTCCGGGGCTCGTGCCGGTGGTGCGGGTGGGTGCGGCCGTGGCCGCGCTCGGCTCACTCCTCGCCCTGATCCTGGGCGTTTCGCGGACGACGCTGGCCATGGCCCGCGACCGTCATCTGCCGGGCGCCCTGGCCGCCGTACATCCGCGCTTCCAGGTGCCGCACCGGGCGGAGCTGGCCGTGGGCGCGGTGGTCGCCGTGCTGGCCGCGACGGTGGATGTGCGGGGCGCGATCGGCTTCTCCTCCTTCGGTGTGCTGGCGTACTACGCGGTGGCGAACGCCTCGGCCTGGACGTTGAGTTCGGCTCCCGTGTCGCGCGTCGCGCCGGTGGTGGGGCTCATCGGGTGCGTCACGTTGGCGTTCGCGCTGCCGGGGGTCTCGGTGGTGTTGGGGGCGGCAGTGCTGGCGGTGGGGGCGGCGGCGTACGGCGTACGGCGGTGGGCAGCCGCTTCGCAGTAGCGGCCGCGGGCTGGGACGGAGGCGCTGCCTTGCGGTGGGCGCGGGTGGTGTGGGGGTGGGGCGTACGGGCCCGGCTGACGGAGGTGCGGTCGCCTCCAGCGGGAGACCGCGGCGGAAGACGGCCGCGGGAGGCGGTGACCGAAGACGCCGCGGGAGACGGCGACGGCACGTGGCCGCCCGTAGCTCCGCGAACGGCTATGAGGCCCGTGGCGCCGCCGTGCGTATGCGGAATTCGGGCCAAGGGGCCATGTCCGTATCGTCGTGGGACTCCTCGTACCAACCGGTGCGGTCCAGCCATGTGCGCAGCCAGGTCGCGAGGTCGGGTGCGTCCACGTACCAGGCGTGGTCGGCCTCGTCCGCGTTCGGTTCGAAGAACAGAACCGTGCCGTCCAAGCTCTGGCAGTCCACGCACGCGTACATTCCGCAGCCCCAGTGGGATATCGGCAGTACGCCCTCGGGCCACGGCCAGTCGGGGTCCTTGCGGCCGCTCTTTCTGTTGGCGAGGTACTGCGGCACGGCGGCAGGTTCACCGGACGGAGAGCCTTCGAGCAGGGGCAGCAGACCGTACTCGGGGCCGAATCCGCCGTCCCCTATACGCACATAGAGCGCGGCGAGCAGCGCGGGCAGCGGGAAGCCGAGGGTGGCTTCGGCGCGGGAGAGTGCGGCCGTGTCCACGGGCTCCGGCAGCGAAGGCCAGCCCCATGGGCGGGTGTTGCGGGCCTCTTCCGCCACTTTCTCCAGCAGCTGCTCGATTTCGGTCATGGGTTCATGATGCAGCGCGGCACTGACAATCGGGCAGCCTGTGGATAACCCTCGGCACCGTCCGACACTGTCCGGTGCCGTCCGACACTGTCCCGTGCCGTCAGGCGAGACGGACGTCGATGTGCCTTTCGGCGAAGAAGTCGAGCAGTTCCTCGAAGGTCGCGGGGCGGTAGCCGGTGTGCGGGGTGACGCCGAGGCAGGTGCGGGCGACGTCCGCGTCGTGCCAGACGAGAGTGAAGGGCCCCTCGGCGCCCCAGCGTCCGCGGAGGCAGTCGTTCAGGGCGCCGAGGGCCCAGCCGAAGTATCCGCCTGGCCCGTTCACCGCTTCACCGATCGCGCAGAAGAAGCCCCGCTCATCGGTGATGTGGCGGCCGTCGAGGTGGTATGTGGTGCCGGGCGGTCTGTCCGGCTCGCCATGTGCGCGGTTCGTGAGAGCGGTGCGGAGCCAGAACTCGCGGCCTTCGGCACCGCATTGAGCCCAGAGGTTGGGCTCGGACGGTCGTCCGTCCCACCACAGGTCCCAGACCTCGGGGGCCGCGGTCGGCGGCCTTTCCGACCAGGGTTCGAGGGTGAGGTCGACCAGGCCTCGGCCGCGTGCCGACGGGATCCACGCGGTGAGTTCGCCCTCGACGGCCGGCTGGACGGTGCGGCCGTGCGCGTCGAGGCGCAGCACCTTGGCGTGCCCCAGGTCCTCCTCGCCCGCGTCCAGCGCCGCGCGCAGGGCTCCGCTCGGGGAGCAGCCGAGCAGCCGCAGTGCCGGCTCCAGCGGTTCGAGCGTTTCGTGGCGGACGTGTGCCAGGTCCTTGCAGGTGCCCCAGGGGTGGTTCTCCGCGCCGGACAGCCGGTAGCCCGGGGAGAGCGGTGGGCAGTGCGGATAGTCGGACGCGTTGTCGATCGACTCCGACGCCTCCACGGTGATGTCGCGGAGTGACAGGTCCCGCGCGCACGGGCGGTCGTCGATGACACGCGCGTCGTCCAGCTCCCACTCGACGACGAACTCGCCTGTCTTGTCCAGGACTTCCAGGGTGAGAAGACCGAGCGGCGCCGAACCCTCGGCACGCGCGCGCGTGAGGGCGGTACTCAGCTCGCCCTCCAGGGCGCAGCCGAGCAGTTCGTACGTCCCTCGCGCGGGACGGGGTGGATCACCGAAGAGACCCTCGGCGTCCGCGCACGACGCCCATGTCTCCTCGTACCCGTCCTCGCCCTTGAACTCGGCTTCGGCGTCGTAGGACAGCAGTAGGTACTTCGGCGGCTCCACCCCCGGGGCCACCCCGTCAGCGCGTCGCGAACGGCTGGTCGGTGCGCACGATTTCGCGTCCGAAGGGGAGCAGCGAAACGGGGATGAGCTTGAAGTTGGCGATACCGAACGGGATGCCGATGATCGTGAGGCACAGGGCGATGCCGGTGACGATGTGGGCGAGGGCGAGCCACCAGCCCGCGAGCACCAGCCACAGGACGTTGCCGATGCAGGACGGTGCGCCCGCGTCGGGTTTCTCCACCGTCGTATAGCCGAAGGGCCACAGGGCGTAGACGGCGATGCGGAACGCGGCGATGCCGAACGGGATGCCGATGATCGTGATGCACAGCAGCAGGCCCGCGAACAGGTACCCGAGGAACAGCCAGAAGCCGCTCAGGATGAGCCAAATGACGTTCAGGATTGTCTTCACTGGTGTCGACCTGCCATCTTCTCGAGCCGGGCGATGCGCTCCGCCATGGGCGGGTGCGTGGAGAACATCTTCGACATGCCCTGTCCGGGGCGGAAGGGGTTCGCGATCATCATGTGGCTTGCGGTCTCGATGCGCGGCTCGGGGGGCAGCGGCAGCTGTTTGGTGCCCGCGTCGAGCTTGCGCAGGGCGCTGGCGAGGGCGAGGGGGTCACCGGTGAGCGCGGCGCCGGACGCGTCCGCCTCGTACTCCCTGGAGCGGCTGATGGCGAGCTGGATGAGGGACGCGGCGAGCGGGCCCAGGATCATAACCAGCAGCATGCCCAGAATGCCGGGTCCGTCATCATCGTTCGAGCGGCCGATCGGGATCAGCCAGGCGAAGTTGACCAGGAACATGATCACGGAGGCGAGGGCTCCGGCGACCGACGAGATCAGGATGTCCCGGTTGTAGACGTGGCTCAGTTCGTGGCCGATGACCCCGCGCAACTCGCGCTCGTCGAGGATGCGCAGGATGCCTTCGGTGCAGCACACGGCCGCGTTGCGCGGGTTGCGGCCCGTCGCGAACGCGTTCGGTGCCTCCGTCGGGGAGATGTACAGGCGCGGCATGGGCTGGCGGGCCTGCGTGGAGAGGTCGCGGACCATGCGGTACAGCGCCGGGGCCTCGAATTCGCTCACCGGGCGCGCGCGCATCGCGCGTAGAGCCAGTTTGTCGCTGTTCCAGTACGCGTACGCGTTCGTGCCGATCGCGATGAACAGCGCGATGATGAGGCCGGTACGCCCGAAGAAGCTGCCGATGACGATGATGAGTGCGGACAGTCCCCCGAGGAGTACGGCGGTCCTGAGCCCGTTGTGCCGGCGGTGCACGGTACGCCCTCCAAGTGGTGCGGCAGGGGAACCCTTTGCCTACTGATGCTCTGCTTCCACTCTTCAGTGGACCCTCCCGTACTGGTCAACGCCAGACGAGAGGCACTAGTTCCCTTGTGCGCGCACCTGCGGGGGTGGGCCGTCCGGGTGACGGTCCACGCGCGCGTGTGCCCCAGTGGGTGTCAGAAAAGGCCTGTCGCCGAGAAGCGCAGGGCCAACTGGGGTGCTCCCGAGAGGGCGATGCCGAGGACGGCCGTCAGGGCGATCGCCGCCGTGAGCGGGGCCGGGACGCGGTGTTTGCCGGGTTCGCCCTCGGGGGCGCGGAACAGCAGCGTCGTCCACTGGAGGTAGTAGAAGAGCGCGATCACCACGTTGACCGCCATGACGACGGCGAGCCAGCCGAGGCCGGCGTCGACCGCCGCCGAGAAGACGGTGACCTTGGCGAAGAGGCCGATGATGCCCGGCGGCAGGCCCGCGAGGCAGAGCAGGAAGAAGCCGAGGAGCAGCGCCGACAGAGGGCTCGCCGCGTACAGCCCGCGGTAGTCGCTGATGCGGTTCAGGGGGCTCGTACGGGCGACGAGGGCGGCCACCGCGAAGGCGCCGAGGTTCACGGAGGCGTACATCAGGGCGTACGCGACGGTGGAGCCGATGGCCTTTTCGGCGTCCTTGGAGTAGGCGGCGGCCGCGATCGGCACCAGGAGGTAGCCGGCCTGGCCGACGGAGGACCAGGCGAGCAGCCGTACCGCGCTGTACGCGCGCGTGGACTGCTGCCGCAGGGCGCCGACGTTGCCGACCGTCATGGTGAGGGCTGCCAGTACGGCGAGCGCCGGGCCCCAGACGTCCGCGTACGACGGGAAGGCGACGACGGTGACGAGGATCAGCCCGGAGAAGCCGACCGCCTTGCCGACGACCGACAAGTAGGCGGCGATCGGCAAAGGCGCCCCTACGTAGGTGTCGGGCACCCAGAAGTGGAAGGGCACGGCGGCCGTCTTGAAGGCGAAGCCGATGAGGGTGAGGGCGACGCCCGCCTGCGCGAGCGTGTGGAACTGTCCGTCGACCTGCTGGATCTTGTCCGCGATCTCGGTGAGGTAGAGGGTGCCAGTCGTGGCGTAGACGAAGCTGACGCCCATCAGGCTCACGGCGGTCGCGGTGACGGAGGACAGGAAGAACTTCAGGGCCGCTTCGGAGGACTTCCTGTCGCCGCGCTTGATGCCGACCAGGGCGAAGGCGGGCAGGGAGGCGACTTCCAGGGCGACGATGAGGGTCGCCAGGTCGCGCGAGGCGGGGAGCAGGGCGGCGCCCGCGGCGGAGGAGAGCAGCAGGAACCAGTACTCCCCTTCGGGGAGTTCCTTGTTGGAGTCCTTGAGGGCCGTGACCGAGAGCAGTGCCGTAAGGAGCGCGCCGCCGAGGACCAGGAGCTGGATGACGAGTGTGAAGCGGTCGGCCGTGTAGCTGCAGACGTCCGCGTCACCGGTCAGGCAGAAGGTGGCACGGTCACCGTCCAGGAGGGGCAGCAGCATGAGCGCGGACGCGGCGAGTCCCGCGACCGACAGCCAGCCGAGCAGCGCCTTCTTGGAGTCGCCGAGGAAGAGGTCGGCCACGAGCACGACGAGTCCCACGACCGCGGCGATGGTGGGCGGCGCGATCGCGAGCCAGTCGACGGACTGGACCACGGACTGGGCGGCCAAGGCGCTCATCGGGTGCCTCCTGCGAGGAGCTGCTGTACGGCCGGGTCGGTCAGGCCGAGGAGGGCCTTGGGCCAGAGTCCGGCGACGATGGTGAGGGCGACCAGCGGCGCCCAGGCCGCGAACTCGTAGCTCTGGACGTCGGCGAGCTTCGGGCTGTCGGGCCGCGGGGCGGCGCCCATGCAGACGCGGCGTACGACGACGAGCATGTACGCGGCGGTGAGCAGCGTGCCGAAGGCGGCGATCGCCATGAACGTCAGGAACGCGGGGCGGCTGAGGTCGTCGGCGGGATTGAACGCGCCGAACAGCGCCAGCATCTCGCCCCAGAATCCGGCGAGGCCCGGAAGTCCGAGGGAGGCGACCGCGCCGAAGGCGAGAAGGCCGCCGAAGCGGGGGGCCTTGCCGTAGAGGGCGGCGCCGGTCTCCTCGGCGAGAGCGTCGAGGTCGGTGGTGCCCGTGCGGTCCTTGAGCGCGCCGACCAGGAAGAAGAGGAGGCCGGTGATGAGGCCGTGGGCGATGTTGGCGAACAGCGCGCCGTTCACGCCGGTTGGCGTCATTGTCGCGATGCCGAGCAGTACGAAGCCCATGTGGCCGACCGACGAGTACGCGATGAGCCGCTTGAGATCGCCCTTCGCGCCCTGTTTGGCGAGGGCGAGGCAGGCCAGGGATCCGTAGATGATTCCGACCACGGCGAAGGCGGCGAGGTACGGGGCGAAGGTGCGCATGCCTTCGGGTGCGATCGGCAGCAGAATGCGGACGAACCCGTACGTACCCATCTTCAGCAGGACGCCGGCCAGCAGGACCGAGCCAACGGTGGGCGCGGCGGTGTGGGCGTCCGGCAGCCAGCTGTGCAGCGGCCACATCGGCGTCTTGACCGCGAGCCCGATCCCGATCGCCAAAACGGCGATGACCTGCACGGATGTGGTCAGCGACCGGCCGTTGTCAGTGGCGAGTGCCACCATGTCGAATGTGCCGGACTTGATTCCGATCAGGAGCAGGCCCAGCAGCATGACGACGGAGCCGAGCAGTGTGTAGAGGATGAACTTCCAAGCGGCCTGGGTCCGTTGCTCACCGCCCCAGCGGGCGATGAGGAAGTACATCGGGATGAGCACCATCTCGAACGCGAGGAAGAACAGCAGGAGATCGAGGACGGCGAAGGTGGCGAGGGTGCCGGACTCGAGCACGAGGACGAGTGCGACGAATGCCTTCGGGGTCGGGCCCGCGGGCATCTTGAAGTAGCTGTACAGCGCGCAGAGGAATGTCAGCAGCGCGGTAAGGACCAGAAGGGGGAGGGAAATGCCGTCGATGCCGAGGTGGATCCGCACGTCGAGTGCGGGGATCCAGCTGATGTCCGTCGTGGCCTGCATCCTCGACGGGTGGTCGTGGTCGAAGCCGAGCGTGAGGACGATCGCGGCGATGAGGACCGCGCCGGTGACGGTCACGCCGTGCCGCAGCACGGCCTGCTCGGGCGACTTCCCCTTCAGCCCGGGCGGGGCCGGCAGAAGAGCCGCCGCCGCGCCGATGAGCGGGCCGACGACGATGAATGCCAGAAGGATCTGCATCACGGATTCACTGATATCGATCACGCCTGCTCACGCTCCCGTGGCGACTAGGAGGGCGGCGACCACCAGGACGACGGTGCCGGCGAGCAGCGCGCTCACATAGGTCTGCAGATTGCCGGTCTGGGCACGCCGGACGGCCTCGCCGAGCCAGCGGGGCAGGGCGCCCGCACCGCGTACGTAGGTGTCGACGACCTCCCGGTCGAGGAACCGCACGAGGGTGGCTCCGGCCTGGACCGGGCGGACGAACAGCGCCGCGTACACGGCGTCGAGGTGGAAGCCGACGGCCGCGTGGCGGTGCAGCGGGCCGAGGAGCAATCGGCCCGGGTCCGCCGGATCGGGGGTGTAGGCCACGTCTCCGTAGGCGGGTGCGTGGCTGGCGATCGCCTCGGCCTCGACCAGTCCGGCATCGGCGTCGGGATGGGCCGCGACCGCACCCACGGGGATCTGGGCAGCCATCGCGCTGGTGTGCTTCCAGGCGCCATAGGTGACGATCACGCCGACCAGGGCGAGCCCCGTGCCGAGGACGGAGGTGGTGAGGACCGGCGTCAGGTCGCGGCCGTCGAACCAGCCGGGCAGCGGGCCGTACGCCAGACCGAAGGCGAGCGACGGGACGGCGAGCACCCACAGCACGACCGTCATGGTGAGCGGCTGCCTGCCGTGGTCCGGAGCCTCGACGCCCTGGCCGCGGAAGGCGAGCAGCCACAGGCGAGTGGCGTACGCGGCGGTGAGCACGGCGCTGACAAGGCCGGCGACGAGGACGATCCAGCCCGCGGCGCCGGGGGCGTGTTCGGTGTGGCCGGTGGCGACGTGCTCGGCGGCGCCGAGGACGGCTTCCTTGGAGAAGAAGCCGCTGAACGGCGGGATCGCGGTGAGTGCGAGCAGCGCCACGGTCATCGTCCAGTAGGCGTCGGGGACGCGGGTGCGCAGGTCCTTCATACGGGACATGGCGGCGAGCGAGTTGGTGCCGGAGGCGTGGATGATCACGCCGGCGGCGAGGAACAGCAGCGCCTTGAAGGCGCCGTGGGACAGGAGGTGGAAGACGGCGGCACCACGGTCGCCGACGGCGAGGGCGCCGGTCATGTAGCCGAGTTGACCGATCGTCGAGTAGGCGAGAACGCGTTTGATGTCGTCCTGCGCGAGCGCGGCGAGCCCGGAACCGGCCATCGTGACGGCGGCCATGACGGCCAGGACGACCATCGCGGCCGAGGAGGCCTGGAAGACGGGAAGGAGCCGGGCGACGAAGTAGACACCGGCGGCGACCATCGTCGCGGCGTGGATCAGCGCGGAGACGGGGGTGGGGCCCGCCATCGCGTCGGGTAGCCAGGTGTGCAGCGGGAACTGCGCCGACTTGCCCGCCACACCGGCGAGGAGCAGCAGCGCGATCAGCGTCGGATGGTCGAGGCCGCCGCTCGCGACGGTGCCGAGGACCTTGGTGATGCGGAAGGACCCGGCGTCGGTGGCGAGGGCGAACAGGCCGATCAGGAAGGGGACATCGCCGAGTTTGGTGACCAGGAAGGCCTTGATCGAGGCGGCGCGGGCCTCGGGGGTCTCCCAGTAGTGGCCGACCAGGAAGTACGAGCAGATGCCCATGATCTCCCAGCCGACCAGGAGCACGATCAGGTCGCCGGAGTAGACGACGAGCAGCATCGCGGAGGTGAAGAGGGAGACGAGGGCGGCGTACGAGGGGTAGCGCGGGTCGTCGCGCAGGTAGCCCGTCGAGTAGATCTGCACGCAGGAGGCGACCAGGCCGACCAGGACGGCTACGAGGGCGGCGAAGCCGTCGATGTGCAGGGCGAGTTCGATGGGGACCGAGCCGGTGGGTGTCAGCTCGGTGGCGGCGTCGACGGCCTGGTTACCGCCCTGGCGTACGGCGACGAGGACGGCGAGGACGAGCGCCGTGAGAGTGGGGAGCACGGCGAGGGGGCGTACGAAACCGGGGGCCGTGCGGCCGAGGAGAAGGCCGGCCGCGGCGCCCAGGAAGGGAAGGAGGGGGACGAGGACGGCGAGGGTGGTCGTGGTCACGCGGTGGCCTCAGCCTTCTCGACTGCCGTGACGGTGGCTTCGTCGGAGCCTCCGCCGCTGTCGGGGCCGTCGGTGTCCGGGCCTTCGGCGGTGTCGCGGAGCTTGTCGATGTCCGAGGTGCCGCGGTTGCGGTGGACGGCGAGGACGATCGCCAGGCCGATGCCGATCTCGGCGGCGGCGATGGCGATGGTGAACAGGGTCAGGGCCTGGCCGGAGTGCAGGGTGTCCTGGGCGGTCTTGCTGAGCCACACGTCGAAGGCGACGAGGTTGAGGTTGACGGCGTTGAGCATCAGCTCGACGGACATCAGGACCAGGATCGCGTTGCGGCGCGCGAGGACTCCGTACAGGCCCGTGCAGAAGAGGAGGGCGGAGAGCACGGCGGGATAGGCGAGGTGCATCAGCGGGTGCCTTCCTTCTCGCTCCGGGGAGTCGGGGCGGGCCCGGTGGCTGGGAGGCTCCCGGGGGCCGGGGCGCCGGTGGTGATCGCCGTGTCCGACTTCGCCTTGCGGGAGAGGACGATCGCGCCGACCAGGGCGGCGAGGAGGAGTACGGAGAGGGCCTCGAAGGGGAGCACCCAGTTCTGGAAGAGGGCCTTGCCGGTCACCTCGGTGGAGCCGGCGGCGGCGCCGTCCAGATCCATCCACGTCGTGCGGAAGGCGTCGACGACGACCCAGATCAGGGCGGCCGCGGAGGCGACGGCCACGGTCAGGGCGGCCCAGCGGTTGCCGGAGTCGGCGTCCGGGGAGCGGCCGATGGGGGCCTTGGTGAGCATCAGACCGAACAGGAGGAGGACGACGACGGAGCCGACGTAGATGAGGACCTGCACCCAGGCGATGAACTCCGCGGTGAGCAGGAGGTATTCGACGGCGAGGCCGCCGAGCGCCACCACCAGCCACAGGGCTGCGTGCACCAGCTGCTTGGTGGTGACGGTGACGATCGCGGCGCCGAGGGTGACCAGGCCGACGAGGAGGAAGGCGATCTCGACGCCGGTCGGGGAGAGGAAGCCGTGGTTGTCGGCGGCGGTGGCGGTAGCGGTGGTCATGGCGTGCGCCGCCGTGACCGTGGCTGCTGCGGCGCTCACGACTCGCCCTCCTGTGGATCGGCGGAGTCCGCCTGGGCGGAATCGGGCCGGCCGGCGGGCTCGGCCTGGGGCGAGGCTTCGGCCTGGGGTGAGGGCTCGGCCTGGGGTGCGGGTTCGGCCTGGGCTGCCGCGAGCTTCTCGGCTGTCTTGCGGGCGGCGGACAGTTCCTTCGGCTCCTCGGCGGCGGGGTCCAGGGCGGGTGGAGCCGGGACGGTCCACATCCACTCGCGGAGCTTGTCGCGTTCGTGGGTGAGTTCGTGGATGTCGGTCTCGGCGTACTCGAACTCCGGGGACCAGAACAGCGCGTCGAAAGGACAGACCTCGATGCAGATACCGCAGTACATGCACAGGGCGAAGTCGATGGCGAAGCGGTCGAGGACGTTGCGGCTGCGTTCGCGGCCACCGGGGGCGGCGGGCGGGACCGTCTCCTTGTGGGAGTCGATGTAGATGCACCAGTCCGGGCACTCGCGGGCGCACAGCATGCAGACCGTGCAGTTCTCCTCGAAGAGGCCGATGACGCCGCGGGTGCGGGGCGGGAGTTCGGGCTGGGCGTCCGGGTACTGCGCGGTGACGGTCTTCTTCGTCATCGTGCGGAGGGTGACGGCCAGGCCCTTGGCGAGGCCGGAGCCGGGGATGGGGGCCATGGTTACGAGATCACCACCTTGACGATGCCGGTGAGGGCGATCTGGGCGAGAGCGAGCGGGACGAGGAGGGTCCAGGCCAGTTTCTGGAGCTGGTCCTCGCGGAGACGGGGGTAGGTCACGCGCAGCCAGATGACGACGAAGGCCAGGACGGCCGCCTTGAGCAGGGTCCAGACCCAGCCGAGGCCGTCGGCGCCCCAGGGGCCGTGCCAGCCGCCCAGGAAGAGGACGGTGGTCAGGCCGCACAGGACGACGATTCCGGCGTACTCGGCGAGGAGGAACAGGGCGAAGCGCAGGCCGGTGTACTCGGTGTACGCGCCGAAGATGATCTCCGAGTCGGCGACGGGCATGTCGAAGGGGGGTCGTTGCAACTCCGCGAGGCCGGCTACGAAGAAGACGATCGCGCCGATGATCTGCCAGGGCAGCCACCACCACTCGAAGGCGTCCACGATGCCGGGGAGGGAGACGGTGCCGGCCGCCATCGCGACGGAGGCGGCGGTGAGGAGCATCGGGAGTTCGTACGCGAGGAGCTGGGCGGCGGTGCGGAGGCCGCCGAGGAGGGAGAACTTGTTGGCCGAGGCCCAGCCCGCCATGAGCGAGCCGAGGACGCCCACGCCCATGACGGCGAGTACGAAGAAGATGCCCGCGTCGACGACCTCGCCGACGGCGCCCTCGCCCGGCCCGATGGGGATGGCGAGGAGGACCAGGAGGTACGGGAGGAGGGCTACGGCAGGGGCGAGTTGGAAGATACGTCGGTCCGCGCCCGCGGGGACGATGTCTTCCTTCTGCGCGAACTTGACTCCGTCCGCGACGAGTTGGGCCCAGCCGTGGAAGCCGCCCGCGTACATCGGGCCGAGGCGGCCCTGCATGTGGGCCATCACCTTGTGCTCGGTCTGACCGACGATCAGGGGGAACGTCAGGAACACGACGAAGACGACGAGAAGTCGCAGGGCGACGTCGAGAGCGTCGTTCACTGCGGGCCTCCGGAGGGGGCGTCGGGGTCGGGGGTGGGCGGGTCCGGGTCAGGGGGTGCGGTCGGCGGCTTCGGGGTGGCTTCGGGTTCTGGTGAGGCTTCGGCAGCCTCGGGGGCCGCTTCAGGTTCTGGCGAGCCTTCGGCCTTCGGGGCGGTCGCCTCACGATCCGTGACAGCGGGCTCCGGCTCCGGCGCGGCTTCCGATTCCGGAGTGACCTTCGGCTCCGGCGCAGCTTCCGGCTCGGGACTGACCTCCGGCTGCTCCGGTTCCGCCTCGTCGAAGGCAGGGCGGGCGTGGTGCCAGGGCGCGTCCGAACCGCGCGGCGCGGTGGAAGCCGTCGGTTCGGTGTCCTCCGACCGTTGGGTCGCCGAGCCCTGGCTCGCGCTGCGTGCGCGGCGCGGACCGGCAGGAGCCGTCGGTTCGGTGCCAGCCGGAGCCTCAGAAGCTTCCGGATCCGCAGGCGTCGCCGGGGCAGATGTCGCCCCCTGCTGCTCGGCGGCCGGAGCCGCGGCTGCCTGCTGGCTTGCCGATCCCTGGCTCGCGCTCCGCGCCCGACGCGGCGACCCAGGAGCACCGGAGCCGGACCCAGCACCAGCGCCGGTGCCGGCCCCAGTCGAGTCCGCGCCCACCGAGCCCGCCTCCACGGAACCCGTGGCCGCCACGGAACCCGTACCCGCAGGACCCGTCTCCGTCGTCTGGCTCGCCGAGCCCTCCCCCGCCGTGCGGGCCCGGCGCGCCGGGCGGTCGCCGGCCGGGCGGGCGGCGCCGCGGGCCGGGCGGGCCGGGGCCGGAGGGAGTTGGCCCTTGAGGGGGCCCCACTCGTTGGGGTCGGGGACGCCGGGCGGGAGCATCTGGCGGCGCTTGGGGCCGCCGTGCTCGGACTCGCCGGGTTCTTTCGCGCCGGGCCAGGCCTTGGCGACGCGTGCGGCGAGGACGAAGTCCTTGCGGAGGGGGTGGCCTTCGAAGCCCTCAGGGAGCAGCAGCGGGGCAAGACCCGGGTGGCCTTCGAAGGTGACGCCGAACATCTCGTGGGTCTCGCGCTCGTGCCAGCCGGCGCCGGCGTACACGGAGACGGCCGACGGGAGGACGGGCGCGGAGTGCGGGACCGTCGTACGGACGAGCAGGCGCCGTAGCGGACCGAGCGCCGCCACATGCGCCATGACGCGGAAGCCCCCGCCGGGTTGCGTGCCGGGTTCGTCGACCGCGCTCAGCCAGTCGAAGTACGTGCAGCCCAGCACCTCGCGCGAGGTCTCCAGGGCCGCGATCCAGGAAGTCGGCGGGACGTCGACCGTCAGGACCTCGTACGACTCCTCGGCCGTGGCGTCCGGGCCGAAGAGTTCCTCGACGGGGGCGGGGAGCCAGCCGGTCATCGGGCGGCTCCCGGGGCCGGGGGCTGGACCAGACCGCTCTGGAGGGCGGCCACCGACGGTCGCGGCGAGGCGCCGTACCGCTCGCCCAGGGACTCGCGCGCGATCTTCTCCTGGAGTTTCAGGATGCCCTGGAGGAGAGCCTCGGGGCGGGGCGGGCAGCCCGGCACATAGACGTCCACCGGGATGATCTGGTCGACGCCCTTGGTGACGGAGTACGAATCCCAGTACGGGCCACCGCAGTTGGAGCAGGCGCCGAAGGAGATGACGTACTTGGGCTCGGGCATCTGCTCGTACAGGCGCTTCACGGCGGGCGCCATCTTGTCCGTGACCGTGCCCGACACCACCATCAGGTCGGCCTGGCGCGGGCCGGGCGCGAAGGGGATCACGCCGAGCCGGATGAAGTCGTGCCGGGCCATGGACGCGGCGATGAACTCGATGGCGCAGCAGGCGAGGCCGAAGTTGAAGACCCAGAGCGAGTAGCGGCGGCCCCAGTTGAGGACCACCTTCATCGGCTCGGGGGCCAGGCGGGAGAGCGCGCCGAGGCGTTTGGGCTCGGGCACGAAAACCGGCTGCCCGGGGGTCTCGGGGGTCACGTCCATTCCAGGACGCCCTTCTTGTAGGCATAGAGCAGGCCCACGGCCAGGAAGCCGAGGAAGATGAACATCTCCACGAGCGTCGCCGCTCCGTAGCCGGGCGCGGCGAAGATCGTCGCCCAGGGGAAGAGGAAGATCGAGTCGACGGCGAAGATCACGTAGAGGAAGGCGTAGACGTAGTAGCGGACCTGGGTATGGGCCCAGCCCTCGCCGACGGGGTCGACTCCGCACTCGTACGTCATGAGTTTCTCGGGGGTGGGGACCATGGGCCGCAACAGGCGTCCCGCGCCGAACGCGACGGCGACGAACAGTACGCCGACGACGGCGAGCAGTCCGACCACCGAGTACGACTGGAAGTAGTCCGCGGCGACGACGGGCCCGGCCGCGGCCCCGGTCGCCGTGAGCACGGTCGGTTCCGGCACGTCAGCCCCTCGCTCCCTCTGTGATGCGCCTCGTTCGACGATCTGTACGGACGGGAGTCTAGGGCCTGCTAAAGAAACGGTAAGCAGCCCGTCACGCCTCGGCATGGGCTGATGTGCTGCCCCTGTCCGTCCCGGGGGTGGGGTTTTCCCCAGTGGATCCCGGCGGTCCACCTCATGGCGCGGCGGCTCGCCGCCGGGCAGGCTAGCGGATATGACCGAACGCATCACGCTCAGCGGACCGTCGGACAGAACGTCCGACGCCGACCGGCTGCCTCCCGCGCGCTTCGCCTTCGACCCGCAGACGTGGAAGGAGATCGCGCATCTGCTGGCCAATCTGCCGGTGGCACTGTTCGGTTTCACCTACGTGATGACGGTGATGCTCACGGGCCTGGGGCTGACCGTGACGGTGATCGGCTTCCCGCTGCTCGCTGCCGGTCTGCTGGGCGCCCGCCAGCTGGGCAAGATGGAGCGGGCCCGTGCCAGGGTGCTGCTCGGGGTGCGGGTTGACGAGCCGAGTCCGCTGCCGTTGCGCGGCCGGGGCGGGTTCTTCGCCCAGCTGTGGATGTCACTGAAGGACCCGGTGGGCTGGCGCACGGTCCTGTACGACCTCATACGGCTGCCCTGGGGTATCGCCACCTTCACGATCACGCTCACATCGCTGTTCGTGGCCTGGCCGGTGCTGCCGTTCATCGCGCGGGGGCTGACGAACGCCGACCGGGCCATGGTGCGCGGGCTGCTGTCGCCCTCCGAGGACCTGGAGCGGCGTATCGCGGAGCTGGAGTCGGACCGGGGGGTCGTGGTCGACACGGCCGCCGCCGACCTGCGGCGCATCGAACGAGATCTGCACGACGGGGCGCAGGCCCGGCTGGTCAACCTGGCGATGGGGCTCGGCCTGGCCAAGGAGAAGCTCCTGGAGGGCCAGGCCGACGAGACCGTCGCGGCCATGGTCGACGAGGCGCACGGCGAGGTGAAGCTCGCGTTGCAGGAGCTGCGCGATCTGGCTCGCGGCATCCACCCGGCGGTCCTCACCGACCGCGGCCTCGACGCCGCGCTGTCCTCGGTCGCCTCACGCTGCACCGTGCCGGTGAAGGTGACGGCCGACCTGGAGTCGAGACCGGCCGCGGCGATCGAGGGCATCGCGTACTTCACCGTCTCCGAGCTGCTGCAGAACGTGAGCAAGCACAGCGGTGCGCGGTCCGCATCCGTCGACGTATGGCGGACGGACCTGCGGCTGCTCATCCAGGTGTGGGACGACGGGCGCGGCGGCGCCAGCCTCGACGGCGGTACGGGGATGGCGGGCCTCGCGGACCGCCTCGGCGCGGTCGACGGCCTGTTCGTCATCGACTCGCCGCCCGGTGGTCCCACCGTGATCACGGCGGAGCTCCCGTGGCGGGACCGGGACCGGGAAGGCGACCGGAGTGCGCGGGGCGAACCTGCTTCGTGGCGGTAGCGCGACCGACGGCAGGGCGGGCCGGCTGGACCGGTGACAGGACCAGTGGCGGGACCGGCGGCAGGACCACTGGCTGAACCACTGGCAGGACCAGTGGCTGAACCACTGGCTGAACCACTGGCGGCAATCGCCCGTCGCCGCCCGTACCCGCCCGACTGCGCTCCCGTACCTACGCGTACGGCGGCCTCAGCCCAGGGCATACGCCCGGATCGGCCACGTACCCCTGCGATCCTCGCCCGCCGAGCCCGGCGGAGCCCCCGCACCCCCGCACCCCCGCACCCCCGCACCCCCGCCAAGGTAGGGAAAACCCCCGCCCCAAGACGCCGACCCGCTCCATGGTCGGCGGACGCCGTGGACAGCAGGGTTGAGGTACGAGCCGACGAGCAGGACGAGTAGAACGGACGGGACCGATGGCCACGGATTACGGACAGGGGTACGGGCAGCACGACGGGCCCGGACTCCGCGGGGCGGGTGTCGAGGAGCGGCGGTTCCGTCTGCCGGCCCCGTTGCGGGCGCCGATCGAGGCCCGCAGCTGGCGCGAGTTCGGCTATGTGATGCTGAGCCTGCCGCTCGGCATCCTCATGTTCACGTACGCCGTCACGATGTTCTCGCTCGGCGCGGGACTGCTGATCACCTTCCTCGGGGTCCCGGTGCTCGCCGCCGCCCTGGCCGGCAGTCGCGGGTTCGGCTCGCTGGAACGGGCCCGGGCGCGCGGGCTGCTCGGGGTCGAGGTGGCCGAGCCGGAGCCGCTGCGGATGCGGACGCGCGGGGCGTGGGCGTGGATGGGCGCCATGCTCAAGAGCGGTGCGTCCTGGCGGCATCTGCTGTACACGGTGGTGCAGTTCCCGTGGTCGGTGTTCTCGTTCGTGGTGGCGCTGAACATCTGGGCGTACGGGTGGGCGCTGCTGACGTATCCGCTGTGGTTCTGGGTCTTCCCGATGTACGGGGGGCAGGACGGGCTCCAGCTCTACGGCGACGACACGCACAGCGTCTACCTGAACAACCCCTTCGAGATCGCCGTGACCGCGATGGTGGGGCTGCTGTTCACCATGGCCTCGCCGTGGATCGTGCGCGGGCTGACGACGGTGGACGCGGTGATGGTGCGCGGGCTGCTCGGGCCGTCGAAGCTGGCAACGCGGGTGGTCGAGCTGGAGTCGGACCGGGGGGTCGTGGTCGACACCGCCGCCGCCGATCTGCGCCGCATCGAGCGGGATCTGCACGACGGGGCGCAGGCCCGGCTGGTCGCCCTGGCGATGGATCTGGGGCTGGCCAAGGAGAAGCTGACGGAGGATCCGGAGGCGGCCGCGCGGATGGTGGGCGAGGCGCACGGCGAGGTGAAGACGGCGTTGCAGGAGCTGCGGGATCTGGCCCGCGGCATCCACCCGGCGGTCCTCACCGACCGTGGCCTGGACGCGGCGCTGTCCGCGGTGTCGTCGCGGTGCACCGTGCCGGTGCAGGTCGATGTGGATCTGCCGACGCGGCCCGCGCCCGCGATAGAGGGGATCGCGTACTTCACGGTCTCCGAGCTGCTGCAGAACATCAGCAAGCATTCGCGGGCCACGCGGGCCACGGTGGATGTCTGGCGGGTCGAGAACCGGCTGATGCTCCAGGTCGTGGACAACGGGGTGGGCGGGGCCGATGGCTCCGGCGGGTCCGGGCTTGCGGGGCTCGCGGAGCGGCTCGGGGCGGTGGACGGGATTCTGGTGGTGGATTCGCCGGTGGGCGGGCCCACTCGGATCACCGCGGAGCTGCCCTGGCGGGGGTGAGTGGTCCGGGACCCGGGCGGCGTGGGTGTTTTTCGCCCCCGCCGCCCCTACCCATTCCCGCCCCCTGGGGGCTGCGCCCCCAGACCCCCATATCGCGCTGACGCGCTCGTCCTCAAACGCCGGACGGGCTGAACAGCTCCCCTCCGGTCCCAATGCTGGAATGCTGGGGTCTGTCGTACGAGTGGGGACTAACCCGGCACCGGCCGGGAGCAGGGCTCTGGGGGGCCGAAAATCGTGGAGGACAGGGTGCGGGTCGTCATCGCCGAGGATTCAGTGCTGCTCAGGGAGGGCCTGACCCGGTTGTTGACCGATCGCGGACACGACGTGGTGGCGGGGGTCGGGGACGGGGACGCGCTGATCAAGACGATCACCGAGTTCGCGGACCGGGACGCGCTGCCGGACGTCGTCGTCGCCGACGTGCGGATGCCGCCGACGCACACCGACGAGGGGGTCAGGGCCGCCGTACAGCTGCGCAAGGCGTACCCGGGACTCGGTGTGCTCGTGCTGTCGCAGTACGTGGAGGAGCAGTACGCCACCGAACTGCTGGCCGGTTCGAGCCGGGGCGTCGGCTATCTGCTCAAGGACCGGGTGGCCGAGGTGCGCGAGTTCGTGGACGCGGTGGTACGGGTGGCCCAGGGGGGTACCGCGCTGGACCCGGAGGTGGTCGCGCAGCTGCTCGGGCGGAGCCGCAAGCAGCATGTGCTCGCGGGGCTCACCCCGAGAGAGCGGGAGGTCCTGGGTCTGATGGCCGAGGGGCGGACGAACTCGGCCGTCGCCCGGCAGCTCGTCGTGAGTGACGGCGCGGTCGAGAAGCACGTCAGCAACATCTTCCTGAAACTGGGCCTGTCCCAGAGCGACGGGGACCACCGGCGTGTTCTCGCGGTCCTCACCTATCTGAACTCCTGATCATCTGACACTGTGTCAGGTGATTGCGGACACGCCATGGAACGCGAGAACCGGCCAGGCGACACAAGAACCACCACAGCCGTGCGGCACGAGAACCGAACGAAGAGTGGGAGCGTCTTCAAGGGAAGCGTCGGGGGGCGGGTAAATCATGACAAGTCAGACCGTCAAGCAGTCTCAAAAAGGTGTCCACTGTGCGAATGACCCCGGGAAGGCGACCCTTACAGACGTAGGGTTGATCCTGGGAAGGCCTGCGGGAAGGCCGCTCCCAGACACCCGCCTCGAGGGAGGTCCAGTTCAGTGACCAGCCAGGTCAGTAGCGCAGCGGAACAGGCCGACGGAGCCGTCGTAGGAGAACAGCGCAAACCGGCAGGGGCGAAAGAGCTCCGCCGGCTGGACCGGGTGATCATCCGGTTCGCGGGTGACTCGGGTGACGGTATGCAGCTCACCGGAGACCGCTTCACCTCCGAGACGGCGTCCTTCGGCAACGACCTCTCGACCCTTCCGAACTTCCCCGCCGAAATCCGAGCGCCCGCAGGCACCCTGCCGGGCGTTTCGTCTTTCCAGCTGCACTTCGCGGACCACGACATCCTCACCCCCGGCGACGCGCCCAACGTGCTCGTCGCCATGAACCCCGCCGCCCTGAAGGCGAACATCGCCGACGTACCGCGTGGCGCGGAGATCATCGTCAACACCGACGAGTTCACCAAACGGGCGATGTCGAAGGTCGGTTACCCGACGAACCCCCTTGAGGACGGCTCCCTGGACGGCTACAGCGTCCACCCCGTCCCGCTCACCACGATGACCGTCGAGGCGCTCAAGGAGTTCGACCTCTCCCGCAAGGAGGCCGAGCGCAGCAAGAACATGTTCGCCCTCGGACTGCTCTCCTGGATGTACCACCGGCCCACCGAGGGCACCGAGAAGTTCCTGAAGACCAAGTTCGCGAAGAAGCCGGAGATCGCCGCCGCCAACATCGCGGCGTTCAGGGCCGGTTGGAACTTCGGCGAGACCACGGAGGACTTCGCGGTCTCCTACGAGGTCGCCCCCGCCTCCCACACCTTCCCGACCGGCACCTACCGCAACATCTCCGGGAACCTGGCCCTGTCGTACGGCCTGATCGCCGCCTCCCGGCAGGCGGACCTGCCGCTCTACCTCGGCTCGTACCCGATCACCCCGGCCTCCGACATCCTGCACGAGCTGTCCAAGCACAAGAACTTCGGCGTCCGCACCTTCCAGGCCGAGGACGAGATCGCCGGCATCGGCGCCGCGCTGGGCGCCGCCTTCGGCGGCTCGCTGGGCGTCACCACCACCTCCGGCCCCGGTGTCGCCCTCAAGTCCGAGACCATCGGCCTCGCCGTCTCCCTCGAACTGCCCCTGCTGGTCATCGACATCCAGCGCGGCGGCCCTTCGACCGGTCTGCCGACGAAGACGGAACAGGCCGATCTGCTGCAGGCCATGTTCGGCCGCAACGGCGAGGCCCCGGTCCCGATCGTCGCCCCCCGGACCCCCGCCGACTGCTTCGACGCCGCGATCGAGGCCGCCCGCATCGCCGTCACCTATCGCACCCCGGTGTTCCTGCTGAGCGACGGCTATCTGGCCAACGGCAGCGAACCGTGGCGGGTCCCGGACACCGACGAACTCCCCGACCTGCGTGTGCAGTTCGCCCAGGGGCCCAACCACACCCTGGACGACGGCACCGAAGTCTTCTGGCCCTACAAGCGCGACCCCCAGACCCTCGCCCGCCCGTGGGCGATCCCGGGCACGCCGGGTCTGGAGCACCGCATCGGCGGCATCGAGAAGCAGGACGGCACGGGCAACATCTCCTACGACCCCGCCAACCACGACTTCATGGTCCGCACCCGCCAGGCCAAGGTCGACGGTATCGACGTACCGGACGTGGAAGTCGACGACCTGTCCGGCACGGCCAACACCCTTGTCCTGGGCTGGGGTTCGACCTACGGACCCATCACGGCGGCGGTACGGCGGCTGCGAGCGGCCGGGGACTCCATCGCGCAGGCCCACTTGCGGCACCTGAACCCGTTCCCGCGGAATCTGGGCGCGGTGTTGAAGCGTTACGACAAGGTGGTGATCCCCGAGATGAACCTCGGCCAGCTCGCCACACTCATCCGGGCGAAGTACCTGGTGGACGCCCACTCGTACAACCAGGTGAACGGCATGCCGTTCAAGGCTGAGCAGCTCGCCACGGCTCTCAAGGAGGCCATCGATGGCTGAGACGACCACGGAAGGCACGGGCTCGATCGAGGCGCTTTCTCTCGTCCCCAAGGCCGAGGCCAGGCAATCCATGAAGGACTTCAAGTCCGATCAGGAAGTGCGCTGGTGCCCCGGCTGCGGTGACTACGCGGTCCTCGCCGCGGTGCAGGGCTTCATGCCCGAACTGGGCCTGGCGAAGGAGAACATCGTCTTCGTCTCGGGCATCGGCTGCTCGTCCCGCTTCCCGTACTACATGAACACGTACGGGATGCACTCCATCCACGGCCGCGCCCCCGCCATCGCCACCGGACTCGCCTCCAGCCGACGGGACTTGAGCGTATGGGTGGTGACCGGTGACGGCGACGCGCTGTCCATCGGCGGCAACCACCTCATCCACGCCCTGCGCCGCAATGTGAACCTCAAGATCCTGCTCTTCAACAACCGGATCTACGGTCTGACCAAGGGCCAGTACTCGCCCACCTCCGAGGTCGGCAAGATCACCAAGTCGACGCCGATGGGCTCCCTGGACGCGCCCTTCAACCCGGTGTCCCTGGCGATCGGCGCGGAGGCCTCCTTCGTGGCCCGCACGGTCGACTCCGACCGCAAGCACCTCACCGAGGTGCTGCGCCAGGCCGCCGCCCACCCCGGCACCGCGCTCGTCGAGATCTACCAGAACTGCAACATCTTCAACGACGGCGCCTTCGAGGTGCTGAAGGACAGGCAGCAGGCCGAGGAGGCAGTGATCCGGCTGGAGCACGGGCAGCCCATCCGCTTCGGCGCCGACGGCAACCGCGGTGTCGTACGCGATGAGCGGACCGGCGACCTCAAGGCCGTCACCGTCACCCCGGAGAACGAGGCGCAGATCCTGGTCCACGACGCGCACTCCGCGTCCCCGACCACCGCGTTCGCGCTCTCGCGGCTCGCCGACCCGGACACCCTGCACCACACCCCCATCGGCGTGTTCCGTTCCGTGGACCGGCCGGTCTACGACACCCAGATGTCGGACCAGCTCGACTCGGCCATCGAGCAGAACGGCAAGGGCGACCTCGCGGCGCTGCTCGCGGGCGGCGACACCTGGACGGTCGTCGGCTAGTCCGGCCCGGTCCCGTACGTCCTACCGGGCCCGGGCCGTCAGGTGCGGGCCCTGTCGTACGTCTCGCGCGCCTTCAGCACGTCGTCCATCCGCTCGTTCGTCCAGGTCCCCAGCGCACTCACCAGCTGGGCGGCCTCGCGTCCCAGATCGGTGAGGGAGTAGTCGACCCGGGGCGGGATCACCGGCTTGGCGTCGCGATGGACGAGACCGTCACGCTCCAGGGTCTGGAGGGTCTGGGTCAGCATCTTCTCGCTGACCCGGCCGATCGCGCGACGCAGCTCGCTGAAGCGGTACGAGCGTTCGTTCAGCTCGATCAGAACGAGGACGCCCCAGCGACTGGTGACGTGCTCCAGGACGAGGCGGTGCGGGCACATGGCCTCGCCCTCGAGGCTCCAGATACTTACGGACATGCCAGTACCTTACTTCAAAGTGGGTACTTTCGAGAAGTTAGTGCAGCTCCTAGGGTGAGTGCCAAGCCACCCGCTAGGAGATATCAGTCATGAGCATCGTCGTCACCGGAGCCACCGGAAACCTCGGCCGCCACGTCATCGAGGGCCTGCTGGAGAAGGTCCCGGCCGACCAGATCACCGCCGTCGTCCGCGACACGGAGAAGGCCGCCGGTTTCGCGGCCCGCGGCGTGAAGATCGCGGTAGCCGACTACAACGCCCCCGACACCTTCGACGGCGTCATCTCCGCCGGTGACAAGGTGCTGCTGATCTCCGGCAACGAGTTCCACCTCGGCCGCGTGGGCCAGCACAAGGTGGTCCTCGACGCCGCCAAGACCGCCGGGGCCGCGCTCCTCGCGTACACCAGCGCTCCCGGCAGCCTCACGGCCGCCCTGGCCGACGACCACCGGGCCACCGAGGCGGCGATCCTCGCGTCCGGTCTGCCGTACTCCCTGCTGCGCAACGGCTGGTACAACGAGAACTACACCGAGAACCTCGCCCCCGTCCTGGAGCACGGCGCCGTCGTCCAGGCCGCCGGCGAGGGCCGGATCGCCGCCGCCACGCGCGCCGACTACGCGGCCGCCGCCGTGGCGGTGCTGACCGGCGAGGGCCACGAGAACACGACGTACGAGCTGAGCGGCGACACCACGTTCGGCTTCGCCGAGTACGCCGCCGAGGTGGGCAGGCAGTCCGGCAAGGAGATCGCCTACAACGCCGTTCCCGCCGAGGTCTACACCGGCATCCTGACCGGCGCCGGGCTGCCCGAGGCCCTCGCCGCGATCCTGGCGGGTGTCGACGGGTCCATCGCGAAGGGCGAGCTGGCGGTCACGACCGGCGACCTGTCCCGGCTGACCGGCCGCCCGACCACGCCGATCGCCGAGTCCATCGCGGCGGCACTGAAGGGCTGACTCCCCCTCGGGCCCTCGGTACCGCTCTCCGAACCCCCGCCTGTAACGACCGTATGGCGATACGGGCATGACAGGCGGGGGCGCTCGGCGTTACCTTCTTGAAGGCCGTACGGATACGGCCGAAGGGGCAAGGAGGACGCGGTGGCGGCGAAGGCCAGGGGCGAACAGCACATAGGTCTGCTGAACGGCATCGCGGCATACGGCATGTGGGGGCTCGTCCCCCTGTTCTGGCCGCTCCTGCAGCCTGCCGGGGCGGTCGAGATCCTCGCCCACCGGATGGTCTGGTCGCTGGCCTTCGTCGGGATCGCGCTCGTCGTGATGCGGCGCTGGGCCTGGGCCGGTGAGCTGATACGACAGCCGCGCAAGCTCGGACTGATCACGGTGGCCGCGGCCGTCATCACCGTGAACTGGGGCGTCTACATCTGGGCTGTGAACTCGGGTCACGTGGTCGAGGCCTCGCTGGGCTACTTCATCAACCCGCTGGTCACCATCGCGATGGGCGTGCTGATCCTCAAGGAGCGGATGCGCCCCCTCCAGTGGACCGCGGTCGGCGTCGCCTTCGCAGCGGTGGTCGTCCTCACCCTCGGATACGGCAGCCCGCCGTGGATCTCCCTCATCCTCGCCTTCTCATTCGCCACCTACGGACTGGTGAAGAAGAAGGTCAACATCGGCGGCATCGAGTCGCTCGCCGCCGAGACGGCCATCCAGTTCCTGCCCGCCCTGGGCTTTCTGCTGTGGCTGGGGTCGTCCGGCAAGGCGACCTTCGGCACGGAGGGCGTGGGCCACATGGCGCTCCTCGCCGCGACGGGCGTGGTGACCGCGCTTCCGCTCGTCTGCTTCGGCGCGGCCGCGATCAGGGTCCCGCTGTCCACCCTGGGACTCCTCCAATACCTCGCCCCGGTCTTCCAGTTCCTCCTGGGCATCCTCTACTTCCACGAGGCCATGCCGCCCGAGCGCTGGGCCGGGTTCGCACTGGTCTGGCTCGCGCTGTCGCTGCTCACCTTCGACGCGCTGCGCACCGCCCGCCGAGCGGCTCGCACGCTCAGGGCCGAGACCAGCGCGCCCAGGACCACCATCGCCACCGGCACGGTCAGCGCCGCCCGGAAGGCGGACAGCATCGCATCCGGGTCATTGGCCGCAGACTCCGATCCCGTCGACGCCAAGCCGTAGACCGCGGTCACCGCCGAGATCCCGATCGCCGAGCCGAACTGCGTCGCCGTGTGCAGCAGCCCGCTCGCGAGCCCCTGCTCCGACTCGGCCACGCCGTCCGTCGCCGCGATCGTCAGCGGCCCGTAGGCGAGTGCGAACGCGGTCCCCGCGATGATCAGGGTCGGGAACATCGCCGCGTACGACCAGTCCGCGCCGACGGGCAGGAACAGCCCGTACGCGATCACGGCAAGCACGAAGCCGCCGAGGATCACCCGCGCGTGGCCGAACCACTCGACCAGTTTCGGCGTGAGCGTCGGCGCGAGCACCGCGTCGCAGCCCATCACGATGAGCGCGATCGCCGTCTGGAGCGCCGACCAGCCGCGCAGTTCCTGCAGATACAGCGTCAGCACGAACTGGAAGCCGAAGAAGGCGCCCACGAAGAGCAGGGCACCGAGGTCGGCACGGACCACCGAGCCGGTACGGAGGATGCCGAGGCGTACGAGGGGGGTGGCCGCGCGGCGTTCGACGACGACGAAGGTGGTGGCCAGGAGCAGCGCCGCGAGTGCCGCTGCCGCCGTCAACTGCCATTCATGCAGGCCGTGTTCGAGACGGAGGACGGTGTAGGCGGCGAGAAGCATGGCTCCGGCGGCGGTGACGGCGCCGGTGAGGTCGAATCGCCGTTCTGTCGTACGGGGTTGGGGGCGCCCTTCCTGTACGGGGATCAGCCGGACCGCCGCGGCCAGGAGCGCGCCCGCCAGCAGGACCGGTGCGAAGAACACCCAGCGCCAGTCGAGTTCGGTGAGCAGGCCGCCGATGACGAGGCCGAGGGAGAAGCCGCCGGCCCCCGTGCCCGCGAAGACCAGCAGGGCCTTGTTGCGCTGGGGACCCTCCTCGTACGACGTCGTGATCAGGGACAGTGCCGCCGGGGTCATGAACGCGGCGGAGACTCCCGTGACGAAGCGGGCGACGATCAGCATCCAGCCCTCCGTGGCGAAGCCGCCGAGTCCGGAGAAGGCGATGAAGACCGTCAGCCAGATGAGGAACATCCGGCGGCGGCCGAGCAGGTCGGCGGCGCGTCCGCCGAGGAGGGTGAAGCCGGCGTAGCCGAGGACGTAGGCGCTCATCACCCAGGCCGCGCTGCCTGTGGTCAGGTCGAGGTCGGATCTGATGGAGGGGATCGCGACCGCGAGCATCGCGACGTCTGCGCCCTCCAAGAAGATCGTTCCGCAGAGGACGAGGAGCAGGGCCCAGGCTCGTTTACCCACGGTGAACTCCTTTTGGACTGGGGGCGGTTACTCGGGTGAGGGTCGGTTCCCTCTTGTAACCACCGCCAGCCTGCGGCAGCATCGACAGGCATGGAAGAAGGCACTTCAAAGTCACTGAGTAACTGCGAAAGTACCGTCGACTACGGGGATGCGGACCCCTTCCAGTGGGACACCCGGGAGGACTGCGAGGTGCGGCAGATCCTCGACCGGATCGCCGACAAGTGGTCCCTGCTTGTGATCGCTCTGCTCGAGCAACGCGTGCTCCGGTTCACGGAGTTGCGGCGGGAGATCGACGGCGTCAGTCAGCGGATGCTCACGGTTACCTTGCGGCAGCTTGAGCGGGACGGGCTGGTGAAGCGGACGGTTCATGCGGTGGTGCCGCCTCGGGTGGAGTACGAACTCACGCCGTTGGGTGGGACGTTGCATGCGACCATCCAGTCGCTGGTGACGTGGACGGAGGTCCATCGGGGGGAGATTGCTTCGGCTCGGGTGGCTTATGACTCGCGGGGGTCTGCGGTCGGGGGTGGGTGACGGCGGGTTTTTCGCCCCCTCCGCCCCTTCCCGTCCCGTTCCTGGGGGCTCCGCCCCCAGACCCCCGTTCGCCCGAAGGGCTCGTCCTCAAACGCCGGACGGGCTGGAACCGAAAGGCTCGCCCTCAAGCGTCCGGCGTGCTGGAGCGGGCCCGGTGTGCGCGGACCTTGTTGAGGTTGCCGCAGTGTTCCATGGCGCACCAGCGGCGGCGGCCGGGGCGGGATGTGTCCACGAAGAGCAGGTAGCAGTTGTGGGATCCGCATTCGCGAATGCGGTCGGCGTGCGGGCCGGTGAAGAGGTCCACGGCGTCGCGCGCGACCGTGGAGAGAAGCTGCGTGCCCGTGGCTCCGGGGGCCCAGGCGCGGGTGCCGTCCGGCTCGATGCGGGCGGCGAGCGGGGGTTCGGCCGCGGCCGCGTTGACGACGGCCAGGTCGCGGGGGTTCGGGGGGCGGCCGTGCGCGCGGTCGGCCGTCAGCAGGAACAGGGCGTCACGAACCGACCGTGTGCGCTCCAACTCCTGCTGGGTTATGGACAGTTCGAGTCCGGGTGACAGACGGCTCCGGTCCGCCCAGCGGGCCAGGTCGGACGGCTCGTGCAGCACCTCGTAGCGGGCGAACTCGCCCGGACCGCCGGTCGTCAGCAGCTCCAGGCAGAGCGCTCCCGGGTCGAAGCGGAAGGCCTTTCCGCCGTGCGACACGAGGGTCATCCCTGGCGATTCCATTGCGCGCTCGCTCACGTAACCACTATAAGTGGTTACCATGACACACGCGACCCTGCACTGGAAGCTCGTCATCGACTCCGCCGACCCGCACTCCCAGGCCGACTTCTGGGCCGCCGCGCTCGGCTACGAGGTCGAGGACAACAGCGCGCTCGTCGAACAACTGCTGGGCGCCGGCGCCGTACCGGCCGAGCTCACCGTCGAGTCCCACGGCCGCCGGGCCTTCCGGGACCTGATCGCCGTACGGCATCCGGACGATCCGTACGAGGAGGCGAGCGGAACCGGGCTCGGGCGGCGGCTGCTCTTCCAGCGGGTGCCGGAGCCGAAGACGGTCAAGAACCGGCTGCATCTGGACCTGCACGCGGGGGCGGAGCGGCGCGGGGCGGAGGTCGCGCGGCTGGAGGGGCTCGGCGCGAGTGTGCTGCGGCAGGTGAAGGAGCCCGGGGGTGAGTGGGTCGTCATGACCGACCCTGAGGGGAACGAGTTCTGCGTGCAGTAGGCGGTTCGTCGTACGGCCGGGGCGGTTCGCCCTACGGCCCAGGCGGTTCGCCGTACGGCCAAGGCGGTTTGTCGCACGGCCCAGCGGCTCGTCGTACGGCCGGGTTCCCGGCGCGAACTGATCGCATCCGCTATCTGAACAGCCGTGACCGGATTGCGCTCTTGACGGAGCTTCAGGCTCAGCTTCACCATCAGGCACCCCATTCACTGTGGAATCCCTGTGGATTCCCACGGAATTCGGAGCCCCCCACATGAAGCTCTCCATTCCCGGGCGTGCTGGCACGGCTGCCATGGTCACCGCCGTCACGCTCCTCACCACCGGCGCGATAACCGGCGCGGCACCCGCATCCCCGCTCGCGGTTGCCGCGCCCGATCTCCCCGTGGCCAACGTCAAGGCCCATCTCGCACAGCTCCAGGCCATCGCCACCGCCAACGGAGGCAACCGCGCCCACGGCCGCACCGGCTACAAGGCGTCCCTCGACTACGCGAAGGCCAAGCTGGACGCGGCCGGATTCACCACGACCGTCCAGCAGTTCACGTCCGGCGGACGCACCGGCTACAACCTGATCGCCGACTGGCCCGGCGGCGACACCAACCAGGTCGTCATGTCGGGGTCCCACCTCGACAGCGTGACGGCGGGGGCCGGCATCAACGACAACGGGTCCGGATCGGCCGCGGTCCTCGAGGCCGCGCTCACCGTCTCCCGTACGCAGTACCAGCCCACCAAGCATCTGCGTTTCGCCTGGTGGGGCGCGGAGGAGCTGGGCATGGTCGGTTCGCGGTACTACGTGAACAGCCTGACCACCGCGAACCGTTCGAAGATCAGCGGCTATCTCAACTTCGACATGATCGGCTCGCCGAACCCCGGCTACTTCGTCTACGACGACGACCCCGCCATCGAGAAGACCTTCCAGAACTACTTCGCGGGCATCGGCATCGCGACGGAGATCGAGACCGAGGGCGACGGCCGCTCCGACCACGCCCCCTTCAAGAACGCGGGCATCCCCGTCGGCGGCCTCTTCAGCGGCGCGGACTACATCAAGACGGCGGCCCAGGCGGCGAAGTGGGGCGGTACGTCGGGCAGAGCCTTCGACGCCTGCTACCACTCCTCGTGCGACACGACGTCGAACATCAACGACACGGCGCTGGACCGGAACGGGGACGCGCTGGCCTACGCGGTGTGGGAGCTGTCCTCATAGCGGGCCTCTGAACTCGGCCTCGGCGGACGCATCCCGTTCCGCCGGGGCCTGTTCGGTTCCGGGCTCGTCAGTGGTCGCGGGCCCGTTCGGTCAGGCGGCCCATGCGGGTGCGGGCCTTTTCGAGTTGTTCGATGTCGTCGACGGCGGGGCCTTCGCCCGCCACGAGCTCGGTCCACACCTCGATCAGATCGCGCCCGAGGTTCAGTCCCTGCAAGGGGTCACGGACGGCGCGCCAGGCCGTGGCCGCACTTTGTACGTTGCCGTACGCGGCCTCCAGGTCCCGGTGCCGGCGGAGGACCCTGGCCAGGTCGAGCGACAGGTGGAAGGACCGGACCGCGTCGCCGGCCAAGTAGGCGATGTACGCGGACAGTTCGCGCAGCCGGAGCACCTCGGGGTGCTCCGGGCCCAGCGCCTGCGCCGCCTCTGCAACGGCCCGCTCCGCCATGCCCGCGGCCTCTTCGATCCTGCCCTCCTTCACGGCCTCGTTGATCCGCGTCAGGGGTTCCGCGAGAAAGGCCGCCTCTCCCGGTGCTTCCGACACCGGCGCCAGTACCGATTCGGCGACGGCGTCGAAGCCCCGCGGAGGTGTGGGCTTCGGATCCGGCTCCGGCTCGGGGTCCGGCTCCAGACCCAGGCGCATCAGGGACATGGCGGTCTCCCGAGCGGGAGCCTGGCCCGGTGCCGGGCCGAACACACCCGTCGGGGGTGCGGCCACACCGTACGAGGTGTCCCTCGGCTCGGGGCCGGTGGCTGCGGGGGGCCACACGGGTTCGGCCGCCGGGGGCCACACCGGTTCGGTCGCCGGGGCGGTGGGCGTCACGGGCACCGAGGGCCTCGGCCTCACCGGCGGTTGTTCATTCTGTGGCGCCCGTTGCATCTGCCGGGGCTCGGGCGGCTGCGGCTCGAACCGTTGCGGCTCCCCCATGTGGTGGCTCGACCCGTCCACGTACACCTGAATGGGTACGACGAAGCCGGTGCGTTCGTCGTGGATCGAGGCGAGGACGGGTTGGCCGATGGAGAGGGCGATGCGGTGGAGGTGGTTGAGGACGGCGTCCTGAACCGTCTCGCCGGGGGCGGCGACGACCGGCATGCCGCCGACCGTGGCCTCGCCGCCGACCGGGGCGGCTCCCCCGACCGGAGCGGCGCCCCCCGCCGGGGCCGGCACCCGTACCTCGATCGGCGTCACCCCGGCGGCCGGGTGCTCCCCGGCGACGGCATCCTGCTCGGCGCGCCGCCGCTTGAGTTCCCGCTTCTGTTCGCGGCTGAGTCGAGACATCGTGCCCTCACTCGGGGTGATCGGGGGAGGAAGGGGAGGATGGAGCGGAGAGATCCGAGGGTGACGAACCGGTAGCGCCCACTGACTCACCCTGGTCCCGCAGACCACAGCCCGTCAACGTGGGCAGTCCCGTGACGGACACGACCCCGGTGGCGATCATCCTCGTACGCATCCTCGCCCCTCTCCTCGTCCCGGCCCAGGCCGGGGTGCCGGATCCACGTTCGCACCGACTCCGGCCTTCTGGCCTTCTGACCTTCAGGCCTTCTGACCGAGACTGACGCCGATCACCGACCGCATGGTTTCCGTGGCCGCTCGACTGGACTGCTACATGCATACGCATATATTGTGCACGCATGTAGTCGCGGCAGCCGCCGTTCGCCACGCGCACTCCAGGGGGACCCATGACCCGCCAGTTCCTGTTCCTGCTCGGCAGCAGCCGCTCGGACAGCAACACCGAGATGCTGGCCCGCAAGGCCGCCGAGCAGTTGCCCTCGGAGGTCGGGCAGCGCTGGCTGCGCCTCGCCGAGCATCCGCTGCCGGACTTCCCGGACCTGCGCCACGACAGCGACCATGTCCGGCCGACCGAGGGCAACACGGGCCTGCTCTTCGACGCGACGCTCGCCGCGACGGACATCGTCATCGCGTCGCCGCTGTACTGGTACTCGGTCTCCTCCCTCACCAAGCGCTACCTCGACTACTGGTCGGGCTGGCTGCGCACCCCCGGCGTCGACTTCAAAGCCACGCTGGCGGGGCGCAACCTGTGGGGCGTCACCGTGCTGGCGCACGAGGAGCAGGAGGTCGCCGATCCGCTGGTCGGCACCCTGAACCACTCGGCCGCGTACATGGGCATGCGCTTCGGTGGCGTCCTGCTCGGCAACGGCAGCAAGCCCGGTGACGTACTCAATGACACCGAGGCCCTGGCCCGCGCGAAGACGTTCTTCGCGCAGCAGCCGCCGCTCGCGCGGTTCCCGTACGAGAGCTGAGTGGGGCAGGCCGGGCCTCAGGCCGTGATGTCCTTCGTCGTGAACCGCGCCCAGGCCGCCGACCCGAACACCGCCGCGTACAGGGCCTGCAGGCCGAGGTTGCGGACCAGGTCGTCCCAGTACACCGGGTCGCGCATGAGGTCGGCGAAGGACAGCCAGTAGTGGGAGAAGAAGTACGGCTGGAGCGCGTGGAGTTGGGGGATCTGGTCGAGGATCTGGATGGTGATGAGGAGTCCGACGGTCGTCGCCATCGCCGCGATGCCGCTGCCGGTCAGTGTCGAGATGAACAGGCCGAGCGCCGCGACGCCGATCAGTGACGCGGCGACGACCAGCGCGATGAGCAGGGCTCTGCCGAGTCCCTCCGCGAAGCTGATCCGGGTCCCGGAGATCGTCGTCAGCTCGCCGAGTGGGAACAGCAGAGCGCCCATCGCGAGCGCCGAGGTCGCCACTACGAGGGTCGCGACCAGGCAGAACGTCATGGTGGTCGCGTACTTGGTGAGGAGGAGGCGGGTGCGGCCCGCGGGTGCGACCAGGAGGTAGCGCAGGGTCCCGGCGTTCGCCTCGCCCGCGATCGCGTCGCCTGCGATGACGCCGATCGCCATCGGCAGGAAGAAGGGGAGCGTCGCGGCGAGCGCCGTGAACACCAGGAACAGGCCGTTGTTGGTGATCTGCGAGATGAACGCCGGCCCACCGCCGCCGCCTTCGCCGCCCCCGGATCCGTCGCCCGTCTCGATCTTGATGGCGATACCGATGAGGACGGGCACCGCCGCGAGCACGCCGAGCAGCGCGATGGTCCGCCACCGCCGGAAGGTGGTGACCAGCTCGCTGCGGAACAGTCCGAACGTCCACAGCGGACTGGGGGCGCGCGGCGCCTGAACGTCTATGTTCACGACCTCAGCCCGCGACATCGAAGCCCTCCCCCGTCAGCGCCACGAACGCGTCCTCCAGCGAGGCCCGTTCGACCCCGAAGCCGCGGACCCGGACGCCCGCCGTGACCAACGCGGCGTTCAGCTCGGCGAGTTCGCGGTCCGGAGGCTCGGCGGTCACCCCTGTGTCCGTCACGACGAGATCTCCGACTCCTTGTTCCTTCAGTACGCGCGCCGCGTCCGCCGGGTCGGGAGTCGTCACGACGAGACGTCCGCGCGCACCCGCCGCGAGGTCCGCCACCGCGCCCTGGGTGATGAGCCGGCCCTGCGCCATCACGGCCGCGTGGGTGCACACCTGCTCGATCTCGTCGAGCAGGTGCGAGGAGAGGAAGACGGTCGTGCCGTCCGAGGCCAACTCCCTTATCAGGGAACGGATTTCGCGCATGCCCTGCGGATCGAGGCCGTTGGTCGGTTCGTCCAGGACGAGCAGGCGGCGGGGCTGGAGCAGCGCGGCCGCGAGCCCGAGCCGCTGCTTCATGCCGAGTGAGTACGCCTTCGCCTTCTTGCCCGCGGCGGCGGCGAGTCCGACCCGGTCGAGGGTGGCCGCGACGCGTGTACGCCGGGTGCGCGGGTCGGCGGTCGGGTCTGCGGCGTCGTACCGGAGGAGGTTGTCGCGCCCGGAGAGGAAGCCGTACAGCGCGGGGCCCTCGATGAGTGCGCCGACGTGCGGGAGCACGGCGCGGGTGGCCCGGGGCATGGGCTGCCCCAGGACGCGCGCCGTGCCCGAGGTGGGCTCGATCAGGCCCATCAGCATGCGGATGGTGGTGGTCTTGCCCGAGCCGTTCGGCCCCAGGAAGCCGAAGACGCTGCCCGCCGGGACGGTCAGGTCCAGGCCGTCGACGGCGAGCTGTCCGCCGCGGAAGCGCTTGGTGAGCGCACGGGTGACGATCACGGTGTCGGCGTCGGCTTCCTCAACCGTGTTCGCCGCGACCGTGTTCGCCGCTCCTCCCGTGTCGCCCACCGGGTCGGGCTCCGCGGTGGACAGTTCCTCCATGGGCTCCCTCAATCTCGATTCGCCGCGCGCGTACGGGACTTCGCGCGACGCGTCCCTACGAGTCCTACTGGGCCGCGTTGGCCGCCTTGACCAGCGCGTCCTTGGTGACGGCACCCGCGTACACCTTGCCGTCGTCCGTGATCAGCGCGTTGACCAGGCGGGTCGAGAAGACCGTGCCCGAGCCGAACTTACCGCTGACCTGGTCGCCGAGGGAGTTCAGGAATCCATCGACGTCGCTGTTGCCGGAGGAGCCGGACGGTACGCCCTCGCCGCCGGTGTCGAACTCGGCGATGGCGTTCCAGCCCTCGCCGATGGTCTTGAGCCCGTCGAGTCCGTCGAGTCCCGCGCCCAGGTCCTCGTCGGACTTCTGGGAGGACTCCGGCGCCTGCACCTCGTCGCCCTCGGTGACCTTCGCACCCTTGGGCGGGGTGAAGTCGAAGGTCGACGCGGCCGGCTTGGAGAAGTCGACCTTGGTGAAGCCCGCGTCCACGACGGCCGCGCCGCCGCTCGCCGGGGTGAGCGTGAACTTCAGCGGCAGCCCCGTCTTCGAGTCGACCGCGATGGTGATCGCGCCGACCGTGGAGCCGGACTGCTTGGGCTTGATGAGCAGCTTGTACGCGTCTCGGCCCGCGACCTGCGCGGTGCCGTCGACGGTCACGGAGGTGGTGTCGTCGACGGCCTTGAGGGCCTCGTCGGCGAGCTCCTTGGGAGTGGCCGGGACGTCCTCCTGCTCCTTCTGCGCCCCGGACTTGGAGGTGGTCGCGTGGTAGACCTCGTTCGACTCGCTGTCGTAGCCCCACACGTCCGTGCCGTTGTGGATGAGGCTGTACTCGGCGGCGCTGTCCAGGAGGGAGATCTTGGACTTGTCCGGGCCGTCGGCCGCGATCCGCAGGGTGTGCGTGCCGGAGGCCAGCTCCATGAGCTTGGACGACGGATCGGCGGACGAACCGCCGTCGGGGCCCTGTACGGCGCCGGAAGCGAAGCTGCTCTCCAGGCCGCCGAGGTCGGGCAGCCCCAGGTCGGTGCTGATCTTGACGGTGCCGGACAGCTGCTCGACGTCCGACTTGGCGATCTTCTCGATGAGCTGCTGGGCGCTGATCTTCGGCAGATCGGGGTCACCGGAGTCGGCGAGCGCCGGGACCAGGCCGATGGTCGCCGCCGCCACGCCCATCACCGCGACCGGGACGACGTAACGCGCCGCCTTCCGCCGGCCTGCGCGCACATCCTCGGCCTCGCCGGCGTTCGTGCTGCTGTCGTCGGATTCGTACGGTGCCATGTGTGCCTTACCTCCGTCGTCGGCGGCGGCTCGTCGTCCTGCACTGGTCCACTCTTAGCCGCCATTCTCACCCGAACCGGTGAGGAGTGGTGTTCTCAATCTGACCAAATCGGCAAGAGAGAAGCGTCAGACCCCGGACTCAACTCCACGTACTCCTGCGGTATGACGTCACGAGGTGGCGCCTCCCCCAACCCGTAGGGGTCGGAGGAGGCGCCACCTCGTCGGTCGGGCCGTCAGCGCTGCACGAACACGTAATCGGCCTGGTAGGGCACGCCCACGATGGCGCCAGGCGAGCAGGAGCCGGCCGGGGCGACTCCGCCCACGGTGTTGAGGCGCAGGATCTCCTGCGTACCGGCCAGCAGACCGCGGTGCTTGCCGGACTGGGTGGCCTTGAGGTCGAGCTCGGGGATGTTCTTGTCGCCGTTCGGGGTCTTGCTGATCACGGCGCCGGTGACCGCGCTGCGGTCGGGCGCGATCCACTGCGGGGTTCCGGAGTTGGGCTTCACGAACGAGTGTGCGATGTTGCCGCCCAGTACGGCCGAGACATCACGCTGGGCGAAGGCGTACCCGCCGCCCTCGACCGCCTTGCACTCGTAGATCTGCTTGCCCTTGACGACGGACGCCTGGAAGTTCTTCAGGGCGTTGCGGAAGTCGAAGGATCCGGTGACCTTGTGGAGCTGGCCGCGGACGGCGCCGCCCGGGAACTCGGCGGTGTGCAGATTGGCGTAGAAGGCGCCCGGGTCGCTCTTCAACTGATCGAGGAGGGCGGTGTCCTTGACCGTCACGGTCCCGGTGACGGTGCGGCCCTTGCTCTTGGCCAGCAGCTTGGTGAAGTCGACCTTGACGCCGCCGTTGGTGCCCTTGGCACCCTGATGGATGTGCAGCAGGGTCGGCTTGCCGGTGCCGCGCCACTTCACGGCGACGGATACCTTGCTGCCCTCGACCTTGACGAACTCCAGGGCCGCGCCGTCCTTGTCGCCGACGGCGGGGCCGCCCGGGACGGGGACCTCGTTGGCGCCGTTGAGGCTGGTGGCGAGGATGGTGCCGCCCTTGCCGCCAAGGACTCCGCTCTGCACGGCGATGGTCTGGTCGCCGTGCCCGGCGTGGCTCTTGTTGTCGCTTCCGCCGGCGGCGACCGCCGGGATGACGGCGGCGGCGACTCCGGCCGCGGTGGCCACCGCGACACCGGTCAGGATCAGGCTCTTGCGACGCGTCGTGAACGTGGCGTTCGATCCCATGATTCTGTTTTCTCCCCGTATCTCAGCTGACGCCCCCTGCGTCAGCTTCTGGGAGGACATACGGACTCGATCTCAGACTGGACTCAATCCAAGTATGTGACGTACGCCACAACAAGTCCGGCGGGTTCCCGGGGGCTACGGGGCTACGGGGCTACGGGGCTACGGGGGCAGGTCACCCCGCCCGGTGCACCACCAGGTCGCACAGCTCGACCAGCGCGGCCTTCGCGTCGCACTCCGGCAACGGAGCCAGCGCGGCCCGCGCGTCCTCCGCGTACCGAACGGTGTCCCTGCGCGCCTGCTCAAGAGCCGGGTGCTCCCGCAGCCGGGCCAGCGCCTCGGCGTGCCGGGCGTCGTCCGTCATGTCGGAGTCCAGCAGCTCGCACAGCGCGATGTCCTCGGCGAGACCGAGCCGTGCCACCCGCTCACGCAGGCGCAGCACCGGCATCGTGGGAATCCCCTCGCGGAGATCCGTCCCGGGCGTCTTACCCGACTCGTGCGAGTCGGACGCGATGTCCAGCACATCGTCCGCGAGCTGGAAGGCGACGCCCAGCCGCTCCCCGTACTGGGTCAGCACGTCCACGACGGTCTCGTCGGCCCCGGACATCATCGCGCCGAACCGGCACGCGACGGCGACCAGGGAGCCGGTCTTACCGCTCAGCACATCGAGGTAGTGGTCGACCGGGTCACGCCCGTCGCGCGGCCCCGCGGTCTCCAGGATCTGTCCGGTGACGAGCCGTTCGAACGCCTCCGCCTGGATCCGCACGGCGTCGGGACCGAGGTCCGCCAGGATGTAGGAGGCGCGCGCGAAGAGGAAGTCGCCGGTGAGGACGGCCACCGAGTTGCCCCAGCGGGTGTTGGCGCTGGGCACCCCGCGCCGTACGTCCGCCTCGTCCATGACGTCGTCGTGGTACAGCGTGGCGAGATGCGTCAGCTCGACGACCACGGCCGAGGGCACGACACCCGGCGCGTAGGGATCGCCGAACTGCGAGGCGAGCGTCACGAGCAGCGGCCTGAACCGCTTTCCACCCGCACGCACGAGGTGCTGGGCGGCTTCCGTGATGAAGGGGACCTCGCTCTTGGTGGCTTCGAGCAAACCCTCCTCGACAGCCGCCAATCCGGCCTGGACATCGGCTTCGAGAGCCTGGTCCCGCACGCTCAGCCCGAACGGCCCGACGACGGTCACGAGAGGTTCTCCTGTCTGCTGACGATCACATGGCGAACTCGGTCGATCATTCGGTCGGTGACGCGGTTTGTCGATGTGTCGCTGCCATCACTCAAGTCAGCGTATCCGGTCACGTTTCGATCACCACGAGCGCCCACCGTCCCTGTAGCCGACTTCCCTCACGAGTTCCCCCGGGCGGGAGGGACGGGGCGCAGCCCGGGCGGTATCCGATCACGAGAGGTATGTTCTTGATCAACTAATACGAGCCGATATCCGCCTACTTGCCACACTCCGCAGTGACCCGCAGCGTCCCCGGCGCGCGCCGTCACCCCGTGCCCCGCAGCGTGCCCAACGCCCCCGTCACCCCGTGCCCCGCAGCGACCAGCAAGGAGACCGGCCGCCGTGTCCCGAAGCACCGTCGAAACCGAGCCCGGCGGCGAGTCGCCGCCGCCTCCGGGTGACGACCACGCCTTCTTCGGCCAGCCCAGGGGCCTGCTCACCCTCTCCGGCCTGGAGGTCTGGGAACGCTTCTCGTTCCTCGGCATGCAGGCGATCCTCGTCCTCTACTTCGCCGACACCGTCGCCCACGGCGGTTTGGGCATGTCGTCGGGCACGGCCGCCTCGGTGTCGGCCGCGTACGGAACGCTCGTCTATCTGGTCTCGGTCGCAGGGGGCTGGCTCGCCGACCGGATGCTCGGCTCGTACCGCGCGGTCCTGTGGGGCGGCATCCTGATCGCCTGCGGCCACTACTCCATGGCGGTGCCGACGGCCACCATGACCTGGGTCGGCCTGGGTCTGATCAGCGCGGGCACCGGCCTGCTCAAGCCCAACGTCGCCACCATGGTCGGCAAGCTCTACCGCACCGACGACGACCGCCGCGACGCCGGCTTCGCCCTCTACTACATGGCGATCAACATCGGCGCCTTCGCGGGCCCGCTCATCACCGGCTGGCTCGGCGACCACCGGGGCTGGCACTGGGGTTTCTCGGCGGCGGCGGTCGGCATGACCTTCGGCCTGATCCAGTACGTCATGGGCCGCCGTCACCTGGCCGGACGCAAGCGCGCGGCGGAATTCGCGCTCGCTCCCGACGCGATGCGCCGCGCGGTCCTGGTGATCGTCCTCGGCATCCTCGCGGCGGCCGTACTCGCGACTCTCCTCGCGCTGGTCGGCTACCTGACGATGGACCGCTTCGTCGACCTGCTCACCCTCATCTCGGTGATCGCGCCGGTCGTCTACTTCGTGGTGATGTTCAGAAGCCCCCGGGTGACGGACGCCGAACGCGGCCGCCTCCGCCCGTACATCGTCCTCTTCCTCGCCTCGACGGTCTTCAACTTCATCCTCTTCCAGGCGTACTCGACGATGATGCTGCTCGCTGCGTCGAACGCCGAGACCACGATCCTCGGTTACGACTTCCCGGCCAGCTGGTACGCCTCCGCGCTCGGCGCCTTCGAGGTCGCCCTCGCGCCCGTGGTCGCCGCGCTGTGGGTCCGGATGGGCCACCGCCAGCCGCACGCCTCCAACAAGATCGCGATCGGGGTCGTGCTCGGCGGTCTGTCGTTCCTCCTGATGGTGCTGCCGACCAGCGGCCACAGCAGCGACGACTATCTGATGTCGGCGTGGTGGATCGTCGGCTCGTACTTCCTGCTCGGCCTCGGCGACATCCTCCTGGAGACCTCCGGCATGTCGGCCACCACGAAGCTCGCCCCGGCCGCCTTCACCAGCCAGACGATGTCCCTCTGGTTCCTGTCCCTCGCGCTCGCCAACGGCATCCAGGCCCAGACCGTGAAGCTCTACGACGACGTCTCCAAGCCGGCCTACTTCGGCGTCAACGGCGCGATCGCGGTGGCCGCGGGCCTCGCCGTGATGGCACTCGCGCCGTGGCTGCGCCGCACGATGCACCCCGTCCACTGAAGCCACTGGGATCCCACCATGCGCATCCGTACGTCCTTCCCCTACGAGACGGCTCACGAGGACGTCCTCATCCCGCTCCCGGACGGCACCCGCCTGTACGCCCGCATCTGGCGCCCGCTGACCGACGAGCCCGTACCGGCGCTCCTCGAGTACCTCCCGTACCGGCTCACGGACTGGACCGCGCCGCGCGACTGGCAACGCCATCCCTGGTACGCCGGTCACGGCTACGCCTCCGTCCGCGTGGACGTCCGCGGCCACGGCAACTCGGAGGGCATGCCGACGGACGAGTACTCGGCGGTGGAGCTGGCCGACGGGGTGGAAGTGGTCAACTGGCTGGCGTCCCAGCCCTGGTGCTCGGGCAGGGTCGGCATGTTCGGCATCTCCTGGGGAGGCTTCAACTCCCTCCAGATCGCGGCCCTCGCGCCCGAACCGCTCAAGGCGATCGTCACGGTCTGCTCGGCGGACGACCGCTACGACAACGACGTGCACTACATGGGAGGTTCCGTCCTCGCCGTGGACATGCACGCCTGGGCGGCCACCATGCTCGCCTTCGTCGCCCGCCCGCCGGACCCGGTGCACGTGGGCGAGGTGATGTGGCACGACATGTGGGTGAAGCGGCTGGAGGCGGTGGACCCCTTCATCCACACCTGGCTCGAGCACCAGACCCGGGACGCGTACTGGCGCCACGGCAGCGTCTGCGAGGACTACGGCGCGATCCAGGCCGCCGTCCTCGCGGTGGGCGGCTGGCACGACCCGTACCGGGACACGGTGTTGCGCCTGGTCGAGAACCTGCCACCGGATCGCGTACGAGGCCTGATCGGCCCCTGGTCGCACCAGTACCCGGACCGGGGCCTGCCGCCGGGACCGGCGATCGGCTTCCTCCAGGAGACGCTGCGCTGGTGGGACCACTGGCTGCGCGACGGTGACACGGGCGTGATGTCGGAGCCGCTCCTGCGCTCGTACGTCATGGACTCGCACCGCCCGGCAACGGTGTACGACGTGTTGCCGGGCCGGTGGGTGGGCGACGAGGTCTGGCCGTCCCCCTCCGTGACACCGGTCTCGTACGGCCTTCAGGGTGCGCCGGTGCTGGTGCGCTCCCCGCAGCACACGGGCGTGGACGCGGGCCGCTTCTTCCCCTTCGGGAACGATGCCGACCTGCCCCCGGACCAGCGGGAGGAGGACGGGCGTTCGGCCTGCTTCGAGTTCGAAGTCCCGCAGGAGACCTGGGTGTTGGGCCGCCCGAAGGTGCGGTTGCGGCTGACGTCCTGGGCCGAGCGCGGCCAGGTGATCGCCCGGGTCTGCGACGTGGCCCCCGACGGCTCCTCCACTCTCGTCACCCGTGGCGTCCTGAACCTGTCAGCACGCCATGGCCGTGACCAGGCGGTTCCCTGGAAACCGGGCTCTACGGAGGACGTGCTTTTCGACCTGAACGGCATCGGCCACGCCTTCCCTTCCGGTCACCGCATCCGCCTCGCCGTCTCCTCCGCGTACTGGCCGTGGATCTGGCCCCAGCCCGGCTCGGAGGCGGGCTTCACCCTGGACCCGGCAGGCAGTTCCCTCGAACTCCCCGTACGGGCAAGGCAGTCGACATCCCCGATCACCTTCGAGGAGCCGGAGGAGTCCGAACCCCTGGGCGTCGTCGTCCCGGCGACCCTCGACGAACCACGCCCCGAACGCCTCGTCGTACGCGACGTCGCCAAGGGCGAGTGGCGCCTCGAAGTCGACCCCCGCTACGGCGGCACCCGCGTCTATCCCGACGGCCTCGAATTCACGGAGGACGCGGTGGAGACGTACACGATCAATGAATCGGATCCGCTGTCGGCCCGGACGCGGTCGACCTGGTCGATCCGGTTGCATCGGCCGGAGTTGCCTTGGGATGCGCGGGTCTCGACGACCTCCGAAATCACCTGCGATGCCGATGACTTCATCACCTTGAACGAGCTGATCTGCAAAGACGGGGACGAAGTGGTGTTCCACCGGACGTGGGAGCGGCGAATTCCGCGGACTGCGGGCTAAGGCCTGTCCGGCGGATCATGCCGGACAGGCCCTAGGCGGCCGCCGGTCATCGCGCTTTCGAGCGTCCAGCGATTGCCCGTATTGCACCTAGATTGCCTGCGTCGCCGCTTTGTTCATGCTTGGTCGCGTGAAATGGGTCACGTCCGGACAAGATCGACATCTGACCCCGGTTCACAATTGCCCATTCGCGAAAGGTAAGTTGAGTTTCACATTCCGGTGGAATCGGGCGATTCTCGCTGCAATCCACCGAGGCAAAAGCGATCTACGCCGCGAAATCGGGCCTTGTTCCCGACATGTGCTCTCGCATACGTTCGCGTCGATCCAGGCGGAACGCCGAATCCTGCCGCCGCCCGGAAACCCACCCACCCACGCGCTCACGGCAGGAGCGGGGGACCCAGGTAAGCCGCCGATCCGGACACCGGAACGGCTAGGGGTGAAGCCGCACCCAATACGCGGCCGGGCAGCTCCCGCCCGAACCCGACAGCTCACCTCGCAGGCGCCGGAGAGGAATTCGTCATGCCCGCACGAGGCAAGCACCGCCGCCCCAGGACCAACCACCTCACCCGCGGCATGGTCGCGGCAGGAACGGGCGGAGCCGCGCTCGCACTCCCCCTGGTGAGCGCGACCGGCGCCCACGCCGCCACTCAGGCGTCCGTGCCCGCCCAGGTCACCGCGGCGGCGAAGTCCGCTCCCGCCGCCGTCCCCGACGTCAAGCTCGTCACGTACAAGGTCGCCGCGGGCGACACCTTGTCCAAGATCGCGCGGGAACACACCAAGGACGGCAGTTGGCAGACGCTCTACAAGGCCAACGCCGCGGTCATCGGCAGCGACCCGGCGTCGCTGCGTCCGGGCACCACCCTGACGGTTGGCACGAAAACCTCCCAAACAGCCACGAAGTCGACCGCCTCCACCACGGAATCCGCGGCGGCCACCACCACGACCTACACGGACGACCTCGACGGCTGGATCAAGGAGTCCCTGGACGTCATGGCCAAGTCCGGAATCCCCGGCACCTACGACGGCATCTACCGCAACATCATTCGCGAGTCCGCGGGGAACCCCCTGGCCATCAACAACTGGGACTCCAACGCCGCCGCCGGCACCCCCTCCAAGGGCCTCCTCCAGGTCATCGACCCGACCTTCGCCGCCTACCACGTGGCCGGCACCTCGATGGACCCCTACGACCCGGTCGCGAACATCACGGCGGCCTGCAACTACGCCGCGGCGAAGTACGGTTCGATCGACAACGTCAACGGGGCCTACTGAGCGGGCAGTTCATCGCCGTACAACCGCCGGTGGACAACTGGCGCATGGAACCGGCAGATCCATGCGCCTCTCCATGCGCCTCAAAAATGCACCTGCCGGATCGCGGTCGGGAGCGTTATGCTCGCCGCGATGATGACTCAATCCGTAGGCAGATTGGGGGTCCCATCCGCGCAAGGTGAGTGCTGATGCTCACTCGGACCGCGAATGGGGATTCCCGCCTTTCCTTCTGGCTGCGCGTGCGCGAGTTCGCCGTGCCGCCTTCCATGATCGAGACTGCGACCGCCCGCCGCTCCGCCGGGGACTGGGCGGGGGCGTGTGCCGCCGCAGGTATCGACGTCGATTTCAATCTGCGTTCCGTGGCGCGCACGTATGGCCACGACCTCGCGGCCCAGATCCGGGCCGATCTCCGCCATCTGGCTCCTGACCTGTTGCGCTGGCACCTGCCGAGGGTCGCTCCTGACGGGCTGCTGCGCCCGGGTCTGACCATCGCCCTGGCACGGTACGAGTACGTGGCCGCGGGGCGTGAGGGCGAGCACCCGGTGTACCTCGTGGTGCGGACTCCGCCTGCCTGGGCGGACGCCGGCCAGCGGATCAGCCTCGCGCTGTGGGGCGGCCCCGGCTTCGAGTCCGGCTCATACCGGCATCCGCATCCTCACCCTCACCCTCATCCCAACCGGCGGTACCGGCTCGACCTGCACCGGCACCTGTGGGACGCGCGCAGGGCCGAGGAACTGAGGGTCCGGTCCGGGGCCGATCGGCCGCGCGCCTCCTCCGCCGACCCGGATCCGCTGGGGATGGTGCCGCAGGAACGCCGGTGTGCCGTCGACCGATGGGCGGCCGAGGCGGGGATCCTGCTGCACGCCGAAGGGCGTACGGACGGCACCGGTACCGTCGCCGTGCGGTTCGGGGCCCGGCATCGGCTGGCCCTGGAGCTGACCGCGGACAGAGACGGCCTCGCGTCGCCCGTCATGCGGATCGGCGCGGCGCCCACGGACGGCAGCGCCTCCGCGCTGCACGTCCTGCCCGACGCGGCGACCTGGGTGCTGCCCGACCTGGAACTGATCCGCACCGGTTCGATCGAGGTCGACCGGCTGCATCCGCTGGTCGCCTCGGCACTGGTGGCGGGTCGCTCGCCGACCCGCTCCTCCCCCGTTCCGGACCGGGCCGCAGGCCAACCGCGACTCGTGGAGTGCCGTGGGGCCGAGCACCGGATCGGCCTGGTCGACGGGGTACTGGCGGCGCTGGACCACGACCCCGCCGAGGTCCGCCGGGAGGAACTGCTGGTCGCGCTCACCGGCACTCCGCTTCCCTGCCTGCAGGCCATCGACGAGGCGCACCGTCGTCCGGACTGTCTCGTCGGCGTCCGCGAACGCCTGGTCCATGGCGACACCGCCGGCGCGCTGGCCGTCGTCGAGGGCCTGCTCGGCCCCGACGCGGTGCTGCGCGGCGGCGCCCTGCGGGACGAGCTGGAGGCGGCCGCGGCACGGCGGATCACGTACGGGCTGTTCAGGGCGGGCCTGATCGGACCCGCGCCGGGACCCGGGCCCGACGGCATCAGCTGCCACCCGGCTTGTCACCGTCCCCGTGAACGCGGGCGCTCGCGCCCGCGTCAGGCGACCTTGCGCTGACGCGGGGAGACCTCGCGACCCCGGAGGGACCTTCGTCCCCCGCTCCTGGAGGGGCCTTCGTCCCCGCACCCACCACGAACCCAAAGGTGATCAAACATGCCCACTTGCACCCCGTCCGCCGCAGCCACCGCTCCCACCTCCCAACTCGACGTAGCCGGCGACCTGCTGACCCTGCTGCGCAACGCCACCACCGAACCGCGCCCCGACATCCAACTGGAGGCCCTGACACTGGCCGTGGCCGCCGACCTGCCGGTACTCCTGTGGGGCGAGCCGGGGATCGGCAAGACCGCTGCCCTGACACAGCTCGCCGCGGCCCTCGATCTTCCGCTGACCACGGTGATCGCCAGCGTGCACGAGCCGTCCGACTTCTCGGGGCTGCCCATCATCGGAGACGATCCCGCGGAACAGGGTGTCCCGATGGCCCCGCCGGACTGGGCAGTTCGCCTGGTACGGGCCGGCCGGGGGCTGCTCTTCCTGGACGAACTGTCCACCGCGCCGCCGGCCGTTCAAGCCGCCCTGCTCCGCCTCGTGCTCGAGCGGCGCATCGGCTCACTTCAACTGCCGCCCGGCGTACGGATCGTGGCCGCCGCCAATCCGCGGTCCTCGGCTGCCGACGGCTGGGAACTGAGCCCGCCGCTGGCCAACCGGTTCGTCCATCTCCAGTGGACCCACGACCACGACGTCGTCGTACGCGGCCTCGGCGGGACCTGGCCCCGGGCGACACTGCCGCTGCTCGCCCCGGAAAGGTTGCCGGAGGCCGTGGACTTCGCCCGCCGCGCGGTGTGCGGACTCCTCACCGGCCGGCCCAAACTCGTACACCAACTGCCCAGCAACGAAACCCGCCGGGGCGGCCCCTGGCCCTCACCCCGGAGCTGGGAGATGACCCTGTGCCTGATCGCCTTCGCGACCGCGGCCGGCTCCTCCCGGGAGGTACTTTCCCTGCTGGTCAGAGGCACGGTCGGGGACGGTCCTGGCCTGGAACTGCTGGCAAGCCTGGACCGGATGGACCTCCCGGACCCCGAATCGCTTCTCGCCGACCCAACGGGTGCCGCCCTGCCCGAGAGGGGGGACCTGCGCCAAGCAGTGCTCGACGGTGTGGTGGCGGCGGTCCGCAAGCGTCCGGAGAAGTCCCGCTGGGACGCGGCGTGGGCGCTCCTGGTCCGGGCGGTGGAGACCGGAGCCCCGGACCTGGTGGTCGTCCCCGCGACCACGCTCGCCACACTGCGCCAGGAGGACTGGGACGTTCCGGCAACGATCGAGCAGCTCGCCGGAGCGGTGTCCCTGTCCCGGCGCGCGGACCAGGCAGCGGCACAGGCCGCCACCCGTGCCGCGGTCACCGCGAAGGCCGGACGATGACGACCTCGAACCCGGGCCTGGCCCCGGACCCGGACGCATCGGGGACGCTGAGCCCCGACCCCAGCCCCAGCCCCGACCTCGACCTCGACAAACTCTTCGCCGCCCGACTGCACGCCGCCCGCGCCCGGCCCTACTTGGCAACGGCCCTGTTCGCCCTGCACACCGTGGAGTCGCGCCGGGTACCGACGATGGCCGTCGACCGGCACTGGCGGTGCTACGTCTCGCCGGCCTTCGTGGACCGGACCCCGGTGGAGGAACTGGCCGCGGTATGGGTCCATGAGGTCTCCCACCTGCTCCGCGACCACCACGGGCGCAGCGACCGATACGCCCGGGAACACGAGCTGACCGGCCCCGGGGAACGACTCCGGATGAACATCGCCGCCGACTGCGAGATCAACGACGACGCGTTCGGCGACGGGCTGATCCAGCCCGAGGACGCCGTCGTACCGGGGACCTTGGGGCTGCCCGACGGCCAGCTCATGGAGACCTATCTGGGCCACGTACGGCTCAGCCTGTACGCGCAGCACGCGGCCTGGCTGGACTGCGGCAGCGGCGCCGACGGACTCGACCGGGAGTGGGAGCTGGGGCCGGACGGTGCGCACGGCCTCAGCGCGCAGGAACGGGACGCGGTCCGGTTCCGGGTGGCGCAGGGCATCAAGGCCCGCCAGGGTCACGCCCCGCAGGGGTGGCGGCGATGGGCGGAGGACGTGTTCCACCCGCCGCAGCCGTGGCGGGAGTTGCTCGGAGCGGCGGTCCGCTCGGCGGCCTCCGGCTCCGGAGCGGGCGAGGACTACACCTACGGCCGGCCGTCGCGGCGCTCGGCCGGGGTGCCCGGCGCGATCCTGCCGAGCCTCCGACGCAGACCGCCCCGGGTCTCCGTGGTCATCGACACATCCGGTTCGGTCAGTGACGCCGAACTGGGCAGCGCGCTCCTGGAAGTTGCCGCGATCTCCCGTGCCCTGGGCGGCCGTCGCGACCTGATCACCGTGGTGCCGTGCGACGCGGCGGCCCGGATCGCACACCCGCTGTGCCGTGCCGAGGGGATCCCGCTGGTGGGCGGCGGGGGTACGGATCTGCGCACGGGCTTCGCGAAGGCGCTACGAGCCGGATCCCGGCCGGATGTCATCGTGGCCCTGACCGACGGCCAGACACCCTGGCCGGCCACCCGACCACCGTGCCGGACGGTGGTGGGCCTGTTCCCCCGGCAGCACATGGCCCCGTCTTGGGACGAGGACGATCCCGACTACGTACCGGAGTCGCCGCCCGAGTGGGCACGAGTGGTGGACATCGGGTCGGCTCACTGATCTCCGGCGGCGGTGTCGGCCGAATGGCCGACAGGTTCGCGTGGAACCGGTACGTGCGGCCGACGCGGCGGGTCTCGCCCGGCGCAATCGTGGTGACCATGGCGACCGGTGTCTCACCCCGAGGAAATGGAATGCCTGCAGCCGGACGCCCCCGGCCGGCCGACACGCACTGTGGTAGGAACAAGTAGTGGCCGATACACAGATCGATGTGGTGATCGCCGACGACCAGCAGTTGGTGCGGACCGGATTCAGCCTGATTCTGGGGGCGCAGCCAGGCATCACCGTGGTCGGGGAAGCGGCCGACGGTGTCGAGTGCATCGATCTGGCACGCCGGCTGCGCCCGGATGTGGTGCTGACCGACATCCGTATGCCGCGGTTGGACGGTCTGGACGTGGTGCGGCAGCTGGCCGGGCCGGGCGTGGCCGATCCGATGAACGTCGTGTTGATCACCACGTTCGACCAGGACGACTACGTACGGACCGGACTGCGGAACGGGGCGTGCGGATTCCTGCTGAAGGACGCCTCTCCGGGGCTGCTCGTGGAGGCGGTGCAGGCGGCGGCCCGTGGGGATGCCCTGGTGTCACCGGCGGTGACGGTCCGCCTGCTGCGTCGGCTGGAGGAGACCGAGCGGGGCTCGGCGTCGGGTGACTCGGGGGCTGCCGGGCTCAGTGAGCGCGAGCTGGACATCGTGCGTCTGGTGGCTGTGGGACGTACGAATCAGGAGATCTGCGACGAGCTGTTCCTGTCGTTGTCGACGGTGAAGACGTATCTGGCCCGGATCCAGGCCAAGTTGAAGGCCCGTAACCGGGTGGAAGTCGCGGCGTGGGCGTGGGAGCACGGCGCGGTGCACACGGACCGCTGACGCCGCGCCCGTCAACGCTTGGGCTGGTCGTCCTGGAAGGCATTGGCGGCGGGTGCTGCCAGCGGGACGGCGGCGTGGACCTCCCAGCCTCCGTGGGGGAGTGCGCCGGCGCGGACCGTTCCGTCGAGCGCTTCGACGCGTTCGCGCAGGCCCAGCAGGCCGAAGCCGCCGCGCCCGCCGGCGGGCGTGGCGGCCTTGTGAGGGGGCGCGGTGTTGGTGACCGTCACACGCAGCCACGCACGGTCCGCGTCCACGTGGACGGTGGTGCGGGCGCCGGGGGCATGGCGGCGGATGTTGGTGAGGGCTTCCTGGACCAGCCGCTGCACGGTGAGCTCGATTTCGGGGCTGAGGAGGGTGGTGCGGGCGGCTGCCGTGACTTCGAGCCGGGCAGGTGTGTCGCCGCCGGCGGCGGAGTGGGCGGAGACGAGATCGGCCAGTTCGGTGAGCAGGTCGCCGGGGCGCAGGGCGGGGTGCTTGTCCTCCCGCAGGACGTGTACGAGGCGGCGCATCGACTCCAGGGTTTCCGTGCCGGACCGGGCGATGGTGCGCAGGATGGGATCCACTTTGTCGGGAGCGGTGGCCTGGATGGTCAGCGCGGCGTTGGCCTGGACGATGATGCCGGTCATGTGGTGGGCGATCAGGTCGTGCAGGTCCCGGGCGAGGGCAAGGCGTTCCGCCTGGCGTACGTCGTGCACGGCGCGTTCCCGGCGGACCTCCAGGGCACGGATGGCACAGCCGATGACGATGCAGATCGCCAGGGCGATGGTCAGGACGTAGCCGCCGGCGAGGAAAGCGCCCCATGATCCACTGCGCAGCGGCAGTGCGAGGATCGCGGCGACCAGCGCGAGGGTGTAGGCGGTCGCGCGACCGGGCCGCCAGGCGTGCGCCGTGGTGTGAACGGTGAGGAAGAGCAGCCCGCAGGTCTCCAGTGCTCCCCACCAATGCAGGGTGGGGGGTTCGATCAGGCTCCAGACGGTCACCGCGAAGGAGATCGTCACGGCGCCGATGACGCGCTTGGCCAGGTCAGCCGAGCGCGGCACGCCGAGTGCGAGCAGCCCGATCAGCGGACCGGTGACGATCACGGGCAGCCATGTCGTGGGTGATCCGAACGGATCGGGGCCCCGGCCGAGCAGTGCGAAGTCCGCGAACCAGGTGAGCGTGAAGGCGATCAGGCTGCTGATCTTGATGAGCCTGCCGCCGGCCGGGTTGAGCGGGAGTTTCCAGTCCACGCGGATCAGCGTAGGAGCGTAGGCCTGGATCGGTGTCGGCCGAATGACCGACAGGCCGGTGAGCGTGGCGTCCGAACGGCCGACACGGCACGGACCGCCCCGGCGGAACCATGGTGATCACGGCGGCCGGCGACCCACCTCCGAGGCCCGGCCGCCGGCCAGCACGGCTCGCGATGACGGCCAAGGCGTCGACGGCGAAGCGTCCTCCGTGCCGGCCTCCCGCTGAACCCTCCCACTGGACCCCAGTAGCCGCGCAGTGTCCGTTCGCACCGCCAGACCACCGCCAGACCACCGCCGGACCATCACAGACCTTCCGACAGACCTTCGACAGACAGAGAGTTGTCGCACCCTCATGGCCACCTTCCTGCACCGAATCGGCCTGGCCGCCTTCCAGCGGCGCCGACTGGTCGTACTTCTGTGGGCGCTCGTCCTGGGCGTCATGGGCGCCGCCGCCGCGAGCGGTTCGGGCCCGCAGAGCTCAACCGTCTCCCTGCCCGGTACGGAAGCACAGCGCGCCAATGACCTGCTGGCGGAGAAGTTCCCGTCCGCCAATGCCGAAGGCGCCAGCGCCCGCCTCGTCATACGGGCCCACGACGGGGGGAAGATCAGCGGTACCGAGAACAAGGAAGCACTCGAAGCGACCCTGGCCGAGGTGAAGAACTCCTCGCCGCACGTCGCCCAGGTCAGCGACCCGTTCACGGCGAAGACGGTCAGCGCGGACGGCACCACCGCATACGCGCAGGTCACCTACACCGTCAAGGATTCGGACCTGACCGACCGTGACCACACCGGCTTCGACAAGGCACTCGAGTCGGGCCGCGATCAGGGACTGACGGTGGAGGCGTCCGGCAACGCGGTGGCGGAAGCCGCGGAGAGCTCCATGGCCGAGGCCATCGGCTTCGCTCTGGCCGCGGTCATCCTCTTCATCACCTTCGGCTCGCTGATCGCCGCCGGCCTCCCCCTGGTCACCGCGCTGGTCGGTGTGGGGGTGACCATGTCCGCCATCACGGCGCTCAGCGGGCCGCTCAATCTCAGCAGCAGCACCTCGTCCCTGGCCACGATGCTGGGCATCGCCGTCGGCATCGACTACGCCCTGTTCATCGTCTCCCGCTACCGCTCCGAACGCGCCGCCGGCCACGACGCCAGGGAAGCCGCCGCCCGCGCCAACGGCACCGCCGGATCAGCCGTCGTCTTCGCCGGACTGACCGTGGTGATCGCGCTCGTGGGCCTGGCCGTGGTGAACCTGCCGATCCTGACCATGATGGGTCTGGGCGCCGCCGGTGCCGTCGTCGTCGCCGTTCTCGTCGCCGTCACGCTGATCCCCGCGCTCCTGGGCTTCGCCGGCGAACGCATCGGCGGCAAGGCCCGCAAGCAGTCCACCACCCGACTCGCCGCACTCCGACTCCGGTCCGGCCGCACGGGACTGGCACAGCGATGGATCTCCTACGTCCTGCGCAAGCCGGCGAAGGTCCTGCTCCTGGCGGTGGTCGGTCTCGGTGTGGTCGCCCTGCCCGCCACGAAGCTCGAACTCGGCCTGCAGGACGACGGCTCCAAGGCTGCCTCCTCCACCCAGCGCAAGGCCTACGACATGCTGTCGCAGTCCTTCGGCCCCGGCTTCAACGGCCCGCTCACGGTAACCGTCGACAACCAGGACCCCGCCGTCACACGCACCGGCTCGGAGGAGCTGGGCAAGTCCCTCACCGGTCTGCCCGATGTGGCCGCCGTGGCCCCGGCCGTCTTCAACGAAGCGGGCGACACCGCCATCATCACCGTCATCCCCAAGAGCCCACCGGCCGGCGACTCCACCAAGGAACTCGTCGGCGACATCCGCTCCCTGGCCGACAGCACCGGCGCCCAAACGGGAGCCCGCTCCCTGGTGACCGGCACGACGGCCCTCAACATCGACGTCTCCGCCAAGTTCAGCAAGGCGATCGCGCCCTACCTGGCGGTCGTCGTCGGACTGGCCATTCTCGTACTGATCCTGGTGTTCCGTTCGATCCTGGTGCCCGTCAAGGCCGCCCTCGGCTTCCTGCTCTCCGTACTGGCCGCTCTGGGAGCGCTCGTCGCGGTGTTCCAGTGGGGCTGGCTGAAGGATCTGATCGGCCTGGAGCAGACCGGCCCCATCATGAGCCTGATGCCCGTCCTGATGGTCGGCATCGTCTTCGGCCTGGCCATGGACTACCAGGTGTTCCTGGTCTCCCGCATGCGCGAGGCATACGTCCACGGCGCCGACGCCCGCACGGCGATCGAGGCGGGATTCAAACAGAGCGCCACGGTTGTCACCGTCGCGGCCCTCATCATGATCACCGTCTTCTCCGGTTTCATGGGTGCCCACGACCCCATGATCAAGTCGTTGGGCTTCGGACTCGCAGTCGCCGTCGCCTTCGACGCCTTCATCGTCCGCATGACGATCGTCCCCGCCGTACTCGCCCTTCTCGGCGACCGCGCATGGTCCCTGCCCGCGCGGATCGACCGCATCCTGCCCAACGTCGACATCGAAGGAGAGAAACTGGCGCACCGCAAGCCCACGTTGGCCGCCGAGGATCAGTCAGGCCACGCCCCCACTCACGACTACAGCGTGAAGGCCCGGGGTTAGCCGAACAGTCGCTCCAACACCACCGCGATCCCGTCCTCCTCGTTCGACAGCGTCACCTCATCCGCGACCGCCTTGAGTTCCGGATGGGCGTTGTCCATCGCCACGCCCCGAGCGGCCCAGTCGAACATCGGGATGTCGTTGGGCATGTCACCGAAAGCGATGGTGTCGGAGGAGGCGAGACCGAGGTGGCGGGCGGCGAGGGCCAGGCCCGTCGCCTTGGTCACGCCGCATGGCTGGAGTTCGACGGTCCCCGGCCCCGACATGGTGACGGTCGCCAGCGAACCCACCACCGCACGCGCCGTCATCGCCAACTCGTCGTCGGACAAAGAGGGGTGACGGAGCAACACCTTGCTGATCGGTTCCGTCCACAGGTCGTCGCGCCGGTACACCCGCATCGCCGGAAGCGTCGGATGCGGCATCACATACCCCGGCTCGATGAGCGTGAGCCCGTCCACACCGTCCTGGTCCACGGCCGCGTAGACCTGCCCGACCTCCGCCTCGATCTTGCCGAGCGCGGTCTCGGCCAGCTCCCTGTCCAGGGTCACCGACCACAGCAGACGGTCCGCGCCGGCGTCGTACAACTGCGCCCCCTGCCCGCACACCGCCAGCCCCTGGCTGCCGAGTTCGTCGAGGAGCGGTCGCACTCTCGGCGCCGGCCGTCCCGTCACCACCAGATGCCGGGCACCCTCGGCCGTGGCCTTCGCCAACGCGGCCCGCGACCGGTCGGAGAGGGTGTCGTCGCCGCGCAGCAGCGTTCCGTCCAGGTCAGTGGCGATAAGTGAATATGCAGTCGGAGCGGCCATGATCCGAAGAATACGGATCGAACGACTCATCGGCCCGGCGTGAACCGGACGACGTCCGGTATCCCGTCAGCAACGCCGTTCACCGCACGGCCAGTACGAGGTTCACTTCAGCCCATACGGGTTTCACCCGCCGCCGACCCTGACGGCCATGCGGCCCCGCAGCGAACCCCTTTGGGACGCAGGGCAGTTGTGCAATCGCCGCCGTACAGATACTGCCCCTGAACCGATTTGGACCAGAGAGTACGGGGAGACACACGTCTTCGACATGGACTGCCCGCCAACCCGCCCGAACTGATCGCCGACCGCCTGCCCTGGCAGAAGTCGACGTAACCGAACAAGACTTATCGAAATATCACCTATCTGAACATTCCCCACTCTTCAGGCACTGCCGCAGCAGGTTCACTCCCCCGTAACGTGTGCCGCGACCACGTAGAACACATGGAACATGTGGAACCCCAAGACCGCCCGGACCACCCGGACCACCCGGACCACCCGGACCGTATGAACCACGTGAACCACGTGAACCACGTGAACCACGTGAACCACGTGAACCACGTGAACCACGTGAACCACGTGAACCACGTGAACCACGTGAACCACGTGAACCACGTGAACCACATGGTGAGTGAGTAGTGAGTACGCACCCGCAAGCCACGAGAGCGAGGCACCACCCGATGCCCCCCTTCGACGTCCCCGAGGGCGATCCCTTCGGCCCGCACAACCTGCCGTACGGCGTGTTCTCCCTGAACCCCCCGCCCACCCCCGGAGAACGAACCGGTGAGCGAACCGGTGAGCGAACCAGGGAATCTTCCCGACAACGAACCGTCGGTGTCCGCCTCGGCGACCACGTGCTCGACGCGGGCGCGGCAGCAAGGGCCCTCGGCTCCCCGTACGCCGAACTACTCGCCAGGCCAACCCTGAACCCCCTCCTCTCAGCCGGCCGCACGGCCTGGTCCGACGTCCGCCGCGCCCTCACGGCATGGGTGACGGTCCCGGCCCACCGCGAGACGCTCGGACCCCACCTCCACCCCGTCTCCGAGGTGACCCTGCACCTCCCCTTCGAGGTGGCGGACTACGTCGACTTCTACGCCTCCGAGAACCATGCCCGGAACGTCGGCCAGATCTTCCGCCCCGACGCCGCCGACTCCCTCACCCCCAACTGGAAGCACCTGCCCATCGGTTATCACGGCAGGTCCGGCACGGTCGTGGTGTCGGGAACGGAGGTGGTACGCCCGTCGGGCCAGCGCAAGGCCCCCACCGACACGGCCCCCGTCTTCGGCCCCTCCGTCCGGCTGGACATCGAGGCGGAGGTCGGCTTCGTGGTCGGCGCCCCCTCGGCCATGGGCACGCCGGTCCCGCTCTCCGCCTTCCGCGACCACGTCTTCGGCCTCTGCCTACTCAACGACTGGTCGGCGCGCGACATCCAGGCCTGGGAGTACGTCCCTCTCGGCCCCTTCCTCGGCAAGTCCTTCGCCACATCGGTGTCGGCGTGGATCACCCCGCTCGACGCCCTGACCGACGCCCGGGTCGCACCCCCTTCGCGCACACACCCCCTCCTCCCCTACCTGGACGACTCCGACGACGAGCCGGGCGGCTACGACCTCCGCATCTCCGTAGCCATCAACGGCCACGTCGTCTCCGAGCCCCCGTTCTCCACCATGTACTGGACGGCCGCCCAGCAACTGGCCCACATGACGGTCAACGGCGCCTCGCTCCGTACAGGCGACCTCTACGGCTCCGGAACGGTCAGCGGCCCCACCGAGTCCGAACGCGGCTCCCTACTCGAACTCACCTGGAACGGCCGAGACACCCTCGACCTCCCCACCGGCAAGCGCACATTCCTGGAGGACGGCGACGAGGTGACCCTGACAGCCTGGGCCCCGGGCCCAGGCGGAACACGGGTAGGCCTGGGCGAGGTAACAGGACGGATCAAACCAACCGCCTGAGGGACTTCCGCGTCCGGCAGAGAGCACACGAGCCCCCACGCACCCGCAGCCACCACCCCACGGAAGGGGCCGTGCCGGTACGTCCAAAAGCCCGTCGCGTACGTTCGCGTCACCGGACGCCACACCTCTTGGCCAACGTCTGATCCGGCGGCGACGGGCGGGACGTACCGGCACGGCCCCGACCCACCACCCGGTAGCGGACGCCACCGCCCGGTCACGGAGGCCACCCCGCCCGGTACTGGCCCTCGCCCCGGCGGGCTAGCCCCAGTCCTCCGGCTCCGGTTCCGGCTCCTCACCCATCTCCGGCCAGTCCGGATCCGGCGCCTCACCGACCGCCGGAGCCGCCGCCTCCCCAGAACCACCGCCCAGCGAGCCAAGCACCCCCAGCACCCCTTCCCCGTACGTAGCCAGCTTCTTCTCGCCGACACCACTGATGGTGCCCAGTTCAGCCACCGACCCGGGCCACACCGTGGCAATCTCCCGCAGCGTGGCGTCATGGAAGATGACGTACGCCGGAACACCCTGCTCACGAGCCTGCTCGGCACGCCAGGCCCGCAGGGCCTCGAAGGCGGGCACGAGCTCCGGCGCCAGCTCGGCCACGGCGGCCTTGGCCTTCTTCTCTCCCCGAGAGGACGACGAGCGCGCAGTCACCGGCTTCGGCGCCTCCTTGCGCAACGGCACCTCCCGCTCGCGCCGCAGCACCGTCCCACTCGCCTCGGTCAGCACCAGCGTCCCGTACTCACCCTCAACCGTGAGCAGCCCCTGCGCCAGCAACTGCCGCACGACACCACGCCATTCGGACTCGGCCAGATCCTCACCGATGCCGAACACGGACAACTGGTCGTGGTCGAACTGGATCACCTTGGCGGTCCGGCGCCCGAGCAGGATGTCGACGATCTGGACCGCGCCGAACTTCTGCCCCCGTTCGCGCTGCAAGCGCACCACTGTGGAGAGAAGCTTCTGCGCAGCGACCGTGCCGTCCCAGGTCTCGGGCGGCGTAAGGCACGTGTCGCAGTTGCCGCACGCGGGCGTGTGCGGGTCCTGGCCGAAGTAGGCCAGGAGCTGAGAGCGCCGGCACTGGGCCGTCTCGCACAGGGCCAGCATCGAGTCCAGGTGGGCGGCCGCCCGGCGGCGGAACGCCTCGTCGCCCTCCGAGCTCTGGATCATTTTGCGCTGCTGGACCACGTCCTGGAGCCCGTACGCCATCCAGGCCGTGGACGGCAGTCCGTCACGCCCCGCGCGGCCCGTCTCCTGGTAGTAGCCCTCGACCGACTTCGGCAGGTCGAGGTGGGCGACGAACCGTACGTCCGGCTTGTCGATGCCCATGCCGAACGCGATGGTGGCGACCACGACAAGGCCGTCTTCGCGCAGGAACCTCGACTGGTGACGCGCGCGGGTGCCAGAGTCCAGGCCCGCGTGGTACGGCACCGCCTCGATGCCGTTGCGGGCGAGGAACTCGGCAGTCGCATCCACCGACTTGCGCGAGAGGCAGTACACGATGCCCGCGTCGCCCGCGTGCTCCTCGCGCAGGAAGGCCAGCAGCTGCTTCTTGGGATCGGCCTTCGGGACTATCCGGTACTGGATGTTGGGCCGGTCGAAGCTCGCCTCGAAGTGCCGGGCGTCCGGCATGCCCAGGCGCTGGGTGATCTCCTTGTGCGTGGCGCGCGTGGCGGTGGCCGTCAGCGCGATCCGCGGCACGTCCGGCCAGCGCTCGCCCAGCACCGAGAGCGCCAGGTAGTCGGGGCGGAAGTCGTGCCCCCACTGGGCCACGCAGTGCGCCTCGTCGATCGCGAAGACCGAGATCTTCCCGCGTGACAACAGGTCCAGCGTGTTGTCCAGACGCAGCCGCTCCGGAGCCAGGTAGATCAGGTCCAGCTCCCCCGCCAGGAACTCCGCCTCGACCGTCCGCCGCTCGTCGAAGTCCTGCGTCGAGTTCATGAAGCCAGCGCGGACGCCCAGCGCCCGCAGCGCGTCCACCTGGTCCTGCATCAGCGCGATGAGCGGGGAGACCACGACGCCCGTACCGGGTCTGACCAGGGCCGGAATCTGGTAGCAGAGCGACTTGCCGCCACCCGTCGGCATCAGGACGACGGAGTCACCGCCCGTCACCACATGTTCGATGATCGCTTCCTGCTCGCCGCGGAAGGCGTCGTACCCGAAGACCCGGTGGAGCGTGGCCAGCGCCTCGCTCTCACCCAGCGTCTCCGTCGCATCCGCTTCGGTCATCACACCCGTCCCGCCCATCGTCCCGTCCCCCGTACGTCGCGCCTCGACCACTGCGTCCACCATAGGGCTCCGCGCCGACAGCCTCGGAGTTATCCACAGGCCGGCCCATGGACCACCCCGCTCCCTGTCAGCCCAATGGGTTCGCCGGATGGCGGCCACCAGGCAGAACGGGACATTCTGCTCGTGCGGGACGGGGGAGGCCCGCTCCGCTCACGGGCGCCCCACGCGCCCCTCTCCCCTAGGAGCCCCCGACATGTCCCCCCTCAAGGCCGCCTGCGCCCTCGCGCTGGCCACCGCCCTGTCCCTGGCCGCCGCCCCGGCCCACGCCGCCGACGAACACCCCGACGTCTGGACCGAGCTCAGCGAGACGTACACGGCGACCGGGGCGTACGCGTACGAGCCGTTCGGCATCAAGGCGGGATACGCCCGCACCGAGACGTGCGCCTCCAGCGCGGCAGGCGGCATGGGCTACCACTACCTCAACAAGGAGTACCTGAACTCGCTCGACCCGGCCACGCCCGCGGCCCTCCTGTACGAGACCGGGGCATACGGCAAGCGCAAGCTGGTCGCGGTGGAGTGGGTCGTCGAGGACACCGGCCAGGCCAAGCCGCCGACGTTGTTCGGCAAGGACCTCGACAACACGGTGCTCCCAGGCTTCTACACACTCCACGCCTGGATCTACAAGCCCAACCCCAGCGGCCTGTTCGAGCCGTGGAACCCGAAGGTGAAGTGCCCTTGAAAACGCGTCGGGACCCGCTCCCCCAGGGGAGCGGGTCCCGATCCGCACTCGGCGCGACTCAGCGCACGAAACTCGGCGCGACTCAGCGCACGAACACCCCGGCCTGACCGGCCAGGTCCAGGAAGTACTGCGGCGCCACACCCAATACCAACGTGACCGCCACACCCACCCCGATCGCCGTCATGGTCAACGGCGACGGCACGGCGACCGTAGGCCCGTCCGGCCGCGGCTCACTGAAGAACATGAGCACGATCACCCGGATGTAGAAGAACGCCGCGATCGCCGACGAGATCACACCGACCACGACCAGCGCTCCCGCACCGCCCTCCGCCGCCGCCTTGAACACGGCGAACTTTCCGGCGAAGCCGGAGGTCAGCGGGATGCCCGCGAAGGCCAGCAGGAAGACCGCGAACACGGCCGCCACCAGCGGAGACCTGCGTCCGAGCCCCGCCCACTTGGACAGGTGCGTCGCCTCCCCGCCCGCGTCCCTCACCAAAGTCACCACGGCGAAGGCGCCGATCGTGACGAACGAGTACGCGCCCAGGTAGAAGAGCACCGACGAGACACCGTCCGGCGAGGTCGCGATGACACCCGCGAGGATGAAGCCCGCGTGCGCGATCGACGAGTACGCCAGGAGCCGCTTGATGTCGGTCTGTGTGATCGCCACGATCGCACCGCCCAGCATGGTGACGATCGCGACGGCCATCATGACCGGCCGCCAGTCCCAGCGCAGGCCGGGCAGGACGACGTACAGCAGCCGCAGGAGGGCGCCGAACGCGGCCACCTTCGTCGCGGCGGCCATGAAGCCGGTGACCGGTGTCGGCGCACCCTGGTAGACGTCCGGCGTCCACATGTGGAAGGGCACCGCGCCGACCTTGAACAGCAGGCCCATGACGACCATCGCGGCGCCGATGAGCAGCAGCGCGTCGTTGCCCATGGTGTCGGCGAGTGCCGGGTCGATGTTCTGGATGGTGCCGTCGACGACCTGCGCGATCGTGGCGTACGACACCGAGCCCGCGTAGCCGTACAGCAGGGCGATGCCGAAGAGCGTGAACGCGGAGGCGAAGGCGCCGAGCAGGAAGTACTTGACCGCCGCTTCCTGTGACAGGAGCCGCTTGCGGCGGGCCACGGCGCACAGGAGGTACAGCGGGAGCGAGAAGACTTCCAGCGCGATGAACAGCGTCAGCAGGTCGTTGGCCGCCGGGAAGATCAGCATGCCGCCGACCGCGAAGAGCAGGAGCGGGAACACCTCGGTGGTGGTGAACCCGGCCTTCACGGCGGCCTTTTCGCTGTCGCTTCCGGGTACGGACGCGGCCTGCGCGGCGAACGAGTCGACCCGGTTGCCGTGCGCCTCCGGGTCGAGCCGCCGCTCGGCGAAGGTGAACACGCCGAGCAGGCCGGCAAGGAGGATCGTGCCCTGGAGGAACAGCGCGGGCCCGTCGACGGCGATCGCGCCCATGGCCGCGATGTGCGCCTTCGTGGTGCCGTATCCGCCTGCCGCGAGCGCCACGACCGCGGCGAACGCGGCGGCGAGTGCGACGGCGGACACGAACACCTGGGCGTAGTAACGGGACTTGCGCGGGACGAACGCCTCGATCAACACCCCGATGACCGCCGCCCCGATGACGATCAAGGTGGGCGACAATTGCCCGTATTCGATCTTCGGCGCGTCGATCTTCGAGATCGGGTCGGCTGCGGTTGTCCACAGGCTGTGGACGGCTGTTGCGCTCACTTGGCCGCCTCCACCTCGGGCTGGGGGTCCGTTTTATGGACGTCTGACATGGTCTGCTTGACCGCCGGGTTGACGATGTCGGTGAGCGGCTTCGGGTAGACGCCCAGGAAGATCAGCAGGGCGATCAGCGGGGTGACGACCAGAAGTTCACGCACCCTGAGGTCGGGCAAGTTCGCGACCTGGGGCTTCACCGGGCCTGTCATCGTCCGCTGGTAGAGGACGAGCGTGTAGAGCGCGGCGAGGACGATGCCGAAGGTGGCGATGATGCCGACGGCCGGGTAGCGCGCGAACACGCCGACCAGGACCAGGAATTCACTCACGAAGGGCGCGAGCCCGGGGAGCGAGAGGGTCGCCAGGCCGCCGATCAGGAAGGTGCCCGCGAGCACCGGGGCGACTTTCTGCACCCCTCCGTAGTCGGCGATCAGACGCGAACCGCGCCGCGAGATCAGGAAGCCCGCCACCAGCATCAGGGCGGCCGTCGAGATCCCGTGGTTGACCATGTAGAGCGTGGCGCCCGACTGACCCTGGCTGGTCATCGCGAAGATGCCCAGGATGATGAACCCGAAGTGCGAGATCGACGCGTACGCCACAAGGCGTTTGATGTCCCGCTGGCCGACCGCGAGCAGCGCCCCGTAGATGATGCTGATGAGCGCCAGTACGAGGATGACGGGCGTCGCCCACTTCGAGGCCTCCGGGAAGAGCTGGAGGCAGAAGCGGAGCATCGCGAAGGTGCCGACCTTGTCGACAACTGCCGTGATCAGTACGGCGACCGGGGTCGTGGCCTCCCCCATGGCATTGGGCAGCCAGGTGTGCAGCGGCCACAGCGGCGCCTTGACGGCGAACGCGAAGAAGAAGCCCAGGAACAGCCACCGCTCCGTATTGGTCGCCATCTCCAGCGAGCCGTTGGCGCGGGCCTCGGCGATCGCCTGGAGCGAGAAGTTCCCGGCCACTACGTAGAGACCGATCACGGCGGCCAGCATGATCAGGCCGCCGACCAGGTTGTAGAGGAGGAACTTCACGGCGGCGTACGACCGTTGGGTGGCCGCCACTTCGTCGCCGTGCTCGTGGGCCTTGTCCCCGAAGCCTCCGATGAGGAAGTACATCGGGATGAGCATGGCTTCGAAGAAGATGTAGAAGAGGAAGACGTCGGTGGCCTCGAAGGAGATGATCACCATCGCCTCGACGGCCAGGATCAGGGCGAAGAAGCCCTGCGTCGGACGCCAGCGCGTGTTGCCGGTCTCGTGCGGATCGGCGTCGTGCCAACCCGCCAGGATGATGAACGGGATCAGCAGCGCGGTCAGCGCGACGAGCGCCACACCGATGCCGTCCACGCCCAGTTCGTAGCGCACCCCGAAGTCCGCGATCCAGGCGTGGGATTCGGTGAGCTGGTAGCGGTCGCCGTCTGGTTCGAAGCGGACCAGGACCACGATCGCCAGCACCAGCGTGGCGAGCGAGACGAGCAGCGCCAGCCACTTGGCGGCGACTCTTTGCGCGGCCGGCACGGCGGCCGTGGCGATCGCCCCGAGGGCCGGGAGCGCCGCCGTCGCTGTCAGCAGAGGAAAGGACATCGGTATCAGACCGCCCTCATCAGCAGGGTCGCGGCAATGAGGATCGCCGCACCGCCGAACATCGAGACCGCGTACGACCGCGCGTACCCGTTCTGCAGCTTGCGGAGCCGGCCGGAGAGGCCGCCCATCGAGGCCGCCGTGCCGTTGACGACCCCGTCGACCAGGGTGTGGTCGACGTACACCAGGGAGCGCGTGAGGTGCTCCCCGCCGCGCACCAGCACGACGTGGTTGAAGTCGTCCTGGAGCAGGTCGCGCCGGGCCGCCCGGGTGAGCAGCGAACCACGCGGGGCGACGGCCGGGACCGGACGGCGCCCGTACTGGGCGTACGCGATTCCGACGCCGATGACGAGCACCACCATGGTGGCCAGGGTGACCGTCGTGGCGCTGATCGGTGCGTCGCCGTGGTCGTGCCCGGTGATCGGCTCCAGCCAGTGCAGGAACCGGTCGCCGATGCTGAAGAAGCCGCCCGCGAAGACCGACCCGAAGGCGAGCACGATCATCGGGATCGTCATCGACTTGGGCGACTCGTGCGGGTGCGGCTCATGACCCTCGGCGTCCGGCTGCCAGCGCTTCTCTCCGAAGAACGTCATCAGCATCACGCGCGTCATGTAGAACGCCGTGATGGCCGCGCCCAGCAGGGCCGCGCCGCCGAGGATCCAGCCCTCGGTGCCGCCCTTGGCGAAGGCCGCCTCGATGATCTTGTCCTTGGAGAAGAAGCCGGACAGACCGGGGAAGCCGATGATCGCGAGGTAGCCGAGGCCGAAGGTGACGAAGGTGACCGGCATGTACTTCCGCAGGCCGCCGTACTTCCTCATGTCGACCTCGTCGTTCATGCCGTGCATGACCGAACCGGCGCCGAGGAAGAGGCCGGCCTTGAAGAAGCCGTGTGTCACCAGGTGCATGATCGCAAAGACGTAGCCGATGGGGCCGAGCCCTGCGGCCAGCACCATGTAGCCGATCTGCGACATCGTCGACCCGGCGAGGGCCTTCTTGATGTCGTCCTTCGCGCAACCGACGATCGCACCGAAGAGGAGCGTGACGGCGCCGACCACCGTGACGACCAACTGCGCGTCCGGTGCCGCGTTGAAGATCGCGCCGGAGCGGACGATCAGGTACACGCCCGCGGTCACCATGGTCGCGGCGTGGATGAGGGCCGAGACCGGGGTCGGGCCCTCCATCGCGTCCCCGAGCCAGGACTGCAGCGGCACCTGGGCGGACTTGCCGCAGGCGGCGAGCAGCAGCATCAGGGCGACGGCCGTGAGCTTGCCCTCGGTCGCGTCGCCGACGAGCCCCGGTTCCTCGTGGGTGCCGAGCACCGGTCCGAAGGCGAAGGTCCCGAAGGTGGTGAACATCAGCATGATGGCGATCGACAGGCCCATGTCACCGACGCGGTTGACCAGGAAGGCCTTCTTCGCGGCGGTGGCGGCGCTGGGCTTGTGCTGCCAGAAGCCGATCAGCAGGTACGAGGCAAGGCCCACGCCCTCCCAGCCGACGTACAGCAGCAGGTAGTTGTCGGCGAGGACGAGCAGCAGCATCGCCGCCAGGAACAGGTTCAGATAGCCGAAGAAGCGGCGGCGCCGCTCGTCGTGCTCCATGTACCCGATCGAGTACAGGTGGATCAGCGAGCCGACGCCGGAGATCAGCAGCACGAACGTCATCGACAGCTGGTCGAGCTGGAAGGCGACGTCCGCCTGGAAGCCCTCGACCGGGATCCAGCTGAACAGGTGCTGGCCGATGGCCCGGTGCTCGGCGTCCTTGCCCAGCATGTCGGCGAAGAGGATCGCGCCGATCACGAAGGAGGAGGCCGCGAGGGCGGTACCGATCCAGTGGCCGACGGCATCGAGCCGCCGCCCGCCGCACAGCAGTACGGCCGCTCCGAGCAGAGGCGCCGCTACAAGCAGCGCAATCAGGTTCTCCACGATTCAGCGACCCCTTACAGCTTCATCAGGCTGGCGTCGTCGACCGAGGCCGAGTGGCGGGAACGGAACAGCGACACGATGATCGCGAGCCCGACCACGACCTCCGCGGCGGCGACGACCATCGTGAAGAAGGCGATGATCTGGCCGTCGAGATTGCCGTGCATACGGGAGAAGGCGACGAAGGCGAGGTTGCAGGCGTTGAGCATGAGCTCGACGCACATGAACACCACGATCGCGTTCCTTCTGATCAGCACACCGGTGGCGCCGATCGTGAACAAGAGGGCGGCGAGGTAGAGGTAGTTGACGGGATTCACTTCGACGCCTCCTCTGTCTTCGTGCGCTCCAGGCGTTCCTCGGCGCGCTGCTCCAGGGCCTTCAGGTCACTCAGCGCCTCGGTCGACACGTCACGGATCTGGCCGCGCTCCCGCAGCGTCTGGTTGACGGTCAGCTCGGACGGGGTGCCGTCCGGGAGGAGGCCCGCGATGTCCACCGCGTTGTGCCGGGCGTACACACCGGGTGCCGGCAGCGGCGGCAGGTGCTTGCCCTCGCGCACACGCTTCTCGGACATCTCGCGCTGGGTCAGCGCCCGTTCGGTGCGCTCTCGGTGCGTGAGCACCATGGCGCCGATGGTGGCCGTGATGAGCAGGGCGCCGGTGATTTCGAAGGCGAACACGTACTTCGTGAAGATGAGGGCCGCGAGACCCTCCACGTTCCCGCCCGCGTTGGCCGCGGCCAGGCCGTTGAACTCCGAGATGGACGCGTTGCCGATGCCCGCGAACAGCAGGATGCCGAAGCCGAGTCCGCACATCAGGGCCAGCCAGCGCTGGCCCTTGATGGTCTCCTTCAGGGAGTCCGCCGCGGTGACACCGACGAGCATGACCACGAAGAGGAACAGCATCATGATCGCGCCGGTGTAGACGACGATCTGCACGACGCCCAGGAAGTACGCGCCGTTGGCCAGGTAGAACACCGCCAGGATGATCATGGTCCCGGCGAGACAGAGCGCGCTGTGCACGGCCTTCTTCATGAAGACGGTGCACAGGGCGCCGATCACGGCGACGGTGCCGAGGACCCAGAACTGGAAGGCCTCTCCGGTGGAGGTGGAGTAGGCGGCGAGCTGCGCGCTCATGCCTCCACCCCCTCTTCATGGGGCTTCTCGCCCCTGGAGACGGCGACTTGGCGCACCGTCCCGGGTGCGGCCTCCGTGACCAGTCCCCGGTAGTAGTCCTGCTCGTCCGTCCCGGGGAAGATCGAGTGCGGGCTGTCGACCATGCCCTCTTCGAGCCCGGCGAGCAGCTGCTCCTTGGTGTAGATGAGGTTGGCGCGGCTGCTGTCGGCGAGCTCGAACTCGTTCGTCATCGTCAACGCGCGCGTGGGGCACGCCTCGATGCACAGGCCGCACAGGATGCAGCGGGCGTAGTTGATCTGGTAGACGACGCCGTACCGCTCGCCCGGCGAGTAGCGCTCCTCGTCGGTGTTGTCGGCGCCCTCCACATAGATGGCGTCGGCGGGGCAGGCCCAGGCGCACAGCTCGCAGCCGATGCACTTCTCCAGGCCGTCCGGGTGACGGTTGAGCTGGTGCCGGCCGTGGAACCGCGGAGCGGTGGTCTTCTGCTGCTCCGGGTACTGCTCGGTCAGCCGCTTCTTGAACATGGCCTTGAAGGTCACGCCGAAGCCGGCGACGGGGTTCTGGAAACCGGACTTGGTCTCCTTCGGCTCCTCAGCCATCGGACCCCTCCTTTCCGTCACGTGATCCGCCGATCGATCCGTCACTCGCAGTATCGGACCCACCACTGACAATCAACTCCCGCTCGCGGCGCGGGCGGCGCCGTGGCACCGGTGGAAGCGTCTGTCCCGGCAGCGGCGGCACGGGGAATCCACCGGCCATCGGGTCGAATGCCGCGGGCTCGGCGGGCGGTGCATCCTCGGCTCCCTGCTTCTCGCGGAAGATGTCCACGAGGAACGAGAGCAGCAGCAGGGCGAGGACACCCGCGCCGACGTACAAAGCGATGTCGGCGAAGTCGTAGTTCTCGTTCCTGAGCGTCCGGACCGTCGCGACGAGCATCAGCCAGACCACGGAGACCGGGATGAGGACCTTCCAGCCGAGCTTCATCAACTGGTCGTAGCGGACGCGCGGGAGCGTGCCGCGCAGCCAGATGAAGAAGAACAGCAGCAACTGCACCTTCACCACGAACCAGAGCATCGGCCACCAGCCGTGGTTGGCGCCCTCCCAGAAGGTGCTGATGGGCCACGGGGCCCGCCAGCCGCCCAGGAAGAGCGTGGTCGCCACGGCGGAGACCGTCACCATGTTCACGTACTCGGCGAGCATGAAGAGCGCGAACTTGATCGACGAGTACTCGGTGTTGAAGCCGCCGACCAGGTCGCCCTCGGACTCCGGCATGTCGAAGGGCGCGCGGTTGGTCTCGCCGATCATCGTCACGATGTAGATCAGGAACGAGACCGGCAGCAGGATGACGTACCAGCGGTCCTGCTGCGCCTCGACGATCGTCGAGGTCGACATCGACCCCGAGTAGAGGAACACCGAGGCGAACGCGGCGCCCATGGCGATCTCGTACGAGATCATCTGCGCGCAGGACCGCAGACCTCCGAGGAGCGGGTAGGTGGATCCGGAACTCCAGCCCGCGAGCACGATCCCGTAGATGCCCACCGAGGCGACCGCGAGGATGTAGAGCATCGCGATCGGCAGGTCCGTGAGCTGCATCGTGGTGCGGTGGCCGAAGATCGAGACCTCGTTGCCGGCCGGCCCGAAGGGGATCACCGCGATCGCCATGAAGGCCGGGATGGCCGCGATGATCGGTGCGAGGACGTAGACCACCTTGTCCGCGCGTTTGACGATGAGGTCTTCCTTGAGCATCAGCTTCACGCCGTCGGCGAGTGACTGGAGCATGCCCCAGGGGCCGTGCCGGTTGGGGCCGATGCGCAGCTGCATCCAGGCGACGACCTTGCGCTCCCACACGATGGAGAAGAGCACGGTCACCATCAGGAAGGCGAAGCAGAAGACCGCCTTGACGACGACCAGCCACCAGGGGTCGGTGCCGAACATGGAGAGGTCTTCAGCGGCGAGGTACGGCGTCATGCCTCCACCTCCTTGGGGGCCTCGGTGGCGAGCGTCGCCGGACCGATGCGGACGAGTGCGCCGGGCAGCGCCCCGGTGTCGGAGGCGACGCCCCCTCCGGTGGAGTTCAGCGGGAGCCAGACCACCCGGTCGGGCATCTCGGTGATCTGCAGCGGAAGTTCGACCACTCCGAAGAGGCCGGTCACGGCGAGGAGGTCGCCCTCCTTGACGCCCGCCTCGGCGGCCGTGGCGGCCGACACGCGCGCGTGTGCCGCGTGCCGGGTCCCGGCGAGCGCGTCGTCGCCCTCCTGGAGTCGGCCCTGGTCGAGCAGCAGCCGGTGGCCCGCGAGCACGGCCTCCCCGGCGGCGGGCCGCGGCAGCCCCACCGCGGTCTCCAGCGGATCGGTGGCCCGCGGCCCGTCCCAGGCGCCGAGCCGGTCCAGCTCCCCGCGCACGGTCTGCAGATCCGGCAGACCGAGGTGTACGTCCATGGCGTCGGCCAGCATCTGCAGGACACGCGCGTCGGTGGGCGCCAGCCGGCGTGTCATCTGGTCGGGCTTGAGCGCGGACTCGAAGAGGCGTGCCCGGCCCTCCCAGTTGAGGAAGGTGCCCGCCTTCTCGACGACCGCGGCCACTGGAAGAACGACATCCGCGTGCTCGGTGACCTCGCTGGGACGCAGTTCGAGCGACACCAGGAAGCCCACTTCGGATAGTGCTTCACGCGCGCGTGCCGGATCGGGGAGGTCGGCGACCTCCACACCGGCGACGACCAACGCCTGCAGCTCGCCACCGACGGCCGCTTCGACGATCTGGCCGGTGTCGCGGCCGTAGCGGTGCGGGAGTTCGGAGACACCCCAGGCCACCGCGACCTCGGCCCGCGCGCGCGGGTCGGTGGCCGGACGTCCGCCCGGCAGCAGTGACGGCAGCGCACCCGCCTCGATCGCGCCGCGCTCCCCGGCCCGGCGCGGAATCCACACCAGCTGGGCGCCGGTCGCGGACGCGGCCCGTACGGCGGCGGTGAGCCCGCCCGCCACGGCGGCGAGCCGCTCACCCACGACGATCACCGCGCCTTCGCCGCGCAGCGCCTCGGCGGCCTTCGCGCCGTCGCCCTCCAGGCCGAAACCACTCGCGAGCGCGTCCAGCCACTCGGTCTCGGTGCCGGGCGCGGCGGGCAGCAGCGTGCCGCCCGCCTTCTCCAGACCGCGCGTCGCGTGCGTGGCGAGCGAGAAGGTCTTCTGCCCATGTCCGCGCCACGCCTTGCGCAGCCGCAGGAAGACGCCGGGCGCCTCCTCCTCGGCCTCGAAGCCGACGAGCAGGACGGCGGGTGCCTTCTCCAGTGCCGTGTACGTGACCCCCGTACCGTCGAGATCCCGTCCGCGTCCGGCGACCTTGGCGGCCAGGAAGTCGGCCTCCTCGCCGCTGTGCACGCGCGCGCGGAAGTCGATGTCGTTCGTGTCGAGGGCCACGCGCGCGAACTTGCTGTACGCGTAGGCGTCTTCGACGGTGAGACGGCCGCCGGTCAGGACGCCGGACCTGCCGCGGGCTGCCAACAGCCCCTGAGCGGCGGCCTCCAGGGCCTCCGGCCAGGAAGCGGGCTCCAGCTCTCCCGACTCGCCCCGTACGAGAGGCGTGTCCAGACGGTCCCGCTGCTGCGCGTACCGGAAGCCGAACCGCCCCTTGTCGCAGAGCCACTCCTCGTTGACCTCGGGGTCCGGGGACGCCAGGCGCCGCATGACCTTGCCGCGCCGGTGGTCGGTGCGGGTGGCGCAGCCGCCGGAGCAGTGCTCGCAGACGGAGTGCGAGGAGATGAGGTCGAAGGGCCGCGCGCGGAAGCGGTACGCCGCCGACGTCAGAGCGCCCACCGGGCAGATCTGGATGGTGTTCCCGGAGAAGTACGACTCGAAGGGATCGCCCTCCCCGGTGCCGATCTGCTGGAGCGCGCCCCGCTCGACCATCTCGATCATCGGGTCGCCCGCGATCTGGTTGGAGAAGCGGGTGCAGCGCGCGCAGAGCACGCACCGCTCACGGTCGAGCAGCACCTGTGTGGAGATCGGGACCGGCTTCTCGTACGTCCTCTTCTTGCCCTCGAAGCGGGACTCCGCGTTGCCGTGCGACATCGCCTGGTTCTGCAGGGGGCACTCGCCGCCCTTGTCGCAGACCGGGCAGTCCAGCGGGTGGTTGATGAGCAGCAGCTCCATCACACCGTGCTGGGCCTTCTCGGCGACGGGCGAGGTGAGGTGGGTCTTGACGACCATCCCGTCCGTACAGGTGATCGTGCAGGACGCCATGGGCTTGCGCTGGCCCTCGACCTCGACGATGCACTGGCGGCAGGCGCCGACCGGGTCGAGAAGCGGGTGGTCGCAGAAGCGGGGGATCTCGATGCCGAGCTGTTCGGCGGCCCTGATGACCAGAGTGCCCTTGGGCACGCTGATCTCGACGCCGTCGATCGTCAGCGAGACGAGGTCCTCCGGCGGGACGGCCGCCTCCCCGCCTCCGGAGGGAGCGCTGGTGGTCACTGTCATGCGTTCACCTCCGTGTGCTTGTCCGCCCAGACGGTCGACTTGGCGGGGTCGAAGGGGCAGCCGCGGCCCGTGATGTGCTGCTCGTACTCCTCACGGAAGTACTTGAGCGAGGAGAAGATCGGTGAGGCGGCGCCGTCACCGAGGGCGCAGAACGACTTGCCGTTGATGTTGTCGGCGATGTCGTTCAGCTTGTCGAGGTCGGACATGACGCCCTTGCCGGCCTCGATGTCGCGCAGCAACTGCACGAGCCAGTACGTCCCTTCGCGGCACGGCGTGCACTTGCCGCAGGACTCGTGTGCGTAGAACTCGGTCCACCGCGTGACCGCTCGTACGACGCAGGTCGTCTCGTCGAAGCACTGGAGTGCTTTTGTGCCGAGCATGGAACCCGCGGCGCCCACTCCTTCGTAGTCAAGAGGGACGTCGAGGTGCTCGTCGGTGAACATCGGCGTCGAGGAGCCGCCGGGTGTCCAGAACTTCAGCCGGTGACCGGGGCGGATCCCGCCGCTCATGTCGAGGAGTTGGCGGAGCGTGATGCCCAGCGGGGCCTCGTACTGACCCGGATTGGTGACGTGGCCGGAGAGCGAGTAGAGCGTGAAGCCCGGAGACTTCTCGCTGCCCATCGACCGGAACCATTCCTTGCCCTTTTGGAGAATTGCGGGAACTGACGCGATCGATTCGACGTTATTTACAACAGTTGGGCACGCATAGAGGCCCGCGACGGCAGGGAAAGGGGGACGGAGCCGCGGTTGACCACGGCGGCCTTCGAGCGAGTCGAGCAGTGCGGTCTCCTCACCGCAGATGTACGCGCCCGCGCCCGCGTGCACGGTGAGCTGGAGGTCGAGTCCGCTGCCCAGGATGTTCTCGCCGAGGTAGCCCGCCGCGTAGGCCTCACGTACGGCCTCGTGCAACCGCCGCAATACGGGGACCACTTCACCGCGCAGATAGATGAACGCATGCGAAGACCGGATGGCATAACACGCGATCACAATGCCCTCGATGAGGCTATGCGGGTTCGCGAAGAGGAGCGGGATGTCCTTGCAGGTTCCCGGCTCCGACTCGTCGGCGTTGACAACTAGATAGTGTGGTTTGCCATCGCCCTGGGGAATGAACTGCCACTTCATTCCGGTAGGGAATCCCGCACCACCCCGGCCGCGCAGACCTGAGTCCTTGACGTACGCGATCAGGTCGTCCGGCGACATCGCGAGCGCCTTGCGTAGGCCCTCGTACCCCTCGTGCCTCCGGTAGACGTCGAGAGTCCAGGACTTCTCCTCGTCCCAGAAGGCCGACAGCACGGGTGCGAGCAGCTTCTCGGGGCTCGTCTCGTTGATTTCGGGTGCCAACGTCATCACTCCCCCTCCTCGGCGACAGGGCCCGCCGGGTGGGACGGGTCGGATGCCGACGTGTCCTGCGGCGCGTCATGTGAGCTCAAGTGCTCGGCAGAGCTCGAGCGCTCGGCGGACGGCTGATCCTTAGGACCCCCACCACGCGGATGTACTACGCGCACAGGCTGCGTCTCGCCCTTGGCCAGACGCAGCCCGATCAGTGATGCCGGCCCCGCACTGCCGCCCGCCTCGACGGCCCCCTCGCGTTCGTCGGGGAAGCCGGCCAGGATCCGGGCGGTGTCCTTGAAGGTGCACAAGGGGGCGCCCCGGGTGGGATCGACCTGAACTCCCGAGCGCAGGTCGTCGACGAGGCGCTTCGCGGAGGCCACGGTCTGGTTGTCGAAGAACTCCCAGTTGACCATCACGACCGGCGCGAAGTCGCAGGCCGCGTTGCACTCGATGTGCTCCAGGGTGACCTTGCCGTCGTCGGTGGTCCCACCGTTGCCGACGCCCAGGTGGTCCTGGAGGGCCTCGAAGATGGCGTCGCCGCCCATGACCGCGCACAGGGTGTTGGTGCACACACCCACTTGGTAGTCGCCGCTCGGCCCGCGCCGGTACATGGAGTAGAAGGTCGCGACCGCGGCGACCTCGGCCGTGGTCAGGTCCAGCAGCTCGGCGCAGAACCGCTGTCCCGTGCGCGTGACATGGCCCTCTTCCGACTGCACGAGGTGCAGCATCGGCAGGAGCGCGGAGCGGGAGTCCGGATAGCGGGCGATGATCTCGCGCGCGTCCGTTTCGAGCCGGGCTCGAACGTCGTCCGGGTATGCGGGCGCGGGCAGTTGGGGCATGCCCAGGCCTACACCCTGGGAGGGAGTGGTGGTCACCGGTCGACGCCTCCCATCACAGGGTCGATGGACGCGACAGCGACGATGACGTCGGCGACCTGGCCGCCCTCGCACATCGCCGCCATGGCCTGAAGGTTGGTGAAGGACGGGTCGCGGAAGTGGACCCTGAAGGGGCGGGTGCCTCCGTCGGACACGGCGTGCACCCCGAGCTCGCCCTTGGGCGACTCGACTGCCGCGTACGTCTGTCCCGGCGGGACGCGGAAGCCCTCGGTCACCAGCTTGAAGTGGTGGATCAGGGCCTCCATGGAGGTGCCCATGATCTTCTTGATGTGGTCGAGGGAGTTACCGAGACCGTCGGGACCGAGCGCGAGCTGCGCGGGCCAGGCGATCTTCTTGTCGGTGACCATGACCGGGCCGGGCTGCAGCCGGTCCAGGCACTGCTCGACGATGCGCAGCGACTGGCGCATCTCCTCCAGCCGGATCAGGAAGCGCCCGTAGGAGTCGCAGGTGTCGGCGGTCGGGACCTCGAAGTCGTAGGTCTCGTAGCCGCAGTACGGCTGGGACTTGCGCAGGTCGTGCGGCAGGCCCGCGGAGCGCAGGACCGGGCCGGTGGCGCCGAGGGCCATGCAGCCGGCCAGGTCGAGATAGCCGACGTCCTGCATACGGGCCTTGAAGATGGGGTTCCCGGTGGCGAGCTTGTCGTACTCGGGAAGGTTCTTCGTCATCTTCTTCACGAACTCGCGGATCTGGTCCACCGCGCCCGGCGGCAGGTCCTGGGCGAGTCCGCCGGGGCGGATGTACGCGTGGTTCATCCGGAGGCCGGTGATCAGCTCGTAGATGTCGAGAATGAGTTCACGATCACGGAAGCCGTAGATCATGATCGTGGTGGCGCCCAGCTCCATGCCGCCGGTGGCGATGCACACCAGGTGGGAGGAGAGCCGGTTCAGCTCCATCAGGAGCACGCGGATGATCGTGGCGCGGTCGGGGATCTGGTCCTCGATGCCGAGGAGCTTCTCGACGGCGAGACAGTAGGCCGTCTCGTTGAAGAACGGGGTCAGGTAGTCCATGCGCGTCACGAACGTGGTGCCCTGCGTCCACGTGCGGAACTCGAGGTTCTTCTCGATGCCGGTGTGGAGGTAGCCGATGCCGCAGCGGGCCTCGGTGACCGTCTCGCCGTCGATCTCCAGGATGAGCCGGAGCACGCCGTGCGTGGACGGGTGCTGCGGGCCCATGTTGACGATGATGCGCTCGTCGTCGGACTTCACCGCGGCCTGGGCGACCTCGTCCCAGTCCCCACCGGTGACCGTATATACGGTGCCCTCGGTCGTCTCGCGGGCCGAGGCGGCGGACGCCTCGGGAGAAGGGGTCTGTGTGCTCATGAGTACGACCTCCGCTGGTCCGGAGCCGGGATCTGGGCGCCCTTGTACTCGACGGGGATGCCGCCGAGGGGGTAGTCCTTGCGCTGCGGGAAGCCCTGCCAGTCGTCCGGCATCATGATCCGCGTCAGCGCCGGGTGACCGTCGAAGATCAGCCCGAAGAAGTCGTACGTCTCGCGCTCGTGCCAGTCGTTCGTCGGGTACACGGGGACGAGCGAGGGGACGTGCGGGTCGGCGTCGGGGGCGCTGACCTCCAGGCGGATCAACCGGTTGTGGGTGATCGAGCGCAGGTGGTAGACGGCGTGCAGCTCGCGGCCCTTGTCGTGCAGGTAGTGGACGCCCGAGACGCCGGTGCACAGTTCGAAGCGGAGGGCCGGGTCGTCGCGCAGGGTCTGGGCGACGCGGACCAGGTGTTCGCGTTCGATGTGGAAGGTGAGCTCGTCGCGGTCGACGACCGTCTTCTCGATGACGTTCTCGGGGACGAGTCCCTGTTCCTCCAGGGCGCCTTCCAGTTCGTCGGCGACTTCGTCGAACCAGCCGCCGTACGGGCGGGCGGCCTCGCCAGGGAGCCGGATCGAGCGGACCAGGCCGCCGTAGCCGGTGGTGTCGCCGCCGTTGTTGGCGCCGAACATGCCGCGCTGGACGCGGATCTCCTCGCCGCCATCGCCACGCTGGCCGGGGAGGTTGGAGGCGCCGAGGTCCTTTTCGGGGTTGACCCCGTTGCTCGCGTCGCTCACCGCAGCAGGCCCTTCATCTCGATGGTGGGCAGCGCCTTGAGCGCCGCTTCCTCCGCCTCACGGGCCGCCTCCTCGGCGTTCACGCCGAGCTTGGAGCTCTGGATCTTCTGGTGCAGCTTGAGAATCGCGTCGATCAGCATCTCGGGCCGCGGCGGACAGCCGGGCAAATAGATGTCGACCGGGACGATGTGGTCGACTCCCTGCACAATCGCGTAGTTGTTGAACATTCCGCCCGACGAGGCACAAACCCCCATGGAGATCACCCACTTGGGGTTGGGCATCTGGTCATAGACCTGCCGCAGAACCGGCGCCATCTTCTGGCTGACCCGGCCGGCGACGATCATCAGGTCCGCCTGGCGTGGTGATCCGCGGAAGACCTCCATACCGAAGCGCGCCAGGTCGTAACGCCCGGCGCCGGTCGTCATCATCTCGATGGCGCAGCAGGCGAGTCCGAACGTGGCGGGGAAGACGGACGACTTACGCACCCAGCCCGCGGCCTGCTCGACGGTGGTCAGCAGGAATCCGCTCGGCAGTTTTTCTTCGAGTCCCATGTCTTAAAGGCCCCTCAGTCCCATTCCAGGCCGCCGCGCCGCCATACGTACGCGTACGCCACGAAGACGGTGAGCACGAAGAGCAACATCTCCACGAGCCCGAAAACACCCAGGGCGTCGAATGTGACGGCCCAGGGGTAGAGGAAGACGATCTCGATGTCGAAGACGATGAAGAGCATCGCCGTCAGGTAGTACTTGATGGGGAATCGCCCGCCGCCTGCCGGCGTGGGGGTCGGCTCGATACCGCACTCGTAGGCCTCGAGCTTGGCCCGGTTGTAACGCTTTGGACCGATAAGCGTGGCCATGACCACGGAGAAGATCGCAAAGCCTGCCCCGAGGGCTCCCAGTACGAGGATCGGCGCATACGCGTTCACGCTCCTCGCTCCTCTCAGTCGGCGTTGACTGCTGGCGGTTGCGTCGGGCAAGCACTCCTGCCCCGCGTGCCTCACGAGCTCCACCCGTCCCGGCGAAGATCGCGCACATGTGAAGCAGGTCACAAGCCCAACTGCCCCGCATCTTATGCCCGCCGGTCTGTGATCTGCGACACGGGGTACGACAACGACTTTGTGATCTCCACCACCCAGCGAACGATCATGAAGTCGGAAGGGCCGTGATCTTCGCACGTGAAGCGTCCGGACGGTCACCCGAGGTGATATTTCCGCTCGTCACCGCAGGTCCAGGACGGCGTCTCTATATCAAGAGGCTTCCTATGCATGCAAATTGGTGCTGGACGCGAGGCCTTGATAGAGGACGCGTTCACACGTCAGGGGGAGACGGACGGAGGGATGTGGACGCGTGCACACATTCACGAGCGGGGGAGCTCGGGATTCCCGCGCGGGACGCCGTCGCCGCGGTGACCGTTCCGTGACCTGCGCCACATCCACCTATGGGTCGAATAAGCCGGGCTTGGCCATCGGCTCCAACCGGTGGTAGGTGCCGGGCAATCCGGACGTAATACGGAAAGCCCATGATCACGGGCTTGATGGGTCGTGTCCGCAATGCCCGTTACGGCGTCAATAAAGAGTGACGCCAGGTGAATTCGGCACAGGGATTGAACAACTGTGGCGCAGCACACGTTTCTTGAAGGTATGAGGGAGTCCCTGGTACCGGTTGTACTCATGTCCCACACCGCTCACATACGCAGCCACCGGAAACCCCGCCGCAACGCGTCGACACTCGCGATGCGTGCCGGAGTTGCCGGTGGCGTTCTCAGCACCCTGGCAGTGGCCGGGGCGTCCGGTTCGGCGAACGCTGCCGAGACGACGCAGACGCTCGACCTGTCCGCCCTGACGGCCGATCTGGCCACCCAGGTCGCGCAGTCGGCGGACGCCACCCAGCAGGCCGCGGCGAACTACGAGCTGCAGGCGGAGCGTGACGCTGCCGCCGCCAAGGCCGCACAGCAGGCCAAGGCGGACCTCGCGGACGCCAAGGCGAAGGCGGCTGCCAAGAAGAAGGCTGCCGACGAAGCCGCGCGCAAGGCCGCCGCGGAGGAGGCCGCCTCGCGTTCCGCGGAGCGGACCACCCTGTCCTCCTCCGATTCCGCCTCCACGTCCGTCTCCGCCCCGGCCAGCGGCAGTGTCGCGACCGTGATCGCCTTCCTCAAGGCGCAGGTCGGCGACGCGTACGTGATGGGCGGCACCGGCCCCAACTCGTGGGACTGCTCCGGTCTCGTGCAGGCCGCGTTCAAGCAGGCCGGCGTGGACCTGCCGCGCGTCTCGGGTGACCAGTCGACGGCCGGTACGCCGGTGTCGCTGTCCAACCTCGCGGTCGGGGACATCCTGTACTGGGGTTCGGCCGGTTCGGCGTACCACGTGGGTGTCTACATCGGTGACGGCCAGTACCTGGACGCGGCCAACCCCTCCAAGGGTGTGGTGATTCAGGACCTTTCGGGCTACCCGGCCACCGGTGCGGTGCGCGTTCTCTGAGCTGAGTCGCACGAATCGTCAGGGTTGAGGGCCGTCGCTCGGGAGAGCGGCGGTCCCTTCGCCATGTCCGGCGTGGTGCTGGTGCCATGTCCGGTGTGCTGCTGGCGCTGTGCCAGGTGTTCTGTTGTCGTGGAGCCCGCAAGGGCCCTCGCGGGCCCCAGGAGGGTCCATGAGGGCCCGCGAGGGTCCACAACAGCCTCACACCTGAAGGAGACACAGCGATGCCACGAGTGTTCGTGCAGGGAAAGCCCGTCGACTCGTATCCGGCGCTCTCGCCGGAGGCACGGCGCGGGATGGTGCGCCGGATCACCGAGGTCGGGGAAGAGGTGCTGCACCGGCCGTGCCGGGACGTCACCGAGTTCGGCCCCGATCTCGCCGCGCTCATCGGCGACATGTTCCTGACGATGCGCGTCGCGGACGGAGCGGGTCTCGCCGCCAATCAGGTGGGCGTGGATCTGCGGCTGTTCGTGTACGACTGCCCGGACGACGACGGAGTCCGGCATGTCGGTCATATCGCCAACCCGGTCCTGGATCAGCTCGATCCGACCGGCCGGCGTCTCCTCGAAGAGGGGGAAGGGTGCCTGTCGGTGCCGGGCGCCGTCGTGGACGTACCCCGCCCCGACCGTGCCGTGGTGCGCGGCTTCGACCAGGACGGGAACGCCCTCACCATCGAGGGAACGGGGTATTTCGCCCGCTGCCTGCAGCACGAGACCGACCACGTCAACGGTCATGTCTACCTGGACCGGCTCTCCAAGCGGGAACGGCGGGACGCGCTGCGGCAGATGGAGGACCGGCGCGAGCGGGTCTTCGCCCGCCGCGCCGTCAGGACAGCGGAACTCGGCCGCTGATCAGGCCTTCGAGAGCAGGTTGATCTCGAGAGCAGGTTGGTTTCGAGACCAGGCTGATCAGGCCTTCGGAGCCACCTTCGACAGCCCGTTGATGATGCGGTCCATCGCGTCGCCGCCCGTCGGATCCGTCAGGTTGGCGAGCATCTTCAGGGTGAACTTCATCAGCAGCGGGTGGGTCAGGCCGCGCTCCGCCGCGATCTTCATGACCCTCGGGTTGCCGATGAGCTTCACGAAGGCGCGGCCGAGTGTGTAGTAGCCGCCGTAGGTGTCCTTGAGCACGCGCGGGTAGCGCTGGAGGGCCAGTTCGCGCTGGCCGTCGGTCGCCCGCGCGTGCGCCTGGACGATGACGTCGGCGGCGATCTGGCCGGATTCCATGGCGTAGGCGATGCCCTCCCCGTTGAAGGGGTTCACCAGGCCGCCGGCGTCGCCGACCAGCAACAGCCCCTTGGTGTAGTGCGGTTGGCGGTTGAAGGCCATGGGGAGGGCGGCACCGCGGATCGGGCCCGTCATGTTCTCCGGCGTGTAGCCCCAGTCCTCCGGCATCGAGGCACACCAGGCCTTGAGGACTTCCCGCCAGTCCAGTTCCTTGAAGGAGTCGGAGGTGTTCAGGACACCGAGACCGACGTTCGACGTGCCGTCGCCCATGCCGAAGATCCAGCCGTAGCCGGGGAGGAGCCGGTCCTCGGCTCCCCGGCGGTCCCAGAGTTCCAGCCAGGACTCCAGGTAGTCGTCCTCGTGGCGCGGGGAGGTGAAGTACGTACGGACCGCGACGCCCATCGGGCGGTCCTCGCGGCGGTGCAGGCCCATCGCCAGGGAGAGTCGGGTGGAGTTGCCGTCGGCCGCGACGACCAGCGGGGCGTGGAAGGTGACTTCCCGCTTCTCACCGGTGTCGCCGAGTTTGGCGTGGACGCCGGTGATGCGGCCCGTGCGGTCGTCGATGATCGGGGCGCCGACGTTGCAGCGCTCGTAGAGTCGCGCGCCGGCCTTCTGCGCCTGGCGTGCGAGCTGCTCGTCGAAGTCGTCGCGCTTGCGGACGAGTCCGTAGTCGGGGAAGGAGGCGAGATCCGGCCAGTCCAGCTGGAGGCGGACGCCGCCGCCGATGATGCGCAGGCCCTTGTTGCGGAGCCAGCCGGCCTCCTCCGAGATGTCGATGCCCATGGAGACGAGCTGCTTGGTGGCGCGCGGGGTCAGCCCGTCGCCGCACACCTTCTCCCGCGGGAACGCGGTCTTCTCCAGGAGCAGGACATCCAGTCCGGCCTTGGCCAGGTAGTACGCGGTGGTCGAACCGGCTGGCCCGGCCCCGACGACGATGACATCGGCGGTGTTTTCGGAGAGGGGCTGGGGCTCGGTCACGGCGGGTTCTCCCCAAGATTCGCAATCAACGTGCCGACGGGCACTGGACATGGGCAGTCTATGCAGCGGTACTGATCACCTGGCTGAAGGGCTGCCCCCGTGAACCGAGCTCTCCCCGACGTGACGCTCCGTGTCCCCACCGACGAGGACGCCTTCGCCTGGCACCGCGTATTCGCCGACCCGGAGGTCATGGAGTTCCACGGGGGCAGGGCGGCCGAACTGTCCGTGTACGAGGAGCTCACCGCGCGCCAGCGCAGGCACGACGCGGAGCTGGGGTTCTGTCTGTGGACGATGGTCGGCCCGGCGGATGAGGTGCTGGGGTTCACCGGAGCGCAGCCGTGGCAGCGGGAATGGGGGCCCACGGGTGAGATCGAGATCGGCTGGCGGCTCGGGCGGGCGCACTGGGGCAAGGGGTACGCCACGGCGGCCGCCCTGACCACCCTGGAGAGGCTGCGAGCGGCAGGCGTCTCCCACGTCGTCGCCATGGTGAGAGCCGACAACGAGCGGTCCATCGCCTTGACCCGGCGCCTCGGTATGGAACTGGCCGAGCGCTTCCCCCACCCGGACCTGGAGCAGCCCGCGCACTGCTACCGGCTGGCCCTCTGACCGCTGTCGGCAAGCCACCCGACGGCTTCCGGAAGGGCACGGCAGGGGCTTACTCTGCCGGTACCGCTGGGGGTGACGTCTGTGCGCATAACACCCAAGACACCCGAAGTGCGCGTACCGCGGCTCGTGGGACTGATGGCTGTGGACGCGCGTGAGACGGCCGAGGCGCGAGGTGTGCTGCTCGCCGCGCCCGACCGGCCCGACTTCCATCTCACCGTCGTCGATTACGTCGTACGGCAATATCCGCCGCCCGATGCCGAGGTGCCGCGCGGCGCCGTGGTGACGGTGTGGTTCGACTTCGGTGACTCGGAGGGCGGCGGGGGCGCGGGGGTGCGCGAGCCGCGCAGGACCGGTCCGCCGCCGGGCGGTGTGCACCGCGAACTCGACGCGCCGGGCGACCCGTTCGAGGTGCTCAGGTACTGATACCGACCGGTGCCCCGAGCCTGGCCGGGTCAGGCCTTGAAGCCCCATGCCCTCGGGTCGGACCGGGTCAGGCCTTGAAGCCCCGGTGCAGGGCCACGACCCCGCCCGTCAGGTTCCGCCACGCCACCTTGGACCAGCCGGCCTTGCGCAGGCGCTCGGCCAGCGCGGGCTGGTCGGGCCACTCGCGGATGGACTCGGCGAGATAGACGTACGCGTCGGGGTTGGAGGAGACCGCGCGGGCGACCGGCGGCAGCGCGCGCATCAGGTACTCGGTGTACACCGTGCGGAAGGGCGCCCACGTCGGGTGCGAGAACTCGCAGATCACGACCCGGCCGCCGGGCTTCGTCACCCGGTACAGCTCGCGCAGCGCGGTGTCGGTGTCCTGTACGTTGCGCAGCCCGAAGGAGATCGTGACCGCGTCGAAGGTGTCGTCCTTGAAGGGCAGCTTCGTCGCGTCGCCCGCCGTCAGCGGCAGCCAGGGGTGGTTCTTCTTGCCGACGCGGAGCATCCCGAGGGAGAAGTCGCAGGGGACGACGTAGGCGCCGGTGCGTGCGAAGGGGAGGGACGAGGTGGCCGTGCCCGCCGCCAGGTCCAGGATCTTCTGTGCGGGCCGCGCGTCGACCGCCTTCGCGACCTCCTTGCGCCACACCCGGTCCTGGCCGAGGGAGAGCACGTCGTTCGTCAGGTCGTAGCGTTCCGCGACGTCGTCGAACATCGAGGCGACTTCGTGCGGCTGCTTGTTCAGGGATGCGCGGGTCACGCCCCCATTGTGGCAGTACGGACCGGGCGACTCTCCAGCACCCGGCCCGTACGCCGGTCTTCATAAAAAGGGCCTACCGCCCTACGGCAGCAGCTTCGGCTTCTTCTTCGCCGCGACGTCCTCGACCCAGCCGAAGAGCGGGATCGCGATCCAGATCAGCACCCAGCCGATGCCGAACATGAACCACTGGCTCTCCAGCGGCAGCCACCTCTCGAACGCGGGAACCTTCCAGAACTGGTCGATCAGTGGAACCGCCAGTACCAGTGCGATCTCGTGCCAGAGATAGATCGTCACGGCTCGCCCGTTGAAGATCGTCACGATCCTGTCGAGCCGTTTGAAGCGGGCGAGCCAGGCGAAGTCGACTTCGTAGTACGCCTTGAAGTACATCAGCAGCGTCACGAAGCCGGCCGAGAAGAAGGCCTGGGCGAGCGGGATCTCGTCCAGGTCGTACGTCCCGAACTCCGCCTGGTGGCCGAAGGCGTACCAGCCGCCGAACGCCAGCGCGGCCAGCGAGGCCACGACCACCAGCGGCGGCTTCAGCCGCTGGAGCACGCCCTCGCGGTGCGCGAAGCCGACGAGCCAGCAGAACAGATAGGTGGCCAGGTCCGTGAGCGCGCTGCCGAAGCGGTTCCACGGCGGCGTCCACCCGTACTGGAACACCACGATCGGGACGAGGGAGAGGAGCAGGACCGGAATCGGCGCCTTCCGGAAGATCCACAGGAGCAGCGGCGACAGCAGCACGAACCAGAGGTACGTCCGCAGGTACCAGAGGATCTCCCAGGCCTGGACGCCCCACTGGTTGCCCGGCGGGTCACCGACCGGCACGATCCAGAAGACGATCTGCCAGCCCGGCATCCAGTCGTGGATCAACATCGCCACCACGACGAAGGCACCCCAGAACCAGAAGGGCGGCAGCAGCCGCCGCATCCGGCTCTTGACCACCTTGAACGCGGGGCGCTCCAGGGACTTGGCCATCAGCGTGCCGGCGAGCGCGAACATCACGCCCATCGACGGGAAGACCATGCCCGCCCAGGCCCAGCCGAAGGTGTGGTACGTCACCACGCGGACGAGCGCTACGGCGCGCAGCGCGTCGAAGTAGCGGTCACGGCCGCCGGCCTTCGGCTTGGGTGCGGGCTCCTCCGGCGCCGAGTCCGGTAGCTCCTCCTCAGGAGGAGCCGGCGGCTCGGACTGCACCGGGTCCAACTGGGCGGTGGTCGAGACCGCTTCCGGTTCCTCGGGAACGTAACTCCAAGGCTGCTGCTCGTACTGCGCGGGCTGTTCGTACTCAACGGGCTGCGCGTACGGCTGCTGTCCGGGCTGCGCGTACGGCTGCTGCACCGGCTGCGCGTACCCCTGGTCGTACTGCTGGGGGTACCCCTGTGCGTACGGCTGGGGCTGCTGCGGGTACGGCTGAGGCTGCTGCCCGTACCCGTACCCCTGCTGTCCCTGTTGCTCGGACCCCCAGCTCATCTAGCTCACCCCTGCCGGAGTCCCGACCTCACCCGTGCGCTTGAGCTTCTGCCAGCGGAGGCGTCCGCCGGTCAGGGCCGTGACGCTGGAGTGGATCAGGACCAGGTACATCATCTGGCGGTACGCGAGTTGCTGGAGCGGCATCATCGCGAGGTAGCGGTACTTCTCCTTGTCGAGGTGGAACGCGTAGGCCGCGCAGACCAGTTGGATGCCGAGGACGGCCAGCCAGGCGAGCAGTGCCGCCTGGAAGTCCACGAAGATCATCGAGTAGATGGTGAACACGTCGATGAGCGGCGCGAAGACCGGCGTGATGATCTGGAAGATCACGACCAGGGGCATGCCGACCCGGCCGAAGCGGCCCGAAGGACCCTTGTCCGTCAGGGACTTGCGGTGCTTCCAGAGCGCCTGCATGGTGCCGTACGACCAGCGGTAGCGCTGCGACCACAGCTGCTTGAGGGAGCCGGGCGCCTCCGTCCAGGCGATGGCGTGCTCCTGGTAGACGACCCGCCAGCCGCCGCGGTGCATGGCGATGGTGATGTCGGTGTCCTCGGCGAGCGTGTCCTCACTCATGCCGCCGACCTCGAGGACGGCGTCCCGGCGGAACGCGCCGATGGCGCCCGGGATGGTGGGCATGCAGCGCAGCAGGTCGTACATGCGGCGGTCGAGGTTGAAGCCCATCACGTACTCGATGTGCTGCCAGGCGCCGATGATGGTGTTGCGGTTGCCGACCTTGGCGTTGCCCGCGACCGCGCCGATCTCCGGGTCGGCGAAGGGCTGCACCAGCTGGTGCACGGCGTCCGGCTCGAAGACGGTGTCGCCGTCCATCATCACGACGATGTCGTAACTCGCGTTGCGCACACCGTTGTTGAGCGCGGCCGGCTTGCCCGCGTTCTCCTGCCGGATGACGCGGACGTTCGTCATGCCGAGGGACTCCGCCGCGCTGCGCGAGATCTCGGACGTGCCGTCCGTGGAGCCGTCGTCGACCACGATGATCTCGATCGGATGGGTGCTCCTCGCCAGCGACTCCAGGGTGTTGGCGATGCACTCCTTCTCGTTGTACGCGGGCACGATCACGGTCACCGGCCTGGTGACCGTCGGCCCCCAGCTGAACTGGCCGCGCTTGCCGCGTTTCTTGTTGCGCTGTCTGTAGTGGCGGCGGGCGAGGATCAGCATCATCCCGAACCTGCCCATGACGGCGACGCCGACGACGGCAAGGAACCAGGCGAGCGCCGGTACGACCCATTCGGCGACCGTGACCGCCACGATGAGGGCCTTGCCCTCGTAGAGGGTGGCGCCGGTGGCCTCGGAGTGGGCGGCCTGCTCGGTGTTCCGGCCGGTGCCCTGCGCCCCGGGCGGCTGCTGGCCTGAATCCGCGGACTGACCAGCCTGGCCGGACTCCGCGGACTGACCGGTCTGGCCGGACTCGGTGGACTGACCGGTCTGCTGAGCGACCCCGACGGCCTCCGCGTTGCCCGACTCCTCGCTGCGCAGCTTGGCCTCGGCGCCGCTGACCGTGGTGAAGGAGTACCCCTTCGCCTTCATCGTCTTGATGTACGTGCCGAGCGCCTTGACCGTCTGCGCGCGGTTGCCGCCCGCGTCGTGCATGAGGACGACGGCGCCCTCGTTGTCCTCCGGCGTGGCCCACTTGATGATCTTCGAGACGCCCGGCTGCTTCCAGTCGTCGCTGTCGGTGTCGACGAAGACGCTGGTGTAGCCCAGGCCGCCGATCTCCTTGTAGACGGGCCAGCTGTAGTTGTCGACGGCGTTGATCTCGGAGGAGTACGGGGCACGGAACAGCGTCGTCTGGATCCCCGCGGCGCCCGCGAGGGCCAGCTGCGTCTGCACCAGTTCGCGCTTGAGCCGTGCCGTGCTCTGGTAGGAGAGGTCGACGTGCGTGAAGGTGTGGATGCCGATCTCGTTGCCCTGGTCCACGAGGTCCTTCACCACGCTCGGGGAGCGGCTGACCATCGAGCCCACCACGAAGAACGTGGCCTGTACGTCGTTCTCCTCGAGCACCTTGAGGATCTGGGGAGTCCAGGTCGGATTGGGACCGTCGTCGAAGGTGAGCACGATGGTCTTGTCCGGCACTGACTGCGTCTTGGACGTGCCGTTGTTGAACGTCAGGATGGGGCCGCCGTCAAGGATCTTCTCCGGGACCTTGTCGTAGGCCGCGCCATCGCGCACGCGCTGGTCGTTGCCGACCTCGGAGCGCAGATAGCCGTCGAGGAGCATCACGCTGGTGAGCGCCAGCAGAAGCAGCAGCGCGAGGATCACGCGCGGCTTCTGCAGCGCCGCGGCCCTGCTGGCGGCCCGCCCCATCTTGGAGGGGGCGCGCCGGCGACCGCGCGAGGACGTCGTAGTCATAAGTGTCGGTGTGTCCCGGTCAGTTGGCGCCGGTGGAGGCGGACGCGGAGGGGGACGGGGCTGCGCCGGTGGGCGGGGCTCCGGTGGGCGGGGTGCCGGTGGGAGCGACGCCGCCCGGCAACTGCCCGGACCCCCCGCCGCCGGGTGCACCGGCCGCCTGGCCGCCCCCGAAGGGGAGCAGCGAGGAAGGGGTCACCGAGATGCCCCAGCCCATGAAGGCCATGCCGAGTACGACCGCGTACCCGAGGCAGACGACACCGACGAGGGTGCCGATTCGGCGCAGCAGACGTGATCTGCGCCCGGAGTTGTCAACGAACACGGGACCGTCCGCGGCCCCGTTGCCACGTTTCCTGCGGCGGCCGCGCTCGGTGGCGCGATTTTCGATGGCGGACTCGGATTGCATTCCCCAGACATTAGGAGACCTTTATGTGTCAAAAACTCTGGTTCCCATGTGAGGCGCCAATGAGAAACGCCTTAACCTGTCTTTTCCCTGAGAGAATCCATGACCATCTTCGCAGTTCAGGGCAGCCAGATATGGACCTTATGCGCCATTTTCACGTCCGATTCATCCGATTCGCCAACCCTTTCCCATGAGCCGCCTGTGCCCTTCCTGTATTCATGATTCAGGGACGGATGTGACACCTTTCCACTGCGGAAACGCGCTTTGTTTCCATCCTGAGACAGAAATCACGAGAGCGGGTGCATGCGCAATGAGGAGTTTCCTGAAGCCGGCCGCCGGGCTCGTCTGCCTGATGGCTCTGGCCTGTGCGGGGTGCTCTTCGGGCGGTGACGACGGCTCCGACGCGGCGACTTCGGAGCCCTCGCAGGCCAGCTCGACCCCCTCACCGACCGAGACGGCGTCGTCCACCTCGTACGCCCCGTACGTGAGCGCCACCACCGCCTCCGACACGGACTCCACCGGGTCCCCGACGACGTACAACCTGGCTTTCGTGATCTCCGACGGCAGCGACTGCACGCCGAAGTGGAACGGCACGACCGCCATCGACGACTCGGCCGTGAAGTCCCGGATCTCCGCCCTCACGGAGTCTGGCGCGAGCGTGCGGGTCTCCTTCGGCGGGGCGTCCGGTACGGAGCTCGCCGAGACCTGCGACAGCGCGTCCGAGCTGGCCGCGGCCTACGGTGCCGCGCTCGACGCCGCCGGGTCGACGCAGGCGGACTTCGACGTCGAGGGCGACGCGCTGACCGACTCCGCCTCGGTCGCGCTGCGCTCCGAGGCGATCGCGCTGCTCCAGAAGGACCGCACCGACCTCAATGTCTCCTTCACGCTGCCCGTCATGCCGTCCGGCCTCGACGCCGACAGCCTGGCGCTGCTGGAGTCCGCCAACGACAACGCCGTGGCGGTCTCCACCGTCAACATCATGACCATGAACTACGGCAGTTCGTACGACGGTGACATGGGCGACTACGCGATCGCCTCCGCAAAGGCCGCGCACACCCAGCTGGAGGACGTCTTCGGGCTCTCCTCCGAGAGCGCCTGGCAGGGCCTCGCCCTCACCTCGATGATCGGCGTCAACGACGTCGACAACGAGACGTTCACGCTCTCCGACGCGGCACAGGTCCGCACGTTCGCGGAGGAACAGGGGGTCGCCTGGGTCTCGCTGTGGTCGACCTTCCGCGACCAGCAGTGTGAGGACGACACCGCGAACGACGACGCGGCCACGGATTGCAGTGGGGTCGAGCAGAGCGCGGGGGCGTTCGCCGAGGCGCTGGCAGGATGACTTGAGGCCCGGACGAATCGGGCCCCAGATGATTCAACGGCGCCGGTGCACCAGGCGCCCCGCGCACACCGTGGCGATGCACGCCCCCTCCGCGTCGAAGACCGCGAGGTCGGCACGTTCCGTGTCGGCAATCGCGGTCTTCTTCGTACGCGGGAGTACGGCGACGTCGTTGCGGGAGGCGGCGGCGCGCAGGCCGGGCTCGCCGGCGTACTCCTCCAGTACGGCGGTGGCGCCCGACTTCAGGACGGCGTGGACGCGTTCACGGGGTGACGGTGCCTCGGGCAGCGGCCCCTCGTGGACGAGGGCGGGCCCGAGGACCCCGGGCCAGCGCCGGACCCGCGCCCCCGGGAACCGCTCGCGGAGCTCGTCGAGCGGCCCGACTCCCGCGACGCGGTCGCCCTCGACGACGACTCCGGCGTCCTTGAGCGGTTCGGCATCCCACGTGCGCCGCACCTCGTCGGCGGCGTGAATCGTCAGCACAGCGAGGTCAGTTCGACGCGAGCAGCTTCAGCTCGGGGTGGGCCGTGCCGCCCTCGATCGCCGTGGACGAGATGTGCGACATGACCCGCTCGTCGACGGGGTCGTTCGCCGGGTCGTCGTGGACGACGATGTGCTCGTACGTCGTGGTCCGCTGGGCGGGCACCCGCCCGGCCTTGCGGATCAGGTCGATGATCTCCATGCGATTGGAGCGGTGCTTGGCACCGGCAGAGGAGACGACGTTCTCCTCCAGCATGATCGAGCCGAGGTCGTCCGCGCCGTAGTGCAGGGAGAGTTGGCCCGCTTCCTTGCCGGTGGTGAGCCACGAGCCCTGGATGTGGGCGATGTTGTCCATGAAGAGCCGGGCGATCGCGATCATTCGCAGGTACTCGAAGATCGTGGCGTGGGTGCGGCCCTTGAGGTGGTTGTTCTCGGGCTGGTAGGTGTACGGGATGAAGGCGCGGAAGCCGCCCGTCCGGTCCTGTACGTCACGGATCATCCGCAGGTGCTCGATGCGCTCGGCGTTGGTCTCGCCGGTGCCCATCAGCATCGTGGACGTCGACTCGACGCCCAGCCCGTGCGCGATCTCCATGATCTCCAGCCAGCGCTCGCCGCTCTCCTTCAGCGGGGCGATGGCCTTGCGCGGCCGCGCGGGCAGCAGCTCGGCACCGGCGCCGGCGAAGGAGTCGAGGCCCGCGGCGTGGATCCGCGCGATGGCCTCTTCCGCCGACACCTTGGAGATACGGGCCATGTGCTCGACCTCGGACGCGCCGAGGGAGTGGATGACCAGCTGCGGGTACGCGGCCTTGATCGCGGCGAAGTGCTCCTCGTAGTACTCGACGCCGAAGTCCGGGTGGTGCCCGCCCTGGAACATGATCTGCGTACCGCCCAGCTCGACGGTCTCCGCGCAGCGGCGCAGGATGTCCTCGAGGTCACGCGTCCAGCCCTTGGCGGTGTCCTTGGGCGGCGCGTAGAAGGCGCAGAACTTGCACGCCGTGACGCACACGTTCGTGTAGTTGATGTTGCGCTCGATGATGTACGTCGCGATGTGCTCGGTGCCCGCGTACCGCTGCTTGCGTACGGCGTCGGCGGCGACGCCCAGCGCGTGCAGCGGGGCGTCCCGGTAGAGGTCGAGCGCCTCTTCCGGGGTGATCCGCCCACCCTCGGCGGCACGGTCGAGGACGGACTGAAGGTCGGCCTTCTCGGTCACCGGGAGTGTCCCTTTCATCAGGGTGTGGACAGACCCGGCCAGCCTACGCCAGCCATGTGACAGGCCCGACGTCAGGCCGCGTACGCCCCGACCAGCAGCCCGGCGTACGCCCCCGCGATCAGAAACGGCCCGAACGGGATCGACGACTTCCGCCCGGCGCGCCGGACCACGACAAGTCCGGCCCCGTACAGCGCCCCGAGCAGGAACCCGGCGAAGGTCCCCAGGAACACCACGCTCCACCCGTACCAGCCGAGCACCGCCCCGAGCCCGAGCGCGAGCTTCACGTCCCCGAACCCCATCCCGTTCGGGTTGATGAGGAACAGCACGAAGTACCCGCCCCCGAGCGCGAGCGCCCCGAACAGCGCCGTCAGCCAGTCCCCCGCGTGCTCGGGAACGGCCGCGGCCACCCCCAGCAGCACCAGGGCCGCCGCCGCGAGCGACAGGGTCAGCACGTCCGGCAGCCGCTGCACCTTGAAGTCCACCACCGCCAGCAACACCGCGAGCGGCGCGAGCAGCAGCCAGACACCGAGTTCGGGCCGGGTGCCGGTGGCGAGGGCGAGGGTCGCGCAGAGGAGGGCGGTGGCCAGGGAGACGAGGGGGGTGCTGGGGCCGTACGAGGGCCCGCTCGCGGAGGCTGCCCCGGTGCTGCCGGGCGCCACCCCCGCCGTACAGTCGCCGCACCTCGCGAGGCCGAGCCAGCCTCTCGCGGTGCCCGTGATCGGGTGCCCGGTGGGGCAGCTGTCCCGCCATGTCTCGTCCGGGTCGACTGCGAAGCGGTACGCGGCCTGGGGTACCAGCAGGCCCGCCGCCGCGCCCCACAGGGCGGCGACGGCGGTCAGCAGCAGGTCGCTCATCCCACCGCTGCCACGCCGCTGCGCCAGGCCGGCAGCAGCTCGTCGAGGAGCGCCTCGGTACGAGGCGGCACCCCGCGCGCGCCGCTGCGGGAGACGAGGTCGGCGGCGAGGCGCTGCAGGCGGTCGGTGTCGCCGGTCGCGTGCGTCGCGCGCAGCAGCTCGTTCCAGAGCCGCTCGTCGGCGGGGGCGGAGTTGAGGGAGGCGTTGAGGGCCTCGATGGCCTTCTCCGCGCGCCCTTTCTCCAGGTGGAACGCGGAGAGCGCGAGCCCGATGTCCGCGACGAGCAGCGGGAGTTGGGCGTCGATGATCTCGTGGGTGAGCCAGCCGTACCGGCCCTGCGGGCGGTCGGCGAGCAGCGGACCGCGTACCAGCACGAGCGCGTCCGTGAGCAGCCGCCCGCGCACCGCACGGCTGTTGACGCCCTGCCCCTGGGTCGCCTCGTGGTACAGCGACCGCAGCACATCCAGATCGGAGACGACCGACTTGGCGAGCGTGAGCCGCCCGCTCGCGTCGGTGCCGAGCCGCGGCGTGCCGTCCGGGTCGCCGCCCAGCCAGGCCCGCAGCCGCTCGACGAGCGCGTCGCGTACGTCGTCGGTGACCCCGCGCGGCCACAGCGCGGAGGACAGCACCCGCGGGTGCACACCCTCGCGGTGCAGCAGCAGCAGCGCCAACGCCTCGTGCATCAGCGGGCTGCGCTCACCGTCGGGCGTCTCGAGACCGATGATCTCGTACGGGCCCACGAGCCGCGCGTACACGGCCGGCCGGCCCTGCTCGCTGATGTCGACGAGGAACGGCGGCGTCGCGGTGTTGGTGCTCGCCCGCTCGGGGTCCGCCTCGACGAACAGCTCGACGACCGCCTGCTGCAAGGCCAACGGCAGTGTCTGCGCGTCGAGTTCGAGCCCGAGCAGCGGAGCGAGCAGCTTGCCCTCGCCGGTGATCTCCATCTCCCAGGCGGCGCCGGGCAGGTCACCGCTCTCGGTGCCGACGAGGTATCCGATGCCCAACCGGCTGGCGTCGGCGGCGAGTTCGGCGAGCTTGACCGCGTCCTCGCCCTGCGGCTCGGCCGCGAGCAGCACCAGGTGAGGGGCCCAACGGGTGTGCTGGGCCGGGCCCGTACGCCCGGTGAGGACGGAGTCCTGCCCGGCGGCGCCCAGCGCACCGCGCCGCTGCCGGGTCTCCGCCTCCATGGTCTCCACCAGCGCCTCGATGTCGTCGAGGTGGCGCAGCCGGTTGGGCGCGAGCGGCGTGAGGTCCTGCCCGAATCCGACGAGCGTGATCGTCATGCGGTCGGACCAGCCGTTGGTGGCCAACTCGGCGGCGACGGAGGCGAAGACACCGGCGCGGTCGCGCTCACTGCCGCTCAGGGACACGATGCCCGGGACGGACTCGAGGTTGAGCAGCAGCCGGGAGTCGTCCATGGTGCCGAGGCTGACGAGGCCCGGGTAGGGAGCGGCGGTGTCGACATCCTCGTAACTCTCCGCGTCGGTCCGCGCGAGCATCCAGAACGTCTGGTCCTGGCCGAGCTGCCACGGCGCGGGCGGCTTTCCGGCCGGCTGGGCGAGCTGGAGGTGCAGATCGCCGTTGCCGCTGAGCCAGGCCGCGTAGACGGTCGGCAGCGGCCGCGACTCGGCGGCGAGTGCTGCCGCGAGCCCGCGCAGCGACAGGTCGAGCAGTCGTACGCCCTCGGGGTCGGCCCCCACGAGCAGCGCGTCCTGCGCGTCCGCGGCGGTCCCGGTCGGGATCGGCGGCTCCATACCGCGCCGCCCGCCGACGGCACCGAGCGCCGACTGCCACAGCGCCTGACGGCGCCGGCGCCCGAGAGCGCCGAGCAGTCCCGCGGCCAACAAGGGCGCGCCGACGAGGGCTTCGGGCAGCCCGAAGGAGAAACCGCTCTCCTCGGAAGAGGCCCCCGAGGCATGCGGCGCCTGCGCCTGCTGATCGCTCGCGCCGCTCCCGTCGCTGTCGGGCCGCTGCTGGGGCACGCTGATGTGCGCGGTGTCCCGGTCGCCGGCGCCCGCGCCCTGCTGACCGCCACTGCCCTGCTGCTGGTCGCCGGTCTTGGCGTACTCGTGGATCTGCCGCTGCACCTGCTCCGAGGCCTTGGGCGCCTCGTCGGGCATCTCGACGAGGTCGCCGCCGCGGGCGTCGGCGGGCATCTCGAGGATCCAGCCGGGCCGGATCAGGCTGGCTTCGGACAGCTTCGAACCGTCGGGCTGCGTACGGTCCTTGTTGAGCTGGTAGATCTCCTTGTACCGGCGCCCGTCGCCGAGGTGCCGCTCGGCGACCTCCCAGAGCGAGTCGTGGTGTCGCCCCTCGGGCGGCTGAATCCGGTAGTACTTGGTGGCGCCTTCCTCGGCCGTGCTCCCGCTCCCGCTTTCGGCGTGCGACGCGGCGTTGGAGGCCTGCTCGGCGATGGCGGCGGCCGCGTTCGAGGCGGCCTGCTCCTGCTGCTGGCCGAACAGCCCGCCCGGCGTCTGCTGCGCGGCGGCGACGGTCCCCCGCTGGTTCCCCTCGATGCTGTGCCCGAGCTGCGAGAGCCCCGGCGTGAAGCTGGCCGCGGTGGCGCCCACGAGCAGCAGCGCGGCGACGAGCTGCCGCGCCAGCAACTGGCTGGGCCCGGCGCCCGGGACCCGGTTCGGCATCCCCACGCCCGACAGCGCGGCCTTTATCTCGACGAGCACACAGGCGGTGAACTGGGCCCAGGCGAACCAGACGAGGACGGTCAGCACGTTGATGAACGTGTCGACGGTGATCTCCTGCTGCAGCCAGTCCAGCGACGGCGCTCCGGTCGGCAGCGGCCACCCGATCTGCGTCGCCAGCGCACCGGGTACCCCGACGAGCAGCACGACCAGAGCGAGAAACGCCCCGAACGCCTTCAGGAAGTCCCCGAACGTCCGACGACGCCGGGGCAGGGGCTGCGGCGTCCGATTCCTCGGACCCGGCGGGCTTCCCGTGGAGCTTGAGGTGGTGCGTCGGGCCATGTCGGGTGTCCTGGGGTCGTGTGTGGAGGGGTGGGAGAAGGGGGGTGTGCTGAGCCTACTGAGAGTCTAAGGAGGGTGTCGAAGGTCAGACAGGGGGCACCTGCCGCCACTGCGCCCGGTTCCTCACCTTCCGCCCCCTAAGCCTGAGTTGCCCACCCCGCTGCCGCCCTCGCGACGCCCGGGCCCCACGAACATTCGCAGTCGTCACGTCACACTTCTCACAGTCCCCACACAATCCCCCGTTGCCACCCCAAAGCCCTCTACTTGCCGCTGATAGCTTCGTTCTCTGCTGCACATACGCCTTACCACAGGGGGAAAACGATCGTGGCCCGCCGCAACTTGACCACCGCCGCCGTCGCGTTCGCCGCGAGCGCGGCACTGCTGCTCACCGCTTGCGGCGGAAGCGACGACTCGTCCTCGGACGACATCAAGGGGGCGGACTCGGGGTCGAGCAGCCCGTCGGCCTCGGTCTCCGCCTCGGCCGCGTCGGACGCGGACCGCCCGGACATCGAACTCCCCGACAGTTTCCAGGCGGACTTCGAGGGCTGGACGAACAGCGACCCCGAGCTCCAGACCGCCCTCGACGACGGCAAGGAGCGGCTCCGGGCCTCGTATGCCGCGATCATCGACGGCGATCCCGAGGCGAGCTATCTCGCGTACTACAGCGACACATCGGCGTTGAGCACCGGTTCCGCGTGGGTGAAGGGCTACAAGGGTCTGACGATCATCGGCGAGGTCAAGGCCTACGACCCCGAGATCAGCTACCTGGGCGACGCGAAGTCACGCGCCACGCTCTTCTACTGCGTCGACGAGAGCAAGGGCTTCAGCAAGGACCTCAAGACGGGCGAGACCGCCGGAACCCCCGCGGGCGAGTCCCCGAAGGTGCAGTACCGGACGAGCCTCGGGAAGCAGGCGAACGGCGTCTGGAAGACCCTGACGGTCGAGACGGAGCCGGGAGGCTGCTGACGATGGGAACGAACCGCAGGGTCCTCGGAAACCTTCTCGCCCCACTGGCACTCGCGATCGCTCTGACTCCGTCCCCGGCTCTCGCCCTCGGCACCCCGGGGCACGAGGGCGAGGCGGGCGGCGGCGCCGACGACAAGACGCTGTACGCCTCCGCCACCCACTCCCGGATCAAGGTCACCTACGTGAAGGGCAGCGGCAGCGGCAAGAAGGGCAACCTCGGCTCGGTCGACCCCAATTGGGAGCCCCCCGCCTGCTGGTACGAGCCCGTCTTCACCCCCGAGCGACTCAGGACGTTCGTCGACGAGTCGGACGGCAACGGAGACGTCGGCATCCACCAGTCGTGGTTCGGCAAGGGGCTGTGGACCGACCACTACCAGCACGGCAAGCCCGAAACGAACATGGACGAGAACGTGACGTCCGCGCCGGGCTACGAGAACTACAACATCGGCAAGGACGGCTACTTCTGGCGGAGCGTCGCCCCCGACGACACCGACCCCAGGTCCTGGGACTGCGGCCTCATCATGTTCTGGCAGGACGCGGGCCAGATCCCGAAGGTCCCCCACGCCCCCACCGCCGAGACCCTCGCCGAGTACGCCTACGACAAGGTCGAGGTCCCCGACACCGAGATCGAGCTGAAGCCGGCCACCAAGTCCACGGTGAACCTGCCCACTTGGGTGTGGCTGGACCAGGGCACCTTCCAGGAGGTCGAGGTCCGCGCGGAACTCCCCAACACCGGCCTGTGGGCGGAGACGACCGCCAAACCGGTCGCCCTCCACCTGGAACCGGGCACGGCCGACGCGACCACCTACCCCGCCTCCGGCGACTGCGAGATCAACGCCGACGGCTCCATCGGCACCCCGTACACGACGGGCGACGCCGGCAAGACCCCACCCTGCGGCCTCACTTACCTCCGCGCCACCAACGGAAAGCCGTACCAGCTGAAGGCCTCCATCACCTGGCAGATCACCTGGGAGGGAACGGGCGGCACCGGCGGCGACCTCCCCGACGGCACCTTCGAGACGACCCAGGACATGAACGTCCAGGAGATCCAGTCGGTCAACCGCTGACCGGGCGACTGTTCACAGGCGGTGTGTGTGCCACGTACATTCCTGTGACACTGCACTGACGACGACACTTGGGGGGACCTGCCATGGGCAACGGCAAGAGCGACCTCGCGCTCCCACTGAGCGAGCTGGAGGAGTACGGCGGGCGGCTGCGGTCCATCAAGACCCGCATGAACCGCACCAAGAAGCTCTTCGAGTCCTACAAGGACGACCTCGGCGACAACACCGTCTACGACGCCCTCGACGACTTCGAGTCCGGCTGGGAGGACGGCCGGGAGGACATCACCCAGGCCCTCGACGCCCTCGCCGACATGTCCGACGCCGTCGTCCGCGAGTTCAAGAAGCTCGACGACCAGCTCGCCAAGGACGTGTCGGAGGGCGTGAAGCAGGAGGACGGCGGGGCCGGCAAGTAGGCCTCCGCCCGGAGCCAGGCGCTCGGAGCCCAGGGCGCCGCCTCAGCCCACTTCGTTCTCCGCGACCGCCTGTCCATGGACGACCACGTCGCCGTCGTAGAACATCCCGGTGAAGATCGGGGAGTAGGTGAGCCGGACCTCGACCTCGACCTGGTCGGCGTTGGCGGCGACGCAGTGGGTTGCCGCTATGTCGGCGCCGGACATGCCCATTTCGCGGGCGAAGGCCTTTACGCGGGCGCCGCAGTTCTCGAAGTTGATGGGTGCGGGGCCGCCCTCGTTGTCGTACAGGGCTTCCTTGTCGATGTCCTGGGCGGCGTAGCGCGCGGCCTGTTCGGCTATGTCGGCGGCGCGTTCGCGCTTGGAGATGGACATGCCGCCGTCGATGACGAAGGCCGAGAGGGAGAGGAAGACGAGCGCGAAGATGATGACCGCGCCGGCGCCCGAGCCCTGGTCGTCCAGCAGTTCTCGCCGGGCGTCGAGCCAGTTCCGTACAGCCGGAGGAAGTGTCACGCCGTCCTCCGGAACGGGTCGAGGGGCGAGCTGAAGGTGGCTGTCAGCGTCGTCGGTACGTCGAGGCCGAGCATCGCCAGACCTCGCACCTCGCAGCTCACCTCGACGGTGAAGATGGTGTCGGGCTCGAAGCCCGCGCTGGTCTGGGTCACGGTCACCGGGCCCGAGCAGACGTCATCGAGATCCGCTTCGGCCGCCTTCCTCGCTTCGGCCATGGCCGTGGCGTGGTCCTTCTGGATCGAACCGGCGCGCGCGGCATCCCGGGCGGCGCCGTCCAACGCTCCGCGCCCGTCCACCAGTTGACCGAAGGCCACCAGGACGAGGATGAAGAGGATCATCACCGGAGCGAGGATCACCACCTCGATCGTGGACAGTCCCCGGTCACGCCCCGCGGCCACCCGCGCGCGTACGAAGGCGACGAGAGCCGAACTCACGGGTTCTCCCCCTCCTGTACGAACCTCTCCACCGGCCCCGAGGACTGCGCATGCACCGTCAGGTCGAACCCGGGGAACACCGTGGGCACCTTCGCCGTGATCTCCACCCCGACCGTGTTCGGCTCCGGCTGGAGCATCGTCACGTTCGGGGACAGCACGAGCTGCGGGCCGAGCTGCTGGATGTAACTGTCGACGACGTCGCGGGCCTCGCCGCGCCATGCGCCGGGCTGCTCGTCGGCCGTGGCGCGGGCCTTGCGGGCGCCCGCCTGGGCCGCCGCCTGGGCCACGTGATCCGCGAAGAAGTACAGCGCGAACTGCACCGTCGCGAAGATCATGAAGAACAGCACCGGCGTGAGCAGCACGAACTCGATCGCGGTCATGCCGGAGTCACCGCGGGTGGAGGCGGCACCTCTGGCGGCCTCCACCCGACGGTGGACCCAGCGACGTACGCGCACCAGTAACCCCGTAGTTGTAGAAGAAATAAGGTCAGCGGTCGGACGTCAGCAGGTGCTGCCCGCGTCCGCGCCCTTGATGCAGTCGCCGACCTTGTTGGCGCCCTCGCTCAGCGCGGCGTTGATGATCGCGGCGACCACGCCGACGATCGCGACGACGACCGCCGAGATGATGACCCATTCCACCGCGGACGCACCACGGTCGAGTTCGCCGGAGCGGGCACGCTGCACCCGGCCCTGGAGGAAGGTGATCAGGAAGTCCACCCCCGGGATCCCGGTGCTGAAGTTCCGTCCGTTCATGGTGAGTTGTCCTCTCGAGTTCAAGCGGTAGGGAATGCGGGAATGGACGTCAGACCTGGAACACGCGCATCGCGGCCGGGAAGATCAGGAAGACCAGGAACCCGGCGCACAGCAGCAGTTGCGCCACGAGCATCGACTGCGACTTCTCGCCCGCGCTGCCCTCGATGTCGGAGAGTTCGCGGTGCCGCATCGTCTCGGCGCGTGAGGCCAGCGAGTCACGCACCTTCGCGCCGTCGTCCGCGACCAGCGCAAGCGAGGCGGACAGATCCTTCAGTTCCTCGACGCCCAGCTCCTCGCCGAGCGAACCGAGGGCCTGCCACTGGCTGATGCCGGTGATCCGGGCGTCGGCCAGTGCGCTGCGGATGCGGCGCGTCGCCCAGCCGTCGGAGATCTCGGCGGCGGCCATCAGCGCCTCGGGGAGACCCCGGCCGCCGGCCAGGCTCATCGACACCAGGTCCAGATAAGCGCCGATCACGCGCCGCAGGTCACGCCGCTTGTCGGCCGCGTCCCGCCGTACTTCCAGATCCGGGAGGAAGAAGAAGACGGCGGCGAAGAGCAGGGCCAGCCAGACCGGGATGATCGGGCTGCGGCTGAACCCGATCGTCCAGACGACGGCGAAGATGAGCGGGCCGAAGAAGACGCCCCCGGCGGCGAGCAGCACCTTCGTGGCGAGGAAGTTCTCCCAACTCCGTTCCAGGACAGCCAGGTCGGCGCGGAGAGAGCGCTGTTCCCAGCCCTGCTGCATGTAGAACTCGGACACCCGGGCGCCCACTTGGGCCCGCAGGCTGCCGAGCCGCCCGGCGTCGTCCTTGCTGCCGCCGTGGTGTGCGGACTCGTACGCCGCTCCCCGCGCCCGCATCGCGTCGATGCGCGCGACCTGGGCGACCGCGCTGCGCTTGGACGGCATGAGGGCGCGTACGAGGGCGAAGATGCCCAGGCCCAGGACGGCACCGATCACGATCGGCATGGTCAGGTTCATCGCCGTACCCCCTCGTCCGGAAGGGACTGAGCAGCGGACTGGGCCGGGGACTGCCCGGCGGTCTGACCGGGAGTCTGTCCGGCGGTCTGGGCAGGCGTACGAGGACGTACGAACTGCACCGACGCCTCGTCGCGCACCAGGAACCGGTCCGGCGTCTCGATCGTCGACAGCTTGCGCAGCCACCAGAAGCCGAGCGCGAACAGGCCGCAGACGCAGGCGAGTACGACCTGCCCGACCGCCGTGCCGTACGGCTCGACGAAGTCACGGTTGAAGATGGAGAGACCGAGTACGAAGGCGATCGACACGGCTACGACGATCTGCACCGAACGACGGGTCGACGCGCGCTGCGCCATCACCCGCTGCCGCATGTCGACCTCTTCGCGCGCCGACTTGGCCAGCGCGCCAAGGACTTGGCGCAGACCCGGTCCGCGCAGCTTCGCGTTGAGGATGAGCGCGGCGACGATGATGTCGGCGGACGCGTCGTTGATCTCGTCGGCGAGGTGCTGCAGGGCTTCGGGAAGCGGCGTACGGGAGCGAAGGCGGTCGACCATCGCTTCCAGGTGCGGCCGCAGTACGGGTGCCGCCGCGCGCGCCGCGGACGGGATCGCCTGCTCCAGGCCGACCGCGCCCGCGATCGTGTCGCGCAGTGACTCGGTCCAGGACGCGAGGGCCTCCACGCGGCGCATGGCGGCCTTCTCCTCCCCGGCACCGCCGAAGAGCTTGTCCCAGAAGAAGACGAGGACGGCGGCCGCGATTCCGGCGACGGCCCAGCGGGTGAGGAGGAGGACGACAAGGCCGACGATGGCGGCGATCGAACCGCGCTGTCCGGCGAACCGGATCAGCTCGCCGGCCCGTTCGCTCGCCTTCTGCTTCTCGTGCTCGGGCTTGACGGGAAGTCCGCGTACGGCCACGGCGAACAGCGCGAGGCCGCCGCCGACGGCGATCCCGGACACGAGCGCGTACAGGACGGTCGTGGAGAACAGCCCGCCCATGGAACCGAGCGAGTCGAGCGCGGCAAGTGTGGTGGTGTCCTGGGTCATGGTCATCCCCAACTCCCGCTGCCCGGAAGCCGATAGCCCTGCGCGATGAGGTCGTCGAGGCACGCTATGGGCGCGTGCGGGACGATCCGGCCGTCCGGGGCCTCGGCGAACACCTCGCTGGACAGCACGCGTCCGTCGACGCCGTTGACCTCGCGGACGGAGGTCACCATGCGCTGGAGGCGGCCGCCGGTCTCGTAGTCGTTGCGGCGCTGGATGAAGACGACGAAGTTCACCGCGCCCGCGATGAGCATCTGGCTGGCCTCGATCGGCAGCCCTTCCTTGGCCTGGAGGGCGTACGTGGAGATGCGGTTGAAGACCTCGCTGGAGCTGTTCGCGTGGATCGTGGACAGCGAACCGTCGTTGCCCTGCGACATCGCGTTGAGCATCGTCACGATCTCGTCGCCGAGGACCTCACCGACGATGACGCGTGAGGGGTTCATACGCAGCGACCGCCGCACCAACTCGGCCATGGAGATGGTGCCTTGGCCCTCGGAGTTGGGCAGCCGCTCTTCGAAGGCCACCACATTGGGGTGGAGCTCGGCGAAGGTGTCGAGCCCGAGTTCCAGGGCGCGTTCGACGGTGATGAGGCGCTCGTGCGGCGGGATCTCGTTGGCGAGAGCGCGCAGGAGGGTCGTCTTACCGGAGTTCGTGGCGCCCGCGATCATGATGTTCTTGCGCGCGCGGACCGCGCACGCGAGGAAGTGCGCGACCTCGGGCGAGATCGTCCCGTTGCCGACCAGGTCGGACACGAACACCTTGCCCATGCGCGCGCGACGGATGGACAGCGCGGGCCTACGCGTCACGTCCATGACGGCGGACAGTCGCGAACCGTCCGGAAGCCGCAGGTCGAGCTGGGGGTTGGCGGAGTCGAAGGGCCGGGAGGAGAGACCGGAGTACGCACCGAGGATCTGGATGAGCTCGACCAGCTCGTCGTCGCTCTCGGCGACGGGGTCGCCCTTGACCTCGCTGCCGTCCGCGTAGCCGACGAAGACCTGGTCGAACCCGTTGATGTCGATGTTCTCGACCTCGGGGTTGTCGAGCAGCGGCTGCAGGCGGCCGACGCCGAAGAGCGCGGCGTGCACGGCGGCCGCGTACTGCTCCTCGGTCTCGGCGTCGAGAGGGGTGCGGCCGAGGTTGATCTCGGTACGGGCGTAGTCCTCGAGTATCTGAGCGATGACGGCACGCGCGTAGTGCCGTTCGTCCTCGTTGGACATCGGCGTGACGCCGCGGACCTGGTCCTCGCGGCGCTGTTCGGAGATACGGTCACCGGCGTCCTGCCGGAACCGCTTGACCAGCTGGTGGTCGACGGCGGTCATCGGCCGGCTCCGGCGGCGGGCTGTCCGTGCGGTCCGGGAACCTGGCCGTGCGCGGGTACGGCCCAGGCGGCGCCGTACTGCTGGTACAGGTCCGCGGTGACCTTGCGGGCGGAACGGATGAGCAGCGACTTGTCGAGCCGCCCGCGCTTGCGCCCGGCCAACTGGTCGGCCCCGGAGGGGTCTTCGGCCAGCGTGCCGACGACCCGTGCACCGGTCTGCGCCGCTACGAGCATGTCGTTGACCTGGTGGACGAGCTTGGCGGAGTCGCTCGGATCGGCGATCAGGATGACGCCGATGAGGGGGTTGGCGAGGGTGGCGGCGCCGCGCTGGCCGCCGTGCAGCTTGGCGGAGAGGGCCGCGGCCCGGTCCCGGACACGCGCGATCGCCTCCGGCTCCGTCCGCGACAGCAGCAGTACGAGGGCGGCGTGCGGGAAGAGTTCGACGGCGGGGGTGTCCCCGCTGATCCGGCCGCAGTCGGCGATGACATCGGCGGGCGCGTGCGGGGAGTCCGCGAGCTGCGCGAAGGCGCGGCCCAGGGTCGGCCACAACCCCGCGAGCCCAGCGGCCTGCTCGGCGACACCGAGCCCGACGAGGACTTCGAGCCCACCGCTCAACGGCTGCACGTGGTCCCAGAGTTGATCCGGCACGAGGCCGCGGCGGGCCGTCGCCGCTATCGACAGCATGCCGGTGTTGGGGTTGAGCGGCCCACCGTGCGCGGCGGCGCTGCGGTACACGAGGTCGCCGCCGGCGGGGTCCGTCTCGGCGAGCAGGACCCGGCGGGGCCAGACGGCCGACAGGGCTACCGCGGCAGTGGTGACTCCGGGGGAACCCTTGTCGGCGGCGAGGGCGATGAGCGCCATGTCTCTTAACTCACTCGCCTTTAGTTGCCGGGGATGAGAACGAGGGCGACTTCGCCGGCTGCAGAGGCCTGAGTGACGGCGGCGGCGTCTGCGCTGTCCACGGTGAGGGTTACCGGGAGGTTGGTGCTGCTGATGGTGCTGTCCGACTCGTACTTGACCTTGCTGATCTCAGCCCTGTCGACGATCAGCGTGTTTCCGGCGCCTGTCGTGCTCGACGAGCTGTCGGTGGTGCCGCTGTCGCTGCCGACGCGGTAGACGGCCACGGTGTCACCCGCCTTGATGCCGTCGGGGTAGGTGCCTTCCTTGAGGGCGACGCCTACGGAGGCCTTGCCTGCGGGGATGGACTCGCCCACGGCGAACATCTGGCCCATGACGACCGTGTCCTTGTAGATCGTGGACTTGGCCTTGAGCTTCTTGAGGGCGTTCAGCTGGGACCACTCGACATAGTTGATACCGGTGTCTGCCGCGACCATGACCGAGGTCGTGTTGCTGCTGTTGACGGACTCCCCGGCCTCGATCTGCTGCGTCACCTTGATGACCTCGATACGGTCCCCGGCACGCAGCACCAGCATCGTCGCGCCCAGCGCGCCCACCAGGATCAGGAGCACCGCGAGAGCGGCCAGCGCGGGTTTGCGCTCGCGAGGCGGCGCGGGAAGGCGCTCGCCCATCGCCGGCTGAACCGGCGCCGCGGAACGGTGGTTGCCCGCCCCCGTACGCTCTTGGATCTTCACGCAACCGCTCCCCGTACACCCAAGGTGATTTCTACCAATTTCCGCGCCAACTGGGACACTCCACCCCGGTCCGCCCTTGCCGGACGTACCGCCCGACCTGGCCAAATAGCCAGCGCTGAAGCGAGTGTCAAGCCATGGCACCGTATCAGCCGCACATAGGCCCCTCAAGGCGCGTTACAGCTCGCGGACCTCAGGGGGCTCGGCGTTATACAGCTGCAATGAGCGGCAGGACACGCCTTGTTGAGCACGGGGATCCGGGAGGCGGGGATGCTGTGCGGCAGCGAATTCGCTGCCGTGCTGCCGCGGGGGGATCGTTACGGGGTGTGCACGAGGCCTGCACGAGGTGCTCACGGGCGGGTCGGCGGGGCGGGGTGATCTTTCAGCCATGGGAGTGAGGAACCGGCCCCGGGGACCCATCTCGTGCGCGGGACGGTCCCCGGCAGCCGACGAGTTCGCCTCAGGAAACGGCCGTGAGCAGGTTCTTCTCCAGGATCACCGGCAGCGACAGAGTCCGGTAGCCCACCGAGGCGAACAGAACGGTGATCCGGCTCTCCTCTCCGCTGAGGACCTCGCCGTCACCCCACTGGGGGTGGTGGACCCTGGTGCCCGGCGGAAACGGGTGGTCGCGGCGGGTGGGTGAGGCGGTCCGGGGATGGTGCAGGCCCGGGACGCCGCCGGCGCCCGTGGGCCGCTGCTCGCACCTGTCGCAGTTGTCGCAGGGGCCGTGCAGCCGCTCGCCGAAGTAGCCGAGCAGGAACCGCCGTCGGCAGCCGGTGGTCTCGGCCAGGCCGCGCATCATGTCGACCCGGGAGCGTTCCATGCTCTCGTGGGCGACGCCCAACTCCACCGCCCGTGCGGTGACTTCGTCGGTATCGGCCCCAGCCACCGTGGCCACCTTTCCGCGCTCCGTGGTGACGGCTCCGGCGCTCTCCAGGAGGTTGAGGACGGCGGTCAGCCTGCCGGCGGACAGGCCGGTCTCCTGCTGGAGTCCCGTCGGTGTCACCGCGGTCGCGTGGTCCCGCACCCGGCGGGCGACGTCCGCGATCGTGTCCGCGTCCGGACGGCCGGTGGAGAAGAACTTCTGGAGGCCCAGATCCTCCGTGCGGTAGTGCAGGATCGCCCTGGAGGCCGCGCCGTCCCGGCCCGCCCGGCCTATCTCCTGGTAGTAGGCGTCGAGCGACCCCGGCACCGAGGCGTGCAGCACGAACCGTACGTCGGGCTTGTCGATGCCCATGCCGAACGCCGACGTGGCCACCACGACGTCCAACTCCCCGCCGAGAAAGCGGTCATGGACCGCGCTGCGGTCGGCCGACCGGCTGCCCGCGTGGTAGGCGGCCGCGCTCAGGCCGAGTTCACCCAGCTCGGCGGCGTACGCATCGGCGTCCTTGCGGGTGGCGACGTACACGATGCCCGGCTTGGGCTCGGCCGCCGCCCGCTCCACCACAGCTCGCCGCTTCGCCGAGTCGTCCTGGAAACGGGTGACCTCCAAACGGATGTTGGGCCGGTCGAACCCGGCCACCACTTCGCGGACCTTGCGCATGCCGAGCTGCTCGACGATGTCGGCGCGCACCGGCGCCGCGGCGCTGGCGGTGAGGGCGAGGATCGGAGGACGCCCGATGCTCTCCGCCGCCTGCCGGAGCCTCAGGTAGTCCGGGCGGAAGTCGTGGCCCCAGGAGGACACGCACTGCGCCTCGTCCACGACGAAGAGAGACGGTCGCAGCGTGGACAGCCGCTCGACCACGTCCTGCTTGGCCAGTTGCTCCGGGGCCAGGAACAGGAACCGGGCCGTTCCGTCACTCACGCTTTCCCATGCCTGCTCGTTCTGAGCCTTGGACATGGACGAGTTGACCGCGACGGCGGCGGCGGTCCGGCCGCTGTTCCGCAGCAGGCCGGCGATCTGGTCCCGCTGGAGAGCGATCAGCGGTGACACGACGAGCGTCGGCCCGGCGAGCAGCATGCCCGGCACCTGGTACACCGCCGATTTGCCCGAACCGGTAGGCATCACCACCATGGCGTCCCGGCGGCCCATGACCGCTTTCATCGCGGTGAGCTGGCCGGGACGCAACGAGTCCCATCCGAAGACCTCCCGCGCGGCTCTGCGGAGACGGCGGGCGACGAACAGGCTGATCGGCAAAGGGACTCCCGGAGCAGTTGTGCGCGGCCGGGACGGAACCGGACGGGCGGTGGTGGGTCTAGTGCCCGCCCCGGCCGGAAGCAGTCCGCCGTCGCCCGGCCAGAAGCCCGCCGGGGCTACTCCGGCTACTCCGCGAACCGGAACGTCGACGTGATCGCGTCGAAGATGTCGAAGAAGGAGTCCGCGAGATCCAGGACCTGGCTGCTCCCGGCGACGAGGGCGACCTTGCCCTCCTGGCCCGGCACGGGGATGAAGGTTTGCATGAGTACCGCGCGGATGGTGCGGTTGAGTGCGTCGTCGGGTACGACGATGTCCTCGATGCCGTACGTCCGCGCGGCGGGACCCACGCCGGGGATGTCGACGGTGGTGACCTTGCGCCAGGCGTCGCCCTCCTTCTTGGCCTCGCGCACGGAGAGCTGGCCGGCCATCGTCTGGGGGTCGGTGGAGAGGGGCTCGCCTGTCTTTGAACGGCCGCCGACGATCGAGACGGTGACCGAGCCGGTGATCGGGGTGTCACCGCCGAAGGCCTCCGCCATGCAACCGCAGTACAGGGCACCGGACTTCCAGGCGTCGGCCGCCGCCTTCTGGAGGAACGCGGCATACGTGTCGCGGTACTTGGCCAACTCCGGATGCTGCTCCACCCGTTCGTTCACCATCCGCCGGATGGAGTCGTCACGCGACTCGGGCCGCACGTCGAACTCCCACCACGACTCCGGCACCTTGATCCGAAAGCCACCGCGCTCGATGGTGAGCGTCTCCATGTAGCGGGCCATGGTGTTCCCCGTTCCTCTACCCCGGCGTGCGCGTGGACCCCTGCGTACACCTGCTCGCCTGTTCGACTCGGGTCAGCCTACGAGGTGGCGGTGCCGGGCCGAGGCGCGGGCGCCCTCGCCACGGCGCCGACGGAGGCGCCGAAGAGGACCGTCGCCTCGATCCGGTGAACTGCGACGGAAATGGGCCCGGCCGACGCTTCATGCCCCTTGGGTGAAGATCCACGACACCCGAGGCGAGCGGAACAGCGAATGCCGGAGCCACCAGCCCCTTACACGATCGAAGTCGAGCCGGAGGTGCGCGCCTGGCTGGAAACTCTCGCGTTGCCCGACCACCGTGCCGTCGAACGCTTTGCCGATCGACTCGCGGCCGAGGGCCCGACGCTGCCTTTTCCCCTGGCCAGTCATCTGGGCGACGGTCTTCGGGAGTTGCGTATCGGTGCAATCCGGGTGACGTACTGGCTGGCTCCAGGAAGGAGAGCGGTTCTGCTCACCGTGTTCCGCAAGACGAGGATGCGCGAGACCGACGAGGTCATGAAGGCACATCGGGCTCGGAAGCGGTGCGAGTCCGAGCACCCTCCGGCCAGTGAGCACGACGTCTACAGTAGAGGCGAGGAGGCCTGATGAGCAGCGGATACCACACCAGCTGGAAGGTCCCGCCCGAGCACCGCGAAGACCCGGAGTACCGCGCCGCGGGACGGCGGATGGACTTCGCCCAGGCGGTCTACGACCGCCGCTCCGCCCTGGGCTGGAGCACGGCCGAGCTGGCTCGCCGGGCCGATATGTCCGAGGAGGACATCGAGTCCATCGAGGAGAGCGGTGTCGATCCGACTCTTGAGTTGATCGAGCGACTTGCCGCCGCCCTTGAATCGGGTGCACGGATCGACCCGCGTACGACCCCCGAGTTCCGTTTCGAGGGCCACGCGGCCTGAGACCCCCACTCGCGACGACCTGGTACGAGCGAACCCTCCGGCCCCCACCCCGTCCTCACCGCTCCTAGTGCCCGCCCGCCGCCCCGTCTACTTCCCCCTGCCCCTCCCAAGGCCGAGCAAGCCCCACCAGTGCGACTCCCGCCCCCGCAACGGTGATCAGCATGATGAGCGCCATCGGCAGCGAGCTGTCCTCGCCGAACAGACCGACGAGCGGGGAGGCGAGCGCGCCGAACAGGAACTGGCAGCCGCCGAGGAGTGCGGAGGCGGCGCCCGGGGCGGTGCGGCCCAGGGTCTGGCCGAGGCTCATGGTCGACGGGAAGACCATGCCGATGCCCGTCATGGTCACGAACAGCGTCGCCCAGGTGCCCGCGAGGGTCTCGCCGGCGGTGGTGACCAGGACGACCTGGGCAAGTGTTCCGAGCGCGGCCGTGCAGACGCCCGCCGTGAGGAGGGTGTTCAGGCGTACGCCGCGCGCCGCCAGCTTGGCGAAGAGGGCGCCGGCGATGAGCATGCCGACGGCGTTGGAGGCGAAGATCAGCGAGTAGGTCGTCGACGAGACCCCGTGCAGGTTCTCGAAGACGAAGCTCGATCCGCTGATGTACGCGAACATCGCCGCCGAGCAGAGGGCCAGGACAAGGACGTACCCCAGGAAGGTCCGGCGGCCGAACAGTTCCCCCATCGCACGGAAGGTGCTCGCGAGGCCGCCGGCCTGCCGACGCTCGGGCGGCAGTGTCTCCGGCACCTTCCGCAGTACGGCGAGCAGCATCGCGCCGCCCATGACGGTGAGCGCGACGAACACCGCGCGCCAGGTGGATACGGAGAGGATCGCGCCGCCGAGTACCGGTCCGGCGATGGGCGCCACGCCGAGGATCTGCGAGAGCAGCGCGAAGTAGCGGGGGATGTCCGCGCCGTGGAAGCGGTCCGTGAGCACCGCTCGCGCCAGGACCATGCCCGCCGCTCCCGCGACACCCTGCAGGAAGCGGGTGCCGGTCAGGACGGTGACGTTCGGGGCGAGGGCGCAGGCGAGGGAGAAGACGGCGAAGCCCGCGGTGCCCGATATGAGAAGCCTGCGGCGTCCGAGGCCGTCGCTGATCGGGCCGATGAGCAGCTGTCCGACCACGAGCCCGGCCAGGAACGCGGTCATCGTCAGCTGCACGGCCGAACTGCTCGCGTGCAGCGAGTCGCCCATCGAGGGGAAGCCGGGGACGTACATGTCGGTGGCGAGGGGAGCGACGGCAGTGAGCGCCGCGAGGACCGCCACGAGGAGCGCGGCTGCGCGTTTCGACGGCTCGGCGTGGGGGTGAGTGCCGCTGTGGGCCTGGGGATCGGCGTCGCGGGGCACAGCGTTCTGACCGGGGGACGGGGCTACCATGGACATAAAGGTAACCGATGGTTCACCGGTTAACCAATTTCACCGGTAAAACAACTGGCCAACAAAGGGCGATCCGCATGTCACTCTCGACCACCGACGTCCGCGCCCAGTGGGCCGCACACAACCCGGGCCTCGACACGTCCCCGATGGAACTCATCGTCCTGCTCAAGCGCGTCACCGCGATGCTCGACCGCGCCATCGAGCCCCTCTACGACGGTGCCCCGCTCACCCCACCGGAAGTCGACATGCTCATCCCGCTCCGCCACGCGACCGAACCAGCCATCGCCCGCCGCCTCGCCCAGACAATGGGCCTCTCCCGCGCAGGCGTCAGCAAAACCCTCGCCAAACTGGAAAAGCGCGGCTTCATCCAACGGACCCCCAACCCCGCCGATCGGCGCACGGCCCTGGTCACCATCACACCGGCGGGCGCGGAGGCCGTGGACGGACTGTTCCCGCGCCAACTCGCCGCGGAGGTGGAGCTGTTGGCGGGACTTGGGGAGGACCGGACGTGGGTCATGGGGGCGTTGGAGCGGTTGGCCGGGGTGATGGAGGGGCATTTGGGGCGGGGGTGAGTCGCTGCTCCGGGGTCCGTGGGCGGAGTCAATCGGGCGGCGCGAGCTGGGCCATCGGCCGGCTCGAAGACCCGACCTCGCCGCTCCCGGCTTCCTCTCCCTGCCCCGCCCCCCCGGGTCGACTCCTCAGCGGTTCAGGTCCATGACCCCGACTCCGAGACCCTCGTAAGCCTCGGGCGCAACGGTGGCGACGAGCGCTCCCTCGGGAAGCATCTGATTCGGCCGCGCGGCGTGCACAGCTGCGCCGACACCGAAGGAGACGCCGTCACGGCACAGTTCAGCGATGGTCACAGCCATCGCGTAGTCATCGTCGATCAGGTGCATCACGTCCACCAGCACACCGACATGACCAACAATCCCCGCACGCTCCCGCTCCGCCTCCAGCAGACACAGGACCGGCACCCACAGGCGCACATTCCCGCTGGCCGCTGCCGCATGAACGAGACCGGAGACCTGCTTATTGCCTCCCAGGGCGAGGAGAGTCGGAGCATCCAGGACGTAGTGCTCGGTCTCCCTCAACGGGACGACTCCGTCTCGGCGAGGGCGGCACGATGCGCGGCGGTGGCCTCACGCATCTTGCGGCGCATCTCGGCGGACTCCTCGTCCGTCACGTAGTGCCCGAACCGCTCGGAGAGAAGGGAACGCGTGCGATCGGCCCGTTCCCTGATCTGATCCGGCGTGAGCGTCTGAGCCGCTATCTCCTGCATGAGAGCCCGCAGGCTGGTGCCACGCGCTTCAGCCACGGCGGCGAGCTGGTCACGGACTTCGGCGGGGACGCGGATCATGACGTCGGACATGCGGCGAGTATACGTGGCGTATACGCCGGGCGCTGCAGAACCGTGCAGACAATCACGCCAGCGTCCGGGCCCAGCGCACCGCGCTGTCCGTCGGCCCAGATCGTGGTGCCGTCCCCCGCGTCGGAGGAATCCCGTGACGGGGTACGGATGCCCGCTCGCGGTCTAGTCCTACGGTGCCAGGGTGCGCACGACGTCGAACTCGTTGCCCTCGGGGTCTGCCATGACCACCCAGTTCCGGTCCGAGCCCTGGCCCACATCCGTCTTGGTGGCGCCGAGGCCGAGCAATCTGGTCACCTCGTCCTCGGTGCTGCCGTCGATCGGGCTCACGTCGAGGTGAAGCCGGTTCTTCACGGTCTTACCCTCGGGCACCTGGATGAACATCAGGGTGGGCGGCATCTGACGGGCCCGAACATCCTCGACGGTCGGCACCCACGAGCCGATCTCGACCTTGCCCTCGCTCCGGTCGATCACCTTGAAGTCCAGGACCTCGCACCAGAAGGCCGCGAGCCTCTCCGGATCGTGGCAGTCAACGACCAACTCGGTGAACCTACTTGTCACGACTCTCCCAGAGGGTGCGGACGGGGCTCAGAGTATGCCGCCTGGCCTCCGATCACCGGTCACCGGTCACCGGTCCGCGACGAAGGAGCCCATGCCCCGGGTGGTGGTGATCAGGCCCTCCGCCCGCAGGGCCGCGGTGGCCTTACGAACCGTCTCGCGGGCCACTCCGAATTCCTGCTCCAGCTTCACTTCGGAGATCAAGCCTCGAACTGGGTACTCACCGCTGGCGATTCGCTGCCGAACCACCTCGGCGATCTGCTGCCACTTCGGCCTTGTCGGATCAAATTCGAACACAGGCGAACTGTACGTAGCACCCAGCAGGAAGTCATAGAGACCTCTCACCCCCCATATGAGTAGACAACCGCCTCAACACCACGCCCGAGCGGCCGACACCGAGCACCACACCTCACCTCACCTCACCTGGCCCCAGCCGCTCCCCAACTCCCCCGCCACGCCAGCCCACTTGACGGCACGACTTCACCCCTCGTAGGCCTCGGTCGTGACCGGCTTCTGGCCGGCTGGCGACAGCCGTGGCACACTCTCCGCGCACTGCGACAGCAACACACGGGGCGGGAACAGCGACATGAGAGTGTCATCGGCCAGGCCGCGCCGGGGGAAGGCGGCAGCTGCGTCTTTGCGGTACGAGACGCGGTCCGGGAAACGTCTCGCGCGTGAGGGCGAGCGCTCGGGCAAGGGGGACAAGCTGTTCGGTTGCTTCGTGTTCCTCTCCCTCGCGGCAGCCTTCACCTTCCTCGTCCTGGCGGACATGTTCTGGGGCGACGGCACCTGGCAGTGGGCAGCCGACGCGTGGCCGGGCGGGGCATACGGTTTCGCGGTGCTCCTGGGGGCGCTGGTGCCGGGCGTTGTGGCGCTTTTCGGCTTGTCACTGGCCCGGATGGACAGGAAGTCCTGGAGGGCACACAAGGCGCGCACGTTCGGCTGCATGTTTCTGACCGTCGGGTGCGGAGCGACGATGCTGCAGCTCGTGGCGCTGATCTTCAGCGCCCAGGACACCGGCAAGTGGGGCCGCGGTACCTCGGCCTCTCCCAGTTGGGTCTTCAGAAACTACCCCTGGCTGTGGGCGGTCGGCTTCGCGTCCACGATCGCCGTGGCCGCGCTGCTGATCTGCCTGTACGTGGCTTTCGGCCGGCGGCGCGGAGGCACACGGGACGGCGCGACCGTCAGCTCCGCGGAGGGCGCGGCGCTCTGAACCGCACGGCCTCGCGCCCCTCGGTCAGCGGGCTCCCCAAGGCGGGCCCCTTCGAGAGCCCCGGCTGAGCAGTCACTCCACGGCACCCGCCACTGCGCACCGACCTCATCGCTCAAGCAACGCATAAGCCCCGACAGCCAACGCCTTCTCGACGACGGCCCCAAGCGGACCCATGGCGTGCGCGCCGCTGTGCACCTCGACACGATCGAGCTACAGACCCAGCCGAGCTGTCCATATTTCTCCCTATCTGCCCAGTCATGCAGGGAAGTTCGCTGTGGCGAAACCGATCTCCACACGGATACCGTCATTGCTCTTGACTGAACATCCGTCACACGGGGAGTCCACTGTGAAGCGCCGCTCTTTGCCCGTTGCTGCCGCGTTCGCCGCGACCGCAGCCATGCTGCTGACCGCATGCGGCAGCGGGGACGACAGCTCGAAGGACAGCGACAAGATCGCGGGGGCGGACACCGGCGAGACGACGTCGGCTTCGCCGAGCGCGAGTGCGTCGGAAACAGCGGGACGCCCGAAGGTCACGCTCGCCGAGGACATGGAGAACGTCTTCGAAGGCGGGAAAACCGGCGATCCGGTGAAGGACGCCATCCTCTACGACAACACCCAGGCCGTCTCCGCCATGGACGAGGCCGTCTACACCCGCAGCCTTCAGAAGCCCTCGTTCGGCACGTACTTGGCGGATGACGCCGCGAGGGACGCAGCTGTCTGGGTCCAGGGCTTCTACGACGACGGAATCACCTGGACCGGCAAGGTTCGCTACTTCAGCCGCGAGATCACATCGCTGAAGAACAACGTCGCGACCCTGACGTACTGCTCCGATGAGTCGAAGTCGTTCAACAAGAACCTCAAGACCGGCAAAACGTCGGGTGCGGTCTCGGACCCGGCCGACTACATGGTCTTCTACAACACCCGTCTCCAGAAGGACGCGAAGGGCATCTGGCAGACGACTGACCTCATCTCGAAGCGGGGGGCTTCCCAGTGCCAGTAGTGCGTCGGCGCATCGCGGCAGTCGCAGTCTCAACAGCCGTGCTGGTAGCTGTGGTTCCGCCCGCATTCGCCGGAGGAGGGCGAGGAGGTGGCGACGGGGGCTCCGTCGGGGAAGTTCCAGCAGACCCTTCCGGTGGCACTGCAAAGCAAAGCATCTACGCCAGCGTCATCCAGTTCGACGAGTCGAAGAATGGCTCAGGAAAAAGCACTGGAACCGTCACTCCCGCAAGCGACTGGACCCCTCCCGCTTGTTGGTACGAGCCCAAGTGGACGCCCGCGGAGTTCGCCACGGAATTCCAAAAAGAGTGGGACATCCCGCACGCCAGCGGCGTGGGAGAGGCGTACAACCTCGCCCAGGACCACTACAAGAACGGCGAGCCGTACACGGACTTCAACGAGTCCGAGACGGGCAAGGGAATGTGGTGGGACGCGGTCAGGGACAAGGATCGCGAAGAGGCGGGCGATCCAGCCGCTTTCGAATGCGACACCGCCACGTTCTGGGTGGAGAACGGCGAGACCCCGGACGTGGAAAACGCGGTAACCCCTGAGATTCTCGCCCAACTCGCGTACAACCGGATCAAGGTGCCCGACACCGAGGTCACTCTCGCCCCGGAGACCGTCACCAAGGTGAACCTCCCGACCTGGGCCTGGCTCGACCAGGCCGAGTTCAAGGAAGTCTCGGTCACCGCGTCGCTGAATGTCGGCGGGGTGAACATCCAGGCCACCACTACCGCCAAGCCCGTGTCCCTCAAGCTGGAGCCGGGAACGGTAGACGCCGAGACCTACCCCTCCTCCGGAGAGTGCACGTTCAACAACGACGGTTCGATCGGCGAGCCCTACGCCGAGGGCAAGGCCAACCGGACACCACCATGCGGCATCAAGTACCTCCGGTCCTCAGGCGACGGGACGTACAAACTCCAGGCGACCATCACCTGGGAGATCACCTGGGTGGGCACCGGCAACCCGAACCCCACGGCCCTGCCCGACGGCACCTTCGGCAACGAGCAGAACGTCACCGTCCAGGAAATCCAGTCCATCAACCGCTGACCGGGGCAAGGACGAAGGGCATGTCCAAATCAGACCTGATCGTCGACTTCGAATTGCTCGAGAAATCAGCGAAACAACTCGGCGAAATCCAGAGAGAGTTCAAGAATCTCGACGACTGGAAGGACGACATCAAGTCTGTCGTGGGAGCGTCTGAGATCAAGTCAGCAATGACTGACTTCATCGACAACTGGGACGACAACCGTAAGCGTCTACTTGAGTCGTTGGAAAGTGTCGGGAAGATGGTGGAAGGCACGCGGGACGCGTTCAAGAAACTTGATGACGATCTGGCGAAGGCCGGACGTAAGAAGTAGAAGCGTCCTGCACTCCGCCTGAACGGCTGCGCTCAAGGGGAGAGATGGCAAGGCCGAAGGACTGGCATCCACTGCGCGAGAGCGATCCCGTACCGGGTGACCCCGGGGGAATCCGCAGCGAAGTGAAACACATGAAGAAGATCGCGGAATACCTGCGTACCCAGGCGGCGGCTCTCACCGCGATGGCTGACGCCGACAACCTCAAGGGCAAGTACGCCGACGAGCTGGCTGAGAATGCCCGCGGTCTGGGCCGCAAACTTGACGAGGCGGAGGACCGCTACCGCGAGGTCAAGGGTCATCTGTCCGGTTGGGCCGACGAACTCGAAGAGTTCCAGAAGAAGGCCGACAAAGCCGTCGGGGACGCTCAGGACGCCCAACGCGTGATCGACTCCCACGAAGCGAAGGCCGATGACAAGTCGGGCTCCGGCAAGAAGGACAACGAGAGCCAGGACGGCGGCTCGGCAGGTGAGGATCCCGCACTCAAGCGCGCCAAGGAGGACTTGGAGGACGCGCGCAAGCGGCTCAACACGGCAGCCGGCGACTACGACGAGCGAGCCGGTCACTTCGCAGGCAAGATCCGGTCCTCCATCGACGACGACATGAAGGACAGTTGGTGGAACGATCTCAAAGGATGGGTCGCCGACGCCGACTGGCTCAGCAGCATGGCCAATTGGATGAGCTGGGCCGCGACGATCGTGGGCATTGCCGCCATGTTCTTCCCTTTCCTGGGCCCCCTGGCCCTCGCGCTTACGATCGCGGTGGCCCTTATTCATCTCGGGCAGGCGCTCACCGGGAACGGCTCATGGTTCGACGTCATCATGGACATCGGCGCACTCAAAATGGCGCGGAACGGAATCAAAGCGGCCAAAGCTGTAAAAACTCTCCAGGACAGTTCTCGCAAGACCGCGGCCGGACTGGCAAAGGACAAAGCCAAGTCGCAAGCGTCAGAGGCCAATGCCGGATTGAGGAAGACGGCGGCCCGCAGCGAGCGCAGGCGCGGCGGCACATCGAGCAAGAATCGTGAAGCCGCCCGAGGCCGTCGCCTGCGTGCGGAGGACCAGAACCGCAAGGCCGGCACAAGGGCGTCGGACGAGGTGCGCGATGCCGAGATGCCTCAGATCACCGCGCAGGAAAGCGCCAGTGCGCTCGGCGACAAGGCCCTCGGCCGCCAGATGAAGGACATCAAGAAATGGCGGGACGAGTACCCCGACAGCACCACACTCGCCGACAACGCCCGTCAAGCCGAGCGCCACAAGAACACGGTTCAAGGATCGTGGGGGGTGGCTACTGGACTCGACGCGGCTGACAAGAGCGCGGATCCCGTTACGGACGGCGAGTACGGCAGGATGAAGGACGGTATGACCGCGCCCGTAGGATCGCAATGGTGAAGGAAGCCCGCTGATGACCGACGCCCCCCGCGCAGGGGAAGCCGACCAGAACACCCGGCGAGCGCAGCGTCTTCCGTATTGCGTGGCAGCCACCAAGGTGATCTTTGTTCTGGCCCTCCTCCGGCTGTTCGCCGGCCCGATGACCAAAGACCTTCTGGACGAGGAACTGCTCCCCATGCCGACCTGGGAGTGGGCTCTTTGCGCGCTCACTCCGGCGATCCTGATCTACCTGGCACGGCGCCCGGAGAACTGGGTCGCGCTGGCAGGCGAGCGTACCTTCCTCATGATTGCGCTGAGCTTCTACTTGCTCTACTCATTGGCTTTCGCTGCCTTCCAGGGCGTGTGGATCCTTTGGATTGGTGTCGCAGCCGGCCTAGGCGGCTTCGCGGGAATTTGGTACCTGAACCGCAGGGAGCCCGCACATGCCCGGTGAACAGACCGGGCCGATCGAGGAGACTGTCCCGCCCGTGACGGGCTACCGCATGCTCCTCCCCGACCAATGGGCCCAAGTCCCCCTGCGCCAGGGCACCGAGGAAGCCATCCGCCGCATCCTGGACGACGCCTACACCCGCATGCCCAAGGACGCGCCACCGGACAGGATCGGCCCGTACAAGCGGGAGTTGGAGCGTCGTTTCCGAGGGGCTGTCGCCCAGGCTCAGCGGACCAAGGCCCTGGACCTCTATCTGCCGGTGAAGCCCATGGGCGGCAACTTCAGCCTGGGAGCCTCGATCCTCGTCTCGGAGACCCCGCTCCCCCGGCGCGTCGAAACCACCGACAGGACCGAGCCGACCGACCTGGCCGTGCAACTGCTGTCCAGGGACGGGGTGGAAGGAGCCGACCTGAGCTCGGGAGAGATCGACGGCGCCCTCGCCGTGCGCCGTGAACATGTGGCCAAAGCCAACCCCGGCGAAGGCGCCGAACTCGCCTCCCGCCGTGTCGAGTACATCGTGTCCGTACCAGACGACCCCGACCGCTGGTTCGTGGCCGCCTTCTCGACGATCGGGAGCGGGCATCCCCGGGACGAGCTCTCGGAGGCGCTCGTCGAATGGTTCGACGCCGTGATGGCGAATTTCCGTTGGCGGCGTGGATGAGTGAATTCTGGCCCATCATCGACATCGAGTACATCGACGCCTATCCGTGGATCATCATTCCTCCGCGCGCCGGCCCCTCGGCCCCGTTCGACGAGTGGGACGACATCCGCATGTGGTGCCGCGATCGCTCCGAAGACCTGTGGGCCGACCGCGGGCTCGACCCCGGTCCGAACGGCGTGGACTTCGTCGGAGGCACCCTGGCGCGTTGCGCCGAGGCTTTCTGTCCGCCCGGCTCGAAGCACTGGCTGTTCCTGCACCTCGACAACCCCACCGACGTACCGCTCCCGGTCTGTGCGGCGATCGGACCCGCGAAGGGCTCTCGCGAGGAGACCCTCCGCGCCCTCACCGAGGCGGACGACCCGAACGCCATCGAGCGGCCGGTCGTCAAATCCTTCAAGTCCGAGAGACTCGGCAAGGGTATGACCACCTTCCGCTATGTCCAGCAGGACGACTCCCCTCACTTGCTGGCCTGCGTCCGGTACGCCTGGCAGGTCGAGGAGCACGGCGCCGACGTGGTCATGTGGACGGCCACCGACGACGTCGCCCGCCTCATGAGCGCCGGCGACGACCTGGAGGAACTCGCACGATCGCTGGCGGTCTGGATTCCCTGACCGAGATACAAACGGTGGGGCAGGCTCCGAACCGCAGCAACTTCATCCTGCGATCAGCCGGCCGCGCCCCGTCTCACCAGACTCCACGCACCAGCCGTGGACCGCAGATCACACCCACCGCAGCGAATACGCCATGGCGTCACAAAGCTCCCCCATCGAACCCTCGCTGCCGCTCAGCGGCATGGAGAAGGCCAGGTGCAGGTAGCCCACGCCGCCAGGCATGTGTACGTGGAAGTCGATGGTCGTGTCGGTGGTGGCGCGGACCGTCGGGCCGGCCGGTAGTTCGACGACGTCCACCTCGGCGTTCCGGGCGGTGCGCTGAGCCAGTGCCTGGGCGAAGTCGCCCGGTGTCGGGGCCGATCCGCGGGGGGTCTGTGCCAGCGAGATGAGGAGGGAGGCGGGCAGGGCCGACTCGCCGGGCGACTCCGTCTTGAGGAAGAACTCCAACGCGCCCTGGGAGAGGCCGTGTTCGGCGGTGTTGCGCAGGGTGGTCCAGACGGTTCGGGCCACCTCCGCGGAGACACCGCTTCCCGCGGACTCCTTGTCCACGAAGGTCTTCAACTGGCGGCGCCAGCGCTCGTGGGTGAGGTCGACGCGAAACCAGTCGCGGGGGACGAGGAGCCGGTAGTCCGAGGGCGGAGTCTCAGCGGTGGTCGCGCTCACGCCCCGCTCGCCCCGGTCGTCCCGGTCGTCCCAGCGGTGATCAACGGCGAGCCGTCCGCGTTGAAGAGGCGGATGCTGCTGACCGTGTTGCCGAACATCGTGGAGAAGGTGTCCCAGCCGGCCGCGGTGGGGGTGGACATCTCCATGATCAGGGTGGTGCCGTTCGGGAGGGGGACGTAGACGCGTATGAACGACGTCGGGAACGTGAAGCCTTCGCCGGACTCGGTCAGTTCGCCGGTGAACTGCGACTCCCGGGCGCCGATGTACGACACGGCGGGTCCGCAGGGGAGCTCTATCCGGGAAGCGTCACCCGCGTCCATGCGGCGGAGGCTCGATGAGATCTCCCTCACCGCTCCCGGAACACCACCATCGACTTCCGGGCTGTCCACCAGAGCCGCGAACACCGTGGCGGTACAAGGGGTTTCGTCGACCGCGGTCACACCGATCGCGGCGTACTCGGCTCCGGCGGCCAGCAGGTCGTCGAAGCCGAGTGCGCAGACGACCCCGAACTGGGTCTTCTCGTCCTCCCCCGCCCCCGGGAGGGCCTTGTCCACGAGTTCTTCCAGCAGCCGTATCGCCTCGTCGTCGTCCGCCTCGTGGATGGGGAGGTCGTAGTAGATCTCCGGCATCACCCAGCGGACTTGGACGTCGTCGGAGCGGAGCACGGGCGGTGCGGTGTGTGTGGGGACGAACGCCGACACATTGAGCTCGGCCATCAGGGAGTCTGGTCCTTTTCGGGGATGGGGCGCTCGGGAGCCTCGGGGAAGAACTTCCGGGAGGTGGCATACATCCCGTAGTAGGGGTAGAGACGCGGGATGTCGGCGCCGCCCTGGCGGGCGATGCCGGCGATCTGGCGGTAGAGGCGTGCCCTGCAGCGAACGTTTCGGATGGTCTGGTCGAGCAGGGTGCGGCGCCGCACGAGGTAGGTCCCCACCAGAGCGCCGCAGACGATCAGCGCGTCCACGACGATGAACGCGATCTGGAACTGCTGGGACTTCTGTGAGGCGACCAGATCCCAGAACGGCCACGCACCGAACCCGAAGACGAAAATCGGCAGTGCGAGGAGACAGCCGAGGACGCTGCCCTTCTCCGTGTCCTCGCGCCGCTGGAACAGCATCCAGTGCACGGCCCGGTCATCGAGAAAGTCGAAGCGCACCTCGCGTCCGTAGCGCTCCGCTGCCGCCTTCGCGGCGGGAACGGCCGCGATGACCGACGAGGAGACCATGTTGTGCACGGCCCCTTGGTCATCGACGAACTTTCCGAACTCAAGTGCTTGGTAGTCACCCATGAATCGGTTCTCCTTACCCGACGGGCGCCAACGCGCCGTGGAACGAGGTCGGCGACGGGCTCGGTTGCGGCGTCGGCGAGGGGGTTCTCGCCCCGCCGGACGGAGTGGGAGTCGGGTCGGGCGGGGAGGTGGGCCGGGCGGTACCGGGCGCAGGGCTCACCGGGTTCGCTGTGTCGTCCTGGGGGAAGTAGCGCCTCAGCCTCAGCAGGCTCTGTACGTATGCGTTGCCGAGTGCGGCGCCCTTGATGTAGCGCGTGATGGTCACCGGGTCGAACCCTCCCTCAGGAAGTCTGACCTTGGTGATGCCTCGTTTGGTGAGGAACTTGGAGGCGAGGCCGACGCCCCTGTTGATGCTCTTCACGGCGAAGCCGTTGGTGAAGCCCGCCCAGACGGCGTCGCTCGCGACCAGCAGCCGTGACCCCTTGGCCGCCGCGGTGAGCCCCCTCACCGCCCCGAGTCCCGGGATGATTCCGAGTACATCGAAGGTGATCTTCAACCAGTCGAACTTCCCGCCGCGCGCGAAGTAGTCGTACAGACGGCCCGACAGAGCGGTGGCACTGAGTGCGCCCGCCGCGACGACAAGGAAGACGGCGAGTGTGCCACCCGACAGCACGACCGCCGCGATCAGCGCAGCCACCGCCAGAACCGTGGCCGCGGTCGATATCCAGTCCGCGTTGTCGGCAATCCAGTTCATGATCCCGCCAGGGTCCCGGACCCCGTCGTGGTGGATCACGTTCTTGATCCTTCTGGCCGCCCGCTTCGCCGCGTCGTCGCGGATCTCCTTGGCGCCCTCGATCTGGCTGCGCGCCACAGCCATGAGATGCGCGGCGTCGTCCCGCTTCTTCTCCTGCTTCGTGCGCTCCACGTGGTCGTCCTTGGACGGGACCGTGCCGACGGTCGGCTCCAGGATCTTGAGGGCCGCCTTGTGATCGACCTCCGCGGCGCGGAAGTCCTCCAGCGCCTTGTCCGCGACCCGCTGCGCCCGGCTCAGCTCACTGGCGTACTCCTCCGACTCCCCGTCCTTGACCTTCGTACCGAGCGCCGTCGCAGCCTCGTCGTACCGGTCGTACGCCTTCTTCAGGCGCCCGGACGCGTCGCCCGCGATCTCGTGGAAGGCGCGGCCCGCGTCGCTGTCCCAGCCGTCGACCGATGCCAACGCCTTGATGTTCCGGGCCTGTTTGTCGATCTCTTCGGCCATGCCACGGAGCTTCTTGCCGAGCCGTGCCACCTCGTACGGATCACCGGGCACCGGGTCGGAGTCGTACATCGGGGTCCAGTCCTTTGGACGGGGTGTCACTGCTACTTCCCCTTCTTGTCGCTCTTCTTGGCGTCCCGGAGCGCTTGCGCGAGCTCGTGGTCGATGTCCTCGTAGGCCTTGGCCGCGTTGTCGGTGTACTTGGCCAGGTTCTCGATGTCCTTCATCAGCTTCTTGCGGTTCTTCTTCCACGTCTCGGAGAAGTCGTCGAAGACGTCCCGCAGTTTGTCGCTGCCGAGGTCGTCGCCATAGCCGTCGGCGGGGTTGCCGTTCTCCTTGAACTCGCGGTGGATGCGGTAGAGCGAGTCCGAGCAGTCCTTGATCATGTCGAGGTCGTATCGAGTCTTGTCCGCCACGGTCGGGCTTCCTGTCCAACGGTCGAGTGAGGCTACTTCACACCAGGCAGCGAAACAGCGGGTGCGACAGGACGCCGATCACGCCCTGTCGCACCCGAGTCGGCCCGCGATCCCGGGTCAGCCCTTGGCGCTGCGCGCCAGCTGGTCGTCCAGGTCCTCGTAGGCCTGCTTGGCCGAGGTCAGGAACTTGGACATGCCCTCAAGTCCCTCCATGGCCTTCTTCGCACCCTTGGTGAAGTCCTTGAAGGACTCCTCGAAAGCCGACGAACCCTTCTGGGTCGTGTAGCCGCCGTTGTCCACGAGCGTCTTGATGCGGTCGTCGATGGTGTCGAGTTCCGTGTGCAGACGGTCCATGTCCTTCAGAAGCTTGCCGGCCTCCTTCTCCATCTCGGCATATGTGAGATCTGCATCCTTCTTGCCCATGACGGCTCCCTCCCGTTCAGATCGCCGCAGGGCCTACCCCCGTGGCTGCGTTGTGCGGATCGCTCGGGCATCCGCCGACCTGTCCGCATGAGCAAAGATCCTACGGGTGGGGCTGTTGGGGTCACATGGCTGTTCCGTAACAGGATCGTGAGCGGGCGCACATCCCGTTGCTACGGGGAAGGAAGGGGCGGCTAAGGTCGCTTCAACTGTGTTCAGCGTTCCGGGGGCGGCCTCTGCCCAGCGAGGAGGACGAACGTGCGCCTGAGTCTGACCGTCGTCGACCCCATCGGCGGTGCGAGTGCCGATGTGGTGCTTGATGCCGATCCCGAGTCGTCCGTCGGCGACATCACCCGGGAGCTGGCGCGACATGTCGGTCTGGGCGACAGTGCGCAGATCATCCCCATTGGAGCCCAACGCGGCCCCGGCGGCGGGATAGCGCAGGCGTACGTCGACGGATACGCCCTGGACCCGAGCGCGACCGTCGTCGGGTCGCCGCTGCGGGAGGGCGCCGTCGTCAGCCTCCACGATCCGGCCGGCTGCCTGCTCGGGGAGCCGACCGGAGTGGTGGAGCTGCGGGTGGCCGGCGGTCCGGCGGCCGGTGCGGTGCACCGGCTCGGAGTCGGGCGGTACGACATCGGCAGCGGCTCGGCCGCGCCCCTCCGTGTCGACGATCCCGAACTGGCCGCGCGTGCGGCCACGTTGTCGATCGCAATCGACGGAACCTGCCAGATCGCCGTGCACGGCGACAAGAAGGACAAGGGAGACAAGCAGGGCGTCCGCCTCGACGGTGAGGAACTCGACGGCGACTCCTGGCCCCTCGGCTCCCAGCTCGCCCTCGGCAACACCCTGCTGGAAATCGTCGGTTACACGCCGCCGAACGCGGCCCTGAAGTGGTCGGACGACGGATCCGGCCTCGACTACAACCGGCCCCCTCGGCTGCGTCCGGCCGAGCGCCAGACCCACTTTCGGCTGCCCTCGCCGCCCGGAGACTTCGAAGCCCGGCCGCTGCCCTGGCTGATGGCACTGTTCCCGCTGGTCGGCGCCGTGGTCGCGGCCATGATCTTCCAGCGCTGGTACTACCTGATCATGGCCGGGCTGAGCCCGATCATGCTCTTCGGCAACTACTTCATGGACAAGAAGCACGGCCGGAAGTCACATGCCAAGCAGCTGAAGGAGTACAAGGAGCACAAGGAGCGGATCGAGAAGGACGCCCAGGACGCGCTGCGCACCGAGCGACTGGACCGGCGGAACGCCATCCCCGACCCCGCCGCCGTACTCAACTTCGGGACCGGCCCCCGTACCCGGCTGTGGGAGCGGCGGCGCACCGATGCGGACCACCTGGTGATGCGGGTCGGTACCGGCCGGGTCCCGTCCGTGGTCGTGCTCGACGACCCGGAGCAGGACGACCACAAGCGCCAGGTCACCTGGGACATCGAGGACGCGCCGGTGGCGCTGCCGCTCAAGGATCTCGGTGTCATCGGCATCGCCGGGCCCGGCGACTCGGCCCATGCGCTGGGCCGTTGGGCCGTCGCCCAGGCCGCGGTCCTGCACAGCCCCATGGACGTCCAGTTCTACGTGCTGACCGAGAACGAGGCGCACACCCGCTGGGACTGGACGCGCTGGCTGCCGCACGCGCGTCCGTCGGGCGGTCAGGACGCCAACGTGCTGATCGGCACGGACTCCGAGACCGTGGGCGCCCGGGTCGGTGAACTCACGCAGCTCCTCGACGCGCGCCAGAAGGCCGTGAAGGAGGCCGGAGGCTCCGGTGCCGGCCTCATCGACGCCGACATCGTCGTCGTATGGGACGGATCCCGTCGGCTGCGTTCGATGCCGGGTGTCGTACGTCTGCTGCGGGAAGGACCGGGCGTCGCCATGTACGCGATCTGCCTGGACGAGGAGGAGCGGTTCCTGCCCGGAGAGTGCCAGGCCGTGGTCGTCGCCGAACCCAGGCGGACCGAGGAAACCCCTGGCCAGGCCGCCGGCTTCGCGGCCGCGGCGCCGCCCTCCGCGGGCGGGTTCCCGTCCTTCCACGCCTGGCACCAGACGGCCGAGCAGGACTCCGAGGGCGCGGAGAAGGTGCTCGAACTGAGGCTGCGGGTCGAGCAGAGCGGCCACCGCCGTATGACCGACGTACGGCCCGACTTCGTCTCGCCCGCCTGGTGCGCGCGGCTGGCCCGCTCGCTCTCCGCGCTGCGCGACATCAGCGGTGAGACGGAGGACTCGGCGCTGCCGGGCTCCAGCAGGCTGCTCGACGTACTGCAGCTGGAACCGCCGACGCGGGACGCGATCGCCGCCCGCTGGCGCATGGGCGGGCAGTCGACGATGGCCGTCGTCGGTGAGTCGTACGACGGTCCCTTCGGCATCGACATCCGGCGGGACGGGCCGCACGGCCTGATCGCCGGCACGACCGGTTCCGGTAAGTCGGAGCTGCTGCAGACCATCGTGGCGGCGCTCGCCGTCGCCAACACCCCCGAGAACATGACCTTCGTCCTCGTCGACTACAAGGGTGGCTCGGCGTTCAAGGACTGTGTGAAGCTCCCGCACACCGTCGGCATGGTGACCGACCTCGACGCCCACCTCGTCGAGCGTGCCCTGGAATCGCTCGGCGCGGAGCTGAAGCGGCGCGAGCACATCCTCGCCGCCGCCGACGCCAAGGACATCGAGGACTACCAGGACCTGGTACGCAGGGATCCCTCGAACCCGCCGGTCCCCCGACTCCTCATCGTCATCGACGAGTTCGCCTCGATGGTGCGTGACCTGCCCGACTTCGTCACCGGTCTGGTCAACATCGCCCAGCGAGGCCGTTCGCTCGGCATCCATCTGCTGCTCGCCACCCAGCGGCCCAGCGGTGTCGTCTCGCCCGAGATCCGGGCCAACACCAACCTGCGGATCGCGCTGCGCGTGACGGACGGCAGCGAGTCCAGCGACGTCATCGACTCGCCCGAGGCCGGTCACATCTCCAAGAGCACACCCGGTCGCGCCTATGTGCGTCTGGGACACGCCTCCCTCGTCCCCTTCCAGTCCGGCCGCGTCGGCGGACGCCGGCCGGGGGCGGCCGACCCGCAGACGCTCGCGCCGTGGGCGGGACCGCTGCAGTGGGAGGACCTCGGACGGGCCGCGCTGGTGAAGCCGAAGGCCGAGGCGCGCCAGGAAGAGGAGATCACCGACCTCAAGGTCCTGGTGGACGCGGTGCAGGAGGCCAACCAGGCACTGGGGATTCCGGCACAGCACAGCCCGTGGCTGCCCGCTCTGGAGGAGACCCTCCTGCTGGACGCCATTCCGCCGGTCCGCAGCGCGGGTGCGCTGCCCGCCGCCCCGTACGGCGTCGAGGACCTGCCGGCCGCCCAGGACCGCCGCCCGGTGGCCGTGGACTTCGCCACGTTCGGGCACCTGCTCGTGGGCGGCGCTCCGCGGACCGGCCGCTCGCAGCTGCTGCGGACGATCGCCGGCTCACTGGCCCGTACGCACTCGGTGGCCGACGTCCACCTGTACGGGATCGACTGCGGCAACGGCGCCCTCAACGCGCTGACCCGGCTGCCGCACTGCGGAGCGGTCGTCGGACGCAACCAACTGGAGCGGGTCGTCCGGCTCTTCGCCCGGCTGAAGGGTGAACTCACCCGTCGCCAGGACCTGTTCGCCGACCAGGGATACGCCGACATCGGCGAGCAGCGGACCGCCGCGGGCGAGGACGAACGGCTGCCGCACATCGTGCTGTTGCTCGACCGCTGGGAGGGCTGGCTGCCCACGCTCGGCGAGTACGACCACGGTGACCTGACCGACCAGCTCATGGCCATGATGCGCGAGGGCGCGAGCGTCGGCATCCACGTGGTGATCACGGGTGACCGGCAGATCCTGTCCGGGCGGATCGGCTCGCTGACCGAGGACAAATACGGCCTGCGCCTTGCCGACCGCGGCGACTTCTCGATGCTGGACATCAACTCCCGCAAGGTTCCCGAGGAGATCCCCCCGGGCCGGGCCTTCAGGAACGAGACGGCGACGGAGACCCAGTTCGCCCTGCTCTCCGAGGACACGACCGGGCAGGGGCAGGCCGCCGCGCTGATCGCCATCGGCGACGCCGCGGCCGCCCGTGACACGGCCATCCCCCGTTCCCGCCGACCCTTCAAGGTCGACGTCCTGCCGAGCCGGATCTCCTTCGCGGACGCCTGGGGGATGCGCGACCCGGAGACGAGCACCTCCCCGCTGTGGGCGCTCGTGGGCGTCGGCGGCGACGAACTCACCGCTTTCGGCCCCGACCTCGCCGAGGGTGTTCCGGCCTTCGTGATCGGCGGCCCGGCCAAGTCCGGTCGCAGCACGGTGCTGTTGAACTTCGCGCGCTCCTACCTCGCACAGGGAGTACGCCTGGTCGTCGCCGCGCCGCGCCAGTCGCCCCTGCGCGAACTGGAGGGCCAGGAAGGCGTCCTGAAGGTCTTCACGGGCCGCGACATCGAGGACGACGACCTCGAGGAGGCCATCGCCTCGGCGACACCGGAGCAGCCCATCGCCGTTCTGGTCGACGACGCCGAAGTACTGGACGACTGCGACGCCGAGGACATCTTCAAAAAGATCCTCCAAAGCGGCGTCGAGGACGGGATCGCCCTCGTCATCGCCGGCGACGAGGAAGAGATCTGCGACGGCTTCTCCGGCTGGCAGGTCGACGCCAAGAAGGCCCGCCGCGGAATCCTGCTCTCCCCACAGGATTCCTCCGCAGGCGACCTGATCGGCATCCGCACGACCCGCAGCATGGTCGGCGGCCCCATCGCCCCCGGCAAGGGAATGCTGCACCTCGGCACCGGGGAACACATCACGGTCACCACGCCGATGTGACGGTCGCCGTCCGACAGCGGGACGGCGGCCCGGTCAGAGTGACGGGCCGCCGGAGAACCGTCCGCTACCCGACCTTCGACATCCGAGCCACCGGATCCCCCGCCTCCGCGTTGTCCGTCTCGTACTTGAGGTCGTCGCCGACGGGGGTGAGGCGTACCTCGTGTTCGCCTGTTGTGCATACGTCGCGGTTGGACTCGTCGGCGATGCTTGTGGCGATGAGTTGTTTGGACGTCACCTGTTTCAGGATGAGTACGTCGTCGCAGATGCCGCCGATCTGGTCGGTCTGGCGGAAGGTGCCCAACTCCTTGCCCACGGCGGCCTGGTGGACGGTGACGCGGATGGTGCCCATGGGGAGGGTGCCGCTGAGTGCCAGGCCGGGGCCCTCCCAGGTGCCCAGGTAGGAGGCGGGGATGGACTGTTCCCCGGTGGCCGACGCGCTCGGTGTCGCGTAGGCGGAGTCCGCTGCCGAAGTGTCGCCCGAGTCGGTCGACTTGTCCCCGCCCGGCATCAGGTCGAACAGGAACGCCGAGCCCACCGTCACCGCCGCCAGCGCCCCCGCGACAGCCAGGGCGACCGTGCAACTGAGCCTGCGGCCACGGCCGTTCACCCCGGCCGCGGAGGTGGCGGCAACGCTGACGGAGAGCTTGCCGGGGCGGTCGGCAGGGGGCGGCGGCGCATCGCGTGGCTCGGGCACATAGGTAGGTGTGGGCGTCATGACCGGCGGCGGGCCGAACTCCCCGCCCACGGAAGGGTTGCTGAACTCCACCGGCCCCGAAGGCAGCCCGGCCTCCAGGTTCAGCAACCGCACCGCGCTGCGGCTGACCTGCTCCACCATCGGCCCCGGCAGCCATCCCGCCGCGACCAGCCGGGCCGCTCCCTCCGGGGCGAGGCGCCGGGCCACGTCACCCGGAGCCGGCCGCTCGCCCGGATCTTTCGCCAGGCACTCAGCGACCAGTTGCCGCAACTCGCCCTCCAGCGTGCCGAGTCGGGGTTCCTCGTGCACCACCTTGTAGAGGAGGGAGGCGGAGGAGTCGCCGGGGAACGGCGGCTCACCGGTCGCCGCGTACACCAGCAGCGCGCCCAGCGAGAAGATGTCCGCGGGGCCCGCGACCGTCTTGCCGAGGATCTGTTCGGGCGACATGTAACCGGGGGAACCGACCGAGACGCCCGTCGAGGTCAGTGACGCCGTGCCGTCCGTGGCGCGCGCGATGCCGAAGTCGATGAGCAGGGGGCCGTCGAGGGTGAGCAGGACGTTGGATGGCTTGACGTCGCGGTGGACGAGGCCCAGCGCGTGGACCGCCGAGAGCGCTTCGGCGAGGCCGGCGCCCAGGACTCGTACGGAATGGGCCGGAAGCGCGCCGGCGTCCGCGACGGCGGCCGCCAGCGAGGGACCGGCCGCGTACCCCGTCGCGACCCACGGCACCGGCGCCTCCGGGTCCGCGTCCAGGACCGGGGCCGTCCACGCGCCGCCCACCCGCCGCGCGGCCTCGACCTCGCGGCGGAAACGGGCCCGGAACTCCTCGTCGAGCGCGAAGTGCGGGTGCACGATCTTGACCGCGACCGTACGTCCGCCCGTGCTTCGGCCCAGATACACGCGCCCCATGCCGCCGGAGCCCAGCCGGCCGAGCAGCCGGTAGGGCCCCACGACCGTGGGTTCGTCAACTCCCAGCGGCTGCATGGCGCTCACAGCTCAACCCTCCCCCGTACGTACCGCACGCACTGCTCAGCAGAGTAGTGCCGTACGAGGCGTCCCGGGCCTCAGGACTCCAGCAGCCGCACGCTGACGTCCGCCGGGAACCCGGTGGTCGAGCCGACCCGGCGGGCGAACTCCCGCACGGCCGCCAACTGGGGGCCGCCGAAGCGGAAGTCGAGCGTCGTGAAGTACTGCTCCAGGACCTTCTCGTCGAAGGCCTCCCAGCGTGCCGCCTGCTCGGCGACCTTGCCGACCTCGTCCAGGGACAGGTCCCTGGACGCCAGGAACGCCTCGTGGACCTTGCGGGTGACGGCCGGCTCGCGCTCCAGGTAGTCGCGGCGGGCCGCCCAGACGGCGAAGACGAACGGCAGGCCCGTCCACTCCTTCCACATGGCGCCGAGGTCGTGCACCTCGAGGCCGAGCTTGGGGCCCTCGCTCAGGTTGGCGCGCAGGGCCGCGTCACCGATGAGTACGGCGGCGTCGGCCTCCTGCATCATCAGCGGGAGGTCGGGCGGGCAGGTGTAGTACGACGGCTGGACACCGATCTGCTCGGCGAGGAGCAGCTGGGCCAGGCGTACGGACGTACGAGAGGTCGAGCCGAGGGCGACGCGGGCGCCGTCCAGCTGGTCGAGGGGGACCTGCGAGACGATCACGCAGGACATCACCGGGCCGTCGCAGCCGACCGCGATGTCGGGGAAGGCGACCAGCTCGTCGGCGTGCTTGAGGAACTCGACGAGCGTGATGGGCCCGATGTCGAGGTCGCCCTGCACCAGCTTCTCGCTGAGCTTCTCGGGGGTGTCCTTGGTGAGCTCGAAGTCGAGGAGCGTGCCCGTTCTCGCGAGCCCCCAGTAGAGGGGCAGGCAGTTCAGGAACTGGATGTGGCCGACGCGCGGCCGGTTGCGAGAATTGTCCACATCGCGAGGCTAGCCCCAGTGGGGTACGGTGCAGGCTTCGGGTCCCCGAGTGGTTTCGAAACCACCCGGACCCCTCGTGTCAACCCCCGTGACAGACACTGATCCACTACGACGTCAACCCAGACGCCTTGCTGGTCAAACCTCCGGGTGACGTGATCTTGCCCTCTATTGCTTTCAGCTGCCCGGGTGGCTAAGCTCGCCCGCAAGTTGCAGTTTGGTTTCCCTTGCAGTACAGAGCCTGCGGAGCATGTGACCGCGGGCTCTCGTCGTTTTCAGATGAATGCAGTTGTTTACACGCAGTTGTTTACACCTTGCAGGTTCTGGAGCAGGGCAACCCTTTGGGCCCAAGGAGGGCTTATGGCTACCGGAACCGTGAAGTGGTTCAACGCCGAAAAGGGCTTTGGTTTCATCGCCCAGGAAGGCGGAGGACCGGACGTCTTCGTCCACTACTCTGCGATCAACGCCAACGGTTTCCGTTCACTCGAGGAGAACCAGTCGGTCTCCTTCGACGTGACGCAGGGTCCGAAGGGCCCGCAGGCGGAGAACGTAACCCCGCTCTAAGCCTGCGGCTCCATGAGCCCAGTGCTTTGAACAGGATCGATAGCAGTACCCAAGGAGCCCCGCGCCGGCCTGGCGTGGGGCTCCTGCCTTTACCCGCATGTGCACCTAGATGTGCTGCATGACCAGTACGAACGTCGTCCCCGGCGCCAGCGCCTCGTACACGTGCGGCACATCTCCGCGGTACGACACGTAGTCGCCGGGCCCGAGCTCCACCGTCTCGCCCCGCGGGCCCGCCGCCAGCCGCCCGGTGCTGACGATCAGTTGCTCCACCGTCCCCGGGATGTGCGGGTCCGACTCCCGGGCGGCGCCCGGCTCCACGCGCACGTGGTAGATGTCGCGCCGCGCTCCCGGCGGGCTCGCCGACAGCAGGGTGGCCGCGTACGCCGCCTGCTCGGAGTGGACGGTCGGCCCCTCGCCCGCGCGGATCACCTGGACGGCCGGGGCGGGCGGCTCCACCAGCGCGCTGAACGGTACGCCGAGCGCCACCCCCAGCGCCCACAGCGTCTCCACGCTCGGATTGCCGCTCGCCGCCTCCAGCTGGGAGAGCGTGGACTTCGCGATGCCGGCGCGCTTGGCCAGCTCGGAGAGGGAGAGCCCGGCGCGGGTGCGCTTGCGCCGCAGGGAGGCGGCGATCCAGTCGAGCGGGAGGCGGGACGGGGGGCCGTCGTCGGTCATATGTCGTTCGCTCCGTCGGTACGATCGTTCTACTTGACGAACAGCAGGGTCACTGTTCATTGTAGAAAACATGCGTTCGCTACTCCGAACAACCGGGGCACTCGATTCCGGCCTCCTCCGTGACGTGGCCCTGGTCTGTCTCGCCAGCGGAGTCGTCGGCATCTCGTTCGGCGCGATCTCCGTCGCGGGCGGGCTGCCCGTGTGGGTGCCGGTGGTGATGTCGCTGGTCGTGTACGCGGGCTCCGCCCAGTTCAGCGCGGTGGGGATCCTGCTGGCCGGCGGCGGCCCGTTCGCGGCGGCGGCGACCGGGCTGCTGCTCAACACTCGGACGGCGGCCTTCAGCCTCGCCGTCGCAGACGTACTCGGCCGGGGACCCTGGCCGGTACGGCTGCTCGGGGCACACCTCGTCACCGACGAGACGGTGGCGTTCGCACTCGCCCAGCCCACCCCCGCCCGTCGCCGGGCCGCCTTCTGGTTCTCCGGGCTCGGTCTGTACGCGGCCTGGAACCTGTGCGTGCTGGGGGGCGCGCTGGCGGGCGGTGCGATCGGGGACACGGGCACGTTCGGCCTGGACGCGGCCTTCCCAGCGGTGCTGTTGGCGCTGGTGCTGCCCGCACTGCGGAAGGACTTGGGTGTACGGCGGGCCGCGCTCGCCGGGGCAGTCGTGGCGCTGGCGGTCACACCGGTCGTGCCCGCGGGCGTGCCGGTGCTGCTGGCCCTGGCCGGGCTGCTCGTCCTAGGGAGGACGGCATGACCACCCCGCTGGTCGTCGCCATCCTCGCGCTCGCGGTGGGGACGTACGCCTTCCGGCTGGTGGGCCCTGTCCTGCACGGGCGGGTCGAAATCCCGGTACGGGTACGTGAGTTGCTGTCCGCCGGAGCGGTGGTCCTGCTCGTCGCCCTGCTCGCCACCGGGGCGCTCACCGAGACGCGGGGGTTCGCGGGATGGGCACGGCCGCTCGGGGTGCTGGTGGGTGGGGTGCTGGCCTGGCGGAGGGCGCCGTTCGTGGTGGTGGTGCTGGGGGCGGCCGGGGCGACGGCGGTGCTGCGGGCGGTCGGGGTGGGCTAGTGGGGCCGCCTACTGCTGCTCGTAGTCCGCGTACAAGCCCTCGATCTCCCGGCTGAAGTCGCGGGCGATCTCGTCCCGCTTCAGCTTCATGGTGGGCGTCAGATGGCCCGCGTACTCGGTGAAGGCGCCCGGGAGGACGGTGAAGCGGCGGATGGATTCGGGGCGCGAGACGAGTTTGTTCGCCTCGTCGATGGCGCGCTGGAGGATCGCGAGCAACTCCGGGTCGTCGACGAGGAGTTCGGCGGGGACCGGGTGCTTGCCGTTCATCTGGCGCCAGTGGGTGATGCCGTCGGGGTCGAGGGTGATGAGGGCGGTGACGTAGGGGCGGCGGTCGCCCAGGATCATGACGTGGGCGATGAGGGGGTGGGCGCGGAGCCAGTCCTCCATGGGGGCCGGGGCGACGTTCTTGCCTCCCGCGGTGATCAGGATCTCCTTCTTGCGGCCGGTGATGGACAGGTAACCGCCGTCGTCGAGTTCGCCGATGTCGCCGGTCGCGAACCAGCCGTCCGGGGACGCGTCGACGACTCCGCCCGCGTGCGGGTCCCAGTAGCCGCGGAAGACCTGCGCGCCGCTCAGCAGGATCTCCCCGTCGGCGGCTATCCGCACCCGGGTGCCCGGGAGGGGCCAACCCACGGTTCCCAGACGGGGTTTGTCCGGAGGCGTGACCGTGGCGGCCGCGGTCGACTCCGTCAGGCCGTACCCCTCGTAGACGTCGATGCCGGCGCCTGCGTAGAACGCGGCCAGGCGGCGGCCGAGCGGGGAGCCGCCGCAGATCGCGTAACGGACCCTGCCGCCGAGGGCGTTGCGGATACGGCGGTAGACCAGGGGGTCGTAGAGCGCGCGGGCGGCGCGCAGGCCCGGTCCCGGGCCCGGGCCTGTGCCGTGCTGGCGGGCCTCCAGCGCCTCGCCGTACCGCTGTGCGATGCGCGCCGCGCGGTCGAAGGACGAGCCGCGGCGCATCCGCTCAGCGGTCGCGCGGCCCGTGTTGAAGACCTTCTCCAGGACGTACGGGATGGCCAGGAGGAAGGTCGGTTTGAAGGAGGCCAGGTCGGCGAGCAGGTCCTGGGTCTGGAGGCTCGGACTGTGGCCCAGTTTCACGCGGGCGCGCAGGCAGGCGACCGCGACCATCCGGCCGAAGACGTGCGAGAGGGGCAGGAAGAGAAGCATGGAGGGCGCGTCCTGGGTGCGGGCCCTGAAGATCGGGTAGAGCAGTTCGATCGCGTTGTCGATCTCGGCGAAGAAGTTGCCGTGGGTGATCGCGCAGCCCTTGGGGCGGCCCGTCGTGCCCGAGGTGTAGATGAGGGTGGCGAGTGTGTCGGGGCCCAACACCCCACGCCGTACGGCTACTTCCGAGTCCGGGACGTTCTGGCCCAGCTCGGCCAGCCGCTCCACGTGCCCCTTCTCGAAGACCCACATGTGTCGCAGGTCGGGGATCCGGTCGCGTTCCGGGCCGAGTGCGGCGGCCTGCGCGACGGTCTCGGTGGCGAGGGCGACGGCTCCCGAGTCCTGGAGGATCCAGCGGACCTGGAAGGGGGACGAGGTGGGATAGACGGGGACGGTGACCAGGCCTGCCGCCCAGGCGGCGAAGTCGAGGAGGGTCCACTCGTACGTCGTCCGCGCCATGATGGCTATGCGGTCACCGGGGACGAGTCCTTCCGCGATCAGGCCCTTCGCCACCGCCTGTACCTGCGCCGCGAATTCGGCCGCGGTCACGTCCGTCCACTCGCCGTCCGGGCCCTTGCGACTGAGGGCCGGCTCGTGCGGGGCCGCGGCCTCGTTGTCGAACGGTATGTCCGCGAGGGAGCCGTGCGTCATCGGGGCGACCAGCGGTGGCAGGGCCACCTCGCGCACGACCCCGTCCAGCCGCTTGATCTCGGGCTCCATGTGTGGAGGTTCGGAGGAGTACTGGCTGGACACGGGGTGCTCCTTGTCGGCCGGGGGCCGGGGCGGGGTGAGGGCGCGAATCCTCATACGGGCCTGGGGGGTGGGGAGTTCAGGTGTGCGGGTGCGGTGGGGCGGGATCGTAGTCCTGCCGAGGTGGGGATCGTGTAAACCGGCTGAGGTGGGGATCGTACGGCGCCGGAGTGTGGGGTTTGTGGGGTTGGAGGGCGGGCGGCGTGCGGGTTACCGGCGGTACTTCCGGGGGGTGGGGGGCGGCTGATTCGGTGCCGGTTCGGGCCTCTTCGGTCTTGGCCTCAACTTGGACTTACCGCGGGTAACCTTGCGTCGGGGCGAGGTGGCGTCCACCTGTGCTGGGCCAGGACTTTCTTCGCCCCCTCCGCCCCTGCCCGTCCCGTACCTGGGGGCTCCGCCCCCAGACCCCCGTTCGCCCGAAGGGCTCGTCCTCAAACGCCGGACGGGCTGAAATCGAAGGGCCCGCCCTCAAGCACCGCAGGACGGGCTGAAATCGAAGGGCCCGTCCTCAAGCACCGCAGGACGGGCTGAAAGATCTCTCCCCGGAGCCCCCGTGCAGAAGCGTGTTCGCGTCGATCTTGCCCGTCTCGCCGCCTATGAGCGGGTGTGTGGGTTCGCCACCGGGGCGGTGGCCATGCCGGTCACGTATCCGCATGTGCTGGCGTTTCCGATGACCGTGCGGGTCATGGCCAGTCGGGCGTTCCCGCTGCCGGTGCTCGGGCTTGTTCATACGTCGACGGAGATGACGCAGCGGCGGGGGCTACCCGCCGATGGGGAGTACGAGATCAGTGTGTGCGTCGAGGGGTTGGCGGCTCACAGGCGCGGGACGGAGGCGACCGTGGTGACCGAGGCGCGGCTCGCGGGCACCCTCGTATGGGAGTCGAGGAACACCTATCTGGCGCGGCATTCGACGGCCGGCGCTCCCGGGCCCCGAGACGACGTCGCGGAACGCACGCCGCTGCCCGCCGTCGCCGAGTGGCGGTTCGCCGGGGACGTCGGGCGGCGCTACGGCGCCGTGTCCAGGGACCGCAACCCCATCCACCTGTATCCGCTCACGGCCCGCCTGTTCGGCTTCGCCCGGCCGATCGCCCACGGCATGTGGACCGTCGCGCGCTGCCTCGCCGAACTCCCGGCAGACGGTGAATCCCTCACCGTACGGGCGGAGTTCAAGGCACCCGTACGACTCCCGGGAACGGTGACCTACGCGGCCGAAGGCAACCGTTTCGAGCTCCGGGGTGCGATGCAGCGGCTCCATCTCACAGGCGAGGTCCAGCCCGCCCCCATGTGAACAACAGGCAAACAATCGGCGGGAACCGCGACTTGCCGACCTCGCGCGCCCCACGTCCTGGGGGGCAAACTCGCAGGTGAGCCACCTAAGTTAAGAAATCGTTCACAGTAAACCCCTAGCTTCCCCAAGGTTCTTTCAAGCCTCCGCTCATTCCACGCTCAGACACCCTTCCTAGCCTCGGTCCACCTGCTGGAACCGCGCCAGGAAGGCTCCCGAGCCATGCCCCCCACCCCCAGACGTATCGCCGTACTCGCCGATTCGGACACCCGCTGGAAGTGGGGCGCCTCCGTCGCACGACAGATCGCTCCGGACCACGCACTCGACGCGTACTTCCTGCGCACCCGGGCCACCCCGACCGAGCGCCAGCTCGCCGAGGTCGGCATCGTGCCGGACACCCAACGCGAGGTCACGGCGGCCGAGTTGGTCGACGACGAGGAGTTCGCGAGCGCCGACATCGTGGTCCTGGCGATCGTCGGCGGTACCGCGCTCGCGCTCGTGCACAGCCTCGGTCTGGCGTGGGAGGCGCGCGCCGAGCGGCCCGTCACCGTCACCGGCTATGTCGGAGTCGTCTACGAGAAGATGGTCGACGGCCTGCTCACCCGCGCCGGCGCCGATGTCGTCCTCGCCAACAGCGCCTACGACACGGGCCGGTTCCGCGATGTCTTCGCGAACGTGGGCGTCGACCCGGACTCGGTCGTCGAGTGCGCGCTGCCGTTCCTCGGCGGCGACCCGTACACGCCCTCCGGCGACCGCCCCTTCACGCTCACCTTCGCCGTGCAGCCGTCGGTGCCCAAGAGCAGGGAGGAACGGCTCTCGCTCCTGGAGCGCGCGGCCGCACACGCCCGGCGGCACCCCGAACGCCTCGTCCTGATGAAGCTGCGCAGCCTGCCGGGCGAGCACACGACCCACGTCGAGGCCAACCCGTACCAGGAACTCATCGGGAAGCTGGCCGAGCCGGCCCCGTCCAACCTCCAGCTCGTGTACGGGAACATGGGTGAAGTCCTCGACCGTACGGACCTGTTGGTGACGGTCAGTTCCACGGCCGCGCTGGAGTCGATGCACCGGAACATCCCCACCGCGATCCTCACCGACTTCGGTGTCCGCGAGGCGCACGGCAATCACTACTTCGTGGAATCCGGCTGCCTCACCTCCTGGGACGAGCTCGACGCCGGTGCCCGCCCGCGACCGGACCCGGCGTGGACGGCCGCGCAGGGCATCGGCAAGAGCGACCCGTACGCCGCGACGCGCGCCCGCATCGCCGCGCTGCGCGCCTCGGGTCCGCTGCCGCAGCTGCGGCCGTACTACTCGCCCCAGCGGGCCGGTGCCTACCTGGGCGGCGTGCTGGAGCGCAACGGGTTCGACGAGAAGGGCCGGCCGCTGCCCGTGTCGTCGGGAGCGGGTGACGGCTCCCTGAAATCGGCCGTCCGGGGCGTCACGCGCCGCGGCGCCAAGCGGCTCTACCGCATGGGCTATCAGCGGGTCGCACCCGCGCTCCGGCGCTGGGGGCAGACGTGACCCGCAGCGCTCCGGCGGTGCGACAGACATGACCCGCGCCGTCTCCGGCAGAACACCGGGACCCCCAGTGCCCCGCGCCGCCTCTGCCAGAAGCCCGCGACACCAATGATCCACAACCCCGGGGGAAGACCATGACCCGCACCCTCGCACTCGTCGAGAGCCCCGCCCAGCTCCTCAACCTCCTTGAGTGGGCACTGGGCGAGCGCGACGGCGCGCCGGATCCCGCCCGGTGCGAGGTGGCGGTCCTGCTGCCCCGCGACGCGACCACGCGCCACCAGCTGGGCGTGATGGCGGAGTTGGCCCGCGCGGAGGGCATCCGGGTCGCTCTGCACGACATCCGCAGGGTTCCGGCCGGCTTTCCGCGCGCCCTGGCGGCGCTCGCGCCGAAGCTGGCCGGAGCGGGGCGCCTGGTGATCGGCGACCCGTTCTCGGGGCTGATCCAGTGGCTGCTGCCGCTGGCCAGGACGCGGGACCTGGTGCTTGTGGACGACGGCACGGCGACCCTGGAGCTCTCCCGTGAACTGCTCGCGGGGCGCCCGCTGGTCCGCTGGCACCGCACGGGCTCGGCACCGGCGGCTGCCGCCCGCGCCTCGCGCCGGATAACCCCCGGACACGGGCGGCAACTTGAGGTCTTCTCCTGCCTGACGGCCGACCTCAGGCTGCCGCCCGGCGGTATCGCCTCGGCCAACACCTACAGCTGGGCGCGGCAGCGGTACGGGCCGCCGCAGGTCCGCCCCGGCGTCGACGTGATCGGCACCTCGCTCGCAGAGACCGGCCTGATCGACCCCGAGCGGTATGTGCGGGAGATCATCTCCCTCGCCGACGAGGTGAACGCGGAACGCTACTTCGCGCACCGCCGCGAGGACCCGGACAAGCTGCGGCTCATCGCGGAGTACGCCGAGCTGGAAGTCGTACGGCCCGAACTCCCCCTGGAACTCGAACTGTTGAAGGGCCCGGTCGCCGACACCCTGGTCAGCATGCCCTCCACGGTGCTGCACACCCTGCCCCTCGTGCTCGCCGGTACGGGCGTGGAGATCACCGTCTGCGGGGACGTCACCGACTGGCTCGAACCGGACGCGTCCGAGCGGGCGACAGCCTTCCTGGAAGAAGTGATCCGCAAATGACCTGGAAGAGGTAGTGCACAGGTGACCTGGAACAACGACCTGAAGCGGACGGCGAAGTCCGCCTTCGAGAGCTGTACCGGCCTGCGCGTCACCCGTGCGCGCAGGCCCCTCCCCCGCACCACCGAGGCCACGCTCGTCAGACCTCCGGCCGGCCAGGTCGCCGCGAGCGCCCGGCCGCCCTCCCGCCCCGAGACCGACCGGCTGCTGCGTGCACCCGTGTTCGTGCTCTCCGCGCCGCGCTCCGGCTCCACTCTCCTGCGCGTCCTGCTGAACAGCCACTCGCAGCTGCACTCCCCGCACGAGACGCACTTCCGCCGCATCACGGTCCGCTTCACCACCGAGCCCGCGAACCAGGCGATGCAGGCCGCGGGCCACAATCTCGCCGACGTCGAGCACATCCTCTGGGACCGGCTGCTGCACCGCGAACTCGCCCTCAGCGGCAAGGAGTTCCTCGTCGAGAAGACACCGAGCAACGTGTTCGTCTGGAACCGGCTCGCCACCTGCTGGCCGGACGCGCGCTTCGTGTTCCTGATCCGGCACCCGTACTCGATCGCCCGCTCCTGGCACGAGGGTGCCCCCGAGACGCGGCCGATGGAGGAGGCGGTGCGCCACACCCGCGAGTACATGCGGACCCTGGAACAGGCGAGGCAGCACCTGCCCGGCCACACCATCCGCTACGAGGACCTGACCGCCGACCCCGAGTCGGCGACCCGCGCGCTCTGCGACCGTCTCGGCATCCGCTGGGAGCCCACGATGACGGAGTACGGGCGCCACGACCACGGCGAGTTCACCAAGGGCATCGGCGACTGGACGGACAAGATCAAGAGCGGCAGCGTCCAGGCGGGGCGCCCGCTGCCGGAGCCGGGCGAGATCCCGGAGGGCCTGCGGCCGATGGCGAAGGCCTGGGGCTACCTGGACTGAGCGTCCTTGGCGGGCTCCTTGGCAGGCTCCTTGGCAGGCGGTGACCAGGGGCGTCCCTCCATGAGGTCGCCGAGGCCCGCCCAGGCGAAGTTCATCAAGGTCGCCGCCGCCTGTTTCGCCGAGACGCCCGGCGTGGCGTTGGCCCAGGCCGCGAGCGACTCGGCCGCGCCGACCAGGGCCTCGGCGAGCCCGGCGACCTCCGTCTCGGGCAGCGACGGGTCGTGGTGTGCCTCACGGGCCGCGACGACGATCAACCGCGTGACGAACGTGACGAGTTCCTCGCGCATCGCGCCGGCCTCGGCGGCGAACGGTTCGCCGTGCGTACGCGCCTGGAGGTGCAGCACCGACCAGCCGTCGGGGTTCTGCGCGGTGTGCGTGAAGAACGCCCGCAGTCCGTCCCAGAGTTGGCGGTCGGCGGGCAGGTCCGGCTGTACGCCCGCCATGACGGCGCCGGTGAGCGCCTGGGCCTCGCGCCGGATGCAGGCGGTGAAGAGGTCTTCCTTCGAGTTCAGGTACAGGTACACCAACGGCTTGGACACGCCCGCCAGTTCGGCGATCTCGTCCATCGACGCGGCCCGGTACCCCAACTGCCCGAAGGTCCGCACGGCGGCGTCCAGCATCTGCTGTTCCCGTACCGCGCGCGGCATCCGCTTGCTCTTCACAGCACCCATGCGCGCAAGCGTACGGTTTGCCTGCCGGCGGCTGGGCGGGGATAGGGCTCGCTGGTTCTGGTCCTGGGCCGGGGTGCCGTTCCTGGGGGCTGCGCCCCCAGACCCCCTGTCGGCCTGGACGGCCTCGTCCTCAAACGCCGGACGAGCTGAAAGATCTCTACGAAGCCTGGCCCTGCGCGCCGCCGCGGGCCGCGTCGTCTGCGCTGTCCTCCTGGGTGCGGTTCTGGTCCAGGTTGGTCTTGATGCGGTCGACGCGGGCGACGACCTGGGCGGAGGCGCGGTCGCGCTCCTTGCGCAGGACGACGAAGCTGATCGGGGCGGAGATCACCAGGGAGAGCAGGACGATCCACATGTAGTTGGAGTCGCCGAAGCCGCGCGGGGCGAAACCGAGGGAGACAAGGCCCCAGACGACCAGGAGGCAGCCCGCGAAGATCCCCAGACGCATCAGCGTGTAGCGGCCCATGTCAATCCACTCTTCCGATCCGAATCCGTTTGGAACACCCCAAAGGGCACCGTCCAGTGAAGCACGACGGGGCGGCGATCTTGCAGGGGGGCCTCGGGGCGAGGAGGAGTCTCAGGCACGGGAGGCGAGCGGCAGCAGCATCGTGATGTCGTCACGGTCCTCGCCGGGAGCGACCCGGATCGCGCCGGGCACGCGGCCGACCTCCTTGTATCCGCAGGAGGCGTAGAACCGCTCAAGGCCCTCGCCGCCCCGGCAGGTGAGCCGTATCGCCCCGATCCCCTCGAAGCCGGCTCCGGCCTCCTCCGCGGCGGCCAGCAGCTCGCGCCCGTACCCCTTGCCCTGGTGCCTGGGATGCACCATCACCGTGTACAGCCACACCCAGTGCTTCATCAGCCGGTGCGTGTTGAAGCTGAAGAACGCGGTGGCGGCGACGGCGCCGTCCTCGTCATACCCCACGAGCAGCCGGGTGCGGCCGTCCGATATCGCCGTGAGGTGCTTGAGCCACTCGGGCCGGATGTCCTCGGCGTCCACCGGCGGTACGAAACCGACCGAGCCGCCCGCGTTGGAGACGTCCGCCCACAGGCCGATCACTCCGTCACGGAGCTCCGGACCTATGGGCGGGTCCAGTTGGAAGATCAGTGCCATCGTGCGCGCTCGCTCAGACCCGCATCGGCTGGGGGGACTCGCGGCGCGCCGGGTCGGGACCGTCGTACTCGCGGATGATCTCGTACCGCGTGTTCCGCTCGACCGGGCGGAAGCCGGCGTCGCGGATCAGGTCGAGCAGGTCCTCGCGGGTCAGCTTGTTCGGGGTGCCGTAGTTGTCCGCGTCGTGCGTGATCTTGTACTCGACGACCGAGCCGTCCATGTCGTCGGCGCCGTGCTGGAGGGCGAGCTGCGCGGTCTGGACGCCGTGCATGACCCAGAAGACCTTGACGTGCGGGACGTTGTCGAAGAGGAGGCGTGAGACCGCGAAGGTCTTGAGAGCCTCGGCTCCCGTCGCCATCTGCGTACGCGCCTGGAGGCGGTTGCGGACCTTGCCGTCCTTCACGTCCACGAAGTCGTGCTGGTAGCGCAGCGGGATGAAGACCTGGAAACCGCCGGTCTCGTCCTGGAGTTCGCGCAGCCGCAGCACGTGGTCCACGCGGTGGCGGGGCTCCTCGATGTGGCCGTACAGCATCGTGCACGGGGTCTTGAGACCCTTTTCGTGCGCGAGCCGGTGGATGCGCGACCAGTCCTCCCAGTGGGTGCGGTGGTCGACGATGTGCTGCCGGACCTCCCAGTCGAAGATCTCGGCGCCGCCACCGGTGAGGGACTCGAGCCCGGCGTCGATCAGCTCGTCGAGGATCTCGGAGGCGCTGAGCCCGGAGATCGTCTCGAAGTGGTGGATCTCCGTCGCCGTGAAGGCCTTCAGGGAGACGTTCGGGAGGGCCTTCTTCAGTTCGCTGAGCGAGCGCGGGTAGTACCGCCACGGCAGGTTCGGGTGCAGGCCGTTGACGATGTGCAGCTCGGTGAGGTTCTCGCCCTCCATCGTCTTGGCGAGGCGGACGGCCTCCTCGATGCGCATCGTGTACGCGTCCTTCTCGCCCGGCTTGCGCTGGAACGAGCAGTACGCGCAGGACGCGGTGCACACGTTCGTCATGTTGAGGTGGCGGTTGACGTTGAAGTGGACGACGTCGCCGTTCTTCTTCATCCGCACCTCGTGGGCGAGCCCGCCCAGCCAGGCCAGGTCGTCCGACTCGTACAGCGCGATGCCGTCCTCGCGGGTCAGCCGCTCACCGGCCCGGACCTTGTCCTCCAGCTCGCGCTTGAGCCCGACATCCATGCGTGTACCTCTCCCTAATGACGATCCGTGTCAACCGTACGCCTAACTGCTCCGCCCTTTTGAAGCAGGCGGCTACTCCTCTTCGGGCAGCTCTCCCACCCGGTTCTCCCACTTCGTGGAGAGCACGATGGTCGTACGGGTCCTGGAGACGCCCTTCGTTCCGGACAGCCGCCGGATGGTCTTCTCCAGACCGTCCACGTCGCTCGCCCGCACCTTGAGCATGAACGAGTCGTCGCCGGCGATGAACCAGCAGTCCTCGATCTCGCTGAGGTCCTTCATACGGCGCGCCACGTCCTCGTGGTCGGCGGCGTCGGAGAGCGAGATGCCGATCAGGGCGATGACACCGAGACCGAGTGAGGCCGAGTCGACTGTGGCGCGGTAGCCCGTGATGACACCGGCCGCCTCCAGCCTGTTGATGCGGTCGGTGACACTGGGTCCCGACAGACCGACGAGGCGCCCCAGTTCCGCGTAGGAAGCCCGGCCGTTCTCTCTCAGGGCCTGGATGAGCTGCCTGTCCACCGCGTCCATGCGATCGATAGCCTTCCGCTGAAGAGTTCCTGAAAGTGATGAATGCCTGATATGTCGGGTACTGCTCGGTGCTCAGACGGTGCGCGAACCCCCGCCGAGTTCGCCTTCCCACCGCCGGTACAGGCCGTGCTCGACGCCCGCCGCGTCGAGGATCCGCCCGGCGACGAAGTCCACCAGGTCCTGGATGTGCGTGGCGCCCGCGTAGAACGCCGGTGAGGCGGGCAGTACGGTCGCGCCCGCGTCGTCCAGGGCGACCAAGTGCCGCAGCGTCTGCCCGTTCAGCGGGGTCTCACGGACGGCGACGACCAGCTTGCGGCCCTCCTTGAGCGTGACGCTCGCGGCGCGCTGGAGCAGGTCCTTGGAGAGCCCGAGGGCGACCCCGGCCACGCAGGCGGTGGAGGCGGGCACGATGAGCATGCCCTTCACGGGGTACGAGCCGGAGGAAGGCCCCGCCGCCAGGTCCCCGGCACTCCAGTGACGTACGGCGTCCATACGTCCCTCGAAAGCGTTGAAGGCGCCCGGCTTACCGTCGGCGCCCCTGGCCAGCCACTCGCGCAGGTCCTGCTGCCAGTGGGCGTCCCGGAAGGCGATCCCCGTCTCGTCGAGCAGGGTGAGCCGGGAGGCGCGGGAGACCACGAGGTCCACGCTCTCCCCCGCATCCAGAAGCGCACGCAGGACGGCAGCGGCGTACGGGGTACCGGACGCGCCCGACACCCCCACGATCCAAGGCCGGCGCTGCGTCTGTCCTGGGTTCATGGCACCGAGCCTATCCGGCATGGTGGGGTGGGAACCGGCCAAGGGGGCCGGAGCGTTCCCCGGAGGGGACGAGTTGACCGTGGGGGTCGCCATGTCGGGTACAGGGTCGGGCACGAGGCCGGGTGCGGAACTCGCGTGGACGCGGGGCGGCCGGGCACAGGCCGCCGCCAAGCTGATGGTGGGCTGGGTGGCCCTGCTGTGGCTGCTCGAAGTCGTGGACGTGGTCAGCGGCCACGCCCTTGACGGCCTCGGGATCATGCCGCGGCAGGCCTCCGAGCTGGTCGACATCGTGCCCGCCGCCTTCATCCATTTCGGCTTCGCCCATGTCGCCGCCAACAGCGTGCCGCTGCTTGTCCTCGGCTTCCTCGCGGCCCTCGGCGGGCTGCGCCGGTTCGCCGCGGTCTGCGCGATGATCATCGTCGCGGACGGTCTGGGCGTGTGGCTCATAGCCCCGGCGAACAGCAACACGGCGGGCGCCTCCGGGCTGATCTTCGGCCTGTTCGGCTTCCTTCTGGTCACCGGCTTCATCGAGCGCCGCCCGCTGGGCATCCTCGTCGGCCTGCTGGTCGGCGCCGTCTGGGGCAGCTCGATGCTGATGGGCCTCGCCCCGACGCAGACGGGCGTCAGCTGGCAGGGCCATCTCATCGGCCTGATATCGGGGGTGGCGGCGGCGTTCCTGTTCCGCCGCCGGGCCACCACCGCGCCCGCGCTTATACGGTGAGCCCGCGCACCAGCAGATCGAGCAGGGCGCAGGCGAACAGCGCGATGCCGATGAACCCGTTGACGCTGAAGAACGCGCGGTTCAGGCGGGACAGGTCGTGCGGTTTGACGATGGAGTGCTCGTAGAGGAAGGCACCCGCGACGACCACCAGGCCGACCCAGAAGAACGTTCCGGCGTCGGTGGCCAGGGCGTACCAGACGAACAGCGCCGTGGTGACGGTGTGGCAGACGCGCGCGCCCCAGACGGCCGCGGGGATCCCGAACCGCGCCGGCACCGACATCACGCCGACCTCGCGGTCCGTCTCGACGTCCTGGCAGGCGTAGATCAGATCGAAGCCGCCGATCCAGATGCCGACCGCGAGCCCGAGGATGACCGCGTCCCAGGACCACTCGCCGGTGATCGCCAGCCAGCCGCCGATCGGGCCCATCGCCTGGGCGAGACCGAGGATGGCCTGCGGGAAGTTAGTGAACCGCTTGCCGTACGGGTAGACGACCATCGGGATGACCGCGATGGGCGCGAGGGCCAGGCACAGGGGGTTGAGCAGGGCCGCGGCGCCGAGGAAGAAGACGAGGGCGACCAGCGCCCCGGTCCAGGCGTGCTTCACGGTCATCGCGCCGGTGACCAGCTCGCGATGGGCCGTACGGGGATTGCGGGCGTCGATCTCGCGGTCGATGATCCGGTTCGCGGCCATGGCGAACGTACGCAGCCCGACCATCGCGATGGTGACGAGCAGCAGCCGTCCCCAGTGGATGTTCTCGTCCAGCTGGAACATCGCGGTCAGCGCGGCGATGTAGGCGAAGGGCAGCGCGAAGACCGAGTGCTCGATCATGACGAGGCGCAGGAACGCCTTGGTGCGGCCCGGCTGCGGGAGCGCTGCGGAAGCTGAACTCACAGTCCGTTCTCCCTCACGCTGTTCAGAGACCTCACGAGCCGTACCCCTTCACGCTGTTCAAGCACCCTCACAAGCCGCGCCTGTTCACACTTGCTCAAGCACCTCACAAGCCGCACCTGTTCACGCTGTTCAAGCCCCTCACAAGCCGTACTCCTTCCAGCGGCGGTCGACCGTCGCCGCCGTCTCCGGGTCGGAGAGCACCATCTCGGGCCAGCCCCCGTCCCGGGTGTAGCCCTCCTCGGGCCACTTCCTCGTCGCGTCGATGCCCGCCTTGCCTCCCCAGAACTGCTGGTAGGAGGCGTGGTCGAGGTGGTCGACCGGGCCTTCTACGACGGTGAGGTCGCGGGCGTAGTCCGTGTTGCCGAGGGCTCGCCACGCGACCTCGTGCAGATCGTGGACGTCGCAGTCGGAGTCGACCACCACGATCAGCTTGGTGAGGGACATCATGTGCGCCCCCCACACAGCGTGCATCACCTTCTGGGCGTGCTTGGGGTATTTCTTGTCGATCGCGACGATCGCACAGTTGTGGAAACCCCCTGCTTCGGGCAGGTGGTAGTCCACGATGTCCGGCACGATGATCTTGAGGAGGGGGAGGAAGAACCGCTCCGTCGCCCGGCCCAGGGGTCCGTCCTCCGTCGGAGGGCGGCCTACGACGATCGACTGGATGAGCGGCCGCTTCCGCATCGTCACGCAGTCGATGGTCAGCGCCGGGAACGGCTCCTGCGGCGTGTAGAACCCGGTGTGGTCGCCGAACGGCCCCTCCGGGAGCATCTCGCCCGGCTCCAGCCACCCTTCGAGTACGACCTCGGCGTTGGCGGGCACCTGCAGCGGCACCGTCTTGCAGTCGACCATCTCGATGCGCTTGCCCTGGATGAACCCGGCGAAGAGGTACTCGTCGATGTCACCGGGCAGCGGGGCGGTCGAGGCGTACGTCACGGCGGGCGGACACCCGAAGGCGATGGCGACCGGCAGCCGCTCACCCTTGCGGGCCGCCACCTGGTAGTGGTTCCGGCTGTCCTTGTGGATCTGCCAGTGCATGCCGATCGTGCGCTTGTCGTGGCGCTGGAGGCGGTAGAGCCCGAGATTGCGGATGCCGGACTCGGGGTCCTTGGTGTGGGTCAGGCCCAGATTGAAGAAGGACCCGCCGTCCTGCGGCCAGGTGAACAGCGCCGGAAGCTGGTCCAGGTCCACGTCCTCGCCCCGGAGCACGACCTCCTGGACCGGCGCCTCCTTGACCTTCTTCGGCGGTACGTGGGTCATCGCGCCGAGCTTCCCGAAGGCCTCGCGCACCCCGACGAAGCCGTGCGGCAGCTCGGGCTTGAGCAGCCCGCCGATCTTCTCGGAGATGTCGCCGTACGACTTCAGCCCCAGGGCCTTCAGCAGTCGCCGGTCGGTCCCGAAAACGTTCATCGCGAGCGGCATCGCGGACCCGCGGACGTTCTCGAAGAGCAGCGCCGGGCCCTGCGCCTTCTGCACCCGGTCGACGATCTCCCCGACTTCCAGATACGGATCCACCTCGGCCTTGATGCGCTTGAGGTCGCCCTCACGCTCCAGGGCCCGCAACAGGGAGCGAAGATCGTCATAAGCCATGTCTCCAAGTATCGGCCACCCGCTAACCTGTGCCCGTCACCGGGGCCCTTTCGCCGCCCCGCCGCCGCTCACTGAGGGATCGCCCGCCCATGCTCAGGTATCTGCCCTTCCTGCTGGTCCTGGCGCTGTGGATCTACGCCTTCATCGACTGCCTGAACACCCCGGAGAAGGAAGTCCGGGGCCTGCCGAAGGTGGTGTGGGTGATCATCATCCTGCTCTTCGGCGAGGTGCTGGTCGGCCCGGTCGCCTGGCTGGTGGCGGGCAGGCCGCGTAAGACGCCCGCGAACGGCGCCGCGCCCTCCACCTGGCGCCGCGACCAGCGCACGGGGTTCGTCGCGCCCGACGACAACCCCGAGTTCCTCAAGTCCCTCAAGTCCGACAAGGACGGTGGCGAGGACGACGAGGCGCTCCTCAAGAAGTGGGAGGCAGACCTCCAGCGCCGCGAGGAGGAACTGAAGCGGCGCGAGCGCGACGACGAGGCCTGACCCCGCCATGGCCGACATGGAACTGCGGCTGCTCGTCACCTTCGAGAAGGTCGCGACCGTGCTGAGTTTCACGCAGGCCGCCGCCGAGCTGAAGTACGCGCAGTCCAGCGTGACCAGTCAGGTCCGTGCCCTGGAGTCCTCACTCGGGACCGAGCTCTTCGACCGGCTGGGGAGCAGGATCCGGCTGACCGAGGCGGGTGAACGGCTCCTCCCGTACGCCCGTCAGATCATCGAGCTGGCCGAGGAGGCGCGGGCGGCGGTCGTCGGCGCCGGGGAGCCGAGCGGCGCGCTCACCGTCGGCACGATGGAGTCGCTGACCGCGTACCGGCTGCTGCCCCTCCTCGAACTGTTCCACCACCGCTATCCAGGCGTCCGGCTCTCGCTGCGCACGACCATCGGCGACGAGACGCGGCAGGCGCTCCGGCAGGGCACGTACGACGTGGGCTTCCTGATGGAGCGGGAGACCGAGCACGCGGGCCTCGAGACGGCGGTGCTCGCGGTCGAGCCGCTGACGCTCGTCGCGGCGCCGGGCCATCGGCTCGCCAACACGCCTGTGGTCACCGCGGATCTCGTACGGGAGTCCCTGCTCGCCACCGAACCGGGCTGCGCCTACCGGGACTTGTTCGAGCTGGAGCTCAACTCCCTTGGGCAGGTCGCCTTCACGGAGTTCGGCACGATCGAGGCGACCAAGCGTGCCGCGGCGGCCGGCCTCGGGATCGCGCTCCTGCCCGAGGTGACGGTCGCCGCGGAGCTGGCGGACGGCAGTCTTGTCCGGCTGCCGTGGGAGGTGCCGTTCACACTTCGGACGCAGCTGGCGTGGCGGGCCGGGAAGCGGCTTCCGGCGCATGTGCGGCTGTTCGTGGAGCAGGCGCGGCGGCTGGTGCGGGAGCAGTCGTCGGACGCGTGACCTGCACGGGCTTGGTAAGCGTGACCTTCAGGCTGGCCGCCACGATCAGCGGGACGCCCAACGCCTGGACGAGGCCGATGTGGTGGCCGTACACCGCCCAGTCGGCGACCATCGCGACCGCCGGGTAGGTGAAGGCGAGTACGGCGATCTTCGCGGTCGGCAGTTTGGCGTACGCGGAGTACATGAGGACGTACATCAGGCCCGTGTGGATGAGTCCGAGTCCGACCAGCCAGCCCCATCCGGCGCCGGTCCCGCGCATCGCGCCGAAGTCGGCGAAGGGGAGCAACAGCGGGATTCCTACGAGGACTTGGACGAGGGCGATGAGGTGGGGGCGTACGCCGGTGATGCGCTTGGTCACGAGGGTGGAGAGGCCGTAGAGGAGGGCGGCGAGGAGCGCCTGGCCGATGCCGAGGAGGTAGGTGGTGTCTCCGCCAGTGAAGTCCGCGGGGCGGATTCCCGAGACCAGGATCAGGCCGGCGAAGGCGACGACGATCCAGCCCGCCTTCGCCGCGGTGAGGCGCTCGCGGAAGAGGAGGGCGCCCAGCAGGACCACGTAGAACGGCTGGGTGTGGTAGACGACGGTCGCGACCGAGATCGACGTGTTCTCGTACGACTGGAAGAGCAGGACCCAGTTGAAGACGATGAACACCCCGCCGAGTACGGCGAGTCCGAGTTTTCGCGGGGTGAAGCCGTGTCCGCGGAACCAGCCGCGGGCGACGACATACGCGCCCAGCGCCAGGGCGCCGAAGAGGACGCGGAAGAAGACGACGTTGAAGGGGGAGGCGCCGGACTCGACGACGAAGATGCCGAGGGTGCCGGAGAGGACCATGGCGGCGGTCAGTTGGGCGGTGCCCTTGTTCTCGAGGGTGCTTTTCGAGGTCATGGGCTGAACGTACGAGCGGGGGTCCTGGCCGGTCCATGAGCCAGTGGGGCGTCCTGCCGATGGGGGGATCGGCAGGACCGATGGCGCGTGTGGACAGACCGATGGTGCGTACGGATCAGGCCAGCCCGAGCCGGGTGATCTCCCGTCCCGCGGAGCGGTCCATCACCATCCGCAGGCCGGCCCCACGGGTCCTGTCGTAGGCGGCCACGTCCACGACGCCGAGCTGGAACCAGACCGCTTTGGCGCCGATCGTCACAGCCTGGTCGGCGATGTCGCCGGCCAGGGCGGAGTTGACGAACACGTTCACCACGTCCACCGGGAAAGGGATGTCCGCGAGCGAGGCGTAGCCCTGCTCGCCGTGCACCGCCTCGGCCTTGGGGTGCACGGGCACCACCTTCTTGTCGATGCGCTGCAGCTTCTCGGCCACGCGGTAGGCGGCCCGGTCGGGGTTGCTGGACAGACCGACCACAGCCCAGATCTCTCCGGCGCTTGTGAGGATGTCCCTGATCGTCGCGTCGTCGCCATAGGTCATCGCCACAGGATGGCATACAGGATCCAATATGGCGATGGGCCTGCCCATCGCTGAGCGATGGCCCGCCGCGCCCGATACGGCACCGGGTCCGGTACAAGGTGTACGCCCGCATGCCCCCCGAAACGGACAATGCGCCTCTGCCCGGCGGCGGCCCGGCCCCGGACACTTACGGTGCATGACGACCGCTCCCGCCAGTTCAGCACCAGCCCTCGCCCCCGAGTACGGCGACAAAGTCATCGCCGTCGAGACGGCGGGCTCGGAACCGATCCCCGACTCCGAACGGCACGGCAACCCGCTCCAGTTGCTGTGGACGTGGGCCTCCCCGAACATCGAGTTCGCGACCGTCTACATCGGCGTGATCTCCGTCCTCTTCTTCGGCCTGAACTTCTGGCAGGCGGCCGCGGCGCTGCTGCTCGGCACCGCGCTGGGCTCGCTGACGCAGGGGATCCTGTCGCTGGACGGGCCGCGGTTCGGCGTACCGCAGATGGCGATCGGCCGCTTCGCCTTCGGCTACCGGGGCAACCTGCTGCCGTCGGGTGTGAACGCGCTGGTCGCGGGTGTCGGCTGGTTCGCCGTGAACAGTGTGAGCGCGGCTTTCGCGCTCAACACGCTGACGGACCTGCGTCCGCTTCCTTCGCTGTTGATAGTGGTGGCGGCCGAGATCGTGATCGGCTTCATCGGCCACAACTTCGTGCACGCCTTCGAGAAGTACGCGTTCCCCGTGCTCGCGGTCGTCTTCCTGCTGGCCGGTGCCTGGACCTTCAAGGAGGCCGACCTCGGCGGGGCCGGCGCGGGCGGCGGCATCGGCGGCTTCCTGCTCGCCTTCAGCACGGCCTGGGGTTACACGGCCGGCTGGAACCCGGGCGCCTCCGACTACTCGCGCTACCTCCCGCGCACGGCGAACCGCTTCAAGACCGCCCTCTACCCCGCCGTGGGTCTCTTCGTGTCGATCGCGGTCGTCTCCCTGATCGGCGCGGCCTCGGCGACGATCGTGGCCCCCGACGACGCGACCCCGACGGCCGCCTTCACCGGCCATCTCCCGTCCTGGCTCAGCAACTTGGTACTCCTCGCCATCATCCTGGGCGCGGTCTCGGCCAACGCCCTCAACGTCTACTCCTCCGCCATGTCGGTCACCTCGCTGGGCCTGCGGCTGCCGGTCTGGCTGGGCCGCAGCGCGCTGGTGGTCCTGTCGGGCCTGGCGGGTACGGCGGCGGCCTGGGCGTCACTCGCCGACGCGGGGCACGCTTACGAGGCGTTCCTGCTGGTCATCGCGTACTGGGTGGGCCCGTGGCTGGGCGTCGTCCTGGTCGAGCGCTGGATGCGCTCGCACACCCCGGCCGAGGAACTGACCCTGCGTCTCGGCGACCGCGCCTACACCAACTGGCCGGGCATAGCTGCCCTGTTGACCGGCATCGCAGTCTCCGTCCCGCTCTTCTCCAACCAGGAGAAGTACATGGGGTGGGTGCCCGAGCAGTGGCCGGCCTTCGGAGACATCACCTGTCTCGTCGGGTTCGTGGTGAGCGCGGGGCTGTATGCGGGGCTGCGGCGCCGGGCGGCCTAGAGCAGGGCCTCAGGCGGCTTCCGGGGTGAGTGTCCGGTGCAGGGCGGTCAGGCCGTCGGTGTAGATGCCGTGGAAGAGGGCGATGGCCTCTTCGTCGCTCACGCCGGTCGGGGTGAAGGTGCCGGACCACTCGACGCGGGCCGTGTCCTGTCCGGGGACGGTGTGCACGGTGAGGGTGGAGAGGTAGCCGGTGACGGGGAAGGGGGCCTGGAGGATGGAGTACGTGTACGTGCGTGCCGTGTTGTCGAAGGCTTCGAGGCGCTCGATGATGACGCCGCCGTCCTCGTCCCGGAGGGAGCGGACGCGGCCGCCCTCGCTGAGTTCGCTGGTGGGGATGTAGGGCAGCCAGTCGGGGAGCGAGTCGAAGCCGCCTATGAGCTGCCAGATGCGGTCGGGGGATGCGGGCACGTCGATGGATGCGGTGGTGGTGGCCACGGGGGTCTCCTGAGGGACTTGGAGCTGAGTTACGGGCTGAGGGGTCAGGCGGTCGGTACCGGTGCGGAGTCGGCGATCAGCTTCTCCTCGCGCAGGGCCGTCCAGAACGCGGCCGGGATCGTCTCGCCGAGTGCGGCCACGTCCTCCGCGATGCGGCTGGGCTTCGTGGCGCCGGGGATCGCGGCGACCGTCGCCGGGTGGGCGAGGGAGAACTGCAGCGCGGCGGCCTTGATGCCGACCCCGTACCGCTCGGCGATCGCCTTGATCCGGGCCACCTTGTCGACGATGGCGGCGGGCGCCTTCTGGTACTCGAAGTGCGTACCGCCGGCGAGGATTCCCGAGCTGTAGGGACCGCCGACGACGATGTCCACGTCCTGGGCGGAGGCGGCCGGCAGCAGGCGCTGCAGGGCACGGTCGTGGTCGAGAAGGGTGTAGCGGCCGGCGAGGAGGAAGGCGTCGGGCTTCGGCTCGTCCAGGTCGAGGGTGAGCTCCAGGGGCTCGACGCGGTTGACGCCCAGGCCCCAGGCCTTGATGACGCCCTCCTCGCGCAGCTTCTGCAGGACGCGGAAGGCGCCCGTGCGGGCGGTCTCGTAGGCGGCCAGCCACTCGTCCCCGTAGAAGTCCTGCGCGACGTCGTGCACCCACACGATGTCGAGGCGGTCGGTCCTGAGGCGCTTGAGGCTGTCCTCGATGGAGCGCAGGGTGGCGTCGGCGGTGTAGTCGTTGATCATCTTGTTCGGGCGGCCGTGCTCGAAGAGGCCGCCCTTTTCGCCGAGGTCACGCGCGGCGGGGTCCTCGGTCTCGTCGAGGACGACCCGGCCGACCTTGGTGCTGAGCACGTACTCGTCGCGCGGGTGCTGGGCCAGTACGTCGCCGAGCCGGATCTCGGAGAGGCCCGCGCCATAGAAGGGCGCGGTGTCGAAGTAGCGGATGCCCTGGTCCCAGGCGGCTTCCACGGTGGCCGCGGCCTCTTCGTCGGGGATGGCGCGGAACATGTTGCCGAGCGGGGCGGTGCCGAATCCGAGCGCACCGGGAAGGAGGGACTTGATGGTCATGAGTGATCCTCTTCGAATCGATTTCGATCTATTTAGATCGTTTTCGGCGTATCTGTTGCTGAATGAGCGATCCGCCGGGCTTGTGTCTTCGAGGTTATGATCCCTGCATGAGACTGTCCAAGACTTACTTCGACTCACTTGAGTCCCCCGAGGTCCCACATGCTTGACCTGCGACAACTCCGCTATTTCGTGGCCGTCGCCGAGTCCGAGCACGTCGGGCGCGCCGCCGAGCAGCTGCACATCTCCCAGTCACCCCTCAGCCGGCAGATCGCCCAGCTCGAGAAGAACCTGGACCTCACCCTCTTCGAGCGCAGCCAGCAGCGCATCCGGCTGACCTCCGACGGCCGGGTCTTCCTGACCGAGGCCCGCGCCCTGCTGCGGCACGCGGACAGGCTGGAGAACCTCGGCCGGCGACTGGGCCGCGGCGAGGAGGGCGGCCTGTGCATCGGGTACGTCGCCGACGCCATGCACACGGGCGTCCTGCCCACCGCCCTTCGGGCCCTGCGCGGGGAACGCCCCGGTATTCACGTGGCGCTGTACGACCAGGAGTCCACCGAGCAGTTCGAGGGCCTGCGCCAGCGCAGCCTGGACATCGCGCTGGTCCGCACACCGCCGCCCGAGGACGACCCGGATCTCCAGGCGTCCCCCTTGCTGCGGGACCCGCTGCTGCTCGCCCTGCCCGCACACCATCCCCTCGCGGAACAGGCGGAGTTGACGCCCGAGGACCTCGACGGGCAGCCGTGGATCGCGGTGGCCGACTCACCGGACCCGGCCTGGCGCGACACGTTCGTCGCGTCCTGCGTGAACTCCGGCTTCACCCCCGACATCCTCCTCGACGCCGCCGATCCGCTCACCGCGCTCGGCCTGGTCGCCTCCGGCCTCGGCCTCGCCCTCGTCCAGCGGAGCATGGTGCGCGGCACGACCGAGGGCATCGTGGTGCGCGAACTCCCCTGGTACGGCGGCTCGGTGCAGCTGTGGGCAGCCTGGCACCGGGTCGATCTCCGCCCGGTGGTGGCGTCGTTCCGCGAGACGGTCCTCGCGGAGCGTGGGCCTTCCGCCCCTGTCGGACACCAGGACTAGCTTTCACCCCCGGTCAGTACCCGTACGAGCCGAGGCCGACCAGGCAGTACACGTACTCGTAGTAGGGCATCCCGTTGCGGGTGTAGCTGTAGGAAAACGCGTACTGCGTCTGGGGGTTGGCGTTGCAGCGACTCAGTTCCGACGTCAGCGGGATCGTCTCGATCACCTTGTAGTGGGCGTCGGACGCCGAGCACGAGACCTCCTCGACGCCGCTGACCTCCTGCGCGGTCGTGGAGTCCGGCAGGGTTCCGTTGAGGCAGGTGCCGGATTCGTACGGATCGGGAGCCTCACTCTCGGTGCCGTACGGGTCCTCGGTGTACGGGTCTTCGCTGTACGGGTCCTCCGTGTAGGGCTCTTCCGAATACGGCTCCTCCGAGTACGGGTCCTCCGTGTACGGATCCGCGGTGTAGGGGTCCTCCGAATACGGTTCCTCGGCGTACGGGGAGCTGGTCGAGTCCACGCCGGAGGCGCTGTCGCTGCCACTGCCGTCGCCCTCGTTGGCCAGCACCACCAGGAACACGAGCACGGCCGCGACCGCGAGCACGCCCAGCCATTGGAGGCCGCGCGACGGGGTCGCCGGGTTCGTCACCCGTATGCGCAGCAGCACCTCGCTCTCACCGGCACGGACCCGCACGAGGTCGCCGTCCCGTACGGGCGGGACACGGACACGGGTGGTGCCGGACGGCAGAGGAACGGTGACGACGGCACCGGAAGCGGCCTGCTGCGGCGTGAGAGATATGGAGAGTTCCACCGCGCCAGTGTGACCAACGGGCAGCCGCGCCGAAGAAGCTTTCCGAAACCTCCACCTTGACGGGGCGGCGCCATAAGTCGCGCCCGAGTTCATACCTTCGACGGCCGTACGTAGACCATCGGCGGACGGCGGGGGCCATGGCCGTTTCCCAGACTGAGGTCGGGACGACGACATGGGGAGACGCGATGCAGGAGATCACTCGGGCACGGTTCCTGGGGATGGCCGCGGGGGTCGGGGGTGCGGCGGTGCTGCCGGCGGCGGGGCGGGCTTCGGCTACCGGGGGCGGAGGCGCGGGCGGCGCGAGCGGCGGCGGGGGCCGGCGCGGGCTGACGTACCGGGGTGTCGTCTACGAGGTCGGTGAGGGGGAGACGCCCGGTACCGCGTGGAACCCGGCGCGGATGCGGGCCGACATGCGGGCCATCGATAGCGATCTGCACGCCAACTCCGTCAAGGTCACCGGCTACGGCGTCGAGCGGCTCACCGCGACGGCGGGTGAGGCGGCGGAGCGGGGGCTGAACGTCTGGCTCGAACCGACGCTGGGGGACGTACCGGAGAAGGAGATCCTCGAACACCTCGCGGAGACGGGGCGGTTCGCCGAGCGGCTGCGGCGGCAGGGGGCCGGGGTGCACCTCAGCGTCGGCTGCGAGTTCTGGCTCTTCGTGCCCGGCATCGTGCCCGGCGACAATGTCCTGGAGCGGATCGAGAACCTGATGAGCGGCAACTTCGATCCGGTGCTGATGGCGCGCCGCCTGAGCCGTTTCACCGCGAAGGCGGCCCGGGTCGGCCGGTCGGTCTTCGGCGGACGGCTGACGTACGCCGCCGCCCAGGACGACGACGTCGACTGGGGCCTCTTCGACCTGGTCGGCATCGACTACTACTCGTACTTCCGGAGCCGGAACGAGTACGTCCGCGACCTCGACCGGTTCCGGCGCTTCGGGAAGCCGGTCGCCATCACGGAGTTCGGCTGCTGCACCTTCGAAGGGGCGCCGGAGCAGGGCGGTATGGGCTGGGACGTCGTCGACTACACGAAGGAGCCGCCCGAGATCAAGGGCGAGCTGGTGCGGAGCGAGCGCACCCAGGCCGCGTATCTCATGGACGTGCTCTCGGTGTTCGAGTCGATGGGCCTGTACTCGGCGATGGCGTTCACCTTCGTCACCCCGGACTCCCCGCACCTCCCCCAAGACCCCCGCCACGACCTCGACATGGCGAGCTACAGCATCGTGAAGCCGATCAAGGACCGGCCCGGCGACCCCGCGTCCGACTGGCACTGGGAGCCGAAGGAGTCGTTCCGCGCGCTGGCCCGGCAGTACGGGCGGGCGGCCCGGGGCTGCTGACCCCTTCAGGCCACCGACTGCCGCGCGAGGATTTCGAGTTGATGGGCAGGAACGGTGGCGGAGAAGCCCCTTCACACCTCACTCTGTAACGAGTCTGCGGGCGGGCCCGCGTCGTCGCACCACGGCAGCGGGGGGCAGTGCGTGGCGGACAGCGGGCGCTGGAGGCACACACCTGGACAAGAGATGTCCGGCCGGGTCCCGCTACGTCTTCGCGTGCTGCCTGTGATCATGGCGCCGCTGGTCGCCCTGGCACTGACGGCGTCCTCCGCGGACGTACGCCCCCCGGTCTGCCACTCGCCCCTCGGGGCGGACCGGCCCGCCGACACCGCATCCGTGGTCACTCGGGCCGAGGCCGAGGACTGTGACCCGCTGCGGTCGCTGAAGCCGCCGGCCCGGATGCCGGAGCCAGGCGGCCGGATGCCGAGCGGTACGGCGATGGAACGGATCGTCGAACGCGGCCGACTGATCGTGGGCGTGGACCAGAACACGTACCTCTTCGGCTACCGCAACCCCACCACCGGGCAGTTGGACGGACTCGACATCGACCTGGTGCGGGAGATCTCCAGGGCCCTGTTCGGAAAGCCGGACCGGGTGCAGTTCAAGACCGTGCCGTCCCGACGGCGCATCGAGGTACTGGAACGCGGCGAAGTCGACCTGGTCGCCCACTCGATGACCATCACCTGCGAGCGCATGGAGCAGGTGCTGTTCAGCAGCGACTACCTCGATTCCGGCCAGCGCGTCCTGGTCCCCAACGCCTCCCCTGCGCAGACCCTGGCCGACCTCGCCGGACAGAGAGTGTGCACGGCCGAGGGCACCACCTCGCTGACCGCGCTGCGCCGGGCCCGTCCGAAGGTGCGGCCGGTTGCCGTCGCCGACTGGACCGACTGCCTGGTACGTCTCCAACTGGGCGACGTGGCCGCCGTGTCGACCACCGACAACGTCCTCGCCGGGCTGCGCGCCCAGGACCCCACCACCCGCATCACCGGACCCCGGTTCACCTACGAGCCGCACGGCATCGCCGTCGCGAAGGGTTCACCGGAACTCGTCCGCTTCGTCAACGGCGTCCTCGACCGGCTGCGCGCCTCGGGCGGACTCCGTACCCTGCACGAACGGTGGCTGGGCGGATACGGCGACTTCTACCCACCCGCACCCCGCTACCTGAAGTGACCGCGAGCGTGGCCCCTGCTCCCCTTACCGCTCGCCGGCTTCGCCTTCGGCCGGCAGGTGGGCGACGTGTCCGTCGCTCCTGGCGTGCGTCGCCCGCTCCATCGCCTCACGGGCGGCGGCGGGCAGGTCGATCGTGTTGATGACGAGGCGGTTGACCCGGATACCCCACTTGCCGGTGGCCTCGTCGAGGATGCCGCGCAGGGCCGCGCTGATCTCCTGGCGAGAGCTCAGAATGCGTTCCAGGTCCATGTAGCCGCAGATGTCGCGCAGGGAGACGACCGTGAGGTGCTCGATGGCCTGCAGGTAGCTGGTGACCTCGTAGGTGGCGGCCCGGGCGTCGGTCACCTGGAAGTAGACGACGGTGTCGATCTTGAGGGCCAGGGCGTCCACGGTGAGGACTTCCTGCGGAGGGAACGGCACGACCTGCTCACGGAGGTCGATCCGGTTCCGTATGGCGTCGGCGAACGGCACCACGATGTTGAGGCCGGCGTTGAGCGTCCGCGTGTAGCGGCCGAAGCGCTCGACCACGACGGCGTTGGCGCTGCTAAGGCGCCGGATGCACGTCCCCAGGACAAGGGGGACCGCTCCCCCGGCGATCAAGAACCCATACCGCTTCTTCATCGCGACTCCCCCCGTCCCCCGGGCCACCGTGTCGTGCCCCCCGGATGCCGCTGTCCGGAGTGTCCCAGACCTCCCGGTCTCAGGCCACCGTCCGAAGCCCCCGTACCGAAGCCTCACCCATCCCCCGCACCACCCGGTGCGCACAAGCCGCCGCGAGCAACTCCCCCAGCAGATCGGGGTCGTCGATCTCCAGGCCAAGCAGGGTCTCGATGCGTTCGAGGCGCTGGTAGAGGGATTGGCGGCCGATGTGCAGGAGCGCGGCCGTGCGGGTGGGTGAGCAGCCGTGGCGGAGGTGGACCTCCAGGGTGCGGACGAGGTCGCTGGGGTGGGCGGCCTCCCAGGCCAGCAGGGGGCCCAGGGTGTGCTGGACGAGACGGGCGAGGCGGTCGCGGTTGGCGTCCACACCGCCGCGGGTGAGCTCGCGTTCCAGCGTGAGGGCGCGCGAGGAGGTGACGACCGGGCCGCCGGACGGACCGGGTTCGGCCGACGGCACGGTGAGGGCCAGCTCCAGGGTGGTCCGGGCCGCGCGCAGGGTCTCGCTCCAGCGCAGCCAGCCGCCGCCCGACGCGACCGCGTGCCCGACCGCCACGGTCGCTCCGGCCTCGGCGACCGCCCGGAAGGCCTCCTGCACGGCCCGTACGACATCCCGTTGCACAGTCCGTACGACATCCCGCGCACCCGCCCCGGCGTTCCCGGGCATCGCCACCAGCGCCAGTACGTCCCCCGGGAACGCCGCCCGCAGCACCGCGACCCCGCCGAGGGACCGCGCGGCACGGTCGATCACGCCCAGATCCGCCCGTGCCCCGTGCGCCGACACCCCGACCAGCCGCGCCCCCGAGCCCGGGTGGAACCCGGCGAGCGCCGCGCGCGCCTCCACCTCGGGCTGGTTGAGTGCCTGTCCGTCGGCGAGGTCGGCCAGCAGGGCGGCGGTGTGGTCGCCGCCCCAGGGGCGCCCGGCCGAACGCCCCGAAAGGCCGCGCGCCACGATCGCCCGGTTCGCCGCCTCGGTGATGCGCACGAAGGGGACCACGCGGTGCAGGGCGAGCAGCGGCAGCCCCAGCCGCCGGGCCTCGTCGACCACTTCCTCCGGCATCCGCACCAGCGACCGCCCGACCTCCACGGCCAGCCCCGCCGCACCGCGCGCGGCCAGCTCACGGACGTACTGCCGCCGTGTCCCCTCGTCGGCGCCGGTCAACCCGAAGCCGTTGGTCAGCAGCAGTTCGCCGCCGTCGAGGAAGTTCGCGCCCTCGTACACCTCGCTCGAATGCACCCAGCGGACGGGGCGGTCCAAGGAACCCTCGCCCGCGAGGAGTTCGGGGGCACTGCCACGTACGGGGTCGAGGGCCAGGATCTCGCGGAGGGTGAGTGCGGGCACGGGAACCTCCTTCAGGCGCTGACAGTTCGTCCGGATGCGGGTTGCCGGGAGAGTACTTTCCGCACGTTGCCCTGGTGTTTCGGCCACAGGAGAGTGAGAGGTATGAAGCCCATCGATCAGGCACAGGCACGCGTGTGGCTCGCCACCGCCGTCGAAGAGGCCCGCACCGGACTCGCGGAGGGCGGCATCCCCATCGGGGCCGCGCTGTACGGCGCGGACGGCACCCTCCTCGGCCGCGGCCACAACCTCCGTGTCCAGGACGACGACGCGTCGATGCACGCGGAGACCGCCGCTTTCCGGAACGCCGGCCGGCAGCGCTCGTACCGCGGGACGACGATGGTGACCACCCTCTCCCCCTGCTGGTACTGCAGCGGTCTGGTGCGCCAGTTCGGCATCTCCCGGGTCGTCGTCGGCGAGTCGGAGACCTTCCACGGCGGCCACGACTGGCTCGCCGAGCACGGCGTGCAGATCGTGCAGCTCGACGACCCCGAGTGCACCGCCCTGATGCGCGACTTCATCGAGAAGAACCCGGCACTGTGGAATGAGGACATCGGTGAGTGACCCCAAGACCCCCCGCATCCCCACCATCGACCTGCGCCCCTGGCTCTCCGGCGACCCGGACGCCCGCGCCGGCATCGCCCGCACCGTCGACCAGGCGCTCCAGACGGCCGGGTTCCTGCTCGTCACCGGACACGGCGTGGACCCGGCACTGCGCAGGAGTATCCGCGAGGCCGCCCGCGCGTTCTTCACCCTCCCCGTGGAGACGAAGCAGCCGTACGCCGCCACGGTCGGCGGCCGCGGCTGGCTCGGCCCGGGTGCCGAGGCGAACGGCTACTCGGAGGGTACGGAGACCCCGCCGGACCTCAAGGAGTCGCTGACGTTCGCGACGCACGAGGAGTTCGAGGACCCGGAGACCAACGCGGAGTGGTACGCGCCGAACGTCTGGCCCGCGGAGGCGCCCGAGCTGCAGAAGCTCTGCGAGGAGTACCTGACGAGGATGGGCGAGCTGGAGAACCATCTCCTCGCGCTGCTCGGCGAGGCCCTCGGTCTGGAGCCGGACTTCTTCACGAAGCACATGGACCACCCGACGTACGGCTTCAACATCAACTGGTATCCGGGTACGGAGGTCGTGGGCGAGCCCGAGCCGGGCCAGTTCCGCATCGGCCCGCACACCGACTTCGGGACCGTCACCATCCTCGACCGGCAGGCGGGCAAGGGCGGGCTGCAGGTCTTCACGGACGAGGGCGGCTGGGAGGACGCGCCCTTCGACGCGGCGGCGTTCACCATCAACATCGGTGATCTGATGGCCCGTTGGACGGGCGACCGGTGGCGCTCGGGCCGGCACCGCGTACTGCCCCCGCCCGCCGACGTCCCCGCCGAGGAGCTGATGTCGCTCGTCTACTTCGGCGAGTGCACACCGGGGACGGTCGTGGAGTCGGTGCCGGCTCCGGTGGGACGGGTGGCCTACGGGCCGGTGGACTCGCACGTGTACCTGCGCGCGAAGCTGGACTCGATCACCGTCGGCTGAACGGCTCGCCGGGGCCTGGGAGTTGGCAAAGGTGAGCTTGAGGTGGGGTGCGTCAGCGGTGTGTCAGTTTTCTGGCAGGGGACCGTCAGGAACGTGGGATTCGATGCTCCCGCACGATCCCCCACCGCGCCCCACCGCGAGGAGTGCAATGACCGACACCGTTGCCGACGCCCGGACCGAGGCTCTCCGACATCGCCGCCCGGATGCGGGCCGGTGACCTCACCCGCATGGAAGCCTCCCTGCTCGGCGTCCTGCTGCTCGGCGCCGGGCACGAGACCTCCGCCGACATGATCGCCCTGGGTGTCCTCGCGCTCCTGGAACACCCCGACCAGCTCGCCGTCGTCCGCGACACCGACGACCCGAAGGTGGTCGCCAACGCGACGGAGGAGCTGCTGCGTTACCTGACCGTCGTGCACAGCGGCCAACGCCGTCTCGCCCTGGAGGACATCGAGATCGGCGGCCAGATCGTCCGCGCCGGGGAGGGCGTCATCATCCCGGGCGCCACCGGCAACTGGGAGGCCGGCCGCTTCCCCGGCCCCGAACGGCTCGACGTCACCCGGGACGCCCGCCGCCACATGGCGTTCGGATTCGGCATCCACCAGTGCCTGGGGCAGCCGCTGGCCCGCCTCGAGCTCCAGATCGCCTACCGCACCCTTTTCCGCCGAATTCCCGAACTCCGCCTGGCCGTCGGGCTGGAGAAGGTCCCCTTCAAGGACGGGATCGTCTACGGCGTCCACGAGCTGCCCGTGACCTGGTAGCCGCGGCTTCGGGCCCCGTACGGGCGGCGCCTTCCCGGCCAAACTCGGGCCCGGGGCGGAAAACTTTCGTAACCCAACGGTCACCAGGCGCCCTATCCCGAATCAAGTCCCCCTTTTTACACTGGTGTTGATACACCTCACAGCAGCACATCGGAACGGACCGCCCCGGGGGGAGATGCGGTGCACAGAGGGCTGCACGGCCGGGGGGCACTGTTCGACACCGATCCGCCCGGTCTCGCTCCACGGCTCATCGGCCTGCGTCCGTACCAGCACCGCTCGACGCCGTACGAACATCCGAAGGAACTGCCCTTCGTGGTGTTCGCGGGCGGCCGGGGTCTCGGCAAGAGCGCGCTGCTCGCCGAGTTGCGCAAGGCCTGCAAGGGGCATACGCCGGTCGCGCTGATCGACGGCGAGGAGACGCAGTTCGCGGGGCCGCCGCCGGAGCGGCCCGCGGAGTCCTGGTCGGCGGTCGCGCAGGCGCTCACCACGGTCGCCGAGCAGCTCGCGGAGCCGGTGACGGGGGCCAGGCGGATCAGTTTCCCGCGGCTCGCGGCGGGGCTCCTGGCCGTCGCGGCGAGCGGCTGGAGCGACCGTGACCTGCCGCGCATCCGGCAGGAGGCGGAGCGGATCCTGCTGCTGAACGAGTCGGGCTCCTGGCTCTCCGGGTTCGCGAACCGCTGGGTGAACAGGGTCGTCGCCAAGCTGGTCGCCTCCATGTCGGGTACGGGACCGGTGCTCGAGCCGATCATCGAGGCGACGCTGGAGGCGTTCTCGGAGGGCGTCTCCCCCACGCACCACCGGCTGCGCCGGGCGGCGTCCTGGTACCGCGACTATCCCAACGCGGGCGGCAACCCGAAGCTCGGGCTCATCCTGCTCTCCCGGCACTTCAGGGCGGGCGGCAACTCCCGTACGCACGCGGAGCGTTATCTCGTACGGGCCCTGCTCGCGGACCTCGACGACGCGTACACGGGGGCGTTGCAGCGCTCGCACCGGCTCGGCCGCCCGGTCGTGCTCATCGACAACGTGCAGGAGCCCGCGGGTCGGGGCCTCATGGAGTCGGTGCTGCGGGACCGCGCCGACGGCATCGCCGACCAGGTCGTCTTCTTCACCTCGCTGCGGGGATACAGCCATCCGGCGCTCCGCAACGCGGTCCGCCGCACGCTGCCCGACGTGGCCAGGCGCTGCGACTGGACGCCGGACACCTCGCCCTCCTCGCGCGCGCTGCTCGTGTCGCTGCCGCCGCTCACCCCGGACGACACCCTGCACATCGTCGGCGCCACCTGTCTCGACGTCCCGGTCCCGCCCCAACTCCCGCACGCCACCCACCGGTTGACCGGCGGCAGCCCGCTCGGCATCACCCTGTTCGCCGAGTCCGCCCACCAGAACCTTCCTCAGGCCACCACCCTGGGCGCCCTGCTCACCGCCGATGTCGCCCTGCGGGACGACCGCGACGGGCGGGCCACCTACCGGGAGCTCCTGGACCGACTGGTGCCCGGCGGGGGCCTGGACGAGCTGACCGTGCTCGCCGCCGCCCACGACCCCGACTCGGCGCGCGCACTGGCCGAGGCCCAACTCCCGGACGACTTCGGCGCGTCGGGCGTACTGGACCTGGAGGCACGGCTCGCCGCGGAGGGCTGGCCGGTGGCTGCGGACCAGTTCGTCGGCGACCCGTTCCTGCGCGCGCTCCTGCTACTGCGCCTGCACCACCACGACCCCGGCCACGAGCGGTGGAGGGCCGCGCACCGCACCCTCATCGACCACTATGCCGACGTGCCCGGCAGCGACGACAACCCCGGCCGCGCCCAGTACCGCCTGCATCACGAACTCGCCCTGGGGAAGGCCGACTTCGCGATCGCGTACCTGCGCGACACCTTCCACGAGGCCGAGACCCGCGCGTGGCTGTCCGCGCTGGTCTTCATCGCCTCCGCGCCGTACTACCACGCACACGATCCGGACGGCCGCGACTTCGACGGCCACGACCATCGGGCTTCCGTCGCGCTCGGCCACACGGACGCCGCGCAGTCCCCGCCGGAGGGCGTGGACGCCGTACTGCATCTGCGGGTACGCCGACTCCTGCACGCCGTCTGGCAGTTGACCGATCCGCTGGTGCTGCCGGACCCGAAGGTGACCGACCGGCTGCAGTTCGAGCTGGAGCAGCTGTCGAATCTGCGGCCCGCGGGCAACGCGCTGCTGTGGCGGGCCTCCAGGGACTGGCCGGCGGACGCGCTGGCGGGTCGGCCGTTCCGTATCCCGGGCGACGAGGACGACGAGGGCGAGGGCGGCCCGTGACGCAGGACGAAGCCGACTCATGACGCAGGACGGGGGCGGATAGATGGCGCGCTTGTGGGTGTGGTTGCGCGAGGACGTCTGGGAGATCCGGTTCCGGCGGTACATCGCCCTGCTGCTGGCGGCCGTCCTCATCGCCCTCGGTGTCTGGGGTGGTACGACGCTCGCGAAGGAGGACCGTTCCTGCGCGCCCGGCGTCGAGCGTCCCGAGGACAGCGACGAATGCGTGGGTGTCTCGGCGACCTCGTACAACTGGGGCCGCTCCCAGTTCACCGAGGCCGTGCGGGCCATCGACGCGGAGAACAAGCGCCTCAAGCCCGGCAGTTGGGTCACCGTCGCCCTGCTCGAACCCTTCACGGCTACCGACGCGGACAACCTGGGCGACGCGCTGCACGAGCTCCAGGGTGCCTATCTCGCCCAGTACCGGGCCAACCACGACTCCAACGACCAGACGCCGAAGATCCGGCTCGTCCTTGCCAACCCCGGTGCCACCGGCGAGCAGTGGCAGCACACGGTCGACCAGCTGGCGGGGATGACGACCGGGCCCGACCGGCTGCGTGCGGTGACCGGCGTCGGCCTGAGCACCGAGAACAACAAGCTGGCCGTCAAGGAGCTCACCCGCCTCGGCATCCCGGTGATCGGCTCCTCCATCACGGCCGACGACCTCGCCAACGGGCAGTCGGGCAAGGACCCTTACCCCGGCCTTGCCCGCGTCTCCCCCACCAACACCGACGAGGCCCGCGCGCTCGCCTCCTTCGCCGACGTCTCGGCCGGCAAGGCGCTCCTGGTCTACGACAAGCCGGGCGACCCCTACTCGCGCACGCTTCAGCAGTCCTTCGAGAAGCTGCTCGAGGGCTCGCCCTACCAGCCGCAGCCGTTCACCCCGCCCGCCGACCGCAGCCAGGAGGGCACCACCGCCAACACCTTCCGGCAGATCACCCACCTCGTCTGCGACACGGCACGCTCCACGGACACCATCCTGTTCGCGGGCCGCCACACCCAACTGCGGCAGTTCATCAACGCGTTGGGCGACCGCGGCTGCCAGGACCGCAGCTTCACCCTGCTCACCGGCGACGAGGGTTCGTATCTCACCGGCGACAAGGACCTCGACCGCACCGCCCTCCAGCACCGCATCTCGGTGCGCTACACGGCACTGGCGCACCCGGACGCCTGGGCCGCGAAGGACGCGCCGAAGAGCGGGGGCAGCGCCGCCGACGCGAAGGTGCTCGACGAGCTGCTCGGCAGCAGCGAGCGCAAGCCGGTCGGTCCCATCGGCGAGGTCTCCCTCGAGGACGGCCAGACGATCATCGCGTACGACGCCATGACGCTCGCCGTCCAGGGCATCCGCGAGGCCACGGCCGACGGGAAGACGGTCCCGCCCATCGCGGACGTCGCCAACCAGTGGACGCTGACGAAGGGCTCCCAGCGGGTGAGCGGCGCGAGCGGCTGGATCTGCCTGGACGTCCACGGCAACCCGTACGACAAGGCCGTACCGATCGTGGAACTGACCCCCGAGGGCAAGGCCCGCTTCGTGGAGATCGCCTGGCCGGAGGGGAAGCCACCGGCGAAGGAGTGCCTGCCGCCTGGCTCCTAGGGCCTGTCTGGCAATTCCCGTCGTCGCCCGGAGGGCGGCCTCGCGCCCGCTGCGGCAGCAGCTCGTGTCGCAGTAGGTGCGTGCTCTCGGCGTGCCGGGCGTAGATCCTCGTACTGGACGTACTTGGGTCTGCGCCCGGTGCGGCGAAGGGGGTCCCCCCGCCCGAGCCGGGCGAAGCCGGTTCGAGGGTGGGGGCGCGTGCATGGCGTCGCGAGCCAGACGGGAATTGCCAGACAGGCCCTAGCTCGCTGTAAGCGCTTCGAGGAGCCGCTCGAAGCGTGCCCGCCATCCGGGCGGCTTCCGCTCCCCCTCGTACGCGTGGGTGAACCGGACCGTGGTCCCGTCCGGCACCCCGGGCTCCAGGTGGAACCTGACCCGCCCCTCGACCGTGTACTCGGCGACCCGCTCCACGTCCCAGGCGGTGATCCGCCCGCTGCCGAGGCCGTGCAGGGCGACGGCCCCGCCGAGCCGCGGCTCGAACACCTCGACGGCGGCCAGCCACCCCCGCAGGCCCTCGGGGGTGGCCACCGCCGCCCAGACCTTGTCCACAGGCTGGGGAAGACGCAGCAGGTAGTGCAGGGTGCGTGTGTCCTCGCGGGTCTCGGTGGCGCCCTCTTCGATGGACGGGATGGATCTGGTCATGACACCAGCCTCACTCAGGCGTGCCGGTTCCGCACACGACCTCTTCCTTCCGGATGCTGTAGCCATAGCCGTCGGATCGCTGGAGTAACTGGATATAACGACAGTGGATGCCTTGAACGAGGCGGTCGGCTGTGCGGATGTTGAATCTGCCCGTAGCCCGTACAGCGACTCGACCGATGTGCGTCCCGACATACCTGCCGGCGGGAAGAACGGCCCGTACGAGATCTCCGGTCTGATAGCCGAAGAACTGCTTCTGCCGAGGCAGGTACAAGCGGGGAAAGCCGTACTTGTCTGCGCTGGTCCGAGCGTGAGCACCACGTCCGGCAGCCGCTGCGACGAGCACCGTTGCCGGGAACCGCGTGATACGGGTGCCGTCGGGGAGGTCGCCGACGGCAAGTGCATCCATGGTGTGCGTCTTGGCCAAGTCACTACGTGCCCGGTTGTACTTCGTACGCCCCCCAGACCAGGCGCGGAGCGGCAGACCTCGCAATGCGAGGGCGCCTCGCAGCGCCCAGCGAGTGCTGTTCATAACTGCGGCATGGCGCAGCGGTCTCTGCGCCTGGGCAAGGACCTTCACCAGCCGCGCTGGTCGCCCTGCAAGGAATTCCTCGATCGGCCGACTGCCCTTGGCTTGGTTGCAGGGCTCACAGGCAAGGGTCAGGTTTGAAATGCGGTCACTGCCGCCTCGGCACCGGGGACGGATGTGCTCCACCTGTAGCGGAACGCCGGTCGCTCCGCAGTACGCACAGACTCGCCCCCACTTCTCCAGCAAGTACTGGCGACTCTCATACCCAGCAAGGGCGCCCTGCTGATACTCGGCACCTTCCAGGGGTCCTCCAGCGCTGAGCTGGTGAGTGTCGAAGGACACCAGCTCGACATGCAGTTCGGTGACTGGGGCGAACTTCTGAAGACGGCTCACCCACGAAAGGGTGGTGTCCACCCGATGTCTGAGGGACGGTGCAAGCCACCCCTCTCGCTTGGTGCGGTTACAGAAACGAGGGGCGCGATAGCGCAGGTTCCGCGTCCGGCGGCCACGCCGGTAAGCGGCTCGCTGCCCCATCTTCTTGTGGATCAGCGAGCCGCGATGGGTGAGTTCGACTGCGTACAGGCCTCGCCGATCCGTGACGGTCTCGCCCGTGGCCGCGTCGACGTTGTCGATATCGCAAGTAACCGCGATTCCAGTTCCCTTGGAGCCCGGGTCGATGCGCAGCGCAACACCGTCCACGGCTGACCTCTCGACAACACGGTCTTTCAGCCGGATGACGAACGGGGTGTGCCGGGCGACAACCGCCCGGCCCTGCTTGAGGAGCTTGCGCGCCCGTACTGGAGTGGTGGGTTGCAGGGGGCGACCACGTTTGTCCAGGACGAACACAACAGGGTGGGCCTCACGACCCGCGCCCTCGGCCACCACTGTGGTGACCTCAGGGTGACGCTTCGCAGGCCGGGTACGGGTCCGCGAAGTCTCCTCTCGCCCATGTTCCACGCCGGTGTCCCGCATGTGCACGGGATGTCCGTGAGCCGTTTCGTCCCTGCTCACAGGGGTGTCTGCTCCCACGGATTCCAGAGCCTGCCGCTGAGGAAGCACGGCAGGGTGGGTCTGCTCACCCACGTGAAACGTAGCCATCAAATGCACCCCTTTTCGCGCGTGATGACTTGGGCTGGTCACTCAGAGCCGCTCTGCGTTCCAGGGCGGCCCCGACCCTGGGGCCGGAGAGCGAGTGACAGGAACCGGCCTTCGTCCTGCGGTGCCGCGTTCGCACAGCCGCAGGAAACAGCCGCCGATCGAACTAACTATCACCGACCGTTCGAGTTACGCGATTGTCGTCCTGCATGACAAAGGCCGGCCTCTCCGCGTCACAGACGGGGGAGAGACCGGCCTCTTGGGGTCGTATGGGGGTCAGACCCCGGCGTACGAGTGCTTGCCGGTGACGAAGATGTTGACCCCGTAGTAGTTGAAGAGGAAGCAGGCGAAGGCGATCAGCGCGATGTACGCGGCCTTGCGGCCCTTCCAGCCGGCCGTGGCGCGGGCGTGCAGATAGCAGGCGTAGGCGACCCAGGTGATGAACGCCCAGGTCTCCTTGGGGTCCCAGCCCCAGTAGCGGCCCCAGGCGTCGCCCGCCCAGATCGCGCCCGCGATGATCGTGAAGGTCCACAGCGGGAAGACGGCGGCGTTCACGCGGTAGGAGAACTTGTCGAGCGAGGCCGACGCGGGCAGCCGCTCCATGACGGAGGTCGCGAAGCGGCCGGGCTTGCCGCCCGAGGCGAGCTTGTTCTCGTACGAGTCCTTGAAGAGGTACATCAGGGTGGCGACCGCGGCCACGTAGAAGACGGCGCCGCAGAGGATCGCGGTCGAGACGTGGATGTACAGCCAGTACGAGTGGAGCGCGGGAACCAATTGGTCACTGGCGGTGTACAAGACAGTGACGGCGAGACCGAGATCGAGGAGGACCGTGGTGACCAGGGGGAGGCCGAGCCAGCGGATGTTCTTCTTCAGCGCGAGCATCACCAGGTACACCGTGACGGCGACGGTGGAGAAGGTGATGTTGAACTCGTACATGTTGCCCCACGGCGCCCGCTGCACCGAGAGAGCCCGGGCGACCACACCAGCCGTCTCGACGGCCCAGGCGACCACGGTGAGGGACACCGCGATACGGCCGTAGAGGTCGCCCTGCACGTCCCCGCCGTGCGCGCCGGGCCCGTCGGGCACATCACGGGCACCGGCCGCGGCCCGGGTGACGACCTTGGGCCGCTCCAGTACCGCGGTGCCGCCCGCCTTCTTCACCGTGACCGCGGGTGCAGCCGCCTTCTGCGGAGAGGTCAGCGCCGCGGCGGTGCGGGCGACCTTGCTGCGGCTGCCGAAGATCCACTCGGCGATGTACGTGAAGAAGGCCAGCATGTAGACGGCCATCGCGGAGTAGATCAGCGTGTTGCTGACGTTGGCGAGGTGTTCGTTGGTTGCGGTGGCGAGAGTCATCGCTTCTCAGCCTTTCCGGCGGCAGGTACGGGGGGTTCGGCGTCGGGATCGGGTGCGGCGGGTTCGTCTTCGTCGGGCTTGGTGGGCGCCTGTTCGTGCACGAGCGCGGCCAGGTCGCCGAGTTCCTCGGGGAGCTTCGAGGACTCGCTGCGGCCCAGGCCCGCCATCTCGACGACGGTGACACCGTCGGCGCCGGTGGCGGCCCGCACCCAGACGCGGCGGCGCTGGATGAAGAGCGACCCGGCGAGACCGAAGATCGCGGTGAAGGCTCCGACCAGCGCCCAGTCACTGCCGGGCTGCTGAGTGACCTGGAAGCCGGCCCACTCCTTGATGTCCTTCTCGAAGGTGATCGAGCCGGCGCCGTTCGGCAGCGTCATGGTCTCGCCGGGCAGCAGCCTCTTCTTGAGGATGTCGCCCTTGGAGTCCTTGAACTGCTTCATCTCGGAGGTGTCCAGTTGGTACACGTTCTGCGGAAGACCCGAGTCGACACCCAGGCTGCCGTGGTACCCGCTCAGTGCGAGCACCGGGTAGTTGAGCGCGGGGAACTGGGAGAACATGTCGCCCTCGCCCGCGCCCGCGAAGGTCGGCACGAAGAAGGCGGAGAAGCCGAGCTGCTCCTTCTCGCCCTTGCCGTTCCGGTAGCCGTCCATGACCTTGATCGCACCCTGCGAGGTGACGTTCGAGTCGAGCGGCAGCATCGGCACGGGCTCGGAGTAGACGACCTTGCCCTTGCCGTCCCGGACGGTGACGACGGGCGCGTAGCCGTGACTGACCAGGTAGACCTTCGAGTCGCCGATCTCCAGCGGCTCGTTGACCTTGACCGTGGTCTTCTGCTCCTTGCCGTCGGCGCCCACGCTGTAGGTGATGTCCGCCTGGTAGGTGCGGGGGGTGCCCTTGTTGGGGCCTGTCTCCTCGTACGTGCCGGTGAACTTCTTCAGGTCGAAGCTGAACGGCGTGAGGTCGTCGGTGGAGAAGAGGTTGCCGGACTTGAAGTCGTCGTAGGACAGGAGCGTGTTGGAGAAGCCGTCGCCCTCAACGATCAGCTTGTTGCCCTCGGACTTGAAGAGCTGGCCCCAGGCGAAGGCGATCAGCATCACGATCAGCGCGAGGTGGAAGAGCAGGTTGCCGGTCTCGCGCAGGTAGCCCTTCTCGGCGGCCACCGCGTTTCCGTCGATGTGCGCCCGGAACCGCCGCTTCTTCAGCACCTTGAGGGCGACCTCGCGGACCTGCTCCGGTTCGGCGTCCGTGCGCCAGGTCGCGTACGCGGGCAGCCGGTTCAGCCGCTTGGGCGCGCCCGGCGGACGGCCTCGCAGCTGCCCCACGAACTGCCAGGTGCGCGGCACGATGCAGCCGATGAGCGAGACGAAGAGAAGGATGTAGATCGACGAGAACCACACCGAGCTGTAGACGTGGAACAGCCCGAGCTTGTCGTAGACGGTCCCCAGCACGCTGTGCGCGTCCTTGAAGTCCTGCACCTTCACCGCGTCGGTCCCGGACTGCGGGATCAGCGAGCCGGGGATCGCCCCGAGCGACAGCATGAACAGCAGGAGCAGCGCGACCCGCATCGAGGTCAGCTGCCGCCAGAACCAGCGGGCCCAGCCGGTGATCTCACGCCCGGTCCACGCCAGCCACCCGGCGGCGCCCGGCTTCCGTACGCCGCCGAAGGAGCCGGGGACGACGGTCTCGACCGGGGCGGTGGAGAGCTGGGATCCGGCCGCGCCGAGTTCACCGTCGGCGCTCACGCCGACGTGCCGCTTGGCGGGCGCCGGAGCCGTCGCCTCTTCGGCGCCGTCCGCCGCCGTCTTGCCGGTGTCAGTCGTGCTCATGGATCAGATCCCTACCGTGAAGCCTTGGGTCCAGCCCTGCATGTCGTACACGAGGCTGTCCCACACCCCGGTCAGCAGCAGCAGTCCGGTCGCGATCATCATGCCGCCGCCGATGCGCATCACCCACGCATAGTGCCGCTTGACCCAGCCGAAGGCGCCGAGCGCCTTGCGGAAGGCGACAGCGGCGAGGACGAACGGGATGCCGAGACCGGCGCAGTACGCGACAGTCAGTATGGCGGCGCGGCCCGCGCTCGCCTCATTGAAGGCCAGCGCCTGCACGGAGGCCAGGGTCGGCCCGATGCAGGGTGTCCAGCCGATGCCGAAGAGCGCGCCGAGGACGGGGGCGCCGACGAGCCCGGTCGACGGGCGGGTGTGGAAGCGGAACTCGCGCTGGGTGAGCCAGGGCATCATCCCCATGAAGAAGATGCCCATCAGGATCATGAGCGCGCCGAGCACCTTGGACAGGGTGCTCTGGTGCTCCTGCAGCGTCTGCCCGAAGTACCCGAAGAGCGCCCCGCCGGAGACGAACACCACGGTGAAGCCGAGTACGAAGAGAGAGGCGCCCGCGACCATCCGCCCCCGCCGGGCCTCGGCCAGATCCGTGCCGGTGACCCCGGTGACGTAGGAGAGATAGCCGGGCACCAGCGGAAGTACGCAGGGCGAGAAGAAGGAGACGAGCCCGCCGAGCACCGCGATCGGCAGTGCGAGGAGCAGGGCCCCGCTGTAGACCGTGGAGTTCATCCCGGGTGTTGCGGCGAGGTCGGCGGACGTGGCGAGAAGAGACACGTCAGGTCACTTCTCCGCGATGACGGGCGCGAGCATCTTGCGCAGGTTCGCTTCGCTGAGCGCCTGCAGCGTACGGGCCGCGATCTTGCCGTCCCGGTCGATGATGAGCGTGGACGGGATGGCCTGCGGGTTCAGCGTGCCCTTCTTGAAGCGGAGCATCAGCTTGCCCGTCGGGTCGTAGAGGCTGGGGTACGTGACGCCCTGCTCCTCCTCGAACGCCTTGGCAAGACTTGTGCTGGCGTCGCGTGTGTTGATGCCGACGAACTGCACGCCCTGGTCCGCCGTGTCCTTGGCGACCTTGACGAAGTTCGGCGCCTCGGCGCGGCACGGCGGGCACCAGGAGCCCCACACGTTGAGGACGACGACTTTGCCCTTGTAGTCGGCGACGTCGAGCTGCTTGCCGTCGACGGTCTTGCCGGAGAGGTCGGGCGCGTCGGCCCGTTCACCCTTGGCGACGGTGGCGATGCCGTCCTTGCCCGCGACGAAGTTGGTGTTGCCCGAGCCCCCGGACGTACCCCCGGAACCACACGCGGACAGGGCGAGCGCCGCGACGGCGGCCCCGGCGGTCAGCAGGGCGGTACGACTACGGGAACGACTACGAGAACGGCTACGAGAACGGCTACGGGTGCGGTTCGAACGCTGGTCGGTGCGGCAGGCAGCACTCATGTGAAAAGTTTCGCATGTCCGTTCCGGGGATCTTGCGCACCCCCCTTGCGGGCGGAAACCCGCATATCAGGCGGCCTTTTCGGACCCCTTGGAGGACTGTGTACCGACATCGCCGAGGAAGCCCTTCCAGCTGCCGGCCGGCTCCTGCCCCACGTCCAGCGACTGCAGCTTGGCCAGCACCTCGGGCTTCTGCACATCCAGCCAGTCCACGAACTCCCGGAAGGAGACGAGGCGTACGTCCTCGCCCTTCTCCTTCTCCCGCGCGATGTGCTTGAAGGCGTTCTCGACGGCGTCCATGTAGATGCCGCCGTTCCAGTCCTCGAAGTGGTTGCCGATGAAGAAGGGTGCGCGGTTTGTCTCGTATGCGCGCTTGAAGCCCTCGATGTAGGACTGGGTCGCCTGGGTGCGCCAGGCCGGGTAGTTGTACGCGGGTGCCCTGGTCGTGTTGATCGACTGGTTGGCGAGGATGTTGTAGTCCATCGAGAGGACCTCGAAGCTGTGCCCCGGGAAGGGCATCGCCTGGAGCGGCAGGTCCCACAGCCCCTGGTTCTTCCGCGGCCAGCGCTGGACGCCGCCGGGCGAGGAGGCGTCGTAGCGCCAGCCCAGCTCGCGAGCGGTGGGCAGCAGGTTGCTCTGGCCGAGCAGACACGGGGTGCGGGCGCCGATGAGTTCCTTGTCGTAGTCGAAGGGCAGCGCGGGCAGATCGGTCCAGCCGCTGTTGGTCCGCCACTCCTTGACGAAGGACTTCGCCTGGTCGATCTCGCTGCGCCATTGCGCGGGCGTCCAGTTGGCGACGGTGCCGGTGCCGGCGCAGAAGTGGCCGTTGAAGTGGGTGCCGATCTCATGACCCTCGAGCCAGGCCTGGCGGACGAGTTTCAGCGTCGTCCTGATGTGGTCGTCGGTGAGATAACCGATGTCCGAGGCGCCCTTGGGATTGTTGGGCGGCGAGTACATGCGCTTTTTCGACTCGGGCAGCAGATACAGCCCGGAGAGAAAGAAAGTCATGTGGGCGTCGTGGTCTTTGGCGAGTTCGAGAAAGCGGGAGAAGAGACCGGTCCCGACCTCTCCCGCACCGTCCCAGGAGAAGATCACGAACTGCGGCGGAGTCTCGCCGGGTTCGAGCGGCACCGGCTCCCCGGGCCGACCGGGCTGCTTGCCCGTGAAGGCCGTGGAGCCGTCCCCGAGGGGCCTGACCGGGTGCTTCGGAGCACCCGGCTGCCCACTGCTGGAACCGCCGCCCTGCCCCGCGCCCTCTTGCAGTGCGGTACCGCACGCCGTGAGTCCCAGCGCGGCCGCGGCACCCGCCCCGAGGCCGATCATTCCCCTGCGACTGATGTCCCGCATTCCATCCCCGTTCCTCGCACCCTCTCGGCCGGCGGTCAGCCGGCATCCCATGAGAGGGCGCGAGGAAGACGGGGGTTCCGCCAAACTCGCGCATATTTAGCTGTTTTTACGAAGATACGCTCAGATGGCAGGAATCCATACGCTACGTGACGACGCGTACGCCTTGCGGAGAGACGTACGCACTGCGCCCGTTACGGGCACTTACGCGCCGAACGCCTTGTCCTTCCCCTTCACCGGCTTGGCGCCCGCGAGGAGATGGGCGGGGACGAGATCGCGGGCGGGCTCGGTGTAGCCCACGGAGACGATCTTGTCGCCGCGGTAGGTGAAGGTCGTCAGGGACGCCAGCGTGCACTGCCGCTTGCGCGGGTCGTGCCACAGCCGCCGCCGCTCCACGTACGAGCGCACGATCCAGATGGGCAACTGGTGCGAGACACACACCGCTTCGTGCCCGCGGGCGGCGTCCTTGGCAGCGTCCAGCGCCCCCATCATCCGTACGACCTGATCCACGTACGGCTCACCCCAGGACGGCTTGAAGGGGTTGACAAGGTGCTTCCAGTTCTCGGGCCGCCGCAACGCGCCGTCCCCCACACCGAAGGTCTTGCCCTGGAAGACGTTGTCCGCCTCGATGAGCCGGGCGTCGGTCGCGAGGTCGAGCCCGTGCGCCTTGGCGATGGGCGTCGCGGTCTCCTGCGCCCGCTCCAGCGGCGAGGCGACGACATGCGTGACGTCCCGCGACGAGAGGTGCTCGGCGACCCGGTCGGCCATCTGCCGCCCGAGCTCGGAGAGGTGGTAGCCGGGCAGCCGCCCGTACAGCACGCCGTCCGGGTTGGCGACCTCACCGTGCCGCATCACATGTACGACGGTGATGTCCTCGTTGCGCTCGCTCATGCCGTGGCCTCCGCTGCTGCCCGTGCCGCCGCCGGAAGGGCGTCGGCGATCCGCTGAATCGCCCGTTCGTCGTGGGCGGTGGAGACGAACCAGGACTCGAACGACGAAGGCGGCAGATACACGCCCTGCGCCAGCATCGACTGGAAGAACGCGGTGAACCGGAAGGACTCCTGCGCCTTCGCGCCCTCGTAGTCGCGCACCTCACGCCCGGTGAAGAAGACGGAGAACATGTTGGAGGCGTTCTGCAGCCGGTGGGCCACACCTTCCTTGCTGAGCGCCTCGGTGACGAGGTTGCGGATCTGCTCGGAGACCGCGTCGACCTTCTCGTACGCGGCGTCGTCGAGCAGCCGCAGCTGCGCGAGCCCGGCGGCGGTGGCGACGGGGTTCCCGGACAGGGTGCCCGCCTGGTACACCGGCCCGGCAGGCGCGAGGTGCCCCATGATGTCGGCCCGTCCACCGAAAGCGGCGGCCGGGAAGCCGCCGCCCATGACCTTGCCGAAGGTCATGAGGTCAGGCTTGACCCCGTCGATGCCGTACCAGCCGGCCTTGCTGGTCCGGAACCCCGTCATGACCTCGTCGGAGATGAACAGGGCGCCGTTCTTGGCGCAGGCGTCCTTCAGTCCCTGGTTGAACCCGGGCCGCGGCGGCACGACGCCCATGTTCCCGGGCGAGGCCTCGGTGATCACGCAGGCGATCTCACCGGGGTGCGCGTGGAAGGCGGCGTTCACGGCTTCGAGGTCGTTGTAGGGGAGGACGATGGTGTCGGCGGCCTGGGCCCCGGTGACGCCGGGGGTGTCGGGCAGCGCGAACGTCGCCACCCCGCTCCCCGCAGCGGCGAGCAGCGAGTCGACGTGACCGTGGTAACACCCGGCGAACTTGATCACCTTCGCGCGCCGGGTGAACCCCCGGGCGAGCCGGATCGCGGACATGGTCGCCTCGGTCCCGCTGGAGACCAGCCGGACCTGCTCGACGGGCTCGACACGGGCGACGATCTCCTCGGCGAGGGCGACCTCGCCCTCGCCGGGCGTACCGAAGGACGTACCGCGGGATACGGCGTCCTGGATCGCGGCGATGACGTCGGGCTGAGAATGCCCGAGAATCATCGGCCCCCAGGAACAAACGAGGTCGACGTACTCCCTCCCGTCGGCATCGGTCAGGTAGGGACCGTTACCGGACACCATGAACCGGGGCGTACCGCCCACGGCGCGGAACGCGCGCACGGGAGAGTTCACGCCACCTGGTGTGACGATGGACGCACGGTCGAATAGCGACTGCGAGACTGGGGCTTCATAGGAATAAGGCAGTTCGGTCATGACCTGCGACGTCTCCGACTCCGGGGGGCTAGTGACCTACTCAGGGTAGGCCAGCGGCTTCGGGCCACCGCGGGCGAGAGAGCGCGGCGGCGCGGGCGTCGGATCGGACCCGCTTGAACGCGGGCGCCCGGCTTCACGTACGGAAGATCCCAGCCATCGCACGTCCGGCGGGCCCGTTCTCGGTACGACAAACGGGCTGCGGCCGCCGGCCATCTGCGAAACTGGGGCCTGGTACGGACAGCTCACATGAACGATGGTGTTCAGAGGCCGCGAAGATCCTGCGGACAGGTGTTTCAGCGCACGTTTCGGCGTGCGGCCGTGGGGGAGGTCACTGTCACGATGATCGGGTTGCGTGACGGGGGTCGCGCGCCTTAGAAAAGCAGTCGGGTGGAGATATGCATCGCGGTGGCGGACTGGGCGAGGGGACCGATGACCTCGGTCCTCGGCGTGCCCGCGGGGGAAAGCACCGACGCGAGGCGGAGGAAGCGGCCGAGGCCAGAGCCGGACATGAGCCCGAGCGTGCCGACCGCAGGGTCGAGAGGCTGGGGGCAGGGAGCGGGAATGGTGGCCGGGTGGGGGTGACGTACAAATACTTCGGCGCGCCCGACGGCGCGACGGCAGCCCGCGTCCCGATCTCGATGCGCCCCGAAGAACTCGGCGGCGACGAACTCGGCATGAACGGCATGTTCACCAAGATCAAGCCGGAAACCATGGCAGCCATGGTCCTCACCGGCATAGAAGGCGTCCCCCTCAACAAGGTGCCGCCGCTCGAGCTCGTCGTCCTCCACCCCGACTACGCCGTGGTCAAGCTCCCCATGACCGTCGTCGACCCGCTCCGGGGGATCGGGGAGGAAGCGGTGGGCGCCGCGGCCTTCATCTGGTCGACGGTGCCGGACCGGGGCGGGCCGCGGGACGCGTTCAATGTGTATCAACTGCTGCATGAGTGGCAGGACTTCAGCCACCGGTTGCATGAGGCCGGCCATCAGCCCTATTGCCTGGTCTGGCCCTGACCTGAGGTTGCGTGAGCCGAGGCTTCATGAAGTGCGGGCGGGGTTTTCGGGCCCCGCCCTCGTCATGTGCCGCTACGGCGACGGCGAAAACACACCGGGTTCGCGACGCTAACGGCCGCGGCCGCCACGCACGGCCCGGTGTTCCGAGGCGAGGAGACCGAAGAGGACGTCGTCGGTCCACTCCCCCTTGATCCAGGTGCTCTGTACGAGGTGGCCCTCGCGGCGGAAGCCGACGCGCTCCAGCAACTTCGCCGAGCGGGCGTTGCGCCCGTCGCAGGCGGCCGAGACCCTGTGCAGCCTCTCCTCCACCAGCAGGAACTCCACCATCCGCGCGACCGCCTCGGTGGCGTACCCGCGCCCCTGGAACTCCGGCGCGAACGTGAAGCCCAGCTCCGCCTGCCGCCCGTCCTCGTTCCGGCACACCCCGACATCGCCGATCAGCCCCGGAGTGTCCCGCCGCTCGACGGCGTACTGGAACCACCCCGGATCGCGGGGATCCCCGGCGGAGAACGTGGCCGCCAGCCGCTCGGCCTCCTCCATCGACACCGGCGATTCCCAGGACTGATACCGGCTCACCTCGGGATCCGACCGATACGCCGCCAATGCCGGTGCATCTGCCGGGGTGAACTTCCGGAGCAACAGCCTCGCGGTCTCCATGTCTTCGCTTCCTCTCATCGCCTCCCCCTGATTTCCGCTGTTCGTGCCGTGACGCCGGCGGCGCGGAGGACCCGCGCATCAGTCTGCGGGATTTCAGCGGTAGTTGAGCTCGGCGAGCTCGGTGGCGAGCTTCTTGGGTATGGCGGTGTGGCCGAGCAGGGGCAGCGCTATGTTGCGCACGACGCGCGCCATCGGGTTGCGGGTGGTGGCCATGCGGGTCATCCGGTCGGTGAAGGCGACGACCCGCTGGGCGACGGGGCGGCGCCGGGCCTCGTAGCCGTCGAGCCGCCCGGTGGCGAGCGCCTGGCCGAGGGCGTAGCCGTCCTGGATGCCGGTGTTCATCCCCTGGCCTCCGGCGGGGCTGTGCACGTGCGCGGCGTCGCCGGCCAGGAACAGCCGGCCGGCCCGGTAGCGGTCGGCGACCCGGTGGTGCACCCGGAACCGTGAGGACCACGCAATGCCCGTGACCTTGGCCTGCCCGGGGGCGCGCTCGTCGAGCAACCGCTGGACGAAGGCGAGGTCGGGGGTGGGCGGCGCGTCGTCCACGGTGGCGACGACCCGGTAGTGGCCGCCGGGAAGCGGCGCGACGACGGTGAGACCGTCGGTGGCGAAGGTGAGCGACACCTCGCCGGGGCCCGGGGCCCAGTCCATCACGGCGTCGGCGAGCACGAAGGACTCGCTGTAGGCGCTGCCGGTGAATCCGATGCCCGCGGCTTCGCGGACGGTGCTGTGCATGCCGTCGGCGCCGACGGCGTATGCGGCGCGCAGCGTTTCTCCGGTGCTCATGGTGAGCGTCACGCCGTCCTCGTCCTGAACGACGGAGGCGACCTCGTACGGGCGGTGCACATCGCCGCCGAGCGCCCGCAGCCGGTCAAGCAGCACGCTCTCGGTCTCGTACTGGGGAACCATCAGCGTGTACGGGTGCGCCGTGGGCAGCTTTTCGAACGGCACGGTCAGCAGCCGGCGGGAGCCCTCGCGGACGGCGAACCGGGTGACCTTGATGCCGCGTGCGATCAGTTCCTCGGAGACTCCCAGTTCGTCGAGGACCTCCAGGGTGCGGGCGTGTACGACGGCGGCACGTGAGGTGTTGGCGCCCTCCGCCAGCTTGTCCAGGACGACGAAGTCGACGCCGGAGGCGGCGAGCGTGACGGCGAGAGCGAGACCGGCCGGGCCGGCACCGACGACGGCGACCTCGGTGCGGGCGGGCAGTGCGGTGGTGTTCATGGCGGAGCCTTCCGTTCTGGTCCGGGAAACAGGTCAACACATGTTGGTCAACGAGCGTTGGCCAACGCCTGTTGACAGGATGCCCGGCTCCACGCTGGAAAGTCAACACGCGTTGGCCTACAATCGTTGGCATGAACCAGGACGCCGAGCCCACCAGCACAGACACCAGGACAGACACCAGCAGCACAGACACCGGCAGCACGGACACCACCGGCACGGACAAGCGCTCCGACCGCACCAAGGCCGCGATCCTGCGCGCCGCGCGTGAGCGGTTCGCGGCTCAGGGCTACGAACGCACCACCATCCGCGCCGTGGCCTCAGACGCCGACATCGACCCGTCGATGGTCATGCGCTACTTCGGCAACAAGGCACACCTCTTCGACGCGGCGCTCGCCATCGACCTGCGTCTGCCGGACCTCACCGACGTTCCGGCGGAGAAGCTGGCACGGGTGCTGGTGCGGCACTTCCTCGACCGCTGGGAAGGCAACCCGGCCGACGAAGCGCTGCTGGTCCTGCTCCGCTCCGCGGTCACCAACGAGCACGCCGCGACGCGGATGCACGAGATCTTCGCGACCCAGGTCGCCCCGACGCTGGCCGCCGCGCTGGGCCCGGAAACAGCCAGACGCAAGGCCGGACTGGTCTCCGCCCAACTCCTCGGCCTGGGCCTGACCCGCTACCTGCTGCGTCTCCCGGCGGTGACCGCCCTCACCCGGGACGAGGTCGAAGACGGCCTCGCCCCGGCCATCGAGGCCGTTCTCGCACCGAAGTAGGCCGCCCGGCCAACGCGCCGGGCGGCATCGACGTACGGCACCTCAAGCGGCTGCCGCGGCCTCCCGGCGGGGGCCTTCGGCCTCGTACAGCGACTCGATGAGGGCGCTGCGTGCGCGGGCCACCCGCGAGCGCACCGTGCCCACCGGGCAGCCGCTGACGAGTGCCGCTTCCGCGTAGGGCAGCCCGAGCAGTTGGGTCAGCACGAACGCCTCCCGGCGTTCGTCGGGCAGTGCGGCGAGAAGTTCGGCGAGGGCGATGCCGTCGTCGAAGCCGGGGAGGCCGCGCGGCTGTGCGCGTTCGGCCGCCGACTGCCAGTCGTCGGTGTGCGACAGGCGGGGCCGGGCGGCGGCGTACCGGATGCTGTCGACCACGGCGCGGCGCGCGATGGACAACAGCCAACTGCGCGCCGAGCAACGGCCCTCGAAACGGTGCAGGCTGCCGAGGGCCCGCAGGAAGATGTCCTGGGCCAGGTCGTCGGCGTTCTGCGGGTCGGCGCCGAGGTGGGTCACGTAGCGGATGACGTCCCGGTGCAGGGCGCGGACGAACTTCTCGACCGCGTCGAGGTCACCGCCTCGGGCGGCGAGCGCCCAGGAGGTTATCGACTCGTCGCGTGAGGCGGGTGAGGTGGGAGAGGCGGGAGAGGTCGGTACGGCTTGTGAGTTGGGCAGGGCGGTAGTGAGCACCTGGTGTCCTTCTCGGGGTCCGGGAACGGGCCGGCCCAGCGGGCACGGCGGTTCCGGCGGTTGTTGACGTCCGGCCGCGCAGGCGCGACCGATACCCGAGGCGAAGTGCGGAGTGTCGGTGACGGACTCCGTGTGCGGCCTCGGGGAACCGGCTGTCGTCAGATGACAGCGGTCCCGACGGGTGGACCCCGAGAAGTGATGGCATGGACGAGGAGGAGCTGCCGCAGCGCTTGGACCGAGTGGTTCCGGCGAGCGCGGACACGTGGGCGGTGCGGCGGCGCGGGCAGCCGGAGCAGCAGCCGCAACGGGGCGACGAGCCAGCCGCCGAGGACCCGCAGGATGCGGAACGCGGCGCGCTCGCCGTGCGCGAGCCACAAGCCGCAGAGCAGGGCGGTGACCAGGTGGGCGGCGAGCATGCCCATCGGTGACATGCCGTCCATGACATGACCCGCGTGGGCCATCGAGCCCATCGAGCGCATGGATCCCATGGAGCCCATACCGTCCATGCCACTCATCGACATCGACGACATATCGGCCATGTCATGGCTCATGGAGTGCGCAGCCGTCGCCTGCCCGCCGTGGGTGTCCGTGCCGGTTCCCGCCGGCGAGCACAGCAGGTACGACGCCCATCGCCCGGCGAGGGACGCGCCATCGGCCCCTTCCGGCCGTACGACCGCCTGAGCGAGTGAGAACAGCGCGTGGAGGAGGACTTGGGCGGCGACCGTGACGGAGCCGACGGCGAACAGCCCGCGCTCGCGGCCGGCCAGCGCCCACGCCGTCCCGCCCGTAGCCACGGCTCCGGCGACCAGCGCCCACCAGGGCACCTCGAAGCCGGACGCCATCGCGTGGCCCTGCACGGCGGACAGCACGCAGACGGCCGCGAACACCGCAGCCCTCAACGCACGCGAACACCGTCCAGCGGTCATAGCGGCTCATCCTTGCATCAGCGTCTCCGCTGTCACCAGGGCAGTACGGAAACCCACGGGGTACGCCACTCAATCCCGCACATGTGATCCACGACACAGCAACACGCCGGAAACCGCGGGCCGTTCGGGCCGAGCCGAGCTCGAACCCGCCGGGAACCAGAGCCGATCGGCATCCGACCACTGCAACGGAAGCCCCGCACTCAGAAGGTCGCGGCGCTCCGGCGCCCGGCCCCACCCGGCCCTGGATCGAGGTTGCAGCTGTATGCACTGGTACGAGGACGACGGATTCTGGTCGGACTTCTCCGAGACCATGTTCTCCGAGCGCAGGCGGTCGGAGACGGCGGACCTCGTGGCCGGGTCGCCGCTGCTGCGCTTCCCGGCCGGGAGCCGTGTGCTGGACCTGTGCTGCGGGCCCGGCCTGTATCTGGTGCCGCTGGCCCGCCGGGGTCACACGGTGACAGGGGTGGACCTCAGCCCGGTCATGCTGAAGCGGGCCGAGGCCGCCTGCGCGGAGGCCGGGGTGGATGTCCGGCTGTTACGGGCGGACATGCTGACGCACGTCGAGCCGGAGTCGTACGACGTGGTGCTCAACGTCTTCACCTCCTTCGGCTACTTCGACGAACCCGCCGACAACGCACGCGTGTTGCGCAACGCCCACGACTCGCTCGCACCCGGCGGACAGCTGCTGATCGACGTGCTGGGCAAGGAGGTCCTCGCCGGCTGGATCGGCCGGCCCAAGCTCGTCGAGCTCGAGGGCGGCGCGTACGTGGTGCAGCGCGACACCGTCCTGGACAGCTGGACGCGGCTGCGCACCGACTGGACGCTGGTGCGCGACGGGGTGGCGCGCGAGGCGTCGATCACCTCCTTCCTCTACAGCGCGGCCGAGCTGCGCGCCCTCTTCGAGGCGGCCGGCTTCACCGACGTGCGGTGCTACGGCGGCTTCGACGGCGGCCCGTACGACAACCACGCCGGGCGGCTGATCGTGCGCGGAACACGGCCGGAACTCTCCGCCGATTCACGGGAACTCTGAGGCACCCCGCTCCGACTACTGGTCCGTGGGCGGAGTTCGAGGCGCCCTGCCAGCCAACTTCCTTGCGAATGAAGGGACTTCATGGCCGAGATGGCCGAGGCCGCATCCGGGACATCCTCCGCGGGTCCCGCCGTCTCCTCGGCGAAGGAGCCACAACAGGAGCCAAGACAGGAGCCGCAACAGGAGCTTTATCAGGAGCCGGCGGGCCGCGGCAGGCTGCTGACCACACTCGTGGCGCTCTCCGTCACGCTGCTGGTCTCCGTCCTGGCCGGTATCGCGCTGGGGCCGACCGTCGTACCCCCGGCCGACGTCGTGCACTTCCTGTGGGCGGCCCTCACCGGCGGCGGCATCGGGGCGGACGAGGTGACCGGGTACTCGATCGTCTGGCATGTGCGCACCCCCAGGGTGCTGCTCGCCGCGGTCGTCGGCGCCGGGCTCTCGGTCGTCGGTGTCGCCATCCAGGCGCTGGTGCGCAACGCCCTCGCGGATCCGTTCGTGCTGGGCATCTCGTCGGGTGCGTCCGTGGGGGCGACGGCCGTCGTGGTCTTCGGGGTCTTCGCGGGTCTCGGGGTCTTCGCCCTGTCGGCCGCCGCGTTCCTCGGTGCCCTCGGGGCGACGGTCCTTGTGTACCTGGCCGCGCGCGGTCCGCTGGGGCTGACGCCGCTGCGGCTGGTGCTGACCGGGGTGGCGCTGGCGTACGGGTTCCAGGCGTTGATGAGTGTCCTGGTCTTCCTCTCCCCGAACGGGCAGGCCGCGCGGACCGTGCTGTTCTGGCTGCTCGGCAGCCTGGGTTCGGCGACCTGGGAGTCACTGCCGCTGGTGGCGGCGGCGGTGCTGGTCGCGGTCGTGGTGCTGCTGCGGCAGAGCCGGTCGCTGGACGTGCTGTCGCTGGGGGACGAGACCGCGGCCAGCCTGGGCGTGGACGCGGACGCGCTGCGGCGGGGGCTGTTCGTGCTCACCGCGGCCGTCACCGGGCTGATCGTGGCGGTCAGCGGCGCGATCGGCTTCGTCGGCCTGGTGCTGCCGCATGTCGTACGGATCTGGGTCGGCTCAACTCACCGGCGGGTGCTGGCCGTTGCGCCGCTGGCCGGGGCCTGCTTCATGGTCTGGGTCGACCTGGTCGCCCGTACCGCCTTCGCGCCCGAGGAGTTGCCGCTCGGAGTGATCACCGCACTGATCGGGGTGCCCGTGTTCGTCGTGCTGATGCGGCGGCGCGGCTATCTGTTCGGAGGTCAGTAGATGGCCCTCCTGTCCGGAGGTCGGTAAATGGTCCTCTCCCTGCGCGACCTGTCCGTCGAAGCGGCCGGGCGGGCGCTCGTCGACCGGCTGAACATCGATGTGGCCGCCGGTTCGATCGTCGGGCTCGTCGGGCCCAACGGCAGCGGCAAGTCCACCGCTCTGCGCTGTGTCTACCGGGCGCTGAGGCCGACCTCAGGGGCCGTCCTGCTCGACGGCACCGACCTGACCTCGCTGAAGCTGCGCGACAGCGCCCGTTCGATCGCCGCCCTGACCCAGGAGAGCCACACCGAGCTCGACTTCACCGTGGCGGAGGTGGTCGCCCTCGGCCGCACTCCGCACGCACGCGGCAACCATCAACTGACCGCCCGTGAGCGCGAGTTGTGCCGCCGGTCGATGGACCGGCTGGACATCGCCCACCTCGCGGACCGCAGCGTGCTGACCCTGTCCGGGGGCGAGCGCCAGCGCGTACTCGTCGCGCGCGCCCTCGCCCAGGAGCCCCGCGTCCTGGTCCTCGACGAGCCCACCAACCACCTCGACGTACGGCACCAGGTCGAGCTGCTGTCCTTCCTGCGCTCGTCCGGACTGACCGTCCTCACCGCCCTGCACGACCTCAACCTGGCGGCCCAGGTCTGCGACCGCATCGCCGTGCTCGGCTCCGGCTGCCTGGTCTCCTCCGGCGCTCCCGCGGAGGTCCTGACGCCCGAGCTGGTCCGCAAGGTGTTCGGCGTCGACGCCATGGTCGTGCCCCATCCGCGTACCGGAATCCCGCAGTTGCTCTACGACCTCGCCCCCACCGGCGCTTCCCGCATCGACGCGTCCCCGGAAGGACCCCCCTCGTGATCAGACGACCATTCCCCCGCAGCCTCGCCGCCGGACTGCTCACCACCGGGCTCCTGCTGACCGCCGGCTGCGGCGCCGAGGTCGAACCGGCGGCGGACGCCGAGCCGGACACGGTCACCGTCTCCAACTGCGGCAAGGACGTCACGTACACCCGCCCCGAACGCCCGGTCGCCTACGACGTCAGCGGCGCGGAGAAGATGTTCGCCCTGGGACTGGCCGAAGAGATGCGCGGCTACGTCATGAACGCGCTCGGCGACCCCTCCATCAAGGGCTCGCCGTGGCGCGAGGACTACGCCGAGGTCGAGCGGCTGGGCACCGAGCGCATCACCCGGGAGATCGTCGTCGACGCCGAGGCCGACTGGGTGCTGGCCGGCTGGAACTCCGGCTTCAGCGAGGAACGCGGCATCACCCCGGCCCTGTTGGACAAGGTCGGCATCGCCAGCTACCTGCACACCGAGACCTGCTGGGACTACGGCGACAAGAGCGTCGACGCGACACCGCTGGAGGCGCTCTACACCGACCTCGACAACCTGGGAAAGATCTTCGGCGTCGAGAAGCGGGCCGACGAACTCGTCACCGAACTCAAGGGCCGTGTCGCCGCGTTGAAGAAGACCTGGCCCGCCGAGGGCGACCCGGCCAAGGTCTTCGTCTACGACTCGGGCACCGACCAGCCGTTCACCGCCGGCCGCCACGCCGCGCCGAACGACATCATCGGCGCGGCCGGAGGCACCAACGTCTTCGGCGATCTCGACAAGGGCTGGACGACGGTCGGCTGGGAACCGGTCATCGAAGCCGCCCCCGAGGTGATCGTCATCATCGACTACGCCGACCAGCCGGCCAAGGACAAGATCGCCTACCTCAAGTCGCTGCCCAGCCTGAAGTCCGTCCCGGCGGTGAAGGACGACCACTTCCTCGTCATGTCGTACGGCGACGCCGTCAGCGGCCCGCGCAACGTCACGGGCGCCGAGGACCTGGGCCGCTACCTGCGCTCGGTCGGGCGGTGACGGTGACCCCGGCGCGCGCGACACGCACACCCACCGCCCCCGTCCACGAGCACATCACCGACGCCATCAAGGCCCCCGACCTGCTGCGGCTGTCCGACAACGTCGTCCTCGCCCGCTTCGAGACCCTCAAGGTGTACGCCGCCCTCGGCGCGGTCCGCACCCTGATGGAGCGCGGGACCGTGAAACCGGGCCAGACCCTCGTCGACAGCTCCAGCGGCATCTACGCCCTGGCCCTGGCGATGGCCTGCCACCGCTACGGCCTGAACTGCCACATCGTCGCCTCCACCACCGTCGACGCCACGATGCGCGCCCAGTTGGAGATCCTCGGCGCCACCGTGGACCAGATGCCGCCCTCGAAGGACCTGAGACTCGACCAGGAAGGGCGGGTCCGCCGGGTCCGGCAGCTGCTGGCCGAACAGCCGGGGCTGCACTGGATGCGCCAGTACCACGACGGCGTCCACTACACCGGCTACCGCGAGTTCGCCGACCTCGTGGACCGTGCGCTCCCCGGTGTACCGCTGACCGTGGTGGGTGCCGTGGGCACGGGCTCCTCCAGCGGCGGACTGGTCGAGGCACTGCGCGGGCGCGGCCGGGACGTACGCCTGCTGGGACTCCAGCCCTTCGGCAGCGTCACCTTCGGCAGCGAGGGGTTCAGCGACCCCGAGGCGATCATCGCCGGGATCGGCAGCTCGATCCCGTTCGACAACGTCCGCCACGACCTCTACGACACCCTCCACTGGCTCGACTTCCGGCACGCCATGGCCGGCGCCGTCGGCCTGCTGCGCGAACACGCCGTGTTCGCGGGTCTGTCCACCGGCGCCGCCCACCTCGTCGCGGGCTGGGAGGCCGGCCGCGACCCCGGCCGCACACACCTGGTCATCGGCGCCGACACCGGACACCGCTACACCGAGCGCGTCTTCGCCCGCCACCACGAGGCCCTCGACCCGCGCGCGCTCAAGCCGCACCAGATCACCAGCCTCAAGGACCTCGCCCTGCCGTGGTCGGCCATGGAGTGGAAACGGCGGCGGTACGACGTACGCCAACCCGCCATCCCCATACAGGGAACAGCCTCACCCACCAAGGAGGACCAGGCATCGTGACCATCGCCGCCCTGGAGGCACTCACCTTCGGCCTGGGACGCCTGATCGCGGCTGCCGACAACGCCGGACACCGGCTGTGTCTGCTCACCGGCGACCGTGACGTCTACCGCCACGAACTCGACCGACTCGACCCCACGGCACTCGACATCGTCGACCTCGACACCACCGACGAAGCCGCGTGCGCCGCCGCCCTGGCCGCCGTGCCCGACCTGCGCGGGCTCATCAACTCGACCGACACCTGGAGCGTCCCGGGCGCCGACCTCGCCGCCAAACTCGGCCTCCCGGGACCCGACCCGAGCGCGGTCCGCCAACTGCGGGACAAGAGCCGGGTGCGCAACCTCCTCCACGAGCGCGGCCTCAGCCGGGGCGGCGCCCTCGCCGATCCCTCCTCTGCTTCGGAGATCCTCCGTGTGATCGGTCTGCCGGCCGTCCTGAAGGACTCCGCGGGCACCTCCTCCCGCAACGTCTGGCCGGTACGCGACGAACTCCAGCTGCGTACGGCCCTCACCGCGGCCGCCGAACGCCCCTTCAACGGGCGGCTGTTCGCCGAGCCCTTCCTCTCCGGTCCCGTCTACAGCGCGGAAACCATCAGCTGGGAGGGCGAGACGAAGCTGCTCGGCGTCCTCAGCCGGCAGATGTCCCCCGAGCCCTCCGTACGCGAGGAGGCTGCGGCCTTCCCCGTCGTCCTCCCCCGCCCCGAACTCGGCCTGATCCAGGACTGGGTGGCGCGCGTGCTGGCGGCCGCGGGCCACGACAGCGGCTTCGCGCACGTGGAGTTCGTCCTCACCACCGAGGGCCCGGAACTGGTCGAGATCAACCGCCGCATCGGCGGCGCGCTCGTCGGCGAGGCACTGTGCCGCGCCCTGCGCACCAACGTCTACGACGCCATGGTCGACACAGCTCTCGGCCGCCGCCCCGCACTGCTGGACACCCCGGCCGCCGATCACACCCCCGGTCCCGCCACCGCCTTCGTGCTCGTCTACCCCGACCGGCCCGGCACGCTCACCGGCTGGACCGGCCTGGACGGTCTGTCCGCCTTCCCCGGCTCGCCCGAGTGGTACCCCACCGCGGTCCCGGGCCGGCGCGTGGAGCACCTGGCCGACCAGCGCGGCTGCACCGGCATCGTCCTGGCCGAGGCGGCGACGGCCGAACTGGCCCTGCACCGGGCGCTCAGCGCGGCCGGGAGCATACGGCCGGTCATCGCCACCGACGACCGGGGATGACTCTGGCTCCGCTCAGGGCGCTCACCGGCCCGCAGTACTTTCTGCTGGCCGGATCGTTCCTCATTCCCTTGGGCAGCTTCGCCGTGCTGCCCTTCATGTCGGTCCTGCTGCACGAACGGCTGCGCATGGGGCTCGGCACCGTCGGCGTGGTGCTCGCCGTCGCCTCGTTCGTGCAGTTCTCCGGCGGCGTCGTCGGGGCCGCGATCGCCGAGCGGATCGGGCTGCAGCGCACCATGCTGCTCGCCCTGGTGATCCGTACGGCGGGCTTCGTCTGCTTCCTGCCGGGGCTCGGCAATCCGGCGGTGGCCGTCACCGCGCTGTTCCTCGTGTCCGCCGGCGCCGCGCTCTATCTGCCCGCCAACAAGGCGTACTTGGTGCACCGCGTGGAGGAGGAGCAGCGCCCGCTGCTGCTGTCCGCGAGCAGCTCCGCCCTCAACGCCGGTATCGCCCTGGGCCCGATCGCCGCCGCGCCCTTCGTGCTCAGCGCCTCGGCGGGGCTCTTCACCGCGGTCTCCGTGCTGTTCGCGGCGGTCACGGTGGGGCACGCGCTGCTGCCCGTGGAGAAACCCGACGAGCGGCCGGCCGACGTCGGGGAAGCGCCCCGGCCCCGCGAGAAGCCGTTCGCCGGACTGCCTGTCCTGCCCTTCGCGATCACCGTGCTGAGCGTGTACGTCTTCATGTTCTTCCAGCACTACCTGGCGGTCTACGCCGTGCCCAGGACCTCGACGGTCTTCTACGCCTTCGTCCTCGCGCTGTACGCCCTGCTCCTGGTCGTCGCGCAGCCCCTCCTGTCGGACTGGATCGCCCGCCTGCCCTACCCCCGCGCCCTGCGGCTCGGTTTCACGGCGCTGGCCGCCGGCATGACCACGCTCGCCCTCGGCCACCCGGCCGCCATCCTGGCCGGAGCGCTGCTCATCTGCCTCGGCGAGATCGTCCTCTTCCTCAAGAACGACCTCGAAGCCCTGAACCGGTCCGGCCGCTCACCCGCGGTGGTCTTCGGCCACCAGCGACTGGCGGCCGGAATCGGCGCGTTCGCCAGCGGCATCGCGGGAGGCGGGGGCTACGACCTGGCCGAACGGTCCGGCCACACCGGCCTGTTCTGGGCAGCGGTCGCGGTGCAGTGCGCGCTGCTGCCGCCGCTGCTGATCCGTGGCCTGCGGCGGCTCCGCCCCGGCCGCACCACGACCGCACTTCACAGGGCCCTGTGATCACGACACGGGGTCGCTCGGGCGAACCACCACAGCGATGGTCTCGATCGCCCCGCTGTGCTCGAAGTGCAGCGTGAACGACACGAGGTCGCCCGCCCGCCAGCCCATCCTGGCCCGCAGGACCACGTCCAGGCCGTGCGGAGACATCGACAACTCGCCGCCCGCGGGGATCGGCGCCGAGGACACCGCCTCCTTGCGAGCGGCTCCGCTGCCGGCGGTGCTGTGACGGCTGAGGCCGATCTCCCCGCCGGTGGCGGAGGACGTCACCTTGACCAGCCGGTCGTCGGCGCCGCCTGGATTGGAGACGTCGAAGAACGCGGCGGTCTCCGTGCTGTCGCCGTACGGCAGGAAGACCCGCCCCGACGAGACGACGATCCGGGCCGGGCTGCCCGCCTTCCCGGCCCCGACCCAGGTGGTCAGACCGCCCAGGGCGAGGCTGCACACGGCCACGGGCGCGAGCGCGGCGAGCAGGGTGTCGGTGAGGCGACGACGGGTCGGCCGCCACGGGTGTTGCTCGGTCGTCAAGTCCGGCTCGTTCATCGCGTACGACTCGTTTCGTTCATCGCGTACGACTCCTGCCCCGCGTCGGTTGCCAGGCGCGCAATCTCAGGCTGTTGCCGACGACCAGCAGCGAACTGACCGACATCGCGGCCGCGGCGAGCATCGGGTTGAGCAGCCCCACCATGGCGAGCGGCACGGTCACGACGTTGTAGCCGAAGGCCCACACCAGGTTGACGCGGATCGTGCCCAGGGTGCGGCGGGCCAGCCGTACCGCGTCCGCCAGGGCCTCGATATCGCCGCGCACCAGCGTCACGTCGGCCGCGCCGATGGCGACGTCGGTGCCGCTGCCCATGGCGATGCCGAGGTCGGCGCCGGCCAGCGCGGCGGCGTCGTTGACACCGTCGCCGACCACGGCGACCCGACGGCCCTGTTCCCTCAGCTCCCGTACGAGGTCGGCCTTGTCCTCGGGTGTGCAGCGGGCGTGCACCTCGGTGATGCCGAGCGCGGCCGCGACGGCCCGGGCCGGTGCCTCGCGGTCGCCGGTGGCGAGCACCGGCCGCACACCGTCGCGCCTCAGCCGTTCCACGGCCCGGTAACTTCCCGGCCGTACGACGTCACCGACCTCGATCAGGGCCTCGGCCACTCCGTCCACCAGCACCACGACGGGTGTGTGCGCGGCGGCCTCCGCCACCGGCAGCGCGTCCGCCAGGTCCACGGGCAACTCCTGGTCCGGCGCGAGCACTTCGACGAGGCGTCCCTCCACCCAGCCACGGACTCCCTGCCCCGGCAGGGCGCTGAACTCGCCGACCTCCGGCAGTGACCACAGCGTGCGTCGCGCATACGCCGCGATCGCCCGCCCCAGCGGATGTTCCGAACCCTGCTCGACCGCCCCGGCCAGCCGCAGCACCGCGTCCCTCCCCGACCCGCCCGGCGCCGCCGTGACCCGGGCGACGCTCATGTGCCCGGAGGTGAGCGTGCCGGTCTTGTCGAGCACGACGGTGTCGAGGTGCTGAAGCCCCTCCAAGGCCTGCGGACCGCTGATGAGAACGCCCAGTTGGGCACCCCGCCCGGTCGCCGCCATCAGCGCGGTCGGCGTGGCAAGGCCCAGCGCGCACGGACAGGCCACGACGAGCACCGCCACGCACGCGGTGACGGCCGCCTGCGGATCGGCCCCGGCACCGAGCCAGAATCCGAGGGTCGTCACGGCCAGGGCCAGCACCGCGGGCACGAACACCCCGGCCACCGAGTCGGCCAGCCGCTGCGCCCGCGCCTTGCCAGCCTGCGCCTCGGTCACCAGCCGGGTGATCCGGGCGAGTTGTGTGTCGGCACCGACCGCCGTGGCTCGTACCGCCAGCAGCCCGCCCGCGTTGACGGCGCCGCCGACCATCGCCGAGCCCGGCTGGACCTCGACCGGCTCGCTCTCCCCCGTCACCAGCGACAGGTCCACGGCGGAACTGCCCTCCACCACCTCGCCGTCGGTGGCAACCCGCTCCCCCGGCCGCACGACGAAGACCTGCCCGACCCCCAACTCCTCGATGGGGACGAGCCGTTCGGACCCGTCCTCCTCTCGCACCGACACATCCTTGGCCGCGAGCCGGGCCAGCGACCGCAGCGCCGCCCCGGTCCCGCCCCGGTCCCGTGCCGGGCACGCGCCTCCAGGAATCGCCCCGCCAGCACGAACAGCGGTACGCCGACGGCCGCTTCGAGGTAGATGTGCGCGACACCGTCCGAGGAGGAGGGCACCAGGCTGAAGGGCATCCGCATGCCGGGATCCCCCGCGCCGCCCAGGAAGAGCGCGTACGCCGACCACGAGAAGGACGCCACCACCCCCAGCGACACCAGCGTGTCCATGGTCGCCGCCGAGTGCCGCAATCCGCGTACCGCCCGCGTGTGGAACGGCCATGAACCCCACACGGCGACCGGTGCGGCCAGCACGAAGCACAGCCACTGCCAGTTCCGGAACTGCCAGGCGGGCACCATCGACAGCACGAGCACCGGCACCGCGAGCAGTGCGGTCACCAGCAGTCGGTCCCGCTCGCCCCGGGTGTCCTCGGACCCTCCGCCGTCCGGGCGTTGGCGCTTCTTGGGAGGCGCGGGGAGCGCTGCCGTGTAGCCGGCCTTCTCCACCGTCGCGACGAGTTCGCCGGGCCGGACATGGGCCGGGTGGCTCACCCGGGCCCGCCCGGTGGCCAGATTGACGGTCGCCGTGACCCCGTCCAGCTTGCCGAGCTTCTTCTCGACCCGCCGTACGCAGGCCGCGCAGGTCATGCCGCCGACGGTCAGGTCAGTGGTCACGAGGACGGTTTCCGATTCCGAGGCCATCAGCCGTCCGATCCGTGTCCGTGCCCGGTGCCGCCGTCGGTTCCGTCACCGCCACCGCTCGTTCCCGTGCCCGGGTCGGTGCCGTGGATGCCGGGCGCCACGGGTCCAGCGGCGGCGCCGACGGCGTACGACACCGCGAAGATCAGCACCAGAAGCAGCAGAAAGCCGACCAGCACGGGCGGCGGCGTCAACTTCCGTAACGCCGCGCCCGCGCCCGCGTCGGGGGAGGATTGTCGGGGCTCGCCCATACCGGGTCTCCAGATCGCCTCGTACGGCGTCCGTGGGGTGGAGCCGTACCGAGTCAGGAGTCGGACGCGTCGCGGGGTGAGTTCCTCAATTGGCTTGTGGTGTACGTCACTTGGCCGCCCTGTCGGGCTGGTGCGTCAGGTTTCCTTCGCGGATTCGTGGTGGGTGGGGCCGGCCAGTTCGGTCGCGGTCAGGGTGAAGTGGCGGGCCAGTACCTCGGCCGCGGTGTCGGCGTCGCGGGCCAGCGCCGCCTCCTCCAGCCGGCGGTGCTCACCGACGTGGTCACGGTCGGGGTTGCGGTGTGCCGACCAGCGGCGGGCCAGTTCGCTCGCGGTCCACATCCGGTCGAAGGTCTCAAGGAGGACGGGGTTGCCGCAGCCCTCCAGCAGGGTGCGGTGGAAGACCCGGTGGGCCTCGGACCATGCGTCGCTGTAGTACTCGCTCTCCTCCGGCGCGTACGCCGGGGTGCGGGACAACCGGTGGTGGGCGGCTCGTACCCGGGCCTCCCAGTCGACGTCGCCGCGCTCGATGGACATGCGCAGCACGACCGGTTCGACGGTCCGGCGGGCCTCCGCGATCTCCTGCCAGCGGCTGTCGGAGAAGGCCGGGACTGCGAAGCCGCGGTTGGGCAGCCGGTCGGCGAGGCCCTCGCCGACCACCCGCACGAGCGCCTCGCGTACGACGGCCAGGCTCACGCCCTGTTCCCTGGCGAGGTCCTGCGGTTTGAGGGCGTCACCGGGGGCGTAACCCCCGCGCATGATCGCGTCCCGCAGGTGCGCGTAGACCTGCTCGGAGAGCATCTGCTTCCCCGAGGAGGCTGAGGTGTCGGCCGTCCGAGTCATGTCGCCATCATAGACGATCCAGTGAATAATCGATTGTTCGTGTTATCGTCGATTCAGTGGTCGATGAAGGATGACGGCGGTGTCTCTACGAGACGCTGCGGGCCCTCCGCCGACCGCATCACCGTCACCCCACAGCACGGCCTGAAAGGAACGACGCGATGAGCGCCAACGATCCCTTCGCCCGCCTCCCCGAGGCGCCCTCCTTCACCGTTACCAGCACCACCGTCACCGACGGCGCCGCCTGGTCACCCGAGCAGTTCTCCGGCATCTCCGGCGTCCCCGGTGGGAAGGACGTCTCGCCCCAGCTGTCCTGGAGCGGCGCCCCGGAAGGCACCGAGAGCTACGCCGTCACCGTCTACGACCCCGACGCCCCCACCGGGTCCGGGTTCTGGCACTGGGCGGTCGCCGACATCCCCGCCACCGTCACCGAACTGCCCGAGGGAGCCGGCGACGACACCGGTTCGGGCCTGCCGGAGGGTGCCTTCCAACTGCCCAACGACGCCCGCGCGGCCCGCTTCATCGGCGCCGCCCCGCCGGCCGGGCACGGCCCTCACCGCTACTTCATCGTGGTGCACGCCCTCGACGTCGAGTCCATCGGCGTCCCGGCCGACACCACCCCGGCCTACCTCGGCTTCAACATCGCCGGCCACATCCTCGGCCGCGCGGTCCTGACCGCCACCGCCGAGACTCCCGCCTGACGAACAGCTTGTCCCAGCCGACGTTCAGCCTGCGGCGTGCCGGGATGCGGCCCGGCGCGGCCGTGAGCGTGACGTCGTCACCCGGCGCCGATCGGGATACGTTCCCGGCATGGACTCCGCATCCCTACTCCTCCATCTGCGCCGCGAGTTGGACCGCTTCCGGGCCTGTCTGGACGGCGACCTGGCCGCACCGGTCGAGCATTGCGGCGACTGGACGCTGTACGACCTGGCCGACCATCTGGGCAGCGGGAACCTCTGGGCGGCCACCGCGGTGACCGAGGGACACGGCGACCTCAAACCGGCGGCGGCGCCACGGGACCCGGCGGCGCTGGGACGGTGGTTCGACGCCACGTCCGAGACCTTGCTCACCGCCCTGGACAACGACCCGTCCACCGCGGCCTGGACCTTCTATCCCCCGCACACGGTCGGCTTCTGGCAACGACGCCGCTGCCTGGAGACACTCATCCACCGCTGGGACGCCGAACACGCCCTCGGGGTACCCGCACCGCCGCTCGACGCGGACCTGGTCCACGACGGCGTGTCCGAGGTCTTCGACACCATGGCCCCTCGCCAGACCGCACGCGGCCGCGCGGCCCCGCCCCAGGTCGCGCTGCGCCTCGAAGCCACGGACACCGGGGCGACCTGGACGTACGGTCCGGGCACCCCGGTCGCGGTCCTCGCCGGGACGGCGGAGAGCCTCCTGCTGACACTGTGGGGACGGCTGCCGCGTACGGGTGACGCACTGACGTGGGAGGGCGATCGGCACGCCGGGGAGCGGGTGTTGGACGGGCCGTTGGTGCCCTGACCTCGGGTCTCTCGAAGCGGGGCGGGCGGACGTTGGCCGTCCCGCCGGAAAAGGGATCGACTCGCTGCCCGCAGGTCATGTTGGCTGGGCGGCATGCCTGAACTGCGTACCGAACGCCTCACGCTCCGTCGATGGCAGGATTCCGACCTTGGACCATGGGCGGCGATGAACGCCGATCCAGAGGTCCGGGAACACCTCGGGGCTCTCCTCACCCGTGAGCAGACCGACGCCTCGGTGGCGAGCTTCCAGACCGAATTCGACGAGCGGGGCTACGGGTGGTGGGCCGTCGAGGTGCTCGCCACCGGCGAGTTCATCGGCTTCGCCGGCCTGGACCGGGTGGATGACGGAATGCCGTTCACCGGAGTGGAAGCCGGCTGGCGACTCGCCCGTTCGGCCTGGGGGCACGGCTACGCCACCGAGGCCGCCCGGGCCTGCCTGGCTTTCGGCTTCGAGACCCTCGAACTCCCCGAAATCCTTGCGGTGACGACCGCCACCAACCTCCGTTCCCAGGCCGTGATGAGCCGGATCGGAATGACCCGAGACCCCGCCGACGACTTCGACGACCCCAACGAGCTCGAGGGCCCACTGCGCCGGAACGTGCTGTACCGGATCCGCGCGTGATCCGAGAGCGGCCCGAGCGACTGGCGGCTTGCACAACTGCAGCGGGACCAGGCGGACTCATGCGGTCACGGTGCTAGATGTGGATGAGGATCTGTCGTAGGGGATGTCCGAGCACGTCCGTGACGGAGGCCAGTTCCTCGTCGGTCAGCCACGCCCGGTTCGGATACAGGACCTCGATCCTGAACCGCGCGAACCCCATCGGCCAGTCGTACACCAGCCCGTTGAGCGACGTCTCGGCGTCACAGCAGGGAACCGTCACCATGAGCGTCGAAAAGCCTTCGTCGTAGCGCTCCGAGACGGCCTCCCCCCACCAGCCGGGGGTGAGCTCCGCACCGCAGCGCAGGCAGGAGATCTTCTCCAGGTTGGCACCGCAGTCGACCACCTCGACACTGTCGTGCCACTTGGCTTCCAAGCCACGGCGGGAGTCGTCGGGAAGCATCCCGGACAGCACGGCCGCCGCACGATCCGCCGCATCCCGACTGGGCTGCCAGTGCGGATCAGTCGGAATCACCGTCAGGTAGTTGCCGCTCATCGCCCGCCTTCCGGTGCCGGCCCGACCACCGGGGCGAACGGCTCGGGAGTCTACGACCCCCGCTCAGAACTCGACGACAACCCGGAAGAGTGCGGGGTCGGCGATGGCGAAGTCAGGGGTGGTGGACGGGTGCTGTTGGAAGCGGGGGTCGTTGTCTGCTGTGCGCCATGCGTCGGGGCTGTCCCAGTGCGCGATGTCGACCAGTTGGAAGCGAGTGTCCGGGTCCACCGCACGGTGCAGCCGGTTGTCCCTGAAGCCGGGCGCCTTGCTCATCAGCTCTGCGTGGCCGAGCCAGTGCAACAGGAATTCATCGATCCGCTCGGCGGGCAGCTCGAAGACATTGACGAAGGTGATTCCCGGCCCCTCGCCCGAACCGTTTCCCGCCGCGCGGTATTCGGCCGCCACCTCGTACCAACCGCCGTGCACGGTGGCGTAGTCCGCGGCGGTGGCTGCCGACGCGGTGAAGCCGGGATTCGCCAGAGCCTCGTCCCGGGCCTCGATGCTGTCCCAGTGCGCCACATTGACAAGGCCGAGCCGGGACTCCGGCAACAGCCTGCGGTGCAGCCGCGCATCCCGGAAACCGGGGGCACCGTGGATGAGCCCGACGCGCTCCCGGCAGCGTGCAACGGACTCGTCGATCCGGTCCTCGGGCAGTTCCCACGCGTCGATCAGGGTGATTCCGTTGTCAGTCACCGAACCATCGTGAAACCTGAACCACACTTCAGGTCAAGGTGATCCGGTCACGCGACCCGGCGGCCGACCCATCCCCAGTCCCTCGACCGCATCCGAGCCGGCCAAGTACCGGCCCCGGACGGCATTCCAGCTCCACCGGGCCCTCGTTCGCGGCACCCCGGTGAGCCACGGCCCTCCCCCAAGGACTTTAAGGAAAGAACCAACTACCCTCCCCCACCCACCCGTTCACCCTCAGGAGTGACGCGGTTGCGGAGAGTGGAGGCGGAGGGTTACGTTCCCGGCGACAACTCCACACAAACGACGGCCCCCGCCAGGACGGCAATCCTGAACGAGGGCCTGACCGCTCAGGAAGCGAAACCTTCCCGATGGCTGATCCGCAGTCTAACGCGCCCTCGCGCGCCACCGCCGGAGCTCCCACCTCCGGCGTCATCCACGTCCGCACCCGCCTCACCGCCGACTTCACCGTGATCGCCAACGCCCTTGCGCAGCGGCGCGGAAGCGCGGTCACCATCGGCGTCGCGGCCTACATCCTCTCGTTGCCGGACGGTGCCATCGTCAGCATCGCCGCGCTGTGCAGGCACTTCACCGAGGGCGAGATCCTGATCTCCCGTGCGCTACGGGAGTTGGAGGCCGCCGGTTACCTGGAGCGGCGGCGCGAGCGCGGGCCCGACGGTCAGGTGCGCACGCGGACGTTCTTCTACGACGTACCGCGTGGCCAGAGGCAGCCGACCCCGCCGCCCGGCCGACCCGACGGGCCTGTCCGGCCGCGGAAGTCCGCCGAGGGCGGCACACCGGGACGGACATCCCGGAACAGCGCATCGCCCTCATCGGATGCCAACGCCAGGCCTGCACAGGCAAGTTCGCCCGCCGAGTCACCCGCTCCACCACTCCGCCTCGACGACGCCGACCCCCAGGCCGTCATCATCCTCGCCTCCCTCCGGATCGTCGACCGCAGACTGACCCTGTCCCGCCGCGAGGTCGCCGAGCTGGCCCCGGCCGTCACCGAGTGGCTCGCGCGGGGCCTCCGGCCCGAGGAGATCACCGGCCTGCTCACCGCCGGGCTCCCCAGGCACTTCCAGTCCCGCCCGGCGCGGGTTCTCGCCTACCGGCTCGGCGAGGTCCCCCTCGCGGCGCCACCAATCCCGGATGCACCACCCACGCAGCGGACCGTCCTGCCCTGGCAGACCTGCGACGGCTGCGAACGCGCCTACCGGGCCCCGGAACCGTCCTCCTGCCGCGACTGCCGGAAAGCAGCCTGATGGTCTCGACTTCGCGCTCTGCGGTGCCCTGGAGTCGACGAAGGCTTCGCGGCGGCCTGCGAGGTCGGCGTGCCACCGGGAAGCAACCACCGCCCGCAGTGAGGTCCAATTGGTGCGGCAGCTACTGGCCGTAGGGAGGCCCGGAGGGTGGTTGCTCGTACTGTCCGTGTTGCTGTGGTGGGTAGCCCTGCTGCGGCGGGTAGCCGTACGGCGGCTGCTGTGGTGGCGCGTACCCGGTCGTTACGGTCTTGCGGCCCATGGCTGCGGCGATCGGCCATCCGGTAATTGCCCACAGGCCGCAGCTGATGATCGTCAGGAACAAGTGCAGGCCGTGGTTGGCGCCACGCTTCTGGACGTAGCGCTGTGGCTGCTGATGCATGCTCTCTCCCCCTGTAGTGGAGAGGGCAACTTTGCACGGGGGGTGGGCGATGTGTGGGGAAAACCGTGGAGCTTCAACCTGCTGAGTGAACGCAGGCCTTACCACTGCGGCCTGAGGGTCGGGCAGTACGCCTTCACACCCATCAGCAAGAGCTCGTTCGCATCGTCCTATGGTTGAGCGCGACGTCCCGGTGATCAGAGGGACCTGTTCAGGCGGCTCAGCGTCCGGGGTTTCGGGATGCTGAGACGAGTTGTCAGTGTCCGGAGAATCGGGACACTGAGGTGACCCGACCGGTCGAAAGGACCACCGTGGCTCAGCCAACCCCCGACGACCAGCCCGAGGCCCTCAAGCCCGCCCTCGGATCCATGACCGTCCTGGCCGCGGCCGTCATCGTCCACGACCGGGCCGCCAACCGAATCGTCCTCCTCCAGCGCGGTGAGAACGCCAAGTTCGGCCAGGGCCTGTGGGACCTGCCCATCGGGAAGAGTGAACCCGGCGAGCCGATCACCGGGACCGCCGTGCGTGAGCTGTACGAGGAGACGGGGCTGACGGTGAAACCGGAGGTGCTGGAGGTCGCTCACATCGTCCATGGGGCATCGGGCGTCGAAGCCCCCAATGGCTTCCTCACCGTCGTCTTCGCCGCTCATGAATGGACCGGCGAACCCGAGAACCGCGAACCGCGCAAGCACGCGCAGGTTCGGTGGGTCGATGCCGACGCCATCCCCGATGCGTTCGTGGGCTCGAGCGCCGACGCACTTCACCAGTACCTCTCCGGGGGCCGGGGCCCGCAAGTCTCCCTCCGCGGTTGGCGCTGAGCGGCGGCGTCAGGAGCGTGTTATGAACCGGCCTCCCGGCGTCAGGTAAACACCAACACCGCCGTCCGCCCGCTCGCTGGCCCCTTCCATGGGACGCGGACATCCGTGCGGACAGGAGCAGGCAATGGGTGAGGACGCGGGGCGGCGCATCGTGGTCGGGGTGAGTGGTTCGCTGGGGAGTCTGGTGGCTCTGCATCGGGCCGTGGGCGAGGCTCGGCGTGGGGGTGCCGAGTTGCTGGCCGTGCTCGCCTGGGAGCTGCCCGGGGGTGAACTCGCCTCCCGGCGTGCGGTGTTCACCTCGCCCGTGCCCGATCTACGGCGGGCGGCGGGTGAGCGGCTGCTCGGGGCTCTGCGCACGGCGTTCGGTGATGCGGGGCCCGGGGTTCCGTTCCGGGGGCTGGTCGTACGGGGTACGGCGGGGCGCGCGCTGGTGGAGTGTGCGGACCGGGACGGGGATCTACTGGTGGTCGGTGCGGGGTGTCGTGGCTGGATCCACCGGGCGTTCTCCCCGTCCACCGCCCGGTACTGCCTCGCCCACGCCGGCTGTCCCGTCCTGGCCGTCCCGCCCTCGCCCCTGGAGAGCGAGCTTGCCTCCGCGCACCGCCGTATCGGCCTGCGACTGCCCCTCGACGCACGGGAGTTGACGGACGGCAAGCAGAGGCAGAACTGAGCTCAGCGCGGACGCATCCCGAACAGGAAGCGCGTCAACTTCGTCCGCCGTACGAGGAGTTCGTACGAAGCCAGGGTCAGGGCGAGCGAAGCCGCCACGATCAGGACGTACTTGACCGGGATCGGGGCGTCCAGGCCGACCACTCCGTACGCGACCGCCACGACGATCGGCTGGTGGAGGACGTACAACGGCAGTGCGCCGATGGCCAGATAGCCGAAGAAGCGGCGGCGACGACCCGCATCGTCACCGGCCCCAGGCACAGGCCGGTCACGCCGGTCACGCCGCCCGCGTCGGTCCAGCAGCCCCACGATCCCCACGATCCAGCACCACCCCGCCGCGCCGAACAGCGCACGCGAGACCACCGCGAGCGCGGTCTGGTCCGTGAAGGCGTCGTCCGCCGTCATGAAGCCGGGCGCGCAGGCGGCGAAGAGGAGTGGTCCGAGGACAGCGCCCACCACCGCATCCCGGCGCATCGCCGCGCGTAGGCGGTCGTCGGTGGCCAGGATGAAGCCGTAGAGGAAGAAGAGGAGGTACGCCCATCGGCCCCAGCCTCCGTAGTCCTCCTCCAGGCCGATCAGCGCGCTCATCGCGGCCAGCGGAAGAGCAGGGAGCAGCACCACGCCGCGCCGCTCGCACGCCCTGGCCAGAGCGTCGCGCAGCCGGCGTGCGCGTGCCTCGGGGAACCACCGGGTCAGCGGCACCAGGAACAGCGAGAACGTGAGCAGCAGCACCACGAACCACAGGTGGCCCGTCTCGAAGTACTTGCCCTGTACGACGAAGGGGAACGCGGACAGGTCCAGATGGACGTCGAAGAAGCGGGGCAGGAAGCGGAGGTAGGACTCGTCGTAGCCGGGGTCCGCGGACCGCTCCCGCAGCCATTGCGGCACCGGCAGCAGTACGGCCGTCGCGAACAGCAGCGGTACGCCGAGGCGCAGCAGCCGTTCCCTGGCGAAGCCGCCGGGGCCGCGGCGGTGCAGCGAGTGCCAGGAGCCGAGGCCCGCGACGAAGAACAGCATCGGCATCGCCCACACCACGCCGAACCCGGCGATGACCAGGATCGCGTCGGTGGTGTCGCGGTTCTGGACGTAGAAGTCGGTGTCCGTGGCGAACACCAGCGCCGAGTGGAAGAAGACGAGCCCGACGACTACGAGTGTGCGGATCGCGTCCAGTTCCGTACGCCGACCGGACGCGGCTCCCGCAGGTCCCGCGGGTCCCGCAGGTTCCGCGGCTCCCGCAGGTCCCGCGGGCTCCGAGCGCTCCGCCGACGCGCCTCCCGGCTCCGTCATGCCGCCTCCCCCGTGGCGTGTGGCATGTCGCTTGTGGCCGCACCAGTGTCCGGCCTCCGGGACGGGAACGCCAGGTACACACCCAGCCGAACCCCGTTCCGGCCACACCCCCGTAAGCATCGCGTTACGGCTGCCGGGCTGGACGTCAAGCATCCGTCAGCAGCCCGCTCCGTACCCCGTCACCCGGGCATAGCGTCACCGGAGCGTCCGGTCGATACAGAAGAGCATCGGCAGAGCGGCGCACGTCACCCTCGTCAAGGAGCTGCACGATGTCTCCACTGGACCGTCCCGAGGACCCGGACCCCGAGCCTTCCGAACGCATCCCGGCCGGACTCCTCTACGTACCCGTCCGGTCGGGGCCCGCGGGCTGCACGGCCCGGTTCTTCCGCACCCCCCTGGGCGGTCGTACGGCCGTCGGATTCACCTCGGCGGCGAAGCTCACCGCCACCCTCGGCACGGAACAGGCCTGCATCAGACTGTCCGAACCCGCGCTGCGCGCGCTCGCGGCGCCCCTGGGCGTCAGCGCCCTCACCGTCGACCCGCAGCTCTCCGCGCCTGCGGCCGCGCCCTCGACCGACCCGTGGCCGCACCCGGTCGTCCTCGCGCATCCGACCCCGCTCATCGGCTGAGGAGCTGAGGAAACGCCATGACCATCTCAGTCACCTCCCTCCCACCCGCCAACGAGAGCGACCCCTCCGACACGGACGGCCTGTCCGTCTGGCCCCGCTCCGCCCGCCCCCAGCCCGACGGAGACGTCACCGTCGGCGGCGTCTCCCTCGCCGAGGCGGCCGACCGCTTCGGCACCCCCGTGTACGTGCTCGACGAGCAGGAGGTCCGCGAGCGCTGCCGTACGTACCGCACGGCGTTTCCCGAGGCCGACATCGTCTACGCGGCCAAGGCGTTCCTGTGCCGTGCGATGGCGCACTGGGTGCAGGAGGAGGGCCTCGGCCTGGACGTGTGCTCGGCCGGGGAGCTGGCGCTCGCCGTCACCACCGGGTTCCCGCCGGAGCGGATCGTGATGCACGGCAACGCGAAGAGCCCCGAGGACCTGCGCACCGCGCTGCGCCTCGGAGTCGGCCGCATCGTCGTGGACAGCACCTCGGAGATCGCCCGGCTGGCCGCGATCACGCCCGCCGGTACCCGCCAGAAGGTCATGGTGCGGGTGGTGCCCGGCATCGCGGCCGGCGGGCACGCCAAGATCCGTACCGGTACCGAGGACCAGAAGTTCGGCCTGTCGATCACGGACGGCTCCGCGCAGCACGCCGTCACCCGGATACTCGACCAGCCGCACCTCGAACTGGTCGGCCTGCACTGCCACATCGGCTCGCAGGTCACCACCGTGAAGCCGTACGTCGCCGCCGTGCGCCGCATGGTCGGGCTGATGGCCCGGATCCGCGACCAGCACGGTGTCACCCTGCCGCAGCTGAACATCGGCGGCGGGCACGCCATCGCCTACCGGCCCGGCGAGGACAGCCTCGACGTGGGCCTCCTGGCCGGCCGGGTCGGCGCCGAGCTGGCGGACGGCTGCGCGAGGGCCCAACTCCCCCTCCCCCGGCTGACGTTGGAGCCCGGCCGTGCGGTCGTCGGACCCGCCGGGGTCGCCGTCTACCGGGTCCTGTCCGTCAAGCGCACCGGCGAGCACACCTTCGTCGCCGTCGACGGCGGTATGAGCGACAACCCGAGGCCCGCGCTGTACGGCGTCCGGTACGCACCCCGGCTCATCGGCCGCGCCTCCACCGCGCCGCCCCGCCTCGTCACGGTCGTGGGCCGACACTGCGAGGCGGGCGACATCCTCGCGGACGAGGTGGCGCTCCCCGGCGACGTACACCCCGGCGACCTCCTCGCCGTACCGGCGGCGGGGGCCTATCACCTGTCCATGGCCTCCGGTTACAACCTGGTCGGCCGGCCCCCGGTCGTCGCGGCGGCCGACGGCATCGCACGGATCCTCGTACGCCGTGAGTCGCTGGACGACATGAGCCGCCGGGACGTCGGCCTCTAGCTGTTGCGGGTCAGGACGTTGATGACGTGAGTTGTTGGCAGATCAGTTGGTGAGCAAGTTGCGCCGTCGCGAGCAGGTCCTCGCGAGATGTGTCGCCGTTGGATCGCACTGACAATCCGTGCCAGACGGATTGGACGAGCCCGGTCAGGACCGCTGCGTTGGTGCCGGCGGCTAGTTCCCCTTCTTGGACCGCTCGTTCGATGCGCGCGAGGAGGGCCTGCTCGTTCGAGCTGTGCAGTTCGGCGACGTAGGCGCTGGTATCGAGCGTGCCCGTGCTGTCGCTCATCACGGCACTGCTGATGAGACACCCCGGGTGCGTGCCGCTTGGCTGGGTGAACTCGTGCACCGAGTCGGTCAGGATGCGTTCGATGACGGTCTGGATGACGTTCTCGGCGACAGCCTGCTGATAGATCTCGCGGTACCGCTCGGCGTAGGTCCGCACCGCTTCCTCGAACAGTCCAGCCTTGCTGCCGAACGCGGCGTAGAGGCTGGACGTGGAGAGCCCGAGGGCCGCGGTCAGGGCGCGGGTCGAGGTGCCGGAGTAGCCGCGTCGCCAGAAGAGGCGAGCGGCTTCGAGGACCGCACGGTCGCGGTCGAAGGCTCGGGGGCGTCCACGGTTGCGTTCGGTCACGCTTGCATTGTAGATCGTTCGCTCCATAATAGATTTATGGAGCGAACGATTCAGAAGAGGCTGCCGGTCGGCGGGGACAGTTGGGTGACGGTCGATGTGTACGGGGAGCGGGATGCTCCGGGCCTCGTCGTCGTCCCGGGCGTCATGAGCGACGCGCACACGTGGCGCCGGGTCGTGGGCGCCATCGCGGCCTGGCCCTCAGTGGTAGTCGTAAACCGTCGGGGACGCACTCCCTCGGGGCCCTTGACCAATTCCTACTCGCTGCGGACAGAGGTCGAGGACCTCGGCGTGGTCCTTGACGAGTTCGACAGCGCGCGGACGCTCTTCGGTTGGAGCTACGGCGGCTTGATCACCTTGCTGGCCGCCAACGATCGCCCGATTCCTCATGTGATCGCCTATGAGCCGGTGATGCAGCCATTCGGACGCCATGCAGTGCCGGACCTGAAGAGCGCAGCGGAGACGGCGGACTGGGATCGCTGCGTCGAGATCGTCAATCGGCAGATCTCCGGCTTCTCCGCAGCACATGTCGACGACCTTCGGGCCGATCCCCACAGTTGGGCGATACTGCGTCGCTTGAGCGAACCGCTGTACGCCGAACTCGGCGCGCTCAACGCGGCGCCGCCTCCGGATGTGATGGCGCGACAGGCAGATCAAGTGGACCTGATCATCGGCCAGCGCAATCGCGGAACAGCCCCCTACGGAACGTCGTTCGATCACGTGCGGCAGCACGTCGCGCACGCCGAAGTCCACGAACTCCCTGGCCAGGGCCACCTGGCCCACATTCTGGCGCCGGCAGAGCTGGGCCACCTGCTCAACAACCTCGCCGCGACCTGATGGGCACCCACGCCAACGCACCGCTCTCCGTTGAGGGCCGCAGGCGACTCGTCGAGCGATGCCAGTCACGTCCGATCGCCCACGTTGCCGCGGAGATGGGCATCTCCAGGGCATGCGCCTCCAAGGGGGTCAACCGGTACCGCCGTCATGGCGAGCTCGGCCTGCACGACCGGTCCTCCACACCCCACCGCCGACCCACCGCCACACCGGGCGAGGTAGTGGAGCGGATCGAGCAGATGCGCCGACAGCGACCACTCCCGGGCAGTCAGCCGGAACAAGAAGAAGACCGGTCGTGGAGGGTCCGTGTACCTACACTCCGCGGTCGACGTCATGGCCTCGTACATCTAGCACCCGCGGTCGGCTAGATGCTCAGCCGGTACGGCACCACGCACACCACGACATCGGTACGAGCCCTCAGCGCGGCCGCGAGCAGCAGGCCGCGCTGGTTCTGGAGGATCTGGTAGCGGCGGTGGAGGGGTTCCACCTCGGGGATGAGGACGGCGATCTGTCGTCCGCCCGCCGCCGCCCGCTGGACGTAGTCGACGATGGGCTCGACGAGGGAGCGTCGCGGGCTGTCGACGATGTCCAGCCGTACGCCGGGATTCCAGCTGGCCCAACTCGCCTTGAGGGCCTGGGCCCTTGCCTGGTTTCCGTGTACGGCGACCGCGACGACCTCCGCCGAGCCGAGGGCGCGGGCGGCCGTCAGCGCGTACTGCGTGAGTTTGCTGACCTCGCCGACCGGCACGATGACGAGGGAGTCGGCGGTGACGCGGACCGGGGGCGGGATCTCGCCGAGCCCCAACTCCCGGGCGACTTCGGCGTAGTAGCGCTGGATGCGGGCGAAGAGCAGCATCAGCAGCGGAATCGCGAGGACGACCACCCAGGCGCCCTCGAGGAACTTGGAGGCCAGCAGCACCACGCACGCCACACTCGTCAGCACCGCGCCGAATCCGTTGAGCACCGCGCGCCGCAGCCAGCCGGGCGGCCGCTCCTTCGCCCAGTGCCGCACCAGCCCGGTCTGGCTGATGGTGAAGCCGATGAAGACACCGATCGCGAAGAGGGGGAGCATGCGGTGGGTGTCGGCGTTCACGGCGATCAGCAACAGCGCGGCGAGCAGGGCGAGGGCCACAACTCCCCAGCGGTACACGGGGCGTTCGGTGCGCAGCGCGAACAGGTGCGGCAGCCGGTGGTCCTTGGCGAGCAGGCTCATCAGCACGGGCAGGCCGCCGAAACTGGTGTTGGCGGCAAAGAGCAGGACCGCCGTGACGATGAGATTGGTCGCGTAGTACGCCCATCCCGTCCCGTACGAGCCCGCGGTGAGCTGAGCGAGCACGGTGACGCCGCCGCGCGGGACCACGTCGTCGCGCTGGATGAGCACGGCAAGGCCGATCAGCATCAGCCCGAGGAGCCCGCCGAGCATCAACTCGGTGCGCTGGGCCCGCTTGACGCGCGGTTCGCGGAACGCGGGTACGCCGTTGGCGATGGCCTCCACTCCGGTCAGCGCGGAGCAGCCGGAGGAGAACGCCTTCAGGAGCAGTACCACTCCCAACGCCTCGGTGGCGTGCACGGGTTGGGCGGTCCCGACGGTCGCGAGCGGGTGGCCGCGCAGCAGACCGAGCACGACGATGCCGAAGATGCTCACGACGAACAACACGGTGGGCAGCATCAGCACCCGCGCGCTCTCGGCGACGCCCCGCAGGTTCGTGATCGTGAGGAGGGCCAGCCCGATCAGACAGATCTCGAGCAGATACGGGGTGAGGGAGGGGAAGGCGGACGCGAGACTGGCGGCACCGGCGGCCAGGCTGACGGTCACGGTCAGCACGTAGTCGACGACGAGACTGGCCGCCGCGAGCAGGCTGATCCGGGGCCCGAGATCCTTCTTGGCCACCGCATACGCACCACCGCCGTCCGGATGTACGGCGATCACCTGCCCGTACGACACCACGAGCACCGCGAGCAGCGCGGCGATGACCAGCGTCACCGGCAGCGTCGCGGTCAGCGCCCCGGTGCCGGCCACGATCAGCACCAGCACGATCGCCTCGGGTCCGTACGCCACCGAACTCAGCGCGTCCAGCGACAGCGCGGCAAGCCCTTCGAGGCTGGTCAGATGGGACCGGTCGCCCTCCCCGTGCCGCAATGGAACTCTCGGCTTCAGTTGGCGGCGGGCCAGACCGTATGCCATGGGGACCTCGCGGTGCCGGGGACTGGGGGCGGTTCGAGGTCAGTGTGACCGGCCCGGGGCACCGCGAGGGGTCAAGGACGCGCCACGGGCGGGTGCCCTTCGGCAAACAGTCCTTCTGGAGATCGGGGGATCGAGGGATCGGGGGATCGGGGGATCTCGGGAGAGGCGCGGGGTCAGGCGCAGCAATCGCAGCCGGGCTTGCAGCCGCAGGCGTCCGGCGCCCCGGCTTCAACGGGCGTCGGCGGCACGGCAGGTGACGCCGGAGCGCAGCACCCCTCCCCGCGCCAGGCGTCCCGCCCCTCCTTGACCGCGACGGCCGCGATCACGAGAGCGGCGACCGGGTCGGCCCACGACCAGCCGAGCGTGGCGTTGACGACGAGACCGACCAGCAGCACCCCCGACAGGTAGGTGCACAGCAGGGTCTGCTTGGAATCGGCCACCGCCGAGGCCGACCCGAGTTCACGCCCGGCACGCCGCTGCGCCGCCGACAGGAACGGCATGACCAGCAGTGACAGCGCCGCCAGCACGATCCCTGGCACGGAGGGCTCCGCTTCCCCACCCCCCACCAGACCGCGTACGGCGTCGACAGCGACGTACGCGGCAAGCACGAAGAACGACCCGGCGATGATCCGCAGCGTCACCCTCTCCCGGGCCTCCCGAACCGCGTGCTCCCGCGCGGAGAACTGCCAGGCGACGGCCGCGGCGGACGACACCTCGATGACGGAGTCGAGCCCGAACCCGATGAGCGCGCTGGAGGAGGCGAGCTTCCCCGCGGTGATCGCCACGACCGCCTCGACGACGTTGTACGCGATCGTCGCGGCGACCAGGAGCCGTATCCGCCGGGCCAGCGCGTCCCGGCGGACCGGCGAAGGCCCCAGGGATATGGAGACCATCAGCAGCAGCCCTTCTCGTCGGCGTCGGGGCAGTTGCGGTCGGTCTCGACGGCCACCACGGCGTTCCGCAGGTCGTCCAGCGCGTGTCCGAGCCGCGGATCCGCCAGCTCGTACCGCGTACGCCGCCCGACCGGGACGGCGACGACCAGACCGCAGTCGCGTAGACAGGCGAGATGGTTCGACAACCGGGTCCGCGAGATCCCCAACTCCTCAGCCATGTCGGCCGGATGTGCCGGCGCCTCCCGCAGCATGAGCAGGATGCGGCAGCGGATGGGGTCGGCCAGGGCGCGGCCGAAGCGGGTGAGGGCGTCGAGGTCGGTGGCCAGGGTCAGCATGAACTTGAGAGTACAGGATCTCCTGAATTCAAAGATAGGTGAATCAGTGAGGGATCCGGCGGCCTCAGCGCTGGTCCGGGGTATCCGCCGAGACGGCCCAGAAGCGCAGGAACAGCGCGAGCATCGCGGAGGAGGTCAGCGCCCGTACGTTGAACCCGACGGCCTCGCGGGACTCGGCGTCGTTCAGGACGACTGTGATCACGGTGGCCATGAAGGCCAGGGCCGCGTAGAAGCCGATCCGGATGGCCTTCGCGGACCAGCGGTGGAATCGGTAGAGCAGCAGCAGTCTGCTGACCGAGACACGGGTTTCCTCGTCGATGTCCGCCTGCTCCGCCGCGGTCACCCGCGCGGACGCCTCGTCCAGCCAGTCGTTCGCCACTGCGGTCGGGCCTTGGAGTGCTTCCGGAGTCGCGGCGACCAGTTGCTTCGCCTTCCACCACTCGGCCGCGAAGGCCACCTGCCGAGTCGCGTCCTCGAAGGCCAGCCGGCGGCGGCCCGCTCGCGATCGGCGCACCCGCCGGTCCTGCGCCCGCAGGCTCACCACACCGGCGGCCGCGGTCACCACGGGGACCAGCACCGCCACGGAAACAGTCACCACGTCCTGCGCGCTCATCGACAGCCCCCAACTGTTCCGCCAGGCGCATCAGCATCGCACCATGCCCTACGCAGGTCCACGGGGCGAAAACCCGGTCGACAGGCGGGCCCCCGACGCACTGTGATGGCCCCGGCTGTCCGCCGCACCGGAGCGGACCGACCGCAGGAGCTGCTGTTGACGACCGGGAGAACCGCGGACACCCGTCCCTCGATCGACGGCGCCCTGGTCAGGCGTCTGGTCGATGCGCAGTTCCCGCAATGGGCCGAACTGCCGCTGGAGTTGGTCGACCCGGCCGGCTCGGACCATGTGATCCACCGGCTGGGCCCGGAGTTGTCGGTCCGGCTGCCCCGCCACTCCGGGGCCATCGGGCAGGCCCGGAAGGAGTCCGAGTGGCTGCCCCGGCTCGCCCCGCATCTGCCGCTGGCTGTCCCGGTGCCGGTGGGCGTGGGTGAGCCCGGCTTCGGCTATCCGTGGCCGTGGGCGGTGTCCCGATGGCTGGAGGGCGAGGTGGCGACCGTCGAGGTACTGGCCGAATCGTCCGTCGCCGCCGTCGAACTGGCGGAGTTCCTGACCGCCCTTCAGCGCTTCGCACCCGAGGACCTCCCGGCGGAGGGCACCCGCGCGGACCTCACCGCCGGATCGCTGGCCGACCGGGACCGGGCTACGCAGGCCGCCATCGCGGACGTCGGCGACGCGTTCGACGCGGCGGCCATGACCGAACTGTGGGCCGCGGCCCTCGGCGCCCCCGGTTGGGACCGCCCTCCGGTCTGGTTCCACGGCGACTTCCACACCGGCAACCTGCTGACCACCGACGGCCGCCTCAGCGCGGTCATCGACTTCGGCGAACTCGGCCTCGGCGACCCGGCCCGCGACCTGATCATCGCCTTCACCCTGATGTCGGCCGACACCCGGGCCGCCTTCCGCACCGCCCTCGACGTGGACGACGCCACCTGGACCCGGGGCCGCGGCTGGGCCCTGGCCACCGGCCTGAACGCCTACACCTCTTAGAAGCTGTGTCAGAACCGGTGATCTGTGACGTTCTGTAACGGAGGGGTTGTAGTGGTGCTGCCGACCTTCACAGAACATCACGCACCTGGTGTCACGTCAGGTAGAGCCTGCGAGGTCTACGAAGCTCACATGACCCGGCCCACGACGGCAGGATGATGACGAGGGCAGGCGCCTGCTTCGGATCATCCGCAGGGGCACCGGGTCGGTGGTGACCTGGCGGCGGGCCCAGATGGTCCTGCTGTCCGCGCAGGGCATGCCCGTGGCAAAGATCGCCGAGGTGTCGTTCACCAGCGACGACCGGGTCCGCGATGTGATCCACAACTTCAACACCGACGGCTTCGACTCCCTCTACCCGAAATACAAGGGCGGCCGGCCCAGGACGTTCACGCTGCCCGAGCGCCGCGAGATCAAGAAGATCGCGAAGTCCAAGCCTACTGAGCACGACCTGCCCAGGGCGTTCGTTAAGCAGTTGACCCGCCTGTCCCGTCTGGGGCACCGGCCCCTCGGCTACACCACTTGGGAGCAGTCATGTGCGGCGGTGAGGTGTCGGGCGTTGACCTGGCCCGGGCCGCGCTGGAAGCGGCGAGGAAGAACGGCGGCGTCCGTACGGCGAAGGCGAAGCCGCGCACGACGTCGTCCTCGGTACGGCACGGCGGGCGGGAGCCGCTGGGCTCGGTCCGCGCTCGGCGTGCTAGTGAACGAGCGGGCCTGGGAGCTCCCGGCCGCCGGCGGAACGGTGCTGGACCGGGTGGCCGGGCATCGCGGCCGCCGTCGCCCCACCACGTCGCCGCCAGCGCCTTTCACCCGGCGACCCGGCATCTGAACCTGCGCCTGGACTCGCCCGCCTACGCCACCCAGCTGCGGCTGGTCACACCGCGCATCGTCGCCGCGGCGAACAGGTCGGCTGGCACCGACGCCGTGCGCACGGCGCGGTTCTTCCTAGCCGGTGGCCCGCCCCGGACCGTCCCCCGCGCGGTCCGCTCGGTGGGTGCGCAGATGGGCGGGCATCGCGTCGTGCCGGTCGCGCACGTGCTGTGGCGGCCGGTCAGTCGGTCCGGTAGCCGTCGTAGACAGCCAGGCGATGGTCTTGGAGCTGCCCGCAGGCTCGGCGTGCACGGGAGTGCCGTCCTCGAAGGTCATGTACTGACGCGTAATGGAGCTGCACGACCAGCTGACCGCGTCGTTTGCGGGGGCGGTCTGGGCAGCAGGCGCGGCTGCCGCGTACGAGGGGCCTGCGAGCAGTGCCCCGAAGGCGGCGGTGGCCGCCAGACCAGTGAGCAGGCGACGTGCGGACCGCATGACGATTCTCCGTTCGGGAGTGCCAATGATCGTGATGAACCTGCACGTGTCGGTCAGGCCCATTCGGTGAGTGCGTGAGCGAAGCCTCGATGGAATGGAATCCCCTGACGTGTCGCACAGGAAGAAGACGTGACACGGATGGTGAAGATGGGGCACTGGCTGTGAAACGTGCAGGGGCATGGTCGGACGGCTCCGACGGAAGGTGTGGTGGCTGAGGTGGCGGAAGGTCCGACGGAAAGTCAGGCGGGCGAACGGGTAGAGACTTCCGTGGAGCTCGGGGGCTACCAGCAGGAGCTGAAACGGACGCTCGGCTCCTTTCAGGTGTTCGCGATCTCGTTCGCGTTCATCTCGGTGGCCGTTGGCATCTTCGCGACCTACGACGACGTACTGCAGACTGCGGGCCCGGTCGGGATCTGGCTCTGGGTCATCGCGGCGGTGGGGCAGTTCCTGGTGGCGCTGGTGGTCGCGCAACTCGCCGCCCGTATCCCGCTCAGCGGCTCCTCCTACCAATGGGCGTCACGGCTGACCAACCCGAGGATCGGCTGGGGGTTCGGCTGGCTGGCCTTCTGTTACCTGGCGATCGGCGTGGTGGCGGTCGACAATGCGCTGGCGAGCCAGGCGTTCATGCCGCTCGCCGGCATCGGGCCGGACGAGGGCACCGCGCGCCTGATCACGGTCGTGGTGCTGCTCGTCCAGGCCCTGCTCGCAGTGGCCTCGACACGCCTCGTCAGCCTGATCAACACGGGCGCGGTCGGGATCGAACTGGCGCTTGTCGTGGTGGTGGCGATCGCGCTCACCATCGCCGTGGTGGTCACGGGTGACGGCGCGGCCGACAATCTCGTCTCGCGCGGTGTCACCGAGAACGCCCCCGACTACTTCGCCGTCGGCGGCGGGTTGATGCTCGCGATGATCATGGGCCTCGCGACGCTCGTCGGCTTCGACGCCGCGGCGAACCTGGCCGAGGAGGCCAAGGACCCCCATCGCAGCGTGCCGCGGGCGATCGTGGGGTCGGTCGTGGCGGCCGGACTGCTGGGCATGCTGTTCCTGATCGCACTCACCGTCGCGATCGATGACATCCCCAAGGTCACCGCCAACGGCTCACCGGTCGCGGCCATCATGCGCGATCAGCTCGGTCCGGTGATGGAGAAGGTGCTGCTGGTTGCGATCACCTTCGCATTCTTCGGCGCCGGGATGGTCGTGATGGTCGCTTGCTCGCGGATGATTTTCGCGATGTCGCGGGACTCACGCTTCCCTGCCCACCGGCTGATGCGACGGGTCAACCCACGCACACAGACGCCGATCCCGGCGACTGTCCTGATCTTCACCCTGGGGGTCGTCCTGATGGTCGCCCTGCCGGGTGCCGCACTCCTGGAGCTGATCACGGCGTCGACGATCCTCCCCGCGCTCACCTACGGCTCGACGGTCGTCCTCTACCTGGCGGTGCGCAAAGGACTGGATCGCAAGAAGGGCGCATTCGACCTCGGGCGCTTCGAGCTTCCCGTCGCGATCTGCGCGCTGGCGTGGACGCTCGTAGCGCTGTTCGTCCTGGTGGCACCCCGGGAAGCGCTCGTCTCCGTGGTGATCGTGGTCGGCCTGCTCGCCGCGGGCGGGCTGTACTTCCTCTTCATGCTGAAATTCGACCGCGAGGCGCTGGACACCGAGCCCGGAGACGTGAGCGCCTTCAAACATTGATCTTCCGAAACTAATCTGTCCCGCACGGGATGTGGGCTGTTTCTGTTCGACTGCGAGGAATACGGGTTTCGGGGTTGAAGTTGCCATTGCGGCAGCTTCTACGGTCGTGACCAGGGCCGGAGCGACCGGCCCGGCGATACACACGTGCGGGAGTCGTGATGGACTGGCCGATCTCTGAAGTGGCCCGGATGCCGGGCGTGACCGCCCGGACACTGCGCCACTATGACGACACCGGCCTGCTGCCGCCGGCCCGGATCGGTGCCAACGGACACCCCTACACCTAAGTGATTCACGAGGCGGAACACTCACGGCACCCGGATCGCCGCGCAGACCACACGTCAGATCACCGAGGCGCTCATCGGCTGAGCGACGGGGCCGAACCGCCTTCAAGCCCCTGGGCCGGCCGCCGACAGGTCGAACCACACCGCCTTGCCCTGCGGGGAGGCGGGGGCGGTGCCCCAGCAGCCGTCCGTGAGGGCGTCCACCAGGTGCAGGCCCCGGCCGCCCAGTTCCCAGCCGTCGGGGGTCAACTCCCTTATCACCGGCAGGTTCTCGTTCCCGTCGAACACCGTGACGCGTACCCGTGCGGGCTTCACCGACAGCCACAGGGCCGAGCCGCCGTCCTTCGCGTGCACACAGGCGTTCGTGACGAGTTCGGACGTGCAGAGGGTTGCCGCGTCCACGAGGGCGTCGAGTCTTAAGGCGCGGAGGACCGAGGCGACGAAGTCGCGGGCAACGTGCGGGGACGTGTCCGAGGGCGGGCAGAAGAGGGCGTATTCGGGCATGGGGTTCCGTCAACTCCGTTGCGGTGAGGGGGCACGAGGGGTGGTCGGTTCCCTGCCGCGCTAGTGGCCTCGCCTCGGGTGTCGACGGCCCGTGGTGGCACTTCCAACTGGCAGTACGCAGGGGAGAGTTGCGGATGAGTGACGTCTCCGACACTCTCCGTGAGTACGAGACGACGTTAGCGGTGATACTTTCAACTCCGCAACCGCGTCGGCGGAATTGCCCTGAACTCCGTGGTGGTTGAGCTGACGACACGGCAGACTCGGGCGTGATCACGAGGAGGACGCCATGCCGCCGAGAATCATCCCCACCGCACGTCAGGGGCGTCTCGGTGCGGAGCTGCGCAAGTTGCGGGAGGCCGCAGGTGTGGTGTCACGTGACGCCGCCGAGTTCCTGGGCGCCAGCCAGGCTCAGATCAGCAATATCGAGGCCGGGAAGAACGGCGTCAGCGAGGCGCGGGTTCGCAGACTCGCCGAGATCTACGCCTGCGACGACATCCAACTCGTAAACGCCCTGGTCGAGATGGCAAACGAGCGGGACAAAGGGTGGTGGGAGGAGTTCCGCGGCCTGATGGGTCCCAAGGCCCTCGACCTTGCTGAGCTGGAGCACCACTGCTCGTACATCCGCACGTTCCAGTCAGTGCACATCCCGGGTGTTCTACAAACCGAGGATCACGTGCGGGCGTCGTCGCTCTTCGCGGTGCCGGAGCTTCTGGAGAGTGACCGAGAGACCCGCGTCTCGTTCCGTGTCCGGCGCCAGGTTGTACTCGACTCCGGGAAGCCCTACGACGCGATCATCCACGAAGCCGCGCTACGCATGCGCGTTGGCGGCCCCAAGGTTGCCCGCGCCCAGCTCGAACACCTCCTCGCGGCATCTGAGAGAGAGTTCGTCACCCTTCGTGTGATCCCATTCACCGCTGACGGTTTCGCGGGCGCCGGGCACTCTATGCAGTACATCGGCGGAGTCGTCCCTCAATTGGACACAGTGCAGCTCGACACCACGCATGGCGCCGAGTTCATCGACGCGCCTGCACAACTGAGCCGCTACCGAGCCCGCCTCGAACGCATCGAAAGCGCTGCCCTTCCGCAGGACGCTTCTCTCGACCTCATCCGCCGTGTCAGCCAGGAACTGTGAAAGGCCCCCGCATGTCCCTGTCCCCCATCCTCTACTGGCAGAAGTCGTCGTTCTCCGGAGGCGGCGATGAGGAAGATTGCGTGGAGATAGCCGCCTCCACCCCCACCACCCTCCACCTCCGAGAAAGCGACCACCCCACCACCATCCTCACCCCCACCCCCACCGCCCTCCGCGCCCTCCTCACCACCCTGAGGTCCTGAACCTCGCAGACGCCGCCTACTCGACCAGGTGCCGGTGCGCCTCGCTCCAGTCGATCCGGGCGTCGAGTTCGCCCAGGAGCCCGTCGGCGGCCCAGCTGGCCTGGGGCTCGTGCCCCCGCTCGGCCAACTGCCGTACGAGCGCGGCGTTCTCCCGCTGTCGGGCGATGACGGCGTCGACGATCCCCTCGGTCGAGTCGAGACCGTACGCGCGGCAGAAGCGCTCCAGCCGGAGGCGGCGGTCGGGCGGCGCCGGGTACCGCAGCCAGCGCAGGCACTCGGCGTCGTCGCGGAACGGGGCGACGTACTCCAGTGCGTAGGCCACGTCGTGCAGGGGAGGCGCCGGTCGGGCGAAGTCCCAGTCGATGATTCCCACCGGGCGGTTGCCCTGCCAGACCACGTTCCAGGGGCCGAAGTCCCCATGGCAGACGACCTCTTCGTGGCCGGGGCCGCCCGTGCCCGTGGACCATGTCGCGTCCGGTGGAGGCGAGAAGCCCTCGCAGGCGTCGTGGTAATCGCGCAGCAGCCGGGCGAAGTTGGCCAGGCCCTGGTCTTCGACGACCTTGGCCCAGCCCGACGCCCCGGAGTCACCCTCGAAATAGGTGAGGACTTCCCGGCCCTCCTCGTCGATCCCCAGCGGTCGGGGTGCGTAGGCGAATCCGACCTCCTCCAGGTGTCGCAGCAGCGCGTGGACGGTGGGTGTCCACGGCTGCACGGGCCTGCGGACGGTGTCACCGATCCGCACCACCCGGCGATGGGCCCCGTCCTGCATCACTTCCTCATTCGGCACGCGCGTCACGCTACCCAGCCGCCCGGACACGCGGTACGTCGATCACCGGCAGCGACGCACGCCAGCCATTGACTCAGGGGCGGGACGGGGGCACAAGAGCCGCCCTGCGCCGGAAGAGTTCCTCGGCCGCTGTCTGCGCGCGCAGCCGTACCTGTTCGGTGTCGACGCTCAACACCGTTCCCCCCGCGACCAGTTGGCGTCCGTCCACCCACACATGGTCGACGTCCGCCGAGCCCGCCGAGAACACCAGGTGGGCCACCGCGTTGAAGTCCTCGCCGTGGAGGAGTGGGGTGGTGTGGAGCTTGCGGAGGTCGACGGTGACGATGTCGGCCTTCTTGCCCGGTTCCAGGGAGCCTGTCTCGCCGTCCAGGCCCAGGGCTCGTGCGCCCTCCAGCGTCGCCATCGTCAGGATGTCCCACGGGTCACCCGTCGTCGGGTCCAGCGTGGAGACCTTCTGCAACAGCGACGCGAACTTCATCTCCTCCAGCAGGTCCAGGTTGTTGTTCTCCTTCTCGCCGTCGCTGCCGAGGCCGACCGCGATGCCCTTGCGGCGCATGTCGATGACGCGGGCCGGACCCGAGGAGAGCTTCATGTTGGAGCAGGGGCAGTGGGCGACGCTCGTACCCGTCCCGGCGAGGAGTTCGATCTCACGGTCGTCGAGCCAGACGCAGTGGGCCACGACCGTGCGGGGGCCGAGGATCCCCCGGTTGTAGAACTCCTCGATCGGGCGACGCCCGAACTGCCGCAGGGATTCCTCCACTTCCCAGACGGTCTCGGAGGAGTGGGTGTGCAGCCCCGTGTCGAACTCGTCCGCGAGTGCCGCAGCGGCCTTGAACGCCTCCGGGCTGCAGTAGAAGAGGTGTTCCAGGCCGACCCAGGAGCGGACTCGGTCGTTCGCGTACGTGCGGTAGTGCTCAAGCAGCCGGCGGTTCGTTTCCAGGGTCTCGAAGTAGTCGTAGCCCGGGAGGTCGGCCACGTACGGGACGAGCGTCGCGCGGATGCCCACCCGCTCCGCCGCGTGTGCCGAACCCTCCATGTGGCGCCACATGTCCATCACCGACGTCGTGCCCGCGCGCAGCGACTCCGTGTAGCAGAGGAGGGATGCGGCTTCCGCGATCTCGGGGGTGAGCGCCTTGTGGGCCGGGTCGACGTAATCGCGCAGCCAGTCCCACAGGGACTTGGACTCGGCCGTGCCGCGCAACAGGCCCGAGTGGAGGTGGGTGTTGTGCAGGCCGGGGATCACTGCGTGCCCGGTGGCGTCCACGACCTGCGCGTCGGCGGCGGCCGCGTCCAGCTCCGCCACCGTTCCCACGGCGGCGATCCTGCCGTCCTCGACGAGGACCGAACCGGGGTCGTACACCGTCTTGCGGCCCTCGCAGGGGATGACGATGCCGTTGCGGATCAACGTACGGGTGCGGGTCATTCGGGTGTCTCCTCGCAGGATCAGTTCCAGAAAGCGGCATGCACGGCTTCGGCCCGCTCCCGCAGGCAGGGCCCGACCACCTCGATCCGCCGCTGCCCCGCCGCGAACACCTCCCGACACGGCAGCGCCATCGTCGGGTTCTCGTCGTTCGCGCCGGTGAGGGCGAGGAGTTCGTCCTCACCCAGGGCGTAGACGACCCGCCCGATCCCGCTCCAGTACACGGCGCCCGCGCACATCGCGCAGGGTTCGGTGCTGGTGTAGAGGGTGGCGCGGGCCAGCTCCGGACTCGTGTACGTCCGGGTCGCCAGGCGTACGAGATTGGTCTCGGCGTGCCCGGTCGCGTCCCGCTCCGTCACCACCGTGTTGCCCGCCTCCAGCACCGCCGAGCCGTCGAGGACGAGCAGGGAACCGAAGGGATGGTTGCCGTCCCGGCGGGCGCGGGCGGCGAGTTCGATCGCCGTGAGAAGGAACTTCTCGTCGGCGGCGGTGGGGATGTCGTTCACAGGGCTGACTCCTCAACTGGCTTACAGAAATGGGTTATTCAGCGGTCACAGGTATCCGGGTTTCCGGCGCGTCAACGACCCTCACCGGCCGCCACGCCGACAACCCCCCGTACGCCGCCCCCGCCACCACGAACCCGACGAACAGCCCCAGCGGACCGAGCGCGGGATGCGCCTCGGCGAGCGGCCCGGTGTAGAAGGACTGGTTCATGAACGGGATCTCGACGAGCAGGGCGAGCAGGACCGACGGCAGCCCCCAGCCGAGGCGGTGCCCGGTGTCGTACAGCCGCGAGATGTCGTACGTCCCCCGCTGCCGTCCCCAGTACGCCACCACGATCACCGCCGCCCAAGGCGCCAGCCAGTAGCCGGTCATCAGCATGAAGTCCTGCAACTGCTGGGCGAAGTCCCCGTGTCCGGCGTACCAGGAGATCGCCGTGCCGAGCCCGCCGACCACCAGGACCGACACCCAGCGCGGGATCGTGAACCCGGCGACCAGCGCGGCCATCGCGCCCGAGTACAGGTCGATGACGGTCGAGGCGAGCGTGGACAGGAGGAGAGACAGGAGTACGACGGTGCCGAGGGCGTCCGGCAGCAGGCCGCTCACCATCGAGCTGGGGTTGTCGAGCGCGCCCGCCGTGCCGATCGCCGCGCCCAGGGCGCCGATCCACACGCCGGCGACCGCACTGCCGCCGCCCGCCGCGAGGAAGACCCTCTTCGGCGCGGAGGTGGCCGGCAGATAGCGGCTGTAGTCGGAGGCGTACGCGGACCAGCCGATGACGCGGGCCGCGGTGACCGCGACGACGAGCAGGAACGCGGCGGTGGTCCCGTCGAAGGGCTCGACCGGGGCGGCGGCGTGCGCGTCGCCGAAGCCGTACACCGACACCACCGCGAAGACGACGACCAGGAGGACGGCGAGGGCGCGCTCCACGTAGTGGATCATCCGGTAGCCGATGACCGCGATCGCCAGCTGGGCCGCCGCCATGAGCAGCAGGGCCGGGGCGAAGCCCATCCCCGTCAGGTCGCGCAGGATGAAGATGCCGAGCAGGGTGTCGACCACGCACCAGCCGACGCCGTTGACGACGGTGAACGCGGCGGACGGCAGATTGCCGAGGCGGCCGAACGGGCCCCGGGACTGGATGAGTTGGAGTACTCCGGTGAGCGGGCCCCGGGTCGAGAACAGGCCCACGAGCGCCGAGCTCAACAGCGTGCCGAGGGTGATGGCGAGGACGGCCGGGAGCAGGTCGAGGCCGAAGACGGACGTCGACAGGGCGCCGACGCTGAGCGTCGCGAACTGCACGTTCGCGCCGAACCAGAGCGTGAACAGGGACCAGGGGCGGCCGTGGCGGTGGTCGGGCGGTACCGGTTCGGCTCCGGCTCGCTCGACACCGAAGGGCTTCTCGGCGCCGAAGGACTTCTCGGCGCCGGCCAGGGTTTCGGTTTGCACGACGGTCTCCTCATGGGACGACGGGAGCGCACCGGACGAGGCGCGGGAGCGTCCAGGGTGCGAGGGAGCGGAGCATGCGGTTCGGGCGGGTGGCCATCAGTGAACTCGTCGCGCGGCCCGCGCGGACCTGCACCGCCCTACAGACGACAGGCGTCCCTGGCCCCCTCCGCCTGTACTGTTCTCCAAACCCCGTGCCCGCCGGTGTGCACGCCCGTAACAAGCGCCGATGCGTCGAAGAGACCGGCAAGGGCGTGCAAGCGCCTCGGCCCGCCTCGGCAGCAGGGAGGACGACCACCGATGCTGCTGACCGAACTCCTCGCCATCCCCCGCCTCGGCCTCGTCCCCGTCGTGCCCGGCACCCCCCGCACCCCGCGCATCCGCGGCGTCTACACGACCGACCTCCCCGACCCGGGCCGCTACCTCGACGGCGGGGAACTCGTCCTCACCTCCACCACCTGGTACCGCGAGCCGCGCGACGCCGACACGTTCGTCGCCGCGCTCGCGGGTGCGGGCGCCGCCGCGCTGGTCGCCGGGACCGCGGGCATCGGCACCTTGCCGGACGCGCTCGCGCAGGCCTGTGAGCGGCACGGGCTCGCCCTCTTCACGGTCGGCGACGACGTGTCGTACGCGGCACTGACCGAGACCGTCCTCGCCGCGCTCGCCGGACCGGCCCGCCGCTCACCGGGCGCGGACCTGCACCGCGGCCTGGTCGCGAGCATGGCGTCCGGGGCCGGGCCCGAGGGTCTCGTCGAGGTCTTCGCGCGGGCCACCGGCGTGTGGTGCGCGGTGCTGTCCGCGACCGGTCGCGCCACCGCGGGCGGCGTACCCGAAGTGACCGGCCACCACCTGGACCGGGCGCACCGCGAGGCGCTCGCCGCGGGCGCCTTCCCCTCCGTACAACCGGTGCCCGGCGGCGGCCACTTGACCTTCTTCCCGGTGCAGTCGCCGGTCGCCAGGCGCCCGCCCGCCGCCTACCTCGCCGCCGCCGGCGACTTCCGCGACTGGGCGCCGGGCGTCGCGGACGCCGCCACCGAGGTGTGCGCGCTCCTCGCCATGGACCGGGTGGCCCGCCAGGAACGCCGCCGCATCGAGGAACGATTCCTGCGCGAGTCCCTCACCCTCGTACGGGAGGGGCGGGCCGAGGCGGCCGAGGGGCGCCTGCGCAGCCTCGGCCTCGACCCGGACACCCCGCTGACCTGCGTCTACGTCACCACGACCGGCAGCCCGTACGGCGCCGAGCTCGCGGCGGTCGTCCTGGAGGACGTCTTCGACCAGATACCCGGCTGCTCCACGCCGGTCGCCGAGGACGACGGTTACGTGATGCTGGTGCCGGACGCCGTCTCGACCCGCCTTGACGACCACCTCGAAGACCACCCGGGTGACCAACTCGAAGAGCACCTCGAAAAGGCCGCCACCCGCCTGACCCCGCTCCTCGCCCCCGGCTGGGCCGCCCTCGGCACCGGCGGACCCGCCACCGGGGCGGCCGGGCTGCGCCGCTCCCTCGACGAGGCGCGGCACGCCCACCGCATCGCCTGTCTGGGCACGGGCACCGTCCGCACGGCGACGGGCGACGACCTGTCCTCGTACCTGCTGCTGCTCGCCTCTGTCCCCGAGGACGTACGCAGGCTCTACCGCGAGCGGCTCATCGGGGTTGTGGAGCGGTACGACGCCGAGCACGGCAGCGACCTCGTGGGCACCCTGGCGGCCTTCCTCGACGCCTCGGGCTCCTGGCACCGCTGCGCCGAGCAGCTCCACGTGCACGTCAACACCCTGCGATACCGGCTCCAACGGGTCGAACAGCTCACCGGCCACAGCCTGGCCACCCTGCGCGACCGGGTGGACTTCTGCCTGGCGCTCAGCATCACGTGAGCGATCGGGCCGGTTACGCAGGCCGGTTGCACGGGCCGGTTACACAAGGACCTCCCAGCACACATCCCGGGATCTCCCACATACCGCACCTAACCTGCGGAGCACCTCGTGGAGCCAGGTCTCATCAGGAGCCGGGTCTCAGTCAGACACGGGGCGGCCCCCGGACTCCCTCAGTGGAGGAGTCCGGGGCCTCCGCATATACGGGGCTCACGCGGCCGGGGCCTCCACATGGGCCACTCTCAGCCAACCAACAGGCTTCCCCCATCAAACGCTCATGAAGAGGGTGGAGAGTCGGCGCCATGGCCGAGCACACCGAGCCCCACACCCCCCACAGGCTCCTTGTCGTCGAGGACGAGCCGAGCATCCGTGCCCTGCTGGAGTCCACGCTGAGGCTCAGCGGCTACGAGGTGAGCAGCGTGATGTCCGGCGGTGCCGCGCTCCTGGAGATCGAGAGGTTCGGCCCCGATCTGGTGCTGCTCGACGTGATGCTGCCCGACCTGGACGGCTTCGAGGTGACCCGGGCGATGCGGGCGGGCGGCAAGAACACCCCCGTACTCTTCCTGACCGCGCGCACCGACCTGTCCGACCGTATCGACGGGCTGCGGGCCGGCGGCGACGACTACGTCACCAAGCCCTTCAGCCTCGACGAGGTACTGCTGCGGATCCAGGCGATCCTGCGCCGCACCGGCGCGGAGGAAACACCGTCCGGCGAGGCGGACGAGGACGACGAGAGCATCCTGCTCTTCGCCGACCTGCGGCTCGACGAGCGGGCGTACGAGGTGCACCGCGCGGAGCGGTACGTGCCGCTGTCGCCGACCGAGTTCCATCTGCTCGCCTACCTGATGGCGAACGCCAACCGGGTGCTGACCAGGGCGCAGATCGTGCAGCACGTGTGGGGGTACGACTTCGCCGGGGACGTACGCATCGTCGAGACGTACGTGAAGTACCTGCGCAAGAAGATCGACTGCGTCGAGCCGCCGCTGATCCACACCGTGCGCGGGATCGGCTACTCGCTGCGGCTGCCGCGCGAGCACGAGCGCGACCAGGCCCCGCAGGCCCCCGTGTCCGACGCCGCCGAGCGGTGAAACGGCCCGTCTCCCTGCGGGGCAGGCTCGTCCTCGGGCTCGCCGTCCTCGCCACCACCGCGGTGCTGGCCGCCGAGGTCGTCGGCTTCGTCGTGATGCGTTCCTGGCTGATGGACGGGCTCGACGAGCAGCTCGCCCACTTCAGCACGCCCAGGAAGGCGTACCAGGACGCGGTGAGCGACGAGGGGTTCCCGGACAGGTTCACCACCCCCGGGGCGCTGCCCTCCGACTTCCGGGTCTTCTTCTACGACTCCGACGGCCGCCTCCTCAGCGCCTCGCTCGGCGACTACCACCAGCCGACCAAGCCCGAGCTGGCGTCCACCGTCGACGGCCTCGGCCTGTCCGTGGGGCAGCTCGCCACGGTGTCCGCCGACACGGGCGGCGGGCGCTGGCGGGTCGTCCTGCGCGAAGGCCCCGACGACATGAAGGCGGTCGTCGCGCTGCCCCTGGCCACCATCGACGGCGCCACCTCCAAGATCCTCTACGTGGACGGCGCGCTGCTCGCCCTCACCGTCACCGGCGTCGTACTCCTCGGCCGCTGGGTCGTACGCCTCGGGCTGCTCCCCCTCACCCGCATGGAACGCACCGCCCAGGACATCACCGACGGCGACCTCGACCTGCGGCTGCCCCACACCGACACCCGCACCGAGACCGGACGGCTCGGGCGGGTCCTCAACACCATGCTCGAACGGCTCCAGGGCGCCCTGCGCGAGCGCGAGACCTCCGAGGCCCGGCTGCGGCGCTTCGTCGCCGACGCCGGTCACGAACTGCGCACGCCGCTCACCGCGATCCAGGGCTTCGCCGAGCTCGCGCTCCGCCACGAACAGCAGTCCCCCGCGGGCCGCCGCGAGGCGAACCGGCTCATCGCCCAGAACGCCGAACGCATGGGCCTCCTCGTCGACGACCTCCAGCTCCTCGCCAAGCTCGACCAGGAGCCGTCGTACGGGCCCTCGCACGGGCGTGAATCCGTCGACCTGCTGTCCCTGGCGGCCGACGCGGTGAGCGCGGCGGCGCTGGGGGACTCCGGGCGGCTGATCGACCTGGGACCGCTGCGGGACTCGAAGGACGAGGAGGAACTGGAACTGGTAGAGGCCCTCGGCGACCCGCACCGACTCCGCCAGGTCGTCGAGAACCTCCTCTCCAACGCACGCACCCACACTCCCCCAGGTACCCCCGTGCACGTCCGAGTCGGAACCGCCCGGGTCGCCCCGGACACCGGCGGCGCGGACCGCCGGGGCCGCACCAGCGCGTCCCCTCCGCTCCCCCTCGGCACCCCCGTCGGCATCCTGGAAGTCGCCGACGCCGGCCCGGGCCTCGCCCCCGAAGACGCCCAACGCGTCTTCGAACGCTTCTACCGCGTCGACCGCTCCCGCTCCCGAGCCCACGACCAGGGCGGCAGCGGCCTCGGCCTCGCCATCGCCGCGGCCATCGCCCAGGGCCACGGGGGCCGGCTCGAGCTGGACACCGCGCCCGGGGAGGGCTGCACGTTCCGGCTGGTGCTGCCGGGGTCGGGGCGGGCGTGATGGGGTTGCGCCCCCTCCGTAAGGACGAAGCCGAGAGAGCTGCCTCATAAGACCCGGGGCACCGTGACGAGCGAGATAAGAGCAGGGGACACCATGGTGAGCGAGCAAGACGAAAGCCTGCTGATCCCATCCGCACCTGACGCTTTCGGGCAATAATCGGCACATGGCCTCACCGCCCTCCATCTCCGAACTCCGCCGAGCCAAGTTCACCCGACGGCTGCCCGGCGAGCTCGCGACGCTCGCCGGTCCCGCCCACGGGACCGTGAGCCTGCCGCTGCACCTGGCCTGGTCCGGACTGACCGAATTCGACCTCGATCAGCCACGCCTGCGCATGAGCTACTACCGCATCGTCCTGGCCGAGGGTCTCCACGACGACCTGGTCCAGTACCTCAACCAGGACCTGCTCATCAGCATGTGGCCCACGCTGCGCACGCTGATCAGTCGAGATCTCCGCGGTGTCTGGGAAAACGCCTTCACGGAACTGGCTCCGCGCACCCAGGCTGTTGCGTGAAACTGACCGACCTGCACCGCCGTCTGCTCACCGACGTACTGGCCGTAGGCACCCCCTACCCACTCGCGCTCACAGGCGGCTACGCCGTCCAGGCCCACGGTCTGGTCGACCGTCTCAGCCAGGATCTCGACGTCGCCACGGAGAACCCGGAGGCAATGGAGACGATCGCCGCCACCCTGCGCGCGGGTCTGGAGCAACGGGGCTGGCAGGTACGGGCGTTGGAGACGGACCCGCTCTCCGCACGGCTGATCGTCACGGACCCGGCCAGCGGCGAGGAATGCGAAGTAGACGTCCTCAAGGAAGCGCTCTGGCGTCCACCCGTGCAGACCGAATACGGCCTGGTCCTCTCACTCGAAGACGTCGTCGGCACCAAGGTCCGCGCCTTGGCCGACCGCGGCCTCGCCCGCGACCTCATCGACGTCCGCGCCGCCACAGACCGCTGGAGCCACCCCGGACTCGAAGAACTCGGCCGCCGCCACGCCCGCGACACCTTCGACCTCACCGACCTCCAGGCCCGCTTGGCCGGCGCGGACTGGATCGACGACACCGAGTTCGCCGCCTACGGCCTCGACGACGGAGCAATCGCCGGGCTACGCCAGTGGGCTCAGGAGTGGGCTGACGACATCGCCGAACGGCTCCTGGAATTGGCCGACCCGAACGACGAATAAACACCCCCGACGCGGGGATAGCTCCCCGTCCGCCCGCCACTGGGTCGCCTCCATTCAGGCCGAGGTATACGCCGGCCTCGGGAACCTCTCCGCGTGCGAGCGCGCCCTCGATGAAGCGGAAACGGTGACGGACTTGAGCGGCCGAGCCCAAAACAGCGGCTGGCTGTGCTTTGACGGCTCCCGCCTCGCTGAGGGGCCTGGCGCCCGCTACCTGCAACTCGGCCGCCTGGACATCGCCGAGAAAGTACTCCCTACCGCTCTCGGCCAGGACGTCCCAACTTCCGGACAGTCCTTGCGGCGACGCGGCGCAGTCCTGACCGATCTCGCATCTATCGGCGCCATGACCCGGACCAGGTACTTGCCTACGGCCGGGAAGCGCTGCAACTCGCCCGAACAACCTCCTCTGGCTACGTCGCCCGTAAACTCCATGGACTACGAACCGGCTTCGGCCCTCTCGCCCGCGATGCCCATGTGGTTGAACTGAGCGCCGAGATCGACGAATGTGCACGACGTGACGCGAAGGGAAGGCATGTCGCAGATCGAGGGCGCACGACTGTTCCGCGAGGCTTGGATCACCGGTGTGCGCAAGCACTTCCCTGGCTAGCCCAAGCCCGGCTACCTCACCCTCTGAGAAGAGACCCCCGAGTAGGAGCAGCAGGCCGCCGGCGCCGTCCACGACCAGGTACGACAGTTCCTCGACCTCAGCGACCGGCACGCCTCCCACCTCACCCGCGAACAGAAGAGCCACTTCGTCGCCACCTGTTGGACCGCCCAGATGTACCGGCACTTCGAGGACCCACAGCCCGGCTATGTCGCCACCTGGCCCAACCTGCCCGGCTGGCAGAAGGAGACCGACGCCGACATCTTCGAGGCCATCGAAGACGGTTCGATGTAGCCGCTCATCCGCCGGAGGCCACACCGTGACGCACGAGCTTCTCGCCATCTGTGACGCGTGCAAGAGACCCGTCGCCGACGGCGAAGGCACCCTCTGGATCGACATGACGGAGGTCAACGAAGCCACGGTGAACGAGCGCGCCTGGGAGCAGCTCGAAGCCGAAAAGCTCGCGCCCGGCGTCCAGAGCTACTCCGCGGAAAGTCTCATGTCATATCCGGACCCGGCCCGCTGGCGAGTCCACCACGCCGCCTGTGACCCAGCTCCCAACGCCAACGCGTACGCCATCGAAGTCCACCGCTGTCGTACAGCGGGCGAATCAGCAGGAGCCCGAATCACGCCGGCCGTTCGTCCACACGTGAGCCGTTAGTCGCAGGCAGAGGACACGGCACCCTCCGCACCGCGGATTCTGCCGCCCCAATAGCAACAGTTTCTCTGGCGGATGGGCTTGTCAGTGCCTGTGCCTAGGCTGTTGTTCTCAAGGAGAGACTCGGAGCGGGGGAGGACTTATATGCCACGGCAGTTGACCTACGACCAGCGGCTCACGTTGATCAGCAAGTGGCGAAATCCACCAGGGCAGTCGGAACAAGACCGTCTGGAGCGAGCGGAGCGCATGGTGCAGGCAGCAATAGACCTGCACGAGCCGTTCCAAGGGGTCGATATTACTGTTGAGGCGAAGGGCTCCTACCCGAACAAGACCAATGTCCGCGGCGACAGCGACGTGGACATCAGGGTGCAGTTGAACGAGTGCTTCTACTACGACGGCACGTCGTGGTTCAACAAGCCCGACCCATACACGGGACCGTGGACGCAGGACAGCCTCCGCAAGGAGGTCTACGAGGCGCTCGATGAGCACTTCGGGACAATCGATGCTGACCACAACATCGCGTTCTACGTTCCAGAAGTCATTGGCAGCCGTCCCAGCATCGATGTCGTGCCGTGCTTCAAGTACGTGCTGTTCGACAACACGGCCACCGGAGGTAAGTACGAAGGAAGCGTCGTGTTCGGCCAAGACGGCAAGAAGATCGTCAACTGGCCAGAGTTGCAGCTCGCCAACGGGCGTACGAAGAACGGCCTGACGAACCTGCGATACAAGTTCGTCGTGCGGGTCCTGAAGAACGTCGAGAACGACCTCTCGGCAGAGGGCATGATCAAGGAGCTGCCGTCGTACTTCTCCGAGTGCCTGATCTACAACGTGCCGGACCACCTGTTCCTCGGGGGTGGCTTCGATGACGCCGTACGAAACACTCTGGCCAACGTCCGCAGTCAGCTGACGAACGCCTGGTTCGGTACGCGGCACATGGTGGAGCCCAACGAGGTGAAGAAGGTCTTCGGTGAGGGCCAGAAGTGGGATGAAGGCGATGCTCGGGACCTGATCAACAGCGCCTTGTATTATCTCAACTACTGAAGGATGACGATGAGCCCGGCCAGCACACTCCGCACCGGTGCCACCATCGCCGCAACCCTCTATACGGGCGTCCTGCTGTTACTAGGGTTGTACCCGTCCGAGTTCAGATACCTGTTCGCGTACATACCAGCAGCCGTCGGCTACGGCGTCCTTGCCTTCGACAAGTGGGCCTGGCGCTGGCCTCTGATTCACCGGATCAGCAGCCAGGCGTGGGTGAACGGCACATGGCGCGCCGTGCTGACCCCCAGCCCGGAGAGTCACATCCCAGCTGGCGGGAACCGCGGCCCTATAACGGCCTACATGATAATCGAGCAGACCTACTGGAGCCTGCACGCCACCCTCCGCACCGCGGAGAGCACCTCCCGTTCCAGCAACGCGACAATCGCTGCCCCCGAGAACTCCGGAACAGCCGAGATCGTGTTCTTGTACGACAACACACCGCGCGTGGCGCACCAACATCGCAGCCCCCGACACCACGGCGCCTGCCGCCTCTCGGTAACCGGTCTAATCCCGAAATCCGCGACCGGTCACTACTTCACCGGACGGTTCACCGCTGGCGATGTGGACCTTATGCTGATCAGCCGCTCCACCGAATTCGGCACCTTCTCGGAGGCCCAGACAGCCGACCCTGATCAAACGGAGATCTGAGGCAGTGCCGCTGACGAACAAGCTCTCCATATATCCGCGAACGCGACTTCATTACCTTCATGCACCACAGGTTTCATTCTCTGACATTCGCCCGAGCAGCCGCTCACGGCGAACCTAACCGCCCCGATTCCCAGTCAAGCATAACCGCACTAACCTCTAACCACCGAAGACTCGATCATGTTCGCGATTGAACTCCGCGCACTCGCGCATATATACATCGATGTCAGCCCTGCACTCAAGAGCGATTCGATCGAACAACCACTTGTCGAATTCTCCGGCCTTACAAGCGTAGGTGTCGACCGCATCAACGATGGCGACCGCATCGCCCTGACCAGCGATCCACGTGCGCTGCACGCCGTTCCAACCCTTCCACTCAAGCAGGGGCTCACCAGGCAGAGTAAAGGTGATCTCGAATGATTCACGTCCGAACGTCTGCTTACTCTGCGCTACAGGAAGCTGCGTATGCGTGATGTAATTGCGCAGCCCTTTCAAGAAATCTGCCTGCGGGTCACCCTTAAAGAGAGAGGCGATCCTTCCACCATATTCACTCATCAGCGCCAAGTCGTCGTGGAAATGCTTCTCCATGAAGCGGCGCTGCTGATCAACTCGCGTACTCATCGCAGTAAGGACGTTGCGCAGAAGACGCTCAGCCTCTGATAGAAGTCCGTCGTGCGCCTCGGGATTGCGGACATCGAAAATCGGACCGGATACCGCTGGGTCCTGCAGCTTGGCAACGAGCAACTTGTATTGCGCAACATTTCCCTGAAACACGTACCCTATTCGTTTGACTCGGGCTCCGAGCGCGATGGCACGATGGCCAGAGGAGTCATTGAGCCTCTTCTGCCAATCCACAAGGGAAGGCCGCCCTGCATCCTCAGCAGCGGTCTGCTCGTCGGCGGGCTCGGACTGAACACCAGTCTCGTTCACGCTGGAAAACGTTACCGGTCGCGCCGACCCGATGCTGATGCATTTCCTGGAGCAAGTCCGCGTCCGTACTCGGGATGCATGCCCCTCCGCCGTTGACAGCGACGACCCCTGCCGCTCTTTCTAGTGATCACCAGGCTGGTCGACTCCGCAAGGGCCAGGCGCATCGCGACACTCACGGCGTGACCACCACCCCCTCGCCCATGCCAGGCGAGCCTGTCCCGTCTCCGAAGGCCGGCCCCAGGCCGCCGACGTCCCGTTTCCGGGGGCTCCGCCCCAGATCCCGTATCGCGCTGACGCGCTCGTCCTCAAACGCCGGACAGGCTAAAAAATTTCCGCCCGCCGGGATGAAATCGGCCCATGTGATGATGGCCAGGAGTCAGTCACGGGGATGAGGGGGACGGACCATGACCAGCCGTTTGTTGATGCCGTACCGGCGTAACAGTGACGACGTACCGGTCGACGCGCAGGAGCCCGTGCGCGGCTCGACGCGGCCCACCGCCACCCTGGACTGGGCGCACCCAGCCGTCGGAGCCCTCGTGGAGCGGATCCCCAGGAGCGGCGACGCACGCGAGTCGCTGCGCGTGGCGCACGGGATCATCGCGCGCGAGGTGCTGCCCGTCTACTCGGTGGACGACCTGCGCCGCGCCTCACGGACGCTGAAGCTGGGGCGGGGCTCGTGCAGTCAGCGGATGGCGGTGCTCGAGGCGGTCGCCAGGGCGGTCGGCGTGCCCACGCGGGTGCGGGGACTGCTGGTGGACGGACGCTTCTGGTATCCGCGTTTCCCCCGGCTCAAGCCGCTCGTACCGGAGCAAGTACTGCTCGCCTGGCCCGAGTTCCAGCTGGAAGGACAGCCGGACGGCCAACCGGACAGGCAATGGGTGCCGATCGCCGAGCTGTTCGGGACTCTGACCGAGCTGAGCGAAGCCGGCGGCTTCAGCAACCACGGCGGCGAAACCCTCTTCGACGCCGTGGCCCGTACCGCGGTGGACTGGGACGGCACATCGGCGGCGAGCTGCGCCGGCCCGGGCACCGCCTGCGACCTCTCGGCCCAAGTCCGCGTGGACCTCGGCCACTTCACCTCCCGCGACGAGCTGTTCGCCCGGCACGACCAGACCCTGTGCCGCCCGGCCCGGACCCTCGCGGAGCCCGTACTCGGACGCTGGAGCGCGGGCGCCCGCACCGTCACGGCCTGAGCCGAGCAGAGCCACCGATTTCGGAAGACTCAGGGATCGAAGCGGTACCCCATCCCGGGCTCGGTGATCAGATAGCGGGGGTGCGAGGGATCCGCTTCGAGTTTGCGCCGTAGTTGGGCCATGTAGACCCGCAGGTAGTTGGTCTTGTTGCTCTGGGAGGCGCCCCACACCTCCTGGAGGAGCTGGCGCTGTGTGATGAGCCGGCCGGGGTTGCAGACCAGGATCTCCAGCAGGTGCCATTCGGTGGGGGTGAGGCGTACGTCGCGGCCCGCGCGGCCGGCTTTCTTGGCGACCAGGTCGACGGTGAACTCGTCGGTGGTGACGAGGACGGTCTCGGGGGCGACGGGCACGGAGTCCGTGCGGCGGACCGCGGCGCGCAGCCGGGCGAGGAGTTCGTTCATGCTGAACGGTTTGGTGATGTAGTCGTCGGCGCCCGCGTCCAGCGCGGCGACCTTCTCGTCGGAGGCGCGGCGCGCGGAGAGCACCAGGATCGGCACGCGCGTCCAGCCGCGCAGGGCCTTGATGACGTCCGTGCCGTCCATGTCGGGCAGCCCCAGGTCCAGTACGACCACGTCGGGCTGTCGCGCGGCCGCGAGCCGGAGCGCGGTGGCACCGTCGGGGGCCGCGTCGACCCCGTACCCGCGTGCCTGCATGTTGATCACGAGCGCCCGTACGAGCTGTGGGTCGTCCTCCACCACCAGCATCCGGGTCATCGGTGTGTGCCTTTCACGTCGTACGCCGGACAACGACTGCCATAAGTGGTGCGGGAGTTGGCGTACCCCGAGGTTTTCCCCTGGCGCCAACTCCCGCGTAACGCACGTAAGTCCATCAGCTCTTGGCCACAAGTTCCTTGAGCGCGATGTTGAGTTCGAGGACGTTGACGGTCGGCTCGCCGATGAAGCCGAGCGTGCGGCCGTCGGTGTGCTCGTCGACGAGCTTCTGCACCTCGGCGACGGGGAGGTCGTTCTTCTCCGCGACGCGGTGCACCTGGATGTCGGCGTACTGCGGGGAGATCGCCGGGTCCAGGCCGGAGCCGGAGGACGTCACCGCGTCGGCGGGTACGTCGGAGGGCTTGACCGTGTAGCCGGGCACCGAGTTGTCCTTGATGACCTTGGCCTTGGCCTCCGTGACCCACTTGATGAGGTCGGCGTTGTCACCCGAACGGTTGGTCGCGCCGGACAAGATCAGCTTGTACTGGGTGTTGACGGAGTTCGTCCCCAGACCGTTGGCGGGCCGCGGCTGGAAGTAGTCGAGGCTGTAGCCCTGTTGGCCGATCAGCGAGGAGCCGACGACCTGGCCGTTCGCCTTGATCTCCGAGCCGTTCGCCTTGCCGGGGAACAGCCCCTGCGCGACACCCGTGATCGCCAGCGGGTAGAGCACCCCGCAGATCACGGTCAGGACGAGAAGGGCGCGCAGACCCGCTCCCAGCAACCGGGCAGTGTTCGTAACCGAGTTGTTCATGGCGATCAGCCGATTCCGGGAATGAGGGAGATGATCAGGTCGATGATCTTGATGCCGATGAAGGGCGCGATGAGCCCGCCGAGCCCGTAGATCCCCAAGTTGCGCCGCAGCAGACGGTCCGCACTCACCGGCCGGTACTGCACACCCCGTAGAGCGAGCGGGACCAGCGCGATGATGATCAGCGCGTTGAAGATGACCGCCGACAGGATCGCGGAGTCGGGCGAGGACAGGTCCATGATGTTGAGCTTGTCCAGGCCCGGGTAGACCGCCGCGAACAGCGCCGGGATGATCGCGAAGTACTTCGCGACGTCATTGGCGATGGAGAACGTCGTCAACGCGCCCCGGGTGATCAGCAGTTGCTTGCCGATCTCCACGATCTCGATGAGCTTGGTGGGGTTGGAGTCCAGGTCCACCATGTTCCCGGCCTCCTTGGCGGCCGAGGTGCCGGTGTTCATGGCCACGCCCACGTCGGCCTGCGCCAGCGCCGGAGCGTCGTTCGTACCATCACCGGTCATCGCGACGAGCTTGCCGCCCGCCTGCTCCCGCTTGATGAGCGCCATCTTGTCCTCGGGAGTCGCCTCCGCGAGGAAGTCGTCGACGCCCGCCTCGTCCGCGATCGCCTTGGCCGTCAGCGGGTTGTCGCCCGTGATCATGACGGTCTTGATGCCCATGCGGCGCAGCTCGTCGAACCGCTCGCGCATGCCTTCCTTGACGACGTCCTTGAGGTGGATGACGCCAAGGACGCGGGCGCCCTGCGTGTCCTCGACGGCCACGAGCAGCGGCGTGCCGCCGGCCTCCGAGATCCGGTTGGAGAGCGTGTCGGCGTCCTCGGACACCGTGCCGCCCCGCTCCCGCACCCAGGAGATGACCGAACCGGCCGCGCCCTTGCGGATCCTGCGCCCGTCGACGTCCACACCCGACATCCGGGTCTGGGCGGTGAAGGCGATCCACTCGGCACCGGCCAGCTCGCCCTGGTGGCGCTCGCGCAGCCCGTACTTCTCCTTCGTCAGTACGACGATGGAGCGGCCCTCGGGCGTCTCGTCGGCCAGCGAGGAGAGCTGGGCGGCGTCGGCGACCTCGGCGTCGGTGGTGCCGGTCACCGGCACGAACTCGGAGGCCTGGCGGTTGCCGAGGGTGATGGTGCCGGTCTTGTCGAGGAGCAGGGTCGACACGTCGCCCGCCGCCTCAACTGCCCTTCCGGACATGGCCAGTACGTTGCGCTGGACGAGTCGGTCCATGCCCGCGATACCGATCGCGGAGAGCAGCGCGCCGATGGTGGTCGGGATGAGGCAGACGAGCAACGCCACCAGCACGACCATCGTCAGATGCGTACCCGCGTAGTCCGCGAACGGCGGCAGGGTGGCGACGGCGAGCAGGAAGACGATGGTGAGGGACGCGAGCAGGATGTTCAGCGCGATCTCGTTGGGCGTCTTCTGCCGTGCGGCGCCCTCGACCAGGGCGATCATGCGGTCGATGAAGGTCTCGCCCGGCTTCGTCGTGATCCTGATGACGATGCGGTCGGAGAGGACCTTCGTACCGCCGGTGACGGCACTGCGGTCGCCGCCGGACTCACGGATGACGGGGGCCGACTCACCGGTGATGGCCGACTCGTCGACCGAAGCGACACCCTCGACGACGTCACCGTCGCCGGGGATGATGTCGCCCGCCTCGCAGACGACCAGGTCGCCGACGCGCAGCTCGGTGCCGGGCACCTGCTCTTCCGCGGAGCCGTTGAGCCGCCGGGCCACCGTGTCGGTCTTGGCCTTGCGCAGGGTGTCCGCCTGCGCCTTGCCGCGGCCCTCGGCCACCGCCTCCGCCAGGTTGGCGAAGATGACGGTCAGCCACAGCCAGGCGCTGATCGCCCAGCCGAACCAGTCGCCCGGGTCCTTGAACGAGAACACGGTCGTCAGCACCGAGCCGACGAGGACCACGAACATGACGGGGGACTTGACCATCACCCGCGGGTCGAGCTTGCGGCAGGCGTCCGGCAGCGACTTGAGCAGTTGCTTCGGGTCGAAGAGCCCGGCGCCGACACGGCTTTGGTCGGGCTTGTGGCCGGTCGGCACATCGCTGTGCGGCGCCCGGGTCGGGGTGGTTGTGGACACGGCGTCCTCTTGTTTGTCTGTGCGGGTGCTCATGACGCCAGCCCCTCGGCCAGCGGGCCCAGCGCGAGCGCCGGGAAGTAGGTCAGACCGGTGATGATCAGGATCGCGCCCACCAACAGGCCGGTGAACAGCGGTTTCTCGGTGCGCAGCGTGCCCGCGGTCGCGGGCACCGGCTTCTGCTCGGCGAGCGAACCGGCGAGGGCCAGCACGAACACCATCGGCAGGAAGCGGCCGAGGAGCATGCAGAGACCGAGGGTGCTGTTGAACCACTGGGTGTCCGCGTTCAGACCGGCGAAGGCCGAGCCGTTGTTGTTGGCGGCCGAGGTGTAGGCGTACAGGATCTCGGAGAAGCCGTGCGCCCCGCTGTTGGTCATCGAGTTGCCCGGGGTGGGCAGGGCCATCGCGGCGGCGGCGAAGATGAGGACCAGTGCCGGGGTGATGAGGATGTAGCAGGCGGCGAACTTGATCTGGCGGGTGCCGATCTTCTTGCCCAGGTACTCGGGCGTACGGCCGACCATCAGACCGGCGATGAACACCGCGATGATCGCCATGATCAGGATTCCGTAGAGGCCGGAGCCGGTACCACCGGGTGCGATCTCGCCGAGCTGCATGCCCAGCATCGTGATGCCGCCGCCGAGGCCGGTGAACGAGGAGTGGAAGGAGTTCACCGCGCCGGTCGAGGTCAGCGTGGTCGCCACCGCGAAGATCGACGAACCGCCGACGCCGAAGCGGGTCTCCTTGCCCTCCATCGCGCCGCCGGCGATGTCGAAGGCGGGGCCGTGGTGGGCGAACTCGGTCCACATCATGAGGGCCGTGAAGCCGATCCAGATGGTGACCATCGTGGCGAGGATCGCGTAGCCCTGCTTGAGCGAGCCGACCATCCGGCCGAAGGTCCGGGTGAGCGCGAACGGGATCACCAGGAGCAGGAAGATCTCGAAGAGGTTGGAGAACGGGGTGGGGTTCTCGAAGGGGTGGGCCGAGTTGGCGTTGAAGTAGCCGCCGCCGTTGGTGCCCAGCTCCTTGATGGCCTCCTGGGAGGCGACCGCGCCGCCGTTCCACTCCTGCGAGCCGCCCATGAACTGGCCGACCGAGTGGATGCCGGCGAAGTTCTGGATGGCGCCGCACGCGACCAGAATGATCGCGGCGATCACCGCGATGGGCAGCAGGATGCGGATGACACCGCGCACCATGTCGGCCCAGAAGTTGCCGAGTTCACCGGTGCGCGAGCGCGCGAAGCCCCGTACGAGCGCCACCGCTACGGCGATACCGACCGCGGCGGAGACGAAGTTCTGCACCGCCAGGCCGCCGGTCTGCACGACGTGGCCCATGGCCTGCTCGCCGTAGTACGACTGCCAGTTGGTGTTCGACACGAAGGACGCGGCGGTGTTGAACGCCTGGTCCGGGTCGATGGAGGAGAAGCCGAGCGAGCCGGGCAGGATGCCCTGGATCCGCTGCAGCAGGTAGAGGAAGAGGACGCCTACGGCCGAGAAGGCGAGGACGCTGCGCAGGTACGCGGGCCAGCGCATCTCGGTGTTCGGGTTGGCGCCGATGCCCTTGTAGATCCACTTCTCGACGCGCAGGTGCTTGTCGGAGGAGTAGACCTTGGCCATGTAGTCGCCGAGGGGACGGTAGGCGAGTGCCAGTGCCGCTATGAGAGCGACCATCTGGAGCACGCCGGCGAGGACGGGTCCCATAACAGTGCTCAGAACCTCTCGGGGAAGACGAGGGCGAGGATGAGATAGCCCAGCAGGGCGACGGCCACGATCAGGCCGACGATGTTCTCGGCGGTCACAGCTTCGTCACCCCCTTGGCGACGAGGGCCACCAGCGCGAACACCGCGATCGTGGTGACGACGAAGGCCACGTCGGCCATCGTGAGCTCCTAGATGAGGTTCGGAATTGAACGGACTAGTAGAGGAAAGCTCCTCCCCGACCGGATTCGGCCACCGTTGACGGCTCCCATACGGGGCGCGGTACGGCTTTGACGCATCCCTTACGGCGATGTTTCGGATGAGGCGGAAGCGGAGCCGGCAGACCACCGGATCCGGGTCCCGGCGCACCGCGTGGGCGACGGCCGCGCCCCGCTCGTTCCGCGGCAGCCGCCGCCACGGTCGGTCGGCCCCGACCTCGCGGATCAGCACGATGACGCGATTCCGGGCCCGGCGGTCTCACGTACGTACGACGCTATGGGGCGGCCCGGGCCGCGGCGCTCGGAGGCAAGCCGAACGAGTGGGGACCCCGGGGTTTTCCACAGTGCACCGTCCGGCCCGTGGGGCGGCGGAAACCTGAACGCGGTCCTCCGTGTCCACGTGGCAGAGCTCCCCGGCCCCTGTCGGATCCTTGACGCGCCCGCCCATCAGAGTCCCGTCAAGGGGTGCTGCACCCGGCCTTCCGGGTCCCTACCGTCGGTCGTATGGAACGCCGCAACGACACGCGCGCCGCGGTCGACGCACCCGCAACACGCCCCGCCGAGGTGGCCCACGACCGCCTCTGGGCCCAGGATCTGCGCAGCTCGATCCGCTGCTCCGCCGCACTCCTCGCCCTGCTCCTGGTGATCGACTGGGGAGCGGGCACCCTCACACCATCGCGGGCCGCCCTGTGGGTGACGCTCGCGCTGCTGCTGTTCCTCGTGCTCCACCCCACCCGCGTCGCCGCCGGCGAGGGCTGGCTCACCTCCCGCGGCCTGCTGCGCACCCGCCGCGTCCGCACCGACCAGTTGGTCTCGGTCCGCTGCCTGGACGGCGTCGCCCAGCGCCTCGTCCTGCGCGACACCTCCGGCGTCTCGGTCGAGATCGACCCCCGGGTCCTGGTCGCCAACCCCCCGCTGTGGCACCGCCTGGACGAGGACGCCCGCGTCTCCGCTCTGCGCGGCTCGCTGACCTGCGGGGCGACGGCACTGCGCCGGGTTTCGGAACGGATCGACCGGGAGACGGCGATGACCGTGTTCAAGGTCTCGGGGATGGATTAGGGCCGTATAGGGGCCGTATAGGGGCCCATGGGTAAGCAGCCCACGGGGGAAATGCCAGACTGACGGCATGACGACAAAGGTTTACTTCGACATCCGTATCGGCAACGAGTCCGCGGGGCGGATCGTCTTCGATCTGTACGACGACGTGGTGCCCAAGACCGTGGAGAACTTCCGCGCGCTGGCGACCGGCGAGAAGGGCTTCGGCTACGCCGGTTCCGGGTTCCACCGGATCATCCCCCAGTTCATGCTCCAGGGCGGTGACTTCACCAGGGGTGACGGCACCGGCGGCAAGAGCATCTACGGCGAGAAGTTCGCCGACGAGAACTTCCAGCTCAAGCACACCAAGCCCGGCCTGCTGTCGATGGCCAACGCGGGACCGAACACCAACGGCTCCCAGTTCTTCATCACCACCGTGGTGACGGACTGGCTGGACGGCAAGCACGTCGTCTTCGGCGAGGTCGTCGAGGGTCTCGACCTCGTCAAGAAGATCGAGGGCTACGGCAGCAGGAGCGGCACGCCGAGCACGAGCATCGTCATCGAGAGCAGCGGCGTTCTCTAACACCTGCTGTCCTGGCCCGCGCTGACGGCCACTCCGTCGTCACCGTGATCCAGACCCGGCAGACGGAGGAAACGGCGATGCCCCGCCTTCACAGAAGGCGGGGCACGCCCCTCCGCGTACCACGACGGAGTCGGATCCTCACCAGTCACCCGGCCGAGCCAGTGCCCAGACCTGGACTGCTCCGAACCCAGTGGCCACGGCCATCTCCTTGCCGCCGGAAATCCACTTCAGCGCATAGATGATTCCCCCCTGGCAGTCCTTTCTGCCGAGGAGTGCACCGTCATTCGCCCGCCAGATCTGCAATACGCCGTCGTAGCCGGCCGTGGCGATCATTTGTCCGTCCGGACTGTACTCGACAGCCGGAACCGTGGCCCCCAGACCGCTCAAAGGGGCATGCGATCTCAGGACTCGTACCGGTTCTCCGCCAGGCCATTGGAACACGTGAATCAACCCGTCATCCACGCCTACCGCGATCTGCCTTCCGTCGACAGAGAAGTCGAATCCACACGTGCGACTTTTCGCCACGCGAATGCTCTCCGCCTGATCTCCGGCCGTCGTGTGAGCCGCGACGGATTCGTACGTGGACCGAGCGATCCTCGTGCCGTCGGGAGTGAATCTGAGGCACGGCGCGCCGACGAAGTCACCGAATCGTCGATGAAACAGGACCTGCAGTGGTCCACCGGACGCGTCGCAGGTCACAACATCTCCCGATGACGTGTAGGCAGCCAGGACGTTGCCACGCGGCGCCCAGGCAACACGATTCATGGCCTGCTTGTAATCCCATGACCGAACCACCTCCGGCCCCACATCATTCGCGGACACCGGCTCCATGACAATCAATCGTTTGGTGGCTCCACCGATTGCCAGCCTGCCATCGGAAGCAAACGCGACTGAACGAGCCGATTGCCCGGGCATGGAGTGAATGACACGACCGTCAGGCCGATCCTTCGACCAGATCCTTACCGTTCCGTCCGCCCCGGCAGTGGCGAGGATTTCTCGCGACGAATCATAATCCAGGCTACAAACTGCGGCAGTCTGATACTTGCCCGGCCCCTTCGCGTGACCCCGGAAGCTCATTAAGAGCTCGAATCGAATTTCACCCAGATCGACTGCATTCGTCTTCTCGCGACGGCTCTTCTTGTATTGCGAACCGATCGCTCCGACCATGCCTTTGACGGCTTTTCGCGCAAGGAAAGAGGCGGGATCTTCCATGGAAATCTCCGATGCATACGGGCGTCGCACCATTCCAGCTGCGGTCCTGTAGTCCCGCCGCTCATCGTCCCACCGCAAGACGTCAAGTGCCCTCAAAACCGGGCGACATCACCAGCGTCAGCGCCCCCACCCGGCGTGTCCTCCGGCACCAGCGTGCCGTCCATCGCCGCGGCCAGCCCCCGGGGACAGAGCGAGCCCCTTGACGAGCGGGGGAGGACAGGGCCCGTCGCGGTCGTGGGGCGGAGGTGGAGTGACGGGAGCGCGGACAAGAACGGGCCGCACGAACAGGCGGAGACGTTCCGGGGTCTTGACGGAAACGTTCCTCTCAACATGCGCCGGACCCTGGGCCTGTGGATCACTGGTTGCATACGCTGGCCCGGTCGTCCGCGCAATGGCCGGAACCCTTCGCTTGCCAGTACGTCAGGAGCACGCCGATGGCCACCGCCGACAAAGTCGCCCGTACGAGCCCCCCTCGCACGAGCCGTCTGCGTGCGTGGATGCTGCAGGGACTGTCCGACATGGGCAAGGGCACGCAGCGGAAGGAGGCCGAGCCGGAGCCCGTGCACAAGGGCCAGCCCTGGTGGCGGGTGATGTGCCTGACCGGCGTCGACTACTTCTCCACGCTGGGCTACCAGCCCGGCATCGCGGCGCTTGCGGCCGGCCTGCTGTCCCCCGTGGCGACCATCGTGCTCGTCATCGTCACCCTTGCGGGCGCACTCCCCGTCTACCGCCGAGTGGCCGAGGAAAGCCCCCACGGCCAGGGCTCGATCGCAATGCTGGAACGGCTGCTGACGTTCTGGAAGGGCAAGCTGTTCGTCCTCACCCTGCTGGGCTTCGCCGCGACCGACTTCCTGATCACCATCACCCTGTCGGCGGCGGACGCCTCCACCCACCTGGTGGAGAACCCGCACCTCACCGAGGCCCTGCACGGCAAACAGGTGCTGATCACCCTCATCCTCGTCGCCCTCCTCGGCGCGGTGTTCCTCAAGGGCTTCCTGGAGGCGATCGGCGTCGCGGTCGTCCTGGTGGGCATCTACCTGGGCCTCAACGTCGTGGTGACGATCGCCGGCCTCTGGCACGTGGTCACCGAGGGCCACGTCATCACCGACTGGTCCACCGCCCTCACCGCCGAACACGGCAACGTCTTCGCGATGATCGGCGTGGCCCTCCTGGTCTTCCCGAAGCTGGCCCTCGGCCTCTCCGGCTTCGAGACGGGCGTCGCGGTCATGCCGCACGTGGAGGGCGAGCCCGGCGACACCGAGGAGAAGCCGACCGGCCGCATCCGGGGCACGAAGAAGCTGCTCACGGTCGCCGCCGTGATCATGAGCGTGTTCCTGATCGCGACCAGCTTCATCACCACGCTGCTCATCCCGGAGAAGGAGTTCGAGTCGGGCGGCGAGGCCAACGGCCGCGCGCTGGCGTATCTCGCGCACGAGTACCTCGGCAACGCCTTCGGCACGGTCTACGACGTCTCGACCATCGCCATCCTGTGGTTCGCCGGCGCCTCCGCCATGGCCGGCCTGCTCAACCTCATGCCGCGCTACCTCCCCCGCTACGGCATGGCCCCGCACTGGGCACGCGCGGTCCGCCCCATGGTGATCGTCTTCACCCTCGTCGCGTTCCTGGTCACCTGGATCTTCGACGCCGACGTCGACGCCCAGGGCGGCGCGTACGCCACCGGTGTCCTCGTCCTCATCAGCTCCGCCGCCGTCGCGGTCACCATCGCCGCCCGCAAGGCCGGCCAGCGCAACTGGACCATCGCCTTCGCCGTCATCTCGGCGGTCTTCCTCTACACGACCGTCGTGAACGTCATCGAACGCCCCGACGGCGTCAAGATCGGCGCCTGCTTCATCGCCGCGATCATCCTCGTCTCCCTCCTCTCCCGGCTCGCCCGCGCCTTCGAACTGCGCGTCACCAGCCTGACCATGGACCCCATTGCGGAACGGTTCGTACGGGACATCGCGAGCCGCCGGGCCCGCTTCATCGCCAACGAGCCAGACAACCGCGACATCACCGAGTACCGCGAGAAGATCGAGCAGATCCGCGCCGACAACGACCTCCCCGCCCAGGAGGACTTCGTCTTCGTCGAGGTCACCGTCCTCGACGCCTCGGAGTTCGAGGCGGGCCTGAACGTACGGGGCGAAGTCATGCACGGCCGCTACCGCGTCCTGACCCTGGAGTCCTCCTCCATCCCCAACGCCCTCGCGGCCCTCCTCCTCTACGTCCGCGACACCACCGGCCAGACCCCCCACATCTACTTCGAATGGACCGAGGGCAACCCCTTCACCAACTTCCTCCGCTTCTTCCTCTTCGGCCAGGGCGAGGTGGCCCCGGTAACGAGAGAGGTCCTGAGGGAGGCAGAACGGGACCGGGCGCGACGGCCGAAGGTCCACGTCGGCTAGAGAGACAAGGTTTCAGCCCGGCCGCAGATCTTTCAGCCCGTCCGGCGTTTGAGGACGAGCGCGCAGCGCGACAGGGGGGCCTGGGGGCGCAGCCCCCAGAAACGGGACGGGAAGGGGCGGAGGGGGCGAGAAAACCGTCCGTCACCCCGCACGCTCGCCACCCACAGTGAACCCGATAACCACCCCACCCCCCTCCCGCCGATAGGCGAACGGCGCTCCCCCATGCCCCGCCGCAACCTCCCGCACGATGGAAAGCCCCAACCCCGACCCAGGCAGACTCCGAGCATCGGCAGCCCGGTAGAACCGGTCGAAAACCCGCTCCAGATCCCCCTCACCGATCCCGGGCCCCCGGTCGAGAACCTCAACCCGAACACCCCCAGACCCACCACCCCCCACGCCCCCCACAACGACAACCTCGATCGCCGCAGCCCCACCCCGGTCAAACTTGACCGCGTTCTCCACCAGATTGGACACGGCCCGCTGCAACGCGGTGGGCCGCCCATCCACCCCCACGTCCCCACTCACCCGCACAACGATGTCCCGCCCACTACGCCGCCGAGCAACGACCGCAACATCCTCGGCAACCTCCCCCAGATCCACCCGCCGCACCGGCTCGGTATCGGACCGCCCCGCCGCAAGCGCCACCAACTCATTGACGAGATCGGTCAGTTCACGGGACTCAAGGGCCAGGTCGGCCACGAGCTCCTCGCGCGCGGCAGGCGGCAGCTCGTCGATACGCCGGAGCATGGAAATGTTCGTACGCAGCGAGGTCAGCGGCGTACGAAGCTCATGCCCCGCGTCCTGCACCAGCCGCCGCTGGTCCTCCTCGGACTGCGCGAGCCGCCCGAGCATCCGGTCGAAGGACCGCCCGAGCCGAGCCACCTCGTCGTACCCGGCGACCGGCACCTGAATCCCCAGCCGCCCGGTCCGCGCCACGTCCTCCGCGGCCCCGGCGAGCCGCACCAGCCGCCGGGTGATCCGCCGGGCCAGCCACCACCCGAACAGCCCGGAGGCGATCACGACGGCGGCGACAAGCAGCACGGTCCGCTGCTGAAGCTCGTTCAGCAGGTCCTCCGTGTCGCTGAACTCCTGCGCGACCTGGACGGCCCCGCGCCCGTCCCCGAGCGCGACGGTCGCCACCCGGTACCAGTTGCCGCCGACCTCGACCTCCTTGTGCTCGGCCAGCGTCCCCGCGGCCGAGGCGTCGGCGGCCTGCCGGTCGACGGCGGCGACGGGCAGCGGAGGATGCCCGCGGTCGACGACCGCACCACCCGGCCCGAGCACCTGTACGTCCGTACGGCTGGGCCGCACGATCTTGTCGAGCGCCCCGGCATGACCGGGGTCGGACTGAGCGAAGTCCTCCGGCTCCAAGGCCTGCTCGCGCACCTCGCCCCGCAGGTCCTGCACCACCCCGGCGAAAACCGTCTGCTGATCCACGCGTACGAGCCGGGCGGCGGCGTCGTAACTCAGAAACCCGACGAGAACGGTGACGACGGCGGCGACGGCCGCGAAGGACAGCGTGAAGGTGGCCCGCAGAGAGGACACCCGCCGAAGGCGAAGCCGGGCCGGCCGCCCGAGGAGCCGCCCGGGGAATCCCTCGGGGAGTCTCAGAGGCACTCTCAGTCCTCCCTCAGGACGTACCCCACACCCCGCACCGTGTGAATCAGCCCGGGCGCCCCGGGCTCTTCCAGCTTGCGCCGCAGATAGCCCACGTACACGGCGAGATTCTTCGAGCCGGGCCCGAAGTCGTACCCCCAGATCCGGTCGTAGATCGTGGAGTGGTCAAGGACGATCCCCGCGTTACGAACGAGCAGCTCAAGCAGCTCGAACTCGGTCCGAGTCAGCTCCACCTCCCGCGCCCCGCGCCAGACACGCCGCGCCTGGACGTCCATCCGCAGCCCGGCCGCGGCGACCTGCGCCGAAGCGACCTGCTGCTCCTGGGGTGCCTTCGCCGCCGGTACGTCGACGAGGGGGCCGTCTCCGCCACGCGTACGGCGCAGCAGCGCCCGCAGCCGGGCGAAGACCTCCTCCACGTCGAACGGCTTGACCACGTAGTCGTCGGCCCCCGCGTCCAGCCCCGCGATACGGTCCGCGGTCTCCACGAGCGCGGTGAGCATCAGAATCGGCGTCCGGTTCCCCTCCGCGCGCAGCACCCGGCACACCTGCAGTCCGTCGATCCCGGGCATCATCACGTCGAGAACCAGCACGTCCGGCGGCGTCCGATGGGCCTGCGCCAGCGCCGCCACCCCATCGGCGACGGCCGTCACCTCATACCCCTCCAGCGCGAGCGCCCTCTCCAGCGCATGACGGATGGCACGATCGTCCTCGGCAAGCAGCACATTCTGGGGCACCCCACCAGTCTGCCTGGCGCCCGGCCACGCACCACCTGATGAGCGGGGGTACGGGCGGGCTTCTTACCGGCCTCTCACCACGGCCGGATCAAGTCGGTCCGCTCAGTCCGCGCAATCTGTTCAGTCCGCTCAGTCCGCGGCGAACAGCGCGGGCTGGTCGCTGTCGCTCTGCAGATTGACGAAGACATAGCCGCCCTCCGGCCGGGGGCGTACGTCGAACTGGTAGCTCAGCGGCGCGTCGCGGAGTACGACCGACGCTCCCCTGCGCTGCCCGCTGCGGGCGTCCACCCGCCAGAGTTGGTGCCACCAGGAGGACGAGGTGACGACGTTGATCCGGCCATCGCTCCCCGGAGCCAACCTGTCGATGGCGTCCTCGAAGGCGGTGTGCCATACGCGCCGGCCGTCCGTGAGGGAGTACGCGGACACCTCCTGCCGACGGCCCTGGGTCGACTCGTTGACCACGCTGATGAACAACCCGCCGCTCACCACCACTTGGGACGCGGGCATGCTCCCGGGCGCCACGGGCCATGCGGTGACCACCAGGTCGCCGTCCGGTCCGGAGACGGGGATGGTGGCCTTGCGGCGACCCGCGTCATCGAAGAGGACGACGACGCCGGCTTCCCGCTGATCCCCTTCGTCGACATGGACCACGATCGGATCGGCGGACAGCACGCCGACGGACCGCATACCGCCGCCCGTGGCCAGCACGCTCTGCCAGGCACGTTCACCCGACGACGCATCCACGGCCGACACGCGCATCGTGACGCCGGTGCCGGACTCGTCCGTGCACCCCTCGACGACCAGAACACGGTCGCCGGCGGCATCCAGCTCCTGAACCCGGCAGCTCGGCGACACCTTCGCACTCCACAGCTGGGAGCCGTCGCGCAGTCCAAGACCGACCAAGGCACCGTTGCCCTGGACGACCGCGACGGAACCGGCGGCCGTCATGACCGACGTACCGCCACCTTCCTCACCCAGCGGAACGGGCTTTCGCCACAACCAGCGCCCGGAGTCCAGATCCACCGCGCCGACGGACGCCCCGCACGATCCCTCACCGCCCTGGAACCCGACGATGCCGACCCCCGCCGACGTGCTCCGGCTCACCGCGCACACCGAGGTCCCGGCGGGCGCGGCGGCTCTCCAGCGGACATCGCCCCCCGCCGTGTCGTAGGCGTACAGGCCGTCGGTACGGACGCGTATCGCGGTGGAAGGGTCGGACGCCCAGTAGCCGAGCACGTCCACCGACGACGGCCGGTCGCGTCCGACTTCCCACGCCACATCCATGTGCGGTCCGCGCAACCAGGCGTAGCCGAGCCAGGCCGGCCAGACACCGGCCAGCACACCGAACACGAGGACCGCGGCCAGGGTGCGGGCGGACACCGTTCCCGCTGTCTTCCCGCCCAGGCGGGCGACCCACACCGAGACGAACCCGAAGGCGAACGCGAGCAGGAACACCGGTGTCATGCCGCGGGGGCACTGCGAACCACTGCACTCATTGGCCGGCATGTCGACGATCATCAACTTGACGGCCAGCACCCCGTACATCAGCGCGCAGATTCCGCAGGCCCCCGCGACAGCAAAGGCGACGAACACGCCCAGTCGCAGCGTCCACCGCACGGCCAAGTGCCCATCGCTGTCAACGCGTTCGAGCGGTCCCGGGTCCAGCCCCGCGTCCCCCTGCCCCGGCACCAGCTTCATCCATCCCCCCAAGGACACCGCAAGCCAAGCTGATCGACCGCAGCAGCCTAGGGCCTGTCCGACGGTATGGCGCCAGGGGAGGACGGACCACCTTCAGTGAAGATGGCCCATCGAAATCCCAACTACGGCTGAAGAGCGGCCAGTTGCTGCGCGAAGGGAACGACCTCGAACCCACTCCTGCTCGAGTCGAGGGCCACAGACCGAACGCCCCCGCCCTGGGCGGGCAGTTCCGGGACGGACGCGGACGCGGACTCGTGCTCGCGCGCAGCCTCCCCCCGCCCCGCGCCCGCACCCAAAGCCCCCTTCATCAGCCCCGCCAACTCCCCCGCGGCCCTGTCGATCCGCGAGGCAAGCCCCTCCGCACCCCAGTCCTCCGACGCCGCGTACACAGCGGTCGGCACGACCACGGCCCGCAGATAGGAGAAGAGCGGACGGAGCGCGTGCTCCAGCACGAGCGAGTGCCGCGCCGAACCCCCGGTGGCCGCGATCAGCACCGGCTTCCCGGCAAGCGCGTCCTGGTCGCTGACGCTCAGCACGTCGAAGAAGGACTTGAAAAGCCCGCTGTAGGAGGCGGAGAAGACCGGCGTGACGACGACGAGCCCGTCCGCCGCCCGCACCGCGTCGATGGCGGATGCCAGCGCCGGCCCAGGGAACCCACTCGTGAAGTTGTGGGCGATCTCGACGGCCAGGTCGCGCAGTTCGACGACCTGGACGTCGGCGGAGGTCTCCCCGACCGTGGCGGCGGCCAGCCGGTCGGCGAGCAGCCGGGTGGACGACGGGACGCTCAGCCCCGCCGAGACGACGACGAGCTTCATGCGACGTTCACTCCTTCCGAACTCTCCGTGGCGGCGGCCAGCAGCGACTGGTGGGTCGGCGCGTCCGGCACCCCGGCAGGACGGCCCTTCGCGAACTCCTCGCGCAGCACGGGCACGACCTCCTCGCCCAGCATGTCGAGCTGCTCAAGCACGGACTTCAGGGGCAGCCCCGCGTGGTCCACCAGGAACAACTGCCGCTGGTAGTCACCGGCGTACTCGCGGAAGGCCAGCGTCTTCTCGATCACCTGCTGCGGCGAACCGACGGTCAGCGGCGTCTGGTCGGTGAAGTCCTCGAGGGACGGCCCGTGCCCGTACACCGGCGCGTTGTCGAAGTACGGCCGGAACTCCCGTACGGCGTCCTGCGAGTTGTGCCGCATGAACACCTGGCCGCCGAGCCCGACGATGGCCTGCTCGGCCGTCCCGTGCCCGTAGTGCGCGTACCGCTCCCGGTACAGCTCGACCATCTTCTTCGTGTGGTCGGCCGGCCAGAAGATGTTGTTGTGGAAGAAGCCGTCGCCGTAGTACGCGGCCTGCTCGGCGATCTCCGGCGAGCGGATGGAACCGTGCCAGACGAACGGCGGTACGCCGTCCAGCGGCCGCGGGGTCGCGGTGAAGGACTGCAGCGGCGTACGGAACTTGCCCTCCCAGGTCACCACGTCCTCGCGCCAGAGCCTGTGCAGCAGCGCGTAGTTCTCGATGGCGAGGTTGATGCCCTGGCGGATGTCCTGCCCGAACCAGGGGTAGACCGGTCCGGTGTTGCCGCGCCCCATCATCAGGTCGACCCGGCCGTCCGCGAGATGCTGGAGCATCGCGAAGTCCTCGGCGATCTTCACCGGGTCGTTGGTGGTGATGAGGGTGGTGGAGGTGGAGAGGATCAGCTTCTCGGTCTTGGCCGCGATCCAGCCGAGCATGGTGGTCGGGGACGACGGCACGAAGGGCGGGTTGTGGTGCTCGCCGGTCGCGAAGACGTCGAGGCCGACCTCCTCGGCCTTCTGCGCGATGGCGACCATGGCCTTGATGCGCTCGTGCTCGGTCGGCGTCCGTCCCGTCGTCGGGTCCGGTGTCACATCGCCGACGCTGAAGATCCCGAACTGCATGGTCGCTCACCCTCCGCAGGTTGTTTACGATTCAACTATACCTGCTAACGGCACCCACCCCCGCCCTATTCCCACCCTCCCCCCCTTCTCCCCGCACCCGCCCGATTGTCAGTGCCCGATTGTCAGTACCCAGCCCTACGATCCGAACATGGCCGCCCCACGCCGCGACACCAGAGGCATCGTCGACGCCACGGAGCTCTTCTCCCGGGTCCACTTCCGGCGCCGCGAACCCGCACCACCCCTGCGCCCATACCTGGAGCACTACTGGCTGATCGACTGGGACCTGCCCCAGCCGTACGCCTCGCACGTCGTCCCGCACCCGTCCGTGAACATCGTCTTCCAGAAGTACGCAGGTCAGGACCCCTTCTCCGAAGTCGCCGGGATCGGCCTCGACCTGTTCACACAGAAACTGGAGGGGCGCGGACGGGTGTGCGGAATCCAGTTCAGGCCTGGTGGATTCCGCCCCTTCGCGCCGGAACGGCCGGTGACGTCGCTCACGGGACAGCGGATCCGCCTCCCGGAGGTGCTCCCCGGCTCCACGGGCGCCATCGAGGCGGTACTCACCCCGGACGACGAGGAAGCACGCGTGGCCGCACTGGACGCGTTCCTCCTGAGCCTGAACCCCCGGCCGGACCCCCAGGCCGACCTCGCGATGACCCTGGTCGACCAGATCCGCGGCGACCGCACGATCCGCCAGGTCGGCGACTTCGCCCACGCCCAGGGCATGACCGTACGCAGCCTGCAACGCCTCTTCGCCGCGTACGTGGGGGTCGGCCCGAAGTGGATCATCCTGCGCTACCGCATCCACGAAGCCCTGGAACAGGCGGAGACCTCCGACACGGTCGACTGGGCAGGCCTGGCCGCCGACCTCGGCTACGCCGACCAGGCCCACCTGGTCAGGGACTTCACGTCGACGGTGGGGGTGCCACCTTCGGCGTATGCGCGGGGGGTGCGCTGAGGGTAGTTTTTCGCCCCCTCCGCCCCTACCCGTCCCTTGCTTCCTGGGGGCTGCCGCCCCCAGACCCCCGCATCGCGCTGACGCGCTCGTCCTCAAACGCCGGACAGGCTGAAGATTCCTCCCCCGGCCCGGGGTCGAAGAGCGCAGCCCCCACGGGTGGGTGGGGGATGGGGATGGCAGCGCCTCGTCCTCAAACGCCGGACGGGCTGAAAGATCTCCCCCGGCCGGAAGTGCTGGGCTCCTACGGCACGAGAACCAAGCGCCCCCGCACCCCGCCCTCCCCCAACCGCGCATGCGCCTTCGCCGCGTCCTCCAGCGGAAACGTCTCCGCGACCCGAGTCGTCAGCACCCCCTCATCCACGAGCGCCACCAGCTCCGCGAGCCGAGCCCCATCGGGGGCCACCTCGACGGCATCGGTCCGCACCCCCCGCACGGACGCCGGCTGAGCATGCGGAATGACGCCCACGAACACGCCCCCGTCCCGCACCCACTCCAAGGCCCGCTCTCCCAGAATCGCCGCGTCCAGCACCGCGTCCACGCTCCCGGGCGCAACCTCGCCCGACACGAAACGGCCCGCCCCCAGCGACCGTACGAACTCCTCATCGCCCTCCCGGGCCAGCGCGGTCACGGCCAGCCCCCGCTGGACGGCGAGCTGAACGGCGTAAGCACCCACAGCCCCCGCGGCACCCGTGACGAGCAGGCTCTGCCCCGCCTCCAGCGCCAGCAGATCGAGCGCCTGCGCGGCAGTGAGGGCGTTCAAGGGCACGGTCGCCGCGTGCACCGCGTCGACGGAGGCAGGCGCGACAGCCACCGCGTCCGCGTCGACGACGACGTAATCGGCATGCGTACCAAGGGACTTGGCGACCCCGTACGAAATCCCGACCACCTGCTCGCCAACTGTCCACCCCACCGCGACACCCGCCGCGTCGACGGTCCCGGCGACATCCCAGCCGAGCCCGAGCCGCTTGCCCGCACCCCCGAAAACGCCCGCGCGTACCCCCGCGTCGGCCGGGTTGAGCGCGGCGGCCGTGACCTTGATCCGTATCTGGCCGGCACCCGGCTCCGGCACGGCCGTCTCGACGATCTCCACGGCCTCCGGACCACCGAACGCCGTAACAACTGCTGCACGCATGACAACTCTCCCTACCGGCAGGCCATTTACCCCGGTGGATTCCGATATCCACCCGGCACCAACAACCCTAGGAAGAGTTACTCTCTTCCAGTAAGTAGGCACCTCAAGGTGCGTACGTCACCCGGAGGTGAGCCCATGGCGACCACGACCGCGGCCCAGCGGCGCGAACAGGCACGCGTCGAGTACGACGCGTTCATCAGGAGCTGCCCCACCAACCAGCTCCTCGACCGCATCAGCGACAAGTGGGTCAGCCTCGTAGTCTGCGCGCTCACCACCGGCTCGATGCGCTACAGCGACCTCACCCGCAAAATCGCGGGCGTCAGCCCCAAAATGCTCACCCAGACACTCCGCTCACTGGAACGCGACGGAATCGTGACCCGCACGGTCACCCCATCCGTCCCAGTCCGAGTCGACTACGAACTGACCCCCCTGGGCACCAGCCTCAGCCACCTCCTGGCCGCAGTGAAGGACTGGGCAGAACTACACATAGAGCAGGTCAACAAGGCCAGAGACCACTACGACACAACACCGTCCTGACCCCCCGCAGCCGTACCCCCGGCCCCCCGGTCCCAAGGCCCCGCACCCGCAACACGACGGAAGGGGTCGTGCCGGTACATCAGATGCCCGTCGCATACGTGGTCACAGCCAACCCAGCCACCCAAGAAACAGAAGTGTCCATCAAGCGACGGGCGGATGTACCGGCACGACCCCGACCCCCCACCGACCCGCAGGCGCCCCCCCACTAGAAGGCATACGAGTCCCCCGTATCCAGCACCAGCACCCGCTGCCGGTCATTGCCGGAATTACGATCCACCGCACCCCCACCCCAAACCGTGTCGAACGACACCGTCACCTCGGCCGGCGCCCCCCGCAGCCGCACCCCCAGCCTGATCTCCTCCCCCACCCCATCCGCCGCCAACGCCCCCGTCCGGCACACCACAGCCCGCGCCTCCGCCCGCGCACACCCGTCCGGCAAACTCTGCCGATCCGCCAGGGCAACCGACCAGCGCAGCCGAACCGTCGCGTCCGGAACGGCACCCGGCCCGTGGTTCCGAGGAGTCAGCCGTACGTCGACACGGCCCTCCGCCATGGACACGTCCCCGTGGTAGGCGAGATCCGCCTCCGGAGCGAGAGCCGCGGCGCCGACAGCAGGCCAGACCGCCCCCACCACCAGCCCCGCCCCGACACTCGTCGCACACAGCACCCGCACCAGCGTTCGCGTTCGCATCCCCATGAGGTCATTCCCTTCACTCGGCCGGTCACCGTCACGGGATGTATCCCACCTCTGCCCACTGCCAGGCGCCGTCCATCAGGTGACAGCGAACAGCAGCGCAAACCCTCATGACCGCCCATGCAAAAGTGACCGCATGCTGATCGCCCGCTCCGCCGCCCTCTTCGTCCTCGCCGCACTCTTCGAGATCGGCGGCGCCTGGCTGGTCTGGCAGGGCGTACGCGAGCACCGCGGCTGGCTGTGGATCGGCGCGGGCGTGATGGCCCTCGGCGTGTACGGCTTCGTGGCCACGCTCCAGCCGGACGCCGAGTTCGGACGCATCCTCGCCGCGTACGGCGGCATCTTCGTAGCGGGGTCCATCGCGTGGGGGATGGTCGCGGACGGCTACCGGCCGGACCGCTGGGATGTCACAGGCGCGCTGATCTGCCTCGCGGGCATGGCAGTGATCATGTACGCGCCGCGGGGCAACTGAGAGGGGCGCCCCTTCACGGATCCAGCCGTTCAGGGGCACCCGCGGTCCTCAGGACGAAGACGTCAGCTCGGGCAACAACCCCAACTGCCCCAGGAAATCCATCTGGTCGAAGTAGAGCCGATAGCTGACGATCCGCCCGTCCTCGACGGTCGCGATGTCGCAGCCGCGGATCCTGACACCCTTCCCCGTCGCGGGCAGCGACTCCCCGGAGGGCAACGGCAGCGGACCCGTGTTCGTCCCGTTGTAGTACCCCTCGTCGATGGCGGTGTCGCCGACCTCGGTCGCGTACACCGACTCGTACCTGGCACCCGTGACCGAGTCCGTCATCTGACGCCAGTATTCGACGATGTTGTCGCGCCCGTGGATCTCTCCGGCGTCGGGCGTGAAGGCGACCGCGTCCACCGCGTACAGCTCGGCGACGGCCTTGAGGTCCGGGGTCGAGGTGAGCGCCTCGGTGAGCCGGTCCATGACCTCACGTGCCTGTCCCATGATCCACCTCCTGAGCAGGGGATCACCCACTCCAGTTTCCCACGCAGGACAGTTCCGGGCCCATCCGAGATCCAGGCCACCAACCGCCCGGACACCCACCCCGCCTATCCTGACCGGGGGCGGTCCGATCCACCCCGCCCACCGCAACGCACCACGCACCGCACCACGCACCGCCCAGCCCCGCCCTGAGGAGCAGCCGTATGAGCCCCGCCGCCGCGTCCCGTATCGCCGTCGTCACCGGTGCCAGCAGCGGCATCGGCGCCGCGACGGCCCGGCAGCTGGCGGCCGCGGGCTACCGCGTCGTCCTGACCGCCCGCCGCAAGGACCGCATCGAGGCGCTCGCGGAGGAGCTGAACGCGACGGGCCACCAGGCGACGGCGTACACCCTCGACGTCACGGACCGCGCGGCGGTCGACGAGTTCGCCGGCGCCTTCAAGACGATCGGCGTCCTGGTCAACAACGCCGGCGGCGCGCTCGGCGCCGACCCCGTCGCGACGGGCGACCCGGCCGACTGGCGCCAGATGTACGAGACGAACGTCATCGGCACCCTGAACGTCACCCAGGCCCTGCTCCCCGCCTTGACGGCCAGCGGCGACGGAACGGTGGTCGTCCTCTCCTCGACCGCCGGATTCAGCACGTACGAGGGCGGCGGCGGCTACGTCGCCGCCAAGCACGCCGAACACGTCCTCGCCGAGACCCTCCGACTGGAGATCGTCGGCACCCCGGTCCGGGTCATCGAGGTCGCCCCCGGCATGGTCAAGACGGACGAGTTCGCACTGACCCGCTTCGGCGGCGACGAGGAAAAGGCCGCCAAGGTCTACGCGGGCGTCGCCGAGCCCCTCACCGCCGAGGACGTGGCCGACACGATCACCTGGGCGATCACCCGCCCCAGCCACGTCAACATCGACCTCCTCGTAGTCCGCCCCCGCGCCCAGGCCTCGAACGCCAAGGTCCACCGGGAGTTGTGATGCCGGACGACCCCACCGGGGACCAGGAGCCGACACAGGCCCAGACCCAGGCCCAGGAACAACGCCGCCTGACCCAGGAAACCAAGGACGAACGCTACGTCTGGTGGTACCTGGCGTACTTCCTCTTCGGCATCCACATCGTGGCTTTCGTAATGATCTACGCGGTCATGCACGCGAAGTGATCAAAACGGGTGTTCGCCCGAGGCGGGGTCGACATACGCTCCCGCAAGTGAACAGACACATACCTTTCGCGCAGTTGCACAACTTCCGTGACCTGGGCGGATACCAGGCCGAGGACGGCAGCACGGTCCGCCGGGGCCGCCTGTTCCGGTCGGACTCGCTGAGCAAGCTGGAAGGCGCGGACTGGGACCGTTTCCTGTCCCTCGGCATCCGCACGGTGGTCGACCTCCGATACCCCTGGGAGATCGAGGCGAAGGGCCGGGTCCCGGCACACCCGTCCCTCGCCTACCACAACCAGAGCATCGAGCACCGCCCGTACGACCAGTCGGCGCTGGCACCGGACGTGGCCCCCGGCCCATACCTGGCGGCCCGCTACGCGGAGGTCGCGAAGGACGGCACGAAGGAGATCCGCGAAACGCTGGAGCTGATAGCGACAGCGGGCGAAGGCCCCGTCGTCTTCCACTGCGCCTCGGGCAAGGACCGTACGGGCCTGGTGGCGGCCTTGGTCCTGGCCCTGCTGGGCGTCCCGGAACGGACGATCGTCGAGGACTTCACACTGACGGGGCTGGCGACGGCCCGTCTGGTGGCGGACTGGCGGGCGGCCAATCCCGACCGGGAACTGACGTGGCCGGGCTACGGCCAGGCGCCCGCCGAGGTCATGACCCTGTTCCTGGCGGACCTGAACTCCCGCTACGGCTCGATCCAGTCCTACGTCACACAGATCCTGGGCCTGGACACCACCTTCATCTCGGCCCTCCGCGCCAACCTCCTGGAACCCGCCGCCCCCAGCCTCCCACCGCCGCCTACATCCACCGCCTGATGACGGACCGCCGGGTAGCCCCACCCGGCACCGGCCGCCACCTGCTGGCAGAGGCGGAGCGCCGCATCACAGCCACGGGCCGCACCCTCTCCCGTCTGGACTGCCTCGCCGGCAACCCGCGCCTGCGCGAGTACTACCAGGCGGCGGGCTACACGGTCGTTGGCGAACAGGCCGCGAAGGACAGCGGCTTGGGCAACCCGTACGCGGTGACGCTCCTGGAGAAGCGACTCCACTAACTCACAAGGGTGAACCGGATAGATCACCCATACGGCACCAGAACTCGCGATCTAGGCTCGCACCACAACATCAAAAACGACGGCCCCCGACCGGGACTGCCATCCCGGCCGAGGGCCTGACCAGCACGGAAGAGAGACTTCCCTGTGGCTGAACGCGAGCCTAACGCTCACCAGTTCACGTTGGACGACGCCCTCGGCGTCGACACGACGGGGTTCATGGACCTCGAAGACCCCAACTACGCGTACATGTTCGGCTTCTTGCAGGCCGATGGACACCTCGCGAAGGGGCCCGGCCAGAAAGGACGCCTGACCGCCGAGATCAACGCGCGGGACATCGGAATCCTGCGCGAATTCCAGCGGCTGACGCCGTACAACAGCAGCATCAGAGAACGCACTCGGTCCACGAACTTCGCCAAGAACAGCCACACGGCGATCTGGACCTTGTGCTCCCTCGAAGCCAGGACCAAGCTCAACCAACTCGGCCTGCCTTACGGCCGCAAGTCGAAGACGATCACCCCACCACGCGTCGAGTTCTCCCGCCGCGACTATCTCAGAGGCATCATCGACGCCGATGGTTCCGTGGGCTACTCCCAGGGCTACCCCTTCATTTCCCTGACGACAGCCAGCACGTCCATCATGGCTTACCTGTGCTCCTACGCAGAGGACATCACAGGCGCCGAGCGCAAGCTACGACGTAACCAACGCGACGACATCTACAACATCATGTACATCACCGAGGCAGCGCAAAAACTGACTGCGCGCCTCTACTATCCGGGCTGTTTGTCCTTGAAGCGGAAGCAGGCAACCGCGGAGAGCGTCGCAGCATGGACTCGCCCGGCTGACTCCAAGCCCAGGCCACCACGCATCGAGTGGACCAGCGAAATGGACCGGATCGTGCTCGCCGCCCCTACGATTGCCCACGCGGCAGCCGAACTGGGCTACTCCTATAGCGCCTGCCAAGTTCGCCGCTGGAAACTGCTTCACGGCGCAGTAGGGTCGCCGGACTAGCCAACTCACGATGGGCGCGGCGAACGTTCGCCGCGCCCATCGCCACGTCTAGCCCTTCACACAGACAACCTGCTTCAGCTTCGCCACGACCTCCACGAGGTCACGCTGCTGTTCCATAACCTGCTCGATCGGCTTGTACGCACCCGGAATCTCGTCCACGACGCCGGAGTCCTTGCGGCACTCGACACCCCGCGTCTGGTCCTCCAGGTCCTTCGTCGAGAAACGACGCTTGGCCGCGTTACGGCTCATACGCCGACCCGCGCCGTGCGACGCCGAGTTAAAGGCCTTCTCGTTCCCGAGTCCCTTCACAATGTACGTCGCCGTGCCCATGGAACCCGGGATAATCCCGAGGTCACCGGCACCCGCCCGAATCGCACCCTTGCGCGTCACGAGCAGGTCCATCCCGTCGTAGCGCTCCTCGGAAACGTAATTGTGGTGACAGCTGACTTCCTTCTCGAAAGTCGGCTTCGCCTTCTTGAACTCCTTGCGGATAACGTCCTTCAGGAGCGCCATCATGATCGAGCGGTTGTACTTCGCGTACTCCTGCGCCCAGTAGAGGTCATTCCTGTAGGCGGCCATCTGCGGAGTGTCCGAGACGAAGACCGCGAGGTCACGGTCGACCAGGCCCTGATTGTGCGGGAGCTTCTGCGCGACACCTATGTGGTACTCGGCGAGTTCCTTGCCGATGTTGCGGGACCCGGAGTGGAGCGTCAACCAGATCGAACTATCCGAATCAACCGATACTTCACAATGGTGATTCCCGGCTCCGAGTGTCCCCATCTGCAAAACGGCCCGCCCCCGCCGGAACTTCACCGCCTCCGCAACCCCATCAAACCGCCCCCAAAAGTCATCCCACCCCCCAGTAGCCAGCCCATGGAACCGCCCAGGCTCAACGGCAGAGTCATGCATCCCCCGCCCCACCGGAATAGCCCGCTCAACCTCCGACCGAAGCCGCGAAAGATCCCCCGGCAGATCATTGGCGGTGAGCGACGTCTTGACGGCAGACATCCCGCACCCGATGTCCACCCCCACCGCCGCAGGACACACCGCATCCCGCATGGCGATGACGGACCCGACCGTCGCACCCTTCCCGTAGTGGACGTCGGGCATCACAGCGAGCCCCTTGATCCACGGCAGGGTCGCGACGTTCTGGAGCTGACGGAGCGCCACGTCCTCGACCGACGCCGGGTCGGTCCACATGCGGATGGGGACCTTGGCGCCCGGTACCTCTACGTACGACATATCGTTCCCTTTCCCCCGGAAACAAGCAGAAGTCTCAAAACGCAAAACCAGCGCCAAGGTCTACGTATGGGACAACGGACCGGCGTTCACGGCAGTGCGTGCGATAGACATTGTCTCCAGGGGCCGCCCCCACGCGGCAACCGAATAACCACAGGAGAGGAGCCTGACCGTGCAGCGGAAGGCGTATGTACCCGGCGTCGCCGTGCTCCTCGCGGCGCTGCTGGCCGGCTGCACGGGCAGTTCGAGCGACGACGGCGCGACGGACGACTCGAAGCCGGGCGGCTCCAGTTCGACGGCACCGGCGGCCCAGCCCGGCAAGTACCGCACGCTCCCGGAGGCCTGCGCCGCCGTCGACCACGGCACCCTCGACTCGCTGCTGCCCGGCATCGAGCAGATCGCGGACGAGGAGCAGCGCGAGACGGCGTACGAGGGCACGGCCACGCTCACGTACGACACCGACCGGCGCGTCGGCTGCCGTTGGAAGGTGGAGTCGACGAACGCCACCGATCACCTCTTCGTCGATTTCGAGCGCGTGGTGTCGTACGACTCGGTGAGCGACGACAGCAAGGCCTCGGGCCTGTACGCGGGCAAGGAGACGGCGGCGGACCTCCCCGAGCCCTCCGCCTCCGCGAGCTCGGAGAGTGAGGGGAGCGAGGAGAGTCCGGACGCCGGCAGTTCCGCGTCCCCGTCGGACTCCGCCTCCGGCAGCGCGAGCGCGAGCGCGACCCCCTCGTCGACGGCCTCCGCCTCGCCCTCCGCGAGCGCGACCCCCACCTCCCTCCAGCCCCGCACCCTCGACGGTCTCGGCGACGAGGCGTACCTGAACGACACCCTCAGCTCCGCCGGCTCGACGGCTCAGCAGCGCACGGTGACTGTGGTGTTCCGCACGTCGAATGTGATCGTGACGATCGAGTACGACGAGCAGCCGGCGGTCACGGGCGAGGTGCCGGACAGCAAGGAAATGCAGGACAGGGCGCGGAATCTGGCGGCGAAGCTGGCTGACACGCTCGACGGTTAGGGGGTGTGGAGGGGGGTTCGGGCCGTGGGCGCAAAGCCCGCGAAGCGGGACCGTCCACGTTGCTCACCGCGTACCGTGGCCCCTCGGACCCGACCGGTCGCACGTTCCATGTGCAGCCGGACCACGAGCGCCACGAGTGAAGGAACCATGCACCGACCAGTACAGCGAGTAGGCCGAGTACCGCGACTCACCCGCATCCTTGTCAGCGCAGCCGCCGTCCCGGTGATGCTTGTCGCCGCAGGCTGTTCCTCGGATTCCGGCTCTGATTCCGGTTCCGGTGACGCGAACAACAGCTCCGGTTCGAGCCCGGACGCGCAGGCTTCCGCGAGCGCTTCGGCGAACGCGGTGCAGGCGGCCGCGTACGCGACGTTGCCCGAGTCCTGTTCGGTGTTGTCGGACAAGACGCTGGGCTCACTGGTCCCGAAGGCGGCCAAGTCCGGCAAGAAGGGCACATCGGACGATGCGTCCGAGCGTGGCAACTGCTACTGGACGAGCCTCGACAGCAACGGCGTGGACGGCTCGCAGTACCGCTGGCTGAACGTGGCCCTGCTGCGTTTCGACTCGGACACGCGTGGCTCGGGCGACGAGCAGGCGCACACGTACTTCGAGAAGCAGGTCACGGCCGCGAAGGCGGTGACGGGCGCGAAGAACACGAAGTCGGCGCCGGTGTCCGGTACGGGCGACGAGGCGACGGCCGTGAGTTACGACCTGAAGAAGAAGGAAGGCGCCTTCAAGCAGCAGACGATCGTGGCGCGCGTGGAGAACGTCGTCGTCACGCTCGACTACAACGGTGCCGGTCTGGCGGGCGAGAAGACCCCGTCCGCCGCCACTCTGCTGAAGTCGGCGGAGAAGGCCGCGAAGGAGGCGGTGGCGGCTGTGACCGCCGCGAACAAGGAGGGCGGCGCCACGGCGAGCGCGTCACCGTCCAAGTCGGCCACGAAGTCGGCGTCCCCGTCGAAGTCGGCCTCGAAGAGCGCGTCACCTTCCAAGTCGGCGACGAAGAGCTGACCCGTCGCGAGATGGTCCTGCTGCTCAACTCGTAGCCCCACCAGGCCATTTGCAGGAGCCCGGCCCCTACAGGGACCGGGCTCGTGCCGTACCGGGCATCCGAGCGACGCACACATGTGCCACCCTGTTGCGCGCAACGACAAGTAAGGGGAGGGGAGTACGGGTGTCCGCGCCCATTCAGCTCACACGCACTCACCGGATTCTCATCGGCGTGGTTGTCGCCGGTGCGGTCGTCATCGCGGGCATCGGCTTCGCCGGTTCGTACGCGGCCGTCCGCGAGCTCGCGATCCAGAAGGGCTTCGGGAACTTCAGTTATGTCTTCCCGATCGGCATCGACGCGGGCATCTGCGTCCTGCTCGCCCTTGACCTTCTCCTGACGTGGATCAGGATCCCCTTCCCGCTGCTGCGCCAGACGGCGTGGCTGCTGACCGTCGCGACGATCGCGTTCAACGGCGCCGCGGCCTGGCCGGACCCGCTGGGTGTCGGCATGCACGCCGTGATCCCGATCCTCTTCGTGGTCTCGGTCGAGGCGGCCCGGCATGCGATCGGCCGCATAGCGGACATCACGGCCGACAAGCACATGGAGGGTGTCCGCCTCACGCGCTGGCTACTCTCTCCGATCCCGACGTTCCTCCTGTGGCGCCGTATGAAGCTGTGGGAGCTGCGCTCCTACGAGCAGGTCATCAAGCTGGAGCAGGACCGCCTCGTCTACCAGGCTCGGCTCAATTCGCGCTTCGGCCGCGCCTGGCGCCGCAAGGCCCCGATCGAGTCCCTGATGCCGCTGCGGCTCGCGAAGTACGGCGTCCCGCTGGCGCAGACGGCCCCGGCGGGCCTGGCAGCGGCGGGCATCGAGCCGGCGCTCCTGCCCCCGGCGCCGACTCCGGTCGAGGCGGCGCCCGCGGCCGTGGAACAGCCCGCGCTGGAGTCTCCCGCAGCCCCGGTGCAGCAGCAGCCGGAGGACCTCACCGAGCCGCAGAGTCAGTGGCTTCAGTCGCGGGACCCCCAGACCGTCGCGTATCAGGGCGGCTACGACCCGACGTACGACCCGGATGCCGCGTACATGCAGTGGTACGCGGAGCAGCAGCAGGCCGAGCAGTTCGAGCAGTTCGAGGAACAGCAGCAGTTCCGGGTTCGGCGGCAGTTCGAGGAACAGCAGCAGTTCGAGCAGCAGCAGATGTTCCCGCAGCAGTACGAGGAGCCGCCGGCCTCCGCCCCGGAGCCCTCTCCGGAGGACACCGGTACCTTCCCGATCCCGTCGGGCCCGGGCCGGACCCGTGAAATGGGTGCGGGCGGCGGCTCGGAGCCGACCGAGGACGACTACTACATGGTCTTCAAGAAGTCGATAGACGGCAGCTATCCGACCTCGGGCCAGTTCAGGGGTGACGTGGAGGCGACGTACGGCAACACGCTCCCGCAGCGCGAGGCCGACCGGATGGTCAACCGCTTCACCAACCGCCACACGGCGGAACTCCAGGAAGACCACATCGCGTAAGAAGGTCAGTGCGTACGTCGATGGGGGCGCCCGGTGATCACCGGGCGCCCCCATCCTCGTACAGCCGAAGGCCCAAAGGCCCTAAGGCCCTGCGGCCCTACGCCCCGAGCAGCTTGCGCACCCGGTCCTGGCCCACCGCGAGCAGCAGCGTGGGCAGGCGCGGGCCCGTGTCACGCCCGACCAGCAGGTGGTACAGCAGGGCGAAGAAGGTGCGCTGGGCGACCTTGATCTCGGCGGGCAGTTCCTTGGCGGTGGCGTCGGCGGGGAAGCCGGCCTGGACCTTGGGGACGCCGTAGACGAGGTGGGTCAGGCCGTCCAGGGACCAGTTGGCGTCGAGTCCGTCGAGCAGCAGGCGCAGGGACTCGCGGCCCTGGTCGTCGAGGGACTTCAGGAGCTCGGTGTCGGGCTCCTCACGGACGACGGTCCGCTCCTCCGCCGGGACCTGCGTGTTGATCCAGGTCTCGGCCTTGTCGAGCCGCGGCCGGACCTCGTCGAGCGAGCCGAGCGGGTTGTCGGGGTCGAGTTCGCTCAGGATCCGCAGGGTCTGGTCCTCGGCGCCGGCGGTGATGTCGGCGACGGAGGCGAGGGTGCGGTACGCCATCGGGCGGGGCGTCCTGGGAAGCTCCCCGGCCGCCGTACCCACGGCACGGGAGTACGCGGCGGCGTCCGCCGGGAGCACGCTTCCGTCGGTCACCTTGCCCTCGAGCTTGTCCCACTCGTCGTACAGCCGCTGGATCTCCTGGTCGAAGGCGATCTTGAAGGACTGGTTGGGGCGGCGGCGGGCGTAGAGCCAGCGCAGCAGCTGCGGTTCCATGATCTGGAGGGCGTCGGCCGGGGTGGGGACCCCGCCCTTGCTGCTGGACATCTTGGCCATGCCGCTGATGCCGACGAACGCGTACATGGGCCCGATCGGCTGCTTGCCGCCGAAGATGCCGACGATCTGCCCGCCGACCTGGAAGCTGGAGCCCGGGGACGAGTGATCGACACCGCTCGGCTCGAAGACGACCCCTTCGTACGCCCAGCGCATGGGCCAGTCGACCTTCCAGACCAGCTTGCCGCGGTTGAACTCGTTCAGCCGGACGGTCTCGGAGAAACCGCAGGCCGAGCAGGTGTACGTCAGCTCGGTGCTGTCGTCGTCGTAGGCGGTGACGGTCGTCAGGTCCTTCTCGCAACTCCCGCAGTAGGGCTTGTACGGGAAGTACCCGGCGTCCGTGCTGCCGTCGTCCTCGGCGGCTGCGCCGGACCCCTCGGCGGCCTCCAGCTCGGCCTCGTCGAGTGGCTTCTGCCCCTGCTTCTTCGCCGGGCTCTTCTTGGTCCGGTACTGCTCGAGGATCGCGTCGATGTCCCCGCGGTGCCTCATCGCGAACAGGACCTGGTCCCGATACACACCGGAGGTGTACTGCTCGGTCTGGCTGATCCCGTCGTACTCCACGCCCAGCTCGGCGAGCGAGGTGGTCATCGCGGCCTTGAAGTGCTCGGCCCAGTTCGGGTACGAGGAGCCGGCGGGCGCGGGGACCGAGGTGAGCGGCTTGCCGATGTGCTCGGCCCAGGAGTCGTCGATGCCGGGGACGCCGGCCGGGACCTTGCGGTAGCGGTCGTAGTCGTCCCAGGAGATCAGGTGGCGTACGACGTGGCCGCGCCGCCGGATCTCGTCGGCGACGAGGTGCGGCGTCATGACCTCGCGGAGGTTCCCGAGGTGGATCGGGCCGGAGGGCGAGAGCCCGGACGCGACGACGACCGGTTTGCCCGGGGCCCGACGCTCCGACTCCTCGATGACCTCATCCGCGTAACGGGAGACCCAGTCGGTGGTCTCGGTGCTCTGAGCCACGATCGGCACGTCCTCTTTTTCTGGAGTTCCTTCGGGAGCAGCCGGTACGGTCACACGGCTGACGGCCTCATTCTCCCAGCTCGGCCCTGAACCGCGAAAACGGCTTTTCACGGCGTGGGATACTCGGTTTCCGTAGTAAAGCAAGTTCCGGAACCCGAGCAGAACGGCAGCCACTCCATGGCCTCGGTCACGTCCCTCACCGCTTCCGTCCATCAGCGCCTCGCGGACGCTCTCTCGGCAGCTCTGCCGGAGGCCGGTTCCGCTGACCCGCTGCTGCGCCGAAGCGACCGGGCGGACTTCCAGGCCAACGGGATCCTGGCCCTCGCGAAGAAGGCGAAGGCGAACCCGCGGGAGCTGGCGACGCAGGTCGTGGCTGAGGTGGCGGCCGGTGACGTGATCAAGGACATCGAGGTCTCGGGACCCGGCTTCCTGAACATCACGATCACCGACAAGGCGATCATCGAGACCCTCGCCGCCCGGTACGACGACGACCGGCTCGGCGTACCGCTGAAGGAGAAGCCGGGCGTCACGGTCATCGACTACGCCCAGCCGAACGTGGCGAAGGAGATGCACGTCGGCCATCTGCGCTCGGCCGTCATCGGCGACGCGCTGCGCGGCATGCTCGACTTCACCGGCGAGCAGACGATCGGCCGGCACCACATCGGCGACTGGGGCACCCAGTTCGGCATGCTCATCCAGTACCTGATCGAGAACCCGGGCGAGCTGGCCCCCGCCGAAGAGGTCGACGGCGAGCAGGCCATGTCGAACCTGAACCGGGTCTACAAGGCCTCGCGCGCCGTCTTCGACGCCGACGAGGACTTCAAGGAGCGGGCCCGCAAGCGGGTCGTCGCCCTCCAGTCCGGCGACAAGGAGACCCTCGACCTGTGGCAGCAGTTCGTGGACGAGTCGAAGGTCTACTTCAACTCGGTCTTCGAGAAGCTCGACATGGAGATCAGGGACGAGGAGATCGTCGGCGAGTCGGCGTACAACGACCTGATGCCCGAGACGGCGCGCCTCCTGGAGGAGTCCGGCGTCGCCGTGCGCTCCGAGGGCGCGCTCGTGGTCTTCTTCGACGAGATCCGGGGCAAGGACGACCAGCCGGTGCCGCTGATCGTGCAGAAGGCGGACGGCGGCTTCGGCTACGCGGCGTCCGACCTCTCCGCGATCCGCAACCGTGTCACCGACCTGAACGCGACGACGCTGATCTACGTCGTGGACGTCCGCCAGTCCCTGCACTTCAAGATGGTCTTCGAGACGGCACGCCGGGCGGGCTGGCTGACCGACGAGGTCACCGCGCACAACATGGGCTACGGCACGGTGCTCGGCGCGGACGGCAAGCCGTTCAAGACCCGTGAGGGCGAGACGGTCAAGCTCGAGGACCTCCTCGACGAGGCCGTCGAGCGGGCCACGGCGGTCGTGCGCGAGAAGGCCGCGAAGGTGGGCCTGACCGAGGAGGAGATCGTCGAGAACGGCCGGTACGTCGGGATCGGCGCCGTGAAGTACGCGGACCTGTCGACGTCGGCGAACCGGGACTACAAGTTCGACCTGGACCAGATGGTCTCGCTCAACGGCGACACGAGCGTGTACCTGCAGTACGCGTACGCCCGGAACAGGTCGATCCTGCGCAAGGCGGAGGGCGCGTCCCCCATCGCCCACCCGGAGCTCGAACTCGCCCCGGCCGAGCGGGCGTTGGGCCTGCACCTGGACGGGTTCGGCGATCTGCTCACGGAGGCGACGGCAGAGTACGCACCGCACAAGGTGACCGCGTACCTGTACCAGCTGGCGTCGCTGTACACGACGTTCTTCGACCAGTGCCCGGTGATCAAGCCGCGCCCGGCACAGGAGATCGCCGAAAACCGCCTGTTCCTCTGCGACCTGACGGCCCGCACCCTCCACCAGGGCATGGCCCTGCTGGGCATCAGGACACCTGAGCGACTCTGACCAGACCCTTCATCGACGCCGACCCTCGCAGGCCGGCTCGTGTGGCCCCCGGCTGTGAAGCCGGGGGCAGCAGGGGTGATTGGCAGATACGTCCCACCCTCCCGAGCACCCACCAGCACCTGCGAACGCACCCCCGCACCACCATGGCCACCGCGCCCGGTCACGATGCGGCAACAAGCAATCCCCCATCCCCGCGAACCGAACGCGCCCCAAGTCCGGCGCGTCACAGGAACGGTACGGACGTCACCGTCACCGCCAGCTACCCAGCTGCCTGCCGCCGGGGGACCCATGGACACGACCCGAACCACCCCACGCACACCCCACCTACTCATCACCCTGACCCTGCTCACCACCGCAGCCGCAGCGCTCACCGGCTGCGGCGACAAATGGCCCGGTAGCTCTCCCCCGGAGTCGGGCCCCCGCGCCCGCCAGGTCGCAGAGGCCTGGGACGGCTCTCAGGCCGCCGAGGTGTGGCGCAAGGGCTACTACCCGATGGGCGAGTCGGTCCAGTTGCCAGACGGCGCCTTCCGCAACGAGGACGACAAGCTCGCGTACATGACCCAGAACTTCGTCCTGCGCGGCAAGCTCCCCGCCACCTCACCCAAGGACGGCAAGGTGGAGTGGAAGAGCGGAGGCTCGCTCACGCTGCCGCTGACGGGGGCGCAGGCGGCGTACGAGACGGTGGCCCGCGGCGGCAGCGACGGACCGCACCTGACCGTGACCGGGGCGAAGCTCGGCGAGATGGCGTTGGCCACCAGCCGTGGCCCGGCGACCGTACCGGCCTGGATGTTCACGCTGGACGGCTACGACACCCCGCTCAAGCAGGTCGCCCTCAGCCCCTCGAAGCTCCCCAAGCCGCCGATCAAGCCGGCCAGGGAGACACCCACCAACCACCTGATGCCGCTCGACCGGCTGGCCGAAGTGGCCGACGACGGCCGGTCGGTCACCGTCGTCGCCAACCACGGATCCTGCGACGACGGCCCTGCCGTGGCCGTGCTGGAGACGGACGGCAGCGTGGTGCTGTCCGCGTCGGTCGTCGGGACGAAGGACGGCCCCTGCACCAGCGATCTGCGCGCCAAGAAGGTGACGGTGGAACTGGACCGCCCGCTGGCCGACCGGATCCTCCTGGACGCGTTCACCGGCCGCCCCGTGCCGTACGGCCACTCCGAAGGGCCTTCACCGAGCTGGAGTTAGAGCAACCAGGACCACCCGGGCCCGTTGTCAGTGGCTCCCCCTAAAGTCAGGGCCATGGCGACACTCCCCAACCCGCTGCCGAAGCTGGCGGCCGACCCGAGCGGGCGCACGCTCGGGCTTGAACTCCCGCCCGGGAAACTGATCGACGCGACGCGCGAGGGCGCGTGGCACGAGCCGCTGCTCTGGCACGCCGACGCACCGGCGACCCCCGGAGCCTGGTCGGCGCTGGAGCCCGCCCGGCGGACCTCCGGCCTGCTCCCCCTCCTCGTGGACGTCGGCGGCGCCCAAGGAGGCCTGGAGGACTGGGAGTTGAGGCCGGACGAGGTGTCGTACCCCGGGGATCACGACGCCGAGGAGGTGCTGGCGGAGTTCTGGGAGGAGTACGCGGCGGACGAGCTCGGCGCCGACGAGGACTACCCCGGCAAGGAGGCCGTCGTCGCAGTCTTCGGCGAGCCCAACACCTACGACGAGACGATCGCCCCGTACGGCCCGGAGTGGCCGGGCCTCGCCCCCGCCACCACACCCACCACAGCCCCGGGCGCCCCGGACGCACCCACCGCCACCGACCCCGACACCCGCGCCGCCGACATCGCCGACTCCCTCTCGGCCGACGGCTCTTGGCTCAAGGACCCGCGCCTCGCCCTGGTCCCCGCCCGCCGCAGCGCGGACATTCCGGCGGCGATCGGCTGGTCCGGTCCCGTGAACTACGAGGGTGATGTCGCTCGCCTGTGCGCCGTACTCCGCTCCTGGGAGGACCGCTTCGGCATACGCGTGGTCGCCCTCACCTTCGACCAGCTCGTCCTGTCGGTGGCCGCCCCGCCGACCACCATGGCGGAGGCGGAGGCGGTCGCCGCCGAGCACTTCGCGTTCTGCCCGGACAACATCACCCAGGGCAACCACGAGGCCCTGCGGGCGTACGCGGCACACGAGATCCTCGACCAGCAGGTGTGGTCCTTCTGGTGGGACTGACACCGACCGGCCAAGCGCACCCCACCCGCTAAGCCTTCCGCCCCGTCGCCACGTACACATTGATGTCCGCGTCCGTGACGTCGTTGATGTCGCGGTAGCGGACCTTCTCGATGTCGTCGAGGGTGGCGAGGTAGGCGGGATCGGCCCGTTCGGGGAGCGGGGCGGCGCCGTCGGGGCGCCAGTGGTGGGCGGGGACGACGCCGGGGTCGTCGAGTTCCAGGCCGCTCTCGGTGAAGAAGCGCTCGACCTCCGCCCTGGAGCGCAGCACGAAGGTGAATCCGCGCTCGGTGTACGTCCGTTGGACCGCGCGGACGTTCTCGGGGTTGAGGTCCTCGGTGAGGTGGCTGAGGACGAGCCGGCTTCCGGACGGCAGCGCGTCGACGAGCTCGCGCACGATCGGGTAGGCCTCCGCGTCCTCGACGAAGTGCAGGATCGCCACGAGTTCGAGTGCGATCGGCCGGTCGAAGTCGAGGGTCTTGGCGGCCTCTTCGAGGATCTGCGCGGGCTGCTTCAGGTCGGCGTCGATGTAGTCCGTGAGGCCCTCGGGCCCGCTGGTGAGCAGAGCGCGCGCATGAGCGAGAACCACCGGGTCGTTGTCGACGTACACGACCCGCGAGTCCGGGATGATCCGCTGGGCGATCTGGTGGACGTTCTCCTGCGTCGGCAGCCCGGTGCCGATGTCCAGGAACTGGCGGATGCCCTCTTCCCGGGCCAGCGTGGTCACGGCGCGCCGCAGGAAGTCGCGGTTGTGCCGGACGTCGAGGTAGCCGCGCGGATTGGCGGCGAGGGCGGCAGCGGCGGCGGCTCGGTCGACCTCGTAGTTGTCCTTGCCGCCGAGGAAGACGTCGTAGACGCGCGCGGGGTGCGCCTTGCTGGTGTCGATCCTCCTTCTCAACTCGTCGGGGTCCTGGCCGAGAGCGTCACCGGGCATAAGGCCCTCCCTGGAGAGTCGCGTCATTCAACGGGCAACAACCTAACTCCCAGGGGGACTTGATAGGGCCGGAACCCGATCCGGGGCCGTAAGCCTCAGCCCGTGTCAGCCCTTGATCGCCCCGCCGGCCTCAGCCCTTGATGTTGGGCTCGTACTCGTCCCTCCACCACTCGGAGTCGCCCAGCGGATACGCGTACGCGGGCCGCCCCACGTTCCCGCTCGTCCGGAACGGCTTGCCGTTGTCGTCGATGCGCAACGTGCCCTTCTTCGTCCCGCTGGACCAGTCGAGCTCCAGGTACCAACTCACGTCGTGGGCCTTCGAGTCCGCGAACACGTAGAAGACCTCGGGGTCGGACTCACTGACCTTGTACGGGAAGTCGCGCTGCCCCGCCTTGGCCGCGACCGCGGGGCTTCCGGCGTCCAGGTCCACGGCGAACGACTTCGTCTCCACGCCGCCGCCGCAACCGATGCCCATCGCGAAGTCGTTCCAGGCGAGCGGCGCACTCTTCGTCACCACGCGCACATGCAGTGCGTCGAGTACGACGGTGGCCTCCCCGGTGCCCTGCACGGTCAGCGCGACCATCTGCTCCCCGGCGGCGACACCGCCGAGCGCGGTCACCCACCCACGCGCCTCCGACTCGCTCGGCGGCGGGGGCACATACTCTGCCTTCTGGTTCACCAGGTAGTGCTGGCTGCACGGGCCGTCCCACTTGTACGGGTTGGTGGCGACCGCGGGCGCGGTGGCGCCGGCCACGACCTCAGCGGCCCCACCACTCACCGACGCGGACACCGTAGGACTTGCAGGACTCGTAGGACTGGCACTGCGCGAGGCGGACGGCGAGGCCGGGGCATGCTTCCCGTCGGCCGACGCGGTGACAACAGGGCTGCTGACACCTGACGGCGCGGCAGCACCCACAGGCTGCTTCCTGCCCTGACCGTCGTCCTCGCCGGGCACAAGGTTCACGACGAGGGCCGCGGACACAAGGGCGGCGACCACGGCGGCACCGGAGAGCACGACGGTACGCCGACGCCGCTTCACCAAAGGCTCCGGTACAGACCCCCGCTCGACCTCAGGTGCGTCCTCCGGCTCGGACGCAGCCGACGATTCCGGCGCCAATGCTGTTGGCCCCTCCGTCACCGCCCCCGTCCCCGAAGGGACCCCCTTCTGCCCCCGCCGCGCATCCGCCAGCACCCACCGCCGATGCAGCTCCACCAGCTCATCGGGGGTCGCCTTGCACACCCGGGCGAACCGTTCCACGGGTGCGTAATCCGTCGGTACGGCGTCCCCGTTGACGTACCGGTGAAGCGTGGACGCACTCATGTGGAGCCGCTTCCCCAGCACTCCATAGCTGAGCCCGGACCGCTGCTTCAGCTGTCCCAGGAGCTCCGAGAATTCGTCCCCCGCCACGTCCCCCGCCACCGTTCCTCACTTCCCCACGTCCCAGATCCGCGTTCCAGGGGAACATCGTTCCACCAGGTCAGAGGCACTTTGAGCGTTCCAGCGTCCCGGAAACTCCGGCAGCTGTGGCGGCTGGGACGGATCACCGCACAAGCTGTGGCCATCAAAGCACGCCGCTCCCGGCACCCGGTCGAGCGGCCTGCATCAACACCCGTTCCACAACAGGGGGATCAGCCATGTCCGCACGCACCACCCGTAACCGCATGCTCGCCGCAGCCGCGATCACGTTCGCCACACTGACGCTGGCGGCGTGCAACGACGGAGGGGGCGTCCGCGAGGAGGGCGCGTCGAAGGTGACCGCGTCCACGGAGTCACCCAACACGTCCGCCACCACGTCGTCCCCGTCGGACAAGACGAACGAGGGAACATCCACGGGAGCCGGCCAGGCCGCCAACGACACGACGGGCACCACGGGCACCACGGGCTCCACGAACTCCACCGGCTCCACGGGTTCGAACGACTCCGCCCCCACCTCCACCCGCTGCTCCAGCACCACCACCCGAACCACCGCCACAGAGGTCTCCCGCCCCCTGAACCACGTGCTCCTCACCGTCACCAACACGGGCGCGGGGAACTGCAACCTCATCGGCTACCCGGCCGTCCGCTTCGGCGAGGCCCAGTCGGTCCCGCCGGCCTTCGAGGACTCCAAGCCGCAGGCGGTGGTCACGCTGGCCCCGGGTGAGTCGGGCTACGCGAGCGTGCTCCTGTCGGCAGCGGACGGCAGCGGCTCCAACGGCTACACGGCCAAGTCCCTCGAGGTCCTCCTCAACAACAGCACGGGAGACGCGGCCCACCCGTCGCTCCCCGCGAAGGGCGTGTACGTAGACGACTCGATCAGCGTCTCGTACTGGCAGTCGACCATGGCCGACGCCCTCACCTGGTGACTCGGAGGGCTCACCGGCCGAGCGCCGGCCCCACGCCCATCCCCACCCCCAACCGCCGCAGCCCCTCCCCGATCTCCTCCGGCGTCTGCGTCACGAAGCACAGCCGCAGCGTCGACCGATCGGGCTCGGCCGCGTAGAACGGCGCACCGGGGACGTACGCCACCTCCTGCCGCACCACTGCGGGCAGCAGTGCCGTGGTGTCGTACGTCTCCGGAAGCCGTGCCCAGAGGAACATTCCGCCCTCGGGCCGGTCCCAGTGCGAGCCTTCGGGGAGGGCCTCGGCGAGGCCGGCGAGCATGGCGTCCCGGCGCTCGCGGTAGACCGCCGCGACCCGCGTGACGTGCCCGTCGAGGTCACTGTCCGCGAGGTAGCGGGCCGCGGCGAGCTGGTTGACGGTCGGGGTGTGCAGGTCGGCGGCCTGTTTGGCCACGGCGCACGCGCGGCGCAGCTCGGCCGGGGCGCGCAGCCAGCCGAGCCGCATGCCGGGTGCCATGACTTTGGAGAAGGAGCCGAGGAGGACCGTACGGTCCTCGGCGCCCGGGTACGACGCGATCCACGGCACGTGCTCGCCCTCGAAGCGGAGCTCGCCGTACGGGTCGTCCTCGACGATCCACAGCCCGTGCCGGGCGGCGACCGCGGCGACGGCGGCCCGCCGCTCCCTGGGCAGGGTGCGGCCCGTCGGGTTCTGGAAGGTGGGCACGGTGTAGAGCAGTTTGGGGCGTTCGCGCACCACCAGTTCCTCCAGCGCCTCGGGATCGACACCGTGTCCGTCCCCCGGTACGGCCACCACCCGCGCGCCCGCGAAGCCGAAGACCTGGAGGGCCGCCAGGTAGCAGGGGTTCTCGACGAGGACCGTGTCCCCGGGTTCGATCAGCGCGGTGGCGAGCAGGGAAAGGGCCTGCTGGGAGCCGGTGGTGACGAGCAGGTCGTCGGGGCCGGTGGCCAGCCCGCGTGCCGATGTCCGCGCGGCGAGCGCGGCCCGCAGCTCCGGCTCGCCCTCCGTCGTGGAGTACTGCAGCGCCTGTGCGGGCGACTCGGCGAGGACCGCCCGGTACGCGGCGGCGATCCCGTCGACGTCGAAGAGTTCCGGCGCCGGCAGCCCGCCCGCGAAGTTGATCACCTCGGGCCGCGCGGTGACGGCGAGGATGTCCCGTACCGGCGAACCGCCGATCGAACGGGCCCGCGCGGCGAGCGGCGGCACGGGGGCACGGGTGGGCGCGGGCTCGACGAGGGTCATGACTCGGCTCCTTCGGCTGCGACAGCGACTCCTGCCGCAGCCTAGGGATGTACGTGCCGTCTACAAGCGGGTTTCCGGGATACGGACGCGCCACCGGGCGGGACCAAGAGGCCCCTCGGCATTGGCCGCCTCAGTGTTGCCCGCCTCAGCGCAGCTTCTGCGCGACCTCGGTCGCCCAGTACGTGAGGATGTTCCGCGCCCCGGCCCGCTTGATCCCCGTCAGCGTCTCCAGAATGGCCCTGTCGCGGTCGATCCAGCCCTTCTCGGCGGCGGCCTCGATCATCGAGTACTCGCCGGAGATCTGGTACGCGGCCACCGGCACATCCACGGCGTCCGCAACCCGCGCGAGGATGTCGAGGTACGGTCCCGCCGGCTTCACCATCACCATGTCGGCGCCCTCTTCGAGGTCGAGCGCCAGCTCCCGCATGGCTTCCCGGGCGTTCGCCGGGTCCTGCTGGTACGTCTTGCGGTCGCCCTTCAGGGACGAGCCCACGGCCTCCCGGAACGGGCCGTAGAAGGCGGAGGAGTACTTGGCGGTGTAGGCGAGGATCGAGACGTCCTCGCGGCCGATCTGGTCGAGGGCGTCACGGACGACGCCGATCTGGCCGTCCATCATCCCGCTCGGCCCGACCACGTGCGCGCCCGCGTCGGCCTGCACCTGCGCCATCTCGGCGTACCGCTCGAGCGTGGCGTCGTTGTCGACACGGCCCTCGGCGTCGAGCACACCGCAGTGACCGTGGTCGGTGGTCTCGTCCAGGCACAGGTCGGACATCACAAGGAGCTCGTCACCGACCTCGGCACGCACATCGCGCAACGCCACCTGGAGGATCCCGTCGGGATCGGTGCCGGGCGTACCGACCGCGTCCTTCTTGGACTCCTCCGGCACTCCGAAGAGCATGATCCCGGAGACCCCGGCCGCCACCGCGTCCGCGGCCGCCTTCTTCAGGCTGTCCCGGGTGTGCTGCACGACGCCAGGCATCGCCGCGATCGGCACGGGCTCGCCGATGCCCTCGCGCACAAAGGCCGGAAGGATGAAGTCAGCGGGATGCAGCCGGGTCTCGGCGACCATGCGCCGCATGGCGGGGCTGGTCCGCAGACGCCGCGGCCGCGTACCGGGGAAGGATCCGTACGTCGTCATACACATACGCTACGCCCGCCCCCACACCCCCTTTGCCGACGCGACGTCGGCGCGAACACCTCCCAAGTGTGACCCGGAAGCCTGGGCCGACCCCCACCCCCCACCACCCCGGAGGCCCCGCAGCGGCCCACCGGCGGGAGGGGGCGTGCCGGTACGTCCAAAGCCCGTCGCGTACGCCCGCGTCACCGGACGCTTCCCTGCCCGGCCAACGTCTGATCCGGCGGCGACGGGCGGACGTACCGGCACGCCCCCGACCCACCCACCCAGCATCAGCCCCCACCTACACCCCCGACACCCCCGCATGCGAGCCGACCACCACAGGTCCATGCTGGAAACAAGGCCCCCAACGACGGGCCGCAACCAGGACCCCGCAGGCACCGACGCCGGCGTCAGGCCAGACCCGCCGCCGTCCCTCCCCCGCGCACCCCGCCCGGCCCGCCCGCCCGGCCCGCGCTCAAGGAGGACGCGATGACCGCCCCCGCCCCGCACCACCCCCACGCCACCCCCGATCTCTTCGCCCTCTCCGACATCCGCGGCCCTGTGCTGCGCCCCGGCGACCCGGACTACGCCGCCGAAGTCACCGGCTTCAACCTGGCCGCCCTCCACACCCCTGAGCTGGTCGTCTGCGCGACCGGTACCGACGACGTCGTGGCCGCGATGCGCTGGGCGACCGCCACCGGCACCCCCGTCGCCGTACAGGCCACCGGCCACGGTGCGAACTTCCCCGTCGAGAACGGCCTGTTGATCAACACCTCGCGCATGACGGACGTACGGATCGACGCGACCGCGCGCACCGCGACGGTCGCCGCAGGAGCGAAGTGGCGCCACGTCCTGGAGGCGGCCGCACCGCACGGGTTCGCCGCGCTCAACGGCTCGTCGACGGACGTCGGCGTCATCGGCTACACGCTGGGCGGCGGACTCCCGGTGCTCGGCCGGGCGTACGGCTACGCGGCGGACCACGTCCGCTCGTTCCAGGTCGTGACACCCGACGGAACCCTCATCGAGGCGGACGCCGACCACGAACCGGAACTCTTCTGGGCCCTGCGCGGCGGCAAGGGCAACGTCGGTGTGGTGACGGAACTGGTCTGCGACCTGCTCCCACTCTCCCGCGTCCTAGGCGGCGGAATCTACTGCCCCGGCGAACACGCGGAGGCCCTGCTGAACGCCTACACGGCGTGGACCCCCACCCTGCCCCCGCAGATGTGCTCGGCCTTCTCGATCCTGCGCCTCCCCCCGCTGCCGCAGATCCCCGAACCGCTGCGCGGCGGCTTCTGGGCCCGGGTCGCGGCGATCTGGACCGGCGACCCGGCTGAGGGCGAGCGCCTGCTCGCGCCGATCCGCGAGGCGGCGCCGGTGGTGGTCGACACGGTGGCGGAGATGGACTACACGGCCGTGGACCAGGTGTACGCGGAGCCGCAGGACCCGCTCCCCGCGAGGGAGTCGTGCGCCCTGATGCGCGACCTGACCCCCGACGCCGTACGGACCTTCCTGGACCATGCGGGCCCGGCGGCCCCCGCCGACTACCCGCTGCTGCTCGTCGAGTTGCGCCACATGGGCGGCGAGCTGGCACGCCCGGCCGCCGTCGAGGACGCGGTGTGCGCCCGCGACGCGGGGTACCTGCTGGAGACGGTCGGTGTGCTGGCGGGACCGGAGGCCGCCGCGGCGGTCGAGACGGCCACGGTCGCACTGAACGCCGCGATGGCCCCGTACGGCACGGGCAGGACCATGGTCAACATCCATGGCGCCCCGGGCGACGAGGCCGACCGCGCCCGCGCCTGGACCCCCGAGGTCTACACCCGCCTACGCGCCGCCAAGGCCACCTACGACCCGGCGAACCTCCTGCGCTTCGGCCACGCGGTGACTCCCGCGACCGCGTAAACGCAGTGACTCCCGCAGCCGCACAAGCAGCTACGGGAGTCCCCTGACGCAATGGCACCTACGTCGTACGCCGCCGCCGCGACCCCGGCCGCCGCTCGCTCGGCCTGGTGACGGGATCCCCCGCCTCCGTGGCCGCCGCACGGCGCCGCAGACCGAAGTCCGCGAGCGCCTCGGCCAGCTTGAGCGCGGACGGCTCGGGAGCCATCACATCGACCCGGAGGCCGTGCTCCTCGGCCGTCTTGGCGGTGGCGGGCCCGATACAGGCGATCACCGTCACGTTGTGCGGCTTGCCCGCGATGCCCACCAGGTTCCGCACGGTGGAGGACGAGGTGAAGAGCACGGCGTCGAAGCCGCCGCCCTTGATGGCCTCACGCGTCTCGACCGGCGGCGGCGAGGCACGCACGGTCCGGTAGGCCGTGACGTCGTCGACCTCCCAGCCCAGCTCGATCAGCCCGGCGACCAGCGTCTCGGTGGCGATGTCGGCCCGCGGCAGGAACACCCGGTCGATCGGGTCGAACACCGGGTCGTACGGCGGCCAGTCCTCCAGCAACCCGGCGGCGGACTGCTCACCGCTCGGCACCAGATCCGGCTTCACACCGAAGGCGACCAGCGCCTTCGCGGTCTGCTCGCCCACCGCCGCCACCTTGATGCCGGCGAATGCGCGCGCGTCGAGCCCGTACTCCTCGAACTTCTCCCGCACCGCCTTCACGGCGTTCACCGACGTGAAGGCGATCCACTCATAACGGCCGGTGACAAGCCCCTTGACCGCACGCTCCATCTGCTGAGGCGTCCGCGGCGGCTCGACGGCGATCGTCGGCACCTCGTGCGGCACGGCCCCGTACGACCGCAGTTGGTCGGAGAGCGACACCGCCTGCTCCTTCGTACGCGGTACGAGGACCTTCCAGCCGAACAGCGGCTTGGACTCGAACCACGACAACTGGTCGCGCTGGGCGGCGGCGGAACGCTCACCGACCACGGCTATCACCGGGCGGTGACCCTCCGGGGAGGGCAGCACCTTCGCCTGCTTCAGCGTCTGCGCGATGGTGCCGAGGGTGGCAGCCCAGGTCCGCTGACGCGTCGTCGTACCGGCGATGGTGACGGTCATCGGCGTATCGGGCTTTCGGCCCGCGGCCACCAGCTCACCCGCCGCCGCACCGACCGAGTCGAGCGTCGAGGAGACGACGACCGTCCCGTCCGATGCACCGACCTCGGTCCAGCACCGGTCGGAGGCCGTCCGCGCGTCGACGAACCGCACGTCCGCACCCTGCGCGTCCCGCAGCGGCACACCCGCGTACGCGGGCACACCGACGGCGGCCGCGATACCGGGTACGACCTCGAACGGAATACCCGCGGCGACGCAGGCGAGCATTTCCTCGGCGGCGTACGTATCTAGTCCGGGGTCCCCGGACACCGCACGCACGACCCGCTTGCCGCCCCGTGCGGCCGTCATGACAAGATTGGCAGCGTCCCTCAACACGGGGTCACCAACGGTTGTTGACGAACCGTCAACAACCGTTAGCTGAGGCGTGCCCGTACCCGAGTACGCGCTCACGGATGAAGGCGTGCCCACGGGCGACGCATTACTACCTGTACCAGTTTCGGTATCCGTATTCAGTACGGCGACGCCTGGTCTGGCGTGTGCGCGGACGACGTCGAGCACCTCGTGCTCGGCGACGAGAACATCCGCGTTCGCCAGCGCCTCTACGGCGCGCAGTGTCAGTAGTCCCGGATCCCCGGGTCCGGCACCAAGGAAGGTGACGTGCCCGTGGTCCGGACCGGCGGGAAGGTTGGTGGGGCTCAAAGTGCTCGCTCCCCCATCAGACCGGCCGCGCCCTTGGCAAGCATCTCGGCAGCGAGTTCACGGCCGAGCGCCATTGCTTGGTCGTACGTCTCGGGCACGGGACCGGTGGTGGACAACTGCACCAGCGTCGAGCCGTCGGTCGTGCCGACGACGCCGCGCAGGCGCATTTCCTTGACAATCTGCCCGTCGGCCAGCAGGTCGGCGAGTGCACCCACAGGTGCGCTGCAGCCGGCCTCCAGGGCGGCGAGCAGGGACCGTTCGGCGGTCACGGCGGCCCGGGTGAGCGGGTCGTCGAGTTCGCCGAGCGCTGCGACGAGGTCCGCGTTGTCCGCGGCACACTCGATCGCCAGTGCCCCCTGGCCGGGGGCGGGCAAAACAGTGTCGACGGACAGGAAGTCCGTCACTTCCTCGATGCGACCGAGGCGGCTGAGTCCGGCGGCGGCGAGCACGACGGCGTCCAGTTCGCCCTTGTGCACGTATCCGATCCGGGTGTCGACGTTCCCCCGGATCGCGACCGTCTCGATCGTCATCCCGTGATTGCGCGCGTACGCGTTCAACTGGGCCATGCGGCGCGGCGAACCGGTGCCGACGCGGGCCCCGTTCGGCAGCTGCTCGAAGATGAGCCCGTCGCGGGCGACGAGCACGTCACGCGGGTCCTCACGCAGCGGTACGGCGGCCAGCGCGAGTGCCTCGGGCTGGCCGGTCGGCAGATCCTTGAGGGAGTGCACGGCGAAGTCGATGTCTCCGGCGAGGAGTGCGTCGCGCAGCGCGGTCACGAACACCCCCGTGCCGCCGATCTGCGCGAGGTTCTCGCGGGAGGTGTCGCCGTACGTCGTGATCTCAACGAGCTCGACTGGCCGTCCGGTCACCTGCCTTACGGCGTCCGCCACCTGCCCGGACTGGGCCATGGCGAGTTTGCTTCGCCTGGTCCCCAGTCTCAAAGCCTGCTCACTCATGCTCGCCCTCGGTTCTCGGCGCTCTCGGCGTTCTCGGTGGTATCGGTATTGCTGTCCTCGGCCCGTGAGACGGAGGCAACCGTCTCGGGGTCCAGGTCGAACAGGGTCCGCAGCGCGTCCGCGTACCCGGCGCCGCCAGGTTCGGCGGCGAGCTGCTTGACCCGTACGGTCGGCGCGTGCAGCAGCTTGTCCACCACGCGCCGCACGGTCTGGGTGATCTCCCCGCGCTGCTTCTCGTCGAGGCCGGGCAGCCGCCCGTCAAGGCGAGCGATCTCGTTCGCGACGACATCGGCGGCCATGGTCCGCAGCGCCACCACGGTGGGGGTGATGTGCGCGGCCCGCAGGGCGGCGCCGAAGGCGGCCACCTCGTCGGAGACGATCCGTTTCACCTGGTCCACATCGGCGGCCATCGGCGCATCCGCGGAGGCATCGGCGAGCGACTCGATGTCGACGAGCCGCACCCCGAGCAGCCGGTGCACGGCCGCGTCGATGTCGCGGGGCATCGCCAGGTCGAGGAGTGCGAGCACGGGAGCGGGCCGGGGGGCCTCGGCGACGGGCTCGGGCTTGCGGCGCTCGGGAACCCGGCCGACGGTGGCCGCGGTGGCGGCGAGCGCGGTGATGAGTTCGGCGTCGAGCGCGACTCCGAAGGTCGCGGCGGTGGCTCCCTGCGGGACGGCGGCAATGGCACCCGCCGCGTCCGGCGCCCCGGCGAAGCCGGTGGTGTCCAGGCCCTGCGCCTGCTCGGCTGCGGCCGCGGTCTCGGGCGAGCCGGCGAGGGCGGCCGTGCGACCGGATCCTGCGGCGCGCCCCGTCCCCTTGTCCACCCATGCCGCGTGCTGTTCCAGCTCGGCCGCGGCCATTCCGGCCACCGCCGCCTCGCCGAGGACCGAGAAGCCGGCGGTTCCCTGCACGGCGGACAGGTCGAGCGGGCAGCCCTCTTCGCTTCCGACGCTGGTCGGCGCAAGGCCGTCCCGTACGCCGGCGGAGGCGGCCGTACGACCGGATCCTGCGCCCGGAGCCGTGCGGCGGGAGTCCGCGACCGGAGCCGTACGCCCCTCGATCGCGGCGGCGACGGAGTCGGCCGACAGGACGAGACCCGTCGCACCCGTACAGGAGATGGCGATGTCGGCACGTGTCAGCTCGACCGGCACCGAGTCGATCGGTACCGCGCGGGCCAGCACGTCCGTTTCGTCGCTGTCGGTGAGGATCTCGGCGAGACGCTCGGCACGGTCGAGGGTGCGGTTGGCGACGACGATCTCGGCGACCCCGGCGCGCGCGAGCGTCGCGGCGGCCAGCGAGGACATGGAGCCGGCGCCGAGGACCAGCGCCCGCTTGCCCTTGAGCCAGGCGTCGACCGGAGCGCCGGATGCCAGCTGCTCCAGGCCGAAGGTGACCAGGGACTGGCCCGCACGGTCGATGCCGGTCTCGGAGTGGGCGCGCTTGCCGACCCGCAGGGCCTGCTGGAACAGGTCGTTCAGCAGCCGGCCGGCGCTGTGCAGTTCCTGCCCGGTCGCGAGGGCGTCCTTGATCTGGCCGAGGATCTGCCCCTCGCCCACGACCATCGAGTCGAGGCCGCAGGCCACGGAGAACAGATGGTGGACGGCCCGGTCCTCGTAATGCACGTACAGGTGAGGCGTGAGCTCCTCGAGCCCGACCCCGCTGTGCTGGGCGAGCAGCGTGGACAGCTCGGCGACGCCCGCGTGGAACTTGTCCACGTCGGCGTACAGCTCGATCCGGTTGCAGGTCGCGAGCACCGCGGCCTCGGTGGCCGGTTCGGCGGCGAGGGTGTCCTGCAACAGCTTGACCTGCGCGTCCGCGGACAGCGCGGCCCGCTCCAGGACGCTGACCGGAGCGCTGCGGTGACTCAGCCCCACGACGAGGAGACTCATGCCGGCATCACGGCGGGGACGTCCCCGTCAGGTCCTTTGCCGGAGTTCTCCTGAGCGGCCGGGTGCACGGCGGCCGCGGCCTGCGCCTCGGCCTCCTCGCCGGCCTTGCGCTGCTCGTGGAAGGCGAGGATCTGCAGCTCGATGGAGAGATCGACCTTGCGTACGTCGACACCGTCCGGGACGGTCAGGACGGTCGGCGCGAAGTTGAGGATGGAGGTGACCCCGGCGGCGACGAGCCGGTCGCACACTGCCTGGGCGACGCCCGGCGGGGTCGTGATGACGCCGATGGAGACGCCGTTCTCGTCGATGATCTTCTCGAGGCCGTCGCTGTGCTGCACGGCGATCCCGGCGACCTGCTTGCCCGACATCTCGGGATCGGCGTCGATCAGCGCGGCGACCCTGAACCCACGGGAGGCGAACCCGCCGTAGTTGGCCAGCGCGGCGCCGAGGTTACCGATACCGACGATCACGACCGGCCAGTCCTGGGTCAGGCCCAGCTCGCGGGAGATCTGGTACACGAGATACTCGACGTCGTACCCCACACCACGCGTCCCGTAGGAGCCGAGGTAGGAGAAATCCTTGCGCAGCTTCGCGGAGTTGACCCCCGCGGCGGCCGCGAGCTCCTCGGAGGAGACCGTGGGTACCGAGCGCTCCGACAGTGCGGTGAGGGCGCGGAGGTACAGCGGAAGACGGGCGACGGTGGCCTCGGGAATCCCTCGGCTGCGGGTCGCCGGTCGGTGAGTTCGGCCAGTTGCCACGGTGCTCCTGCGGGTAGCGCGGGGCTGCAGGCGGTCACACTTACCTAGACCGCCCCGTCGAATGCAGGCTATGTCTTTGTGAACGCGTGCACAAAGATGGTGTCCGATTTGCCCGGCCAACGTGACCGGGGTCACGCACGCCCGGCGCGCGGTTATGGAACCGGCGCGCGGACACTTTCGTTCCTCGCCTGAAGGGGGCAAAACCGCACACTCTCCTCAACGCATCCCGCCCCCGAGACCAATCGCCGTCGATCCTAGGCGACTTTCCGGACCACTTGGACTACTCAGTCAGGCCACGATGGGGCCACGATCCGCCTCCCGTCACTATGTGAGGGCTTTGCGAAGGCGCTCCTCGTTCACCCTCCAGAACGTGTGCTGAGCGCCGTCGACCAGCACGACCGGGATCTGCTCCCAGTACGCGCGGTACAGCGCCTCGTCCGTACTGATGTCCTTCTGCTCCCAGACGACCCCGAGCTCGTCGCAGACCCTCGCGACCACTTCCTGTGCGTCATCGCACAGATGACATCCGGGCTTCCTGATCAGCGTGACCAGCCGCTGCTCGCCGGGAACCCCGGCCTCCGCCTTCTCCGTACGACGCCCACCGCGCCGGAACATGGAACTCATACCTGCCATTCTCCCGCCGCCCGCGGCCCGCGGGACCCCTCGGTAGCGCCACCATCCCCATCCGACACACCGGCCAGATCACTTCTTTAACGACTCGGTCGCGGAGAGTTCACAGCCTCGAATCCTCACGACTCCGGAACCACCGAACAAACTGGCTATGCTCACGACATGGCCGCTCTCGGATGGCTCACTCCCCGTAGGCGCTCCGCCACCGCGCGGAGCGTCTTGGCAGGCGAGGCCTCGGCGGAGGCAGCGCGCAAAACCTCCCAGGAGCAGGAGGAACTCGCGCACGAAGCCGCGCCCGACGCCCCCGCCGAACCGGACTTCCCGGTGCTCGGCGACGACAAGGCAGCCGCCTTCTTCGACCTCGACAACACCGTGATGCAGGGCGCCGCGCTCTTCCACTTCGGCCGCGGCCTGCACAAGCGGAAGTTCTTCGAGACGCGCGATCTCGCCAAATTCGCCTGGCAGCAGGCGTGGTTCAGACTGGCGGGCGTCGAGGACCCGGAGCACATGCAGGAGGCCCGCGACTCGGCCCTGTCGATCGTGAAGGGCCACCGTGTCGCCGAGCTGATGTCCATCGGCGAGGAGATCTACGACGAGTACATGGCCGAGCGCATCTGGCCTGGCACCCGCGCACTGGCCGAAGCGCACCTGGACGCCGGCCAGAAGGTGTGGCTGGTCACGGCCGCCCCGGTCGAGATCGCAACGGTGATCGCCCGCCGTCTGGGCCTGACCGGCGCACTCGGCACGGTCGCGGAATCCGTGAACGGCGTCTACACGGGCAAGCTCGTCGGCGAACCGCTGCACGGCCCCGCCAAGGCGGAAGCGGTACGAGCCCTGGCCGCCGCGGAGGGCCTGGACCTCTCCCGCTGCGCCGCCTACAGCGACTCCCACAACGACATCCCCATGCTCTCCCTGGTGGGCCACCCCTACGCCATCAACCCCGACACCAAGCTCCGCAAACACGCCCGCAACCTGGAATGGCGCCTACGCGACTACCGCACAGGCCGCAAAGCAGCCAAGGTAGGCATCCCAGCCGCAGCAGGAGTAGGCGCAGTAGCAGGCGGCACAGCAGCAGCAATCGCCCTGCACCGCCGCCGCCGCTGAAGCGATGCCGTCCCGTCCGACGCACGAGGACGGTGCGGTGACACCACCCCGATCCGCCACCCACCCGCGGGAACTGCGCGCTTCAACCCCGTCCGAGCAACGCCGACGCGCCTGACTCTTGAGTACGAGTCAGCACCATCCCGCCCCCCCACCCACCCACCCCGTGGAGGCTCCGCTCTTCAGCCCCGGCCGGGGGAGAGCTTTCAGCCCGTCCGACGTCCGAGGACGAGGCGGCGCCATCCCGATCCCCCACCCACCCGTGGGGGCTGCACTCTTCACCCCCGGGCCAGGGAAGATCTTCCAGCCCGTCCGGCGTTTGAGGACGAGCGCGTCAGCGCGATGCGGGGGTCTGGGGGCGGCAGCCCCCAGGAACAAGGGACGGGTAGGGGCGGAGGGGGCGAAAAACCCACGCCCCAGCCCACACTCTTCCGGATGCTCATGACACGGCAGGAACCCGGCAATCCCACGTTCCTACCCGCGCAACGCCCCCGCCAGTCCCGTTAACCACAGACGACCACAACACGCCCCGCACTCAAACGGAACCCGGACCCAAACGATCAACAAACGGTCACCGTCCGGCACTTGAATCGGCGTCAATAGGCAACAGAAGCGACGCAATCGGTGATTTGAGCAACTCGGTGTAGCGCTGCCTGTACGAAGCGTTATTCTCCTCAGACGCAAACCGCCACCCCTCCGTCGCTACGACGGGTGAACGGTTCCGCACTGAACGTGATGGAAGCTCTGCCTCTGGGAGTCCCGTGTACTCACACGTCGGGGTTGACGCCTCGGGCCTGGCTACGCTGCGCGCAACGGTTCTGGACCGCTTGCGCGGCTTCGTCCCCACCGCGTACGCCGTCCCCGCCTTCGCCGGCCCCGCGCCCGTCGGCCCTTGTTACGCCCTGGCCGACGGAAGCGCGGCGGTCGGCAGACGGGGCCGCTCGAGCTCGGCCACCACCGCACGCCGCCCGGCCGCAGACAGCGACAGCGCCCGGATGATGGAACTCGTGGAGCGCGCCCAAGCGGGCGAGGCCGACGCCTTCGGCCGTCTCTACGACCAGTACAGCGACACCGTGTACCGCTACATCTATTACCGCGTCGGCGGAAAGGCGACCGCGGAAGACCTCACCAGCGAGACGTTCCTGCGCGCCCTGCGCCGCATCGGAACCTTCACCTGGCAGGGCCGCGACTTCGGCGCCTGGCTGGTGACCATCGCCCGCAACCTGGTCGCCGACCACTTCAAGTCCAGCCGCTTCCGGCTGGAAGTGACCACCGGCGACATGCTCGACTCGAACGATGTCGAGCGCAGCCCCGAGGACTCCGTCCTGGAGTCGCTGTCGAACGCGGCACTGCTGGATGCCGTACGACGGCTCAATCCCCAGCAGCAGGAGTGCGTCACCCTGCGCTTCCTCCAGGGGCTCTCGGTCGCCGAGACCGCCCGCGTGATGGGCAAGAACGAGGGCGCGATCAAGACCCTCCAGTACCGGGCGGTCCGCACGCTGGCCCGGCTTCTTCCGGACGACGCTCGCTGAAGCCCGTACACCGGCACAAACGCCATAGCGATCCCACACGTTCAGCGACGCTCAACTCACCGTCCGTAAAAGTCTGTTGACTTCGCGGTCCGATCATCCGTCGTCCGTAACCCAAGTGCCGCGACGCTCGTTGTGCGGGATACAGGCTCCCTGTGGTCACTCCCTGGCCGCCACCGATCACTCGATCGTGTGGATGTGGTCAGGGAGTGCAACCCTCAGGACCCCCTGGGGAGTCGACCGTCATGATGAGAGGAGGTGCCGCCAGTGATCGCGAACGTATCGGCACACCGGCGGGCGAACGCCTTCGCCCTGGCCCTGGAGGAGCAGTCCGACCAGGGCACGGCGGCCGAGCAGCCCGATGGGTCGGCACCGTCCCAGGCTGCGTCGGAACAGACCGAGCAGGGCCTGCTGTTGGCCCTCGCCACCGGTCTCGGCGAGCTGCCCAAACCGGGGCTGGACCCCGGGGTCAAAGTCGTGCAGCGAGCCCAGCTCGTGGCCGCGATGGAGGCGATGCTGCTGGAGGGCACCGCCTCGGGAGGCGAGGGTTTGGGCCCTTCGGTGCCCGAGCAGCGCTCCCGCAGGGGCGCGCACCGGGCGACCGGGCTGGGGAAGTTGCGGCCCCGTTCCAGGCTGTCGAAGGGGCTCGCCGCGGGCGGGCTCACCGTCAGTGTGGCCGCGGGAGCCTTCGGCGGCGTGGCCGCTGCCAGCTCCGACGCCCTTCCCGGTGACTCGCTCTACGGGCTGAAGCGCGGCATGGAGGACATCAAGCTGGGCCTGGCCCACGGCGACAGTGACCGGGGCGAGCTCTACCTCGACCAGGCCTCGACCCGGCTCAGCGAGGCACGCCGACTGATGGAGCGCGACCGTTCCGGGCAGCTCGACCACGAGTCCCTGGGCGAGATCCGCCGCGCCCTGTCGGGCATGCAGCACGACGCGGCCGAGGGCCACCGTTTGCTGCACGAGGCGTACCAGCGGGACGGCTCACTGGGCCCCATCCAGGCCCTGTCCGCCTTCTCGCAGTCCCACCGAGAAGCCTGGGGCATGCTGCGAGACCGGCTGCCCGTGCAGCTCGGCGACGTGAGCAGCCAGGTCTCGTCGGTCTTCGACGCCATAGACGACGAGGTCGACCCGCTGCGCTCGCTGCTCCCGCAGCCTCCCGTGCAGGAGGGCACGGGCCGCCACCGCGGCTCCAGTTCCGACTCCACGGGCTCCTCCGGTACGGACCGTCCGGCGCCCAGCGCCACCAGCGGCGGTTCCTCCACCGGCAGCCAGAGCAGCGGCAAACCCAAGCCGTCCACCTCTGACAGCCAGGACGAGGGCCTGCTCGGCGGCAACACGGGCGGCCTCCTGGACCCGCCCGAGGACACCACCGGCTCAGCCTCCCCGTCCACCGGCAATGGCACTCCGTCCGCCGGCGAACCGGACGTCACCCTGCCGCCGCTCCTCCCGGGCCTGCTCCCGGGCCTGGGCATCGACAGCGAGGACGCGAGCTAGACCGAAGGTGCTGTACGGCGGTGGGGGCGCCCTTCCTGAGAAGGGCGCCCCCACCGCCGTACAGGCGCGTAATCAGAAGAAACGTATGTGCATGATCAGAAGAACACCGGCCGGATCAGAAGAACACTGACCGCCGCTGCACCAGCAGCTTGTACAGCGTGTGCTGAATCTGCTCCCGCACCTGATCCGTCAGGTTGAACATCAGCATCGGATCCTCCGCCGCCTCCGGCGGATAGCCGTCCGTCCGGATCGGCTCGCCGAACTGGATCGTCCACTTCGTGGGGAGCGGGACCGCGCCGAGCGGGCCCAGCCACGGGAAGGTCGGAGTGATCGGGAAGTACGGAATGCCCAGGACACGCGCCAGGGTCTTCGCGTTGCCGATCATCGGGTAGATCTCCTCCGCGCCGACGATCGAGCACGGGATGATCGGGGTGCCCTGCTTCAGGGCCGTGGAGACGAAGCCGCCGCGGCCGAAGCGCTGGAGCTTGTAGCGCTCACTGAAGGGCTTGCCGATGCCCTTGAAGCCCTCGGGCATCACACCGACCAGTTCGCCGCGTTCGAGCAGGCGCTCCGCGTCCTCGGCGCAGGCGAGGGTGTGACCGGCCTTGCGGGCCAGCTCGTTGACAACCGGCAGCATGAACACCAGGTCGGCCGCCAGGAGCCGGAGGTGCCGGCCCGCGGGATGGTTGTCGTGAACGGCGACCTGCATCATCAGGCCGTCCAGCGGCAGCGTCCCGGAGTGGTTGGCGACGATCAGCGCCCCGCCCTCGGCAGGGATGTTCTCGATGCCCTTCACCTCTACGCGGAAGTAATTCTCGTAGAGCGGGCGCACCAGCGACATCAGTACCTGGTCGGTGAGTTCGGCGTCGTATCCGAAGTCGTCGACCTCGTAGTCGCCCGTGAGCCGCCGGCGCAGGAAGGCCAGGCCCCCGGCGATACGCCGTTCAAGACCGCCGCTCTCCTGCGGCTCCTGGGGCGGCTGTTCCTCACGCGTCACGGGAACATCATCCCGCTGTACGGCCCGGCCGGGCAGGGGCTGGACCTCACGTACCACCACGGGATCGCCCGCGCGCCGGCTACCCGCGCTCCGGCGACGCGGCGGGCGCTGCACCGCACCCCCGCGCGACCGGTCGTCGTCGAACGGAATGACCTTGGCGTCCGCCATCGTTGATGCGCTCCTCAGTTGGCGCTCTGCGTCGGGGGGTGGCCGCCGCCCAGGAAGGGCAGCGCGGCGATCCGGTCGACGGCTCCCGCAACGGCCTCGGGGGGCAGAAGTCCAGGCCCCCGGCTGCGGGCGAAGTCCGCGAAGGTCTCCGCCGTCGTGTACTTCGGCTGGAATCCCAGCGTCTCGCGCATCTGCTTCGTCGCCACGACCCGGCCGTGTGTGAGCAGCCGCAGCTGCTCCGGCGAGAAGTCCGTCACGCCCAGGGTACGCACCGCCGTACCCACCCAGGTGAGCGCGGGCAGCAGCAGCGGCACCGTGGGACGCCCCAGGCGCCGCGAGCACTGGGAGAGCAACAGGACGCCGTCGCCCGCGATGTTGAACGTGCCGCTGTTGAGCGTCCCGCGCTCCGGCTCGTGCGAGGCGATCCGCAGCACCTCGATCACGTCGTCCTCGTGCACGAACTGCAGCCGGGGGTCGTAGCCGAAAACGGTCGGCAGCACCGGCAGCGAGAAGTACGAGGCGAGCGGCGAATCCGCGCTCGGCCCCAGGATGTTCGCGAACCGCAGCACACACACGGCGACGTCGGGCCGCCGGCGCGCGAACCCTCGTACGTACCCCTCGACCTCGACCGTGTCCTTCGCGAAGCCGCCGCTGGGCAGCGACTTGGGCGGGGTGTTCTCGGTGAAGACGGCCGGATCGCGCGGCGCGGACCCGTACACGTTCGTACTGGACTTCACGACGAGCCGCTTGACCGTCGGGGACTTCTGGCAGGCGCCCAGGAGCTGCATGGTGCCGATGACGTTGGTCTCCTTGACCGTCGTCCGGCTGCCGCTGCCCAGCGCGGTGCCCGTCACATCCATGTGCACGACCGTGTCGGCGTTCGTCTCGGCGAGCACACGCGCGATGGTCGGGTGCCGGATGTCGGCCTGGATGAAGTCGGCACCGCCGAGATGGTGCTCGGGCGGAACCGCGTCCACGGCGATCACCCGGTCCACCTGTGGGTCACGCTGGATCCGCCGTACGAACCGGCCGCCCAGCCGACGGGCCACCCCGGTCACGAGCACGACCTTCCCCAAGATCAGCGCCTTCCTTCCAGACCTGCAACGTAGCTCTGCTCGTACCCTGCCGTGTTCCCCGTGTGCCGCCAACCTAGCGGGTTGATGTTGCGCTGTGATGACCGCCCGATGCACGAAGTGACGACAGCCACAGACGTACGACCAGACCAAGCCATTCGGCGCACAGACATACGCTCAGCGATGAAAAGGCTTTCTGTCGCCGGCGACGGGCCGAATTCGGCCCGGAAATGGCAAAGCCTTTCGTGGCCGGATACGCCTGTGGCCCCCCACCAGTCGGTGGAGGGCCACAGTACGCGCTTCTAGCGGCGCCGCTTACTTCTTGTTGCGACGCTGAACGCGAGTGCGCTTGAGCAGCTTGCGGTGCTTCTTCTTCGCCATCCGCTTGCGCCGCTTCTTGATAACAGAGCCCACGACTACCCTCGCTCACTTCTCTTTACTCGCTGCTGGGCTGCATGGGCCCACACGACTATGAGGGGCCAGCCTACCCGTCCGAGCGCTGAGGTCGTAATCGAGGGGATCCGGGAGATCTCCAGGCGATCCCCGAGTGATCCCTAAGGATCTCCCGGAGCCCCCGGACGGTCTCCCGGACCGCCGTCAGGCTGTCTCCACCCCCACATAGCTCTCGCGGAGGTACTCGTGAACCGCTTGCTCCGGCACCCGGAAGGACCTCCCCACCCGGATCGCCGGCAGATGACCGCTGTGCACCAAGCGGTACACGGTCATCTTCGACACTCGCATCACCGAGGCGACTTCCGCCACGGTCAGGAACTGAACCTCGTTCAGAGGCCTCTCGCCAGCTGCAGCCATGACACACCTGAACCTTCCGCACTCGACGGTCACCGGCTTCCCCTTCCGGTGACACTTCGTCGTTGCGTGCTCACTCCCCAGAGTAGAGGCGGGTGATGCGAGTGGGGAAGAGGAGCTGTCATCGGCCGCCTACTGTGACAGACACGCTCGATTGAGTACATAGCGAGTAAGCGGTCGGTAGTAATCAGACCGCACAGCGTCATCAAGCGGAACGACGACGGACACCCGCCCCTCTGCCTCCCCGACGAAGAGCGCAGGATCGTCCGTATCCGCCAGCCCCATCGCCTCGAACCCCAGCTGACCTGCCCCGCAGACCCATCCGTGGTCTCCGATCACCAGCTCCGGGAGCAGCCCACCGGCCTCCGCCGCGGCGGCCAGAACGGTGCGAACCGGGAGGGGTGAGTGGGAGTGTGCGCCGGTCGCACTACCGGGGGCTCGCGCGCCGGGTTCGCGCACCAGCGCGACACCTTGTACGTAGTCAAGGTTGTACGTGCGTAGACCGAACCGGGTCGTTATGTCGACAGAGCTACCCTGCGCGGGGGTGAGGACGGCACACCCCGCCGCCGACAGCGCGTCCGCCAGAGCGGCGTAGAAACTGATCAGCCGATGCGGGTGCCCGGTGCCGAGAAGCACCGGTTCGCGGTTGCGGGCCGCCTCTCCGAGCCGCGCCGCGAAGGCGTCGAGGGCCGCCAGGGTCCGCTCGGGATCGATCACATCATGCCCCGAAGTGTGCGCCGGGTCGGCAGAAACCCCGCACTTGTCCGCCATCAACTCGATCAAGTCCCGCTGCCGCCAGCTCCATTCGGGATCAAGCCCGAGCAGCACGCGAGGATCACGAGCAGCGAAGAGCCGATAACTCCGCAGACTCTCCTCACGCGAGGTGGCCACAGGCCCGGCCAACCGGGCAGCCAACAGGTGTGCACGCAACGCTCCGGTGCTCAACACACCAGCGATGCTGACGCATTTGCCGGGGCTTCACCCCGAAAATCCCGAAAAGGCCGCACAGTTGGCGTAATGGGTGCCATGGGGCTCCGCCCGGCGACAGAGGTTCTGAGCCCGCCCGGCGTCTGGGGACGGGATGGTGTCCCGGGCCGGGGAAGGTCCTTTCAGCCCGTCCGGCGTTTGAGGACGAGGCGCTGCCATCCCCATCCCCCACCCACCCGTGGGGGCTGCGCTCTTCGACCCCGGGCCGGGGAAGATCTTTCAGCCCGTCCGGCGTCTGAGGACGAGGCGGTGCCATCCCGATCCCCCACCCACCCGTGGGGGCTGCGCTCTTCAGCCCCGGGCCGGGGGAGATCTTTCAGCCCGTCCGGCGTTTGAGGACGAGCGCGTCAGCGCGACACGGGGGTCTGGGGGCGGAGCCCCCAGAAACAAGGGACGGGTAGGGGCGGAGGGGGCGAAAAACTCCCCACCCCCACCTACGGCAACAACCCCCGCAACGGAAACACGGCCCGCCGAGTAGCCAGAACCGCCTGATCCAACCGATCCGCCGGGTCGTACCCGGACTCCCAGTCCTTCCAGGACACAGGCCACCGCCCATCAGTCATCCGCCCCGGCGCCAACTGCCGCGTACGAGCGAACACTTCCTGCCGCCACCCCTCAGGAACCACCGTCTCGGGCGCAATCTCCCGCCCCGCCGCGATGGCAACCAGGTGCGTCCAAGACCGAGGCACCACATCCACCACCGCGTACCCACCCCCACCCAGAGCGACCCACCGCCCCTCGGCGTACTCATGCGCCAGCTCATGACAAGCCACCTGCACAGCCCGCTGCGCATCCAGCGACACCGCGAGATGCGCGAGCGGATCCTCGAAATGAGTGTCGGCCCCGTGCTGAGTCACCAGCACCTGCGGCCGAAAGTCCGCGATCAGCTCAGGCACCACGGAGTGAAACGCCCGCAGCCACCCCGCATCCCCGGTCCCCGCAGGCAGCGCAACGTTGACGGCGGACCCCTCCGCGCTCTCGGCCCCCGTCTCCTCCGGCCATCCGGTCTGCGGAAACAAGGTCCGCGGATGCTCATGCAGCGAGATCGTCAGAACCCGCGGATCCTCCCAGAACGCCGCCTGCACCCCGTCCCCGTGATGCACATCCACATCGATATAGGCGACCCGCTCAGCGCCCAGCTCAAGCAGCCGAGCGATGGCCAGCGAAGCGTCGTTGTAGATACAGAACCCGGATGCACCCCCCGGCATCGCATGATGCAGCCCACCCGCGAAGTTCACCGCGTGCACCGCGTCCCCGCGCCACACCGCCTCGGCCGCACCCACCGACTGCCCGGCGATCATCGCCGACACCTCATGCATCCCGGCGAAGGCGGGATCGTCCATGGTCCCGAGCCCGTACGAGGTGTCGGCAGCCTCCGGATCCACGGAGGCGGCCTTCACCGCCTCCACGTAGTCCTCGCGATGCACGAGCCGCAACGTCGACTCGCCGGCCGGCTTCGCCGCGACCACATCAACGTCGCGATCGAGCCCGAACGCGTCGACGAGCTTCCTCGTCAACACCAGCCGGACCGGATCCATCGGATGGTCCGGACCGAAGTCATAGCCCGTTACTGCCTCGTCCCACATCAGCTGTGCGCGGCCGCTCATGACCATCACCGTATCGGTCCGGTTCAACGTCGAACGACCGGGCGTACCTCAAGATCAGCAGAACCAGCACCATGGGTACGAGCATGGCGCCCCGGTAGTTCCAGGCGTCCCCCAGCGCCCCCACCAAAGGCGAACCGATCAAGAACCCCACGTAATTGAAGATATTGAGCCGCGCGATCGCCGTATCCGAAGCCCCGGGGAAGAGCCGCCCGGCAGCCGCGAAGGTCTGCGGCACGATCACACACAACCCCAGCCCCAGCAGGGTGAACCCGAGCATCCCCACCCCTGGACCAGGCGCCACCGCCACCACACCGAACCCCAGCGCCGCGACCATCGCCCCCAGCCGCACAACCGCCACGGCCCCGAACCGACGCACCCCGAAGTCCCCGATGGCCCGCCCCAGCAGCGTCGTGACCATATAGACGTTGTACGGAACGGTCGCGAGCTGCTCCGAACTGCCCAGCACGTCCTGCAGATACTTCGCACTCCAGTTGGAGACCGTCGAGTCCCCGATGTAGGCGAAGGTCATCACCAGACACAGCGGCAGCAGCAACTTGAAGACGACAGGCGCGGCCTCGCCCGCCCCCTCCTTCGCATCGGCCGCGTCAGCCACACCGGGACCGGCGCCCCAGTCGACGTACCACCGACTCCCGACAAGAGCCGCCGGCAACAGCACCGCCACGACCGGCAGATACGACACGAACAGCGACAGATGCCAGTGCGCCCCCGCCCACGCGAGCGACGCACCCACGATCCCGCCCAGGCTGTACACGGCATGGAACCCGAGCATGATGCTGCGCCCATACGTCCGCTGAAGGCTCACCCCGAGCATGTTCATGGAGGCGTCGAGCGCACCGACAGCCAGCCCGAAGGCGCCGAGCGAGACCGCCACCTCGGCCACATGGTCACCGGACCCGACACCCAGCAGGGCAAGGAGTACGACGGGTTGAGACCACCTCAGCACGCGGCTGGGGGGTATTCGCTTGACCAACTTCTCGGTGGCCACGCTCCCCACCCCGGCCAGGACCGGCACGGCGGCGAGGAACACGGGCAGCAACGCGTCGGATATCCCGTAGCGGTCCTGGATCGCGGGGATACGCGTCACCAGCAGCGCGAAGGCGACGCCCTGGGCGAAGAAGCTGAACGCGAGCGAGGCCCTACCGCGCCGCAGCACATCTGTCATGGCGGCGAGCGTAGGGCCCCGGCTTACCCGTGGGTAGATCCAGCCGAAGATGAATTTTGCTCAGCTCTCCAACTCAGCGCACTCCAGGCCGATGCCGAACAAGAAGATCGAGCGGGAATCGCAGCCGTCCCTGGTCATACGAGCAGGTCAGCCAGCTGCCCCATGTCGGAGAAGAGCCGAGTGGCCCCCGCCAGCCGGTCGGCGGGCGTCATGGCCGTGAACCCGTACACATCCATCCCGGCCGCGACAGCCGCCTGCACCCCCAGCGGACTGTCCTCCACGACAACACACTTCTCCGGCGCTACGCCCATCCGCTCGGCCGCGTACAGGAACAGATCCGGCGCCGGCTTCCCCCGCCCCACATCCTGCGAACTGAAGACGCGCCCCTCGTCGAACCACCGGTCGAGCCCGGTCTTCCGATGCCCCACACGAATCCGCTCATGACTCCCGGAAGAGGCCACGCAGTACGGCACCCCGTCCGCAGCCAGCTTCTCCAGCACCTGCACAGCACCGGGTACCGGCTCCAACTCCCGCTCGAAGGCGGCGAAGACGCGAGCGTGGAAAACCTCGTCGAAGTCCGCGGGCAACCGCTGCCCGGTCCGCTCCTCCACCAGATCGTGTACGCGGTGCATGGCGGAGCCCATGTAGTCGCGGAGGGACTCCTCGTACGAGGTGGGATGTCCGAGTTCGGTGAGATACGCGGCAAGAAGTGTGTTGGAGATCGGCTCACTGTCCACGAGGACACCGTCGTTGTCGAAGATGATCAATTCGTAGCGCATACTGCGACAATAAAACGAAGCGACCCCTAAATGCAGAAAACCCCTGTACCGGTTTCCCGGTACAGGGGTTTTCTCTACAAATAGTTCGGCGGCGTCCTACTCTCCCACAGGGTCCCCCCTGCAGTACCATCGGCGCTGTGAGGCTTAGCTTCCGGGTTCGGAATGTAACCGGGCGTTTCCCTCACGCTATGACCACCGAAACACGGTGAAACTTGTCAACCGGAGCCGTGGCATGGCTACGACGGTTGTTCGTGGTTTCAGAACCAACACAGTGGACGCGAGCAACTGAGGACAAGCCCTCGGCCTATTAGTACCAGTCAGCTTCGCCCATTACTGGGCTTCCACATCTGGCCTATCAACCCAGTCGTCTACTGGGAGCCTTAACCCCTCAAGGGGGTGGGAATACTCATCTCGAAGCAGGCTTCCCGCTTAGATGCTTTCAGCGGTTATCCCTCCCGAACGTAGCCAACCAGCCATGCCCTTGGCAGGACAACTGGCACACCAGAGGTTCGTCCGTCCCGGTCCTCTCGTACTAGGGACAGCCCTTCTCAATATTCCTGCGCGCGCAGCGGATAGGGACCGAACTGTCTCACGACGTTCTAAACCCAGCTCGCGTACCGCTTTAATGGGCGAACAGCCCAACCCTTGGGACCGACTCCAGCCCCAGGATGCGACGAGCCGACATCGAGGTGCCAAACCATCCCGTCGATATGGACTCTTGGGGAAGATCAGCCTGTTATCCCCGGGGTACCTTTTATCCGTTGAGCGACGGCGCTTCCACAAGCCACCGCCGGATCACTAGTCCCGACTTTCGTCCCTGCTCGACCCGTCGGTCTCACAGTCAAGCTCCCTTGTGCACTTACACTCAACACCTGATTACCAACCAGGCTGAGGGAACCTTTGGGCGCCTCCGTTACTCTTTAGGAGGCAACCGCCCCAGTTAAACTACCCATCAGACACTGTCCCTGATCCGGATCACGGACCCAGGTTAGACATCCAGCACGACCAGACTGGTATTTCAACGACGACTCCACCTGAGCTGGCGCTCAAGCTTCACAGTCTCCCAGCTATCCTACACAAGCCGAACCGAACACCAATATCAAACTATAGTAAAGGTCCCGGGGTCTTTCCGTCCTGCTGCGCGAAACGAGCATCTTTACTCGTAGTGCAATTTCACCGGGCCTATGGTTGAGACAGTCGAGAAGTCGTTACGCCATTCGTGCAGGTCGGAACTTACCCGACAAGGAATTTCGCTACCTTAGGATGGTTATAGTTACCACCGCCGTTTACTGGCGCTTAAGTTCTCAGCTTCGCCACCCCGAAGAGTGACTAACCGGTCCCCTTAACGTTCCAGCACCGGGCAGGCGTCAGTCCGTATACATCGCCTTACGGCTTCGCACGGACCTGTGTTTTTAGTAAACAGTCGCTTCTCGCTGGTCTCTGCGGCCACCCCCAGCTCAAGCAGCAAGTGCTATCACCGGTGATGGCCCCCCTTCTCCCGAAGTTACGGGGGCATTTTGCCGAGTTCCTTAACCATAGTTCACCCGAACGCCTCGGTATTCTCTACCTGACCACCTGAGTCGGTTTAGGGTACGGGCCGCCATGAAACTCGCTAGAGGCTTTTCTCGACAGCATAGGATCATCCACTTCACCACAATCGGCTCGGCATCAGGTCTCAGCCTTAATGTGCGACGGATTTACCTATCACACGGCCTACACCCTTACCCCGGGACAACCACCGCCCGGGATGGACTACCTTCCTGCGTCACCCCATCACTCACCTACTGCAGGTCTGGTCCGTCGGCTCCACCACTCCCCTTTGCCCGAAGGCTCCGGGGCGGCTTCACGGACTTAGCATCGCCTGGTTCAATGTTTGACGCTTCACAGCGGGTACCGGAATATCAACCGGTTATCCATCGACTACGCCTGTCGGCCTCGCCTTAGGTCCCGACTTACCCTGGGCAGATCAGCTTGACCCAGGAACCCTTAGTCAATCGGCGCACACGTTTCTCACGTGTGTATCGCTACTCATGCCTGCATTCTCACTCGTGAACCGTCCACCACTAGCTTCCGCTGCGGCTTCACCCGGCACACGACGCTCCCCTACCCATCCCAGCCCCCGTTGGGGGTATGTGCTGGAATGACACGACTTCGGCGGTACGCTTGAGCCCCGCTACATTGTCGGCGCGGAATCACTAGACCAGTGAGCTATTACGCACTCTTTCAAGGGTGGCTGCTTCTAAGCCAACCTCCTGGTTGTCTGTGCGACTCCACATCCTTTCCCACTTAGCGTACGCTTAGGGGCCTTAGTCGATGCTCTGGGCTGTTTCCCTCTCGACCATGGAGCTTATCCCCCACAGTCTCACTGCCGTGCTCTCACTTACCGGCATTCGGAGTTTGGCTAAGGTCAGTAACCCGGTAGGGCCCATCGCCTATCCAGTGCTCTACCTCCGGCAAGAAACACACGACGCTGCACCTAAATGCATTTCGGGGAGAACCAGCTATCACGGAGTTTGATTGGCCTTTCACCCCTAACCACAGGTCATCCCCCAGGTTTTCAACCCTGGTGGGTTCGGTCCTCCACGACCTCTTACAGCCGCTTCAACCTGCCCATGGCTAGATCACTCCGCTTCGGGTCTTGAGCGCGCTACTAAATCGCCCTATTCGGACTCGCTTTCGCTACGGCTTCCCCACACGGGTTAACCTCGCAACACACCGCAAACTCGCAGGCTCATTCTTCAAAAGGCACGCAGTCACGACGCACCAAGTAAACTTGATGCGCGACGCTCCCACGGCTTGTAGGCACACGGTTTCAGGTACTATTTCACTCCGCTCCCGCGGTACTTTTCACCATTCCCTCACGGTACTATCCGCTATCGGTCACCAGGGAATATTTAGGCTTAGCGGGTGGTCCCGCCAGATTCACACGGGATTTCTCGGGCCCCGTGCTACTTGGGTGTTTCTCAAACGAGCCGTTGACGTTTCGACTACGGGGGTCTTACCCTCTACGCCGGACCTTTCGCATGTCCTTCGCCTACATCAACGGTTTCTGACTCGTCTCACGATCGGCAGACCGTGAAAGAGAAATCCCACAACCCCATATACGCAACCCCTGCCGGGTCTCACACGCATATGGTTTAGCCTCATCCAGTTTCGCTCGCCACTACTCCCGGAATCACGGTTGTTTTCTCTTCCTGCGGGTACTGAGATGTTTCACTTCCCCGCGTTCCCTCCACATACCCTATGTGTTCAGGTATGGGTGACAGCCCATGACGACTGCCGGGTTTCCCCATTCGGAAACCCCCGGATCAAAGCCTGGTTGACGGCTCCCCGGGGACTATCGTGGCCTCCCACGTCCTTCATCGGTTCCTGGTGCCAAGGCATCCACCGTGCGCCCTTAAAAACTTGGCCACAGATGCTCGCGTCCACTGTGCAGTTCTCAAACAACGACCAACCACCCGTCACAACCCGCCGAAGCAGATTTTCACCGGGGCCGGCACTGAAGATCCAGACTCAAAGTCCGTACCCTCAGACACCCAACAGCGTGCCCGGCACCCTCGCCACTCATGATCAGCTTTCCACGCTCCCTTGCGAGAGCAGTACTTGCAGCCCGAGATGACTGAGAGTGCCGAATAATCAACGTTCCACCCATGAGCAACCAGCACCGGACGTACGCCGATGTACTGGCCCTGGACCACCAGACAATGCCTGGCGGCCTAGATGCTCCTTAGAAAGGAGGTGATCCAGCCGCACCTTCCGGTACGGCTACCTTGTTACGACTTCGTCCCAATCGCCAGTCCCACCTTCGACAGCTCCCTCCCCACAAGGGGGTTGGGCCACCGGCTTCGGGTGTTACCGACTTTCGTGACGTGACGGGCGGTGTGTACAAGGCCCGGGAACGTATTCACCGCAGCAATGCTGATCTGCGATTACTAGCAACTCCGACTTCATGGGGTCGAGTTGCAGACCCCAATCCGAACTGAGACAGGCTTTTTGAGATTCGCTCCGCCTCGCGGCATCGCAGCTCATTGTACCTGCCATTGTAGCACGTGTGCAGCCCAAGGCATAAGGGGCATGATGACTTGACGTCGTCCCCACCTTCCTCCGAGTTGACCCCGGCAGTCTCCTGTGAGTCCCCATCACCCCGAAGGGCATGCTGGCAACACAGAACAAGGGTTGCGCTCGTTGCGGGACTTAACCCAACATCTCACGACACGAGCTGACGACAGCCATGCACCACCTGTACACCGACCACAAGGGGGGCACCATCTCTGATGCTTTCCGGCGTATGTCAAGCCTTGGTAAGGTTCTTCGCGTTGCGTCGAATTAAGCCACATGCTCCGCTGCTTGTGCGGGCCCCCGTCAATTCCTTTGAGTTTTAGCCTTGCGGCCGTACTCCCCAGGCGGGGAACTTAATGCGTTAGCTGCGGCACCGACGACGTGGAATGTCGCCAACACCTAGTTCCCACCGTTTACGGCGTGGACTACCAGGGTATCTAATCCTGTTCGCTCCCCACGCTTTCGCTCCTCAGCGTCAGTAATGGCCCAGAGATCCGCCTTCGCCACCGGTGTTCCTCCTGATATCTGCGCATTTCACCGCTACACCAGGAATTCCGATCTCCCCTACCACACTCTAGCCTGCCCGTATCGACTGCAGACCCGGGGTTAAGCCCCGGGCTTTCACAACCGACGCGACAAGCCGCCTACGAGCTCTTTACGCCCAATAATTCCGGACAACGCTTGCGCCCTACGTATTACCGCGGCTGCTGGCACGTAGTTAGCCGGCGCTTCTTCTGCAGGTACCGTCACTTTCGCTTCTTCCCTGCTGAAAGAGGTTTACAACCCGAAGGCCGTCATCCCTCACGCGGCGTCGCTGCATCAGGCTTTCGCCCATTGTGCAATATTCCCCACTGCTGCCTCCCGTAGGAGTCTGGGCCGTGTCTCAGTCCCAGTGTGGCCGGTCGCCCTCTCAGGCCGGCTACCCGTCGTCGCCTTGGTGAGCCACTACCTCACCAACAAGCTGATAGGCCGCGGGCTCATCCTTCACCGCCGGAGCTTTTAACCCCCACCCATGCAGGCAGGAGTGTTATCCGGTATTAGACCCCGTTTCCAGGGCTTGTCCCAGAGTGAAGGGCAGATTGCCCACGTGTTACTCACCCGTTCGCCACTAATCCACCCCGAAAGGCTTCATCGTTCGACTTGCATGTGTTAAGCACGCCGCCAGCGTTCGTCCTGAGCCAGGATCAAACTCTCCGTGAATGTTTTCCCGTAATCGGGACGACACCACGAGAGCGGAACCGAAGAGAGGAATAATCCCCACGGTCCACAGCGTCCTCGCTGATGTTTTACTTCAAAGGAACCTCGTCCCAGCCGAATGGCCGGAGACGGGGTATCAACAAACTTGGCGTTGATTTTTGGCACGCTGTTGAGTTCTCAAGGAACGGACGCTTCCTTTGTACTCACCCGAGAGACTCTCTCAGGCTTTCCTCCGGGCAGTTTCCCTTCGGTCTTGCGTTTCCGACTCTATCAGACCATTTCCCGATCCGATTTCCTCGGTGCTTTCCAGGTTTCCGCTTTCGCGTTTCCCTTTCCAGCGGCTCCGACTCTATCAGATCCTTTCGGGCCTGATTCCCAGTCAGTGGGGCTTGTCTTCGCGGCTGTTGGGCCGTTCCGACGAGTGAGACTTTAGCGGAATCTCGGCTCCCGAGCTAATCGGGGTGGCGTCCTTTCGAACGCGGATTCCTCATTTCACAAACGCGCAGGAAAACGAGCCGACGACAGGTCGTCGTTCGTTGAGTGCTTGTTGCGGAATGGCTGTCCGGGGACCGACCGGAGTCGGCACTCACGTCGGACAGCTCGGAGAACATTACGTACGAGGTCGAGGTGTGTCAACTCCGCTCCAGGAGGCGCCTCGGAGGCGTACCTTGGAGCCGTGACTACGCATACGTGCACCCAGCAGTGGTGGGCCGCCTGACGGCGGCCGTACATACGTATGTACTCAACGGCCGCCGCCCTCGGCGGCCGTTTCTGTATCTCCTTCCTGGAGAGCCGGCCGGCGGGTGCGGCGGCCTCGACCAGGAGGTTGAGAGATGACGCGGATCTTCAGTGGGGTCAAGCCGACCGGGCATCTGACGCTGGGCAACTATCTGGGGGCCGTACGGCGGTGGGCCGATGTCGATCAGCACCGGGCCGATGCCCTGTTCTGCATCGTCGATCTGCATGCGCTGACCGTGGACCACGATCCGGGGCGCGTGCGCAGGCTCAGTCGGCAGGCGGCGACGTTGTTGCTGGCATCCGGGCTCGATCCGGAGCTGTGCACCGTGTTCGTACAGAGTCATGTGGACGAGCACGCGCGGCTGTCGTATCTGCTGGAGTGCGTCGCGACCGACGGGGAGATGCGGCGGATGATCCAGTACAAGGAGAAGTCCGTGCGGGAGCGGGAGCGGGGCGGGAGTGTTCGGCTGTCGTTGCTGACGTATCCCGTGCTGATGGCGGCGGACATCCTGGCGTACGGGACCGATGAGGTGCCGGTGGGTGATGACCAGACACAGCACGTGGAGCTGACTCGGGATCTGGCCGCGCGGTTCAACCAGCGGTACGGGCACACGTTCGTGGTGCCTCGGGCCACGCGTCCGGAGGTCGCCGCGCGGGTCATGAATCTGCAGGAGCCGACGTCGAAGATGGGGAAGAGCGATGACGTCGGGCCCGGGGTCGTCTATCTGCTCGACGAGCCGGATGTCGTGCGGAAGAAGGTCATGCGGGCTGTGACCGACAGCGGGCAGGACGTCGTGTACGACCAGGAGGCCCGGCCGGGGATCTCGAATCTGCTGGAGATTCTCGCGGCTTGCGAGGGTGGGAACCCAGAGGCCTTGGGCGGTGTATATGAGTCGTACGGAGCTTTGAAGAAGGACACCGCCGAGGCCGTGGTCGAGCTCCTCAGGCCCGTACAGGAGAGGCACCAGGAGTTGTGCGCGGATCCTGCGTACGTGGAGGGGGTGTTGCGGGACGGTGCGGAGAAGGCCAGAGGGATGGCGCGGCCGAGGGTGGACGCGGCGTATCGGGCGATCGGTTTGCTGGCCGCGGGCTGAGGCAGGACTGAGGGCTGAGGGCTGAGGGCTGAGGGCTGAAGGACGGTGGGGCCGGGGGCGGGCCCGGCCCCTGTTCTTCTTAGCTGTTGCCGGAGGCGAGTTCGCGGCTGCGGTCGCGGGCCGCTTCCAGCGCGGCGATCAGTGCGGCACGCACGCCGTGGTTCTCCAGTTCGCGGATGGCGTTGATCGTGGTGCCCGCGGGGGACGTGACGTTCTCGCGGAGCTTCACGGGGTGCTCGCCGCTGTCGCGGAGCATCACTGCGGCGCCGATCGCGGACTGGACGATGAGGTCGTGGGCCTTGTCGCGGGGCAGGCCAAGGAGGATGCCCGCGTCCGTCATGGCCTCTACGAGGTAGAAGAAGTACGCCGGTCCCGAGCCGGAGAGGGCGGTGCAGGCGTCCTGCTGGGACTCAGGGACGCGGAGCGTCTTGCCGACGGCGCCGAAGATCTCCTCGGCGTGGGCGAGGTGCTCGGCGGTGGCGTGGCTGCCGGCGGAGATGACGGACATGGCCTCGTCGACGAGGGCGGGGGTGTTCGTCATGACACGGACGACGGGGGTGCCTGCGGCCAGGCGCTCCTCGATGAAGGAGGTGGGGATGCCTGCCGCGCCGCTGATGACCAGGCGGTCGGCGGGGATGTGCGGGGCGAGTTCGTCGAGGAGGGTGCCCATGTCCTGCGGCTTGACCGTGAGGATCAGGGTGTCGGCGGTCTTGGCGGCCTCGGCGTTGGTGACCGCCGTGACTCCGTGGCGCTCCTGGAGTTCCTTGGCGCGTTCGGGCCGGCGGGCGGTGACCAGCAGGTCGGCGAGTGGCCAGCCTGCCCTGATCACTCCGCTGAGCAGGGCTTCGCCGATCTTGCCGGTGCCGAGGACTGCGACTTTCTGGGTCATGGTGCGGTGCCCTCCGGGGGTTGCGTCGTCCGGTGTCCATCCTCGCACCGGGGGTGCGGGACGGGGTGGGCTGTCCGTTGAGCGGGACGCTGCCCAGGGGTACGGAGGTTCTACGCCGTCCTGCGCCTCAGGGTCGCCGCGCCGAGGGTCAGGACCAGCAGTGCGCAGCCCGCGACGATCAGGGCGTCGCGGACGAAGGTGGCTGTCATGTCGGTGTGTTTGAGGACTTCGTTCATGCCGTCGACCGCGTAGGACATGGGGAGGACGTTGGAGATCGCTTCGAGGACTGGGTGCATGTTGGGGCGGGGGGTGAAGAGGCCGCATAGGAGGAGTTGGGGGAAGATCACGGCCGGCATGAACTGGACCGCCTGGAATTCCGAGGACGCGAAGGCCGAGACGAAGAGGCCGAGGGCTGTGCCCAGGAGGGCGTCCAGGAGGGCGACCAGGAGGAGCAGCCAGGGGGAGCCGGTGACGTCGAGGCCCAGGAACCAGATCGCCAGGCCTGTGGCCAGGGCCGACTGGATGATGGCCAGGGCTCCGAAGGCCAGGGCGTAGCCGGCGATGAGGTCGCCCTTGCCTAGGGGCATGGCGAGGAGGCGTTCCAGGGTGCCGGACGTGCGTTCGCGAAGGGTGGCGATGGAGGTGACCAGGAACATCGTGATGAGCGGGAAGATCCCGAGGAGGGAGGCGCCGATGGAGTCGAAGGTGCGCGGGCTGCCGTCGAAGACGTAGCGGAGCAGTACGAGCATCACGCACGGGATGAGGATCATCAGCGCGATGGAGCGCGGGTCGTGGCGGAGCTGGCGCAGTACGCGGGCGGCGGTGGCGGTGGTGCGGGAGAAGTTGATCGCGCTCGGGCGTGGGCCCGTGTGGGTGCTGGTGGGCCGGGGTGCGGTGGTGGGTGTGGTCGTCGTGCTCATCGGACGGTCTCCTTGCGGGGCTGGTCGCCGGACGGGGACTCGTTGTGGGCCGGTTCGCCCGTCGCGGAACGGTTGTGCGCGGCGATCGCCTCGTCGACCAGGTGGAGGAAGGCGGCCTCGACGGTTTCGGAGTCGGTGCGTTCGCGCAGGGCGTCGGGGGTGTCGTCGGCGAGGATCTCGCCCTCGCGCATCAGGAGGAGGCGGTGGCAGCGCTCGGCCTCGTCCATGACGTGGGAGGAGACCAGGAGGGTGGCCTCGCGTTCGGCGGCGACGGCGTGGAAGAGGTTCCAGAGGTCGCGGCGCAGGACCGGGTCCAGGCCGACGGTCGGTTCGTCGAGGACGAGGAGTTCCGGGGTGCCGAGGAGGGCGACGGCGAGGGAGACGCGGCTGCGCTGGCCGCCGGAGAGGTTGCCGGCGAGGGAGTCGGCGTGGGAGGTGAGGTCGACGTCGGTGATGGCCTGGGTGACGTTGGCGTGGCGGCGGTCGGAGGAGGCGTGGCCGGGGTCGAGGATCGCGGCGAAGTAGTCGAGGTTCTGGCGGACGGTCAGGTCGTCGTAGACGGAGGGGGCTTGGGTGACGTAGCCGATGCGGGAGCGGAGTGCGGCGTCGCTGGCGGGGCGGCCTAGGACTTCGAGCGTGCCGGTCACCTTGGCCTGGGTGCCGACGATCGAGCGCATCAGGGTCGACTTGCCGCAGCCGGAGGGGCCGAGCAGCCCGGTGATCTGGCCGCGCGGTACGGCGAAGTCGAGTCCGCGCAGGACGGTGCGGGTGCCGCGTACGACGGTGAGGCCTTCGGCGCGGATGGCGGGCTGACTTGTGGGGTCGGGCCGCTCCGTGGCGCCGGGAGGTTCTGCGGCTGCGGGTGAGCCGGGATTAATATTCATCATGTGATGAATATTGCTACCGCGGGGTGGACTCGTCAAGTCCCGTCGCATTCGGGGGCGCAGGCGCGCGGCGGCGTGATCGGAGGGGTGCGGTCCGGGGCTGCGCGCTTCCGCGTTCACGTGGTGGTTACGCGAAAGGGGTGCGTGTCCAACTCCCCTTCCTGACAATGGATTTCAGTGCACGGTCATATGCCGCGCCAGTTGGTCCGCCGTGCCCTCCCCCGGCTCGGCGCCCACGCATCTCCCGCTTGTCACCGGAGGTGCTGTTGTCATGCGTAAAGCCGATCTGCTCGCGTCCTTTGTCGTGTTTCTCGTCGCGCTGCCCCTGTGCGTGGGGGTCGCCATAGCTTCCGGGGTGCCCGCCGAGCTGGGGTTGGTGACCGGGATCGTCGGCGGTCTGGTGGCCGGAGTGATGCCCGGCAGCTGCCTGCAGGTGAGTGGGCCCGCGGCGGGGCTGACGGTGCTGGTGTACGAGGCGGTGCAGTCGTACGGGGTGCAGGCGCTGGGTGTGCTGGTGCTCGGGGCCGGGCTGGTGCAGCTCGCGCTCGGGGCGCTGCGGCTCGGGCGGTGGTTCCGGGCCGTGTCCGTGGCCGTGGTGCAGGGGATGCTGGCCGGGATCGGGCTCGTGCTGATCGCGGGGCAGGTGTACGCGATGGGGGACGCGGCCGCGCCCGCGAGCGGGGTCGGGAAGGTCGCCGGGCTCGTCTCGCTGGTGGGGGACGCCGACCCGGTCGCCCTGGTGATCGGGGGCGCCACCGTGGTCGTACTCCTGCTGTGGCCGCGTTGGCGGCGGGGGGCGCGGTTGGTGCCCGCGCCACTGCTGGCCGTGGGGCTCGCGTCGGTCGTGACCGGGGTGTTCGATCTGTCCGTGCGGCGGGTCGAGGTGCGCGGGCTGCTGGATGCCGTACGGCCGCCGGGGCTGGAGGATTTCGGGCGGCTCACGGAAGTGGGCGTGATCGGGACGGTGTTGGCGTTCGCGCTGATCGCCTCGGCCGAGTCACTCTTCAGCGCGGCGGCGGTGGACCGGCTGCATCGGGGGCGGCGTACCGACTACGACCGGGAGTTGATCGCGCAGGGTGCCGGGAATGCCGTGTGCGGAGTGTTGGGTGCGCTGCCGATGACCGCGGTGATCGTGCGGAGTGCGGCAAATGTGCAGGCAGGGGCGCGTACGAAGGTGTCCCGGGTGCTGCACGGGGTGTGGTTGCTGGTCTTCACCGCGGTGCTGCCCGGGGTGCTCGGGGTGATTCCGGTGGCCGCGCTGGCGGGGCTACTGGTGCACGCGGGCTGCAAGCTCGTGCCCGTACGGGAGTTGGGGCCACTCTGGCGGGAGCATCGCGGGGAGCTGGTGGTGCTCGTCGTGACGGCCGTCGCGATCGTGGTCGGGAATTTGTTTGAGGGGGTACTGGTGGGGCTGGCGCTTGCCGTCGCCAAGACGGCGTGGGACATCAGTCATGTGCATGTGGAGACCGAGGACCGGGGGGACGCGGGGATGGTCGTACGGGTCGTCGGGCATGCGACGTTCCTAAGGCTGCCGAAGTTGCTGGACGCGTTGGAGGCTTTGCCTCACGACCGGGACGTACGGCTGGAGTTGGGTGGCTTGCGGCATCTGGATCACGCGTGTGCGGCGGCCCTTGAGGGGTGGGCCGCCGGGCGGGATCACGAACGCGTGGCGACGATCAGTTCGACGTCGTAGACCTCCTCGATCACACCGTCCGGGAAGGCGCCGAGCAGATGCGCGCGCTCCTCGGTGAGGAAGGCATTCGCGCCCTCCTCACCGAGGACCAGGAAGGCCGAGTGGCTTCCGAGGTTGGCGAGGTGGGTGTCGACGGGGACGCGGCGGCTCCAGCGGACCTGGTCGCGGTCGACGTGCAGGGGGCCGGCCGGGGTGGTGGAGAGGGTTGCTGCTGCACTGGCGCCGCTGCCGTTCTTCGCTACGACCGCGTCAAGGCCGAGGAAGCGTTCGACCCGGTCGGCTGCCGCCGCGATCCAGGGGATGTCCAGGGCTTCGGTGTTCCACCACAGGGCCAGTGCGCCGGTGTCCGGGCGCAGCACGCGGAACGCCTCCGGGATGGAGTGGGCCGGGTCGGTCCAGTGCCAGGACTGGGCGTAGGTGAGGAAGTCGGCGGAGGCGGTGGCCAGGGGGAGGGCGTTGCCGTTGCCTCGGACGACGGGGGTGTCGGGGAGCGTGCGGCGGAACTCGGCCGCCATGCCGTCGCCGGGTTCGATGGCCAGCACGTTCGCGCCCCTTGCCTTGAGGAGGGCGGTCGCGATGCCGGTGCCGGCGCCTACGTCGACGACCCTTGCGCCGGTGAGGGGGCGGCGGGCGAGGTTTTCGATCGCGTCGAAGAGGGTGGAGGGGTAGGAGGGGCGGTTCGCGGCGTACTGGGCTGCGGCGGTGTTGAAGGAGTGGGCTCGGGTGGTGTGGGAGTGGGGCGCCATACGGTCATGGTGGCGGGGGTGGGGGCTGGGGGCGGGTGGTTTGGTGAGAGGTTGGGGTGGGTGGCCGAAAGGGTTTCGCCCCCTCCGCCCCTACCCGTCCCTTGTTCCTGGGGGCTGCCGCCCCCAGACCCCCGCATCGGCCTGAACGGCCTCGTCCTCAAACGCCGGACGGGCTGAAAGATCCCCGCTGGTCTAAGAGTTGCGGCGCTTCTTCGAAGGGTTGCCCGTACGGCGCTTGCTGCGGCGCTCGTACTGTTCGCGAGCCGCCTCGTACTCCTCGCGGTTCAGCTTCTCGCCCGGGGCCTCGACCAGGGCACGGAAGAAGTAGGCGAGGAGGGAGCCGATGAAGCCGATCGCGAGGAGGCCCCGGAGGGAGGACTGACGGTCCGGGTCCGGGCGCTTGGTGAACGCGCCCGAGGTGTGGCGGAATGCGAGGGCGCTGCACACCGCGAACATCACGACGACCATGAGGGTCACCGGCCCGCCCACGTCTGCGACCTCCAGGCCCTCGTAGGCGAAGCGGAGGACGAAGCAGGCGGCCACCGCGGCGGCCAGCGAACCGACGGCCACGGCGGCTCGGCGGGCCGCGTAGCCGTCGGTGTGGTCCAACCAGGACGTGCCGAAGAAACGGATGGGTTCGGGCTGGGGCCCCGCGGGGGTGCCGGTGGTTTCGTCGCTCACGGGTTGATTATCGCTCTGGGGTGGCGCGGGGCCCTGCCGGTGTGGTCGGTCAGGCGCAGAGAGGGGCTACGTAGCCGTCGCTGCCTGTGTTTACGTAGGCGTCCGAGACGTACTCGCCGTTTGCGATGCCGTCCCAGATGTTCGACGTGCCGTACGGGCCGGTGACCGACTGGCCCGCCTTCTGGCAGAAGATCGGGACGTGGGAGCCTTCCGGCAGGACGCGGACGATGCGGTAGGTGGTGCTCGGGCCGCTGCGGACGTTGAGACTGACACCCGGTGCGACTGGGTAGTAGCGGACAGCGGCCTCGGCCGAAGGCGAGCTCATCACCATGAGAAGGGCTGCTGTGGCGCCGGCGAACAGGATGGATCTGCGTCTCCGGAGTGTCATTTCTGTCCTCTCGGTAGCAGTACGTGTGCAGGGTCAGGCACAGCGCGGCGCGACGTAACCGTCGCTGCCCGTCTTCACATAGGCGTCCGAGACGTACTCGCCGACGCCGATGTTGTCCCAGATGTTCGACGTGCCGTATGGGCCGCTGACCGACTCCCCCGGCTTCTGGCAGAAGATCGGGACGAAGGCGCCCTTGGGCAGGACACGGACGATGCGGTAGCCGGTGCCGGGGCCGCTGCGGACATTCAAGTTGACGCCGGGTGCAACCGGGTAATAGGTCTGGGCCGCCGTCGCAGTTGCGCTCACAGCCGCCTTCGCTGCGACGGTTTCCTCGTCGCTGCTCTCGACTTCCTCAGTTCGGTCAACAGACATGAAAAGCCTCCCCCGTTGAACCCCATGACTGCCATGGGGCCCCTTTGATTCCCCTGAAACGCGCCACGCACACATGTACGTAACTCGCACTCGGAGGCTAGCAAGCCGCCTCCGTCTCGTACGAGTCATCGACTAGGCTCCGTGCGTCGCGCGCGGCGGACGAACAGCACGGGGGTTCCCATGGCGCCACAGCGGAACAACGGAGCGGGCGCGGAAGCGGAACTTCCCGAGTACGCCGGTCACTACCGGCTGGAGTCATGCCTGGGCTCCGGCGGTATGGGCGTCGTCCATCTTGCCCGGGGTACGTCGGGGATGCGGGTGGCCGTGAAGGTCGTGCACGCCCAGTACGCCAGGGACCCCGAGTTCAGGGGCCGTTTCCGGCAGGAAGTGGCGGCGGCTCGACGAGTGAGCGGTGCCTTCACGGCGTCCGTCGTCGACGCCGATCCCGAGGCAGAACGCCCTTGGATGGCGACGTTGTTCATTCCGGGACCAACTCTCGCCGACCAGGTGAAGCGGAACGGGGCCATGCCCACTGGCGAGTTGCGTCGCCTGATGGCCGGGCTCGCCGAAGCACTGCGCGACATACATCGCGTGGGAGTCGTGCACCGGGATCTGAAGCCGAGCAACGTCCTGCTCGCCGAGGACGGCCCGAAGGTCATCGACTTCGGCATTTCCCGGCCAAAAGACAGCGAACTGCGCACCGAGACAGGCAAATTGATCGGTACGCCGCCGTTCATGGCGCCCGAGCAGTTCCGCCGGCCGCGCGAGGTGGGACCCGCCGCCGACATCTTCGCGCTCGGTTCGGTGATGGTGCACGCCGCCACCGGGCGCGGGCCGTTCGACTCCGACAGCCCGTACGTCGTCGCTTATCAAGTCGTGCACGACGAGCCGGACTTGACCGGCGTACCGGAGAATCTCGCGCCACTGGTGCTGCGTTGTCTCGCCAAGGAGCCCGACGACCGTCCCACTCCTGACGAGTTGATGCGGGAACTGCGGTCGGTGGCGGCCTCGTACGACACCCAGGCGTTCATTCCGGCCCAGCGGACCATTGGTGATCCGAAGCCGGGCGGCGGCGCCCGGTCAGCCGGTCCGCGTCCCGCGAGAGCCATGAGCCGCCTCCGTAAGCGGGGGGTCCTCGCGGCCGGAGCACTCCTCCTCACCGCGGGCGCGGCTTTCGCCTCGGTTCAACTGCTCGACGGCAGCGGCGGCGTACCCGAGGACAGCAGCACGCGGTCCGCACCGGCAGGGTTCGACGCCTGGGACGCCACGCCCGGTTCCGGCAGCCAGGGCATGCCCCAATGCTCGTACGGTGGAGGGAAGTTGCTCTGCGCCCAGGTGGGGCTGCTCTCCGCTCTGGACCCGGCCGACGGCACGGTGTTGTGGCGACGCACCCTTGCCGGTCGAGATGCTCCGGACGGCCCGCCGGTCGCGGCGGGCGGGTTGGTGCACGCTCTGACGAACGAGGGAAAGGAGCTGATAGCTCTCGACCCCGCCTCGGGCGGAACGCGCTGGACGCTGGACATCTCCGCGTACGGGCGAGTTCAGTACGCGGGCGGCATGGTGCTGCTCACCCGCACCGACGGAACAGCCACCGGGGTGGACGGCGCGTCGGGTAAGCAGGTCTGGAGCCATCGGATCGCCGGCCAGAGCGCACCGAAATTTTCCTCGTTCGGCGCGGACGGACTGACCTACGCCACGAGTAAGACTGAGGACGACTCGCATACACGGGTGAGTGCGGTGGACCCGCAAACCGGTGACGTGCGGTGGGACGCCCAGCTGAAGGGCCTGCTGGAGCCGGTCGGCGAGAACGGCGGCACACTCTTCTTCACATCGGTCGACGTCTACAGCAAGACTGACGCGCTGGTCCAGTACGACCCCGAGAGCACTGTGACGCAGCGCGTGGCGCTCGCTACGGCCCTCCCCCAGGCCGTAGCCACCTCGCACGAAGGCGTCGTCTACCTTCTGGCCGTCGGCGGCGGCCTGGTGGCCATGGACATGGAGGACCGGGCGGAGAAATGGCGGCTTGAGACATCCGTCAGCCGAGGTTCCGCGCCCGTCGCCGACGACAAACACGTGTACTTCACTGCCCCCGACGGCCGACTGCTGGCGGTGGACGCCTCCAATGGAAAACTCGTCGGGCAGACGCCTGCACGACTCGGGGCGGACTCCGATCGCGTGGTGGCCGAATTGCCCCCGCCCATGATCATCGACGGTCACGTCCACGCCGCCGCCCCCGACGGAACCGTCTTCGCAGTAGACGGACACAACCCGTCAGCCTGGTGACAAGCGAAGAGGCCGCCCCAGAAGGAGCGGCCCCCGCACACAAACCTCAGCCCAGCAGTGAGACGTCCCGCACCGCACCCTTGTCCGCACTGGTCGCCATCGCCGCGTACGCGCGAAGGGCGGCCGAGACCTTGCGGTCGCGGTTCGCGGGAGCGTAGACGCCGTTCAGCGCGTCGCGCCGCGAGGCCAGCTCGTCGTCGGAGACGAGGAGCTCGATCGTACGGTTCGGGATGTCGATGCGGATGCGGTCGCCGTCCTTGACCAGGGCGATCGTGCCGCCCGAAGCCGCTTCCGGGGAGGCGTGGCCGATGGACAGGCCGGAGGTGCCGCCGGAGAAGCGGCCGTCGGTGACGAGGGCGCAGGTCTTGCCGAGGCCCCGGCCCTTGAGGAAGGAGGTCGGGTAGAGCATCTCCTGCATGCCGGGGCCGCCCTTGGGGCCCTCGTAGCGGATGACGACGACGTCGCCGTGGGTGATCTCCTTGCGGAGGATCTTGTCGACGGCCTCGTCCTGGGACTCGCAGACGACCGCGGGGCCCTCAAAGGTCCAGATGGACTCGTCGACACCGGCCGTCTTCACGACGCAGCCGTCGACGGCCAGGTTGCCCTTGAGGACGGCCAGGCCGCCGTCCTTGGAGTACGCGTGCTCGGCGGAGCGGATGCAGCCGCCCTCCGCGTCCTCGTCGAGGGCCTCCCAGCGCTCGGACTGGGAGAAGGCCTCGGAGGAGCGGACGCCGCCGGGGGCCGCGTACCACAGTTCGAGGGCCTCGGGGGACGGGGAGCCGGCTCGCACGTCCCAGGTCTTCAGCCAGTCGGAGAGCGACGGGCTGTGGACCGAGTGGACGTCCTCGTTCAGGTGGCCGCCGCGGTGCAGCTCGCCAAGGAGGGCCGGGATGCCGCCCGCGCGGTGCACGTCCTCCATGTAGTACGTGCGGTCCTTGGCGACGTTCGGCGCGACCTTGGCGAGGCAGGGCACGCGGCGCGAGACCTCGTTGATCTCGTCCAGGCCGAAGGGGACGCCCGCCTCCTGGGCGGCGGCCAGCAGGTGCAGGATCGTGTTGGTGGAGCCGCCCATCGCGATGTCCAGGGCCATGGCGTTCTCGAAGGCCGCGATGGTGGCGATGTTGCGGGGCAGGACCGACTCGTCGTCCTGGTCGTAGTAGCGGCGCGTGATGTCGACGACCGTGCGGGCCGCGTCCTCGTACAGGCCCTTGCGAGCCGTGTGGGTGGCGAGGACCGAGCCGTTGCCGGGGAGGGACAGGCCGATCGCCTCGGTCAGGCAGTTCATGGAGTTGGCCGTGAACATGCCGGAGCAGGAACCACAGGTCGGACAGGCGTTCTCCTCGATACGGAGGATGTCCTCGTCCGAGATCTTGTCGTTCACGGCGTCGGAGATCGCGTCGACCAGGTCGAGCGTACGGACCGTGCCGTCGACCAGCGTCGCGCGGCCGGACTCCATGGGGCCGCCGGAGACGAAGACCGTCGGGATGTTGAGGCGCAGGGCCGCCATCAGCATGCCGGGGGTGATCTTGTCGCAGTTCGAGATGCAGATCAGGGCGTCGGCGCAGTGGGCCTCCACCATGTACTCGACGCTGTCCGCGATCAGGTCGCGGGAGGGCAGCGAGTACAGCATGCCGCCGTGGCCCATCGCGATGCCGTCGTCGACCGCGATGGTGTTGAACTCGCGCGCGATGCCGCCGGCGGCGGTGATGGCCTCGCTCACGATCCGGCCGACCGGCTGGAGGTGGGTGTGACCCGGCACGAACTCCGTGAAGGAGTTGGCGACCGCGATGATCGGCTTGCGGCCGATGTCCGCGCCCGGTACACCGGAGGCGCGCATAAGGGCGCGTGCGCCCGCCATGTTGCGGCCGTGGGTGACTGTGCGGGACCTCAGCTCGGGCATCGTCGCTCGCTCCTTCGGAGGGAAACCGGCTCGTACGGGCCGGCAGTCGTGACTGCTGGTCGTGACTGATTCGAGCGTACGCCGGTGCTCCAAGGGCCGGACAGGGTGTCCGGTATTCGGGATGGGTGTCTCGGTCGGCGGGCACGCCCAGGTAGTCGGTCGGGCGAACAGGCGGTCGGGCGAGCGGTCGCCCAAGCGGTCACGTAAACGCTTACGTAAGCGTTTACGTGGGCGCTTGCGGTGCCGTCACGGCGCCGTGAGATGGCCCTGCACCACCGGCGCCACCCGCTCGATGATCCGCTCCACGTCGGCCGAGGCCAGCGGCTCCAGCTTGATCACGTACCGCAGCATCGCGATCCCCACCAGTTGGGCCGCCGCAAGCTCGGCGCGCAGTTCCGCGTCGGGGAAGTCGAGCTGCTGCGCGACGCGGCGCATCAGCTGGGCGACGAGGAGGCGGCGGAAGACGGCGGCCGCGGCCTCGTTGTTGAAGGCGGAGCGGACGATCGCGAGCAACGGCGTACGGGTCGTCGGGTTCTCCCAGACCCCGAACATGAAGCGGGTCAGGCGCTCGCCCACACCGTCCAGCGGGCCGTCCCCCACCGCCGTCGACGCGGCCAGGGCGGGCGCGACGGCGACCTCGATGGCCGCCTCGAAGACCTGCTCCTTGGTGCCGAAGTAGTGGTGCACGAGCGCCGAGTCCACACCCGCGGCCTTGGCGATACCGCGGACCGACGTCTTCTCGTACCCCCGCTCGGAGAACTCCTCGCGGGCCGCGTCGAGGATGCGGTCGCGGGTGGCGGGGGCCGCCTCCGTCTCCGTACGGGAAGGGCGTCCTCTGCGTCGGGGGGCGGCGGCGTCCTGGGGGCCGGCGGCCGTCACCGGCGTGGCACCTTCACCGCGGAGGCGAGGTGGAGCCGGGTGAAGGCCAGGGCCTCCGCCAGGTCGGCCTCGCGTTCGGCGCTGGACATCGCGCGGCGGGTGTTGACCTCGATGACGACATGGCCGTCGAAGCCGGTGAGCGCGAGGCGCTCCAGCAGTTCGGCGCAGGGCTGGGTGCCGCGGCCGGGCACCAGGTGCTCGTCCTTGTTGGAGCCGTTGCCGTCGGCGAGGTGGACGTGGCCGAGGCGGTCGCCCATGCGGTCGATCATGTGCATGGCGTCGGAGCGGGCCGTCGCCGTGTGACTGAGGTCGATCGTGAAGTGACGGTAGTCCTCCTTCGTCACGTCCCAGTCGGGTGCGTACGCGAGCATCTCGCGGTCGCGATAGCGCCAGGGGTACATGTTTTCGACAGCGAACCGTACATCCGTCTCGTCGGCCATCCGCCAGATCCCGGTGACGAAGTCACGGGCGTACTGGCGCTGCCAGCGGAAGGGCGGATGTACGACGACCGTGCTCGCGCCGAGTTTCTCGGCCGCCGCCTGTGCGCGCTGGAGTTTGATCCACGGGTCGGTGGACCACACGCGCTGGGTGATCAGCAGGCAGGGAGCGTGGACGGCGAGGATCGGGACCTGGTGGTAGTCGCTGAGTCTGCGCAGCGCCTCGATGTCCTGGCTGACGGGGTCGGTCCACACCATGACCTCGACGCCGTCGTACCCGAGGCGCGCGGCGATCTCGAAGGCCGTCGCCGTCGACTCCGGATACACGGACGCCGTGGACAGCGCGACCTTCGCATCCGGGATGCGCACAACTGGTTCTGCCACGAGGGACAGCGTACGGGTTGCCTCCGGCGGTTTGGCGGGGGTGGTGGGCTTTGGCCGGGGGCCGCTGGAGCCCCCGGCCTTGGCGCCTGTTCGCCGTTCTTTGGGGGTCGCCGTGGGCGGGTGCAGGTTCCATGTGGCTGAGCGCGCAGTTCCCCGCGCCCCTATCGGGGCGCGGCCCCGATGCCCCGCCTACGTCGTTGCCATCTGGTCCAGGCGTCTGAGGATCACGCCCTCGCGGAGTGCCCAGGGGCAGATCTCCAGGGTTTCCACGCCGAAGAGGTCCATCGCGCCCTCGGCCACCAGGGCGCCCGCGAGGAGCTGGCCCGCGCGGCCCTCGGAGACTCCGGGGAGTTCGCCGCGCTCGTCGGCGGTCATCGCGGCGAGGCGGGGGACCCAGTCCTGCAGGGAGCGGCGCTTGAGCTCGCGCTGCACGTAGAGGCCGTCGGCGGAGCGGGCGGCGCCGGCGATGCGGGCGAGCTGGCGGAAGGTCTTGGAGGTGGCGACCACGTGGTCGGGTGCCCCGAAGCGGCTGAACTCCCCGACCGTACGGGCGATCTGGGCCCGGACATGGCGGCGCAGCGCCCTGATGTCGGCGGGATCGGCGGGGTCGTTCGGCAGCCAGCCCGCGGTCAGCCGGCCCGCGCCGAGCGGCAGCGACGCGACGGCGTCCGGCTCCTCGTCGATGCCGTACGCGATCTCCAGGGACCCGCCGCCGATGTCGAGGACGAGCAGCTTGCCCGCCGACCAGCCGAACCAGCGGCGGACGGCGAGGAAGGTGAGCCGGGCCTCCTCGGCGCCGGTGAGGACCTGGAGCTCGACGCCGGTCTCGGCCTTGACGCGGGCGAGTACGTCGTCGGCGTTGCTGGCCTCGCGCACGGCGGAGGTCGCGAAGGGCAGCAGGGCCTCGACGCCCTTGTCCTCGGCGGCTTCCAGGGCGACCTGGACCGTCTCGATCAGTTTGTCGACGCCTTCGGGGTCGATCGCCCCGCTCGCGTCGAGCAGTTGGGCAAGCCGCAAATCGGCCTTGTGCGAGTGCGCGGGCAGCGGTCGTGCACCGGGGTGCGCGTCCACCACCAGCAGATGCACCGTGTTCGAACCCACGTCGAGGACACCGAGTCTCATATACGGAACGCTACTGCGCGTTCGACCCCCGGCCGTCCCCGGAGCGGCCTTGAGCGACTTACCCTGGACAAGTGCCAAAGACGAAAAAGGCGAAGCCCGACAAATCGGCCAAGGGTTCTTCGCAGGCGAAGGCCACCAAGTCCACGAAGTCTCCGGACAAGAGCGACGAGAAGGGGCTCGACTTCGCTCGCGCATGGGTGGAGTTTCCGGATCCCGCCGACGACGAGCAGCTCTTCCGGTGCGATCTGACATGGCTGACCTCTCGCTGGAACTGCATCTTCGGAAGCGGCTGCCAGGGCATCCAGGCGGGTCGCGCCGACGACGGCTGCTGCACGCTCGGAGCCCATTTCTCGGACGAGGACGACGAGAAGCGGGTGGCCGGCCATGTGGCGAGGCTCACGCCGGATGTCTGGCAGCACCATGACGTGGGCACCAAGACCGGCTGGGTCTCGGAGGACGAGGACGGCGACCGGCAGACCCGTCCGTACAAGGGGTCCTGCATCTTCCAGAACCGGCCCGGCTTCGCGGGTGGCGCCGGCTGCTCGCTGCACATCCTCGCCGTGAAGGAGGGCCGCGAGCCGCTGGAGACCAAGCCGGACGTCTGCTGGCAGCTGCCCGTGCGACGGACGTACGAGTGGATCGACCGGCCCGACGACACCCGCGTGCTCCAGGTGTCCATCGGTGAGTACGACCGCCGCGGCTGGGGTCCTGGCGGCCACGACCTGCACTGGTGGTGCACGTCGGCGACCTCGGCGCACGGCGCGGGCGACCCGGTGTACGTCTCGTACCGGCCGGAGCTGGTCGAGCTGATGGGCAAGGCGGGGTACGACCGGCTGGTCGAGCTCTGCGAGGAGCGGCTGTCCTCGCAGCTGCCCCTGCTGGCGCCGCATCCGGCCGACCCGGTCCACTGAGGCACCGGCACTGAGGTCCGGCGGACGCCGGGGTTACGAGGAGGGGCTCGGGTCGCCGCTGTCGCCGGGCGGCGGGGTCGAGCCCCCGGGGTCGGAGGGCGCCGGGTCGGTGGGCGTGGGCTCGGGGTCGGAAGGGGTCGGGTCGCTGGGCGTGGGATCCGGGTCAGACGGAGTGGGGTCGCTCGGCGTGGGGTCGGGGTCGGAGGGGGTCGGGGTGGTGGGGCGCGGGCCGGGGTGGTGGTTTCCGGGCCCGCCGGGGTTGGTCGGGCGCGCGGTTCCGTAACCCTCGATCGTGACCATGGAGCCCGCCGGTGCGATCGACACCCGCGCGTTCCAGGGGCCCACCGGCTCGCGAAGATGGTCGACGTACACCTTGATCGTCAACGATTCGCCCGGGGCGAGGGTTCCCGAGGACTGGCTCAGGTAGAGCCAGTGGGCGCCGGTGTGCGCGGCCCAGTGAACCGGTGAACTCCCGGACGCCGTCAGCGTGATGAGGGTCGTGTCGCCACTGTTGCCGGCCAGTACGGAGAGCTGTCCCGCGCCGGGTGCCTGGCTGCTTCCGGGGGCGCTGATGACCTCCACGGAGACGTCGGGCGAGCGGCTGCCCTTGGTGAATCGGGCGTCGGGGTCGGTGCTGGCGTTGCCCGCGTTCTGGTAGCCGCCCGGCGCCTCGCCGTCGATGCCGTCGATCCCGTCGGCGTCCTGCGCCTCGCTCGCGGTGACCGAGCGGCCGTCCGTGCCCTCGCCGGTGAGAGGCCCGCCCCGATAGGCCGCCCAGAGGGCGAGCACGGGGGCGGCGACGACGGTGGCGACGACGGTGGTCGTGACGGCACGCGCGCGTAGCCGGTCCCTTCGGGCGGCGCGGTCCTTGGGGTCCATCGGGAAACCGCGCCGGTCGAAGCGCGGAGCGCTGCCCCGCGCGCGTGGGACGTGCGCCATCGCGACGTGCAGGGCCGCGCGGGGGGCCTCCAGGACGGGGAGCGCGGCGGGCGTGACACTGGTGCCGGGCCAGGAGCCGGGGACCGCGCGCTCGGCGGTACGGCGGCAGCGCGGGCAGTCGTCGACATGCCGGACCAGCTCCCGGCGCAGGGCGGTGCCGAGCACGAGCTGGTTGTCGCCGGTGAGGCGGGCGACGCTCGGGCAGGTGCCGGTCTCCACGACGGCGAGCGCGGCGCGGGTGCGTTCGACCTCGCAGGCGGCGGAGCCGAGCAGCTCGCGCGCGGAGGCGAGGTCCATGCCGAGGACGGCGGCCACCTCGTGGGCGGCGAGCTGGTGGCGCACGGCGAGTTCGAGCGCCTCACGCTGCTCGGGGGTGGTGCCGGCGGCCTCCGGCCAGGCCAGCAGGGCGAGTTCGCTCCGGCGCTGTGCCTGGGCCTCTTCGGAGACGGGGGCGCTCAGCGCCTCGGCCGCGCGCCGGTCGGCGGCGTCCTTGTCCGCCGCCTTGTGCCGCGTCCTGCCCGTCGGCTTGGTCTTGCGCGCGGGCGTGGGGTCGCTCCCGGGGGCGCCTTTGTGGCTCGCACGCCCCCGGACGGAGGCGTGGGCTCCCTGGCGCCTGCGCCTTGTCTCGGCGAGCCTGCGCAGACAGGCCCAGCGGGCCAGTGCGTACAGCCAAGCCCTGCGGTCGCCTGCGGCCTCCGGGGCGCGCGCGCCCCGGCGCTCGGCCAGCGCGAGTACGTCCCCGAGGGCGGCGGTCGCCGCGTCGTGGTCGCACAGGACGGAAAGGCAGTAGGTGAACAGGCCGTCCAGATAGGGCTCGTAGCGCGCGGGTGGGCGCTGAGCCATGGTGGTGCGGGTCGACGCGCCACGGGGCGCGGCCGCCCGCTTGCGCGCGTCTCCGTGCGCCCGGTGTGCGCCGGTGGTGTGCGTGGAGGTCTCCGGACTGCTGCTCATCACCCGTGCGACCGTAGGCGCCAATCGGTGGCCCCTTCCTCCCCCTTGAGTACATTTAATCCGTACGGGTGAAACGATCCCTCAAAAGGGGACAGGAACCTCCCATTCCATGGCCTGGGCCTGCACGGGCGGCGATGGCAATGCCATGCCGGGCGCCCCTCGCGCACAGCGCCGACAGCGCTGTCAGTGGCCTCGGCTACGGTTCGGTTCATGGCTGTCCGTACGAAATCCGCGAAGGACCGACCGTCCTACCGCTGCACCGAGTGCGGCTGGCAGACGGCCAAGTGGCTCGGCCGTTGCTCCGAGTGCCAGGCGTGGGGGACGGTCGAGGAGTACGGCGCACCCGCTGTCCGTACGACGGCACCGGGCCGGGTCACCACGTCCGCGGTCCCCATCGGGCAGGTCGACGGCCGCCAGGCCACCGCGCGCTCCACCGGAGTGCCCGAGCTGGACCGCGTCCTCGGCGGCGGTCTCGTACCCGGCGCGGTCGTCCTCCTCGCGGGCGAGCCCGGCGTCGGCAAGTCCACCCTGCTCCTTGACGTGGCGGCCAAGGCGGCGAGCGACGAGCACCGCACGTTGTACGTGACCGGGGAGGAGTCGGCCAGTCAGGTGCGGCTCCGCGCCGACCGCATCAAGGCCATCGACGACCATCTCTATCTCGCCGCCGAGACCGATCTGGCCGCCGTTCTCGGTCACTTGGACGCGGTGAAGCCGTCCCTGCTCATCGTGGACTCCGTACAGACCGTCGCCTCCCCGGAGATCGACGGTGCGCCGGGCGGCATGGCCCAGGTCCGGGAGGTCGCCGGTGCGCTCATCCGCGCTTCCAAGGAGCGCGGCATGTCCACCCTCCTCGTCGGCCATGTCACCAAGGACGGCGCGATCGCGGGTCCCCGCCTCCTCGAACACCTCGTGGACGTCGTCCTGAGCTTCGAGGGCGACCGGCACGCGCGCCTCAGGCTCGTACGAGGGGTCAAGAACCGTTACGGGACGACGGACGAGGTCGGCTGCTTCGAGCTGCACGACGAGGGCATCACAGGACTGGCCGACCCCTCGGGCCTGTTCCTGACCCGCCGCGCGGAGGCGGTCCCCGGCACCTGCCTGACGGTCACTCTGGAGGGCCGCCGCCCCCTGGTGGCCGAAGTGCAGGCGCTCACGGTCGACTCGCAGATCCCCTCACCCCGTCGCACGACCTCCGGTCTGGAGACCTCGCGCGTCTCGATGATGCTCGCCGTCCTGGAGCAGCGCGGCCGGATCACCGCCCTGGGAAAGCGGGACATCTACTCGGCGACGGTCGGCGGAGTGAAGCTCTCCGAGCCCGCCGCGGACCTCGCGATCGCGCTCGCCCTCGCCTCCGCCGCGAGCGACACCCCACTGCCGAAGAACCTCGTGGCGATCGGCGAAGTGGGGCTCGCCGGGGAGGTCAGACGGGTCACGGGCGTTCAGCGCCGGCTCGCCGAAGCCCACCGGCTCGGCTTCACGCACGCCCTCGTCCCGAGCGATCCCGGCAAGATCCCTCCCGGTATGAAGGTCCTGGAAGTCGCCGACATGGGAGCCGCGCTGAGCGTCCTGCCGAGGTCGCGTCGTCGAGAGGCCCCACGGGAGGAGGAAGAGCGCCGGTAGACTTTGCCCTGGTCTCGCCCATCCGTACGAACCAAGGGCGGCCGGAAACCCCCCGCGACCCGAGGAGTGCAGTGGCAGCCAACGACCGGGCAGCAGCTCCCGGAAAGTCCGGTGGGAGCTCCGGTGCCGATGGCCTGATGCGCGCCGCACTGAGCGCCGTGGCACCCGGCACGGCCCTGCGCGACGGGCTCGAGCGGATCCTCCGCGGCAACACCGGAGGACTCATCGTGCTCGGGTCCGACAAGACCGTCGAGGCGATGTGTACCGGCGGCTTCGTACTGGACGTCGAGTTCACCGCGACGCGGCTGCGCGAGCTGTGCAAGCTCGACGGCGGCATCGTGATCGACAAGGACATCACCAAGATCCTGCGGGCGGGCGTGCAGCTGGTGCCCGACCCGACCATCCCAACGGAGGAGACCGGCACCCGGCACCGCACCGCGGACCGGGTGAGCAAGCAGGTCGACTTCACGGTCGTCTCGGTCTCCCAGTCGATGCGCCTGATCGCCCTCTACGTGGACGGCCAGCGCCGCGTCCTCGAAGACTCCGCCGCGATCCTCTCCCGCGCCAACCAGGCCCTGGCGACCCTGGAGCGCTACAAACTCCGCCTCGACGAGGTCGCGGGCACCCTGTCGGCCCTCGAGATCGAGGACCTGGTCACGGTCCGCGATGTCTCGGCGGTGGCCCAGCGGCTGGAGATGGTGCGCCGGATCGCCACCGAGATCGCCGAGTACGTGGTGGAGCTGGGCACCGACGGGCGCCTCCTCTCGCTCCAGCTCGACGAGTTGATCGCCGGCGTCGAGCCCGAGCGTGAACTCGTCGTACGGGACTACGTGCCCGAGCCGACCGTCAAGCGCTCCCGCACGGTCGACGAGGCGCTCTCCGAGCTCCACGCGCTCACCCACGCCGAGCTGCTCGAACTCTCCGCCGTGGCACGGGCGTTGGGCTACACCGGCTCCCCCGAGGCGCTGGACTCCGCCGTCTCCCCGCGCGGCTACCGCCTCCTCGCCAAGGTGCCCCGCCTGCCCGGCGCGATCATCGACCGCCTCGTGGAGCACTTCGGGGGCCTGCAGAAGCTCCTCGCCGCCAGCGTCGACGACCTCCAGACGGTCGACGGCGTGGGCGAGGCGCGGGCGCGCAGCGTCCGTGAGGGGCTGTCGCGGCTGGCGGAGTCGTCGATCCTGGAGCGGTACGTCTGACGTACGGCGCGCGCTTGCTGCCGTTCGGTCCGCGCTCAGTGCCGTTCGGCCCGCGCTTGGTGCCGTTCGGTTCTTGGAGAGTTCAGCCCTTGGGCTCAGTCCTTGGACAGTACGAACGACGTCTGTGCCTTCGTCAGGCCGGGCGCCTGTGCTTCCACCAGGTACGTGCCCGCGGTTGCCGAAAGCGCGGGCGGTGTGGCGCACTCGGGGGCGCTGGCCTTGCGGTCCCACTCCACCGTGTGGGTCACCTGCCCGTTGGCCGCGACGCGGTAGAGGAGACTGCCGGAACCCGTCGGGCAGTCGTCGGAGGACCAGATGTCGTCGTCGCTGCCGGCCTGAGTGATCGTCAGAACGGTGTTCTTCGGGCCGAGGTCGACCTTGCAGTCGCTGCCGGAGGAGTTCTTGGCGGTGAACTCGATCGTGGGCTTCTCGCCGGGCGCGTAGGTGTTGCGCACGCTGCGCAGCGTCAACTTCACGGCGCTCGCGGTGCAGTTGGGGAGGGTGGATCCGGCCGGGATCTGGTCCGCCGACCCTCCGGCGCCGTTGGAACCGTCGTCGGAGCCGGTGCCGCTGCTCGTACCGGAGTCGCCGGAACCGGAAGTGGACCCGGAACCGGAACCGTCTCCGGAGCCGCCGTCGGATCCGTCGCCGGAGCCGCTGTCGCCCGTGCCGGCGGTCGACTCGTCGCGCCCGCCCGGGTTTTGGCTGATCGCCGGGCCGGAGCCGGAAGGTCCCGGCGTGATCGTGGACACGGGGTTCTTCCCGTTGGATCCGTCGCCGTTGTTCGTCCCGCCTCCGCCGCCGGTGCCGACCACCCACACGATGAGCAGCGCCAACAGCGCGACCAGGGACAGCAGAACGGCCCTCCGACGCCAGTAGATGGTGGAGGGGAGCGGCCCGACCGGATTGCGCATAGATCCCACGGCGCAAACTGTACGAGAGATCCGTCGCGGTGCTTGCCCCACCCGCCGCCCCGGGTCAACTTTTCCGGATCATCATCCTGGCCGACGCGCTTACGCGGCAGTGGGGTTGGGTTTTTCGCCCCCTCCGCCCCTACCCGTCCCTTGCTTCCTGGGGGCTGCCGCCCCCAGACCCCCGCATCGCGCTGACGCGCTCGTCCTCAAACGCCGGACGGGCTAAAAGATCTCCCCCCGGCCGGGGCGAAAGATTTCAGCCCCGCCCGGCACAATCCAGCCCCTCCGGCGTTTGAGGAGCGGGGTCTGGGGCGGAGCCCCAGGAACAAGGGACGGGTAGGGGCGGAGGGGGCGAAAAAACCCACCCCAACCCCATCCACCCGGCACCGGCAAGCGCCCCCAGACACCCCCAACATGGCAGGATCGACCCCGTCATGACTGCACCCACGAAGCCCACCGCCCAGTCCACCGCCCCCGGCGAGCCCCTCCACACCCCCGTCATCGCCTGGTTCGACTCGCACGCCCGCGACCTCCCGTGGCGCCGCCCGGACGCCGGCCCCTGGGGCGTGATGGTCAGCGAGTTCATGCTGCAGCAGACGCCGGTGAACCGCGTGCTGCCCGTGTACGAGCAGTGGCTGGCCCGCTGGCCCCGCCCCGCCGACCTGGCCAAGGAGGCACCGGGCGAAGCGGTCCGCGCCTGGGGCCGCCTCGGCTATCCCCGCCGCGCGCTGCGCCTGCACGGCGCCGCGGTGGCCATAACGGAACGGCACGGCGGCGACGTACCCGCGGAGCACGCGCAGCTCCTGGCGCTGCCCGGCATCGGCGAGTACACGGCGGCGGCGGTGACCTCGTTCGCGTACGGCCAGCGCCACCCCGTACTGGACACGAACGTACGACGGGTGTTCGCCCGCGCGGTCACCGGCGTGCGGTACCCCCCGAACGCCACGACCGCGGCGGAGCGCAAGCTCGCCCGTGCGCTGCTGCCCGACAGTGAGCGGACGGCGTCCCGCTGGGCCGCCGCCTCCATGGAGCTGGGCGCACTCGTCTGCACGGCGAAGAACGAGAACTGTGAGCGCTGCCCGATCGCGGCGCAGTGCGCATGGCGGCTGGCGGGCAAGCCCGAGCACGAGGGTCCGCCCCGCCGCGGCCAGACGTACGCCGGTACGGACCGCCAGGTCCGCGGCAAGCTCCTCGCCGTACTCAGGGAGGCCGTCGCCCCGGTCCCGCAGTCCGTCCTGGACCGCGTATGGGACGAGCCGGTTCAGCGGGCCCGCGCGCTGGACGGCCTCGTCGCCGACGGGCTCGTGGAGCCGCTCCCGGGCGGTTTGTATCGACTTCCCTTGACGTAACCGACGTGACTCGTTGACGCGACGGCCGTGACCGATTGACGTGACAGCCGTGGCCGGTTGACGTAACTGACGTAACCGGCACGGCAAAACAATTTCAACCGGGACATAACAGCACCTCGTCTTACCCACCTCCTACATCCGTTACACAACCGACGGACAGCCGAGCGTTCCCCGCATGCTGTCTCGGACAACCCCGTGACAACCCCTCCGTAGCTTCATCTCAGGCAACGGACCACCGGCGGCAGGCGACAGCAGGCAGGTCGGACACGGGGATGGAGGCGGTTGATCATGGCGCACGGCGAGGTGCTCGAATTCGAGGAGTACGTCCGCACTCGGCAGGACGCGCTGCTGCGCAGTGCCCGCCGCCTGGTCCCCGACCCCGTCGACGCCCAGGACCTGCTGCAGACCGCGCTGGTACGGACGTACGGCCGCTGGGACGGCATCGCGGACAAGCGGCTGGCCGATGCCTACCTGCGGCGCGTGATGATCAACACGCGGACCGAGTGGTGGCGGGCCCGGAAGCTCGAAGAGGTGCCGACCGAGCAGCTGCCGGACGCCTCCGTCGACGACTCCACCGAGCAGCACGCGGACCGCGCGCTGCTGATGGACATCATGAAGGTGCTGGCTCCGAAGCAGCGCAGCGTCGTGGTGCTGCGACACTGGGAGCAGATGTCCACGGAGGAGACGGCTGCCGCCCTCGGTATGTCGGCCGGGACGGTCAAGAGCACGCTGCACCGGGCGCTGGCCCGGCTCCGCGAGGAGCTGGAGAACCGCGACTACGAAGAGCGCGGCGCACGCGCGCTCGAACCGAGTGAGGAGCGGGAGCGTTGCGCGGCCTAGAAAATCGGGCCAGGAGGGCTGGGTCGGCGGGACAGCCCAGAACGGCGGGGCAGGCCAGAACGGTGGGGCAGCCCAGAACGGCCGGACAGGCCAGATCGGCCGGGCAGGTTCTGAAGCAGGTCCTCAAGGCGGGGAGTGCGGCGGTTGCCGCGCTCGCCGCCCTCGGGCTTTTCCTGACCGCCTGCGCGACGGGCGGCACGGGCGCCCGCGACGAGGGCCCGGCGGGCAGCGACGCCGTGGCCGGCAAGGTGCAGACCTCCTCCGCCGCCTCCGCCGCTGCCTCCGCGACCAAGGCGCCCCAACGCGTCGACGCCGTCAAGCTCGTCCAGGACGACCCGGAGGTCAGTTCCGCGGTCAAGAGTGCCCTCAAGCCTTGCGTCGCCGACGAGTACCCGGTCGACGTGTCCTACGGGAATCTGACCGGGGGATCCGCGAACGACGTCGTGGTCAACGTGATGACCTGTGCCGATGCCGTCGGAGTCGGCTCGTACGTGTACCGCGAGAAGGACGGCAGGTTCGAGAACGTCTTCAAGGCCGAGGAGCCTCCGGTCTACGCCGAGATCGACCGGGGGGACTTGGTGGTCACCCAGCAGCTGTACGCGAAGGGCGACCCGGTGTCGTATCCCTCCAGCGAAGAAGTGATCACCTACGCCTGGTCCGCGACCCACTTCACCGAGGAGTCCCGGACCCACAACGACTACAGCAAAGCGGTGGGCGGCGCGGACGTGCCCACCCCGGCCCAGAGCTGAGAGCAAGGGATGGCAGAGCAGCGGATGGCGGAGCACCGGATGGCAGAACAGACCCACGTCCTGTTCGTCGAGGACGACGACGTCATCCGCGAGGCCACCCAACTCGCGCTGGAGCGCGACGGCTTCGCGGTCACCGCGATGCCCGACGGCCTGTCGGGCCTGGAGTCGTTCCGCGCGAACCGCCCCGACATCGCGCTCCTGGACGTCATGGTGCCCGGCCTGGACGGCGTCAGCCTGTGCCGCCGTATCCGCGACGAGTCGACCGTCCCGGTGATCATGCTGTCCGCGCGCGCCGACTCGATCGACGTCGTCCTGGGCCTTGAGGCGGGCGCCGACGACTACGTGACCAAGCCCTTCGACGGCGCCGTCCTGGTCGCCCGCATCCGCGCGGTACTGCGCCGCTTCGGACACGCGAGCGGCTCGACGAACGGCGCGGCCGCGGAGGGGCATTCCCCGGTCGCCGGCGGTGTCCTCACCTTCGGCGACGGCGACCTGGAGATCGACACGGAGGGCATGGAGGTCCGCAGAGGCGGTACGCCGGTGGCGCTGACGCCCACCGAGATGCGGCTGCTCCTTGAGTTCTCGTCGGCTCCGGGCACTGTGCTGAGCCGTGACAAGCTGCTCGAACGCGTCTGGGACTACGGCTGGGGCGGTGACACCCGCGTCGTCGACGTCCATGTGCAGCGGCTGCGTACGAAGATCGGCCAGGACCGGATCGAGACGGTCCGCGGCTTCGGCTACAAGTTGAAGGCCTGAGCAGGGGTATGCGGGGGATATTTCGACGCCGGGGACCGGGCGGCGCCAGAGGAACGGGCGCGGCCGGCGATGCGGCGAGGGCGGGTGGTACGGCGAGGACCGGTGGTGCCACGGCGAGGGCCGGGGGCACGGCGAGGGCCGGGGGCATTCGTACAGGCATCCGGTGGAAGCTCAGCGCCGCGATCGCGTTCGTCGGTGCGCTGGTGGCGATCGCGCTGAGCCTGGTCGTGCACAACGCGGCGCGGGTGTCGATGCTCGACAACTCGCGCGATCTGGCGGACGAGCGCATCCAGGTCGCGCAGCGCATGTACGAGTCGGGGCGGACGCAGGCCTTCGGGGTCGAGGTCGACGACCCGGCCATCCCGAAGGACCTGCTGGCGAAGGTCGCGCAGGGGCGGCGGGCCACGTACGTGTCGGACAACGCGAGCGGGGTGGCCGACATCTGGGCCGCCGTACCGCTCAAGGACGGCCGCGTCCTCTCGCTCCACACCGGTTTCACGGACCGCAACACCGACGTCATGACCGACCTCGACCAGGCGCTGATCATCGGTTCGATCGCGGTCGTCTTCGGCGGCAGCGCGCTCGGCGTGCTCATCGGCGGCCAGTTGTCGCGCCGGCTGCGGAAGGCCGCGGCGGCGGCGAACCAGGTCGCCAAGGGCGACACCGACGTACGTGTGGGTAACGCCATCAGCGGGGTCGTACGCGACGAGACCGACGATCTCGCGCGGGCGGTGGACGCGATGGCGGACGCGCTCCAGCAGCGCATCGAGGCCGAGCGTCGGGTGACCGCCGACATCGCGCACGAGCTGCGTACGCCGGTGACGGGGCTGCTGACGGCGGCGGAGCTCCTTCCCCCCGGCCGCCCGACCGAGCTCGTCCGCGACCGCGCCCAGGCCATGCGCACGCTCGTCGAGGACGTCCTGGAGGTCGCGCGGCTCGACGGCGCCTCCGAGCGGGCCGAGTTGCAGGACATCATGCTCGGCGAGTTCGTGTCGCGGCGCGTGGCGGCCAAGGACGCGGGCGTCGAGGTACGCGTCGTGCACGAGTCGGAGGTCACGACGGACCCGCGCCGCCTGGAACGCGTCCTGTTCAACCTCCTGGCCAACGCGTCCCGGCACGGCAAGCCGCCCGTCGAGGTCACCGTCGAGGGCCGCGTCATCCGCGTCCGCGACCACGGCCCCGGCTTCCCCGCGGCCCTCCTGGCCGACGGCCCGAGCCGCTTCCGCACAGGCAGCACCGACCGCGCAGGCCACGGCCACGGCCTCGGCCTCACCATCGCAGCAGGCCAGGCCCGAGTACTCGGCGCCCGCCTGACCTTCCGCAACATCCGCCCCCCCGGCGCCCCGGACGAAGTCCCCGCCGAGGGCGCAGTCGCAGTCCTGTGGCTACCGGAACACGCACCGACGAATACGGGCAGCTATCCGATGCTGCCGTAGGAAGCCTTCCTTCAACCCGTCCAGCCCGTCCGACGTCTGGGGACAGGATGGTTCCGTCCCGATCCCCCACCCACCCGTGGGGGCTGCGCTCTTCAGTCCCGGGCCGGGGGACATCTTTCAGCCCGTCCGGCGTCCGAGGACGAGGCAGTGCCATCCCGATCCCCCACCCACCCGTGGGGGCTGCGCTCTTCAACCCCAGGCCGGGGGAGATCTTTCAGCCCGTCCGGCGTTTGAGGACGAGCGCGTCAGCGCGATGCGGGGGCCCGGGGGCGGCAGCCCCCAGAAACGGGACGGGAAGGGGCGGAGGGGGCGAAAAAACCCCGCACCCAGCCCCGTACACGCAAAGGCGAAGGCCCCCGAGGCGGACAACACCGGGGGCCTTCGGACCAAGGAGGACCAGGACGCGGCTCAGACGGCCTCTGCAACCGCCCGCTGCGCCCCCGCGGCGTCCCCAGCCGCACCCTCCTCGGCCGGTTTCGAGGCCCCCGCCCCCTTCAGCGGAACCTCCTTCACGAACACGGCGGCCACCAGCGCGACCACAGCCACCACCGCCCCCAGCAGGAACGCGGAGTGCGTCCCGGAGGACACCGCGTACTGGTACGCCTCCCGTGCCGGCGCCGGCAGCTTCGCCAGGCTCGCCGCATCGAGCTGCGCGGACTGCTCGGTCACCTGCGACCCGAGCGCCCCGGCCCGCTCGACCATCGCGTCCGTCACCCGCTGGTTGAACAGCGCACCCATGATCGCGACACCGAAGGAGGAGCCGAGCGTACGGGCGAGGGTGCTCGTCGAAGACGCGACACCCATGTCCTTCATCTCGACGCTGTTCTGCGCGACCAGCATGGTGATCTGCATCAGGCAGCCCATGCCGGCGCCGACCACGGCCATGTACACCCCGGACGTCAGCCGGGTCGTCTCGGTGTCCATCTGCGAGAGCAGGAACAGCCCGACCGTCATGAGCGCACCGCCGACGAGCGGAAAGACCTTGTAGCGGCCGGTGTTGGTGGTGACCCGCCCGGCCACCATCGAGGTGACGAGCATCGCGCCGAGCATGGGCAGGAGCAGCAACCCGGAGTTGGTCGCGGACGCGCCCTGCACCGCCTGCTGGTACAGCGGAAGGAAGAGCGTCGCCCCGAACATCACGAAGCCGGTGATGAAGGCGATGATCGACATGAGGGTGAAGTTGCGGCTGCGGAAGATGTGCAGCGGTACGACCGGCGCGGCGGCCTTGGTCTGCACGAACACGAACCCGACGAGCGCGGCGACACCGATGCCGATGAGCTCCATGATCCGGGCGGAGCCCCAGGCGTACTCGCTGCCGCCCCAGGTGGTGACGAGCACGATGGACGTGATGCCGACGGTCAGCAGCCCCGCGCCCAGATAGTCGATCCGCCCCTCGACCCGCTTCTTCGGCAGGTGCAGTACGGCGCTGATCGCGAGGAGCGCGACGACACCGAGCGGCAGGTTGATGTAGAAGGACCAGCGCCAGCCCCAGTGGTCGGTGATGGTGCCGCCGACGAGCGGTCCGGCGATCATGGCGAGCGCCATCACGCCGGCCATCATGCCCTGGTACTTGCCACGCTCCCGCGGCGGAATGAGGTCCCCGATGATCGCCATGACGCCGACCATCAGACCGCCGGCGCCAAGCCCCTGAATCGCACGGAACCCGATCAACTGCCCCATGTCCTGGGCCATACCGCTCAGCGCGGACCCGATCAGGAAGATCACGATCGAGGTCATGAAGGCGCCCTTGCGCCCGTACATGTCGCCGAGCTTGCCCCAGATGGGGGTGGAGGCCGCGGTCGCGAGGGTGTACGCCGTCACCACCCACGACAGGTGTTCAAGTCCCCCCAGTTCGCCGACGATCGTCGGCATCGCGGTGCCCACGATCATGTTGTCGAGCATCGCCAGCATCATCGCGACCATGAGCGCGAACAGGACGACGCGCACGCTGCGAGGTTGTTTCTCGGGTTCCACTGCCACTTCGGTCTTGTCCGCCATCGTTCCCACTCCCCTGGTACAGCCGCGCCAGATGCAGCTGCCTCCGCCGACTACTTACTTGCCGCCCGGCAAGTTGACTACACTGGGAAAGTAGCCTCGCAACTAGCCGGTCGTCAAGTAAGTTTTGCTGGGCTTTACCAGCCGGTCGACCGGTAAGTTTTCAGGGAGCGCGAGGACCACGAGAATGGGCGGCACCATGGACGGCATCAAGCGACAGCGCCGCGGGGACACCCGCCAGCGCATCCAGGACGTGGCCCTCGAACTCTTCTCCGAGCAGGGCTACGAGAAGACCTCGCTGCGCGAGATCGCCGAGCACCTCGACGTCACGAAGGCGGCGCTCTACTACCACTTCAAGACCAAGGAAGAGATCCTCATCAGCCTCTTCCAGGACCTGACGCGACCGCTCGACGAGCTGATCGAGTGGGGCGCGCAGCAGCCGCACACCCTGGAGACCAAGACAGAGGTCCTGCGCCGCTACAGCGAGGCCCTCACCGGCGCCGCCCCACTCTTCCGCTTCATGCAGGAGAACCAGGCGACCGTACGAGAGCTGAGCATCGGCGAGACGTTCAAGGACCGTATGCACAGCATGCTCGACATCATCAAGGAGCCCGAGTCACCGCTGACCGACCAGGTCCGCTGCGTCAGCGCGCTCTTCACGATGCACGCCGGGATGTTCGTCCTCAGAGACGTCGAAGGCGACCCCGAGGAGAAGCGCAAGGCGGTCCTGGAGGTCGCGATCGATCTGGTGACGCGGGCGCACGGAGACGCTGCCGCTTCGTAGCCCCGTCTTAGACGGTCACGCCCTTGGCGCGCAGGAAGGCGACGGGGTCGACGGCGGAGCCGTAGTTGGCGGTCGTACGGATCTCGAAGTGCAGGTGGGGTCCGCTGGAGTTGCCGGTGTTGCCGGAGAGCGCGATGCGCTGACCGGTGGCGACGACCTGGCCGACCTTCACGTTGATCTTCGACAGGTGGGCGTACTGCGAGTAGGTCCCGTTGCCGTGCTTGATCACGATGGCGTTGCCGTACGCGGATCCGTCACCGGCGCCGTTGGCACCGGCCTTGACGACGGTACCGCCGTGCGCGGCGACGACCTTGGTACCGCTGGCCACGGCGAAGTCCTGCCCGGAGTGGGTGGACGACCACATGTTGCCGGCCTGGTTGAAGCTGGCGGACAGGGTGTACTTCTTCACCGGGTCGACCCAGGTGGCGGCCGTGGCCTTGGCGGCAGCGGTCTTCACCTGCGTGACGCTCGCCGCCGTGGCGGTGCTGCTGCTCGCGGCGGCCGCGACCCCGGCGCCCAGCACGACCGAGGCGCCGAGACCGACGGCCAGGACGGCCGCCCGCGAGCGGATCAGGGACGTACGGGACTGACGGGACGTAGCGCGCTTCGACATGGGGACCTCACGGGGGACGGGGACAGAAAGCCCACCCGAGGCACAGACACCCACCGGATGGACCTCACCTTGGTAACCCGCGCCCCCACCGACCCCCAAACAGCCGATCTACGATGGAAGGTCGTACTTGACACTGAAACTTCCACATTCTTGACAGACGCATCATCCCGTAATGAATCTTCCGTATTTTTTCCCAGAAGGGTGGTTTAACCACACTTGGAGCGGTCGCACTCCACGGGAACGGCCACGCGCGCCGACTCCCACCCGGGGCCTTGGAAGCCCTACCCGACCCCTAACCCAAAGGTCCGTTTTGTCCGTCCGACCCTCTCCACTATTCATCTTAGTAACGGACAAATCGCCTGTGGGTCATGTCACCGGGCACCGCAATCCGGGACCACGGAAATGTGATGGGGGCCACGCGGCACGGGGTCATCGACGCACAGCCATGAAACCTCGACCGGTTCGCCCACTCCCCCCAAAAGCCACTCGCTCCTCCCCCAACACCCCGTAAAATCGGTCTACTTGCGCCATGCCTGAGAGGTCCGGGGGGATCATGACCGCCACTGCGCCGCGCACCACCAACGACCTTGACGGCATCGAACTCGCCGACGCCATCGCCTCCGTCCGCGACCAGCTCATGGAAGCCGCGACACGGGCATCGGGCCAGCCCGTGTCCTTCGAAGTCGGCGCCATCGAGATGGAGTTCACCCTCGAACTGCGCAAGGAGTCGACGGGCGGCGGCAAGGTCAAAGCCTGGGTCGTCGAGGCGGGAGCCGACACCTCACGCGCGACGGGGCGAACACACCGGGTCGCCTTCACCCTCACACCACGAGACGCGCGCACCAACGCCCCGTGGCAGGTCGGCAACGAGCGGCAGGGCAGCACCTCCGCGTTCGGCCAGGTGCCCAACCCGCCCACGGCGCGATGAATCCGCCCTCCGGTCCGGCCGACCGGGCGCTGGTCGTACTGGGGGAGACACAGGGCAGCGGAGTCGCGCTCAACGGCCGCCTGGTCCTGACCTGCGCCCACGTCATCGGCGGCAGCACCACCGTTGAGATCGCCCACCCGGGCAGCCCGGAGCGGATCACCGCCAACGTCATCTGGCACCACCCCGGGCTGGACGCGGCCCTGCTGCGCGCGGACGCAGACCTTCCCTGGACCTCCCACGTCCGCATCGGCCACCTGGACACCACCCGACCGCTCCCGCAGTGCGAGATCATCGGCTACCCGGACATCCAGCGCCGGGGCCAGGAAGGTCATCTCGCCTCGGATCAGTACGCGGGCACGGTGCTGCCGGCCGCGGCCCGCCCCCGCTCCGTCCTCACCTTCGCCTTCGACCAGCCGCCCGCCGCCGAACTCCCCGACGGCCCTTCCCCGTTGGCGGGCCTCTCCGGGGCGCCCGTCTTCGCGGGCGACGTCCTGCTCGGCATCATCACGTCGATCCCCCGGGGCCGTGCCCACCTGCGCGCCGAGGGCACCCTGATCAGCGACCTGCCACGGATGCCGTACGACCTGCCGGAAAGCGAACTGATCAGTCACCACCATCCGCTGGACCGCCAGTACGAGACGGAGTACGCGCAGGCCGTCGGCGCCGCCTACCGCAACACCAAGATCTTCGGCCTCGACGATCTCACTCGCCGCGAATCCGAATGGGACCTGGACACCGCGTATCTGAGCCTGGAGGCGGCGACCCGCATCTCCGAGGCCGAAGCACGCAACCTGAGCACCACGACGACACGGCAGCGGTCGTCCCGGACGGACCGCACCCCGCAGCGCGTCGACACACTTCTGTCCACCCGCCCCCGCGTCCTGCTGCGCGGTGACGCGGGCGCCGGCAAGACCACCCTGGTCTGGTGGCTGGCCGCCCACGCCGCCGCGGGCACCCACGGCCCCAGCCTGGCCGGGCTCAACGGCCTGGTACCCCTCGTCATCCCCCTGCGGACCCTGCGCGCCCATCGCGCCGACTTCCCGTCCCCGTCCCAACTCCCGCACGCCGCACGGCTGGTGATCGACAAGCCGCCGGACGGATGGGCGGGCCGAGTCCTGCACGCGGGACGCGCTCTGCTGCTCGTCGACGGACTCGACGAGGTCCCGCAGGCCGACCGCGACGAAGCGCACCTCTGGCTGTCCAGCCTGCTGCGGCGCTACCCGGGCACGCGCTGCGTCGCCACCGTACGACCGCACGCCGTCGAGCCCGACTGGCTGGAGTCGGAGCAGTTCGAGGAGTTGCGCCTCCTGCCGATGCGCGACGACGACATCCAGACGTTCATCAAGGCCTGGCACCGCGCCGCCCGCCTGAACGAGGACGACCACGAGCTGCTGCGCGAACTGGAGAAGGACCTGTCCCAGCAGTTCCGCCACAACGCCGCCCTCAGCGACCTGGCCCGCACCCCGCTCCTGTGCGCGGTGATCTGCGCGCTCCACCGCCGTCTCCAGGGCTTTCTGCCGGAAACCCGCTTCAAGCTGTACCAGTCGGCCCTGGAGATGCTCCTCGGCAACCGCGACAAGCGCCGCCGGGTGGAAGCACCGGACGGCATCACCATGTCAGTCGAGGAACATCACCAGATCCTCCAGCGCATCGCGGTATGGCTGGTCCGCTGCGGCCAGTCCGAGTTCACCCGCGCCCAGGCCCGCCCCCAGCTGGAAGCCGCCCTGGCGGGCATGGAACGCGTACGTGGCCAGGGCACCGTTGAGGCGATCTTCACGCACCTCCTCAACCGTTCGGGTCTGCTCCAGGAACGTGCCGAGGACTCCTACCAGTTCATCCACCGCACCTTCCAGGACTACCTCGCCGCAAAGGAACTCGTCGAGAGCGGCTCCCTGAGAGAACTCGTCCGCAATGCCGACGACGAACTCTGGCAGGACGTCATCCTCATGGCGTCGGGCCATTGCCGCCGCGAAATCCGGGAGTTGCTCACCGGACTCCTCGCCAAGGCGGAAGCCCTGGCCCCTTCCGATCGCCTGCGCACCCAGCTCCTCGTACTCTCCGCCCTCTGTTCCGAGCACGCGGCATGGCTGGAGACGGATCTGCACGACCGCATCCGCGACCACATCACCGACCTCTTCTCGTCCTACACCTCCGGCAGCGCTGGGGTGGAGGGCGGCCAACTGGTCCGGCTGGGGCCCTACATCCTGCCGCTCCTGCCCCCGGCCGACGAAATGGAGGCCGCTCAGCAATACCAGGTCGCAAACCTTGTGGGCAGAATCGGGGGATCCGAGGCCATTCCCTATGCGCGTCACTTCGCCGCCAATCCGCGAACGAGCCCTGCGGCGATCTACCGGCTCAACGGCATGTGGGACAACTTCCCGGCCGAGGAGTACGCGCGCGAGGTGCTCGCACACGTACATCGGCTGCCCGCTCGCCCCTTGCCCGTGACCACCAAAGAGCAGCTGTCCTTGCTGCACCTGTTGCCCGGCGCCAACAACCTCCGGCTCACCGGCCCCTTCTCCTCCAAGGAGATCCAGGCAGCGCGGCTCCCGGAGATCCGGATGCTGACCCTGCTCAGAATGCCGGTCCTGGAAGACCTGGCCTTCCTCGGCGATCAGACAGAGTCCCTCAGGATGCTGAGCCTGTCTTCCTGCCCATCGCTCACGGACATCTCGCTGCTGGCTCGGATGTCTGCTCTGAGCTCCATCGATCTCCAGCTCCAGCACCTCCCCGCCCAGGCACTGGAGTACGTACAAGCCGTCCCTGGTCTCAGGTCTCTGACGTTCACCGCCGCCCACCTCACCGCGGTCGACTCCATCCCCGTCCACCCGACCGTCACCCGTCTCGAACTCCACGTCGAACGACTGGTGGACACGACAGGCCTTGAGGCATGGGAGTCGCTGACCGACATCACCCTGCCCTTCCCGCTGTACCTCACCAGGTTCTGGGACTGCGTACGCGAGATGGACCGGATCACCCACGTCAGCACATCGGTTCACTCTCTGTCCGACCTGCGCCATTTGCGCCCGCTGCCCCGAGTCACAAACGTTTCGCTCACGGGGATCGTGGACTGGAGCGACACCGCCGTCCTGCCCTCGCTGTTCCCGGCACTCTCCTCCCTGTTGCTCGGCCTTCTTCCGAAGGGGCGCGGTGAGGTAGTGGATCTACGTCCACTGCACTCGCTGCCGGACCTCCAGTTGTCCCTCTCAAAGGCCTCCCCCGTGCGCGCCATCGGAGGCGAACGCTTCGGCATCGCGGCCGGTTGAACGGAACGCCGACACACGAAAAAAGGGGCCGCCCCAGGACCGAAGTCCCAGGGCAGCCCCTCCGTTCAGGCGAGCGCCGTAGCGCCTACGCCTCCTTGCTCAGGTTCGGGCCGGCGCCGCCGGCCGCCTGCTCGATCGGCGGGACGTCGGGGAGCGCGGACTTCTCCTCGCCCCGGAAGGTGAACTTCTTCGCGTCACCCTCGCCCTCCGTGTCGACGACCACGATCTGGCCGGGACGCAGTTCGCCGAAGAGGATCTTCTCGGAGAGCAGGTCCTCGATCTCGCGCTGGATCGTCCGGCGCAGCGGCCGGGCGCCCATGACGGGGTCGTAACCCTTCTTCGCGAGGAGCGACTTGGCGGTCGGGCTGAGCTCGAGGCCCATGTCCCGGTCCTTCAGCCGCTCGTCCACCTTGGCGACCATGAGGTCGACGATCTGGATGATGTCTTCCTCGGTGAGCTGGTGGAAGACCACCGTGTCGTCGACACGGTTCAGGAACTCGGGGCGGAAGTGCTGCTTCAGCTCCTCGTTGACCTTGGCCTTCATCCGGTCGTAGTTGGACTTGACGTCACCCACGGCGGCGAAGCCGAGGTTGAAGCCCTTGGAGATGTCCCGGGTGCCGAGGTTGGTCGTCATGATGATGACCGTGTTCTTGAAGTCCACGACCCGGCCCTGGGAGTCGGTCAGGCGACCGTCCTCCAGGATCTGGAGAAGCGAGTTGAAGATGTCCGGGTGAGCCTTTTCGACCTCGTCGAAGAGAACCACCGAGAACGGCTTCCGACGCACCTTCTCCGTCAGCTGGCCACCCTCTTCGTAGCCCACGTAACCGGGGGGCGAACCGAAGAGACGCGAGACCGTGTGCTTCTCGCTGAACTCCGACATGTCGAGGGAGATCAGCGCGTCCTCGTCGCCGAAGAGGAACTCCGCGAGGGTCTTCGACAGCTCGGTCTTACCGACACCCGAGGGGCCGGCGAAGATGAACGAACCACCGGGACGCTTCGGGTCCTTGAGACCCGCTCGCGTACGACGGATCGCCTGCGAGAGCGCCTTGATGGCGTCCTTCTGGCCGATGACCCGCTTGTGGAGCTCGTCCTCCATGCGCAGCAGACGCGAGGACTCCTCCTCGGTCAGCTTGAAGACCGGGATGCCGGTGGCGGTCGCGAGGACCTCGGCGATCAGCTCGCCGTCGACCTCGGCGACGACGTCCATGTCGCCGGCCTTCCACTCCTTCTCCCGCTTGGCCTTGGCGGCCAGGAGCTGCTTCTCCTTGTCGCGCAGCGAGGCGGCCTTCTCGAAGTCCTGCGAATCGATCGCGGACTCCTTGTCGCGGCGCACGCCCGCGATCTTCTCGTCGAACTCGCGGAGGTCCGGCGGAGCGGTCATCCGGCGGATACGCATCCGGGAGCCCGCCTCGTCGATCAGGTCGATCGCCTTGTCGGGGAGGAACCGGTCGGAGATGTAGCGGTCCGCGAGCGTCGCGGCCTGCACCAGGGCCTCGTCCGTGATGGAGACGCGGTGGTGGGCCTCGTAGCGGTCCCGCAGTCCCTTGAGGATCTCGATCGTGTGGGGGAGGGAAGGCTCCGCCACCTGGATCGGCTGGAAGCGGCGCTCGAGGGCCGCGTCCTTCTCGAGGTGCTTGCGGTACTCGTCCAGAGTCGTCGCACCGATGGTCTGCAGCTCGCCGCGGGCCAGCATCGGCTTCAGGATCGAAGCCGCGTCGATGGCGCCCTCGGCGGCACCCGCACCGACCAGCGTGTGCAGCTCGTCGATGAACAGGATGATGTCGCCGCGGGTGCGGATCTCCTTGAGCACCTTCTTCAGGCGCTCCTCGAAGTCACCGCGGTAGCGGGAGCCGGCGACCAGCGCGCCGAGGTCCAGGGTGTAGAGGTGCTTGTCCTTGAGGGTCTCGGGCACCTCGCCCTTGACGATGGCCTGGGCGAGGCCCTCGACGACGGCGGTCTTGCCGACGCCGGGCTCACCGATCAGGACCGGGTTGTTCTTGGTGCGGCGGGACAGCACCTGCATGACCCGCTCGATCTCCTTCTCGCGCCCGATGACCGGGTCGAGCTTGGACTCACGAGCGGCCTGGGTGAGGTTCCGGCCGAACTGGTCGAGGACCAGGGACGTCGAGGGAGTGCCCTCGGCAGGACCGCCACTGGCGCCGGCGGTCTCCTTGCCCTGGTAGCCGGAGAGCAGCTGGATGACCTGCTGCCGCACCCGGTTGAGGTCTGCGCCCAGCTTGACCAGGACCTGGGCGGCGACGCCCTCGCCCTCACGGATCAGGCCGAGCAGGATGTGCTCCGTGCCGATGTAGTTGTGGCCCAGCTGAAGGGCCTCGCGGAGCGAGAGCTCCAGGACCTTCTTGGCACGGGGGGTGAAGGGGATGTGCCCGGACGGGGCCTGCTGACCCTGCCCGATGATCTCCTCCACCTGCTGGCGGACCGCCTCGAGCGAAATCCCGAGGCTCTCCAGGGCCTTAGCGGCGACACCCTCACCCTCGTGGATCAGGCCCAGGAGGATGTGCTCGGTGCCGATGTAGTTGTGGTTGAGCATCCGGGCTTCTTCCTGAGCCAGGACGACAACCCGCCGCGCGCGGTCGGTGAACCTCTCGAACATCGTTAATCGCTCCTCAGAGCGGTCAGGCAGTAAGGGGACGCTCCCCTCCCTGTCCTTCCGCAGCTTAGTCCCGCAAGCGGGGACCGCTCATTCCAACTGCCGACACCGTCCTTGGCCTCCTGACCCCGAACGCCGACATCTGCTCCAACCTGATGGTGCGAGACGATGTTCCCGCAGGCCAGGCAGATACTCTCTCCAGCTGTACGCCGATGGCGAACGTGAGATGCCCGAGCCATGCGTGTCGCCCCTCCCACTAGGGATGTCTTACCCGTACGCACTGACACTCCATGCCACGCACGCCGGTTCCCTCCGCTACGGGCGAACACCCTTGCGCCGCCGATCACCCCCGCACGCCCCTTTTTCCCGCACTCTGTGCGTTCACCGGAACACCCAGCGTAACTCCGGAGCCTTTCCGGCGGTTGCTCCTGGCATGGTTCACACCGTCCCCCTCCCCCGTCGGCCGCTCGACGATCCGAGCGATGCGGTGCAGCAGTGGTACGAGAACGAACTGGGCTGGGCGACAGTGCCCGGAGCACCGGTACGACTCGCCACCGGCCTGCGCTTCGACGTCCTGGACGTGCCGGCGGAGGCGGGGTACGCGGCGCTGCGGCACCTGGGCCCCGGGTCTCCGGTGGCGCTGCACGGAGGGCGCCGCACGCGTGGGGAGCGGATGCGGTTCCTGGTGGCCGCGGGGAGCGCGGACGAGCTGCCGGGGCTGCTCGACTGGCTGGAGTGGGGGGCCCTCACGCTGGATCTCAGGGCGATCGGCGCGGGCGGGAGCATCGAGGCTCCACCGCCACCTGCTGTTCGACCGCCGGGAATGCCGGGGGATTCACCGGGTCCGGGTTGTTCACAGAGGCCCGGTGCGCAAGAGGCCGATTCATGGGGGCCGGACATGAAAGAGGCCGGTCCACGGGGGCCCGGCACACAAGAGGCCAGTCCACAGGGGGCCGCTGTCTGGCTGCGGCCCCCCGAGCCTGGCTGCGAGGTCGAACCCTCGCTGCCGACACTGTCGGCATTTTCGGCGCTGCCGGCATGGCCGGCCGTGGGGGGCGTTGGGGGCGCCCCCGACCTCGTACGACTCGTCGACACGTTGGCGACGCAATGCCACCGGGTACGGCTTCGGCGCGCGTGCGCTCAGCCGTTGGCCTTCTCGTAGGCCTCACGAATGGTCGCGGGAACTCGGCCACGGTCATTGACCTCGAAGCCGTTCTCCTTCGCCCACGCGCGGATCTGCGCGGTGTCCTGGCTGCCACCGGAAGCGACGCGGGCCTTTCCGCGTGCCCCCGAAGCGCGGCCTCCGGTACGGCGGCCACCCTTCACGTAGGGGTCGAGAAGGCCACGGAGCTTGTCCGCATTGGCGGTCGTGAGATCGATTTCGTACGTCTTGCCGTCCAACGCGAACGTCACGGTCTCGTCGGCCTCGCCACCGTCGAGGTCGTCGACAAGAAGGACCTGAACCTTCTGTGCCACCGGATTTCCTTTCATCGATAACTTCAGGGCCGAGGGACTACAGCGTCTGCCGCTGTTTCACGGCCCCTGTTATATGCAGTACTGCAGTACGTCGGAAAGCAAACCGCTTTTGCTGGAAAAACACAAACCCCTGGAGGAGACCGACAGGGCAGTGGTAGACCGGAAACGTGCGCGTTTCGGACATAGGGAACCTGGGCAGGGCGTTCAAACCGGAATAGTTGTCGGCGATCACAGATGCAGAAGCATCCGGCTGTTGCCCAAGGTGTTCGGTTTCACTCGTTCGAGACCGAGGAACTCCGCCACGCCCTCGTCATAGGAGCGCAGTAGCTCGGCGTAGACATCGGTGTCAACGGGTGTCTCGCCGATCTCCACGAAGCCGTGCTTCGCGAAGAAGTCCACTTCGAAGGTCAGACAGAAAACGCGACGAACGCCGAGCCAGCGGGCGGTCTGCAGCAACTTCTCCAGCAACTGATGACCGACACCGGCGCCCTTGACCGCGGGGTTCACGGCGAGAGTGCGGACTTCCGCGAGGTCTTCCCACATCACGTGCAGCGCACCGCAGCCGACGACCTCGGCGTTGTCGTCCCGTTCCGCGACCCAGAACTCCTGGATGTCCTCGTAAAGCGTCACCGTCGCTTTGTCGAGCAGGATGCGGCGCCGGACGTTCGCGTCAAGGAGCCGGCGCACGGCCGCGACATCGCTGGTCCTGGCCCGCCGGACGGTGATGGCTTTTGAGGCGGCTACGGGATGTTCTGACGGAGGCTTCGCCGGAAGCTCCGCGGGATGCTCTGCTGGCATGAGCGGACGCTATCGCCCGCTGTCGTCCCGCTCGGAGCCGGGGTTCTCGCCGGGCGACTTCTCCGCCTCCGGCGTTTCCGGTCCTTGCACCATACGTACGGCGTCGCGCAGCGCATGTCGCTGTTCCTCGCTCATCATGCCGAAGAACGCGACGAGAGCGGCCGCCGGGTTGTCGCTCTGCGACCAGGCGTCGTTCATCAACGCGGCCGCGTAGGCGGCCCGTGTGGAGACCGCCTCATATCGATAGGCCCGGCCTTCGGCTTCGCGGCGCACCCAGCCCTTCTGATGGAGATTGTCCAAAACGGTCATCACCGTGGTGTAGGCGATGGACCGTTCCTGCTGAAGGTCTTCCAGGACTTCTCGAACGGTCACCGGGCGGTTCCACTTCCACACCCGCGTCATGACCGAGTCTTCGAGTTCTCCCAATGGGCGAGGCACAGCTCAGAACAATAGTGGGAGATCGGCAACAAAAAGGGCGTACGACTCGAAAAACGTATGAGTCGTACGCCGATGAGTTGTCCCGGTGTGGGCCGGGTGCTCAGTTCTCGGTGTCCCGGGAGGTCTGGCGGGCGCTCTCCGCACGCGCGAGGGCGGCGTCGACGACCCCGTCCTCCTTGGCCTTGTTGGCCCCGCCCTGGCTCTTCACGATCGTCACGATCAGCCCGATGAAGAACGCGGCCATCACTACGGGGGGCACGAGCGCGGAGACATAGTCCATGCCCCCCAGAGTAGCTACCCGGCCGCGAGCTGTTGAGGGGGGTTCGCCGGTGGTGGTGCGGGTTTGCGCTTCGGGGGGAAGACCTCGCCCGGGGTGGGGATGGGGCTCTCCGGGTGCGGGGTCTTGGCCGGGGGCCGTGGCTGTGGCTGGCCGGCCGGTTTGTCCGCGGGCTTCTTGGCGCCCTCCTCCGAGGCCAGGCCGCCGGGGAGGGCGAGGAGGCGGGTGCGGGACGGCGGGACGGCGCGGACGGACAGGCGGGCGCGTACGTCCTGCTCGGCCAGCGTGCGGCAGCGGTCCAGGAGGGTGGCCGCGGCGGGGTTGCCGCGCAGGGCCCGGAGCGCGGCAAGATCGTCGGGGTTCGGGCGGTAGCCGTTGCCGAGCGCCTCCTCCAGGAGCAGGAGGTAGCCGGCCGCTGTGCCGGGCAGCGCGGCCCGGTAGCGGGCGAGGTCGGCCACCAGGAAGGCCCGGAGCCTGGCTCCCTCGCGGGCCGCCTCGTCGACGGACTCTGCGAGTCGGAGGCAGTCCTGGAGGTCCTCGGCCGAGACGGGGCTGGGGTGAAGGGCGAGGGCGAGAGCGCGACGGAGCACACGCAGCTCCTCCGCACCGAACGCCATGCCGCCGCGGGATCCGTATGGCGTGGGCATGCGGCGACGATACGCGCTAATCAGACAAAACGCGCATAAGGCGTGGGTGCGGCGCGCCTCCCCTGGCCGGGGCTGCAGTCTTCAGCCCGGGCCGGGGGAAATCTTTCCGCCCGTCCGGCGTTTGAGGACGAGGCGGCGCCCATCCCGATCCCCCACCCACCCGCGGGGGCGGCCGTTTCAGCCCGTCCGGCGTTTGAGGACGAGCGCGTCAGCGCGATGCGGGGGTCTGGGGGCGGCAGCCCCCAGGAACGGGACGGGCAGGGGCGGAGGGGGCGAAAAACCCGACAGCGGCTCAGCCGCAGGCACTACGTACGCGACACGTTCCGCTCGTACACCAGCCGCAGCCCGATCAGCGTCAGCCACGGCTCGTGCTCGTCGATGACCGACGCCTCGCCGAGCACCATCGGCGCCAGGCCGCCCGTGGCGATGACGGTGACGTCGTCGGGATCGTCGGCGAGTTCGCGGGCCATGCGGTTGACGACACCGTCGACCTGGCCGGCGAAGCCGTAGATGATGCCCGACTGCATGGCCTCGACGGTGTTCTTGCCGATGACGGTCCGCGGGCGGGCGATCTCGATCTTGCGGAGCTGAGCGCCCTTGACGCCGAGGGCCTCGACCGAGATCTCGATGCCCGGAGCGATCACACCACCCGCATACTCGCCGCGCGCGGACACCGCGTCGAACGTCGTCGCCGTACCGAAGTCCACGACGATCGCCGGGCCCCCGTAGAGCTCGACCGCCGCCACCGCGTTGATGATGCGGTCGGCGCCGACCTCCTTGGGGTTGTCCATCAGGATCGGGACGCCGGTCTTGATGCCGGGTTCGACCAGCACGGCGGGCACGTCTCCGTAGTAGCGGCGCGTCACCTCGCGCAGCTCGTGCAGGACGGACGGGACCGTGGAACAGATGGCGATGCCGTCGATGCCGTCGCCGAGTTCCTCGCCGAGCAGCGGGTGCATGCCCATCAGGCCCTGGAGGAGCACGGCGAGCTCGTCGGCGGTGCGGCGGGCGTCCGTGGAGATGCGCCAGTGCTCGACGATCTCCTCCCCGTCGAAGAGGCCGAGGACGGTGTGTGTGTTGCCGACGTCGATCGTGAGCAGCATGGGTCCTACGCCGCCTCGTCCGTCGAGGCCTCGCGCAGGTCCAGGCCGATGTCCAGGATCGGCGAGGAGTGCGTGAGTGCGCCCACCGCCAGGAAGTCGACGCCGGTCTTGGCATACGCCTCGGCGTTGCCCAGGGTGAGGCGGCCGGAGGCCTCCAGGAGCGCGCGACCGCCGACGAGCGCGACGGCCTCCTCGCACTCGACGGGGGTGAAGTTGTCCAGAAGGATCAGGTCGGCGCCCGAGTCCAGGACCTCGCGGAGCTGGTGCAGGGTGTCGACCTCGACCTCGATCGGCACGTCCGGGAAGGCCTCGCGTACGGCCTTGAAGGCCTGTGCGACGCCGCCCGCCGCGACCACGTGGTTGTCCTTGACGAGTGCCGCGTCCGAGAGGGACATGCGGTGGTTGACGCCACCGCCGCAGCGCACCGCGAACTTCTCCAGGGAGCGCAGGCCCGGCGTCGTCTTGCGGGTGTCCCGCACGCGGGCCTTGGTGCCCTCCAGAGCGTCCGCCCACGCGCGCGTGGCGGTCGCGATGCCGGACAGGCGGCACAGGAGGTTCAACGCGCTGCGCTCGGCCGTCAGGAGGTCACGGGTGAGCGTGGTGACGGTCAGGAGCTTCTGGCCCGCCTCCACCCGGTCGCCGTCCTCGACGTGCCGCTCGACCGAGAACTCGTCCGTGCAGACCACGGAGATGACCGCCTCGGCCACCCGCAGGCCCGCGACCACACCGGCGTCGCGGGCGGTGAAGTCGGCGCTGGAGACGGCGTCCTCGGGGACGGTCGCCACGGTCGTCACGTCCACGCCGTGGTCGAGGTCCTCCTGGATGGCCACGTTCGCGATGTCCTCGACCTCCAGGGGGTCGAGTCCCGACTCGGCGAGGAGCTGGGCGAGCGCGGGGTCGAGGCCGCACTCCAGGTAGGTCTCGTCCGCGTCGGCGCCGCAGCCGCAGCCGTCGCCGCAGCCGCCGCTCTGGACGAGGGGAAGGTCGGGGGTGCTCACTTCGGTCACTGCTCCTGGGGACGGGGCTGACGGTCCTGGCGGTTCTGCCGGGTCGGGGGGAAGTCTGCGGTGTCTGTGGTGTGTACGGCGAGCGTCCGGTCGGGATTCAGCCGTACGACGATGTGGCGGCGCCAGTCCGTGTCGTCCCGGTCGGCGTGGTCCTCGCGCCAGTGGCAGCCGCGGGTCTCCTCGCGGAGATGGGCGGCGGTGACGAGGACCCGGGCCACGCACAGGAGGTTGGTGGCCTCCCAGGTGTCGACGCCGGGCTCGGCGGTCTTGCCGTTCTCGTCGAGGGCGTCGCGGGCGTCGGTGTGCAGCCGCTGGAGCCGCTCGGCAGCGGTGGCGAGGGACGCGGCCGAGCGCAGGACGCCCGCGCCGTCCGTCATGATCCGCTGGATCGCGAACCGGGCCTCCGGGGCGAGCAGCGGGTGGGCGGGCTTCTCGGGGTGCGGGACCGGTTCGGGCACGCGCGCGTGGAGGCGGTTCTCCTCGTGGCGGCTCGCTATGTCCGCCGCGATGCGCTCGGCGTAGACCAGGCCCTCCAGGAGGGAGTTGGAGGCGAGCCGGTTCGCGCCGTGCACGCCGGTGCAGGCGACCTCGCCGCACGCGTAGAGGCCCGGCACCGTGGTGCGGCCCCGGGCGTCCGTGCGGACGCCTCCGGAGGCGTAGTGGGCGGCCGGGGCCACCGGCACGGGCTCGGTCACCGGGTCGATGCCGTGGGCGCGGCAGGCGGCCAGGATCGTCGGGAAGCGGTGCTCCCACATGTCGGTGCCGAAGTGCCGGGCGTCGAGGAACATGTGCTCGGCGTCCTGCTCCTGCATGCGGCGCATGATGCCCTTGGCGACGATGTCCCGGGGCGCCAGCTCGGCCAGTTCGTGCTGGCCCACCATGAAGCGCACGCCGTCCGCGTCGACCAGGTGGGCGCCCTCGCCGCGTACCGCCTCGGAGACGAGCGGCTGCTGGCCCTCCGCGTCCGCGCCCAGGAAGAGCACCGTCGGGTGGAACTGCACGAATTCGAGGTCGGAGACTTCGGCACCGGCGCGCAGGGCCAGCGCCACGCCGTCCCCCGTCGACACGGACGGGTTGGTGGTCGCCGAGAAGACCTGGCCCATGCCGCCGGTCGCGAGGACCACGGTGGGGGCGTGCACGGCGCCCACGCCGTCGTGCTGGCCCTCTCCCATGACGTGCAGGGTCACGCCCGCGGTGCGGCCGTCGGCGTCCGTGAGGAGGTCCAGGACGAGCGCGTTCTCGACCGTACGCAGGCCACGCGCGCGTACCGCCTCGACGAGCGCCCGGGAGATCTCGGCGCCGGTCGCGTCGCCGCCGGCGTGCGCGATACGGCGGCGGTGGTGACCGCCCTCGCGGGTGAGCTCCAGGTCGCCCGCGGCGGACTCGTCGAAGTGGGCGCCGGTCGCGATGAGGCGGCGTACGGCGTCGGGGCCCTCGGTGACGAGGATGCGTACGGCCTCCTCGTCGCACAGGCCCGCGCCCGCCACCAGGGTGTCGTCGAGGTGCTGCTCGGGGGTGTCGCCCTCGCCGAGGGCCGCGGCGATGCCGCCCTGCGCCCAGCGCGTGGAGCCGTCGTCCAGGCGGGCCTTGGTGACGACGACGGTCCGCAGCCCTGCGGCCTCGCAGCGGAGTGCGGCGGTCAGGCCCGCGACGCCGGAGCCGACGACCACGACGTCGGCGGTGAGGGCCCAGCCGGGGGCCGGGGCGTGCAGTCGTATGCCGGTACCGGTGCTCGTACCTGCACCTGTACCCGTACCTGTGCCTTTGCCGGTCACGGGGCGGCTCCGAAGATGAGGGGGATGTTGTCGATCAGGCGGGTCGTCCCGACCCGGGCGGCGACGGCGAGGACCGCCTCGCCGGTGAAGTCCTCGCCGACCTCGGTGAAGTCGGACGGATCGACCAGTGCCAGGTAGTCCAGGGCCAGCGGCGGCTGCAGGCGCGCCGCCTCGTCGAGGACGAGCCGGGCCGCGGCGCGGACGCCGGCGGGACCGCCAGGGACGGACTTCGCGACCGCGTGCGCGTCGGCCGCCGCGCGGGACTCGCCGATCGCGCTGAGGGCCTCGGCACGCGCACGCGTGGCGGGTACTTCGCGGGCACGGGCGCGCAGGGCCTCCTGGGCGGCGTGCCGGTCGCGGCCGGCGAACAGTGCCCGCGAGAGGGCGAGCGCGGTGCGCCGCTCCTGGGGCGAGAGGTAGCGGTTGCGGCTGGAGAGGGCGAGCCCGTCCTCCTCGCGGACGGTGGGTACGCCGACGATCTCCACGCCGAAGTTCAGGTCGCGCGCCATGCGCCGGATCAGCGCCAGCTGCTGGGCGTCCTTCTGCCCGAACAGCGCCACGTCGGGCCGGGTGAGGTGCAGCAGCTTGGCGACGACGGTGAGCATGCCGTCGAAGTGCCCGGGGCGGGTGGCTCCTTCGAGGCGCCCGCCCATGGGGCCCGCACTGATGCGGACCTGGGGTTCGCCGCCCGGGTAGACCTCGTCCACGGAGGGGGCGAACACGGCGTCCGCGCCCGCCTCCTCGGCGATCTTGAGGTCGGCGTCGAGGGTGCGCGGGTAGCGGTCGAGGTCCTCGCCCTTGCCGAACTGGAGGGGGTTCACGAAGACGGTGACGACCACTTCGCCCTGGTCCCCGGCGATCTCGCGGGCCGTGCGGATCAGCGTGGCGTGGCCCTCGTGCAGGGCGCCCATCGTCATGACGACGGCTCGGCGGCCGTTCCGTACGCGCGCGTGCAGCTCGTCGGCGGTGCGCAGGAGGGCGGTGGTCATCGGTCGCTCCCGTCGTCCGGCAGGGCCGCGCCGTTGGCGAGTACGCCCAGGAGGTCCTCGGCGAGTTCCGGCTTGAGCAGCCCGTGCGCGAGCGCGCGGTCGGCGGTCGCGCGGGCCATCGCGAGGTAGCCGGCGACGGTACCGGGGGCGTGCTTGCGCAGCTCCGCGACGTGCGCGGCGACCGTGCCCGCGTCCCCGCGCGCGACGGGCCCGGTGAGGGCCGCGTCGCCCGACCTGAGGGCGTTGTCCAGGGCGGCGCCGAGGAGCGGGCCCAGCATCCGGTCGGGGGCCTCCACGCCCGCGGCGCGCAGCAGTTCCATGGACTCGGCGACCAGGGTCACCAGGTGGTTGGCGCCGAGCGCGAGGGCCGCGTGGTAGAGCGGCCGGTTCTCCTCGGCGATCCACTCGGGTTCGCCGCCCATCTCGATCACCAGGGCCTCGGCGGCGAGCCGCAGCTCCTGGGGCGCGGTGACTCCGAAGGAGCATCCGACGAGCCGCTGTACGTCCACGGCGGTGCCGGTGAACGTCATCGCGGGGTGCAGCGCGAGCGGCAGCGCGCCCGCCCTGAGCGCCGGGTCGAGCACGCGCGCGCCGTACCGTCCCGAGGTGTGCACGAGCAGCTGCCCGGGGCGCACGGCCCCGGTCTCGGCGAGCCCCTCCACGAGGCCCGGCAGGGCGTCGTCCGGGACGGTCAGCAGCACCAGATCCGAGCGCTCCATGACCTGGGCCGGGGTCATCAGCGGCACGTCGGGCAGCAGCTGCGCGGCCCGCCGTACGGAGGCGTCGGAGACGCCGGAGACGGCCACCGGGCGGTGTCCGGCGAGCTGGAGAGCCGCGGCGAGGGCGGGGCCCACCCGGCCCGCGCCGACGACGCCGACGGTGAGCCGCGCGGGGCGGTCCCTGGGATCCGGCTGTTGGAATGTACTCACTCGACGGCGGCCTTCCCGTTCCAGTCCGCTCTGGGTACCGGACGATGTACCGAACGATTTCTCGTCATGTTAACGCGATTGGTTCCAGGGCCGTTTTCGTTGTCCACAGGCTGTGGGTTTCCGCAGGTCGCGGGGGCGCGGAAACCGGGGTGCCACAGCGAACGGGCACGCGGCATCATCCAGGGATGAGCGATACGGCGGAAGAAGCGGTTGAAGAGGCGGCCGAGCAGACCTCGGCCGAGACGGACGAGACGGACCAGCGGAAGCGGGAGCGGCGCGTTGCCGCCTGGCGGGCGGCGCGGAGGGTGCTGTGGCGCCCCAGCTACCAGAACACGGTCCGCGACCGGCTGGCGTGGCTGAACGACGGGGCCGAGGGCGTGTACGACCTCGACCAGCCGGTCGACATGTACGGCGACCGGCTGGTGGAGACCCTGGAGGAGCGGGTCGCGGGCCTGCTCGGCAAGGAGGCCGCCGTCTTCTTCCCCACCGGCACCATGGCCCAGCAGATCGCCCTGCGCTGCTGGGCGGGCCGCACCGGGAACCCGACCGTCGCGATGCATCCGCTCGGCCATCCAGAGGTCCATGAGCGGCATGCGTTCAGCCAGGTCAGCGGCCTGCGCCCGGTCCATGTGACGGACGAACCCCGGCTGCCTACCGCCGAGGAGATAAGCGACCTCCCGGAGCCCTTCGGCGCGCTGATGCTCGAACTGCCGCTCAGGGACGCCGGTTTCCTGCTGCCCTCCTGGGAGGAGCTTTCCGAGTCCGTCGAAGCCGCGCGGGAACGTGACGCGGTGGTGCACTTCGACGGGGCCCGGCTCTGGGAGTGCACCACGCACTTCGGCCGCCCCCTGGACGAGATCGCGGGCCTCGCGGACAGCGTCTACGTGTCGTTCTACAAGTCGCTCGGCGGGTTCGGCGGAGCGGCGGTCGCGGGCCCGCAGACACTGATCGACGAGGCGAAGACCTGGCGGCACCGGTACGGCGGCATGGTCCTCCAGCAGTTCCCGACCGTCCTGGCGGCGCTCATCGGCCTGGAGCGGGAGCTGCCCCGGCTGCCGGAATACGTGGCCCACGCGCGCGTGGTCGCCGCCGCCCTGCACGAGGGGTTCACGGAGGCCGGGGTCCCCTGGGTACGCGTCCACCCCGAGGTACCGCACACCCACCAGTTCCAGATCTGGCTGCCGTACGACCCCGACGTCCTCGGGGACACGGGGCTGCGGCAGACCGAGGAGACGAAGACCGGCCTGTTCGCGCAGGGCTGGGTGCGTGGCGGCCCGGGGCTCGCCTACACCGAGGTCACGGTGGCGGCGCCCGGCCTGGAGTGGACGGCGGAGGACGTCAAGGCGGCCGTACGGGACTTCGTGGAGCGGTTGCCCCACTGACCGCCTCCCCCGCCGCGGGTCAGCAGCCGGCGTGCAGCCACCGGCCCAGGGCTTCTCGTATCCGGCCGTGGGCCGGGCGCTCCGCCACGACCGCGCGGAACCGCCGGTAGTCGCGCAGTTCGCGTACGGCCTGCCAGTCGTGCGTGCCCGGTGCCGGAGGGGCGGGCTCGCCGTGCTGCCGGGCCCGGTAGGTGTCGAGGAGGTACTGCTGGGTGATGCTCATGGCGGATCGCCTCTCGGGACGGGGAATGGGATCCGTAGGCCCCGCGCGGTGTGCCCCGGTCATCCCAGCCTGCGCCTGCTCACGCCGTACGTCGCCTCGATTGACGGGCGTGGTCAATCGACGACGGCGTTGTCAGTGGCCGGGTGCACCATGAGGTCATGAGCGTGCACATCGACATCACCGGGCTGCGGCGGGAGGACATCGCCGTCGTGCCGTCGCCGCTGGCCGAGCTCGGGATGGCGCTGCACGCCCTGTCCGAGCCGGGGCACCATCCCGGGCTGCAGGGCTGGGCGACGGGGGTGACCGCACGGCTCGAGCCCGATCTCGCGGACCGGATGTGCGAGGCGGAATTCCTGTGGCGGACGACGTTCTCGGACCTGTTCCTGCCCGCCGCGGGGATTCCGGGCGGGACCACGCTGCCGGGCGCGACGCTCGCCGAGGACCTGGATCTGCTGGACAAGCTGACGGACGAGCAGTTCGTGGACGCCGCCCTGGAGTTCACGTGTGCGCTGGCGTACGACTCGCACGGACCCGACGCGCTCTCCGACCCGGAGGTGCGCCGCCGCGCGGTGGACCTGGCCGCCTCGCGCGGGCCGCAGCAGGTGCAGTTCACCATGCGGCTGCTCGACGATCCACCGAGCGTCAGGGCCTGGCTGAGGCGGTTCCTGGAGGACTGCGACGAGGCATTCTTCGCCGAGGCCTGGTCCCGCCTGCGCCACCAGCTCGCGGCGGACGCCCGACACAAGACGGACCTGCTCCGGCACAAGAACCTGGCCGCGGCGCTGGCCTCCGTGTCCCCCGCGCTGGCGCTGGACGAGGCGGCCGGGCGGCTCACCGTCGACAAACTGTCCGAGGGCCGCACGGTCACCGCGGACGGCGGCCTCCTGCTCGTGCCCACCAGTCTCGGCTGGCCGCATCTGCTGGTGCTGCACCGATACCGGTGGCAGCCGGTGCTGCACTACCCGATCAGCTCGCCCGAGCTCGCCGCCCCGCCCTCGGTCGAGCAGCTGACCCTGCGGATGACCGCGCTGTCCCACCCGGTCCGGATGCGGATCTGCCGTCACCTGGCCCGCAGCGCGTACACCACGGGCGAGCTGGCGCAGGTGCACGGGATGAGCGCTCCCGAGATATCCCGGCATCTGAGCGTGCTCAAGAAGGCGGGCTTGATCACCACGCGGCGCCGGGGCCGGTATGTACTGCACCAACTGGACGTCACTGTCGTGGCCCGGCTGGGGAGCGACTTCCTGGAGGGGATCCTGCGCTGAGCGCTCCGCTGGAGTTGCGGTGCTTCGTCTGCGGGTCCGTCGTGGCTGGTCGCGCAGTTCCCCGCGCCCCTATGGGGCGCTGTCGCCCCCCCAGCCACTCCGCCTCAGTCGAACCTGATGTGCCGCGCGCTCGTCCACGCCCGGCGCAGCCGCCCCCGCAGCACCCCGTCCCGGTTCGGTGTGAGGGTGAGGCCCGCCAGGACCGCGATCCGGTCCGCCGTCTTGGCGACCGTCGTGTGGTCGGTCCACAGGTGTTCGGCGAACTCCGGCTCGCGCAGCCGCTCCAGGCAGTGGTCGAGCTGCTGCACGGCCCAACTCTCGCGGCGCAGCGGGGCGTCCTTGCGGGCGACGTACTGGAGGAGGTGCCCGAAGCCGCGCTCGCGCAGCCGCTTCAGTACGGTCTCGCGTTCGGCGAGGAGCGCGAAGTGGCGTACGTCGTGGCCCAGTTCGCGCAGCCGCCCGACGGTCTCCTCGAAGTAGAGGGGGTTCGTGACCGTCATGGGGGCGATCACGACACCGTCCTGCTTGCTGAGGGCGAGGTCGAGCACCTCGACCACACCCTGCCGCCAGGACCTCAAGTCCTGGAAGTCACCGCGTAGTTCGGGCGGCAGCATGCGGCGCAGACCGAAACCGGCGTGTTCCGGGTCGCAGACGACGCTGCCGGGCAGCCGTCGCTGGATCTCGTGTGCGGTCTGTGTCTTGCCGCCCCCGAAGGGGCCGTTGATCCACAGGAGCATGCGCAGACCCTAGTGGGCGCCGGTCACGCGCCGGTCACGCCCCCCGGCGTCCACACCGTCAGCCGTGCCCGCCCGCCCGCACCAGTCCCGTCTCGTAGGCGAGGACGACCACCTGGACCCGGTCGCGCAGCCCCAGCTTCGTCAGAATGCGGCCCACGTGCGTCTTCACGGTCGCCTCGGAGAGCACGAGGCGGGCCGCGATCTCCCCGTTGGAAAGGCCCTGCGCGACCAGGATCATGACCTCGCGCTCGCGGCCGGTGAGCCGCTCCAGCTCCTTGTGCTGGGGCTCCTGGCCGGCGTGCGGCAGCAGCGGCGCGAACCGGTCGAGCAGGCGCCGGGTGGTGGAGGGCGCGACCACGGCGTCGCCGCTGTGCACGGAGCGGATGGCGGTGAGGAGTTCGGCGGGCGGCACGTCCTTGAGCATGAAGCCGGAGGCGCCGGCCTTCAGCCCGGAGAAGGCGTACTCGTCGAGGTCGAAGGTGGTGAGGATCAGCACCTTGGGCGGGTTGGGGTCCGAGCAGATGCGGCGGGTCGTCTCGACGCCGTCCAGCTTCGGCATGCGTACGTCCATCAGCACGACGTCGACCTCGGTCGCACGCAGCACCTGAAGGGCCTCCACGCCGTCGCCCGCCTCGGCCACGACCTCCATGTCCGGCTGGGCGTCGAGCACCATCCGGAAACCGGTGCGCAGCAGCACCTGGTCGTCGACGAGCATCACTCGGATCGCCATCGGGGGCCTCTTCCGTTTCCGTCTAAGTCAAAAAAAGGGGGGTCACTAAAGGGAGCGTGACAGGTGTCAGTGAGCGGGCTTGAGGGGGAGCAGGGCGCTGATGCGGAAGCCTCCGCCCGGACGCGGCCCCGCGTCCAGGGTGCCGCCCACCATGCCAACGCGCTCGCGCATACCGATCAGACCGTGTCCCTGTCCGTCGGCGCCCCCCTCCTCGTACAGCTCGTGGGGCGCGCCCTTGCCGTCGTCCTCGACGAGGAGTCCGAGGCCGTCGTCGAAGTAGACCAGGCGCACGCTGGCGCCCGTGTTCGGGCCCCCGTGCTTGCGCGTGTTGGTGAGCGCCTCCTGCACGATGCGGTAGGCCGTGAGTTCCACGCCGCTGGGGAGGGGGCGCGGGGTGCCCTCCACCTTGAAGTCGACGGGGAGGCCCGAGGTGCGGCACTGCTCGATGAGGTCGGCGAGCTGCTCCACGTCGGGCTGCGGCACGTACTCGCCGACCTCCTGGTGCTCGCCGGTGCGCAGTACGCCGAGCAGGCGGCGCATCTCGGCGAGGGCCTGGCGGCCGGTTCCCGAGATGGTCTCCAGGGCCTTCCTGGCCTGCTCGGGGGCGGTGTCCATGACGTAGGCGGCGCCGTCGGCCTGGACCACCATCACCGAGACGTTGTGCGCGACGACGTCGTGCAGTTCGCGGGCGATCCGGGCGCGCTCGGCGGCGACGGCGACCTTGGACTGCGCCTCGCGCTCCTTCTCCAGCCGGGCGGCGCGCTCCTCGAGCTGGGCGAGGTAGGCGCGACGGGTGCGGATGGAGTCGCCGAGCACCCAGGCGAGCGCGAAAGGCACCGTCTGGAAGACGGCTATCAGGACGACGCCCAGTGCGCTCGTCTCCGTCTGGGGCCAGCGGATCTGCGAGAGGGTTCCCGCGCACAGGCCGCCGATCAGCCCCAGGCGGGAGGCCCAGCGGGCGCCGTCCGCGGCGACGGTGTAGATGATCACCATCATCGCGAAGTCGGCGGGAATCACCTCGACGTCGACGATCAGCTGCACGACGCCCATCAGGCCGGCCAGCAGCAGCATCTTCTCGGGCATCCGGCGGCGCAGCGCGACGACCAGGCACAGGACGACGGCGATCGGGAGAGCCACGGCGGACGACCCGTGGTTCTCCTGGCCCCCGGTGACACTGCTGAGACTCACGCCGGTGATCCCGAGCAGGACGACGGCCCAGAAGCTGTCGACCCATGTCGGGTGCCTGCGGAGAAAGTCATAGAGGCGCTGCACGTAACCCAGCGTAGGGAAGCGTGCAGTGTGCAGGGGTCAACCGGAGGATCGATCCCTGGCCGCCGCGCGTACTCCCCAAGGTGGAGGCCCGCTTCTCCGTGCCGCTTAGCCTGGCCCGGTGAGAGACGAGGAAACGGACGGGTTCCGGGGTTGGCGCGAGGCGACGGAGGAGTCGCTGTACGGGCCTCGCGGCTTCTATCGCAGGCCCGAGGGGCCCGCGGGGCACTTCCGTACCTCGGTGCACGCCTCCCCGCTCTTCGCGCATGCCGTGGCCCGGCTGCTGTGCCGCGTCGACGCAGCCCTCGGGCGCCCGGCCACGCTCGCCTTCGTCGACATGGCGGCGGGCCGCGGCGAACTGGTGACCGCGGTCCTCGCCGCACTTCCCGCCGAAGTGGCCGCCCGCGCGCGCGGGTACGCCGTCGAACGCGCCGCCCGCCCCGCCGGTCTTGATCACCGGATCGAGTGGCTCGCGGAGCCCCCGAAGGGCGTCACCGGGCTGCTGTTCGCCAACGAGTGGCTGGACAACGTGCCGCTGGAGGTCGCCGAGGTGGACTCGGAGGGTGTGGCGCGCGTGGTTCTCGTACGACGGGACGGCACCGAGCGCCTCGGGGAGCCCGTCGCGGGTGCGGAAGCGGAGTGGCTGCGGAAGTGGTGGCCGCTGTCCTCCGAAGGGGACCGTGCGGAAATCGGGCTCCCCAGGGATGCCGCCTGGGCCTCCGCGGTCGCCTCGCTCGGACGCGGTCTCGCCGTGGCCGTCGACTACGCGCACGTCGCCGGTGCGCGGCCCCCGTTCGGGACGCTCACCGGCTTCCGGGAGGGCCGGGAGACGGTGCCCGTCCCGGACGGCTCGTGCGACATCACCGCGCACGTGGCGCTCGACGCGTGCGCGCTGCCCGGGGGGCGCGTGGAGACCCAGCGGAACGCGCTGCGCGCGCTGGGCGTGAGCGGCGCACGCCCGGCGCTCGCCCTCGCGTCCACAGACCCCACGGCCTACGTGCGCGCCCTTGCGAGCGCCGGCGCGGCGGCCGAACTGACCGCGCCCGGCGGCCTGGGCGACTTCGGCTGGCTGCTCCAGCCGGTTGGAATTCCGGACGGTCTGGCCGGCGACCTACTTGTCGATGTCCCCGACCACGAAGAACAGTGACCCGAGGATCGCCACCATGTCCGCGACCAGCGTGCCCGGCAGCAGTTCGGTGAGCGCCTGGATGTTGTTGAACGAGGCCGAGCGCAGCTTCAGCCGGTACGGGGTCTTCTCGCCCTTGCTGACCAGGTAGTAGCCGTTGATGCCGAGGGGGTTCTCGGTCCAGGCGTACGTGTGGCCCTCGGGCGCCTTCAGGACCTTGGGCAGCCGCTGGTTGATCGGGCCGGTCGGAAGGTCCGCGAGCCGGTCGAGGCAGGCGTCCGCGAGGTCGAGCGCGTTGTGGGTCTGCTCGAGGAGGCACTCGAAGCGGGCCAGGCAGTCGCCCTCCTGGCGGGTGACGACCTTCAGGGTGTCCTGGAGCTCCCCGTACGCGAGATACGGCTCGTCCCGGCGCAGGTCGAAGTCGACCCCGGAGGCGCGCGCGATCGGCCCGCTCACGCCGTACGCGTGCACGGCCTCCGGCGCGAGCGCCCCCACGCCCCGCGTGCGCCCCCTGAAGATCTCGTTGCCGAGCACCAGGTCGTCGAACCGGTCCATACGGGAACGCAGGGCCGCGACGGAGGCACGCGCGCGCGTGGTCCATCCGGCCGGAAGGTCCTCCTTGAGGCCGCCGACCCGGTTGAACATGTAGTGCATGCGCCCGCCGGAGACCTCCTCCATGACGTGCTGGAGCTCCTCGCGCTCCGTGAAGGCGTAGAAGATCGGGGTGATCCCGCCCAGCTCCAGGGGGTAGGAGCCCAGGAACATCAGGTGGTTCAGTACCCGGTTCAGCTCAGCGAGCAGCGTGCGCGTCCAGACCGCGCGTTCGGGGACCTCCATGCCGAGCATCCGCTCCACGGCGAGGACGACGCCCAGCTCGTTCGCGAAGGCGGAGAGCCAGTCGTGGCGGTTGGCGAGCATGATGATCTGGCGGTAGTCGCGCGCTTCGAAGAGCTTTTCCGCCCCGCGGTGCATATAGCCGATGACCGGCTCCGCGTGCTGGATCCGCTCGCCGTCCAGGACGAGCTTCAACCGCAGTACACCGTGCGTGGACGGGTGCTGGGGCCCGATGTTGAGCACCATGTCGGTGCTCTCCGCGGCGCCGCCGATGCCGACCATGGTCTCCGTCGTGGGAGTCATGGGCACAGTCTCTCGTACGTACGCTTGCCACATGGAGACGGGGAGCATGGAGACCACCGGAAACTCGGCGACCGAGCCGGTCTGGAACGGGCTGCCCCGCGGGCTGCTCCGGATGCGACGGCTGTTGCTGGTGGTGTGGCTGGGGTTGCTGACGATCGTCGTGGGGTTGGTGCTCGAGACGTTCGCCGGGCTCGTGTGGGCCTCGTTCGCCCTGCTGCCGCTGGCCCTGCTGGCGTGGGGCTGGCGGATGCTGGGCCGCAACTGGCAGTCCTGGCGGTACGCCGAGCGCGTGGACGACCTGCTGATCAGCAAGGGTGTGCTGTGGCGTGAGGAGACCGTGGTGCCGTACGGGCGGATGCAGCTGGTCGAGGTGACCTCCGGGCCCGTCGAGCGGCACTTCGGGCTCGCCAGTGTCCAGCTGCACACGGCGGCCGCGGCGACCGACGCACGCATCCCCGGCCTGGAACCGGCCGAGGCCGAGCGGCTGCGAGACCGGCTCACCGAGCTGGGCGAGGCACGATCGGCAGGCCTGTGAGTACGCCTTCCGCGGCGACCCCGGGCGCGGACAACGCGTCCCCGGGCACCGACGACGCCGTACGGGATCCGGGCACGGACAACGCCGTACAGACTCCGGGCACGGACACGGCCGTACGGACTCCGGGCGCCGACAACCCCGTACCGGAGCCGAAACCGCTCCTGGAGCGGCGCCTGCACCCCGTAACGCCCCTGCGGCGCGCATGGGCGCCGGTCGCGGTGATCGCCGGATGGGCCGTGCACGACCCCAACCAGGCGCAGGAGCAGCTGACCAAGCTCGCCACGACCACGCTGCTGCTCGCCTTGGCCGTGGCCGTCACGGGCGGTGCCCTCTACGGCTTTCTGACCTGGTGGTTCACGCACTTCGCGGTGACCGACACCGAACTGCGCATCCGTACGGGCCTGTTGTTCCGGCGCACCGCGCACATCCGGCTCGACCGGCTCCAGGCGGTCGACGTCACCCAGCCGCTGCTGGCGCGCGTCGCCGGCGTCACCAAGCTCAAACTCGATGTCATCGGGACGGACAAGAAGGACGAACTGGCATATCTGGGCGAGGACGAGGCCCGCGTCCTGCGCGCCGAACTCCTCGCCCGCGCGGCCGGTTTCGCCCCCGAGACGGCACACGAGGTCGGCGAGGCACCCGTACGGCAGCTGCTGCACGTCCCCGCGGGCAAGCTCGCCGTCTCCCTGGTGCTCACCGGCGCCACCTGGGGGACGCTGGCCGCCGCGCTCGTCGTACCGTCGTTGCTGTGGTGGGCGACCCACAGCGTGTGGACGGTCCTCGCGACCGCTCTGCCGCTGCTCGGCGCGGCGGGTGCGAGCAGCCTGGGGCGGTTCGTCAGCGAGTACGACTGGACAGTCGGCGAGTCTCCGGACGGGCTCCGGATCGACCACGGGCTCCTGGACCGTACGCACGAGACGGTGCCGCCCGGGCGCGTGCAGACCGTACGGATCGTGGAACCGCTGCTGTGGCGGCGGCGCGGCTGGGTACGGGTGGAGCTGGACGTGGCCGGGTCCGCCAACTCCGTGCTCGTGCCGGTTGCTCCGCGCGAGGTCGCCGAGTCGATGATCGCGCGGGTGCTGCCGGGGGTGACGGTGCCGACCCCGCTGTCGCGGCCGCCGCGCCGGGCCGGGTGGTGCGTGCCGTTCTGGTGGCGGGGTTACGGCCTCGCCGTCACCGACACCGTCTTCGTGGCCCGCCACGGGCTGCTCCGCCGCAGCCTCTCGCTCGTGCCGCACGCGAAGGTCCAGAGCGTACGTCTGGAGCAGGGGCCCTGGGCCCGCTTCAAGCGGCTCGCCGACGTCCATGTGGACACGGGGGCCAACAAGACGGTGACGGCGCGGCTGCGGGACGCCTCCGAGGCGGCGAAGCTTCTGGAGTCCCAGGCGGACCGGTCGCGCACGGGGCGGCGGGAGGCCCGACCGGATCGGTGGATGGCGTGAGTGGTCCTGAAATGTAGGACGTGAGGGCGGGCGGTGGCTTGTGCCACCGCCCGCCCTCACGTTTCTGCGTTCCGGGACCGCCGGGTCAGGAAACCGCGCTCCGCAGCTCGGCCACGTCGATCCGCTCGGTCTCGTCGTGGACGGTCAGGTCGATGACCTGGCCGACGCCGCGGGATTCCTCGTCCGCGGGCTTGAAGCCGGCCTCGGCCTCGGCCTTGTGGAGGGCGAGCGCCTCCTGACCGACCACATCGGCGAGGTCCTCGTTCTGTACGGCCTCCAGCGCGGTCGCGGACGACTCCTGCTGCGTACCGAAGAAGTCGAAGCCGCCCTCGACCGACGGACGCCGCACGGGCGCTGCCGGTACGACGGCCACCGCGGTCGGCACGGTGAAGTGCCCCGAGGACGGGGAGGGCTTCACGGGCTTGACGGGCTTCGGCGGCTTCGCGGGAGCCGGGAGACTCGAGGGCTTCGCAGGGGCCGAGTGGGCCGAGGGCTTCGCCGGGTGCGAGTGATCCGCGGGATGCGAGGGGTGTGACGGGTCCTCAGGGTCTTCAGGATCCGCGGGGTCCGGGCTCTGGGGCGACTTCGAGGACGGGTCCCGCGCCGGGTCCTGCGTCGGCTCCTGCGAGGACGAGGACTTGGAGGGCTTCGCCTCGGCGGCCGCGCGCTCATGACCGCCGACCGCCTCGGGCTTCCCCTCGGCCTCGCCCTCCTCCGCGGCGGCGCCGTCGGAAGCACTCGCCTCGGCCTCCGTGGAACCGGCCTGCAACGACTCGGTCTTCACCGGCTCGATCGGTTCGGATTCGTGCGGCTCCGGAGCAACGTTCGAGATGCGGTTCAGCGCCGCGTAGGCCCGCAGGAAGAGCGACGACCCGGCCGGGGAGAAGACCTCGGGAGACTTCTGCACAACCGTGTGGCCCTCGATCGCCTCGGTTGTCTCTGCTGCCTCACCGGCATCGACGGCGTCCGCATCCGCGTCCGCGTCAGGACCGGCGGAAACCGCCTCGGGCTCCTCAGGAACCTCCGGTTTCTCCGAACCGGCGGTCAGTGCCGCGGGCAGCGCGCGAGCCGGCGTCGTCTCTATCGCGAGCAGTCGGCGACCCTCCAGGGCGCTCGCCCGCTCCGTCTCCGCCGTGGCGTACCGCCTCAGCAGCGCCGCGTGTTCGTTGCGCAGGCCCGCCAGTTCGGTCCGCTTCGCGCGCAGCTTGTGCTCCAGCTTGACGCGCAGCTCGCGGGACTCGTCGAGGTCGGTCTCCAGTTCGGCGACGCGCTCCTCGTAACGCCACTCGTCGCTCGCACGCGCGCGCGAGAGGTCCGCCACCTGTTTGCCCGCGGACGAGTCCCAGCGGCGCATGACGACAGCGCCGAGTACCGCCGTCAGCGCGGCACCCGCGGCCAGCCCGCGGAGCACCGTCGGCTCGGTGAACAGCCAGGGCCCCACGGCGCAGACGAGCGAGACGCCTGCGATCGCCGAAGGAGGCAGCAGCCTGTGCAGAGGCGGTGAATGGCGGTGACGTCCACGTGGCATGGCCAGAAACTTACCGCGCGTAGGCGAATCTTGGAGCCCCGCATGGTAAAAACACAGCCACCTCGCAGCCTCAGCGGTCGCTCAGCCGCCCGCTCATCCACTCCAGCGTCCCCGGAATCTCACGCCGCCAGGTGTTGAAGTTGTGGCCGCCGCTGTCGAGGATGATCGACGAGATCCGAGTGTGCCGCCTCGACTTCACCAGCTCTATGAACTTCAACGTGTCCTGGTAGTCGGCCTCGCCCACCTTGCTGCTGCTGACGAGCAGTGAGGTGTCGGGCGCGGGCCTGTGCTTCAGGTACCACCTCAGGTCGGCGCTGTTCCGCAGTTCCTCGTCCCCGTGGAAGAGATCGCCCGTCGTGGGGTCGATCGGCGCCTTGTAGTACGCCGACAGGCCCGCCCCCGCGGCATACACCTCAGGGTGGTGGACAGCGAGTTTCAAGGCGCAGTAACCGCCTGTGGAGTCGCCGATGATGCCCCAGCTGCCGGGTTTTTCGCCCACCCTGTAGTGGGCCGATACGGCGTCGGGGAGGTCCTTGGCGAAGAAGGACTCGGTCTGCGGGCCGCCCGGGATGTCCACGCACTCGGTGTCCCTCGGGGGCGCGACGGTCGGCCGCAGCATGACCAGGATCATCGGCTGCATCCTGCCGTCCCTGGCCAACTCATGGGCCGTCTGCGGGTAATGCAGGCCTTTGATCAGCGCTTCGGCGGTGCCCGGATACCCGGTGAGGACGGCGGCGGCCGGGAAGGTACGGGTGCGGTACCGCGACTGGAAGTACTCCGGGGGCAGATAGACGTACGCCGGAGTGGCGATGTGCGTCGTACGGCCCACGATGTCGATCTTCTGGATCTGGCCGCCGACCCTCGGCCGTGAACCGCCCGCCACCTTCACCTGCTGGGTGTCGACCACCTGGAGGGGGCCGCCGTCGGCGAAGTCGTGGTCGACGACCACGCCCTCGCCGCGCTCCCTTCCGAAGAGGTCGGCCCAGCTCGCGTAGAAGCCGAACGTCTGGTTGGCGCAGAGGCCGACCGAGACGAAGACGGCGACCTGGGTGGCCAGCAGCAGGCCGACCCGTCCGCTGACGGCCCGCCAGCCGCGCCGTGCCAGCCTCGGCCACAGCCACACCGTGCCGACGAACAGCAGCACGGCGAGCAGGACCGCCGACACCAGCAACTCGTTACTCGTGAGTCCCATGGGCTGTTCTGCCTGCGCTTTCCGTGCCGTGACCGCCCCGCACTTTCGCGAGCACTTGCCCGGCACTTTCCTTGCCTTTTGAACCGGCTTTCCCGCGGGGAGTGAACCTGTCTCCCGAAGACACCGTCCTAGAGGGCGCAATGTCGCCGGATGCCGGAATGGCACCGGAATTCAAGGTCTCTCACCGAACCACGGGATGCGATGTCTGTCAGGGTAGAGGGTGAAATGTCGGCCGGGGTTCCGGACCGAACAGGGCGTGCGCGGCGCGCAGTCCGTGGTGCGCACCCCGTCCGTGCGCCGCGCTTGGTCCGCGGTCCGCGCGCAGTCCGGGGGCCGCGCCCCGACGCCGTTCCCGCCCTGATCGCCAGTGCCTGCACGCTCGTAGGGCTCCTGGACATCGCCGCAGGAGTCTTCCCGCGCTTCCGGCACAGCCGGATGCACACCGTCGCCGAGGTACTCCCGGGCGCGCTCGGCCCGTTCGCCGCCGCGCTCTCGCTCAGCACCGGCGTACTCCTGCTGCTGCTCGCGCACGGGCTGCGGCGCCGCAAGCGCCGGGCGTGGCGGGCCGCCGTCGTCCTGCTCCCGGCAGGCGCCGTCGCCCAGTTCGCGTACCGGCACTCGCTCATCGGGGTCGCCATCTCGCTGGCCCTGCTCGCGCCGCTGCTGCGCCACCGCAGCGAATTCGAGGCCCTGCCCGATCCGCGCAGCCGCTGGCGCGCGCTCGCCAACTTCGTGCTCATGGGCGCCGGTTCCCTCGTCCTCGGACTGGTCATCGTCAGCGTCCACGCGAACCGGATGATCGGCAGCCCGAGCCTGGCCGACCGCATCACCCACGTCCTGTACGGCCTGTTCGGGTTCGAAGGGCCCCTCGACTACACAGGACCCACCTCCTGGACGGTCGCCGTCTCGCTCGGCGCGCTCGGCCTGCTGACCGCGATCACCACGATCTACCTCGCCTTCCGCCCCGAACACCCGGCCGCACGCCTCACCGAGGACGACGAGGCCCGCCTGCGCGCCCTCCTGGACAAGCACGGCGGCCGCGACTCGCTCGGCCACTTCGCGCTCCGCCGCGACAAGGGGGTCGTCTTCTCGCCCAGCGGCAAGGCGGCGGTGACGTACCGCGTCGTGTCGGGAGTGATGCTCGCGAGCGGCGACCCCGTCGGCGACGTCGAGGCCTGGCCCGGCGCCATCGAGCGCTTCATGGACGAGGCGAAGGCACACTCCTGGACGCCGGCCGTCATGGGCTGCTCCGAGACGGGCGGCGAGGTGTGGACCCGCGAGACCGGTCTCGACGCCCTCGAACTGGGCGACGAGGCGGTGGTGGACGTCGCGGATTTCTCCCTGGCCGGGCGCGCGATGCGGAATGTGCGCCAGATGGTGAAGCGCATCGAAAGGGCCGGTTACGAGACCCGGGTACGGCGCGTCCGCGATCTGAGCGAGGGTGAGCTGGACCGGATCCGGCGCGCCACGGAGGACTGGCGCGGCACGGACACCGAGCGCGGCTTCTCCATGGCGCTCGGCCGCATCGGCGACCCGGCCGACGGTGACTGCCTGATCGCGACCGCCCACAAGGCCGACGTGCCCGGCATCGGCGCGGAGCCCGCCCACTACGCCGAACCCGGCCCGTACGGCGACCTGAAGGCCGTACTCCACTTCGTCCCGTGGGGCACCGACGGCGTGTCACTGGACCTCATGCGCCGCGATCGCTCCGCGGACCCCGGCATGAACGAACTTCTCATCGTGGCCGCCCTCCAGGCTGCGCCCCGCCTCGGGATCGAGCGGGTCTCCTTGAACTTCGCGATGTTCCGCGCGGCGCTCGCGCGGGGCGAGAAGATCGGCGCGGGCCCCGTGCTGCGCGTCTGGCGGGGCCTGCTGGTCTTCCTCTCGCGCTGGTTCCAGATCGAGTCCCTGTACAAGTTCAACGCCAAATTCCGCCCCCGCTGGGAGCCCCGCTTCGTCGTCTACGGCTCCTCCCGCGACCTCCCCCGCATCGGCCTCGCCGCCATGCAGGCGGAGGGCTTCGTGAGTCTCGCCCTGCCACGCCTGCTGCGCCGCCGCAGGACGGCTCCACGGCCTTGCGCGCACGCGGTGGCGGAGCGGGGCGTGCGGGCGGCGTAGGGCTGGTGAACCGACCGAGTCGGGTGGGCGGGGGCGAATCGGCTCCCCGCCGGAGGCCTAGGCTGGACGTATGAGCATTGAGCGCGGGCGCGGCCAAGTCGCGGGACTGCCGACGTGGGACCGCTGCGCGGTCATGGGAGTCGTCAACGTAACCCCCGATTCCTTCTCCGACGGAGGCCGCTGGTTCGACACGACGGCCGCCGTCAAACACGGCCTCGGCCTGGTCACCGAGGGCGCCGACCTGGTGGACGTCGGCGGCGAGTCCACCCGCCCCGGCGCCACCCGCGTCGACGAGGCGGAAGAGCTCAAGCGCGTCATCCCCGTCGTCCGCGGCCTCGCCTCCGAAGGCGTCACGGTCTCCGTGGACACCATGCGTGCCAGCGTCGCCGAGCAGTCGCTCGCCGCGGGCGCCGTCCTGGTCAACGACGTCAGCGGCGGCCTCGCCGACCCCGCCATGATCCCGGCCGTCGCCGCGACGGGCGCCCCCTTCGTGGTCATGCACTGGCGCGGCTTCCTTGAGGGCGGCAACGTGAAGGGGACGTACGAGAACGTCGTCTCCGAAGTCGTCGACGAGCTGCACGCACGCGTGGAGGCCGTTCTGGCTGGCGGCATCGCCCCCGACCGGATCGTCGTCGACCCGGGCCTCGGCTTCTCCAAGGACCCCGAGCACGACCTGATGCTCCTGGCGCACCTCGACCGCCTGCGCGAACTCGGCCACCCCCTGCTGGTCGCCGCGTCCCGCAAGCGCTTCCTGGGCCGCGTACTGGCGGGCGCGGAAGGCGCCCCGCCGCCCGCGCGCGAGCGCGACGCCGCCACCGCCGCTGTCTCCGCCCTGGCCGCCGACCAGGGCGCGTGGGCGGTCCGCGTCCACGAGGTGCGGGCCACGGCCGACGCCGTACGCGTCGCCAGGGCCGTGGAAGGAGCACGTACGGCGGGAGCACGTACGGCCGGAGTCCGTGCGGCGGAAGCCCGGACCGCGGAGGAATCCGGGATCTCCGGAACCCCGACCGCACGCGGAGCCGCCGGAGCCCCGACCGCAGAGGGAGCCCGGTGAGCGCTCCCCGCACCGACGTCGAGCAGGTCGAACTCGCCAACACCGCCTTCTACGAGGCCTTGGAGCGGGGCGACTTCGAAGAGCTGTCGTCGCTCTGGCTGGCCCCGCTGGACACGGCCGACGACGCCGTCGAGAGCGTGGGCGAGGGCGAGGACGAAGGCCCGGTGATCTCCTGCGTCCACCCCGGCTGGCCCGTCCTCAACGGCCGCGGCGAGGTGCTGCGCTCGTACGCGCTGATCATGGCGAACACCGAGTACATCCAGTTCTTCCTCACCGACGTACATGTCTCCGTCGTCGGCGACACCGCGCTGGTCACCTGCACCGAGAACATCCTCAGCGGCGGCCCCGCCCCCGACGGCAGCGACGAGCTCGGTCCGCTGGTCGGCCAGCTGGTCGTCGCCACGAATGTGTTCCGTCGCACGGCCTACGGCTGGAAGCTCTGGTCGCACCATGCCTCCCCCGTCCTCGCCGAATCGGGCGAGGAGGAGGACGAGGACACTCCCGGTTAGTGGCGAGTCCACCCGGATCGAGTGGGTTAGCGGTCCGTGAGCAGCAAGGCGTGGTTGGAATCACGTACCCCTGGGTAGGGGCGGCTACCAACCCGTGAGCCGCCGTGTTCCCCAAGGGAAACGTCCGATGAAGCCTCGTGCCCATCGCCAGGGCGCGCGCCTCCGCGGGCAGGGACTGTCAGTGCCCGCAGGTAGATTCGTTTGAGGCCGGTGTACCGACCGCACTCGGTATGTACCAGCCGCTACCAACGATTGCAGGAGTGATTCGCGTGGATCGTGTCGCGCTGCGCGGCCTCAAGGCCCGCGGGCACCATGGCGTCTTTGCCAGGGAGCGCGAAGAGGGCCAGACCTTCATCGTGGACCTGACGCTGGGCCTGGACACCCGAGCGGCCGCGGCCGACGACGACCTGGCGAAGACCGTGCACTACGGCGTCGTGGCCGAGGAGGTCGTGGCCGTCGTGGAGGGCGAGCCCGTCGATCTCATCGAGACGCTCGCCGAGCGCATCGCCCAGACGTGCCTGAAGCACGACGGGGTCAAGGAGGTCGAGGTCTGCGTCCACAAACCGGACGCGCCGATCACGGTGCCCTTCGACGACGTGACCGTCACCATCACCCGGAGCCGAGTATGACCGCCTTCTTCACCGAGGGTCAGAGCGACCCGACCGTACAGCCGGTGCCCGCCTCCGTGGTGGAACAGGTGGACGCCGCCGACACGACCCTGCAGAACCCGAAGCGAGCGGTGATCTCCCTCGGTTCGAACCTGGGCAACCGCCTGGAGACCCTCCAGGGCGCCATCGACGCCCTGGAGGACACCCCCGGCGTCCGGATCAAAGCGGTCTCACCCGTCTACGAGACGGAGCCCTGGGGTGTCGCCCCGGACAGCCAGCCCTCGTACTTCAACGCGGTGGTGGTCCTCAGGACGACCCTGCCCCCCTCCTCGCTCCTGGAGCGCGCGCACGCGGTCGAGGAGGCCTTCCACCGGGTCCGCGAAGACCACTGGGGCCCCCGCACAATCGACGTGGACATCGTGGCGTACGCCGATGTGATCTCCGACGACCCGGTCCTGACCCTCCCTCACCCGCGCGCCCACGAGCGTGCCTTCGTCCTCGCCCCCTGGCACGACGTGGAACCCGAGGCTCAGCTCCCCGGCCGCGGCCCCGTGGCCCAACTCCTCGCGACGGTCACGCGAGACGGTGTCGCGCCCCGCGCCGACCTGGAACTCCGGCTGCCCGAGTAGTCGTTAAGGTCAGGACGACCATCAGGCGGTTGACCGAAGGGGCATTGTGAAAGAGCTGCGCATCAGGACGCTGGCTGCGGTGTTCCTCATCGCCGGAGTGCTGTCCTGGGCAGGTGCCCGCCTGTGGAACTCCGTGGGCACACTCCCCTCGGTCCCCCTGGCCGCCCCCATCGTCCTCGCACTGATCGCGGTCGTCCTGCTGTCCACGGCGCTCTCGCTGCGCGCCCGCCTCAAGGCCCAGCGCGAGCGCCGCCCCGGCGCCAAGGGCGTCGACCCCCTGATGGCGGCCCGCGCCGTCGTCTTCGGTCAGGCCAGCGCACTGGTCGCCGCCCTGGTGGCCGGTATGTACGGCGGCACGGGCGTCTTCCTGCTCGAGTCCCTGGACATCCCCGCCCGCCGCGACCAGGCCATCTACGCCGGCTTCTCAGTCCTCGCGGGCCTAGGCGTCATAGCGGCCGCCTTCTTCCTCGAGCGAGTCTGCAAACTCCCGGAGGACGACGACGAGAACGGCGGCACGGCCCCCGCACTGTGACCGCGGGCCGGCGAAAGCGCCCCCAAAGGGGCGCGGGGAACTGCGCGACCAGCCACAACGCACCCGCAGCCGAAGCACCACCAGGCAACGCACCCGCAGGCAACGCCCCGGCAGCCAACGCACCCGCAGAACCCACCCGGAACCAAGCGGAGCGCTACCGAGCCATGATGAGGCTCATCGCCTCATTACGCGTAGCCGCATCCCGCAGCTGCCCCCGCACCGCAGAGGTGATCGTCTTCGCACCGGGCTTGCGTATACCGCGCATCGACATGCACATGTGCTCGCACTCGACGACCACGATGACCCCGCGCGGCTCCAGGATCTCCATCAGGGAGTCGGCGATCTGGGTCGTCAGCCGCTCCTGCACCTGCGGCCGCCGCGCGTAGACGTCGACCAGCCGCGCCAGCTTGGACAGGCCGGTGATCTTGCCGCTGGTGGCCGGAATGTAGCCGACGTGCGCGACACCCCGGAACGGCACCAGGTGATGCTCGCAGGTACTGAAAACCTCGATGTCCTTCACCAGGACCATCTCGTCGTGCCCCAGATCGAACGTCGTCGTCAGGACGTCCTCCGGCTGCTGCCACAGGCCCGCGAATATCTCCCGGTACGCCCTGGCGACCCGCCCCGGCGTCTCCCGCAGACCCTCACGGTCCGGGTCCTCACCGACGGCGAGGAGGAGCTCTCGTACGGCGTTCTCGGCGCGCTTCTCGTCGAACTCGCCGATCACACCCTCGCCGTCCAGCGTCACGGGGTCGGTCATGTGGTCCTCGTTCCTGTGCCTCTCACGCGTGCGGATCGACGCGTCGAACAAGCCGGCATAAGAAGATGCCGCGCCCCCCAGGCTAGAACCTGGGGGGCGCGGCATCCATTCCGGGCCTGGTGAGGCCACCGGGAGCTGCGAAATATCAGCTCTCGGTGCGCTCCTCAGGGACCGCTTCCGCCGCGGGGACGGACTCCGTCACGCCGGCGATCGCCGGCGTAGAACCGTTCGCCCCGTTCGTCAGTGACAGCTCCTTGGGGGAGAGCACCGGCGGGCGGGTGGACGGGGTGCGCCGGGAGGAACCGGTCCACGCGGGGCGGGCCGGACGCTTGATGATGGGAGCGAAGACCTCGGCGATCTGCTCCTTGCTCAGCGTCTCCTTCTCCAGCAGCTGGAGCACCAGCGCGTCGAGGACGTCGCGGTTCTCGACCAGGATTTCCCAGGCCTCGTTGTGCGCGTTCTCGATGAGCTTCTTGACCTCTTCGTCGACGAGCGCGGCGACCTCTTCCGAGTAGTCACGCGGGTGCGACATCTCCCGGCCCAGGAAGGGCTCGGTGTTGTCGCCGCCGAACTTGATCGCGCCGAGACGCTCGGTCATGCCGTACTGCGTGACCATCGCGCGGGCCGTGGCTGTGGCCTTCTCGATGTCGTTCGCAGCGCCCGTGGTCGGGTCGTGGAAGACGAGCTCCTCGGCCGCGCGCCCGCCCAGCATGTACGCCAGCTGGTCGAGCATTTCGTTGCGGGTCGTGGAGTACCTGTCCTCGTCCGGCAGGACCATCGTGTAGCCGAGGGCACGGCCGCGCGACAGGATCGTGATCTTGTGGACCGGGTCGGAGTTCGGAGACGCCGCCGCGACCAGGGCGTGGCCGCCCTCGTGGTACGCGGTGATCTTCTTCTCCTTGTCCGACATGATCCGGGTCCGCTTCTGCGGGCCCGCGACCACTCGGTCGATCGCCTCGTCCAGCATGTCGTTGTCGATCAGCTTCCCGTTGTTGCGCGCGGTGAGCAGCGCAGCTTCGTTCAGCACGTTCGACAGGTCCGCGCCGGTGAAGCCCGGCGTGCGACGTGCGACCGCCGACAGGTCGACGCCCGGGGCGACCGGCTTGCCCTTCTGGTGAACCTTGAGGATCTCCAGACGGCCCTGCATGTCCGGGCGGTCGACCGCGATCTGGCGGTCGAAGCGGCCGGGGCGCAGGAGGGCCGGGTCGAGGATGTCGGGCCGGTTCGTGGCGGCGATCAGGATGACGCCGCCCTTCACGTCGAAGCCGTCCATCTCGACGAGCAGCTGGTTGAGCGTCTGCTCGCGCTCGTCGTGACCGCCACCGAGGCCGGCGCCGCGATGACGGCCGACCGCGTCGATCTCGTCGACGAAGACGATCGCCGGAGCGTTCGCCTTGGCCTGCTCGAACAGGTCACGGACTCGGGAGGCACCGACACCGACGAACATCTCGACGAAGTCGGAACCCGAGATCGAGTAGAAGGGGACGCCGGCCTCACCCGCGACAGCGCGCGCGAGCAGCGTCTTACCGGTTCCAGGAGGCCCGTAGAGGAGCACGCCCTTGGGGATCTTCGCCCCGACGGCCTGGAACTTCGCCGGCTCCTGGAGGAACTCCTTGATCTCGTGGAGCTCCTCGACCGCCTCGTCCGAGCCTGCCACATCGGCGAACGTCGTCTTCGGGGTGTCCTTGGTGATGAGCTTCGCCTTGGACTTCCCGAAGTTCATGACCCGGGAGCCGCCGCCCTGCATCTGGTTCATCAGGAACAAGAAGACGACGACGATGAGGACGAAGGGAAGCAGAGACAGCAGGATGCCCAGGAACGGGTTCTGCTTCGACGGCGAAACGGTGTAGCCGTCCGGGATCTGCTTGTTCTGGAACTTGTTCTGGAGAGTGTCCGCCAGGGTCACGCCCTGGTCGCCGATGTAGCTCGCCTGGATCTTTGAGCTGCCGTCGACCTTCTCGCCATCCTTGAGAGAGACCTTGATGATCTGCTCGTCGCCGGTGGTGATCTTGGCCGACTCGACCTTGTTGTCATTGATCGCCTGGACGACCTGGCCGGTGTCCACTGTCTTGTAGCCGCCGGACGAGCCGACGACCTGCATCAACACGACCACGGCAAGGACGGCCAGCACGATCCACATGACCGGCCCACGGAAGTATCGCTTCACGTCCATCCATACGGAGCGGTGACGCCCCGTCCCTCCTGCCATAGTGAGTTTGATAAAGACTTTTAAAGACTGTTCTTCGGACGGTACCCCAGCATTGTCACCCGAAGCCGCAGGGGACGGCTGGCAATCCCGCCTACGCATGCTCCAACGGCGCGAACCCCGCTGGGGTTCCCGGTCGTCCTACCCGGCTGTGCTAACCGCCGTAGACATGCGGCGCGAGCGTACCGACGAACGGGAGGTTGCGGTACTTCTCCGCGTAGTCGAGGCCGTAGCCGATGACGAACTCGTTCGGGATGTCGAAGCCGACCCACTCCACGTCGATCGCGACCTTGGCCGCGTCCGGCTTGCGCAGCAGCGTGCACACCTTGAGGGAGGCGGGCTCGCGTGAGCCGAGGTTGGAGATCAGCCAGGACAGGGTCAGCCCGGAGTCGATGATGTCCTCGACGATGAGGACGTGCTTGCCCTTGATGTCGGTGTCGAGGTCCTTGAGGATCCGCACCACACCGGACGACTGGGTGCCCGCGCCGTACGAGGACACCGCCATCCAGTCCATGGTGACGGGGGTGGACAGCGCACGCGCCAGGTCCGCCATGACCATCACGGCACCCTTGAGGACACCGACGATCAGCAGATCCTTGCCCGCGTACTCCGCGTCGATCTTCGCGGCCAGCTCAACCAGCTTGGCGTCGATCTCTTCCTTGGTGATGAGCACCGACTTGAGGTCGGTGCCCATGTCTTTCGCGTCCACCCGCATCACTTTCGGTCGTCCGTCCGAACCTTTTCGGCGGCCGCTCGAACCGCCCGCGACCCGCGTGAGAGGGCCCTGGGGAGCCGCGCGAGCGGTCCCGGTGGGGGTCCGGTTTCAGCCTTGCCGAATCACCAGTCTGCCACCCTGCCGCTGGGCGACGACTTTGCCCGGGAGATTGATGGCTCCCTGGCCGCGCCAGCCGGTGATCAGCCGGTCGACTTCCTCGATGTGACGGGCGAACAGCGAACCGGCCGGGGCGCCCGCCTCGATGGCGGCACGGCGCAGGATGCGGCGGCGTACAGCGGGCGGCAGGGCGTAGAGCTTGGCGCACTCCAGGAGGCCCGCCGCGTCCCGTACGGAGGCCTCGGCCTGGCTGGCCCAGGCGTCGAGGGCGTCGGCGTCGTCGCGGGAGAGCTGGGCCGTACGGGCGAGCGCCTCGACGACTCCCTTGCCGAGCGCCTTCTCCAGGGCCGGCAGGCCCTCGTGGCGCAGCCGGGAGCGGGTGTAGGCCGGGTCGGCGTTGTGCGGGTCGTCCCAGACGGGCAGCGACTGGACCATGCAGGCCTTGCGGGCGGTCTGCCGGTCCAGGTACAGGAACGGGCGGCGGTAACGGCCGTCGGCCCCCGAGACCGCGGCCATTCCGGACAGCGAGCGGATGCCGGAGCCGCGGGCGAGGCCGAGCAGGACGGTTTCGGCTTGGTCGTCGCGGGTGTGGCCGAGCAGGATCGCGGTGGCGCCGTGGCGTTCGACGGCGGAGTCCAGGGCGGCGTAGCGGGCGTCGCGGGCGGCGGCCTCGGGCCCGCCGTCGCGGCCCACGGTGACGGCGATGGACTCGGCTGGGGAGAGCCCCAGCTCGGTGAGGCGCAGCACGACTTCGTCGGCGCGCAGGTCGGAGCCGGGCTGCAGACCGTGGTCGACGGTGATGCCGCCGGCGCGGATGCCGAGTTTGGGGGCTTCGAAGGCGAGGGCGGAGGCGAGCGCCATCGAGTCGGCGCCACCGGAGCACGCGACGAGCACGAGCGGCGTCGACGGCTGCTCGTGCGGGGTTGGCGTGGGGAGGTCGGGGGCGGGCGAGCGCCTCGTACCCGGGGCGGGTACGCGCTCGGAGGCGGGCGGGCGCGCGACGTCGGCCGCGGGCGTACGCCTGGTGTCGGGGGCGGGCGTGTGCTCGGTGAGGATGTCGTGGAGTACGCGGCGAACCGCCAGGCGTATCGCCGCGACCGCAGGATGGGGACCCATGTCCGGTTCCCTTCATGAAGTTTTCGGGGAGTGAACCCGGTTCCGGTCACTCAGAGTGTGTAGATGGTGACAGAACCGGGCCGTTCCCCGAGCATTGCACGCCTACCCATGCCCCACGGTCCCTCGGACGGGTGATTGGAGGGGCGTTTACCTGCCGTCGGCCGGATTCACTTCACGACCCGCCCGCGGCGTTCACGACTCTGCCTTGCGGTGCACCCGCGCGACCCAGTCCGCCGGTTTGGCGATCTCCGTCTTGGTCGGGAGCGTGTTCGGGGAGGTCCACACCCGGTTGAAGCCATCCATGCCGACCTCTCCGACGACCGACCGCACGAACCGCTCACCGTCCTTGTACTGCCTCAGTTTGGCGTCCAAACCGAGCAGCTTGCGCAGGGCCAGGTCCAGGCGGGAGGCCCCCTTGGCGCGACGCTGCTGGAACTTCTCGCGGATCTCGGCGACGGACGGGACGACGTCGGGCCCCACACCGTCCATCACGAAGTCCGCGTGGCCCTCCAGGAGCGACATGACGGCGGTCAGCCGGCCGAGGATCTCCCGCTGGGCCGGCGTCTGCACGATTTCGACGAGCGAGCGGCCGCCGTCGTCCTCCTCGCCCTCGGGCCGTCCGCCCGCCAAGGACTGGGCGGCTTCGCGGATGCGTTCGAGGACTGTCATGGGGTCGACCTCGGTCTCTCCCAAGAACGACTGGATTTCGCCCTCGAGGTGGGCCCGCAGCCAGGGCACGGCCGTGAACTGGGTGCGGTGCGTCTCCTCGTGCAGGCACACCCAGAGGCGGAAGTCGTGGGGCTGTACGTCGAGTTCGCGCTCCACGTGGACGATGTTCGGCGCGACCAGGAGGAGCCTGCCGCCGCCGTTCTCCCCTGCCGGGAGCTCACGTGTCGCCGGGGCGAAGGTCTCGTACTGGCCGAGGACCCTCGACGACAGGAACGACAGCAGCATGCCCAGCTCGACGCCGGTGACCTTGCCGCCGACGGCGCCGAGGACGGCTCCGCCCGGGGTACTCCCCCTGCGCTCCTGCATCTTGTCCAGCAGGGGCTTGAGGATCTCCCTGAACCCTGCGACGTTCGCCCGCACCCAGCCGGGGCGGTCCACCACGAGTACGGGGGTGTCGTGGGTGTCCTCCGTGCCCATACGAGTGAAGCCCCGGACGTGTCCCTCCGAAGCCTTGGCGTGCCGGCGCAGCTCCGCCACGACGTCCCTGGCCTCGTCGCGGCTCACCTCTGGGCCCGGCCGCACGAGCCGTGTCGCGGTTGCCACCGCGAGATTCCAGTCGACCATCTCGGCACCACCGATGCTCGTCATGCGTCAACCGTACGTGAGCGTGTCCGGCTGCGGTTAGGGGTACGAGGTCCTGGTCGCCCTCTGCCTTGGGGCCGGCGGTGCGGTTGGCGCCCCCTGGGTCGGCAGGGGCTGGGCCCCGTTTTCTCGGAGCCCGGCGCTGTCGGCTGTGCCCACCCGTCCCGCCCTGCGGGACGATTGCCCACAGCGGTAGGTGGCGACTGCGACCCGCCGCCCCACAGCGGGTAGCCCCTGGGCAACAACTACCTGCAGCCGCACGCCGCCAGTGCCGTTGCCGCGCGGTCCAAGGCTGTTTGGGCCGGTGCCGGCGCCGGGGGGTGGGCCTCGTCGGAGGTGAGGAAGGCGAAGGCCAGTAGGCGGCCGTCGGTGTCGACGACTGTGCCTGCCAGGGTGTTGACGCCTGTGAGGGTGCCGGTTTTGGCGCGTACGACGCCGGTGGCTGAGGCGTCGGTGGTGTAGCGGTCGCTGAGGGTGCCGGTGAAGCCGGCGATGGGGAGGCCGGTCAGGGCGGGGCGGAGTTCGGGGTGGGCGGGGTCGCCTGCCTTCGCCAGCAGGGCGGTGAGCAGGTCGGCGGTGAGCTTGTCGGCGCGGTTCAGGCCGCTTCCGTCGGCGAAATGAACGCCGGCGAGGGGGAGTCCGAGCTTCTTCAGCTGCGCGCCGATCGCCGCCGCGCCTCCGCTGAAACTCGCCTGCCCGCCCGTCACGAGGGCGACCTGCCGGGCCAGGGCCTCCGCGATGTCGTTGTCGCTGTTCGTCAGCATCCGCTCGACGAGGGCGGACAGAGGCGGCGAGGAGACCGAGGCGAGGTCCTGCGAACGGCTCGTCGCCTTCGAGAGGCCCGGGGATGTCGTCTTGATGCCCTTGGCCTGGAGCAGTTCCGCGAACTTCCTGGCCGCGTCCCCCGCCGGGTCCGTACTGCGCTTGGCCGTGCCGCTGTCCGAGTCGTCGATCCGGCCCTCGTCGACCATCAGGGCGCTGACCGGGGCGAGGTTGGGGTTGGCGCCGATGGGGTGCACGGTGGCGCCCGCGTACAGCGAGGTGTCGTACGAGATTGTCACCTGGTCCAGATGACGGGCTTTCAGGGCGGTCGCCGTCTCCTCGGCGAGGGTGCGCAGGCTCGCGTAGCCCTTCGCGTCCTCGCGGGCGGTCAGGGTCGGGTCGCCCGCGCCGACGAGGACGACCTCCTTGGTGTCGGGCTCCAGGACCGCGCGCGTGGTGATGCGGTGGTCGGTGCCGGCCGCAGAGAGGACGGCGACGGCGGTGGCGATCTTCGTGGTGGAGGCCGGGGTCTGGGCCTTGTCCGCCCCTTTGCCGTACAGCCGCTTGCCGGTCGCGACGTCGACCACCACGGCGGTGCGCTGAGCACCGAGGGCGGGGTCGTTCAGGAGCGGGTCCAGGACGTCCGCCAGGGCCTTCTCGGCGGGGGCGGGCACCGAATCCGTGGAGGTGGAGCCGCCGAGTCCGGCCAGTACGGTGGCGGCGCTCGGCGCGGGGCGGGGCGCCTTCGCGGACGTACCGGACGTAAGGCCGTGATCTGTGCCACCCTCGCCCTCCCGCGATGCGGCCCAGTCGCGCTCCGCCGTACGCTGACCTGTGGAGTCCCAGGGACCGGCCGCGGTCACCAGCCCGGCCGCGAGCGCCAGGCCCACGGTGGCTGCGACGGCTGTGAGCTGCGGAGTCGTGAACTTGACGGGACGCGGCCGCACGGCTTGGGTGATCCGCGCCACATGCGGTTTCACCGAGCCCGCGACCCGCACCACATGCGGTCTCGCGGCCCGCCAAGCCCTCAGCTCTGGCACGACCACCAGCCCCTTTCGCGATCACACACCTGCGTGAGGGACACTTAACCACCAGAACTATGTGCTGATCATGGAGGAGCCACCGGTGGAGTTCGACGTCACGATCGAGATTCCGAAGGGTTCGCGGAACAAGTACGAGGTGGACCACGAGACCGGTCGGATCCGCTTGGACCGTCGACTCTTCACCTCGACCAGTTACCCGGCCGACTACGGCTTCGTCGAGAACACTCTCGGCGAGGACGGCGACCCGCTGGACGCGCTGGTCATCCTGGACGAGCCGACCTTCCCCGGTTGCCTCATCCAGTGCCGCACGATCGGCATGTTCCGTATGACGGACGAGGCCGGCGGCGACGACAAGCTGCTGTGCGTCCCGGCGCACGACCCGCGGGTGGAGCACCTGCGCGACATCCACCACGTGTCGGAGTTCGACCGCCTGGAGATCCAGCACTTCTTCGAGGTCTACAAGGACCTGGAGCCCGGCAAGTCCGTCGAGGGCGCCAACTGGGTGGGCCGCACGGAGGCCGAGGCTGAGATCGAGCGTTCCTACAAGCGCCTGAAGGACCAGGGCGCTCACTGAGTACCCGCGCTTCCGTTCGGGCCGCGTGATCCTGATGGGGTCGCGCGGCCCGTTCGTGTATCCGTACGCATACTGAGGGCATACGGAAGGTACGCAGGAGACGCACGCGTACGAGAGGTGAGGCAGGAGCTGGTGGCGGACCCGGAGGCGGAAGACCGCAAGCCGCAGTCGGACGAGGCGAGGAGTGCCTTCGCTCAGCCGGCCGGGGTGGCGCCGCCGCAGATCCCGGTGGTCGATGACGAGTCGTCGACCACGTCCGAGTTCGCGCTCCCGAAGGGGTTCGGCGCACCGCAGCCGGCCGGGGCCGACTCCGAGGGTTCGGCGTTCAGCACCCCGGCCTCGTACAGCGCGCAGCACGCCCATCCCGCGTTCACGCCGCCGACCGGCATCCCCATGGTCAAGCTGACCAAGGACGTGCCGTGGCAGGACCGGATGCGCGAGATGCTGCGCATGCCGGTGACCGAGCGGCCCGCGCCCGAACTGGTCCGCAAGGAGGACGAGTCGGGGCCCGCCATCCCGCGCGTGCTCGACCTGACCCTGCGTATCGGCGAGTTGCTGCTCGCGGGCGGTGAGGGCGCGGAGGACGTGGAGGCGGCGATGTTCGCCGTGTGCCGCAGCTACGGCCTGGACCGCTGCGAGCCGAACGTCACCTTCACGCTGCTGTCCATCTCGCACCAGCCGTCCCTGGTCGAGGACCCCGTGACGGCGTCCAGGACCGTACGCCGCCGGGGCACCGACTACACGCGGCTCGCGGCCGTCTTCCGGCTCGTGGACGATCTGAGCGACCCGGAGGCCGCGATCTCGCTGGAGGAGGCGTACGGGCGGCTCGCCGAGATGCGGCGCAACCGGCACCCGTACCCCGGCTGGGTGCTGACCTCGGCGACCGGGCTGCTCGCAGGCGCGGCCTCGGTGCTCGTCGGCGGTGACGCCCTCGTGTTCGTGGCCGCCGCGCTCGGCGCGATGCTGGGCGACCGGCTCGCATGGCTGTGCGCGGGGCGCGGGCTGCCGGAGTTCTACCAGTTCACGGTGGCCGCGACGCCCCCCGCCGCGATCGGTGTCGCGATCCAGCTCGCGCACATGGACGTGAAGGCGTCCGCGGTGATCACCGGTGGGCTGTTCGCGCTGCTGCCCGGGCGGGCGCTCGTGGCGGGCGTGCAGGACGGTCTGACCGGCTTCTACATCACCGCGTCCGCGCGCCTGCTGGAAGTCATGTACTTCTTTGTCGGCATCGTTGTCGGGGTCCTTCTTGTGCTCTATTTCGGCGTGAAGCTGGGCGCCGAGCTCAATCCGGACCAGGCGCTGAGCATCTCCGAGCGGCCGCTGCTGCAGATCGCCGCGTCCATGCTGCTGTCGCTCACCTTCGCGGTGCTGCTCCAGCAGGAGCGGTCCACCGTGCTCCCGGTGACCCTCAACGGGGGCGTGGCCTGGTCGGTGTACGGGGCGATGCACTACGCGGGCGGTATCTCACCGGTCGCTTCCACGGCCGTGGCGGCGGGCCTGGTGGGCCTGTTCGGGCAGTTGCTGTCCCGCTACCGGTTCGCGTCCGCGCTCCCGTACACGACGGCCGCGATCGGACCGCTGCTGCCGGGTTCGGCCACCTACTTCGGCCTGCTGTCCATCGCGCAGAACGAGCTCGACAAGGGGCTCGTGTCCCTGACCAAGGCCGCCGCCCTCGCGATGGCCATCGCGATCGGCGTGAACCTGGGGTCCGAGATCTCCCGGCTGTTCCTGCGGATCCCGGGCGCGAGTACGGCGGGCGGCCGCCGCGCGGCCAAGCGGACGCGCGGCTTCTAGCGGCTTCCAGTCGTACGAGGACTGCCTACCGCTTGGCGTGGCGGCCACCGCGCGGGGGCTGCTGCGGGTCCTGGTGCTGATTCGGGTGCTGGGGCTGGTCCAGGTTCTGGTGCTGGTTCTGGTGCTGCTGGAGCGGGGGTACCCGCAGCTGGGCCGTCTCGTCGAGGGCGGGTGCCTCGGGAGCCTGGGCGGCTTCCTTCTTGGACTTACCTCGCGCCCGGAGGTACTCAATGACGATCGGGACGACCGAGATGAGGACGATCAGGATCAGGATCGCCTCGATGTTCTTGTGCACGAACTCGATGTTGCCGAGCCAGGCGCCGAGCGCCGTGACGCCGGCGCCCCAGAGGACACCACCGATGATGTTGTACGTGATGAACGAGCGGTACTTCATGCCGCTGACGCCGGCGATGATCGGCGTGAACGTGCGCACGATGGGCACGAAGCGGGCCAGGACCAGGGACTTGGGCCCGTGCTTCTCGAAGAACTCGTGGGCCTTGACCACGTTCTCCTGCTTGAAGAGGCGGGAGTCCGGGCGGGTGAAGAGCGAGGGTCCGACCTTCTTGCCGAACAGATAGCCCGCCTGGTCACCGAGGATCGCCGCGACGCAGATCAGCGCGATCGCCGCCCACAGCGGGAAGTCCAGCGTGCCCGCGGTGATCAGCAGTCCGGCGGTGAACAGCAGCGAGTCGCCCGGCAGGAAGAAGCCGATGAGCAGGCCGGACTCGGCGAAGACGATGAGGAGCAGGCCCCAGATACCGAAGTTGTCCAGGAGCGTGTTCGGATCCAGCCAGCTTGGTCCGAGAGCAAGCGTCGTCACGGTTCCGGGCTCCTGAGGGGTGAAGGAAGGGACGGCGGTCCACATACGGCCGACCAAAACTATCAACGCAATGGGGCTCCCCCAGGTTCCACCGGTGTCCAGAGGGTGCACTGTGTGCCAACTGGTACAAAGCTGTGAGCCGTACAAAGCTGTGCGCCATGGGCATCGAAGAGTACGGCGGCGGTCAGGTCCCCCAGTCGGACGTGCTGGTCGTGACGACGAACGACGCACCCGGTTACCGCGTCCAGGAAGTCATCGGTGAGGTCTTCGGCCTCACCGTGCGCTCCCGGCATCTGGGCAGCCAGATCGGCGCGGGTCTGAAGTCGATGATCGGCGGTGAGCTCAAGGGGCTCACCAAGACCCTCGTGGAGACCCGCAACCAGGCCATGGAACGGCTCGTCGAGCAGGCACGCGCGCGTGGCGCCAATGGCGTGCTGATGTTCCGCTTCGACGTGACGGAGGCGGCGGACGTGGGCACGGAGGTGTGCGCTTACGGGACGGCGGTGGTCCTGGTCAAGGAATGAGGAGCAGGCGGTAGGCGGTAGGCAGCAGCGCACGCCTGCGCCGAGGATCAGTGCGTGCGGTTCAGTGCATGCGGTAAGGGGCGTCCGCAATGGCGGGCGCCCCTTACCGTCACGCTCCTTGGGAGTGCCTGGCCGCGTTCGCCCCGATCGCGTCCCTCAGGTGCTCGGCGAGCCCCGGCCGCATGGAGTCGTAGAACTCCTTGAAGCGCTCGTCGGAGACGTACATCCCGGCGAGCCCCTGGTGGGTCTCGTACGAGCACTCGTAGAACCACTTGGTGATGTGCTGCCGGTGCTCCTCGGCCATGTCCATGGCGCGCTCACCGGTCGGCGGCTCACCGGCCTCCATGAGGGCGTCGTACCGCTCGCCCCAGGAGGCCACCTCGGCCTGCATGCGCTTCCAGTCGTCCTTGGTGTAGCGGGCGGCGCGGCGCTGCGACTCGGCGTACGCCTCCGTACCGCCCCAGCGCCGTTCGGCCTCTTCGGCGTGTGCTTCCGGATCCTTGTCCCCGAAGACCTCGAACTTCTCCTCGGGCGTGAGATTGATGCCCATCTTGCGTGCCTCCATGGCGTGCTCCACGGCCGCCGCCATCTTCTGCAGCCTCTCGATCCGGGCGGTCAGCAGCTCGTGCTGGCGGCGCAGATGCGCGCGCGGGTCCGCTTCCGGGTCGTCGAGCAGGGCGGCGACCTCGTCGAGGGGGAAGCCGAGCTCCCGGTAGAACAGGATCTGCTGCAGCCGGTCGAGGTCGGCGTCGCTGTAGCGCCGGTGGCCCGCGTGGCTGCGCCCGCTCGGCGCGAGCAGACCGATCTCGTCGTAGTGGTGCAGCGTGCGCACCGTGACCCCGGCGAAACCGGCGACCTGGCCCACTGGATAACTCACTTCCGCTCCCTTCTCCGTACGCCTCTCAGGCTGAGGCCTCACGTGACGTGAGGTGCAAGTCGGAAATCCCGGGGATTCCGAGGCGGATTCCCCGAGGTGTTATGTCGGTTTCGCCCACTTAGGGTGTGCGCGTGAGCACCGAAGCCCCGGCGGAGCCGGCACAGACCCCCGCACGGCGTCTGCTGCCGTTGATCGTGCCCTCCGTGGTGGTCGGTGTGGTCGCGGCGCTCGTCCTGCTGGGCGTCAGTCTGCTGGCCGAGCAGCTCCAGGACGTCCTGTGGGAGACCCTTCCGGACGCGCTGGACGTGGGCCGCTACTCCGTGCTCTGGATGATGGTGATGCTTACGGCGACCGGTGTCGCGGTGGGCCTGGTGGTGTGGAAGGTGCCGGGGCACGCGGGACCGGACCCGGCCACCACCGGCCTGGTCGATCCGCCCCTGCCGCTCCGCGTGCTGCCCGGGCTGCTCCTCGCCACGGTCCTGGCGCTGGCGGGCGGGGTGAGCCTGGGCCCCGAGAACCCGATCACGGCCGCCAACATCGCCCTCGCGTACTGGCTGGGCAGGAAGGTCGCCCCCCGCTCCCCCGCCGCCGTGTGGATGATGCTGGCGGCCGCGGGCACGATCGGCGCGCTGTTCGGGACGCCGGTGGCGGCCGCGCTGGTCTTCTCCGAGGTGCTGGCCGGGCGGCCGGGCCCCGGCGCCCTCTGGGACCGGCTGCTGCCGCCACTCGTCGCGGGCGGCACCGGCGCGCTGACCATGGACCTGCTCGCCCACCCGAGCTTCAACCTGTCTCTGCCCGACTACACCGGACCGCACTGGGGCGACCTCCTGTCCGCCCTGGTGGTCGCCTCGGTCGCGGCGGTGGCCGGGATGGCCACGGTGTACGCCTTCCCCTACGTCCACGGCGCCTTCTCCCGGCTCGGGCACCCCATGCTGACGATTCCGGCGGGCGGGCTCGTCCTCGGGCTCCTTGGCGCCCTGGGCGGGCATCTGACCCTCTTCAAGGGGCTGGACGAGGTGAAGGTGCTGGCCGCGGACCCGGACGGCTGGTCGGCGGGGCGGTTCGCTCTGATGGCCGTGGTGAAACTGGCCGCCCTCGCGGTCGCCGCCGCGTGCGGCTTCCGGGGCGGCCGGATCTTTCCCGCCGTCTTCGCGGGGGTAGCCCTGGGACTGTGTGCGCACGCGCTGGTGCCCCAGGTGCATCCCACGATCGGCGTGGTGTGCGGCGTCCTGGGCGTACTGCTCGCCGTCACCAGGCAGGGCTGGATCAGCCTGTTCACCGCGGCGGTCCTGGTGTCGGACCCTGCCGTGCTGCCGCTCCTCGTACTGGCGTCGGTGCCGGCCTGGCTGCTGGTCACCGGGCGCCCCAAAATGCAGCTTCACGACGACGGAACCCCGATCCGCTAGGAGATGCCATGCCGCTCCACAAAGGCCCAGAGAAGCGCGACGAGCGCCCGATGTCCGTGAACCCCTTCTTCGGGGAGACCAATCCGGTCGGCGGCATGACAGAGGCCCCGCCCAAGCACCGGCTCCCGGACGGGCCGCTGCCGCCCACCACTGCGTATCAACTCGTGCATGACGAGCTGATGCTGGACGGCAACTCGCGGCTGAACCTCGCCACCTTCGTCACCACCTGGATGGAGCCGCAGGCCGGGGTGCTGATGGCCGAGTGCCGCGACAAGAACATGATCGACAAGGACGAGTACCCGCGCACCGCGGAGCTGGAGCGACGCTGTGTGGCCATGCTCGCCGACCTGTGGAACGCACCCGACCCGTCGGCCGCCGTGGGTTGTTCGACGACCGGGTCCAGTGAGGCGTGCATGCTCGCGGGGATGGCGCTGAAGCGGCGCTGGGCCCAGCGCAACGCCGACCGCTATCCCGCGGCTCGCCCGAACCTCGTCATGGGCGTCAACGTCCAGGTCTGCTGGGACAAGTTCTGCAACTTCTGGGAGGTCGAGGCGCGCCAAGTCCCCATGGAGGGCGACCGGTTCCACCTCGACCCCCAGGCCGCCGCCGAGCTGTGCGACGAGAACACCATCGGGGTCGTGGGCATCCTCGGGTCCACCTTCGACGGGTCCTACGAGCCGATCGCCGACCTGTGCGCGGCCCTCGACGCCCTTCAGGAGCGGACCGGGCTCGACATCCCGGTGCATGTCGACGGCGCGTCCGGCGCGATGGTCGCCCCCTTCCTCGACGAGGACCTGGTCTGGGACTTCCGGCTGCCGAGGGTGTCGTCCATCAACACCTCGGGCCACAAGTACGGCCTCGTCTACCCGGGCGTCGGCTGGGCGCTGTGGAAGTCGGCTGACGAGCTGCCGGAGGAACTCGTCTTCCGGGTCAACTACCTGGGCGGCGACATGCCGACCTTCGCGCTCAACTTCTCCCGGCCCGGCGCCCAGGTGGTGGCGCAGTACTACACGTTCCTGCGGCTGGGCCGGGAGGGCTACCGGGCCGTGCAGCAGACGACCCGTGACGTGGCGCTCGCACTCTCCGGGCGTGTCGAGGCACTGGGCGACTTCCAACTCCTGACCCGAGGTGATGAGTTGCCGGTCTTCGCCTTCACGACGGGACCCGACGTGACCGCCTACGACGTCTTCGACGTGTCCCGGCGGATGCGCGAGCGGGGCTGGCTGGTGCCCGCGTACACCTTCCCGGCCAACCGCGAGGACCTGTCGGTGCTGCGGGTGGTGTGCCGCAACGGCTTCTCGACGGACCTCGCCGAGTTGTTCGTGGACGACCTCGGACGACTGCTGCCTGAACTGCGCCGACAGTCGCATCCGTTGACGCGCGACAAGGGTGCGGCCACCGGCTTCCACCACTGAGCCGGCCGTCCGGGCAGCCGCCGTTGTCAGGTGCCGTCGCCCAGGTCGAAGCTGTGCCAGTGCACGCCGTCGGCGGATATGCGATAGCTCCCGGTGCCGAAGCTGCCGCCCATCACGTAGCCGAGCGGCGTCACGGTCGCCGAACCCCCCAGGCCCTGCGAGCCCCTGGCCTCCTTGAAGGAACGGCCGCCGTCGGTGCTGCGCCAGACGGCGTCCTCGCCGTGGATGGTGAGGCTGCCGTCGACGGCGGCGACCGGATCGCCGATCGAGGAGCGCGGGTCCACGCCCTTACGGTATTTCCAGACCTGCTCCCAGGTGTGGCCACCGTCGGTGCTGCGGTACAGGGCGAGCAGCCCGTTCTTCACGCCCTCCTCCTCGGGCAGCTGGCCCGGATGAAGCGCGTACAGCACATCTCCGGACGCGACCACGCGCATGCCCCAGCCGCGCTCCTCGGACGGGGCGATCAGGGCCGTACGCCAGGTGCGCCCGCGGTCCTCGCTGACGGCGAGAGCGGGGGCGCCGGAGCCCGGGTCGGCGCCGGAGACGAAGAGGAGTCCGCCCGCGGTCTCCCCCGCCGGGATCAGCTCACCCGCCAGCGGAGGCTGGTGGGCCAGGACCTGGAATCTGCCCGTGCCGGGGTGGATCACGAGGAGGCGGGACGGCGCGCATCCGTTCCCCTCGCTGTCCGGCCGCGAGCAGTCCGGGACCAGGGCGCCTCCTTCGGGCACCGCCGCGGTCGTGCCCGAAGGGGCGACGGAGCCGCGCCGCCAGCTGCGGCCGCCGTCGCCCGTGAACCAGGTCCCGTCCGGCGGCGGCCACTTGCCCTCGGTGATCAGCGCGCGGCCGGGTCCCAGCACCACGAGCCCCGCCGTGATGCCGAGGTCGCCCCGCACGTCCGGCAGCGGGGAGCGCGCGAGGCGCCAGGAGTCGGCGGCCTTGTCGAGCACCGCGACGTACTGCCGGCAGCGCGTCTTCCCGCACCGCGCGAGCAGCGCGAACCCGCTGGCGTCCGACGCGAAGCCCACGGCGTGCGGACCTCCGGGCAGGTCCGGTGACGAGGGGATACGGGGAGGCGAGACCCCCGTCGGGGCGGGGGCGCTGCTGCTCACACCCGGATCCGTACGCGCAGCGGTATCCGCGCCGGAGCCCGAGCAGCCGGCCAACAGTGCCAGTACGCCCAGTACGGCAGCCACAACCGCCGTGCCCGTGCCCGTGCCTGAGCCCGCGCCCCTGCCCCTGCCCCTGCCCCACCTCATGAGATTCCCCCGATCCCGCGACGCACCGTCATTTCTGGTACACCGCTCGCCGCGCTCGGGTTCCCACTTCCTCGCGACGACTTTTCAGGCGCAGGGCTGAGGGCGCCGTACGTCTGCTTACTCAGCCCCCCGAACTATCTACTCAGCCCCCGAACTACTTACTGAGCCCCCCGAACCTCCGCACCGCCAGGGGCAAGAACACCGCCAGCAGTGCCAGCGGCCAGACCACGGCCGCCCAGACGTGGCCCGGCTCCCCGCCCGGCCCGCCGAACAGGTCCCGTACCGCCGTCGCCGTCTGGGACATCGGGTTCCACTCGACCACCGTGCCCAGCCAGCCCGGCATGGAGTCCGGGGTCGCGAACGCGTTGGACAGGAAGCCGACCGGCCAGACCAGGATCTGCACGGCCTGCACCATCTCCGGCTTTCCGGCGACCATCGCGAGGTGGATGCCGATCCACAGCATGGCGAACCGGAAGAGCAGGAGCAGCCCGACGGCTCCCAGGAACGCCGCGAACGTGCCGTGCGCGCGCCAGCCGATCGCATACCCGACGCCGATCAGCACGGCCAGGCCCAGCGCCGACTGCAGCATGTCGGCGACCGAACGGCCCACCAGGACCGCGCCGTTGGTCATCGGCATCGACCGGAAGCGGTCGATCACCCCCTTGTTGAGGTCCTGGGTGACGGCCAGCATCGTGCCCTCCAGGCCGAAGGCCATGGTCAGCGCGAGCATGCCGGGCACCAGGAAGTCGACGTAGTCGCCCTGGACGCCCCGGCCGCCGCCGATGAGATAGCCGAACATCAGCAGCAGCATCACGGGGAAGACCAGGCCGACGAGCACCTGGACGGGTTGCCGTGCCCAGTGGGCGAGTTCGCGGCGGGTCATGGTCCAGCAGTCGGTCAGGATGTCGGCCCCTGGAGCACGCGAAGCCCGTGGAGCCCGTGAATCCCCGGGACGGGTCGCCTCGTACGTACTCATACGGTCTCCTCCATGCGGTGCTCGTCCACGCGGGGCTCGTCAGTACGGCGCCCGCCCCCCGTCAGATCCAGGAACACCTCGTCCAGCGTCGGCCGCCGCAGCGCGATGTCCTCCGCCTCTATGCCGGCCTCGTCCAGGGCGCGTACGACCCCCGCCAGCGCCGCCATGCGGTCGGTGACCGGGGCGCTGATGAGACGGCGGTCGGTGTCCACCGAGACGCCGTCCCCGGGGAACGGCAACAGGGCGACGGCGGCGCCCAGTTGGCCGCCGTCCCGCAGCACCACGTCGATGCGGTCGCCGCCGGTGCGGGCCTTCAGTTCGTCCGCCGTGCCGTCCGCGATGACCCGGCCGTGGTCGACGACGGAGATGCGGTGGGCGAGCTGGTCGGCCTCCTCCAGGTACTGCGTGGTGAGCAGGACCGTGGTGCCGCCGCCGACCAGGGAGCGGACGGCGGCCCACACCTCCGCCCGGCCTCGTGGGTCGAGCCCGGTCGTCGGTTCGTCCAGGAAGAGCACCTCCGGCTCGGTGATGAGGGACGCGGCGAGGTCCAGGCGGCGCCGCATGCCGCCGCTGTACTGCTTGACCGCTTTGCGCCCGGTGTCGGCGAGGTCGAAGCGCTCCAGGAGCTCGTCGGCCCGCACGCGCGCGTGGCGGGCGCCCAGGTGGTGGAGCCGGCCGAACATCTCCAGGTTCTGGTGTCCGCCGAGCTCCTCGTCGAGCGCGGCGTGCTGGCCGAGCAGGCCGATGCGGTGCCGTACCCGGCCGGCCTCGCGCGCCACGTCGTACCCGGCGACCTCGACCCGGCCCTCGTCGGGACGCAGCAGGGTGGTCAGCACGCGCACCATGGTCGTCTTGCCCGCGCCGTTCGGACCGAGCAGGCCGTGGACGGTGCCGCGGCGCACCGCCAGGTCCAGTCCGTCCAGTGCCGCCTTGTCGCCGTACCGCTTCCGTACGCCCTCAGCGACGATCGCGTCGGTCATCCGATCCCCCTTCGCCCAGTGATCAAGCCAAGCGATCCGGCCAGTGGCCAAACCCAGTAATCAAACTTGACTACCCATCGAAAGTAACTCGCCCGAAGTCATTCGTCAAACTTGATTAGCCGCGATCCCCGGGATGCGGCATCCCCGTCGCGTACGGGTTCTCCTCACCCTCGGCCAGGACGGCGACGAACGGCTCGCCCTCGCCCGCGAAGGTGTACGCCCCGCGCTCGATCCGCGCGATCAGGCCGCGCGTCCACTCGGCGTCGGAGTCGGCGGTGTGCACCCAGAGGTTCATGATCTCGCCGATGTGGCCGAGCTGTTCGGGGCCGTCCTCGGGCACGTAGTGCTCGGTGACGGCACCACGCCACTCCTCGATCTTCCGGATCCGCTCCTTCAGGAGGGCCACCGCTTCGTCCCTCGGCAGGTCGACGATGAAGCCGATGCCCGCCGACTGGACGTCCATCTTCTGGTCGTACGAGGTCAGGGACTCGCGCAGGAGCGCCAGGAACTCCTCGGTGCCCTTGTCCGTGATCTCGTACTCGGTGCGCGGCGGGCCGCCGACCGTGGACGGCGCGATCTCGTGCGCGTGCAGCAGGCCCTGCTTCGCCATCTGCTTGAGCGCGTGGTAGATCGAGCCGGGCTTGGCGTTGGACCACTCGTGCGCGCCCCAGTACTCCAGGTCGTTGCGGACCTGGTAGCCGTGGGCCCGCCCGTGCTGGCGGACGGCGCCGAGCACGAGGAGACGGATCGCTGACATGTGGTCCACATTAGGACCCGCCGCTTGACCTCCAGGACGCGGTGTGCCCCTGGCGTCCCGTCTCACCCCCAGGAGGTGCCCTGCTCCTGGGCGACCAGCTCGAAGGCCGTCTTGCCGTCCAGGGACTCGCGGATGATGTCGGCGTGGCCGGCGTGCCGGGCGAACTCCTCGACGAGATGGAGCATGAGCCAGCGCATCGAGACCTCGCCCTTGGGGAACCAGGGCGCCTCGGGCAGCGGGAAGGTGTCGTCCAGGGATCCCGCGGACCGGATGAACTCCTCGGTCTCGTGCGCCACCCCGTCCCAGAAGGCGAGGGTCCCGGCCACCGTCTCGCCCTCGGCGAGCCGGAAGCCGTCCCCCCAGGTCTCCTCCGTGCGCGCCCGCTCATTGGGCTTCTGCTGGGCCAGCCGCAGCCAGTTCAGCTCGCACTCGGCGACATGCTTGACGAGTCCGGACAGCGAGAGCTCGCTGGCGCTGGGCCGCAGCGCCGCCTGCTCGTCGTCCAGCCCCAGCACCGCGCGCCGGAGGCCGCCACGCTGGGCCTCCGCGAAGGCCAGGAGCGCGCCGCGCTCGTCGCCGTACGCCTCTGCGGGAACGTGAGTGACCATGTCGGCCGCCTTTCATCGGGTCTTCTTGCCTGACACCGATGAAGCTACGGGCCCTTGCGGTCAGCTTCTGTCCGCAAGGGCCCGGTCACTGCAAAGAGGCTAGAACGGGAAGAAGCTCCGCCCGTGCTGCACCGAGATCCACTTCTGCGTGGTGAACGCCTCGACGGTCGCCTCGCCGTTCAGGCGGCCGATGCCCGAGTGCTTCTCGCCGCCGAAGGCGACGAGGGGCTCGTCGTGGACGGTGCCGTCGTTGACGTGGAACATGCCGGTGTCGATCTGCTTGGCGAAGCCGACTCCGCGCTCGACGTCGGCGGTGTGGACGGCGCCGCTGAGCCCGTACGGGGTGTTGTTGACCAGGCGTACGGCCTCCTCCTCGCCGTCGAAGGGGATGAGGAGGGCGACCGGGCCGAAGATCTCCTGCTGGAGGATGGCCGAGTCGGCCGGCAGACCGGTCAGGACACTCGGCTCGACGAGGTTGTCGGTGGTGGTGCCGTGCACGAGGGCGGTGGCGCCCTCGGCGATCGCCTGGTCGACCACGCCGGTGAGCGCGTCCGCCTGGGAGGAGTTGATGACCGGGCCGATGACCGTCGTCGGGTCGGTCGGGTCGCCGACCTTCAGCGTCTTGACCTTGGCGACGAACTTCTCGGTGAACTCGGCCTCGATCGAGCGGTCCACGAGGACGCGGTTGGCGGCCATGCAGACCTGGCCCTGGTGGACGTACCGGCTGAAGACCGCCGCGTCGACCGCGTAGTCGATGTCCGCGTCCTCCAGGACCACCAGCGCGCTGTTGCCGCCCAGTTCGAGGATCGCGCTCTTGAAGTGCGAGGCGCAGACGGTGGCCACATGGCGGCCGACCTTGTCGGAGCCGGTGAAGGAGATGACCTTCGGGACCGGGTGCTCGATGAAGGCGTCGCCGATCTCGGCGATGTCGGTGATGACGACGTTCAGCAGGCCGCCGGGCAGGCCCGCGTCCTCGAAGATCTTGGCGACCAGGGAACCGCCGACGATCGGGGTGTTCTGGTGCGGCTTCAGCACCACACCGTTGCCGAGCGCCAGCGCCGGGGCGACGGACTTCAGGGACAGCAGGAAGGGGAAGTTGAAGGGGCTGATCACGCCGACGACACCGACGGGGACGCGGTAGACGCGGTTCTCCTTGCCGTCCACCGGCGAGGGGAGGATCTTGCCCTCGGGGCGCAGCGCCAGATTGACCGACTCGCGCAGGAACTCCCTGACGAGGTGCAGTTCGAAGCCGGCCTTGAGGTACGTGCCGCCGAGCTCGGCGATGATCACCTCGGTGATCTCCGCCTCGCGCTCGTCGATGATCTTCAGAGCGCGCTCGAAGACGGCACGGCGCGCGTACGGGTTGGTCGCGGCCCATTCCTTCTGGGCGCGCTCGGCCGCGCGGTAGGCCTCGTCGACCTCGTCGACCGTCGCTATGGTGATCGACGCCAGCTTCTCGCCGTTGTACGGGTTGAAGTCGATGATGTCCCAGGACCCGGTCCCTGGGCGCCACTCACCGTCGATGTACTGCTGGGCCAGGTCGGTGAAGTAGGACGACATGTGCTCCCTCAAATCCCTGTGCTGCCGAGGCACAGACACTCAAGTCTGAGTCAGCAGACATCAACAACGATCAACGTCTGATCAGACGTCATCGTACTTGTGTTTCAAGGGAGTTGGAGAACAACTCTGGAGAGTCTGTGAAGACTCGAAGCGGATCCACAGGAGGGCTCCAGAGTGGACCCTGGGGTTCAGGAGAGCTGGAGCAGCCCCCTGAGCAGGTCGCGGCTCTCGGACGGGCCCGGGCTGTCCTGCTGCAACTGCTTCAGCGCGCTCTCGTACTGCGTGACGTCCTCGCGTTTGTCCAGGTAGAGCGCGCTGGTGAGCTGCTCCAGGTAGACGACGTCGGAGAGGTCGGACTCGGGGAAGCTGAGGATCGTGAAGGAGCCGCTCTCTCCCGAGTGGCCGCCGAAGCTGAACGGCATGACCTGAAGTCGTACGTTGGGACGCTCCGACACCTCGATCAGATGCTGGAGTTGTCCGCGCATCACCTCGCGGTCGCCGTACGGCCGGCGCAGGGCGGCCTCGTCGAGAACGAAGTGGAACTCGGGGGAGCTCTCGGCGACCAGGTACTTCTGGCGCTCCAGACGCAGCGCCACGCGCCGGTCGATGTCGGCGACGCTCGCGCCCTTCATGCCGCGCGTGACGACCGCGTGCGCATACGCCTCGGTCTGCAACAGGCCGTGCACGAACTGCACTTCGTACGCCCGGATCAGATGGGCGGCGCCCTCCAGGCCGACATAGGTCGGGAACCAGCTGGGCAGGACATCCGAGTAACTGTGCCACCAGCCCGCGACGTTGGCTTCCTTCGCGAGGGACACCAGGGAGGTGCGCTCGACCTCGTCCATGATGCCGTAGAGCGTCAGCAGGTCCTCGACGTCGCGCGTCTTGAAGCTCACCCGTCCCAACTCCATGCGGCTGATCTTCGATTCGGAGGCGCGGATCGAGTAACCGGCCGCTTCACGGGTGATTCCACGCGCCTCTCGCAGGCGCCTGAGATGCGATCCGAGCAGCATGCGCCGCACCACCGAGCCGCTCGACTCACCAGCGCTCACGTTCGTCCGCCTCCCCAACCGTCTTCAGGGCCCGCAGTCTGCCACTAAAACACTTCGAGCTGTACTCGTTCGGTTACAGAAATGGAAAGGATCCAAAGGACTGCCACAGGAAGAGACCACTGGAGAGACAACAAGAGTGAAGAAGGTGACAGAAGAAATGAGCAAGAACTGGTAGAGGAAGGTCCAATTCGGGCGCGTGCACGTGCATCTGCCCTTGCATCTGCTCTACGCATTCGGAACCATGGTCCTCGCGCCACCGCTGCATCGCAACGACCGCGAACACCCGGGAGTGCCTCGCATGGGGACGAATGGATCGACCATGCTCGAGCCCTTACGGCAGGGACTTCCGCCGCTCGATCCCGCGGCCGTGTCCAACGCCGCTTCCTGCGCCCTGCCCGCCCGCTACGAAGCGGTGCGTGAGGCGCGGCAGTTCACCCGCAGAACGCTCGACCAGTGGGACGTCGGCGACCGTTTCGACGATGTCTGTCTGGTGGTCTCCGAGCTCGTCACCAACGCGCTGCGGCACGCACTGCCCTCGGACAAGCCCCGCGTGGACGACCAAGGCCCGCCCGTGCGGCTGCACTTGATGCGTTGGACCGAGCGTCTGGTGTGCGCGGTGCGCGACCCCAGTCACGACAGCCCGGTCGCGGGAGACTCCGAGGACTTCTCGGCGGAGTCGGGCCGCGGCCTCTTCCTGGTCGACTCGTTCGCCGACAGCTGGGGCTGGCACCCGCTCGCCGGCACCCTCAGCGGCAAGGTCGTGTGGGCGCTGTTCCGGCTGCCGCCGGCTCCGGCCGCGATACCGGCCACCGTTCCGGGCGAATAGAGAACCGCGGCGCCTTTTGGCGCCGCGGTTCTACGCGCGTTACTCACCGCCAGGCGGCGGTCACACTCGGTTCAGTACTCAGGCGCCTGCCACCAGGTGGTCGAACTCGCCGTCCTTGATGCCCAGGAGCATGGCTTCGATCTCGGCGCGCGTGTAGACGAGCGCGGGCCCGGTGGGGAACCGCGAGTTCCGCACGGCGACGTCGCCGCCCGGCAGCCGCGCGAACTCCACGCAGGAACCCTGCGAGTTGCTGTGCCGGCTCTTCTGCCAGGCCACTCCGTTCAGCTCTGTCGCAGCCATGCCGTTGTACACGTCATCCACGAAATCCACGTCGTACACGTCGTGGTCCACAGGTCGCTCCCCGGTCGTGCAGTGGCTGATGTGGCCATTGATGCAGTGGTCAACTGACCCGGATCATAGCTCTGTTCATGTGCAGATGCATGGGCAGATGCACGTGCACGCGGGGTGGTCCTGTGGTTACAGCTTTTGCCGCCACTTCGACTACAGGCGGTTGTACAGACGACTACAGCCGGTCCAGCGCATTCCCAGAAGATCGCGTTACACACGACCTCCAGCCCCCCGTGCTCGTAAGAAGAGACGCGCACGACGGCCACGGTGTTCCAACGTCCGTGAAATCTGTACAAATTGGGGGCGAAAACCGGCGATCCTCTCAGCGGCTGGAATACGGCAGCAGCGCCATCTCCCGTGCGTTCTTGATCGCGCGGGCCAGCATCCGCTGCTGCTGCGCCGTCACCCGGGTGACCCGGCGACTGCGGATCTTGCCGCGGTCGGAGATGAAGCGGCGCAGCAGGTCCGTGTCCTTGTAGTCGATGTATGTGATCTTCTCGCGGTCCAGCGGATTGGGGCGGGACTTCGCGGGCTTGCGCTCGGGCTTGCGAGCCATGGGGTCAGACCTCCAGGAGGTTGTCGAAGGCGGGCGGCAGCCGCTTCCAGGCGGTGCGTCCGGCGGCGTACTCGGCGTCGGTCAACAGGCAGGACTCCAGGAGCAGTTCAAGTCCGTCGCGGTCCAGACCCGGAGAGGTGAAGACCAGGTGCTGGCAGCAGTCGCCGTGCTCCGGGTGCCAGTCGAGGGCGGCGGCGGCCCGGCGCACCGGCGGGACCATGTCCCACGCCGCGTCCGGTAGCGAGGCCAGCCACGGGCCCGCGCTCTCCACGCACAGCGCACCCCCGGCCGCGTCCCAGTGCAGCAGCGTGTCGGGCCGGTCGGCGAGCCAGAACCGCCCCCGGCTGCGCGCGGCCGCGCAGGTCAGATCCTCCAGCGCCTCGTAAAGCCGCTCCGGGTGGAACGGACGGCACCGGTGCCATACGAGAGTGGCGACCCCGCACTCGTCGGCATCGGCCGGCAGCAGCGCACAGGCGGGGTGCTGGGCGGCGGCGGCCGCTTCGACGTCGAACCCGGCGAGGGCTGCTTCGGCGAGGGGAGAGCGGGGAGTCGGCAGCGGCCAGCCGAAGTCGCCCTCCCCGATCGGCACTTGCCGGGCCGTCGGATGCAACTGGGCCAGCAGCGCGCGGTCCTCGTCGTCCGCCTCCTCGGAGGGAACGATGGCGAGGACGGGCGCGTACTCCAGCTGGCGGGCGAAGGTGTCGGCGACCGTGCGCTGGTCGGTGGTGGCAGCGGCCAGGCCGCCGTCGGCGAGGTCGTCGCCGTTGCCGAGGTAGGGCAGCAGCAGGGCGGGGTCGACTGCGGTGATCACGCCGGTCAGCGTGAGACCGCTGGACGCCACGACCTCGGCCATGGCCTTCGGCTCGACCGAGTCCCACAGCTCCACGACCGCGAGCCTTGTACGCCCCTCGTCCGCCAGCCGCTCCAGCTCCGGCACCAGGTCCTCGCGCAGGGCGCAGCACGCGCAGTCGTTGACGAGGGGAGCCTCGCCGACGGACAGCACGCCAACGGCGTCCCGGACCGTACGGAGGACCGTGCCCGCAGCGGCCGTTGAAAGGTCGTGGTGGAGCGCGACGCTGTTCGGGACGTCCACAAGGAGACGCTCGACGGCCGCCCTGCGGGCATCGGCGTGCAGTCCGCCGACGATCGCGACGGACAGCCCCCCGCCGTCCATCAGCGGCCCCCGCGCTTGCCGAACCGTCGCTCGAAGCGCTCCACGCGGCCCGCGGTGTCCAGCACGCGCGCGTTGCCCGTGTAGAAGGGGTGGCTCACGTTCGAGATCTCGACGTCGAAGACGGGGTAGGTGTTGCCGTCCTCCCACTCGATCGTCTTCTCGCCCGCCGTGGCGGAGAGCGTCGAGCGGGTGAGGAAGGCATGGTTCGCGGCGCGGTCCCGGAAGACGACCGGGCCGTACGACGGGTGGATTCCTTCGCGCATGACGGTCAGCGCTCCTCTCGGAAGTCGACGTGCCTGCGGACGACCGGGTCGAACTTGCGCAGGACCATCCGGTCCGGGTCGTTCCGGCGGTTCTTGCGGGTGACGTACGTGTAGCCGGTCCCGGCCGTCGACCGGAGTTTGACGACCGGACGGAGTTCGTTGCGTGCCATGCTGGTACCTTACTGAAAACGACTCCCATTACCAACCAGCGAACTGGAGAGGTGCGTCACCCTTGTCCGCCCACTGCATGCTGACCGGCGCCCAGCCGGGTTTCGGCAATCGGATCTCCCACTCCCACCGGCGCACCTCACGCCGCTTCGACCCCAACATCCAGCGCAAGCGCTACTGGCTGCCGAGCGAGGGCCGCCACGTACGGCTGCGGCTGAGCGCGCGGGGGATCAAGACGGTCGACACGATCGGCGTCGAGGCGGCCGTGGCGAGGATTCGCGCCCGAGGAGGGAAGGTCTGATGGCGAAGAAGAGCAAGATCGCGAAGAACGACAGGCGCCAGGAGATCGTCGCGCGGTACGCCGGCCGGCGGGCCGAGCTGAAGGAGATCATCCGCCGGCCCTCGTCGAGCGGGGCCGAACGGCTCGCCGCCCAGGAGGAGTTGCGCAGGCAGCCGCGCGACGCCAGCGCCACCCGCGTACGCAACCGGGACAGCGTGGACGGCCGCCCCCGCGGCTATCTCCGTACCTTCGGCCTCTCCCGGGTGAATCTGCGTGAGCAAGCGCACGCCGGATTCCTTCCGGGGGTTCGCAAGTCCTCCTGGTAACTTGCTGCGGTCATTCCGGTGACCCGGCATCTTCACCACACTTGGGGGCTTCAGTGGCTTCGGCGACCTTCCCGCTGCGTCAGGCACGTATCGCGGCAGTGTCCGCGGTCGCGGCCCTGGCCGCCGCGCTCGTGCTGACCGGTTGCAGCGGCGACGACGGCTCCGCGGACGAGTCCGCGAGCCCCAGCGCGTCCGCGAGCGGCTCGGCCGACACGGGCGGCGGTTCGGGATCCCCTTCCGCCTCCTCCGGCGGCCAGCTGGAGGGCAGTTGGCTGGCCACCACCGATGGCAAGGCCGTGGCGCTGGTGATCACCGGCACGCAGGCGGGGCTCTTCGAGACCGGCGGCACGGTGTGCAGCGGTACCGCAGGCGAGGAGTCGGGCATGCGGATGATCCGCCTCACCTGCACGGACGGCAACAAGGACCGCGCGGTCGGGATGGTCGACTCCGTGAGCGGTACGGCCATGAAGGTCACGTGGGAGGGCGATCTCGGCGCGGAGTCGTATACGCGGTCCGAGGGCGGGCAGCTGCCCAGTGGGTTGCCTACGGCGAGTCTGGGCTGACGTTCTCTCACTGCCGGGCCGCGGAATCCTTCGGGTTCCGCGGCCCGTTCACGTTGGGAGTAGTTCCTGGTTTGGTGAGTCAAGGCTGACCACTTCGGGCCGGTTGGTGCGGTGTGTGATGAAGGTCTGACTGGTGATCGTTTTCGGGCATTGCCATACGGAATGGATCACTTGTTTGCCAATCGCCGACATGTGCGCCACGGGAGTGAGATGCGGCGTTAGTTTCGGCTCGTCGAGATCATCACGGGCGTGGCAGGGGGTGTACGGGGTGGGGAAGCGAGTGCGGGGCGGGAAGGGGCGTGAGCTGCGCCCCTACCGTGCACTGGTGGCCCCGTTCGTGGTCGCGCCGCCGTCCGGCTGCCGGATCCGGACCCGGCTGCACCTCTCGCCGACGGACGCGGTGGTACTGCGGGCGGTGGGGGAGCATCTGGGTTCGCTGGCCGGAGCGGACCTCGCTCAGCGGGTACGGATGGGGAACGTACCGGCGGCGAACACCCGGCGGGCGGAGCGCAAGAAGGCCCTGACCAGCCGGTCGTCGTCGCGGTGGGCGGGTGCGATCACCCGGACTTCCGAGGACCAGTACCAGCTGGGACGGCGGGCGTTGAACGCCCGGATCGGCTCCCTGCGGCGAGCCATCGGCGCGATCGAGGCCCGCCTCGCCGTCCCAGCCGGTACCAGCGTCCGTCGGGGGCGTCGTACTGTGCGCGGGTACGCGGACCACGGGGAGCTGCGGGCGAAACAGCAGCGCCTGCAGATCCTGAAAGGTGATCTGCGGCAGGCGGTACGGGAGCGGGATTCCGGCCGGGTGCGGGTCGCCCGGGGCGGGCGCAGGCTGCTGAACTCCCGCCATCACCTCTACGACACCGCGCCCGGGCCGAAGCCGCTGACCGCGACGGCCTGGCAAGCGGAGTTGGGCAGTTGGGGTGAGGAGTGGTCGGCGCGGCGGATGTTCCTGACAGCGGATGGAGAGGCCGGGGCGCCGTTCGGGAACTACACCATCAGCATCAACCCCACCGACGGCACCATCGCCCTCGTCCTGCCCGAACCCCTGCGCCAGCAGCACGCAAACGCCCCGCGCGGCCGCTACCTCCTGGACGCCGCCGCCGTCTTCACCCACCGTGGTCACCAGTGGGCCGACCCGATCAGCACGGGGGCGCCGGTGCGCTACGACATCACCTACGACCCCGGACGCGGGCGCTGGTACCTCGACGCCTCCTGGTCCACCGCGAAGAAGGGTCAGCAGCCTCCTGCCCCGACTCTGGATGTCCTGCGCGCTCACCCGGTGCTGGCCGTCGACGTCAACGCCGACCACCTCGCCGCCTGGATCCTCGACCCGCATGGCAACCCCGTCGGCCAACCCCACACTCTCCCCCTGGAGTTGACGGGCCTGCCAGCCTCCACCCGCGATGCCCGGTTGCGCGAGGCCATCTCCCAGCTCATCCACCTCGCCCAACTCCACGACTGCGCGGCGCTGGTGATCGAGAACCTGGACTTCGCCGACGTCCGCACCACCGGCCGGGAGAAGCTCGGCCGGGGCAGGCGCGGTAAAGCCTTCCGCCGCACGGTGGCCGGGATCCCGACCGCGAAGTTCCGCGACCGGCTCGCCGGGATGGCGCACCATTCCGGGCTCTCGGTGATCGCGGTGGACCCCGCGTACACCAGCAAGTGGGGCGCCCAGCACTGGCTGGGCGCCTTGAAAGAACAGGCTTCCACCGGATCGACCACCACCGTCACGGGGCATCATGCCGCCGCGGTGGTCGTCGGCAGACGCGGTCTGGGCTGCACGGCCCGGCGCAGGAAAGACGGACCCCGCCAAACCCCCACCACCCACGCCATCCGGCGTGCAGAGGCGGGGGCCGTGCGACCGGAGGATCACACCGGGCCAGCCGTCCCCACACCGCCGAGTCACCACACCCCAGACCGCACGGAGCGGACAGCTCCAGGCAGGACGACGCGCAGCACCACACCCGTGGTACGTCAGACGCGAACGCGCCCACCCGGAAAGCACCCGCCCCACGGCCCCACCACCGTTCGGGGGCCCAGCGTTCCACACCAGCTCACGCTGTTCGGAACGCCCGACATGGCCAACAACGGCCAATCAACTCAGGAACGGTAGACCGCGTGCGCGAGCAGCGCCCGGAGCCAGCTCATTCCGCCAGCGTACGGAGTTTCGGGGGGCGCGGTCCGGAGAGGAGGCCGGGCGGAAGGGGCGGGGATGAGCTGGGCGGCCGGGGGTGGTGGAACGGGAGCACAGCGATATGCGTGATGATCCTGGGAGCACCGTCACGATCTCAGGGGAACCAGAACATGCGCGCCATACCGATCGCCGTCACCGCCCTCGTGGCGGCCCTCACCCTGACCGCCTGCAGCGATGGCGGTGGCAGCGACACGAAGGCCACGGCCTCCGCCACGGATGCCGCTGCCGCCGCCACTGCCTGCGAGATCGGCCAGGTCGGCCTGGAGGTCGGCCCCGCCAGCGAGGCCCCGGCCGCCGGCGACACCGGCATCGTGCCCTTCACGATCACCAACAGCGGCGACCAGTGCACGCTGGAGGGCTTTCCCGTCATCGACCTCAACGCCGGCGAGTCCTCCGCGACCGTGGCCGGGGACGAGGCCGCACAGCCGGAGAAGCTGACCCTGGCGAAGGACGACACCGCGACCTTCACCATCACCTACGTACGGGGCGACGCGGCCGACGCCAAGAGCCTCGACGCGAAGACGGTGAAGATCAGCCTGCCGGGCGCCACCGCCACCAAGGACTTCCCGTGGTCGTACGGCCCCGTCGCGGGGAAGACCGAGGCGAGCGACCCGGACGCCTCCGTGAGCCCGTTCCAGCACGCGGGCGACTGAGCCCCCTAGTACGCAACGGTCACGGGATCGGGCGTCGCCCCCTGACCTGCGCCCGGTCCGCCGCCGCGGCCCCCTCCTCCCAGCCGGCCGCGTCGGTCACCCCGCGCAGCCTGGTGGTCACCGTCTGAGGGAACATGCGCTCCATGTGGTCCGCGACCGCCACGTCGCGGGCCACCAGGACCGGCAGCAACTCCCCCTCGGCAGCCGTCACTTGGCTCTCCTGGCTCTCCGCGGCGGACGCGAGCCGGTCGCCGATCCGGTGCGCGTACGCGGCCAGGAACGACTGCCGGAAGGTCTTCGTACGTTTCCGTCCGCCCGCCCGCTGCGCCGCCTCCGCCTTCGTCATCGCGGCGGTGGCCTGCACCAGCAGTGAGGTGTAGAGGAGTTCGACCGCCTCCAGATCGGGTTCGAAGCCGACGACGGTCGAGAAGCCGAGGGCGTCGTTCCACACGGCGCGGCAGCGGTTCGCCCCGGCCACCGCGTCCAGGAGCACCGCCTTGGCCGTCTCGTACGGCGCCTCGACCCCGATCCGGCAGGCTCCGGGCGCGTCCTTGGCATGCGTACGGGCCGCAAGCAGCGCCTCGTCGATGCTGTGCCGCGCCATCAGCTCCTGCGCCTTGGCGCTCAACGCCTCCGCCTCCTCCGGGAACCCGGTCGCCTCGGCCTTCGCCAGCAGGGCACGGATGCGGGTGAGCATGCGGGAGTCCTGCGGGGCGGCGGCCGTTGTCCCCGCGGGTACGTCCAGTGGCTCGATGGAGGGGAGACGGAGGAGCAGCCGGTACAGCTCCAGGGCGGCCGTGGCGTAGGAGAAGCGGTCGGTGCGGGGTGGCTGTGCGTCCAGTTCTTCGAGCTGTGCCGCCCAGCGCGGGCCCCGGGGCTCCCGGCTCTCGCTCACGATCAGCGCCGACACCAGGTGTACGTGTACGTCCTCCAGCTCGCGCCGCACGAACCGTACGAGATCGGCGGGCTGCCAGCCGCGCCGCCACGCCCCGGCGACGAACTCCTCGCCGCGGTGGGCTAGTTCGGAGTCCGAAGCGGGGTCGGCCGCGAGCATCGAGGCGCCGGTGTCGAGGGCCGCGTCGGAGTCGGCGTAGAGGGCGGCCTCGAAGGCACGCTCCACGGTGCTGGGCGTACTGCTGCTCATCCCTCGATCGTGTCACGGGCCGACCGGTGGTACGGCCCGGCCTGCGGGTATGGCCCGGCGTGCAGGTACGGCCCGGCCTGCGGTATGGCTGGCCCTACCCGCAGGAGACCCTCTGGTGGTCGTGTCCTGGCGGTCTCCGGACGGTTCGCTGGAGGGCATGGACACCACAGCCGTACGTATCCGATCCCTGCGCCGTGACTTTGGCGCCGTGGCCGCCCTGGACGGGGTCGACCTGGACTTCGGCGCCGGGACCTTCACCGCCGTGATGGGTCCGTCGGGGTCGGGGAAGTCGACCTTGCTGCAGTGCGCGGCCGGGCTGGAGCGGCCGAGTTCCGGGACCGTGGCCGTCGACGGGGTCGAGCTGGCCGGGCTGAGCGAGCGGCGGCGGACGCTGCTGCGGCGGGAGCGGATCGGGTTCGTGTTCCAGTCGTTCAACCTGCTGCCGTCACTGACGGCCGCGCAGAACGTGGCACTGCCGTTGCGGCTGGCCGGGCGGCGGCCCGCGCGCGGGGCGGTGCGGGAGGCGCTGGCCCGGGTGGGTCTCGCGGACCGCGCCGGACACCGGCCGTCGCAGCTGTCCGGCGGGCAGCAGCAACGGGTGGCGCTCGCCCGGGCGCTGATCACCCGCCCGTCCGTGCTCTTCGGCGACGAGCCGACGGGCGCCCTCGACACCGGGACGAGCCGCGAAGTGCTGTCCCTGCTACGGGAGTTGGTGGACCGCGAAGGCCAGACGACGGTCATGGTCACGCACGACCCGGTGGCCGCCTCGTACGCGGACCGGGTGGTGTTCCTGGTCGACGGGCGGGTGAGCGGGGAGCTGGCGGCCCCTTCGGCGGAGGAGATCGCCGGGCACATGGCCGGACTGACCGGACCGACCGGACCCACCAGGCCGACCGGTCTGGGGCGTGTGGCGTGCTGACCTTGGCAGCCTTGACCTTGTCGTCCTTGCGTGCGCGCTGGGCGTCCCTCCTCGGCTCCTTCGTCGCCGTCGCGCTCGGAGTCGCCGTGATGACGGCGATGGGGCTCGGCCTCACCGCCTCCCTCGACGCATCCCCACGGGCGCCGGAGAGGTTCGCCTCGTCGCCGGTCGTGGTGATGGGCCGGGACACGCTCACGGTGGAGGTCCGGCGGGGGCCGGGTACCGCCCCGGTGTCGAAGAAGCTGGCGCATCCACACCCTGTGGACAGTGAACTGATCGCCGAGCTGCGGGAATTGGGACAAGTCCAGGTGGACGGGGACGTACGGGACGCGGTCGGTGTCGATGCCCCCGTCGCGGCCGTACGAGAGCTTGTCGGCGACCGCGGCCGTGTCCTGACCGGCGACGACCGCCACCAGGCCGACCCCTCCGCCGCTCGCGACGCCGAGGCGCTGGTCGGGGTCAACTCCCTGTTGGGCACCGCCGCCGGGGTCACGGCCTTCGTGTCGGTCTTCGTGACGGCGTCGACGTTCGCGTTCGTAGTCGCGCTGCGGCGGCGGGAGTTCGGGCTGCTCCGGATGGCCGGGGCGACGCCCGGTCAGGTGCGGCGCATGGTGCTCGGGGAGGCGGTCGCGGTGGGGCTCGTGGCCTCGGCGGTCGGATGTGTGTGGGGATCCTGGGCAGCGCCATGGCTGGTGCGGGCGCTGGTGGACGGCGGCGTGGCACCTCCGTGGTTCGCGCTGCGGGGGTCGGTGAGCTGGCCCTACCAAGTCGCCTATGGCGTCGGGTTGTTGGTGGCCGTCGCCGGTGCGTGGGCGGCCTCGCGGCGGGCGGCCCGTATCGGTCCCGTCGAGGCGTTGCGCGAGGCGTCGGTGGACACGGGCCTGATGCCGTGGTCGCGGCGGGCGGTCGGTTTCACACTGCTCGCGGCCGGACTCGGGCTGCTGGCCTGGACGTTGGGGACGGATCCGGCCGCACTGCTCAAGCGGAAGACGTACGTGACGCAGCCGATGGTGCTGATCACGGGGGTGGCTGCGCTGGCGCCGATCCTGGTGCGTCCGGTCGTACGGCTGCTCCGGCTGGATCTGCTGCCCGGGGCCGGCGGGCTCCTCATCCGCGAGAACGCGTCCACCTCCGTGCGGCGAACCGCCGCCGTGGCGGCTCCCGTTCTGGTGACGGTCGCGCTGGCGGGTTCGCTGCTGGGGTCGGCGGCGACGGTGACGGGGGCGAGGGCGACGGAGGCGCGGGAGCAGACTCGGGGGGAGTTCGTGGTCACTGGGGAGGGATCGGGAGCGGGATTGGGCGCGGGATTGGGAGGCGCCTCGGGGGTGGTGCGGGTGGCGGGAGCCACGGTCTCGGCCACCGCCTCCACCGCGGTCTTCGTACTGGAGGAAGGGACGGCTCTCATACGGTCCGACGCGCGGGCGGTGAGCGACGTGGCGGCGTTCGCGTCGGTGGCTCGGCTTCCGGTGGTGGCGGGTGACGTGCGCGATCTCGACGACCGCTCGATCGTCGTGAACGAGGAGTGGGAGCGGCACGAGGTGGGCTCGTGGGTCGGGGTCCGGCTCGGGGACGGACGGCCCGCCCGGCTGCGTATCGTCGCGGTCCTTGCGCAGGGGACGGGGGACAACGGGGCGTATGTGACCTCGGCGAACGCGCCGGGCGCCACGGTCGACCGGCTCGATGTGCGGGTGGCGCGCGGTGCGGACCGGTCGGCGGTCGCCGCGGCGCTGCGGTCGACCGGCGGAACGGTCCGGACCACCTCGGCATGGCTGGCCGCCACCCATCCGCGCACCGGCCCACAGACCCGGCTGGGGCTGCTGGTCGTCCTCGGCATCGCCCTTGTCTACACCGGGATCTCACTCGCCGGGACACTCCTGATGGCCACCTCCGCGCGGGGCGCGGAACTGCGGTCACTGCGGCTCGCGGGGGCCACTCACGGGCAGGTGCTGCGCGTGGTCGCGGGCGAGACGGTGGTGGGGGTCGGCGTGGGGGCGCTGCTCGGGGGCACCGTCGCCGCGGTGAACCTCGCGGGGTTGGCGGCGGCGTTGGGGAGGTTGTCGGCGCCGGTGGGGGTGGGGGTGCCGTGGGGGGTGGTGGCCGGGTGCGTGGGGGTGTGCCTGGTGATCGGGGTGGGGGCTTCGGGGGCGGGGGCTTGGGGGCGGGGGTGATCGCCGTCCTGCCTGTGCGGCGTTTGAGGACGGGCGGTGCCGTCCGGATCCCCCACGGGGTTTCAGCCCGTCGGGCGCTTGAGGACGAGCGGTGCCGCCCCAATCCCCCACCCACGGGGGCTGGGGTTTCAGCCCGTCCGGCGCTTGAGAACGAGCGGTGCCGTCCCTATCCCCCACCCACCCGCGGGCGCCGCGGCTTCAGCCCGTCCGGCGCTTGAGAACGAGCGGTGCCGTCCCTATCCCCCACCCACCCGCGGGCGCCGCGGCTTCAGCCCGTCCGGCGTTTGAGGACGAGGCCGTCCAGGCCGAAAGCGGGGGTCTGGGGGCGCAGCCCCCAGGTACGGGACGGGTAGGGGCGGAGGGGGCGAAAAACCTGTCCCCTCACCCCCCACAGCGGTGTCAACTTCGGGTTGACACTCTCCTACTGTCAACCTACGGTTGACACATGACCACGAACCCACCCGGCACCGCATCCGTACGTCTCGACGACCTCATCGACGCCATCAAGAAGGTCCACACCAACGCACTCGACCAGCTCCAGGACGCGGTGATCGCCGCGGACCACCTGGGCGACGTCGCCGACCACCTGATCGGCCACTTCGTGGACCAGGCCCGGCGTTCGGGCGCGTCCTGGACGGACATCGGCAAGAGCATGGGAGTCACCCGCCAGGCCGCCCAGAAGCGCTTCGTCCCGAAGGCGGAGTCGGACCTCGACCCCAGCCAGGGCTTCGGCCGCTACACACCCCGCGCCCGGAACACGGTCATGGCCGCACACAACGCGGCGAAGACCGCGGGCAACGCCGAGACCGTCCCCGAGCACCTCGTGCTGGGCCTCCTCGCCGAACCCGAGGGGCTCGGCGCCAAGGCGATCACCGCACAGGGCGTGACCCTGGACGCCGTCCGCGAGGCGGCGACCGCGGCGCTCCCGCCGGCCGTCGAGGACGTCCCCGAACTCGTCCCGTACGGCCCCGCCGCCAAGAAGGTCCTGGAACTCACCTTCCGCGAGGCCCTCCGCCTCGGCCACAACTACGTCGGCACCGAGCACATCCTCCTGGCCCTCCTCGAGCACGAGAACGGCGAGGGCCTTCTCAGCGGCCTCGGCGTCGAGAAGACGGCGGCCGAGGCCCACATCGCCCACGTCGTCGAGGAGATCGTGAAGGCGAACCAGCAGACCGGCTGAACAGGCCACGGCCAGCTGACCGACCGCCCCCGGGGCAGAACGGCACGGCTGCTTCGGGACAGAACGGCAGGCCTGCTTCGGGGCTGTTGTCAGACCCTCCTGCGAGACTCGCAATCATGACCGACCGGTGGGCACTCGCACCGGCCGAGGACGGCGGCGCGGAGGTCGCCCCCCTCGGCCCGGACGGGCTGCCCGCAGGCCCGGTGCGCAGGGAACCGGATCTCGTCGACGCCGTGCGGACACGGCCGGACGTGACCCGGTGGGTCTGGCGGTCCACGGCCGACGTATATCCGCGACTGCTCGCCACGGGGGTGCGAGTGGAGCGGTGTTACGACATCGAGGCCGCCGAGACGCTGCTCCTCGGCCACGAGGGACGGCTCGGCGAACCCAGGTCGGCGGCCGCCGCGCTCGCGAGACTGCGCGGCGGCCCCGTACCGCCGGACCCGCCCCAGCGCGCCGCCGAGCCCGGCTCGCAGTCGTCCCTCTTCGAACCGCGCCCGGTCCACGTACCCCTGAAAGACCTCCTGGAGGTGTACGCGGACCAGCGCCACCGCCATGAAGCGACCGCGTTCCCCGAGCGGATGCACCTGCTGACGACGGCCGAGTCGGCGGGGATGCTGGTGGCCGCCGAGATGAACGAGTCGGGGCTGCCCTGGAGCGCGGACGTCCACCGGGAGGTGCTGCACGAACTGCTCGGCGAGCGGTATGCGGGCGGGGGCGAACCCCGGCGGCTGGCCGAGCTCGCCGAAGAGGTCTCGGCGGCCTTCGGGAGGCGGGTCAGGCCCGACCTGCCGGCGGACGTCATAAAGGCCTTCGCGCAGGCCGGTATCAAGGTCAAGTCCACCCGGCGCTGGGAGATCGAGTCCATCGACCATCCGGCGGTGAAGCCGCTGATCGAGTACAAGAAGCTGTACCGGATCTGGGTGGCGCACGGCTGGTCCTGGCTCCAGGACTGGGTGCGGGACGGCCGGTTCAGGCCCGAGTACCTGCCGGGCGGGACCGTCACCGGGCGGTGGGTGACCAACGGCGGCGGGGCGCTGCAGATCCCCAAGGTGATCCGCCGCGCGGTGGTCGCCGACCCCGGCTGGCGGCTCGTCGTGGCCGACGCCGACCAGATGGAGCCCCGGGTGCTCGCGGCGATCTCCCGCGATCCGGGGCTGATGGAGGTCGCGGGCCGCGAGAGCGACCTGTACCAGTCGGTGTCGGACCGGGCGTTCTCCGGCGACCGGGCCCAGGCGAAGCTCGCCGTGCTGGGGGCCGTGTACGGGCAGACGTCCGGAGACGGGCTGAAGAACCTCGCCCTGCTGCGCCGCCGCTTCCCCAAGGCCGTCGCCTATGTGGACGACGCGGCGCGCGCGGGCGAGGAGGGGCGGCTCGTCCGGACCTGGCTCGGGCGTACATGCCCTCCGGCGGTCGGCGCGTCCGACGCGGCCGCATCCGCGTCGGAGGAGGCGGGGCTGCCGCAGGACGATCCCGCCGAGACCACCGGCGACCAGACGTCCGCCTGGGTCCCCGGCTATGCCTCCTCCAACTCCCGCGCCCGCGGCCGCTTCGCCCGCAACTTCGTCGTCCAGGGCAGCGCCGCCGAGTGGACCCTGCTGGTGCTCGCCGCCCTCCGGCGCACCTGCACGGACATGGCGGCCGAGCTGGTCTTCTTCCAGCACGACGAGGTGATCGTGCACTGCCCCGCCGAGGAGGCGGACACCGTGGTGACCGCGATCCGTGAGGCGTCCGATCTCGCGGGCCGCCTCACGTTCGGCGAGACACCGGTGCGTTTTCCGTTCACGACGGCGGTGGTGGAGTGTTATGCGGACGCGAAGTGAGCTCGAGCTCGCTACGGCTGGGACAGCTCACCTCGGGCCGGGACTTCCTGCTACGGCCGGGACTTCTTGCTACGGCCGGGACTTGAGGAGTTCCCGCAGCTCCCCCACCACCGGGGTGTCCGTCCCGTCCAGCGCTTCGAGGGCCGACCGCCACTGCCCGTACGCCCCCTCGGTGTCACCCTCCATGCTCAGCAGCAGCCCGCGCTGGTGACGGGCGAGCCCTCCGCTGTACCCGTCGGCGCGGCTGTCGGCACGGCCGAGGAGCAGGTCGCACTCGCGGGCGGCCCGCGCGCCGAGTCCCACTCCGCGCAGGGCGCGCACCAGCCCGAGGCGGGTCTGGGCCTCGCCGTGCCAGTCGCCGTGGCTGCCGAGAATGCGCAGGCTCTCCTCGAAGTGCGGTAGCGCGGCGGCCGGTTCACCGAGGGTGAGGTGGGCGTAGCCGATGTTGCAGTGCGCGGAGTGCCGGATGATCACGTCGTCCAGCGCGTCGCCGAGCCCGAGGCTCCGCTTGTGGTGGTCGATGGCGGCCCGGGGGTCCGTGTGCTCGTACAGGTTGCCGAGGTTGCTGTAGGTGATGGCCTCGGTGTGCTGGTCCCCCAACCGCCTTGAGAGTTCGAGGCTTTGCAGCAGCGCTTCGCTGGACTCGTCGTGCCGGCCGAGCCCTTCGAGGAGCATGCCTCGGTTGTTCAGGCCCCGCCGTACCCACGACAGGACCCCGAGCCGACGCCAGATCGCCAGCGCCTCGTCGTTCAGCGCGAGCGCCTCGCCCGCACGCCCGGTCATGAAGTGCAGCCCCGCGAGATCTCCGAGCGCGTACGCCTCGGCGGCCTCGTCCCCGAGCCGTCGCGCGGCACGGAGCGCCGACCGCTGGAGCACCTCCGACTCGGCGACGCGGCCACTGCGTTGGGCGTACGGGTGGAGCAGGCGCACCAGAACGGGAACGTACGAGCACACCTGCGCGTACCGCTCCACCAGCGCGACCACGTTCTCCAGCTCCAGATCACCCCAGGCGAAGGCCTCCTTCGCGGAACCGAACGGCTGCGTGGCCGCGACGTCCGCCGCGTGCGAGGGCGGCTGCGAGGTGGTCGGCCTGCTGCGGTCGTCGCGGTCGAGGCCCGGCTCGACGATCGCGGCGAGGGTGCGTGCGGCTACGGCGGCGTACCAGCGAAGGGCGCGTTCGGCGGGGATGGGGGTGTTCGTCGGAGTGAGTGCATCGCCGGGCGGCGCGGGGGCCGGTGTCGCCGCGATCTCGCGGGCGAAGTCGCGGACCAGGTCGTGGGGTGCGTAGCGGCCGTACGCCGTCTCCTCCAGGAGGGCGACGTCGACGAGGCGGTCGAGGGCGGCCTCGGCGCGGCGCTCGTCCGTGCCGGTGAGCCGGGCGAGGAGGGGTGCCCCGTACGCGGGGAGGTCGAGCGCGCCGATACGGCGCAGGGCGAGCGCCGCGTCCCGGTCTGCCTGCCGCTCCGAGGCGTGCAGCGCGTCATGGGCGACGGCCAGCGACCTTCGTACGCTCAGGTCGTCGTACTCGAGATGGTGCAACCGTCCCTCCGTGGCGGCCAGTTGGCCGGCCAGCGCGTCCGGCGTGAGCGCGCGGCGCGCGGCGAGGCGGGCCGCGACGATACGGAGGGCGAGCGGCAGCCGGCCGGTGAGTTCGACGAGGGGGTGTCCGCCGTCGAGCCCCTCCACCCGTCCGGAGACCGCGCGGAGCAGCACCGCGCTGTCCTCGTCCGACAGCGGCGCAAGTGGGAAACGGTGCGCGCCGTCCAGTGCCGTGAGCGGCGAACGGCTCGTCACGATCACCGCGCACCCCGCGCCCGCGGGCAGCAACGGCCGTACCTGCCCGGCGTGCGCGGCGTCGTCGAGCACCATCAGTGTGCGGGTCGGCGCGAGCAGCGACCGGAGCAACGCGGCTGCCGCGTCCGGGTGTTCGGGGATGCGGCGCGGCTCCGTGCCGAGGTCGCGCAGCAGAGCGGCGAGCGCCTGACCGGGCGTGAGCGGGGTCATTCCGGGCGTGGCCCCGTGCAGGTTGAAGTACAGCTGCCCGTCAGGGAAACGCTCCCTCAGCCCATGCGCCACGTGCAGCGCCAGCGCGCTCTTGCCGACGCCCGCCATACCGCTGATGACGGCGACGCGGGGGCCGGTGGTGTGGTGACCGTGATCCGCGTCCAGGACCGGGCGCAACGCCTCTTGTACGTCGCTCCGGCCGGTGAAGTGCGCGGGGGGAGGCGGGAGTTGGGCGGGTCGGGGCGGGGTGGAGTGAGAGGGGGTGCGGGCTGACGGGGCGGAACCCGCGGGTGCGGAACCGGCAGGTAGGGAACCGGCAGGACCGGACTCCGCAGCACCGGACTCCGGGCGGCTTGGCTCCGGGAGGCGGGACTCCGGGCGGCCTGACTCTGAGTCGCGCGGCTCTGAGGAGACGGACTCGGCGGAGCGGGAGCCTGCGGAGCCGGACCTTGCGGAACGAGAACCCACGGAACGGGAGCCCGAGGAGCCGGACCCTGCGGAGCGGGAACCCTCGGAACGGGAGCCCGAGGAGCCGGACCCTGCAGAACGAGAACCCGCAGAGCCAGACACCAAAGACCGCGCCCCCGAGCCCCCCACCCCTTCGCCCTCGCCCGCATCCCGCTCCCCCCAGCCGGAGTTCCCAAGAACCTCCCCCGCGTTCCCCGCGTTCCCCGCGTTCCCCGCGTTCCCCGCGTTCCTCCCGCCCCCCTCCCGAAGGATCTCCAGGTGCGCCTCCCGCACCGCGGCTCCCGGTTCGACGCCGAGTTCCTCGACCAGGCGGGCCCGCAGGTCGCGGTGGACGGCGAGGGCTTCGGCCCGGCGTCCGGTGCGGTGCAGCACGAGCATCAGCAGCCGGTGGAAGGCCTCACGGAGCGGATGCTCGGCAACAAGGGCGGCCAACTCCGGCGCGAGACGGTCCAGTCGAGCCACCCCGGAACAGCCGCCCGCCCCAAGGCCCCCGGAGCTCCCGCCCACCCCAAGGCCCCCGGCATCCCCGGCCCCCGCACCCGCCCCCGCAAGCCACAACTCAGCCTCGTACCCCCACTCCAGAACAAACAGCCGCGCCTCCGTGAGCCGCTGGACGAGCGCGTACCCGCCGCCCTCGGGCGGGAGCCCGCTCAGGGGCGTGCCGCGCCACAGCGCCAGCGCGGTCGCGGACTCGCGCAACGCACGCTCCCAATCGCGCCCGGCGTGCGCTGCACGCGCGGCCGTGACGTGGTTCTCGAAGACACGGACGTCCAACTCGCCCTCGCCGACGCGCAGGACGTACCCCGGCGGCACGGCCCGCAGCCGTTCCGGATCGTCGAGGAGGCGCCGCAGCCGCGTCACATGGTTCTGCAGCGAGGCCTGCGCGGAAGCCGGCGGCGCCCCGCCCCACAACGCGTCCTTGAGCACATCGACCGAGACGACCCGGCCCGGCTCCAGCAGCAGCGCGACCAGCAGGGCACGCATCTTCCCGCCACCGACCGACCGAACCTCGCCGTCGGCGTCGTACAGAACCGGTGGCCCCAGCAGCCCGAACCGCAGTCCACGCGGCAGCCCGTCCCGCATAACGCCGCCCCACTGCCTTCCCGCACACCAACCCGACCGCGCCAACGGCGACTTCCGGCCGCCCGGCGCTCAGTTCCCCGTGGAACCGTTGGCCATTATGTTAGCGATCCGTTGGCGTGGCCTGATGTGATCACTACATCGGATCTGGCCCGACGGCGCGCGCGTTCAACGCGTAACTCGGGGGAGTGTCACCGCCGTGGCCGGATCCGGGGACGCGAGAGGCCCCAGTCGTCGAGGTGAGCGACCGGGGCCTCCGTCTGTCGTGTCAGCCCGAGTACAAGCCGGCGGACATGTGACAACGGTTCTCGGTTCTCGGTTCTCGGTTCTCGGTTCTCGGCTCTCGGCTCTCGGCTCTCGCTTCAGTGAACGGAGAACCCGCCGTCGACGAAGACCGACTGCCCGGTGACGTACGCGGAGGCGCCGCTCGCGAGGAACACCACCGCACCCGCGAAGTCCTCGGCCAGACCGTTGCGCCCGACCATCGTGCGCGCGGCCAGCGCCGCCACCTTCTCCGGGTCGGACGACAACCGTGCGTTGAGCGGAGTCATCACAAAGCCCGGCACCAGCGTGTTGCAGGTGACGCCGTGCGGCGACCACGCCTCGGCCTGGGAGCGGGCCAGCGACTCCAACGCACCCTTGGAGACCCCGTACGCACCACTCTGGACGAACGCCCGGTGCGCCTGCTGGGAGGTGATGTGGATGATCCGCCCGAAGCCCCGCTCGGCCATACCGGGCCCGAACCTGCGGCCCAGCAAGTAGGGCGCCTCCAGGTTCACCGCCATCGTGGTGTCCCACACGTCCTCGTCCAGCTCGCCCATCGGCGGGCGCAGATTGACCCCGGCGCAGTTGACGAGAATGTCGGGCTCCCCGAACACCCCGGCCGCCTGCTCCGCCGCCGCACGCACCCCGTCGCGGGTGCTCAGATCGCCACTCACCCAGGCCGCCCGGCAACCGTCCGCCACCAACTCCTCAACGGTGGCAACCAGTTCCGACTCCTTACGAGCCACAACCACAACACTCGCACCCGCCCGCCCGAGCGCCCCGGCAATAGCCCGCCCGATGCCGGAACTACCCCCCGTCACCACGGCAACCCGGCCGTCCAGCGAAAACAGTTCAGAAAGGTAGGTCTGCGAGGTCATGTCCGCACCCTAGATGGCACACCGAAGGTGACGACGCGCGGGGCGGAACGCGACCGGCCACGCGACTGGGCCGAACCGGGGACCCGAGGTTCCTCCCGGTGTCGGGCCCGGCTCGGCAGGGGACCCATGGAGGGCTCTTTCAGCCTCGGAGACGCCGCGTGCCGGTGTCTGTATCCGACCGTGGCTGTCGTCGGTGGACACGGAACGAGGGATGGCTGTGGCGAAGGCTTATCTGGTCGGCAGTGGGATCGCGTCGCTGTCGGCGGCGGCGTTCCTGATCCGCGAGGGCGGGTTCGCGGGGGACGACATCGTGATCCTGGAGGAGCAGGACCGCGAGGGCGGAAGCCTGGACGCGGCGGGTTCGCCCGAGACCGGGTACACCATGCGCGGCGGGCGGATGTTCGAGGTCCACTTCGACTGCACCTACGACCTGCTGTCGTCGATCCCCTCGCTGGACGACCCGGCGAAGTCGGTCACCGAGGACACGTTCGCGTTCCACGAGGACTTCGCCTGGGACGACCACGCCCGCCTGGTCGACGGACACGGGAACATCATCGACGCGCACTCGATGACGTTCTCCGAGCGCGACCGTCTCGAGCTCGTGAAGTGCGTGGCCACTCCGGAGAAGCTGCTGGACGGCAAGCGCATCGCGGACCTGTTCCACGAGGAGTTCTTCACCACCAACTTCTGGGCGATGTGGTGCACGACCTTCGCGTTCGAGCCCTGGCACAGCGCGATCGAGTTCCGCCGCTACCTCAACCGCTTCGTCCACCTGTTCAAGACCTTCGACACCATGTCGGGGATCTACCGCACCCGGTTCAACCAGTTCGACTCGATCGTGCGCCCGCTCCTTGCCTGGCTGACGGCCCAGGGCGTGACCATCCAGCTCGGCACCCGCATCACGGACCTGCGCCTGGCCGACGGCGACGCACTGACGGTGAAGGCCCTCACCTGGGACCGTGGCGGGAAGTCCGGCGAGACGGCCGTCGGCCCGGACGACCTGGTCCTGGTCACCAACGGCTCGATGACCGCGAACTCCACCCTCGGCTCGACCGACACGGTCCCCGCCCTGGACACCACCTCCTCCAGCGGCGCCTGGCAGCTGTGGGAGACCCTGGCCGCCAAGCGCCCCGGCGCCGGACTGGGCGACCCGAAGGTGTTCGACTCCTCGACGAAGGACTCCACCTGGGAGTCGTTCACCGTCACCACCAAGGACCCGCTCTTCTTCAAGGTGATGGAGGAGTTCAGCGGCAGCGAGGCGGGCAAGGGCGGCCTGATCACCTTCAAGGAGTCCAGCTGGCTGCTGACCATCGTGCTGAACCACCAGCCGCACTTCCGTGAGCAGCCCGAGGACACGTTCGTGTGGTGGGGCTACGCCCTGTTCCCCGACCGGCAGGGCGACTTCGTCGACAAACCGATGTCCGAGTGCACCGGCCGCGAGATCCTCGACGAAGTGCTCCAGCACCTGCCCTTCGCGGAGCGCGAGCGGATCCTGGACGGCTCCATCGTGATCCCCGCGAAGATGCCGTACATCACCAGCCAGTTCCTGGTCCGCAAGGCCGGCGACCGCCCCCAGGTCGTCCCTGAGGGCTCCACCAACCTGGCGTTCATCGGCCAGTACGCCGAGGTCCCCGACGACGTGGTCTTCACCGTCGAGTACTCCGTACGCACCGCCTGGACCGCGGTCGCCCAGCTCCTCAAGCTCGACAGGCAGCCCCCGCCCGTCTACAAGGGCCAGTACGACGCGAAGATCCTCGTCGAGGCCTTGGAGACCCTGCACCGCCGCTGACAAAGGCGTACGGACCATGTTCGGCTGCTACAGCTTCCCCAACCACGTCCTCGCCGACCGCGACGACCTCGGCAACGGCGTCGAGGCGGCATCCCTGCGCACCGAGCTGACCGAGGAACTCCCTTCGGTTAGGAGCGGGACGCCACGGTCGTACGGCATCACGCGGTGGCTGTGACGGTCGAGCGGGAGTGACTCACATGGGCGGGCGGCGCCACCGGGCAGTTGGTGGCGCCGCCCTCTTTTGGTCCGTTACGCGCGGCTCCACCTCTGGGTGGCGTTGCCGAGAGCCGTCCACAGCTGTACCGGCGATCCGTTGGCCGTGGCCCAGTTGTTGACGTCGAGGGCGAGACCGTTGGAGCGGTTGACGACGGACCCGTCCAGGCGGAACCACCACTTCTGGCTGGACTTGCCGTTGCAGGCCCAGAGGATCAGCTTGGTGCCCGCGGTGGTGCCGTCGCCGCTGGCCGCAAGGCAGTTGCCGGCGATGCGGAGTTCACCCGCGGCGGTCTGCGTGATCAGCTGGTTCGTGTTTCCGGAGCAGTCCCAGATCTGCACCTGGACACCCGTCGCGGCGTTCGGAACGTCAAGGCAGCGACCGGAGTTGGCGCCCTTCAGCGTGAAGGACGCGGCGGTCGGCAGCGGGTCCTGGACAAGCTGCCAGTCCTGTGAGCCGTCGGTGGTCGACGCGGCCACGGTGACGGAGCCGCCCGCCGTCGCGCCCGTCATGAACAGGCTCGTGTTGCGGACCGAGCGGAGCTTGTAGTAGCCGTCGGTCGAGGCGACGAGGGTCCACTGCTTGTCGGTGGCTCCGTCGTCGACCCACTGGGCGAGCTTCTGCCCGGCCGTCGCGGTGCCGGTCCAGATGGCGACCGAGCGGCCACCGGTCTTGTTGAGCAGCGTCACGTTGGCGCCCTTGGCCGTCAGATGCCAGCGCTGCGAATCGTCCGCGGCGGCCCGGGCCTTGAGGACCAGGTCGGGCACGTTTCCGGTGAGGTTCGCGTCCTGCGTCTTTCCGGTGTCGGGGCTGAGGACCTGGCCGGTCAGGCGGTTGACGAGGGTGGTGTAGGCGCCGTCGGACCGGCCGAGGTCGACCTCGCCGTACTTCACGGGCCCGACGCTCCCGCCGCTCCAGGCGGCCTGGAGGATGAGGACGCGTCCCGTGCCCTCGACGTACTGGAGATTGCGGCTGTAACCGCTGGGCATCGTCGTCTGGTACTCCTTCCAAGTCCCGGTGCTCAGACCGGACTCGTTCACCCAGACGTTGCCGCTGCCGGACGCGTTGTAGACGATCCGCCCGTCCGGCATCGGGAGGAGCACCGGGCTGCCGCCCGTGGACAGCGTGCGGCCGCCCGAGGGCACAGGGAGTGCGGTGATCGCGGCGTCACCGGCCGCGTAGAACTTCAGCGGGTCGTCCGCGATGCGGTAGCGGACGTTCGTACCGCCGCCCCAATACTCGTACGTGAGAAGCCACTTGCCGTCGGTGGTCGGGGCGATCGTCGTCATGCCCGGGCGGCCGCCGCCGATCTCCGACTTGCCGCCGTTGTTCACGGTGCTTCCCGGGATGTCGACGACCGGCTGGCTCCAGGACGTGCCGCTGCCGCCGTCCCAGGTCTTGTGCACGAGGATCTGGCCGCCCGAGTCCGCCGCCGTGTCGTTGGCCGGGTCGAGGGTGGGGACTCCGGTGGTGGCGTTGTAACCGAGGTAGTCGTTCTCGTCGGAGTAGTAGGCGACGAGCTGTCCGCCTCGGGCGACCAGGTGCGGCTCCCAGAGCGGGTCGACCTGGGCGGAGGTGTTGGCGTTCGAGACGCGGCCGATGGCGCCCGCGCTTCCGCCCTGCCAGCCGCCGGTGGCGATGATGTTCTGGATGCTCCAGGTCGCGCCCTGGTCGGTGCTGGAGTACAGCGCCAGCGCCACGTCCTTGCGGTCGCCGTCACCCGACGGCGTCCAGCTGGAGTTCGCGGCCTTCTGCTCCTGGTAGTAGTAGTCGTCCCCCGAGACGATGCTCGCGAGAAGCAGCGTGCCGGCGCTCAGGTTTCCGACGTTCTGCGGGAGCACGTAGAGATACGGGTTGGTCCAGTTGCTCGTGTACTTCGCGTACTTGGCGTCACTGGACAGGTAGGCGGGGGCTTTGACGTCGGCCAGCTTCTGCCACGTCGTACCGGCGTCGTCGCTCTTGTGGATGGGCATCGTCTGCCCCACCGGAGCCGTCTGACTGTTCTCGAACGCCGCCACGAGCCGGCCGCCCGGGAGTTGGGCCGACTTCGGATAGAGAACACAGGGATTCTTGTTGCACGCGGCGGAATTCTCCGCCACATACAAATTCGCCGGGCTCGGCTGATATGCCTGCGCACCGGTCGCGGAGGCAATGGCGAATGCCAGACCGACGCCGAAGGCTGACACTGCCGCAACAGCCTTACTCATGAAGGGGCTTGTCATCGCGGTTCGTCTGAGCCTGACGGCGGCGGCCGGAGGGCGGGCTGTCGCGAGCACGGCGTTCCTTTCACCCGGGGGAGCGCGCGCCTCGTTTCATAAAAGGGGAGTTGAGGGTGCGCTGGGTAGGACGCCCAGTATTCGGAGCCGACACCGCGATGTCACCGGCACATTTCGAAAGTGTTTCGCACAGTCGCGGGCTACGCGGTATTGACGCGTCGGCGGACGGACGTCGAGGTCCGCAGCACGAGCTCCGTGGCCAGTTCGATACGAGGCGACGCGGGCGCCCGACCCTGGGCAAGCTCCAGGAGCACCCTGGTCGCCTCGCGTCCCAGTTCCTCGAAAGGCTGTCGTACGGCGCTCAGCGGCGGGCAGGCCATGGCCGCCACCAGCGTGTCGTCGAAGGACATCACCGCCAGGTCGTCCGGCACGGCGAGCCCCAGCTGACGGGCCGCCTCCAGCACACCGAGCGCCTGCGCGTCACTGGCCGCGAAGACGGCCGTGGGCGGATCGTCCGCCCGCAGGATCTGCGCGCTGGTGGCGAGCGCCTCGGCGTAGTCGAAGTCGGTCGAGCGGACGATCGCCGGATCGTAGGCGAGCCCGGCCTCCTCCAGCGCGGCCCGGTAACCGTGCACCCGCGCCGCCCCGGCCAGGGAGTGGGAGCGCCCCGCGACCATGCCGATACGGGTGTGTCCGAGGTCCAGCAGATGCTTCACGGCGTCCCGGGCACCGCTCCAGTTCGTCACCCCGATGCTGGGAATGTCCTCCGAGGGCGCGCTGAGCGGATCGATCAGGACGACCGGGAGCCGCTGCTCGACGATGCGGCGCTGGTCCTCCTCGGACAGCATCGAGATCACGATGACGATCCCCGCCGCACCGAGCGCCACACACTCCTGCAGCCACCCGGAGATCGACCGCCGGCTCGTCGTCCCGGTGACCACGTCGATCCCGAGCCCGCCGGCCGCGTCCACGATGCCGCGGACCACCTCAAGCGTGTACGGCCCCGACAGGTCCCGGAACACCGCGATGATCTGCCGGGGTGTCGCGGGATCCCGCTCCCACGGGCGGACGAACCCGTGCCGCGCCAGCAGTTCCTCGACCCGCTCACGCGTCGCCGCGCCGACGTCCCGGCGCCGGTGCACCACCTTCGACACCGTGCTGAGCGAGACCCCCGCCTCACCGGCGATGCTCGTCAGAAGGCCGTACTGCGCCTCCAGCTGTCCCTTGCCGCGACCTGTCACTCGATGCCCGTTCCGCTCGCCGAACACCGATACGCCGGACCGCACCGCGTATCTGTCCACAAACTTCGCCGCAAGGTAACGGGGCACGGCAGGCGGAGGCAAGACCGATGCACACGCCGCCCTCCGTCCCACCGCAGGAGGATCCACCTCTGAGCTCCCGGCTCCCGGCTCCCGGCTCTCAGCTCTCAGCTCTCAGCTCTCAGCTCTCAACCGTCGGAGCCGGAGGCGGACACCCTCGCCCGGTTCGGACAGCGCGCGCCGGCGGGTGGCCAGTGTCCAGCCGACGGCCGCGATCGCGGCGAGCGTGAGGACGGCCAGCATCAGCGTGGTGTGGGATCCGGCGCTGTCGGCCGCCCGGGCGACCGGGTTGGGCATGCCGAGCCGGTCGGCCAGCCAGCCGAGGGCCGCCGTGCCGGTGAGCAGCGCGCCGCCCACCCGCAGCGCGGGCTGTACCCGCATCCGCGCGATCACGAGCAACGAGGGCAGAGCGAGGCACACCAGGAGGAGCTGGACCAGCTCGATGCCCAGGTTGAAGCCGAGGAGGCTGAACACGAGCTGTCCGGTGGACAGTTGCATCTCGGCGAGCACGAAGGAGAACGCCATGCCGTGGCCGAGCCCGAAGACGCCGGCCACGACCGCTTCCCTGCCCGCGAACAGCGGGCGGATCGCGTGCACGGCGCCGAGGAGGATGCTCGCGGCGATGAACGCCTCGACCGGCCGGCCGGGAATCTCCAGGCGACCGAGGGCAGTTGCGGCCAGCGCGACGGAGTGGCCGACGGTGAAGGCGATCGTGATGCGGCCGATACGCCCGAGCGCGGCACGGGCGCCGACCAGACCGCTCCAGCGTCCCCCGGCGGCCATCAGCGGTGCGGGCAGCAGCAGGATGAGCAGGAACAACAGATGGTCGGTGCCGGTGAGGATGTGGTCGCCGCCGAGTTCGACCATGGCGAGGAAGCCGCGCCAGGCGCTGCCGTCACCGAGGTCGACGGTCAGCGCCGGAACGGTCATGCTCCGGACGTCGAGACGGACGGTGCCGACCTGGGTGGCACTCACGTCGTCGCCGACCTGACCGGCGGCCCAGTCCTGTCGTACCGTCACCAGCGCCACGTGGGTGACGACCTGGTGGACGATCACGTCGTAGTCCAGCTTGAAGTGCCGTACGTCGGCACCGGCCGGCGGGGTGAGCACGGCCTTGGCGATCAGCTCGCGGTAGGGGCCGGTGGAGGTCTGCTCGGTGCTGCTGAGGCTCAGCGCGCCGATGCTGACCTGCCAGGCCTCGCCCTTGAGGGTGGTCGGGCGGATGTGCTGGGCGAGGTAGGTGCGGACGGCCTTGGCCTTGGTGGGCAGGGCGGCCGATTCGATGGTGGTCAGATCGATGCCGCCGGCCGTGGCGAGGTCGCCGACGGGCAGTTCAAGGCGCGCGGTGACCGAGTCCTTGTACACGTCGAGCTGGACCACTGAGTGCGGCATCGGATGCGCGGCGGCCGGCGACGCTCCGAGAAGGAGCGCCGCCGGTACCGCGATCGCGATCCCGGCCACCAGGCGAAGTGCTGTGGTCAGCCAGTTTCGCGGTCGGGTCATGAGAAGGAGAACTCGCTGCCGTAGTCGCGGGTGTGGTCGCGGTACACCGTGTGGTAGTGGACCTTGCCCTGGATGACGAGGCCGTTCTGGCAGACGAACTCGACCCAGACGCCGGGGCCGTCGATGCGCACGTAGTCGCCCTGGGTGTCGAGGGCGGTGCCGCCGGAGTAGCTGACGTAGGTCTCGTTCAGCTCACGCTCGTACGTCTTCATGAGCTTCTTCGCGGTGGCGTCGTCCACGTTGGCGACCCAGGGGTGAATGGCCTTCAGGACCAGCTGCTTCTGCTTGGGCGACAGCTCGCTGACCTTGATGCCTTCCTTGGTCTCCGGGAACTGGCCGTCCTCACCCGGGCCGAGGAGCACGTCGTTGTACGTCCCGGACAGCTTGGCCGTGGCCAGCTGCTCGGTGCTCAGGCTGCCGGTCAGCGCGAGCATGCCGTTGCGCTGTTCCTCCAGCGGCGAGTACGTGGTGCCGTCGTCGGCGGTCCAGGTGGTCGGCTCGACACCTATGAAGAAGGGGCTGGCGCCTGCCACCTTGCCCTTCTTGTAGGTGAGGTTCACGGCGAGGTGGTGACCGCCGAAGTGCAGCTGCCAGGTGCCGTCCGCCGAGGGGGTGCCCAGGAACGCCATGTAGTAGAGGCCACTGCCGTAGCCGAAGGAGCCGCCTCCGCCGGTGCCGCCGGAGGGCGGGGCGCCGGTCGGAGCGTCGGTGGCCGTGGAGCTCGGGACCGCCGTGGCGGACGGGTCGGCGGAGGCCGTGCTCGACGCGGTGTCCGAGGGCGCCGGGCCCGTCCCCGCGGAGCTGGTGGCCTGCACCGAGGCGAGCACATCGTCGGCCTTGATGATCTGCGTGATCTGGTCGTACCCGCTGCCCTTGCCGGTGCCCGTAGCCACCTTCAACAGCTGCACGGCGGCGGCCAGCTGAGTGTCGCTCAGTGAACCGAGCTCGATGCCGGGACGGCAGGTCGACCCGCAGGGGAGGTTCGACCATGCCGTGGCGTTCGCCTCGGTGAGCTCAAGGAGCACCTCGGCCTGCTGGTCGGCGTCCAGCGTGTTCAGGAACGCGTTGGCGGCGCTGACCACGGCCTTGGTGCCGGTGGCCTGCTTGTCGACGGGGCGCTGGAGGCCTGCGGCCGATTTACCTGTCGATATATCCGTCGATGCGTTTGCCACGGCAAAGCCACCGCCGACAAGGACGACCGCCGTGATGGCACCGGCCACCCTCCGCGAATTCCGCCGCATACGCACTCGACGGGTTCTTTCTCTGCTCATGAACCACTCCTTCAAGTCTGGAACGAAGCCCGTTCCACTGCGACCTCGACCGCTCATCAGCAGCTACGGGCAGGACAGAAGCGCACGGCAGACACCTGCGCGCCGTCCGTGCGATTGTTGACAAGATTATCGACAGTCTTACCGGAATCTCAATGCATCTTCAGATGAACAAAAACATTCCTAGGTTGCGCCACAGCACAGGGTGAATTCACTGAATTCGCTTACGAATTTGACAGGCTGCCCTTATCGCGCGAATAGAATTTCCTGCTATTGCCGATAACCGGCCGGGGGCAGGTGGCACGAGCATGGCGCGGCCGAGGGGGCAGGGCGCGGGAGCATGACGCGGTCACGTCGATCGCGGCTGCGTCGACCATCGCGTCGTCACCGGGTCGTCACCGCGTCCGGAAAAAGCAAAAGCCCCAGGTCACGGCGAGTGAGTCCTGAGGCTTCTACAGAGCCGCCTTCGGGATTCGAACCCGAGACCTTCGCATTACGAGACCATGAGTGTTCGTGTTGCGTGGTGCTTCGTCGTGCTGTCCGGTGATGTTTTACCTGATCAGAGCACGTGCAACAGGTTGACCCGTGCCACCCCGTGATGCACCGTCCAAAGGCGTCTGTCCACCGGCTGTCCACCGGTGGGGCTCTCACCGGCCCGCCCGCGAGACTGCCGCTCGGCTGTCAGCGCTACTGTCGGGCGGCCGGAGGGCCGAGCGGAAGTCACTGTGGGACCTCTACAAGCGCCCCTCTGGTGGGTTCGGGCAGCGCGCAGCCCCACGTACCACCTCACCCTGGCTGCCACCTGGCCCTCAGCCTCAAATTCGGAATACTCGCCGACTGCCTTGCCCGGGCGCATTGCTCCTGCTCGTGCGCCGAAGCGCCGATAACCGGTGAAAGAGCCCGCACCAGTTGGCGCCAGGGTCGGCTGGGTCATCTCTCGTCGATCCGTTCACCGAGGATCTCGGCGGCCCAGGCACGCAGCCGTCGACGCATGGCCTCCACCTGGCCACCATCGACGCCGTAGACCTCGTACTCCCGGTCCGGCCAACGGTCGACCGCCCGCAGCGCCTGGGCGAAATAGCGCGGATCGAACCCAGCATCGTGCTCCGACGCCAACTCCAGCAGCCGATCACCCGGGTACTGCCCGGAAGCGAGCGCGGCACTCACATCGAGGTAATCACGCGGCGCGGCCCGTCCGAACAGCGTGGTCACCTTGTTGGCCACCGCGTCGTCGGGGTGCAGTACGGGACCGATCTCCAAAACAGCAGGCGGCCGAGCCCGCCAGTCGCACCCGAGCTCTACCTTCGCCGTGTGTCCCCGTTCGTCAGCAACCGCGAACCGGGCGAACACCCCACCGGACTTCTCCACCTCAACGGTCAGGTCTGCCGCCCGGTACGCCGCAGCCACCGCACCGACTGCCTCGGAGAAGGCAACCGGGTCAGCGTTGTCCGTGAACAGGTCGACGTCATCCGACAGCCGCTCCAGGAACCCGTGCACCTGCACCGCATACCCGCCGGCCAGGACAAAGCCGTAACTCGCGGCGGCTCCAAGACCGATACGGGCGAGCCGGGAGTGAAACGGATCCATGCCGACGAATCCTACGCAGCCCTGCGGGCCAGCTCCGGGAAGCGCCCCTCCCACATCAGCCGCACCCGCGGCGGAAGCCACAGCCTCTGCCACACCGCTGAGAGAAGCACCGGGTCGAGGAACTGCCGCAGCTCCTCCACATGCATGGCCTCGCGGATGACCGTCTCATAGAGCATCCGCAGGTCAACGTCGTCCGACAGGTCGTAGGCACTCTTCGGTGTCCAGTCCAACGCGGTCGGCAAAGCCACGACCCCGTCCGTCGGACCGGCCAGCTCATCCAGGGTCTCCGGAACCGTGTACGGCCGGATCTCCGCATACCGCACCCGTGTCTCCATGCGCTCAGTATGCCCAGCCTCGGCCCCGGACAGCCACAGCCATCTGCTCAGGGGGCGCCGTCGATCAGGGCCTGCAGGAGGCTGAGCCCGCGGATCCGTCCGGGTCAGGCCAGTGGGTAGCCCTGGGCGAGCAGGGCTTTGCGGAACGCGGGGAGCCTCTCGGCGGGGACGGCCAGCTGCCGCTCACCGGGGCGGGTGCAGAGGCCGCGCAGGCGGCGGCCGCCCGCAAGAAGAGCAGCCGGGGCTTCGTCGGCGCACTCGATGAGGTGGACCGATCCGGTGCCGCGGACCCTGCCGAGGCGGCATTCGGTGTCATCCAGCAGGGTGGCTGACCCGTTCCGGGTTGCGGCAGCGGCTGCGAGGACGCCCGGGCAAGGTAACGGCGGAACTCCTTCAGGGTGCGCTTGGTGTCCAGGGCGCTCGGGAGGGAGGCGGCGCTCAGGGGCCACACCCGGTCGGAGGTCTTGTCGGCGAAGGCGTCAAGGAGCAGAGCGTCGGTAGGACGCAGTCCGTCGAGGGCGACGCGTAGCGGTGTTGCGCAGCCGAGGCAGTGCGCCTCCGTCAGTGCGTCCGGCCGTTGGCAAGAGCCCTCTCCTGCGGTCACAGGAGAGGGCTCTCGGGGTCCCGGCTGTGCGACCAGACAGGCAACCGGGGCCGACCGCCGGTGAGGACCCCTGAGGCGTGAAGGCCCGCAGACGGCGATTGGGTGGGCCTCCATCCGGCTCTCGCTCGTCCCCGGTGGAGGTCGCGCGTAAAGACCATCCGGGGTTTGTGTGAGTCATCTGTGAGATCACGATGAGAGAGCACTCATGGCTCCCAGGCACGTTGAGGCGGCCGTCAGGCCGACTCCATCCGGTGCCGGGAGCGCTGCGCCTGGCTCCGTAAGAGCGCAGGCCTGGCCCCGGCACCACCGATCGTCAGCATCCTTCCTCGACGAAGTTCTGGAGGCGCTTGAGGATCGTTCGCTGGGTGTGATGGAACCTGCACCCGATCAGGGGGTTCATCAGCCAGACGAGGACGTTGTTCGGCCGGAACGTGCTGTGCGCCGTCACCAGGGTCCCGCCTTCGCGGTGTTCGAGGTCGAAGCCGGCCCGCCAGTCGGAGACCCGGCGGCTGAACCCGGAGGTGTCGTCGTCGATCGCCCAGGTGATCCGCCACTGCTCGTCCTCTTCGATTTCGATGCAGCGCTCCTGGGTCGCGCCGGGTTTCCCGCCGAGTACGACCGAGCAGATCCGCATCGCTCCGAGACGGTGATCGCCGGTGATGCGAACGATGTATGGATGCCAGCGGGCGTGCACCTGCGGGTTCTTGATCGCCTGCCAGACGGCGCCCACCGGGGCGTGGATCAGAACCTTGTCCTCGATCCTCACTTCAGGCATGCGGCCTCCTCCGACGTTGTCCGAACGGCCGGGGCTCAGCCGACCTTGTACCAGGCCTCGCAGCCGGGGTCACGAACGCTCCGTCGGTTGCCTTGACGGTGAACGTGGTCTGCCCGGTCGTGGTGCCGTTGGCGATGATCTCGTCGAAGTCGCCGGACGTACCCTCCAGGCGGGCCCAGTAGGAGAGAGACAAGCCGGGATCCGAGGCGCCAGCGGTCCTGTAGACGCCGGACTTGATGTCGGTGCCGACCACGTGGGTGCCTTCGCCGGGGATGGTCGCCGCGGCCGACTTTGGCTTCGGCCTCACGGTCACGGTCGGCGCGGCCGACATCTTGGTGACCGTGCGTGCGGGCTCGGCAGTCGCGGTCGCCGTCTCGGTGATGGTCTGCGTCACGGTGCGCGCGGGCTTGGCACCGCCGCTACTGCCGCAGCCCGCAGTCATCACGAGCAGGGCGGCGTCCCAGGCGGCTACTTGACGTTCCACTGACCGACCTCGTCCGCGAACCCGGAGTCCATGGCCCACTGGATCGTCGCGGCCTTCGAGGACGCGGGGACCTCCCAGACCATCCACCCCACGGCCTTCTCCCCGACGGGAAGGCTCAGGTCGCTGGTCATGGCCGGTCCGGTGGTGATGTCGCCGATCGTGCTGTCGAAGCGCTGCCCTCCGGTGTCGGCGATCTTTGCCCCGTTGCTCGGGCTGTCGGGGTAGGTGCTCTTGCCGGTGTTGACCAGTTGGAAGCGGGCGGCCGCCCACTTCTTGCCGCCCTCGGGTCCGAAGATCTCGGGGTCGGCGGGCTTCGCCGGGTCGACGTACTTCAGGATCGTGACCTTCAGTTCGGAGCCGTCGTCCATGCCCGCGAGGGTGATCGTGTCGCCGATGCGGGCAGGCTCTTCCTGGGCTGGTTCCTGCGGGGCCTCTGACTTGTCGGACCCGGTCTTGCTGGAGGTGGCCTTCGGCTCGGGCTTCGTGGTGACCGAGTCGTCGTTGCCGCTGCAGCCGGTGAGCGCGAGGCCGAGGACCGTGGCGGTGGTGAGTGCTGCGAGTCTGGTGCGCATGGTGCCTCCCGGGGTGCGGGCCGGTTTCGTCGGCCGGGCCGTAGCCGCGCTGTTAGGGGCGTTTGCCGGGTGGAGAGAGGCAGGGCCTCGGCGTAGGCGCTTGGGCTGACGGCACCGTCGGTTCATGCGCACGTCTCGCGCCCCCCGGCCCGCCGGGGTCCCGTGGTCTGTCACCGAGTTCAACGAGCGCAGTGCTCTCGGACGCGCAAGACCCGCTCCGGCCGTGTCCCCCTGGGACGGTGCGGCCGGAGGCCTCACCGGGTCCCTCCGCCTCGGGGGAGCGGCGGAGGGACCCGGCGCCGACGGCCCGCACCAGGGCCGCCGTCCCGTCGGTGGCTCCACACACCGAACGGGGGTCTGCGTCAGCACGCGTGGTCGCGGCAGTGTGCCTCCCTGCGGACGGGGTCTCTCCGGCGTGGTCACCGTGCCTCCCCGTTGGCGCTGGGCTCTTTTGCGGGTTCGGCGGGCCGCACGTGCTGCGGGGCGGCGTCCCATTCGCGGCCGCCGCCCGGTGGCCGGAGCTGGAGATTCGTCCCGACGTGCCCCATCACGACGCCGATGCGGTCACTCTGCATGTCTACGGCCAGTGCACCGACCGTCGGCCAGTCCGCGGGGTGGCGGTCAGGGTCGTGCATGTCGACGCTCCTTCCCAGCGGTGGCAACCTCCCGGCGCCGTGTCAGCGGTCGTCGGGGGCTCTCTTATTCACCATATAGGGCACTGTAGGCAGCTGTGGAGGCCTGTGTGTGTCTTTGCAGGTCAACGGCACCCTACGGTGATCGGTATGGGTAAGAACGACATGCCAGTGATCGATCCGCGCGGGCCGCAGCTCGTCTACATGGTCGTGGCCGATCACATCGCCGGACAGATCGCCAGCGGCCAGCTGAAGCCGGGCTCGCGGCTGCCGGGCGAGCTGGACCTCGCGGCGGCCTACGGCATCGCCCGCATGACCGCGTCCCGCGCCGTCCGGGAGCTGCGCGAGCGCGGTCTTGTCCACACCGTGGTGGGCAAGGGCACTTTCGTCGTCGAGCCGTCGGCGGATGGCCCCGACAACGACGAGTAGCACGCGCTGCGCTGCGGGCCACCTGTCACGGGGGACTTGAGACCGACGACTTCGTCGTGTCGGCCACGTGGCGAGAGGGCTGGGGTCCTGATGTCGAAAACCTTTCCGGAACATGCCTTCCCGCATCCGACGGACAGCTTTACGCCCCGTTCGCGGGTACAGGAGGGGCGCCGCGGTGGCACGCCCCCTGCCGGTCGAGCAGGAGGGGACTTTCGCGTCTCGGTCGCCGGGCCACCGTACGGCAACCGGGAGCTGCCGCCTTTGAGGACCGACGGGGATCAAGGTCCCCGGACGGCGATTCGATGGACCTCCATCCAGCCTTCGGACATACCCGGTGGATATCGCATGCGATAAGCCTGTGGTGTTTGCGTGAGTCAGCTGTGAGATCACAGTGAGAGAGTTCTCACGCATGTGCCACATAGGGGTGGAGCGGCGGGTCAGCCGCGCAGGCGATAGCCACCACCAAGCCCGTGGTGCTGCTGCCCGTTGCCTTGGAGTGCTCGCACGCACGAACCCTTGATCCACGACTTCCGGCCCTCCGCGCCGCGGTGTCATATGGGTATGCAGCACGCCCCCGCCGCATGTCTCGCGCGTGCGGTGAGGGCGCGATCGGACTACGGCCGGTATGCAGGCGCACGGCTCATCAGCAGAGGCGTGTTGGGACATGCGCGTCAGGTCTTACGTGCAGTGATCAGCAGAGTGGTCGGCCAGCGGTCATGTCGGGAACCGCGCAACTCCATGGCCGAAGTCGCCCTGAGGCCGGCACAGGCGAGGTGAGCGTCCCAGCGGTTGGCGTCGAACTCCCAGCGCGCGATGGGAAGTCGGGAGCCATCGGGGAGGGTGACGAAGTCCCAGCGGGGCCGGTCATCCGACGAGGGACGGCGACCTCCACGCGCGGGGTGCGGGACGGAGAAGGCAAGGATGCGTCCGGCCCTCAGGTGTTCGGCGATGGCGGGCAGCAGCAGTTCCGGGGCGACAAGGCCTATGGCGCCGAACACCGAGTAGATCGCGTCGTACTGTTCCCCGGTGGCCTGCAGGAAGGTCACGGCGTGGCCGGCCACGAAGGTGACTCTGTCCAACCGCCCGTAGTGGGAGCGGGCGCGGCGCACCTGCAGACCCACCAGGTCCACCCCGGTGACGATGGCGCCGTGGCGGGCGGCGAGGTGAGCGGCGTTGTGACCAGGACCGCAGCCGAGTTCCAGCACACTCCTTTGCCGCAGGTCCCTGCCGAGGATCTCGGCACCGGGACCGAGGCCACGGTGGGTGGTCCACTCCATGCGCTTGAGTACGGGCAGGGCCTGAGCGGGCCCGGCGGCACTTCGCTGGAAGGCCTGGAAGTGCCAGGCGGAGACTTGGGCAGGCACCTAGACCTCCAGGAGTTGGAGTACGTCGATGAGGTGCCGGCGGACGACCTTGATGGAGGCGAGATCAGTGGCCGGGGCATCGAGCCATCGGACGATCTGCTCCAGGAACCGCTCGGTGACCCACATCCGGTGCCAGCCCACGGCCCACGCTTCCGCGGCCAGGCCGCCGCCACGCTGGGCGAGTACGTCCGGGGCGCCGCCTGCGGTGACGTACTGCTCAAGGAAGGCCCCCAGTCGTAGCGGGTCGGGGGCATGGAGGGTGGTGTGCCAACTGGCGAGATCGAGCAGGCCGGGGCCGGTGAAGGCGCGTGCCATGTCCAGTAGCCGCCAGCCGGTGGGGCCGATGTGAAGACTGGTGGGGTGGAACTCGGCGTGCACCCAGCCGAACGGGGCCACGGCGGCTCCGGTCGCGCGGGCGGTGGCGGCCCGGGCGATCTGGTCCAGGGCCTCCTTGATGTCGCCCGTGTCCTGCCAGCGGTCGGCCTGCGGAGCTGGTCGAGATGGCCGAGCGCCCGGTCCGGCAGGGCGCGGAGTCCCGCCTCATGGAGTACGGGCAGGAAGGGCGCCGCGGGAGCACTGTGCAGGACGACTGCGGCGGCGGCACCGTCGGGATCGTCTGCGTCACGGACGGGGGTGCCGAGGTCTTCGAGGAGCATTCCGAGCCAGGCGTCGCGTACGACGGAGGAGCGGACCTGCGGCACCGGGATACCGCGCAGGTGCGCGAGGCGCAGGGCCAGATCCTCGCTGTGGAAGGGCTTCTCGGCGTACTTGAAGATCGCCGTCCGGCCGTCGGGGAAGGTCACCCGCTCGAATCCCGATGTCGGCCGCAGCCGGATCTCCTCCCGGGTGGGTGTGGGCCGGCCGGTGAGGGTGCACAGGTTGGTCAGCAGGGTGGTGGTGAGGGGATTGTGCATGAGCGATGCTCCTGGAGCGGAGAGGAGGTGTCCCGCGAAGCCGGTCGGCCCGCCCGGGACTTCGGCTGGGGCTCCACGCGGCCGAAGTCGCGCGCTGGGCGTGGATCAGCTCGATCCCGCCGGCCTTGAACCGGGCCGGATGGGCAGGGGTATTGGCTGTCGAGGCACCGCAGGGCGCATCAGCTCGCGGCGGTCCCGGCGCGGATTGGCAGGCTGTACACCAGGCGCCCGCCGAGTGCTGCGCGGGTCTTGGCGTACTCGACACGGCGGTACTCGTTGAACCAGTCAGCTGTGATGGGCCGTGGTGCCGATGGTCGGCATCGGCGTTTTCGTCTCCTGCCAGGCGGGCTCCGGACACTTGAAGAGCCGGGCCCACGGCGGGGCGTACGGAACCCCGGGGGCCGTGTGGCCCCCGGGAGCGCTGGATCGCGGCCAGGCTGATCCAGGCGGCTGCTCTGTGCCGCATGCTGCATGGCGTGGTCCTTGAGCGATCGGGGAGAAGAGTCGTACATGAGGTACGGGACAACCGCCTTCGCAGGGTGCGAGGTGAGGAGCGCAACCGCATCCCCCGGGGGCGGGGGCCGAGTGATCCCGTGAGCTTGCTCGCGCGAGAGCCCCTCCTCGTCGACAGGAGGAGGGGCTCCCGCGGCCCCGGCTGGGGGAGTCGGGTTAGACAACCGGGGCCTGGCCGCCTGCACGGACCTGCACGGGAGGGTCAAATCCGCGGGCGGAGATTCGGTGCGCCGCCAGGGGGCGCCGGGCTATCGGTTTCGGAGCGGGCCGGGGCTCGCGGGGCGGATGCCTTCGCCGCCGGCCCCGCCGCGTCCTCGGGTGCGGTGAGGAACTGATACATGCCGCACATCAGCAGGAAGAACTGGTCGTCTTCTGACACGCCGGGTTCCTTGCGACCGCCCGTCCGGAGGTGGCGACGCGTCGGCAGCCGGAGGAGTGCGGGCGTGGGCTGCGCAGGCCTCGCGAAGTCCACCAGGTGCGGCCGGTACACGGGACGGATCCCCGTCCAGCCCGTGTCGGGTCTTCTCTCGGCGTTCCACGCCCTATTGAGAGCGATCCTCACAAGCCACCTCACCTCTGATTTCCTTCCCAGTAGGCCTGCGCGGCGCGGTCGTCCTCCGGGGTCCAGTACGCGGGCTCTGGCGCGATGCCGTGGCTGTACGGGTAGTGGTGCGGAGGAGCCGCGTACTGCTGCACATACACCGGAACCTGCGCGGCATACCCGTGCTCGGGGACCCCGGCGTGGTCGTACCGGCCCGGTGCAGCGGGGGGCCTGACGTCCTGTGGCCGGCGGGGCCCGGGGATGGGCACCTGGAACTCCCGGGTGTCAGCTTCCTGTTCGGAATGCCGGGCAGGGGCGTCCGCCTGCGGTTCGGCTCCCGGCAGCAGCACCTGCACCTCTTCGGCGCCCGCCTTGCGGCGCTGCTGTGCCCATTCCTCGACCTGGCTGCGGCAGGCGAGGTCGAGGTGCTGCACGCGCGTCAGGTCCACCTGGACCCTTCGCTCGTTCGCGACCGACTCCAGGGATTCGATCAGGCGCGGCAGCCGCAGGAAGGTCGCGTTGCCGTGCATCTCCAGGCGTACGGTGCCGTTGTCCGTGGTCTTGTGGATGGTGATCCGGGACATGCGCAGGGCGACCAGGACGATGGCGACGGCCAGGCCGGCCACCACTCCTTCGAGCAGGTTGGCGACCATGATGGCAAGGGTCGTGATGATCATGACGATGCCCTCGCCGCGGTCGGTCCGCCACATCTTCGGGAAGGCAGGGGGGTCGAAGAGCTTCCAGCCGGCGTGGACGAGGATCCCGGAGAGCACCGCCACGGGGATGAGCCCGAGCAGGCCGGGGAGCAGGAGCCCGAATCCGAGCAGCCATCCGCCGTGCAGAATGCGGGAGACCTTGGTCTTGGCTCCGGCCTGTACGTTGGCGGCGCTGCGGGCGATCACCGCGGTCATGGGCAGTGCACCCAGAAACCCGCACAGCGTATTGCCGACGCCCTGGGAGAACAGCTCCGCGTTGTACTGGGTACGCGGCCCGTCGTGCATCTTGTCGACGGCGGCGGCGCTGAAGAGGCTTTCGGCGGAGGCGATGACAGCGAAGGTGATGACCATGGTGATCACTTCGGGGTCGGCGAGTCCGGCGAACCCGCTCGGCCCGGCGAAGTGCACTGCCCCCAGCAGGTTGCCGACCTCCACGCGCTTGACGTCGAAGCCGGGCAGAGCGGCGAGCACCGAGCCGAGCATGACCGCGACCAGCGGGGCGGGCAGCTTGCCGAGGGGAGCGGGAACCTTCTTCCACAGGAAGCACAAGGCCAGGGAGAGGGCTCCGAGGATGAGGGCGTAGCGCTTGTGCGGTTCGGCGAAGACGGCAGTCATCAGGTCGGGGAGGCCGGCGATGTTCTTCAGGGCCGAGCCGAGCTGCTTGGAGTCCGTGAGGGCGTAGGTCTGGCTGAGGATGAGGGGGAGCCCGATGCCGGCCAGCATGCCCTGTACCACGGCGAGTGAGATGGACTGGAACAGGCGCCCCATGCGGAGCGCGCCGAGCGCCATCTGGATCAGGCCGGAGACCAGGACGACGGGGCCGAGCAGGGCCAGACCGTGCGCGCCGACGAATTCCAGGACGAGCGCGGCGAGTCCGGCGGCCGGTCCGCTGACCTGGAGACGGCTGCCGGGCAGGAAGCCGACGACCAGGCCGCCGATGATCCCGGAGATGATGCCGAGGGCGACCGGGACGCCGGAGGCGGCCGCGACGCCGATGCACAACGGGAGGGCGACCAGGAAGACGACGAGTGAGGCGACGATGTCCGTGCCGGGGGCGGCGGAACCGGCCGACTGACCGGGAGCCCTTCGCGCATGGCGTGCACTGCGATTTCGTGCGTTCGACACAATGCTCCTTTCACTCACACCGGGTGGCCCGGTGCGGGTGGGAGTGGCGAGTGGGGGCGCGGTGTCAGTGCCGGCCGAAGGTCCCCTCTATGTCGTCGCACTCGCAGACCTCTCCGGTGTCCACCCGGTAGAACCAGCCGTGCAGGTTCAGCAGGCCCTCGGCCCTCCTGCGCTCGACCTGGGGGTAGCCGCGCAGCGTCTCCAGCTGGGCGGTGACGTGCCGTTGCACGATCTTCGACATCGCCGCGTCCTCGGGCGGGGTGCCCAGCAGCGAGGCCAGCGAGGGCCGGGCGAACGCCACCCAGCTCGCCACGCTGGGCAGCGTGGTCAGATCCTCACCGCGGGCCAGGGCCCCCACGGCGCCGCAGTGCGAATGCCCGCAGACGATGATGTCGGAGACCTCGAGCACCTGGACCGCGTACTCAATGGTGGCGGCCTCCCCCGACCGCCGGCTCGGCCGGTACGGCGGAATGATGTTGCCCGCGTTGCGCAGCTCGAAGAGTTCGCCCGGGGCGGCGCGGGTGATGAGGGTGGGGACCACGCGCGAGTCCGAGCAGCTGATGAACAGGGTCGTGGGGGACTGTCCGGCGGCGAACCGCTGGAACAGTTCCCCGTTGGGCTCTATGCGATGTCGAAAGGAACGAGCCCGCTGAAATAGGTCGCTCATCCTTACGTCTCCTGACTCCGGACATCCCCGGTGGATGCCGCTCGGTGAAGAGACTGTGAGGGTGGCGTGAGTTGCCTGTGAGACCACGGTGAGAGTGTTCTCATGGACACGACAAAGAGGTTTATTCGGCAGATAGCCCGCTGGTCAGGCGCGCAGCCGGTAGCCGACGCCGCGGATGGTCTCCACCCGGCCAGCTCCCACCTTGCGGCGCAGGTAGCGCACGTAGACGTCGACGATGTTCGACCCCGGGTCGTAGTCGAATCCCCAGACGCGGCTGAGCAGCTGTTCGCGGGTCAGCACCTGGTCGGGATTGCGCAGGAACACCTCGGCCAGGGCGAATTCCCGCGAGGACAGCTCCGCCACCCGCCCGTCCACGTGCGCGCGGCGGGTGCGCAGATCGAGGGCGAGGTCGCCGACGCGCAGCAGTGTCGCCTCCGGGGCGCCTTCCCCGCGCAGCCGCAGGCGCACCCGTGCCAGCAGCTCCTCGAAGGCGAACGGCTTGGAGATGTAGTCGTCGGCCCCGCCCTCCAGCCCGGCGACGACGTCGGACACGCTGTCCCGGGCCGTCAGGATGATCACCGGGATGGTCACGCGGGCCTCGCGGAGCTTGCGCAGCACGGTGAACCCGTCGCAGGCCGGGAGCCCCAGGTCCAGGATCAGCAGGGCGCAGTCGCCAACCCGCGCCTGCTCGTACGCGGACAGCCCGTCAGCGACGACCGTGGGGACGAAGCCGTTGCTGCGCAGGCCCTTCGCGACGAAGGCGGCGATCCTGATCTCGTCCTCCGCTATGAGAATGCGGTTCATGGTGTCCTCTCTGCCAAGGAAAGTGAGCGGGCAGGTCGATCACGAATCGGGCACCCCCGCCCTCGGCGTCCTCCACCCAGGCGGTGCCGCCGTGCGCCTGCGCGATCTCGCGGACGATGGCAAGCCCGAGGCCGATCCCCGTGCCCACGGGATCGGGTGAGGCGGCACGTCCCGCCTGAGCGAAGCGGCCGAAGATGCGCTCCCGGTCCTCGGGCCCGACGCCCGGCCCGGTATCACGCACCCACAGCAGTACGCGGCCCTCGCGCACCGCGGAGCCCATCTCCACCAGGTCACCGTCCCGCGTGTGCCGCACCGCGTTCGCCGCGAGCTGGATCAGCCCCTGGGTGAGCCGCTGGCCATCGACGAGCACGGTGGCCTCGGACACCGCCGCGACTCTCCAGTGCCGGTCCCCCAGGGCCCGCGCCTTGGCGACCACATCCACGATCAGATCGGTGAGGTTCGTCTCACCGAAGGTCAGAAAGTCCGGGCGCTCCGCCTTGGCCAGCAGAAGCAGGTCCCCCACGATGCGTGTCATCCGGTCGAGTTCGTCCACGACCAGTGCCCGTGTCCCGGCGCGGGCCTCCTCGTCTTCGTCCATCAGCTCCAGGTGCCCGCGGACCACCGTGATCGGGGTGCGCAGCTCGTGCGCCACCTCGTCCAGGAACCGGCGCTGCGTGGTGAAGGCACTCTCCAGACGGTCCAGCATGTGGTTGAAGGTGTGGGCCAGCGCCGCCACATCGTCGGTTCCCGTAACCGTCAGCCGCCGTGTCAGGTCGGACTCACCGATCCGTTCGGCGGTCTGCCGGACCAGCCGGATCGGCGCCAGGACCCGGCCGGCCACCAGCCAGCTGGCCAGGCCCGCGCAGAGCAGCGCACCACCGCCGGTGACCAGCAACAGCTTCCCGACCTGGCGCTCCTCGCTCAGCTGACGGTCCCGGAACTCCAGCACCACCAGCCGCACATCGTGCGGGTCGCCCTCCACGCGCACCGGAATGACCCCGTAACGCACCTTCCCGGCCGGGGAGTCGAGCCAGCCGATCTCCGTGCCACGGACCGTGGCCAGCCGGGCGACCACGGCCTCATCGCGGTCCAGCCGGGCCGGCACCTCACTCGAGCTGCGCCGGTCGGCGCGGCCGTCCACGATGCTGAAGAACGTCTCCTCGCGGCTCGGCAGGTTGACCGTCATGAACGCGGTCAGCAGCGAAGCCGCATCGGGAAAGGGCCGCCCGGTGGACGGCTCACGCGCCGTCTTTGCGAACCGGCGCAGTTTGTCCGCCTCCCGCCGCAGCTGCTCATCCACCTGTCTATCGAGCTGCGCCTGCCAGATCACCGTGATACCGAAGGTCGGCGCGGCCAGGGCCGCACCCACCAGGAGCAGCATCCATCCCACGATGCGCGACCGCGCGCTCGGCATGCGCCTGCGCATCGCTCACCCATCCCCCCCGCCACCGCCGTTGCCGTCGTCACCGCCGTCATCACTCCCACCACTGGCGCTCCCGCTGCTGCTCGGCGTGGGAGTCGTCGTGCTCGGAGAAGAGCTGGTGTCATCGCTGCTGTGGGGTGGCGGCGTGCTGACAGGCTGCCCCCCGGGCTCCGACGGCGGAGCCTTGGGCGAAGACGACTGCCGTGACGCAGCCGGTGACACGGGAGACGACGACGGTCCGGAGGTGGCAGAGGCTGATCGCGACGTCGGGCCCGGTAACGGCCCGTCACTGCCGCTTCCCGACACGACGACTCCCGGGCCAAGCGACGGCGGATCGCCACCACCGGCCCACAGACGCCCGACCACCGCTCCCCCGGCCGCCAGGGCGCACACCACAGTGATCACCACACTCACCTTCCGAAGCGTCATCGGGCCAGTCTGCTGTCTCACTCGAACACGTTGATGAAAGAGGAGAGCTTTCTCATCTCCCACCACGGCCGGATACGCCGCCCGATTCCGGACCCATGGCGACAACTCGACGATGTCCGGATCGCGGACCGAGCCTGGCCCACCAGTCATCTCGGCACCCCGGGCAACGGTGGACCCCGGCGCCGGTCCCGCCACGCGGGTCCCCTTGGCCGGAGGACCACAGCGGCGTCGTCTCCCGCCCTCAGGGGCCGTCACGGGGGGAACGAGCCTGCCCCTGCGCGTCGGAGCCCGCGTACCTCCCCCTAGAGGGCGGGCCCCGTGACCCTCATGATCGGGTCACTTCCTACCGCGCGCCGTGCGCCGGAAGTGTCACACGGGACTGCGGGTGGTCGCGGAGTCAACACCCTTGCACAGAGCGGCACTTGGCAGCTTCACGACACGGCCACGAAGCCCGCGCACGACCCGGCCCTCCCTGAGAGGGGCGCCGCCAGCGCGCCGCCCCTGGAGCCTGCTGTTACCGCGAGTAGCTGAAGAAATCTTTCCGTAACGAAGCCGTTACGACCATCCATAGCGGACTCACAGGCTCCGCCCGGCCGCGACACTGAGGCACTTCCACTCGCCGCATGCCAGTGTCATATTCGGGAGGCCCCATGAACAACACCGTACGGCCCGGCTGGGTGAAGGGCTCGGCCCTGCTCGCTGCGGTGACTATGGGCATATGGGCGACCTGGTGCAGCGCGATCCTCCTGATCGGGGGACGGCTGCCCCTCCTTGAACTGCAGGTGGTCAAGGGCGACATCCTCGCCTTCCTCCTGATGCTGTTCATCGGCGAGCCGATCTTCATCACGCTCGCCTACTGGACGACCATGCTCATCCTGTTGCCGATCACGCTCCTGACGGCCGGGCGAGCCAGGAACCGGTCATGATCTACCCCCTCACCGACCGCCAAGAGCGCATCCTCCGGTGCATACGGGAGTGGATCGCCGAACACGGCGAGGCCCCGAGCATCCGCGAGATCGGGAAGCAGGTCGGGCTGAGCAGCCCGTCATCGGTGCTCCACCAGCTCAACCAGCTTGAGAAGCGCGGACTCCTCTCCCGCGAGCGGCGTGCCTCGCGCGCGAGCCGGCTCGCCCGCTGACTCCTGCGTCTGCGCGGGCCGTTTACTCGCCGGGGGAGCCATCGTTCCCGGCGGGGTTGTCGGTAGCCTCGCCGAGGGCCTGCCCGCCCCGCATCTCTCTCTGCAGCCGATGGACCGCGAGGCGCAGATCAAACAGCGTCCGCCACAGCCTACGGTCGCCGCCCTGGGCCAGCTCTTCGGCTTTGTCTATCTGGGCCGCCATGCGGTCCACCCGGTGCAGGACCTGCTCGTAATCCAGATGGCTCACGACGCTCTGCTCCCCTCCGGCCGACGGCCGCTGTCCAGGGCAGTGCGGTTCATCCCACGTCGCGCGGGCCCGGGCAAGACTTGGGACCTGTCAAAACCGGTCAGTCACGACGCCGCCGATCGTTCCGCCGGAGCCAAGTGAATTTCGCACGCTGGCCGGGAGCGGCGACAAGTCCTTGATGGGGTGTCATGCACGGCTGTCCACCGGTTGTCCACCGGTTGTCCACCGGGACCCTTGGCGCGAGCCTGACCCTACTCTCCCAGGTGAGCAAAAGAGCAGGTCAGAGGCTTAGACCGGCAATGCCGTCACAGAAACCACACCTCTGACCTACGCATTACGATCCGAAGGCAACCAGGGCCCGATTTACGGAGATTCCAAGGTCACAAAAAAGCAAAAGCCCCAGGTCACGGCGAGTGAGTCCTGAGGCTTCTACAGAGCCGCCTTCGGGATTCGAACCCGAGACCTACGCATTACGAGTGCGTTGCTCTGGCCATCTGAGCTAAGGCGGCGCGCCGTCCGCACTATGGTGCGATCAGCAACGCGGGTAAGTCTACACAGTTTCCGGGGGTGCTCCGAACACGCCCCGGGAGACCGCACCTGGGGTATGCGGCAGGCCTATGAGCAGCGCTTTCCCTTGGTGGCGGGGGTGCCCTTGAGGAGGTAGCGGTTGATCGTGGAGTCGATGCAGTCGCTGCCGCGGCCGTAGGCGGTGTGGCCGTCGCCGACGTAGGTGAGAAGGGTGGCGGAGGAGAGCTGGGAGGCGAGGCCCTGGGCCCAGGGGTACGGGGTGGCGGGGTCGCGGGTGGTGCCGACCACGAGGATCGGGGCGGCGCCCTTCGCCTCGATGCGATGGGGTTCGCCCGTGGGCTTCACCGGCCAGTACCCGCAGTTCAGGGAGGCCCAGGCCAGGCCCTCACCGAAGACGGGGGACATCTTCTCGAAAGAGGGGAGCGCCTTCTCCACCTGGTCGGGGCGGGAGAAGGCAGCCGGCAGGTCGAGGCAGTTCACGGCCGCGTTGGCGAACATCAGGTTGGCGTACCTGCCGTCGGCGTCGCGCTCGTAGTAACTGTCGGAGAGGGAGAGCAGGCCCGCGCCGTCCTTCTCCTTCATCGCCGCGGTGAGCGCCTCGCGCAACTGCTGCCAGGCCGCCTCGTCGTACATCGCCGCGATCACACCCGTCGTCGCGAGCGCCTCGCCGAGTTCGCGGCCGTCCGCGTCGCCCGCCGGGATCGGAGCCGCGTCGAGCTGCTGGAAGAAGGCCTTGATGTTCTTGCCCGCCTGGTCCGCACTGGTTCCCGTGCCGCCCAGCGGGCAGTCGCTCCGGCCTACGCAGTCCTTCGCGAACGACTGAAAAGCCGTCTCGAAGCCCGCCGTCTGCCCCTCGGTCAGCTTGCGGGCACTGAGCGAGGGATCCATCGCGCCGTCCAGGACCAGCCGGCCCACCCTGTCGGGAAAGAGCCCGGCGTACGTCGCCCCGAGGAACGTTCCGTACGACGCCCCCACGTACGTCAGCTTCTTGTCGCCCAGCACGGCCCGCAGCATGTCCATGTCGCGGGCCGTCTCCACCGTGGAGACGTGCCTCAGCAGGTCGGGCGAGTGCTGCCCGCACCCTTCCGCGAACTGCTTGTAGGCGTCGACCAGTTGGTCCGTCTCCTGCCCGTCGTCGGGGGTGGTGTCCGTCTGCGTGTACGTGTCCATCTCACGGCCGGTGAGGCACTCGACCGGCTCGCTGCGGGCCACGCCGCGCGGGTCGACGGCGACCATGTCGTAGCGGGCGCGGACCTCCGCGGGGTAGCCGATGCCGGCGTACGCCTGGAGGTAGCCGACCGCCGAGCCGCCCGGCCCGCCCGGGTTGACCAGCAGCGAACCGAGTCGCTTCCCCGGACCTGTGGCCTTCTTGCGGGAGACGGCCAGCCGGATGTCGCCCGAAGCCGGCTTCGCATAGTCCAGCGGCGCCTTCATCGTGGCGCACTCGAAGCCGGGCACACCGCAGGTACGCCAGGTCAGCTTCTGCCCGTAGTACCGCGACAGTGCCGCCGGTGTGGAACTGGGCAGCGCGGCCAGCGCCGAGTCCGCCGTCGACGCCGTGGTCGAACTCCCCGAGGAGCAGGCCGAGACGAGCAGTGCGGTGGCGGCCAGCAGCACGCCGCCCACCCGGAGGGACCGCGACGGCGTACGGGGCGGCCTAGGGGAACTGATCGGCCGGCCGGACCGGGCCGGCCGAGGAGTGCGCCTGATGTACATCTCGCGAGCGTAACCTTGCGCGACCAATTGATCACCATCAGTTGCCCAAGCGCCTCGTTTGAGTGATGCGGTCAACCAGTCACGCCGACCAGGCCTGCATCACTGGGTACATGGACCACGCAGACCTCGCCGGTAGGGCCCAAAAGCCGGAGGCCGGAGGCCCGGAGACCCCGGAAGCCCGAAGCCCGCGGAAGCCGGAAGCCCGGAGCCGGAGACCCCGATACCGGGGATACCGGGACGCCGTCAGCCCGCCCGCAGCGCCATCGTCATCGCCTCCACCGCGAGCAGCGGAGCCACATTGCGGTCGAGGGCCTCGCGGCACGCGGCGATCGCGTCGATGCGGCGCAGGGTCGCCTCCGGTGGGCCACCGCGGGCCAGCCGCTCCAGGACGTCCTCGGACTCCGTGTTGGCGAGAGCCACACGCGAGCCGAGCTGGAGGGCGAGGACGTCGCGGTAGAACCCGGTGAGGTCGATCAGGGCCAGGTCCAGTGCATCGCGCTGCGTACGCGTTCTTCGGCGCTTCTGGTTGTCCTCGAGCTCCTTCATGACGCCCGCGGTGCCACGGGGCATACGGCCGCCCTGTGCCCCGCCGAGCGCGGCCTTCATGTCCTCGGTCTCCTTCACGTCGACTTCCTCGGCGAGCTGCTTGGCGTCCTCGGACGCCGTGTCGATCAGCTCCTGGGCCGCCTTGAGGCAGCCGCCGATGTCGTCGATCCGGAGCGGCAGCTTGAGGACGGCGGCCCGGCGCTCGCGGGCGCGCGGGTCCGTGGCAAGGCGGCGGGCCCGGCCGATGTGGCCCTGCGTCGCGCGGGCAGCGACCGCCGCCACGCCGGGCTCGATGCCGTCACGGCGTACGAGGATGTCGGCCACCGCGTCCACGGGCGGGGTGCGGAGCGTGAGCAGGCGGCAGCGGGAGCGGATGGTGGGCAGGACGTCCTCGATGGACGGGGCGCACAGGAGCCAGACCGTACGGGGAGCGGGTTCCTCCACGGCCTTCAGCAGGACGTTGCCCGCGCCCTCGGTGAGGCGGTCGGCGTCCTCCAGGACGATGACCTGCCAGCGGCCGGTGGCCGGGGACAGCTGGGCGCGGCGGACCAGGTCGCGGGTCTCCTTCACGCCGATGGAGAGCATGTCGGTGCGGACGATCTGCACATCGGCGTGGGTGCCGACCAGGCTGGTGTGGCAGCCGTCGCAGAAGCCGCAGCCGGGGATGCCGCCCAGCGCGCGGTCGGGGCTCACGCACTGGAGGGCGGCCGCGAACGCCCGCGCCGCCGTGGAACGGCCCGAGCCGGGCGGGCCGGTGAACAGCCATGCGTGCGTCATCTTGGACGCCTCGGGCGGCGGGGTGTTCGAGGTGATTGCCGTGACGAGGGCGTCGGCGTCACGGGCAGCGGCGGCGAGCTGCTCGCTCACCTTCTCCTGGCCCACCAGGTCGTCCCACACGGGCACGGGGCACCGCCCTTCCGTCGCACTTCGCCTTGCCGGATCCATTGTGCGGGTCGCCACTGACAACGGGTCCCCGGACCGGCGGCCGACGGCTACGACCGCCACCCTTCAGCTGCCGCAGCCACCGGCTCCAACAGCTGCGGCCACCGGTCTCACAGCCGCGGCCAACGGCCCAAGAACCGCGGCCGCCGATCTCAACAGCTGCGTCCGCCGGTTCCCGCACCGCAGCCCGCCGGATCTCAGCGGCGCTGGTCGCCCCGCCCCCGCCCCTCGTCCCAGTCGTCGTCCTCGCGCGGGCCCAGCAACTCGTCCGCCAGCGTCGGGAGATCGTCGAGCGGTGTCTCCTCCGCCCAGTCGGAGCGAGGGCGTCGACGCGGGGTGCCCTCGGCGTCGACCTGGGGCAGCTCGCGCGTACGGTCGCCGGAATCGTCGGACCCCTGGGCCGCGCGCTCGTCGCGGAAGTAGCCCGGCGGCACCCGATCCGAGGGATCACTCGCTGACTTGCCCGCACCCGCGTCCCGAACCGGAGGCAGCACAGCCGTCTCATCCGCAGCACCCGAAGTCACCGGCGGCAGCACGGCCGTCTCATCCGCAGCCCTGCCACGCACCGGCGGCAGCACAGCCGTTTCGTCCGCAGCCCTGTCCCGAACCGGAGGCAGCACAGCGGTCTCGTCCGCCGGCCCCGAAGTCACCGGCGGCAGCACCGCGGTCTCGTCCGCAGCCCGCTCAGGCACAGGCGGCTGCGGCAGCTTGGCCGTCTCCTCGGAGTCGGACCGCGAACCAGAACGAGCACCCGCCCCGGAACCGGACCGCACACCGCCCCGGCCCTCATCACCCCGCACCGGCCGCAGCACCGCCGTGTCGTCCAACGCCCGGGCAGACCCGCCCGACGGCGCCACGACCGGCGTAGGCACGGTCGTCTCGTTGTCAGGCGCGGCCGAAGCAGAACCCGCCGAACCGGAAGCGGCAGCCGAGGCCGAAGCCGAAGCGGCAGCCTCCACCGCCGCAGCTTCGGCAGCCACCGCAGCGGCCGCGGCCGCCGAAGCCGCCGCCGCTTCCGCCGCCCCCCGCCGAGCCTCCTCCGCCCGCAGCAACGCCTCCTCGGCCTTCCGCTGCTTCTCCAAGCGGCGCGCCTCCGCCTCGGCACGCAGCCGCGCCTCCTCGGCGGCCTGCCTGCGCAGACGCTCCTGCTCGGCGGCCCTGACCTGCTCCTCCGCCAGCTTGCGGGCCTGCTCCTCCTCGGCACGGCGGCGAGCCTCCTCGGCACGCTGCCTGGCCTCCTCCGCCTGGCGCTCGGCCTCGCGCCGCTGGGCCTCCTCCAGCTCGCGCTGCTTGCGCTCCTCTTCCTCCGCACGCAGCCTGGCGAGCTGCTCCTGGCGCTCGCGCTCCAGGCGCTCCTCCTCGGCCTTGCGCGCGGCCTCCTCCTCGGCCTTCCGCCGGGCCTCTTCCTCAGCCGCCTTGCGAGCCTCCTCCTGCGCCTTCACCTCGGCCTCGGAGAGGGGCAGCATCACGTCGAGCCGATGCCGTACGACGGTGGTGACCGCCTCGGGCTCCTGCGCGGCGTCGACGACGAGGTAGCGCCCCGGGTCGGCGGCGGCGAGCGTCAGGAAACCGGACCGCACGCGCGCGTGGAACTCGGCGGGCTCCGACTCCAGCCGGTCCGGCGCCTCCGTGAACCGCTCACGAGCCGCTTCCGGCGAGACGTCAAGCAGCACCGTCAGATGCGGGACGAGCCCGTCCGTGGCCCAGCGCGAGATCCGCGCGATCTCGGTCGGCGACAGATCGCGGCCCGCCCCCTGGTACGCCACCGAGGAGTCGATGTACCGGTCGGAGATCACGACGGCCCCCCGCTCCAGCGCGGGCCGCACCACCGTGTCGACGTGCTCCGCGCGGTCGGCGGCGTACAGCAGCGCCTCCGCCCGGTGCGAAAGACCGGCCGACGACACGTCGAGGAGGATCGACCGCAGCCGCTTGCCCACCGGTGTGGCGCCCGGCTCCCGGGTCACCACGACCTCGTGGCCCTTGGCGCGGATCCACTCCGCGAGTGCCTCCGCCTGGGTCGACTTCCCGGCCCCGTCACCGCCCTCCAGAGCGATGAAGAACCCGGAGACGGCCGTGGCCTGCGCGGGGTCGTCGCCGCCGCGCAGCGCGTCCCGCAGGTCGTGCCGCAGCGGCACCCCGGAGCGGTCGTCGGCCTTGGCGAGCACCAGCGCGGCAACTGGCAGCAGCAGCGCGCCGACCAGCATCAGGGTGAAGGCGGCGCCGCCGTGCGCGAACACGAACTTGCCGCTCTCCAGGCGGTGCGGACCGATCAGGGCCGCCACCACGGGCGCCACCAGCGCGCCGAGCGCCACGAACACTCGTACGACCGCGTGCAGATGCTCGGTCGTCCGCGCGCGCCGGTAGTCCTCGGTCTCCTGGTCGAGCAGCGCGTGCCCGGTGTTGGCGGCGACGCCCGCGCCGACGCCCGCGAAGCCGACGATCAGCAGCACGGTGGTGACGTCAGGGACCAGCCCGGCGGCCAGCAGCGCGATGCCGGTGAAGGCGATCGCCAGCGCGAGCAGCCTGCGCCGCGACAGCGACGGCACCACCGAGGAGGCCGTACGGATGCCGATGACGACACCGCCGGTCAGCGCCAGCACCAGCAGCCCGTACGTCACCGGTCCGCCGCCCAGGTCCTTGGCGTGCAGCACGGAGACGGCGACGGCGGCCGAGATCGCCGCGGCGACGGCGGCACAGGCCAGCACAAGGAGCGGAATGGCGCCCGTACGGCCCGTGTCGACGACCGTGCCCGTCTTGGGGCGGCGCAGGCCCTCCAGCGGCGACCTGGCGCGCGGGGTGCGCGCGTCGGGCAGCTCGAGGAAGGTCAGCACCGACAGCGAGGCGGCGAACAGCCCGGCGGCGACGTACGAGGCGAGCGCCGCCTGGTGCAGGCCGAACCAGGCGATCCCGGCGCCCAGCAGGTTGTTGACGAGGGATACGACCACGAGCGCGGCGGCCGCGATCGGCACCGCCAGGAATCCCGTACGCAGCGACAGGCGCCGCAGCGCGTCCATGTGGTCCGGCAGCGGGCGCACCGTGGCGCCCTCCAGCGGCGGGGCGGGCAGCAGCGCGGGCGCCGCACTCTCCCGGCACACCGTCCAGAACCGCTCGGCGACTCCGGTCACGAAGGCGACGACCAGGATCACGGCGAGCGCGTCGTCCGGGGTCCAGTCGATCCACAGGGGCGCGACGATCATGAGCGCGGCCCGCACGCCGTCCGCCCCGACCATGGTCCAGCGCCGGTCGAGCAGCCCCTCCTGGGAGGTCAGCGAGGTCAGCGGCCCGAGAAGTACGGCCCCGAAGAGCAGCGTCGCGAGCACACGTGCCCCGAAGACGGCCGCCACGGCGAGGGCGACTCCACGGTAGCCACCGCCGAAGGAACCCTCGGAGATCGCCGCCTGCAGGGCCAGGACGACAAGGACCAGCAGGGCCAGGGCGTCACCGACACCTCCCACGAGCTGGGCGCTCCACAGCCGTTTCAACTGCGGCTGGCGCAGCAGGGCGCGCACGGCGCGCTCCCGGGAATCTGCAACCAGGGCGTCGTCGGGGGCCGGGGTGTGGGCCGTTGGCTGCTCGGCTCGCGTCATCCTGACAGCCTATCCGGACCCACTGACTCCCCGAAGGGGTGGCCGAACATACGGACGCCCCCACACCAAAAGGTGTAGGGGCGCACACGTGTCGGGCACATGGAGGACGGTTGCCGGGAAGGCACCCGCAAGCGCTGGCCCTCCGAAGCTCTAGCCCTCCGAAGCCGCCGTCTTCTTCGCGACGGCCTTCTTGGCGGGGGCCTTCTTGGCAGCCGTCTTCGAAGTCGTCGTCTTCTTGGCAGCGGTTTTCTTGGCGGGGGCCTTCTTGGTGGCCGTTTTCTTGGCCGGAGCCTTCTTCGCGGTCTTCTTGGCCGGCGACTTGGCGCGCTTCTCGGCGAGCAGCTCGAAGCCGCGCTCCGGGGTGATCTCCTCGACGCTGTCGTCGGACCGCAGGGTCGCGTTGGTCTCGCCGTCGGTCACGTACGGCCCGAAACGGCCGTCCTTGACGACGACGGGCTTCCCGCTGACCGGGTCCTCGCCCAGCTCCTTCAGCGGCGGCTTGGCGGCCGCACGCCCGCGCTGCTTGGGCTGGGAGTAGATCTCCAGCGCCTCTTCGAGGGTGATCGTGAAGAGCTGGTCCTCGGCGGTGAGGGACCGCGAGTCCGTGCCCTTCTTCAGGTACGGCCCGTAGCGCCCGTTCTGCGCGGTGATCTCCACGCCCTCGGCGTCCTTGCCCACCACACGCGGCAGCGACATCAGCTTCAGTGCGTCGTCCAGCGTCACCGTGTCGAGCGACATCGCCTTGAAGAGCGAGGCCGTCCGCGGCTTGACGGCGTTCTTGCCCGTCTTCGGGGTGCCCTCGGGGAGCACCTCGGTGACGTACGGGCCGTAGCGGCCGTCGCGAGCGATGACCTGGTGGCCGGTCACCGGGTCGGCACCGAGCTCGAAGTCGCCGCTCGGCTTGGCGAGCAGTTCCTCGGCGAGCTCGATCGTCAGCTCGTCGGGGGCCAGGTCCTCGGGCACGTCCGCGCGCTGGTGGTTCTCGGAGTCCTTCTCGCCGCGCTCGACGTACGGGCCGTAGCGCCCGACGCGCAGCATGATGTCGCTGCCGGCGACCGGGAAGGACGACACCTCGCGGGCGTCGATGGCGCCCAGGTCGGTGACGAGCTCCTTGAGGCCGCCGAGGTGGTCGCCGTCGCCGTTCCCGGCCTCGGCGGCACCCCTCGCTTCGCCCTCGCCGAAGTAGAAGCGCCGCAGCCACGGGATGGACTGCGCCTCGCCCCGCGCGATGCGGTCGAGGTCGTCCTCCATCTTGGCGGTGAAGTCGTAGTCGACGAGGCGCCCGAAGTGCTTCTCCAGCAGATTGACCACGGCGAAGCTCAGGAAGGACGGCACGAGGGCCGTGCCCTTCTTGAACACATAGCCGCGGTCGAGGATCGTGCCGATGATCGACGCGTACGTCGACGGGCGGCCGATCTCGCGCTCTTCGAGCTCCTTGACGAGGCTGGCCTCGGTGTAGCGGGCCGGGGGCTTGGTGGCGTGCCCGTCGACCGTGATCTCCTCGGCGGACAGCGGGTCGCCCTCGGCCACCTGCGGCAGCCGGCGCTCGCGGTCGTCCAGCTCGGCGTTCGGGTCGTCCGCGCCCTCGACGTACGCCTTGAGGAAGCCGTGGAAGGTGATCGTCTTGCCGGACGCGCTGAACTCGGCGTCGCGGCCGTCGGCGGACCTGCCCGCGATCTTGACGGTGACGGAGTTGCCGACCGCGTCCTTCATCTGGGAGGCGACGGTCCGCTTCCAGATCAGCTCGTACAGCCGGAACTGGTCACCGGTCAGGCCCGTCTCGGCCGGGGTGCGGAACCGGTCGCCCGAGGGGCGGATCGCCTCGTGCGCCTCCTGGGCGTTCTTGACCTTTCCGGCGTACGTGCGCGGCTTGTCCGGCAGGTAGTCGGCGCCGTACAGCTGCGTGACCTGGGTGCGGGCGGCGGTGATCGCCGTCTCCGACAGGGTCGTGGAGTCCGTACGCATATAGGTGATGAAGCCGTTCTCGTACAGCTTCTGCGCCACCTGCATGGTCGCCTTCGCACCGAAGCCGAGCTTGCGCGAGGCCTCCTGCTGGAGCGTCGTCGTACGGAACGGGGCGTAGGGCGAGCGGCGGTACGGCTTGGACTCGACCGAGCGGACCGCGAAGTCCGTGTTCTCCAGGGCGGCGGCGAGCGCGCGGGCGTTCGTCTCGTCCAGGTGGAGCGTGTTGGCGCCCTTGATCTGGCCGAGGGAGTCGAAGTCGCGTCCCTGGGCGACGCGCTTGCCGTCGACGGCCGTGAGGCGGGCGACCAGCTGCGAGGGGTCCGAGGCGTCACCCGTGCGACCGGTGCCGAAGGTGCCCGTCAGGTCCCAGTACTCGGCGGAGCGGAAGGCGATGCGCTCGCGCTCCCGCTCGACGACGAGCCGGGTCGCCACGGACTGCACACGGCCGGCCGACAGGCGCGGCATGACCTTCTTCCACAGGACCGGCGAGACCTCGTAGCCGTAGAGGCGGTCGAGGATGCGGCGGGTCTCCTGGGCGTCGACCATGCGCTGGTTGAGCTCGCGCGGGTTGGCGACGGCGCTGCGGATCGCGTCCTTGGTGATCTCGTGGAAGACCATCCGGTGGACGGGAACCTTGGGCTTCAGGACCTCGAGGAGGTGCCACGCGATGGCCTCGCCCTCGCGGTCCTCATCGGTGGCGAGGAAGAGTTCGTCGGAGTCCTTCAGCAGGTCCTTGAGCTTCTTGACCTGAGCCTTCTTGTCAGCGTTGACCACGTAGATCGGCTGGAAGTCGTTCTCGACGTCCACGCCGAGGCGGCGCACCTCGCCGGTGTACTCCTCGGGCACCTCCGCGGCGCCGTTGGGAAGGTCACGGATGTGCCCGACGCTCGCTTCGACGACATAGCCGGGGCCGAGATAGCCCTTGATCGTCTTCGCCTTGGCAGGCGACTCGACGATGACGAGTCGGCGGCCGCCGTGTGCGGTGTCGCTGGTCGGGGACAACTTCGCTCTTCTCTCCGGTCGACGCGGGGGATCTCCCCAGGCCTTGCTCCCGGGGGTCGGGTCGTGCTGACGCTGCGGAGTGTGACGGTACATCCCGCCCCCGTGTCAAACGGGAAAAGCCCGCAACGGCCACTCGAACGGTAACCCGACTACCGCCATTCCTGCCGCCCGGAGTGTCGACCAGCCGTTTCGGCACTATCCGGAGTGTGACCTCCCAGTTACCGAAGTCGATGCCCTCACGCGCGCGTGATGCACCAGATCGCAAGCGCCAGTGCCCCCACTCCGGCGACGCTCGCAAGCGTCGCCGATGCGACGCGGTTCACACCGACGGCGACGGGCTCGCCACGGCGCACCCTGGTCGCGGTCCAGGCCAGCAGTCCGCCTCCGAACAGCGCGAACACCACCCCCGCGAAGATCGCCGGTCCGCTTTCCACGGTTATGCCCTTCCGCCCGAGTCTCCAGGGTCGGGACGCTGACAGGCCCCGGCGGCGAGCACAAGAACCCATGGTGAACACCAGGCGGCCGACACCTCATGAGCCCCATGCGATCGCCCGATGCGGGCGACTTCCCACCCGTTTTTCCTGTGCGGCCGGTTCGGATCCGGGCGCCCAACTCGACGCGAACTTGTCGCTGCCCGGCTTCGGGATGCCAGAAGTCGTACGCACTCAGCGGTACGGATACGCCTCGGGCACGATGCCGCCGGGACGCCCTCACCACTTCATCCCACCGGCTCGATGAACCCCTGCTCCACCAGCAGCCGGATCTGCGCGGGCGTCCGGTCCCGCAACAACACCGGATCCTCGCCGACCAGTTGGGCGATGGCGTCCAGAATCCGTCCGGCGCTCAGCGTGCCGTCGCACACGCCGGCGAAGCCCGCGCCGACCGTGTCCACCTTCGTCGCCCGGCGCATCCCACGGTTCTGACGCAGCACCACGTGCTCCGGGTCCTCGGCGCCGGGCAGCCCGACCTGCTCCTGGACGACCTCGGCCACGAGCGTGAAGTGCCCGGCGAGCAGGGCGGCATCGTCGTGCGCCCGCAGGTAGTCGACGCGCTCGAAATGCGCGCGCACGGCCTCACCGAGCGGCTGTTCGACGGAGTGCGGCCACTCCTCGACGGTGATCGAGGGCTGGGCGGCGGCCGTCCTGCGCAGCGTGATCCACCCGAAGCCGACCGACTTCACCTTGCGCGCCTCGAACTCGTCCAGCCAGGCGTCGTACCGCGCCTGGTACTCGGCGGGATCCACCCGGTGGTCGCCCGCGTCGCGCAGCCACAACTCGGCGTACTGCGTGACGTCCTGGACCTCGCGCTGCACGATCCACGCGTCACAGCCGCGCGGCACCCACGACCGGAGCCGGTCCTGCCAGTCCTCCCCCTCCACGTGCTGCCAGTTGGCCAGAAACTGCGCGTACCCCCCGTCCCTGAGGCGTGCCCCCGCCTGCTGAACGAGCGTCCGGCAGAGATCGTCCCCGCCCATTCCGCCGTCGCGGTAGGTGAGCCGGGCGCCCGGCGAGATCACGAAGGGCGGGTTCGAGACGATCAGGTCGTACGTCTCGTCGGCGACCGGTTCGAAGAGGGAGCCCTCGCGCAGATCGGCGGCCGGGGCGCCGGAGAGCGCGAGGGTCAGCGCCGTGATGTGCAGCGCACGCGGGTTGAGGTCGGTCGCGGTCACGCGTGTGGCGTGCTGTGCGGCGTGCAGAGCCTGGATCCCGGAGCCGGTGCCGAGGTCGAGGGCCGACTCCACCGGCGTACGCACGGTGATGCCCGCAAGGGTCGTGGAGGCCCCGCCCACGCCGAGCACGACGCCTTCGTCCCGGCTGCCGATGCCGCCCGCGCCACCGACGGCACACCCCAGGTCGGACACGATGAACCAGTCCTGCCCGTCGGAACCTCCGTACGGCCGGATGTCCACACTCGCGGCGACCTCGTCCCCGCCCACCCGCGCCAGCCAGCCGGCCTCCACACAGTCCTCGACCGGCAGAACGTCCGCCACACGCGCGTGCGGCACGGGCTGCTGCAACAGGAACAGCCGTACGAGCGTCTCCAGCGGGGTGTCCCCCCGGGTGGCCCGGAGCGCGGGCACGGTCTCACTGCGCGCCAGCGCCGCGTACGCGGGGGCGCCGAGCAGGTCGAGCAGGCCGTCGACGGTGAAGGAGGCCCCGAGCAGGGCGTCCCGCAACCGGGCGGCGACATCGACACGACCGGACGAGGGCAGGGGTGACTGGCTGGTGTGGCTCACATCCCCCATTGTGTCCGCTTCCGCCGACGCGGGCGTGCACCTGTGGACAAGCCCGCGCCGACCCCTCGTAGGCCTGTGGACAAGTCCGCCCCGTGAGCCGCGCAGGGCACACCGAAGGCCCGGCACGCACGCGTACCGGGCCCTCTTTCGGTTGACGAACGATCGCCCTCCCGGGATCGGCCCAGGAGAATCGGCGCGTCCGGATCAGCCCTCGGTCGACGAAGGCGAGGCCGACGTGGACGCCGACTTGCAGCTCTCCTGCGTCGCCATCGCCTTGCCGACGTCTCCCTCTTCGAGCTTCTTGAGGGCGTCGTTGCCGGTCTTGCTCAGCTTGCCCAACTGCTCGGCGACACCGCTGAGTCCGTCGGCGAACTTCGCCTGGTCCTTGGTGTTGAGCGCATCCGACTGCTTCACCAGGTCGGCGTAGGACGCGGAGAGGGCGTTGAGCTCCTTGACCGCGTCCTCCTGCTTCTTCTTGCCGTCGTCGACGTCCGGCGGCCCGACGTTCTCGATGCCGGTCGCCATCGTCTTGTAGGCGTCGGAGATGTCCTGGAAGCCCGTGGAGTCGGCCTTCTGGACCTCTTCCGGCGTGCTGTCGTCCGAGGTCTCCTTCTGGATCTGGGCGTTGGCTGCCGCGATCTTCTGGATCTGCGGCTGCACCGCGTCACAGACCTGCTTGGCCCAGGAGTTGAGCTTGTCGTTGCCGTCGTCGCTGCTGCATCCCGACAGCGCCAGTACCAGTACCGCACCGCCGGACAGTGCGGCCGCGAGCTTCTTGTTCACCGGATTGGTCCCTTCCATGGCTCTCGGCCCCGGAACATACACGCCACGCGCGCAACATTCGTACGCCGAATGTCCGCTTGGACGCCTTTTAGAGCCGTTTGCACCAAGCGAGAGAAGGCTCACGGAGAAGGTGTGAACACACACAAGGCGGGCGGACGGCACGTGTGCACGCGCCGTCCGCCCGCCCATTGAGTGGAGCCCTTCGGAACCCTGACCAGGTGCGAGGCCAGGCACCGTGCGACCCCTACGACACCACTGCGGGGTCGGCCGCCTTGGCCACCCTTTCCGCGTTGCCTTCGTCACCCACGGCGATCCCGCGCCGCTTGGAGATGTACACGGCGCCCACGATGACAGCGATCGAGAGCACCGCGATCAGCACGCGCATCCCGACGCTCTTGTCGTCGCCGTACGAGAACTTGACGACCGCGGGTGCGATCAGCAACGCCACCAGGTTCATCACCTTGAGCAGCGGGTTGATCGCGGGGCCCGCGGTGTCCTTGAAGGGGTCACCGACGGTGTCGCCGATCACCGTCGCGGCATGGGCTTCGCTGCCCTTGCCGCCGTGGTGGCCGTCCTCGACGAGTTTCTTCGCGTTGTCCCAGGCACCGCCCGAGTTCGCGAGGAAGACCGCCATCAGCGTGCCGGTGCCGATCGCTCCCGCGAGGAACGAGCCGAGCGCGCCGACCCCGAGCGAGAAGCCGATCGCGATCGGAGTGAGTACGGCGAGCAGACCGGGCGTGGCCAGTTCGCGCAGCGCGTCCTTGGTGCAGATGTCGACGACGCGCCCGTACTCGGGCTTCTCGGTGTAGTCCATGATCCCGGGGTGCTCGCGGAACTGCCGCCGCACCTCGTAGACCACGGCCCCGGCGGACCGCGATACCGCGTTGATCGCCAGCCCCGAGAAGAGGAAGACGACCGCGGCGCCCGCGATGAGACCCACCAGGTTGTTGGGCTGCGAGATGTCCATCATCAGGTTCATGGGCGCGCCCGGCCCTGAGACCTTCTCGCCGACTTCGTTCGCGGCCGTGAGGATCGCGTCGCGGTACGAGCCGAAGAGCGCCGCCGCGGCCAGTACGGCAGTGGCGATGGCGATGCCCTTGGTGATGGCCTTGGTGGTGTTGCCCACGGCGTCCAGGTCGGTGAGCACCTGCGCGCCCGCGCCCTCGACGTCACCGGACATCTCGGCGATGCCCTGAGCGTTGTCGGAGACCGGCCCGAAGGTGTCCATCGCCACGATCACGCCGACCGTGGTGAGCAGACCGGTGCCGGCAAGCGCCACGGCGAAGAGCGCCAGCATGATCGACGTACCGCCGAGCAGGAAGGCCCCGTACACGCCGAGGCCGATCAACAGGGCGGTGTAGACGGCCGACTCGAGACCGATGGAGATACCGGCGAGGACGACGGTGGCCGCGCCGGTGAGCGAACTCTTGCCGATGTCCCGCACGGGACGGCGGGTGGTCTCGGTGAAGTAGCCGGTCAACTGCTGGATCAGCGCGGCCAGGACGATGCCGATCGCGACGGCGAGGACCGCGAGGATCCGCGGGTCGCCGTCCTTGGCCGTGATCGCCGCGTCCGTGACGCCGTCGAGGTCGGCGTACTTCCCCGGCAGATAGGTGTAGACGGCCACGGCCACCAGCACCAGCGAGATCACCGCGGAGATGAAGAACCCCCGGTTGATCGCGGACATGCCGCTGCGGTCGGAGCGCCGGGGCGCCACCGCGAAGATGCCGACCATCGCGGTGAGTACGCCGATCGCGGGCACGATCAGCGGGAACGCCAGCCCGGCGTCGCCGAACGCGGCCTTGCCGAGGATCAGCGCGGCGACGAGCGTCACGGCGTAGGACTCGAAGAGGTCCGCGGCCATACCGGCACAGTCGCCGACGTTGTCGCCCACGTTGTCGGCGATGGTCGCGGCATTGCGCGGATCGTCCTCCGGAATGCCCTGCTCGACCTTGCCGACCAGGTCGGCGCCGACGTCGGCGGCCTTGGTGAAGATGCCGCCGCCGACACGCATGAACATCGCGATCAGCGCGGCACCGAGACCGAAGCCCTCGAGGACCTTCGGGGCGTCGGCCGCGTACACCAGCACCACACACGAGGCGCCCAGCAGACCGAGCCCCACCGTGAACATGCCGACGACGCCGCCCGTGCGGAAAGCGATCTTCATGGCTTTGTGCGAGACGGCGGTGAGATCCTTTTCGGGCTCACCCTCCGCCGGAGTCGCTTCCCTTGCCGCGGCGGCCACGCGGACATTGCTCCGTACGGCGAGCCACATACCGATATAGCCGGTGGTCGCCGAGAACGCCGCGCCGATCAAGAAGAAGATCGACCGTCCGGCACGCTGATTCCAGTCGTCCGCCGGAAGCAGCATGAGCAGGAAGAACACCACGGCGGCGAATACCGCGAGGGTGCGCATCTGCCGTCCCAGGTAGGCATTGGCGCCTTCCTGGATCGCCTTGGCGATCTCCTTCATGCTGTCGGTGCCCTCGCCCGCCGCGAGTACCTGGCGCACCAGGACCCCGGCGACCACGAGCGCCGCGAGCGCGACGACTCCGATGACCATCACGATCAGACGGTTGTCATCCGTCAGTACTGCGGCTGCGAAGGTTGTGGGGTGGTCAAACTGCTGAGGGGTAGAAAGCCCCGCCATTCGTCCTCCTTGACGCCTGTGCTGAGCTCAAGATGTGGACGGATTGTAGGTACCGGAACCTGATCAAAACAGTGGGCGGTAAACGGAATTCGCCTTCACATGCTCTTCAGCAAATGATCGCCGGGTATCCATGGGGCTCGAAAGAGGTAATGCCCCAAAACCGTTGACGCTTGATCAAATAATCGCGCGAATGATCGTGAATCAATTCACGAAAAGGGGCCCGTGAGACGAACGAGCCGGCCGTGCGAGTGCCGGACATGCAGAAGGGCCCTGCTCAGCAGGGCCCTTCTGGTTACCCACGTCGTCACTTACGAGGTTGGAGGTGGGGGTGGAGTCAGGGGGTGAGACGGGGATGTCAGGGAACGAGCGGGGCCGGCGGCGTGGTCGGCCAGCTCATCCTGATCAGTCCGCCGTTCTCCCCGGCGGTGACCTCGACGTCGTCGACGAGGCCGCTGATGACCGCGAGCCCCATCTCGTCCTCCTCGGTCTCCGCGTCCGGGTCGCCGGGGGAGGCGCCGGGCACCGACTCACCGGGAGCCGTGCGCGGCGCTTCGTCGCCGACCTCGATGGAGAACTGCTTCTCCTCCTCGATCAGCAGCACCCGCACCGGCGCCGAGATACCGCTGCTCTGGTGCAGTCCGACGGCACGGGTACAGGCCTCGCCGACAGCGAGTCTGACCTCGTCGAGTACGGCCTCGTCCACTCCGGCCCTGCGCGCCACCGCTGCCGCCACCAGTCGGGCGGTCCTGACGTGCTCGGGCAGCGCGCTGAAGCGGAGCTCAACGGTGGCCATGCATCCCCCTCAGCTACGGGCGTGCTGTCGGAGGGCCGGGCCACCAGGGCCCGGTCCCCCCTTCCTTGCTTCTGCCGTCATGGGCGCGCGACTTCTGCCGTCCGTCGGCTCGCGGCCCGCGGACGGGTCAGTCGGTGGCGTTCACCGCTTCCTCGACCGAGGTGTGGATCGGGAACACCTTGGTGAGGCCGGTGATACGGAAGATCTTCAGAATGCGCTCCTGGTTGCAGACCAGCCGCAGCGAGCCCTCGTGGGCACGCACGCGCTTCAGGCCGCCCACCAGAACGCCGAGCCCGGTGGAGTCGAGGAAGTCGACTCCCTCCATGTCGACGACAAGGTGGAAACTGCCGTCGTTCACCAGCTCGACCAGCTGCTCGCGCAGCTTGGGCGCGGTATATACATCGATTTCGCCACCGACCTCGACGACCGTACGGTCGCCGTTAGGGCCGGACACACTGCGAGTCGACAGAGACAGGTCCACGAATCCTCCAGCACCTTGCTATCGAGCGGTCGCCCCACGGGACACCTCGGCAGAGCCCCCGGGACGGTTCGCCAGCCGCGATGGCATTCAATCACTTACCGGCAGGCGTGCACGACGCCTTGGCCCCATTGTCCGTCACGCCAGTGACACACTCGATGCCGATGGCCAAGAATCACCGATCCGATCGACCCTCGACGGACACCGCTTCCCGCCCCTCGCCGAGCACGGTCCTGGACCGGCTCGCCTCGGGGCCGAGCCGGGCTTCGCGCATCACTCATACGGAGCACTTGCCCCCACGTGAGGGCCGCCATGCAGTCTGGCCCGACCGGATCCGCTCGGAGGTGATCGCCGCGGTGCAGGCCGCGGGAATCGAACACCCCTGGGCCCACCAGGCACTGGCCGCGGAGCACGCCCTGGACGGCGAGTCGGTGATCGTCGCCACCGGCACGGCCTCCGGCAAGTCCCTGGCGTATCTCGCCCCCGTCCTGACGGCCCTCCTGGACGGCTCCGAGGCCCCGAACGGCCGCGGCGCGACCGCCCTCTACCTCGCCCCGACGAAGGCCCTCGCCGCAGATCAGCGCCGATCTGTGAAGGAACTTTCACAACCTCTGGGGAACGCGGTACGCCCAGCCGTGTACGACGGGGACACCCCCTTCGAGGAACGCGAATGGGTACGTCAGTACGCCAACTACGTCCTGACCAACCCCGACATGCTGCACCGCGGGATATTGCCCTCGCACCCCCGCTGGTCCTCCTTCCTCCGTGCCCTGCGCTATGTCGTCATCGACGAGTGCCACACCTACCGCGGTGTCTTCGGCTCCCATGTCGCCCAGGTCCTGCGCCGCCTGCGCCGCCTCTGCGCCCACTACGGCGCCTCTCCCGTCTTCCTGCTGGCCTCCGCGACCGCCGCCGAACCCTCGGTCGCCGCACGCCGCCTGACCGGCCTCCCGGTGGTCGAGGTCGCCGACGACGCCTCCCCACGCGGCGAGCTCGTCTTCGCCCTCTGGGAACCCCCTCTCACCGAACTGCACGGCGAGAAGGGCGCCCCCGTCCGCCGTACCGCCACCGCCGAGACCGCGGACCTCCTCACCGACCTCACCCTCCAGGGCATGCGCTCGATCGCCTTCGTACGTTCCCGCCGCGGCGCCGAGCTGATCGCGGTGATCGCCCAGGAACGCCTCGCCGAGATCGACCGCTCACTGGCCCGACGCGTGGCCGCGTACCGCGGCGGCTACCTCCCCGAGGAACGCCGCGCCCTCGAACGCGCCCTCCACTCCGGCGAACTCCTCGGCCTCGCCGCCACCACCGCCCTCGAACTCGGCGTCGACGTCTCCGGGTTGGACGCCGTCGTCATCGCGGGCTACCCGGGCACCCGGGCCTCCCTGTGGCAGCAGGCGGGCCGCGCCGGACGCTCCGGACAGGGCGCGCTGGCGATCCTCGTCGCCCGCGACGACCCGCTGGACACCTTCCTCGTCCACCACCCCGAGGCCCTCTTCGACCAGCCGGTGGAGTCCACCGTCCTCGACCCGGACAACCCGTACGTCCTCGCCCCGCACCTGTGCGCGGCCGCCGCCGAAATCCCGCTCACGGACGAGGACTTGGAGCTCTTCGGACCGGCAGCCCCGGGCCTGCTGCCGCAGCTGGAGGCCGCGAAGCTGCTGCGCCGCCGGACGAAGGCGTGGCACTGGACGCGCCGGGAGCGGGCCGCGGACCTGACCGACATCCGCGGTGAGGGCGGCAGCCCCGTTCAGATCGTCGAGGCCGGAACCGGGCGGCTGCTCGGCACTGTCGACGCGAGCGCCTCGCACACGACGGTCCACGAGGGCGCGGTCCACCTGCACCAGGGCCGTACGTACCTGGTGCGCAAACTGGACCTGGAGGACTCCGTCGCCCTGGTCGAGGAGGCCAACCCGCCGTATTCGACGGTCGCCCGCGACACGACCGCCATCTCCGTCCTGGAGACGGACATCGAACTCCCCTGGGGCCAGGGCCGGTTGTGCTACGGCTCCGTCGAAGTCACCAACCAAGTCGTCTCCTTCCTGCGTCGACGTGTCATCACGGGCGAAGTTCTGGGCGAGACGAAACTCGACCTCCCTCCTCGTACGCTCCGTACGCGCGCCGTGTGGTGGACGGTCACCGAGGACCAACTCGACGCGGCCCGGATCAACCCGGAGATCCTCGGCGGCGCCCTGCACGCCGCCGAGCACGCGTCCATCGGCATGCTCCCGCTCTTCGCCACGTGCGACCGCTGGGACATCGGCGGTGTCTCCGTCCCGCTGCACCCGGACACCCTGCTGCCCACGGTCTTCGTGTACGACGGCCACCCCGGCGGCGCGGGCTTCGCCGAGCGTGCCTTCCACACCGCCCGCAACTGGCTCACCGCCACCCGGCAAGCCATCGCCTCCTGCGAGTGCGACGCCGGCTGCCCGTCCTGCATCCAGTCCCCCAAGTGCGGCAACGGCAACGACCCGTTGCACAAGCGGGGGGCGGTGCGGTTGCTCGCGGAGCTGCTGCGGGAGGCGCCGGAGAGCTAGCCGAGCGGGGCACCGACGTCACCTGGCCGGTCCTGCGGCGGGCCGGGCGGGACCGGTGCCGGTCCGAGTCCCGATCCGGGTCCCGATCCCGATCCCGATCCGGGTCCCGGTCCCGGTGACTCGGTCGGCTGGGCGAGGCCCGTCGGATCCGCAGATCCCGCCGACTGCACGGGTCCCGCCGGTCCCGCTCTCGACCTGACCTCCGCCGCGAACGGCTCCCGGCCCGACGCCGCCGTGACGTCCGAGATCTCGCCGCCGATCGCGCACCTGACGAGCCGCGCGTGCTGGGCCCGTGCCACTCGGTCCGCCTCGGCGCAGGCCGCCGTCGCGCCGTCCATCCAGTGGTCCGCCGCGGCGAGCGCCGCCAAGTCGGCCGCTCCCGCCGCCCGGTGACGGACCAGGACGACCTGCCCCATGGCCAGAACCACCCCGAACACAACGCACAGCACGGCGATCACTCCGACCGACCAGACGGTCGCCGAGCCTCTGTCGGACCGGACTGCCGTGTCGGGTCTGGCTGAACCGTCAGGCCTGGCTGGCCTGGCTGGCCTGGCTGGCCTGGCTGGCCTCGCGGGACTGGCTGGCCTCGCGCGCCCCGCGCGCCTGTCCGACTGCTCCGACCTCGCCGGCCCGTCCGACCGAGCCGGCCGCTCTGATCTGGCAGGTCTGCCGGACCGAGCGGACTTACCAGACCCAGCCAATGCGCTCGGCGAATCCGGCGCACTCAACCGATTCGAGCAACCCGACTCCCGAGCAGCGCAGTTACGGCCCACCGCACCTGGCCGACCACCTCCCGTCATCCCCCGCTCACCCCCACCGACTCCTCCGCCAGAGCCACCGCCTCATCGCTCAGCTCCAGGGTCAGCGCGTCGGGACCCGGCGCGCTCGCGGTGACCGTCACCCGGACCAGGTCGCCTTCCCGGCTCACCTCGACTCGTGCGCCCCGCGGTGCCGCGCGGCGCGTCGTCGTCAGGACGGCGTCGGGCGGGTCCTGGCGGGCCGCCGCGCGGGCACCCGCCCTCGCCGCGTCCTGGCACTGGATCTGCGCGGACGCGGCGAGCAGCGCCCAGACCAGCGACATCGCGACGAGCACCAGCGCGGGCAGCACCACGGCCGCCTCGGCGGTCACGTATCCGCGGTCCCGGCAGCGCGGGGGGCCGGGGGCCCCTCGTTCGGCCGGAGCCGGCCCGGTCACCACCGGCGCCACCCGACTCGCCCCCGCGGCCCCCGTCCTCCGTTCACATCTGGACATTGAGCGCCCGCTCCACGATCCCCTGCAACTCCGCGCTGACCTGCCCACTCGTCAGCACCTTGTAGAGCGCGGCCGCGAAGGCGACCGCCGCGATGATCCCCACCGCGTACTCGGAAGTGACCATTCCCGCGTCCCTCCGCACCAGCCCGAGCAACCACGCCCGCACCCGTACCTGCACTCGTACTGCCTTGCCCATCTCAACCCCCGTAAGGTCCAAGCCCATTGGTCAATTGCCGTTCACCGAACACCGTCGCCGTCGCCCTGACCCGTCATCCATCACCCCCTCCCAACAGCCCGCCCGCCAGCCCGATCACCACGGGCAGCACGCCGATCGCGAGGAACGCGGGCAGAAAGCACAGCCCCACAGGCGCGGTGACCATGACGGCCGCCCGGCGCGCTCGTGCCGTGGCGGTGCGCCCCCACTCGGCGCGGGCCTCGGCGGCGAGGCGCCCGACGGGCACGGCCGCCGGTACACCCGCCTCACCCGCGCGCTCCAGGAGCCTTGCCAGCGGCCCGGCGCCCGGTATCGACGCCAACTTCCGCCACGCAGCGGCCGGTTCGCTCCCGAGCCGCATCTCCGCCGCACCTCGCGCGAGCCGCTCACCTACAGGCCCTCCCAGGGCCTCGCCGACGGCCTGAGCCGCCACTACGGGGCCCGCGCCTGCCGCGATGCACGCCGCCACCAGATCGGCGGCAAGCGGAAGTTGTCGCGCGGCCCGCGCCCCGTCGTACTCCGCGACAGGGTCAGCTCCCCGCCGCTGCCGCCACCGCCAGACCCCGAACCCGGCAGCCAGCCCCACCAGACCTCCGGCGAGCCCCCCGACCAGCACCCAGCCGGCGCACACGGCACCCACCACCGGCAGCCACCGCCGCCCGACGCCCCGCAACTCCAGGCGCCGTCCGCTCGACGCCGCCTCCAGGGCCAGCAACTCGGCGAGCCTCCGCCGCACCAACCGTCGACGCCGCGCCGCCCAGAGCGACCGCGCCAGCCATCCGAGCGCCAGCGCTCCCCACACGATCACCCCCAGCCTGTGGACAACCTCCGTACTCATGCCGACTCCGCTCCTCTCACGATCCGCATCGCCCACCACAGCCCCACGCCCTCCAGCACCCCGCCGATCAGCAGACAGGCCAAGCCGGGTCCCGTGTGCAGCAGCACGTGCAGCGGATCGGCGCCCAACGCGGTACCGAGCAGGAGCCCCAGCACCGGAAGCCCAGCGAGCATCACCGCCGTGGACCGCGATCCGGCCAACTGAGCCCGCAGATCAGCCCTTTGGTCTCTCTCAGCACGCAGCGCCCCCTCCAGCCTGTCGAGCCCCGCGGCAAGCCCCGCGCCCCGGTCCACAGCCACACGCCAGCACGCGGCGAGTCCCACCAGCCCGTCGGCCCCCGGCTGCCGTGCCGCGTCGGTGAGCGCGCCCGGCACATCCCCGCCGAACCGCGCCGCCGCCAGCACCAGCGCCTGCGCCTCGCCGAGCCCGGCCGAGTCACGCGCGGCCCGGAGCAGGGCCTCGCCCGGCTGCCTCCCGGCCCGCACCTCGCCGGCGAGCGCCCTGCACAGGGCGATCACCGCATCCCCTCGCCGCTCCAGCTCCCGCCGAGCCTCCGCGGCCCGCCGCACCCGCCGGAGCAAGGGCACCCCGACCAACCCGAGGAACAGCGGCACCACGGACGCACCGATCAACGCGACCACCAGCCCGGCGACCACCGACCACCCTTCGGCCCGCAGGCACCCGCGCAGCCGCCGCCATCCGACGAGCGCCTTCTCCCAGGGCGGCGGACCGGCCCCCACCACTCCCCCACCCGCCACCAGCAACCTCGCCCTGCGCGCCCCCGAGTTCCACCCGCCCATCAACCAGGCCGCCGCCCCGGCGCACACCATGGCCGCCCCCGCCGACATCCCGGACATCTCACCGATCGCCATCCCACTCCCCGTTCACATCCAGGCCTCCCGTCCCCGTCACAGCAGTCCGCCCCCATTGCTCCCGTCCCGGAGCAGCCCCTCCAGCCGCTCCCACCCCCGCTCGTGCACGAAGGCCTCCGCGCCCCACCGCAGCGCGGGCGTCGTCACCACCAGCCCCGAGGGGTCCCGTTCGAGCACATGCACCTCGGCGATCCGCCGCCGCCCGGCCCGGTCGCGTACGAGATGCAGGACCACCGACAGCGCCGCCGCCAACTGGCTGTGCAGCGCGGCCCGGTCGAGCCCTGCGGCCGTACCCAGCGCCTCCAGGCGGGCGGGCACCTGCGCCGCAGCGTTCGCGTGCACCGTTCCGCAGCCGCCCTCATGGCCGGTGTTCAGCGCGGCCAGCAAGGACACGACCTCCGGCCCGCGCACCTCGCCGACGACCAGCCGGTCCGGTCTCATCCGCAGGGCCTGCCGGACCAGGTCCTGGAGCGCGACGAGCCCGACGCCCTCCTGGTTGGCGGGCCGCCCCTCCAGGCGCACCACATGGGGATGGTCGGGCCGCAGCTCCGCCGAGTCCTCGGCGAGCACGATCCGCTCACCGGGGCCGACCAGCCCCAACAGCGCGCTCAGCAAGGTCGTTTTGCCCGTCCCGGTCCCACCACTGACCAGGAACGACAACCTGGCATCCAGTAGCGCTCTCAACACCCGGTCCCCGCCGGGCGGCACCGTGCCCGCCGCCATCAACTCGTCGAGCGTGAACGCGCGTGGCCGTACGACCCGGAGGGACAGGCAGGTCGAGCCGACGGCGACCGGCGGCAGTACCGCGTGCAGGCGGGTGCCGTCCGGAAGCCGGGCGTCGACCCATGGCCGGGCGTCGTCCAGCCTTCGCCCGGCAACGGCCGCGAGGCGCTGTGCGAGACGTCGTACCGCCGCCGCGTCCGCGAAGGAGACGGCCGTCAGCTCCAGGCCGCCGCCCCGGTCCACCCACACGCGGTCCGGTGCCGACACCAGTACGTCGGTGACCGACGGATCGGCGAGCAGCGGTTCCAGCGGGCCGCTGCCGACCAGTTCGGAACGCAACTGCTCGGCCGCACCGAGAACTTCTGCATCCCCCAGCACGCGGCCCTGTTCGCGCAGGGCTTGTGCCACGCGCGCCGGGGTGGGTTCGGAGCCGCTCTCCGCGAGCCACTGCCGTACGCCGTCCAGCAGGCCCGTAGGCCCGCCGAGACCCGCACCGCAGTCCATCCCCGTAGCGGCGTCCCAGCTCATACGCCCCCGCCTTCCACCGGAACCCGCTGCCAGAAGGCCGAGCAGAACCGGGCGAGTGGCCCTCGCGCCGATCCCCCGGGCGGCACGCCACCGTCCAACAGCGGTGGCTCGACCGGCACTTCACCCACCAGCGGCAGCCCGAGCAGCCGGGCCACCTCACGGTCGTCGAGGCCAGGGGCATACGGTCCGCGCACCGCGACCCGGAGATCGCGCAGGACCATGCCGACCGAGGAGGCCACGCGTCCGGCCGCCGCGATGGCGCGCAGGTCGGCGGGGACCACCAGCACCCCGAGGTCGAGTTGGGCGAGAGCCTCGGCGACGCCTTCGTCGATGCGGCGTGGCAGATCGACGACCACCGCACCGCCGCGCCGTCTGGCGGCGGCCAGGACCGCCCGTACGGCCTGCGGCGGAATGGCGACGGAGTCGCCGCGATCCCAGCTCAGGACCCGCAGCGCGTGCAGTTCGGGCAGGGACTCCTCCAGGGCGCCACCGCCGACCCGGCCCCGCGAGGCGGCGAACGCAGGCCAGCGCAGGCCTTCGACCCCCTCTCCGCCCAGGAGTACATCGAGTCCGCCACCCAGCGGATCCGCGTCCACGAGCAACGTGCGGCGCCCCTCGCGCGCCGAGGTGACGGCGAGCGCGCAGGCCAGCGTGGACGCTCCGGCCCCGCCACGCCCGCCGAGCACGCCGACGGTGAGCGCGGGCCTGCCGACTCCTTCCGCCACGTCGGCGATGCGGTCGACAAGCCATTGCTCGCCATCGGGCAGCATCAGGACGTGGTCGGCGCCGATCTCGACAGCCCGCCGCCAGACTCCGGAATCGTCCTGATCCCGGCCGACCAGAACCACTCCACGCCGTCGCGCGGCACCCCGCACCCGCCGCGCGGCATCGTCGCCGACCAGCACGAGAGGCGCGGCCTCCCAGCTGCCTCTGTGCTCCGGCACCCCGTGGTGGACTTCCGGCCTGGCGCCCGCCGCCGCGCACAGGCGCAGCAGGTCGTCCAGTAGCTCGGCGTCCTCCGTGACGATCAATGGTCCGCCCTGCCGCCCCTCGGCGGCGGGCGGCCGCTCGTGTGTGATGACTCCCGCCATGATCTCCAGCCCCCCTCGCTGCTTCCTGCGCGGGGCCCTCTGCGGCCCCGCTGATTCCCGCTCGTGTGAAGAGCCGGCAACCGGCCTCCATATGAACGGCCGATACGAACCGGCCAAACGCGCCCAACAAACGGAACCGGCCATGAACTTGCCGTGAGCGGAGCGCGCTGGAATCACGGTGCAGCGATCCCGGAAATCGTGTGGATCTTGGTCGATTTCTGTGGACAACTCAGAGCCTGTGAATATCGCCTTCACCCATACCGGTGACCGCCCGGCGACTCCCACAGAGCAGCCCCACAGCTACACACGGTGACGAATCACGCACACGCAAAAGCGCGGCCTCAACGGGGACAACAGGGTCCCGAGGCCGCGCAAGTAGAGGAAGAAATGCATCCGGACATGCGACGACCCCCGCCGGGGGGGAGAGCGGGGGTCGTCCCCACGGTCCGACTCGGGGGGGGAGGAGCCAGACCGGGTTAGCACGGTCGCGAACGATCCGTGACTTCCATGGTGTACCCGAGAGCTCTCTCAGGCAAACCCACGCGCCTCACCTTACGCCGAATGGTGGGCGCCTATGCTCATGCTCGTGGAAAACCACTCCTTGCCTCGCACAGCAGCCTTCTTTGATCTGGACAAGACGGTCATTGCGAAGTCGAGCACGCTCACGTTCAGCAAGTCGTTCTACCAAGGCGGTCTGATCAACCGCAGGGCCGCCTTGCGCACCGCATATGCCCAGTTCGTATTCCTGGCGGGCGGCGCCGACCACGACCAGATGGAGCGGATGCGGAAGTACCTCTCCGCGATGTGCCGCGGCTGGAACGTCCAGCAGGTCAAGGAGATCGTCGCCGAGACGCTGCACGACCTCATCGACCCGATCATCTACGACGAGGCCGCCTCCCTCATCGAGGAGCACCACATCGCCGGCCGCGATGTCGTGATCGTGTCCACGTCCGGTGCGGAGGTGGTCGAGCCGATCGGCGAACTGCTCGGCGCGGACCGCGTGGTGGCGACCCGCATGGTCGTGGGCGAGGACGGCTGCTTCACCGGGGAGGTGGAGTACTACGCGTACGGGCCGACGAAGGCCGAGGCAGTCAGGGAACTCGCCGAGTCCGAGGGGTACGACCTCTCACGCTGCTACGCCTACAGCGACTCGGCGACCGACCTGCCGATGCTGAAGTCCGTGGGCCATCCGCACGCGGTGAATCCGGACCGCACCCTGCGGCGCGAGGCTCTCGCCCGCTCGTGGCCGATTCTGGACTTCCACCGTCCGGTCCGGCTGAAGCAGCGACTGCCCACCCTGTCCGTACCGCCCCGTCCGGCGCTCGTCGCGGCGGCGGCGATAGGAGCGGCGGCGGCCACGGCGGGACTCGTCTGGTACGCGAGCCGGCGGCGCGCGACGGTGGTGTGATCGCGTCACGGATCACGTCACAGCGACACGGCTCTCGTCACGCGTGCGCGGGCAGCACACTCACGCCCGTTTCGAACCCGTTTGAACCTAAAAGTAAAGAACTGCAGCCAGGGGTTCCGCTTCCTCTGGACCTGGAGTACAAAGGGGTTAACGGCCCGCGAGACCAAGGACATCCGAGAGGATCACCTTTAAACGCAACCAAGGCCCCACGGACCGAGCATGAACATCGAGCACCCACGCGACGTCGACCCGTCGATTACGGGCCAGCCGCACCAGGAAACGGGCCACAGTTCCCGGCCTGATGGGCAACATTCGAGGACGCTTGGTAACCCGGTGAACATGCCAGCGGCGGTACGAGACCTCGTACCGCCGCAACCCTGTTCAGGGAGTTTTTCGCCCTCTTAGTAGGGGGCGTTTTTCAAGCCGTACGAAGTACGAGCTTTACGCCGCCCCGCGCTGAAGCGCCTCGCAGACGGCCGTCGACTCCCTGGCCCCCAGCTCAACCGCCTTGCCGCAATGGGCGATCCAGGCCGCCATCCCCTCCGGAGTGCCGGAGGCATAGCCGTCCAGGGCTGCCGCGTAGGCCGCGCGGCCGAGTTCGCCATGGCCGACCTCCGCCGGGCAGACGGACTTCGGGTCGAGGCCGCTGCCGATCAGGACGATGCGTTCGGCCGCGCGTGCGACCAGGCCGTTGTGGGAGCCGAAGGGACGCAGGGCGAGGAGTTCGCCGTGCACCACTGCCGCCGTCACCAGGGCGGGGGCCGAGCCGCCCGCGATGATCAGCTGGGAGAGGCCTTCGAGACGGCCGGCGACCTCGTCGGCGTCCGGCAGCGGCAGCTCGACGAGCGGCTCGTCCACCGGTTCACCGTCCTGGCGCGGACGACCGACCTCGTCACCCTTGTCCGCGGCCGCCACCAGGTGCAGCCGAGCAAGCACCCGAAGGGGCGACTGCCGCCAGATGGAGAGCAGTTGGCCCGCCTCGGCGGTCAGCCGGAGAGCCGCGCCGACCGTACGGCCCTCTTCGTCCGCGCTGAAGTCGGTGCGGCGGCGCACCTCTTCGAGGGCCCAGTCGGCGCCGGACAGCGCCGCGGATCCGCGTGCGCCGCGCAGCGCCGCCTCGGACGTGATCTCGTTGCTGCGACGCCGCATGATCCGGTGCCCGTAGACCCGGTCCACGGCCTTGCGGACGGACTCCACGGATTCGGCCACCCCGGGAAGCGAGCCCAGGGCCGCGAGCGGATCGGCGGTCGCGCCTGTCGTACTCATGAGTACGACATTACGCACCCTTGCCCGCCGCCCCACGATGGAGTGGTCTTCTTCACGCGAGCGGTGCACCCAGGGCGATCACCCGACTACCCTTGGTGAACATGAAAATTGCTTTCGTTGGGAAGGGCGGCAGCGGCAAGACCACCCTGTCCTCGCTCTTCATCCGCCACCTCGCGGCCTCAGGGGCGCCGGTCGTCGCGGTGGACGCCGACATCAACCAGCATCTGGGGACCGCCCTGGGCCTCGATGAGACGGTCGCCGCCGGACTGCCCGCGATGGGCGAGCGGCTGCCGCTGATCAAGGAATACCTGCGCGGCACCAACGCCCGCATCACGTCCGCCGAGACGATGATCAAGACGACCCCGCCCGGCGAGGGGTCACGACTGCTGCGGGTGCGCGAGGAGAATCCGGTCTACGAAGCGTGCGCGCGGCCGGTGGAACTCGACGGCGGCGCCGTCCGTTTGATGGTCACCGGCCCCTTCACCGAGGCCGATTTGGGAGTGGCCTGCTACCACTCCAAGACCGGTGCAGTGGAGCTCTGCCTGAACCATCTCGTCGACGGCCAGAGCGAGTACATCGTCGTCGACATGACGGCGGGCTCGGACTCCTTCGCGTCCGGCATGTTCACCCGGTTCGACATCACGTTCCTCGTCGCCGAGCCGACCCGGAAGGGCATCTCCGTCTATCGCCAGTACAAGGAGTACGCCCGCGACTTCGGCGTCGCCCTGAAGGTCGTCGGCAACAAGGTGCAGGGCCAGGACGACATCGACTTCCTCCGCACCGAAGTCGGTGACGACCTCCTGGTCACGGTCGGGCACTCGGACTGGGTGCGCTCCATGGAGAAGGGCCGCTCGCCCCGGTTCGAGTTCCTGGAGGAGGGCAACCGCCGCTCCCTGCACGCCCTGCAGAGCGCCGCCGACGCCATGTACGAACGGCGCGACTGGGAGCGCTACACGCGCCAGATGGTCCACTTCCACCTGAAGAACGCCGGCAGTTGGGGCAACGAGCGGACCGGGGCGGACCTGGCGGCGCAGGTCGACCCCGGCTTCGTACTCGGTGAGGGGCTGGTGGCCACGGCTTGAGCACCGGCCCACGCGGGACTGCTAGGGCTTGACCGCCGGCGCCCCGGGGACGCCCTTCGGGGCCGGGGCGGGGCGGCCCGAGAGGAGGGACGCCCAGCCCTGCTTCGGGGTCTCGCCGACCTTGAGGCCGCGGAGCTTGTCCAGGGTGGCGGGGTCCTGCACGTCGAGCCAGTCGGCGAGTTGCCGGAAGGAGACGCAGCGCACGTCGGACTTGGTGCAGACGCGCTCGATGACCTCTTCGATGGCGCGCATGTAGGTGCCGCCGTTCCAGGACTCGAAGTGGTTGCCGATGATCAGCGGCGCGCGGTTGCCGTCGTAGGCGCGGTCGAAGCCCTTGAGGAGGCCGTCACGCATCTGGTCGCCCCAGTACTCGTGCTTGTCGGGGTCGCCCTGGGTCGTGGTGCCCGACTGGTTGACCATGAAGTTGTAGTCCATGGTGAGCTGCTCGTAGGAATGCCCGGGGAATGGCACAAGCTGCATCGACAGGTCCCACAGGCCTTCCTTCTTCTTGGGCCAGACCTGGTTGTTGACGCCTGAGGTGTCGTAGCGGAAGCCCAGTTGGCGGGCCGCCTTCATGAAGTTCTTCTGCCCCTCCAGGCAGGGCGTGCGGGCGCCGACGAGTTCCTTGTCGTAGTCGAAGGGCAGCGGGGACGCCTTCTTCATGCCCGTGTTGGTCTTCCAGGACTTCACGAACGACTTCGCCTGGGCGATCTCGTCCTTCCAGTCCGCGACGGACCAGTCACCGACCCCGCCTTCGGTGCCGCAGAAGTGGCCGTTGAAGTGCGTACCGATCTCGTTGCCCTCCAGCCACGCCCCGCGCAGCTGCTTCACGGTCTCCTCGATGCCCGCTTCGTCGTTGAAGCCGATCTCCGAGCTGCCCGGTGAGTGCTGCGGCGGCTTGTAGAGCTCGCGCTTGTCCTCCGGCAGCATGTACACGCCGCTCAGGAAGTACGTCATCGTCGCCTTGTTGGCCTTGGAGACCTTCCGGAAGTGCGAGAACAGCTTCTGGCTGTCCTCGCCCGCGCCGTCCCAGGAGAAGATCACGAACTGCGGGGGCTTCTGACCGGGCTTCAGCCGTTCCGGCCGGGGCAGATGCGGCTGCGCGCCGGTGTACGCGGTGGAACCGTCGCCGATCAGGCGGACCGCGCTCTTGGGCGCCGGAGCGCCCGCCGCCTTCTTCGCACCATGCGCGCCTTCCTTGGAACCGGTGGTGTCCAGCGCGCAACCGGCGAGCGCCGTGGCGCAGGCCGCGGCGAGTGCTACGCCCGCGGCGATCCTCTGGGTGACGGCCATCTTCCGCCCGCCTTCTTCCTTCAGTCTGGGCAACGTTGATTTGCGCGTTATGCAGCGATCTACGGCTATACGCCGACAGTGCCGCCAAGGTCGCACGAGGCCGAGATTGAATAAGTACGACAAGCCGATCAATTGCCTGGTTCACTCCAGGGGGTGAATTAATGCCCCATTTGCTATGGTTTTCCGCACGAAGCCTTTACTCTGCATTACGATCCGTTTACCGAGCGTTGAAAATCCCGCCGCTGCACGCCGTGACCCACGGCCGCGACCCGCCCCCCGCCTCCCCGGCGGGGGACCACCTGTTCCGCGACCGCGCTGCCCCGGAGGAGACGGGAACCATGTCTGCCTGCGTCCCCACCCGCGCCGCCGACTCGACTCGGCAAAAGCGCATCCACCAGCCCCACAGCCCCCCGCCGACTCCGCCCCGCCGATTCCGTATCGCGGGCGCCGATCTGTCGGCCTCGATCGCTGTCTTCCTGATCGCCCTGCCCCTGTCCCTCGGCATCGCCCTCGCCACCGGCGCGCCACTCCAGGCGGGCCTCGTGGCCGCCGCCGTCGGCGGACTCGTCGCCGGACGACTGGGCGGCTCGCCCCTCCAGGTGAGCGGGCCCGCCGCCGGGCTCACGGTCGTCACCGCCGACCTGATCCACCTCTACGGATGGCGCACGACCTGCGCCATCACCGTCCTCGCCGGAATCACCCAACTGGGGTTGTCCTACCTGCGAGTGGCCCGTACGGCGCTCGCCGTCAGCCCCGCGATCGTGCACGGGATGCTCGCCGGCATCGGCGTGACCATCGCCGTCGCTCAGCTCCACATCGTGCTGGGCGGCACCCCGCAGAGCGCCGTTCTCGACAACGTCCGTGCCTTGCCGGATCAGTTGGCGAACGTCGACCCCGCAGCGGTGTCGATGAGCGCGCTGACCCTGCTCCTTCTCCTTGCCTGGCCGCGGATTCCCGGGCGCGTGGGCCGGCTGCTGCGCAAGGTTCCGGCCGCGCTCGTCGCCGTCGCCGGGGCCACCGCGACCGCCTCGCTCGCCGGGCTGACGCTGCCCAAGGCCGAACTGCCGTCCTGGAGCAGTCACGCGCTGGCCGGGCTGCCCGAGGGACCGGTGCTCGGAATCATGGCCGCCGTTCTCACCGTCACGCTCGTGTGCAGCGTGCAGTCCCTGCTCGGCGCCGTGGCCGTGGACAAGCTGGTGACGGGACGGCCCGAGCTGCAGGCACGGGTGGGCCGCTCCGATCTCGACCGGGAACTGCTCGGGCAGGGCGCCGCCAACATCGTCTCCGGCGCCCTCGGCGGACTGCCGGTCGCGGGGGTCGCCGTACGAAGTTCCGCGAATGTGCAAGCCGGCGCCGTGAGCCGGAACTCCACGATGCTGCACGGCGTTTTCGTAGTAGTTGCCGCGCTGCTGATGGTCCCGATCCTGGAGCTGATCCCGCTCGCATCGCTCGCCGCCCTGGTGATGGCCGTCGGCATCCAGATGGTGTCCCTGCACCACATCCGCACGGTCACCCGCCACCGCGAGGTGCTGGTGTACGCCGTCACCACGCTCGGCGTCGTCATCCTCGGAGTTCTCGAGGGCGTGGTGCTGGGGGTATCCGTGGCCGTCGGCGTCGCCCTGCACCGCCTCGCCCGCACCCGCATCACGCACGAAGAGAGGGAAGGAGTCCATTACGTACGCGTACGAGGGCAGTTGACGTTCCTCGCGGTGCCGCGGCTCAGCCGCACGCTGCACCAGATGCCCCGAGGGTCCAGCGCCGTCGTGGAGTTGGACGGCTCGTTCATGGACCACGCGGCGTTCGAGGCGCTGCACGACTGGCAGAACGCGCACTCCGCGCAAGGTGGCACCGTCGAGCTCACCGGACGGGCCGGAGCGCGGATCGCCGAGCCCGCGGGCTCCGCACACTGCAGGTGCCGGCCCTGGACGCCCTGGCGCAACCACCACTGCGAGCCCTCCGCGAGCCCGCAGTCCGTATCCCCGGGCAGCCCTCCGGGAGAGCCCGGTGAGCCGGGTGAAGCGACGGCTTCCTCGGGTCGACTCGCGCGGGACGGGGAGCGTGGGGAGAGCGGGCACCAACTGGCGCGCGGCATCAGCGCGTTCCAGCGCAACACCGCGCCCCTGGTGCGGGGTGAGCTGGCGCGGCTGGCACGGGAGGGGCAGCGGCCGTCCCAGCTGTTCCTGACCTGTGCCGACTCGCGGCTCGTCACTTCGATGATCACGTCCAGTGGTCCGGGTGACCTCTTCGTCGTACGGAATGTGGGCAACCTCGTGCCGTTGCCCGAGGAGGAGAGCGGGGACGACTCGGTGGCCGCGGCGATCGAGTACGCGGTGGACGTGCTGAAGGTGCGGTCCATCACGGTGTGCGGGCACTCCGGGTGCGGGGCGATGCAAGCCCTGATGAACGCGGAGCCGGGAGGCGCGATGACGCCGCTCAAGCGGTGGCTGCGGCACGGGCTGCCGAGTCTCGAGCGGATGGCCGCCAAGGACCGGCCGTGGGCGCGGTTGGCCGGGCGGGCGCCCGCCGACGCGGTGGAGCAGCTCTGTCTGACCAACGTGGTGCAGCAGTTGGAGCATCTGCGGGCGTACGAGTCCGTGGCGCGGGCCCTGCGGGAGGGTGTGCTCGAGCTGCACGGGATGTACTTCCACGTGGGCGAAGCGCAGGCGTATCTGCTGGCCGACGGCGAGGGGGCCGAGCTGTTCGATCACGTGGGCGCGACGGAGGATCTGCGGCATCCTGCGTGACGGCCTGTCCCACCTGTCACGCGTGACGGCGTGACGGCGTGACGCGTGACCGCGTAGGCCGTGACGCGTGGCCTCGTGGGCCGGGTGGCGCGTGATCTCCTGCGCGGGCGCACATGATCCTCGTACGCCGGTACGGGTGGTCTGGGCGTGGTGCGTGGTCCCAGTTGGCGGGGCCGCGCACCATGTTGGTGTGGGTCGTGTGCCGGGGCGGCGGGCTCGTCCCGTGTGCGTTTCCCTTGGAGTCCCCCTCGCTTCAGGGGGATTTCGGCTGTTCTTGGCCGCAGTCCGGGAAGCGTTGGCGGGTGAACCCGAAGGCCGAGCCGTACGTGCCCCAGAGTGCGTCCTTCTGAAGAGCGCCCGGCCGCTAGCATGCAGCCTCAATAGGTCTAAACCAATTTCCGGTCGGCCCTTGTCACCAGGCCCCCGGGTCTGATGAGCTGTGGCCCGGGACACAACGGACACCCTGGGAAAGGGAGATGTCGTGAGCAACGAAAGCCTGGCCAACCTGCTGAAGGAAGAGCGCAGGTTCGCGCCGCCCGCCGACCTGGCCGCGAACGCCAATGTCACCGCGGAGGCGTATGAGCAGGCCAAGGCTGACAGGCTCGGCTTCTGGGCCGAGCAGGCCCGCCGGCTGACCTGGGCCACCGAGCCGACCGAGACGCTGGACTGGTCGAATCCGCCGTTCGCCAAGTGGTTCAAGGACGGCAAGCTGAACGTCGCGTACAACTGCGTGGACCGTCATGTGGAGGCGGGGAATGGTGACCGGGTCGCCATTCACTTCGAGGGTGAGCCGGGCGACAGCCGCGCCATCACCTACGCCGAGCTGAAGGACGAGGTCAGCAAGGCCGCGAACGCGCTGACCGAGCTGGGGGTCGAGAAGGGCGACCGGGTCGCCATTTACCTGCCGATGATCCCCGAGGCCGTCGTCGCGATGCTGGCCTGCGCCCGTATCGGTGCCGCGCACTCGGTCGTGTTCGGCGGGTTCTCGGCGGACGCGATCGCCACCCGGATCCAGGACGCCGACGCCAAGCTGGTCATCACCTCCGACGGTGGCTACCGGCGCGGAAAGCCGTCCGCGCTCAAGCCCGCCGTCGACGAAGCGGTCAGCCGGGTCGACGGGGTCGACAAGGTGCTCGTCGTGCGCCGTACCGGGCAGGAGGTCGCTTGGACCGACGGCCGTGACGTGTGGTGGCACGAGATCGTCGAGCGGCAGTCCGCCGAGCACACGCCGGAGGCGTTCGAGGCCGAGCACCCGCTGTTCATCCTCTACACCTCCGGGACGACTGGGAAGCCGAAGGGCATCCTGCACACCTCGGGCGGCTACCTCACGCAGGCCTCGTACACCCACCACGCCGTCTTCGACCTCAAGCCGGAGACCGACGTGTACTGGTGCACGGCCGACATCGGCTGGGTCACCGGGCACTCGTACATCACGTACGGGCCGCTCTCGAACGGCGCGACGCAGGTGATGTACGAGGGGACGCCGGACACTCCGCACCAGGGGCGGTTCTGGGAGATCGTGCAGAAGTACGGGGTGACGATCCTGTACACGGCCCCGACGGCCATTCGTACGTTCATGAAGTGGGGCGACGACATCCCGGCGAAGTTCGATCTGTCGTCGCTGCGGGTGCTCGGGTCGGTCGGTGAACCGATCAACCCCGAGGCGTGGATCTGGTACCGGAAGCACATCGGGGGCGACCAGACGCCCATCGTGGACACCTGGTGGCAGACCGAGACCGGCGCGATGATGATCTCGCCGCTGCCGGGGGTGACGGAGACCAAGCCCGGCTCCGCGCAGCGGGCTCTGCCGGGAATCTCGGCGACCGTCGTGGACGACGAGGCGCGGGAGGTTCCCAACGGGGGTGGCGGCTACCTCGTACTCACCGAGCCGTGGCCTTCGATGCTGCGGACCATCTGGGGGGACGATCAGCGGTTCCTCGACACGTACTGGTCGCGGTTCGAGGGCAAGTACTTCGCCGGGGACGGGGCGAAGAAGGACGACGACGGGGACATCTGGCTCCTCGGGCGGGTCGACGACGTGATGCTCGTGTCCGGGCACAACATCTCGACGACCGAGGTCGAGTCGGCGCTCGTCTCGCATCCGTCGGTCGCCGAGGCGGCGGTCGTGGGTGCGGCGGACGAGACGACCGGGCAGGCGATCGTGGCCTTCGTGATCCTGCGTGGGACGGCTTCCGCCGAGGACGAAGGGCTGGTGGCGGACCTGCGTAATCACGTGGGCACGGTGCTCGGGCCGATCGCCAAGCCCAAGCGGGTCCTGCCGGTGGCCGAGCTGCCGAAGACGCGCTCCGGCAAGATCATGCGGCGGCTGTTGCGTGACGTGGCGGAGAACCGGGCGCTCGGTGACGTCACGACGCTGACCGACTCCACGGTGATGAACATGATCCAGGCGAAGCTGCCGGCGGCACCGAGCGAGGACTGAGGGTTTCTCCCCGCCCACCCGCCCCTGATTGGTGTGGGGGCCCTGCGCGCCCCCACACCCCGGCGGGCGGCGGGGCTCCGCACGCCCACCCTGGCGGGGCTCCGCCCCTGCACCCCGCCGGGCTTTGCCCCGCACGACGGATATCACGGGTTTTCTTCGCCCCCTCCGCCCCTACCCGTCCCTTGCTTCCTGGGGGCTCCGCCCCCAGACCCCCGCATCGCGCTGACGCGCTCGTCCTCAAACGCCGGACAGGCTGAAAGATCTCTCCCTGGCCGGGACTGAAAGATCTGCCGGCGGGGGCGAAAAACCCTCACGCCCCCACCAAACGCGCCAAGCACCCCATTTGCACTTAACGTGAAGATCACCGGATAGGTCCGGTCGAGCCTTGGGTAGGATGATGAGCGCGTCAGCGACGCGACAAGATCCTCAAGGTGCGCCGGGAAGTCTGGTCGGCATGTGATTCGTCCTGCCCGCCCGACCGGAGGTCTCCCGTGCCCGCCCCCGCGCCCCACAGCACCAACCGCAAGTTCCTCGGCCGTCTGTCCCTGCCGGAGCGGAACTTCGTGGCGGACGCGCTGCGTGCCGAGACCGTGGGTGGCGTGCTGTTGCTCGTGGCCGCGATCGCGGCGCTGATCTGGGCGAACACTCCGGCCAAGGACAGTTACCAGAGCGTCCTCGACTTCCACATCGGTCCCAGCGCGCTGGGTCTGAACCTCTCCCTGCAGCACTGGGCCGCCGACGGACTGCTCGCCGTGTTCTTCTTCGTCGCCGGTATCGAGCTCAAGCGCGAACTGGTGGCCGGCGATCTGCGGGACCCGAAGGCGGCGCTGCTGCCGGTCGCCGCCGCGTTGTGCGGCATGGTGGTTCCGGCGCTCGTCTACGCCCTGACGAATGTGCTGGGGGGCGGCTCTCTCGACGGCTGGGCAGTGCCCACCGCGACCGACATCGCGTTCGCGCTCGCCGTCCTCGCGGTCATCGGTACGTCCCTGCCGTCGGCGTTGCGCGCCTTCCTGCTGACGCTCGCCGTCGTCGACGACCTCTTCGCGATCCTGATCATCGCGGTCTTCTTCACCGCCGACCTGAACTTCGCCGCCCTCGCCGGCGCGGTCGTCGGCCTCGGCGTCTTCTGGCTGCTGCTGAGGAAGGGCGTACGCGGCTGGTACGTGTACGTTCCGCTCGCCCTCGTCAACTGGGGGCTGATGTACAACAGCGGCATCCACGCCACCATCGCCGGTGTCGCGATGGGCCTGATGCTGCGCTGCACCCGGCACGAGGGCGAGGCGCACTCCCCCGGCGAGCACGTCGAACATCTCGTGCGGCCGTTGTCGGCGGGCCTCGCCGTGCCGCTGTTCGCGCTGTTCAGCGCCGGGGTCGCGGTCTCGGGAGGCGTACTGGGGGATGTGTTCCAGCGGCCCGAGACGCTCGGTGTCGTCCTTGGGCTCGTCGTCGGCAAGGCGGTCGGCATCTTCGGCGGGACCTGGCTGACGGCCCGGTTCACCAGGGCCTCGCTCAGTGACGACCTGGCCTGGCCCGACGTGTTGGCCGTGGCCTCCCTCGCGGGCATCGGCTTCACCGTCTCGCTGCTGATCGGCGAACTCGCCTTCGACGGGAACCCGGCGCTCACCGACGAGGTCAAGGCCGCCGTCCTCGTCGGCTCCCTCATCGCGGCCGTATGCGCCGGGACGCTGCTGAAGATACGGAACGCCAAGTACCGGGCGATGGTCGAGGCCGAGGACCGCGACGACGACCTCGACGGCATCCCCGACATCTACGAGCAGGACAACCCGGCGTACCACCTGCGGATGGCCGAGATCTACGAGCGCAAGGCCGCCGAGCACAGAAGGCTTGCCGAAGTGACGGGCGGGGCAAGCGACGGGGACGACGGTCCGGCATGATCTGACACGACCGTACAAAAACATGCAGGAGAGGGAGAACGCGATGAGTGCACCCGACGGCAGTCCGGTCGGAGCCGAACGCAGCATCGGCCAGTTGTTCGCCTCGGCGACGACCGAGATGTCCTCGCTGGTGCACGACGAGATCGCGCTGGCGAAGGCGCAGCTCAAGCAGGATGTGAAGCGCGGGGCGATCAGCGGTGGCGCGTTCGCGGTGGCGGGCGCGGTGCTGATCTTCTCCCTGCCGATGCTGAGCTTCGCCCTGGCGTACGGCATCCGGACCTGGAGCGACTGGAACCTCGCGATCTGCTTCCTGCTCTCCTTCGCGGCGAACGTGCTGGTCGCCGCCGCGCTCGCGCTGATCGGCGTGGTCTTCGCGAAGAAGGCCAAGAAGAGCAAGGGCCCGCAGAAGGTCGCGGCCTCGGTGAAGGAGACGGCAGGGGTCCTGCAGAACGCCAAGCCGCACCCGCGCGAGCTGCCCGCGCAGGATCGTGTGCCCGAGGCCATCGAGGCTGTGGCACGCTCGTCCTCATGACGGACCCCGCCACACCTTCGGCGCAACCCACTTCGGTCGTAAAGCTCGACATCCCTGGCGGAAAAGGCCTGATCCACCGGGACGTGGCGGCCAACGGCGCGCGCTTCCACATCGCCGAGATGGGCGACGGGCCGCTCGTCCTGCTGCTGCACGGCTTCCCGCAGTTCTGGTGGACGTGGCGCCATCAGCTGGTGGCGCTCGCCGACGCCGGTTTCCGCGCCGTCGCCATGGACCTGCGGGGAGTCGGCGGCAGCGACCGCACGCCCCGCGGCTACGACCCCGCCAACCTCGCGCTCGACATCACCGGAGTCGTACGTTCCCTCGGCGAGCCCGACGCCGCGCTGGTCGGGCACGACCTGGGCGGATATCTGGCGTGGACGGCTGCCGTGATGCGCCCCAAGCTCGTACGCCGGCTCGTGGTCTCCTCGATGCCGCATCCCCGGCGCTGGCGGTACGCCATGCTCTCCGACGTCAAGCAGACGGCCGCGGGTTCATACATCTGGGGGTTCCAGCGGCCGTGGATCCCGGAGCGCCAACTCGTCGCGGACGACGGGGCGCTGGTGGGCCGTCTGGTACGGGACTGGTCGGGGCCGCGCCTTCCGGACGACGAGGCCGTGGAGACGTACCGCCGTGCCATGTGCATCCCCTCCACGGCGCACTGCGCGATCGAGCCGTACCGGTGGATGGTGCGGTCCATGGCCCGCCCGGACGGGATCCAGTTCAACCGGCGCATGAAGCGGCCGGTCCGGGTGCCGACGCTGCATCTGCACGGCTCGCTCGACCCGGTGATGCGGACGCGGAGTGCCGCGGGCTCCGGCGAGTACGTCGAAGCGCCGTACCGCTGGCGGCTGTTCGACGGGCTCGGGCACTTCCCGCACGAGGAAGATCCGGTGGCGTTTTCGACCGAATTGGTCAACTGGCTGAAGGATCCCGAGCCTGATCGGTGAGGCCGTTCACCCAGGCCACCCGGGCGTCCGGTATCCGGACGGGAACGCCTGTCCTACGAACAGCCAAATGCCTTACGCATAGGCCAATTGGGGGGCCAGGGGGCGGTTATCGACCTTGGGGCGGGGGCAGACGTCGGGGTATGGGCTGGACGCACGACTACAGTGACGCAGCACGCACACGCCGCTCGGCCGCGGGCCTGAGCTCCCATCAGAGGGGCACCCCGCAGTTGCCGGGCACGGATCATCCCCTGGTGGGGATCCCGCGCATTCTGCGCCGTCGGGCCCGCTGGGTCTCGGTGCGGCTGCGCCATCCTCGAGGCTGAGCCAGTCTCGCGGCTGGCCACCAACACGCTGATCGGCATCACAGCGCGCAGCTGTCGCTGTCCACCTGCTGGTTCGCGGTACGGCCCTTGATGATGTCCTCCTGGACCTCGTCCACGGTGAGCGCGTACCCGGTGTTGGCGTCGTCGAGCGACTTCGCGAAGACCACGCCGTACACCTTGCCGTCGGTGGTGAGCAGCGGGCCGCCGGAGTTGCCCTGGCGGACGGTCGCGTAGAGCGAGTAGACGTCGCGGCGCACCGTGCCCCGGTGGTAGATGTCCGGGCCGTTGGCGGTGAGGCGGCCCCGCACGCGCGCGGGCTGGATGTTGTACGCGCCGTTCTCCGGGAAGCCGGCGACGATCGCGCTGTTGCCGCTGCTCGCGTCCTCGGTCGTGAACTGGAGGGCGGGCGCGTCCAGGCTCGGCACGTCGAGTACGGCGATGTCACGCTCCCAGTCGTAGAGGACGACCGTGGCGTCGTACTTCTTGCCCTCGCCGCCTATCTGGACGGTGGGTTCGTCGACTCCGCCGACCACGTGGGCGTTGGTCATCACACGGCGGGCCCCGAAGACGAAGCCGGTGCCTTCGAGGACCTTGCCGCAACTCGGGGCGGTGCCCATGACCTTGACGATGGACCGCTGGGCGCGGATGGCGACCGCGCTGTTGGCGAGGGCCGGGTCGGGGGGCTGGACGTCGGTGATGGGCTCGTTGGCGAACGGGCTGAAGACCTGCGGGAAGCCGTTCTGCGCGAGGACCGAGGAGAAGTCGGCGAACCAGGTGTCGGCCTGGTTGGGCAGGGCCCGTGACACGCCGGTCAGCACCTTGGAGCTGCGGACCTCCTTGCCGAGCGTCGGCAGCGTCGTGCCGGCCAGGGCCGAGCCGATCAGCCAGGCGACCAGGAGCATCGCCACGACGTTGACGAGGGCGCCGCCCGTCGCGTCCAGGGCGCGGGCCGGGGACCAGGTGATGTAGCGGCGCAGTTTGTTGCCGAGGTGGGTGGTGAGGGCCTGGCCCACGGAGGCGCAGACGATGACGACGACGACAGCGACGACGGCGGCGGTCGTGTTCACCTCGGCGTCGTCGGTGACCGCGCCCCAGATGACCGGCAGCAGGTAGACGGCGACGAGGCCGCCCCCGAGAAAGCCGATCACGGACAGGATGCCGACGACGAAGCCCTGGCGATAGCCCACGATCGCGAACCACACGGCGGCGACCAGCAACAGGATGTCCAGCACGTTCACTGCTTCAAGCCTCGCCTCATCACTCTGCGGTCACTCCGTCTCGGCTGGGGGTCCGACCCGCGGCGCAGCCGCTGACGGGTGCGGCGTCCCCCAGGAAGACACAGCACAGGGGCCACCCTGTCATGCGCGCCAGTCGAGCGGGACGTGGTTCTCCCTGTCCCAGGGGCGCTCCCAGCCCGCATAGTGCAGGATCCGGTCGATGATGCCCGCCGTGAAGCCCCAGACGAGGGCGGATTCGACCAGGAATGCCGGGCCTTTGTGGCCTCTGGGGTGCACGGCGGTGGCGCGGTTGGCGGGGTCCGTGAGATCCGCCACGGGGACGGTGAAGACGCGCGCCGTCTCGTTCGGATCGACCACGCCCACCGGTGTCGGGCGGCGCCACCAGCCCAGGACGGGCGTGACCACGAAGCTGCTCACCGGGATGTAGAGCTTGGGCAGCACGCCGAAGAGCTGGACGCCGCTCGGGTCGAGCCCGGTCTCCTCCTCGGCCTCGCGGAGAGCGGCCCGCAGCGGCCCGTCGGCCATCGGGTCGCCGTCCTCGGGGTCGAGGGCGCCGCCGGGGAAGGAGGGCTGCCCCGCGTGCGATCGCAGGGAGGTGGCGCGCTCCATGAGCAGCAGCTCGGGGCCGCGCTCGCCCTCGCCGAACAGGATGAGGACGGCGGACTGCCGCCCCGCTCCGTCACTCGGGGGCAGGAAGCGGCTCAGCTGGAGCGGCTCCACCGTCTCGGCGGCGCGCACCACCGGGTCGAGCCAGTCGGGCAGACCGTCCTTGCTCACGGCCACCGGGCCGCCCTGTGTGTTGCCGGCCAACCGACCGCCCTGCGTGTTGCTGGCGTGCGTCATCGCCACCCCCGTTCTGCTCTTCCCAACGCCTGCCGGTGCCGTGTTCGTTCCGTCGTCCGGAGCCCTGAGGTATGCGGGGTGTCTGGGGTGCTTCCGGCGGGGCCCGTCATCCAGCGCCCTGAGGTGTGCCCAGCGGGGGCGCCGGAATGCCGCCCGCGTCCAGGTAGGACTGCGGGGGATTGAGGCGCTGGCCCGGGAAGCCGCCCTTCTCGTACTTCAGGAGCTTCTTCGCCTTCTCCGGGTCCGTCTCGCCCTCTCCGTACGCCGGGCAGAGCGGGGCGATGGGGCAGGCTCCGCAGGCGGGCTTGCGGGCGTGGCAGATGCGGCGGCCGTGGAAGATCACGTGGTGGGAGAGCATGGTCCAGTCGCTCTTCGGGAAGAGCGCGCCGACGGCCGCCTCGATCTTGTCGGGCTCCGTCTCCGCGGTCCACTGCCAGCGGCGGACCAGCCGCTGGAAATGGGTGTCCACGGTGATTCCGGGGCGCCCGAAAGCGTTGCCGAGCACCACGAAGGCGGTCTTGCGGCCCACGCCGGGGAGCTTGACGAGGTCTTCGAGGCGGCCGGGGACCTCGCCCCCGAAGTCGTCCCTCAGCGCCTTGGAGAGCCCTATCACCGACTTGGTCTTGGCCCGGAAGAACCCCGTCGGGCGCAGGATCTCCTCGACCTCCTCCGGATTGGCCGCGGCCAGGTCCTCGGGGGTCGGGTACTTGGCGAAGAGCGCCGGGGTCGTCTGATTGACCCTCAGGTCGGTCGTCTGCGCCGACAGGACGGTGGCGACGACCAGTTGGAAGGCGTTCTCGAAGTCGAGCTCCGGGTGGGCGTACGGGTACACCTCGGCGAGTTCGCGGTTGATGCGGCGGGCTCGGCGGACCAGGGCGGTGTCTGGCGCGGGGGCCTTCTGCGGGGACTTGGCGGGGGTGGCCTTCTTGGCGGACCGCGGGGGCTTGGTGGAGGTCGCCTTCTTGGCGGACTGCGCGGGCTTGGCGGGGGCCGCCTTCTTGGCGGCGGCCGACTTTCTGGTCGTGACCGTCGCCTTCTTAGGAGTCACTTTCGCGGGCGTCGCGGCCGTCGCCTTCACCGGCGCCCCCTTTGCTCCCTTTGTCGTTTTCTTGGTACCGTCCGTGGGCTGTTCGCCCACAGCAGAATCGCGACGTACAGCCACCCGCCCAGCCCCCTTGGCCTGTGCTCTCACCGGCGTTTTGGACACCCGGCCAGCCTAAAGCCCGGCACTGACATCCGCCCCGGACCCATGAGATCAGCCCCCAATTGGCCCCCTGCCGCACTGCCCGGGACACCAGTGCGGCAGACTTGTGACTGATCACACTGTTTGGACCGTCCGGCAAGATGGGGAACACGGTCCCCTGGTACCAAGGGGGAGCAAGATCCCCTGAGCAGGTCGACAAGGAGAGAACTCGTGGACGACGTTCTGCGGCGCGCCCCGCTCTTCGCGGCGCTCGATGACGAGCAGGCCGCGGAGCTCCGCGCCTCCATGAGTGAGGTGACCCTCGCTCGCGGCGACGCTCTCTTCCATGAGGGCGACCCCGGGGACCGCCTCTACGTGGTCACCGAGGGCAAGGTGAAGCTCCACCGCACCTCCCCCGACGGCCGCGAGAACATGCTGGCGGTCCTGGGCCCCGGTGAGCTGATCGGCGAGCTGTCGCTGTTCGACCCGGGTCCGCGCACGGCCACGGCCTCCGCGCTGACCGAGGTCAAGCTGCTGGGCCTTGGCCACGGCGACCTCCAGCCCTGGCTGAACGCGCGGCCCGAGGTGGCCGCCGCCCTGCTGCGCGCCGTCGCCCGACGCCTGCGCAAGACCAACGACCAGATGTCCGACCTGGTCTTCTCGGACGTCCCGGGCCGCGTCGCCCGCGCCCTCCTGGACCTCTCCCGCCGCTTCGGCGTGCAGTCCGAAGAGGGCATCCACGTCGTGCACGACCTCACGCAGGAGGAGCTGGCCCAGCTGGTCGGCGCGTCCCGCGAGACGGTCAACAAGGCCCTCGCCGACTTCGCGGGCCGCGGCTGGCTCCGCCTGGAGGCGCGTGCCGTGATCCTGCTGGACGTGGAGCGGCTCGCGAAGCGGTCGCGCTAACACTGGCGCCGGCACCAGCCGTACGTCTTCTTACTGAAGGGCCCCGCCGCGAGGTGGGGCCCTTCACGTATCGCCGGGTCGTGCGCTGGAAATGACCTGACGGCGTCGCGTCGCCGTTGCACAGTGGTCGCATGCAGAACAAGGGGCTCGACGCCCAGGGCTACATCGCGCCCGAGGGCGCCCTCGGGCGCGTCCCGCGGGAGTTCCGGCCCGTGGTGGCCATGGCGCGGGACCGGGTCCTCGACGTCTTCGGGGCGCGGCTCGACAGCGCGTACCTCTACGGGTCGATTCCGCGCGGCACCGCGCGCGTGGGGCGCAGCGATCTCGATCTGCTGCTCGTGCTGCGCGAGGAGCCCACCGAGGAGGACCGTGCGGACGCCCGCTCCCTCGACGAGGCGCTGGACAAGGAATTCGCGCAGATCGACGGGTCCGGAACGCTCCTGGTCAGCCGTACGCGGCTGCTGAGCGACCTGGAGAGGTACGACCTCGGCTGGTTCGTCGCCTGCCTCTGTACGCGCCTCCTTGGCGAGGATCTGGCCGAGTACCTGCCGCGCTACCGCCCCGACTCCCTCCTCGCCCGCGAGACGAACGGCGAGCTCGCACTGTTCCTGCCGCGCTGGCGCGAGCGGATCGCCGGTGCCGCCGACACGGAGGAGGCCCGGCGCCCGCTGGTGCGCTACATGTCACGCCATCTCGTACGGACCGGGTTCACGCTCGTCATGCCGCGCTGGAACGGCTGGACCAGCGACCTGCGGGAGATGGCCGAGGCGTTCGCCGTGTACTACCCGGAGCGGGCCGACGAGATGCGGGCAGCGGCCGTCCTCGGCTACGAGCCCAGCGGCGACCTAGCCGTCCTGCGGTCGTACGTCGACGACCTCGGGCCGTGGCTCGCCGAGGAGTACGCGCGCGTGCACGGCGTGAAGGCCCCGAGGCCCGACCAGCCGCAGGGGGCCTAGATGAGGCCGTGCTCCCGCAGGTAGTCCAGCTGAGCGCGGACCGACAGTTCGGCCGCGGGCCACAGGGAGCGGTCCACGTCCGCGTACACGTGGGCGACGACCTCGGACGGGGACCGGTGGCCGTTCTCGACCGCCGTCTCGATCTGGGCGAGGCGGTGGGCGCGGTGGGCGAGGTAAAACTCGACGGCGCCCTGGGCGTCTTCGAGGACGGGTCCGTGGCCCGGCAGGACGGTGTGGACGCCGTCGTCCACCGCGAGTGACCTCAGGCGCCTCAGGGAGTCCAGATAGTCGCCCAGACGGCCGTCGGGATGGGCCACCAGGGTCGTACCGCGGCCGAGGACGGTGTCCCCGGTCAGGACGGCCTGATCGGCCGGGAGATGGAAGCACAGCGAGTCGGAGGTGTGGCCGGGAGTGGACACCACACGCAGCTCCAGGCCGCCGGTGGTGATCACCTCCCCCGCGCCGAGCCCCTCGTCCCCGAGCCGCAGCGCCGGATCCAGCGCCCGCACCTTCGTGCCCGTCAGCCCGGCGAACCGCACGGCGCCCTCGGCGTGGTCGGGGTGCCCGTGCGTGAGCAGCGTCAGCGCGATCCGCTTGCCGGCCTTCTCGGCCGTGTCCACGACATTCCGCAGGTGTACGTCGTCCAGGGGCCCCGGGTCGATCACCACCGCGAGCTCGGAGTCCGGCTCGGCCAGGATCCAGGTGTTCGTGCCGTCCAGGGTCATCGCGGAGGCGTTGGGTGCCAGGACGTTGACGGCTCGCGGGGTGGCGGGGCCGGAGAGCACCCCGCCTCGCGGCTGGCCGGGGAGGGCTGCTGCGTCGGTCATGCGGAGGCTCCACCGTTCGGGATGTGCTTGGTGAACTCGTCGTGGCCCGGCCAGGAGAGGACCACTTCACCGTTCTCCAGACGGGCCTTCGCCAGTACGGGGGTCAGGTCGCGGTCGGGTGCGGCGGCGAGGGCGTCGGCGGCGGTGTCGTACGCGGTGAGCTGGCGCAGGGTCGCGACGGTCGGCGGCATCATCAGCAGCTCGCCCTTGTCGTACGAGGCTGCCGCGTCCGCCGGGTTGATCCACACCGTGCGGTCGGCCTCCGTGGAGGCGTTGCGGGTGCGCTGGCCCTCCGGGAGGGCGGCCACGAAGAACCACGTGTCGTAGCGGCGGGTCTCGAACTCCGGGGTGATCCAGCGGGCCCAGGCGCCCAGGAGGTCCGACCTGAGGACGAGTCCCCGGCGGTCCAGGAACTCAGCGAAGGAGAAGTCGCGGGCGACCAGGGCGGCGCGGTCCGCCTCCCACTCGTCGCCCGTGGTGTCGCCGACGACCGTGTCCGGGATGGGGCCCGCGAGGAGGACGCCCGCCTCCTCGTACGTCTCGCGGACCGCGGCGCAGACGATCGCCTGGGCGGAGGTCTCGTCGCCGCCCAGCCTTTTCGCCCACCACGCGCGCGTGGGGCCCGCCCAGCGGATGTGGTGCTCGTCGTCGCGCGGGTCGACGCCGCCGCCGGGATACGCGTACGCGCCTCCTGCGAAGGCCATGGAGGCGCGTCTGCGCAGCATGTGCACGGTGGGGGCGGTCGGCCCGTCCTTGAGCAGCATCACCGTGGCCGCCCGCTTCGGGGCGACCGGTGTGAGGGTGCCCTCCGCGAGTGCGCGGATGCGGTCGGGCCACTCCGGGGGGAACCACTGCCCATTCGCCATGGGCGGAGGCTATCCCGAGCCGGGCGGATGTTCGAGTGGCCGCCCTTGGGGATCCCTCTGCCCGGCGGCGGGGGCGGGACCGAGAGTTTTTTCGCCCCCTCCGCCCCTGCCCATCCCGCACCTGGGGGCTCCGCCCCCAGACCCCCGATCGCCCGAAGGGCTCGTCCTCAAACGCCGGACGGGCTGGAGAGCTCCACCATGATCTCGACCTCGACCGGCGCGTCCAGCGGGAGGACCGCGACGCCGACCGCGCTTCGGGCGTGGACGCCCTTGTCGCCAAGGACGGCGCCGAGGAGTTCGCTGGCTCCGTTGAGGACGGCGGGCTGGCCGGTGAAGTCGGAGGCGGAGGCGACGAAGCCGGTGACCTTCACGACACGCGCGATGCGGTCCAGGTCGCCCGCGACGGACTTGACCGCGGCGAGCGCGTTCAGGGCGCAGGTGCGGGCCAGGTCCCTGGCTTCCTCGGGCGTGACCTCCGCGCCCACCTTGCCGGTGAGCGGAAGCTTGCCTTCCACGATCGGGAGCTGGCCCGCGGTGTAGACGTACACGCCGGACTGCACGGCAGGCTGGTACGCGGCCAGCGGCGGGACGACCTCGGGCAGTGTCAGCCCGAGTTCCGCCAGCTTGGCCTCGATGGCGCCACTCATGCCTTCTCCCGCTTCAGGTAGGCCACCAACTGCTCGGGGTTGTTCGGCCCGGGCACGACCTGGACGAGCTCCCAGCCGTCCTCGCCCCAGGTGTCCAGAATCTGCTTCGTGGCATGGACGAGCAGAGGCACGGTTGCGTATTCCCACTTGGTCATGTCGCCGACTGTAGCCGTTGCCGGGCACGGCCTTTCGCGGGTGTCGCCCAAGGCCTCGCGCACACGTTGTCCACAGCCTCCTGCGTAGTACGGCGGCCGACTGGTTAGGCTCGAATACGTGAGCAGGCTCCAGGTCGTCAGCGGCAAGGGCGGTACCGGCAAGACCACGGTAGCCGCCGCCCTCGCGCTCGCCCTCGCCACGGAGGGCAAGCGCGCCCTTCTCGTCGAGGTCGAGGGCAGGCAGGGCATCGCGCAGCTCTTCGAGACAGAAGCGCTGCCCTACGGGGAGCGGAAAATCGCCGTCGCTCCCGGGGGCGGGGAGGTGTACGCCCTCGCCATCGACCCCGAACTGGCCCTTCTGGACTACCTCCAGATGTTCTACAAGCTGGGCGGCGCCGGCCGCGCCCTGAAAAAACTCGGCGCCATCGACTTCGCGACGACCATCGCGCCGGGTCTGCGGGACGTGCTCCTGACCGGCAAGGCGTGCGAGGCCGTACGCCGCAAGGACAAGAGCGGGCGGTTCGCGTACGACTACGTGGTCATGGACGCGCCGCCGACAGGGCGCATCACCCGCTTCCTGAACGTCAACGACGAGGTGGCGGGCCTCGCGAAGATCGGCCCGATACACAATCAGGCACAGGCCGTCATGCGGGTCCTCAAGTCCAAGGAGACGGCCGTTCACCTGGTGGCGCTCCTGGAGGAGATGCCCGTACAGGAGACCGCGGACGGCATCGCCGAACTGCGGGCCGCGAAGCTGCCGGTCGGGCGGATCATCGTGAACATGGTGCGACCCGCGCTGCTCGACGACGCCGATCTGGAACTCACGGCCGCCGCTCCCCGTACCGCCATCGCCAAGTCGCTCTCCGCGGCCGGACTCGGCGGCGCCCGGCGTGGCGGACTCGCCGAGCGGCTGGTGGACCCGCTGCTGGAGCAGGCCGCCGAGTACGCCGAGCGGCACACCCTGGAGCGCGAGCAGCGGGCGGTGCTCACGGAACAGGGCCTGCCGCTGCACGAACTCCCTTTGCTCGCCGAGGGAATGGATCTGGCGGGCCTGTACCAACTGGCCAAGGAACTGCGTCAGCAAGGGATCTCATGAGTTCGGACCCGGCCCGCGCACAGGAATCCGCCCGCGCACGCGACTCCGCCCACGCGCACGACTCCACCCGTGCACTGGGAAACGCACGCCTCCTGGACGTCGATCCGCTGATCGACGACCCGAAGACCCGCATCGTGGTGTGCTGCGGCTCGGGCGGCGTCGGCAAGACGACCACGGCGGCGGCGCTGGGGCTGCGCGCCGCCGAGCGCGGCCGCAAGGTCGTCGTGCTCACCATCGACCCGGCGCGCCGCCTCGCCCAGTCCATGGGCATCGACTCCCTGGACAACACCCCACGCCGGGTGAAGGGCGTCGAGGGGGACGGCGAACTGCACGCCATGATGCTCGACATGAAGCGCACCTTCGACGAGATCGTCGAGGCGCACGCGGACCGCGAGCGGGCGGCGGCGATCCTCAACAACCCCTTCTACCAGTCGCTTTCGGCGGGCTTCGCGGGCACGCAGGAGTACATGGCGATGGAGAAGCTGGGGCAGCTGCGGGCGCGGGAGGAATGGGACCTCATCGTCGTCGACACGCCGCCGTCCCGCTCGGCCCTGGACTTCCTGGACGCACCCAAGCGGCTCGGGTCCTTCCTGGACGGACGGCTGATCCGGCTGCTGACGGCGCCGGCGAAGCTGGGCGGCCGGGCGGGAATGAAGTTCCTGAACGTCGGGATGTCGCTGATGACCGGCACCCTGGGGAAGCTGCTCGGCGGGCAACTCCTCAAGGACGTACAGACCTTCGTGTCCGCGATGGACACGACCTTCGGCGGGTTCCGTACGCGCGCGGACGCCACGTACAAGCTGCTCCAGGCGCCCGGCACGGCGTTCCTGGTGGTGGCGGCCCCGGAGCGGGACGCGCTGCGCGAGGCCGCGTACTTCGTGGAGCGGCTGGCCGCCGAGGACATGCCGTTCGCCGGTCTGGTGCTCAACCGGGTGCACGGCAGCGGCGCCGCTCAGCTGTCGGCCGAGCGGGCACTCGCCGCCGCGGAAAACCTCGGACCCGATGCCGCGGCGGACCGTGATCTGGAAGCCGCGGAAAATCTTGCCGAGGCCCGCATTGTGGATCAGGGGGACGGGAAGGCTGGACTTCGTAACTCTCCCGACACGTACGACAGTTCAGAATCTCCCGCTTCCGAGGCACCAGCTCCCGACGCCGCCGACGATCCCGACGAAGGCTCCCCCGCCACCACGGACAGGACCGCCGCCACGAACGGGAATCGGGCCACAGACACCGGCCGGACCGTCGAACAGCTCACCGCAGGCCTGTTGAGGCTGCACGCCGAGCGCATGCAGCTGCTCTCCCGCGAGCAGCGCACGCGTGACCGCTTCACCGCCCTCCACCCCGAGGTGGCGGTGGCCGAAGTGGCGGCGCTGCCCGGCGACGTGCACGACCTGGCAGGGCTGCGGGACATCGGGAACCGGCTCGCGGCCGGTAGGCCGGAGCTGCCCGAAACCGGCGCCTGACGCGGCGCCTTCCATGACCTGCGTGGTCATTGCGAGGCCATGGTCTGCGGGGCCGTGACAGGCACAGCCGTGACATGCACAGCCGTGGCCATGGCCTACAGGGACTGCTGCGGGGACTGAGGGAAACGCCCTCAGCCCACCGCCAAGTAGCGCTCGTACACCTCTTCCTCATCAAGAGGCAGCAGGCCCGCACCGCGCTCGTACTCCGTACGCGCGGTCTCGAGCAGATGACGCCAAGAGGTGACGGTGGGGCGCCGGCGCAACAATGCGCGGCGCTCCCGCTCGGTCATGCCACCCCACACGCCGAATTCGACGCGGTTGTCGAGCGCATCGGCGAGGCACTCCGTGCGCACCGGACATCCGGTGCACACTGCCTTCGCCCGGTTCTGCGCTGCTCCTTGAACGAACAGTTCATCCGGATCGGTAGTGCGGCAGGCCGCCTGCGCACTCCAGTCGGTTACCCAGCCCATACCGGCGCCGTCCTCTCCCGAATCGAGGCTCCCCCACGGCGGCAGCGGCATATTCACCGCCGCCAGTTGAGGACGTTACGGAAGGTGGGCACAGCGCAACACCCCCTTCGGGCCCAATCTTGAATGGCCCGAACGGACTATGCGTAAGCGGCAGATCACCCGGGGGAGTGACCTGAGGACATACGTGAGTATCCCGGCAAACCGGGACAGTTCAGTTGAGTCACAACGGACGCCGGGTGACACACAAGGCGGATTCGGACACGCCCCCAACAAAAATTAGGGAACCTCCGGAACGATTCGGGGTCGCCGGACGTATTGATACGTAGCCGCACTGCTGTGACAGTTGAGAGCAGCTTAGGCCAAGGCCTATACGCGTGTCCGGCGATTGAGAACGTAGACAGCTCGCGTTGCCATGCCGTCAAGTTCTCGGGATGAGGCCTCCGAACACGGCGCGGTCGTAGAGCCGCTGGTGCCACAGTGAGCATCTGGACCGCGCACCCGGTCTACGTTGAGGCGTAGCCCGCCCGGCTGCCCTTGGATGTCACGGTCTGGTACTCGAACATCCCGAGAACCACCTGCCCCTCGGGACGCCCGTAATTAGGGATTAGGCTGCCCTCATGCCAAAGAAGCGCTCGGGCGGTGGTCTGTCGCCATTCCAGCAGGCCGCCAAGTTCCTCGGTGTCAGCGTGCTCGCGGGGGCGGTCATGGCGGGAATCGCGCTGCCCGCGGCGGGCGCGCTCGGACTCGCGGCCAAGGGTTCGGTCCAGAGTTTCGACGAGATTCCGGACAGCCTGAAGAGTCCGCAGCTGAGTCAGCGCACCACGATCCTGGACAGCGAGGGCGGCCAGATCGCCACGGTCTACTCGCGTGACCGGACCGTGGTCGCCCTGAAGGACATCTCGCCGTACATGCAGAAGGCGATCGTCGCGATCGAGGACTCGCGCTTCTACGAGCACGGCGCGATCGACCTGAAGGGTGTCCTGCGCGCCCTGAACCAGAACGCGCAGAGCGGCGGAGTGTCCCAGGGCGCCTCCACCCTCACGCAGCAGCTCGTGAAGAACTACTTCGTCGAAGAGGCCGGCGACGACCCGACGAAGGTCGCCCAGGCCACCCAGCAGACCCTCGGCCGCAAGATCCGCGAGCTCAAGTACGCGATCCAGCTCGAGGAGAAGCTCGGCAAGAAGAAGATCCTCGAGAACTACCTGAACATCACGTTCTTCGGGGAGCAGGCGTACGGCATCGAGGCAGCGGCCCAGCGCTACTTCTCCAAGCCCGCCAAGAAGCTGAACCTCCAGGAGTCGGCGCTGCTCGCGGGCATCGTCCAGTCGCCCAGCCGGTACGACCCGGTCAACGACGAGGCGGAGGCGACCAAGCGCCGCAACACCGTCCTGCAGCGCATGGCCGAGACGAACGACATCTCGCAGGCGGAAGCCAACAAGGCCATGAAGACGCCGCTCGGCCTGAAGGTCAGCAAGCCGAACAACGGCTGCATCACGGCGGTCGAAGGCGCGGCCTTCTTCTGCAAGTACGTGGAGAAGGTCTTCCTCAGCGACCCGGTCTTCGGCGAGACCAAGGAGGAGCGGGCGAAGATCTGGAACCAGGGCGGCCTGACGATCCGTACGACGCTCGACCCGCAGGCACAGGAATCGGTGCAGGCCTCGCTCAAGGACCACGTCAACCAGACGGACAAGGTCACCGCGGCGGCCACCCTGGTCGAACCGGGCACGGGCAAGATCGTCGGCATGGGCCAGGCGACGCCGTACGGCTACGGCAAGAACGAGACCGAGTACAACTACTCGGTCAACTACGCCATGGGCGGCTCGAACTTCGGCTTCCCGACCGGTTCGACGTTCAAGCCGTTCGTGGCCGCGGCCGCCCTGGAGGAGGGCCGGCCCGCGACCCAGGAGTACGCGTCGCCGTACGAGATGGACTACCCGAGCCCCGTCCAGAGGTGTGGCACCGATCCGTACGTCAACACGCAGGGCGACACGGTGGAGAACGAGGCCGAGTCCGAGGTCGGGCCGTACCAGCTGAAGGAGGCGATGGCCAAGTCGGTCAACACCTACTTCGTGCAGATGATCTCCGACATCGGCCTGTGCCCCGTGGTCAACATGACCGACAAGCTGCACGTCACGCAGGGCAACGGCGAAAAGCTGCCGGAGAGCCCGTCCATCGCCCTCGGCGCGGTGGGCCTCTCGCCGCTGACGATGGCCACCGCGTACGCCTCCTTCGCCGCCCGGGGCATGTACTGCACCCCGGTCGCCATCGAGTCGATCACGCAGAAGGTCGGCGACAAGCAGAAGTCCCTCGACGTGCCGAAGTCCACCTGCTCGCGGGCGATGTCCGAGAAGACCGCGGACACCGTCAACACCCTCCTGAGCGGCGTGATCGACTCCGGTACGGGTCAGGCCGCCGGTCTCACCGACCGCGCCAACGCCGGTAAGACGGGTACGACCGACTCCCGCAAGAACGCCTGGTTCGTCGGCTACACGCCGAACCTCGCCGGCGCGGTCTGGGTCGGCAGCGCCACGCAGAAGGTCGAGATGGAGAACATCACGATCGGCGGCGTCTGGCACGACAAGGTCTACGGCGGCCAGGTGCCGGGTCCCATCTGGAAGGACGCGATGACCGGCGCCCTCGACGGCAAGGACTCCCCGTCCTTCAACCTCGTCAACATCCCCGATCCCCAGAAGGACAAGGACAAGGGCAATGACGACGGGGACAACGGGGACGACGACAACGGGAACGGCAACAACGGCGGTCTGATCGACGGCGGCCTCACGACCGGGGGCACCACCACCGGCGGCACCACGCCGACGCCCACCATCTCCCTCCCTGAGGGCTTCATCCAGGGGCAGGGCGATGGTGGCAACGGGAACGGTGGGCGGGACGGCTAGTTCCTCCAGCTCCTCCGGTTCCTCCGGGAACCAGGTGCTGCCTGCTTGAAGTCTGATGTCGATACGCCGGTGGGGGCGCCCCTTGTGACAAGGGGCGCCCCCACCGGCGTACGGGTGGACGGGTCGTTCGGCTGCCTGTTCAGCCGTCCGTATCGCCGTCCGTTCAGCTGCCCGCGAGGAGTTGCTTGACGAGGGCGGAGACGCGGCCGCCCTCCGCCAGGCCGGCCACCTTCGGGTTCACGATCTTCATGACCTGGCCGATCGCACGCGGCCCCTCGGCGCCCGCCGACTTCGCCTCCTCGACGGCCTGGGCGACGATGGCGTTCAGCTCCTCGTCGCTGAGCTGCTTGGGCAGGTACGTGGCGAGGATCTCGCCCTCTGCCTTCTCCCGCTCGGCCGACTCGGGGCGCCCGCCCTTCGCGAAGGCGTCCGCGGCCTCGCGGCGCTTCTTCGCCTCGCGGGTGATCACCTTCTGCACTTCTTCGTCGGAGAGTTCACGCTTGGTCTTGCCCGCGACCTCCTCGTTGGTGATCGCGGAGAGGGTCAGCCGGAGCGTCGAGGAGCGGAGCTCGTCGCGCTCCTTGATGGCGGCGTTGAGGTCTTCCTTGAGCTTCGACTTAAGGGTGGTCATGCCGTCGATTGTCGCAGGTGTGGGGAGACGGTCGCCTGCTGATTTCGGGGGTGCTCGTCGTGCGTCCGAGGTTGTCCACAGGCGGGCACGGCGAGTTGCCGGGGTCTGACACGATGGGCGTATGCGCGCGCGATACGGAGTACCCCTGGGAATCACGGCGGTCGGCGCCGCCGGTCTGTTGTACGCGGCGGGTTTCGAGGCCCGCTCCTTCCGGCTGCGACGGGTGACGGTGCCGGTGCTGCCGCCCGGCATGCGGCCGTTGCGCGTTCTCCAGGTCTCCGACATCCACATGGTGAGAGGCCAGCGCAAGAAGCAGCGCTGGCTGCGCTCGCTGGCCGGCCTGCGCCCCGACTTCGTCATCAACACCGGGGACAACCTCTCCGACCCGGAGGGCGTGCCCGAGGTACTGGACGCGCTGGGTCCGCTGATGGAGTTCCCGGGGGCGTACGTCTTCGGGTCGAACGACTACTACGGCCCCACACTCCGCAACCCCGCCCGGTACTTGTTCGAGAAGGCCCAGGGCAAGCACGGTCTGAACGGCAACAAGCCGGTCGTCGGCGCCGTCCACAACCCGTGGGAGGAGCTGCGCGACGGCTTCGACACGGCGGGCTGGCTGAATCTGACGAACACCCGCGGTGAGCTGAAGATCGAGGGCGCCTCCGTGGAGCTGACCGGCCTCGACGACCCCCACATCAAGCGGGACCGGTACGCCCGTGTGGCCGGCGGCCCCTCGGAGTCGGCCGACTTCTCGATGGGCGTGGTCCACGCCCCGTACCTGCGCGCGCTCGACGCGTTCGCCGCGGACGGCTACCCGCTGATACTGGCCGGCCACACCCACGGCGGCCAGATCTGCCTCCCCTTCTACGGCGCCTTCGTCACCAACTGCGACCTGGACACGGATCGAGTGAAGGGCCTGTCCACGCATACGGCGGAGGGGCGGACGTCGTACATGCATGTGTCGGCGGGGTGTGGGGCCAGCCGGTACACGCCGGTGCGGTTCGCTTGCCCGCCCGAGGCTTCGTTGTTGACGTTGGTGGCGCGGGGGTAGTGGGCCGCAACCCACGCGGGTGACCCGTATCGCCCGATTTGTCGATCCGTCCTAGCGTGGGGCCATGATCGCCCCGATACCCAAGGACATACCCGACCTCCCCGCGATACCGGGTATGCCCGCGCCGCCTCCCTCCATCGTCCCCGCGACGGCTGTGGTGGCCCCCTCGCGCCGTCGGCCGGCGGCGGCATTCCGCATCCTGGTCGCCCTCGCGGCGGCGGCGGGCGTGGCCATCGACCTGACCCTGAGCAGCCCGGCCCGCGTGCTCAGCTACTTCACGATCCAGAGCAGCCTGCTCGTGGCGGTGGTCTTCGCCGCCTCGGCCCGGCGGGCGTGGGCGGCCCGCCGGCCACTGCCCGGCGCGGTGACGGGCGGCACCCTGCTCTACATCTCGATCACGGGCCTGGTCTACCACCTGATCCTGGCGAACCAGTCCGGTGTCTTCTCCATGACGGGGGACGTCGCCCCGCCCACCGGCTGGCAGGCGGTGGCCAACAACCTCCTCCACACGGTGGTACCGATCGCGGCCGCGGCCGACTGGCTCCTGCTCACCCGCCCCGCCCCGCTGGCCTTCCGCCACGCGGCGACCTGGCTCCTCTATCCCCTCGCGTACCTGGCCTTCTCCCTGGCCCGCGGCGCGATGATGTCGCCGGGCACCCCGGCGCGCTACCTCTACCCCTTCGTGGACGTCGACCAGCACGGCTACCCCGGCGTCCTCGCCAACGCACTCCTCCTCGGCCTCGCCTTCTACGCCCTCGCCCTCCTCCTCGTCGCCCTCGACCACATCCGCCCCGACCCGGTCCGCCGCCGCGTCAGACGCCCCGAAAACCGGATTTCGTCTCCGGCCACCGGTGGGCTAAAGTAAACGACGTCGCCGCCAAGGCAGCGACAATCGGGGTGTAGCGCAGCTTGGCAGCGCGCTTCGTTCGGGACGAAGAGGTCGTGGGTTCAAATCCCGCCACCCCGACAGCTTTAGCACCAGGTCAGGCCTGGTTTCCGGAGACGGGAACCGGGCCTGATGTGTTTTCCGGGGCCATCTCGGGGGGGTGAGCCGGGTGTGGTCGCTGCTCGCGCCCGACCGGCGTATGCCGGTCCCCTCGCCCCGAAACATGCCGCACCGTTCGGTACCGGTCCCTCCCCACGTGGGGACCGGTACCGAACGGTGCGGGCGGAGTCGGTCCGTGCCGTATGCCGTACCGGCGCGGATCGAGTGGATCAGGGGCGGATCGGGTGGGTCTAGGAGGAGCCGGACCCTTGTCGGTGCGATGGCGGTCGCGGTTCGGGTCGGCTCCGCGGATCTCTACAGGGCCTCGCTACGGGGCCGTCGCCGCCGTTTCGGCACTTCAGTGGAAGTTGACCGAAAACGCAGCGTCATGAGTTGGCCTCCGAGCGCTGAGCTGGTGGTTTGGCCGGGCGTCGCGCGGTTGGTTCGCTACTGGGGCGTGATCCTGCCAGTTGTGGGTCGCGCGGAGGAGGTTCCGGAGCCGGAGGAACGGCTTAGCCGCAGGTCAGCCGTATAAGGTGAGTTTTCCGGTCCGGATGTCCAGGTGCGGTGGAAGTAAGGGGTGGAGGCCTTGAGTTCCGACTCAGGGGCACGCATTGCCTTCGCGGAGCGTCTCGCGCTGCTCTACAAGGAGGCCGGCAATCCTCCCCTCAGTCGCGTGGCCGAGGCGGTCGTACGGCTGCATCGGGTCGATGAGCGCGGGCGGCCCGTTCGGGTGTCCGCCCAGCGGATCAGCGACTGGCGACGGGCCAGGAACGTACCTGCCCAGTTCGCCGCGCTCGCGGCGGTGCTGCAGATCCTGATACCCGATGCGCGGCGCCTGCGGCCCGTGCCGGTGTCCCCTGGCCTGTACGACCCGGTCCAGTGGCAGCGCCTCTGGGAGCGAGCGGTGGCCGTCCCCGTCGCCGACCGCGCCCCGGCGTCCGCGGAAGCGGAGGAACACACCGCGGTCGAGGCCCCGGCCGTGTGCCCGTACCGGGGGCTGGCTTCCTACCGTCAGCAGGACGCCCGGTGGTTCTTCGGCCGTGAGCGGAGCACGGACGCTCTCATCGCTCAGCTCGACGCGGCGGAGAAGACCGGCGGCCTTGTCATGCTCGTGGGCGCCTCGGGGGCGGGCAAGTCGTCTCTGCTGAACGCCGGTCTGGTGCCCGCGCTGCGGAACGGGGCCCGGGGGGACGACGACAGCCGGGCAAGGGTGGTTCTGCAGCTCGTGCCGGGCGGCGATCCGCTCGCGGAGCTGACCCGGCGGATCCCTGAACTCGCGCAGGTCCTCTCCACCGCGAGGGACGAGGAGGACGGGGAGGAGCACCCGGCCAAGGACCCCTGTACTCCGCGTTTCGCGCACGAGGTGCGGATGGCCGTCAGCGCGTGGGCCCGGCGCGAGGCTTCCTCCGCCGACCCTCCGGTCGTCATCGTGGACCAGTTCGAGGAGGCGTTCACCCTCTGCTCCGACGAGGCGCAGCGGCGCACCTTCATCCAGCTCCTGCACGCCGCGTGCTCACCCGCCGCCCCCGCGGACGCCGGTGTCCCAGTCGACCCGGCCCCCGTGCTCGTGGTCCTGGGCATACGCGCCGACTTCTACGAGCAGTGTCTCGGGTATCCGGAACTGGCCGACGCGCTCCAGCACCGGCACATGGTGCTCGGGCCGCTGGCCACCGCGGAGCTGCGCGAGGCGGTGACCGGGCCGGCCAAGGCCGTGGGTCTTGAACTGGAGCCGGGGCTTGCGGAGCTGATCGTCCGGGAGCTGAGTGCCGACGGCCCGCGTGGGGCGCACGACGCGGGGGTGCTGCCGCTGCTGTCCCACGCCCTGCTCGCCACCTGGCAGCGGCGGAAGGCGGGCAGGCTGACGCTGGCCGGCTACCGCGCGGCGGGCGGGATCCAGGGGGCGGTGGCGGCGACCGCCGAGCAGGCCTGGTCCGGCCTCGATCCGGCGGCGCGTACGGCCGCGAGGCTGCTCCTGCTCCGGCTGGTCAGGCTGGGCGAGGACACGCAGGCCACCCGGCGGCGGGGGACGCGGCGCCAGCTGGCGGAGGAGTCGACGGACCCCGGCAAGACGGAGGAATCGCTCGAGGCGCTGGTTCGCGCCCGGCTGGTGACGCTCGACGCGGAGACCGTGGAGATCACCCATGAAGCGCTGCTGCACGCCTGGCCGCGCCTGCGCGACTGGATCGGCGAGGACAAGAACAGCAACCTGCTGCGCCAGCAACTGGAGGATGACGGCAGGGCCTGGGAGGGCTCGAACCGCGACACGTCACTCCTCTACCGGGGTTCCCGTCTGGAGCAGGCCCGTGGCTGGGCGAAAACCGCCGGGAACACCTTCCTGACCCGGAGCGCGGTGGAGTTCCTGGCCGCTTCGGTCAGGCTGCGCAAACGCACGGTCTGGATCTTCCGCGGCGCGGTGTCGGCCCTGGTCGTGCTGGCGATGCTGGCCGTCGGTTCAGCAGTGGTCGCGTGGCAGCAGCGGAACGACGCGGTGTTCGAGCAGGTGATCGCCGAAGCCGATCGCGTCCAGTACACGGACCCGTCGTTGTCGGCTCAACTCGACCTGGTGGCCCACCGCTTGCGGCCGGACGACGAGGGCGCGAACAACCGGCTGATCTCGATCGTGAACGCGCCGCTGGCCACACCGCTCCTCGGGCACACCGGCGCCGTGTACCTCACCTCGTTCAGCCCGAGCGGACTGATCCTGGCCACCGCCAGCTACGACAGGACCGTGCGGCTGTGGGACGTATCGGACCGGACTCGGCCCAAACCGCTGGGCAAACCCCTCACCGGCCACACGAGTTGGGTGAGCAGCGCGGTCTTCAGCCCCGACGGCAGCACTCTCGCCACCGCTGCCGACGACGGCACGATCCGGCTGTGGGACGTGCGGGAGCCCGGCCGCCCGCGCCCGCTCGGCACGCCCCTGACCGGCCATGACGGCACGATCTACCTGATCACCTTCAGCCCGGACGGACACACTCTGGCGTCCGCGAGCGAAGACCACACCCTCGGTCTGTGGGACGTGCGCGATCCGAGCCGGCCGAAGAAGCTCGGCGCTCTGACCGGTCACACCGACGCCGTACGCTCCGTGGCGTTCAGCCCCGACGGACGGACGGTGGCGGCCGGGGGCGACGACAACACGGTCAGGTTGTGGAACACCGCCGATCCGCGTCATCCGGTGCGGATCGGCACGGTGCTGACCGGCCACACGAGCCTGGTGCACTCCGTGGCCTTCAGCCCCGACGGACGTACCCTCGCCAGCGGCAGCGCGGACAACACCGTCCGGCTGTGGGACGTCGCCGACCCCCGTCACGCGAAACCGCTCGGCGCGCCGCTCACCGGCCACACCGGTCCCATCTGGTCGGTGGCCTTCAGCCCTGACGGAACCATGCTCGCCGCGGCCAGCCAGGACAGTACGGCGAGTCTGTGGAACGTCAGCGATCCGGCGTACCCCTCGCAGGTCGGCGAGCCGCTCGCGGGGAGCAGCGGTGAGATGTACGCCCTGGGATTCAGCCCCGACGGACGGACCCTGGCCACCGGGAGCGGCGACAACACGGTCCGCCTGTGGTCGATACCGACATCGGACATGATCGGCCGCATCGGAGCGTTCCGCCCGGACGGGAAGGTGCTCGCCACGGCCGCGCGCGACGAGAAGGTCCGGCTGTGGAACGTGGAGGATCCCGACCGGCCCGTGTCGCTGGGTGATCCGTTCATGCCCGGGGAGGGTGAGCTGCGTGAGCCGGTCTTCTCCCCCGACGGCCGCATACTCGCGGTGGTGACCGGAGACCGCGCGGTACAGCTGTGGAACGTCAGCGACCCGTCCCGGCCCGTCGCCTACGGAGAGCCCGTCGCCCTGCGGACACGGTTCGCGGCCGCGCTGACCTTCAGCCCGGACGGGCGCACGATGGCGACCGCCTATGACGACCGCACCATCCAGTTGTGGAACGTCAGTGACCCGTCCCACCCGGTCCGGCTCGGCGCGCCCCTGACCGGCCACAAGGGGTACGTCAACTCCCTCGCCTTCAGCCCGGACGGCCGTACGTTGGCCAGCGGCAGCGCGGACGTCACCATCCGGCTCTGGAACGTGGCCGACCCACGCCACGCGACACTGCTCGGCGCACCCCTCACGGGCCATCTGGGGCCCATCAACGCGCTCGTCTACAGCCCGGACGGCCGTACGTTGGCCAGTGGCAGCGACGACAACACGGTCCGCCTCTGGGACGTGACCGACTCCTCCAAGGACAGGGCGCCCCGGATGGAGTCCACGCTCACGGGCCACACCGAATCGGTGGTGTCGCTGACCTTCAGCCAGGACGGCACCAGGCTGGCGAGCGGCGGGAACGACAACACGGTCCGGCTCTGGGACGTCACCGTGCCGTCCAAGGCCACCCCGATCGGCCAGTCGATGAGCCCCAATGCCAAAACAGGTAATTTCCTTTCGTTCAATGCCAAGAGCCACACACTCGGTGTATCCAGCGGGGCCGACACCGTCCGGCTCTGGAACCTCGACGTCGACGAGGCCATTCGCCGTATCTGCTCGACCACTCGGGGTGTTCTGACACCGGAGAAATGGCACGAGTATCTGCCCCGGCTCTCGTACGAGTCTCCGTGCGACCAGTAGCGGAGGCCCGCGACCGGCGGCGGAACCCGGCGCCGGCCACCGGCCCGGGTCACGCACCGCCGTACGTGATCCCGATCACAACGCCTCAACGCGGCTGAGCAGTGGCCTCCCGCCGCCCCGGCAGCCTTGTTACGCTTGGGTTGGACCCGATCGCTGGTGCATCCCCCGTCTCCAGCGGTCGGGTTCTTGCATGCCCTGCGGCACCGGACCGGCTCCTTCACAGCCGCCTCCCCACTCGTCAAGACCTCTTTAGGAGTCGTAGGCTGAGGCCCCCCGCGACGGATCGGTGAGCGGCTGTGCCAAAGGCGTACGAGGTGATCGCGGACGACCTGCGCCGGTCCATCCGTGAAGGCAGGCGCAAGCCCGGCGACAGGCTGCCGTCGGAAACGGACCTGGCGGGCCACTACAAGAGAAGCGTGCCCACCGTTCAGAACGCGCTCCGGGTTCTGCACGAGGAAGGCCTGATCGACAAGCAGCACGGCCGCGGCAACTTCGTCCGGCTCCCCCGGACGATGGCGCGGCGCGCGAACTCCCGGCACCAGTGGGAGAAGGGCCGGGTGCGCGAGCCGGTGGCGGAGCGGGCGCAGACCGGGGCCACCGAACACGACACCGGCCTCGTACTGGACGACCTCGTCTTCCACGCGTCCTACCGCGAGATCGAGGCGCCCCAGGACATCGCCGAGGCCATGGGCGTCCCCGAAGGGACCGCGCTGCTCGAACGCACCTACCGGACGCGCTACGCCGCCGAGACCGCACCCTTCAACCTGGTGACCTCCTACCTCGTCCGCGACATGATCGCGGGGAATCCCGATCTCCTGGACGAGACCAAGGAGCCGTGGCCCGGGGGCTCGCAGAACCAGCTCTACACCGTCGGCATCGAGCTGGACCGCGTCGAGGAACGCGTCACTGCCCGGCCGCCGACACCGGAGGAGGCGGACGAACTGGAACTGCCGCGCGGCACGTCCGTGCTCGTCCTGCGCAAGACCTCCCACGACCTCGACAACCGCGTCGTGGACCTCTCCGACATCATCCTGCCCGGCGATCGCACCGAGCTGCTCTTCACCACTCCACTGGAAAGGTGGTGAGTGCTGCCGTGAGCCGGCGCATCATCATCGTCACTGCCGTCCACGGGCCCTCGGCCCACTTCCTGACGGAGGCCTACAAGTCGCTGTGCGAGCAAGTGCTTCCGGACGGCTGGGAGTGGCACTGGGTGATCCAGGAGGACGGGAGGACGGACACCGTCGCCCCGCACGTGCCCGAGGACGAGCGCGTGACCTTCCGCCAGGGCCGGCCCGGGGGGCCGGGCGTCGCCCGTACCATCGCCCTCGCCCAGGCCGACGGCGAGTACGTCAAGGTGCTGGACGCCGACGACCAGCTCGCTCCGGGTGCGCTCGCCCGCGACCTGGCCGCCCTCGAAGCGGACCGCACCATCGGCTGGGCGACCTCCCGGGTGCTGGACTTTCTGCCCGACGGTTCCACCGCCGGCTTCCCGGGCGACCCCGACAACGGGCCCGTCGAGCGCGGTGCCGTGCTCGACTTCTGGAAGGCGAACGGCTTCCGCGCCCAGGTGCACCCCGCGACGCTCTTCGTACGACGTGACCTGGTGCTCGCCCTCGGCGGCTGGATGGCGCTGCCCGCATCCGAGGACACCGGTCTCCTGCTCGCACTGAACGCGGTCAGCCGCGGGTGGTTCTCGGCGGAGGTCGGACTTCTCTACCGGAAGTGGGAAGGGCAGGCGACGGGGCAGGCCTCGCACGTCGATCCGGCCGAACGGGAAGCCCGTATGGCCGTGGTGGAGGCCAGGGCCGGGGCGTTGGCCTCGTTCGGCTGGCGCTTCCCCGTCTCCGACTGACCCGAGCTCCACAGCGGGCGGTTCACCGCCTTCAGAGCAGCGCCTCGACATCCAGCCTGGAGAAGATCAGGTCGCTCTCGCCGAGCAGGGGCCCGCGCCAGCGCATCGGAACACGGTGCGCTCGCTTGAGTGCGGGCGGGTAGCTCCCCGGGGCGTAGTCGTTCTCCATCCGGAAGACGTGGAAGCCGGCGCCCGTCATCGTCTTCATCAACTCATCGGCGGAGTCGCCGAGTTGGGCCATCCGGTCGGGCGTGACCTCGATGCAGATCTCGGCGTCCGGCCGGAGCTTGTCCAGCATGGGCGCCAGGCCGCGGACGACCTTTCCCTCCGCGCCTTCCACATCGATCTTGATCACCCGGGCGTTGGCGATCTCCGAGGGGTCGAGCAGCTCGGGCAGCGGGAGCGCCTCGATCTCGAACGTGGATTCCGCCGGGCCGTCGTAGGGAACGATGCTGTTCGCCCCCATGTTGCGCGAGCTCGCCAGCACGAATGTCAGTGTCTGGCGGCTGTCCGACACCGCGGAGTTGACCGCGCGGAGGTTGCCGCAGTCGTTGAGCCGGGCCTCCTGCAACAGCCGCTGATGGAACACGGGCGAGGCCTCGATCGCCACCACCTGGCCCTCATCGCCGACGAGTTGTGAGGCCAGCACGCTGAACACGCCGATGTTGGCTCCGACGTCGATGAAACCGTCCCCCGGCCTCAAGCGGCTCTGGAGGAAGTTCGTCATGTGCGGCTCCCACACGCCGAACAGGTACAGGTAGCGCTGGATCAGGTCCTGGGTGTCGACGGCGAACCGGGCGCCGGATCGCGTCTCGACGACCCGCCGGCGCGGGTGCTCCCTCAGATGGGCGTTCAGAAGACGCGTGGCCAGCAGCGCCTTTCCGAACGAGCCCGGGGCCGCACGGACGTACCGGCGCCCGAGGGTGACCAAAGCCTCCGAAACAGCCGCTGAAACAGCCCCTGAAATGGGATCACGCATCCGCTCGCCTCTCCGCCGGGTCCAGCGGAAACCGTAGCGCGCCGGTCCTTCCGGGGCGCACTGGAGCCGGAGAAGCCAGGCCCTCCGGCGCTACTCGGCGATGGGCGCTACTCGGCGATGACGATGGCCTGGGACGGACACCAGTCGGCCGCCTCCCGCACCCGTGGATCGTCTCCGCTGTCCTCCTGGCCCGGCAGGACGGTGCCGTATCCGGAGTCCGCCAGGGCGAAGACGGAGGGGACCCGGTGGGCGCAGTCACCGGAGCCGTAACACACGTCGCGGTCGACGGAGACCTTCATTCGCACTCCAGTTGGCAAGAGGGCGCCGTCCCTCGGAGCGGGCCGACGAGCCGGCCGGAATCCAGGAGACTTCCGGCTTTCCCACTTGACTGCCCGCCGGACAATCACCTGAACCGATGGCGCCTCTGACGTCTACTTGCCCTGGTCGGAGACGTCTACTTGCCCTGGTCAAACGGGAGTTGCAGCATCCGGATGGCGTTCCCCCGCAACAGCTTGTACGTCACCTCTTCGGAGAGACCGGCCACGTGGTCCGCCGCCACCTCCTTCGTGTGCGGCCAAGTCGAGTCGACGTGCGGGTAGTCCGTCTCGAAGGTCGCGTTGTCAACGCCGACGGTCTCGATCGACGCGATGCCGTGCTTGTCCCGGAAGAAGCAGCAGAAGATCTGCCGGTAGTAGTACGTCGAGGGCGGCTCCGGGATCAGATCCTTCACGCCGCCCCACGCCCGGTGCTCCTCCCACACGTCGTCGGCGCGCTCCAGGGCGTACGGGATCCAGCCCATCTGCCCTTCGCTGTACGCCAGTTTGAGGCGCGGGAACTTCACCAGGACCCCGGAGAAGAGGAAGTCCATCATCGACGCCATCGCGTTGTTGAAGCTCAGCGAGGCCTGTACGGCCGGTGGTGCGTCCGGCGAGGCCGCGGGCATCTGCGACGAGGAGCCGATGTGCATGTTGACCACGGTCCCGGTCTCCTCGCACACCGCGAAGAACGGGTCCCAGTAGCCGGAGTGGATGGACGGCAGCCCCAGGTACGTCGGGATCTCGCTGAAGGTCACCGCCCGCACGCCACGAGCCGCGTTGCGCCTGATCTCCGCGACGGCGAGGTCGATGTCCCACAGCGGGATCAGGCACAGCGGGATGAGCCGCCCTCCGCTGTCGCCGCACCACTCCTCGACCATCCAGTCGTTGTAGGCGCGGACGCACGCGAGCGCGACCTCCTTGTCCTTGGCCTCCGCGAAGGTCTGCCCGCAGAACCGCGGGAAGGTCGGGAAGCAGAGCGAGGCCTCCACATGGTTGAGGTCCATGTCCTCCAGGCGCGCCTTCGGGTCCCAGCAGCCACGCCGCATCTGCTCGCGCGTGATGCCGTCGAGGGTCATCTCGTCCCGCGAGAAACCGACGGCCGCGATGATGCGCTTGTACGGGAAGACCTCGCCCTCGTACCTCCACCAGTCGGTGATCTGGCCCTTCGGGTCCGTGGTGAACCGGTACTTCCCGCCGATGTACTGGAGGTTACCGATACCGGCGGTGAAGGGCTGCGGACCCTTGTCGCGGTACTTGCTCGGGAGCCATGTCTCGAAGAGGTGCGCGGGCTCGATCACGTGATCGTCCACGCTGATGACCCTGGGAAGATCCCCGGTGCCGCTCTCGGTACTGACCACGCCCAACCCCCTGCTGCCTGCCGGTTCTCCGGCCCCTGCCCGACGCCATATCTGACGATCCATCAGATTCAGGCTAGGGGACCACTCCCCCGACAGCAAGAGCAAGCACCCCTTCCACCCCTTGCGATCTCGAACCGAGTCCGCTCAACTGACGATCCATCAGATAGAGGGAATTCCGGGGAGGGACGTCGGAGATGCAGACGACATGGCTCAGCGGTGCCGAGTGGTTCGCGGTCCTGCGCATAGGCGTCGGCCTGTGGTGGCTGGAGAGCTGGCGTCACAAGGACAAGAAGGACTGGTTCACGGGCGGCGGCATCAAGTGGGCGGGGGGAATCGCCGCCAAGCACCGATGGCCCTTCGTACGGCTCGGCTTCGACCGCGTGGTCGCGCCGAGGCCTCGCCTGATGGCGTACGTCGTCGCCTACGCGGAACTGGCCCTCGGCCTCGGTCTGATCGCCGGCTTCCTGACGCCGATCGCCCTCGTCGGCGGCCTCCTGCTCAACCTGATCTACCTCGTGCTGATGATCCACGACTGGGCCGAGCAGGGACAGAACCTCATGATGGCCCTGATCTCCGCCGTCGCACTCTTCGCCATGAGCTGGCAGGTGTGGTCCCTCGACAACGCGCTGGGGCTCTTCAACTAGGGGGCTGTCACTGGCACTTCGGCAACTCGCGGACCAACGGCCGCCCACCCTCGTAAGATCATCCAGTCGTTTTCGGAAGGCATGACTGGGGGACGAGTTGAGCACCGGCGAGCAGTTCGTGACCATCGCCGCAGTACTGCTCGGTGCGTTGATGACACACGTCACCAACTACCTGATGGAGAGAAGCCGGAACCGCTACCAGCTCCTCACGCGGTGGGACGACAAGAAGATCGACGCGTACGGGGACTACGTGGACGCCGTGAAGGCGAGGATCGCCACGGCCGTCCGGCTGTACGAGGTCCGGGAGGGCCTGGCCGAGAGCGAGAGGTCCGAGCACGAGCTGCGTGAGGATCTCTCGGAGGCAAGCCGCGTATGGGGTGGCTCCTTCGAGCGCGTCATGCTTCTCGGCGGCGACGACGCCATCGAGGAGGGGCACGAACTGAACGTGCTGGTCGCGGAGATCGTCTGGCAGGCGACCGGGAAGATCGACGGAAGCCTCGACGACTGGCGCCGACGCAACCGAACCGCGTTCCGCGCCATCAACGCCTTCCACGAGGCCGCCCGGCAGGACCTCGGGATCCGGGGAAGCGTCACCGGCGAGAAGCATCCCGAGCGGGACCTCCTGCTGCCGCCCTCCCGTCAGGCGCCCGCCGACGGCTGACGGCGCTCCGTGCGCGGGCCTGAACCGGCCGCACGGCTCTGGTCTCTTCGCGCCGTACCTGCCATCCTGCCGCGCACTGTCGTCCCGACGGAGGAGGCGGAGATGAGCGACCCGAAGGGCAACGAGCCCGAGCAGACGCTCAGGACGAGTCACGCCGCACGCACCCGAAGTGCCGCGTCCCGGGCCGCCGCGATCTGCCACTACATCGAGCGGCACGGCTCCGCCGAGAAACACGAAGCCGGAACGGCGGAGGACGGAACGGCGGAGGACGGAACAGCGGAAGGCGGAACGGCAGCCAGCGGACCGGCGGAAGGCGGGGCGGCAGCCGGCGGAACGGCAGAAGTCGGACCGGCGGCGAAAGAGATCGCCTGGAAGGCCGCCCACGCAGCCCGCGTCGCCGCTCAGGCCTTCGCCGTCCTCTCTGAGAGCGCCCCCGCGCCCGCGGCGGACTCGCGCTGTGCCAGGAACGCCGCCGCCTCCGCCGCTCAGGCCGCCCAGATGGGCCAACTCCACGACGGCGACGGCGAGCTGGCCGTGGCCGCTTGCCGCGCCGCTGTCCACGCGTCCCGGGCCGCCGCGGAGGCCGCCGGAGCCCAAGGCCTGGGCGTGAACGAGACGTTGAACGCCAGTGCGGACGCGGCCGAGGCAGCCGCCGTCGCCGCCGCCGAGGAGGCGGGCTGGATGCGGCCGGGCCAGGACCTTCCCCAGGTGTCCACGGGCGTGCGAAGCCCGGAGATCATGTCGATGCTGCACCTGTGACCAGTACCTCACCGGTGTGTGACGGATACATCTGACGGGTACCGCCTTCCCGCCACGGCGTTTCTTTCCGATCATCCGAATCGTTGGTCCGGGCGAATCCGCCCCTCAACTGCCCTACCCGCATCCCAGGGGCATGCGATCGGAGAGCCCCGTGCGAATGACCGACATCCAGCGTTGCGAGATCCGGCCCGGATGTCTCGTGGAGTGGACGCTGCATCCGAGGACCGTCGAGGCCGCGGCCGGCCTGCCGGAGGATTCCCGGCCACCGGCGTATGTGCAGGAGTCCCATGTGCGGACGGCCCGATCGGTGCGGGACGACGGGCTGTTCGTGCCCACCTGGCTGGGCACGGCGTTCGACATCCCGGGGCAGGTCGACCTCGACGTGCTGCAACACGCCTTGCGGGACTGGACACTTCGGCACGAGACGCTGCGCAGCGGTTTCCGGTGGAGCGGTGACGAGATGCGCCGGTTCACGCTGGACGCCGACGCGGTCGTGCTGCACCGCGAGGACGTCGGCGACTTCGCCGAAGCGGCCACGCTGACCCGGTATCTGCAGGACCGTTTCGACGTCGCGGCGGACGCGCTCAGCTGGCCGAACTTCATCTACACGGCGGTCGTCCGGGAGGACGGCGCGAGTGTCTACATGGCGTTCGACCACAGCAACGTCGACGCGTACTCGCTCCACCGCATCGCCGCCGAGATCCACGAGCTCTACGAAGCGGGCCTCGAAGGCCGCGCCGTCGCCACGGCACCCATCGCCAGCTACGTCGACTTCTGCGCGATCGAGCGTGCGCAGGCCGACGAGATCGACGACACGCACGCGATCGTCGCCCGCTGGCGGGAGTTCATCGCCCAGTGCGACGGGAAGCTGCCGGGCTTCCCCGTCGACCTCGGCCTCGAACCCGAAGGTCCGCTGCCCGCCCAGAAGTTGATGCACGAGATGCTCGTGGACGACGCGGACGCGGCCGCCTTCGAGGCGTACTGCAGGCCGTACGGCGGAAGCCTGGTCGGCATCCTCGCGGCCACCGCCCTCATCGTCCGCGAGATCGGCGGGCAGGAGGTGTACCGCACCGTCGTGCCGTTCCACACCAGGGCGAAGTCCAAGTGGTCGGACTCGATGGGCTGGTACGTGGGCGGCGCGCCGATCGAGATTCCGGTGGCCCGGGCGGCGGATTTCGACAGCGCGCTGGGGATGGTCCGCGCCGCACTGCGCGAGGGCCGGCCGCTGTCGCGGATGCCCATCGCCCGCGTACTGCGGCTGCTGGGCTCCGACTTCCGGCCCACCTCACCCGACCTGTACTCGATCGTCTCGCTCGTCGACACGCGCGACACCCCGGGGTCGGAGCGGTGGCAGGACCTGAAGGCGTACGGGCTGATCCGGATCTCGTACGGCGACCAGGTGTGCGCCTGGGTCACCCGGCTCCACGAGGGCCTGCAGTTCGCCAGCCGCTATCCGGACACGGACATCGCGTACAAGAACATGCGGCTGTACGCCGAGGGGCTGCGCGAACGCATCCGGTCGGTCGCGCGGGACCGCGAAGAGGCCCTGGCCGGGCGTGCCCGGGCTTGAGAGGCGGGGACGGGCAGCAGCCTCTCAAGCCCGGGGTGGCCGGCGGGGTACCTACGTCACAGGCCGGCCGCGTCCACCACGGCCCCCAGGTCGACGAACTTGAAGCCCGTCGCCGTACGCGTGCCGCCCTCCCCGTCCGGCACCTCCGGGGTCTCCTGACCGTCCTGCACGACGAGCAGGCCACGCGGATAACGCTTGCCCAGCGGGGCGTTCAGGATGGCGGCGCCGTCGCACTCCTCGACGCTGTCGAGGTTCTCCGAGGCGGCACCGACGCGGAAGCCGCCCTCGTAGGCGTTGCCCTTACGAACGTCACGGTCGTACAGCGCGAAGGTGTTGTCGCCCTGGCTGGAGGCGAGCAGGTATCCGGCGCCGCCCCGCTGCTGGAGCAGGGTCAGGCCCTCGACGTCGGCCGACAGGCGCTTGCCGCCGTAGCCGGGGTCCGCGCCAAGCACGCACTCCTCGGTCGCCTCGTCGTAGACGCCGGGGACGCCGAACTCCTTGGTCCTGTCGACCAGGACCGGCTTGCCGGTGAGGTCGGCGCGCAGCCGCCAGATGCCGATGTCCTCCTGGCCGGCGTAGAGCGTGCCGGTGGCCGGGTCGACGACCATGCCTTCGACCTGCGGGAGTTCGCCGGGCTCGGCGCACGCGCTCCACGACGTGCCGTCGGGCAGCCGGAAGGAGGAGGGCAGGTCCAGGGTGCGCACCTTGCGGTAGCCGACCTTGCCGCCCGCCGCCGGAACCAGCTCGAGCAGCGCGAGCCGAGTCCGCTCGCGCTGACTCACCAGGGCGTACGTCCGTCCGGTCGCCTTGTTCGTCCAGGTGGCCAGGCCGTACGCGGTCCGCTGGTCGTTGATCTCGCTCTGGTCGGCGGAGAACACGGGCGCGGCCGCCGGGTCGGTGACATCGGTCAAGGGGCCGCCCGGGCGGGACGGGTCGATGCGGTAGATGCGGAGGCGGTCGTTGCCCCGGTCGGTCACCACCGCCACGTCGGTGCGGCCGGCGGAGGTGCGCAGGCCGGAGACGAGGTCGACGTTGTTGAAGCGGCCCGGGGCGTCGTCCTCGGCGGGCGGCTTCGGGGCGGACAGCGACTGCACCAGGCGGGCGCCCAGGTCGTAGACCTTCAGTCCGCCTTCCTTGGCGGTGGCCACGACAAGGCTGCGCCCGGGGTCGGCGGCGTTCCGCCAGATCGCCGGGTCGTCCGCGTCGGAGTTGCCGCCCGCCTCGTCGTCGTACAGCGCGGCGGCCTCACTGGTGGCGGTCACCACCGGCAGACCGGACGTGCCCGCCCCCGCGGGGGACGTCGCGAGGAGGCTGACGAGTGCGGTGCCCAGGGCGAGGGCCGCGGCTCTCCGTGGGGTGCGGTGCGCTCTCACAAGCGTTTCCTTACTGTCGGGACGCATCGACCACATGTCGAGGTCATGCCGATGGTGCGGGGAGAAGCTTGCGCCCAGAGGTCCGTCAACTGTCCATGCCGTCATGGGGAGTTCGGCAGTACGTCAGCGGAAGTTCGCCTGAGTTTGTCGCGCCGGGTCGCCCGAGCCCTGGTGAACGGGCCTGCGGGGGCGGCCCGTCGGTGGGCGAGCGGCCGTGCGGGGCGGCCTGTCGGGTGGGCGAGGGGTCTCGTACGGTGATGATCGGCTCCCCTGCGAAAGGTCTCCCCCGGTGACAGTCAACGCCCCGCGCCAGCGGTCCCGTACGGTCGCCGTCGGGGCCGCCGTGTCCCGCCCCTGCACCCTGGTCGTCTGCCGGGGGTGCTGCTGCGGCAACCCGCGGAAGTACCCGGCCGACGACCACACCTGGCAGCTGGAGCGGCTGCGCGCCGGGGCCGAGGCGTCCGGGGGACGGTTCGCCGTGCGGACCTCGGACTGTCTCGGGCCGTGCGACCAGGCCAATGTCGTCGTCGTACAGCCCTCGGGGGCCGGGCGGCGCGGCGGTGGGCAGGTGACCTGGATCGGGTTCGCGATGGGGGACGACTGCACCGAGGAACTCATCGAGTGGGCGGCCGCCGGTGGGCCGGGGATCGCGCAACCGCCGGCCACGCTGGAGTTGCAGTTCGTCCGGCCGCCGCGGGAGGCACGGGCGCGGGCGCGCCGGTGAAATATGCGGACAGCGACGGTAGTTGGGCGGCGGTGTACGAAGATGCGTACCTCACGCACCGCACCCCTCAGGCGACAGGAGATTGGCATGACCGCGTACCCCGACCGTTCCCTCACCGCGGCGGACCGGCTGCCCGCGCCCGTCGCCAATCACCTCGCCTTCATGGCGGCACAACGCGGATCGGTGGAGATCACCGCCGACTCCCTTGCCCTGGCGGGCGATGAGGAGTTCTTCTCGTGGTGGGCCCCGCTCGGCGAGGACGTGCCGATTCCGGCCGGGGCGAACACGGTCCGGGTGTTCCCCTTCAGCGGAAACGGCTGGCCGGCCCGCCTTGAGCAGGCCGGGTTCAAGCGGGCCGGGGAACTGTCCTACCTGCGCGCTCCCGCCGCGCCCGACGGGCCGGAGCTGCCCGACGGTGTCACGCTGACCGTCGTCGACGACGAGGGACAGGCGCGGGAGTTCGCCCTGACCCAGGCGGCCGGATTCGCCGAGCCCGGCGACACCCCCGAACAGACCGCCTGGTGGGAGGAGGACTTCACCCGCAACGCCCTGCGCCACTACGCCAGTGCCGACCAGACCTTTTACCTCCTGCGGTCCGAGAGCGAAGGGGCCGCCGTCGCGCTGGCCCTGCACTCCCACGGCCTCGCGGGCATCTACGCCGTCGCCACCCGCCCCGCCCACCGGGGCCGCCGCTACGCCGGTCTGCTCCTCGCCGCCATCAGCGCCGAGGCCCACGAGCGCGGCGAACAGCTCGCCCTGCAGACCGAGGTCGGCTCCACCGCCGAACGCCTCTACCTCAGGTCGGGGTTCACCGAGGACTTCCGCACCCCCCTCTACGTACGACACTGATCACGGTCGTACGGCGGCCGCCTCCCCGTGCCTGGTGGAACCACCGGTGCCGGTGAGGCAGTCTTCTCCCTCGTGGGGAACCTTCCGTCTCAGAGCGCGCCAGGCGCGTCGAACGCTTCAACCGACGTCACCGCACACATGGTTGTCGCCGGGGACGACGCCCTGGCGCACCGGCTGGCCGCCGAACTGCGCGGAGTGTACGGGGAGCAGGTGACCCTGGTCGTGCCGCCCGCCCATCGGAGTGTGCGGCCGCCGGTGGTGGGACGGACGCGGGCCACCGCTCTGTTCGACCGGGTGTCCGCCGCGGTGAACCGGGCCGCCGGGAACGGTGACCCGGCGACCGCCCGGACATCCGAACCACCCGGCGCGGAACGGGTGTTGGAGGCCGCCGAACTCACCGAGGCGGTGCTCGCCGAGGCCAGTGTGGAGCGGGCCGCCGCGCTGGCGCTGGTGTACGACGACGACGAGACGAACATCCGGGCCGCGCTCACCGCCCGGCGGCTCAACCCGCGGATCCGGCTGGTCCTGCGCCTCTACAACCGTCGCCTCGGCCACCACATCGAGGCGCTCCTCGACCAGGCTTCGGCGCTGGCCGCCGCGGGAGCCGACGGCGCTGACGATGGCGGCGAAGGGTTCGACGCGTCCACCACCGTCCTGTCCGACGCCGACACCGCCGCGCCCGCGCTGGCCGCGACCGCCGTGGCCGGCACCAGCAAGGTCGTCCAGACGGACGGGCTGATGCTGCGCGCGGTGGAACGGCCGCCGCCCGCGCCCGGAGAGGTCGCCGATCCCGGACTGTGCACGCTGGCACTGCTGTCCACCACGGCCAGCGACCCCGCGGGCGCCGACGGGTCCGAGAGCAGCGGTACGCAGGGCCCCCGGCTGCTGCCCGACGAAGAGGCGGTGGCCGCCGCGACCGGGCGCGGAACCGTCGTACTGGAGAACGTCTCCTACTCCGGTCCCTCCTCGCCCCCGGGGCGCAGCGTCGTGCCGTTCGGCTCACTGATGTCGCGGCGGCTGCGGTGGTCGTTCGCCGGGCTCGTGGCGTGCGTGGTCGGTCTCGCGGTCGCGTCGATGCTGGTCACCGGGGACCATCCGCTGCGTGCGACCTACCTGACGCTGCTCGATCTCTTCGGCATCAACGACCCCGCGATCGGGCGGCCGATGGGGGAACAGGTCCTTCAACTCTTCTCCGGGCTCATCGGGTTGCTGCTCCTTCCGGTGCTGCTCGCCACCGTCCTCGAGGCGCTCGGTACGTTCCGCAGCGGGTCCGCGCTGCGCCGGCCGCCGCGCGGGCTGTCCGGGCACGTGGTGCTGCTCGGGGTCGGCAAGATCGGCACGCGCGTGCTGGCGCGCCTGCGTGAGCTGCACATTCCCGTGGTGTGCGTCGAGGCCGATCCCGAGGCCCGGGGGCTGGCGCTTGCCCGGCGGCTGCGGGTGCCTGTAGTACTCGGCGATGTGACGCAGGAAGGCGTACTGGAGGCCGCGAAGATTCATCGGGCGCATGCGCTGCTCGCGCTGACCAGCGCGGACACGACGAATCTGGAGGCCGCGTTGTACGCCCGTACCGTGCGGCCCGATCTGCGGGTCGTACTGCGGCTGTACGACGACGACTTCGCGACCGCCGTGTACCGGACGCTGCGGGCCGCGCACCCGGGGGCCCTCACCCGGAGCCGGAGTGTGTCCCATCTGGCCGCGCCCGCGTTCGCCGGGGCGATGATGGGGCGGCAGATTCTCGGGGCGATTCCTGTGGAGCGGCGGGTGCTGCTGTTCGCGGCCGTGGATGTGGGCGGGCATGCGCAGTTGGAGGGGCGGACTGTCGGGGAGGCGTTTCGGGCGGGGGCGTGGCGGGTGCTCGCGCTGGACACCGACCCGAGGGCGGCGTCGTCCCCCAGGGCCCCCAGAGCCCCCGGGTCCTCTTCGGGGCTGGTGTGGGACCTTCCCTCTACGTATGTGCTGCGGGGCGAGGACCGGGTGGTGCTGGCCGCGACGCGGCGGGGGTTGGCGGAGTTGCTGGGGCGGAGGTCTCGGGAGCGGGCGGGGGCGTAGGGGGGTGGGAGTGTTTTTCGCCCCCGCCGCCCCTACCCGTCCCGTACCTGGGGGCTGCGCCCCCAGACCCCCGCTTTCGGCCTGGACGGCCTCGTCCTCAAACGCCGGACGGGCTGAAACCGGGCGTAGCCCGGAAGGATGGGACGGGTAGGGGCGGAGGGGGCGAAGAAACCGCCCGCTAGCCCCCGAGGTGCCTCTCCGCGAAGTCCAGCTCCAGCCGGACCTGCTTGATGCGCTCGTCCACGACCAGGGAGCCGTGGCCCGCGTCGTAGCGGTAGACCTCGTGGACGGCGTCGCGGGCGGTGAGGCGGTCGACGTAGTTCTCGACCTGGCGGATGGGGCAGCGGGGGTCGTTGACGCCCGCCGAGATGTAGACCGGGGCCTTCACGGCGTCGACGTAGGTGAGAGGGGACGACGCCTCGAAGCGCTCCGGGACCTCCTCCGGGGTGCCGCCCAGCAGCGTGCGGTCCATGGCCTTCAGCGCCTCCATCTCGTCGTGGTACGCCGTGACATAGTCGGCGACCGGAACGGCGGCGATACCGAGCGTCCAGGCGTCCGGCTGCATACCAAGGCCGAGCAGCGTGAGATAGCCGCCCCAGGACCCGCCGGTGAGGATCAGGCGCTCGGGGTCGGCGAGTCCGGACGTGACCGCCCATTCGCGAACCGCCGCGATGTCCTCCAGCTCGATGAGACCGACACGGTGCTTGAGCGCGTCCGTCCACTCACGCCCGTACCCGGTGGAGCCCCGGTAGTTGACCCGCACCACCGCATACCCGTGGTCCACCCACGCCGCCGGCCCCGCCGCGAACGAGTCGCTGTCGTGCCAGGTCGGACCACCGTGGATGTCGAAGACAGTGGGGAGCGGGCCGGTCACGCCCGCCGGCTTCTGGACCAGGGCGTGGACGCGGCCGCCCGGACCCTCCACCCAGACGTCCTCGACCGGGACGGATCCCGGGGACTTCATGCCAGGCGGGTCCAGGACCACCTCACCCGTGGTGGAGCGGACCACGGACGGCTCGGCCGCCGACGACCACAGGTACTCCACGCTTCCGTCGGGCCGTGCCGTCGCCCCGGACACCGAGCCCGCCGGGGTCGGCACGGGGAGCAGCTCGCGGGAGGCCAGGTCGTAGCGCCACAGGTCGCTGCGGGCCTCGAAGCTGTGCGCGACGAGCAGCGCGGAACCGTCCGGATACCACTCGGCGCCCACATCACCGGGAAGGTCGAGGGCGAGGTCCGTCTCCTCGCCGGTGGCGACGTCCCACACCATCGGCTCCCAACGACCGCGCCGCTGGTGCCCGATGAGCAGCCGTGTGTCCCCGTCGACCGGGGCGAAGCCCAGCACCTCGAGGCCCAGCTCGACCGTGCCGCCCTTGGTGTCGTCGAGCTCCGTGACCGGCGAACCGTCCGGGCGCAGCACCCGCAGCGCCGAGTGCATCGCGTCGCCGTGCTCGGTGTGCTCGACGACGATCAGCGAGCCGTCGTGCGAGAGGTCACCGACGCCGGCGGACTCCCGGTGACGGTAGATCTCCACGGGGTCCTCGCCGGTCCGCACCACATGGATCGTCGAACCGTCCTCGTCCGTGGACCGCCCCACGACGGCCGTACGCCCGTCCCGGCCGATCGCGAGTCCACCGGGGTACGAGGGCTCAAGGCCCGGGGCCGCGGGCTCGTCGGAGCCGTCGGAGCCCTGGGAGGTGTGCGAACCGTCAAAGCGCTGTCGGCGCCAGATGCCGAACTCGTCCCCGTCCTTGTCGTCGAACCACCAGATCCACTCGCCGTCGGGCGAGAGCACCCCGTCCGTCGTACCGTTCGCCCGGTCCGTGACCTGGCGCTGCTCCCCCGTCACCCGGTCCCACGCGTACAACTCGTACGTCCCCGTCGCGTTCGAGACGAACAGCGAGCGGTGCGGTGCGTCCTCCGCCCAGTCCGGCAGCGACACCCGCGGCGCCCGGAAGCGCTTCTCCCAGTCCGGCATGGACCCCTTGCTCTCAGTCATGGCCCCATAGTGCCTGGCGCGCACGACACTCCGCTGCCAAGGTCCCCAGCCTGTGGATAACTTCGCGGCCCCACCGGTCTCCCGGGCCGCGCAGGCCAAGGCCGGTTGTCAGTGGTCGGGTGCAGACTTCTTCGCATGACCGATCTGCGCAAGACAGTCGAGAGCTACTGGGCCACCGCCGACGCCCGGGACTGGGCGGCGTTCGCGGACATGCTGGCCGAGGACGTCGTGTACACGCTGCCGCAGACGCGGGAGGTGATCCACGGCAGGGAGCGGTTCGTCCAGTTCAACCGCGAGTATCCGGGCGACTGGCACGTCCGGATCGAACGTGTCGTCGCCGAGCCCGGCCAGGCAGTCACCTGGATCCTCGTCACGGTGGGCCTGGAGGAGATGCACGCGATCACGTTCTTCACGGCGGACGAGTCCGGTCGAATAGCCTCCATCACCGACTTCTGGCCGGAGCCGTACGAGCCCCCGCCGGGGCGCGAGCACCTCGTCGAGCGGTACTGACCCCAAGGGCCTGTCCGGCGTACCCGCCAGCGAAACGGTGCCGTACCCCGACGCCCTGCCCCGCCCGGCGGCCCCGTACCTTTGAAGTCGTGTACCGGTTCCTGCTGACGCCCCGCTGGTGGGGGATCAACGTCTTCGTGCTGTTGGCCATCCCCTTCTGCGTGTTCATGGGGTCATGGCAGTTGGGGCGGTTCGAGGACCGGGTGCAGACCAGCCGGGACGCCAGTGAGCAGGCCGAGGCGGCGAAGACGGAGGCGGCCCGGCCGCTCGCCGAGCTGCTGCCCGTGGACAAGAACACGTCCGGCAAGCAGGCCACCGCGACCGGCCGGTACGCCGAGCAGCTGCTCGTGCCGGACCGCGAGGTGGACGACAAGCGCGGCTTCTACGTACTGACGCTGCTGCGGACCGACGACGGCAGGGCGCTGCCCGTCGTCCGGGGCTGGCTGCCTGGCGATGCGGACCCGGCGAAGGCCCCGGCCCCGCCCACCGGCGAGGTCACGGTGACCGGCGCGCTCCAGGCGTCCGAGAGCCCGGGGTCGAACGGGGTGAGCGCTGTCGGCGGGCTGCCCAAGGGCCAGACCGGCGCGATCAGCTCGGCGTCGCTGGTGAACCTGGTGCCGTACAAGATGTACGACGCCTGGATCACCCTCGCCAAGGCCGACAGCGGGATGATGGCGGTTCCCGCGACCGCGGCGCAGGACACCGGCCTCGACCTGAAGGCGTTCCAGAACCTCGGCTACACCGGTGAGTGGTTCGTCTTCGCGGGCTTCGTGGTCTTCATGTGGTTCCGGCTGCTGCGCCGCGAGGTGGAGTTCGCCCGGGACGCGGAACTGGGCCTGGTCCCGGACGAGGAGCCGGCACCGGACACCGCCGGTACGCCGGTCTCGTAGACCTCCGGAAAGACCCGCAGCCAGACCCGGGAACTACGAGGCGTCGGCCGCCAGCATCCCGGTCCGGTACACCGTCCCCGCGCACGCGTTGGAGACCGTCGTCGTCGCCGTGGCCGTACCCGTCTGGTCCGTGTGCGAGACGGTGACGCTGCCCTCGGCCACCCCGTCCTCCGTGATGAGCTGCGTCGAGGTGCCGCCGCTGTCCGTGGAGGTGCCGCCGGAGGTGGTGGCGTCGTCCGTGGTGGTCGGGTCGGGCGAGGGCTCGCTGGTGGTCGGGCAGGTCTCCGAGGGCACCCAGGCGAACTTCACGACGTACGAGGCACCCGGCTGAAGTACCAGGGAGGTGACCTCCGTGGAGGGGTCGGGCAGCCCGCTGGCCGCGTCGCCCGCCACATGGTTCACCACGCTGATCTTGGTGGCGTCCGCCGCGCCCTGCGTGACCGTGCTCACGGTGCCCGCGCCGCTGACCGAGCACACGGCGGTGGAGACGTTCGAGACGGCGAAGGAGCCGTAGACCGTGCCGGTGGAGTCCGGGTCGCCGAGGGCGCTGGTCGCCCCGCCGAGCTGGTCCACGGTGCAGGTGGGCGCGGTCACCGAGGAAGCCGTCGGAACAGCGCCGCCCGTGGCGGCCCCGGTGTCCGCGCCCGTACTCGCCGACGGCGTGCCCTTCGGGCCTTCCTTGCCCGGGTCCTTGGCCGTGCCGGAGGAACCGCCCACCGCGTGCTCCCCGCCGTCCGTGCTCTTGCCCTGCCCCGAGCCGCCCTCTGTCTGCGAGGTGTTGCCCGCGATGGACGGGTTGGCGTTCGGTCCCGAGGCGTTCGAGACGTGCAGCAGGGCCGGGACGGCCGTGCCGACGAAGAGCGCGGCGGCCGCCATCCCGACCGCGGCGTGGCGCTTGCGGGCCCGCCGGGCCGGCACCGCGCGGCGCAGGTGCTCCAGGGTGCCGTCGGTGGGTTCGATCTCCTGGACGGCCTGGTGCAGCAGGAGCCGCAGCGCCCGCTCGTCCGAGCCGAGCCCTTCGGGATCGGGTCCGTCCGAGCCGAGCCCTTCGGAGATCTGTACGCCGGAGCCCTGTACGTCAGTACCGCGTCCGCCGTCGGGACCGTGCCCGCCGTCCGGACCGTGTCGTCCGTCGCGGCCGTGTCCTTCGGGGCCGTGATTCACAATTCCGTTCCCAGCGTGCGATTGCTTGTGCTCGTGTTCGGGGCGCCCGGGTTCCTCGGGGCGCCGCCGCTCGTCGTACTCGCTCATGCCGGAGCCTCCATGGCGACACGGAGCGCTGCTATGCCGCGCGAGCCGTACGCCTTGACCGACCCCAGCGACACCCCGAGCGTCTCAGCGACCTGCGCCTCGGTCATGTCCGCGAAGTAACGCAGCACCAGGACCTCGCGCTGGCGGCGCTGGAGTCCCTTCATCGCCTTGATCAGCGCGTCGCGCTCCAACTGGTCGTAGGCGCCTTCCTCGGCGCTCGCCATGTCGGGCATCGGCTTGGAGAGGAGCTTGAGGCCGAGGATGCGCCGGCGCAGGGCGGACCGCGAGAGGTTCACGACGGTCTGGCGCAGATACGCGAGCGTCTTCTCCGGGTCGCGGACGCGCTTGCGCGCCGAGTGCACCCGGATGAAGGCCTCCTGGACGACGTCCTCGCACGACGCGGTGTCGTCGAGCAGGAGCGCCGCGAGGCCCAGGAGCGACCGGTAGTGGGCGCGGTAGGTCTCGGTGAGATGGTCGACGGTGGTTCCGGCGGCCGTGCTGTCCTCGGCGCCGTCGCGCTGGTTCGGTAGGCGGGCGGGCCGCGCTGCGGGCATGGGCGCGATCACCGGCATGCCGCCGGGCACGCCGGGGCTGCGGAGTCGGCGGGGTGGACGAAGGGCGTTGCCCCTCGTCTGTACCGCGGTGAATTCGAGTACCTCTGCCACGCCAGTTGGACACGCGTCCCCCCGCGAGGGTTGTACGCATCAGGCATCGCGTTTGCGTCAGGCACCCCTTTTGACAATGCGTCAAATGCCCTCATGCGTACCAGCTCATCCCCTATGTCCCGTTTTACCGCGACGCCCGGCCACCCCTGAATGGCGACCGCAAAGACGCTCCCCGCCCTCCGCACGGTTGCGGAGGACGGGGAGGAAAATCTTCGAACGACTGGTGACTCGTTTCAAGTGGTCCGGACCATTATTCGCACCACATATCGGCGGCCGATCGCCGCCGCACACACCCGGTCTGCCGCTCCGGCCACCTGAAGACCGGAACACCCGCCCGGATGCTCAGGCCACTTGAAGACCGAGACACCCATCAGGACGCACCGGCCACCTGAAGACCGGGACGTCCATCCAGATGCTCGCACCACACATCCAACACAGATCCTACAAACGAATCCCCGGAAGGCCACCAGGATTCCGGCCCCAGGTCATGCTTGACGCGAAACTTAAAGCCTCGTGATCTCCGCCGCCACGAGCTCCGCGATCTGCGCCGTGTTCAATGCAGCACCTTTGCGCAGGTTGTCCCCGCAGACAAACAGTTCGAGTGCCGTCGAATCGTCCAGCGAGCGGCGTACCCGGCCGACCCAGGTCGGATCGGTGCCCACCACATCGGCGGGGGTGGGGAATTCACCGGCGGCCGGGTTGTCGAACAGCACCACCCCGGGCGCCGTGGCGAGGATCTCCCGCGCCTTGTCGACGGTGACCTCGGCCTGGAAGCGGGCGTGGACGGTGAGGGAGTGCGTGGTGACGACGGGGACGCGTACGCACGTCACGGCCACCGGCAGCGTGGGGAGCCCGAGGATCTTGCGGGACTCGTTGCGTACCTTCATCTCCTCCGAGGAGAAGCCGTCCTCGGCGAGGGACCCGGACCACGGCACCACGTTCAGCGCGACCGGCTCCGGGAACGGTCCGGTGTTGTCGCCCACCGCCCGCCGTACGTCACCGGGCTTGGTCCCCAGTTCCGTACCCGCGACCAGCGACAGCTGCTGCCGCAGGGTGTCGATGCCCGCGCGGCCCGCCCCGCTCACCGCCTGATAGCTGGACACCACCAGCTCGCGGAGCCCGAACTCGGCGTGCAGCGCGCCGAGGGCCACGATCATGGAGAGGGTCGTGCAGTTCGGGTTGGAGATGATCCCGCGCGGGCGCACGCGCGCCGCGTGCGGATTCACCTCGGGTACGACGAGGGGCACGTCCGGGTCCATCCGGAAGGCGCCGGAGTTGTCGACGACGACCACGCCCTTGGCGGCGGCGATCGGCGCCCACTGGGCGGCCACCTCGTCGGGTACGTCGAACATGGCGACGTCGACGCCGTCGAAGGCCTCCTCCGCCAGGGCGACGACCTCGACCTCCTCGCCGCGCAGGTTCAGCTTGCGGCCGACCGAGCGCGGAGAGGCGATGAGACGGATCTCGCCCCAGATGTCCGCGTGCTGGGACAGGATCTGGAGCATGACCGCGCCGACGGCTCCGGTCGCACCCACGACCGCGAGCGTCGGCTGTTCGGTCCGCGTCGGTCGTTCGGTTCGCGACCCGGTACGGGCCATCAGCGGCCCGTGCCCCCGTAGACGACGGCCTCGTCGCTGTCGGAGTCGAGCCCGAAGGCGGAGTGCACGGCGCGCACCGCCTCGTTGACGTCGTCGGCGCGGGTGACGACCGAGATGCGGATCTCGGAGGTCGAGATCAGCTCGATGTTCACGTTGGCGTCGGTCAGGGCCTCGAAGAAGCCGGCCGTGACACCCGGGTTCGTCTTCATGCCGGCGCCGACGAGCGAGATCTTGCCGATCTGGTCGTCGTAGCGCAGCGAGTCGAAGCCGATGACATCCTTCGCCTTCTCCAGGGCGTCGATGGCCTTGCGGCCCTCGGTCTTGGGGAGGGTGAAGGAGATGTCGGTGAGACCCGTGGTGGCCGCCGACACGTTCTGCACGATCATGTCGATGTTGATCTCCGCGTTGGCGATGGCGCGGAAGATCGAGGCGGCCTCACCGGGCTTGTCCGGGACGCCGACGACCGTGATCTTGGCCTCGGAGGTGTCGTGAGCGACACCCGAGATGATGGCCTGCTCCACCTTCTGGTCCCCTTGCTGCTGATTCTTCCGAACGGGTGGTTCGCTGCTGACCCAGGTGCCCTGCAGTCCGCTGAAGGACGAGCGCACATGGATCGGGATGTTGTAGCGGCGCGCGTATTCCACACAGCGGTGGAGCAGCACCTTGGAGCCGGAGGCCGCCAGCTCCAGCATGTCCTCGAAGGCGATCCAGTCGATCTTCTGGGCCTTCTTGACCACCCGCGGGTCGGCGGTGAACACGCCGTCCACGTCGGTGTAGATCTCGCAGACCTCGGCGTCGAGGGCCGCCGCCAGCGCGACGGCGGTCGTGTCGGACCCGCCGCGCCCGAGCGTGGTGATGTCCTTCTTGTCCTGCGAGACGCCCTGGAACCCGGCGACGATGGCGATGTTGCCCTCGTCGAGGGCCGTACGGATACGGCCCGGCGTGACATCGATGATCCGCGCTTTGTTGTGGACCGAGTCGGTGATGACACCCGCCTGGCTGCCGGTGAACGACTGGGCGCTGTGGCCCAGGTTTTTGATCGCCATGGCCAGCAGCGCCATGGAGATCCGCTCTCCCGCGGTCAGCAGCATGTCGAACTCTCGCCCGCTGGGCATCGGAGATACCTGCTCGGCGAGATCGATCAGCTCGTCCGTCGTGTCGCCCATCGCGGAAACGACCACGACCACCTGGTGGCCGTTCTTCTTCGCTTCCACGATTCGCTTGGCGACACGCTTGATGCCCTCGGCATCGGCTACGGAGGAACCTCCGTACTTCTGCACGACAAGGCCCACGTGCGCTCCTCGATCAATCCGTATCTGCACCGCACAACTGCGGTCGGCTCAGTCTAACGAGCGGCCGGAATTCCCCTCCGGGGTATCGCATCGTGAGATGTCCCGCCCACGAAGTGATCACCCGGTCCGTCAGGACAGCGAAGTCCTCCGGCCGCTCCGGAACGGCATCTGCCCGCCCCCGGGACCCGCCACGCGGGAAAGTGCGCCGTGTCACACAGGGGAGTCATGACTCAACTTTCAAGTACTAGGGTTCGAGCGTGCGCGTACTCCTGGTGGAAGACGACGAGCCGGTCGCCGAATCGCTCCGGCGCGGCCTGCTGCGCTACGGCTTCGAGGTCGAGTGGGTGACCACGGGCGGGGCGGCCCTTACGTACGAGAGCCCCTACGACGTCGTCCTCCTCGACCTCGGGCTGCCCGACACCGACGGCCTCGACGTCTGCAAGGCGCTGCGGGCGCGCGGCGACGTCCCGATCATCGTGATCAGCGCGCGCAGCGACGAGACGGACCGCGTGGTCGGGCTCGAGCTCGGAGCGGACGACTACGTCACCAAACCCTTCGGTGTACGTGAGGTCATCGCGCGGATAAGGGCGGTGATGCGGCGCGCGCAGCCGCGCAACGACGCTTCGACGACAGGCCCCGATCAGTACGGGGAGCACCTGACCATCGACCGCAAGGCCGCCCGCGTACGCCTGGACGGCGAGGAGGTCGCCCTCGCGCCCAAGGAGTACGACCTGCTCGCGTTCCTCACCGAGGAGCCCGGCGCGCTGATGTCGCGCGAGCAGATCATGGAAGCGGTCTGGGACGCGAACTGGTTCGGGCCGACGAAGACCCTCGACGTCCATGTGGCGGCGCTGCGGCGGAAGCTGGCGGGCGCGGTGACCATCGAAGCCGTACGGGGGGTCGGCTTCCGCCTGGAGATCGCCGGCGAGCTGCCCTCATGATCCGGCAACTGATCGTCAGTTACGTCCTGTTGGTCGCCGTCGCCCTGACGGCCTTCACGGTGCCGGTGGCGTTCACGCTGACCGCGCAGTTGCGCGGGGACACCGAGGAGTCCGTACGGCGGGAGGCGCGGACCATGGCGCTGCTGCTCGCGGACGGGGACGCGGCCTCGCGGGCGGCGCTGACGCGGATGTCCGAGGCGTACGCCGCCGAGACGCCCGGAACGGTCGATGTGCTCCCGGCCTCGGCCACCGTCGGGAAGACCACGGCGCACTGGGGCGACGGGGCGCTGAAGGTGACCGTACCCGCGGTCGCGGAAGGCGGCCGGACGGTGGGCGCCGTCCAAGTCACCTACCCCACCTCGGACTTGACCTCCCGCCTGTGGCGGATCTGGGGCTTCCGGGCGGTCCTCGCGGTGGGCGTGCTCGCGGTGGCCGCCGGCCTCGGTGCGCTGGTGGCCCGCCGACTCACCCGTCCGCTGCGCCAGTTGAACGAGATGGCGAGCCGTTTCGGCGACGGCGACCTGACGGCCCGCTCGCCGGTCACGGGCCCGCCGGAGACACAGCAGCTGGCCCGCACCCTGAACTCGGGCGCGGAACGGCTCGACATCCTGATCGACTCCCAGCGGATCTTCGTGGCCGACGCCTCGCACCAACTCCGTACACCTCTCACGGCGTTGCGCCTGTCGCTGGACAACATCGCGGACGGGGCCGATGACTTCTTCGTACGCGAGGACGTGGAGCAGGCGACGGCCGAAGTGGTGCGGATGAGCCGTCTGGTGAACGGTCTGCTCGTGCTCGCCCGGGCCGAGGCGAAGGTGTCCGCGGCGGAGGCGCTGCCGCTGCGGGAGCTGGTCGAGGAGCGGCTGAGCGTGTGGAGACCGGCCGCCGAGGAGCGCGGGGTCACCATCGCGCTCGAGGGAGAGTTCGGCGGCCGGCCGGCTGTGCTGGCCAGCCCGGGACACCTGGACCAGGTCCTCGACAACGTGCTCTCCAACGCCCTGGAGGTGTCCCCCGACGGCACGACGATCACCGTACGGGTGTCAGTGGACGCCGACTCGGTGGAACTGTCGGTCCTCGACCAGGGTCCCGGCATGTCGGACGCCGAGAAGTCCCGCGCCTTCGACCGCTTCTGGCGCGGTCAGGGCCTGACCGGGCGCTCCGGCTCCGGGCTCGGCCTCGCCATCGTCAAGCAGCTGGTGACCGACGACGGCGGGACCGTGGCCCTGCGGGACGCGCCCGAGGGCGGGCTGTGCGTGGCGGTCAGTCTCCGTCCGGCAGCAGCGAGGAGTGGTGGTTGACGATCAGCCACTCGCCGTCGCGCTTCTCGTACTCGTACGTGTAGCGGGCCTCGGCGGTGCTCTTCGCGCCGGTCGCCGGGTCGGTGAGCTGGAACTCGTACAGGCCCGTGTCGATGGCGGAGTTGTTGTCGAGAACGTTGATCACCGTCTGGACCTTGGATGCCTCGGGCTTCTTCGCGAGGAAGCCCTCCATGTAGTCCACGATCCCCGCGTGGTCCGTACGGATCTCGGCCGAGAGGGTGGGCAGCAGCACCGCGTCGTCCGCGTATCTGTCGGCGACGACCTCCGGGTCGCCCGTCCGCAGCGCGGCGCTCCAGCCGTCGAAGAGAGCGGCGATCTCCTTCTTGGTGGGCTTGCCGCTCTGGTGCTCCGGGGTGGCCGCGCTGACGCCGGCGGTGATGGTTCCTGCGGCGATCAGGGCCGCGGCGGTGGCTATCGCGGCGCGGGTGCGTATGTGACGTTGCATCACAACTCCTGTGCATGGGGGGTTCGTTGCTCCGTCTTGGTGCCTTCCGGGAGCGGTTCAACCTTCCTCTCGCGCAGGTAAAGAGCCGCCCTGGAAACGATCAGCGCATGGCCAAGGTTTGCCGAGGATTCAGGGGGAGGGTCAGCCCGCGGCCGGCAGCACGGAGGAGTGGTGGTTGACGATCAGCCACTTGCCGCCGCGCTTCTCGTACTCGTACGTGTAGCGGGCCTCGACCTCGCGCTTCTCGCCGGTCTCGGGGTCGGTCAGCGTGAACTCGTACAGACCCGCGTCGATGGCGGAGTTGCTGTCGAGAACGTTGACGACGGTGCGGATCTTCTTGCCCTGCGGCTTGTTCGCCAGGAAGTGCTCGAAGTAGTCGACGATCCCCGCGCGGTCCGTACGGATCTCCGGCGAGACGGTGGGGAGAAGCACCGCGTCGCTCGCGTACCGGTCGGCCACCGTCTCGGCGTCGCCGGTGGCGAGGGCCGCGTTCCACCCGTCGAAGAGGGCGGCGATCTGCGCCTTGGTGGGCTTGGTGCTCTTCGACTCCGGGCCGGCCGCGCTGACGCCGACGGTGACGGTGCCCGCCGCGACGAGGGCGGCGGCGGTGGCTATCGCGGCGCGGGTACGGGTCTGGCGCTTCATGGCAACTCCAGTGCGGGTGAGGTGGGTTGCTCCTCTTCGGTGGGAGCAGTTCCACTTTCTCTTCGCACTGGTTAAGGGCCGTGCAGCGGACGTGCAGGGGACGGCCAGGGTCTTTCCAAATCAGTCGGGCCGCGCGGGGGACCCGAGGTAGAGCCACCCTCGCATCTTCCGCGCATACGCGGAGTCACCGAGCGCCTGCATAGTGTCCTCAAGGACCGCCGGTGCCAGTGCGTCGGCCTGCGCGCCCTCTCCGGCCGACCGGAGGAGCATCACGTGGATGGCACGAGCCACCAGTGTCATCACGTGGGATCTGCCGTAGATCATCCCGAACTCGGCGACAGCCTCCTCGATCAGCAGGGCGGCCTCGTCGAAGTCACCCGCCTCCCGCCGTGTGTAGAACAGTTCCATTCTGAGGTGGACAACGGTCGGATGGCCTTTCCCCAACGTTGTGATCGCGTCGGCGAGTTGGCTCTCAAGGGAACGAACGGAAGCCTCGCCGCCTTGTTCCGGGCCCAGTTCCCGACGGAGTCTGTGCAGCAGCAGACGGGCATTGTGGGTCCCCGGGTGGTCATCGCCCAGCGCACGTGCCGCGGCTTCGGCGTTCTCGCGTGCGAGTGTCAGCGCGCGCTCCCCATCGCCTGTCTTCTCCAGCACGTCGGCCAACAGGCCACGAGTCTGGAACACCTTCGGATGATCGGCCCCCAGCGCACGCTCGGTGTCCGCCAGAATCTGCTCGTAGAGGACGAGGGCCAGGTCGAATCTCTCCACACCCTGATATCCCACGGCCAGCCGGCTGCGGGCCAGGCGCACCTTCTCGTGGTCCGGGCCCCAGACAAGCAGAGCCGCGGTGACCGCGCGCTTGCCCAGCGCCAACCCGCGTTCGAAATGGCCGTCCCTCGCGTACTGCGACGCCGCCTCGCCGTAGAGCTCCGCCATCTCGGCCGTGTCCGTCTCCGGTGCGGTTCTCGACGCCAAAGCCTCGACATGCGCCGCCCAGACACGGTGGGCGTCCTCCCATTCGCCGTCCTCGTCGGTCGCCGTCTCCAACTCCAGAAGTAGCCGCACGGCGATCTCGCGCCCAACCTCGACACGCCTGGGATCCGGGCGCGGACCAGCACGCTCCGGCGTACGGGCCACCGCCTGCACCAACCGGTGCACCGAGATCGTGCTACCACGCAGAGTGATCATGCTGTGGGCCGCGAGGCGCCGGATCGCCTCGGTGATCTCCGGCGGGCTCCCGAGGAACTCCAGGTACGTACGCGGAATTCCGTCCGGCGCCCACCAGCCGGTGGCCTCCAGGATCATCTGGGCCGCCGGGGTGTCGGCAAGCCGCGTCAGCGTCACGTTCCAGACCCGGGCCACCGTCCGCTCCGCGTCACCGCCTTCCGCCGTGGCCGCGTACATGTCCGCCGGATAACTGGCCAGCAGCGTCAGGTACTTACTCGGACTGATCCCCGCTTCCCGGCAGTACGCGGCGGCCTGGTCGACCGCCAGCGGCAGGTACCCCAACTCACGGCACAACTCCTCGACGCCGCCGCTCTGCCCCGGACAGACCTTCGTGAACAGCTCGACCGCCTCCGCCGGTTCGAGCACGTCCAGGTCCAGTGGCTCGGCGATCCCCCGCCAACTCGTCGCGCCCCGGCGGGTGGTGATCAGGAAGCGGCCACCCGGCGCCCGCGCGAGGAGGTGCCGGATGTCGGCGGGGTCGGAGACGTTGTCGAGGACGAGCAGCCAGCCGTCGTTGGCGGCCAGCCACTGGAGCGTACGTTCGCGGAAGGCGTCCTCGGACAGGACGTCGACCAGGGCGGGCTGAAGCGCGCGGCCGAGGGCGGCGAGGCCCGCGTCCACACCGGTCCGGGACTCGGCGGTGATCCACCAGACCGGGTTGAAGTCCGCCGCCCGGCCGATCGCCCAGTGCGCGGCCAGCGTCGACTTCCCGATCCCACCCAGCCCGTGCACGGCGTGCACGACCACACCGCCGGGTTCGCCGAACGCCTCGTCCAGCAGCGCGAGTTCGCGCCCACGTCCGACGAACTGCGCGCTGCGGTCGGGGACGTTGCGCACCGGGAAGGTGCAGGGCTCCAGCGCGAACGCCTCCGGCGGCAGCATCGTCGCGTGCTCGGCCAGCGTGGCGAAGTCTCCGGTCGCCACCTGCCGGATGTTCCCGCCTGCGGCGACCGAGCGGTCTCCGGAGGCCTCTACCGGGCCGCCTGTCACGAGTCGCCCGTCGACGCGTTGCCGATGTCGCCGCCGGCGGCGACGGAACGGTCACCGGAGGCAGTGACGGTGCCGCCGGGGGGCGGGGGCGGGGCGGGCGTAGTCGGTGCTGGTGGAGCCGTGGCCGTGCTGCCGTCGCCTGTCGCCACCGATCCGATGTTCCCGCCGGCGGCGACGGACCGATCACCGCTCGCGGTCACCGAGGACTCGGGGGCCGCGGGGGCCGACGACTGGGTGACCAGCACGTACAGCGTGAGCGCGAGCCCGATCAGCGCGGCGGCGCCTCCCGCCACGCTCGCCCATGGGTCCGCCGCGTCGACGTCGAGCAGGCCGCCGACGACCAGTCCGACGGCCCCCGCCGCACACAGCCCAATTCCGGTCCACAGCACTGTCTTTGGCCCCATACACACATCATGGCGTGCCAGGGTGTCGATCGCGTGGACCCAATGCGAGGAGGTTGTCGGCTGTGGCAGGTCCCGAGTGGGCGAACAGCCTGCTGCTGGGCGGAATCGTGCTGCTGGGCTCCTCCGTCCAGTGGCTCACGGGAATGGGCTTCGCCCTGGTCGCCGTACCGGCGCTGGTACTCCTGCTCGGCCCTGCCCAGGGCGTCGTACTCGCCAACTGCGCGGCCGGAGCCATCAGCGTGGTCGGCCTCGCGGGCGGCTGGCGCCGGGTACGCCTGCGCGCCATGGTGCCGCTGTGCGTGGCAGCGGCGTGCACCGTACCCGCCGGCACCTGGCTGGCCCGAAAACTCCCGGAACCCGCGTTGCTCGCCGCCATGGGAGCGCTGGTGACGGTCGCCGTGACGCTGGTGATGGGGGGCGCCCGAGTGCCTGCCCTACGCGGAGGCGGAGGCGCGGTGGCCGCAGGAGCCGTCGGCGGATTCATGAACTCGGCGGCGGGGGTCGGGGGTCCGCCACTGTCCCTGTACGCGGTCAACGCGGGCTGGACAGTACGGGAGTTCGTGCCGAACGCGATGTTCTACGGGGTGGTGGTGAACGTCTTCTCGGTCGCCGCGAACGGGATCCCCCGGCTCAGCGCGCCGGTGTGGGGGCTTGCGGTCACTGGGATGGTGGCGGGGGGCTTGATCGGCCGGGCGCTTGCCCAGCGGGTACCGGAGAAGCGGGCGCGGATGCTGGTGCTGGGGCTGGCGCTGGCCGGGGGGCTCACTACTTTGGGGAAGGGGTTGTGGGGGCTGTAGGGACTGCGGAGATGAAGGCGGACCAGGCGGGGGCCGCTATGTACAGTTCGGAGCCCGCGGGGACCTTTGAGTCGCGTACGTGGACCGTCATCTTCAGTGCAGGGATGGCGACTTCGACGCAGGCGCCGCCCTCGCCGTCGCTGTAGCTGGCCTTGAACCACTTCAGCTCGTCGTTCATAGCTCATCCACCATCCGCTCGATGAAGCGGGCCGACTCGTCAGGGTCGAGGGCCATCATGCGGATCATGCTAAGCCGCTCGGTCTGCGCGCTGACGACTGCCGGGTCGGAGGTCAGCTGGCTTGTCGACGGGGCCTCCGTGTAGGCGAAACGCTCGTGGTCCCTGGTCTCCAGGAGCACCATCGGGCCGTGGAGTGCAGCGGTCATCGCCCTGCCGTAGGGCAACACCTGGATCGAGATGTTGCGCACCTTCGCCATCTCCAAGAGGTGCAGCAGCTGCTCCTTGTCCACGTACGGGCCGCGCAGTGCCGCCTCGTACAAGGCATAGCTGCAGGCTGCCAACGGCTTGCGCGTGTGGATGCCCTGGCGCTCCAGCCTGGCCATGACCCGCTCCTCGACGGTCTCTTCATCGAGGGGCGGAGTGTGGTTGCCGATCAGCGCCCTCGCGTAGGCCTCGGTCTGCAACAGCCCCGGGATCAGGGCAACTTCGTACCACCAGAGGTTGATCGCCTCGCGCTCGTACTCCATGTAGTCCTGAGCCCGCGCCGGAAACTTCTCCCGCTTCAGGTACTCCTTCGCCGCGCTGAGCAACCCCTCGGCATGGCACAACTCATCGGCCGCATCCAGCACGCGCGGCGTCGGCATGCGCACGCCCTGCTCCATCGACTTGATGGTGTCCGGCGAGTAGTTGGAGGCGGCGGCCAGCTCCTCGCGGGTCACGTTCGCCTTGGTGCGCCAGCGTTTCAGCTGGTTGCCGCTGTAGCGCCAGTTGATCGGCACCGAAGAAGCGGAGTTGTACTGGACTGACACAGCGGCCACCTCCGACCGATACACCCCGGCGTGTATCCCCTCGGTCACTACCGAGCGTAGCCTCGCGACCGCCACCGTGTGACCATGACGAACGCAATCCCCCACTACCGCCCGAACTGGGTCCCCCTCGCCGGCCACCAACTCCGACTGTCCGGCGTTTACTTCGACGCGGTCCGTGTCCAGGGCGTACGCGGGGAACAGGTCGCCGCCGACCTCATCGAGGCCGCCGATGGCGACGCGGGACCCGTCGTCTGCGAAGCGGTCGGCTTCCGATGGATGTACTTCCTGCTGGCGCCGGGGGCTGCGAGGGCCCACGAATGGCCGCTGGGGGTGCAGCGGTTCGGCGGGGCCGGGAGTCGTACGGTCACGTACATCGGGATTCCGGCGCTGGACGGGAACACGTGGCCGTTGCGGTGGTACAGCGAACCTACGGTTACGGCGCCGTTCGTGGAGGCGGGGCGATTGCGGGGGGTGTTGGGGGTGATGGGATCGTAGATCAGGACTGTTGGGCACGCAGGATGGATAAATTCGCGCGGACCGTCTTTGTCGTCGGGTGGTCCTCGCCCAGTACCCGGAGAAGGCCGGCCAGTGCCTGCTCGGCCAACGGGATCGCCCGCACCACATTCCCCGACGCCTCATACGCATGTGCCAGGTTGCTCCGCGAAGCCAGCGTGTCCGGGTGATCCTCACCCAACACCCGCACACGATCCTCCAACGTCCGCTCGGCCAACTGGATCGCCCGCACCACATCACCCGACGCCACATACATGCCACCCAGGTTGCTCCGCGAAATCAGCGTGCCTGGGTGATCCTCACCCAACACCCGCACGCAATCCTCCAACGCCCGCTCGGCCAACGGGATCGCCCGCACCACATCACCCGACGCCTCATACGCACGTGCCAGGTTGCTCCACGAAGCCAGCGTGTCCGGGTGATCCTCACCCAACACCCGCACGCAATCCTCCAACGCCCGCTCGAACAACGGGATCGCCCGCACCGCATCACCCCACGCCACATACGCGCCGGCCAGGTTGATCCGCAAAGCCAGCGTGCCTGGGTGATCCTCACCCGACACCCGCACACGATCCTCCAACGTCCGCTCGAACAACGGGATCGCCCGCACCACATCACCCGACGCCCAAACCGCAAGAGCCAGGTTGCTCCGCGAACTCAGCGTGCTCGGGTCATCCTCGCCGAACAGCCGGGCAGCCGCTGCCAGAGAGCGGATGTAGTAGTCGGTTGCCTGACTCAACTGCCCTTGCATTTCGAGGAACTCTCCTGCATGAGCGAGGATCAGATCAATCTCAGCCGTGTCCTCGTCCGGATCGCACGCATCGAGGATGGCTTCGACGTGGGGAAGCAAGGCTCTCCACGTCGGCCAGCCCGCGACGTTCAAGCGGGGATCGTCCGGAAGCTCGTCGAGCAGCAGCTCCGCGGCCCGGTCACGCGCAGCCATGACGCGCGCCTGATCGCGATGCGGATCGTCCGCCGACGGTGTGCGGGCCACCATCTGGACCAGGCGGTGGATGCCGACCCCGGCCCGGTCGAGCGTGATCATGTTGTAGTCGCCCAACAGCCCCAGAAGCTGGGCGAGGTCGACCGGGTCCTCGGCCAGCGGCTCGAACAGAGATCGTGGGATGCCTGTCGGGGCGTACCACGCTGCGTTCCGCAGGATCTCCACCGCCCTGGGATCCCGCTCCTCAAGCACGTCCAGCGTGATGCGCCAGATCCGCGCAACCGTCCGTTCGGGGTCGGAACCGCCCGGTGCAGCATCCGTGGCGCGCTGGGGGTACCGGTGCAGCATCGCGCTGTACTCGGCGATCGTGATGCCGGTCTGCGCGATGAAGGCCCCCGACTGTTCCAGCGCGAGCGGCAGGTAGCCCAACTCGTCCGCCAAGGCCCGGGCCTCGTCGGCGTCAGCGTCCTCGACAAGGCGTGACAGAAGGCCACTCGCTGCTTCCTCATCCAGCACGTGCAACGAAATCGGCTCGCACACCCAGCCCCGCTTGTAGCGGCTCGTGATCAAGTGGCGGCCCGATGAGCGCAGTTGGCCAGTCCAGGTATGCACGTCCTCCGGTTTCTCCGCGTTGTCGAAGACCAGGAACCACCCAGGATGCGTCTGCAACCATCCGACGGCCCACTCAGCGGCCTGTGTGGTGGTGAGGTCGGACGCCTCCGCGCCCCGCAGGCGGACGGTGAGGGCGGCGAAGCCCGCTTCGATCAGTTCAGGGGTGTCCGAGCGGATCCACCACACCAGCCGGTACGCCCCGGCGTGGTCATGCGCGTAGTGCAGGGCGAGAGTCGTCTTCCCGACGCCCCCGAGTCCGTGCAACGTCTGTGTGATCGCCTGTTCTGATTCCGCCGAGAGGGCCCTCTCCAACTCGGCCATCACCTCCGCCCGGCCGACGAAGATCGGCGACGGCAGCTCCGGCAGGTTGTTCACACCCGGCGGGACTTCGACGTCGTACGCCGTACGCGACCGCTCCTCGCCTTCACCGGCCGTAACCTCCTCCGGGACCAACTCCCCCACCGCCGCGACGAACCCGGGCCGCGCCGCCAGCGACACCACCGACACGGCGGTCACCTGATCCCCGTCGTAATCCCGCCGCCGGTCGGTCGTCACGACCCCGATGAGCCGCCCCCGCGCGAACAACGCCGCCCCGGACGCCCCCGCCCACCGAGACTTCTCGTCCGGCTTGCTGGGTACGGCGACCTGATCGACGTACGCCGTGATCAGCCCGCCGGACTTGAGTCCCGTCAGCGTCTCGATGTGGCCGCGGATCTCCTTCGTGTCGCGGACGCCGTCCCGCACCTCAGACCGGGGAAAGCCGACCGCGACGCACGTCATCCGCTGTTCGTCCCGCACGACCGTGCCGTCGATCCGCCCCCATCGGACGGGTTTGACGCCCAACGGCGGCTGCCGGCTCAGCCCCGTGATCCTGATCAACGCCCCGTCGGCCTGCGGCTCCCGCTCCAGATCGGGCGGCGCGGTCTGCGGCCACAGCACCTCCGCCGCAACCCATTCCTCGTCATGGCCGAGCCGCTTTACCTCCAATGCCCCACAACCCAGCACATTGTGAAGCGCCGTCAGGACAAGTCCGTCCGCGACGAGATACCCGGTCCCCGAACACTTCCCAACCGGATTCCAGATCTCCATGACCCGCCGCGCATCCACAGGCCAACACCCCCGCGCTCCCCGTTACTTGGGGCGTTCCCCGGACTCATCACTGATACGCAGATCCGCACCCTCGGCATCCACCGGCTGAAGCGTGATCTTCACGCGGCTCATCGTCCCCTTGGACCGCGACGCCTTGGCCTCCGCCCCGAACGGCAGGACCAGCACCTTCGCCCGAGCTTCCCCGTCCTTCTTCACATCCACGGAGAACTCGACCTCAACGGGCCCGGTCCTGAACTGGATCTCCTGCCCCGCCCCGTCCCGCGCAGCCTGCTGAAGTTCCGCCCGGATCGCCCCGATCGCCTCGGCAAGACCGACCCACGCCTGATCCGCCATCGAGCGTCCCCGTTCGTCCCCGTACACGCACTGTGGGACGCAGCGTACTCGCCGCGCTCCACACCGTAGGGCCCAACTCATCGACGTACGAAGGAAGATGACATCCGCGACAGTCAGGCCGCCCCGACCGCGCGGTCCCCGTACTCGATCGTCACAGTGATCCTGGCCCCGAGCGCCTCCGCATACGTGCGCATCGTCTCCAGGTTGTGGATCTCCCCGCGCTCGATCTGAGAGACCCTGGCCTGCGAGATTCCCACCGACCCGGCCACCTGAGCCTGCGTCAGCCCCTGCTCCTCGCGGATCTCCCGGAGATGGTGACCCACCACGCGCGCCTCGGTCGCCGTACGCGCGGCCTGCTTGCGGGACTCCCATTCGGCGTCGGGCACTTCGGGCTGGTTCTCCCGCATCCGGCGTTTGACGTCTGCCCAGTTGCTGTACTGGCTCATCGGGTCTTCCCGTCCTCTCCCGCCTCGTCCGCGGCGGCCAAGTACTCGTCGTAGCGGGCCTCGGCAAGGGGGACCGACTCGCGATACCAGTCCCTCCAGCGGCCGGACTTGTCTCCGGCCACCAGCAGAATCGCTTCCCGCTTGGGGTCGAAGACGAACAGAATCCGGACCTCGGTGCTCCCCGAGCTGCCTGGTCGCAGCTCTTTGAGGTTGTGGGTACGGCAACCGGTGAGCCGGTCGACGAGCGGGCGCCCCAGCGCTGGGCCGCTCTCCGAAAGCATGTCGACCGCCGCTTCGACGAGGTCCGCCGACACCGGGTCCTCCTCTGCCAGCTTGAGCAGCCACGACTCCACCGCTGAGTGGAGGTTGATCTCCCAGTTCATGCTCCGCATCCCAGCGTAAGGCGCAGAACAATAAAAGGGAATCCTTATATCTTCAGCTCAACGGGTGAATGAGGGCATCCCGGTGTACAGAAGTACGCCCCCGCCAACCCGTCGTTACTTGACCGTCCGCAACCCCAACGGTCCCGCGATCTCCTCCGCCATGACCTTGCCCGCTTCCTCTGCGAGGGCGTCCTCGCCGAGGTCCTGGTCGGTGTCCAGGCCGTCGAGTTCTTCCAGGGGCTGGTTCAGGCGGACGTGGGCTACTACGGACTGGAGGGCGCGGAGGGTTGCGGAGGCGGTGGAGCCCCAGTTGGAGAAGTAGGAGAACTGCCACCACCAGAGGGCTTCGGTGGTGCGGCCGGCGCGGTAGTGGGCCATGCCGTGGCGGAGGTCGGCGATGACATCGGCGAGGTCGTCGGAGATGCGGGCCGGGACCGGGGCCTTGCGCGGCTCGTAGGGGTCGAAGACCTCGGAGTAGACGTCGATCGGCTCCAGCATCACCGCGAGGCGCTCGCGGATGTCGTCCACGTCGGGCTCCGGGCCCAGGTCGGGCTCGTAGCGCTCGTCGGGGAGGATGTCCTCGTGCGCGCCGAGGCGGCCGCCGGCCAGCAGGAGCTGGGAGACCTCCAGGAGGAGGAAGGGGACCGCCGAGTCCGGCTCGTCGCCCTTCGCCACCTCGGAGACGGCGACCAGGAAGCTCTCGACCTGGTCCGCGATCTGGACCACGAAGTCGTCCGGGTCCTGGCTGGTCGCGTGAAGCGTGGCGTCAGACATCTAGGAGTCGTCTCCCCTCGAAGGCGCGGCCGAGCGTGACCTCGTCCGCGTATTCCAGGTCGCCGCCCACCGGGAGGCCGCTGGCCAGGCGGGTGACCTTGAGGCCCATGGGCTTGATCATGCGGGCGAGGTACGTGGCCGTGGCCTCGCCCTCCAGGTTCGGGTCCGTGGCGAGGATCAGTTCCGTGACCACACCGTCGGCGAGACGGGCCAGGAGCTCTCTTATGCGCAGGTCGTCCGGGCCGACGCCCTCGATCGGGCTGATCGCGCCGCCCAGGACGTGGTACTTGCCCCGGAACTCGCGGGTGCGCTCGACCGCTACGACGTCCTTCGACTCCTCGACCACGCAGATCACCGAGAGGTCGCGGCGCGGGTCGCGGCAGATGTTGCACAGCTCTTCCTGCGCGACGTTCCCGCAGGTCGCGCAGAAGCGGACCTTCGCCTTGGCCTCCAGCAGGCACTGCGCGAGACGGCGGACGTCCGTCGGCTCGGCCTGGAGGATGTGGAAGGCGATCCGCTGCGCGCTCTTGGGACCGACGCCGGGCAACCGCCCCAACTCGTCGATGAGGTCCTGGACCACGCCTTCGTACAACGGATTGCCTTTCCTGGTTCCTCACGTGCGTGCTTGCTTCGGCGGTACGTACGTACCGTAGTTGGCCGTTGCCCCTCTTAGAAAGACAGGCCGTGTCTCAGAACGGCACGCCCGTGTCTCAGAACGGCAGGCCGGGGATACCGCTGCCGCCGCCGAGACCCTGGGCGAGCGGGCCGAGCTTCTGCTGCTGGAGCGCCTGCGCGTTCTCGTTCGCCGCCTGGACCGCCGCGACGACCAGGTCGGCGAGGGTCTCGGTGTCCTCCGGGTCCACCGCCTTCGGGTCGATGACCAGGGCACGCAGCTCACCCGAGCCCGTCACCGTCGCCTTCACCAGGCCGCCGCCCGCCTGGCCTTCGACCTCGGTGCGCGCGAGTTCCTCCTGCGCGTTCGCGAGGTCCTGCTGCATCTTCTGGGCCTGCTGGAGCAGCTGCTGCATGTTGGGCTGGCCACCACCGGGAATCACGATCAGCTCCTGGTTTCGTACGGCTGTGAGTACCGCCGTGAGTGCGGTTGTCAGTACCGCTTCGAGTACGGCTGCGAGTGCGGGATTTTCCCTCTCGGCACGAGCCTACGTGGTCGGCCGGGCCATCGCTCAAGCACTCTTTCGAGTGAGGCGGTCCGGAAGCCTATACCTGATCAAGCCCCACTTCCGGGCGTAAAAGCGATGAAACCCGGGCCATCGCCACCCATTGGGCGGTAGGAAGGGCGTGACGCTGCTGCATCATGCGTCACGTGACGTCACGCAACGTCATCACCGTCGTCAGTAGGGAGTGCCGGGTGAGCCAGCCGGAGATGCAGCCCGAGGGGCCGCCCCAGGACGGGCGGGGCGGGCCGGGCGGGCGCGACGACGGCGCCGCGGGGACCCGGCCGGGCGACCTGACCGGGCGGCCGTTTCCGCTCGGGGACTGGGGGGAGCCCGCGGAGCGGCTCGACGAGCTGTACCGGTGGGTGGAGTGCGGGGCGCTCGACACGGCTTCCTGGTATCTCGCGGACCGGGTACGGAAGCGGTGGGCGGCGCGGGTGCTGCGGGGCGGGGCGGCGGTGGGGGCTGTCGCCGGGGCCGCGCTTCCTCTCCTCGACCTCACGGGTGTGGTCGGCGGGGTTGCCCCCTGGGGGTATCTGGCGCTGCTGCTCGGGGGTGCGTGCGTCGCCTGTGACCGGTTCTTCGGGGTTACGTCCGGGTGGATAAGGGACGTGGCCACGGCTCAGGCGGTGCAGCGGCGGCTTCAGGTACTTCAGTTCGACTGGGCGTCCGAGAGTGTGCGGGAGGTTCTGGGGCCTACGGAGGGGACGGCCAGTGAGGCCGCCGAGCGGTGTCTTGGGGTGTTGCGGCGGTTCTCTGATGACGTGACTGAGCTGGTGCGGGCGGAGACGGCGGACTGGATGGTGGAGTTCCGGACGGGGTCCGCGCCTATGGGGATCCAGTCGTCGGTGGGGTCGCCTCGGGGTGAGGGGGTGCCGCCGGGGCGGGTGCCTTTGCCGCCGGGGACTCGGCCGAACATGCCTCGGCAGCGGCCGCCGGAGCCTCGGTAGCCCCCCGGGGGTGGGCTGGGGTGGAGTTTTTCGCCCCCTCCGCCCCTGCCCGTCCCTTGTTTCTGGGGGCTCCGCCCCCAGACCCCCGCATCGCGCTGACGCGCTCGTCCTCAAACGCCGGACGGGCTGAAAGATCTTCCCCGGCCCGGGGTGAAGAGCGCAGCCTCCACGGGTGGGTGGGGGATCGGGACGGCACCGCCTCGTCAAAGATCTACGCCCCCGGCGCCGGGAACGCCACCGGGCTCCGCTCCCCCGCCCGGTTCACCGCCCGTACGCCGAAGAACACGTTGTCCTTGGAGATGTCGACCTCGTAGGTCGTCACGTCGCCCGCGGGGAGGACGTGGGTCCACTCGGGGGCCGTTGTCTCGCGCCAGACCACTTCGTAGCCGGCGAGGTCCGGTTCGGTGCCTCGGGTCCAGGTCAGTTGGGTGGAGTTGGTCAGGGCGGACGTGATGATCTTGGTGTCGCGTGGGGTGCCGGGGGCCTGGGCCAGGGTCCACAGGGCTGCCGCGTTGACCTTCGCGACCCGGGCGACGAAGGCGAAGTCGCAGAACTCCGGCAGGTCTCCGTACTGCTTGCCGGTGTCGTCGACGCGTACGTCCTGGTGCTGGTGGGCGTAGTCCTCCGCCGGTTCCGTGAACCGGGCCGCCGGGTAGCCGCGTTCGAGGAAGGGGATCTGGTCGCCACCCCGGAGGTAGCGGTCCCGGCGGTACACCATCCGTACGTGCATGCCCGTCGCCGCGTTGTCCGCCGTGTCGCGGACGAAGCGGGCCAGCTGGCGGGTCGGGGAGTCGTTCTCGCCGCCCACCGAGCGGCGGGTGGCTGCCTGCGCCGTGGTCTCCGACGTCGGCACGCCCTCCGCGAAGAGGCGGATCGTGTACGGGTCCTCCACACCGTCGTCGGCCGTCGGACTGCCCACGATGTCGTTGGTGAACATGCCCTGCACATCCGCCCCGGCCGCTTTGAACTGCTGTGCCATGTAGGCCGATCCGTACAGCCCCTGCTCCTCACCCGCGACCGCCGCGAAGACGATCGTGGCGGCGGGGCGGCGCCGGGCCATCACCCGGGCCAGTTCGAGGGCCACCGCCACGCCGGACGCGTCGTCGTCCGCGCCCGGGGCGTCGGACACGGCGTCCATCACATCGGTCACCCGCGAGTCGTAGTGGCCCGACACCACGTACACCCGCTCCGGGGTCACCGATCCGCGCAGGGTCGCCACGACGTTCGTGATGCGCGTCGCGGTCGGGATGCGGCTCGCCGGCTCCTGGATGTACGACTGTGCCTCGACCGTCATACGGCCGCCCGACTCGGCGGCGTACGAACGGAGTTCGGCGAGCAGCCAGTCGCGCGCCGCGCCTATCCCCCGTACCGGATCGTCCTGCACGGAGAGCGTGTGGCGGGTCCCGAAGGAGACCAGTTTGCGGACGGTCGCCTCGATGCGGTCGGGGTCGATCTCCTTGAGGAGGGCGCGGAGTTCGCGGCTGGGGGGCTGCGCGGTCGCGGGCGGGCGGGAGCCGGATCCGGAGGAAGCCGCCTGCGCCGGAGGCGCCGTCACCCCCAGCGCCACCGCACTCGCCGCCGTCGCGGTCAGGACCGATCTCCTGCTGTGGCGCATGTGTCCTCCTGAGACAGCCGAGGCGAACCGATGGATCCTGCAATGGTTGTGTACGCGACAAGCCTCGGGCAAGGGGGCGTCGAGGGGTCCTGAGTGAACCCGGGATCAGCCCGCGCCGCAGATCCTCATCCCCACCGGTGTCCCGCACGGCAGATGCCCGTGCGTACGGATCACGTCCTGGCCGCCGCCCCTGATGTAGGTGAGGAAACTGGAGACGAGGGAGTCGGCGGGCGGGGCGCCGTAGGTGTAGGCGTACTCGATCTCGCGGTACGGGTAGTCGCTGGTGCCGTGTTCGAGGTCCTCGACGGAGGCTTCGTGGCCGTCGAGGCCGAGACCGTGCAGGCCGTCGTACCCGGTGGCGTTGTTTAGCTCGCTGTAGCCGACCGCGCCGGGCAGCTTGGCCACTGTGCTCAACACCTGGTCGGTGGAGTCGAGTTCGCAGCGCACGACGGGGGCGGTCGGGTCGTCCTTGTGGACGCAGTCGAGGGAGGAGTTCGCGATCTCGCCGCGGCCCAGCACGCGCCGCTGGAAGACCTGCCGGGTACCGGAGTTGGCGTCCCGGCTGACCAGCAGGACGGGCAGGTCGGGGCCGTCGAGCTCCTTCCAGTTCTTGATCTCGCCGCGGTAGAGACGGCGTACGTCCTCGGTGGACAGGTTCGTGAGGGAGATCTTGTCGTTGACGACCAGCGTGAAGACCGAGACGGCGACCCGGTTCTCCCGGAGTCTGTCGAGTCCGTTCGACTTGGGCCCGTCGGAGAGGGCGACGACGGGCGGGGCGCCGTTCTTGGACTCGGCTCCCGCGGTGTCCAGTTCGCGCAGTCCCGCCTGGCTGCCGTGCGCGTCCACCGTGATGTCGGCGCCCTCGCAGTCGTTCTCGTACTTCTCGGCCAGCTCGCGCATCACGGGCGCGAAGGCGGTCGAGCCGGTGACGGTCAGGCTGCCGGTCTCGCAGCCGATCGGGGGCCTGGTGTCGTCGCGCAGCACGACGATCAGCGCGAGGGTCACGACGCACACGGTCAGCAACGCGGTGATCAGCTGGGCCGCACGGCTGAACAGCGGCGGCCGGTCGTCCGGTGTCATGGCACGGTTGGGCCGGACCTCACCGTCCCGGATCCCGCCGATGATCTGTATCGGGCACCCCACGTCGCCGCCCGACAGCAGCACGAGGAGCTTGTAGTGCTCGCCCCGGTTGAGCGGGACGCGCGGGATGCGCAGGATGCCGTCCTCGTAGCCGAGGCCCGCGGACGGCGTGAAGTTGCCCATGAGGTTGTTGGCGCCGGGCGGCTGGGTGACGGACACGCCCCGGATGGTGCGGTCCGTGAACACCGCGGTCAGACCGTGCCGTTCACCACTCGTGTAGTCCTCGCGGGCGATGCTCTGCGAGCCGTCGTTCTCCACCCGCAGCAGGACGAGCGTGGCGTTGGTCATGTCGGGCGTCTCGTCGAACAGCCCGAGCCGGACGTTCGCGATCCCCGAACGCACGTCGTCGCCTATCGGGTTGTCCATCTGCACCCGGTAGCCGATGCGTTTGCGACGCGGCACCCGGCGCTCGTACCAGACCATCACGGCGGCGGCGACGATACCGATCAGAGCGGTACCGACGGCCACCACGTTCTCTGCGCTGAGCCACTCCACTTGAGCACTCCCCCGAGCCCGATGGTGCGGACACGGTACGGCGCGGAACGGGAACCTCCAGGAGACGTCAGGTGAATTTCCTGAGGTGCCGTCAGCAGCTCTTCAGGCACATGCCCTTCGTGTAGGTCAGCCGCTCTTCGTGTACGTCAGCGACTCGCCCGACTGGGTGTTCACGCGGCGCAGGGTGCCGTCCGGGAGGAGGCTGACCTCGGAGGCGGCGCCCGGGGAGCAGGAGGAGGCCGGTTCACCGACGGTGACCTCGGAGGGGCCGATCTCCAGCGGTCCGTCCGCCGCCGGGGTCCCGGTCAGAGTGGCCTGGAAGACACAGTGGTACGTGCCGCTGCCGGCCGGGCCGTCCGCGGTGAGCGCGAGGACCGTGTCACCCACCTCGCCCTGCTGGATGACCAGTTGGCGGGTGTTGTGGCCCGTGTCGTTGTCGATGGCGGCACTCCAGACACCGAGGTAGGCATCCGGGACCACGCCGCCCTCGGGTGCCTGCGTCGTGGGCGAATCGGTCGCGGTGGGGGCGGACGGCTCGGGTGCGGTCGGGCCGGGTGTCACGGGCGCGCTGGAAGCCGAGGACGACTTCGCGTCATCGTTCCCGTCGCTGCTGTCGCCGCTCATCAGCGCGTAGACCGAGCCGCCCGCGCCGAGCGCGACGATCAGGGCCACGCCGATGAGGGCGGCGGTGGAGCGGCTGCTTCCGCGCGGGGGTTCGGGCTGCGGGGGGTAGGGGCCGACTCCGGGGCCGTACGGGGGTGTTGGCCCGTACGGGGGTGTCGCACCGTACGGAGAGGACTGCTGGCCGTCCCAGCCGACCGGCGGCTGCGGATAGCCGTACGCGGGCTGAGCAGGCTGCCCGGGAGGTTGCGGGTGCTGCTGGGGATAGCCGTACGCGGGGTGCGGGGCGGCGGGGGGCGGCGGCGTCTGGCTCGCGCCCGCGATCATCGTGGGGAGGTGGTTCACGGGAGCGGGCGGAGCGGGCTGTCCCGGTGGAGGCGGGGTGGAGCCTTCCTCGGAAGGGGCGGACGCGTGTTCCGGGGACGCCTGGGGAGGAGCGGCGGGCTCCGGCGGGGGCGCGTACGGCGGCTTGGACGGGTTCGGGGCGGAGGGCGGCTTGGAGAGGTCCGGGGCCGGAACCGGAGCCGGAGCCGGGTCCAGGGCGGCCGGGACGCGGGCCAGCCGTGTCGTCGGGGCTCCCGACCCCGACCCCGGCCCCTCGTCCGGGTTCTCCGTGTCCAGCAACTGCACGGCGTGCCGACCGAGTTGGGCCACCAGCGCACTCGGCAGCCAGGGGTCGCGCGTCCGCCCGTCCGAGACGGTGTCCTCCGCGCCGGTCCGCTCCAGGATCTGGTCGAGGGTGAGCCGGGCGGCGGGGTCCTTGCGCAGGCAGGCGCGTACGAGGTCGGCGAGGCCCTCCGGCATCCCGTCCAGGTCGGGTTCCTCCTGCGCGATGCGGAACATCATCGCGTGCACACCGGAGTTGGCCGCGCCGAACGGAAGGGCGCCCGTGGCGGCGTACGCGAGAACCGAGCCCAGGCAGAACACGTCGCACGCGGGCGTGATGCGGTCACCGCGGACCTGCTCGGGGGCCATGAATCCGGGCGAGCCGACCAGCGCGCCGGTGCGCGTGAGGCCGCCGTCGGTCACCGTCTCCAGGGCGCGCGCGATCCCGAAGTCGATGACGCGGGGGCCGTCGATGGTGACGAGGACGTTCGAGGGCTTGAGGTCCCGATGGATCAGCCCCGCGGCGTGGATGTCCCGCAGGGCGTAGGCGAGCCCGGCGGCGAGGATGCGCACCGACCGCTCGGGGAGCGCCCCGTGCTCGCGGCCCACGACGGCCTGCAGGCTCGGTCCCGCGACATAGCCGGTGGCCAGCCAGGGGATCTCGGCCTCGGTGTCCGCGTCGAGGACGGGCGCCGTCCAGTACCCGCCGACCCGCCGCGCGGCCAGCACCTCCTGCCGGAACCGCGCCCGGAACTCCTCCTGCTCGGCGAGCTCCTGGCGCACCAGCTTGACCGCGACCGTCCGCCCCCGGTCGGACCGGGCGAGATACACGTGCCCCATCCCCCCGGCACCGAGCCGCGCCAGCAGCCGATACGCGCCGATCCGCTGCGGATCCCCCGGTCCCAGCTTCTCCATGGCTGCGCCCACCCTCCCCGTACGTGTGCAACAGCCCGAGGATAGTGCGGCCTTACGGGGAGGCGGGGCGGGGCGGTGTCTACGGTTCCGTAACAGGGTGTGCCGATTCCGTGACACCCTCCGCACTCTCTGTCATGATCGCGTCGAGCGTTGTCGACAGGCGTTCCAACACCCGTACGGTCTCGGCGAATTCGTCCGCCCCGAGGGACTGCGCCAGCCGGTCCGCCAGATCCGCGTGGCCGGGGTCGATCCTGGTGATGGCGGCGCGGCCCTCCTCGGTCGGGGTGAGGAGTTTGGCCCGGCGGTGGGCGGGGTTGGGGAGGTACTCGGCCAGCCCCTTCTCCACCAGCAGGTCGGCGATGCGCTGCACGCTCTGGCGTGTGATGCCCATCGCGCGGGCGATCCCGGAGACGGGCAGCGGCTCGGGAAGCACCGCGCCGAGCACCTGCCACCAGGCCGCGGTGAGTCCGGAGGGGCGGGCCAACTCCTCGGCCACGGACAGGAACTGGCCGTTGAGCCGGAAGACGCCGAGGGCGCTGCGGCTCAGCAGGTCCTGGTGTGCTCGGCTCACTGTCCGGCCTTTTCCAGTACGGCGTAGGCCTCGGGGTCGGAGTCGTGGAACAGCCGGTACCAGGCGTCCAGGACCTCGCCCTCGTACACACCGAGGAGCCCGAAGACCTCGCGGGCGAAGGCGACGGGTTCGGTGGGGCCCGCGGTGACCAGGTTGCCGTCGGTGACGGCGTCCGTGTCGACGTACCGTTCGCCGCCCTTGTAGCCGGTGGCGGCGAGGTAGAAGGACACGGCGCTGGTGTGCGCGCGGTCGTCGAGCAGGCCTTCGCGGGCGAGCCCCGCGGTGCCTCCGCAGATCGCCGCGACGGGGACGCCCGCGTCGAGGAACGTGCGGGCCTTGCGGGCGAAGGGGGCCAGGTCGTCGCCGGTGTCCCACAGGTCCGCGCCGGTGAGGATCAGCAGCGAGCTGTCCTCGGGGCGGAGCTCGTCGAGGGCTAGGTCGGGCTGGATGCGGACGCCGCCGACCGTCGTCACCGGCTCCCGGGTGGGGCCGATGGTACGGATCTCGCGCCCTGCGCGGGCGAGGTAGGCGGTGGTGTGACCCGTCTCCCAGTCGGCGAAGGTGTCGTAGACGGCGAGGTGTACGGGCTTGGGCTCGGGCGTGCTGTGGTTCATCGCTCCTCCTTGACCGGGCATGTAAGCATGCTGTCACTTCGACAGCATGCTGTCAATGACTGTTGTCGAGCGGCGCAGAGGGATCCCCCCGTGAAGCCCGACAGACTGTCGCGGAAAGCCCCCGACCACAGACAAGACGCCGATATCGCGTCCACCTCGTGGACATTTACGCTTCGGCGCATGACCCCTCAGCCCAATCCCCAGGTCGGCGCCGCCGTGAAGGCAGCGGACCGTGCGCACGTGTTCCACTCCTGGTCCGCGCAGGAGCTCATCGACCCGCTCGCCGTCGCCGGCGCGGAGGGGTCGTACTTCTGGGACTACGAAGGCAAGCGGTATCTGGACTTCACCAGTGGGCTCGTCTTCACCAACATCGGGTACCAGCACCCGAAGGTCGTCGCCGCGATCCAGGAGCAGGCCGCAACCCTGTCCACGTTCGCGCCCGCCTTCGCCGTCGAGGCGCGTTCGGAGGCCGCGCGGCTGATCGCCGAGCGGACGCCGGGCGACCTGGACAAGATCTTCTTCACCAACGGTGGCGCGGAGGCCGTCGAGAACGCGACCCGGATGGCCAAGCTGCACACCGGCCGCCCGAAGGTCCTCTCCGCGTACCGCTCGTACCACGGGGCCACCTCCGCCGCGATCAACCTCACCGGTGACCCGCGGCGCTGGCCGAACGACAGCGGTGCGGCGGGTGTCGTCCACTTCTGGGCGCCCTTCCTCTACCGCTCCCCCTTCCACTCCGAGAGCGAGCAGCAGGAGTCGGAGCGGGCGCTCCAGCACCTCGAGGACACGATCGTCTTCGAGGGTCCCGGCACGATCGCGGCCCTGATCCTGGAGACGATTCCGGGTACGGCGGGGATCATGACGCCGCCGCCGGGTTATCTCGCCGGGGTGCGTGCGCTCTGCGACCGGTACGGGATCGTCTTCATCCTGGACGAGGTCATGGCCGGGTTCGGGCGTACGGGGAAGTGGTTCGCCGCCGATCACTACGGCGTGACGCCGGACCTGATGACCTTCGCGAAGGGGGTGAACTCCGGGTATGTGCCGCTGGGCGGTGTCGCGATCTCGGGGGCCATCGCGGAGACGTTCGCGCGGCGGCCGTATCCCGGGGGGCTGACGTACTCCGGGCATCCGCTGGCCTGTGCCGCCGCCGTCGCGACGATCAACGTGATGGAGGAGGAGGGGATCGTCGACCAGGCCGCGCTGATCGGGTCGACCGTCATCGGGCCCGGGCTGCACGAGCTTGCCTCGCGGCATCCGAGTATCGGTGAGGTGCGGGGTATGGGGGTGTTCTGGGCCCTTGAGCTGGTGAAGAACCGGGAGACCCGGGAGCCGCTGGTGCCGTACAACGCCGCCGGGGCGGACAACGCCGCCATGGCCGCGTTCGGTGCCGCCGCCAAGGCGGGTGGGCTGTGGCCCTTCATCAACATGAACCGCACGCACGTCGTGCCGCCGTGCAACGTCACCGAGGGTGAGGCCAAGGAGGGGCTCGCGGTACTGGACGAGGCGCTGGGTGTGGCGGACGAGTACGTGGTGTGAGGTGTGGGGTTTATCGCCCCCTCCGCCCCTACCCATTCCCGTCCCTTGGGGGCTCCGCCCCCAAACCCCCGCTCCTCAAACGCCGGAGGGGCTGAATATTCCCCGGCCGGGGAGAGAGGTTTCTAGCCCGTCCGGCGTTTGAGGACGAGCGCGTCAGCGCGATACGGGGGTCTGGGGGCGGAGCCCCCAGGAGCAAGGGACGGGTAGGGGCGGAGGGGGCGAAAAACCCTCCCCCCGCCCCCCACGGCGTATGGTGACTGGCTCCTAGACATACGCGACAAGGGGAGCCCGACACCATGCCCGGCACCGGCGGCACTGGCGCCGTAACCCGCAGCACCCTGCGCCAGCAGATCGCGGACGCGCTCCGCGACGAGGTGCTGGCCGGCCGCCTCCAGCCGGGCCAGGAGTTCACGGTGAAGGAGATCGCCGAGCAGTACGGCGTCTCCGCGACCCCGGTCCGAGAGGCCCTGGTCGACCTCTCGGCGCAGGGCCTCCTGGAGGCGGACCAGCACCGCGGCTTCCGCGTACGGGAGTACTCCGCCGCCGACTACCGAGGCATGATCGAGGCCCGGAGCCTCGTCACCGACGGCATCTTCCGCTCGATCACCGAAGACGTCCTGACGAGGCCCCAGGACCCCCGCACCACCGCCGCCCTCGCGGGCGTACGCCGCCGCGGCGAGGAGGCCCAGCGCGCCGCCGCCGCCGGCGAGCTGAACATCCTCATCGGCTACGACCTCCGCTTCTGGCGCGAGCTGAGCGGCCTCTTCGGCAACCCCTACCTCGCCGACTTCCTGCACCGCCTGCGCATCCAGTCCTGGGCCTGCGCGGTCCAGCACCTGCGCCAGGTCGCCGACCTCAAGGGCGACCTGTGGTCGGCCCACACGGAACTGGTGGACGCCCTCGCCCGCCGCGACGCGGTCGAGGCGCACGCGATCGTGACGGCGTACAACGCGCACTCGCTCGCGCTGATCGAGCGCCTGGCCTCGGGTTCGGGCTCGCCCGGGGTTTGAGGGCGCCCGTACGTTTGAGGTCGGGCGCTTCGGGCGATCGGTGGAGAACCGGAGTTGTGCACCGGGACCTGACCAGGACCGCCGCGCGCACTACGCTTCCCTGACCATCGTGCACACCAAGGAGCTAGAGGAGCCGTCTGTTGGCCTGTGACCTGTGGCTGGTCCCGCTCGTCGACGTGTTGTGCCACACCCCCGACAATCCCTTCGCCGAGGAACTCGCGCTCTACGACAAGACGCTGGCCGCAGCCGGCCTCCCGCCGGTCCCCGTGTACGCGTACATGCCGGGCCTGTCCGGCGACGTGGCCCCTGTCGCGGGGTTCGACTACGACGCGCTGCACTTCCTGCGCCGCGCGTACCTCCTTCAGATGTGCGGCCTCGCGGTGACGCCGGTGGACGAACTCGGCGGTGACTACGAGCAGTTGCTGGAGATGTTCGAGACGAACGCCCAGCAGTCGCACCTGGTCTGGCACTACGACCACGCGGGCGCGTACGTTCCCGTCGACTTCCCGCACCCGCTCGCCAACGACGAACTCCTCGCGGGCGGCGGCCCCCTGGGCTCCTCCCAGACCCTCCTGCGCGAACTCGAGTTCGTCGCCCAGTCGATCGGCATCGACCCGGCCAACCCGCCGGCCACGCCCCAGCCCCCCATGGCCCCCACGGACCTGGAGGAACCGGCAGCCCCAGCCCCCTACGACGCCAGTCCCTTCGCCCGCGAACGCCACGTCTGGCTGGGCCTGCACGCGGCCGCGACCCGCAGCCTGGCACAGGGCTCGATGATCGTCTTCAGCTGATGATCGCCCTCAACTGAGGCTGTGCGGGCCGGGCTGCATTGCGGCCCGGCCCGCACCACACCTCCGCCGGCAGTCAGCGCAGCTGAGACAGGCCCTTCGCGAGATCCTCGGCGTTCATGATCGGGCAGACCTCGACCTCGGCGTTGAACTGGGTGAGGAACGGCTCACCGACGGGAGGCAGGTCGGAGCTGTCCTTCATGTCGAAGACCAGGAGGCAGGTTCGGCGGCCGTCCAAGGGCGCGAAGTACGCCGCCTCCGGCTTGAGGTGGTCCAAGATCTCCGTGATCAGCTCCGGCATCTTGCCGCTGCGGATCGCTTCGTTCGACTTCTCCGTGTCCAGTGTCGCCCTGAGCAGGACGCGCATCGCACTCACCTTCTTCTGGTCGACGCACGTGCGCTTGCACTCGCGGCGCTCGCGATTGCATTTTCAGCCTATGCCCGATATGCGAGGTACGCCCACTCCTGCAACTGGAGCGGGGAGCGCGGCAGCAGGGTGCGTGCGAGGCGGCCGTCGGGCGGAAATGATCGGCCAGGATCGGCGGGTCCCAGGCGACCCGGCCCTCGACAACCGGTGCCATTCGCAGCGGCGTTCACAGTATGCTCACAGCCACCCGGTCCGATCATCAGCACGGCGAATTCCTGACCGGCGAGCCGCTGTCAGGAGCATGCCATCACGATGTCCAAGCCACCACTCCCAAGACCCGCCACCGACGCCGCTGGGGCCGGCGCAGAGCGGACCGCACGCGGCCGGGATCCGTGGTGGGACAACGCCCGGTTCACCTCCGCCGCGCTGATCGTGATCCTGCACTCCGTGGGCAGCATCATGAGCCGGGTGGAGGTGCTGCACGCCTTCAACATCGCCAGTTGGGCATTCCGGGTGCCGGCCTTCGTCATGCTGGCCGGCGTGTTCAGCAGCGCGGGTCCACTCGGATCCCGCAATCTGCGCTCCCTGATCCAGAGCATCGTGGTGCCCGCATTGGTGTGCAGTCTGCTGTTCTCGCTGGAGAACTACTGGCTGGGGTCCAAGTTCGTTCTGCACATCACCCAACTGCCGTGGACCCTCTGGTTCCTGATGTCCCTCTTCTTCTGGCGGCTGCTGCTACCGCTGGTGGTGCAGCTGCGGCACCCGCTGCTCATCACCACGGGCATCGCCCTGGCCGTGGGGTACATCGACGAGTTCGGGCTGCCCTTCTCCGCGAGCCGGACCCTCGTCTACATGCCGCTGTTCTACCTCGGCTGGCGAATCGGCCAGGGCCATCTGAACACCTGGTTCACCAGCCGCTGGAGCGCGCCCGTGGCGGTCGCCGGAATCCTTGCCTCCTTTGTCGCGGCGTGGCTGTGGCACGGGGACATCAAGGGCAACTGGCTGTCGATGCGCCACCATTACACCGCCGCCGATCCGCTGAGCCTGGAATGGGCCTGGGTCATCCGGCTGGTGGTGCTGGCCACGGCCGCGGCCCTCGTCCTCTGCCTGCTGCGGCTGATGCCCCGGCGGCGGCTGCCGCTGATATCCACACTGGGCGCCGGCGGCTTCACCATCTATCTGCTGCACCCGCTGATCATTCTGCCGGTCCGGGAGCAGGACTGGATCTCCCGGGTGAACACCCGGGTCGAGATCGTCGGCCTGGTGCTGTGCGCGATCCTGCTGGCGATGGTCCTCGGCTCTCCCCCGGTCCGCCGACTGGTCCAGCCACTGACCCGGCCGCCCATCAGCTGGCTGTTCGCCCCCGAACCGCCCCGTCAGCGGTCACCGCACTCGGAGACGTCCGCGGCGCTGACAGCCGTTCCGGCTCCACGCGTTGCCGCCGAGCAGCAGGTCACGAGGACGTAGGCGGAACCTGACGCGGAACCGTCGGCACCAGGTGGTCGGCGATGCTGCGCAGCTTCTCGCAGGTTTCCTCGTGTTCGCGTTCGGGCTGGGACTGCTGGACGATCCCCGCCCCGGCCTGGAGCCAACAGCGCTCGTCCTGCTGGAAGATGCTGCGCAGGACGAGCGCGGCGTCGAGGGTGCCGGTGGCGTCGCAGGTGAGTACGGCACCGGCGTACAGGCCCCGTGGCCGGCCTTCGAGGGCGCGGATGACGGGGTAGGCGGGGGCCTTGGGGATGCCGGTGGCGGTGACGGCGGGGAAGAGGGCGGCGAAGGCCTGCCAGGGGGACTGCCCCTCCCGGAGAAGACCGGTGACCGCGGAGGCCAGGTGCTGGACGGTGCCGCGGTCCTGGACGGTCATGTACTCGGTGACCTGCGTGTCCTCGCAGACGGCGGCCAGCTCCTCGCAGGCCAGCTTGACCGAGATGGCGTGTTCGTAGATCTCCTTCGGGTCGCTGAGCAGTTCGGCGCGCAGACGGGCGATCTGGGCGGACGATCCCGTACGGGCCCGGGTGCCGGCCAGCGGGCGGGTGGTCACCCGGCGGCCGCCGGAGACCTCGACCACGGTCTCCGGGCTGAAGCCGGCCGCCCGGATCCCGCCGAGGTCCAGGAGGAAGGACCGTGCGGGGGTGTTGCCGCGCCGCCCGGCGACGTACGTGGCCGTCAGATCCACCGGCACCAGGACGGGCACCTGTCGGGAGAGGATCACTTTCTCCAGTGGCCCGCCCGCGCGGAGTTCCACCAGGGCCGCGGCGACGGCGGCCCGGTAGTTGCCGTGGTCGTCCAGGGCGAGGCTGATCCGCTCGTCGCCACCGGCGGCGCCGCCCGTGTCGCCGTCGGCGGGAACGCTCGCGCCGACGAGGGCGACCAAGCGGTCGTACTGCTCGACGTCCACGGCCCGCACCAGCACGGTGTCGCCCTCGGCACGCACCTCACCCGCGGGAATCACCAGGTGCAGCAGATCGCCCCCGGCGTCCACGGCGGCGCCCGCCAGCGCGGTGGCCAGTTCGAAGGTGGCCCAGCCATAGGCCCGCCAGTCCTTCACCGGCACGGCGGCGAGCCGGTCCTCGACGCCTCGCAGGTCTTGAAGATCTCCCATGTCTCGCAGGTCCTTGGCCTCGCGGCCGAGCCGGACGGACGCGAGGGCGCCGCCGGCGAAGGACCACGAGGAGCCGTTCTCGTAGACCACGTACTGGTCGAACAGACCGCTGCGGACCAGCCGTGCCATGAGGGACAAGGGGTTCTCGTCCAGGGGGAGTCGTGCCTCCCGGTACCGCAGGCGGCTCATCGCCCGGCCTCCTGCCGGGGACGGCGGCCCCGCGCGCTGATCATCGGGTACGAGTTGACGACGAACGCGGGGTCGTCGAGCAGGGCCGAGAACCGCTTCAGGTCGTGTTCCCCGAACCCGGACTCCCGCAGGCGCCCGGCCACTTGGCCGACATTGGCGCGGTGCAGACCGATCCCCTCGCCGCCGCCCTGCCACGCCTCGGCGTACGTCGCCGCCGTCACCTCGTGGAGCCCCGCCCGCATCATGCTCCCCAGCACCCGGCGGCCCCACAGCGGCTCCGCGCCCGCCTGCTCCAGCATGCCCATGAGCGCGGTGTGCACCCGCTCGAACAGGGCGGTCGCCCCCTCGTCGGGCGCGGCGAGAACAGGCGTCCACCCGCAGTCGAACTCCTCGAGGACCAGCCAGCCGCCCGGCCGCAGCATCCGCACCAACCGGTCCAGCACACGCAGCCGTTCGGGCAGATGCAGCAGGACCAGCCGGGCGTGCACGAGGTCGTAGCCGTCGCCGGGTGCCGGATCCCGGGTGATGTCGTGCCGCACCAGCCGTACGTTCGCCGGCCGCGGACGCGTCTTCGCCCACCGCGGCTCGATGTCGGTGACCGTGACCTCCCCGCCCGGCGCGACGCGCTCCCCCAGCCAGTTGCCCAGGGATCCGCCACCACCGCCGACTTCCAGACATCTCCAGCCAGGGTCCAGGCCGGTCAGGTTCAACTGCTCCTTGGAGAAGGAGTCGTAGCGCGCCTCCAGCACCGAGAAACGATCCGGCGTCTGATCTGCGGCGTTGTCGAACAGATAGGACATGTCCCGAACCTCTCCACACGTCTGCACACGTCTCCGTATGGCTCCGAACGTTTCTGCATGCGTGACAGAAACCCTCCGAAGCATCACAGTTGGAGACGAGTCGACTACAGAGCGCAATGGGAGTGGTCGGCCGCACGAAGGTGTACGCCCGGCGTGCGGACGTACACCTTCGGGGACTGGGCTAGAAGACCGCCGTCCCGTCCTGCGTGAGCTTCCAGTTGGTGGCCGCGAAGTCGGCCGGGTCCAGCGAGCCCTTCGACGTCACGTAGTCGATCATCAGCTGGCGGATCTCGTTGGTGGAGCTGTACGCGATGTCGGCGGCGGCGATGTGCGGGTATCCGCTGCCGCCGTTGGCCCGGTAGTTGTTGACGGCCACGACGAAGACCTGGTCGTCGGTGACCGAAGTGCCCTTGTAGGTCAGGTTCTTGATGCGGGAGCCCTCGGCCTGGGCGATGTCGATGTCGTACGAGACGCCCGCGGCCGTGTCGTACATGTAGTCCCAGAAGCTGTTGGCGTTGGTGAGGGTGGAGGTGTCCACCGTCGTGCCGGACGGCACCTTCGCGTAGTACTTCGCCGCGTACTCCAGGTAGTCCTTGAGCTGGGCGCCCGTGAGCTTCTTGCCGTACAGGGTGTTGTCGTAGATGTAGAGCCCTGCGACGTCGCGGATGGTGACGTCGCCCTTCGGGATGTCGGCGGTGCGGCTGAAGGGGGCGGCGACGGAGATGAGCGGGAGGGCCGCGTCGGCGGTGGAGAGGCCGGTCGCGACGGCCGCCATCTGGACCTCGTGGATGAAGTCCATGACGGGGACGTCCTTCCAGCAGGCCTCGGCGGCGGAGAGGTCCTCCGTACACGTGCCCACCGGGGTGTTGACGTACTTCACGACCAAGTCGTGGTCCGCCTTGAGGAGTTCGGTGATCTCCGCGTCCTCCTCGACCGTGTTGCTGTTGAGCGTCTGCGCCTTGGTGCTGGTGACCTTCCACTGGCCGTGGGCGAGTTCGAGCTCGAAGTCGAAGACGGTCAGGCGCATTCCGTAGCAGTACGGCTCGGAGAGGATCACGTCCTTGCCGGTCTCGGTGTTGGTGACCGTGTAGGACGAGACCTCGGTGTGGGTGTGGCCGACGAGGATCGCGTCGATACCGGGGACCTGCTCGGCGACGAGGTTCGACGCGTTCTCGACGTACGGGAGTTCGCTGCCGTACGACGAACTGCCGTCCAGGCCCGAGTGGTCGGTGAGGAAGACGACGTCGCAGCCGAGCGCACGGAGCCGCGGCACGTACTTCTTCGCCTGCTCGACCAGGCCCGTGAACTCCATCTTCCCGGAGACGTTGTCCTTGTCCCACAGGGCGATTCCGGGGTTGGTGAGGCCGAGGATGCCCACCTTGATGTCGGGGGCGCCCGGCACCCGGATGTGCTTCACCGTGTACGGGGCGAAGGCCGGCCGGAGGGTCTTCGCGTCCAGCGCGTTGGCGCCGAGCAGCGGGAAACGGCACTGCTTCTCGAACTTGCGCAGGACGTCGATGCCGTAGTTGAACTCGTGGTTGCCGAGGGCGGCGGCGTCGTAGCGCATGGCGTTCATGGCGATCGCCATCGGGTGCTTCGGGGCGTCCGAACCCGTGATGGGGTCCACGCGCGCGTAGTAGTACGCCAGCGAGGTGCCCTGGATGATGTCGCCCGCGTCGACGAGCAGCACGTGGTCCTCGCCCTTCGCGGCGCGCTGCTGCTTGACGAGCGTGGCCACCCGGGCGACGCCCACGGAGTTGCCCTTGCTGTCCTTGTACGCCGCGTCCGTGTAGTAGTCCCAGTCGAAGACGTGGCTGTGCAGGTCGGTGGTGCCGAGGATGGAGAACGACCAGGTGCGCGGCTTCTTCCCCGGATGCCGGTCCGCGGCCTGCGCGGGGGCCGCGGCGACCGACCCCGCGACGGCCACGGCCGCTCCGGTGACGGCCGACTTCTTCACGAACTCCCGGCGGTTCAGGGGGTTGACGGGCATTCGGGGCTCCTGGGACTGGGGCGACGGGGGTTACACGCGTAGATAGTCGTCGCGTCTCAGCCTGTCGGGAACCAGGAACAGGCCATGTCCGAGTCAAGGATGGGCATGACACGGCATGACGAAACCGCGCCCACGTGGACCGGGTTCGCGCGGTCAGCCACCCGGATACTGAGGGGCGCCCGGCGGACGGACGCCCCTCAGAGGTCAGAACTTGCCCGCGTTGAGGGCCAGTTGGAGGTGGCGGGTGGTGTCGTTGCCCCACTGGCCGTCGACGCCCGAGCCCACCTTCTTCTGCAGGGCCTTGACCGTGTTCGGGCCGATCACGCCGTCCGCGGTCACCTTCAGATGGCTCTGCAGGGCCTTCTTGGTCAGCGTCCCGAAGGAGCCGTCGACGGACAGCTTCGCGCCGTGCTTGTTGAGCGAGCGCTGGAGCGCGGCGCAGGTAGCGGGGCCGAACTGGCCGTCGACCGTGAGCTTTCCGGCGGCGGGCGGCCGCGGGGTGGGCTTCTGCGGCTTGGTGCCGCCCTTGAGCGCGGACTTCATCATGGCCGCCGAGGCCGGCCCGTACACACCGTCGGCCGAGAGGCCGTACTTCTTCTGGAACGACTTCACCGCCGACTCGGTGGCGGCGCCGAAGTCCCCGTCGACCACCAGCTTCGACGCCATGACCGTGTTGAGGTTCTGCTGGAGGGTCTTGACTGCGGCGCCCTTCGAGCCGCGGCGCAGCATTCCGTCGGTGGAGGGCAGCGGCTGGGCGTTGCCGTAGGAGGGGCGGCCGTAGCCCACGATCTCGGAGGCGTAGCGGTCCCGGCGCATGCACTTGTCGCTGGTGTTGCCCTCGATGGTGGTGATCTTGCCGTTGGAGTGCACGGCCTCGACCACGCCGACGTGGTCGATGTTGTTGATGGACCGGGTGCCGCTCCAGTCGAAGAATATGATGTCGCCCGCGCGGATGCCGCCGACCCCGTAGTGCCAGCGGCCCTTGGACTGGAAGGCCTTCGCGTGCGCGACCGTCCACGCGAACTTGCCCATGACCGCGCTCAGGTTGTCCGAGTGCGCGGCGGCGTAGCTGACGGTCATGTCGCACCACGCGTCGTTGAAGCCGTACCACTTGGTGATGAGGTTGGTGTTCGAGCCGGGCGGGTTCTCACCGGTGCCTATCAGCTTGCGCATCTGCGCGAGCATGCCTTCGACGGATCCCATGTCACAGTCCCCCGTTCTCGGGGAAGACGGCGATGTCACCCTTGACGACGACCTTCGGGTCCTGGCTCACCCCGGTCTGGTCGGGGTCGACGTCGAACAGTCCGGCGCCGCCGAGCGGCTCCACCGGCTTCTGTTCGCTCACCGCCGCCGCTGCTTTCGCTTCGCTCTCGGCCATGCTGTCCCCCATGTCTGGTGAGGGCGGCGACTGCCGCGCCTCCTCTTACCGCTGAGTCTGCTGAGGCGTCGCGTGACTGTCGTTGGCGCTGCGCGCACTGATCCTTGGCTGTGAGCGCACCCGCACCGCGGGCTCGCCCTGGGCCTGGCCCCGGCTCTCGCTCCCGCCTTCGCCCTCGCGGAAGCACGTGGGCGTGATGCCGTACGCGGTGCGGAACGCCCGGCTGAAGTCGGCCGCGTTGGCGAAGCCCCAGCGCGCACCGATGGCGTAGACGGGCAGCCGGCGCAGGTGCGGGTCGGCCAGGTCGCGTCGGCATCGCTCCAGCCGCTGTGCCTTGATCCAGGCGGCGACAGTGAGCCCCTGCCGCTGGAAGAGGCGGTGCAGATAGCGGGTGGAGATGTGGTGCGCGGCGGCGACCCGGTCCGGCGTCAGCCCGCCGTCCCCGAGATGGCGCAGGACGTATGCCTGGATGCGCGGCAGCAGCACCGGCGGCTCCGGGTCCTCCTCGCCGAGCCACTGGTCGCGCAGGGCCCCGACCAGGTCGGTCACCACCATGCCCAACCGCAGCTCCTCGCACGGCCGGTACGGGGTCGCGTCACGCGCCAGGCCCGCCAGGAACCCCGCGACCAGCGCGGCCACCCCTTCGCGGCCCGGTAACTCCCGCGCCACCAGTTGCCCCGGGCCACCCGGCGGCGGGGGCGGGGACGGTAAGGACGACGGGGTCGGTCGGGTCGGCGGGGTCGGTGCCAGATGCGCGGTGACCACCGCGTTCCACGGCGCGGTCGGCCGCAGCCGGAACGGGCGGCCGGTGTCGAACAGCACCAGGTCACCCCGCCCGGCCCTGGCCGTACGCCCCGCCTGGTCGAGCACGAGCTCACCGCCCAGCACCAGCGCGAGGTGGTGGCGGGCGGCGCTTTCGTCGCAGGGCCCGGCGGCCGCCCGAACCTCCACGGGCGGGCAGCGCACCGCGGACACCCGCACGGCGCCCAGCTCCCTCACCCGCACCGCCGCGCGGAACCCCTCCCCCGGGTCGACGCGCGTGCTCACCGGTCCGTACAACCCGGTCAGCACCTGTGCCCACGCTTCCGCGTCCAGAACCAGCCCGTCTGCGCCCACTGATCTCCCCCTGGATGAATGAGTACGCGTGGGGTCAGGGATAACAAGTGCGCATAAACGTCCGATGGACGTGGGGGCCCCGTGAACGCAGAGGTCCCGGTGGCCGGAAGGGCCACCGGGACGCTCATCGACGTGCTGCTCGTCGACGTACTGCTACAAGCAAAGACCGTCGGACTGCCGGACTAGATGAACGAGTTGATCTCGATCGTCTCGTCGCGGCCCGGGCCGACGCCGATCGCGGAGATCGGGGCGCCTGACATGTCCTCGAGCGCCTTGACGTACGCCTGGGCGTTCTTCGGGAGGTCGGAGAAGGACTTCGCCTTGGTGATGTCCTCGGACCAGCCCGGGAGGGTCTCGTAGATCGGCTTCGCGTGGTGGAAGTCGGTCTGGGAGTACGGGAGTTCCTCGACGCGCTTGCCGTCGATCTCGTACGCCACGCAGACCGGGATCTCCTCCCAGCCGGTCAGCACGTCCAGCTTGGTGAGGAAGAAGTCGGTCAGGCCGTTGACGCGCGTTGCGTAGCGGGCGATGACGGCGTCGAACCAGCCGCAGCGGCGGTCGCGGCCCGTCGTGACGCCCCGCTCGCCGCCGATGCGGCGCAGCGCGTCGCCGTCCGCGTCGAAGAGCTCGGTCGGGAACGGGCCCGCGCCGACGCGGGTCGTGTACGCCTTGAGGATGCCGATGACGCGGCTGATCTTCGTCGGGCCGACGCCCGATCCGGTGCACGCCCCGCCCGCGGTGGGGTTCGAGGACGTGACGAAGGGATACGTGCCGTGGTCGATGTCGAGCAGCGTGCCCTGGCCGCCCTCGAAGAGCACGACCTTGTTGTCGTCGAGCGCCTTGTTGAGGAGCAGCACGGTGTCCGCGACGTACGGCTTGAGCCGGTCCGCGTAGGTCAGCAGTTCCTCGACGACCTGCTCCGCCTCGATGGCGCGGCGGTTGAAGACCTTGGTGAGGAGCTGGTTCTTGCCGTCGAGGGCCGCTTCGACCTTCTGCGTCAGGATCGACTCGTCGTACAGGTCCTGGACGCGGATGCCCACGCGGTTGATCTTGTCCGCGTACGTCGGGCCGATACCGCGCCCGGTGGTGCCGATCTTCCGCTTCCCGAGGAAGCGTTCCGTCACCTTGTCCACCGTCACGTTGTAAGGCGTGATGATGTGCGCGTTTCCGCTGATCAGGAGCTTGGACGTGTCGACGCCTCGCTCGTTCAGTCCGTTCAGCTCGGAGAACAGGACCGACGGGTCGACGACGACTCCGTTTCCGATGACCGGAGTGCACTCCGGTGTGAGGATCCCGGAAGGGAGGAGGTGAAGGGCGTACTTCTGATCGCCCACGACTACCGTATGGCCGGCGTTGTTGCCGCCCTGGTAGCGCACCACATAATCCACAGAACCGCCGAGCAGGTCCGTGGCCTTTCCCTTGCCTTCGTCACCCCACTGAGCACCGAGCAGCACAAGTGCGGGCACGCGCGTACACCCCTTCCGGGCGGGGCATGTCCAAGGTCGGAGACGTACGCGGCTGATTTGTGCACGGCTGCGTACGCCGGCGACCACCTTTGGCCGCGACCGTCGGACCGGATGCCCCGGAATAGACGAAGCCCCTGGCGCAATAGCGCAAGGGGCTCTTGCACAAAGATGCTACCCGAGGAAGCGAGGCATGACCGAGGTGGCGCCTTCCGACCAGCTCCTGGTGGTCATCGACCCGGTCGCCCGTCACAGTGACGGTGAGTCGGTACGGATCGCAAAAGACGTGCTCAGCGCGGGTGCGGCCACGAAAGTGTGCCTCCCCGACGGGCCTGAGGAATTTGCTCGCGCACTGGCCCGTCGGGGGTCCCGGCGGCCCGTTGTCGTCGGGGACGACCGGGCGCTGCTGCGCGCTGTGTCCCTTTTGCACCGGCAGCGGGCGCTGGGGGCGTGTGCGGTGTCCCTCGTGCCGGTGGGGGGTGTGCTGTCGCTCGCCCGGTCGCTGGGGGTGCCCATGGGGGCGGTGGCGGCGGCTCGGGCCGTGCTCGACGGGGTCGAGCGGCGGATGGATCTGCTGGTGGACGACAGTGACGGGGTGGTGGTGGGGGCGCTGCGGATTCCGTCCGTGCCGTCTCTGGACCCCGTCTCGGCTCCCGTGCCCGTCGGCGGGTTGTCCGACGGGCGGCTGCCCTGGCTGCGGACCTGCCAGTCGCTGGTCCGCACCCTGGCCTCGCGGCCGGGGCGCGTCGGGGCCTCCGTGGCCGCGCCCGGGCCGTTCCGGCTTCGGGTCGAGGTGGACGGGGTGCTCCTCGTCGACCTTGATCAGCCCGTGGAGGCGGTTTCCGTGACTCCGGGGGTGCTCGGGGGTGCGGAGGTGGAGGTGCGGCCGGTGTCCGTGGGGGCGGCGGTTGCTCCGCTGCGGGTTGTGGGGCGGCGGGTGACCGTGTCCGGGGCGGATTTTCGTTATCGGGCGGATGCGGTGGTCGGGGGGCCCGTGCGGACTCGGACTTGGGTGGTTCGGGAGGGGGCTTGGGGGCTTACGTTGCCGGTGGGGTGACGGGTGGGTGGGGGGTGGTTTCTCGCCCCCTCCGCCCCTGCCCGTCCCGTACCTGGGGGCTGCCGCCCCCAGACCCCCGTTTTCGGCCTGAACGGCCTCGTCCTCAAACGCCGGACGGGCTGAAACCGGGCGGAGCCCGGAACTACGGGACGGGTAGGGGCGGAGGGGGCGAGAAGTCGTCCTTCAGCGCCACCCCCGTCCCCCCGAGCTCCCGCGCCCGCCCCATCAGCGCCGCCAGCTTGGCCGCGGCCGCCCCGTGGGACAGCCCCAGCGGCGGCCGGATGTTGGAAAGGCAGTTGCGGTCGGCGTCCGTCGTGGTGCCCGGGACGGGGGCGTACGTCAGGTACGCGCCCAGGGAGTCCGCCGCGGACATACCGGGGCGTTCACCGATGAGGACGACGACCATCGTGGCGCCAAGGGCGTGGGCGATGTCGTCCCCGAGGGCCACGCGGGCCTGTTCCGCGAGGACGACCGGAGCGACGCTCCAGTCCCCCGGCAACAGCGAGGTCGTCGCACGGATCACCGCCGCCGCGTGCTCGTGCACGGCCCGGCTGGACAACCCGTCGGCGACCACGAACACCACGTCCCAGTCGCCGCGAGGAAGGTGCGCCCGGTCGAGGTCGTCGAGCCGGCGCCCCAGATCCGGCCGCTGGAGATACGTGAGCCGGTCGGGAGCGGCACTCCGAACCCGTACCGTCGGAACTCCCGTCAGCGCGGCAGCCACCAGCTCCGGTTCGAACGGCGAGTGCACCGCGTCCCGCGCCGCGGCATGCGCGGCCTGGAGCTCAAGACGGTGCCGCGTAGGCAGAGCCGAGCCCGCCCGCCCGAGCCCGATACGGGCCTGGGTGTGCGTGCGCAGGCTCGCCCACATCGCGGCATCCGACTCGGGCACCACCAAGGCCCGTACCAGGTCGGCCAATTGACGATCCGTCATGCCGCCAGCTCCTTGCCGATCGTCATCAGGGGATGTGCCGTACCGGCGACATCCCGTATCCCGCCCCCGTCGTCAAGGAGCCCGATCCGCTCCAGCCACGCTTCGAACTCCGGTGCCGGGCGCAGGCCGAGCACCTCGCGCAGGTACAACGCGTCGTGGTACGAGGCGGATTGGTAGTTGAGCATGATGTCGTCGCCGCCCGGGGTGCAGATCACGAAGGAGGCGCCCGCGACGCCGAGCATGGTCAGCATGGTCGCGATGTCGTCGTCATCGGCGTCGGCGTGGTTCGTGTAGCAGATGTCGAGGCCCATGGGCAGGCCGAGGAGCTTGCCGCAGAAGTGGTCCTCGAGAGCCGCCCGCAGGATCTGGCGGCCGTCGTACAGGTACTCCGGGCCGATGAAGCCGACGACGGTGTTCACGAGGAGCGGGTCGTAGCGGCGGGCCACGGCGTACGCGCGGGCCTCCACCGTCTGCTGGTCCACGCCGTGGTGCGCGTCGGCGGACAGTGCGCTGCCCTGGCCGGTCTCGAAGTAGAGGGCGTTGTGCCCGACGGTGCCCCGGCCCAGCGCCTTCGCCCCCTCATGCGCCTCGTCGAGCAGGCCGAGGGTGACGCCGAAGGAGGCGTTCGCGGCCTGCGTACCTGCGATGGACTGGAAGACGAGGTCGACGGGGGCGCCGCGTTCCATCAGGTCGATGCTGGTGGTGACGTGGCACAGGACGCAGGACTGGGTGGGGATGTCGTAGCGGGCGATCACGCCGTCCAGGAGTTCCAGGAGATCCCGTACCGCCTTGGGGCTGTCGGTCGCCGGATTGATGCCGATGACGGCGTCGCCGGAACCGAGGAGGAGTCCGTCGAGGAGGGCCGCGGCCACGCCCGCCGGGTCGTCGGTGGGGTGGTTGGGCTGGAGGCGGGTGGCCAGCCGGCCGGGCAGGCCGATGGTGGAGCGGAAGGCCGTGACCACCCGCACCTTGCGGGCGACGGCCACCAGGTCCGCGTTGCCCATGAGTTTGGAGACGGCGGCGACCATCTCGGGTGTCAGACCGGGTGCCAGGGCGGCAAGGGCGCCCGCGTCCGCCGTCGAGGACAGCAGCCACTCGCGGAACTCGCCGACCGTGAGCCCGGCCACCGGCGCGAACGCGGCCGCATCGTGCGTGTCCACGATCAGCCGGGTCACGTCGTCGTCCTCGTACGGGATCACCGGCTCGGCGAGAAACTGCGCGAGCGGCACCTCCGCCAGGGCCCACCGCGCCGCGACCCGCGCCTGCGCGGACTCGGCGGCGAGCCCGGCGAGCCGGTCGCCGGACCGCTCGGGGCTCGCGGCGGCGAGCAGGGCGGCCAGTCCGTCGAACCGGTGGCTCCGGCCGCCGAGGGCGGCGGTGTAGGTGGTCATGTCGGCGACCGTACGAAGGGCCGGGACCCGGGGTCCATGGCCGGACGGAGAGTTAACGCAGACGTTCGATCCCCAGGCAGTCCAAAGGTCTAGTTGACACACATTTAACGCCCCGACCTGCGGGGCGAATCATTCGGCCAGCAGGATTCCGGCCCATCGAGCACAGACAGTGATCAACGAGTGTGACTGCGGAAAGGGGCCACCCGATGGCGGTTCAAGAGGGCGTAGCCCCTGCGGAAGGGACGAGTACGGGGGCGGGCGACGGCACCGTCCACCGGCTGAAGCCGAACGCGATCGGCCTGCTCGGCGTGGTCTTCATGGCCGTCGCCACCGCGGCCCCGATCACCGCCATGACCGGCAACGTGCCCTTCATGGTCTCCGCCGGCAACGGCATCGGCGCCCCCGCCAGCTACCTCGTCGCAATGGTCGTCCTGGCGATCTTTTCCGTCGGCTTCACCTCGATGGCGAAGCACATCACCTCCACGGGCGCCTTCTACGGCTTCATCTCCTACGGGCTCGGCCGCACCGTCGGCCTCGCCGCGGGGCTGCTCGCGACCTTCGCGTACGCCGTTTTCGAGCCCGCGCTCATCGGCATCTTCTCGGTCTTCGCGACGACAACTCTCGAGGACCAGACGGGACTTGCCGTCCCGTGGTGGGCGTTCGCGATGCTGATGCTCGCCATCAACGCGACCGGCACCTGGTTCGGCGTCAGCGTCGCCGAGAAGCTGCTTGTCGTACTCCTGGCGACCGAGGTGACGATCCTCGCGGCGATGGCGATCTCGGTCGCCCTGCACGGCGGCGGCCCGGACGGCTTCAGCCTCGACCCGGTCAACCCGGTCAACGCGTTCAAGGGGACCAGCGCCGGCCTCGGGCTGTTCTTCGCCTTCTGGTCGTGGGTCGGCTTCGAGTCGACGGCGATGTACGGCGAGGAGTCCCGCAACCCGAAGAAGATCATCCCCAAGGCGACGATGATCTCGGTGCTTGGCGTCGGCATCTTCTACGTCTTCGTCTCCTGGATGGCCATCTCGGGCACGGGCGAGTCGAAGGCCGTCGAGGTCGCCACCGCCAACCCGCTCGGCCTCTTCTTCGGCCCCACCGAGCAGTACGTGGGCCACTGGGCCGTCGACGTCATGCAGTGGCTGATGATCACCGGCTCGCTCGCCTGCGGCATGGCCTTCCACAACTGCGCCGCCCGCTACATGTACGCCCTGGGCCGCGAAGGCGCCATCCCCGGACTGAAGAACACCGTCGGCCGCACCCACGCCAGGCACGGCTCCCCGCACATCGCGGGCCTGGCGCAGACGATCGTGAGCGGCGTCCTGATCGCCGCGTTCTGGATCGCGGGCAAGGACCCGTACAACGCGCTCTACGTCCTTCTCGCCATCCTCGGCACCATGGCGATCCTCGTCGTCCAGGCCGTCTGCTCCTTCGCGGTCCTCGCCTACTTCCGCAAGAACCACCCCGAGAGCCGCCACTGGTTCAAGACCTTCACCGCCCCGCTCCTCGGCGGCGTCGCGATGCTCGCGGTGGTCGTGCTCCTGGTGTCCAACATGGGCGTCGCGGCGGGCACGGAGTCCGGCTCACTGGTCCTGAAGGCGACCCCGTGGATCGTGGCACTGGTCGCGGTGGGCGGCCTCGGCTACGCGACCTATCTGAAGCGACGGGCTCCGGAGCGGTACGCGCTGCTGGGACGAACAGTCCTGGAGGAGACAAAGGAACGGTGACGAGCTGTCACCGTTGACGGGAGCGCCCCTTCAGGGGCGCGGGGAACTGCGCGACCAGCCACGGCGGGCCCGCAGTTCCCCACCCACCTCTCTACGCGACCTCACCCTTGGCCGAAAACCTGGTCCCGGTGGACGCGCCAACGCCCCATCATCAGGGCGATCTCCCCGTCGACGAACTCGAAGAAGGCCTGAGTCTCAGCAAGCCGCCGCCCAGCAGGGGTATCGGCGCCGAGACTCTCGACGCCTTCACGCAGCGCGTACGCCCACCGCTTGAGAATCGCCTCGCGATTGGTCAGCGCCTCGTACCACTGGTCACTGTGCACGCGGTAGCGCTCGCGCCGTGAGCCGGGTTCCCGCTCGCGCGAGACCATGTGCACCTGCGCCAGATAGCGGACCGCGCCGGACACCGCGGCCGGGCTGATCTGCAGGGTCTCGCCGAGTTCGGCGGAGGTCAGGGTGCCGGTGTCAGAGGCGAGCAGGGCCGCGAAGACCCGGGCCGGCATACGCGTCATCCCGGCCTCGACGAGCTGCGCCGCGAAGCCCTCGACGAACTTCGAGACCGCCTCCGGGTCACGCTCGGCTCCGATGGGTTCGGTCATCCCTGGATCATCTCCCCTGCTCACGCACCGCCACTCAGTGTATCGGCCGTTCATATGCTTCCTTAACTTCACAAATTTCTGAAAGAAGCGTACGTTCGGAATCATGACGAAGGCAATCACCGTCTCCGGACTGCACAAGTCGTTCGGCAGGACGCACGCCCTTGACGGTCTCGACCTGGACGTCGAGACCGGTGAAGTGCACGGATTCCTCGGCCCGAACGGCGCCGGGAAGTCCACCACCATCCGGGTCCTCCTCGGCCTGCTGCACGCCGACTCGGGGGCGGCACAGCTCCTTGGCCGGGACCCCTGGGCGGACGCGGTGGAACTGCACCGGCGGATCGCGTACGTCCCCGGTGACGTGACCCTGTGGCGCAACCTCTCCGGCGGCGAGGTCATCGACCTGTACGGGCGGCTGCGGGGAGGGCTCGACAGGGCGCGCCGGGCCGATCTCATCGAGCGGTTCGAACTCGACCCGACCAAGAAGGGGCGCACCTACTCCAAGGGCAACCGGCAGAAGGTGGCCCTCGTCGCCGCCTTCGCCTCGGACGTCGACCTGCTGATCCTGGACGAGCCGACCTCCGGCCTCGACCCGCTGATGGAGGAGGTCTTCCAGAGCTGCGTCGAGGAGGAGCGCGACCGCGGCCGGACGATCCTCCTCTCCTCGCACATCCTCAGCGAGGTCGAGGAACTCTGCGACCGGGTCAGCATCATCCGCAAGGGCCGGACCGTCGAGACCGGATCGCTCGCCGACCTGCGCCACCTCACCCGTACGAGCGTCACCGCCGAACTCGCGGGCCCGCCCAACGGGTTGGCCGACCTGCCCGGGGTCCACGACCTCGACGTACACGGCAGGCGCGTCAAACTCCAGGTCGACACCGACAAGCTGGACGCCGTACTGCGCTCCCTGACCGGCTCGGGCGTACGGTCGCTGACCTCGACGCCGCCGACCCTGGAGGAGCTGTTCCTGCGGCACTACCAGGAGGACGTGCGCGCTTCGGAAGGGGCGATGGCACGATGACCGCCACCGCCTCGGCCTTCACCGTGCGGGCCGGAGGATCCCGCCAACTGGCAGGCACAGGCACCCTGTTGAGGTTCGCGCTACGCCGCGACCGGGTGATGATCCCGCTCTGGGTCGGCGTGATCGGCCTGCTGGTGCTCTCCATGCCGAACTCGCTGGAGACCGTCTACAGCACCCCGGCCGAACGCGCCGACCTGGCACGGCAGATGCTCACCAACAGCTCCCTGCGCGCCACGTACGGGCCGGTGTTCAGCGACTCGCTCGGCGGGCTCACCGCCTGGCGCATCGGCGGCTTCGCCGGGGTGTTCGCCGCCATCATGAGCCTGCTCATCGTCGTACGGCACACCCGCGACGAGGAGGAGAGCGGGCGGCAGGAGATGCTCTCGGCGGGAATGGTGGGGCGGCGTGCCCCGCTGACCGCGGCGCTCCTTGCGGCGTTCGTCGCCAACGGGGCACTCGCGCTGATCGTCGCGGGCGGGCTCGCGGGCCAAGGCGGCGGCGGAGCACTGGCGTTGGGGCTCGCGGTCGCGGGTGTCGGCATGGTCTTCGCGACCATGGCGGCGATCGTCGCGCAGTTCACCGAGAGCGCGCGGCTCGCGAAGGGGCTGACGGGCGGACTGCTGGGCGCGGCCTTCGTGTTGAAGGCGGCCGGTGACTCGGCCACCACCGACGGCTCCTCCGCCCTGACCTGGATCTCGCCGGTGGGCTGGCTGGAGGAGATCAGGGCCTTCGCGGGCGAACGCTGGTGGGTGCTGCTCCTGTTCGTCGCGGCGTGCGCCGTGCAGGGCGCGGTCGCCTACGAACTCGCCGGGCGGCGCGATGTCGGCATGAGCTTCCTGCCCACCCGGCCCGGGCCCGCCTCGGGGCGCCTCCGTACGGCCGGGGCGCTTGCCTGGCGGCTCCAGCGGGGCAGTGTGCTGGGCTGGAGCCTCGGGTTCCTCGCGGCCGGGGCCGCCTTCGGCGGGATGACGAAGGGGGCGGCGGATCTGGTCGGGGACAACGACAAGACCCGCGAGATCATCGAACGGATGGGTGGGCAGGCCGGGATCACGGACGCGTTCCTGGCGGCGATGGTGGGGCTGCTCGGCATGGTCGCCGCGCTGTACGTCGTCTCGTCCGTGCTGCGGCTGCACGGCGAGGAGACCTCGCAGCGGGCCGAGCCCGTACTCGCCGGGGCGGTCGGGCGACTGCGCTGGGCCTCCGGCCATCTCGCCATCGCGTTCGGCGGCACGGTCCTCATCATGCTGCTCGGCGGGCTGGGCCTCGGTCTCGGCTACGGCGCCGGTCTCGGCCCCATCCTCGGGGCCTGCCTCGTCCAGGTCCCGGCCATCTGGACTCTGGGCGGCCTGGCGGTCCTCCTCCACGGGCTCTCGCCCCAACTGGCCCCCGGTGCCTGGGGCGCGGCCGGTCTCGCCCTCCTCCTCGGCTGGATCGGACCCGCGCTGAACGTGCCGCAGGCCGTCATGAACCTCTCGCCCTTCGGGCACCTTCCGAAGCTGCCGGGGGGCGAGATGGCCTGGACGCCGGTGGTTGTTCTGGTGGGGATCGCGGTGGGGTTGGTGGGGGCGGGGCTGGGGGCTTTGCGGAGGCGGGATCTGGGCGGGTGAGTTCCGGCTCCAGGCGGCAGGGCGTGGGTAGTACGACGGGATTCCCCGAGGACCGGGCTCGGCCCTCGGGGAATCCCGGAGTGTCAACGGGCGGGTGCCCGTTGTCTGTTGCGAGTGATTACCGCGCCACGTAGCCGAAGCGCGCGGCGCTGGCCGGAAGGCCGCCGGTGCCGGGCTTGTACGTGGTGACCGCGGCGACGGTGCCGCCGGCGGTCACGTTGGAGTGCGGCAGGGCGTACAGCGCACCGGTGGACGGGCCGTAGGGCGTGCCGATGTAGAGCTTGGTGCCGGTGAAGTGGATGCTGCGGCCCAGGTTCTGGTCGGCGCCGGCAGGGCCGGGGACGCCGTCACCGTCGCCCGCCTCGATCCAGCGGTCATTGGCGCCCGCCGTGCCGAGCAGCGAGAAGGTGTGGACCGCGCCGGCCTTGGTGAGAGTGCCGATGGCCTCGCCCGGTGTGCCGACGGCGAGCTTCATCGTCGCTTCCGTGCCGACCGCGCGCGGGGCGAGGTTGATCGCGGTGAGCCTCTCGCCCATGCGGTCACCGGCCTCGGCGGTACCCGAGACGTCGTCGTCGCCGGTGCCCTGCCAGAGATCGCGCAGCTCGCTCCAGGTGCCGTCCGCCTTGACACGGAGCAGGACCACGCGGCCCGCGTCGGCGTTGGCCGAGGTGCCGACGGTCATGGCCTCGCCGGGTGAACCGATCGCGAGGATCGACTCGGTGGCGGCCGCGGCGCCGGTGGGACGGTACGCGGTCATGCTGAGGGCGTACCCGAACTCGTCGCCCGCCTCGGCGGCGCCGGAGACGGTGGCGAGGTCCTGGTCGATGCCGCTGAGCGGGGTCGGCCTGCCCTCGGAGGCGGTCAGCTTGTTGTGGTTGAACAGCGACAGACCGCCCGCGTCCGCCTTGGTGCCGACGTTCTCGTTCGGGCCGCCGATGGCGAGGTGGTTGGCGTTGCCGGCGACGGCGGCGCCGAAGCGGTCGCCCGTCTCGGGGTCGCCGGGCACGTCCGCGCTGTTCTGGGAGATGCCGACGCTGGTCCCGGCGTGGATGTAGAAGGCCATGCCCGCCTTCGTGATGGTGCCCAGGGCCTCGCCGGGGCTGCCGGCCAGGATGTAGGGCTCACCGGCCTGCGTGGTGCCGGCCGCGACGGCGTGGCCGAAGCGGTCGTCGGTCTCCGCGGCGGAGCCCGCGATCGCGCCGGTGCCCCCGCCCTGCTCGAAGTGGGTGTACTTCGTCGCGCCGGTGCCGATGCCGCCCGCGGCGCCGTAGATGACGTCGACGAATCCGGCCGAGGTGGCGGTGCCCAGGTCCTCGGAGGGGGTACCGACGACCAGGTCGGTGTAGCCGTCCTCGTTGTAGTCGACGGTGTCGATGGCCTCACCGAACCAGTCGGTGGCCTCGGCGCCGCCGGCCACCCAGTCGAGGTCCTGGTTGACCTCGACGGTGCCCTTGCCGCCGCCGTACACGATCCGCACCACACCGGCCTCGGCGGCAGAGCCGACGGTGGCCTTCGGGTCGGAGATCGCGATGTCCTCGACGCCGTCGCCGTTGAAGTCGGTGACACGGAGGGCGCCGGCCTTGGAGTTCACCCACGAGGCGAGGTCGTCCACGCGGGCGGTGGCGCCTGCGGTACGGGTCTCCGCCGCGTCGATGCCGAAGCAACCCGCCTGATACGACTGGGTGTTGAGGCCGACGAGGGCAGCTGAGGTGCCCGTTCCCCGCACCACCGGACCACCGGCGTCACCCGCACACGCCGCCGCGCCGGCCTTGCCGGTGACCAAGGCGGTGGTGGTGTCCGCGGAGTCCACGGTGTAGGCGCCGGAGTGCAGCTTCATCGGGGCCCATTCGGCCTTCGTACGCCCGTACCCGGCGAACTTCAGCTCCTCGCCCGCGGTGGGGGCGGTGGTCGCCAGGGCGATCGGGGTGACGTTGGTGACCGGCCGGTTCAGCCGGGCGAGCACCACATCGCGGTCGGTACGCGGCACGAGCTCGACGACCTGACGTACGACACCGTCGGTACCGGCGAGGTCGGTGGAGCGGCCGATGGTCGCGGTCGTCTTCAGCTTCGGTACGCCGGCCTGCGCGGCGGCGCCCGTGGAGTCGGCGAAGCAACTGGCCGCCGTCAGCAGCCACTCGGAGTCGACGAGCGTGCCGGAGCAGCCGCGGTCCGTGTCGCCGATGATGAGGCGCGCGGTATAGCCGTACGTGGTGTCGGTGGCGGCGGTGCCGCCGGTGACGGCCTGCGCGGGGGTGCCGGTGAGTACCCCGGATACGACGCCGGCGGCGAGCAGGGTGCTCGTCAGCGCAACGCGTGGACGTATGTGAGACACGTAGAGGTTCCTGGTGGTTCAGTGGTGCGCGCTGCCGGGCGCACGCGGAAGCGGTGCCGGTCCGGCGTGGGTCAGCCGGTGACGCGGATCTCGACGAGGACCGAGCGGAGGCCGGTGTCGCCGGACTCGCCGACCGGTGTGAGGTCGTTGGCCGGCGCGTTGACGACGGTGTCCGTGCCCTCGGCGGTCAGCGTGGCCTTCACCGGGCGGTCCTGTGTCCAGATGCTGAAGGTGTCGGGCAGCTCGAGCGTCAGGAAGCCGGACTTGGCGTTGGTCTTGAAGCAGAAGATGCCCTTGCGGGACTCGATCGCGATGTTCGACGGGTCGGCGCACTCGCCGAGGTCGGTGACGTCGGTGAGCCAGACGTGCCCGTCGCCGCGCTTGAGCGTGACTCCGCGGTCCGCGAGGAGCTCGGCGGCACCGGGGTGGTCGAAGTCCTCGACCAGGTCGGGCATGCCCTCGACGGCGGCGCTCTGGGCGGCCGGCGCGATCTGCGGGAGAGCCAGCGCGGTGGCACCGAGGCCGACCACGAGGGCGGCGGTGAGGCCGCCCAGAAGGGTCTTCCGGGCAGGGGATATCGCCATGGATTCCTCTCATTCATCACATAGGCTTCTCGAAAGTAAAGCACAGGTAAGATCCCTGTCGGCAAGCTGCAAAGCCCTCCTTCACCTGGAGAGATGGCGCCACCTGACAGTTCGTCAACTGTTATCGGTGTGCCGCGGCTTCGCTATCGCGTTTACTTCCCCGCGATCCAACGGAAAGCGGACATAGCTTGAAGGACCGTCAGGTGAAACAACCATCGCGCTCCATACGCCTGGGGGGCTTCCGCGCGGCGTGTGCGACTGTACTGTCCGCCACACTGGCGGCGACTCTCCTGGGCACAACCCCCGCGACCGCGGCAGACGCCGAACCGACCGTGTACCGCGGACTGGTGGTCGGCTACTGGCTCGAGGGCGGGACCGGCATCCAGGAAGCGGCCGAGAAGGCGCTTCTGGGCTCGGACGAGGACATCCGGACGTTCCTCACGGATGCGCCCGGCATTCAGCAGATCGATGACCGGGTGGATCTCTCCCGGGTGGTGAACGCCGGTGGGCCTGCCGTGCGGGAGGGCGCGAAGAAGGCCCTCACCGGCACACCGGCCGACGTCGAGGCCTTCTTGGACGAGGGCTGGAAGGCCCCGAACGAGCAGGATCTGCGCGTGGAGGCCGCCAGGGTCGTGAACTTCGGCGGCCCCGGCGTTCAGGACGCGGGCAAGGCCGCACTGCTGGGCACCTCCGCGGACGTCAAGCAGTTCCTGGAGGTCGGCCAGTACAAGGCGCAGCAGACCGACAACCGGGTCGAGGTCACCAAGCTCTACAGCACCGGCGGCACGAACGTGAAGGCCGCCGCCAAGCTCGCACTGCAGGGCACTGCGGACGACATCGTCGAGTTCCTGGAGGTCGGCCAGTTCGTCGCCCGCAACCGTGACCAGGAACACGCCACGATCGCGCAGCTGATCGAGCAGGCCGAGAAGGCTGGCAAGCAGGCCGAGGACGCGACCGACAAGGCCGTGGAGGCCTCCGCACAGGCCATCACCGCCGCCGCGCTCGCCAAGGAAGCCGCGGAGCGGGCGGCCAAGGAGACCGAAGCCGCGAAGACCGATGCCATCCGCGCGTCGGCGAAGGCCAAGCAGGCCGCCGACGCGGCCCGGGCGGCGGCCGAGGCCTCGCAGCGGGCGATCGGCGCTGCCAACGAGGCCAACCGCTCGGCCAGGCGGGCGTCGCTCGCCGCGGCGCAGACGGCGAACGCGGCCGCGGCCGCGGCCGAAGCCGCGGGCCGTGCCTCGAACGCGGCCTTCGCCGCGAGCAAGGACAAGGGCCAGGCCCAGGCCGCCCTCGACCGGGCCGCCGAGGCGCGCAAGGCCGGCGAGCTCGCCAAGCGCTCGGCCGCGGCCGCCGAGCAGGCCGGCAAGGCGTCCCTGGCCGCCGCCGACGCGGCAGCCGCGTCCCGCAGCGCAACGGGCAACGCCAACGCCGCCGCCAACGCGGCCGACCAGGCAGCCAACTACGCGGAGGCCGCCGGCGGATCCGCGGCCGAGGCCCGGGCCGCCGCGGCGGAGACCCGCCGGCACGCCGCCGAGGCCGACCGCGCCGCCACCGCCGCCGAGGCACTGGCCCGCAGGTCGGCGACGGCGGCCAACGAGGCCCGTGACGCGGCCAACTCGGCCGCCACGCATGCCTTCAACGCCGCCACGGCCGCCGAGGAAGCCGCGGCGCACGCCGGTGAGGCAGCCGACCAGGCAGCCGAGGCCACCAAGCAGGCCGCTGCCGCCAAGGCCGCCGCCGACACCGCCACCAAGGCGGTGGCAACGGCGCAGAAGACCTTCGGCATCGCCCGCGAGACCGAGGCCGAGGACCTCAAGACCCGCACCAACGCGGGTGTCGAGGCCGCCATGACGTACAAGTCCTCGGCAGACACCTTCACCGCGGATGTCTCCCGGACGGTGGTCGAGGGCCAGGCGATCGTGGACGACACCAAGTCCCTGACCGCCGAGGCGAACAAGCCCGACGCCGACCAGGCCGCCATCGCGGTCAAGGGTCGTGCGGTCGCGATGCGGGCGCTGCAGTACTTCGGCTCCTGGCGCAAGGACGCGGCCGCCCAGGCCCTGTCCGGTACCGACGCCGAGGTCATCGAGTACCTGAAGACCGGCTGGGACAAGGCCCTCGCGGACGAGACGCGTCAGCAGGTCGCCGACCTCGCCTCGGCCGGCCCCTACGAGGCGGTACGCACTGCGGCCACCGAGGCTCTGAAGGGCACCGACCAGCAGATCCTCGACTTCTACACCACCGGCCGGCACCAGGCCGCCAACGCCGACTACCGCATCGCGGTCACCAAGCTCGCCAATGACGGCGGCCCCGGCGTCAAGGAAGGCGCCGTCAAGGCCTTGCAGGACGGCAGCACGCAGGCCCTGCTCGCTTTCCTCAACAGCGGTCAGTACGAGGCCCAGCAGGCCGACGAGCGGGTGATCGCCACCCAGCTGTTCAACGTCGGCGGTCCCGAGGTCAAGTCCGCCGCGAAGATCGCGCTCGCCGGGTCCGCCGACGAGGTGCACAACTTCGTCCAGGCGGGCCAGTACACGGCCGCCCAGAAGGACGGGCTCGCCGACACCCACGTCGCCCAGGTCGAACGCCTCATCGCCGAGGGCCAGAACATCGCGGCCACCGCCCGGTACAACGCCGCGGTCGCCGCCAAGGCCGCCGCCGACGCCAAGAACGCCGCCGCCGAAGCCGAATTGGCCGCCGCCGACGCCAAGAAGAGCGCCGGCGAGGCCGAGGACTACGCCACCGCAGCCGACAACGCGGCGGACCGCGCGGAGACCAGCGCCAAGCAGGCCAAGACCTCGGCGACCACCGCACGCGCCGCCGCCAACCGTGCGGCAAGCGACGCGGTGGCCGCCGAGGAGTCCGCTGCCCAGGCGGAGTTCTCCGCCGAGTACGCGCGCACTTCGGCGTACGAGGCCAAGGAGTCCAGCAGCCGTGCGCATGCGGACGCGGTGGCGGCCGGGAAGAGCGCGGCAGAGGCCGACCAGCTGGCCGCCGCGGCCTGGAAGGACGTGGTGCAGAAGCGCGAGGCGGAGGAGGCCGAAGCGCGTCGGGTGGCAGCGGAACGCCGCAAGCAGGAGCGGGAAAGCGAACCGGTCTGCATCGTCAACCCGTACCGCGACCACCTGCCGCCCTGCGCGCTGGCCGGCAAGCCCCTCACCTTCCCCGAGATCGACCCGACGATGAAGGAGATCGTCTGGGAGATCCTCGGTCTGAACGACGCCAAGGAATGCGTCCAGAATCCCAGCCTCGGCAAGTGCTCTCTCGCCGCGCTGTCATTCCTTCCGGTCGGCAAGCTCAAGCTCCTCAAGAAGGGACTTGACGGAGTAGAGGATGTGGTCGACGGCAGCAGGACGGTGCGCGCGGCCCAGAAGTGCACGCAGTGCTTCCTCGCGGGCACCAGGGTGCTCATGGCCGACGACTCGGCGAAGAACATCGAGTCCGTCCAGGTCGGCGACGAGGTGCTCGCCACGGACCCGGTCACCCGGGAGCAGGGCCCGCGCAGGGTCACCGACCTGATCGTCACCGAGGACGACAAGTTCTTCAACGAACTCGGCATCTCCACCCCGCAGGGCGAGGAGAAGCTGACAGCGACGTACGAGCACCCGTTCTGGTCGCCGTCGGAGAACGACTGGGTCGAGGCGGAGGTCCTGCGGCCCGGAATGACGCTCAGGACCGACGACGGCTCCACCGTCACCGTCCTGGCCAACCGGTCCTTCAGCAAGATCGCGCGGACCTACAACCTCACGGTCGAGGGCCTGCACACGTACTTTGTCTTCGCGGGTGACACCCCGGTTCTGGTTCACAACAGCCGGTGCCTGATCGCCAACGTCACCGGCCCCGCCGGCGAGACCCTCTGGCTCCCCAAGGGACGCAAGGCTCTGGCGAAGGCCAACAATGGGAAGGGCTGGTTCTATGACATCAAGGAATCCGAGGCTCTCGCCAACGGGCTCCACAAGAGCGTCAGATACGTACGCGTCATGGATCCGACGACCACCGGGAAGTTCCCGCAACCCACCGGATACATCACCTACGCAAACGACATGGGCCAGTTCATCAACCCCCTGACAGGGAATACCGTCGGTCCGGCCGACCCCTACTGGCACATTCCGATCCGGTAGATACCGTTGCATCGCGCGTTGGTCTGCACGACCTTGTTGAGGCCGTGCAGACCAACGCGCCACACCCACCTTGACCAGGAAAGACACTCCCCCCATGAATGCCGATGAGTCTTGGGAATCCGTACCGACCGTCACCATCCGCCTGTGGCGTGCGGATGCCATTGTGCTGTTCGACTGGCTGATGAGCACCGATCTGAACGCGGTACCGATCTCGCACCCAGCCCAGAAGCAGGCGCTCGCCGACCTGTTGGGCCGGTTCGAGTGGGCGTCCGACACGGACATCACGGCGTCCACCGAGGAAGAGATTGCCGCAGCGCAAGAAGAAGTGGCCAAGGACATGGGCTGGTAAGGCGCGGGTGGCGATCAAATGACCTCGGTTGAAGCCCTCTTGACCACCGCCGAGACCGGTACGTCGGCGGATCCCATCGGCTGGGATCCGCTGCGGGAGCCCGACGCCTTGCAGGAGGTGGGGCTCCTCGACTGCAGGGTGTGTCCTCTCACGGGCCGGGCCGGGTTGCTCCTGGACATGCGCAGTGCCCTGCAGTACCGCACGGGCAATGCCGCCCTGCTCGTGGTCCGCGGACTCCGGTCGTTCCACTGGGACGAGGAGCCTCTGGAACGCGACCTGCGGCCCTTCACGATCATGTCGAGCACGCCCTCAGCGGCCAAGAAGAAGGAATGGCGGATGGACATCGGCCTGATCCCGGATGGCGAACTCTCCGTCACCGGAAAGAATGCGGACTTCTATCTCCTCGAGGCCGAGGGAGTCCCTGACGCTCCACCCCTCTTTCTGGAGCGCCAGCTGCACGAGGTCCGCGACGGTCTTCCCTGGTGGGATTCCGAATGCACGGTGTTGAATTCGTCCACATCGAGCAGCACGTGAAGTAGCCGCGGAAATCGCTGTTGGTCGATTTCGCCCCGCTGGATGTCATCCAGCGGGGCGAAATGCTGCGAACCGAGTGGCCTGTCACCAGGAGACGCCACCTGGCGGATCAGAGCTCGACCCTGAGTCCCTCCAGCCCCCGGATCACAAAGGCCGGCTTGCGTACCGGCTCGGCGGTGAGGGTGAGCGTCGGTGCCTGGGAGAGCAACGCACGCAGGGATGCGGTGAGTTCCAGGCGGGCGAGCGGCGCCCCGATGCAGTAGTGGATGCCCGCGCTGAAGGAGATGTGCGGGTTGTCCGGACGGGAGAGGTCCAGCTCCTCGGGGGCGGTGAAGACGGCAGGGTCATGGTTGGCGGAGCCGAAGAGCATGGCGATCTCGGCGCCACGGGGAATGGTCGTACCGTCGATCTCGATGTCATCGAGAACCCAGCGCTCGAACAGCTGCAACGGCGTGTCGTACCGCATCAGCTCCTCCACGGCCGTGGGGACCAGCGAGTGGTCGGCGCGGAGGGCGGCCAGCTGACCGGGGTTGCGGAAGAGGGCCCACCAGCCGTTCACCGTCGCGTTGACGGTCGCCTCGTGTCCGGCATTCAGCAGCAGCACACAGGTCGAGATCATCTCCTGCTCGGTAAGCCGCTCCCCCTCGTCGTACGCGGCGATGAGGCCGGAGATCAGATCCTCGCCCGGCTCCTTGCGGCGCTCCTCGATCAGCCCCAGCAGGTACGCCGTGAACTCCTCCGACGCCCGGACCGCCTTCGCCGCCGTCTCCTCCGACGGATTCATCTCGTACATCCCGCAGATGTCCGCGGACCACGGCCGCAGCGGCGCCCGGTCGGACTCCGGGATCCCCAGCATCTCGGCGATCACCGAGACCGGCAGCGGCTCGGCGACATCGGTGAGCAGATCACCGCCGCCCGCCGCGACCAGCCGGCCGACCAGCTCACCGGCCAGCTGGTCCACGTACGGCTTGAGCCGCTCCACCGTGCGCGGCGTGAACGCCTTCGACACCAGCCGCCGGATCCGCGTGTGGTCCGGCGGCTCCAGGTCGAGCATCCCGTGGTCGTTGAGGACGTGGAACGGCTCGTGCTCGGGCAAGGGCGCGGTGCGGCCGAAGTCCTCGTGCGTGAACCGGTGCTGGTACGTCCGGCCGAGGCGGCGGTCCCGCAGCAGCGCCGACACGTCCGCGTGATGCGGGACCAGCCACTGCTTGGTGGGCTCGAAGTAGTGCACCCGGCCCCGGGCACGCAGCTCCTCGTACGCCGGGTACGGGTCCGCCAAGAACGCCGGGTCCCACGGGTCGAAGGCCTGCGGAGTCTCCAAAGCTGCCATGGACGGACGCTAGCCCGACCCACCCCCCGCTGACCAGGGGCGTCTCGACGGACGGCCCCTATCGGACCACCGCGCGCACCCCTTGATCACCTGGGCGTGACCAGCCGTGCCTCGTACGCGAACACCGCCGCCTGCGTACGGTCCCGCAGGCCCAGCTTCACCAGGATCCGGCTCACATGGGTCTTGATCGTGGACTCGGCGACGAACAGCCGGGTCGCGATCTCCGCGTTCGACAGGCCCTGCGCGATGAGGACCAGCACCTCGGTCTCCCGGTCGGTGAGATCGCCGTACGCCGCCTGTGCCGTGGCCGAGAGCCGGGGCTCGTCCGCGAGCTTGGAGAACTCGGTGATCAACCGCCTGGTGACGGAGGGGGCGAGCAGCGCCTCGCCGGCCGCCACCACCCTCACCCCGTCGGCGAGCTGGCGCGCCGAGGCGTCCTTGAGGAGGAAGCCGGAGGCTCCCGCCCGCAGCGCCTGGTACACGTACTCGTCGAGGTCGAACGTCGTCAGGACCAGCACCTTCGCGGCGCCGTTCGCCGCGACGATCTCCCGGGTCGCCTCGATCCCGTTCATCTCCGGCATCCGGATGTCCATCAGCACGACGTCCGGGGCCAGCTCACGGACCCGCTCGACGGCCTCCCGACCGTTGACCGCCTCGCCGACCACCTCGATGTCCGGCATCGCGCCGAGCAGCACGGAGAAGCCCTCGCGGACCATCACCTGGTCATCGGCTATCAGTACGCGGATGGTGTTGCCGGCGGTACCGCTGGTGGTTCCGCCGCTGGTGCCGCCCGTCATCCTGTCTCCTCCGCCGCCGCGGGCACCGGCAGGAACACCGCCACCTCGTATCCCCCGTCGTCCGTACCGCCCGCCGTCATCTCGCCGTCCAGCATCGTGACGCGCTCACGCATGCCGGTGATGCCGTGCCCCGCGCCGTGCGTGGACTTCGTCAGGCTCGTCGTCGGCGCGGGGCCGTTGACTATGCGCAGGCCGAGCCCTCCGAGTACGTAGCCGATCTCGACGCGGGCCGGCGCACCCGGCGCGTGCCGCAGGGCGTTGCTCAGGGCCTCCTGGACTATGCGGTACGCCGACAGCTCGACACCTTGCGGGAGCTCGCGCACCGCTCCGGTGACCGCCTTGTCGACGGTCAGGCCCGCGTCGCGCACATTGGCCAGGAGCGCGTCGAGGTCGGCGAGGGTGGGCTGGGGGGCGTCCGGCGCCTCGTAGTCCTCCGCCCGTACGACACCGAGTACGCGGCGCAGCTCGGTCAGGGCAGCCACCGCGTTCTCCCGGATCGTGATGAAGGCCTGCTCCAGCTCCGGCGGCGGATTCTCCACGCGGTAGGGGGCGGCCTCGGCCTGGATGGCGACCACCGACATGTGGTGGGCGACCACGTCGTGCAGTTCGCGGGCGATCGTCGTGCGCTCTTCGAGAAGGGTGCGCCTGGAGCGCTCGTGCGCCGTCTCCGACTGGTGGGCGGTCACCTCCTGCTCCGCCTCGCGGCGCACCTGGAGGACGGTGACGACCAGGAGAGCCACGGCGGAGACGAAGAGCAGCGGCACCGTGTTGCTGCTGTAGTACCCCCCGTGGAAGAAGGTCTCGGCGGCTATCCCGTACAGCGCCGTCAGCACCCACATCCACGCGGCGGTGCGCGGCCTCGTCCGGAACGCCACGACCGTCAGCACCACCAGGTGGGTGGCGAAGCTGCCCGGCAGCCACGGCCAGTCGCTCCAGCTGGTGCCGAAGACGCCGACGACCGGTGTCGCCACGAAGGAGAACCAGAAGGCACCGACCGGCCGGACCAGCGTCAGCAGGACCGGGAGCAGGGCGAGGAGGGCGCACACCAGCGTCCCGATGCTGTCGCCGCCGGCACCGGCGGTGTTCGCGATAGCCATCGCGAAGAGTCCGGCCACCGCCACCACGGCGTGCGGTGTCCAGGCCGCGTACTTCTGTATGCCCTCGGGCAGCCGCCGGGTGAGTGGGCCGTCCACCCGCATCCGCGGCAGCGGGCGGTAGGCGAAGGCGTCGTGGAACAGGTCCTGCCGGAGCCCGCGCAGGGCGTCCGCGGCCAGCCGGAACTCCGGGCTGCGCGGCTTTGCCCCGCCCGGCGGCGTCATCTGCGTCTGGGTCGTCTCGGTCACACTCAAAAAGGTAGGCCGCCGCCGGGGTCGCCGTCGTCACCAGGGAGGAGGGTCCTCCGGGATCCGTCTCAGGTACTACGGGTATCGCTGTGGTCCTCCGATGGAGGGGGAAGGGGGCGGAGGGGTGGAGGGCACAGCGGGCGGGACCGTCGCCGATCAGTAGCCGGACGGGCGGACCAGTCCTGACTCGTAGGCGAAGACGGCCGCCTGGGTGCGGTCGCGCAGGCCGAGTTTCACCAGGATGCGGCCCACGTGGGTCTTCACGGTCTGTTCGGCGACGACGAGGCGCTCGGCGATCTCTGAGTTCGACAGGCCTTGGGCGATGTGGGCGAGGACCTCCGTCTCGCGCTCGGTCAGCTCGCCCACCCGCTGTTTGAGGGGGGAGCGGGGTGTGGAGTCGAGCCGGGAGAACTCGGCGATGAGACGGCGGGTGATCCCGGGCGCGAGCAGGGCATCGCCCGCCGCGACCACCCGTACCGCCTCGGCGAGCTGGTCCGCGGACGCGTCCTTGAGCAGGAACCCGGAGGCGCCGGCGCGCAGCGCGTCGTACACGTACTCGTCGAGGTCGAAGGTGGTGAGCACCAGCACCTTGATCTGGGGAGTGGCCTCGGTGATGCGTCTGGTGGCGTCGATACCGCTGAGTTCGGGCATGCGGATGTCCATCAGGACGACGTCCGGGGTGAGTTCGGCGACCTGCACGATCGCGTCCATGCCGTCGACCGCCTGGCCGACCACCTCGATGTCGGGCTGGGTGTTGAGCAGCACGGTGAAGCCCTGCCGGACCATCTGCTGGTCGTCGGCGATCAGTACGCGGATGGTGCCGATGGTGCCGCTCGTCATGGGTTCTCTTCTCCTGCGAAGCCTGTGTAGCCAGTGGAGCTTGTGGAGCCAGTGGAGCTTGTGGAGCTTGTGGAGCTTGTGGAGCTTGTGGAGTTCGCGATGGCCTTGGTGCCCGCGGGTTTCGCGATGGCCGTGGTGCCTGTGGAGTTGTCATCCGCTGAGCCGTCGGGGTCCGAGGCGTCGGGGTCAGAGGCGCCGCCGCGGGGCAGGAAGGCCGCCACCACGAAGCCGCCGTGCGAGGTCTCCGAGGTCACGAGGGTGCCGCCGAGCATCGCGGCGCGCTCCCGCATGCCGAGCAGACCGTGGCCCGCGCCCGGTGACGGCGGGGCCGGGCGCTCGGGTCTGGAGTTGATGACCCGTATCTGGAGGCCACGGGGGAAGTGACAGAGCTCGACGCGGACGATCGAACCGGGCGCGTGCCGCAGGGCGTTGCTGAGTGCCTCCTGGATGATCCGGTACGCGGACAGCTCCACACCGGGCGAGAGGGGAAGCTGTTCGCCGGTGATCTCGGTGGTCACAACCAGTCCGGCGGTGCGGGTGTTCTCGACGAGGGCGTCGAGGCGGTCGAGCGTGGGCTGCGGGGAGTCGGGGGTGGCGCCGGTGCCGGCCCCGAGGCCGTACGGGTCCTCCGGATTCTCCGAGCGCAGGACGCCAAGAACGCGGCGCAGCTCGGTGAGTGCCTCCAGGGCGTTCTGTCTGATGCCCTCCAGGTTCTCCCGCAGCTCCTTCGACGGGTTCTCGACGAGGTGCGGCGCGACCTGGGCCTGGATGGAGATCACCGACATGTGGTGGGCGACCACATCGTGCAGCTCGCGCGCGATACGGCTGCGCTCCTCCAACAGCGTGCGGCGGGCCCGCTCCTCCGCGGTCAGCGAGGCCTGCTCGACGAGCTGGCTACGGGCCTCGCGGCGGCCGCGCAGGGCGGTACCGAGGAGGACGACGGCGGCGAAGACGATGACCGCCAGCACACCCGTCGAGGAGTACGACACGGCGCCGAGGAGCCCCTGGAAGACGTACGTCAGCAACGCGGTGAGGGCCAGTGCCTCTATGGCCACCCGGGTGGGGACCCGCAGAGCCAGCAGGAACAGCACGATCGCGTGCGCGACGATGCCCGGCCCGCCCCACGGCCAGGGGATTGCGCCGTCGACACGGCCGATCGGTGAGTCCGAGGTCAGGCCGGGGCGTGCGGCCTCGGCGGCCACGAACGTGGCGACCAGCGAGAGCCACCAGGCCGGAACGGGCCGCCACAGCACGAGCACCACGCCGATGCCCTGGGCCAGCGCGGCCAGCAGACCCAACTCCGCGCTCACGCCGGAGACCATGGTCATCTGCTCCGTGTTGGCAACGGTCGCGACGACCGCGATCACGATGACCACGACATGCGGGAACCTCCGCAGCCACCGGGGCCGCGACAACGGCGGCAAGGGCATGCGGGTGAAGTTCGCCCCGTCCTCCCACAAGGTCCGCAGCACTCGGCGGAGTCCCTGCCCGGCCAACTGCGCGACCGAGGGAGGCGACGGAGCGGCGGAGGCGTCGCCACGTGTGATGCCGTTGTTGCTCGGGCCGCTCACGGGGCCAACCCTAGGCACGGGGCACCGCCTTCACTCCGGCGGGGTCAGGACGGCGGTGGACGCGGACGACTCGGGAGGGCCGGCCGGTGCGGCGGCGGGGGCCCTGTTCATGGGTGCGAAAGGCGGACCAGCAGACGGCGAGGGCGAGAGCGAAGACGGGCAGCCAGGCGAGACGTGCCGCCACCCAGCCGAGGTCGTCGGGGACGGTGTGCAGGCCGGGGAGCCGGCCCGCCAGGAGGCCCAGGGCGGTGACCGCCATCAGGGACGTCTGGTGCCACAGAAATATCGTCATCGCGGAGAGATTGGCGAGTGCCACCGCCGCCCAGGCCGCGGGGCGCCCCATCCAGCGGCGGAGCGGCCCGCGCAGCAGCAGGGCGAGACCGCACTGCGCCAGCCCGAAGGTGACGACGGCCAGCGACGGCGGGTTCAGGTTGGAGACCGCCGCGCCCGGGACGCCGACCATCGACGCCGGATAGCCCGCCCACGCCACCAGCACCGCGGTCGCGGCCGCCCCGCAGCCGAACAGCACCCAGCCCGCGCGACGACTGTCCAGCTCACCGCGCGTCCAGGCCGCACCCAGCGTGTACGGCACCAGCCAGCCCGCCGCGACGTTCACCCAGCCGAGCCAGGACGGGCCGCCGAATCCGAAGCGAATGAGATCCACATGGAGAACGACGGCCAGCGGCCACAGCGGGTTCATCCGCGTCAACAGGGGTGTCGCCGCGGTCAGTCCCGCGAAGACCAGGAGAAACCAGAGCGGGGACAGCGCCAGCTTCACCAGCGCGTGGACCGTCTCGAAGCCCGTGCCCGACGCAAGCAGACAGACCGCGGCCACCGTCCAGAGGGCCAGCACCGCCGCCACCGGTTTGAAGAGGCGGGCCAGGCGGGTGCGCAGCCACTGCCCGTACGTCGTGCCGCGTGCCCGCGCCGACGCGTAGCCCTTGGTGGCCACATGGCCGCCCACCAGGAAGAACACGGCGAGCGTCTGGAAGACCCAGGAGATGGGAGCCAGCCAGGGCATGTGCTGCAACGGGCTCGCCACGCGCAGCGCGCCGCCGTCCGCGACCAGGGCCGTCACCAGCCAGTGGCCGAGTACGACACCGAGGATCGCGAGGGCGCGCAGGGCGTCGACGGCACGGTCCCGCGCCGCGGGGGTCGCCTCGTCGATACGACGGGCGCCGCCCCTTATGCCTTGTGCCGCCGCCCGTATGACGCTGCCGGGCTTGGCTGTTCGGGGCATCGCTGTTCGCACGGAGCGCGAGTGAGACGGGTGCGACGAGTGAGACAGATGAGACGGGTGGAACTCACGCACGGGTTACCTCCGAGGTGTCGCCGAGGACGATGCGGGCGAGGTTGTCCAGGGACACCGAGCCCGGTGTGAAGTAGTCGCTGTGGCCGACACCGCCCGCCGCGAAGACATGGGCGCCGAAGTCCGGGGAGACCGGGTCGGTGCCGAAGCCGACGGTCGAGCCGAAGAGGTCGGCGCGCGCGTGCGGGACGCCCGCTATCCAGTCGTCGGCACCGCGGGCCGCCCAGACACGGGCGGACGTGTGCAGTGCCGCGACCGAGTCCGCGCCGGTGCCCGGGCTGCCGACGAGCACGATGTCGTCCACGTCCAGGTCCTGCGCCGCACGTCCGCAGACCACCGTGCCGTAGGAGTGGCAGAGCAGGGAGACGGACGCCTTCTCGCCGACGACGCCCCGCAGTTCGCGTATGAACCCCTTCAGGCGCGGGGCCGCGGCGTCGGCCCGGTCCGCGGTCAGCACCGTGGTGCTCACCGTGCGGGGTGCCTCATAGCCGAGCCAGGCGACGACGGCCGTACGCGGGCCGAGGCGCTCGTGCAGGGAGAGGGCGCCGGCGCGGAACCGGTCGTACGTCTCCAGGTTGGTGTCGGAGCCCGGGACCAGGATCGCGACGCGGTCGGCCTCGGCGAGGTCGCCGAACACCTCGACGGCCTGGCCCGGGCCTCGGCCGTCGAAGGAGAGGAAGTGGCGGGAGGAGTCGGCCATGGCCCGGTCGGCGGCGGCGCGGGTGCTGTCGCCGCGGTCCGCGGCCATACGGGCCGCCTCCGCGGCGTTCGCACCGTTGGCCGCGTACGCCTCGTCCAGCGTCGATACCGTCACGGGGGCGAGCGTCGCGGGCGCCGGGGCGGGGATCCGGGGCCGAGCGGCCGCGGCGGCCACGGGGACGACAACAGCACCCATGACCAGTACGGCGAGCAGGGTGCGGCGCAGCCGCCGGACCACGCGTCCGGCACGCCCACCCGGCGTCGGCCCCGCGGCCATCGGCACCGACTCCGGTCCCAACCCCGGCTCCGGCACCAAATCCGGTCTCAACCCCGGCTCCGACTCCGACTCCGACTCCGCAGGTGATACCCCGCTGCCCGCCGCGCTCGGCTTCGCCCCGAACCCCATGCCGACCTTCCCTCCCCGTGCTCCCGCTCATCGGGCGCCAATGGAAGGGAAGTTACGGATCGTCACGTGTCGTCGGCGTCCCGCCAGGGAGCTCACCTGGGAGGTAGCTCTCAGGTATTACGGGTATGACCGGGCTGCCGAACACGGGCCACACGCCGGTCGCTCCCCACCCGCCTTCACCAGGCCAGCTGGGCGATCTCCTCGGCCACCACCGCGCAGGCGTCCGCCGCCGGGTCGATCAGCGGGAAGTGGCCGACGTCCTCCAGGAGCGTCAGGCCGACCACCTCGCCCGCCTTCGCCGCCGCGTCGGCGTACGCCTCCGCGACCGCCTGCGGGACGACGATGTCGGTACGGCCCTGTACGAGGGTCGTGGCGATGCCGGTGGGGAGGAGGTGCGCCGGGTCGGCGTACGGCAGGCGGTCCGCGAACTTGCCCTCCCCGCCGAGGAGTTGGCGAGCGGCCCCGCCGCACACGTCCAGCTTCTCGGCAACCCGGAAGTCCGCGATCGGGGCGAGGGCGACGACGCCGCGCAGGGGCGCCGGACGGTCCGTGTGCCAGGGCGCGTCGGCGGGCAGGAGGTGGCGCGCGGAGGCCCACAGGGCGAGGTGGCCGCCCGCCGAGTGGCCGGTGACCACCATGCGGCGGGGGTCGGCCGACGGGAGCTTCTCCCGTACGAGCGCGGGCAGGGTGTCGAGCGCGGCCGCGACGTCGTCGAAGGTGTCCGGCCAGCGACCTGCGACCGGGCCCTCGCCGCCCTGCGCGGGGATCGCGGCGCCCCGGCGGTACTCGACGTTGGCCACGGCGAAACCGCGGCGGGCCAGGAAGTCCGCGAACGGCGTGATGTGACGGCGGTCGTACGGGGCGCGCCAGGCGCCGCCGTGCAGGACGACCACGAGGGGGGCGAGGACGGCGGGGTCGGGCTCGCGCGGGGCGTAGAAGTCGATCACCTGGTCGGGGTGGTCGCCGTACGCGACGGTGACGTCGGGGTCGACGGGCGGGTGCGAGAAGGCGGACGCCTCCTCGGCGTCGTCCCGTGCCATCGCTCCGTCCCGAGCTGCGGCTTCGTCCCGAGCTGCGGCGTCGTCCTGCATGCTCCAACCTCTCAGCGGTGAAACGGATTTGGCGGACCAGGAGAGAATTCGACCGTTGGCGGGGACGCTATCAGGCCCGTGACGTGCGTCGACACCGGGATATCACTCTCGGTTAGGGTCAAACGGTTCTGCTGTTTCGTTACGCTGGCGGGGGACGTCCACGCCCGTGGTCCGGTCCGCGAAGGAGTACGCCATGTCCGCCGAGCCCGGCACCGTACGCCCCGGGGGACGCACCGCCCGTGTCCGTGCGGCTGTGCTCCGCGCCGCCGGGGACGTGCTCGCGGAGCAGGGGTTCGCGCATCTCGATCTTGCCGATGTGGCGCGGCGGGCCGAGGTGGGGAAGACCACGGTGTACCGGCGGTGGGGGTCCGTGACCGGGCTGGTCGCGGATCTGCTGAGCGACATGGCGGAGCAGTCGCTGCCGCGGGTGGAGACCGGGTCGGTGTTGGGGGATCTGCGTGCCAATGCCGCGCTCGTGCGGCGGACGCTTGCCGATGCTCGGCAGGGGGCGTTGTTCCGGGCGGTCATTGCTGCGGCGGCGGGGGATGTGCGTACGGGGGAGGCGTTGCGGCGGTTCTATGACGTGCGGGTTGCGGAGTGGGCGCCTTGTGTCGAGCAGGGGGTTGTGCGGGGGGAGTTGCCGGTGGGGACCGACGCTGCGCTGGTCGTGCGTGCGGTGTCTGCGCCGCTCTATTACTCCTTGCTCACCGGTGGGGTGGCGCCGGGCGAGGACGATGCCGAGCGGGCTGCGGCGGCGGCGTTCGCTGCGGCGGTGGCCGGGGTGTACGTCGTCGGCCCCCGGTGAGCCGGGGGGAGGGGACAAGCGTTTTTCGCCCCCTCCGCCCCTACCCGTCCCTTGCTCCTGGGGGCTCCGCCCCCAGACCCCCGTTCGCCCGAAGGGCTCGTCCTCAAACGCCGGACGGGCTGAAAGATCTTCCCCGGCCCGGGGCTGAAGAGCGCAGCCTCCACGGGTGGGTGGGGGATCGGGATGGTGCTGCCTCGTCCTTGAACGCCGGACGGGCTGGAGATACCTGGCCCGGGCTGGAAGATCTCTCTCCCCCCAGCTACAGAACGATCTCCTCCCCCAGCACCCTCGCCGCCCGTTCCACATCCGCGAAACCGACGTACAAGGGAGTGAAACCGAAGCGCAGGACGTCCGGGTGGCGGAAGTCGCCGACCACGTCGCGCTCGATCAGTTTCTTCATGACCTCGCCGGCGTCCGGGCAGCGTAGGGCCACCTGGCTTCCGCGCTCCGTGTGGGCGGAGGGTGTTACGGACTCCACGCGGCCCTCGGGGACGTATGCCGAGACGCATTCCAGGAAGAAGTCCGTGAGGGCGAGGGACTTGGTGCGGACGGAGTCGATGGAGATGCCGTCCCAGACCTCGAGGGCCGCCTCCAGGGCGAGCATCGAGAGGATGTCCGGTGTGCCCACCCGGCCGCGCAGGGCGCCCGGCGCGGGTTCGTAGGCGGGGCTCATGCCGAAGGGGTCCGTGTGGGAGTTCCAGCCGGGCAGCGGGGAGTCGAAGCGGTCCTGGAGTTCGTTGCGGACGTAGAGGTACGCCGGTGAACCCGGGCCGCCGTTCAGGTACTTGTAGGTGCAGCCGACCGCCAGGTCGACACCGTGGGCGTCCAGGTCCACCGGCAGGGCGCCCGCGCTGTGGCACAGGTCCCAGACCGCGAGAGCGCCCGCGGCGTGGATCGCGGAGGTCAGGAACGGGAGGTCGTGCAGGCGGCCGGTGCGGTAGTCGACGTGGTTCAGCAGGACCGCCGCCGTGCGGGGGCCCAGGGCAGCGGGCACGTCCGCGGGTTCCAGCGGACGTAGCTCGCAGCCGGTCAGGCGGGCCGCCGACTGTGCGATGTAGCCGTCCGTGGGGAACGTCGTCGCGTCGACCAGGATCTCGTCCCGGCCTTCCCCGGCCAGCCGCACGGCACCCACAACCGCCTTGAAGACGTTGACACTTGTGGAGTCGCCCACCACTATCTGGCCGGGCGCCGCACCGACCAGCGGCGCGATCCGGTCGCCGATCCGCTCCGGCGCCGTCCACCAGCCGCTCTCGTCCCAGGACCGGATCCGCAGCTCGCCCCACTGACGGCGTACGACGTCCTCGACCCGGCCGGGTACGTTCGCGGGCAGCGCGCCGAGCGAGTTCCCGTCCAGGTACACCACGTCGTCGAGGACGAACCGCTCGCGCAGTCCGGCCAGTTCGTCGGCCGAGTCCAGCTCCTCGGCCCTGCCGCGCAACTCCGACAGCTCAGACATGGGACCTCGCCGTCCACAGCTCGGGGAACACGTTCTTCTGCGCCCGCTTCTCCAGCCAGGCCACCCCGGCGGAGCCGCCGGTCCCCGTCTTCGCGCCCATCGCGCGGCGCGTGGCGACGAGATGGTCGTTGCGCCATCGCCACACCAGTTCGGCTACGTCCGTCAACGCCTCGCCGAGACGGGCGAGTTCGGCGTTCTCGTCGCCCGCGTACAACGACGTCCACACCGCCTCCACCTCCGGCGAGGACTCGTAGCGCAACGACACGTCGCGCGAAAGGACCGCCGCCGGGACCGCGTGCCCGCGCCGCGACAGCAGCCTCAACACCTCGTCGTACAGGCTCGGTTCGTGCAGCGCCTTCTCCAGCTCCGCGTGGACGCGCGGCGCGCCCCGGTGCGGGACCAGCATGGACGCGGACTTCTCGCCGAGCAGGAACTCCATCCGGCGGTACATCGCGGACTGGAAGCCGGAGCCCTCGCCGAGGGCGCCGCGGTACGAGTTGAACTGGGCCGGCGTGAGCCCGGCGAGGGGCCGCCAGGAGGCGTTCAGCGCCTCCAGCTCCCGTACGGACCGCTTCAGCGCGGCCACCGCGACCGGCACCCGGTCCTCGCGGAGCGCGTTCGCCGCGGTCTCCCACTCGTGGACGATGACCGTGAACCACAGCTCCATGACCTGGGTGGTCACGAGGAAGACCATCTCTCCGGGGTCGTCGGAGCGGGTGTGCTGGAGGTGGGTGAGGACGTCCGCCTGTACGTAGTCCTCGTACGGCGTGGTTCCCTGGAAGTCGAGATGCGGGGTCTCGGGCTCCTGAGCCTCTGCGAGATGGGCCTCGGCGACATGGGCCTCGGCGAGATGGGTCTCTGCGGGCTGAGCCTGCTGGGACGACATCGCTGTCTCCTGATGCGTACTCCGGGTAGCGGTCCGCCCCTGCCGATTCCGACACGGGGGCCCCGGTCCCCACCGGCATCCTCCGCAATCGTCCCCCGATAACGCAAGGTCCGCCTGGTCACACCAGGCGGACCTGCACAAACGCGGTGCGCGCTAGGGCCTGTCCGGCGGATCAGGTCGGAGGAAATCGGCGGTGCCGCATTGACGCAGGTGAGCGGGGCGTGGTGCGTCGAGCTGCAAGGCGGAGGAGGGCGACGACGCGGAGCGTCGGCAACCGACGACAACGCCGCAGATCGGCGTGCCACGCCCCGCGTCTCCGGCATGATCCGCCGGACAGGCCCTAGCCCAGCGTCTGCGCCGCCGTGGGCGAGGAGTCCTTCAGGAACTGGCTGCAGCGCTCGTACTCCTCCTGCTCGCCGATCGCCTGTGCGGCGCGGGCGAGGCCGTGCAGGGCACGCAGGAAGCCGCGGTTCGGCTCGTGCTCCCAGGGGACCGGGCCGTGGCCCTTCCAGCCGCTGCGGCGCAGGGAGTCCAGGCCGCGGTGGTAGCCGGTACGGGCGTAGGCGTACGACTCGACGACGCTGCCTCGCTCGTACGCCTCGTCGGCGAGCTGGGCCCAGGCGAGGGAGGAGGTCGGGTACTTGGCGGCGACGTCGGCGGGGGCCGTGCCGTTCGCGAGGAGCTCGCGGGGCTCCGGGTAATCGGGGAGGTTGGTCGGGGGCGGTCCCCCGAGGAGGTTCTCGTGAATCGTCATGGGTTCCAGTCTGCGGCATTCGTTGGCGCGAGGTTGAGTCACCCCGGGGAGGGAGGGACCCCGGTGCCGGGGCTGGGCTCGGGTTTCTTCGCCCCCTCCGCCCCTACCCGTCCCTTGTTCCTGGGGGCTCCGCCCCCAGACCCCCGGTCGCCTGAAGGGCTCGTCCTCAAACGCCGGACAGGCTGAATCCTTCCCCGGCCCGGGGCTGAAGAGCGCAGCCCCCATGGGTGGGTGGGGGATCGGGATGGCACTGTCTCGTCCTCAAACGCCGGACGTGCTGAAAGATCTTCCCCGGACGGGGCGAAAGATCTCCAGCTCCGGCCGGGGAAGGATTCAGCCCCTCCGGCGTTTGAGGAGCGGGGTCTGGGGCGGAGCCCCAGGGACAAGGGACGGGTAGGGGCGGCGGGGGCGAAAAACCCCCACCCTCACCCCCGCTTCCCCGTCTCCAGCGGCGGAGCCGTGACCCAGCCGTGTGTGCGGCACTCGGGTCGGCGGCAGTCCGGTGCCGGGCGGCGGACCGTTGCGAAGGCCACGATCGCACCGAGGACGAGGACCCCGGCGCACAAGGGCATCGCCCGCCGGAACGCGGCGTCGAAGGCGTCGGCGGACCGGTACGCCTCCGCCCCCATCCCCGCGAGCAGCGGCAGCGCGGCCACCGCGATGAGCCCCGCCGCACGGGCCGCCGCGTTGTTGATCCCGCTGGCGAGCCCCGCCCGCCCGGTGTCCACGGAGGCGAGGACGGTCGCGGTCAGCGGCGCGACCAGCGTCACCATGCCCAGGCCCAGGACCAGCAGCGCGGGAAGCACATCGGCGACGTACGAGGCGTCCTCCCCCACCCGCAACATCAGCAGCATCCCCGCCGCACACAGCAGCGGCCCCACCGTGAGCGGAATACGCGGCCCGATGCGCTGGGCGAGCTCGCCCGAGCGGGCGGAGAACAGCAGCATGAGAGCGGTCGTGGGCAGCAGCGCCGTACCGGCGGCGAGGGCCGAGTATCCCGCCACCACCTGGAGCTGGAGCGCGGCCAGGAAGAAGAAGCCGCTGAAGGCCGCGTACACGCACAGCGTGACGGCGTTGACCGCCGTGAACTGGTGCGAGGCGAAGATGTCGAGCGGCATCATCGGATCGCTGCGGCCCCGCTCGACGTACACGAAGGCCACCCCCGCGGCCACGCCCGCGACCGCCGTCACCCACACGAGCACAGAGCCGCTGCGGGCCTCGATCAGGGCATACGTCACGAACGCCAGCGACAGTGCGCCGAGAGCCGCGCCCAGCACGTCGAAGCCGCGGTGTGTACGGCTGTCCTTGGACTCGGGGACATGCCGCAGAGCGATGGGCGCGCACAGCAGCGCCACCGGGATGTTCAGCAGGAACACCCAGCGCCAGCCGGGGCCGTCCACCAGCCAGCCGCCCACGAACGGCCCGATCGCCGCGCCGACGCCCCCGAACCCCGACCACAGCCCGACGGCCCTGGCCCGGTCGTCCGGATGGAAGGAGGCCTGGATGAGCGCGAGTGAACCGGGGGTGAGGAGCGCCCCGCCGACGCCCTGCAACGCACGGGCCGCGATCAGCACTCCCCCGCTGGGCGCGATTCCGCACAGCAGCGAGGCGGCCGCGAACCACACCACCCCGATGACGAAGACCTTCCGCCGCCCGAAGCGGTCCCCGAGCGATCCGCCCAGCAGGATGAGCCCCGCCAGCGTCAGCGTGTACGCGTTCACGGTCCACTGGAGGGCCGCGAGGTCCGCGTCCAGGTCACGGCCGATCCGCGGCAGCGCGACGTTGACGACCGTCGAGTCCAGCATGGCCATGCTGGAACCAAGGACGGTGGTCAGCAGGATCCACTTGCCCGTGGGGCTGGAGATCCGCACGCCCGGTTCCGCCGGTTTCTCCTGCGGAGACTGCGGAGACTGCGGAGACCGTGGAGACTCCGGATCCTGCGGAGTGGCAGCCATACCTCGGAGCATACGGAAGGGCCCGGCACCGCGCGGGTGCCGAGCCCAAATCCATCTCGCGGTTACTTCAGCTTGGTGCCCGAGGAACGCAGCGCCGCACACGCCTCGGTCACGCGCTTGGCCATGCCGGCCTCGGCGGCCTTGCCCCAGGTGCGCGGGTCGTACTTCGACTTGGTGCCGACCTCGCCGTCGACCTTCAGGACCGCGTCGTAGTTGCGGAACATGTGGTCCACGACGGGACGCGTGAAGGCGTACTGGGTGTCCGTGTCGAGGTTCATCTTCACGACGCCGTTCTCCAGCGCGGTGGCGATCTCCTCGGCCGTGGAGCCGGAGCCGCCGTGGAAGACGAAGTCGAACGGGTTCGCCTTGCCGTACTTGGCGGAGACGCCCTCCTGGAGGTCCTTGAGGAGCTCGGGGCGCAGGACGACATTGCCCGGCTTGTACACACCGTGCACGTTGCCGAAGGACGCGGCGAGCAGGTAGCGGCCCTTCTCGCCCAGGCCGAGGGCCTCGGCGGTGCGGAGCGCGTCGTCGACGGTCGTGTACAGCTCGTCGTTGATCTCGTGCGAGACGCCGTCCTCCTCGCCACCGGTCGGGGTGATCTCGACCTCAAGGATGATCTTCGCGGCGGCGGCCTTCGCGAGCAGCTCCTGGCCGATGGCCAGGTTGTCGGCGAGGGTCTCGGCGGAGCCGTCCCACATGTGCGACTGGAACAGCGGGTTGAGGCCCTTGGCAACACGCTCGGCGGAGATGTCGAGCAGCGGACGTACGTAGCCGTCCAGCTTGTCCTTGGGGCAGTGGTCCGTGTGCAGCGCGACCGTGACGTCGTACTTGGCGGCGACGATGTGCGCGAACTCGGCGAGCGCGACGGCGCCGGTCACCATGTCCTTGTTGTGCTGGCCGCCCAGGAACTCCGCGCCACCGGTGGAGATCTGGATGATGCCGTCGCTCTCGGCCTCCGCGAAGCCGCGCAGGGCAGCGTGCAGGGTCTGCGACGAGGTCACGTTGATGGCCGGGTAGGCGAACTTGCCTGCCTTCGCCCGGTCGAGCATCTCGTTGTAGACCTCGGGGGTTGCGATCGGCATCTGTCCGCTCCTTGTGTATGTGCGGGTGGCGTTCTGCTGCTTACGGCCCTGACCTAGGGGGTGACGTCATCGTCGTCCCCATCTTTCCAGACTTGCCCGGATGCTTGAGCCATGGTGTCCAGCCTGTGGATAACTCCGGATCCGGGCCGTCTGCGACGCCGTACGCAACGCCCTGCACAAGGCCGCACGCAACAGGGCTCAGCCCCGGTCTCAGTCCAGGCCCAGCTCGTCCTTCGAGAACGCGAAGAGGTACGGCACCCCGGCGCCCGTCTCGATCTTCTCGGCGGCGCCCGTCTCGCGGTCGACGATCGTCGCGACGGCCACCACCTCGGCGCCGGCCTCGCGCACCGCCGTCACGGCCTCGAGCGGGGAGCCGCCGGTGGTGGAGGTGTCCTCGACGACGAGTACGCGCCGGCCCGCGATCTCCGGACCCTCGACGCGACGCTGCAGCCCGTGCGCCTTGGCGGCCTTGCGTACGACGAAGGCGTCCAGCCGCTTTCCGCGCGCGGCGGCGGCGTGCAGCATGGCCGTGGCCACCGGGTCGGCGCCCATGGTGAGGCCGCCGACCGCGTCGAAGTCGAGCCCGTCGGTGAGGTCGAGCAGCACCTGGCCGACCAGCGGCGCGGCCTCGCCGTCCAGCGTGACGCGGCGCAGGTCCACGTAGTAGTCCGCCTCGAGACCCGAGGAGAGGGTCACCTTGCCGTGCACCACGGCCTTGTCCTTGATCTGCTGCAACAGCGCGTCGCGTACGTCAGTCATGTCCGCCAGCTTAGAGGCGCCGCCAGGTCCAGGTGGTGGCCGCCTCCAGGGGCTCGATGGGGGTGACCAGGCGGGGAAGGGTGTTCAGCCCGTTGGGCGGACCCGTCTGCGGTTCGACGCACACGGCCGCCTCCTGCTCGTCGTACACGACGACCCATTCCTCGCGGCTGGCGATCTTCAGCTCCAGTTGCCCCGGCCAGGTGAGCGTGACGTCGACTCCGTCGGGCATGCCGAAGCAGTCGTCCCAGGGGCTGGGGCGCGGCTCGATCCGGCGCCCGGTGGGGAGGTGGTCCTCGCCGCGCTCCTCCTGCCAGGCGGGGGTGAAGTCGATGTCCACGTCCTCCTCTCCGAGGTTCCGGTTGAACCACGGGTGCCAGCCGATCTGGGCGGGGAAGGAGTCGTCGTACGTCTCCACGGACATGGTGAGCGTGAGGGCGTCCTCCGTCAGGGCGAACGCCTGGGTGACGCGGCCCGGGTGGGGCCAGGGGGCGACGAGGTCGTACGTGATCACGGCCTCGTTCTTGGTGGTGTGGGCGGTGCGCCAGGCGCCGTCTCGGGCGGTGCCGTGGATGGCGTGCGGTGGGGAGTTGAGCGGCATCTGCTGTACGGCGACGCCGTCCAGGAACCGGCCGTCGCGGATCCTTCCGCACCACGGAACCATCGGGAAGCACCCGAATTTCCCGCCCTGCCGCAGCAGTTCCACACCGCCGACCCGCACACTCCCGATCCGTCCGCCGTTCCCCGGCAGTACGGTCACCTCCGCGTCACCCGCGGTCAGCGTGATGTCTTCGTTACTCACGGAGTTGACCCTACTGGGACGGGCGCCCGGAATGGTTTTTCGCCCCCTCCGCCCCTGCCCGTCCCGTACCTGGGGGCTGCCGCCCCCAGACCCCCGCATCGGCCTGGACGGCCTCGTCCTCAAACGCCGGACGGGCTGGAGATACCTGGCCGGGGCTCAAGAGTGCCGCTCCCACGGGTGGGTGGGGGCTCGGGACGGCACCACCCCGTCCTCAAACGCCGGACCGGCTGAAAGATCTCCCCCGGCCCGGGGCTGAAAAGCGCAGCCCCCACGGGTGGGTGGAGGCTCGGGACGGCACCACCTCGCCCTCGGACGCCGGACCCGCTGAAGGTGTTCAGCCCCTCCGGCGTTTGAGGAGCGGGGGTTTGGGGGCGGAGCCCCCAAGGGACGGGAATGGGTAGGGGCGGAGGGGGCGAAAAAACCACCCCCCAGCCCAACCCTCACCGCCGCTTGCGCAACACCCTCGTCAGGGCGATCGCCGACGCGAGGGCCAGGGCCGCCGCAGGTGCCGCCCAGCGCAGGGTGGCGCGGGCGGCGGTCGCCTCCGGCGCGGGGACGGGGGCGTAGCGCCCGCGAGGCGGCGCATGGTCGACCTCTTCCGCGCTGCGGCCGATCATCGTCCGCCGAGCGTGCGCGGCCTCGGCGATGGAGTCCTCCTCATCGGCCAGGAGACCCGGCACGAGCTCTTCCTCGTCCACGAACTCCTCGCCGAACCCCTCCGCCACGAGTTCGTCTTCGACAGACGGCTCAAGCGAGGGCGAGGGCGACGGCGACGGAACATCGGCGTCGGAGACAGAGGGGGCGGGGTCAGGGTCGGCCCCCTCGACCGAAGCCGAAGCCGAAGGCGAGGCCGCATCCGCCTCCACCGCCCCCAGATTCCCCACAAACCGCTCCACCAGCCGCCCCACCGCGGCAGCCACCGCATCCGACGGCAACTCCGCCACCCGCCCGTCGGCGGACGCCGTGCCACCGACGACGACCGTCGTGCCACCCTCGGCGGGTACCAGCCGCAGAGCCAGCGCGAGTTTCACCGAACCACTGCCGCGGGCCTCGGTCGCATCGCCCTCGACGGCGTAGGAACCGTCGCCCTGGGCGGTGACACTCAGCGCGCCGCGATAGGTGATGGTGTGGCCGCCGAAGCGGACTTTCAGGCGCCCGGAGACGGGCGGCGTCCCGGCGTCCTGCTGGAGCCCGGGGACCGCCCGGGCCACCCGCACGGGATCGCCCAGCGCCTCCCTGAGCCGCTCGGCCGGAACCGGAACGTACACCTCATGCTCCATGCCAGCCGAGCCTACCCAGCACGACCGGGACCGCACCCGGGTATGAAGGGATTCCGACGTGATTCCCACGCCTCCGACTCAGTCGGCGTACCGCGGATGCACCAGCGTGGAGGGCGGGAGGCCGGGAATCCGGGTGCGGGAGGCGGCACGGGCGTCCGCGGTCAGGGCGGCGGGCGTGAGCGTGCGCGGGCTCGGCCCGCCGTGGTCCAGGCCCAGGACCGGAGCCGTACGGGAGGCCAGGAGGAAACCCCAGTCGTGCGGGGCGCGTGACGCGCCGGCCGTGCGGTCGGGGCCGGCCGCGAAGCCGGAGTCGCGGCCGCCCACGCGGTAGGGCGCGGTGCGCAGTCCGGCCGCGTGGATCGTCGTGTCGATCGTCCAGAAGACCCGGGGGCGGGTCTCCACGGGACCGGCATGGACCGCGAGGCGCCCGTCGGGGGCAAGGACGCGGCGCACCAGGCCGTAGAACTCCTGCGAGTACAGCTTCGTGCTCGCCGTGATGCCGGCGTCGGGGAGGTCGGAGATCACCACGTCGTACGTCGAGGGGGCGCCGCGCAGCCAGTCGAAAGCGTCCGCGGTCACCACGCGCACGCGTGGATCGTCGTACGCGTGACCGTTGAGCCGGGACAGCGCCGGGTCCTGGCGCGCCAACCGCACCACGCCCGCGTCGAGTTCGACCTCGTCGACATGGCGTACGCCCGGATACCGCAGCACCTCGCGGGCGGCGAGCCCGTCGCCGCCGCCGAGGATGAGCACGCGCGCGTGGGGGCCGTTCATCGCGGGGTGGACGAGTGCCTCGTGGTAGCGGCGCTCGTCGCTGCCGCTGACCCGGAGGCGGCCGTCGAGGTAGAGATCGAGCGGGCGGCCGGCCGTGCCGCCGGTGAGGACGACCTCCTGGACCCCGGTCCTGAGCGCGACCCGCACCTCCGCCCCGTACACCGCGTGCCGTGCCGCCCGTTCGAAGTCGTCGACCAGCAGCGCTGCCGAGGCGAGGAGTCCGAGGACCAGGAGGTTGGCGACGGCCAGCGTCCAGCGCGCGCGCCGGGTCAAGTCCCTGCGGAACAGGCCGAGTACGAGTGCGCCGCCGGCCAGTGCGTTCACCCCTCCGGTGAGCAGCGCGCCGGTCAGCTGGCCGAGCCACGGCAGAAGGAGGAAGGGGAAGGCCAGGCCGCCGACCAGTGCGCCCACGTAGTCCGCCGCGAAGAGGTCGGCCACCGCGCCGCCCGGGTCCTGGCGGCGGACACGCTGTATCAGCTCCATGAGGAGGGGGACTTCGGCGCCGATCAGCAGGCCGATGGTGAGGGAGAAGGCGACCAGGAGATAGCGGGAGCCGTCAGCCCAGACGCCGCCCAGGTCGCCGGTCCACGCGAACACCGCGTACAGCGCCATCGCGCTGCAGCCGCCGACCAGGGCGAGCGCCGCCTCGACCGCGCCGAAGCCCGCCGCGGCGCGGGGGCGGAGCCGCTTGGCGGCGAGGGAGCCGATGCCCATGGCGAAGACCATGACGGACAGGACCACGGAGGCCTGGGTGACCGAGTCGCCGATCAAGTACGAGGCGAGGGCGACCAGTTCGAGTTCGTACACGAGTCCGCACGCCGCGCAGACGAACACACCCGCGAGGACGAAGAACCGGCCGGTGCCCGGGCGGACCGGCAGCCGCGCCTGGCCCTGGACGCCGCCCCACTGCGGGGGCGCGCCGGGGGGTGCGGGCGCGTGCGGTTCGATCACGTTGCGAACGGTACGTCACACCGGCGCTACGCCTCGTCACCCACACGTGTGGAAGTGACCCAGCGGTTTATGGCACTCGGCGTCGAGGTGACCGACCGAAAGGTCGAGGTGACCGACCAAAAGATCGCCGGCCGACACTCAACCGGCAAACCCCGCCCCCGCCCCCGCGGGGACCCGCACCCCCACCCGCGTCCGAGTAGCCACCAACTGCCCGTCCTGCGGATACGCGTGCCACGTACGCCAGTGCACCTGCCCCTCGTACCGCTGGGCCAGCATCGCGGTGAAGGCGTGCGGGCTGCCCGGGAAGACGCCGGCGAGGCCGTTGGGGTGGTCGGAGACCAGGGCCAGCAACTCCTGGGCGCGGCCGGCGAAGGAGCCGTGGGAGAGGGTTTCGACGCGGGCCGCGAACTCGTACTCCCAGTCGCCGACCCGCTTGGCCACGCCGAGCGGAAGGGGCGTACTGCTGCCGGGGATGCACGCGACGGTCTCCGAACAACTGCCCTGTTCCTCCTCCAGGAGTACCTGGTGGGACGCGCCGAGCAGTCTCAACTGCAGTTTCGCCCCGCCGAGTTCGAGGTCGAGGATGGCGAGCGCGGGCAGCGGCTCGCGCCCCAGGGTCCAGGCGAGGTCGGCCGCGCACGTGTCGGTGTACGAGGTTTCGAGAGTCGTGAGCATGGGTCGGCTCCGCTAGCACGCAAAGGGAGGTGGGGGGTCCGGCGCACCCGGTGGGTACCGGGGGATCGGCCCGATCAGCCCGGCCAGTAAGGACGGTCCGAGGCCCTGAGGTCACCTTGGCGTCGTCCGCCGGAAGGGCGGTGCCAGGCGTCGCCCGGCAGACGTCATGGAGACGACAGGGCCTTGGGGCTGCGTTGGTGATTTAGAGGGAATCATGAACTGTGGCGCCACCACAGGCTTTTTACCCAACTTCGTGGGGTTTCCATCCCCCCGAGGGCTCCAACGCTCAACTGTTCAACCACGGCGTGCGCCCCGCGCACGGAAGTGCCCGTCGGCAGCCGTTGCCCGACGGGCACTTCTTCGTGCTCCGGATGCGTTTCCCCCTGAGGAGCTCAGCTGCCCCGTGTCAGCTGCCTCCGCCGCATCCGCCCCCGCCGCCACAGGACGACCCGCCCCCGCAGGAGGACCCGCTCGAGCAGGACGACGATCCCCCGCAGGACGATCCGCCGCCGCCACCCGCCCCGCCGGCCCACCAGCTGCCCGAGGAACCGCGGCGCGAGCGGCGCTTCCCCTTCGAGGCCTTGGCCGCCTTCGACGCCTTCGTCAGCGCGACCTTCTTGTCCTTGCGGCCTCCGAATCCGAAGACCGCGACCAGCGTGCTGGCGACGACTGCCAGGATGATGCCAATGATCATGGCGCCACCCTCCTTTCGTTCCCCCGAAGCGACCCCCCGTGGGCGCTTCGCTTCTTGCGTGAGAGGGGGATGCCCCCGCGTCTCACGTGCCAAAGCAGAGTTGAGGAACTCCAGAGCTTGGGCGCAGGATGACCGGCATGACCTCCAACGCCCGCCGCCCCCTGCTCAACCGCCGGCTCGCCGAGTTCGGCACGACGATCTTCGCCGAGATGTCGGCACTGGCCCTCAGTACCGGCTCGATCAACCTCGGCCAGGGCTTCCCCGACACCGACGGGCCCGAGGAGGTCCGTGAGGCTGCGGTGCGCGCGCTGCGGGACGGGCGCGGCAACCAGTACCCGCCGGGTCCGGGCGTGCCCGAGCTGCGTACGGCGATCGCGGCGCACCAGAAGCACCGGTACGGACTGTCGTACGACCCCGACCGCGAGGTCCTCGTCACGGCGGGCGCCACGGAGGCCATCGCCGCGACCCTGCTCGCGCTGCTCGAACCGGGCGACGAGGTGATCGCCTTCGAGCCGTACTACGACTCGTACGCGGCCTGCATCGCGATGGCGGGCGGCACCCGCGTCCCGGTCACCCTGCGCCCGCGCGACGGCCGCTTCCGCCTGGACCTCGACGAGCTCCGCGACTCCGTCACCGACAACACCCGGCTGCTGCTGATCAACACCCCGCACAACCCCACCGGCACCGTCCTCACCCGCGAGGAGCTCACCGAGATCGCGCGGCTCGCCGTCGAGCGGGACCTGCTCGTGGTGACGGACGAGGTGTACGAGCACCTCGTCTTCGACGACGCCGAGCACCTGCCGCTGGCCTCCTTCCCGGGGATGCGGGAGCGGACGGTCACGATCGGCTCGGCGGGGAAGACCTTCTCCTTCACGGGCTGGAAGGTCGGCTGGATCACCTCGACCCCGGATCTCGTCACCGCCGTACGGTCGGCGAAGCAGTTCCTGACGTACGTGGCGTCGGGGCCGTTCCAGTACGCCGTCGCCGAGGCGCTGGCGCTGCCGGACTCGTACTTCGCGGACTTCCGGGCGGACATGCTCGCCAAGCGGGACCTGCTGGCTGCGGGGCTGTCGGACGCGGGTTTCGAGGTCTACCGGCCCGCGGGCACGTACTTCATCACCACCGACATCCGGCCGCTCGGCGAGTCCGACGGTTTCGCCTTCTGCCGCGCCCTGCCGGAGCGCGCCGGTGTCGTCGCCATCCCGAACGCCGTCTTCTACGACCACCGGGAGGCGGGCGCGCCCTTCGTGCGGTTCGCGTTCTGCAAGCGGACCGAGGTCCTTGAGGAGGCCGTCAAGCGGCTCAAGGCGGCCTGGTAGCACCGGGGCGGCCGTGGGCCCGGACGGCGCGCCGGGGCGGGGAAAACCGTACCGACACGGACGAGTAAAGCCCCTAAATGCATCGAAAATCATGCATAAGGGACGCAGAGTGCGAGGGTGACCCACCCGAGTACCCTCGCCCGCCCCGCCCGTCCTGCCCGCGCCCAGTCCGGGGACCGCGTCGACTCCCTGCCGTCCCGCGCCGCGCGCGGGCTGCCGGCCGCCATGGTGACCGCGGTGGGGCTGTTCGCCGCCGCCCGGCTGACCGGTGTCCTCGTGCTCGCCGCGACCGCCTGGGCCACCGGCAGGAACCCGCTCTACCTGCTCGGCCGGTCCTGGGACTCGGCCTGGTACCTGTGGATCGCCTCGCACGGCTACGGGCGGACGTTCCACTTCAGCCCCACCGTCGTCCACAGCGACCTCGCGTTCTTCCCGCTCTACCCGGCGGTCGTCCGCGCCGTCACCACGCTGACCCCGCTGAGCAGCGGCGTGGCCGGTCTGCTGGTCTCCTGGCTCGCGGCCGGCGCCGCCGCGTGCGGGATCTACGCCGTCGGGGCGCACCTGCACGGCCGCGCGGTCGGCACCACGCTCGTACTCCTGTGGGCCCTGCTGCCCCACTCGGTCGTGCTGTCCATGGCGTACACCGAGCCCGTCCTCACCGCCTTCGCCGCCTGGTCGCTGTACGCGGTGCTCACCGAGCGCTGGCTCTGGGCGGGCACGCTGGCGGCCCTGGCGGGTCTGGCCCGGCCGAACGGGATCGCGGTGGCCGCGGCGGTGCTCGCGGCGGCGGTGTACGAGGCGGGGAGGCGGCGGGGGCGAAAAGTTCCCCACAGGCTGTGGACGGGCGCCGCGCTCGCGCCGCTCGGCTGGGGCGGTTACGTGCTGTGGGTGGGCGTACGCAAGGGCGATCCGCTCGGCGGGTACTTCGAGGTGCAGCGGCTGTGGGGCTCCCGCTTCGACTTCGGCGCCGGCTCGCTGCGCTTCGCCAAACACCTGCTGCTGCACGGGGACCGTTTCGTGTTCCCCATGACGATGGTGATCGTGGCGGCGGGCGTGCTGCTGTACGCGCTGCTGCTCGCGGACCGCGCCCCGCTCCCCCTGCTCGTCCACAGCGGCGTACTGCTGCTGATCGCGCTCGGCGGCTCCGGTTTCTTCGAGTCGAAGCCGCGTTTCCTGCTGCCCGCCTTTCCGCTGCTGCTGCCGCTGGCGCGGGCCCTGGTGCGGACGGCCAGAGCCCGGCCCTGGCACGCGACCGTGGTGGTCGGCGCCCTGGCCGGGCTCTCGTTCGCGTACGGCGCGTATCTGGTCGTGATCGCTCACACGCCGCTGTAAGAGCCTGTGTCACATCCCCGGCATCAGCGCACGTCGTCTGGTGCGTGCGATCGCAAGGCGCCGGAAGGTCCTCGTAGCGGAGCTACTAGGGCCTTTCGGCAACGCGGCGAGCGTGCGTGCCAGGCGGCGTGCGCCCGGCCGGGGATGTGACACAGGCTCTAAGTCACCGCTCGACTACTCGTCGTCCTCGGGCTTCTCCGCCTCGTTGACTTCCTGCTCCAGGCCGAGCTGCTCGACGAGCCACTTGTCGAACTCGATGGCGGCCCGCACCCAGCTGACCGTCGAGGAGACGAAGTGCTCCAGGCTGACGCCGGTGCCGATCAGCATCTGCGCCTCGCCGATCAGGCGGACGGTGCCGTCGTCGTGCGTGTGGCTGTAGACCTTCGGCCACAGCGTGCGGCGGTTCCAGTCGTCGATGGACTCGAGCAGCGTGGGCTTCTCGTCGATCTGGTGCGGCCGGTCGTAGAACGTCCGTACCGAGAAGACCTGCTGGTCACCCTCGCCGCGGAACATGAAGTACGTACGGAACTGCTCCCACGGCGCCGCGAGGTCACCCTCGTCGTCGACGACATACTTCAGCTCCATCTGTTCGAGGAGCTGCTTCACAAGGTCCTGATCCGGGACGACGGGGCCCGCCGGTCCGCCGCTCTGCGGCTCGGGCTGCTGGCCCCCGAAGTTCGGAATCGAGGACGGGTCGATGCTCACCGTGTATTTCCCTTCGTACGGATACCGCCATCCTCTCCCATGCGGGGCGGGGGGTGGCAACCCCGACGGGCATAACAGGCCGGGCCGGCGCGGGAAGGCCTGTTCACCAGGCGGTGTCCGGGTGGGGCTCGGCCAGGCGGGCCGTCACCGCGAGGCGGTCGATCTTGCGGTTCGCGTTCAGCGGGAAGGTCTCGAAGTGGGTGAAGGCGCGCGGGAGCATGTAGGCGGGCAGGCGGCCCGACAGTTCGGCCCGGAGGGCCAGCGGGTCGCGCGGCGTGCCGGTGTAGGCGGCCTCCAGCGTGGGCTCGGCCCCGGGCGCCGCCTTCAGGACCGTGACGACGGCCTCCGCGACCCCCTCGGCCGCGCGTAGCGCCGCCTCGATCTCGCCCAGCTCCACCCGGTGACCGGCCACCTTCACCTGGTGGTCGAGGCGGCCCAGGTGCAGCAGCGCGCCGCCCGCCCCGACGCGCACCCGGTCGCCGGTGCGGTAGTACAGCTCCTCGCCGGGCGCCTCGCGGTCCTCGTACACCGACGCCTCCCGGCCGTCGAAGCGCAGGAACCGGCCGGGGTTCTCGCCCGGGTCGAGATAGCCGGGGAAGCGCTGCGGGCCCCGCAGGCACAGCTCGCCCTCGTCGGCCGGGCGGCCGTCCTCGCCGAGGACGAGGAAGTCCAGGTGCGGGTAGGGCGTGCCGATCGGGACGGTGCCGTTGGCGGTGGCGGGCCAGTCGGCGGGTTCGGCGGGCAGTCGGAACTGGGTGCAGGAGACGGTGACCTCGGTGGGGCCGTACAGGTTCTCCAGGACGCTGCCGGGCGCCGCCTCCCGCCAGGCGGCGGCCTGCTCCAGGGTGAGCTGCTCGCCGCCGAAGAGGCTCCAGCGCAGGCCGGGCATGGAGCCGGGGGCCAGGTCCCGCAGCCGCAGGGCGTACGAGATCAGCGAAGGCACCGAGAACCAGTGGGTGATGCGGGCGCGGGCGATGAAACTCGCCGGCCGCGCCAGTTCGCCGCGGGCGGGGACGACCAGGGCCGCTCCGGCGCCCCAGGCGGTGAACAGGTCCCACGCGGTGGGGTCGAAGGTGAGGTCGAAGGTCTGGGAGACGCGGCTGTCCGGGCCGATGTCGTAGCGGTCGATCGCGTAGTCGAGCATCGCGGCCGCGTTGCGCTGGCGCACCGGGACGCCCTTGGGGGTGCCGGTGGAGCCGGACGTGAAGACGATGTACGCGATCGCGTCGGGATCCGGGGCGCAGACGTCCTTGGGGGGCCGGTCGAAACTCCCGTCCGCCGGCTCCTCGAAGGCGACGACCGGGCAGGTCAGCGCGGTGTTCCGGTCGGTGAGTACCGCGTCCGGGCGCGCCGCGGCCAGCACCGCGGTGACCCGGTCGGGGGCGGAGTCCGGGTTCAGCGGGACCACGGTGGCACCCAGGCGCTGGGCCGCCAGGTACGAGGCGTAGGCGGCGACGCCGCGGCCCGCGAGGATGCCGACGCGGGCGGGGCGACGGCCGTCGAGGGCGGCCAGCAGGCGGGCGGCGTTGTGCTCGGCGAGCGAGCGCAGCTCCGTGTAGGTGAGGGTGCGCCCGCCGGTCTCCAGGGCGGTGCGGTCGCCGTAGGTGTCGGCCGAGGCGGCGAACCGTTCGTAGAGGGTCGGTCGGTCAGCCATGGGCGGCTTCCTTGACGAACGCCCGGTAGTACACGGGCGTTCCGAGGAACGACGAGGTGAAGACGCCGCCCACGCGGGAGCCGCTGACGGCCAGGTGCAGATACGAGAACAGCGGCACGAGCGGGATGTGACGTGTCGTCAACTCCTCGTCCAGTGCGCCCCATTCGGCCGCGGCCTGGTCGGCGGGGAGCGCCGAGACGCGGGCGATCTCGGCGTTGACGTCCGGGTCGTCGAGGTAGGTGTAGTCGGCGTTGCCGGTGGCCCGGATCGTGCGGCCGTCGAAGCCGGTGAGGAGTGTGGACGCGCCCGGCCAGTCCGCGGCCTGGCACATCATGTACAGGTCGTAGTCGTGGCCCCGGGTCAGGACGGTGGCGTTGTGCGAGGGCCGGTCGGTCTCCACCAGCTCGACGCGGAAGCCCGCTTCCTCCAGTTGGCGTGCGAGCACCTTCGCACCGGCGGTGAAGTAGGCGCCGTCACGGCTCAGCAGACGCAGGACGCGTCCCTCGCCGGGGAGCGGGCCGCCGGTGTGCGGATCCGGATAGGCGCGGTGGCCGATGGTGCCGGGCGACAGGATCGTGTGCGTCACCTCGCCCTGCGTCGGACCGAGCATCGCGTCCCGTACGGCCGCCTTGTCCACGGACACCGCACGGGCGATCGCGCGGCGCACCGCCACGTCCTGGACCCGGGCGGTGTTGATCGCCAGGTACCAGACGAGGGGGGTGCGGTCTCGGCGCAGACGCGGGATCAACTCCGGTTCGGCGAGCAGGAGTTCGGCGACGCCCTCGGGCGCGTTGTTCTCGGCGACGGCGAAGGTGTCGGGGCCCTCGTCGGCGCGGGCGCGGAGGTTCTGCGGCCCGCTCTCCACGCCGAGTTCGATCTCGAAGCGGTCCGGGTGGTCGTGCCGTACGGCGTCCGTGGCCGCGTCCCAGTGCGGGTTGCGTTCCAGCTCGAGCAGCTTGCCGGGGGTGTGCCCGGCGATGCGGTACGGGCCCGAGGCCAGCGGTGCCTTGCCGTAACTCTCGCCGGTGTCGGCGTCCTTGGGCACCGGGACCGTGGTGGGGAGGGAGACGGCGAAGGGCAGGTCGGGGCGCGGCACCGGGAAGCGGAACACCAGGGTGCGGGTGTCGCGGACCTCCAGGCCCGGCACCTCGTCGGTGCCGTCGGTGAAGGGTCCGCCGTAGGGGCCGTTGTCGCGCAGCCAGTCCTGCAAGTGCTCCGGGCCGTCACCGAGGGCCCCTTCGAAGGAGCGGGCGATGCCGTGCGCGACGTCGGCGGCGGTGATCTCCCGGCCGTCCTCGAAGCGCAGGCCCGGCTTGAGGGTGAACTCCCAGGTGCGGCCGTCCCCGTCGACGTCCCGGCCCGGGTTCTCGGCGAGGTCGCCGACCAGCGTCCAGCCGCCCTGTCCGTCCTCGGCCGAGATCGTCAGCGTACGGAAGAGGAGGTGGCCAAGGGCCGTGGACTGCAGGGTGTTGATGCGCTGCGGGTCGAGGTGGTCGTAGTCGCCGTCGCGCAGGATGCGCAGTGTGCCGCCGCGGACCGCGCCCGGCACAGGGCGGGCCGGGCCCTGTGCGGCGCGGGTGTCCCACGCGATGGATGCCTTGGTCATGTGCGTGCTCCGAGGGGGCCGGTGGAGGGAAGGGTGGGGTCGGTGGCGGCGAAGGCGCTGTCCACGAAGACCAGCGGGCGGACGCCGGCCAGCGGGCCGAAGTCGTCGACGCGGCCGACGACGAGCGCGTGGTCGCCGGCCGTGTGGACGGAGTGGACCGTGCAGTCGAAGTAGCCGACGCCGTCCAGGAGTACGGGGCAGCCGGTGGCCGGTCCCCGCTTCCAGTCGTCGGCGGCGAAGGCGTCCGCGCCGACGGGCCGGGCGGGGTCCGCGAACCGCCGTGCCGTACCGGTCTGCCGGTCGCTCAGCACGGTGACCGCGAACCGCCCCGAGCCGCGCACGTATCCGTGCGCCCGTGACCGCGTCCCCAGGCCCACCGCGACGAGCAGCGGGTCCAGGGACAGGGACATGAACGCGTTGGCGGTCATCCCGAACGGTTCGCCGTCGGCGAGCGTGGTCAGCACGGTGACGCCGGTCGGAAACCGTCCGGCGGCAGTGCGGAAGAGGTCGGCGCGCGACCCGGTCACGCGGGCGTCCCGTCGGACTCGCCCGGGGCGGGCTCCGCTGCCACCCGCAGGGTGTTCAGGTGGTCGAGGCCCGCGAGGACCTCCTTGTCGCCGACCCCGAAGTCGATCAGGCAGGCCAGTTCGTCGACGCCCGCCGCGCGGGCCTTCTCGACGACCGTCGACGCCTGGTCGACGGTGCCGAACAGGCCGCTCGTCGAGTAGTAGGTGTCGAAGGAGCGGCGGACCAGGAAGTCGATGTCGGACTCCCGGAGTTTGTCGGGGTCGAAGCCGGCGAGGATGCTGCCCGCCGAGCGGGCGATGAGGCCGAAGGAGCTCTTCAGGTACGCGGTGAAGGGCTCCCTGACCGTCTCCTTGACCTGGGCCGGGTCCTCGCCCAGATAGGTGTGGAGCATCAGCGCGACATGGCCGGGCCTGCCGTCGTGGCCGGGGCGCCCGGCGAGTGCCCCGCGGTACAGGGCGATCTTCTCGGCGAGTTCGTCGAGGCTCTGGCCCAGCAGGTGGGTCAGGACGCCCGCGCCCGCCGCGCCCGCCGCTCGGAACGTCTCCGGGCCGCCCGCGCTGGTGACCCAGACGGGCAGTTCGCTCTGGACCGGCGGCGGGTAGACCCGTACCTCGGCGGGCTTTCCGGCCCCGTCGGTGACCTGGAGCGGCTCGCCGCGCCACAGCGCCCGTATCTGCTCCACGGCCTCGATGACGGCGGTCTTGCGGCCCGCGTACCCCTCGGGGCGCAGTGCGAAGTCCACCGCGTTCCAGCCCGAGGCCAGCGAGATGCCGGCCCGGCCGCCGGAGAGGTTGTCGACGACCGACCACTCCTCGGCGATCCGCAGGGGGTGGTGCAGGGGCGCCACGACACTGCCCGCGCGGATGCCGACGCGCGAGGTGACCGCGGCCACCGCCGCGCCGGTCACCGACGGGTTGGGGTAGAGCCCCCCGAAGGGGTGGAAGTGGCGCTCGGGCGTCCACACGGCCGAGAAGCCGTGCGTGTCGGCGTACTTGGCGCCCTCCAGGAGCAGGTCGTAGCGCCCGCCGCCGGTCTCGCCGACACTGCCGTCGGCGAAGTAGAAGAGACTGAAGTCCATGTCCTGTCCTCTGAGTTCGGGGGTCGGCGGGTGCTCAGCGGACGCTCAGCGGACGCAGGTCGGTCCAGACGGACTCGATGTGCTCCAGGCACTCGGCGCGCGTGCCGCGGGTGCCGGTCTCACGCCATCCGTCGGGCACCGGCAGCAGGGCCGGCCACACCGAGTACTGCTCCTCGGCGTTCACCACGACCGTGTGCACGGGCTCGGGGGCTTGCTGCGTGTTGTTCTGCGACATCGAGGATCAGGACCTTTCCTGGATCTGGGGCGGGAGTTCGTACTTGATGCGGGCCAGCGAGGACAGCGCCAGCGGGACCAGTGCCGAGGACAGGCCGATCGCGCTGATCAGCACGGTGGAGCGGAGACCCACGCCGGCGCCGAGGAAGCCGCCGATGAGGGCGCCGAGCGGGGCGATGCCCATGGCCACGAAGCGGTTGGTGGCGGCGACCCGGCCCTGGAGGGAGTCGGGTGTGAGGGTCTGGCGGATGCTGAGCACGGTGACGTTGTTGGCGACGCCGAAGGACGCGAAGAGGAAGTTGATCAGCATCAGGGTGGCGACGGACAGGAATCCGCCGCCGTGCACGGTGGAGATGCCGAGCATCACCAGGTTGGCCACGGACGCCGTGGTCAGCATCGTGCGCCCGTAGCCGAACCTCTGCGGCAGCCGGCCCGCGAAGGCCGCGCCGACCAGGAAGCCGGGGCCGAGGGCCGCCATCACCAGGCCGATCTCGCCCGGCGACAGACCCAGCGTGCGCGGCATGAACTGGAGGAAGGCGACCTCCAGGGCGGTGAAGGAGAGGTTGAAGATCGACGCCATGATCGTCATGGCGCGCAGCGGTTCGTTGCCGAAGACGAACCGCAGGCCCGCCCACACCTCGCGCAGCGTCCCGGCCGGGGAGGCCGCCTCCGACGCCGCGGGCCGGTCCTCCTTGTGCCCGATGGTCCAGATGGTGACCGCCGAGACGAGGTAGGACACCGCGCCGGCCAGCACCGCCACCGGCGCCGTCAGCCACTGCACCAGCACACCGCCGAGCGCGGGCCCGCCGATGGTGGCCGCCGACTGGCTCGCGCCGAGCGCCGAGTTGCCCCGGGTCAGCTGGTCGCGTTCCACCAGGCGCGGCAGATAGGCCTGTCCGGCCACGTCGAAGAGCACGCTGCCGCAGCCCGCGAAGAAGCCGAGGACGTAGAGCCAGCTGATGCCCAGCTGGTCGGTCCAGTAGAGGACCGGGACGACGGAGAGGACCAGGGCCCGGCCCAGGTCGGTGGCCATGAGGATGTTCCTGCGCCTGACCCGGTCCACCAGGACGCCCGCGAACAACGAGACCAGCAGATACGGGAGTTTGACGACGGAGGTCAGCAGACCGACCTGCTGGGAGGTGGCGGTCAGAGCGAGGACCGCGACCAGCGGCAGGGCGAGTTCGGTGATCTGGGCGGCGAAGAGCGAGGCGGTCTGGCCGGTCCACAACTTGGTGAAGTCGCGGTTCTTCCACACGCTGGGGACAGCGGCGGAATCCGGTTCCCGCTCCTCCTGAACCTGCGCGCCACTGGTGGCCTCTGACATGAACTGCTCCTATACGTGGGGGGAGTCGGGGACGGTCAGGAGGAAGTGGCGAGGACTCCGCGGGGGCTGCCCGCGGCGGCGTCCTCCAGGCGGCGCGCGACCTGGGGAACGTTGGGCTGTTCGAGCATGCTGAAGTGGTTGCCGGGCGACTCGTCGATCAGCAGGCGGCCGCCGACCCGGGGCTCCCAGCCCATGTGCCAGCCCTCGAACAGCTCCGTCTCGGCGCGGATGAGCACCGCGTCGCCGCGCAGCGGCTCGCGCGGGGTGTCGCGGTAGGTGAGCAGGGCGCGCGCGTGCCGCTGGTAGAGCCGGACCAGCCGGCGCAGGTCCTCCACGGAACGGGCGTCGGCGCGCTCGTGCCCGGTGCCCTGCGTGAGCCGTACGACGTGCTCGATCCGGGCGTCGGAGTCCAGCGCCTCCAACTCGGCCTCGGTGACGTTCAGTTGGCCCGCGAAGGCGCCGAGGATCGCGGCGGACTCGCTGGTCGCGTAGCGCGGCGGGACCGGGTCGTCGATGCTGGCGCTGATGATCGTCAGCATGCCGACCTCGTCGCCCGCGGCCTCCAGCTGGCGGGCCATCTCGTACGAGACCATGCCGCCCATGCACCAGCCGCCGATGTAGTACGGGCCCTCGGGCTGCACCGCACGCACCTCGGAGAGGTACAGCGCGGCGATCTCCTCGACGCTGTCCGGGCGGGGCACGTCGGGGCCCGCGTACTCGGGTGCCTGGAAGGCGTACAGCGGGCGCTCCGGGTCGAGTACGTCGAGCAGTTCGGAGTAGCAGAAGACGCTGCCGCCCAGCGGGTGGACCAGGAAGAACGGGGCCTTGGTCCCCGTGGAGCGCAGCGGCACCAGGGTGGAGGCGGTGGCGGTCTGCTCGCCGGAGATGATCGCGGCGAGCTTCTCGATGGTGCCGCCCTCGAAGAGCGCGGCCACCGGCACCTCGACGTCGGTGATGTCGGGCAGCCGCATGATGACGCGCAGCGCGGAGATCGAGTTGCCGCCGAGTTCCAGGAAGGCGTCGGTGACACCGACCCGCTCCACGCCGAGTACGTCCTGCCAGATCTCGGCGAGCTGCCGTTCGGTCTCGTTGCGCGGGGCGACGAAGGCGCCGGCGGTGGTCTCCTCGCGGCCCGGCGCGGGCAGTGCGAGCCGGTCGACCTTGCCATTGGGGGTGAGCGGGAAGGCGTCCAGGACGACGAAGGCGCTGGGCACCATGTACTCGGGCAGCGACTCGGCGGCGAGGGTGCGCAACTCGGCCGCCGAGGGCGGGACTTCGCCCTCCGCCGTGAGGTACGCGGCGAGTCGCGCGTCGCCCGGCTGGTCCTTGCGGGCCACCACAACGACTCGGCCCGCACCCGGGTGCCGGGACAGCACGCTCTCGATCTCGCCGAGTTCGATACGGAAGCCGCGGACCTTCACCTGGTGGTCGGAGCGGCCCAGGAACTCCAGGCGCCCGTCCGGCAGCCAGCGCGCCACATCGCCGGTGCGGTACATACGGGCGCCCGCACGGTCCGTGTACGGATCGGGCACGAAGCGGTCGGCGGTCAGGTCGCCGCGCCCCGAGTAGCCGCGGGCCAGGCCGTCGCCGGCGATGTAGAGGTCGCCGGGGACGCCCTCGGGGACCGGTGCGAAGGACTCGTCGAGGACGTACACCTGGGTGTTGGCGATCGGCCGTCCCAGCGTGACCGGCTCGGCGGGGCGCACCCGGTCCAGGCAGGACCAGATGGTGGTCTCGGTCGGCCCGTACGCGTTCCACACCACCGGGAAGCGGTCGGTGAGGTCGTGCGCGAGGTCCTCGGGCAGCGCCTCGCCGCCGGAGATCACCCGCAGGCCGGGGTCGGCGTCGAGGCCCGCCTCGATCAGCAGCCGCCAGCTCGACGGGGTCGCCTGGATGACGGTGGCGCCGGACCGCTCGACGTGCTCGCGCAGCCGCGGCCCGTCGACGGCGATGTCCGGGGCGATGATCAGCTCGGCGCCGGTCAGCAGCGGCAGATACACCTCAAGGCCCGCGATGTCGAAGGACAGCGAGGTGACCGCCAACAGCCGGTCCTCGTCGGTGAGTTCGAGGTCGCGGCCGAAGGAGTTCAGCAGGTTGAGCAGGGCCCGGTGCGGGATCTGGACGCCCTTGGGCCGGCCGGTGGAGCCCGAGGTGTAGATGACGTAGGCGAGATGCTCGGGTCCGGCGAGGGGGTCGAGATCGTCGGACGGGCGTTCGGCCGCGGCCGTCCGGTCGACCTCGATCACGACAGTGCCCTCGGGGGCGGCGGGCGCCGGGAGCCCCGCCCCCGTCAGCAGGACCGGCACGCGCGCGTCGGCGAGCATGTACTCCAGGCGCTCGGCCGGGTATCCGGGGTCCAGCGGCACGTAGGCGCCGCCCGCCTTGAGCACGGCGACCAGGGCGACGATCAGCTCGGCCGACCGCTCCAGGTGGACGCCGACCAGGGTGTCGGGGCCGACCCCGCGCTCGCGCAGCTCATGGGCGAGCCGGTTGGACCAGGTGTGGAACTCGCCGTACGACAGCGTGGTGTCCCCGAAGCGTACGGCGGTGCGGTCGGGGTCCTTGGCCGCGCGCTCGGTGAGCAGCTCGGGCAGGGTGCGGTCCAGGGGCCAGCCGGCGCGGGTGTCGTTCCAGTCGCGGAGCAGCCGGTCCTGCTCGTCGGCGCCGAGCAGCGCGGTGGCGTGCACGGCCGCGTGCGGGTCGGCTACGAGGGCCCCGAGCGCGTCGGCGTAGTAGCCGCCGACCCGGGCGATCCACTCGTCGGTGAACTGCTCGGCGTCGTAGTTGATCCGCAGCCTGACCTCGCCGCTGACCGGGTCGGTGCCGAAGTTCGCGGTGAAGGGGAAGTTGGTCTGCTCGAAGAACTCGCCGCCGGTGACCGCCAGTTCGGCCAGCTCCATGTCGTAGCTGCGGAAGCTGCGGTGGTCGACGACGGTCTCGAAGAACTGCGGGCGGCGCAGGTCGGTGAGCAGCTGGGCCATCGGGTAGCGGCGGTGCGGCAGCGCGCCGCTCTCCGCCGCGTGGATCTGCTGGGCGAGTTCCGTCCAGGTCGTGCCCGCGACGTCCACCACCAGCGGCAGGGTGTTCAGGAACAGCCCGACGACCTGGTCGCCGTCGGCGGTCTCCGGGCGGCCGTTGCTGACCAGACCGGTGACGACCCGCCGCTGCCCGGACAGCAGGGACAGCACGCGGGCGTGCGAGGCGAACATCACCGACTTGACCGGCACCTTGGCCTCGGCGGCGACGGCGCGCAGTGCCGCGCCGAGCGTGGCGGGCAGGGGCACTTCGTGGACGCGGGCCTCGCGGACGTCGGCGAGGGCGTCGTCCTGGTGACGCGGCAGCCCGGTGAAGGAGGTGTCCTCCAGGACCCGGGCCCAGTGGCCGCGCGACTCCTCGCTCGCCAACGCATCCTGTTCCAGGGCGAGATAGTCCCGGAACCGGGTCACCGGGGCGGCGGCCTCGTCCGGGCGGCCGGCCAGTCGGGCGTCGTACCCGGTGATCAGCTGCGAGGTGACCAGGGACAGGCTCCAGCCGTCGAGGATCGCGTGGTGGAAGCTGAGGTTGAGCTGGAAGTCGGCGTCGTCGAAGACATGGACGTGCAGCGTGAGCAGCGGCGCCCGGGTCAGCACGAACGGGGTGGCCTTCTCCTTCTCCGTCCACGCGGCGACCCGGCGCGCCTGCTCGCCCTCCTCCAGACCGCGCAGGTCCTCCACGGTGAGCGGGGTCTCGACGGCCGCGTACACGAGCTGCATGGGCTTGCTGAACCGGGTCAGGTCGAAGCCGCTGCGCAGGATGTCGGAGCGCTGGATCACCGCGGCGAGGGTGTCCCGCAGGGCCGGCTCGTCGAAACGGCCGGACAGCCGGATGCTGGAGATGTCGTGGTACGTGGGGGTGGCGCCGTCCGCGTAGCTGTGGAAGAGCATGCCGGACTGGAGCAGGGTCAGGGGGTAGGCGTCGATGATGTCGTCGTGGGACGGCACGGGGTTTCCTTCCGGGTGCGCTGCGGGACGGACGGGTTGGGGGCGGTCACGCCTTGGGCCGGGCGACGGGATGGGGGCGGTCACGCCTTGAACCGGGCGACGGATGAGGGACGGTCACGCCTGGAGCCGGGCCAGGTCCTCCGGTGAGAGCAGGCCGAAGGCCGCGACCTCACGGCGTCCGGCCCCGCTGTCGGTGCGGGTGGCCAGCCACTGCGCGAGGGCCTCGACGGTCTGGCTGGTGAAAAGCCGCTGAAGCGGGATGTCCTGCCCGTCCTCACGGGCGAGACCGACGATCCGCACGGCATGCATCGAGTCCCCGCCGATCTCGAAGAAGTTGTCGCGCACGCCGACCCGGTCGACTCCGAGCACCCGCTGCCACAGCGCGACGAGCCGCTCCTCCTGCGGGTTGCCCGGCGCCACGTACGCGGCGGACGTCCCGCCGGAGCGGTCGGGGGCGGGCAGCGCCTTGCGATCGACCTTGCCGTTCGGACTGAGCGGCAGGGCGTCGAGGACGACGTGGGCGGCGGGGATCATGTGGTCGGGGAGGTGCTCGGCGAGGGCGGTGCGCAACTCACCGATGGAAGGGGGCCGTTCGCCCGTGAGGTACGCGACGATCCTCCGGTCGCCCGGCTGGTCCTCGCGGACGATGGCGACGGCCTGGGTGATGCCGTTCACGGCGAGCAACGCCGCCTCGATCTCGCCGAGTTCGATGCGGAAGCCGCGCACCTTGACCTGGTGGTCGGCGCGGCCGAGGTACTCGATGCGGCCCTCGGCGTTCCAGCGCGCGATGTCTCCGGTGCGGTAGAGGCGGGAGCCGGGTGGGCCGAAGGGGTCGGGTACGAAGCGGTCGGCGGTGAGGCCCGGTCGGCCGCCGTAGCCGCGGGCCAGCTGGACGCCGCCCAGGTGGAGTTCGCCGGGCACCCCGATGGGGGCCGGGAGCAGGCGGGCGTCCAGGACGTAGGTGCGGGTGTTGGCGATCGGGGTGCCGATGGGCAGGGCGGGGCCGGTCCAGTCGGGGCGGCTCGACCAGCGGGTGACGTCGACTGACGCCTCCGTGGGGCCGTACAGGTTCTCCAACTCCGCCTGCCCGAGGGTGCGGTGGAAGCGTCGGGCCAGTTCGGCGGGGAGCGCCTCGCCACTGCACACGACGAGCCGCAGCGAACGGCACTCGCCCGCGCGCCCGGCACCGAGGAACGCCTCCAGCATGGGCGGCACGAAGTGGCAGACGGTGACCGACTCCCGCTGGATCAGCTCCGCCAGATACCCCGGATCGCGATGCCCGCCGGGCTCCGCGAGGACCAGCCGGGCGCCGGTGAGCAGCGGCCAGAACAGCTCCCACACGGAGACGTCGAAGCTGATCGGCGTCTTCTGCAGGACGGTGTCCGCGCCGGTGAGCCCGTACGTGTCCTGCATCCAGCGCAGCCGGTTGGCGATGCCGCGGTGCGGGACCTGCACTCCCTTGGGGCGGCCGGTGGAACCCGAGGTGTAGATGACGTACGCGAGGTGGTCGGGTCCTGCGACCGGTTCCGGCTCGGTGTCGGGGTGGCCGTCTCCGGCACGCTCGTCGACGGGGACGACGGTGAGGCCTTCGGTGGTGAGCCCGGCTTCCGCTCCGGCCGCCGTGAGCAGCACGGGCGCCCCGGAGTCGGTGAGCATGAACTCCAGCCGCCCGGCCGGGTATCCGGGGTCCAGCGGCAGATAGGCGCCGCCCGCCTTGAGCACGGCGAGCAGGGCCACCATCAGCTCGGGCGACCGCTCCAGGTGGACGCCGACGACGGTGTCGGGGCCGACGCCGAGGGCGCGCAGGCGGTGGGCGAGCCGGTTGGCGCGGCGGTGCAGCTCGGCGTACGACACCTCGCTGTCCTCGAACCGTACGGCGGGCGCGTCGGCGTACTTGACGGCGGCCTCGGTGAGCAGGGCGGTGAGCGTCTCCCGCTGTGGCCGGTCGACCGCCGTGTCGTTCCACTCGTCCACCAGCAGGGCGCGTTCGGCGGGCCCGAGGAGATCGACGGTGGAGACGGGGGCGGCCGGTTCGGCGACGACGGCGGTCAGGACGCGGGTGAAGTGCTCGACGAACCGCTCGATGGTGGCGGCGTCGAAGAGCTCCACGTCGTAGTCGAGCCAGCCGATGAGCTCCTGGCCGGTGTCGATCATCCGGAGGTTGAGGTCGAACTGGCTGTTGGCCTCCGAGATGTCCACGAACTCACTGTCCACACCGTGGACTTCGAGGGTGCCGAGCTCGATGTTCTGCAACGCGAACAGCACCTGCACCAGCGGGCTGCGCGACAGGTCGCGCTCCGGAACAAGCTCGTTCACCAGCCGCCCGTACGGCACCCGCTGGTGCGCGAACGCCTCAAGGGAGGTGTCGCGAACCCGGCCGATGAGTTCCGGGAACGACGGGTCGCCGTGCAGGTCGACACGGAGTGGCAGCGTGTTGAGGAAGCAGCCAAGGAGATCCTCGAACTCGGCCCGCGGCCGGTTCGCGACCGGCGTGCCGACCAGGAGAGTTTCCTGCCCCGTGTGGCGTGACAGGACGACGGAGTACGCGGAGAGCAGCGTCATGAAGAGGGTTCCGCCGTGGCTGCGCGACAGCTCCCGCAGCCCCGCGGCGGTCGACGCGTCCACCGTCAGCCGGCGCCGCGCGCCCCGGTGCGTGCCCACAGCGGGCCGCGGCCGGTCGGTTGGCAGCTCCAACACCCTTGGTACGCCGTCCAGATGACGGCGCCACCAGTCGAGCAGCGAGTCGAGCGCGGGGCCGGAGAGGTCCGTCCGCTCCCAGCGGGCGACATCGGCGAACTGGAGTCCTGGCTCCGGCAGTTGGTCCACGTCTCCGGCGTATGCCCGCGACAGCTCGCGCAGCAGCAGACCGAACGACCAGCCGTCGAAGGCTATGTGATGGACGGTCAGCGCGAGCAGCTGATCCTTCTCCCCGATACGCAGGAGCTCCGCCCTGAGCAGCGGGCCGCGCGTCAGGTCGAAGGGCTCCTTGATGCCACGCATCGCGGCGGCCACGGCTGCGGACTCCGGGTCGGGAGCCCCCGAGAGGTCGTCATGGCGTACGAGGACCCGGGCGCCGTCGACCGCCCGCTGCAGCGGGGTGCCGTCCGGTCCTGCCTCGAAGACCGTACGCAGCACGGCGTGCCGGGCCACGACGGTGTCCACGGCCGACTGCAGCGCCGCGTCGTCGAGGGCGCCGCGCAGTCGCAGCACGACGGGCATGTTGTACGCCGCGTCCCCCGGCCGCAGCTGCTCCTCCAGCCACAGCCTTTCCTGGGTCCAGGAAAGGGGTCCTGGCACGGTGACGTCACCTCGCGCGACCACCGCCCCACCGTCAGGTGTCTCCTGGCGGCTCAGCAGCGGCGCGAGCCCGGCGACCGTGGGCCGCTCGAAGAGGTCCTGGAGGGTGACATCGCCGTGGAACTCCCGCCTGATGCGCGCCAGCAGCCGCGTCAGCAGCAGCGAATGCCCGCCGAGCGCGAAGAAGTCGTCGGCGGCGCCGATCCGTTCGCGGCCCAGCAACTCCCCCCACAGCTCGGCGATCCGCCGCTCGACGGGTCCTTCGGGGGCGACGTACGCACCGGTGGCCCGCTCCGCGCGGACGCCGAGCGCCCGCAGGGCCGCGCGGTCCACCTTGCCGTTCGCGGTCAGCGGGAGGGCGTCGAGGACGACGTAGGAGGAGGGGACGGCGTACTCCGGAAGGCGGCGGGCGAGCGCCGCGCGGATGTCGGCCAGGTCGAGTGCGGTGGGTTCGGTGGCCGGGGTGAGTGCGGTGCCTCCGGTGGCCGGGGTGGGTGTGGTACCTCCCGTGACCGTGGGGAGCGCGCTGCCTCCCGTGGCCAGGTACGCGACGAGTCTCCGCTCGCCGGACGCGTCCGCCACGCCGAGTACGGCGCTGTGGGCGACGCCGGGCAGTGCGTCGAGGGCCGCCTCCACCTCTGCGGGCTCCACCCGGAACCCGCGCACCTTGATCTGCTGGTCGGCGCGCCCGAGAGGCTCGATGAGACCGTCGGGGCGCAGGCGGGCCAGGTCTCCGGTGCGGTAGACGCGGGCGCCGCTGCCCGGTGCGAAGGGATCGGGAACGTAACCGCCCTCCCGGTCATCGGCGTAACGGGCCAAGTACGGCGTGCGGACGACGAGTTCGCCGACCTCGCCGAGGCCCGCGGGGCGGTCGCCCGCGAGGACCAGGAGCTGGACGCCGTCGATGCCGGGGCCGAGCGGCACCAGGCCGCCGGGCCGCGCGTCGGTGGCGGACCCGGCGCGGTGAACACGGTGCACCGACACCGCCTGCGGGGTCTCGGTGGCGCCGTACATGTTGAGCAGGTCGGCGCCGGGGGCGAGCCGGGCCCAGTCCCGTACGGTACGGCCGGTCAGGGTGTCGCCCCCGAAGCCCACGAGCCGCAGGAGCGGCCAGGGCTCTCCGTCCGCCTGCTCGGCGAGCGCCCCGCCGAGGGCCGGCGTGAGGTGCGCGACCGTCGCCCCGGCCGCCCGCAGCCACTCCCCGACGGCCCGCACGTCACGTACGTCCGCGTCGGGAAACACCACGGCCGCACCCGCCCACAGCGGCGCCAGCACGTCCCGCAGAAACGGGTCGTGCCCGAGCCCGGACAGCGCGGCGAACCGGTCCGCGGGCCCGAGCCCGAAGGCCCGCGCGTACCAGTCGAGAAAGTGCGCAAGCGGCCGGTGCCCGCCGAGCACCGGCCGGGGCCGACCCGTCGTACCCGAGGTGAAGGCGACGTAGGCGGGGACGTCGCCGTCGAGAACACCCGGGCCACGCGGCACATCCTGAGCGGAACGGCCCGGCTGGCCCGGTACCGGGTCACCCGTGGCCTCGGTGCCGGGCGCCGGGGCGCGCGGCCCCTGCGGGGTGCTGGGGGAATCGTCGGGCGGAACGGCGGTGTCCTCCCGCGGACCGCGGCTCGTCCCTGCGAGGGGCCCGGTGGGCGTGCCGTCCGACGGCACGCGGGCCTCCGGCAGGTCCCCCGGCGTCCGCGCCAGCTCCCGCTCGCGTGCCGGGTCGACGCGTAGTACCGGGCCCGTGACGAAGGTGGGGAGGGGGCGGTCGGGGGCGCAGGCCAGCCAGGCTCGGGGGGAGAGTGCCTGTGCGCGGGCCGACAGCGCCTCGTCGGGGTAGTCCGCGTCCAGGACCGAGAAGACCGCGCCTGCCTTCACCGCGGCCAGGATGCCGAGGACGACCGCCGGGTGGCGGGCGGCGTGCAGGGCGAGGACGTCGCCGGGGCGGATGCCGCGCTCGCGCAGCACCCGGGCCAGCCGGTCGGTCGCCCGGTCCAGTTCGGCGTACGACCAGACGCCTCCGTCGGCGGTCGTCCCGGCGACGAGCGCGGGCGCCTGCGGAGACGCCGCCGTGTGCTTGGCGAGCCGGTCGAGGAGTGACTCGGTTACGGAGACCGGGAGTTCGGCGGCCGGGTCGGGCAGCAGCGCCGCCGAACGGGGCGTGGAGAGAGCGAACTCGCTGACGCGCAGGCCGGGTTCGGAACTCGCCCGGGCCAACACCCCGCGCAGCTGCTCAAGGAGGTCGGCGACGCGCTCGCCCTCGTACAGCGCGGCGTCGTACACCGCGTCCAGGGTCAGCGCGCCGTCGGCCTCGGTCCCCACGTACAGCGTGAGGTCGAACTTGTTGTCGATGTCCCCGAAGGGCAGGGCCTCCACCCGGCAGCCGGCCAGGTCCGGCACCCCGGACGGCGGCAGGACGTTGAAGAAGACCTGCACGAGCTGGTTGCGGGAGAGATCGCGTTCCGGGGCGAGCCCCGAGATCAGCCGCCCGAACGGCACCCGCTGGTGCCCGAACGCGTCCAGGGAGTCCCGCCGGACCCGCCCGAGCAGCTCGCCGAAGGTGGGGTCGGCGGCGGCGTCCACCTTGACGGGCAGCGTGTTGAGGAAGCAGCCGACGAGATCACGGGTGCCCGCGCCGCGGGTGGACGCCGGGGTGCCCACGACCATCCGCTCCTGCCCGGTGTGCCGTGCCAGCACCACGCCGAACGCCGCGAGCAGCGCCATGAACGGCGTCGCCTCGTGGGCCCGCGCCAGCTCCCGCACCGCGTGCGCGGTCGCCGCGTCCACGGCCAGGCGACGGCGCGCGCCCCGGTGCCCCCGTACGGCAGGCCGGGGCCGGTCGGCCGGCAGCTCCAACACCCTTGGTACGCCGCCCAGATGGCGCCGCCACCAGTCGACGAGCCGGTCCACGGCCGCCTCGTCCAGCTCCGCCCGCTCGGCGCGCACGGCGTCGGCGTACGTGCGGCGCAGCGGCCGCAGACCGGGGTCCGCGGGCTCGGCGTACACGCGCGACAGCTCCTGGAAGAGGAGCCCGAACGACCAGCCGTCGGCGATGAGGTGATGCGCCGTCAGGAGCAACAGGTGCTCCTCGTCGGCCGTCCGGACGACGAGTACGCGCAGCAGCGGTCCGCGCGCCAGGTCGAAGCGTGCCCGTGAGGCCCGCCGCAGCGCCGTCGCGGCGGCCGCCGCGGGATCCGGCAGGGTCCGTACGTCCTGGGTCTCCACCGGCACCGTCAAGCCCTCGACGGTCCGCTGCACGGGCACCCCGTCGACGGTGTCGAAGACCGTGCGCAGTGCCTCGTGCCGGGCGGCGAGGGCGTCGAAGGCCGGCCGCAACCGCGCGGTGTCCAGGGGTCCTTGGACCCGGAACGCCACGGGCATGTTGTAGGCCGCGTCGCCCGGCCGCAGTTGCTCCTCGAACCAGATCCGCTCCTGGGTCCAGGAGAGCGGGGCGTCCTTCTCGGTCATGTGGGGTCCTTCGGGGCGCGATCCGTGAAGCGGGTGAGCTCGGCACGGAAGAGTGCGGTGATTTCGGCGAGCGCGGGGAGGTCGAACAGACCCTCGGGGGCGTGCACGGCACCGGTGAACGCCGTGCCGTCGTCCCACAGTTCGCAACAGAGTTCGGCCTGCGGGCCCAGCGCGGGCGCGGCCAGTGGCACGAACCGGGCGCCGCCGCCCTCGGCCGGCCTTGCGACCCGTTGCAGCACCAGCAGGTTCTGGTAGAGCGGAGTACGGCCGCCCGCCGGGCGGGGCGCAAGCGCCGCGAGCTCGTCCGTGCCGGGTGCGCTGTGCGCGAGGACGTCGAGGAGCCGGTCGCCCACGAGGCGGAGCAGTTCGCCGGGGTCGAGCGCCGGGTCGGCGGCGATGCGTACGGGCAGGCCGTTGGCGAGATAGCCGACCGTGCGTTCGTGTGCGGCGTCCCGGGTGTCGACGATCGTCCCGATGGCGAGGTCGTCCTGTCCCGTGACCTTGGCCAGCGCCCGCCACCAGGCCGCGAGCAGCGGCACCAGCACGGGGTACCGGGCACGGGCCGCGAACTCCCGCAACGCGTCGGTCTGTTCCGCGCTCAGACCGACGTGCCACGAGACGAGCGGCCGCGTCCACAGCTCGCGCATCTGTAGGTCACGGCCACCGCCGGGCCAGCGTGCCGCCGGCAGCCCTTCCAACTCCGTCTTCCAGTACGCCTGTTCGGCGCCGTCGAGCGGAGCGCCACCGGAGGGCGGTGCCGGGGCCTGGTCGACGGCCTCGCCCTCGTACGCGGCGGCGAGGTCCCCGACGAGCACCTCCTCGGACCGACCGTCGTACACGATGTGGTGCACGGCGAGCAGCAGGAGGTGGGCCTCGGCACCGACGCCTCCGCCGAGCAGCCCCGCCGCGAACAGGGGCCCGCCTTCGAGATCCTGTACGCGCGCCACCAGCTCGCGCGTCAACTCCCCTTCGTCCAGGTGCCCTTGCGCCAGTACCAGCGGCGGAGCCGCCACGCCCAGCTCGGACACCGACCGGAGGGGCCGGCCCGCCCGGCGCGGGAAGGTCGTCCGCAGTGCGGGGTGGGCGGCGACGACCGCCGCCAGGGCCCGTGCCAGGCGCTCCGGGTCGAGCGCGCCGGTGATCTCGATCCGGCTGATGGCCACATGCCCGGGAGCATCCGGCACCAGCCGTCCTGCCAGCCAGAAGCGGCGCTCACCGGGGGAGAGTTCGGAGGCGGGAGTGGCCGGCGCGGGCGCGGCCTGCTGTGCGGGGGCCCGCGCGGCAAGCGCCTCCAGGGCCCGCACCGTCGGGTTCTCGTACACCTCACGGACCGACAGGCGGACGCCGAGCAGGCGCCCCAGCCGGGCGGCGATCCGCAGCATGTGCAGCGAACTCGCCCCGCCGAGCAGCAGATCGGTCCCCGGTGTCAGCCCGGGCTCCCCGAGGATGGCGCGGACCTCGCGCAGGACGGTGGACGCCGGCGCCTCGGCGGACACGGGTTCCGGCCGTGCCGCCGCGACCTGCTCGGTCACCCACGCCCCCACCGCCCGTACGTCCGCCTTGCCCGTCGGGCCGAGGGGTACGGGGTGCAGGTGGAGGTAGCGGTCGGGGCGGAGGTGGGACGCGAGGGCCTCGCCGGCGGATTCGCGCAGGGCGTGCTCCGGAAGGGGGGCGGCCGACTCGGTGGCGTACGCGCAGACGGTCGCGGTGACGGTGCCGTGCGCGTCGCGCAGCGGGATCAGGAAGGCCTGCCTGACGCCCGGTACGGCGGCGACACCGCGTTCCACCTCGCCGGGCTCGACCCGGTATCCACGGATCTTGAACTGCCGGTCGGCACGCCCGATGAAGGACAGCCGGCCCTCGTCGTCCATGCGTACCCGGTCCCCGGTGCGGTACGCGCGCAGCGTGCCGTACCCCGGGACGTCGATCGCGGCGAAGCGGCGCGCGTCCTCCTCGGGCCGGCCGAGATAGCCGAGTGCGAGCCCGTCACCCGCGACCCACAGCTCACCCTCGGTGCCGCGCTCCACGGTCCGGCCCTCGCTGTCGAGCACGGCGACGAGGGTGCCGCGGACGGGCAGGCCGAGCGGGATGCCGTACTCGGCGCCGGTGTCGGCGGCGCGGATGTCGTGCGTGGCGACGAACACCATGGACTCGACGGGGCCGTACCCGTTGGTGATGCGCAACCCGGGGTGCCGGGCCAGCAGGGCGGCGATGTGCGCGGGCGACAACCGCTCACCGCCGCACAGGAGTTGGCGTACGCCGGTGAACGCGTCGGGGTCCTCGTCGACGAGCAGATTGACGAGGGAGCTGGTCAGCCAGAGCGTGTTCACGCCGTGCCCGGAGACGAGGCCGCGCAGGCCGTCCGGCGTGATCAAGGGCTCGTCCGGCACGACGCAGGTGCCGCCGTTCATGAGCGGCCCGAACACCTCCAGGGCCCCCGCGTCCCAGTACGGCGCCGCCAGCAGCGGCATCACAGCCCCGGCCCCGAACTCCGCGTACCCGCCCTCGACAAAGGTCCGCACGAACGCCCGATGCGGAACGACGACCCCCTTGGGCCGCCCGGTCGACCCGGAGGTGAAGAAGACACAGGCGGGGGCGTCGGCTCCGACGACCACCAAGTCATCTGATTCCACGGTCGTTTCGAGCACGACCGCCAAGTCGCCCAGGTCCACAGCCGTTTCAGTCACGACGGCCAAGTCGCCCAGGTCCACAGTCGTTTCAGCCGAGCCCGCCAAGTCACCCGAGCTCACAGCCGTGTCGGCGACAATCGCCGAGTCGCCCGAGCCCACAGCCGTCCCGGCCGAACCGGTCAGGGAGATCACCCTGAGCCCCTCGGGCAGCCGCCCCGCGCCCCCGCCCGTCTCGATCGCGACCGTCTCGATCGCGACCGTGGCCCCCAGGTCCGCGACGACTCCGCGGACGCGCGCCGCGGGCCACGCCGGGTCGACCGCGGCGTACGCGGCGCCCGAGAGCAGGACGCCGAGTGCCGCGACGACGAAGTCCGCGCCGTTCACCGCCACCACCGGCACGAACGCGCCGGGCCGCACCCCCGCCGCCGTGAGCCGTCGGCCGATCTCCCGTGCCCGGTCGGCCAGTTCGGCGTACGAGAGGGATGTCCCGCCCGGACCCCGCAGGGCTGTCGCCCGCGGGGTCCGGGCGGCCTGCCGGAGCACCGCCTCGTGGGCGGTGGCAGCGGCCGGCACGGGATGGCCGGGTCCGGCAGCGACCGAGGGACGCCTGAGCGTCATGAGAGGCGAGGTGCGGTGGCCAGCGCCCGGGCCAGTTCGCCCGGAGTGGACTGGAGTACGTCGGTGAAATCGGCCTCCAGCCCCCAGTCGTCCTCGATACGTGCGACGACGAGTACGGCGTGGAAGGAATCCCCGCCCTGCGCGAGGAAAGAGGAATCCTCCCGGATTTCCACCCCCAGCACGTCGGCGAATATGCGCCGCACACTTTCCGCGTCGATCCGGGACACTTCGTCGATCTGTGTCATTTCAGTCTTCTCCGGTGATCCGTCGATCCAGCGAGCCAGTGATCCATTGCCGCGATTCACCGCGGCCGGCTAGCTCCACGCGCTGTCGTCCGGCGTGACGACGAGCGGTCGCACGTGACCGTTTTCCGCTACCGACGTGTTTCCGGCTCGTTCCAGGACATCGCCGGCGCCGGTGGCGGCGGCGGCGCCCACGCCGCCGGCCAGCCCGGCCAGGACCAAAAGTGCGGTGGTGACAAATCGTGCTTTCTTCACAGAAAGCCCCTCCCCCGTGACGGCTCTGCGTGACCGCCCGATCGCACGAGCGGTGTGTTTCACGATGTTGTAATCCGGCCGCCGTGGAGTTCCAGTAATCCATCGAGCAGGATGATGCGAACAGCAAGATGCAGGGGGGAACAAATGGACAAAATCCTTGAATCGGACCCTACCCAGCTCCTTCAGCAGCTCGCGCCGGAACACATCCGGCTCTATAGCTGGGGAGCGAAACAAGCATTCTTCGCCACGGGGGAGGCGGCCCGAGCGCTCGACATTTCAGAGGCGGAAGCGCGTGCCTCGATCGACGCCCTGCGAGAATTCCATCTCGCCGACGAGGAGCCCGGCTCGCACGATCTCTTCCCGCTGGGCTTTCACGAATCGTCCTGGCGCATCGTGCATCCGCACATCGCGGCCGCCCGCATGGCCTCCGCCGAATCCCGGCTCAGGCAGCGCCTGTTCGAGCTGAACTCGCGCCGCGACTCACTCGCCGCCCTCGCCTCGGTGTACGCGCCCCGCGAGGAGGACCGCACCGAGAGCCGGGACACCGTCGAGGTGGTGGAGTCGCTCAGCGACGTGATCGCGCTGATAGAGCAGGCCAGCGCCGAGTGCGAGCGGGAGATGATCACCTGCCAGCCGGGCGGCGGCCGCCCCACGGCCGAGCTGGAGCAGGCGGTCGGCCGGGACCAGGCACTGCTCACCCGTGGTGTGCGGATGCGGACGCTTTACCAGCACTCCGCCCGCCACCACGCTCCCACCCAGGCGTACGTGGAGCGCATCTCACCCGCGGGCGCCGAAGTCCGCACGCTCACCGAGCTGTTCGGGCGCATGATCGCCTTCGACCGGAAGGTGGTCTTCGTCCCCCATCACAAGCAGCGTGGCGGCGCGGCCGTGGTCCGCTCCCCCGCCGCGGTGGCGTTCCTGTGCAATGCCTTCGACTACGCCTGGGACCAGGCCGTCCCGTTCACCGACGCCCATCGCACCCCGGTGGCCGTCGACGAACTGCAGCAGGGCATCGTGCAGTTGCTCAGCCAGGGACTCAAGGACGAGGTGATCGCCCGCCGTCTCGGTGTCTCGCTGCGCACCTGCCGCAAGTACATCGCCGACATATTCCAGCGCCTGGGCGCCGAGAGCCGGTTCCAGGCGGGCTATCTCGCCCACACCCAGAACCTGTTGGGGGAGGCCACGCGTACGTGACCTCCCCCTGACGGACACCGCCGGCTACAGCGTCTTCCCCGTCGCCGGGCCCACGATCAGCCCGTCCCCGAAGGCGTCCACCCGGACCGTGTCGCCGTCCTTGACCTCGCCCGCCAGGATCTCCTTGGCGAGGCGGTCGCCGATGGCGGTCTGGATGAGGCGGCGCAGGGGGCGGGCGCCGTAGGCGGGGTCGTTGCCCTCCTGGGCGAGCCAGGCCAGGGCCGCGTCGGTGACCTCCAGGGTGAGGCGCCGCTGGGCCAGGCGCCCGGCGAGCCGGTCGATCTGGAGCCTGGCGATGCGCTCCAGCTCCTCCTTGTTCAGGGCGGAGAAGACCACCAGGTCGTCGAGCCGGTTCAGGAACTCCGGCTTGAAAGAGGCCCGTACGACCTCGAGGACCTGCTGCTTCTTCACCTCGTCGGAGGTCATCGGCTCGACCAGGTACTGGCTGCCCAGGTTCGACGTGAGGATCAGGATGGTGTTGCGGAAGTCGACCGTCCGGCCCTGACCGTCCGTCAGGCGGCCGTCGTCCAACACCTGGAGGAGGATGTCGAAGACCTCGGGGTGCGCCTTCTCCACCTCGTCGAGGAGCACGACGCTGTACGGCCGCCTGCGCACCGCCTCGGTGAGCTGGCCGCCCTCCTCGTACCCGACGTAGCCGGGCGGCGCGCCCACCAGTCGGGCGACGCTGTGCTTCTCGCCGTACTCGCTCATGTCGATACGGACCATGGCGCGCTCGTCGTCGAAGAGGAAGTCGGCGAGTGCCTTGGCGAGTTCGGTCTTGCCGACGCCGGTCGGGCCGAGGAAGAGGAAGGATCCGGTGGGCCGGTCCGGGTCGGCGATTCCGGCGCGCGTGCGTCGTACGGCGTCCGACACCGCCTGCACGGCCTCCGCCTGCCCGATGAGCCGGCGCCCCAACTCCTCCTCCATGCGCAGGAGTTTCTGCGTCTCGCCCTCGAGGAGGCGTCCTGCCGGGATCCCGGTCCAGGCACCGACCACGTCGGCGATCTCGTCGGGTCCGACCTCGTCCTTCACCATGGTGCCCTTGGAGACCTCCACCTCGGCCTCGGAGGCTTCCTCCAAGTCCCTTTCCAGGGAGGGGATCTCGCCGTACAGCAGCTTGGAGGCGGTGTCGAAGTCGCCGTCGCGCTGGGCGCGTTCGGCCTGGCCGCGCAGTTCGTCCAGCTTCTCCTTCAGCTCACCGACGCGGTTGAGGGACTGCTTCTCCTTCTCCCAGCGGGCGGTGAGGCCGCGCAGCTCCTCCTCCTTGTCGGCGAGGTCGCGGCGCAGCTTCTCCAGGCGCTCGCGCGAGGCCGGGTCGGTCTCCTTGTCGAGCGCCAGCTCCTCCATGCGGAGCCGGTCCACCTGGCGCTGCAGCTCGTCGATCTCGAGGGGGGAGGAGTCGATCTCCATGCGCAGCCGGGACGCGGCCTCGTCGACGAGGTCGATGGCCTTGTCGGGGAGGAAGCGGGAGGTGATGTACCGGTCGGAGAGCGTGGCGGCGGCGACGAGCGCGCTGTCCGCGATCACGACCTTGTGGTGGGCCTCGTACCGCCCCTTGAGCCCGCGCAGGATCGCGATGGTGTCCTCGACGGACGGCTCGGCGACGAGCACCTGCTGGAAGCGCCGCTCCAGGGCGGGGTCCTTCTCGATCCGCTCCCGGTACTCGTCGAGGGTGGTGGCACCCACCATGCGCAGCTCACCGCGCGCGAGCATGGGCTTGAGCATGTTGCCCGCGTCCATGGAGGAGTCCCCTCCGGCGCCGGCGCCCACGACCGTGTGCAGCTCGTCGATGAAGGTGATGATCTGCCCGTCGGAGTCCTTGATCTCCGCGAGCACGGTCTTGAGCCGCTCCTCGAACTCGCCCCGGTACTTCGCCCCGGCGACCATCGCGCCCAGGTCGAGCGAGACGAGCCGCTTGTTCTTGAGCGACTCCGGGACGTCGCCCTTCACGATCCGCTGGGCGAGCCCCTCGACGACGGCGGTCTTGCCGACGCCGGGCTCGCCGATGAGGACGGGGTTGTTCTTGGTGCGCCGGGACAGGACCTGCACCACCCGGCGGATTTCCTGATCCCTGCCGATGACGGGATCGAGCTTGCCCTCACGCGCCGCGGCCGTGAAGTCGGTACCGAACTTTTCGAGCGCCTTGTACTGGCCCTCGGGATCCGGGGTGGTCACCCGGCGCCCTCCCCTGCTCTTCTGGAACGCGTCGAGGAGCTTCTTGGCGTTCGCCCCCTGCTGGGAGAGTATGTCGCCGGTCTGGCCGCCCTTGGCGGCGATTCCGATGAGCAGGTGCTCGGTGGAGATGAACTCGTCCCCGAGCTCCTTCGCCCGCTCGGCCGCGTCCGCGATGACGGCGAGCAGCTCACGGTTGGGCTGCGGGGGCGCAACGGTGGATCCGGTCACGCTGGGCAGACCCGCGAGCACGCGCTCGGCGCCGGTCCGCACGGAGGCCTGGTCGGCCTCGACGGCGGCCAGCAGGTCGATGATGTTCTCGTTGTCCTGCCCCTCGATCAGCGCGAGCAGCAGGTGGGCGGGGGTGAGGTCCGGGTGGCCCCCGGACACGGCCCGGGTACTGGCCGCGTTGATCGCGTCCCGGCTCCTGTTGGTCAGCTCGGCGTCCACGGTCGCGTTCTCCTCCTGGGTACTAGATGCCGGTACTAGATCCTGAGTGTTCCAACTGGCACAAAGTTGAGTCTATTCCACTCAAGGGTGGGTTCGGGAGCGGATCCGGGTCCCGGATCCGGGAGCTGAGGCACGTAGATTCGGCCCATGCCTTCCTCGTACCCGGTGGATCCGCGACAGCCGGACGCCGCCTACCTCAGCTTCTGGCGGGAGCGGCACCTGTGCACGCTGACGACCCTGCGGCCCGACGGCAGCCCGCACGTGGTCCCCGTCGGGGTTACATACGATCCCGGGGCCGGTCTGGCTCGGGTGATCGCGAACAAGTCCAGCGCGAAGGTCGGCCATGTGCTGGCCGCGGGCCCCGGTGGAGTGCGGGTGGCCGCCTGTCAGGTCGACGGACGCCGCTGGGCGACGCTGGAGGGGCTCGCGACGGTGTCCGTCGACCCCGGGCGCATCGCGGAGGCGGAGCGGCGGTACGCGGAGCGGTACGGGCGCACGCCCTCCCCCAATCCCTCCCGGGTGGTGATCGAGATCCAGCTGACCTCGGCGCTGGGGCGCGGCTGATCGCGGCCATTCCCGAAGTGGCCGATACCTGGAGGTTTCACGTAAAACTGCAGCGGCGTCACCGTGTTCAGGTCACGGTGACGCCGCTGCGGGGGGAAGCACCTGCGCGATTTACTACGACGGGGGAATCGCGTCAGGCACTGCGGGGGGTGGCTGAGATGGTCTGCACGTCCGGGGCTTCCGGCTCGACCAGCTGGTGGTCACGCTGGTCGAGGTTCACAAAGATCATTCCGTACCGAATGGCACACCGCACTGGCTGCGGCGCCCCCCGAGGCCGCCGCAAACACCGGTACGCCCGCAGATCCTCGTCGTCGTCACGCGTGACGACGACCGGCTCTCCGAATACCGTCACCATCAACGAGTCACCACTGTGGGGGATGGCGGTGACCAGGTCGATGAAGTGCCAACCGGAGCGATAGGCCGTGGCCATTTCTCGGCGGAAGGAGCGGTCGTCGGGAGGGGTGGTCATGCGCCGTCGCCCGCCGGGGTAAAGGTCCAACCAACGTCGCCCTGCTGAACGGCGACAACATCAGCAGGAGCGGAGGTCCAACCGACGTCCCCTTGCTGAGCACCAACCTCCGCGGGAGCAGAAGTCCAGGCGACGTCGAGAGGACTTGCCGCACCAAGTGCCAGTGCGGCGGCCACGACGGCCGCGGCCAACACTGATCGAAGCATTCTCTTTCGCATAGTCGGCTTCGTCCTCACTCGATGACATCCTCTCCCCCGCAGAACAAGACGATGGCTCATTCAGGCACATGGATGCCACACACTCGATGCATCATGTTCCTGCACGTTCAGGACCCTAGGGGGTGGAGAATTGATAACAAACAACACAAACCCGACACATCCTCATTCGATCACCGCTCTATGCGACGAGGGTGCCCGTCTCTACGCCGGTGCCCTGAGCGCCGGACGCATCGCTCGCGTCGAGGTAGAGCCTGCCCCCTGCCTGGTCGAATTCGCCCTGCTGCATCCCGACCCGGACGACGCGAACTGGCTCCGCCCTGTGCCACCGTCGATCGCACTCTCCCAGCAGCTCCAGCCGATCGAGCGGGAGATCCAGGACCGGCGGAGGCTTTCCGTTGACCTTGCCGATACGTTCGAGCCGTTCTTGGCCATCAGTGCGCAGAAGCCCGCCACGACCCACGCCATCACGGTGCTGGAGGGATTCAGCAGAATCAACACGGCCCTGGATGTAGCCATAGCGGAGAGCCGGGTCGAAGTCCTCACCGTGCAGCCTGGTGGCGGTCGGCCGGAGAACGCACTGAGTCAGGCCCTCGAACGGAGCAAGCCTCTCATCGAGCGCGGCATCTCGGTGCGCACCCTCTACCAGCACACGGTCCGGCACAGTCAGAGCACCTTCGCCTACGTGGACCAGATGGCCGGCGCCAAGGTCGAAATCCGCACCCTTGAGGAACTCATCGAGCGACTCATCATCTGCGACGAGACAGTGGCCTTCATCCCCGCACGCGACGACCGGCAAGTCGCGCTCGAACTCCGCCACCCCGGCCTGGTGAAGTACCTCATCAAGGTCTTCGAGCAACTGTGGCAACGCGCGACGCCCCTCTTGGAGGAGGTGCCGTACGAGTCCACTCCTGATGGCATCAGCGGAGTCCAGCGCTCCATAGCCAAGCTCCTCGTCGAGGGCCACGTCGACGAGGCCATAGCCCGGCGCCTCGGCATGAACGTCCGCACCTGCCGCGCCCACATTGCGAAACTCGCCGTGTCCCTGGGCAGCGGCAGCCGGGCGCAACTCGGCTTTCTGATAGCGCAGTCGGGAATCCTGGACCAGGATCACTGAATGCCGAGGGAAGAGGGCGGCAGGTGAGCGCCGGGGCGCACGAGCACAGAGCCGACGAGCTGTGCGAGGCGGGCCTGGACCTGTACGCCCGTGCGCTGCGCGAGGGCCACGTTCCCCAGGAGGACGCGGACTCCGTCCCCTGCCTGATCAGCTCCGGCCTGCTCCAGCCGGACCTTGAGCACATGGACCGGCTGCGTCCCGTGGCCCCCGCCATAGCCCTTCCCCGGCTACTGCACACCACCGCCGAGGACATCGCCCGCCAGCGACAGCGCGAAGCGCGCCTGGCGGAGGCCTTCGAGCCGCTCATGGCGCTGAACGCGGCGCAGACATCGCCCACGGACGCGCCCGCGAACACCGTCCTGACCGACCTCGAGCGGATCAACGCCGCGATCGCCAGAGCCATGGCCGGCTCTTCGCGCGAGGTACTCACGATCCAGCCCGGCGGCAAGCGTCCCGCTCCCCTACTGGCAGGCGCGTTCCTGCTTGAGCAGGAGATGCTCGCGCGGGGCTGCCGGATGCGCACCCTCTACCAGCACACCTCCCGCCACGACCCGGTGGCTCTCGCCCACTACGAGAACCTGAACGGCGATGTCGAGGTCCGCACCCTCGACGAGGTCACCGACCGCCTCATCGTCGTCGACCGCACCGTGGCCTTCATCCCCGCGAACACCGACCGCACGATGGCCGTCGAGGTCCGCAATCCCGCCATGGTCGCCTACCTCGCCACCACCTTCGACCGCCTCTGGCGCCTGGCCACTCCCATGTACCCCCAGGCCGTCCAACAGCCCTCCCTGAACGGCGTCACGCCCCGCCAACACGCCATCGCAAGCCTCCTCATCGAAGGCCTCACCGACGCCGCAATAGCCGACCGCCTCGGCCTGAACATCCGCACAGCCCGAGTCCACATAGCCAAACTCGCAGCCACCCTCGGCAGCGAAAGCCGAGCCCAACTCGGCTACCTCATCGCCGAGTCGGGGATCCTCAAGCAGGCGGAACAGCGGGACCGGGCACAGCGGGAGCCGTGACGGCCTCGAGTTCCGGGGAGCGGGGAGGGTCGTCCAGGCCCGCCTGGGCGATGCGGACTCCCAGTTGGGTGCGGCTCGCGGCGCCCAGGGTTTCCGAGAGGCGGGCGATGTGTGCCCGGCACGTACGGACGCTGATGCCCAGGCGTTCCGCGACCACCGCGTCCTGGTGGCCCTCGGCCAGGAGCGCGGCGATGGACCGCTCCCGGTGGGTGATGCCCTCGATGCCCGTCGAGGGGAGCGGGGAGGCGAGGGGGATCGCCAGGCGCCACAGGCGCTCGAAGACCGTCACCAGGTAGTCCACGAGGGCCGGGTGACGCAGCTCCAGCGCTATCGTGCGGTCCGAGTTCGCGGGGATGAAGGCGACCGTGCGGTCGAAGAGGATGAGGCGTTCCAAGACCTCGTCGAGGGTGCGGGCCTCCGCCGAATCCCCCATCAGCTCCATGTAGTTCAGCAGGCCCTGGCCGTGCCTCGCCACGTGGGTGTACAGGTCGCGCATGCGTACGCCGCGGTGGCGCAGGCCCAGCGCGCGGTGCAGGCCCTCGGAGAGTTCGTCCTCGCGGCGGATGCCGCCCGGCTGCACGGTGAGCACCTCGGACGTACACGCCTCGGTCGCCGCGTCCATGGCGGCCCGGATGCGGGGCAGTCCGTCGAGGACGCGGATCGCCACACCCTCCGCCGGCCCCTGGACGCGCCCGCCGAGCCCGGCGTACCACTCGAACGCGGAGACCGCGTCGCCCACCCGCGCCTGGCTCGCGCTGACTTCCTCGTACACCCCGCGCAGCAGCCGCGTCATGACCTCCTGCGGCGAGGTCGGCACCAGCCACCCCATGTCGTCGGGGTCGGGATGCAGCAGCGCCAACTCCAGCAGGCAGGGCACCGACTCCGCGTCCTCGCGGGGCACACGGCCGCGCCGCACGGCCCGGGAGTACACCCGGTCCCCTGCCGCGCACAGCTGGTCAGCGCCGTGCGGATGCCTGTCCGTGCCTTGCCCGGCCATCTCCCCACTCCTGCCCGGCCATCTCCCCGCCGCCGACTCCAGCGTCTTCCACGCTTCCGCGCGTTCTACGCTTCCGCTCTTCCACGCTCCGCGTCGTCCCCGTGTTCCGCGACTCCCGCGCTTCCGGGACTCCCCTGCTCTTCCGAGGACCCCGCAATTCCGGGACTCCCTGCCTTCGGGACTCCGCTTACGGGACTCCCGCGTTACCGGCCCGCGCGCTTCCACCTCTTCCACGTCCGCGACCGCCGCGCACCACGACCGCCACATTCGCGACCGCCGCGCTCCGCGACTTCCACAATCCGCGACTTCCGCGTTCCGCAGCGCAACTATGCGCGGCCCCGTCCGCCATCGCAACACGCCTGCGCCGCCCCACCGCCCCCTATCGCCCGTATACGCCCATATATATCCCCGCCTCCGCCCGCGCACTTGCAACAAGCTGACGGTGGCGGCGCCCATCCGTCCGTTGCATCGTGGAATCGCTTCCCATGAGCGCCACGGAATCCACGGAGCCCACATGGGCTTCACAGGCTGCACGGATTCCAGGGCGCTCCGAGCGGCCCTGGCCGGATTCCCCCTTCGGCCAGGGCCCCGGGGGCGGCGACCCAGCGACGACACGACAACGGCGGCACACCACGTGAGCTGCTGGAAATCGTCGAGTGATCAGCGTGTTACGTACCGCACTTAACGTCAGTCCATGGCGGACATATTTGACGCATACGCGTTGGCCGATGCGTGGGACGAGATGTTTGAGCGGCCGGGTGAGGTCAGGACCGCCTATGAGCCGGTACTGGCGGCACTTCAGCCGATCGAACCGGTGGAACTGCGGTTCAGGGCCGACCAGATGGCGCGGTCGTTCACCGACCGGGGTGTCACCTACGCCTTCGCGGGCGAGGAACGGCCCTGGCCGCTGGATCTCGTGCCGCGCATCCTCGACGCGCTCGAATGGGATCTCATCCAGCGCGGGGTCTCCCAGCGGGTCAGGGCCCTCGAGGCCTATCTCAGCGATGCCTACGGGCCCTGCCGTGCCTTCGAGGACGGTGTCGTACCGTGGCGGCTGCTGCTCAATTCACCCCATTTCCACAGAGCCGCGCACGGGATCGAGCCACCGGGCGGGGTACGGATCCACGTCGCCGGGATCGATCTCGTGCGGGACGAGGCAGGGGAGTTCCGGGTCCTCGAAGACAACGTTCGCGTGCCGTCCGGCGTCTCGTACGTCATCGAGAACCGGCGTGCGATGACCCGCATCTTCCCCTCGCTCTTCGCCGAGCAGCATGTGGTGCCCGTGGACGGGTACGCGCAGAAGCTGCTGTCCGCGCTCCGAGCCGCCGCGCCGCACGGCGTCACCGACCCCCGCGTGGTCGTCCTGACCCCCGGTCCCAGCAACGCCGCCTACTTCGAACACGCCCTGCTGGCACGGCTGATGGGCGTGCAGCTGGTCGAGGGGCACGACCTCGTCTGCCGCAACAACCGGGTGTGGATGCGGACCACGCGCGGCGAGATGCCCGTCCATGTCGTATACCGGCGGCTCGACGACGACTTCCTCGATCCGCTGCAGTTCCGGCCCGACTCGGTGATCGGCTGCCCGGGGATCATGAACGCCGCGCAGGCGGGCACGGTGACCCTCTCGAACGCCGTCGGCAACGGCATCGCCGACGACAAGCTGCTCTACACGTACGTCCCCGACCTGATCCGCTACTACCTCTCCGAGGAACCGATTCTCCCCAACGTCGAGTCCTTCCGGCCCGACGAGCCCGGCCAGTTGGACGCCGTCCTCGACCAGATCGACCAGCTGGTCATCAAGCCCGTGGACGGCGCCGGCGGCCAGGGCATCGTCATAGGACCGAAGGCCGACCGGGAGACCCTGGAGCGTACGCGCGAGGCTGTCGCCGCCGATCCGCGCGGCTGGATAGCGCAGCGGCCGGTCGCCCTGTCCACCTCGCCCACCCTCGCGGGTGACCGTATGGCGCCGCGCCACATTGACCTGCGTCCGTTCGCCGTGAACGACGGCAGCGATGTGTGGGTGCTGCCCGGCGGACTCACCCGGGTCGCGCTCCAGGAGGGCAACCTCATCGTCAACTCCAGCCAGGGCGGCGGCTCCAAGGACACCTGGGTCCTTGCCGAGGGGCCCGCCGATCAGCCCGCACCTGAGATCAGCAGCTCCGTTCCCGACGTGGTCCCCCGCCAGCTCGGACCCGACGGCGACCGCACCGTCGTACAGGAAGGGGCGCAGCAGCAGTGACCGCTTCACTGGTTCCTGAGGCCCAGGAGGTACGGCCGTGAACGACGTGATCCTCTCCCGGATAGCCGAAGCCCTGATCTGGACCGGACGGTACGTCGAGCGAGCGGACGCCACCGGCCGCATCCTCGACGCCTATCTGCACCGGCTCCTCGAAGACCCCTGGCGCGACGAGGACGTGGCCTGCCGCTCGCTGTACGCGATCCTCGGTGTCGACGCGGGCGGCGAACGCGTCGACATGCAGCAGGTGTTGGACCAGCTGGCCTTCGACGCCCGCTCCACCTGCGCCATCGAGGGCGCGATCGGCGCCGCCCGCCTGAACGCGCGCAGCGCCCGCGAGGCGGTCTCCTCCGAGATGTGGGAGTGCCTCAACTCCACCTGGCACGCCCTCGCCGACCAGCGGCTGGCATCGCGGCGGACGGGCCCGTACGCCTATCTGGAGCTCGTACGCCGCCGGGCCGCCCTCTTCTTCGGGCTGGCGGACTCGACGATGAGCCGGGACGACAGCTGGCGGTTCGTGGTCCTGGGGCGGAGCCTGGAGCGGGTCGACATGACCGTACGGCTTCTGTCCGTACGGGTGTTGGACGCCGCCCATGCTCCCGACTGGCAGACGCTGCTCAGCGCGAGCGGCGCGGATGAGGCGTATGCCCGTGTCTACGGCGGTTTCGGCGACACCCCGCGAGTGGCTGAATTCCTCCTCATGGACCGGGACTTCCCGCGCTCGGCACTGCACGCGCTGACCACGGCGGAGGAGTGCCTCGCGGCGCTCGGGCGGCCGAGACAGGACCCGGCGCGCCGCCCGATAGGCCGCATGCGAACCCGCCTCGAATACCTGGACCTGGCCGCCCTGGAGGAACAACTCCCGTTGCTGCTGAAGGACTTGCAGCAGGCGTGCATGGCGTCCGCCGAGGCGGTGGCGGAGAAGTTCTTCCCGAACCAGGGGCCCGTCGAGTGGGCCCAGGAAGGAGCGTGACCATGACCGGGAACTTCAACACCGCAACCCGTCGGCTCCGGATCCGGCACACCACCCGCGTCTCCTACGCGCAGGCCGCGGTCTCCTCGCACAACGAGGTCCGCATGACCCCGCTGACGCTCCCCGGCCAGACCACCCTGGACGCGCGGGTGACGGTGAACCCCGCGACCGCCACCTGGTCGTACTGGGACTACTGGGGCACCCAGGTCACCGGCTTCGACCTCATGGACCCGCACGCGGACCTCACCATCACGGCGTCGAGCCTGGTGGAGACGGCACCGCCTGGTCCGCCGACAGCCTCGCCCACCTGGCCGGAAATCGCCGAACTCATCACCAACTCGCGCCTGTTGGAGTACGCGGCGCCGACCGGACGTACGACCGTGTCGCCCGAGCTGGTGGAGCGGGCGCGGGCGATCGCCGCGGGCCTCGACCCGCACGAGACCGCCGTCGCGGTGTCGTCCCTGGTCACCGGTCAGGTCTCGTACATCCCCGGCGCCACGGGCGTGAACACCAGCGCCATGGAGGCCTGGGAACAGGGCGCGGGCGTCTGCCAGGACATCACCCACCTCACCGCCGCCCTCCTCCGCGGCCTCGGCCTCCCCACCCGCTACGTCTCCGGCTACCTCCACCCCGAACGCGACGCCGAACTCCACCGACCCGTCGCCGGCCAGAGCCACGCCTGGATCGAGTACTGGGCAGGCGACTGGAACGGCTACGACCCCACCAACAGCACCCGCGCCGACGAGTCCCACGTGGTGGTGGGCCGAGGACGCGACTACGACGACGTGACACCGCACAAGGGGGTGTATCGGGGGGTGGCCGGGGGGCCGCCCGAGGTGACGGTGGAGTTCACGCGGGTGGCTTGAACTCGCCTGTGCGAGTACCTCGAGTACCTGCGAGTGCGCGAGCCCCGGGTGTGTCAGGCGTCGAACTCCCGGGGCCCGTAGATCGCGTGGTCGGCGCCGGTGGTGAGCGCCCAGTAGCGGTCGCCGTAGGACCAATGCCACCACTCGGTGGGGTAGTTGACCAGGCCGGCCGCCTTGAGCGCGTCGCCGAACAGCCGGCGGTTGGCGCGCGCCCGCAGGCTGATGCCGTCCGCGGCCGTGTAGCAGGCGCCGTCGCTCTCCTCCGGGCTCGCGTTCACCCGCGTCCCCATGTCCAGTTCCTGCCCGTCGGCGCCGACGAGGGTGAGGTCGACGGCGGCGCCCGCGCTGTGCGGGGCGATCTCCGGAGGGGACACGTACCGGCTCGCCGCGTTCCGGACGCGTTCGGCGTCCCAGCCGGGGTTGTCCGCCCGCAGTTCAGCGGCGTACCGCTCGAAGTACTCCCGCTGCAGGGCGGGCGGCCGGTACCCCTCGACGAACAACAGCCTTACGCCACCGGGGAGCAGGGCCCTGGCCTTCACGAGCCTGGTCAGCACGCCCGCCCGCAGATGCGCGAAGGCCCCCGAGTCGTCCCGCCTGCGGGCATCGACGGGAAACAGCTCCCTCTCCCGCACATCGACGAGGAGCTCCCCGCAGTCCACAACGGGTATCGCGGCGATCTTCGGATCTGACATCAACACGATCTCGGTCATGACCGGATCAGATCACGCCGCGGCGGTCCCTGGTACGCGAAAGCGGCGAGCCCCTGGCATGCGAAAGCGGCGAGCCCCGCGCGGTGATCACCACCGCCCCGGAGGGACTCGCCGCCCTGCTGAGTCACGTGGACCGAGTCACGTAGACCAGTCACGTAGACCGAGGACCGACCCGACGGACTACTTCAGGTCGATCGCCTCGCACGCCGACTCGTAGTCGGCCGTGCAGATGTCCTTGATCTTGTAGATGCCGTCCTGGATGACCGTGTCCTGAATGTTGGCCTGGGTGAGGCCGACCACCGGGACGAGTGAGGCCGGGATGTTCTCGTTCGTGGGGCTGTCGACCTTGTCGCTGGCCAGCGCGTCGAACTCGATCGAGCGGCCCTGGACCCTCGCCACGGCCATCTCGGCGGCGGCGCTGGCCTCCTGCGGGTACGACTTGTAGACGCTCATGAACTGGTCGCCCTTGACGATGCGCTGCACCGCGTTGAGCTCGGCGTCCTGCCCGGTGACCGGCGGAACCGTGTTGACGCCCATGGTCTTCATGACGTCGATGACCGCGCCCGCGATGCCGTCGTTGGCGGAGTACACACCGGCGATGTTGTCGAGGCCGACGGCCTCGATGGCCTTCTCCATGTTCTTCTTGGCCTCGGCCGGGAGCCAGTCCTTGGTGTCGTACGTCTTGGCGATGACGACCTTGTCCTTCAGCTCGGTCATCGCGCCCGCCTTGAACTGCGCCGCGTTCGGGTCGGTCACCGAACCGTTCATCATGATGATCTTCTTGCTGGCGGCACCGCTGCCCAGCTCGGAGACGAGCGCCTTGCCCTGCACCTCGCCGACGAGCTCGTTGTCGAAGGAGACGTACGCGTCGATCGGCCCCTGCGCCAGCCTGTCGTAGGCGATGACGGGGATGCCCGCGTCCTTGGCCTTCTGCACGCCGCTCGCGATGGCCTTGGAGTCCACGGCGTCCACGAGGAGCACGTCGACCTTGGCGTCCACCATCTCCTGGAGCTGGGTGGACTGCTTGTCCGCGTCCGCCCCGGCGTTGGCGTAGACCACCGAACCCTTGTTGTTGGTGAGCTTCGCCACCTCCGACTTGATGATGGGGTAGTCGAACTTCTCGTAACGCGTGTTCTCCGTCTCCGGGAGGAGCAGACCCACCTTGATGTCGTCGCCCTTCGTGGGGCTTGCCTTGGTTTCGCTGCCACCGATCCCGTCCACAACGCCGCAGCCGACGAGGGAGACTGCCATCGCGGACGAGGTCAGGGCTATGACGGTCCGACGGCGACGGGTGTTACGAGTGTTCACATCAGGTGCCTTCCGGGCGAGGTTGCAGCATTGCGACCCAGGTGGCTGAAAGCCAACGCGGCGATTACCTCAGCGTCAAGGAGTAACCACTTAACGAGATGGCAACAGCATGCTGTGTTCCTCAAGTGAACACGATGGGAAGAGGGTGCGCCTCCACTTCCACGGAACCCCTCTGATTCACACACGCCCCTCGTTTCACATACTTCTCGTCACATGCCTACAACCCATGCCCCTGTCCAGGTGTCTTGGTGGTGGCCGATCTACACCACCAAGCGCTACAGGGGAAGCATGAGACCAGTCAGACGCAGCGGAGCGGCAATCGCCATCACGCTGGCGACAGCCAGCACCGGCGGCCTGCTCACCGCGGCCGCCGCCCCGGCCTCCGCCGCGACAACCTGCGCCTCACCCGTCTATAAACGGCAGTTCTTCGCAAACACCACCTTCTCCGGCACACCGAAGAAAACGGACTGCGACACCGCGATCGACCAGAACTGGGGCACCGCCGCCCCCGCTTCCGGTCTCCCGGCCAACAACTTCGGCGTCCGCTGGACGGTGACCCGCGACTTCGGCTCCGGCGGCCCGTTCTCACTCCCCGTCTCCACGCAGGACGGCATCCGCGTCTACCTCGACGGCACCCGCAAGGTCGACATCTGGAAGAACGTGTCCTCGACGGTGAAGAGGACCGTCAACATCACCATCCCCGCCGGCAAGCACACCCTGCGGGTGGACTACGTCAACTGGACAGGGACAGCGAACGTCAAGTTCGCCTACACCCCCCGCACCACGGCCACCGTCGACAAGGTCAAGCCGCTCACCCCGACGGGCACGGCCGTCACGTACGACACAGCCACCGGCAAAGCCAAGCTCACCTGGTCCAAGAACAAGGAGATGGACCTCGCGGGATACCGCGTCTACCGCCGCCTCAAGGGCAGCACCACCTGGACGAAGCTCACCACCACGACCTCCACCTCGTACACCAACACCCCGCCCACGACCGGCGACACGTACTACTTCGAGGTCCGCGCCATCGACAAGGCGGGCAACGAGTCCGGGGGCACGGCGGACAAGGCCGTCACCACCGTCGACAAGACAGCCCCAGAGCGAGTCACCGGCGTTTCGGCGCTGGGGACCACCGCGGGCAACGCGATCACGTGGCAGGCCTCTTCGAAGGACGTCGACCACTACGAGGTGTGGGCGGCCCCCGTAGGACAGCAGGACCTGGACGGACCCGCGTTCGTCTTCGAAACGTCCTACACGGACCCCATCGCAGACGCGGGGACGGCCTACAGGTACACCCTCCAGGCCGTCGACGGCTCCGGGAACATTTCCCCGGTCTCCGAGCCTGTGACGGTCACACGCCCCGTGGCGTCCACCGCGCCCGTCCCGTCCGCGGTCAAGGGCACACCCGCCGACGCCTTCACCAACGTCACGTGGACTGCGGCGGAGGATCCCGACGCGGTGGTCACCGGGTTCCACGTCTACCGTCGTACTTCCCCCAACGGCGCCTGGGCCCTGGTGGCCGGCGCGGGGGCGTCGGCCACGTCCTACGAGGACCGTTCCGCTCCGAAGGGGAACGCGTACTACTACGTCGTCGGCGTCGACAGCCACGGCGCCGACTCGGAGCCGTCCGAGGCGGCCGTCGTAGACCGGCTCACGCCTGCCACCGCGACCGGGCCGCTCGCGCCGCAGCTGACGCTGGTCTCGTCGGGATCCACCCGTTCCCCGATCCAGGTCGGGATCAAGCCCGGCGCCGGTGACGAAGGCCGGCTGCTGAGCCACTACTCCTGGAACATCTCCGGCGCCTGCGGTGACAGCGGCCTCGGCGGGAGGACAACGACCTCCACCATCGCCTGGACCCCTCCGTACAGCGGCCCTTGCATGGTCAGCGTGTTCGCCGTGGACGCGTACGGGCGCACCGGCGAGAAGGGTTCCTGGCTGGAGTTCACGGTCGGCCGCTGACCAGGAGGCGCCGGCGGCCCGCAAGCCAACGGCGCGCGAAGATCCGTACAACCAAGTCGCTTCCTCGTCGGTCCTGATCGTCAACGGCTTTGCCTGCCGTTGACGATCAGGCTTGTTCAGGACCGAAGGAACGCATGAACCCAGCAAGACGCACGACGGCCACGGTTGCCACCGCCCTCGTGCTCGCCACCGCGGGCGGCCTGCTCATAGCCGCCCCCGCCTCCGCCGCGACGACCTGCGCATCGCCGGTCTACAAGCGGCAGTTCTTCGCAAACACCACCTTCTCCGGTACGCCGAAGAAGACGGACTGCGACACCGCGATCGACCAGAACTGGGGCACCGCCGCCCCCGCTCCCGGTCTCCCGGCCAACAACTTCGGCGTCCGCTGGACGGTGACCCGCGACTTCGGCTCCGGCGGCCCCTTCGCCCTCCCCGTCGCCACCCAGGACGGCATCCGCGTCTACCTCGACGGCACCCGCAAGGTCGACATCTGGAAGAACGTGTCCTCGACGGTGAAGAAGACCGTCAACATCACCATCCCCGCCGGCAAGCACACCCTGCGGGTGGACTACGTCAACTGGACCGGCACCGCGAACGTCAAGTTCGCCTACACCCCCCGCACCACGGCCACCGTCGACAAGGTCAAGCCGCTCACCCCGACGGGCACGGCCGTCACGTACGACACGGCCACCGGCAAGGCCAAGCTCACCTGGTCCAAGAACAAAGAGATGGACCTCGCCGGCTACCGCGTCTACCGCCGCCTCAAGGGAGCGGCGTTCCCCACCAAGCCGCTGGCGACGACGACGTCCACCTCGTACACGGACTCGACCCTCCCCGTGACGGGCGAGGCGTACTACTACTACGAGGTCCGCGCCTACGACAAGGCCGGCAACGAGTCCACGGGCACCGCCGACAAGCTCGTCACCACCGCCGACCTCACCGCCCCCGCCGTGCCCACCGGGCTGGACACCTCCATCTCGGTGAACGGAATCCCGATCGAGTGGACCGCGGTCACCGGAGCGACGTCGTACAACGTGTACCGGGCGCCGAGCGGGAGCAGCACGTACGTCAAGGTCGGGGACACGACCAAGGCCTCGTACCTGGACACCTCGGCGTTGGAGGACAGCACCTACCTCTACCGGGTGACCGCCCTGGACGCGGCGGGCAACGAGTCCGCCCGCTCCGCCGCCATCGAGGCCACCCGCCCGGACAGCACCGCACCACCCGCGGTGACCGGGCTGACGGCCACGCCGACCGAGTACGGCTTCTCGCTGGCATGGGACCCGAACCCGGCGCCCGACCTCGGGCGGTACGTCGTCTACCGGGGTGAACTCCTGGGCGACGACGAGGAGAAGGTCTGCTCCGTGCACGAGGTGGAGTGGCTGTCCGCCGCCACCACGTCGTACGAGTACGCGACCCTGCCCGACGGCGAAGAGGCCTGCTTCTTCATCGACGCGTACGACGACAACTGGTGGTCCGCCTGGAAGACGACCGGCGAGGCCAACATCATCACGGCGACGGAACTCGACATGACGCCGAGCGTCGCGACTCCGGAGGGCTCCCCGCTGGAACTGGACGCGTCCGGAGCGGAAGGCGACGAGGGCAACTACCTCGACTGGAACTGGAGCGCCAGTTCCCAGGAGACGACGGGCTACCGCGTCTACCGCTGGAACCCCGCCACCGAGACGTACGAGAAGATCGCCGACGTCGGCAGCGGTGTCACCTACTACTACGACACCGGCGCCCGGCGCGGCACCACGTCCTTCTACCGGGTGACCACCCTGGCCGCGGACGGCACCGAGTCGGTACCGGCGGGCGACTGGGCGGCCACGGCGCCCGCGGAGTGACCTGAGCGACACAGAAGGGGTCGGGGGGTGATCAACCTTCCGGCCCCTTGCCGCAGTTGGGCCGCCGTTCGGACAGTGACGGCCCCCTCGCTACTTCCCCGACCTCGCAGGCCCCGTGATCGCCTCCGTGATGGCGAAGCCCTTGGCGGGCCCTTCGGGGATGGTGACCTCGGTGCCGTACGACACTCGGTGCACGCCCACCCAGTCGGCCTTCTCGGGGCGGGGTTCGGTGAGGACGGTTACGGTGCCCTGGTCGTCGTAGTCATCGATGATGACGTAGACGGGGATGCTCGCACGGGCGTACTCCCGGCGCTTCTTCACGCGGTCGCGGTCCTGGTTGCGCTTGCCTGGGGAGACGACCTCAACGACGAGTCGAACTGCCGCAGCAGTGAGCCCGAGGCCATCATCCGTTACGTAGCGCTCCGTATCCCTGACCGTGACGAACAGGTCGGGCACCCACGCGCCGCCGTGGTGAAAGATGTTCGTGTCGTTCCGGGTGGCGAAGTCCCCACCCCTCAGGAACTCCCCCAGCGCCTCCTTGAGCTGGTAGATGATCTCGCTGTGCGAATAGCGGCCGGTGGGTGACACCTCGATGGCTCCCTCGATGATCTCAGCGCGGTAGCCCTCGGGGAGTTCCATGGCCTTCCATGCCTGCCACAGGACCTCGTCCAACTCTGAAACGGACGGGGTGGGCGACGGGGTGGGCTCGGACTCGGTCCTGGTCTCAGGCATGGTCTCGGGCCTCTCGTGCGCAAGAGCGGTCAAGGTGCGGCACCTCCTCCTCAAGTGTGGGCTTGGCGTCGTTGAGGCACAAGCAACGCCGTCACGGTAGGCAGCCATATGGGCTCACCTGCGGAAACGACTCAGCCCGCCAACCCCAGTTCGAACCACACCCCCTTCGCATACCGCCCCGCCCGCTCAGCCGCGACGCCCCACATGTCAGCCACCTCCTCCACCAGGGCTAGCCCACGCCCCCAACAGGCGACGGCACCCGCCACGGGGTGCGCCACAACCGGTGGATCAGGGCTCTCGTCGAAGACGCTCACGTGGAGTCGGGCGGGGGTCAGGCGGATACGGACCATTGCGGTGCCCTTGGTGTGCAGGTGGACGTTGGTGACGAGTTCCGAGGTGCACAGGGCGGCGGGCATGACGAGGGGTTCGCGGTCGTGGGTGAACAGGACGGCGCGTACGAAGTCCCGGCAAACGCGGGGTGCGGTGGCGTCCGCGGGGGCGAACAGGCTGTATTCGTGGGTGAGTTGGGCGGGGCGGTGGGCTGCGCGGCGGGCAGGGTCCATGGGGGTCGGCTCCCGTCGTGGGGGTGGGGGGTGGCTGGCCCGTGCCCTGCGATGGCTCTGTCCGCGCGCTCCTGGTGGGAGGGGCGGGTGCTCTGTCGGCTTGTGGGCAGGGGGAGTTGGTTGATTCCGGTGAGTCACCGGCTTCACACTCACGGTAGGGCAGATGGGCTTTCATGAACAACCTAATCGCCACTATCGGTGGACCAACTCCCGCGATCAGGGCAGACTTCGGGGAAGTCGGCAAGGAGAGTCACGTGGGACTTCGCACCACCATCAGCGAGCGTCAACGGCGCCTCGGTTTCGAACTCAAACACCTGCGCGAGAAGGCGGGATTGACCGCAGGAGAAGCAGCTGAGCGGATCAACATGGGCCGTGTTCAGTTGAGCCAGATCGAAACCGCGAAGACGAGCATCCTGACCGGACGACTCCGCGAGCTCTGCCACCTCTACGGATGTACAGATACGACGTATATCGAGGCCCTCGTCGCCACGTCCGAGGCAACCGGTAGAGGATGGTGGAGTGCGTACAAGAAACGCCGAGGACTCGACGCCCTCAACACCGCAGAACTGGAGGCGGATTGCACCACCCTTCGGATGCACCAGTCACTGTTCATCCCGGGGCTCTTCCAGACCGCCGACTACGCGCGAGCCATCTTCACCAGCCCTGGCCTGGGCTTCGAACGCAGCGCAGGCGCCCTGGAGTTCCGCATGGAACGGCAGCAGGTACTCACCCGCGAGAATCCGCCCTCCGTGCACGCGGTGATCCATGAGTCCGCCCTGCACATGCGGTTCGGCGGAGCCAAGGTGGTTCGCGATCAGCTGCTGCACCTCGTGGAACTCGCGCGCCTGCCCAACGTCACCATCCAGATCTATCCGTTCAGCGCCCAGGCGTACGCGGCACTCAGCGGCAACTTCGTCCACGTCATCCCAGGACACCCGGAGTTGGGCACCGTCCTGCTCGAACAGCCCGTCGGACTCCAGTACTTGGGCGACAGGCCGAGCCTGGACCGGTACGAGGACCTGTTCCAGCACCTGGCCGAGAACGCCCTCGCCCCCATCGACGTATCGTTGGCCCCAGATGCACACTCTGTGAAGGACTCGCTGGCGCTCATCCAGCACGTTCTCTACACGCTCTAGGGAGGCCCCCGATGCCCGAACTGAACTGGCAGAAGTCAACGTTCAGCGGCGGCCCAGAAGGCGAGTGCCTCAACATAGCCACCGCCCCCGACGGAACCCTCCACCTCCGCGAGAGCGACACCCCGGACGACATCCTCCACACCGCCCCGCGGGGCCTCGCCGCGCTGCTCCGGCACATCAAGAGGACGAACCCGCCTCAGCGCTGATCGTGCCGACGGTGATCGGACAAGTCCGCGGGCCGGCCGCCGGTCAATCGGCAGGCAGGCCGAACCAACGCAGGAGTACGGGTCGCGCGTCGTCGGGGGCATCCTCGGGGCCGCGGGCATAGCGCGCGAGCAGCGCCAGATAGTCGTCATGGAAGGCGTCCAGCTCACCCTTGGTGAGATGGATGAGGCTGCGTGAACCCCGCATCCAACCCTCGGACTCCGCCTGTCCGGCGGTGAACTGCCGGGCCAGTTCGACGTCCTCCTCCATCCTCATGCGATCCAGCTCGGCCGACATGGCACGCTCGGCCTCCGTCAGCTCCTCCTGCGGCGGCCTGCGGATGTCGAGGCCGCGCACCCCGCGCCACCAGCGCTCACGCCCGGTGGAGCGCTCAGGGATGTCCTCGATGAGGCCACTGCGCTCCAGCATGCGCAGGTGATAGCTGAGCGTCCCGGTGTTTTCGCCGAGGGCGGCGGCCAGCGTGGTCGAGGTGGCCGGGCCCGCCGTGCCGAGGTGGCGCAGGATGCGCAGGCGCAGGGGGTGCGCGAGGGCCTTGAGCACCTCGGGACTGTCGACCGTGCGCCGATCCGTGGCTTCCACTCCGCGCTCTTCCGTCATGGCGGCAGTCTATCCGGATCGCAGCAATTTCTCTGCAGACCTTTCTCTGCAGAGAAATCTCTGCAATGCTGGATGCGTGACACCGAACCGAGAGACCTTGAATCGCACAGTCCACCGCTTCACGAGTGCTGCCGCGGGGGCCCTGCTTGCCGCACTCGCCCTGGGCGCCGCACCCGCACACGGAGCTGAACGGGCAGCAGATCCGCCCGAGTTCGACTTCTCCGCCTGCCCGACCGCCGGCGAGCTGCCCGCGGGTGCGGACCCCGGGACCTGGCGCTGCGAGGTCATGCACGCAACGGGACACCTGCGCATGGGCGCCGTCGACGAGCCGCTCACCGAACCCATGACGATCACCTTTGCGGAAGGCCGTGTGGACGGTGAATTCCGCCAGGTCTTCGGGAAGATGACCGCTGCGCCGATCCGGGTGGGAGGCACCCCGTTGACCCTGACTCCGCAGTACGGCGGCTACTCGGACTTCCTGTCCGACGACACCCGGCGCGGCGAGTTCGACATCAAGTTCGCCATAGGCACGGCGCACGGGGTGCCGACCCGGCCGTCGTCGCACTGCTCAGTGGGCAGCGATGAGGACGCGGTCCACCTCGTACTCAAGGACACCGATCCCACCCGGGTGATATCCACGGATCCCCTGATCGTCACCTTCGGCGCCCAGGACACAGAGTTCGCCGCCCCGGGCACCAGTGGCTGCGGCCCCCTGCGCCGCACACTCGACCGGGCCCTGGGCCTGCCGTCCGAGGCGGGGGCGAACGCCTTCGACATGGATGTCACGGTGGCCATCCGGCCCTACGTGTAGGCCGGTTCGGTGAGTCATTGCCGGTACCTGTGACCCACGGGCGCCCTCGCCGCACCGCGCCCCGCCGGACGAATCCGGCGAGGCGCGATAGCGGAACTCTCATCCACCAACCGTCAGCAGTAAGCCTTGGCCGCCTTCTTGGCGGTACCCCTGGCCGGTGCCTCGGTGCACTTCACGCCGCCCTCGGTCTGGACGCTCCAGCTGCGGGCCTTGCCGTACGCCGTCTTGCCGTAGCCGGTCCCGCTGCCGTTGCAGGTCTTGGCCTCCCAGTAGCCGGAGGCCTTCTTCACTCCGCTGAAGACGACATACGTGCCGGACTTGTTGAAGTTGAACTCGACCGACTCACTGGTCTCCTTCGTCTTCTCCCCGGCCTTGGTCAGAGTGCCGGAGACATGGGCGTCCATGCTGGAGATGACCCACTGCGCCGAGTAGCTGGCACCGGCGGTGATCTCACGGCCGGAGCTCACGGTCGAGCGATAGGTGGCCGACTTCGTGTACTTGCCGGTGCCGTCCTGAGGGATGTTGATCTGCTTGGCGTGGGTGATGACCCACGCCGACGACAGCGAGGTCCAGGTGGCGTGCTTGTAGCCGGGCTCACAGATGATCGGCGCGGCGCTGGCCACACCGGCCGGCAAGCCCACCATCAGCAGGGCTGCGATACCGGTCGTGGCCATGGTCGCCGTCAGTCGCTTGTTCAATGCAAACTCCCCGTTTGGTGATCCATGCCCCGAACAACTTGTCGGGGCACGGCCAAATAGAAGCAGTCGCATTAGCGACGCGCAAGAAGATTTCCGGGTTCGAACGAAATCCGGCGTAGCGTCGAATAGCCTTGCCCATCAGGCATGTTGGCGAATCGACACATCGCCGCGATCGATCAATGACAATCATGACCATTCGCTAACACAAACAAGACAAGGCCGCGACGGCCGACATGCCCCACGCGTACAAGGTGCGGGCACTGAACGCGGCCTCGCCCGGCGCGGAGTCCGCACTGTCCCCCTGAGGTGTCGGCGACCCCCGGCGGCCTGACGGTCAAACGCGCGCAAAGATCCGTACAACCAAGCCGCGTCCTCACGAGTCCTGATCGTCAACGGCTTTGCCCGCCGTTGACGATCAGGAGCGAAGGAACGCATGAACCCAGCGAGACCCACGACGGCCGCGGTCGCCGGCGCCGTCGTGCTCATCACCGCGGCCGGCCTGCTCGTGGCCGCCAACTCCGCCTCCGCCGCGACGAGTTGCGCATCACCGGTCTACAAACGGCAGTTCTTCGCGAACACCACCTTCTCCGGTACGCCGAAGAAGACCGACTGCGATACGGCCATCGACCAGAACTGGGGCACGGGTGCGCCCGCCTCCGGCCTGCCGACCAACAACTTCGGCGTCCGCTGGACGGTGACACGCGACTTCGGCTCCGGCGGCCCCTTCGCCCTCCCCGTCGCCACCCAGGACGGCATCCGCGTCTACCTCGACGGCACCCGCAAGGTCGACATCTGGAAGAACGTCTCGACCACGGTGAAGAAGACCGTCAACATCACCATCCCCAAGGGCACGCACACCCTCCGCGTCGACTACGTCAACTGGACCGGCACCGCGAACGTCAAGTTCGCCTACACGCCCAGGACTTCGGCCACCGTCGACAAGGTCAAGCCCCTCACCCCGACGGGCACAGCGGTCACGTACGACAAGACCACCGGCAAAGCCAAGCTCACCTGGTCCAAGAACAAAGAGCTGGATCTCGCGAGCTACCGCGTCTACCGGCGCCTTCAGGGCAGCACAACCTGGACCAAGCTCACCACCACGACTGCCACCTCGTACACCAACACCCCGCCCGCCAACGGCGACACGTACTTCTATGAGGTCCGCGCCATCGACAAAGCGGGCAACGAGTCGACGGGCAGCGCCGACCGGTCGGTCGCTACACCCGACAAGACCGCGCCTGCGGTTCCCACCGGGGTCACGGCGGTAGACGAGCAGCCGGGGATCTCGCTGACCTGGAACGCCGTGCCGGGCGCGGCGAGTTACGTCGTCCACCGACGCTGGGAGACCGACGGCAACGACGAGCCGACGGTGAAGGTGGCGACGGTGGCGTCCGCCTCTTGGATCGATGCCACGGCCAGGGAGTACCTGTCCTACTCCTACTGGGTCACGGCGGTCGACAGTGCGGGCAACCTGTCCGCCAAGTCGGCGCCCGTCTTCCTCGGACGCGGCGACCACGCGCCCTCGGCGCCCACCGGCCTGGCGGGCACGACGGTGGCCAACGGCATCGCGCTGACGTGGCGGGCCCCGACCACCCCCTTCACCGAGGATCTGTGGAGCTACCGGATCTACAGGAAGGGGAGGCTCGTGGAGCAGATCCGCGCCACGCAGACCTCCTTCACCGACACCGAGGTCCGCCAGGGCACGGCGTACGCGTACACGGTGACCGCCGTGGACATCGTGGGCAACGAGTCCGTGGCGTCCGCACCCGCGACGGCCACCGCACCGGCGACCGGGCTCTCCCCGGCGCCCGTCGCAGGACTGCGGGGCTACCTGGCCCCCAACGGCAACCTCGAACTGACCTGGCAGCGCAGCTCCGAGGAGGACGTCGATCACTACGCCATCTACCGGGGCGTACAGGTCGACGGCGTCTGGCAGTACGTGAAGTGGTGGTACGAGGTGTCTCAGCCCTGGAGCGACGACGAGCCGCCCTACTACGTCCACGAGTTCCTCGAGGGGCAGGGCGAGACCGCCCGCTGGGCCGTCCTCGCCGTGGACAAGGCCGGCAACTCCCTTTTCAGCACTGGCGAGGACTTCTCCTACGTCACCGTCATCGAACCGGAGATCACCGAGTGACCCGCACCATCCGCACGATGGCAACTGCCCTCGTGCTCACCACGGCGGGCAGCCTGCTCACCGCAGCAGCCGGCTCCGCCTCCGCCGCTACGACCTGCACCTCGCCGGTCTACAAGCGGCAGTTCTTCGCCAACACCACCTTCTCCGGCACGGCGAAGAAGACGGACTGCGACAGCGCGATCGACCAGAACTGGGGGTCCGGAGCTCCCGTCTCCGGTCTCCCGAAGGACAAGTTCGGCGTCCGCTGGACCGTCACCCGCGACTTCGGCTCCGGCGGCCCCTTCGCCCTCCCCATCTCCACCCAGGACGGCATCCGCGTCTACCTCGACGGCACCCGCAAGGTCGACATCTGGAAGAACGTGTCGTCCACGGTGAAGAAGACCGTCAACGTCACCGTCCCCAAGGGCAAGCACACCCTCCGCGTCGACTACGTCAACTGGACCGGCACCGCGAACGTCAAGTTCGCCTACACCCCCCGCACCACGGCCACCGTCGACAAGGTCAAGCCCCTCACCCCGACGGGCACAGCAGTCACGTACGACAAGACCACCGGCAAGGCCAAGCTCACCTGGTCCAAGAACAAAGAGCTGGATCTCGCGAGCTACCGCGTCTACCGGCGCCTTCAGGGCAGCACAACCTGGACCAAGCTCACCACCACGACCGCCACCTCGTACACCGACACGACCCTGCCGAAGACGGGCAAGACGTACTACTACGAGGTCCGCGCCTACGACAAGGCGGGCAACTCCTCGGCCGGAACCGCCGACAAGCTCGTCACCACCGTGGACAAGACCCCGCCGGCCGCGCCGTTCGTCGAGATGGACGCGTGCGCGTCCCTCGAGCCCTACGCGGCCCCGCAGCTCGTCACCACCGCGGAGAACAAGGCCGACATCGCCTGGTACGAGATGCAGCGGCTGAACGCGGCCACCGGCGCCTGGAGCACCATCTACTCCGGTGCCAAGGGCGCGATCTGCGACACCGGGTACCGCTTGGACGGCAGCAAGGTCACCTACCGCGGGCGGGCCCGTGACGCCGCCGGGAACTGGTCTGCGTACTCGGCCGCCACCACGGTCACCACCTCCGACCTGACGCCGCCGGCACCCGTCACCGACGCCCGCATCGAGTACGAGTCGGGAGTTCCCCACCTGGTGTGGTCGCCCGCTGACGGGGCCGCCTCGTACCAGGTACTGCAGTACGTCCCGTCCACCGGCGGGTACCTCGACGCCCTGGCCGCGAGCACGGGTACGACGGTCACCACGACGACCGCGACGGACGTCGTCCCGATGCAGCGGCTGGCCGTCTCCGACTCCTACCGGTACGTGGTCCGGGCGGTGGACGCGGCCGGTAACGCCGCCGCGCCGGCGGAGGTCGAACTCGTCCTGGCGGAACGGCCGGAGCCCGTCACCGCCCATCAGGTGACCGCGGCCGCGTACGGCAAATGGGGCGTGCAGTTGGACTGGCGCACCTCCGACCCCTGGGGGATCGACGACAGCACGCGATCCTCCTTCCGGATCCTGCGGACGGACACCACGACCGGGACCAGCACCGTCGTGGACCAGTGCGTCTCCCACATGTCGCCCGACAGCGGGACGCTCGAATCCCCGTACACGTACACCTTCTCCTGGGCCTCCGGCACCGACCCCGCCTACGCGAAGGGCAGCCCCACCGCCATCTCCTCCTGCCTGGACGCCTCCGGCGAGTCCGAGACCGCCTACGAGTACCGCGTCATCGCGGTCGACTCCTACGGGCATGCCTCGGAGCCCAGCACGGCCTCGGCAACGGCCACCACGCCGGACACCCTGCGGCCAGGGCCCGTCACCGACCTGACGGCGGAGCGGATCCCGATGGGTGTGCGGCTCACCTGGACGGCCCCGACCGACGACCCCGACCCGGTCCAGGGATACCTGGTGTGGCAGGGCAGCACCGATCCGGACACCGGCGAGACGGTCTGGAAGCGCAACTGCTGGGGCGGGGACTCCCTGGGCGAGACCGAGATCCTGTGCGCGACCGTCCCCGACGGGAAGGAGCACGTGTACCGGGTCGTCGGGTACGACTACCAGCCGGGCACGGACGCGGGCGTGGAGGACTACGACGAGTCGGAGTACATCCCGATGAGCTACCACCCGGTGGACGTGCGGGTCACCCTGCCCGACACCCGGCCACCGGGATGGACGGGCACCGGGGTCGGCGAGGCCCCGTACCCGAACCTCTACCGGAGCTGCAACGACAGCCTGTTCTCGACCGTTCCCTGCACGGTGTACCTGGGTTACGACTACCGGGTGGAGCGGTGGGACCCGGCCGGCGGGGCATGGTCCACGCTCGACGCGGGGGTGGTGAGCGACTCGTGGCCCGTGTCCTCCACGGACACGACCGTGTACGCGGACCGTCTGGGCCTCTACTACTACCGCGTGGTGTACATCAGCCCCGAGGGGGTCGAGGAGACCGTGCGGAGCGAGGCGTACGGGATCTGGGCCAGCTGGTTCTGACCCGAGCGGAGTGCCGCGTACGACGAAGGGGCCCGGAGGTTCAACCTCCGGGCCCCTTCACGCAGTTGTGCCGACGGCTACTCGGGCGACCGCTTCGGCCGCCACACCACCAGCGCACTCGTCTGCTGAACCTCCTGGTACGGAACCAGGTCACGCCGGTACGAGGCATGGACGGCCGCCTCGCGCTGCTGCATCGCGGCTGCCGCGCCGTCCACCGCCGACTGGAGTTCGGCGACGCGCTGCTGGAGCGCGGCGACCTGGTTCTCCAGCTCGATGATGCGCTTGATACCGGCGAGGTTGATGCCCTCGTCCTGCGACAACGCCTGGACGGCGCGCAGCAGTTCGATGTCGCGGGCAGAGTAGCGCCGGCCGCGCCCGGCCGTGCGGTCGGGAGAGACCAGGCCGAGGCGGTCGTACTGACGCAGGGTCTGCGGGTGCAGGCCGGAGAGCTGGGCCGCCACCGAGATGACGTAGACCGGCGTCTCCTCGGTCAGTTCGTACGGGTTGCGTCGACGGCCGGTTCCATCCATGGCGTCCTCATGCTCCCTTCGCGGCCTGGAACAGCTCCGCCCGCGGGTCCTCTCCCGCGGTCGCCTCGCGATACGCCTCCAGGGCGTCACGAGCCTTGCCCGACACGTCCGTGGGGACCGACACCTCGACGGTGACCAGCAGGTCTCCGCGGGTGCCGTCCTTGCGGACCGCGCCCTTGCCGCGGGCGCGCATGGTGCGGCCGTTGGGCGTGCCCGGCGGCAGCTTCAGGGTCACCGCGGGTCCGCCCAGGGTGGGCACCTTGACCTCGCCGCCGAGGGCCGCCTCCGCGAAGGTGACGGGAACGGTGACGGTGAGGTTGTCGCCCTTGCGGCCGAAGACCGGGTGGGCGTCGACGTGGACGGTGACGTACAAGTCGCCCGCGGGGCCGCCCCGTTCACCGGGGGCGCCCTTGCCGCGGAGGCGGATGCGCTGGTTGTCGCTGACGCCGGCCGGGATACGGACCTGCATCGTGCGCGAGGACTTGGCGCGGCCGCTGCCGCTGCAGACCTCGCAGGGGGTCTCCGCGATCAGACCGCGGCCCTTGCAGTCGGGGCAGGGGTCGGTGAGGGAGAACCCGCCGCCGGAGCCCCGGGCGACCTGGCCGGTGCCGACGCACGTCGGGCACACGCGGGGTGTGCCGTTCGCGTCGCCGGTGCCCGAACAGGCCTTGCAGGGCGCCTGGGAGGTCATCCGCAGCGGAACCGTCGCGCCGTCCACCGCCTCGGTGAAGCTGAGCGTCACCTCGGTGTCGATGTCCTGGCCGCGCCGGGGCTGCGTACGGGTGCCGGTGGTCGCGCCGCCGCGGTTGAACAGCCCGCCGAACACGTCGCCGATCCCGCCGCCGAAGCCGCCGCCCTGCGGACCGCCGCCCTGGGTGCCGCCTCCGAAGAGGTCACCCAGGTCGAAGTTGAAGTTGCCGCCGCCGGCACCGGGGCCCGGACGGAAGCCGCCGTTGCCGAAGAGGGCGCGTGCCTCGTCGTACTCCTTGCGCTTTTTGGGGTCCCCGAGGATGTCGTTCGCCTCGGAGATCTCCTTGAAGCGCTCCTCCGCCTTGGCGTTGCCCTTGTTGGCGTCCGGGTGGAACTCGCGGGCGAGCTTCCGGTACGCCTTCTTGATCTCGGCCTCGGTGGCGTCCTTGGGGACGCCGAGGACCTTGTAGTAGTCCTTCTCGATGAAGTCCTTGGTGCTCATCCTCGACGTCCCTCCTCTCTCATACGTTCAACGTCAGCCCTCGTCCGGGCCACCGCTCTCCTTGTCGTCCGCCGCGTCGGCCGCCGTGTCCTCGGACTTGACGGGCTGCGCACCGGGCTGGGGCTCGGCGACGGCCACCCGCGCGGGGCGGATGGTGCGCTCGCCGAAGCGATACCCCGGCTGCAGAATCGCCACGCACGTCGTCTCCGTGACGTCCGGCGCGTACGAGTGCATCAGGGCCTCGTGGATCATCGGGTCGAAGGGCTCGCCCTCCTTGCCGAACTGCTGAAGTCCCATCTTCGCCGCGACGGACTCCAGCGACTCGGCCACCGACTTGAAGCCGCCGACCAGTTCGCCGTGGTCCCGCGCGCGGTTGATGTTGTCGAGCACGGGGAGGAGCTCGGTCAGGAGGTTCGCGATGGCGACCTCCTTGACCGCGATCCGGTCGCGCTCGACCCGGCGGCGGTAGTTCTGGTACTCGGCCTGGAGCCGCTGGAGGTCCGCCGTGCGCTCACCGAGCGCCGTGCGCACCTGGTCCAGCTGGGCCGTCAGACCGGCCAGTTGTGCCTGTGCTGCTGCTGATTCGTCCCCGGCCGGGGCCGCCCCCGAAGGGGCGGCCGCCGACTCGGCGTCGTCAGGGGTGGCGCCGGAAGGGACGTCAGGCTTCTCTTCGAAGCCCGGGGTCTCCTCCGTCACGCGGCACCGTCCTTGCGGTCACGGTCCTCGTCGACGATCTCCGCGTCGACCACGTCGTCGTCGGACCTCGGCGCCTCGGCACCGGGGGCGTCACCCGCGGCCTGTGCGGCGTTGGCGTCGGCGTACATCGCCTGGCCGAGCTTCTGCGAGACCGCGGCGACCTTCTCGGTGGCGGTGCGGATCTCGGCGGTGTCCTCGCCCTTGAGCGCGGCCTTCAGCTCCTCGACGGAGGCCTCGACCTCGGTCTTGACCTCGCCGGGGACCTTGTCCTCGTTGTCCTTGAGGAACTTCTCCGTCTGGTAGACGAGCTGCTCGCCCTGGTTGCGGGACTCGGCGGCCTCGCGGCGGGCGTGGTCCTCCTCCGCGTACTTCTCGGCCTCTTCGCGCATCCGGTTGACCTCGTCCTTCGGCAGCGAGGAGCCACCGGTGACGGTCATCTTCTGCTCCTTGCCCGTGCCAAGGTCCTTGGCCGTGACGTGCATGATGCCGTTGGCGTCGATGTCGAAGGCGACCTCGATCTGCGGGACACCACGCGGGGCCGGCGGCAGGCCGGTCAGCTCGAACATCCCGAGCTTCTTGTTGTACGCCGCGATCTCGCGCTCGCCCTGGTAGACCTGGATCTGCACGGAGGGCTGGTTGTCCTCGGCGGTGGTGAAGATCTCGGACCGCTTGGTCGGGATCGTCGTGTTCCGCTCAATGAGCTTCGTCATGATGCCGCCCTTGGTCTCAATACCCAGGGACAGCGGGGTCACGTCGAGGAGCAGGACGTCCTTGACCTCACCCTTGAGGACACCGGCCTGGAGGGCGGCGCCGATGGCGACGACCTCGTCCGGGTTGACACCCTTGTTGGCGTCCTGACCGCCGGTCAGCTCCTTGACGAGCTCGGCGACGGCGGGCATACGGGTGGAGCCACCGACGAGAACGACGTGGTCGATCTCGGACAGCTGGATACCGGCGTCCTTGATGACGTTGTGGAACGGCGTCTTGCAGCGCTCCAGAAGGTCGGCCGTCAGCTGCTGGAACTGGGCGCGCGTGAGCTTCTCGTCCAGGTGTAGCGGGCCCTCGGCGGAGGCCGTGATGTAGGGCAGGTTGATCGAGGTCTCGGTGGACGAGGACAGCTCGATCTTGGCCTTCTCGGCAGCCTCACGGAGGCGCTGGAGGGCCATCTTGTCCTTGGCCAGGTCCACGCCGTGACCGGAGCGGAACTGCTGGACCAGGTAGTCCATGACCCGCTGGTCCCAGTCGTCACCACCGAGGTGGTTGTCGCCGTTCGTGGCCTTCACCTCGACGACGCCGTCGCCGATCTCGAGCAGCGAGACGTCGAAGGTGCCGCCACCGAGGTCGAAGACGAGGATCGTCTGGTCGTCCTTGTCGAGGCCGTACGCCAGGGCGGCGGCCGTCGGCTCGTTGACGATACGCAGGACGTTCAGGCCCGCGATCTCGCCGGCCTCCTTCGTCGCCTGACGCTCGGAGTCGTTGAAGTACGCCGGAACGGTGATGACCGCGTCCGTGACCTTCTCGCCCAGGTACGCCTCGGCGTCGCGCTTCAGCTTCTGCAGGATGAAGGCGCTCATCTGCTGCGGGTTGAAGTGCTTCCCGTCGAGCTCGATCTTCCAGTCCGTACCCATGTGACGCTTCACGGACCTGATCGTCCGGTCCACGTTCGTGACCGCCTGGCGCTTGGCGACCTCGCCGACGAGCACCTCACCGTTCTTCGCGAAGGCGACGACGGACGGCGTGGTCCTGGCACCCTCGGCGTTGGTGATGACGGTGGGCTCGCCGCCCTCCAGAACGCTGACGACGGAGTTAGTCGTGCCCAGGTCGATGCCGACCGCACGTGCCATTTCAATTCCTCCAGCAATGACTTGAGTGGAACGGACTCAAGTGTGCACGACGCCCGCCGCGTGGTCAACAGAGCTGAGTCGAGGAGGCTCAACTCTTATCTGTTTCTTACGCGCACCTTGCGTCTGACCTGGGGATAGTCAGCCCGTCCGGCGTTTGAGGACGAGCCCTTCGGGCGTTCGGGGGTCTGGGGGCGGAGCCCCCGGGGGACGGGAATGGGTAGGGGCGGCGGGGGCGAGAAAGAGGCCCCACACCCCCCAAGAGCACCACCACGGCAGCAACCCCCGCCACCCACCACGCGGCGCCCGCACCCACCCACCCCAGGTCGATGAGCAAACCAACGAGCGCCCCACCGAAAGCCGCCGCACCGATCACCACCATCACCCCCCGCGAAGTCAGCCCGCCCCGCCGAAGCCGATGAGCAAGATGCCCACCCGGCCCCCGAGCGGCAAGGGCGAGATCCACAAGCCCCACAGCCGTCAGCGAGAACAGCGCCGCCACCCCGGCCCCCGTCTCCCGCCCCCCATGGACAACCACCGCCGCCCCGGCCAGCACGAACCCGGCGAACAACGCCCCGCACCGCCCCGGCACGATCCGCGCCGGAGGCCGCCCCTGCATCAGGAACCCGGTGAGCGCCGCCGCCAGCACACTCAGCAGCGCCGCCGTCCCGTCCATGACCTCGGCCGCCGCACACCCGCTCAACGCGAAGGCGGTGACGACCCCGACGGTCCCCATCACCCCGTCGGCGTGATCGAGCGAGACGAAGGCGAACGTCACGAAGACGATCCAGGCGACGCCCAACACCCCGCCCAGCAGCCCGAGTTCGCCGTACGGCACGGTCAGCGCGGCGGCGAGACCCACACCGCCCACCTGGACCGCGAGCGGCACGGCCCGCAGATCGGCGACAAGGCCGAGCAGCGCGACCCCGATCCCCGCCACCAGCAGCCGCCCGGCATCGGTCCCCAGCGGAGCAACGTCCGTCCACTCCCCCGCTCCGGCCACGAGCGCCGTCCCCCCGACCACCGCCACCCCGCCCAGCAACGGAACCACCCGCAACCGCCGCCGCTCGACCACCCCGAAGCGCAGGGCGAACATCCGCAGCAGGGCGGCGAGCGCGGCGGTGAGGAGCAGGGCGGCGATGGCGGCGACGATTCCGTACAACACCCAGCTAATTTAGGCCCGAATGTCGCAAATGTGTCGCAGATAACACGATCGGGTTTACGTGTCGATCCGCGACCCCGACAAACAGGCACCGCCGGTCAGGGCAGCCTCAGCGACGCAGATCACCGCACCGCTGGCTACAGTGCGGCGAAAGAAGTGGGTAGTCTCAGACCGACTGCATAAGTTACCGCTTAGTAATCACCGCAATCACCTCCGAGATCACCCTCGGAGCAACACCTCGCAGGCCCGAGGAGCCCCCAATGCAACTCGCCGCGATCATTGTGTCGCTGGTACTCGCCGTGGTCGGCGTGGCGCTGTTCAGCAGAGCCATCGCGCAGATCTACCGGTTCGTACGGCTCGGCCAGGACGTCCCCGCGGGAACCCGCACCGACGACTGGACCGCGCGCACCGTCACGGTGGTCAGGGAGTTCCTCGGCCACACCCGGATGAACCGCTGGGGCATCGTCGGTGTGGCCCACTGGTTCGTCGCCATCGGCTTCTTCTCGCTGATCGCGACCCTCGTGAACGCCTTCGGGCAGCTCTTCCAGGCCGACTGGGTGCTGCCGATCGTCGGGCACTGGCTGCCGTACGAGGTCTTCGTCGAGTTCATCGGCCTGATGACGGTCCTCGGCATCCTCACGCTGATCGTGATCCGCCAGCTGTCCCGCCCCGGCCGCGCCGGCCGGAAGTCGCGGTTCGCCGGGTCCAACACCGGCCAGGCCTACTTCGTCGAGTCGATCATCCTCATCATCGGCCTCGCGATCATGACTCTGCGCGGCATGGAGGGCGCCCTCGTCGGCGTGCACCACTACGAGGCCGCGTACTTCGCCTCGTACCCGATCGTCGCCACCTTCAGGGACACGGACGTCAGCACGCTCCAGAACCTGATCTACCTCACCGCGATGATCAAGATCGGGACGTCCTTCATCTGGATGATCACGGTCGCGCTCAAGACGGACATGGGCGTCGCCTGGCACCGCTTCCTCGCCTTCCCGAACATCTGGTTCAAGCGCAACGCCAAGGGCGCGACCGCGCTCGGCGCGCTGCTGCCGATGACCTCCGGCGGCAAGGACATCGACTTCACCGACCCCGGTGAGGACGACGTCTTCGGTGTCAGCCAGGTCGAGCAGTTCTCCTGGAAGGGCATCCTCGACTTCTCCACCTGCACCGAGTGCGGGCGTTGCCAGTCGCAGTGCCCCGCCTGGAACACCGGCAAGCCGCTGTCCCCGAAGCTGCTGATCATGTCGCTGCGGGACCACGCGCACGCCAAGGCGCCCTACCTCCTCGCCGGCGGCGGCAAGGACGCCGAAGGCAACGAGAAGGCCACCAAGGAGCAGCTCGCCGACGTGCCCGCGGCCGCCCTCGCGGAGGCCGAGCGCCCGCTGATCGGCACCTTCGAAGAGAACGGCGTCATCGACCCGGACGTCCTGTGGTCCTGCACCACCTGCGGCGCCTGCGTCGAGCAGTGCCCGGTCGACATCGAGCACATCGACCACATCGTCGACATGCGCCGCTACCAGGTGATGATCGAGTCCGCCTTCCCGTCCGAGGCCGGCACGATGCTCAAGAACCTGGAGAAGAAGGGCAACCCCTGGGGCCTGGCCAAGAAGCAGCGCCTGGAGTGGACGAAGGAAGTCGACTTCGAGATTCCGGTCGTCGGCAGGGACCTCGAGGACCTCGACGAGGTCGACTACCTGTACTGGGTCGGCTGCGCGGGCGCCCTCGAGGACCGCGCCAAGAAGACCACCAAGGCCTTCGCGGAGCTCCTCCACATGGCGGGCGTCAAGTTCGCGATCATGGGCGGCGACGAGAAGTGCACCGGTGACTCCGCCCGCCGCCTCGGCAACGAGCCCCTGTTCCAGGAGCTCGGCATGGAGAACGTCGCCGCGCTGAACATGGCGTTCGGCGAGGACGACGAGGACGAGAGCACCAAGAAGCCGAAGTCCGCGAAGAAGATCGTCGCCACCTGCCCGCACTGCCTGAACACGCTCGGCAACGAGTACCCGCAGCTCGGCGGCGACTACGAGGTCATCCACCACACCCAGCTGCTCCAGCACCTCATCGACGAGGGCAAGCTGATCCCGGTGACCCCGGTGGAAGGCCTGATCACCTACCACGACCCGTGCTACCTCGGCCGCCACAACAAGATCTACTCGCCGCCGCGCGAGATCATGTCCGCCGTCCCGGGCCTGCGCCAGCAGGAAATGCACCGCCACAAGGAGCGCGGCTTCTGCTGCGGCGCCGGTGGCGCGCGCATGTGGATGGAGGAGCGCATCGGCAAGCGCATCAACAACGAGCGCGTGGACGAAGCCCTGTCGCTCAACCCCGACATCGTCTCCACCGCCTGCCCGTTCTGCCTCGTCATGCTGACCGACTCGGTCAACGGCAAGAAGAACGACGGCCAGGCCAAGGAGTCCATCCAGGTCGTGGATGTGGCTCAGCTGCTCCTCGACTCCGTCAGGACGCCGGTCGACCCGGCGGGCACGGCGGAGGCGGAGAGCACGCCGGAGCCGGAGCCGGTGAAGTGACCTAGGGAGTACGTTGGGAGTACGCCCGCGAACGCCGTAGGGGCTGAGGAAACTCGGTCCCTACGGCGTTTTCGCTGGGCGTCAGGACGTACATCAGGACCTCAGGACGTACGTCAGGACGCGCTGAGTTCCTGCGTACCCAGCACCCCGAGAAGCGCCATCCGTTCGGCGTCCTCCGTACCGGGCTCAGCCGTGTAGATCATGATCCGCAGGTCGCTGCCCGCGACGCTCAGCACATCGCAGTCCAGCGTCAGGGGGCCCACCTGCGGGTGATCGATGGTCTTGCGCGACGCCTCGGGCCGGCCCACGGCGCCCGATTCCCACAGCTCGGCGAACCGGGCACTGTTCGCGCGCAGTTCCGCGATCAGCTTCCGCAGCCGCTGGTCCGCCGGATAACGGATCGCCGTCGCCCGCAGCTCGGCGACCTGCACGGCCTCCAGCGTGCGCAGCCCCTCGGGTGTGTGGCGGACGCGGCTGTTGCCCGAGCCGAGGAAGTTGCGCCACACCGCGTTGCGTTCGTTGCCGTGCCGCTCGCCCATCAAGGCCACGTACAGGGGGTTGGCGAGCAGCAGCGTCCACGCCGCGTCACTGACCGCGACCGGCGTCCCGGTCAGCCGGTCCAGCAACCGCTGAACACTCGGCGTGATGAACGCGGGCACCGTGCCCTGCCCCGGCGGTACGAGCCCGGCGACATGGAACAGATGCTCGCGCTCCGCTCCGGACAGCCGCAGCGCCCTGCCCAGGGCCTCGACGACCTGCTCCGACGGGTTGGCCGCGCGGCCCTGTTCGAGGCGGGTGACGTAGTCGACCGAGATCCCGGCCAGCAGCGCCAGCTCCTCGCGGCGCAGCCCGGCCGCGCGCCGATGGCCGCCGGCTGGCAGCCCGGCCGCCTCCGGGGAGACCCGGTCGCGCCAGCGCCGCACCGCATGCCCGAACTCCGTGGTCGCCATGGATCCACTGTGCACCGCGCCGCTGGGATCGTCCTGGTACTGCCAGTCCCAGGAAGACGGGACGCCTGGCTGACCGTCCGGCCCCGCCGCACCGTGGAGACATGACAACGACACTGATCACCGGAGCGAACAAAGGTCTCGGCTTCGAGACCGCCCGCCGTCTCGTCGCCGCGGGCCACACCGTTTACATCGGAAGCCGGGACGCCGAACGCGGGCGCCTGGCCGCCGAGCGACTGGGCACGCGGTCGGTCCAGCTCGACGTCACCGACGACGCCTCCGTGGCGGCCGCGGTGAAGGCCGTCGAGGCCGACGGAGGACTGGACGTACTGATCAACAACGCGGGCATCGAGGAGCGGGGTGACAACAACACCGTGATCGGCGCCGCCGACGTGACCGCCGACCTGATGCGGTCGACGTTCGAGACGAACGTCTTCGGCGTCGTGCGCGTCACCCACGCCTTCCTGCCGCTGCTGCGCCGGTCCGCCGCCCCGGTCGTGGTGAACGTGAGCAGCGGCCTGGCCTCGATGGCCCGCGTCACCGCCCCGGACACCCCGACGTACGCCTACCCGGGCGTCGCCTATCCGGCCTCGAAGACCGCGGTCAACCTGATCACCGTGCAGTACGCGAAGGCGTTCCCGGAGATGCGGATCAACTGCGTCGAGCCGGGCTACACCGCGACCGACCTGAACGGCCGCACCGGGATACAGACCGTCGAACAGGGCGCCGAGATCATCGTCCGCATGGCCCAGGTCCGCCCGGACGGCCCCACCGGGGGCTACTTCGACGCCGACGGCCCGATCCCCTGGTGAATCCCATCCCTTCGGCTGGTGAATTCCAGCCCTTCGGGAACCCAAGTCCGCCGATAAGCCCCAAGTGACCCACCGCGCACGTCAGTCCCCTTAACTCCCCGCCGTAACAAGGCCATCATGTGCAGGTTGCTGTCGAGGGTGTGTTCGAGATGGATGGTGCGTGTGCGAGGAAACGGGAGCGGGATACGTACGGCGGCTGCCGGGCTCGGATGCGTCCTGCTGCTGGCGGGACTGGCCGGATGCGCCGGGACCGGCACGGACGAAACCAAGCCCGCCGCCACGCACGACCCCATCACCGTCGCCAAAGCCCCCGCCAAGCTCCCGGTCCCGCGCGGCAAGGGCAGCAAGACGCCGGACGACTTCAACGGTGACGGCCACCCCGACCTCGTACTGAACGACCTCGTCAAGGGCCCCGACGACACCCACGGCGACGACGCGGGCATCGGCATCGTGTACGGATCCGTCCGCGGCCTCACCCCCGGCGCACGCCAACTCCTCAGCCCTGCCCGGCAGGCGGCCCCCACCGACGGCCAACTCCCCGCGCTCTTCGAAGCGGAGGCGAGCGGCGACCTGGACGGGGACGGCTTCACCGACCTCGTCGTCTCCACGGACCCGCCGTACGACGGACAGGGCATGCCCCCCGTACCCCTCCAGATCCTCTTCGGCTCCCCCTCGGGCCTGACCGGCAAGGCGGTCGAGCTGACCATCCCCGCGCAGGCACGTTCCGGCAACGATTGGCCGGACCAGCCGGTCCCCGGCGACTTCGACGGAGACGGTGCGACGGACCTCGTAGTCCACGCCTCGAACGGCCAACTCACCTATCTCCGCGGCCCGTTCACCCGCAAAGGCGCCCCGCGCGCGGCGGGCGCGCCCCTCGCTTCCCCGGGCAACGTGCCCACGGGGACCGCGGCCGACGTGAACCACGACGGCTACGACGACCTCCTCGTCCGTACGGCGGAGAGCGCCGCCACCTCCGCGATCGTCCTCGGCGGCCCGGCGGGCCCCACCCGCACCGGCGCCGCCCTGCCCACCGGCATCGACGTCGCCCTCGGCAACTTCGGCAAGGGCAAGGCCCTGGACGCGGCGGTCGGCGCCATGGGCGGAACCTCCCTGCGCTACGACCTGCCCGGCACCACCCGCGGCAGCATCACCACCGCGGGCTCGGTGCTCGACTCCGGCGACTTCGACGGAGACGGCCTGAGCGAACTCGTCTCCAGCGGTTCGCAACTACGAATACTGCGAGGCCGTACGGCCGGTCTCGCCACGGCGGGCATGGTGACCGTACAGCCGCCCGCCCAGGGCACCACCCGCGTCCTCACCGTCGCCGACTTCACCGGGGACGGACGGGCGGACCTGGTGGTCCGGACGTACCCGGGAGAGACGAAGGACACGGTCGCGCTGTACCCGGGCGGCGGCAGCACGAACCTGGTCGCCCCGAAGCCGACGGTCACCTTCTCCACCTCGGAGTTCCTGGGAATGGACTCCTGACACCGGCTGCTCCGCAGGGTCCTGTGCCCTCCCGTAGGGGGCACCTGTGATTCCCCCTAGTCTTCTGAGTCAGGACTTCTATTCAGATGTATAGGCTTGTTCCATGGCACGGACGGGGCGGCCGAAGGCCGAGTTGACGCTGTCGGACGAGGAACGGGCCGCACTCGAGGGGTGGGTGCGGCGACATTCCACGCCGCAGGCATGGGCATTGCGGTGTCGGATCATCCTGGCCTGTGCCGCGGGTGCGTCGAACAAGGACGTGGCTGCTGAACTCGGCTCCACACCTCATGCGGTGGGCCGCTGGCGGGCCCGGTTCGTGCAGTACCGGATCGCTGGTCTTGGAGACATGCCGCGTCCGGGCGGTCCCAGGACGGTGACGGACGAGCAGGTCGCCGCGGTGATCGCCAGGACACTGGAGTCCACTCCAAAGAACGCGACGCACTGGTCGACGCGGGCGATGGCGAAAGAGATGGGTCTTTCGCAGTCGTCGGTGTCACGGATCTGGCGGGCCTTCGGCCTGCAGCCGCACCGGTCGGAGACCTTCAAGCTGTCGACCGATCCGTATTTCGTCGACAAGGTCCACGATGTCGTCGGCCTCTACCTGGACCCGCCCGAGCGGGCCCTGGTGTTCTGTGTCGACGAGAAGTCGCAGATCCAGGCGCTGGACCGGTCCCAGCCCGTCCTGCCGATGATGCCCGGGGTTCCCGAGCGGGCAACGCACGACTACGTCCGGGCCGGCACCACCACCCTGTTCGCGGCCCTTGAGGTCGCCACCGGCAAAGTGATCGGCTCCCTGCACCGCAGACACCGTGCCGAGGAGTTCAAGAAGTTCCTGACCAAGCTCGACAAAGAGGTGCCTGCCGGCCTGGATGTCCACCTCATCTGCGACAACTACGCCACCCACAAAACCCCCGCCATCAAGAAGTGGCTGCTGGCCCATCCCCGCTTCCACCTGCACTTCACGCCGACCGGATCGTCCTGGCTGAACCTCGTCGAGCGCTGGTTCGCCGAACTGACCAACAAACAGATACGGCGAGGCGTCCACAGGACCGTCCAAGCGCTGGAGAAGGACATCCGCACCTGGATCGCCGCCTGGAACACCGATCCGAAGCCCTACGTCTGGACGAAGACCGCGGACGAGATCCTCGAACGCCTCGCCAGTTATCTGAATAGAATTCCTGACTCAGAAGACTAGGTGATGTCACAGATAGGCCCCAAAGCCCGGCCCGCGCCCCGGCTCCCGCACGTCACTCTCCGGGACCAGGTACGTTCGATAACGTGGCTGGATTCAGGATCGGACGCGGCCGGGACAACCGCGCCCCGCAAGGGCGACCGCAACAGCAGCAACCGTCGTACGGGCAGCAGGCCCCAGGGCCTCCTCAGGGAGGCCGGCCGCCGTACGGCTACCCACCCGCGCCGCAGCAGCAGCCGTACGGCGGGCAGCAGGGCGGCTGGCCCCAGGCCGGGCCCGGCGGTGGTGGCTACGACGAGCCGGAGTACTTCGGTGACGGGCACCCGCAGCAGGGCCCGGACCCGTACGCCGCGAACCAGCCCGGGCACACCCAGGCCTTCTCGGTCGGCGAGGACCCGTACAACCAGGGCGGTACCTACCGCGCCGGTCAGACCGCGGCCCCGCCGGTGGGCCCCCGCCTGCACTGGAAGGACCTGCTGAAGGGCATCATCACCCGCCCCAACCCGACCTTCCTCCAGATGCGCGACTACGCGATGTGGGCCCCGGCCCTGATCGTGACGTTCCTCTACGGCCTGCTCGCCGTCTTCGGCTTCGACGGAGCCCGCGAGGACGCGATAAACGCCACCCTCTCGAACGCGATCCCGATCGTCCTGACGACGGCCGTGGCGATCGTGCTCAGCACCTTCATCCTGGGCGTGGTCACCCACACCCTGGCCCGCCAGCTCGGCGGCGACGGCGCCTGGCAGCCCACGGTCGGCCTCTCGATGCTGATCATGTCCCTCACGGACACCCCGCGCCTGGTCGTCGCCATGTTCTTCGGCGGCGACGCGTCCTTCGTCCAGCTCCTGGGCTGGGCGACCTGGGTCGCCGCGGGCGCTCTGCTGACCCTCATGGTCAGCAAGTCCCACGACCTCCCGTGGCCGAAGGCGCTCGGCGCCTCGGCGATCCAGCTGATCGCGATCCTGTCGATCATCAAGCTGGGTACGTTCTAGTACGTCCAGTACGTCTCGTACGTACGTGAAGGCCCCCGGCGTTTGCGCGCTGCCGGGGGCCTTCACGGTGTCCAGGGGAGGGTCAGGCGTCGAGAACCTGCCCGGCCCTCTTCACGACGGGCGGCTCGACACTCCACGGGAAGTTGATCCACTCATCGGTCCGCTTCCACACGTACTCGCACTTCACCAGCGAGTGGGACTTCTCGTAGATCACGGCGCTGCGGACCTCGGCGACGGCGCCGACGCAGAAGTCGTGCACCAGCTTGAGCGTCTTGCCGGTGTCGGCGACGTCGTCGGTGATCAGGACCTTCTTGTCGGAGAAGTCGATGGTGTTGGGGACGGGGGCGAGCATGACGGGCATTTCCAGGGTGGTCCCCACACCGGTATAGAACTCGACGTTCACCAGGTGGATGTTCTTGCAGTCGAGGGCGTAGGCGAGCCCGCCGGCGACGAAGACACCCCCGCGGGCGATGGAGAGCACGATGTCGGGCTCGTACCCGTCGTCGGCGATGGTCTGGGCGAGCTCGCGGACGGCGGTGCCGAACAGCTCGTAGGTCAGGTTCTCCCGCACGTCTGCGTCGCTCATACCTGGGTCCGATGGAAGTTGAGGAAGGAGCGGGACGCGGTCGGCCCGCGCTGCCCCTGGTAGCGGGACCCGTACCGGTCGCTGCCGTACGGGAACTCGGCCGGCGAACTGAGCCTGAACAGGCACAGCTGCCCGATCTTCATCCCCGGCCAGAGCTTGATGGGGAGAGTCGCGAGATTCGACAGCTCAAGGGTGACGTGCCCGGAGAACCCGGGGTCGATGAACCCGGCCGTGGAGTGCGTGACGAGCCCGAGCCGCCCGAGCGAACTCTTGCCCTCGAGCCGCGAGGCGAGATCGTCAGGGAGCGAGATGACCTCGTACGTGCTGGCGAGGACGAACTCCCCGGGATGCAGGATGAACGGCTCATCGCCCTCGGGCTCGACGAGCCGGGTCAGATCCGCCTGTTCGACGGACGGATCGATATGCGGATAGCGGTGGTTCTCGAACACCCGGAAGTAGCGGTCGAGCCGCACGTCGACACTCGACGGCTGCACCATGGATTCGTCGTACGGATCGATCCGCACCCGTCCGGCATCGATCTCGGCCCGGATGTCCTTGTCTGAGAGAAGCACGCCCCGAGGATACGCGGGGACTGTCAGCAATTGCGCACAGTCCCCCGCGCCTCACCTACGGCCTACTGCTTCAGACCGCTACTGCTACCACTTCTCCTGCCGCTGACTACCGCTCGCTACCGCTTCTCCAACGTGACCGGTACGACGTTCCGGAGCCGCGCACAACGCGGACACCGGATGAGCCGACCAGGGCCGAGCCGCTCGGCCTGCTGCATCGGGAACGAAGCGGTGCTGAACACGTGCCCCTCGGCACAACGGACGACGGTGCGCTCCATCAAGTCCTCAGAGTCCCTTCCCCAGAGCCGCGTCTGACTGACGACGAAAGCCCACATTACGGGACGTAAGGGATGCCCCTCCAGGCGGCACTCCGGTCACACACAGACCCTCTTCCGCGCCCCCACCGTACGCCCCAACTCCGGTCCCCCGCAGCCGCATCCCCCTCCCCGAAACGCACCGTGGCCCCACGGCTTCAACGCCGGGGGCCAGGCATGAGGTAGAGTGAGCGGGCATTCGACACCGGCCCAAACCGGCGTCTTACGCGGGTGTAGTTTAGTGGTAGAACATCAGCTTCCCAAGCTGAGAGTGCGAGTTCGATTCTCGTCACCCGCTCCATTTGAAGCCCCCAGGTCGATGACCCGGGGGTTCTTTGTTGTCTAGACCGGTGGGCGAGGTGCGCACCACAACCGCACCATAGGGGCTTGGCTAGCTTCCGGTGGGCTTCCCTTTGTGGTGCGCGCGATCGCCGTTGTGGTGCTTCGCACGTTCGGCACGGACCATGTCGTCGAGTCCGGCCGCAAGGTCGCGCTGCCGCTCCTCGTCGGAGTGCTGATAGATCAGCGCGGCCTTTTCGGAGGACTGGCCGGCCCGCACCATCGTGTCCTTGAGAGTGGCGCCCGAGCGGGTCGCAAGTGTGTGTCCAGTGTGGCGAAGGTCGTAGAAGCGGAAGCCGTCCGGGAGGCCGACGACCGTGCGGGCCCGACGCCACTTCCGACCGAACGACGTGCGCCGGAAGGGCGCACCCTTCTCGCCGACGAAGAGCAACCCGTCCGGCCCCTTCTCTACGAACCACGCGAGGTGTTGCTTCACGTCCTTGTGCCGGCCTACCGGTCCCGCTCACCGGCGAAGGCCCCCACGGTCCATGAAGCGGACCTGGACGACGCTCTCACTCGCAACGAACTTGCCCGCGCCATCCTCGCGACGGAGAGCCTTGAGGAAGCCGAGCAGTACAGCCGCGAAATCTGCGGCTACTTGGAGATCGACTACGAGCGGAACAAGGCCAGTTGGCTCGGCAGCCAGCCGGAACAGAAGCTCGACCCGGAGGGCACGCTCCTACAACTCGACCAGTTCGAGGCCGATGCCCGCAGTCGCGGCATCACACACACGACGTTCCGCAGGATCACCGAGGCACTCGGTCTCAACGGCAAGCAGCGCCAAGACCTCAGAGCCCTACTGCTCAGCAGCCGGCCGGAACAGTACGAGGCTCCGCTTCGGCGCATCCCAGCTGGACCCGCCGCCGCTCCGCCGAAGTCCGCTGCTGATCCGCACCTGCGGTACAAACCTGGCCGCCCCTGGTGAACGGGGTCTGGGGGCGAAGCCCCAGGAACTTATTGTTCCCGCACCTCAGCGGAGCTGCTTAGGGCCTGTCTCGAAGTCGGGTGTGAGCTCGTGACAAGATCCCGGGATGCTGCGACTCACCGATTTCATTATCGACTGCCCGGACACGATGAAGCTGGCGGCTTTCTACTCCGAGGTGACGGGCCGTCCGATCAAGGAAGGCAGCTCCGAGGACTGGGCCGGCATCCAGTTCGGCGAGATCGAGCTGGCATTCATCCGGGTGGACGACTACCGCGCTCCGCAGTGGCCCGACAGCGAGCACCCCAAGCAGTTCCACCTCGACTTCGAAGTGGACGAGATCGAGTCCGAGCAGCGCCGCGTCCTCGACCTCGGCGCGACGCTTAGGCAGGACTTCATCGGCCCCAACGGCTACGGCTGGCAGGTCTACACCGACCCGATCGGCCACCCCTTCTGCCTGTGCCGCAACAAGGGCGTCATCTGGACCGACCAGGGCCCGATCTGGCCCAAGCGCGACTAATAGACACGCCCCAGCCGAAGTGCCTGAGTTCAGATGAGGCTTAACGCTTCTACGTCGGTTGAGGCTTAACAGTTCTAGCCTGTCGTGCCCAAACTCTGCCCCTGAGTCTTGGACGCGACTGACAGCGGGACCGCCACCAGTAGAGGAAGGTGCGCGCCGTCGGATACGTCGCCCTCGGTCGTCGACGGGTGCGTTTACCTGATCGTCAGCGTTCCTGAGCTTCCCGGCAGCTCCAGTCCGGGCCAGGATGATCCGCATGTCGGAGACGAGTGCTACAGCCGAGCAGACCGTCGACGCAGATGCTGTGGGCCCAGCCCGCAGGGGGCGGATAACGCGGCGCCGGGTGATCTGGGTCTTCGTCGCCGGCATCGTTGCGGTCGTAGTGGCCGTGCCGCTGACGGGCAAGGTGTGGTTGGCCGGGTTCCAGCCGCTCACGGCGGGTGGCAGCCAGCCCTACGCGACATCGTCGACCGACGCCTGGGAAGTGGACTCATTCCTCGTTGACGGCCGGGCTCTTATGGTCAAGAACGACTACGGTGCCACACTCACACTGCATCAAGAGATCCACAACGCCAGTTCGCGGAGCATCAAGATCATCGATCCCGGGCCGGCGCTGGCTGACTGGCGCCAGAGCCATGCGCCGTGCCTCTGGCAGCCGGTGCGGGCGCAATTCACAGCCGTTGATGAGGATGCCCCCGCTCTTGAGGTGCCCTTCAGGCTGGAACCGGGGGAATCGATCATGCTCGAACTGATCGGCCGGATCGGCGAACCAGGCTGCGATGGCCCCAAGAGCGCTTTCACCGGCTCCGAGATCGCCGTTCCGCTGCGCTTCAGCGTCTTCGGAATTTCGCGCACCCAGAGCATTCCGCTCGGGCTCACGATCTGGGAGACCGACGAACCCGAACGTGGCCTCGGTCTGGACATCAGGAAGCTTGAAGCGGACTGAGCATCAATCCGGGACCGGACACCAGCCCGCCAGCCGCCCGGAGGGCCAACCGGGCGCGCAGCCGTCAAGCATCAAGTGACGTCAGCGCGTCAAGCATCAACCGAGACCGGACAATGGCCTGCCAGGCAGATGAGTGTCTAACTGCGTGACAACCACGAGGCACAACCGCGAACAACCGTGGACGTCAGCGGACCATCAGCGCAGGTGACTGGCACAGCCGCCCAAGGACAGCGAGCGCCCCAAGTTACTTCGGGACGAAGCGGTCTGTGGGTAATGCATGTCGGACTTGCTGGGCGCGGGCTAACCGGTAGCCGTCCATCAACGTGTCTGTGTCAGGGGACGGAGGCTTCATGCCACAGGGTTGAACAGTGGCGCGGACCGTTCGTCCGACAACTTGAACGATGCGTTCAGGACGCTCACCAGCGAACTCGCACGGGCTGATGCCAAGGCAAGCATCGTGCTGGCGATGACCGGCGTGGGCGCAGGCCAGCACCGATCCGACCGTTCTGCAGCAGCTCCGCCGGCACTGCACAGGAGTATGGGGCCGCAGTGCCCTCCGCTCAAGCTACGGTCTCGTAGAGCCACCGGCGAACCACGGTGTAACCGTCAGGAAGCTCGTCCCCTACCAGTTCCCTATACCTCGCCTTGGCCTCTTCGCTGGCGTGCTGGCCAGCGGGGAGCCTCCGCAGGAAGGGGTCACGGTCAGGGCCGAGGAAGGACTGACGAGATTGGTCCGCCTCTTCAGGGGCTGAGAGCGGGTCCCAATCCTCGACCTCGTACCTCTCGGCGTCCCGCCCTTCGATGCGACTGGCGATCGTGGCGGCCAGGATCACGCCGCCGATGGCCAGAGTTGCGCCGCCAGCGGCGCGGAACCTCGGCTCGTGCTTCTTGCACCAGTTCTTCGCCTTGGCGAAACGGGTGGGCTCGCCATCCTCGGGGGGCGTGAAGTCGTTCACGCTCACATATCTATCGGACCCATCCCTCACCTGTCAGGCAATCACCCGACATCGCCCGATCAAGTTCCTTACGTTGTTGGTGGGTTGATCCGGTCACTCCTTACGTTGTTGGTGGGTTGATCCGGTCACTCGTAGGATCGGGAGGCCCAGGTCAGTGGCCTGAGGCTTGTTTGTTGGTGCGAAGTCGCCGAAGCCCTCGACACCCCCGCTGTCCCCTTACCCCGGATTACCCCGGAGCGGCGCAACCTGGGCGCCACTCGCGCTCTTTGGTCGGCCGGTTTTGTTGCGGTTGGTGGTATGGCCAGGGTCCAGCACACGCGGCAGCATGGACCGTCGGCAGCCAAGGGGGGCACGCCGAGGCGCAGACGGGGCGTGAGTGGGCCATGGGATTAGGCAGAGAGCTCGGCAAGGACGCGGACAGTTCCGCGACCATCGACAGCTTGTTGTTCAACGCGCCTTCCGTACCGCTGGGTGTCATGGGTGGCGCGCACGGCCAGGGGCTGGAGCAGACGGAGACGACATGGCTGTTGAGTGCGGCGGCCTACCTGCGACCTGATTCCATAGCGGAGTTCCGCACGTGGCAGAAGAAAGAGCGGGCCGAGCTCAAGAAGAAGCTGACGCCCGAGTTCGTGCAGAAGCGGCTGGACAAGAAGCAGAAAGCGCAGAAGGACGCCAACGCGGACGAGGTGCCCGCGAAACCACAGCCGAAAGTGATCATCGGGCACGGCTATGTTCGCTGGGTACGCAACCGCCTCGCCGCCGGCCGCCCTGTGCCCGCCTTCGGTTTCGAACTCACCCCAGTCGTCGAGCGCTGCACCGCCGCCGAGGATCTGCTGTACCTTCGGCGGGCCGTCATGACCCTCGCCGTACTGGCCGGACTCGCGTGTCTGCGCACCACAGCCGCCGAGTTGGCCCCCGTTGTGGTGGTCGCGGGCTTATGGGCCGCCTTCTACCTCGACCGGCTCCTCGCTCACCGCCGCCTCGTGCAGATGACCGGAGGATCCATCGAGACGGGCACCCTGGCACGCGGCCTCACCCGCAAGAGCCGCCGTGCCCTGACGGCCGTCAGACAGCTCAAGTTCGGGAGGGTAATCCCGTACGTCACCGAGATCCGCGCGGGCGGCCCCAGATATCACTTCCTCGGAGCGGGAAAAGTCTGGTATGAGGCCCCGATCGGCATCGACGTCCTGCCCGCGCAGCCAAAGCCCGAGAACGACGACGGACCTCTCTCCGCTGTCCCGGGTCCCCGTACGACCGGACCGGAGCCGGCCGGTGTCAGACGGTTCACCCCGGACGAGTTACTCGCGCATGTCGTACGCGAACTCAAGCGCGGTGCCGCGCCGAGCCCGGACTTCCACCCGGACAACCGGCTCGAAGCGTACGGCGTCGCCGCGATCTCCGCCGAGCGCTGGAAGGGCATCACTCCTGAGCTGTGGACGGCACTGAACGTCCTGGCCGAACACGGCGCACAGGCCGTCGGCGCGGAACGCGCTCCGAAGGTGGCCCGCCGGTTCCTGTGCGCCCGGGTCATCTCCTGGGACGGTGAACTGGCGGCCTCGGTCTTCGTGGGCTTCGCCTATGAGGACCACTATCTGAGGGTCACCGTCCGCCCCCACGTGATGAACCCTCTCCACCCCACGCTGCGTTCCGCCGACGGCGAGGCCAGCAAGTCCGGCTGGTCCTGGCACCGCCGCGCCTGGCTCGCCTCGGCCGTGGACGTGGCGCTGGTGTTCGTCCGGCTGTTCAACCCGGGAAAGAACCGCCGGCGCCCAGAACTCGACGAGCAAAAAGGGCCGGTGAGCCTGCGCGAGGCGTACTCGACCCGGTATATGGACGACATGCTCCAGTACGACGACGCACGCCGCTACATCGAGATGATGCAACGGCGCATCTTCGACTCGGTCGAGAGGTTCCTTGAGGATCACAACGTCGACACCGGTTCCTACGTGCAGCAGACCACGGTCATTCTCCAGAACTCCGGCGTCATCAACTACGGCGAGATGGGCTCCGTACAGAACCAGCCCGGAGCCGTTGGTTCTCGGATGAACGCCCAGCCCCCGCCGACAGGAGGAATAGCGTGATCCGCAGGAACAGCCAGCCCCCGGACGCCAATTCCGGCGTCGTGAACTACGGGGCGATGGGGAACGTCCAGAACCAGCCGGGTGCCACCAATTCCCACCAGAACCAGACCAACACCGGCTCTGGCTCGGATCAGTTGAAGGAATTCTCCGCTCTGCTCGACCGCATCCGCCAGCAACTGGCGGCCGAGCAAGGACGCGTCAACGACTACCAGCAGTGCGTCGTCCTTCTCGATCTCACCGCCCAGCAACGCCTCGACGACACCGGCGGCCGCACCGTGGCGAGGACCACGCTGGAACAGATCCTGACCAAATGCGATGGCATCCCCGGACTCGTTTCCCTGCTGAGTTCCGCTCTCTCTTTGATCGCCACCTTCGCCTGACAGCGAGGACGACCCGAGGGCTAGGGTCACATGGCGCGGGGACAGGGGAGCACCCGTTCGGAAACCTTCCCATCCACAACCTGTCGGGCGGTGAAAACGTCTCAGGCGATGTCGTGGACGTTGTGCTCGGTCAGGTCGGATGCGTGCCGGGCAATGGCACGGTAGTCCGCATCGTCGTGGAGGACGGCCAGGCCGTGATGAGCCGCTGTAGCGGCGATGACGAGGTCCACGGCCGAGGCACTGCGATGCTCTCCGGCCTGGGCCATACGGTGTTGCACCGCGCCGATCCAGCGTCCTGCGTTCTTCGGCACCGGGACGTCGGGGTAGAGGTCAGTGAACATTTCCGAGATCTCGTCGTACTCCCGACCGTTTCGGGCGCTGTACAGGAACTCGGCGCGCTGCACGTAGCAAGATGCGATGGCCCCGGCATCGATCGCGTCGTACCAGGCCGATTGCAGCTTCGGCTCGCGGAGCAGCCGGACCAGACCGGACGTGTCGAGCAAGTAGATCACCGGCCGTCCTTCTCCGCCCGGTGCAGGCGCTCGGCGTCCTCGACGGCACCCCACTCACGCGCGCGCTCGAAGTGCCGGCTGATGCGCGCCGCACGCTCCTGCTGCTCGGCGTAGAAGTGCAGAGCGAGATTGACCGCCTCCTTCTTGGTCCTGACCTTGGACAGAGCCATGGCACGTTCCAGGGCGTCATCGTCGATGTCGATCTGGGTCACAGACATACCGCACCTCCCACTAAATGTTGGTGATGTACATGGAAGAATACGTCACCAACATTCGAGGATCCACGTCTGAGCGCCGAATCCCGGTATGCGCAGTCGCGACGGACACTCCGCAGCTGTGTCCGTGCTCCATCCACAGGTGTGTGCAGTCGTGATGTCGCCGCTCAGTCGACCTGCGAGTCGAGTCGTCCCGAGCCGGAAGTGCGCCTCACAGGCCGCCGTCGCCCATCCGTCACGACGCCGTGCCCACAGCGTGCCCATAGGACCGGTGAACCACGGTCAACAGCGGTGAGATCCCGCCCCCTCGGACGCCTCGCGGGAGCACATACGCCCAGGTCAGAAGCTCCCCGGCACCCCAAGCGCCGTCGCTTCCCAAGCTGAGAGTGCGAGTTCAATTCTCGTCACCCGCTCTTCTTGAAGCCCCAGGTCATTCGCCTGGGGCTTGTTCTTTGCCGGGCGGCAGAAATCAGTTGCCTCGTGTCGGCACTACGGTCCTACGGCGCGGATGTCGCTTCGGTCAAAAGTGAGGTCCAGGCCCAGCGTGCCGCGGACGCTGATGGACCGGGTGGAGGCCGGGTCCCGGCCGTGGAGCCGGGACCCGGCGAGGTCAGCGGACGTCGACGTAGTCGCCCGAGGCGGTGATGGGGGCGGTGGTGGACGAACCGGCGAAGGTGTAACGCCAGTAGCCGTCCGCCGACGCCTTCGCCGTGGTCTTCAGGCTTCCGGAGCTGCTGGTGGTGACCGTCTTCACAGTCGTGTACGTGGACGTCCCCTTCTTCCGGAACTGCAGCGTCACTTTCTGGCCGGAATAGCCGTGGTAGCCACCGAGCGTCTCCCAGTCCGCGCGGGACAACTTGCCGGTGATGGTGAGGGTCTTGTCCTTGGCCACCGGCTCGGGAGCCGCGTTGACCGTCAGGGTCGCGTCACGCACGACGGGCACCGACTTGGCGGCGTGCAGGTCGACGTGGCTTGTACCGTCCGCGGACTCGGCCCAGGCGGCCAACTTCCAGGTGCCGGCCAGGGAGTTGCGCCCGAGCGCCCAGCGCGGCTGGATGTAGGCGAAGTGCGCCTCGCAGGTGGAGGTGGTCGCGCTGGCCTTGGTGCAGGCCGCCGGCCAGGTGCCGTAGAGAATGGCGTCGGGGGTGTCGTACGAACCCTTGTAGAGGTACATGTCTCCGCCCCTGATCCCCGACGGGTCGGTGGCGGTGAACTTCGCCCCGAACTCCTGCAGTGGGGCGTCGGTGAGCTCGACCCGCTTGCCCCCGTTGACCACTACGTTCGAGATGCGGGTCGCCCCCGCCGTCTCATCGCCCTGTGCTGCCGGGCCCGCGAACGCCCGCGTGATGGTGCGGCGGAGGCTGCCGCCCCGGTCGTCGGCGGCGGTGACGCGCAGCGAGACGAAGGAGGCGGTGGCGGGAAGGTCGAGCGTCGCCGAGCCGTCCGACGCGACGGCCAGGTCCGTCCAGGTGGCTCCGTCGTCGGTGGAGTAGGCGAGCCCGGTGATCCGGGTGTTCGCCTCCGCCGCGTCCGTGGCGCGGGTGGTGGCACTCGCCTGGATCTGGACCGGACCGGCAGCCGCGCGGCCATACCCGTCGAGGCCCGGGACGCTCAACCGGGCGTCAATCAGCGGGAGTTCCCGGCCCTCGGCGTAGGCCGAGCGGAAGGTCCACTCGTTGTGGACGTCCGTGGACAGCCGGGAGTACGGGACACGGCGGTGGACGGTCTGGTCCAGAATGTATGTCCTCTGCAGCGACGGCAGGGCCGACGACGTCAGCGAGTGATACCCGTCGAGGCCGGTGGCCTGTGCGTAGGTGACACCCTCGGAGGAGGCGAGCTTGTACGAGTACGTCGCACGGCCGTCGATCGCCGCGTGGCCGACCGCGTCGCTGAAAGCGTTGGACTCGGACAACACGATCTTCCCGAAGTTCCGCTGCGAGCCACCCCACTCCCTGCGAACCGGCTGAAGCGGGGCCGCGCCCAGACTCTCGCCTGCGCCGGTCCCGGCTGCCAGCATCCGGTCCGGGAGGTTCAGACTCAGCTCACCGGTGCCGTAGGACAGCAGTCGGCTGTAGGTGACGCCCGGGGTGGCGTACTCGGTGACCGAACCACCGACGGGTACCGCGCTGCCGATGTAGACGCCCGTCCACTCGCCGAAGGACGGGGCGCTCTGCAGGAAGGCCGTCGTCCGGGTGCCCGGGGCGCCCACCTTCGTGACGGTCTTCGCCAGGGCCGAGGCGCGGACCGTCGCGATGGGCGAGGCGGGCACGGTGGTGGTGAAGCTGTGTGTGAGGTCGTAGCGGTGAGGGCTCGGCACGCTCGCCGAGGCGCCCTTCTTGCCGAGCACCTCGTGCAGGCGCAGCGAGACGCCACCCACCGAGAACGGAGTGACATACACCTTGTCGGCTCCCGATCCGGCGAAGCCCGCCAGGTCGCCGCCCGGGACGCTGATCCACACGGCGGCCGCATCCCGGGTGGCGGTGGTGTCGTCGGTTCGGATCGCGGCCTCCTTGGCCGCGCGCTGGTCGAAGGTGACCGTCTTGGCGGCCGAACCGACCGAGAAGGTGCGCGTGAGCAGGTAGCTCGGCTCCAGCCAGTCGTTGTGCAGCGCGACCGAGAAGTAGTCACCCGGGGGCAGCTTCACGGTCGACGAAGCGCCGGCGGTGTCGCTGTCGACGGCGTACGACGTCCAGGTCTTGCGGTCCCAGACGTAGAACGACTTGGACCGGACGTCGGCGTTCGTGATGCTCAGCTTGACCGCGTAGGTCGCCGCGGCGGCGTACGTCGTCGTGGGGGCGTACGTCGTCGTGGGGGTGCTCTGGGCGGCCTTGGTCCGCGCGGTCAGCGGGAGCTTCGCGGTCGTGCGGTCGGCCGCGGACTTGCCTGTCGGCCGCACGGACACCACGCCGTCCACCGAGGCGACGGAGTAGCGCAGCGCGGGAGCGGCGCCTTCCGGATCCGCTGTCACCCGGATGTCACGCCCGTCGACGAGTTCGACGCGCCCGTCATCTCCCAGCTCGACGCTCCGCCCGGTGCGGGGTGCCACGTCATCCGTCGACGACACCATGCCCACCGTCGCCGGACCGCTGTCCGACGCCGTCGCCGCGGGCGCGAGCAGCAGCGAGGCAGTCGACACTGCTCCGCACAGTCCCGCCGCAGCACGTCTTCGAACCCACCCGACACGAAAAACGGACATCAATGGCCCCCCTGAATGTTTCCCCTGAGAACCGCCCCCGGCACATCCGCCACAGGCGGCGATCAGTTCACTCTAAGGGTCGGCAGTGACAGCGCCGACTTGATCGTCATGTACGCCTAGGAATCGCCGACCTGCGGCACTCCTGACCTCCTGGGCCACCACGGTGAACAGCGGGGAGCCGATCGACCCTCCGCCAGGCGTCTGCGAGCCTCCGTCGCAGGTAGGGCCCTGAGCGAGCCCTAGATGCCCTTAGCTTCCCAAGCTGAGCGCGCCCGTCGCCTGGCCGCCAACCTCGAAGGGTTAGAGCAGGTCCCGCCAGAAGGAGACCGTTGCTCGCGGGTTCCAGCTCCCGTCAATCTCGCCTCGCCCCTCGTCGAACTCCTGGTGAATGTAGTCGGCCAAGTCCAGGCCGTAATAGATGATGTCGGTCTGCCACATCGAGAGCACCGGATGCCCGAAGCTGCCACGGCCAGCGGGCAGGTATCGATGGGCATACACCGGCACCAGCACCGGCGCCTCCGCCAGATGACGCCCCGCCGTATCCAGTGCCGCCGTCCCATCAGCGGGACGCTCACCCCAGCCCTCGTACCAGAACCCGTTGTGCTCAACGTCGAGCAGAACGCCCTCGACCGGCCAGTCGAGCTGCCGACGCAAGCTGTCCAAGTCGCCACCGCGCCACTCCGGCCAGGGCCTCGACCAGGTCTGCCCGTCCTCAGGAGGGACATTGACCGGGAGCCCGGCCGCGAGGAACGCTCGATGGTCGTCCGCGAACTCGAAGCCATACTCGCGCTCGATGCGCATGAACTCGGCGTCCGTCAGCCCCGACTCGAACTCGTAGAGACCTGTCTGTGCCAGACGACGTGCGGCCTCCACACCCAGGCCTACGCCCTCACTGCTGATCACCTCAGCACGCTAGCGCCGATCACAGCCCACCGTCACCCGAGTTGTGCGCGGACTCCGTCTCAGGTTCCCTCTCATTCATCCCCGTTCACGGTCGTTCAGGCGAGACCCGCAACCGTCTCTGCACTGGCAGCCCTCCGCCCATGAGCCCAGGTGAACGCCCCCGCACACCCCAAAACCCGACCACCACAGTTGTAAAGCGTGCACCTGTCATCGGCCCGGGCCGGAGGTGGTGCGCGGTCGGCGCTGGCAGGTCACTGCTTGGCCATCGACGAAGCCCAGCCGTCGGTTAGGTCCCGGACGAGTCTCCGGGCCGCCCCCAGACAGGCCAGGGATGCAACCATTCCCTTCAGAGCTGGAACCCTCGGAAGCCGACCACGCGCCAGAGACCATAGCTGCCGGCACTGACAACCGACGCGACGGTGATCGACCGTCAGCTGTGGTCAGTTGGCCCCGCACCACAACCGCACCAGATCGAGCAGGGAACCACGGGGAATCACGGTAAAAGCAGCCGAGCCCGACAGGACTCGATCCAGACCGTTCACCCAGATCAGCGCACGAACTCGCGGCAAATGACCGCGGTCGTGTCCCTTGCCGTGGTGTAAGGGATCAACTGGCGGGCGCGTTCGGTGTGTTGGGTAGCGCCGGGGCGCTCTCGGGGAGCTCGCGGTAGATCTCGCCCATGCTGCCTTCGGGGAGGTAGCGGCGGGGGAAGGCGATCCATTCGTCGTGCATCTCGAAGAGCACGGCAGTGACCAGCCGGACCAGCGCGTCGTCGTTGGGAAAGACCTGGACGACATCGATCCTGCGCTTGATCTCCCGGTTCACCCGCTCCAACGGGTTCGTCGACTGGATCTTCTTCCAGTGCCGCGGCGGGAAGTCCGCGAACGCGGTCAGGTCCTCCTTCGCCTCCAACAGCATGGCCTTGACCTTGGGGAACTGGGTGCCGAGCATGTCCGCGACGGTGTTCAGCTGAGTGCGCACGAGGCCGGCGGTGGGCTGGGTGAAGATCGTGCGGATCGTCGCAGCGACCATCTCGCCGGAGTCCCGGTCGATCACGCCGAAGGCATTTCGCAGGAAATGGACCCTGCACCGCTGCCAGGCGGCGCCGAGCATGACCTTGCGCACCGCGGCGACCAGGCCCGAGTGCTGGTCGGTGACGACCAGACGGACCCCGGAGAGCCCGCGTTCACGCAGGGAACGCAGGAACTCCTTCCAGAACATCTCGCTCTCGCTGTCGCCGACCATCAGTCCGAGGACCTCGCGGTTGCCGTCCTCGGTGATGCCGGTGGCGACCACGACGGCCCGGGAGACGATCTGGTGGTTCACCCGCGCCTTGCAATAAGTGGCGTCCAAGTAGACGTAGGGGAAGCGGACATGATCCAGCGGGCGGGTGCGGAACGCGGTCAGGGGCTCGTCCAGCGCCTGGCAGATCCGCGAGACCTCGGACTTGGAGATGCCGCTGTCCCCGCCGAGAGCTTTGACCAGGTCATCGACGCTGCGAGTGGAGACGCCGTGCACGTATGCCTCCATGATGACGGCGTAGAGGGCCTGGTCGATGCGGCGCCGCCGCTCCAGCAGTGACGGGAAGAAGCTGCCGGTGCGAACCTTGGGGATCTCCAGATCCAGATCGCCGGCCAGCGTGGTCAGCACCCGCTCGCGGTGCCCGTTGCGGACATTGGTCCGCGTCGGCGTGTGCTCGTTCCACTCCGCGCCGATCTGGGCACTCGCCTCGGCCTCGATCAGCTCCTGCACCATCCGCTCGGCGATGGCGCGGATGAGCTCGATTCCGTCGGTCGAACGTAGTGACTCAAGCAGCCGTATCAGCTCAGACTGGGACAGGGCCATCGTGCACTCCTCGTGGTTGAACTGGCCGTTCACCAAGGAGAGTTACGCGATGGCCCGCCCCCTGTTCAGGGAGCGGTACTCACCCGTGGAAGTGCGCCCCGGGCAAACGCCCGCGCACTCCCAGCCGCTGATCCCGTACACCACAACGAGGGACACCATCATGACCGCAGCTTCCCAAGCTGAGAGTGCGAGTTCGATTCTCGTCACCCGCTCCAGAATTTGCCCCCAGGTCAGCGGCCTGGGGGCTGTTTGTTGTCTAGACCAATTCGAGGGCGGCGCGCCCTCGTGTGCCCTAAGTGCAGGTGGGAGGCGCCGCCGGAGTCTCCTCGGGGCTCGATTTTCGAGGCGGAGAGGCAACTCGTCTCAAATCGCGAGACGCTTTTCTAGTGGCCCGCGTCACGGAGCGTTCGCCTGCGTCCGAAGTCGTTTACGCAAAGGGACAGTTGCGCCCACCTGGTTCCCGTCAGCCGACGGCGACTGTGCGCCGGTGGATCGGGCCCGTGCCCCCGCCGAGCGGCAGTCCCGTTCCCTCACGTCATCTTGACGACGACCTTGCCGGCCTTCGCACGCCCTGCTTCGACGTACTCCAGCGCTTCTCGTGCCGACTCGAACGGGAACACCGTGTCGACGACGGGTCGGATCCTGCCGGCCTCGATGAGATGGGTGAGCTCGCGCAGTTGGTCCCCGCTGGCCTTCATGAACAGAAACGAGTACGTCACGTCGCGGCGCCGGGCGCTTCGCCGGATCCGGAAACTCAGCGCGGACATCACCAGCCGGACGATCGGATTCGCTCCCAGCTCCCTGGCGAAAGCGGCGTCGGGAGGGCCCGCGACACTGATGACCTTCCCGCCGGGCTTGAGTACGTCCAGGGACTTCTTCAGCGTCTCGCCGCCGAGCGAGTCGAGGACGACGTCATAGTCGTGCAGCACCGTCTCGAACGCCTGCTTCTTGTAGTCGACGACGACGTCCGCGCCCAGACGCTTCACCAGATCGACGTTGGCCGTGCTCGTGGTGGTCGCCACGTACGCACCCAGCTCCTTTGCCAGCTGGATGGCAACGGTGCCCAGGCCGCCGGAACCCGCATGGATGAGGACCTTCTGGCCCGGCTGAATGTGCGCCCGCTCGACCAGTACCTGCCACGAGGTCAGGGCGACCAGGGGAAGGGACGCCGCCTCCTCCATGGTCAGCGTGGCCGGCTTGATCGCCACGTCGTCCTGGTGCACCGCGATGAGTTCGGCGAACGTGCCGATCCGGTCCTTGTCGGGCCGCGCGAAGACCTCGTCGCCCACCGCGAACCGCGTAACGGCCGCACCCACTTCGACCACCACCCCGGCCAGGTCGTTGCCCAGGACGAACGGGACCTTGTACGGCAGGATCGCCTTCATCTCCCCGTCCCGGATCATGCGGTCGAGCGGGTTGATGCTCGCGGCGTGGATCCGGACCAGCACGTCCTCCGCGCCCACCTCCGGGTCCGGCACATCGCCGACACGCACGCCGGCCTTGTCGCCGTAGCGCTCTACCGTGAAGGCCCTCATCGTCGGCTCCTCATCTCGCCCGCAAGCGGACGGGGGTGCTGTTCATTCCGAACTTCGGTGGATTGTTGGTAGTACGCGCTCTTTGGTGCGACAGGTCTCAGCGGGGGCTTTGGATCCAGACCATTGGTGAAGGGTCGAGCCCCTGGGGGACGATCACGCATGGGGCGCGCCGGGCGTGGCGCCCGACGCTTACCTCCGTCGGCAGAGCCTTCCGGCGACACCCCGTCAATTAAATTATGCTCGTAATCCTAAGCGGCCGACCGGTGGACCACAAGTGGACCCACTCCCCGCAAGGGCGCCGCACCCGCGACGGACGCGAGACCTATCGGCGAGGCCCGGGCGTAAGCGGGCACCCCGGGTGCGAGCCAGCGCGTCCCACGGGTACGCCGATCCGAGGTCCCGGCATGCTCACGCCAGGCGCCTAGCGGTGCGAGGGCGTTGCGGATGCCCTACTCAAGGAGGCCATCAGAAAGATGCCCGCCGACTTGCAGGCGCATAGAAGTACGGTCATACTTTAATTATCGACGCGATGCTGCGGGGCTGGACCACTCAGGGTTCCGACATCCACCGTCTTTGACCGTCGACTCCGCAGACTGCAGCCGCAGTCGGGAGACGCGGGTGACTGTTCTACGCGCCCTTCCGTGAGAGAGGGGTTTGCACGCGCTCGCAGGAACCCCCACGCCGAAGGGCACGACCGTGAATGACTCACAAGAAGTACGAGGCGACGTGGTGACGTCGTACAAGAACGCACCGACCCGCACCCTCACCGCCGGCGGAGTGACCTTCGCCTACCGCGAGCTCGGTCCCCAGTCCGGCGTCCCGGTGGTCTTTCTCACCCACCTCGCCGCGGTCCTCGACAACTGGGACCCCCGGGTCGTCGACGGCATCGCCGCCCAGCGCAGGGTCATCGCGTTCGACAACAGGGGCGTCGGCGCTTCCTCCGGTTCGACGCCGCGCACCATCGAGGCGATGGCGAAGGATGCCGTCACGTTCATCCGGGCGCTCGGGCTCGAGTACGTCGATCTCCACGGCTTCTCGATGGGCGGCATGATCGCTCAGGTGATCGTGCAGACCGACCCGGACCTCGTCCGCAAGCTGATCCTCACGGGTACCGGTCCCGCGGGCGGCGAGGGCATCAAGAACGTGACCCGGTTGTCCCATCTCGACACCGTCCGAGGACTGCTCACCCTTCAGGACCCGAAGCAGTTCCTCTTCTTCACCCGCACTGCCAACGGGCGTCGCGCCGGGAAGGAGTTCCTGGCCCGCCTGAAGGAGCGCACCCACGACCGGGACAAGGCGATCTCCCTCACGTCGTACGGCGCCCAGCTCAAGGCCATTCACCGCTGGGGGCTGGAGCAGCCCCAGGATCTCTCCGTCATCCACCAACCCGTGCTCGTCGTAAACGGCGAGAGCGACAGGATGGTTCCGTCGAAGAACTCGGCCGACCTGGCGCGGCGACTGCCGAACGGCGAGTTGGTGATCTACCCAGACGCCGGCCACGGCGGCATCTTCCAGTTCCACCGGGAGTTCGTGGAGACGGCTCTCGCGTTCCTCGAACGGCAGTAGGCGCGAAGCATGGTCGGCCGTTGAGCCGAGGACGCCGCCTCAGAGCCGTGACGCACTTTGGGCGAGCGGCTCGAACCACCTCATCGGAGTTGCTGACCTGAGTCCTTTGGCCTGGCCGCGCTCGCGGCGGTGCGCGACGACCAGGCCGGTGTCCGGGTAGCCGCCACCCGTGATGATCGTGGTTCTGCTGGCGGTGTCCTTCGCATCGGACGACCCCCACTCCCTGGAGTCGCTGCCGTCGGCCATGTCTGCCTCCCCGCCGGTCGGCGCGAGGCGAGCTGGGAGAAGACTTCCGGTGACTCTTGGGCGGCCGTGGGCCGTCCCCCTCAGCGCATGAAGGCGAGGGCGTTCTCGATTCCCTGCTCAAGGACCTCATCGGCGAACTCGCGGTCAGAGAGGGCGCGGGACAGTTGCAACGTCCCTACCACCATGGTGAAGAGCCCGATGGCCTTGCCGCGAGCCGACCGCGGATCCTCGGGTGTCAGGCGGGCGGCGATCTCCTCCACGATGTTCCGCGCGCCGTCGGTGTAGGCCTGCTTGGTCTCGTCCCCGCAGCGGCCGATCTCGTCGAGCAGGGCGGCGGAGGGGCATCCGAGGCCGGGGTGGTCCCGGTGCTCGGGCGACAGGTATTCGCGAACGAAGTCCTCAAGTCCCGGGCGGCCGGGCCGCAGAGTGCTGTACCTCGCGGCCTGTGTGCGCAGTTCCTCGGCCACGACTTGGGCGACGAGGTCATCCTTGGACGCGAAGTGGGCGTAGAAGGCCCCGTTGGTGAGCCCGGCGTCCGACATCAGCGTGGAGATGCCCGAACCGTCGATGCCGTCCTGCTTGAACCGATGGCCGGCCGTCTCGATGATCCGTTGCCGCGTCACCTGCTTGTGCTCCTTGGCATAGCGCGCCACAGGGTTCCTCCATTCGCTCCGCGGGGCCATTGCGACGCACTCCATCCTAATCGATGGCCTGACGAACATAATATTACAGTCGGCAGATCATTAGCAGCTGCCCTGCCGCCGAGGCGCGAAGCTCCGGACCGCCGAGAGGGCACCGAAGTAGTGGGGGTTCATCTCCAGGCGGGCGTCGTCCGGTTCGGCTGCGAACAGGTCGGCCATGGGGCGACCCCGCGTTGTTGATCAGGGAGGGGAAGACCGCGGTAGCTCCGGTGCGGTCAGCTCAGGCGGACTCAACCAAGGTGTTCGGCCACAACTTGCTGAGGGCGTGCAGGAGTTCGTCGCCGCCGTGGCCGATGTGCAGGCAGGCGAGGTCGAGCGGGGTGGGGGCTCGCGCGAGTGCCGGATGCAGCTCGTGGGTGTCGCTCTCCGCGATGTCGTTGAACGGGTTTCCGGGAGGGACCCGAAGCCGGTACGGCCGGCGCCGATCTCGTCTGCCGGAGCGGTGGCGACCTCGACGGCGAAGCGGATGCGGTTGTCGAGGGACCCGCCGAACCCTGTTCGACCCGGTCGGCCCCGTGACCGATACGCGGATGGCGTCTCAGCCGTGCTGCTCGGCATCCAGTAGTGCGAGGGCGTTGTGGATGCCCTGTTCGAGGAGCTGGTCGGCGAGTTGCCGGTCGGTCAGGGCACGGGAGAGCTGAAGCGTCCCGGCCATCATGCCGAGGAGGCCGAGTGCCTTCAGACGTGCCGACGACGGATCGTGGGGTGCCAGGCGGGCGGCGAAGCCGTCGATGAGGACCAGAGCGCCGTCGGTGTACGCCTGCCTGGTGGGATCCGTGGAGCGTCCGATCTCGTCAAGCAGGGCGGCGTTGGGGCAGCCGTCCTCGACGTTGTCGCGCTGCTCGGTGGAGAAGTACCAGCGAATCAACTGTTCGAGTCCGGCCCGGCCGGGCGCCGCCTGCGCGACGATGCTCTCGTGCTGTGCGCGCATCTGGTCGGCGACCGCGGTGGCGACGAGTTCGTCCTTGGACGCGAAGTAGGCGTAGAAGGTGCCGTTGGTCAGCCCCGCGTCCTTCATGAGCGTGGCGACTCCGGAGCCGTCGATGCCGTCCCGCTTGAGCCGGCGACCGGCCCTCTCGACGATCCGCTGCCTTGTCTCCTGCTTGTGTTCTTTCGTGTACCGCACGAGGCGTTCCTCCATCGCAGCCGGGGCTTGCGCTCCGGATACCGCCCTGGTCGAGTCAGTGTGCCGCGTGGGCAAGGAGAGCAGCGAAGTTGATCCTCGCGGTCTGCAGTTTCGGGTCGTGGGGCTCGGGGACGCCGCCGTCGGTGACGTACAGCCGGTCGCCACGAACCGCGGTCGCGGAAGGCGAGGCGAGACCGTCCGCGCTGGTCAGAACGGCCTTGTAGGTGCCGTTCGGGTAGATCACCACGACCCTGTCCGGGCCGTTCTGCGAGGAGGAGCCGTTCTGCGCCGCGAACACCACGTCGGAGCGGGGGGTCAGGAAGCTGAGGTCGTCGATGTTGGGCAGGCCGCCCGTGACGAGGTGGATGGGGCCGGCCGTGCCGGCGGGGGTGACCGGTACCCGCAGCAGTGTCCCCTTGTTGAAGTTGCTGACCCACAGGGCGCCGTTGTGGAACCTGAGCCCGTTGGCGCCGATCGGCAGGGCTTCGGTCGGTACCGGCGCGAGAGCGGCGTCGGCCAGCCAGGGGGTCGCCGGTCCGCCCGCGGCCGGGACGGACCAGATGATGCCCTTGAGGCTGTCGGCGATGTAGAGGGTGCGTCCTGTCGGGTCGTTGGCCAGCCCGTTGGGGCCCGCGTCGGCGGGCAGGGCGGCGATGCGCTGAGGGGTACCGTCCGCAAGCAGCTTGTACACGCCGTTCCTGGCCGCGTTGCCCGGGGCCCACAGGCTGTAGTAGACGGTGCCGTCACTGCCACGGGTGTTGCCGCTGATCGCCTCACCCACCTGCCCGGTGGCGAGCACCGTGCGCTGTCCGGACGCGGAGATACGCATCAACTCCGGCCCGTGCGTGCGCTCGCACACCGCGCAGCTGCCGAGCAGGGACAGAGTCACCGAGCCGTCGGGGTTGACGGTGATGTTCTCGGGGATCTCGCCGGCGGCGAAGTCGAACTTCGCCGCGGTGCGTACGTCGGTGACAACGGATCCGCGGTGCGAGTGTCCCGTCCACGCTGCCGCGGACGGCGCCGACACCAGGACGGCCGCCATCGCGGTGACCGCCGGCGCGATGCCGACGTTCCTCTTCAGGAAACGCCGTGCGCCCGATGCACTGCGCCGGGCCGTTTGCTGCCGTTGCTGCTGCATGACTCTCCTCGGCAAATCAACGAGTGACTGATCAATGGACTTTCGGAGACACCAGTGATGTCGGGTACGCCGGAGACATCCAGGCGGAATCGGCGCCCCTGAAGCCGGACCTGGATGTCAGGCGGGCATCCGGTTGAATTTGCGGATGCCTTTGTCGAAGGTGGTGGTGGGGGCGAAACGGCGCAGTGCCCTCATGCGCGCGGCGAGGGGGCCCGCGGTGTAGCGCAGCCTCGGCTTCTTGTCGGTGGCCGCGGTGACGATCACCTTGGCGACGACCGCGGGATCGTCGCCGGCCTTCATCGCATCCGCGATCACCTCGTCGAAGATGCGCCGTCGCTCCGCGTACAGAGGCAGCGGGGTGTCGGGCTGTGCGGCGTTGGTGTCGAAGCTGGTCTTGGTATAGGCGGGTTCGACGAGGAGGACGCGGATACCGTGTTCGCGGACTTCGTGGTCCAAGGACTCGGAGTAGCCCTCGACGGCGTGTTTCGCGGCGACGTAGAGCGCCATGTAGGGCTGGGGGATCAGGCCCAGGACGGACGAGATGTTGATGACGCGTCCGCCACCCCGGGCGCGCATGTGCGGCAGGACGGCCTTCGTCATACGGATGACACCGAGGACGTTGACGTTCAGGACGTTCTGGGCCTGTGCGACGGAATTCTCCTCGACCGCGCCCGCCGAGCCGATGCCCGCGTTGTTGACCAGGACGTCGATGCGTCCGAACCGGTCGATCACCTTTCCGACCGCGGCGGTGGCCGAGTCGTCGTTGGCCACGTCGAGATCGAGGTATGTCACCCCGGCGGGCGGGGTGAGTCCGGAGGTCTTGCGGCCGGTTCCGATCACCTCGAAACCTGCCGCGACGAAGGCGCGGGCCGTCTCCTTGCCGATCCCCGATGAGGCACCTGTCACGAGCGCCACCGGCCGAGTTGTCGCCATCACGGACTCCCTTGGATTGTCTTACGTTCGTATGCCTTACGTTCGTACGACCATACGGTGGTCGTGGGTCGATGGCAAGTAGTTACGTCCGGTGCTCCAGCCAGATCCACCGAGCCGACGGGGCTCGGCGACGAGCGGTGGCTGTTTCACGGCACGGTCGTCCTGTTCACCCTTGAATCCGGACGCACCGAGGTCGCGATGCGCATCGTGGCGGCAGAAGCCCGCGTACCCCTGCACCACGCTTCGCGGCGGACAGTTGGCAGAGGACGACTGGACTCGTATGGCCCGCCGGATGCCTGACGTGTCGGCTGCTCCGCTGTACATCCAGGACGCTGACTACGGGACGATGGTCGACCTGCGCGCACAGTGTCGGCTGCTGCACAGCCGAAACGACATCAGACTGGTCGTCGTCGACGGCCTCCACATGCTCACCTACGGCACCCGCGCGTTCGCCTCCCGCTACGAAGAGGTCTCCGAGATCGCCCGCTGCCTGAAACTCCTGGCCAAGGAGCTGGACGTCCCCATCGTGGCCGTCTCTCAGCTCAATCGCGGGCCGGAGCAGCGCACCGGCAAACGCCCCATGGTCAGCGATCTACGCGACTCCGGAGCCCTGGAGGACACCGCCGACCTGGTAATCCTCCTGCACCGCGACGACGTCTACGAAAAGGAATCGCCCCGTGCCGGCGAGGCCGACCTGATCGTCGCCAAGCACCGCAACGGGCCACGTCGGATCCGGCGTGGCACTGAGACATGCAGGTCGCGCCTGGGCCTCGTTCGCGTTGAAACGCCGACGCGTGGAAGCCCGAACGGCCGCGCCGGGAACAGCCGGTCCGGCCGGCACGGTTGCATCGACCGAGGGCCCGGCGCCGTATGGGCGGAAACACGGAGACCGCAAGGTTGTCCGCCCCACCAGGCTCCGGGCCCCGGGATCGCGGTACGACCGCCGCGCACTCGGACCACGACACATTTCTGCAGGAGGACTGTTTCATGACTGACCGGCCCTTGACGCTCATGGCAGTACACGCTCACCCCGACGACGAAGCCACCGGAACCGGAGGAGTCCTGGCGCGGTACGCGGCGGAGGGCATCCGCACGGTTCTCGTGACGTGTACCGACGGCCGCTGCGGTGACGGACCGGGAGGCGTCAAGCCGGGCGAACCCGGACACGATCCGGCGGCCGTCGCCCTGATGCGTCGTCAAGAACTCGAGGCGAGCTGTGACGCCCTGAAGGTCAGCGATCTGGAGATGCTGGACTATGCCGACTCCGGGATGATGGGCTGGCCGAGCAACGACGCCCCCGGATCCTTCTGGCAGACCCCCGTGGAGGAAGGCGCGGCCCGACTCGCGGAACTCATGCGGCACTACCGACCCGATGTGGTCGTCACCTACGACGAGAACGGCTTCTACGGCCACCCCGACCACATCCAGGCCCACCGCATCACGATGGCGGCGCTGGAGATGACCGCGCTGGCACCGAAGGTGTACTGGACCACGATGCCCCGCTCGATGATGCAGCGGTTCGGCGAGATCATGCGCGAGTTTCATCCGGACATGCCTGAGCCGGATCCTGCCGAGGCCGCCGCGATGGCCGAGATCGGCCTCCCCGACGACGAGATCACCACGTGGGTGGACGCCACCGCGTTCAGCGGCCAGAAGTTCGACGCGCTGGCCGCGCACGCCAGCCAGGGCGACAACATCTTCTTCCTCAAGATGGGCAAGGAGAGGTTCGGCGAGTTGATGGGCATGGAGACCTTCGTACGTGTCCAGGACACCACCGGCGCGGCCGTACCCGAGAACGACCTCTTCGCCGGACTGCGCTGATCCGCCCGCCCGACGGGCCGGGAAAGCGCATCGACCGCACGGCGCGATCGAGCGGGTCACGCCCGGAGGTTTGTCCACGCGGGTTCCGCTCCGGCAGCCCCCGTCCAGACCCTCGCCGACGCATGCCCGCACTCCCGATCCGACACCGTGCTCGTCCCCAAACCACCTGGCAACCGCGCAGGTGGGAGACCTGCGGGCTGCTGACTAAGAAGGTGCGCGACAGCCCAGGTCACAAGCCCGGCGGTCTGCTCCGATCAAGACAGACCGCCAAGGAAGTGACACGAAGCCGAGGCTCCGATGTCCGACACGCCGTGTCACCGGGCGCGGCGATGTAGCCGTCCAGGGTCAGGTTCATGCCGTAGATCAGTTTCCGCATCGCGCCGGCCTTCCGTGAGTCGGTCTCACGCGCACAGACCGGCGCGGCGCGGGAAACTCAACGGTGGGCGACGATGCGGGCACTTGGCCGCCGGGGATCTCGGGTCAGAGCGGGAGGTCGTCGGGCAGTACCCGGAACGCCTTGTGCCGGCCCAACGGGCGGACGGCCCGGAAGTCGCGTCGGTCGAGGGTGAGGATGGCGTCGGTGTCGTAGTCGGCGGCTAGCGCCACGTTCACCGCGTCGGCGAGGTCCAGGTCGAGCGCGCCGTAGCGGACTCGGACGGACTGCGCGGCGCCCAAGTGGTCTTCCGTGATCTCGGGCATGACAACCCTGCCCCGGCTCATCCAGCGCCGCAGGTCGTCGACCGCGCTGACGGCGGCTGCGCGTCCCAACTCGCGCGTGGCCACGTGATCGAGTTCCGCCAACAGGAGCGGGGACATGATCAGGAGACCGGCCGCCATGATCGCCTCGTTCGCAGCCCCATACTCCGGGTGCGTCGAGTCAAGGGCGGCAAGGAGACCGGTCGTGTCGGCGACAACGACGATCACGCGGCGGTTCCGGATCCCGAGTCGGTCTCGCGTCGGACGGCGTCGGCAACCGCGTCACGGACCTCAGCCTTGGACGGCGTACGCCCCGACCCCTCGAAGGTGCGGGAGAACAGCGGCTCGTCCCAGACACGGTTCGCCATGGCCGCGAGATGGATCCCCTGTCGAATGATCTCGGCCTCACTTATCCCCCGGCGCTTGGCAGCCTCCTTGATGATCGCCAGGTCCTCGGGGTCGGCGTAGACGTTGGTGCGCTTCATGGACATGTACCAAGAGTAGCCCATGTACCAGATTGGCGTATGCGCCGTCCTGTGAAGCGAGCTGGGCACCTTCCTGGGTGGTCACCCGCTCCGTCATGGACCGACGACCGCGGTGATGTGCCCTTTCCTCCTTTCCGCGCGGAGCACTGCGCGGGCCGCCCCGAGGATCTCCTCGTCCATTTCCAGCCCTGAGGCCAGGACCTGGAGCAGCCGGGTCCGCCACACATCGGGGTCCGTCTCGTATGCGTACAGGACCCGTACGCCGTATCCGCCCCGCACGCCGTCGCCGACACCGGACAACCGTCGGCGGACCGCCTCCCTCAGCGCGGCGTGGAGGTCGTGGACGACTCCTCGTGAGGTGTCGGTGAGTCCGGCCGCCGCCCCCGTGGCCAATGCGGTGGCCACCAACTCCAGTTCGGTCACGCGGACCCCTTCGGTTGTGCGGATTGTGCGATGTCGTGTCCATCACCTTGGCTGGGGGTGCTGCAATTCCGATGAAATTCCGATGACGTGGATGACGTAGGGGACCGGAGGCTTCGGGGTGGACGACGGATCTCCTCAGCTGCTGCGATTAGAAGTGCTCGGACCGTTGCGGGTATGGCGGAGCGGTACGCCGCTGGAGCTGGGGCCGGTCAAGCGGCAGGCCGTGCTGGCCGCTCTGCTGCTGCGCCAAGGGGCCGTAGTGAGTCATGAGCGGCTGCTCGACGCGGTGTGGGGCGAGGAGCCTCCCGCAGGCGGCCACAAGGTGCTGCCCACTCACGTCAACTCGCTGCGCAGGGTGCTCGATCCGGGAGGCACCCCGCCCGCGGAGTCGGTGATCCGCAGCGGCAAGGGCTGGTACCGCTTCGTCGTTGAGGAAGTCAGGCTCGATACGGCGGATCTGGATGAACGGGGCGACGAGGCGCTGCGCACCGTCGCGTCGGGCGACCTGGCCACCGCCGCGGACCAACTCTCCGTAGCCATCGGGCTGTTCCGGGGCGAGCCCCTGGCCGGGCTGCCGGGACCATTCGCGCAGGAGGAGCGGCAGCGGTTGGAGGAACGCCGACGGACGTTCCGGCTGGAGCGGCTCAAGTGCCTGGTCCTGCTGGGCCGGTTCGGCGATGCCCTCGACGACCTGAGCGGGCTGTCCGCGTCCGACCGTGACGACGAGTCGCTGACGGCCTTGCGTATACGGGCCCTGTACGGCCGCGGACGTCAGGCGGAAGCGCTCAAAACCTACGAGGAACTGCGCATACGACTGCGTGACGAGCTCGGAACCGATCCCGGTGAGGAACTGCGCCGGGTGCACGAAGCGGTACTGCACCACGACGACGCCTTCCTCCTGCGTCCGCCCTCGTCGGCGCTCCCCACACCGCGGGAGAGCGCCGTGCCCGCCGAACTCCCGCACGACACCCCGGGTTTCGCCGGCCGCAGCGGCGAACTCGACCGCCTCCATTCGCTGCTGGAGCCCGCGCGGGCGCCGGGGACGGCGAACACCGTGGTCATCTCCGCCATCGGCGGCGCCGCCGGCATCGGCAAGACCGCGCTGGCCGTGCACTGGGCACACCAGGTCCGCGAGCGCTTCCCGGACGGCCAGCTCTACGTCAACCTGCACGGCTTCGACCACGACCGGCAGCCCCTCGAACCCGGCGAAGCTCTTGAACTGCTGCTGCGCAGCCTGGGGCTCGCGGCGTCGGAGATCCCCCCGCACCCCGAGGCCCAGGGCCGCGTGTTCCGGACCCTGCTGGGCGACCGGCGCCTGCTCGTCCTGCTGGACAACGCGGCCTCCGCCGATCAGGTACGACCGCTGCTGCCCGGCAGCCCGACCTGCTGCGTCCTCGTCACCAGCCGGAACCGGCTCGGCGACCTCGTCGCCCACGACGGCGCCCACGCCCTGCCCCTGGATCTACTCCAGCCGGACGAGGCCCGCGCACTGCTGGGCCGGACCCTCGGCACGGAGCGGGTCGACGATGACAGACACGCGGTCGACGAACTGATCCGGCTCTGCGGCAGCCTCCCCCTGGCCCTGCGCGTGGCCGCCGCCAGGCTCGCGGGCGATCCGGCCCTGCGGACGGCCGACCTCGTCACCGAGATGACCGATGGCAACAGGCTGGAGGCACTGGAGCCGGACGGTGACGCCAACTCTCCTTTGCGTACGGCCTTTTCGGTGTCGTACCGGGTTCTGGCACCCGGCGCACGCCGGCTGTTCCGCCTGCTCGGCCTGTTTCCGGGAGCGGAGTTCACCACCGAGGCCGCGGCAGCCCTCCTGGACGTGCCGCTGCCGCAGGCCCGGCGTCTGATCGGTGCGCTTGTCTCGGCCCACCTGATCGAACCCGTGACGGCGGCGCGTTACCGGTTCCACGATCTCCTCCGCGAGTACGCACAGGAGTGTGCGCTGGTGGAGGAGACAGCCTCGGACCGTGAAGCCGCCCTCGAACGGCTCCTGATCTGGTACCTGAACGCCACCCGAACCACCGCGGGGACCGGGCTCTTTCCGGAGCTGCCCAGCAGCCTCCGTCCCGGCAGGCACCCGGGCCTGCCATCGGACATCGCCGCCCGACCATGGCTGGATGCGGAACGGGCGAATCTGCTCGCCGTCATCAACCAGGCCGCCCACCACGGCCCCCGCCCCGTCGCCTGGCACCTGACCTCCGCACTGTTCAGCGACTTCTGGATCCATCTGCCACGGAAGACCTGGCAGACCACCGCGCAGACAGCGCTGGACGCGGCCGAGGCCGAGAGTGATCTGTTCGGCCAGGCAGCGATGCACTCCAGCCTCGCCGCGGCACGGTGGGACCGGGGGCATGTCCGACAGACGATGGAACACGCCACACGCGCACTGGACATCAGCCGGGAGCTCGGTTGGGCGACGGGCGAGGCGTCGGGTCTCGGCCTCAGAGGCATGGCGCGCTGGAGCATGGCGCGCCTCGACAGTGCGCACGACGATTTCACCGCCGGCCTGCGCATCTTCCGCGAGACCGGGCATCGCTACTTCGAAGGATTCGGGATGATCGGCCTCGGGATGGCCTGCCGGGATCTGGGCAGGCTGCACGAGGCCGCGGACCACCTCGAACGTGCCGTCAGCCTCGCGGCAGAGGTCAGCTGGTGGGACTCCTACTCGGCCGTGCAGATCCTGGGCGGGGTGTACTGGGAACTCGGCCGTCTCACCGACGGACTCGACCTCCTCGGCCCGGAGGTGGCCTCCGACAAGAGGGCCGGTTACCGCAACGGCCACGCGATGATGTTCAACGCCATCGCGAAAATCAATGTCGAACTCGGCCGCCACGGCGAAGGACTGGAACAGGCCGAGCGAGCCTTCGCCCTGGTCCAGGACACGAAACGACACTGGGTTCAGTCCAGCATCCTCAACACGATCGCCGCCGCCCGCCGAAGGCTGTCGCAGCTGGACCGGGCTCTTCAGGCCGGCGAGCAGGCCCTCGCCCTGGCTCGCGAGGCACGATTCAGACGAGCCGAGGCGGACAGCCTGGTGTGCCTCTCCCTCACCCACAAGGAAACGGGCCGGTACAACGAGGCCCGCGCCCACGCCGGACAGGCCCTGGCCCTGGCCCGCGACCACTCGTTCCGCGTGGTGGAGGGCCAGGCCCTGACAGCCCTGTGCGAGACGGCGGAGGCCGAGGAAGCACACGGCACAGCCGTCGAGCTCGGCCAGGAGGCCCTCGCCGTACACCGCGAGACCGGCCACCGACTCGGCGAGGCCCGCACCCTCATGGCACTCGCCCGCGCCCACCGGAAGCCCGACGGCGCCGCCGAACTGATGAGGCGACAGGCGCGGGCCATCTTCTCGGACATCGGCGTACCCAAGACGGAGTACGAGGATCTCGACCGGTGACGTCTCCTCCGTGTTCGGTTCCTCCCTCTCAGCTCAGTTGCTCGGCCAGGCCGACGATGATGCCGTCCGGGCCGCGGAGGTAGCAGAGCAGATAGCTGTCCTCGAACCGGGCGATCTCGCCGACGAGTTCGGCGCCGTGAGGGCGCAGGCGGGCAACGGTGTCCTCGATGTCGTCGACGGCGAACATGACGCGGTGCGTGCCCAGAATGTTGTGCGGCCGGTTTCGTGGCTCGGCGCTGATCGCCGCGGGGCTGCGGTACTTCGCCAGCTCGAGCCGGCTGTGACCGTCCGGGGTCCGGACCATCGCGATGTCGCAGCGGACGCCCTCGAGGCCGGTGCACTGGTCGGCGACGAGGCCCTTGATCTCCGCCTTGCCCTCCAGCTCCATGCCGAGTTCCACGAAGAACGCGATGGCGGCATCCAAGTCCTCGACGACGATGCCGACGTTGTCCATCCGCTGAATCGCCATGCCGGTTTCTCCTTCTTCCTCGTGCGGCCGGTGGTGGCCGCTGATGTCCCTGGGACGGAGACGGTGGCACGTTTTCGACATCCGCAGAGCGCCGACCCCCGAAGAATCTGGATCGCGCCTCAGGTGAGATTCAGGCTCCGGATCCGCGGGCTACGCGGCGATGACGGCGACCCCTGTCCTGCCTCCGTCGACATCCACCACGGTTCCGTGCACGAAGGCCGCTTCGTCGCTGGCCAGCCAGACGACGGCATGCGCGATGGCGTCCGGTGTGCCGACGGCACCGGCCGGGGTGCCCTTCATCATGATCTCGCCCGGATGGGGCTCGCTGCCCACCGGGGCCGGGGGCAGGATCACGCCGGGCGAGACGGCGTTCACGCGCACGCCCATGGGGCCGAACTCCGCGGCCCACGCCCGCGTGAGCGTCTCCATGGCTCCCTTGGTGGAGCTGTAGAGCGCGCCAAGGGGAACGCCCAGGCGTGCGATCCACGAGCCGAGGTTGATGATCACCCCGCCGCCGGACTCCGTCATGCCGGGGACCACGGCGGCGGTGAGGAAGAACGGCGCCTTCACGTTCACGCCGTAGACCTCGTCGAACGTCTTCTCGTCGGTGGCGAGGGTGCCGGGGGCCGGGTAGATGCCGGCGTTGTTCACCAGGATGTCGATCCGTCCGCCCAAGGTCTCACGGGCCCGATCGGCCAGGTCCTGGGAGGCCTCAGCACTGCCGTCGAGGGTCGCCTCCAGGAAGTCGGCCCGGCCGCCGGACGCACGGATCCCTTCGACGACCTGTGCCCCTCGTTCCCGGTTGCGCCCGGACACGATCACGTGGGCGCCCTCGGCGGCGAACGCTTCGGCGATCGCCTGCCCGATGTTGCTGGTCGATCCCGTGACCAGCGCCGTCTTGTTCCGCAGTCGTAGTAGTTCAGTCATGCCGCAACTGTGCTTCGTATAAAATGGACCAGCAAGTCCACAAACTGGCTCAGGGAGGCCGTATGCCCGACGCACCCACCACCAAGGGCCGCGCCACACGAGCCCGCATCGTCGAAGGGGCGGCCGAGGTGCTGCGCGAGCAGGGCGTCGCCTTCACGACGCTCGATGACATCCGCGGCCGCACCGGCACGAGCAAGAGCCAGCTCTTCCACTACTTCCCCGACGGCAAGGACGAACTGCTGCTGGCGGTGGCCCAGTTCGAGGCGGACCGCGTCCTTACGGACCAGCAGCCGCATCTGGGGCGGCTGGACTCGTGGGAGTCCTGGCAGCGGTGGCGGGATGTTGTGGTGGAGCGTTATGAACTCCAGGGCGACCAGTGCCCGTTGGGGTCACTGTTCCTGCAGGTGGGACGGTCCCGCCCAGGTGCCAGGGCGATCGTGGCGGAGCTGATGAGCCAATGGCAGGAGCAACTCGCCCGCGGTATGCGCGCCCTTCAGGCGAACGGGCTGGTGTCGCCGGTCCTTGATGTGGACCGGACGGCCGCCGCGCTGCTGGCGGGTGTCCAGGGAGGCGTGGCCATCATGATGTCCACGGGCGACTCGACCCACCTCAGGGCGGCACTCGACACCGGCATCGAGCACCTCCGCGCGACGGCGGGTGAGCCGACGGCACGTAGGGCCTGACCGGCGGATCGTGCCGCGGACGCGGGGCTTTCGACGCCGATCTGCGGCGTTGGTTCCCTGCGACCTGATCCACCAGGCAGGCCGACATCGCTCTGCTGTGCGCGACCGAGGACCTCCGCGACCTCGAGAGCAGCGACATCGCCCAGGAGTACCCGGTGGCCCTCCTGCTCGCCCGGCCGGCGGAATCGCGCGATCGCCGGATCGCGAAAGTCCTTGATCTCGCCCGCACCGTGACGTCGTCGGTACCCCGGCCGGCCACGGTCAGGGTCGCGATCACCCCCGCCGCCGGCTGAGTGACGTCACGTGCCACAGTCCCTCTGTCATTCGCGGAACGGCAGATGACAGGCCGCACGCAGGGCATCCATCTTCTCTGCGTCGATGGTCTCGGGCGCGGCCGTGTACGTGATGATCCTGAGGTCGGTGCCGGCAGGCATCAGGGCGTCGACGTCGAGGGCGATGTCACCCACCAGTGGATGCTCGATGGTCTTGCGGTCGCCGACGTAGGGGCCGGCGGTGCCGTTGGACCAGAGACGGGCGAAGCGCGGGTCGCTTCGAAGCAGGTCCTCGACGAGTGAGGCAAGGCGTGCGTCATGGGGGTGGGCGGCCGCCGTCACACGCAGGTCGGCGACGAGGTCCTCCTCCTGCGCTTCGGTGCCCTTCCATGACCAGACGGGCCATGCCGCGACCGGGTCCCGGCCTCGGCTGTCGCTCGACTGGAACATCGCGGCGACGAGGTTGCGTTCGGCCCAGCCGTACGCGCGGGGATCGCCTACCACGGCCGTCCACATCTTGTTCCAGCCGATGATGGTCCAGTCGGCGGCGAAGACCGCGGCGGGAATGTCTCCCAGCTGGTGTACAAGCCGCTGCACACTCACGGGCATGTGTCTGGAGACGTTCCCGGCGGAGGGCGGCGCGAGGTGGGCGCAGCGGAACAGATGGTCGCGTTCGGACGGGTCGAGACGCAGTGCTCTGGCCAGGGCGGTGACCACTTGGGCCGAGGGGTTGCCGGCGCGGCCCTGTTCCAGCCGCACCACGTAGTCGACCGATATGCCTGCCAGACGGGCAAGTTCTTCGCGGCGCAGTCCAGAAATGCGCCGCTCCCCGTCGGCCTCCAGCCCGCTGTCCTGCGGTGACATGCGCTCACGCCAGCCGCGCAGGGTCATGCCGAAGTGGTTCATCGCTGCCATGCGGGTCATCGTCGTCCAGGTGCCGCGGACGACACGAAGCTTCTGTTGCCGCCCAGCGGATTCGTTACACACTCACGCCGGGTTGGGTCACGGCGCGCGGCCTCTTCGAGTATCGCGGCGAACTCCCGGACAACATAAGGGACTTGAGGCCAGACCTACGGGGTGACGTGGGTCATCGGATCGTCCAGGTCTGGTTGTCCCAGTTGTTGCATTCCCAGAGGACCACGACCGTTCCGCTCGTGCCCCCGAAAATGGTGACGCATTTCTGGGACTGATCACCCAGCAGTTCCGTTCCGGAGAAGTGGAATTGCTGACTGGCGCCGCCGCTGCACCCGGTCAGTTGGATCTCGGTCCGGTCATCGCTCGACCCTCCGGCCACGGTCATGCACTTTCCCGCCGACCGGAAGGTCCCATCCGATCCGATGAGCCACCGCTGCGCCGCGGAGCCGTCGCACGTGGCCTGGACCAGCTGGATCCCCTCGGTCCCGGCGCCGCGGCTCAGGCACTTCTCCGTGGCGGGGACCACCAGGGTTTGGCCGGCCGGGGCGTCCGATGAGTCGGATCCGCTGTTCGTGGCCGGGTTCTCGTCTCCGGGTTGCGTGTCGGGATTCTCTTGTCCGGCCTTGGGCGTCGACTCCTGCGACGGGGTGTGCGCCGTCGGCGACTTGACGCTGGAACTCGTAGAGCTCGACGGTGAGGAGGAGGCAGAAGAGGCCGTCGGCTTGTCCGCGGACCTCGAGGTCGTGGGGCCGCCGGCTGGGAGAGCGCCGGCCGACGCTTTGGCGCCGCTGGTGTTCTTCTCCGTCGTCGTGTCGACCAGCAGGGCGGCGATCGTGCTCAGTGCCGCCGTGGCGACCACTGCGGCGAGCAGGACCAGTTTCTTCTTACGGCCCGTACGGCCCGTAAGGCCCGTTCGGTCCGTTCGGCCAGAGGGCCGCCGCGCCTGCGGATCGGTCGTGTCAGGCTGCGGGCGTTCGGCTGCCGGGTCGGCGGCGGATGCCTCGCGTGTTCTGTGCCCCGGGTTCGGTTTCGGCTTCGAGTCCGGTTCCGGTTCCGGTTCCGGCTTCGGACTCGGTTCCGGCTTCGAGTCCGGTTCCGGCTTCGCACTTGATTCCGGCCTCGCACTCGATTCCGGCTTCGGCGCCGCAGCCGCAGCCGCAACGTCGGCGACCCCCGTACGGGCGGCAGCGGGCGAAGTGGTGGAGTGGCCCACTCGGCGTATTCGGCGCGGGTCGGCGCTCGCCTCTGCCCGCAAGAGGCGCTCGGCGTCCTCGGCCGACAGTCGCTCAGCCGGTTTGGCGATGAGCAGGCCCTGGATCAGCGGGGTCAGCGGCCCGGCGTCCCGGACCTCGGGGGCCGGCTCCATGGCGATGGCGTACATCGTCTCCGTCACCGTGTCCCGGAGGAACGGTGAGCGTCCGTCCACCGCCTGGAACAGCGTGGCGCCCAGCGCCCACAGGTCGGCCTCCGGGCCCGGTTTGGCGCCGACGAGACGCTCGGGGGCCATGAAGTCGACCGACCCCACCAGCTGCCCGGTGCGGGTGAGAGCCGAGGTCTCGGCGGCCTGGGCGATGCCGAAGTCGGTGAGGACCACCCGGCCGTCCGCGGCGAGCAGTACGTTCGCCGGCTTCACGTCCCGGTGCAGGATCCCGGCCCGGTGCGCCGCCCCTAACGCGGCGATCACGCCACGGCCGATCCTGGCGGCCTCTTCGGGGGGGACCGGGCCGTGTGCCTTGATCAGGTCGGCGAGGGTGGTGGAAGGCACGTACTCCATGACGATGATGGGCAGGCCCTCGTCGTCCACGACATCGTGGACGACAACGACATTGGGGTGGCTGATCCGGGCGGCGCTGCGAGCCTCGCGACGGGTGCGCTCGAAGAGGGTGTCGAGTTCGTCGCCGTCGAGGTGCGGCTGGGGATGGAGCTTTTTGACAGCGACCTCGCGGCCGAGGAGATCGTCGTGGGCGCGCCACACGGTGGCCATGCCGCCTCGGCCGATCCGGTCGAGGATGCGGTATCGGCCGGCGATCAGCCGTCCTTCGTCGGACACCGTGGGTTCCTTTCAGCTGCTTCAGGGACCGAACCGGCCGACGGCGCCACGGGGCTACTCCGGCCGGACACACGCCCAACAGCCCCTCGCTCAGGGCTTGTTGGGGATTGCCCTGTCAGTCGAAGGGGGCGATCATACTGGGAAGCGGCCCCTGTCCAAGGCGCGCCGGGCCCAAGTGCCGCGCGCAGGGCGACTCCAGGACTGTTGATCGGTTCCATGAGGAGCTGGGCCGCCATTGGAGGGGTCTGTGTTGGATCGGTCAGGCCCCGGATTCGGTTGGACAAGGGCTTCTGACTGTCTCCGGTTCGGGGTCTGCGGCGCTACGGGGCCCGGTCACAAGCAGGGCGGCGCCGCCATCTCACGTCATGAAGGTCCGACGGCCGCGGTCAGCGGACTCGCCGGATCCTTCGCGTGCCCGATCATCCTCCAAGGAACACGGCAGCCGCCAGCCTCGAGGGTAGGAACAGCAGTACCACCCGCGGTCCCGGCCGCTGCGGGGCAGCCCGCCGACCACCCGGAGGGGCTCTCCACGCGTGCGAACCGACGGCGCGCCCAAGTCCACCGCAGTTGCTGGTGGGCTTGGGCGCGGTCCTTGCGGTCAGTTTCCGTATGCCTGGCGGAACTTGGCGATGGTTTCGGCCGAGGCCCAGTTCGCGCCGCACGACGGGACGACGCCGTTCTCGGCGGCCACGATGTAGTGCTCACCGTCCGTGAACGTCAGCGTCTCCGGCTGGTCCGTGTTGCTGTCGAGTACGACCGTGTCCGCGTCACCGCCCTGCAGCCAGTGGTCGACACGGAAGGTGACCATGGAGCCCTTGATGGAAGTGACCGTTCCCTCGAAGAGGGTCGGGTACCTGCGCAGTTGGTCGGGGACGGGCTCCATGCACTTCTGGTTGGCGGAGCCGCTCTCGGCGGTCAGGGTCAGAGGGCCGGCCGAGATCGAGTGACCGTTGTCGTTGTCCGCCACGATTCCCCCGGCGATGCCGCCTCCGAGCATGAGCAGACCTGCGGCCGCCGCGAGTCCGAAGAGATTGCGTCGTCCCCGTCCTGCGGCCTTCGCAGGGCGGGTCGTGGTGCCGGCGGCGGTCTCCGCAGGCTGGAGTGCGGTGTCGGTGTCGGTGTTCAAGGTGGCCTCCACAAGACGGTTGGTGTCGGGCAGCGGAGCACTCGAGGTCAGTGCCGGATCCGCAGACCTCAGCCGGGCCAGCAGTTCGTCGTCGTTCACTGACTGCTCCTTCCTTCATCCCTCTTGTGTCCGGACCGTTCGGCATCCTTTCGCCCCAGTTGTGCGGCGAGCTTCTTTTTCGCCCGGTGGAGCCGGATGCTGACCGCGTTGGAGGTCAGCCCGGTGACTTCCGCGATCTGACGCGGCGCCAGTTCCTCCCACGCCCACAGCTGCACCACCTCGCGGTCCAGCGCCCCGAGGGCACCGAGCGCGGCATGCAGGTCGCTGTGGTCACTGTGATCGGCAGCCCCTGTCGGAGGCCGCTGCTGTGTCCGTATCAGCCGCTCCACCAGACGCAGCCTGCGTCCGTCGGCACGGCGGGCATTTGCCAGGCACCCCCGTGCCACCCCGTAGCACCACGGCAGCACTTCGTCGGGACTGTGATCGGCATCGGGATCGGCATCGGGTTCGGTCGCGGGTTCGGTCGCGGAACCTGTTCCCGGCCCGGGGACATCGTCGATACGACGCCACAGCACCAGCATCGTCTCCGACAAGACGTCCTCGGCCAGGTCTGCGCCCGCCCGTCGCAGCAGGTACCGATGCAGCGGTTCCACCACCACCTGCGCCAGTCTTTCGAAACGCGCCTGCCGCTTCCGGCGCGTCTCCTCTTCCGTCATGGATTCCACAACCCGTCGTGTCCGGCAACGGCCGGTTCCTTTCAGCACAGCGCCGGTCGGACCAACACAACCGCGTGGCCGACGCCGTAGGAGTCCTCCCGCTGCTCGCCCGGTTGTCCGGGAACCACTCCGGGATTGTCCTTGATCGGTAACGGACGCATCCATTGACCGCTGATCCTCGTCCTGCCAGTTGGTCGCGAGTTGACCATGACATCGGCGAGAACTGCGTGAAGGCGGGGCGGACATGGCGCGGCACAACGGCGGGCGCGGCTGGTACGGCAAAGTGCTCGGCACGGCGCTCGGGGTGACGTTGCTCGCCTGCGGTGCCTCGGTGTGGACCGCGCAGGCCGGTGCCGTGGGCGGCTCGTCCCCGAGGGCGAACGCGTCGGCCACACCGGTCAGTGACGTCAAGAAGGTCGCGGTGACCATCGCGCACGCCTCGGACAAGGGCGCGCGCGGCGTCAACATCACCATCGACGACGGCCCCGACCCCGCGTGGACCCCTCAAGTGCTCGACGTGCTGCGGGAGTACGGGGTGAAGGCCACGTTCTGCATGGTGGGGACGCAGGCGCAGGCCCACCCGGACCTCGTGAAGCAGGTGGTCGCGGCCGGGCACCGGCTGTGCGACCACTCGGTGTCGCACGACACCACCATGGACAAGCAGTCCCAGGCCTACCAGTCGCAGCAGATCCTCGACGCCGAACGCATGATCACCGAGGCGTCCGGGGGCGTACGACCGATGTACTACCGGGCGCCCGGCGGTGCCTTCACCCCGTACAGCCGCAACCTCGCCGCCTCCCACGGCATGCGCCCGCTGGGCTGGAACGTGGACACCAAGGACTTCGAGCGGCCGGGCACGGACGCCATCGTCGCCACCGTCGAGCGGGAGCTGCCCAACGGGCCGACGCTCCTCTTCCACGACGCGGGAGGCGACCGCTCCCAGACCGTCGAGGCCCTGCGCCGGATCCTCCCCGAACTCAAGGAGCAGGGCTACTCCTTCGGCTTCCCGGTGCGCTGAGCCCCGGCTCTGCCGAGGCCCGCCACACCGGCGCCCACCAGCCGTCAGAACACGCCCTTGTACGCCTGCCATCCCGAGGCGATCTTCGCGCGGGGCCCGAACGACCCCTTCCCGTTACCGCTGTTGCGCCACACGTTGCCGGAGGTGTCGCGGGAGATGATGTCCGCCTTGCCGTCGCCGGTGATGTCGCCGACGCCGACGATGGCGTTGTAGGAGCCTCCCCAGGCCGAGAACACCTTCACGCGCGGTGCGAACGTCCCGTTGCCCTTGCCGTAGTACCGGTACAGGTTGTTCGCCTTGTCCTGGGCCAGCAGATCCCCGACGCCGTCGCCGTTGAGGTCGCCGACGCCCACGATCTTCTTGTACGTCTTCCAGTTGTCGTAGAGCTTCACGCGTGCCGAGAGCTTTCCGGAACTCGTCCCCTTGTAGAGGTAGACCGCTCCGGTGGAGGAGTTGCGGGCGATGAGGTCGGGGCGGCCGTCGCCGCTGACGTCACCGGGCGAGGTCAGCACGTTGTACTGGTTCCAGCCCTTGCCGAGCGAGGTACGCGGGGTGCTCGTGAGGAAGGCCTGCCCGCGCATGGTCCTGTACACCCGCAGTTCGCCGCTGCTGAACCGGACGAGGACGTCGTTGCGGCGGTCGCCGTTGAGGTCGCCGAAGGGGACCAGGGTCACGGTGGAGGGCCAGCCCGAGGCCGGCATGGCCCCGCCGAAGGCTCCCGTCCCGTTGCCCGGGCGGTAGCTGATGACGCCGGACGAGTTGAGGGTCAGGACGTCGCCGGTTCCGTCGGGCGCCCAGGTGCCGTTGTTGGTGAAGTCGCGGCGTACGGCGGCTCCGTTGGACACCTTCAGCGTCTGCGTCACCGTCAGCGACGGTCCTGAACCGTCGGCGGGCGGGGCCGTCAGCTTGAAGGTGTACGTGCCGTTGGGGACGAGCGCGCCTTTGGTGTCGCGCATGTCCCAGTTCGCGGGCACGCTGCCGCTCGCCTCTCCGCCGGAGAGCGTACGGACCACGGAGCCGGTGACCTTGCTGGTCAGTGTGGCCGTCCAGGAGGCGGCGGGCTTGGAGAGCTGTCCGCGCCACTGCCACCACGGGCTGGCGGCCGAGTCGCTCCCCCACGCGTTGTCCCTCACCTCCGACTCGATGACCGCGAGCCGCTGGGTGGCCACCTCGCTGGGCACCAGGTGGATCCGCTTGTCCGCATCGACGTAGGCCGCGGGCCCGCCGAACTTGTCCACGGTCCAGGTCACCCCGCGCAGGCTGGAGGTGCCCGCCGCCAGGTCGCCGATCTTGCGGGTGGCCGCGGTGCCGTCGGCGAAGGCGGTGAGAAGGAGCGCTCCGGCCGCGGTGTCGTGCCGGACGAGGTAACCGTCGCCGAGCAGGGCCTCGCCGGACGGGACGGGGATGTTCTTCTTCGCCGTACGGTCCCAGACGCCCGCGGTCGCGGCCGTGCCGCAGGACCAGTAGATCCAACGGCCCACCACCTGGAGCTCCTTGGGAACACACGGGGCGCCGGTGGAGACGGTGTCGGTGGTCTTGCCGGTCTTCAGGTCCTTGGCGGTGACGACACCGGTGCCGGAACCCGGCGTCCACAGGCCGGTCCCCCAGACGGAGGCGGCCGTGACGGAGCGGGTGACGATCGGCGAGGTGTAGGCGCGGCCGAAGTCACCGACGTACTGCTTGGTGGGGGACGTGCCGTTGACGATCGCGTAGTGGCCGGTGACGTCGAGGACGGTCCCGGCGGCCGAGGGCACGGAGAAGCCCTGCCCGTGGTCGAGGGAATCGACGTACGAGTCGACGGTGGGGTCGGGCTCGGCGGTGAACGTCACCGCCCGTCCGTCGCCGGTGGCATAGGGACCCGCCCCGCGGCCGTCCCAGGCCTGCCAGGCCGGCGCACTCGGCGTTCCGTCGGCGGCGATCCGCCGAATGTAGTAGGCGCCCAGGAAGCTGCTGTTGGGCTCGTCGGTGGCCAGGGTGCCGTTCTGCAGCGACAGTTGGCTGATAGTCGCGGCCGCCGGTGGTACGGCGGTCAGTTCCGTCAGGGTCGGGGTGGCCGCCCCCGTGTCGGTGACCCGGCGTACCGCCCAGTGCCCGGAGTCGGCACCGCCGACGGCCAGCAGACTGCCGTCCGGTGCCGTGACGAGGGAACTGTTCGCGTGCGGAAGCAGGGTGAGCGGGTCCCCGCCCGTGAGGGGGACGGCCATCAGCGGCACGCCGGCTCTGTCGGCCGGCTTGCTCGGGCTCGACGGTACGGTGCGGGCCACCACCAGCCAGCGTCCGGCGATGCCCAAGGACGGGGTCCCCTCCGTCCCCGGCAGCGTCACCGTCGTCTCGGCGGCGGAGAGGTCGGCGCGGTCCAGGACGTGGGCCACCGGGTTGTTGTACCGGTACCAGACCAGCCGGTCCGCGCTCAGCGCGACGGAGGTCGGAGCGGCGGACACGGCGACGTCGCCGGTGACGCTCGCGGTGGCCAGGTCCACGAGCACCAGGTGCCGTTCCCCGCTCGCCAACGCGTACCCGATGACGGCGGTGGTGCTGTCGCCGCCCACCACGCTGAAGTTGGTGGTGATTCCGGTCGGCCATCCGTCGACGAGGGTGCCGTCGGCGGGCGCGCCGTCGCCGTACAGCCACAGGACGCGGTTGCCGGCGGTATCCCGGGCCTGGGTCAGCACGTGGCTGCCGAAGGTGGCCGTGTACGAGCCGTGGGTGAGGGCTACGTCCGTGGTGGTACCGGCGGACAGGTCCCGCAGGACGACTTTCTGGGTCGGCGAGACGACATCGGCCACGACGTCGGACGACGACCCCAGGTACGCGGGGAGTTCGGCCCGGGGCAGGTCGCCCAGCTCGGTCGTCGCACCGGTGTCGTACGACGTCCACAGATAGCCGGAACGCCCCTCCTGGACATGCAGATAGCCACTGGGGCCAGCTGTGTGGATCTGGTCCTTCCGCGGTATGTAGCGGTCCGCCTGGAAGACCTTCTCCGTCGCGAGGGCGGTGCCCCCGACGCCTTCGTCCGCATCGGCCGTGACGGCGAACGGGCCGGGACCGACGGTCACGGCGAGGACTGCCAGCGCGGCGACGACGCCCCGGGCGGTCGTACGGGCGGTGGTACGACGGACCATCAACGTCTCCTGGACCTCTCAAACAGAGAAAGGCGTGACGGGACGGCGGCGGCCGATCAGGCGCGCGTTGACGGTGCTGTGAAAATGTCCAGCCCCCGAGCTGCCCCCCACGCACAGCGGGCATGAGAGTAACAGCAGGCCCAGGCCCATCAGGAGTACCGGGGAAGGAGATCGCGGAGTCGCCTGTTCTCAGCCGGTCGTCCCGGACGGCGTGGTCCCCGTGCTGCCGGGCGCGAGTCCGCAGGTGCCGGACCTCGATGCCCCGTCCTGTCCCGTCAGTTCCACGACGACCTGGCCGTCGGGATCCTGGCTGTAGGCGATCGTGCAGGTCAGCTGACGTAGAGCGGTGCTGTTCAGGCCCTTCAGGGGGAAAGGCAGGCGGGTCGTCACCCTGCCGCCCGGGGCGGGCTCGACCTCGACGGTCCCGCCGGGGCGGGCGGCGGGAAGGGCGGTGCCCAGGCCCGCGGCCCGGTCCTCCTCGCTCGGACCGTCGAGCAACGCCAGGACGACCTGGTCGGGCGTCACCGGTTCCGGCGTTTCTTCGGAGCCCGGCAGCTCGTATCCGAAGAATTCGGCGCTGGACCCGGCCGGGGACCCGGTGCTCCGGATCACGGGGCTCAGCCCTCCGTCGGGGGAGCGGAAGAAGAGCAGCATCTCGTACTCGCGGTCGAAGAAGGCCTGGAAGCTGGCGGGACCGCCCGCCTCGATGACGTCGGTCTCCTGGATACCGCAGCCACCGAGCAGCGGTACCAGCGGTACGGCGGCCGCGACGGCGAGAGCGACAGCCGACACACGTCGCCTCATCCGCCGGCCCCCTCCCCCTCCACGTGTAGCGGTATCTCGACGGCGAAGACGGCACCGCCCCCGGGGCGGTTCCCCGCATAGATCGTTCCGCCGTGCAGTTTCACGTTCTCCAGGGTGATCGCCAGTCCCAGGCCGCTGCCGGCCGAGCGGGTGCGGGCCGCGTCGGCCTTGTAGAAGCGGTCGAAGATGTGCGGGAGCGCTTCGGGGCGGATGCCGGGTCCGCTGTCCACGACGTCGGCGATCAGCACGTGCGGGCCCGGGGAGCGTGGCTCGGTGCGCAGTCGTACGGTGACGGGTGCGCCGCCGTGCCGCAGGGCGTTGCCGACGAGGTTGGCGATCACGACGTCGAAGCGGCGCGGATCGAGGCGGGCCCGGATGCCGTCGGGGAGTTCGGTGCGGATCCGGTCGTCGGTCCAGTGCCTGTGGTTGAGGGTCTTGCGGATGGCCTCGGCGACGTCGAGCTCGTCGGCGTTCAGCTCGGCCGCGCGGGCGTCGAAGCGGGAGATCTCCATCAGGTCCTCGACGAGCACGGCGAGCTTTCCGGTCTCCGCGCTGACCAGCCGGACCGCCCGGGCGGTGTCGGCGTCCAGGCCGTCCGCGTCCTCGTCGAGCACCTCCGTGACGGCGAGCATTCCGGCGAGGGGGGTGCGCAGTTCGTGCGAGACGTCGGAGGCGAAGCGGCGGGCGCGTTCCTCGGCCTCGCGCAACTCGCGTACAGAATGCTCCAGTTGGCCCGCCGACTTGTTGAAGGTCCGTGCCAGGTCGGCCAGTTCGTCGCTGCCGCGCACCGGAATCCGGGTGTCGAGTCGGCCGCTGCCCATGTGCAGGGCCGCCTCGCGCAGTTTGCGCACCGGGCGCAGCACGCTGCGCGCGGCGATCAGGCCGGGTATCAGCGACACGGCGAGGCCTGGCAGGGCGCCGTCCCGGCCGGCCATGAGGAGGGCGTCGACGTTGACCTGCTCGTCGGTCATCCGCATGACGGCGTACAGGACCAGTCCGCTGGGCAGCTCGCTGTCCGGGCTCGCCTTGAAGACCATGGGCATGGCGATGGTCAGATAGGGGACGCCGTCCTTGACGACCCGCTCGAAGCTGCCGTGGGGGGACCGTGCGGCGCGGCGCAGTTCGGGTGTGATGACGGTGGAGACGGGGTTCTCGCCCGAGGAGGCGCGGACCGAACCGTATTCGGCGAACACCACCCAGGGGTGGGGCTTGCCCTTGCGGGCGATGTCTCGCAGGAGTTCATCCAGGTCGTTCCCTCCCAGCACGGGCAGCGCGAAGGCCGTCGTCTCGACGTGTTCACGGAACGAGGTGACCGCCGTGTCCTGGGCGGTCTGGAGCACCGCGTTGCGGGCCTCGCGGTAGGTCAGCGCGGCCGTCGTGCCGGCGCTGACGGCGGCGACCAGCAGGAAGGCGAGCATCAGCCGCGTACGCAGCCCGAACGCCCTGACCCGCGACCGCTCACCGCTGCTCACAGGGGCCCGAAGCGGTAGCCGAAGCCCCGCAGTGTCTGGACGTACCGGGGGCTGCCGACCTCGTCCTCGATCTTGCCGCGCAGCCGGGCGACGCAGGCGTCGACCAGTCGGGCGTCGGCGTGGAAGGTGTGCTCCCAGACGTGCTCAAGGAGTTGCTGCCTGCTGAACACCTGCTCGGGGGCGCCGGAGAGGTGCAGCAGGAGCTTGAGCTCGGAGGGGGCGAGCGCGAGCGGCCGGCCGGCTTTGCTGACGGTCAGTCCGACCCGGTCGACGGTGAGTTCGCCGTAGACCTCGATGGCCGGGCGGCCCGATCCGCTGTCGTCGATGCGGCGCAGTACGGCGCGGATCCGGGCCTCGATCACCTCGGGACGGGCGGGCTTGACGATGTAGTCGTCGGCACCGGCCTCCAGGCCGATGACCACGTCGAAGTCGTCGCCGCGCGCGGTGAGCATGATGATCGGCAGCTGGCTGTGGTCGCGGACCTGCCGGCAGACCTGTACGCCGTTCATGCCGGGCAGCATCAGGTCCAGCAGCAGCAGATCGGGCCGGAATTCGGCCATCGCGGCGAGGCCGGCCTCGCCGGTCGCGGCCGCCCGTACCTCGTGGCCGCGGCGGCGCAGACCGAGTTCGACCCCCTCGCGTACGGAAGGGTCGTCCTCGATGAGGAGCACGCGGGGCATCGGCGGTTCTCCCTAGGTGATGGTCAGGTCCGGGTGCGTCTGCGGCGTACGCCGGAGAGCAGCGCGTCGAGTTCGGCGAGTCGCAGTGGACGGGCGAGCACAGCGAAGGTGAGGACGACAACAGCCGCCCCGGCAGTTGCGGCGACCAGGGACCCCGCTCGTGCCGTGCCCAGGGCCGCGAGGTGGCCGAGCGCGGTGGCGGGGACGGCGGCGAGCAGCAGCCGCGCGTGGGCGCCGACGGCGGACGAGCGCAGGGGGCGTACGACGGCGAGCCGGCGGCTCAGCACCAGGCCGGTCACCGCCCAGCCCGCGCACAGCGCCAGGGAGTACGCCGCCGCCATGCCCGTCACGGCCCAGCGGGCCGGCAGCAGGTGTGCGGCAGTCAGGGACAGTCCCGCATTCAGGGCGACGATCACGAGGTTGAGCAGGAACGGCGTACGGGTGTCGGAGAGCGCGTAGAAGGCGCGGGACAGGACGTACTGGCCCGACAGGGCGAGAAGTCCCGGCGCGAAGGCCATCAGGATCCCGGCCATGGCGGCCGTGTCGTCGGCGCCCGTCCTGCCGTACCCGAAGACGAGGGCCATCACCGGCTGGGCGAGGGCGAACAGCGCGCAGGCGGCGGGGACCACGGCGGAGGCGCAGATGCGCAGGGCGTGGGAGACGTCGCGGCGCACGGCGGCGGTGTCCCCGTCGGCGGCGGCCGCGCTCATCCGGGGCATCAGCGCGGTCACCACGGAGACCGTGATGATGCCGTGCGGTACGACCCACAGGGCATAGGCGTTGTTGTACGCGCCGTATCCGGGGCCGCCGTCGAGGCCCGCGGTGGTGGCCAGGCGGGTGGTGACCCAGTACGCGGCCTGGTTGGCCAGGACGAGGAGCACCAGCCAGCCGGCCGCCCGCAGGGGGCGGGTCAGTCCGCTGCCGCGCCAGTCGAATCGGGGCCGCCAGCGGAAGCGGGCGGCTCGCAGCGCGGGGACGAGGGCGAGTGCCTGGACGGCGATGCCGGCGGTCGTGCCCCAGCCGAGGACGGCGGTCTCGGTCGCGGTGAGCGTGTCGCCGCCGCCCATGGCCAGCGCCAGGTACAGCCCGAACACGGTCATCACGACAAGGTTGTTGAGGACCGGCGACCACATCATCGCGCCGAACCGGCCGCGGGCGTTGAGTACTTGGCCGAGCAGGGTGAAGAGGCCGAGGAAGAAGATCTGGGGCAGGCAGTAGCGGGCGAGCGCGGTGGTCATGGCCGCCTGCGGACCGGTGTAGTCGGTGTACGCGTCGATGATCGCGGGAGCCGCCCACACCGCGGTCGCGGTGATCGCCAGCAGGGCGAGGACGCAGACGGTGACGAGCCGGTCGGTGTACGCCGTACCGCCGTCGTCGTGCTCCTTGGCGGCCTTGACCAGCTCGGGCACGAAGACGGCGTTCAGCGCGCCGCCGAGGAGCAGCATGTAGACGATGGTGGGCAGGGCGTTGCCGACCGCGTAGCCGTCGGCAGTCGGCCCGATGGTGCCCAGCGCTGCCGCGACGACGGCGGAGCGGGCGAAGCCGGTGGCACGGGAGACGATGGATCCGGCGGCCATGACGGCGCTGCCGCGGGCCGCCGTCTTCGTCGGTGCGGTGGTGGTCGAGGTCGTCGGGGCCGTCTGCGTCATCGGCGGTTCAGGTACGCCTGGAAGGCGCGGTGGAGCGCGTGGTTGGCGCTGCCGCCCAATGGTCTCTCCCACTCCCCCAACGTCTCGACGACCTGTCCTCCGGTGCCGAGCTTCCACCGCAGCAGTCCGTACGTACGTTCCTCAGGATCGAGAGTGGAGGGTACCCCGCGCATGTCGTAGACGTCGGCGCCGAGGGCGTGGGCGTCAAGCAGCATCCGCCACTGCAGGGCGTTGGAGGGCCGGACCTCGCGGCGGTGGTCGGCCGAGGCGCCGGTCTGGTACCAGGCCCGGCGGCCCACCGTGATCATCGTGTGGGCGGCGAGGATCTCTCCCTGGTGACGGGCGAGGTAGAGCTTCATCCGGCCCGGTTCCTCGGCGTTGAGCGCCGCGTACTGGCGCTCGTAGTAGGCGAGCGAGCGGCCGAGGCGGAAACCGTCGCGTCGCTCGGTGATGCCCAACAGCCGGTGGAACTCGGGGAGTTCGGCCGCACTGCCCACCACCACCTCCACGCCCTCCTTCCGGGCTCGGCGCACATTGCGCCGCCACTCCTGGTTGAGCCCGGACCACAGGTCCTCCGTGGTGCGTCCGGCGAGCGGTACGTGGAAGACGTGCCGGGGCTGGGCATCGCCATCCGTTCCGGTCCCGTCACCACCGCAGCGGCGCCAGCCCCGGGCCCGCAGCCGCTCGGCGACGGCGGTGCCGAGCGGGTCGACCTCACTGGCGAGGACGTCACCCAGGCGTCGGCCAGGGCCGGCGAGCGGCTTGAGCAGGGCGGCGTCCCAGCGCCGGTAGGCGGGCGACGGGCCGATGCGCACGGCGAAGGCGCCCGCGCGGCGCAGGTGTTCGAGCAGCTGACCGAGCCAGCCGTCGACGTCGGGGTCGTTCCAGTCGGCGACGGGCCCTTCGGGGAGGTAGGCGAAGTACTTGCGGGTGCCGGGGAACTGCCGCAGCAGCACCAGGGCCACGCCGGTCAGTCGGCCTGCCTCGGGATCCGGCCCCCAGCCGAGCAGTTGGGAGCGCCAGCCCTCCTTGACGTCGGCCCAGGACGGGCACTGGAGGAAACCGGCGCCGAGGGCGGCGCCGTCGGGGGACGCGAGGAAGGCGCGGTAGGTCTCCGCGGTGATGGGTCGCAGGGCCACGCCCGGGTTCCGTGGCTGGGGCACGCGGCTGGGCGGCACGAGCAGCGCTGACACAGTCTGAGCCTCTCCTTCTCCCCGGGCCTTTTCGCGGGCCTTTTCGCGGGGTCGCAAAGGATGCTCACAGCGGACCATGACCGCTCCGCGCGGTGAGTGTGACGGGACCATGACCGTTCCTCACCAGTCGCCGTCACATTGCTCCATAGCGGCTGACCTCGGGTTTTACGGCTCTACAGTCACGACATCGCCGACTCGGCCAACCCCTTTCTCACCCTTCCCGGAGGTCCCGTTGTCCCGGTTGCCCCGCACACGCGTACTCGCCCATGCCCGCGTCCGGGCCGCCGTGGTGGCCGTCGCCACGGCCGCCCTGCTGGCGCCGCTCGCCGCCTGCTCGTCGAGCGGATCCTCCGGCGCCCAGGACACCAAGCCGGACGGCAAGCCGGCCGCCGACGACCGCCCTGTCACGGTCACCGTCACACCCACGGGAGAACAGGTCCCGGCGGGCACGCCCGTGAAGGTCACGGCCGCGGGCGGCCGGCTCACCTCGGTGACCGTCGCCGACGCCGAGGGCCACCGGCTGGCCGGCAAGGTCGCCGCCGACGGCCGGTCCTGGGTCTCCGACCGCAAGGCCATACCCGGCGCGGCTTACACGGTGACGACGGCGACCAGGACCGAGGGCGGAACCGCCAAGAGCACCAAGGCCGCCTTCACCACGGCTCCGGCGGACAAGGTCAACAAGGTCGACTGGCGACCGGGCGCCGACGCCACCGTCGGCATCGCCCAGCCGATCTCCCTGGTCTTCGACAACCCGGTGAAGAACCGGGCCGAGGTCGAGAAGCAGCTGAGGATCACCACCTCGAACAACACCGAGGGCTCCTGGGGCTGGATAACCGACTGGTCGGGCAGGGACCGGGTGGACTGGCGGCCCAAGACGTACTGGAAGCCAGGGACCAAGGTCACGCTGAACGGCGAGTTGAACGGCACCGACTCGGGCGCGGCCGGCGGCTGGTTCGTACGCGACTACACGACCACCTTCACCATCGGCGCCCAGCAGATCGTCAAGGTCGACCTCGACAGCCACCAACTCACCCTCGTACGCGACGGCGAGACGGTCCGGCGCATACCGGTCTCCGGCGGCACACCCGGCGGTGACAAGCGCTCATGGCGCGGAACCGCCGTGCTCATGGCCAAGGAGGGCACGATCAACATGAACTCCGAGACGGTGGGCCTGGGCGACGCCTACGACAAGATGGTCAACTCCTCGATGCGGCTGACCTGGTCGGGCATGTACGCGCACGCCGCCCCGTGGAACGCCCGCTACTTCGGCAACTCCAACCACAGTTCCGGATGCATAGGAATGAGCGACGCGAACGCGTCCTGGTTCTACGGGCAGGTGCGGCCGGGCGACCCGTTCGAGATCACCGGCAAGGACACCAAGGGTGTGGTCGCGCCGGGGAACGGGTTCGGTGCGTGGAATCTCTCGTGGAGCGAGTGGCAGGAGAAGAGCGCGCTGCGGTGAGGCGCCAAGGCAAGTGACGCCGCCGCTCGCGCCGGTGGTGGGCCGGCGCGAGCGGCGGAGGTGGGTCAGTGGTGACGGTGGGTCAGCAGGGGCCGTTCACCCAGCGGTTGGCCTCGCCCTGGTCGTTCGCCACCTCGTCCCACTTGTTGCCCCAGCCCTTGTCCAGGCAGAAGGAGTTCCCGCCGTAGCCGTTGTCCGCGAAGACCTCCACGGAGCTGTACGAGCTTCCGGTGCCGTTGTTGAACCAGGACGAGTCCTCGTGGGCGATGTACCGGTTGTCGGTGTCCGACCAGATGGGGTTGTCGAACTGGAACTTGGCAATGCCCGCGTCGGCGAGGTCGTAGTTGATCCCCTTGTAGACGCACAGGAACCCCTCCGGGCAGTTGCCGGGATTCTCCCGGCTCCAGGTGGGCTTCGTGCCCCCGGCCTGGGCGGTGGTGGCGGCGATCGGGATCAGGGTGGCGGCCAGGGCCAGCCCCAGCAGGGCGCGCTTGGTGATGCGCATGGCGTTCTCCTTCTGATGGGTTTCTCGATGGGTTACTTGGTGGGTTACTTGGTGGTGCGGTCTCAGTCGGAGCCGGCTACGGAGCGGGCTCGGTCCAGCGCGGTGGTGACCGCCTGGGTGTAGTAGCGGGTCTGGCGGGCGAACTCGTTGCGCGCGGCGTCCCGCACGTGCTCCCGCTGCAGGCGGGCTCCGGTCCTGGCCAGCCCGGCCGCGCGGTTGCACTCGGCATCGGCGACGGCGACGGTCACCTCGCGCTTCCGTGCCTCCTCGGCGGTGCGGGACCGGTTCTCCTCCACCACGGCGCCGATGGCCTCCGAAGAGCTCGGGTAGGCCAGTCCCCGTGCCTTCATGCAGGCTTTCCAGTCGGCCAGCGCCTTGGTGTAGCTCGGTTCCGCCACCACGTCGTCGAAGGTGACGTACTCCAGGTTCACCACCGCTGCCTTGGCTTCGGTCCACTTGCGCAGATCGCCGTAGAGCCCTCGGCGGGCGTCGGCCTGGCAGCCGTCGGCGCTCGTGAAGATCTGGCCGCGGCCGGGCGCCGGGACGACGATCGCGTCGCGGTCGGTGCCGTTCAGGGCGCGGTCGAACTCGGCCTGGCGGCGCGGCGGGAGGGAGGCGATGTAGCGCGCCTGGGGACTTTTCCCGGCCGCGGCCTTCCCGCCCCGGTCGCCGGACCGGGCCGCCTCGTCCAGACCGTAGCCGTGCGCGCGGGCCCAGGCGACGTCGTCCAGGCCGAAGCGGCGGGTGGGTACCTCGCCGCGCGGCCCGTCCGGGTCGAGCCCGTACTCGAACCCCTTGTCCCGCATACAGCCGGCGATCAGCCGCTCCTCGGCTCCGCCGAGGGTCTTGCGCTCCGCGTCGGTCAGTCCGGTACGCAGCCGGCCGCCGGCGTCCTCGGCCGGCCGGTCGGCGGCGGAGCAGGCCGTGACGAGCAGCAGGCCCGTGACGGCGAGCGTCCGGAGCAGATCCTTGCCGCTCATCGGAACTCCTCGTGTCGTTTCGTCGTTTCGTCGATTCGCGTCGTGGACGGTGATCCGCCGCCGGGGAGACGGTCCCCGGTCCGGACCGAACTCGTGGCACCCGACCGATGCTGTGCGGGGCGGCCGGACGCTGCGGAACGTATCCGGGGCGAGGTCCCGTGCGTCATCCGGAAGTTCACGGAATGACGCCCCGCATGCAGGTGGGGTAGGGCCGGGGCGACCCACCGTCATGCGGCGCGGACCCCGTCAACTTCCGGATACCGCAGGGCCGGTGAGCGACCTAGCGTGCTCCCGCCGCCACCGGTCGGAGCCGAGGAGCGCCGGCTCGAGGCTGCCCGGCCCGTACCGGTGCCCGTACCGCGGCGCCGCGGTGGCCCGACCGAAAAGGGGAACCCACTGTGAACAGTCCGACCACCCGCCACGGCAGTTCGGCCGTCGAGCGACCGCCTAACCGGCGCGGGACACGCCTGCGGCGACTCGGTGCGTACGCCGCCGTCCTCGCCCTGGCCGCGACAGTGCTGGGCCTGACCGGGACGCCACGGGCCACCGCCGCACCGGCCCGTGCCACGCAGGCCGAGATACCGGCGGGCGTGACCGCCGGCGTGGCGGTCTTCGACCGTACGACCGGGACCTTCACCGAGCGGATCAACGAGACCCTGAAGTTCCGCTCGGCCTCGGTGGTGAAACTGCTGATCGCCCTCGACTACCTGCGCACCCACGACCCCCGCACCCTGTCCGCCGCCGACCGCACCCGGCTCGACTCGATGCTGCGCAGCAGCGACGACACCGCGGCCAGTTACTACTGGGACCTCGGCGGGCGGACGGCGATCATCGACCGGACGGTGGCGCAGCTCGGTCTGACCGACACCGCCAACCCGCCCGCCGGGTACGAGGAAACCTGGGGGTACGTGGCCCTGTCGGCCGCCGACACGGTACGGATCTACCGGTACATCCTGGACACCGCCTCGGCGCCGGTGCGCGACTACGTGATGGGCAACCTGCGGCAGTCGACGCGCTGTGGCACCGACGGGTTCGACCAGCACTTCGGCATCGCGGGCTCCTTCGAGCGGCCGTGGGCGGTCAAGCAGGGCTGGTCCGGCTTCGGCAACTCCGGCGGTTGCACGCCCAAGCCCCCGACGACCGCCTTCGCCGCAGCGGGGGTCCAGGGGTCCGCGCAGCCGTCCGCTCAGCGGGCCGCGGCCGCCGTCGACCTGACCCGGGAGGCGCTGCACACCACCGGCACGGTCGGGGCCGGCGACCGCACCATCGTGGCCGTGTTCACCCTGCACCCCGACGGCACCCCGTACGGCACGGCCTACACGGACCTGGGCCGGCTCACCCGCTCCCTCGACGTGCCGGGCGCCGTCCGCCCGTCGGGAACCTGGTTCGGCACCTGGAGCTCGGGCGTGAACGTGCGCCCGCGGCCCACCACCGTCGACTCCGCGCCGCTGACGACGCTGCCGGCCGGCGTGGAAGTCCTGGTGAGCTGCCAGAAGTTGGGCCAGGAAGTCACCATTCCGCCATACACGAACACGTGGTGGGCCTATCTCCCCCAGTACGGCGGCTACGTGACCAACATCTACATCACCTCGCCGGGGAACCAGCTCCCCGGAGTGCCCGTCTGTTCCTCGTAAGAAGCGCTGGACGAGTGGCGAAGGGCCCCACGTGGAACGGAATCCACGGGGGCCCTCCGCCTCCTTCCCCGTGCGCCGACCGGGCGGACGGCCGCCCACGGCCTCCGGCGGAATCCAGCCAACGCACGCGCAGCGAAGCCCGTACGGGGTACCCCCGGGGGCTACGATGCCCGGCGGCCTGACCAGCCGAAAAGCGGGGGAAGGAAAATCTGCCGATGAGCGGCATACTGATCCATTTGCCGTCAGCGCACCGAACGGAGCCGACGACGACCCGGCGCCTGGGACCGGGGGAGACCGCGCGCTTCGGCCGGGGCACGAAGGCGCATCCGGTCGAACTGCTGCTGCCCGACCCGGCCGTCTCCCGGCTCGCCGGGGAGATCCGGGTGACGGAGGACCACTGGCAGCTCACCAACTTCTCCACCACCCACAGCTACCTGGTCGAGAACCCCGAAGGGGCCGGGGAGTACCTGCGGGTCCCGCCGCGCCGGTCGGGGGCGCCGATCCCCTTCGAGTTCGCCCGGGTCGTGCTGCCCACCCGGGGCTCCACGGTGAGCTTCCAGGTGTTCGCGCCCGACCACGTCTACCTCGACGCGGACGATCCCGGCGGCGCCTGGGGCACCCGTACCCTCAACGCCTACTCCCTGGACGAGACCGCCACGTACTTCCTCGTCCTGGTAGCGCTCTGCGAACCGCGACTGCGCGACGAGTCGGCCGTCTCCGTGCCGAGCACCCCGCAGGTCGTGGAACGCATCCGCACCCACCCGGCGCTGTCGCGGCTGACCGCGCGGGCGGTCAGCGCCCACATCGACTACCTGGCCGAGCAGAAGCTGCGGGTGCGCGGGCCGCAGGACGTCGACGCCTCGGGCAGCGGTACACGACGTACCGGCAAGCGCGAGGCCGTCGTCGGCGTCGCACTGCGCTTCGGCCTGGTCCGCGAGGAGCACCTGGCACTGCTGCCGTCCCGCGCCCCGGGCCTCCCGCTCCCGGCACCGGCACCGTCCGGGGGTAACCGGTGAGCGGTACGGGCGAGACGTACGACGAGACGGTCGACGGGGGGACGGGCGAACCGGGTCGCGGCGGGACCGGGGAGACGGGCCCTGGTGGTACCGACGAACCGAGACCCGGCGGGACCAGCGAGACGGACCACGACCGGACCGGCGAACCGCATCCCGACGAGACCGGCGAGACAGGCACCGGCGGCACCGGCGAATCGAGTCACGGCCGCACCGACGAGACGAACCAGGGCCGGACCGACGGGTCGGACCACAACGGCTCCGCCAAGACCGCCGGCCGGATACCCCGAGGCTTCCGCGTAGGCCGCTGGGAGGTCACCGAGCCGATAGCCGACGGTGGTTGGGGGCAGGTCTACGAGGGCCGCGAGGCGTCGGAGGACGCGGCGGCCCCGGCAGAGGCGGAGGCCGCGGAGGGCGGCGCCGAAGCACCGCACCGGGTCGCGCTGAAGTTCCTGCCGACCTCGGGGCTGGCTCCCCGGCAGGCCGCGCGGCTGGCGGAGACGGCGCGGCGCGAGATCGAGTTCGGCAGCCGGGCCCACCATCCCCGGCTGATGCGGCTGCTGGACTCCGTGGTGCTCGGCGACAGCGAGGTGCCCGGACTGGACGGCGCCGTCGTACTGGTCATGGAGCGGGCCGAGAGCAGCCTGCAGGACCTGCTGGACGCCGCGGACGGCAACCCGCTGCCGGAAGCGGACCGGCTGGTGACCGAGATCTGCGAGGGGCTGGCCCACCTGCACCGGCTCGGCTGGGTGCACGGCGACCTGAAGCCGGACAACGTGCTGATCATGGCGGACGGTTCGGTACGGCTCTCCGACTTCGGTCTCACCGTCGAGCTGGAGGGGACGCGCGGCACCCACGGCTACATCCCGCCCCTCGGATCGCCCGACTACCTGCCGCCCGAGCGTTGGAGGGCCCCGCTGGACGAACGCGGGGTGCAGGTGCGGCCCACCGCCGACGTGTGGGCCCTGGGCGTGATGATCCATCAGGTGTTCAGCGGGGGTGCCTCGCCCTTCCCCGGGGCCACCTTCACCTCCCGCGCCTCGGCGGTCCAGGAGTACGCCGAGGGCAGGGCGCCGCTCAGGCTGCACGTCGTGGTGCCGGAGTTCTGGCGCACCCTGGCCGCCGACTGCCTCCTGCCCGCCCACGTCGAGCGTGCGGCGCACACGGCGGACAGCCTGCTGGAACGCATCCGGGCCGCCGGGCAGGGGGACGACAGCCCGGCCGCCCGGCCGCGGAGTCGTAAGCGGGCCGTGGCCCTGGCCGCCGGTGCCGCGCTGGCCCTGCTCGGCGCGGGCGGCGGCGCCTGGTGGCAGTGGGGAGGTTCCGACGGCGGCTCCGGGCGGGCGCCGGAGGCACGGCTGAGCGTGTACAACGCCGACGACAAGTGCCGCGCCAGCACCGACCGGCACCCGCTGTGCAGCCTCGGACTGGCCATCGACCCCACCATGGCTTACGTCCTGGACAACGTTGTGCAGACCCGGGTGTGGCACGGCGATGTCCTCGCCGTCGAGTGCGGTCTGGAGCGGGGCATCCCCATCACCGACGAGGCGGGCGTCCGGTCGTCGCGGTGGTACCGGGTGCGGCTGCCCACGGCGGAGAAGGGTGCGGAGACCGTGCGGACCACCGCCTGGCTGCCCGAGGTGCGGACCAGGAGCAAGCCCTCGGTCCCGGCCTGCGCCGGCTGACGTCCCGGCCTGCGCCGGCTGACGTCCCGGCCTGCGCCGGCTGAGCCGCGGGTCGCGGCGGCCCGGCCCCCGGGTGGGCCGCCGCGGGGCGGTGTCAGGGGCAGCGTGTGGTGACGCCGCCGGTCTCGTCGCCCTTGAGGTAGATACCGCTGACGTAGCCGACGCCGCCCGCATTCAGCGGCAGGCGGACCCACTTGTCGTTGGTGACACCCTCGGCGGTCACGCTCTGACCGACCACCCAGCACTCCGCCGGGTAGGACTCACCCGGGTACACCTTGCTCTTGGCCTCACACGAAGTCGACGCACACGAACGGACATTGGCCTCCGCCCACGCCGTCACCGTCGCCGAACCACCACCACCGCCACCACCGGGCGTGCACGGCAGCCCGACTCCGCGGTCGCTCAGGTACGGGACCGGGTCGATGCCGCGGATCGAGGTGGAGGTGCCGACCCGCACCCGCAGATGCAGGTGGACGCCGGTGGAGTCGCCCTCGGAGCCCATCAGGGCGATGCGCTGTCCGGCCGACACCTGCTGGCCGACGGAGACATCCCGCTGGTACATGTGGCCGTACTCGGTCACGGTGCCGTCGGAGTGCAGGATGCGAATCCACTGGCCGTAGCCCTGGGCAGGCCCCGAGGCGATGACCTCGCCGGCGCCGACCGCGTATATAGGGGTGCCGAGCGAGTTCGCGATGTCGACACCGTCGTGGGCGCTGCTGTAGCCCTGGGTGACCACGCCGGCGGCCGGGCAGGAGCCGGCGAAGGCGGTGGCGGCGGCGGAGCCGTTCGTCGCCGCGTGGCCGGGGGCCGCCGCCGCGAGGGGCAGCAGCAGGGCCGCCGCCGCGGCCAGCAGGCCGGCCCGCAGGTTCATCCCGTTCAGACCAAGACGCACTTGGGTTCCTCCCATGAGGTAGCGGCTTCTGACGAGCCGTGGGGTGCGGTGGTCCGGCCCTCGCCCGCTGGGCACGGCAGGCCGGAGCACGGACCCTAGGCGCGCGGCGGCCCCCCGGGGCATCCGGAAGTTTGCGGAGAGACGGCGCCCGGTGGGGGCGGTAGTCCTGGACCGTCGTCCGCATCCACCAAGTCGTCCACATCCACCAAGTCCGCATCCACCAAGGGGGAACCCGTGCGTGTCGTATCCGTGCGTGCCAAGTGGCGTACGCCGCTGTGGGCAACGCAGGTCCTGTGCCTGCTGCTCGTCCTGACGGGCCTGGCGGTGCCGTCCGCCGCCGCGCAGGATCAGAAACGTCAGGACAGCTGGCGCATCGACCTGACGGGACCGGAGGCCGAGCGGGGCAACGTCGCCTCCCGTCCGGACGGGATCACCGTCGAGAACAGCAGAGCCCGGACACCGTCTGTACGGGGCGCCTCCCACGCCGTCTACACCTCGCCCGGCAGAAGCCTCGGCCGCCAGCTCACGGCGTTCACCGTGCTGACCGAGGCGGAGCTCCCCACCGGCACGAAGGTGCAGACCGAGATCCGGGGCAGCAACCACCCGGGCACCTGGACGCAGTGGCGGACCATAGACGGCGCCGGCGCGGTCCGGCTGCCGCAGGCGGTCTCCCTCCTCCAGGTCCGGCTCACCCTGCTCGGCGTCCCCGGCGGTGCTTCACCCACCGTCCACGCCGTCACCGTCGCGGCCGCGGCCGAGCAGCCCGCGCCGCAGCAGACCCCGGAGAACGGCTTGTCGGCGGCCGCGTCCGGTCCCACCTACCGGCTGTTCGCCACCCGGGAGGGCCTCACCGGGCAGACCACCGCCAACGGCCATGTCATCCAGCCCCGCGACCACTTCGTGGCCCTGCCCTCGCGACGGATGCTGGCGGTCAACGGCGGACACGAGTACCAGGTGCGGCTGTGCTACCAGGGGCGTTGCGAGACCGCGCCCGTGTGGGACGTAGGCCCGTGGAACACCCGCGACGACTACTGGAACCCGCCCGCGCAGCGGGAGATGTGGCGCGATCTGCCGCAGGGCACCCCCGAGGCTCAGGCGGCGTACCAAAACGGCTACAACGGCGGGCTCGACGAGTTCGGCCGACGAGCGGCGAATCCGGCCGGCATCGACGTCGCGGACGGCACCTTCTGGGACGGCCTCGGTATGACCGACAACGGCTGGGTGGACGTCACCTTCATGCCGGACAGCGGTGGTGGTGGTTCGGCGACGGTGACGGCGTGGGCGGAGGCCAATGTCCGTTCGTGTGCGTCGACTTCGTGTGAGGCCAAGAGCAAGGTGTACCCGGGTGAGTCCTACCCGGCGGAGTGCTGGGTGGTCGGTCAGAGCGTGACCGCCGAGGGTGTCACCAACGACAAGTGGGTCCGTCTGCCGCTGAATGCGGGCGGCGTCGGCTACGTCAGCGGTATCTACCTCAAGGGCGACGAGACCGGCGGCGTCACCACACGCTGCCCCTGACACCGCCCCGCGGCAAGGGACCGGGAATCCGGTTGGTGGGCCGGCGCCTTCCGTCGGCCCACCAACCGGACACGTTCAGTGTCTGTGACGGGCGCGGGGTACGGGTACGGGCGGCATCCCTTCGACCACGGTGTTGCTGATGCTTCCGATGCCCTGGACGGTCATGGTGACCGTGTCTCCGGGAGCGAGCGGTGGCGGTTCCGGGACCAGGTGGCGGCCCCAGAGTTCGGCCAGACAGCCGCCGTTGCCGCAGGTGCCGGAGCCCAGGACGTCGCCGGGGCGGACCCAGGTGCCGCGGGAGGCGTAGGCCGTCATCTCCTCGAAGGTCCATGCCATGTCGGCGAGGCTGTCCTGGCCGACGGTCTCGCCGTTGACCTCGACGGTGAGGTGGAGGTCGAGGAAGCCGTCGGCCGTGCGGTGGGGTTCGAGTTCGTCGGCAGTGACCAGCCAGGGGCCGAGGGTGGTGGCGGAGTCCTTGCCCTTGGCCGGGCCCAGTCCGACTCTCATCTCGCGGCCCTGCAGGTCGCGGGCGGACCAGTCGTTGAGGATCGTGTAGCCGATGATGTGCTCGCGGGCCTGCGCCGGACTGAGGTTGCGGCCCGACTTGCCGATGACCGCGGCTACTTCCAGTTCGAAGTCGAAGCGTTCGCAGCCGGGCGGGACGGGCACGTCGTCGTGGGCGCCGACCACCGCGTAGGGATTGCTGAAGTAGAACGTGGGCGCCTGGTACCACTCTTCGGGGACGGTGTCGCCGTGTCCCCGCGCCATACCCTCCACATGACGCTCGAAGGTCAAGAAGTCCCGCACCGTGGGCGGCTGCAGAGGGGGCAGCAGTCGTACGTCGGCCAGGGGCAGGGGCGATGTCCCGGCCAGGGCGTCCGCAGCTGCCGTGCGCAACATGTCCTCTCCCGCCTTGATGAACTCCTGTAGTTCCGCAGGGACTTCGAAGGGGTGGACCTTGTCGTCCACCACGACTCCCGACTGCCGTCGGCCGCCGTACAGGAAGGTCGCGAACCTCATGACCGGCTCCCTTCCAGCTGGGCGGCGGCGCGCGGCCTCACGCCCAGGAATACGGCGGCGATGACGGCGGCGGTCACGCAGGCGCCGGCGGTGAGCAGGAGGACATCGGCGTATCCGTCCGCCAGGGCCCGTTCGGTGAGCGGGGCGAGCTTGGCGCTGAGTGGGCCCAGGTCGGCGGTGTGCAGCGCGAGCGGGCCGCCTCCCTCGAGAACGGCCGTGGCCGTGCCGTGTTCGGCGGGGGTGAGGGCCGCCGCACCGAGGCTGCCGGTCAGCTGGTCGGTGGCCACGGCGAGGGCGACCGCGCCCACGACCGCGGGGCCGAGGGTCTGGCCGAGGTCGCGAACCAGGCTGGTCGTCGCGGCGGCCATGCCGGTGAGATGGGGCGCCACGACGTTGACCGCGGCGGCGGTGATGGCGGCGACGACCAGTCCGAAGCCGACGCCGTTGAGAACAAGTGGCCCCAGCAGGGCGGGAATTCCGGTCTCGTGCACCGGCACGGCACGCAGCCACAGCTGGGCGACGGCCAGCGAGACGAAGCCGGTGACCAGCATCGGACCCGGCCCCACCCGCTGGAGCAGGCGGACAAGGAGCGGCCAGATGAGCGGGGTGACGGCCTGGATGATCAGGAACGGCACCGCGGCCCGCAGCGGGCTCTGGTGCTGGATGACACCGAGCCGGATGCTCAGGTCGTACGCGCCGCCCAGGAAGCCGAACATGCCGATCACCGCCATGGCGGCCGAGGCCGAGAACGCCCGATTGCGGAACAGCTCCAGGCGCAGCATCGGAGACTTGCTCCGCGACTCGGCCGCGATGAACGCCCCCAGCATCACCGCGGCGAGGACGAAGGAGCCGACGACCGTCACCGACCCCCAGCCGTCGGTGGGGCCCTGGATGATGCCGTAGAGCAGGGCCAGCAGGGCGAGGGCGATGGTGATCTGGCCCGGCCAGTCCAGTGAGCGGCCTTCGGGTGCGCTGGACTCGGTGGTCAGCCGCCAGGCCGCGAACGCGGTGGCGAGCGCCAGGACGCCGGTGGCCGCGAACGCCCAGTGGAACGAGGTGTGTTCGACGACCGCCCCGGACAGCAGCGGGGCTATGAGGGCGCCCAGGGACAGTGCGGTGGTCCAGGAGGCCAGGCCCCGGGCGCGGGCCGCCGGTGTCGGGGTCCCGGCGATGATCACGGCGAGGGAGGCGGGGAAGAGGGCCGCGGCGCCGATGCCGGACAGCGCCTGGCCGGTGATCAGCTGCGCCGCCGAGTCGGCGGTGGCGGAGACCAGATAGCCGACCGCCGCCAGCAGGGCGCCGCCCACCAGGAGTTTCTTGCGGCCGTACAGGTCACCGACGACACCGAAGGTCAGCGCCAGGACCGCGGCGGGGACGAGGAACGCGTCGCTGATCCAGGTGAGTTCGGCGCCGGAGGTCCCCAGGGAGCGCTGGATGACACCGTTGATCGCGGCGGGCAGGACGAGGCCGATCTGGGCGAGGCAGACGGCCAGGCATCCGGCGATGAGGGTGCCCGGACGCAGGACGGCCGGCGCGCTGGAAGGGGCGGCGGCGGGTGGGTCGTAGGCGGGGCTGGAGACCATGTCTCCTCCTTGCTGGGTGCGGGTCATGGCCGAGGGGAAGCGGCCACGGAGGCGGCTCAGGGGTGGGCGAGGCAGGCCATGCGGCCGAAGAGCTGGGGGCCGTCGAGCGGGGGCAGGCCGGGGTCGAGTTCGCGGTAGACCGTGTAGACGTTGACCGCGAGGCGTTCGCTTTCATCGAGGCCGGCGAAGGGGCCGAGGCGGATGTCCCGTGCCGCGTCCGCGGCCGGCATTCCGGCGGTGAAGCGGGCGGTGGCCTCTTCATGGACGTACGAGAGGTAGTCGCGGACGGTCCGGACGGCCGCCTTGGTGGTGACCGGGCCGTGTCCGGGCACGACGGTGTCCACGTCGAGGCCCAGCAGCAGGTCGCAGGCGGCGAGCCCGCCCGCGAACGGGCCGTGCCATACGAGGGGGGTGGCGCCGACGAAGACGATGTCACCGGTGTAGACGGTCCGCGCGCTCGGGACATGGACGATCGTGTCCCCGGCGCTGTGCGCGGCTCCCACGTCGATCAGCCGGACCTCCGTCCCGCCGATGTCCAGGACCGTCTCGCCTTCGAAAACCCGGTTCGGGAGGACGGGTCGGACATCGCGGTAGTCGAAGCGGGCGAAGATCCGGCGGGCGAACCGTCCGGCGTCGCTGTCCTCGGCCAGCAGCGCCCGCACCTCGGCCGGGCCCGCCTGCCGCATGTCGGTCAGCGATCCGCGGGCCGCGATGATCTCGGCGTGGGCCACGAGCTGGTTGCCGAACCAGTGATCGCCGTTGCCGTGGGTGTTGACCACGGTCGAGATGGGCGCGGTGTCGGTCAGCGGCGCAAGGCCGGCCAGCATGGCCCCGGTCAGGTGCAGGTCGAAGAGGGTGTCGACGAGCAGGGACTCGCCGCGGCCGGTGACCAGTCCGGCGTTGCTCATTCCCCAGCCGCCGGCGCTCGGGATCCACGCATGACAGCCACGGCCGAGATCGACCGGGCGGAGGGGAGAAACCAGGGAAGCCACGCTGCCTCCAGTGCAAGACTTGAGTCCATTGATGGACTCAAGTCCACCAATGGACTGCAATGTAAATAGGAGGGGTCGGGCGGGTCAAGACCCGTGCACGCCCGTGCTGTACTGGGGGCCATGCAGATCCCGGAGGCAGGAGCCACAGCCGCAGCGGACACCCGGCCCACCGGACGCCGCGAGCGCAAGCGCCGGCAGGTGCGCGATCAGCTCTACGCCGCCGCGCTGGACCTGTTCGTCACCCAGGGCTACGAGACGACGACCATGGAGCAGATCGCGGAGGCCGCCGACGTGGCCCGGGCCACCGTCTTCAACCACTTCTCCCAGAAGGTCGGCTTCCTGGAGGAGTGGGGCGCCCGGCGGCGGGCGCGGGTCGCGGAGATCCTCGGCTCGTCGCAGCTGGAGGACCTGTCGACGGGCGACCAACTGCGCCGCTACCTACGGGAGATGGCCGAGCTCAATATCGCCTCCCGGCCGGAGACCACCGTCCTGATGGACGCCGGCGCCCGGGTCGGCAGCCTCCTGCACGACCGGTCCCTGGAGATCGAACTGGCGAAGATCGCCGAGCGGGGACGGCAGCGCGGCGAGCTCCGGACAGGTGTCGACGCCGACCAGGTCGGCGCCATGCTGGCCGCCAGCTACTTCTCCACGGTCCTGCGCTGGATCCGGGTGGAACCCGCCCCCTTCGACCTGCGCGACCGGCTCGACGGGGCCCTCGACGTCATCCTGCTCGGCATTCTCGACCGGGAAGGGGAGGGCGTACCTTCCGGCCGCTGAACCGGGCCGGCAGATGGTGCGCGGGATGCGACCTCGGTCGTAGTCCGCCCTCTATCTCCGGATACAGACCGTCGGTGCGGAGATCAGGTTCTGAGCCGATGTGCCGGGGTGGCCGTTCTTCGAGGATTGAAGAAATCCTCCGCCACCTCAGGAGTCTGTGATGAGCACCAAGACAGGGCCACAGCGATACCCCGCCGCAAGCCGTGCGAACTGGTACCAGGACGATTTCGGCGGCGACCCGATGCAGGTCGACGTCGTCGTCCTGCACACCACGGAAGGTTCCAGCCTGCCCGGATACGGCGGCGGTTCCTCCGCACCGAACCTGACGGCGGTCCCCGACCTCGGGGCCAAGAAGCTGAAGTGGTACCAGCACTTCGACATAGAGACCTCCTCCAGAGCGCTGGTCAATCTGCGGGGCGGCGTCGAGACGAACACCATGAACGTGTGCCAGGTCGAGCTGGTCGGCACCTGCGACCCGGCGACGCACGCGAAGTGGAACGCCGCGGGCCGGGCGCACATCTACTGGCCGGACGCGCCCGACTGGGCACTGCAGGGCGTCGCCCGCTTCCTGGCCTGGATGCACGAGGAGCACGGCGTACCGCTGTCCGGCCCGAAGTCGTGGCCCGCGTACCCCACTTCGTACGCGAACCGCGCAGGCCAGCGGCTGAAGGCCGCGCAGTGGACGGACTTCAAGGGAGTGTGCGGGCACATGCACGTGCCCGAGAACGTCCATGGCGACCCCGGCGCGATCGACTTCGCCAGGCTCCTCAAGCACGCGAAGGCGGACCTGGATCTGGGCGACGACACCCCGGAACCGACCACACCCGCCAAGCCGAAGGTCCCCGCGTTCCCGGGACGCAAGCACTTCGTGGCCGGGGCGTCGAACGCGTACGTCCTGCAGCTCGGCAAGCAGTTGGTGAAGCGCGGCTTCGGCGACCACTACAAGGTCGGCCCCAGCAGGACCTGGGGCGAGGCGGACCGGCTGAACGTGCGGGACTTCCAGAAGTCACGGAAGGAACTGCGCGGCGACGCCGACGGCACCCCGGGACCGCTGACCTGGCGCCTCCTGTTTTCCTGAGACCAAGGGGTACGGAGTCCAAGTCACCCGGCGGGCGCGCCCCTTGGGCGGATGAGGCCGCTCTCGTACGCCAGGATCGTCGCCTGCACCCGGTCCCGCAGCCCCAGCTTGGTGAGCAGGGCGTTGACGTGGGTTTTGACGGTTCCGGTGGTCACGCCCAGGGTGGCCGCGATCTCCGCGTTGGCGAGGCCCGAGGCGATGTGGAGCAGCACTTCCCGTTCGCGCGGGGTGAGTTGGCCGAGGGCGCCGGTTACGGCGGGCGGCGGGGGCGCGCCCTGGGCGAAGGTGTCGATCAGGCGGCGGGTGACGGCCGGGGCGAGGATGCCCTCGCCGGAGGCGACGACGCGCAGCGCGGTCAGGAGCTCCTCGGGCTGGGCGTCCTTGAGCAGGAAGCCCGAGGCGCCGGCCCGCAGCGCCTCGTACACGTAGGCGTCGAGGTCGAAGGTGGTGAGCACCAGAACGCGGGGGCCCGTCTCCAGCGCGGTGATGAAACGGGTCGCGGTCAGGCCGTCCATGCCCGGCATCCGGATGTCCATCAGGACCAGGTCGGGCGCCTCGCGGGTGGCGAGCTGCACGGCGCTCGCACCGTCGCCGGCTTCGCCGACCACGGTCATGTCGGGTTCGGCGTCGACGATGGCGGCGAATCCGGCGCGGACCACTGCCTGGTCGTCGACGACCATCACGCGTGTGGCGACGGGGACACCTCCTGGGCCGGGGCGTCCGGACTCGGTCCGGTCCGCAGAGGCAGCAACGCCCTTACCGTACCTGTCGGTTCGAAGGTGACGCGGGCTTGCGCGGCGGTGGCCTGCACCCGCAGGCGTTCCGTGACCGGGCCGTTCACCGCCAGGCGTACGCCGGTGATCGTGAGGTGCAGCGCTCCCCGGCGCCGCCGCAGGCTCACCCGGGCGGGCCCCCGGTCCCCCGCGCCGAGCGCCGCTTCCACCATCCGGTACGCCGTCGCCATCACCAACTCCGGCAGCCCTGCGGCGGATTCGGGGATGCCGCGTACGGTCACCTTCCGGCCTGCGGGGCCCGCTGTCCGGCACAGTGCGTCGAGGTCGGCCACGGTGGGTTGCGGTGAGCGCGGATGTACGTCGTTCATCTCGTGGAGCAGTTCCCGCATGGCGGCGAGCGTGGCGCGGGCCTCGGCGGCCACCTCGTCCAGGCGTCCCTGGTGGGCGAGTTCGACGAGCGAGGAGGTGCGGTGGAGCACCGCGTCACGCAGCCGGGCCGCCAGCCGGTGCCGCTCGACACCGGCCGCGGAGTGCGCCTCCCACAGGGAGTTGCTGAGGGCGAGATCGTCGCGGGCCACAGCGCGCAGCCGTCGACCGCGGACGATCAGCCCCGCGCTCCATGCCAGGGCGAACATCAGACAGAGCAGCATGCCCAGCGGCACGACGAGCAGCGCCACGGTGAGCAGGGAAGGGCCCTCGTCGCCGACCAGCGCGCCGTCGGCGGCGGCCGTCACGGTCAGCACACCGGCGCTCGCACCAGCGGCCACGAGCGGCGAGGGCCAGGTGTACGCGGCGCCGCGACCGTAGGCTCCCAGGGCGTACACGGCCAGCGTCTCGACCACCAGACCGCCCGCCAGGAAGGGCGACACCCGTCCTGACAGCGGGGCCGACACACAGGCCACCGGCCACAGCCACGACGTGGCCAGCACCGCGGCGAGAACCAGCCAGGGTGCGCGTCGCCGCCACAGCAGCGGCAGCGTGTGCAGAGCGAGCAGCGCGGACACCAGGCCGATGACCCAAGGTCCGGTCGTGCCGTCGTGGGGTTTCCAGTCCTCCGCGTCCACCAGCAGGAAGACCAGGGGGAGCACGGTCGCGGTGAAGGCGAGCGCGGTGTCCGTCAGTCTCTGCTCGCGGAGGAAGTCGCGCCGTCGGGGACGTACGTCGGACTGTCGGGGCCCTGTGGCGTCGGGCAGTTGGGCGCGCACGCGCCAGCCCCCGTCGGGCCCGGGTCCCGCCGTCAGTTCCCCGCCGACGGCCGCCGCGCGCTCCCGCATGCCCGTGACGCCCCTGCCGGATCCCATTCCCCCGTAGTCGGCCGTGCCGCGTGCGGCGGCGTTGTCGACGGTCAGTTCCAGCGTCCCGCCCGCACGGCCTACGACGACCCGCACAGCAGCTCCGGGCGCGTGCCGCAGGGCGTTGGTGAGGGCCTCGCGCACGATGCCGTGGACCGCTTCGGCGGCGGGTCCGGCGAGGTCGTCGGGTATCTCGGTGACGATCGGGCGGCCCAACCGGCCGAATCCGGAGACGAGTTCATGGATGCGTCCGGTCATCGGCCGGGCGTCGGCGTGGCCCGCGTCCCGCATCACCGCGACCAGCCGATGGATCGCCGCCAGGGTTTCCCGCCCCGTCCGCTCGGCGAACTCCAGTGCCTCGGCGACGAGTTCGGGCTTGCGGTCGCCGAGTCTGCGAGCCACGTCCACCGTGACCACGACCGAGGTCAGATGGTGTGCGCTGACGTCGTGCAACTCGCGTGCGAGCCTGCCGCGTTCGGCTTCGCCGGCCTGCTGCCGGCTCTCCTCCGCCCCGGCCAGCAGGCGGGCCGCCGCCAGCCTGCCGGCCAGCCACTGCCGCCGCGCCAGCCCGAGGCCCGCGCAGACGACGTACGTGGCTGCCACCAGCGCCAGTTGGGTGGCGAGCGCGGGGTGGAACCCGAGCCGTACGGCCGCCAGCAGCCAGGACGTGCCGACGGCCGCGGCGAAGGCACGCGAGGTGACCGCGACGGGACTTCGGACCGCGACGGAAAAGAGGGCGACCAACAGGCCGAGATCCGCGTATGCGTCGTACGCCGTCGCCTGGCCCAGCGCCGACGCACCCAGGGTCCACGCCAGCGCCCGCACGGGCGCGCGCCGCCGCAGGCTCAGCGCTACGGTCTCCACCGCGACGGCGACGAGAATGCCGACGACACCGACCGGGCCCGGTGTCCCGGTCTCCACCAGACCGGACCCGGGCCACAGCAACACCACCTGCACGGCGACGAGCAGCCCCGGAAGCGCCCAGTTTCGTGTCGTCTCCATGTCGGGCACGAGCGTAAGGCCCGCCGCACGGTCAGGGCATCGGGCCTCCGGCCCTACCCGCGTGAGGCGTCTCTATCCTGCGGTAGAGGATCCGGTCCTCCGCTGCGCCGACGATTCAACGGCCGCCCGGCGGAAGGCTGGTGGCCATGGACATCACTTCGCTCACCGTCGCACTCAGCGTGGTCGTGATCGCCGCGGCCGGCGTCCTCACCGCCTCCAACGAACCGCCCCTGTGGGTCTATGTGCTGACCTGTGCGGGCTCTTGGCCCCTGAGCAACGCCCTGTTCAACGCGCACGCCTACACATCGGCCGTCGGGAACGGCGCCGTCGGCGAATGGGCCGTGCGGATCGCCATCGCCTCCAGCCTCACTGCCCTGCTGAGCTTCTTCGTCAGCAGGGAAAGCCGCGCGTGCGCCGACGACGAACACACCACCGACGCCCTCTCGGCCTGATCCACGTCATTCGGTGCCGGTCTCGGCCTTGTGCAGCATCTGGGCCAGCAGCAGGGCGCCTCCGGCCGCCGCCCCGACCGCGCCCGCGGCCATGAAACCGTGCGAGGAACGCCAGGACAGCACCGACCACCGCGACTGCGCGGAAAACACCGATCCCGTACTCAGCCAGGACCCGGTGGAGATCAGCGACAGGGCGGAACCGATCGAGCCCACCGACAGGGCACTTCCGATCGAGCCGACCGACAGGGCCGAACCGACGGACCCCACGGACAGCACCGATCCCACTGAGCCGATCGACAACACGGAGTCCTGGGACCACAACGACAGCACCGAACCAGAGGAGGCGCGACGGACCGACCGTACGGGCAGTTTTGTCATGAGGCCATCCTGCCGCTGCGCGCCGTGAATCGTCAGGTGAGCGTGCCGGCGAGCCACATGCGCCAGACATGCCGGGTGTTCGGGATCTCGGGACGGTCGAGGAGCCAGAGCACATAGCCCGCGTGAAGCCGCGCCGTGGGGTTCTCCGAGCGATGAGCCCTGCGAAGCCTGTCGCGCAGCTCGTCTCCGTCCACGGCTCGGGCGACCCGGACGTACTCACGGTCCTTGCACCGGTGGGACCGCTGGACGACGAGGCCGACCAGGTCGATGAGTCTCGCCCTCACCTGGTGGTCGTGGTCGGCAGCGGCCAGTTGCCTTATCAGGGATTGCTTCGTGCCCCATGCCTTGGCGTGCTGTGTCCACTCCCGGGGGTACCGGACCTCCCACTCCAGGTACAGCAGGGCGAAGGGCAGCCCCGGCCACGTGGTGATCTCCTGGGAGTACGGCTTGCTCCACAGTGCCTCAGGCAGGCTACGGCTCGCCGCCTCGTCGTAGGCCTTGTCCGCGGCCGCCCGGTCCCGCGCCTTGAGTCGCAAACAGGGGGTCGGGTGCCAGGCTTGTTGGACCCGGAGAACAGCAGCCTCGACCTCGCTGCGGGCACTGGCCAGTCGGACGAGGGCAGCGGCACGTTCGGCGGGGTCCGGGGCTGTCAGGCCGTAGGCCCACGCCAAGCGCTCGCTCCACCCCTGGTCGTCGTCGGTACCCGGGCCCGCCACCTCTGTCATGGGGCAGATCATCGCCTGTCCGGTACGCCTACGCGATCCAAATACGTATGGCCGCGTACGGCAGCGGAAGCGGGCGCCTTTGCGTGGAGGGCGCCCGTTCCGGTGTGCGGGTCAGGCCGGTGCACCGGCCGTCGAGCCCGCCCGGGCGAGCTCCCGGACAACCGGGCGGCGCCGGGTCGGGATGACCTTCGGGTTGGCGACGCCCCAGGCCGCGCCCTTGCAGATCAGTTCCTTGTAGACGGCGGCGACCCGTCCTGTCAGGGCCGCGCGGACGGCGCGGTCGTCGGCGGTGACGTACTGGATCAGGCCTTCCTTGCGGCCCAGCGAGATGCACTGGTTGTAGTAGCGGATCGGCACGTTCGGGAGCTTGCCGCCGGTCAGACGCCCCGTGATGGCGTCGGCCGCCTGCCACGCGGTGGGGACGCCCGAGGCGCACGACATGCGCAGCGGCTTGTCGCCGGGGCCCATCACCCTGGCCGCGTCGCCGATCGCGTACACATCCGGGTGCGAGACCGAGCGCATGGTCCGGTCGACCACGATCTGGCCGGTGCCGGTGACCTCCAGGGTGGTGGCCTTCGCGATCGGGTGGACGGCGAAGCCGGCGGTCCACACGGTGACCGCGGCCGGGATGGACGTGCCGTCGGCGGTGGCGATCCGGTCGGCCTGTACGGCGGCGACGGCGGCGTGCTCGTGCACGGTGATGCCGAGCTTGTCGAAGACCTTGCGCAGATGCCGGCTGCCCTTGGGCGAGAGCCAGTCCCCGAGGCCGCCGCGGGCGGCGAGGACGACGTCGAGGTCCGGGCGGGCCTCGGCGATCTCGGTCGCGGCCTCCACGCCGGTCAGGCCGCCGCCGACGACGGCCACGGTCTCTCCGGCGTCCAGGCCGGCCAGCCGCTCGCGCAGCCGGAGCGCTCCGGGGCGGCTCGCGATCTGGTGGGCGTGCTCGGTGGTGCCGGGGACGCCCTGGTCGTTCCAGCCGCTGCCGAGGGCGTACACGAGGCTGTCGTACTCCAGCTCCTCCGCGCCGTTCGCGTCGAGGACGGCGACGGTCTTGCGGTCGACGTCCACGCCGGTGACCTTCGCGAGCTTCAGTTCGACGCCGGTGCCCGCGAACATCTCGCTGAAGGGCCGGGGCGTGAGGTTCCGGCCGACCGCCAGCTGGTGCATCCGCACGCGCTCGACGAAATCGGGCTCGGCGTTGACGAGAGTGATGGCGACGTCTTCGCGGCGCAGCCGCTTGGCAAGGCGTCCGGCGGCGATGGCTCCGGTGTATCCGGCCCCGAGGACGATGATGCGGTGCTGCATGTCCCTGCTCCTGTCTCAAGCGGATTCGCCTCTTGAACCGGGCAGCCCGCCGTTTCCTGACAGCAGCACGATGTGAAGCACCTCACATCAGGGAACATCGGGGTGTACCGGGGTGCACCGGGCTCAGAAGGCGTGGAGCAGGGGTTCCCCGTGGTCGGCGGCCGCCCAGCGCCGGGTCGCGCGTTCGAGCTTGTCGGGGTTGACCTGGTTGCGGAACGCGGCGATGCCCTCGGCGGTGACCTCCAGGCACATGACGCCGATGACCCGGTCGCCGAGAACCGCCACGAGGGCGGGGGCTCCGTTGGCGGTCGTGGTGTAGACCCCGGGCGAGCCGCCGACCAGGGCGCGCTTGCTCTGGCCTGGTTTGAACAGGCCCCGCATGAACTTGGCGACCGCGAGAGCACCCTCGAACGCCTTGGCGCGGGCCGGGATCTTCCCCCCGCCGTCGCCGATCGCGATGGCGTCTTCGGTGAGCAGCCGCACGAGCGGCTCGGTCCGGCCGCTGGTGGCGGCCGCGAGGAACTCCTCGACGACCCGCAGGGCGGCGGCTTCGTCGATCTCGGCGCGGGCCCTGCCGTCCGCGACGTGCTTCTTCGCGCGGTGGAAGATCTGCTGGCCGGCGGCCTCGGTGGTGTCGAGGATCTCGGCGATCTCCCGGTGCGAGTAGCCGAAGGCCTCCCGCAGCACGTACACCGCCCGCTCGTTGGGGGAGAGTCGCTCCAACAGGGCGAGAACCGCGTACGAGACCGATTCGCGCTGCTCGGCGGTGTCGGCGGGGCCGAGCATCGAGTCCCCGTCGAGCAGCGGCTCCGGCAGCCAATGGCCCACATAGGTCTCGCGCCGTACGCGGGCCGAAGTGAGCTGGTTGAGGCACAGGTTGGTGAGGACCTTCGTCAGCCATGCCTCGGGGACCTCGATGCGGTCGACGTCGGCGGCCTGCCAGCGCAGGAACGTCTCCTGCACGGCGTCCTCGGCCTCGCTCGCCGAGCCGAGGAGGCGGTAGGCGATGGCCTCCATGCGGGGTCTGGAGGCCTCGAACCGGTCCACATCGTTCATGGTCAGGGCCATGAACCGGATCCTAACTCTCGCGGCGCGACGGCCGCGGCATGGGCCGCCGTGCCCGGCGGCCGTGCACGGCGGCCGAGATGCTGCGACGGTCAGGACGCCGTCTGCTGCTGGAACAGGTCGAGGGAGATGTGCGGGGACAGCGCGTGGAGGAAGGCGGGTGCGTCGAAGATCTCGCCGGCGGAGGCGACTCCGACCGTCCTGGTCTGCCCCGTGAGGATGCGGTGGACCGCTTCCACCACGAGCGGCGCGGTGACCGCGTAGATGTCCTGGCCCCTGGCCACGGCGCGCCGTTCGGTGCCGCCGGAGCGTACGACGACGTCGACGAGGAAGGTCTGCTCGGACCGCCCGTGCTCGTCGACCGCGGCCGGCGACGGTGTGTCAGGGGCCGACAGGTCCCTGGCCGCCTCGGTCGTCATGTAGGTGCGCACCTCGGGGATGGACAGGTGGCTGGGGATGGTGACGACGTCGGCCATCGTGAACTCCCCGAGGACGGACCTGGTGCCCAGCGGGTCGGGGAAGGGCCAGTCCAGGGTGGGCAGGGCGTCGTCGTGGTGCTCAAGGCGCCCGTTCGTGTAGCGCAGGCGCCGGCCGCCTCGCCGGGCCCCGGAGACCTCGCCCGCGGCGCGCGTGCCGGCTGTGGGGTGCCAACTGCTCAGCCCGTACGCGATGTGGGCCTCGTCGGCCTCCGTCCAGTCGCCCATCGCCGCGGTGGCCAGCAGGTCGCCGAGGCCGCCGTAGAAGGCCATCGCGGGGACGATCACCGTTCCCGCGGCGCGGGCGCGGTCCGTGAAGTGCGCGAACGTGTCGAGGTTGGCCTCGAGCTCGGCCGCCACGTCCACATACGGGATTCCGGCACGCAGTGCCGCCTCGATCAAGGGGGCGGCGGTCGTGGCGAAGGGCCCGGCCGTGTTGATCACGGCCGCGGCTCCGGCCAGTGCGCGATCGAGCGAGGCCGGATCGTCGACGGACGCCGGCCGGGCGTCAAGTCCGGGACGGGACGCCTGCATTGCCCGCAGCTTGTCGGCGTCGCGGCCGGTGAGAACCGGGACGAACCCGCGATCCAGCAGCTCTGCCACCACGAAGCGCCCGGTGTGCCCGTACGCGCCGAACACCGCCACCGTCTGACCGGACTGTTCCGGCTGTCCCGATCCCATGAGTTCTCCCCCGTAGTCGACTGATCCGCCGTACCCGACCGATCCGCCGTACTCGATTGATCCGTTACGGACATCCTGGCGAATGCCGGTGTCCCGCCGCGAGTGTCCGGAACGCCATGCCCCGTACAATTACGGACATGGGATCTGTCGCGCTGGCCGTCACCGACGGGATGCTTCACTTCGAACTGTCCGTGGCGTACGAGGTGTTCGGCCCCGCCCCGGCCGCCGTGACCGTCCCCTGGTACGACCTCGCCGTCTGCGGACCGGACGCCGTGCGGGTCGGCCGTTTCCGGCTGGAGCCCGACCACGGACTCGACCGGCTCCGGTACGCCGACACCGTGATCGTCCCCGGCTGGGCGGACGTCGACGTGGACCCGCCCGCCGATCTGGTCGACGCGGTGCGTGCGGCCCACGAGGCGGGTGCGCGGGTGGCGTCCCTGTGCACGGGCGCGTTCGTGCTGGCCGCCGCCGGCCTGCTGAACGGCAGGCGCGCGACCACGCACTGGGCGCACACCGAGATCCTGGCCGCCCGTTACCCCGGAGTGGCGGTCGACCCGGACGTCCTCTACGTGGACAACGGCAGCGTGCTCACCTCCGCAGGGAAGGCCGCCGCGCTGGACCTGTGCCTGCACCTCGTACGCCTCGACCACGGCTCGGCGGTCGCCAACACCGTCGCCCGCCGCCTGGTCGTGCCGCCGCACCGGGCAGGCGGCCAGGCCCAGTTCGTCGCCACCCCGATGCCCAGCCGGGACGACCACCCGCTCGCCGCGCTGTTCCCCTGGGTGATCGAACGCCTCGACCAACCCCTCACCGTGGAGGACCTGGCCCGCCGGGCGCGGATGAGCTCACGCAATCTGGGCCGCCACTTCAGGGCGGTGACCGGCACCACCCCGCTGCAGTGGCTGCTGACCCAACGGATCCGCCGCGCCCAGGAGTTGCTGGAAACCACGGACGACGTCGTCGACACCATCGCGGCGGCCACCGGCATGGGAACCGCCACGACGCTGCGCCGCCATTTCAACCGCACGGTCGGCGTACCCCCGGACACCTACCGCCGGACTTTTCGCTCACGCTATGAACCAACTGTGCCGTCTGTTCCTCCAGTTGCCCTGGATCATGTGCAGTAGCGAAGATCTTGTAGGGTGATCGTTCCGCTCCTCACAGGAGCAGGAACCAACACCAAACAACGAGGGAACACATGAAGCTGAATCTGCGCCGAATACCGTCTGCACGGCGCTCGTCCGCGGGCAGGAAGGCCATGTCGGTCGCGCTGGTCGGCGTCACCGTCGCGGGCGTTTCGGCACTGGCCGTCTCCCCGGCGTCGGCCTTGAGCTGGACGTGCAAGAGCAGCTCCAAGACCATCGACGACGCGGGGTACTCCGGTCCCTGGGGCGACAACTGGGACTTCACAGTCACGAACTGCGTGGCCCGGTCCGGCAGTTACGTCTACGCCAAGGCCACGGTGAAGTGGGACGCTCCTCCGTGGTACTCCGGATCCACCGACAACCTGGCTGAAGTCTTCGACAGCGCCGGATTCCGGCTCTATCTCAAGCACGCCGACGCCGGCGCGGACACCGTCCTGGTCAAGAAGGACTTCGACATCCAGGGCAAGCTGGCCGCCATGAACGGCGCGGGCAACGGTTCGTGGACCTCGTCCACGATCAAGAAGAAGGTCGGGAGCAAGACCGCGTACGCCGACGGCGCTCTGCGGCTCAACTGGGACGAGGACGGCACGGGCGTCCGCACCTACGACTTCACGGCCACCAGCTCGAAGTGACGCCTGAGGTCCGGCACTGACGCGGAGCCTTCCCCGGACATCTGAAGCACACTCGCGATCCGCGATCCGCCGGGTGTGACGTCCGGCCGGGACTGTGCGCTGGATGAGTGCCGCCTGTCGATCAAGACAGTGGCAGTACGAGCAGAGCACCCAACCGCTCTGCTCGTACTGCCTTTTGCGGCTCACCCGCAGACGTCCCACTGAAGGAAGCGGCCGAACACGTGCGCATAAGACAGTTCGCAGAAAGAGCAGCACTCTCCGCTGCCCTGAGCCTCTCGCTCCTCGGCCTCGGAACGACCACGGGCTTCGGGACGACCCCGGCAGCCGCGGACACCAGCACCGCACTGCCGATCAGTTCGTATCGCGACATGGCTGTCGACGCAGCCCATCAACAGGTCTTCCTCAGCGACCCGTTCGGTGACAACGTCCTGGTGACGGACTACAGCGGCCAGGTCGTGAAGCTGATCAGCGGTGAGGACGGCGCCTGGGGGTTCGCGCTTTCCAGCGACTCCAGCACGCTGTACGTGGCACTCCGCGACGCCGGCGCGATCGCCGCGATCGACACCGCGACCCTGCAGGAGACCGCCCGGTACGACACCGGAACCGGCGCGGGCGCCTACGCCGGCCCGACCTCCCTCGCGTCAGCCGGCGGAAAGCTCTGGTTCGGCTACAGCACCGACATCTGGCACGGTGCCCTCGGCTCCCTCGACCTGAGCGGCCCGCAGCCGGTCGTCGCCCTGGGCCAGGGCCCCGACCTGTTCCGCGGCTCGCCCCGCCTGGCCGCCACGCCGGAGCATCCGGACACCCTCGTCGCCGCCGAGTCCGACGGCAACAACGCCGCCCTGGCCGTGTACGACGTGAGTACGGGCCAGGCCAACGCTCAGGCGATGCGCGTCGCTCCGGGTCCTGACGGGTGCGCGAGCCTCCAGGACCTCGCCCTGACGCCGGACGCCGCGCGGGTCGTCGTCGCCTGCGCCTCGCCCTACTACCACCAGGCGTTCCGCACCGCCGACCTGGCGGACGACGGCCGGTACACCACCAGCCACTACCCCGACGCGGTGGCCATCGCCCCCGACGGCACGATCGCCGCGGGCGTCGACGGCGCCTCCGAGCCCGACGTCCACCTGTTCGCACCGGGCGACTCCACGGCGTACAAGACCTGGGACTTCCCGGCGCCGTCCCCCTACGCCACCACCACCCTCCAGCCCGGTGGTCTCGCCTGGACTCCGGACGCCGGCCGGATCTTCGCGGTCACCAAGGACAGCGGCTCCTCGTCCCTGACGCTGCAGGTCCTGAACCACCCGCAGGTCGCCACCACCGTCACCGTGCAGGCGCCCGCCTCGTCCCCCCGGAACCAGGACCTCACCCTCACCGGAAAGCTCGAAGCACCCGTGGGGTTCAGCACCACAAGCACCGTCGACATCTGGCGGCTCGACGACCCCCTGGCAGGTGAGGGCACGCTGATCGGGTCCGCGCCCGTCGCCGCCGACGGAACGTTCAGTTACACCGACTGTCCCAGGGCCAAGGGCAATGTCCAGTACACCGTCCAGTACTACGGCGACGCGCGGCACGCCTACGCCTACGGCTCGGTCACGGTCGACATCACCTCCGACTGAGTCCCTTCCGGGCCGCGAGCAGTTCGAAAAGGCGCCCGGCCGGGGTTTCCCGGCCGGGCGCTTTGCGTGGGAGCATCTCGCCTGCTGCCGCTTCGGATGACACATCAGGCGTCGGGTGTGACGTTGTGACGCAGGTCACGGGAAGTCGGTGTGGGGTGCCGGACAGCTCATTGAGGTGAGCACTCATATGCGTACCCGGGTACGGGCCGGGGATTCGAGCGCGTTCGCGGAGCTTTTCGACAGCTACGCCCGCGCCGTCTACAACCATGCCTTCCGGCTGACCGCCGACTGGTCGACGGCCGAGGACGTGATGGCCGCGACCTTCATGGAGGCGTGGCGGCTGCGCGACAGGGTCGACCCCGAGGGCGGCTCCCTGCGGCCCTGGCTGCTGGGGATCGCCACCAACACCGCGCGCAACCAGCACCGGAGCAACCGCCGCTACCGGGCCGCCGCCAACGCCGCCGCCGCGGCCGAGATGTCGATGCCCGACCACGCCGACGAGGTGGCCGGCCGGGTCGACGACCGCCGGCGTCTCGCCACCGCCCTCAGCGCCCTCGCCAAACTGCGCAGACCGGAGCGCGAGGTCATCGCGCTCTGCCTGGGCGAGGGCCTGGACTACGAGGCCGCGGCGGAAGCGCTCGGCATCCCGGTCGGCACGGTCGCCTCCCGGCTGTCCCGGGCCCGCAGGAAGCTGCGTGCGCTGGCCGAGGCCGAACTGGCCCGCCCGCCGGCCCAGTCGCTCCGTCCGGCCACCGAACTGTCGCGCCCCGCAACGGAAACAGCGCGCAAGAAAGTTCGCGAGAAACGGGAAGTCGGACTCCCCGCCCGACAGATAAGAGGCGATCACGCAAACGCGATCCGGCCCGCACAGGAAGGAAACCGATGAACGCGAACACGTCCCGGCAGAGCCCGGCAGAGTGGGACGAGAGCGATGAGCTCCTGTCCCGGACAGCGCGAGACCTGCCTACGGGCCGTCACCAGTTCCACAAGGAGCGTCTGATGGCCCAGATCCACGACACGCAGCAGCAGGACTCCCGTACCGCGACCCCTGCCAAGGCACGACGGTTCCAGCTGCCGCGTCCGGCGTTCGCACTGCCCGCGATGGTCGCGGCCGCCGCGGGGGCGGTCGTCCTGGCCTCCGTGCTGGGCCCCGACGGCGGCGGGGTCAGGGACGGCGGCGTCGCCACCGGACCGGCCCTGACCACGGAGATCGGAACCGCGAGCACCAGTGGCCTGCCCCAGCTGCTCGACCAGATCTCGCTCGCGGCGGCCGACACCTCCCACCCGGACGTCAAGCCCGGCCAGTACGTCTACATCGAGTCCAAGACGGCCGACACCTTCATCAAGACCGTCAACGACAAGTCCTCCCTGGCCAGCCATGAACTGCACAAGCGTCAGATCTGGGAGTCCGCGGACGGCGTCGAGGGCTGGCTGATCGACCCCGCGGTCAACGACGGCCCCGAGGGCGAGACCCTGACCCTGCCCGACGAGCAGGGCAACACCCCGACGGCGCATCTCGGCGCTCCGTCGTACGACTACCTCACCAAGCTGCCCACCGACCCCGACGCACTCCTCGCCAAGATCTACAAGGAGACCAAGGGCCAGGGAAACACCCCTGACCAGCAGGCCTTCAGCACCATCGGTGACCTGCTCGGCGAGAGTTACCCGCCGGCGGAGCTCTACTCGGCCCTCTTCGAGGCCGCCGCGAAGATCCCGGGCGTCGTCGTCGTCGACGACGCGGTGGACGCGGCAGGGCGGCACGGGGTGGCGGTGGCCCGGCTCGACGAGACCAGCGGCCAGCGCGAGGAATGGATCTTCGACAAGAAGAGCCATGTCTTCCTCGGCGACCGCACCGTCCAGGTGCGCAAGAACGGCGGCACGGACGGACTGATCACACCCGGCACGGTGGTCTACACCAGCGCCATCATGAACCGGGCCATCGTCGACGACATGAAGCAGACCCCGTCGCAGACCGGCTGACACGCCCGTACCCCCACCAGCCGGGTAACGAAGAAACCCCCCGGGTCCTTGACCCGGGGGGTTTCTAGTCCCGGCTGTTGCCGCGGCGCAGTGCGCGGGCGCACCAGCCGATGACCGTGGCGTTGACCAGCGCGCCGACAACCACGGCGAGGAGGCCCATGGCGGCGCCGTCCGGCAGCACGAACAGTACGAAGCTGCCGGGGGCGGTGGCGAGGAGTGGGACGACTCCGGCCATGGACTCGTCCGAGCTGTCGCGGGCGTTCACCACGAGCGCCCACACGAGCAGGGCGGCGCAGGCCGCGAGGTAGATGAGGGCGGCGACCTCGCCGAGCGCGTGGCGCAGCCGGCGCGGGAGGGTTCGGCCGGAATCGGTACCGGTCACGGGGTGGGCTCCTCGAATGTGGGTGGGGACGTCAGAGGTGGGTGCCGGGCGGGTTCGGGCGGGCCAGGCCGAGGTCGTACGCGAGGATCGTCGCCTGTACGCGGTCGCGCAGGCCCAACTTGCGCAGCAGCGCGTTCACATGGGACTTCACGGTGCCGACGGTGATGCCGAGTTCCCCGGCGATCTCCGTGTTGTTGAGACCGGACGCGACCAGGGAGAGCACGTTGCGCTGGCTGCCGGTCAGGGTGTCCAGCTCGCGGGGGCCGCTCCCGGCCCGGGTCCCGGTGGCCGCCCGGGACGCGTAGTGGCCGATGAGGCGGCGGGTCGCGGACGGGGCGAGCACACTCTCTCCGGTGGCCACCACCCGGATGCCGTGCAGCAGTTCGGAGGCGTGCACGTCCTTGAGCAGGAAGCCGGAGGCACCGGCGCGCAGCGCGTCGAAGACGTACGCGTCGAGGTCGAAGGTGGTCAGGACCAGGACCCGGGGCGCGTTCTCCCGGCCCGTGATGATGCGGGTGGCGGCGATGCCGTCGAGTTCGGGCATCCGTACGTCCATGACGATCACGTCGGGGGCCAGCTCCGCGGCGAGACGTACCGCGGCCACTCCGTCGGCGGCCTCACCGACGACCGTCATGTCCTCCTCGGCGTCGATCACCGCGGCGAACCCCGCCCGTACGATGCCCTGGTCGTCGACGACCAGCACCTTGAGGCTCATCGTGCGCTCTCCTCGCTCTCCGGCGCTGCCGCGAGAGGCAGCCGGAGGCAGACCGTACCCGGCCGATCATTGGTCAAGGTGCCGCCGAGAGCCGCGACCCGGGCCGCAAGACGCTCCCGTACGGCGGGACGGGCGGCCCTCGGAACCCCGGTGGCCGTGAGCGTCAACGTACCGTCGTGCACGTCGAGTTCGAGCACCGCGGGCTCCTCGCCACCGGCCGCGAGCACCGTCTCGGCGGCGTGATAGGCGGCCAGGTCCACGGCGGTGGGCAGGTGTTCCGGTACGCGGTCGGTCAGCCGTATCTCCACCTCGCGGCCGGTGGCCCGGGACTGGTGGGCGAGCAGGTCGAGGGCCTGGAGGGTGGGCTGCGGGCGCAGTTCGGGCCCTGTCTCGCCCTCACCCTCGCGGACCGCGTCGAGGAGGGCGCGCATCGCGGCCAGGGCCTCGCGGGCGCGTTCGGCGGTCTCGTCGAGCCGGCCCGCCTCCGCCTGCGCGACCATGTCGGCGGTGCGGGCCAGCACGGTGGTCTCGAGGCCCGCGGCGATCCGGCGCCGCTCGGCCCACGCGTCGCGGACGGCTTCCCCGGTCCAGGTGGCGAGCTGTTCCTCCCGCACACCCCGGGCGGCCAGGTCGCGCCGTCCGCGCAGGATGCCGCCCCACCAGGCCGCCCCGACCGCCAGGGACGCCCCGGCCGTGGCCGACGCGGCGACCGCCCAGGCGGGGACCGTCGTGCCGCGGTCGAGAACGGCGACGGTCAGGGCGGCCGTGTGCACGACCACAGCAGCGATGCGCTCCGCGCGGAGAGCAGTCGTAACACTGCGGGTCCGTGGGGGCTGGTCGCGCAGTTCCCCGCGCCCCTTTCGGGGCCCTGTCGTACGGGGCGCTGCCTTACGAGCCGCCTCCGCCGCGAGGGCCGCACAGGTGGCGAGCATGCTCAGCGCCGGTGGCAGGACGACCGGCCCGCTGTAGTCGCCCACCGCCATCGCCACCGGCCACAGCAGGGCCAGGCCCAGCAGGACGCCGTAAGCCGTGCGGGGTGCCCTGCGCAGCCACAGCAGCGCGACCGCCTGTGCCGCCGCCAGCAGGGCGAACAGCACGCCCGCCGACACATGCGAACTGCTCGACGCCGTCTCCGCCCGGATCACCAGCACCGGGAGCAGCGGCTGCAGGACCAGGCCGACGGCGGCTGTCAGCTGGGCCACGCGGTAGCTCCGCGGGACGGACCGCTCCGCCGGGGCGGCGGTCCGGCCGGGCAGGACCGCGCGCACCTCCCAGCCGCCGTCCGCCGTCGGGCCGCTGTGCAGGGTGCCGCCCGCCTCCCGTGCCCGGGACCGCAGGAAGCCCTGGCCGCGTCCCCCGCCCAGGCCGGCGCCGTGCGCCGTCGAACCCTCCGGCGGCGCCGCGCTGGTGACGACGACGTCCGTGCGGGTGTCGCCGTACCGGCACCGCACCGTCGTCTGCGCACCGGGGGCGTGCCGGGCCACGTTGGTCAGCGCCTCGCGCACGATGCCGTACGCCGCGTCCGCGAGGGCGCCGTCCGGCAGGGGGTCGATCTCGCAGTCCACCTGCTGATCGAGGCGACGGAACCCCGCGACCAGGTCGAGGAGCCGGTCCTCCGGCGAGGGCAGGTCCTCCCGCGAGGGTGCCGGGGCCCGTACGGCGCCGAGTGCGCGGGTCACCTCGCGGCCGGTCCCGACCGCGAACTCCAGTGCCTCGGCGGCCAGTTCGGGGCGACGGTCGCGCAGTCCGAGCGCCGCGCCCGCCGTGACGACCACGGCCGTCAGATGGTGGGCGCTGACGTCGTGCAACTCCCTTTCCATACGGCGCCGTTCGACCGCCGGGAGCCGGTGGCGCTCGGTCTCGGCCCGCTTCAGGAGGAGTTCGGCCGTCTGTCGCGCGCGACGGGTCCGCCGTACGAGCAGGCCGGCGCCGCACGCGACGGCGTACAGCAGAGCGGTCAGGACGAGGTCGAGTCCGTTCCGGTCGCTGAGGCCGTGCAGGCTGAGGCCCTGCAGAAGCTGCCAGGCGACGAGCGCAACCACGCACAACACGGCGGTGAAGGTGTCGCGTTCGGTCGCCACCGTGAACAGGGCCAGCGCGACACCCGCGGTGCCGAGTACCGCCATCGCCCCGGTGGGCAGCGGCCCGGCGCCGACCGCACATGCGGCCGCGACGAGGACGAGGGTGGTCACCGGGCGGGTACGGCGCAGCGCGAGCGCGGCCGTCACCGGTCCGGCGACCAGGGCCGCCACGAGCAGGGCGGACGCGGAGGGGACGGACCCGCGCAGCAGCGCCGCCCCGGGCCACACCAGGGCCTGGGCGCAGATCAGCAGGACCGGGAGCAGCCGGTCGTCGGTTCGATTCATGACGGAACCAGGCTATGGGCGCGGGTACGCGGGCGGTGTCCGGCTGAAGGCGGATTCCGTTCTCTTACCTGGGTTATAGATGCGGCGGCGCCCGGTCGGAGGACGGTTCGGCAGCGTTCTCCACCCCTGGTTCAACGCGGTAATCGTCCCGCAGCCCGAGGACGGCGCAATGCCCCGGGCCCTAGTCTCGAACACATCGAGAAAGCGACCGAGAAAGTGATCGACCACCGGCTCCACCAGCGGTTTCTTACAGGCTTTTCCGGTATCGCTTTCCCGTTCCATTCCGCAGGTGCACCGCACCTGCTCCCAACGAATTCAGGGGGAACTCCCATGTCCAAGCCCATGTCCAAGCGCATTGTCGTGTCGTCGCTCGTCGGCATTGCCGTCATCGGCGGAATAACCGCCGGCGGCCTCGCCATCGCCTCGGCCTCTGCCGCCACGAAGCCCACCTTGGAGAACAGCTCGGCCCGCTACGTCGCTCCGTCCGGCAGCAAGGCGGGCTCGCTCACCTTCACCACGGACGTGAGTGACGACTCGGGCATCAAGGGTCTCAAGGTCATCCCGTGGCCCGCGGGTTCGGCGCTCGGCCTGACCGAGGCGGACCTTCAGCACGGGGAAAGCGCCAAGTGCAAGAGCACCTCGGACGAGACGTCCCGCTGCACCTACACGCTGAAGGTCACGAAGAAGGAGGCGGCCGAACTGGACCAGGGCACCTGGTACATCTCGGCGCTCGCGACGGCCAAGGACGGCGACACGAAGTTCGATTCCATGACCGCCCGCTTCAACGTCACCCGCTGACCCGCCCGCTTCGGCCGGGCCCGGCGTAGCGGTCGCGCATCGCCGGGCTCGCGGCCGGGCCCGCCGTGAAGACGTACGCGTCGCTGTCGTCGAGGCGGCGGCCGGTGCCGGCATCGACGACCGTGGGCTCGACCTCTTCGCCGCTGTTCGCGTCGACGAGGATCATGCTGCGTTCCTCCGGCGCGAGGCGGGAGTTGCCCCAGGCGGCGAGGGCCACGATGACCGGGCGCAGGGAGCGGCCCAGGTCGGTCAGTACGTACTCGTGGCGGACGGGGTTCGTCTGGTACGGCCGACGCTCCAGCAGGCCGTCCGTCACGAGGGTCTTCAGGCGGGTCGTGAGCATGCTGGAGGAGATGCCCAGGCTCTCCTGGAACTGGTCGAAGCGGGTGTAGCCGTCGAAGGCGTCGTGGAGGATCAGCAGCGTCCACCACTCACCGACGTGCTGCACGGTGGTGGACAGCGGGCATTCCCGGTCCTCCAGCCTGATGCGACTCGCCACCGTGACCATCTCCCAGTTACTGCTAAAGTCGAAGTTAGTAGCTTCTATTTTAGCAGTAACCGAGGGAGGAGATCGTCATGAACCAGAACCAGGACCAGCCCCTGACCATCACCCCGGACGCGCTGCCCGAGGTGATCACCCGCTATCTGAAGGCGCACCGCGCCCACGACACCGCCACCGCGGTCACCTCGTTCACCGATGACGCCACGGTGATCGACGACGGCCGTACGTACCAGGGCGTCGCGGCGATCGAGGAGTGGCTGAACCGCTCCGCGACCGAGTTCACGTACACCATCGAACTCACCGGGGCCCAGCGGACCGGCGCGACCCACTATGTCGCCGTGCACCACCTCGAAGGCGACTTCCCCGGCGGCACCGTCGACCTGCAGTACCGGTTCGCGCTGCACGGCGATGCCATCGGACGCCTGGTCATCGGGCCGTGAGCCCCGGCAGTTGCTTCGCGATGTTCCGCTTGACGGTGGCCGCGAACTCCGTGGCGGTGTCGCACAGTTGCTTCGTCGGCTGCGGGGCGTACACGGTCAGTTGGAACAACTCGATGGTGTGGTCGCCGACGGAGTTCGTGTAGGTCCGGTGCGGCGTCCGTACGGTGCAGCTGTCGTCCTCGGCCTCGTCCGCGATGGCGTAGCCGGTCGTCCCGGAGACGTCCACCCGCTCGCCGTCGTCCGCCAGTTCGTTGTCGCGGCTGAACTGGATCTCCACCTCGCGTTCGCCGTCGTCGCTCGACCAGTCGCAGTTCCAGGAGCCGAAGCCGCGGTCCTGGTTTCCCGCCTCGACGCCGGGAAGGCGCTCGAGCGCGGTGGCGTCGAGCAGCTTGCAGGCGTCGACCCGGGCCAGTGAGTTCGCGGCCGGCGCCGACGAACGCCGGGGTACCGGGCCGTCGTCCAGCACGCCGACCACGTGATCGGTTGCGGCGTCGGCGAGTTCGCACGGGTCGGGCGACTGTTCGGCGAGCTGCTTCCCGATGATCCGGATCTGCTTGCGGTCGGCGGTCATGACGGCCCGCCGGCAGGCGTTCCCCTCGCGCCGGAGTGTCACGACAGTGATGTTGCCGACCAGCCGGGTGGACAGGTCGCCGTCGAACGTGTCCTGGTCCGCGTCGAGGTTGACCTGGACGTCGGCGTTGTCGTCACCGCTGCTGTTGTGCACCAGGACGTCACATCTGTCGATCTCCCCGTAGTCCGGGTCCAGTTCGGTGCCGCCGAAGCGGCTCAGCGAGGCGGCGTCGAGCAGTTTGCAGGGGTCGGCCGTACGGTCGTCCCCCATGGCGCCGGCCTTCGCCGTGGCCGGGGGTTTCGCGTCGGCCACGGCGTGTGCGTCGTCCTCGCCTTTCGAGGCCCACGGCCCGTAGAGGACGAGGCCGGCCGTGAGCGCACCCGCCAGCGCCAGCGCCACCGCCGTGATCGTCAGGGGGCGGCGGCGACGGCGTACGGCACGCGGCAGTTGGAGCGTGAAGGCGGATAGGTCCAGCGTGCGGCTTTCGTGCAGCTGCTCCTGCAGGTGCGGGGGCGGCGGGGCGGCGCGCGTCAGCAGCTTCCGTGCCCTGGCGGCGTCAGGCCTGCGTCGGGGTTCCACCTCGAGCAGCGCGGTGAGCGGCTCGGTCAGCGGGCCGGCCCGGTGCGCGGGCTCGATGTGCCCCTCGACGGCCCGGGCCAGATACGTCATGAGGTGCTCGGCCTCCCCGTACGGAGACCGGCCCTCCACCGCCGCGAACAGGGAGGCGCCCAGCGAGAACACGTCGGCCTTCTCGCCCGCGGGCTGCCCCCTGGCCACCTCGGGGGCCAGATACCGGGGCTTGCCGCGCACACTGCCCGTCGCGGTCTGCGTGGCGTCGCTCCACAGGGCCCGGGAGATCCCGAAGTCGGTCAGTCTCGCGACGCCTTCTTCGGTGACGAGGATGTTCTCCGGTGTCACATCGCCGTGCACCACGCCCTCGCCGTGGGACTTCGTCAACGCGTCCGCGATCTGGCAGCCGATCGACCCGGCCTCCTCGGGTGCGATCGGGCCGCGCTCGTTGAGGATCTGCGCGAGGCTGCGCGAGGGCACGTACTCCATGACGATCCAGCAGGTGGCGCCCTCGTCGACGAAGTCGAAGACGCCCACGATGTTCGGGTGGTGCAGCCGCCCGGCGTTGCGCGCCTCGCCCATCAGCCGCTGTGCGGCCCGGTCGTCGTCCAGGCGCGCGCACTTGACCGCGACCCACCGCTCGAGCCGCTCGTCCCAGGCCCGCCAGACGACACCCATCCCGCCTCTGCCGATGGGCTCCTGCAAGAGATACCGGCCCGCGATCCTGTCCCCGGCCTCCGGCGTAACCAGCACCCCGCCACTCCTCGCCCACTCGCACGTGGTCCTGCCACACGGTGACGGAGTGTACTCAGCGGGCACTCAACAGTGATCCGCTTCACAGGACTTGGGGCGGACCCGCCCAGAACCCCCACAGCGCACCGGGATCACGGTCTCCGCACACACAACGACCCAATGGATCACGCCACTTGGGGGTCCCTTGGTCGGGTGACGAGTCACGTAATCGGGCCAAGTTCCCTCCCACCAGGCAACCCGGACACAGGCTTCACCCGTCTCACAGATTGCTCACAGTTTCGGCCCTCGGGCGCGTGGGGTGCGCACATACCGTCGGCCGGCCGTGGGCTGTCCAGTCCGATGCCGTTGACCACGGCACTCGCAGACGAGGAACCGATGACCAGTCAGCAACACAGAAGTCGCTTAAAGCGTTCGGCGCTCGCCACAGGAGCCGCACTCACCGTCGTTGTCGCCGGAGCCGGGGCCGCCCCCGGGGCAGGGCAGGCCGCGGACAGCACGGCAGCCAAGCCGAAGCTCAAACTGATCGCCGCGTCGAACTCCGTGACGCTCGACCGCTGGGAGGGGGAGCCGGGCGTCTATCTGGACCTCGGTACGTACGTCACGGTGGACGACGTGCCCCTCGAGTTCAAGGTGACCCGGAAGTCGTACAAGGACCCTGTCGTCGCCCAGCAGATCATCCGCAACGGAAGCAGTACGCAGACCAAGACACTGCCCGCCGGCCTGGTGAAGGACTTCTCCGGCCTGCCCGGCTTCCTCGAGGTGTCGATCAAGAACGCGGCCGGCGAGGAGGTGTCGACGAGCAAGGGCACCTTCTGCCCGAACAACGCCTCCGGCCGGATCCGTCCGGACGCACCGGCGACCTCGAAGTACCCGGAGAGCTGCCCCACCAACCCGTTCACGCTGGGCTCGGTGTGGGGCGTCGAGAAGGGCTGGGCGTCCAACTCCAGCACGGTCGACTACGACACACCCGTGGACCTGCCCGCGGGCGAGTACACCGCCAAGGTCGCGGTCGCGAAGAAGTACCGCGACCTGTTCGGCATTCCCGACGACCAGCCGACCATCAAGGTGACGGTACGTCAGGTCGGTGGCGGAGGTGGGGAAGGAGCGGCCCCGTCCACCCTGTCCTCCGCACAGCACAGCGGCGGGCACGACGCGCACTCCGCCCACAACACCTCCGCGCTCGGCTCGGCCGCGGGTCACCACTACGGCCCCCGCGGCGCCGACGCACCCACCCCGTCCGCCCTGTCGCACGCCCTCGAAGACCGCGGCCTGGCACACCACTTGGGGGACGGGACCGGGCACACCGACGGCTCGCGCATCGCACCCGGGCTGAAGGCGAGCACCGCGCGGCCCACCGGCCGGGCGGGCGTCCCTGCCAACGTGCCCAAGCCGGACCTGCGTTCGCTGCCCGCCTGGGACATCGCCATCACCGACGGCGAGGACGGGGACGTTCCCGGCAAGGACTATCTCGCCTTCAGCGCCAACGTCTGGAACGCCGGTCCCGCCCCGCTCGTCGTGGACGGCTTCCGCAGTCCCGGCAAGGACCTGATGGACTCCTACCAGTACTTCTACGACACCGCGGGCAAGCAGGTCGGCTACACGCCCAGCGGCACCATGGAGTGGGACCCGCGGGAGGGCCACGAGCACTGGCACTTCACGGACTTCGCGAGCTACCGGCTGCTGAGCGAGGACCAGACCAAGGAGGTGCGCAGCGGCAAGGAGGCGTTCTGCCTGGCCAACACCGACGCGGTCGACTACACGGTGAAGAACGCCAACTGGCACCCGTACAACACCGATCTGTCGACCGCCTGCGGTCAGCAGAACTCGATCTCCGTCCGCGAGGTCCTCGACGTCGGCTCCGGTGACACGTACACCCAGTACCGTCCCGGCCAGTCCTTCGACGTCACCGGCCTGGCGAACGGCACGTACTACATCCAGGTGATCGCCAACCCCGAGAAGCGGCTCCAGGAGACCAGCACCAGCAACAACGTCTCGCTGCGCAAGGTCATCCTCGGCGGTGAGCCGGGCGCACGCACGGTGACCGTTCCGCCGTACGACCTGATCAACACCCCGTAGGAGACACCCCGTAGGAGACGGCCGTACCCCTGGGCCCCCGGCATGTCCGCCGCACGGGCTCCAGGGGTTCGGCCCCCGGGCACAGCCTGCCCACCGGCGACTTCAGCCGGGCTTCAGGTTTCTCCTGGAGCTTGGCTGCATGTATGGACACGGACACACCCCCCGCACTCCCGAGGCCGAGCGCAGCCGGCGCTGGTTCATGAACAAGGCGCTGCTGGCAGGCGGAGTCGCCGCCGTGGCGACCATGACCGGCTGCTCCTCGGGCTCCTCCGACACGGCGAGCTCCGCCTCGTCCTCCGGCGCCCCGGGCGGTGCCCCGAGCGGCATGCCTTCCGGCGGGCCCGGCGGAGGCGGTGGCGGCGGCATGGGCCCCGGCGCCGAGCAGGTCAAGTACGCGGATGTCGTGGGCGTCACCACCGACGGCAAGGTCGTCGAGGACCTGTACACGATCCACTCCACGGATGTCTCCACGGACTCGCTGGTCAAGGCCGCGCAGGCGTTCCTGGACGGGCTCTCCGCCACGGAGCGCAAGTCCTGCGTGTTCGACATCGACGCCGACGAGTGGACGGCCTGGAGCAACGTCGACGGCTACGACCGCAAGGGCGTCCGCATGGGCGACATGACCGAGAAGAAGCAGAACCTCGGCTACGCGCTCCTCGGCGAGGCCCTCTCCGCCGACGGTCTCACCCAGACCCGCGGCATCATGAAGCTCAACGCGTTCCTGGGCGACTCCAACGGCGGCAACCAGAAGACGCTCACCGAGGGCCACTACTTCTTCACCTTCATGGGCACCCCGTCCACCACGAAGCCGTGGGGGTTCCAGTACGAGGGCCACCACGTCGCCATCAACTACTTCGTCCTGGGTGACCAGGTCGTGATGACGCCGACCTTCATGGGCTCGGAACCCACCACGGGCACGTACAAGGGCGAGAAGATCACCCTCTTCAAGCCGGAGACCACGGCCGGTCTGGCCATGATCCGCTCCCTCACCGCGGCGCAGCTCAAGAAGGCCGTCTCCTCGCAGCCCAACGGCAACGAGGACATGAAAGCCGGTGCGGGCCAGGACAACCTGAAGCTCGCCTACGAGGGCCTGCAGTGCTCCGGCCTCACCTCGGCGCAGAAGCAGAAGCTGCTCGACCTGGCCGGGGTGTACATCGGCTACATGAGCGAGGGACACGCCGAGGTCAAGCTGGCCGAGGTGGAGAAGCACCTGGACGACACGTACTTCTACTGGATGGGCGAGACGGAGGACGACTCCGCCTTCTACTACCGGATCCACAGCCCGGTCGTCCTCATCGAGTACGACGCGCAGGCGCCCCTCTTCTACAAGGGGGACTCCACCGCGAGCGCCAGTGCCAGCGCGAGCGCCGACTCCAACGGTGGCGGCCCCGGCGGCGGTATGGGCATGGGCGGCGGAACGCCGTCCCAGGAGCACATCCACACCATCATCCGCACGCCCAACGGCGGCGACTACGGCGTGGACCTGCTCAAGCTCCACCTGGAGAACGACCACTGAGGCAAGGGACGGGGGGAACCTACTCCCCCGCCCACTTCCGCAGCAGCGCCTCGCGTTCCTCGCGGCGCGGGGTGCTGTCGTCGGGCTGCTCGCGGCGCCAGGCGAGGAGGTCGCCGACGGCCGCGCCGCCGTCGGCGAGGCGCTCCAGGAGCGTGCGGGAGAGTTCGCGCTCGGTCTGCGGGTAGATGCCGCCGGCCACCGCTGGGAGGGCGCTCACGTCGACGGACTCGGTGACCGTTTCCAGGTGCACGGTGAAGGCGGGCGGGAGCTCGCCGTCGCCGGTCACCAGTACGACCAGCGAGTCGATGGCCATGGAGACGAGCCGCCGGCCCGCGGACCGTACGACCAGGTCGCGGACCTCGATCCGGCGTATCTGCTCCCAGCTCCAGGACGCGCCGTTGCCCATCCCCAGGGTCTCGACCCCGTCCTCCGTCAGCCGCACGCCGGACGCCGTCCCGATGGGCTCGGCCCCCAGGTACACGGCGTCCTCGGTGATCCAGAACAGACCGACCATGGCCATGGGATGCCTCCAGCTGCGGTTCCTTCGGGCGAACAGCCGTACGCCACCCGTGTGTCGGCGTGTGAGACGGCTGGGACGGCCGCACGGTTTCGCCGCGTACGGAACGCGTCCGGAACGCATCCAGAACGCGCCGGGAACGCTTCGAGAATGCGCCGGGAACGCGCCGTACGTCCGCTTCCAGGACGCCAACTGGCAGGAAACTCCCTCCACTTCTGTCACAGGCATGCCATACGCTCTCCACAGCAGCCGCGCCCCGCGCGTCACCGCACGTCAGCGGTCACGTCCGGGCGTTGCGCGGCGCTCTCAATCCCCGGCGACCACCGGGTTTCTTGTGGGGGGTACATCACTGTGCGCAGGCGCAGCATTTCGACCGCGACAGCGCTCGCGGTTCTTTTCAGTTCGGCGGCGCTGAGCGTCGTCACGGCCGGGCCCGCGGCGGCGGCGCAGGAGGCTGTCGTCACCACGCCGGTCGGCATGGTCGCGGACGGCGCCCTCAAGCGCGTCTTCGTCGGCGACCAGGACAACGGGCGGATCCTGGCCGCCGATTACAGCGGCACCGTCGTGGGTGTGAACGTCGGCTTCGGCGACCTCAGCGACCTGGCGCTGTCCGACGACGGTGCCACCCTGTACGCGGCCCTGCCGAGCAGCCACGAGATCGTGGCCCTCGACCCGGCCACCCTTCAGGTCAGGTCGCGCCACGACATCGGCGCCGACGCCACCCCGCGCGAGGTCGCCTTCGCCGGCGGCCGGCTCTGGTTCTCCTACCGGACCACGGGCGAGGACGGCTCCTTCCACGGAAACCTGGGTTCCCTGAACCCGGCGGGCGGAACGGACGCGTTGCTCCTGGACCAACTCCCGGACGGAGTCGCCCCGTACAGCGACTCGGCGCTCCTGGACGCGGACCTGTCGGCCCCCGGGCTGCTGTCCTACACCGACAGCGGCGCCTGGGAAGGCGCGGCGAACGTGCTCGACGTGTCCGGCGCCGCACCCCAGGTGATCGCCAAGAGCAGCGCCAACCGCTATTTCGGCGACGTCGACCTCGTGCCCGGCGCCCAGGTGCTGGTCAACGGCAACCAGCGGTTCTCCTACCCGAGCGGGACCCTCACCGAGTCTGGGTCCTACCCGGAGGTGACGGGGTACGCCGACGTCTCCCCGAGCGGCCTGGTCGCCCGCGTCTACGACCGGCGTGTGTCCGTCTACAAGCCCGGCTCCGACCAGTCGGTCCGCACCTTCGACGCCGCGGCCTACGGCAGGGACCTGCTGGCCTGGGCCCCCGACTCCTCGCGGCTCTTCGCCATGGTGAGGGACACGAACTCCCGGTACACCCTCAAGGCGCTCACCGACCCGGCGATGAGCGTCCCCACCCTCACGGTGAACGCCCCGGCGACAGCCGACCGCGCCAAGAAGCTCACCGCCACCGGCAAGCTCTCGGCGACCGTGCCGCTGCCGACGGGCGCCAAGCTGGCCGTCACCCGCACCGACCTGGACAGCCCGAACGGCAAGGCGCTGCCCGCCGTCACGGTGAAGGCGGACGGCACGTACAGCTTCACCGACACCCCGCCGGCCGGCGGCACGGTCACGTACAAGGTCGCCTACGCGGGCGACGCCGCGCACATCGCGGCCACGGCGTCCGACAAGGTCACCGTCTCCCGTGCGAAGCCGACGCTGACCCTGAACAAGAACGGCAAGGTCTACAACTACGGCACCGACGTCGCCTTCACCGCGCACCTCGGCTCGACGTACAAGAACCGCTCGGTCGAGATCTGGGCGAACCCGTTCGGCAGCGACAAGCCCAACAAGCTGGTGAAGACCGGGAAGGTCAACTCCAGCGGCAACATCGGCGCCTGGGTCGACATGACCCGGGACACCGAGATCACCGCAGTCTTCAAGGGCGACGCCCGCTACGCGCCCAGGACGGTGAAGGTGACGGCCTTCGCCCGGGTCAAGATCTCCACCGCCGTCTCCAAGCACTACAAGACGGCCAAGATCGGCTCGCAGTCGTACTACTGGTTCCACAAGAACACCGACCCGCTGCTCACCACGACCATGACGTACTACCCGGGCCGTATGCAGCGCTTCGACCTCCAGGTCTACTACCAGGGCACCTGGTACTCGGGCGACTCGCAGTACTTCGCACTCGCCACGAACGGCAAGTCGGCGGTCAGCCTCGGCGCGCCCGGCGAGTCCGGCATCCGGGCGCGGATGCGGTCGACGTACGTCAACAGCTCGTCCGGCGACACGGTGAACTCGACGACGTACGGCCCGTGGAAGTACCTGTACTTCTCCAACTAGCCCAGGATCAGCGGGAGTTGAAGCGGCCCGGTTCCGGTCACGTACGCGTGGCGGGGGCCGGGCCGACCAGTTCCGACAGCACGTCCTCCATCGTGACGAACCCGAGCACCGCGCCCTTCTCGCCGGTGACCGCGGCCAGATGGCTGCCCATGGCGCGCAGGGCGGTGAGGGTGTCGTCGAGCGGGGTGTCGATGCGGACCCGGGTGACGGGGTGCAGGGCGCTGCGCGGGAAGGGGCGGTCGCGGTCGGCGACGCCCAGGGTGTCCTTGATGTGCAGGTAGCCGAGCAGGGTGCCGTCCTCGCCGGTGACCGGGAAGCGGGAGAAGCCCGCCTCGGCGGCCGCCCGTTCGAGGCGCGCCGGGGTCACGGCGTGGTCCACGGTGCGCATCTTCGGCACCGGGACGAGGATCTCGCCGACCGGGCGGGTGCCCAGTTCCAGCGCGTCGCGCAGCCGCTCGCCGTCGGCGGGCGTGAGCAGTCCGGCCGCGCTGGAGTCCACGACCATGCGGGCGAGCTGGTCGTCGGTGAAGACCGACTCCACCTCGTCCTTCGGCTCCACGCGCATCAGCCTCAGCAGCACGTTGGCGAAGGCGTTGATCCCGAAGACCACCGGCTTCAGGGCCCGGGTGAGGGCCACCAGCGGCGGCCCGAGGAACAGTGCCGTCGTCACAGGGGCGGCGAGTGCGATGTTCTTCGGGATCATCTCGCCGATCAGCATGTGCAGATACGTCGCCACGGTCAGCGCGATGACGAAGGCGATCGGGTGCACCAGACCGTCCGGGATGTGCGCCGTCTCGAAGGCCGGCTCCAGCAGATGCGCGATCGCGGGCTCGGCGACCGCGCCGAGCACCAGCGAGGAGACGGTGATGCCGAGCTGGGCGGTGGCCATCATCGCGGAGATGTGCCGCAGCCCCCACAGCGTCATCCGGGCACGCTTGTCGCCCTCCTGGGCGCGGGGTTCGATCTGACTGCGGCGTACGGAGATCAGGGCGAACTCCGCGCCGACGAAGAACGCGTTGGTCAGCAGGGTCAGAGCGCCGATGGCGAGCTGGACGACGGTCATCGGGCTTCCTCGGTGATCTGGTGCGGCACGGTCACCGGTTCGGTGATGCGGACGCGGTCGGCGCGGTGGTGCTCGACGTCCAGCACGGTCAGCGCCCAGCCGCCGAGGTCGAGGGTGTCGCCCTCGACGGGGATACGGGCGAGGCGCGTGGCGATGAGTCCGGCGACGGTCTCGTACGGCCCCTCGGGTGCGGTCAGTCCTATGCCGGTCAGCTCGTCGATCCGTACGCCGCCGTCCGCCTCCCACACCGAGCGGCCGTCGGCCGTGGCGGGCGCGGGCAGCAGGTCGGGGACCTCGACGGGGTCGTGCTCGTCGCGTACTTCGCCCACGACCTCCTCGACGATGTCCTCCACCGTCGCCACCCCCGCCGTACCCCCGTACTCGTCGATGACGACGGCCATCGTGCGGCTCTCGCGCAGCCGCTCGAGCAGCCGGTCCGCGGGCAGGCTGTCGGGCACGAGCAGCGCGGCGGTGGCCAGCTCGGTGACCGGGGTGACGGCCCGCCTTGCGGGCTCCAGGGCCAGTACGTCGCGGATGTGGACGGTACCGACGACCTCGTCGAGGCTGTCGCGGTAGACCGGGAAGCGGGACAGGCCGGTGGCGTGGGTGAGGTTGGCGGCGTCGGCCGCCGTGGCGCGCGACTCCAGCGCGCGCACGTCCACCCGCGGGGTCATCACGTTCTCCGCCGTCAGCTCGCCCAAGTGCAGGGTGCGTACGAAGAGTTCGGCGGAGTCCGCCTCCAGCGCGCCCTCGGCGGCCGAGTGCTGGGCGAGCGCGACCAGCTCCTCGGGGCTGCGGGCGGAGGCCAGCTCCTCGGCGGGTTCCAGGCCGAAGCGGCGTACGACACGGTTCGCGGTGTTGTTGAGGTGGTGGATGAACGGCCCGAACGCGGCCGTGAACCCTCGCTGCGGGCCGGCCACCACCTTCGCGACCGCCAGCGGACGCGAGATGGCCCAGTTCTTCGGCACCAGCTCGCCCACCACCATCAGCACGACGGTGGAGACGACCACTCCCAGCACGGTCGCCACGGAGGAGGCCGCGCCACCCAGGCCGACCGCCTCCAGCGGACCGCGCAACAGCGCGGCGAACGACGGCTCGGCGAGCATGCCGATCACCAACGAGGTGACGGTGATGCCGAGTTGAGCGCCGGACAACTGCAGAGTCAGCCGCCGTACGGCCTTCAGCGCACCGTCCGCGCCCCGCTCCCCCGCCTCGGCGGCCCGCTCCAGATCACCCCGCTCGACGGTCGTCAAGGAGAACTCGGCCGCCACGAACACCGCACACGCGAGCGTGAGCAGCAGGGCCAGGAGCAACAGCAGAATCTCGGTCACCCCACCCAGTGTAAAGGAATCGCAAAGTCACGGACCCGGCGGTACGGCCCGGGGCGCCCGCGCCCGACGGGCACCCGAACGCTGCGCCCGAGGCAGGTCAATATCTGTGTCCGCGAAGTGAGAAATTGACGTGACGTGCGATGAGGGTTATTCGGTCGACAGGCGGAGCAGAGTTATTGAGAGCACATGGCCGATCGCAGCGTGCTACTGTCGATCTCAGTTGCAGTTGTGGTCCCCAGAAAAATCCTGCGGGGTAATCATCACAGCGACTCGGAGTGCACACAGTGTGAACTCCGACGCACCCCCCGAAGGAGATTCAACATGGCTGCCGGTACCGTTAAGTGGTTCAACGCGGAAAAGGGCTTCGGCTTCATCGAGCAGGACGGCGGCGGCGCTGACGTCTTCGCCCACTACTCGAACATTGCCGCCCAGGGCTTCCGCGAGCTCCAGGAGGGCCAGAAGGTGACCTTCGACATCGCGCAGGGCCAGAAGGGCCCGACGGCCGAGAACATCGTTCCCGCCTGACGCTGACGCTTACTTCGCAGCTGGGGCCCGCACCTTGGGGTGCGGGCCCCAGCTTGCTGCATTCCAGGACGCGGACGCGATGAATCACCAAAGCCGTCCGCATGGAATTCCCGAGATCACTGCCGGGATCACGCCGATTTCCTCGGTGCCGCATCCCGCGAGTATTTACCGCCGACCGAATCCGACCGATTCGGTTCAGCATTTTCATCGGCCCGTTCTTGCGATTCTCTGCGCTGCTCATTTGCTGCGGGAATTCCTTGATACGCGCCATATCAAGGAAGGTTCCGCATGAACCGCGACCGCACACGCAGCCGCTCGAACGAGCGTTTCACCCGCACCCGCACCGGAGGTTCCGGCAGTTCCGGCTCCGGCGGATACGGCTCCGGAGGCTCCGGCTCGAGCAGGGGCGGCCGCTCCGGCGCTCCGAGCCGCAGCTCGGGTTACGGACGCCGGCCGGCCGCGCCGCAGGGCGAGTTCGCCCTGCCGGAGACGATCACCCCGGCGCTTCCCGCCGTCGAGGCGTTCGCCGATCTCGAGATGCCGGCGGCGTTGCTGGCCGAGCTCGGCCGGCAGGGCGTGACCGAGCCGTTCCCGATCCAGGGGGCGACCCTGCCGAACTCCCTCGCGGGCCGTGACGTACTCGGCCGCGGCCGCACCGGTTCGGGCAAGACCCTCGCCTTCGGCCTCGCGCTCCTTGCCCGTACGGCCGGTCAGCGCGCCGAGCCGCGCCAGCCGCTGGCCCTCGTGCTCGTCCCCACCCGCGAGCTCGCCCAGCAGGTCACCGACGCGCTCACCCCGTACGCCCGCGCCGTGCGGCTGCGGCTGACCACCGTCGTCGGCGGAATGTCGATCGGCAGGCAGGCCGGTGCGCTGCGGGGCGGGGCCGAGGTCGTCGTCGCCACGCCGGGCCGGCTCAAGGACCTCATCGACCGTGGTGAGTGCCGGCTGAACCAGGTCGCCATCACCGTCCTCGACGAGGCCGACCAGATGGCCGACATGGGCTTCATGCCCCAGGTCACCGCGCTGCTCGACCAGGTGCGCCCCGAGGGGCAGCGGATGCTCTTCTCCGCCACCCTGGACCGCAACGTCGACCTGCTGGTCCGGCGCTACCTGACCGACCCGGTGGTCCACTCCGTCGACCCGTCCAAGGGCGCGGTCACCACGATGGAGCACCACGTCCTGCACGTGCACGGCGCGGACAAGAACCGGACGACCACCGAGATCGCGGCGCGCGAGGGCCGGGTCCTCATGTTCCTGGACACCAAGCACGCGGTGGACCGGCTGACCGAGCACCTGCTGAGCAGCGGTGTCCGCGCCGCCGCCCTGCACGGCGGCAAGTCCCAGCCGCAGCGCACACGGACCCTGGCCCAGTTCAAGACCGGACACGTCACGGTGCTGGTGGCCACCAACGTCGCCGCCCGAGGCATCCATGTCGACAACCTCGACCTGGTCGTCAACGTGGATCCGCCCACCGACCCCAAGGACTACCTGCACCGCGGCGGACGTACGGCCCGCGCCGGCGAGTCGGGCAGCGTCGTCACCCTGGTGACGCCCAACCAGCGCCGCGAGATGACCCGGCTCATGGTCGCCGCCGGAATCACCCCGCAGAACACCCAAGTACGTTCGGGTGAGGCGGAGCTGAGCCGTATCACGGGCGCCCAGGCCCCCTCGGGCATCCCGGTCGTCATCAAGGCGCCGGTCGTGGAGCGGCCCCGGCGCTCCGCATCCTCGTCGTCCTCGTCGTCCTCGTCCCGCGGACGTCGCGGTCGCACCGGGCCCCGGCGGCCCGCCGTCAACCCGGCGGCATAGCAGCGCCGGTGAAATCCCGGTCAGCAGCAGCCCGTTGTCCCCTCCCCCTCCTCCCTCCCCTGTGAGGCATCATGCGCTGTGTCATCGCCCGCTTCCCGTTCGACCTCACGAAGAGCGGGGTGCTGGACACGATGAAGGGTGTCAAGCCCGAGCCGATCACGGGTGAGTCCGTGATCATCGGCCGCTGCCACTACCCCGTCAAGCAAGTGGGCGAGGTCATCACCCGGCAGGACCGCCGCGACTTCACCGCCGGGGAGGTCACCCGGGCCATGGCCCGCCTCGGCTTCACCTGCCGCAACGACCATGCGCTCGCGCCGGCCGCACCGCCCGCGCCCGCCCTCACACCGCTCCAGAACGCGTCGGCGATGCTCGGCAGCTCCGCGCCCCTGGAAGTCTGAGGAAGGGCCGGCGAAAGCCGGCACACCAGTACGCCGCCCCACCAGTACAGCGATGAGGGCCCTGCCGACGCGCGTCGGCAGGGCCCTCATCGCGTTTTCGACGGGTACTCGCCGCCACGCCTCCCACTCCCTGGGACCGCAGAATATTTACGCCTCTAGGGCTCTGAAATCTATGCTCGCCAGAGTAGACATTGGTTGGTGTCGTGGCTAAGGTTTCTTTCATAGCCAAGTGATCGACTCAGTGGAAGGACGGAGGAGCAGACGCCATCGGATCGCCCGGACCGAGCAGTTTGCGGCCCGGGTACCGCAAGACCCCGGAATGGAAGGTGGTCCCCGGTCAAGCATCCGCGATCCTCGCAGTCCCGTCCTTCACACAGGCCGGGCAGCGGAAACAGAAGGTCGGCGCAGCAGTAGAGCCGACCGATGGTGTTGAATTTCCTTCGGGGCCCTGGTGCCGTACGGCGCCAGGGCCCCTCGACGCGTTGCACATCGAGGTGAAATGACAGCAGATACTCCGCTCAGTGGCCGTCTGGACGACGACGACTACCCCGCGTACACGATGGGCCGGGCCGCCGAGATGCTCGGCGCCACGCCCGGCTTCCTCCGGGCCATCGGCGAAGCCAGGCTGATCACTCCGCTCCGCTCCGAGGGCGGGCACCGGCGGTACTCCCGCTACCAGCTGCGGATCGCCGCGCGCGCCCGCGAGCTGGTCGACAAGGGAACCCCGGTCGAGGCCGCCTGCCGCATCGTCATCCTCGAGGACCAGCTCGAGGAAGCACAGCGCATCAACGCCGAGTACCGCCGCGCCGCGAAGGAATCCTCCAACGGTTCCAGCTGAGCGCCGGATCGCGGACCCGCCGGCTCTGAGCGGTCCGCCTGGGCGGCGACACCTCAGGGCTCCCGATCAGCTGTCGAGGTCGTCCGCGTAGTGCCGGAACCCGTGCCGCTCCTTGTGGATGCCCCACAGGGTGTCCGCGAGCACCGCGGGGTCCTTCCTGTCGTGGCCCGAGATGATCGCGCCCGGGATGACGAGCTGCGCCACATGGATGCCGTCGCCTGCGAGCGTGTCGTGCAGCAGGTGGCCGTAGGCACTCTCCGCCGCGAAGGCGATCGAGGTGCCTGCCCGGTCGGGGTGCGGGACCACGGCGGTGCCGCCGTTCACCAGGAGGATGGTGCCGCGGCCCAGCGACCGCATGGAGGGCAGCACCTGGCGGACGGCCGTGGCGGGTCCGTACAGGGAGAACTCGATCGGGCCCACGAGATCGGCGGGGGCCGTCTCAAGGACCGGCCGCATGAAGTCCCGGTGCGGGATGGGGCTGTACTGCAGGATCTCGATCGGGCCCAGCGTCGCGGCCGCGGCGTCCAGGGCCGCTTCCAGGGCTTTCGGATCGCGTACGTCGGCGGCGAAACCGCGTGCCGTGATGCCGGCGCCGGTCAGGCCGGCGGCGAGGGCGTCGACGCGTTCACGGTCGCGCGAAACGAGGGCGACGTCGTGGCCCTCCCGGCCGAACCGCCGCGCCACGGCGGCTCCGAGACCGGGGCCCGCCCCGATGATGGCGATGGTGGTCATGGACTTCCTTCGGTGGCCGGGGGCGTGACGTACTCGTTCGTTCCGGGTCCGGCCGCTCAGCGGGTACTGCTGCGCGGGGCGCTGTACACCTCGTCGCTGACCTTCTCGAGCCACTCGGTCTCGGGGCTGCCGTCGCCGAGGCCCTCCCACATGGCGAGGTGCTCCATGAAGCGGTCCGGAGCGGCACCGTGCCAGTGCTCCTCGCCGGCCGGGGTGTGGATGGTGTCGCCGGGGTGGGCCTCGATGACCGTGCCGTCGCGGGTACCGATCAGCGCGGTCCCGGAGACGATGTGCAGGGTCTGGCCGAGGGCGTGCGAGTGCCAGTCGGTACGGGCGCAGGGCGAGAAGCGCACCATGTTGACGCGCATCCGGGACGGTTCCTGGCCCGCGTAGATGACGTCGAACCAGACGTCTCCGGTGAACCAGTCGGCAGGGGCCTTGGTGGTGGGCTGCGGCTTGAGGATTTCCACGGGGGCTCTCCTGAGTGGGGGTCGGGCCGAACCTTCCTCTCACCCTACGGCCGCCCCTTGGCCTGCGCTTCCTCGCTTCGTGGGCGTCACACGCCCTGTCCTGAAGGCCGGGCGGCGGTCCATGATTCTTTCGACGGGGTCGGACTCACGGTCAACGGAGCGCAGATGACGACAGATGACGGAGTCGAAGGCGTCGATGGTGTCGAAGGCGTCGAGGTGAAGCCGGTCGCGGGGCTGATCGGCGCGGAGATCACCGGGGTGGACCTGGCGGCCGGGCCGCTGGACGACGCGGTGGTCGCGGTGGTCCGGGCGGCTGTGCTGCGCTGGAAGGTGGTGTTCTTCCGGGGGCAGCGGCTGGATCACGCGGCCCATGTCGCGTTCGCGCGGCGGTTCGGTGAGCCGGTGACGCTGGGGAAGCGTGGCAGCGCGTCTCCGGAGGGGTTCCCGCAGGTGGAGACGACGGCCGACCGGCTGGAGCTGGGCGGACGGTACGGCATGGACCACGCCGAGTGGCTGGAGCGGCGCCGCCACACCCTGCTGAGGGGCTGGCACTGCGACCACGGCGCCAGGATCGACCCGCCGGCCGCGACCATCCTGCGCGCCGAGACCGTACCCCCGTACGGCGGCGACACCACGTGGTCCAACCTGGCGGCGGCGTACGCGGGACTGTCGGAGCCGGTGCGGCGGTTCGTCGACGGGCTGCGCGCCGAGCACCGGCTCGGGGTCGGGTACCAGCCGCGGCCGGGCGACGACGCGTACCTGCGGCATCTGCTGGACCGGCAGGTCGCCTCCAGCCACCCCCTGGTGCGGGTGCACCCGGAGACCGGTGAGCGCGTGCTGTTCGTCAACGGCTACTACGTCGAGCAGATCCAGGACGTGTCCCGCGCGGAGAGCCGCCTGTTGCTGGAGATGCTGCTCGAGCAGGCGGTCCGGCCCGAGTACACCGTCCGGTTCCGGTGGGAGCCGGGCAGCGTGGCGTTCTGGGACAACCGCGCCACCATCCACCTGGCCCCGAACGACCTGGCCCACCTGGACTTCCCGCGCGTCATGCACCGCGTCATGCTCACCGGTGACGTCCCGGTCGGCGTGGACGGCAAGCCCTCCGAACCGATCGTCGGCACCGAGCCGGGGCGCTGGTGACGAGTGACCGTCCCGCGGCCGGGGGAGATCCCTTGCACGGAGGCCCCGTTGGCGAAGGCCCGTATGACAGTGACAGAGAGGCCCGTATGACCGAGGTGTACTTGCGCGGGCTGTCGCGGTGGCAGGCCGAGCAGCAGCGGGACGCCGTCGCGGACGTCCATGTCACGGCGTACGACGGTGTGGCGGGTGCCGAGTACCGCGACCGCCAGGGCTTTCTGCGCCGGTTCGAACAGCATGTGCAGCAGCCCGGCTTCGACATGACGGTCGCCGACGGGGGAGGTCTTGTCGGCTGCGCCTACGGGTTCCGGCTCGCCCGTACCGGCGAGTGGTGGTCGGGATTCCGGGGCGACCTGCCGAAGGAGATCGAGGAACTCGCCGTCTCCGGGCGGACGTTCCGGCTGGCCGGCCTGATGGTGCTGCCGGCCCACCGCCGCCAGGGCATCGCGACACGGCTGAGCGAGCGACTGCTGTTCCGTCTCGGTGCGGACCTCGTCGTCGCCGCCGTGGAGCGTCCCGAGGGCTACACCCGTGAGAACGCGGCGGCGAGCACCCTGCACGCCTGGGGCTGGTCGAAACTCGGCGAACTCGGCCCCGGTGCCTCAACTCCCGGGCGGGAAACGGCTGCTCGGGACGTATGGATCCGCAGACCGCTGCGGTGATCCGGGGGCAGGACTTCAGTTTGCGGCGCGCGCGGAACTTCAGCGAGGCGAGCGGGCGCCGCCGGCCTCGGCAGCCGCCACGGCCGCCATCAGCGGCTCCGCGTCCGCCGCGACAAGCTCCGGAGGTACGACCAGCAGGTCACGGCGGCCCCTGCCCTGGCCGCTGAGCAGGCGCAGGACGTGGCGGCCGTGCGGCCCGGAGGTCCTGTGCAGCCGTACGACATGGTTGGCGACGAGCATCCGCCCGGGCGAGGCGTGCCACATCTCCGAGTTCACGGACACGCCGGTGATCTGACCCCACGCACGGGGCAACTCGCCTATCAGCAGCGGGAGTTCGACCAGAAGGTCGCGCGAGCGGGGCCACCATGCCCCGTCGACGCGCCGGGGCAGGGTGCTGTGCGGCGGCAGGCTCAGGCGGGCGAGGGGCTGGGAGGGCAGCGGCTGGACGGCGGTGGCCATGGAAGCGCTCCTGTCTGGGGGCACGACTTCGGCGTGCCGGTGGCTCGTGCGCGGCGGACCGCGGCACGCGGGACGGAACAGGCTCACTGGCAGAAGGCGTCGAACACCTCGAAGCCGTCAGGGACATCGAAGCCGTCGAACGCAGCAGAGGCGTTCAACGCAACAGAGCCGTCGAACGCAACAGAGACATCGAGGACGAGGAGCCGGCGTAGGGACCGAATGGCGGTCATAGGGCGGAACCTGCCACGGGCGACGATCGGCCCGGCGTCGTCCTGCGCCGAGAACGAGACCGGCTCGATCACCGGCGTACGACATGCCCTCGGTTCACCCACCGTACCCCGCCCATGGCCGAGGCGGACTTCGGAGACCGGACGCCTTTCGCCCCCGAACCGCCGGTAACCGGACGGGAAGAGCCTCTCCGATCACCCGCCGATCACCCACTCGGCCAGATACCGAAGCGAGCAACTCCCCACACCCCCAGAGCAATACGCTGAGTGTGCGGCAGCCCCTGCCCCCGGCCCTCTCCGTGCAGTCCCGTTCCGCGCAACAGAGGCACTGCGCAAGGCGAAAGCCATCCGGCAGGCAGACAAAGGAGATGGGGCACATGAACCCGCATCCCGATCCGCACGACCCGCGCCACCCGTACGACCCGCGTCACCCCTACGACCATCACGACCCGCACGGCGAGTGCCGTACGGTCCGCGCCGACGGCGAGCTGGATCTGACGACCGCGCCGGACTTCACCCGCGACCTCGAAGACGTCCGCCACGGCACCGGGCGGCTCTTCCTCGTCGTCGACCTGAGCCGCGTCACGTTCATGGACGGCAGCGTCCTGGACCCGCTGTGCGCGGCGTGGGACGACTGCCAGGAGCGGCGCGGGTGGGCGCGCGTCGTCTACACCCGGCCGGGCATAGGTCTGGTGCTCCGCGCTGCCTCCGTCGACGAGCGGTTCCCCCGGTACGCGACCGCCCACGACGCCCGGCGCGGAGTCGCCGCCGAACCCCTGAAGGAGTACAGCGCGGCGGGAGACCTGCCCGCGTAGGGTACGGAGGGCGAAGGCCGCTCGGCGCCTCTCCCGAGGAGCCCCGGCCGCTGCGGAACGGGATCCGGTGATCAGCGACGGCATGGCCGACGTTCTGCGGTCGTTGCGCCTCGGCGGGCGCGGGAATCCTGCCGAGGCGTGCGCGCGGGCGCTGCGCGCCGAGGGCGTCGCGCTGTCGCTCCTGGTGGGCGACGGCCGGACACCCGAGCCGCTCTGGTGCCACCCCGAGGTGAGCGCCCGTTTCGAGGAACTCCAGTTCACGCTGGGCGAGGGGCCGGGCCCGGACGCGGTCCGCACCGGCACCCCCGTCACGGAGCCGGACCTGGACCGGGTACGCCCCGACCGCTGGCCCGCGCTGCTTCCGTCGGCGCGGGAGCTGGGCGTACACGGTGTGAGCTGCTTCCCGCTGAGCATCGGGGCCATCCGGATCGGCGTACTGACCATGCTGAGCGACGGGGACCGGCGGATCAGCGAGCAGCAGTGGACGGATGCCACGGCCCTGGCCGGCGCGCTGACCGGCGCGTTCCTCAACGGGGACCGGCGGGGGGACGGCGGATACGCACAGGGTCCCGGCACGTTCCTGGCGTGGCCGACGGGGCTCCACAGGGCGAAGGTGCACCAGGCCACGGGCATGATCAGTGTCCAGGCCGGGGTGTCCATGGCGGACGCCATGCTGCGCCTGCGGGCCTTCGCCTACAGCAGTGAGCGTCCCCTCGGGGAGGTGGCCGACGACGTGGTCGCCCGCAGGCTCCGTTTCGACGACGATATGGACGACATGAGCGGGCCTTTTTCGCCCGACGGTGGAGAGGGATGATCGGCATGGCCCGCGAACGACGCCTGGTGGAGATCTTCGTGGAGGTGGCGGACTCCCTCGTCGAGGACTTCGACGTCCTCGATCTGCTGCAACGGCTGTCCACCCGCTGCGTGGAACTGCTGAAGGTGTCGGCGGCCGGCATCCTGCTCGTCGACGCGCACGGCGAACTGCAGCTGATCGCCGCGTCGGACGAACACACGCGTCTGCTGGAGCTGTTCGCGCTCCAGCACGACCAGGGCCCGTGCGTCGAGTGCTACCGCACCGGTGCGGCCCGGACGAACATAGACCTGTCGCGCCAGGACGTGACGGCGGACTGGCCGCGCTTCGCCGCACGCGCGCGGGAGACGGGTTACGTGATGACCCACGCGATTCCGCTGCGCCTGCGCCACCGTGTCGTCGGCGCCCTCAACCTCTTCCAGACCACGCCCCACCGCCTCGGCGACGACGACATCGCGCTCGCCCAGGCGCTGGCCGACGTGGCCACCATCGCGATCCTCCAGCAACGCACACTGGAGCAGTCGCACATCGAGAAGAGCCAGCTGGAGAACGCGCTGACCAGCCGCATCCTGGTCGAACAGGTCAAGGGCGTACTGGCGGAGCGCTGGAACACCTCGGTGGACGACGCCTTCGCCGCGTTCCGCTCCTACGCGCGCGCCCGTCACCTGCGGCTGTCGGACCTCGCCGCGCTGATCATCGCCGGCGACTTCGACACCGCGGACATCCCGGCGCCGGCCGTCCCCGGCCAGTGACGTCCGTCAGTCGACTCAATTCACGAAGACCAGGCTCTCCGCCTCCTCGACGATCTCCTCGGGAGCCGGCGGAGTGAGCAGGGCGGCGACATAGCGCTCCGCGTCCGGGTCGGCCGCCCGATGCGCGCGGGCCACGGCGTCCGAGACCTCGTAACGGGTGCTCCTGAGCCGGACGTCGGGGCCGAGGAGCGCCCAGTGCGCGGTGCCCGGCTCGCCCGAGTGGTACGGCTGCCCGACGCTTCCCGGGTTGACGCTGCGCAGGCCGGCCACCGCGCGGTCGAACTGGAGGTGCGAGTGGCCGGTGACCAGGACGCGTGCGTCGATCGCCGCGGACAGCCGCGTGAACCGCTCGGACGGCGTTGCGGGCGTGACCAGTTCGTGGTCGCTGCGCGGGGAGCCGTGGCAGAAGTGCACCGGGCCCAGTCCGTCGATCTCGACGACGACTCCGAAGGGCACGCGCGTGAGGAAGCCGAGGGCCTCGGGCGAATGCCGGTCGGCGATCCACTGCTGGCGCGGGGTGTCGGCCACCCGCACACCGGTGCCGATCTCGGCGGCGTAGCGGTCGCAGTTGCCCCGTACGCACAGGGCCCGGTCGCCGAGCGCGGCGATCAGTTCGTACGTCTCCTGCGGCTGCGGTCCCCAGGTCAGATCGCCGTTGAGTACGACGAAGTCGGCGGCAGCGACGTCCGGTTCGGCGAGCACCGCTTCAAAAGCGGGGACGTTGGCGTGGATGTCGGAGAGCACGGCGACCCGCGCGACCGGGCCGTACCGGCGCGGGGATCCTTCCCAGCCCGCCGGGCCGTGCAGGGTGACGTCGTCGTCCATCGGGACCGACCCTTCCGGCGGGAAACCCTCAACGGAGCGTGCGGAAGCCCGCCTTGACCTTGTCGAAGACAGGGCGGAAAGTGTCCCACTGCTTGTCGGGCGCCGACAGGTAGATGTCGTACTCCCGGCCGCCCTCCTGCCCGAAGCCGAAGTCGATGGCGCGGAACATCCGGACCCGTCCCTCGAAGGTGAACTCCCATACAACCGCGGGCAGTCCCTGGAACGTGGTGCGCTGCATACGCAGTTTCCGGTACGACGTGGGGTAGTTGACCTTGGTGTTCGCCTCGATGGTCAGGAAGTGCGACATGGGGCTCGCGCCCGCGGGTTCCACCATGCCGATCGTGAGGCCCGCCAGGCCCGACTTGTCGGCGTAGTCGACCTGTTCGCTCGTCGCGTTGCCGCGCTTCCAGCTGTCCGGGACAGGGAAGGCGACGCCCAGCGTCTTGTCCGTGACGAGGTGGAAACCCTTGGGGACGGGGGGAGGGGTGGACGCAGTCGTCGGCGCGGGGGTGGTCGCGGTGCCCTGGGCGGTGCCGCCCGCACCGCTGCCCTCGTCGCGCGACATGACGTGGATGCAACCGGCCACGACGGCGGCTGCCAGCGTCACGGCGGCCAGGCTCCAGGCGAACGCACGCCGCTTCTTCCTCGGCCGAGCCGACGCCGGAGCCGGAGCCGGGATCGGCGCCGGTGCGGGCTCCCGCCGAGTGAACGCGGTCGGTGGCTGCGCCGGGGCGTACGTCTGGGCCCGCGTCGGTGCCTCCCCGGCCCCGACAGGCGGCACCGCCCGCAGCGCCCGTTCCGTCTCCTCCGCCGACGGCCGCTCGTCCGGGTCCTTGGCCAGCAGCGCTTCGATGAGGGGTTCGAGAGGCCCGGCCTGCTTCATCGGTTCGAGCGGGTCGGCGACAACGGAGTACGCCGTCTCCACCGCGGTGTCCTTGCGGAACGGGGGCCGTCCCTCGACGGCCTGGTACAGGGTCGCTCCCAGCGCCCAGAGGTCGGCGGCGGGTCCGGGCCTGCGGCCCCGCATCCGCTCGGGCGCGATGTAGTCGATCGACCCGACGAGCTCGCCGGTCTTCGTCAGCGTCGAGGTGCCGCTCGCCATGGCGATGCCGAAGTCGGTGAGGACGACCCGGCCCTCGGCGCCGAGGAGTACGTTGCCGGGTTTCACGTCGCGGTGCAGCACCCCGGCCGCGTGCGCGGCCCGCAGAGCGGCGACCATGCCGAGCCCGACCCGGGCGGCCTCACCGGGCGGGAGTGCGCCGCCGCCCTTGAGCAGCGCACCGAGGGTGGTCGAGGGCACGTACTCCATGACGATGCAGGGCAGCCCCTCGTCGTCCACGACGTCATGGACGACGACCACGTTGGGGTGGGCGATCCGGGCGGCGCTGCGCGCCTCGCGGCGGGTGCGTTCGTAGAGCGTGCCGAGCTCGTCGTCGGTGAGATGCCGCTGGACATGCAGCCGCTTCAGCGCGACATGCCGGCTGAGCACCTCGTCCTCGGCCCGCCACACGGTGCCCATGCCACCGCGCCCGATCTGCTCGGCCAACCGGTACCGTCCGGCGATCAGCCGCCCCTCGTCCGACACAACGCGCCCTCGCCGACTCTCTCCGCGCCACTTGCCCTGTGCTGTGCAGCTCCGTAGCTGTGTAGCTGTGTGCTTTTTGTTCGATTCGCGTCGACACCATAACCGTCGCAGGTTGCGGGACCGTCTCCGCGCGCTGGCGGGGCTTGACTGTGCCCAAGGTCACCGATGTACTCCCACGCATGCCAGGGACGGATGACCAGCGCGACGACCAGTTACTCGAAGCCCACCCCGCCACCCCCGGGCCGGAGGCGGCCACCGCGCAGGGCTATGTGGACAGCAGGCTGGACCAGTACCGGGGCTGGTACGACAGGAAAGCCGTCAAGATGAAGGCCATGCACCTCAGGATGCGGACGCTGTCCGTCGTCGGGGGCGCGCTGGTGCCGGTTCTGGTCAACCTCGACCTGTCGTTCGCCAAGCTCGGCGCGACCGTGCTGAGCCTGGTCGTGGTCGGCTCGGTGTCCCTGGAGAGCGTCTACCGCTACCGCGAGCAGTGGAAGAACTACCGCTCGACCGAACAGCTCCTCGTGCACGAGCGCATCTACTTCGAAACCAAGATCGGCCCCTACACCGGCCTCTCGCAGAAGGAAGCGTTCCGGACGCTGGTCGCCCGCGTGGAGACGGCGATCGCCAACGAGAACGCCGCGACCCTCAACGTCATGACGCTGGGCGGCCAGGTCACCTCCGACGTCCAGCTCCCGCCCGCCGTTCCGGAGGCCCGGCGCGGGGTCCAGTAGAGGTCAAAGGCCGGTGCGGCTCGACGTATCGTGACGCATATGCAGTCCTACACAATCGGCCAGGCCGCCCGGCTGCTCGGCGTGAGCCCGGACACCGCCCGGCGGTGGGCGGACGCCGGGCGGGTGGCCACCCACCGGGACGACGGCGGGCGGCGGCTCATCGACGGCCGGGATCTGGCCGCGTTCTCCGTCGAGCTGGCGAAGACCGGAGGCGAGGAGGAGGTCTCCTCCTACACCTCCGTCCGCAACGCCTTCGCCGGCATCGTCACCGCCGTCAAGCTCGGCGACGTCGCCGCCCAGGTGGAGATCCAGGCCGGTCCGCACCGGCTTGTCTCCCTCCTCACCCGCGAGGCGGTCGAGGAACTGGGCCTGGAGGTCGGCATGGAGGCCACGGCGAGGGTGAAGTCGACGAACGTGCACATCGACCGCACCTAGCTCGCGCCCAGGTCAGGTGGACGTCGAGTACGAGTGCGCCCCTGTCCCCGCCAGCGCGCCCCCGTCGACGATCAGGTACTCGTCGCGTATCGCGGTGCCGTCGAGCCACGACTCCAGGATCTCCCGGGTGCCGGCCGCGTAACGGGCCTGCGCGGAGAGCGAGGAGCCGGAGATGTGCGGGGTCATCCCGTGGTGCGGCATGGTGCGCCACGGGTGGTCGGCCGGGGCGGGCTGCGGATACCAGACGTCACCCGCGTAACCGGCCAACTGCCCGCTCACCAGCGCCCGTTCGACCGCGTCCCGGTCCACGATCTTCGCCCGCGCCGTGTTGATCAGGTACGCGCCGCGCTTCATCGCGCCGAGCAGCTCGTCCCCGAACAGGCCCTCCGTCTCCGGGTGCAGCGGCGCGTTGATGGTGACGACGTCGCAGTGCGGGGCCATGTCCTGGGAGCTCTCGTGCCAGGTCAGCCCCAGCTCCTCCTCGACCTCGCGCGGCAGCCGGTACCGGTCCGTGTAGTGCAGCTTCACGTCGAAGGGCGCGAGGCGGCGCAGCACCGCGAGCCCGATCCGCCCGGCGGCGACCGTGCCGACGTGCATGCCCTCCAGGTCGTACGAACGGGCCACGCAGTCCGCGATGTTCCAGCCGCCGTCCAGGACCACCTGGTGGGAGGGCAGGTAGTTCCGTACGAGCGACAGCGTCATCATCACCACGTGCTCGGCGACGCTGATGCTGTTGCAGTACGTCACCTCGGCGACCGTCACGCCGTGCGCGATGGCCGCGTCGAGGTCGACGTGGTCGGAGCCGATGCCCGCCGTGACCGCCAGTTTCAGGTTCTTGGCGGCGGCGATGCGCTCGGGGGTCAGGTACGCCGGCCAGAACGGCTGCGAGATCACGACGTCCGCGTCGGGCAGCTCACGGTCGAAGACCGAGCCGTCGCCGTCCTTGTCCGAGGTGACGACGAGGGTGTGGCCGCGCTCCTCCAGGAAGCGGCGCAGCCCCAGTTCGCCGGTCACGCTGCCGAGCAGGTGGCCGGGGGTGAAGTCGGTCGCCTTCGGGGTGGGTGTGGTCTGGCCGCCCGGGTAGTGGTCGATGACGGGGAGGTCGTCCCGGGCGTACGTCGTGGGGTATCCGTCGGTCGGGTCGTCGTACAGCACGCAGAGCACCTTGGCCATGTCGCGGCTCTCCTCAACTCCGTTGTCGGAAGGTTCCCTTCACCATCCTCGGGGTCGATTCCGCAGGTCAAAGCGTTCCTTGCTATGCCGGGATAGACGGCGGCTATCTCACTCCCGACGCTCCGGCCGACGGCTGTCCCACACCTGCACGCCCGGTGCGTCCGGCCGACGGCCGCCTCATTCCCGTACGTCCAGGTAGGTGTGGAGCAGCGCGTCCAGCGCGTCCCGTACGCCCGCGCCCCGCGCCACCTTCAGCAGCGCCTCCGCGAGGACGGACTGCGGATCGCCCTCGGCCACCACGAGCCCCACCCGCGGCCCGTGCGCCGGACCCTTCAGCGGCACCACCCGCATCCCCTCCGGTACGCCGAACATGTGCAGCCACGCGTGCGAGATCACGCTCGACCAGCGGCCGCCCGGCAGATGCGCGTACAGCCCGGCGACGCTGTCCGACTCGATCGCGGGCTCGGCACTCGCACCGTCGGCGGCGAAGCACTCGTCGATGATCCGGCGGTTGCGCATCCGGGGGCTCAGCAGACACAGGGGCAGCGCCGCCGCGTCCGCCCAGCGCGCCGTCGACGCGGTGGCCAGCGGGCCGTCGTCCGGCGTGAGGAGCACGTACCGCTCCTCGTACAGCGGAAACCGTCGTACGTGACGGAGCTCGTCGTCGTCCAGATACGTCATCGCCGCGTCCAGCTCGAACTCGGCGAAACCGTGGGTGATCTCCGCGGAGGACAGCGACTGCAGGCTGACCCGGGCCTGCGGGTGGCGCTCGCAGAACGGGTTGGTGAGGAGGGAGGCGGCGGGCAGCGCGGTGGGGACGATGCCCAGGCGCAGGGTGCCGGTCAGGCCGCCGCGCAGTGCCGACAGCTCCTGGCGCAGGGCGTCCCGCTCGGCGAGGATGCGGTGCGCCCAGGCGAGCACGACCTCACCCTCGGGGGTCAGCCCCTCGTACCGCCTGGCCCGCCGCACGATCGGCACGTCCAGCTCGTGCTCCAGCCGCCGGATAGCGGCGGACAGCGACGGCTGCGACACGAAACAGGCGGCCGCCGCCCGCGCGAAGTGCCGCTCACGGGCGAGCGCGACCAGGTACTCCAGCTGGCGCAACAGCATGCGTCACCTCCTGTCGGCGAGGTCCGTTTCGGCGGGTTTCCGCCGGCCGGTCAGCGTCGCAGACGTCGGGCGCTCCTGTCACGGTCGGTGCCCTCCCAGCGGCAGGTCAGGTGAGGCGGGGGCCGTCGCCCGACAGCCAGGACGAGTAGCCGCCGTCCACCCGTATCGCGTTGATGCCGCTGATGTGCCGGGCTCCGCAGCGGTCCTGGGGCAGGACGAGTTGGGGGCCCGCCAGGTCGAGCGGGGTTTCGTCGATGGAGACCGCGAGCAGGACCGGGGCGTGGGCGAAGTCGGGGTCGATCTCGGCCCAGGTCAGGAGGGCGTGGTGGCCGTCCGTTCCCGTCACGGCGATGAGGAAGCGCAGGCGGTCCTTGCGGCGGACGGGGTCGAACCCGGGTCCGGCGTCGGTGAGGACGTCGTGCAGCAGCGGGCCGCCGAAGCGGTGGTGCTGTACGCCGCTGGTGGCGCACTCGAAGCCGGCCCGCACCCGGTGCTGGGGCCAGGCCATCAGGTCGGCCACCGTCAGCCGGGCCGGGCGGGCGACGTCGCCGGTCAGGGCGAGCTTCGCCGAGGCTTGAGCGGGGGTTTCCGTCGAGGGCCGGCTCATGGGCACCACCTCCCGGAAGACGGTACCCAGATCACGGTCCCGTATAAACGCACATGCGTGCACCCTGCGGTAATCATGCAGCTCATGCGATGTGACAGGAGACTTACGCCTTGCATATGCGGCAGTATGATCGGCGCATGCCCGCCCGAGTAGCCAGCATGCTCATCTGAAGCGTCAGAGGGAGTAGCCCCGTGAAGACCCGTTCCGCACGTCGGACCCGCCGGACCCTGCGAGTGGCCGGTGCCGGTGCCGCCGCGCTGCTGGCCCTGAGCGCCTGCTCCTCCTCCGACTCCGACGACTCCTCGGTGAAGTCCGACTCCTCGTCCTCCGCCTCTCCGGAGCTCACCGGCACGGTGACCGTCTTCGCCGCCGCCTCGCTCAAGGAGAGCTTCACGACGCTGGGCAAGGAGTTCGAGGAGGCCCACCCCGGTACGAAGGTGACGTTCAGCTTCGGCGGCAGCGACACGCTCGCCGCGAGCATCACCGGGGGTGCCCCGGCCGATGTGTTCGCCTCCGCGAGCCCCAAGACGATGGCGATCGTGACGGACGCGAAGGACGCGTCCGGTACCCCTGCCACCTTCGCGCGCAACCAGCTGGAGATCGCGACCCTGCCCGGCAACCCCGACAAGATCGCCTCCCTCAAGGACCTCACCAAGTCCGGCCTCAAGGTCGTGCTCTGCGACAAGACCGTGCCGTGCGGCGCCGCCGCGCAGAAGGCGCTGGACGCGAGCGACCTCAAGCTCACCCCGGTCTCCTACGAGCAGGACGTCAAGAGCGCCCTGACGAAGGTGGAGCTGAAGGAGGCCGACGCCGCCGTCGTCTACAAGACCGATGTGAACGCGGCGGGTGACAAGGTGGAGGGCGTGGACTTCCCCGAGTCGGCCGACGCCATCAACGACTACCCGATCACCCTGCTCAAGGACGCGCCCAACGCCGCCGCGGCGAAGGCGTTCATCGCGCTGGTGCAGTCCGCCGAGGGCCAGCAGGTGCTGACGGCGGCGGGGTTCCTCAAGCCGTGACCGACCTGGGCAAGGCCGACGCCGTGACCGACCGGCTGACCGGTGGGCCACGGCGTCGGCGTGTCCGGGGCGGGGTACCGCGTGCCCGGCGTGGAGTTCCGGGTCTCCGGCGTGGGGTGCCGCTGCCCCTCCTGCTACCGGCCCTCGTCGGACTGGCCTTCCTGCTTCTCCCCCTGATCGCCCTCCTCGTACGGGCTCCCTGGCGGAGCCTCCCGGAGCAGCTGACCAGCCCCGAGGTCTGGCAGGCCCTGCAGTTGTCGCTGGTCACGGCGACGGCGGCCACCGCGGTGAGCCTGGTCCTCGGGGTACCCCTCGCCTGGCTGCTGGCCCGCACCGAATTCCCGGGACGCGGCTTCGTACGAGCCCTGGTCACCCTGCCCCTCGTACTGCCCCCGGTGGTCGGCGGTGTCGCGCTGCTGCTGGCCCTCGGCCGCAACGGCGTCGTCGGGCAGTGGCTGGACTCGGCCTTCGGGATCACGCTGCCGTTCACCACGGCGGGCGTGGTGGTCGCGGAGACGTTCGTGGCGATGCCGTTCCTGGTCATCAGCGTGGAGGGCACGCTGCGCGCCGCCGATCCGCGCTACGAGGAGGCCGCGACGACCCTCGGCGCCTCCCGCTTCACCGCGTTCCGCCGGGTCACCCTGCCGTTGATCGCGCCCGGTATCGCGGCGGGTTCCGTACTGGCCTGGGCGCGCGCGCTCGGCGAGTTCGGCGCGACGATCACCTTCGCGGGCAACTTCCCCGGCCGCACTCAGACCATGCCGCTGGCCGTGTACCTCGCGCTCCAGAGCGACCCGGCCGCCGCGATCGCGCTGAGCCTGGTACTGCTGGCCGTGTCCATCGCGGTGCTCGCGGGGCTGCGGGACCGCTGGATGACGGGGGTGTCATGACCGACGTACCCCTGGTGTCGGCATCCGAGCCGCCCGAGGCGTCCAAGCCGTCCGAGGCGTCCGAGGCGTCCGGCAAGGGGCTCGACACCCGCCTCGTCGTCGACCGCGGCTCCTTCCACCTCGACGTCACGCTCACCGCCGCGCCCGGCGACGTCGTCGCGCTCCTCGGCCCGAACGGCGCCGGGAAGACCACCGCCCTGCGCGCCCTCGCCGGGCTCACCCCGCTCTCCACCGGCGGGCATCTGCGCCTGGACGGCGCCGACTTGGACCGTACGCCGCCCGAGTCCCGCCCGGTCGGCGTGGTCTTCCAGGACTACCTGCTCTTCCCGCACCTCACCGCGCTCGACAACGTCGCCTTCGGGCCGCGCTGCCAGGGCGTACCGAAGGCGGAAGCCCGCGCCCAGGCCGCCGCATGGCTGGACCGCATGGGCCTGGCCGACCACGCGGGTGCCAAGCCCCGCCGTCTGTCCGGCGGTCAGGCCCAGCGCGTCGCCGTCGCCCGCGCGCTGGCCACCCACCCCCGGCTGCTCCTGCTCGACGAACCGCTCGCCGCCCTCGACGCCCGCACCCGCCTCGACGTACGGGCCCAACTCCGGCGCCATCTGGCCGACTTCGAGGCCGTGGCCGTACTGGTGACGCACGACCCGCTGGACGCGATGGTGCTGGCGGACCGGCTGGTCGTCATCGAGGACGGCCGGGTCGTCCAGGACGGAACCCCGTCGGACATCGCCCGCCACCCGCGTACCGACTACATCGCGCAGCTGGTCGGCCTCAACCTCTACAAGGGCCGGGCGGAAGGCCACACGGTCCACCTCGAAGCCGTCGACGACCTCCAAGCGGGCCCGGCGATCACGACGATCACGACCACCGAGGACCTCACCGGCCCCGTCTTCGTGGCCTTCCCGCCGAGCGCCGTCACCCTCTACCGGGACCGCCCCACCGGCTCCAGCGCCCGCAATCTCTGGCAGTGCGAGGTCGGCGGCCTGGAAACCCACGGCGACCAGATCCGCGCCGACCTCACCGGCGAACTCCCCCTGGCAGCCGACCTCACCACCGTCGCCGCCGCCGAACTCGACCTGCACCAGGGCGCGCCGGTCTGGGCGACGGTGAAGGCGGCACAGACGCACGCGTATCCGGCGTGACCCGAACACGCCCGCCGGACATTGATCCGCTTCCGCTCGGCGTGGTAGACGCATGCAATGACCTCACCTGAACCCCGTTCCAAGACACCGGCGTTGGCCGAAGCCCTCGGTATGCAGCCGCACCCGGAAGGCGGCTGGTTCATCGAGACATGGAAGGCGACACACACCTTCCGCCCGGACGGCTACCCCGGCCCCCGCGCCGCCGCGACCGCGATCTACTTCCTCCTCGCCCCCGGAGACACCTCCGCCTGGCACAAGGTCCGCTCCGACGAACTGTGGCTGTGGCACCGCGGCGGCCCCCTGGAACTCCTCCTCGGAGGCGACGCCGACACCCCCGACCCGAACCCGACGGTCGTCCGCGTCGGCCCCGGCATCGAAACCGGCGAACACCCCCAGGCCCTCGTACCCGGCGGCATCTGGCAGTCCGCCCGCCCCGCAACAGACCAGGAAGTTCTGGTCAGCTGCATCGTGGCCCCCGGCTTCGACTACGAGGACTTCCACCTCATCGACTCGGGAGCCTGAATCCTCGGGGCAGCCGCCGCCCCCAGAGACCCCAGGCGCGTCGCGATCTCCGCGAGCCACTGTTTCACCGGGCCGAGGCTGATCAACCCGCTGCCCGCGCCCGCGAGTTCGTCGGCGGCCGGGAGGAGGCGGGCGTGTGTCCGCCTCAGTACGAGAGGGTCGCCGAGTCGGAGCGCGGCGGCAGCCTCCAGGCAGGACAGGGCCTCGTACAGCAGGTCCCGGGGTGGTTCCGGCAGGGCGCGCAGTGCCGTGCCCGCCTCGGTGCGGCGGCCGGTCTCCAGGAGGGCGAGCGGCTCGGCCCAGGGGCGGTACGGGCCCCAGTCCGCGCGCAGGTCCACCCCCGTCGTCGGCGCCCGGTGCGCCAAGCGCAGGCACAGCGACGCGAGAGGGAGGAGTCCGCGCTCCAGTCCCGGCATGCCGGCGCCGTCCAGCCGCGCGGCGGCGGCCCGATAGGCGGCCTCGGCTTCCGCCTGCCGTTGCCCGGACGCGGCCGTCCGCAGAGCCCCGTACCACTCGGTGAACACGCCTACGAGCGGCAGTTCATGACGCTCCGCCAACCGATCTGCGGCGGCGGCGTGTTCGTCCGCCGTCGGGAAGTCGGCGAGGGCGCTGCGGGCCTGGATGCGGATGAGGTGGCCCAGGACTTCGAAGGTGGTCAGACCGTGACGGGCGGAGAGGGTGACCAGTTCCGCGCCGATCTCGTCACGGCGCGGGGCGAGTCCCGCGCGGGTGAAGGACTGCATGAACGTGCCGTTGAGGGCGAACGCCAGCAGCGCCGGGTCGTCGAGGCGGCGAGCGGTCTCCGCCGCCTCGCGGGCGGCCTCCGGTCCGCGAGAGGAACGGGTGCCGCGCATCTCCAGCGCGATCGTGGCCAGCAGGCGGCAGCGCGCCGCGTCGTACGCCGGGGCCTGCGGAAGGGCCGCGAGGGTGCGCTCGGCGGCCGCGACGAGCCGCTCGGCCAGGTCCGGATCGTCGACGCGCGTCCAGATCGCGGGGACGTCGAACGCGCCGATCACGCGGGCGGTCAGTTCCGCGTCGCCGGACTCCTCCGCCGCGTCGACGGCCGCCATACGATGCTCCCGCGCCGCCTCCAACCCACCGCCCCCGGTCACCGCGAGGCTGCGCATCAGCCCGACGGCCGACTCAAGCCGGGCGCGTGACCCCGCACCGGCGGCGCGGTCGTACGCGGCGGTGGCCCGAGTCCAGATCTGCGCGGCGGCGTCCGGGGGCGGGCCGTGGGTTTTTTCGCCCCCTCCGCCCCTACCCGACCCGTGCTTCCGGGCTACGCCCGGTTTCAGCCCCTCCGGCGTTTGAGGAGCGGGGGTTTGGGGGCGGAGCCCCCAAGTGACGGGAATGGGAAGGGGCGGAGGGGGCGAAAAACCACCCACCTCCAACCCGGGAGCCTGCACCAGGATGTCCGCCTCCAGGCGCCGCAGAGCGGGGCCGGGGTCCAGCCCCAACTGGTCCGCCAGCGCAACCCGCGCCCGCCGCACCACCGCAAGCGCATCCGCCTGACGCCCCGCCCGATAGAGCGCCAGGGCAAGCAGACACCAGGCGTCCTCGCGCCAGGGATGCCCGGCGGCGTGCGCATCGAGGTCGGGCACCGCCTCGGCGGCACGACCGAGCGCGAGCTGGGCAGCGGCGCGACGCTCAACGGCCTGTAGCCGAAGCTCGGAAAGCCGGGACCGCTCCCCGCGAGCCCAGCCCTCGTGCGCGAACTCGGCGTACGCCGGCCCCCGCCACCACCCGAGCGCCTCCTCCAGCCCCCCGAGCGCCTCCTCGGCCGACAGCTCCACGGCACCCCCGACGACCGCCTCGAACCGCCACGCGTCCACCGCATCCGGCGAAACACGCAACGCGTACCCGGGCCCCTCGGTGACCAGCAACCGAGCCGGCGCACGCGGCGCACGCTCCGGTTCCAGCGCCCGCCGAAGCGCACCGACGAAGGTCTGTACGGCACCCACCGCACCCGGGGGCGGGTCCTCCCACAGGTCTTCGACCAGCCGCGCGACGGACACGACCCGCCGCCGGGCCACGATCAGCCGGGCGAGTACGGCCCGGTGCCGCGGCCCCTTCAACGCGAGCGAGCCCCCGCCGCGCTCGGCCACGACGGCCCCGAGCACCCCGAAGTCGATCCACTGCTCCACGCCACCACCGTACGCGCGCTGATTCACCGCTGATTCACGCCCGGCAAGCTCGAGTCGTCCCTGCCCCGCCCCCTCCGAAAGGCAGAAACCCGTGCCCTCGACCACGCCCTCGACCAAGCCTCCGACCATCCCCGGCTTCGCCTACCACCGCATCCCCGTCGCCGCCGACGTGTCCCTGAACGTCGCCGTCGGCGGCTCCGGCGGCACCCCCGTCGTCCTCCTGCACGGCTTCCCGCAGACCCATCTGATGTGGCGGCACGTAGCCACCGACCTCGCTGCCGATCACACGGTCATCTGCCCCGACCTGCGCGGCTACGGCGCCAGCGACAAGCCGGCCGAAGCCGCCGAACTCACGGAAACCGACGCCGGGTCGACGTACTCCAAGCGCACCATGGCAGCCGACATCGTCACCCTCGCCCGCGCCCTGGGCCACGAGCGCTTCGCCCTGGCCGGCCACGACCGAGGCGCGCTCGTCGCGTTCCGCGCCGGACTCGACCATCCCGGCGCGGTCACACACCTCGCCTCGCTCGACGTCCTGCCCACGCTGGACATGTGGGACGTCCTGCACGGCACGACCGCGGCGGTCGCCTTCCACCTGTACCTCATGGCCCAGCCGCCCGGTCTGCCGGAACAACTCATCGGCGCGGCCCCGGACGCGTTCTTCGGCCACTTCCTCGACCAGTGGGCGCGGCAGACGGAGTCAACGGACCCGGGGACGACGGCGATCCCGGACGACATCCGCGCCGCGTACCTGAAGGCGTCCCGCGAGGCGGTGCCGTCCATCGTCGCCGACTACCGTGCCTCCGCCGGCATCGACGTCGTACACGATCTGGCCGACCGGGAGTCCGGAAACCGCCTGCGGATGCCGGTCACCGTCCTCCAGCAGGACTGGGGCCCCGCCCTCGGTTTCGACGCCGCCGCGCGGTGGGCCGCCTGGGCGACCGATCTGCGCCATTCCACCGTCTCCTGCGGTCACTTCATGGCGGAGGAGGCGCCCGCAGAGGTCACGAAGGCGGTACGGGATCTGCTCACGCGCACGGGCCGACGAGTGCCGCCACTCCCGTAACTTCCTTAGCGCCTTTGTGACGTTCGACGCCGGTTGTGGATCACTCGGCGTGGGCATCACACGTAGGCAGGACCGGCCGCGCACCTATCGCGCGGGTCCCGGCCGGCGGGGGGTCCGACCGCCGGGAGTACCGACCGTCCTGGAGGGGAGTGAGGTGTCATGCGTGCGCATGAGCGCGCCGTCCGGCCGACCGCCCGCGTCGAGTACACGCTGCCGCGCACGGCGGTGTCGGCGGGCAGGGCCCGCAGGCTCACGTCGGCGTTCCTCACCCGGCCGCGGATGAACGCGCCGACGGCCGACCAGGTCGACGACGCCACGCTGATCGCCTCCGAACTCGTCGCCAACGCCGTCCGGCACGGCGGCACCGGTTGCCGGCTCCGCCTCCAGGTGGGCCACGGCGAAGTGACCGTCGAGGTGCACGACGACAGCCCCGGGCGCCCCAGTGTCGGCCCGATGGACACCGACTCGGAGAGCGGCCGCGGTCTCGCGATGGTCCAGCATCTCGCCAACCGCCTGGAGATCGTCAGCACCGGCTTCGGCGGCAAGACGGTCCGCGCGGTTCTGGCAGTGTGAGGCCCGAGGCTCCGCCTGCGCGCGATGACGGGGTGCGCCCGGGCGGGTGACGCGGAACGGCCCGCCGACCGGCGTCGGCCGAGGGCCACCCCACCCGCATGTAGAGACGAACCATGCGCTTTTCTCGAAGAGTCTGGGTGTCGGGGGTGGCGGCGACGGCGGTCGCGGGCGGGCTGGCCGCCTTGCTGGTCACCGGAGGCGGCAGCGGGAGCGAAAGCTCCCGCCGGACCGCCGCTGCCGCGGACGAGGCTCAGCGCACGGCCATCGCGCTGACCCGGTTCCGGACGGCGTCCCAGGCCGGTCCCTCAGAGGTCACCGTGCGGCTTCCCTCGGCGGGCGGCGGGGCGGTGACGGTGCGCGCCGTGGCCGACTACCGGGTTCATCGGGCGGTCGGCGTGTACGAGGTGATGGACGAGGGGCACGTCATGCGGGGGCTGCTTGCCTGGGACCTTGAGGGCGTCGCGGTGGCCGGGTCCCCGGTGGCGTCGACCGACGACACCTCGGGGTCCTCCACGCGGCCGGCCGCCCCCGGGCCTGTCACCACCGCCGTCCAGGCGGCGCGTCGGGCGAGCAGCCTGACTCCGGGCCAGTGGACGCGTCGCCCCTACGGCAGCGCTCCGCTGGACCAGGCGCTGCAACTGGCACTGTCCGTGACCGCGGACCGCCCTGCCGACCGGCGCTCGTGGTCACGCGCCGACGGCCCGGCCATCCATCCCAAAGCCTCTGCGCGCCCCACGACTCCGCCGACCTACGTGCTCGACGCCACCGGTGACCTGCGCCGCATCACGGCCCGCGTCGCCCCCGGCCGGAAGGCGACGATCGACTTCGCGGCAAAACGGGTCCGAACGGGGGTTCCGGGCGCGCCGTGGGAGGGGAGGCCGGGGCGCCCGTAACGGTTGGGGGTTGGGTTTTTCGCCCCCTCCGCCCCTACCCATTCCCGTCCCTTGGGGGCTCCGCCCCCAAACCCCCGCTCCTCAAACGCCGGAGAGGCTGAAAATCTTCAGCCCATCCGGCGTCCGAGGACGAGGTAGTGCCATCCCAATCCCCCACCCACCCGTGGGGGCTCCACTCTTCATCCCGGCCGGGGAAGATCTTTCAGCCCGTCCGGCGTTTGAGGACGAGCGCGTCAGCGCGACACGGGGGTCTGGGGGCGGAGCCCCCAGGAAGCAAGGGACGGGTAGGGGCGGAGGGGGCGAAAACCCACCCCCCGCACCCGCTACGCCGGTTCAGCAGACCAGTCGCTGAGCGCAGCACGCGCCGGCGCCGGCGCCGCCGGCTGGCACACGAACCCGAGACGGGTCAACGCACGGGCCACCTCGAACTCGGTGAAGTCGCGGCGGTCCTGCCGGGTGATGACCTCCCCGACCTGCTTGACGGGGTACGTACGCGAGCCGATGACCACGGACTGACCGGTGACGGGTTCGGGCTGGACGTCCGCCATCGAGTGTTCGACCTCACCCTTGATGAGGTCGAACGGGAAACGGGCGATCACACAACGCATGGGTGCCTCCGCAGGGGAAGTTTCCCAGCACCGGAAAGCGGGCACGGCGTCACGGGAAATTCGCCGGAAATTTAATGCGGGAATAAACAAAAAGCAGGTGGCCGGGACCCGCACCTCAGGGTGCAGGTCCCGGCCACCTGTAAGCGTCGGCCGACTCAAAAGTCAGGCGTCAGCGGGGGTCCCGGACTAGGCGGGGACGATGTTCTCCGCCTGGGGGCCCTTCTGGCCCTGGGTGACATCGAAGGTCACCTTCTGGCCTTCCTGGAGCTCACGGAAGCCCTGGGTGGCGATGTTCGAGTAGTGGGCGAAGACGTCGGCGCCGCCGCCATCCTGCTCAATGAAGCCGAAGCCCTTTTCCGCGTTGAACCACTTCACGGTGCCAGTAGCCATGTCAAATCTCCTTCGGGGCAAAGCTCGAGGACCCACACTGTGTGGGTCCGCGTCTGCGCGATGTTGCCCCCTCCGGAAAAAGCACCGGATATTCAGAAGCCCACTTCCCGGTACGGACCGGTAAGTAGGCTCCAAGACTTTGGGAACCACAACTGCAACTGATATCGACACTAGCACGGGACGGCCGGGAAGGGGGGCGCACTATCTCACCCCACTCGGGGGAATAAAGAAACTCCCCGCACTGCGAACCAATTTCTCCGTCTGCCACGACAGATATTCGCCCCCGCCGGAGGCAGTGATCACCCGCCGCCCGCCGCCGACGGGCCCGTCCCGACTTGCCGGACCCCACCGCCCGGGGTGCGCTGGACCCATGACGACCGACCCCGGCGCGGTCTCCGAGACCTTCGCGTTCGCCTGCGGGAACTGCGGACACACCTGGCGGGCGACGTTCAAGGTCATGTTCTTCACCGACCCGCTCGACCCGACCGGGCAGGGCACGCAGGAGTACGTCGACGAGGACGGCGCCGCCATCAGGTCGCCGCTGACCGATGCGGTGTGCGCGGTGTGCGGGAGCCGGCGGGTCCGAGTGTCGGCCGGCTGACGCGGCGGCCCCGGCATCTTCCACCACGCCCCACGGCCTACCAGGCTCACCCGGACGGCCCGGTGCGCTGGTGAGGTCCGGGCTCCAGTGGTGGCGTGGGGGTAACTGTCGCGCTCCCAGGAGGCCCTCGCCATGACCCGTCGCCCGCCCCGCGTGTCTGCCTCCCGCGTCTTCGCCTCCCGCGCCCTCCCCTCCCGCGTCCTCGCTTCCCGAGCCCTCGCCTCCGCCCTGACGGCAGGCGCCTTGGTGTCGGTGTCCGCCTGCTCGCTCCTAGAGCGCCCCGAGACCGCGAAGTTCGACGTGTCGCCCGCGTCCCCCACCGCCACGGCCTCACCCACCACCTCCGCCACCCCGTCGCTCACCGACGCGCAGGCCCGCGACGCCCTCCTCGGCCCCGCCGAGCTGGGTGAGCGGTGGTCCGCGACGCAGGGCGGGGCGACCTGGCGGGACGGGCTCCTCAAGGGGAGGACGGATGTCGCGGACTGCCAGCGGCTCCTGGACGGGCTGTACGCGGAGGATCTGCTGGGCAAGCCGAAGGGGGCCGGCGCGGTCGTCGGCCTCGACCAGAGCGACACCGAGGCGCAGCTGCGCTACCAGGTCGCCGCGTACGGCGGACCGGCGGAGGTGGACGCGAAGATGGCCTGGCTGCGGACGCTGCCGGAGAAGTGCGCGGAGTTCACGGCCACCGATGTCAGGGGCGAGCGGCAGACGGTACGGGTCGTCCCGGCGGCGCTGCCCGGCGTGGGCGACGCCCGCGAGGGTCTGCGGATGACCATGAGCGGTGAGGGCGACCTGTACGGCGAGACCCCGACGCTGACACTGGACTTCGCCGCCGTGCGGGTGGGCGACAGGGCCGTCTCCCTCACCAATGGCGGACTCGGCGGCGCCGAGGAGGACTTCACGAACCAGGCCGTCCAACTGGGCACCCAGCGCCTCCAGAACGTCCTCGCCGGTCGCACGACCCCGAACCAGCCCGCAAACCGGCCCGCGGACCAGCCCGTAGATCAGCCCGCAGACCAGCCAACCGGCGTGCCCGCCGATCAGCAATCCGCTGAAGAAGGCTGAAGAAGGCTGACTGGTAAGGGAGTTCACTCCATGCGCTCGACGGCTTCCTTGGCCTCCTGGAGACCGGCGCCCGTGGCCGCCCGGTAGGCCTTGATCGCCTGGATCTTCTTGCCGTCCCGCAGGAACGCGGCGACCTCCGGCAGCTCGGGATCGTCCGCGTGGACGCCGAGGTGGCGGATTATCAGGTCGATCTTCTTCTCGACGCGGGCGATTCTGCGGTCGGCCCGGCTCAGCTTGGTCTCGAGCCCGGCGAAACTCGCGATCATGATCGCGGCGATGACCAGGAGTCCTGTCATTTCCATGGTGAGGAATCCTAGGGGCCGTCGACGAGAGCGCCCACCTTGCTCAACAGGCCCAGCAGCGTGACCCGTTCGGCCTCGGTGAGCGGAGCGAAGGACGCGCCGAGGACGTCGAGGGTGACGGCGCGGCCTGCTGCGAGGACGCGTTCGCCCTCCTCGGTGAGGTGGTGTTCGTTGCGGCGTCCCCGGCCTGAGCGGCGTTCGATGAGCTGCTGGGCCGCGAGCCGGGTGGCCAGCGTGCCGAAGGACTGGTCGCCCTGGAAGGTGGCGACGGCCAGTTCGTGCGCGGAGGCGCCGGGGGCGCGGGCGATCGCGCGCAGCGCGTCCCACTGGGCGAGGGTCGTACCGACCGCCGAGAGGCGAGTGTCGAGCGTGCGGTGATGCCGGTACTGCGCCCCCTTCACAGCCCGGCCCAGCACCTCCAGGTCCACTGTCTCGTCGTGTATCTCGTCGTGGTCGTTCGCAGTCATGCCGCGATACTAGCCCAGCGAATACGCTTGCTTATATACGCATGCGTAGATAGCCTCTCCCGTATGGCTGACGCTCTCAATGACACTCTCCATGGCGCTCTCAACGACACGCCCGACGACAACCCCACCGCCCCCGTGACCCGTACCGTCCGTCCCCGCCCCGGTCTCCCCCTCACCCTCACCGAGAGCGGCCCGCGCGGCGGCCGTACCGCACTCGTCCTGCACGGCGGCAGCGGGCCCGTCAGTGTGCGGGGCATAGCCGCGCATCTGGCCCGGCGCATGAGAGTCGTCGTCCCGACGCACCCCGGATGGAACGGGACCGAGCGTCCCGACTGGTTCACCGGTATCGGCGACATGGCCGCCGCCTATCTGGACCTGCTGAGGGACGAGGGGCACCGGGACGTGCTCGTCGTCGGCTCGTCGCTCGGCGGGTGGACCGGCGCCGAGATGGCCGTGCGCGACGAGGGCGGCCTCATCACCGGGCTGGTGCTGGTGAACTCCGTCGGTGTGGCCGTTCCGGGGGAGCCCATCCGTGACATCTTCGGCCTCGAACCCAGGGAGATCCCCGCGTACTCCTTCCACGACCCGGCCCGTTTCGCCATCGACCCCGCCACCGTCACTCAGGAGCAGGTCGCGGCCCAGAAGGCCAACATGGCGACCGTACGGGCCCTGGCCGGTGACCCGTACATGCACGACCCGACGCTCCTGGACCGGCTCGGCCGGGTCCGGATTCCGGCCCTCGTGCTGTGGGGAGAGAGCGACCGCATCGTCACCCCGGCGTACGGGCGCGCGCTCGCGGCGGCGCTTCCCGGGGGGCGGTTCGTGACGGTGCCCGAGGCCGGGCATCTCCCGCACCTCGAACAGCCCGCCGCGTCCTTCGCCGCGCTCGACGCCTACCTGGACGTCACGACCGCCTAGCCGTCGGTGTGCCCGCGCCCTCGGCGGCCGTGTCCGTGGGCGATGCGGCGGTCGGCGTCGACACGGGAGTCGGCGTCGGCGCGGTCCCCTCGATGTCGACCACCGACCCCTCCTTCAGCTGCCCGTACAGCCACTCCGCGTCGCTCTCGCGCAGGCCGATCCAGCCGGACGTGGTGTTGTAGTAGCCGGGGGCCTTCTCGTCGTATGTGAGGCCGGCGATGTAGTTGGTCTTGCCGTCGGAGGCGCGGAGCTCGATGAACCAGGGGAGCTTCATGTCGTAGCCCTCGAAGCGGAGTTCCTCGGCGGGGACGAGCTTCATGCTCACCTTGGCGGTGACCGTCATGCGGCCCGCGCGCGTGGGGGTGAGCGGGGAGCCGGAGGAGAGCGGCAGTTCGCGACCCGCGACCGTGACCACCCGTCGGAACAGGTCGACCGAGGCGTCGGGCGTCGCGGGGGTGGTGGGCGTGCCGGTGGGGCTCGCCGCGGGGGAGGGGTGCCGGTCCGTGTCGCCGCCGCCGAGGTTCAGGGCCAGGACCAGGGCGAGCGCCGCCGCGGCGGAGGCGCCGACGACGGCGGCGGCCGTACGGCGGTGGCGTCTGCGGCGTACCGCCCGGCCGCGGATCTCCGCGCCGGACAGCGGCGGAGGCGTCTCACCGGTGGCGGCCAACTCATGGAGTTCCGCGGTGAGTTCGGAGGTGAGTTCATCGGACACGGTGGTCCTCCCTCTCCCCTGTACCGGCCGGGTCGGCCGAGTCCGCGTCGCCCGCCGAAAGCTCCCGTGCCAGCGCCGCCCGGCCACGGGACAGCCGGGCCTTGACCGTCCCCACGGGGGCGCCGGTTTCGGAGGCTACCTGCTCGACACTGAGGTCGCACAGATGGTGCAGGACGATGGCCATCCGCTGCGGCTCGGGCAGTGTGCGCAACGCGCCGACCAGGGTGGCGTGTTCGGGGCCGGGCCCGGGGACGTGCTCCGGCGGCGGATTCCGGCGTACCAGTTCCAGCCAGCGGCGCGCTCGGCGCCAGCGGCTCACCGCGAGCCGCATCGCCACGGTCCGTATCCATGCTTCCGGCGCACCGTCTGCGAGAAACTCACGCCGGCGGTCCCAGGCGCGTACGAACGCCTCCTGGACGACGTCCTGCGCCTCGCCGTGGTCCCCGGTGAAGGCGTAGAGCTGGCCGGTCAGCCGGGGGAACGCGGTCGCGTAGAACGCGTCGAACTCTTCCTCGGTCATGCCCCTCGCCGGAGTTCGCGGAAATTCCGAAGTCCCGTGCAACCCGGCGGTCCGTGCCGTGCGTACAGGTCCCGTACGTCGCACATGGAAACACACCACAGGGGGATCGCGATGAACACGGGGACCAGAGGAGCCGGGAGCGGGCGGCTCGCCCGCGCCATGAGCGCGGCGGCCGCCTGCGCGCCGGCGTGACACACGATCCGAAGAAATCCTGCGCCTGTGTCATCCCGGCTGTGGCCCCCGGGAGTTTGTAGGAGTGGAGAGGCGCCCTCCGTCCCGTATCGCTCATCTCGCTCATGCGGATCCCCAACGGTCCGCGAACCACGAGGAGTTGTCCGTTCATGACACGGATGCAGAAGTACATGGCCGCCGCGGTGGTCGCCGCCGCGCTGGTGGGGGCGCCCACGGTGTCGTACGCCGCCGCGCCGGGGAGGGCGGCGTACGGCACCGGTACGCATGCCGGTTCGGCCCAGATCGTCGCCCCCGGTGAGCATGTCTCGGGCGGTGAACCCGGCTTCGAGCTCTGGCTCACCGAGGAGGGCAAGTACTGGACGACGCCCGGGGATCCGGACCCGCAGTTCCGCAGTGTGATCGACGGGAACATCGACCGCAGCCAGCCGGGCGTGTCGATGCAGGCGGAGGGCAACAACGGGCACATCACGCTCTCCGGCCTCTACTACGGCGGCAAGGGCACCGCCTCGCGGGTCACCGTCGAGACCTCCGTCGGCACCGTGCGCGGCAAGCTCCTCGAGCTGGCGGGCAAGCCCGGCTGGGGCGTCTGGTACGCCACCGCCGACGTGCCGGTGGGTGACGACGGGGGCCTCGGCGCCCTCGGCGACATCACCGTCTTCGACACCAGAGGCAAGGTCTACGCCCAGCTGCCGCGGAGCTGAGTTCGCGGGCGGGGGAGTCGGGTCGTTCAGGTCTCGGCTCCCCCGCACCACCCCGTCCCCCTCCTCCCCCCACGTACCCGATTCCGAGGGACCCCGCCGGCCGTGCAGCAGACCTCATCCGACGCCCCCGAAGTCCCTGCCACCTCGGTGGAAGGCGACTTCGCCGAGTACGCCACCGCGGCCTGGCCCCGCCTCGTCCGCACCGCGCACATGCTCACCGGTGACTTCCACGAGGCCGAGGATCTCGTGCAGACCACGCTGGCCAAGGTGTACGCCCGCTGGCGGCGCATCCCGCGCGACGACGTCGACTTCTACGTACGCCGCTCGCTGGTCAACAACAACCTCAGCCGGGTGCGCAGGAGACGGGTCGTCCATCTGCTGACGCCGTTCCTGCCCGAGCGGATGCATCAGCGCGTACCGGGGCACGCCGAGGACGTCGAGCAGCGGGCTGCCCTCAGTCAGGCGCTGAACTCCCTTTCGGCGCGGCAGCGTGCCGTGCTGGTGCTGCGCTACTGGGACGACCTGGGCGAGGCCGAGATCGCGCAGCTGCTCGGCTGCTCGGTCGGCACGGTGAAGACCCATGCCCGGCGTGGCCTCGAGGCCCTGCGCGTCCACCCCTTGTTCGCCGGCCACCACCCCGTTTCCGGAGCCCGCCCATGAGCCACCCCTCTCGTTCCCAGCAGCCCCAGAGTCCTGCGGCCGAGGCCGAGCGGCTGCGTGAGGCGTTCGCCGAGGTCGCGTACGACGTCACGCCCTCCGTCGTCCCGATCGCCGCCATCGCGCGCGAGGGCCGCCGGCGCAGGCGGCGTCGTACGGCCGCGGTGCTCGGTGCCGCCTGCGGGGTGCTGCTCGTGCCGCTGGTCGTGGTCATGCTCCGCGGGGGTGTGCCCGGCGGGCAGGGCGAGCGCGAGCAGGTCACGCCCCCGGCCGCGAGCGTCTCTCCGTCGCCTTCCATGTCCATGCCGCACGCCGGGAAGGTGCGGGTCGTCACCCCCGGCGAGCGGGTGACGGTCTCGCCCGGCACCAAGATCTGGCTGACGGAGGACGGCAAGCACTGGACGGAGCCGGACAAGCCCACCCAGTTCCGCAGCGTGACCGACGGCAACCTCGACCTGAGCAGTCCCGGCGTCAGCCTCCAGGAGTCGGGGCGCGAGGACGGCACCGTCTTCCTCTCCGGCATCTTCCACGGCGCGGGCGAACCGGCCCTCGTCGAGATCAGGACCGTCGCGGGCGCCATCGACGGTACGGCGCTCACGCTGGCGGGCGAGCCCGGCTGGGGCGTCTGGTACGCGGAGGTGAAGGTGCCGGAGTCCGTGAGGTCGTCCTCGGACTTCCTGGGCGGTGTCACCGAGAGAGTGACGGTGTACGACTCGGCGGGCGGTGTGATCGCGAGCCAGGAGTTCTCCTCGTGAGGCGCGGCAGCGTGAGGCTGAAGGCCTGCGTGCACGCGGCTGTACGCGCCGTACGGGCGGCGGTACGGGGTCTCGTACGCCGGGTCCGTACCCGCCGTACGCGGGTCCGCCGCACCCGTGGCCGCCGGCTGCGCCGCGCCCTCGCCGTACTCCTCGTCCTCCTCCTCTCCCTCGTCGGCGCGGCCGTAGTGGCGTACAAGATGACGGACATCCCCGAGCCGCACCCCGAGACGGCGATGCAGAGCACGGTCTTCGTCGACTCGCACGGCGACTACCTGGGCCGGCGCGGTCCGGTGGACCGGCAGGAGGTGCCGCTGTCCCAGGTCCCCGGGCACGTACAGGAAGCGGTGATCGCCGCCGAGAACCGGTCCTTCCGTACGGACACGGGGATCGCTCCGACCGCGATCGCGCGGGCGGCGCTCGCGGCGGTGACCGGGGGTGCCCCGCAGGGCGGTTCGACGATCACGCAGCAGTATGTGAAGAACGCGCTGCTGAGCCCCGAGCAGACCTTGTCCCGCAAGGCGCGGGAGGCGCTGATCGCGGTCAAGCTGGACCGGACCCGGTCGAAGGACGAGATCCTCGCGGGGTACCTCAACACGGTCTACTTCGGGCGGGGAGCGGCGGGCATCCAGGCCGCCGCCCGGAACTACTTCGGCGTGGACGCAAAGGAGTTGACGGTCAGTCAGGGGGCGGCGCTCGCGAGCATCGTCAACATCCCCTCGTACTACGAGAAGGCGGGCTCCGATCCTGAGGTGACGGCGAAGCTGGTGAGCCGGTGGGAGTGGGTGCTCGACGCGATGGCCGACAGCGGTGCCATCACGGCCGCCCAGCGGAGCTCGGCGCGCTTCCCCGCCTTCCGTTTCTATCCGCCGGGTGACACGGACGGGCAGCGCCAGTACCTGATCGACGCGGCCGCGGCGGAGGCGGCCGACCGCCTCGGCATCACCCAGGACGAGCTGGCCCGCGGCGGCTACACCGTCCACACCACCTTCGACCTGACGGCCCAGAACGCGGCCGCGGAACTGGTGGACGACGCCAAGCCATCGGCCAAAGATCTCCAACTCCACACCTCTGTCGTCGCGTTGGTGCCCGGCGACGGCGCGGTCCGTGTGCTGTACGGCGGCGCGGACTACGCCAGGCAGCCCTTCAACGACGCGCTGGACGGCGCGGTGGAGGCGGGCACCGCGCTCGAGCCGTTCGCCTGGACGAAGCTCGGCGACCCGCTGTCCGGCCTGCCGCGCGAGGCCGCGCCGACGCCGCTGCGGCTGGCGTCGGCGTGGGCCACGGCGGCGGCCCGCGGCACGTACGCCGCGCCGTACACGGTCGGGAAGATAACCCGGGCCGGACACGCCGTGTACACGGCGCATCCCCGCACCCGCACCGCGATGGAGCCGTACGCCACAGACGTGATCGCCAAATACGCGTACCGCGAGTCCGGCTCCCTGGCCACGCACACAGGCGGCGCCGGAACCCGCACCCTCTGGCAGACCACGTACGACGAAAAGCTCACCGTCACCGTCGCCCTCTTCGCCCAGCACCCCGCCGAGGGCAAGCTCCCGGCCCGCACGGCCCAGCTCCCCTCCGGCACCTCCGAGCTGGCCCTGCGCGTCAACGCGGACGTCCGCAACCGCCTGGTTCCCTCCCCCTGGGGCGCGGCGATTCCGGCCCCGAAACCGACATCCGAGCCCGAGCAGAACTCAGAGTGACCGGCCGTGAGACCCCCGCGCCCTCGCCAAGATCAGCCGGCCATCCTCTGGCCCGCGAACTCCGTCCAGAGCCGGGATCGAGACCTTCAAGCTCTACCGCGCGAAAAATTAGGGCCCATACTGGTTCTACGATGACGAAGCCATCCGCGCCCCGGCGCCACCTGCCCACCAGCCCCTTCGCCGCCCCGGTCGTCCCCGTGGCCAAGGAGTTCGCCCTCGGAGACCGTGTCTCCCACGACCAGTACGGCCTGGGCACGATCGTCGGCGTCGAAGAGGGCATTGCGATGCTCGTCGACTTCGGCGCCCGCCAGGTCCGCGTCCTCAGCCCCTACACCCGGATGGACCGTCTCTGACCCACACGCAGTGACTGGTCCGTCACCCGTCCACCTCGACCCCTGTCCACCTCACCCCCGCGCCACCCGCCTCCACACCTTGCGGAGCCCGCGGGGCGCGGCGGTCGAGGTGGACTACTGCGTTCGTGCGCCGGCCCTCGACGAGTCGGCGCCGGTGTCCCCAGCCCGAACGGCCCACCCCGCTAGCTCCTCTCCCGTGTGCCGCAGAGGCTGGGTTCATGGATGCCCCGGTGCGCGATGAGTTGCCCTTCGAGGACCTGACCGACTTCGAGAATGCTGATCGGGGGTTCATCGCGGCGTTGGTGCCCGGGGTGGTGCGGGACGGGGAGGGGCGGGTCGTCTATGACGGGGACGCGTACGGGTTTCTGGAGGACGACTGTCCTGGGAGTGCGCATCCCAGTCTGTGGCGGCAGGCGCGGTTGTGTGCGCGGCAGGGGTTGTACGAGGTCACCGAGGGTGTTTATCAGGTGCGGGGGCTCGACCTCTCGAACATGACGGTCGTCGAGGGCGAGCGGGGTGTGATCGTCGTCGATCCGTTGATCTCCGTGGAGTGTGCGGCGGCGGCTCTCGCGCTGTACCGCGAGCACCGGGGGCAGCGGCCCGTCACCGGGCTCGTCTACACGCACTCGCACGGCGATCATTTCGGCGGTGCCCGGGGCGTACTTCCGCACGGTGCCGAGGAGGGCGTGCCGATTCTGGCTCCGGCGGGCTTTCTGGAGCACGCCGTCAGCGAGAACGTCTACGCGGGCAACGCGATGACGCGCCGCGCGAGCTTCATGTACGGCGACCGGCTGCCCAAGGCCCCGGACGGGCAGATCGGCGCGGGCCTCGGCACGACGACGTCCACCGGGACGATCAGCCTGATCCCGCCGACCGTGGACATCACGCACACCGGCCAGGAGGAGACGGTCGACGGCGTCCGGATCGTCTTCCAGCTCACCCCCGGCACCGAGGCGCCGGCCGAGATGAACTTCCTGTTCCCCGAGCGGCGCGCGCTCTGCATGGCCGAGAACGCGACCCACAACATGCACAACATCCTGACCCTGCGCGGCGCCGTCGTCCGCGACGCGCGCATCTGGGCCCGCTACCTCGACGAGGCCATCGACTTCTTCGGCGACACGTACGACGTCGCCTTCGCCTCCCACCACTGGCCGACCTGGGGACGCGACAACGTCATCCGCTTCCTCGCCGAGCAGCGCGACCTGTACGCGTACCTGCACGACCAGACCCTGCGCATGCTCAACAACGGCCTGACAGGCACCGAGATCGCCGAGGAGATGCGGCTGCCGCCCGCGCTGGAGCAGTCCTGGCACGCGCGCGGCTACTACGGCTCGCTGAGTCACAACGTCAAGGCGGTCTACCAGCGGTACATGGGCTGGTACGACGGCAACCCCGCCCACCTCTGGGAGCATCCCCCGGTCGAACTGGCGCGCCGCTACGTGGACTTGGCGGGCGGCGCGGAGTGGGCGCTCGCGAAGGCCCGTGCGTACGTCGACGAAGGCGATCTCCGTTTTGCCGCCACGCTCCTCAACCACGTGGTCTTCGCCGAACCCGAGAACACGGAGGCCAAGGAGACCCTCGCGGGCGTCTACGACAGGCTCGGGCAGGGCTCGGAGAACGGGCCCTGGCGGAACTTCTACCTGACCGCCGCCATGGAGCTGCGCAAAGGGGCGGGCCACGTCAGCATCGACACCGCCAACGCCGAGATGGCCTCCGCCCTCACCGTGAGCATGCTCCTGGACTCCCTCGCCGTGCGGATCGACGGCCCACGCGCCTGGGACGACCGCCTCACCCTGGACCTCGTCGTCATCGACGAGCAGCGCCGCCACCGCGTGAACCTCCACAACGGCGCCCTCACCCACCGCGCGATGCCCGTCCACCACACCCCGAAACCGCACGCCGGCCTCACGCTCATCCTCACCAGGGCCGAGCTGCTCGGCGTCCTCGCGGGCAAGGGCCTCACCGGCATCGAGACGGACGGCGACCCGGAACTCCTGGCCCGCCTGCTCTCGTACGCCTCGGAGCCGCCGGACAAGGCCTTCCCCGTCGTGACGCCCTGACGCCCGTGGGGATCAGCGACGCTCGTACGGGTTCGCCGGCTCCTTCACCGTCTTCACCGAGGTCGAGTCCAGTACGGGCGGCCACGCCTCGTCCGAGCCGAGCTTGCCCTTGGGGTGCCAGGTGCCGGTGACGGTGACCCAGGTGTCGTTCACGGGAGCGTCGGCACCCTTGATCTCGATCTTGTACGTGCTCGCGTCGGCCGCACAGCACGTGATGAGGAGCCGGGCCAGGTACCAGGTGCCGTTGTCTCCCCGGGTCACGAAGCCGGTCATCCGGACCGTGCGGCCCGTCAGCGACTTGCCGCTGTCGTAGATCGCCCGGGAGGTGTACTCGCCCAGGGTCAGGGCGACGGGGTCCCCGGAGGGGAGTGCCGGGAAGGTTCCCACGCCCTGGGCCGCGCGTTGTTCGGCCTCGCGGTCGGCGCTGTACGAGCCGAGGGCGGGGGGCGGGAAGAGGAGGAGGGCGGCGGCGGGGATGGCGAGGAGCCAGGCGATTCGGGGGGTGCGGTGGTGGTTGTGGCCGTGGTCGTCGTCGTGGTCCTCTTCGAGGTCCTCGTCCTCGGCTTCGTGGTCGTGCGGTCGCGTTGCTCGTACGGCGCTCAGGGCGCCCAGCGTCAGCAGCAGTACGCCGGACGCGATCAGGTACACCTTCAGCCCCGACTGCACGTACCGCAGGTACAGGTCGCTGAAGACGGTGATCCTCAGTACCGCCGCCCCGCTGAGCAGCAACAGCAACGCGGGCCCGTAGCGCCTCACAGCAGCCACCACCCGACCAGGACACTGCTCACCAGAGCCACCACCCATGTCACGGAGGAGAAGCGCACGGCGAAGGACTTCCCGAAGGTGCCCGCCTGCAGGGCGATCAGCTTCAGGTCCACCATCGGGCCGACCACCATGAAGGCCAGCCGCGCGGTCGGCGAGAAGCCCGTCAGGGACGCGGCCACGAAGGCGTCGGCCTCGCTGCACACGCACAGCACGACGGCCAGTACGGCGAGCAGCAGTACCGACAGCCACGGGGAGCCGGTGAAGAGGTCGAGGATCGACCTCGGGACCGCGATGTTGAAGGTCGCGGCGGCCGCCGCGCCGAGGACGAGGAAGCCGCCCGCGTGCAGGAAGTCGTGCTGGAGGCCGGTGCGGAAGCCGTCCCAGCGGGAGCCGGTGTACTTCCTGCGGGCCGGCTTCGGCAGCCGGATCCACTCCTCCCGTCCGAAGCGGATCCACAGCCAGCCCATCACGACTGCCGTCGCGAGGGACGCCAGCAGCCTGGCGAGGACCATCATCGGGTTGGCCGGGAACGCGATCGACGTGGCGACCATGACGACCGGGTTGATCGCGGGGGCCGACAGCAGGAATGCCAGGGCGGCGGCCGGGGTGACTCCGCGGCGCATCAGGCTTCCCGCTACCGGGACCGAGGCGCACTCGCAGCCCGGCAGTACGACGCCGGCTGCTCCGGCCACGGGTACCGCCAGTGCCGGGTTGCTGGGGAGCAGCTTGTTGAAGACCCGCTCGGGGACGAACGCGCCTATCGCCGCCGACACGAGGGTGCCGAGCAGGAGGAAGGGGACGCCCTGCACGGTGACCGCCGTGAAGACCGTCCACCATGCCGACATCGCGGGGGTGGCCAGGTCCAGGGCGACCATGGGGCCCAGCACCGAGACGACGGTGCCTATCGCCAGTAGCGCGAGGCCGCCGACGACCAGGTAGAAGACGGTCCGGGCGGCGAGGCGGGCACCGTCGGCCAGCCCGCGCCGGGGCGCCGGGTAGTGCTGGTTCTCCACGCGCCTGGTTCCCGCCTGCCCTTGGGTGTGCTGGTTGTACGCCATCCGCAGGCTAGCTGGGGGCGCTGTGCGGGGGCCTGTAATGGTCGAAGAGGGGGCTGTGCGGGCGGGCTGGGGTGGGGGTGGTTTTTTTCGCCCCCTCCGCCCCTACCCGTCCCTTGTTCCTGGGGGCTGCCGCCCCCAGACCCCCGCTGTCGGCCTGAACGGCCTCGTCCTCAAACGCCGGACGGGCTGAAGGTGTTCAGCCTCTCCGGCGTTTGAGGAGCGGGGGTTTGGGGGCGGAGCCCCCAAGTGACGGGAATGGGTAGGGGCGGAGGGGGCGAAAAAAGTCACAGCGGGGGCTGCGCCGGGGCCGGGCCCAGGGTCGTCGTGCCCGGGGCCGTGCGGTGGCCCAGGCCCGTGCGGTACGCGTCGAGGGCGGCCTCGACCCGGCCCGTGCGGCGGAGCAGGTCGCCGAGGAGGCGACAGAGGTCGGCGAGGTCGCCCGCCGCGCCGGCGCGTTCCAGGAGGCTGAGGGCTCGGACGTAGTGCTCCTCGGCCGCCTCCGTGTCCCGCGCGTCCTCCGCGATGATCCCGAGGAGCCGGTGCGCACCGGCGGAGTGGACGGCGCCCCGCTCGGGGCTGAGGTCACCGAGCACCTCGTGGAGCAGCGTCGCGGCCTCCTCGGACTTGCCACGCCGGTGCAGCACGTCGGCAAGTTCGACGGCGACCTGACTGGTGTAGAGCGCGGCCCGCTTGGCGGAGAGCATGGCCTGCGCCTCCCGCAACTCACCCTCGGCCCGCGCCAGTTCGCCGTTCTGGGCGTACAAATACCCGCGCATCCAGTGACAGTTGGCCAGCTCCGTACGGATCTGAAGCTGGCGATAGAGCTCGGCGGCCTTGGCGAGGGACGCGTCGGCCTCCGCCATCCGCCCCTCGGCGATCATCGTCCGGGCAACCGACCGGTGCATCCGGGCGACCAGCGCGGGATCACCCACCTGCGGCGCCAGCGCGAGGGCAAGCTCGGCGGCCTGAGCGGCGCGGGCGTGCGCGCCCATGTCCATGTAGGGCGCGATGATGCCGGTGTAGAGGAGCAGGAGAGCGTCCGGGTCGTGCATTCCGGTGCGGTTCAGTTCGTCGAGGGTGGACTCGAACAGGTAGCAGGCGTAGCGGAGTTCACCGGCGAGGTAGTGGGACACGGCACGACCACGAATGGCCGGCACGCGGTTCGGCAGCGGAGCGTCCCCCAACCGCCCCTCGGACTCCTCGAACCGCTTACGCGCGGTTTCCAGGTCACCGGTCTCCAGGGCGCATTCACCCAGCCCCAGCAACGCAGCCGCCTGCTCGGCGACCAGCCCGTGCGCATCCGCCTCCGCGAGAAGCCCGTCGTACTGCTCCGCCGCGACCTCGGCCTCGCCGGTGGCGAGGGTGCGCTGCGCGTCGGTGAGCCGCAGCCGCAGGTCGGTGGCGAGGTGGGCGGGACGCCCTGTGGCCAGTTCCTCGTACGCCACCCCGAGCCGCTCGGCGATGTGCCTGAGCGCCGGCTCGGAGGCCCGCACCCGCCCGGCCTCCAACGTGGAGATATAGGCGGGCGTATACACGGGTTCCGCCAATTGCTTCTGGGTCAACCCGCGTGCCGTACGCAGCTGCTGCACCCTGCGCCCGATGATCTCCGGTCCGTCACGCTCCGCCATGACTTAAGCATGCCAGTAAGCCGAGTTACATTCGGTCAAGTCCTGACTAATATCCAACTCCCCTTGCGCCCCTTGCCCTTTGACACTCCTAACCCCTACGTTAAGCGCGAGATTAAGCCCGCTTAATACGCCGCTGTCGTTGCGAGGTCGCCATGCTCCGACGTATTACCGTCCGCTACTCAAGGGGCTTCGGCGCCGCTGTCATCGCCATCGCAGCTCTGCTGCTCGCGGCGAACGCGGGGCCCGCGCGAGCGGCCGAGCCGGTACCGGTACCGGTCCTGGCCGTGACGCGCTAGATCCATTGACCCGCTAGATCCAGCCTTCCTCCCAGGCCCGGTGGGCGGCCGCGTGCCGTGAGCTGACGTTGAGTTTGGACATGGCCGCCGACAGGTAGTTGCGGACCGTGCCCTGTGCGAGGCCGACCTCTTTGGCGATCTCCTTGATCGAGGCGCCGGTCCGGGTCGCCCGCAGTACGTCCAGCTCCCTGTCGCTGAGCGGGCAGTCGTCCTCGGTCAGCGCGGATGCGGCGATGTCGGAATCGACGTACCGGCGGCCTGCGGCGACGTCACGGATGATCTCCGCCAGCCTGGCCGCGGGCGTCGTCTTGGGCACGAACCCGCTGACCCCGGCCGCCAGGGCACGGCGCAGCACTCCCGGCCGCGCGTGCCGGGTGACCATGACGATCCGGGTGGGCAGTTCCGCGCGGATCTGTTCGGCGGCGGTCAGGCCGTCGGCCGGCGGCATCTCCAGGTCGAGGACGGCGATGTCGGGCCGGTGCTCGCGTGCCAGCCGTACGGCGTCGGTGGAGGTGGCCGCCTGGGCGACCACGCTGAGGTCGTCCTCCAGGTCCAGCAGGGCGGCCAGGGCGCTCCTGAGGAGCTCCTCGTCGTCGGCCAGCAGCAGCCGGATCATCCCGCCTCCCCCTCAGAGTGCCCGTCTGTGCCTGCTTTCACCGGCAGTGAGGCCGCCACCACGAAGCTGTCCTCCTCGTGTTCCCAGGTCAGTTCGCCTCCGGCGGCCTCCAGGCGCTCGGCCAGGGTGCGCAGCCCGGTTCCGGTGTCCATGCCCGAGCGGGGCGGTCCTGCCGCGCCGTCGTTGCTCACCCGCAGGCGGGCGAAGCCGTTCGTGAGGCGGTAGTCGACCTCCGCCCGGCGCGCCTGGCTGTGGCGCAGCACGTTGGTGGTGGCCTCCCGCATCACCAGGCCCAGGAGATGCCGTCCGGCGGTCGGGAGGCGGTCGGCGTCGGCGGGTTCGATGTGCAGCCGGGCGTCTATGTCGGCCGCGGCGAGGACCCTGGCCGCGTTGGCGATCTCCGCGTCCAGGGAGGTACGGCGATAGCCCTGCACCACGGCGCGGGTGTCGGTGAGCGCGTCGGTGGCCAGCCGCTGCACGTCCTTCATCTCGGCGGCGGCCCGCGCCGGGTCGGCCTCGACGAGCCGTGCGGCCAACTCGCCCTTGAGCGCGATCACTTGCAGATGGTGGCCCTGGATGTCGTGCAGGTCGGCGGCGAAGCGCAGGCGCTCGTCCTTGACCGCCAGTTCGGCGGCGAGCCCGCGGGCCCGGTTGAGCCGCCCGGCGACGTCCCAGCCCCACAGCATGCCCAGCGTGATCCAGGCGACGGAGGCGACCATCACGGCCGGGAACGCCGTCGCGTGGACCAACCCGTCGCCGGAAGCCAGGGCGACGGCCCCGCCGAGCACCGCTGCAACGGCCACCGCTCCGGCGATCAACTCCCGCCTGCGCCTTGGCGACAGGAACGTCGCCGCGACCGTGACCATCGTCGCCGGGGCGTACGACCACAGCTCGTAGTTCCGGACGGCGAGCGCGACTCCGCCGAGCAGGGCCGCGCCCACGCTCCCGACGGTCAGCCACGCCACCGGCGGCCGGTCGGGCCAGGTGTCGGGAGCGGGTGCCATCGCCACCCGGCGGCTGAGCAGCACCGCACTCGCCACCGCCGTGGCCGCCAGGCCGACCGCGCCGGGGATCCGCGCCCAGGCCGCGACGTCCTCGTCGAGGACCCACTCCCCGACGAGGAAGACCAAGAAGAACTCGGTGGTGCCGATGAGGCTCCACCAGGTGTAGCGGTGGAAGCCCGTCAGCCCTGCCGGTCCTGCCCCCTGGTCGTTCGGCGCGTCACGCACGCGGTCATTGTCGCAACGGGTCCGGCGGAGATGACAGTTGTCACACGACGACGTGACAACTCCACGTCCACTCATGCGGGTTCGGCACTACTGGCGCTGGTCCGCCTTCGCCAGTCTGGGCAGCACGAGATACCCCGCCCCGGTATTCAGGAGCTGCCCCGTGAAAACCCTGACGACGAACAAACGCTTCCTCCGCCACTACCTGGAGATGGTCGCCGCGATGGCCGTCGGAATGGTGGTCCTCGGCCCGGCGCTGCGAGGCGTCCTGTGGCTCGCAGGCCTCGAATTCCCATCCCAGTACCCGGAGTTGGTCTGCCTGGAAATGGCCTTCGACATGTCGGCAGGGATGGTCCTCTGGATGCGCCACCGAGGTCACGCCTGGGCCGGAACCCTCGAAATGGCGGGCGCCATGTTCGCCCCGTTCCTCGTGCTGTTCCCGCTGCTGTGGCTGGGCGCGCTCTCGGGCGATTCCCTGCTCCTCCTGGAGCACGTCCTGATGCTCCCGCTCATGTTCCTGCTGATGCTGCGCCGTCGCGCCGAGTACGGAGGTTGCTCTCATGGCTGACACGACGCCCACCGCCCGCACGGGCTGGACCCACTGGCTGCTGGGGCGCTGGCCCACCGCCCTGGCCGTCGCGGTCGCCGCCCTCACCCTGAACGGTCCCGACGCCGACAGCGAACTCGCGCACATACTCCCGCTGCTGCCCCTGGAGTACCTGATCGTCGCCAAGCTGAGCAACCGCCGGGCCACTTGGCCGGTGATCAGCGTGGCGTTCGCGCTCACGCTGATCCTGGGCGCGGTGGACGTGGTCCCACCGTCCACCGTCTTCGCCGCCGTGGCACTCGTCGTCCTGGTCTGGGGCGCGCTCGACGGGCAGCTTTCCCGGCCCGACCCGTTCCGGGTCCAGACCCTGGGCATGCTCGGCTTCGGTGCGGTGGCCCTGGCCGGGCTGATCGTGGACCCGGACGTCGGCCGCTGGCTGATCGCCGCCGGCTGGTTCCTGCACGGCATCTGGGACTTCGCGTACATCAAGCTCGACAAGGTGGTGTCCCGCACGTACGCGGAGTGGTGCGGGGTCCTCGACATCCTTGTCGCTGCGGGGCTGGTGTTCCTGTACTAGCCGAGACCGAGGGGGCGGGGAGTGGCACGCCGACTTCAGAATTCCTTGGTGTCGAGCTCGAACCCGAGGGGGGCGGGGAGTGGCACGGTCAGGCCGAGCTTATGCTTCGGTCCCTTGGCGTAGCCGTCGCCCGACGGGTCGGAGTAGACCGTCACCTCGGCCTCTTCCCGGTCGATGAGCAGGTAGACGGGGATGCCGGCACGGGCATAGCCGTGGATCTTCTTCTCCCGGTCGCGGTCGGCCGTGCTGGTCGAGGTGACCTCAGCGACGAGGAGGACGGCGGAGGGGTCGTGCCACTCCTCCTCGTCATGGAAACTGCCTTTGGGGGCGGTCGCCAGGTCGGGGATGACGTGACCGGTCCCGGAGGCACCGGGGATGTTCAGGCCGATGCCGGTGTAACGACCCAGCCCCTTGTCATGGTCCCAGAACTGCTCGCTGAGCTCCGACACAATCTCCTCGTGCGCCCCATTCGTCGGTGGCGACACGCAAATCTCCCCTTCAACCAGCTCCACGCGCCAGCCCTCGGGAGCCGCAGCACTGAACAGCTCGAAGGCCTGCTCCACGCCTACGCCGCCCATGCAGAAGGGCATCTCGTAGTCGCCGTCAGGGTCGTCGTTGGGGCCTTGAAAGGCCTCGCCCTGGTACCCCGGCAGATGATCGGCTCCGCCGTCGCCATGACAGACCTCCTTCGCTCAGCGCCACGCTCCCAGAGTAGACAAGCAGCCCGCACACGGAATCTGGAGCAGGCTCACTGCCGCTGGGCTACCGCGCGGAGACGTGGCTCACGAAGGCCGCGTACGCCTCCGGCGAGAGCGTGAGGGTGCCGCCGGCGGGGTTCTTGGAGTCGCGGACGGCGATGTGGGGGGTGAGGTCGGCGACTTCGAGGCAGTCGCTGCCGCCGCTGGCGCAGTAGGTCGACTTGCGCCACTCGGCGGTGCCGAGGGGGGCGCACTCGACACACTGGCCGCCGGTGTCGCCGCTGTAGCTGGACTTACGCCACCGCGCGGCTGTCAGGTCCTGGCTGGTGCCCATAACGCTCCTCCATCACGCGCGCGATCAGCGCCGCCGAGTCCTCCACGGAGAGAGCGGCGGCCTTCAAATGATCGTAACGGAGGGAGCCTTCCTTGAACTTGCTCGGGTCGGCGGTCATATGGCCCTGGATGAAGTCCTCGGTGTAGACGAGATCCGGGTCGTCATCGAAGCGCAGGAGGTTGAACGAGCCCATCAACCCCGGGTGTTGACCCACCTCGAAGGGAAGCACCTGGATCTGCGTCCATCCGTCCCTGGAGAACTCCAACAAGTGCGCCAGTTGGTTCCGCATGACCTCACGGCCACCAACTTCCTGATGCAGAACGGCCTCGCTCAGCACCACCCACACCAGTGGCGGCGACTCCTTCGCCAGGATCCGCTGACGATCCAGCCGAGCCGCCACCTTCGCGTCGAGGTCTCCCTCACTCCGGGCGCCCAATACCGCACGGGCGTACCCCTCTGTCTGGAGAAGCCCATCCACCAACTGGGCCTGGAACGAGGAGATGTAAGCGGCCTTGGCCTCCATCTCCGCATACGCCTGAAACCACGACGGCAGTTGGCTCCGCAAAACCAACCCCACCAACCGCGAAAACGCCCCGTCCGTCATCAGCGCCGCGTCGATCCGCTCTGCGAATTCGCGGGTCGGGACCTTGTGGGCCGTCTCGACCTGCCCGATCAGCGACCCCGTGCAGAAGATGACGTCGCCCAACTGCCCCTGCCTCAGACCCGCCGCCTCTCTCTGCCGGCGCAGCTCCGAGCCGAAGTAGTCCAACGGGGAAGCACTGGGATCGAGTTCGCGGATGTTGGGCATGGGCGGTCACCCCCAGGTCCGAACGCCGGGCGGCGTTCAATTCATTCTGTAGCCGAGCGTAATCACTCCACTCCACGCTGGTGACATGAATCACGCAACTGACCCGCCAGAGACGGCAATTGCCGCGAGGTACGGCATCAGCTTCACCGTCGGTGAGCACTCGGCGCGACACCTGCGGCGCATTCTGCGGGCGTATCTGATCGCCTGGGAGATGCAGGAGCTGAACGACGCCGCCGGGCTCGCGTTGACCGAGCTGGTCGCGAACGTCGTACGGCATGTGCCGGAGCGGCGGGCCGCGCTGCTGATGCTGTGGTCGGCCGACGGCGTACGGGTGGAGGTGACCGACACCTGCCCGCGGCCGCCGTTGTCCACAGCTGTGGACGAGCTCGGGGAGGGCGGGCGGGGCCTGGTGATCGTGGAGGCGGTCACCGACCGGTGGGGGTGGACCCCGCTGCCGGGGCGGGCGGGGAAGACGGTGTGGTTCGAGTGTCACGTCAAGCGGGATCCACCGCCGGGGGGCGGCGGGCGGTGGGCGTGAACGCCGCCATACAGGTCACAGCCAGCCGGTCTACGCTGCGTTCATGACCTCTGCCGCCGCACGCGCCGCACTGGAACTCACCGACGGCCTCCCGGTCTCCGCTCTGGAGGACTTCTACCGGGACCTGCACCGCCACCCGGAACTGGCCTTCGAGGAACACCGCACGGCGGCCAAACTGACCGAGCGGCTCGCCGGAGCGGGGTTCGAGACGGCCAAGGGCATCGGCGGTACCGGAGTCGCCGGGGTGCTGCGCAACGGCGAGGGCCCGACCGTGCTGCTGCGCGCCGACATGGACGCGCTGCCGGTGACCGAGCAGACCGGCCTTGCGTACGCCTCCGGGACGCCCGGTGTGATGCACGCCTGCGGGCACGACATGCACGTGACCTGGCTGGCCGGCGCGGCGGCGGCGCTGGCCGCCGGACGTGACGCCTGGTCCGGGACGCTGCTGGTGGTCGGCCAGCCCGCCGAGGAGTCCGGCAAGGGTGCGGCGGCGATGGTCACGGACGGGCTCTACGACCGCTTTCCGCGCCCCGACGTCCTGCTCGGCCAGCATGTGGCACCCGGGCCCGCGGGTCTGTACGCGCATGTGCCGGGGCTGATCATGTCGGCGACGACGGACGTCGACATCGTGGTGCACGGGCGGGGCGGGCACGGGTCGCGGCCGGAGACGACCGTCGACCCGGTGGTGACCGCCGCGTACATCGTGACCCGGCTGCAGACCGTAGTCAGCCGCGAGATCGCCCCGCGCGAGTCGACCGTGCTGACCGTCGGCCGCATCGAGGCGGGCACGGCCTCGAACATCATCCCCGCCACCGCCCGTATCTCCCTCAACCTCCGTACGCAGTCCGAGGCGGTCCGGGACCGGATGCTCGCCGCCATCCGCCGCATCGCCGAGGGCGAGTGCCATGCCGCGGGCTGCCCGCGCGGGCCCGAGGTGACGCTGGGCAACAGCTTCCCGGCGACGGTGAACGACGCGGAGACCGACCACCGTGTCGCCGGCGTCCACCGCGAGGTGTTCGGCGAGGCCACCGTCTTCGACCCCGGCCCGGCGATGGGCAGCGAGGACTTCTCGCAGCTCGCGGAGGGCAAACTGCCGTACGCCTACTGGTTCGTGACGAGCACCCCGGCCGCGGTGTGGGACGAGGCACCGGGCGAGGACCTGATGACGAAGTTCGACGCCGTCCCCAGCAACCACAGCCCGCTCTTCGCCCCCGACCTGTCCGTGGTCGCACCGGGCGTACGCACGCTGGTGTCCGGCGCGCTCGCGTACCTCGCCCCCGCCAACTAGCCGGCGAGTTGTTCCGTCGCCTGCAGCTCGTTCAGGTGCCGCTGCACGTGACTCAACGCGCCCTCACGACGCCCGGGGACCCGACGGCGCAACTCGGCCAGCTCGGGCCCGAGTTCACGGGCCCGAGCCGAGTCACGGATGCTGCCCCACTGGTGATGGGCACGGTCGGCGGCCGTCTCGACGGCCGCCGCGTCCGGTGCCTGCCCCGCACCGAGCCGCCCGTTCGCAACAGCGAGCCAGGTCCGGCAACTACGGACCGGATCCCCCGCGAACATAGCCAGATCCGCACGAACTTCCATCCAGTGCAGCACCTGCTCGGAGCCGACCCCGTGCGCGCGCAGCGCGTCCTGTTCACACTGGCCGGCCAGCGCATCGGCGTCACCATGCCGCTCGCCCTGCACGGCCGCGGCAATGAGGGCGTGGGGATCAGGTTCCAGCCCGTCCGGCGTTTGAGGACGAGGCCGTTCAGGCCGATAGGGGGGTCTGGGGGCGAAGCCCCCAGGAACGGGACGGGAAGGGGCGGAGGGGGCGAAAAACCCCACCCCGGCCCCAACTCCGGGCTCCAGCACCACGTCCCCGTACCCACCCTCCCCCACGATCCGCGACAGCGCCTGCTGGTGAAGCTGCGCAACCGGCGGCCGGTACCCACTGCGGAGAAGCGTGGCGACGGCCTTCATGTACGCCGGTGACGCCACAGTGCGGCGGGCCGGAGGCGGAGCAACGCGCCCGTACAGAGCGCAGGTCGGCCCCGCGGTGAGCGGGTGGGCGGCGAGATGCTGCCAGGCCTCCGGATCGGCGTGCAGGTCGACCACCAGCGTGCTGGTACCCGGCGGCCGCAACCGCAGCTCCTCGGCGATCCAGTGCCAGGGAAAGGCGGTATAGCGAACCGTCGCCGCCGTGGTCCGGGCGAGAGCGAGGTGGGGAAGACGCTGGCGCCGGTCCAGCTGAAGCTGGCCGGTCACGAACACCGTCAGCGGTCCGGGGGCCGCAGCCGCAGCCCGCAGCCGGGTGAGCACGGCCTGCGGCTCCAGCGGATCGGCCAGTTCCACCACGTTCGCGGTGTCCGCGCCGGACAGCACCGCGGGGGACACCGCCGCGAGTACGGGAAGCACGGACGCCGCGTCCACCAGACGCCCCTTGCCCACCGGCGAGGCCGCGAGAAGCAGCACGGTTCCGGGCATAGGTTCCCTCCCCATCGATCACGTACGCCAGCACCGTAACCGCTGCGCCTGCAAAGGGGGGCGGCAGGAGTGCAAACGCCCGGCTATGACGGGGCTTGTACCTCGCCCGGGGGTGGCAGCCGACGTCGTACGGCGAAGATCGTCGTGTCGTCGGCGAGGCGGCCGCCGCAGTGCCGCAGGGTGGCGTCGCGGACGAACTGCACGAGGCGCTGCGGATCGGCGATGTCCGGGTCCTCGGCCGCGGCGCGGGCCACGCTGTCGCGGAGCGGGTAGAACACATCGGCGGAGTCGCGGGCCTCGGTCACCCCGTCCGTGACGAGGAGCAGGGTCTCGCCGGGGGCGAGCGGGACGGTGATCAGCGGCGGCGGGTGGTACGTCAACTCGCTGAGCCCGAGCGGGAGTCCGTCGCCGGGCGGCAGCGAACGCACCCCGCCGTGGGAGATCACGAGCGGCGGTTCGTGGCCGAAGTTGATGACCTCGACGGTGCCGGGGGAGACCGGCAGAACCGGAGCCTCGGGCTCCGGCTCGCTCGTACCGTCCCGCCGGGTCGGGCCGCGCCACTCGGTCCTGGGGAAGCCGACCAGGATCGCCGTCGCGAAGCGGTCGTCGTCGTCGTAGCCGAGCGAGGCGCAGTAGTGGACGTGCCGGAGCATGCGGGTCTCCAGGCGGTCGGAGACGGTGCGCAGGCGGGGCTCGTGGTACGCCGACTCGCGGAAGGTGCCCAGCAGCGCGGCCGCCGCCTCCACCGCCGAGAGCCCCTTGCCCTGGACGTCGCCGAGGAGGACGCGGGTGCCGTGAAGGCCCGGCTGGATGTCGTAGAAGTCGCCGCCGACGCGGGCCTCGCTGTCGGCGGCGAGGTACACGGCCGCGTGGTCGAGGCCGCCCCAGCCCGGCGCCAGCGGGCGCAGCAGGGTGCGCCGGGTGGTCTCGGCGACGTCCTTCATGTGCAGCATCCGCTGTTCGCCGCGGACCCGGACCGCGCAGGCCAGCGTGGCGAGGATGCCGCCCACCGCGACGAGGATGAAGTCGGGCAGGCCGGTCTGGTACTGGTGCGGCCAGGAGGTGTCCACGGCGAAGTAGGTGAGCAGCGAGAGCACGGCGAACGCCCCCGTGCCCCACACCCCGCAGATCGCCGCCGCGATACCCGGCACGAGCACGATCCAGGAGATGATCCGGAACTCGCCGGAGGTGTTCGCGTCGGCGAGCGTGATGCCGATGAGGAGGAGCAGCGGCGGCACCCAGGCCACGCTGTGGCCGCGCAGCCGCAGGATCCTCTGCCGCTGGACCGGGTCCGTCCGTCCGGCGGGAGGCAGTTGCTCGATGACGGTCCGCCGGCCGCCCACCTCGCCCTTCCGTCTCTTCCTCGCGCCCGTCAGTACGCGACCGACATACGGGCGCGAGGATGGGCGTCCTTCTCCAGCTCGTCGACGAAGGCGACCGCGTAGTCCTCGGCGCTGATCCGGCTGTTGCCGTGCTCGTCGGTGAGCAGCTGGTCGCCGCCGATGCGGAACCGGCCCGTGCGTTGGCCGGGGGCGATCGCCGCGGCGGGCGAGACGTAGGTCCAGTCGAGGCCGTCGTCGAGGCCCCGGTAGAAGGTGAGGGCGTCGCGCTGGGCGAGGGCCTCGGGGAGGTAGGCCTCGGGGAAGCCGGGCTGGTCCGCCGCCGCCTGACCCGGGGCGACCTCCAGGCTGCCCGCGCCACCGGCGACCACGAGCCGCCGTACACCGGCCGCCCTGACGCCCTCCACCAGCGACTGGGTCAGTGCGAGGTAGGGGCCGCGGGGATCCGTGCCGTCCCTGGGCGGCGCGCACGCGGACGCCACCGCGTCCGCGCCCGCCGCCAGCTCCGTCACCTTCGCCGGGTCCGAGACGTCCGCCGCCGCCGTGATGACACCGGGGACCGGGGACTGCCCGGACCGGCTCACGGCGATGACCTGGTGTCCGCGTGCCGACGCCTCCGTGGCGATACGGCTGCCGACCATGCCGGTGGCGCCGAAGAGTACGAGCTTCATGAAGCCCAGCGAAACACGCTGCCCCGACCACCGCATCCCGACTTGCCAGCCGCCCGGGCGAGGTGTGCCCTGGAGGCAGGGGCGAGGAGAGAGAGGAGTGCTCCCATGGCTCAGGCAGCACCCGCATCACCGGCGTCAGGGACACCGCGTTCCCGGCCACGTACATCCGGAGCGGATCAGCCCGGCTTCCTGTACGACCTCATGGGCCCGCGGGCCGCGAGCATCGTGAAATGGGCGATGCCCGTGGTCGGCGGGCTCATCTACGGCTTCTGGGCGGCGGCCATCAACCGCGACACCGGCGCGATCACGGGCTGGAACGTGCTGTTCGGGTTCGTGTGCGCGATCGCGTTCGCCGCGGCCTGGATCGGCGTACGCATGATGGCTCCGCTGATGAGGCGCGAGCTGCACGCGCTGATGTGGATGGCGTTCGCGGGTATCGCGTTCGGTTTCATCTACAGCCAGACCGGCGCGACCATCCTGCGGTCCGTGCTCATGTCCCTCGCGGTCGCGGCGAGCGTGTACGTGGTGCTCTTCTACCGCTACTACACCCACGAGGACGCCGAGGGTCACCGGGTGAACTGACCCGCCGACCCCCGACGTACGGCACACACGAGGCCCCGGCGCAGCAGCCGGGGCCTCGTGTTTGTCCCTCACTCACCTGCCCCCTGGGATCCAGTCCCAGGAGCTCGAAGAGGAGCCGGAAGCGCTGAAGCTCCACGAGCCGGAGACGCTGAAACTCCAGGAACCTGAACTGGACGAACTGGACGAACTCCAGTCGGAGTCACCGTTGTTCCAGCCGCTGTTCCTGTTGCTGTCGTTGTTCCAGCTGTTGTCGCCGTTCTTCCAGTTGTCGTCGTCCCAGGCCCCGTCCTTCCAGCCGGGGCACGGGTCCTGACAGCTGGGCACCCACTGCCTGCCGGTGTCCACGAAGGCGGCGCTTGCCCATCCCTGCGCCCCGACGAGCCAGTACCAGTCCGTGTTGCCGAAGATGCTCTGTCCCTGCACCGCGCACAGGACGCGGTCCTGACTGCCCGGCGAGAGCCTGTCGACCAGGGACGAGTTCGCGTTGGGCTGCTGTCGTACGTTCAGATCGCCTCGGGAGACGACGGTGCCCCATATGGGACTGTCCGAGCCGCCGCCACCGGAGGTGTGAGCCGACGGGACCGCCGCCGCCGAGGTGCCCGCCACGGCGACGGTGATGACGCCGCCGGTGAACAGGGCCACGGCAAGGGTCCGCAGGGCCGGGGTGGTGCGCATATCGGCCTCCTTTTCCCCAGAACCAGGTAACACCCGTTCGGGTGAGGCCTCCACCGGAGAGCGTGCGGGCCGTGCGGTTACTGGGCTGTGGGCGGGTGCCGGGCGCGCGGTGATCCCATACCGGGGTCCCTGGCCCCCGTACGGCTTGTCATATGCGCCCATTTGCAGCCAAACCGCTCGCGCGAGGCGCCCCCGAGGCCTTGCCTGGTGGGGTGTCCCACCGTGCCCGCAGCGCCCTTTCGGCCGCGCTGATCGTCCTCGCCTGCCTGCTCACGCCGCTGGGCGCGCTCTCGGCCTGGGCGCTGTACGGGATCGGCGACACGGCCCGTTACGAGGCCACGATGGCGCCGCTGGCCGCCGACGCGGACGTACGGGACGCGATCGCGGCCGGGGTCACGGACGGGATCATGCGGGAGGTCCACGTACGGCCGCGGATGCAGGGTCCGGTGAACTCCTTCGTGCGGGACGCGGTGCGCTCGTTCACGCAGACCGAGGCGTACCGCACGGCCTGGGAGGCCGCGAACATCGCCGCGCACGACGCCCTGATGCGGGCGCTGCGCGACGACAGCGAGGGCCCGGTGACCGTCGACCTCGCGACCGTCACCGAGCGCGTGAAGCGCCAACTCGCCGACGACCACATGCCGTTGGCGAACCGTATCCCCGTCGAGCACACCCGGCTCACGGTGCTCGCGGCCGAGGATCTGACCCGGCTCCGGAAGGGTTTCCACGTGCTCGAAGTCGCCGCGTTCTGGCTGCCGGCCGCCTCGGTCGTCCTCACCCTCGCCGGGATCCTCGTCGCGGTGTGCCGCCGCCGCGCGGTGCTCTCGACAGGGCTCGGCACCGCGCTGGGCGCCGCGCTGCTCGGCGTGGCGATCGCCGTCGGCCGCCGGCTCACCCTCGCCGACCTGCCGCCCGGCGTCTCCCCCACGGCGGCGGGCGCGGTGTACGACGCCCTCACGTCCACGCTCCGCCTGGCCTGCTGGCTGCTCCTCGCACTCGGCGTCACCGTGGCCGCCGCCGCACTGCTCACGGGCGCGTACGCACGGCACCGGCGGGCGGGCACGGAGGAGGTGCCCGCGGAAGCTCCGGTGGAAGGAGCGTCGCGGGTCCGGGCCTGACCGCACCCACACCCCTCTCATTGCACTAGACCAAAGACCTTATTGCACTGGGGAGTTGGTGTGTCTAGGGTCGTGACCACGGCATCCGAAGTCCCGCCCCACGACTCCTCGTACCTCGCCCACGCGGACGAAGGCGACGCCGACTCCACGGCGCTCCCCCTCGTCCTCATCCACGGCCACCCCTTCGACCGCACGATGTGGGCCCCGCAGATCACCGCGTTCGCCCCCTCCCGGCGGGTCGTCGCCCCCGACCTGCGCGGCTACGGCGCGTCCCCGGTGGTGCCCGGCGTCACCCCGCTCTCCACGTTCGCCGAGGACATCGCGGCGCTCCTCGACGACCTGGGCGTCGAGGAGTTCGTCCTCGCCGGTCTTTCGATGGGCGGGCAGATCGTCATGGAGTGCTACCGGCAGTTCCCCGAGCGCATCCGGGGTCTGGTCCTCGCGGACACCTTCCCGGCCGCCGAGACGCCGGAGGGCAAGAAGACGCGGAACGCGATGGCGGACCGGCTGCTGCGCGAGGGGATGCGCGGATACGCCGACGAGGTGCTGCGCAAGATGGTCGCGCCGTACGCGGACGCGGAGGTCGCGGCGCACGTGCACCGCATGATGACCGCAACCTCACCCGAGGGCGCGGCGGCGGCCCTGCGCGGCCGCGCGGAACGCCCCGACTACCGCTCACTGCTGACCGGGGTCACGGTCCCGGCCCTCGTGGTCGTGGGCGCCGACGACGAGTTCACACCGGTCTCCGACGCGGAGGCGATGCACGCGGCGCTCCCCGACTCCACGCTCCAGGTGATCGACTCGGCGGCGCACATGCCGAACCTGGAGCGCCCGGAAGAGTTCAACGAGGCACTGGCGGGCTTCCTGGCACGGCTGGACCGCTGACACGGCTGGACGGCTGGACGGCTGACACGGCTACGCCCGAAGCGGCGGCTCACCCGTTCGGCCCACCCCTGATGCGAGGCCCCGCCCCCGGGGCGAACCTGCGAGGGAACTCCAGGCCCGCCCCGAGGAGACCCCATGACCGACCACGCCGCGCCGCCCGTCGACCCCAAGCACCGCACGGCCTCGACAGGAGGCTCCGACTGGGCCTCCGGCGGCACCGTCTTCGCCGGTGTCCTGATGATGGTCACCGGCATCCTGAGCGTGCTCAACGGCATCGCGGGCATCGCGGCCGACGACGTCTACACACGCCTCGGCAGCTATGTGTACGAGTTCAACCTCACCACCTGGGGCTGGATCCACCTCGTCATCGGCGTCCTCGTCGCCATCACCGGCTGGGGCATCCTCCAGGGCATGGACTGGGCCCGCGGCGTCGGCATCGGCCTCGCCGCCCTGTCCATGATCGAGTACTTCATGTTCCTGCCCTACGCCCCCTTCTGGTCGATCATCTCCATCGCCATCGCGGTCTTCGTGATCTGGGCCCTGGCGACGGCAGGACGCCCGTCGACGACGAAGTAGCGTCCACGGTCCTCCCGTTCACAGGGCAACCCTCCACCGCCTCACCCCGTCCTTAGGGTCCTCAGGGGAGAATTCCGACACCCCATGCGGACGAACGGAAGGCCGGGACCAGGACTTGGATACTGCGCCGGCGGGGTGGTCTGCTCCGGAGTGGGAGAGCGTCACGCCGCGGCGGCGGTGGCCCACCCGGTTCGCGGGGTTGCTGCTGGCCGCGGTGAGTGTGGTCCTCGGGTTCCGGGTGGGCGACAGCGACGGGATCACGCCCGTGCCGCAGTTGCTCGCGTTCCTGCCCTGGCTGCTCGCGCCCGCCGGGCTGGGACTCGCGATCTCGACGCTCGCCCTCTGGCGGACCGGGATGGTGTGGGGCATGGCCGTTGTCTTCGGCCTCATCTGGTACATGGACCCGTACGGGAAGATCAGCGAGCCGACCGGGGCGGCCGTCGCCGAACTCCGTGTGATGACTTCCAACGTGCAGTTCGGGCGGGCGACCGACGCGCTCATCGCCGCCGTCGAGCGGGAGAAACCCGCCATCGTGTTCGTGGAGGAGTGCGAGTACGCGTGCTCCCGCGCGCTGGAGGACGCCTTCGGCGGGAGCGGCGGCGCGTTCCCGTACCGGGAGGCCGTCGAGGGCGCCGGATCCGACGGGTCCGTGATCCTCAGCCGGTTCCCGCTCAAGGGCGCCGACGGCCTGCCCGGGACGACCATGGGCATGCCCGGCGCCGTGGCCGACGTACAGGGACACGACGTAAGGCTGCAGCTCGCGCACCCCATGCCCCCGCTCCCCGGCCAGGTCGGCGTCTGGCGGCGCGAGCTCGGCGAGCTGCGCGACTACGCGGCGGCGGGCGACGGACCCACCATCCTGGCCGGGGACTTCAACGCCTCCCAGGACCACGCCGCGTTCCGCCGCATCCTCGACACCGGCCTGCGCGACAGCTCCCGCCTCGACGGAGACACCCGCGACCCGAGCTGGCCCGTCGACACGGCCCCGCCGCTCGGCGTCCAGATCGACCACGTCCTGGTGTCCGAGGAGTTCTCGGTGAACAAGGCCGGCTTCCTCGACCTCACCGGCTCCGACCACCGCGCGCTCGTCGTCGATCTCACCCTCCACCAGCGCGGCTGAGACAGCCGCGACGGCTGAGGAAGACCTGCCCGCCATACTGTGGGCATGTCCCACCAGTTCCCCATCAGCCGCCTCACCCCTCCCGACTGGCTGGTCAGGAACCTCCAACCGAAGCCGGCTCCCGTGCCCTGGGCAGCGGTCGCCCGCGCCGCGATCGCGATGACCCTGCCGCTCGTGATCGGTCTCGCCGCCGGACAGCCGGCGTACGGCGCCCTCGCCTCCATGGGCGCCCTGTCGGGAGTCATCGGCGACACCGCCGACGCCTACCGCATGCGGATCCTCAACATCGCCGTCCCCCAGCTCTTCGGCGCCATCGGCGTCACCATCGGCTCACTCGCGTTCGGGCACGGCTGGGTCACCGTCGTCGCGGTCACCGCCATCGCGCTGCTCTCCGGGATGATCTCGTCGATCGGCGCCGTGGCCTCCGTGTCCGGCCTGCTGCTGCTCCTCAACTGCGTGATCGGCGCCGGACTTCCACTGCCGGGCGAGTGGTGGCTCGCACCGCTGCTGATGTCCGGCGGCGGGCTCCTGGTGCTCGTCCTGGCGCTGCTCGCCTGGCCGCTGCGGTCACGGGTGCCCGAGCGGGCCGCGGTCGCCGCGAGCTACCGGACGGTGGCGGATCTCCTCGCCGCGAGCGGCACCGAGAAGTACGACGAACTCCGCCTGGCCGTCACCGAGTCCCTCAACAAGTCCTACGACCTCGTCCTCGCCCGGCGCGCCTTCCAGCACGGCCGCAGCCCCGAACTCGTACGCCTGCTCGCCCAGTTGAACGCCGTGACACCCGTCGTGGAGGCCGCTCCGGCGGCCCACCAGTACGGCAAGCCGCTGCAGGCCGAAGTCCCCGCCGCCGTACGCCACCTCGCCGACGCGGTGGAGACCGGTTACAGCGGCCCGATAGGGCTCAAGCTCCCGGTGCCCGAGAGCGAGACCGCGCGCGCCGTCGACCACGCCCTGCGGTACGCCGCCGACGTGGTGACGGACCAGGCCCCGAACGCGGGCAACGTCGACGACCGGCTCGGCAGGCCCGCCGCGCTCCGCGTCCGCGCCGCACGCGCCGCCCGCAACGTCGTCCTGTCCAACGCCTCCTGGCGCTACGGCCTGCGCCTCGCCCTGTGCATCGGCCTCGCGCAGGCCCTCGTCTCGATCGTCCCGGTGCCGCGCTCCTACTGGGTCGCCCTCACCATCACCTTCGTGATGAAGCCCGACTTCGGTTCCGTCTTCTCCCGGGCGCTGCTGCGCGCCCTCGGCACGGTCGTGGGGCTCGTCGTCGCGGCCGGCGTCCTCGCCGTCGTACCGCTCGGCTGGTGGGACGTACCCGTGATGCTCGTCCTCGCCCCGCTCATCCCCGCGTTCACCCCGCGCGGATACGGCTACCAGACCGCCGCCGTCACCCCGGTGATCCTCCTCCTCTCCGACGTCCTCAACCACCAGGGCACGGCACTCCTCGTACCGCGCCTGGTCGACTCCCTCATGGGGTGCGCGATCGCCATCGTCGCCGGGTACCTGCTGTGGCCGGAGAGCTGGCACACCCGGGTCGGCGACCGGCTCGCGGACGCGGTCGCGGAAACCGCCGGGTACGTGGAGTACGCGTTCGGCGACGGCGCCGACCCCGCCGCCCGCTCCCGGATGCGCCGCCGCCTCTACCGCGACCTCTCGGCCATCCGTACGGAGTTCCAGCGCGCCCTGACCGAACCCCCACCGGGTGGACGGCGCGCCGCCGCCTGGCTCCCGCTCGTCGTCGCCGTCGAGCGGATCGTCGACGCGACGACGGCCGCCGGGGTACGGATCCGGCACGGGGCTTCCCGCCCTTCGCCCGCCGAGGTCGGCCAGGTCACCCTGCAATTGCGGGAGTTGTCCGAGGGCCTGCGCGAGACCGACGTGCTCTTCGAGGTCCGTACGGATCTCACCGGGCCGTCGGGGAGTGTCCTCGAACCGCTCCGGCAGGAGGTCGCGGCGGCACGGGCGATCACGTCGCCGCACTGACGACTGCGCGTACGAGGATGGGGCGCCCCCTTCGGCAAGGGGCGCCCCATCCTCGTAACTACTGCACTTCTGCCATCAGACGCCGATGTCGCAGCCGTCCTTGCGCCACACCGCGACGACCGCCGGGCGGACGATCTTGCCGGCGCCGTCGGGCCAGATGCTCGCCGGCTTCTCGACGGTCGCGCCGCTGATCTCGCCCGGGTGCTGGACGGCGACGAGCACGCGCCGGTCCTGGACGAGCGGGCCGCAGGTCTCCGCGCCGGTCGGGACGGTCAGGAACTGCTTCAGCTCACCGCGCCGGTCGCCCTTGGTCGCGACACCGAACAGGCCGTCGTGCGAACCGAGCTGGTTGCCGTCGGTGGAGATCCACAGGTTGCCGTGCGGGTCGAAGGCCACGTTGTCCGGGCAGGAGATCGGGCTGACCTTCTCCTTCGGGAAGCCCGCGAAGTAGGTGGCCGGGTCGGTCGGGTCACCCGCGACGAGGAACAGCGACCAGGCGAAGGTCAGGCTCTCGGGGCGGTTGCGGCCCTCGGTGAGCTCGAGGATGTGCCCGTGCTTGTTGGCGTTGCGCGGGTTGGCCTCGTCGGCCTTGGCGTTGCTGCCGACACCGCGGTTGGTGTTGTTCGTCAGGGCGACGTACACCTTGCCGGTGGTCGGGGAGGGCTGGATGTCCTCGGGGCGGTCCATCTTCGTGGCGCCGACCTTGTCACCGGCGAGGCGCGTGAAGACGTACACCTCCTCGGCGGTCATGCCCTCGACGTGCGAGACGGCGCCCTTCGCGGTGGCGGTCGCGAGCGGGATCCACACGCCGCCGCCGTCGAACTCGCCGTCGGCCGGCAGCTTGCCCGTGCCGTCGATCTCGGCCGCCGGGGAGTCGCCGGTGAGCTTGGCGACGTACAGCGTGCCCTCGTCGAGAAGGGTCAGGTTGTGCTCGCGGGCGGAGCGGGAGCTGCCCTTCTTCATCTTCTTGCTGCCGACGAACTTGTAGAAGTAGTCGAAGCGCTCGTCGTCACCGGTGTAGAGGACCGGGCGGCCGTCGTCCGTGAGGCGGACGGTGGCGCCCTCGTGCTTGAAGCGGCCGAGGGCGGTGCGCTTGCGGGGCGAGGAGGTGGGGTCGTACGGGTCCAGCTCGACGACGTAGCCGAAGCGGTGGACCTCGTTCGGCTCCTGGGCGACGTCGAAACGCTTGTCGAAACGCTCCCACTTGCGCTCGCTGGCGCCGGTGCCGATGCCGTAGCGGGCGTCGGTGGGGCGGCTGCTGTTGGCGAAGTACTGGTTGAAGTTCTCCTCGCCGTGCAGCGTCGTGCCCCAGGGGGTCTCGCCGCCGGCGCAGTTGTTGAGCGTGCCCAGGACCTTCTTGCCGGTCGGGTCGGCGGAGGTCTTGAGGAGGTCCGAGCCGGCGGCCGGTCCCGTCACCTTGAACTCGGTGGTCGCGGTGACCCGGCGGTTGAGGTGGTGGCGGGGGACCGCGGTCAGCTTGCCGCTCCGCTTGTCCTCCTCCACGACCACGACGGACAGGCCGTGCGCCGCCCAGGCGATCTCGGCCTGCTCACGGGTCGGGTTCGCGGCGTCGTACGCCTTGAACATCAGGACCTCGTCCGTGTACTCGTGGTTCGCCACAAGCACCTGACGGCCTCGCTCACCGGGGAGCGGCAGCAGCGCCAGGAAGTCATTGTTGTAACCGAACTGGGCCGCCTGTGCCGCGGCGGTCTGGTTGTCCGGGTCGAACGCGGGGGCGCCGCGGAGGATGGGCTCGCCCCAGCGGATCACGACGTTCTGGGCGTACCCGTCGGGGATCACCACGGCGTCGGTGAGGTTGGGGGCGACGGCGGTGAAGCGGAGGCCGCGGGCGGCCTTGCCGCTCTTGGACGCGGTGTCCGTCGTGGCCGCCTGCGCCTGCTGGGCGCCGGTGCCGATGACGGCGGTGCCCGCCGCGGTGGCGACGGTCACGACGGCCGCGGCACGCATCATCGAACGGCGGCTCAGCGCGGTGGCGATCACGTCACCGACGTACTCGTTGTCGCTGGTGTTCGGTATCTCGTGGAAACAGGCGTTGCCACAGCGGTACAGGCAGGTCATGGCCGACCTGCCACCGGGATGCGAGTCGGGCGTTCCGATCAACGGCAGAAGTCTGCGCACTTTTGCTCTCCCCATGCGGTCCCTTGGTTTCAGCGTGACGCTAGGTGGTGCGTATGTGCGGAAACAGGCCAGCGGGATGAACGGGGGGTGAACCCATGGGATCCGCAGGGGTGTTGGGGATACGCGGGTAGCGTCGGCGACGCGGTGTTGACGGCTGTCGCCCCCGTACTCTGCCCCTGCCAAAGATCACCAGCTGTGACCGCTAACCTTACGTGTCCGTCCTGGCCAGGGATTGACGGGCACCAACTCACGCGAAGGGTTGCGCACATGGGCATTCTCACCGTCTTGCGGAATGCGTTCGGCCGCTCACGCAAGGGTCGTGACGCCGACGGGGAGACCTCGCGGGAGGTTTCGACTCCGACGGCTCCCGAACGGGTCCCCGCACAGGAGACCGAGCCGAGGATTCCGGCACCGTCCACCGAACTCCAGCCGGAACCCGCACCGGCCGCGGAGGTCCCCGCACCTGCCACCGAGCCCAAGCCGTCCGTCGTGGACGAGCTGGTGTCAGCGGCCTTCGACAATGTGACGGTTCCGCCGGCACGGACCCCGGAACCGGAGCCGGTGATCGAGCCCGAGCAGGCGGAGACGCCCGCACCGGTGATCGAGCCCGAGCCGGTCGTCGAGCCCGCGGTCGCGGCGGAGGCTGCGGTCGAGCCGGAGGCCGAGGTCGTCGCGGAGGCGGAGGTTGTGGCCGAGGCCGAGCCGGAGCCGGAGGTCGTCGCGGAGGCGGAGGCCGAGGTCGTGGCCGAAGCCGAGCCGGAGCCCGAGGTCGTGGCCGTTCCCGAGCCGGAGGCTGCGGCCGAGCCGGAGCCCGAGGCCGAGATCGTGGCCGAGCCGGAGACGGCGAGCGTGGTCGAGACGGAGCCGGAGGTCGTGGCCGAGCCCGAGCCCGCTGCCGAGCCCGAGCCGGTCGTCGCCGAGGAGCCCGCTCCCGTCGCCGCACAGGCCGACGAGCCCGCGGCCGCCGACGGCGACGAGGCCCCACCGGGGCCACCCGCAGCCGACGACGAGACTGTCACGGGTGGTGCGGGCGGGAACAACGACCCGGCCGAAGGCCGGGTGCCCACCCCCCGGCCCGAGGCCGAGGAAACCCCCGAGCCGGAGGCGGAGAAGCTCACCCCGGTAGCCGCCCAGGCAGACGTACCCGCAAGCCTCCTCACCGCCTACACCGAGGCAGCCACAGCCCTGGAAACGCAGAAGCTGACCGGCACCAGCGCCAAGATCTACCTCGTCCTCGACCGCTCCGCGAGCATGCGCCCGTACTACAAGGACGGCTCCGCCCAGGCCCTCGGCGAGCAGACCCTCGCCCTCGCCGCCCACCTCGACCCCGAGGCCACGGTCCACGTCGTCTTCTTCTCCACGGAGCTGGACGGCACCGGCGAGCTGACCCTCACCGACCACGAGAACAAGGTCGACGAGCTCCACGCGGACCTCGGCCGCATGGGACGTACGAGCTACCACGCGGCCGTGGAGGAAATCCTCACGCACTACCAGAAGTCGGACACCACGGCCCCCGCCCTCGTCGTCTTCCAGACGGACGGCGCCCCGGACGCCAAGACCCCCGCCACCCAGTCCCTCACGGACGCGGCGAAGAGCCACCCCTCCGTCTTCTTCTCCTTCGTCGCCTTCGGAGAGACGGACAACAAGGCCTTCGACTACCTCCGCAAGCTGAAGACCGAGAACACGGCCTTCTTCCACGCGGGCCCGACCCCGCGCGAACTGACGGACGCCGAGATCTACGAGGGCGTACTGGCGAACTGGCGCCCGTAACCCTCACCGGCACCGCACAACGGCCGCCCGCTTCCCACCCGGTTAAACGGGAGGCGGGCGGCCCACCCATGTCGGATACGATTTCAAGGTTCGTAAGACGACCGACGTCACCACCTGAACCGACGATCGTCACCCCACGTACCGACTTGGGAGCAGCCCGCAATGGCTCGACACCTCATCACCAGCGCTCTTCCGTACATCAACGGGATCAAGCACCTGGGCAACATGGTGGGGTCCATGCTCCCGGCGGACGTGTACTCCCGGTACCTCCGCCAGCGCGGCCACGACGTGCTGTACATCTGCGCGACGGACGAGCACGGCACCCCGGCCGAGCTGGCCGCGAAGGAGCAGGGCCTCCCGGTCGACGAGTTCTGCGCGCAGGCGCACGACGCGCAGAAGGCGGTGTACGACGGCTTCGCGCTGGCCTTCGACTACTTCGGCCGCAGCTCCAGCCCGCAGAACCGCGAGATCACCCAGCACTTCGCGCGCCGCCTGAACGAGAACGGCTTCATCGAGGAGCGCGAGATCCGTCAGGTGTACTCGCCGACGGACGGCCGTTTCCTCCCGGACCGCTACGTCGAGGGCACCTGCCCGCACTGCGGCTACGACAAGGCCCGCGGCGACCAGTGCGAGAACTGCACCCGCGTCCTGGACCCGACCGACCTGATCAACCCGCGCAGCGCCATCAGCGGCTCCACCGACCTCGAGGTCCGGGAGACCAAGCACCTCTTCCTCCTCCAGTCGAAGCTGCAGCACGAGGTCGAGGCGTGGATCGACGAGGTCAGCGACGAGTGGCCGCAGCTCGCCTCCTCCATTGCCCGCAAGTGGCTGACCGAGGGCCTGCACGACCGCGCGATCACCCGCGACCTGGACTGGGGTGTCCCGGTCCCGGCCGACACCTGGCCGGAGCTGGCCGCCGCGGGCAAGGTCTTCTACGTCTGGTTCGACGCCCCGATCGAGTACATCGGCGCGACGAAGGAGTGGTCGGATCTCGACCCGGAGAACCGGGACTGGAAGTCCTGGTGGTACGACGCCGACTCCGGCGAGAACCCGGTCCGCTACACGGAGTTCATGGCCAAGGACAACGTGCCCTTCCACTCGGTGATGTTCCCGGCGACCGAGCTGGGTGTCCGCGAGCCGTGGAAGAAGGTCGACTACCTGAAGTCCTTCAACTGGCTGACGTACTACGGCGGAAAGTTCTCCACGTCCCAGAAGCGCGGTGTCTTCACCGACGCCGCCCTGGACATCCTCCCCGCCGACTACTGGCGCTACTTCCTGATCGCCAACGCCCCCGAGTCGGACGACTCGTCCTTCACCTGGGAGCACTTCACGGCGACGGTGAACAAGGACCTGGCGGACACGCTGGGCAACTTCGTCAACCGGGTCCTGTCCTTCTCGCGCAAGCGCTTCGGCGACGAAGTACCGGCGGGCACCGCTGCCGGTGAGGCGGAGACGCGGCTCGGCGAGGAGATCGCGGGCCTGCTCGCGGAGTACGAGACCCAGATGGAGGCCCTCCAGTTCCGCAAGGCGGCCGCCGCGCTGCGTGCCCTGTGGTCGGCCGGCAACTCCTACCTGGAGGAGAAGGCCCCCTGGCTGGAGATCAAGACCGACCCGGAAGGCGCGGCCCTGACCCTGCGTACGGCGATGAACCTGATCCACCTCTACTCGGTGGTGTCGGAGCCCTTCATCCCGGCGTCGGCCGCAGCTATGCGCTCGGCCTTCTCCCTTCCCGACGACACCGCGACCTGGGTATCGGCGGAGGAGGCGAAGGCGCTGACCGCGGTCCCCGCCGGTACGGCCTTCACCGTGCCCCCCGTCCTCTTCGCCAAGATCACGGACGAGGACCTGGAGTCGTACAAGGAGCGCTTCGGCGGCGCACCGGAGTAGTCAGGACGTTGTCCGGAGTAGTCAGGACGTTGTGAGGAGGGCCCGGCACCATTCGGTGCCGGGCCTCTTCACAAAATCCGCCAGGCTGGAAACAGCCCCCGGCGCTGGCATGTTCGCGCCCACCCGTATGGTTTCGCCATGGCAGTCCCCGAGGTCATCCCGATCGCCTATGAACCGCACCACCGCACCGAGGCCATCGGCCGGTACGCGGATGGCCAGTTCCTGGCGTCGGTCACGTATGCCTTTCCCGAAGGGTTCCGTCCCGACGACGGCTGGGAAGAGCACAAGCGCCTCTACACGGTGCTTCACACTTTCGACGCCGAGGGCCGGTACCGCGACTCGGAGATCTGGTGCGCGGGCACCTGGGCCGAGCAGCACCGCGCCCCGCACGCCGAGGGCTCGGTCCTCGCAAGGGCCGAGGCCCACCTGGGGAAACTGCTGAGAAGTCTCCCCCGGCGCCGCTACATGGACATCGCGATCCGCCCCTTCCAACTCACCGTCGACGGCGTGCTGTTCGGCCTGGTGATCAGGGAGGATGAGGGCGAGAGCTGGGCGGAGCTCTACCCGGACCGCCTCGGCTTCGGCGAGCCCTGGGACGGCTCGTACGACACCTGAGGGGCACCCAGGAGTTCAAGTCCTGGGCACCCCTCGCGTGCTACCCGTGCTACCCCCGGCCGCCCGGTCCACCGCCGCCGAAGCCGCCCTCCGGAGCCTCGCCCGCCGTCACCGTGGCGATCTCCTCGGCCGAGCCGAGTTCGCCGGTCGCGGTCAGACCGCCGGTACTCGTGCCCGAGGCTGAGCCGCCGGAGTAGATGCGGTACTCCTCGCCGCTCTTGACGGCGGAGGAGGAGTAGACGACGTTCTGGACGGACCTCGAAGTGACGAAGGTGGCCAGGACCTTGCCGTCGGAGTCGACGACATGGAGGGTCGTGCCCGCGTCGACCGCCGAGTCGAGGGTCGCGGAGAGCCAGCCCTGCTCGGACTCGGTGCCGGGTGCGACGGCCATGCCCGCGCTGCCCGCGGCGAGGAGGGTGCCGCCGCTGACGGTGAAGCTGCCGTTGACGTCGAGGGCGCCGTTCCCCGCCTGCTCCGGTCCGTTGACGACGACCGTGCCGCCGGTGATCTCGGCGGTGCCGTTCGAGTCGAGGCCGTCGCCGTCGGCGTTGATCACCAGGGTGCCGCCGGTGACGGTCAGCTTGAAGTCCCCGACATCCTCACCGCCGCCACCGCCGCCCCCTCCGAAGCCACCGCCGCCGTCCTCCGAAGTACTCGTACCACCCGCCGCGTTGATCCCGTCGTCGCTGGAGTGGATCTCCACCGTGCCGCCGTTCACCGCGATGTCGGCCCCCTCCACGCCCTCGACCGCCGACGTGATCTTCAACGACCCCTTGTCGACGATCAGGTCACCCTCGGCGTGCACCCCGTCGTCGCCGCTCGCGGCCGTCACCTTCGCCCCGCTGATGTGGACCGCGCCGTCACTGTGCACCGCGTCGTCGGAGGAGTCGACGTACACGGTGCCGCCCTCGAGCACGTTGATCACGCCCGCCTTCAGCCCCTTCGTGGACGTGTCGTCGGACGGCTGCGTGCCGCTCCCTTCGCCGCTGTCGACGGTCAGCGTGCCGCCGGTGACCACCAGGTCGGTGGCGGCGTCGACGCCGTCGCCCTTGGCGGTCACCTTCACCGTCCCGCCGCCGAGGGCGACGTAACCGGAGTCCGTGTCCTCGCTGTTGTCGGCCTTGAGGCCGTCGCCACCTGCGGTGACCGTCACCCGGCCGCCCTCGACGATCAGGTAGTCCTTGCCGCGGATGCCGTCGTCGGCGGCGTCGACCACGATCGTGCCGGAGGAGATCACCAGGCCGTCCGTGCTCGCGATGCCGTCGTTGCCGTTGCCGTGCACGGTGAGTTGGCCGCCGCCCGTGACCGTCAGGTCGGCGGCGCTGTAGAGCGCGGCGTTGGCCTCGGCGTCGTCGGCGTAGGAGTCGGCGTCGTTCAGGGTGTTCTCGCTGCCGTCGGCGAGGACGACGACGACCTCGTCGGCCGCGGTGACCTCGATCGCGGCGCCGGAGGAGTGCGAGACCGAGGCGCCGTCGAGCACCAACTGCACCTTCTGGTCCGGCGCGTTGACGACGATCTGCCCGTCGGCGAGGGTGCCGCTGACCCGGTAGGTGCCGCCCGCGGTGATGGTCACCGTGGAGCCATCCACCGTCACCCCGTCGCCGTCGGCGGACGCCGAGTCGCCGGCCAGCTCGATCCCGACGGCGGCGGTCTCGTCCCAGTCGCCGTCGGAGGCCTCCGCGTGCGACTCCTTGTTGGCGGCGAGCACGGCGGCTGCGCCCTGGCCACCGTCCACTGCTGCGGCCGACGACCCGCTGCTCGCACTCGGCGTGGCGGAGTCTCCCGCGGTGTCGCTCCCCGAGGAGCACCCGGCCAGCGCCGCCGCGGCGAGCACCGCCGAAGCGAGGGCGCCCACCGCCTTCGTACGAAATCCTCGTGCCGTCGTTCTGATACGTGTACGTGTGCTCATGCCGGACTCCCGTCCAGTGCCGTCGGAAAATGGCGCCGCAGTACGGGCAGCCAGCGGTTCGAGGGAAGCTCGGGGCGCAGGGCGGCGAGCCCGGTGCCGTACTTCGACACCGGGCAGGGCCGGTGCTTCAGCGACCAGAGCAGCCGGTCCGCCCCCGAGCCCGCCCGGCCCGCCTTGGTCTCGACGATGGTCCGGTCGGGGGTACGCAGGGCGGTGCCGTCGGGCAGCGTCCAGGTCAGGTCGGTGTCGGCGGTCAGCCGGCTTCCGGTGGCCGGGAGGAAGAGGGTCGTGCGCCGGTAGTACGTGGTCAGCGTGGGCACGAACCGGAAGCGGCCGGAGTCGATCCCGGACTCGGCGAGCGCCGCGTCCGCGTAGGCCCGCGCCTCGGCACCGAGCCACCCCAACTCACCCTCGTACGGGATGCGTTGCTTGACGGTGGTGCCGCGCGGGCCCCGCGTCTTGACCTCGAAGAAGTGCTGGCCGGAGTCGAGATACGTACGGATCCGCAGCTTGAACCGGCGCCGTCGGCTGCGGGCGGCGCCCAGGTAGCCGTCCATCTCCGGGGTGTCGAAGTAGACGGACCGGTAGGCGAACTGCCGTGCCCCGTCCATCTCCAGGACCTGCGAGTCCTCGTCGAGGCCGCCGAGGACGAAGGGCAGATCGGCGAGGGGCAGCATGTACTTGCGGTCGAGGCGGGTCAACAGCGAGGCCCGCGTGAGGAGTTCGTCGAGACCGATCGGCCGCAGTGTGCCGACGACCGCGTCGACGGAGTCGAGGGCGGTCACGCCCCCACCCTCCGCTCGGTACGGGAGCCGGGTGCCTTGGCCGCCTTCGCCGCCTTGGGGGCCCGGGAAGCGGCCGGAACGACGTACCGCACCTCGACCTGAGTCGTGTCGTTGACGAGGTCGATGCTCCGCACCGACAGGTTCACCACCCGTCCGCCGAGCAGCACTTCGAGGTCCGCGCGCAGGGCGTCCTCGTCGGTGTACGCGGAGTCCAGACGCAGGTTCTGCTGCCGGTAGCGCGGGAACAGCCGGGGGTGGTCGCCGACGAAGAGGGTGCCCACGACCAGCAGCATCAGCCCGACGTGCAGAAGGTCGAGAGACTCGGAGAGACCGGCCAGCAGGCCGATGGCCAGCGCCGAGAAGTAGTAGGCGATGTCGTGGTGCGCGATCTCGTACGAGCGGAGCCGGATGATCGACAGCACCCCGAACAGGCCCATCCCCATGCCGATGCCGACCGAGGTGGAGCCGAGCACCATCGCCACGGCGAGCACACCGACGTTCACGCCCAGGAACGAGGCCACCAGGTCCCGGCGGTGGTGGCGGGGGAAGTAGATCCCGAAGGCCAGCACGGAGACGGCGACCAGGTCAGCGGCGACAAGAAGCAACATGTCACTGACAATCGTGGGTAACCCTTTGAGTTACCTTTGCCTCCCCTTAACGAAACTTGAGAAGTACGGAACGGAAAACGCGGGTGAACTGAGCGTGCCGCGGCGGATGTTCGGGCCGCGTCGACCGCCCCTGACAGATGTCCGGGCCCGGTCCGCCACCTCGTACAACCCACAAAGAACCCGCTGGTAGCATCCGTTCACTTGTGCGAGGGCGGGGACCCTCGCGGGGAGGGATATTCACGTGGGCAGACACGCCCTGAGACGGGGCGGTCTTGCCGCAGCCGTCTCCGCACTCGCGGTCGCCGTCGCGGCCGTCACCGTTTACTCCGAGGCCGGCGGTTCCGCCGAGGCGGCCACCACCGAAGCCGCGGCCACCACCGGGATCACGCTCACCGACCCGAACTCGGACACGCATCGCGACGACCGGCCGCTCACCGCCGGCACGACCGGCTTCCTGCACCGGCAGAGCGGGGTCGCCGGACTGCTGTGGACGGACTACGCCACCGGCACGACGGTCACCGTGGAGAACGCGAGCGGCGTCTACACGCCCTCGGCGCCCTGCGCGTCCCTCGGCTCGCAGTGCTCGACCGCCTGGTTCGGCTCGGACGGCGACCTGGTCGCCCTGCCGACGGCCGCGACCACCAAGTCCGTCACCCTCTGGGACCCGGCGACCCGCAAGACGTCGACCTTCACGTCCTCCTACGAATACCGGGCGCTGGCCGGTGACACGGTCGTCACCGCGCACACCCTGATCGACACCGTGGACGGCGTACGGCGCTCTCGGACCATTACCGGCATCGACGGCGTGTACGGCATCGGGGCCTCCGAGGTCGTGGCCGCGGACTCCGCCGGTGTGCTGTACGGGTACGGCAGTTACCTGTCCTACGTCGACGTCGACACGGCCGTCGCCACCCAGGCCTTCACCGACGTCGGCTCCAACGTGTTCTACGTACAGAGCGAGGACCGGTTCGGCTGGTACGAGCCCGGCACCGGCGACCTCCACCTCAAGTCCCGTACCGACCCTGCGGGGACGGAACAGGTCGTCGACCTCCCGCCCGTCACGATCATCGGCCAGCCGGCCCTCGGCTCCCTCGACGGCGAGCCGGTCCTGATCGGCGACTGGCTGCTGCTGCCCACGCACACGCGCACCGGCACCGCGATCACGGCCCACTCGCTCGCCGACGGCTCCACGCGGACCCTGCTGGCCGACGCGGACGGGTACGCGATCCACACCGCCGGCGACGACGCCCTCGTCACGGGCGGCACCAGCGCAACCGACTGGTGGGTGCAGCGCGCGAGCCAGGCGGCGGACGGCTCCCTGGAGCTGGCAAAGGTGTCCGAGATCCCGGCGACGGAGAACGCCAAGACGGGCCTCGCGCTCAGCCGGGGCAGCCTGCGCGTGGCGGAGGACGACCCCGCCTCCACCACCAGTGACGACACGTCGATACGGACCCTGGCCACGGACGGCGGCACCACGCTGACCGCCTCCGCCGCCACGGCGTCCTCCGGGGTCAGCTCCGCATGCCCGTACGCCGTCACCAGTTGCTCGGTGCTGTGGGGCAACAGCGGCAGCACTCCCAGGGACGTCTACCTCAGCACGGCCGACGACAGCGACACCTCGGCTTCGGACAGGCTGATCGCCATCCCGGGCCTCGAACTGGACTTCGCGACCCAGGGCGGCTCCATCGTCGACGTCTCCGACGACTACGCGGTGTACAACTCCGGCGGCACCACGCCCACGCAGTACGTCGGCAACTTCCAGGACGGTCAGCTGCTGAAGCGTTCGGTGCGCGCCGCCGCCCTCAACGGCCCCACGCTCTGGAGCGCCACCACCACCGCCGGCCAGATCACCTCGTACAGCCTGCCCGAGGCGAAGACCCTCTCCACGGTCACCATCCCGGGCGCGGGCTGCGTCCCGACCGAGCTGCAGGCGGCGGGCCGCTGGGTGTACTGGGCCTGCGGGACCGCCTCGGCGGGCGTGTACGACACCAAGGCGGGTACGTCGGTCGCCACCATCCCCGGTGACGTGCTGCTCGGCGACGGATTCGCCGTACGCCACGACCACACCACGGACGAACTCGTCCTGACCGACGCGACCACCGGCGCCACCCGCGCGATCGCCTCCGGGCTCCCGGACTCCGGGCTCGCCGTCGACCGCCGCTACCGGTGGACGGTGGACGAGTACACGGGCCTGGTCGCCTGGTTCGACCTGCACGAGCGGACGCACGTGGCGACGACCGGGGTGACCCCGTCCACCACAACTGTGTTCGAGACCAAGACCGCCGACGACCTCGTCTGGGCGAAGTCGTCGGACACCGACTCCAAGACGTGGAACGGCAACTGGCTGCTGTCCCGTCCCATCTCCTCCTGGTCCCTCACCTTCACCTCGGTGGAGAGCGGCGAGACCGGCAAGGCCACGCGCACGGTCACCGGCGGAGCAGCCACGGCATGGCTGGCGCCGACCTGGAACGGCAAGGCTACGAACGGGAGTTACTTCCCCAACGGCCGCTTCAAGTGGACCCTCAAGGTGACCGGCCTCGGCAGCACCGCGGCGACCACCTTGACCAGCGGCACGGGAACGGTGTTCGGCGGCGCGGCGGTACGCCACGACTTCAACAGCATCGAAGGCGAACCGGACGGCGTGGGCGACGTCCTCACCCTCAACTCCTCGGGTGGCCTGAGCTACCAACACGGCACCGGCGGCGGCAAGTTCTCCGAGAAGACGACCGGCACGGGCTGGGCCACCAGCATCAAGGCCGTCCCGTTCGGGGACCTGAGCGGCGACCGCTGCAATGACGTGCTGGTCCGGCTGAGCAGTGGCGCCCTGCGCCTCTACAAGCCCGGCTGCGGCAGCGCGGTCAAGCCGTCGACGTCGTACACGTCGCTGGGGGCGAGCGGCTGGAACCAGTACGACATCCTCACCTCGCCCGGAGACGTCAGCGGCGACGGTCGTCCCGACCTGATCGCCCGCAACACCTCCACCGGCGCGGTCTACCTGTACAAGGGCACGAGCGCGGGCAAGCTCTCCGCCCGCGTGAAGCTCTACGACAACTGGAAGACGTACAAGAAGATCGTCGGCACCGGCGACCTCAACGGTGACGGCATCGGTGACCTGGTCGCGCAGGACAAGGCCAACAACCTCTACCGCTACTACGGCAAGGGCAACGGCACCTTCGCGGCCCGCGTGAAGGTCTTCGCCAACTGGGGTGGCTCCTACAACGTCATCGTCGGCGTGGGCGACCTCAACCGCGACGGCAAGGCCGACCTGGTCTCGCGTGACACGGCCGGCAACCTCTGGCGCAACTACGGCAACGGCGCAGGGTCGTTCGGAGCCCGCACAAAGATCGCGACGGGTTGGGGCGGATACAAGTCCCTGTCCTGACCGCAAAGTTGAAGGGCGCCCGGGGTCTTCCGACCCCGGGCGCCCTTTTGTGTGGCTCTAGTTGGTGAGGATCCCGGCGCCGGTGGTGGTCGCCAGTTCCGTGGGGAGGTTCTTCGCGGAGGTCTGGAGGCCGGCGGTGAGCGCCGGGGTCCAGTTCACCGTCGTCTTCAGCTTCTTCGAGTTGGCGGCGTTGTACGCGGCGACGAGGTCGGTCGCCGTGCCGTTGACGAGGTTGCCGCCGCCCGCGACCGAGCCGGTGCCGTCGCCGCTGAGAAGCTTCGCGGCCTTGCCGCCGGACGGCAGTTTCCAGTAGTTGTTCTCGGCGACGACCTGGGCCTTGGCGCGGGAGTTGATGCTGTAGAGGGGCGCGTAGCCGTTGAGGGTCGTCGTGTCGAAGTAGTTGTTGTAGATGTGGATCTGGCCGATGCGGGCCAGCGGGGCGCGCTGGACTATGCCCTTCCACACGTTGTGGTGGATCGAGACGCGCAGCTTGCCGGTGCTGTCCGTGTCGCTGCTGCCTATCAGCATGGTCTTGTCGTGACTGGTGAACTGGTTGCGCTCGACGGTCACCAGGTCCGAGCCGTTGGTGATGTCGAGGGCGCCGTCGTGGATCTGGTACTCCCGGCCGTAGTACTTGGGGTTGGCGCTGTCGAGGTGCGGCGCGTCGGTGAACGTGTTGTGGTCGGCCCACACATGGGTCGCCCCGCGCAGGGTGACGGAGTCGTAGGCGGAGTTCCAGTTGCCGGTGGAACCGTCCGTCGGGTCCCACTGCGGGAAGCAGTCCTCGGTGGCGGAGAAGGCGAGGTTGCGGATGATGACGTTGTCCACGCTCTTCACCTGCAGACTGCCGCCGGTGATCCCGGCCTTGCTCCCCGGCACGCCCACGATCGTGGTGTTGGCCGGCACCTTGAGGACGACACTCTTCGCCTGCTTGGCCTGGGCGGCGGCGCGGGCGGACTCCTGCGTGCCCGAGGGCAGCTTGGAGGTGCCGTAGGTGGCCGGGTCGTACGCCTTGAGGTAGGCGGCCAGCGAATAGCCCGTACCGGAGGCGTAGTCGGCGCAGGTCAGCTTCTTGCCGGCGTCGTCCGTGTTGGCGTCGATCGTGCCCTTGACCTGGATGATCTTCGCCGTTGAATTGGTGCTGGATCCCAGCGCCTTCACCAGCTGCGCCCGGGTGCTGACGGTGAACACGTGCGCCGAGTCGGCCTGCGAGCCGCCGGTCGTGCCCGACCCGGAGGCCGCCCAGCCGTCCTTGGCGGGCAGCGTCTGGTGGGCCAGGTCGACGGCTCCGGCGTTCGCGTTCATCACGAAGGCGACGGCGCCGAGGCCTGTCGCCGCGACTGCGGCGGAGGCTACGACGATCGTGCGCCGCTTGCGGAGGGAGCGTCGGTGGGAAGGGCGGTGGGAGGGGGATGCCACGGATGAGTCCTTACGTGGTGGTCACGTGCGGTGTGAAGCTCCGGTGCGGGGCTTCGACTCATCAGTGGGCGCGGGGAGTTGAAAGGTTGCCGTGGGTTTTGGGCGGGCGGTGCCCCGGCTCACCGCGCGCGTACGGATGGGCGCGCGCGGCGAGCCGCGGGTATCAGGAGGGGGTCAGGAGCCGTTCCTGTTCGTCGGAAGTCCGTTCAGGGAACCGATCATGTTCAGGTCGCCCTTGGACTTGATGATGGCGCGGTTCACGGCCGTCGGTGCATCCACCGGGTCCCAGTCCCCGTCCCAGTCGAAGTTGTCGCCGTTCGTGTCGCCCAGCGTCTCCCAGATGTCACCCTCTGTGGTCACGACCTTGATCGAAGAGTCGTTGCCCTGGGCCGCGATAGAGATGCCGCAGACGTTTTCGGGGTAGTCCTCGTTGTCGCTGAGGTCCGTCCACGTGTAGTCGCCCAGCTCCGGCTGGTTGTCCCTGCGCCCGGCGTACGCCACACCGTCGATGAGCAGCGCGCTGAACTCCTCCGAGTCCGAGGGCTCGTAGGTGTCGATGTCAGTACACGGGCCCGTTGCGCCGGTGGCCCCAGTCGCACCCGTGGCACCTGTGGCACCTGTCGCACCCGTCGCACCGTCTGCGGGCCCGGTCGGACCGGTGGCACCGGTCGCACCCGTGGCACCTGTCGCACCCGTCGCACCGTCTGCGGGCCCGGTCGGACCCGTGGCACCGGTCGCGCCCGTGGCACCGGTGGCCCCAGTCGGACCCGTCGGACCCGTAGGCCCGACCTTGCACTTGCCGTGGTCGCCGCCGGCCGCAGGCTCGACGGACTTCCCCTCCGGCCTGTGCGGCCTGTGCGGCTTCGGCTTCGGCTTCGGCCGCGGCTTCTTGCACGGGTCCCCCGTGGACGGGCTCGACACGGCGGTCTCGGTGGCCGGGTCGGTGGTGCGCGCCACGGCGCCCGCGGGGCTCGCGATGCTCGAGAGCACGAGTGCGAGCGAGGCGATGGTGCCCCCGGTCAGCCAGGCGTTCCGTACAGGCAGCGGACCGAATGGGGATCGGTTCCGGTGTTCAGGACTCATGCACTGCTCCTCATGATTTCGGATCGAGTGATGTCCCGGAAGCACGTTCGAGATTCCATTCCGGAAGCGCGTTCGAGCCTCCCTGGGCAACATCGGATCGCAGAAGCAACGCCTTGAGTGCTCGGAAGGGTTATCAACATATCGGCGTACCGGCCACCCCCCGATGGATGCGTGCACGACAGCGCATTCGCAGCCGCCTACCGGCGAGCCGCCGCAAGGCCCGTGACTCCTGTGCCTATGGTCTCCCGCGCCGAATCGCCGGGAGCGGTGTTGCCGTGCGGCCGTCGATCTGCCTGTGCGTGATCGTCAGGACCGGGTCGAGCGCTTCGAACACTGCCTCGAACCCGTACGCGATCGTCAGGGTCAGGCGTCCACCAGCTCACTCGAGCCCCGCTTGCTCCGGGCGAATTCGAGGTTGCGGGTGACGCGTTCGCGCTGCGCCTCAGGGAGCTTGCCGTCGGCGAGAAGCTGCTCGCAGCAGGCCATGGTCTCCTCGTACTCCCCGGTCCAGTACGCCGCCACCGCCAGTTCGTCGAGAGCGCGCCAGTTGTACCAGTCGAACTCGACGAACAGGATGTCGCTCGGATACGGGATCCGCGCCGCGGCCTTCGCGAAGAGGTGGGCCAGCGGCCAGCGCGGGCCGTTCTCGCGGCAGTAGCGTGCCAGATCGCCGAGTGCTTCGGCGCGTGAGGGCCGGCTCTCGTGGGCGCGGAGATAGCGGTCCATCACCTCGGCGGCGGGCCTTTCGAGACGTGCCGCGAGCCGCGCGGCGTAGAGGTGGGCGCAGAAGACCTCCTCGCCCCATCCGCCCATGGCCGCCCGGCGGTCGTAGGCGGCGAGTGCCTTCTCGGGCTCGCCGGCGTCGCGCCAGCTCTGCGCGAGATAGAAGACGTAGCGGGCGTTGTCGGGCTCCTTGAGCAGGCCTTCCTCAAGGATCTCCGCGTCGCGCAGGTACTTGTTCCGCTGGCCGTCGCGCAGGCGGGCGCCGCCTCCCACGGAGAGGATGTTGGCGCCCTTGAACGTCCCGCGGCTGTACGGCTCTCCGCATTCGAGGTACTCGTGCAGGACACCGACATAGCGCCAGGGCAGCCGGGTCGAGACCAGGGCGGGGCGCCAGTGGATGATCGGCCCGTCGTGGAGGGCGACCCGGTAGGCGTCGTGGGTCAGCTCCGGCATACGGAACCCCTGCTCCACCTCCATCAGGTCGTCGGCGTCGATGAACAGCAGATAGTCCGCACGGTCGCGGGCGAGGTCGATCGCTTCGCTGCGGCTCCCGTCGAAGCCCTTCCAGGGGCTCTCGTGCAGAGCACCGGGCAGATCCTTGAAGACCTCACGGATGACGTCCTGAGTGCCGTCGCTGGAGCCGGTGTCCAGGATGACCCAGGTATCGATCAGGGGACGGACGGATTCAAGACAGCGGCGAATCACCGGCGCTTCGTCTTTGACGATCATGTTCAGGCATACCGTTGGATTCACAATCCTCATCCAATTCCAGCTCCCCGGCATGAATGGCTGAGGCGCGCCGAGCCGAAACGGGAATGGTGTGTGTCGCTGGCCCTGATCCAAATACGCCTGGATACGCTCTCGGCGTCGTTTCGGCCGACGCAACCCACCACGATCGGGGAATGAATGCCCATCAGGAAATGGTCAGGAAAACTGAGGGCCGGTGCACGGCCCAGGAACCGTGTGGCGGCGGCCGCGACGATGGCTCTCGCCGTCACGGGGGTCGGCTCGGCGCTGACCTGGATGTCGGTCTCCCTGGCCACACAGGATTCCGACTCCAAGCCGCAGGCATCGTGTTCCTACACGCCCACCGAGCGCGGAACCCGCTCCGACCTCCCCGTCTTCGACGCCGAGAAGGCCGCCCGTCCGCTCACGGTCACCTTGGTCACCAACCGGGGAGAGGTCACGCTCAAGGCCCTGACCGGCGACGCGCCCTGCACGACCAACTCGTTCTCCTTCCTGGCCCGCAAGGGGTACTTCGACGGCAGCGAATGCCACCGCGTCACCACTCAGGGGATCTACGTTCTGGAATGCGGAGACACCAAAGGGGACGGCAAAGCCGACCCCGGATACTTCTTGTCCGACGAAAATCTGGACGGAGCGAGCTATCCGGCGGGCACCGTGGCGATGGCCAAGGTGGAACCGGGGAAGAATGGAAGCCAGTTCTTCATCAGTTACGCCGATCCGGACGTCGCCATGTCTCCCCAGTGGACTCCGTTCGCGAAAGTCGTCGACGGAATGGGCGTACTGCGGAAGATCGGCGAGACGGGGACGTCGGACGGATCCACCGATGGCAGGCCCCAGCTGCCCGTCATCATCAAGTCGGTGCTCGTGCGGTAGGTCTGGGGCTCGCGTCGGTTCGCGTTGGCTCGCGTCGGCCGGGGGGCGTCAGCCCGAGCGGGTGAGCAGTACGAAGCCGTCCTGTTCCGCCGCGGTGCGGTACCCCTGCGTGAGGGCACGGTCCAGGGAGATCCTCTCCTCCCCGGGACTCAGCGGCCATCGCCGCTGCTGCGGCACCTCGGTGTCCACCATGATCCACTCCGGGTCGGGGCGGCTGTCGGCCCAGCCGTAGAGGCTGGCGCTCGTGCGGTCGGTGAGCTGGGGCACGAGTTGGTTGGACGCCTGGACCGTCGCGCCGTCGGGGATGCGGTCCATGAGCTTGTGGGCGATGGCGATGCGCGGATCGGTCCGCCAGGTCTCCGGCTTCGCCAGCTGCCACAGCGGGAACTGCGGAAGGAGCAGGGCCGTGATCGCGGCCGAGCCCACGAGGTAGCGCCGCAGGCTCACTGTGCTCGACTGCCTCCGGATCAGGGCATCGATGAAGGCGGCGAAGACGATCGGCATCAGCACGACCGAGTAGTGGTAGCTGGTGCCCCAGTGGGTCCAGAGCCCGGAGGCGAAGCGCCAGGCCAGGGTAGGCAGCGCGACCCACAACAGCGGGGACCGCAGGGCCAGGAACAGTGTGGGGGCCAACAGGAACAGCAGAGTCGTGACCTTGGCCTCGGGGGTGATGAGACCGATCGTGGCCTTGTACAGCAGGTCCATCGGCCCGCTTTCGGCGCCGCCTTCTGGACCTGTCAGCCAGTGCGTGTACGCGTAGGACCCCTGCGGGTTGAAGGCCGGCAGGATCACCAGCATCGCCAGGGCCGTCCCGACCAGACCGGCCGCGGCGGTGGCGATCCCCAGCTTGCGGTCCCCCCGCAGGGCGATGAGGAAGCCGATCACGGCCACGGTGAGGCCGAGGTCCTCCTTGACCAGCAGCAAGGGCAGGGCCCAGAACGCCGCGGCACGCAGCCGGTCGCTCCCCAGAGCGGCCAGTGAGCACGCGAGCAGCGGAACGGCGAAGGCCACTTCATGGAAGTCGAAGCCGGCGGCGTTCGCGAGGCCCCAGGACAGGCCGTAGCAAGTGCCGATGACCGCCGCCGCGCCGGAGCCCAGTGCACGACGGGCCCAGAGGGCCAGCGGCAGAACGCTCGCGGCGATCAGCGCCGCCTGCACCACGAGCAGGACCTGCGGCGAGGGCCAGAGCCGGTAGAAGGGGGCGACAAGGGCCAGAACAGGGTGGAAATGGTCCCCCAGAACGGGGTAGTCCGGCCCCTTCACCTCGGACACGGGAAGGTGCCCGTCCGCGTAGGACCGGATGACCTGTTCGAAGATTCCCAGGTCGAAGGCGTTGGACAGCAGCCGTTGATGGATGCGGAGGGACAGCGTCATGTACGTGAAGAACAGCGCCCCCACGAGAACCCAGAGCCACCACGGAATCCCGTCGCGACCCCTGGGGGAATCCCCTGCTCGCGCCTGTTTGTCGGACTGTGACTGCTGAGGTGGGAGCGTGGCGCTGTCGGCGGGGGATGCCTGCATGACCGGGCCTTTCCAGAAGCGGCTACAGCGTCCGAAGGCCCCTCAAGATGCCAGCATTTTCCTGCACCCGACTCCGAATCATCTCCCGTGTGGGCAGAATCCCTCCGAATAGCCGAACATCTGACCGCGCGAGCATCGATCAGCGCGGGTGACGAATTCGGCTTTCGGTCCGGTGATTGCGAGCCGGGCGAACTCGACGATGAAGCGGGTACGAAGCGGGCGCGATTACGCCCGTTTATGAGGGTCCGCCGCGCAGCCCCTCGCCGCCGGAGTCACCCCAACTGCGCCTTGACGTGGTCGATGACCTCGTTGAACTCCTTCGTCGGCGAGAAGTCCACGTACTCGCAGTCCTCGAGCGCTACCGGGACGTGCCCCGGCGCCCAGTAGAAGGCCTGCCCCGCCTCGTAGATCTCGTCCCCCTGCTCGGTCCGCATCTGCAGCCGCCCCTTGAGCAGGTAGCCCCAGTGCGGGCACTGGCAAGCGTCACCGGGCAGCCCCTTGACCGCCGGCGTCATGTCCGTACCCCCGGGAAGCCGCGCGAAGGCGACACTCATGTCTCCCCCGATCTCCTGCGCGCGCAGTTCCACGCCGCCACCTTCGATCGCGACGGGAGTCTCATTCCGCGTGGTCGCCGTCATGACTCCTCCAGGCCGGTTCACGGCGGGGTCCCGACGATCTCCGCCTCTCTCCAGTCTGACCCCCGCCTCTGCGGCGTGCGAGGGGTGGCGGTGAAGGCGTACGGGCGATGCGCCTGCGGAGAGACCTACAGCCTCAAAAATACCCCCTGGGGTATCGGTGCTACAGTGAAAACAAGATACCCCCCGGGGTACACCCATCCGAGAAAGGGGCCCATCCGTGTTCTTCGTGGACATCCTGGAGACCGAGGGTCTGGGCAACCGCAGCTACCTGGCCGGCGGCCGCGAGACAGCCGTCGTCGTCGATCCGCCGCGCGATGCGGAGCGGGTGGTGGCGGCCGCGGCCGCGCGGGGGGTGCGGATCGCCTACGTGGCGGAGACCCACATACACAACGACTACGTCTCCGGCGGCCTGGAGCTCGCCCGGCTGACCGGCGCCACCTACCTGGTGCCCGCCGCCGCCCGCGTTTCCTTCGCCCGCACGCCCATCGCCGACGGCGAGACCGTCACCGTCGATGCCGGACTGACCCTGCGAGCGCTGGCCACCCCGGGGCACACCCCGCACCACACCTCCTACGTGCTCGTCGAGGACGGGCAGGAGGTCGCGGCGTTCACCGGCGGGTCCCTGCTGATCGGCAGCGTGGGCCGTCCCGACCTGGTCGAGCCGCGACTGACCGAACAGCTGGCCCGCGCCCAGCACGCCTCCGCACACCGGCTGGCCGCGGAGCTCGACGACGCCGTACGGGTGCTGCCCACACACGGGTTCGGCAGCTTCTGCTCCTCCTCGCAGGCCGAGGGCGAGGCCGGCACCATCGGCCAGGAGCGCAGGACCAATGACGCGCTGACCAGGGACGTGGACACGTTCGTGGCACAGCTGCTGGCCGGTCTCGACGACGTACCGGCCTACTACGCCCACATGGGCCCGGTCAACGCCGCCGGGCCCGCGCCGGTGGACCTGACGCCGCCGGAGGCCGCCGACGGCCGGGAGATCGCCGAGCGCCTCGCCGCCGGGGAATGGGTCGTCGACCTGCGCGCCCGCACCGCCTTCTCCGAAGGGCACGTGTCGGGCACCTTCAACTTCGAGGCCGAGGGCAAGCTCGCCACCTACCTGGCCTGGCTCATCCCGTGGGGCAAACCCGTCACCCTCCTCGCCGAAGACGCCGCCCAACTCGCCTACGCACAGCGGGAGCTGGCCCGGATCGGCATCGACCGGCCCGCGGCCGCCGCGACCGGCGACCCCAGCGCCTGGCTGCGCGCGGGCGACACCTTGCGGTCCTTCCCGCGCGCCGACTTCGCCGCTCTCGAGAAGGCCCGGGAGCGCGGCGAGAAGGTGGTCGTGCTGGACGTGCGCCGCAACTCCGAACGCGCCGGCGGCCATGTGAAGGGGTCGGTGCACATCCCCGTCCACGAGCTGCACGACCGCGCCGGGGAGGTCCCGGCGGGGACGGTGTGGGTGCACTGCGCCGGCGGGATGCGCGCGGCGATCGCCGCGTCGCTGCTCGACGCGGCGGGGCGGGAAGTAGTCGCCGTCGACGACGGATTCGCCGCGGCCGAACAGGCCGGACTGACCGTCACCGGCGGCGGCTGAGCCCGCCGTACGGCCGTGCCGTGCAGCCGCCCCGTACAGCCAGTCCTACGGCCGCGCCGTGCAGCCAGCCCTACAGCCCGTCGTACACAAGGAGATCCCGACGATGTTCCTCTTCCGCCGCGGCCTGAGCCGCCTCACCCCCGGCCAGGCTCACGAGCGCACCAGCAACGGAGATGCGGTGCTGCTGGACGTCCGCGAGATACCGGAGTGGAAGGCCGGGCACGCGCCCGGCGCCTGCCACCTGCCGCTGTCTCTCCTGCTCACCGGCACCGCGCTGCCGCCCGAGGCGGTCGGCAGACCCGTGGTGGCGATCTGCCGCTCCGGTCAGCGCTCGCAGCGGGCGGCGAAACATCTCGCCGCACAGGGCATCGACGCAAGTGACGTCAGGGGCGGCATGACCGCTTGGGCGAAGGCGGGCCTGCCGGTCGTCGACGAACGCGGCAAGGGCGGCTCGACAGCGTGAGCGTACTGATCCTGGCCCTCGTGGCGGGGGCCGTGGTCGGTCTGGCACTCGGCGCGCTGGGCGGCGGCGGCAGCGTCCTCGCGGTGCCCGCCCTGATCTACCTGCTCGGCTTCTCGCCGACCGCGGCCACCACCGCGAGCCTCATCATCGTCACCGCCACCTCCGCCACCGCCCTCTATGCCCACGCCGTCGCCGGGCACGTCCGATGGAAGGCCGGGGCCGCGTTCGCCGCCGCCGGGATCGTCCCCGCGGCGATGGCCGGGGCCGCCGCCGCCCGGCTGCCGCAGTCCGTCCTGACCGCCGCGTTCGCCGGTATCGCGGCCCTCGCCGCGATCAGGATGCTGGGCCCCGCGCCATCGGCCGCCGCCACGGGGCAGGTACGGCCGGTGAAGGCCGCGGGCACGAGGGCGGGGCTGGGTGCGCTGACCGGTCTGCTGGGCGTCGGCGGAGGGTTCCTCGCCGTGCCCGCCCTGGTCACTGTCCTGGCCTTCGAGATGCAGGCCGCGATCGGCACCAGCCTGCTGGTCATCACCACCAACTCGCTGGCTTCCTTGATGACCCGTTCCGGCGGCGCGGCCGGCATCGACTGGGCGGTCATGGCGCCGTTCACCGGCGCGGCGATCCTGGGCGCCTGGGACGGCAAACGCCTCGCGGCCAAGGTCTCCGGACCGCTGCTGCAACGCCTGTTCGCGGCCGTGTTGCTGGCGGTGGCCGCGTTCATGCTCTTCGACGTCTTCTTCGTATGACCGGTATCGGCGTCGTTCAGGCCGGTTCGCAGGGAAGGCGCCGTACGCCGGTCTCCGTACGACCGGCGTCGTTCAGGCCAGGGAGAGGAACAGCTTCTCCAGCCGGGCCCGCATCTGGTCCCGGTCACCGGCCTCCTGCCCGCCGTCGGCCATGCAGTGCTGGAGTCCGGTCGCGATGATCGCGAACCCCGCACGGTCCAGGGCGCGGGAGACCGCGGCGAGCTGCGTGATCACGTCCTCGCAGTCGCGGCCGTCCTCGATCATCTTGATGATCCCGGCGATCTGCCCCTGGGCCCGCCGCAGCCGGTTCAAGACCGACTTCAACTCATCGGCCGCCATCTGAAGCTCCACGCTTCCACCTCCACAAATACCCCTATGGGTATCCTACCGGGTTCGGGCATCCGTCCCCGGAAGCCTGAAAGGACAACCCGGCATGACCACTCCCACCGCCCTGCTCCCCGCCCAGGCCGCCGCCCGCCTGGCCCAGTACACCGTCATCGACGTGCGCACCCCCGGCGAATACGCCGGAGGCCACGTCCCCGGCGCCCACAACATCCCCCTCGACCACCTGCCTGCCGCGCTGCCCGCCCTCAAGGACGCAGCCGCCCACGGCGACCTCCTCATCGTCTGCGCCTCCGGCAACCGCTCCGCCACCGCCTGCCGGGAACTCGCCGAAGCGGACATCCCCGCCGCAACCCTCACCGGCGGCACGACCGCCTGGGCGCAGCAGGGCCATGCCCTCCACCACCCCGAGGGCACGCGCGCCGTCTGGCCCATGGAGCGCCAGGTCCGCCTGGCCGCCGGCTCCCTCGTGGTCCTCGGCCTCGCCGCCGGCACCCGATACCGCCCCGCCCGCTGGCTCTCCGCCGCCATCGGCGCCGGTCTGGTCTTCTCCGCCACCACGAACACCTGCGGCATGGCCGCCGCGCTCGCCAAACTCCCCCACAACCAGCCCAGTCGGGCCGATCTCGCCACCACCCTGAAGACTCTGCGGAACTAGCAGGGGTCGGCGTCGAGGTGCCGGAGGAGGGCGGTCACGCCGGTGCGGCTGAGGGGGAGTATTCGGTCGGGGTCGTCGCTTTCCCGGAGCAGCAACTTCCCGTCCTTTGCGGCGAGTTCCACGCAGTTACTTCCATCGGTGCCGCTGGAGAAGGTCGACTTCTGCCACTGAGTCACGTCCTACAGCTCCTTCGCCAGACGGTGGATGTAGTCCCGCGAACGGGTGGGTTCAAGGGACACTGCCTCCACCCTACGAAAGAGCGTTCGCATGGAACGCAGTCGTGCCGCCGCGTCCATGAACGCCGAGCCCTCTGGGGTGTCTCGCTGTGCGGTGTCCAGTGCGGGAACCCTGCCGCCCGCGTACAACAGCTCCGCACTGGCCCCCGCAAAGCCGTCCACGTCGAAGGGAATCACCCGCACAGTGACACTGGGAGACTCCGACTGCTCCAGGATCGCGGTGAGTTGGCCTCGCGCCGCGCGACGGTCGGCAACCCTCGTACGCAGCACGGGCTCATGCAGCACGACCGTGTACGGGGTCGCCGCGAGGACCACCTTGCGCCGCATACGGTGCTCAACTCGCGGCGCCAACTCGCTCTCCGGAAGCTCCGGACGCCAGTACTCGATGACGGCGCGCGCGTAGTCCTCGGTCTGGAGCAGCCCCGGGACGTGCGCGGTCGAAATCTCCTCGATGAACGTCGCGTGATGCTCCAACTCCGCGAGGTCCAGGAACACGGGCGGCAGCACACTCCGGTACTGCTCCCACCACCCGCGCGTACGCTCCATCGCCATTGCGACCAGCGCGTCGACCAACGCTTCGTCCGCACAGGAGTAGTGAGCCGCGAGCCTGCGTACCCGCTCCTCGCTGACCCCCGCGATCCCCGCCTCCATCTGGCTCATCTGGGCCGAGGTCGATCCCAGGAAGCCGGCCACCTCCCTGGCCGTCATGCCGGCGGCGTCCCGCAGTCGACGCAACTCGGTGCCGAGGCGGACCTGGCGCGCGGTCGGCTGACTCCTCGGTGGCATGCGTATCTCTTCCTCTCAACAGGCCGTGCGTGCAGCCATGTTGGCATCCCTCATCCGGGGTCAGATTACGCGAGCGGCTTGCCGAGGCAGAAATTAATGCCCTACCGTCAGTGACGCGACGCACACGCTGCGAACCCGGGACCACCGGAAGCGCACCGCCCCGTCACGCCATGACGACGGCGACACTGCCACCGCCCGAACGACCGCCGCGTACTCCAACTCACTGACCACGAACCGGAGTTCCGCATGCCCGAAACCCCAGCCGCAGCACCCTCCCCGACCCCCTGGGAGTACACCCTCTACATCCCCAACGACCCCCGAGCCGTCACCATCTGCCGCCGCACCCTCCGTCTGATCCTCGCCGCCCACGGCCTCCCCCACCTCACGGCAGCCGCCGAACTGGTGGCGACCGAGCTGGTCACCAACGCCGTACAGCACACGAAGGGCCCCGCCGCCATACGGCTGCGCGCGGAGGGCGGCACCCTGCGGATCGGCATCTGGGACGCGGACCCCACCCCGCCGCGCCTCTCCCGACACACCGCCCCGGACGCCGAAACGGGCCGCGGCCTCGCCCTCGTCCACAGCTGCGCGGACACCTGGGGATGGGTCCAGCAGCGGGACACCTGGAACATCGCCGGCACCGGCAAGTACATCTGGTGCGAACTGACTTCGGCGGCGTGAACGTTTCTCCGGCCACCCGGACCGACACGACGCGACAGCCCAAAGGGTCCGGAACCAGTGGAGTTCCGGACCCTTCACGTACCTACACGAGTCAGCTGGCCGACGCCGAAGCCGTCGTGCTCGGCACCGTGTCCGTGCTGTCGTGGGTCTCGTCGGGGGCGACGCCCATCGTCAGTGAGGCGATGACGCCCTTGGCTATGTCGTTCTTCTTGTACTTGAGCTTCAGCAGCCCGCCCTCGGTGCCGTTGTCCGGGTAGATCGTGTCCTCGTCGAGCGTGGTGCGGGTGGTGGTGTTGGTGGAGTACGGGGACACCTCCGCCGAGGCCAGGACGGACTCCTCGTCGAAGAACAGCTGGCCGGTGTGGCAGGTGTGTCCGCCCTCGTAGCCCGCGTCGGTCCAGGTGCCGTCCACGTGGACCTTCACGTGGATGTGGACGCAGCGGCCCTGGTACCAGCCCGGGAAGACCGTCTTGAAGGTGACGAATCCGTGCTTGTCGGTCTTCCAGGTGCCGCGCAGGTAGCGCTCGTCGTCGGTGGGCTCGGAGTGGCCGCCTCCCGTGCCGCCGGAGGGCGCGCCGGACGGGGGCTCACCGGTCGGAGTGCCGGAAGCCCCGTCCGTCGGGGTACCGGAAGGCGCGTCCGTCGGTGCGCCGCCACCGCCGCCACCGCTGCTCATCGCCTCGTAGCCGGAATACACGCCCATCGCGGTGCAGTGCCAGATGTCGACCGCCGCGTTCTTCACGGGCTTACAGGTGTCAGCGTCGATCACCTTGAGCTTGAGGGTCATCGGAATGCCCTCCTGGTCCTCGGTGATGTCCCGCCGGATCTTGTCCGCGTCGATGTAGTACGGGCCCTCGGTGGTCTCCGAGGTGAGCGTGTAACACGCCTCCGCGGAGCTGGAGGAGGCGCTCGGAGTCGCACTCTTCACCTGGCCCGCGTTCGCGGTCGCGGCGATCCCGCCGCCCACGCCCACCGCGGCCACCGCCGCGCCACCCGCCACGACGACCTTGCGTCGCGTCATATTCCGTTTGTGTGCCGGTCCCTGGGTCTCAGTCATGGCCCGGACGCTAGGTAAGACGCCTGTCAATACCGTGGGAAATCACTGTGGCTTTCCATGAGAGAGCTGAAGGGGCCCGAAATGTACGGCACTTTCGCGCCCCTTCTGATAATGGAATTAGGCAAGGCTTCCCTTACTTAATTCGCACCACTTCTTGCCCTTACTCCGCGCTGTCGTGCGTCTCCTCCGGAGCCACCCCCATCGTCAAGTGGGCGTGAACCCCCCGGGCGATGCGCCGTTTGTCGTACTTGAGGTGGAGCAGGCCGCCCTCGGCGCCGTTGTCCGGGTAGATCGTGTCCTCGTCGAGGGTCGTGCGGGTGGCGGTGTTCGTCGAGTACGGCTCGACCTCGGCGGAGGCCAGGACCGACTCCTCGTCGAAGAACAGCTGGCCCGTGTGGCAGGTGTGGCCGCCCTCGTAACCCGCGTCCGTCCAGGTGCCGTCGACGTGGACCTTCACATGGATGTGCACGCAGCGGCCCCGGTACCAGCCCGGGAAGACCGTCCTGAAGGTGACGAACCCGTGCCGGTCCGTCCGCCAGGTGCCGCGCAGATAGCGCTCGTCGTCGGTCGGCTCCTGGTGGCCGCCCGGACCGCCGGGACCGCCCGTCGGGGGCGGGCCGGTGGGAGCGTCGGTGGGCGGGGTGCCACCGCCACCGCCGTTGCCCATGTCCTCGTAGCCCGAGTAGATGCCCAGCGCCGAGCAGTGCCAGATGTCGACGGCGGCGTTCCGTACCGGTCTGCAGGTCTCGGCGTCGATCACCTTGAGCCGGAGGGTGAGGGGGATGCCCTCCTCGTCCTCGGTGACGTCCTGGCGGAGCTTGTCCGCGTCGATGTAGTACGGGCCCTCGGTGGTCTCCGTGGTCAGGAGGTAGCAGGCCTCCGGGGTGCCGGACGGGTTCGCGGAGTCCTTCGGCAGGGGCCGGGCGGCGGTCGAGTCGCCCGCGAAGGCGTTCGCGCCCAGGCCGGCCGCCAGACCCGCGGCCGCGACCGTCGCACCGCCGGCGACGACGACCCGACGGCGCGTCAATTCCCGTTCTGCTGCTGTCTGTTGGGGGTGTTGGGGGGTCTCAGTCATGGCCGTGAAGATTATGAAGTGAACCTGTCAAAGAGCTGTGATTCACCGGGTTTCCTGAGGACCACATAAGAATGGCTCGGAATCGACACCGATTCCGAGCCATTCAAACGTGCCGGGACGCGGCCGAAGGCCTACTTCGGCTGCGGCTTCCGCACCGAAATGTGCAGCTCACGCAGGCGGGTCTCGTCCAGCTCCGTCGGCGCGCCCATCATCAGGTCCTGCGCGTTGCCGTTGAGCGGGAACGCGATCGTCTCGCGGATGTTCGGCTCGTCGGCGAGAAGCATGACGATGCGGTCGACGCCGGGCGCGATGCCGCCGTGCGGCGGGGCGCCGAAGCGGAACGCGCGGAGCATGCCGGCGAACTGCTCCTCGACGGTGTCACGGTCGTAGCCCGCGAGCTCGAAGGCCTTGAGCATGATGTCGGGCTCGTGGTTCCGGATCGCGCCGGAGGACAGCTCGACGCCGTTGCAGACGATGTCGTACTGCCAGCCCAGGATGTCCAGCGGGTCCTGGGTCTCCAGGGCCTCCAGACCGCCCTGCGGCATCGAGAAGGGGTTGTGCGAGAAGTCCAGCTTGCCGGTCTCCTCGTCCTTCTCGTACATCGGGAAGTCGACGATCCAGCAGAACCGGAAGACGCCCTCCTCGAAGTGACCCGCGCGCTTGGCGGCCTCGACCCGCACCGCGCCCATGATCTTCGAGACCTCGTCGAACTCGCCCGCGCCGAAGAAGACCGCGTGACCGGCGGCCAGCGACAGGCGCTTGGTCAGCTCGGCGACGTTCTCCTCGGTCAGGAACTTTGCGATCGGGCCGGTCAGCGAGCCGTCCTCGGTCACCCGCACCCAGGCCAGGCCCTTCGCACCCTGCTCGACCGCGTAGTCACCGAGGCCGTCGAAGAACTTCCTCGACTGGCCGGCGACGTCCGGCACCGGCAGCGCGCGCACGTGCTTGCCGGCGAAGGCCTTGAACTCCGAGCCCGCGAACACATCGGTGATGTCCACCAGCTCCAGCTGGGCCCGCAGGTCCGGCTTGTCGGAGCCGTACTTCAGCATCGACTCGCGGAACGGGATGCGCGGGAAGGGGGAGGTGACATGGCGTCCGCCGCCGAACTCCTCGAAGAGCTCCGTCATGAGCTTCTCGATCGGCTGGAAGACGTCCTCCTGCTCGACGAAGGACATCTCCACGTCGAGCTGGTAGAACTCGCCCGGCGAACGGTCCGCGCGAGCGTCCTCGTCGCGGAAGCAGGGCGCGATCTGGAAGTAGCGGTCGAAGCCGGAGATCATCAGCAGCTGCTTGAACTGCTGCGGCGCCTGCGGGAGCGCGTAGAACTTGCCCGGGTTCAAGCGGGACGGGACGACGAAGTCACGCGCGCCCTCGGGGGAGGTCGCGGACAGGATCGGCGTCGCCATCTCGTTGAAGCCCAGCGCCGTCATCTTGTGACGGATCGCGGAGATCACGGCCGTACGCAGCAGGATGTTGCGGTGCATGCGCTCGCGGCGCAGGTCCAGGAAGCGGTACTCGAGGCGCCGCTCCTCGTTGACCCCGTCCTCGGCGTTGATCGTGAACGGGAGCGGGGCGGCAGCGCCGAGCAGCTCGACCTCGCTCACCTCGACCTCGATCTCGCCGGTCGGCAGATCCGGGTTCACGTTCTCCGTGCCGCGCGAGACGGCCTTGCCGTCGACGCGGACGGTCGACTCCTTGGAGATCTTGTCGAGGGCCTCGTAGGCAGGCGTGCCGGGGCGGGCGACGAGCTGCGTGATGCCGTAGTGATCGCGCAGATCGATGAAGAGGATGCCGCCCAGGTCGCGCCGATTGTGCAGCCAGCCACTCAGCCGGACGTCGCTGCCGACGTCAGAGGAGCGGAGCTCGCCGCAGGTGTGGGACCTGTACCGATGCATCGTCGTGTCATCCAGTCTTCGCGGATCGGGGTCTGTTTCACGTGAAACAGCCGGGCCGGGGCCCGAACCCCACAAGGGTACCGGCCACGCCAAGATCACTCCGCCCGATAACCCCGCCGGGGTCCAGGTGGAGGCAGCCCCGCCATGGTCAGGACCTGTCCGGCCGATCACGGTGGAGGAAGGCAGCGGTGCCCTGGTGGTGCCGGTGAGCGGGGTGTGGTGCGTGCAGCTGCAAGGCGGAGGAGGGAGTCGACGCGATGGGGGTCCCCCCGCTCGAGCGAAGCCGAGAGTGGGGGAGTCGGTGACCGACGACAACGCGGCAGATGTGCGCACCACACCCCGCGTCTCCGCCGTGGTCGGCCGGACAGGTCCTGGGTGGCAGGCATGGATCAACTCTCCCTACAGTGGGTCAATGCGCACTGGTGAGCCCCTGCCCGCCGTGGGGGACGTCCTGGCCGCCCTCGCGACCGGCCTGTGGCGCTGGGACAACGCCGAGGGGCAGGTCACGTTCGACGCCGAGGCCGCCCGGCTCATCGGGCTGCCCGCGGAGCAGGTGACGCTCACGGAGGCCGGTGCGCGCTCCCGTTTCCACCCCGTCGACTGGAACGAGGTCTACGGAGTCGTCCAGCTCGCCCTGGTCGAGGACACCCTCGCCGAGGTCCGGATGCGGGTCATGGACGTGCAGGGCCGGGTGATCCGTACCGTGCGCAGCCGCTCCAAGCCGGTCGTCGACCCGAAGAGCGGGGAGTTCGAGCTGATCGGCACCCTTCAGGAGGTCACCGAACCCACGCCGGCCACCGTCGCACGCACACCGATCACGGGTGACTGGCGGCGCTCGCGCGAGGCGTTCCTGCTGGACGCGGGGCGTGCGCTGGCCGAGGCGCGGTCCACGGCGGAGGTGCTGCGGGTCGCGGCGGGCCTGTCGATGCCGGGGTTCTCGCCCGACGGGCTCGCGGTCTTCGGCGCCGAGGGCGACCGGCTGACGGTCATCGGGCACCACGGGCACCAGCCGGGGGACGAGGGTCCCTTCTCCCACATGTCGCTGGCCACGGACTATCCGGCCGCGGAAGTCGTACGAACCGGCCGCGCCGTCTACATCTCCTCACCCGAGGAGTACAAGGAGCGCTATCCCGTCTCCTGGCCGCTGGCCCAGCACTTCGGCCGGCAGTCGTGGGCGTTCCTGCCGCTCACCGTCGCGGGCAGCACGATGGGCGCGTGGATGGCAGCCTTCGCGTACCCCGTCACCTTCACGCCCGACGAACGGGCGGTCCTGACGACCGTGGCCCGCATGCTCGCCCAGGCGCTCTCCCGCGCCGGCGCCGCCGAGACCCAGCGGGAGCTGACCGACGGCCTCCAGCGCTCGATGATGCCCACGCTGGGCCCCCAGATGCCGGGCATGACCGTCGCCGCGCGCTACGTCCCGACCGGCGGCGGGCTCCAGGTCGGCGGCGACTGGTACGACATGATCCCGCTCCCGACCGGCCGCTTCGCCCTCGTCATCGGCGACGTCCAGGGCCATGACGTCCGCGCGGCCGGCCTGATGGGCCAGCTCCGGATCGCCCTGCGCGCGTACGCCGCCGAGGGCCACCGCCCGGACGCGGTGCTCTCACGGGCCTCGCGCTTCCTGTACGGGGTCACGGACTCGGTGACGTACGGCTCCAGCGGCAGCAGTGACAGCGAGGGCGACGCCGGGGACATGCGCTTCGCGACCTGCCTCTACGTGGAGGTCGACCCGGCGACCGGGACGCTGGACATCGCCCGCGCCGGGCACCCGGACCCCGCGATACGCATGGCGGACGGGACCGTGCTGACCCGCCCGGTCGCGGGCGGGCTGCCGCTCGGCATCGACCCGGACGCCGACTATCCGACGACCCGGCTCGTACTGGAGCCCGGCGAGACCATGCTGATCTGCACCGACGGGCTGATCGAGACCGGCGGCCACGACCTCGACACCGGCTGGCGGCGTATCCGCCGGACCCTCGAATCCCACAACGGCGACATGGAGTCCCTCGCGGACGCCCTGGTCCAGGCCGTGCACGGGCCCTCCTCGCACCACACCCCCGGCCCGCTGGTGGACCGGCGCGAGGACGACATAGCGGTGCTGCTGCTGTGCCGGCTGGGGCCGGGGTGCGGCTGCGGCGACACGGTCACGGACGTACGGCCCCTCGCGCGCCGCACCGTCCTGACCGTGGCGCAGGCCGAGCCCGAGGGCGTCGCGGCCGCCCGCCAGCAGGTGCGGGAACTCCTCCACGACTGGGCCTCCGAGGACCAGCTCGACTCCGCCGTCCTCCTCGTCTCCGAGATGATGACGAACGTCCTCGTGCACACGGACGCCGACGCCCTCCTCGTCGCCGAGGTGACCGGCGACAGCGGCAAGCGCCGGATGCGGGTGGAGGTCACCGACGCCAGCGACGACCTGCCGCACAAGAGACACCCCGGCGAACTGGCGTCCTCCGGACGTGGACTGGTGCTCGTGGAACTCCTCGCGGACCTGTGGGGGGTGGACCCGCGGGGGGAGGGGAAGAGCATCTGGTTCGAGTTCTACGAGCCGTCTGCAGAGGATTCGACAGCGGAGTCCGGGGAGTAGCGCGTACGAAGTTCGGAGAGCACCCCGAACACGGCCGCCGTCAGCGGTACGGCCAGCAGCATCCCCAGAACCCCCGCGACGGACGCCCCCGCGGTGATCGCCAGCATCACCACCGCCGGATGCATCTGCACGGTCCTGCTCTGCACCATCGGCTGCAGCACATGCCCGTCGAGCACCTGCACCGCGACGACGACTCCGAGCGCCCACGTCGCGATGACGGCCCCCCGGTCCGCGAGGGCGACCAGCACGGCCACCGCTCCGGAGAGGAACGCGCCGAGATACGGGATGTACGCCCCCACGAAGACCAGCGCTCCCAGGCCCACCGCACCCGGAACATCGAGGATCAGCAGCCCGACGGTGATGCACGTGGCGTCGATGAGCGCGATGATCGTCGTCCCGCGCATGAAGCCTTCGACGGCCTCGAAGGCACGGCGGGCCATGGCTTCGACCGTGTCGGCGGTGCCGCGCGGGGCGAGCGACCGGAGGGCTCCCGTGGCCCGGTGGGAGTCCCGGAGGAAGAAGAAGACGAGCAGCAGGGCGAGCACCGCCATGGCGATCACCTCGCCGACGACGCTGATCCCGCTGATGACCCCGGAGGCCGCCGTACCGCCGAACTTGGCGAGCAGGTCCTTGGAGTTGGTCGCGATGTCGTCGAGCGAGGTGCCCGCCGCGCCGAAGTGCTCGGCGACCGACTCGGAGGCCTGCTTGAGCGAGGCCACGATCTCGTCACCGGTGCCGACGAGCGCGGCGACGACGATGTAGACGGTCCCGCCGACCACCGCCACCACCGCGACACAGGTCAGCCCGGCCGCGACCGACCGGTTCACCCCGGCCTTCACCAGCCGCTGGAACAGCGGCCCCAGCAACGCCGTCCCGAGCAGCGCGAGCAGCACCGGCACGACCGCCGTCCTGACCTGGGAGCACAGCTCGATCCCGACCCAGCCGACAGCGGCGGCCAGCAGAATGACGGCACACCAGCCGGCCAGCCGCCGGGCACCTTCGGGAAGTAGCTGCACGCGCCCCAGCTGATCATGCGTCAGGCGGGGCGTCACATGGGGAGGTCCGAAAGGGGGAACGGTGAATTCGCCTGGGCTGCGGGATGATGGGGGCCATGGCGGTCATCACCGAGATACCTGGCCCCAAGGGCCTTCCCGTACTGGGCTCCATACTCGATCTGCGGCGCGACACGCTGGGAACCTTCCTCCGCATACGGCAGGAGTACGGCGACGTCGTCCGCGTCTCCGCCGGCCCGCCCGGACTCCGTACCGTGCTGCACTGCGTCTTCTCCGCGGAAGGCGCACAGCAGATCCTGGCCTCGCAGGCGGCCAACTTCCGCAAGGACAACCAGTTCTACGAGGAGCTGCGGCTCTCCGCCGGCAACGGCCTGCTCACCAGCCAGGACGCCGACTACCTGCGCCAACGCCGCCTGATCCAGCCGATGTTCACCAAGCGCAGAGTGGACGGCTACGCCGCAGCGGTGACCCTGGAGGCCACCGCCACCGCCGAGAGCTGGCGCGACACCGCCGAGGTGGACGTCGTACAGGAGATGAACCACCTCGCGCTGCGCACCGTCTCGCGCATCCTCTTCGGCGCCGACGTCGAGGCCGCCGTCGACGTCATCGACCGCAACTTCCCCGTCATCAACAACTACGTGACACAGCGCGGCTTTTCACCCGCCAACCCGCCGCGCAACTGGCCCACCCCGGCCAACCGGCGGGCCGGGGCCGCGACGGGCGAGGTGTACGCGGTCTGCGACCGGATCATCGCCGAGCGCCGCGCCAAGGGCGAGGACGACGGCGACGACCTCCTCTCCCTCCTCTCCAGGGCGGGCAGCGAGCAGGACGGCACCCTGGACCCCGCCGAGATCCGTGACCAGGTCCTGATCTTCCTGCTGGCGGGCCACGAGACGACCGCCACCTCCATGGCCTTCGCCCTCCACCTCCTCGCCCTGCACCCCGAGGAACAGGCAAAGGCCCGCCAGGAGGCCGACGCCCTGCCGCCCGACCGCCCCCTCACGGCCACCGACCTCGACCGACTCCCGTACCTGACAGCGGTGCTGAAGGAGGCCATGCGCCTGTTCCCGGCCGCTCCGGTCATCGGCCGCCGCTCCGTCGAGGCCGCCGAGATCGACGGCCACCTCATCCCCGCCGGCGCCGACGTCCTGATCGCCCCCTGGGTCACCCACCGCCACCCCGGCCTCTGGACCGACCCGGACCACTTCGACCCCGACCGCTTCACCCCCGAACAGGAAGCCTCCCGCCACCGCTACGCCTGGTTCCCCTTCGGCGGTGGCCCCCGCGCCTGCATCGGCCAGCACTTCTCGATGCTGGAGTCCGTCCTGGCCCTGGCGGTGCTTCTACGGTCGTACGAGCTGGAGGCGGTGGACACCGAGGTCCCCCTCGCCGCCGGAATCACCCTCCAGGCGACGGGGCCGGCGCGGGTGCGGCTCCGGGCGCGCAAGTAGCGTCAACCGGTACGGCACGGCGAAGGCCCGAAGCCGCAACGTGGAGTCGCAGCTTCGGGCCTTTGTCGTGCCGTACCGGACCGGGAGTGGTTACAGCCCGCCCTCGGTCATTCCGTGCACCGCGGGGACCGTGCCCAGGCGGCCCTTCTGGAAGTCCTCGAAGGCCTGCTGGAGCTCCTCGCGGGTGTTCATGACGAAGGGGCCGTAGTGGGCCATCGGCTCACGGATGGGCTGGCCGCCGAGGATCACGACCTCCATGTCCGGGGTGTTGGCGTCCTGCTGCTCGTCCGCGCGGACGGTCAGCGAGGAACCCGCGCCGAAGACGGCCGTCTGTCCGAGGTGCACCGGACGGCGGTCCGCACCGACGGACCCGCGGCCGGCCAGCACGTACGCGAGACCGTTGAAGTCCTCGCGCCACGGCAGCGTGACCTCGGCGCCGGGCGCGACGGTCGCGTGGACCATCGTGATCGGCGTGTGCGTGACGCCCGGGCCCTGGTGACCGTCGAGCTCACCGGCGATGACGCGAAGCAGCGCGCCGCCGTCGGGGGTGGTCAGCAGCTGCACCTGGCCACCACGGATGTCCTGGTAGCGCGGGGCCATCATCTTGTCCTTGGCAGGCAGGTTCACCCACAGCTGCAGGCCGTGGAAGAGACCGCCCGACATGACGAGCGACTCCGGCGGAGCCTCGATGTGCAGGAGGCCCGAGCCCGCGGTCATCCACTGAGTGTCACCGTTGGTGATGGTGCCACCGCCACCATTGGAGTCCTGGTGGTCGAAGATGCCGTCGAGGATGTAGGTCACGGTCTCGAAGCCGCGGTGGGGGTGCCAGGGGGTGCCCTTCGGCTCCCCGGGCGCATACTCCACCTCGCCCATCTGGTCCATCATGATGAACGGGTCGAGGTGGCGGTAGTTGATCCCGGCGAACGCACGGCGGACCGGGAAGCCCTCGCCCTCGAAGCCGCTGGGCGCGGTCGTCACGGTGAGCACCGGGCGGGCCACGGCGTCGGCGGACGCGGCTACGCGGGGCAGGGTCAGCGGGTTCTCGACGGTCACTGCAGGCATGTCGGTACCTCCTTGTGCGTTCAGTTTAGTTGATTGTTGAACTTTCTGCTACCCGTAACGACGGACGCCCGGAGGGCATTCCCTCCGGGCGTCCGGGATGAGTACAGGCGCAGGTGAGCCTCAGCCGTACATACGGCGCATCGCGAAGTCCACCATCTGCTCCACCGCCTTGGCGTCGAAGACCATGCGGTGCTCGCCCTCCATGTCGACCACGAAGCCGTAGCCGGTGGGAAGCAGGTCGATCACCTCGGCGCCGGTGATCACGAAGTACTTGGACTCCTTGCCGGCGTACCGGCGGAGCTCCTTGAGCGAGGTGAACATGGGGATGACCGGCTGCTGGGTGTTGTGCAGCGCCAGGAATCCGGGGTTGTCGCCGCGCGGGCAGTAGACCTTCGAGGTCGCGAAGACCTGCTGGAAGTCCTCGGCGGCCATCGATCCCGTGGTGAACGCGCGGACCGCGTCCGCGAGGGACGGCGGGGACGGCTCGGGGTAGAGCGGCGGCTGCTGCCCGTACCCGCCGGGCATCTGGCCGCCCGGCATCTGCCCGGGCATCTGCTGCTGGGGCGCGGCGTACCCCTGCTGTGCACCCGCGTTCTGGTCATAGCCGTACATGCGCGCAAGCGTACCGAGGCGACCGCCCCGGCGTGCCGGTACGGGGTGACCGACCGGGCCGGCCGGTACAGGGCGCGCACGGGACGCCCGGGAACCCGGCACACCCATGGGGAGTTCACAGACACCGCCCTGGTTTCCCACAGCGGGCGCTCATAGCTTCTGCCTCATCAAAGAACGCACCACGCACCGGCAAAGATCGGGCAACCAGCAACAGGGGGCAGGGCCATGCACGGACACGGACACCACGACGACGAAGTCCACGAGCACGACAGGGGTCTCTCCTACGACCTCCCCGTCCTCGCCCGCCGCCGGATGATCCGGCTGATGGCGGGGGCGAGCCTGATACCCCTGGTCGGCTGCGCGGCCGACGACGAGACCTCCGCCTCCTCATCCACCTCGTCCTCCTCTTCTTCCTCCAGCAGCTCGTCTTCTTCTTCCTCCTCCTCCTCGTCCGCCGAGTGCGCGACGATCCCGAACGAGACGGCGGGCCCGTACCCCGGCGACGGCTCGAACGGCGTGAACGTCCTGAAGGAGAGCGGTGTCGTGCGGAGCGACATCAGGTCGAGCTTCGGCGACTCGGCGGGCGGCACGGCCGAGGGAGTGCCCCTGACGATCACGCTCACGGTCGTCGACGCCGCCTCCGGCTGCGGCACGGCCAAGGAGGGCGCGGCCGTCTATCTGTGGCACTGCGACCGGGAGGGGAACTACTCCCTGTACTCCGAGGGCGTCACCGAGGAGAACTACCTGCGCGGGGTCCAGGAGACGGACGACAAGGGCCAGGTCACCTTCACCAGCATCTTCCCCGCCTGCTACTCGGGCCGCTGGCCGCACATCCACTTCGAGGTCTACGGCAGCCTGGCGGACGCCACGGCGGCGACCTCCATCACGAACACCTCGCAGCTCGCGTTCCCGAAGGACGTCTGCGACACGGTGTACGCGACGGACGGCTACAGCAAGAGCGTGTCCAACCTGAGCCAGCTCTCGCTGGAGACGGACGGCATCTTCAGCGACGGCTACGACCAGCAGCTGGCGACCATGGCGGGTAGCGTCGAGAAGGGCTACACGGCCACTCTCACGGTTCCGGTGTAGGGCAGGCGCACGGCCCTGCGCGTCGTGAGGCTCGCGGTCGGACTCGTCACAGATGCCCGTTCGGGGTTGCGTCTTATTACCGACGGGTAGCATCATCGTAGCTACTTGCTGGTACGTGAAACGAGGCTGCGAGTTCTCCGAAGTGCTTCGGCCTCCCCGATCCCTTACGGAGCCGTCGCCATGGGGCACTACAAGTCGAATCTCCGCGACATCGAGTTCAACCTCTTCGAGGTGCTCGGGCGCGACAAGGTGTACGGCACCGGCCCGTTCGCGGAGATGGACGTCGATACCGCCAAGAGCATCCTCGGGGAGCTGACCAGGCTCTCGGAGAACGAGCTCGCCGAGTCCTTCGCGGACGCCGACCGCAACCCGCCGGTCTTCGACCCGGAGACCAACACCGCACCCGTACCGGCGTCCTTCAAAAAGTCGTACAAAGCCTTCATGGACTCCGAGTACTGGCGTCTGGGCCTGCCCGAGGAGATCGGCGGTACGACCGCCCCCGCGTCCCTGATCTGGGGGTTCGCGGAGCTGATCCTGGGTGCGAACCCGGCTGTCTGGATGTACTCGTCGGGACCGGCCTTCGCGGGGATCCTCTTCGACGAGGGCAATGACGTACAGAAGAAGATCGCTCAGATCGCGGTGGACCGGACCTGGGGTTCGACCATGGTCCTCACCGAGCCCGACGCGGGCTCCGACGTGGGCGCCGGCCGCACCAAGGCGATCGAGCAGGAGGACGGCTCCTGGCACATCGAGGGCGTGAAGCGGTTCATCACCTCCGGTGAGCACGACATGGAGGAGAACATCCTTCACTACGTGCTGGCCCGTCCCGAGGGCTCCGGTCCCGGCACCAAGGGCCTGTCCCTCTTCATGGTCCCGAAGTACCTGTTCGACTTCGAGACCGGCGAGCTGGGCGAGCGCAACGGCGCCTACGCCACGAACGTCGAGCACAAGATGGGCCTCAAGGCCTCCAACACCTGCGAGATGACCTTCGGCGACCGGCACCCCGCCAAGGGCTGGCTGATCGGCGACAAGCACGACGGCATCCGCCAGATGTTCCGGATCATCGAGTTCGCTCGCATGATGGTCGGTACGAAGGCGATCTCGACGCTGTCGACGGGTTACCTGAACGCGCTCGAGTACGCCAAGGAGCGCGTCCAGGGGCCCGACCTCGCGAACTTCATGGACAAGGCCGCGCCCAAGGTCACCATCACGCACCACCCGGACGTGCGCCGCGCCCTCATCACGCAGAAGGCGTACGCCGAGGGCATGCGCGCCCTGGTACTGCACACCGCGGCCGTCCAGGACGAGATCGCGGTCCAGACGGCGGCGGGCGAGGACACCTCGCAGCTGCACGCCCTCAACGACCTGCTCCTGCCGATCGTGAAGGGCTACGGCTCCGAGAAGGGCTACGAGCAGCTCGCGCAGTCGCTGCAGACCTTCGGCGGCTCCGGGTTCCTCCAGGAGTACCCGATCGAGCAGTACATCCGCGACGCCAAGATCGACACCCTGTACGAGGGCACCACCGCGATCCAGGGCCAGGACTTCTTCTTCCGGAAGATCGTCCGCAACCAGGGCGCGGCGCTCAACTCCCTCGCCGAGGACATCAAGAAGTTCCTCGCCCTCGGCACGGGCGGCGAGGAGCTCTCCGCGGCCCGCGAGCAGCTCGCCAAGGCCGCCGTCGAGCTGGAGGCCATCGTCGGCCTGATGCTGACGGACCTCGCGGCGACCGAGCAGGACGTCAAGAACATCTACAAGGTGGGCCTGAACACCACCCGGCTGCTGATGGCCTCCGGTGACGTCGTCGTCGGTTACCTGCTGCTGCGCGGTGCCGCGGTCGCCGCCGAGAAGCTCGAGACGGCCTCGGCGAAGGACAAGCCCTTCTACAGCGGCAAGATCGCGGCCGCGAAGTTCTTCGCCGCCACCGTCCTGCCGGGTGTCACGGGCGCGCGCAAGCTCGCCGAGGGCGTGGACCTCGACCTGATGGAGCTGGACGAGGCGGCCTTCTAAGTCCTCCGGATTCCTGCCGCGTCGCACCAAAGCCGCGCCGCGGCGCACTCCGGGACAGGGCGGACACCTGACTGGAACCTGTCCTTCCAGTCAGGTGTCCGCCCTTCACAACCCCGTTACGAGGGCCCGTTCCCATCCCCGGGAGCGGGCCCTCGGGCGTCGTTAAGGTGAACCCCATGAGCACTCCCTCCCGCTTCGACCGCGGCCACACCGACGACCTCATGCCCTTCCTGGCGGCGAGTCCGACGCCGTACCACGCCGTGGCGAACGCCGCCGAGCGGCTGGAGAAGGCCGGATTCCGTCAGGTCGCCGAGACCGACGCGTGGGAGGGGACGAGCGGCGGGAAGTACGTGCTGCGCGGGGGTGCGCTCGTCGCCTGGTACGTCCCGGAGGGCGCCGAGCCGCACACCCCGTTCCGGATCGTGGGCGCGCACACCGACTCCCCCAACCTGCGGGTGAAGCCGCGCCCGGACAGCGGGGCGCACGGCTGGCGGCAGGTGGCCGTGGAGATCTACGGCGGGCCGCTGCTGAACTCCTGGCTGGACCGGGACCTGGGCCTGGCGGGGCGCCTCTCGCTGCGGGACGGCTCGACGCGCCTGGTGAACATCGACCGCGCGCTGCTGCGGGTGCCCCAACTCGCCGTCCACCTGGACCGTTCCGTGTCCACGGAGGGCCTGAAGCTGGACAAGCAGCGTCATCTGCAGCCCATTTGGGGCCTGGGCGAGGAGGTACGCGACGGCGACCTGATCGCCTTCCTGGAGGAGGAGTCGGGCCTTGACGCCGGCGAGGTGACCGGCTGGGACCTGATGACCCACTCCGTGGAGCCGCCCTCCTACCTGGGCCGCGACAGGGAGCTGCTGGCAGGACCGCGCATGGACAACCTGCTGTCCGTGCACGCCGGTACGGCGGCCCTCGCGGCGGTCGCGACGGCTGACGCCGGTCAGCCGTACCTCCCGTACATCCCCGTCCTCGCCGCCTTCGACCACGAGGAGAACGGCTCGCAGAGCGACACCGGCGCGGACGGGCCGCTCCTCGGCAGCGTCCTGGAGCGCTCGGTGTTCGCGCGCGGGGGCTCGTACGAGGACCGGGCGCGCGCCTTCGCCGGCACCGTCTGTCTGTCCTCGGACACCGGCCACGCCATCCACCCCAACTACGCGGAGCGGCACGACCCGACGCACCACCCGCGCGCGGGCGGCGGCCCCATCCTCAAGGTGAACGTCAACAACCGCTACGCCACGGACGGTTCGGGCCGCGCGGTCTTCGCCGCCGCCTGCGAGAAGGCCGGCGTGCCCTTCCAGTCCTTCGTCTCCAACAACTCGATGCCCTGCGGCACCACCATCGGCCCGATCACCGCGGCCCGCCACGGCATCAAGACCGTCGACATCGGGGTCGCCATCCTGTCCATGCACAGCGCGCGTGAACTGTGCGGCGCGGACGACCCGTTCCTGCTGGCGAACGCGATGGTCGCCTTCCTGGAGGGATAGCCCACCGGATGCCTCCGCGTGCGTCCGCATGTCCAGGGCCGGGTCGGGTACCCGGAGTTGGCCAGAACGACGCCGAGTCGAACACAAGGAGGCGAAACCCATGGGCCTGGGCGGGTGCATCATTCTGATCGCCGCAGGAGCGATCCTCACGTTCGCGACCGACTGGGACATGCAAGGTGTCAACCTCGACCTGGTCGGCATCATCTTCATGATCGTCGGACTGATCGGTGTGGCGACCTTCAGCAGCGTCGCCAGGCGAAGGCGCGTGGTCATGGGGGCCGGCACCCCGGTGATCGACGAGGAACGCCCGCACCGGGGCAGCTACCGCGACGGGCAGGGCTCGTAGCCCCGAGGTCCGTCCCTGTCGGGCGTACATCCCCGCAAGCACGGGCGGCAGCCGGTCCGTCCCGCCTTCGGTGAGGCGGACCGGGCCCTACGCGAGAGCTTGCCCCTACGCGAGTGCGTGACCCGTCGTCGCGTCCACATGGTCCGGGACCTCGTCGTGGCGGTCGCCGACGGTGAGGGTGCCGGTGGGCTCGAACATCAGGATCGAGGTGGGCTGTGGCGCGTACGGCCTGTGTTCGGTGCCTCGCGGGACGGTGAAGAGGGAGCCCTTGGGGAGTACGACGGTCCGCTCGCCGGCCGTTTCCCGGAGTGCGATGTGCAGTTCGCCCTCGACCACCAGGAAGAACTCGTCCGTGTGGTCGTGCACGTGCCAGACGTGCTCCCCTTCGACCTTCGCGACGCGTACGTCGTAGTCGTTGACGGAGGTGACGATGCGGGGGCTCCACAGGTCGGTGAAGGAGGCGAGGGCGGTGGGGAGGGCGATCGGTTCGTTGGCCATGCCGTCATCCTCGGCGGTGGCCCGGCATCCCGGTGAGTGCTAGAAATCGCATATGCCGCAAGGATCCTCGCAGCGCGCACCCGCGACCCGGCCGCACCGGGTCGCCGTGATCGTCGACGAGAGCACGAACCCCTTCGAGGTCGGCGTCTCGACAGAGCTGTTCGGGCTGCCGCGCCCCGAACTCGGGCTGCCTCAGCCGCTGTACGACCTCACCCTGTGCACGCCCACGCCCGGGGTCCGGATGAACCACGGGTTCTTCACCCTGACCGGAGTGCCGGGGCTGGAGGCGGTGGACGCCGCGGACACCCTGATCGTCCCGGGCCGCCCCGACAACGTCGTCCCGCGTGACAGCACCGTGCGCGAGGCCATCCGGCGCACCCATGCACGCGGCGCCCGTGTCGTGAGCTTCTGCACCGGCACCTTCGCGCTCGCCGAGGCGGGGCTGCTCGACGGGCGCCGGGCCACCACGCACTGGCGCTGGGCGGACTCCTTCCGCGAGCTCCATCCGAAGGTCCTGCTGGAGCCCGACGTGCTCTTCGTGGACGAGGGCGACGTGCTGACGGCGGCCGGCAGCGCGGCCGCACTGGATCTCGGGCTGCACCTCATCCGGCGCGACCACGGCGCCGAGATCGCCAACGCCGTGTCCCGGCGGCTCGTGTTCGCCGCTCACCGCGACGGCGGGCAGCGGCAGTTCGTCGAGCGGCCCGTGCCCGACGTCCCCGACGAGTCGCTCGCCCCGCTGCTGGCGTGGGCGCAAGGGCGGATCGGCGAACCGCTCACGGTCGCGGACCTGGCGGCCCGGGCGGCGGTCAGCCCGGCGACACTGCACCGGCGCTTCCGGGCGCAGCTCGGCACGACCCCGCTGGCCTGGCTCACCGGGGAGCGGGTCGCGCTGGCCTGCCGGCTCATCGAGCGCGGGGAGGAGCGGCTCGACGTCGTCGCGGAACGCAGCGGTCTCGGGAGCGCCGCGAACCTGCGGGAGCGGGTGCGGCGCGCGACCGGACTCAGCCCGTCGGCCTATCGGCGGCGTTTCGGACCGCCCGCCGGGGAAGCGGTGATGGCATGAGATACCTCGTACGCGACCGGCTGCTCGGCTTCGGTGACGACTACTGGATCGAGGACGACCACGGCAACAAGGTCTTCCTCGTCGACGGCAAGGCCATGCGGCTGCGGGACACCTTCGAGCTGAAGGACACGCGGGGGCGCGTCCTCATCGACATCCACCAGAAGATGCTCGCCCTGCGCGACACGATGATCATCGAACGCGACGGCGACCCTCTCGCCACGATCAAGCGCAAGCGGCTGTCGCTGCTGCGCAACCACTACCGCGTGTCCCTGGTGGACGGCACCGAACTCGACGTCAGCGGCAAGATCCTCGACCGCGAGTTCGCCGTCGACTACGACAACGAACTCCTCGCCCAGATCTCCCGCCGCTGGCTCCACATCCGCGAAACGTACGGCGTCGACGTCGTACGAGAGGACGCGGACCCGGCACTGATGATCGCGGTGGCGGTATGCGTGATCCACTTGGCGGAGAAGGAACGGGGAGAGGACTGATACCGCTGCAGCCGTCTCAGCTGTGGGCATGCGTGCCGCGAGGGGCGGCGGCCCACCCACCCGTCCGTCCGTCCGTCACAGCTGTGGGCATGCGTGCCGCTAGGGGCGGCACGGGTGGGCACAGCGGCACCCTGCAAGCGCAGGCAAGCGCACCCACCCCGACCCCAGCCCCCACCCCGGGCGCCAAGGCAATCAGCGCCGAGGAGTCTCCAGCCCCAGCACCCGATCCTTCAGCGCCGGGAACTGTTCCCGGGTCACCCCGACCCTCACCGGGTCGAACTCCACAGTGAGGACCTCCTCACCAGAACCCGCCTCCGCGAGAACCTCACCCCACGGATCGACCACGATGGAGTGCCCGGCCTGGGGAACCCCGGCGTGCGTACCGGCCGTCCCACAGGCAAGAACGTACGCCTGGTTCTCAACCGCACGCGCCTGAGCAAGCAGCGTCCAGTGCGAACGACGCCGTTCGGGCCACCCGGCCGCCAGGACAAGAGTCTCGGCACCCGCATCGACAAGCCCACGGAAGAGTTCGGGAAAGCGAAGGTCGTAGCAGGTGGCAAGCCCGAGAGTGGTCTCCGGCAGCCGGACGGTGACCAGCTCGGCCCCCGCCCCCATCAACACGGCCTCACCCTTGTCGAAGCCGAACCGATGGATCTTGCGATAGGCGCCGGCCAGCTCACCGGAGGGCGAGAAGACGAGGGAGGTGTTGTAGAGAGCCCCCTCGGGGTCCCGCTCGGGAATCGAGCCCGCGTGCAGCCAGACACCCGCGTCACTCGCCGCCTTGGCCATCACCTCGTACGTGGGCCCCTCCAGCGGCTCGGCCTCCGCGCCGAACCCCTCGTACGCGAACGCCCCCGTGGTCCACAGCTCGGGCAGCACCACGAGATCGGCACCGGCCTGCTCCCGTACCAGAGCCGCCACACGTACACGCCGCGAATCGACGGATTCGGTCTCGTTTACGTCGATCTGGAGGAGAGAGGCGCGCACACTACCACCGTCCTGGCATTCGAGCCGTTGATACGGGCCTACGATCGTCACACCAAAGCACTGCCGGGGTGCCTCACAGCAGCGTAACTTAGCGTCCCAAGACACCCGCTGCCTCTGCACTGCCCGCGTCCAACCGCCCGAGGGGTCCCGTTCCGTGAGTCTGCATCCCAGCCTTCAGTCCTACGCCGACGCCTGGACCCATTCCGTGGAAGCGATATCCGAGCTGGTGTCCCCGCTTGTGGAAGGCGAGTGGAACAGGCGGACGCCATGCCCGGGCTGGTCGGTGCGCGACCTCGTCTCGCACGTCATCGGTCTCGACTGCGAGATGCTCGGCGACCCGCGCCCGATCCACACGCTCCCGCGCGACCTGTACCACGTGACGAACGAACACCAGCGGTACATGGAGATGCAGGTCGACGTACGCCGTCACCACACCGCCCCGGAGATGACCTCCGAGCTGGAGTACACGATCATCCGCCGCAACCGTCAGCTGCGGAACGAGAACCGGCAGCCCGACGCCAAGGTGCGCGGCCCCCTCGGCACCGAGGTCACCCTCGAACACGCCATGCGGAACCGGGCGTTCGACGTGTGGGTGCACGAGCAGGACCTCCGCGCCGCCCTCGGACGGCCGGGCAACCTCGACTCCCCGGGCGCGTACATCGTCCGCGACGGGCTGCTCGCCGCACTCCCGAGAGTCGTCGCCAAGGAAGCGGGGGCGCCCGCGAATTCGGCGGTGGTCTTCGACATACACGGTCCTGTCGAGTTCCTCCGGACGGTCCGCGTCGACGCCGAGGGCAACGGCAAGGTGGACGGCGCACCCTCCCTGGGCCCGGCCGCCACCCTCACCCTCGACTGGGAGACGTTCTACCGCCTGGCCTGCGGCCGAGTGACCCCCGAGGCGGTCGCCGACCGCATCAAGACGGAGGGTGACCCGGAACTGACGACGGCGATCCTGAGGAACTTCACGGTCACGAAGTAGTTTTCAGCCCCTCCGGCGTTTGAGGAGCGGGGCCTGGGGCGGAGCCCCAGAAACGGGACGGGTAGGGGCGGAGGGGGCGAAAAAAACTCCCCCCAACCCCTCACCCCCTACGCCGGAACGTGCACCGTCTCCACCCGACTAGCAACCAACCGCTCCCGCTCCCTCCGAGCCGCCTGCTTCCGCAACCGGAAGACCTGACTCAGCCCGACCGCCTGAAGCACGAACACGGCGGAGAAGGCGACCCGGTAGTTGTCACCGGTGGCATCCAGCAACACCCCGATCGCCAGCAGCGTGGTCATGGAGGCGACGAAGCCCCCCATGTTGGTGATCCCGGACGCGGTCCCCTGCCGCTCGGGCGGATTCGCCGGCCGGGCGAAGTCGAACCCCAGCATGGAAGCCGGCCCACAGGCACCCAGCACCACACACAGCACCACCAGCACCCACATCGGCGCGTACTCACCGGGGTACACCAGCACCCCCGCCCAGACAACGGCGGTCGCGGCCACCGTGCCGAGCGCCAGCGGAAGCCGCGCCGCATGATGCCGGGCCACGACCTGCCCGTACACGAGTCCGACGACCATGTTGGACAGCACGACGAGCGTCAGCAGTTCACCGGCGGTGGCCCGCGAAAGCCCCTCCGCCTCGACCAGGAACGGCAAGCCCCACAGCAGCAGGAACACCATCGCCGGGAACTGCGTGGTGAAGTGCACCCACATCCCGAGCCGGGTCCCGGGCTCCCGCCAGGACGCCGCGATCTGGCGCCGGACGTAGGCGGCCCCCTGGTGCGGGAACGGCTCAGGCTCGTGCCCCTCGGGGTGGTCCTTCAGGAACAGCAGCATGAGGACGAGGACGACGACACCGGCGCCCGCACTGCCCGCGAACGCCGCCGTCCAGCCCACTCCGTGCAGCAGCCGGGCGATCACCAGCGTCGAGACGAGGTTGCCCGCCATCCCGACAAGCCCCGCGAGCTGCGCGACGAGCGGCCCGCGCCGGGCGGGGAACCACCGGGTACCGAGCCGCAGGATGCTGATGAAGGTCATCGCGTCGCCGCAGCCAAGCAGCGCGCGCGAGGCGAGCGCCATCCCGTACGAGGGGGAGAACGCGAAGCCCAACTGCCCTGCCGTGAACAGCACCGCGCCGATGGTCAGCACCTTCTTGGTGCCGAGACTGTCGACCAGCAGGCCCACCGGTATCTGCATGCCCGCGTAGACCAGGAGCTGGAGGATCGAGAAGGTGGAGAGGGCGGAGGCGTTGACGTGGAAGCGGTCCGCCGCGTCCAGGCCGGCCACGCCCAGGGACGTACGGAAGATGACGGCGACGAAGTAGACGGAGACGCCGACGCCCCAGACGGCGAGGGCGCGCCGCCCGCCGGGCGGATCCCCGGGCAGCGTGGCTGACGAACTCATCGGACCTCGCCCCGCGCCAGGTTGGAGAACCAGCTGACGTGCCCGTGGATGAGGCCGACGACCGCCTCCGCGTCACCGGCGCGCAGCGCCTCCAGGATCTGCTCGTGCTCGGAGAGCGTCTTGGTGATCCGGTCGGGGTGGGCGTGCATCACGGCCACCCCCATCCTCAACTGCCGGTCGCGGAGCTGGTCGTAGAGCCGGGAGAGGATCTCGTTGCCGCCACTGCGGACGATCTCGGCGTGGAAGCAGCGGTCGGTGACGGCGGCGCCGGCCAGATCCCCGGCGGCGGCCTGCTCCTTCTGCCTGGCGAGGAGTTCCTCGAGGCGGGCGAGGAGCCGCGGCGAGGCCGGTACGGCCTTGCGCGCCGCGTGTCCCTCGACGAGCTGCCGCGTCTCGACGACGTCCGCGATCTCCTGGGCGGAGACCGGCAGGACCAGCGCGCCCTTCTTCGGGTAGAGCTTGATCAGCCCTTCGACCTCGAGCCGGAGCAGCGCCTCGCGGACCGGCGTGCGGGAGACCCCCACGGCCTCGGCGAGCTCGCCCTCGGTGAGCAGCGTCCCGCCTTCGTAACGGCGTTCCAGGACACCCTGCTTGACGTGCGCGTAGACGCGCTCGGCGGCGGGGGGTTGTTTCGCGGACGCGGGCCGGGTTGCCGCGGGGGACGGGGCGGAGGACATGGGCACAGCATAGATACAACACGTACGCATGGTCGCGTCATTCCAGAATGCGGACGCCCGGATTCGCGATCGAACGTCTCTCCAATTAAGCGCACAACCTTTCGTGCTACTTACGTGTCACACGAGAGGCGGCTCTCCCATGTGGCCGCGCTCCTTGGGCATTTAACGTAATCGGGGTAGGAAACTTGATAACCGGCATTAAGGGCACGCGCGTCCGCAGAGCTGCCGCCGTAGTCGTCACGACCGGCGCCATGATCGCGACCGGAGCCCTCGGCGCGGCTCCCGCACAAGCCCTCACCACGCCCACGATCGCCGCCAAGGGCGGCTACGTGATGAACAACGGCACGGGCACGGCCCTCTACTCGAAGGCCGGGAACACCAAGCTCCCCACCGGCTCCACCACCAAGATCATGACCGCCAAGGTCGTGCTCACGCAGGCGAACCTCAACCTGGACGCCAAGGTCACCATCCAGAAGGCGTACAGCGACTACATCGTCGCCAACAACGCCTCCTCGGCCCGCCTGATCGTCGGCGACAAGGTCACCGTCCGCCAGCTCCTCTACGGGCTGATGCTGCCGTCCGGCTGCGACGCCGCGTACGCGCTCGCCGACAAGTTCGGCACGGGCACGACGCGCTCCGCCCGCGTGAAGTCGTTCATCGCCAAGATGAACAGCAAGGCCAGCCAGCTCGGCCTGACGAACACGCACTTCGACTCGTTCGACGGCATCAGCAACGGCTCCAACTACTCGACGCCGAAGGACCTGACGAAGCTCGCCAGCAGCACGATGCTGAGCTCCACGTTCAAGACGATCGTGAAGACGAAGTCGTACACGGCGAAGACCGTCACGAAGACCGGCTCCACCCGCACCATGGCCGCGTGGACCAACACAAACGGTCTGCTCGGCACCTACAGCGGCACGATCGGCGTGAAGACCGGCTCCGGCGCCCAGGCCAAGTACTGCCTCGTCTTCGCCGCCACCCGCAACGGCAAGACCGTCATCGGCACGGTTCTCGCCTCCACGTCCATCACCGCCCGTGAGTCGGACGCCAAGAAGCTGATGAACTACGCCTTCGCCAAGTAGGTCCCAGGCGTAGAAGTAGCTCGCGAGCGTACGGGCCCGCAGTCCCGTCGCACACGAGAAGGGGGCCCGCCGCACTTGTGCGGCGGGCCCCCTTCTCGTTCGTTCCCTACGCCCAGGTGATCAGCCGCTTCGGCTGCTCCAGGACGGCCGCCACATCGGCGAGCACCTTGGAGCCCAGCTCCCCGTCCACCAGGCGGTGGTCGAAGCTCAGCGCAAGGGTGGTGACCTGGCGGGGCTTGACCTTGCCCTTGTGGACCCAGGGCTGGAGCTTGATCGCGCCGACGGCGAGGATCGCGGACTCGCCGGGGTTGAGGATCGGCGTGCCGGTGTCGACGCCGAAGACGCCGACGTTGGTGATGGTGACCGTGCCGCCCTGCATCGCGGCCGGGGAGGTCTTGCCCTCACGGGCGGTGGAGACCAACTCGCCGAGAGACTGAGCCAGTTGCGGCAGGGTCTTGCTGTGCGCGTCCTTGATGTTCGGGACGAGCAGGCCGCGCGGGGTCGCCGCGGCGATGCCCAGGTTCACATAGTGCTTGAGGACGATCTCCTGGGCGGCCTCGTCCCAGGACGCGTTGACGTCCGGGTTGCGCTTGATGGCGACCAGCAGGGCCTTGGCGATGAGGAGCAGCGGGTTCACCCGCAGCCCCTGCATCTCCTTGTCCTGCTTGAGCTCCTCCACGAGCTTCATCGTGCGCGTCACGTCGACCGTCACGAACTCGGTCACATGCGGCGCGGTGAACGCCGAACCGACCATCGCGGCCGCCGTGGCCTTGCGGACACCCTTGACCGGGATACGGGTCTCGCGTGCCGTGTCGTACGAGGCGACCGGGGCGGCGGCCTGGACGGGGGCGGCCGGGGTCTGCTGGACGACCGGCTCCGGGGCGGGTGCGGGTGCCACCGCCGCGTGCACGTCCTCGCGCGTGATGATGCCGTCCGGGCCGGACGGGACGATCGTCGCCAGGTCGACGCCGAGGTCCTTGGCGAGCTTGCGGACCGGGGGCTTGGCCAGCGGCCGGGCCACCACGGGCGCGGAGTGCCCGTGTCCGTTCAGCTCGCCCTGGACGGCCTGGATCGCCGAAGCCGCGTAGACCGGCTCGGGTGCCTGGGCGGGGACCTCGGTCCCCTTGCGGGCACGGCGCTTGGTGGAGGACTCGGCAACGCCGTAGCCGACGAGGACCGGGGTGCGGCCTTCGGGCTTCGGCTTCTCGGCGGCGGGCGCTTCGACAGGGGCCGCGGTGACCTCGACCACGGGCGAACCGGCCGCTCCGGCCACCTCCACGGCGATGATCACCTGGCCCACGTCCACCGTCGTCCCCTCGGGGAAACGGAGTTCGCGCACCACACCGTCGTACGGGATGGGCAGCTCCACGGCGGCCTTGGCGGTCTCGACCTCGCAGACCACCTGGCCGTCGGTGACCTGGTCGCCCGGCTGGACGTACCACTTGAGGATCTCCGCCTCGGTGAGCCCCTCGCCCACATCGGGCATCTTGAACTCGCGGAGTCCCGACGCGTTCTCGGTCATCGTCGTCACGACCCTCTCCTCAGTACGCAAGCGAGCGGTCGACGGCGTCGAGCACCCGGTCCAGGCCCGGAAGGTACTCGTCCTCCAGGCGTGCCGGCGGGTAGGGGGCGTGGTAGCCACCGACCCGCAGGACGGGTGCCTCCAAGTGGTAGAAGCACCGCTCCGTGATGCGGGCGGCGATCTCCGCGCCCGTGCCGAGGAACACCGGTGCCTCGTGCACCACGACCAGGTGGCGGGTCTTCTCCACCGAGGTCTGGACGGAGTCGAAGTCGAGCGGGGACATCGAGCGCAGGTCCAGGACCTCGATCGACTTACCCTCCTCCTGGGCGGCCGCCGCGGCCTCCAGGCACACCTTCACCATCGGGCCGTACGCGACGAGGGTCAGGTCGGTGCCCTCGCGCACCACGCGCGCCTTGTGCAGGGGTCCGGGGATCGCCTCCGTGTTGACCTCGGACTTGTCCCAGTAGCGCCGCTTCGGCTCGAAGAAGATCACCGGGTCGTTGCTCTGGATGGCCTGCTGCATCATCCAGTAGGCGTCGGACGCGGTCGACGGGGAGACCACCTTCAGGCCCGACACATGCGCGAACAGCGCCTCCGGCGACTCCGAGTGGTGCTCGACCGCGCCGATGCCACCGCCGTACGGAATGCGGATGACGACGGGGAGCTTGATCTTGCCGAGCGCCCGCGCGTGCATCTTCGCCAGCTGCGTGACGATCTGGTCGTAGGCGGGGAAGACGAAACCGTCGAACTGGATCTCCACCACCGGGCGGTAGCCGCGCAGTGCGAGACCGATCGCCGTGCCAACGATGCCCGACTCGGCGAGCGGGGTGTCGATGACCCGGTCCTCACCGAAGTCCTTCTGGAGTCCGTCGGTGACCCTGAAGACTCCGCCGAGCTTGCCGACGTCCTCGCCCATGATCAGGACCTTGGGGTCGGTTTCCAGGGCCTTGCGCAGCGACTCGTTGATCGCCTTGGCCAGCGCCATCTTTTCCGCGGTCATCGCTACTTGTCCTCCCCTTCGTCCGCGAACGACGCCTGGTAGGCGGCGAACTGGGCCCGCTCCTCGTCGACGAGCGCGTGCCCGTCCGCGTACACGTTCTCGAAGATGGCGAAGTGGTCCGGGTCCGGCATGGCCCGTACGACCTCGCGTACTCGTTTGCCCAACGCCTCGCTCTCGGCTTCGAGTTCCGCGAAAAATCCCTCGTCCGCGTGGTTTGAGGCCTCGAGATACGTGCGCATGCGCAGGATCGGGTCCTTCGCCTCCCACGACTCGGTCTCCTCGTCGGCCCGGTACTTGGTCGGGTCGTCGGAGGTGGTGTGCGCGCCCATCCGGTAGGTGAACGCCTCCACGAGCGTGGGGCCCTCGCCGCGGCGGGCCCGCTCCAGGGCCCACTTGGTGACGGCCAGGCAGGCGAGGACGTCGTTGCCGTCGACGCGGACGCCCGGGAAGCCGTAGCCCTGCGCGCGCTGGTAGAGCGGGACGCGGGTCTGCTTCTCGGTCGGCTCGGAGATGGCCCACTGGTTGTTCTGGCAGAAGAACACGACGGGGGCGTTGTAGACCGCGGAGAAGGTGAACGATTCGGCGACGTCGCCCTGGCTGGAGGCGCCGTCTCCGAAGTACGCGATCACGGCCGAGTCGGCGCCGTCCTTGGTGATGCCCATGGCGTACCCGGTGGCGTGCAGGGTCTGCGAGCCGATGACGATCGTGTACAGGTGGAAGTTGTTGGTGTTCGGGTCCCAGCCGCCGTTGTTCACGCCGCGGAACATGCCGAGCAGGTTGGTCGGGTCGACCCCGCGGCACCAGGCGACGCCGTGCTCGCGGTAGGTCGGGAAGACGTAGTCGTCCTCGCGGGTGGCGCGCCCGGAGCCGATCTGGGCGGCCTCCTGGCCGAGCAGCGAGGCCCACAGGCCCAGCTCGCCCTGGCGCTGCAGGGAGGTGGCCTCGGCGTCGAAGCGGCGGGTCAGCACCATGTCCCGGTACAGGCCGCGCAGCTCCTCCGGGGTGATGTCGGCGACGTACGGGTCGTACGTGGCGTCCTTGACCCGCTTGCCCTCGGGGGTCAGCAGCTGAATGAGTTCAGGGTCTGCGCCCGGTGACTTGTTTGCGCCGGTGCGCTTGGCACCGCTCGCGGCGCGCTTCGTCCCGGTCGTGCCGGTGCTTGCGGCGCTCTTCGTACCGGCGCTGCGTCGCGGCTTCTGCGCGGCAGTGCTCTCCACGGTCACGTGTGCTCCTCCGTCGGTCCGGCCCCCGGGGTTGCCGGTCGGCCAGTGCGGCTCGCCTGCTCCAGTACCCGTGCACGGGGTGGGTGCACTCGGCCGGGAACAGGCGTGACAGGTGCCCCGGCGAGCGCCCTGCAACAGCCACGTTACCCAGTGCTTCACAATTCTGTGAAACCCCGCCTGACCTGCGATTTTGCTCGGATTTCCAACTACTTTTTAGTCGGATCTCCAAGTACATCGCCTCGGTCGGGAACAGCCGCTGGTCACAGCGCTGGTAACAGCCTTGCAGGGGGCCGGAACACCGGCACGTTATCCCGGTCACCCCTGGCACGGGAAGAGTTCACCCCGGGGCAGGGCCAATGATCGTGTGTGACACTGACACCGTGCGTGAAAACGGGAAAATCACCGTATTTCTCCTCGATGATCACGAGGTGGTCCGGCGCGGCGTCCATGAGCTGCTCTCGGTGGAGGACGACATCGAGGTGGTCGGCGAGGCCGGCACGGCGGCCGACGCCCTGGTACGGATTCCGGCCACCCACCCCGACGTCGCCGTCCTGGACGTACGGCTCCCGGACGGCAGCGGCGTCGAGGTCTGCCGCGAGATCCGGTCCCAGGACGAGGACATCAAGTGCCTGATGCTGACCTCGTACGCCGACGACGAGGCCCTTTTCGACGCGATCATGGCGGGCGCCTCGGGCTATGTGCTCAAGGCCATCCGTGGCAGCGAACTGCTCTCGGCCGTACGTGATGTCGCCGCCGGGAAGTCCCTGCTCGACCCGGTGGCCACCGCCCGCGTCCTGGAGCGGCTGCGCGACGGGGGCGGCCCCAAGAGCGACGACAGGCTCGCGCACCTCACCGAGCAGGAGCGCAAGATCCTCGACCTGATCGGCGAAGGGCTCACCAATCGCGTGATCGGCGAACGGCTGCATCTCGCCGAGAAGACGATCAAGAACTATGTGTCGAGCCTGCTGGCCAAACTGGGGATGGAGCGGCGGTCCCAGGCGGCCGCGTACGTCGCGCGTCTGCAGGTGGAGCAGGAGCAGCGGCACTAGTCGCAGCGTCGCCGGTGATGGGGAAGCCCTTCGGGACTTATGGCCCCCCTACAGGAGACGGGTGGCCCTTTTCCCGCTCTCCTGGGTACCGGAAATTGGTCGTATGCCCGACGAACAGCCGGACGACATTCAGCTCGCCGTGGAACTGATCGGCCGCACCGACTACGGCCGGGTGGCCACCAGCATGCGCGCGCTGCCCTTCCTCGCGTTCGCCCGGCACATCGTGGCCGACGGCCGCGTCCTGCTGCGGATGCCCCGGAACTGCGGCTACCACCAGGCCTGCGCCGGCAGCGTCGTCGCGTACGGCACCGACAACCTGAGCTCCGCACGGCCGGGGGAGAGCCTGTGGTCCGTGCAGGTCGTCGGCCGGTGCGAAACCGTCGAGCCGACCGCGGCGCAGCTGGAACGTTTCGGTCCCGCGCCGCGCCTGGTGGACGGCGAGCCCTACGAGCCGGTCTATCTGGGCATCGACCCGCAGTTCTCCACCGCGCATTCGACGGACGGTGGCCTGGAACGGCGATTCCAGCACGTTCTGTGACCGATGTTGCATACAGGGCGACTGTCTGTGACAAACGCAAGGTCAGGGGCCAGTTGAGTGCCCTAGCATCTGCCGCGTGCCGCGCTCTTCTGTACCACCCCCTGTGTCTTTCGCGCCCCCTCTGGGCGCCCTCCTCCGCCAGTACTCCGCCGGGTCCGCGCTGACCTGCGAACCCGTCGAAGAGGGGCTGCTCAACCGCGGCTACCGGCTGTGCACCACCCGCGGCAGGTACTTCCTCAAGCACCATTTCGACCCCGAGACCGCCGACCCCGTCGCGATCGCCCGCCAGCACCGGGCGACCCAGCGCCTCGCGGACCTCGGCGTCCCGGTCGCCCCGCCGCTGACCGGCACCGACGGGCGTACGGTCGCCGTCGTCGGGGGCCACGCGTACGCGCTGCACCCGTGGGTCGACGGACGGCACCGGCACGGCGGCCAGCTCACCACGGAGCAGTGCGCGCGGCTGGGGGCGCTCCTGGGCGTCGTCCACGCGAGCCTGGAGCAGGTGATGCCCACGGAGGGACGCGGGCCCGCGGAGCCGGCCGACGGCGCCGACCCGGCCGACACCTTCGCGCTCATCGACCACCTGCTCGCCCAGGTACGCCGCCACCGGCCACCCGACGCCTTCGACGAACTGGCCAGGCACCGGCTCCTGGAACGGCGCGCCCTCCTGGAGCGGCATGCGGACCGACGGCCTCCGCGGGGCGGTTCGGTGGGCTGGGTGCACGGCGACTTCCACCCGTTCAACCTGCTCTACCGCGACGGCGAACCGGCCGCGATCGTCGACTGGGACCGGCTGGGCGTCCAGCCCCGCGCCGAGGAGGCGGTACGCGCCGCGGTGATCTTCTTCGTACAGCCCGTCGGCGCGCTCGACCTGGCCAAAGTGCGGGCCTACGCGCGCGCGTACCGGCGTACCGCGGGCGCGACCCCCTCCGAACTCGCGGCCGCCGTGCACCGCGTGTGGTGGGAGCGCCTCAACGACTTCTGGATACTGCGCTGGCACTACGAGCGCGGGGACACCCGCGCCGATCCGCAGTTCCCGGCGGCGTCGGCACTGGCGGTGTGGTGGACCCGGGAGTACGAGCCGGTGTGCGAGGCGTTCGCGGGGTGACCTGCGGATGCCACTGGGTGGGCCGCCGCAAACGGCACGCGCGCGTGGAGCCCGTTTCGGGCCGCACGCGCGCGTGGAGGGTGTTTGTCCGGCGGGTCAGCCGCTGCCCCCGGCAGAGGTGTCACCGGTGACGCCCGGGTCCGAGGGCTCCCCTGTCGCCGGGTCCGTCGGCTCCGTGGTCGTCGGGTCGTCCGACGGCTCCGCGGTGGTCGGCTCCGTGGTGGTCGGCTCGTCCGTGGGCTCGTCGGTCGGGTCACTGCTGTAGCTCGGGGACGGCGTGTACGACGGTGTGTAGTCCGAGCCGGAGCCCGAGCTGGTGCCGTCGTCCGTCGACTCGTCGGTGGGGTTGTCCGTGGCCTCGTCGCTCGGGGTCGCGCTGGAATCGCTGTCCTCGGTGGACGAGGACGTCGCCGTGGGCGACTGCGTCGTGCCCGTCCCGCCGCCATCGTCATTGGTCTTGTTGATCGCGAGCGCGACACCCGCCGCGATCGCGATCACCGCGAGGACCGCGAGGATCCACAGCTTGCCGCGGCCGCCGCCCTTGTTGCCGTGCCCCTCGAAGCCGCCGTCGTCCCCGCCGCCGTACCCGCTCGGCAGGATCGGCTGCGGAATCTGCGAGGTGCCGGAGTCGCTGGGATGCGGCAGCGCGGCCGTACCGGCGAAGCCCCCCGCCGGGGTGCGCGGCCCGCCGTGCATGTCGACCGGGCCGGTGTTCCAGGTGCCGGTGTGGCTGCCCTGGTCGTACAGCATCTGCAGCCCGTACTGGACGAGCCCGCGCATCTCCTCCGCGGTCTGGAACCGGTCGTCCGGCTCCTTCGCGAGCGAGCGCATGACCAGCCCGTCGAGCTCCGGCGGGGCCGCGTCCGAGACCTCGGACGGGGGCACCGGAATGTCCTGGACGTGCTGGTAGACCACCGACAGCGGCGTCTCGCCGGTGAACGGGGGCCGCAGCGCGAGGAGTTCGTAGAGGAGGCAGCCCGTCGCGTACAGGTCGGAGCGGTGGTCGACGGCCTTGCCGAGCGCCTGCTCCGGGGAGAGGTACTGCGGCGTGCCCATGACCATGCCGGTCTGCGTCATCGTCGACTGCGCGCCGTGCAGGGCGCGCGCGATGCCGAAGTCCATCACCTTCACGGCACCGGTCTGCGTGATGATCACGTTCGCCGGCTTGATGTCGCGGTGCACGATGCCGTGCTGGTGCGAGTAGGCGAGCGCTTCGAGGACACCGGAGACGATGATCAGCGCCTGCTCGGGCCCGGGGGCCTCGGCGTTGATCAGCAGATCGCGGATCGTGTGGCCCTCGACGATCTCCATCACGATGTACGGGACGACGCGGGAGCCGACCACGTCCTCGCCGGAGTCGTACACGGCGACGACCGCGTGGTGGTTGAGCCCGGCGACCGACTGGGCCTCACGCGTGAAGCGGGCCTTGGAGACCGGGTCCTCGGCCAGATCGGAGCGGAGCAGCTTGACCGCGACCGTGCGCCCCAGGCGTACGTCCTCGGCCGCGAACACCTCGGCCATGCCGCCCCGGCCCAGTCTGTGGGTCAGCCGATACCGGCCGTCGCCGACCAGCCCGCCGTTACCCCACAGCTCCGGCGCATCTGACATACCGCCGCCAGTCGCCTCGGGGTCGGACGGGCCCTGAGCGCGCTGCTGCTGTGCCATCAGTCCTCGCCGTCGTTTCTGCCCGCGGTCTGCGCGGTGGTTGTTACGGTCTCCGTCGGGCCACGCTACAGGCTCCGCGCAATGCGCCGGTCCGAGACGGAAGCGGGATGGATCGGCCATCCAACCCGTCACGGGTGCCCGCGTGCAAATCCTGTGTACCGCCCGTACGGCACCTGTAACGCTTCCGCGACGCTTCTTTCGCAGACGGTCACGGAACGGGCACCGAGCTTGACGTGTCAGTGCCCTCGGGCAGACTTGGCCGGGAATGAGCCAATCGATCACCGAACACCGGCCGATCACCGGGCAGATCGCACAATCGATCACGACAATCGAGTCACGGACCGCGGGGGCGATCAGCCGCTCCCGCCGCGCCGATGGGGGACGCAGAAGATGAGCCAGGACGGCGCACAGGGCCGGTACGCGGGGCGTGCGGTCGCCGGCGGCCGCTACCAGCTGCGTGATCTGCTCGGCGAGGGCGGCATGGCCTCGGTCCACCTCGCGTACGACTCGGTGCTCGACCGCCAGGTCGCGATCAAGACACTGCACACCGAACTCGGCCGCGAGCAGGCCTTCCGCGAGCGCTTCCGCCGCGAGGCCCAGTCGGTGGCGAAGCTCACGCACACGAACATCGTCTCGGTCTTCGACACCGGCGAGGACGTGCTCGACGGCATGACGACGCCGTACATCGTCATGGAGTACGTCGAGGGCCGCCCGCTCGGCTCCGTCCTCGACCAGGACATCGCGCAGTACGGCGCCATGCCCGCCGACAAGGCCCTCAAGATCACCGCGGATGTGCTGGCCGCCCTGGAGATCAGCCACGAGATGGGCCTGGTCCACCGGGACATCAAGCCGGGCAACGTGATGATGACGAAGCGCAACGTCGTCAAGGTGATGGACTTCGGCATCGCCCGCGCCATGCAGTCCGGTGTCACCTCGATGACCCAGACCGGCATGGTCGTCGGCACCCCGCAGTACCTCTCTCCGGAGCAGGCCCTCGGCAGAGGCGTGGACGCCAGATCCGACCTGTACTCGGTCGGCATCATGCTGTTCCAACTCACCACCGGGCGGCTTCCGTTCGAGGCGGACTCGCCGCTGGCCATCGCGTACGCGCATGTGCAGGAGCAGCCGGTCGCGCCCTCCTCGGTGAACCGCTCGCTGCCCCCGGCCGTGGACGCACTGGTCGCCCGCGCGCTGAAGAAGAACCCGAACGAGCGGTTTCCCAGCGCCGAGGCGATGCGCGACGAGTGCATGCGCGTGGCCCAGTCGCTGCACTCCGCCGCGCCGAGCATCGTGCCGGGCGCCCAGACGTCGAGCGGCGCGGGCGTCGCATCCGCGGTCTTCCCGCCCGTCGACCAGGCGGCTCCGGCACCGGGTCCGGTCCAGACGCCGTACCAGCCGGGTGCCTACGGTCCGCCGACCCCGGCGCCCACACCGCCGCCCACCCCGCAGCCGGCTCCGTCGTACGGCTATCCGCAGCAGGGCGGCTACCTGACGCCGCCGCAGACCTCGGCGTACTCCCCGCAGCAGGGCATCTCGACCCCGCCGCCGTACAACCTGGCGCCCCAGCACCCGACTCCTCACCCGGGAGGCTCCGGGGGCGGCCGCAAGAGCAACAAGGGAGTCGTCGTCGGCTCGATCGTGGTCGCGCTCGTCGCGATCGGCGGCCTGCTCACCGCACTCGCCCTGAACAGGAACGGTGACGACACCGGAGGCGGTACCGATCCCAGTCAGTCGGCGTCCGTGGTGGCGGGGCACAAGGGTCCGGACACGACGAAGACGATCGACACGGAGAAGTGCACGGAGCCGGAGGAGTCGTACAACGACGAGACCAAGATCCGGGTCCCGGACTTCTCGTACAAGTACATCCAGTCGGTGAAGTCCTGCTTCCAGGCCGCTGGTTGGCAGATGACGATCAAGTACGTCAATGAGAACACCTACGGCGAGGGCACGGTCATGGACCAGTTCCCCTCCGACGGCACGGACGTCGACCCGCAGAACATGCCCGAGATCGAGCTCAGTGTGTCGACGGGCGACCCGTCCTGACCTGCTTCCGGATCGTCCTGGTGATCCGTTTCTGACATGCGAGGGGCCCGGCACTTACGTGCCGGGCCCGTTTCGTTGTCCGGGTACCGCGGGGGCTGCAGTTACCGCCGGGGGGCTACAGGTACGGTCCGCCCGAACGGCCGCCCGTGCGGGGGTCCTCGTCGTCCTCGGCGCCGCCGACGCCCGGCGGGAGGGCTCGGCGCATCGACTCCAGTTGGGCCCTGGCCGCCATCTGCTGGGCGAACAGGGTCGTCTGGATCCCGTGGAAGAGGCCCTCGAGCCAGCCCACCAACTGTGCCTGTGCGATGCGCAGTTCGGCGTCCGAGGGGATCCCCTCGTCGGTGAACGGAAGGGAGAGGCGCTCGAGTTCGTCGACGAGGTCGGGGGCGAGTCCGTCCTCCAGCTCCTTCACGGAGCTCGCGTGGATCTCCTTGAGCCGGACCCGGCTCGCCTCGTCCAGAGGTGCCGCACGCACCTCCTCGAGCAGCTGCTTGATCATGCTGCCGATGCGCATCACCTTGGCGGGCTGTTCCACCATCTCCGTCACCGGGACCTCACGGGAGTCCTCGTCTCCGGTGCCACCGAGAGCCATTCCGTCCTGTCCTACGACCAGGATCTGAGGGTTCTCCGGCGACCTTTCGTTCCTCGGCATCTCCATGCCGTCCATTGTCTACCACCCGTGCGCCGCCGAGATGCCGGGGCAAGGGGAGCGTGTGAGGCTTGACCCATTGATCTTGGGACTCCTCACCGGGAGGGGGTCACCGGCGTGACTCCATGGCTCCGGGCGGTGCGTGTGGTTCATGCGCCGCGCGCGCTGTGCGTGGTGGGGCTGCTGCTTGCCCTGGCGACCGGGGGCGCGCACCTTTCGTACGCCGCCTCCGGCTCCGCGTCGTACGCCGTCACGCACGCGGCCTCGTACACCGCCTCGTACGCCCTTGAGCCCAGCGCCGATGCCTCCCGCGCGGGGAGCCGTCCGGGAGAGGGCCGTGAGCGACCCGGTCGAGAGGAGCCGACGGGGATGCCGGAGGCCGGGGTCGCGGAGCCGGCGTACCCGGATCGCGACCCCGCCGTCCCCGACAACCCTGCGGCGAGCGCCGTCTCCGAGCCGTCGCCGGACGCCGCGATCCCCGTACGGCAGAGCGTCGTCCGCCCCGGGCCCGACCCGGAACCCGTACTCCGGATCGTGCCCCTGGGCAGCGGGCTGATCCTCATCGGCCTGGGCCTGGGGCTGGCGTTCCTCGCCCTGCGGGTCCGGCGCGGCTGAAACCGCGGCGGGTCCGGCGCGGCTGAAACCGCGGCGGGTCCGGCGCGGCTGAAACGGCTCGGGCAACGCGCTCCCTAGGGAGCGACAAGCAGCACCTTTCCGATGTGCCCGCTCCCCTCCAGCACCCGGTGTCCCTCCGCCGCGTCGTTCATCGGCAGCTCGCGGTCGACGATCGGGCGTACGTGGCCGGAGGCGATCAGCGGCCAGACGTGCTCGCGTACGGCCGCGACGATCGCCGCCTTCTCCTCGACCGGGCGGATGCGCAGCGAGGTCGCGGTGACGGCGGCGCGCTTGCCGAGGAGGGTGGCAATGTTCAGCTCGCCCTTGACGCCGCCCTGCATGCCGATGATCGCGAGCCGTCCGTTGACGGCGAGTGCGCGGACGTTCCGGTCCAGGTACTTGGCGCCCATGTTGTCGAGGATGACGTCGGCACCCGCGCCGTCCGTGGCCCGCTCGATCTCCTCGACGAAGTCCTGCTCGCGGTAGTTGATGAGGATGTCCGCGCCCAGCTCGGCGCAGAAGTCGAGCTTCTCCTTGGTGCCGGCCGTGACCGCGACCTTCGCGCCGACGGCCTTCGCCAGCTGGATCGCCATGGTGCCGATGCCGCTGGAGCCGCCGTGCACGAGCAGGGTCTCGCCGGGGCGCAGATGCGACACCATGAAGACGTTCGACCAGACGGTGCAGGTCACCTCGGGCAGCGCGGCCGCCCGCCTGAGGTCCAGGCCCGCGGGCACGGGCAGCAGCTGACCGGCCGGAACGGCGACCTTCTCGGCGTATCCGCCGCCCGCGAGCAGCGCGCACACCTCGTCGCCGACCGTCCACCCGGAGACTCCGGGGCCGATCCCGACGATGCGTCCCGCGCACTCGAGACCGGGGTACGGGGACGCGCCGGGCGGCGGGTTGTAGAAGCCCTGCCGTTGCAGCAGGTCGGCGCGGTTGACGGCGCTGGCCACCACCTCGACCAGCACTTCGCCCTCTCCGGGCACCGGATCCGGGACCTCGTCCCACACCAGCGCCTCGGGCCCACCAGGTTCAGGAATCGTGATCGCGTACATGAGGGGGACGCTACTCCTCGCGGTAATTGGGATGCGCGGGTCCTCCGGGAGAGGCACGGTGGAGGCAAAGGAACCGTAAAGGCTCAGAGGGCGTGGAGACGGACAGCTGCGCGAATTGGTCCCTCCGGGGGCGATGAGTTCGCGGCACGGCGGCGGTCTTCCTTGCGTAACCCCGTACGCGGAAGGACACCGAGACATGAGCGCACAGAGCGCACCGTCGTCCGGCCTGGCGATCGAGACCGCCGGTCTGGTGAAGACATTCGGCGACACCCGGGCCGTGGACGGCGTCGACCTCGCCGTACCCACCGGCACGGTCTACGGCGTCCTAGGGCCGAACGGCGCCGGCAAGACGACCACCGTGAAGATGCTGGCCACCCTGCTGCGCCCCGACGGCGGCCAGGCGCACGTCTTCGGCCATGACGTCGTACGGGAGGCCGACCGGGTACGCAGCAGGGTCAGCCTCACCGGCCAGTACGCGTCCGTGGACGAGGACCTGACCGGCACCGAGAACCTGGTGCTGCTCGGCCGCCTCCTCGGGCACCACAAGCGCGCCGCGGCGATCCGCTCGGAGCAGCTTCTGGAGGCCTTCGGGCTGACCGAGGCGGCGGCAAAGCAGGTCAAGCACTACTCGGGCGGCATGCGGCGCCGTATCGACATCGCCGCGTCCATTCTCAACACCCCCGACCTGCTCTTCCTCGACGAGCCGACCACCGGCCTCGACCCGCGCAGCCGCAACCAGGTGTGGGACATCGTGCGCGCGGTCGTCGCCCAGGGCACCACCGTGCTGCTCACCACGCAGTACCTGGACGAGGCCGACCAACTGGCCTCCAGGATCGCGGTGATCGACAAGGGCAAGGTGATCGCCGAGGGCACGAAGGGCGAGCTGAAGGCGTCCGTCGGCGCCGGTTCCGTACATCTGCGGCTGCGCGATCCGGCGCAGCGCCCGCAGGCGGAGGAGGTGCTGCGCATCGCTCTCGACGCCGAGGTGCAGCTCGAGCCCGATCCGGTGGCGCTGACGGCCCGGGTCGGCGCGGGTGCGAGCAACGGCCGGGGAGCGGCGGAACGGGCCGCGCGAGCGCTCGCCGAGCTGGCCCGCACCGGCATCGTCGTCGACAACTTCTCGCTGGGGCAGCCCAGCCTGGACGAGGTCTTCCTCGCCCTCACCGGACATGCGACCGAACCCGAGGCTCCTTCGGCCGACGGCACGATGGACAAGGAGGCCGCGGTATGAGCACCGCGACGACCACCGAGAGCCAGGATCTCGCGCCTGTCAGCGCCGAGACGCTGGCCGCGCTCCTCATCAGCAAGGACCGGCCGCCGCGGCCCAGTGCCCTGTCGGCGTCGCTGACCTTCGGCTGGCGGGCGATGCTCAAGATCAAGCACGTGCCGGAGCAGCTCTTCGACGTCACCGCGTTCCCGATCATGATGGTGCTGATGTACACGTACCTCTTCGGCGGTGCGCTGGCCGGATCACCCACGGAGTACATCCAGTTCCTGCTGCCCGGCATCCTGGTGATGTCCGTCGTGATGATCACGATGTACACGGGTGTCTCGGTCAATACGGACATCGAGAAGGGCGTCTTCGACCGTTTCCGTACGCTGCCGATCTGGCGGCCGTCGGTGATGGTCGGCTATCTCCTCGGCGACGCCCTGCGCTACACGATGGCCTCGGTGGTGATGCTCACCGTCGGCGTGATCCTGGGCTACCGCCCGGACGGCGGGGTCCTCGGCGTGGTCGCCGGCATCGCGCTGCTGCTGGTCTTCTCGTTCGCGTTCTCGTGGATCTGGACCATGTTCGGACTGCTGCTGCGCACCGAGAAGTCGGTGATGGGCGTCAGCATGATGGTGATCTTCCCGCTGACCTTCCTCTCCAACGTCTTCGTCGACCCGAAGACCATGCCGGGCTGGCTCCAGGCCTTCGTCAACAACAGCCCGATCACCCACCTGTCCTCGGCGGTGCGCGGCCTGATGGCAGGCGACTGGCCGGCCGCGGAGGTCGCCTGGTCGCTGGGCTGGGCAGGACTCCTCGTCCTGGTCTTCGGCCCGATCACGATGCGGCTGTACAACCGCAAGTGACCACAAGTGGCCATGGGTGGCTGCCCGTCCAGGTGGCTACTGATCCAGTGGCTACGGGTCCATGCGAAGCCGATTGACGTCGGGTGCCTGATAGGTGCCCGGCGTCACTCGCACGATCGTGATGAGCCGGTCCGTCAACTGCAGCGTCCCGATGGCCTGATCGTCGTATCCGAGCACCCGATGCCCGCGTACGACACTCACCACCAGGTCCTCCGTCTCCCGTACGCCCTTGCCGACCTCGGCCTTTATGACCGGCCGTTCCGCGATGTCGAGCCCGCTGCCCTGCTGGATGAGGTCCTCCATGACCATGCCCGCGGCGGGGCTGAGCACGGAGAGCCCGAGCAGCCGCCCGGCCGCGCTGGCGCTGGTGATGACGGCATCGGCGCCGGACTGGCGCAGCAACGGCGCGTTCTCCTCCTCCCGCACGGCGGCGACGATCTTCGCTCCGCTGTTGAGCTGCCGCGCGGTCAGCGTGACCAGCACCGCCGTGTCGTCCCGCTGGGTGGCGATGATGATCTGCCGCGCCTTGCGCACCTCGGCCCGTACCAGCACTTCGCTGCGCGTCGCGTCCCCGATGACCCCCGCGTATCCGTCGGCCGTTGCCGCGTCGACCACCTTGGAGTTGGGGTCGACGACCACGACCTGCTCCTTCTTCAGCCCGGTCGCACAGACGGTCTCGATGGCCGACCGCCCCTTGGTACCGAAACCGACAACGACGGTGTGATCTCGCAAGGCCGCCCTCCAGCGATTCTGCCGCCATTCCTCGCGGGTGCGCTCCGTGAGGACTTCGAGCGTGGTGCCGACCAGGATGATCAGGAACAGCACCCGCAGCGGCGTGATGACGAAGATGTTGGTGAGCCGGGCGGCGTCGCTGACCGGGGTGATGTCGCCGTATCCGGTGGTGGAGAGGGTGACGGTCGCGTAGTAGAACGCGTCGAGGAAGTCGACGGCACCGTCCGAGCTGTCGTTGTAGCCGTCGCGGTCGACCCAGACGATGAACGCCGTGGCGGCGAGCGTGAACAGGGCCATCGCCACCCGCTTGCCGACCTGACGGATCGGGCGCTCCACGAAGCTCTTCGGGAGTTTCACCCGATGCGTCATGAGATGTTCGTCCGCTTGGCGGGCAATCGCGTCATGGCCCGGTTGTTTCACGTGAAACACGCCCCGATTCCTGACATCACCCAAGGCAGATCGAGGAGTTCCAGCTCCTCACCCGCACGGGCACCGCCGGGCGGTACGACCGCGAGGGCATCGGCCGCCGCGATGCCACGCAGCATTGCGGGACCGTTGTAGTGCAGCGGCACGGCCCGGTCGCCGCGCAGCACGACGGGGACGAGCCGGGTGTCGTACGGGTGCCCGTGCACGGCGTCCTTGAGGGGCAGCGTGTACGGCTCCGGCGCCGCGCGTCCGGCGAGGATGCGCAGCAGGGGCTCGGCGAGCGTGAGCAGGCCGGAGACGGCCGCCAGGGGGTTGCCCGGCAGGCCGACGAGGTGCTGGTTCTCCTTGGTGCGGGCCAGCAGCATGGGGTGGCCCGGGCGCACCTTGACGCCGTCGACGAGGAGTTCGGCGCCGATGCGCCGCAGGGTGGGGTGGACGTGGTCGACGGGGCCGGCCGCGGTGCCGCCGGTGGTGATGATCAGGTCGGCTTCGGAGCCGGTGATGGTCCGGTGCAGGGCTTTGGCGTCGTCACCGAGCCTGCGCACCGCGACGACCTCGGCGCCGAGCGCACGCAGCCAGGGCGGCAGCATCGGGCCGAGCGCGTCCCGGATCAGCCCTTCCTGGGGCAGTCCCTCGGTGAGCAACTCGTCGCCGAGCACGAGGACTTCGACACGCGGCCGGGGGACGACGGCGAGTGTGTCGTACCCGGCGGCCGCGGCGAGGCCCAGCACAGCGGGCGTGACCAGCGCGCCGACCGGCAGCAACTGGTCGCCGCTGCGGCACTCCTGGCCGCGCGGGCGGATGTCCTGCCCGTGCACGACGCCGGCCGTCCCCCCTGAGCGAGCGGGGCCGGAAGCCTGGGGGAGGGCCGCGTGCAGCCGCCCCTTGTCGTCGATACGCCCGTGCTCACTGCGCAGTACGGCGGTGGCGTCCTGCGGGACGCGCGCCCCGGTGGCGATGCGCACCGCCTCGCCGTCGGTGAGCGCCTCCGGCTGCGCCTGCCCGGCGAGCACCCCTTCCTCGCGTACGTCCCAGGGGCCGGGCCCGGCGACCGCCCAGCCGTCCATCGCCGAGGTGTCGAAGGAGGGGAGGTCCGTGAGCGCGGTGAGCGGGGCGGCGATGACCAGGCCGAGGGAGGCGTCCAGGGTCACGGAGACGGGGGTGGGGCGGGGGACGGAACGGGCGGCTCGCTCGGCGATGGTGCGGGCCTGGGGCCAGGGGGTGGCCTTGTGGCCGACCCCGTGGCCGCTGCCACCGTGGCTGCCCGCACCACGGTCGCCGTGGCCGCTGTCGGTGGCGTGCGCGTGGGGCTCGCCCTGGGGGGTGGGCACGGGAGTGGAGGGCGTACCGGAGCCGCCCCGGGCTCCGGCGCCGGCCCCGGAGCCCGGCTCGCCCGAGGCGCGGGCGCTGTCTCCCTTGACCAGCGCCAGCGCCTCCTCCACGTCGAAGTCGTCGGCGTCCTGGCTGTCCCGGATGCCGCGCGCGGCGGTCATCCGGCGTCCGGCCGGGCGTCGGAGCCTGCGCCGGGCGCGGATCCTCCCGCGGGGCCAGCGTCCGGCTTGGCGGCGTCCGGCTTGGCGTCGGCGGCGTCCTCGTCGGCCCAGCGGAGCGCGAGCGCGGCGGCCTTGCGGGATGCCTCGGCCACCGCCTCGGGGCCGCCCTGGGCCCGCCCGGCCGCGTACCCCACGAGGAACGTGGTCAGCGGCGCGGCGGGCCGGGCCACACCGTGTGCGGCGTCGCGGGCCAGGTCGAGGAGGATGCCGATGTCGACGTCCAGGTCGATGCCCAGTTCGTCCTTGACTGCGGTAATCCATTCATCCAACACGTGCCCATGCTCCCTGATACGTGCCCGGGCGACGGCGATGTCGTCCCAGGTGTCGCAGTCGAAGGACGCGACGGGGTCGGAGATTCGGATGAGGTCGAGCGCGGCGGTGAGCCGCCGGAGCGGCAGCCCGGTCAGACCGCCGCCCGCGGCGGAGCCGCTGTTGGATGCGGCGGCAAGCGAGTCCAGCTCCCGCCGCAGTGCCCGCACTCGGTACGCGGCCACGAGCGGCTGGTCCTTGCCGCCGGAGTCGACGAGCAGGACGCCGTCGGGGCCGCTCAACTCCCCTTCGGTATCTGCCGGGTTCCCCGCGCCGGTGTTCGCACGCAGGGTTTCCAGCAGCCGCCGTACCGTTCCGTCGTCCAGGAACGGCAGGTCGGCGGAGAGCACGACGACGTACTCCGCGGTGGTGTGCCGCAGCCCGGCGTCCAGGGCGGCCAGCGGCCCTCCGCCCGGCGGGTCCTCACGCGCCCAGAGCACGGGCCGCGCGGTCGCCCGCCGCTCGGCCACGACCACCGTGGTGGCGGCGCCCGCGCAGGCGGTCAGCACCCGGTCGAGGAGCGCCCGGCCGCCCACGCGCACACCGGGCTTGTCGGCGCCACCGAGCCTCCGCGCGGCGCCGCCCGCAAGCACGACGGCGTCGTACGGAAGACCTGCGCCGGGGTCGCCCGGGGCCTCGTAGGCGTTCATCCCCCGAGTATGAGCGCCCGAAGGATCATTGCCATCCCCTTGGACAGCATGTGGACGCGGTGGTCACAGGGTCCGCAGCAGCACCGCCGGCTGTTCCACACAGTCCGCGACATAGCGAAGGAAGCCACCCGCCGTGCCACCGTCGCACACCCGGTGGTCGAAGGTGAGCGAAAGCTGCACGACCTGTCGCACCGCCAGCTCGCCCTGGTGCACCCAGGGCTTGGGAACGATCCGGCCGACGCCCAGCATGGCCGCCTCGGGGTGGTTGATGATCGGCGTGGAGCCGTCGACACCGAACACACCGTAGTTGTTCAACGTGAAGGTGCCGCCCGTGAGTTCCCTGGGCGTCAGCGTCCCGGTCCGCGCGGCCTCGGTCAGCCGCGCGAACTCCGCGCTCAGCGACTCCGCGCCGCGCGCGTGCGCGTCCCGTACGACGGGGACGACGAGCCCACGCTCGGTCTGTGCCGCGAAACCCAGGTGCACCTGGTCGAGCTGGACGACCTCACGGGCCTCCATGTCGACCGTCGAGTTCAGCTCCGGGTGACGGGCCAGCGCGGCGGTGCAGATCCGGGCGAGCAGCGCGAGGAGGGAGATCTTCGGGCCGCCGGCGGAGTTCATCGCCGCGCGCGCCTGCATGAGTTCCGTGGCGTCGGCGTCCACCCAGCAGGTCGCGTCGGGTATCTCCCGACGGCTGCGGGAGAGCTTGTCGGCGACGGCTCCGCGGATGCCTCGCAGGGGGATACGGGTGCCGTGCGGGGATGCGCCGAGCGCGGTCGCGGGCTGATGGGGGGACTGGGCCAAGGGTGCGCCGATGGGCGCGACGGCCCCGTGGCCGACGGCCGGAGCCCGGAGGGGTTCCGCGGCAGCGGGTGCCCGCACCTGACCGGTCGCCGCCGCACGCAGTGCGTACTCGACATCCGCCCGCAGGATCAGCCCGTCGGGTCCGGAACCCTCCAACTCCCGCAGATCCACGCCGTTCTCACGCGCGAGCCGCCGTACGAGCGGGGAGATGACGGGCACGGGACCGTCCCCGATCACCGCCACGCCACCACGATCGCCGTCGACCGGGCGGTCGTCGGCAACCCTGCCCGGGCCGTACCGGCCATCGGCGACCGGGCGGTCCCCGTCGCCGGACCGCGCGGCAGGACCGCCCCCGGCCCGTCCGAGCTCACGTCCTCCGTTCGCGGCGGCCACCACGCTTGCGGCATCCGCCGATACACCCGTCGGGGTGGCTGGCGCCCGCGATGCCGGCGCACCCGTCACACTCGACGGCCGCACCCTCCCGCGCCGCGCCGGAGGCGCCGCCGTGCCGTACCCCACCAGCACGTTCCCGGATCCCTCGTCGCCCTCGCCGGCGGCGGCCGCGCCCACCGCGACTGTCAGGAGCGGCTCCCCCACGGGCAGTTCCGTGCCCTCCTCGCCGAAGCGGGCGGTGACCACACCCCCGTACGGGCAGGGCACGTCGACCATCGCCTTGGCCGTCTCGACCTCGACGACGGTCTGGTCGACGGCGACGACGTCTCCGACCTCCACCAGCCAGCGGACGATCGTCGCCTCGGTGAGCCCCTCCCCGAGGTCGGGAAGCCTGAACTCCAGGACCTGCGCCATCAGCTCTCCGCCTCCCATTGCAGACGCCCCACGGCGTCCAGGATCCGGTCGACGCCAGGCAGGTGGTGCCGCTCCAGCATCGGCGGCGGATACGGGATGTCGAAGCCGGCCACGCGCAGCACCGGTGCCTCCAGGTGATGGAAGCAGCGCTCGGTGATGCGTGCGGCGATCTCCCCGCCCGGCCCGCCGTACCCACCCGACTCGTGTACGACAACAGCGCGTCCGGTCCGCCGTACCGAAGCCGAGACCGTCTCGTCGTCGAACGGCACCAGGGAGCGCAGGTCGACGACTTCGAGGTCCCAGCCCTCGGCCCGCGCCGCCTCGGCGGCTTCGAGGCAGACGGGCACGGACGGCCCGTACGTGATGAGTGTGGCGCTCCGGCCGGAGCGCCGCACCATCGCGCGGCCTATCGGTTGAACGGCCGGCGGCTCGTCCGGGTTCCAGGAATCCTTCGACCAGTACAGCCGCTTGGGCTCCAGGAAGACGACCGGGTCGTCGGAGGCGATGGCGGCGCGCAGCAGACCGTAGGCGTCGGCGACCGTCGCGGGCGTGACGACATGGAGCCCCGGAGTCGCCATGTAGTACGCCTCGGAGGAGTCGCTGTGGTGCTCGACGCCGCCGATGCCGCCGCCGTACGGGACGCGGATCGTGATCGGCAGCGGCATGGCGCCCCGGGTGCGGTTGCGCATCTTCGCGACATGGCTGATCAGCTGCTCGAACCCCGGGTAGGCGAACGCGTCGAACTGCATCTCCACGACCGGCCGCAGCCCGTACATGGCCATGCCGACGGCTGTCCCGAGGATGCCCGCCTCGGCCAGCGGCGTGTCCGTGACGCGGTCCTCGCCGAACTCCTTGACGAGCCCGTCGGTGACCCGGAAGACACCGCCCAGGGCGCCGACGTCCTCGCCCATGACATGGACGGACGGGTCGGCGGCCATGGCGTCGCGCAGCGCCCGCCCGAGGGCCTGCGCCATGGTCGCCGGTTTCAGGGCAACGGTCGTCATCGCCCGGCTCCTTCCGGCCCGTGCGCCTCGGCCGCCAGCTCCGCGCGCAGTTGCGCCTCCTGCTCACGCAGTTGCGGTGTGGGCTCGGCATACACATGGGCGAACAGATCCATGGGGTCGAGCACCGGGTCCTGGTTCATGCGCTCACGCAGATCCGCGGCCATCGTCTCGGCATCCTCGCGGGCGGACCGCATCGCGTCCTCGTCGAGCAGCCCGCGCTCGGTCAACTCGTGCTCCAGGAGCGCGATCGGGTCGTGCGCGCGCCAGGTCTCCACCTCGGCATCGACTCGGTAGCGGGTCGCGTCGTCGGCGTTGGTGTGGGCGTCGATGCGGTAGGTCACCGCCTCGACGAGCGTCGGACCGCCCCCGGCGCGCGCACGGCGGACGGCTTCGCTCAGCACCTCGTGCACGGCCGCAGCGTCGTTGCCGTCCACCAGGCGGCCCGGCATCCCGTAGCCGACGGCCTTGTGGGCCAACGACGGGGCGGCGGTCTGCTTGGCGAGCGGTACGGAGATGGCGAAGCCGTTGTTCTGGACGAGGAAGACGACCGGGGCCTGCCATACGGCGGCGAAGTTCAGCGCCTCGTGGAAGTCGCCCTCGCTGGTGCCGCCGTCGCCGACCATCGCGAGGGCGACCACGTCGTCGCCCTTGAGCCGGGCGGCGTGCGCGAGGCCCACGGCGTGCGGGAGCTGGGTCGCGAGGGGGGTGCACAGGGGCGCGATCCGGTACTCGCGGGGGTCGTAGCCGGTGTGCCAGTCGCCGCGCAGGAGGGTGAGCGCCTGGACCGGGTCGAGGCCGCGGGCGACGGCGGCGAGGGTGTCGCGGTAGCTGGGGAAGAGCCAGTCGCGGTCCTCCAGGACGAGCGCGGCGGCGACCTCGCAGGCCTCCTGGCCCGTGCTGGAGGGGTACACCGCGAGGCGGCCCTGCTTGGTGAGGGCGGTGGCCTGCGTGTTGTAGCGGCGGCCGCGCACCAGCTCCGCGTACAGACGGCGCAGCAGCCCCGGGTCGGCCTGCGCGGCCGCCTCGGTGCCGAGCACGCGGTACGGCAGCGCGTCGGGCAGCAGCGGCGCGGGGTCGGTGCGGGGCTGCCAGGCCGGCGGCGGCGTTGGCCGGTATGCGCCTCGCTGCTCCATGACCGTCATGACGGCACCTCCTCGTGGGAGACGGCTTCAGGCGCGTCACGGTTGTGATGCGCCTCACCTACCGATTGTTCGGTCGTCGGCACATTTTGGCTACAGACCCCTTCAAGCTGTGGACAAACGGTTCTGCACAGCCTGAAATGGACGCAGTACGTCCATGGTAGGGAGGCGGGGGGACATGGCACCTGAACAAATGGCCGAGCCGCCGGAGGCCGGCCCCGCCCTTCCGCCCGCCCGTCCCCTCGACGCCATAGATCAGGACATCCTCCAGATGCTCCAGGCGGACGGCCGCGCCTCGATACGCTCCGTGGCCGAACGTGTCCATGTGTCACGGGCCAACGCCTACGCGCGTATCAACCGCCTCATCGAGGACGGCGTGATCCGCGGCTTCGGGGCGCGCGTGGATCACGAACGCGCCGGGCAGGGCACCTCGGCGTACGTCACCCTGAAGATCGTGCAGAACTCCTGGCGCACGGTCCGCGAGCAACTGAGAGTGCTCCCCGGCGCCTCCCACATCGCCCTGGTGGGCGGCGATTTCGACGTGCTCCTGCTGGTGCACACCCCGGACAACAAGGCCCTGCGCGAACTGGTGCTCACCCGCCTCCAGGCCATCCCGGAGGTGCTCAGCACCCGCACACTGCTGGTCTTCGAGGAAGAGGACCTGGAACCGCAGTCCTGAACGCCCCGGTGACCGGGGCGTTCAACCGAGGGACACCTTGGTGACCCAGGAGGTCAGGACTCCTTGCGCAGCCCACCGAAGACCAACTGCGCCACCGCGTCGGCCACTTCCCGCTCGTCCATGCCCCGCCCGTCGGGCCGGTACCACTCCACGATCGAGTTGATCATTCCGAAGACCAGCCGGGTCGCGAGCCGGACCTCCACGTCGCCGCGTACGTCACCGTCCGCGGCCGCCGCCTTCAGCAGCTCGGCCACCTGGTGGTCGAAGTCGCGGCGCCGCTCCAGGGCCCACCGCTCGGTGTCCGTGTTGCCGCGCACACGCAGCAGCAGCGTCACGTACGGCAGCTCGGTGGTGAGCACCTCGACCATGCGGCGCACCACGTACTCCAGGCGCTCCACAGCACGCCCCACGCGCGCGTGCTCCTCGTCGAGGATCCCGAAGAGGCCGTCGAGGGCCCGGCTGACGGCCCTGCGCAGCAGCTCTTCCTTGCCGGTGACGTGGTGGTATATCGACGACTTGGAGATGCCCGCCGCCTTGGAGAGGTGCTCCATGGAGGTGCCGTCGTAGCCGCGCTCGATGAAGACCTGGACGGCGACGGAGAGGAGGGTCTCCGGGGTGTACGTGTCGCGCTTGGCGGTGGTCATGAGGTGCCCTCCCGCTTGTCAACCGTGTTTCCGTGACGGTACAGCGCCAGTGAGGGCGCGTAGCGGCCGGAGGGTTCGCGCAGATGCAGCTCCTCCAGGAGGTCGTGCGCCCAGGCGCTGCCGAGCCTGCGGCTCCACTCGAAGGGGCCCAGCGGGTAGTTGACGCCGAGCCGCATCGCCGTGTCGATGTCCTCCTCGGTGGCCACTCCCTTGGCGACGGCGTCGTGCGCCAGGTCGACGATCCGGGCCACGGTCCGGGCGACGATCATGCCCGGGGCGTCCCCGATGACGCTGACGTCCTTGCCCAGCGCCTGGAAGAGGCCGATGGCCTCAGCGAGCGTCCGGGGAGCGGTGTCCTGGCAGGCCGACAGGGCGATCCTGGTCGCCTTGCGGTAGTCGAGCGCCAGGTCGAAGTAGACGACGTCACGGAACTCGACGGAGGTCTGACCATCGGCGAGGACCAGCTGGCCGCCACTGGGCAGGACCAGGCGGGTGCCGTGGTCCTCCTCGTCCTCACGGACCTGGATGCCCGCCTCGCGGATCAGCGGGAGGAGCTCGGCGGCCGGGCCCAGATCACCCTCCACGAGGACGTACGCGGGCGCCTGCGCCTTCTCGGCGGTGTGCGGCTCGGGGCGCTCGGCGTCCTCCCCGTAGTCGTACCAGCCGTGTCCCGTCTTGCGGCCGTGCCGGCCGGACTCGACCAGCCGCCGCTGGGCGAGCGAGGGCGTGAAGCGCACGTCCTGGAAGAAGGCCTGCCACACGGAGTGCGTGACGGACTCGTTGACGTCCTGGCCGATCAGGTCGGTCAGCTCGAAGGCGCCCATCCGGAAGCCGCCGGACTCGCGCAGGATCGCGTCGATGGTGGCCGGGTCGGCGGCCTGCGACTCGTACACCGCGAAGGCCTCGGCGTAGAAGGGCCGCGCGATGCGGTTGACGATGAAACCGGGGGTGTCGGCGCAGGCGACGGGGGTCTTCCCCCAGGCGCGGGCGATCTCGTACGCGTGCGTGGCCGACGAGAAGTCGCTCGCGTACCCGGAGACGACCTCCACGAGGGGCAGCAGCGGCGCCGGGTTGAAGAAGTGCAGTCCGACGAGGCGGCCCGGGTTGCGCAGGGCGCCGCCGATGGCCGTGACGGACAGGGACGAGGTGTTGGTGGCGAGCAGGCAGTCGTCCCCGACGATGTCCTCGAGCTCGCGGAACAGCCGCTGTTTCACCTCGAGTTGTTCGGCCACCGCCTCGACGACCAGCGCGCAGTCCGCGAGGTCCTCCAGCCTCCCGGCCGGTCGCAGCCGATCGCGTGCGGCGTCCCGGTCGGCGTCGGTGAGCCGGTCCTTCTCGACGAGCCGGTCGAGGCGCGCGCCGATCGCTTCGGCCGCCGCGCCGGCGCGCCCGGGGACGGCGTCGTAGAGCCGCACGGAGTGGCCCGCGAGCAGCGCGACCTGGGCGATGCCCTGCCCCATCGTGCCGGTGCCGACGACGGCCACGGGGCTGCTGAGGTCGAGTGCTGTCATGCTCGCGATCCTCCCGCACAGGGTTTTCCACAGATACGGCGGACCCCCTTGCCCCGACCGATCGTTCGGTTAATCTAACTCTGAATGCCCGCCCGTCGCCCACCACCACCCTGCCAGAGACGCTTCGAGCCGCACCTTCTGAAAATCCTGCCCAGATTCACAGCTCAATCCACAGCTCGATGAAGAGCTGCTTCGAGGAGGAGTTGGTCCCTGATGGCCGCCGAACTCACCGCGCACCAGCTGATCGCCCAGCACCGGCCCACCCTCGACCAGGCGCTGGAAGCGATCCGCACGCGCGCGTACTGGTCCCCCCACCCCGAACACCCCAAGGCGTACGGCGAGAACGGCAGCCTGGGCATGGCGGAGGGCAAGGCCGCCTTCGACGCCCTCCTCGGCACCCGCATCGACCTCGGCCAGCCCGGCACCGACGACTGGGTGGGCGGCGAGGTCTCGCCGTACGGCATCGAGTTGGGTGTCACCTACCCGCACGCGGACGTCGACGTGCTGCTGCCCGCCATGCGCGCGGGGCAGCGTGCCTGGCGCGACGCGGGCGCGGAGGCACGTGCCGCGGTCTGCCTGGAGATCCTCAAGCGGATCAGCGACCGCACCCACGAGTTCGCACACGCGGTCATGCACACCAGCGGCCAGGCCTTCATGATGGCGTTCCAGGCGGGCGGCCCGCACGCGCAGGACCGCGGCCTGGAGGCGGTAGCGTACGCGTACGTGGAGCAGGTCCGCACGCCGGACAGCGCGGAGTGGGTCAAGCCCCAGGGCAAGCGGGACCCGCTCACCATGACCAAGCGGTTCACGCCCGTGCCGCGCGGCATCGCCCTCCTGATCGGCTGCAACACCTTCCCGACGTGGAACGGCTATCCGGGCCTGTTCGCCTCCCTCGCCACCGGCAACGCCGTACTCGTGAAGCCCCACCCGCGCGCGGTGCTGCCGCTCGCGCTCACCGTCCAGGTGGCCCGCGAGGTGCTCGCCGAGACGGGCTTCGACCCGAACCTGGTGGCACTGGCCGCCGAGCGCCCCGGCGAAGGCATCGCCAAGACCCTCGCCGTACGGCCCGAGATCCGGATCATCGACTACACCGGCTCGACGGCGTTCGGCGACTGGCTGGAGGCCAACGCCCGCCAGGCGCAGGTCTACACGGAGAAGGCCGGCGTCAACACGGTGATCGTGGAGTCGACCGACAACTACAAGGGCATGCTTTCCAACCTGGCCTTCTCCCTGTCCCTGTACAGCGGCCAGATGTGCACCACCCCGCAGAACCTGCTGATCCCGCGCGACGGCATCACCACGGAGGAGGGCCCCAAGTCCTTCGACGAGGTGGTCGCCGACCTCGCCAAGTCGGTCGGCGGGCTCCTGGGCGACGACGCCCGCGCCAACGCGCTCCTCGGAGCCATCGTGAACCCCGACGTGAAGGCCCGCCTGGAAGCCGCCTCCGGCCTCGGCGAAGTCGCGCTCCCCTCACGGGAGATCAGCAACCCGGAGTTTCCGGACGCGGTCGTCCGTACACCGGTGATCGTGAAGCTCGACGGCACCAAGCCGGACGACGAGGCGGCCTACATGAGCGAGTGCTTCGGCCCCGTCTCCTTCGCCGTCGCCGTCGACTCGGCGGCCGACGCGGTGGACCTGCTGCGCCGCACGATCCGCGACAAGGGCGCGATGACGGTCGGCGCGTACACCAGCTCGGAGGAGTTCGAGCAGGCCGTGCAGGAGGCCTGCCTGGAGGAGTGCGCCCAGCTCTCGCTGAACCTCACGGGCGGCGTGTACGTCAACCAGACGGCCGCGTTCTCCGACTTCCACGGCTCGGGCGGCAACCCGGCCGCCAACGCGGCCCTGAGCGACGGAGCGTTCGTCGCCAACCGCTTCCGCGTGGTGGAGGTACGCCGGGACGCGTAGGGCCTGTCTGACAATTCCCGTCGTCGCCCGGAGGGCGGCCTCGCGGCGTCAGGTGCGTGCTCTCGGCGTGCCGGGCGTAGACCCTCGTACTGGACTGGACGTACTTGGGTCTGCGCCCGGTGCGGCGAAGGGGGTCCCCCCGCCCGAGCCGGGCGAAGCCGGTTCGAGGGTGGGGGCGCGTGCATGGCGTCGCGAGGCAGACGGGAATTGTCAGACAGGCCCTACCCCTCAGGCCGTCGCGCCCCCGGTCGCGCTCCAGTGGAACAGCGTCATCGCCACGCTGGTCGCGAGGTTGTAGCTGGAGACCTGGGGGCGCATCGGCAGGGACACCAAGTGGTCGGTGCGGGCCCGGAGTTCGGCGGACAGGCCGCTGCGCTCGGAGCCGAAGGCGAGGACCGCGTCGTCGGGGAGCTTGAGCCCCCGGATGTCCTCGCCCTCCGGGTCCAGCGCGAACACCGGGCCCGGCGGCAGCTCGTCCACCGTCAGCCGCTCCACGGCGGTCGCGAAGTGCAGGCCCGCCCCGCCGCGTACGACCGTGGGATGCCAGGGATCGAGCGAGCCCGTCGTGACCACCCCGGTCGCCCCGAAGCCCGCCGCGAGCCGGATCACGGCCCCGGCGTTGCCCAGGTTGCGCGGGTTGTCGAGGACCACGACGGGCGTGGAGCGGGGCATCCGGGCCAGCGTCTCCAGATGGGCCGCCCGGGACGGACGTACGGCGAGAGCGGCCACCGAGGTGGGGTGCGGACGCGGCACCAGGGCCTTCAGCGTCGCCTCCGGAACCTCCACCAGCAGCCCCTCGACGGCCTCTCGTACGTCAGGAGCCAGGTCGTCGGCCAGCGCGAGCGCCGCCCGCCGATCGGTCGTGACGGCCACCGGGATGCGGGCCTGGAAGCGCACCGCGTGCTTGAGGGCGTGGAAACCGTCGAGCAGGACGGCACCGTCGGCGAGCCGGCGCCAGGCTCGTACGGCGTCCTGGGGGTCCGTGACGCCGGGTGTTCCGAGCCTGCCGTCGGGGTCGTTCATGCCCTGAAGCCTACGTGCGTGGGCTCGGCCGGATCCGGGGCGCTCGGCTGCTGCTCGCGCGGACCCGGCAACGTACGGCCGCCGTCACCCGAAAACAGCTCTCCACGCGCGCGTGTGACCCATCCGCCGAGGCGCCGCAGGAACGACGTCGGCAGGAACACCGCGTCGGCGGCGATCATCGCGAGCGAGAAGAACGGCAGCCCGAGCACCACGGCGATCACCGCGTGCTCGGTCATCATGACCACCAGGAGCACGTTCTTGACCCGCCGGTTGAACAGGGTGAACGGGAAGGCGACCTGGGCGATGACCGTCCCGTACGTCACCAGCATCACGATCGTGCCGTACTGCGTCATCAGGTCGGACAGAGCCGGCCAGGGCGAGAAGTAGTCCAGGTGGAGCGGGTAGTAGACCGCGGTGCCGTCCTGCCAGCGCGAGCCCTGGATCTTGTACCAGCCGGCGGTCGCGTAGATCAGACAGGCCTCGGCCATGATCACGACCAGGGCCGCGTTGTGCACGAGGTTGGCGACGACGTCCAGCAGGATCCGGGGCTCGGCGGCGCGCACGCTGCTGCCGACGGCCCACCACAGGGCCTGTACCGCCCACAGCCCCCAGAAGACCAGCAGCCAGCCGCCACTGAGCCGTCCCGCGAAAGTCGCCGTCGCCAGTGCGAAGCCGAGCACCCCCCACAGGGCGGGGCCGACCCGGTCGGGCCCGACACGCTCTCCACGCGCGCGTGCCTCCCGCCCGAGCCGAGCCCGCCGCGCGTCCAGCGACCACACCTGGCCGCAGCGTGTGAACACCAGGTAGATCGCCATCAGGTGGATGACGTTGTCGCCGCCGTCCCCCATGAAGACGCTGCGGTTCTGCAGCGAGAGCACGCCGACCATGAAGAGCACGGACATCGTGCGGGTCCGCCAGCCCAGCAGCAGCAGGAGGCTCGACAGGGCGGCGAGGGCGTAGACGATCTCGAACCAGATCTGGCTGTCGGACCACATCAGGGCCGTGAAGGCGTGGTTGTTCGCGATGAGCTGCTGGGCGATGTCCCAGCTCCACGGCCCGTCGGGCCCGTACATCTCCTGGCGGTGCGGATACTCGCGCAGCAGGAACAGCAGCCAGGTGACGGAGAATCCGATACGGATCACGGCGCTCTGGTAGGGGCCGAGGGCCGCCCCGGTGACCCGGCTGATGCCGCGCGAGAGCGACAGGGCGTAACGGTTCATCGGGCGCTCGCCTCCGCCGTCTCCTGCTGCCGGTCGCCCTCGGCGACGGACCACCAGGGCAGTTCGCGGAGCATCGGCTTGTCGGACACCTGCTCCTGGCTCCACTCGGGGGGCGTCACGTTGGTCGTACGGGAACGGACCTGGACGCTTTCGACGACGGCGTCCTTGCCGCCGGCCTGCAGGCGGTCCAGGCGCAGCACGACGACCCGGCGCAGATAGCGCTCGGAGAGGTCACCGCGCATGCCCGAGGGGCGGTTCTCGGCGTCGTGCGAACTGACGTAGAAGTCCCAGGACCGGCGCAGTTCGTTCTGATCGGTGTGGCTCGGCAGCAGGTTGCCGTCGATGGCCGCGCCGTCGAGCGCCGACAGGTCGTACCACCCGGTCTCACGGCTGGTGCCGTCCGGCGTACGGACCTGGGCGCGCACCTGGACGGCGATGTTCTGCTGCAGGGGGTTCGGCGCGAACAGCTTCCAGTTCTGCTCGAACTCGGGGTAGATCCACTCCTCGATCGCCGTGCCGTGCTGCTTGGTGACGGTGTTCGAGGGCGCGAGGTGCAGGAACACCATGCCGAGATGCACACAGGCCGTGACCGCGACGACCGCGAGGGCGAGGGCGGCGGCGATCTGGTAGCCGGGGGAGAGGGCGGCTATGCCGGTGGGGGCGGGTGGGTCGCCTGGCGCGGTTCCGGCGGGGACCGTGGGTTCGCCTTCGGTGAGTCCGCCGGGCACGTTGGACGCGTCCGGAGCGTTGGGCAGATCAGTGGCGGTGGACACCTCGCGGGTGTCGGGCGTGGAGGGGATATCAGGTGCGCCGGGAGTGTCGCGCCTGGCAGGCGCGGGCCCGTCGGGCGGCGCGTCCGGCGCTTGCCGGCCGTTCGAGCCCTCGTCGTACGCGTCCATTCCGCCCCTATCCCGATCCGGTCACACTCCCCACCACCGAGGCCGCGCGGCGTCGTCGTACCGCCCGCGAGCCCCACGCTGCGGCGTTCGCACGGGAACGGTACTCAGGCCAGATCGCCCGGCACAGCCCCAGGAGCCACAGCGGCCACATCAGCCGCCAAGAGGTTATCCACAGCGGTTGACACCTTACGGCGACTCGTCTCACCATTGAATCCGGACAGACCGAACGATCGGTCTGCCCGGGTAGAGCCATGGCCGATGCCAGTCGGGGGTGACGCAGCCGTGACCGGCCGCCCCCCTTCGGTTCCCTTCTCGTAGAACCTGTTCTATCTTGACGCTCCGTCAGATCAGGTGCCTGCCTGGTCTGTTGGCCGGTTGGCCGGTGCATGGGAGGACGGGACCGTGGACTTCACCTTCACCGAGGAACACCAGGCGGCGGTCGAGGCGGCGAAGGCGGTGTTCGCGGGGGTCGCGCCGGACGGGGTGCCCAGCCCCGCACTCACCGCAGGCGCCGTGGCCGAGGACTTCGACCGGGCACTGTGGGCGAAGCTCGCCGACGCGGACCTGCTGAGCCTGCTCCTCGACGCGGAGTACGGCGGGGCAGGTCTCGACGCCGTCGCGCTGTGCCTGGTGCTGCGTGAGTCGGCGCGGGTGCTCGCACGGGTGCCGTTGCTGGAGAGCAGCGCGGCAGCGGTGGCCGTGCAGAGGTACGGCGGCGAGGAGCTGAAGGCGGAGGTGCTCACGCGGGCGGGCCGCGGCGAACTGGTGCTGACCGTCGCCGCGAACGGCCGCAGCGGCCATGACGGGGCCGAACTCGCCGTGACCGCACGGCAGGACGGTGAGGCGTGGGTGCTCGACGGGGTACAGACCGCCGTTCCCTGGGCGCAGAACGCCGACTTCACCCTCGTACCCGCGCACACGGCTGCAGACAGGACCGTCCTCGCCCTCGTGCCCCGCGTCCACGAAGGAGCCGTACTCGCCGAGCAGATCTCCACCAGTGGCGAGCGGCTCGGCGAACTGCGCCTGGAGTCGGTACGGATCGCCGCCCAGGATGTCATCGACGCGGACGGCGCGTGGGAGTGGTTGCGCGAGCTGCTGACCACCGGGACGTGCGCGCTGGCGCTCGGGCTCGGGGAGGGCGTGCTCGGGATGACGAGCGAATACACCAGCAAGCGGGAGCAGTTCGGGTTCCCGGTCGCCACGTTCCAGGCGGTCGCCGTACAGGCCGCCGACCGCTATATCGACCTGCGCGCGATGGAAGTGACGCTCTGGCAGGCCGCATGGCGGATCAGTACCGGGGCGACGGGTGCGCTTCCGGCGTCCGGAGACGTGGCCGTCGCCAAGATCTGGGCATCGGAAGGGGTACGGCGGGTCGTGCAGACCGCGCAGCATCTGCACGGAGGATTCGGCGCCGACACCGACTATCCGCTGCACCGGTACCACGCCTGGGCCAAGCAGCTTGAGCTGGCGCTCGGGCCGGCGGCGGCGCACGAGGAGGCACTGGGCGATCTGCTGGCCGCCCATCCGCTGGGCTGACCGCACGCCCGCCGCCCATCCGGGCGGCCACCTGGGCTCACGCTCGTGCCGGGGCAGGCAGCCGACGCCTCCCCCGGTACGGGTGCGGTCGTTTCAGCCGTTTCAGTTGCTTCAGTCGCTTCAGACCACGAAACCCGGCTGGCCCTTGTCGTCCACCACCGGGCGGCCGGTGGCTGCCCAGAACTGCATGCCGCCGTCGACGTTCACCGCGTCGATGCCCTGCTGGACCAGATACATCGTGACCTGCGCCGAACGGCCACCGGAGCGGCAGATCACGTGGACCTTGCCGTCCTGCGGGGCCGCCTCGGTCAACTCGCCGTAACGCGCGACGAATTCGCTCATGGGGATGTGCAGCGCCCGCTCGGCGTGACCTGCCTCCCACTCGTCGTCCTCCCGGACGTCCAGCAGGAAGTCTCCGTCCGCGAGATCCCCGACCTCGACCGTGGGCACACCAGCTCCGAAACTCATACCTCCGACGCTACCTGACCCCACAGACAGCCCGGTCCCCCGCGGGCATCCCGGCCGATCAGCTCCAGCGAGCCCGATCAACCGGCTTCAGGGGTCGGCTCGACCGCTTCAGGGAGTCGCTCGTCGGCTTCAGGAAGTCTGCCCCGTCAACTCGGCCAGCTCCCTCTCGCGCTCGCCGACCTGGGTCAGCAGCTGTTCGGCGATCTCCTCCAGGAGCCGGTCGGGATCCTCCGGAGCCATCTTGAGCATCGCGCCGATGGCGCTCTCCTCCAGCTCGCGGGCGACGAACGTGAGCATCTCCTTGCGCTGGGAGAGCCACTCGAGCCGGGCGTAGAGCTCCTCGCTGCGGCTCGGCTTCCACTCCTCGGGCACGGGACCCGCGGCCCACTCCGCGGAGAGCTCCCGCAGCAGCGCCTCGTCGCCCCGCGCGTACGCGGCATTGACCCGGGTGATGAACTCGTCACGCCGCTTGCGCTCGTCCTCGTCCTGCGCCAGGTCGGGGTGGGCCTTGCGGACGAGCTCACGGAAGAGCTTGCGGGCCTCGTCACTGGGGCGCACCCGCTGCGGAGGCCGCACCGGCTGATCCGTCAGCATCGCCACAGCCTCCGGGAACAGTCCCTCGGAGTCCATCCAGCCGTGGAACAGCTCCTCGACGCCCGGCATCGGCATGACCCGCGCCCGCGCCTCGTCCGCCTTGCGGAGGTCCTCCGGGTCTCCGGTGCGCGCGGCCCGCGCCTCGGCGATCAGCGCCTCCAGCTCGTCGAGCCTGGAGTACATCGGCCCGAGCTTCTGGTGATGCAGCCGCGAGAAGTTGTCGACCTCGACCCGGAAGGTCTCCACGGCGATCTCGAACTCGATCAGCGCCTGCTCGGCCGCCCGCACGGCCCGCTCCAACCGCTCCTCGGGCCGCGCCACACCCTCGGTTCCCGTCTGCTCCGAGGTCCCCTGCTCCGACGTCCCACCGTCGGTGCCGGCCTGCTGAAGCGTCTCGCCATCGGGCTCCGCCTGCGAAGACGCCTCACCCTCGGCGCCGACCTGCTGGGACGGCTCGCCTCCGGGCTCCGCCTGCGAGGACGACCCGCCCCCGGGCTGCGCCTCGTGGGACCCCGCCACGGCGGACCCGTCCGCCGCGCTCTCCAGGGCACCGGACTGCTCCCGCGCCCCCTCGTCGATGGGCTCGGACTGGCTCTGCTCGGCTTCCGGCGTCGTCACCCGACCAGCGTAGGCCACGGGGCGTCGGGGTTACTCGGGACCACTGCGTCGGGACTACTCGGGACGACTGCTTGGGGGGCCTCCCCCTCCCCGCCCCCACCCCTTCCCCCACCCCTCAAACCCCCAACTCAGCCTCAATCCGCCCCGCCCGCACAGCCCCCACCAGCTCCGCGTGATCCGCCTCGGTACGGTCCGCGTACGCCACCGCGAACGAAGCGACTGCCTCGTCCAGCTCCTCGCTCTTGCCGCAGTACCCGGCGATGAGGCGCGGGTCGGCGCTGTGGGAGTGGGCGCGGGCGAGGAGGGCGCCGGTCATGCGGGCGTAGTCGTCTATCTGGTCGGCGGCGAGGGCGGCGGGGTCGACGCTGCCCTTGCGGTTGCGGAACTGGCGTACTTGGAAGGGGAGTCCGTCGACCGAGGTCCAGCCGAGCAGAATGTCGCTGACGACCTGCATGCGCTTCTGGCCGAGGACCATGCGGCGGCCCTCGTGCGGCACGTCGGGTATCGCGTGGCCGGCCGTCACCAGGTGCGGGAGCAGCGCCGAGGCGCGTGCCTCCTTCACCTGGAGGACGAGGGGTTCGCCGCGGTGGTCCAGGAGCAGGACGACGTAGGACCGGGTGCCCACACTGCCGGTGCCGACGACACGGAAAGCGACGTCGTGCACGGCGTACCGGGCGAGGAGGGGAAGCCGGTCCTGCGACAGCGTCGTGAGGTACTCCTCCAGTGACGCGGCCACCGCCGCCGCCTCCGCGTCGGGTATGCGGCGCAGCACCGGCGGCGCGTCCACGAAGCGTCGGCCACCGCCTTCCACGGCCTCCGTCGACTTCGCCGCGAACCGCCCGCTGGTGTTGCCCCGCGCCTTCTCGGAGACCCGTTCCAGCGTGCCGAGGAGATCGTGGGCGTCGGTGTGCGAGACGAGTTCTTCGTCCGCGATGGCGTTCCACGCGTCCAGCACCGGGAGCTTCGCGAGCAGCCGCAGGGTGCGCCGGTAGGCGCCGACCACGTCGTGTGCCGCCTTGCGGCAGGTGTTTTCGTCCGCCCCGGCTTCCCGGCCCGCGAGCACCAGCGAGGTGGCGAGGCGCTTGAGGTCCCACTCCCAGGGGCCGTGCACCGTCTCGTCGAAGTCGTTCAGGTCCATGACGAGGCCGCCGCGCGCGTCCCCGTAGAGGCCGAAGTTCGCCGCGTGCGCGTCGCCGCATATCTGGGCGCTGATCCCGGTCATGGGGGTGCGCGCGAGGTCGTAAGCCATGAGGCCCGCCGAACCGCGCAGGAAGGCGAAGGGCGTGGCCGCCATCCTGCCGACGCGTATCGGGGTGAGCCCGGGGATCCGGCCGCGGTTGGACTCCTCCACCGCGCTCACGGCGTCGGGCCGGCCGGCGTCCGTCGTGAGCTCCGCGTGCGCGGCGCGGGGCACGGGGCCGCGCAGGGCCTTGCCCTCTTCCTTCGGCGAGCCCTGATGGGGCGATGCCGCGAATCCACGTACCGCAAAAGCCCTGGACACCTGCTGCGGCCGCTGCGCTTCCTGCGCCGGACCCGCTGTACCTGGCTCGGTCACTCCGACCGCCTCCCCCGTGCATGAACATCAACTCGTCATGACCGTACAGCCGGTCATGGAAAGGCGTCAGACCCTGTGGACAACTCGGAGCCTGTGGACAACTCCACAGGCTCCGGGAGATCAGCGGCGTACCGCCCACGTCACCGCGGGCACGGCCCGCTTTCCGGCAGATGCCTTTCCGCCCAGGACCCGAGTTCCTTGAGCGCGGGTTCCAGTGCGGCGCCCGACTCCGTCAGCCGGTAGGAGACCCGCAGCGGGGGGCCTTCGTCGACCTCGCGCACGACCAGTCCCGCCGCGCCCAGTTCGGTGAGCCGGTCCGAGAGCATCCGTTCGCTGATGCCGGGGATCGCCCTGCGGAGGTCGGCGAAGTGGACGGGCCGTTGCAGCAGCACGGAGACGACCAGGCCCGTCCAGCGCTTTCCGAGCAGCTGGAACACCCGGGTCATGCCGTCGTCGACCTTCTGGCACGGCCCTGTGTCCTCGCGGAATCCCGGTTCTGGCATGGCTCCAGAGTACTGCGCCCACACAAGGGGATGAAAAAAAGTAAGTAGCTGTGTTATCTATAGTCGAGTACGAAAAAGAAGCCCGCTCGCCAGGCTCGGCTTCTCACTTTCTCGGCCGACCACGCCGAGCACGTCGACCACGCGCCGACGACTCCCCCCAGCCCCCTTGGAGATCCCCATGGCCACCCTCCTTCTCATCGACTCGTCCGTGTTCCCGGGCTCCGCCTCCGCCTCCCGCACGGTGACGGACGCCTTCCGCAAGGCATGGGAGGAGCAGCACCCCGAAGGCACCGTGATCTACCGCGACCTCGCCGCGAACCCGGTGCCGCACATCACCGCCGACGCCCACTCCGCCGGTTTCGCCGCCCCGGACGCGCACACCCCCGAGCAGGCCGCCGCCTTCGCGGAGCGCGTGACGCTCATAGAGGAGCTGGAGCAGGCCGACGCGATCCTGATCGGCGCCCCGATGTACAACTACGCGATCCCGTCGACCCTCAAGGCGTGGCTGGACAACATCGTCCTCATGGGCCGCACCGCCATGACGGAGGACTCGAAGGTGAAGGGCACCCCGGTCACGGTCGTCGCCAGCCGCGGCGGCTCCTACGCGCCCGGCACCCCGCGCGAGCCCTACGAGTACGTGCGGAACTACCTGGAGGCGGTCCTGCGCGACACCCTCGCCCTGGACCTCGATTTCATCGTCCCGGAGCTCACGATGGCCCCGCACAACCCGGCGATGGCCGAGCTGATCCCCCTCTTCGAGGCCTCGCGCACGAAGGCCCTCGACGACGCGGCCACCAAGGCCAAGGAACTCGCCGAGCGCCTCGCCGCGTAACCCCGCGGAACCGTTCGTAACCCTCAAGAGCGCGACCGCACCACCGCACGCCCCGTGTGATTGTCCTCACGCAGAACGATCAACAGGACAATCACACGGGGCGCCGCGCTTGAGACCCCGGAGCTGCAAGAACCGGACAACGCAAAAGCCCCGCAGGTCCAAGACCTGCGGGGCTTTCAGCTGGTGGGGAACCGACGGAATGCGCTGGGCAGGGACGACCCTGGGAGACCTAAGATCATTTCCCACGATCTTATAGATCATTTCCCAGAGTCCTGGCCAGAGGGTGCGATGGCCGCTGGCCGCGGCAGATGACGACAAGGAACTGACGGCTCATGTCAGGTTTGACTACTCCGCCACGCACCTCGTTGAGCTGACGCCAGACCTAATAGCCCGTGAAGATCGTCTCTCCCAATCAGCACTACGGAGCGCGCTGACTTCTAAATACGCCACCATGCGCTTGGTCGTGTGGAGCAACTCCAGATCCAGGCGACGGATACTCGACAGGTAGTTGCACTCGGAGGCATAGACGGGGACGAAGGCGGAGATGCCCTCCTCGATAGCTATAGCCCGCCCACCTTCTTCACCCTCGTCGACGGCCAGACTGCCGCGGTGTTTCGCTTCATGAGACATCGCAAGACCGGCGACCGCCCAAGCACTCCGCGACGGGCGTGCTGAGCGGGGTGGAGTGGCTCACCGATCGTGCCGCCGTCTCCCGCACCGCTGGCCAGGACGGCTGCGACCGCTGACTCGCCCGGTGCCGACAGCGGTCGCAGTAGACGGCAAATTCCTGCCTGGCGCGATCCGCGCCGACGGCCGCCGCTTCCACCTAATCTCCGCTCTGCGCGACGACGGCATAGTGCTCGCCCAGCGTGAGATCGACACCAAGAGCAGCGAGATCCCCGCGTTCCACTGCTGGAGCGGCTGGACCGGACCGGCGCGATGGTGAACTTCGACGCGCTGCTGACCCACACCGACCGCGCGAAATACCTGGTCGAGGAGAAAGACACGCACTACATCGCCGCGCTCAAGGGCAACTATCCGAGCCTGCACGCGCTGGTGAAGAACCTGTCACAGAAGGAGGTGCTGCTGATGGGCCGCACCCCGGCCACCACTCACGGCCGTAACGAGATACACCGGTGCCCGGGCTGCCGTTCCTGTGCGCCGGCCAGCACCGCAGATCGTCTGCCGACTGCGCACCATCCGCACCGGGAAGGTGCCAATCGAACGCGTCTACACGATCATGAGCCTGACAGCGCACCAGGTGAACGCTGCTGACCTGGCGAAACGCGTTCGCGGGCACTGGACCATCGAGAATCGTGAGCACCATGTCACTGCGGAATCTGGCCATCAGCCCACTCCGCTTGGCCGGGAATTACAACACCACCGAGGGCTTGCGTCATCAAGGGCGGGACACGACCAGGCCGCCAGCCGCCCTCGGACTCACGTGACCATTCCGGCCGATCGCGAGAACGACGGATCCCCGGGTCCAACCGTATAGCTGGCCTCTGACAAGCCGATACGACGGGGAACTACCCGGCTTTGTCCCATACCGCCGAGAGGCCTCTGCCAGTACGCTAGATCCCATGTGACCGAAGGGGGCGGTACATGACCAACGCAACTGATTCGTGGGAGTACGACGCCTTTATCAGCTACGCGCGATTCGACGAACAGACGCGCGGTTTCCTGACGGCCTTCACCACTGTTTTATGCGAGACTTTTCACTCGTTGACCGGTCGGCCGCTGAGGATTTTTATCGATACCGTTCAAATTCCAGTCTCATCATTATGGGAAACACAGATTCTCCACGCTCTGCAGCGCAGTGCGACGTTCATCGCCATTCAATCGCCCTCATACACCACCTCCACATGGTGCGCACGGGAGTGGGACACCTTTCTCACCTTGGAGAAGGAGCGTAGGTTCGAGTACGAGCTACTACCTTACGAATCCCTTGTGTTCCCGGTCCGTTACATTTCCACGGGGCTTGTATCAGCGCCCGGGCCGGATGCCGCCCGAAGAATCAAGGAAGCCCAGACACGGCAGTGTGTGGACCTGACCGGTATCGAACCTCACGACCCACATTTTGCTGCGCGCATCACGGCGCTGGGCCGTGACCTTGTCACCATGCTGGAAAATCTGGCCCCCGGGCAGCGCCCCCGTGCGCAGGACAAAGAGAATGGGGAGTCGTCACTCCGCTTCGGTGCGTCACCAGAGGCCGAGGTCCCTCTTGTCACCACACATCGCGGCCCGGATCAGCGTCGATTTGTCGAACATTTGATCGAGGCCCGATCGGTCACGGTTATCACCGTGTCCGACGACGCGCTGCCGGATCTCATAGAGGAAGCAGCGTTCCGGAAGGCGCGGACCGCCGAGGGATTCTGGGATCACCTGCACGTGGTTTTCCCCGATAATTCCGTGCTGCCATTCATCAATGACGGCCTCAGCGCAAGCTTCCCCGATCGAAATGCTGCTCTCGTGGAGCGCAAGTACCGTGTTTGGCAAGTGCGTCGGCGCCTCATGTCGTTGTTGTTACGTTACGGTCGGCTGGGTCATTGGGCAATTTCGCTCTACCCTTTCGCCCCGCCCTTCATCGGGGCGTTGTTCTCGATGCCCGACGGTAGGCAGAGCGTACAGCTCTCCATTTCCCGACCCAAGCTCGAATCCGCCGAAAACTTGCAGGTAAATTTCGTTGACCGAGTGGACCACTACTTCGAGCAGGCTTTCCGGGAAGTGGTCGAGTCAAGTCGCGAGGAGCATGAGATTGTGCTCGTCGGAGAGCCCTCGCCCAGTACGCGCGAGTTTCGATGCAGTGGAGCGCGGTTCAGACGCAGCGTATTGGTAGACGGCCAGGAAAGCGGAGACTGGCTGGCGGCCCTGGTCGCGATCACGTGGAGGAGGGGCAGATCCGGTGTCGAGCCGCTGCTGCAAATCAACACTCCGCGCACGTCGACCCGAGAGATGGGGAAGATATCCCATGTGAGCGGGTACATCAATCAACGGGATTGCGCTACCCCCGAGTCAGTCGCCGAAACGCCGTCGGATAACTCAGTATTCCTCGTCTCCGAAGTGGCGGCCCGGACGGCTCTCGATCGGGAACTCCTGCAGGACTTCGGAATCTCGGAGTGCGCCAATCGGGCCGAACTGGTCGATGCCCTCAATTTCTATTACCCAGACAAGGAGAACCTATTCTTCTACCTGTTCGAGCAGCAACTCCCCAACGAAGCGAGATATACCGCTGAATCACAGATGCTCCCATGGAGGATGGACGATCTAGTGACCATCAGGGAACACCAGGTGTACTCCAACGTTCTGTCGGTCTGCAGGAACGAGTCACTGGAATCCACTCAGCGCGACGCCGTCGTCCACGTTCTCTGCCTGAATCTGCGTCTCCATGGGAGACACGATGCCGCAGAATCCCTTGCCAGAGAGATGAGCGGGCCAAGGGTGTCCGACGAACTGCTCGCACGGTTCTCCGCCGCCCAGGAACAGACCAAGCGTTCCAGACGCTCAGCACAAAAGACGATCTACATCACTGGAATCGCAGGACTGCAGTATCGAGCATTCTTCACGCATCTGGTACCGACTTACGAGCGCATAGGAATACCTGGCGCCCACGATCTACTGTCCGCGATCCATGCCGACGCATCGAGAGGGAATGCACTTGCGGAGCTAGCCGAAACCTACGACAACCGCGAATTCATGGAATCTCTTCCTCTGGAAGTATAGCGATAGGGAGGCCGAGTGCCGGAAATAAGGGAATTTTTCGATGCCTCTTATGGCAACTCCGAAAGATACTGGTGGCGGCAAGCCCACCGGTATTCAACCGATCCCGACGACCACCCTGCATCGCTCATGACCCAGTCGATACTGCGCTGGGCGCGTCAGAGGCCACCCGGGCGTGCCCTCGACATCGGTAGCGGGGAAGGCACCGACGCCATCAGACTCGCCCTCCTCGGATGGCAGGTCGAGGCTGTGGAACTGAGTCGCGTTGGGGCCACCAAAGTCCGCCGCTTCATGCGTGAGGTCGGGGTCGAGGTGACGATGCACCACGCCGACATTCGCGATTTCACACCTGCCCACTCCTTCGACCTCGTCGTGTGCAACGGCGTCCTGCACTACATCAAGGACAAGTCCGCAGTGTGCAAGCAGATGCAGGACATGACAACGTCAGGTGGCATGAACGCCGTGTCGCTATGGAGTACGTTCAGTCCCGTTCCCCAGCCACACCAAGTGGTCCCGACTTTTCCCGATGACGAGCAGGGTGCCGTCGTGGGCGCATACAGTCCATGGCGGAAGGTCCTGCTCTATCTGGAGAGAAACAAACAGGAAGCCAGTCATCACGATATGGGCGAACACGCCCACAGCTTCATCAAGATGATCGCGGAGAAGCCGTTCGAGGCGAGCCGCTCATGATGGATCCTGAACGGCTTTCAACGCCTCGGCAACCATGGGAAGCGATCGGTCGACGAAACTCGTCACCAGCATCGCATCTCGCTCCCGGCTGAGCCGGTCGAGACTAAAGTGCTCCACACGCGCGACTTCGGCCTCTTCAATCTTGATGGGGCCGTCGTACGAGCCGAGGAAGACTCCAACCATCTCACGGTCAGCCTCTGAATAGAAGTTTCCCACTCGTTGGCACTTTGTTTCGATACCGAGCTCTTCGTGGAGTTCCCGGTGCGCGGCCTCCTCGTAGGTCTCGCCCGCATTTACATGGCCGGCCGCCGCCCCCGACCAGTACAAGGGGTAGGCGCGTTTCGTGGCAGCGCGCTGATGCAGCAGCAGCTCCCCGCGAGCATTGTGCAGCATCACAAACGCGACACGACAGATCAGCCCTTTTTCTTCGATCTCGCTCTTCTCGGCTTGTCCAATGACCTCGTCGTCCGTATTGACGATATCTCGCATTGATCCTCTTCGAGGTGGTGAGTCAACGGCCCGGCGTGCGTTCGACACGGCGCAGCCTAGCAGTGACAGATGGTCAACATTCATGGATCGCCTCCGTCTTGATGTCAGGAAGGAGCGGTAGGCGTAGACGGCAGCAGGCACTCCGCCCACACCGTCTCTCCCCCAGGCCGGAAGGGGCTCCGGCAAGATTTTCGTAGGCGTAGATCATCCCGATCCGGTGGTCGACCGGTCCGCATAGAGGCGGTGGAGGTGGGCGATCAGGACGACTCGGTGGCGGAGGAAGGGGACACCGGAGCGTCCTGCCATCAGACGCTTCTGGAGTTTGACGTCGGTGATGCGGCCTTCGTTGGCGCCGGAGTTGTAGGTGGTGGCAATCCCTTGGGCAACGGTTAGCGGCGGGGGGCGCCAGTCCGCTGTGGGAGAGCTCGTCAAGCCAGAACGGCAGGCATGAGGCGTCGCGGCCTTCGAGTATGCCAGCGAACCAGGTCGTAGGTGAGCTTGGGTTCCGGACAGTGCCCGAGGAGCCGGTGCAGGCGGTGGGAGACATGAAGGCCGCGGTGGTCCGGGTGGGTGGTGATCCAGCGTTCGGCCTCGCGCGGAGAAGCCGGGCGCTCGCGGGGCTGATCCAGGGGCAACCCGCGTAGCAGGGGTGCGACGGCCACCTTCACGCGCTGATAGTGGTCGAGATATCCCTTGCCAAGGAGTTCCTGGTAAAGATTCTTGGCACTGTGTTCGCCCTAGTCCAAGCGTTGTTGCAGGTGGTCGAGATGGGGGTCCAGGGCAGGGCTGTTCCAAAGTCCTTTGATCTCCGTGTAGTTGCTGGTCATGGGGCCAGGCCGAGGAGGTCGAGGGGGCGGGTGAAGGGCTGGTAGGACATCTCGCGGAGTCCGGCGGCGATGCTGGTGTGGCCGTGCTCGCGGAGCTTGTTGATGGCGAGGTTGCGCAGGGTGGCCATGTTCTCCGGGCCGTATCCGGTGCGGACTTGGGAGCGGTCCTCGTCGAAGGTGACATCGCGGACGAAGTGCAGCCGGTTTTCGATCACTCACTGCGCTCTGGCGAGCCGGGCGATCTTCTCCGGGGACGCCTGGCGGCTGGTGAGATCGGTGATCACGTAGACGGCCTCGCGGGTCCGCTTCCCAGTCTTCAAGCTGGTCCGGTGCCGGGTGATCCTCGCGACCTGCGCGGCGTGCGGGAAGTCCAGCTCATCGGCGGTCAGCGCCTGCACGACCCGGGTCTCCTTGCGGCCGTGGCCCACGGTGCGGTCGTAGTAGTTCGCGGTGGCCTGCTTCCAGGGCAGGGTGCGCAGGTGCTCGTGGAGCGTGGGCCGGTTCTTCTTCACGGTGAGCGCGTAGTGCGCCTCCTTCTCCTCGACCAGGAAGACTGCGTGGTCGCGCTGGGTGTGCAGACCATCGGCGGTCACCACGACACCCGTCAGGTCGAACGGCGCCAACAGGGCCGCGAAGCAGGTGCTCTCATTCGTCTTGTCCGGCACTCGCAGCTGGGTGACGGTAGGCCGGTACTGGTCATCGCGGCGAGCAGGTGCGCGGCTGGTGCCCCGTCGTGGCGCGATCCGCGGGCGCTCTTGCCGTCCGCCGCCAGCGACTCCACCCCCGCCGGATCCTGTCCGGTCAGATCGGCCAGCCCTCCCGGGCAGACGGTGGACACGATCCGGCGGATCGTCGATCTGCTGGGCGCGATCCGCACGTTCAGTGAGGTCAGCGGGCGCGCACCACATCGGGCCAGCGTCTGCTGCGGGGCGCTGCGGGCCCACTGCCCGATCGCCGCGTACGACAGAGCACCCGCCGCCACGGCCGACGCGGCGATCAGCAGCACCGCCACGAACGGGTGACGCCGGCCCCGACGGCACCGCGGATCCGGGAGCCTGACCAGCCACTCAGCCAGCAACAGTCCCGAACGCCCAGTCAGCACAGGCGACTTGACGAGACAGACACGGGCAGACTGACGGCACATCGAGGCTCCGGTTCTGGACGACGACTTGTCAGGGTCATCCGTCCACAAGGGGAGCCTCGATCCCTTCGTACCGGCCCCGTACGCATCGTCATCATGCCGTGACCAGCAACTTCACTTGATCAAACCGGACTTTGAAACAGCCCTGAGGCACGTCCCGGCAGCCCAAACCTCATGGCCTCTGCGAGATAGGCTCACAGAATTCTCGCCCGAGCATTCGATTCATAACTCACAGGCGCACCAAAATTACCATGACGTAGGGATAATCATGAAAATGCGCTAAAAGGGGGATGCGGATTCGGGCCCGGCACGCATACCCTGACCACTCCGCCACATAACTGGATCACCCTGTACGGCAGCGGAGGGTATCGACCTCATGACCGGCGTCCTACCTGCTCTCCTTCTCACTACCTACATCGTTGGATTCCTTCTCTGCATCGGCGTTGCCGTCGACGTGATCACACGGCACCCCTATGACTGGATGCGAACAGGATCGAGCCAGAAGTTCCGAATATTTTTGATCTTTGCACCACTGGTGACAATCATATTTCCCATCGGCCTCGCGACAGGTATCTTCTATCTTAGAAAAGTACGCCCCCTGCTGACCCTTAATGCACGTGTCGTAGTCAGCAAGGGCTGGCCAGCCGTACCGAGAAGGCCGATTATGGGCTTGAACTGGGCTTGGCACGGGCTTCGGACCTCACGAAAAGTGAAAGCCATCCTATCCGTGGGAGGCGCCTTTTTTCTTGATTCCCTGATTGTCTATGCGCCTCATACCCAGGAGAGCACTTCACGATGGTCCACCTACGCCGCCCTTGTGTTTCTGTGGCCCATCTTCTTCTTCGCAAGCTATCTAGCTCTCGGCTTTGCTCAGATACTCTTGCATCTCAATATGGGCGTTCCATTCTTTAATTCGAATGAATCATTAGCCTCGAATCAAATGCAGGTTTTGGAACAAAAGGAGTACGATCGTCGAGCCTCCGAGTTCCACAAGCGCCAATTTCCTCAGGCGGGCTGGAACCAGAAGCCATGGTAAACCGGCTCATGACGAGATGTGACAATTCCCGCTACCGGTGGAGACCTTCCGTGCAGCCAGTTCCTCGGTGAGGTTGGCCTGGTAACTCAGGGCTGTTTCAAAGTCCGGTTTGATCAAGTGAAGTTGCTGGTCACGGCATGATGACGATGCGTACGGGGCCGGTACGAAGGGATCGAGGCTCCCGTTGTGGACGGATGACCCTGACAAGTCGTCGTCCAGAACCGGAGCCTCGATGTGCCGTCAGTCTGCCCGTGTCTGTCTCGTCAAGTCGCCTGTGCTGACTGGGCGTTCGGGACTGTTGCTGGCTGAGTGGCTGGTCAGGCTCCCGGATCCGCGGTGCCGTCGGGGCCGGCGTCACCCGTTCGTGGCGGTGCTGCTGATCGCCGCGTCGGCCGTGGCGGAGAAGATCGCCCGGCTCGCCAGAGTGCAGTGAGTGATCGAAAACCGGCTGCACTTCGTCCGCGATGTCACCTTCGACGAGGACCGCTCCCAAGTCCGCACCGGATACGGCCCGGAGAACATGGCCACCCTGCGCAACCTCGCCATCAACAAGCTCCGCGAGCACGGCCACACCAGCATCGCCGCCGGACTCCGCGAGATGTCCTACCAGCCCTTCACCCGCCCCCTCGACCTCCTCGGCCTGGCCCCATGACCAGCAACTACACGGAGATCAAAGGACTTTGGAACAGCCCTGGGGTCCAGGGTGGAGGGACGCCCGGGTGAACGTTACTTGGCTCCTTAGAACTCCTAACGAAATGAGTGTTGGAGAACGGTAGGCTCGGTGGGCATGAGTCAGAGCGGTTCGCAAGCGGCGGCATTCTTCCGAGACGTCCGCCAAAGCAGCGTGGTCTGGCTTGTCCGGGACGACGACGGAAGTCCGACTCACCTCTCTGCGGACGGCACGCGAAGTCTTCCCTTCTGGTCGACCTCGCCCCGCGCCCAGAGGGCAGCAAAGATCTGGGGGCATGGGCTCCGCGTTGAGTCCATGCCCTTGGACACCTGGTGCGATCGCGTACTGCTCGATGCCGCCCGGGATGGACTCGTGATCGGCATCAACTGGAGCGGGCCGCGCCTGGTCGGCTGGAGCTTCACCCCAACGAAGTTCTTAGCCGGCTATCGGCGGCTCACACAATGACCTGAGTTCTCAGTGGGTGATCAGGCAGCAGGCGAGCTTGAGGAAGGCTTCGTGGATGTCGGCTCGTCTTTCCCAGCGGATGCGGAGCTGGCGGAATCCGTGTAGCCAGGCGATGGTTCGCTCGACCACCCACCGGTAGGTGCCCAGGCCGGTCCCGTGCAGGGTTCCGCGTCGGGCGATGGTGGGAACGATGCCGCGGGCGCGGACCTGGTCGCGGTAGACGTCGTGGTCGGCGAACTTGTCGGCCTCTGTTCCCAACAGCCTTACAGCCGGACCGAGCTCGCGGACTTGTGGGGCTGACTGAGTGGTCAGCCCACCGAGGAGCTGCGGTGGGGCTGCAAGACGCTCATGGCACTCGGGCTCGGTGTCGGCCTCGATTCCCCGGAGGTCATCCGGGTGCGCGTCCACGACGTCCGCAGAGCCCCAGGAGGTGGCGGCCCGGTCGTCGTGGTCACTCGCGGCCCCCGGAAACGGGAGATCCTCTGCCGCCGCCCTTGGGAAGGCGTCCTGGCCTCCGCCGCCGACCGTCTCGACACCAGGGGTGCCGCCCAGTATCTGTTCCGCCCCAACTGCCACAGCCGCGGCACCAACACCGTCACGAACTTCCTGGCCCGCGCCCAGCCCAGCCCAGCCCGAACGTCCCTCGCCTGGTCATGGGCCGTCTCAGGTCGACGTGGTTGGTCGAACTCTTCGAAGAGCGGCTTCCCATCACCGTCATCGTGGCGGCGGCCGGCGTCGACACCCTCCACGGCCTCTCCCGCATCCTGCCGTTTCTGAGCGCCGTCCCTGCCGAAGAAGCCGCCCGCTTGCTCCGAGGCAGCCAATGACAGCGCCACGCAGTCTGTCCAGCGATCGCCACGAGCGCCTGCTGGCGATGCGCGCCGAGCGCAGATGCATTGACGACGCCGACGTCGAGACGGCGATCGGGGAAGTCGACAGCAGCCAACTCGTCCCGCTGCTGGAGGAGTTCGTCCACCTCCCGCGCGGCCGCCGCCGCACCCTGCATCTCAGAAGCCTCCTGATCGGCCTCTACCTCTGCACCCAGGACACCGTCGGCAAGATCGTCCTGGAACGGGTCACCGACATCCTGTACTTCCGTATCAGCCCACAACTGCGCGCCCGGCTCGACATACCCGAGTATGAAGACCACGACCGGGGATTCGAGGCGGCCTACGCCGTTGTCCGACGTCTCTTTCACTCGATGAAGGATGCGATGAACCCCTCCCCGCTGCCACCCAACGGGCACCTCCCACGCGAGAAGGCCAACGCACTGGCGGCGGCGGCTGACGTCGACGACCTGGGGGAGCGGGAGCGACGGTTGGCACTGTTCACCGAGTTCGTGCTGGACGCCTCCGTGCGCCCACTCCACGATCTGCTGGGGGAACTGGCAGAGGTCTCCCTGGGCGTGGACGCCACCCCCGTCCGCACGTTCTCCCGCGGTCGTCGTACGCAGGGGCCCGAGCTCGCCACCGCCCCCGACGCCGGCTGGTACGTACGCGACGGCGACCACCGAGACCCGGACGCGCCGGTGTCCGACGCCATGCGCCCGCTTCCGTCGCCCGCCAAGAAGGGCAAAGCCAAGACTCCCCCGGGCAAGAAGAAGACGTCGCTCAAGAAGAAGTATCTCTTCGGCTACGACGCCCACCTCATTGTGACCCGTGACGCCGAACACGACGCCGTGCTCCTCGACGACGGCACCCCGAACCCCGAAGTCCTCCCGGTCCTCGTCCTCGGCGTCGCCCTCGACAAGCCCGGCCAGCGCCCCGCGTACAACGGCGTGAAGGTCCTCAACCGGCTCCACGAGCGGGGATACAAACCCGGCTACCTTGCCGGCGACCGCGCCTACAACAACTCCGAGCCCGAGGACTGGCAGCTCCCCGTCCGCGCCATGGGTTTCAAGCCCGTCTACGACTACCGGGCTGACCAGCTCGGGAGGCAGGCCGGAACGCAGGGCGCGATCCTCGTCGAGGGCCGCTGGTACTGCCCGTCCATGCCAAAGCCCCTCATCAACGCCACCATCGACCTGTACGCCGAGCGCATCGACCGGGAAACGTGGGTCCGGCTGATCGCCGCCCGCCGCGGCTACCGCATCATGCCGAAACAGAACGCCGACGCCGATGGCTACCAGCGGATGATGTGCCCCGCCGAAGCGGGCAAGGCCCAGTGCCCGAACAAGCCCCACACGATGGGCCGCGGCACCCAGCTCCCGCTCGTCGATCCGCAGCCCACGCCAGCGGGGTCGGTCAAGGTCTGCCGCCAGCGTGCCATCACAGTCAGTCCAGAAGCCGGCGCGAAACACTGGCAGGCCCTGGAGTACGGCGGCCCGGAATGGCAGAAGATCTACTTCCGGCTCCGCAACAGCGTCGAGGGATACAACGGCTACGCAAAGAATCCACTGGCCGAGGGCATCGAAGCCGCTGGTTCACGCCGTATCCGCGGCATCGCGGCGCAAACGATCCTGCTGGCCTTCCAGCTGGCCCACGCCAACCGCCGAAAGATCAAGAAGTGGCTTGAGACGCTGGCGCTCGGCGGCGAACGCCCCCGCCGCCGAACCCACCAGAGGCGGAAGAACAAAGAGCCCGGCGGCTGGACACCCACCGGCCATCTAGTGCCGGCCGCCTGAGCCCGCCGGCACCACCCCAGCAGCACCCCGGAGAACAATCAGCAGCACAAAGAGCAGGGCCCCGACCGTGAGAAACCTCACCGCCGGGGCCCTGCCACGTCACCGTCCACACCTCGACCCACCGCAACAACGAGAAACGGGCCCCACCAGGACTTTCGTCACTGGTGAGAACCCGTTTCGTCGGTTTCTCCTGGTGCGCGAGGGGGGAGTTGAACCCCCACGCCCTTGCGGGCACTGGAACCTGAATCCAGCGCGTCTGCCATTCCGCCACTCGCGCATTCTCTGTGTCGTCCGTCTCCCACCAAGTGGTGTGAGCGCCTGCCGACATCGAGAAGATTAGCACGCTGATCGGGGTGGATTCACATCCCTTTCCCGGGGCCCGCGCCCCCGTGCGGACCGCGCCCGCACCCCCGCGAGACGACGTCCGCACCCCTCCCGGACAGGGGCTCCCGCCCAGGCCACCTCCCCCGCACCGGGTACAGCGACGGCCGCACGTTTCAAGCAGAACCGGTTCACGTATCAACCTCGTACCGGTCCTGGGCATCTACCCAGGAGCAGGACAGCCCGCACAGTCAGGTGCGGGACACTGGTCGCGGACCGCCTCTACGATCCTTGGCAGGAGTAGCGCCCGCAGGAGTTCGAAACGGCACCGCGCAGGGAACTCGGGAAGGGACTCCGGAAGCCGTCGACACCCGTCGACCGGGCCGACAGGGGGAACCAGCCGATTTCCCGACGCGTGGATACGATCAGTAAGCAGTACGAGCACGACCAGCGCTACGAGCAGCACCCGCAGCACGAGCAAGACCCGCAGCACCAGGATGACGACAGCAAGCTGTACCAGGACGGCTACGAAGGAGGAGGTGCCCCATGGGAGTCCTGAAGAAGTTCGAGCAACGTCTCGAAGGTCTGGTCAACGGCACCTTCGCCAAGGTGTTCAAGTCCGAGGTCCAGCCCGTGGAGATCGCCGGAGCGCTCCAGCGCGAGTGCGACAACAACGCCACGATCTGGAACCGCGACCGGACCGTCGTACCCAACGACTTCATCGTCGAGCTGAGCACGCCGGACTTCGAGCGCCTCAGCCCCTACTCGGGGCAGCTCGGCGACGAGCTCGCCGGCATGGTGCGTGACTACGCGAAGCAGCAGCGCTACGCGTTCATGGGCCCCATCAAGGTCCATCTGGAGAAGGCCGACGACCTCGACACCGGTCTGTACCGGGTGCGCAGCCGTACGCTCGCCTCCTCCACCAACCAGCAGGCCCCGGAGCGCGCCCCCGCGGCGCCCGCCCCGGGCAGGCCCGGCGCCTACGGCTATCCTCCGGCCGCCCAGCCCGCAGCAGCTCCGCCCATGCCGGCCGCCCCGCCGCCCGGCGTCCGCGGCGGACCCGCGCCCATGGGCCAGCGGCCCACCGCGGCACCGGGCGTGCAGCCCGGCGGCCGGATGCGGCACTGGATCGAGGTCAACGGCGCACGCCATCAGATCTCCCGCCCGACGCTGGTGCTGGGCCGCAGCACCGAAGCCGACGTGCGGATCGACGACCCCGGCGTCTCGCGCCGGCACTGTGAGATCCGGACCGGAACGCCCTCTACTGTCCAGGATCTCGGGTCCACCAACGGCATCGTGGTGGACGGGCAGCACACCACCCGCGCTACGCTCCGCGACGGCTCGCGGATCGTCGTGGGCAGCACCACCATCATTTACCGGCAAGCCGAAGGGTGAAGCGGGGGCAATGTCAGAGCTGACCCTCACGGTCATGCGGCTGGGTTTCCTGGCCGTTCTGTGGCTGTTCGTGATCGTGGCCGTGCAGGTCATCCGCAGCGACCTGTTCGGAACGCGTGTCACACAGCGCGGATCGCGACGGGACGCCAACAGGCAGCAGTCGGCCGCGCGCCAGGCCGCGCCACCGCCGCAACGCCAGCAGGCCGCGGCGCCCAGCGGCGGCAGCCGCCAGCGTCGCGGTGCCCCCACCAAGCTCGTCGTCTCGGAGGGCACCCTCACGGGCACGACGGTCGCCTTGCAGGGGCAGACCATCTCGCTGGGCCGCGCGCACGACAGCACCATCGTGCTGGACGACGACTACGCGTCCAGCCGCCATGCCAGGATCTACCCGGACCGGGACGGCCAGTGGATCGTCGAGGACCTCGGCTCCACCAACGGCACGTATCTCGACCGGAACCGATTGACGACCCCCACACCGATTCCGCTGGGCGCGCCGATCCGCATCGGCAAGACCGTCATCGAGCTGCGGAAGTAGTACGACAATGAGCGAGCGGAGCGAGCACGCAGCGGCGGTCCACGCCTTGGACGCCCGCGCGCTCCCGACCGGAGGGTGGGCACCGTGCGGATGTACCCGGAGCCGACGGGCGAGGTGCGCATGAGTCTGTCACTGCGCTTCGCCGCCGGATCGCACAAAGGCATGATCCGCGAGGGGAACGAGGACTCCGGCTACGCCGGTCCCCGTCTGCTCGCGATCGCCGACGGGATGGGCGGCCAGGCCGCCGGTGAGGTCGCCAGCTCCGAGGTGATCTCCACGATCGTCGCGCTCGACGACGACGTGCCCGGCTCCGACATCCTCACCTCGCTCGGCACCGCCGTGCAGCGGGCCAACGACCAGCTGCGGATGATGGTCGAGGAGGATCCCCAGCTGGAAGGCATGGGGACGACCCTCACGGCCCTCCTGTGGACCGGTCAGCGGCTCGGTCTGGTGCACGTCGGCGACTCCCGCGCGTACCTGCTGCGGGACGGCGTACTGACGCAGATCACGCAGGACCACACCTGGGTGCAGCGCCTCGTCGACGAGGGACGCATCACCGAGGAAGAGGCCACCACGCACCCGCAGAGGTCGCTCCTCATGCGCGCGCTGGGCAGCGGCGACCACGTCGAGCCGGACCTCTCCATCCGTGAAGTCCGCGCCGGCGACCGCTACTTGATCTGCTCCGACGGACTTTCCGGGGTCGTCTCCCATCAGACGATGGAAGACACCCTCGCCAGCTACCAGGGCCCGCAGGAGACCGTGCAGCAGCTCATCGAGCTCGCGCTGCGCGGCGGCGGCCCGGACAACATCACGGTCATCATCGCCGACGTCCTCGACATCGACGGGGGCGACACCCTCGCCGCACAGCTCTCCGACACCCCGGTCGTCGTGGGCGCGGTCGCCGAGAACCAGCATCAGCACCAGATGCACGACAACGACGCGATGCAGACGCCCGCAGGGCGCGCCTCCAGCCTCGGCCGGCCCGTGCCCGGACAGGGCGGCGGCGAGTTCGGTCCGCCCGGCAGCGGCGACACCACGGGTTACGTGGACACGAGCGGCTTCGGCGGCTACTCCGACGAGGACTTCGTCAAGCCGCGCACCGGCCGCAAGTGGCTGAAGAGATCCTTCTACATCGTGCTCGCGCTCGCCGTCGTCGGCGGCGGCCTCTACGGCGGCTACCGCTGGACGCAGACGCAGTACTACGTCGGCACCAAGGACGAGCACGTCGCGCTGTACCAGGGCATCAGCCAGGACCTGGCCTGGGTCTCGCTCTCGAAGGTGGAGAAGGACCACCCCGAGATCGAACTCAAGTACCTGCCGCCGTACATGCAGGAGCAGGTCAAGGCGACCATCGCCGAAGGCGGCCTGAGCGACGCCAAGTCGAAGATCGACGAGCTCGCCCTGCAGGCCTCCGCATGCAAGAAGGACTCCGAGCGCCGCGCCGCCGAAGCCGAGAACAACGCCAAGACCGGTGAGGGCGAGGCCGGCGGGACCACGGGAACCACAAAGACCTCCCTGACGTCCAAGGCCACACCGACGCCGACCCCCTCGGCGTCCTCGTCCACGTCCACGACCGCACCCACTCCCACACCCGGCCCCAGCCTCTCCGACGAAGAGCAGAAGCTGGTCTCGCTGTGCGGTAAGCAGTAAGCAGCCGTGAGGGGCCCTGTCACACCATGAGCAGCAGTACGAACTCGCCGACGCACCACACCTCCACCATCGGCTCGATCGGCACACCTAGCCGACGCAACACCGAGCTGGCGCTGCTGGCGTTCGCCGTCGTCATCCCGGTGTTCGCCTACGCCAACGTAGGCCTCGCCATCAACGACTCGGTGCCGCCCGGCCTGCTGAGCTACGGCCTCGGCCTCGGCCTCCTCGCGGGCGTCGGCCACCTCGTCGTACGCAAGTTCGCGCCGTACGCGGACCCACTGCTGCTGCCGCTGGCGACGCTCCTGAACGGCATCGGCCTGGTCGTCATCTGGCGCCTGGATCAGTCGAAGCGGCTCCAGGCGAGCGACTCCTTCGTCCAGGCGGCCCCTCGCCAACTGCTGTACTCCGCGATGGGCGTCGCCCTGTTCGTGGCTGTACTGATCTTCCTCAAGGACCACCGCGTCCTGCAGCGCTACACCTACATCTCCATGTTCGGCGCGCTGGTCCTGCTGGTCCTTCCGCTGGTCCCGGGGCTCGGCGAGGACATCTACGGCGCCAAGATCTGGATCTCGGTCGCCGGATTCAGTATCCAGCCGGGTGAGTTCGCGAAGATCATCCTGGCGATCTTCTTCGCCGGTTACCTCATGGTGAAGAGAGACGCCCTGGCCCTGGCCAGCCGCCGCGTCATGGGTCTCTACCTGCCACGCGGACGGGACCTCGGCCCGATCCTGGTCGTCTGGGTGATCTCGATCCTGATCCTGGTCTTCGAGACCGACCTCGGTACGTCGCTGCTGTTCTTCGGAATGTTCATCGTCATGCTGTACGTCGCCACCGAGCGGACCAGTTGGATCGTCTTCGGTCTGCTGATGTCGGCGGCCGGCGCGGTAGGCGTGGCTTCCTTCGAGACACACGTCCAGCAGCGCGTCCAGGCCTGGCTCGACCCCATGCGCGAGTACACCCTCAGCCAGGATGGCGTGTTCGGGCACACCGAGCAGTCCATGCAGGCCCTGTGGGCCTTCGGCTCCGGCGGCACCCTCGGCACCGGACTCGGCCAGGGCAATTCCGACCTCATCGGCTTCGCCGCCAACTCCGACTTCATCCTCGCCACCTTCGGCGAGGAACTGGGCCTGGCCGGAGTCATGGCGATCCTGGTGCTCTACGGCCTGATCGTGGAGCGCGGCGTACGCACCTCCCTCGCCGCCCGCGACCCGTTCGGCAAGCTCCTCGCCGTGGGCCTCTCCGGCGCCTTCGCCCTCCAGGTCTTCGTCGTCGCCGGCGGCGTCATGGGCCTGATCCCGCTGACCGGTATGACGATGCCCTTCCTGGCATCCGGAGGATCCTCCGTCATCGCCAACTGGGCCCTCATCGGCATCCTGATCAGAATCAGCGACACCGCCCGCCGCCCGGCACCGGCCCCCGCTCCGAACCCCGACGCCGAAATGACCCAGGTGGTCCGCCCGTGAACAAGCCCCTTCGCCGGATCGCGATCTTCTGCGGCCTCCTGGTCCTCGCCCTGCTCATCCGCGACAACTGGATCCAGTACGTCCAGGCGGACACTCTGAGGTCCGACCCGAAGAACCGCCGCGTCGCGATCGAGCGTTACGCCACCCCGCGCGGCAACATCATCGTCGACGGAAACCCGATCACCGGATCCGCCAAGACCAGCGGCGACAGCTACAACGACTTCGAGTACAAGCGCACCTACAAGGACGGCGCCATGTGGGCGCCCGTCACCGGGTACGCCTCCCAGGCCTTCGGCGCCACCCAGCTGGAGTCCATCGAGGACGGCATCCTCACCGGCAACGACGACCGGCTCTTCTTCCGCAACACCCTCGACATGATCACCGGCGAGTCGAAGCAGGGCGGCAACGTCGTCACCACCCTCAACGCCGCCGCGCAGAAGGCCGCGTACGACGGTCTCCTCAAGCAGGGCAAGGGCGCCGTCGCCGCGATCAACCCGGAGACCGGCGCGATCCTGGCCCTCGCCTCCACCCCCTCGTACGACCCCTCCACGTTCGCCGGGAACTCGACGAGCGTCGACGGCAAGGCCTGGACGGCGCTCCAGAAGAAGAACGACGCCAACGACCCGATGCTCAACCGGGCGCTGCGCGAGGTCTACCCGCCGGGATCCACCTTCAAGGTGGTGACCGCGGCCGCGGCCCTGGAGAACGGCCTGTACACGTCCGCGGACCAGAAGACCGACTCCCCGCTGCCGTACACCCTGCCGGACACCACGACCGAGCTGAAGAACGAGGGGAACATCCCCTGCAAGGACGCGACTCTGCGCGAAGCGCTCCGCGTCTCCTGCAACACCGTCTTCGGCAAGATCGGTGCCGACCTCGGCAAGGACAAGATGCTGGCGGAGGCCGAGAAGTTCGGCTTCAACTCCGAGCAGTTCACGCCGGTCCGCTCCAGCGCCTCGGTCTTCCCCGAGAAGATGGACAAGCCGCAGACCGCGCTCAGCTCGATCGGCCAGTTCGAGACCGCCACGACCCCGCTGCAGATGGCCATGGTGGCCTCGGCCGTCGCCAACAACGGCACGCTCATGAAGCCGTACATGGTCGACAAGCTGCAGGCTCCGGGCCTCGACGTCATCGAGCAGACCGAGCCCGAGAAGATGAGCGAGCCGCTGTCCTCGGAGAACGCCGGGATCCTGCAGTCGATGATGGAGACGGTCGTCAAGGACGGCACCGGCAAGAACGCTCAGATCAACGAGGACGGCGTCACGGTCGGCGGCAAGACCGGCACCGCCCAGCACGGCGTCGACAACAGCGAGAACCCGTACGCGTGGTTCATCTCGTATGCCAAGCTCAGCGACGGCAGCACACCGGTCGCCATCGCCGTGGTGGTCGAGGACGAGAGCGCCAATCGTGACGACATCTCTGGTGGCGGCCTCGCGGCCCCCATCGCGAAGAGTGTGATGCAGGCAGTCATCAACAGCAACAAGTGACCCCCGTCACGTCTCCTTCACATCGGTGCACGTTGGGATACCGGTCCTGTATCGGGTGACGATAGTGGCCAGGTCACAGAAGGCGAGCCGGGTACGGTATGCCCGGACAGCACACCGCCCGACCACACAACGGCGGTCGGGACCGACGGAGAGGGCTGGTAGGTAGCTATGGAAGAGCCGCGTCGCCTCGGCGGCCGGTACGAGCTGGGCCAAGTGCTCGGCCGTGGTGGCATGGCGGAGGTCTACCTCGCGCATGACACCCGGCTCGGGCGCCAGGTGGCGGTGAAGACGCTGCGAGCCGACCTCGCGCGCGACCCGTCGTTCCAGGCCCGGTTCCGCCGGGAGGCCCAGTCGGCCGCCTCGCTCAACCATCCCGCGATCGTCGCCGTGTACGACACGGGTGAGGACTACATCGACGGCACGTCCATCCCGTACATCGTGATGGAGTACGTCGACGGGTCCACGCTGCGCGAGCTGCTGCACTCGGGGCGCAGGCTGCTGCCCGAGCGCACCCTGGAGATGACCATCGGGATCCTCCAGGCCCTGGAGTACTCCCACCGCGCCGGCATCGTCCACCGTGACATCAAGCCCGCCAACGTCATGCTCACGCGCAACGGCCAGGTCAAGGTCATGGACTTCGGCATCGCCCGCGCCATGGGCGACTCCGGCATGACGATGACGCAGACGTCCGCCGTCATAGGCACGGCGCAGTACCTCTCGCCGGAGCAGGCGAAGGGCGAGCAGGTCGACGCGCGCTCCGACCTGTACTCGACGGGCTGCCTGCTCTACGAGCTGCTGACCGTCCGCCCGCCGTTCATCGGCGACTCCCCGGTCGCGGTCGCCTACCAGCACGTACGCGAGGAACCGCAGCCCCCGAGCGTCTTCGACCCCGAGCTCACGCCCGAGATGGACGCGATCGTGCTGCGGGCGCTCGTCAAGGACCCGGACTACCGCTACCAGTCCGCCGACGAGATGCGCGCCGACATCGAGGCCTGCCTCGACGGCCAGCCCGTCGCCGCCACCGCGGCCATGGGCTCCGTGGGTTACGGCGGCTACGGCGCCGACCAGCCCACCACGGCCCTGCGCTCCGCGGACGCCGGCGCCACCTCCATGCTTCCCCCGATGAACCCGGACGACGGCAGCTACGGCTACGACGACCGCCCCGACCGCCGCCGCCAGAAGAAGTCGAACACCTCGACGATCCTGCTGGTCCTTGCGGGAGTCCTCGTCCTGGTCGGCGCGATCCTGATCGGCAAGTACGTGTTCCCCGGGGACAACGCGGCCGACACGAACGTGAAGGTGCCCGCCCTCGTCGGCGAGACCAAAGCGGACGCCACGAAGCTGTTGACCAACAGCGACCTCGTGGTGGGAACAGTCACGGAGCAGGCCTGCGAGGACCAGCCCAAGGGCAACATCTGCTCGCAGGACCCGGTCGCCGATACCAAGGTCGACAAGAGCAGCACCGTCAATCTGGTGGTGTCGACGGGGGCGCCGAAGGTCACGGTTCCGGACGTCACGGGCCTCACCTTCGACAAGGCGGAGTCCCAGCTCACCGACAAGGGCTTCAAGGTCGAGAAGAAGGAAGAGGAGTCCGACCGGCCGGCGGGCGTCGTGACGGCTCAGGACCCCAAGGGCGACACGGAGCAGGAAAAGGGAACGACGATCACCCTGACCGTGGCCATCGAGAAGAAGAAGTCCACGGTCCCGGACGTCACAGGCAAGAGCTGTGACGAGGCCAAGCAACAGATGACGACCAACAACCTGGTCGGCACGTGCGTCGAGGTGGAGACCGACGACGGCAACCTGGTCAACAAGGTCATCCAGACGGTCCCGGCAGCCAACGCGCAGGCCGACCCCGGATCCAACGTGCAGATCCAGATCGGCAAGGCCAAGACCCAGACCGCCGTGCCGAGCGTGGTCACCCAGACCGTGCAGCAGGCGAAGCAGACGCTTCAGGCGGCCGGCTTCAACGACATCGAGTTCGCCGACGGCAGCGACGAGAGCGACAACGCGATCGTCACCGCTCAGGACCCGGTCGCGAACACCCCGGTCGACGATCCCGACAACACGACGGTCACGCTCACGACCGTCAGCGTCAACGGCAACAACGGCGGCAACAACGGCGGCTTCTTCGGCGGCTCCACCGGATAGGTGGCCCGCCCGGAGAACTGACACCGCCCGGTACGACGACTGAGTCCCGGCCACCTGTAGAGGGTGGCCGGGACTCAGTCGTCTGGGTCTTCATGCGTCTTCATGCGTCTTCTTGCGTCGTCATGCGTCGTCTGCGTTTGTGCAGAGAAGAGCTCGCGTCTAGCGCAGTTCCTTCGGCGGCGTCCGGTCGCTGTCGACCTTGTCCACCCGCTCCAGCTCGCCCCACACCACGTACCGGTATCGCGACGTGTACACCGGCGTGCAGGTCGTCAGCGTGATGTAGTGGCCCGGCTTCGTCTTGCCGGACTGCTTGGGGACGGACTGGAGGACCTTGACGTTGTACTTCGAGGTCTCCGGGAGGATGGCGTAGACCTTGTAGACGTACCAGTTGTCCTTGGTCTCGTAGACGATCGAGTCGCCCTTTTTGAGCTTGTCGATGTTGTGGAACTTGGCGCCGTGGCCGTCGCGGTGGGCGGCGAGCGTGAAGTTGCCGTTCTTGTCGCTCGTCGGCAGGGGGGACTTGACGGGGTCCGTGTAGTAGCCGGCGACGCCGTCGTTGAGCACCTTGGACGACGTGCCCTTCTCGACCAGGACCTCGCCGTTCTTCATCGCCGGGACGTGCAGGAAGCCGACGCCGTTCTTGGTGTCCAGGGCGCCCGGACCCGTGTCCGCCGCCTCCCAGTTGTCGCGGACCTTGTCGCCCTGCTTGTCCGCCGCGCGGTCCGCGACCACGTTCGTCCACCACAGGGAGTAGACGACGAACAGGCCCAGCACCAGACCCGTGGTGATGAGGAGTTCACCGAAGACGCTGACCGCCATCGCCAGGCGGCCGGAGCCGCGCCGTCGCGGTGCGGGCGCCGGTTCCTCGACGTCCGTGCGCTCGTCGTGGTCGGTCCTCGCTGCCACTGTGCATCTGCCCCGTCTGGTCTGTCTCGGGTTGTCCCATGTGCTTCTACCGAGTGCTTCTGAGTACTGCCGCCGGCCGCTCTTACTGGACGAGCGCTTCCGGCTTTCCCTCGCTGCGCGGCCGGTCCTCGACCATCTTGCCCCACACGATCATCCGGTACTTGCTGGTGAATTCCGGCGTGCAGGTGGTGAGTGTGATGTAGCGGCCCGGCCCGGTGAAACCCGAGCCCTTCGGCACCGGGTCGATCACGGCCGTGTTGCTCGGGCTCGTCACCGGCAGGATCGACGTCATCTTGTAGACGAAGTAGTCGTCCTGCGTCTCGACGACGATCTCGTCGCCCGGCTCGAGCTTGTTGATGTACCGGAACGGCTCCCCGTGCGTGTTCCGGTGCCCCGCGAGCGCGAAGTTGCCCGTCTTGGCGTCCGGCATCGCCGTCTTCAGGCTGCCCTCGGCGTAGTGGCCGACCATTCCGCGGTCGAGCACCTTCGACTTGCTCGTGCCCTCGGCGATCGGCGTGACGACGTCCAGCTTCGGAATGTGCAGGATGGCGAAGCCCTGCCCCGGCTCGAACGTCCCCGGGTTCCCCTTGCCGGTCGCCCAGTCCTGCTGGAGGTTGTTCGCGGCGCTGTCCGCCTGCTGGTGCGCCCGAACGTTCGACCACCACAGCTGGTAGGTCACGAACAGCAGCATCAGGACGCCGGTGGTGATGAACACCTCACCGATCATCCGGCTCACGATGACAGCCGCGCCGGGCTTCCGCGCCCGCTCCGCCCGTCGGGCCTCCATACGCGTCAGAGGGGCCTCAGCGGCCCTCTCCGCCGACTCCAGGGTCTCCTGGGACTCGGGGGACTCCAGGGGCTCCTGAGGGCCTCCGTGCCGCCCGTGGCGCCGGGCAGCCTTGCGCCGGGCGGCGCGGCCTCCGGGCGCGGGCACGGCGGCGCTTCCGGCAGTGGTCCCGGCAGTGGTTCCTGCTATTCGGGGCGGGACCGGAATCGACTCCGGAACCCGCAGCGCCACCGTCTCGTCGTCCAACGGCGCGGGCGTCGCGCGCGGTTGCTCGTACGGCATGGGGCCCGGACCCCGGTACGGCGGGGCGACCGGCTCGACGTACGGCGCGGCGACCGGTTCCTCGTACGCAGGCTGCCGGGGCCGCGTCGGCTCGGGGGCCGCGTACCACTCGTGCGCGTACCCCTCCGGGTCGTACCACTCCTGCTGCTGAGGAGTCCCCGGCACAGGGGCGGGCTGCTGCGGAGAGGTCTGCTGCAGAGGGGTCTGCTGCAGAGGGGCGGGCTGCTGCGGAGGAATCCGCTGCTGACCGGTCGCCGGCTGCTGACCGGTGGCCTGCTGCCGCTGCCCCGGCAACGGATCCGTCAGCGGGTCGGCCAGTTGCTCGACCGCCGCTTCAAAGGCTTGCGCGCCCGCAATCGCTTCCGCGCTCGCGAGTGCCTCGGCGCCCTCGAACGCTTCGGCGCCCCCGTACGCGGCCTCGCCGCCGTAGGAGGAGCTCTCGCGCTCGGGGCGCAGCGCGGTCACGCCGTGGCCCTGCCCACCACCGGGGCGAGCCCCGCCGACCTCGCCACGGCCCCCTGGTCGCCGCACGCCACCAGCCAGTTGGCGAGCATGCGGTGCCCGTGCTCGGTCAGCACCGACTCGGGGTGGAACTGCACGCCCTCGACCGGGAGTTCACGGTGCCGCAGCCCCATGATGATCCCGTCGTGGGTACGGGCCGTGACCTCCAGCTCGGCCGGCACGGTCTCCGGCTCGGCCGCGAGCGAGTGGTAGCGGGTCGCCGTGAAGGGAGACGGAAGGCCCGCGAAGACGCCCTGTCCCTCGTGTTCCACGAGCGAGGTCTTGCCGTGCAGCAGTTCGGGCGCACGGTCCACCACACCGCCGTACGCCACCTGCATCGACTGCATGCCGAGGCAGACGCCGAAGACCGGGACGCCGGTCGCGGCACAGTGCCGGACCATCTCGATGCAGACCCCGGCCTGCTCGGGAGCGCCCGGGCCAGGTGACAGGAGCACTCCATCGAAGCCGTCCTGGGCGTGCGCGGTCGACACCTCGTCGTTGCGCAGGACCTCGCACTCGGCGCCCAGCTGATACAGGTACTGGACCAGGTTGAAGACGAAGCTGTCGTAGTTGTCGACGACGAGAATCCGCGCGCTCACTGGTTGTCCACCGTCACATCGTTGAAGGGAAGCAGCGGTTCGGCCCAGGGGAAGACGTACTGGAACAGCACGTAGACCACTGCGAGGGTCAGCACGAGTGAGATCAGTGCCCTCACCCACGCGTTCCCCGGCAGATGCCGCCAGATCCAGCCGTACATGCCGTCCCTTCCGTCGCCGTACCGCACCAGACTAACGGCGCAGCGCCGCCGGTTTCCCAGCCTCCACAGGCTGTGTGGAATCCAGATGCGCCCAGACGATCAGCCGATGACTGTGCCCCCACTCCGGGTCGCACGTGGTCAGCGTGAGATAGCGGCCCGAACGCGTGTACCCGGACTTACGCGGCACAGGATCGATCACCTCAATGTCGGCGGGCAGCGTTTTGTACGGGCCTTTGTCGATCCGATACGTGAACCAGGTCGTCCCGTCCGTCAGCACCACCGCGTCACCCTTGCGGAGCTCGGGAAAGTCCTTGAAGGGGTCGCCGTACGTACGGCGGTGGCCGGCGACGGAGAAGTTCCCCGTCTGCCCGAGCTGGGCCGTGCCCCTGTAGTGGCCCAGCCCCTTCTTGAGGACATCGGTGCCGGTGCCTTCGAGCACGGGCTTGTTCCACGTGAAACCAAGCCGCGGGATGTACATCACGGCGAAGGGCTTGTCATACGTGTACGAGGCCGGCGGCTCCGGAGCCGCGTCGGGGCTCTCTCCGGGACCCGGCGAGCTGGAGCTCTGTGGCGCGGCCGGCGGATTCACGCTCCCCTTCGACCACTGCTCCTGGAGCTGGTCGATCTGCCGGTCCATCGCGCTGTCGGCCTTCACGCCCGTCCAGAACAGCACATAGACCACGAAGAGCACGATCACGGTACCGACGGTGATGCACAGTTCACTGATCGTCCTGACGACCACTCGCACCGACACAGGGTCCCCCAGCGGCAGCAACTAATCAGGCACTACTCCGAGCCTCTTCGGGCTACTCCACAGGCTTGGCGTAGTGGAGATCCACTGTGCCCGAGTAGCCGGGAAGAGTCACCGCCCCGTCCTCGTCGACTTTCCAGCCGAGCCCGTAGACGTTGACGTACACCATGTAGTTCTGGATCGCCGGGGAGGCGGCGAGCGCCTCCTGGAGCTTGTCCGGGTCACCGATCGCGGTGATCTTGTACGGAGGCGAGTAGACGCGGCCCTGGAGGATCAGGGTGTTGCCGACGCAGCGGACGGCGCTCGTGGAGATCAGCCGCTGATCCATCACCCTGATGCCCTGGGCACCGCCCTGCCACATGGCGTTCACGACCGCCTGGAGGTCCTGCTGGTGGATGACCAGGTAGTCGGGCTGCGGCTCGGGGTAGCCGGGCAGCTTGGCCGTCGCGTTCGGCGGGGCGTCGTTGAGCGTGACCGTGACGGCCTCGCCCTTCAGCTTCTGGGTGCCCGCGTTCTTCTCCAGCGCCGCGAGCTTGGCGTCCTCGGCCGCCGTACTCCCGTCCTCCCGCCCGGCCAGGGTGTCGACGTCGTCACGCAGGACGCCGTTGGACTCGTCCAGCAGTCCGTTCTTGTGGCTGCGCTCCTGGATCAGGTCGGAGAGCTTCAGCAGCGAGGCGTCCGTGCGGATGTTGGTGCCCTTGGCCGTATTGAAACTAGTGAAAAAAATGAGGCCAGCGAGGGCGAAGACCGCTGCGGTGAGTACGCGAACGGGCCGGAAACGGCGCTTACCGGCAGGACTGGAACCTGTCCCGGGGGAGTCGGCAGAATTGCTCAACGTACCCTTATCTCCTTCGGCGCCGCGGAAGCACTACGCTAACGGACGCCCGGGGGAGCGCTCAGTGTCCCCTTGTACGCTGCCCCGGAGCCCGCCCAAGTTCCCTGCGCGGCCACGCAGCGCATCGACAGGAGAGACCCTCGTGCCGAAGTCACGTATCCGCAAGAAGGCCGACTACACGCCGCCCGCGGCGAAGCAGGCAACCAACATCAAGCTGACCAGCCGCAGCTGGGTCGCACCGGTCATGCTGGCCATGTTCCTCATCGGCCTGGCCTGGATCGTCGTCTTCTACGTCACGGACGGTTCGCTGCCCGTCGACGCGCTCGACAACTGGAACATCGTGGTCGGCTTCGGCTTCATCGCCGCGGGCTTCGGCGTCTCCACGCAGTGGAAGTAGCACTGCCGGAGGCAGCTCTGCCCAGGGCTATCCCCTGAGTTATCCACAGTCGCTGTTCGGTTGTCCACAGCAGGTGGAAAAAGAACGACGATCTGTGGATAACTCATCCAGTGTTGACGCCGGTGTGACTGACCTACCGGTATCCGGAAGCATGTTCGCCCCCTGTCCGACCTGGGAAAACCCAGGTGAGCGACAGGGGGCACATCTGTTCCCGCACAATATGCACAAGATCCGCCACGGTCTGTGGACAACACCGGCTTCTCAGGTGAGCTGAACGGTCCTCACCAGCGTGGTAACCACAACTGCGACCAGCACCAGGGCAGACACCCCGTACTGGATGAGGGCCCTCCGCTCGCGCGGCGCGTGGACCATGGCGTAGCCGATGACGACACCGGCGACGAGGCCGCCGATGTGTGCCTGCCAGGCGATGTTGCTCCACCCGAAGGTGAAGATCAGGTTGATCACCAGCAGGGCGATGACCGGGCGCATGTCGTAGTTGAGCCGGCGCATGAGGACGGCGGTCGCGCCGAAGAGGCCGAAGATGGCGCCGGAGGCGCCGAGCGACGGCTGGGTCGGGGCGGCGATGAGGTACGTGAGCGCGCTGCCCGCGAGGCCCGAGACGAAGTACAGGGCAAGGTAGCGGGCACGGCCGAGGGCCGCCTCCAGGGGGCCGCCGATCCACCACAGGCTGAGCATGTTGAACATGATGTGGATGTAGCTGCCGTGCAGGAACATCGCCGTCAGCAGCCGGTACCACTGCCCCTCCGCGACGCCCTGCATCTCGCCGGAGAGCCATGCCTGCCCGAACAGGTCGAAGCTGTCGGTGAAGCGGTCGCCGACCGACTGCTGGACCAGAAACGCGGCGAGGTTGATCCCGATCAGGACTTTGGTGACGAGCCGGGGGTCGGCGGCGATCTTGCCGCCCGCGAGAGTACGGGGCTGGGCGGCCGCCGCGGGGTGACCGGTGCCGGAGCCGCTGCGGATGCAGTCGGGGCACTGGAAACCGACGGGGGCGTCGACACTGCACTCGGGGCAGATCGGGCGCTCGCAGCGGGTGCAGCGGATGCCGGTCTCGCGGTCCGGGTGCCGGTAGCAGGTGGGCAGGCTCCGGGCGTCCTGCGGTCCCTGATCCCCCGGGCCCTGTGGGTCCTGGGGGCTGCCTGGCGCCTGGTCCATGGGGGTCCCCTCACTCTGTCGTACGCAATGCACCGCCCCGTCCATCCTTACGGATGAACGGGGCGTTTGGTTCCCTGCGGGAGCGAACGGACTCTGCCGTGCGCACCCGGACGATCCCCCGGGGCTCAGTCCTCGATGCTCAGCCCTCAGGGCTCAGGTCGGGGCTCAGGCCTCGCGGGTCTCGACGACGACCGATTCGATGACGACGTCGTTGACCGGGCGGTCGGTGCGCGGGTTGGTCTTGGCGCCGGCGATGTCGTCGACGACCTTCTGGCTGACCTTGTCGGCAACCTCGCCGAAGATGGTGTGCTTGCGGGTCAGCCACGCCGTCGGGGAGACGGTGATGAAGAACTGCGAGCCGTTGGTGCCGGGGCCGGCGTTGGCCATGGCCAGCAGGTAGGGCTTGTCGAAGGCGAGGTCCGGGTGGAACTCGTCCTCGAACTGGTAGCCGGGGCCGCCGGTGCCGTTGCCCAGCGGGTCACCGCCCTGGATCATGAATCCGCTGATCACCCGGTGGAAGACCGTGCCGTCATAGAGCTTGTCCTTGGACTTGGCCCCCGTCTCCGGGTTGACCCACTCGCGCTCGCCCGTGGCGAGTTCGACGAAGTTCCGGACCGTCTTGGGCGCGTGGTTCGGCAGAAGCCGGATTTCGATGTCGCCGTTGTTGGTCTTCAGGGTGGCGTAAAGCTGCTCAGCCACGATCTGCCTTCCGTTGCCTTCTTTTGACTCTCCGATCCTCGCACGGACCGGCCCACGCGTCGCCCGGCCACCACCTCCGGGCGAGCAACCGCGTGCAGGGCTTGCAGAAATCCGGCCGAGTCCTCTCCGTACCGGGGCGCGTCGCGGCGATCCGTGGCATTGTCGACGACAAGCTCCCGTTGCCCCGTATTAATCCGCTATTGGACTTGATCGACACGTGAGCGGCTCTCGCTCTTAGTTCGCCCGGAGTCTCCGCCCATGACCCGGATGCCCGCCCTCACATGCCACGGCCCCCTCGGACGGGCATGATCCGGATAAGGGTGGAAAGGTGAACTGTGTGTCATTGGGGGTACTCAGAACCCCCGACGTACGCCACCGAGGAGGAGGAAACCCGTGACCCGCATCGACAGCGTGCGCGCCGCGAGCGGCTCGGCGAAGGACAGCGTGCTGCACGCCGCGGAAGTGGTGGCGCCTTACGCCGACACAGCCAAGGACAAGGCCTCGCACTATGCGCACGAGGCGCGTGTACGTCTCGCGCCCAAGGTGTCTCTGGCTGCCGAACAGGCCCGCGTCCAGTACGACGCCCATCTCGCCCCACGCGTTGAGCAGGCTCGTACGCATGTGCCGCCGAAGGTCGACCAGGCAGCTCACGAAGCCGCCGTCCGTACCCGCAAGGCGGCTCGTCAGGCCGCCGACTATTCCAAGCCGAGGATCGAGCAGGCGGTGGCCGCGGCCCAGCCCGTTCGGGAGGAGGCCGCGTCACGTGGTGTGGCGGCACTCGCCGCGCTGCGTGGTCAGGTCTCGCCGAAGGAGATCCAGAAGCTGGTCCGCAAGCAGGAACGGCGGGCGAGGGTCGGCCGTCTCGCCAAGGGTCTGGCCGTCCTGGGCATTCTGGCGGGCGGCGCATTCGCTGCCTGGAAGTGGTGGGACAAGCAGGCCAACCCCGACTGGCTCGTCGAGCCGCCGGCCGCGACGGAGGTGCCCGAGGCGGCTCACCTGACGTCGGTCGACGGCAGCGGCCAGTCCGACCTGGACCCCGAGGTCCAGGCCAAGGAGGCCGAGGAGGAAGCGGCGGAGCGCGACGACCGCCACTGACCTTCCGTCCTGGGTTCGGATTCTGATCTCAACATCGCTGTGGGGCAGGAGACTTGAGGGTCTCCTGCCCCACAGCGATGTTTCACGTGGAACCGGGGCGAGTTTCACATGTGGGCGACGATGTTTCACGTGGAACCGGCGAGCGGGCAGTGCCGTGAGCCCGCGAGCGTCGCGCCGTCGCGCCGTCGCGCCGAGAAGGAGTAATGCGATGAGTGACGAAGGGGGCTTGGTCGTCTGCGGGCAATGAGACCAATGCCCCCGGGCCGCCCCACCCACCCACTCACCCACGCTGCGCCTTGCCATGCAAAAGCCCCTCCGACCTGCGTTTCCGCAGGTCGGAGGGGCTTTCCGGATGTGGAGCCTAGGGGAGTCGAACCCCTGACATCTGCCATGCAAAGACAGCGCTCTACCAACTGAGCTAAGGCCCCGGAAGAGGAGCGTCCGGCCGAAAGTACCCCTTTCGACTGGCGCCGGGGACCAGAGTACCGGGTCACCCCCGGGATCTCGCAAAAAGATTGGGGGTCCCCGTGGACGACCACTCTCCGTAAGATGCTCGACGTGGTTCGCTACAGCGAACCGCGGTATTTGGGGAAGCGATGGGGAGACGCAAATGGACGCCGCACAGCAGGAAGCAACCGCGAGAGCCCGGGAGCTGCAGCGGAACTGGTACGGGGAGCCGTTGGGGGCGCTCTTCCGTAGGCTCATAGACGATCTGGGACTCAACCAGGCGCGTCTTGCCGGGGTGCTGGGCCTGTCCGCGCCCATGTTGTCGCAGCTGATGAGCGGTCAGCGCGCCAAGATCGGCAATCCCGCGGTGGTGCAGCGGGTGCAGCTGTTGCAGGACCTGGCGGGGCAGGTCGTGGACGGCAGCGTCAGCGCCGCGGAGGCAACCGAGCGTATGGACGAGATCAAGAAGTCTCAGGGGGGCTCCGTGCTCAGCAACACCACACAGTCGACGAGCAGTTCGGGTGCGCCCACGGTCAAGCGGGTGGTCCGCGAGATCCAGTCACTGCTGCGCTCGGTGGCAGCCGCGGGGGACATCATCGACGCGGCGGACACTCTCGCCCCGACCCACCCGGAACTGGCAGAGTTCCTCCGGGTGTACGGCGCCGGCCGCACCTCGGACGCGGTCGCGCACTACCAGTCGCACCAGAGCTGAACGGAGGCCCGGCCGCTGCACACTCGGCGCCTGGAGGCTCGCGACGCCTCCGGACACCGCACGTCAGGCAGCCGGGCACCTCATCGAGGTCCACGCGGCCGGGCGCTTCCGCGAAGTACCGGTCGTCCGGCACTTCACAGAGGTCCAGGCGTCCGTGCACGTCGGAAGAGGTCACCGGACCGACCGCCGTAGGGGGGCGACGCACGACCATGGGTGAGGTCTTCGCGGGTCGGTACGAGCTGGTCGACCCGATCGGGCGTGGGGGAGTCGGTGCCGTCTGGCGCGCCTGGGATCATCGGCGGCGCCGGTATGTCGCCGCCAAGGTGCTGCAGCAGAGCGACGCGCACGCGCTGCTGCGCTTCGTGCGGGAGCAGGCGCTCCGGATCGACCATCCGCATGTCCTTGCTCCCGCCAGCTGGGCCGCCGACGACGACAAGGTTCTGTTCACCATGGACCTGGTCGCCGGCGGTTCGCTGGTCCATCTCGTCGCGGACTACGGTCCCCTGCCGCCGTCTTTCGTCTGCACCCTGCTCGACCAGTTGCTGGCCGGGCTCACCGCAGTGCACGCCGAGGGGGTCGTACACCGCGACATCAAGCCCGCCAACATCCTGCTGGAGGCCACCGGCAGAGCCCGGCCACGGCTGCGGCTGTCCGACTTCGGCATCGCGATGCGGCTGGGAGAGCCACGGCTCACGGAGACCAACTACGTGGTGGGGACGCCCGGTTACTTCGCGCCCGAGCAGATGCTGGGCGCCGATCCGGACTTCCCCGCGGATCTGTTCGCTGTAGGTCTCGTCGCCCTGTATCTGTTGGAGGGCGCCAAACCCGATGCCAAGGCCCTGATCGAGTACTTCGCGGCGAACGGCACGCCTGCGGCTCCACGAGGCATTCCCGAGCCGCTGTGGCAGGTCGTGGCCACGTTGGTGCAGCCCGACCCGCAGGCGCGGTTCCGTACCGCCACGGGGGCGCGCAAGGCGCTCGCCTCGGCCGCCGAGCTGCTGCCGGAACCGAGCCCTGACGACGAGCTGGTCGACGTCTTCGACCAACTCGGGCCGCTCCCGGAGGGGTTCGGCCCGGAGGGACCGCTGAGGGCCACACCGGGGGTGCGTGCGGCTGGGATACCGCCCCGGCCACATTCGGCCTCCACAGCGACACAATTCGGCCCAGGGGAGGATCCGCCGGGGGCCAACCCTGCCGCTGGCCTTGCGACTGGCTCCGGCCATGGGTCTGGTACGGGCTCCGGCTCCGAGCCATGGCAGCGCGGCTCGGGCACCCTGTCTCAGGGACCCGTCTCCGGTGCCACATGGCCAGGGTCCGTCACCGAGGGCGTACGGCCCGAGTTCGCCGACGATGACGTACAGCCAGGGTCTGTCCCCAGCAACGTACGACCGAATCCTGATCCCAGTGCTCCCCCCTCGGCCCCCGCACCCCACCCCAGTCCCGACCCCGTCCCCCCACAGCCGTCCGCGATGTCCGAAACCGGAAGTTTCCACCTGCCGCCACCCCATGCGGCCGCCCCTCACACACAGCCGCAGCACCAGGGGCAGCCCCAGCCCCAGCAGGCATGGCACGAGACGCAGCAATACCGCGCCCCCCACCAAATGCCGCACCAGCCTGAGCAGCCGCCCACTCCCCCCACCTCGGTCGCGCTCCCGGCTCCAACTCCCCTCTACGCTCCGCCTTTCGAACCGACCCCCACTCCAACCCCCACGCAAGTGGCCTCCCCCCATCAGCCCGTGTCCCCGTCCGCCGCGATGCCGCAGCACGCGTACGCCTCTACTGGTTCATACACCGCTCGGTCCCCGCAGGTTCCGCATCCGGTGGGAGCAATCGCGGAGCATCGCGCCAGGCGGGCGCGGCCGCGCCCAGGGCCTCCCGCGAAGGTGGCCGTGCCGGTCCTGCTTCTCGCGCTGGCCTGCTTCGCGGTGGGTTTCTGGGCGTTGACCCAGATCTGATCGGAGCGTCCCAAGTCAGCGGCCCCGCAGCCGGTTCCACGGTCCTACGGGTACCGCGGCGCCCCATGCTCCCTCGGAGCCGAAGCCGGAGGAGCCGGAACCGTATCCGCCTCCTCCACCACCGCCGACCCCGCGCCCGCCGCCGTCCCTGCCCGTCGCCGCGCAACGACGGTCCACATCCCGAGCGTCAGCACCAGGACACTCCCCGCGCCGATCCCACCCGCGGCAATCAGTTTCATCGTTCCGCTATCGCTCTCGCCAGCACTACCGCCGCCGGGCCCGCCCGCGCCACCCACCGCGTCCTCGATGTCCCCCGACGGAACGTCGAACGCGTCCCGGGGCTGTGCCTGCCCCGCGTACGCCGGCCCCGTCTGCGCGGTGCCGTCCACGCGCACGCGCAGTGTCAGCCCGAACGGTCCGTCACCGAACTTGTCGGCGACCTGCGAGGCGAGATGGACGACGAGGTAGTACGAGCCGGGGAACCGCATCGCGGTCACGCGGTCGCTGAGGGCGTAGCGGTTGTCGTAGGCGACGGGAGGCAGCGGATCAATCGCGGACGAGCGCTGGCTGCCGTCGTATCCGGAGCCGACGTCGTCGACGAAACCGCGAACGGGGTTGTACAGGGACATGGCCAGGGCCGTGCCCACATAGCCGTTGCCGCTGCTGTTCGAACTGCCCAGTTCGGCGGTGGTGTAGAGCTGTTGTCCCCAGTCGACCGGCACCTTGTAGAAGAGGGTCTGGCCGGGGCTGATCGTGTCCTGCCAGACTCCCTGCTTCAGGGCGGTCGCCTTGGTGAAGCCCGCACCACCCAGTCGGGGCTGCGGTTCTCCCGCAAGGGCGTTGGGCGACGCGGAGTTCCAGGTCTCGGGTGCGGTCGTCGAACCGGCCTTCTTAAGGCTGGGCTCCGACACGAAGCCGAGCTCCAGGTCCCAGTCCCCGGAGGAGGAACCTGTCGTACCACTGCGCTCGACGACCACGTAGTACGTCCCCGCCGTCTGGCAGGCGTAGCGGTCGCCGTCTGTCTCGCGTGAGGCCCAGGCGGCGATCGGGCGGGAGCTCTGAGTGGCACCGAAGTGCGCGGTCTCGGAGAAGGAGCAGTTGCGGCTGTTGCCGTCCTGCACCGACACCTTGACGGCGTCCGCGTAGGAGACCGTCTCGCCCGCCCTGGGGATGGCGGTGGCTGAGACGTACGCGTTGGACGTGGCGTCGAGTTGGAGGCGGTAGTAGAGCTTGCCGTCCCTCGGTATGGAGCTCTTGTACGCCTTTCCCGGGTCCAGGCGTACGGAGTTGGTGGTGTCCGCGGTGCCTTCGACCGGGATGGCGTCCTCGGCGAAGGCGTACGGCTTCGGCGTACCGGCGTTCCCCACCTGTGAACCGGCAGCGGCAGCCTGGCCCGGCAGTGTGACGGTCACGCACATTGCCGCTACGGCAACCGCTACCGCCAGCGCGATCATCGTCGCTGTCGTGGCCGCGAGCGCCCGGCCGTGCATCGACATCGCGCGCCACCGCACCGTGCGCCGCCCCATCACGCGCCACCCCTCGTAGCAGGCCTGTCCCCTATGCCTGTCCCTATACGTATCCGTAGGCATGTCCGTAGCCATGTCTGTAGGCATGTCCATAGGCATGTCCGGGCCGTACGCCCAGCCCCGGTACAGGTATCCGTGGCCCCGGATCGTGGCCCATCCTGCCCCGCCCGGCGCCTCGCTATCCGCGCTATTCGGACGAGCGGCCGAAAGAGCCCTCTCCGTAGCACTCGAATTTGCCAGCGCGATGAATTTATTTGCTCACGTGAAGCGAGGGCTTCCAGAGCAACACAAAACCCCGACCGCGAGGCGGCCGGGGTCTGCTCTGAGACTGCTGTCTCGACTGTTGTCGATACTCACGAACCCGTGGGCACGGAGTCAGTCGCCTCCGTCCACAGATCCTGCTCGGCGCGATCCGCCTGGATCTGGCGGTACACGAGGAGCCCGCCGATGGCGGCCAGTGCGACCAGGAGGAGCTTCTTCACCGCGCGACCTCGTCTTTCCTTGACGTAGGGGACCTCTGGCGCCCGACTATACACACCGACCGATATCGATCGGTGACCTGCGTCGGCGGCCAACTCGCCACCAGGACAGCGCATTAGGGGCGCAGGGAACCGCTCCGATCAAAGGGTGATCGCCTCCCTTCGGAAGGTGACCGCGCCCGCTTCGGCTCCCTCTTCTCCAGATTTCGGGCCTCATACGCCCGTCCGAGTGACTGTTCATCGGAAGATCGACACACGCCGGGCGTGGTCCACCACTTGGCGACCCCTATACACATCATGAGGAAAGTACGCAAATCACCCAACCCGAAAGTGAGGGACCATGGCCAGGAATCAGGTCATGAAGCTGTGGACCGCCATCGTCACGCTCCTCCTCGCCGTGTTCACGGCGGCCGGATTCGTCACTACGACCGCAGCCGCGGCCGTACCTCAGTCAGGGACCGTCCGCAACGCCGGTACCCCGGCCGTGATGGTTCCGGCGGCGCCCGTCTGGTCCGGAGCACATGATCGGGGCCTGCCCCCGACAATGAAGCAGCGCATCCGAGCCGAGGCCCACGGTTCGTCCCCGTCCTGCCGCCATCGCCCGCCGCTGGACGCGACCGCTGCCGAGACGCTGGACGCAACCGAGGCCGCGACGACCGACTCTTCCGTCACAGCAGGCTCGACGACGGAAACCGGATCCACCAGCACGGTCGACTGCCCCGCCGGCGCCCGATGACCAGCATGTGCCGGCCTGTACGTCAGAGGGCGTCAGCAGATCTGCCGGAACCTTGTAGCGCGAGTTCGCCAGGCAGTTCGACGCGTGTGCCGCAGAAGCAGAACAGCGCCGCCTCGGCGGTGGCCGGTGCGCCCAGGTCGATCGTGAGGATCTCCTGTAGTTCCCGGAACAGTTCGGCTGTCTCGCTGCCCCGCGCGACCAGGATGCTCATTTCGTCGGGGTCCCAGATGGCGATCTTCGGCAGGTCGTCCGCCACGCAAATCAGGATGCACACAGCTACCTCCCCAGGGGTGCACAAAAGCATGAAGTGATCCCGCTCCGGGAGGCCAGCGGACTACCGATCGTACTCGCGGCCCGTGCGCCATATATCCGCTCTCGGGATATTCCACAGAGATGTGCCACACCGGGGAGAACGTGGAGACAAATCACCCAAGTCGGAGCTGTGCCAGTGTCCTTCAGATGGCGCGGCTGAGCTGGAGCATCGCCTCGGCGTTCTTGACCAGGTCACGCTGCCTGGACTCGGGCAGCTGCCGGTAGAGCCGCAGCAGCTGAGCCTCCCGTTCATCGCCACTGGGACCGGGTACCGGTCGTCCGACGGAGGCGAAGAACTCCCGCGGCGTGGTCTTCACACCCCAGCGACGGAACACCTCCACCATCGCCCGCAGTTTGTCGGGGTCGATGCGGGACGTTCCACGGGTCCGGTTCACCCACGCGTTGAGCGTCGGGTACGAGATGCCGGCCTGCTCGGCCAGATCCTTCTGCGTCCGGCCCTGCGCTTGGGCAAGAAGGCGTTCCAGCAGGGCAGCCAGGTCTTCACCCCTGTGGGCGAAGTCCTCGCCGGAGCCGAGTTCGCCGGATGGATGAGGGCCTTTGGTCACGTTTCCGAGCATCAACCAACAACATCCACATGCGCAAGTAGATCGCAGATCGACATGCGGTTTTCCGGGAACAGGAAGCATTCAGCTCTACCCGCGTGCTACAGCATGCCCCTGAGACCCTCGGCCCACATGGGCTTTCCCTCTTGACTAAATCTACATCTACATGAATAGTGTAGACACTGTGGGCCACTCGACCTCCCTACATCCCATCGACGCCCACGCGTCACCGAATCACCTGAGCGTGCCGTGCGCGACAGCTGCCGCCACACGCGTCCCTTACCTCAAGAATCTACATCTACATGAAGATTGGATATGGATGACGAAGGCCGCGCCTCCTGAAGCGATCACCGCGACCACCGCCACCACCTCGATCACCTCGATCACCTCGATCACCTCGACCCACCCGTCCTTAAGACGAGTCCACAAGCCTCTGTGACAAAGGAGCACACAGTTCGTGTCCGCACAGATCAGACGTGACACCGGGACGCCGCGAGCAGCGGAGCCCGAATTGGTGGCCCGGGCCCGCGCGGGCGACCGCGAGGCGTTCGCCGCCCTGTATGTCCAGCACCAGCGCTTCGTGTTCCGCTACCTCCTCTTCCGGACGCGGAACCGGCACCTGGCCGAGGACCTCACCCAGGAGGTCTTCGCACGGGCGCTGCGCCGCATCACCTCGTACACATGGCAGGGGGCGGCGTTCACCGCCTGGCTGCTCGCCATCGCCAGGAACCTGCATCTCGACGAGGTACGGACGAGCCGCACCCGGCTGGAGACACTGGTCCCCGAACTCGAGGACACCGACGTACACGACCGCAGCGCCGAGTCCACCGCGCTGCGCGAGTTGGAGGCGGTCGAGGCACTCACCGCTGTACGGAGCGCGCTGCACACGCTCAGCCCGCAGCAGCGGCAGTGCCTGGAGCTGCGCTACATCGGCGAGATGTCGTCCGCCGAGACCGCACACACCATGGGGCGCAGCATCGGCGCGGTCAGGGGACTGACCTTCCGGGCGATGCAGAAGCTGCGTACGGCCACGGAGGCGAGCGCCGCGTGAACAGGAACCTTCCGCACGCCGCACGGGTGATCCGCACGGTCATGGAGGCCGGTGGCACCGATCCGGTCACGGCCGCGGCCCATGCCCTCGACGGCGAACAGCTCCTGGTCGACCCGGAGAAGTCCTACGGCATCGTGCTGCACCGCACCGCGACCGGGGGTTGGTCGCGCGGGCCTCGGCAGATGACGGAACTGGAACGGCAGGCGCACGCCTGGGACACGTCCTGTCGGCATGCCCGTCTCGTCGCGGCCGCCATCGAGCAGCGCATCGGCCGGCACCAGGACTTCCAGAGCGTCCAGGCGAACGGCGACCAGGTGCGCGTCGTACTCCTGGTCAGCCATCAGGACCAGTGGAAGCGGTGGCGCTCGCACTTCGGCATCACGCACGACGGCGAGCGGCTGCTGCCCGATGCGGTGATCGGTGAGTGCCTCCACGAAGGAGTACGAGTATCGGTGGTGGCGTACGAGCTCCCGCCGCCGTCGCCCAACCCGAGGAGCCCGGAGGCGGCGCGGGCGTTCGAGTTCGGCGGGCGGGTGTACGACCTGACGGTTCCTCAGTGCGATGCGCACGGGCAGGTCTGGTACTTCCAGGGCTGGCGCGGCCACGACGGCATGCCCTTGCTGTCGCTGGACGGCCGTCCGGAGCGGTGCTCGCTCCCCAACGTGGCAGCGCATCTGGGCCCGTTGACTCCCGCACAGGATCCGTTACGGTCGGTTGTCGCCGACGCGGCCGGTGAGCTCGAGATGAGCGAACCGGCCGTACAGGACGCCACGACCGTGACCGCGACACCGAGCGAGCAGGCTCGGTGAGGGCCTACGGCGACAGATTCCGGGCGTCGGCGGCCGGAAAGCGTCCCGCGGAGTCCGCCGAGGCCGTCGTCCCTGGCACCGGCGAGTCGTGGCAACGGACGGCTGCGCGTGACGCGGAAGCGGACTGCGGCGCACCGGACTGGGGGCTGAGTGCCACGTGCCGGAACGAGGATCCCGAGCTGTGGTTCTCCGACAGGACGCGGGCGACCGCCATCGCCATCTGCAACTCCTGCCTGGTTCTTCAGGAGTGCCGTGTGGCCGTGCTGCACCGTGAGGCCGGACTCCCCGCGTCCGACCGCGCGGGCATCGCCGCGGGCCTCACCGGCGCCCAGCGCCACGAGCTGGACAAGCGGCGCACCCGACGGGCCGAGGTGCCGTCGGCTCCACCCGCCCGGGTGGCTCCCCCGCGCGAGGAAATCGCGCCGTGCGGAACCCGTGCGGCCTACCAGCGGCACGTACGCAAGGGGGAGCCGCCCGACGACGCCTGTCGGGCCGCCAACGCCCGTGGCGCCAGCATTTACCGGCGTACCGGGTCGACGTTGCGCTCCGCCGGCCGGCCGCCGCCCGGCGAACAGCACGGCCGGTCCAGCTCGTGGCGCTGGGCGCCGATCCGACCCCGGCCCACCGAACCGCCCGTAGACAGTGGGTGCGGAACGCGGACCCCGCCCCAGTGAGCCTCGTCCTGGATCGCAACCCGGAGCAACCCATGTCCACATCCGTCACGCCCTCGCCCCCGGAACCGGCTGACCGGCCGCGATCCGGCCCACGACGCCACGGTGCCGCCGGCCGGTTCCAGGGCTTCCTCGAAGCGGCCTTCCGGCGCCGTTCGACGCGGGAACAAGCCGGTGTCCCCGCCCAGCCCCCGCCTGCCGACCCGCAGGCGCCCGGCCGGGAGGTGTCGGAGGTGACTCGCTGGCAGCAGCACGCCGACGCCTACGAGCAGCAGTGCGAGAGTCTCGAGCGGGAACGGGCGCATCTCCTCGCCTGGCTCGCGGTGCTGCATCCGGCGACCTCGGTCCTCGCCGGATGCAGCACCGGCGGGGACGGCCGGCACGTCCTGCACTTGGTGGCCGGGGGCAGGCAGATGTCCTGGCTCGTCGCGCCCAGGGACATCCCCCTGTTCCGCCACACGCACCACGTGGAGACCGTCGAGCCGGTGAACGCACGCGCGCGTGCGGACGACCGTGAGACGGAGGCGAAGTACGCGCACCTCCGCCGGCACACACGCCTACTGGCCCTGGAAGAGGGCGTGGCGACGGTCGTCGAGGAACTGCGCCGCCGCGCCTGACAGAACCCTGCCTGCGCTCCCCGCACTCCGGTCGGCAGGCTCGGGAGGCACGTCGACCGGAACACACGAGCCCGGCGGATCGTCCGATCCGCCGGGCTCGTCAATGGCCATGGGCCACTGTGCGGCCGGCCGGGTCCGCACCATGACAAAGACCCCCAACCACAATCGGTTGGGGGTCTTCATGCTGGTGGGGCTAACAGGATTTGAACCTGTGGCCTCATCCTTATCAGGGATGCGCTCTAACCAACTGAGCTATAGCCCCGCCGCGCTTTGCGGTGTTCGTCCCGCGCGCTGACCTCTGAAGATTAGCGCACGACGCGGCCAGTCCCAAAATCGATAGTCGGCGGACGTTTGAGAGGCCGCTCGCTCGTGCTTATTCGTCCTCTGCGAGCGTCAGCTCGATGCCGCCGACGAAGCCGGCGGAGAGGTTGTAGATGAACGCGCCGAGCGTGGCGAGCGCGGTGGCGAGGACGACGTCGATGACCGCGATGACCGACGTGAACATCAGGACGTGCGGCAGGGAGAGGAACGACTGCAGGTCGAAGCCGTTCGACTCGTTCGAGCCCGTGGCCTCCGAGATGGTGCCGCCGACCGTCGAGAAGACGCCCATCGCGTCCATGACCATCCACAGCACCGCGGCCGCGACGATCGTGCAGATGCCGAGAGCGATGGAGAGCAGGAAGCTGACCTTCATCACCGACCACGGGTCGGCCTTGGCGACCCGCAGCCGCGCCTTGCGCGTCCGCGGCATCGTGCGCGCGCCGGTGCGCGGCCGGCGGACCGCGCCAGACGGCGGCTGCGCCGGGTACGCCTGCGGCGGGTGATACGGCTGCGCGGGCTGCGACGGCTGCCGCTCGCCCGGCAACGGCGAACCGGGCAAAGGCGAAGCAGGCAACGGGGAACCGGGCAGGGGCGAACCCTGGTGCGGCGTCCCTGCCACCGGCGAACCGGGCGGCGGAGGCGGTCCTGCCGGGGCCTCCCCGCCCACGTACTGCTGGGCCTGCGGGCCTCGGGTGTCCGTCACAGTTCCCCCCTGGGATCCATGAGAGTCATGGGAGTCAGTCGCATCCATGGCGGGGCCACGGCCGCCGTCCGTTTCCGTACCGGTCGATCCGGCGCCCGTGGCTCCGCTCACGCTGCCTCACTCCTCGCGCTACTCGGCCGAGGACGGCTCGCCCTCTTCCGTACCGACGGCCTCGACGCTTTCGACGGTCTCGTCCACGGCGTCCTCGCCGTCGACTTCCTCCGCCTCACGACCGGCCTCGGCGTTACGAGCGATACCGACGACGGCATCGCGCTTGCCCAGGTTGATCAGTTGGACGCCCATGGTGTCACGGCCCGTCTCCCTGACCTCGTTGACTCGCGTACGAATCACACCACCGGACAGCGTGATGGCAAGGATCTCATCGGTCTCCTCGACCACCAGCGCGCCCACCAGAGAGCCACGGTCCTCGACGATCTTGGCGGCCTTGATGCCCAGGCCACCGCGACCCTGGACGCGGTACTCGTCGACGTTGGTCCGCTTCGCGTACCCACCGTCTGTAGCAGTGAACACGAACGTACCGGGTCGAACAACATTCATCGAGAGCAGCTGGTCTCCCTCGCGGAAGCTCATGCCCTTGACGCCCGAGGTGGCGCGGCCCATCGGACGCAGTGCGTCGTCCGTCGCCGTGAACCTGATCGACTGTGCCTTCTTGCTGATCAGAAGCAGATCGTCCTCGGCAGAAACGAGTTCGGCTCCGATCAGTTCGTCATCGGAACCGTCCTCCGTTTCACGGAGATTGATCGCGATGACGCCGCCCGAGCGCGGGGAATCGTAATCCTTAAGAGGCGTCTTCTTAACCAGGCCGCCCTTGGTGGCCAGGATCAGATAGGGCGCCGCCGCGTAGTCACGGATCGCGAGGATCTGTGCGATCTGCTCGTCCGGCTGGAAGGCCAGCAGGTTGGCTACGTGCTGGCCGCGCGCGTCACGGCCGGCGTCCGGAAGCTCGTACGCCTTGGCGCGGTAGACGCGGCCCTTGTTCGTGAAGAACAGCAGCCAGTGGTGCGTCGTAGACACGAAGAAGTGGTCGACGATGTCGTCCTGCTTCAGCTTCGTGCCGCGTACGCCCTTGCCGCCGCGCTTCTGCGAGCGGTAGTCCTCGGTCTTGGTGCGCTTGATGTAGCCACCGCGCGTGATGGTGACGACGATGTCCTCTTCGGCGATCAGGTCCTCCATGGACATGTCGCCGTCGAAGGGGACCAGCTTGGAGCGACGGTCGTCGCCGAACTTGTCGACGATCGCGGTCAGTTCCTCGCTGATGATCTGCCGCTGACGCACCGGCGAAGCAAGGATCGCGTTGTACTCGGTGATCTTCGCCTGGAGTTCGTCGTGCTCCTGGACGATCTTCTGACGCTCCAGGGCTGCCAGTCGGCGCAGCTGCATCTCGAGGATGGCGTTCGCCTGGATCTCGTCGATCTCCAGGAGGCCCATCAGGCCCTCGCGCGCGATCTCCACGGTGTCACTGCGCCGGATCAGCGCGATGACCTCGTCGATGGCGTCCAGGGCCTTCAGGAGGCCACGCAGGATGTGCGCGCGCTCCTCGGCCTTGCGCAGCCTGAAGCGCGTACGGCGGACGATGACCTCGACCTGGTGGCTCACCCAGTGACGGATGAACGCGTCGAGCGACAGCGTGCGCGGGACGCCGTCGACCAGCGCCAGCATGTTGGCGCTGAAGTTCGACTGCAGATCGGTGTGCTTGTAGAGGTTGTTCAGGACCACCTTGGCGACCGCGTCGCGCTTCAGCACGATGACCAGGCGCTGGCCGGTGCGCGAGGACGTCTCGTCGCGGACGTCGGCGATGCCGCCGACCTTGCCGTCCTTCACCAGGTCGGCGATCTTCTGCGCGAGGTTGTCCGGGTTGACCTGGTAGGGGAGTTCCGTGACCACCAGGCACTGGCGGTTCTGGATCTCCTCGACCTCGATGACCGCGCGCATCGTGATGGAGCCACGGCCCGTGCGGTACGCCTCCTCGATGCCTTTTCGGCCCACTACTAGGGCACCGCTGGGGAAATCGGGGCCCTTGATGCGCTCGATCAGCGCGTCCAGGAGCTCCTCGTGCGAGGCCTCGGGGTGTTCCAGGTACCACTGGGCGCCGGCCGCGACCTCACGCAGGTTGTGCGGCGGGATGTTGGTCGCCATACCGACCGCGATGCCCGCCGAGCCGTTGATCAGCAGGTTCGGGAAGCGGGCCGGCAGAACGGTCGGCTCCTGGGAGCGGCCGTCGTAGTTGTCCGTGAAGTCGACGGTCTCCTCGTCGATGTCACGGACCATCTCCATGGACAGCGGCATCAGCTTGCACTCGGTGTACCGCATGGCGGCGGCCGGGTCGTTGCCCGGGGAACCGAAGTTGCCGTTGGAGTCCACGAGCGGCATCCGCATCGACCACGGCTGCGCGAGGCGGACCAGCGCGTCGTAGATCGAGGAGTCGCCGTGCGGGTGGTAGTTGCCCATGACGTCGCCGACGACGCGGGCGCACTTGTAGAAGCCCTTCTCGGGCCGGTAGCCGCCGTCGTACATGGCGTACAGGACGCGGCGGTGGACGGGCTTGAGGCCGTCCCGGACGTCGGGCAGCGCACGCGACACGATGACGGACATCGCGTAGTCGAGATACGAGCGCTGCATCTCCGTCTCGAGCCCGACGGGCTCGACGCGCTGGGCGATGACGCCCTCTTCAGGCGTACTGGGAGTGTTCTCGTCGGCCATTGCTGGTGAAGATCCTTTCTGGTGCGGTCAGCTGAGACCGACTCAGATGTCGAGGAAGCGGACGTCCTTGGCGTTGCGCTGGATGAACGCGCGGCGCGCCTCGACGTCCTCGCCCATGAGGACCGAGAACAGGTCGTCGGCCTGGGCGGCGTCGTCGAGGGTGACCTGACCGAGAACGCGGTGCTCCTGGTCCATGGTCGTGATGCGCAGCTCCTCGGCGTTCATCTCGCCGAGACCCTTGAACCGCTGGACCGAGTCCTCGCGGATGCGCTTGCCGGCCTGCTTGCCCAGCTCGATCAGCGCGTCGCGCTCACGGTCGGAGTACGCGTACTCGAAGTCGTCGCGACCCCACTTGATCTTGTACAGCGGGGGACGCGACAGGAACACGTGCCCGGCCTCGACCAGCGGCCGCATGAAGCGGAACAGGAACGTCAGCAGCAGGGTGTTGATGTGCTGGCCGTCGACGTCGGCGTCCGCCATCAGGATGATCTTGTGATAGCGGAGCTTCTCGATGTCGAAGTCCTCGTGGACTCCGGTGCCGAAGGCCGAGATCAGCGCCTGGATCTCCTGGTTCTGCAGGATCTTGTCGATCCGCGACTTCTCGACGTTGAGGATCTTTCCTCGGATCGGGAGGATCGCCTGGTACTGCGGGTTGCGCCCGGACTTGGCCGAGCCGCCGGCGGAGTCACCCTCGACGATGAAGATCTCGCACTTGGTGGGGTCGTTCGACTGGCAGTCCGAGAGCTTGCCCGGCAGGGACGCCGACTCCAGCAGGCCCTTGCGGCGGGTGAGGTCACGCGCCTTGCGCGCCGCCACGCGCGCGGTGGCCGCCTGGATGGACTTGCGGATGATGTCCGAAGCCTCGTTCGGGTTGCGGTCCAGCCAGTCCGTCAGGCGCTCGTGCACGACCTTCTGCACGAAGGTCTTCGCCTCCGTGTTGCCCAGCTTGGTCTTGGTCTGGCCCTCGAACTGCGGCTCGCCGAGCTTGACCGAGATGATCGCGGTCAGACCCTCGCGGATGTCGTCACCCGTGAGGTTGTCGTCCTTCTCGCGCAGCAGCTTCTTGTCGCGCGCGTACCGGTTGATCAGACCCGTCAGAGCGGCCCGGAAGCCCTCTTCGTGGGTGCCGCCCTCGTGCGTGTGGATGGTGTTGGCGAAGGAGTACACACCCTCGCTGTAGCCACTGTTCCACTGCATCGCGACCTCGAGGGAGAGCAGGCGCTCCTTGTCCTCGGCCTCGATGTCGATCACGGTGTCGTGGACGACGTCTCCCTTGCGGGAGTTCAGGTACTTCACGAAGTCGACGATGCCGCCCGCGTAGTGGTACGTGACGGTCTTGACTTCGTCCTTCTCATCGGCGCCCGCCTCGTCCGCCCCGGCGGTCGCCTTGGCCGAGTCGCGCTCGTCGGTGAGCTTGATGGTCAGGCCCTTGTTGAGGAACGCCATCTCCTGGAAGCGCCGCGAGAGCGTCTCGAAGGAGTACTCGGTGGTCTCGAAGATGTCGCCGTCGGCCCAGAAGGTGACGGAGGTGCCGGTCTCGTCCGTGGCCTCGTGCTTGGCCAGCGGGGCGGTCGGGACGCCCGTCTTGTAGTCCTGCGTCCAGCGGTACCCGTCGGTCTTGACCTCGACGGCGACCTTCGTCGACAGGGCATTGACGACGGACACACCCACGCCGTGCAGACCGCCGGACACGGCGTAACCGCCACCGCCGAACTTGCCGCCCGCGTGCAGCACCGTGAGCACGACCTCGACGGCCGGCTTGCCCTCGGAGGGGACGATGCCCACCGGGATGCCACGACCGTTGTCGATCACGCGCACGCCGCCGTCGGCCAGGATCGTGACGTCGATGGTGTCCGCGTGGCCGGCCAGCGCCTCGTCGACGGAGTTGTCGACGACCTCCTGCACGAGGTGGTGCAGTCCGCGCTCGCCTGTCGAGCCGATGTACATACCGGGTCGCTTGCGGACCGCGTCCAGACCCTCGAGGACGGTGATGGCGCTGGCGTCGTACGAGGCTGTGACCTCGCCGTGCGAGGTAATGGCCTCGGCGTTGACGCCGGCGTCGGTGGACGGGATGTTCTCGTTGGGGTTGCCGGAATCGGCCACGAAGCGCCCTTTCTGGCACAGCACAAGCCAAGCTCCTGACGGGTGGCCGGAGCGGCTGCGGCGTGTTGCGTTGGTAAGCCCTAGTCAGCGTTGCTCGGTGCGTCCCACAAGTGGGGCGGGATTAGCTTCCAGTCTACCGGTAGCGCCGACTGCGATGGGGGTTTGCCGGTACCTGAGTCCGCATGTGCCGCCCTGAACCGGTCTCGGCCGACTCCCCATATGCGGACCCGGGCCCAAAGAGGCTCACAGCGGCACTCAGCGCTTCCGGGTGTCAACCCTTGGCTACTGCCGAGTCAGGTCGGTGTTCGCAACCGCACGCGGGCAACCGCGGCCGACGGTTCCGGCCTGTCCCGATCACCCGTAGGTGTCGCCGGGACCCTTGCTTCCGGGGGCGCGCAGGGGACCGAAGCGGCGGGGGGGACCACCGGGACCCTGCACCTTGATCAGGCGCACCGAGCCGTGCCCCAGGTCCTCATTCAGTCGCGCGACCAACTGCGGGGCACGCAGCCTGATTTCGGTGGCCCACGCCGTTGAGTCGCAACGGACGGTCAGCTCTCGCGCTTCCTCGTCATATCGCTCCGGCTTGCAGTGCGTGGCGATCGCGTCGCCGACGATCTCCGGCCAGCGGCCCATCACGCCGCCCACCGCGGCAGGCGTCTCCCAGCCGCGCTCGGTGAGCAGCCGGTTGATGGCGGCACCGAGCGCCATCGGGTCGCGCCCGTCGGCGCGCGCGCCGGAGCGCAGGCCACCGCCGCGCCGCGCCTGCTTCTTCTGCTGCGCCGCGTCCCCACGCGCGCGTGCCTGTTCTTTCGCGGCGCGCAGGGCCACGCGCGCGAGGTCGACGCCGGACGGTTCGGGGGCCTTGGGGCTCGCTGCCGGGTCAGGTGTGTTCTCCGTCATACGCGTTCCACCCCGCCCTCGGACACGGCGAACCGCGTCCCCGCCAGTACGCCCGGTACGTCGTCGTCGACCGCGGCGGTCACCAGCACCTGCTCGCCGGGAGCGACCAGTTCCGCGAGCCGTTCCCTCCTACGGGTGTCCAGCTCGGCAAATACGTCGTCCAGCACCAGAACCGGCTCATTGCCCTCGGACCTGAGCAGGTCGTACGAGGCCAGGCGCAGCGCCAGCGCGTACGACCAGGACTCGCCGTGTGACGCATATCCCTTCGCGGGCAGCTGGCCGAGCTTGAGCAGCAGTTCGTCCCGGTGGGGGCCCACCAGGGTGACGCCCCGCTCGATCTCCTGCTTGCGGGACTCCAGGAGGGCGGCCATGAGCTGCTCGTACAGCTCCTCGCGCGCGTGGCCGACGATTTCGGGCGACGAGGGCTTGTACTCCAGCGCGATCGGGCCACCGCCGGGCGCCAGCTGTTCGTACGCCTTGTCGGACAGCGGCTGGATCGCGGAGACCAGGTCGAGCCGCTGGGCGAGCAGCTCGGCGCCCACGCGCGCGAGGTGCTGGTCCCAGACGTCGAGCGTGGAGAGGTCCATGGTGCGGCCACCGTGGCGCCGGGCCAGCGCGGCCGACTTGAGGAGCGTGTTGCGCTGCCTGAGCACCCGGTCGTAGTCGGAGCGGACGCCCGCCATCCGCGGGGAGCGTGCGGTGATCAGCTCGTCGAGGAAGCGGCGCCGCTCGCCGGGGTCGCCCTTGACCAGGGCGAGGTCCTCGGGAGCGAACAGGACGGTACGGACGATGCCGAGCACGTCGCGGGGTCTGACCTGCGAGGACCTGTTGATGCGGGCACGGTTGGCCTTGCCGGGGTTCAGCTCCAGCTCGATCAGCTGCTGACGCTCGCCCTGCCGCACATTGGCCCGGATGATCGCCCGGTCCGCGCCCATGCGCACCAGCGGCGCATCGGAGGAGACGCGGTGGCTGCCGAGGGTCGCGAGATAGCCGACCGCCTCGACGAGGTTCGTCTTGCCCTGTCCATTGGGGCCCACGAACGCGGTGACGCCCGGGTCGAGCGGGACCTCGACCCGGGCGTAGGAGCGGAAGTCGGCCAGCGACAGATGCGTGACGTGCATGGTCGTTCGCCGACCTCCCCCAGGGTTGTGGATCCGCGGGCTTTTGGCCTGTGGATCTGTGGATTACTTCTTCTCGACGGCGTGGCCGCCGAACTGGTTGCGCAGGGCGGCGACCATCTTCATCTGCGGCAAGTCGTCCTGCCGTGAGGCGAACCGCGCGAACAGCGAGGCGGTGATCGCGGGCAGCGGCACCGAATTGTCGATGGCCGCTTCGACGGTCCAGCGGCCCTCTCCCGAGTCCTCCGCGTAGCCGCGGAGCTTGTCGAGGTGCTCGTCCTCGTTGAGGGCGTTGACGGCGAGGTCCAGGAGCCAGGAGCGGATCACGGTGCCTTCCTGCCAGGAGCGGAAGACCTCGCGTACGTCGGTGACGGAGCCGACCTTCTCCAGGAGCTCCCAGCCCTCGGCGTAGGCCTGCATCATGGCGTACTCGATGCCGTTGTGGACCATCTTGGAGAAGTGGCCCGCGCCGACCTTGCCGGCGTGGACGAAGCCGAAGTCGCCCTCGGGCTTGAGCGCGTCGAAGACCGGCTGGACCTTGGCGATGTTCTCGGCGTCGCCGCCGACCATCAGGGCGTAGCCGTTCTCCAGGCCCCAGACGCCGCCGGAGACGCCGGCGTCGACGAAGCCGATGCCCTTGATGCCGAGTTCGACGGCGTGCTTCTCGTCGTCGGTCCAGCGGGAGTTCCCGCCGTCCACCACGACGTCGCCGGGCTCCAGGAGCACGGCCAGCTCGTCGATGGTGGACTGGGTCGCGGCACCCGCCGGCACCATCACCCACACCACACGCGGGCCCTTGAGTTTGCCCACAAGCTCTTCCAGGCTGTGGACATCGGCGAGGTCCGGGTTGCGGTCGTATCCGAGGACGGTGTGGCCTGCGCGGCGAATCCGCTCGCGCATGTTGCCGCCCATCTTGCCGAGGCCGACGAGACCGAGCTCCATCAGTTGTTCCTTAGGTTTGCGACGTGGCGTGACGGCACTTTCGTACCTGCGTCCGAGCCTAAACCCGGACGCTCACGCACACCTGTGGGCATACGCGCTCAAACGTACGCCCCACCTGCGGCTTCGTCGGCCGGGTGTGTCGGACCGCCACGCGTCAGCCGCTGAGGCGCACCGGCATGATCAGGTACTTGTAGGCCTCGTCCGCCTCGGCGTCCACGGCGGGCTTGCCGCTGAGCAGCGCGGGCTTCGTGGACGTCGTGAAGGAGAGCTGGGCGACCGGCGAGTCGATGGCGCTCAGGCCGTCGAGCAGGAAAGTCGGGTTGAAGGCGATCGAGACGTCATCGCCCTCCAGCTGGGCGTCGACCCTCTCCACAGCCTGTGCGTCGTCGCTGGAACCGGCTTCCAGGATCAGCACACCCTGCTCGAAGCTCAGCCGCACCGGGGTGTTCCGCTCGGCGACCAGGGCCACACGCTTGACGGCCTCCACGAAGGGGGCGGTCTCGATCACGGCGATCGAGTTGAACTCCGTCGGGAACAGCGAGCGGTACTTCGGGAGGTCGCCTTCGAGCAGACGGGTGGTCGTACGCCGCCCCGCGCCCTCGAAGCCGATCAGACCCTCGCCGGCACCCGAGCCGGACAGCGCCAGGATCACGCTGTCGCCGCTCGTAAGGGCCTTGGCGGTGTCCAGGAGCGTCTTGGCGGGCACCAGGGCCACCGCGGACGCCTCGGGGTCCTCCGGCTTCCACAGGAACTCACGGACCGCGAAGCGATAGCGGTCGGTGGAGGCGAGGGTGACCGTGTCGCCCTCGATCTCGATACGGACGCCGGTCAGGACGGGCAGGGTGTCGTCGCGGCCGGCCGCGATGGCCACCTGGGCCGCCGCCGAGGCGAAGACCTCACCGGGCACGGTGCCGGTCGCCGACGGCATCTGCGGCAGCGCCGGGTACTCCTCCACAGGCAGGGTGTGGAGTGTGAATCGTGAGGAGCCGCAGACCACGGTCGCCCGTGCACCGTCTGTGGAAATCTCCACCGGCCGGTTGGGGAGAGCGCGGCAGATGTCGGCGAGCAGGCGGCCGGAGACGAGCACCGTGCCCTCCTCGTCGACCTCGGCGTCCACCGAGACCCGTGCCGAAACCTCGTAGTCGAAGCTGGAGAGGCTCAGAGCGCCCTCCTCGGCCTTCAGAAGAAGGCCGGCGAGCACAGGCGCCGGCGGACGGGCCGGGAGGCTGCGTGCCGCCCAGGCCACTGCCTCCGCGAGTACGTCGCGTTCCACCCGGATCTTCACCGTTGCCGCCTCCGTCTGTTGCCGGCGCTCTCGCCCTGCTGGCCTTCGTCGTCTGACTCGGTGTCGCTCGGCCCAGGGATGGGCAGGACACCGGGGACCAGTCTGACGCACCGCACTGACAGTCGGTGCCCCTCGGGGTCAAGTCGTTGCGAGCGGCACCAGAGGCTCCGAGGGCAAGTTGTGCACAGCCCCCGCTTCGAATCGATTCCCAGCCTCTCTCTAGTTGGTCTTAGTAGTAGGCCCTGTGGAAACCGTGGATAACCCTGTTTTCGCAGGTCAGAGGGGATTTTTTGTCCACCGACCCTGTGGGTGGGAGCGGTGGAAAACCACGCTCCTCTGTGGACGGCGAAAAGTTCTGCACACTCCATGCACAGCCTGAGGGCACTTCTCCCCAGAGGCGTCCCCAGGTTTACCCACGTTCCCCACAGGCCAACCAGGCACCTTGGTGTGACGCCTTTCACTCGACACGGTGAGAGCACGCGTCGCGTTGCCGAACAGTGGACAGAGGTGTGGAGAAGCTGGGGATCACTGGGGACAACCGGCTCCAGCCTGTGGGTGGGCGGTGGACAACTCCGTGCACACCCTGTGGATCTTTTCTTCGTCCACAGGCTGTGGAGAGAGTTCGTCCACCAATCCACAAGCAGGTGACCTGGTCTGATGGTCTTTCAACAGTGCCCCCTGTGGACACGATCTGGACAACTTCCCAGTCCCCAGGGTGTGGACGCCAGAAAGTCACCAAATCTGTGGAGAGTGGCCGTAACCCGGCCCGTAATCGAACAGAGGATGACGGCCGAGCATCGAGGCGAGCCGTCGACAGGCGCTGAAAACGTCGCCGCGAGCCCTCGGCAGGCGCGTGAGAACGTCCGCGAGCGTCTTCAGAGACGTATGAGATCGGCGCCGAGCGCCTTCAGCAGACGTACGGGACCGGCGCCGAACGCCCTCAGCAGACGTACGAGAACGGCGAAAGGCGCCCTCGGGAACTCGTCCCGGGGCGCCCTCAGTGACGTACGACGGTCTGTGCCGCCGTCTCCGATGCCGTCCTACTCAGCCGTTCTTGATGCGGTTCGTGAGCTCGGTGACCTGGTTGTAGATCGAGCGGCGCTCGGCCATCAGCGCGCGGATCTTGCGGTCGGCGTGCATCACGGTCGTGTGGTCGCGGCCGCCGAACTGCGCGCCGATCTTCGGCAGGGAGAGGTCGGTCAGCTCGCGGCACAGGTACATCGCGATCTGGCGTGCCGTCACCAGGACACGGCTGCGCGAGGAGCCGCACAGGTCGTCCACGGTGAGGCCGAAGTAGTCGGCGGTGGCCGCCATGATGGCCGGCGCGGTGATCTCCGGGGACGAGTCCTCGCCGCCGGGGATCAGGTCCTTGAGGACGACCTCCGTCAGACCGAGGTCCACCGGCTGCCGGTTGAGCGACGCGAACGCGGTCACCCGGATCAGCGCGCCCTCCAGCTCGCGGATGTTGCGCGAGATGCGGGAGGCGATGAACTCCAGGACCTCCGGCGGGGCGTTGAGCTGCTCCTGCACCGCCTTCTTACGAAGGATGGCGATACGGGTCTCCAGCTCGGGCGGCTGGACGTCCGTGGTCAGACCCCACTCGAAACGGTTCCGCAGTCGGTCCTCCAGGGTCACCAGCTGCCTGGGCGGCCGGTCACTGGAGAGCACGATCTGCTTGTTCGCGTTGTGGAGCGTGTTGAAGGTGTGGAAGAACTCCTCCTGCGTCGACTCCTTGTCCGCCAGGAACTGGATGTCGTCGACGAGAAGGATGTCCATCTCGCGGTACCGCTTGCGGAAGCTGTCGCCCTTCCCGTCGCGGATGGAGTTGATGAACTCGTTGGTGAACTCCTCGGAGCTCACGTACCGCACCCGCGTGCCGGGGTAGAGGCTGCGGGCGTAGTGCCCGATCGCGTGCAGCAGGTGCGTCTTGCCGAGGCCGGACTCCCCGTAGATGAAGAGCGGGTTGTACGCCTTGGCGGGCGCCTCGGCGACGGCGACCGCGGCGGCGTGCGCGAAGCGGTTCGAGGCACCGATGACGAAGGTGTCGAAGAGGTACTTCGGGTTGAGGCGTGCGGTGGGCTCGCCAGGGCCGCTCGCCGGCGCGGGCTGCGCGGCCAGCGGGCCGGGGGCGCCGCTGGACGAGGGCAGCGAGGGGCCGCCACGGTGCATGTGGCCGCTTCCGGAGGGCGGCTCCTGGAGATCGCGGCGGTCGGGGCGCTGGTCGTAGTCGGAGCGCTGCTGGTCGTAGTCCGGGCGCTGCTGCTCGTAGGGCGGCCGGTCCATGGACTGCGGCCGGTAGTCCTGCGGGGGCGAGGCGTACGGGTCGCGTTCCGGGAAGCCGAGGCGCTGCTGCTGCCAGCCGTAGTCGTCCTGGTGCCGCGGCCAGGCGCCCGGCTCGGGGCGCTGGTAGTCGGGGTAGGCGGGGCGGGCGTTCGGGAGCTGGTCCGGGCGGCCGGACGGCAGCTGGTCGCCGGGGGCCCCGGGGAGCTGGTCGGATCGGCCGGACCTGTGGTCGTCGGCGCGGTGGCGGCCGTACCCCTCGTATCCGTCGCGGCGCTGACTGTCGTAGGGGTTCCGCTCGTCGCGGCCCTGGGCGTCGTAGCCGTTCCGCTCGTCACGGCCCTGGCTGTCGTACGAGGGTCGCTCGTCGCGCGCCTGGCTGTCGTACGGGTTCCGGTCCTCGCGTGCCTGGCCGTCATAGGTGTCGCGGCCCTGGCCCTGTCCTGAGGGGGGCTCGGGCTCCTCGTACCGGGGCTGGGTGGGCGTCGAGGGTTCGCCGGCGGAGTCGTCGACGGTGATCGCGATGCGGATCGGGCGGCCGCACTCGCGGCTCAGGGTCTCGCTGACGATCGGCGCGAGACGGCCTTCGAGTACGCCCTTCGCAAACTCGTTCGGGACCGCGAGGAGCGCAGTGTCCGCGACCAGCGCGAGAGGCTGGCAGCGCTTGATCCAGTGCTCGTCCTTCGCCTCGACGCCCTGACCACGGCCCTCACCGAGAAGTTGTTCCAGTACTCGTGGCCACACTGCGGCAAGATCGGCAGGTACGTCAGCCACAGGGCACGCTCTCTCATGGGTCCCACGAACGTGTGGTTCTGGGAACAGGTTGGGAAGTCAGTCGGGTGGTGCGGTGGGGACAAAGCCGCTGGGGCGGTGAGAAGGGAACGAATCGGAGTTTGGCCACGGTAGTCAGGGCGACCGCTGCGGTTCAAGTTGTTGTCCCCAGCCTGTGGATAGTGTCTCCTGGCAGATGCTGGTTTGACCGGATGGCGTAGCCGCGCGTACCGTAACCAGGTCGAGTTGTCGATGGCTGCTGCCGCCTGCCTCCGATGGGCACAGGTCACTTCGAGTGATCGGGAAGCGGTGCACTCGGGCGTATACGAGCTACTCGTGGGCGCACGGTGACAGCCAGGACGGCACCCCGCCACCACCGATTCTTTCTGGAGCCCCCGAGTGAGCAAGCGCACCTTCCAGCCGAACAACCGTCGTCGCGCCAAGACCCACGGCTTCCGCCTGCGGATGCGCACCCGTGCCGGCCGCGCGATTCTCGCGAACCGTCGTGGCAAGGGTCGCGCCAGCCTGTCCGCCTGATAACCAACAGGTCATGACGTCGTGCTGCCTACCGAGCATCGGCTGAGGCGGCGCGAGGACTTCGCGACCGCGGTACGCCGAGGACGCCGGGCCGGACGCCCGCTCCTCGTCGTCCATCTACGTAGCGGTGCAACGGACCCGCACGCGCCTGGGGAGAGCGCTCCCCCGACGCGTGCGGGTTTCGTCGTGAGCAAAGCCGTGGGTGGGGCCGTCGTACGCAACAAGGTGAAGCGAAGGCTTCGCCATCTGATGCGTGACCGAGTGGCCCTGCTGCCCCCCGGTAGCCTGGTAGTCGTACGAGCGTTGCCCGGTGCGGGTGACGCCGACCATGAACAGCTGGCCCGAGACCTGGATGCCGCCCTTCAGCGGCTGCTGGGAGGGGGCGCGCGATGAAGTACCCGCTGCTGGCTCTTATCAAGCTGTACCAGTGGACGATCAGCCCGCTGCTGGGGCCGGTGTGCAAGTACTACCCGTCGTGCTCCCACTACGGCTACCAGGCCATCGACCGGCATGGTGCGATCAAGGGAACGGCACTCACCGCCTGGCGCATCCTCCGGTGCAATCCGTGGTCGCTGGGCGGTGTGGACCATGTTCCGCCGCGTAAGCGTCCGCGGTGGCACGAAATGCTGCGCAACGCCTGGCGTGCACGCAAGGGCGGGACCTCCGCCGCCGAACCGGCCATCGAAGGGCACGGTATGTCCGACCACCCCTCGAGCCCGGCCGCCGAGACCCCGTCCCATGCTCAAGGAGCCTGATTAGTGGACACGATTGCCAGTCTTTTCAGCTTCATCACGACACCCGTTTCCTGGGTCATCGTCCAGTTCCACTCCGTGTACGGGAAGATCTTCGGTCCCGATACGGGCTGGGCCTGGGGCTTGTCCATCGTGTCCCTGGTGATCCTGATCCGTATCTGCCTCATCCCGCTCTTCGTGAAGCAGATCAAGTCGACGCGGGCGATGCAGACGCTGCAGCCCGAGATGAAGAAGATCCAGGAGCGCTACAAGAACGACAAGCAGCGCCAGTCCGAAGAGATGATGAAGCTGTACAAGGAGACGGGTACCAACCCGCTCTCCTCGTGCCTTCCCATCCTGGCGCAGTCGCCGTTCTTCTTCGCTCTGTACCACGTGCTGAACAGCATCGCGACCGGCAAGACGATGGGCTTCATCGACGACTCGCTGCTGACCAGCGCCCGTAAGGCGCACATCTTCGGTGCCCCGCTCGCGGCGAAGTTCACCGACGGCGCCGACAAGGTCGCCTCTCTCGGTGCCACGCTGACCGATGTCCGTGTCGTCACCGCGGTCATGATCGTCCTGATGTCGGCGTCGCAGTTCTACACGCAGCGTCAGCTGATGACGAAGAACGTCGACACCACGGTGAAGACGCCCTTCATGCAGCAGCAGAAGATGCTGATGTACGTCTTCCCGGTCATGTTCGCCGTCTTCGGTATCAACTTCCCGGTCGGTGTCCTCGTCTACTGGCTGACCACCAACCTGTGGACCATGGGCCAGCAGATGTACGTCATCCGCAACAACCCGACCCCGGGCAGCAAGGCACAGGCCGCTTACCTGGAGCGCCTGCAGAAGCACGTCACGCACCACGAGAAGACGCGTGGCCGCGGCGAGAAGGCCATCGTCAAGGCGATCGTCGCCAAGGGCCGTGACCGCAACGAGCACGAGCGCAAGTTCATCAACACCTTGACCAAGGCGGGCCTGGCGGCCCAGGCCGACGGCACCGTGGTGAAGGGCGTGAGCGACGCCGTGACCGAGGCCGAGGACGGCACCCCGACGACCACCGGCGGCGCCCCCAAGCGGCAGCAGCCGAAGCGGCAGTCCAAGTCCCAGCGTCAGTCGGGTGCGGCCAAGGCGGCGGGCGAGTCCGAGCCGAAGACCTCGCTGACCAAGTCCGACGAGCCGCAGGACGCCAAGCCGAACGCAGCCAAGCCGGCGGCGAGCGGCAACAACCCCGGCTCCGGTACCCGCAGCAAAGCCCAGTCCGGACAGCGCAAGGGTCCTCAGCGGCCCAAGTCGCCGTCCAAGAAGTAAGAAGGAGTCCATCCCGTGACGGAAGGCACCACCTCCGCTGCCGCCGAGGGCGACACCCTGACCCGCTTGGAGCAGGAGGGCGAGATCGCGGCGGACTACCTCGAGGGTCTGCTCGACATCGCTGACCTCGACGGCGACATCGACATGGACGTCGAGGCCGACCGCGCCGCTGTCTCGATCATCAGCGAAGCCGGCGGCCGCGATCTGAACAAGCTGGTCGGCCGGGACGGCGAGGTGCTGGAGGCCCTGCAGGAGCTCACGCGCCTGGCGGTACACCGGGAGACCGGGGACCGCAGCCGCCTCATGCTGGACATCGCGGGCTACCGCGCGAAGAAGCGTGAGGAGCTCTCCGAGCTGGGCGCCAAGGCCGCGGCCGAGGTCAAGAGCTCCGGCGAGCCCGTGAAGATGAACCCGATGACGCCCTTCGAGCGCAAGGTGGTGCACGACGCCGTCAAGGTCGCGGGCCTGCGCAGCGAGTCCGAGGGCGAGGAGCCGCAGCGCTTCGTCGTCGTGCTTCCCGCCTGATCGGTACGTACGTTCCATCGGCCCCGTCTGTTGCGCAGGCGGGGCCGATCTTTGTCAGCCTGGTAGTCCCCGGTAGTACCTGGTTGCTCCTTGGTAGTCCCTGATGGTCCTGGTGGTCAGCGCCCAATGCGCTTATGCGGTACGGAAGGACGGTCCCCGTGACGGAGGCAGCGGAGCTCCCTCCCGCGCCCGAGCAGGCGCGCGAGGTATTCGGCAATCGCTTCGCGGACGCGGTCCGGTACGCGGAACTCTTGGCCGAGGCGGGTGTGCAGCGGGGGCTGATCGGCCCGCGCGAAGTGCCCCGCCTGTGGGAGCGGCACCTGTTGAACTGCGCGGTGCTCTCCGAGGTCGTACCCGAAGGAGTGACGGTGTGCGATGTCGGCTCGGGCGCCGGGCTCCCTGGCATTCCACTGGCGCTCGTCCGTGAGGACCTCAAGATCACACTGCTTGAGCCATTGCTGCGGCGCACGACCTTCTTGACCGAGGTCGTGGAACTGCTGGGCCTCGACCATGTGACGGTCGTCCGTGGTCGTGCTGAGGAGGTCATGGGCAAGCTTCAGCCCGTTCACGTGGTGACCGCGCGCGCCGTGGCGCCTCTGGACCGCCTGGCCGCTTGGGGCATCCCACTGCTGCGTCCCTACGGCGAGATGCTCGCCCTCAAGGGTGACACCGCCGAGGAGGAGCTGAAGAGTGCTGCAACGGCGCTCAGCAAGCTCGGTGCCGTCCAGACTTCCGTCCTCCAGGTCGGAGAGGGAGTGGTGGATCCGCTCTCCACCGTCGTCCGTGTCGAGGTCGGGGAGAGTCCTGGAGGTGTGCGCTTCGCGGCCAAGCGGGCGAAGGCGGCCCGCACCGGGCGAACGCGACGCCGACGCTGAGCCTGAGAGGCTCGATGGACCCTGAACTCCCGGCTCCTCTCCGTGGAGCCGGGAGTTCTTCGTCACTCCCGCTGATCCGTCCTGACGACGAGCGGTACTCCACACAAGCTGCCAAACCTACGCATCTCGGAGTGTCGCGCCGCGATGGCCGTGAACGCTATGCATCGTGTTTCACGTGAAACGTCGCTCACTGTTGCACGGAATCATCAGTCGCGGCCGGGCCGCGGCCGAACCCCGCGACCGGAGACCTCTCGGTTCCCTCAGAGGGGGTGCGGAGTTGTCCACAGAGGTGGATTTCTCCACAGAAGAACGGGCCTCGCTGGTTCACGACCCCGAAGGCATGGGAGGCTCTGTTCATTGCGAGCCTGAAGTCGAGGAGAGTGAATCCTTGCGGTCCGACGCCAACATCGCGGGACCGATGACCGATCCGGTCCCCGGTCCCCGTACCGAGTCGATGGGGGAGGATGTTTCACGTGAAACACCGCCCCCGATGGACGACACTCCCATCGGTCGTGCTGCCCAACTGGCAGTGGAGGCGCTAGGTCGCGCCGGTGAGGGCCTGCCACGGCCCGAGCAGACCAGGGTCATGGTCGTTGCCAATCAGAAGGGCGGGGTGGGTAAGACCACGACCACGGTCAATCTTGCTGCCTCACTCGCTCTGCACGGTGGCCGTGTCCTGGTGATCGACCTCGACCCTCAGGGCAACGCCTCCACCGCGCTGGGCATTGACCATCACGCCGAAGTTCCATCGATCTACGACGTGTTGATCGACAGCAAGCCACTCTCCGAAGTCGTCCAACCGGTCCCCGATGTCGAGGGTCTTTTCTGCGCGCCTGCCACGATCGATCTCGCCGGTGCGGAGATCGAGCTTGTGTCCCTGGTGGCACGGGAGAGCCGGCTGGAACGAGCGATCCAGGCATACGAGCAGCCGCTGGACTACATCCTCATCGACTGCCCGCCGTCGCTCGGTCTTCTGACGGTGAACGCGCTGGTGGCCGGTGCGGAGGTCCTCATCCCCATCCAGTGCGAGTACTACGCGCTGGAAGGCCTGGGACAGCTCCTGCGCAACGTGGACCTGGTGCGGGGGCACCTCAACCCCAACCTCCATGTCTCGACGATTCTGCTCACCATGTACGACGGCCGGACGCGACTGGCGTCGCAGGTCGCGGACGAGGTGCGCAGTCACTTCGGTGAGGAGGTGCTGCGGACGAGCATTCCTCGCTCGGTCCGTATCTCCGAGGCCCCGAGCTATGGGCAGACGGTGCTGACCTACGATCCGGGGTCGAGCGGTGCCCTCTCGTATCTTGAGGCAGCACGAGAAATCGCCCTCCGAGGAGTCGGTGTGGCGTACGACGCGGAACCTGCCCACATGGGCGCACAGAACGGTCAGAACATGGTGGAGGGGATCCAGTGAGCGAGCGACGACGGGGACTGGGGCGTGGCCTCGGCGCACTGATCCCTGCGGCCCCGACAGGGGAGAAGTCGGCTTCCTCGGCGGTAGGCGGCACGTCCGCTTCGCCGACGGCCGTGCCCGTACTCACCGCGGAGCGCGGGGTGGCGGCGGCGAAGGTGGCCATGCTGCCGCCTGTTTCACATGAAACGGAGGAGCTGTCGTCGAACGGAGCTCTGGAGGCGCCCCCGGCGCCTGTAGGTGCTCACTTCGCCGAGCTGCCTCTCGACTTCATCACCCCGAACCCGCGCCAGCCCCGCGAGGTTTTCGACGAGGACGCTCTTGCCGAGCTCGTCACCTCCATCAAGGAGGTCGGGCTCCTCCAGCCCGTCGTCGTACGTCAGGTCGGTCCTACGCGCTACGAGCTCATCATGGGCGAGCGGCGCTTCCGGGCCTGCCGTGAAGCCGGGCTCGAGGCCATTCCGGCGATCGTGCGGGCCACGGATGACGACAAGCTCCTCCTGGACGCGCTGCTGGAGAACCTGCACCGCGCGCAGCTGAACCCGCTGGAAGAGGCCGCGGCCTACGACCAGCTGCTCAAGGACTTCAACTGCACGCACGACCAGCTGGCGGATCGCATTGGGCGGTCGCGTCCGCAGGTCTCCAACACCCTGCGTCTGCTGAAGCTCTCTCCCGCGGTTCAGCGCCGTGTTGCGGCGGGGGTCCTCTCTGCCGGACACGCACGGGCGCTGCTCTCCGTCGACGACTCGGAGGAGCAGGACCGGCTGGCCCACCGGATCGTGGCCGAGGGGCTTTCGGTGCGGGCCGTCGAGGAGATCGTCACCCTCATGGGATCGCGGCCGCAGACCGCGCCGCGCTCCAAGGGGCCGCGGGCCGGTGCTCGGCTCTCCCCGGCGCTCAGCGATCTGGCGTCGCGTCTCTCGGACCGTTTCGAGACGCGGGTGAAGGTCGATCTGGGGCAGAAGAAGGGCAAGATCACCGTCGAGTTCGCCTCGATGGACGACCTTGAGCGCATCCTCGGTTCACTCGCGCCGGGCGAGGGACCGGTTCTTCAGAAGAGTCTTCTGGACGACGACTCCGAGGACTCGGAGGCCTGAGTCCTCCGGTGGCGGGACGGTCTTTGATCGGGGGACCCACCAGAACGGGCCGTGTCCGGTGTGTACCGGACACGGCCCGCTCTTTTGCTTTCTGGCGGTATCGATGGAATCGCATCGTGGATACGATGCGTTCGGGTATGGCGCATCCACCTGGCAGCACCTTCATTGGGGAGGCGGGGGCCGTGCAATCCATGACCCGTACCGGACTGCTGACCGCGGGCCTGGGACTGGGAGCGGTCGGCGGTTTCGTCGGCAGTCTGCTCAAGGAGCGGAGCGCTCTGGCAGCCGCCCGTGACGCTGCGGGCGAAGGAAGTGAGGAACATCCTTCATGGGGCGTCGGCTCGTACCGCTCACGCTGGACAACCTTCAGGACCTTCCCAACCGCTGTCGCTCGTGTGTCTTCTGGGAGCTGGACCCAGTCAGCGGTCAGGCCGCGGTAAAGGCCGGCACACCTGAACTGGAGAAGGAGGCATGGATCTCCGCCGTCCTACTGGAGTGGGGATCCTGCGGCCGCGTTGTCTACGTGGACGACGTACCGGTGGGGTTCGTGCTGTACGCCCCTCCGGCCTATGTTCCCCGCGCCACGGCTTTCCCCACGAGTCCGGTGTCACCGGATGCGGTTCAGCTGATGACCGCCTTCATCCTGCCGGGCTACCAGGGGCAGGGACTTGGCCGGGTCATCGTGCAGACAGTCGCCAAGGATCTGCTGCGTCGCGGCTTCAAAGCGATCGAGGCATTCGGGGACGCGCGGTGGAAGGAGCCGGCCTGTGTGCTACCTGCGGACCATCTGCTGGCCGTGGGCTTCAAGACGGTCCGGCCGCACCCCACCTATCCGCGACTGAGGCTTGAGCTGCGTACGACGCTCTCGTGGAAGGAAGACGTGGAACTGGCCCTGGACCGCCTTCTGGGAGCCGTGCAGAAGGAACCGGCGCTCCGCCCCCTGTAGCTGGCGCTCTGGCCTTGCAGGGGGCGTTCTGACCTTTCAAACACGAGTGGGCCAGCCCGGAAGGGCTGGCCCACTCGTGTTTCACGTGAAACACGCGCCGCTCGCGCGCGGCAGCTCACCGATTACTAGGCGATGAAGTCCTCAAGGTCACGCACGATCGCAGCCTTCGGCTTCGCACCGACGATGGTCTTGGCGACCTCGCCACCCTGGTAGACGTTCAGGGTCGGGATCGACATGACGCCGTACTTGGCGGCGATCCCCGGGTTCTCGTCGATGTTGAGCTTGACGACCTCGATCTTGTCGCCGTACTCGGCTGCGATCGCCTCGAGCGACGGCGCGATCTGGCGGCACGGACCGCACCAGGCGGCCCAGAAGTCCACCAGGACGGGCTTGTCGCTCTTGAGGACGTCCTGCTCGAAGGAGTCGTCGGTCACGTTCTTGAGGGTGCCGGCCACGGCGGGCTCCTTAACTCGTTTGTGCGGTGGGGCGGATGGGGGTCAGACAGTGGCGGCCGCGGTAGCGGCCTCGTTGTCCGCGAGGGCGGCGAGGTAACGCTCGGCGTCGAGAGCGGCGGAGCAGCCAGTGCCGGCCGCGGTGATCGCCTGGCGGTACGTGTGGTCGACGACGTCACCGGCGCCGAAGACACCGGTCAGGTTCGTCCGGGTCGAAGGCGCCTCGACCTTCAGGTAGCCCTCGCCGTCCAGGTCGAGCTGGCCCTTGAAGAGCTCGGTGCGCGGGTCGTGGCCGATCGCGATGAACAGACCGGTCACCGGCAGCTCAGAGATCTCGCTCGTCTTGAGGTTCCGCAGCTTCAGACCGGAAAGCTTCGGGTCACCCTCGATCTCGGCGATTTCGCTGTCCCAGATGAACTTGATCTTCGGGTCGGCGAAGGCGCGCTCCTGCATCGCCTTGGAGGCGCGCAGGGTGTCCCGGCGGTGGACGATCGTCACGGACTTGGCGAAGCGGGAGAGGAAGGTAGCCTCCTCCATCGCGGTGTCCCCGCCGCCGATCACGGCGATGTCGTGGTCCTTGAAGAAGAAGCCGTCACAGGTGGCACACCAGGAGACGCCGCGTCCGGAGAGGGCGTCCTCATTGGGCAGGCCGAGCTTGCGGTGCTGGGAGCCGGTCGTGACGATGACGGCCTTGGCGCGGTGGACGGTGCCCGCAGTGTCCGTGACGGTCTTGATCTCGCCCGCCAGGTCGACGGCGACGACGTCGTCCGGAACGAGCTCGGCACCGAAGCGCTCGGCCTGGGCACGCATGTTGTCCATGAGCTCGGGGCCCATGATGCCGTCCTGGAAGCCGGGGAAGTTCTCCACCTCGGTGGTGTTCATCAGCGCGCCGCCTGCGGTGACGGCGCCCTCGAAGACCAGCGGCTTCAGCGACGCGCGCGCGGTGTAGAGCGCCGCCGTGTAGCCGGCGGGCCCGGAGCCGATGATGATCACGTTACGGACGTCGGTCACGGCTTGATTCCTCGTCTCTGGAGACTGCTGCGTACTGCCGGTGGGAGCCTCTCTCAGAACTCTCACCCCACCCAACGGATCCTAAGGGGCCAGCATTCCCGCTGTGTCCGGGCACACGGAGACGCGGGACCTCAGAGAGAGGCCATGGGGCGTCTGGGCAGGAGCTCGTTCGGCTCTGAGGACCTCAGGACGGGGTGTAGGACTGCGTCAGCAGGAGCTTTCCCGGGGATGCCGAGTCCTTCTTGATGCAGGCGGCGTCGACGATATAGGCCGCGACCTTCGTGCTGTCGGAAGCGTCGGGCTGCACGAGGAGATAGACGCTCGTGCCCTTGTACGTGCCTGGCTCCGCGGCGAGAACGGCCCCGCTGTTCCCCGTTCCCTCCTGGACGCATTCAGGGACGGTCACGGAGGGCGTGTTCAAGGTGCCGATTCCTGGAGACCCGGAACCGGCGTCAGGGGACTCGACTCCCCAGGGTTCCACTCCGCCGGAGCGATTCTCCGTGTTCTTGTTCTTCGTGAGGAGATCGGAGACCTGGCTCTCCAACGTCCCCTCGGAGAAGGTGACCGTCGAACCCGACTCCTGTGGTGCCTCTGCCTGAGAACTCTTGCCCGGGCTGTCATCGCCCATCGTCTGCAGGAGGATCGCGCCCAGCCCCAGTGCTGCGGCCGTAAAGACCGTGCCGATGACGGCGGCCCTACGGCGCCCATGACGCACTCGGTGGGCACGGCCGGGGCCGGTGGCCGCGCGAGGGTGGCCCAGGGGGCGGTCTGCCGAGGAAGGGGAGCCCGAGTCGGGAGACGGGACGAGGACGTCAACGGCCGATGTTTCACGTGAAACACTCGCGCGGTCGTCTTCCGCATCGGAGTCGTGCTCGGGTGCCGTGGCACTCAGCAGAGCTTCCGCAGCCAGAGCGGCATCAATGCGGCCGGCCACATCGGCGGACATGCGTGCCGGGCCCGGCAGGGTGCCGAGCAGACCTCGGATCTCCTCCAGCGAGTCGTACACGTCGGCACAGAGCGGGCAGTCCTCGAGATGCCGTCGCACGTCCTCGGTACGGGTGGGAGGGAGGAGACCTTCGGTGAGGTCGGAGATCTCCGCGACGTCCGGGTGCCCGGCCATATCCGTCGTGGATGTCACGCTCTCCCACCTCCGCCCTTCACAGCAGCTGGATCGCTTGGCCCTGCATCGTGTGGTCCCGCTGCGGGTGGGACGGATGTCCCCTGCGTCCGGTTCCGTCCGCCGCCCGCCTTCTTGCTGTCCTCGCCGCTTCCGTTCTCCGTACGGAGATGGGTGAGCAGCGGGAGCAGTCTGGCTCTGCCGCGAGCGCAGCGGCTCTTCACCGTGCCGATCGGCACGTCGAGGATGCGGGCTGCCTCCGCCACGGGGTAGCCCTGCATGTCCACCAGAACCAGGGCGGCGCGCTGGTCGGGCGGGAGGGTGGACAACGCCTTGAGGAGTTCTCGATGCAGATCGTTGCGCTCGGCCGGAGCGGAGGCGGACTCGTGCGGCTCGAGGAGCTGTTCCAGGCGTTCGGTGTCATCGACGGGAGAGGTCTTCCTGGAAGCGGCCTTGCGGGCGCGATCCAGGCAGGCGTTCACCGTGATGCGGTGCAGCCAGGTGGTGACGGCCGACTGGCCGCGGAAGGTGTGGGCGGCGCGGTAGGCGGAGACCAGGGCGTCCTGGACCGCGTCAGCGGCCTCCTCGCGGTCTCCCAGTGTTCGCAGGGCCACCGCCCAGAGCCGGTCGCGGTGACGCCGCACGAGCTCGCCGAAGGCGTCGGGGTCGCCCTCGACATGGCGAGCGAGGAGGTCCTGATCGCTGGCTTCGCGATATGCGGCTTCATCGGCCATCGGACCCCCTCCCCTTTGTCGACGAGCGTCAGCCGGTGAACTTCACGTCCGTGATGGCTTGCTTGTAGCCGGCGCTGCTGTAGCCGTCGGCAGGAGCACTCGGCACATCGGTGATCCACAGCAGCACGTACCGCGTTTTCATGGACTTCGTAGCCGTCACTTTCGCGGTCGTGCCGCTCGTGGTGACGGTCCCGATCTCCGTCATTCCCTCGACGGACGTCGAGGGAGACAGTGAGTCCGTGGAGTACAAGTGGATCGTCGTGTGGTCTCCCGGATAGCGCAGCCCTATGGAGGCGGCCGAGATCTCCTGGGCCGAGCCGAGGTCGTAGACGATTCCCACGCCGGGCTTGTAGGGCGCCAATTTCGGACCCTCGTTGTACTTCTTGGTGCGCCAGAATGTCGTGCTGTCGCCGTCGTACGTCAGGCCGACATCGCCGGCCGCCTGGGCCTCGCCGCTCGCGACGTATTCCTGCGCGCCCTTGATGGTGATCGGCTCGACCGGCTTGGCCTTGTCGCTCGACTTGTCGTTGCCGTCCGTCGGCTGAGTCTGGTTCGTGTCCTCGGACTTGCCCTGGTCCATGAGCGCGTCCGCGAGCTGCCAGCTGCCGAGGCCCAGCGCGGCGATGAGCAGAGCCGACACGGCCCACTTGAGGGCCTTGCCGGTGCGGCTCTGCAGCGGGGACGGCGGGGCCGGAATGGGTTGCGTCGCGCCCGGGCGTGGTGCTTGGCGGCCGTAGGTGCCCTGCTGGTACGACGTGCGCTGGTACTCCGGCGGGGCGGTGAACGCCGGCTCCGGCGGGCGGATGCGGGGCATCTCGTTGATCGCCTTCACCAGTTCCTCCGGCGTGGTGCACGGAGTTTCGTGGCGGGAGGCGGTCGCGCCGTCGTTGGCCAGCGCGCGCATGGTGAGCTCGGACAGGCCCCGGTGAACGCCTGCCCGCACCTGGTCGGGAGCGATGAGACCGACACCCTTGGGCAGCCCCGACAGACCGTACGCATCGGTGTCGTACGGCCAGCGCTGAGTCAGCGCGGCGTACAGGAGCGCGCCGATCGCCTCCGTGTCGGTGCGCTGCGGGGTGTCGGAGCTGATGCCGCGCAGCGCGGCATTCACCGCGAGCCCGCGGATGCGCCATTGGCCGGACGAGGTGCGCAGTACGGCGCCCGGGGTCAGTCTCAGGTGCGCCAGGCCCTCGCGGTGCGCGGCAGCCATGGCCTGGGAGACCTGGCTGACCATCTGGTACGCGTCGTGCACTTCGAGCGGGCCCGCGGCCAGGCGCGTCGTCAGCTCCGTGGCGTCCGGAAGCCACTCGTGCACCACATAGACGAGGTCGTTCTCCTCGACCGCGTCCAGGACCTGGACGAAGCGGGGATCGCCGAGCAGGGCGGAGGACCGGGCCGCCGCCAGTACTGAGCGGGCCCGCGAATGGTCGGCGGGCAGCAGATGCACACCGACGGCGCGGCGGAGTTTCTCGTCCACCGCACGCCAACTGCTGAAACCGTCCAGACGGGTGACGCACTCCTCGAGGCGATAGCGTCTGGCGAGCTTGTGACCACTGTGCAGTTCGGGCGGTGAGGCCTTTCCGGGACGCTCGGTCCCGCCGCTCCCCTGTGCCTCTTCGCTCTCCGTGTCCCGCTCCCGCTTCTGGGCCACCCCGTCGGCCGTGGACTGGTCCGCCTTGGCGGTCAGCGGCTCGTCACCGCTGTTGTCTGCCACGTCGACGGCAGCCGTGCTCCGTTCCGCCACCGTCGTTCCCGCCTCCCCATCCATTGCGTGCTCCGACGCAGAAACCAATTGTGCCCACAGTCCGCCGCTATGCACGACACGCGGCGGCGGACGATGGTTGTGCGCGTACCCCCGCCTCAGCGCCCCAGGCGCCCGCGGACCATTCCGACCATTGAGTTGAGTTCTTCGATGCGCATCTTCCGCGCCGCGACGTAGAAGACGCCGAGGAGGGCGATCGATCCCGCGACGAGTGCCGCGATCGATCCGAGGACTCCGTGACCGAGCGCCCTGGTGATCGCGAACCCGACCGCGCCACCTGCCAGAGCACCCGGGATGCATGCCAGGCAGAGCCGTGCGTACGTCCGCAGGACACGGGCGCCGTCCAGGTCGCCGTCCAGCCGTCTGCGCAGCCTCTGCCAGGCGACTCCGACGCCGACCATGTACGCCAGGCCGTACGAGCCGGCCATGCCGACGACCGCCCATTGAGCGGGCAGAACCACGTAGCAGAGGGCCGAGGCGGCGGCGTTCACCGCGGCCACGATGACCGTGTTGTAGAAGGGCGTGCGGGTGTCCTCGTAGGCGTAGAAGCCGCGCAGGACCACGTACTGCACCGAGAACGGGATCAGGCCGAGGCCGAACGCCATGAGGACGTACCCCATGGACTGGGCGGCCGGGATGCTGCTGGAGCCGAAGAGCAGGGTGCACATCGGGATGCCCAGGGCGACGAACATGAAGGCGACCGGGACGATCGCGACGGCCGAGGTGCGCAGGCCCTGGGAGATGTCGTCGCGGACGGCACCGGGATCGCCGTCGTGGGCGGCTCGCGAGATCCTCGGCAGCATGGCCGCCATGACGGAGACCGTGATGATCGCCTGCGGCATGCCCCAGATCAGCTGGGCGTTGGAGTAGGCCATGATGCCCGCGCCGCTCTTGCCGGACGCCTTGCCCGCCGCGGTGGCCAGCTGGGTGACGACGAGGACGCCCGCCTGGTTGGCGAGGACGAAGAGCACGGTCCACTTGGCAAGCTGGACCGCCTTGCCGAGGCCGTGGCCCTTCCAGTCGAAGCGCGGGCGGAACCGGAAACCGGTCTCGCGCAGATACGGGATCATCGCCAGGGCCTGCACGACCAGGCCAAGCAGGGTGCCGATGCCGAGCAGGCGGATGCCCTCCGGCGGGATGTTGCTCACCGTCATGCCGGAGTCCGCTGCGGTCCCGTACACCCAGAGGAACATGCCGAAGGTGAAGATCATGACGATGTTGTTGAGGACCGGAGTCCACATCATCGCGCCGAACTTCCCGCGGGCGTTCAGGATCTGGCCCATGACCACATGGACACCCATGAAGAAGATCGTGGGCAGGCAGTAGCGGGCGAAGGAGACGGCGACGTTGTTCGACTCCGGATTGCTCGCGACGGAGTTCGACATCAGCTGGATCAGCAGCGGTGCCGCGAAGACAGCGGCAGCGACGATCACGGCGAGGGCGACCATGACGAGGGTCAGCAGGCGGTTGGCGTAGGCCTCGCCGCCGTCCTCGTCGTCCTTCATGGATCGCACCAGCTGGGGCACGAAGACCGAGTTGAGTCCTCCGCCGACGGTGAGGATGTAGATCATCGTCGGCAGGGTGTAGGCCACGGTCCAGGTGTCGCCGAGTGTCGCGGCACCGAGAGCGGCCGTGATGATCATGGTGCGTACGAAACCGGTGAGCCGGGACACCAGTGTCCCCGCCGCCATCACCGCGCTCGACTGCAGCATCCCCGAAACACGCCCTCCGGACTTCTTCGGAGCGGACGCGGCCGCGGGGGGCGGAGCCTGTGCGGCGGCCGGAGCTGGTTCGGGGGCCGGTGACGGTACGCCGGGCGGACCGGCGTAGGGACGGCCGGCGCCCTGTCCCTGGTCGCGGAAGAGGTGGGCGAAGGCGTCGGGCTCGTGGTGCTGCTCGCCGGCCTGGGTGACCAGGTCGTCGACGCCCACGAACTGGGTGGTGGACGCGTTGTCGCCGTACGGAAGGTGCCGGGTCGGGCCCGCGGGCTCCGGCGGGGGCGTCTGGGCCCAGATGCGCGGATCGGGGGCGTGCTGCGGCGTGGGCGGCTGGGCGTAGAGCGGAGGCTGCGGGTGATACGTGCCGGGGGGCGGCGGAGGGTGCGAGGCGCGGTCGTAGAGCGCCTCGGTCACCGGGTCCTGGGCGGAGAGGTCCTGTGCCCGGTAGGGGTCCTGGGTGTAGGCATCCTGGAAGTACATGTCCGCGGGGGGCCCCTGCGGCAGCTGCCCGGGCTCGGGCGGCGGGCCCTCGGGATAGCCCTCGGGGTAGCCGGAGTTCCCGGTGCCCTGGTCCGGGTAGCCCTCGGGGTAGCCCGAGCTGCCCGCGCCCTGACCGCGGTCACCCTCGTACGGCGCGTTCATGGTTACCCCACCTCATCGTCCCCGGGCCCACCGGCCACGACATCGCTCAACGGTCCACTCTCTCACCCGTGCCGGACGGGTCCGCGCTTTCCGGTGCGGTGTCCGGTGTCGGGTCACTCGGGTGCTCCGGGTCGTCTGCCCCGGACTCCGTGCCGGACTCGCCCGCGGGGTGGTCCTGGGAGTCCTCGGTGTCCTCGGTGGCGTCCGCGTCTTCGTCCGCGCTCTCGTCCCTGCGAGCGTCCTCCTCGGCCTGCCGGGCGGCCGCGCGCTTGCGCTGCGTGTACATCCGGAATCCGGCGAGCACGAGCAGCAGGAAGCCGCCGCCGATGACCAGCATGACCGTCGAGGTGATCTCGGTGACCTTCACCTCGAAGGTGACGGGGTCGCCGTATTCCTGGCCGTCCTGTGTGTACAGCTGGGCGACCACCTTCACTGGGCCGTTGGCCTTGATCGAGGTGTCGAACTTCACCGACTGGCTGTGCTCGCCCGCGACGGTGATCGGCTGCTCGTCGTAGGGGCCGTCGCCGATCTTGAGGCGGGTGGGCTGCTGCGAGGTGAGGCGCAGGACCAGATGGTCGACGCCCTGCACGAGGTTGTTCTGCACGGTCACGGGGATCGTGGCGCTGCGACCGGAGAGCTTCGCGTCGGACTTCTCGATCAGTCTGACCAGGCCGGTGAGTTCGTTGAGGTACGACGAAACGCTTGCGCGGAAGGTAGCCGCCGGAACGGGCCGGCCGCGCCAGGACGTGGACATCCCCCGGTCCATCGCCCTGCCGAACGGAGTGACCACACGGGACTCGTCGGTGAGGATGACCTTGAAGTTGTCGAGACTCGTCTGCGTGTCCCGGATCCACTCGAAGGCCGACTGAGGCAGCTCCTGCTTGCGCAGCGAGGAGGGATACGAGGACTCGGCGGGCACCTTCGTGGTGGCACCCGGGTCCGGCTTGGCCTTGGCGGCCGCGGACAGGCTCTGGGACTCCGACCAGTTCCCGCCCTGGAGCGCCGTCAGTGCCTGCGCCATCGACTGGGCCTGGCTCGCGGACGGCATGCGCTGCGGGGCGACCAGGATGGTGCGCTGCTTCTCCGGCTCCTGCAGGTTGATCGCCAGGCTCTGGGCCAGGAACTTCTGCACGGCGAGCGTGGAGCTGTCGGCCTTCGTCATGTCGCCCTGGAATGCGGTCGACAGCCGGGCGTCCGCGACCACCGCGGTCGTCCCGGCGCCGATGGGGCGGGCGGCGCTCGGCGTGTACGACAGCCCGCCCGTCTCGCGCAGGCTGTCGCTGCGGGCGATCACCTTGTCGGCGCCGGCGGAGGTGGCGACCTTGACGATCGACGGGTCGAGGGCGCCGTCCGCGGGCCAGGCGAAGTCGGTGTTCGGCGTGACGTGGAGGATCGTGTCCACCGTGCTGGCGGCCACGTCCGTGGCGTCCTTGAGGTGACTCAGGGAGCCGGTGACGTTCGTGCCGTTGTGCGCCAGAGACGCCAGGTCGGGGTCGGCGAAGGGGAGGGCGACGACTTCCTTGTCCTCGACCGTCTTCTCCAGCTCGGCGAGCCACTGCTTGGCGATCGCCTGGTTCTTGCCTGCCGTGGTGGTGTCGCCGTCCTGGACCTGGTAGCTGCGCGTCATGGCGTCGACGGAAGCCAGCAGGTCCGGGTCGAGCACCCAGGTGACGTCCAGACTGCTGCCCAAGGACAGCAGCTGGTCCAGCCGGCCGCCCGGGGAGATCTCCTTGGCCAGGTCATCGTTCTCGAAGACGGGGGTCTGCTGCGCGTCCGACCCGGTCTCCGCCGTGAGGTGGACCGTGGAGATCAGTGGCCAGAGGTACGTCGTCTTCGTCTTCGTGTCCGCCGCATCCTCCTGCCAGGGCAGGAACGTCCGCTGGATGCCGAGGATCTGGTCCCACGACTGGGCGGCGGTCCGGCCCGTGAGGGACACGCCGAGCTGGTAGACCCCGTCGGCGCCGAGATCCAGCTCATCGACGGGCACCGAGATGCTGAAGGACTGCGAGACGCCGACGACGAGCTCGGAGAACTTCGCGACGTACGTGCCGCCGACCTCGGAGCCGTCGAGACCCAACTGGAACCCGGTGCGCTTCGCGGCGCTGTCGATCGCGGAGCGGCTGTTGAGAGACGGACCCACCCGCACGCCCACATGGGCGTCTGTGACCGTCTGCTTGCCCTTGTTGGTGACCGTGCCGGAGACCGTGATGGTGTCGCCTGCCGTAGGGGCACTGGGACTGAGCGAGTCGATGGAGACATCGACCGTGCTGGACCCGGTGGCGTCGGCCACAGTGGTCTTCTCGGCGGCGTACGCGGACGTACCGAGGGGCAGCTGGAGCAGCCCGGCCAGCAAGGGCACACCGGCGAGCAGTGCGCCGCTGCGCCGGAGCCACCGGCGGGCAGGTGAGGGACTCATCCCCTGGAAGTCTGCCGCCTCGGCCACGCGCTCGCCCGTCCCTCGTCGTCGTCAGTGGTCGTCGGAATGTGCGTCCACGCATGGTAACGATGCGCGCTGAGGGGAAGTGCCGCGGACTGTGCCACAAGATCGGGGGACCGGGCCGAGTGTCCTGTATGTGTGCGTATTGGCCGTCGTACAGGGAGGGGTCGGCTGTGCACGTTTTATGGAGGCGCCCGCGGGGGCCCCGGCCACGTACCCTTTTCTGTTGTGCCGAACGCCAACGAAGACAACCCCAGTGCCCTGAGTCAGGTGCAGCGCCGCGCAGTGAGTGAACTGCTGCGGGTGTCCCCTGTCGCCGACGAGCTCGCCCGCCGATTCCAGGAGGCCGGGTTCTCACTCGCGCTGGTGGGCGGCTCGGTCCGGGACGCGCTCCTTGGCCGGCTCGGCAACGACCTGGACTTCACGACCGACGCTCGCCCCGAGGACGTACTGAAGATCGTGCGGCCCTGGGCGGATGCCGTGTGGGAGGTGGGGATCGCCTTCGGCACAGTCGGCGCGCAGAAGGACGCCCGGGTGGGCGACGTACAGCAGTCGTTCCAGATCGAGATCACTACGTACCGCTCCGAGGCGTACGACCGGACCTCACGCAAGCCCGAGGTGTCCTACGGCGACTCCATCGAGGAAGATCTCGTGCGCCGTGACTTCACCGTGAACGCGATGGCCGTCGCGCTGCCGGAGAAGGAGTTCATCGACCCGCACGGGGGCCTGGACGACCTGTCCGGTCGCATCCTGCGCACGCCGGGTACCCCTGAGGCGTCCTTCTCCGACGATCCGCTGCGGATGATGCGGGCCGCGCGGTTCGCCGCGCAGCTCGACTTCGAGGTTGCCCCTGAGGTGGTGGCCGCGATGACGGACATGGCGGGGCGCATCGAGATCGTCTCGGCTGAACGGGTGCGGGACGAGCTGAACAAGCTGATCCTTTCCGCGCACCCGCGCAAGGGCCTGACGCTGCTCGTCGACACCGGGCTCTCCGACCACGTGCTGCCTGAACTTCCCGCGCTGCGCCTGGAGCGTGACGAGCACCACCGGCACAAGGACGTCTACGAGCACACGCTGATCGTCCTGGAACAGGCGATGGAGCTGGAGGAGGACGGCCCCGACCTGATCCTCCGGCTCGCCGCGCTGCTGCACGACATCGGCAAGCCGAGGACGCGTCGCTTCGAGAAAGACGGGCGGGTCTCCTTCCACCACCATGAGGTGGTGGGCGCCAAGATGACCAAGAAGCGGATGACGGCGCTGAAGTACTCGAACGACCTCGTGAAGGACGTCTCGCGTCTGGTCGAACTCCACCTGCGCTTCCACGGGTACGGCACCGGAGAGTGGACGGACTCCGCGGTTCGCCGCTATGTACGCGACGCGGGCCCGCTCCTTGGCCGGCTCCACAAGTTGACCCGTTCCGACTGCACCACCCGCAACAAGCGGAGGGCGACCGCGCTCTCCCGCGCGTACGACGGCCTGGAGGAACGCATCGCGCAACTCCAGGAGCAGGAAGAGTTGGACTCGATCCGTCCCGACCTCGACGGCAACGAGATCATGGAGATCCTGGGCATCGGCCCCGGACCGGCCATCGGCCAGGCGTACAAGTTCCTGCTGGAGCTTCGGCTGGAGAACGGGCCCATGGAGCGTGACGCGGCCGTGTCGGCGCTGAAGGAGTGGTGGGCCGAGCAGAGCTGAGGCTCTTGGATCGGGTCGATGTTTCACGTGAAACATCGACCCGGGCTCCAGGAACGGGCGGTGTTTCACGTGAAACACCGCTCCTTGCTTTGCGGCTAAGGCGCCGCCCACCGGAGCTCGAAGCGAGCCAACGCGGCAGCCACCGCCGCGTAGAGCACCGCCACGGTGACGACAAGCGAAACCGAGCGTCCGTCGGGAGGCAGCACCAGTGCGGCCACTGCGGCCGCGCCGACGAAGGCGACGTTGAACAGGACGTCGTAGACGGAGAAGATCCGGCCGCGGAAGCCGTCGTCGACCGAGGACTGCACGATCGTGTCCGTGGCGATCTTCGCGCCCTGTGTGGTCAGACCCAGGACGAAGGCGGCGACCAGCATGGGAGCGGCGGCGAACGGCAGGCCGAGTGCGGGCTCCAGGACGGCGGCAGCGCCGGCGGAGGCGACGATCCAGCCGCCGGGGCCCAGCCGTCCGGCTGCCCAGGGTGTCACCACGGCCGCGGCGAAGAATCCCGCCCCCGAAATACCCAATGCCAGCCCCAGCAGTGCCAGCCCGTCGTCATCCGAGCCGGACGTCCAGGCGTACCGGCACAGCATCAGCACCATGACGGTCAGGGCGCCGTAGCAGAAGCGCATCACCGTCATCGCCATGAGCGCCCAGGCCGCCTGTCGTCGTGCGGGCTCGGCCAGATGGCGCACGCCCGCCGCGAGGCCGTGCGCGGTGCCGGCGAGGGCCGTGGACAGCCTTGACGGCACCAACTCCCGGTCGGGTCCAAGCAGTTCCGGGGCAAGACGCAGAGATGCGAGGGCCGAGCACAGATACAGGGCTGCCCCGACGAGGACGACCGCCGCGTCGGAGTCCGAGCCGACCAGCCGGACGACGAAGGCAAGCCCACCGCCCGTGGTCGCGGCGAGCGTCCCGGCGGTGGGCGACAGGGAGTTGGCCATCACCAGCCGCTCGGAGTCGACGACGCGGGGCAGCGCGGCCGAAAGGCCGGACAGGACAAAGCGGTTGACCGCGGTGACGCACAGAGCGGAGACGTAGAAGAGCCAGTCGGGGACATGGCTCAGCATCAGGACGGCCGTCACACACGCCAGTGCCGCCCGCAGCAGGTTGCCGTACAGAAAGACCTGGCGGCGCCGCCAGCGGTCCAGCAGGACGCCCGCGAAGGGGCCGATGAGGGAGTACGGGAGCAGCAGTACCGCCATGGCGGAGGCGATCGAGCCGGCCGAGGTCTGCTTCTCCGGTGAGAAGACGACGTACGTGGCGAGCGCGACCTGGTAGACCCCGTCGGCGCCCTGGGACAGCAGTCGTACGCCGAGCAGACGCCTGAACCCCTGGAAGCGCAGGAGTACGCGCAGGTCACGTACGACAGCCATGGAGCACAGCCTCACATACGAGGAGGGTCCCCGGGCGGAATGCCCGGGGACCCTCAACAGCCATCAACGAGACGGGCTTTAGCGCTCGACCTCGCCCTTGATGAACTTCTCGACGTTGGCGTAGGCCTCGTCGTCGAAGTACTGCACCGGCGGGGACTTCATGAAGTAGCTCGACGCGGAGAGGATCGGGCCGCCGATGCCGCGGTCCTTGGCGATCTTCGCGGCGCGCAGGGCGTCGATGATGACACCCGCGGAGTTCGGGGAGTCCCAGACCTCGAGCTTGTACTCCAGGCTCAGCGGGACGTCGCCGAAGGCGCGGCCCTCGAGGCGGACGTACGCCCACTTGCGGTCGTCCAGCCACTGGACGTAGTCCGACGGGCCGATGTGGACGTTCTTCTCGCCCAGGTCGCGGTCGGGGATCTGCGAGGTGACGGCCTGCGTCTTCGAGATCTTCTTGGACTCGAGGCGGTCGCGCTCCAGCATGTTCTTGAAGTCCATGTTGCCGCCGACGTTGAGCTGCATGGTGCGCTCAAGACGGACACCGCGGTCCTCGAACAGCTTCGCCATCACACGGTGCGTGATGGTGGCGCCGACCTGCGACTTGATGTCGTCGCCGACGATCGGGACGCCCGCCTCGGTGAACTTGTCCGCCCACTCCTTGGTGCCGGCGATGAAGACCGGGAGGGCGTTGACGAAGGCGACCTTGGCGTCGATGGCGCACTGGGCGTAGAACTTCGCCGCGTCCTCGGAACCGACGGGCAGGTAGCAGATGAGGACGTCGACCTGGCGGTCCTTGAGGATCTGGACGACGTCGACCGGCTCCTCGGCGGACTCCTCGATGGTCATGCGGTAGTACTTGCCGAGACCGTCGAGGGTGTGACCGCGCTGGACCGTGACGCCCTTGTTCGGGACGTCGCAGATCTTGATGGTGTTGTTCTCGCTGGCACCGATGGCGTCGGAGAGGTCGAGGCCGACCTTCTTCGCGTCGACGTCGAAGGCGGCGACGAACTCGATGTCACGGACGTGGTACTCGCCGAACTGGACGTGCATCAGGCCGGGCACCTTGGCCGCCGGGTCGGCGTCCTTGTAGTACTCGACGCCCTGCACCAGCGAGGCGGCACAGTTGCCCACGCCGACAATGGCTACGCGAACCGAACCCATTCCGATTGCTCCCTGTATGTACTGGTGAAACCCCGACCGGGTCTCACGTGGTGGTGTCGTCGGACGGATCCGGCCGGGAGCTGTCCCGGTGCCGGGGCAGGCCGCCCGCCTCGCCAGATGTGCTGTCGTGCTGAGCTGAGCCCTCGGAGGCGGAACTCTTGACGTCCCGCCCCGCTCGCTCGCTCTCGATGAGCTCGTTCAGCCAGCGCACTTCGCGCTCCACGGACTCCATTCCGTGGCGCTGGAGCTCAAGCGTGTAGTCGTCGAGGCGCTCCCGGGTGCGCGCCAGAGAGGCGCGCATCTTCTCCAGGCGCTCCTCGAGGCGGCTGCGGCGGCCCTCCAGTACGCGCATGCGTACATCGCGTGACGTCTGCCCGAAGAAAGCGAAGCGAGCCGCGAAGTGCTCGTCCTCGTACGCGTCGGGACCCGTCTGGGAGAGCAGCTCCTCGAAGTGCTCCTTACCTTCCGCCGTCAATCGATAGACGATCTTGGCGCGACGCCCCGCAAGTGGAGCGGCGAGGGCGTCCTCGGGTGTGGCCCCCGGCTCCTCGATCAACCAGCCGTTGGCGACCAGCGTCTTGAGGCAGGGGTAGAGCGTGCCGTAGCTGAAGGCACGGAACACACCCAGTGACGTGTTGAGTCGTTTGCGCAGCTCATAGCCGTGCATTGGAGACTCGCGGAGCAGGCCGAGTACGGCGAACTCGAGGATCCCGGAACGCCGGCTCATGTCGCCTCCTCCCTGTCGCTGTCTCCTCGGCACGGTCTTTATGCCGCGCTGATGTATCGACTCGATACATCGACACGATAGAACGGCCACTCGGATGCGGCAAGAGGGGTCACGGTGAACGGCGTCACATCACCGATTCATACGAAGCAAGTTGCCTGATTTGGGGTGAACTTCGGCCCTAGGCGGGTTTTGACGGTGCGTAGTCTGTGCGGCATGCACACCACGGGGAACCAAGTGACGTCTGAGGACGTCACCGTCCTCGGTGCAGTACGGGTGAATGCGATTACGACCGCATCCGTACTTCGGGGGGACCGGAAACCAGCCGCAGCCGCTTCCAGGCGCGCATGGGTGCGCCTGCCCGAGGAGTAATCGTTCGATGAGCGAGCACCGTCGCAAACTGCCGCAGTCGCAGGAAGGCGGACGTGCCGCGGCCCGACGCGGCCAGTCCGGCTCGACCTCTGGCCGCCGCGGGGCACCGCGCAGCGCCACCGGGTCTCCTTCCGACTCCTATGGGTCGGGGGGTGAAGAGGAGCGCTCGTACGGTGGCCGTGCCGAGGCCCGCCGTGCGGCGCAGAGAAGCAGCGGCAGCCGACGCAGAGGAGCCGACGGCGCCGGAAACGGCGGCCCCGGAGGCGGAGGCCGACGTGGCGGCCCCGGGGGCCCGACCGGGCCCGGGCGTGGCCGCGGCCGTGCATCCGGGCCCGTGAAGAAGCGCATCATCGACTATCCGCGCGCGGATAAGTACGGCGCGGCGCGCTGGATTCCGTCCTGGAAGCTGGTCTCGGGGCTGTTCATCGGCTTCTGCGGCAGCCTGGTGGCGGTTGCAGGCGTCGCGTACGCCCTGGTGGGCGTCCCGGACGTCGCCAAGACCGCCGAGGCACAGAACAACGTCTACTACTGGGCCGACGGCAGCCAGATGGTCGCCACAGGTGGTGAGACGAACCGCCAGATCATCAGCTACGCGCAGATCCCCAAGGAGATGCGGTACGCGGTGATGTCGGCCGAGAACAAGACGTTCGAGACCGACAGCGGCGTCGACCCGATGGGTATCGCCCGAGCCTTCGTCAACATGGCCAAGGGCGGCCAGACGCAGGGTGGCTCCACCATCACCCAGCAGTTCGTGAAGAACGCGATGCTGGACGACCAGTCGCAGACGGTCTCCCGCAAGTTCAAGGAGCTGTTCGTCTCCATAAAGGTCGGTGCCTCCATGGACAAGGAGGACATCATGGCCGGCTACCTGAACTCGGCGTACTACGGGCGCAACGCCTACGGCATCCAGGCGGCGGCGCGCGCCTACTTCGACAAGGACGCCACGGACCTGAACGCGAGCGAGTGCGCCTTCCTGGCGGCGATGCTCAAGGGCGCCACGTACTACGACCCCGCGGGTGCCGTGTCGATCGACCCGTCCGCCACTCCCAAGGCCAACCGCGCGCGCGCCGAGTACCGGTGGAAGTGGATTCTCGACGAAGAGGTCAAGGACGGGCACCTGACCGCCACCGAGCGGGCCAAGTACAAGACCTTCCCCAAGTACCAGAGTCCGCGGTCGAACGCCCAGCTGAGCGGCCAGATCGGTTACCTCGTCGACCTGGCCAACTCGTACCTCATCAACAACAAGACCGGGATCACTCAGGACCAGCTTCAGCAGGGCGGCTACGAGATCCATACGACCTTCGAGAAGAAGAAGGTCGCCGCGCTCGAAGCTTCCGTGAAGGAAGTCCAGGACAAGAACATCGATCCCAAGAAGCGCCCGGACACGGACACCTACGTCCAGTTCGGCGGGGCCTCCGTGGACCCGGAGAGCGGCGCGATCAAGGCCATCTACGGTGGCGTGGACGCGACCAAGCACTTCACCGACAACGCCGATGCGACTGGTGCCCAGGTCGGTTCGACGTTCAAGCCGTTCGTGCTGGCGGCCGCCATGTCCTGGGGTGTACGAGACAAGGATGGTGACGCGGTCCAGGCGCAGGACGAGCGCACCGTCGTTTCCCCCGACAGTCTCTACAGCGGCAAGAACAAGCTGAAGATCCAGGACTACGACGGCACCGTCTGGACGGACAAGGACGACAAGGAGTGGCTGCAGACGAACGACGGCGGTGAGTCGTACAACGCGCCGAGCTACGACATCGACCTCCGCGAGGCGATGCGCAACTCCGTCAACTCCGCCTACGTCCAGCTGGGCATGGATGTCGGCCTGGACAAGGTCAAGGAGGCCGCTGTGGATGCGGGCGTCCTGGAGTCGAGCCTTGCCAGCGCCAGCTTCCCGTCGTTCTCCCTCGGTACCTCCGACCCGAGTGCCATCCGTATGGCTGGTGCGTACGCCACCTTCGCGGCCAGCGGCAAGCAGAACGATCCGTATTCGGTCGAGAAGGTCACCGACCAGGACGGCACCGTCTTCCAGCACGAGGGCACTGCCAAGGACGCCTTCACCGCGAAGGTCGCCGACAACGTCACCGACGTCCTCAAGACCGTGGTCGAGAAGGGAACCGGTACCGCCGCCCAGCTGACGGGCCGGGATGTGGCCGGTAAGACCGGTACCACCGACGGCAACAAGTCCGCCTGGTTCGTCGGGTACACCCCGCAGCTGTCGACCGCGATCGGCATGTACCGCATGGACGACGACGAGACCAAGAAGGATCGCGAGTTCCTGGAGATGTACGGCACGGGTGGCGAGAAGAAGATCCACGGTGCCTCGTTCCCGGCCCAGATCTGGCACGACTACATGGAGCAGGCGCTCAAGGGCGAGAAGGCGGTGGACTTCCCGGAGCCCGAGGACATCGGTGAGGTCATCAACGACACCCCGAGCCCGAGCGTGACCCCCTCGCCCACCGAGAGCGAGGTGGAGAGCGCGACGCCGACTCCGACGCCCACCCTGACCACGACGTCTCCCACGCCCACGACGAGCGAGACCTGCGGCAACTTCGACTGGAACTGCTCCGAAACCGGTGGGACGGACACCGGCGGGACAGACACCGGCGGCACGGACGGAGGGGTGTCGGCCACGCCATCGGAGTCCACCAGCAGCAGTAACGGCAACAGCAATGGGAACGGCAACGGAGGGCTCTTCGGAGGATCGAGCGGATAGCCGCCTCCGTGTGTGTTTCACGTGAAACACACCGTTTCACGTGAAACGAGGGCCGTCGCACCGACCAGGTGTGGCGGCCCTCGCCGCATTCCTAGGTGCGTACGGCAGGATGTGCGGCATGCCCAGTGCAGAGACGACGCGAGCGAGCGTCCGCGAGCCGGAGCCGGTACGGCCGACCAGGGAAGACGAGGTCGCCGCGACCGGCAGTGAGCTGATCGGCGGCCCCATCGGACGACGGGCCCTTCTCGGGACGTCCTGGTGGACCCCCGTACGGGTCGTCGCACTCGTGGCGATTGGTGTGTTCGCCCTTGGCATGGTGCAGAAGCTGCCGTGCTACGACGGCGCATGGTTCTTCGGGGCCAGCTCCCAGTACACGCACGCGTGCTACTCGGACATCCCGCACCTTTATCAGGGGCGCGGCTTCGCCGACGGCCTTGTGCCGTACTTCGACAGGCTCCCCGGCGACATGGAGTACCTCGAGTACCCGGTGCTGACCGGCGTGTTCATGGAGGTCGCGTCCTGGCTCACTCCGGGCAGCGGCAGCATCCAGGACCAGGAGCAGATCTACTGGATGGTCAACGCCGGGATGCTGATGGTGTGCGCGGCGGTCATCGCCGTATGCACCGCGCGCACCCACCGTAGGCGGCCCTGGGACGGCCTTCTGGTCGCCCTGGCGCCCGCTTTCGCGCTCACGGCCACCATCAATTGGGATCTCCTCGCTGTGGCCCTCCTGGCCGCCGCGATGCTCATGTGGTCGCGAGGCCGTGTTCTGGCGTTCGGTGTGCTCATCGGGCTCGCCACGGCCGCCAAGTTCTATCCGTTCCTGCTGCTCGGACCGTTGTTCCTGCTGTGCTGGCGAGCGGGTAAATGGCGAGAGTTCGGGACCGCGCTGCTCGGCGCGGTCGGAGCCTGGCTCGTCGTGAATCTTCCGGTGATGTATCTCGCGCCGGACGGGTGGGCGAAGTTCTACAGCTTCAGTCAGGAACGGGGCGTCGACTTCGGTTCGATCTTCCTGTTCCTCTCGAACTGGTTGAAGATCACGATCACCGCCGACACGGCGAACACGTGGGCGCTGATCATGATGCTGCTCGTCTGCGTGGGCCTGACCGCGGTCACGCTCACCGCCCCGCGCCGCCCCCGCTTCGCTCAGCTCGCCTTCCTGATCGTCGCGGCCTTCATCCTCACCAACAAGGTCTACTCACCGCAGTACGTGCTGTGGCTGGTCCCCCTCGCCGCGCTGGCCCGGCCGCGCTGGCGGGACTTCCTGATCTGGCAGGCGTGCGAGGTCGCGTACTTCCTGGGGATCTGGATGTACCTCGCCTACACGACCAGCGGGGACGCTCACAAGGGTCTGCCGACCGAGGGCTACCAAGTCGCCATCGCTGTCCACCTGTTGGGGACGCTGTACCTGTGCGCCGTGGTCGTGCGCGACATCTTCATGCCCGAGCGGGACATGGTGCGCCGCGCCGGTGACGACGATCCGTCGGGCGGGGTGCTGGACGGTGCGGAGGACGTCTTCGTGTTCGGGGCCGCGGCCCATCCGCCGCGGCACGCCGCGCACTTCGAGGGGCCCCAGGTGGAGTGGGGCAGTGGAAGCGCGACCGCTGGAGACCGTTCGCCCTGAGCGAACAGGACGCGGGGAAGCCACGCAGAAGGCCGTACACGGACACCGTGTACGGCCTTTTGGCTGGCCCAGAGGATCGCGGCCCCAGGGTCAGCCTTCGACGATGCGGTCGAACTGCGTGGTGGTGTGCCGCAGATGGGCCACGAGTTCGTCGCCGACCTTCGGCTCCGTGGCGTCGGAAGGTACGAAAAGGATGGACACCTGCATGTGCGGGGGTTCCGCGAACCAGCGCTGCTTGCCCGCCCAGACGAACGGGGAAAGGTTCCGGTTGACCGTCGCGAGGCCGGCGCGGGCGACGCCCTTGGCGCGCGGCATGACACCGTGCAGCGCCTTCGGAGCCTCCAGGCCCACACCGTGCGACGTACCGCCCGCGACGACCACCAGCCATCCGTCGGAGGCGGCCTTCTGCTGGCGGTAGCCGAAGCGGTCGCCCTTGGAGACGCGCGTGACGTCCAGGACGGCCCCGCGGTACTCGGTCGCCTCGTGGTCCCCCAGCCACAGCCGCGTGCCGATGCGGGCGCGGAAGCGGGTCTGCGGGAACTGCTGCTGGAGGCGGGCGAGTTCCTCGGCCTTGAGGTGGCTGACGAACATCGTGTGCAGCGGCAGACGGGCAGCACGCAGGCGGTCCATCCAGCCGATGACCTCCTCGACGGCGTCCGAGCCGTCGGTGCGGTCCAGCGGCAGGTGGATGGCGAAGCCCTCCAGCCGGACGTTCTCTATGGCGGAGTGCAGATGCGGCAGGTCCTGCTCGCTGACTCCGTGCCGCTTCATCGAGGACATCACCTCGATGACGACGCGGGCGCCCACAAGGCCGTACACGCCGTCGATGGACGACACGGAGCGGATCACACGGTCGGGCAGCGGTACCGGCTCCTCGCCTCGCCTGAAAGGCGTCAGGACCAGCAGGTCACCGCCGAACCAGTCCTTGATCCGGGCGGCTTCGTACGTGGTGCCGACGGCGAGGACGTCCGAGCCCAGGCGGGTGGCCTCGTCAGCGAGGCGCTCGTGGCCGAAGCCGTACCCGTTGCCCTTGCAGACGGGGACCAGCCCCGGAAACTGCTCGGACACCTGCTTGTGGTGTGCCCGCCAGCGCGCGGTGTCGACGTAGAGCGTGAGCGCCATGGCCGGTCCCGGAACCTTTCTCGTGGCTGCGGTGTATCAGAGGTATGAAGGGAAATTGTGGCGGCTTCGCCGGACCGACGGAGCGATGCCGGGCCGGGTCAGGGGCACGGCATGCGGATCGGGCCGGGTCAGCGGCGCGACATGTAGATGTCGAGCGCCTTGTGGAGCAGCTTGTTGAGCGGGAAGTCCCATTCGCCGAGGTACTCGGCGGCCTCCCCGCCCGTGCCCACCTTGAACTGGATCAGGCCGAAGAGGTGGTCGGTCTCGTCCAGCGAGTCGGAGATGCCGCGCAGGTCATAAACGGTCGCCCCAAGCGCGTACGAGTCGCGCAGCATGCGCCACTGCATCGCGTTCGAGGGCCGGACCTCCCGCCCGATGTTGTCCGAGGCGCCGTACGAGTACCAGACGTGTCCGCCGACGACCAGCATCGTCGCTGCGGACAGGTTCACGCCGTCGTGCCGGGCGAAGTAGAGCCGCATGCGGTTGGGGTCCTCGGTGTTGAGGGCCGTCCACATGCGCTGGAAGTACGACAGAGGGCGGGGCCGGAAGTGATCGCGGACGGCCGTGATCTCGTACAGCCGCTGCCACTCCTCCAGGTCCTGGTAACCGCCCTGGACGACCTCGACGCCCGCCTTCTCGGCCTTCTTGATGTTGCGGCGCCACAGCTGGTTGAAGTTCTTGTGGACCTCTTCCAGGGAGCGGTTGGCGAGCGGCACCTGGAAGACGTACCGCGGTTGTACGTCGCCGAAGCCGGCGCCGCCGTCCTCACCCTGCTGCCAGCCCATGCGGCGCAGTTTGTCGGCGACCTCGAAGGCGCGCGGTTCGATGAAGTCGGCCTCGATGTCGCGCAGTCGCTTCACGTCCGGGTTCTGGATGCCGCCCTTGATGGACGCGGCCTCCCAGCGCCGGATGATCACCGGCGGGCCCATCTTCACGGAGAAGGCACCCTGCTGCTTGAGATGCGCGAGCATCGGCTGCAGCCAGTCGCCGAGGTTCGGGGCGAACCAGTTGATGACCGGACCCTCGGGCAGGTAGGCGAGATAACGCTTGATCTTGGGCAGCTGGCGGTACAGCACAAGACCCGCCCCGACCATCTCGCCGGTCCTGTCGTCGAACCACCCGAGGCTCTCGGAGCGCCACTCCGCCTTGACGTCTGCCCAGGCCGGGACCTGCATGTGGCTGGCCGCGGGCAGACTCTGGATGTACGCCAGATGCTGCTCACGGCTGATGGTCCTCAGGGTCAGGCTCATTCGGGGCGCTCCTCGGGCTGGTGTGTCCCCATGGGTACAGGGGCTCCGGCTCTCGCGCCGAAGCCTACTGCGCCCTGTGAGCGCCCCGTCTGGCCGTATGGAACCTGCGCCCTGACCGATACGCGGCCAGGACGTCCTGAGGGCTTGTTCGGCTGTCTGGCGGGCCGTCAGCCGATGACGCCGCCGAAGAGGCCGCCGTGTGCCATGCCAAGGAAGAAGCCGACGGCCGCGGCACCGAGACCCAGGATCAGCCCGAAGCGCTCCCGTGTCGTCTCCGAGATGAACTGTCCGCCGGCGCCGGTGAGGATGCCCAGCAGCCCTGTCCAGGAGCTGATCAGATGCAGGCTGTGGAACTGGGCCGTGATGAAGGCCGTCGCCCCGAGCACCAGGGTCAGCCCGACCAGAGTGTCCTGGAGGGGATGGGGCTTGTGGTCGGTGGCGAGCAGGGAACCGACGGTGTTGGGTCGCAATGTCTGTGCCATAAGGCACCTCCTGCGGAAGGCGGCGCATCGTAGCGCCATACACACCCGATGTGTACAGATTGACGCTCAACCCGGTCGGATTTCAACCGGAAGCCCGTGTGCGGGTACTCTGTACTCTCTGCACCGGTGTCTGCCCAGGCCAAGGCCAGGTCACGACAGGGAATCCCGCTCGGTTCGCCGATGGGAGCCCGATTGTCAGTGGCGGCCGATACCGTTGCGTACGCATCACAACCCTCCTGCCACGGAACGACCGTGGCCGCTGAGTCCAAAGGAGGTGGGTTCCACATGCGTCACTACGAAGTGATGGTCATCCTCGACCCCGATCTCGAAGAGCGCGCTGTCTCTCCGCTGATCGAGAACTTCCTCTCCGTCGTCCGTGAGGGCAACGGAAAGGTCGAGAAGGTCGACACCTGGGGCCGTCGTCGTCTGTCCTACGAGATCAAGAAGAAGCCTGAGGGCATCTACTCGGTCATCGACCTGCAGGCCGAGCCTGCGGTCGTCAAGGAGCTCGACCGACAGATGAACCTGAACGAGTCGGTCCTCCGGACCAAGGTCCTCCGTCCCGAGACCCACTGAGCTCTCCAGCTCAGCTGATCTCGGGCATCGAGTAGCAGCACTAGCAGCCAGCAGCAAACCCGCCGAGAGGTACCCCCATGGCAGGCGAGACCGTCATCACGGTCGTCGGCAATCTTGTCGACGACCCCGAGCTGCGCTTCACCCCTTCCGGTGCGGCGGTCGCGAAGTTCCGTGTCGCGTCCACCCCCCGCACCTTTGACCGTCAGACCAATGAGTGGAAGGACGGCGAAAGCCTGTTCCTGACCTGCTCGGTCTGGCGTCAGGCGGCTGAGAACGTCGCCGAATCGCTTCAGCGAGGCATGCGCGTCATCGTGCAGGGCCGGCTGAAGCAGCGGTCCTACGAGGACCGTGAGGGCGTCAAGCGCACGGTCTACGAACTGGACGTCGAGGAAGTCGGCGCCAGCCTGAAGAACGCCACGGCCAAGGTCACCAAGACCACGGGTCGCGGCGGCCAGGGCGGTTACGGCGGCGGCGGCGGTGGCGGCGGCCAGCAGGGCGGCGGCTGGGGCGGAAGCTCCGGCGGCGGTCAGCCTCAGGGTGGCGGCGCTCCCGCCGAAGACCCCTGGGCGACCAGCGCTCCTGCCGGTGGCAGCCAGGGCGGCGGTGGCGGTGGTGGCGGCTGGGGCGGAAGCTCCGGCGGCGCGACCGGCTCCAGCGGCTCCGGCGGCGGCTACTCGGACGAGCCCCCCTTCTAAGGGGCGGGCTCGCACCCCAACTTCTTGATCACACAGGAGAAACACCATGGCGAAGCCGCCTGTGCGCAAGCCTAAGAAGAAGGTCTGCGCATTCTGCAAGGACAAGGTCACGTACGTGGACTACAAGGACACGAACATGCTGCGGAAGTTCATTTCCGACCGCGGCAAGATCCGTGCCCGCCGCGTGACCGGCAACTGCACGCAGCACCAGCGTGACGTCGCCACGGCTGTGAAGAACAGCCGTGAGATGGCGCTGCTGCCCTACACCTCCACCGCGCGATAAGGGAAGGGTGACTGACATATGAAGATCATCCTCACCCACGAGGTCTCTGGCCTCGGTGCCGCGGGCGACGTCGTTGACGTCAAGGACGGTTACGCTCGCAACTACCTGATCCCGCGGAACTTTGCGATCCGCTGGACCAAGGGCGGCGAGAAGGACGTCGAGCAGATTCGTCGTGCTCGCAAGATCCACGAGATCGCGACCATCGAGCAGGCCAACGAGATCAAGGCCCGCCTCGAAGGCGTGAAGGTCCGTCTGGCCGTTCGCTCCGGCGACGCCGGCCGTCTCTTCGGTTCCGTCACCCCGGCCGACATCGCCTCGGCGATCAAGGCTTCCGGTGGCCCCGAGGTCGACAAGCGCCGCATCGAGCTGGGCGCGCCGATCAAGACCCTGGGCGCCCACGCGACGTCCGTGCGTCTGCACCCCGAGGTTGCCGCCAAGGTCAACATCGAGGTCGTCGCGGCCTGACCGCTGCGCTCGGCATAGCTGAGAGAAGGGCCGCACCCCAACGGGGTGCGGCCCTTCTTCGTTCCGCGAGAGCGCGGTTTGGTTTCGCTCAGATGCGACGCCTCTTGGTTTCACGTGAAACGAGGGCGCCGTCGCGCTGGCGGACGTTTCACGTGAAACGTTCAGCGCGTGGCGCCCGTGACGATCCAGCGCCCCGAGCGGGAACGCAGCCACAAGGTCATCATCCGGATCGTCATCATCAGCGTCATCGCTCCCCAGAGCGCGGTCAGGCCGCCACCGAGTACGGGTACGAGCAGTGCCACGGGAGCGAAGACCAGCAGCGTGAGCAGCATTGCCCACGCAAGATACGGCCCGTCCCCTGCGCCCATGAGGACTCCGTCCAGTACGAAGACGATCCCGCTGATGGGCTGGGACACGGCGACCAGCAGCAGGGCGGGCAACGCCGTGTTCTGGACGACCGAGTCGCTGGTGAACAGGGGGAGGAACAGGGGGCGGGCGGCGATGACCAACAAGCCGAGTACGACTCCCGCGGCGATTCCCCACTGGACCATGCGGCGGCAGGCCTCGCGGGCGCCCTGGGCATCGCCTGCTCCGAGATAGCGTCCGATGATGGCCTGTCCGGCGATGGCGATCGCGTCGAGTGCGAAGGCGAGCAGACTCCACAGCGACAGGATGATCTGGTGAGCGGCTATGTCGGCGTCTCCGAGACGCGCGGCCACCGCGGTGGCGATCATGAGAATCGCCCGTAGCGACAGCGTGCGCACGAGCAGGGGTGCACCGGCCTGGGCACAGGCCCGTATCCCGGCGGAGTCGGGCCGCAGTGAGGCGCCGTGCTTACGGGCGCCGCGGATGACGACGTACAGATAGGCAGCGGCCATACCGCACTGGGCGATGACGGTGCCCCAGGCCGAGCCTGCGATGCCGAGGTCGGCACCGTACACAAGACCGACGTTGAGGGCGCCGTTGGCGACGAAGCCCCCGACGGCGACGTACAGCGGGGTCTTTGTGTCCTGCAGACCACGCAGGACGCCGGTGGCGGCGAGCACGACGAGCATGGCCGGGATACCGAGCGACGAGATGCGCAGATAGGTGATGGCGTACGGGGCGGCGGTGTCAGAGGCGCCGAAGAGTTCCATCAGGGCGGGCGCCGTGGGCAGGGCGACGGCGATGACGGCTGCGCCGATCAGCAGAGCGAGCCAGATGCCGTCCATGCCTTGGCGGATCGCGGCGCGTAGATCGCCCGCGCCGACGCGGCGGGCGACGGCGGCCGTGGTGGCGTAGGCGAGGAAGACGAAGACGCCGACGGCCGTCATGAGGAGGGCTGAGGCGATGCCTAGGCCGGCCAGTTGCGCGGTGCCGAGATGGCCGACGATCGCGGTGTCGGCCATCAGGAAGAGTGGCTCGGCGACGAGTGAGCCGAAGGCCGGAACAGCCAGTGCGACGATCTCTCGGTCGTGCCGACGCCGGGCGGCCTTGGACGCCGCGGGAGCCTGTGTCATGAGCACCAATCTAATCTTCCACAGGTAAGAGATGCAATCTCGAAATGACCCTTACTTGTCGGCTGGTGCGGCGCGCCGTCGTACGCCGTTTGCAACGATCTTGGTCCGACCGGGAAAGTTTTTCTTCTGCACAGCCAGTGGACGGGAAAGATGCAGGTCAGGGCGGGTTCCTTTGGAGAGCTGAGGGCTTGTTCACAGGCCTGTCCACCGGGTCGTGCACAGGTTTTGTGGGGTTCTCCACAGCATCCGGGCCGTCGTCCACATGGCCTGTGGATAACCAGATTGGCTGACGGTGCCCGCGGGCCTAACGTGGGGCGGCGCCCACTCTCTCCTCCGTCCTCGGAAACCTCACAAAACCGACGCGTCAGAACCGGAGTTGGGCCTCTTGGTTGTCAGTGCCGTGCCGTAGAAATGAAGGGCACGGCTAGGTCCGCTCAGCGGACGGGAGGAGGTGGCTCGGTGAGTATTTCCGAGCCCTTGGACGACCCGTGGGCGGCCGACAGCGGCCCCAGTGATCGTCTGCCCCCCTCCCGGCAGCGCCGAGACGGTGGCCGGAGCCGCGACGAGCAGCACGACCGCGACCGGGACAGCGGTTCATGGGAAGGCGGAGGTTCGGCCTTCGAGCGCGTACCGCCGCAGGATCTGGACGCCGAGCAGTCGGTTCTCGGCGGCATGCTCCTCTCCAAGGACGCCATCGCCGATGTCGTGGAGGTTCTCAAGGGCCACGACTTCTACCGCCCGGCGCACGAAACGATCTTCCAGGCGATTCTCGACCTGTATGCGAAGGGCGAGCCCGCCGACCCCATCACGGTCGCGGCCGAGCTCACCAAACGGGGTGAGATCACCAAGGTCGGCGGCGCACCGTATCTGCACACCCTGGTGCAGACGGTCCCGACCGCGGCGAACGCCGAGTACTACGCGGAGATCGTGCACGAGCGCGCGGTCCTGCGCCGCCTGGTCGAGGCGGGGACGCGCATCACGCAGATGGGATACGCGGCGGACGGCGACGTCGATGAGATCGTCAACAGCGCCCAGGCCGAGATCTACGCGGTCACCGAGCAGCGCACCACCGAGGACTATCTGCCGCTCGGCGACATCATGGAGGGCGCGCTCGACGAGATCGAGGCGATCGGGTCCCGGTCGGGGGAGATGACCGGGGTGCCGACCGGCTTCACCGACCTCGACTCGCTCACCAACGGTCTTCACCCTGGCCAGATGATCATCATCGCTGCCCGTCCCGCCATGGGTAAGTCGACGCTGGCCCTGGACTTCGCGCGGGCCTGCTCGATCAAGCACAACATGCCCAGCGTGATCTTCTCGCTCGAAATGGGCCGTAACGAGATCGCGATGCGTCTGCTGTCGGCCGAGGCGCGTGTGGCCCTGCACCACATGAGGTCCGGCACGATGACCGACGAGGACTGGACCCGGCTCGCACGCCGTATGCCGGACGTCTCCGCCGCCCCGCTCTACATCGACGACTCGCCGAACCTGTCGATGATGGAGATCCGCGCCAAGTGCCGACGCCTCAAGCAGCGCGCCGATCTGAAGCTCGTGGTCATCGACTATCTGCAGCTGATGCAGTCGGGCGGCAAGAGATCCGAGAGCCGCCAGCAGGAGGTCTCCGACATGTCGCGAAACCTGAAGCTGCTGGCCAAGGAGCTGGAGCTGCCGGTGATCGCGCTGTCTCAGCTCAACCGTGGCCCCGAGCAGCGCACTGACAAGAAGCCCATGGTCTCCGACCTGCGCGAGTCCGGATCGATCGAGCAGGACGCGGACATGGTGATCCTGCTGCACCGTGAGGACGCGTACGAGAAGGAGTCACCGCGCGCCGGCGAGGCGGACATCATCGTGGGCAAGCACCGTAACGGGCCGACGGCCACGATCACGGTGGCCTTCCAGGGCCACTACTCGCGCTTCGTGGACATGGCGCAGACCTGATCCGATCCCTCGTCGACCTGGCTCAACCTGGTTCCGATACCTCGCTGGGTCTCGGAGCGTCGGATAAATGTGCTCGACGTGCGATGCCGGGCCGGGTGGACTGGGGGCATGACGACACCTCAGGAAGAGTTGCTTCCCGCCACGCGCCGGGCTCTGCTGCACCGTATCGCCGTCGCTCAGGCCGAAGGACGGGCGCCGTCGCTGGTTGCTTCGGTGGTCCGGGCCGGAGAGACGGTCTGGACCGGAGCGCGGACCTCGGTGGACGGGCATGGGCCGGACGAGAACGTGCAGTACCGGATCGGTTCCATCACCAAGACCTTCACCGCCGTACTGGTGCTGAGGCTGCGTGACGAGGGAGTGCTGGATCTCGGCGACCCCCTGGAGAAGCATCTGCCGGGCACCGGCGCGGGGGAGGCCACCATTGCCGAACTGCTCGCGCACACGGCGGGGTTGGCCGCCGAGTCGCCCGCTCCCTGGTGGGAGCGCACGCCTGGCTCACTGCGCCCCGAACTGGCCGACGTGCTGGGCGAGCGGCCCTTCCGGCATCCGGTCGGGCGACGGCACCACTACTCGAACCCCGGTTACACGCTGCTGGGAGCGCTGGTCGAGGAGCTGCGGGGCGCCCCCTGGGAAGAGGTGCTGCGGCGCGAGGTGCTCGAGCCGCTCGGACTCAGCCGTACCAGCGGGCGACCGGTGGCGCCGCACGCGGGCGGGTGGGCCGTCCATCCCTGGGCGGACGTGATGTTGCCGGAGCCGGCCGAGGACCTTGGCCGTATGGCGCCGGCCGGACAACTCTGGTCCACCACTGGGGACTTGGCGCGCTTCGCGGTCTTCCTCGTCCAGGGTGACGACCGGGTGCTGAGTGCGGAGTCCGTACGGGAGATGCGGACGCCCGCCGCGCCGCCCGAGACGGCGGACCTGGCCGCAGGTTCCGCGTACGGCCTGGGTATGCAGATCGTGCATCGTGACGGACGGACCCTTGCCGGACATTCCGGTTCCCTGCCGGGCTTCCTCGCCAGTTTGATGTTCGGGGTGGAGGACGACGTGGCGGCGGTGGTGCTGGCCAACTGCACCTCGGGACTGCCCGTGTTGACCCTTGCCACAGACCTTGTACGGATCGTGGCGGAGGCCGAACCCGGGATCCCTGAGCCCTGGCGTCCGCTGCCCGAAGTGGACCGGGTTGTACTGGAGTTGGCGGGACAGTGGTACTGGGGGACTTATGCCTTCGGGCTGCGGCTGGTGGCCGACGGGGGTGTTTCGCTCGAGCCGTTGACCGGCACGGGGCGGGGCGCACACTTCCGGGCGAACGGCGACGGTACCTGGACGGGACTCGACGGCTACTACGCCGGAGAGCTTCTACGGGCCCTGCGACGCCCTGACGGCTCCCTGAGCCACCTCGACCTCGGGTCGTTCACCTTCACGCGTCAGCCGTACGACGAGGGGGCTCCTGTGCCGGGTGGGGTGGACCCCGACGGCTGGCGAGGGTTCCGGTAGGGGCGGTCGCGACGAGAGGGGGTCTGTTTCACGTGAAACAGACCCCCTCTCGCGTATACCGGAGCCTCAGAGCGGCAGTTTGAAGCCCACGTGTGAGGCGGTGAAGCCGAGTCGCTCGTAGAAGCGGTGTGCGTCGGTACGCGTGACGTCGGAGGTCAGCTGGACCAACTGGCAGTCCTGGCGCCGGGATTCGTCGATCGCCCACTCGATGAGCCGGGTGCCGAGGCCGCCGCCACGTTCGTCGGCGTGGACACGTACGCCCTCGATGATCGAGCGGGTCGCTCCCTTGCGGGACAGCCCGGGAATCACCGTGAGCTGAAGCGTGCCGACGACGCGACCGCTGCGCACCGCGACGACGACGTGCTGGTTCGCGTCGCCGCTGAGGCGTGCCAGGGCGGCGAGATACGGGGTGAGGTCGTCCGGTGACTCCCGCTCGGCGCCCAGCGGGTCGTCCGCGAGCATCGCGACGATGGCGGGGACGTCGTCCGAGACGGCAGCTCGTATTTCAAGATCTCCCATGGCCGCACTCTACGAGCGCGGGCTCACTGACTGCGCACCGCCTACGCGGGCACGCTCGCCGATTCCACGACCCGGACCAGTGGGGCCAGCTCGGGGTTCCTGGCCGCCTCGTCGAGCGCCTCGCGCAAGGCGGCGTCATTGGTGGGCCGCGCCTCTTCGAGGAGTGTGAGGCCTGCCTCGCTGACGTTCGTGTAGATGCCACGGCGATCGGTCGGGCACAGGTAGCGCGCGAGCAGGCCGCGGTCCTCGAGCCGGGTGACGAGCCGGGTGGTGGCGCTCTGACTGAGGACGACCGCATCCGCGACCTGCTTCATCTGCAGATGACCGCCCTCACCGTCGTGCTGCCGGCTGAGCACGTCGAGCAGGGAGTACTCCCGCGCGCTCAGGCCGTGCTTGACCTGCAGGGCGCGCTCGATGTGGGCCTCGATCCTCCCGTGCAGCAGGGAGAGAGCGCACCAGCCCTGTGCGAGGGCGGTGAGCGCGGGGTCCGTGGCTGTCATGGCGTTTTCCTCCGTCCCGGAGCGGCTGAAACCCAGGATAGAGCACAAGCGCAATAGCCCGCTGTTGCATGTAGCCCGCGTCTGCAACTATTGTTGGCGCACGTAAAGCGCTCCTGCAATCGTCTGGGAAGGTGTACCCCACCATGCCTCTCGCGCTTCTGGCCCTCGCGATCGGGGCCTTCGGAATCGGAACCACCGAGTTCGTGATCATGGGTGTGCTGCCCGAGGTCGCCGGTGACTTCGGTGTCTCCATCCCCACCGCCGGACTGCTGGTGACCGGCTACGCCCTCGGCGTGGTGATCGGTGCCCCGATCATGACCGCGCTCGGCACCAAGGTGCCCCGCAAGCGGATGCTGATGCTGCTGATGGGGCTGTTCGTGCTCGGCAACCTGCTCTCCGCCGTCGCCCCGGCCTTCGGGCTGATGCTGGTGGGCCGCGTGGTCGCCTCCCTCGCCCACGGTGCGTTCTTCGGCATCGGCTCAGTGGTCGCCGCCGAACTGGTCGCCCCGGAGAAGAAGGCCGGTGCGATCGCCATGATGTTCAGCGGTCTGACCGTCGCCAACGTGGTCGGCGTTCCGCTGGGCACGATGATCGGGCAGTCCGCCGGCTGGCGCGTCACCTTCGCGGGCGTCGCAGCACTTGGCGTGATCGGGCTCCTGGGTATCGCCAAGCTGGTCCCCGAACTGCCGAAGCCCGAAGGCGTGCGCCTCCGTCACGAGCTGGCCGCCTTCAAGAACGTCCAGGTCCTGCTGGCCATGGCGATGACGGTGCTCGGGTTCGGCGGCGTCTTCGCGGCCATCACCTACATCGCGCCGATGATGACGCACGTCGCGGGCTTCGCCGACGGTTCCGTCACCTGGCTGCTGGTCCTCTTCGGCCTCGGCATGGTCGGCGGGAACCTGATCGGCGGCAAGTTCGCGGACCGGGCTCTGATGCCGATGCTGTACGTGTCCCTGGGCGGCCTCGCCGTGGTGCTCGCCCTGTTTACCTTCACCGCACACAACAAGATCCTCGCGGCCGTCACGATCGCGCTGATCGGAGCCCTCGGTTTCGCCACCGTGCCGCCGCTGCAGAAGCGCGTCCTCGACCAGGCGCACGGCGCCCCCACGCTGGCCTCGGCCGTCAACATCGGCGCCTTCAACCTCGGCAACGCTCTTTCGGCCTGGCTCGGCGGCATCGTCATCGCCGCGGGCATGGGCTACACCGCCCCCAACTGGGTCGGCGCCGTCCTCGCCGCGAGCGCGCTCGTCCTCGCGGTCCTCTCGGCCGCCCTGGAGCGCCGCGCTAGCGCCCGCAGCACCGTCATCGCCGGCGGCGCGCGCGCCGAACAGCGGACCGCCATCCACCACTGACCGGGTCGAGCCCGGGCGCGGGGCCAGGGCCGTCCCCGCGCCCTCTCGACTCAGAGCCACCTGGTTCGACTCAGCACCCGCTACAAGGAGAAACACCCTCATGAGCACCACCACTGCCGTCGCCCCGCTGACCATCGAGGACGCCGAGATTCTCGTCACCGCGGCCCGCCGTGCCGCCGAAGCCGCCGGAGTCCGGGTCAGCGTCACCGTCCTTGACGCGGGCGGTCACCTGCTGGCCTTCCGCCGCGACGACCGGGCCGTGCTGATCTCCGGCGAGACCAGCACCCGCAAGGCCTACACGGCGCTCCAGCTGGACTCCGCCACCGCGGACCTCGTCGAGTTGGTCCAGCCCGGCGGCATCTTCCACACCCTGCCCACCGCCCTGGACCGTCCGCTCCTGTTCATCGCGGGCGGCGTACCGGTCCACCGCGACGGCCGCCTGATCGGCGCGATCGGGGTCGGCGGCGGTGCGCCGGACCAGGACCACGGCTTCGCCGCAGCCGCGGTCGAGGCGCTCGCCTGATCGCGCCTCAACGCAGAAGCGCCGGTCCCCGACATCTCCGGGGGACCGGCGCTTCCCCTATCGGCTTCCAGGGCGCCGACCGCTAACCGGCAGCCACCGTCAGGGGAGCGAACCGTCGTGTCCAGTCCCCGGGCAGCTCCGAGATCCCGTACGCCATCACCGCGTTGAAGCCGGCGGACGCGAGACCCTGCTCCTTCACCCAGGACAGCAGCTCTTCGTGCCGTACGTCGATGTCGGTGCGCAGGGGACGGTCGGTGTGGGCGGCCAGCGAGGCGATGAGCGCCTTCGCCGTCTCCGTGTCACGGGCGATCAGCGGGCCCACGACGTGGTTGTCCATGTTGGGCCAGGCGGCCGCGTATCCGCTGATCCGGTCGCCGTCCTCGGCGACGCGCAGCTGGTCGGAGAAGGCGGGCAGCCGAGTGATCACATGGGTGCGGTCACATCCGAAGACCTCCTCGTCGAGCCGGAGGATCGCGCTCAGGTCCTCGGCCGTGGCCGGGCGTGTGAAGACCTTGGGCTTCGGCCCGCCGGCCGTGAAGTGCCCGCGGACCATCTCGGCCCGGCCGATGGTCTTGAAGCCCATCCCCTCGTAGAGCGGACGGCCGTACGGGGTCGCGTGCAGCGTCAGTGGAGTGGTGGCCATTTCCTCGACGACATGCCGCATCAGCCGCCGGCCGACTCCCCGGCGGGCGTGCCGTTCGGCGACGAGCACCATGCCGATTGCGCTCAGATCGGGGCGCTCCCGCGGTCCGTAGTCGGTCACGACGCAGGCGGTGACAAGACCGCCGTCGGGGTCGTCGATGCCATATCCCGTTCCGGCCGTGAGGAGGAGGCGCCACTTGTGTTCCTCACGGGGCCAGCCCCGGTCCTCGGACAAGTCGGCGCAGGCGGTGAGATCGCGAGGCGTCAGACGACGGATGGGCAGAGCGGCGAGGGAAGGTGTCGACACGCAGGTCAGGCTGTCCGACCCGCACCCGTGACGTCCACTTGTTTGCGGGTAGACGTACGCGCTTTTGGCCATGCCGTACCCAACCGCACAGCGTATGGACAGATGTTTCACGTGAAACAGCGGGGGATCCGCAGACGCTCGCCTCGGTGGGGAGAGGGCGGTACGACTAACCTCGGCGGACATGGCGCGACTTCATCTTTTCGACCTCGACGGAACCCTGCTGTACGGAAGTTCCGCACCGGTGGAGATCTCACGGCAGCTCGGGCTGGAGGCCGAGACCGTGGCGCTCGATCAGGAGATCTCCGCGGGGCGCATAGGCCCTCCCGAGTACGCGGCGCGCGTGCACGCTCTGTGGACGGAGCTCACGGACGTACATGTGACCGCGGCCTTCGAGAGCGCGCCGTGGTTGTCCGGCATCGAGGACGTCTGGGCGGAGATCCGGGGTGACGGCGACTACTGCGCCGTCATCTCGCTGTCGCCCTCCTTCTTCGTGGAACGGCTTACAGCCTGGGGAGCGCATGCGGCGTACGGCTCGCGCTTCCCTGACGTGCCCTTTACAAAGCCGGTGGATCCGGCGGGGATTCTCAGTGCTGCGGCCAAAGTGCAGATCGCGGACCGGCTCTGTGAAGAATTCGGGGTGAGCCGGGCCGACTGTGTGGCCTATGGCGACTCACTGTCGGACAGAGATCTGTTCGGCGCCGTACCGGTATCCGTAGCGGTCAACGCGGATCTCCATCTGACGGGGCTGGCCACCCACTCCTATGTGGGTCTGGATCTGTGGGATGCCTATGAATTGGTCCGTCGCGTCGGTAATTGAGGCAATTGATGCTCTGTCCCCGTCAATTCGCGCTGAAGGAAGCGGGGACTTGTGCCCGGGGCGGCTGCCGGTATGGTCGAGTCCGGTTCGCGTCCGCCGTGATGTACGCATGTCACGTGGCGGCACGAACGCAGGCCAATGCAGCCTAACGGGACGGAGAGATCGAAGACCCGCATTTTCCGTTATGCGGCCGGGCGTTGGCTCGGGATGGGACTCTGCGGTGAGAGCACTGCGGTCAATGTCACATTCTCGCCTACTTGTCCGTACGGAGCGGGAATCCGGGTTCAATGTGGCCGCATTGACCGACGGGGACTGAACCGGGAAAGAAAGCTAGCCGTCTGCGGGGGAAAGCAGGCATCTTCCGATCGCGGAGGTGCGCAGACCGACCGAAAGATGTTCGAGGCGAGGCACACCCATGGACGCTCCGACCACCACGTCGGCCGACAACGGCACTTCCGGCGGCAACGGCGGGGGCGGCTGGTTCACGCCGCGCAAGGATCCGGCACCGACGCCTGCCGGCGGTGAGCAGGAGCCGGAGGGGAGCCGTCTGGCCGCGCTGCGGCCGGTAGGGCGGCCGACCGAGAGCAGGGCGACGGACGGGAGTCGTGCCGGGCGTGGTCCCGGAGCCGGCGAGAGCTCACCCCCGCGGGAGCGAATACGGACCGTCGAGCCCTCGCAGACTGCTCACGCCCCGCGCCCTGAGGCCCCACCCGTCGCGGCGGCGCACCGCGAGCAGGAGCCCGAACCCGAAGCCGTACGACCGCACACGGCCCCTGCACGGCTCGAAGTCGTACGACCGCAGGCAGCCCCCACGCAGCCCGAACCCGGCCCTCTGCAGCCCAGGCACGGCTCTCCCCGGGCCGACCACGGCGCTGCGCAGGCCGGCCACGGCTCTCCGCGGCCCCAACCCGTCCCGGAGGAGCCCGCCCTCGCGCCGGAGCCGCGTGTGCCCGCTCAGAGTTCCGTGCCCACTCCTGAGGCGTCACCGGACGCCGTACTGATCCGCCGGACCATGGCCGAAGTCGGCTCCGTCGCCGACAAGGTCACGTCGTACTTCTACGCGCTGCTCTTCGTGCGTCACCCCGAACTGCGGTCGCTGTTCCCCGCCGCGATGGACACCCAGCGGGACCGGCTGCTCAAGGCGCTGCTGACGGCCGCCGAGCACATCGACAACACCGAGGTCCTTGTCGCGTATCTGCAGAACCTCGGCCGTGGACACCGCAAGTACGGCACCCGGCCCGAGCACTACCCGGCCGTCGGGGAGTGCCTGATCGGTTCGCTCAGCCGGTTCGCCTCGGCGATCTGGGACCCCGAGACCGAGGCGGCCTGGGTCCGCGCGTACACGACGATCTCCCAGGTCATGATCGACGCGGCGGCCACGGACGAACTGCGAGCCCCGGCCTGGTGGTACGCCGAAGTGGTCTCGCACGATCTCAGAACCCCGGACGTCGCGGTCATCACCGTCCGGCCCGACCAGCCGTACCCCTTCCTCGCCGGGCAGTACACGAGCCTGGAGACGCCGTGGTGGCCGAGGATCTGGCGCCACTACTCGTTCGCCTCGGCGCCCCGCTCCGACGGGCTGCTGTCGTTCCATGTGAAGGCGGTTCCGGCGGGCTGGGTGTCCAACGCCCTGGTGCACCGCGCCCGGCCCGGCGACACCATCCGCCTCGGCCCGCCGACCGGTTCGATGACCGTCGACCACACCACCGACAGCGGACTGCTCTGTGTGGGCGGCGGCACCGGCATAGCGCCCATCAAGGCGCTGGTCGAGGATGTCGCCGAACACGGGGAGCGGCGCCCGGTCGAGGTCTTCTACGGCGCTCGCACCGATCACGATCTGTACGACATCGACACGATGCTGCGGCTCCAGCAGAGTCACCCGTGGCTCGCCGTACGCCCGGTCGTCGACCAGCAGGCCCATCTGCAACTGCCCGATGCCATACGTGAGTACGGGCCCTGGAACGAGTACGACGCCTACCTCTCGGGTCCGCCCGGGATGATCCGCAGCGGGGTGGACGCCCTCATGGACGTCGGTATCCCGTCGGACCGCATACGTCACGACTCGGTGGAGGAGCTCGTCGCGGCCGGGGACTGACCCCGGGCCCGCATCGGCCGGGTGTCAGCCCAGATCTGGCGCGTGCATCGCCCGTACACCCTCGATGTTCCCGTCGAGATAGTGCCGCAGGGACAGCGGTACGAGGTGGACGGACGCGATGCCGACCCGGGTGAACGGAACCCGCACGATCTCGTACTCGCCGCAGGGCTCGTCCATTTCGGGGCCGTGCCGCAGCGCGGGATCCATGGACTCCAGACGGCAGACGAAGAAGTGCTGCACTTTCACGCCGGTCGCGCCGCCGTCGTCGCCGATGTGCTCGACGGTGTCGACGAAGCAGGGCACCACATCGATGACCTTGGCGCCGAGTTCCTCGTGCACTTCACGGTGGAGCGCGTCGACGACAGTCGTGTCCTCCGGTTCGACCCCGCCACCCGGTGTGAGCCAGTAGGGGTCGACGCCGGGCTTGGTGCGCTTGATGAGGATCAGGTCGTCGCCATCGAGCAGGATGGCCCGGGCGGTGCGCTTGACCACGGGTCGGACGGTCATGGGAGGAATGTGGCCCGGTTGGTTCCACGTGAAACATCGTGAAGCCGCGAAGGCGTCAGGAGAGAGCTCAGGAAGGGCGCCAGGAAGGGCGTAAGGAAGGGCCTCACGACCAGTCGGCCGCGGCGCGAAGGAGCCACTCATGCGCCCGGGCGATGTGCGGCATGGCCAGGGTGCCGGTGCGGACCACCAGAAAGTACGTACGCAGCGGGGGCACCGCCGGATCGAGGAGCGCCACGACATCGCCGCGCTCCAGGGCGGCGGCGCACAGATACCGGGGCAGCACGGTGACGCCCGCACCAGAGGCGGCGCAGGCGAGCACCGCGCGGAGATCGGGCACTACGACGGTGCCTGAGGCAGCCGGACGGCAGTCGAAGACGGAGGCCCAGTAACGGGCGACGAGCGGCAGGGACTCGTGCACCTCGACGACGGGGAAGTTCTCCAGCGCATGGGCGCCCTTGCGGCGCAGCTTGCCCGGACCGATGCGGTCGGCCCAGCGCGGGGCGGCGACCAGGACGTGTTCCTCGTCGCAGAGCGGAGTCGCGGTGAGCAGCGCGCCGCGCGGTTGGGCTGTGGTGATGGCCAGATCATGGTGTCCGGCGGCGAGCCCCTCCAGGGTCTCCTCGGTGTTGCCGAAGGAGGCGCGTAGCGCGAAACCCTGGCCGTCGTCGCCCGTCAGCTCCGTCAGCGCGGGCAGGGCCCGTTCGGCGGTGAACTCCGGTGGCCCGGCGAGGTGCAGGGTGCGTAAGGAGGAGTCCTCGTCGAGCCCGGTCTCGGCGATCTCCACCAGGGCATCGAGATGTGGTGCGGCCTTGTGGGCGAGCTCGTCGCCGATGGTCGTGGGGGTCACCCCGCGGGCCTGACGCAGGAAGAGGGGCCTCCCCAACTGCCGCTCCAGTGCGCGGATCTGTGAGGTGACGGCCGGCTGCGAGAGTCCGAGCAGCGCGGCGGCGCGGGTGAAGGAACCGGCCCGGTGCACGGTCACAAACGTGCGCAGCAGCGCCAGATCCATGGTGCCCCTCCCCTCCCACCACCCCCGACAGAGGCCTAACTATAAATAAGTCGATAGGTCGCTGTCGCTACTGTGATTGGACACTGACACAGAGTCAACTAGCCTTGTTCGCGCGGTTCTTCGCGCGCAGAACCGGGACGGTCCGAGCCACGAGGGGGGAGGCTCGGACCGTCCGTTGTACGTAGCGACGCACCAAGACCGGCAGGCCGGACGGTCGGGACCGGCTGCTTATCGGCTGCTCAGGAAGAGTCCGGTCCGCGGACGGGTGAAGCTCAGTCCTCGGACTCGTCGAGCGCCCGCAGCACGTCCGCCACCAAATCCTCGGGATCTTCCGCGCCGGCGGAGAAACGGATGAAGCCCTCGGGCACCGCGTCGCCGCCCCACCGCCCGCGTCGTTCGGCCGTCGACCGCACTCCGCCGAAGCTCGTCGCGTCGTCCACCAGACGCAGCGCGTCGAGAAAACGGTCGGCACGCGCGCGCGTGGGCAGCGTGAAGGACACCACGCACCCGAAGCGTCGCATCTGCTGCGCGGCGATCTTGTGCGAGGGGTCGTCGGGCAGTCCCGGATAGCGCAGCCCGGTCACCTCGGACCGGTTCCGCAGCGCCTCGGCGATCGTCAGGGCGTTGGCGGTCTGCCGGTCGGCGCGCAGCTGGAGCGTGGCGAGCGAGCGATGCGCGAGCCATGCCTCCATGGGCCCGGGGATCGCGCCGACCACCTTCCGCCAGCGCCGTACGGGAGCCATCAGAGCTGCGTCGCGCGCGGTGACGTATCCCAGGAGGATGTCGCCGTGCCCGGTGAGCATCTTGGTGCCGCTGGCCACGGAGAAGTCGGCGCCCAGCTCCAGCGGGCGCTGCCCGAGCGGAGTGGCGAGGGTGTTGTCGACGGCGACGAGGGTGCCCTGCGCGTGTGCCGCCGCGACGAGCCGCCGTATGTCGCACACGTCGAGACCCGGGTTCGACGGAGTCTCGATCCACAGCAGTTTCGCGCCGTCGAGTACGTCGAGCTGGGCGTCGCCGCCGGTCGGGGCGGTGCGTACCTCGATGCCGTACGCCGTCAGCTGCTCGCGCACCAGCGGCAGCACCTGGTAGCCGTCGTCGGGCAGTACCACGATGTCGCCGGCACGCAGCTGTGAGAAGAGCGTTGCCGAGATGGCGGCCATGCCCGAGGGGAAGGCGAGCGTCTCGACGCCGTCCTGACCGGGGGCCTCCAGCTCGCCGATGGCGCGTTCCAGGAGTGTCCAGGTCGGGTTCTCGTCGCGGCCGTAGGTGTACGGGCCCGTGGGCTCCCCCGGCAGATGGAAGTGCGCGGCGAAGACCGGGCCCGGGAGCGTCGGCTCGTACTTGACGGGTTCGGGCAGCCCGGCCCGCACCGCGCGGGTGCCGTCACCGCTTCCCGTGACGAAATCCTCTGACGTCATGCCGCCCGTCCTTCCACTCGGTCCTGCACGGTGGCGAGCAGCCCGAGGCTCGCCGCCTCCACCATCTCAAGACACTCCTCGAAGCCGTCCATACGTCCGTAATACGGATCGGGAACGTCCGGGTCGGGGCCGGCGGCAGGGTCGTAGGAACGCAGCAGCCGGACCTTCTCCGCGTCCTGGGGAGTGGGCGCGAGCTGACGCAGCGCCTTGAGATGGCCGGAGTCGAGGGCGATGACGAGGTCGAGGCGGGCGAACCAGGAGGCGTGGAACTGCCGGGCCGTATGGTCGCCCTCGTAGCCGTTCGCCTCCAGCACGGCGACGGTGCGCGGGTCGGCGCCGTCGCCCTCGTGCCAGCCGCCCGTGCCCGCGCTGTCGACCTCGACCAGGCCGTCGAGCCCGGCCTCGGTTATGCGGGCGCGGAAGACGGACTCGGCCATCGGGGAGCGGCAGATGTTGCCTGTGCAGACGAAGCAGACGCGATAGGTCATGGGGTGTACTCAGTCCTTGCCGTCGGGCAGGACGACGTTGAGCGCCCAGGACACGATCGAGATGATCAGGCCGCCCAGGACCGCGGTCCAGAAGCCGTCGACGTGGAAACTCAGGTCGAGCTTGTCGGCCAGCCATGAGGTGAGCAGCAGCATCAGGGCGTTGACCACCAGGGTGATCAGACCGAGCGTGAGGATGAAGAGCGGGAAGGTCAGCACCTTCACGAGGGGCTTGACCAGGAAGTTCACCAGGCCGAACACCAGTGCCACGAGCAGAAGTGTGCCGATCTTCTTCCAGGTGTTGTCACCGGTCAGGGTGATCTTGTCCAGCACCCAGACGGCGATGGCGAGGGCCCCCGCGTTGGCGATCGTCTTGACTACGAAATTCTTCATGTGTCTGATCGTGGCAGAAGAGATCGACTGGCGAGCGCGGCTGTGGACAGAGCAGACGGCGTACGAGAGCGGACGAGGACGATGAAGGCATTCCGGCTGGATGAACTGGAGGCGGAACGCGCCGCCAACGACGGCGCCTACCTGCAGTTTCTGCGCGAGCGGAACATGTCGGTCGGCCTCTACGCGCTCGACGCGGGCGATCAGGACCCGCAGCGGCCGCACCAGCAGGACGAGGTGTACTTCATCGTGAGCGGACGTGCCTCGATCACGGTCGGCCTGGAGACCACGCAGGTGGCGCGCGGCAGCGTCGTCTACGTACCCGCGGGGGTCGCCCACAAGTTCCATCACATCACCGAGGACCTGCGGGTTCTGGTGGTGTTCTCTCCGCCCGAGAGCTGACCTCCGTCTCAGGGTTCCCTAGGGGAACGGTCAGGGAGGAACAAGGGATGCGAGGCCTCCGCCGGGCCTCTCCCGGCCCTAGCATCGAGTGCGAGACATCAGAGAACCCGGAATCAGTGCCCCGGACTTGGGGCGACGGGCGGAGAGGCAAGGACAAGGGCGATGCGAGAGATCTTCAACGGGATGCCGTGGTGGGTGAAGTGGGTCGCGGTGCCGGTCATCGCCCTCGTGGTGTTCGGCGGCCTGATAGCGACCGTCGTCGGCTTCGTCATCGGTCTGCTCTTCAAGGCGCTGATCTTCGTCGCGCTGGTCGGCGGACTGATCTACGTCGTGCGGAAATTCACGACGAGCTCGTCGTCGCGCAGCGACTGGTGAGGCGTGAGTGACGCGTGAGCGGGCGAGCGATCGGTAACGGGTGAACCCGTAAAGGGAAGCCGAGGTTCCCTCGGGCGAGGGAAGTTTTCCGGCGGGGCCGTCTGCGAGCGGTGGCGGGCGGTTAAAGTCCGGAAGCTCGACGCGGGGTCGACCCCGCGGGCAGCGCACACTTCCCTCCCGTGTCCCCCCGCACGGGCGGTTCCCCTCGCGCTCAGGGAGTGCCCCTTGGCCACGGTTGACACCGCACCCGCAACCTCGCACGCTGCACCCGTCCAGCGATCCGGCGCTCCCGCTGGGTCACGCGTCCCGCCGGCCCAGCCACGCACATCGCCCGCAGAGGCGCACCTGGCACAGGCTTCGCCGGCAGAGGCGCACGGCGCAGGGGCCCCGACCGCCGAGGCAGACACTCCGCCAGCGGGGACGCGGACCCCGCCCGAGGCCGCACACGCCCTGCTCTCGGGGTCACGAACGCCCCCGGCAGAGGCCGCGCCCCTGGAGCCGCACCCCACGACCCTCATCGGCTCCGTGCAGCGGGCGATGCGCCTTCTGGAGGCCGTCTCGGCGCGCGAGCACGGAGCGCCCGCCAAGCAACTGGCCCGGGAGGCAGGACTCGCGCTGCCGACGGCGTACCACCTGCTGCGCACTCTGGCCCACGAGGGCTATCTACGCCGCGAGAAGGGGCTGTTCTTCCTCGGCGAGGCCGCCGAGCGGTTGAGCAGCAGCGGGGCCCAGCAGAAACGTCGCAGCACGATGAGCGACGCGCTCGCACACTGGCGCGATTCGATCGGTGTACCGGTGTACTACGCGACGTACCGCGACGGCGAGATCGAGATCATGTGCGTCGCCGACAGCCCGGGCAATCCCGCGGTCGAGGAGTGGGCCGACTTCCGTGAGACCGGGCACGCCCACGCGATCGGGCAGTGCCTGTTGTCGCAGCTGGACGAGAAGGCCCGCAGGGATCACCTCGACCGCTATCCAGTGCAGTCGATCACTCCGTACACGGTGCGCGACAGCGACAGCCTGTTGCGGCGCCTGGAGCGCGTCGGCCGGATGGAGCCCGTGATCGAACGGCAGGAGTACGCGCTGGGCACGGTCTGCGCTGCGATTCCCATCACGGCCGGTACCACCGCGTCGACCATGGCCATCTCCGTACCGTCGCATCAGGCCGACCGACTGCTCCCCGCCGCGCGCCGGTTGCAGGGCGAAATCGGCAGGCTGCTAGGGACACTCGCCATCTCTATCAGTATCTGAAAACTCACTCCTTGTGATCTGCCGTGTACGTTGAGCAAGATTTCAGCAGTGTCAGGGGGACTATTCCTGGCCAGTCGACGGCAAACGGCGGGGTAGGCGATGCGCGAGTCGGTGCAGGCAGAGGTCATGATGAGCTTCCTCGTGTCGGAGGAGCTTTCCTTCCGCATTCCGGTGGAGCTGCGATACGAGACCTGTGATCCGTATGCCGTGCGGCTGACCTTTCATTTGCCCGGTGACGCGCCCGTGACCTGGGCGTTCGGGCGGGAGTTGCTGGTCGACGGCGTGGGCCGGCCGTGTGGCGACGGTGATGTGCACATCGCGCCCGCCGACCCGGACGCGTTCGGCGAGGTGCTGATCCGGCTTCAAGTGGGCGGCGATCACGCGCTGTTCCGGTCCGGGGCGGCGCCGCTCGTGGCGTTCCTCGACCGTACGGACAAGCTCGTGCCGCTCGGGCAGGAGCGTTCCCTCGCGGACTTCGACACACATCTCGACGAGGCGCTGGACCGCATCCTGGCGGAGGAGCAGAGCGCGGGCTGAAGCGCCTTCGATGCCCCCATGTGGAGTAACGCTTCCTCAAGTGGTCACGGTCTCGGCCACCGGAACTCGGCACGAGCGGACGGGCCGCGGGACCGGGCCAAGTCGTCGGAGCGCCGGGCGACTTCAGTGCTTGCGGCGGCGACCTTTCCCGCTCCGTACCGGCGTCCTGGCCCCCACCGGCTCAGTAGGGGCGGTGGGAGCCTCCGGTCGGCCGGCCGGAGCCCCGGGGCGGTCGGCCGAGACCACCAGGGCGGCCAGCAGGGTGGTGACCGGTACCGCGGCGACCAGGCCGATCGAGCCGACCAGCGTGCGCACGATCTCCTCGGCGACCAGTTCGCTGTTGGCGACCGTGCCCACGCTGCTCTCCGCGATCGAGAAGAGCAGCAGCAGCGGCAGCGCCGCGCCCGCGTACGCCAGGACGAGCGTGTTGACGACCGAGGCGATGTGGTCGCGGCCGATGCGGATGCCCGCGCGGTACAGCCCGCGCCAGCCCATCGAAGGGTTCGCCTCGTGCAGTTCCCAGACCGCGGAGGTCTGCGTCACCGTCACGTCGTCGAGCACACCGAGCGAACCGATGATGATGCCCGCGAGCAGCAGACCGCTCATGTCGATGGACGGATACAGGCCGTGGATCAGACCGGTGTTGTCGTCGGTGTTCCCGGTGAGCGACGCCCAGTCGATGAACCCGGAGCCGAGCAGCCCGATCAGCAGCAGCGAGAGCAGCGTGCCGATCACCGCCACCGAGGTCCGGGCCGACAGGCCATGGCACATGTAGAGCGCGATCAGCATGATGGCGCTGGATCCGACGACCGCCACGACCAGCGGGTTCGAGCCCTGCAGGATCGCGGGCAGGATGAAGAGCGTCAGGATCATGAAGCTGACGGCCAGCGCGATCAGCGCCATGACGCCGCGCATCCGCCCCACGACCACGACGACCAGCGCGAAGATCCCGGCGAGCACCGTCATCGGGATCCTGCGGTTCACATCGGTGACCGAGTACTGCAAGTCCTTGGGCGCGGAGGGCTCGTACGCGACCACGACCTTCTGGCCCTCGTGCAACTGGCGTGACTGGTCCGGCTGGACGATCTCGGTGAACGTACGGCCCTTGTCGTCGCCGGTGTCGACCCGGATCGTCGCCTTCTTGCAGTCGCCCGTCGCCTGCTGCTGCGCGGAGGAGCCCTCGGCGGTGGAGGTGTCGCCGGTCGGGGTCTCCCCCGAGGCGTTCACGGAATCGCAGTCCACCTTGTCGACCTTGGTGACCGTCGCCTGCTGGGTCTGCCGGTCGAAACCGACACCGGTGCGCTCGTGCCCCGGGGCGCCGCCCGGCCAGAGCACCACGAGACCCACGACGACCGCGGCGGCGAAGGGGATCAGCACCGCGCCGATGACCTTGCGCAGATGCTTGGAGACGGGAGCGGCGGGGCCATGGCTGTGACTGTGCGAGTGTCCGTGGCCGTCGCCCGGTCCGTGCCCACCACCGGACCCCTGCCCGCCGCCCGGCCTTTGACCGTCGCCGGGTCCTCCGCCGCCCGGACCGTGTCCGTGGCCGTCGCCGGGACCATGTCCGTGGGGCGGCTCGGACGGCGGAATCGGGGGCTGCTGCATCGTGGTCACCGACCGATCATCGCAAGAACGGACAGGGCCCACTGTTCAGCGCGCCCGATGTGACGCTAGCGTGGAGGCACCTTTGCACACGCGGGAGCTCGGAGCACCGGGCTGAGAGGGCGCTGACCTTCGTCGTAGCGATGTTTCACATGAAACATCGGCAGACGGAAGCCGCTGCGTCGACCGCCGAACCTGTTACCGGGTAATGCCGGCGTAGGGAGTAGGTCTCATGACCAACAAGGACGCACGCACGCCTGCCTCCAGCCAGACGGACGGGGTTTCCGCACCGTCCCAGAACGGCGAGGCCGGGCAGTCCATCGGCTGGCACAAGGCGTATGTCGGGGGTTCGCGCCCCGACCTGCGGGTGCCGGTCCGTCAGGTGCACCTCACCAACGGGCAGTCCGTCACGCTGTACGACACCTCCGGCCCGTACACCGATCCGACCGTCGACACCGATGTGCGCCGGGGTCTGGCGCCGCTGCGCGAGAACTGGATCATCGCCCGCGGCGACACCGAGGAGTACGCGGGCCGCCCGCTCCGCCCCGAGGACGACGGGATCAAGCACACCTCACCGCGCGGAGGTCTCCGCAACCTCGACGCGGTCTTCCCGGGGCGGCCGCGCCAGCCGCGCCGGGGCCGCTCCGGACTGGCTGTGACACAGCTCGCGTACGCCCGTCGCGGCGAGATCACGCCCGAGATGGAGTTCGTGGCGGTCCGCGAGAACGTGGACGCCGAGGTCGTACGCGAGGAGATCGCCGCAGGACGCGCGGTGCTGCCCGTGAACGTCAACCACCCGGAGATCGAGCCGATGATCATCGGCAAGCGGTTCCTGGTGAAGGTCAACGCCAACATCGGCAACTCCGCGGTCACCTCCTCGATCGAGGAGGAGGTGGACAAGATGACCTGGGCCACGAAGTGGGGCGCCGACACGGTCATGGACCTGTCCACCGGCCGCAACATCCACACCACCCGCGAGTGGGTGCTGCGCAACTCCCCCGTCCCCATCGGCACGGTTCCGCTCTACCAGGCGCTGGAAAAGGTGGACGGCCGCGCCGAGGAGCTGACCTGGGACATCTACAAGGACACGGTCATCGAGCAGGCCGAGCAGGGCGTGGACTACATGACGGTCCACGCGGGCGTGCGCCTGCCGTTCGTGCCGCTGACCGCGAACCGCAAGACCGGCATCGTCTCGCGCGGCGGCTCGATCATGGCGGCCTGGTGCCTGGCGCACCACCAGGAGAGCTTCCTCTACGAGAACTTCGAGGAGCTCTGCGAGATCCTCGCGGCGTACGACGTCACCTACTCGCTCGGCGACGGGCTGCGGCCCGGGTCGATCGCGGACGCCAACGACGCGGCGCAGTTCGCGGAGTTGAGGACGCTCGGGGAACTCAACACGATCGCGAAGCGTTTCAATGTTCAGACCATGATCGAAGGCCCGGGACATGTCCCGATGCACAAGATCAAGGAGAACATCGACCTTCAGCAGGAGATCTGTGATGAAGCTCCGTTCTATACGCTCGGCCCGCTGACGACGGACGTCGCGCCTGCGTACGACCACATCACCTCCGGCATCGGTGCCGCGATGATCGCCTGGTGGGGCACGGCCATGCTCTGCTACGTCACGCCCAAGGAGCACCTGGGCCTGCCCAACCGTGACGACGTCAAGACCGGCGTCATCACCTACAAGATCGCCGCCCACGCAGCCGACCTCGCCAAGGGGCACCCAGGTGCGCAGGTATGGGACGACGCGCTGTCCGACGCCCGCTTCGAGTTCCGCTGGGAGGACCAGTTCAACCTGGCCCTCGACCCGGACACGGCACGGGAGTTCCACGACGAGACACTGCCGGCCGAACCGGCCAAGACGGCCCACTTCTGCTCCATGTGCGGGCCGAAGTTCTGCTCCATGAAGATCTCGCACGACATCCGACGCGAGCACGGAGGCACGCAGACGGAGATCGAGGAGGGTATGGCTCAGAAGTCCAAGGAGTTCGCCGCCGCGGGCAATCGGGTCTATCTGCCGTTGGCGGACTGAGGTCGCGCGTACGAGGGGTGTGGTGGCCGGGGTCGTCCGATGCGCGGAGTTGTGCGCGTATGTGTATCGGACGGCTCCGGTGCCGGGTTCTCTCGGCAGACTGGGCGCATGACATCCACATCCATGAGCAAGGGTGCCAATCTTCCCGTCGAGGCCGGGGCCGTACACGTGGTGCTCGGCTGGTCCGGGGGGTCCGGTGCGCCGGACGCCGATGCCTCCGCGCTGCTGCTCGGTGCGGGTGGACGGGTGCGGGACGACGGGGACTTCGTCTTCTACAACCAGGCGCAGCACGCCTCCCGTGCCGTACGTCATCTCGGGAAGCGGCAGGACGCCGGGGCCACGACGGACACGGTCGAGGTGGACCTGCGTGCCCTGGAGCCGGACATCGAGAGGGTCGTCCTGTGCGCCTCGGCCGACGGGGGCACCTTCGGTGAGCTGTCCGGGCTGACGCTGCGGCTGCTCGATGCCGGTACGCGGGACGAGCTCGCGTACTTCGAGATGGAGGCCACGACGGAGACGGCGTTCATCGGTGGTGAGCTGTATCTGCGGGGTGGTCGGTGGAAGTTCCGTGCGGTCGGACAGGGGTATGCGTCCGGACTCGCGGGCCTGGCCACCGACTTCGGGATCAGTGTGGACGAGGAGCCTGAGGCCGCCGTAGCCTCGCCGACCGTCGCCCCGGCGGCCGCTCCGGCTCCCACGCCTGCGCCAACGCCCTCAGCCCCCGCACCCCCTCCGCAGAGCAGCCCCCGCCTCACCAAGGGCGAGGAGCAGCTGCCCCTGGACATGCGCAAGCGGCTCTCCCTGCGCAAGGAGCAGGTGGCGGTCAGTCTGAAGAAGCACGGCGCGGCGGGGGTCAGGGCGCGCGTCATTCTGGTCCTCGACGCCTCCGGATCCATGTCAGGGCTGTACTACAAGGGCGTCGTGGCCGACGTAGTGGAACGGATGGTCGCGGTCGCCGCGGAGTTGGACGACGACGGGGTGATGCAGGCATGGACGTTCGCGTCCCACGCCGCCCGGCTGCCGGATCTGAGCCCGGGGGAACTGCCGGAGTGGCTGGAGCTTCATGTCCGGGTCGGTGAACTGACCCTGTTCCGGCGGAGCAAGAAGCCACGCAAGGGTCTGCGGCCGGGGCAGGTGGACATGCGGGCGGTCGGCATCCAGAACGAGGAGCAGAAGGTGATCGCCGAGGTCCGTGCGTACGTCCGCGAGCACCCGGCCGCCGATCCCACACTGGTGCTGTTCTTCTCCGACGGCGGTGTCTACCGCAACAAGGAGATCGAGAAGGAGCTGCGGGAGGCGGTGGAGGAGCCGGTCTTCTGGCAGTTCGTGGGCTTGGGCCGGTCCAACTACGGCGTGCTGGAGCGGTTCGACGAGCTGCCGGGCAGGCGCGTCGACAACGTGGGGTTCTTCGCCGTCGACGACATCGCCGGCCTTCCGGACCCGGAGTTGTACGACCGGCTGCTGTCCCAGTTCCCGGGCTGGGTGACCGCGGCGCGACAGCTGGGCATCGTCTGACCCGCGTACGAGCGGCCCGGCCCGGGCCGGGCCCGCGCCGGTGCGGCGCGGGCCCGGTTCTCCGTCACGCGACCGTCCCCGGATGTCGGCGTACCGGGGGTCACTCCGGCTGGTGTTCAGGCCCTCCGAAGTCCGGGCTCGAGAAGTCCGGGCTGGAGTAGCTGGGCCGTGGGCCTGCCGCCGGGCCGCCGTCGGGGCTGCTGAACCCCGGCCGGTTGTAGCCGAGTTGCGGCATGCGGCTGATCGGCGTGGGCGACGTACGACCCATTGCCGCCGCACCCGGATCCGCGAGTGCCTCCCTGAGGAACGGCAGGATGCCGCGCGCCAGCAGGGCATCGCGCCAGGCTTCCCTGGCCCGGGCGACCTGTTCGTCGAGCTCGCCGCGCGCTCCGGCCTGGAGCGAGGACGAGCCGTTGCGCAGTGCCGTGAGGAGCAGTCCGACCGCGGCGACCAGAATCGCGACCGCCGTGACCGCGCCGAAGACCCACCCGGTGGTCAGGAGGGTCTTGGCGAACGCCGGCTCGGGGTCGAGCATCTTCAGGATGTACCCCACGAGCAGGAAGATCGCCGCGGCTGTGCCGGCGAGGACGGGGGCGAGCACCGCGACGACGGCGATGGCGCCCGCTCCGGCTGTCTCGGTGACCTCCCCCACGGTGGCGGCGAGCCCCATCGCGCTCGAGCCCGGCTCCGCGGAGCCGGCCTCCTCGCGAACGGGCGGGGTGGTCGGCGCCGGATGGCGCAGTTCCTCACGGACCTTCACGTAGTGCTGGTACTCGGCCGTCGCGGCCGCCGTGATGAGCGCGGTGGCGTTGAGTGCCATGGTGCGCAGTTGTTCCGGGTTGAGCCGCTGGCCGACAGCGGCGAGTTCCGGGCGGTGTGGTGCGGAGCGCAGCGCCTCATCGAGGATCCGCTCGTATTCCTGGCGGTCCTCGCTCAGCAGGTGCTGCGGAACGCTGTTCATCTGCATCCCCCGATGCTCCGTAGGGCTGATGGCTCGCACGCTGACGAGCCGTTGGGCAGAAACGGAGGGGAGCCTGCTACGGATAGTCCGATGGTAGAGCGGTGACGGCACGCCGTGACAGGGGGTTTCCAGAAATTGCCCCCTGGCCAGCGCAGTCCTCCGTGGGGGGACGCCTGCCCGTTGAACCCTCAGTTATCCAATGGCAGTTGCTGGACCAGCAGTTTTCCGGCCATGGTCACGCCGCCGTCCATCGCGATGGCCAGTCCGTCGGCGTAGAGATGCGGACCTTCGACGATGGGGCCCGTACTGTCTTCGCCGTCCTCCGAGCCCACTTCGCCGAGCAGGTACGGGATGGGGCTGTGGCCGTGGACGATGCGCGTGCCGCCGTATGCGTCCAGGAGGGAGAGTACGGCCTCGGCGCCGCCGTCGTCGCGGAAGGCGAAGCGCTTGGTGAACTTGCGGAACAGGTCCCAGCACTCGTCCGCGTCGTTGCGGGTGAGGGTTTCGCGGATGGTGTCGTTGAGCGCCTCGATCGAGTCGCCGTAGTCGAGGTAGGCGGTGGTGTCGGAGTGCACCAGGAGGTGTCCGTCGACCAGCTCCATGGCGTCCAGGCGGGCCATCCACTGCAGATGATGATCCTGGAGACGGTCCATGTCGGTCTTCTGGCCGCCGTTGAGCAGCCAGGCGGCCTGGAAGGTGGCGGTGCCCGCGCCGGAGTTGACGGGGGTGTCGCCGAAGCGCTTGGCGCCGAGCAGCAGCAGCTCGTGGTTGCCCATCAGCGCCTTGCAGTAGCCGCCGGCCGCGGCCGCCTCGGCGGACAGCCGCATCACCAGGTCGATCACGCCGATGCCGTCCGGGCCGCGGTCGGTGAAGTCGCCGAGGAACCACAGGCGCGCGGTCCCGGCGGACCAGTTGCCCGCGGAGTCGATGAGGCCCTGCTCCTGGAGCGCGGCGACGAGCTGGTCGAGATAGCCGTGCACATCGCCTACGACGTACAGCGGCCCCGGTCCGTCGGTGGTCTCCGGAGCGGCGGGGTCAACGGCGATCTGAACCGTGTCACCCCGGTTGATGACCGGCAGATCACGTCGCGTGGGCGTGTAGCCCTCGGGCTCCTCACCGGGTCCCGCACCCTCGTCGGGTGGCGTGTTCTGTGCGTACGGACCGGTCTCGTGGACGTACGCGGGCACCCGGAAGTCGCGCAGCGTCGCCGCCCGCGCCAGCTCGGGTCCCTGACCGGCCCCCTGAGTCATCGACCCCTCCACCACCATCGCGCCGCATCTGCACCGGATCGGACTGCCTGGTCGCAGCGGCCCGCGGTGTCGTGGGCCCATCATAGGAATGCGGATCGCGCCATGTGATGACCCAGGGGTGGTGAATCGGGGCAGGAGCCCAGTTCACCGGGGTTTTTGCCCGAATTGGGCGGGGCTTTCCCCGCCCTTTCTTTACCGGGCGTCAACCTTTCTCGGGTGATCGGGGCGGACTCACCGTCGTACGCGGCGGACGGCGTTCGGAGGAGGTCCGCACGATCAGCTCGGTCGGTATCACCTGCTCGACCGGTTGGTCCGATTCGACCCCCTCGATCGCGTCGATGAGGAGCTGGACCACCGCTGTGCCGATTCGGCGCGGTTTGAGGGAGAGCGTGGTGATCGGCGGCTCGGTGTTCGCGTAGACGGTGGACTCGCTGCAGCAGACGAGGAGCAGGTCGTCCGGTACGCGCAGGCCGTAGCGTCTGGCGGCGGCCAGCAGGTCGGTGCCGTTCGGGTCGAAGAGCCCGTAGACGGCGTCGGGGCGGTCGGGCCGCGCGAGCAGCCGGTCGGCGGCGACGGCTCCCGCGCACGGATCGTGCGCCGGGTAGGCCTCGTACACCGGATCCTGGCCCACTCGCTCGCACCAGCGCAGGTAAGCGGTGGTGGAGAGGTGGGTGTAGGTGTCGGTGGTGGTGCCGGTGAGGAGGCCGATCCGGCGGGCGCCGGCGTCGGCCAGGTGGTCGAGGATGCCCAGGACCGCGGCCTCGTGGTCGTTGTCCACCCAGGCGGTGACCGGCAGTGAGCCGGCCGGGCGGCCGTCGGAGACGACCGGTAAGCCCTGGCGGACCAGCTCGCTGACGACCGGGTCGTGGTCGGACGGGTCGATGACCACGGTTCCGTCCAGGGCGACGTTGGACCACACGTCGTGCCGCGAGGTCGCGGGGAGGATGACCAGGGCGTAGCCCCGGGCCAGCGCAGCCGACGTGGCGGCTCTGGCCATCTCCGCGAAGTACGCGAACTCGGTGAAGGTGAAAGGTTCATCCCCGTACGTCGTCACGGTCAGGCCGATGAGGCCCGACTTGCCGGTACGGAGGGTTCGGGCCGCGGCCGACGGGCGGTAGCCCAGCCGGTCGGCGACCTCGCGGACATGGCGTCGGGTGGCGTCCGGGAGCCGGCCCTTGCCGTTGAGGGCGTCGGAGACGGTCGTGATGGACACTCCGGCGGCTGCGGCCACATCTCTGATACCCGCCCGGCCCGGCCGACCGCCGCGGCGGGTTGTCTCCGCCCGGCTCACCTGGTGCTTCCCTGCTGCTGTCATGGCGAGCCGATAGTAGGGCTCATGCGGTGGGGTAGTGCGGACGCATATGCACTCGTTGACAGGCACGTTTCTGCATGGTCGAAATGGGTCAACTGCCTTGGAAAGAAAGGTAGTTGAACGATCCAATGGCAGGACGTGACTTGTCGGCGCGCATGGGCCTGCCAAGAGGGCCATGTTTCGAAGAGGTCTCAACTCACCTTCACGAGGGATGCGCGCTACGGCGTGAGCCACCGGCGCGCAGCGGGAACAGCAGCGCGCCCCCCCGTTTCGTACACCTTCGTACGGGATGATCACCAAGGTCGTTCACGGCGGCGAGGTGGTTGTCCACAGGCCATTCGCAGTGGCGCCGAATCCTCATAAGGTGAGAAGCATTGGTAGCCGGTGGTGGTCATGAGCCGGCGGTGGTCGCGAGGAGGACTGCGGTGAGCGAGACGAGCCCCAAGCTGCGTGCCGAGCTGGAGGGTATCCCCACCTACAAGCCCGGCAAGCCTGCCGCGCCCGGTGGTGCGGTGGCGTACAAGCTGTCCTCCAACGAGAACCCGTATCCGCCGCTGCCCGGTGTGCTGGAGAGCGTGGCCGCCGCGAGTGGATCCTTCAACCGCTACCCCGACATGGCGTGCACGGGGCTGATGAACGAACTGTCGGATCGCTTCGGAGTGCCGCTCTCGGACCTGGCCACCGGCACCGGCTCCGTCGGGGTCGCGCAGCAGCTCGTGCAGGCCACCAGCGGCCCCGGCGACGAGATCATCTATGCCTGGCGGTCCTTCGAGGCGTATCCGATCATCGCGCAGGTCAGCGGGGCGACCTCGGTGCAGGTGCCGCTGACGCCGGGCGAGGTGCACGACCTGGACGCGATGGCGGACGCGATCACCGACCGGACCCGGCTGATCTTCGTCTGCAACCCCAACAACCCGACGGGGACCGTGGTGCGCCGGGCCGAGCTGGAGCGGTTCCTCGACCGGGTGCCCGGTGATGTGCTGGTGGTCCTGGACGAGGCGTACCGCGAGTTCATCCGCGACGCCGAGGTGCCGGACGGCGTCGCGATCTACCGCGAGCGGCCCAATGTCTGCGTGCTGCGCACCTTCTCCAAGGCGTACGGGCTCGCGGGTCTGCGGGTCGGTTTCGCGATCGCCCATGAGCCGGTGGCTGCGGCGCTCCGCAAGACCGCGGTGCCCTTCGGCGTGAGCCAGCTCGCGCAGGACGCCGCGGTCGCCTCGCTGCGCGCCGAGGACGAACTGCTCGGCCGGGTCGGCTCGCTGGTGTCCGAGCGGGTGCGGGTGCTCGAGACGCTGCGCGGACAGGGCTGGACGGTGCCCGAGACACAGGCCAACTTCGTGTGGCTGCGGCTGGGGGAGCGCACGCTCGACTTCGCCGCCGCCTGTGAGCAGGCCGGGGTCGTCGTGCGGCCCTTCGCCGGCGAGGGGGTCCGGGTGACGATCGGCGAGAACGAGGCGAACGACATCTTCCTCAAGGCGACGGAGGCGTTCCGCAAGGAGCTCTAGGGCCCCGGGCGGTTCTTAGCCCTCCAGGAGTTCTACGCGTACGGGGTCGCCGTCGCGCACGGTGGCGAGCGTGCGGGGGTCGCCGTCGACGCGGCCCAGGATGTTGCAGGGCTCGCGAGGCGGCATTCGGTGCCCCGCGACATCGGCGTGGGCTCGTAGGGGAGCGCGAGGGCGTCTCCGTCGGTCCAGAAGGCCACCGTGCCGGGCTCGACGACCTGTTGGGCGCCGGCCTCGCGGGCGACGGAGACGCCGGTGTCGAAGTAGACCTCCTCGCCCCAGGTGCGGGCTGTGGAGGTGAGCAGCAGTGCCTTGGCGGAGGGCCTGGTTCGAACCGGCCTCTTCTTGCCGACGATGCGTCCGTGACCAGCGGATCCACGCTTAGGCACCCCCACCCGTCAACCCTCGAACGGCCATGCGGCATACTTCCTTGTGAATGTGAACGCGTTCACAAGCGTGTCCCGGTTGCTCCCGTGATGTACGCGTCAAAGGGGGCAAACTGCCGCTGTACCACGGCGATGTAAGGAGACTGACGACGTGGAATTGGCTCTGGCGCCGGAGACTCTGGCGCGATGGCAGTTCGGTATTACCACCGTCTACCACTTCCTCTTCGTCCCCCTGACGATCTCGCTCGCCGCACTCACGGCGATCCTGGAGACCGCCTGGGTGCGAACAGGCAAGGAGCACTACCTCAGGGCGACCAAGTTCTGGGGAAAGCTGTTCCTGATCAATATCGCCATGGGTGTCGTGACCGGCATCGTGCAGGAGTTCCAGTTCGGCATGAACTGGTCCGACTACTCGCGCTTCGTCGGTGACGTCTTCGGCGCCCCGCTCGCCTTCGAGGCGCTGATCGCCTTCTTCTTCGAGTCCACCTTCATCGGGCTGTGGATCTTCGGCTGGGACAAGCTGCCGAAGAAGATCCACCTCGCCTGCATCTGGATGGTCTCGATCGGCACGATCCTGTCGGCGTACTTCATCATGGCGGCCAACTCCTTCATGCAGCATCCGGTCGGCTACCGGATCGTGAAGAAGGCCGACGGCAGCACGCGGGCCGAACTCACCGACTTCCCCAAGGTGCTCTTCCAGGAGACGGCGCTCGTCAACTTCTGGCACGTCATCAGCGCTTCCATCCTGGTCGGCGGCGCCTTCATGACCGGCATCGCCATCTTCCATCTCCGCAAGAAGCAGCACATCCGCACCATGCGGATGTCGCTGCGGCTCGGATTGATCACCGCGCTCGTCGGCACGATCCTCACCGTCGTCAGCGCCGACACCCTCGGCAAGGTGATGTACGAGCAGCAGCCCATGAAGATGTCGGCCGCCGAAGCGCTGTGGGACGCCGAACAGCCCGCGCCCTTCTCGCTCTTCGCGTACGGCGATGTCGCCGAGGGCCACAACACGGTCGCCATAGAGATCCCGGGGCTGCTGTCCTTCCTCGCCAAGAACGACTTCAACGCCAGGATCCCCGGCATCAACGACCTCAACAAGGCCGAGCAGGAGAAGTACGGGCCCGGCGACTACCGCCCCAACATCCCCACCGCCTACTGGGCGTACCGCTGGATGATCGGCTTCGGCGGAGTCTCGATGGCCCTGTGCACCGTCGGCCTCTGGCTGACCCGGCGGAAGTTCTGGCTGGCGGCGGAACACCGCACCGGGGACGAGGACGTGCCGAAGCTCATGCTCACCAAGCGCATGGAGCTGACGCCGAAGCTGGGCGTCTGGTGGTGGCGACTGTCCCAGTGGACGCTGATCTTCCCGATCATCGGTATCTCCTGGGGCTGGATCTTCACCGAGACGGGACGTCAGCCCTGGGTGGTGTACGGCCTGTTGAAGATCAAGGACGCGGTCTCACCGGGAGTCTCGCAGGGCGAGGTGCTGACCTCGCTGATCGTGTTCACCCTGATCTACGCGATCCTCGCGGTCGTCGAGGTGAAGCTGATGGTCAAGTACGTCAAGGCCGGACCGCCCGAGCTCACCGAGGCCGACCTCAACCCGCCCACGAAGATCGGCGGCGACTCCAGTGACGCCGACAAGCCGATGGCCTTCTCCTACTAGGCCCAGGGAGCTGCTGAGTCATGGAACTCCACGACGTCTGGTTCGTCCTCATCGCGGTCCTCTGGACCGGCTACTTCTTCCTGGAGGGCTTCGACTTCGGGGTCGGCATCCTCACCAAGCTGCTGGCCCGCGACCGCACCGAGAAGCGGGTCCTCATCAACACCATCGGACCCGTCTGGGATGGCAACGAGGTGTGGCTGCTCTCCGCGGGCGGCGCGACCTTCGCCGCCTTCCCCGAGTGGTACGCCACGCTCTTCTCGGGCTTCTACATGCCGCTGCTGCTCATCCTGGTCTGCCTGATCGTGCGCGGTGTCGCCTTCGAGTACCGGGTGAAGCGGCCCGAGGAGAACTGGCAGCGCAACTGGGAGAACGCGATCTTCTGGACCTCGCTGATCCCCGCGTTCATGTGGGGCGTGGCCTTCGGCAACATCGTGCGCGGCGTGAAGATCGACCAGCACTTCGAGTACGTGGGCAACTTCTGGGATCTGCTCAACCCGTACGCGATCCTCGGCGGCCTGGTCACACTGACGCTGTTCACCTTCCACGGGACGGTGTTCGTCGGACTCAAGACCGTCGGAGACATCCGGGCGCGGGCACGGAAGCTGGCGCTGCAACTCGGTCTGGTGACGGCCGTGTTGGCTGTTGTCTTCCTGATCTGGACCCAGGTCGACAACGGTGACGGCAAGTCCCTGGTCGCGGTGATCGTGGCGGTGGCCTCGCTCGTCGTCGCCCTGGTGGCGGTCAGGGCGGGGCGTGAGGGCTGGGCGTTCATGCTGTCGGGGCTCACCATCGTGGCGGCGGTCGCGATGCTCTTCCTATCGCTCTTCCCGAACGTCATGCCGTCCTCGCTCAATGACGAGTGGAGCCTGACGGTCACCAACGCGTCGTCGAGCCCGTACACCCTGAGGATCATGACCTGGTGTGCGGGGATCGCCACGCCGATCGTCCTGCTCTACCAGTCGTGGACGTACTGGGTGTTCCGCAAGCGGATCGGTACGCAGCACATCGCCGCGGATGCCGCGCACTGAGTCCTCCGAAGCGCGCTGAGTCCGGCTGAGCGTGCCGAGTCCGACTAACGGCATGTTTCACGTGAAACATGCCTGATGACCCAAGGGTGTGTTTCACGTGAAACCAATCGACCCGCGTCTGCTTCGGTACGCCCGCGCCACTCGCTTCTTTCTCGCGGCGGTTGTCGGTCTGGGGGTCGCCGGGGCGGCGCTGGTCATTGCCCAGGCGATGCTCATCGCCGAAGTGGTGGTCGGCGCCTTTCAGCACGGCCACTCGGTCGCTGAACTCCGCACACCGCTGGGCTTGTTGGTACTGGTCGCAGTGGGTCGGGCGGTCGTCTCCTGGCTCACCGAGCTCGCCGCTCACCGGGCGAGCGCGGCGGTCAAGTCGGAGTTGCGGGGGCGGCTGCTGGAGCGGGCCGCGCTGCTCGGTCCCGGCTGGCTGAGCGGGCAGCGGACGGGCTCGCTGGTTGCCCTCGCCACACGGGGAGTTGACGCGCTCGACGACTACTTCTCGCGCTATCTGCCGCAGTTGGGGCTCGCGGTGGTGGTCCCCGTGGCGGTGCTCGCGCGGATCGTCACCGAGGACTGGGTGTCGGCGGCCATCATCGCCGGCACGCTTCCGCTGATCCCCGTCTTCATGGTGCTGATCGGCTGGGCCACCCGGAGCCAGATGGACCGTCAGTGGCGGCTGCTGTCACGGCTTTCGGGACACTTCCTGGACGTCGTCGCGGGGCTGCCCACGCTCAAGGTGTTCGGACGGGCCAAGGCGCAGGCCGAGTCGATCCGGAAGATCACCGGCGAGTACCGGCAGGCGATCATGCGGACGCTGCGGATCGCCTTCCTGTCGTCCTTCGCGTTGGAACTGCTCGCCACGATCTCCGTCGCACTGGTCGCGGTGACCATCGGGATGCGGCTCGTCCACGGCGAGATGGACCTGTACGTGGGGCTCGTCATCCTCGTTCTCGCGCCCGAGGCGTATCTGCCGCTGCGGCAGGTCGGGGCGCAGTACCACGCCGCCGCCGAGGGGCTTTCGGCGGCGGAGGAGATCTTCTCCGTGCTGGAGACCCCGGTGCCCGCCACCGGCTCGCTCCCCGCGCCGGAGGGCGGGATCGCCTTCGAGGGCGTGACCGTGCGGTACCCGGGGCGCTCCGGGGATGCGGTCTCGGACGTCTCCTTCACGGTCGGATCCGGTGAGACGGTGGCGCTTGTCGGGCCGAGCGGTGTGGGCAAGTCGACGCTGCTGAACGTACTGCTGGGATTTGTGGAGCCCGTCGGGGGGCGGGTGCGGATCGGGGGAGTCGATCTCTCCGAGGTCGACCTGGCGGACTGGCGCTCGCGGGTCGCCTGGGTGCCGCAGCGGCCCCACCTGTACGCGCAGTCCATCGCCGAGAACGTACGGCTGGCGCGGCCCGACGCGGACGATGCGGCGGTGCGGCGGGCGTTGGCCGACGCGGGCGCCGCCGGATTCGTCGACGCGCTGCCCGACGGGGTCGACACGGTGCTCGGCGAGGACGGTGCCGGGCTGTCGGCCGGCCAGCGCCAACGCCTCGCCCTGGCCCGGGCGTTCCTCGCGGACCGTCCGGTGCTGCTCCTCGACGAGCCGACGGCCGCGCTGGACGGGGCGACGGAGACCGAGGTCGTGGAGGCGGCGCGGCGGCTCGCTGTGGGGCGGACGGTGCTGTTGGTGGTGCACCGGCCGGCGTTGCTGGGGGTGGCGGATCGGGTGGTGCGGCTGGAGCCGGGGGCGCCTGGCGCGGCAGTTCCGGCGTCCAGGGTGCCTGTGCCGGCGTCCGGTTCCGTGCGCGCCGGAGGCGCGCCGGAGTTCCGGGCGGTTGAGGTGGCGAGTGCGCCCGCGGCAGCCGGGGAGGAGTCGCACCTGTCCCGGCGAGGGCGTGGGGGCGTGCTCGCTCGTGTCCGTGCCATGGCTGTCCCCCGGCGTGGGTCGCTCGTCCTCGCGCTCCTGCTGGGCAGTCTGGCGCTCGGGAGTGCCGTCGGGTTGATGGCCACCTCCGGGTGGCTCATCTCGCGGGCCTCTCAGCAGCCGCCGGTGATGTATCTGATGGTGGCCGTGACGGCCACCCGGGCGTTCGGGATCGGGCGGGCCGTGTTCCGGTACACGGAGCGGCTCGTGTCGCACGACGCGGTGCTGCGGATGCTGGCCGACACCCGGGTCGCCGTGTACCGGCGCCTTGAGCGGCTTGCGCCCGCGGGGCTGCGGACGACTCGGCGCGGTGATCTGCTGTCGCGGCTCGTCGCCGACGTGGACGCGGTGCAGGACTACTGGCTGCGGTGGCTGCTGCCCGTCGGGGCCGCGGTCCTCGTGTCCGCCGGCTCCGTCGGCTTCACCGCGTGGCTGCTGCCCGAGGCCGGTGCCGTTCTCGCCGTGGGGCTGCTGGCGGCCGGGGCCGGCGTGCCGCTGGTGACCGGCGCCGTGGCGCGTCGTGCGGAGCGACGGCTCGCACCGGCGCGCGGCGTCCTGGCGACACGGGTGGCCGATCTGCTCACGGGAACGGCCGAGTTGACGGTCGCGGGTGCGCTGCCCGCCCGTACCGCCGAGACGCGGCGGGCCGACGCGGTGCTCACCCGTATCGCCTCCCGGGCAGCCACCGCGACCGCGCTCGGCGACGGGCTTACGGCGCTGGTGTCCGGGCTGACCGTGGCGGCCGCCGCCCTCGTGGGCGCCCAGGCCGTCGCCACCGGGCGACTGAGCGGCGTGGCGATGGCCGTCGTCGTCCTCACCCCGCTGGCCGCTTTCGAGGCCGTCCTCGGGCTGCCGCTCGCCGTCCAGCACAGGCAGCGGGTGCGCAAGAGCGCGGAGCGGGTGTACGAGGTGCTGGACGCCCCCGATCCCGTACGCGAACCGGAGGACCCGGCACAGGCACCCGCGTCCGCGTTCCCCCTGGTGCTCAAGGAACTGGGCGCCCGTCACACCGGACAGGACCGCGACGCGCTCGCCGGGTTCGATCTGACCCTCGAACAGGGGCGCAGGGTAGCTGTCGTGGGTTCCTCAGGGGCCGGAAAGACCACGCTCGCGCAGGTGCTGCTGCGGTTCCTGGACGCGGGGACGGGGTCGTACACGCTGGGCGGTGTGGACGCGTACGAGGTGGACGGGGACGCCGTACGCCGGCTGGTCGGGCTCTGTGCCCAGGACGCGCACCTCTTCGACAGCTCGGTGCGCGAGAACCTGCTGCTGGCCCGGAAGGACGCGACGGAGGCCGAACTGCGGGACGCGCTCGGGCGGGCCCGGCTCCTCGACTGGGCCGACGGGCTGCCCGACGGGCTCGACACGCTCATCGGAGAGCACGGGGCCCGGCTGTCCGGGGGCCAGCGTCAGCGTCTCGCGCTCGCCCGCGCGCTGCTCGCCGATTTCCCCGTTCTCGTCCTCGACGAGCCCGCGGAACACCTCGACCTGCCGACGGCCGACGCGCTCACCGCCGATTTGGTGGCCGCGACCGAGGGCCGTACGACGCTGCTGATCACCCACCGCCTGGCCGGGCTGGAAGCGGTGGACGAGGTGATCGTGCTGGCGGAGGGCCGGGTGGTCCAGCGGGGGCCGTACGCGGAACTGGCGGCTGTCGAGGGTCCGCTGCGGGAGATGGTGGACCGGGAGGCGGCGGGGGATCTGCTGGTCGGTGCGGTGGCTCACTGACCGTGCCTCGCGGCTCGGTCGGCCGCCTGGCGCCGGATATCAGCACCGGCGATCCGACTCGCCCCTTCAAGTCGACTTTCCCTGACAAATGGGACTAACTACGCTCAAGGCATGTCAGCAGAACCCGCCTCGCCCGAGCCCGCGCAGGGGCTGTCCGCCGAGCTGGCCGTGCGGGTGCCGCAGTTGCTGGAGGCTGTGCGGTCGGTCGGGGCCGGGCTGGAGCTGCACTCGACGCTGGTTCGGATCTGCGAGACGGCGGCCGAGCTGGCGGACGCGCGGTACGCGGCGATCGGGGTCGTGGCGGAGGACGGGGACGGGCTCGTGGACTTCGTGTTCTACGGGGTCGAGGAGGAGACCGCCGGGTTGATCGGGCGGCTGCCCGACGGGCACAGAGGGCTGCTGGGTGCGCTCATCCACGACCCGGAGCCGGTGCGGCTCGCGAACCCGGCGGATGATCCGCGCTCGTGCGGGTTCCCTGAGCACCATCCGCAGATGGGGAGCTTCCTGGGGGTCCCGATCCGGGTGCAGGGCGAGATCTTCGGGAATCTGTACCTCGGCGAGAAGCGTGGCGGCGGACAGTTCAACGACTACGACCTGAATATGGTCCGCGTGCTGGCCACGGAGGCGGGCATCGCCATCGGCAACGCCCGTCTGTACGAGGCAGCCCAGCAGCGCGAGCGCTGGATCGACGGCTCGGTGGCCGTCACCACCGCACTCCTGTCGGGCGGTGACGCCGAGGACGCCCTCCAGGTCGTCGCCGAACAGGCCCGCAGGCTCTCCGGTTCGGCTGCCGGGGTGGTGCTGCTGCCGGCCGCCGAGGGCGGTCTCGAGGTAGTCGCCGTCGCCTCGGAGCGCCCCGCGAAGACGCTGGGAATGGTCTTTCCGCCGGAGAACGAGGTCGTCGCCGAACTCCTCGACGGGGAGGCCGTGTTCGTCGAGGACGCGGCCACTGATCCGCGCATGGTCAGCGACTTCGCCCACGCGTACGGGCCGACGATGCTGCTTCCCCTGCAGAGCGACGGCCGTGTCCTCGGGAGCCTCGTCACGCCTCGCGCGCTGGGCGCCCGCCCGTTCACGGAGACGGAGCGGACGCTGGCCGCACAGTTCGCCGCGCAGGCCGCGCTCGCGCTGATGATGGCCGAGGCGCAGCGCGACCGGGAGCGGCTCGCGGTGTACGAGGACCGCGACCGGATCGCCCGTGACCTGCACGACCTCGTGATCCAACGGCTCTTCGCCACCGGGATGATGCTGGAGAGCGCCCAGCGGCGGTCCGTCGTGCCCGAGGTCCGGGAGGGTGTCGGCAAGGCGGTCGACGCACTCGACGTGACCATCCAGGAGATCCGCACCGCCATCTTCGCGCTCCAGCAGGACCCCACGGAAGCGCCGTCAGAACTGCGCACCCGGGTGCTGCGGGAGATCAACATGGCCGCCGTACCGCTCGGCTTCAAGCCCGCCCATCGCTTCGTCGGACCCGTCGACACCGTGGTCGGGGAACTCACCGGCAAGAACCTCATCGCCGCCCTGCGCGAGGCCCTCTCCAACGCCTTCCGGCACGCCGGAGCCTCCCGTATCGACGTCGTCGTCGACGCGACCGTGACCCTGCCGGACGGGCGGCAGGGCGTACGGCTGACCGTCACCGACGACGGAGTCGGCATCCCCGACGGCGGCCGACGCAGCGGCCTGCGGAACCTCGAGCGGCGCGCCGAGTCCCTGGGCGGCGACAGCTGGTACGGGCCGGGGGCGGCGGACGGGGCGGATGGTGCGGACGCGGGCGGTACGACGGTGGTGTGGCAGGCACCCTACTGAGTGCGTTCGGCGCCTCCGCTGAGCACCTTCAGCGGCTTTGCCGAGAACACGCCAGGGCCTCGCCGCCGCCTCCGCCGAGCACACTCCACGGCTTGGCCGAGTCAGCACCGCCGCCTCCCCCAAGCACACTTCACGCCCCCTCGGGGCAACACGCCCAAGCCAGGCCCCTGTTCGGCCCAGTCGGCGGGGCCATCCGTGGCGCCCGTTCCCCCAGGCGTACGCCTTGAACAGGACCGCGGACGCAGGTACGGGACACGATCGCTGTCATGCGCTCACCTCGCCGCCATCCCCTGCTCGTGCCGGCTCTGCTGTGCGCCGTCGCGGTTCTCGCGGCCCGGCCCACCGCGGCCGAGGGCGAGTCCGGGACCGAGCCCGGTATCAGCGCCCAGGTGGCGCGGCTGTACGAGGACGCCTCCGTGGCGGCGCGGCAGTACGAGGCGGGACAGCAGGAAGCGGAAGCGCAGCGAGCGAGGGCGCAGCGGGCCGAGGAACTGCTCGCGCGGGAACGGCAGGACATCGCGGTGCTGCACGACGACCTCGGCCGGATCGCGCGCACCCAGTACCGCCAGGGCGGTGGCCTGCCGTACACCGCGCAGCTGCTCCTCGCGGACAGCCCCGAGGAGCTGATGCGCGGTCAGCGTGCCGTGTGGCAGGCGGATCTCGCAGTCAACAACGCCGTCAGCAAGAGCCGCCGGGCGGAGGCCAGGCTCGCAGCCGACGAGGCGAAGGCCCAGTCGGAGTGGCAGGCGCTGGAGCAGCGCAACGGTGAACTCGCCGAGATGAAGCGGACCATCCAGGCGAAGCTGGACGAGGCACGGTCGGTACTCCAGGGCCAGGCGGACGCCTCGGTCATGGCGGGCTCCTGCCGTGGCGCCGTCCGGCTCGACCAGCCGGAAACGGACGCCACGCGCGCGTGGGTCGCACCGGTGGAGACGTACGAACTCTCCGCGAGTTTCGGCAGCGGCGGTGAGCGCTGGGCGAGCCGGCACACCGGGCAGGACTTCGCGGTGCCGATCGGCACGCCGGTGCGGTCGGTCGGGGCGGGCCGGGTGGTGAAGGTGTCGTGCGGTGGCGCCTTCGGCATCGAGATCGTGGTCCAGCACCCGGGCGGCTACTACACGCAGTACGCGCACCTCGCCGCCGTCACCGTCGACCAGGGGGAGCAGGTCGCGGCCGGGCAGTGGATCGGGCAGTCGGGCACGACCGGCAACTCGACCGGGCCGCACCTCCACTTCGAGGTGCGGGTCACGCCGGAACTGGGTTCGGGGATCGACCCCGTGCCGTGGCTGGCCGAGCACGGGGTTCAGCTGTAGTCCCGCGGGAAGGGCGTGGTCGGCGGGAACCGCTACCCCGGCAGCTCGGCGATGATCTGCTCGATCACCACCGCCACCCCGTCCTCGTTGTTGGCGACCGTGCGCCCGGAGGCTGCGGCGATCACGGCGGGGTGGGCGTTGCCCATCGCGTACGAGCGGCCTGCCCAGGTGAGCATCTCGACGTCGTTCGGCATGTCACCGAAGGCGATGACCTCCTCGTGGGAGATACCGCGCTCGGCGCAGCACAGCGCGAGCGTGCTCGCCTTGGAGACACCCGGGCCGCTGATCTCCAGGAGGGCGCTGGGGCTGGAGCGGGTGACGCCGGCCCGGTCGCCGATGGCCAGGCGGGCGACGGTGAGAAAGTCGTCCGGGTCCATGTCGGGGTGGTACGCGAGCACCTTGAGCACCGGCTGATCGGCGTCGAGGGCGTCCTCGGCGAGGAGCTTCTCGGCGGGCGCGATGATCTCCGGGGGCTCCATGTGCATGGACGGGTACGCCGGTTCGAGGTGGAGTCCGTACGTGCGCTCGACGGCGACCACCGTGCCGGGGGCGGTGGCCCGGAGCAGCTGGATGACGTCGAGGGCGACATCGGGCGCAAGCTCGCGGATCTTGACGAAGCGGTGGGCGCCGGGGCCGCCGTGCAGGTCGACCACGGCGGCGCCGTTGCCGCAGATCGCCAGGCCGTGCCCGTGGACATGGTCGCTGACGACGTCCATCCAGCGGGCCGGGCGGCCGGTGACGAAGAAGACCTCGATGCCGGCCTGCTCGGCGGCGGCGAGGGCGGCGACCGTGCGCTCGGACACCGACTTGTCGTCGCGCAGCAGAGTGCCGTCGAGATCGGTGGCGATCAGCCGGGGCGGAACCATGGAGGCCGGGGTCTCGGGCCGTCGAGTCGCTGAGGTCACCCGGCCATTCTCCCGCATATGCGTGCACGGGCGGGCGGCGGGCCGCACATCTGAGTGATTACCGTCCTCACCAGTGCAGTTACGCCCCGCTTTCGCGGCGCCGGTCTCCACCTGCGGTCGGTCTTCGAAGGAACCTTGAGCCTCGGTCCGCGCCGACCTCGGACCCAGCCCGCGCCGACCCCGGACCGACCCCGCGCCGAGGGCGAATACCCCCGCGTGGCCCACTCGTTTCCCAGATTTAACGCACGACACCTTGGCGCGCCCTGTCTACGCGCGTAACTTGAGCCAACTCCCCACAGCAGCCACACCATGTGCCGCCCGCCGGTGGCGCGTTGACGTTCAAGACGTAGCAAGACGTACAAGGAGGCAGTCAGCGTGTCCAAAACGCCACGCAGCAGACCCCGTTGGAGCCGTGCCGCCTATCCCCTCATCTCGACGGGAGTGGCCGGGGCGTTCGTCCTGACGGCGATCCCCGCCGCCTTCGCGACGCCTTCCGCAACCTTGGTGGTCGCCGAGGTGTACGGCGGTGGGGGCAACTCGGGCGCGACGCTCACCAGGGACTTCATCGAACTCGGCAACGCCGGCTCGGCGTCGCAGGACCTGTCGGGCTACAGCGTGCAGTACCTGCCCGGTTCGCCGTCCGCGTCCTCCCAGTGGGGAGTGACCGCGCTCACCGGCTCGGTCGCCGCCGGAGGACGCTTCCTGATAGCCGAGGCGGCGGGCACCGGTGGGACGGTGGCCCTGCCCACCCCCGATGCGACCGGTACCACCGCGATGAGCGCGACCACCGGAACGATCGCCCTGGTCTCCGGCACCACGGCGCTCACCTGCAAGACCGCCGCGGACTGCGCGGCCGACACCCGGATCGTCGACCTGGTGGGCTACGGCAGCGCGGTCGTACGGGAGGGCAGCGGCCCGGCGGCCGGTGCGTCCAACACCGCCTCCGTCTCGCGGGCCGAGTCCCTGGCGGACACCGACGACAACGCCGCCGACCTCACCACGGGCGCGCCCTCCCCGTTCAACTCGGCCGGTGAGACGGCCGGTTCCGGCGACGGCGGCGGTGGCGGAGACGACGGCTCGACCGAGCCCGGCACGGTCCGGGTCCACGACATCCAGGGGACCACTCGGCTGTCCCCGCTCGCCGGGCAGACGGTCACCCGGGTACCGGGCATCGTCACCGGGGTGCGTACCTCCGGCTCGAAGGGCTACTGGCTCCAGGACCCGACGCCCGATGCCGACGCCCGCACCAGCGAGGGCGTCTTCGTCTACACCGGCTCGGCGGCTCCGGCCGTGAAGGTCGGCGACAGCGTTCTGACCACCGGCAAGGTCAGCGAGTACTACCCGAGCAGCGGCAGCCAGTCGGTCACCGAGATCACAGGGCCCACCACCAAGGTGCTCTCCAGCGGCAACGCGCTGCCGGAGACCGTCACCCTGGACGCCACCACCGTTCCGGACGCCTACGCGCCCACCGCGGACGGCGGCAGCATCGAGGCCCTCGCCCTCGAACCGGCCGTGTACGCACTGGACTTCTACGAGTCCCTCGAGGGCATGCGGGTCGCGGCCACCGACACACGTGTGACCGGTGCGACGGACGAGTATGACGAGCTGTGGGTGACGGTCAAGCCCGAGGAGAACCCGACCTCGCGCGGCGGCACGCTCTACTCCTCGTACGACCAGCAGAACACCGGCCGTATCGAGGTGATGTCCATCGACGACACCGCCACGTTCCCGGTGGCGAACGTCGGTGACGTGCTCTCGGGCACCACGGCCGGCCCGCTCGACTACACCACCTACGGCGGCTACGCCCTCCAGGCCACCCAGCTCGGCACACTCACCGTCAACGGGCTCAAGCCCGAGGTGACGCGCAAGCAGAAGAACAAGGAGCTCGCGGTCGCCACGTACAACGTGGAGAACCTGGACGCGCTCGACTCCCAGGAGAAGTTCGACCGGCTGGCCGCCGGTGTCGCGGTCAGTCTGAAGTCCCCGGACATCGTCGCCCTGGAGGAGATTCAGGACGACACCGGGGCCACGAACGACGCCACCGTCACCAGCGAGGCGACGCTGACCCGGTTCACCGACGCGATCGTCGCGGCGGGCGGCCCCCGGTACTCCTGGCGCTATGTCGCGCCCGAGAACAACCAGGACGGCGGCGAGCCCGGCGGCAACATTCGCCAGGTCTTCCTCTTCAACGCCAAGCGGGTCTCCTTCACCGACCGTGCGGGCGGCGACGCCACCACCGCGACCGGCGTGGTGAAGACCCGCAAGGGCGCGCAGCTCACCTACTCGCCGGGCCGGATCGACCCGGGCAACGACGCGTGGGCGAACAGCCGCAAGCCGCTGGTGGGCGAGTTCACCTTCCAGGGCGAGCAGGTCTTCGTGATCGCCAACCACTTCACGTCCAAGGGCGGCGACCAGTCGCTGCACAGCCGCTACCAGCCGCCCGCCCGCAGCTCGGAAACGCAGCGGAACGCCCAGGCCGCCGAGGTCAACACCTTCGTCAAGAGCCTGCTCGCCGCCGACAGGAGCGCCAAGGTCGTCGTGCTCGGCGACCTGAACGACTACGAGTTCTCGCAGACGGTGACCACGCTCACCGCCGGCCGGGTGCTCACGCCCCTGATCACGACGCTCCCCGCCGCCGAGCGCTACACCTACGTGTACGACGGCAATTCGCAGACCCTGGACCACATCCTGACCAGCCCGGCCGTCACCGCGTTCGACTACGACGTGGTGCACATCAACGCCGAGTTCAGCGACCAGGCGAGCGACCACGACCCGCAGATCGTCCGTATCGACATCAACAAGTGCGGGAAACGGTGATCTCTCTCCCGTACTGATTTTCCGGTACTGGACTTCCCGTCGTACTGGCCTCTCGCCGTGCCGCCCCGCCATCGGGGGGCGGCACGGCGAGAGCCGTTTCCGCCCCGCTGCGGTCCGGGGCGCCGACGGCATCGCCGTAGGCTCTGAGTCATGAGTCTGCGTCTGAGCACCGTGATCCTGCCGTACCGCCGCTGGAACGATGGCGGCCGTGCCCCATGGCAGCGCGCAGAGGAACTCGGTTTCCACACCGCCTACACCTACGACCACCTGTCCTGGCGGACCTTCCGCGACGGGCCCTGGTTCGGCGCCGTCCCGACCCTGACCGCCGCCGCGTCGGTGACTCAGCGGATGCGCTTGGGCACTCTCGTCACCTCGCCCAACTTCCGCCACCCGGTGACCCTCGCCAAGGACCTGATCTCCCTCGACGACATCTCGGACGGCCGGATCACCCTGGGTATCGGCGCGGGCGGCACCGGCTTCGACGCCACGGCGCTCGGCCAGGAGCCCTGGACCCCGCGCGAGCGCGCCGACCGTCTCGGCGAGTTCGTACCGCTGCTCGACCGCCTCCTCACCGAGGACTCCGTCTCGTACGGCGGCGACTTCTACTCGGCGCACGAGGCCCGCAACATTCCCGGCTGCGTCCAGCGACCCCGGCTGCCCTTCGCGGTGGCCGCCACCGGGCCGCGCGGTATGAGGCTCGCCGCCCGGTACGGGCAGGCGTGGGTGACGACCGGAGACCCGAAGCTGTACGAAACGGGCACGCCCGAAGAGTCCCGCAGGGCGATCCAGGACCAGGTCGACAAGCTCGGCAAGGCCTGCGCCGACATCGGACGCGACGCCGACGCCATGGAGAAGATCCTGCTCACCGGCTTCACCCCGGACCGGCAGCGCCCGCTGGAGTCCGTCGACGCCTTCGTCGATTTCGCGGGCAGCCACGCCGCCCTGGGGATCACCGAGATCGTCCTCCACTGGCCCATCCCGGACTCGGACTTCGCAGCCGACGAAACGGTCTTCGAACGCATCGCCACCGAGGGGCTCGCTCAGCTGGGCTGACGAGCACAGGATTCATTGCGTGCCGCCCGGGGCAGGAGCGGGCGGTCAGCGCACCCGGCCGCTCAGCCAGGGGCTGAGGTGGATCATCAGCAGGTGTTCCTTGTACGTCCGGTCGCCGGGCAGCGGCACGATGAGCCGGTAGCCGGGCGGGAACCGGCGCGCTTTGACGTATGCGAGGCCGCCGAAGAGGGAGCGCAGGAAGGCGGGTACGTCGTCGCGCGGGACGTCGGCGAATTCGACGCCCTCGACCGTGATCAGCGCGTCGTCCTCCGGATAGAGCCGCACGCTCACCCGGGGCAGTCCGCCGAACTCCGCGAAGGCCTCGTGCGGCAGTGATCCGTCCGGATCGGCGGTCACGCCGACGCCCGCGGCGCTTCGGCGGGACGTCTGGTCGGCGCCTATGTCGTGGGTGACCTCGATCTCACGCGCGTATTCGGCGGCGATCGCCCGGAGTGCGGTGACGGCGGCCTCGGTGCTGGGGAGCTGCTCCATGGTCCCGATCATCCATCAAGGCGATGTCAGTGCGGGGCGGGGAACCGGATGTACTGCGGCGGTACGGCCCCGGTGAGCCACACCCCGTTCGCGCTGACGTGGAAGACATGGCCGTCGCGGTCCATGGCGGCGGCGTCCACGGAGAGCACGACGGGCCGGCCGCGGCGGGCGCCGACGCGGGTGGCGGTCTCGCGGTCGGGCGAGAGGTGCACGTCGTGCCGGTTCATGGGTTTGAGGCCCTCGGCGCGGATCGCGTCCAGGTTGCGGGCCACCGTCCCGTGGAAGAGGTACGCGGGCGGTGTCGCCACGGGCAGTGCGAGGTCGACCTCGACGGAGTGGCCCTGGCTGGCGCGGATCCGGGTGCCCTCGACCGCGAAGCGCCGCTTGTCGTTCGTGGCCACCACGTGATCGAGCTCCTCGCGCGTGAACCGGAAACCGTGCGTCGCCGCCGCTTCGATCAGCGTCCCGATCTCGACCCAGCCGCCCTCGCCGAGGGTCAGTCCGATCCGTTCGGGCTGGTGCCGCAGGTGCTTCGAGAGGTACTTCGACACCTTCACGGTGCGTCTTTCGTCCATCCCGCAAGGGTGCCTGGCGGGATGGAGATCACGCATTTGATTTTGGTCCTGAGGTTTGATCCACAGCCAAGTACGGTTATCCACAGGGGAATTGGCGATTCTGTGGACAACACACAAGTCATTTAGGGTAGTTCGTCAACTATGCGTTCTTTGTTATGGTTTGTCGCGAGCTGGTCCAAGGTGCGGGCCTGCACCTCCCGTTCGGCCGCCGCGGCGATGAAGGCGGCGACCTGTCCGGCACCAACCAGCTTCTCCACGGCCCCTGTTGTAGCGGCCGGGAGTGCCACGAGATGTGTCTCGGGCATGGGCTGCGGCACCTTGTCCGCGCCAAGGTGCTGACGCAGGTGCCGGTTGGCGAACAGCCGCATGGCGCGGGCCAGTTCAGCGTCCACCGTCTGCTGCGCGAGCGGCCGCAGGCGTCGTACGAGTGAGGCCGCCTCGGTCGCTTCCGCGTCCGTCGGAGGGTGCTCCCCCAGATAACGGGCGAACACGTGCTCGGTCGTGAACTCCAGGAAACGGGAGGCGATGTGCTCGACCTGACCCCTCAACTCCCGCAGATGGCCTGAGATTGCGGACAGCGGAACCCCCGCCGCGTACAACTCGACTGCCACAGCGAGCTCTTGAGGGCTCGGAACCAGGAAGAGATTCGCGTCCCCCGGTACGGGCTCCAGCACGCCCAGTTCGATCGCGTCGGCGACCGCCGCGTCGTCAGGGCGGCCGCCGAACCTCTCGTCCAGCTCGGCCCGTGTGATCCGTACGGCCTCCTCGTCGGTCCACGGCCCGTCGACCTCCGCGACCAGACCGAGGACCCCGCCCAGGCCCCGGCCCGCGTCCCAGGCCTCCAGGAGTTCCTTTATGGAGGCCAGCGTGTAGCCCCGGTCCAGGAGGTCGGCTATCTGGCGCAGCCGGGCCAGATGGGCGTCCGCGTACACGTTGGCGCGGCCGCGCCGCTCGGGGCGGGGGAGCAGACCGCGGTCCTGATAGGCGCGGATGGTCCGGACCGTGGCACCGCTGTGGTGCGCCAGGTCCTCTATCCGGTACGCGGGACCGGCCACCGGACCGACACGGGCCTCCGCACGGAGAGGGCCCGCCGGACCAACACCCGCCGGACCGACACCCACCGCCCCTCCCGCCCCGTCCACCGACTCCTCGTTCACGATCCCGCCCTCCCCGCCTCGCTAAGCGATGGCCGCCCGCCCGATCGCCCCCGCCGCCGAACGCGCCGCCGGAGACTGCGCCAGATACTCCACCGCTCTGCGCAGCGAGCCCTCCTGCGACGGATGGTAGGACCGCCGCAGATAGCGGGGTACCGCCGCGCCGAGCGCCTTCCAGGAGGGCAACAGCCCCTTGCCTACGGCCCTGTTGTGGGCGGCGAGCGAATAACGCAGGCGCCCGGCGAGCTGGGGGTCGTGGCGTATGAGATAGGCGGCGCCCCATGCCCACAGGTAGAGCAGCACGGGCGCGGTGACCGCCATGCCGGCGACCCGGCGCGCGTAACGGGGCAGGCCCTCGCCGCCGCAGTGCTGGTACATGTCGAAGGCGACCGCGCGGTGTTCGACCTCCTCCGCGCCGTGCCAGCGCAGCAGGTCGAGCATGACCTCGTCGGCGTCGGCGAGATCCAGGCCCTCGGCCGACAGGATCCAGTCGCCAAGGACCGCAGTGAACTGCTCGATCGCCGCGATCACCGACAGCCGGAAGCGCAGCCACTCCGGGGGCGGTACCGGTGCGCCCAGGGGCGGTTGCTCGCCCAGCAGCTTCTCGAAGAGGAAGTCGACGTACTTCGTGAAGTCCGCGGTGTCGAGCCGCTGCGCCGCCAGATGATCGAGGACGTACGCGTGCTGCACGCTGTGCGTCGCCTCCTGGCCCATGAACCCCTTGACGTCCTTGAGGAGTTCGGGGTCGCCGACGAGCGCGAGTGCCTCCTTGAAGACCTTCACGAACCACCGCTCCCCCGCGGGCAGCAGCAGATGCAGCACGTTGATGACGTGGGTGGCGGTCGGCTCCTCCGGGATCCAGTGGAGCGGGGTTCTCTCCCAGTCGAAGGAGACCCGCCTCGGGGTGATGGCGTGCTGCTCGCTCACAGCGGTGGCTCCAATCGTGCGCTCACAGCGGTGGCTCCACTCGTGCGATCGCGCGCAACGCCCTCGGTGTGAAGCGGGACATGAGGTGGGCGCCGCGAGCCTCCGGGGTGACGGGCACGACCGCCTGGTTGCGGACGACGGCGCGCAGGATCGCGTCGGCCACCTTCTCCGGCGGGTAGTTGCGCAGCCCGTACAGCCGCGCCGACTTCTTCTGGCGCCGCTTCTCCTCGCCCGCGTCCACGCCGGCGAAGTGCGCGGTCGAGGTGATGTTGGTGTTGACGAAGCCGGGACAGATCGCCGAGACACCGATGCCCTGCCCCGCGAGTTCCGCGCGCAGGCACTCGCTGAGCATCAGCACGGCCGCCTTGGACGTGCTGTAGGCGGGCAGCGCCTTCGAGGGCTGGTACGCCGCCGCCGAGGCGGTGTTGACGATGTGGCCGCCCTGCCCGCGCTCGGCCATCTGCTTCCCGAAGAGCCGGCAGCCGTGGATCACGCCCCACAGATTGACGTCGAGGACCTTCTTCCAGTCCTCCGGGGTCGTGTCGAAGAAGGACCCCGAGAGCCCGATCCCGGCGTTGTTCACCAGCACGTCCACGACGCCGTACTCGGTGGCGACCTTCTCGGCGAGTTTCTCCATGGCCTGCTCGTCGGAGACGTCGACGGTCTCGGCCCAGGCTTCGGGGGAGCCGATCAGCCGGGACATCTCCGCGGTGCGGGCCGCGCCCTCCGCGTCACGGTCGACGGCCACCACGCGCGCGCCGGCCTCCGCGAACGCGAAGGCGGTGGCCCGCCCGATGCCACTGCCCGCGCCGGTGACCAGCACGAGCTGCCCGCCGAACCGGTCCGCGTACTTGCCGGTGGCCGCGATGTCGCCCACGGGCACACCGTCCTCGTTGGCGTGCACGAACTCGGTGATCCAGGCCGCCAGTTGATCGGGCCGGGTGCGCGGAACCCAGTGCTTGGCCGGGAGCGTACGGCGTACCAGCCCCGGGGCCCATTGCTCCAGCTCGTCGTACAGGTGCTCGGAGAGGAACGCGTCCCCCAGGGGCGTGACGAGCTGCACGGGCGCGTGTGCGTACGCGTCAGTGCGCGGCCTGCTCAGCCGCGCCCGTACGTTGTCCCGGTACAGCCAGGCTCCGTGCGCCGCGTCCGAGGGCAGCGACGGGGTCGGGTAGCCGTCCGAGGGGACCTTCTCGATGCGCTGCAGGATCTTCGGCCACAGCTTGCCGAGGGGGCCGCGCCAGGCCAGCTCGGGCAGCACCGGCGTGTGCAGCAGGTACACGTACCAGGACTTGGCGCCCTGGCCGAGGAGCTGGCCGACTCTGCGCGGAGTGGGCCGCTTCACGCGCTGCTTGATCCAGTGCCCGAAGTGGTCGAGTGAGGGCCCGGACATCGAGGTGAAGGACGCGATGCGGCCCTCGGTGCGCGCGACCGTGACGAACTCCCACGACTGCACCGAACCCCAGTCGTGCCCCACCAGGTGTACGGGCCTGCCGGGGCTGACGGCGTCCACGACGGCCAGGAAGTCGTCCGTCAGCTTCTCCAGCGTGAACCCGCCCCGCAGCGGCCGCGGCGCCGAGGACCTGCCGTGCCCGCGGACGTCGTACAGCACGACGTGAAAGCGCGCGGAGAGCCGCCCGGCGACCTCGGCCCACACCTCCTTGGAGTCCGGATAGCCGTGCACGAGCACCACCGTGGGCCGCTCGGGATCGCCCAGCTCGGCGACGCACAGCTCGACTCCGCCCGTCCGCACCCTGCGCTCGCGCGCCCCCGTGAGACTCACTTGTCCTCCGCCCAGCGCCGCACGTGCGGCAGATCGTCGTCCAGCCAGAACGCGCTCGCCTCAGGGTCCTTGGAGTCGGTGACGACGAGGATCTCCTCGAACTTCGCGCCCGTACCCCGGAATCCGAGGTGCGGTTCGACCGCCCACAGCCCCGGCCGGGGCGGATGGTCGGAGAACCTGTACGGCGACCACAGCGGCGACCAGCCCTCGCGGTGCCCGCGCAGCGCGTCGCCCGCCAGCCCCTTCAGGGACTGGGTGCCGAACCCGAACAGGTGGGGTGACCAGGGGCGTTCCTTCACCCGGTCGACCTTGTGGGCGATCACTCCGAACGGATACGCGCGGTGCCGGTTCGCATAACCCTGGCGGACCATCAGCCGGTCCACGTCCTCGTAGATCTCGCGCAGCGGGCGGCGCTCGCGCACCTCGCGCAGGATCAGCTCGCGGTGCGCCTCCAGGTCGGCCATCAGCTTGTCCTGCACGGGGTTCAGCCCCAGGGAGCCCGAGTAACCGATGTCCGCCGTAAAGCCCTTGTAGACCGGGGCCATGTCGAGGATGAACGGCATCCCCGCCTTCAGACGGCGGTTGGTGGGGAAGAACTGCAGCGGGATACGGAAGTTGACGAACGCCGTGCGGTCCCCGAACCAGGCGAAGGGCAGATGGAACCAGTCCCGCACCCCGCGCTCGCGCAGCCACGCACGCTGCATTCCCGCCGCCTCGCGCTCGGTCACACCCGGCTTCAGCTGCGCCGCGACCGCCTCCGCGCACTCGTAGGCGAGACGCTGCACTTCCCGGAATCCCCGCAGCTCCGCGGAGAGTTCACTTGTCGCTGCACTGCTCATGCCACCGTCCGTCCACCACGATCGCGGTACGTGCCCGTAACTTGACACTGATGAATGTGACAATGGTTGGAGGCTGCGTCAATAGGCCTGCGCGACCCCTGTGGACAGCCGGGCTGATGTGCATAACCCATCGCCGGTTGTTCGACCTAAGGGGGGACCCTTACGGAGCCCCTACACCTGAAGAGGGACGCCGATACAGCTCCCAGGTCTGACGACCCACTGTGGCGTGCGCCACTACCTTCGAAACGTGACTGTGATCGCGACCGAAAGCCTGAGCAAGCGGTTCCCCAGGGTGACCGCTCTTGACCGGCTCTCCGTGGACGTCGGACCCGGTGTGACCGGACTCGTCGGAGCCAACGGAGCCGGCAAGTCCACATTGATCAAGATCCTGCTGGGTCTGTCCCCCGCCACCGAGGGCCGCGCGCAAGTGCTGGGCCTCGACGTGGCCACCGAAGGTGCCGCCATCCGCGAGCGGGTCGGGTACATGCCCGAGCACGACTGCCTGCCGCCCGACGTCTCGGCCACCGAGTTCGTCGTCCACATGGCGCGCATGTCCGGGCTCCCGCCGGCCGCGGCCCGCGAACGCACCGCGGACACGCTGCGCCACGTCGGCCTGTACGAGGAGCGGTACCGCCCCATCGGCGGCTACTCCACGGGCATGAAGCAGCGCGTCAAGCTCGCGCAGGCCCTCGTCCACGACCCGCAGCTGGTCTTCCTCGACGAGCCGACCAACGGCCTCGACCCGGTCGGCCGCGACGACATGCTCGGCCTCATCCGCCGTATCCACACCGACTTCGGTATCTCGGTGCTTGTCACCTCGCACCTCCTGGGCGAGCTGGAGCGCACCTGCGACCACGTCGTCGTCGTGGACGGCGGCAAGCTGCTGCGGTCCAGCTCCACCACGGACTTCACCCAGAACACGACGACCATCGCCATCGAGGTCACCGACACCGACGAGCACCCGGACGGCACCCGCGCGGTGCGCGACGTGCTCCACGCGCGCGGGGTGGAGACCCACGACGGCAGCGGCCTGCCGGGCGCCGGGCACATCCTGCTGCTCACCGCCGAGGGCGAGGAGACCTACGACCTCGTCCGCGACGTCGTCGCCGACCTAGGCCTCGGCCTGGTCCGCATGGAGCAGCGCAGGCACCACATCGCCGAGGTGTTCCACACCGAGAGCGACCAGAACGGCGAGCGCGAGCAGCGGAAGGAGGCGGTCGGCCATGGCGGTTGAGCAGCCCCAGGTCCAGCCCACGGCCCGACCGGGCGAGCAGACCCGGATCCACAACATTGGCTACCGCAACTACGACGGCCCGCGCCTGGGCCGCGCGTACGCCCGCCGGTCGCTGTACTCGCAGTCCCTGCGCGGCAGCTACGGATTCGGCCGCTCGGTCAAGTCCAAGGTTCTGCCCATGCTGCTCTTCGTGGTGATGTGCGTTCCCGCGCTGATCATGGTGGCGGTCGCGGTCGCCACCAAGGCGAAGGACCTGCCCGTCGACTACACGCGCTACGCGATCATCATGCAGGCCGTCATCGGCCTCTACGTGGCCTCCCAGGGACCCCAGTCGGTCTCCCGCGACCTGCGCTTCAAGACCGTACCGCTGTACTTCTCGCGTCCCATCGAGACCGCCGACTACGTACGCGCCAAGTACGCGGCGCTGGCTTCCGCGCTGTTCGCGCTCACCGCCGCACCGCTGATCGTGCTCTACGTAGGGGCGCTGCTCGCCAAACTCGACTTCGCCGACCAGACGAAGGGACTCGCACAGGGACTGGTCTCCGTGGCACTGCTGTCGCTCCTCTTCGCCGGCATCGGCCTGGTCATCTCGGCGGTCACCCCGCGCCGCGGCTTCGGTATCGCGGCCGTCATCGCCGCGCTGACCATCTCCTACGGGGCGGTGTCCACGCTCCAGGCCATCGCCGACGCGCAGTCCAGCTCCAGCAGCATCCCCTGGCTCGGCCTCTTCTCACCCATCACGCTCATCGACGGCGTACAGACCGCCTTCCTCGGCGCGACCTCCTCCTTCCCCGGCGCGGCCGGCCCGAGCAACGGAGAGGGCGTCGTGTACGTCCTCGTCGTCCTGGGCCTCATCGCCGGCTGCTACGGCCTCCTGATGCGCCGCTACCGAAAGGTCGGACTGTGACCACGCTCACCATCGACCACGTCTCGCGCTGGTTCGGCAACGTGGTCGCCGTCAACGACATCACGATGACGGTCGGCCCCGGAGTCACCGGCCTGCTCGGCCCGAACGGCGCCGGGAAATCCACCCTCATCAACATGATGGGCGGCTTCCTGGCCCCCTCCACGGGCACCGTCACCCTCGACGGTCAGCCGACCTGGCGCAACGAACAGATCTACAAGAAGATCGGCATCGTCCCCGAGCGCGAGGGGATGTACGACTTCCTCACCGGCCGCGAATTCGTCGTCGCCAACGCCGAGTTGCACGGACTCGGCGCGAAGGCCGCACAGCGGGCACTCGCCACGGTCGAGATGGAGTACGCGCAGGACCGCAAGATCTCGACGTACTCCAAGGGCATGCGGCAGCGCGTGAAGATGGCGAGCGCCCTCGTCCACGACCCGTCGCTGCTGCTGCTCGACGAGCCGTTCAACGGCATGGACCCACGCCAGCGCATGCAGCTCATGGACCTGCTGCGGCGCATGGGCGACGAGGGCCGCACGGTGCTGTTCTCGTCCCACATCCTCGAAGAGGTCGAACAACTCGCCGCGCACATCGAGGTGGTGGTCGCAGGGCGGCACGCCGCGAGCGGCGACTTCCGGCGCATCCGCCGGCTGATGACCGACCGCCCGCACCGCTACCTCGTCCGCTCTAGCGACGACCGCGCCCTCGCGGCCGCCCTGATCGCCGACCCGTCGACCGCGGGCATCGAAGTCGACCTCGCCGAGGGTGCGTTGCGCATCCAGGCCGTCGACTTCGGCCGGTTCACCGCCCTGCTGCCCCGGGTCGCGAAGGACCACGGGATCCGGCTGCTCACGGTCTCGCCGTCCGACGAGTCCCTCGAATCCGTCTTCTCGTATCTCGTCGCGGCGTAGGAGGCCACAGATGTACGACCCCACAGTCGCCCGGCTCACCTACCGGGCCCTGCTCGGCCGTCGCCGGGCCCTCATCCTCGGCGCGCTGCCCGTCCTGCTGATCGTGATCGCCGTCGCGGTGCGCGGCCTCGCCGGGGCCGACGACCAGACGGCCGCGGACGTCCTCGGCGGGTTCGCGCTCGCCACGATGGTGCCGATCATCGGTGTCATCGCCGGTACGGGCGCCATCGGGCCCGAGATCGACGACGGCTCGGTGGTGTATCTGCTCGCCAAGCCGCTGAAGCGGCCGACGATCATCTTCACCAAGCTGATCGTCGCGATCGCCGTCACCATGGCGTTCTCGGCGGTGCCGACCTTCATCGCGGGCATGATCCTCAACGGCAATGGCCAGCAGGTCGCCGTTGCCTACACCGTGGCCGCCCTCGTCGCCTCGATCGCATACGCCGCGATGTTCCTGCTCCTGGGGACGATCACCCGGCACGCGGTCGTCTTCGGCCTCGTCTACGCGCTCGTCTGGGAGGCCCTCTTCGGGTCCCTGGTGTCCGGCGCGCGCACGCTCAGCGTCCAGCAGTGGGCGCTCGCCGTGGGCCACAAGGTCACCGGCGGCGACCTCATCACCTCGGAGGTCGGACTCACGACCGCAACGGTGCTGCTGGTCGCGGTCACGGTGCTCGCCACCTGGTACGCCGGGCAGCGGCTGCGGTCGCTGACGCTGGCCGGCGAGGAGTGAGAAGGGGCTCCACGCACGCGTGGAGCCCTCTTTTCTTGACAGAGGCTTCACGTCTGTCTGTGCACACTGGGCGGACGGGGACGCACGGCCAGGAGGAACGGGGATGGCAGCCGAGGAACCACGGGGTGACGGTCGCGAGCAGTCCGGGGACGGAGCCGGGGCCGACGACGCCTGGGACGACCTCGTCCTGGACGAGGCCTTCATACGGTCCGCCGAGACGGCCGAGCCGTCGGCCCGCGCGCGTATGCTCGCCGCCCGCTGGCGCGACGGGGGACCCGATCCGCAGCCCTGGCGCTCCGACGAGCCGCCCGCGGGCTGGTTCTTCAGCAAGGGCCGCCGGCGCAGGTGGCGCCGCCGCTAGCCAGGGAGTTCCGCCCGGTTTTATTCGTTGGCGTCCAACTCGGCGTACGGGCACAGTAGTTATGTCAACGCCGCCGGTTCGAGTCGGCGCCATGTTCTGGGAGTGGAGCGCGACGATGTTCATCAGGAGCATGACGTCGAGTTCCCGACAGGGCAGCCCGCGGCGGGTTCCGGAGTAGCCACCTCTCCGTAGAACCCGCTCCGCACGGGGGGCTGCCCGGGGCGGCCGCTTCGAGCGCGCACTCGCGCGGGCCGCCCACCCATTCGCTGCCGCTGTGATCTGGCGGCATTCCGATCCGCCGCTCCGCGGCGGGATTTCCGCTCCCGTCCGCCCTGCAAAGGGGCGGGCGGGACGGCGCGGTGGCTACGGCTGCGCCAGCAACCTCTCCAGCACCACCGCGATGCCGTCCTCCTCGTTCGAGGTCGTCACCTCGTCCGCCACCGCCTTGAGTTCCTCATGGGCGTTGGCCATCGCCACGCCGTGCGCCGCCCAGGCGAACATCGGGATGTCGTTGGGCATGTCGCCGAAGGCGATCGTGTCCGCGGCCTTTACGCCGAGGCGACGGGCCGCCAGGGACAGCCCCGTCGCCTTGGAGAGACCGAGGGGGAGGAGCTCCACTATCCCGGCGCCCGCCATGGTCACCCCGACCAGACCGCCCGCGACCTCCAGGGCCACCGCGGCGAGCTCGTCGTCGGAGAGCGTCGCGTGCTGCACGTACACCTTGTTCAGGGGCGCCGACCAGAGGTCCGCCGCGTCCTTGATCGGCACGACCGGGAGCGGGCCGTCGTGCCTCCGGTAACCGGGCCCGACCAGCACCTCGCCGTCGAGGCCGTCGCGGCTGGCGGCCAGCAGCAGCGGGCCGACCTCCGCCTCGATCTTGGCGAGCGCCAGACCGGCCAGCTGCCGGTCCAGGGTCACCGAGGTGAGCAGCCGGTGCTCCCCCGCGTCGTACACCTGCGCGCCCTGACCGCACACCGCGAGGCCCTCGTAGCCGAGGTCGTCGAGGATGTGCCGGGTCCAGGGCACCGCGCGCCCGGTGACGACGATGTGCGCGGCGCCCGCCGCGGTGACCGCGGCGAGTGCCTCACGCGTACGTTCCGAGACCGACTCGTCGGAGCGCAGCAGCGTTCCGTCGAGGTCGGTCGCGACGAGCTTGTAGGGGAACGGCCGGGTCGACGCGATCGACTCGGCCGACCCCGTCGCCCCAGTGGTGCTGCCAGTCACTTGGAGATCGGCTCCAGGACCTCACGGCCGCCCAGGTACGGACGCAGTACCTCCGGCACCCGCACGGATCCGTCGGCCAGCTGGTGGTTCTCCAGGATCGCCACGATCGTGCGCGGTACGGCGCACAGCGTGCCGTTCAGCGTCGAGAGCGGCTGCACCTTCTTGCCGTCGCGCATCCGCACGGACAGGCGGCGCGCCTGGAAGCCGTCGCAGTTCGAGGCCGAGGTCAGCTCGCGGTACTTGCCCTGGGTCGGGATCCACGCCTCGCAGTCGAACTTGCGGGTCGCGGAGGCGCCGAGGTCGCCCGAGGCTACGTCGATCACCTGGAAGGGCAGCTCGAGGCCGGTCAGCCACTGCTTCTCCCAGTCCAGGAGCCGCTTGTGCTCGTTCTCGGCGTCCTCGGGAGCGACGTACGAGAACATCTCGACCTTGTCGAACTGGTGCACGCGGAAGATGCCACGCGTGTCCTTGCCGTACGTGCCGGCCTCGCGGCGGAAGCACGGCGAGAAGCCGGCGTACCGCAGCGGCAGCTTGTCGGCGTCGATGATCTCGTCCATGTGGTACGCCGCGAGGGGGACCTCGGAGGTGCCGACCAGGTAGAGGTCGTCCTTCTCCAGGTGGTACACGTTCTCCGCGGCCTGGCCGAGGAAGCCGGTGCCCTCCATGGCGCGCGGGCGGACAAGGGCCGGGGTCAGCATCGGGATGAAGCCGGCCTCGGTGGCCTGCGCGATCGCCGCGTTGACGAGGGCGAGCTCCAGGAGCGCGCCGACACCGGTGAGGTAGTAGAAGCGCGAGCCCGACACCTTGGCGCCGCGCTCGACGTCGATCGCGCCCAGCGCCTCGCCGAGCTCCAGGTGGTCCTTGGGCTCGAAGCCCTCGGCGCCGAAGTCACGGATCGTGCCGTGCGTCTCCAGGACGACGAAGTCCTCCTCGCCGCCGACCGGGACGTCGGGGTGCACGAGGTTGTCGAGCTGGAGCAGGAGCCGCTTGGTCTCCTCGTCCGCCTCGTGCTGCTCGGCGTCGGCCGTCTTGACGTCGGCGGCCAGCTGACCGGCCTTCTTCAGCAGCTCGGCCTTCTCGTCACCCGAGGCCCTGGGGATCAGCTTGCCGAGCGCCTTCTGCTCGGAGCGCAGCTCGTCGAAGCGGAGGCCGGACGACCTGCGCCGCTCGTCGGCGGAGAGGAGGGCGTCGACGAGCGCGACGTCCTCTCCACGGGCGCGCTGGGAGGCGCGAACACGGTCGGGGTCCTCACGGAGCAGGCGAAGGTCAATCACCCCTCAAGGTTACCGGTGCGTGCTTCCGGCCAACGACTCGATATTCCGTGGCGTTACTTCTGTCACGTTATGACCGAAATGCCGGACTGAATCTCTTGATCGGGTCTTGGTCGGGTCTTGATCAGTAATGCGTGTCAATAAAAAGGGCGATGCTCCCCGAATCGGGGCATGTGACGGTTGGCCGGTTGACTGGATTCCCTTGGGGGGCACGGGATTTGAGGGGGGCGTTGTCCACAGGGTCCTATGCCTCCGTGAAGTTATCCACAGGCTGTGTGGATGATCTGTGGACTACGGAAGTGATCATTCCGAAAATCGCGGCCGGGGTGAGGAATTCCCGGGTCAAACCATCCCTACACCCACGTTCGAGTGGATTCGAGCGGAAATGCTTCGCTCCATAGGATTGACCAAAGGAAAAGAGTGGACGAGGGGTGACGTGCGGGCCTGTGGACGAATCAGGGGCCCGCAGGCCGATTTGTCGACGATGTAGCACTTCGTTGTCGACTTGTCCCCAGGTCGAGAAGCGCGCCTGTGGATAACTCTTGTGGATGACGAAAATCAGCAGGTAGGACCGGCGCGGCGGGCACTGGTGGGGCTGGTGGGACCGGCGCGACGGCTGGTGACGACCGACGACGGGCTAGAACCGGCCGTCGTGGCACCGCGCGACCCAGTCGGCCGCCGCCACGAACTCCTCGTCCGACGTCCCCCGCAGCGGAGCGCGTACGGCCTCCACACTCACGTCCGCGCGCGGGTACGACCCGAGGAACCGCACCTGGAGGCAGATCCGCTTGAGACCCATCAGCGCCTCGGCCACCCGACGGTCGGAGATGTGGCCCTCGGCGTCGATGCAGAAGCAGTAGTTGCCGATGCCCTCGCCGGTCGGCCGGGACTGCAGCAGCATCAGGTTGATGCCGCGCGTGGCGAACTCGCCAAGGAGGTCGCGCAGCCCACCGGGGTGGTCGTCACGCTGCCACAGGACCACGGAGGTCTTGTCCGCGCCGGTCGGCGCCGCGGGCCGGGCGGGCCGTCCCACCAGCACGAACCGGGTCTGCGCGTTCTCCGCGTCGTGGATACCGGTCTCCAGCGGCTCCAGGCCGTAGGGGCCCGCCGCGAACTCGCCCGCGAAGGCGGCGTCGTAGCGGCCCTCCTGTACGAGGCGCGCACCGTCCGCGTTCGACGCCGCGGACTCCCACAGCACGTCCGGGAGGTTCGCCTTCATCCAGTTGCGCACCTGCGGCTGCGCGGCCGGGTGCGCGGTCACGGTCTTGATCTCGGACAGCTTCGTGCCGGGCCTGACCAGCAGCGCGAAGGTGATCGACAGCAGCACCTCGCGGTAGATCATCAGCGGCGTGCCAGCGACCAGCTCGTCGAGGGTCGTGGTGATGCCGCCCTCCACGGAGTTCTCGATCGGCACGAACGCGGCCTCGGCCTCGCCGTTGCGGACGGCGTCGAGCGCGGCGGGAACCGACACCATCGGGACGAGCTCCCGGGTGGCAGCCTCCGGAAGCGTCCGCAGGGCGACTTCGGTGAACGTGCCCTGAGGACCGAGATACGCGTAGCTGGCTGGCATGACCTCACCCTAATGGGCCTTGCGGGACCCGGCTCACGCCTGTGGAAACAACCATCCCGGAGAGCGACGTCCACCCCTGTGGAAGCCGCCGCCCCGGAGAGGGCCGCTCACCCCTCCAGCAACCGCTGCCCCACGTACTCCCCCTCCGCCGCCCCGCCCGGCACCGCGAACAGTCCGCTCGACTCGTGGCGGATGAACTCGGAGAGTGCGTCGCCGCGGTCGAGCTTGCGCTGGACGGGGACGAAGCCGCGGACCGGGTCGGCCTGCCAGCAGACGAAGAGCAGGCCCGCGTCGGGCACCCCGTCCGTGTCGAAGCCGTCGTGGAAGGAGAACGGCCGGCGCAGCATCGCGGCGCCGCCGTTCTGGTCGGGCCTGGTGATGCGGGCGTGCGCGTTGATGGGGACGACCAGGTTGCCGTCGGCGTCGGTCTTGTCGAGGTTCATCCCGGTGGTCTCGTCGCCGCCGCTGAGCGCCGCCCCGGTGGACTTCCTCCGCCCGATGACATCCTCCTGGGCCTTCACCGAGAGCTGCTCCCAGTCGTCGAGGAGCATGCGGATCCGGCGTACGACGGCGTACGAGCCGTTAGCCATCCACGCCGGGTCGCCGGAGGCAGGCACGAAGATGCGCTCGTCGAAGTCGGACTCGGCCGGCTTCGGATTGCGGGTGCCGTCGAGCTGGCCCATCAGGTTGCGGGCCGTCATGGGCTGGGCGGTGGCGCCGGGCGAGCGGTTGAAGCCGTTCATCTGCCAGCGCACGCGGGCCGCGCTGCCCGCATCCTTCTGGATCGCGCGCAGGGCGTGGAAGGCGACCAGGGCGTCGTTCGCGCCGATCTGCACCCACAGGTCGCCGTTGCTGCGGGCCTTGTCGAGGTGGTCGGAGGAGAAGTCGGGCAGCGGGTCCAGGGCGACCGGGCGCTGCTTCTCCAGGCCCGTACGGGAGAAGAAGCTGTGGCCGAAGCCGAAGGTGACCGTCAGGGACGAGGGTCCGGCGTCGCGGGCGACATCCGTGTCGTCCTGAGCGGCGGCCTCGCCCGCCATCAGCCGCTGGGCCGTCGTCGACCAGCGGCGCAGCAGCGCGGCCGCCTCCTTGCGGCCCGCGCCCGCCGTCAGGTCGAAGGCGACGAGATGGCCGCGGGCGTGGAGGGCGTCGGTGATGCCGGCCTGATGTTTCCCGTGAAACATCGCCGTGTCCGCGCCAACTGAGGTGAGCGGCACGGTCTTGTCGGAGGGGGCGGCGGCGTAACCCGCGGCCCCGCCGGCCGCACCGAGCACGAGCCCGGTGGCACCGGCGGTGCCCAGCAGCCGCCGCCGCGAAATGCCCTCCCCGGGGGAGGCGTTTTCGGAAACGGTCTCCCTGGAGGCCTCCGACGTGGACTGGTCAGCCATGGTGAGGTTCAGCCGATCTTCGCGTTCTTGTCTACGGTCACTTGGTCGATGTCGGAGGTCCGCACGGTCACCTCGACCTTCCAGTCGCCCGCCAGGGGGATCTGCACCCCGCTCGCCGTCCAGTGGCCGGTGGCGATGCGGTCGGGGGTCACGGGCAGCGGGCCGATGTCCTTCGCCTCCAGGGTGAAGGCGACCTTCACCTCGGGGACGTCGAAGGCCTTGCCGTTGGGCCGCACTACGAAGACATGCATTTCGTTGCCGCCGACGCGGGCCGGGTCGAGGGTGACCTCCACGGTGCCCTTGCCGTCCTCGGCGCCCGTGTCGAACGGGATCTTCAGCGACAGCGGTCCGGACTGCTGGGAGGAGGACGACGAGGTGGCCGCCTTGGCGTCCTCCTCCGTGCGCCCCGGCTCGGTGGAGGTCAGCACCGTCGTGATCGCGAGCAGGACGACGGCGACGCCCGCCTCGGCGAGCACCGAGCGGCGCAGGCCCGAGCGGAGCGGGTCGGAGTCGCGGAGGCGCTTGTCGCGCGCGGTGGCCACGGCGGCCCGCTGCCGGGCGAGCTGGGCCGCCCGCCGTGAGTCACCTGAGCCCGCGGCAACCTTCGTCCGCGTCTTGGCGCGCTGCTCGACCACGGCCGCCGCGACGGCCTCCGGAGCCGGCACCTCCGACAGCTGCCCCGTCCAGCGTCGCGAGATCCACGCGATGCCGACGAGGACCGTCACCAGGCCGATCTTGACGAGCAGGAGCTGCCCGTACGCCGTGTCGGTGAGCGCCGACCAGGAACCGACCTGGCGCCACGCCTGGTAGCTTCCGGTCGCGACCAGCGCGATCACGCTGCTGAACGCGACGCGCGAGAAACGGCGGACGGCCGACGCATCGATCTGCGCGTCGGCGGGCGCCCGGAACAGGGCCACCAGCAGCGTCGAGAGCCCGCCGAGCCAGAGGGCGACCGCCAGCAGGTGCAGGACGTCGACGGGCATCGCCAGGCCCGTCTGGATGCCGGTCGAGGCGTGCTCGGCCATCGCCCAGGTCGCGGCCAGGCCCGCCGCGACGACGGCTCCGCCGATCGCGAGCCCGAAGGTGAGGTCCTTCTTCTCGGTAGCGGCGTCCTCGGCGGCATCTGCTTCTGAATCGGCGGCCTCCGCCTCGGAGGCAGCCGCCTCGTCCCGCTTCACGTACGCCCCGAAGAGCACCGCGATGAACAGCGCGCCCGCGGCGAGCAGCAGCAGCCGCGACACCAGCGCCGCGCCCGCCTTGGTCTGCAGCACCTGCCCGAGCAGCGACAGGTCGAAGATGTCACCGACCTTGCCGGAGCCGACGTACGAACCGCGCAGGAGGAGCAGCGCGAGGGTGGCGCCGGTCAGCGCGAGCCACCCGGAGACCACCAGGCGCTGCACCGGGCGGACCCCGGCGCCCCGCTGCCAGCAGGCGAGCACGAAGGCCGCGCCGCCGACGAGGAGGATGAACCCGGCGTACGAGATGTAGCGCCCGGCGTCGTAGAGCACACCGACGAATCCGCCGCCCGCCGCCTGGCCGGAGACCGCCACGGAGGTCTGCGAGGGCGCGCCGATGGAGAACGTGAAGGCGCCCGAGACGGGGTGGCTGTCCGCCGACACCACCTGGTAGGTGACCGTGAACGTGCCGTCGGGCAGCCCCGAGTGCAGCTGCACGGCGTACGTGGTGCCGCTCGTGCTGGTCGCCTTGCCGGTGTCGACGCGCTCGCCCTTGGGGTCGAGGACCTGGAGGGCGTTGTCGGAGAGCGCGACCTGCTCGGAGAACGTCAGCGAGACCTGAGTGGGTGCCTTGTCGACCACCGTCCCCTGCATCGGGTCGCTCCCGGTCAGCGCGGCGTGCGCGGAGGCGGGCGCGGCGCCGGCCAGCAGCGCGCCGGCGACGGCGAGGAACAGCAACAGCAGCGTCCGTACACGCGCGACGCCATGTGTGGCGCCACGGGGAGCGATGGTCCGCGTCACAGGTGATCCCTCCCTCAGTGCCCGGTCTTCGGGTTGTACGTCGCGGACTTCACCGGCATGGAGACCTTCACCGTGCCGGACTTGGCGAAGTGCAGTTCCACTGCCACCTTCTCGCCCTGCTTCGGCTGGTGGGTGAGGTTTTCGAACATGAGGTGGTTGCCGCCGCTGGCGAAGTCGAGTGTGCCGTCGGCGGGCACGGCGAAGGACGTCTTCTCCTCCATCGTGCCGCCCTTGGTGGCGTGCAGGGTGACGTCGTCCGAGAGGTCGCTGGTGACGGAGGTCAGGGTGTCGGCGCCGCCGGAGTTGGTGACGGTGAAGAAGCCGGCCGCCATGGTGTCCATGCTCGGGGCGGGCATGTAGGCACCGGTGACCTTCAGGTCGGGCTCTGCCGAGGTGCTGGCGGAACTGTCCGCGCCGCACCCCGCGAGCGCCAGGGCCGCGACGGCCAGTACGGCGGCTCCCGTCCGACGACGCCTCACGGGTTCTGCCCCTTGATGAGCTTGGGGAGGTCCTTGATGTAGTCGTCGACGGTGGCGTCCTCGCCGTAGAGCACATAGCCCCCGTCGGTCTTCGGCGAGAACGCGATGACCTGGGTGCCGTGCACGGAGACGAGCTTGCCGTTCTTGTCCTTCGACGTCGGCTCGATGGAGATGCCCAGGGTGCGGGCGCCGGCCTGGATCGTGGCGAAGTCGCCGGTCAGACCGACGAAGTCGGAGTCGATGCCCTTGAGCCACTTGCCGAGCGCGGCAGGGGTGTCGCGGTCGGGGTCGGTGGTGACGAACACGACGCGGAGCTTGTCCTGCTCGGCCTTGGGCAGCGCCTTCTTGGCGACGGCGAGGTTGTTCATCGTCAGCGGGCAGACGTCGGGGCAGTGGGTGTAGCCGAAGTAGATCAGCGTCGGGACGCCCTTGGTCTCCGCGCGGAGGTCGTACTTCTTGCCCTTCGCGTCGGTGAGTACGAGGTCCGGCTTCTCGAACGGCTGGTCGAGAACCGTCGCGGCCTTGTCGGAGCCGGCCTCGGCCGACACATCGGCGACCGGCTTGTTGCTGTCCTCGCCGCTGCCGCAGGCGGAGAGGGTCAGAGCGGCGGCGGCGAACAGGGCGGCCACGGCATACGTCTTCTTGCGCATACAAAAATGTCCCAGATGTGAGTGCTCCGGTGCGCACCGGGGTCGTACGACGGCCAGTACGGCGATGCCGCACGACCTCCGGTGTGCACCGAGAGTGCGATGGACCTCAGGCGTTGGTGCGCCGGCGGCCGGCGAGCACGCCGTACGCCACGCCCGCCACGCCGACGACGATGCCGACGACGCCGAGCACGCGGGCGGTGGTGTCACTGCTGTCGGTGGACGCGGAGGTGACCTCGGTGGCCGCCGCCTGCTCCGCGGACGCGTTTGAGGCGTCGTCCGAGGGGGTGGCGGTGCCGGTGGCTCCGTGGTGGCCCTCCTCGGTCGCCGCGCTGAGCGCGAGCACCGGAGCCGGGTTCTCGGGCTCCTCCTCGCCCTCCTTCTGCTCCTCGATCCAGCGGACGACTTCCTTGTTGGAGTACGTCTGGATCGCCTTGAAGACGAGTTCGTCGGCGTCCTCGGGGAGCGCGCCGATGGAGAGCGGGAACTTCTGGAAGAAGCCCGGCTGGATGCCCTTGCCGGTCGCGGTCCAGGTGACCTTGGTGACGGCCTCGGAGATCGTCTCGCCGTGCAGTTCGAGCGGCTTGTCCAGCGTGGACTTGGTGACCTTGGCGGTCCAGCCGGCGACCGGCTCCGGCATGACGGAGGCGAGCGGGTGGTCGGTCGGGAAGTTGACCTCGAGCTTGGTGGTCGAGGCGTCGTCGCGTTCGTTCGGGACCTTGAAGTCGACCGTGGCGTAACCGCCCTTGGCGGCCTCGCCCTCCGGCTGCACGCTGACGTGCGCGAACGCGGGGCCCGACAGGACGAGGACGGCCGAGGCGGCCACGGCACCGGTGGCGGCGATACGGGAAATCTTCATGACAGGGAGCACTCCACACTTCGAGTCCGATGACATCGGATGGAATCCGGTGAGTAGGGGCGCGCGTGATGCGCGATGCGCGTGCGGAAAACCGCCCATGGGGCGCCCCTTGGGGGCACCGATCCAAAACGCGGGCACGCGCGCGTGCCGCACGACGGCAGCCCCTCGGTGGAGTGGTGCGTCGCGTCAGGCAGCGAGGACGAGCGAGGTGGAGTACGGCGGTCCGCGCCGGATGACGGTGTGCTGAAGCGCGGTGGTACGGGGCTTCGGTGGCGCGAGCAGCACGGGGCGCGGGGTGCGCGGCGCAGCGCCGGGCGTACCCGGAAGTCCCGCACGCAGGGCGCGCACGAGTGCGAGCGCGGCGCGCAGGGAGCGTACGAGCGCCCCCTCGGCGACCCCGTGCGCGGACAGCCGGATGAGACGCAGCAGCGCCATGTCACCGCGGCGCAGCACCCATCCGGCGGCGACGGCCGCGAGCAGGTGGCAGACCAGCATCGGCACGGACGGCAGCACCGACATCGAGGAGCCCGCGGTGGCCGACATGGAGTCCGCGGGGTGGTGCATGGACTGCGCCATGCTCGTGTCGATCCGCGCCTCGGCGAGGATCTTCTGGGCCTGCGCGGGGCTGATCGCCGCCGCGGTCGCGCCACACACCAGGCGCGCGGCGCGCTCGACGAGCGAGGCGTCGGCCATGCCCGACCCGGTGGCCGACGCGGTGGTCGCCCCCATCGTCGTACCGCCGTGCTGGCCGAGTCCGAACAGCGTGTGCAGGACGGTCTGGCCGGTCGCCAGGACCGCCGCGATGCCCGGCAGCGAACGCTCACGTCCCGCCAGCGGCGCGGCGACCGCGAAGACCGTGAGGAACCCCGCTCCGAGCGTCCACAGGGGGACCGTGACGGAGGAGGCGAGCACATGACCGGCCGCGGCCAGCACGACGCAGACCGCGGCGAACACCGCGGCCCGGAGCATCCGGAGATCGCATCCGGAGCGCGCCGTGCGCTTGTGGGGGGCAGTCATGGCGGGCTCATCATCGCACTGGCCTCAACCGCCCCCTACGGCAGGTCCGCGAGACCCTCACCCGTTCCCTACGGCAGATCCGCACGATTGTGTACGGCCCCGGAAGGCGGAGGTTCGCACGATTGTGTACGGCCCGGAAGGCGGCGGTACGCACCTGGCGCAGACCCTGCCGCCTGCGCGGACGTCGGTCATCGCCCCGCACATACACCGATTCCTGTCACCCGCGCATCCGCCGTATGGGCGGCATCACGTCAAGTGGGCGATTGCGCACGCGTGGTTGCGGCAATACGTAACGGTATGTCGAGCCGCGGCCGGGAGGCTGGAGCATGAGCATCTGGTGGTCACTCCATTTGCGGCGTGAAGCTGCGAGCGTTCCGCTCGCCAGACGCCTGCTGCTCGGCACCATGGAGACAGCGGGTGTCGACCCCGACGTCTCCTTCGACCTCTCCGTCGCCCTCAGCGAGGCCTGCGCCAACGCAGTCGAGCACGGCGGGGGCACCGCGCACGGCGGCTCTTCGGAGGCCTACCGCGTGACCGCCTATCTCGACGGCGAGAAATGCCGCATCGAAGTCGCCGATTCCGGCCCGGGCTTCCCGCCGGACCCCGGCCTCCCGCCCGCCCCCGACCTCGGGCCGGGGCGCGTCACCCGCACCCTGCTCCGCCCGGTCCCGGCCCACAGCGACGCCGAGCACGGCCGGGGTCTGTGTCTGATCCAGGAACTCGCGGACCACGTCCAGATCGGCAACAAGCCGGGACGGGGCGGCGCGGTGGTCAGCTTCGACAAGATCCTGAAGTGGAAGAAGGACGCGCCGCTGATCGCGGTGTAGCCCGGTGACCTCGGTGAACGCCCGCCCTGGTGACAGTTCGGCCTCGGCGGTCGGCTTCAGCTTTCTCAGAGCACATAGCCAACTGACAGCCCCGCCCCATGTGCTTGACGGGTGGCGCCCCTAATTTTCCCAGCATGACGGGAAGCCACAAAGAGAAGTCGATCACCCGGCGCCGCGCGATCGCGGTGACCGGAGGCACGGTCGCGGCAGGCGGAATCGCCTTCGCCGGATACCAGGCGGCGTTCGCCGACGAAACGACCACCACCGAGGCCGGCGCGTCCGCCTCGGCGAGCTCCACCAGCGGCCAGTGCGTGCTGATGTCCAGCGTCACGGAAGGGCCGTACTACCTGGACGGCGCCCTGGTGCGGAAGGACATCACCGAGGGCAAGAGCGGCGTCCCGCTGACCCTGCGCATCACCGTTCAGGACACCACCGACTCCTGCGCCCCGGTCGCCGGCGCCGCGGTGGAGATCTGGCACTGCGACGCCTGGGGCTACTACTCCGGCTACACCACCGCCAACCCCGGCGGCTCGGCCCCCGCCGAGAGCGAGGACGGCTCCACCGCCAATGACAAGACGTATCTGCGCGGTTACCAGGTCGCCAACGCCAACGGGGTCGTCAAGTTCGAGACGATCTTCCCCGGCTGGTACACGCCGCGCACCTGCCACATCCACGTCAAAGTGCACACCGGCGGGGAGAAGGAGGACGGCACCTATGAGGGCGGCACGGTGAACTTCACCGGCCAGCTGTTCTTCGACGACGACGTCGCCGCGGAGATCTTCGCCCTGGAGCCGTACTCCCAGCACAGCGGCAGCTACACCAAGCTCGCCGACGACATGGTCTACGAGGACAACGGCGCCGCTGGCGGTCTGCTGACCCTGAAGGCGGTGCACAAGAAGGACCCGTCCAAGGGCTACAAGGGGTCCATCGTCCTGGGCATCGACCCCGACGCCGAGAGCACCGGCGCGGGCAGCGGCGGCGGTGGTACACCCCCCAGCGGTGCGCCGGGCGACGCGCCGACCGGTACGCCGCCGAGCGACGCCCCGAGTGACAGTGCCTCCCCGTCCGCCTCGGCTTCCTCGTAGGGTGCGCGCATGAGCCGCCGCGAGGACGAGACGCTCGCGCGGGCCGCCGTGGCCGCGCTGACCTGGCAGCTGGAGCTGGCTCCCAAGCCCGGACTGCCCGACCCGCGCGATCTCGACGCCCGGGCCACCCGCCAGGACCACTGTGCCCTGCGCTGGTCGGCCAAGGCGCTGGCGCCCGGCCTCGCGGCCATGGCGGCCGCCGCACGCCGCATCGGCGGGCCCTCGCCCGAACTCCGTACGGAGCTGGGCGCGATCGGCCGGTCCACCGAGCACTCGGTGGCCCTGGCTGGCGGCGGACACCGCGGCGCCATGTGGACGCTCGGGCTGCTGGTCGCCGCCGCGGCCCTCGAACCCCGCGCCACCGGGAGCGACGTCGCCGCGACCGCCAAGCGGATCGCGGCGCACACCGACCGGCGGGCACCGCGGCGGCCCTCCCGGGGGTCGTCCGTCTCGGCGAAGTACGGCGCCGCCGGGGCGCGCGGCGAGGCCCGCGCCGGATTCCCGCACGTACGGCGGGCGTTGGCCGCCCTCGGCACCGCCCGCTCGGCGGGCGCCCCCGAGCCGTACGCCCGGCTCGACGCCCTCCTCACCGTCATGTCCACCCTCCAGGACACCGAGTTGCTCTACACGGCGGGACCGCACGGCCTCCGCCATGTCCAGGCGGGCGCCCGCGGAGTCCTCGAAGCGGGCGGTACGTACACGGAGGCGGGCCGTCAGGCCCTGTCCGCCCTCGACGACGACCTCCACGCGCGCGCGTGGAGCCCCCGTGGCAGCGGAGGGCTTCTCGCGGGGGCCCTGTTCGTGGACTCGCTGCCGGTGGTGGTCAGTTCACCGGTACGGGCTGCCTGACGGGCTCCTTCGAAGGACCGGCGGTGGCGGTGGCCCATCGTGTCGCCGGTCCCATCGCGTACGAGGCCGCCAGCATCACCCCGCCGAGCAGCAGCCAACCCGGCGTTCCCCAGCCCACCAGCAGCGCGGTCAGGACGAGGGGGCCCATCGTGCGGGCCACCGTGACACCGGTGCCGAAGAAGCCCTGGTACTCGCCCATGCGGTCGGCCGGGGCGAGGTCGAAGGCCAGCTGCCAGGACCCCGCGGACTGCTGCATCTCGGCGACGACCTGAAGTACAGCGCCCGCCACCAGCACGCCCACCGCGACCCACGGCGAGACACCGGACGACAGGGCGAAGACCGCGCAGGACGCCAGCATGACGAGCCCGGACCGGCGTACCGCGCGCGTGGCGGACGCCAGACCCGTGACACCGCGGGCCATCCGTACCTGGAAGACCATCACCGCGCCCGTGTTGAGCACGAACAGCGCGGAGACCAGCCAGGCGGGCGCCTCGGTCCGCTCGGTGATCCACAGCGGGATGCCGAGGCTGAGCAGCGGCATCCGCAGCAGCAGCACGGTGTTGAGGAACGTGACCAGCACGTAGGGGCGGTCGCGCAGAACGCCGAGGCCGTGGTTCCGCCGTACGACGGCCGACACGGGAGCCACCGACGGCAGCCGCAGCATCAGGGCCGCGCACAGCAGGAAGCTCACTGCGTCCAGCGCGAACACCCCGAGGTACGCGGCGCGCGTCCCGGCGTGCAGCGCGAGCCCGCCGAGGCCCGCCCCCACCGCCAGACCGGCGTTGAGCGTCGACTGCAGATGCGCGAGCAGCCCGGTCCGCTCCCCGGCCGGGACCAGCCCCGCAAGGAGCGCCTGCCGGGCCGCCGCCAGCCCCGACTGCGCGGACGCGTACGCGCACGCCGCGAGCACGAAGGGGAGGAAGCCCCGTACGACGAGGAAGGACGCCACCGCCGCCGCGGTCGCCAGCGCGAGCAGCACCGCCGTGCCGCGCGGGCCCCGCCGGTCCGCCAGCCGCCCCAACGGCACACCCACCAGCGAACCGACCGCCCACGCCACGGTCAGCCCCAGCCCCACCCGCCCGGGAGCGAGACCGACGACATACGTGAAGTACAGCGCCGACGTCACGTAGTAGGCGCCGTCACCGACGGAGTTGGCCAACTGGGCCAGAGCCAGGACACGCTGCGGACCCGCGGGCGGGACGAGTGAGTTCGTCATGAGGCCGACATTAGAAGCGCAGTGGATCCCTTAACAGGCCCAATCAGAGCGCCAATTCGTGGCCCAATTCAGACGCCGCCGGAGAGGCCGTCAACGGGCCTCAAGACCCCTCTGGTGAGGCCGTCGGCCGGTCTCATGGCCCTCCGGGGAGGCCGTCAGCCGGTGCCAAGGCCCCCGGAGAAGGCATCAGCTGCCTCCCAGCACCCGCCCCAACGCCTCCAACGCCTCCGGATAGACCCGCTCCCTCGGCGTCCCGTACCCGACGACCAGCCCCTGCGTCCGGCCGCCGTCGCCCGGCGTGTGCCAGTGCTCCCCGAGATGCCCGACCGCGAGCCCTTCCTCCGCCGCTCGCGCCAAGGACTCGGCCTCGTCCGGCACTTCCACCAGCGCGTGCAGTCCCGCCGCGATCCCCCGTACGCTCTGCCGCGCCCCCAGCCGGCCGAGAAGCTGGTCCCTGCGCCGGCGGTACCGCAGACGGCACGCGCGTACGTGCCGGTCGTACGCGTGGCTGTTGATCATCTCGGCGAGGGCCAACTGCCCGATGGACTCGGTGTGATGGTCGCTGTGCAGCTTGGCGTCGGCCACCGCGTCGACCAGGTGCGGCGGCAGCACCATCCAGCCCAGGCGCAGCGCGGGCCCGAGCGTCTTGGACGCCGTGCCCAAGTACGCGACCTGCCCCGGTGCCATCCCCTGGAGGGCGCCGACCGGCTGCCTGTCGTAGCGGAACTCCCCGTCGTAGTCGTCCTCGACGATCAGCCCGCCACGCGCGCGTGCCCAGTCGGTGAGCGCCCGCCGCCGCTCGGGGTGCAGCGTGACGCCGGTCGGATACTGGTGTGCGGGCGTGACGACGACCGCGTCCGCCTCGACGGAGGCCAACCGGCCCGCACAGGCTCCACGTTCGTCGACCGGCAGCGGCACCACTCTCCCGCCGCCCCGCCGCACCACGTCCCGGTGGAACGGCAGCCCGGGATCCTCCATGGCGACCGTCCCGCCGTCCAGCACGCGCGCGAGGAGCGCGAGCCCCTGCACGTACCCCGAGGTGATCACGATCCGCTCGGGCGGCGCGAGCACGCCCCGGGCCCGGCCCAAGTAGCCCGACAACGCCGTCCGCAGCTCGATGCGGCCGCGCGGATCCCCGTAGTCGTACGCCAAGGAGGGCGCCGTCGCGATCGCGCGGCGCAGCGCCCGCAGCCAGGCCGCCGCCGGGAACGTTCCGACGTCCGGGCTGCCGGGACGCAGATCGAAAAGAGGCGCACGCGCGCGTGGCGCCCCGGCAGCCGCCGACACGCCGTCCAGGGGCAGCGCCGCCACGTCGGTGCCCGAACCCTGCCGGGCGGTCAGGTACCCCTCGGCGATCAACTGGTCGTACGCCGCCTTCGCCGTCCCCCGGGATACGCCCAGCTCGGCCGCGAGCCGCCGCGTCGCCGGCAGCCGCGTACCCGGCGCGAGCCGCCCGTCGCGCACGGCGTCACGCAGCGCCCGTTCGAGCCCCGTTCTGCGCCCCGCGCCCGCATCGGGCTCCAGATGCAGGTCCACACCGACACCGGACCAGAAGTCATCCACGAAAAGCCGCCCCCTAGGCACGTGAATGGCCGGGCACCGCAAGAGGTACCCGGCCATCAATCTCGTATCAGCCCCTGAAAAGCACTGCCTCAGGGAACCCCTTCAGCCCTTCAGGGCGGCCATCCACGCCTCGACCTCGTCGGAGCGCCGCGGCAGCCCGTCCGACAGGTTCCGGTTCCCGTCCTCGGTCACCAGGATGTCGTCCTCGATGCGCACCCCGATGCCGCGGTACTCCTCCGGCACCGTCAGGTCGTCCGCCTGGAAGTACAGGCCGGGCTCGACGGTCAGGCACATGCCCGGTTCCAGCGTGCCCTGCACATACGTCTCGGTCCGCGCGGCCGCGCAGTCGTGGACGTCCATGCCGAGCATGTGACCGGTGCCGTGCAGGGTCCAGCGGCGCTGGAGGCCCAGCTCCAGGACGCGCTCGACCGGGCCCTCGACGAGGCCCCACTCGACCAGCTTCTCGGCCAGCACGCGCTGCGCGGCGTCGTGGAAGTCGCGGTACTTGGCGCCCGGCTGCACGGCCGCGATACCGGCCTCCTGGGCCTCGTACACGGCGTCGTAGATCTTCTTCTGGATCTCCGTGTACGTGCCGTTGACGGGCAGCGTGCGCGTGACGTCGGCGGTGTAGAGCGTGTGCGTCTCGACGCCGGCGTCCAGCAGGAGCAGGTCGCCGGAGCGGACCGGACCGTCGTTGCGCACCCAGTGCAGCGTGCACGCGTGCGGCCCGGAGGCGCAGATCGAGCCGTACCCGATGTCGTTGCCCTCGACCCGCGCGCGCAGGAAGAAGGTGCCCTCGATGTAGCGCTCGCTGGTCGCCTCGGCCTTGTCGAGGACCTTCACGACGTCCTCGAAGCCACGCACGGTCGAGTCGACGGCCTTCTGGAGCTCACCGGCCTCGAACTCGTCCTTCACCAGCCGGGCCTCCGACAGGAAGACCCGCAGCTCCTCGTCGCGCTCGGCGGTCACCTTGTCGGTGAGTGCCGCCTCGACGCCGGCGTCGTAGCCGCGTACGACCCGGACCGGACCGGTGGCCTCGCGCAGCGCGTCGGCGAGCTCGCGGACGTCCGAGGCGGGGATGCCGTACAGCTGCCCGGCCTCCGTCAGGGAGTGGCGGCGGCCGACCCACAGCTCGCCCTGGCCGCTGAGCCAGAACTCGCCGTTCTCACGGTCGGAGCGCGGCAGCAGGTAAATGGTCGCCTTGTGCCCGTCAGTGGTCGGCTCCAGGACCAGGACGCCGTCCTCGGTCAGGTTGCCGGTGAGATACGCGTACTCGACCGAGGCGCGGAAGGGGTACTCGGTGTCGTTCGAGCGGGTCTTCAGGTTGCCCGCGGGAACCACCAGGCGCTCGCCCGGGAAGCGCGCGGAGAGCGCGGCACGCCGGGTGGCGGTGTACTCGGCCTGCGCGATCGGCTCCAGGCCGTGCAGCTCCGTGTCGGCCCAGCCGGACTTCATGCTCTCGGCCAGCTCGTCGGACACGCCCGGGTACAGGCCGTTCTTGCGCTGCTTGATCGGCTCTTCGGGAGTCTCGTCCGGGGTCTCCGGATTGAGCTCGTCCGCCACGGTCTGCCTCCTAGATACGACTTTGGACCCCCACCATCGTACGGTCGTACTGAAGGGGGTCCAGAGCCGGAAGACCTGTTACGCGGGGCGCGTGGCCACTCACTCGAAGCGCGCCGCCAGGAGTACGACGTCCTCCTCGGAGTCCGCCGAGTCCAGCCCGTCCGGCAGCACACTCCGTAGTACGTGATCGGCGAGCGCGCCGGGATCGTCGCGCACCGTCTTCGGAACGCTCGCCGCCGCCGCGTGCAGCCGCGCGAAGGCGCGGTCCATGGGGTCGCCGGTGCGGTGCAGCAAGCCGTCCGTGTACAGGAGGACGGTCTCCCCGGGTTCGGCGGTCAGCTCGACGCTCGGCGCCTCCCAGCAGGCGAGCATGCCCAGGGGCGCCGACAGGGAGGTCTCCACGAACTCCGTGCGCCGCGGGCCGATCACCAGGGGCGGGCTGTGTCCGGCCCCGGCGAGCGTGATCTTGCGCAGCGCGGGCTCGCAGTACGCGAAGAGAGCGGTCGCGGAGCGGGCCGGCTCGGTGAGCCGCATCAGCAGTTCGAGGTCGGAGAGGACGGCGACGGGGTCCTCGCCCTCCATGACCGCGTACGCCCGCAGGGACGCTCTCAGCCGGCCCATCGCGGCCATCGCGCTGGGCCCGGACCCGGTGACGGAGCCGACCGCGAGGCCGAGCGCGGCGTCGGGCAGCGGCAGCGCGTCGTACCAGTCGCCGCCGCCGCGCGGACCGGTGCGGTGCCGGGCAGCCAGCTGGACGCCGGAGACCCGGGGCAGCCGTGAGGGAAGCAGCTCCTCGGAGACCGTCGCGAGGCACGCGCGCGTGCGCTCCAGTTCCAGCAGCCGTGCCAGGTGCTCGGTCGCGTGCCGGGCGTACCGGCCGATGAGGTGGCGCTGGCGCTCGACCGGTTCGGCGGGCTCGTCGTAGAGCCATACGGCGGCGCCCAGGCGGCCCGCGGCGTCCGTGGACAGGGGCAGCGCGTAGCTCGCGGCATAGCCGAGCTGTGCGGCCACCTCGCGGTGGCGGGGGTCGAGACCGTCCTCGGAGAACAGGTCGGGCTGGGTGATCTCCGCCTCGCCGCCGGGCAGTCCGGCCGCCGTGTCGAGGAGCTTCCCGTACGCCATGCAGCTGCGCGGAATCGTCTCGATGTGGCCGAGATCGGCCCGCGCGAGGCCCAGGCCGATCGTGGTGTCGGGGCCGAGTCCGTCGCCCGGTTCCATGACGACGAGACCGCGCCGGGCGCCCACCAGGGCGGCTCCGGCGCGCAGCAGCTCCTCGAGTGCGTCGCTCAGTGTCGCGGTGCGCGCCAGGCGCTCGGTGAGCTCGTGGAGCGTGGTCAGATCGGAGACCAGTCCCGCGAGACGATCTTGGAGATCGGCCCCGGGGCCGGTGGAAGAGGTGGCCGAAGGGGTAACCGTGACAGCGGACGTCGGCGCGACAGTGTGTGCGGGCGAGGGAACCGTGGAGTCGATTCCAGCCACTTTCGGAAGGTGAGGGGCGCTCATGGCGTCCGGCTTTCCGACCGGTGCGTATTGCTCAATAGCATCGCAAACCCCCATGTCGTTCTGCGCCGCAAGCAGTGTCTCCACATGTACACGCACTCGTGAGGGGATGTCCAGCATTGTCCTGCCGGGATTCCTGGTGTCCGTGAGACCGGCGGTAACCCTTGCGCGAAAGTAAAGTTGGCCTAAAACTGACTCGGGTAACGGCTTGTTGAGGTCGACTGGCCTAGTTCGACGGAGCGTCACAGCGGTTGTGATGGGTACGTACTCGGTGAAGGCCAGGGGTGGTTGCGATTCGCCCGGAACCTGGCGACGGACCCGGGCGTCTTAACCACCGACGACCGTGCCCCATCCTCCCGTGGCGGAGGCGGCTAGAAGTACACGGGACGGCAAAACGCCAGGCGCCGCCACCCCACGCCATGCCCATGCTTTAGGCACACGCAGTATGGACGCGGACGCAGCCCAAGGCTCGGCCCATAGGGGTTCCCCTTGTTTCCAGCAAGGGTGTGATGCGCCAGCAGGTACGCACGGTGAAGTGATCGACACATGATGTGAGTGGTCCACAGTGTTGCCAGGCGTGCAACGGAAAGGAACGAGCGCTCATGCGCGAGATCCTCGGAAGGCGACGCAGGCTCCTGTCCAGGCGAAACAACGGGAGGCCTGAGATGCTCAAGTCCGCCCTGACCTTCGCGACCGAATGGCAGTGGCCCGTACTCCCGGGTGTGGCATCGGACCCGCAGGGGCGCGCCCGCTGCGGATGCCCCGACCCGGAATGCACGGTGCCCGGCGCCCACCCCTTCGACCCCGGCCTCCTCGCGGCCACCACCGACGAGCGCATGGTGCGCTGGTGGTGGACCAACCGGCCGACGGCACCGATCGTGCTGGCCACCGGCGAGCAGGCCCCCTGCGCGGTGAGCCTGCCCGCCCTCGCGGCGGCCCGCGCGCTCGCCGCCCTCGACCGCCAGGGCATGCGCCTGGGCCCGGTCGTCGCGGCTCCCACGCGATGGGCGATCCTCGTCGCGCCGTACTCCCTGGAGCAGCTCGGCGAGCTGCTGTACGCCAAGGACTACGTCCCCGGCTCGCTCCGCTTCCACGGAGAGGGCGGCTACATCGCGCTGCCTCCGTCGGAGACGGGGCAGGGCCAGATCCGCTGGGAACGCGCACCACTGCCCGGCTCGGCCGCGCCCTGGGTGCCCGATGTGGAGGCCGTGGTGGACGCGGTGGTCGAGGCCCTCACTCGTACGGGTGTGAGCGCGCCCGAGTTGTAGGGGTGTCGGGCGCGCGGCGAACCGGGCGCCCGCCCACGGTCGTTATCTTCAGCCTCATGAACCTTCGCCTGCTCGCACTCGCGGGCGTAGTGGCGGTCACGGTGGCACTTCCACTGGCCGTGGCATCCGCGGGACCCGTCGGAGATGCGGATCCCGCGGATGTACGTGCGTCCGGGCGCTCTCAGGACTCCGGGCACTCCCAACACTCCGAAGACGCCGGACTCTCCGACGGCGCGGGACATTCCGCGGGCTCCGCAGACTCCACAGACTCCGCGGACTCGGAGGACGGCAACGACAAGGGGCCTGCCGCCGACCCCGCGCGATCGCCCCTGCTGCTCGGCCTCGGTCTCGCCACCGCCGCCCGCTGCGGCCCCGAACTCTCCTCGCCCGACGGCATCGAGGCGCAGACCTGCGTCCTGACGCAGGGTGAGGAGACCTGGGCGCGGACGTACTACCGCAACGCGACCGGTGACGAGCTGAGTTCCGTACTGAGCCTCATGGAGCCGGGGGGCCGCACGGTGCTGATGCGCTGCGCGGTGGGCGCGGAGGACGACCCCGGGGCGTGCGAGACGCCGAGGGGGCGTACGACGGGCGATGTGGGGGCGTACGCGGCGGTCGCGGAGTTCGCGAAGGGCGGCGAGGACGGGCCGCTGCTGCTGCGGTCGGGGAGCAACTCGGCGCCGTAACAAGGCGGTTGGCGCTGTCCCGGACTCCGCACATGAAAAGACCCGGTTGCTGGCGACGGGGGATGCACCAGCAACCGGGCTACTCGAACGGTAACAAGAGATCGGCGGTTCGCAAATTCGGTCTTGGCTATTCGGACACGAATTCACCGGTCAGTACGGGGAGTTGTGACAGGAGTCACCCATCTGGTGAGTCCTGACCAGCTGACCGGTCGGTCAGTTTCCCTTCCTGTGTGTCAGCTGAGCGTCACCTGTCGGTTGGTGAGGCCGCCGCGTGCCCGGCGCTCGTCCGTGGTGAGTGGTGCGTCCGTGGCCAGGGCGGTGGTGAGGCGCTCGGCGAAGGTGGCCGCCGGCTTCTCGATGTCGTCCGCCGTGACGCCTGTCGGCAGGTCCCAGACGGGCACGGTGAGCCCGTGTGCACGGAAGGAGCCGACCAGGCGGGTGCCCTCGCCGAGGCTCGACTGCCCGGCAGCGCGCAGCCGCGCGAGCGCGTCCAGAAGCCGCTCCTCCGGGTAGGGCATGACCCAGCGCAGATGGTTCTTGTCGGGGGTCTCGCACCAGTAGGCGGCATCGACGCCGGAGAGCTTCACGGTCGGGATGGCGGCGGCGTTGGCCCGCTCCAGGGAGGCGGTCACCTCCGGCGTCGCGTTCTCCGCGTCCGGGACCCAGAACTCGAAACCCGCGTGCACAACTGGCTCGAACGCGCCTTCGGGGTCGAGGAGATCCTGGAGTCGGGGACCGTCGGCCGGGGCGCGGCGGCCCTCGACCGGGGTGCCGGGCTTCGCGGCCAGCGCGCGCTGGAGGGTGTCGGCGAGGTCGCGGCTGATGTCGCCGGAGGCCGTGTCGTTCTGCAGGCCGATCAGGACCGAGCCGTCGTCGCGGCGCAGCGCGGGCCACGCCATCGGCAGGACGGTGGCGAGCGTGACCGAGGGAACGCCCTCCGGAAGGCTCTCCCTGAGCTTCAGCTCGACGGTCGCGGCGGGCACCAGCTCGCGGAGCGCGACCCAGTCGCCCTCGCCCGCCAGGCCTTCGAAGGGGCGATGCACCAGCTCGGTCGCGGCGTGCGCGGCGGCCCGGCCGTGACAGGCCTTGTAGCGGCGGCCACTGCCGCAGGGGCAGGGTTCGCGAGCGCCGACAACCGGGAAGTGTCCATCAGCGCCTCCGGCACGGGCACCATCTTTCAGCTGAGGCTGCTTGGCCTTCGTCTGCGGTCGCTTCTTGGCCATCGTGGCTGTCTCCCGGTTACGGCTCGTCTCGTACGGGCGCGAGCCTAGCCGTTTGTACGGGGGCCGACGGGACCCTGTGGACAACGCACCGAGTCGTCCCGGAAGCGGCGCTTCAGCATGCGTATGCGCCTGTCCGCGTCTCAGACACCTCGGTCCATGCCGTCGTCGGCTCAGCAGTCCATGCCGTCTTCGGGGCTCAGTCCATGTCGTCGAAGGCGTCCGCGAAGTCCAGGTCGGGTATCGCCGGCCGCGGTATCAGCGGCTGCCGGTGCGGTGCCGGTGACGCGACGCGCGTAGCGAAGTCGTCGTGCCGGCGCGCTGCCTTCACGTTGTCCTGGACGACGACCCAGACCGTGACCTCTCCGTGGACGTCGTCCCGGACGCCCCAGTCCTTGGCCAGTGCCGTGATGATGTTCAGCCCGCGGCCGCCGCGCGCGGTGACCGAGGGCGTGGCCGGAACCGGACGGGTCGGACCACCGCCGTCCGTCACCTCGACGGTGAGCCTTCCGGACGGATCGACACGCCACGCGGCGCGGACGTCGCCGTCCCCCGCCAAGGCGTCACCCAGCGGCCTGCCGTGCCGACAGGCGTTGCTGAGCAGTTCGGAAAGGATCAGTACGGCGTCGTCGATGACCGTTTCCGCCACGCCACCGGTGCGCAGCTGATCCCGCATCCGGTGTCTTGCTTCCCCCACGCCCGCAGGGCCATGAGGTACGGCCATGCTCGACGACGTGGGCACCTCCTGTGCCACCACCAACGCCACCCCCGAGACCTCCTTTGCCCCACGCCACGGTGTGGATGCCCCTTTGAACTGGACCGGAAACCGGCCAATCCACGTCTGCTGACGCACTCGTAACGATCGAATACGGAGCGAACGCGCCGGTGCACTCCCTGTAGCGGTGTGGCCGGTTCTCGATGGTGTTGTGTGGGATTACTGAAGGTAACTGGCTGAAAATGTGCGTGTGAGGTCAGCGGTCCAGCTGGCGCAGAACCGCGCGGGGCCGGTTGGTGATGATGGCGTCGATGCCCAGTTCAACGCAGAGATCGACATCCTCGGGTTCGTTCACGGTCCAGACATGGACCTGGTGCCCGGCGCGTTTCAGGCGCTCGATGTAGGCGGGGTGGCTGCGCACGATCCGCATCGACGGGCCTGCGATCCGGACACCCGCGGGCAGCCGTCCGTCGCGCAGCCGGGGCGAGATGAACTGCAGCAGATAGACCGTGGGCAGCGCCGGGGACGCGGCCCGGACGCGGTGCAGTGAACGCGCCGAGAAACTCATGACGCGTACGGGCGACTCGGCGGCGGAGTCCGGGGCGTCCAGGCCGAAACGCTTCAGCAGGTGCAGCAGCCGCTCCTCGACCTGGCCCGCCCAGCGCGTGGGGTGTTTGGTCTCGATGGCCAGCTCGACCCGGCGGCCCGCGTCGGCGACGAGTTCGAGCAGCCGCTCCAGGGTGAGGACGGAGGTGTCCTCGCGGTCCCCGGGGCCGTACTCCCAGTCGGGGGACTCGTCGCGGTTCTTCCAAGCGCCGAAGTCCAGCGCCGCGAGGTCGGCGAGCTCCAGGGCCGAGACCGCTCCGCGTCCGTTCGACGTACGGTTGACGCGGCGGTCGTGGACGCAGACGAGATGGCCGTCCGCGGTCAGCCGTACATCGCACTCGAGGGCGTCCGCGCCGTCCTCGATCGCCTTCTTGTACGCGGCCAGGGTGTGCTCGGGTGCCTCTTCGGAGGCTCCGCGGTGGGCTACGACCTGGATCGGGTGCTGTCGTGCGTGGGTCACCGCGTCATGGTGCCACCGTCGCGGAGCAGGCGTGAGGGCGAATACGTCGAGAATGGGTTAATTTCGCCTGACAAGTCCCTTATAAAGGCTGGCCGGGGACACACAGGGACCGCTTATGGTGCTCTGACGCCCAGTGGGAAAAGCTGACGGCAGACAAAAGCACATGCACAGCTGAATCGCGCCGGACCGCCGACAAGCGTGAGTGAGCGTGACCGAGTGCGACCGAGAACAACAGCCGTGGACTGAGGAGAAGAGCTGTGAGCACCGAGAACGAGGGCACTGCAGTACCCCCGGCCCCGTCCGCACCTCCTGTGCCGGTGGACACTCCCGCTGCTTCCGCGCAGACCGGCGCGCCCGGAGAGAGCGCGCCGACCGCTCAGCTCCCGGCGGTGCCTCCGAGCGCCCCCGGCGCACCGGAGCAGGCACCGGCGTACGGGTCGCCGGATCAGACCCCGACGTACGGCACTCCGGACCAGGCACCGGCGTACCCCGCTCCGGATCAGGCACCCGCGTACGCCTCTATGGGCGCCGGGGCTCCTGACGCGCAGGGACACGACGCCGGGGTGCCGGTCTCCGCGGTGGACGCCGGCTGGCCGCCTCCGCCGCCCGCCACTCCCTCGTACGCGGACGGCGGCGGTTCCGGCTCCGGCTGGGGCGCCTCCTACCAGCAGCCCGCTCCCAAGTCCGGTGGCGGACGCGGTGGTCTGGTCGCCGCGATCCTCGTCGCCGCGCTGGTCGCGGGCGGCGTGGGCGGCGGCATCGGCTACACGCTGGCCAAGGGGAACGACGACTCCACCGACTCGACGACGGTCTCCGCCCCGCAGAGCAGCGGCGACGTGAAGCGTGCCGCGGACACCGTCGCGGGCGTGGCCGCCAACGCGCTGCCGAGCACGGTCACCATCGAGGCCGAGAGCAGCAGCGGCGAGGGCGGCACCGGAACCGGCTTCGTCTTCGACAAGGAAGGCCACATCCTCACCAACAACCACGTGGTGGCGGACGCGGTCGACAACGGCAAGCTCACCGCGACCTTCTCCAACGGCAAGAAGTACGACGCTGAAGTGGTCGGTCACGCCCAGGGCTACGACGTCGCGGTCATCAAGCTGAAGAACGCGCCGTCGGACCTGAAGCCCCTCGCCCTCGGCGACTCCGACAAGGTGGCCGTCGGCGACTCGACCATTGCGATCGGCGCGCCCTTCGGTCTCTCCAACACGGTGACCACGGGCATCATCAGCGCCAAGAACCGCCCGGTGGCCTCCAGCGACGGCACGTCCAGCAGCTCCTCGTACATGAGCGCCCTGCAGACGGACGCCTCCATCAACCCCGGCAACTCCGGCGGCCCGCTCCTGGACGCGCAGGGCTCGGTCATCGGCATCAACTCGGCGATCCAGTCCAGCGGCAGCCTCGGCGGCACCAGCCAGTCCGGCTCCATCGGCCTGGGCTTCGCGATCCCGATCAACCAGGCGAAGACCGTCGCCCAGCAGCTGATCAAGACGGGCAAGCCGGTCTACCCGGTGATCGGCGCGTCGGTCTCCCTCGAAGAGGGCACCGGCGGCGCGAAGATCACCGACCAGGGCGCCAGCGGCTCCGCCTCGGTCACCTCCGGCGGCCCCGCGGACAAGGCGGGCCTCAAGGCCGGCGACGTCATCACCAAGCTCGACGACACGGTGATCGACAGCGGCCCCACCCTCATCGGCGAGATCTGGACCCACCAGCCCGGCGACACCGTCAAGCTCACCTACACGCGCGACGGCAAGACCCAGACGACCAACGTCACCCTCGGCGAGCGCGAGGGCGACAGCTGACCGCAGTCCGGCGCGGCGTGAACTGACCGGCATCAGAAGGGGTGCCCGCTGGTTGCGGGCACCCCTTCTGCGCCCCGCAGGTCCCCGCGCGGACCACCAGCCCACGACACCTCCCGAGGCCGGTAGGCTGTAGCCCGCTCCGCCCCAGGTGGGCCGGGGCGAAGGTGGGTTGCCCGAGCGGCCTAAGGGAACGGTCTTGAAAACCGTCGTGGCAGCGATGTCACCGTGGGTTCAAATCCCACACCCACCGCAGGTGAACGGCCCCTGACCAGGTGAATTGGTCGGGGGCCGTTCTCATGTGCGATGTCCGTCAACCACCGTGGTTCCCCGTCAGTTACCGGTCGATCGGGCACGGAAGGGGCACGGGAAAGTTCTGATCCGTAGCGCCATGTGGATCGGTCGCGGGGCGGTCATGCCGGCCACATTTGGGCTCTACGAAGAGGCCGCCGGACAGGAGGGGTTGCTGCGGTTGCGGTACCTCGTTGCTGTACTCCAAGCACCAGCCAGGAGCGCTGCGATAGACGCACCGTCTGCGTACGCGCTGACAACCTCAGTGCAGTGGGCAGACGACAGCACCACTACCACAATCACTGTGATCACCCAGAGCTTTGGGCGCGGATTTGACAGCGGTGGGTGGGAACGGACCAGACTCATAGGAACGCCTCCTTGAGGAGTTGATGCCCGCTCCAACACGCGCGCCGGGAAGCTTGTGTGGTGGGGCGGGCTCTCTTCGTTCCAGGAGACTCCGGTATGCCGTTCACTGAGTCGTTTTGGGCCAACGTTCCCTATGTGGCAGGGACGTGTGAGGTCCCTTTTCTGACTCTGGTAGGTATGCGCGGCGCCGAGAAACACGTGTTCGGGGGCGCTTGCAGCTTCCGCGACTGTGAATCCGCAGCTATCTGAACATGGCCGGAATCGATTCCACGGTTCCCTACGCTGCGGACACTGCCGCGTCTCTCCCCCAACCCACCACTCTCCCCAGCTCCCATCCCGTCTGCCGTCGACCCACACACCGTGGAGCGGGCGTGGTTCATGGCGTCCAGGTGGAGCGCGCCACTGTACGAACGACCTGGACGCCATGGGCCGCGTCTGCTCGGCTCTGCCTGGGTCGACGGTGGACGGGATGGGAGCACCCCGAGCACGCCACTACGTGGCCGGCACTCGCGAACGGCGCCACCGCCATCTCGGAGCCTGAGCGCCCCCGCCGGAGGCACGCCGTGACCCTTGCGGCGCTAGCGGTGATCGGCTCATGGCTACCGGCCCTATCCACATGTGGGCGCGCGTCGGCGGCGGCGCGCCGAGCGGGCCGAAGGCAGGAGCGCGGGCGCAGCCAGAGTCGGGAAGCGCGCCCGGCGGAGCGGAGCGCAGCCGGGGCTTGACCCCGCTGAGGGGCAGACGATCGTACGAGACTGGGCCGCTCGTTGGCTCGCTGCGGTGTCTCCGCAGCTCAAGCACACGACACAAGCGTCGTACCGGTCGCTGATCAACTCGCTGATCAATCCGGCACTTGGGGATCGTGAGCTGACGAGCCTTCGGCCGATCACCGTGACTGAGTGGGTCGCCCAGATGCGAACCCGGGGCCTCAGTCCGTCGCGTATCCGACAGGCGTACCGGGTCTTGTCCCAGATCATGAAGTCGGCAGTCGACAACGACATGATCGCGCAGACTCCGTGCCGGGGCGTGAAGCTACCTCGGATGCCGGAGACGGAGCCGCACATCCTCACGCCGCTCGAAGCGTCTCGGGTTGTACGGAGTGCCGACAAGCCGCATGACCTGTTGATCGCTTTGCTTGCCTTCGCCGGCCTGCGAGTTGGTGAGGCATTCGCTCTACGGCGTGTGGACATCGACGTGTCCGGCGGCTTCGTGCTCGTGGATGAGAACCTTGCCGAGGCGGACGGGGTCTTGGTCTTCGACACCCCCAAGTCCCATCAGAAGCGGCTCCTGCGTATCGCGCCTTCGCTCGCGAAGCGGCTGGGGAAGCATCTGGAGACCTTGGCCGGCGGGGATGACGCGCTCCTGTTCACCACGCCTGCAGGCAAGCCCATGCGCTACAACCAGTGGCGCAAGGCGTACTTCGACCCCGCGGTGTCGGCTGCTGATCTGACCGACGTGACCCCGCACGATCTTCGGGCCTCACACGGGACTTGGGTCGCTGACCGCTATGGCGTGATGACGGCCGCTCACCGACTCGGCCACTCGAACGCGAGCGTCACGACGCGGCACTACGCTCGACCTGTCGCCGGACGTGATGATCAGGTGGCCGAAGCCTCGGACTCCTGGTTCAACGGGCACGATCACGACCGAGGGGCACGTAGCGGGCACGATGACGATGACGATGGCTCGGCGGGAGCGCTCGTACCCGTCTGACCTGTGGCGGAGACCCCGACGCCCGTGATCGTCGAAAGGTCTTGAAAACCGTCGTGGCAGCGATGTCACCGTGGGTTCAAATCCCACACCCACCGCTTACAGGTCAGCGTATGTGCTGGTCAGAAGGGGTGTCTCTCAGTGAGAGACACCCCTTCCTCGTTCAGCCCGTCTCGCGGGGAACGGCACGGTGAGATGTGCTGAGGTCGGGCGGCCGGCGTGTGGTTACGCGCGGCCGCTGTACCCGAGACTGCAGTCCGCGTATGTGCCTACGACCGCGCAGAGCTGGATGTAGACCGCGGTGCCCTCTGTCAGATCTCCGGTGTTCCACGGGCTGGTGTAGGTGGCCGCGTGCCCGCGCGTGGTGGCAACGCGCCCCGTCACCGGAGAGACCATTTTGGCTTCCATGCCTCGCCCGTCCGAAAGCACGTCCACCACCTGAAACGCGTCGCCGGGGATGCCACAGCACCCCGGATCGGCGTTCCACACCATGGCGCCCGCGTAGGTGCCGTTGTAGTAGGAGGTGATGCTGAAGCTCCCGTTGTCGGACACCGCGCTCTTGCTGAAGGTCCAGTCGGCAGCCGCCGCGTTGGTCGCCCCGACAGTGAGGGAACCGCCGGCAAGGAGTGCACTGGCCGCCAGTAGTGTGAAAACCCGGCTCTTCTGTCTCGTCCGCATGGAAAGTCCCCTCCAGGATGGATAGTTGCGCAGATCCAATTGACGGCAGATCGTCTCTGGAGCCGAGAGGCCGATCAACGCTCTTCCTGGGAAAGGCGACGCAAAGCCAACACTCTGTGGACGCATTGCGTCTTTCCCAGCAATCGGTCCTAACCCTGCGCATGGTCTTGAGCATGGCCTTGAATGTGGCCTTGGGCAGGGAGTTGGCGCGTTCGCAGGCGCCGTGGATGCAGCAGATGGGTCAGGGGCCGTTTCCGTACGCGCTACGGTTCCTGCCATGCCCCGATCAACCGAAGCCGAGCCTTTGCCTGTCACCGCGGACGACGTGGACCAAGCTGTCCAGCTCGCCGTCAGTACTCTCCGGGAGGCGCCCCCGGAGGCCTGGGTCGGCAAGGCCGGCTCGCTGGAGTGGGACTGCTGGGAGACCGTCGAGCACCTCAGTGACGACCTCTTCGCCTACGCCGCCCAACTGGGTCCCAAGGAACCGCCCTTGGAGGGCGAGGTGCCGTTCGTCTGGGAGAGCCGAAGGCCCGGCGGTCCCGCGAACGCCATTCACGCGGACCGTGCGGCGGGGCCCGCCGGGCTGCTGCAGGTGCTGGAGGCGAGCGGCGCGCTGCTGGTCGCCATGGTGCGTACGACGCCGTCGCGGGTCCGCGCCCACCACAGCTTCGGGGTGTCGGACCCCGAGGGCTTCGCCGCGATGGGCATCGTGGAGACCCTGGTGCACACCCACGATCTGGCCGAGGGACTCGGGCTCACCTGGACCCCGCCCGCCGACCTGTGCTCGCGAGTCCTCAACCGGCTGTTCCCGGACGCCCCGTCGAACACGGACCCCTGGCCCACCCTGCTCTGGGCCACCGGCCGCACCGAACTGCCGGGCCACCCCCCCCTCACCACATGGCGGTGGCACGGGGCGCCCCGGTCGACGGAACTCTGATGCGGGAAACGTCGTATGTGAGGTTCCAGGGGACGATCCGCAGCGAGCGCGGTCACTTTCCCGGCGTTTTCGGATTGGCCAACGGCCTCGCACGTGAAGGCAGGCTCACAGAAGAGCAATTCCGGTTCTGGCGAGCCAACAACGACTGGTACGACGCCAATTACCCGAACCCCTCGGACAACGATCCCCTCGTCTATGACCACGAGACTCACCCTGGTGCCGTCGCCTGGTTCAAATCATCGGCCAAGGAACTCATCAAGCGGGTGGACGGGTACCTGGAACTCCTCGCCGCGCATGGCGTCGAGTGCCGGCGTGTGGAGTCGTCGGCACCAGGAAAGATCATCTACGAGGATGAGTGCCAGGTTGTGGTCGTCCCCCTGGAAGCGGCTGCATCGCGTGGCGCCGACCCTCGCGGAACGGCTCGGGAGGCAGCCGGCGACTCTCCGGGTCGGTGACGCCGGTGATCCAGGTGCCTCCCGAGTTCGGCCAGGTGGGCGGTTATCGGTGGTCGCGCCCCAGGGCCGAGTGTTCCCGTCAGTGCCGGTTCCTCGTCAGTGCCGGTTCCCCGTCATCCGCGCTGCCGAAGCCACCGTCGAGCGGGCCTCGCGGAGTGTGAGGCCGGTGTGGACGGCCGCGTCGATCAGGGCGGGGGTCAGGGCGGGGCCGATGCCGTTCTCGTAGGCGCGGCAGGCGGCCCAGAAGAGGCGGGTGTTGCGCTGGCCCGAGTGGGCCGCCAGGACGAACTGGATCAGGCCCTGGCCCTGCCCGTGGACGTCATCCGGTGTCGAGGCCGTCGGCTTGGCGTGCCGCGGTGGCGGCAGGAGCAGCCGCAGCAGGGCCGGCGGGCAGGGTGCGGGAGCAAAGTGGGCGGTGCCCGGGGCGGTGCTGTAGGCGCCGTGTTCGGTACGGGATCCGGGGCCGACGAGATAGCCGCCGGCGCCGCGGACGTCGATGCCGGGAGCCAGTCGGCTCGCCGAGTTGGGGACGGCCACGTCCGGCGGGCCGCTCAGCCACAGGTGGCGGCCGCCGCTCGGGGTGAGGATGACCACGGTCTCCGGGATGGTGAACAGGTGCCGCAGGGCCAGTTCGCGCAGAGCCGCTGACGACTCCGTACCGGACTTGGTGTCGAGGTCGATGCCGATCAGGTGGTACGGCGGCAGACCACAGGCGATGCCGTAGCCGGTGGCCCAGGGGGCGGCCGCGAAGAGCGCGCGGATACGGCGAGGGTCGGTCGAGGCGTCGTACACGCCGTGCCCGAAGCGGCCGCACTCGCCGTGGCAGACGGGCAGGCCGGCGGGGTCGGTTCGGTGGGGGGAGCGCAGTGCGGGGAGCTTCGTACGGGACAGCGGGATGACTGCGAGGCCGCGCTCGGCGGCGGACAGTGCGTGGGCCAGGGCCATGGTCGTGGCCTGCCGGTCGGTGGTGGTGGCCATGCCTCTATGTTCGTACGAGTGTTCGAAAAAAGGAAGAGGGTTCGGCAGGGCGCGGAGGCGGCGGTGGGCGTTTCGGAGGTTGCGGGAGAGATTGGCCGAAAATGTGCCGGAACGCTTCATCCCTTGCGGCGCCTGCCATCCGAACCCGCTCCCCGGCCTTGACCTGCGGCTTCGAGTCGGAGATGACGGGCGGAAGGTCGCGAAAGGCGTTTATCGACTTGTCCTCACGCTTCAGGGGGAATGCGTGCTTCCGGGGTGGTTCGCCGGGGATTCGGTGGGCAACTCTGGAGTCGCGACGTCGTGCACATCACCGAGGCGGTCGGCCAACTGCCTTGGGACAAGCCGTACTTCCCGGTTCACGCCGGTGCGTACATCTGGTTCTTCTGGAGGAATTCACATGGCAAGCATCCGTACCGCCCGCGTCCTCGCCGCCGTCGCGGCCCTGCCCCTCGCGGCCACCCTCTTCACGGGTGTCGCGGCGGCAGACAACGGCGCCTTCGCGGACGACGGATCGAACGCGGCGGTGGCGACCGTCAGCGGCAGCGGAGTCGGTGGTGACAACTTCGGAAACTCGTCCACCACACAGCAGCAGGCGGTCGGCTCCGGCGCCTCGAACCAGAGCAACACGGCCCAGGTGAACGGTTCCGCGTTCACGGCCATCGACCAGTCGAACAACGTCGTCAACTTCACCAACCTCTGGTGAGCCGGGGGCCGATGCGCTCTCATCGGCCCGGGAACTCCCGTGGGGGGCTGTGCTCTGTGGGGTGGTAACACGTCTGCGCGGCGGTGCTTCGGTGCCGTCGCGCAGGCGTTTTCGTGGGTCTACGCGCGCGCGTGCCCGGGTGCTTGAGGTTGTTCACGCGCGCCTGCCCAGGTGCTTGAGGGAGTCCGGCGAGGCTGCCCAGGCGAGTCCGGCGAGGGTGCTTGGATGCGTCCGGCGAAGCGGCTCGGGCGAGTCCGGAGGGGGGACTTGGGTGTGTCCGGCGACGGCTCCGGTGCGGGGCTCCGGTGACCTTGACAGTCGGCATTGTCTGACGGACAGTCAGAAACCCTTGTTCGTACGAGGTCCGGGAGGGCCGCCGCCGTGCACCTCGCCCCCACCGAGCGCCAGCAACGGCTGCGCGCCGAGCTCCGTACGTACTTCCGGGACCTGATGCCCGACGGTCCACCACCCGAGGACGACCCCGGGAGCCGGCGCGCGCTGCTGCGCCGTATCGGCGCCGACGGGATGCTCGGGCTCGGCTGGCCCGTCGCGTACGGCGGCCAAGGACGCGGCGCGGACGAGCAGTTCGTGTTCTTCGACGAGGCGTACCGAGCCGGCGCGCCCGTGTCGATGGTCACGCTGAACACCGTCGGGCCGACACTCATGAAGTACGGGAGCGAGGAACAGAAGGACTTCTTCCTGCCGCGCATCCTGAGCGGTGACCTCGTCTTCGCGATCGGTTACTCGGAGCCTTCGGCGGGGACGGATCTGGCCTCGCTCCGTACGCGCGCAGTGCGCGAGGGCGGGCACTGGGTGATCGACGGGCAGAAGATCTTCACCTCCAACGCCCAGAACGCCGACTGGATCTGGCTCGCCTGCCGCACCGACCCGGACGCGCCCAAACACCAGGGCATCTCCATCATCCTCGTGCCCACTCAGGCGCCCGGCTTCTCGTGGACGCCGATCGAGACGGTGGGCGGGCAGACGACCACGGCCACGTACTACGACGGGATCCGCGTCCCCGCCGCGAACCTCATCGGCGAGGAGAACGGCGGCTGGGGGCTCATCACCAACCAGCTCAACCACGAGCGGGTCGCGCTCGCCGCGATCGGCATGCAGGCCGAGGACTTCTACGCGGCCGCGCTGAAGGCCGCCCGCACACCCGATCCAGTGACCGGTCGGCGTCGGGTTGACGAGCCGTGGGTGCATTTTCAGCTGGCCGAGGCGCATGCCCTGATGGCGGCATCACGCCTGCTCAACTGGCGTTTGGTGGGGGATGTGGGGGCGGGCCGGCTGGCCCCGGGCGATGCGAGCGGCGTGAAAGTGGTGGGAACCGAATCGGCGGTCGCGGTGTACCGAATATGTCAGCAAATTGTCGGAGCGGACGCCCTGGTCCGCTCCGGTTCACCGGGGGCGTTCGGGGACGGCGAGCTGGAGCGGATGAACAGGGCGGCGCAGATCAACACGTTCGGGGGCGGGGTGAGCGAGGTGCAGCGGGAGATCGTGGCGACGATGCGGCTCGGGATGCGGAGGGGGCGGCGGTGAGCGACGAGAGCGACCACAGCGCTGAGAACGGCGAGAGCTACGAGATGGCGGTGCCGTCGCCGGCGTACGAGGAGCAGCTCAAGGCGTACGAAGGGCGTGCGGCCACCGTCGCGGGCGTGGGCAAGGACCCGGTCAACGAGCCGATGATCCGGCACTGGTGCGAGGCGATGGGCGACACCAATCCGGCGTACGCGGGGCCGGACGCCATGGCGCCGCCCACCATGCTCCAGGTGTGGACGATGGGCGGCCTCTCCGGGCACACGGGCCGTTCGGAGGCGTACGACGAGCTGTTCGCGCTCCTCGACGGCGCGGGGTACACCTCGGTGGTCGCCACCGACTGCGAGCAGGAGTATCTGCGCCCGCTGCGCCCCGGGGACGAGATCACCTTCGACGCGCTGATCGAGTCGGTCTCCGGGCGCAAGACCACCAAGCTGGGGACGGGGTACTTCGTCACGACTCGGATGGATGTGAGGGCGGGCGGGGAGCTCGCGGGGACCCACCGGTTCCGGATCCTCAAGTACGCACCGGCGCAGAGGAAGCGGGCCGAGCAGTCGAGTCCCAAGGACAGGCGGACGGAGCAGCCGAGTCCCAAGGACAGATCGAATCCCAAGGGCAGAAGGCCACGGCCGGTGATCAACCGGGACAACGCCGGGTTCTGGGAGGGCGTGGCCCGGCACCAGCTGCTGATCCAGCGGTGCGCCGGCTGCGGGGTGCTGCGGTTTCCCTGGCTGCCGGGGTGCAACGCGTGCGGCTGCCTGGAGTGGGACACGGTCGAGGCGAGCGGGGACGGCACGGTCTACTCGTACGTCGTCATGCACCACCCGCCCTTCCCTGCCTTCGACCCTCCCTATGCGGTCGGCCTGGTCGAGCTGTCCGAGGGCGTGCGGATGGTGAGCAACGTGGTCGGGGTGCCGTACGACAAGGTGCGGATCGGGATGCCCGTACGGCTCGAATTCCAGCGGTACGACGAGGAGTTGGAGCTGCCGGTCTTCCGGCCCGGTGGGACCGGCGAGGGTGGTGGAGGCTGACATGGACTTCACGCCCACGGAGGAGCAGGCGGCCGCCCGTGACCTGGCCGCGCGGATCTTCGGCGACCTCTCCACGCACGAGCGGCTCGCCGCGGCCGGGACCGGCAGCGACGCCGAGTTGTGGAAGGCGCTGTGCGCGGCCGGGCTCGTGACGGCCGTGACGGACATAGGGCTGCTCGGCCTGGTGCTCCTTCTGGAGGAGCAGGGGCGCACCACGGCCCGGGTGCCGTTCGCGGCGAGTTGTGTCTACGGGCTGCTGGCGGTGGCGGCCCACGGTTCACCGGAGCAGCGGGAGGGGCTGCTGCCGGGGATCGGGGACGGGACGGTGGTGGTGAGCGGGGCGATTTCCGCGCCGGGTGCCGTACGGGCCGGATCCCAGGGGCAGTTGAGCGGCATCGTCCCTGTAGTCCCCTGGTTGCGGGACGCCACCCATGTGCTCGTCGCGGACGACCGGCGCCGGCTGTGGCTGGTGCGGACCGCCGATGCGACGTGCGAGCCGGTGGAGCTGACGGCACCCTGGTCGGCGGGGCGGCTGACGCTGGACGGGACGCCGGCCGAGCGGCTCGGCGGCGCAGCGGGGGAGGAGTCCTCCGGCGGCACGGCGGGGGAGGCGATCTCCGGGGGTGCGTACGACGACGTACTGGCCACGTACGACGACGTACTGGCCACCGCGAGGACCGCCTTCGCGGGGCTGCAGGCCGGGGTGTGCGCGGGCTCGCTGGCCCGAGCCGTGGAGCACACCAACGCGCGCGAGCAGTTCGGGCGGCCGCTCGCCGCCAAACAGGGGGTCCAACTCCGGGCAGCCGACGCGTACATGGACACCGAGGCGATACGGGTGACGGCGTACGAGGCGGCCTGGCGTCGCGACGAGGGGCTGCCGTACGCGACACACGCACTGACCGCCGCCTGGTGGGCGTCGGAGGCGGGCCGCCGGGTGGTGCACGCGGGTCAGCATCTGCACGGCGGGACGGGGGCCGACCTGGAGCATCCCGTGCACCGGCACTTCCTGTGGGGGAGGCAGCTGGACGCGTATCTGGGATGCGGGAGCGAAGTACTCCAGGAACTGGGGGAGTTGATCGTGAGAGGGGAGGGGGAGGCATGAGGGCCGGGGGTGCGTGGGCCGGAGGAGTGAGAGCGGGCGCCGGAGATGCGAAGGGCGCAGATGAGGGGGCGGATGACATGAGGGCCGACGAGGTGAGGGTCGGCGACGCGCTGCCACCGCTGGAGATCGAGGTCACGCGCACGCTGATCGTGGCCGGGGCGATCGCGTCCCGGGACTACCAGGACGTGCACCACGACGCGGAGCTGGCGCGGCAGAAGGGCTCCCCGGACATCTTCATGAACATCCTGACCACCAACGGCCTGGTCGGTCGGTACATCACCGACCACTTCGGCCCGGACGCGGTCCTGCGCAAGGTGGCCATACGGCTCGGAGCGCCCAACTACCCCGGCGACACGATGGTGTTGACCGGCTCGGTCGAGGGGATCGCGGGCGGCACGGCGACGGTGCGGGTCGTCGGGGCGAACGGCATCGGCAGACATGTGACCGGGACGGTGACGGTCACCCTTCCGCCCGGGGAGACCTCATGAGCGTACGGACGCGGGACACCCTCGGCGGGCGGGCGGCGATCGTCGGGATCGGGGCCACCGAGTTCTCCAAGGACTCCGGGCGCAGCGAGCTGCGGCTGGCCGTGGAGGCGGTGCGGGCCGCGCTCGACGACGCGGGGCTCACGCCCGGGGACGTGGACGGGATGGTCACGTTCACGATGGACACCAGCCCGGAGATCACCGTCGCCCAGGCGGCCGGAATGGGGGAGCTGTCCTTCTTCTCACGCGTCCACTACGGAGGCGGGGCGGCCTGCGCGACCGTCCAGCAGGCGGCGCTCGCGGTGGCGACCGGGGTGGCCGAAGTGGTGGTCTGCTACCGGGCGTTCAACGAGCGGTCGGGGCGGAGATTCGGTTCCGGGGTGCAGCAGCGGGAGCCGTCGGCGGAGGGGGCGGCGCTCGGGTGGGCCCTCCCGTTCGGGCTGCTCACGCCCGCGTCCTGGGTGGCGATGGCGGCCCAGCGGTATCTGCACACGTACGGGCTGACGCCGGAAGCGTTCGGCCATGTCGCCGTGGTGGACCGGAAGTACGCGGCGACGAACCCGGCGGCCTACTTCCACGGCAGACCGATCACGCTCGACGAGCACGCGGCCTCGCGGTGGATCGTGGAGCCGCTGCGGCTGCTCGACTGCTGCCAGGAGACGGACGGCGGCCAGGCGCTGGTGGTCACCTCCGTGGAGCGGGCCCGCGATCTGTCCCATCCCCCCGCGGTGATCGCGGCCGCCGCCCAGGGCGCCGGCCGCGCACAGGAGCAGATGACCAGCTTCTACCGGGACGACCTGTCAGGGCTGCCGGAGATGGGGGTAGTGGCACGCCAACTGTGGCGGACGGCCGGGCTGGCGCCGGCGGACATCGACGTCGGGATTCTCTACGACCACTTCACGCCGTTCGTGCTGATGCAGCTGGAGGAGTTCGGGTTCTGCGCACCGGGGCAGGCCGCGGACTTCGTCGCCGAGGAGCGGCTGCCCCTCAACACGCACGGGGGACAGCTCGGGGAGGCGTATCTGCACGGGATGAACGGAGTGGCGGAAGCGGTACGACAGCTGCGGGGCACCGCCGTGAACCAGATACCGGGCGCCCGCCACACCCTAGTTACCGCGGGTACCGGGGTTCCCACGTCGGGGTTGATCCTGGGGGCGGACAGGCCCTAGAACGCCCGGCTTCGGCGGAGGTGACTCGCGGAGACCGGCACTGCCCCGCGTACTACCGTCGTACTCGTCTCTCAGGGGTGAACCCTCAGGGCGCAGGACCCGCTCGTCCACCTTCAGGAGGTGGGGGCAACCCCCCTCCTACAACCTGAGGCGGACAACGCTTCGGGACCTGCGGCCGATCCGCGAGAGTAGGGCTCGATCCTAGCGTGGAGCCATGACCACACCCGTCTGCACCAGCGCTTCGAACGCCGCGACGCGGACCCTTCCGTACGCGCCTTACCCGTCGTTCGCGTCGTACGTGAAGGCCCGCCAGCCGGTGCTGCTGCGTACCGCCCGGTCGCTGACCGCGAACCCGTGCGATGCCGAGGACCTGTTGCAGACCGCACTCACCAAGACGTATGTCGCGTGGGAGCGGATCGAGGACCACCGGGCCCTCGACGGTTACGTACGGCGGGCGCTGCTGAACACGCGGACGTCGCAGTGGCGCAAGCGCAAGGTCGACGAGTTCGCCTGCGAAGAGCTGCCGGAGCCGGAGGGGGCGCCCGTCGGGGACCCCGCCGAGCAGCAGGCGCTGCACGACGCGATGTGGCGGGCGATCATGAAACTGCCGGCGCGGCAGCGGGCGATGGTCGTCCTGCGGTACTACGAAGACCTGAGCGAGGTGCAGACGGCGGAGGTGCTCGGTGTCTCCGTCGGGACGGTGAAGTCGGCGGTGTCGAGGGCGCTGGGCAAGCTGCGGGAGGACCCTGAGCTGGAGCCCGTCCGGTAGCGACCCCGGATCCCGGGACGGCGTCGGCCTTCCTCCTCGACATCCGTCCCGATTGCCTGCCCTCTGGACCTCCGAAAGATCACCACGGCCTGATCGATCATCCCGGGTACTAGTGACATACCACGCGGTATGTGCGCAGAATCAGCCCAACCCTTACCACCGCGTAGGCAATGTCGCCCCCGGGAGGAACGCCGTGCTGAGCACGATGCAGGACGTACCGCTGCTGATCTCGAGGATCCTGACCCATGGGTCGGCCATCCACGGAACGTCACAGGTGATCACCTGGACCGGCGAGGGAGAGCCGCAGCGCCGTTCCTACGCCGAGATCGGTGCCCGAGCCGCGCAGCTCGCGCACGCCCTGCGTGACCTCGGAGTAGAAGAGGGGCATGCGACGGGGACGCTGATGTGGAACAACGCCGAGCACGTGGAGGCGTACTTCGCGATCCCCTCCATGGGCGCGGTCCTGCACACGCTCAACCTCCGCCTCCCCGCGGAGCAGCTCGCCTACATCGTCAACCACGCCGCCGACCGCGTGATCATCGCCAACGGCTCGCTGCTTCCGCTGCTCGCGCCGCTCCTCCCCCATCTGCCGACGGTCGAGCACGTCGTGATCTCGGGGCCCGGTGACCGCTCGCTGCTCGACGGGGCGACCGCGCGGGTGCACGAGTACGAGGAGCTCATCGCGGGCAGGCCGACGACCTACGACTGGCCCCAGCTGGACGAGCGTACGGCCGCGGCCATGTGCTACACCTCCGGCACGACGGGCGACCCCAAGGGCGTCGTCTACTCGCACCGTTCCATCTACCTGCACTCCATGCAGGTCAACATGGCCCAGTCGATGGGCCTCACCGACCAGGACACAACCCTCGTCGTCGTTCCGCAGTTTCATGTCAACGCCTGGGGTCTGCCGCACGCGACCTTCATGACCGGCATCAACATGCTCATGCCGGACCGCTTCCTCCAGCCCGCGCCGCTCGCCGAGATGATCGAGAGCGAGAGGCCGACGCACGCAGCGGCCGTCCCCACCATCTGGCAGGGCCTGCTCGGCGAACTGACCGCCAAGCCGCGCGACGTCTCCTCCCTCACCCAGGTCACCATCGGTGGCTCCGCCTGTCCGCCCTCGCTCATGGAGGCCTTCGACAAGCTGGGGATGCGGGTCTGTCACGCCTGGGGCATGACGGAGACGTCGCCGCTGGGCACGATCGCCCGGGCGCCCGCCCATGCCGTGGGCACGGACGCGGAGTTCGCGTACCGGCTGACGCAGGGCCGTTTCCCGGCAGGCGTCGAGGCCCGCCTCACCGGCCCCGGCGGCGAACGCCTCCCCTGGGACGGCGAGTCCGCCGGCGAACTGGAGGTCCGCGGCCCCTGGATCGCGGGCGCGTACTACGGCGGCCCGGGCGCAGAACCCCAGCGCCCCGCGGACAAGTTCAGCGAGGACGGCTGGCTCAAGACGGGCGACGTCGGCACGATCAGCGCCGACGGCTTCCTGACCCTCACCGACCGCGCCAAGGACGTCATCAAGTCGGGCGGCGAGTGGATCTCTTCGGTCGACCTGGAGAACGCGCTGATGTCCCACCCGGACGTCGCCGAGGCCGCCGTCGTAGCCGTCCCCGACGACAAGTGGGGCGAGCGCCCCCTCGCCACTGTCGTCCTCAGGGAAGGCGCCACCGCCGACTTCGACACCCTCCGCGCCTTCCTCGCCAGCGAGGGAAAGATCGCCAAGTGGCAGCTCCCCGAGCGCTGGACGATCATCGAGTCGGTCCCGAAGACGAGCGTCGGCAAGTTCGACAAGAAGGTGCTGCGCAGGCAGTACGCCGCGGGTGAACTGGACGTCACACAGATCTAGGGCTCGTATACGGGGCTTGGGCGGTGTTTCACGTGAAACACCGCCCAAGCCCCGTATGTACGACGTCAGTTCGCGCCCCGATGCGTGCCCGGCGCGGCAGGTCGGTCAGTTCGTGCCGATCCGCGCCAGCAGGTCCACGATCCGCTCCTGCACCTCGGCGCTCGTCGAGCGCTCCGCCAGGAACAGGACCGACTCCCCCGAGGCCAGCCGCGGCAGCTCGGCCTGGTCGACGGCGGCGGTGTAGACGACGAGCGGCGTGCGGTTCAACTGCCCGTTCGCACGCAGCCAGTCGACGATCCCAGCCTGGCGGCGGCGTACCTGCATCAGGTCCATCACCACCAGGTTCGGCCGCATCTGCGAGGCCAGTGTCACCGCGTCCGCGTCGGTCGACGCCCGCGCGACCTGCATCCCGCGCCGTTCCAGCGTCGCCGTGAGCGCGAGCGAGATCTCCGCGTGCTCCTCGATGAGCAGCACGCGCGGCGGGTGCTGCTCCGAGTCCCGAGGCGCCAAGGCCTTCAGGAGTACGGCGGGATCGGCGCCGTACGCCGCCTCGCGCGTCGCCTGCCCGAGTCCCGCCGTCACCAGGACGGGCACCTCGGCGGCGACAGCGGCCTGACGCAGCGACTGGAGCGCCGTGCGCGTGATCGGCCCGGTCAGCGGGTCGACGAAGAGCGCGGCCGGGAAGGCGGCGATCTGCGAGTCGACCTCCTCGCGCGAGTGCACGATCACGGGCCGGTAGCCGCGGTCGCTCAGCGCCTGCTGGGTCATGACGTCCGGCGCGGGCCACACGAGCAGGCGCCGCGGGTTGTCCAGCGGCTCCGGCGGCAGTTCGTCGTCCATCGGCTGCAGACGCGGCTGGTCGGCGACCTCGACGGCACCGCCGGGACCGTCGAGCGGCTCGGGGCCTTCGTCGGCGTTCTCGTCCGGGGCCCCTATGGCATAGGACCGTCCGGCGCCATCGGTGGCTCCGGCCAGCCGCGACCCGGGGGCCTGCCCGCCCTGCGGGTGCGGCCGGGCCGCCGTCTCCGGGCGCTCGGCGGTCGGCTCGGGGGGTGTGCCGAGCTTGCGACGACGGCCGCCGCCGTTGGTCTGGTGCGGGGGAGGCGTCGGCGACTGAGGCTGTGCCTGCGCCTTCGCCTGGGGGGCCTGCGGCTGGTTCGGGGCGGGCTGGCGGCCGAACGGTACGCCCTGACCGAGCGTCCGCACGCTGATGCCGCGGGCCTGCGTCGAGTTGGGGTCGACAGGGGCCGCGGCCTCGGCGGGCAGCGGCTGAGCGACGCGCGGCTGGGCGGGGCGCTCGGGCGGGAGGGCGGTGCTCGGGGTGCCGGTGGTGCTCGGCGCGGCTTGAGCCGGTGTTCCGGGCTGCGCCGGTGCCGGTCCGGGTTGTACCGGGGTCCCGGCGCCGGGTGCGTCTTGGGCGTTCGGGTTCGCGTTCGGGTTGGCGTTCGGCCAGGGCTGCGGGGCGGGGACGCCGCCTGCGGGGGTCTCGGTGTTGCCGGGCCACGGTGCCGGTGCCGGAGTGGCGATGGGCTGGGCCGTGGCGGCGGCAGCGGCCGACGCGGGTACGGGCTGCCCGGCGGGGGCCGCGCCCGGAACCGCCTGTGCCGGAACCGCCTGCGCAGGAACTCCCTGTGCCGGAACCCCTTGCGCGGGTGTCCCCGCCGCACCCTGCTGCACCGGAGTCCGTACCGCGCGCCGCCGTCCCGTCGGGCTGGAAACGGGGTGCGGCTGGGGCGGGGTGTGATCGTCGGCCGGGTCGTGCAGCATCGTGTCGTGGCGGCCGTCGTCGGTCTGGCCGTGCGGGACTCCGGCGGCTTCGGCCTGCTGGAGGCGCTGCTGGGCCTGCTGCTGAGCCTCGATGTACTCGGGGGAGCGGTCCGCCTCCGCGGGCGGCAGAGCGAACACCGTACGGGCGCCCGCGTCCTGAGTGGCGGCACGCTCGGCCGAGGCGGCCAGCGCACGCCGACGCCGTCCGGCCGACGGCGCCCCGTCCGCGGAGACACCGGCGTCGGCAGTCCCCTGCGCGCTCACCGCGTTCTGCGTGCCGGGCGCACTCGGAGCCGCGGGCAACGCCGGAGGCAGCGCGTGCTGTTCGCCGCCCTGCCGCGCGCGCCGCCCGGAAGGCACGGGCACTCCCTGCGCGGACACCGGCACCCCCTGCGGAGGCACCGTCCCACCCAGCCCCGTACCCGCGGCCGCGGTCCCCGCATGCTCGCCCGCCATGACGACCGCGCCCTCGGAGGCGCCGCCGGCCGCACCACCGGCGACCTTGTCGGTCGAGCCCTCGACCGGGCTCGGCCGCCCGCGCCGCCGCCCGGTACCACCGGAGCCGGAGGCCCCACCGTCGCCGGAGCCCTCGACTCCCGTCCCCTGCACCGGAACCGCGACCTCGTCGGCCGAGCCGGCCGCCCGCTCCTCCGCCGTACGCCGCCGCCGACGCCCGGTGGGCGCAGCGGAGCCGTCGGCAGGAGCAGTGACAGAGTCGCCGCCGGGGGCCGGGTCGGTCTCCCCCGCGACCTCGCTCTCCAGGAAGGCGTCCACGGAGGACCGCCGGGCCCGCCGCCTGCCGCCGCCCTGGGGGGAGGCCGGCTCGGGAAGGGCGAGCTCGGAGCCGGTCACAGCGCCGGCCGGGACCGCACCGGCCCCACCGCCGATCGGCACCTCCAGCACGAACGCGCTGCCGCTCATTCCCGGCACCTCGTGCGTCTGCAGCACTCCGCCGTGCGCGCGCACCGTCCCGCGCACGATCGGCTCATGCACCGGGTCTCCCCCGGCGTACGGCCCGCGCACCTCGATGCGTACGACCTCACCGCGCTGCGCCGCCGCCACGACGACGGTGTTGTCCATGTAACCGCCCGCGGACACGGGCGCGTTGCCGGTGGCGTCGACTCCGGCGACGTCCGCGATGAGATGCGCGAGCGCGTTCGCCAGCCGCTGCGGGTCGACCTCGGCCTCGATGGGCGGCGCGTGTACGGCGAACTGCACGCGTCCGGGCCCGATCAGTTCGACGGCGCCTTCGACACCGGCCGCGACGACCGCGTCGAGCATCACGTTCGTACGGGAGATCTCCTCGGCCCCGGAGTCGAGCCGCTGGTAGCCGAGCACGTTGTCGACGAGAGTCGTGATCCGCGAATAGCCGGCGGCGAGGTGGTGGAGGACCTGGTTGGCCTCGGGCCACAGCTGCCCGGCGTCGTCGGCGGCGAGCTTGGACAGTTCGCCGCGCAGCTGGTCGAGGGGCCCGCGCAGGGACAGCGAGAGCACGGCGAGCAACTGCTCGTGCCGGGCGGCGAGGGCCTCGTACCGGTCCTTCTCACGCTCCCCGAGCGAGGCGTACCGCTCGTCGCCCGCGGCGAGTTCCTCCTCGTGCTGCTCGCGCAGTTCGGCGAGCTCGGCGGCATGCCGCTCACGCAGCCCGGCGAGTTCCTTGTCGTGCTCCTCGGCGGCTCGCGCGAGCTCCTGCTCGTGGCGCTCCTCGGCCTTGTCCTTCTCCTCGGCGAGGGTGTCGTACGGCCGCCGGTCGGTGAACGTCATCACGGCGCCGACGAGCTGGTCCCCGTCGCGCACCGGCGCGGTCGTCAGATCGACCGACACCTTGTCCCCGGACTTGGACCACAGCACCTGCCCGCGCACCCGGTGCTTGCGCCCGGAGCGCAGGGTGTCGGCGAGCGGCGACTCCTCGTACCCGAAGGGCTCGCCGTCCGCGCGCGAATGAAGGATGAGGGAGTGCAGTTCCTGCCCACCCAGATCACTGGCCCGGTATCCCAGTATCTGAGCGGCCGCCGGGTTGACGAGAACGACCCGCCCGTCCGTGTCCGTTCCCACGACGCCCTCGGCCGCGGCCCGCAGGATCATCTCGGTCTGCCGTTGCGAACGCGCGAGTTCGGCCTCGGTGTCGACGGCGCCCGACAGATCGCGTACGACCAGCATGAGCAGCTCGTCGTTGGCGGGGCCGTAGCTGTCGTAGGCCTGCTGGCCGTTCTCGAGATTCGCACTGGTGACTTCGACAGGGAACTCACTGCCGTCGGTACGCCGTGCGATCATCCGGGCCGGCTTGGTCCGCCCGCTCGGGTCGACCGTCTCGGGCCGCCGCATGCTTCCGGGGATGAGCCGCGAGTCGAACTCGGGCAGCAGATCGAGCAGTCCGCGTCCCACCAGCGCTGTGCCCGGGGCCTCGAAGGCCTCCAGGGCGATGGTGTTCGCGTTGACGACGGTCCCATTGGCGTTGACCAGCACCAACGCATCGGGCAGCGCGTCCAGTATGGCTGCGAGGCGAGCAGCGCCTCGGGATGGCCTGCTGCTCACGAGACGCTTCCTCCCTGTTACCGCACCTTGCCGACCGCGGATGCCATCTTGCCAACCGTCCCGCAGCGTGTCACGCGAGGGAGTCTACGGGCAGAGGTTGCGCTCGCGACGCCGGATGAGAGGGAGGTCGCACGTAGAACCTAGGCAGAAACCACGCAGAAGCCGTGACCGCGCATTTCGTCCCCTTCGCCCCCCTGCGGAACCATGATGTCACCGTGGCTCCGCCCTGTCCCGAGCCTGCCTCGCCCTGTCTCGAGCCCGCCTCGCTCTTGCCCCACTCCGGCCCCGCTCGGCAGAGCTCGGCATCGCTCCTGCCTCGGCTATGACCGAAGGTCGGGAAGGAGAGGTGCGAGCGCGTTCCACCGCGAGATCTGGCACCCGTCCACACGGTCGAATCTGGCGTCGACGGGTCGCCCCGCCCACGTCCCCGTGACATGCGCGGTGGCCGGACCGCCGTACTGCATCGTGCACATGGTGCCCGGCGAAACCGGGGCGAACGGATCCTTGCCCCACCGCGCTCCCCGGTCGAGCGCACCGCATGCCCCACTCACATCGGGATGACTGCCACCGTCGGGATGACACCGAAGCTCGTACGTCCCGTCCGCACCACTCCCCGAGTCGTGGACGGTCACGGTCAGCCGATCCCGGGAGTCCTCGTCGCGAGCGGGCGGGGGCATCAGGGCCAGGCCGGAGGTCGAGACCGACCCGAGGTTCGAGACCGACCCGAGGTTCGAGACCGACCCGAGGTTCGTGGGGGACCCGACGGTCGTGGCGGGCAGTGCGGTGGCCGGCAGCGCGGTGGCTGCCACGGCGGGTACGGCGGACAGCGCGGCGGCGGACGCGGCGAAGGTGAGAACAAGGCGATGCAACATGACCTGACTAACGCCACGTACCCCGTGCGGTTGCGAGCAGTTCCAGTCACTCCTGCCCCAGGTCCGCTCTCATCTCTCCTACGGCCCCTCTCGCCCTCTTCCGGCAGCCCATGCCCTCCGTCCGCTCCCGCCACATCTCGACTTTGCTCTGCGGCCTGCACGCCTAGTACCGTGGGAGGCGATTGGTGACAGCCCGCTCGGCTGTGTCATCATCTGCACGCACCACTCGCGCTCGCGCGGGTGGTTGTGCTGGAGGCGTCGCCTAGTCCGGTCTATGGCGCCGCACTGCTAATGCGGTTTGGGCCTTCAAGCCCATCGAGGGTTCAAATCCCTCCGCCTCCGCACTTTGACCAGGGAGTTCGTGCCTCACGGCATGGGCTCCCTGGTTTGCGTTCAGAGCCACGTTCAGCCCCCTGATGGCACGTTGCTGGCACCAACCGCCGAAAGGCGATTCTGGCGCGGGATGAAGGCGGCGATCCGGCGCGTGGCGTCCTCCGACAACTCCTCGGCGACGACCGCGTACACGTCCTTCGTGAAGGACACCGAAGCGTGGCCGAGCACCTCCGACACGAACTTGTCGTCGACTCCGGCAGCGATCAGCATCGTCGCCGCGCCGTGACGCAGATCATGGAAGCGGATGGGCGGCAGCGTCAGCCTGAGCGCCACCTCGACGGCCGCCTCGGACGTCCGGAACTTGCGAGCGATCCGCTCGACTGACCACTTCTCCGCGGCCTTCGCGCGGATGTTGGCGTACCGCTCAAGCAGAATCTTGAAGCGGCTCGACAGGTACTCCGGCTTCAGCGCCGTGCCGTCCTCGTAGCAGAAGACGCGGCCCGCATCCTGGTAGGCCTCGCCCCACTTCATCCGCTCTTCGAGCTTCCGCTTGTGCCAGGCCCGCAGGACGCGGACCGTCTCAGCGTCGAGCGGGATCTGTCGGTACCCGGCCTCGGTCTTGGTGTCGTCGAGCTCGTCGTCCGACTGCGCTTGTAGGACGTGCAGGCGCCGGCGCTCAAGGCTCAGGTCCTGCTCCTCGGCGCCGACCAGCTCGCCGCGGCGCGGCCCGTAGTACGCGTCCAGATGGAACGCCGGATACAGCCGCTCCTCGGAGGCCTCGGCGAAGTCGAGGAACGCGCCGCACTGGTCGGACGACCACACCATGACCTTCGCTGGGATGGCCCCGGTCTTCTCCCACTGCTCGACCCGCTCGGCCGTCCACAGCAGGGGTTTCGCGCGGCCCTGCTTGCGCTTCCCGCCCTTCGACCGCCAGACCCCGTCAGCCGGGTTGTCTGTCCGGATCTTCGACAGCTTCTGTGCGTCCGCGAGAGCCCCGTGCAGCACCGCGTGTACGCGCCGGATGCGCGACTCCGAGATGGGCCGACTGTGCAGCCGCTTCCCGTCTCGCACTGCCCGGACTTCCTGCAGCCGGCGCAGGACCTCGGTCCGCTCGGTCCGCTCGTCGGGCCGGTTGATCTTCCGCATCGCGGCGTACAGCTCGCGGATGTGCTCGTCGTCCAGGTCCACGACCTTGATGTGACCGAGGCCGGGATTCAGGTAGAGGTCGATGGCCTCGCGCTCGCTGTCGAGCGTGCTCTTCTTCAGGCCCTCGCCGGTCTCGGCCTCCGACGTCCGCCACGTGTACCGGCGTTCGAGGTACTGGCCGAGCGTGGTCTTCCGTTCGTCGTGCGCCTTCGGGTTCGCGGCCGTGCCGAGCACCCTGCCCAGCTCCTGTTTGCACTCGCGCTCCGTGTCGTACGGGCCGATGCGCGGTTGGCGGCGCTTCCCTCCGGCGGACTTCGGGGCTTCGTAGCGGGCGTACCAGCCGCCGTGTCCCTTTTTGCTGATGTCCGGGCACTGCTTGCCGAGGAGCCGTTTTGTTTCCGAGTCTCGGCACGAGCATGCCTTGTACGGCTTCATCCTTCGTCCCCCTCTGGCGGCTCGACACCGGCGCGGCCGTAGACGTCCTGGCGCGCCTCGTCGAGACTCACCCCGGTTGCGCCCGCAACGATGCGGGCCTGATCTTCGAGCGTCGTCTGTGCTGAGTAGATGCGGGTGTATTCGGCTGCGGTGAGATCCCGCAGGAGCGGGCCAGGCTCGGCGCCGGCGCGGCCCTTCACGCTGGGGCCGAGCCAGCCATCGGTGCGGGCCCGGGCAAGCCATGTCCGGACCGTGCCCTCAGGTCGGCCGAACTCAGTGGCGAGGCGCTGCAGCGCACCGGCCGGCTTGTCGGGCCGGGTCTCCCCCAGGTAGGCCACGGCAACGCGGCGCAGCAGGTCGTCACTGAGGGCTGCTCGCCCGCCGCGGCGTGGCGCTCGCTCGGCCTGCGGTGCCGCCTCCCGCTCCGGCTGCGACAGACGGGCGGCATCGGCGCGCACGTGGTTGAGGATCACGCCCACCGGCACCCGGCGCAGGAGGTTCCCGGTCACGCCGCTCAGCGTTGGCTCGCCGGGGCGGATCTCCAGGCTGTCGATGATCAGCCCGTTGGGGGCGCGCCGGACGGTCCCGGATGCTGACCAGTCGCCGGCGGGAGGCGTGCACGCGAAGGAGAAGACGTCAGGGTCATCCGTCGCCTGCACCTCGGTCGTGACCTGTGGCGAGTGGTCATATGCGGTGCCAAGCTGCACCACTTTGCCCTGCTTGGCGTCCTTCTTATTCGTCACGTCTGCATGCTCGCAGCCACGAAACGGCAAGTCAACAACGCAGCTTGCAGACATGCTTGACACGCAAGTCATCAGGGCTGCAAGCTGTCTACATGACCGAAACGGTTGCGGAGAGAATCCGCTCCTTCCGACAGGTGCGCCCGGAGCTCCCGGCGCCCGCCGAGCGAAAGGCTGTCCGTGAAGCGGCCGGCCTGACACTCGCGCAGGTCGGCTCCGCCGTCGGAGTCACGGCGCAGGCGGTCGGGCTGTGGGAATCCGGGCGTCGCACGCCTCGGGGCACGCTGCTCGACAGGTACGCCGAAGCCATCAGCGCCATGCGGGAGTTGGCATGACGGCCGCATGGACGCGGGAAGCCGTCGAGGCGCTCGGCCCGACGACGGACGTGCCGACCATGGCGTCGATCTTGGACGTTCACAAGGACACGATCTACGCCTTGATCCGGCGCGGCGAGTGGACCGCGACGCGGGTGCTCCCGCTCGGCCGGAAGCTGAAGATCCCGACCCGCGATCTGGTCGACCTTCTGTACCCCTCGGAGCCTGCCTTGCAGGTCAGCCCTGCCGTGCCATCACAGTGCCAGCACATCGAATACCCGCAGGTCACAGCCAGCACACCGCATGCCTCATGCGGTTGTACCCCTGTGGAATCGGCGGTGATCCGCCCTCTCCGGGGCGCGTGAGAGCGGCCCCCATCTGGATTGCCGTCCAGACAGGGGCCTGACGCCAGCCCATCCCAGACACGACGAAACCCCGGGCACATCGCTCGCCAGCGACCCGGGGCTCGTACTCACAGAACGGAACAACGCCGTGGCCATGGTGACACATCGGGCCGACAGCGCGCCCGCGGTCCCAGCGAGGGCCGACGAGTGACAGGCCGCACCGCCGCCGGACCCCTGGCCACCACGGCGGCCAGGGAATCCGACGAGCGAGACCGCGAGCAGCTGCTCGCGCAGTACCACCGCGAACGCGCACGGCGCTCCCTCGTGCTCGACAGCATCCGCGCCCACCTCGACGAGCAGCCCTCCCCGCGGGCCGTCCGCGCCTGCGCCCGGAGATGGGTCGCTGACCTGCTCGCCATCGCCGAGCAGGCCGCGAAGAACAAGAAGGAAGCCTCCGAGTGAACGACGAGCAGCCGCCGCTGACCGCAGACCCGGAAGCGATCCGGGCGTGGCTCGACACCGTGTTCCGCCACGTGGCCGGGCAGCTCAGCATCGCCGCCGCCGTCGGCAAGGGGAAGCTGGTCTACGACTTCTTCCCCACCACCGACGAAGGCCGAGCAGCGGCGGTGAAGTACGCCGTGAGACTCGACCGCCGCAAGCCGGAGGGCATCTACTTCCAGTCCACCACCGTGGCCACACGGCCGCCGGAGGGGCGCGGCGGGGAGGCGGCGACCCATGGCCTTACTCACCTGTGGGCGGACGGGGATCACGGGACCCTCGGCCACAAGCCGGGCCCAGACGACTTGCCCGCACCTCCGGACGCCGAGGCGATCGTCAAGGTGGTTGCCGAGTCGCCGCTTCCCGAACCCACCGGGTGGACCGAATCGGGTGGCGGCTACAACCCCGTGTGGCTGCTCGACGGGGCGTTCATCATCGAGAGCGACGACGACCGGGCGCGGGTCAAGGATCTGACCGTCGGCGTACAGGCGATCCTCGGCGCGCAGGCCTACCAGTATGGGTGGTCGTGGGACACCGAGGTCGGAAACCTCGACCGACTGATGAAGCTCCCGGGCACCGTCAACCGCAAGCCGAACTGTCCCGAGCGCATGGCCAAGATCGGCCCGAGCAGCGGTGTCCTGTACGACCTTGCCGAGCTGGCTGCGCTCATCACGGAGCACGCGCCCCCAGCGTTGGAAGTTCTGGAGCGGGCGGACCGGGAGAAGCAGGAACGTAAGGCGCAGCGGAAGGGTGAGCCTTTGGCCCCGCCGCGGAGCGAGCGGCCTGCCGGCCTGCACACCGGTGACGGACCGCTCGACGTCCTCGCCGACATGCTGACGTTCCGGGAGATTCTCGAACCCGAGGGCTGGACGTACGCCAGGCACAGCGGCGGGTGGGAGCAGTGGCTTCGCCCCACCGCAGGCGGTGATGCGCCGAGCAGTGCGTACAGCCTGAAGTGCAATGACCACGTCGCGGTGAACTGGTCCGAGCGCTCGGACCTGCCGGTCGGTCAGCTCCCGTCGGGGCGGAAGCTCACGATCGGCACCCTGTGGTCGCACCTCCACTACGCGGGGAACACCTCGGAGGCAGCGCGCGACATCATGCGGGCGGCGGCCGGACGACAGACCCGAGGCGCCGCCAGTCGCCTGCCCGTGACGGTCCTCGCCGAGGTGCAGCGGCGGTGCATGCCGGACGGGCCACACGAGCGCGATACCGAGGCGAGCCTTCGCGCACTGATCGCAGACGACCCATGGGACGGACCGCAGGACGAACCCTCGGAGGAACCCGGCGAGCAGTCCAGCGGCCCCACAGACCGGCTCCCCGAAACCTTCTGGAGTGCCACGGCCGTACTCCGTCAGATCCGTCAGATGGCCCAGGCCCGCCGCACCTCCCCGGATGCGGTCCTTCATGCGGTGCTCGCCCGCACCGCATCCATGGCCGACCCCACCGTCCGCGTAGACAGCGGCATCCACCAGCCAGCAACCATCGGTTGGTACTGCGGACTGTTCGGACCATCCGGCGCCGGCAAAGGCCAGGCCGAAAAGGCGGCCAAGGAACTCACCCCGTTCCCGAGCATCGACCTCGCGTACATCGACATCTCCACCGGGCAGGGACTCATCTCCGCCTACCTCGACCTGGAGACCGACCCCGAGGACGACAACGGGAAGAAGAAGGTCCTGGTGCAGAAGAGGACCCGCGGCTACGCCCTCGCCACCGAAGGCAGCGTCCTCGACGCCATGGCGCAGATGTCCGCCGCCGCCTCCCTCAATGGCGTCCTGTGCAAGGCGTGGATGAGCGAACGGCAAGGCACCTCGAACGCCGAGGTCGAGCGCCGCAGAGCCCTACCCGAGGACGCGTACACCCTGTCCATGTCGCTCGGCGTGCAGGAGGAACCCGCGGCGAAACTGCTGGAGATGGGGTCCATCGGCCTCCCGCAGCGCCTCGCCTGGGCGCACGCCACCCTCGGCCCCGACACCCCGAAGCAGCGGCCGGCCACTACGGGACCCGTCACCGTCACCGCCCGAGACAGATCCGAGACCCCCGTCACCACATGGGTGGCCTACCTCCGCAACATCACGATCAAAGTGCCCGAGCACGTCACCGAAGAACTCGACGCCCTCGCGCTGGAGATCTCCTTCGGGCGTGGCGCCGCGTTCCCCCTCGACACGCACGAGCCACTGTGGCGCCTGAAATGCGCGGCGCTCGTCGCCCTCCTGCACGGGCGAACGACCGTCACGGGCGAGGACTGGGACATGGCCAGCGTGATGTGGCAGACGTCCAGGAACGTCCGCGACCGCGTCCAGGACGCGGCGCAGCGGCGGACGCGTGCCGAGGCGGACGCGCGCCGGGCCGAGGCAGTGCTGACTGCCGCGGAGTCTCAGGCAGCGGTGTTCGAGGTCGTCAACGGCACACACCCGTCCGTAGTCAACGTCGCCAAGAGAGCGCACCGCTACCTCGCCCGCCAGGGCGGCGAGGTGCCAGCGCGGGACGTCAACAGGTCGTGTGTGGCGACGAAGGACCGTGCCAGGTACAGGGCTTCCGGAGCGACGGAATCCCTGTGGTCGGCGGCGCTCAGCTACGGGTGCGAACAGGGCTGGCTGGTGGCGCTGGCGGATGGAGCTGCCCTGACTGCGGGTTCGACTGCCCCGGAGTAGACGCAGTCACTGACGGTGCTGTCGGAACGTCGGAACCGTCGGAACCAAAGTTCCGACAGCACCTCTCCGCAGATTCGGACATTACAAGACAAAACAATCGAGTTGAGACTCACGCGGTACGCGAAAGCCCAGGTCGCTCCGCGAACCGCTGTCGGAACCTTCGGGTTCCGACACCCAGAGTTCCGACACCACAGACAGTCACAACAGGCTGCTACGGAAGCAGGAGCCCCATGGACCCCGAGCACACCGACTACCTCGTCGGCGACGTCGACCCCAACGCCCTCGCTGCCGCGTACCGGTGCGGCCACTGCAACAGCGAGACCGGCACCCGCACCGACGACACCGGCTTGGTGCACGTCACCGTCCACCACGACGCCGGATGCCCGGTCCTGGTCGGCGCGCTGCCCTCTACGCCCGACGTGGTGCGCGCCCTCGCGGGCCACGTGCCCGACACCTTCCGCCGGTGAGGGGGCACCGCATGCCCGCCAGCAGCCTCACCCCCCGCCTCGACCTGCTCGGCCAGGATGCGCGCGCCCTCTGGCTCGCCGGAGCCAGCCAACACGACGTCCTGCTGCACGTCGTTGTCGGCCTCGGCGGCTGGACCCGCACCGACGAGAACCACCTCGAACTCCTCGACGCGCTGACGAAGGTCAGGGAGCGCATCGAAGCCACGACCCCGCCGTGAGCCGTGCCGCGCATCCGGTTCCACCTGTCCCGCGCGCGAGGCACCCCAGACTTCCGGCCGTCACCCGGCGGCTGGCCAACCCGAAGGAGAATCACCATGCACCGCAAGACCATCACCGGCGTGGACGACTTCACCGCCACCCGGATCACCGCTCTGTGGGACAGCGTCATCCACAGCATGATCGAGGGCCTCGACACTGACCTCTTCTACGCCAGGGAGGAAGAGACCCTCAACATCGAGGAGTTGAAGATCCTGGCGGAGACGGAGACTGCCCTCCGGCGCCTCGACAGCGGCGAGCAGCAGGGAAGCCCCGTCGTGTTCCGGGACGCCGTACAGGGCTGGCTGGCCTACTTCTTCCGCCACGCGGAGACGCCGGTCGGCATGAACCTGGCCCCGGTCTACCGGCTGGCCGCCGAACTCTCTGATCTCGCCGAGGTGATCGAGCAGGCGGAGCGGGCTGCGGAGCCGAACGATCCGTGGGCGGTCGGTGCTCCGGCATCCGCCTGACCTCCGCAGACGGCCGGGCCCGCGGTCATCGGGCCCGGCCACCCTCAGGATCCCATCGGCCTGGTCGTCTCCGGACGGCCGGGCTTGGCTGGTTCCCGGAACTCGTACGAATGCGTAGAGCACAAGATTTCACTAGGTAGGAGGTGGTCCCTGTGGCGGAGACGGAGCGGCTCGACGGGCGGGACGGGAAGATCTGGACTGCGTATGTCGGGGGTGCCACCCAGGAGGCGATCGCGGCCGAGCATGGCATCTCGCAGCAGCGTGTGAGCCAGGTCCTCGCCGAGGTGCGCGACAGCATCGGCGAGGCGGTGCGGATGGATGCCGCGCTGCTCGCGCAGGAGCGCGCAGACGCCTTGTTGGCGGCGGTGTGGCCGGCCGCACGCGAGGGCGATACGAAGGCTGTGCTGGCCGCGTTGCGGGTGTTGGAGCGGATGGCGAAGGCGACGGGTACCGATGCGGTGGAGCCGTTGCGGGTGACGCTGGAGCGGCGGCTGGATCTTGAGGGTGCGCTGATTGGTGAGGCGCTGGGCGCGGCGCTGGACGCGGTGCCGGAGTTGAGCCACGAGCAGAGGGTGGCGGCGCTGACTGCGGCGCAGGCGAAGTTGCTGGGTGAGGATCCGCCGGCCCGGCCCTCGCCGGTGGCGCCGGAGCCTGATCTGACGGTGGACTTCCGCAGGTTCGCGGCGGAGAACGGGTTCGATCCAGATGAGGAGGACGACGATGACGACGCCGAGTGAGCCGACCGTGGAGGAGCGGGAGGAGCAGCTGGCCGCGTTGCGGAAGCGGGTGCGGCGGGCGGCGAAGCGTGGGGACAAGGCGGAGTTCGACCGGCTGTCGGCCGCGTACGCCTCGCTGAAGGCCGAGCACGTCACGAAGGTGCATGAGGAGTACGTGGCGGAGCGGCGGGCCGCGAGGGTGGTAGCGCGTCCTCCGGTGGCGGGTGAGGCCGAGCGTTGGCGGCGTGCGATCCGTCGCCGGTATGGGGCGGGGATGACGGCGGTGATCTGGCGGCCTGGTTCCCGGGTTTCCCGGTAGGTGGCGCACAGCGGCCCGCCCCTGGACGTGGCTCCGGGGGCGGGCCGTTGTTGTCCGCTCCCGGGGACCGACACCCCGAGGCGGGCGCGCAGTCCTGGGAAAGGGCCCGGTGCGCCGTGCAGGAAAACCGGCCCGGGGCTGCGCTGTTTTTGAGCGTAGCGGGGTGTGCGCACCGTGGTTTCCGGACCGTGGTGTGCACACCGGAATGATCTTCTGGGGATTGCTCCTACCGTCCGGGCATGACGGCTTTCAGCATCGCGCAGACCGCGCGCCACCTCGGACTCTCCGACTCGGGCGTCCGCAAGATGATCGAGCGGCAGGAGCTGTTCCTCCTGCCCGGCACAGACTCGGCGAAGCTGGATGCCGAGCAGGTGGAGACCGTGCGTCTTCTGCGACGCGAGGCCCTGATTCTGGATCTGGCCAGCAAGCGGCAGACGCCGGTGACCTTGGCGCGTGATGTGCGCGAGCGCCTGTTCCCGCTGCGCGATACGACCGTGCTTCCGCAGTATGAGGCGGAGCGCCAGCGACTACGGCTGAGCCTCGTGCGGACCGAGGCGCGGCAGTTGTTCGGGGTCGCAGCGCTGACGGCGGCGTGCGTGAAGGACGGGTGCCGGTGGTGCTCGGCGCAGGACTTCGCGCGGATCTTGGGTGGTTGGGCGCCTGATGTGTACTCGGAGGGGTTCGCCGCGCTGTTCGACCAGAAACCGTGCGCGGTGTGCGGACCGCAGTTGTACGGGGCGGTGCTGGCCTCGTTGGCTACTCGGGTGCATCCGGGGCGTCATCGTCCGCCAGACGCCCGTGCGGAGGCTGCGGCGGCTGCTCTGCCCGCTGCTCCCGCGCCTCGCCCGCAGCGTGCTCAGCCGGTCCAGGACGGGGACGACGGGAAGGCGTTGGTCGCCCGGCGTCGGCGTGAGGTGCAGACGCGTCTCACCGCGGCGAAGCGGTCCGGCGATCAGCGCTACGCGATCCAGCTACGGCAGACCCTGAACGCGTTGACGGCGGACGCGGCCCGGGTGGACAGGCGGCCGGTCCCGGCCGGGGTGCTGCGCTGCGGGCACCTGCTCGCCGCGCGGTGCACGTGCCCGCGTCTCGCGTCGAAGCGGGGCCAGCGATGAGGGAGTTGAGCGGCAGTGACCGCGAGGACCTGATTGCTGCCGGGCGTGCGGCGCTGGCGCAGCTGGAGATTGCTTTCGATACGGCGATCGCGGACGTGGTGCAGCGGGTGGAAGCGGCGTCCGGGGAGCGGCTTCTTGCGCGCCGGCCGGGTGTCCTGGATGCGGGCTGGACGGACCTGGCCCGCATGTCCTGGCAGGCGTCGAACTTCGAGGGTGCGGTGCGGTTGCTGCGCCCGGTGATGGAGCACGACGAGCGGACGCTCGGCGCCGTGCTGAAGACCGCGAACCCCGTGCTGGTGCGGGATGTGACGCGGCATCTGGTCGAGGCCGGTGTGCTGCCGCACCCCGAGGAGGTGCCGCAGTGAGCGCGCCCCGGGACGACGAGCTGGTGGCCGAGGCGCAGGAGCGCGTGATGACGGTTCTGGACCGCACCAAGGAGAAGGTCGACGCCGTCATTCGCGAGGCCGAGGAGGAGGTCGACCGGATCCGGCGCGAGGTACACGCCGCGACGGGGATCGACATCAGCGGGGCGCCCTCGCCGGAGTCGCCTGCCGTCATGGACGTACAGCTTGGGGACCTCGCCATCCTGGCCAAGAACTGTCGCCATGTGCTGGCCGTTGTCGAGCTGTTGGGGGAGCACGTGCGGCTCGGGTCGACGCAGACCGTGGGCGCGGTGGCGAAGGCGGGTGTGGACCTGCAGACGGCGGCGGCGGCCGTGCATCACCTGCAGCAGTCGGGGTTCTTCGCCGGTGAAGGGGATGGCTCATGAGCACCCCCGCAGGCGGTGTTGTCGGCGACGCCAGTATCCGCGTCACCGCCGACACCACCGACGCCGACCGCGCGATGCGCGACTTCTCCCGCGATGCGCAAGGCAGGCTGCGGGACGTCCGCGGCCGGTTCGTGTCGGCGTCGGCGGCCGCGCGGACGATGGGCGTGAGCATCAATGCCGGCGCCAACCGCGGCGCCGTCGCTTTGAACGGTGTGGCGCAGGCGGCGCAGGGCCTGGCGGGAGCCGCAGCGTCGGCGGCCGCCTCGGTCGGCACTGGGGCCGGCGGCCTGGGCGGGGCGCTGAAGGGTGTCGGCGTGCTCGCTGGGGCGTCGTTGTTGCCTGCGCTCGGCGCGGTGGTGCCGATGATGGTCGGCGTCGGGGCGGCTGCGGGCACGCTGAAGCTTGCGTTCTCCGGGGTCGGGGACGCGGTGGCGCTCGCCGGTACCGACGCCGAGAAGTACCGCGAGGCCCTGAAGAAGATGGGCCCGGAGCAGCGGGACTTCACGAAGTCGGTCGTCGGTCTGAAGAAGGAGTTCGGGCCGATCGGCAAGGAGATCCAGAAGGCGACGCTGCCCGGCTTCACGAAGGCCGTGAAGGACGCCGCACCGGTCGTCGAGATCCTCGGCAAGTCGATGACCGAGATGGGCGCCGGGTTCGGGAAGGCGGCCGAGGGCGTCGGCAGGTTGATGAAGGACAGCGGCTTCCAGGGTGACTTGCAGGCCAACCTGAAGCTGGGCAACCAGTTCGTGCAGGAGATGACCGGATCGCTCGGCCCGTTCACGCGGTCCCTGCTCGACTTCGGCGCGGCCTCCGGGCCGACCCTGACGTCGTTCTCGAACGGGCTCGGCGGCCTGCTCTCCAAGGGTCTGCCCTCGATGTTCGACGGGCTGAAGGCAGGCATCCCCGGTACAGCGCAGATGCTCGACGGACTGTTCAGCATGGTCAACGACGCGCTCGGTGCGATCGGCCGGTTCGCCGGGGAGGCGGGCCGCACCTTGGGACCGCTCTTCGGGCAGACGTTCCAGGCCGGCGGCAGCGCAGTGGCTGGTGCTCTGGACACCTTGCGCAACGCCCTGATCCTGGCGCGCCCGCTGATCAAGGACTTCGGGTTCGGGCTGAAGACGATCCGCGATGTCGCAGCGATCGTCGGGCCGACCGCGAAGGACGCCGGGCTTGCGATCGCCGGTGCGTTCCTGCCGGTGGGCGACTCGGTGAACAAGGCGGTCGGTCCGCTGCAGAAGCTCAACATCTGGGTTGCCGAAAACAAGATCGGCATCTTGGAGGGTGCCCGGGTCTTCAGCGGCGCAATGATCACCATGACGGGCGCTGCGATCAACGCGGCTCCGATGATCATTCAGTCCTTCAAGATGGTCTCGCAGGGTGTGCTGACTGCCCTCGACGGCATCATCTCCGGCGCGGCCCACGCGTTCGGCTGGGTGCCAGAGATCGGAGGGAAGCTCAAGTCCGCCAACAAGGCCTTCGACGAGTTCAAGTCCGGCTACATCAGCAGTCTGGATACTGCGCAGAAGAAGGCCAGCGAGTTCGCTGCCTCGACTGCGCCGAAGCTGGCGTCAGGCAAGCTGCAGCTGAACATCAACAACTGGCAGTCGCAGATCGAGGAAGCCAAGGCGAAGCTGAAGACCGTCCCGCCGTCCAAGCAGGCGGCACTGCGGGCGACGATCACCGACCTGCAGGCGAAGGTCCGGCGCGCCAAGGGCGACCTCGCTTCGCTGCCCAGCAGCAAGACCGTCACGATCACCACGAACTACGTCAGGAACTACCTGGTCGGCCGTTCACAGCACGACATCGTGGGCGCGACTGGCGGTCTCTACACCGGGCGTGGCTTCAAGTACCGCGGCAAGGGCTACGCGGGCGGCGGTCTCGTCAACGGGCCCGGCACCGGGACTTCTGACTCGGTGTCCGCTCCCTGGCTGTCGAACAAGGAGTTCGTGGTCAACGCCAAGGAGACGGCGAAGCACCTGCCGCTGCTCCGGTCCATCAACGACGGCACGCTCGGCATGGCCGCCGGTGGCATGACCGGCGCAGGAGGCGACGTAGGGGCGGGGCTGGCTTCCGGGATGACCGGGGCGGTAGGCGTCGTCCTCGCTGCCGCACGGACGATGGCGGCCGCGGTCGAGACGGGCGTGCGGCAGGAACTCCAGATCTCTTCCCCCTCGCGCGTGACGAAGGCGTTGGCAAACGACGTCGGGAAGGGCTTCATCACCGGCCTGACCGCGTCCCGCGACAAGATCAAGTCTGTCGCCAAGGACCTCTCTGCCGACATCCGCGCGGCGTTCTCCGGCCGCAAGGAAACCGGCCTGGTGAGCATGGTCACCCGCGAAACGAACGAGCTCCTGGCCCTAGCGGCGAAGCGGGACGCGATCGCCAAGCGGATCGGGGAGGCGAACAAGTTCGCTGCGGATACGGCGAATGCGTCGCGGGCTACAGGCAGTCTCGCTTCGATCGTCGAGGCTGACGCGTACTCCCCGCAGTACGTCAAGGGCCAGATGCAGGCCTCGTTGAACGCGATCAAAGCGTTCACGTCGAACGTGGCCAAGCTGCAGAAGAAGGGTCTGAACAAGGACTTGCTCCGGCAGATCCTGGAGATGGGACCCGAGGCGGGCGGCGCGTTCGCCAAGTCGTTGGCCGGTGCGGACAAGGCGACGATCAAGCAGTACAACAGCCTCAACACACAGATCAGCGCCGCCTCGTCGAAGCTGGGTAAGTCGGGTGCGGACATGCTCTACGACTCCGGGAAGAACGCGGGCAAGGGGCTCCTTGCCGGGCTGAAGTCACAGCAGAAGGACATCGAGAAGCTGATGCTCTCGATCGCGAAGGGCATGCAGTCGGCGATCAAGAAGAGTCTCGGCATCAAGTCACCGTCGCGGGTCATGGACGCGGTGGGACGGATGACGGTCATCGGTCTGCAGGGCGGCATCGTGCGCACTATGCCCGCGGTCCGGACCGCCATGAGCCAGGTGGCCGCGACAGTCGCGTCCGGGATTCCGGCGTCGATGTCCGCGGTCGCCGCACCGGGCGTCAGCACACCGGCAGTGTCCTCGACACGCACAAGCAACCGCACGGCCGCCGTCATCCAGGCCGGAGACCTTCACCTGCACGTCCACAACGACGGCGTCATCGGCTCCCAGATCGAACTCGACAACTGGCTGACGAAGTCCGTGGACCGCCTCAGCCGACAGCGCCGCCTCCCCGCCGCCGTGGGAGGCCGCTGAGATGGCACGCCTGTACACGTGCGGCTGCGCTCCACAGGGCCGGCGCCCTGCCCCCTCCGGGCGGGGCGCCGGGCCCGTTGCATGCACCCTCAGCTCAGTACCCCTGAACCGTAACGTCCGTGATCTCTACAGACACCTTCGTGCTCGCCGAAGCGGCACTGATCAGAGACGGCGTGTAGTTCAGGCTCGTCTCGTCCGACAGCTCAGCCGTCTCGATGACCGGCCCGGACTCATCGCCACGAATCTCGTAGGTGATCGAGTAGACCGCGTCCGGATCGACCCCGTTCCAGGCGCCCACGTAGGACAGAGTCGGCTCGACCGTGATGTTGCAGCCCGCCGACCCGAAGCACTGCCGCTCGGTGGTGCGCAGCTCCATCGTGAAGTCGGCGGGGGTAAGGGCGGCGTACGTCTGCTCGGACTCCTCTGCAGCGGGCGCAGCAACGTCCTCGTCCGGGACGCTCGACGCGGCGGTGGTGGCCGGCTTGCTGTCGTCGTTTGTGGACTGCACGACGACGATGCCAGTGGTGATGATCGTGGCGACGATGGCGGCGGCGGCGCCGATGATGATCGCGTTGGTGTGGTTCTTCTTCGGCGCCGGCGCCTCGGGCGGGAGCGGCGGTGGGAAGTCGGGCGCGGGTGGTGGCGTGGTGTTGCTCATGGTCCCCCCATGACGGTGTGGTGGAGAGTCGCATCATCGTGGGGCGAGCACCGTTGTGTGGCAGGTATGGCCGTGTTGTGACCCTGCGGGGTGATGTGGGCGGTGTGGCCCCCCGAACGTGAGGGCCGCCCCGCCCCTGTTCGTACCGGGGGAGGCGGGGCGGCCGTGCTCTGGCCGAGGGAGGCAGAGCACCGGGTGACGCTGGCGGCGGACACGCGAACACCGCAGCGTCAGGGTTGGTCCCGCCCGCCCTCGTTGAGCCTGGGGGCCGAGGACGGGCGAGGCCTGGTCCCGCCCGTCCCCTGGGCGCGGGGTACGGGACGGGCGGGAGTCTCAGTGACGCAAGGAGACTTGGTTGCTCTGGGTGGGCACCCGCCGGCACCGCTTCACATGCAGGTACACGATCGTTCCGGCGAGCGAGGGCGAGTCGACAGGGTGCTCCGTGGATGGCGGCCCCTGGCGGATCGGTTGATCGCAGCGTCCGCAGATCTTCATCGGCCACCCCTTCGGGCCGCGCGCCCGGCCGCTGACCACTGGCGGCGCAGTGGCGCGGCCTGCGGGCACTCGCGCTCCGGGACGGTGCGGCACGTGTAGCACCTGGCGCAGTGGCTCAGGAGCTTGTTGTACTCGGCGGGCGCGATGGGCCGTATGACGAGGGGCCGGATCATGTCGCATCCACCTCCGGCCGGGGCATCGGCCGGTCGGCCAGCGGGACTAGGCCGTAGGACTCGCGGCAGGGCCGACACGCGAAGTGCCTCCCGGCGGTTCCCGGCCCGGAGCTGTGCTCGATCACATCGATGAGGCGCACGCCCCGCGCGAACCCCTGATGCCACGCGCACCAGCCGTACCCAGTGGGACTGTTCGCGGTGCCCGCAGTCTGCGTAGGCTCCGGCATGTCGACTCCAACCAGTCGGCCAAGCCCGGGGCCGTTCACGCGGCCGCCGGGTTTCCTTGTGTCTCCCGACGCTAGGAGCGTGAACAGCGCCGCCACCAGGAATGTGCACCGATGTACACGCGTCTTGTTTGCGGTCTTGACCTGCCAACTCGCCCGCATGACTGTGGTGTACATCCCTGAACACAACGAGCAGCGGAGGCGGCCATGGACCTACAGTTCATCGGGATCGACCCCAATACCGGCGACGGCGAAAGCCCCACCGTGTGGGTTGACCAGCAGGCGAAGGAACTCGTGCTCCAGGGCTGGAAGCCGGGCCCGGAACTCGAAGCGGAGTGCGCACGGTTCGAGGTGCCCGGCCACGCGGTGGGCGTCCCGGACCACGAGGCAGTGATCCGTATCCCCGCCAGGATGGTGCACATGATCAGGGAGGCGTGCGATGCCGTCGAGCGTCCCGACGTTCCCTGAACTCCTCGGTACGGCAGCGAGTACGGCCATCCACATGGAGATGCGTGACTCCTACGCCGTCGACTACGAGAAGGGCCCGTTCGTCGACTGGCGGGCGGGACTCCGTCACGACCCCGCGGACCGTGCGTCCTGGTGGCGGCCGTGGCTCGACCTGATCCAGGAGACGGTGGGCCGCGGCGTCGTCGTGCGCCGGGCCCGGATCGTGTCCGAACCGGTCAGCGAGTACACACGGTTCCTGTACGACGGAACGTTCACCAACGTCGCCGCGGGCGAACAAGTGCGGTGGCTGCCGCGCCGTCAGGCCTCGGACATCGCGCTGCCGGGCAACGACTTCTGGCTGTTCGACGGCCGCCTGATCCGGTGGAACCACTTCACCGGCGAGGGAGCCTCCGCCGGCGGCGAGATCAGCGAGGACCCGGCCGCGGCAAAGCTGTGCGCCGACGCCTTCGAAGCAGTGTGGGACCGCGGTGTCCCGCACGACCACTACAAGATCAGCTAGCGCGAAGGTGACCAGGCCAGCTCATGCCCATCTCCCCGTCCTCCTCGGCCCAGGCCGCACGCGAAGCAGTCGCCGGACGCCTGAAAGAACTCCGCGCCGACGCCGGGATCACTGGGCCTGAGCTGGCTTCGCGCTGCGGCTGGTCCCACCCGAAGACCTACCGGATCGAGGGTGCCCGCACACCGCCCTCGGCCGACGACATCCGCCGCTGGTGCGAGGCGTGCGGCGCCGGCGGGCAGGCCGACGACATCATCGCCCAGTCCCGTACCGCCGAGTCCATGTACATGGAGTGGCGGCGCAAGGTACGCACCGGCCTGAAGCAGCTGCAGAACAGCTACGTCCCGCTGTTCAAGTCGACGCAGATGTTCCGGGTCTACTCGCCCACCATGGTTCCCGGCCTGCTCCAGACCGAGGGCTACGCGGTGGGGCTGATGTCGTCGATCATGAGGTTCCGTGACATCCCCGACGATGTGGTGGAGGCGGTGGCGGCGCGGCTGGAGCGCTCGCGCATCATCCACGAGCCGGGGCGCCGGTTCGTGATGGTCGTCGAGGAGGCGGTGCTCTACTACCAGTTGGGCGACGAGGACGCGATGGCTGCCCAGCTCGGCCACCTGCTCACCGCTGGCGCTCTGCCGCAGGTGTCGCTGGGCATCATCCCCAGCGCGACGCGGGAGCGCCCCATGTGGCCTCACGAGGTGTTCCACGTGTATGACGAGAGCCTCGTCTCGGTCGAGCTACTCGCGGCCCGCGTCCAGGTCACCCAGCCGTCGGAGATCGCCCTCTACGTGGAGGCATTCGAGCAGCTGCGCGGCATGGCCGTGTACGGCGCGGACGCGCGCGCTCTGATCGTGAAGGCCATCGACGCGCTGCACTGACCACGTGCAGGGCTACCCTCCCGGCATGACCACCGCTGCCGTGACCCTCGCCTTGATAGCCGCCGCCCTGGAGATTTGGGGCATCTGGCGGACCATCAAGGACATCCGTACGGCACGCCAGCGCCTGGCGTCGTATCTGGATTTTCCGCGCACCGTGTACGGGTCGGCTCACGGCCTCTTTGGCGGCTTGAGGGCGACGGCCACTGGGACGGTGCACGGTCAGACGGTGGAGCAGCGCATCGAGGCTCTGGAGGCGGCACAGCTCGGTCTGCGTGACGAACTCGACCGTCGGGAAGAGGAGGCGAGGGAACGCCTCAGGAAAGAGTTCCAAGGCGCCCTGAAGGCTTCCGAGGAGACCATCGACGACCAGTTCACGAAGCTGCGGGGATACGTCGTGGGCGATGGTCAGACGTCCTGGGCCAGGGCGTACCGGGGGCCGATCGTGTTGGGTATCGGCATCGTGGTCGGCCTGGTCGGCAACATCTTCTCCACCCTTGCCTGATCGCAGAGATCAGGCAGGGGTGGAACCGCATAAGGGATGCGGTGTGTTGGCTGTGACCTGCAGGTTTGTGTGGGTGATGGCACTCGTATGGCACTCGGCGGGCGGGCGTGAGCAACGCGAAACGGCCCCCGTCCTCATCGAGGCGGGGGCCGTTGTCGTACGGGGAGGGAGGCCGGTCGGGGGAGGCTGAACCCTCTGTTTCCCGTTTCCTCGCCTCACCTAGACCGGCCTCCCTGCCCTCCCTGAACCCGCATATGTGCAGGTCACTCCGGGGGAGGGGGATCAGGGAGGCTTCGGGGAGAACTCCCCAGGATCTAGGCGGGTCCCTCCTCCTCGTCGAAGTCGTCGACGTCCTCCGCGAGGCGCTCCAACACGGCGTCTTGGACGCGGTCGCGGGCCACGACCATCACCCCGTTGGACTTGTACTGCTCGGCTCCGTACGGCTCCAGGGCGCGCTTCAGGTCCGTCGGGCCCCAGCTGCCGTATGCCTCCGGGTTCCGCGCGGCGAGCCGGTGCAGCACCTCCTGAGCGAGCACGCGCGTCTCATCGGCGAGGACCGCGGCGACGTCGGCGAGCGGGTCGGCCGGCTGGAACATCGGCTCGCCGACGACCGGGCCGCCCTCGTACAGACCCATCGCCCGCGCGACGACCGGGGTCACCTCGTCGACGCCCTTGTCGGGGTCACGCGCCACGTAGTGGGCGCGCACGACCTCGAACGGTTTGTTGCTGAACCCCACGGTCACGGCCGTGCCGACGTCCTCGCCCGGGATCAGGGTGGTGGCGGTGACGCCGGCCTTGTGGCGGCCGGAGCCGAGCAGGCCGTCGTTGGCCACGTGGTCGCCGACCGCGAACGCGACCCGGTGGGAGGTGTTGCGGGTGACGTCCCGCGGGAGGCTGTCCGCGGTCGGGGAGACCGTGACCCAGATGAGGGTGATGGCGGTCTTGCGGGCCTTCTTCATGACCTTGATGGCCAGCTCGGCGGCCTCTTTGCCGTACTCCTTGTGCATGAACAGCTCGTGGCACTCGTCGAAGACGACGACCTTCGGCCGCATCCGCGGATCCTTCAGGGCCAGCTCACGCGTCACCTTCGTGGCGCCTTCGCCGAGTTCCTCGAGCAGCTTGCCCCGCAGGGTGACCTCGTCGCGCAGGCTGCGCAGGGCTTTGAGCGCGGCGTGGATGTCCTCGTCGTCGTCGCCCTTGACCAGTGTCTTCAGGCGCGGCTTCAGCGGGTCGTAGTCCGTGTTGTACGCCATGACGTACGCCTCGACGATGACGATCGGATCGAGGATCGCGCCAAGCAAAAGGGCGATGACCAGCGACGACTTACCCGAACCCATGATCCCGCCGACCATGTAGTTCGCGGCCATCAGCTTCCCGATGATGGCCTCGCCGCGCTGCGAGATGGCGACCGGCACGCCCTTGAAGTAGTCGGTCGTGCCCTCCGTGAGCAGCGGCCACGGCGGGACCGGCCCGGACAGCGAGCCCTGGTCGGCCACCCACAGGTCCAGGGTGCCGGGCTGCTTCGGGGGCTCGGTCGGCCACACCTCGACCGGCTTGCGGAGCAGGTTGTGCGCGAGGACGCTCTTCTTTCCGCAGATCATTTCCACGGTGACGCCCATGGGCAGTTGCAACTGCGTGTGCCAGCCGTTCCCCGAGCGGGTGGTCGGCTGCTCCCAGCGCGGTTGCCACCCGTCCTTGATGGCCTTGTTGAGCGGGGCGATACCGAGGTTGCCGAGCGCCCGCAGGATGGCGCCCTCGTCGGGCACGACGTCCCGCTCGTCACCGCCGACCGGGAGTGCCCACGACGGGGCGGTCTGGCGGTGCCGGCCAACAGCCCACACTCCGGTGAGGGCGAGCCAGGGCAGCGAGTACAGCAGCGGCTCCCACAGCACGCCCGCGATGAGTGCGACCCATCCGACCAGCTCAATCACCGTGGCGAGCGGGGTGAGGACGTCTCGGACGTCGTGGTTGTACCAGGCCAGCATGATGCCGAGGACGAGCAGGACGCTGCCCGTGGCGAGGACTGCGGAGGCGATTGCTTTCGGGGCGTTGAGGAGCATCTGCAAGAGGTCCATGCGCCGCTTGTGGCGGGCGAACCGGTAGGCGTAGGCGCGCTGTTCCCACTGGCGGACGAGTTCCTCGTTCCCGGCGATCTCCGCGGCGCGCATCATGCGGGAGTGCATCGCGGTCGTGCGGGCTTCCCATGCCCGTCGGGTGAGGACGCGGGTACCCCCGAGTACGTAGGCGCCGTGGCGTACCAGGAGCCGGTACGTGGTGTGCTCGCGGGCCTCGACAACGACCCGGCGCAGGGCGTCGATACGGACGCGGCGGCGCGACCGTACCGCAGTCTCGGCAGGGCTCTTGACGGTGTCGGTCATGGTCAGCGGCCCCTCTGGTAGTCGCGCCACATCGAGCGCAGGACGAGCAGGCAGATGACGAGGGCGACGACGCCGATGGCCAGCACGACGAGCGCGATCGACAGGCCGATCAGGATGGCCACGATCACAAAGCCGACGATGACCAGGGCGACCAGGGCGAAGCAGCCAGCCCCCAGGTACGCGCCCCACGGGTACGCCTTCAGCGGCTGCAACGGCGCCTGAGCAACCTGGGCCGGCGCGTAGGTGGCGGGCGCCGCGTACATCGGGTTGCCCGCGAGGTCGTAGCCGATCTGCTGTCTCTGTACGGGCTCGGTCACGGCGCCCACCTCCGCACGCTCCGGGCCACGGACGGCCGGACCGCGAAGCCCACACCGAATGCGACGACGAGGGAGTTCGCGGCCAGCGCCAGGACGACCGACGGGCAGAGCACCAGGAGCAGACCGAGGAGCGCGCCGAGCAGAATCCACCTCATGAGCGGGCCTCCTGCTGCTCCGCGCGCGCGTCCATGCGGGCCTGCCAGTGCTGCCGGATGGGCTGCGCAGCCTGGTGGATGGCGAACCGTGCGACGTCCTCCGGCTTGCCGCGGAATGCGGTCGTGAGGACGTTCAGGTCCTGCCGCAGTTGCTTGCTCTCGGGGAGCACAAGACCGGGCGCAGGAGGCGCCACATCCGGGGGCGTCTCAGGCTCGACGGCGGGGGGCGGGTTGTGGAGGTCCCTGCGCACGGTTTCCTTGGAAACTCCCAGCTCGGAGGCGATCTCGGGCACGCTCATGCGGCGCTCGGCGAGGTGCGCGACGAGGATGCGGCGGGTGCCAACGGACATGCCGCTCATCGGCCACCTCCGAGGAGCGTGTCCAGCTGGTCGGCGAGGTCGCGGAGTTGGTCGGCGTGCGCGTCGAGTGTGGCCGCGAGTTCGTACAGGGCCACCGGGTCGAGGGTCTGGCTGAGCAGGCTCACCGACACCCCGGGCTCGCGGGTGAGGGTCTCGCCGTACGGGGACTGCACGAGGCCTGCGGTGCCGATCAGGTGCCCGTGGAAACGGAGTTCGACGTCGGGGCCGAGGTGCAGGGTGTCGACGTAGTCCTCGGGGTGCCGGTCCTGGTGGCCGATGCACCACGCCGGTTCGGGGATGCTGATCTCTCCCCGGTCGAGGGTCTGCAGGGTGACGGTGCGGGGCTCGCTCATCGGCCTTCACCTCGAGCGGTGTTCTCGTCGGCGAGGAACGCGGCTACGACGGGGAACTGTGTCTCGACCGAGCGGCGGGCCGCCTGGTCGGCGAGGAGGTCCGCCTCCTCGGCCGCGGCAAGTTCGGCGCGGGCCTGCCACGTCGGGTAGGTGAGCGGGTGCTCGGCCGTCCACTCGCGGAGGCGGGCCGTGTGGTGGGCGATGTCGTCGTGCTGCAGGAGCAGTTCGACGATGACGCGGGTGTCGGAGGCGCGGCGGGTGAGGAGGTCGGCGCGGACGGTGTCGTCGATGGGCCGGTGGGCGAGGGGTACGTCGAGGGCGTCGCGGATGGCGGCGAGGAGGTCGCGGACGGGCGCGTCGAGGGTAGGTTCCTGCATGGGTCTGGCTCCCTGGTTCGAGGGGGTTCGGGCCAAGGCCCCGGGCCAGCGGTGGAGTCGCTGAGCCCGGGGCCGTCTTGGTTGAGCTACGCGCGGGCCTGGTGGTCGGTGAACACCCGGTCTGCGAGCGCGTCGACCTGGTCCAGGAAGGACCGCAGCTCCGCGGTCTTCTGACGGACCGAGGCCGCGTCGGTGAACTCCGCGTTGCGGATGTAGACCGTGGCGCGCGGGTCGTCGCTGGACAGGCCGATCATTCCGGCGTCGAGGAGAGACTCGCGGCCGGTCTCGTCCATGACCTTCAGCAGGTCGTGGCCGCTGTGGTCGTAGTGCGGGCCGGTCTCGATGCAGTCGCGGTACACCGGGCAGGCGGCGGGCTGCCGCATGACGTTGAACTGCGCGATCAAGTCGGCAGCGAGCTGGCTGGCAAGCTCGACGGTGTACTTGTCCGGCACGGCCTTCTGCATAGCCGTGTGGACCGCATTGGGCGTAGCGGCGATGACCTTGACGAGGTCGAGGAGGATGCCCTCGTCCTCGGGGTGCTCGCGGGCGCCGACGTCGGCCAGCAGCTCGGCCACGTGCGGGTAGTTGCGGGCGATGTGCCGGTCCGCGGACTCGGCAGCGGCTGCGGTCTGGACGGCGTACGGCAGGTGGCCGGCCGTGTTGGTGTCGACGGCGGGGACGTGGTTGGTACGCATCAGGCAGCCACCACCAGGGCGACGCGGGCGAACGCGGCGGCCGCGGTCTTGTCCTTGGGGCGGTACGCCATCAGCCGGGCGGCGAAGGTGTGGGCGGTGTACAGCTTCACGGCGACGGTCTTGCAGACGCGGCCCTTGAGCTTGATGCGGGTCTCGCGGACGTCGTCGGCGATCACGCCGCGGGAGAAGGCCCCGGCGAAGCGGCGGGCGGTGGCGTCGTCCAGGCCGGCCGCGACGAGGCGGGTACGGACGGGCTGAGGGGTGCCAGCGGCGACGGCGCGAAGGGCGCGGGCGGTGGCGCGGGTCTCGGCCGTACGACGGCGGAGGGTGGCGCGGAGCGTACGGCGCGTCGCGCGGTGCTCGCGGTGGGTGGGAACATGCTTCACAGCGGATCTCCTGGTGATGTCAGGTGCTTCCGTCAGGCCCCCGGATCGGTGCTCTAACACCGCCCGGGGGCCGCTCCGTTTCCGGAGCGGTTAACCTTGTATCTACACAGTACTCGGAACCTTGTAGATACACAACCCCCGTGAGAGGATCCGTGTGTCTACAAGGAATGGGAGACCGATGGCCGAGCAGTCCGCGGGGGCGTCGAAGCGACACACGCCCGCCCGCCCGATCCGAGTGCCTGAGCTGATGTGGAAGGCGTACGGGCGTGTCTGCGAGCGGCTCGACACCGACCGCACGAACGACCTTCTGGGGCACATGAAGGCCCGCGTCCTGGAGCACGGCACCGACGAGGACAAGGCGGACCTCGCCCGTGCCGAGCAGGAGCTCAGCGAGCGCCGCGCGCGCAAAGGCGGGCGGCCGGCCCAGAGTTGAGATGGCACCGAGTGATGGCACCGCGCTGGCACCAAGTGGCCCGTACGCGTTCCGACGAGGACCAACCACGTCCGACGGCAATGCGGTTGTGACCTGCGGCGGAGCGTCTCGGCGAGTCGCGGCCCTTCATCCTCATACGAGGGGCAACACACTGCTAATGCGGTTTGGGCCTTCAAGCCCATCGAGGGTTCAAATCCCTCCGCCTCCGCACCAAGATCCGAAGCCCCGGCCCATCAGGTCCGGGGCTTCGGTGTAACCCCAGGCCAGAGCATGTTTGCCCAGCTCACAAGGGGTGCGGCAAACGGATTTCACATGGCGGCGGCAGTCATGTAATGTTCTTCCTGTCGCCGCGAGCGGGTCGAAAGCCCAGGAAACGGCACAAAAACAAAACAAGCACTCGTAGCTTAACGGATAGAGCATCTGACTACGGATCAGAAGGTTGCAGGTTCGAATCCTGCCGAGTGCACACAGGTCAAAGGCCCCGGATCACTCCGGGGCCTTTGGCGTTTCGGGGGCGTACAGCAGCGAAGTACAGCAACGGCTGATGTCAGCCGGTGGCGGTGCCGCCCATCGCTTCGGACAGCTTGCCGAGCGCCGCGCGCACCTGGTCCTCACTCGCCTCCGCGTAGACCTCCATCGTCATGGCGATCTGCGAGTGCCGCAGGATGCGCTGAGCGATCTTCGGGTGGACCTTGAGGGCGACCAGGAGCGAGCTGCATGTGTGCCGGGTGTTCCGTAGGGGGATCACTCGGAGCCCGGCGCGGCGGGACCGCAGGGCGAACATGCGGGTCAGGTTGCCCGGCTCGATCGGCGTCCCGTACTTCGTGGTGAAGACCAGGCGGTGGGTGTCCTGCCAGAGATCACCCGCCGCCTTCTGGTCCCCTTTCTGCTGAGCGCGGCGCATCCTCAGGGCCTTGAGGCAGAGTTCGGGCAGCGGCAGGAAGTCGTCCGACTCCTCGGTCTTGGTCTCCCGGTGGAGGATCTGACGGCCCGCACGCTGGATGTGGTGATCCACGTACAGTTCACCGGCTTCGGCGTCGATGGACTTCCAGGTGAGGCCGAGGACTTCACCACGTCGCAGACCGAGGCAGAGGACCAGGACCCAGGCCGCGAACAGGGGATCCTCGCGGGCGAGGCCATCAGCGAGGAACTGGCCTGCCTCAGCCGCGGACCATGGCTTGATCCGGCGGCGGCGCGGCTTGGGCACCTTGACCAAGGAGGCCACGTTCTTGGTGATCTCCTCCTCGGCCACCGCGTGAGTCAGCGCGGCCCGCAACGCATCACGGGCAGCCTGGATCACCCGCCGGGAAGGGTAGGCCTCGCAGCACTCGCCAACGGCACAGCACCGCCGCCGACTCGTGGCGCGCTTGGCATCCTTCCCCTGAGCACAGCACTGACAGATGCCGGCCAGCTTGGTCAGCCACTCGCGCACGTCCCGGACAGTGAGCTTGTCGAGCCGTTTCGTGCCGAGGTGGGGGCCGATGTAGAGGCGCACCGAGCCCTCGTACGAGATGTAGGAGAGCGGGGCGAGATTCGGCCTTACGATCGAGTCCAGCCAGTACGACAGGAAGGCCGCCACGGTGCGGTGCCGAGTCTGTACGGGTCCCTTGCTGGCGTCGGAGTGCAGGCGGATCCACTTTTCGTGGACGTCGTCGCGGGTCTTGCCGTAGACGTACTTCCGCTTGCGGTCGCCATCCGGGGTTGTCACCCAGGCGTAGGCCGCGAAACCGTTCTTGTAGGGGTAGATGGACCCTTCGCCGTTGCCTCGCTTCCCGCTCACGCCGACCACCTCTCATCGTCGGCGGTGCAGCGGTTGACGTACTCGTCCACCCAGGCCGGAAGGATGCGACGGTTGCGACCGACCTTCACGGAGCGGATCTCTCCGGCGAGCACGAGCGCTTTCGTCTTGGAGAGGCCGAAGCCGAGCATTTCGGCGACCTCGGCCGTCGTGTGCCACTTCCGGTGGATCGTCACCGAAGTCATGCGGTCGGTTCTCCTTCCGTTCCGGGGGCGGGTTCGAGGGTTGCGGCGAGCCAGGCTTCGGCGGAGGAGAGGCCGGTTCCGGCGAAGGCCCAGTGGGCGAGGACGTACGTCGTATCCGGCTCGGGGCCGTTGGCTGCTGCCTGCTCTCGGCGCCAGGCGGCGCGGGCGTCGCGGAGGGCGCCGAGAGTGGTGGAGTAGCGGCGGGACTTGGTGGAGAAGTGGCCGCGGAAGCCGAGCATGTGGGCCCAGGCTCGGAGCCGGAGGTCCTCTAAGTCCTTGCGGGCGCCGAGGGCCCAGGCGGTTCGGATGAGTTGGCGGGCGTGGTCGGTGATGTCGAGCTGGGCGAGTTCGGCGAGGAACTTCAGGGGGCGGTCCAGAGCTCCCGTGGCGGTTTCGGCGCCCTTGGTGGCGTACTTGGCGATGTAGGAGGCGACGGCCCGTTCGGTGAGTTCCTGGTCGCTGTCGAAGTCGGCGCTGCGGATGGTGCGTACGTCGAGCTGTCGGCCGAAGGTGAAGGTGTGGGCGCGTCCGTCGATGACCGGGCCGTCCACGTGGACGTGGGCAACGGCGGCGCTGATGGCGTCGGTGAGGAGTTCGGCGGTCCCCCAGGTCGGCGGTGGGGTGTTGCCGCCCTCGGGGCCGTCGATGCGGATGACGGCGTGGAAGTGGACGGCGCCGCGTTTCTGGTACTCGGCGACCTTGGCGAAGGACACCCGGGCGTGCCCGCGGAACGCGCGCTGTGAGAGTCCGGCGCGCTTGGCGACCTCCCGGCGCAGGTAGGTCGAGAAGCGGCGCCAGAGCGGACCGGCGTGCGCGTTCCAGAGGACGGCCGCTTCGTAGTCGTACGACTGTGGATTGAGCGGAGTGCCGAGTGCGTCGTCGTCCTGGTCGTGGTGGACGCCGCAGCGGCAGCGGCGTACCGAACCGGCGGGCCCGGTGGGGCGGTTGTGGACGGGGCCGAAGCTCGGCGCGGTGAAGGTGGCGAAGACGCGGGGGTGTGCGGCGACGCGTTCGGGGGTGCCCTTGCCTCCGCGGAGGCCGGAGGTGATCAGGTGGAAGGTGTCGCGGCGGTAGACCTCGGCGCAGGCTGCGCAGCGGGTCGTGCGGCGGTTGTTGCAGCGGACGAGGAGGTGACCGGCCGGGAGGGTGGCGGAGTCGAGTTGGTGGAGGACGTTGCCGATCTCGCCGGTGCGGGTGTTCACGTCGTACTCGGTGCGGTGGCCGTCGAGGCGGATCGGGTGGGTGCAGCCGCCGAGGCCGGAGAGCTGGCGGAGGAGGCCGGGCATGGTGCCGAGTGAGGCCAGTTCGCCGAGTTCGGACAGTGGGGGCGGGGTGGAGCGGGTGATGATGGCTTTCTCCTTCTGGCTTTGGTCAGGAGGGGTTGGGCCCCCGGGGCGGCGGATGCTTGGCGGTATCGAGGCCGTCCCGGGGGTCTGCTGATCAGCGGCTTTCAGCGGCGGTGCTGGTCGCGAAGCATCGAGCGCAGGACCACGGCGGCGATGGCAACGGAGATGGCCGAGACGGCGACGGCGGCCAGGAGCGCGGTCAGTACGACTCCACCGACGAGGACGGCCGCGACCGCTCCGGTGCTGATGGATATCTGCGGGACCGGCCGGCGCACGGGCGCCGGATCGGCCGGAGTATGGGCATGCGCGGGCGGAGGCGTCGGGCTGTCGGGGTACTTGGGCATGAACACAGCGGAACTCCTCTTATCTACTCGTCTAGTCGTGTGAGCCGTTTATGACGTCCACGCCGGAGCGGGTGCCGGACTCGATGACCGGAGCCATGAAGGTCTGTGAGAGCCAGAAGCCGAACAGGGCGATCACGACGACGATCCAGGTACGAACGCCGAGGAACTTGACCGCTCCCCAGGCGAAGAAGCCCAGGACGACGACAAGCGGCAGGCTGACAGTCAAGGGATGGTCCTTTCAGCGCACGGGGCAACGGTGGGTACGGGCCGCCAGTTCGGCGGCGGCGCGGCTGTCGTAGTCGGCGGAGAATCCGCAGCGCGGGGCGGTGCAGGCGGCGGTGTGCTTCTCGCGGCCCCGGCCGTCGTACGACGTGCCGACCTGAACGGGGCCGATGCGGGTGACGGAGCGGAAGCGGCGGTTGGCGGTCACGCGGATCTCCTTTCAGAGGTGAGCGGCGATGGCCTCGGCCATGGGTGCGGGAACGCCGAGTCGGGCGCGGAGGGTTGGGGTGTCGATGGCGGCTCCTGTACGGGCCTGGTGCTCGGCGGCGACCTTGCGGGCGTGCTCGACCAGGGCGGCTGGGACGGATACGGCGGGTGTTGTTTCCGGGGCCGGAAGCGAGGGTGACTCGGGTTCGACGTCGGCCTCCTGGTCCACGGCGTGCTCCACGGCTGTCGGCGCCGAGTGGGCGAGGAGCGTTCCGCCGAGGAAGGCGACCGCGGGCCAGCCCGCGACGAGGATGCGCAGCCAGGCCGGCACCTGGTCCATGTCGAGCAGTCCGGCGGTGGCGACGTTCGCGCCGAGTGACGCGGTCAGCGCGATGACGAACCAGCACCACCCGGCCACTTTCGCCTCACCGGTCCGCAGCCGACGCCAGGCGGCGACGAGCAGCAGGTCGACGGAGATGGGATACGCCCAAGCTTTCCACCCGTCCTGACCGGCCGCCGAAGCGATGTCGTGCAGGTGGGCGAAGGACAGCGCGGCGGCGATGACGGCTTGGACGAGCACCGCGTCGACGCGGGCCAGTTGGGCGCGCATGCTGCGGCTCCTTCCGGGTTCGGGCATGGGAGGGGTAGGGAGTTGGCGCGAGGCGGTCACGCCGACCGGGATCGGGAGGGGAAGGTCAGTCGGTCGCCGGGCGCGGCTGGACTAGCGGCGCCGGGAGCTGAACAGGTCGTACGGGTACGTCGGGGCGAAAGGGCTTCAGCGCGGGCAGGTCGGGCGCCAGGTGCGCGGACTCCCGGCAGACCTCGGCGGCGTCGCCGAGAGACAGGTACGGCGTACGTATGCGGGACCAGCCACCGGACGTGTCACCGGCCACGGCCAGGCCGGGCCGTTCGGGAGCGATGGCGCAGGCGGCGGAGACCGCTTCGGGGGCGATGTCACCGAGCGCCATCTTGGCGGAGGCTTCGTCGTTGACGCGGTGGCAGACGCGGCCGGTCAACTGGGCCCGCAGCATGGTCGCGCCCTTGCCCAGCTCGGCGCCGAACCGCTGTCCGCAGACCTCCAGGCAGATACCGGCGGCACGGCCGAGCTGAGCGAGCCGGATGAGCTGGGTGACCATCTCGTCGCGCCGTTCCTCGTCCTTGCGCGTGGCGACGAGGAAGAGTTCGGCGACCTCGTCGACGAACAGCACGATCGGTACTGGGCGTTCGTGGTCGGGCAGGCCCCAGACGTCCGAGGTGATCTCCTCGGCGGGCATACCGGGCGCGATGCCCTGCCGGGCCTTGATCAGGTCGTATCGGTCCTCCATCTCCTTGATGAGCACCGGCAGCAGTTCGGCCGCCTGCTCCGGGTCGGTGGCCAGCGCCGAGAGCCGCGGGGCGAACGGCGCCAGTTCGACACCGCGCTTGCAGTCGATGCCGACCAGGGCGACTGGTTGCCGGGCGAGTCCGGTGACGAGGTGGCGCAGGTACATGGACTTGCCGGACAGCGTTGCGCCGAGGGTGAGTTGGTGGGGAACGGTTCGGTAGTCGCGTACGAACGGGGTCGCGTCCTCCCGCAGAGCCACGGGGACCTTGAGGAGTTCGGACACGGTCTTGCGTGGCATCTTCACATTCCGCAGGACGTCGAAGCCGACGAGCCGGAGTTCGACCACACCCGGCTTGACGGTCGTGACGTAGACGGCGTGAACTCCCCATGCGTGCCGCAGTCGTTCGGCCGAGGCGGCGACGTCGGCGGGTTCCTGCCCGGGGGCGAGCCGCAGACGAAGCCGCAGCCCGGTGGACGTAGGGCGGATGATGCCCCGACGCGGCGGTACGGGACGGACCTCGCGGCGGGTGGTGGCTTTGACCGCCATGACCCGCAGCCGGGAGGGAGCCACGGTCAGACCGCACGCTTCCATGACCGAGCTGTACGAGGTGAGCAGCCGGGCCGTGGATATCGGCAGGCCGACCGTGGACCAGTAGATGCCGGGGTGTTGTGCTCGGGCGTAGGCAGCCCCGCCGCCGAGCGCGGCGACAGGACCACCCACCTCCAGAAGCGTCGTCAGATCGGTCATCAGGCCGTGGCCCCTATGGCGGCCGGGAAGGCAGCCGGGGTGACGGCGGCCGCCCGGAACGCGATGCCGTGCCGCTGCTGCCCGTTGAACACGCTCTCCCACGGCCGGGCGACCAGCCCCGGCAGCGAGACGGGAGCCCCGAGGGCGAGTCCCTCGGAGACACCGCTCTCGGGAACGGTGACCTTGATGAGCGAGGACTCCCCGTCCTCGATGTAGACGACGCCGAGCGTCATCAACGCTTCGCCGCTGACGGCGTCCTTGGCGATCTCGCCGGTCTGACGGTCACGGACCTTGGGCTCAGGGGCTTCGGTCAGCAGGATCGTCGAGGCGGAGGTCTCCACACGGATGGTGCGCAAGATTTCTTCCTATCTACTCGTCTATATGAGTTGCAGTCTTCGAACCCGATCTCCGGGAGCGACGACCACCCTGCCACACAACTTGCCCACTCGTCTATACGAGTATGCCTGTTGGGGTGTACGAGTTCGGAGAAGGAGCCTCGCGCACCACCGCCGGTCATGCGATCACGTCGCCGGGAGCTGGTACGACAGCACGTAGGCATCAGCCGCCATGACCGTGTCGCAGACCTCCACGGCCCGCCCCTCGGTGTCGTACGCGGTGCGGATCAGGTGGATCACCGGCACACCAGCAGCCAGCCGGAGCGTCTTCACCTCGGTCGGCGAGGGCATCCGGGCCCTGATCTCCTCCTCGAAATGGTCGAGGCGGTGGCCCAGTTCCTCGAGGCGGGCATAGATGCCGCCCGGGCCGGGGTTGGGCTCGGCGATCGGGGTGTCCCGCGCGATGTCCAGCGGGAGGTACGAGGTAGCGAACTCGACCGGCTTCCCGTCGAGCAGATACCGGCGACGCCGCGCGAGCACGCGCCGTACGGACCCGAGCCGGGCGGAGATGTCCTGACTGGCCTTCTCCTCCTTGACCTCCAGGCTGTCGACCTGGGGGTGGCTGCCCGCGGCGTCGGCCTCGACGATGAACGCGGACTTCCCCTGCTCGCGGTGGCGCCGGGCGAACCGGTCGGAGGCCAGCCGGCGGACGGGCGGGCGCGGTCGCACGAAGACGCCCTTGCCGTGCTCCGCGTGCACCAGGCCCTCGCCCTGGAGGATGGAGAAGGAGTTTCGAACCGTCATACGGGAAACCCCGTAATGGTCGACGAGCTCGGCTTCCGAGGGCAGCTTTTCGCCCTCCGTGAATCGCCCACGGTCGATGGCCTCGCGCAGCTGGTCGGCGATCTGCCGGAACACCGCACGATCGCTCGTGGGGTCCAGATCGCCGAGCTGGCTGGTCGGGAGTGAGGTCACGTTTACTCCTTTAGGTATCTAGACGAGTGGGCGAGTTTTGTTGCTACGGTGGAGAGCCTAGCCATCCGAGAGGGCCGAGGAACGTGAGCACTGACCGTCCGCACTCCGTGAGCGTTGCCGGAGTCATCATTGACGACCAGGGCCGGGCCCTTTTGATCAAGCGTCGCGACAACGGCCAGTGGGAACCTCCGGGCGGCGTTCTCGAACGCGACGAAACCATTCCCGAGGCACTCCAGCGCGAAGTCCTCGAAGAGACCGGAATCAGGGTCGCGGTTCCCGCGACCCTCACCGGCGTCTACAAGAACATGACGGGCCTGATCGTCTCTCTGGTCTTCCGCTGTGAGGCCGCCGACGGGACGCCCACCACGGGGGACGAGACCCGCGCACTCCGCTGGGTCACCCGCGAAGAAGTCACCGAACTCGCCGACGAGGCATACGCGATCCGCGTCCTGGACGCACTCGACTCCCTGGGCGGGGTATCCCCACCCGCCATCCGCGCCCACGACGGCGTGAAACTCGTCTAGCCCGAACCCGCTGCACACGGCGGCCTACCAGCATAAAGGAACTTGTATGCACGAGTATACGAGCACTGCGCGGGTCTGGGGGCTCACTTGCCCAGGATTTCCGGAAGAGGTGAGCAGGGCCCGCCGCTGGACGCGGGACATCCTGTGCGGTTCGCCGCTGGCCGAGGACGCCGAGTTAATCGTCAGCGAGCTCAGCGCGAACGCGATCCTGCACACGGCGAGCGGCCGGGAGTCCGGCAGCTTCCATCTCGCGCTCGCGGTGTCTTCGCAGGTGGTCGCCCTGTCGGTGACGGATGACGGGGGAGCCGGTACGGCTCCGAAGGTCGAGCACCGGGACCAGGAGGCTGAACACGGCCGGGGGTTGGGCATGGTCAGCGCGATTGCCCACCGTGTTGTGGTCCACGACAGCGACGGCGGCCACACGGTCACCGCGGAGCTCTTCACGGACATGCACCCGGGAGGGCACCCATGCTGACCAACGGCACCCGGCCGGGCTTCTGGTGCGAATGCTGGACCCAGGACCTCACAGAACAGGAGCAGCGGCCGACACTCCGGGCGTCCTTCGACGCGTACTCGCCTCCCCAGGCGGACAGATGGGTTGCTGTCGCACTGCGGACGATCTCACCGGCGCTCGATCCCGAGGCCTCCGACGAAGCGTGGGTCTGGCTCTATCAGGGTCGTATCGCAACACGCCATGCACTCCTACACGGAGAGCCCTGCACGGTCGCGATCACCCATGGCACCACGCGCATCACCTGGACTATCCGACCAGCGATCTTCCTGCCGCTTGCACACCGACAGTGTGCCGAACTCCCAGCATGCGCATACGACTTCAAGCCCCACGCGTCCGACTGAGTTACAACTTTCTCTACTGGTTCAAGTCCCGGCTGCGCTCCGCTCCGCCGGGCGCGCTTCCCGGCTCTGGCTGCGCCCGCGCTCCTGCCTTCGGCCCGCTCGGCGCTGCCGCCGCCGACGCACGCCCACATATGGATAGGGCCGGGCAGCCATGAGTCGAGCACCGCATAGGCACGACCGCGGGCAAAGCAGTGCCTCCGGCGGGGGCGCTCAGGCTCCGAGATGGCGGGGGCGCCGTTCGCGAGTGCCGGCCGCGTAGTGGCGTGCGCGGGGTGCTCCCATCCCGTCCGCCATCGACCCAGGCAGAGCCGAGCAGTCGCGGCCCAGGGCGTCAAGGTCGTTCGTACAGTGGCGCGCTCCACCTTGACGCCCTGAACCACGCCCGCTCCACGGTGTGTGGGTCGACGGCAGACGGGATGGGAGCCGGGGTAAGTGGTGGGTTGATGGCGCTTTACGGAGGCCGACGCTGGAATTCAGGAAGCGAGGATTCCGAGATTAATCAAGCGATATCCCATGGCTTCAGCGCTCACGTCAAAATCTCTGGCCAACTTTACGATCAATCGATCGCGGATGATGTTGCCGTCTCGCGCATAAGAAGATACTTGCGACCGAATCATTCGAACAGGCATGAGTATTTCGGCGGCAAAAGCGTTGGCCTCGATCTCTTGCTCATTTGTCCCCAGGCTTGACACGTCGTCGCGCCAGTCAATCCTCATCGCGTGATCCACGATGAGCGGCTTTCCCTCGTGGAGGTCGAGGTGCCCCATCTCGTGGGCGATCGTGAAGCGTTGACGCCTAGGACTAGTTGCCGAATTGACACCAATAATCCTAGTTTGACCATCCCTGAGAGCAAACCCCGACTCTCTGCCGTCGAACGCCTTGCGCGTAATAATCACGCCCTCGGCGCGAGCGATTGATTCAATTGGTACTGGGAAAGTGTCGACCTCGTATTTCCTCAGAAGTGACTGCGCAGCCTGGACGGGATCGGACATGTTCACTCCTTCGGCCCCGGCTTTCCAATTAGTTGGGCGAGGGCGCTCTCTACGAAGTCTCGACTGCTCTCGTCTGCACCTTGAAGCCGCTCATCGATATTGCTCAACTCGGGCGCAGGTTGATTATCGGTCACGTCTGGCAGGAGTTCGGCAATTTTGATATTTAGCGTCTCGGCAATCAGGGCGAATATATGCAGGGGGAGTCGCTGTCGCCCGCTCTCGATGTTTGCAATCGACGAGCGAGCCAGACCGAGGGATGCGGCCAGTTGAGCTTGAGTCAGTCGTGAAGCAGACCTGGCGCCACGGATGCGATCCCCCACGGACGCATAGAAACGGTCGACCTGGGGGTCGTCTGGCTGCGGCATGCCCACTCCCTGCGATAAGTCCACCAACTCTAACAGTGGATAGGTTTACCTCACAAACATTACCGTCAGGTAACGTTGAGGATGTCAGCGATACTGACCGATCTTGACGAGCGATGGTGCATGTGCGTAGCGTTCCCTCTGCAAGCGCGCCGCGATCATGACAGCGGCGGACGAGCGGCGCACGGCAACACGCATGCGCCCGCTACCGAATGGAGGAAGCCGTGGCGAAGAACACGGGAGCCGGCTATCGGCGAGGGACCGTACGGAGCCGGAGCCAGGCTCTGAACACCCGAACGGGCACGTGGACCCTGCGGGACGCGTTGACCGGCAAGTTTCTGAACGCCAAGAGCGACAGCAAGCCCTTCAAGGGCGTACGTAAGGAGAAGTGAGAGCGCTATGGCCCGAACGCGATACCGAGTTGTGCCGAGCGGAAGTACGTGGCAGCTCCGCCGCGAGCAGGAGCGGCTGTCGGACTACAACTACAAATACGAGGCCGTCGAGGCGGGGCAGCGCATCGCACGCGCCAACCCGCCCAGCCAGCTGATCATCCACAACGCGGACGGCACGATCGAGAAGGAATACACCTACGGGGACGACCCGTACCCGCCGAAGGGGTGAGTGGGGGCTGAGGCCAGCACAGGACGGCAATCCGCAGCCCCAGCCCGCACCATCTCGCCGTGATGCTAACGAAGGCCTCGCCCCTCTTTTGAAGGGGAGCGAGGCCTTCGGCATATGGCCCATCCCGGGCCGTCTGGGGGCCGTCCGAGACCAGCCAACGACGACAGACGACGACGGTTGCCGACCACTCTCGTACTGCTCAGAGACTGCGCACCGGGTCCCGCCCCAGGTGCCAATCCCCGAACGTAAGTTGAGGAAGAAGTTGGTTCCCGGGTCAGAAGGTCAGGTCAAGGACGCTCTGCACCACTAGCCCAAGAGCAACACAGAAGAACCCGAGCACCTGCTCGCGCAAGCCTCGAATCGTGGCCCGCTTCGACTCGTGATCAATGGTGGCGATACGCGCCTGAAGATCTTCCTCTAGCCGTTGAGCCTCCTGGCCTCGGGCTTTCGCCTCTTGGCCCAGATCGTGCTGCACGTCCTGGGCAAGCTTGAAGAGGCGGTTCAATCGGTTTTCAATCTCGGCCCTGAAAGCTTCGGCATCCTGCGCAGGGTCCGGCAGCTGGCCGAATTGAACGAGCCCCTTGGCGCGCCCTGTAAACCCGGCGGACAGTGCCGTACCCAGACCGTGAGTCACGGACGGTCGAGGGCGCCGAAGGAAGCGTCGAATCGAGCGTACAAGTGCAGTCCGAACCTGCCGGGCCACTTCGAACTCAGTCGCGAGCACGCTGCTGAAGAAGCGATCGCCGGGAGCCGAGCAGTCCTTGAACGTCTTGTAGAGGCCAGTCGCAGCCGCAACCAACCCGAGCGTTTGGAGCGCGATGCCAAAGATGGTGAGCGCAGTTTCGAGCACTGGCTCATCATCATCCTCGGACCGTGATCAAGTGTGATGATCGACAAACTGTTGAGGCACACCAGGCCTGCACAGCTTGCCGAACGATCACCTTATGGCGCGCGACTTTTGCCAGTTCAGAGCGCTTCTTTGGATGGAGTGACCGGCTCGCCCGACTTACGTACTACAGGCAAAACGCTCCACGGGCCGTTGATCCACTCGTCGGTACGCGTGCTCCCACGTGCCCGATCGAGCGGTGGCCAGCGGGTACGCGTAGGCACCGGACAACACAACGGCCACCGACCGACTTTCCTGGTCGAGGGCCGTTCACCTGCGGTGGGTGTGGGATTTGAACCCACTGTGACATCGCTGCCACGATGGTTTTCAAGATCACTCAAGCGTTGACTCGCCCACTGAGACTCCACCGACCTGTCGCAGAACGCGAAGAAGCCTCATCCTATGGCCTTATGTAGCCTTGAGCTTCCAAGTAATCTACCCAGGCAGCGACTAAATGAATTGCGAACTCGCTAATGTCATTGACGTAACGCTCGACGTCAGCTACAGACCTTCCTGCTTGCTGGAAGATCTCCACGTAGGGGATGTTTCCGTGGGCGACATCATTCCTAAAGAGTGCCATCTTTTGAAGTGAAGCACCCCATGTTGCGAAAGGGAAGGCCACATCAGGAAGTCCATAGATTTCCCAGATTCGGTTGAAATGTTCGGGCCTCAGTGTCCTGCCATCTAGCGGCGGCTGCGCATGTTTGAGCTCTATAGGCAAAACTATTGGGTCGCCACACGCTTCAAGTGTCGTCGCATACTTCCGCTTCTCCCACAACTTGGAGTGGTCAGAAAGGCTGCGAAGGCTTTCGAAAGTCGTGTGCGCGGCAAGTTGGCGGAGGCTGGGGCGAAAGCTGCGCACAGGCAAACCCGAAGAATTCAGCTCCCGATGAGTCTCTTGGATGAGGAATTTGGTAAAAGCCTCAAGCTCCGCCATGCTGCAAACCACAGAAAGGGCCCGTGCATCTCTCGCCTCGGACTTCCATCGCGCGTCTGGCTGCGATCCTTGAGGGGAGTTCCTTGCGAGCGCAAGAAACTTCTTCAAGTCATCGCAGCGCCTGAGGAGGCGTTCCCCCTGTGATTGGGCGTCAAGGACCAGTACCTCATGCATTGCCACTGAGTAGATCCTTAGCCCTCTTGAGGCGGCGACGCAGCATTGCCTTAGTGTTAGATCCAGCTCCGCTGGAAATCCTCAGCTCTTGATCTTCGAGCCAACCTGCGTTGACATCGCCTACGGGTGTGCCCTCTGCGGCCAGGTCGCCAGCCGCAACCAAGCAGGCCTCGAACTGGACTAGCGGGGTCACCTTCGTCTGCTTGCGCAAGAAGGGCCGTTGGTCACACACCTCGTAGAGGGTGTCAAGCGCCTGATCAAAGATCGCACGCTCGGTCTTGTAGTCAAAGCCTTCGTCAGTCGCCCCCATATAGCTGTTCAAGAACCGTTCGACCTTACCGTCAAATTCATCCCTGCTGTTCTTGTAAGCGAAGAATTTGAGCACCTGCTCAGCCCGCGTCCCATCGTTCTCATGACTGCGCTGCAACTTCACTAGCTTCTTGAGGCGAGGATCTTCCGCCAATTCCTCGATGAAGTCGTTGAAGGTTCCCATGTAAACACAAGCGCGCACCTCTTGCGCGGTGAGTCGAATCCCGCCTCGATTGAGCCGCTCAAATACGTCAAAGCGCACCTGGCGGTCACTTTTATCCGTGAGTGAAATTACCTGTAGAGGCTGCCTGCCGAAGTAGACTTGAAGGTTCTTTGGTAGATCAGAGAAGGTCTGTCCGTTAAGTTCGGTGAGCTTCTCCAAGCCATCAAGAAATAGCGGCCTCTTCCTGCCGATGAACTTCGCTTCATTTTCGTCCTTGGCAAGGAAATGAGCTAGGGTTGAAAGACGTTGAAGTCCATCAACGACCTCCCATTGAAATCCGACGTTAGTGGCCACGAAAATTGGCGGAATGGGGAGTCCGAGAAATACAGACTCCACAAACAGTGCCTCATCCGACTCTTCCCAGCGGAACTTTCGCTGATAATTGGGCGAGGCATTAAGTTCCTCGTCGACAATCATCCGCACCAGTTCGCGAACGGAGAAGTTGTGTACAGCGACATCAACTTTTCCGCGCTCGCCTCGGAGCTGCTCTTCCAGGTTTTCGAGTGATGCGCCAGCAGACATGGAGGCAGTGTAGTGGGCTAATAACCTTCTACGGCGTGTAATGCAGAGACCAGTAACCCTGCGCGGGGGCTGAGCGAGCGGCCAGCGCTTTAGGCAGCGCACTCCTCGTGCCGAGCAGCAACCGCTGCTGCACCACAACCGCACGAGATCGAGCTGGGAACGGCGCGGAATCACAGTGAAGGGGACGAAGTCGGCGAGGACGCAGCCCAGCAGCTCACCACCACAGCAGGCCCCGGGGAGCCGCAGCTTCCCAAGCTGAGCGCGTGGCGGGTCGCTCGGCACTGAGCGGCGGTCAGCAAGCCGGGTCGGTCGCTGTAAAGAGATGGGGAACCGCCACGCCCGGTTCGGGCGTTTTGGTTTCGTGAAGGGGGCGGTGTTTCTACGCTGGTCCTTCGGAGCCGCAAAGTGGTCGGCCGCCAGTGGTCGGGGGATCAAGTGAGTGCTGAGATCGTGCAGTTGGTCGGGCAGGCGGGTCCGTATCTGACGACTGCGGTGGGTGCGTACGGGGTGGCGGTCCTGACCCGGGCCGAGGACGCGGCCGTGGACGCCACGGCGAACCTGGGGCGGCGCATGCTGCAGGCGGTGTGGCGCCGTCGTGACGCGCAGGGCCGGGCGGAGTTGGAGGCTGCGGTTCAGGACACGGCCGAGGCGCCCGGCGATGAGGATGCGGCGGCCGCGCTGCGTCAGCAGATCAAGCGGGCGCTGCGGGAGGACGCCGAGTTGCTGGCCGAGCTGACCCGGATCCTCCCTGCCGGCGGGGAGACGGTGCATGTGACGGCGTCCGGTGAGCGGTCCATCGCCGCCAAGACCATCGGTACCGCCGTCACCGGGGACAACACGACGATCAGGCCATGACCGACCATCCAGCCCCAGGGGGCAGTGGGGTGCAGGCAACGGGTGCGCGGTCCATCGGGGTGGGCGGCGATGTCGGTGTGGCCATCACCGGTGACGGCGCGCGCGTGGTGATGCTGCCGGCCGAGGCGGTGCGCTGGGCCAGGGAGGTGGACGCGCCTCCGGGTGCGGCGAATCTTCCCGGGTCTGCCTCCGGGGTGTTCGTCGGGCGGGAGGACGAACTTGCCAGGCTGCGCCGGCTGCTGGCCGACGAGGGGGAGGCGGCGGTCACTCAGGTGTCCGGTACGCGGGCGATCCATGGGCTGGGTGGGATCGGCAAGAGCACCCTCGCTCTGCATTACGCACACCTCCACCGGCACGCCTACAGCGTGGTGTGGTGGCTCAACGCGGCGACCACCGAGCAGATCGTCGCGGGCCTGGCTTCCCTCGCCCTGCGGTTGTGCCCGCAGTGGGCTCCGGCGGCGGACGTGCCGGAGCGGGCGGCCTGGGCGATCCTGTGGCTGCAATGGCACCCCGGCTGGCTGCTCGTCTTCGACAACGTCGAACACCCCGATGACCTGCGCCACTATCTCGGCGCCCTGCCCGACGGCCACCACCTGGCCACCAGCCGCACCGCAACCGGCTGGCACGCGATTGCCCCCACCATGCCCCTGGGCCTGCTCGATGCCGACGCAGCCGTGAGTCTGCTGTGCACCCTCGCCCTCGGCGAGGGACAGACTCCCGCCCAGCAACAGCGCGAGGAGGCCAGCGCACTCGCCGCCGAACTAGGCTACCTGCCGCTGGCCTTGGAACAGGCGGGCGCCTATCTCTTCGAGACCGGAACTGCGCTGGCCGACTACAGGGCCCTGCTGGGGCAGGTCATGGACACCGCCGTGGGCGGTATCGACCCCGAACGCACCATCGCCCGCATCTGGCGCCACACTCTGACCGCCGTCGAACTCCGCAACCCGCGCGCGGTCAGCTTGCTCAACGCGATGGCCTGGCTCGCACCCGACGGCATCCCCCGCGCCCTGCTCGCCCTGCTGTGTTCCGACACCCTCAGTCTCGGCGAAGCCCTGGGCGTGCTGCATTCCTACAACATGATCTCCCACAGCGCCGACCGGCAGAGCATCAGCGTCCACCGCCTAGTACAGACCGTCCTGCAACACCGCCCTGCCACCGGACCGGACGGACACTCACCCGGACGGCAAGACGCCGAACACATCATCCGGCGGGCCATCCCCACCGAGGACACGAACACTTCACAGTGGGAACGCCTCCTCCCCCATGTGGTCGCCCTCGCCGCATCAACACCACCCCACAGCCCGGCATCAAGCGAAACCGCAGACGCCTATCACGTCGCCGCGCAATACCTGTACCGCCAGGGACGCGACGCCCACAGCATCCCCCTGCGCACAGCCGCCCTCACCCAGTACGAGACGGTCTTCGGCGACACGCACCCCGACACTCTGACCAGTCGCAACAACCTTGCCGGAGCCTACGAGTCGGCGGGGGATCTGGACCGCGCGATCCCCCTGTACGAGGCCAGCCTCACCCAGTACGAGCAGGTTCTCGGCGACACGCACCCCGACACTCTGACCAGTCGCAACAACCTTGCCGGAGCGTACGCGTCGGCGGGGGATCTGGACCGCGCCATCTCCCTGTACGAGGCCAGCCTCACCCAGTACGAGCAGGTTCTCGGCGACACCCACCCCGACACCCTGACCAGCCGCAACAACCTTGCCTACGCCTACCAGTCGGCGGGGGATCTGGACCGCGCGATCCCCCTGTACGAGGCCAGCCTCACCCAGCGCGAGCAGGTTCTCGGCGACACGCATCCGAGCACCTTGAACAGTCGCAACAACCTTGCCGGAGCGTACGCGTCGGCGGGGGATCTGGACCGCGCCATCTCCCTGTACGAGGCCAGCCTCACCCAGCGCGAGCAGGTTCTCGGCGACACGCATCCGAGCACCTTGAACAGTCGCAACAACCTTGCCGGAGCCTACGAGTCGGCGGGGGATCTGGACCGCGCGATCCCCCTGTACGAGGCCAGCCTCACCCAGCGCGAGCAGGTTCTCGGCGACACCCACCCCGACACCCTGACCAGCCGCAACAACCTTGCCTACGCCTACCAGTCGGCGGGGGATCTGGACCGCGCCATCTCCCTGTACGAGGCCAGCCTCACCCAGCGCGAGCAGGTTCTCGGCGACACGCATCCGAGCACCTTGAACAGTCGCAACAACCTTGCCGGAGCCTACGCGTCGGCGGGGGATCTGGACCGCGCCATCTCCCTGTACGAGGCCACCCTCACCCAGTACGAGCAGGTTCTCGGCGACACCCACCCCCAGACCTTGAACAGCCGCAACAACCTCGCCCACGCCCGCAAAGTTGCCGAGGCAGTACAGCAACCAGATACAGCAACCCCAGCAACCACCCCTGACCTTCAGCACCCCTCAGACGCTCCCGACCAACCGGAATGACCCCAAACAACCGATCCACATAGAGCTACGGATCAGAAGGTTGCAGGTTCGAATCCTGCCGAGTGCACATCAGATCAGAGGCCCCGTGGAGTGATCCACGGGGCCTCTGGCTTTTGCCTTGACGGCAGTGTTTGGCGGCAACCACTTCGACTGGATCCGAGGGTGTCCAGTGGTCCTGGAACGGCGGACCTGATTCGCCGGGCCAACCTCTCGTTAGGATCCCGGCTCATGGACACCAGGGGCGGGGAATCCTCACATCAGGACACGGAGCGCGGTACGGCCGTGGAGTTCGTCTACCGGCCGACGGCCGCGGACTTCGAGGAGGCGCTCCGTGCACGAGCCCGTCGGTCACCGGCGGGCCGGGCCCAGGCGCTCATGGCGCCGATGACGGCGGTAATCGCCGTGGCCGTCTTCTCGGCCCTCCGCGATGAAACGCCGGCTGTGTGGATCATCACGCTGGTGATCTCCGTGGCAGTCACATCCTGGGGCACCGTGCGAGGGCTGCGCACCATGGCCCGCCGGATGTTCAGCGTCGTGGAGCCGTACGGGCAGTGCCGCATGGTGGCCGACGACCGCGGCGCGGTCAGTACCGGTGAGCGGGCGTCTTTCACCGTGGAGTGGACTGTGTTCCGGGAGTATCTGGAGACGCCCGCGCTCTTCGTGCTGCTGGGCGGCGAGCGCGCGGCCGGAGTCGCGGTCCTGCCCAAGCGGGGCGCCCAGAATCCCGAAGACGTGGATCGGCTCCGGGCGATCCTGGACCGGAACCTGAAGCGGCTCTAGACGGCTGGGGGGATCACCGGCGGGAAGCCGGGTCCGGGTTCGATCCGGATCTCCGGGACCGGGACGGCTGAACCACAGTCTCGGCAGTGTCCGTCGTGGTCGAGGAGACCTCCGTCCAGGTCGTGGCGGAGGACGCGCTTCATTCCGTTCGGGGAGTAGAAGGCCTCCCCCCAGTTCATCAGTGCGTGCACGGCCGGCCACAGTGCAACGCCCTTGTCCGTCAGCCGGTACTCGATACCGCCGACTCCGTCGTCCTCGCGGGTGAGTACGCCTTCCTGCACCAGCGACTTCAGCCGGTTGGTCAGGACCGCTTGTGACTCCCTCACGAACGAGCCCGGCTCCCATCGGTTCGAGGTCATCGCGGGCGAGGAGAACCCGGATGTCTTCTACCTGAACGAGGTCTATGCGGACGTCGATGCGTTCAACGCGCATGCCGTCGGCCCGTACTTCGCGGCGTTCTTCGCCGAAGCCGGTGCCTATGCCGAAGGTCCGACGTGGCTCATGAGGGGCAACCTCGTCGGCGACAAAGCCGCCGCCTGAGCCGAACCGGCCGTTAGGTGGTCGGTTCGGTTGCTGCCGAGCGATCGGTTCGGTCGCTGTCGACGCTCACGGCGAACAGCCCGGACCTCCGTTGCGCGTGCCGGCCGGCCCAAGGCGCGTCCCCTTCCGCCCCGTGTCCGTCGTGACATGCGGGGGTTGCGTCGCACACCCCGCTCGCTTATCGTTTCTCGATAACATCGATAAACGATAAGCGAGGCGGGGCGCCATGACCGAAGACCGGAAGATGCTCGAACCCATGGCCACGGTCGTGTCCGTCGTCCTGCGCCTGATGTTGGCCCTCGTGACGGCAGGGCTTGTTCTCTCGGTTGTGCGCGGCAGTTGGGGGGATGTCGTCGTCTGCATCGCCGACGAGTCGACCACCAGCTCGGTCAGTCCCGGCGGGTTCGCCGCCGAGAGCGGGGCGCAGGTCGACTCGATTCCCCGCTACTGCGCCGAGTCGCCCGACGCGTACCTGCGCCTCGTGAATGAACTCGGTGAACTGCCATCGACGTTGCTGCTGATCAGCGGCCTCTTCCTGCTGCACCGGCTCCTGCAGGGAGCGGCGCGCGAGGGGGTCTACACCGCGGAGACGGCATCGCGGCTTCGCCTGCTCGGCTGGTGGTTGCTGGTCGGGAGCCTGGTCGTCGAGATCGTCGAGGCCAATGCCAGAGGGGCTCTGCTCGCGGCGCTGGCGAAGAGCGCGGACTTCTCGGCCGGGACCTGGCTGGACCTGTGGACGTTTCCCTACCTGGCCGTACTGACCGGTCTCGGGCTGCTGACCTTCGCGCGGATCACCCACGCGGGCGCGTCAATGCGCGAGGACCTTGAAGGGGTCGTCTGATGGGCGCCGACGACGACCACGAGGGCCATGACATCGAGGTGCACCTCGACAAACTCCTCAGCGAGCGCGGTATGACCGTCACCGAACTCGCCAGCCGCGTCGGCGTGACCAACGTCAACCTGTCCGTCCTCAAGAACGGCCGCGCCAAGGCGATCCGGTTCACCACCCTCACCCGGATCTGCGAAGTCCTGCAGTGCCAGCCGGGAGACCTGCTCAGCTACCGCCCCGGGTCGTCGTCCGAGAACCCTCGGAAATCCTGACCTCCCCGCTCCGCCCACCCCGCACGACCAACTCGACGTGTTCCCCTGAGAAGGAGACCCAGATGTTCAGTGTCATGGATACCGGTACGAAGATCGCGATCGCCGTCGTACTGGCCGTCATGATCACCGCGGCGATCGGCGTGGGCCGGTGGCTCACCCGCCGCTGAGACCCGTTCGCCAGAGCCTCACGGGCACGACTCGAAGGGCCCCACCGTTCGCGGTGGGGCCCTTCGAGATTCCTCGCTTCGGGTGGGGCCCTTCGAGATTCCTCGCTTCGGGTGGGGCCCTTCGGCGTTCGTCGCGTCGTTCGATATCGTCGCTGCCGCCCATTTGCCCTGATCAGGAGCGATGGGCGGAAACCGACTGCGACAGGACGGCGCCAGTGGACACCAGACCCGGATCGATAGCCGAAGACCCCGAGAGCGGGATGTTGATGATCCCCGCCAATGCCCCCGAGTTCTCGTTCGGTGTGGCGCTGCGGGCCGAAGGGGCCGACACCTATCGGGCGTTCGTCCGCGGCACTCTGCCGGAGGGCTGGGAGAAGGGGATCTTCATGGCGGCCGTCGCCGGGCGGTCGAAGAAGCAGCCGGTTCTGCCTGTCGTGGTGCAACTCGTCCCCCGTCCGGACAACGAGTACAACCCCAAGGCGATCAGCGCGGCCGCTCCTCCGTCCCTGGGCGGTACGGACCACGAACGGCACTTGGGGTACATGTACGACCGGAATCTGGTGTCGCTCGGTGGCCCTCTTCGAGGCCTGGCTGCCGTCTCGGACCGTCCCGTCGGCTGTCATGCGCTGGTTGAGATCCGCGAAGTGGACGAACGTGGGGACGACTGGGAGGAGGAGTTCGGCGATTGCCTTCTCGTTCAGGGTGGGCGGCGCAGGTACGCGGTGGACTCGCTTCGCCTGCGGCTGCCGTGGTGGGAGGACCTCCAGGCCATGACGGTCGCGTTTGCGAGGAGAGCCCGGCCGGACCTGATCATGCCGTTCATCGGCCACTGGACGTCGTACAGCGAGGGAGCCCGCGACGAACTCCTCGGCCGGACCGACCGGAAGGAGTTTCCCGTCACCCTCCGGGCCGAGAACGGCACGCTCCTGGCCTGCTACGAGGACCTGGAGCTGTCCGTCCTCGTGCCCTCCGGCCGGGACTTTTTCGACCGCACTCTGCGGCGGGTCCAGGAACTGGGCGGTACGGCCACAGCCCGTGCCGAGGAGCACCAGGGGGCGCTGAAGGTGTTCGTGGAGGACAACGCGCCGAGTGGCGAACACTGACGGGCAACGACGAATGGCGATCACTCAATCGCAGCCCCACAGCGCCTGGACCAGCGAAAACCCAGCTCTCAGGGATAGGCGCGCGCGAACGCGGCGGTGGGCAGCGGGGCCAGGGTTTCCTCCCACGCGATGTAGATCCCGAGCTCTTGCTCGAGGAAGCGGAGGAAGGCGATGTCGGGTACCTCCTCGCCTGTGTGGGTGAAGCCGGGCACCGTGGCTTGCGTCGCGGTGTGGCCCTGGCTCGGACTCTGCGGTTCGTAGTAGGCCAGTACCTCGCCGGCACGGGCGTAGCCGACTTGCTGCATGCCCGCTCCGCTGCGGAACACGGTGTAGGCCCGCGTGCCGCGTGACAGCGCCTCCAGGCAGGACGTGGCGCGGCACGAGAAGTTCTCGATGGCGTATGCCCAGCCGGGGACGGCTCCGGCCCGGACGATCGCCTCCGGGCGGGACAGAAACCCTGCCTCTTCCAGCTTTGCCACGAGGTCTTCGTCCTCCCGGTCCAGGAACTCCAGATCGCTGGGAAGGCCGTCCTCCGGCTGGAACTGCAGCTCCGCGACCGCGTCTTCGGTCAGCTCGTGGATGTGTGAGGGGTCCGCACCCATCCGCACCAGCAGCTCCTGCGGCGTAATGCCCTCGCACAGCGTGAAGGTGTAGCCGACGTCGTACACGCCGGCTATCCATCGCAGTCCGTTCTCCACTTCGCCTCCTCCCCATCCACGGTGGACCAACCACGTGCACCAACCACGTCGACCACCTCAGGACTTGGGAGTTTCCAGGTCCTCCCTCCAGCGGGCCTCGGCCTTGCAGTTCTTGATGTGGTTCTTGATTCGGCGGTCCGTCCTGAGTTCCTTGGGGAGACTCGTGTCGTCGTAGAGCTTCGAGTGGACGAGTTGTTCATACGTCAGTCCCTGGGCGCCCCTGAGGTCGGCTTCCTTGAGGTCCGCGTCGACGAGGTGGGCCATGCCGAGGTGGGCGCCTCTGAGGTCAGCCGCTCTGAGGATCACCTTGGTGAGGTCTACGGCCGTGAGGTTCGCGTTCATGAGTTGTGCGCCTGTGAAGTTGGCCGCCCTGAGGTGCGTGCTTCTGAAGTCCGCTCCCCTGAGGTCCGCCCCTACCAACTGTGCGCCCGTGAGGTCCACCCTCACCAGGTTCATCGCCCTGAGGTCCACTCCTCCGAGGTCCACCCCTCTGAGGTCGACCCTGCTGAGGTCCACGTCCCTGAGGTCCGCCCCCTGGAGGTCCGCGTCTCGGAGGTCCGCTCCCCTGAGGCGTACCCCTGTGAGGTTCGTTCCCTTGAGGTCCGCTCCCCTGAGTCGGGCTCCTCTGAGGTCCGCACCCGTGAGGTCCACGTGCTGGAGGTTCGCGTGTTCCAGGTCGGCGTTGTGCCAGTCGATGCGTCTGAGGTCGGCGGTCGGTGTTCCGTCGGGGTCCGGGCGGCGCCCGAGTACGGTCAGGGCGGCCTGGACATCGACGGGCAACGGGGCGGCCGAGTCTTCCGGATCGCTGTCCTCGGGTTCCGGCTGGGCAGCCGGCAGGAGTGCCTGTTTCTGCTCCGACGTAGGGGTGCGGATGAACGCCGCGAGGACCTCGATGATCGTGACCTGGTCCTTCTCGCTGTCCTTCATGATGCGTTCGAGGCTGTAGATGCCGCCCAGGCGTTCGTGGAGGTTCTCGGAGCCGAGGAGCTTGATGGCTTCCACGTAGCGGTCGGTGACCTGTTCCTCGCGGCTGAGTTCGTGGTTCTTGTGGGTGTACCAGAGGCCCAGGGCCGCGATGGCGCCGGCGGCGATGGCGAGGAGGGCGGTGCGGAGACCGGTGATGATGATGCCCGCGGACGAGACGAGCTCGCCGTGCTTGTCGCGGATGTGGCGGCCTTCGAGGAGCCAGGGGCCCCAGATCAGAAGTGCGACGAAGAGGGCGGCTGTGGCCACACCTGCCACCCAAGCCCATTTCCGCTTGGTCTCCGGCTTCATGAGTGCATGATGTCCGGCCGCCGGGTGCGGGATGCACGTAACGGGCCTATTCAGTACCGGAGTTGACATGTGATGTGCCCGCTCCGCCGTCCCCGGCCATCGCACCCGGCCCGGGTTGTCAGTGGTGGCCTCTACGCTTTCGGTGATGGCACAAATGTGGAGATGTACGGGGCTGCGGTGGGCCGGGGGTGGCCCCGGGCTCGTGTGGGACGGGGGGCGGAGCAGTGCGTTGACCTGGGGGAAGCGGGTCGCGTTCGCTGTGGTGGACGGGGGAGGGCGTACGTGTGTGGGGGCGCGGGGGAACGCGTGTCCCGTGAGTGCTGCGGTGTCCGGGCGGAGTGTCGGTGCCCGGTGCGAGGAGTGCGGGCGCCTCGACCGGGCCCATTCCGTCGCGGCGGACACCATCGCGGACGACCTTCGGCCCTACTCCGTCTATCTGGCCTGGTTCGGGCCCGGGATGGTCAAGGTCGGAATCACCGCCGTCGAGCGTGGCTCCGCTCGGCTGCTTGAGCAGGGAGCCGTTGTCTTCACCTGGCTGGGCAGGGGGCCGCTGATGGCCGCCCGGCGGAGCGAGGAGCTCTTGCGTACGGTCCTCGGCGTACCGGACCGGATTCCCTACGACGCCAAGCGCGCCGTCCGGAGTGCACTGCCGGACGCGGAGGTTCGAGCCGCGGAAGTTCGTGAGCTGCACGCGCGGGCGGTACGGCTCGGCGGGTGGCCCGAGTCCCTGGAGCGCATGCCGTTCGAGGCGGTCGATCACGCCGGTGCCTTCGGGCTCGACGGGCTGCCGCCGGCCTGGGGTGTCGTCGGCGAGCTTGTCGCGGGGGGTGTGGTGAGCGGGGAACTGGTTGCCGCCGCCGGGCCCGATCTGCATCTGGCCACCGAGCGCGGGGTCGTCGTCCTCGATACGCGCCTGATGACCGGATGGGAGCTGACCGCCGCCGACGCGGACGCAGGACTGACCGTGCCAGTACGGGAGTTGAGGGACGCCGCCGTGCAGGACGGGCTCTTCTGAAGCATCGGACGGGGGATCCGGGCGAGGGGCGGATGAAGGCCGCAATGGTCAAGACTTGGATCCCGTTTGGATCCCGTTCGACAAGGCGCTGGACGCCGGGGAACGCCCGCCCCGAGAGTGGCCGACATGAGCGATCACGCCATTGCACCTGACGCCCCTGCATCTGCCGCCACCCCCGTCGCCGCCCACGAACCCCCGTACTACGCCGTCGTGTTCACATCCCTGCGGACGGAAGGCGACAACGGCTACGGCGAGACCGCCGAGCGCATGGGCGAGCTGGTCAAGGAGATCCCCGGCTTCCTCGGGGAGGACTACGCGCGGACGCCCGGCGGGCTCGGGATCAGCGTCGCCTACTTCCGGGACGAGGCCGCCATCGAGGAGTGGCGGAACCACCAGGAGCACCGGGCGGCGAAGAAGCACGGGCGCGACCACTGGTTCGAGCGCTACAGCATCCACATCTCAAAGGTCGAGCACAGCCATGGCTTCGAGCGCGCCCACCAGTGACAGCCCGGTGTCCACCTCAGGACCTCTCTGACACCTCCCGATCACAGCGAGTGCTGAGCCCCGCCCAGGTGTTCCCTGAGAGGCGGCTGTGCGTTTCTCAGGAAAATCACAGGTTCCAGAAAGGATGTTCTCAGCGGCGCCGAGCAATGTGTCGGCTATGACCACGACCTCGCCCCAGGGGCGCACCGAACTGCTGAGGCCGGACGGGAGCCCCGTCCGAGTGCTTGTGGTGGACGACGAGCTGTCGATCACCGAGCTGCTGTCCATGGCCCTTCGCTATGAAGGCTGGCAGATCCGCAGCGCGGGTGACGGGACGGGAGCGATTCAGACCGCTCGCGACTTCCGGCCCGACGCCGTCGTCCTCGACATGATGCTGCCGGACATGGACGGGCTGACCGTCCTGGGGCGGCTCCGCCGTGAGCTCCCCGACGTACCGGTCCTCTTCCTGACGGCGAAGGACGCCGTCGAGGACCGTATCGCCGGGCTCACCGCAGGCGGCGACGACTACGTCACCAAGCCCTTCAGCCTCGAAGAGGTCGTGGCCCGGCTGCGCGGACTGATCCGCCGCTCCGGCGCCGCCGACCGCCGCAGCGACTCCGTGCTCGTCGTCGGGGACCTCACCCTCGACGAGGACAGCCACGAGGTCTCGCGGAGCGGCGAGGGCATCCACCTCACCGCCACCGAGTTCGAGCTGCTGCGCTTCCTGATGCGCAACCCGCGCCGGGTGCTCAGCAAGGCACAGATACTCGACCGCGTGTGGTCGTACGACTTCGGTGGCCAGGCCAACGTCGTCGAGCTGTACATCTCGTATCTGCGCCGCAAGATCGACGCCGGTCGTGAGCCGATGATCCACACCCGGCGCGGTGCCGGTTATCTGATCAAGCCCGCGGCGTCATGAGCGGACGACGACGGCCGCGAGCGCAGAAGAGGCGACTTCGACAGCCGCGCACGCTGCGGACGCGGCTCGTCGTCTCGGCGGTGGCGCTCATCGCGGTGGTCTGTGCCGTGATCGGCACCGTGACGACCATCGCGCTGCAGAAGCATCTGTACGAGCAACTGGACGGCCAGCTGGGCGAGGCCTCCGCGCGCGCGACCGGCGGCCCTCTGAAGCCAGGGGGCGGCAACCCGGACAACACCCAGATCCCCGGGGCCATCGCCGACGCCAACTCCTCGGACAACGAATTCGAGTTCCTCACCCGGGGGCCGAGCGCGGAGAACACCGTCGCCGCCGTCGTGGAGAACGGCGGGATCACGCAGGCGGTCATCTCCAAGGAGAAGACCGACAGCAGCGGCACCTTCAACGGGATGGACACCCCGGAGCTCACCGAGGCGCAGACGGCCGCCCTCGGCTCCGTGTCCAAGACCGGCGAGCACACCGTGGAGCTGCCCGGCCTCGGCGAGTACCGCGTCACGTACAAAGAGGGCAGCAAGGGCAACTTCTACGTCGCCATCCCCACCAAGTCCGTCACCAACACCATCAACACCCTCATCCTCGTCGAGGTGAGCGTCACCGGCGCCGGCCTTGTCGCCGCCGCCATCGCGGGCAGCGTGCTCGTCGGCGTCGCCCTGCGCCCCCTGCGCAAGGTCGCCTCCACCGCCACCCGCGTCTCCGAACTCCCCCTGCACAGCGGCGAAGTCACCCTGTACGAGCGAGTGCCCGAGTCCGAGGCCGACCCGCACACCGAGGTCGGCCAGGTCGGTGCGGCCCTCAACCGGATGCTCGACCACATCCACGGCGCCCTGCACGCGAGACAGCAGAGCGAGACGCGCGTACGCCAGTTCGTCGCGGACGCGAGCCATGAGCTGCGTACGCCACTGGCGTCGATCCGCGGATACGCCGAGCTGACCAGACGCGGCAGGGAGGAGACCGGGCCCGACACCCGGCACGCGCTGGGCCGGATTGAATCCGAAGCCGGGCGCATGACCCTCCTGGTCGAGGACCTTCTGCTGCTCGCGCGGCTCGACGCCGGGCGGCCGCTGCAGTACGAGCAGACCGACCTCGTACCGCTGGTCATCGACGCCGTGAGCGACGCCCGGGCGGCCGGGCGGGATCACAACTGGCGCCTGGAACTGCCGGACGAGCCCGCGCTGGTCCTCGCGGACGCCGCACGGCTGCAGCAGGTCATGGTCAACCTGTTCGCGAATGCACGCACGCACACACCGCCGGGTACCACCGTCACCGCACGTGTCCACCAGCAAGGACCGTGGCTCTGCGTGGACGTCCAGGACGATGGCCAGGGCATTCCCCCCGACCTGCTTCCGCGCGTCTTCGAACGCTTTGCACGCGGAGATTCCTCGCGCTCCCGCTCCTCCGGCTCGACCGGTCTGGGGCTTGCCATCGTGCAGGCCGTCGCATCAGCGCATGGAGGTGCTGTGACCGTGGACAGTGTGCCCGGACGTACCGTGTTCACCCTGCATCTGCCCGCGCTGCCCGTCCAAGCGGCTGTAACAAATTCGCAAACGTACTCACAGTCAGAGCACAGTGCCACCACATGGGCGCAACAGGGCGCTTGACAAGAGTCGTTGGCATGCGAACCGATTCTTCTCCCGGCAACCTGCCGGCGCGGGAGCACCTCCCGGCCGGGTCCGCCGGTACGCCTGTCCTGGACGTAGTGATCCCCGTCTACAACGAGGAGAAGGACCTTCAGCCGTGTGTGATGAGACTGCACGAGCACCTCAAGCGCACCTTCCCGTACGAGTTCCGTATCACCGTCGCGGACAACGCGTCGACGGACACGACTCCGCAGGTCGCCGCACGGCTGGACGCCGAGATTCCGGAAGTACGGTCCTTCCGGCTGGAGCAGAAGGGCCGGGGCCGGGCGCTGCGCACGGTGTGGTCCGCCTCGGACGCCCCGATCCTCGCGTACATGGACGTGGACCTGTCCACCGACCTCAACGCCCTGCTGCCGCTGGTGGCGCCGCTGATCTCGGGTCACTCGGACCTCGCGATCGGCTCGCGGCTCGCCCGGAGCTCGCGCGTGGTGCGCGGTGCCAAGCGCGAGTTCATCAGCCGCACGTACAACCTGATCCTGCGCGGTTCGCTGCAGGCGCGCTTCACGGACGCCCAGTGCGGCTTCAAGGCGATCCGGCGTGATGTCGCCCAGGTGCTGCTGCCGCTGGTCGAAGACACCGGCTGGTTCTTCGACACCGAGATGCTGGTCCTCGCCGAGCGGGCCGGACTCCGGATCCACGAGGTGCCGGTCGACTGGGTCGACGACCCGGACTCGACCGTGCACATCGTCAAGACGGCGACGGACGACTTGAAGGGCGTGTGGCGCGTCGGACGTGCCCTCGCCACCGGTTCGCTGCCGCTCGACCGGCTCGCCCGGCCCTTCGGGGACGACCCGCGCGACCGCGAGCTGACCGACGTGCCCAAGGGCCTGGCCCGCCAGCTCGTCGGCTTCTGCGTGGTCGGCGCCCTGTCCACGCTGTTCTACCTGCTGCTCTACAGCGGCTTCCGTACGTTCTCGGGCTCGCAGGTCGCCAACGCGCTCGCCCTGCTGGTCTCGGCCGTCGCCAACACGGCCGCCAACCGGCGCCTGACCTTCGGCGTACGCGGCCGGGGCGGCGCCGTCCGCCACCAGGCGCAGGGCCTGGTCGTCTTCGGCATCGGCCTCGCCCTCACCAGCGGTTCGCTCGCCGCCCTGAACGCGGCGACAACGAACCCCGGGCACTCCACGGAACTGGCGGTGCTCATCGCCGCCAACCTCGCGGCGACGGTCCTGCGGTTCCTGCTCTTCCGGGCCTGGGTCTTCCCCGACCGGCGCGACGAGCCCGCCTCCCCGGTCGGGGCGGTCCGCAACCCGGCCTCGCCCACCTACTCGACGGCGGCCCCGCAGCAGTACCCGGGACAGCCGCCGTACCCAGGACAGCAGCAGTACCAGGGACACCAGCAGTACGAGCAGTTCCGCACAGAGCAGTTCCACACAGACCAGTTCCGCGCCGGTGAAGCCGCGGACCGCACCTACGGCGACGCGACCATGCAGCTCGAAGCCGTGCGCCCGTACGACGACGATCCGAATCCGAGGAACGCACGATGACGACCCAGTCCGATACGAGCTATCAGGGGGGAGCGAATCCCCCCAGCAGTACCGTGGACCCCTCCGTGGGGCCGTCGGCCTCGACGGCTGTACACGAGCCGGTCGTGCCCGCCGCCTCCCCCGACTCCGGTGAGCCGAAGCAGCCCTTCGCGCGCCGCCTCTGGCGCGGCCGGCCCGAGGACCCGAGCTGGGCGCGCCCCGCGTTCCTCGGTCTGCTGGTCGTCACCGCGGTGCTGTACCTGTACAACCTGAGCGCCTCCGGCTACGCCAACTCCTTCTACTCCGCGGCCGTCCAGGCCGGCAGCGAGAGCTGGAAGGCCTTCTTCTTCGGCTCGCTGGACGCCTCCAACGCCATCACCGTCGACAAGCCCCCGGCCTCGCTGTGGCCGATGGCGCTGTCGGTCAAGATCTTCGGCCTCAGCTCGTGGGCGATCCTCGTTCCCGAGGTGCTGATGGGCGTCGGCACGGTCGCCGTCCTGTACGCGGCCCTGCGCCGCCGCTTCAGCCCGGCAGCGGGCCTGATCGCGGGCGCCGTGCTCGCGCTCACCCCCGTCGCCGCGCTGATGTTCCGGTTCAACAACCCGGACGCGATCCTCGCGCTGCTCATGACCGTCACGGTCTACTGCGTGATCCGCGCTCTCGAGGACGGCCGCACGAAGTGGCTGGTCTGGGCGGGTGTCGCGGTCGGCTTCGCCTTCCTGTCGAAGACCCTGCAGGCCTTCCTGATCCTGCCGCCGCTCGCCATCCTGTACGCGGTCTGCGCGCCGGTGAAGCTGAAGAAGCGGTTCGTGCAGCTGGGCTGGTCGACGCTCGCGCTGCTCGTCTCCGGCGGCTGGTGGGTCGCGATCGTCGAGCTGTGGCCGGCGTCCTCGCGTCCCTACATCGGCGGCTCGCAGGACAACTCCTTCCTTGAACTGACCTTCGGTTACAACGGACTTGGCCGTATCAACGGCGAGGAGACCGGCAGTGTCGGCGGCGGAGGCGGCGCCGGTGGCACCGGGCAGTGGGGCGAGACCGGCTGGGACCGGATGTTCAACTCCGAGATCGGCAGCCAGATCTCGTGGCTGCTCCCCGCCGCGCTGATCCTGCTGGTCGCGGGTCTTGTCCTGACCCGCAAGGCCAAGCGGACCGACCTGACGCGCAGTTCGTTCCTCGCCTGGGGCGGCGCGCTGCTGATGACCACGCTGATCTTCAGCTACATGGCCGGCATCTTCCACCAGTACTACACGATCGCCCTGGCTCCCTACATCGCCGCGGTGGTCGGCATGGGCGCCACGGTGCTGTGGGAAGAGCGCTCGAAGCTCTGGGCCTCGCTCACCCTCGCCGCCTCGGTCACCGCGACCGCGGCCTGGGGTTACGTCCTCCTCAACCGCACCCCCGACTACCTGCCCTGGCTCAAGTGGCTGGTCCTCATCGGCGGTCTGGTCGGCGCCCTCGGCCTGATCTTCGTGGCCAAGCTGGGCCGCCAACTGGCCCTCGCGGCAGTCGCGTTGAGCTTCGTGGCCTCGGTCGCGGGTCCGACCGCGTACACCCTCAGCACGGTGAACACCGGGCACACCGGGTCCATCGTGACGGCCGGCCCGTCCGGCGCGAGCATGATGGGCGGCCGCGGTGGCGGCGGCGGTGGCATGGGCGGTGGCGGCGGCTTCCCGGGCGGCGGCGGCAACACGCAGCAGGGTGGCGGCAATGCCCAGCAGGGCGGCGGCATGGGCCAGCCCCCGACAGGTGGCACCGGCGGCGGCTTCCCCGGCGGCGGCACGAACGGCAACACCCAGCAGAACGGCCAGGGCGGTACGACCGGCGGCCGGACGGGCGAAGGCGGCATGGGCGGTGGCGGCGGCGCCGCGGGTCTGCTCAACGGCGCGACCGTCACCGACGAGGCGAAGGCGCTCCTCGAGAAGAACGCCGACGACTACACCTGGGCGGCCGCGGCCATCGGTGCCCAGAACTCCGCGAGCTACCAGCTCGCCACCGGTGACCCGGTGATGGCGATCGGCGGCTTCAACGGCACCGACCCGTCGCCGACGCTGGCCCAGTTCAAGGAGTACGTGGCCGACGGCAAGATCCACTACTTCATCTCCAGCGGAACCGGCGGCGGCGGCATGGGCGGCAGCAGCGAAGGCACCTCCTCCCAGATCACCTCGTGGGTCGAGGCCAACTACACGAAGGTGACGGTCGGTTCGGCCACCTTCTACGACCTGACGCAGCCGACCAGCAGCAGCTGACGGTTTGCTCTCGGGGGCCTGACGGTTCCCTCTCAGGGGTCTGACGGTTCCTTCTCAGGGCGGTGGCCCGGGGCATTCGCTCCGGGCCACCGCCCTTTCGTACGCCCTGGAAAACAACTTTGTTGTACGCCGTACAGGAGCTGTTCTACGGTGTACAGCATGTCCCCCACGCAGACCACCACCCCCACCCCCACGCAGACCACCACCCCCACCCCCACCCAGACCTACCAAGGACACCCCCAGCGCTGGCTCATCCTCGGTGTCATCTGCCTCGCCCAGCTCACCGTGCTGCTCGACAACACCGTGCTGAACGTCGCGATCCCCTCCCTCACCCGCGAACTCGGCGCGGGAACCGCCGACATCCAGTGGATGATCAACGCGTACTCCCTGGTGCAGTCCGGGCTGCTGCTCACGGCGGGCAGCGCGGCCGACCGCTACGGCCGCAAGAAGATGCTGGTCGCCGGGCTCGTGCTGTTCGGGATCGGGTCGGTGGCGGCCGGACTCGCCGACTCCACAGGGCAGTTGATCGCCGCGCGGGCGGGCATGGGTGTCGGCGGCGCGCTGCTGCTGACGACCACGCTCGCCGTCGCGATGCAGATCTTCACCCCCGACGAGCAGCCGAAGGCGATCGGCGTCTGGAGCGCCGTCAACGCGCTCGGCTTCGCGACGGGGCCGCTCCTCGGCGGGTTCATGCTGGACCACTTCTGGTGGGGCGCGATCTTCCTGGTCAATCTGCCGGTGGTGGCGCTGGGGATCGTCGCGGTGGTGGCCCTCGTACCGGAGTCGAAAAACCCGCGCGGGGACCGTCCTGACCTGCTCGGCGCGCTGCTCTCCACGATCGGTATGAGCGCGCTCGTGTACGCGATCATCTCCGGGCCCGAGCACGGCTGGGCGTCCGGACGGGTGATGGCCACCGCGGTGGGCGCGGTGGCGGTGCTCGCCCTCTTCGCCCACTGGGAGAGCCGGATCCCGTACCCGATGCTCGATCTGCACTTCTTCCGCGACCGGCGCTTCACGGGAGCCGTCGCGGGCGCGGTGCTCATCACCTTCGGCATGGGCGGGGCGCTCTTCCTGCTGACCCAGCACCTTCAAGTCGTGCTGGGATACGGGCCCTTGGAGGCCGGGCTGCGAACCGCGCCGCTCGCGCTCGCCGTCGTCGCCCTGAACTTCTCCGGCCTGTCGGCGAAGTGGACGGCGAAGCTCGGGACACCGGTGTCGATCGCGCTCGGCATGGTGCTGATGTCGGGCGGCCTGGTCTCGATCGCGACGCTCACCGCGCACGGGTACGTCGGCACGCTGCTCGGGCTGCTGCTGATCGGCGTGGGGTGCGCCATCGCCAACCCCGCCATGGCGCACGCCATCATGAGCGCCATCCCCCGGGAGAAGGCGGGCGTCGGAGCGGGCATCAACGGCACGCTGGCCGAGTTCGGCAACGGCCTGGGCGTGGCCGTGCTCGGCGCGGTCCTCAACTCCCGTTTCGCGGCGCTCATTCCGGTGGCGGCGAGCTCACTGCCCGCGGCGCTCGCGTCCGCCGGCTCGGCGGACGAGCGGGGGCGGATCACCGACGCGTTCTCGTCGGGGCTCGAGACCAGCCAGCTGGTGGGTGCGGTCGCCGTACTTCTCGGGGGGCTGCTGGCGGCGGCGTTGCTGCGGCGGGCGGAGCGGGGAGACTCCGTGGTGGCGGTGTCCGTCTGACGCCCGCTTAGCATCATTCGAGAAGGGCGGACCGGTGAATTCCGGGCCCACTCTCTTGAAGTACCGAGTTCCGAGGAAGGTGCGCCATGGTGAGGGCAGCCGACAGGGCCGAGCGGCCGGCGCGGACCAGTGTCTGGCTGGAGGGCAAGGCCGCCCGGGGCGGTTCGGCCCGGGGCGGCGGTCAGCCGTCGGGGCTCGACCGGGGCCGGATCACCGAGGTCACGGTGCGGCTGCTCGACGCGGAGGGGATGGCGAAGTTCTCCATGCGCCGGCTGGCCGCCGAGCTGAACGTCACCGCGATGTCCGTGTACTGGTACGTCGACACCAAGGACGACCTGCTCGAACTCGCCCTCGACGCGGTCTTCGGCGAACTGGAGCTGCCGGACGCGGAGTCGGGTGAGGACTGGCGCGACCAGCTGCGCTTCCTCGCCGGCGGCTACCGGGCCCTGCTGGTGCGCCACCCCTGGGTGTCCCCGCTCAGCGGCACCTTCCTGAACATCGGCCCGCACTCGATGGCCTTCTCGCTCCGCGTCCATGAGGTGATCCGCAGGACGGGCCTGCCCCCGCACGGACAGATGGGCGCTCTCTCGGCGGTCTTCCAGTTCGTCTACGGCTTCGGCACGATCGAGGGCCACTTCGTGCAGCGGTGCGCTTCCGCGGGGATGAGCCAGGACGAGTACTACCGCCAGGCCATGAGCACGATCGGCGAACAGCCCCAGTTCGCCGCGCACGTCGCCAGCTCCGCGGACCTGCTGGAGGCCCGCGGCGGCGACACGGTTGAGGAAATGCGCGAGCGAGACTTCACCTTCGCCCTGGAGACACTGATCGCGGGCATCGAGACGATGGTGCAGCGGGGCTGAGGAATGGGTTTTCGCCCCCTCCGCCCCTACCCGTCCCGTACCAGCCTTTCGGCTGCGGGTGTATGGGGGCTTGTCGCGCAGTTCCCCGCGCCCCTAAAAGGGGCGCGGGGAACTGCGCAGTCTTTTAGCGGGGTCTGGGGGCGCAGCCCCCAGGAACGGGACGGGTAGGGGCGGAGGGGGCGAGTAAACGCTCCTACTCCTGCGGAGCCAACCGCGCCGGGAACCCCCCGGTGGCGACCGGCCCCCACCTCTCGGGCGTGACCCGGATGATCGACTTCCCCTGCTTGAGCATCGCCTCGCGATACTCGTCCCAGTCCGGATGCTCACCCGCGATGTTCCGGTAGTACTCGACGAGCGGCTCGACGGAGTCGGGCGAGTCGATCACCTCGGCGTAGCCGTCGATCTGGACCCACGGCCCGTTCCACTCGTCGCTCAGCACGATCAGGCTGACCCGCTCGTCCCGCTTGGCGTTGCGGGTCTTGGCGCGCTCCGGGTACGTCGAGACGACGATGCGGCCGGAGTCGTCGACCCCGCAGGTCAGGGGGGACCCCTGGGGGCTCCCGTCGGTGCGGCGGGTGAGCAGGATGGCGCGGTGCCGGGGACGTACGAAGTCCAGCAGTTCGTCGCGGGAGACAGAGGTGTTCGTCGCGGTGTTCGGTGCCATGGCTCGCAGCCTAGGGCCTGCGACGGCCACCTGCCTGTCCCTGCCGTTCCTACGCCTGCGGCAGCGTTTCGCCCTGCACGGCCTGGATGTCGAGTTCCACCTTCAGCGTCGTGCCGATGGCGGCGATGCCCGCCTGGACGACCTGGTTGTAGTTCATGGCGAAGTCCTCGCGGTGCAGGTCGGCGGTGGCGCGGAAGGCGGCGCGGGTGCCGCCCCAGGGGTCGGCGCCGGTGCCGAGGTAGGCCAGGTTCAGGTCGACCGGGCGTACGACGCCGTGCATGGTCAGTTCGCCGTGGACGGTCCAGCGGTCGGAGCCCGCGGGAGTGAGGCCCGTCGAGTGGTAGGTGATCTCGGGATACCTGACGACGTCCAGGAAGTCCGGGGACTTCAGGTGTTCGTCGCGCATCGCGTTGCCGGTGTCGATGGAGGACGCGTCGATCACGGCCTCGACGCGGGACTTGGCCGTCTCGTCCGGGGCGATCTCGATCCGGCCCCGGAATCCGGTGAAACGGCCGTGCACGCTGGAGATGCCCAGGTGCTGGGCCACGGCTCCGACGGACGAGTGTGCGGGGTCGATGGTCCAGGGGCCGGGCGGCGGCAGTTCGGTGCCGCCCTGGCGGGCGAGGGTCACATTGCCGGCATCGGCCCGTCCGCTCGCCGTGACGATGGCGCTGGAGGCCGCGGGCGCGTAGCCGACCGCCGTGACGATCACCGTGTACGCGCCGGGAGCGAGCGGGGTCGTGTCGCGCACGGCTCCTTCGGTGTCCGCCTCGGCACGCAGCACCTGCGCGCCGGTCATGTCGGTCAGCGTGACGACCGCGTGCGACACGGCCCATCCGTCCCGCGTACGAATCCTTGCGGTCAGTCCCATCCCGTTTTCTCCCTGCAAAGTACTGAAAAGTGCTGCTGGTCGGTCAAAAAAGACCGGCCCGTGAGGGCGCGCCTCCGCTCAGAGCGCGCGCCCCACGGGCCGGGGTCCGGTTACTCGCCGGGGTGGGCGAGTTCGATGTCGTGGGCGTCGACGCCGCGGCCGTTGACGGTGAGCGCGGTGGCCACCGGCGGGTAACCCGTCGCGATGACCGTGTACTCGCCGCTGTCCAGGTCGGTGAAGGCGTACGCCCCGTCCGTGCCGGTCCTGGCGGTGCCGACCACGTTCCCGGCCGCGTCGACCAGCGTGACCCGCGCGTCGCCGAGCGGCCCGCCCGGTGCCCGTACGACACCCTGGACCAGGGCGCCCGAGGCGAGTTCGACCTCGACCCGGGTCACGCCTGCGCCGCCGACCTCGACGGGCAGGGCCACGGGCCGGTGTCCGGCGGCGTTGACCGCGACGGTCACCGAACCGGGGATCAGCTCGGCGAACGTGAACTCGCCCTGCTCACCGGTGGTTCCGGTGGCCAATACGTCACCGCGCACGTCGGTCACGATGACCATGGCGTCCTTGACCGGGGTCCCGCTCTCGGAGGCCCGCACGACACCGCTCAGCCCGCTGGTGCCGCTCAGCAGGATGTCGTACGTGACCGGCTCGTCGTTCACGAGGACCGTCGAGGCCTGCGGCTGGAAACCGTCGGCGGAGGCGATCAGTACGTAACTGCCCACGCCGGGCGCGTCGACGGCGTAGGAGCCGTCGGCCTGCGCGACCGAGCGGCCCAGCTGCCGTCCCGCGAGCGAGATCAGCGTGACCGCGGCCTGCGGCACGGGCGCGCTCTCGGCGCCGCGGACGTGCCCGCGTACCGGAATACCGCTGGACATGGGGGTGCTCTCCCTCTCTGCGGCGACTGCCGCGACTGGTGCGGCCGCGAGCTGCTGGGTGGCTTCGGGGCTCGCCTCAGGCTGTGTGACGGCCCAGCTCGGGACCTTCTCTTCAGAGGCCGGAGCCTCCGCCTCGGCGGCCTGAGCCAGCGCGCCCGAGGTCCGCAGCGGAACCTCCTTGATGAACAGCATCACGAGGAAGGCGAGCAGCGCCGTGCAGGCGGCGATCAGGAAGACGTCCGCGATGCCGTGGCCGTACGCGCTCTCCATCACGGTGCGCAGCGGGCCAGGCAGCGTGTCCATGTCCGGGATGCTGCTGTCCGAGCCGGAACTGGCTGCGGCCGCTGCGTACTTGGGGTCGAGGCCCGCCAGCCCGTCCGTGGCGTAGTGGCTGATCCTGTTGGCCATCACCGCGCCCAGCGCGGAGACGCCGATCGCGCCGCCGAGGGAACGGAAGAACGTCACCGTGGAGCTGGCCGAGCCGAGGTCGGCCGGTGCCACCTGGTTCTGCGTGGACAGCACCAGGTTCTGCATGGTCATGCCGACGCCGAGGCCGAGGAGCGCCATGTAGACGGCGACGTGCCAGTAGGGCGTGTCGTACCGGATGGTGCCCAGCAGGCCGAGGCCCGCCGTGATCAGGACGCCGCCGCTGACCAGCCAGGCCTTCCACCTGCCGGTCTTGGTGATGATCTGGCCGGAGACGGTGGAGGCGACGAACAGGCCGCCGATCATCGGGATGGTCATGACGCCGGACATCGTCGGCGACTTGTCCCGGGCCAGCTGGAAGTACTGGCTGAAGAACACCGTGCCCGCGAACATCGCGACACCCACGAAGAGCGAGGCGAGAGAGGAAAGGGTGATGGTGCGGTTGCGGAACAGCCGCAGCGGGATGATCGGCTCGCTCGCCCTGGACTCGACGAGCACGAACAGCAGACCGAGCACGATCGAGCCGCTGACCATCGCGTACGTCTGCCACGACACCCAGTCGTACTTGTCACCGGCGAAGGTGACCCAGACAAGGAGCAGCGAGACCGCGGCGGAGATGAAGAACGCGCCGCCCCAGTCGACCTTCACGTCACGCTTCACGACGGGCAGGTGCAGGGTCTTCTGCAGCACGATCAGCGCGATGACCGCGAACGGCACACCGACGTAGAAGCACCAGCGCCAGCCGAGCCACGAGGTGTCCGTGATGACACCGCCGAGCAGCGGGCCGCCGACGGTCGCGACCGCGAACGTCGCGCCGAGGTAGCCGGAGTAACGCCCGCGCTCACGCGGGGAGATCATCGCGGCCATCACGATCTGCGCCAGGGCGGACAGACCGCCGACGCCGATGCCCTGGACCACCCGGCAGGCGATGAGCATGCCGGGGTTCTGGGACAGACCCGCGGCGGCCGATCCCAGCACATAGACGACGAGGGCTATCTGTACGAGCGCCTTCTTGCTGTACAGGTCGGAGAGCTTGCCCCACAGGGGCGTGGTCGCGGTCATGGCCAGCAGCGAGGCGGTGACGACCCAGGTGTAGGCGGACTGGCCGCCGCCCAGGTCGCCGATGATCTCGGGCAGGGCATTGGTGACGATCGTCGACGACAGGATCGCGACGAACATGCCGAGCAGCAGACCGGAGAGCGCCTCCATGATCTGCCGGTGCGTCATCGGAGCGCCGTCGGAGGATCCGGAGGACCCACCTCCGTGCTTGGCGTGTGCCCGCACACCGGCTGGTGTGGTCGTTGCCATGGGCTTCCTTCTCTTACGTACGGATTCGTGCATACGGGTGCGTATATGGCCGATGCGTATCTGCCGGATTCGTGTATGCGGATTCGTACTTACGCGGGTGTACGGGTGGTCAGTTCTGTCGCATACGAGTGCGGGTGAGGGGGCCGATGAGGGGCTGCCGTACGGCACTCGCCGAAGCTCTCGCGCAGCCGGGTCATGAGCCGGGTGAGCTGTCCGACCTCGTCGTCGGACCAGTCGCTCAGGCGGTCGGCGAGGAGCCGTGACGTGCGCCGGGAGAGCTCGTCGAGCTGCTCATGGCCCGCGGCGGTGAGGCGCAGGATGCGCGAGCGCTTGTCGGCCGGGTCGGGGGACCGTTCGATCCAGCCCCGGTCCGCGACGTGCGCGACGTGCCGGCTGGTCACCGACATGTCCACGGAGAGCAGCTCGGCGAGCCTGCTCATCCGCATCTCGCCGTACCGGCCGAGCAGCGTCAGCACGGCGGCCGAGCCGCCGGGGCATTCGGGCGGCAGGATCCGCCCCATGTCCCTCTTCACGGCACCGATGGCAGAGAGCTGACGAGCCAACTCCTCGTACTGCGCCTGCTCCGCCATCACACCTCCCGCATTCGTTGCTTAGGGCAACCATAAATATGTTGGTTGCCGCAGGCAAACTAAATCGGGGGTAAGGGGCTAAAAACTTGGCAAAGGCAAGTATTGGCGAACGTAAACTCGCAGGTCGGGAGGGTGGTCCCGGCCCCCGCGTGAGCTGTTCGGATCGCAGCGGAGGTCCCGGGGCGCAACCCCCGCACTTGGGCAACCGTCCCGCGTTCGCTAGTGTCCTGGCCCATGGCAAACACCCAGGGCCCCGAGGGCAACTACGACCCCGCGGGAAGCACCCAGATGTTCCGCGCATTCGTCGACGAGGCCCCCCAGGGCCGGCAACAGCAGCAGGTGGCCGCCCAGGCGGGTCCCCGCATCGGCCTGATCATCGGCGTCGTCCTCGCCGTGGTGGTCGTCGCGGCGGTGGCCTACCTCGCGCTGAAGTAGCACGGAGGCCCACCGAAAGGCGCCGCGGCCACTTCCACCGGAGGCCGCGGCTCCCCCATGCCGGGCCGCGGCAGCTACATCCACCGGACTTCGGCTACTTCCACTGGACGGCCACGTCCCGCGTCTCGATGTGCATGCCCAGCGGTACGCGCCACGCGTCGACGCATACCGTCCAGGTCTTCGTCCGCTCGGCGCCCGCGGCGATCGGCACGGGCAGCTCCTCGGCGGACTCGATCGTCGCCCAGTCGATCCCGAGCGCCCCGATGATGTGCGTCCCGAAGGTCACCGTGCCCGAACGCACCGCCGTACCCCCGGTGTTGCGGAAGACGACGGTCACCCGCTCACACCACCGCTGATCGGCGCTCTCGCGCTCGGGGGTGCCTACGGTGAGCGCGGCGGGCCCGGGTGTCGCGGGGGTCGCCGTGTCCGAGCCCGGATTCCCGCCCGTACTCCCGGAGTCCACATCGCCCGGTGAAGTCGTACGTCCGTCACCGGGACCACCGGTCGAAGCCGCCGGCCCCGACGCCTGCGCACCGCTCCCGCCGCTCCCACCGCTTGGAGTGGACGCGGCGACCGAAGTCCCGCTCCCCGCCGCACCCTTGGACGCCGAGGGCTTCTCCAGAGGGACCAACTCCACGTCCCCCGTGGGCGCCACGGCCGGGCCGGACGCGGGGCGCTGCACGGCGACGTAACCGCCCCCGCCGCCCCCGGCGCCACAGGCGACGAGCACGCCCCCCAGACACACAACAGCCGCCGAGGCACCCGCGAGGGCACCTCGGCGACCACGTATCGACTGTCTGCGCATCGCGTCAGTGTGGCTGACGCTCCGTCAAATATGAACCCTCGGGCCGCCGCTGAACACTTCCCTCTGCCGGATCCCTCAGTCGGAGATGAGTCCTTCGCGCAGCTGCGTGAGCGTCCGTGTCAGGAGCCGGGAGACGTGCATCTGCGAGATGCCGACCTCCTCGCCGATCTGCGACTGGGTCATGTTCGCGAAGAAGCGGAGCATGATGATCCGGCGCTCGCGGGGCGGGAGTTTGGCGAGCAGCGGCTTGAGGGACTCGCGGTACTCGACGCCCTCCAGGGCGGTGTCCTCGTAGCCGAGGCGGTCCGCGAGGGAGCCCTCTCCGCCGTCGTCCTCGGGGGCGGGCGAGTCGAGGGACGAGGCCGTGTACGCGTTGCCGACCGCGAGGCCGTCGACGACGTCTTCCTCGGACACGCCGAGCGCGACGGCGAGTTCGGCGACCGTCGGGGAGCGGTCGAGCCTCTGCGAGAGCTCGTCGCTGGTCTTGGTGAGGGCGAGCCGCAGCTCCTGGAGCCGGCGCGGGACGCGCACCGACCAGGACGTGTCGCGGAAGAACCGCTTGATCTCGCCGACGATCGTCGGCATCGCGAACGTCGGGAACTCCACGCCGCGTTCGCAGTCGAAGCGGTCGATCGCCTTGATCAGGCCGATCGTGCCGACCTGGACGATGTCCTCCATCGGCTCGTTGCGGGAGCGGAAGCGGGCCGCCGCGTACCGGACGAGCGGGAGGTTGAGTTCGATGAGGGTGTCCCGGACATAGCCGCGCTCGGGGCTGTTCTCACCCAGTGCGGCGAGCCGCAGGAACAGGGAGCGGGACAGGGTGCGGGTGTCGATGGCTCCCGAGGTGACGGGTGCCCGGGCGGCCTCGGCGGCCGGGACGGCCGGAGCGGCATCGGGGGCCGGAAGGGCCGGGACATCGTGAAGCGCGTCGGGCGCCGGTTCGCTCTTCGTGAGCGTGAGCACCTTCGAGCTGCCCTGGTCTGCGGACATGCCACCCCCTTTGGGTCGCGGACGGTCGCGGCGGACGCTCCCGTCGGAGGAACGCAGCCTCCACCTGAATACCGGAGGCGAGGCCGCGGCAAACGCTCTAGCCGCAGAATGTCACATGTCGGCAACACGCTGAAGTGACATGTCGACACAGAGGGGGTGAATAGGCCCTGGATAGAGGGGGTCTGACGGTTTTTCAGCGCCGAACAGCCGGAAAAGACGCCGGTGAGCGATTAGCTCTTACCGGTTACGCCTCGATCCTGTTTGCGGATCGAAGACGCGCGAAGCTACGGGCAAGCAGCCTTGACACATGCATCTGGGAGACTCCCAGTTCCGCGCTGATCTGTGACTGCGTCAAATTGCTGTAGTAGCGCAGCAGCAGGATTCGCTGTTCGCGCTCGGGCAGTTGTACGAGGAGGTGGCGTACGAGATCGCGGTGTTCGACCCCGTCGAGGGCCGGGTCCTCGTAGCCGAGCCGGTCGAGCAGTCCGGGCAGCCCGTCGCCCTCCTGGGCGGCTTCGAGGGAGGTCGCGTGGTACGAGCGTCCGGCCTCGATGCAGGACAGCACCTCCTCCTCGGAGATCCGCAGCCGCTCGGCGATCTCGGCGGTGGTGGGCGAACGCCCGAAGGCCGTGGTGAGGTCCTCCGTCGCGCTGTTCACCTGCACCCACAGCTCGTGCAGCCGACGCGGTACGTGGACGGTGCGCACGTTGTCGCGGAAGTACCGCTTGATCTCCCCGACCACGGTCGGCATCGCGAAGGTCGGGAACTGCACGCCGCGGTCCGGGTCGAAGCGGTCGATCGCGTTGATCAGCCCGATCGTGCCGACCTGGACGACGTCCTCCATCGGCTCGTTGCGGCTGCGGAAGCGGGCGGCGGCGTAGCGGACGAGCGGGAGGTTGGCCTCGATCAGAGCGCCGCGCACGCGGTTGTGCTCCTTGGTGCCCGCCTGGAGCCCCTTGAGCTGGCCGAAGAGCACCTGCGTGAGGGCCCGGGTGTCGGCACCGCGGCGCCGTTCCGGGGCGACTTCCTGGGGCGGGTCCTGCACGACCACGACTTCTTGCGGCGGTGTCTGCGGGAGTGCCTGAGGCAGCGCCTGCGGGAGTGCCTGAGGCAGCGCCTGCGGGGGTGCCTGGAGGTGGGCTTGGGGCTGGTCTTGAGGCTGGGCCTGGGGCGGTGCTTGCGGAAGTGCCTGTAGCGGGGCTTGGGGCGGTGCTTGAGGCGCAGTACTGGCCGGCACGGTCAACTCCACCTCTATGATCCGTCAGATCCATCAACTCATCCGTCAAAAGCGGTCATAGCATCACAAGACATGTGCACTGTGTGCAAGCACCGCATAACGCCGTGTTGAACGAGATTTAGGGAGAGTTGGGGCATAGGACGCAAAAGAGCCCCTCGCCGGTTGCGGCGAGAGGCTCGGGGGCGCTACGGCTCAGAACGGATAGTCGGCGATCACCCAGGTCGCGAACTCACGCCACAGCGCGACGCCCGCCTGGTGCGCCGGGTGCTCCAAGTACCGCTTCAGCGCCTCGGTGTCGTCGACGGCGGAGTTGATCGCGAAGTCGTACGCGATGGGCCGGTCGGTGATGTTCCAGTCGCATTCCCAGAAGCGCAGCTCCGGGATCTGCTCGCCGAGCGCACGGAAGGCGGCGACGCCCTCGACGACGCGCGGGTCGTCACGCTCGACGCCCTCATTGAGCTTCAAGAGGACCAGATGGCGGATCACGGGCACTCCCTGGTGGCGCGGTGGTTCAGTTCTGGGCCCCGTCGGCGATCCACGTCATGAAGTCGCCGATGCCCTTAGCGGCGTTCGATATGCCCTCGAACCCTATCTGGACGTAGTCGGCGGCCTTGGCCGGATCCGTGATGATCACGTAGACCACGAAGACCACGAGCGCAAAGACGCCTATCTTCTTCGAATTCACCGCCATCGCGGCCTCCCCTGTGATTGCTGCGCCCGGTGGGCGGCCGCCTGTTGACGGCGGCGAGTGTAACCTTCACGCCCCCTTTAAGGACCAACGGCCCGCTGGTCGAGGCCTTTTGCCGGGCCCTGCGGGCGCCCCGGGGGGCGCACGATGGACAGTGAGCCCCGGCGGATCCGACAGGAGACCGCGGGGCCGGGACGGACCCCACTGCGGGGTCCACGCCGCAGACTTCCCCCGAGACAGCGGCGCGGACCCGAGGGTCCCTCCCCATCGGGGGGAGCGGCTTGCCCCCGAAAGCCGCTTCCCCCGGCCACTTCTTCCGTCATTTCCTCCCACGCACGCACGAAGGGCCCCGTCTCTCGACGGGGCCCTTCTCAAGCGGTAGCGGAGGGATTTGAACCCTCGGTGACTTGCGCCACACTCGCTTTCGAGGCGAGCTCCTTCGGCCGCTCGGACACGCTACCGAGAGAGACCTTACCCCAAGGTGGGGCGTGGTCAGAAATCCGTTTCCCGTACTCCCGGGACTCGGCGGGCACGGTCGGTGGGCAGGGTCAGCGGGCGCGGAAGAAGTCGGTGAGGACGCGCGCGCAGTCGTCCGCGAGGACGCCCTCGATCACCTCGGGCCGGTGGTTGAGACGGCGGTCGCGTACGAGGTCCCAGAGGGAGCCGGCCGCGCCCGCCTTCTCGTCGCGGGCGCCGTAGACCACCCGGTCCACCCGGGACTGCACGAGCGCGCCCGCGCACATGATGCAGGGCTCCAGAGTGACGACGAGCGTGCACCCGGACAGCCGCCACTCGCCCAGCTTGGCGGCGGCCCTGCGGAGCGCGAGAACCTCGGCGTGCGCCGTCGGATCGCCGGTCGCCTCGCGCTCGTTGTGCCCGGTCGCGAGCACCGTCGTACCGTCCGTGGACAGCACGACGGCGCCGACGGGAACATCCCCGCCCCGGACAGCCAGCTGGGCCTCGTCCAGGGCGAGCCGCATCGCGGCCCGCCAGCGGTCGCGTACCGGATCGGGTTGTGGAGTTTCCTTGGCTGTGCTCACCCGGGGAACCTAGCGGAGGAACCTAACGGACGGTCTCAAGGACCTCAGCCGCTCCCAGGGCGTCGGCGATCGTGCTGAGCGCGTCGCCTTCGTCCAGGGCGAGCAGTTCCTTCTCGCTCACACCGAGGTCGGCGAGGATGTCGCGGTCCCCGACGGGGCTGTGCGACACGGCCTCGCCGGAGGCGGCGGCTTCCTCGTCCTCCTCGTCGGAGTCGTTTTCGTTGTCGGGCTCACCGTCCTCCGTGCCGTCCAGGTCCAGGGAGTCGAGGTCGGCGACATCGTCGTCGCCGGGCTCCCTTCCGAGCAGTTCGTCGGTGAGCAGGATCTCGCCGTACGAACTGCGGGCAGCCGCGGCGGCGTCCGAGACGTAGATACGAGGGTCCTCCTCGCCGTCCAGGCGGAGGACGCCGAACCACGCGTCCTCCTGCTCGATGAGTACGAGTACCGTGTCGGCCTCCTCCGAGGCTTCACGGGCCAGATCGGTCAGATCCGACAGGGTCTCCACATCGTCCAGCTCTGTGTCGCTCGCTTCCCACCCGTCTTCGGTGCGCGCGAGCAGTGCGGCGAAGTACACCGTGACTCTCCCACTGTCATAGGCGTGCCGGTTGGGGGTCCCCCCGGCGGAGGCTGTGGGCGGGGAGCGTTTCTCCGAGCCCCACCCACTCGGAATCGTGGCAGAAACAGAGCCTTCAGGGGACGTCTTCGGCCTGCTGTGTCTGCCTCTTTTGATCGCTAACAGCGGATCGTACGCGGCCGTCGGCACCACATACGCACCTCCCCGCCTCACGGCGTGGGCGGCGCGCGGGCGGGTTACCTGCGGATGTCGCGCACCGGCACGGCGTGGCTACTGGCGGATGGCGCGCAAGCACATGGTGCTGCTGCCGGTGAAGGGTGCGCAAGCACCTTGCGGGGCCCTCGGCGGATGCTGTGCGCGCGTGGCCGGTGGCTACCGGCTACCGGCTACCAGCGGAACGTGCGCATGCGCATGGCGTGGCGCAGGCGCGCGGTCTTGGCGCGGCGGGGCTGGACGCGGTCGCGCAGTTCGCGCGCCTCGGCCAGGTCGCGGAGGAACTGGGCGCGGCGCCTGCGGCGCTCGGCGTCCGTCTCCGGCCGCTCGGGAAACTCCTCTTCCACGTCTCGCACAGGCACACCACCCAAGGTCCGTCCCTCCCACTTTCCCCCTGATGAGCGGTTTGATGCCAGCGGACGGGTGACGGGGAACGCCGGACCGTACCCGGCGGGACAGTGGCGGGCGCCCGGAGCCCGGTTACTGTTGTGGACATGCGTCTCCACGTCGTCGACCACCCCCTGGTCGCCCATAAGCTCACCACTCTGCGCGACCTTCGCACCGACTCCGCGACCTTCCGGCGGCTCGCCGACGAGCTGGTCACCCTGCTCGCCTACGAGGCCACCCGGGACGTGCGCACGGAGCAGGTCGACATCGTGACCCCGGTCTCCCCGACCACCGGCGTCAAGCTCTCCTACCCGCGCCCCCTCGTCGTCCCGATCCTGCGGGCGGGCCTCGGCATGCTCGACGGCATGGTCCGGCTGCTGCCGACCGCCGAGGTGGGCTTCCTGGGCATGGTGCGCGACGAGGAGACGCTCCAGGCGTCCACGTACGCGACCCGCATGCCGGACGACCTCTCCGGCCGCCAGGTGTACGTCCTCGACCCGATGCTGGCCACCGGCGGCACCCTCGTCGCGGCGATCCACGAGCTGATCAAGCGCGGCGCCGACGACGTCACCGCCGTGGTGCTCCTCGCCGCCCCCGAGGGCGTCGAGCTCATGGAGCGCGAGCTGGCGGGCACGCCGGTGACGGTCGTGACGGCGTCGGTCGACGAGCGGCTCAACGAGCACGGCTACATCGTGCCGGGCCTCGGGGACGCGGGCGACCGGATGTACGGGGCTGCCGAGTAGGGACGTACGGGCTTTACGTACGCGGGCACCTACGGGCCTACGTACGCAGGGACTTCAGCAGCTGTTCTTCGTGGCGGAGGGCGTCGGCTGGGGCTGGGCCAGGACGGCCAGCGCCTTGTCGGCGTCCTCCTTCGTCGTCAGGTTCTTGAAGCCGGTGCCGATGATCAGGTCGACCTGGTCGGCCTTCGCGCGGCCGTCGGTCTTCAGCTGGGCGCCGGAGAGCTGGGTGTTGAGCACCGGCAGCGCGGCCTGGGCGGCCGTCTTCGCGCCGAGCAGTATCCCCGCGCCCTCGACCTTCTTGTCGTACGTGTCCGTCGCGTTGCCCACGTCGCCGATCCGGAAGCCACGTTTCTTCAGCTCGTCGGCGGTCTCCTTGGCGAGCCCGCTGCGGGGCGTGGCGTTGAAGACGTTGACGGTGATCTGGCCGGGCTTGGGGAGGGCCTTGGCCTTGGCTGCGGTGGAGGCCGTGGACGTCGCGGAGGCGGTCGCCGAAGGGCTTGCCGTTGACGCGCAGTCCGCCTTCGGTCCCGCCGCCGCGGCCTTGTCGCCGCCGCCGGTGAAGACGTCGATGAGCTGGAGGGTTCCCCATCCGATCAGCCCGAGCGCGGTGACGGAGGCGAGGACCAGGAACGCGAGCCTGCGACGCCCCCGGGGTCGGCGCATCCGCGGGTATTTGTCCCCCGTGATCCGGTACTGGCCGCCCATGCCAGGGGGAGTGAGCATGCTCATGGGCGCAGCGTAGTGCGCCGCGGCGACGATAACTACTAGATGATCATTGTCCCGCGCTCAGTCCAACCCGAAAGGGTCAACAAAGCTGTGCCGGGCGGGGTGCCGGTTCCGATTCGGTCCGGCTGTCCGTCCCGATTCGGGCCGGGTGCCGGGCCGGGTGTCAGCCCAGTTCCAGGACGCGCGCGTGCAGCACCTGGCGCTGTTGGAGCGCCGCGCGGACGGCGCGGTGCAGGCCGTCCTCCAGGTACAGGTCGCCCTGCCACTTCACGACGTGCGCGAAGAGGTCGCCGTAGAACGTGGAGTCCTCGGCGAGCAGCGTTTCCAGGTCGAGCTGGCCCTTGGTCGTCACCAGCTGATCGAGGCGGACCGGGCGCGGCGCGACATCCGCCCACTGCCGGGTGCTTTCCCGGCCGTGGTCGGGGTACGGCCGGCCGTTTCCGATGCGCTTGAAGATCACACGGAAAGCCTACCGGTCAAGACGTTCCGGGCGCAGCCTTGGCGGCGGAGTGCGACGCTGGAAAAGACGCCTTAAATCAGGGCAAACCGGGAACAGGGGCCTGATATGAGTGACAGCGAGACCGTACCTGCGGCCACTGCCGGGACCACGTCCGCGGCCGCCGCTGCTCAGACGGCGGGGAGCGCTCCCGCGACGGGCGGCAACTCCCCCGAGGTGATCGGCAGCGCCGTCGCTCTCCCCAAGGAAGTCCTGGAGATCGCCTCCGGGTATGCCTTCTCGGGGCCCGCCCTCGATCTCGGTGCCCTGCTCTGGGACGCGCGGTGCCTGCCCGACGTACAGATCCGCATTCCGCTTCCGATGCTGAACCGGCACGGTCTTGTCGCCGGCGCCACCGGTACCGGCAAGACCAAGACCCTCCAGCTCGTCGCCGAGCAGCTGTCGGCGCAGGGTGTGCCCGTTTTTCTCGCCGACATCAAGGGCGATGTCTCCGGGATCTCCGCGCCCGGTGTCCCGAACGACAAGGTTCAGGGGCGGGCCGCCGATGTGCATCAGGAGTGGGTGGCGACCGGGTTTCCGAGTGAGTTCTATGCGCTTGGAGGGATGGGGCACGGCATCCCCGTACGGGCCACGATCACGAGCTTCGGGCCGGTGCTGCTTTCCAAGGTGCTCCAGCTCAATCAGACCCAGGAGCAGTCGCTCGGGCTGATCTTCCATTACGCCGACCAGAAGGGCCTGGAGCTCGTCGATCTGAAGGACCTTCGAGCGGTCGTCACCTTTCTGACCTCGGACGAGGGCAAGGCGGAGCTGAAGGGGATCGGCGGGCTCTCGACCGCGACGGCGGGGGTGATCCTGCGGTCCCTCACCGCCTTCGAGGCGCAGGGCATGAGTCCCTTCTTCGGGGAGCCGGAGTTCGACACCGGCGAGCTGTTGCGGGTGGCGGGGGACGGGCGGGGTGTCGTGTCCGTGCTGGAGCTGCCTGAGGTGCAGGACAAGCCGCAGCTCTTCTCGACGTTTTTGATGTGGCTGCTTGCCGATCTGTTTCACGATCTTCCTGAGGTCGGCGACTCCGAGAAGCCGAAGCTCGTGTTCTTTTTTGACGAAGCCCACCTTCTTTTCAACGACGCCTCGAAGGCATTCCTGGACTCCATCACGCAGACCGTCCGCCTCATTCGCTCGAAAGGGGTCGGCGTCTTCTTCGTGACGCAGACCCCGAAGGATGTCCCCGCCGATGTCCTCGGCCAGCTCGGCAACCGCGTCCAGCACGCGTTGCGGGCCTTCACGCCGGACGACCAGAAGGCGCTGAAGGCCACGGTGAAGACCTTCCCGAATTCGCCGTACGACCTTGAGGAGGTCCTCACCGGCCTCGGCACCGGCGAGGCCGTGATCACCGTACTGAGCGAGAAGGGTGCGCCCACGCCGGTCGCGGTGACTCGGCTGCGGGCGCCGGAGTCGCTGATGGGGCCCGTCGAGGCGGGGGCGCTCGACGCGGCCGTGAAAGGGTCGTCGTTGTACGGGCGGTACGCGCAGGCGGTGGATCGTGAGTCCGCGTACGAGAAGCTGGCGGTGGCGGAGGCTGCGCGTGCGTCTGCGGCGGCGGGTCAGTCTGCCTCGCGTGAGCCGGCGGCTCCCGGAGCCGGGTCGGCGCCCGCCAAGGGGCGGGGTAAGGCTCCCAAGGAGGATGCCTCCGTTGTCGAGCAGGTCGTTGGCAGTGGGATGTTCAAGTCGCTTGCGCGGTCGGTGGGGACGCAGATCGGGCGGGAGATCACTCGGTCGTTGTTCGGGACGGCTCGGCGTAAGCGGTAGGGCTGCCGGCCCGGGTCGCCGTGTGGAGGTGGCCGCCCCGGGAGGGCGGCCACCTTTCTGGTTAGTCGGTTCCGGTCTTCTTCGGGGCAGGAACCTCGGAACTCAGTGGTTTCTGGTCGGCCGGGCCTCGGCGGGGTTCCGGCTTGGGTGCGTTGCGTACGGCGTCTGCGCGCAGCAGGGCGCGCAGGACCGCGTACGGGTCCTTGGGCATACGTGTGTCCTTGTGGTCGCTGGTGAGTTACGGGTCCGGAGGCCGGGTCCGTCAGCAGCGCAGGACCACGCAGCGGAGTGCGTGCAGGGTGGGCGAGGGGGTCGGCGGGGCGGGGGCGGGGTGCGGCCTCGGGTCCGGGTGCTCCGACCTGGCACGGGGTGCGGGGCGCAGGGGGGTTACGGGGCGGTGTCCCTGGCGGGCGGGTGGGCGCAGGGCCGTGTCGAGTACGTCGTGTTCGGCGGCCGGGGCCTCGGTGGTGACCGTGGTGGGGGTCGCGGTGAGCGCGGCGGGGTGCGGGGTGGTCGCGAGGATCGCGACGACCAGGAGGACCAGCACCCGTAGCTTCATGTCACGTCATGTCCCCGTCGGGGGCCGGTGGTTCATCTGGTGGGGGTGAGATCCGCCCTCTTGGCGTATGGGGCGGGCGTGGAGTTGACGGCGTGCGGTGCGTGTGTGCGTCAGGCGGTGCGGGGGATGAAGTGGGCGCGGTTGCGGATCCGGAACGCGGTGATGATCTCGGTGATGCCGACCGCGAGGAGCCAGCAGCCGCCCACCAGGGTGAGGACCGCGACCGACTCGAAGGGCGACACGATCAGGACGATCCCGGCGAGGAAGCTCACGATGCCCAGGAAGATCTGCCAGCCACGGGCCGGTGCGCCCGGGTCGGAGGCGGCGGCCAGTGTCTGGGTGATCCCGCGGAACAGCCAGCCGATGCCGATCCACAGGGCGAGGAGCAGGATCGACTGCATCGCGCCTCGGAAGCAGAACAGGCCCAGCAAAATGGACAAGGCGCCGCTGATGAAGGCCATCACCCGGAGAGACGTCGCCACGTGTGTGCCGAAGGCGGCGACCAGTTGCAGCACGCCGCTGAAGAGCAGGTAGAGGCCGAAGAGGACGCCTGCCGCCCGGAGTGAGGCGCCCGGCCAGACCAGCACCATGACGCCCAGCGCGAGGGCCGCGATTCCGGCTACCAGGACTGCTTGCCAGGCGCTGCGGGTGAGGAGGTGCAGGGGGCCTTCGAGGGGGGTGGGTGCGTCTTTTTCCTCGGTCATGTCTCATGCTCGCGACGGCTTGAGGGGGCTTGCCACCGGGGTGGTCCGAGTGGTGTACGCGGCGGGCGCTGGCGGTGGACGCGGCGGGTGCTGCCGGTGGGTGGGTCGGGGGCGCGCCGGTACATCCGCCCGCATCCGAACGGATCGACTGTGGGTGATTGGTGAACCTGTGTTCCGGATCCGTTCGGATGCGGGCATTTGATGTACCGACACGCCCCCTTCCGTCGTCGGCCGGCTGCGGGGGCGTGGGGGCGTGCGTTATTTGCCGGAAGCCTTTGCTGCCTTTGCCGCTGCTTTCATCTCCTGTTTGTGGGCTCGGACCTTGGTCAGGGAGTCGGGGCCCGTGATGTCGGCAACTGAGCGGAAGGAGTTCTGTTCGCCGTAGAGGCCCGCGGACTCGCGCCAGCCCTTGGGGTGTACGCCGAGTTGTTTGCCCAGGAGGGCCAGGAAGATCTGGGCCTTCTGGGGGCCGAAGCCGGGGAGATCCTTGAGGCGTTGGAGGAGTTCGTCGCCTGTGGTGGCGTCTTTCCAGACGGCGGCGGCGTCTCCGTCGTAGTGCTCCACCAGGTACTGGCACAGCTGCTGGATGCGCTTGGCCATGGAGCCGGGGTAGCGGTGTACGGCCGGCTTGGTGGAGAGGAGGGTGGCGAAGGCCTCCGGGGCGTACGTGGCGATCTCGTGGGCGTCGAGGTCGTCCCGGCCCATGCGCTGGGCGATCGTGTACGGGCCCGCGAACGCCCACTCCATCGGAACCTGCTGGTCCAGGAGCATCCCGACGAGGGCGGCGAGCGGACTGCGTCCGAGGAGTTCGTCGGCTTCGGGCTGCTGGGCCAGGTGAAGGGTCGCGTCCATGGACCGATGATCCCGCTTACGGGGGCAGGTCGCGCGCCAGTAGCGCCAGTAGCGCCAGTAGCCCAGTGCGTGCATCCGTCGGCAGGACTGCGCCCTCCTAGCCGTGCCCCTGACTCATGCCGCCTTTACCCCTCACGTACGATTTCTCCCAAGGGAAGTTAGGTTAGCCTAACCTGAAATGAGTGGGGATATACCGTGACCGTCGAGATCTACCGTGACGCCTGGGGAATCCCGCACCTGCGTGCCGACAGCGCACTCGAACTCGCCCGCGCCCAGGGCCGTATCACCGCTGTGGACCGCGCCTGGCAGCTGGAGGTCGAACGGCACCGCTCTCAGGGCACCTCCGCGGCGTTCCTCGGTGCCGAAGCCGTCCCCTGGGACCGGTTCGCTCGCCAGGCCCGCCTCGACGACACCGCCAGACGCTGTTTCGCCGCGCTGGAGAGACGGGATCCCGAGACCGCCGCGTGGGTCGTCTCGTACGTGGACGGCGTCAATGAAGGCCTTGGGGAGGGGCTAGGGGATGGGCTTGGGGTGGGTGGGCTGCGGGCGCCTGAATTTGCGGAGAGCGGGCTTGTTCCTGGGCGTTGGGAGCCCTGGACTCCGCTCGGTGTCTGGCTTGCCGCGCACATTCTCTTCGCCGGGTTCCCGGCCAAGCTTTGGCGCGAGGAGGTCGTGCGGCGGCTCGGTGTCGAGGCCGTGGGGCTCTTCGCTACCGACGGGACCGGTACCTCCGGCAGCAACGGCTGGCTGGTGAGTGGCGCGCGTACGGTCACCGGGCACGCGGTCATCGGTGGCGACCCCCACCGGTTCATCGAGGACCCCGGCGTCTATCAGCAGATCCATCTGGCCTGTCCCGAGTTCGACGTCGTCGGCCTCGCCGTTCCCGGCGTCCCGGGCATCGCGCACTTCGCCCACACCGGCCATGTCGCCTGGGCGATCACGAACGCCATGGCCGACTATCAGGACCTCTACCGGGAGCGCTTGCGGGTGGTCGGCTCCTCGTCGTCCGTCGAGGCGCTCGGGGCCGATGGCGAGTGGCGGGTCGCGGCTCGGCATGTGGAGCGGGTGGAGGTGGCCGGGGGTGAGTCCGTCGAGGTCGAGGTGATCGAGACGGAGCGGGGGCCCGTGGTCATCGGGGGAGCTGGTGAGGAGACAGCAATCAGTCTCCGCTATCCGCCCCGCGTTTCCGAAGATCTTGGTTTCAGTGCGCTGCTTCCGCTTCTTCGGGCTCGTGAAGTCGGCGATGTGGACCGGGCGTTCGACCTCTGGGCCGAGCCCGTGAACGTCGTCCAGGCCGCGGACACGGCGGGTGGGTTGCTGCACCGGGTCGCGGGGCGCGTACCCGTGCGGAGTGAGCACAATCGGACGAGGGTTGTCGACGCCTGGGAGGAGGGGAGGGAGTGGCGGGGCTGGCATGCGATGCCCCGGGTGGGTGTGAGTGGGATTGCTGTCATGGCCAATCAGCGGGGGCTGGCGGAGGAGCTTGGGGTTGAGTTTGCTTCGCCGCATCGGGCCGCGCGTATTCGCGAACTTCTTGTGTCCCGGGCTGAGTGGGCTGCCTCTGATATGGCTGCCATTCATGTGGACACTCATCTCGCCTCGGCTGCCGTCCTGTTGGGGCATCTCGAGGGTGGTGGTGGTCAGCGGCTGAGTCCGGAGGGGGGTGCGTTGCGGGATCAACTGCTTGCCTGGGATCGGCGGATGGATGCCGGCAGTGTCTCCGCTGGGGTGTACGCGGCGGTTCGTAGCGCTGTTGTGCGGCGGCTTGCGGCGGAGCCGGCGCTCGCTGTTCTTGCCGAGCCGCCTGCGTATCCGGAGGTCTTTCTTCCCTGGCTCGCTCTCACCCCGCGTATCGGCTTTGCCCTCGAAAACCTTTTGGGGGTCGAGGAGTTGTACGGCATCGATCGCACCGCGCTCGTGTGTGCTGCGGTGGAGGATGTGGCCGCCGCCGGCTGGACGCCGCGTGCGTGGGGGGACACGCACCGGCTCGCGCCCTGGCGTGCGCTCGCTGGAAGTGCGTACGACGAACCTGGGCTCTCGGGTGACCATGACTGCGTGCTGTGCACCTCGGCGGTGCCCGGGGTGACCGACCTCGCCGCGCGCGGTCCTGCCGCCCGTTACGTATGGGATCTGGCCGACCGGGACCAGAGTCTTTGGGTGGTGCCGCTCGGTGCCGACGGCGTTCCGGGGGCCGCCCACCATCGTGACCAACTCCCTTTGTGGGTCGAGGGAGTTCTCGCCCCGGTCATCACGGACTGGGACAAGCTGGCCCAGGGGAACAAGGAGAACCATGACCACTGAGTCGTACGCACCTGCCCGCGTCGCCCTTCACGAGCAGGTCATCGACGGGATCGGGACCGTCCGCATCCTGCGCGTCGACCCGCACGCCGACCTGGATGTCATCCACGGCTGGGTGAGTGAGGAGCGGGCCAGGTTCTGGGGCATGAACGGGCTCAGCAAGGAACAGGTGCTGGAGACCTACGTCCATCTGGACTCGCTCGACACCCACCATGCCTTCCTCGCGGTCAAGGACGGCGAACCGGCCGCCCTCTTCCAGTCGTACGAGCCCGAGGCCGACCGCGTCAGCGAGTGCTACGACGTCGAGGAGGGGGACATTGGGATCCATCTGCTGATCGGGCCCCCTGGGCCCGGCGGGGGGCGGCTGCCGGGCTGGTCGGCCGCGCTGCTGACCGCGTTCACCACGTTCGTGCTGGTCGGCCTGGACCGGCGGCGGGTCGTCGTCGAGCCCGACGCGCGCAACACGAAGGCCATCTCCCGGCTGACCCGGCAGGGATTCGTCCCGGGGCCGGAGATCGTGTTGCCCGAGATCGATCTGCCCGAGGTGTACCTGCCCGAGAAGCGTGCCCGGCTCGCCTTCCTGACGCGAGAGACGCTCTTGGGGAGGGCTTGAAGCGGGGCGGGTGAGCACTGCGTCGCTTTCGTCCGTACGTATCCGAGACTGAGCGAATGCGGATACGGAGACGGTACGTGAGCGGACAGCGAGCGCGACGGCACATCGTCCGGGGACTGGCGCTGCTGGGCACCGTGCTGGTCCTGGTGCTTTTCGGCGGGGTGGGCGGTGCGTCCGCGCACGCCGCCCTGACCGGCACCGATCCGCAGGACGGCAGCGTGGTGAAGGAGGCGCCCACGCAGATCACGCTGACGTTCACCGAGTCCGTCGGCCTCCTCGACGACTCCTTCCGCGTGATCACCCCGGAAAACCGGCGCGTCCACACGGGCAAACCGGCGCACGTCGGGGACCGCGCCAACACCGCTTCGGTGAGCCTGCCGGACGGCATGGGCACCGGCACCTTCACCGTGGCCTGGCGGGTCGTATCGGCGGACAGCCACCCGGTCTCCGGCGCCTTCACCTTCTCCATCGGCAAACCCTCCGCGACCGCCGCCGCCCTGCCCACCGCATCCGCCGAGGACACCGTCGCGGGCAACCTCTACGACATCACCCGCTACGTCGCGTACGGCGGTCTCGCCGTGCTCATCGGCGCCGCCGTCTTCGTCCTGGCCTGCGGATTCCCGGGCAGCGTGCACCGTCTGCTGCTGGCCGGCTGGTGGATGCTGCTCGTCTCCACCCTCGCCCTGCTCCTCCTGCGCGGCCCGTACGAACGGGGCAGCGGGCTCTCCGCGGCCATCGATCCGGCCGTCCTGCGCGAGACGCTGACGAGCAGGCCCGGGATCGCGCTGGTGGCGCGGCTGGTGCTGCTGGGCGCGGTGGCCTTCTATCCCGTACGAGCACGGGAGCGCAGGAGGCTCGTCGGGGCACTCGGCGGGCTGCTCGCCCTCGGCCTCGCGGTCACCTGGGCCGCCGCCGAGCACGCGTCCGCCGGGATCCAGGTCCCCGTGGCGATGGTCTCCTCCGTACTGCACCTGCTCGCCATGGCCGTCTGGCTCGGCGGCCTGACCGCCCTGCTCACCGCGCTCTACCGCCCGGCCGAACCGGTCCCGGCGGCCGTCGTCACCCGCTTCTCCCGGCTCGCCCTCACCTCGGTCGCCGTCCTCGCCGTCACCGGCGTCTACCAGTCCTGGCGCGGCCTCGGCTCCTGGGACGCCCTGACGTCCACGTCGTACGGCCGCCTCCTCGTCGTCAAGCTGTGCGCGGTGCTGCTTCTGCTGGTGGGGGCCGGGTATTCGCGGCGCTGGACGGGGCGGCTGGCCACGGTCACGGTGGCATCCGTTTCGGTGGCGGTGCGGGAGCGGGAGCGGGTGCCGGAAGTGGTCGGGGCACCTGGGGCGCCGGGTGACTCCAAGGACGTACGAGCCGATGTGGCGGGGGAGGCGGTGGCCGAGGCCGGTCCGTATCGGCGGGGGCTGCGGCGGTCCGTGCTTGCCGAGGTCAGCGTCGGGATCGTGGTCCTCGTGGTCACCACCTTGCTGACCGGTACGCAGCCGGGGCGGGCGGCCACCGAGTCGGCGGCCGCGGTCAGCGCGGCGGAGCAGCCCACCGGGTCTTCGACGCTGATTCCCTTCGATGTCGGTACGCCCGGGGGGCGCGGCAAGGTCCAGATCGAGCTGGCGCCCGGCCGGGTGGGCGAGAACTCCGTGCAGGCCGTGATCTTCGGGCCCGACGGCGGGATCGCCACCGTCCCCGAACTGCGCCTGACATTCTCGCTGCCGAAGCAGGACGTCGGCCCGATCGACGCCCAGCTCACGGACAAGGGCGGTTACTGGGCCACCGACGGCCTCACCCTTCCGCTGGCCGGCACCTGGACGATGAAGGCCACGGTGCGGACTACTGACATCGACCAGGTCACGGTGTCGAAGACCGTGAACATCGGCTAGCACCGGTCCGCCGCTCACTTCTCAGGGGTCAGGTCGGTGATCGACCGGATCTCCTCGGGGGTCAGTTCGAGGTCCTGTGCGGCGAGGTTCTCCTGGACGTGCTTGATGCTGGTGGTGCCGGGAATGGGCATGACCGCCGGTGAGCGGGCGAGCAGCCAGGCGAGTGCGATCTGGGAGACCGTCGCGTTGTGCCGGGCGGCGATGGGGCCGAGGACGTGTCGGACCGTTTCCGGGCCGTCGGTGTCCGTGGGGGTGCCGGGCCGGGTGAGGGAGACCGGCTGCCAGGGGACGAAGACGGCGCCGGCTTCGACGGTCGCGTCGAGCAGAGCGGCCTCGTGGCGGTCGACGACGTTGAAGTGGGCGGTCACGGCGGCGATTTCGGTGATCTCGCGCGCCGCGCGGAGTTGTTCGGTGGTGACGTTCGACAGGCCGATGTGCCGGATCACGCCCTGTCGGCGCAGCTCGGCGAGGGTGCCGACCTGGTCCTCGAACGAGGCGTCCCGCGCCCAGCCGCTGTGCAGGTAGTACAGGTCGATCCGCTCGACGCCGAGGCGCCGCGCGCTCAACTGGGCGGACTGGCGGAGGTAGTTGGCGTTGCCGACCGCGTCGATCGAGGAGAGGTCGAGGCCACCGCGTACGAAGCCGCCCTTGGTGGCGATCACCAGGTCCTCGGGGTAGGGGTGGAGCGCTTCGCGGATCAGCAGTTCGTTGGTGTGCGGGCCGTAGACGTCGGCGGTGTCGATCAGGGTCACGCCCGCCTCGACCGCCTCGCGCAGGAGCGTGATCCCGCTGTCGCGGTCGGGGTACTCGCCCCAGAGGTGGGTGCCGGTGAGGCGCATCGCGCCGTAGCCGACGCGGCCGGTTCGGAGGTCGCCGCCGAGGGTGATGGGTGTGTGGCCTGGTGTGTGTCCCGTTGTGTGTTCTGGCGTGTGTTCTGTCATGCGTCCACCGTTGTGCCGTGGGGGTGGGGGGTGCCAGGGAGGGCGCTGCCTATGCGGATCAGTACCAGGCACGGGGGCGGGGTACGGCGGACACTGGAGGTATGGAGCAGCATGGTGGTGTCTCTTCCGGCGGCCGGTCCGGTGGTCCTTCCACTGGTCCGCCCAGTGGTCTGTCCAGTGGTCCGCCCAGTGGTCCGTCCAGTGGTCTGTCCGGCGGCAACGAGCTGGGTGACTTCCTGCGTGCCCGCCGTGCCGCGCTCGATCCGCGTCGGGCGGGTGTGCCGGACGACGGGCGGCTGCGCCGGGTGCCGGGCCTGCGCCGGGAGGAGCTGGCCCAGCTCGCGCACGTGAGCATCGACTACGTCGTACGGCTGGAGCAGGGCCGGACCCGCCGGGTGTCCCGCCCGGTCCTCGACGCGCTCGCGGACGCGCTGGAGCTCGCCCCGGACGAGCGCGCGTACCTCTTCGCCGTGGCCGACGTGACGCAGGCCGCCCCCGCGCGGCAGCCGGCCGGGGCCGGGGCGCCTCCCGGGGGGGAGGGTCGGCCGGCCGCTGCTGCAACTGCTCGACGGCATGCGTGACATCCCCGCGATGGTTCTGAACCGCCGTATGGACGTGCTGGCCTGGAACAAGGCGGCCACCGCCCTGCTGACCGACTTCGGCGCGCTGCCCCCGGCCGAGCGGAACCTGATCCGGCTGACCTTCCTCGACGACGCCTTCCGGGACCTTTACGCGGACTGGCCGCGCGCGGCTCGTGAGTGCGTGGCGGTGCTGCGGATGGAGGCGGGCCGGCACCCCGAGGACCAGGCGCTGGCCGTGCTGGTGGGCGAACTGAGCGTGCGGGACCCGGACTTCAGGAACTGGTGGGGCAGCCACCTGGTGCGCGGCCCCCGGCAGCTCACCAAGACCTACCACCACCCGGTCGCGGGCCCACTCACCCTCGACGTCCAGCAGCTCTCCGTCGACACCCAGCCCGACCAGCGGCTCGTCGCCTACACCGCCCCGCCCGACTCCCCGTCCCAGGAGGCCCTGCGCTTCCTCCTCCAGTGGTCGGCCCGCAGCGCCGCCGGAGCCAACTGACTGGGGCCGCAAGGGCCTTGACCGCCTCGGCCGCATGAACCGTCAAGCCGTACGGCATGTGACGGCATGCAACCTAAGTTTCACGGTTGAAAGCTGTGAGTCACCACCGGGCTACTTGCCGCTCCCCGAGGCCGGCCACAGCATGAGGCGACTGATTCGCGGGCGGTCCGCGCACAGGGCCTTGACCTGCGAAGAGTCGATCCGTCGTGTCTGCGAACGGCCTGTTCGCCGTGTCCGCGGACGGTCCGTCCGATGTGTCTGCGGACGGTCCGTCCGATGTGTCTGCGGACGGCCCGCCCGTCCTGCACGTGAATGGCCCGCCCGTTGCGCACGAGAACGGCCCACCCCCCTCGATCGGGAGACCCTGTGAGCTTACGAAACGTCCCTTCCCCGCACTCCGCTGCCTTCCCGGCGCTCGGCCGCCGCGGTTTCCTCGGCCGTACCGCCGGTGTCGCAGCCGGCGCAGCGCTCCTGGGCGGTGTGGAAACCGGCCCCGCCTCGGCCGCTTCCCGCGCCGTCGGCAGCGACGCCGGGCGGCCGGTGCGTACGGAGTCCGGTCTGGTGACCGGTGTTCAGGCCGCACTCGACGGCGTCACCGTCTACAAGGGAATCCCCTACGCGGCCTCCACCGCCGGGCAGAACCGCTGGCGCGCGCCGCGGCCCGCACCGTCCTGGAAGGGCATCCGCAAGGCGGACACCTGGGGTGCGGCATGCCCGCAGCCCGTCTCGGGCATAGCCGCCGACAAGGTGCCCCCGCTGAGCGAGGACTGCCTGAACCTCAACATCTGGACGGGCGAGGCCAGTTCGCGTGCGCGCCGCCCGGTCTTCGTGTGGATCTACGGTGGGCGCAACACCGCCATGTGGGCCTCGCAGCCGGTGTACGACGGTGCCAACCTGGCGGACAAAGGCGTGGTCGTCGTCACCTTCAACCACCGCGTCGGCGCCTTCGGCAACCTCGCCCACCCCGGCCTGAGCGCCGAGTCCGGACACGGCGGCTCCGGCAACTGGGGTGTGCTGGACACGGTGGCGGCGCTGAAGTGGATCCGGCGGAACATCGCCGCGTTCGGCGGGGACCCGGACCGGGTGACCATCGGCGGCTGGTCGCACGGCTCGTCGTTCGTCAACATCTCGATGATCTCCCGGCTGCCCCGGGGCCTGTACCACCGGGCTCTGCTGGCCGCCGGGGTGCAGTACACCAAGGACCCGGCGCTCGGCCATGTGGCGGGCGGCTACAGGACGCTGGCCGCCGCCGAGGCCAACGGCACCGCGTTCGCGGCGTACATGGGCGCCTCGTCGACGGACGGACTGCGGGCGCTGTCCGCGGCCGAGATCGTGTCCAAGGTCTACGCGGCCGACGCGCCGTCCGCCGGCACCGACTTCGGCAACGTCCTCGACGGGTACGTACTGCCGACCTCGTACACCGAGGCCATGGAGTCCGGCGCCGAGGCCGATGTGCCGGTCCTCACCGGCAACAACAAGGACGAGAACGGCGCCTCGCCGAACCTGAGGATGACGGTCGCCCAGTTCCAGGCGTACGCCGAGTCCGAATTCGCCGACCGGGCAACGGAGTTCCTCGCCCTCTACCCGGCCGCCACCGACGAGGAGGCGGCAGCGCAGTACAACAACTACGCGCGCGACGAGGAACGCGTCTCGACCTTCCTGTGGGGCACGCAGTTCAAGGAGACCGCCGCGAACAGGAGCCCGGTCTACAACTACTGGTGGACGCACGTCCCGCCGGGCTCCGACACCACCAACCCGATCGAGCCCGCGAACGGCGCGGGCGCGTACCACGGCGCCGAGAAGTACTACCTCTTCGGGAACCTCTACGGCACCGACCGCCCCTGGACCGAAGCGGACCACGCCATCGCCGACACCACTTCCTCGTACGTGGCCAACTTCTGCGCCACCGGTAACCCCAACGGCCGCCACTCCCTGCCGGCGTGGCCTGCCCTGCGTACGTCGAAGCCGTTGTCGATGGAGCTCGGGGACGGCTTCGCCCCCGTCCCGGCGGCGGACAGCGACGCCAAGTACGCCTTTCTGAAGGACTACTTGGAGTCGCGGACGACGGAGTACTGACCCGTCGTTCAGTTCCCTGTACGGGCGCGCAGCCTTCGCCTGAGGGCGCCCAGTGTGCGGCGCGCCTTGGAGACGGTCGCGCCGGCGAGGTCCCCGGCGGTGTGTACGGCCGCGCTCAGGAAAGCGGTGGCGGGCTGCCTGGGTGCGGTTCCGCCGTCGCGCGCGTCCAGGAGTTCCTGGAAGAGGGCGGCGCACTGTGCGGCGATCGGCTCGGGGTCGTACCGCATGCCCTTCGACAGGGCTTCCCGGCCCATGAGTTGGCGCCGTTCCGGGTCGTCGATCAGTTCCAGGAGCGCTTTGGCCAGGGCGTCGATGTCGCCGGGCGGCACCAGCAGGCCGTCCACCCCGTGGGTGATGATCTCGCGCGGGCCGTGCGGGCAGTCGGTGCTCACCACGGGCAGACCCACCCGCATGGCCTCGACGATGGCCATGCCGAAGGACTCCATCCGTGAGGACAGCACCAGGATCGACGCCTTGGCCATCTCCGGTTCGACGGGGGTGACGTTGCCCAGGAAGGTGATGCTGTCGGTGAGCCCCAACTTCTTCACCAGTGACTTCAGTTCGCGGTCCTGCGGCCCGATGCCGCAGATCCGCAGTCCCCAGTCCGGGCGCTCGGCCACGACCTGGGCGAAGGCCCCGATCAGGTCCTGGTAGCGCTTCACCGGAGCGGTCCGGCCGACCGCGATGATCTGCGGGGCGGAGCCGTCGGAGGGGGCGATGCCCGGATCGGGGATGCTGTTGGGGAGGGTGGAAATCCGTACGCCCGGCAGCCACATCCGCCTGCGGTACGCCTCGGCATCGGCGTGGGTGGTGGTGGTCACCGCGTCGAGCCGGCGGTACACGCGGCGCAGCGTGAGGTTGAGCTGGGACGGGTGGGCGTCGAGCGACAGGTGTTCCTGGCCGACCTTTATGACGTGGGCCGGGGCCTGGCGGGCGATGTGCACGTTGAGTCCGGGGCGGGTGCCGACGACGACGTCGGTATCCAGTTCGGCGAGGAATTCGCCGATTCGCCGGTCCGTCAAAGCGCTGTACTGGTGATGCCGGTGGTCGCTGCGGGGGAAGTCGTCGGCGGGGAGCTCGAATTCAGGGTGTTCGCCGTCGTATCCGGGGCTCTTCTTGTCGGTGTCAACGAGATGCCGGAGGTGTACGCGTTTGTCATAGGTGAAGCGGGGGATTTTGCGATGCCGAAAGACGGACACCACCTCCACCTCGTGACCCAACTCGGCAAGCGCGCCTGAGAGGTTGCAGGTCGTGCGGATCGTCCCGCCGACGCCGTAACCGTTGTGGATCAGAAAAGTGACGCGCATACGCGTAGTTCCCCCGTTGAATCCGTGCTCCCCGCAGGCTTCACGCCCGCCCCCGAACGTTGGATCTTAGCGCGGCCTGTGGGGTATCTGTTCGTGAGCGATCTGCCCGCGAATGTTCTGCCCTCGAATGTTCTGTTCGTGAGTTTTCTGTTCTTGAGGGTTCTGTTCTTGAGGGTTCTGAAAGGGGCAGGTCTCGCCGGGGGAGAGTCGGTGCGCACATCCCGGGTTCGCTGGACATCCGGTGCCCAGTCGGCGCCTAATGCTCCGGCTTTTCGCGTTCGGACAGCGGCGGAAGGTTCCGTCGTGGTGTCCCGACCGGCTCGGCGTCCGGCGCGAGTTCACCGCGGGCGCGACGCCAGCCCGCCCGGGCTCGCGGATGGTAGCGGCGGTCGTGCGGTACGAGCTTGAACACAGAGTTGATCACCTGGCAGGCCCTGCGATGCCGCCGGGCGTCGCGCCCCGACCAGGTGAAGCCGAGCAGGTCGCGGACCTCCCCGTCGTACAGCCCGACGGTGAACCAGACGAAGGTCCGCCCGATCAGCGCGCCGACCGGACGCCACACCGCGTTCGGCAGCCACGGCAGAAACGGCGGCCTCGCGATCCCGGTTATGTCGAGCACGTCCCGGGTGGCCTTGTTGTCCTCCAGGACCTCCGCGCACATGTGCTTCCAGTAGAGCTGGAAGTCCTCCCAGCTCTCCGGCACCGGCCGCATACTCATGCCGTACATCCGGTACCACTGCACATGCTCGTCGAACAGCCGGCGCTTCTCCGCCTCACCGATGCCACCCGCGAAGTGCTCCGCGATCAGGATCGTGCTGACGAAGAACGTGGAGTGCGCCCAGTAGTAGGTGTCAGGGTCCAGCGCGTGGTACCGGCGGCCCTGGGCATCGACGCCCCTTATCCGGTCGTGGTAGCCACGCACCTCGAGCGCGGTCCGCCGCGCGCGCGGGCCGTCGTAGACGACTCCACTGATGGGATAGAGCGAGCGGAACAGCCGCTGCCAGCGCTCCTCGAAGAACCGCGAGTGCTCTTCGACGCCTGCGCCCAGCCCGGGATGCATGTTCTGCATCGACCCCGCCCACAACGCGGTGAGAATCCCGCGCCAGTCACCGAGATACTTCCAGGTCAGCGACTCAGGCCCGAGCGGCTCCGGCGGCTCGTCCACTAACTCCCGTTCCCCATGCGGCATTTGACTGATCGAGTCCATGCTCATGCTCAGACCATGCCCGTCCGTGACGGATTCCGGAAGCTTGTGCGGCCGCCTGGGCCTCGGGGCGGATCGGCCAGGCGGGCAACGTCGAAGGGCTCCGCTGCGAACGGTGGGGCACTGGCGGGGGTGTTCACCTGGGTTCATGGGCGGCTGGCCCATGGGTGCGACTCGGCTCCTGGAGCGGAGGGCCTTCGGGGCTACAGACCCCGAAGCGCCTGATAGAGATCGTCGTAGGCGCTCCAGCAGCCGATACTGCCGTCGTCGTTCAGACTGCCCATGTACCAGTCGTCGTCGTTGACCGGCTTCACCAGACACAGCCCATGGAACCCCAAGACGATCTCGGGGCAGAGCCGTTCATCCTGCGCCGGCCAGCCCAGCCAGATCACTACGCGATCGGCGTCGAGAGCCGTGGCCTCCTGATCGCCGGACACCTTGCGGATCTCTTCCAGAGTCCACCCTGCCGGTAGCTGCCCGCTTGCCATCCAACGATGATGCCAGCCGTTGGGGTAGCCGAGTCCGGCGTTGTTGATGTCAGTTGCGGATGTGAGGAGCGTTCTGGTCGGTAGCTCTATGTGGATCGGTTGCTTGGGGTCATTCCGGTTGGTCGGGTGGGTCTGAGGGGTGCTGAAGGTCAGGGGTGGTTGCTGGGGTTGCTGTATCTGGTTGCTGTACGGTCTGGGTGGCTTTGCGGGCGGTGGCGAGATTGTTGCGGCTGGTCAGGGTGCTCGGGTGGGTGTCACCAAGGACCTGCTCGTATTGGGTGAGGGTGGCCTCGTACAGGGGGATGGCGCGGTCCAGATCCCCCGCCGACTGGTAGGCGGTGGCGAGGTTGTTGCGGCTGGTCAGGGTGCTCGGGTGGGTGTCACCAAGGACCTGCTCGTATTGGGTGAGGGTGGCCTCCAGCAGGGGGATGGTGCGGTCCAGATCCCCCGCCGACTGGTAGGCGAGCGCGAGGTTGTTGCGGCTGTTCAGGGTGTTCGGGTGGGTGTCACCAAGGACCTGCTCGTATTGGGTGAGGGTGGCCTCCAGCAGGGGGATGGTGCGGTCCAGATCCCCCGCCGACTGGTAGGCGAGCGCGAGGTTGTTGCGGCTGGTCAGGGTGTCGGGGTGGGTGTCGCCAAGGACCTGCTCGCGCTGGGTGAGGGTGGCCTCGTACAGGGGGATGGCGCGGTTCAGATCCCCCGCCGACTTATAGGCGAGCGCGAGGTTGTTGCGGCTGTTCAGGGTGCTCGGGTGGATGTCGCCAAGGACCTGCTCGCGCTGGGTGAGGGTGGCCTCGTACAGGGGGATGGCGCGGTTCAGATCCCCCGCCGACTTATAGGCGAGCGCGAGGTTGTTGCGGCTGGTCAGGGTGTCGGGGTGGATGTCGCCAAGCTCCTGTTCGTACTGGGTGAGGGCGGCTGTGCGCAGCGGGATGCTGTGGGCGTCGCGTCCCTGGCGGTACAGGTATTGCGCGGTGGCGTGAAAGGCGTCCGCGGTTTCGGTTGATGCGGGGCTGTGGGGTGGTGTTGATGCGGCGAGGGCGACCACATGGGGGAGGAGGCGTTCCCACTGTGGGGTGTTCGTGTCCTCGGTGGGTATGGCCTGCCGGATGAGGTGTTCGGCGTCTTGCCGTCCGGGTGGGTGTCCGTCCGGTCCGGTGGCGGGGCGGTGTTGCAGGACGGTCTGCACGAGGCGGTGGACGCTGATGGCATGGCGGTCGGCGCTGTAGGAGATCATGTTGTAGGAATGCAGCGCACCCAGGGCTTCGCCGAGCGTGCGGGTGTCGGGGCACAGCGGGGCGAGCAGGGTGCGGGGGATGTCGTCGGGTGCGAGCCAGGCCATCGCGTCGAGCAGGGTGACCGCGCGCGGGTTGCGGTGTTCGACGGCGGTCAGGGTGTGGCGCCAGATACGGGCGATGGTGCGCTCGGGATCGATACCGCCCACGGCGGTGTCCATGACCTGCCCCAGCAGGGTCCTGTAATCGGCCAGCTCGGTTCCGGTCTCGAAGAGGTAGGCGCCCGCCTGTTCCAGGGCCAGGGGCAGGTAGCCGAGTTCGGCGGCGAGTGCGTCGGCCTCCTCGCGCTGGTGCGGGGTGGGAGTCTGTCCCTCGCCGAGGGCGAGGGTGCACAGCAGACTCACGGCTGCGTCGGCATCGAGCAGGCCCAGGGGCATGGTGGGGGCGATCGCGTGCCAGCCGGTTGCGGTGCGGCTGGTGGCCAGGTGGTGGCCGTCCGGGAGGGCGCCGAGGTAGTGGCGCAGGTCATCGGGGTGTTCGACGTTGTCGAAGACGAGCAGCCAGCCGGGGTGCCATTGCAGCCACAGGATGGCCCAGGCCGCCCGCTCCTGCACGTCCGCCGTTGGAGCCCACTGCGGGCACAGCCGCAGGGCGAGGGAGGCCAGGCCGGTGACGATCTGCTCGGTGGTGGCGGCGTTGAGCCACCACACCAGCGTGTAGGTGTGCCGGTGGATGTGGGCGTAGTGCAGGGCGAGGGTGCTCTTGCCGATCCCGCCCAGCCCGTGGATCGCCCGCGTCCCGGACACCTGAGTGACCGCCGCCTCCCCCTCATCCGTCAGGAGCCGGCGCAGCCGGGCGAGTTCGTCCTCGCGTCCGACGAAGACCCCGGAGGCCGACCCGGGGAGATTCGTCGCTCCCGGCGGCGCGTCCACCGCCTTCGCCCAGCGCACCGCCTCGGCCGGCAGCATCACCACCCGCGCACCGTCACCGGTGATGGCCACCCCGACATCGCCGCCCACCCCAATGGACCGCGCACCCGTCGCCTCCACACCACTGCCCCCAGGGGCGGGACGGTCGGTCATGGCCTGATCGTCGTGTTGTCCCCGGTGACGGCGGTACCGATGGTCTTGGCAGCGATGGACCGCTCACCGGACGCCGTCACGTTCACCGTCTCCCCGCCGACAGGCAGGATCCGGGCCAACTCGGCCAGCAACTCGGCGTCCTCCCGCAGGGCCCGCTTGATCTGCTGACGCAGGGCGGCCGCCGCATCCTCATCGCCGGGTGCGTCGGCCGTGTCCTGGACCGCGGCCTCCAGCTCCGCCCGGCCCTGCGCGTCACGACGGCGCCAGACCGCCTGAAGCATGCGCCGCCCCAGGTTCGCCGTGGCGTCCACGGCCGCGTCCTCGGCCCGGGTCAGGACCGCCACCCCGTACGCACCCACCGCAGTCGTCAGATACGGACCCGCCTGCCCGACCAACTGCACGATCTCAGCACTCACTTGATCCCCCGACCACTGGCGGCCGACCTCTTGCCGCTCCGAAGGACCAGCGTAGAAACACCGCCCCCTTCACGAAACCAAAACGCCCGAACCGGGCGCGACGGTTCCCCAGGCTTGTCACAGACGACCGACTCGGTGGCTTGTCGCTGAAACCCAGTTCTGCGGTCGGTCCTGGCTGCGTCAGCATGTACGGCAGTAATGATCCTGAGGCGTTGTGGAGGGACCTGGTGTACGCGGGACGCGAGCCGAGACTGATCTTGCTGTGCGGACTTCCTGGTTCCGGGAAGACAACGCTGGCCAAGCGCCTGGCGCGCGAGATTCCGGCGGTGCGTCTGTGCCCGGACGAATGGATGGCGGATCTCGGTGTCGACTTGTTTGACGCGCAAACACGCGACCTGCTGGAGAGGCGTTTTTCCCAGCATGCCCAGGAGCTGTTGAAGCTCGGACAGAGCGTGATCCTGGAGTTCGGCTTCTGGGCCCGCTCTGAGCGGGAGGAGAAGCGCCTCGGGGCGCGCGCACTCGGAGTTCCTGTCGAACTGCACTACCTTGCGGCGCCGATTGATGAACTGTGCCGCCGCCTCGATGCCCGCAACGGGGAGGGCAAGCGGGGGACGGCCCCGATCACGCGCGAGATGCTTGAGGAGTACGCAGAGCTCTTCGAGACCCCGAGCAGCGATGAACTCAGCCTGTTCGACGAACCGCCTCCGGGACGGAGGGGGTGACTGCGCCCGTCCGGTTCCGGATGAGGCCGAGCCCCTATGCCACGACTTCAGCTCGCATCCCCCGATCGTGGTCACCCACACGCTTTCCGACTTGGGGTCTCGCTAGAACGGTCGTGAACGGGGCTGAATGAGAAGGAAATTGAGAAGGGCCGACCCGTTCGTACTTGTTCGTTGGCTAGGGCTCGTTGCTGACTGACGTGGCCCAGTCGCGGAACAGGCGCAGCACTTCCCCGAGGTTGAGCGGGCCGCAGGACGCCTCAAAGACGTCGTCCGACACCTTCGCCATCACCCAGTCGGAGTCGCTGCGTTGTACGTCTGTACTCAGGCAGGGACGACCGGACAGCGCCGTCTCCTCGAGATCGATGCGTACTGTCCAGCCTGGGTTGTCGAGCGTTTCGATCCGAACGCCCCATTCGTGTTCCCAGTCGCCGTCGCACTGGGCTTGGTACCACTGCTCCAGCCAACCGAGTTCTCGCCGGTATCTGCCATGACGGCAGATCGTACGACGTCGTGATCTGGCTCGTACGGGCGTATATGCGTCTGACCCCTCAGCTTGCGAAGCGACGGCGCTCGTGGTGCATCGCCGCCGTCACCGGCGTTGATTACATCTCTACTGATACATGCTCTCGGGAGCGGCGTACGCCAGGGACCACCCGGGACTCCTGCCAAGCGTGGTTGTCAGTGCCCGGCCCTAGTGTGCCCGCGTGACGACGTTTCGATCCGGCTTCACGCTCTGGCAACTGGTGCAGACGGCACGGGAACTGACTGAGGATGCGCGCGTCTGGGAGCGCGTCGACGCGGTGCTGCACATCATGGGCGGCCTCGGTGGGACGTACGGCAAGGGCAGGCCCCTGGTGAACGCCTTGGAGGACGTGGCCCAAGAGGCCATCCTTCAGGGCGACTTCGCATTCGCCCAGCGCTTTCAGCGCTTTGCCGCTTATGCCGGAGGCGAACTGTTCCTCGACATACGGGAGAACTACTACGACGACGAGGCCCGACAGCGCAGCGAGAGACACATGCGCAGGATGGCCGCCATGGGCGCTGACAGGGCGGTCGCCGCTCTGGACGTCCTGTGCCGCGACAAGCCCGACGCAAGCGCCGCCGACGCCCGTGACCTGTTCCGCGGCATAGCCCAGTCCGTCGACCACCTGGGCCTCGGGGACGGCGAGGGAGGGATCCGGCTCTCCACCAAGGAGGCGAGGCGACTCCAGGAATACGGGCACATGGAAATGGTTCTCCGCAACCTGCCTCGGCCCGCCTCCGCCGAGGCCGCACGGATGATGAGCGACATCCTGGCCGATGTCGATGCGGGCATGCTGGCCCAGTTGCTCGAACTGAGGGCCAGGCAGGTCGGCTTGACTGCCCTGCGTGCCGCGGTGGAGGCCCCGGACAGCTCCGAGAGCACCCTCCATGCCTGTCTGAAGAACCAGGAGTGGATCTTCGGCGGAGCCTACGTGGCCGAGCTGGCACGTCGGCAGTACACCCCGGACACCATCCTCGACATCCCTCTCCTGCGTGGCGACGGCTCCCTCCACGTGGTGGAACTCAAGCGCGCCAACATCAAGGACCTGGTCATACGACGCTCCGGCCACCTCATGCTGGGCGCCCCGGCGCATCGAGCGGTCTCTCAGGCGCAGAACTACCTACGGGCCATGGACGAGAACCGCCCGAGCATCCTGGCCGAACACGGAGTCGACACCCGCCGGGCGTCGGCGACGGTCGTGATCGGACACCCGCGGTACGTGACCGGGGACGTCACGTCCCAGGAGATCGCGGAGACGCTGCGAACCTACAACACGCACCAGGCGCGCATTGAAGTGATCACGTACGAGACCCTGCTGGATTCGGCCTCCCGCATGCTGGCCCTGTCATCGGCACGGCAGGACGCAGACCCCGACCTGGCCGAGGAGCCCGCCGCATGACCGACACACCACCCGCGATCGAACCGCTCCTGGCCCGCTTGTGCGGCGGTGAGATCACCGACAAGGACTACGTCGGGTACTTCATGAACGAGCACGGAGAGGAACTCGTGTTCGCCCAGCGTCGGGGCGAGAACACCGCCCGGCTCTGGCACAGCGACGCGGACTGGGAGATGTACCGCGTCGGCGACCACTCCATCCGGCTCGACGGCCCGATGGACGGGATGATCACCGTCGCCGACCTGATCATCAACCGCGAGGAGGCGACATGGCTGTCCTCCTGCCTCGCCGCCTCCCGCCACCTACGGCAGAGACGGACCTGACCTCCGGGGCGAGGCCCCAACGGAGGGGCCTGGCTCAACGGTCACGGCGCGGTCCAGTCGGGCCTGGATGCTTTCCCCGCGGTTCCCCGCTCGGTCTGGTGCGGTGGCGAGCGGTGCGTGGTCGGGTGTCAGCAACGGGGATGGACGGTTGCCGTTCCGTACGGTGTGCCGCTGTCGGGGTGCTCGTGGGGTAGAGGGGCACGCACGGACCGTGTGGAGCGCTCGTCGCATGCGCCGATCTCCTGGAAGTTCCGGCGGCCATCTCGGAGGCTGAGCCCGCGGTTCGGGCCGCTTCGGATCTCGTCCGCGTCGTGCTCGTCCTGGCCGTCGTCCTCCCAGAAACAGACATGGCAGATCTCGTACGCTCCGCGCTCGGCAAGGGTGATGAAGCCGCAACAGGGACAGCGGTACGGCCCGCCTGCGGCTGCCCCCTGAGCGTTGATGAAGGTCACGGCCGCAATCCTTGTTCACCGGTACGGATGGGTCACGGCGTTTCCTCGGCAGTGGCTTGATCGACAGAGACCGCGTCACGCCGGGCCGCTCTCCAAACGGCCGTAGTGCATTAAGGCGCATGCTTTCCAACTGTGTTGGTGGGCTGTTGGGGTGTGTGCGGGGGCGTTCACTTGGGTTCATGGGCCGTCGGCCGTCGGCATCGCAACGACTCGGGTCCCGGCCCCGAAGCGATCGAGCGGACGGATCAGCGGGGGCGCGAGGCGCTGGAACGGGATGCGTCGGCCGCGCCCGGGTGTCTCATTGAGGTCGAACAGGTGCCCGTGCCTCCACGGGGCGCTTCGTTTCTCGGCGTCCCGAAGGTGTGCTGCTGCCTGCCGATCGGCAAGAGCTGGAAGACACCCACCGACTTGGCTGACTGAGTCTGCGGTCCCCTGGCTAGGGCGACTGGGCCTGCCAAGACCATCGCGTGACGGCGGCGCTCCTCTGGCAAGGCACTTAGTCACGGCGTCGGCCCCTCGAACTGCCGACGCCGTGACGGATGCCGACCCGGCGGATTCACCGCCGACGACACGGACCCACCCGGCGCAGGGCGGCTTCAGTCTTCGCGTCCGACACCGCGATCGGGTGCGCTCATGTCCCCCGCCCCGGGCGTGCCGTCGGCGAGCCCGTAGCGCAGGTACACGGTGCCCTTCGGGCTGGCTACCGGCGGTTCGAGGAGTGTGACGTTCGTGGGCACCGCGCCACCGTCGAACACCTTCTTCCCGACGCCGAGCATGATCGGGTGCACCCAGAGGTCGAGACGGTCGAAGAGCTTCTCGCGCAGGAGGGCCTGCACCAGGTTCAGGCTCCCGACGACCTTCACGTGCTCGTGCTTGTCACGGATCTCGCGCACCGCGCCGGCCAGGTCCGGGCCGAGTTGCGTCGACCCGGCCCACGAGAGGTCGGGCCTGCCGCGGGAGGCCACGTACTTCGGGACGCTGTTGAAGAGCGTGGCGATCTTGTTGTCCTCCCCGCCCTCCTGGTGCGGCCAGTAGGCGGCGAAGATGTCATACGTTCGCCGGCCGAGTAGGAGCGCGTCCGTGCCCTCGTACGCATCACCGACCTGCGCCCCGGCGACCTCGTCCAGCAGAGGCGCCTGCCAGCCGCCGAACGGGAACCCCACCGGGTCCTCGTCGGGGCCGCCGGGCGCCTGCCCGACGAGGTCGAGGGTTGCGAACATCTCGACGTGGATGAGGCCCATGCCGTACTCCCGATGAGTTGGTTTTCTCGGTCGGAAGGTAGACCTGCGGGCGTCGCCGGACTCATCGCTGCGACGGCACCCGACTCCACCCATTTACGGAACATGAGACCGACAACGTCGAAGGGCCCCACCGCGAACGGTGGGGCCCTTCGAGTCGTGCCCGGTGAGGCACTGGCGGAGGATACGAGATTCGAACTCGTGAGGGGTTGCCCCCAACACGCTTTCCAAGCGTGCGCCCTAGGCCACTAGGCGAATCCTCCGCGGCAAACAATACAAGACGTTGAGGAGTGCTCGCGAACTCGTTCCCCCCGCTCAGATCCTGTACCCTGTGCGGAGCCCCTCACGTGGCGCTATCTGACTGAACTCCCCCAGGGCCGGAAGGCAGCAAGGGTAGGTTGGCTCTGGCGGGTGCGTGGGGGGCGCTTGCGTTTGCGGTCCGGGTTGTCAGTGGGCGCCTATAACCTCGTATGCGTGTCGTCTCTCGCGCTGTACCGCCGTTATCGCCCGGAGTCGTTCGCCGAGGTCATCGGGCAGGAGCATGTAACCGACCCGTTGCAGCAGGCGCTGCGGAACAACCGGGTCAATCACGCGTACCTGTTCAGCGGCCCGCGCGGGTGCGGGAAGACCTCCAGCGCGCGGATTCTGGCCCGCTGCCTCAACTGCGAGCAGGGGCCGACGCCGACCCCGTGCGGAGAGTGCCAGTCATGCCGGGACCTGGCCAGGAACGGGCCGGGTTCGATCGACGTCATCGAGATCGACGCCGCGTCCCACGGTGGTGTCGACGACGCCCGTGACCTGCGAGAGAAGGCTTTCTTCGGGCCCGCCGGCAGTCGGTACAAGATCTACATCATCGACGAGGCCCATATGGTCACGTCGGCCGGCTTCAACGCGCTGCTGAAGGTCGTCGAAGAGCCGCCCGAGCATCTGAAGTTCATCTTCGCCACCACCGAACCCGAGAAGGTCATCGGGACGATCCGGTCGCGTACCCACCACTACCCGTTCCGGCTCGTGCCGCCGGGGACCCTCCGGGAGTACCTGGGTGAGGTCTGCGGGCATGAGGGCATTCCCGTCGAGGACGGGGTGCTGCCGCTGGTCGTACGGGCCGGTGCCGGGTCCGTGCGTGACTCCATGTCCGTCATGGACCAGCTGCTCGCGGGGGCGGGCGACGCCGGTGTGACATACGCCATGGCCACCTCGCTGCTCGGGTACACGGACGCGTCGCTGCTCGATTCGGTTGTCGAGGCCTTCGCCGCGGGGGACGGCGCCGTGGCCTTCGAGATCGTGGACCGGGTCATCGAGGGCGGTAACGATCCCCGGCGGTTCGTTGCCGACCTGCTGGAGCGGCTGCGGGATCTGGTGATCCTGGCCGCCGTGCCGGACGCCGCGGAGAAGGGGCTCATCGACGCCCCTGTCGACGTGGTGGAGCGGATGCAGGCCCAGGCGGGCGTTTTCGGCGCCGCCGAGCTGAGCCGTTCCGCCGATCTCGTCAACGAAGGCCTGACGGAGATGCGTGGCGCCACCTCGCCGCGACTCCAGCTCGAACTCATCTGCGCGCGCGTGCTGCTTCCCGCCGCGTACGGGGACGAGCGATCCGTCATGGCCCGCCTGGACCGTATCGAGCGCGGCGTGAACTTCTCCGGTGGCGGGGGTGGACCTGCCATGGGGTACGTGCCTGGGGCTGACCAGCATGGCTATGGGCATGGGCCTGCGCACAGTGGGACGGGGGGTTCGCCGGCCGCCCCGGCCGCCCCGGCCGGTCAGGCGGCTCCAGCGGCTGCACAAGGACAGGCGGTTCCACCAGGCGGTGGGGTCGCGGCGGCTCGGGCCGCCGCGCGCGCGGCGGGGCCTGGGCCAGCCCCCGACTCCGCTGCCCCGGTCGCTCCTCCGGCGGCGGCTCCGGTCGCTCCTCCAGTGACTCCTGCACCTCCTGTGACTCCGGCGCCTCCTGTGGCTGAGCAGCAGCCGCAACCGCAAGCTCCGGCCACGCCCGCACCCGCGCCCGCCGCTTCCCCTGCACCCCCCGGTCCGTCGGGCGCCGCGCCCGGCGCCTGGCCCACCGCGACGGCCGCGGGCAGCGGCCGCCGTCCCGGCGGTTGGCCCACGGCGGCACCCACGGGCGGCGGCGGCCAGCCACCGGCCGCGCCCTCGGCCCCGGCACCATCGGCTTCGGCACCCGCCCCGGCTCCTGCCGCCGCCTCACCGGCCGCCCAGGCTCCCCCGAGCGGCGGCCCCGACCCCCGCCTCCTGTGGCCGAACATCCTGGAGGCGGTGAAGAACCGTCGCCGGTTCACCTGGATCCTGCTCAGCCAGAACGCGCAGGTGACCGGGTTCGACGGTACGACTCTGCAGATCGGCTTCGTCAACGCGGGCGCCCGGGACAACTTCGCGAGCAGCGGCAGCGAGGAGGTGCTGCGGCAGGCGCTGTCCGAGCAGTTCAACGTCCAGTGGAAGATCGACGCGATCGTCGACACCTCGGGTGGCTCCGGTGGTCCAGGTGGCTCGGCGCCGCCCGCTCCGGCCGGTCCAGGGTTCGGCGGCGGATACGGCGGGGCGCAAACAGCCCCCCACTCCGCACCCCAGCAGCAGTCGGCACCGGCATCGCGCCCCGCCGCGTCGCCGGGCCAGTCGATGAGCCACGCCCCGGCCGCGCCCGCCCCGGCACCCAATCCGGCTCCCGCCGCCCCCGAACCACCCCCGGTCGCCCCCGAGGACGACATTCCCGAGGACGACGACCCCGACCTCGTAGAGTCCGCCCTCTCGGGCTACGACCTGATCGTCCGCGAACTGGGCGCGACGGTGGTGGAGGAGTTCTCGAACGAGTAGCGCGCGGATGGCGAGAGGGGTCCCATCCGGTGGCCCACCTTGGAGAATCTGGAGGATCCCACCATTCCTCCAGGCCCCCCGCTTCGGAAGCCCCCACAAAGGCACCCGCCCCCGGCGGTTAGGCTGACCCCGTGAAGGTCCTTGTCATCGGTAGCGGCGCCCGCGAACACGCCCTGTGCCGTTCCCTGTCCCTCGACCCCGACGTCACCGCCCTGTACTGCGCCCCCGGGAACGCAGGCATCGCGGAGGTGGCCGAGCTGCACCCGGTCGACGCCCTCGACGGCGCCGCCGTAGCCGCGCTGGCGACCGAGCTCGGTGCCGAGCTGGTGATCGTGGGCCCGGAGGCCCCGCTTGTCGCGGGGGTCGCCGATGCCGTGCGCGCGGCGGGCATCCCGGTCTTCGGCCCCTCCAAGGAGGCGGCGGAGCTGGAGGGCTCCAAGGCCTTCGCCAAGGATGTGATGGCGGGGGCGGGCGTCCCGACGGCGCGCTCGTACGTCTGCACGACACCCGACGAGGTCGAGGAGGCGCTCGACGCCTTCGGTGCCCCGTACGTCGTGAAGGACGACGGGCTCGCGGCAGGCAAGGGAGTCGTCGTGACCGACGACCTCGCGAAGGCCCGCGACCACGCCAACGCCTGCGACCGCGTCGTCATCGAGGAGTTCCTCGACGGCCCCGAGGTCTCCCTCTTCGCGATCACGGACGGCGAGACCGTGGTCCCGCTGCAGCCCGCCCAGGACTTCAAGCGCGCGCTGGACGGCGACGAGGGCCCGAACACCGGCGGCATGGGTGCGTACTCGCCCCTGCCCTGGGCGGACCCGAAGCTCGTCGAGGAGGTCATGCAGACCGTCCTCCAGCCGACCGTCGACGAATTGCGCCGCCGCGGCACCCCGTTCTCCGGCCTTCTTTACGCGGGTCTGGCGATCACCAGCCGAGGCGTACGGGTCATCGAGTTCAACGCCCGTTTCGGCGACCCCGAGACCCAGGTGGTCCTAGCCCGACTGAAGACCCCTCTCTCCGGCGTGCTCCTGGCTGCGGCGAACGGCACGCTCGCCGACCTGGAACCCCTGCGCTGGAGCGACGCCGCTGCCGTCACCGTGGTCGTCGCCTCGCACAACTACCCGGACACCCCGCGCACCGGCGACCCGATCACCGGGCTCGACGCGGTGGCGGCCCAGGACGCCCCGTACGCGTACGTCCTGCACGCAGGGACGAAGCGCGACGGCGACGCGGTCGTCAGCGCGGGCGGCCGTGTGCTCTCCGTCACGGCGACCGGCACCGACCTGACCGAGGCCCGCGAGCGCGCGTACGCGGCGGTCGCCCGCATCGGCCTCGACGGTTCGCAGCACCGCACGGACATCGCGGCGAAGGCGGCGCAAGAGGCGTAGAACCTGGTCAACACGGTGACGCCCCAATGACCGGCCACGAGTCGGCCGGCAGGCCGTTTGCAGACCCCCAGGCCCCGGATTCCGTACGGAATCCGGGGCCTGATCATTGCCCACCGTCATCCACCTTTCCCCAAAGCCATTCCATCGAGTGACCGATGCCCCATCCGGCTGACGGGGGCCGGGGCCCCAACTAGGGTGCGGCGAAAGCGTTCCGGCACTTGGCCCACCGGCATTGCGATGTCGGTGGCGGGTGCCACAGTGGGGGAGTGAGCAACGCCAGGACATCCGCCGGCACGGGCTGCGACACAGCCCGGGCGGGGCGGACCGTAGGGGGTGAGGTCCGGTCGTGACCGGTATGGGTGTGGAGGTGGGCGCGCAGTCTGCGCGCTCCCAGGCTCTCGCCGTGCTGCGTATCCGCAGCAGGGCGCTGGCCGTCGCCCTGCTGCCCGCGGCCGTCGCCGTGGTGCTGCTGGCCGGCGGCTCCACCGGCCACATCACCGGCCCGGGCTGGGACACCACCCGCTGGATAGTGACCGCCCTCGCCGTCCTGGTTCTCCTCGCCGCCGCGGGCATCGCGCTCGTCGTCGCCCGCGCCCGGCCGGCCATGAGCCCCACGATCGCCATCGCCGAGGAATCGGCGCCCGACCTCTACCGCATGGTCCGCGACCTGGCCGACCGTCTCGACGTCCCGGCCCCTTCGGCGATAGCGCTCACCCCGGACTGCGACAGCTGGCTGGAGGACCGCACCCACCTGGCGCACGGCCGCCCGCCGCCCGGCGACAGGGACGAAACGGAAGGCCTGCAAGGCCTGCGCGGCGTACGCGGGCTGTCTGCGCGCCCGCGCCGGGCCCCCTCCGCCCCCGTCCTCGTCATCGGCTCCCCCTTCCTGTGGTGGATGCGCGTCGGGGAACTGCGCGCGGTCCTGGCCCCGGTCGTCGCCGGTACGGGCCCGTCGGCGCACCCCGACATAGCCGCGGCCCGTCGTTTCGTACGGGGCCTGGACGCGGCCGTGGCCGTGACCTCGGCGCCCACGCGCGGTCCGCTGACCCGCACGGTGCTGGGCGGCGCCGGCTGGGTGACCCGCCTCCTGCTGCGCAGCTGCCGGGGCCACGCGGCCGAAATGGAGCGAGGTGTGGCAGCTGCCGCGGCCGAGCGTGCACAGGCTGTGGACTACGGCCTGCGGATCGTCGCGCAGGAACAGGTGGGACTGGCGTACGCGGGCTGGGACCGGCTCCTGACCCGTGTCGCGCTGCCCGCGTGGCGGATGGGCCGCTGGCCGTCCCGGCTGGACGCGGGTGTCGTCGCGGCCCTCACCGAGCTGTCCCGCCGCGACCGCCTCGCCGAGGGCTTCACCTCACGGCTGGGCGAGCGCCCCGCCTGCGACCTGCTCGAAGAGCCCGGCACGGTGGACGAGGCGGCCTCGCTCCTCGCCGCCCGCCTCTTCCACGGCGGTCCCGCCGAGCCCGGGCCCGACTGGGCACCCGTGGACTGGCTGGAGTACCCGGACGAGGTCGTCGACCGTAAATGGCGTGCCGACGCGGCGCGCCTCCACCGGGTCCTCGACGCGCTGGGTGTACGGCACTCCACGGATCCGGCGGCGCCGGGCTCGGGTGGTCCCACGCTGGCGCGGGTGTTGGACCACCTGATGGCGTCGCCGGACGACGACAGGCACGTACCGGGTCCGGACTCGGACTTGGATGCCGGTGCGCTTGCCACCAACCGCGGGGGTGCGTACGAGGAGATGGGCATAGGCCTGGACGAGGACGACGCGGAACTCGTCCTCGGGAACGAGCGGACGGCTGCCCTTGCGGCGGGGCTCAGTGCGGAGCTGGCGCGTGAGGAGGCGGCGGCACCGGACCTGGCGTCGGCGTCGACCGGGGGCGCGGAGCCGGGGCCCGACCGGGCTCTCTGGGACGACGGGCTGCTTCCCCTCTTCCCGCTTCAGCCGCCGCGGAGTGGGCGGGAGCTGCTGGCCGACCATGTGACGGCCATGGTGTGCTGCGCTGCGATGGACACGGCGGGGGCCGCGCCGGGGCTCGACTGGCTCGACGGCCCGTCCCTCCTCGTCGACGGCGTACGTGCCGCCGATCTGGCCCCCCGAGTCCTCACCCTCGTCGAATCCGGCGACCCCACCCCCCTCCGCGACTGGCTCCGCCACCTCGGCGTCCGCCCAGAGAAACCGGTCCGCCTGGTCTGACAGCGACCGCCAACGCACGTGGGCCAAGCGTTTTTCGCCCCCTCCGCCCCTACCCAACCCTTACTCCTGGAGGCTCCGCCCCCAGACCCCCGCTCGCCCGAACGGCTCGTCCTCAAACGCCGGACGGGCTGAAAGATCTCCCCCGGCCCGGGGCTGAAATGCGCAGCCCCCACGGGTGGGTGGGGGATCGGGACGGCACTACCTCGTCCTCAAACGCTGGACGGGCTGAAAGATCTGTCCCCCGGCCGGGCTGAAAAGCGCGGCCCCCGCGGGTGGGTGGGGGATCGGGACGGCAGCACTACCTCGCCGTCAAACGGCGGACGGGCTGAAACCCCAGCCCCGACGGGTGGGTGGGGGATCGGGATGGCACCACCTCGCCCCCAAACGGCCGACCGGCCGGAGGATCCCCACCCGGACTGAAGAGCGCGGCCCCCACGGGTGGGCGGGGGATCGGGATAGCGCTATCTCGCCCTCAGCCGGCGGACGGGCCGGACGGTGCGCGCAGCCCCCACCCATGCGCGCGGGATCGGGACGGTGCTGCGGGAGGGTCGTCCCCCGGCCGCCCACGCGCCCGCAGCCACATACGCACGGGAGGGGCCGGGGGCCGGTACATCAAATGCCCGTCGCGTACGTTCGCGTCACCGGACGCTTCCCTGCTCGGCCAAGGTCTGATCCGTCGGCGACGGGCGGATGTACCGGCCCCCGGCCCCGACCCCCCACCCACCCAACCGCAGGCGACACGGCACCCCAGGCGGAGCCCCCCGTTCCACTCCCGCCAATTCGCGACGAACGGTGACGATGTGCGTGCGTAATGTGATGTGCTGGGACCGATCGCGCACACGGCAAGGGCTTACAAGGACGACGGGGGCAACAGGGAGGGGAGCAGGCATGGGGTCGGAGCAGATTCGCCGCTGGGAGTCGGGAGCACTCGCCCACGCCGTCACGGACCCCTTCGGGCAGGGCCCCGTCCCCTGGCTCCGCGGTGATGAGCAGTACTTCGACGACACCGGCCACGTCGTCCCCTGGTACATCGACCACGCCCCCGGCGCCACCCAGCTCCACGACACCGGACGCGATCGCAAGGCAGCCACCAAGGGAGCCATCCCCCACCCCCGAGCCGGAGGCCCCCGCTCCGCCGACGACGTCCACCGCCAGATCAAGGGTTTCACCTCCACCGGCGCGGCCGCCCCCGGCGAGGCCATCGACTTCCACATCACGGTGGACCCGCCGCAGGAATTCAGCGTCGACATCTACCGCATCGGCCACTACGGCGGCGACGGCGCGTCGAAGATCACCACCAGCCCCCGCCTCTCCGGCATCGTCCAGCCCCCGCCGCTAACCGCCGACCGCACCGTCTCCTGCCACCACTGGTGGCTCTCCTGGCGCCTGCAGATCCCGAGCTACTGGAACATCGGCGCGTACGTCGCCGTACTCACCACCGTCGACGGCTACCGCTCCCACGTCCCCTTCACGGTCCGCGACGACCACCCCGCCGACTTGCTCCTGCTGCTCCCCGACATCACTTGGCAGGCGTACAACCTCTACCCGGAGGACGGCCACACGGGGGCCAGCCTCTACCACGCCTGGGACGAGAACGGCCGACTGCTCGGCGAGGCCGACGCCGCGACGACGGTCTCCTTCGACCGCCCGTACGCGGGCGCGGGCCTCCCCCTCCACGTGGGCCACGCCTACGATTTCATCCGCTGGGCCGAGCGCTACGGCTACGACCTCGCCTACGCCGACGCCCGCGACCTGCACGCCGGCCGGGTCGACCCCACCCGCTACCGGGGCCTGGTCTTCCCGGGCCACGACGAGTACTGGTCGCCGACAATGCGCCGCACCACGGAGCTCGCCCGCGAGCACGGCACCTCGCTCGTCTTCCTCTCCGCCAACACCATGTACTGGCAAGTGGAGTTGGGCCCGTCCCCGTCCGGCGTCGCCGACCGCCTGCTCACCTGCCTCAAGCGCAGGGGGCCCGGAAAACCGGCCCTGTGGCGTGAAATCGACCGCCCGGAACAGCAACTCATCGGCATCCAGTACGCGGGCAGAGTCCCCGACCCCCACCCCCTTGTCGTCCGCAACGCCGACCACTGGCTCTGGGAGGCGACCGGCGCGCACGAGGGCGACGAGCTCACCGGCATGGTCGCGGGCGAGGCCGACCGCTACTTCCCGCGCACCCCGCTCCCCGAGCACCAGGGCCGCATCCTCCTGGCCCACTCCCCGTACGCCGACAGCGAGGGCACCCTCCGCCACCAGGAGACCTCCCTCTACCGCGCCCCGTCCGGCGCCCTGGTCTTCGCCTCCGGAACCTTCGCCTGGTCCCCGGCCCTGGACCGCCCCGGCCACGTGGACCCCCGCATCCAGCGAGCCACGGCGAACCTCCTGGACCGCATCTGCAAACACGACTGACACCACGACGGCAGCCCGACCGCACCACGACCACAGCACCACTGAAACCGCCCCACCCGCACCGCACGCCCCACCCACCAGGCACCCCTGGCCAAAGCCACTCCCCGCATACGGGAGAATCGAGCCAATTGGACAGAACCACGGGGAGGAACCGTGTCCGGATTCGTTGAAAAGCCCGAGCCGCTCCAGGTTCCGGGTCTGGTGCATCTGCACACCGGCAAGGTGCGTGACCTGTACCAGAACGAGGCGGGCGACCTCGTGATGGTCGCCAGCGACCGCATCTCCGCATTCGACTGGGTGCTGCCCACCGAGATCCCCGACAAGGGCCGCACACTCACCCAGCTCTCTCTGTGGTGGTTCGACCAGCTCGCCGACCTGGTCCCCAACCACGTGCTGAGCACCGAACTCCCGAAGGGCGCCCCCGCCGACTGGGAGGGCCGCACCCTGATCTGCAAGTCGCTCCGCATGACCCCGGTCGAGTGCGTCGCCCGCGGCTACCTCACCGGCTCGGGCCTCGCCGAGTACAAGCAGACCCGCACGGTCTGCGGCCTCGCCCTCCCCGAGGGCCTGACCGACGGTTCCGAACTCCCCGCGCCGATCTTCACGCCCGCCACCAAGGCCGAGGTCGGCGAGCACGACGAGAACGTGTCGTACGAGGAGGTCGCCCGCCAGGTCGGCGCCGAGACCGCGGCACAGCTGAGGCAGACGACCCTCGCCGTCTACAGCCGCGCCCGCGACATCGCCCGCGACCGGGGGATCATCCTGGCGGACACCAAGTTCGAGTTCGGCTTCGAGGGCGAGAACCTGATCCTCGCCGACGAGGTGCTGACCCCGGACTCGTCCCGCTTCTGGCCGGCCGAGCAGTGGGAACCGGGCCACGCGCAGCCGTCGTACGACAAGCAGTTCGTGCGCGACTGGCTGACCTCCGCGGAGTCCGGCTGGGACCGGGCGAGCGAGCAGCCCCCGCCCGCGCTGCCGCAGCACATCGTGGATGTGACCCGCGCCAAGTACATCGAGGCGTACGAGCGCCTGACGGGTACGAGCTGGTCGTAGCGCACGACAAAGGCCCCGGTCGATGACCGGGGCCTTTGTCTTCTCTGGAGCGGACGACCAGGTTCGAACTGGCGACCTCAACCTTGGCAAGGTTGCGCTCTACCAACTGAGCTACGTCCGCGCTGCGCCGTGGCGCGAGAGCAACTATACCCAACCTCGCTCCCGAGCGAGACGCACCGCCGTGTGACGGTTCTCGGCCCCGAGTTTGGTCGCGGCGGACGACAGATAGTTCCGTACGGTCCCCTGGGACAGCGCGGCCCGTTCGGCGATCTCCGCGACGGGCGCCCCGTCGGCGGCGAATTCGAGCACCTCGGCCTCGCGCGCGGTCAGCGGAGAATCCCCGGCGGAGATCGCGTCGGCGGCCAACTCCGGGTCCACATAACGGTTTCCCGCGTGTACCGTACGAATGATCTCCGCGAGCCGCTGCGCGCTGACCGTCTTGGGGACGAACCCGCGCACACCCGCCGCAAGCGCCCGCTTCAGATGCCCGGGCCGCCCGTGACTCGTCACGATCAGCACCTGGCAACCGGGCAGTTCGGCCCGCAGCGATGTGGCCACCCTCACACCGTCGGCCCCCGGCATCTGAAGATCCAGCACGGCGACATCAGGCACGTGCGCCCGCGCCATCGCCAGCGCCTCGGGCCCGGTCGCCGCCTCGGCCACCACGACCAGGTCGTCCTCAAGACCGAGCAGCGCGGCAAGCGCTCCCCGGATCAGATGTTCGTCATCGGCGAGCAGGAGACGTACGGGAGAAGCGGCAGGTCTCATGAAGTGACCTCACTCACCGGAGCCGGAGCCGGAGCCGGAGCCGGAAGCCGCCGCGACTCAGAGTCACGTTCCGAAAGGTCCGCCCCAGGTGTCTCAGGTGCCCCAGACGTCACCGATGCCACAGGCAACGGCACCTCCGCACTCAACCGGAACAAACCACCCCCGACAGCCCCCGCCCGCAGCACCCCGCCCACCTCCCTCAGCCGCTCCCGCAGCCCCACAAGCCCGGACCCCGGCTCCCCGTCCGATCCTCCACCCGACTCACCGACCGGCACCCCATCGTTCTCCACACTCAGCGTCACCCGCCCCTCCGCCACCCGCACCGACACCGAGCACCGCCCCGCGTCCCCATGCCGCAGCACGTTCGTCGCCGCCTCCCGTACGACCCAGCCGAGCGCCGACTGGACCTGCGCGGGCAACCCGGTCACCGGGCCGCTGACCTCACAGTCGATGCCGGCGGCTGTCAACACACCCTGTGCGCCCGCGAGTTCGGTGGCCAGGTCGGCCTCCCGGTAGCCGCGTACGACCTCGCGCACCTCCCGCTGCGACTCCTGCGCGATGCGCTGCACCTCGATCATCTGCTCCACGGCCTCGGGCCGTCCGCGCCGCGCCAACTGGACGGCGAGCTCGCTCTTCAGGGCGATCACCGCGAGGTTGCGGCCCATCACGTCGTGCAGGTCGCGCCCGAATCGGAGCCGTTCCTCGGCGACGGCGAGGCGGGCCCGGGTCTCGCGGGCCTCGTCGAGTGCGTAGACGGTGTTGAGCAGCCACAGGGAGACGACGGAGGTGGACACGAGGACCCCGGCCATGAACAATTCCGCTCCTCCCGCGCCCAGCGCGGCGTACGCGGGGACCCCCACCAGGAACACCACGCCCGCGACACCGACCGCGGCGCCCGCGGCCAGGGCGAACGCGCGCCGCCAGTCGCGGATACCGAGGGCGATGGCCCCGACGCCGAACGCCGGCACCGTCACGGACAGCACGGCCGCCGCGGACTCGGCGTCCGCACCGCCGGGACCGTGCTCCGTGAGGACCGCCCCGCCGACCGCGATCAGCACGGTGATGGTGCCCAGTGCCCACAGCAGACGTACCGGCTGATCACGCGTACCCCGAGTCCAGTCGAGCGCCCGGGACGCGGTCACGGCGTAGAGCACACCGTGGACGCACACCGCCAGCAGCGCCCAGCCCCCGAAGCGCGACCCCAGCTGGCCGATCGCCGGAAGCCCGATGGTGGCGATCTCGATCACGGCGAAGAAGTGGAACGACCACCGGGTGTACGTCTCGACCTTCGCCGGCGTGCTCTTCCCCCGCCACCAGACCCCAGGTGTCCGCATACTCCCGCCCCCGCTGTCTCTCACCGCCGCGGCTCCCACCGGAACCACCGTCCTACAGCAAACACCGCGACGACGGTCCAGGCCACCGCCGTGGCGAAGGCGCCCAGGGCTTCGTACGCGGAGAGGTCACCGGTCCAGCCGCCGCGTATCAGCGTGATCACCGGGGTCAGCGGCAGCAGTTCGCAGGCCCAGGCCACCTTGTCGGGCATGAACTCGAGGGGGATGAAGGTGCCCGATCCGACCAGGGAGACCAGCACCAGCGGCATGGCGGCCACCTGGGCGCCCTCCACGCTCTTGCTGAAGATCGCGGTGAGCGCAGCGAGCGGTGGCCACATCGCCAGGCCCAACAGCAGTCCCAGGACGGCGAGTTGAGGTGCCTGCGGCGTCCCGACGTCCAGGAGTACAGCGCACGCGGCCGTCAGGACCAGGCACTGCGCGAGCCCTATCGCCACCGACGGAAGGGCGGCCCCCGCGAGGATCTCCGCGTCCCGCAGCTCCCCGGTGCGCAGCCGCTTGAGGACGAGCTCCTCGCGCCGGGCCGCGTACACGCTGACCAGCGAGCTGTAGACCGCGAAGAGGAGCGAGAAGCCGATGGCCGAGGGCAGGATGACCGAGCCCACTGAGAGCCCCGCGCTCTTCAGATCCATCTGCTCGACCGTCGAGCTGAGACTGAACGGCATCACCAGCGGCACGAACAGCGCGGCGAAGAGCGTCGCCTTCGTGCGCCCCAGGAGTGTGAGTTCGGCGCGCGCGAGGGCGGCCATCCGCCCCACCGCCGTGGTGGTCGCTTCCTTACCGGTCGTACTCGTCACAGCCACCGCGCTCACGCCACCGTCTCCTTGTCCCTACGGGCGGCCTCCGACGCGGCCGCCTCCTCCCGCGCGATCCGCAGGAACGCCTCCTCCAGCGAGGCGGACCGCACATCGAGCCCCCGCAGCTCGATCCCGGTCCGTTCGGCCCACAACAGCAGTGCGGTGGCGGCCCGTTGCAGCTCGTGCGTGCGCAGCCGGACGGTACGTCCCTCCACCTCGTGCCCGGTGATGCCGAGCGAGGCGAGCGGGGGCAGATCCCCCAGGAAGTAGCCGTCGGGAAGTTCGAAGGCGATCCGGGACGGCTGGGAGGCGGTCACCTGGGCCGGGGTGCCGGTGGCGGCGATGCGTCCCTCGTGGAGGATCGCGAGCCGGTCGGCCAGTTCCTCCGCCTCTTCCAGGTAGTGGGTGGTCAGCAGCACCGTCGTACCTCCGTCGCGCAGCTCCCGTACCAACTCCCAGGTGCTCCGGCGTCCTTCGGCGTCGAGTCCGGTCGTCGGCTCGTCGAGGAAGAGGACCTCGGGCCGGCCGAGGAGTGCGAGTGCCAGGTCCAGGCGCCGCTTCTCGCCCCCGGACAACTGCTTCACCCGTACGCCGGACCGTCGCGTGAGCCCGACCATGTCCAGGGCCTCCGCCGTGGGGCGCGCTCCGCTGGTGCAGCCCGCCCACATCCGTACGGTCTCCGCGACCGTCAGCTCGGAGGGGAAACCGCCCTCCTGAAGCATCACGCCGATCCGGGGCCGTACGACCGCCCGCTCCTCGTACGGATCGTGCCCGAGGACCCGCACCCGCCCGTCTGCCGGGGGTGCGAGGCCTTCGAGGAGCTCGACCGTGCTGGTCTTGCCGGCCCCGTTCGTCCCCAGCAGCGCGAAGAGCTCACCGTGGCCCACGGAGAACGTGATTCCGCGCACCGCCTCGAAGTCGCCCCCGTACACACGCCGCAGATCCGTGACCTCGATCACGTCATCGCGCTCGTTGTGCTCATTCGTCTTCATGGATTCAGCGTCCCCGCGGAGGGCCCCCGGCAGCAGTGCGCGGTGTCATCACTCCGCATGACATATGTCAGAAGCCACTACCGAGCGGAGGAGGCACGACAAAGGCCCCGGTCGATGACCGGGGCCTTTGTTTTCTCTGGAGCGGACGACCAGGTTCGAACTGGCGACCTCAACCTTGGCAAGGTTGCGCTCTACCAACTGAGCTACGTCCGCATTGCCTCCGACGGGCTCTCACCGATCGGCGCGAGCACCACCTTACCTGATCCAAATGGATGCCCGGTAAGGGATGCAGAGCGGGTGACAGGAATTGCACACTGCGCCTTCCCCCTGGAAGGGGGATGTTCTGCTACTGAACTACACCCGCGTGACCCCGTGAGGTTCGGCTTTGCGGCCTCGCCCCTCGGCGTGCTCCAGACTCTAGCTGACCAGCGGGGGGTCAGCGCAAGTCGACTCTTCCCAGGGGCGGATGACCGGCCGGGCCGAGAGCTCGGCCGGTCCGCGGGCCCCCGGTTTCAGTGAGCCCCGACCTCGGTCCCACTGAGCCGCGGCTCCGGCTCAGTGCGCCTCGGCGAACGCCTCGTACACCTTCTTGGGGATGCGTCCGCGCGGCGGCACGTCCAGCTTGTTGGAGCGGGCCCAGGCGCGGACGGCCGCGGGGTCGGGGGTCAACGCGGTGTGCGTGTACGCCTTCCCGGACCTCGATTGCTTGCGGCCGGCCTCCAGGTAGGGCTCAAGCACCTTACGCAGTTTCTTGGCATTGGCTGGATTCAGGTCGATCTCGTACGACTTGCCGTCCAGTCCGAAGGCGATCGTCTCCGCCGCTTCTGAGCCGTCGATGTCGTCAGAGAGAGTGACCACGACACGCTGCGCCACGAATATCGGTCCCTTCGTGCGGCACCTCTGCGATCAACCGTCATGACGTGCGAAGACGTCACGGAGTTGTCGGCGAGATGTCGACTGTCCGGCTGTTATTGGGCAAAGTATCGGCTATTGCCATTTCCTTTGTACAGTGCCCGGCATTGCATTGTGAAGCCCGACTAAATCCTTCCGCGTGTCAGGACGCAATGGGGTCCCGCCGTTCTTCTGCGGTTTTTCCCAGGATTTTCAGTGGAGGCCCCCGCGTCGATGCGAGATCGTGATCGGGGTCACGTAGGATTCTACGAATCTACGCGAGTAGAAATTTTGTGCGGGTAGTCTGAAGCGACCTGCTCAGCACCACACACCGGGAGTGCCAGTGGCACGCGTCGTAGTCGACGTCATGCTCAAGCCGGAGATCCTCGACCCCCAGGGCCAGGCGGTGCAGCGTGCACTGCCGCGTCTCGGTTTCGACGGTGTCTCCGACGTACGTCAGGGAAAGCGATTCGAACTGGAAGTGGACGGACCGGTGGACGACGCCGCGCTCGCCCGCATCCATGAACTCGCTGAATCCTTCCTCGCCAACACCGTGATCGAGGACTTCACCGTCAAGGTCGAGGAAGTCGCGGAGGCGGGAAAGTGACCGCTCGTATTGGAGTCGTCACCTTTCCCGGCAGCCTGGACGACCGGGACACGCAGCGCGCGATCCGGCTCGCCGGTGCCGAACCCGTCGCCCTCTGGCACAAGGACAAGGACCTGAAGCAGGTCGACGCCGTGGTGCTGCCCGGCGGTTTCTCGTACGGCGACTATCTGCGGGCCGGCGCGATCTCGCGCTTCTCGCCGGTGATGGAGACCGTCATCGAGCAGGCGAAGTCCGGAATGCCGGTTCTCGGCATCTGCAACGGCTTCCAGGTCCTCACCGAGGCGCACCTCCTGCCGGGCGCGATGCTCGGCAACAACCACCTGCACTTCATCTGCCGTGACCAGAAGCTGCGGGTGGAGAACGCGGAGACCTCCTGGACCGCCGACTACGAAGCCGGCCAGGAGATCCACATCCCGCTGAAGAACATGGACGGGCGGTACGTCGCCGACGAGCACACGCTCGATGAGCTGGAGGCGGAGGGCCGGGTCGTCTTCCGGTACGTCGACTTCAACCCGAACGGCTCGCTGCGCGACATCGCCGGCATCACGAACGCCGCCGGGAACGTCGTAGGCCTCATGCCGCACCCGGAGCACGCCGTCGAGCCCCTCGTCGGGACCGGCCGCACCGACGGCCTCCCCTTCTTCACCTCGATCCTCAAGAAGCTGGTCAACGCATGAGCCGCACGCCTCTGGACACGGTCGAGAACGCGGCCGCGACCCCCGACGTCGAGCTGCCCTGGGCCGAACTGGGCCTGAAGAAGGACGAGTACGAGCGGGTCGTGGAGATCCTCGGCCGCCGGCCCACCGGTGCCGAGCTCGCCATGTACTCGGTCATGTGGTCCGAGCACTGCAGCTACAAGTCCTCGAAGGTCCACCTCCGCCAGTTCGGCGAGAAGGCGCCCCAGTCCGATGCGCTGCTCGTGGGCATCGGCGAGAACGCCGGCGTCGTCGACGTCGGCCAGGGCTACGCCGTCACCTTCAAGGTCGAGTCGCACAACCACCCCTCGTACGTGGAGCCCTACCAGGGCGCGGCCACGGGCGTCGGCGGCATCGTGCGCGACATCATCGCGATGGGCGCCCGCCCGGTCGCGGTCGTCGACCCGCTCCGCTTCGGTGCGGCCGACCACCCCGACACCAAGCGCGTCCTGCCGGGCGTCGTCGCCGGTATCGGCGGCTACGGCAACTGCCTGGGCCTGCCGAACATCGGCGGCGAGGTCGTCTTCGACGCCTGCTACCAGGGCAACCCGCTGGTCAACGCCGGTGCCATCGGCGTCATGCGGCACGAGGACATCCACCTGGCGAAGGCGTCCGGCACGGGCAACAAGGTCATCCTGTACGGGGCTCGCACGGGCGGCGACGGCATCGGCGGCGCCTCGATCCTCGCGTCGGAGACCTTCGACGACGCCAAGCCGAGCAAGCGTCCGGCGGTTCAGGTCGGCGACCCCTTCCAGGAGAAGCTGCTCATCGAGTGCACGCTCGAGGCCTTCGCCGAGAAGCTGGTCGTCGGTATCCAGGACCTCGGTGCGGCCGGACTGTCCTGTGCCACCAGCGAGTTGGCGTCCAACGGCTCCGGCGGCATGCTCGTGACGCTGGACGACGTACCGCTGCGCGACTCGACTCTCTCGCCCGAGGAAATCCTCATGAGCGAGTCGCAGGAGCGCATGTGCGCGGTCGTCGAGCCGGCGAAGGTCGAACGGTTCCTGGAGATCTGCGACAAGTGGGACGTCATCGCCACGGTGATCGGTGAGGTCACCGACGGCGACCGTCTGGAGATCTACTGGCACGGCGGCAAGATCGTCGACGTCGACCCGCGCACGGTCGCGCACGACGGCCCGGTCTACGAGCGCCCGTACGCCCGTCCGGAGTGGCAGGACGCCCTCCAGGCGGACGACGCCAACAAGCTTCCGCGCCCGGCCACTTCAGAAGAGCTGAAGGACCAGGTTCTCCAGCTCGTCGCCTCGCCCAACCAGGCCTCCAAGTCCTGGATCACCTCCCAGTACGACCACTTCGTGCAGGGCAACACGGTGTTGGCGCAGCCCGAGGACTCGGGCATGATCCGCATCGACGAGGAGACCGGGCTCGGCGTCGCCATCGCCACGGACGGCAACGGCCGCTACGCGAAGCTCGACCCGTACGCGGGCGCGCAGCTCGCGCTCTCCGAGGCGTACCGCAATGTCGCGACGACCGGCGCCAAGCCGCTCGCCGTCTCCGACTGCCTGAACTTCGGCTCGCCCGAGGATCCGGCGGTGATGTGGCAGTTCGCGGAGGCCATCCGCGGACTTGCCGACGCCTGCCAGCAGTTGGGCACCCCGGTGACCGGCGGCAACGTCTCGCTCTACAACCAGACGGGCGATGTGGCCATCCACCCGACGCCGGTGGTCGCCGTCCTCGGCGTCATCGACGATGTGGCCCGCCGCACCCCGGTCGCCTTCCAGGAGGAAGGGCAGCTGCTCTACCTCCTCGGCGACACCCGCGAGGAGTTCGGCGGTTCGGCCTGGTCGCAGGTCGTCCACGACCACCTGGGGGGCCTGCCCCCGAAGGTCGACCTGGAGCGTGAGCGCCTCCTCGCCGAGATCCTGATCTCCGCCTCCCGCGACGGCATGATCGACTCCGCGCACGACCTGTCCGACGGCGGTCTGATCCAGGCCGTGGTCGAGTCCGCGCTGCTCGGCGACAAGGGTGCGCGGCTGGTCGTGCCCGACGGCCTCGACGCCTTCACCTTCCTGTTCTCGGAGTCGGCGGGCCGCGCGGTCGTCGCGATCCCGCGCTCGGAGGAGCTCCGCTTCAACGACATGTGCGGGGCGCGGGGGCTGCCCGTCACCCGCATCGGTGTCGTCGACGGAGACGCAGTGGAGGTCCAGGGCGAGTTCACCCTCCCCCTGACCGAACTGCGCACCGCGCACGAGGCGACGATCCCGGCGCTGCTGGCGTAAATCCCCTCGGCCATACGGGGCTTCGGCCATACGGGGCTTCGGCTCTACGGAGCTTCGGCCGTACGGCGTTGAAGGCCCCGTCCGTTTCCACGGGCGGGGCCTTCGCTGTTCACGTCCTGGTTCACGTCCCGACGGCGACGGGCCGCGCTCCCTCCGATGTCGCCTGCTCCGGGCGGGACTTGGGCAGCAGCAGCCCCAACAGCACGCACACCGCCATCAGTCCCGCCCCGCACAGGAACACCGTGTCCATCGCGGAGACGTAGGCCGAGATCCCCGCCACCCGCTCCGCCCCCGTCAGCGAGGCCAGCGCGTCGGTGCCGCCGCCCGGACCGTCGTACAGGCGCGTGATGAGCGTGCCGAAGAGCGCCGCGCCCAACGCCGTGCCGAGGGTCTGGAAGAACCGGATGGAGGTGGTGACGACGCCCAACTGGTGGGCGGGGGACGCCTCCTGGACGAGTTGGATGAGCTGGCCGAGGAGCATGCCGAAGCCGAGGCCGACGAGGAGCATGTCGGCGCGCAGCAGCCACAGGGAGGTGTGGGTGCCGAGGGTGGACAGGAGCAGGAAGGCGACCGTGGCGACGGCCGAGCCGCCGATGGTGAACGTCCGCTCCGCCCAGCCCCGTTCGGCCAGCTTCGCGGAGACGATGCCGACGGCCGTCATCCCGAACGCCATGGGGAGCAGGTACAGCCCGGCGGACGAACTCGCGACGCCCCGCGCCACCTGCAGATAGACCATCACGTAGTACATGGAGCCGACCATCGCCGCGCCCATCAGGCCCTGGATCGCGAAGCCCCAGCGCAGTTCCGGGACACGGAACATGGACAGCGGCAGGATCGGTTCGGCGGCGGTGACCTGGCGCCACAGGAACAGGCCGAGGGCGGCCGCCGACAGCACGGCCAGGCCCGCGATCTGCGGTGACGACCAGGCGTACTGCTTGCCGCCCCACTCGGTCACCAGCAACAGCGAGGTGGAGAAGGTGGCGGCGAGCCCCGCACCGGGGAAGTCGATGCGGTGGCCGCCCCAACCACCGTTGGGCCGGGGGAGCTTGAGGACGAGGGCGCCGAGGGCCAGGACGGCGAGGCCGAGTGGCAGGTTGATGTAGAAGATCCAGCGCCAGCTCGCGTGGTCGGCGAGGACACCGCCGATCCACGGGCCGACCGCCATGCCACCGCCGGCGATGATCCCGCCCATGCCCGCGCCCTTGGCGTCCTTTTCGCCCGGTCCTCTGAGCTGGGCGATCACGACCATCGTCACGCTCATCAGGCCGCCGGCGCCGATGCCCTGCACGGCCCGCGCGGCGATCAACTGGCCGATCGACTGGGCCGCCCCGCACAACGCCGAGCCGAGGATGAAGGTGCCGACGGCTCCCAGGAACACCCGCTTGGCGCCGAGGACGTCGCACAGCTTGCCGTACAGCGGCAGCACCGCGGCCGACGCCAGCGAGAACGCGCTGATCAGCCAAGGGATCTTGTCGATGCCGTGCCCCGGATCGAGGTCGCGGACGATCGGGACGGTGGCCGCGGACACGATCTGCATGTCCAGGACGGCCAGGACGATCGTGACGAGGCAGACGAGGAAGCCGATCTTTCGCTGGGTTTCGGTCATGGGCAACACCATGAACGAGAAATATGTACCGAGTCAATCTTTTATCTGGGATCAAATTTCATCTTGGTACAGTGATTTCATGGCTGAGGCGATGGGGCTGCGTGAACGCAAGAAGCTGCAGACAGCGATGCGGATCTACCGGACAGCGGTCGCGCTGTTCGCCGAGAAGGGCTTCGACCACGTCTCCGTGCAGGAGATCGCCGACGCCGCCGACGTCTCCAAGATGACCGTCTTCAACTACTTCGGCACCAAAGAGGACTTGGTCTTCAAGCCCATGGAGGAGCACTTCTCCGATGCCGCCCGTGCCGTGCGCGAGCGGGCGCCGGGCGAGTCCGCGGTGGAGGCCGTACGCCGTCAGCTCCTGGACATGATCGAGGCGCGCGACCCCTCGGTCGGCCTGCACAGCGAACCGTTCGCCCGCCGGATCCGCGCGGTCGTCATGGCGACGCCGGTCCTCAGGGAACGCGCGTACCTGCTGTCCGAGAAGGGCGCACGCGAACTGGCCGACCTGCTCACCGAGGAGACCGGCGACACCACGCCGGCCCTGATCGCCGCCGCCACACTCACCGCCGCCCGCCAGGCCCTGGTCGAGGAGCACCACCTCCGCATCGACGCCGGCGAAACCGTCGACGAGGTCGCCGCCGACGCCGCCCAGCTCGCCGAGCGGGCCTTCGCGCTGGTGGAGGGGGGTCTCAAGAACTACGCGCGTAAGGAGTGAGACGTCCGCGGGGTCCGCCCCGGCCTTCCATGCGGACCAGGCTCACCGCCTCCACGCGGACTAGGCTCACCGCCATGCCTCCGGCCAAAAAACGACGCACCCGTACGTACGACTCCGTCAAGATCCGCGCCGCGGTGCTGGCCCAGTTCGGGAACGTACGCGAAGCCGTACGCGGCCTGCGTGACGAGGAGTTGGCCCTTCCCGCCGGCCTCGGGGACTGGACCGTACGGGAGTTGGCCGCGCACATCACGATGGCCGTCGAGACGGTCAGCCGGAACATCGACCGGCCGGAGCCCGGCAAGGCCGAACTCGCCCTGCTCGACTGGCCGTTCGCGACCGCCGCGCGGGCCGGTGACATCGCCGACGGCACACGGGAGCTGGCCGCGGCCAACCCCGACCTCGACGCCCTCTACGCCCGCACCGGGGAACGCCTCACGCACAGGCTCGCAGAGGCCCCCGGCGACCGCGTCCTCGCCGCCCGCACCGGCGCGATGACCCTCGCCGACTACCTCGTCACCCGCACCGTCGAACTCGTCGTCCACACCGACGACCTGAACCGCGCCGTACCCGGCCTGGACATCCCGTACGACCGTCAGGCGCTCGCCGCCTGCACCCGGCTGCTCGCCGACGCGCTCGCGGTGAAGGCGCCCGGCGCGTCGACGGAGGTGCGGATTCCGCCGTACGCGGTCGTGCAGTGTGTGGAGGGGCCGCGGCACACGCGGGGCACCCCGCCCAACGTCGTCGAGACCGACCCGCTGACCTGGATCCGGCTCGCGACGGGACGTACGGAGTGGCAGGCGGCGCTGGCGGACGCCAAGGTCAGCGCGAGCGGGGAGCGGGCGGACCTGGGCGGACTGCTGCCTCTCATGGGCTGAGCGGAGGCGGGGAGGACGGGACCGTTTGACCTGGATGGAACCAACCACCCCACCCGCCCCGTCACATCGGCATGTACAGGCAGCGACTCACCCTCACCGCCCTGACCCTCATCCCGCTCGCCATGGCCTGCGGCAACGAAACCGGCGACGGAACCGGCAGCGGCTCGGTCGGCTCGGGCGCCAATGCGGACGTCACCGGCGCCCACTGGATCATCGACAGCGTCACCGTGGACGGCACCAGTCATGCCGCCCCAGCGGGAGCGAACGTCGAGTTCGGCGAGAACGGCAAGGTCCAGGGGAACTACGGCTGCAACCACTTCAGCGCGACCGCCACCTTCAAGGACGGCAGCATCGACGTCGGCGAGACGTCGATGACCGAGATGGCCTGCGAGGAAGGCCCCATGGAGTTCGAGCGGACCCTCGCCCGCACGCTCGCCGACGGCGCGCTCACCACGGCGGTCAAGGGCGACGAGCTCACCCTCACCACCGGCACAGGCGACCGAGTCCACCTCACCAAGGAGCAGGCCGCCCCGCTCTACGGCACCAAGTGGGCCGTCACGGCGCTCGGTGACGGGGAAGTGGCCCAGTCCCTCCCGGAGGGCGCCGAACCGTACCTCGTCCTCGACAAGGAGAAAGGGACGGTTTCCGGCCACCTCGGCTGCAACGACGTGTCCGCGAAAGCCACCGTCAGCGACGGACATATCACCCTCGGAACGCCGAAGACGACCCGCATGATGTGCGACAGCTCACTCATGGACACCGAGAAGACACTGCTCGGCCTGTTCGACAGCAAGGTCGGCTACGAACTGGATCACCGCTCCCTCACGCTGACCAGCACAAACGGCGAGAGCGTGACGGCTGTCGCCGGTAAGTGAGCCGTCAGGGTCCCGTATCCCCAATTCGGACCAGTGGTCGATCTCGCCTACACTCGGTGCCGTGCCACGTGGTGACGGTCGACTCAATCATGATCTGCTCCCCGGTGAGAAAGGCCCCCAGGACGCTTGCGGCGTCTTCGGAGTCTGGGCTCCGGGCGAAGAGGTCGCCAAGCTCACTTACTTCGGGCTCTACGCCCTCCAGCATCGAGGCCAGGAATCCGCGGGGATCGCGGTCAGCAATGGCTCCAAGATCCTCGTCTTCAAGGACATGGGCCTCGTGTCCCAGGTCTTCGACGAGACCTCTCTCGGCTCCCTCCAGGGTCATATCGCGGTCGGTCACGCCCGCTACTCGACCACCGGAGCCTCCACCTGGGAGAACGCCCAGCCGACGTTCCGTGCCACCGCGCACGGTTCCATCGCGCTCGGCCACAACGGCAACCTGGTCAACACGGCGCAGCTCGCCGAGATGGTCGCCGACCTCCCCAAGCAGCAGGACGGCCGCTCCCCGCGCGTGGCGGCCACCAACGACACCGACCTCCTGACGGCGCTCCTCGCCGCCCAGGTCGACGACGACGGCAAGCCGCTGACCATAGAAGAGGCCTCCGCGAGGATCCTTCCGCAGGTCCAGGGCGCCTTCTCGCTCGTCTTCATGGACGAGGACACCCTGTACGCGGCCCGCGACCCGCAGGGCGTCCGCCCGCTGGTCCTCGGCCGCCTGGAGCGCGGCTGGGTCGTCGCCTCGGAGTCCGCCGCCCTCGACATCTGCGGCGCCTCCTTCGTCCGTGAGATCGAGCCGGGCGAGTTCGTCGCCATCGACGCGGACGGCCTGCGTACGTCGCGATTCGCTGAGGCAAAGCCCAAGGGCTGCGTCTTCGAGTACGTCTATCTGGCCCGTCCCGACACGGACATCGCCGGTCGGAATGTGTACCTCTCGCGCGTCGAAATGGGCCGCAAACTCGCCAAAGAAGCTCCCGTCGAGGCAGATCTGGTCATAGCTACTCCGGAGTCCGGGACGCCCGCGGCGATCGGTTACGCGGAGGCCAGCGGGATCCCCTTCGGCGCGGGTCTCGTCAAGAACGCCTACGTCGGCCGGACCTTCATCCAGCCCTCGCAGACCATCCGCCAGCTCGGCATCCGTCTGAAGCTGAACCCCTTGAAGGAAGTCATCAAGGGCAAGCGCCTGGTCGTCGTCGACGACTCGATCGTCCGCGGCAACACCCAGCGCGCGCTGGTGCGGATGCTGCGCGAAGCCGGCGCGGCGGAGGTCCACATCAGGATCTCCTCGCCCCCGGTGAAGTGGCCCTGCTTCTTCGGCATCGACTTCCCGACCCGCGCGGAGCTGATCGCCAACGGCATGACGATCGACGAGATCGGCACCTCGCTGGGCGCCGACTCCCTGTCGTACATCTCCATCGACGGCATGATCGAAGCCACCACCATCGACAAGCCGAACCTGTGCCGCGCCTGCTTCGACGGCGAGTACCCGATGGACCTCCCGGACCCCGAGCTGCTGGGCAAGCAGCTCCTGGAGACCGAGCTGGCGGCAGGTCCTGCCGCCACGGCCGCGGCCGACGCGATCCGTCGCCCGTAAGCGCCCCGTATCCCGACCCGAAAGATCCCAGGCAATGTCTGAGACCAGTACCGGTGCCTCGTACGCGTCCGCCGGCGTCGACATCGAAGCCGGCGACCGCGCCGTAGAGCTGATGAAGGAGTGGGTGAAGAAGACGCAGCGCCCCGAGGTCCTCGGCGGCCTCGGCGGCTTCGCCGGTCTCTTCGACGCCTCGGCCCTCAAGCGCTTCGAGCGGCCGCTGCTCGCCTCCGCCACGGACGGCGTGGGCACGAAGGTCGACCTCGCCCGGCAGCTCGGCGTGTACGACACCATCGGCCACGACCTGGTCGCGATGGTCATGGACGACATCGTGGTGTGCGGCGCCGAGCCGCTCTTCATGACCGACTACATCTGCGTCGGCAAGGTCCACCCCGAGCGCGTCGCCGCCATCGTCAAAGGCATCGCCGAGGGCTGTGTCCTCGCGGGCTGCGCCCTCGTGGGCGGCGAGACGGCCGAGCACCCGGGCCTCCTCGGCCCGGACGACTTCGACGTCGCGGGTGCGGGCACCGGTGTGGTCGAGGCCGACCAGCTGCTCGGCGCGGATCGTATCCGTACGGGTGACGCGGTGATCGCCATGGCGTCCTCAGGGCTTCACTCGAACGGGTACTCGCTCGTCCGGCACGTCCTCCTCGACCGGGCGAAGCTGAAGCTCGACAGCCACATCGAGGAGTTCGGCCGCACGCTCGGCGAGGAGCTCCTGGAGCCCACCAGGATCTACTCGCTGGACTGCCTGGCCCTCACCCGCACCGCCGAGGTGCACGCCTTCTCGCACGTCACCGGCGGCGGACTCGCGGCCAACCTGGCCCGCGTCATCCCGGACGGCCTGCACGCGATCGTCGACCGCGAGACCTGGACCCCGGCCCCGGTCTTCGACCTCGTCGGCAGGACCGGAGACGTCGAGCGCCTGGAGCTGGAGAAGACCCTCAACATGGGTGTCGGCATGATCGCGATCGTCCCCGAGGAGTCGGCGGACGTGGCGCTCGCCACCCTCGCGGACCGCGGTGTGGACGCGTGGATCGCCGGTGAGATCACCGAGCGGGGCAAGCACGCGACGGGCGCGGCACTGATCGGCGACTACGCGAAGTAGGCACGCGAAGTAGGCACCCAGGGCAGCACAAAACCCGGTCCGGTGTGGAACCACCCCGGACCGGGTGAGGTGCAGATGCTATGAGGCTCTACGAGAACGCCGAACCTGCTGACCCGCTGGTAGCGCTACGCGCCGCGACGTTGCGACTGGGGACCGGACTCGTCGTCCTCGTCCTCGTCGTCGTCGTTATAGAGATCCGCGTACTGCGCGTACGGGTCGTCTTCTTCCTCGTCGTCGTCCTCGAACGGCTCGCCATTCGGCGGCTGTTGCGAAGTCGAAGCGCCCAGCTCATTGGCCAGACGCGAGAGGTCAGTCCCGCCGCTGCTGTACTTCAGCTGGCGGGCGACCTTCGTCTGCTTGGCCTTTGCCCGGCCGCGCCCCATGGCTCGACCCCCTCGGATACGGGGCTCGGTGGCCCCAGAGTCTTGACACGCGTTCATGATCTGGAACGGGCTCTCCGTGAAGAGACCGGTCCGTAGGGCTTCCACGGTACCTGCTCCCGCGCCCATACGGTACGTCGCCCGCAGGACGCGCGTGTGCGCAGAACCTGCGAGGAGCCCTGTCCTCGCTGGTCAACCGCGATTTTAACCTCTTCTTGGCGGCCGACCCGCCGACAGACGTGAGAGTTCTCTCCAACACCCGCCGGCGGGTACCTCCCGGGGGTCAGCCGCGGCGCGCCTCGGCCATCCGCTGCTCGGCGATCCGGTCGGCCGCGGCGGCCGGCGGAATCCCGTCCTCCTTCGCACGTGCGAATATGGCCAGCGTGGTGTCGAAGATCTTCGCGGCCTTCGCCTTGCACCGGTCGAAGTCGAAACCGTGCAGTTCGTCGGCGACCTGGATGACGCCGCCGGCGTTCACGACGTAGTCCGGCGCGTAGAGGATCCCGCGGTCGGCGAGGTCCTTCTCGACACCCGGGTGCGCGAGCTGGTTGTTGGCGGCGCCGCACACGATCTTCGCGGTGAGCACCGGCACGGAGTCGTCGCTGAGGGCCCCGCCGAGTGCGCAGGGGGCGTAGATGTCGAGGCCCTCGACGCGGATCAGCGCCTCGGTGTCCGACGCCACCGCCACGGACGGGTGCTCGTCGACGATCCGCCGGACGGACTCGTCCCGCACGTCAGTGATCACGACCTGCGCCCCCTCCTCGAGCAGATGCCCGACCAGATGGCGGCCCACCTTGCCGACGCCCGCGATGCCGACCGTACGGCCGCGCAGCGTCGGGTCGCCCCACAGGTGCTGGGCGCTCGCCCGCATGCCCTGGAAGACACCGAAGGCCGTCAGCACGGACGAGTCGCCCGCGCCGCCGTTCTCCGGGGACCGCCCGGTCGTCCAGCGGCACTCGCGCGCCACGACGTCCATGTCGGCGACATACGTACCGACGTCGCACGCGGTGACGTACCGGCCGCCGAGCGAGGCCACGAACCGGCCGTACGCGAGGAGCAGTTCCTCGCTCTTGAGCGTGTCGGGGTCGCCGATGATGACGGCCTTGCCGCCGCCGTGGTCGAGGCCGGCCATGGCGTTCTTGTACGACATCCCGCGCGAGAGGTTCAGGGCGTCGGCGACGGCCTCCTCCTCGCTCGCGTACGGGTAGAAGCGCGTACCGCCGAGGGCGGGGCCCAGGGCGGTGGAGTGGATGGCGATGACGGCCTTGAGGCCGCTGGAGCGGTCCTGGCAGAGCACTACTTGCTCATGACCGCCCTGGTCCGAGTGGAACAGGGTGTGCAGGACGCCGTCGGATACGTCGGTCACTGTGGTGACTCCCAGGTAATAAGCGGCGGTTGACGTGCGGGTCCCGTACGGGTGGCGGGCGCCCGTGGGCATGAGACTAGAGCCTGTGCCCGGCCGCCATCCGCGCAGTGTTCAGGATCACCTTCCACCGGAGTACGGTCCTCTTCGGCCGTGGCACGATTTGCAGTGTTTTCCCGGTCTTGTGTGCGTGGGTCGAGCGGGATCGGAGCCCGGGTTTCGGGTCCGGCCGGTTGGGGAGGGAGCAGGCGTGCCCAAGGTGTCCTCCGTGATCGTCCCGTACGCGTCCTATCTGCGCGTGTACGAACCGCTGGCCGCCTTCCCCGAGCCGGAGCGCGGCCACTGGGCCCGTTATGCCCGCCGCCCCGAGCGCCCCTCGTACCAGGACGAACTACGGCGCTCCCTGGCCGACTTGCTGCCCACCCCGCCGATCCCCGTGCCGGTGCACGAGAGCGGCGACGCGTTCGTGGTCGAGGTCGACGGGGTGCTCTGCGTGTGCCCCTGGCGCACCCGGCTGCGCGGCTGGCAGGCCCTGGGCGAGCTGGGCGAGGAACTGCCGGAGTCGGTCCTCGACGCGGTCCTGCCCTCGCTCGTACGCCGTCAGGCCGCCCTCGACTACGAACGCTGGCTGGAGCGCAACCCCGACGCCCGCCCGTGGATCCGCACCTCGACCTGGCAGGTGCCGCTGAACTGGTTCGTGCTCGTCTCCGACGAGGAGCGGCTGTACGAGAAGGGCGCGGGGCCCGACGGAGCCGCGCCGGGGCTGCGGTACCGGACGCCGATGGTGCAGGCCCGGCGGCGGACTGCGCGGGCTCTGAAGACGCTGAAGGACACCATCGAGGACGGGCCGCTCATCGACGGCCTGCTGGACGTGGGGCGCTGGCTGGAGGAGTTCCACCCGCGCTCGCTGGTCGAGCTGGACTACGGCGGCCTTGTGCACGTCGTGCCCGCGGGGGAGCTCGAGGGGGACCACTCGGCCGCGGACGTCCACGAGGGCATCGACGCGCTGCGCACCGGGGACGGGGCCGCGGCGGGCGAGGCGTACGGGCGGCTTGTGGAACGCTGGCGGTCGGTCAGGGACCGGCGCTCGGCGAACTGACGTGATCCCGGTCTCGGCGGCGCCGTGAACTCACCCGGCGTGCTTACGCTCTGAAGGTGCCTCATCGCGGGACGTAGGTCCCGATCCGGTCTTTTGCGTCAATGGCGTGTCAAGCGTGACGGATGGCACTTACCTGGCCCTTGCGCCCCTTGCCCATCCTCGTGCCAAAATAGGACAAGGAGCCCGGGGGAGGGCTCCGCCCGCCCACGTATGGGTGGAATCTCAGCATTGCACGCTATGGGGGGTCTCGTGACTCCTGATCGCCCTGTGACTGATCGTCACAGTGGCGTGACTGTCCGCTATGGCATGGTCCATCGGCTTCCGTCGCTGATGAACACCTGGGAGGGCAATTCCATCGGTTTGGCCGACGTGGCTGGACGGATGGTGTAGTTGTAGTGCCGAGGACAAGCCGTTCGTCCTATAACCGACTCGGCCCGCGTCCGCCATTTCGGGCAACGCGGGTCAAGGTGCAGAATTTAGAGGAATGAACCGAGAAGGTTCGGTTCTCCCGAGGAGGCCGCTCATGACCGCTCGCACCCCTGATGCCGAGCCGCTGCTGACCCCGGCTGAGGTCGCCACGATGTTCCGCGTGGACCCGAAGACGGTCACGCGGTGGGCGAAGGCCGGCAAGCTTACGTCCATCCGCACGCTCGGCGGACACCGCCGCTACCGCGAAGCTGAGGTCCGCGCGCTACTCGCGGGTATCCCGCAGCAGCGCAGCGAGGTCTGAACAAGCGCATAGGAGGGCATTTCGGTAGGTCCCCCAACCCGCCGTCACGCCCGAACCACAGCTCCAAGCGACGCGTGTCCTGCCCCAACGGGACCCACGCCCGACCCAATTTCACAAGCGACAAGGGTGCGTCGTAGATCGCGCTGGACTCCGCCGGGTCCAGCGCGATCTTTTTTGTGCGCCGGCAGTGCCCTGGGTGATGGGTCTGTGAGTGGGCTTGTCGGAGTCTGGGGAGGGGTGTCGGATCTCCTGTGGGCGGCCCCAGCAGCTGGTGCAATTGCACATATTAAATTGACCAGTTGTAGGTGAGGTGTAAGTTCCTCGGTTTCTAAAACCTATGCGGTGACACCCGTCACATGCCACAGTCCTTGTCGCCTGTGATGCTTCTGCGCTAAGGGAGTTGGGGCCTCACGGCGGCCTCGGCCCCGGCTGCCTCCTTGGCCTCATCGACACCATCGACGTCCTCGACGCCGCGCGGGGCGGGCTCCATGGCCAGCCGCAGGAGCCGGTGGCAGATCGGGCAGTGCCGCGTCAGATGCCGGTACTCGGAAGCGGCCGCCAGATGGGCGCGGAGCAGCGCGCGCGTCTCGTGCCGGGCGGTCGCCGCCATACGCACCTCCAGGGGGCCTCGCGGGGTCGAGGGCCCTGGTTCCCTGGGTACCGGCGGAATGTGACGACGTCAAGACATGCGGAGACGAGCTCACGACACGCGAAAGGCCCGGAGCCGAAGCTCCGGGCCTTTCGTTCATGCGGTCCTGACGGGATTTGCTGCATCCGATTGCGGCTGCGCCGCGGGCGCGGCCTCCACCTTGACAGGGTGGCGAGCGAGGTCGGGTCGCATGCAGGGCACGAAGAAGGCCCCGCATCCTTGCCGGATACGGGGCCTTCCTCACTGCGGTCCTGACGGGATTTGAACCCGCGGCCTCCACCTTGACAGGGTGGCGAGCACTCCAAACTGCTCCACAGGACCAGGTTTCACAGCCACTCGGTCTTGCGCTGGGCTGCGAAAAGAGACTGTACAGGAGGGTGGGTCCGGGGTCGAACTCACCCACCGTACATACGCCGTTACGGGGCCAGGGTGTCGATCGCCTTCACGATGCGCTTGTCGGAGACGGGGTACGCCGTGCCGAGCGCGTGGGCGAAGTAGCTGACGCGGAGCTCCTCGATCATCCAGCGGATGTCCAGGACCTGCTGGGGGACCGGCCGGCCCTGCGGCAGCTGCTCCAGAAGCCAGGCGTACTCGTCCTGCATCTCGTGGACCTTCTCCATGCGGGTGGTGTCCCGCTGGACGTTCGTCGGCATCTGCTGGAGGCGCCGGTCGGCCGCGACCAGGTAGCGCATCAGGTCCGCCAGGCGGCGCAGCCCGGTCGCGGTGACGAAGCCGGGCTTCACAAGGGCGTTCAGCTGCGTCCGTACGTCCGTGAGGTTCGCCAGGAGCGTCGGGCTCTGGATGCCCTTCAGGCGGCGCTCACAGGCCTGCCAGGCGGCCAGGACCTGCTGCACCTGGCCGACCGTGCGGACCGTCGTGTCGACGATCTCGGCGCGCACCTTGTCGTAGAGCTTCCGGTACGACTCCTCGTCCCACGCCGGGCCCCCGAAGTCCCCGATCAGCTTGTCCGCCGCCGCCATCGCGCAGTCGTCGAAGAGGGCCTGGATCGAGCCGTGCGGGTTCGCGGACAGGGCGAGCTTCTGGACGTTGGTGAGCTTGTCCGAGGCGAACTTGCCCGGGTTCACCGGGATGTTGCGCAGGATCAGGCGCCGCGTGCCCTTCCACATCGCCTGCGCCTGCTCGGCCTCCGTGTCGAAGAGCCGTACGGAGACGGTGTCGCCGTCGTCCACGAGCGCCGGGTACGCCTTGACCGGCTGGCCGGCCCTCCGCGTCTCGAAGACGCGCGTGAGCGAGCCGATCGTCCAGTCGGTCAGGCCCTTGCGCTCCAGGGACTCCCCGCCCTCGCGCTCCGCCGTAGCTGCCGCGGCCTGTGAGATCGCCTGGCGCGCCTTCGGCTTCAGCTGGAGCTGGAGCGCCTCCAGGTCCTTGTCCTCGGCGAGCTTGCGGCGTCGTTCGTCGACGATCCGGAAGGTGATCCTCAGGTGGTCGGGGACGCGGGACCAGTCGAAGTCGTCGGCGCTCACCGGCACACCGACCATGCGCTTCAGCTCGCGCGCCATCGTCATCGGCAGCGGCTCCTGGAGGGGCACGGCCCGCTCCAGGAACTTCGTCGCGTAGTTCGGTGCGGGCACGTAGTGGCGGCGGATCGGCTTCGGGAGGGAGCGGATGAGCTCGGTGACGACCTCTTCCCTCAGCCCCGGGATCTGCCAGTCGAAGCCCTCGTCCGTGACCTGGTTCAGGACGTGCAGCGGGATGTGGACGGTGACACCGTCCGCGTCCGCGCCCGGCTCGAACTGGTAGGTGACACGGAACTTCAGCGGGCCCTGGCGCCACGAGTCGGGATAGTCGTCCTTGCTGACGTCCCCGGCCCGCTCGTTGATGAGCATCGACCGCTCGAAGTCGAGGAGTTCGGGCTCCTCGTGCCGCTGGTGCTTCCACCAGGAGTCGAAGTGCGCCCCGGACACCACGTGTTCGGGCACCCGCTGGTCGTAGAAGTCGAAGAGCGTCTCGTCGTCGACGAGGATGTCGCGGCGCCGCGCCCGGTGCTCCAACTCCTCGACCTCGGTGAGGAGTCGGCGGTTGTCCGCGAAGAACTTGTGGTGCGTACGCCAGTCGCCCTCGACGAGCGCGTTGCGGATGAAAAGCTCACGGCTGGCCTCCGGGTCGATCCGCCCGTAGTTGACCTTGCGCTGGGCGATGATCGGTACGCCGTACAGCGTGACCTTCTCGTACGCCATCACCGCGGCCTGGTCCTTCTCCCAGTGCGGCTCGCTGTACGTGTGCTTGAGGAGATGGCCGGCGAGCGGCTCGACCCACTCGGGCTCGATCTTGGCGTTGACGCGGGCCCAGAGACGGGAGGTCTCCACGAGCTCGGCGGACATCACGAACCGCGGGGGCTTCTTGAACAGGGCCGAACCCGGGAAGATCGCGAACTTCGCGCTGCGGGCGCCCAGATACTCGTTCTTCGCGCCCTCCTTCACGTCCTTCATACCGACGTGCGAGAGCAGCCCGGAGAGCAGCGAGACATGGACGCTCTGCTCGGCGGCGTCGTCCTCGTTCGGATGGATGCCCAGCTGCTTGGCGACCGTGCGGAGCTGGGTGTAGATGTCCTGCCATTCGCGGATGCGCAGGAAGTTCAGGTACTCCTGCTTGCACATCCGGCGGAACGCGGACGAGCCCCGCTCCTTCTGCTGCTCACGGACGTACCGCCACAGGTTCAGATACGCGAGGAAGTCGGACGTCTCGTCCTTGAACCGGGCGTGCTGCTGGTCCGCCTGCGCCTGCTTCTCGGCCGGGCGCTCGCGCGGGTCCTGGATGGACAGCGCGGCCGCGATCACCATGACCTCGCGCACACAGCCGTTCTTGTCGGCCTCCAGGACCATCCGGGCGAGCCGGGGGTCGACGGGCAGCTGGGCGAGCTTGCGGCCGCTCTCCGTGAGCCGCTTGCGCGGGTCCTTCTGGGCCGGGTCCAACGCGCCCAGTTCCTGGAGGAGTTGGACGCCGTCACGGATGTTGCGGTGGTCCGGCGGGTCGATGAAGGGGAACTTCTCGATGTCGCCGAGACCGGCGGCGGTCATCTGGAGGATGACGGAGGCGAGGTTCGTACGGAGGATCTCCGCGTCCGTGAACTCCGGGCGGGCCAGGAAGTCGTCCTCGGAGTACAGCCGGATGCAGATGCCGTCGGACGTACGGCCGCAGCGGCCCTTGCGCTGGTTGGCGCTGGCCTGCGAGACCGGCTCGATGGGCAGCCGCTGGACCTTGGTGCGGTGGCTGTATCTGGAGATACGGGCGGTGCCCGGGTCGATGACGAACTTGATGCCCGGGACGGTGAGCGAGGTCTCGGCGACGTTCGTAGCCAGAACGATCCTGCGCCCGGTGTGCTGCTGGAACACGCGGTGCTGCTCGGCGTGCGACAGCCGTGCGTAGAGGGGGAGGACCTCGGTGAACCGGTAGTTCTTCTTCGTCAGCGCGTCCGCCGTGTCGCGGATCTCGCGCTCGCCCGAGAGGAAGACCAGGATGTCGCCCTTGCCCTCGCCCTGGAGCTCCTCGACGGCGTCGCAGATCGCGGTGATCTGGTCGCGGTCGGAGTCGTCCCCCTCTTCTTCCAGCAGCGGGCGGTAGCGGACCTCGACCGGGTACGTACGGCCGCTGACCTCGACGATCGGCGCCTCGCCGAAGTGGCGGGAGAAGCGCTCGGGGTCGATGGTCGCGGAGGTGATGACGACCTTGAGGTCAGGACGCTTGGGCAGCAGCTGAGCGAGATAGCCAAGCAGGAAGTCGATGTTCAGAGACCGCTCGTGGGCCTCGTCGATGATGATCGTGTCGTACGCGCGCAGCTCGCGGTCCGTCTGGATCTCGGCCAGCAGGATGCCGTCGGTCATGAGCTTGACGAAGGTGCCGTCCGGGTTCACCTGGTCGGTGAAGCGGACCTTCCAGCCGACGGCCTCGCCCAGCGGGACGTCGAGCTCGTCCGCCACGCGCTCGGCGACGGTACGGGCGGCGATACGGCGGGGCTGGGTGTGCCCGATCATGCCGCGGACACCACGGCCGAGTTCCATACAGATCTTGGGGATCTGGGTCGTCTTACCGGAACCGGTCTCGCCCGCGACGATGACGACCTGGTGATCACGGATGGCGGCCGCGATGTCGTCCTTCTTCTGGCTGACCGGGAGCTGCTCGGGATAGGTGATCGCGGGCACCCGAGTACGACGCTCGGCCATCCGGGCCTCGCCCTTGGTGACCTCCGCGTCGATCTCGGCGAGCACGGCGGACCGGGCTTCGGGCTTGCGGATCTTGCGTGCGCCTTCGAGCCTGCGCCCGAGCCGGTGCGCGTCGCGCAGGGACAGCTCGGTCAGGCGGGCGGCGAGATCGCCGAGGGCGGGGGCGGGATGCGTAGACATACGCCGTCCAGGATCTCACCTCGGCGAAATGACTGGCGAACGCTTTTGCGTGGCGGGCGCCGGGCGGGGTTGCCGCGGGTCCTTCTCGCGGAGAAATATCGCTCACACGGCTCTAGCTTGGTCGATATGTCCGAGATGCCGCACGGTGCCCATGGCAAGCCGCCCACCCGTCGTGAACGTTGGGCGGACTTCAAGGAGTCGCCGTTCCTGCCCGCGACGGTGCTCGTGCTGATCATTTCCGCGGCGGCGGGCCTGTTCGCGGGCTCGTACACGTACTCCATGGCGAATCCGACGCCGCGTCATGTGCCGACGGCGATCGTGGGGGCGTACGACGAGGCGCGGGGCAAGGTGTTCCTCGACGGGATGGAGAAGGCGCTCGACGCCTCGCTGAAGATCCACACGTACGACAGCAGGGCGGCGGCCGTCGAGGCGGTGGACGACCAGAAGGTCTTCGCGATCTTCGAAGTGCGGGAGCCGGGGCGGGCGGTCACCCTCGACGTCTCCGGGGCGTCCGGCGCCTCGGTGGCGGAACTGCTGGCGGAGGCGGCGCCGGCCGTCGGCAAGGAGACGGGGGTCGCGGTCACCGTCAGGGACATCAAGCCCCTGCAGAAGGGCGACCCGCGAGGGCTGGCGATCTTCTACATCTCGCTCGCGGCCGTGGTCATCGGATTCATCGGCGCGATCCAGCTCAGCGTGCACGCGCGGGCGCTGAACCCGCTGGAGCGGATCGCGTTCACGGCCGCGTACGCCCTGTTCGGCGGGTTCGCGATCGCGGCGGTGGTGGACTGGCTCCTGGGCGCCCTGGATCTGCCGTTCGTCGAGTCCTGGCTGATCCTCGCGTTCACCATGTTCACGTCGGGCATGGTCTTCACCATGTTCAACACCCTCTTCGGGCGCTGGGCGATGATCCCCACCTGGGGCCTGATGGTCCTCCTCGGCAACCCGTCCTCGGGCGGCGCCGTCTCCTGGCCCCTGCTCCCGTCCGTGCTCGGCTACATCGGCCGCTGGCTGCCACCGGGCGCCTCCGTCAACGCCCAGCACACAGCGGTGTACTTCGCCGGCCACCAGCACGTGTTCCCGTTCCTGGTCCTCGCCGGGTGGGCCCTGGTGTCGTGCGCGGTCTTCTGGACGTGGCGGCATCGGCATCCCGGGGGGCGGGAGGCGGAGCCGGCGCACGCGGCGGACTGACGGGCAAGGGCCGACGGGCAGGGGCTGAGGGGCAGGGGCTCCTCATGCAACTTCCCATACGACGAAGACCCCGTCCGTGTGGACGGGGTCTTCGGGGGTTGTGGCTGGGGCCGGGGTCGAACCGGCGACCTATCGCTTTTCAGGCGATCGCTCGTACCAACTGAGCTACCCAGCCACGAAGTTCCTTGCGGAACTTCAGCGGTCCTGACGGGATTTGAACCCGCGGCCTCCACCTTGACAGGGTGGCGAGCACTCCAAACTGCTCCACAGGACCAAGCTGCTGTGCGCGACATGCGTAAAACAGTGTCGCACACGGTATTACGTGCCCCCAACGGGATTCGAACCCGTGCTACCGCCTTGAAAGGGCGGCGTCCTAGGCCGCTAGACGATGAGGGCTATCGGCCCGCCTGGGCGCTTCTCAGCGCGTCGGGGACGTGAGAAGCATATGGGATGGCGGGAGGTATCGCCAAAACGGTTTAGGGGGTGCCCGCGGAGGACGTGGGAGAGGGGATCGGGGACGGTGTGGGTGGGGGCGTGGAGGACGACGGTGTGGGTGAGGGAGTGGGGGACTGGGTGGGGGACTGGACGGCGCCCGGTTTGTTTTCCTCGGGGAGGTGGCGGCTCACCTCGGCCGTTGTCAGGCCCAGGCCGCCGAGCTTGATCTCGTCCCAGGCCTGGAGGCGGCGGGTGTCCCGGTCGAGGTAGAGGACCGAGGCCTCGATCGGGTCGGGGTACTTGCCCTCCAGGGCACGCAGACCACTGCCGCCCGTCGAGCCTTCGATACGCAGGCGGGTGCCGCCCTTCATGACCTCCATCTCCTGGTGGTGCAGATGCCCCGCCAGGACCAGCGGCACCTCGCCGTCCGTCTGACGGGCCGCCTCCGGTTCGTGGGCGACGGCGATGTCGACGGGCGTACCCGCCACCCGCTGGTCGCGCAGCACCGACGCAAGCAGCGCGCCCGCCTCCTGCTGCGCCTGGCCGCCCTCCGGGTCGGCCGACCGGTCGGGGGTGAACTGCGGGTCGCCGATGCCCGCGAAACGCAGGCCCGCGACCGTGACCGCCCGGCCCTCGTCCAGAACGCGCACGTTCTTGATCTTTTCGAGGTAGCGCTGGGTGAGGAGGGAGTCGTGGTTGCCCCGGACCCAGACGTACGGCGCTCCCAGGTCCGCGATCGGGTCCAGGAAGCCGTTCTCGGCCGCCGTGCCGTGGTCCATCGTGTCGCCGGAGTCGACGATCACATTGATGTCGTACTGCTCGACGAGCGAGGCGATGATCTTCCAGCTCGCCGGGTTGAGGTGGATGTCGGAGACGTGCAGGACCCGGATGGTGGTCGGGTCCGGCTCGTACCCGGGGAGCGTGGAGGTGACGTCGTACAGCTTCGTCACGTTCGTCACCAGGCGTGCCAACTCCTTCTGGTAGACGTCGAATTCGCTGACGATGCTGCGGGCGTTGCCGACGAGGGAGGGTGCGGAGGAGAGGAGTCCGGAGAACTTCGGTTCCAGGACCGAGTTGGGGTTCCAGGTGGCGAAGGCCGTCCCGCCGCAGGCGGCGAGGAGGGTGAGGGCCAGGCCGCCCGCCGCGAGGGCCCGGCGGGGCCGGCGGTAGACCGCGAGTCCGAGCGCGGTGGCGCCGGAGACGACGGCCACGCAGGACCGTACGGCCAGGTCGAGCGTGCCGTGCTCGACGTCCTGCGCGACCTCCTCCTGGAGGCCGGAGAGCCGCTCGGGGTGATCGACCAGCGCCTGCGAGCGCACCGGGTCGAGCCGGTCCACGTCCACGTCGAGCCGCAGCGGGGCCTGGTGGCTGCGCAGCTCCAGCGCGCCGAGCGGGGCCACGTTGATCTTCGTGCCGCCGTCGAGGGAGGGCCGCAGGGTCATGGTGGTGTCCATGGGGCCGACCGGCACGCGTACGTTGCCCACGATCAGCAGCCCCAGCCAGGCGCCGAGCAGTACGACGGTCATGAGGCCGAGGACTCGGGCGTACGGGTGGGGCTGGTGGACGAGTTCGGTCGCCGGGTGGGGGCGGCGGGCGCGGTAGCGGCGGGTGAGTGCGAGGGCTCGGGGGGCTGTCCGGAGACTCCGGGCGCGGTTCCGTCGAGTCCTTCGTATGCGGTGCAGGGCGGTGGTCACGGCAGCGAGGACGCGGGCCATTGGTCCCGTATGCCCAGTGTGGGCGTGGGTATGCGGCGCGGCCCCGGCTCTCGTACGGGGGTGTCCGCGACTCTCGTAGCGGGGCTTCGTACCGTGAAATGGCCGTGTGCACGAGATTCCGTCGTACGCCTCTTCGGAAGACCTTCGGCTGATCGGGTGAACGGCTCGTAAGGCTTGCTGCTAGCCCGTGGTCCGGGTGGCCCCGAGATCAGCCCCAGCCCAGCTCATGAAGCCGCTCGTCATCGATGCCGAAGTGGTGGGCAATCTCGTGGATCACGGTCACGGCTACCTCGTGCACGACCTCGTCCGGGGTCTTGCACATCCGCAGTGTGGGGCCCATGTAGATCGAAATGCGGTCCGGGAGTACACCCGCGTACCACTCGCCACGGTCCGTGAGCGGGGTGCCCTCGTAGAGGCCCAGTAGCTCGGGGTCGTCGGCTGGAGGCTCGTCCTCGACGAACACGGCGACGTTGTCCATGACCCGGGTCAGCTCGGGCGGGATCTGGTCGAGGGCTTGGCTTACGAGCTCTTCGAAGGCTTCGCGCGTCATTTCCAGCACTAGGCCATTGTCCGGGACGATCGCTCTAGTGGGTGCGGTTCAGTCGGCGAACTGGCCCGCTACCGCAGGCCGGGGGGCAGCTTCGTTTCGGTGAACGTGGGCTATGCCCCCCACAGCACTGATGACGTCACCGGTCTGATCGCGAGTTGGCGGGAGCGGATCGCCGCGGATGAGCGTTTGCGGCTGGCTGCGAGCGTCGACGACGTCGAAGCCGCCGGGTCAGCCGGGGACGTGGCGGTCGCCTTCGACCTGGAGGATTCCGGTCCGCTCGATGGGCAGTTGGACCGGGTGCGCCACTTCTACGATCTCGGCGTCCGCACGATGCTGCCGAGCTACAACAACCGCAACGCGGCCGGCGGAGGCTGCCTGGACGAGGTCGACGAGGGGCTCACCGCCTACGGCCGTGCGCTGATACGGGAGATGAACGCCGTCGGCATGGTGGCGGACGGCTCTCACTGCGGCGCCCGTACCGGGCTGGACATGTGCGAGGTTTCCGAGCAGCCGGTGATCTACAGTCACTCCTGTATGCGCTCGGTGTGGGACCACCCCCGCAACGTCACCGACGAGCAGGCCAAGGAGTGCGCCGCCACGGGTGGGGTCATCGGCATCACCGGTGTCGGGATCTTCCTCGGCCCCAACGACGCCACCGTCGACGCGCTGGTACGGCACATCGACTATGCCGTCGAGCTCGTCGGTCCGGAACACGTCGGAGTGTCGACCGACTACCCGTTCGACCACGAGGACTTCAACGCGATGCTCGAACAGAGTCCGGAGCTGTTCCCCGACTGCTACACCCGCTGGGGGCCGATCAACTTCATGCCCCCGGTGGGCCTGCTGACCGTCGAAGACGCACTTCTTGCCCGGGGATACCCCGACAATGCCGTCGCCGCGATCCTTGGCGGCAACTTCCGCCGCGTCGCCGAACTGGTGTGGCAGTAGCTCGACCAGCAGCCGGTGTCGGTTCTCATCGACTCTCATCGACATTTCCTGACCCTGTGATCACCAAGTGCTGATCGCCCATCATTTCGGGATCGACGACGCTCGGCTGCATGCGCTCGGTTATGGGTGACCGTCGGCCGTGCGGGAGCGGGTACGGGTGACGTTCGTCCCGTTCCCCCGGTCGCTCTTGGGGTGCGCGTGTCTTCTTGTGGGCGGGGGGAGTTGGGCAGGGGGACTCCCCGACCCGCCCTCGGAGGTGGCTGCCCGTGCGCGCCTTGTACGTACCCGTCCGTCTGGCCGCCACGGTCATGGCCGTCGCCGCGGCCGCCGGATGTATGAGCGTGGGTGACGACGGGGACCGGCCCGCGCCGTCGCATTCGGCGGGGCATCGGGGCGGCGAGGCGCCCGACGGGGGGCCTGGGGTGAGTGGGGGCGGTGCAGGGTTCCATGGGGCGAAGGGGGCCAAGGGGGACGGTGGTTCGCCGAAGCCCGGTGAGTCCGTGTCCGGGTCGGCGTCCCCGACAGCGTCGGTGTCCGCGGATGTGAAGCCGTCCGCGAAGGCGACGGAGAAGGGCGGGCCGGGGCGGCCCGTGGAGCCGGGGCCGACCAAGGCGGAGCCGAGTCCCACGCGTACGACGGCGGAGCCGACGCCCGAGCCGCCTCCGCCGCCGGTGTCCTCGCCGCCGGTGTCCGAGCCGAGTACGGCGGAGCCGTCGTCCTCGGCGCATGAGCAGGCCACTCAGTTGATGGAGCGGGAGCCGGCGCCTCGGGCGGGGGAGCCCGTGTAGTCGGCCCGGTCCGGACCCCCGTATGGTCAGGGGCAGACCCCGTATCGGCCTGGACGGTCTCGTCCGCAAGCGCCAATCGGGCTGCAAAACCACCCTGACCTGGGCTTATGAGGCTCGGTTTGCCTTTGGGGGGCAGGGGTGCGTATGGTAGTAGATCGTTTGATACCAATTGCCCGGCGCCAAGAAGAGAGCGTCGCGTGGCGCGTACTCTCCCTTGCCGTGGCCGGACCGCATAGAGGCGGTCGATTGCGACTTCACGGAGTTTGGGCGCGTGCCGTAGAACTCCGGAAGGTTCGCATTTCGCATGTCTGTTTCCAGTACTGATCACGTCGTCGTGCCCGAGAACAACGAGAACATCGAGGCCGACACCGAGGGCACCCAGCTCGTCGAGACCACAGAGACGACCGTCGAGACGGTTGCCGACACGACGGTCGAGTCCGCTCCCGAGACCCCCGCGATCACCTTCGGCTCCCTCGGTCTCCCCGACGGAATCGTCCGCAAGCTCGCGCAGAACGGCGTGACCGCCCCCTTCCCGATCCAGGCCGCGACCATCCCGGACGCCCTGGCCGGCAAGGACATCCTCGGCCGCGGCCGCACCGGCTCCGGCAAGACCCTCTCCTTCGGTCTGCCGCTGCTCGCGACGCTGTCCGGTGGCCACACCGACAAGAAGAAGCCGCGCGGCATCATCCTCACGCCGACGCGTGAGCTCGCGATGCAGGTCGCGGACGCGCTTCAGCCGTACGGCGACGTACTCGGCCTGAAGATGAAGGTCGTCTGCGGCGGTACGTCGATGAGCAACCAGATGTACGCCCTGGAGCGCGGCGTCGACGTCCTCGTCGCCACCCCGGGCCGCCTGCGCGACATCATCAACCGCGGCGCCTGCTCGCTCGAGAACGTCCAGGTCGCCGTCCTCGACGAGGCCGACCAGATGTCCGACCTGGGCTTCCTGCCCGAGGTCACCGAGCTGCTCGACCAGATCCCCGGCGGCGGCCAGCGCATGCTGTTCTCGGCCACGATGGAGAACGAGATCTCCACGCTGGTCAAGCGCTACCTGAGCAACCCGGTCACGCACGAGGTCGACAGCGCCCAGGGCAACGTCACGACCATGTCGCACCACATCCTCATCGTGAAGCCCAAGGACAAGGCGCCGGTCACCGCCGCGATCGCCTCCCGCAAGGGCCGCACGATCATCTTCGTCCGCACCCAGCTGGGCGCCGACCGTATCGCCGAGCAGCTTCGCGAGTCCGGTGTGAAGGCCGACGCGCTGCACGGCGGAATGACGCAGGGCGCGCGGACGCGGACGCTGGCCGACTTCAAGGAGGGCTACGTCAACGCCCTCGTCGCCACCGACGTCGCCGCCCGCGGTATCCACGTCGACGGCATCGACCTGGTCCTGAACGTGGACCCGGCCGGCGACCACAAGGACTACCTGCACCGCTCCGGCCGTACGGCCCGCGCGGGCCGCAGCGGCACCGTCGTATCCCTCTCCCTGCCGCACCAGCGTCGCCAGATCTTCCGGCTGATGGAGGACGCGGGCGTCGACGCCACGCGTCACATCATCAACTCCGGTACGGCCTTCGAGCCCGAGGTCGCCGAGATCACCGGCGCCCGGTCGATGACCGAGGTCCAGGCCCAGTCCGCGGGCGACGCCGCTCAGCAGGCCGAGCGTGAGGTCACGCAGCTCACCAAGGAACTGGAGCGCGCGCAGCGTCGTGCGGTCGAGCTTCGTGGCGAGGCCGACCGCCTGGTCGCCCGTGCCGCGCGTGAGCGTGGGGACGACCCGGATGCCGCGCTCGCCGAGGCCGCGCTCGTCGTGGAGGCCGCCGCTGCCGAGGCCGCAGTGGTGGAGCCGGTCGCCGCGCCGGTGCGCGAGGAGCGTTCCTCGTCGTACGAGTCGCGTCCGCGCCGTGACGACCGGGGCAACTACGAGCGCCGTGACCGTCGTGACGACCGTCCCTCCGGCGGCTTCCGCCGTGACGACCGTCCCTCGGGCGGCTCGGGTGGTGGCTTCAACCGTGACCGTCGTGACGAGCGTCCGTCGGGTGGTGGCTTCCGTCGTGACAACGACCGTGGCGGCGACCGCGGTGGGTTCCGTCGTGACGACCGTCCCTCCGGTGGCTTCCGTCGCGACGAGCGTCCCTCGGGCGGCTCGGGTGGTGGCTTCAACCGTGACCGTCGTGACGAGCGTCCGTCGGGTGGTGGCTTCCGTCGCGACGACCGTCGTGACAACGACCGTGGCGGCGACCGCGGTGGGTTCCGTCGTGACGACCGTCCCTCGGGCGGCTTCAACAGCGAGCGTCGTGACGACCGTCCCTCCGGTGGCTTCCGTCGCGACGAGCGTCCCTCGGGCGGCTCGGGTGGTGGGTTCAACCGTGACCGTCGTGACGAGCGTCCGTCCACCCACCGGGGCAGCGACCGTCCCTTCAACCGCGACCGTCAGGGCGACCGTCCCACCGGCGGCTTCCGCTCCGGCGGCCACGACCGCCCGACCGGCCGTCGTGACGACCACCGCGGTGGCACCGGCACCGGCACCGCGACCGGTTCCTTCGGCCGCCGTGACGACAAGCCGCGCTGGAAGCGCAACGGCTGACGCCGGGCAGTAAGCATTTAGGCAGAGCGCCGTGGTCCCCCGTTCCGGGTGGGCCACGGCGCTCTGTCGTGCGGCCGCTTGGAAAAAGCTCTCCCCAGTGCTTTCGAACTGGCTGTAAGATCAGCCGACTTCTGAGAGGGATGCGACGGCCGGGGCCGGGGACATCTGATGCAGGGCCCGCTTCCTCTCGTGGCTTCTGGGGAGGGTTCGCCTTGATTCGTCATGCCTTCGTACGTCACTCGCGCGTCAGACGCGTCGCCGTCGTCGTGGCGGCATCCGCGGTTCTCGGGGGCGGGTTGAGCCCGCTGCTGCCGGTCGCTTCGGCGGCGGACGCGGCGCAGGAGACGGTGGTACCGGCGACGCTCGAGAGCGGCTACACGCGGGCGAGCCTTTTCAACTCCGACGAGACCTACGGCGGGGACGGGGCGGGCAGCCAGGGCGTCTTCCACCGGCTCTACGACCCCACCCGGCTGGTGTGGACGCGGTACTCGGACGGCAAGTCCTTCGAGGTGCCTGCGGTCTCCACGGGCCTGGCCGTCGACGACGGGACGGGCAGTGACGTCGCGGCGTTCCGCTACCAGGACGGTCACGTCGACCTGTGGAACGCCGTCGACGGAACGATGAGCACCTTGCAGATCCCCGAGGGGCGCAGCGTGTGGTCCGGGACCTTCGGCGACATCGTCGCCACCTTCGAGACGGTCACCGCCGAGGACGGGACCACTACGCGGGTCAACCACCTGCTGAGCGCGGGCCCCGACGGGACCACCCGTGACGTGGTCGTCTCAGGTATCCCCGAGGAGCTCAAGCTCGGAGGGCCGTTGCGTGCTGACGCCACCTCGCTCATCTTCAGCGGCGCGATCGACGGCACCCACCGGTCGGTGGCCGTCGACCCGCAGACCGGCCAGGTCCAGAGCTGGACCCAGGCCCGGCCCAGCGGCACTGCCTACACCGAGCTGTCGCCCGACTACCTGGTCCAGTACGGGGGCCCGTCCGCCTCGAAGGTGTACGTCTACTCCCGCGCCGACCTCTCGGCAGCCCCCGTCGAGGTGACCCTGGACGGTACCGACGGCGTGTCCCCCGCCGACGACCTCTCGGTGGTCGGCGACTGGCTCGTCCACCGGCCCGCCGGCGGCGTCAAGGTGACCGCCGTTCCGATCAAGGGCGGCGACCCGATCACCCTGCTCACCTCCTCCAACGACGGCATATCCGCCTCACCGTCCGGCAACGCCGTCGTCATCGGCCGCACCGGCGCCGGCGTCGACGACTGGGGTATCCAGCGCATCCACGCCGGCGAGGACGGCACGCCCGTCGTCACGCAGATCAAGGCGCTGCCGAAGCCGCCGTACGAGATCCAGGGCCTCGCGCTGGACCAGGGGCGGCTCCTGGTCGCCGACGAGAGCTGGGCCGGGTACCGGGACACCTACGTCCGGACCGTCTCCGCGACCGGCACGCCGCAGTTCGGTGCGCGCTCCTCGTACGACGGGAGCGACCTGGTGATGTACGACTGCCCGTCGGCGGAGGGCGGCTGCCGGATCTACGGCACCGCCGACAACCGTGCCGTCTGGCTGATGAAGGGCTCGGCTGAATACGACCTTCTCCGGGTCAACGGGCCTGCTGAGTACGGCTTCAGGGAGATCCGTGTCCCTGCCGGCGGGCAGATCACCGACGTGTCCGGCCAGTACGTGATCCACACGACCTCGACCCTGCAGAACGTCTACAAGATCGACGGCGGGGACACCCCCGTCGTCACCCGCACCTCCGGCGCCGCCGCCCTGTCCGGCGACATTCTCTGGACGGCCGGCACGACCCCCGGCACCGTCACCGCGTACAACCTGACGACGAAGAAGACCACCGAGACCGTCACCACCGATGCCGGGTGCGCACCCACCGAGCTCCAGGCGCTCGGCCGCTATCTCTACTGGACCTGCGACGGCAAGGCCGGCGTCTACGACCGTACGGCGAAGAAGTCCGTGCCCGTGCCGACGGGCGAGGCCAAGCTCGGCGACGGGTTCGTCGTCACGCACGACAAGCAGGCCGGGCAGTTGACGCTCACCACGGCCGCCGACGGGACGGCCGCGAGCCGGGTCATCGGGGAGCTGCCCGACACCGGCGTCTCGCAGCGCGATGTGCGCTGGACGGTCGACGAGTCCGGGGCGAACGCGGCCTACGTGGACGATCAGGAGCAGGTGCACCTGGTGCCGTCCGGTGCGGCGCAGCAGCCGCTGAGCCTGCTGGCGCCGGCCGAGAGCGTGTCGTCCGTAGAGGCGCACACCGTCGACACGACGCCCGACACCCTCACCACCCTCCTGCTGTCGAAGCCGTCCTCGGGCTGGGACCTGACGGTGCGCAACCGCGCGACCGGCAAGGTCTACGGCGACGGCAGGGACGGCACGGCCGCGCGGGGCGAGCTGAGCGTCGGCTGGCACGGGCTGGATCCGAAGAGGACCGGGGACGCGTACCTGCCGAACGGTTCCTACGACTGGACCGTGACCGTCACTCCGGCCGACGGCGTCGGCGCCCCGCTGACGGTGAGCGGCACGGTCAAGCTGGTGAAGGGCGAGCCCGTCCGCCACGACCACCTCGGCAGCGACGCCGTCGGCGACCTGCTCACCCTCAACTCCTCGGGCGCCCTGACCTTCCAGCAGGGCACGGGTACGGGCACGTTCTCCGGGAAGGTCAGCGGCTCGGGCTGGGCCACCAGTGTCAAGGCGGTGCCGTTCGGGGACTTGAGCGGGGACCGCTGCAACGACGTGCTGGTACGGCTGAGCAGTGGGGCCCTGCGCCTCTACAAGCCCGGCTGTGACGCGGCGCTGAAGCCGTCGACGTCGTACACGACACTCGGGGCGAGCGGCTGGAACCAGTACGACGTGCTGACCTCGCCCGGTGATGTGACGAAGGACGGCCTCCCGGACCTGATCGCCCGCAACACCTCCACCGGCGCGGTCTACCTGTACAAGGGCACCAGCGCGGGCAAGCTGTCCGCCCGCGTGAAGCTGTACGACAACTGGAAGACGTACAAGAAGGTCGTCGGCGTCGGGGACCTGAACGGTGACGGCATCGGTGACCTGATTGCACAGGACAAGGCCAACAACCTCTACCGCTACTACGGCAAGGGCAACGGCACCTTCGCGGCCCGCGTGAAGGTCTTCGTCAACTGGGGTGGCTCCTACAACGTCATCGTCGGCGCCGGTGACCTCAACCGCGACGGCAAGGCCGACCTGGTCTCGCGTGACACGGCCGGGAACCTCTGGCGCAACTACGGCAACGGCGCCGGGTCGTTCGGAGCCCGCACGAAGATCGCCACCGGCTGGCAGGGCTACAAGGGGATCTTCTAGCCGCAGTTTTCGGCCATCGCGTGACGCATGTCATGCCCCCGGCGAGGGAATCGCTGGGGGCATGACAAACTCCACGCCTGATGCCAGAGCGAGTGGGCTGTCGGATGCACAACTCTCTGACGAAGAACGGCTCGCCCAGCTCGGCTACACGCAGGTTCTCGCCCGCCGCATGTCGGCGTTCTCCAACTACGCGGTCTCCTTCACGATCATCTCGGTCCTGTCGGGCTGCCTGACGCTGTACCTGTTCGGCATGAACACCGGCGGCCCCGCCGTGATCACCTGGGGCTGGGTCGCCGTAGGCCTGATGACACTCTTCGTCGGCCTCGCGATGGCCGAGATCTGTTCGGCCTATCCGACCTCCGCGGGCCTGTACTTCTGGGCCCACCGGCTGGCCCCGTCCCGTACGGCCGCCGCCTGGGCCTGGTTCACGGGCTGGTTCAACGTCCTCGGCCAGGTGGCGGTGACGGCGGGCATCGACTTCGGGGCGGCGTCCTTCCTGGGCGCCTATCTGAACCTGCAGTTCGACTTCGAGGTCACACCGGGCCGCACGGTGCTGCTGTTCGCCGGGATCCTGGTCCTGCACGGGCTGCTGAACACCTTCGGGGTGCGCATCGTCGGCCTCCTCAACAACGTCAGCGTGTGGTGGCACGTGCTGGGCGTGGGAGTCATCGTCGGCGCGCTGACCTTCGTACCGGACCAACACCAGTCCGCCTCCTTCGTGTTCACGGAGTTCGTGAACAACACGGGCTGGGGCAGCGGCGTGTACGTCGTCGCCCTCGGCCTGCTGATGGCGCAGTACACCTTCACCGGGTACGACGCCTCCGCCCACATGACGGAGGAGACGCACGACGCGTCGACGGCGGGCCCCAAGGGCATCGTCCGCTCGATCTGGACCTCCTGGATAGCGGGCCTCGTCCTCCTCCTCGGCTTCACCTTCGCGATCCAGTCGTACGACGGTGCCCTCGGCTCGCCGACGGGGGTGCCGCCGGCCCAGATCCTGCTCGACGCGCTGGGCGCGACGGCGGGCAAACTGCTGCTGCTCGTGGTGATCGGCGCGCAGCTGTTCTGCGGGATGGCGTCGGTCACGGCCAACTCCCGCATGATCTACGCCTTTTCACGCGACGGCGCGCTGCCCTTCTCGCACCTGTGGCACACGGTGAACCCGCGCACGCGGACGCCGGTGGCGGCGGTCTGGCTGGCCGCGCTGGGCGCCCTGGTCCTCGGCCTCCCGTACCTGATCAACGTCACGGCGTACGCGGCGGTGACCTCGATCGCCGTCATCGGCCTCTACATCGCGTACGTCATCCCGACCCTCCTGCGGATTCGCAAGGGCGACGCCTTCGAACGCGGGCCCTGGCACCTGGGCCGCTGGTCCCGCCCGATCGGCGTGGTGTCGGTGCTCTGGGTCGCCGTGATCACGATCCTCTTCATGCTCCCCCAGGTCTCCCCGGTCACCTGGGAGACCTTCAACTACGCCCCGGTCGCCGTCCTCGTCGTCCTCGGCTTCGCCACGACCTGGTGGCTGGTCTCGGCCCGCCACTGGTTCCTCAACCCCGACCACGAACGCACCCTCGCCCGCGAGGCGGCCCGCAAGGGGCTGCCCGAACCGGTCGATCCGTAACCTTGTGCGCTTTTGGCGTGGCCGGGTCACCGATACCCGATCGGAGTCCCGGCCGCGTCCCGCTATGCTCGGGGATGCATCGCCACAGGATCCTCAACGGGATCGGCGTGGACCGGTGCGTGGACCCTTAGCTCAATTGGCAGAGCAGTGGACTTTTAATCCATTGGTTGTGGGTTCGAGTCCCACAGGGTCTACCGACAAGGCCCAGGTCAGAGGCAATCTGATCTGGGCCTTGAGTGCGTTTTGAGGGTCTGGAGATCGGTAGCTCAGCCGACGCTCAACCGAAGTGCAGACGATCATGACATTGAGCGGCCCCGCCTGGACAACTCCCGGAGCGGGGCCCTGCACGCCACGGCTCAGTACTCGCCCGACGCCCGCAACTCCTCCAACACCGCCTCCAAGTACTTCGGACAGTGCGACTCCACCCCCAACACCAGCAGCTCATACGCATCAGACTTCTCCGTACCCCACTCCTGCCCGACCGGATACAGACCCCCGTCACCGAGCATCCACTCCACACTGTGACCGCCACCCAGCGCAGAACACCACTCCGGCGGGAACAACCGCAGCTCGTCCGCCGCCGGTACGCCGGTCGAGTACGAGTCCAGATGCGCGTCGATGACGGCTGCGACGAACTTCTCGCCAGGTTCGATGGTCGGTGTGGGGCTCGGTTTGGCTTCGGACATTGTGTTGCCGTCCGGGCTGGAGCAGCCCGCCAGTGCGAGGACAGCGACGAGCAGGACGGTGCCAGTGGTGCGGCGCATGGGTCCCCCCAGGACGTGTGCGGTGGAGTCGCATCATCGTGGGAGGAGCACCGTTGTGTGGCAGGTATGGCCGTGTTGTGACCCTGTGGGGTGATGTGGGCGGGTGGGCTCCCCTTCTCGACCTGCATGGGTCACTGCCCCACACAGGGGTCCGGACCAGGCCGGACCCCGTCTCACACGAACGGCCCCGGGACGGGAGACGCGCAACCGTCCGGGGCCGTTCGCTGTCCCGCCCGCCCCCTTTGGGCACGGGGTACGGGACGGGCGGTCTACCTCTGCGCAGCGCGGTACGCGCGCCACAGATCGTCTGCTGTCGGGCACCGCGTCGCCCCGTGCCCGCAGTCGCCGCACCCTGAGGCGTGGCCGAGGAAGGCGCGGTACGCGGCCTGCACGCGGTTGAACGTGCCGCTGTCGGCGACCTTCTGCATGTGGCCGGACGAGCTCCCGGAGTCCCGCCACTCCCACCGCGTGCCGCTCACGCCCGCCGCCGCTTGCGCCCGGGGTGCGGGTGATTGCGGATCTCGACACTGCAGTCCGTCGCACGCGACGAGTTCCCGGCCGCCACAGCGTCGGCCCGCTGCCGAGCGAGGGCCTGGCAGACACCACAGTCGGGCACCGGGTCGGGGTCTCTGAGGGGAAGTTCGAGCGTGATGGGCGGGTCCATGGTCGTCTTCATCCGTGTGCCTCCGCTGGCGTGGGCGTGCCCAGGCACCGGTGCGCGGCGTGTGCACGGGCAGAAGGGTCGGGCTGCCGCTGGTCACGACGCTAGGAGCGCGGTGTGCGGTGTAGCCAGCAATGTGCAGATCTGCTTACGCAGCTTCATCGGCCCAAGTGGTGGCTACTTTGCCCTCTTGACCGACTCCCCCTCCAGGGTGACGGTGTTGCACACAACTGCACATCCCATCGACGGAGGCAGCCATGTCGCTACTGTTCATCGGCATCGACCCCAACACCGGGGACAAGCAGAGTCCCACAGTGTGGGTCGACCAGGAGCAGCAAGAACTCGTCTTCCAGGGTTGGACGCCGGGGCCTGAACTGGAGGCGGAATGCGCCGCGTTCGAGGTTCCCGGCCATGCGCAGGGGATCCCGGAAGGCGAGGCAGTGATCCGTATCCCCGCCAGGATGGTGCACATGATCAGGGAGGCGTGCGATGCCGTCGAGCGTGCCGACATTCGATGAGCTGATCGCCAACTGCACGCGGTCAGCAGTGCACTTGGAGATGCGTGACTCCTACGCCGTCGACTACGAGGAGGGTCCGTTCGCCGAGTGGCGGAACGGGTTCCGTCACGACCCTGCCGACCGCGAGTCCTGGTGGCGTCCGTGGCTGGACCTGATCCAGGAGACCGTAGGCCGCGGCATCGTCGTGCGCCGGTCCCGGATCGTGTCCGAGCCGGTCAGCGAGTACACGAAGTTCCTGTACGACGGCACCTTCACGAACGTCGCCGCGGGCGAGCAGGTGCGGTGGCTGCCACGCCGACGGGCCTCCGACATCGCCCTCCCGGGCAACGACTTCTGGCTCTTCGACGAGCGTTGGGTCCACTGGAACCACTTCGCCGGCGACGGCTCCTGGACCGGCGAGGAAATCACGGACGACCCGTCCGCCGCCAAACTCTGCACCGAGGCGTTCGAAGCGGTGTGGGCGCGCGCCACCCCGCACGACCAGTACGAAATCCACTGACAGACCGACAGCATGCACCGGACAGGCCAGCTCATGCCCATCTCCCCGTCCTCGTCCGCCCAAGCCGCGCGCGAAGTCGTCGCCCTCCGGCTGCGCGACCTCCGAAAGAACGCTGGGCTGACGGTCGTTGAGCTGGCCGGCCGGTGCGGCTGGCATCACTCCAAGACGTCCCGCGTCGAGAACGCTGTCACCGCCCCCTCGGCCAAGGACATACGAGCCTGGGCCACCGCCTGCGACGCGGCCGACCAGGCCCAAGACCTGATCACCCAGTCCCTGAACGCCGAGTCGATGTACAGCGAGTGGCGACACCAGGTGCGCAGGGGGATGAAGCAGCTACAGGACAGCGTGGTGCAGTTCTTCCACGACACCCGCCTGTTCCGGGTCTACTCCTCGACGATGGTCCCGGGCCTGCTGCAGACCGAGGGGTACGCGGCCGCGCTGCTCAGCAACATTGCCGACTTCCGCGGCATCCCGTTCAACGACGGCGCCGCGGCCGCAGCTGCCCGGGTCGAACGCTCCCGCATCATCCACGAACCAGGGCATCGCTTCGTCCTGCTCATGGAAGAGTCCGTCTTGTACTCGCAGCTGGGTGACGAGGACGCGATGGCCGCGCAGCTCGGCTACCTGCTCACCGCTGGGGCGCTGCCTCAGGTGTCGCTGGGAATCGTCCCCATGGCCGCGCGCGAGCGACGGCAGTGGCCCATCGAGACGTTCCATGTGTACGACGACACTCTCGTGTCGGTGGAGTTCCTGTCGGCGGAGGTGAACATCACGCAGCCGTCGGAGATCGTCCTGTACCTGAAGGCCTTCGAGCAGCTGCACAGCATGGCCGTGTACGGGGCCGATGCGCGCGCCTTGATTGTGAAGGCCATCGACGCGCTGCGATGACGCCAGGCACGCGGCAGTTCACGGCTCCTCAGGCGGCAACAACGAGGCCCGCGTCATCAGAGCCCGGCTCCACAAGAGGCCATGATGCACGAGGAGTTGGTGCCGTAGTAGTGGTCAGAGAAGTTTACGAGCCGAACAGCGCAAGGGTCGCGTCGAGAGCGCGGCCAGTCTGCCGAGGGCGCACAACAGAACTTTGCAGTCTGGCAGTTGGGGTGCGCGAGGTAGGGCATACAGGAGGAAGAGATGCGACCTGCGGTGACGCGTTGGGGACGGTGGCCCCTGTCTTGGGATGGATCCGGTCGCCCGTTCGACGGTGAGCAGTAGCCGGTCGACAAGGGGACCTGCTCTGCTCCCCGGGCGCTCTCCACAGGTGGCGCATCCGCCCGTTCGCGTCGGGCCCTCAGCTTTCGGTGCTTGGCTGACGCCGGGGAAAAGCGTCCCCGATCGGCCAGTGCTCAGGCAGACCAAGAGACGTGTGGATGGGGCGAGCCGCGGGCTGGCGTTCGATGCGAATATCGACCAATTGTGCCGTTTCCCAGGTGGGGAGAACGGGGGCCGGGAGCGAGTCAGGTGCGGGGCTTTGCCAGAGGACTGGGACCTTCTTCGCCCAGGTCCAAGGTGCCGGGTTGTCGACGGTCAGTACGCCGCTGACCCGGCTATGGGTGTGATCTTGCGCAGCAGTCCAGTAGCCGTCGGCATTGCGACCGAACGTCGATCCGGTGCGGTGGACGGACTCGACCGAGGTCCCGTACAACGCGCTCTCGGTGTCCTCATCTTCGGGAAAGACCGCCGAATTACCAACCGCCACGATGAATGGCAGCGCCAAGTCGCCGTACTTGCTGCCCTTCTTTCTCACGGCTTTGAGTACTCGATCTGAGTCATCGGCGACCCACACAGAGGGATGGAAGCCGATTGTCCTGCTCGTCGGATCGCCTCGCCTGCCGGGGCTGCGGGGGATCGCCTCGAAGCTGAGGCGCCAACCTGCCTCCTGCCAGGTATGCCTGGGTAGCGGCACCTTCTGCTCATACTCGGCAGTGACCTGGTCGGGGTCCAAGCTTGCCAGCCATCGTGTCAGCTCGTTCTTCAACCGCCGTTGCTGCGGCGTGGTCGAGCCAACGCTGTCAACCTTGTATGCCACGTAGAAGTTTGGGCTCGGAACGCGGTCAATCGCGTCCACCACCTGAGGCGGGAGCGAGCTGCTCCCGGTTGCGTCCAGATTCTCGGCTGTCCAGATCGCCTCGACAATGAATTGATTGTCGCCACGGGTGACCAGGAAGTCTGGGTACTTGCCTCCTGTGCCTACTTGCTGCTCGATCTCCACGGTGCAACCGGAGCCGAGCAGCATCTCATGTACGTACAGCTCCCACAACGCGGAGAAGACGTTCGCGTCGGAATTGCGATCCCGTAGCCGACTACGCAGGCCGGGCTGAGTATCGGGGGGAAAGTGCGACCACCACTCGTTGATCACATCTCGAACCTGGTCCCAGAACGGACCGGCGATCCGTTCGAAGAACTCGGCATCCGACTCTGATGCTCGCTTCGGTGCCGCATCTGTCCGATGTCGGCCTATGTACACGCCCATGACGAACGATCGTAGATTGCTCCGCGCGGCGCTCTCACCCGTTTTCTGCAGCGTCCCGGTGACCCCCTTGGGTTGATTCCGAGGTGTCGCCGTCGTCCGCACGCCCTTGACGACCGTGCGCCGTCACTCGCTGCCGACGGAGACGCAGAGTAAATGATCAGCGGTGCCTGTTCAGAACTGACCAGCACCTGCGGCTGTTCCGAAACGGAACGCGCCGACTCGGAACGTCGGCTCCGCTCCGAACGGAACGCCGCGCCCTTTCGCCACCAGGCCGGCCGCAGCGATCCAGCCCAGCGGTGACAGCGGTCTCGGCTGCCGAGCGCCCTGGCCTGGCGCCGACCGCCCGCAGCCAAGTCGGAGCGAGCGCAGGGGTCAGCCCTGGTGTTCCTCCTGCTCGTCCCGCAAGGCGTCGCGCACGGAGCGCCAGGCGCGGATTGCGTTACCGATGTCCACCAACAGCCCTCGGAGTTGGCGAATCAGAACCCGCGCAGCACAAATGGCAGTAACGACTTCGACTTCCACCGCGAGCCCGCTCATCGACTGCTCCCCACCTCGGGCACCAGCCTCTCCGCCTCGCACCGCGAAGTCCTTACCCCGCTGGGCAAATTTCGTGATCACCTCGGCTTCACCCACGCGATCAGACGGACACGCGGCTGAACCCAACGAGCCGAGCTTCTTTAAGGCACTGCGTACAAGACTCGCCGCCGTGAGGGCGCGGGTCGGCATCAGAGTTGATGCATTTGCTGATCTTGAAGATCCGCGTCACGGGAACGAGGCTGAGCCGATGCACCCAGGCTGCCCGTCGAACGGGCCGGTGTCCGTAGGGTCGAGCCTAATTTTTGTGATCTTGGATGGATCCGCAAGCGTGGCCCGTCCGGGGTGTTCCGTGCAGTTCATGCGGGGTGCTCGGCGTGAGCGGACGGTCCGGCAGGAGCCGTCAGGCACCGAACCCCGACGCATGGCGAAGTCCTCCTGGCCAGGCGGTTTCGGACGCCAAGAGAGCATCCGGAATCACCCGTCATGCTCTGGCCAGGACTTTTGATCCATTGGTTGTGGGTTCGAGTCCCACAGGGTCTACCGGGAAGCCCCAGTTCAGAGCGTTCTGAGCTGGGGCTTTGGTGTGTTTCGGGGGCGGGGTGGTCCGTGGTCCGCAGTCATCCCGCCCGTCCGATTCGCACGGAGTGGTGACAGTGCCCCATAGCGGCCGCGACGGGCGTAGCGGCGCGGAAGACTTCCCCTCTCGCGCACCGCGCGGCATGCCACACGCCGAGGGGGACCATGACCGACAAGCTTCAGCGCCCGTTGCGCCCCGACGAGGAACTCGTCCGCTTCCACAACGGCGACACCCTCGACAACATCCCGATCGTCCGGCTGCCGATTCCGTCGAGTCGTCGGCCGTTCCTGTGGTGGGGGGCCGTGATCGTGCCTGTGGCCGTGTTCGGTGCGCTTGCCGGGGCCGCTGTCGCTCACATCGAGGGTGACAGTGACAGCTCGGCGCAGGATGACGGGAAGTCATCTGCGGTCGGGAGCACGCCATTGCGGGAGTCCGAGCCGGAGGCCGGGCCCGAACAGGTCAGCGTGATCCAGGCGCCCAAGGTCCAGGGCGATGTGGCCACCTCGTTCTGCCTCGTCTACACCGGCTCGTGGAGCAGCGGCGCCAGGGAGGCGGTCCTGTTGATCGAGGCACCGGCCTATCAGTGCACCGACCTGCTGCGGTACGCGCCGGAGGACGGCGGGGCGTTCTCGGAAGTTCCGGTGTTGTGCCAGACCCCGGCGCGTGCCGCGGTGTTGAGCTTCGCGGAGAGCTCAGGGTGGTGGGGCGGAGAGGTGTACTTCACCTGCCTGACGCGGCACAGCGGGGCCTAGGCCGCCGGTCCGGTGCCGCGAGTTGGAGGGGTCAGCCCGCCGTGAGCTCCGGGAGCGGAAGCGTGTGGTGGGTCTGGAGGACCTTCGCGCGGAGGTAGCGGACGTTGTGGGCTGTGGTGAAGACGCCTGTCGGGACCCGGTGGGAGACGTCGATGCCCAAGTCGCGGAGCTGCTCGGCCTTGTCGGGGTTGTTGGAGAGCAGGTCCAGGGAGTCGATGCCCAGGGCCTGGAGCATCTGGGCGGCCGCCGTGTAGTCGCGGGCGTCCTCGGGGAGGCCGAGCGCGGCGTTCGCGGCGTAGGTGTCGAGGCCCTGGTCCTGGAGGGCGTACGCGTCGAGCTTGTTGTAGAGGCCGATGCCGCGGCCTTCCTGGCGGAGGTAGAGCAGGACGCCGCCGCGCTCCGCTATCCGTTCCACCGCCTCGCGCAGCTGCGGGCCGCAGTCGCAGCGGGCCGAGCCGAAGACGTCGCCGGTCAGGCACTCGGAGTGCAGTCGCACCAGCGGGTTCGCCCCGGGTTCGCCCAGGACGACGGCCAGGTGTTCCAGGCCGTCGGTGAGGCCGTGGAAGGTGACCAGCTCCGCGTCGACCGAGTAGCCGTCGCCGAAACGCAGGGGCACGGTGACTCGGGTGCGCACCGTGGCGGTGGGGTAGTCGCGCATGTTGTCTCTCCGGTCCGGCGGGTTCGTGCCAGCTTGTGTTTCAGATTTGAAGCACATCCTTGGAGGGAGACAGTACACGCTGCTTTAAAGTTCAAGCAATACGTTTTGCGGCTTACGCAGTCACTTGTAAGCGTCTTGTACGTCTCACCGCTCGCGCGGCCCGCGCCTCATGGTGTGGATGAACGCCGCCGCCACGGCAGATCTTCCCCGTAAGTCCCGGGAGTTTCCCCCTGGATCCCCCGCGCGATGCTCTCGCAGATCTCCTCCAGCTGCCCCACCTGCTCGGGGGTCAACCGGTCGAAGAGCGCCCGCCGTACCGTCTCCACATGCCCCGGCGCCGTCCGCTCCAGGACGGCCATGCCCTCGTCCGTGAGCACGGCGACATGCCCGCGCTTGTCGGTGGGGCAGCCCTCCCGGCGTACCGTGCCGTCGTTCTCCAGCCGGGTCACGGCGTACGTCAGCCGACTGCGGGTGATCTTCAGGACCTCGGCGAGGTCGGTCATCCGCAGCCGCCGGTCCGGCGCTTCCGAGAGCATGGCGAGGATGGAGTAGTAAAGGTGGGGCATTCCCGCCTGTGCCTGGAGCTGCCGGTCGATCGCGTCCTCCAGGAGCGAGGTCGCGGAGATGTACGAGCGCCAGGCGCGCTGTTCGGCGGGGGAGAGCCAGCGGGTCGTCATGCCCCCAGTGTAGGTATTGTTTAAAAGTTGAACCAACTTGAAGCAACTTGAATCAGCCTGATCGACTACTTGAACCACTGAGAGCCGAGAGCTCGGAGCTGGAGGGTGCGCCCCATGCCCCACCCCTACGTCCTGCTGTCCGCCGCCGTCTCCCTCGACGGCTTCCTCGACGACACCGGCCCCGAACGGCTGCTGCTCTCCGGCGCGGCCGACTTCGACCGGGTCGACGAGGTACGGGCGTCCAGCGACGCGATCCTGGTCGGCGCCGGCACGCTCCGCACGGACAACCCCCGGCTGCTGGTCAACTCGGCCGAGCGGCGCGCGGCCCGGGTCGCCGCGGGGCGCTCCGAGTACCCGTTGAAGGTCACGGTCAGCGGGTCCGGTGACCTCGATCCCGGTGCGCAGTTCTGGCACACCGGCGGCGAGAAGGTCGTCTATACGACGGACAAGGGCGCCGACCGGCTGCGCGGGCTGCGTGCGCTGGGGCTGGACGCCGACGTCGTCCCGGTCGGGACCGAGGTGGACTGGCGGGCCGTCCTTGCGCACCTTCATGACGTACGAGGTGTGCGGCGCCTCATGGTCGAGGGGGGCGGGCGGGTGCACACGCAGTTGATGCGGGAGGGGCTCGCGGACGAGTTGCAGCTTGCCGTCGCGCCGCTCTTCGTGGGGGAGGCGGACGCGCCTCGGCTCTTCGGGCCCGGCCCGTATCCCCTCGGGCGGATGCGGATGGTGGAGACGCGGGCCGTCGGGGACGTCGTGCTCATTCGGTACGTCCCCACCGCGCCCGGGGTCGGGGGGCTCGCCTCCGCCGCCGACCGGCACTGGCTGGGGGTCGCTTGTGAGCTGGCGGCGTTGTGTCCCGTGTCGGAGACCGCGTTCAGTGTGGGGGCGGTCGTGGTGGCGGCGGACGGGACCGAGCTGGCGCGCGGGTACTCCCGGGAGGGGGGTGATTCCGTGGTGCACGCGGAGGAGGCGGCGCTTGCCAAGGTCGATGCCGGTGATCCGCGGCTGGCGTCGGCCACGGTGTACAGCAGTCTTGAGCCGTGTGCTCGGCGGGCGTCGCGGCCCCTGCCGTGTGCGCGGCTCATTCTTGACGCCGGGGTGCGGCGGGTTGTCACCGCTTGGCGGGAGCCGGACACGTTCGTGGCGGGGGCCGACGGGAGCGGGGTTCTTGAGGGGGCGGGGGCTTACGTGGTTGTGCTTCCGGAGTACGAGGAGCGGGCGGTGGCGCCCAATCGGCATCTGGTGGGGTAGCGCGGGCGGGGTGCGTGGGGGCTGGTGTGGGGTGGGTTTTTCGCCCCCTCCGCCCCTGCCCGTCCCTTGTTCCTGGGGCTCCGCCCCAGACCCCGCTCCTCAAACGCCGGGGGGGCTGGATTTCGCCCCGGCCGGGGCGAAAAAGTCACCCCGCGCCCGTGCGGCCTAAGAGATCCTGCGGCCCCGTCACCCACGCGTCAGGCTGCAACTGAGCCGACTCGGAGGCAGGAGCAGCGATGGGTTCAGTGGGGCGGCGTGTGGTGGTGGTGCTGTTGGCGCCGTTGATGGTCGGGCTGGTGGCGTCGTGCGGGATGACGGGGCAGACGCGGACCGTGCGGGCGCGGCCCGAGGACGCGGCGTTCGAGCATCCCGGGGTGCTCGTCAGCAAGGACCAGCTGGCCGCCGTACGCGAGCACGTGGACGCGGGTAAGCAGCCGTGGCTGCAGGCGTTCCTGGACATGCGGGACAGCAAGTACGGGTCGTACAAGTACCGGGCTGAGCCGTACGCGACCGTCGAGTGCCCGCCGGGCAGCCGGGCCGGGCACGGGTGCGTCGAGGAGCGCGAGGACGCCATCGCGGCGTACACGCAGGCATTGCTGTGGAGCATCACGGGCAAGCAGGAGCACGCCGACAAGGCGGTTCAGATCATGGACGCCTGGTCGGGGAAGGTGAAGAAGCACACGGCGGGGAACGCCGGGCTGCAGACCGCGTGGGCCGGGTCCACCTGGGCGCGGGCCGGGGAGATCGTGCGGCACACGGGAGCCACCTGGCCGGCGGCGAGCGTCGCGCGGTTCCAGAGCATGCTGCGGACCGCCTACCTTCCCGAGGTCAGCAAAAAAGTCCCGGACTTCAACGGGAACTGGGATCTCGTCATGACCGATGCCGCGATCGGTATCGCCGTGTTCCTCGACGACCACAAGGCGTTCGGCGACGCCGTCGAGCGGTTCCGGCAGCGCGTGCCCGCGTACTTCTACCTGGCCAAGGACGGGAAGGTGCCGCTGACGCCCGTCGGCAGCACCGTCGACACCCCGCAGAAGCTGACCACGTACTGGTTCGGGCAGCGGCGGTACACGGACGGTGTCTCGCAGGAGACCTGCCGCAACTTCAAGCACGTCGGGTACTCGCTCGCCGCCACCGCACACATCGCCGAGACCGCCTGGCACCAGGGCATCGACCTCTACCGCGACGTCAAGGACCGGCTGAAGGCCGCGCTCGACTTCCACGCCAGGTACCAGATGGGGGAGACGGCGCCCGGGTGGCTGTGCGGTGGGCGGGTCGACCGGAACATGGGGCCCGACCTGGAGGTCGCGCTCAACCATCTGGAGGACCGGCTCGACGTCCACGTCCCGGCCGCCCACCGGTTGGCCGAGCAGACGAGGCCGTCCGGCACGGACGATCTGTTCGTCTCCTGGGAGACGCTCACGCACGCCGGGAATCCTGCCGACTGAGGGCCGACCGAGGGCCGACCGAGGGGTGACGGCAACGTTGGTAATGGGTGTCCCGCGAGTGGCGTATAGTTGGGTTTAACGACGCGGGGTGGAGCAGCTCGGTAGCTCGCTGGGCTCATAACCCAGAGGTCGCAGGTTCAAATCCTGTCCCCGCTACTGAAGGCCAAGGGCCGGAACTCGGATTCACGAGTTCCGGCCCTTGGTGTATTCCGGGGGACGTGTACGCATCCCCCGGAAGGTCCACAGGGGTCGCCCCCCGACCCCGCTCCGGGAAACCTGGACGGGTGGGGCAGCGAACAGGTACGCAGCGGGCGGGGGATCCGTACGACCCGCGCGACGGCTCGTACGACCCGGCATACGACCGGTCCGGTGGGCGGCTGCCCGGGGACCCCGTGCCCGATCCCGGGCTGGGTGACGGAGAGCCCGCCCGGTCGGCCGGAGCGAACCCGCGCAGGATCTCGTACACGCGCAGATTCGTCCGGGTGCTCCCCGTGCTGCTCATCGCCGCCGGCGCCCTGTACGAGTACCTCACGCCGAGGGATTTCACCGGCGGGCCCCTCTTCACTGCCGCCCCGCTGGTGGCGGCTCCCCTCTATTCGCTGCGCGGCACCGTGCTCACCGGCGTATCGGCCGTGGTGGCGGCGCTGGTGGTCCACACCCGGCTCGGCGTCGTCACGCAGGCCGAGGCGGTCACCGAGATGGCCACGGTGGCGACGGCCGCCGTGCTGGCCGCCCTCATCAACGTCCTCGTCCGGCGCGGCAACGCCCGCCTCGCCTCCGTCCGCGAGATCGCCGAGGCCGCTCAGCGCGCCGTACTGCCGGAGCCCGGCGAGCGGATCGGCGCGCTCGATGTCGCGGCGCGGTACGAGGCGGCGCAGGAGGACGCGTTCATCGGCGGGGACCTGTACGCGGTGCAGGAATCCCCGTACGGCGTACGGCTGGTCGTGGGTGACGTACGGGGCAAGGGGATGGGCGCCGTGGCGGCCGTCGCCGTCGTCATCGGGGCGTTCCGGGAGGCCGCCGAGCAGGAGGCGACGCTGGAGGCGGTCGCCGGGCGGCTCGAGCGGGCGCTGGAGCGCGAGGGCGCCCGGCGCGACGGCCTCGACGCCTTCGAGGGGTTCACGACGGCCGTCCTCGCGGAGATCCCGCGCGGCGAGGAGGTCGTACGGATCGTCAACCGCGGCCATCCGCCGCCGCTGCTCCTGCACGCGGACGGCACGCTCGTCACACTCGACGCCGGGGAGCCCGCACTGCCGCTAGGGCTGGGCGAGTTGGGCAGCCTGCCCGACCGTGCGCAGGAGGCGGAGTTCCCGAAGGGGGCCACGCTGCTCCTGCACACCGACGGGCTGTCCGAGGCCCGCGACGAGCGCGGGCGCTTCTACGATCCCGCGGCGTTCCTCACCGGACGGACCTTCCCCGCGCCCGGCGCACTGCTCACCGCGCTCGCCAACGAGGTCCGCCGGCACTCGGGCGGCGGGACGACGGACGACATGGCGCTGCTCGCCGTACGGCGTCCGTGAGAGGTTCTGGCCCCGAAAGGTTCCGGCCCCGAGGGGTTCTGGCCTCCGTTGTCACCGGGGGTGATCGAGTGACGCCCCTCCGCATAACAACTGACATACCGTCAAGAGTGTTGTGACTGATGAGGTGTGGTCAACTCGCCCGTTTTACGCCGGTGATGACCCGAAAGTCCTGGCCAGAAGCGTTAATGATCAGTCCGAACGGCTTGGAATCCGGTGCCCGCGTCTATTAACGTTCGATAACGCAGCGCGGTCGTCCCAGCCGTCACGAGAGACGGCTCCGTGCGCATGCGCCTAATCCCGCAAGGGAGCCGGGGAACCACCAACTTGGGGTGAATCGAGCGTCTTTCGCAGTGGGAACACTGCGGTTGACGCGCGTAGGAGACCTTCCTGCTCCGAACCCGTCAGCTAACCCGGTAGGCGAGAAGGAAGGAAAGGAGCACGCCCACGTGGCGTCCAACCCGCCTGCCCAGGCAACCTCGTATCCGCCGAGCGAAACGCACACCTTCGTTTACGGCAAAGAAGACGAGGGCCCCCGGGAGGAGTGGAATCCCACCGAGGACTCCCTCCGTCCCATCCGCGGCCGGCACCGTGTCGGCAAGCAGCGCGGAGGCGGCGGACTCGCGCGCAGCTCCACCGTTCTGGGCGTCGGCGTCATAGCCGCGGTCGGCGCGGGCGGCATGGCCACCGCGGCGCCCAACAAGCCGCCGGTCTCGATCTCGCTGCCCGACCTGCCGTCCGTGAGCACGATCCTCTCGGACGACACCTCCGACGACGAGGCAGAGGGCTCCACCACTCCGCTCAGCAGCGCCGGTCTGACCACTGCCGAGACCGAGCAGGGCACCGCGGACGCCGGCGAGGTCCTGCGCGCCCGCATCATGCAGCAGGCCGAGGTCCAGAAGGACCAGGCCGACACCGCGGCCCAGCAGGCCGCCCAGGCCGCCGCGGTGAAGAAGGCCGCCGACGACGCCGCCGCCGTGAAGAAGGCGGCCGATGCCAAGGAAGCCGCCGCGAAGAAGAAGGCGGCGGAGGAGGCAGCGGCCAAGGCCGAGGCCGAGCGCCTCGCCGAGCTCGCCAAGAGCTACACGCTGCCGACCTCCTCGTACACCATCACCTCGACCTTCGGTCAGGCCGGCTCGCTGTGGTCCTCCGGCTACCACACCGGTCTGGACTTCGCCGCGCCCACGGGCACGCTGATCAAGGCGATCCACAGCGGCACGATCACCTCGGCAGGCTGGGACGGGTCGTACGGCTACAAGACGGTGCTCACGCTCGACGACGGCACCGAGCTGTGGTTCGCCCACCAGTCCTCGATCAGCGTCAGCGTGGGGCAGAAGGTCGCCACCGGTGACGTCATCGGGCGCGTGGGTGCGACGGGCAATGTCACCGGGGCGCATCTGCACCTCGAGGTCCACCCCGGCGGCGCCGACACCGGGATCGACCCGATGGCCTGGCTGCAGAGCAAGGGCATCAATCCCTGATACGTACGTTTCCTGATCCCCGGCGGTTCTGACGACACACCCCCCGACGTCAGGGCTGCCGGTCAGGTATGTGCGGAATACAGCCATCCGCTGGTGGCGTTGAGATCGAGCATGACTTCTCTTCGCAAGCTTGGCTCGTCCGGCCTCGAGGTCTTCCCGCTCGCCCTCGGCGGCAACGTCTTCGGCTGGACCGCAGACGAGACCCGGTCCTTCGCCGTCCTCGACGCGTACGCCGCCGCGGGCGGCAACTTCCTCGACACGGCCGACTCGTACTCGGCGTGGATCGACGGCAACAAGGGCGGCGAGTCCGAGACCATCATCGGCAAGTGGGTCAAGGCGCGCGGCAACCGGGCCGACGTCGTGATCGCCACCAAGGTCAGCCAGCACCCCGACTACCCGGGGCTGTCCGGCGCCAACATCAAGGCCGCGGCCGACGCGTCCCTGCACCGCCTGGGCACCGACTACATCGACCTCTACTTCACGCACTTCGACAAGCCCGAGGTGCCGGTCGAGGAGATCATCGGCGCGCTCGACGAGCTGGTGAAGGCCGGCAAGGTGCGCAACATCGCGGCCTCCAACATCTCACCCGAGCGGCTCCAGGAGTCCCTCGACTTCTCCGACCGCGAGGGCCTCGCCCGCTACGTCACCCTCCAACCGCACTACAACCTCGTCTCGCGCGACACCTACGAGGGCCCGCTGCGCGACATCGCCTCCCGCTCGGGCCTCGCTGCCGTCCCGTACTTCGCCCTCGCGGCCGGCTTCCTCACCGGCAAGTACCGGCCGGGTACGACGGTCGACTCCCCGCGTGCGGCGGGCGCGGGCAAGCACCTGGAGACCGAGCGGGGCCTTCGCGTGCTGGCCGCCCTCGACGAGGCCGCCCAGGCCCACGACGTCCCGGTCGCCACGGTCGCCCTGGCCTGGCTCGCCGCCCAGCCGACGGTCGCGGCACCGATCGCCTCGGCACGGGTGGTCGAGCAGCTTCCGGCCCTTGTGGGGGTGGCTGACCTCGTCCTCACGGACGCGGAGCTGGGCAGGCTGACTGAGGCGTCGGCTTAACCGTCGCCCGCGAGGGATCGATCGAGGGTTCTACGAGCGATACGGGTTGTACGCGGGGTACGGCGCCGCGGTCCCGTACGGCCCCGGGTGGGGCTGGTCGTACGTGGGCGGGTAGCCGTACGTCGGCCAGGGCGGGGGCACCGGAACCACCGGGACCGGCGCCGTCGCCCGTGCCGCGTACGCCAGGGCCGGGCGCGCGGCATCCCGGCGGAGCCACAGCTCGTGGAGCAACTTCCGTTCCCGTACGAGGAAGTCGGCGCCCGCGCGGCCGTCGCTCGCCCGGTGCCGCAGGAAGGCGAGCGAGGTCGCGTACGCCTCGTACTCGGCGACGGAGCGGGCGGCGGGCCTGCCTCCCAGGTGGCGGGCGGCGTACTGGCGGGCGAGCCGGCGCGCGTGCATCGAGCCGAGCACGTACGGCTCGGACGCGGACAGCCACCCGGCGGTGGCGTAGGCGGGCAGTTCCGCACGCACCGTGCGCAGTTCCCGCTGCCGGGTCCAGATGACCAGCCAGGTCAGCAGCGCGAACGCGGGCACCATGAACGTGGCGTACACCGCGAAGAACCCGAGCTCCCCGAAGCTCGACGAGCCGTTCCACATGGCGTGCATGCCCATGGCGAGCACGAGTCCGGCCAGGGGCAGCAGGACGCGGCGCACATGGTGGCGTTCGGCGGACAGGGCCGCGATGCCGAAGCCGATGCCGGTCAGGACCGTGAACAGCGGGTGCGCGAAGGGGGACATCACCACGCGCACGAAGAAGGTCGCGGCCGTGACGGATGTCAGCCCGCTGTCGCCGCTGAGCTGGTCGGTGCCGAAGGCGGTGCCGAGGTAGAGGATGTTCTCGGTGAAGGCGAAACCGGTGGCGGTGACCCCGGCGATGACCACCCCGTCGACGATCCCGGTGAAGTCCCGCCTGCGGAAGAGGAAGACCAGCAGGACGGCCGCCGCCTTCGCGGACTCCTCCACGATGGGCGCTATGACGGTCGCGCCGAGGGTGTCGGCGCTGGTCGGGTCGGCGGTCGCGGTCGCTATCCATCTGGTCGCGAAACTGTTGGCGACGATCGCTATGAGCGCGGCCGCGCACGCGCCCCAGGCGAAGGCGAAGAGCAGGTTCCGCCAGGGGCCCGGTTCCACGCGGTCCAGCCAGCGGAACGCGGCGACGAGGAGTGGGACGGGGAACACGGCGAGGCCGAGGCCGACCAGGAAGCCCTCGGTGCCGGTCTGCCGGCGGACCAGGGCCAGGATCACGAGCCCGGAGATCGCGAGCAGGGTGACCAGCGCGCCGTACCGCACCCACTTTCTCTGCCACCAGTGCGCATGCCGCCGCGGTGCACCTTCGGCCGGGCCGGTGGGGTGCGTCGGGTACGGAGGGCAGGTGGCCACGGCATCGACCCTAACGAGGGAGGGGCGCTGCCCGCGACGGTGCGTAGTGCCTGGTGCCGTCTTCCGGGCTCAGTCGCCGACGGATTGCTGCTCCCGGTGCTGTACGCGCCGGAACAGAAGGTCGTTCACCACATGGCCCTTGTCCAGTCCCTGGCCCTCGAAACGGGTCAGCGGCCGGAACGTCGGACGTGGCGCGTAACCGCCCTCGGGCCGGGTGTTCTCGAAGTCCGGGTGCGCGCTCAGCACTTCGAGCATCTGTTCGGCGTACGGTTCCCAGTCGGTCGCGCAGTGCACGAGGGCGTCCGGCCTGAGGCGGGCCGCGGCGAGGCTGAGGAACTCCGGCTGGATCAGCCGTCGTTTGTGGTGCCGCTTCTTCGGCCACGGGTCGGGGAAGTACACGCGCAGGCCGCTCAGGGAGTCCGGCGTGAGCATCTCCCTGAGCAGGATGATCGCGTCGCCGTTGGCGACCCGGATGTTGGACAGACCGTTCTGCTCCGCGAGATTGAGCAGGTTGCCCTGGCCGGGTGTGTGGACGTCGACGGCCAGAATCCCCGTCTCCGGGTCCTCGGCCGCCATCTGTGCGGTGGCCTCGCCCATGCCGAACCCGATCTCGAGCACGACGGGACGATCGCCGCCGAACAGCTCGGCGAGGTCCAGCTTCCGCTGCCCGTCGATGTCCAGCCCCCACTTGGGCCACAGCCGCTGCAACGCGTCCGCCTGTCCGGTCGTCACCCGGCTCCGCCGCGGCTGAAAACTCCGAATCCGCCGCTCGAAGTGCGACCCGGCGGGGTCGGGCTTCGGACCATCAGGGAAACGGGGCTCGCCCTTGGGGCGGGGGGTGGTGGGGGGCTGGAGGGCTTCGGGAGAGTTATTGGGCTCAGACACAGTGGGGTCGATTTTAGGCGAGGCGGGTGGGGGCCGGTGTGGGGTGGGTTTTTCGCCCCCTCCGCCCCTACCCGTCCCATGCTTCCGGGCTACGCCCGGTGTCAGCCCGTCCGGCGTTTGAGGACGAGGCCGTTCAGGCCGACAGCGGGGGTCTGGGGGCGCAGCCCCCAGGTACGGGAAGGGTAGGGGCGGAGGGGGCGAAAACCCTCACGCCCCCGCCAGCGCAGCCAACGCCCTCCGCGCGATCTCCCGCCCGATCGGCAGCGAAGCCGTCGCCGCAGGCGAAGGCGCGTTCAGCACATGCACCGTCCGGGGCCCCTCCCGGATGAGGAAGTCGTCCACGAGGGTCCCGTCACGGAGCACCGCCTGCGCCCGGACCCCGGCACGCGCGGGCACCAGGTCGCCCGCCGTCACCGCGGGCAACAGCCGCCGCACGGCCCCCGTGAACGCCGACTTGGACACGGACCGCCGCAGCTCCCCCACCCCGTACCGCCAATGCCGCCCCGCCATCCGCCAGGCCCCGGGCCACGCCAGCGTCGCGCCCAGCTCCCGGGGCCGTACGACACCCCACCCGTACCCCTCCCGGGCCAGCGCGGGCACCGCGTTCGGCCCGATGTGCACACCCCCGTCGATCCCCCGGGTGAGATGCACCCCGAGGAAGGGGAACGCCGGGTCGGGCACGGGGTAGACCAGCCCGCGGACGAGCTCCGGCCGCGCGAGCGTGTAGTACTCGCCGCGGAAGGGCACGATCCGCATCCCGGGATCGTCCCCCGCGAGCCGGGCGATCTCGTCGCAGTGCAGCCCCGCGCAGTTGACCAGCACGCGCCCGCGAACGACCGCCCCGTCGGCCGTGAGGACGGCGACCCCGAGCCCGGGCCGCCGGTCGATACGGACGACATCGGCCCCGTACCGGATCTCCGCCCCGGAGGACTCCGCGAGCTGCCGGGTCACCGCGACGAAGTCGCAGATCCCGGTCGTGCCTACATGGATGGCAGCGAGCCCGCGCACCTCGGGCTCGTACTCCGCTATCTGGGCGGGCCCCAGCTCCCGTACCGGAATGCCGTTCTCCCGGCCGCGCTGGACGAGTCCGTGCAGCCGGGGCAGCTCGGCCTTCTCGGTGGCGACTATCAGCTTGCCGGTGACGGCGTGCGCGATGTCGTACTCCGTGCAGAACTTGACCATCTCGGCGGCGCCCCGCACCGCGTACCGGGCTTTCAGGGAGTCCGGGCGGTAGTAGATCCCGCTGTGGATCACCCCGCTGTTGCGCCCCGTCTGGTGGCGGGCCGGCGCCCGCTCCTTCTCCAGCACCGTCACCCGGGTGCCCGGCGCGGCACGTGTGATCGCATACGCCGTCGACAGCCCGACGATCCCGCCACCGATCACCAGCACATCGCAGTCGTACCCGATCCCCACCCGCACCACCTCCCGGCTTCAAGAGTGCACTGCGCCACTGACAACGCCCTCAAACCCGCAGGGGCGCGGGGAACTGCGCGACCAGCCACAGATCACCCGCACCCCGAAGGCGGCACCAGTCAGGCAGACGCGAACGCACCCGGCACCTAGGCGGGAGCCATGAGCAGCGGCCGCGCCCGCTCCCGCAGCTCGACCACGCGAGGCTCGTCCCCGTACGGCTCCAGCCGGTGCAGAAGATCCTTCACGTACTCCGTGGTGCGCGCGGAGGAAATCCGCCCGGCCACCTCCACGGCCCGGACGCCCTGTGCGCAGGCCGCGTCCAGGTTGCCCGACTCCAGCTCGGCGACCGCCGAGACCACCAGACGCAGACCGTGTGACCGTACGAACTCCTCGGTCGGCTGCGACAGCGCCTGCTCGGTGAAGCGGCGCACCTGGCGCGGCGCCTTCAGGTCGCGGTAGCACTCGGCCGCGTCGGCGGCGAAACGGTCGTACGAGTAGAAGCCGAGCCAGGACGGGTCGTTGTCGCCGTCGCGGGCCCGCTCGAGCCAGCCCTCGGCGGCCCGCAGGGAGGCGCCGGCCGCGTGGGCGTCACCGGCGCGCGCGTGGGCGCGTGCCTCGACGAGGCGGAAGAAGCTCATGTTGCGGGCGGTGGCGAGGCCGCGGTTGCGTTCCAGGGCGGCCTGGGCGAGGTCGACGCCCTCGTCGCCGAAGCCCCGGTAGGTGGCCTGGAGGGACATGGAAGCCAGTACATAGCCGCCCAGGGGCACGTCGGCGGCCGCCCGGGCCAGGCGCAGGGCCTGGATGTAGTAGCGCTGGGCCGCCTCCTGCTGGCCGGTGTCGAAGGCCATCCACCCGGCGAGGCGGGTGAGTTCGGCCGACGCCCCGAAGAGGGCTCTTCCGACCTCGTCGGAGTACGAGCCGAGCAGCAGCGGCGCCGCCTCCACCCGCAGGCACTCGGGCACCATGGACGAACGCCAGTCACCGCCCCCGTACTTGGAGTCCCAGCGCCTGGCGTCCTCGGCCGCCTCGCGCAGCTTCAGCACATCGCTGTGGCCGACTTTCTGCGGTGCTCCGGAGCCCTCACCGGGGCTCACCTCGCGCGCCACCGAGCTGTCGGCCGGGGTTATCAGCCATCGCGAAGCGGGAGTTGCGTAAGCGCTCACTGCGAATGATCCGGCCAGCGACTGCCAGATGCCACCGCCGCCGGCCCGGCGCCCGGCGAGGTCGAGGCGGTACAGCTCTGTCGCCGACCGCACCGCCTGCCCGACGTCACGGGGGAATGCGAGGCCCACCTCCGGCGCGGGATCCGCGTCCGCCAGGCCGATCTCGTGGAGCGGCACCGGGCGGCCGAGCTTCTGGCCGATCGCGGCCGCGATGAGGTGCGGCGCGGCACCTTGGGGCACCATTCCCTTCGACACCCAGCGCGCCACCGACGTCTTGTCGTAGCGAAGAGTCAACCCGCGTTGAGCGCCAAGATCGTTGACGCGACGCGCGAGTCCTGCGTTGCTGATTCCCGCGAGGGCGAGAACGGTGCCGAGTTTTTCGTTCGGCCCGCGTTGCTCCCTGGACATGCGCCACCCCTCGACACAGACGGCTGCCGCGCTGGCATAACCACGCGGCATTCGTAAACCCAGCGTAGTTCGCTGCATCCCAAGCGTTAAGAGGCATAGTTCCGGATGGCGGGATTGTGGTCCGTACGACAGTACGGACGGTTGCGGTGTGCTCCCGTTGTGTGGCCGTGCGCCCGTCCGTGCGCTCTTCTCCGGCCACCGGGGGAGCGCTTCCATGGATGGTGCGTGGGTCGGCCCGCTGTACTGGATCCAGTGGGCTGGGGGACACCGCCGCCTACATCCCCGCGGGCGGCGGACCGGTCCGGGAGGCGAACTCCGCCTCCCGGACTGTGCGTTGGCCGAGTGGTGCGGAAGGCCTGTACGGAGCGTGTGCGCGCCTGCCCGCCAAAAGTCGATTTGGCCGAAAATCGACGGTGGTCTTTGCGGGCAATTAGCGCTCCTACCACGTCACTTGAGGGCGCGCGGGGTGTTTTTGGGGAGCGTATCGGGGGCGCATTCACGTCGCAGATTCGTCGGTGGTTGGTTCTTGGTCCGTCGTCGGTGCGTCGCCGTTCCATCGCCGGTGACGCGCTGGTAAAGCCCCGGTGGGGCGCACTTCAGGGAGCGCAAGCCGCCCCAGGTGCCCTCCGGTGTGCCTCCTTCGTGGCAGCATGGTGCCCAGTTCGTACGGTGCACTGGTTGTCCACAGCCTGTGGAGGCGGCGATGCGGTGGTTGGTGGGGTGGAGCAGTACCGCCGCCAGAGCGCCTGAGATCGGCTCGGCGGGCGCAACGGGCAGCGACGGGGAGACCGTTCACCCGGTGGGTTCCCAACTCCTGTGGGGCGACCCGGATCCGCTCTGGGCCGTCGGTGACTGGCGCCCCGACGAGGTGCGCGTCGTGAAGGCCGACGAGCAGAACCGGATGGCCGTACTCGGCATCTGCGGAGCCTCCGACGAAGAGTTGCGAGTGGGACTGTTCGCCGCGCGCGGAGGGGCACTTCGCCATCTCACCGCCTGGTCCGGCAGTTACACCGCCGTCGTCCAGGTCGGCCGTCGCCTCATGGTCGCGGGCGACCTCGCGGGGGCACGGCCCGTTTTCTACACCCCCTGGGCGGGCGGTACGGCGTATGCGACCGCCGCCCTGCCGCTGGCCGACCTCATCGAGGCCAACCTCGACTTCGGGCACCTGGCGGCGCTGCTCGCCGCCCCCGACGTACCGGCCGCGGTGCACGACTCGACCCCGTACGAGGGCGTACGGCGCATTCCGCCGGGGCACGCGCTGATCCTGCGCACCGGGGCGCGCGAGATCGCAAGCTACGAGCAGACCGCCTCCCTCGCCGTCGCCACCCCCTCGGCCGATCCCGCCAGCGCGGTGGACGCCGTGCGCGACGCCCTCGTAGAGGCCGTACGTGCCCGTCTCGCCGCGCCCCGGCATGTGCCGGGCACCGATGTGGACCCCGGGCCCGTACCCGGGATGGGGCCCGCCGAGCGGCGGGCCGCGCGCGGGATGCCCGTTCCGGGGATCGGCGCCGACCTCTCCGGAGGGCCTGCCTCGGGGACGCTGGCGCTGCTCGCGGCGGGGTTGCCGGGGGCGCCCGGGACGGTACTCGGGCATGGCACCGGGGCCGGTGAGCGTCTCCTCGCGGTCACTTTCAACGACCTCGCCGTCAGCGGGCGGGAGTCCGAGCTGGAGCGGGCGGGCTCCTTGGCCGCGAATCCTCGGCTGCACCACGTAGTCGTCACCGGGGGTGAAGAGACGCTTCCCTACGCCGACTTGGACGGGCCGCTCACCGACGAGCCGGGGCCTTCGCTGGTGACCGCGGCCCGGCATCGGGCGCGGCTCTCCTCCGGGAGCGCCGACCACTTCACGGGGTACGGCGCCCGGCAGGTCCTGGACGCCCATCCCGCCCGGCTCGCCGACCTGTTGATGGACCGCAAACGCCGTCACCTGGTGAAGCCCGTCGCCGCGCTGGCCAAGGCGGACGGGTCCGTCATGGTCCCCGCGCGCGTGTACGGCGCGGCGCGCAAGCTCGCCCGTACGCCGTACCGGACCGGGGTCGACGTCCTCGCCGACCGGCTGATGCAGCGACGGTTCGAGGAGCCGGGCGGGGCGGTCGGAGCCTCGCTTGCCGCGCTCACCTGGGCCAGGCCCGGGCCTGCGGCGCGCTGGCTGACCGGTGAGGCGCTTGCTGAAGTATCGGTTCGCCTGGGGGCTGCGTCGGGTCGGCCCGGGGTCGGTCCCGGCCAGCGGCCGGGCGACTTCCGCGCGCGTGCGGCTCTCGCGCGCCATGCGTCCGATCTGCGCGTCCTTGAACAGGCCGCCGAGATCCGCTTCCAGCGGCTGCACGCGCCGTTCCTGGACAACCAGGTCGTACGCGCGTGCCGTGCCCTTCCGGAGGCGCTGCGGGTTCAGCCCGGTGCCCGGGCGGCGATCCTCCGTACGGTGCTGGAGGGGGCCGGCGTGGGGGATCTGCCGCCCGGGTGGGGCGCGCCCTCGCACGCGTCCTCGGCGGCTGCCGCGCGTACGGGGCTGCGGGTGGCCGCGGATTCCCTGATCGCGCTGTTCGACACGCCTCTGCTGGCGCAGGCGGGGCTGGTGGAGGCGCGCGTCGTCCGCAAGGCGCTGCGGGCGGCTGCGGAGGGGGAGCCGCTGCCCCTGGACGGGCTGGCGGACCTGGTCTCCCTGGAGCTGTGGCTGCGGCGGTTGCTGGCTCGGCGGGGGACCTGTTGGACGGGGACGCCGGCTCGGCAGCGGGCGGTGCCTGCGGGGATTGTGCCGCAGGGGCGGGCGTTGGGGGCGGGGGCTGCTCGCCGCGGTTAGCGGGGGTTCCTCTGCTGCTCGGTGGGTGGGTCGGGGGCGTGCCGGTACGTCCGCCCGTCGCCGCCGGATCAGACCTTGGCCGGGCAGGGAAGCGTCCGGTGACGCGGGCGTACGCGACGGGCTTTGGACGTACCGGCACGCCCCCTCCCGCCGGTGGGCGGCTGCGGGGCGTCTCGGCTTGTGGCGGCTGAGGAGCTTTTCGCCCCCTCCGCCCCAGACCCCGCTCCCCAAACCTCGGAGGGACCGCCTCCGGCACCACCCAGCCCGTCCGCCGTCTGGGGGTGAGGTGGTGCCGTCCAGATCCCCCACCCACCCATGGGGCCGCACACTCTTCACCCCGGGGGAGATCTTTCAGCCCGTCCGGCGTTTGAGGACGAGCCCTTCGGGCGAGCGGGGGTCTGGGGGCGGAGCCCCCAGGAGCAAGGGTTGGGTAGGGGCGGAGGGGGCGAAAGAAGCTTGTTCGCCCGCTCGCGACGGGGTGCCTCGGGGGCTCGCCGGAGAAAGGCGGTGCTCCGCGGGGTGGGGGCGGGGAGAATGGGTGGGTGCGGTACGGGATTCTGGGGGTCACCCAGGTGGAGGACGACCGGGGGGCCCTGGTGGCTGTGGGCGGCCCCCGGGTACGGGCGCTGCTCGCTGCCCTGGCCCAGCGCCCCGACCGGACGGTTGCACCGGAGACGCTGATCGACGAGGTGTGGGCGGACGAGCCCCCGCAGGACGCCCCCGCCGCGCTGCAGGCCCTGATCGGCCGCCTGCGCCGGGCGGTCGGGAAGGACACGGTCACCTCGGAGACCGGCGGCTACCGACTGAGGGCCGCCAAGGAGGACGTCGACCTGTTCGTCTTCGAACACCTCGTGGGGAAGGGCAAGTCCGCCCTCGCACGCGAAGACGCCGCGACCGCCACCGACCACCTGCGCGACGCACTCGCCCTCTGGCGGGGCCCCGCCCTCGCTGACCTCCCGGACCGCACCGCCGCGACCCGCCCGGAGGCACTGCGCCTCGAAGCGACCCGCACCCGAGTCGAGGCCGACCTGCGACTCGGCCGCGCCGGCGACGTCGTACCGGAGTTGAAGGAGCTGACGGAGGCTCACCCGTACGACGAAGCGCTGCAAGCACTGCTCATCCGCGCCCTGCGTGAGACCGGCCGCGGCGCGCATGCCCTGGCCGCGTACGAGGGGGTACGGCGCACCCTGATGGACGGACTGGGCACGGATCCGGGGCCGGAACTACGTGCCCTGCATGCGGAGTTGTTGGAGGCGGGAGGGGAGGGAGAGAGGGAGGGCGAGGGGGAGGGGGATGAGCTGGGGGGACCGGGGGGCGGGTCTTGGGCGGGGAAGACTTGGTCGGTGAATGGGGCGCGGGCTCGGGCGGGTGCGGATCCGATGTTGCGGGGCGCGTCGGCTCAGGACGCGGCACCCAGGGACTCCTCCCGCGCTGCACGTAACGGCAACATTCGTCCGCGTTTGAACTCTTTCGTGGGGCGGGAACCCGAAATCGACGCCATCCGTTCGGATGTGCAGAGGGCACGACTGGTCACTCTGACCGGACCGGGGGGTTCGGGCAAGACCCGCCTCGCCGAGGAAGCCGCCGCCGGGCTTCCGCAAGCGTGGCTGGTCGAACTCGCCCCGCTGGACCGGCCGGAAGCGGTCCCCGGCGCCGTGGTCAGCGCCCTCGGTCTGCGCGAAACCGTGCTGATCACCAACGAGCTGGCGCCCCAGCAGTACGACCCGGTCGCCCTGCTCGTCGAGTACTGCGCCCAGCGCAGCGAGCTCCTGATCCTTGACAACTGCGAACACGTCATCGGCGCCGCGGCCGAACTCGCCGAAACCCTCCTGACGCGCTGCCCCGGGCTCACGATCCTCGCCACCAGCCGTGAACCCCTCGGCGTGCCCGGCGAGTTGCTGCGCCCGGTCGAGCCCCTGCCGCCCGATCCGGCGCGTCGCCTCTTCCTGGAGCGGGCCTCGGTCGTACGTCCCGACGCCGACGCCGCGCTCCACGACTCCGCGGCGGTGGACGAGATCTGCCGACGGCTCGACGGTCTGCCCCTGGCCATCGAGCTGGCCGCCGCGCGGCTGCGGATGCTCACGGCCCGGCAGATCGCCGACCGCCTCGACGACCGCTTCCGGCTCCTCACCTCCGGAAGCCGCACCGTGCTGCCCCGCCAGCAGACCCTGCGCGCCGTCGTCGACTGGTCCTGGGACCTGCTCGACGAGCGGGAGCGGACCGTGCTGCGCGAGGCGTCCGTCTTCGCGGGCGGCTGGGACCTCGCGGCCGCGGAGGCCGTGTGCACCGGACCCGCCGCCGACCTCATCGGAGCACTGGTCGACAAGTCCCTGATCGTCGCGACGCCGTACGACGGCGGTCAGGGTGGTCAGGGCAGTGATGGCGGTGGCAGCGGTGGTGGTGAGGGAAGCGACGGTCGTGCGGGTGTCGTCGGCGGTATGCGGTACCGGATGCTGGAGACGATCCACGAATACGCCGCCGAGCGTGCCGCCGAGGTGCCCGAGCTGCTTGCCGCTGCCGAGCGGCGCCATCGCGCGTGGGTGCGCGCGCTGGTCGAGGAGGCCGAGCCGCTGCTGCGCTCCGCCGAGCAACTGCCGTGGATCCGGCGCCTGGAGGCCGAGCTCGACAACATCCGGGCGGCCCTCTACCGCGCCGTCGTCGCCCGTGATGAGGAGGAGGCCGGTGCCCTCGTCCTCGCCGTGGGCTGGTTCTGGTGGCTGCGCAACTTCCGCCGGGAGGGCGCGGAATGGACGGACCTGGTGCTGCGGCTGTGCACGGTCACCGGTGGCGCCGCACCGTCCGGCCCCGGTCGGTGCGACAACCCGGGTGCCTCGCGCGACCCCGGCCGGGACGCCCCCCTCGCCTATCTGGCAGCCGTCGACCCGGTGGCCGCCTACCTCGCCACCCCCACTTCCGACCACGACGAACGGCACCCGCTGTACGGCATGCGGATGAGGCTGCGCATGCTGCACCTGTTCATGACGGTGGAGACCGACCCGCTCGCCCGGCATGGGGATGAGCGGATGCCTGAGTACATCGGGCGGGTGCGTTCCGTCTTCGCGAAGGGCGGTCCGGTGGCGGCGAGCATTCCGGGCATCATCTGGCCGATGACCGTCCACTTCATGGGCAGCAGCGCGGAGGACATGCGGCCCGCCATGGACGCGGCGGTCGCCAACTGCCGTCTGTACGGCGGTGAGTGGGAGATCGGCGTCACCCTGATGTTCCGTACGCACATGGTCGTCGACGCCCCGGGCGGGATGCCGGGCGTGGACGACGACCTGGCGGAGCTGCGAGTGCTCAGCCGTCGGGTGGGCGACCGCTGGATGCGGGCCCAGGTGTGCAGCGCGGCCGGTGAGGCGGCCATGGCGCGCAGTCTCTTCGAGGAGGCGAAAGGGGAGTACGCGGAGGCGCTGCGGCTCGCCTATGAGGTGGGCGCGTACGCCGAGGCGCCCTTCCTTCTGGCGCGGCTGGCCGAGATCGCCTACCGCGCGGGCGAACGGTCCCGGGCGCTGACCGCTCTGGACGAGGCGAGCGACGCGTCCGATCGGTACGGGGTGCCGGACGCCCGCGCGTTCGTTCATCTGCTGCGTGCCCAAATAGCCCTGGACGACGGGGAGTTCGCCTACGCCCGCGAACTGTGCGAGCAGGCGCGCGTGGAGAGTGCCCGTGGTACCCCGCCCCCGCAGTTCGTGGCGGCGCTGGACGGGGTCGACGCGCTCGTCCTGGCCGCCCAGTGCGGCCAGGAGCGCGGTCTGCGGAAGCTGTCCGACGCCCTGCTGGCCGCGGTGGCCGGACGCTGCGCCGATGTGGTGCTGGCGGGTCTCGTCGAGGGCGCCGCGGGCCTGCTCTCCGAGCTGGGCGACCATCCGCGCGCGGTCCGCCTGCTCGGCGTCGGTACGCGATGGCGTGGCGGCCATCCCCGGCCCGCCCTGGAGTGTGCGGTGGCCGAGCGCACGGAGGCCGCCGCGATCGCGGCCCTCGGCCCCGTCGGCTACGAGTCCGAGCGAGCCACGGGTACGGACTTCACCAGGGACGACGCCCTGCGGGACCTGGCCGAGGCGCTGAAGGAGCATCCCGCCGCCGCCTCGTAGCAGCGCGGCGCTGAGGTGGTCACTCGCGCGCGAGCACAGCTGTCCGGCGCACAGGAGTTGACTCGCGCACGAACCCAGCCACGCGGCGTGCAGGAGCTCACTCGCACAGGAACTTCGACTCCGCCCAGTCCGCCAGCGCCGTCGTGTCGAAGACGGAGTGGGGCTCGACGACGAGGCGGATGGTCTTGCGGCCGGTGAGGTTGACATGGACGGGGACCGCCGGGTCGCCGCCCTTGATCAGCGGCGACTGCCACATGCGTGAACCGTCTGTGTACACGGAGAAGCGCACCTGGCCCAGGCCCAGCGTCATGTCGTCGATGCCCACGACCGCGTCGTACGCCGAGCAGCTGCGGTTGAGGTCGATGGTGACGGAGGACCGGCCGTGGACGGTCACCCCGTGCGTGTACTGCTTGTCCGCGATCGACACCCCGTAGCGCTGCCACACCCAGCTGCTCTCGCCGAGCCGCATCTCGGGCTTGGTGCCGTCTCCGTTGACGCCGTAGTCCAGCTCGCTCCACTGGTAGACGGCAGGTGCGGGCGGAGGCGGCGTCGGTTTGGGGGTGGGGGTGGGGGTCGGAGTAGGGGTCGGCTTCGGTGTGGGCTTCGGCTTCGCCGGGGTGGGTGTCGGCGTGGGTGTGGGCTTCGGGGTGGGCTTGGGCGTCGGTGTGGGGGTCGGCGTCGGAGCCGGCGCGGGTGCCATCGCCGGCGGCTTCGGCGCAGGGTCCTTCTTCGGCGGATTGGGCGACGGCAGCGGTACCTCGACGGCGGGTGAGGTGGCCGGCTTGGCCTCGGGCTTCTTGGGCGGGGCTTCGTTGCCTGCCAGGGCGAGGGCGATCGCCGTCGCGGCCACCGCGACGACACCCGCCGCGATACCGGCCTTGACCGGCGCGCCGAGCCCCTCCGAGGCCGCCGCGCCGCCACCCGCACTCGCTCCGCCGGAGCCGCCGGCCGCCGCGGAGGCGGCACCCGCCGCTCCGGCCGCACCCGCGCCGGCGCCACCGGCGATGAGCGCGGCGACCTTCGCGTACCCGGCGGCACCGAACCAGCCGATGACCGCGATCGGCACGAGCGCCGGGATTCCGCTCGCGACTTCCTTGATCTGGCCCGCCGCGAGGCGGCACTTGGCGCACTCCTCCAAGTGCTTGCGCAGCCCGCGTTCGGCGCGCGTACGCAGCCCGCCGCGGGCGTAGGCGCCGAGCCGGTCGGCGTAGCGCGCGCACTCCCCGTCCATGGTGAGCGTGGCGCTCACATGCGCCTGGAGGTAGGCCTGCTTGAGGCCCTCGCGGGCGCGACTGGCCAGCACCCGCGTGCCGTTGGCGTCGAGCCCGAAGAGCGTGGCGACCTCGCTCGGCGACTCGTCCTCGACCTCCGTGTGCCACAGCACGGCCTGCCAGCGCTCCGGCAGCGACCGGAACGCCTGCATGGCCATGGACTGTTCGGCCTCGTGCATCGCGCGCACATCCGCGCCGAGGTCGAGCGTGTCGTCGTCGGACACCTCGGAGCCGCGGGCGGCCTGCGCGGCGAACACCGCGAAGTCGTCGACCAGTTGCTCCCGCTTCGCCGTCTTCGTCCAGTTCGCGGCGACCCGGCGGACGGTGGTGAGCAGATACGCGCGTACGGCGTGCTCGGGGCCGCTGCCGCCGCGTACCGCCTGCAGCATGCGGGCGAACACCTCGGCCGTGAGGTCGTCCGCGGTGTGTGCGTCCCGGCAGCAGGTGCGGGCGTAACGGCGCACGGCCTCGGCATGGCGCCGGTACAGCCCCTCGTACGCCGTGTCGTCGCCCGCGCGCATCCGCTCGATCAGATCGGCGTCGGACGGCGGCAGGTCGAGCGGGGGTGGCAGGGCACCGCCGCCCTCCCGCCGGTCGAACCGGTCGCGCTGCGGCGGGACGCTGGGATCAGGTGCTGAGGGCGCGGCACCGGAGGGCAAAGCACCGGGCAAGGCACCGGAGGGCGCGGCACCCGGGGTGCCGCCCTGCGGCCCGCCCTGGCTGGGTACCTGCTTGGACGGCAGCCCGCCGGTTTCCGTGTCGCCGTCCGCGTCACCGTCACCGAGTGACTCGTCCCGACCGTCAACGCTCATTGCGGAAAGCCCCCGCCTGCACACTCGGACCCGAATACCGGGCAAGACTGCCACAGGCTTCAGGGGCGTGACGCCCCAGTACGGACCAACCACTCGTCCGTGGGGACTTCCCATACGACAGCACTAGCGGTCACTCTTTTGGGGAATAGTCAACGAACGGCTCCCGGTGGGGAGTTGGCGCCGTGCCTGATATATCCGGAGTGTCGCCCGTGGCACCTGGTACGCGAGTGGCGCGGCACCCGCGCCCAGGAAAGCCCGGTGTCCGGTGTTCTGTGTCCGGTGTTCGAGGATCCGCTCACGCCGGGCGCGAGCGCAGCCCCTCCAGCAGGATGTCGAGAAGCCGGGCCGAGGCCGCGGCCTGCTGGGCGGGGTCCGGCAGCGAGGGCGCCGCCGTCGCGATCACCAGCAGTACGTCAGCCACGGTCACGTCCGCCCGCAGCTCGCCCGCCGCACGCGCCCGCTCGACGAGCCGTCCCACCACGTCGAGCAGCTGCGCCGCACCGGCGTCGTCCGCCGCCGCGACCAGCACCTCGTCCGCGGGCGCCGACCGCTGCTCGACGAGCCGCAGTTCGGGAGCGAGTTGGGACCGCTGCTGCGGCACCCGGGCCTCGTCCGCCTCGGTACCGTCCTCCGCGACGCCGACCCGCAGTATCTGCGGCGGCAGCAGCCGTCCCGCGCCCGAGGCCACCGACGTACGCAGGAAGCGCGAGAGCGCCGACCACGGTTCGTCCTCCTGCCCGAGCGCCGAGCGCGCCTGGTCCGTCAGCCGGGAGGTCTCCTCCTCGGCTATCCGGCGGACCAGGACGTCCTTGCTCGGGAAGCGCCGGTACACCGTGCCGACACCGACCCGGGCGCGCCGTGCCACGTCCTCCATCGGTGCGCCGTACCCCAGCTCGCCGAAGACCTCGCGAGCCGCGCGCAGTACGTGCTCAAGATTGCGCTGTGCGTCCACGCGCAGCGGCGTCGTACGCGATCCGTTGCCCGGACCGCGGCCGTCGCCGCCCGCTGCCGCGCCGACCATGCCACCGGACGCGGTGGCGGACGCGGATGACCAATGAGATTCCTGAATGTGCATATGTGTTCCCCCGGTAATGACGTCTCCCCCCGGAGACTCTCCCCGCCATCGGCAGCCGGAGCGTGCGGGAACAAGCATGTGTGCACGAGTCCGTCGTACGGACTCGACTAGCGCATCCCCCTACACCCCGTCGACACACGAACATAGTTGAGAGGGGGTCAATTCAGAAGGGGCAGGTTCCGCACGGAGCGCCGCCCGATCGGAGTATGGATCGTTTACGTCCCGTTTGCACCCCCATCCGACACCCTATGCACCCCCACTGACCTGCGCGTCTTTCCCGTACTCCGGAAATTCGCTCACCCCCGCGTGTTGACGGCGGCCGGTCACACAAATTGTCGGGGCTGTGGACAAACTCCAGAGGTAGGTGCGTCATGGGATGGTGAAGGAACGTACGCGCATTCTCATGGTCGGCGGCGGCTACGTCGGGATGTACACCGCTCTGCGCCTCCAACGGAAGTTGAAGGCCGAACTTAAGCGGGGCGAAGTCGAGATCACGGTCCTCTCCCCGGACCCGTACATGACTTATCAACCGTTTCTTCCCGAGGCCGCCGCGGGCTCCATCTCGCCGCGCCACGTGGTCGTCCCGCTGCGCCGGGTGCTGGACCAGTGCAGGATCGTCATCGGCGAGGCCCGGTCGATCGACCACGCCAAGCGCACCGTCACTCTCACGACCCTCGCCACCGAGGAAGAGGGCGCGGGCGAGGAACAGCTCTCGTACGACGAACTCGTCCTCGCCCCCGGCTCGATCTCGCGCACCCTGCCGATCCCCGGTCTCGCCGAGTACGCCATCGGCTTCAAGACCGTCGAGGAGGCCATCGGCCTGCGCAACCACGTCATCGAGCAGATGGACATCGCCTCCTCCACCCGCGACCCCGCGATCCGCGACGCGGCCCTGACCTTCGTCTTCGTAGGAGGCGGTTACGCGGGCGTGGAGGCGCTGGGCGAGCTCGAGGACATGGCCCGCTACACCGCGCGCTACTACCACAACATCCGGCCCGAGGACATGAAGTGGATCCTCGTCGAGGCCTCCAACCGCATCCTCCCCGAGGTCGGCGAGGAGATGGGCAAGTACACGGTCACCCAGCTGCGCCGCCGCAACATCGACGTACGCCTGGAGACCCGCCTCGACTCCTGCGCGGACCGGATCGCCGTCCTCAGTGACGGCGCCCGCTTCCCCACCCGTACGGTCGTGTGGACCGCCGGAGTGAAACCGCACCCGATCCTCGCCGCCAGCGACCTCCCCCTGAACGAGCGCGGCCGGCTCAAGTGCACCCCCCAGCTGACCGTCGACGGCGCCACGCACGCGTGGGCCGCGGGAGACGCCGCCGCCGTCCCCGACGTCACCATGGAACCCGGCACCGACACGGCGCCCAACGCCCAGCACGCGGTACGCCAGGCCAAGGTCCTCGGCGACAACATCGCGCACTCCCTGCGCGGCGAGCCGCTCGAAACGTACTCCCACAAGTACGTCGGTTCGGTCGCGTCCCTGGGGCTGCACAAAGGCGTCGCACACGTCTACGGGCGCAAGCTGAAGGGCTATCCTGCCTGGTTCATGCACCGCGTCTACCACCTGAGCAGGGTGCCTACCTTCAACCGCAAGGCCCGTGTGCTCGCCGAATGGACCCTGTCGGGACTCTTCAAGAGGGAGATCGTCTCTCTCGGTTCACTCGAACATCCCCGCGCGGAGTTCGAACTCGCGGCCGGTGGAAAGCCTCCTCTCGACCCGAAGCTCGGCCCGAAGGGGTCGTCCTGACCGGACCCTGGAACTCCACCGGTCAGGACGGCGTCTGACGGATGTCGGTCCGGTCGGCCAGACTGGTCCACGACCTTGGGCGGGCCCACCGCTCGCCCTTCTAACCCACGAGGCCTTCCCCACAGTGAACTTCACGCGTTGGAGCGCCCGGCTCCCCGGAACGCAGCGCCGCACCGCGGCGCGGACCGAGCACACGGTCTCCCCGGACCGGCGAGGGGAAGGCGCTCCCGTGCCGGCGGCCCGCGCCGAGCAGCTGACCGACGACGCGCCGCCCGTGCCCGCCGTCGACGAACTGCCGGTACGCGACGTCCTCGACCGCGTCCCAGCCCTCGTCGCCCTCGTCCACGGCCCCGAACACCGCGTCGCGTACGTCAACGACTCCTACACGGCGGCCTTCGGCGCCCGGCCGGCAGGCGAGCCCGCGCGCGAAGCCCTCCCCGAACTGGACGAACTCGGCCTGCTCCCGCTCCTCGACCAGGTCCTGCGCAGCGCCAAGTCCCGCACGGTCAAGTCCCGCAAGACCTCCAACGGCCGCTCGTACACCTTCACCTGCACCCCCGTCGACACCTCCCCGGAAGGCCAGGGCGGCGGCGTACTCATCTTCGCGACCGACGTCACCGACCACGCCGAGGCCGCAGAGCGGCTCCGCGCCAGCGAGCGCAGCCAGCGCGAGACCGCCGTCACTCTCCAGCGCTCCCTGCTCCCCCAGGAGCTGGAGGAGCCCGACGACCTGCGCATCGCGGCCACCTACCAGCCCGGCGGCACGGAGGCCGCGGTCGGCGGCGACTGGTACGACGTGATCACCCTCGGCGGCGGCCGCACCGCACTTGTCATCGGCGACGTCATGGGCCGCGGTGTCCGCGCGGCGGCGGTCATGGGCCAGCTGCGCACCGCCGTACGCGCGTACGCCCGCCTCGACCTGCCCCCGCACGAGGTCCTGCAACTCCTCGACGGCCTCGCCACCGAGATCGACGCCAACCAGATCGCCACCTGCGTGTACGCCGTCCACGACCCCAACGAGGGGAGGCTGATCTACGCCTCCGCGGGCCACCTCCCGATCCTCGTCCGCGACGAGAGCGGCACCGTCCTGCGCGCCGACGAACCCACCGGGCCGCCGCTCGGCACCGGCGGCTGGCTGCACGCCTCCGGCTCGATCCCGCTCGGCCCCGGCTCGACGGCCGTCCTCTACACCGACGGCCTCGTCGAGCGCCGCGACGAGGACCTCGACGAGGGCATCGCCTCCCTGGAGCGTGCCCTCGCCGGCGCCACCGGCACCCCCCAGGTCGTCTGCGACCGCCTGGTCCGCTCGGCGGGCGTCACCGCCGACCACGACGACGACGTGGCCGTCCTGGTCCTTCAGCACCCCGCTCGTACGGGCCCGGACGCCGACCTCTTCCGCAACGCCGCCCTGGAGCTGCTCGGCGGGGTGGAAGCGGCTCCACGCGCGCGTGCCTTCGCCTCCGGCGTCCTGACCAGTTGGCGCTTTCCCTCCGACCTGCACGACCTCGGCGTCCTCGCCGCCAGCGAGCTCGTCGCCAACTCCCTCCAGCACGGCACCCCGCCCATGCGTCTGCGCCTCCGCCGCACCGACCGCCGCCTGATCATCGAGGTCACCGACGGCGACGACCACCTCCCGCGCCGCCGCCACGCCGAGCCCGCCGACGAGGCCGGCCGCGGCATCGCCATCGTCGCCACGATCGCCTCCGGCTGGGGGTCGCGGCGTACCCCTGGCGGGGGGAAGGCGGTGTGGTGCGAGTTCGCGTTGCCGCGGGGCGAGGGGTGAGCGAGGGGTGTTTTTTCGCCCCCTCCGCCCCTTCCCGTCCCTTGCTTCCGGGCTACGCCCGGTGTCAGCCCGTCCGGCGTTTGAGGACGACCGCGTCAGCGCGATACGGGGGTCTGGGGGCGGAGCCCCCAGAAGCAAGGGACGGGTAGGGGCGGAGGGGGCGAAAAACCCACCCCCGGCACCCACCCCTGCGCGCCACCTAGCCCCCCACCCCATCCGCTGCTAGTAGCTCACCCATGGCAGACGAAACGGGTTTTCAGCTCAGCGGCAGCGCGCCTGAGCGTTACGAGCAGTACGCCGCGCCGATCATGGCGCCCTTCGTGGCGGCGATCCTGGACGCCGCGGACCTCTCGCCCGGCGCCACGGTCCTCGACGTCGCCTGCGGCACCGGCTTCGTGGCCCGCGCGGCAGCGGCCCGGGTGGGCCCCACCGGCCGCGTCTCGGGCGCGGACATCAACGAGGGCATGCTCAGGGTCGCCAAGACACACGCACCCCGTATGTACCCGGACATCGAGTTCACGGCGGCCTCCGCGGACGACCTCCCCTACCAGGACGCCACCTTCGACGCGGTCGTCTGCCAGCAGGGAGTCCAGTTCTTCCCCGACCTGCCCGCGGCCCTCGCGGAGGCGGCCCGGGTCACCCGCCCCAAGGGCCGCTTCGTGGCCACCGCCTGGGCGGACAGGAACCTCATCCCGTACTTCGTGGCCCAGTACGAAGCGGTCAAGAAGTACGTGGCTCCAGAGAGGGTTCCAGAGGTCGCCGCGAGCTACGAAGCCGCCTTCTCCGGCACCTCCGAGCGCCTCACCACCACCCTCCAAGAGGCCGGCTTCCACGACGTCACCGTCCACGAGGTCACCTTCGGCATCGCCCTCCCGCCCCTTGCCGACTACGCCGCGGCCCAGCTCTCGTCCGTGCCCTGGGGCCAGGCCATCGTCGACCACGGCGGCCACGAAGCCCTCGTACAGGCAGGCCGCGCGGTCCACACCCACCTCAAGGACCGCACCGCCCCGGACGGCACCGCGACCCTCCCTTTCGCGGCCAACCTGGTGACCGGAATCCGCTGAGGGCAAGCGAAAACGGCCGCCACCACTTCGAGAAGTGGTGGCGGCCGTCGTACGTCCGTCAGGCCCCGGCCCGCACGGGCTCCGTCGGAGCTCCACCCCGCGCGACCACCCGGCTCTTCGCGAGCGACGGCTGATTCTGTACGGGTGTGAGCTGCCGGCCCAGCCGTATCGCGAGGTAGGTGATGCCCAGCGAGAACAGCAGGAACGTCACGATGTACGGCCCGTGCAGCGAGGCTCCCATCGGCCCGCCCACCGCCGGACCGACCGCCAGCGCGAGCTGCTTCACCAGGGCGAAGGCCGAGTTGTACTGCCCCGCCATGCCCGAAGGCGCAAGGTCGGCGACCAGCGGCGCGACGGTCGGCGACAGCATGGACTCGCCAAGACCGAAGAGGGCGTACGTCGAGATGAACGCGGCGGTGGCCATGGTCTGGCTGCCGTGCCCGAGGCCCGCGTAACCGGCCGTGAGCCATGCGACCGCCCAGATGAGCCCCACCGCGGCGATCACCCGCGACCGCTTCCGGCGCTCGACGAACTTGAGCACCGCGAACTGCGCGACCACGATCATCGCGGTGTTCGCCGCCATCGCCGTACCGAGCGCCGAGGTGGAGATCCCGGCCGCCTCGACGCCGTACGCCGAGAGCCCCGACTCGAACTGTCCGTAGCAGGCGAAGAACAGCACGAAGCCCAGCACGGACAGCTGCACCATGGCCCGGTTGCCGAGCAACTGCTTCCAGCTGCCGCCCTTGGCCTGCGGCGCACCCTCGACCTTCGGCGCGTGCGGCAGCCGTACGGTCGACATGATCACGACCAGCAGCAGGAACATCGCCGCCTCGATCGAGAACAGCAGAGTGAACGAGCTCGCGCGTGAGGTGTCGACGATGTGGCCGCCGATCAGACCACCGACGCCGAGTCCCAGGTTCTGCAGGAAGAACTGCGTCGCGAAGGCACGCGACCGGGTGTCCGCCGACGAGCAGTCCACGATCATCGTCGCGAGCGCCGGCTGCATCACGGCCTGACCGGCGCCGAGCGCGGCCGCCGAAAGCAGCACGGTCGTGGCACTGTTCGCGAGCCCGAGGCTCAGCGCTCCCAGGGAGGCGGTGAGCAGGGCGGTGAGCAGCACCGGCAGCGGACCGCGCCGGACGATGGCCCGCCCGGCGAACGGCAGCACGGCGAGCGCGGCCACGGCGAAGACGGCGAGCACGATGCCCGCCGTCATGGAGCCGAGTCCCCGCACCTGCGCCACATAGACGTAGAGGAAGGGGACGGTAAAGCCGAGCCCGAACGCACTGAGTGCGTTGCCCACATGGATCCGGCGCATCGCTGCGCCCATCGCCCTGGTCACTTTCACCTGCCTTGGTCGTGAGGTCGTCAGGATGCGTAAGGATGCAGACCTGAAGACTTCGAAGCTAAAGTTAGGATCTAAACAGTACACATCGAAGGACTTCAACGCCAAGTGAGGCCGTGCCATACTGCCGCCATGGGCGACACCCCCGGCGTCAGCGAGCCGACACTCGACGAACAGATCGCCGCTTACCAGCGCGAGTTCCAGGACCTCGACCCCCAGGTCGAGAAGATCGTCTCGGCCCTCTCCCGTCTCAACCGCCGGATGAACGTCGCCTACGGACGCCAGACCGCCGCGCTCGGCATCAGCAACGCCGAGTGGGAGGTCCTCAAGGCCCTGGTCGTTTCCGGCGCCCCCTATCGCATGGGCCCGAGCGACCTCGCCAAGCAGCTGGGTCTGACACCGGCCGCGATGACCCACCGCATCGACCGCATGGTCGGGGAGGGGCTGGTCACCCGGGAGCGCGACGAGTCGAATCGCGTACGCGTCATCGTGGAGCTCACCGACGAGGGTCGCGAGAAGTGGCTGGAGGTCATGCGCCTCGCCTCAGGCTTCGAGGAAGACCTGCTCCAGGACCTTTCCGCCGACGAGCGCGGTGTCCTGGGTGAGGTCCTGACCCGCCTCCTGCGTCGCGTGGAGCACGCCCAGCCGGATGCCGGCGGCAGGCTCACCGACCTCGATTAAAGATCTTGACAGGGGAGGTTGACACCCCCTTGCCCGACACGTAAGGTTCTTCGAGTTGCCACGGGGCCGTAACGGTTCTGCGGCAGCACCTCCGCCGCAAAAGCGGCAACCAAACCACCAGCACGATCTCCCAACGGGGTCGAATTCGGCGTGCCCGAATTCAATTCGATTTGGGCCCGGCAGCCCGATTAGGAACTGCCGAGAGGATCCGCTAAAGTTTGGGACGTCGGAACGGCCCAACAGCCGCGAAGACAAGCCCCACTGACTGGGAATCAGGCCCGAAAGGATCTGATAGAGTCGGAACCGCCGGAAAGGGAAACGCGAAAGCGGAAACCTGGAAAGCACCGAGGAAATCGGATCGGGAAACGGTCTGATAGAGTCGGAAACGCAAGACCGAAGGGAAACTGCCCGGAGGAAAGCCTGAGAGAGTCTCTCGGGTGAGTACAAAGGAAGCGTCCGTTCCTTGAGAACTCAACAGCGTGCCAAAAATCAACGCCAAGTTTGTTGATACCCCGTCTCCGGCCATTCGGCCGGGACGAGGTTCCTTTGAAGTAAAACATCAGCGAGGACGCTGTGGACCGTGGGGATTATTCCTCCCTTCGGTTCCGCTCTCGTGGTGTCGCCCCGCAGTCTTTAATTAGACGCAGTCGGGAAAACATTCACGGAGAGTTTGATCCTGGCTCAGGACGAACGCTGGCGGCGTGCTTAACACATGCAAGTCGAACGATGAAGCCCTTCGGGGTGGATTAGTGGCGAACGGGTGAGTAACACGTGGGCAATCTGCCCTTCACTCTGGGACAAGCCCTGGAAACGGGGTCTAATACCGGATAACACTCCTGCCCGCATGGGTGGGGGTTAAAAGCTCCGGCGGTGAAGGATGAGCCCGCGGCCTATCAGCTTGTTGGTGAGGTAGTGGCTCACCAAGGCGACGACGGGTAGCCGGCCTGAGAGGGCGACCGGCCACACTGGGACTGAGACACGGCCCAGACTCCTACGGGAGGCAGCAGTGGGGAATATTGCACAATGGGCGAAAGCCTGATGCAGCGACGCCGCGTGAGGGATGACGGCCTTCGGGTTGTAAACCTCTTTCAGCAGGGAAGAAGCGAAAGTGACGGTACCTGCAGAAGAAGCGCCGGCTAACTACGTGCCAGCAGCCGCGGTAATACGTAGGGCGCAAGCGTTGTCCGGAATTATTGGGCGTAAAGAGCTCGTAGGCGGCTTGTCGCGTCGGTTGTGAAAGCCCGGGGCTTAACCCCGGGTCTGCAGTCGATACGGGCAGGCTAGAGTGTGGTAGGGGAGATCGGAATTCCTGGTGTAGCGGTGAAATGCGCAGATATCAGGAGGAACACCGGTGGCGAAGGCGGATCTCTGGGCCATTACTGACGCTGAGGAGCGAAAGCGTGGGGAGCGAACAGGATTAGATACCCTGGTAGTCCACGCCGTAAACGGTGGGAACTAGGTGTTGGCGACATTCCACGTCGTCGGTGCCGCAGCTAACGCATTAAGTTCCCCGCCTGGGGAGTACGGCCGCAAGGCTAAAACTCAAAGGAATTGACGGGGGCCCGCACAAGCAGCGGAGCATGTGGCTTAATTCGACGCAACGCGAAGAACCTTACCAAGGCTTGACATACGCCGGAAAGCATCAGAGATGGTGCCCCCCTTGTGGTCGGTGTACAGGTGGTGCATGGCTGTCGTCAGCTCGTGTCGTGAGATGTTGGGTTAAGTCCCGCAACGAGCGCAACCCTTGTTCTGTGTTGCCAGCATGCCCTTCGGGGTGATGGGGACTCACAGGAGACTGCCGGGGTCAACTCGGAGGAAGGTGGGGACGACGTCAAGTCATCATGCCCCTTATGTCTTGGGCTGCACACGTGCTACAATGGCAGGTACAATGAGCTGCGATGCCGCGAGGCGGAGCGAATCTCAAAAAGCCTGTCTCAGTTCGGATTGGGGTCTGCAACTCGACCCCATGAAGTCGGAGTTGCTAGTAATCGCAGATCAGCATTGCTGCGGTGAATACGTTCCCGGGCCTTGTACACACCGCCCGTCACGTCACGAAAGTCGGTAACACCCGAAGCCGGTGGCCCAACCCCCTTGTGGGGAGGGAGCTGTCGAAGGTGGGACTGGCGATTGGGACGAAGTCGTAACAAGGTAGCCGTACCGGAAGGTGCGGCTGGATCACCTCCTTTCTAAGGAGCATCTAGGCCGCCAGGCATTGTCTGGTGGTCCAGGGCCAGTACATCGGCGTACGTCCGGTGCTGGTTGCTCATGGGTGGAACGTTGATTATTCGGCACTCTCAGTCATCTCGGGCTGCAAGTACTGCTCTCGCAAGGGAGCGTGGAAAGCTGATCATGAGTGGCGAGGGTGCCGGGCACGCTGTTGGGTGTCTGAGGGTACGGACTTTGAGTCTGGATCTTCAGTGCCGGCCCCGGTGAAAATCTGCTTCGGCGGGTTGTGACGGGTGGTTGGTCGTTGTTTGAGAACTGCACAGTGGACGCGAGCATCTGTGGCCAAGTTTTTAAGGGCGCACGGTGGATGCCTTGGCACCAGGAACCGATGAAGGACGTGGGAGGCCACGATAGTCCCCGGGGAGCCGTCAACCAGGCTTTGATCCGGGGGTTTCCGAATGGGGAAACCCGGCAGTCGTCATGGGCTGTCACCCATACCTGAACACATAGGGTATGTGGAGGGAACGCGGGGAAGTGAAACATCTCAGTACCCGCAGGAAGAGAAAACAACCGTGATTCCGGGAGTAGTGGCGAGCGAAACTGGATGAGGCTAAACCATATGCGTGTGAGACCCGGCAGGGGTTGCGTATATGGGGTTGTGGGATTTCTCTTTCACGGTCTGCCGATCGTGAGACGAGTCAGAAACCGTTGATGTAGGCGAAGGACATGCGAAAGGTCCGGCGTAGAGGGTAAGACCCCCGTAGTCGAAACGTCAACGGCTCGTTTGAGAAACACCCAAGTAGCACGGGGCCCGAGAAATCCCGTGTGAATCTGGCGGGACCACCCGCTAAGCCTAAATATTCCCTGGTGACCGATAGCGGATAGTACCGTGAGGGAATGGTGAAAAGTACCGCGGGAGCGGAGTGAAATAGTACCTGAAACCGTGTGCCTACAAGCCGTGGGAGCGTCGCGCATCAAGTTTACTTGGTGCGTCGTGACTGCGTGCCTTTTGAAGAATGAGCCTGCGAGTTTGCGGTGTGTTGCGAGGTTAACCCGTGTGGGGAAGCCGTAGCGAAAGCGAGTCCGAATAGGGCGATTTAGTAGCGCGCTCAAGACCCGAAGCGGAGTGATCTAGCCATGGGCAGGTTGAAGCGGCTGTAAGAGGTCGTGGAGGACCGAACCCACCAGGGTTGAAAACCTGGGGGATGACCTGTGGTTAGGGGTGAAAGGCCAATCAAACTCCGTGATAGCTGGTTCTCCCCGAAATGCATTTAGGTGCAGCGTCGTGTGTTTCTTGCCGGAGGTAGAGCACTGGATAGGCGATGGGCCCTACCGGGTTACTGACCTTAGCCAAACTCCGAATGCCGGTAAGTGAGAGCACGGCAGTGAGACTGTGGGGGATAAGCTCCATGGTCGAGAGGGAAACAGCCCAGAGCATCGACTAAGGCCCCTAAGCGTACGCTAAGTGGGAAAGGATGTGGAGTCGCACAGACAACCAGGAGGTTGGCTTAGAAGCAGCCACCCTTGAAAGAGTGCGTAATAGCTCACTGGTCTAGTGATTCCGCGCCGACAATGTAGCGGGGCTCAAGCGTACCGCCGAAGTCGTGTCATTCCAGCACATACCCCCAACGGGGGCTGGGATGGGTAGGGGAGCGTCGTGTGCCGGGTGAAGCCGCAGCGGAAGCTAGTGGTGGACGGTTCACGAGTGAGAATGCAGGCATGAGTAGCGATACACACGTGAGAAACGTGTGCGCCGATTGACTAAGGGTTCCTGGGTCAAGCTGATCTGCCCAGGGTAAGTCGGGACCTAAGGCGAGGCCGACAGGCGTAGTCGATGGATAACCGGTTGATATTCCGGTACCCGCTGTGAAGCGTCAAACATTGAACCAGGCGATGCTAAGTCCGTGAAGCCGCCCCGGAGCCTTCGGGCAAAGGGGAGTGGTGGAGCCGACGGACCAGACCTGTAGTAGGTGAGTGATGGGGTGACGCAGGAAGGTAGTCCATCCCGGGCGGTGGTTGTCCCGGGGTAAGGGTGTAGGCCGTGTGATAGGTAAATCCGTCGCACATTAAGGCTGAGACCTGATGCCGAGCCGATTGTGGTGAAGTGGATGATCCTATGCTGTCGAGAAAAGCCTCTAGCGAGTTTCATGGCGGCCCGTACCCTAAACCGACTCAGGTGGTCAGGTAGAGAATACCGAGGCGTTCGGGTGAACTATGGTTAAGGAACTCGGCAAAATGCCCCCGTAACTTCGGGAGAAGGGGGGCCATCACCGGTGATAGCACTTGCTGCTTGAGCTGGGGGTGGCCGCAGAGACCAGCGAGAAGCGACTGTTTACTAAAAACACAGGTCCGTGCGAAGCCGTAAGGCGATGTATACGGACTGACGCCTGCCCGGTGCTGGAACGTTAAGGGGACCGGTTAGTCACTCTTCGGGGTGGCGAAGCTGAGAACTTAAGCGCCAGTAAACGGCGGTGGTAACTATAACCATCCTAAGGTAGCGAAATTCCTTGTCGGGTAAGTTCCGACCTGCACGAATGGCGTAACGACTTCTCGACTGTCTCAACCATAGGCCCGGTGAAATTGCACTACGAGTAAAGATGCTCGTTTCGCGCAGCAGGACGGAAAGACCCCGGGACCTTTACTATAGTTTGATATTGGTGTTCGGTTCGGCTTGTGTAGGATAGCTGGGAGACTGTGAAGCTTGAGCGCCAGCTCAGGTGGAGTCGTCGTTGAAATACCAGTCTGGTCGTGCTGGATGTCTAACCTGGGTCCGTGATCCGGATCAGGGACAGTGTCTGATGGGTAGTTTAACTGGGGCGGTTGCCTCCTAAAGAGTAACGGAGGCGCCCAAAGGTTCCCTCAGCCTGGTTGGTAATCAGGTGTTGAGTGTAAGTGCACAAGGGAGCTTGACTGTGAGACCGACGGGTCGAGCAGGGACGAAAGTCGGGACTAGTGATCCGGCGGTGGCTTGTGGAAGCGCCGTCGCTCAACGGATAAAAGGTACCCCGGGGATAACAGGCTGATCTTCCCCAAGAGTCCATATCGACGGGATGGTTTGGCACCTCGATGTCGGCTCGTCGCATCCTGGGGCTGGAGTCGGTCCCAAGGGTTGGGCTGTTCGCCCATTAAAGCGGTACGCGAGCTGGGTTTAGAACGTCGTGAGACAGTTCGGTCCCTATCCGCTGCGCGCGCAGGAATATTGAGAAGGGCTGTCCCTAGTACGAGAGGACCGGGACGGACGAACCTCTGGTGTGCCAGTTGTCCTGCCAAGGGCATGGCTGGTTGGCTACGTTCGGGAGGGATAACCGCTGAAAGCATCTAAGCGGGAAGCCTGCTTCGAGATGAGTATTCCCACCAACTAGATTGGTTAAGGCTCCCAGTAGACGACTGGGTTGATAGGCCAGATGTGGAAGCCCAGTAATGGGCGAAGCTGACTGGTACTAATAGGCCGAGGGCTTGTCCTCAGTTGCTCGCGTCCACTGTGTTGGTTCTGAAACCACGAACAACCGTCGTAGCCATGCCACGGCTCCGGTTGACAAGTTTCACCGTGTTTCGGTGGTCATAGCGTGAGGGAAACGCCCGGTTACATTCCGAACCCGGAAGCTAAGCCTCACAGCGCCGATGGTACTGCAGGGGGGACCCTGTGGGAGAGTAGGACGCCGCCGAACTAAATTTAGAAAATAGACCCCCGTACCGGGAAATCGGTACGGGGGTCTATTTGTTTTGGCCCGATTCTTTATGACGCGATCTTGTCAGGGGCATGGCGGATGAGCCTCAGGTGCCTCTACTCTCTCTGCCCAGCACCACCGCACCCACAGTCGTCTGCCGACACCGGGTTGTGCAGGGGCTGTTGATCCTGGGGGAGGATCCCTGATGTGGCGTCGAAGATCGCTCATCATCGCGGCGGCGGCCGCGTTGTCGGTGTCTCTGTTCCAGCCTTCCGTTTCGGCCGACGATGCTGTTGGCGGGGCCGGGGCCGTGGAGAAGCAGAGCGTCGTGGCGGCCGGCTCGGAACCGGCGGAGTCCGCGCCGTACGAGATTCCTGAGTACAACCCCGTACCGCTGAGCAAAGGTGAAGAGCCGCCGGCGATGCCGGAGCCCGAGGACTACGCGGACCTCAGGGCCACCGGACTGCGGCTGATGCTCGAGGACCTGCGGAACGGTGATCTGAAGGAAGAGGCGTTCATCAACCACGCCTACGCCAAGCTCGGTTACCAGAGCAAGGGGGTGCCGGCCCGTTACCGGGACGACGCCTTGACCGAGGGCGAGCGGATCATTCTGGGGATGGCGATCGGGCGGGAGATCGAGAAGCTGCCCCATCCGGTGCGCAAGAGCATCCAGAACCGGCTGGCACACGCCAAGGACCTGCAACGGTTCCTGAAGGAGGACCCGAAGGACCTGACGGACGGCTTGACGGAAGAGTCAACGGTCGAGTCGACGGTCGACCAGTCCGCATCCGCCCAGGAGTCGTCAGGGGACGTGTCGGTTCTCGCGGCGCCCGTCGAGTGCGGGGGTTTCCTGCCTGCGGGGGTCGGAGGGGCGGTCGTCTTCGACTGTGCCCACCAGATGGACGACTTCGTCATCTTCTACAACATCGAGGGTTCGCGGAGCGTGGACCCGGACGACGATGCGGTGGGCGCGGACCTCAGCAGGGGAGACATCCCGGAGAACGGGGTGCCCAACTACATCGACAGGCTGGACCGTTCGTTCAGGGTGGCGCTGACCAAGTTCCACGGCCTCGGCTACGAGGAACAGGATCCCGATCAGAAGATCGCCGTGCTCATCGGTTCGCGGCTGGTCGAGCGGGGTGTGGGCTTCGTACCGCCGCCGCAGGCCGCCGGCGCGAACGTCATCCACATCGGTAGTGACTTCGACGAGAGTGGGCTGAGCTCCAACGAGTTCTACCTGCCGCGGCACGAGCTCTTCCATGTCATGCAGTACAAGCACATCGACATGGGCACCGTGTTCAACGTACGCGGTGTGAACGCCTGGATGGAGGCCACCGCGGAGTGGGCGGCCCATCAGGCGCTGCAGGACGACCTCGCCCATGTGCCGGCCACCTCGGCGACTTCGTACGCCTCGGCTCTCAAGCTGTTCTTCGAGCGGCCCGAGCAGGCGCTGACGCATCAGGACAGCTTCGGGAAGAACCTCGACGAGGGGGAGGGACGTCAGTACGGGGCGTTCATCTTCGCCGAGTTCCTGGAGGAACGGCTTGGCGCGCAGGCCATCAGGCGTACGTGGGAGCGGATCGGGGACTCCTGGTTCCCGGACGCGGCGAGCCAGATCGAGGACATGATCGAGGACGACTTCGGCGGGGACCCGTATGAGGAGTTCCGGGTCTTCGGGGTCGCCAACTACCAGTTGTGCGGCGGGAGTACGGCGGCCGACTACGGCTCGTACTGGCGTTATCAGGACGCTGATGTGTCCGAGTGGTGCACCAGACTGAGTGGCAGTGGCTCGGACGCCACGTTCCCCGTGGCGCGGCCCAAGCACGAGACGATCGCTCTGCCCGCCGACGGAAAGGCCTCGGGCGCGGCCACTGTCGAGGACGGCGGTGTGCACTACGTGGACCTGGTGGGCCAGAAGGACCCCTCGAAGCTGTGGAACATGGCGGTCAGGACCATGCAGGACGACGACCGGCGGCTCACCTTCACGGTCGTCAACTGGGAGCGGATTCCCAAGCGTTGCTACGCCGACGACAAGAGCGCGCGGGCTCAGGACGCGACGATCGACACCAGGATCGGCGGCGACACCTGCTACGTGGTGACGCTGATGATCAGTCATGGCGACCTGGACGAGGAGTCGGAGGAAGGCCGGTGGGAGACGGCGTACACCTCTCTCTTCGGCGGGGCCGTCGGCGGTACGGACGTCGAGATCGGCGTCCAGCCGGGCGGCAACCTGATCACGCCGGGCGGCTCGCCCAGCGCCGGCACCAGGACCACCGAGGTCGGGCTGCGCTACAAGCCGACGAACCTCGAGGCCGTATCGGCCGTGGCCTGCCACTGCGAGGGCTGGGGCATCCAGGTCACACCGCCGGGCGGGGTGGGACAGTGGAGTGGCTGGTCGCACGGTGTGCACGGGCTGTCCGCCAACGCCGAGATCGTGTCGTTCACCACGACGCCGACGACCGCCACGTCCGTCGTGAGGCTCGTCGGTACGGACTATCCGGTCTATGTGCAGCACGATTTCCGGCCGTCCTCGCGGCCGGAGCTGTACGACGTCGAGGTCACCATCACCTCGCTGGCTCCGGAGGCGGACGTACCGCACATCACGTACCGCCGGGTCGTCGACTGGGACGTGGAGCCGACGCCCACCGAGGAGTACGTGACGGTGAAGGCCGACCACGAGAACGTGGAGTTCGCCAGCGACTACGGGCTCGCCGGTCCCGATCCCACCTCCGGCCGGCCGGTGCTGCACAACTCAGGGTCCTTCATCGACGCGGGTCCGTACGACCAGGGCACGGTCTTCGACCTCAATGTGCCGCTCGCGGACATTCCCGGACCTGAGACGTGGGTCGAGGGGAGCTTCCACCTCTACTACGGTGCGGCACCGAGCCAGGACAAGGCACTTGAGGCTCTCGCCGCGGTGGGTGCGCCGGTCTATTCGCTGGCCAAGCCGAATACGCCGGGCAATCCGGGCAGTGGTTCGCCGAGCACCTTCGTGCTCGGCTACAAGCCGGTGAGCTGACCGGGGCCCGGCCCTCAGCTCTCCTCGGAGCTGAGGGCCGGGTGGTCACTTCAGGCGGGACGACGAGACGATCGAGACGATGTGGGCGGGGACGAGCAGCCACACGATCGCCGTGATGGCCACGGTGGCGATCTTCGTTGCTGTCAGGTCGCCGAGTGCCGTGTCCACGATCGCGGTCACCAGGAGCAGGATGGTGGCCTCGATGCCGTTGCACAGGCGGTGCAGCTGGACGGACGAGGCCAGGCGGCGTACGCGGGCCAGGCCGCTGGAGCGGGGGACCACGGACTGGTCGGTGGCCTTCTGCATGCCGCTGTCCGAGCGGGCCACGTGGACGAGGTCGGAGGACGACTTGAGGAGCAGGACGCCGATGGCTGCCGCCAGGCCGGCCACCAGGTAGGGGTCCAGGCCGAGTTCGGAGGCGCGCAGGCCCATGCCGACCATCACCGCGGCGTCGGCGAGGTAGGCGCCGAGTCGGTCCAGGTAGACGCCGAGGGGGCTGAACTGCTTGCGCCAGCGGGCTACTTCGCCGTCCACGCAGTCGAGCAGCAGATAGAGCTGCATGAAGAACACGGAGAGTACGGCGCCGGCCAGGCCCGGCAGGAGCAGTGCCACCCCGGAGAGCACGCCCGCGAACACCATCACCGTCGTGATCTGGTTCGGCGAGACGCTGGTGCCGAGCATCAGACGGGTCACCCGGAGCGACAGGGCGCGCATGTAGAGGCGGCCGGCCCAGTGTTCCGCCCTGCTGTCCAGCTTGCCCGGCGGGTGGATCACATTGCGGAGTTCGTCGAGCTGGACCTTGGGCATGCGGCGCTTCTCCATGGGGGGTTGGGTGTTCGACGTCTTACAGGGAGATCATGACGGGGGGCCTGACGGTGGGTGTCGGCAGGGTGGCGGGTGGATCTCTGATCGATATCCGGTGGGCGCTGTCGTAGGCGCGGATTACGGTGGTTTCCATGAATCACGTGATCCGTTCCATACGTTCCGACGAGTGGGCCCAGGTGCGGGAGCTGCGGCTCGCCGCGCTGCGGGACCCCGTCGCTCATCTCGCGTTCCTGGAGACGTACGAGGACGCCGCGGCCAGGCCGGACGCGTTCTGGCAGGAGCGGGCGGCCGGAGCCTCCGAGGGAACGGCCGAGCGGCGGCAGTTCGTGGCCGTGGGGCAGGGCGGGGTGTGGGACGGGTCTGTCGCCGTGCTCGTGGAGGAGGCCGGGGAGCGGGACTTCTTCGGGGGCGTGGTCGAGCGGCGCCAGGGGCATCTGGTGGGGGTGTATGTGCGGCCCGAGCATCGGGGGAGTGGGGCCGGGGTGACCCGGGCGTTGTTCGATGCCGCGCTGGAGTGGAGCTGGGGGGTCGGGCTTGAGCGCGTACGGCTGTTCGTGCACGAGAAGAACGGGCGTGCCGAGGCGTTCTATCGGAAGGCGGGGTTTCTGCCGAGCGGGGTGACCGTGCTGTCGTCGGGGGGTTCGGGGGACACGGGAGATTTGGGTGATTCGGGGGAACGGGAGTTGGAGTTCGTGATCGATCGTCCGGTGAAGGGTCCGAGCTAGACCGGGAGTTCGTACTGCGGCCAGCGGGAGCGGGCCTGTTCGTGGGAGCGGAGGAGGGCCAGGGTCGGGAGGCCTCGGGTCGCTCCGGTGGCCAGGAGGTCCGGGAGCTGGGGGAGGGGGGCCACGGCCGCCACGTCGTCCAGGACGAGGGTCAGTGGTGGGTCGAGGCGACCGGAGGATGACCGTTCGGCCATGCGCCGGCCGCGCTCGACCACGCTTGAGGCGAGGGCCGTCAGGAGCGGCATGGCGCCGGGATTCGCTCGGGGGTCCTCGATGGGTTCACCGACCACATAAAGCGTGCCCCCTTCGTTCACGAAGGAATCCAGAGTGAGGGTGTCAGTTCGGTTTGGGGTGCAGGATTCGCGGACGTTGACCGTGAAGAGGGAGGACAGGGCGCGGGCCGCCAGCTCCTGTGCGATGTCCCTGCGTTGGGGGTGCGAGGTGAGGGCCGCCTCCAGTTCGCCCGCCGCGCCGGATGCGGCCTTGGGGTTGGTACGGAGGGCTCGTACTGCGTCTTGTACCTGTGTGCCCTGGGACCAGCGGTGGACGTGGCGGAAGGGCTTGCCCTCCACGGCGGCGGCGTGCAGGTAGCTGCGCAGGAGCGTTTCCGCTACGTCCGCCATGGCCTGGTCCACCTTGGCGGTGGGGCGTACGGGGGCGAGTAGCGCTGCCGCTCTTGCCGCTGCGGTGGGTTTGTCCTCGCAGCCGGTGGAGGGGGACCAGTGGAGGCGGGCCGGGGTGTCGCACAGGTGCGAGGGGTCGTAGAGGAGGACTGGGCCGAGCTTGGCTCTGGCGTCCTTGGTGTCCGACCAGGTTCTGGGGTTCGAGGTGACTACCAGGGCGGGGCCCTCTGCGTCCTGGATGGCCTGGACGGCTTGGGGGTGGCGGTCTTGGGGCTGGCCCAGTCGGATGTTTTCCCGCCCGCCCGCCCGTTCGGCCTGTTCCAGCGGCTGCGCCGCGGCTGTCAGGGGTTGGCTGTGCATCGTCGCCTGCGGGAGCGTCGTGGTTTCGGTGCGAACGTTTTCCCGCCCGCCCGCCCGTTCACCCTCCGATGACAAGCGAGCCGTCTCCGTCAGTGGTTGCTCGTGCGTCGGCGGCTGCGGGGCCGTCGTCGTGTCCGGCGCACCCGTCGTGTCCGGCTCGCCCGCCGGTCTCGGCACCCTCGCCACCGTCTTCGCCTTGAGGTTCGCACCTCGGCTCGCTCGCCACCTTGCCACCGTGCCCAGTACGAACACCGTGAGTACCAGCAGCACCATCAACTGGCCGATGAACAGGCCCCAGAACAGGCCCCACCCCGACAGCTGATCCGCCGGTGTCTCCGGCCACGCCCCGGTCAAGTCGTGTGGCTCACCGATGAGATGGCGCATGGCCAGGGGCGTGTGGGGGAACGTGACCGCGTCCGGCCAGGCGCCCTTGGAGAACAGGCCTGCGAGGCCCGTGGCCGTCCATACCATCAGGGTCATGCCGAGCAGGAAGGCCAGTACCCCGACCAGCAGGCCGTCGGGGACTCCCCGTCCCTCCTGGTGTTCTTCGCGTCTCATCTCACGCCACCGTTCTCACGCCACCGTGGACTCTGACGAACCGTCGAGATCGCCGAGGTGCTGCTCCATGAAGGCCGCCGCGCGCTCCTCCGCCTCCAGTTCCGCGGCGTGCAGCGCGTCGTCGGCGATGAGTTCGGCGGAGGTCTGGGTCATGGCGCGGTCGGTGAAGACGAGGGGGCGTTCGGTTTCCGTGATCAGGTGTTTGACGACCTGGACGTTGCCGTTGACGTCCCAGACCGCGATGCCGGGGGTCAGGGTGGGGATGATCTCCACTGCCCACCGGGGCAGGCCGAGCACCCGCCCGGTCGCCCTCGCCTCGTCCGCCTTCTGGGCGTAGATCGTTCGCGTCGACGCCATCTTCAGGATCGCGGCGGCCTCCTTCGCCGCCGCGCCGTCCACGACGTCGGACAAGTGGTGGACGACCGCGACGAAGGACAGGCCCAGGCGGCGCCCGAACTTCAGCAGGCGCTGGAAGAGCTGCGCCACGAAGGGGCTGTTGATGATGTGCCAGGCCTCCTCGACCAGGAAGATGCGCTTCTTCCGGTCGGGGCGGATCCAGGTGTGCTCCAGCCACACACCCACGATCGCCATCAGGATCGGCATGGCGATGGAGTTCCGGTCGATGTGCGAGAGGTCGAAGACGATCAGGGGTGCGTCGAGATCGATCCCCACCGTTGTCGGGCCGTCGAACATGCCCCGCAGGTCGCCGTCCACGAGCCGGTCGATGACCAGGGCCACGTCCAGACCCCACGCCCGTACGTCGTCTATGGCGACGTTCATCGCCTCGGCCGACTCCGGTTCGGGGTGGCGCAGTTGCTCCACGATGTCGGTCAGGACCGGCTGGCGCTCGACGATCGTCTCGTTCACGTAGGCGTGCGCGACCTTGAGCGCGAAGCCGGAGCGCTCGTCGAGGCCGTGGCCGAGCGCGACCTCGATGATCGTCCGGAGCAGCGCGAGCTGCCCGGTCGTCGTGATCGCCGGGTCGAGCGGGTTGAGCCGGATGCCCATGTCCAGGGCGGCGGTGGGGTCCAGGCGGATGGGGGTTATTCCCAGCTCCTGGGCGATGAGGTTCCACTCGCCGACGCCGTCCTCACCCTGCGCGTCGAGGACGACGACCTGGCGGTCGCGGAACCTCAACTGCCGTAGGACGTATGTCTTCTCAAGGGCCGACTTGCCGTTGCCCGACTCGCCGAGGACCAGCCAGTGCGGCGCCGGGAGCTGCTGCCCGTACAGCTGGAAGGGGTCGTAGATGTACCCCTTCCCGGAGTACACCTCGCGGCCGATGATGACGCCGGAGTCGCCGAGGCCGGGCGCGGCGGTCGGCAGATAGACCGCCTGGGCCTGGCCGGTGGACGTGCGGACCGGGAGCCGGGTCGTCTCGATCTTGCCGAAGAGGAAGGACGTGAAGGCGTCGGTCGCCGTGGACAGCGGATCCCGCATCAGAACATCAGCCCCTACCTGCGGATTCCGGTGGCGAACGGCAGTGTGTTGACGAAGGCGCGGTGGTGCTCGCGGTCGCACCACTCCAGCTTCAGATACGACTTGCCGGCCGAGGCGCGGATCGTCCGCTTGTCGCGGGCGAGGGCCTCGGGGGAGCGGGAGCTGACCGTGATGTAGCCGACGAGGTTCACGCCCGCCGCGCCGCTCGCGAGGTCCTCGCCGCGCTGGTCCATACGTCCGTGGGCGGCGACGTCGCGCGGGTCCACGGTCCGGTTCATCTTGGCGGCGCGGCTGGCCTCGGCGTCGTCGTTCGTCTTCTCGGTCAGCATCCGCTCGATGGCGATCTCGGTGGGTTCGAGGTCCATCGTGACGGCCACGGTCCGGATGACGTCCGGGGTGTGGACGAGCAGCGGGGCAAGGAAGTTGACGCCCACCGGTGTCATCGGCCACTCCTTCACCCAGGCCGTGGAGTGGCACCAGGGCGCGCGGGTGGAGGACTCGCGGGTCTTCGCCTGGAGGTAGGTGGGCTCCATGGCGTCGAGCTCGGCGGGCCAGGCGTTGCGCTTGGTCATCGCCTGGATGTGGTCGATGGGGTGGTCCGGGTCGTACATGGAGTGGACGAGGGAGGAGAGCCGGCCCTGGCCCAGCGGCTGCCGTACGCGGATGTCGGCTTCCTGCAGCCGCGAGCAGATGTCGGTCAGCTCTCGCGCCATGACGACGGCCAGGCCGGCGTCGCGGTCCAGCTTCCGGCCGCCGTGCGGGCGGGCCGCGCGGGCCATCGCCTGTGCCTCGGCGGCGAGTTCGCGGTTGAAGTGCATGCACGCGACGAGGTACGCGCGGTGCTGCTCGCTGCTCGTGGACACCATGGACGCGAGTTGGTCGTACGACTGCTGCAGCCAGCCGGGGGCGCGCTCGTCGCCGCGTACGGAGACGTCCTTGGCGTGCGCGTCCGGGTCGGCGGGGAGGGTGCGGGCGAGCATCTGGATGCGGGTGACGAAGCCGTCGCCGTTCGCGACGTGCTTGAGGAGCGTGCCGAAGCGGTCGACGAGGGCCTCTTGGTCCTCGGAGTCGCGCAGGCCGACGCCCGGGCCCTCGATCTCGATCGCCGCGGTGACCGTGCGGCGGTCGGCGTGCAGGAGTACGGCGATCTCGTCGGGGCCGAAGGGCGCCGCGAGCCAGTTGATCCGTCCGATGCCCGGGGGCGGCCCGATCTCGACCTCACGCCCGTCGGCGCTCGTGCCGGCCTCCATGACACTGCTGCGGTACGCCGTTCCGCGGCGCAGGCTCCGCTTGTAACTGCGGTTGATTTCGAACCACTTGTAGAACGTGCGGCGCTTGTAGGGGACGTACACCGCCGCGAGGGCGACCAGCGGGAAGCCCATAAGGAGCACGATCCGCAGGGACAGCACCGGGACGAGCAGGCCGCACATCATGCCCAGGAACGCGCCCGCGATGATCAGCGCGATCTCGCCGGACTCGCGGTTCCGGCCGACGATCGCGTTGGGCCGGGCGCGGCCGATCAGATATGTACGGCGGGGCGTGACCACGTGGGACACGTGGGACTCGGTCGTCAACGCCCGTCACCTCCTGTGCGTTTGTTGCGGGCGTGCGGGGTACTCGTCGGGTTCGCACGGGGTGCGGGCGCGGCGGAGGGGACGGATCCGCCGCCTCCGTTCGACGTACGGCTGCTGTGTGCGGCCACGCCGCCGGAGACGGGGTTGGAGGGGCGGGACTGGCCGCCTCCACCGCCCCCGCCGCCGTTGTCGGCGCGGGTGCTGTGGGTCTTGATGCCCTGCGCGACCAGGGTCGCCGGGGAGCTCATCACGGCTGCCGCCTTGCCCTCGGCGCCCTGCATGATGCGGTTGTTGCGGGAGTTGGCGATCTCGTCGCCGAAGCCCGGTACGAAGCGGTAGATCATCGCGCTCGCGAAGATGGCGAGCAGGATGATGGCGAGGCCGGAGACGACGGCGGAGAACGCGTCCGGGCCGTCCGCGGAGGACAGGGCGCCGGCCAGGCCCAGCACGATGACGATCACCGGTTTGACCAGGATCACCGCGATCATGATGCCCGCCCAGCGGCGGACGTGGCCCCACAGGTTCTTGTCGACCAGGCCCGCGTACACGACGGTGCCGAGCAGGGCGCCCACGTAGAGAAGCGCGGCTCTGATGACGAGCTCCAGCCAGAGCACTCCGGCCGCCAGGATCGACACCATCGACACGACGATCAGCATGATCGGGCCGCCGCCGATGTCCTCGCCCTTGGCCAGGGCGCCGGAGAAGTTCCCGAAGAACGTGTCCGTCTGGTTGCCCGTCGTCGCCGACAGGACCTCCGTGACGCCGTCCGTCGCCGACACGACCGTGTACAGGATCAGCGGGGTGAACGCCGACGCCAGCACCGTCAGCCACAGGAACCCGACGGCCTCCCCGAGCGCGGTGGTGAGCGGGACGCCCCGCACCGCCCTCTTCGCCACGGCCAGCAGCCACAGCACCAGCGTCAGGATCGTCGACGCCGCGAAGACCACCGCGTACTGCTGGAGGAACTTCGGGTTCGTGAAGTCGACGTTCGCGGTGTCCTTGACGGCCGCGCTGAGCTTGTCGATGGTCCAGGAGGCGGCGTCGGCGCAGCCCTGGGCGAGGGAGGAGAGGGGGTCGAGGGTGTCGGTTACGGGGTTGCTGGGTGTACCGGTGCTGCCGCTGCCGTCTTCGCAGTAGTCCTTGGCGGGGCCCTTGATGAGACTGCAAGGGTCACTGCTCGGGGTCGGTGTCGGTGTGGGTGCGGCGACAGCCCGGGTGGCCAGCAGCAACACCGTGGCCTGTACGGCGCCGACAGCGGCGGTCAGTTTGAGTACGCGATGGTTAGCGGGCATACGTGAACCCTCCGTACTCCTCGACAGCCTTCGCGATGTCATCGGCGCTGGAGGCCCGGTCGTCGCCCGGTACGGGCGCGGGGCCTTCCTTCTGAGAGTGCGTCACGATCTTCCAGTCGCCTGCGGTCCACTCCAGCTGCGCGGTGATGGTGAACCAGGTACTGGTGACGGGATTGGTGGAGTTGTCGCCCGCGAGTCCGAGGAGACCGCTGCACCAGACCTCGACGGTCGCCGCGTCGGCCGAGGACTCGGTCACCTTGGTACCGATCGGGCTTGTACGCGAGACGAACGTGTAGCCCTGGGGGGTCGAGCCGTCCGCGTTCAGCCCGACGTTCTGGTTGAACTGCGGGGTGTACGCCTGGTCCAGAGACGCCTCGAACTCGGCGACCTTGGACGGGGTGATGACGGCCGACAGGATCTGGTCCCGCCTGGTCTTGTTGAACATGTCCGCCGAGCCCAGCGCCACCGCGTAGTTCGCCGCGGCGGACTCCGCTCCTACCGGACTGTGCGCAAACCCCGAAGGAATCCCCGAGTCCTTCGATCCCACCGGCCGCTCCCCCGAAGCCGCCGTAGGCGAAGTCCCCGCATTGTCGGAGCCCCCTCCCCCGGAGGACGACGAATCGTCGCCCCCGCGGTTCGCGAAGGCGATCGCGGCGATCAGCAGGACCACCACACCGACGACCGTGACCAGGCTCCGCGAGGAGGACCGCCCGCGGCGGGCACCGCCGTACACGTCGCTGCCACCACCGCCGGGGAGGCGGGTGCGGGTCTGGCCGGAGCCGCCGTACCCACCGTCCTCGCCGCGCGAGCTGTCGCCGTAGCCGGGTTCGTCACCGAGACTCATGCCGCGTACGCCCCCTCAACCTCTCGCCGGACCGCGTAGTACGACGGTAGCCGTGCTGCTTCCCGCGCGGGCGCGGTGTGGTGACTCGACATCAGGGAAACGCAACCTCAGCCGGTGGGCACGACGGATGGGTGGGTCGGAGGGGGAGGAGAGAGGATCCGGGCGCACCCGGCCCGGCCTAGACGGCCATGCCGTACACGATGGTGAACAGCGTGCCGAGGGATCCGATGATGAAGACGCCGGTGAGGCCCGCGATGATGAGGCCCTTGCCCTGCTCGGCGCTGAAGGTGTCCCGGAGGGCCGTCGCGCCGATGCGCTGCTTGGCCGCACCCCAGATAGCGATCCCGAGGCAGAGCATGATGGCGACCGCCATCACAACCTGGACCATCGTCTTGGCTTCGTTGCCCAGGCTGCCGAAGGGACCCCAGTCCGGAGCGATCCCGCCGATGATTGTGGTGATGTCGCCCTTTTCGGCTGCGAAAAGCATGTAAGTCACCGCCCCTAGTGGGTAGTTCCGCACCCTCTGCCCTGTGCGCAGAGGTCGAGCCCATTCTCGCCGACGATGACGCTGTCGGATGTCGACTTGGGCGTCATTGATTGGCGGGTTTGGTATGCAAAGGATCGTATGGTCACTCTGTGTATCACGGCTGGTTACGCCGAGCAATGAAGTCGGTGCGGAACCTGTCGTGTGGTTCCGTCGTTAACCCCTCTTCATGGAACTGCGGACGGTCGCGCGTACGCGGGGTGTGGCCGAGTGACCGTCAGTCCGAAGGCTATCCCGGGTCGTTGTGGGACAGGGAAACGGGCCGCGGCTGGTAGCCGCGGCCCGTTCTCATGTGCCGCCGGTGGTCCCCACTGCTTCCGTCGGCGGCCCCCGTTGCCCGGAGGTCAGCCCGTGAAGGCCGCGACTCCCTCCGGGGTTCCATAGCCGGTCGGGCCGTCGTAGCCCGACTTGGCGGTGCAGAGGTACGTCGATCCGCAGCTGCCGTTGGTGCCGCTGGTCACGTCGTTGAGGGCCGAGGTACCGGCCGCCGTGTACGGGAACTTGGCCGGGTAGGAGCCGGAGGACGGGGTGCCGGCGAGGGCGTAGACGCCCGCGATGATCGGAGCGGAGGCGCTCGTACCACCGAAGGTGTACCAGCCGGCCGTGACGCCGTAGGAGTCGTAGACCGAGACGCCGGTCGCCGGGTCGGCGACGGCCGAGACGTCGGCGATGGTGCGCTTCGTGCAGCCCGTGTCGGTCTGCCAGGCCGGCTTGGTGTCGTACGAGGAGCAGCCGGAGCCGGTCCCCTCGGTGCTGCTGGTCTCCCACACGCTCTCGCTCCAGCCGCGGCTGGAGGAGTCGGCGGAGAGGGCGGTGCCGCCGACGGAGGTCACGTACTGGGAGGCCGCCGGGTACTCGGCGCCGTAGCCCGCGTCGCCCGCGCTGACGGTGATGGCGACGCCCGTGTGCTTGAAGTACGAGGTGTCGTACGTCGCGTCGGAGGAGGACTCGGAGCCGCCGTAGCTGTTGGAGACGTACTTCGCGCCCAGGGTGACGGCCTCGTTCACGGCCGTGCCGAGGTTGGCCATGGTGGCGGACTTGGCCTCGACGAGCAGGATGCTGCAGTTCGGGCAGACGGCGCTGGCCATGTCCAGGTCGAGGGAGATCTCCTCGGACCAGCCGGAGTCGCTGGTGGGGAGGGAGGTCGTGGAGCCCGTCTGACTGACCTTCTTGAAGCAGCCGTTGGCGGTGGTGCAGGCCGAGAGTCCGTAGTACGTACGGTACTTGGCGAGGTCCGCCTCGGCGTTCGGGTCGTTGTACGCGTCGACGATCGCGATGGTCTCGCCCGAGCCGTTGGAGGCGGCGGCGGAGGTCAGGCCGTAGGCGTCCTGGAGGTCGCTGGGCCCGTAGCCGGAGGGGGTCGACGCGTCGGCCGCGTTGGGGGTGACGGCGTCCGTGCGGGCCTGGGCCTGCTGCTCCTTCTGGAACGCGGTCGTGCCGCCGGTGACGCGGAGTGCCTTGCAGGCCATCTGGCCCTTGGTGGGGGTGGCGCAGGCTCGGGTCCAAGTCACTTGGGGGGAGGCTGACTTGGCTGGAGTGGCGCCTGCGGGGGCGGCGGTGCCGAGGCCGGCTATGACCAGTGCGGCGGTGCCGAGAGCGGCTGCGCCTATGCGGCGCCATCTGCCACGCGTGACAGATATTTGGGGGGATTCGATACGCAACGTACAGCTCCTGAGAGTGGTTGACAGGGGCAGTGCGGGTGCCGTGCGCCGCCGGTCCGGTGTCCCCGGCGGTGGGCTTGATCGGCCCGCGGATGACCATCCCTTGTTGAGTACGCGACAACAAGGGACTTCTGGAATCCTGACTTCCGCCTTACTGAACAAAGGCCGTGCGCTTACCGCTCAATGGCGCCTCGATGGCCGGAAGCTGACGGCGGCTTGACTCCGCTCACAGGAAAGTCACCGGGGCCGCATCAGCGGCACACCGGTGACTTATGGATACGAGCTCAGGCTGCCTTCTCGCCCTCCGTGTCCACATGGGGGAGGAGACGGTCGAGCCAGCGGGGGGTCCACCAGGCGTGGTGGCCGAGCAGGGTCATGACTGCCGGTACCAGCAGCAGGCGTACGACGGTCGCGTCGATGAGCACGCTCACCGCGAGCCCAAGTCCCAGCATCTTGACGACCACGTTGTCGCTGACGATGAACGCGGCGAAGACGCTGACCATGATCAGGGCCGCGCAGGTGATCACGCGGGCGGTGATCTCCAGGGCGTGCGCGACGCTCGCCTTCGCGTCGCCGGTGCGGATCCAGGCCTCGTGGACGCGGGAGAGCAGGAAGATCTCGTAGTCCATGCTCAGTCCGAAGATGATCGCGAACATCATCATCGGCACATAGCTCTCGATCGGCACCTTGCCCTCGACGCCCAACGCGGGCCCGCCCCAGCCCCATTGGAAGACGGCGACGACGACGCCGTACGACGCGGCGATGGAGAGCACGTTGAGGACGGCCGCCTTCAGGGCGACAAGGAGGCCCCGGAAGACGATGAGGATGATCAGGAAGGCTAGGGCTACGACGACCCCGATGATCAGGGGGAGGCGGCTCGCGACGATGTCGCGGAAGTCGACCTGGGCGGCGGTCGTGCCGGTCACATAGCCGTCGGCTTTGGTCCCGGAGACGGCCTGCGGCAGGGTCTCGTCGACCAGGCGGTTGGTGAGGTCGGTGGTCGTGGCGCTCTGCGGGGCTTCCTTCGAGTAGACCGTGCCGACGAGTACGTCTCCGTCCTGCGTCGGGGTGAGCGGGGTGACGGTGGCCGCGCCCGCTACGCCGTTGAGTTCCTTCTGCGCCTGGGAGGAGAGGGCGGAGCGCTGGTCGGAGGGCACGTCGGTCTGGTCGATGACGACCGTCAGCGGACCGTTCGAGCCGGGGCCGAAGGCCGTCGCCATGATGTCGTAGGCCCGGCGGTCCGTGAACGACTTCGGGTCCGCGCCGTCCCCGATGTGGCCGAGCTGGATGGACAGCACGGGGATCGCCAGCACGAGTACGACGACGACTCCGCCGGTCAGGAACCACCACGGGCGTCGCTCCACACGCTGCGCATAGCGGTGCCAGGTGCCGTGCGCCGGGGCTCCGGGCTCCGCGTCCGTCTCGGCGACCGGGCGGCGTACGTGGTAGCGGTCGATGCGTTTGCCGATGAGGCCGAGGATCGCCGGTACGAGGGTGAGGGCGCCCAGGACCGCGGAGACCACCGTGACGGCGGCGGCCACGCCCAGCAAGCCGATGAACGAGACGCCGGAGACCGACAGACCGGCCAGGGCGATGATCACCGTGCAGCCGGAGACCAGCACGGCCCGGCCGCTGGTGGCGGTGGCGCGGCCCGCCGCCTGGACCGGATCGGCGCCGTCCATGAGGTTCTGCCGGTGCCTGGTGATCAGGAACAGCGCGTAGTCGATGCCGACGCCGAGCCCGATCATCGTGGCCAGGGTCGGCGAGACGGTGGCGAAGGTGAACGCGGACGCCAGCAGTCCCAGGCAGGCCAGCCCTCCGATCACGCTGATCAGCGCGGAGAGGAGCGGAATACCCGCGGCGATCACGCTCCCGAACCCGACGAGCAGCACCACGATCGCCACCGCGAACCCGATCAGCTCGCTGACCCGGTCGTCCGCCTCGGGCCTCGCCAGCTCGCCCAGCGGTCCGCCGTACTCGACGTCGACACCGGCCGCGCGCAGGGGCTGCACCGAGGTGTCCACGCCGGTGAGGTAGTCGTCGCCGAGGGTGGAGGGCTGTACGTCGAAGCGGACGGTGATGTACGCGGTCTTGGCGTCGGAGGTGATGGGGCCGACGTTCGGCTGTGAGGAGGACTGGCTCGACTGTCCCGAGGAGGACTGCAACGGGTTCTGTACGGCCAGGACGTGTGGCAGTTTCTGCAGGTCGCCGACCGTCTGTGACATCTGCGAGTCCACGTCGGTCAGCGGCTTCGACTTGTCCTGGAGCACGATCTGGCTGCTGTAGCCGCCGGCCGCCGGATCGTGCTCCTTGAGGACGTCCAGGCCCTGCTGGGACTGCACTCCCGACAGGGAGAAGTTGTCCTCGTACTCCCCGCCGAACGAACGGTTGAGCATCTGCAGGGCGACGAGGGCGGCCAGCCACAGCACGATGACGATCACGAAGTGCCGCGCACACCATTCACCCAGCCGACGCAGTCGCACGGGTCGCTCCCAGCGCTCCAGGCGGAACGTTCAGTCACGACCATTAGACGTCGCGCTGATCACGGTGTCCTGTTGAGGCGCCCGCCCCCGCCGCTCGGGTCAGCTCACCGCTTCCGCCAGAACCGTGGCCGTCTTCGCGACCAGCGGGCTGTCCGCGCCGGCCGCCGGGTCGGGCTTGGTGGTCAGGACGGCCACGACGACGGGGGTGCCGTCCGGTGTCCAGGCGATGCCCACGTCGTTGGCCGTCCCGTACTGGCCCGTGCCCGTCTTGTCGCCGACCGTCCAGTCCTGCGGCAGGCCCTTGCGCAGGCGTTCACCGCCGGTCGTGTTGCCGAGGAGCCAGGCCGTCAGGCGGGTCCGGTCCTCGTCGTTCAGGGCGTTGCCGAGTACCAGCCGTGCGTACGTCCGGGCGATGGCGCCCGGGGTGGTCGTGTCCTCCGACCGGCCCGGCTCCGCCGAGTTCAACTCCGGTTCCCAGCGGTCCAGTCGGGTCGTCCGATCCCCGAGCGAGCGGCAGAACCGGGTCACTGCGGTGGGGCCGCCGAGCTCGCGGAGCAGGAGGTTGGCGGCGGCGTTGTCGCTGAAGCGGATCGCGGCGTCGGACAGTTGCTCGACGGTCAGGCCGGCCGCCACGTTCTCCGGCTTGACGGTCACCGCTCCACCGCCGGCCGCCTCCACGAACTCGGCCGTGTAGTGGATCCGCCTGGCGAGCGTCTCGCCGTGGTCGTCGAGGTCCCGCAGCACGGCCGCGACCGCGAGCGTCTTGAACACCGAACACATCGGGAAGAGCTCCGACGCCCGGTACCGCACGGTCGCCTTTGTCCCCAGGTTGTGGGCGAACGCTCCGACTCTGGCGCCGTGTTGTTCCTCGAGTTCCCGCAGGCGGGTGTGTGTGGTGTTCCGGGTACGGGGGGTTGCTGATGCCGGTCCGGCTGTGAGCGCGAGTGCGGCTGTTGCCGTTGCCGTGGTGAGCAGGGTTCGGCGTGTTGTTGTCGTGCCTAAGATTTTTCGTCCTCCAGTCCCTCTACGAAGTGGTCGAACTCGCCTGCCTGTACGCCCAGTACGAACGCGTCCCACTTCTTCTGGGTTGTAGTGACGATGTTCGTGGGGTTGCCGGTTTCGCGGATGTAGACCAAGTCGTTTTCGCCGAAGGCGAGTTCGATCCAGGGGCCTGGGCCGGTTGCGTCGTCCGGGGCGGCTCGGACCCAGTCGAGGTTCGGGGGGATGTCAGCCACGGTTCGGGTCCTTCTTGAGGGTTTGGAGGAGGGTGCGGAAGGTGGCGGGGGTGGCGGTGAGTATCGCTGCGGTGGGGTCGCTGCTTTCGGTGAGATGGATCGAGCCGGTTCCGGTGACATGTATGCAGGAGTCACCTTCGGAGCAGTACGAGGACTTCTGCCAGGGGTACGGGGTCAAGGGAGCTTCCTCACAGGTCGTGGATGACGTTGCTGATGAGGTCCCGGGTCTTGTCGGGGTCGAGAGCGACGGCCTCGACCCGTTCGAAGAGGATCCGGTACTTGTGCAGCTGAGCTTCGGCGTCCAGGAAGGTGAGGCCGTGGGACTGGTCGAGGTGCACCGTGTCGAGTTCCGGGACGGGGCCGTGCGCGTAGTAGATCGACTGGCCGGACCCGGGGTAGGCGCCGACGTCGAAGGTGATGGCGCGGAGGGTGATGTGCTCGCGCTCGCTCATCCCGAGAAGGTGCTGAAGCTGCTGCCGGGCCACCGGTGAGCCACCGACCTTCATCCGTAGCGCCGCTTCGTGGATGATCGCTTCGTACGGCGTGGGGTCTTCCCTGAACAGCACGGCCTGGCGCTTGATGCGGAACGAGAGGCGGTGCTCCACCTCGGGCGGCGGGAGTTCGGTGACGCCCTGGCGGAAGATCTCGCGGGCGTAGTCCACGGTTTGGAGCAGTCCAGGGATCCGTGCCGTGATGGTCGTGCGCAACGACTGGGCGTTGTGCTCCAGTTCGGCGAGGTCCAGCAAGGAGCTGGGCAGGATCTCGCGGTACTCCTCCCACCAGCCGCGCTTCCGGTCGGCAACCATCCCGGCGACGGCTTCTACCAGGGCTTTGTCCGAGCACTCGTACTGGCAGGCCAGGGCGCGTACCCGCTCCGCGCTTACCCCGATCCGCCCGGACTCCATGTTGCTGACCTGCGCTTGTCTCATTCCGAGCAGCTCAGCGGCCCCTGTCGAGGTAAGCCCTGCCCGCTCGCGCAACTTGCGCAGCTCGGCTCCGAGCCGCAGTTGACGTCCCGTCGGGTTGGTCCTCACGGCCATGCTCCTCGTTCCTCCGTGCAAGGGGTCACCCACACGGATGGATGTGCTTAGTATTCTCGGGAATTGAGTGAAGAATATAACTGCTGGCGCTACTTTTGAGATCAGGCGCCTCGCCCAGAAGCACCCCGCTCGACGGAGCGACCGCGGTCACTGGGCACCGTAGCGAAACCACTCAACTCCCCTCCGTGATCGGAGATTTCGATGGCAACCGTATCCCCCACCTGGTCCTACACCCTTCAACTCCCCCACGATCCCCGCGCCCCCGGCATCGCCCGAGCCACCCTCCGAACCATCCTCGCCGCCCACGACCTCACCGAACTCGCCCCCACCGCAGAGCTGTTGGCCTCCGAGCTGCTGACCAACGCCCATCTGCACACCCGGGGCCCGTACGCTCTGCGCCTCCTCGCCGCCGACCCCGACCGGGTCCGTATCGCCGTCTGGGACACCGATCCGACCGTCCCGCCGGGCTTCTCGGAGAGGGGCGCCCCCGTCCTCGTACCCCCGGAAGACGCCGAACACGGGCGCGGCCTGCACCTCGTACGGGCCTGCGCGGACGCGTGGGGCGTGTCCGTGCTTCGGGAGCTGGGGGCTTCGAAGGGCGGGAAGCTGCTGTGGGCGGACCTCAACGATGGCCCGAAACCCAGCCCCAAGGATGGGCCGTGAGCTGATGGGATGGTGCCCAGCGGCATATGACGGGCTGCCGGGGACGGGGGAGCCGGAGTGCGGGAATGGGCGGGGCGTTGGCCGTTGGTGGGGCGTGAGGCGGAGTTGGAGTACTTCGCCGCGGCGTTGGCGGACCGGGGGTGTCGCGGGTTCGTGGTGGGCGGGGCAGCGGGCGTGGGCAAGTCCCGGCTGGCCGAGGAGTGTCTCGACCGGGCCGCGGCGGCGGGGTTCCGGGTGGGGCGGGCCACCGCGAGCGTCGCGGCCGGCGCGGTGCCGTTGGGGGCGATCGCGCATCTGCTGCCGGTCGGGGTGGATCTGTCCGACCCGGTCGCCGGATTCGACGCTGTCGCCCAGGAGTTGACCGCCGGGCCGGGGCGGCAGTGGGTGCTGATGGTCGACGACATGCATCTGCTGGACGCCGCCTCGGCCGTACTGCTGCGGCAGTTGATGGACACCGGCGCGCTCCTGCTGATCGGCACCGTGCGCAGCGGGGAGCCCTACGGGGAGGCCGTCGCCGCGCTGCGCGGCGGGGACGCGGTGTACCGGGTCGACCTGACCGTGCTGGGCCCGGAGCAGATCGAGGCGCTGCTGCAGGCCGCGCTCGGGAGACCGGTCGCCCGAAGACCCCTGCACAAGCTGTCGGCCGCGAGCGGCGGCAACGTGCTCTACCTGCGCGAACTGGTCCTCGGCGCCCTGACCGCCGGAAATCTGACCGAGGACGGCGAGATCTGGCATCTGGTCGAGGACCGGCTGCCGGGCACCGCGCGGCTCACCGAAATGATCTCGACGCGGCTGGCCACCGCCGACTCCGCCGGACGCCCCGTCCTGGAGTTGCTGGCGCTGTGCGAGCCGCTGTCCCTCACATACGTCGAAGCGCTCGCCCCGCCGCAGGTGACGGCGGCCCTGGAACAGGCCGGGCTGATACGGGTCACCCAGGACGGGCGGCGCACCGCCGTCTCCCTGGCCCATCCCCTGTACGGCGAGGTGCTGCGCGCCGGTCTGCCGGTCCTGCGCCGCCGGGTTCTGCTCCTCGACCAGGCCGAGCGCGTCGAGGCCCGCGGAGCCCGCCGCCGCGCCGACCTGCTGCACATCGCCAGCTGGCGGCTGGCCGCCACCGGCACCGCCGACCCGGCACTCCTCGCCCAGGCCGCCGTACTGGCACGCCACGCCCACGACTTACCCCAGACCGTCGCCCTCCTGGAGGCCCTGCCCGAGAAGTACCGGACCACCGCGACCGACCTGAGGCTCGGCGAGGCCCTGTTCGAGTTGGGCCGCTGGCACCGGGCCGAGGCGACGCTCGCCCGTGCCGACGCCTTTGCCGTCGACGAGCAGGACAAGCTCGCGGTCGCCCTGGTCCGGACGACGAACCTGCTGTGGAGCAACGCCCCCGTCGCCGAGGCGCTCGCGGTCAACGACGCCGCCCGCGAACAGGTCAGCAGCCCCGCCGATCGCCGCAAGCTCACGGTCAACGAGGGTTTCCTGCGGATCGTCGGCGGCCGGCCGGCCGAGGGCCTGGCCCTGTTGGCGGATCTGGAGACCGAGGTCGGTGACGCGCCCGACGTCAACGCCTGGCTGCGCGGAGCCTGGATGAAGCCCGCCGCGCTGGCCCTGGTGGGCCGTACCGCCGAGGCCACGACCTGGGCGCGGCGCGCCCACGACGCGCACCGGCGGGTCCAGGAACGGGCCCTGGCCTCCCATCCCGCCTTCCAGCGCGTCCCGCTCGTCCTCGCCCTCACCGAGGCCGGCCTCCCGGCGGCCGAAGCCTGCCGGGAGGGCGAGCGCGCCTACGCCGAACTCACCGCCGCGGGTTCCCCCGTACGGATCTGGCTGGCCGTCCTCCTGGGCCGTACGCACTGGTTGGCCGGCCACCCCGCCACCGCCCGCCGCTGGTGGGCCGAGGCCGCCACCGTGTCCCGCGGTATCGACCACGCCATGGCCCTGCGCCTGGTGCTCGGCGGTCTCGCCGCCTGCGCGGCCGTACTGGGAGACCTGGACGCGGCCGAGGCGACGCTGGCCGAGCACCGCGCCCTGCCGCCGGCGGAACCGGGGTTGCTGTCCGCCGGGGAGGAACGCCTGGGCGAGGCATGGCTGTTGGCCGCCCGCGGACAGCTGGGGCGGGCCCGGTCCGTGCTCACCGCTGCCGCCACCACCGCCCGCGCCAGTGGTCATGTCACCGGCGAGGCACTGCTGTTGACCGACGTCGCCCGGCTCGGCGGGGCCAAGGAGGTCACCGGCCGACTGACCGCGATCGCCCAGGCCTGTGACGGCGAACTCGCCCCCGCGCGAGCCCAGTTGGCGAGGGCGCTGGCCGCCGACGACCCCGACCAGCTCCTTCTGGCCGCCGACGCCTGCCGGGCCATCGGCGCGGACCTGCTCGACGCCGAGGCGGCCACCGCCGCCGCGGCCGCCTGGCGCAGGGCTGCCCGGCCCCGCCGCGCCGCCGCGGCCACCCAGCGGGCCGCCATGGCCCGGGCCCGCTGCGAAGGCGCCCGCACACCGTTGCTGACCACCGCCCAGGCCACGGCCGCGCTCACCGCCCGGGAACGAGAGATCGCCCTGCTCGCCGCCGTCGGCACCGCCAGCAAGGACATCGCCCAGGTCCTGGCCCTGTCGGTGCGCACCGTCGACAACCACCTCCAGCACGCCTACGCCAAACTCGGCGTCACCACCCGGCACCAACTCGCGCAGGCGCTCGGGGTAGTTGAGTAGCAGTTACTCATCCCCTGTCACGGCTGCGCGGGCACGCTTTCCCACGGCGGCAACGTTGTCGCCGCACAACCCAGTTCTCGTCATCGGGGGATGACCACATGAGACTGAGCTTGATCAACACAAGCGGGAAACCACCTGGCGCGGCACGAAGAACCGTCTTCGTTGTCGTGCTGACAGTGCTGTGCGCGTTGGTGGGTCCCGGAGTCGGCGTCGGATGGGCGGACTCGGGCGGTGGACCAGCCGCCGTAGCGGCATCGCCCGACGCGGCGAAACGTCCGGCCTGGCAGGCGACGAGCAGTGCGCCGAGCCCGGGACTTCCGGCACTTCCGGCACTTCCGGCACAGAAGCAGAGCTCCGGCGCTTCGCCGTCGCTGCTGGCCTGTGACACGCACGCGGTCGGCACCTGGGCCTACAACGACCAGGCCGGTGTGCAGCACAACGGGATGAACATGCAGGTCCAGGTGCGGGATCTGCGGACCGGCGCGCGGATCGCCGGGCTCACGAACTCCGCCGGCCGCTACGACATCTGTTTCACGGCCGCGCAGTTCACGCAGTTGTACATCACGTTCGCGGCTGAGAACGGCGCGTGGCGGGTGCAGAACGGCACGAACATCTACAACTGGAGTACGCCGGTCCGCGCCAATCCGGTAGCGGGCAGCACCGTGAACTTCGGCACCCAGGTTCCCGGCGACGGCACGGCGGGCCACCGGGCCGCTCACGCCTTCGACGAGGCCAACGACGCGTGGGTGGGGGTTCCGCACACGAACGGCTGCTGGGATCCGAAGGACACCACGTGCCGGCAGTTGCGAATCAACTGGTCGAACACCGCAGTCGGCGACACGGATTTCTATGACCAGGTGGGCAACGTGGTGCAGCTGCTCGCCGTAACCCCGGACGCCCCGATGGAGGTCATGCACGAGATCGGCCACGCGCTGATGGACGACGTCTACAACGACGCGTTTCCGTCGACCGTGGGTTGCCCCAGGCCGCATCCTCCCAACCAGGCCAGCACCGCCGTATGCGCGTGGATCGAGGGATGGGCGGACTTCTTCTCACTGGCCATGTACCACACCCCGGTTTTTCAGTTCGGCATCGGAACCTCGATGAATTTCGAGTTTCCGACCTGGGGGTTCAATGGTGTCGGCAATGGTGATGTGACGGAGACGCGGGTCGCCGGGGCGTTGTGGGATCTCATAGACATCAACTCCAGCGGTGCCGAAACCTGGGATCAGCACAGTGAGGGCTTCGGAGCCGTCTTCTTCCCGCTCGCGCGTCACGTCGACAACACGTTGGCGTCGTTCTGGAGCAGTCGTGGCACGGAAGGATTCGACGTGTCCGACTCCTCGCTGGGGTCGCTCTACCAGAACACGATCGACTACGGCTACCGCAAGCCCTTGCTCGACGCCCGAGGTCAGTTCCTCCCCGCGTTCGTCTTTCCCGGGCCGCCGCAGAACTTCAGCCTCAACACCGCGGTCCACTCGTGGTCCGTGGTCGCGCTGCGGCCGTCGAATCCGAACGACTTCAACCTCCTGCTGTACGACGACCGGGCGCAGACGTCGGTTCTCGGCGGCAGCGCTCTGGGCGGCCAGACGGTCGATTTCGTCGCGATCGACTCGAATCTGCGGCCGGTGGGCGACTACTACCCACGGGTGAGCCTGTTCCAGGGGGGACCCGGTACCTACACCATCGAGTCCGTGATGGGCTTCGACACGTTGCAGCCGGGGTCATCCACCTCCTTCCACCTCGACGACTCGCAGGTCGCCGCCGTGCAGGACACGCCGCTGACCGCGGGTGTGCCGGTGACGATCACGCTGACCACGACAAGCCCGATCTCGGTGGCCAGTCTGTTCGTCATGGGCGACGATCCGAGCGCACCGTCGACGTTCGTCCAGAGCCGCAGCTCCGCGGTGGCGTCCGCTGTCGGGTCCAACTCCGGTGGGCAGCCGGTCTCGGTGACCTTCACGCCGACGCGGACCGGCGAGTACGGCATCGTGACCACGTTCGACAACGTCGGCGGCGACTACACGCTGACGCGTAGCTGAACCACAACGGCGGGAGGGGTGTGGTGCGTGGCCTACGCCACGCACCACACCCCCCTTTGAGGTGGGTCAGCGATTCATCAGGGCGAAGACTCCCCAGCCGAGGTACTCCCGCTGGTAGCGGACGTGGCGTGCGGGGGCGGTGGTGAGTTCCGCGCGCAATACGGGGGCCAGTTCGTCGTCCGGGTTCTCGTCGAGCCAGCGGCGGATGTTGAGCCACTGGGCGGCGGCGAAGCGGTCCCAGCTGTCATGGTCGGCGAGGACCATCTCGACCACGTCGCAGCCGAGTTCGCCGAACTGCTCGAGGAGCTCGGGCAGCGGGAGGAAGTCCTCCTTGGCCGAAGCGTGGCAGGCCTCGACGGTCGTCTGATCCGGGGGATCGAGGCGCCAGTACGGCTCGCCGATCAGGATCATGCCGCCGGGGGCCAGGCTGCGGCGGAGGAGTTCTACGGTGCCGGCCGGTCCGTTGCCGATCCAGGTCGCGCCGATGCACGCGGCGATGCCCACCGGTTCGTCGGAGACATGGCCCGTCGCGTCCCCGTGCGTGAAGGTGACTCGGTCGGCGACGCCCAGCTCGACGGCTCGGGCGCGGGCGGTGGCGATGGAGACGGTGCTGATGTCCACGCCGGTGCCGGTGATCTGGTGGTCGCGTGCCCAGGTGCACAGCATCTCGCCCGTGCCGCAGGCGAGATCGAGCATGCGAGTCCCCGGCGGCGGGCTGAGCGCCTCGCCCAGAGTCGCCAGCTTCTCGCTGGTGAACGGGTTGTGGATGCGATGGCTACTCTCGCGGATGGTGAAAATACGTGGAAGATCCACTTCTGGGGTTCCTTCGGTCCAAGGTGGTTGCGATGGTGGTGATGCCTTCGGTCGGCGGCCGGTGGAACTCGGCCGCGCTCGCCTGAACCGTCATCAAATGCACCTCATCGGAAGCAACAACGCTTGGACCGGCCGAGAGTAGGACCGGCCGGCCGGTCGCGTCCATCGGTTTTCGCCCCGTACGACCTTGTGTGTGATCATCCCGTCGCACGGGAGCCGCCTCTACACTGACCTCGGCGGACTCCTGGGCGGCGAGGGGCGGTTGACGGTGCGTAAGGCATGGATCGTGGCGATCGCCGCCGTCGGCACCGGGCTCGGCTTTGTCATGGTGCTCGTCGTCGGCGTCTACCTGGTCGCGGGGAACCTCGCGGGTGGGGCGGCCGGCGGAGCGGTCACGCTGGCCAAGGGCGCCGTGCCGGCCGCGTACCAGACGCTCGTACAGAAGTGGGGCAATCTGTGCAGCGCCATCAACCCGGCGCTGCTGGCCGCGCAGCTCTATCAGGAGAGCGGATTCAATCCGAGCGCCCAGAGCCCTGCGGCGGCGCAGGGAATAGCGCAATTCATCCCGGGGACCTGGGCCACTCACGGAATCGACGGCGACGGGGACGGCGACCGCGATGTATGGGATCCGAATGACGCGATTCCATCGGCGGCTTCGTACGACTGCGAGCTCGCCTCGTACGTGAAGGACGCGCCGGGGGACCCGACGCACAACATGCTCGCCGCCTACAACGCGGGGGCGTACGCGGTCATCAAGTACGGGGGCGTACCGCCGTACAAGGAGACCCAGAACTACGTGAAGACGATCACCACTCTGCAGGCGAGTTTCGCCGCGCCGGTGACCCGGGTCGACCCCTCCAAGCAGGCCGCGGCGGCCATCTCGTACGCGCAGGAGAAGCTCGGCACGCCCTACCTGTGGGGCGGGAACGGTACCGCTGACCAGGGCGGACGCTTCGACTGCTCGGGGCTGACGAAGGCCGCGTACGAGAGTGTCGGGGTCACGCTTCCGCGGGTCGCCAACGACCAGTACAACGCCGGGCCGCACCCCGCGCGGGAAGAGCTGCTGCCGGGCGATCTGGTGTTCTTCTCGGACGACCTCACCAACTCGCGGGCGATCCGGCACGTGGGCATCTACGTGGGCGGCGGGTACATGATCGACGCGCCCAAGCCGGGGGCCGTCATCCGCTTCGACCCCGTCGACACCCCCGACTACTTCGGAGCCACGCGAGTGACCGAAGATGGCGCGAAAGCATTGCCCACGACGGTCTGAACCCACCCTCTGAGCTGCGGCGATGTATCTCTCTTCGATAACGTCTGAGTGATCATTCGGTGGAGGGTGGAACGTACTGGAGGGGACTGTGCGTTCCTGTTGACGTAGAGCGGATCTACGACCACGGGGGTGGGACAGAGCGCCGCACGAAAGGCTGCGCGCGCGGGCACGACGACGAAGGAGCCGCAGCGCTATGGCTGGACTCGCCGAATCCGGTTCCAATCCCGACGTCGACCTGCTCTACGACATCAATGGCCTGGCCAAGGACGCGCCCCGGTGGTTCGACCGGGGTGTCGAGTTCGTGGGCGAGTACGGGCTGCTGATCGCGATGGTCCTGCTGGTGGCCGGGTGCTGGTGGTCCGTGCGGCGGCGGGGCGGCGAGGATGCCGCGTCGTCCGTGGCCGCGGTGGTGTGGGCGCCGCTGGCCGCCGGGATCGCGCTGCTGGTGAACATGCCGATACGGGATTTCGTGGCGCGGCCCAGACCCTTCGCCGACCACCAGGGCCTCGACGTGCTGGTGTCCGGCAAGACCGACTACTCCTTCGTCAGCGACCACGCGACGCTCACCATGGCCGTCGCGGTCGGGCTCTTCATCGCGAACCGGAAGTTCGGGCTGATCGGAATAGGGCTCGCGCTGCTCGAAGGTTTCTGCCGGGTCTACATGGGCGTGCACTACCCGACCGACGTGATCGGCGGCTTCGCCCTCGGCACGGCGGTCGCCCTGCTGCTGTCCCCGCTCGCCATGCTTCTGCTGACGCCGGTGGCCAAGGCCGTGGAAGGGTCCGCGCGGGTCGGCGGGCTGATCCGGGCGCGGGGGGCGGCTCTCGCGGGTGAGGAAGCGGTGATCGCGGGGGCTCGGGTGGAGCGGGCCGAGGATCGGGATCTGGCCGCGTAGAGGCCGTACCGCCCGAGCCCGCGCTGTCGCGCAGAGTCCGCACCGCGCTGTCGCGTAAGACCGCACCGCCGCGCAACGGCCGTACTACAGCGCCTGCGGGAAGTCGAAGAAGCGGTTCGGGTCGTACTGCTTCTTCAGGGCTGTCAGGCGGGGGGCCGCGTCGCCGTAGTACGCCTTGCGCCAGTTGGTGAGGGTGGGGTCCGTGTAGTTCTGGTACGCGGCGCCCGAGGCGTAGGGGGACATGGCCTTGTGGGCGGTGGTCAGCCAGGACTGGGCGGTGGTGCCGGAGGTGCCGGCCTGCCAAGCGGCGATGTACTGGGCGAGCATGCGCGAGCGGCGGTGGACGAAGGCCGTGGAGGTGGGGGAGACGCGGTTGACCGCGCCGCCGAGTGCCGTCAGGGCGATGCTGCCCGAGCCGCCTCGGACCGTCGAGAGCTGCTTCATGAGGGCCTGGATCCCGGCCGACGATATCGAATGGTCGAAGAAATCCGAGCGGGCCGCGTACGTTTCGCGACCGAGGGCGCCCTGCGTCGAGCGGCCCGGGGTCGAGCCCGGCAGGTGGCACTGGGCGTCCGTGGAGAAGGACGAGCAGCCCGCGTACACCTCCATCGAGTCCTCGTACGAGCGGCGCTTCAGCGAGACGCTGCTCGCGGGGGCGCCGATCGTGTCGGCCAGCCGGTCCACGGCGTTCTGGAGTTCGACGTACGTGCCGAGGGAGAACGCGGCGATGGAGATCGTCGGCGTGCCGCCGGTCGCGTTCGCGAGGTGGCAGGAGGACCAGATCTCGTCCGGCTGGGTCGGGCCCCACTCCTGCCAGGCCTTGATCACGGCGGCTGCCCTTGACCAGGGCCAGGTCATGTACGCCGATACGGCCTGGGGGGCGGGGTGGGTCTTGTAGCGGAGCTCGGTGACTATGCCGAAGTTGCCGTTGCCCGCGCCGCGCAGGGCCCAGAAGAGGTCCTTGTTCTCCGTCGCGTTCGCGGTGAGCTGCTTGCCGTCGGCCGTGATCAGGGTCGCCTGCGTCAAGCTGTCGCAGGTCAGGCCGTACGCGCGGGAGACCACGCCGTGGCCGCCGCCCAGGGTGAGGCCGGAGACGCCCACCGTGGGGCACGAGCCGGCGGGGATCGTGACGCCCTTCGCCGCGAGGGCGCGGTACACGTCGATCAGTTTGGAACCGGCGCCCACGACTGCCTCGTTGGCGCTTGCCCGGATCTTGTTCAGCTTCGATACGTCGATGACCAGGCGGTTGTTGCCGGAGGACCAGCCTGCGTAGGAGTGGCCGCCGTTTCGGATCGAGACCTTGATGGCGTGGGCGCGGGCGTAGGCGATGGTGGTGCGGATGTCTTCTGCGTGGGCGACGTAGGCGACTGCGGTGGGCTTCAGGGTGTCGAAGCGGGTGTTGTAGAGCTGGTGGGCGGTTGGCCAGGCCTGGTCGTTCGGGCGGATCAGGGTGCCGTCCAGGTCCCTGGACAGGGCGGTCCAGTTGGCGGGGGTTGCTGTGCTGGTGGTGGCCGTGCGTATGGGGGTGCCGGTTGTTTCGGCCGCGCCTTGGGGCGCGTCCGTTTTGCCGTTGCACGCGGCTGTGGCTGCCGCCGCGAGTGCGGCTGTGGCTCCGCCTATGAACGTACGCCGTTGCATGTGCGCCTCCCCTTGGTTCTGTGGAGGGAGACGGGTCCCCGGGTTCGGGGGTTCCACCGGCGGGGCGTCTGCGGGTCGGGTGGGGCTGGGGGTGGGTTTTTTCGCCCCCTCCGCCCCTACCCGTCCCGTTCCTGGGGGCTGCGCCCCCAGACCCCCGCTTTCGGCCTGGACGGCCTCGTCCTCAAACGCCGGACGGGCTGAAATCGGGCGTAGCCCGGAAGCAAGGGACGGGTAGGGGCGGAGGGGGCGAAGAAACTCCCCTACAGAACCGCCAGATTCACGACCCAGAAGCTCAGCGCCGCCACCAGTGCCGCCGCCGGCATGGTGATGAACCAGCCGAGGATGATGTTCTTGGCCACGCCCCAGCGGACGGCGTTCAGGCGCTTGGTGGCGCCGACGCCCATGATGGCGGAGGTGATGACGTGGGTCGTGGAGATGGGGGCCTTGAAGAGGTAGGCCGTGGCGAACATGATCGACGCGCCCGTCGTCTCCGCGGCGAAGCCCTGGGGCGGATCGAGCTCGATGATCTTCCGGCCCAGCGTCCGCATGATGCGCCAGCCACCGGCGTACGTCCCGAGCGACAGCATCACCGCGCAGACGATCTTCACCCAGACGGGAATCGGATCGCCCGGCCCCTGCACATCGGCGATGACCAGCGCCATCACCACGATGCCCATGGTCTTCTGGGCGTCCTGGAGACCGTGGCCGAGAGCCATGCCGGCGGCCGAGACGGTCTGGGCGATACGGAATCCGCGCTTGGCCTTGTGGGGGTTGGAGCGGCGGAAAATCCACATGATCGCGCACATCACCAGATAGCCGACGACCAGGCCGACCAGCGGCGAGGCGAACATCGGAATGACGACCTTGTCCAGCACCCCGTCCCAGTAGACCGTCGTGCCGCCGGCCAGCGCCGCGCCCACCATGCCGCCGAACAGGGCATGGGAGGAGGAGGACGGAAGACCGAAGTACCAGGTGACCAGGTTCCAGGTGATCGCGCCGACGAGGGCCGCGAAGAGGATTCCCATTCCCTTGGAGCCCTCGGGGGTCTGGATCAGGCCCTCGCTGACCGTCTTGGCGACCCCGCTGCCGAGGAAGGCACCCGCGAGGTTCATGACCGCGGCCATGGCGAGCGCCGCCCGCGGTGTCAGCGCCCGCGTCGACACGGACGTCGCGATCGCGTTCGCCGAGTCGTGGAAGCCGTTCGTGTATGTGAATCCGAGCGCGACGCCAATGGTCACGATCAGGGCGAAGGTGTCCATGAAGAGGTCAGGACTCCTTGACGGCGATGGTCTCCACCGTGTTCGCCACGTGCTCGAACGCGTCGGCCGCTTCCTCCAGCACATCCACGATCTGCTTGAGCTTGAGCACGTCCATGGCGTCGTACTTGCCGTTGAAGAGCTGGGCGAGCAGCTTGCGGTGGATCTGGTCGGCCTGGTTCTCCAGGCGGTTGACCTCGATCCAGTACTCGGTGAGGTTGTCCATCGTGCGGAGGTTCGGCATGGCCTCCGCCGTCAGCTCGGCCGCCCGCGCCAGCACCTCGATCTGCTGCTCCACACCCTTGGGGAGCTCCTCGACCTGATACAGCACGACCAGGTCGACGGCCTCCTCCATGAAGTCCATGATGTCGTCGAGGGACGAGGCCAGGTTGTAGATGTCCTCGCGGTCGAACGGCGTGATGAACGAGGAGTTCAACTGGTGGAAGATCGCGTGCGTGGCGTCGTCACCGGCGTGTTCCGCGGCCCGCATACGCTCTGCGATCTCGGTCCGGCCGGAGGCGTCCGCCCCGAGCAGTTCCATGAGGAGTTTCGAGCCCGTGACGATGTTGTCCGCGGATGCGGAGAACATGTCGTAGAAGCTCGTCTCCCTGGGGGTCAGACGAAAGCGCACGTTGGGGTCCTCGGGGTGCTTCGGTTCGGTCAGGCTGATGCTAGGCGCATCATCCGGCCACGGCTAATGGGCCGTCTCCCAGTGTCGCCCATCAGGCACAGTGATCAGCACAGGGTCCGGCTCCGCCATCGGGCAAGGGCCCTATACCCAGCAAAGTTCGATACCATATACCTACCAGGGGTATATGTAAGCGGCGAACCGGACGGGATCTCGACAAGGGCCTCCGGTATATCCCCCGAGGTGTCCCCGGGGCCCTCCGGGACCGCCGACAGACTCATCAGGAGGACGCGATGACGACCACCGAGGCCGGCGCGACGGCGCCCTCCGGCGAACCCGTGCAGCAGGTCGTGACCGACCACGACCGGGGTATCCACGGCTACCACAAGCAGAAGGACGAACACCTCAAGCGCCTGCGCCGGATCGAGGGCCAGATCCGCGGTCTGCAGCGGATGGTCGACGAGGACGTCTACTGCATCGACATACTCACCCAGGTCTCCGCCTCCACGAAGGCCCTGCAGTCCTTCGCCCTCCAGCTCCTGGAGGAGCACCTGCGCCACTGCGTCGCGGACGCGGCCGTCAAGGGCGGCGACGAGATCGACGCGAAGGTCGAGGAAGCGACGAAGGCGATCGGACGACTGCTGCGTACGTGATGTGGGGTTGCCCACTTGGGTACGTACATGGGGGGCGGCGTGGCGGGGACCCGGCCACGCCCGGACGGGACGGGCTACAGGTCCGCGTCCCTTGTCTGCTGATGGTCACGCTCGTAGGTGCGCGCTTCGGACACCTTCAGCACCTCGTCGATGCTCTCAAGACTGAGCCGGTCCTCGTCAGCGGCCGAGGCCGCGATGATCAGGTCTCCGCACAGCTCGATCTCGGCGAGGGCCACGTGGTCCTGAACTGCAGTACCGCCGACCGGAGCCACGTGCATCACCTCTTCCTGCCGTCACCGACTTCCTAGAGTAGGTAGCGGCCTACACACCGCGCATGGCACGGAAGGGCCATTTCCGGCCCCCAACTCCTCCTACGCCCGCCCCTGCCCCGGTCGGGCGTTCCTACTCCGCGATCTTCCCGGCGAAGATGTCCGCGGACTCCGGAAGTGTCACGTCGGCGGCGACCCCGAACTCGTACAGCAAGGTCGTCGAGGCGACGGCGACGGTGCCCTTCTGCCGTCCGTTGACGAAGCTGAAGCGGTGGCGGACCTTGCGCAGCCGCCCCTCGTCGTCGAGGTAGGCGTCGAACGGCACTTGGGCGCTGGCGAACCCTTTCGCCGCCGCCTTCAACGCGTCCCGGTTGCCCTCCGACGCGCTCTTCGCGGCCAGGTCGAGGTCGGCCGTACCGCGGTAGTGCCGCACCGGAACCCCGGCGACCTCGGTCTTCCCGACGTACGCCGCCGTCCGCGCCCCGCGCAGCAACTCTGCCGCCGCGTACGGGTCGGTGGCGCCGCCCGTCACCAGGTTCCCGTCGGAGAGGCCGGCCGTGTCGACGCGGACCCACTTGTCGGAGGGGACACCGGCGCCGCGGTTCTTCATGAAGAGGGCGCCCGGCGCGAGGAGTTCGGTGATCGGCCGGTGCTCGTCGGCGCCCGCGGGGTCCTGCGGCAGCAGTACCTTCAGCCGGCCCCGCTGCTCCTCGAAGTCGTACACACCCTCGCCCCGGATGGTGACCCTGGTCCCGCCGGTGGCCATCTCCATGGACGTACGGGTCTTCGCGCTGCCCGCCCGCCTCAGGGAGTCGGCGGCCCGGTGCAGCACCTCGACGCTGTCGGCACCGGTCCGGGCGTCCTCGGTGACGCCGGTACCGCCCGAGCATCCGGTGACACAGACCATCAGCCCCACCGCGGCGCCCACGACGATCATCCGGCCGCCCCGCCGCTCCTCCTCCACCTGCGCCACCATCGCCTGCCGACCCCCAGCCGGTCCGTCCCGGGCCCTCCCCGTCGCTCCGCTTAACGACGTGTGGGGGTGCTCGTCACGCGTGCGCACTCCGTTCACTTGCCTTGGGTAACGTTGTTGGCGTGGCACAGCAGGACGGGATCGCCCAGAGCCAGGAACATCGCACTACAACGGTCGAGCAGGGCCGCTTCTGCCTGGCCCGCTGCACCTGCGGCTGGCGCGGCCCGGCGCGAAGAGCCCGGAGTCTGGCCCGCACGGACGCGGAGGGGCACATCCAGGGGTAAGAACACGGTGAGAAAAGGAGCGGGCCCGCCCCCGGTAGCCGGGGGCGGGCCCTTCTCGTCCTCGCGGTGGCACCGCCATGCAGCACCGCGAGGGGTTCTTGAAGCGTCGGCTCAGCCGAAGCGGCCCGAGATGTAGTCCTCGGTGGCCTGGACCGTCGGGTTGGAGAAGATGCGCTCCGTGTCGTCTATCTCGATGAGCCTGCCGGGCTGGCCGACCGCCGACAGGTTGAAGAAGGCGGTGCGGTCGGAGACGCGGGCGGCCTGCTGCATGTTGTGCGTCACGATGACGATCGTGAAGCGCTCCTTCAGCTCGCCGATCAGGTCCTCGATCGCGAGGGTGGAGATCGGGTCCAGGGCCGAGCAGGGCTCGTCCATGAGGAGCACCTGCGGCTCCACCGCGATCGCCCGCGCGATGCACAGACGCTGCTGCTGACCGCCGGACAGGCCCGAGCCGGGCTTGTTCAGGCGGTCCTTGACCTCGTTCCAGAGGTTCGCGCCCTTGAGGGACTTCTCCACGACGTCGCTCAGCTCGGACTTCTTGTAGGAGCCGTTGAGCTTCAGGCCCGCCGCCACGTTGTCGAAGATCGACATGGTGGGGAAGGGGTTGGGGCGCTGGAAGACCATGCCGATCGTGCGGCGCACGGCGACGGGGTCGACCCCGCTCCCGTACAGGTCCTCGTCGTCCAGGAGCACCTTGCCCTCGACACGGCCGCCGGGGGTGACCTCGTGCATGCGGTTGAGGGTGCGCAGGAAGGTCGACTTGCCGCAGCCGGAGGGGCCGATGAAGGCCGTCACGGAGCGCGGCTCGACCGTCATGGAGATGTCTTCGATCGCCTTGTGGGCGCTGTAGTAAGCGGTCAGTCCGCTTACGTCGATTCGCTTGGCCATTTCAATCACTGCTTCTTTCGAGGGGGAGACGTCGGTCGCTGATATGGCCGCGTCAGCGACCTGTCTTCGGCGCCTTCCAGCGGGCGATGCCGCGAGCCGCCAGGTTGAGGATCATGATGAAGGCGATCAGGGTGAGCGACGCCGCCCAGGCACGGTCGTACGCCGCGCCCGAGCCGGCGCTGTTCGCGTACTGCTGGTAGATGTACAGCGGCAACGAGGCCTGCGCACCCTCGAACGGATTGTTGTTGATGAAGGGGTTGCCGAACACCAGCAGCAGCACCGGTGCGGTCTCGCCCGCGATACGGGCTACTGCCAGCATGATGCCGGTGATGATGCCGCCGAGGGAAGTCGGCAGGACCACCTTCAGGATGGTGCGCCACTTCGGGATACCCAGGGCGAGGGAGGCCTCGCGCAGCTCGTTCGGAACGAGCTTGAGCATCTCCTCCGTGGAGCGGACGACGACCGGCATCATCAGGATCGCCAGGGCGAGCGAGCCGGCGAAGCCGAAGGGCTGCATGTCGAACTGCAGCATCAGGCTCAGGATGAACAGGCCGGCGACGATCGACGGGATGCCGGTCATGACGTCGACGAAGAACGTGATGGCCCGGGAGAGGTTGCCGCGCCCGTACTCCACGAGGTAGACGGCGGTGAGCACACCGACCGGCACGGCCATGAGTGCGGCGAGGCCGACCTGCTCCAGGCTGCCGATGATGGCGGCGTAGATGCCGCCTCCCGGCTCGGTGTCGGTGACGACTCCCATCGAGTGGGTCAGGAAGTAGACGTCGAGCACCTTGATACCGCGCACGATGGTCGTCCAGACCAGGGAGACCAGCGGCACGACGGCGAGGATGAAGGCGACCCAGACCAGGCTGGTCGCCACCCGGTCCTTGGCCTGCCGACGGCCCTCGATGCGCGCGGCGATGCCGTACGTCCCGAGGACGAAGAGGACCGCGGCCATCAGGCCCCACTGGACGCTGCTGTCCAGCCCGGCCGCGGCGCTGATACCGATGCCGAGGGCGACCGAGCCCGCGGCGATCGCCCACGGGGTCCACTTGGGCAGCGTCGCGCCCTGCAGGGTGCTGGGACGCTTCGCGTTCAGGGTGTGGCTCATGCGTTGGCCCCCGAGTACTCCTTGCGACGGGCGATGATCGCGCGGGCCGCGCCGTTGACCAGCAGGGTGATGACGAAGAGGACCAGGCCGGAGGCGATGAGCGCGTCACGGCCCTGCTCGGATGCCTCACCGAACTTGCTGGCGATGTTCTGGGCGAAGGTGCCGCCGCCCGGGTCGAGCAGGCTGGCCTGGATGTCGAAGGTCGGCGAGAGGACCGTGGCGACGGCCATCGTCTCGCCGAGCGCGCGGCCGAGGCCCAGCATCGAGGCGGAGATCACGCCGGAGCGGCCGAAGGGGATCACCGACATGCGGATGACCTCCCAGCGCGTGGCGCCGAGGGCGAGAGCCGCCTCTTCGATCATCTGCGGGGACTGCCGGAAGACCTCGCGGCTCACGTTCGTGATGACCGGCAGGATCATGATCGCGAGCAGGATGCCGACGGTGAGCATCGAGCGCGGGGCGCCGCCCTGCCACTCGAAGATGCCGGTCCAGCCGAGGTAGTCGTCGAGCCAGCCGAAGAGGCCGTTCATGTGCGGGACGAGGATGAGGGCGCCCCACAGGCCGTACACGATGGACGGCACGGCGGCGAGCAGGTCGATGACGTACGAGATGGGGCCGCTGAGCCTGCGCGGGGCGTAGTGCGTGAGGAACAGCGCGATGGCGACCGCGATCGGGACCGCGATGACCATGGCGACGATCGAGGAGACCACCGTGCCGAAGGCCAGGACGGCGATGCCGAAGTCCGGCGGGATCGCGGTGGGGTTCCACTCGAACGTGGTGAGGAAGTTGCTCTCGTCCTTGCTGATCGCGAGGGTGGCGCGATAGGTCAGGAAGATCGCGATGGCGGCCATGACCACCAGCAGGAAAATGCCCGAGCCGCGGGAGAGACCGAGGAAGATCCGGTCACCGGGTCGGGTGGCGCCGCGGCCGGCACGTTTCTGCTCGACCGCGGAAGGCTGGGGGGTTGGCGGAGGCGCTTCGGCGTCGTTCTTCGTCGATATATCCATCAGATTTCTCCGGTCTGCGGAGTCGCACGAGATGTGGGGCTCCTGGCGGCGGTGCACCGTCGGGGTTTAGCTCAGGCCCGCGATGGTGGTGCGGACCTTGGCGATGATCTCGGCCGGGATCGGCGCGTAGCCGGCCTCGGTGAGGAGCTTCTGGCCGTCCTCGCTGGCGATGTAGGTCAGGAACGCCTTCGTGGCCGGCAGGGTGTCGGCCTTGTTGCCCTTGTCGCAGACAATCTCGTAGGTGACAAGGGTGATCGGGTAGGCGCCCTCGGCCTTGGTCGCGTAGTCCAGCTTGAGCGCGAGGTCCGAGCCCGTGCCGACGACCTGGGCGGCGGCGATCGCCTTGGTGGCGTTGTCGACGGTGGCCTCGACCGGAGCCGCGGCACCCGTGTCCAGGGAGGCGGCGGCGATGCCGTCCTTGGCGTACGACAGCTCCATGTAGCTGATGGCGCCGGAGGTCTGCTTGACCTGCGCGGCGACACCGCTGGAGCCGCTCGCGGACTGGCCGCCCTTGGCCTGCCAGGCCTTGCCGCCCTCGTACTTCCAGTTGTCCGGCGTCGCGGCGATCAGGTACTTGGTGAAGTTGTCCGTGGTGCCGGACTCGTCCGAACGGTGGAACGCCTGGATCTTGAGGTCGGGCAGCGTGGCGTCGGGGTTCAGCGCCTTGATCGCGGCGTCGTTCCAGTTGGTGATCTTGCTGTCGAAGATCTTCGCGATGGTGGTCGCGTCCAGGACCAGGTTGTCGACACCCGGGACGTTGTAACCGACCGCGATCGGGCCGCCGACCATCGGGAGGTCGATGGCCTGGCCACCGGTGCAGACCGCCTTGGAGGCCGTGACCTCTTCGGGCTTCAGCGCGGAGTCGGAGCCGGCGAAGGCGACCGTGCCCTGCGTGAACGCGGTGACGCCGGCGCCCGAGCCGCCGCCCTTGTAGTTGATCTGCACGCCACAGGCGGTGCTGAATTCCTTCACCCAGGCGTCGATCGCGTTCTTCTGCGCGGAGGAGCCGTCGGCGAGGAGCTGACCCTTGGCGTCGTCACACTTGATCGAGCTGGCCGCGCCGGTCGTGGCGCTCGAGTCCGTGGTGGTGCCGGTGTCGTCCGAGCCGCACGCCGTGAGGGCCAGGGCGCCGGAGACCGCGAGAGCGCCGAGGGTGAGGGCCCGCCGGTTCATGCGCTGCTGAAGCTTCACTTTTCGGGTGTTCCTTCCAGGAGCCGCCGTCTGGTGGCGGCGTGCGAAGTCTGTGTGATGCGGAGGAGACATCCGTCAGGCCGCCTCGCACCGTGTAAGGCCGAAATTAGGCAGATCAGGTGAAGGCGCCGATGGCCAAAAGTGAACGGGGGGTGAACCCCTGAGGGCGGTGCGGTGAGGTCACGGAACGCTTACGTCGAGGACACGGAGAGATCCCGAACCGGGGGACCCGAAAGGGAACTCTACGTAATCGATCGGCTACGCACACGTTCCGGCACCACTACGCAAGATGCAGCGCGCTCAGCAGCGCGTCCACCAAGTCGCGGTCGCGGGGCTGGGTCAGGCGGGTGCGGGCCGCGTCCGGGGTGAGCCAGCTGATGTGGTCGACCTCGCGGTTGGGGATGAAGTGGCCGTCCGTCGCCTCCGCGGCCCAGTAGCCGACCTGCTTGCGGCGGCCGTCCACGTAGTAGAGGGCCGAGGGGAGGCGGGCGCCGGGCACGCAGCGGAACCCGGTCTCCTCCTCGACCTCGCGCAGCGCGCCGGCGAGCGGGTCCTCGCCGCGCTTGAGCTTGCCCTTGGGGTGCGACCAGTCGTCGTACTTCGGCCGGTGGACCAGACAGATCTCCAGCTCGCCGGGTACGTCCATTGGGGAGGTGCGCCACAGGACGCAGCCGGCCGCCTGGATGGTGTCGTCGTCGGTCATCGGACCTCCAGTCCCTTCAAGCGGGTCTTCTACGGGGTGCGTACCGCTTCCTTCTGCCAGCACTGCTGGAACGCGAAGCGCGCCGCCTCCACCTCGTGCCGCTGGTCGGCGTGGAGCACGCCGAGCGCGTAAGCGGTCGCCGGGGCGATGCGCGGGGTGCGGGCCGCCGAGGCCGCGGCCGAGGCGGCCTCCGCGGCGTCCCGGTGCTGGTTCAGGGCCTGGCCGGCGCCGAGCAGCCGGGGGTCGACGGGGCACTCCTCGCCGTGCAGCACCTCGCGGGCGTAGCGGTGCAGGCGCAGCAGCAGGCGGACCTGGTGCCAGGGGGCGTCCTGCGGCTGGGGCGCGGTGTCGGCGGAGAGGCCGTGCACGAGGGCCTCCGCGTTGTAGGGGTGCCCTGCGGTGAGCAGCGGCAGGGTGCCGACGGCGTCGATCAGGCGGCCCTCGGCGGCGGCGGCCGACGGGCGCAGGTCGGCCATGGCCGCCGTCGGGGTCAGCGGCACCTCGCTGGCGAGGACGGCGACGCTGTCCGCGACGGCGTGGAAGCGGGAGGAGCCCAGTGCCTGGAGGGCGGCCGAGTGGGCCCGGGTGCGGGCCAGGGTCAGCTGGCGGTCGAGCAGGGCGCCCGCCTTCGCCGCGCCGATGGTCAGATTGCCCTTGGGTTCCGTGCTCGCCTCCGGTCCGGCCTGCGCCGGGAAACCGGCGGGCGTGCCCGGGCCTGACAGCCGGTTCAGTGCGCCGAGCAGCCGCTCCAGACGGGCCGAGTACGCGTGCTCGCGCGCCAACGTGCCCGACAGCCAGGCCAGTTCGGGGCGCATGCCCTCCGACCAGTCCGCGTCGAGCAGCGGCCGGAAGGTGTGCAGCGAACCGCTTATCCGGCGGGCCGAGCGGCGCAGGGCGCGCGCCGCGTCGACGGAGCCGTCCGAGCCGCTGGACGCACCGCCGGTCTCCCGGTGCTGGCGCAGTGAACGGAGGAACTCCGTTGCCTGCGCCCGTAGATAGCCCGCCAGGGCGTCACAGGACACCGGCCCGGCCGTGCTGGGGTCGGTGGGGTCAAGTTGTTGCTGTGCCACGCCGGCGCCTCCGGGCGTCAATGAGCATCTCCTGGACGTTCCGCAGGGGTTGGCCCTCGGCGTCGAGCGCGTGCCGGGTCCATTCGCCGTCCGGGCCCAGGTGCCAGGAAGCGGTGGTGTCGGACATACCGGTTTCGAACAGCCGGTTGAGGGCTGCCCGGTGGGCCGGGTCGGTGATCCTCACCAGAGCCTCGATGCGGCGGTCGAGGTTGCGGTGCATCATGTCGGCGCTGCCGAGCCAGATCTCGGGTTCGCCGCCGTTGCCGAAGGCGAAGACCCGGGAGTGTTCCAGGAAGCGGCCGAGGATCGAGCGGACTCGTATGTTTTCGGACAGGCCCGTGACGCCGGGCCGGACCGCGCAGATGCCGCGCACCCAGATGTCGACCGGCACGCCGGCCTGCGAGGCGCGGTAGAGGGCGTCGATGATCGCCTCGTCCACCATCGAGTTGACCTTGATGCGGACGAACGCGGGGCGTCCGGCGATGTGGTGCTGGACTTCCTTGTTGATCCGCGAGATCAGGCCGTCGCGCAGGGACTTGGGGGCGACGAGCAGCCGGCGGTAGGTCTCGCGGCGCGAGTAGCCGGAGAGCCGGTTGAAGAGGTCGGAGAGGTCCGCGCCGACCTGCGGGTCGGCGGTGAGCAGCCCAAGGTCCTCGTACAGGCGGGCGGTCTTGGGGTGGTAGTTGCCCGTACCGACATGGCAGTACCGGCGCAGTGTGTCGCCCTCCTGGCGGACCACAAGGGACAGCTTGCAGTGGGTCTTCAGGCCGACGAGCCCGTACACGACATGGCAGCCGGCCTCTTCGAGCTTCCTGGCCCACTTGATGTTGGCCTGCTCGTCGAAGCGGGCCTTGATCTCGACCAGGACGAGGACCTGCTTGCCGGACTCGGCGGCGTCTATCAGCGCGTCGACGATCGGCGAGTCGCCCGAGGTCCGGTACAGGGTCTGCTTGATGGCCAGTACGTCGTCGTCCCCCGCCGCCTGCTCCAGGAAGGCCTGGACGGAGGTGGAGAAGGAGTCGTACGGGTGGTGCAGCAGTACGTCGCGCTCGCGCAGGGCGGCGAAGATGTCGGGCGCGGACGCCGACTCGACCTCCGCGAGGTCGCGGTGGGTGCCCGCGATGAACTTCGGGTACTTCAGCTCGGGCCGGTCCAGGCCCCCTATGCCGAAGAGGCCGGTCAGGTCGAGGGGGCCCGGCAGCGGGTACACCTCGGCCTCGGAGATCTTCAACTCCCGTACCAGCAGGTCGAGTACGTACCGGTCGATGGACTCCTCGACCTCCAGGCGCACCGGCGGCCCGAAGCGGCGCCGCATGAGCTCCTTCTCCAGGGCCTGGAGCAGGTTCTCGGCGTCGTCCTCCTCGACCTCGAGATCCTCGTTCCGGGTGAGGCGGAAGGTGTGGTGCTCCAACACCTCCATACCCGGGAAGAGCTCCTCCAGATGGGCCGCGATGACGTCCTCGATGGGGACGTAGCGGCTGGGGGAGGCCTCCAGGAAGCGGGAGAGCAGCGGCGGGACCTTGACGCGCGCGAAGTGGCGGTGGCCGCTGACCGGGTTCCGTACGACGACGGCCAGGTTCAGGGACAGGCCCGAGATGTACGGGAAGGGGTGCGCGGGGTCGACCGCCAGGGGGGTGAGGACCGGGAAGATCTGGTGCCGGAACAAGGTGAACAGGCGGGCCTGCTCCTTCTCCGTCAGCTCGCTCCAGCGGACCAGGTGGACGCCCTCCTCCGCGAGCGCGGGGGCCACGTCCTCCTGGTAGCAGGCCGCGTGCCGGGCCATGAGCTCGCGCGAGCGGGCCCAGATCATCTCCAGGACCTCGCGGGGCTGCAGGCCCGAGGCGGACTTGGTGGCCACGCCCGTCGCGATGCGGCGCTTCAGTCCCGCCACCCGGACCATGAAGAACTCGTCCAGGTTGCTGGCGAAGATCGCCAGGAAGTTGGCGCGCTCCAGAAGTGGTGTGTTCGGGTCCTCGGCGAGCTCGAGCACGCGTTCGTTGAACGCCAGCCAGCTGCGCTCCCGGTCCAGGAACCGGCCCTGCGGCAGCTGGATGCCGTCCTCGACCGTGTCCTCGTACGCGTCGAGGTCGGCGTCGAGGTCCGGTTCCAGGTCGGAGACGTTCGCGGCCACCGTGTGCGGGCGGTGCGCGGCTATGGAGCCGACGGACGGCTGTGCGTGCTGGACCGGGGCCTGGGCGCTTGGCTGGTTCATGGACCCATTCTTCCGCCCCGGGAGCGCTACTGGCGCGTCGGAGAGCGCGAACGGCAGCGGAGCGAGGCGGATGTTCCCGTTCGCCAACACCAGCTCGTGCTCGTCCACCGTCGACGGCAGGGGCTCGCTCTCCTCGGAGGGCGGAGGCTCTGGCGCGGCGGGGGGGTTCATTGGTCGAGCGTTGCAAGGTCGTCTGAATCGATGGTTACGGGGACATGACGTGCGGGATATGGAGGGGCGTCTCCCGGACGTCCGTGGAGCCGGGAGACACGTCCATACCCCGCATTCAGGCGGTAGGCCGCTTGTCAGGCGGTACGCCGCTTCAGGACCCGGAAGGTCAGGAAGACGACGAGGGCGGTGAGGGTGAGGAGGATGGCGGATTCCGTGAGCTGGAGGGGCCAGAAGTGGGACGGCGGGTGGTAGGTGGCCCACAGGTCGGAGATGCCGTTCTTGCTCATGCACCTGTTGAGGTCGACGGCCGTGTCGTTGTCGACGCAGGCCAGGTTGTTGCCGATCCGCTCGCCGGAGGTGAGGATCACGCCGTGTTCGAGGGGCGCCGCATCGGCCGGGAGGTTGGAGGCGGCCGCCCCGGTGACGGTCACCGACGGCCACAGGCTCACCCGGTACAGGTCCCCGAGGGTGTGCACGGCCACGGTGACGACGAGGGCCAGGCCCAGCGCGGGCAGCGTACGGCGCACCAGTAGGCCTGCCAGGGCGCCCACGGCGAGGGCGCACAGGGCGGAGCCGACGGCGACCGGGCCGTTGGCGCGGAAGACGTCCGAGTTGTACCAGTCCACGCCGAGGAGGTCGCGGCCGTCGGCCCACACCAGGCGGTGCAGGAGCACCAGCACGGTCGTGCCGGCGGTGATCAGAGCGGCCGGGACCGCGAGCTGCGCCGCCAGCCAGCGCGCGGGCGTGACGGACTGCGTCCAGGCGAGGGCGGACGTGCCGCTCTCCAGGTCGCGGGCGACCAGGGTGGCGCCCGCCCAGGCGGCGACCAGGTAGGGCAGGTAGGCGATGGCGGAGGTGGCGAGCCCGGTGACCAGGTCGTAGAACTCGTACGTCCCGTCGAGGGTGTCCACGCAGCCGGTGGCCGTGGCGCACGAGGCCACCGAGCGGCTCCACTCCCGTACGGCGTCCGCGCCGAGGGCGTACGCCCACAGCATGCCCGCCGCGGTCACCGCGACCAGGGCCCACCAGATCCGCAGTGGGGTGCGGTGCAGCTTCAGCGCCGCCCAGACGGCGCCGCGCGGCTTGAGTGGAGAGGGGCGCTCGGCGAGTGGCCGCGCGGTGGTGACTGCGGTCATGCGGGCTCCTTGGCGGTGACGACGGGGGCGCCGCCCGTCTGCCGCTTCAGCAGACGGAAGGCGGCCAGGACTGCGACTGCGGCGAGGGCCAGTACCAGGGCGGTCGCCGTGAGCTGGAGGGGCCAGTAGTGGGAGAAGGGGTGGGAGTCGTTGTAGTAGCTGACGGCGCCGAGGCGGTCGTACAGGTCTCCGCACTCGGCGACGTGGCTGCTGCCGCAGTACGGGTTGGGGATGCGCGCGCCGGAGGCGGTGAGGAGCCCTTCGTCGACGGTGAGTCCGAGACCCCTGGGGCTGTCGTCGGTGAGGCCGCTGACGGTCCTCACCGAAGGCCAGAGGTAGGGGCGCGCCAGGCTGACCGCGCCCCAGACGGCTCCCGTCGCCGCCACCGTGACGACGAGCGAGGCCAGCGAGCGGCGCAGCACGAGGCCTGCCAGGGCGCCGGCGGCCAGGCCGAACAGGGCGAAGGCGACGGTCGTCGTGCCGTTGGCGTGGAAGGTGAGGAGGTCGGTCCAGGACTTGGCGTTGTCGATCTTTCCGCGGCCCTTGGACCACACCAGGTTGTGCAGCAGGACCAGCACACTCGTTCCGGCGGTGACGAGCGCGGCGGGGACGGCCAGCTTGGCCGCCAGCCAGCGGGCCGGGGAGAGCGACTGGGTCCAGGCGAGCTGCGCGGTGCCGGTCTCCATCTCCCGGCCGGTCAGCGAGGCGCCCGCCCAGGCGGCGACGAGGAGCGGTACGACGTTCACCGCGATGCTCATGTACTGCGAGAGCGACTTGTAGGTGAGGATCGCGTCCTGGTCGTAGGCGCAGACGGGCTTGGAGCAGGCGTTCCACTGCCGCCACCCCGAGGCCGCCGCGTCCGTGAGCGGGCCGTACAGCCACAGCAGCAGGGCTCCGGCGACGAGGAACACTCCGGCCCAGACGTACAGGGCGGGGCGGTGCAGCCGCAGCATCACCCGTGTCGTGGTGAAGGGCAGGACGGCGGTCATGCGGCGTGCTCCTGAGCGGGGGTGCGGGTGGCGTCGAAGGTCAGCGTGGGCGCGTCGGGGCTGCGCAGATGCGCGAGGACCAGCTCCTCGAGGGAGGGCTCCGCGGTCTGCCATTCGTCCCCGAGCGGGCCGTTCGGGCGTACCAGCGCGGTGAGCTGGCGTCCGGTGGTGCGGGACTCGACGACGGTGTGCGGGGCGAGGCCGCGGACGGTGTCGGTGCCGGGGGAGTGCGCGGGGCCGGTGATCAGGGTGTGCGCGGCCAGCAGGTCGTCCAGGTCGCCCGCCAGGCGTACCCGGCCGCCGCCTATCAGGAGCAGGTGGTCGCAGGAGCCCTCCAGGTCGGCGACCACGTGCGAGGACATCACGACCGTGGTGCCGTGTTCGGCGGCCTCGGCCATCAGGACGCCCATCAGTTCGTGGCGGGCGAGCGGGTCGAGGTCGGCCATCGGCTCGTCCAGGAGCAGGAGTTCGGGCCGCTTGCCGAGCGCGAGGGCGAGCGCGACGCGGGTGCGCTGGCCGCCGGAGAGGGAGCGGACCCTGCTCTTCGGGTCGAGGTCGCCCTTCGCCACGATCCGCGCGGCGACCGAGGCGTCCCAGCGGGCCGGGTTGAGCTCCTGGCCCAGGCGGAGCGTGTCGGCGACGGTGAGCTGCGGGTACAGCGGCTTGCTCTGCGCGACGTACGCGATGCGTTCGCGGGCGGCGGCCGGGTGCGTGCCGAGCACGGTCAGGGAGCCCTCGGTGGGGGCGAGCAGCCCGGCCGCGTGGGCCAGCAGGGTCGACTTGCCCGCGCCGTTCGGTCCGACGACGGCGCAGACGCGTCCCGCGGGGAGCCGGAAGGTGCACTCGCGCAGCGCCCAGTTGCCTCGCCGCCCGAACCGCTTGCCGAGTCCGGCCGCCTCCAAGGCGGTGTCCGTCATTCCTGGTCTCCCTTGGTGAACTGTTCATCGAGTACGGCGGTGAAGAGCGCTGCCACGTCCTCGCGTTGGAGCCCGGCCTTGCGGGCCCGGGACGCCCAGGCGTCCAGCTCGGCGCGCAGGGGCGAGTCGGCGGGGGTGCTGCTCAGTGACTTGCGTACGAAGGTGCCGAGGCCGCGTCTGGCCTCGACCAGGCCCTCGCGCTCCAGCTCGCGGTAGGCCTTCAGGACGGTGTTCGGATTGATCGCGGTGGCCTCCACGACCTCGCGGGCCGTGGGGAGTTTGTCGCCCTGCTCAAGGAGGCCCAGGCGCAGCGCCTGCTTGGTCTGCTGGACGATCTGGACGTACGTGGCAACACCGCTGCGCCGGTCGATGCGGTACTCCACCACTACGGCAACCACCCTTTCACTAATTGAGTAGTGAAAGGGTGATGCAGAATGGTCATGACTGTCAAGCACGAGATTTTTCCGGCGGGCGTGAACCGATCGGCAGGGTTCGTCCGATGAGGGGGCGTGAGGGAAACGAGAAGCGACGGGGAGCTGCTGCGGGCCATCGCGGCGGACGGGGACCGGCGCGCCTTCGAGGAGCTGTACCGGCGGTACGCGCCATGGCTGACCGCGCGACTGCGCGGCCGGTGCGCCGACGCCGGGGTCGTCGACGACGTCGTACAGGAGACGTTCCTCGCCGTGTGGCGCGGCACCGCCCGCTACCGGGAGGAAGGCTCCCCGGGAGATGCCGCCGGCTGGCTGTGGCGCATCGGCTCCCGGCGGCTCATCGACACCCTGCGCGGCGACGGGGCGCGCGGGCGGATGCGGCAGGCGCTGACCCGCCTGCGCCACCGCGACGAGGTCTCCGCCGAGGAACGCGTCCTGGCCGGCGTCGAGCACGGCGACCTCGCGGGCGCCCTGACCCGGCTCTCGCCCGAACTGCGCGCGGTCCTCCAGGCCACGGTGATCGACGGGCTCACCACCCGGGAAGCGGCCGTCCTGCTCGGCATCCCGCCGGGCACGGTCAAGACGCGGGCACTGCGTGCGCGCAAGCAGTTGCGGGAGGCACTGGCATGAGCGGCAAATTTCAGCCCCTCCGGCGTTTGAGGAGCGGGGGTTTGGGGGCGGCGCCCCCAAGGACGGGACGGGAAGGGGCGGAGGGGGCGAAAACCGCTGCTGCGCCCGAGGCCGACGGCCAGTGGCACGTGGACGATGCCGATCTCCGGGCTTACACACAGGGCGAGTTGACCCCTCCCCGGCTCTGGTCCGCCGACACCCACCTCGCCTCCTGCGCGCGGTGCCGTCAGGCGCTGGCTGATGTGAGCGATCCGGTCGCGCTGGACGCCGGCTGGGAACGGCTCGACGCAGAGCTGGACGCGCCGCGACCGAGGCTTGCGGAGTCGCTGCTCGTGCGGGTCGGCGTCGCCGACCACACGGCGCGACTGCTCGCGGCCACCCCGGTGCTGCGCCGCTCCTGGCTGTGCGCGGTCGCCGTGGTCCTCCTGATGACCGTGGCGGCCACCTACTCGGTGGGCGCCGGGGCCACGCCCAAGCTGTTCCTCGCCCTCGCACCGCTGCTCCCGCTCGCCGGGGTCGCCCTGGCGTACGGGCCCACGCTCGACCCGACGTACGAGATGGCCGTCGTCACACCGACGCACGGGTTCCGGCTGCTGCTGATCCGTACGGTCGCCGTCCTCACCGTCGGCCTCGGCCTGAACGGGCTCGCCACCCTCGCACTGCCCACCTACGGGCTGCGCGCGCTCGCCTGGCTGCTGCCCGCGCTAGCCCTCACCGGCACCGGGCTCGCGCTGACGCCCCGCCTCGGCCCCGTCCTCGCGCCCTCACTGGTCGGCGGGGCCTGGGTCGCACTGCTCCTCGCGGCGCAGGCGACGGCCGCCGACCATGCCACGCTCGCGCCGTTCACGGCCGCGGGGCAAGGGGTCGCCGGGGCGGTCGCCGCGGTCGCCGCCGGGCTGCTCTATCTCGTACGGGACCGGTTCGACTCGGCGCCCGCGCACGTTCCCTTCTCCGGCGGGGGCGTCGTATGACCGCCCCCTTCGCGAACCCCACGAACTTGAACTTCACGAACTTCGCCGACTTCTCCGACAGGAGCGCCGTACGTATGACGCCCACCGTCTCCGCCTCCGGCCTGACCCTCCGCTACGGCGGAACCTTCGCCCTCGACGACGTCTCGCTGCGCCTCGGCGAGGGCGTCACCGGGCTGCTCGGGCCCAACGGGGCGGGAAAGACCACTCTGTTGAGGGTGCTCGCCACCGCCGTGCCCGCCGACCGGGGTGCCTTCACGGTGCTCGGGCACGACCCGGCTACCGCTGCCGGGCGCCTGGACCTGCGGCGCGAGCTGGGTTATCTGCCGCAGACCCCGGGGTTCCACGAGGACTTCTCGGCCTTCGAGTTCGTCGACTACGTGGCGATCCTGAAGGAACTGACCGACCGCGCCGCCCGGCACCGGGAGGTGCGCCGCGTGCTCGACGCCGTCGACCTGTCCGACGTACGGAGCAAGCGCATCAAGAAGCTGTCCGGCGGCATGCGCCAGCGGGTCGCGCTCGCCGCCTCGCTCGTCGGCGACCCCGGTTTCCTCGTCCTCGACGAGCCGACCGTCGGACTCGACCCCGAACAGCGCATGCGCTTCCGGGAGTTGATCGCCCAGGCGGGAGAAGGGCGGACGGTTCTGCTGTCCACCCACCAGACCGAGGACGTCGCGATGCTCTGCCACCGCGTGATCGTCATGGCCCTCGGGCAAGTCCGCTTCGAGGGCACCCCGGCCGAACTGACCGCACGTGCGGCGGGCCGGGTGTGGAGCAGCACGGAACGCGACCCGGCCGCCCGCGCCGGATGGCGCACGGGAACCGGCTCCTTCCGCAACGTCGGCGACCCGCCCGAGGGTGCCGACCTCCTCGAACCGACCCTGGAGGACGGCTACCTGCTCACCCTCGACGGCGAGACGGGCGAACCGGGCGAGACGGGCGACAGCGACGAGACCACGGGGGTGGCCGCATGAGCAGCACGACGGAACTGGTCGAGGAAGCGGCGCCCGCGGGGGTGGAGCCGGCTCCGGCGGCCAAGCGGCACAGAGCGGCGGCCGTCATCGCCCTCGCCCGCTTCGAGGCGCGCCAACTCCTCTTCCACATACCGGTGTTCGCCTTCCTCGGGTTCTACCTCGCCTTCACCGGCTGGGACCTGTTCAACGGCCGCGAGGGCATGGACGAGTTCCCGGCCCTCCAGGACGTCGACCGGGCCACCCAGGCCGCCCCGCAGCTCCTCGGCGTCGCACTGCTCGTCTGCGTCAACCGGACCGTCCTGCGCTCCCACCGGCGCGGCACCGACCGGCACTTCGACGTCCTGGTCATGGAACCGTGGCGGCGTACGGTCGCGCACGCGCTGTCGGTCGTTCCGTACGCGGCGCTCACCGCGCTCGTCGTCGCCGTCCAGATCGTCTGGGCCGGGCACAAGCTGGGCGCCGTCGGCCACCCCTCGCCCGCCGAACTGGCCGTGGGGCCGCTCGCCGTGCTCCTGTCCGGCGTACTCGGCGTACTGCTCGCGCGGCTGTTCCGGTCCTCCTTCGTCGCCCCGCTCGCCGTCGTCGTCGCCGTCGTCCTGCCCACCATGCTGTCCTCCAGCACGGGCGGCCCGCGCTGGCAGCAGTGGCTGTCGCCGGTCGTCACCGAGACGGGCGCCGACCCGTTCCCGTCCGAACTCCTCGGCCGCCCGGCCGGCTGGCACGCGCTGTATCTGGTGGGGCTCATCGGGGTGCTGATCTGCGCCGCGGTCCTGGTCAGCGGCGGTCGCAACCGGATCGTCCAGGCGGCCACCGCCGTCACCCTCGCCGCCACGGTCGCGGGTGTCGCCGGGCAGTCCCAGGGTGACTCTGCCGCCCTGCTCGCGGCCCGCACGAAGATGTCCGTCAGCCCGGAGAAGTTCCAGACGTGCCACGAGTACGGCAGGTCGACGTACTGCGCCTTCCCCGAGTGGGATGCCCGCGCCGCCCTCGACTGGGCCCCGCTCGTCGACCGCGTCCAGTCCCTCGCGGGCGGCGCCGCCGGGGGTGAGCGGCTGACCGTACGGCAGCGGATCGACGCCCGTTACGGCCTGACCGACGACGCCACGTTCGACGCGTCCACCACACCGGGCACGGTGACCGTCGGCACGCGGTGGGGCGGCAACCGGGTTCCCGAGTTCGCCGTCGGAGTCGCCTCGGTCCTGGTCGCGGGCAGCGAGGCGGCCGCGGGCGAATGGTGCGACGACGCCCGGGTGGTCACCGTCATGTGGCTGGCGCTCGGCAACGACTCCGACCCGATGACCGCGTTCCGCAACGTCCGGCTCGACGACAGCATCGAGGGTTCCGCGCTCGCCCTCGCGCCCACGAACAGCATCTCCTTGAGCGCCGAACAGGCCCGGATCGTACGGGAGTTGCTCCAGAAGCCCCGCTACAGCGTCATCCCCAAGGTGAAGTCGCACTGGACGGAACTCACCTCCCCGAAGACGTCCCTGGCCCGGGTTGCCGAGCTGCTGGGAGTGCCGGCCGGGTCCAAGGCATCGGCGGACACGACGGAGGACGAGTCGTGCGAGTAGCCGTTCCCGGCGAGGGTGCGCGGGTCACGTTGCCCGGCACCCGTGGCCCGTCCAGGAAGCGTACGTACGCCGTGGTCCGCGCCCTTCTCCACCCCGTGTGGCGCTCCCTGCCGCGCCGGGCGCTTGCCGCCGGTGCCGTCCTGGGGCTGCTGTGCGCCGGGGCCCCGTGGCTGATGTCGGTCTCCCGCGACAGCTGGCCCGGCCTCAACATCCTGCGGGCCGCCGCGCTCGCCTTCGGGCTCGGCCTGGCCTTCCTCCTCGACGACCCGGCCCGGCACACCACCGCGGCGGTGCCGACGCGGCGGCCGGTGCGTATCGGCCTCCGGGTGGCGTTCGCCGTTCCGTTCGCCGCGCTCTGGTGGACGGCCGTGCTGCTCCTCGTACCGGAGGACGTCCGGCCGCCGGTCGGCGCCGTCACCCTGGAGGCCGCCGCCGTTGCCGCGCTCGCCCTGGCCGGTGCGGGGCTCGCGGTGCGGTTCACGGAGTCGGCCGAGCCCGGGATCGGGGTGTCGGCCGGGCTGCTGGGCGGTGGCCTCGGCGCGGCTCTGCTGCTGCCCGACCGGTGGGCGCTCGTCGTGTCGGTTCACGACCCGCGGTGGGACGGTGCGCATGAGCGGTGGGCGGGGGTTCTGGTCGTGGCGGTGCTGGTGGGGGCCGCCGCCTGGGCAGAGCCCCTGCGGAGGCGCAGGGTGATGCCCGTCCGCGGTGCGGCGCGGCGGTCCGTCGGCGGGGCGTGAGGGTTTTTCGCCCCCTCCGCCCCTACCCATTCCCGTCCCTTGGGGGCTCCGCCCCCAAACCCCCGCTCCTCAAACGCCGGAGGGGCTAACCCCCTCAGCCCGTCCGGCGTTTGAGGACGAGGCCGTTCAGGCCGATAAGCGGGGGTCTGGGGGCGGCAGCCCCCAGGTACGGGACGGGTAGGGGCGGAGGGGGCGAAGAAAAGCCCCGCCCGCACCCCCAGGGTCAGGACTCGCTGCGGTACATCAGGTCCGTCTCGTGGGTGTGGAAGCCGAGGCGTTCGTAGACCGTGACGGCCGCCTTGTTGTCGGCGTCGACGTAGAGCATGGCCGTCGGCAGGCCCTGGCCGGCGAGGTGGCGGAGCCCGATCGTGGTGAGGGCCTTGCCCAGGCCCCCGCCCTGGGCACCCGGGCGCACACCGACGACGTACACCTCACCGATCTGTTCCTCGGCGTGCACCTTCGTCCAGTGGAAGCCGATCAGTTCACCGGCCCGGAAGGCGAGGAAGAAGCCGGACGGGTCGAACCACGGCTCGGCCATCCGGTCGTCAAGGTCCCGCTGGGTGAGGGAGCCCTGCTCGGGATGGTGGGCGAAGGCCTCCGCGTTCACGGCGAGCCAGGCCGCGTCGTCCCGCCCCGGCACGAAGGCGCGGACGGAGACCCCGTCCGAGAGCTTCGGCTCGGGCAGGTCGAGGCCGGTCAACGGGCGCCGCATCTGGCGCAGTTCGCGGAAGAGGGTGAGCCCGAGGACCTGGGCGAGATGCCGCGCGGCGGAGTGCCCGCCGTGCGCCCACACCCGCAGCCGCTTCCCGGACTCGGCGAGCAGCGCGGAGCCCAGCGCCCGCCCGTGCCCGTGCCCGCGGTGCCCCGGGTGCACGACCAGCTCGGCGGCCGGAGCCTCCACCGGGTCGGTGTCCTCCAACTGCGCGTATCCGACCAGCTCGTCGCCGAGGGTCAGCAGCAGATGCCGTACTCCCGGACGCGCGCCGCCCTTCAGATACAGGCGCCCCTGCTCGGACACCGCCTGCTGCCCGTCGGCCGCGGCGGCCTCCGCGAGCAGCCGGAGCACGCCCTCGGCCTGGGCCGGGGAGAGCGCGGAGTAGGTCTCGATGGCGCGGGAGAGGCCGGGCTGTGCGGTGTCGTCGCTGGTCATGCATATGAGGGTACGGCGAGCCGCCCGGATGGATCGAGAGGCAACGGCAACCTGTCTGTAACCACGAACCCCCTGTTGCGCTACGCGCGTTGATTCTAAAGTGCACGCAAAGACCTCAGCTGTCGCACGGCTCCCGGAGTTCTCAGGTATCCCGGAGCCCGCTCAGCTCTCGGAGCTCTCACACCTCCCTGGGGGGAACCCATGCCGACTCCCCGGCACAGACGTACCTATCGCATACTCGCGGGCGCCGCGGGCCTCGCCACGGTCGGCGCCCTCGCCGCCGCGCTGCCCGCCAGCGCCGGCCAGGTCACGGAGAAGGGCGCCGGTCACAAGCCCGGCAGCAGCCGTTACCAGGACGTACAGCTGCTGTCGTTCAACGACCTGCACGGCAACCTGGAGGCCCCGTCGGGCTCTTCCGGCCGGGTGACCGAGCTGCAGGCGGACGGCACCACGAAGACCGTCGACGCGGGCGGCGTCGAGTACCTCGCCACCCACCTGCGCGAGGCCCGCGCGGACAACAAGTACTCGATCACGGCCGCCGCTGGTGACATGGTCGGCGCCTCCCCGCTGATCTCCGGCCTCTTCCACGACGAGCCGACCATCGAGGCGCTGAACGGCCTCGACCTGGACGTCACCTCCGTCGGCAACCACGAGTTCGACGAGGGCGCCAAGGAGCTGGCCCGCCTGCAGAACGGTGGCTGCCACCCGACGGACGGCTGTTACAACGACAGCGAGGAGTTCGAGGGCGCCAACTTCCCCTACCTCGCGGCGAACGTCACCAACGAGAAGACCGGCAAGCCGATCCTCAAGCCCTACTGGGTGTGGAAGAAGAACGGCGTCAAGGTCGGCTTCATCGGCGTGACCCTCGAAGGCACCCCGAACATCGTCTCCGCCGAGGGCGTCAAGGGCCTGAAGTTCGGCGACGAGGTCGCGACGATCAACAAGTACGCCAAGGAGCTCCAGAAGCAGGGCGTGAAGTCCATCGTCGCGCTCATCCACGAGGGCGGCGCGCCCGCCTCGACGGCGTACAACTACAACTGCGACAGCCCCGGCGCCGGTGACGGCATCTCCGGCCCGATCGTCGACATCGCCAAGAACGTCACCCCGGCCGTCGACGCGCTGGTCACCGGCCACACCCACCAGGCGTACGCCTGCACGATCAACGACCCGGCGGGCAATCCGCGCATGGTCACCTCGGCCGCGTCCTTCGGCCGTCTCTACACGGACACCACGCTGACGTACGACCGCTGGACCGGCGACATCGCCCGTACCGCGGTGAAGTCCGCGAACCACGTGGTCACCCGTACCGTGGCGAAGGCCGCCGACATGACGGCCCTGATCGACCGGTGGAAGACCCTCTCCGCCCCGATCGCCTCCCGCCCCATCGGCTACATCGCGGGCGAGATCCCCAGCACCGGCACCGAGTCCCCGCTCGGCGACCTGATCGCCGACGCGCAGCTCGCGTACGCCAAGTCCCTCGATCCCGAGGCCGACCTCGCGGTGATGAACCCGGGCGGCATCCGTGCCGGGCTCACCTACGCGGCGAGCGGCAGTGAGGGCGACGGGGTGGTGACCTTCGGCGAGGCGTACACGGTCCAGCCGTTCGCCAACACCGTGAACCTGGTCGACCTCACCGGCGCCCAGGTGATCACCGCACTGCAGCAGCAGGTCAGCGGCCTGAACGAGGCCTCCCCGAAGATCCTGCAGATCTCCGCGGGCCTCACCTACACGCTGGACCTGACCAAGACGGGCGCGGCTCGCCTGGTCGCGGACTCGGTCAAGCTCAACGGCACGGCCATCGACTCGGCCGCCACCTACCGCGTCGCGATGAACTCCTTCCTCGCGGGCGGCGGCGACGGCTTCACCGCACTCGGCCAGGGCGCCAACGTCCTCGTCGGCGGCGACGACCTCGCGGCCTTCGAGTCCTACCTGACGGCCAACTCGTCCGCGACGACGCCGTACCCGGTGCCGGCCGCGAACCGGATCACGATCGTGAAGTAGGAACAGCAAGATGAGCAGTGGGGCCGGTACGCCTATGCGTACCGGCCCCTTTGTTTTATCCTGGCAATTACCTCGGTAAGTTCCAAGTGAGGCCCGTAATAAGTTCTGTGTGAGCGGTGGGTCGGTTCCCGCTCCGGGCTGAAAATTGTTTTCAGGTGCAATTCATCGAGGTCTAAGGCGAATTGGCGATTTCGGGGTTCGGTGTCCCGTAGTGTTTTCCATGTCGAAAGCGAACAGGGCTTACGGCAAAAGGAATTCAACACGCTGTCATCGCAGCGAAAAAGGGAGAACGCCATGAGCTTCCACAAGATCACCCCGGTCAAGAAGAGCAGCAAGGCCGCGCCCAAGCCCGCTCCGAAGAAGAAGGCCACGAAGAAGCCCGCGCCGAAGCGCCCGGTGGGCCAGCAGGGCCGCTAGCAGCCGCTACGAGGCGGGGTCTCCGGAATTTCCCGGAGACCCCGCCTCGGCCATGTTCCGGACAAGGGTCTCGGCCGTGTTCGGACAAAGACCCCGGTCGTGTTCCGGACCGGAAAGGGGAGTTGAGCCGACATGCGGGAAGTCCGCGAGGCGTTCGCACGCTTCTGGCCGCTGACACGCGGCGACCGTAAATGGCTGGTGCTGATCATCGCCTGCGTGATCGTGGCCGCACTCGCCGAGACGGCCTCGATCCTGCTCTTCGCGAATCTCACCGACCACGCACTTCAGCGCGGTCTGCTCCGTGCGTTCTGGGGACCGGCCGGCACCTGGCTCGCGGTCGCCGTGCTCGGCGCCATCGTCGGCTACCTGGGCAATTCGCTCGCCGTGTGGACCGCCGAGAGGTTCGTCCTGCGGCTGCGCGCGAGCGTCTTCCGGCATGTCCAGGACCTGCCCCCCGACTTCTTCCAGAAGCACCGCCAGGGCGACCTGGTCGAACGCCTCACCGGAGACGTCGAAGCCATCGAGCAGATGGTCGTGTCCGGCGTCGTCGGAACCGTCTCCGCCGCCTTCTCGGCCGTCTTCTACGCCGCAGCCGCCCTCTGGCTCCGCTGGGACCTCGCCCTCGTCACCTTCCTCCTCGCCCCCCTCTTCCTCGTCGCCGCCCGCCGCTTCGCCGGCCGCATCAAGAAGTCCTCCCAGGAGGAGCGCGCCGCCGACGGTGCGATCACCTCCGTCGTCGAGGAGTCCCTCGGCAACATCGTGCTGACCCAGGCGTACAACCGCCGCGGCGCCGAGGAGAAGCGGCTCGACACGGAAGCCCGGGCCTGGATGCGGGCCAGCGTGCGCGGGGCGCGGGCGAGCGAGATGTACGAGCAGTTCGTCGAGGTCGTCGAGACGCTGTGCGTGCTCGCGGTGATCGGCCTGGGCGTCTGGGAGATCGCCCAGGGGCGCATGTCGCTCGGCCAGTTGCTCGCCTTCGCCGCCTTCCTCGGGTACCTGTATCCGCCGATCCGCAGCCTCGGCCAGCTCGGACTGACCCTCACCGCCGCGACGGCGGGCGCCGAGCGCCTGGCCGAGATCCTGGACACCGAACCCGCCGTCACCGACCCCGCCGACCCCGTCCGGGCCTGGCCCGTACGCGGCTGGGTCAGCCTCCACAACACCTCGTTCCGCTACCCCGGCGCCGAACGCGACTCCCTCCACGACGTGACCTTCACCGCCGCACCCGGCGAACTCGTCATCGTCACCGGCCCGAGCGGCGCCGGAAAATCGACGCTCTCCAAACTCCTCACCCGCTTCTACGACCCCACCTCGGGCGTGATCTGCCTGGACGGAGTCCCGCTGGCCGACGTACCCCTGGAGTTCCTGCGCGAGAACGTCGCGCTGCTGCCGCAGGAGACCCTCATCCTGAACGGCACGATCCGCGAGAACATCGGGTGCGGACGGCCGGGAGCCTCCGCGGCCGACATCGAGCGGGCCGCGGCCGACGCCTTCGCGCACGACTTCATCAGCGCGCTCCCCGACGGCTACGACACGGAGATCGCACCCGGCACGGCCACCCTCTCCGGCGGCCAGCTCCAGCGCATCGCCATCGCCCGCGCCATGCTGCGCGGCGCCCCCGTCCTCGTCCTCGACGAACCCACCACTGGCCTCGACTCGGTCGCCGCACGCCGGGTGGTGCAGCCGCTGCGACGCCTGATGGCGGGCCGTACGACCATCATGATCACGCACGATCTGAGCCTGGCCCCCGACGCCGACCGCATCCTCGTCGTGGACGGCGGACGGTTGGTGGAGGAGGGCACCCACGAGGAGCTGATGGAGCGGCGCGGGGCGTACGCGCGACTGGCGACGCCGGAGCTGGGGGGCTCGGGGGTGGCACTGGGCTCTTCGGTGAAGACGCCGGCCGACTCGACGCCGGTGCTCGGCGGCTACTTCATCCCGAGCGTGCCGCGTGTGCCGGGGCTCACAGTCGGGCCCGGCGTCCCGTACCTGCCCGAGGACGCCTCGGGCGTCCGGAGCGTGTAGCCAAGACCCCGCACGGTGTGGATGAGCCGGGGTCCGCCCCGGTGCTCCATCTTCCGGCGCAGATACATCACGTACACGTCCAGCGTGTTGGACGCCGGCTCGAAGTCGAAACCCCACACCGCCTTGAGGATCTGGGCGCGGCTGAGAACCTTGGCCGGGTGCCGGAGCAGGTACTCGAGCAGGCCGTACTCGGTCTTGGTGAGGTCGAGGGGCCGGCCGTCGCGGGTCACCGTGTGGGCGCGCAGATCCATGGTGACGTCGTCGAAGGCGAGCTGGTCGCCGGGGCGCGGCGCGGCCGGCTTCCGCTCGGGGCTGCGGCGCAGCAACGCCCTTACCCGCGCGAGGAGTTCCTCGGTCGCGAAGGGCTTCATGAGGTAGTCGTCGGCGCCGTTGTCGAGGGCGACGATACGGTCGCCGACGGCGTCCCGGCCGGTGATCATCAGGATGGGCACGGTGAACCCGGAGGCTCTGATCCGCCGCGTGGCGGCCAGTCCGTCGAGGCCCGGCATGGTGACGTCCATCAGCACCAGGTCGGGCAGCCCGTCCACCCCGGCGACCAGATCGAGGGCCTCCCGGCCGTCCCCGGCGAGAACGGTCTCGTACCCCTCGAACCTGAGCAGTCTGTCGAGCCCCTCTCGTACGGCCTCGTCGTCATCGGCCAGCAGGATCTTCCGCGCCATCCGTCAAACGTGTAACGGGGGGCTGTGGGAGAGCTTGGAGAGGGGTGTGGGGAGGCTGGGGGTCGGCCTCGCCGCGCCGGTGCCAGACGGCCCATCGGTGTCCAGTCGCCGAGCCACACCGTGACCGTCCGTCCCGCGGCCCGGGTGTCCAGTCCGTCAGCTGCGGCCGGTTTCCGAGAAGCGGACTGCGCCTGCTGGTCTGGGACGTCATCATGGTCGGCGTGATGCCTGAGCCGCGCAACGCACCGTCCGGCACCCCGGTCACGTCCTCGGTCGGGGACGGGTCCGAGGCGGCCCGAGAGCCGTCGAAGTCTGTCCTGGAGCTGTACAAACTGGCCGTGGAGATGGCCGACCGAATCTCCGCACGACGGGGCCAGGCGAACGTCTTCTTCCTTTCCATCCAGACGGCCTTCGTCAGCGTCATCGGTGTCTCCCTGTCGAACCTGCGACAGGAGCCGTGGTGGGCTGCGCCGGTACTCGCCCTGGCGGGGGTGGCGATCTCGATGACCTGGTGGATGCAACTGCGCAGCTATCGCGAGCTGAACCGAGCGAAGTTCGCGGTCATCAACGCGATCGAGATGCAGTTCCCGGTCAAGGTCTTCACCGACGAGTGGGGGCATCTGACACGAACACGTGAGATCTCCAGGCGGGCGCGGTACGCCGAACTCGGGTTCGGCGAGCGGGTGATCCCGTGGATCTTTGTTCTCGTGCACACTCTGCTCTGTTTGGGCAGGTTGCTCGGATAGCGGCGGAGAAGGCCCACGCCCGCCGAGAGCATGCTGCGTGATCATCCTCGACACCCACCGTTGGCGCCACACCGGGTTGAGAGGTTGTGCCGCGCCGGACCGCTGTCGGGAACTCGTGCGGAAGCACCCGAAACGCCCGCACCGGGATGATCTTGTTCACTATAGGGAATGCCTCGTGGCACAGCCACGCGGCGCACGACCGTGAGCGGGGCGCGAGGGGAGGCCGCGGGTGCGGGAAACGGTGCAGACGGGGGACGGCCGCCGATTAGCCGTCGAAGTCACGGGCGATCTGAACGGTGAGCCGGTTTTCCTGCTGCACGGCACGCCCGGCAGCAGACTCAGCCCGGCACCCCGGCCGATGCTGCTCTACCAGCAGCGAGTGCGGATGATCACGTACGACCGCCCCGGTTACGGCACCTCGGACCGGCTGCCCGGACGCCGCGTCTCGCATGTCGCCGCCGACGTCGCGGCCATCGCGGACTCCCTCGGCATCGAACGCTTCGCCGTAGTCGGCCGCTCAGGCGGCGGCCCGCACGCGCTGGCGTGCGCCGCGCTGCTGCCGCACCGGGTGACCCGGGTCGCGGTGCTGGTGAGCCTCGCGCCGCGCGACGCCGACGGGCTGGACTGGTTCGCTGGCATGGCGGCCTCGAACGTCAGCGAGTACACCAAGGCCCTGGCCGGCCCGGGACCGGCTGGAGGCCAGTCTGCGCAAGCGCTCCGTCGCCATCCGCAGGGATCCTGTGCGGCTGCTCGCCCAGTTGCGCTTCGACCTCACCGAGTCGGATGTGCGCGTGGTGGCTTAAACCGGCAGCGGCTCCAGGTCCCGGTGGATACGTTTGCCGGAGCGCACGCTCTCCGTGTGCGGGTGATTCTCGCCCAGCAGGCGGGTGAGGTCGCGTCGGGCGCCCTCCTGGAGTTGGTCTGCCTCGGGGATGCGGCCCAGGGCCCGCAGCGTGAGGGCGAGGTTGGCACGGCACACGATGGTGTCGGGGTGGTTCTGGCCGAGGATGGGCTGGAATCCGGTGACGGCCACCCGCTCCAGCTCCTCGGCCCGCTGGAACTCCCCCTGTTCGGCCAGCACATTGGCGAGGTTGACCGCGCAGGAGAGGCTGTACGGGTGGTTCTCACCGAGCACGTCCCGCGAGGTGGCGAGGGTCTCCTCCAGCAGCAGGCGGGCCTTCTCGGGCTCGCTGGAGCCGCGCAGGAAGATACCGAGGTTGTTGGCGGCGGCCAGGGCCGACGGGTGGCGTACGCCGAGGGCCTGCTGGTACTGCGGCACGATCTCCCGCGCCAGGGCGAGAGCTTCGTCGGGGGCACCGGTGGCGTACAGGTCGGTGGCGTAGTTGAGGGCGCAGTCCAGCACGTCGGGGGTGTAGGCCGGGGTCTCGCGGACGCGGTAGTGCTCACGGGTCTGGTGGGTGATGCCGCGGCCGTCATCGACCTGCCCGGCCCTGCGCAGGGAGACAGCGAGGCTCTTGGCGGTGCGCAGGGTTTCGGGATAGGTATCGCCGAACAGCCGCTGGTAGGCCTCGTAGCTGCTGCGCAGCAGCGAGAGCGAGGTGGCGTACTCGCCCACCTCGCGTAGGTCGCGGCCCAGGTTCTGTGCGCTGAACAGGGTCGCCGGGTGCTCGGCGCCGAGGTCGCCGCGCCGCCGGTCGTAGATCTCCTGGTCGATGTCGCGGGCCTCGCCGTACCGGCCGAGCAGCCGCAGGCAGACGGCGCGGTTGTTGTTGGCGAAGAGGGTGCGCGGATGGTCCTCGCCGAAGTTCTCCTTGAAGCCGTTGTACGCCTTGATGGCCATGTCCAGGGCCTCGGCGAAGCGGCCTATGCTGCCGAGGTCCATGGCCAGTCCGCTGGTGGTCATGAGGACGTGCGGATGGTCGGGGGGCAGCAGGACGCGCTGGCGGGCCAGGGTGTCCGAGCCCAGCTGTTCCGCCTCCGCGTACTTGCCCAGGGCGCGCAGCACATTGGAGATTTGGAAGCACAGATACAGGATCTGTATGTGGAGATTGGTGACGTAGCGTTCCTGGAAGGCCAGTTCCTGGAAGTTACTCTTTTCCGGCGGGTCCATACGAGTCCTGGCGTCGGCGATCTTCTTCTCCTGCGCCGTGACCTGACTGCGGAGCTCGGTCAGTTGGGTCTCCCACGCCGTCCGCAACTGCTGGCCGAGGTCAAGTGCGGTGTTGAGGTCGCCGCGCTTCCACCGGTAGCGGACCCGGTCGATGAGTAGCTGCCGGACCTCGGGCTCGTCGCACCTGCTTGCCTCGGACGCATCCAGATGCGGCCAGATGGCGGCGAAGGCGGCGTGGTTCTCCGGGTTGTCGACCGGTTCCTCCCCGGTCGGCCGGGCGCCGGCCAGGATGCGGTGCACCACGTGCTGCGCCTCGTCCTGCTGCTGGGAGCTCAACTGGGCGCGGATCACGGCCTGTACGAGACGATGGACCTGGATGGACTCGGTGGCCCGGTCCACCTTGGCCAGGGCGAAGCGGCCGATCTCCCGGATCACCCGGCCGAGGACCATCTTCTCCTGGAGCGAGGGGTCCTCGTGGGACAGGACCTTGATCATCTCGTCGCCGTAGAGCAGCTTCATGGAGATCGGTTCGGCGGCGAAGAAGGCGCACAGTTGCAGCAGTCGTACGGCGGCTGGTGAGCGTTCCTTGAGGCGGTCGATGGAGAGGTTCCAGGTGGCGGCGACGGGCTTCGGGTAGTTGGTTGGCTGGCCGAACGAGAGGACCTGCTCAGCCTGTTGTTCCAGTTCCACCAGGTAGGTGTCGACCGGGGTGCCGGTCTCCGCCAGCCAGGCGCCGGCCTGGTCCACCGCCAGCGGCAGGTCGCCGACAGCCGCCGCCACGCGGTCGGCATCCTCGGCGCTGATGCCGGCAACGCGGCGCAGCAGGTGCTCGACGCTTGCGTCGCGCAGGAACGGCTCAACCTCCAGGGCATCGCCGTGCTGCACCCAGGTCTGGTTGCGGGAGGTGACCAGGATGTGGCCGTTGCCGCCGGGGAAGTGCCGGCTGACCTCGTGCGGTTCGTCGGCGTTGTCGAAGACAAGGAGCCAGCGCAGCCCCGCACCGGACTGGCGCAGATGCTCCCGCGCCTCCTGGGCGGCCTGCGCGTCGTCGTCGCCGATCCGCAGGCCGAGCCGCCCGGCCAGTTCCGCCAGGGACTGGATGATCAGCTCGTTCTGCTCCGAGGGGATCCACCAGACCAGGTCGTAGTCGGCGCCGAAGCGGTGGACGTACTCCAGCGCGATCTGCGTCTTGCCGACTCCGCCGAGCCCGTAGAGCGCGTACGGGGGCGAGGTGACGTTGCTGCTGTTGCCGAGGCTGTCGCGCATCCACTCCAGTAAGGCGCTGCGTCCGGTGAAGGAGACGTTGCGCGGTGAGATGTTCCAGAACTTGGGCGCGGTCCCGGGGAAGCGGGCCTCTCCGGACATGCCGCCGGCGGAGCTCCCGTCGGGCAGGGCCGGTTTGCCGAGTGCGCGCAGCAGGATCGAACCGGCCTGCGGCTCGTCCAGGCGGACCAAGTCGACCGAGGTCCCTTCGCTGAACGACGGCGTCGGGCGGATGTCGCTGACCCGGACCGCGACCACTTGGCGGCGGCCGGAGGGATCACCGCCGGTGGCCCTCTCCCATACCTGCCGGGCTCGCGGCGAGCGCTGGTAAGACGGGGAGAGTACGACAACGGTGCGGTCCGTGGGCCTCTCCGCGCCGTCACCCTCGCTGCCAACGTGCTTCAGCACCACCCGGAAGCCGGCGCGGTTCAGCAGCGCGGCGATCCAGTCGGCCCACATCCGGTCCTCGGAGACATAGCTCAGGTGCAGGTCGCTGGGGAGGGCGGAACGGCTGCGGGTGAACGCCTGCTTGTAGCGCAGGCGCAGCTCATCGTCCATGCGCGGCAGCGCCGTGACGGCCTGGTCGCTGATCACCCCGGTGAGCCGCTCGAAGGCCGACAGCAGGGAACCGGCGTTCCCCGCCTCGTCGCCGAAGGTCGCCAACGTCTCCTCGTACGCGTAGAAGGGCCGGTACGGAATCTCCACCGATCCCCAGTAGCTGGCGAGTTCGGCCTCGTTCATGCCGATGGGGAACCGGTCGAACTTGGCACGGGCCAGCGAGCGCCCGGCGTCGGCCTTCTCCTTCTCGCCCTCGTCGATGCGCATGGGGACGGGCAGGATGCGGATACGGCGGCTGCGGAAGCGTTCGTCGATGTGGCGGGCGACGGCCGACGCGCCGTCAATGCTCTGGCCGCTGAGGGTGAAGCAGTCGACGAGGACGTCGGGCAGATGGGCGGTGCAGATGTCCGCGATGTCGGACAGACCGGTGCGGCTGTCGATCAGGACATAGTCGTAGTTGCTCCGCATGTCGTCGCGTAAGGCATCGAAGAAGAGCCCGCCGCCGAGATGCTCGTAGAAATTGTCCCAGTCGAAGGTGGACACGATCGCCGAGTAGTCGCGGTTCTGCCGGCCGGCGGAGACCAGGTCGAGGGTGCCCTCGCCGGGGAACGGCCAGTCCAGGGAGACGGCGTGACGCTGGATGCGGGCGAACTCCCGGTGCCAGTCCGGCGGCCGCTGCTCGGCCTCGGCCGGGCTGGCGACGGCGGCCCAGGCGTACTCGGTGAGCAGGTCGATGACGCCGGTGGTGGCGGCGGCGGTCGCCGGGTCGAGGAAAGGGTGGAAGAAGCGGTGCAGGCCCGGCGCTTCCAGGTCCCAGTCGACGGCGAGTACGCGTTTGCCGTTGGCGGCCAGAATCCAGGCGGTGTTGGCCAACGTCATCGTCCGGCCAGTACCGCCCTTGTACGAGTAGAACGTGATGATTCGGCCGTCGTGGCCGCCCTCACGTCCGTCATCGCTGATCATCGCGGTCGTCCTTCTCGGCGAGCGGGCTGTGCACCGCTGGTGGGCTGTCCTCGTCCGTATGGGCGCTTTCCGCGAATGAGTTCACACGGAAGCGCGGTGTACCCCGGGCGGGCGGTTGACGAACAGGAGGGTTCTTGAGGTACTGGGCCGCCGCGCACTGCACGACGTGCGGCAACAGATCGCCGAAGGACTCGTGGTCGTGGATGCCCTGGACGGCGGCCCGAGATATCTGCCGCCCCTGGTGGATTTTGCGCGGCAAGGTCGCCTCAGTCTCGGCGGACAGTTCGGTCTCCGCCTCACGACTGTCGGGATCGGCGTCGTTCCACGGCACCATGAGGCCGGTCGCCGGGCGGTGGCTGTTGTCGAACCGGCCCAGTTGCTCACGGTGTTTGGGGTCGCGCAGCACCCAACGGTCGAGCAGCATGACCTCGGGGCCGTCGAGGGCGGCCGGTTCGGACGCGGTGCTGTGCCCGTCATCGAACGCCGTCACCTCAGGCCGGTAGTCGAGGCGTTCGGCGATTTCGGCGGCCAAGGTCCCCAGCGACGTGGGGCATTCTGGATGGAAGGGGTTCCAGTCCACGGCGGATCCGCCGTAGTAGTCGGGGCTGCGCCCCTCGGGCAGCCGGTTCAGGGAACTCGCGGCCACGGTGATCCGCAGCGTCCGCCGGGCGCTCGTTCTGGGCTGCGGAGCGAAGGCGTCCGGCATCTGGTCCAAGGGCGTTCGCAGCCCGGGCTCCACGAGGACGTTGTCGCCGACGTCGACGATGCGCCGGGCCAGCTCCATCACCGCCCGCTGGTAGTCCCTGCGGAACGATGAGAGCTTGATCAGGCCGTAGAGCCCGTACGTGTGGTAGCGGGGCCCCATTTCCGTGTGCGCGTAGTGCACGCGCCGTAATTCCGGAGGAAGTTGGTGACTCTGCACAGGCGTCCACAGCGCCGGCACCACCGCGCTGGGTGTGCCTGGCCTGCCGGAGCGATGACGGGCGGCGCGGCGGCTGAAGTGGGACCATTCCCTTCCGCACCAGCTGCTGCGGAAGTAACGCGGCGAATACAGCGGCACGAACACCCGGCAGCGGGCCAGTGAGAGGGCGGTCTCCTGGGTCCAGATCTCGCCCGCGCGCATCTGGCGGTCCATGAAACCGGCCGCACCGCCGGGCACATCGGTCATCTGGAAGATGTGATCGCACAGGTCGCGGAACAGGCGGTCGACCCACATGTCCCGGTCGGTCTCGTCAGAGCCGTGCCGGGGGGCGTGAGCATAACTCAAAAAGAAGTAGGGGGCGGCGGCGTCCGCCCGCAATGGCTCGCTCGGCTCCACACGATCCCCCGATCCCCCACGCCCCCGTAATCCCACCGGGTATGGACACTCAGTGTAGGAAGCCGGGAGCCATTTGTGATTGGTTTTGTCGCGCGGAGAGGGGGACGATTTCAGGCCAGCAAGCCAGTGCCGAAGTCCACCGCCGCCCTCACAGGCAGCAACCGGGCGCTGGCCCAGCCGAGTTCGCCGCACCGGACAGCCGGGTCGGGGAGAGTGCCGTCGTACGCCTCGAAGGCCGTGCCCAGGGCCCGAAGTCACTCTTGTCCGGATCGATGTCCTTCTACGACATTCAGCGCCGTTCCCCGTCCCGCAGCACCACACACCGGTACTCCCGCCAGGGCGCGCTCTCAACCCGGCACTCGGCAAGGTGGAAGGTGCTGCACACTTCATAACCGACCTGATCAGCAACACCTGGGCCTCGGCTGCGTACAGTCGGCCCAGTGGCGAGCGCTCACCCAGATGGCCATCTTCATCGTGCCCCGTGAGCAGCTCCACCGCCCGTGCCCTCACACCTCGAACGAGGTCTGAGGATGCGCACTGCGCACGGCCCACACCGAACCGCCTTGGCGAGCAGGCCTCGGCCCTGCGACGGGGTGCGCGGCTGGTCAAAGGTCGGCATGGAGTCGTGAAAGACGGACAACCGACGGTCTGTCATCCCATGCGTGTGCTCCCGGTACGCCGGAGGCGTGGAGGAGTTGGCGCGGGGAAGATCAGGGTGCCCTCCGGTCCCAGCACATCAAGCAGCGCGCCCAGCACGGAGTCGACGCCCGCTCCCACCCGACGCAACGAGGCATGCACCAGCAACGTAGCCCCGGCCCGCACGCCCAGGGCTTCGAGGACGTCGGCCGCTGTCCGGCCCTCGTTCATCCGCCACGCCGCATACCCTCCACGAACCGCCGCCCGAGCAGGGTCAGCGCCCCCCGGTCCGCCAACTCCTCAATATGCGACCGAACCCGCCGCGCCGGCGCGGGCTGCGACCACAGCGCGTTGGTGGCCATCAACGCGTAGGTGTCGGCCAGTAGAACACCGGTACGCACATCGGCCTCGTCGTACAGATCGCAGACGTCCAGCAGCGCGTCGAGGACTCCGAGCCGGAACCTACGCACCAGGGAGACGGCGAGCCACGTCGGATCGGGATCGAGGGCGATACCGAGAGCGGCGAATCCGCTTTGAGTCGCTTCCGGGACCGGGGCCCGGTCCGGTGGGCCCGCGAGCGGTGTCACGATGTGTACGCCTGCCGCCATACCCGCGGCCACTCCTGGCAAGGTCTTGCGGATCAACGTCCAGGCCCGCGCTAGCACATGCCGCCACTGCTCGGTCTCCTCGTCCGTCAGCCGGGCCGAGGCCGGCCGATCGAAGGAGTCGCGGTACGGATCGAGGTCGTCCAGCGCGACCTCCAGCCCGTCGGCCCGCAGCCACCGCACGGGCTCCCAGCCGGGCGCACCTCTACTGACCTGGCGAGGCGTCAACTCGGCTATTTCATCCGAGGCTTCGTCGATCCGCAGGCGGCCCAGCCCTTGGAGGTACGCGAATCCGTCGACCACCGGCGCCTTGACCCTGTAGTCCGTGGCGCCACAGCGTAGGGCGGCGGAGGCCACGAGCGAGGCCAGGTGTGCGTACAGGGCGGCATTGGGCCCCGGTTCTTCGAGGCAGCGTACGACCCACGTCCGGGTATACGGGTGGGCCAGCATGGGTGTCAACGCGGCGCCGTCCCGTCGCCCGAGCTCCAGCGCCAGCTGCCACGAGTGTTCCCACAACTCACCTCCCTGCTCGCCCAGTTCCTGGTCGACCAGGGTGAGCAGCTCACGGGTGACCGCCTGCCGCGCCTGCGCCAACTCCCGCACGGCGGAACCGTCATCGGTGCCGTCGGCCAATGCGTCGAAGCCCTCGACCGGCCGGTAGGCGCCAGCTCCCGTACGGCCGTCGATCGAGCGGACCAGCGCTTCCAGGTCGGCGCAGTAAACTGAGGGGTTGTCAAACTCGCTCCCGTCGTCGCCTCGGTAGCGGTGGGCGAACAACCCCCCTCCGCAGGAGCGCACCACTGGACAGGACCGGCACTGCTCGCTCAGCCCCGCCAGCCCCTGCTGCCGTGCGGTGATGCCGGGGTGGCGGGCCACGTCGTCGAGGGTGTGGTGGAAGACGTCCTCGCCGGTGACCGGGGCGCCGTCGTAGGCCGTCTTGAGGGAATCGGCCTGCTCGAACGTCCCGTCGGTCTCGACCACCACAACATCCGCGGGTGCCAGTCCCATGGACTCGGTCAGGCTTGGTCCGCCGCCGAGCGTGCTGATCACCGAGTCGAATAGGCGCACCGACACAGGGCGACCCTGCGCCTCCCAGCGGTCGTACACCGCCATCAGCCAGTCCGCGTACGCTGCCGGAGTGCCGTCGGGGCGCGGCGGCGGCTGGTCCCATGTGGCGTGCGGCAGCAGGAAGTCGATGCGCGGCGGCTCCAGTGCGGCCAGCGCGTCGTACGCGGCGACGGGGTCGTTGCGTAAGTCGATGGTGCAGAGCAGGCCGGCGAACAGATGGCGGTACCGCTCCTGCCGGAGCAGGGACACCGCCGTCAGCACCTTGTCGTGACTGCTGCGGCGGTTGGTGAAGCGGCGGTGCAGGTCGTTGGCCGCCTTGTCGCCGTCCAAGGAGATACCCACCCGGACGCCGTACTCGACGAAGAGATCGAGATAGCGCTCGCTGAGCTGGACACCGTTCGTATGGATACGAAGGTCGAGCTCGGACACCTCGCGCAGGGCCTTGCGCAGTTCCTCGCAGACTCGCCGCAGCCGCTCGGGGCCGGCCAGCAACGGCTCGCCTCCGTGCAAGATGACCTGCACAGAGGGAAGCGCGTGGTCCTTCGCGTGTTCCGCCAGCCGCAGAGCCGTCCAGGAAGTGACCTCGTCCGAGATCGCTTTGGGGCGTGCAGTCCAGCTCTGATCGGCATGCTCGTACACGTAACAGTGGTCACAGGCCAGATCGCATCTGCTGTGCACCTTGAGGACGAGCTGCCGAAACGGAACCAGCGGACCGCTCATTCTGAGTCAACTCGAATTCGTCAGATGGAGGACTGGAATGTGATCCTCGCGCCCTTCCGGTTTTCCAAGGACGAGAGGGCACGACGCACCCCTCGAGCGCTCTTGGGGTTGTACGGGGCGTCGAGTTGGGTCTGGGACGCACGGCGGTGGTCGGCGAGGGCAGCCGACTGCGAAGTGGTTCGGGCTGTACGGATCACGGCGCTCCCTGAGCAGGAGGGCGAGGGGTGGAGTCGTTGGACTCCAATCCAGGCAGACGAGATTTTGGCGCACCGTATCGCCGATGCGGTCGCCATATATGTGTATCTACGCCGACAGCTTTATAATCAACAGGTAAGTCCACCCCGGTTGTGTTGGATGGGTGATCCTGGGCCACCCCGAATCCACAGGCCACGCTCGCCTCGACCTCAACTCCACCTTAGCGATGTGAAGAGCCAGCGGGTGAGCCAATGTGGCTCTTGTTTGCTACGCCAGAACGATGATCTCGGCGGCCTCCCCGGCAGAGTAGCCACCGTGCCACCACCCCAGCCGGTTTCAGGGACCCTTGCCGCTGGCCTGCTGGACCGTGCGGGCCACGATGGACAGACCGAGGTCCCGGACGGTCAGTTCGCCGTCCTTGAGCGTGACGTCTACGGTGCTGCCCTCGGAACTGAACTTCACCGCGTTGTCGAGTGTGTTAACGATCACCTGCGCCGTGACCAGGAGTGCCTTGCGGTCCGCCGGAGGATCGGGCGCCCCGTCTCCTCGCTGCAGCGATCATGTATTTCTCCAGGTCGGCGAGGGTCTTCACGGTGATCGTCTTGTCGTCCCGGCCGACGTAGAATTACGCCATCGCCCGCGATGCCGAGCTGGACGCGCACGTGCACGATCTCGAAAACCGGGCCTCAGAGTTCACTGATATCGCCGAAGCCAAGGCGCTCCTCGAAGAGGCGGCGAAAATTCGCTACCGGGTGCGAGAACGGGAGCTCGGCGAGTGACTGATGGGTTCATGAGGCCGCTTTGGCAGATGGACTGGCGGCTCGATGCTCTGGCTGCCTGCGAAGCACTGCCGACGCATGTATGTGAGATGGTCGAAGCCACGCGCTGAGCTGGGCACGGCGAAAGATCTCATTTTCCGAGGCATTGAGACCGATGTCGGCCTTCCTGATGGCGTGCAGGTCAGGCGGATTATTGTGGTGGAAGAGATCCCCTGGCAGGGAGCCTAGATCACCCTAAGACACCTCGGGCGGAGCCGTAGGCGCCCCCGGCAGCCGGATCGTCGCCACCGTGCCGCCGCCCTGGGCGGGCGTCAGGGACACCTCGCCGCCCGACTGCTGCACCGTACGCGCGACGATCGACAGGCCCAGGCCCGAGCCCGGCAGCGCTCGTGCGCTCGGGGAGCGCCAGAAGCGGTCGAAGACGTGGGGGAGATCCTCGGTGGGGATGCCGGGGCCGTGGTCGCGGACGGTGAGTTCGCCGTCCTTGAGGATCACGTCGATGGCCTCGCCGGGCGGGCTGAACTTCACCGCGTTGTCGAGGATGTTCACGATGGCCCGCTCCAGGGCGGACGGCTCCGCCCGTACGTACCAGGGCTGGATGTCCGCCCTGATCGTCAGCTCCGGGCCGCGCAGGCGAGCACGGCGCAGCGCCGCGTCCACCGTCTCCTGGAGCGCGACCACCTGAAGGCGGTCCGCCTGCTGCCCCGAGTCCGAACGCGACAGCGTCTGCAAGTCGCCGATCAGCGAGGCCAGTTCGGTCATCTGCGCGGTGACCGACGACAGCAGCGCCTTGCGGTCCGCCGGGGGGATCGCCCGGCCCGTCTCCTCGCTGCGGGCCAGGAGTTCGATGTTGGTACGGAGGGAGGTGAGGGGGGTGCGGAGTTCGTGGCCCGCGTCCGCGATGAGCTGCTGCTGCAGTTCGCGGGAGTTCGCCAGCGACGCGGTCATCGAGTTGAAGGAACGGGAGAGGCGGGCGATCTCGTCCTCGCTGTCCTCCTCGACGGGGATACGGATGGACAGGTCCTCCGTGCGGGCGACGTGCTCGACCGCCTCGGTGAGCTTGTCGACCGGGCGGAGGCCGGCGCGGGCCACTCCCAGGCCCGCGACTCCGGCGCCGACGACTCCGATACCGGATACGAGAAGGAGGATCAGGGCCAGCTCGTTGAGCGTGTTCTGTGTGCTCTTCAGGGGCACGGCGACGACGAGCCCGACGTTGGGCCCGGTCTGCCCGCCAATGGTGGTGGCACCCAGCGGCTTGGTCAGCACGCGCACCTCGTCGCCGTCCCCGTCGGTGCCGTTGCGGAAGTAGATCTGGTCGGTGTTCCCGTCCTTGATCTTGTCCTTGTCACCCTGGGTGGCCTTGACCTTGCCGCTGGAGCCCTGGAGGACGCAGATGGTTCCGTCCTCCTTGACCACCTGGGAGTAGGTGTTCCCGAAGAGACCGCCGCCCTGCGAGGTCTCGGTGCAGTTGTTGAGCGCGACCACGATCTGGTCCCCGGGCGTCCTCATCCCCTTCGCCAGGTCGTTGTCGATCTCGTCGTACAACTTCCCCTGCACGATGAACCAACAGGTGACCGAAACCGCCGCCACCCCGAACGCCACCGCCGCGGCGACCAGCATTGCCAGCCGGGACCGGATCGGCAGGGACCGGAACCGGCGTACCACCGATTTCACTCCGCGCCGCCCGACCGCAGCACGTACCCCACACCCCGCACCGTGTGCACAAGGCGCGGCTCGCCGCCCGCCTCGGTCTTCCGGCGCAGGTACATGACGTACACGTCGAGGGAGTTGGAGGACGGTTCGAAGTCGAAGCCCCAGACCGCCTTGAGGATCTGCTCGCGGGTGAGGACCTGGCGCGGGTGGGCGAGGAACATCTCGAGGAGGGTGAACTCCGTGCGGGTCAGCTCCACCTGGCGGCCGGAGCGGGTGACCTCGCGGGTCGCGAGGTCCATGCGCAGGTCGCCGAAGGTGAGGGCGTCGTCCTCGGGGGCACCGACCGCGGCGGCCGCGTACGAGCTGCGCCGCAGCAACGCCCGGACGCGGGCGAAGAGTTCGTCGAGTTCGAAGGGCTTGACGAGGTAGTCGTCGGCGCCGGCGTCGAGCCCGGTGACGCGGTCGCCGACGGTGTCGCGCGCGGTGAGCATGAGGATGGGCGTGGTGGTGCCCGCGCCGCGCATCCGGCGGGCGGCGGTCAGACCGTCCATCCTCGGCATCTGGATGTCCAGGACGACCAGGTCGGGCTGGTACGCGGTCGCCTTCTCCAGCGCGTCCGCTCCGTCGACCGCGACCTGGGTGTCGTATCCCTCGAAGGCGAGGCTGCGCTGGAGTGCTTCACGTACAGCCGGCTCGTCGTCGACGATCAGGATGCGCTGGGTTTCACGGTCGCCTTCGGCGGGGCTCATGGGCTCGGGTTCCTCGGGTGCGGTGGGACGGGGCCGGTCGCTTTCAGCCTCGCACGTTTCCGGGCTGCGTCGTAGGGCGGAAAAGGATCAGCCCCATGGACGGACGGGGCATCAGCCTCGTACGACGGTACGGCGGCGGGCCGGGGTCCGGCGGGTCCGGTGGGCGGCGGCCGTGGACACCTCGGGCGCCCGGTTCACCGGCGCGTGCAGCTGACGGGCAACTTCCAGGGCCAGGCCGAGCCCGGCCGGGTCGCTGCCGACGGTGCTGTGCGAAACCTGCTTGATCTGCTGGATCATGTCGAACTCCTTGCTCCGGCGCCGGGGGGCGGCTCAGCTGTCAGAGCCGCCGGCGCGCAGGGTGGCCAGGTCGGACTTGACGGTGTTGATCGGGATGGCGAAGCCGAGGCCGACGCTGCCGGCGCTCGAGCTGGAGGTGGCGTCGGCGGCGGAGTACATCGCGGAGTTGATGCCGATGATGTTGCCGTTCATGTCGATGAGGGCGCCGCCGGAGTTGCCCGGGTTGAGAGACGCGTCCGTCTGGAGCGCCTTGTACGTCGTCGTGGACGAGCCGGTGTCGCCGTTGAACTGCTGGCCGCCGAACTCGAACGGCCACTGGCCGCCGCTGCCGCCGCTCTGCCCCTGGCTCTGGCTCTCGTCCGTGGAGACGGTGACGTCACGGTTCAGAGCGGAGACGATGCCGCTGGTGACGGTGCCGGTCAGGCCCTCGGGGGAGCCGATCGCGACGACCTCGTCGCCGACCTGGACACCGGAGGAGTCGCCGAGTGTCGCGACCGTCAGACCGGAGGGCGCGTCCTGCAGCTTGATCAGCGCAAGGTCCTTCGCGCTGTCGGTGCCGACCACGCTCGCGGTGTACGACTTGCCGTTGCTCAGCTGCACCTTGATCGAGGAGGCGCCCGAGACGACGTGGTTGTTGGTGATGATCTCGCCGTCGGTCGTGATGATCACGCCGGAACCGGTGGCCTCACCGGCGTTCGAGGAGGCGGTGATCTCGACGATGCTCGGGCTGACCGCCTTGGCGACGCCGGCGACGGTGCCCTTGTCGGCGGTGGGTACGACGCTGGTGCTGGTGCTGCTCGACACGGTGTCGTTGCCGGTCAGCTCCTGGATGCCGTACGCGGTGCCGCCGCCGATGGCCGCGGCGACTATCGCCACGGCGGCGAGGAGGGCCAGCGGACCCTTCGCGCGCTTCTTCGGGGTGTGGTGGGTGGGGGGCACGGGCTCGGCCGTGAGTACGGCGGTGCTCGCCGCGGCCGGCTCGGGGTAGCCGCCGAAGGCGCCCCCGCCCTGGCCGCCGTCGCCACCCTGACCGGAGCCGGAGCCCGGCCACACGGTGGTGCCCGGCTCAACGGCGACGGGCTCGGCCGGCCGGTGCGCCGGCGGGGGCGGCCACTCGGGGTTCACGGGGGAGGAAGCGTGCTGCTGCTGGGGGTACGCGGGCTGCTCGTGGCCCTGAACATACCCGGACTCGTCGCCCTGCTGGGGGTGCTCGTACTCGCCGCTGCGGCGGAAGCTCTCGGTCATGGAACAGAGCCTGTCGCCCCATCATGAGAGCTCCCTGAGCGCCCGCTGAGAACCCCGATAGAAGCTCGTATGCCCGATATAAAGGCGCGAGGGGCCCGTAAAACAGGGGTTCAGGTGAGGGAGCGCCCTTCAGGGGCGCGGGGAACTGCGCGACCAGCCACAGCGCACCCGCAGTCAAAAAACCGCCCCCCAGCGGAGCTACTCGCAGCCGCAGGACCGCCGCACCACGAGCCGCGAAGGAAACACCTTCAACCGCTCCCGCCGGGACCCGGCAACCCGCAACCCGTCATCAAGCACAAGATCGACAGCCGCCCGGGCCATCGCGGACCGGTCGGACGCGATCGTCGTCATCGGCGGATCCGTCAACGCCGCTTCCTTGACGTCGTCGAACCCGGCCACGGCAAGCTGCCCGGGCACATCGATCCGCAGCTCACGAGCCGCCCGCAGCACGCCGATCGCCTGGTCGTCGGTGGAGCAGAATATGGCGGGCGGCCGATCGGGCCCGGCAAGCAGCTGAAGCCCGACCTGGTAGGCGTCGTAGCGGTTGTACGGCGCCTCGAAGAGCCGCCCCTCCGTGGAGACGCCGGCCTCCTGCATCGCGCGCCGCCAGCCCTCGACGTGGTCGGAGACCGGGTCGCCGACGGTCGGGGTCTCCGCGATACCGCCGAGACAGGCGACGTAGTCGTACCCGTGCTCCAGCAGATGGCGGGTGGCGAGCTGGGCGCCGCCGATGTCGTCCGTGACGACCGCGACGTCGTCGATGGCCTCGGGCCGCTCGTGCAGCAGCACGACGCGGGCGTCCCAGGCATCGATCTCGGCGGCAGCGTTGTCATTGAGCGCGTGGCTGACGAGGATCAGCCCGGAGACCCGCATACCGAGGAAGGCGCGCAGGTAGTGGACCTCGCGCTCCGCGATGTAGTCGGAGTTGCCGACAAGCACCATTTTTCCGCGCTCGGCGGCGGCCTGTTCGACCGCGTGCGCCATCTCCCCGAAGAAGGGCTGGCGTGCGTCCGGCACGATCAGGCCTATGAGCTCGGTCCTCCGCGATGCCATGGCCTGGGCGACCCGGTCGGGCCGGTACCCCAGCTCCTTGATCGCGGCGAGAACGCGCTCGCGCGTGGCCGGGGCAACCGGCCTCGGTCCATTGTTGATGACATAGCTGACCACGGCGGTCGAAGTACCCGCCAGCCGCGCCACATCATCCCGAGTTACCTTGGCCACGCGCGGAGTCTACGCGGATGGACCTACCGCTGGGCAGGCCGTACGGCGACTTCCTGTGCCGGAGCTGTGGCCTCCGCGGAGTCGACGGCGTCGAGGTGCGCCGTCTCGTCCGCATCCTCCGGCTTTGGCTGGGCCGCCTTGGCCTTCGCCTCGTCCGTGGGGCGGTCCACCTTCTCCGGCGTAACGAATCGATAACCGACGTTCCGGACGGTCCCGATCAGCGACTCGTGCTCGATGCCGAGCTTCGCGCGCAGCCGTCGTACGTGGACGTCGACCGTCCGTGTACCACCGAAGTAGTCGTAGCCCCAGACCTCCTGGAGCAGCTGGGCGCGCGTGAACACGCGGCCCGGGTGCTGCGCGAGGTACTTGAGGAGCTCGAACTCCTTGAAGGTCAGGTCGAGGACCCGGCCCTTGAGCTTCGCGCTGTACGTCGCCTCGTCCACGGAGAGATCGCCGTTGCGGATCTCCATCGGGGAGTCGTCGTTGACGATCTGCTGCCGGCCCATGGCGAGACGCAGCCGCGCCTCGACCTCGGCCGGACCGGCGGTGTCCAGCAGGACATCGTCGATTCCCCAGTCGGCGGTGACGGCCGCGAGACCGCCCTCCGTCACGACGAGGATCAGCGGACAGCCGGGTCCCGTGGAGCGCAACAGCTGGCAAAGGCTGCGCACTTGAGGGAGATCACGGCGTCCGTCGATGAGAATGACGTCGGCACCCGGGGTGTCGACGAGAGCGGGGCCTTCCGCCGGAGCCACTCGCACGTTGTGCAGGAGCAGGCCGAGAGCGGGAAGCACCTCCGTCGACGGCTGAAGGGCATTGGTCAGGAGCAGAAGAGAACTCATCGCGCCCCACCTGCCTGGGTCGTCTTACGGCCTTGCACGTTTCGCTCGCCCATAACGTCGGTTCCTCCTCGGTCCCTGCGAGGACGTTTGCGGCACTGCTCGGTACTCGCGTCTCCCGCGCCCCTGGGAGCCGCTATGCGTTCGTAGCCTTCGTACACCTGCGGTTTCCCGCTTCGTATACAACGGTTAAGAAAGCACAAAAGGACCCGGGGGCTACTCTGCCCGAGTCCTCTGGCCGTCAGAATAGCCCACATGAGCTCAGGTTCGGCAGGTCAAGTCACGGGATCTCCCCATCGTCCATCCCTTGAGACGACCCGGCGCACCCCTTTGCGGAGGTTTCTGCGTACGGTCGACGACGTCACGATCGATGCGGCGTACGACCCTGGAACGCGGCCATCCGGTGACTTGGCGATCGTCGTCGCGCACGGTTTCACGGGCGATCTGGACCGCCCGCACGTGCGCCGCGCGGCGGACGCCCTGGCCCGGAATGCGGCGGTCGTCACTTTCTCCTTCCGTGGTCACGGCAGATCCGGCGGCCGGTCCACCGTCGGCGACCGCGAGGTCCACGATCTGGCGGCCGTGGTCGCCTGGGCGCGGGAACTGGGGCACGAGCGGGTGGTGACCGTCGGCTTCTCGATGGGCGGTTCCGTGGTGCTGCGGCACGCGGCGCTGTACGGGGCGGCGGGGCAGGAGCACGGGGGGCGTACGGAAGCGCGTACGGACGCGGTGGTTTCGGTGAGCGCACCGGCCCGCTGGTACTACCGGGGGACGGCCCCTATGCGGCGCGTGCACTGGCTGGTAACCCAGCCGATGGGCCGCGCCGTCACCCGCTGCTACCTGCACACCCGGATCCACGGCCGCGGCTGGGACCCGGTCCCCGCCTCCCCGGTCGAATCGGTCCCGCTGATCGCGCCGACACCGCTGCTGATCGTCCACGGCGACATCGACGGCTACTTCCCCGTGGACCACCCGCGGATGCTTGCCGAAGCCGCCGACGGGCACGCGGAACTGTGGCTCGAGCGGGGAATGGGTCACGCCGAGCACGCGGCCGACGACGAGCTGCTGGCCCGCATCGGGGAATGGGCAGCCACCCACGCGGGCTAGCCTGACCGTGTTCACAGCGACCACTGAATTGACGACCGACCACTGATTCACGACCGACCACTGATTCGCGACTGACTGAGGAACGAGATGGCAAAGGGCACGGTGCGGTACTGGGCCGCCGCCAAGTCCGCGGCCGGCGTCGCCGAGGAGCCGTACGAGGCCGAGACCCTCGCCGAGGCGCTCGACGCGGCCCGCGAGCGACACCCCGACGAACTCCCCCGCGTCCTGCGGCGATGCTCGTTCCTCATCGACGGTGACCCCGTGGGGACCCGCGGGCATGAGACGGTACGGCTGGCCGAGGGCGGCACGGTCGAGGTGCTCCCGCCGTTCGCAGGAGGGTGACCGAGACGATGAGCAACCAGCCGTATGAGCCCCCGTACGAGCCTTCGTACGACTCCCCGTACGAGGGATACGACCCGTATCAGCAGCCCCAGCAACCCCAGCAGCCCGCGCCGCAGCCCGAGTGGCAGCAGCACACGCAGCAGTGGGAGGGGCAGACCTGGGAGACGCAGGCGCACGTTCCGGTGACCGCGGCGGACACGGCGTATCTGCCTCCGCAGGGGTACGGAACCGTAGGGCAACCTCTGCCGCCCGAGACGCCGGGGTACGGGTGGACGCCTGCTCCCGAGCCCTCTGCTCATGAGGCGCCCGGTGCCGCGGCCGGGGGGTGGGAGAGGGAGCCCGGCGCTGCGGGTTCCGTTGTGCCCACCCGTTCCGCCCCGAGCGGAACGCATGCCCACAGCGGAAGCGGCGGCCCTGACTACGGCCCCCCGACCATCACCGGCAACCCCCGCGTCACCGACGCCCAGCGCGCCCGTGCCGAGGGCCGGTCGCCGATCATCGAACCCGGGATCCAGCCCGCCGCGCTCACCGCGCTGCTCGGGCTGCTGCTCTCCGGTACGGCGGCGGTCGGGCAGTACGCCCTCGTCGTACCCCTCGTACTGCTGCAGGCCGTCACCGCGGCCGGATGGTTCCGGCTGAACGGGATGTGGCCGGCCCGGCAGGGCATCGCGCTGGCGTTCGCGGGCGCGCTGACGGCGGACGTGGCGCTGCTCGCCGCGGGCCGGGAGAACGCGCCCGCCGCGATCCTCGGCACCCTGGGCGTGTGGGTCCTGCTCACCCTGGTGCTTCAGCTGCGCAGTCACGCCGACGCGGACACCCGCATGTCCGGTCTGATGGCGACCGTCGCCTCGGCGGCCCTGGCGATCGTCGCGACCGGGTATCTGGCCGCCGAGCCGGACGCCGTGACGGTGGGCGCCGCCGCGGTCGCCGTGGCGGTCCTCGCCCGCGCGCTGCCGCTGCCCACGGCGGCCTCCGTCGTGGTGGCACTGCTGGCCGCCACGGGCGCCGGAATCGCGGTCGGCGGGATCACGGACATCGGCACGCAGGGCGCCTTCATCGGCCTCGGCGCGGGCGTCTGCGCACTGATCGGCCACCGCGTCGCCAGCTACGACTACCCGTCCCGCTTCGTCCACTTCACCGCGGGCGTCGCCCTTCCGCTGGCCGTCGCGGCCCCGGCCGTCTACCTGCTGGGGCGCGCCTTCGGCTGAGCCTCCAGGCACCGGCTGATCGTCACAGGTGATCGACAACTGTCCCGAAGAGCCCCCGATTCGGGGGTTCTTCGGGTTTAGGCTCGCGCTGGACGGCCACTCAGGCCGTTGAGACCTGGCCGAGACGGGGAACCCCGAGCATGCGCGCACTGCGAATATTCCTGATCGTCGCTGTCATCCTGGGCGGCCTGTTCGTCATCGCGGACCGGGTGGCGGTCGGTTTCGCGGAGGACGAGGCGGCGGACCGGATCAGGACCACCGAGGGCCTGGCCAGCACCCCCGACGTGTCCATCGAGGGCTTCCCCTTCCTCACCCAGGTCGTCGGCGGCGAGTTCGACGACGTGAAGATCGGCATCAAGGACTACGAGGCGTCGACGACCGGCACGGGCGACGCCGTCAGCTCCATCCGCATCGACGACCTCAACGCCGAGATGCACGGCGTGGTCTTCAGCGGCGACTACAGCTCCGCCACCGCCAGCACCGCCACCGGCACCGCGACCATCTCGTACGCCGAGCTGCTGAAGGCCGCCCAGTCCGGGCCCACGGATGTCACGACCGGCGTCACCGCCGAGGTCGTCGGCCTCTCCGACGGCGGCAACGGCAAGATCAAGGTCTCCGTCGAGGCGACCGTCCTCGGCACCAAGCTGCCCCAGCCGGTCTCCGTGCTCAGCTCGGTCAGCGTCGAAGGCGACACGGTGAAGGTGCACGCCGACTCGCTGCCGAATCTGGGCGTCGACCTCGCCGAGGACACGGTCCGCACGGTCACCGACTTCGAGCAGAAGATCGACGAACTGCCCGGCGGCATCCAGCTCGACAAGGTCGTGGCGGCCAAGGACGGCGTCGACATCTCGGTGAAGGGTTCGGACATCAGGCTGGTCGGGTAGGAGGGTCCCCGGGCCTCCCCGGGGTGGATTGTTCGTCCGAAGAGCGAGACGTTCCCGTCCGTCCAGCAGATGTGATGGCGGATACAACACGGGCACAGGCGCCCGAAAACCGTACGGACACGGCCCGGTCGATCCACTCATCCCACATTGCGGACGATCGCGTCTCAGCATCCGACACGCCGGTGACATGCCCGCCTGTCCGTCCCTACGATCGGACACATGAAGCGTCAGGCGGATCTCACGAAGCGGCGGGCAGTAGACCTGTGCCGCGTCGCCGCCATGCTCTGTCGCACCTTCTGAGCGGAAGCTTCGTTACTTCCGCGAGCCGGGCCCTTCGACCTCCTGCGTCGGGGCCACCCCTGCGCCGCACAGCCGCCAACGGCATGACCGCGCACCCCTCTCCACACGCACCGCCCCGCCGCAACTGCCCCGGAGGAGAACAAGCATGAGCCGCAGCGACGTCCTGGTAGACGCCGACTGGGTCCAGGACCACCTGGAAGACCCCAGCGTGGCCATCGTCGAGGTCGACGAGGACACGTCCGCCTACGAGAAGAACCACATCAAGAACGCGATCCGGATCGACTGGACCAAGGACCTCCAGGACCCGGTACGCCGTGACTTCATCGACCAGGAGGGCTTCGAGAAGCTCCTGTCGGCGAAGGGCATCGGCAACGACACCCTCGTCGTGCTCTACGGCGGCAACAACAACTGGTTCGCCTCGTACGCCTACTGGTACTTCAAGCTGTACGGCCACGAGAACGTGAAGCTTCTCGACGGCGGCCGCAAGAAGTGGGAGCTCGACTCCCGCGACCTGGTCGTCGAGGTGCCCGAGCGCGCCGCGACCGACTACAAGGCCAAGGCCCAGAACACCGCGATCCGCGCCTTCCGCGACGACGTCGTGGCGGCCATCGGCTCGCAGAACCTGGTCGACGTGCGGTCGCCCGACGAGTTCAGCGGCAAGCTGCTCGCCCCGGCCCACCTCCCGCAGGAGCAGTCGCAGCGTCCGGGTCACGTCCCGTCCGCGCGCAACATCCCGTGGTCGAAGAACGCCAACGACGACGGCACCTTCAAGTCGGACGACGAGCTCAAGGAGCTCTACGCCGAGGAGCAGGTCGACCTCGCCAAGGACACGATCGCGTACTGCCGTATCGGTGAGCGTTCCGCGCTCACCTGGTTCGTGCTGCACGAGCTGCTCGGTGTGGAGAACGTCAAGAACTACGACGGCTCCTGGACCGAGTACGGCTCCCTGGTCGGCGTCCCGATCGAGCTCGGCGCCAACAAGTAACCCTCGAAGTCAAGGCCTGAAGGACGGAAACGAAACATGTGTGGAGCGAAGGCCGGCGGCCCCGACGCCTCGACGATCAAGCCCGGTGAGACCACGATCCAGGGCCAGGTGACCCGCGACGGCGAGCCCGTCACCGGTTACGTACGCCTCCTGGACTCGACCGGTGAGTTCACCGCGGAGGTCCCCACCTCCGCGACGGGCCAGTTCCGCTTCTACGCGGCGGAGGGCACCTGGACCGTACGGGCCCTGGTCCCCGGAGGCACCGCGGACCGCACGGTCGTCGCCCAGACGGGCGGCCTCGCCGAGGTCGCCATCGCCGTCTGACGGCACCGAAACACACTGAGGGGCCGCACCCCGGGGCTGGACGCTCGGGGGGCGGCCCTTTGGCGTGCGCGGGCCTACGCTGGAGGTATGTACGCACGACGGCGTCACGTGTACTTCGCCATGATGGGGACGTGCATCGGGTTGTTCGTCCTGGCCTGGGCGGTCGTACGGATCTGGTCGATTCCCGTGGCCGTGGGGATGTGTGTGGTGGCGATGGTGATCCCGCCGCTGGCCGCGATGGCGGCCAACCGGCGGGGACCCGACGACCGCTGGTGGGACGACCCTTCGGGTGATCCCAAGTCCGACGACTGGTGGGACGAGCTGGACGGGAAGAAGCGGCGCCAGTAGGAAGGGACCCATGTCGCCCGTGAGGCTGTCCACCGTCGCGTTCGAGGCCCCCGACGCGCATGCGCTCGCCGGGTTCTACATGCGGCTCCTCGGCTACGTGGTCCGCGCGGAGGAGCCCGACTGGATGCTGATCGGCCCGCCCCAGGGCGGTACCGCGCTCGCGTTCGAGACCTCGCGCGGCTATGTCCCGCCGGTCTGGCCCGCGGGCCCCGGCGACCAGCGCATGATGCTCCACCTCGACATCGAGGTGGACGACCTGGCGGCGGAGACGGCCCGCGCCCTCGCCGAGGGCGCGAGACTGGCCGACTACCAGCCGCAGGAGGACGTACGGGTCCTTCTCGACCCGGCGGGGCATCCGTTCTGCCTCTGGGTGCAGACGCCTCAGCAGTCCTAGCCGCCTCAGCCGCTTCCGAGGCTTCAGCCGCCTCAGTAGACGAGCGCCTGCGTCTCCTCCGCCATCGCTTCCTGTACGAACACCTGGGCGCCCGCGATGCGTACGCCCTCCAGGACGTCCTTCTCGGTGATCTCGCGCCGGGCCGCGCACTGCGTGCACAGGGTGATGCGGCCTGCCGCCAGGATCGAGTCGATCAGATCGGGCAGCGGCGCCGCGTGCGGCAGCTCGAACTCGGCGGCGCGGCCCGGCAGCGCGAACCACGCGGACTCCCCGGTCAGCCACAGGGACACCTCGACACCGCTGGCCACGGCCACCGCCGCGACCGTGAACGCCTGCGAGCAGCGCTCGGGCGCATCGGCCCCAGCCGTCACCTTGATCACGAGCTTCTTCGCCATGCCCGAATCGTAGTCGCGCGGTAGTCCGAACCGTGATCAGCTCCCGTGCAACCCAAGGCGCCGGCCATGAGTCTCCTGTGCGCGCGGATACGGAATCCGTGCTTCGCGTTCGTGGGGGGACGTTGTGGAAGTACCCGAAGTGCCCGAACTACCCGAAGAGCCTGGGATATCCGAAGAACCTGGGATATCCGCGGTGCCCGAGGTTGTGCCCGCTCCCGCGCGGCGCCGGCGACGGGGTCGTACGACCCTGTTGATCGCCGCGGCCGCGGTGCTCGGGCTCGGCGCCGGTACCTGCGCCGGTTTCCTGATCCAGGCCGACCGCGAGCCCACCAAGCTGCCGTCGCTCTCGCAGCCGGTGCTGACGCAGGCCAAGGGTGAGGGACCCGAGCCCCTGTCGGCCGCGCAGGACCACCAGGTGAAGACCGACGGCGACCTGCGCAAGCTGCTGCTCGCGAAGCCGAAGGGGGCGAAGGAAGCCGACTGGCTCACCGGTGACGGCTGGATGGACATCGCCGAGTACGCGGACATGTTCGAGAAGCCGGACGGCGCCTTCGAGGAGCTGGCCGGCGAGGAGTTCCGGCGCGTCGCCGAGACCGGCTGGAGCGTGGGCAGCACGTACACCGTCGACATCCGGCTCGTTCAGTACCGCCAGGAGGAGTACCTCGCCGCCGCGGAGGCGGCCGACGACGGCCACTACTGGGCGCAGGACGAGGACGGCACCGACAGCTGGGCCATTCCCGGCACACGTGACGGCATGGCGTACGTCCACACCAAGGCCGATACAGAGCCCGGCTACCTGCCGTTGTACGGGGCCGAGGCGCACGCCTACCGCGGTGACATCGCCGTGGAGATCTGGGTCTACGACACCAAGCCGATCTCCAAGGCGAAGATCATGGACTTGGCCGAGCGGCAGGTGGGACGGCTGTGAGCGAGCAGATCGAGCAACCTGTGAACCCGGGGCCTGTGGGTGAGTTCGGCCCTGTGGAGCCCGTACCGGAGCCCGTACCCGAGGTACTGGACTCCGCTCCTGAGTCACCGGAACCCGCGCCCGGCAAGAAGCCCGTGCGCTGGGGCCGTATCGCCGCCGTCGCCGGTTCCGTGGTGCTGCTCGGTGCCGTTGTCGCGGGCGCCGGGTACACGGTCGTGACCGTCGGCGACGCCGACCGGGACGCGGGCGCGCCCACCTGGACCTTCCCGAAGGCCGCGAAGGACGACGCCAAGACGGCGAAGGCGGCCTCCGGACTGGCCGCGATGCTCGTGCCGTACGACACCGACGGCTGGACCCGGGGTCCGGACATCGCCGAGTACGGCTCCGACGCCTCACTCAGCGGGGCCCAGGCCGCCGCCCTGCGCAAGAAGGCGCTGAGCGACCTGCCCCGTTCCGAGCGGCGGCAGCTGGAGAAAGAGATCGACAAGCAGCGCACCAAGGGCATGGCGATGCGCAGCTACGCCGATGGCGTCTCCACCGTGAGCATCGTGCTGGCGCAGATGGAGGACAAGAAGGCGGTCCGGGGCATGTCGACGTTCCAGAACGAGTTCTTCGACGCCCTCGGCACCTCCCGCAAGGGACCGAAGATCGAGGGCTACAAGAACGCCGAGTGCTTCCTGCCGGACACGGACTCCGACGAGAAGCTCGACATGATGGTCTGCTCCGCCTACCAGGGTGACGTGCTGGTCAGCGCCACCGCGTACGGGGTCAAGCCACTGGACACCAAGGGAGTCGCCGCGCTGCTGCGCGAGCAGCTCGACCGCATCGCGGAGCCGGGGGAGGCGGTATGACGACCGAGCAGAGTGAACAGGCAGGGCAGGGCGAGCAGGGCGAGCCGTCGGTGCCGGTGCCGGTGCCGGTGCCGGTGCCGGTTGAGGATCAGGTGCCGGTCGCGGATCAGCCTCCGGCTGAGGAGTCGGCGGAGGAGTCGGCTGAGGCGTCGGCGGAGGAGTCGGCTGAGGCTCCGGCAGAGACGCCGGCTCCCCTGCCACCCATGCCCGAAGCACCGCCCGCCGTGGTCTTCGAGCCCGTCCCGCCCGTCAAGAAGGACCGCCGGGTCCTCCGTGCCGTCCTGCGCTGGACCGCCGCCGTCGTGGTCTTCGCGGCGGTCGGTACCTCGGCGGCGTACGGCATCACGCGGATGGAGCGCACCGACGTACCGGGTCTGGCGACCGAGCCGGACGGGCGCTGGGAGTACCCGACGATCAGCAAGCCGCCGCTGCCCTCCGGCAGCCCGGGTCCGTTCGCCGAGGAGAACACGGCCGGCGCCCACTACGCCGACCTGCGGAAGCTCGTACTCCCGGCTCCGAAGGGCGCGAAGGCCGACGCGGCGCTGCGCGGCGAGGACGGCTGGCTGGCGACGAAGACCTTCCTGACGGAGTACTCCACGAAGTACGAGCGGGACTCCGTCGGGCAGCTGCTGACCGACTACGGGCTGCGGCACATCGCGGCGCGCGGGTGGACCACGCCGGACGGCACGCACACGCGGATCTACCTGCTGCAGTTCGGCACCGCGGCCGTGGCCGACGAGCTGGTCTCCAACGAGCTCATGAGCTTCAACTCCCCGGTGTACGCGGCGCGCGGTACCGAATTGGTCAGCGCGGACGCAGGTCTCGCGGAGGTCGCCCAGGTCCCCGACGTCACGCGCTACGCGTACGCGGAGACCAAGCCGTACGGCCCCGAACAGGTCCGTCAGGCGTACCTCTCGGCGGCGGACACCATCGCCGTGGTCCTGCAGTCCCGCAAGGGCACCGCGAAGGCCATCCCGTTCCAGCAGACGGTGGTTCTGCAGAGTCAGCTGCTCGGCTGAGCCCGGACCTGAGAGAGAAGGCCGGGCCCCAGCCGTCTAAGCTGGGGCCCGGCCCTTTACCGCCTTCACCGTGTCACCCGAGGAGCACCCCGTGCTTGAGGCATTCTTCGAAGCCCTGCTGGCCCTTGTCTGTGTCGGCGTTCTCGCCTTCGCCGGGCTGACCGTGAAGAAGCTGTACCAGGGCCAGCGCTGACCCCCACGAAGAAAAGCTGCTCATGATCGAGATCCCGTCCGACCTGCACAAGGACCTGCTCCCCATTGCCTTCCTGCTCGGCAACTGGGCAGGCGCGGGTGTCCACGACTTCCCCGGCTCCGAGAAGTGCAACTTCGGGCAGGAGGTCACCTTCACCCATGACGGGCGGGACTTCCTGGAGTACCACTCGCACACCTGGGTCCTCGACGCCGACGGGAACAAGGTCAGGCCCCTGGAGTCCGAGTCCGGCTTCTGGCGGATCGACGCCAACCGCAAGGTCGAGGTCGTCATGACCCGCGACGACGGTGTCGTGGAGATCTGGTACGGCGACCTGGCCGCCAAGCAGCCGCAGATCGACCTGGTCACGGACGCCGTGGCGCGCACCGCCGCGTCGGGCCCGTACACCGGTGGCAAGCGGCTCTACGGGTACGTGAAGAGCGACCTCATGTGGGTCGGCGAGAAGCAGACCCCCGAGGTCGAGCTGCGCCCCTACATGTCCGCGCACCTGAAGAAGGTCGTCACCTCGGAGGACGTCGAGCGCTGGGCCAAGGCCCTCCCGGACGACATGCCGGACGACGGCATCGCGTTCTTCAAGTAGGCGATCTTCCCGGGACCGGCTTCGGGCGCTCTTAAGCAGCACACAGACGAACTTCACGCTGTTCTGACCGGGGTCGGCAACTCTGCTGGAGTGACCGGCCCCACAGCTGTTTCCCGCAGTACCCACGGCGCTCCCGGCGCCCCCAGCGCCAAGGTGCTCGTCGTCGACGACGAGCACGCCGTCCGCGAGCTGCTCGCGGAAACGTTCCGCCTGGCCGGCTTCGACGTCACCGCCGTCGCCAGCGGGGTCGCCGCGCTGAACACCGCGTATGCCGAGCCCCCCGACCTCGTCGTCCTCGACATCCGCCTCCCGGACTTCGACAGCCTGGAGGTCGCCCGCATCCTGCGCGACGACGGCCACGACGTCCCGGTGGTCTTCCTCCCCAAGCCCTTCGTCCTCGAGAACATCGTCACGCGCGTACGGCAGATCCTGACCGCCTAGCAGCGGCCTACACTGGGCGGCGTGGTAAGCACCGACTGGAAGAGCGATCTGCGGCAGCGCGGTTACCGGCTGACCCCGCAGCGGCAGCTTGTGCTCGAAGCGGTGGACACGCTGGAGCACGCCACCCCGGACGACATTCTGGTCGAAGTGCGCAAAACGGCGTCGGGCGTGAACATCTCGACGGTCTACCGGACGCTGGAGCTCCTCGAAGAGCTCGGCCTGGTCAGCCACGCGCACCTCGGGCACGGCGCCCCGACGTACCACCTGGCCGACCGGCACCACCACATCCACCTGGTGTGCCGGGAGTGCAAGAACGTCATCGAGGCCGACACCTCGGTCGCCGCCGAGTTCACCGCGAAGCTCCGCGCGACCTTCGGCTTCGAGACCGACATGAAGCACTTCGCGATCTTCGGCCTCTGCAAGGACTGCTCGCTCAAGAATTCAACATGATTCTTGCGAGCATCCCCGGGCTGCGTCGTGGCAGCCCCGTCTCGGCCGTCTCTTTCTGATCTTGCAGGTCACGCATGATCAAAGGAGACCGCCCGGACTGGGTGCTGTCGGTGGGTGCCGTAGCGTCGGAGGAATGATCTCCGAGCCGACGGGCCAGGCCGCGGGTCCCTACGTTGCAGCCTTCTTGCCGCGGCTGCGGATGTCCTTCCGGGCTGCGCGCGAGCCGGTCATGGAACCGGTGTCGAAGTTCGGAGGGCAGCCGGTCTGGCTGGATGGACCGGCCTGGCCGGTGCATCCGCGTTCGGGCGAGCCCCTTGTGTTCATCGGCCAGTTCCGGGTGCCAGGCGACGAGGTGCGCCTCGCATACCTGTTCCTGCACGAGGAGGGCATGGACATGAGCGGCACCGCACCGGAGGACGGCGAGGCCGTCGTTCCGGTCCAGCCGGGTGGGCGGATACCGTCCTTCGCGTCGGTCGGGTCCCCCAGCACTCGGGGGCGAACCCTGTGGCGGTGGGGTCCGGACTACGAGGAAGTTCCCGTCGAATGGCTGACGGACCTGACTCCGATGCCGCCGGAACTCGACGAGGTAGCGAACCAGGCCGCGGCCTGCTCCCGGTACTTGCGGGGCGAGGGCCCAGACGCCGAATTCCCCGAGGAGGAGTGGCCCAAGGACTTTCTGGGGGGCGAGGCCGTCTATCCCAACGACCGGGCCTTCGGTATCGACCCCTCCTGGCTGTTCCTCTGCCAGTTCGAGGATCGGGGTGAGGCGAAGGCGGACCCGTTCTTCCTCAACTTCGGCTACGGAAGCGGCTTCCTTTTCCTCAGCTCCGATCACCTTGAAGGCCGGTTCATGTGGGACTGCAGCTAAACGCTTTCTCTCTGATCATCTGATCGTGGTTGATACGTGTCGTTGACTGACGCGCAGTGGGCGCGGGTCGAACCGTTGTTGCCGGAGCGGAGGCCTCGGCGGGGAGGATGTTGGCGGGGAGGATGTTGGCGTGATCACCGGCAGGTGATCGACGCGATCGCGTTCACGTACCGCACGGGCACGCCGTGGATGAGCCTGCCCGAACACTTCGGATCGTGGAAGGGCGCCCACAACCGGCTGCGTATGTGGGCCACCGACGGGACCTGGAGAAGGTCTTCATCGCTGTCCTTGCCCAGGCTGACGCCGAAGGCGACGTCGACTGGGTCGTCGCTGTCGACTCCACCATCGTCCGCGCTCACCAGCACGCCGCCGGGGCCCGTAATGAGGGGGCACCGGCGGCTGAGCTGGTCGACCATACCCTCGGACGCTCGCGCGGCGGAGTGACGGCAAAGATCCACCTCGCGGCCGACGGCCAATGCCGGCCGCTCGCGTTCGTCATCACCGCGGGCCAGGCTGGTGACGCACCTGCATTCGAGCAGGTCATGGCTTGGATCAGAGTGCCCCGGCGAGTCGGCCGGACACGAACGACACCGGTCGTGGTCCTGGCGGACAGGGCCTACTCGTCCCGAGCGATCCTCTGCCACCTGCGGCGTCGCGGGATCCGGTCGGTGATTCCTCAGCCCGCCGACCAGGCCGCCAGCCGTAAGCGCCGCGGCCGTCTCGGAGGTCGCGCGCCAGCCTTCGATCGCGAGGCCTACAAGCGGCGGACCACTGTCGAACGCTGCATCAACAAACTCGAACAATGGCGCGGCCTGGCCACCCGCTATGAGAAGACCGCCACCATCTACCTCGTCGACCTCCACCTCGCTGCCGTCTTCATCTGGTCAGCGAACTGATCCGAAGGGAACGCCCTAGTTGGGGCGCGGCGCGCATCGGTGTCAGGCCCGGCCGAGCCGGGGGCAAGCTGGGCCATGCCGACGGCGTGAAAATACGTGCACGCGTTCGCGCTGTCGCTGATTCGGTGAAGCCTCTCGGGCTGAGAGTGTGGGCTGATCGTCGGACGGTAGGTTCGGGTGCTGTGAAGCTGGTGGTGCGGGTGAAGCTGCTGCCAACGCCCGAGCAGGCGTTGGCACTTGAGGCGACCCTGCACGCCTGCAATGAAGCGGCCAACTGGCTGTCCGGCCAGGCGTACGGCCACCAGGTGACCTCCCGGGCCCGGCTGCAGGTGATGGCCTACACGGCGTTGAAGGCGCGGGGCCTGTCCGCGCAGCCCGCGTTGCATGTGCTGCGCAAGGTCGCCGACGCCTACGGCACACTGAAGGCGAACCTGAAGGCCGGAAACCTTGGTAAGCCCAGCTCGAAGCGGTATACCAAGGCGACCGGCAAGCCGATTTCCTTCCGTAAGGACGCGGCCCAGCCGTACGACGACCGCTGCCTGTCCTGGCAGACGGCCGACCGAACCGTTTCGCTCTGGACTGTGACCGGCCGGATGAAGAACCTCGCCTTCACCGGCCAGGACGATCAGCTCGCTGTCCTGGCGTCGCACCGCAAGGGCGAGTCGGACCTGCTTTACCGAGGCGGGCAGTGGTACCTGATCGCCACGTGCGAGATCGACGAGGCGGAGGTGAACGCCCACCCGGCGTCCTTCCTCGGGGTGGACATGGGGATCGTGAACATCGCCTCCACCTCCACCGGCAAGCGTCACTCCGGACGGCATCTCAACCGGCGCCGTGAGGCGGACCGGAAGCTGCGCTCCAAGCTGCAGAAGAAGGGCACGAAGTCGGCCAAGCGGCGGGCGAAGAGGCATGCGGGAAAGGAAGCCCGCCGGGCCCGGGACATCAACCACAAGATCAGCAAGAGCATCGTGGCGGAGGCTCAACGCACCGCACAAGGGATCGCCCTGGAAGACCTGGGCGGTATCCGCGAGCGGGCACGGCTACGCAAGCCCCAACGCGTCACGCTGCACTCCTGGTCCTTTCGCCAGCTCGGCACCTTCATCGCCTACAAGGCCCAGCGCGCCGGAATCCCGCTGGTACACGTCGATCCGGCGAACACCAGCCGCGAGTGCTCCCAGTGCCATCACGTCGACAAACGCAACCGGCCATCCCAGGCTGTCTTCACCTGCAGGTCCTGCGGCTTCGTTGAGCACGCTGACCTGAACGCGTCCCACAACATCGCCGATCGCGGCTGGATGGCGTGGGTCCGCGGGGCCGAGTCACAGGCCCCTGCCCTCGCGCTCATCGCGTGAGAGCTGGACGCAGCCGGGCCTCATCACCGCCAGTGATGACCTGAGCAGCAAGCCCGGGACCTCGGCCTCGGGTAGTTGCCATACCAAGTCGTAGGCTTAGGCATATGAAGAGCCCTCTGCTGTCCCTGCCCGGCGCCGTCTCAGCCGAGGGCGTGGACGAAGGCGTCGCCGCCCACTACGGAGACCTGTTCCGCGAACAGCGTGCCCTCGCGGACGGCTCCGGCTTCGTGGACCTCTCGCACCGCGGCGTCGTCACCGTCACCGGGGACGACCGGCTGACCTGGCTGCACCTGCTGCTCACCCAGCATGTGACTGACCTCCCGGTGGGCCTGGCCACCGAAGCGCTGATCCTCACCGCGCACGGACACATCGAGCACGCGCTGTACCTCGTCGACGACGGCACCACGACCTGGGCCCATGTGGAGCCCGGCAGCCAGGACGCGCTGATCGCGTACCTGGAGTCCATGAAGTTCTTCTACCGGGTCGAAGTCGCCGACCGGACGGACGAGTTCGCGGTCGTGCACCTGCCGGCCGGCTCCATCGCCGAGGTCCCGGAGGGTGTCGTCGTACGCGAGACGCCGTACGGACGTGATCTCTTCCTCCCGCGTACGGAGCTGGAGTCGTACGCCGCCAAGAGCGGTCCGGCGGCCGGGCTGCTCGCGTACGAGGCCCTGCGTGTCGAGAGCCACCGGCCGCGCATCGGCTTCGAGACCGACCACCGCACCATCCCGCACGAGCTGGGCTGGATCGACAGCGCGGTCCATCTGCAGAAGGGCTGCTACCGGGGTCAGGAGACCGTCGCCCGCGTACAGAACCTGGGCAAGCCCCCGCGCCGGCTCGTCTTCCTCCACCTCGACGGCAGCGAGGTCCATCTCCCGCCGCACGGCACCGAGTTGCGCCGCGCGGACGAGGGCCCCGACGGCCGGAAGATCGGCATCATCACCACCTCCGTACGCCACCACGAGCTGGGCCCGATCGCCCTTGCGGTCATCAAGCGGAACGTGCCGCTGGACGCACCGCTGCTCGCGGACACCACGGCGGCGGCGCAGGAGGTCGTGGTCGAGCCGTAGCCGCGGCTACATCTCCAGCAGGACCGTGAACGGGCCGTCGTTCGTCAGTGAGACGCGCATCTTCGCGCCGAAGCGGCCCGTCGCCACCGTCGCGCCCAGGGAACGGAGTTGGGCGACGACCTCGTCGACCAGGGGCTCCGCGATGTCGCCGGGGGCGGCCGCGTTCCAGGTGGGGCGGCGGCCCTTGCGGGCGTCGCCGTACAGGGTGAACTGGCTGATGACCAGCAGCGGAGCGTCGATGTCCGAGCAGGAGCGCTCCTCGCTCAGCATGCGAACCGACCAGAGTTTGCGGGCGAGTTGGGCCGCCTTCTCCTTGGTGTCCTCGTGGGTGACCCCGACGAGGACGCACAGCCCCTCGCCGCTGATCTCGCCGACCGTCTCGCCTTCGACGACGACGCTCGCGCCGTCCACTCTCTGCACCACCGCACGCATGCGGACCATCATGCCGTGCGCGCGGACGGGCACCCGGTGCGGGCCCTTCGTGTGATTTCTCAGGTTCGCCAAACCCCCATCTGGGGCCGATCGGGGGCACTCGGTCACATAGCGACCACTCGGGGTGGCACCATGCGGGGTGTTGCGGTGCATTCATGGGCGCATCCATGGCGCATTCATGGGATGGACCGCGCCGGTCGAGGGGACGGTAGAGGCACATGAGCACACCGAGTAGTGGGCAGCCGCCCGGGGTCGTGTCACTGACCCGTACGAGCCCGCGGGCGGGACGGACAGAGCGGGCGACGGGAATGACGGCCCGGCCGCCGGTCCAGCGCATCGACAGCCCACTGTCCCCGGAAGGTCCACAGCACGACCTGGCCCTGCTGCGGCTGCCCGAGCTGCGCGTGCTGCGCCGGGACGCCCAGCGGGACGAGGCCGACCTCAGCTATGTGCGGCGGCTGCTCCAGGGGCGCATCGACATCCTGCGGGCCGAGCTGGCGCGCCGCGGGGGAGTGCGGGCGCCCGGTGCGGGGCAGCCGCGGGTCGTCGGTTCGGGGGAGCTGTCGGTCATCGAGCGGCTCTCGGAGATCCTCACGGACGCGCCCGCCCGGCACCGTTCCTCGGCCCGCCATGTGACGGTGGGCACACCGCACGGCGAGGAGTACCGGCGGCTGGCCTCGGACATGCTCTCCGAGGTGGAACTGTCGGACCTCGACGCCCGTACGGACGAAGAGCTCGGCGCCGGAATGGGACGGCTCGTGCGGTACGAGCAGCAGGTCTCCCGGCGGCGCCAGCAGCTCCAGCGCACGGCGGACGACTGCAGCGCCGAGATCGCCCGCAGGTACCGTGAGGGCGAAGCGCAAGTCGATGACCTGCTCATGTGACGGACCTGTTCGCGTGGCGGACGTGTTCGTACGACGGACCTGTTCGTGTGACGTGGCGCCCCGGTGATCCCGGGGCTGTCCCGGTACGGCTGCCGGGGCGGGTCTCCGTCACGGAAGGCCACCGCCGATGTCCGCCGCCCGCCCTGAAGTCCCTGTGCCGTCTGCCATACCCCTTGCACCTCCTGTCCTCGCCGAGGTCGTACGTTCCGGTTTCGTCGAGGGCCGCCACCGGGGCAGCCTGGTGCTGCTGGCCGCGGACGGGTCGGTCGAGCTGGCGCTCGGCGATCCGGCGGTGCCGGTGTTCCCGCGTTCGTCGAACAAGCCCATGCAGGCGGCGGGGATACTGCGCGCCGGGCTCGACCTCGCCGGAGAGCGCCTGGCCCTCGCCGCCGCCAGCCACTCCGGAGAGATCTTCCACCGCGACCTCGTACGGAAGATGCTGGGCGAGCACGGGCTGACCGCCGCGCAGCTCCAGTGCCCGCCGGACCTCCCGCTGGACCGGGTGGAGGCGGAGACCTACCTCGCCGCGGGCGCCGTACGCGACCGGGTCACCATGAACTGCTCGGGCAAGCACACTGCGATGCTGGCGGTGTGCGCGCAGCGGGGCTGGCCGCTCGACTCGTACCTGGACCCCGGGCACCCGCTCCAGCGGCAGATTCACTCCGTGGTCGAGGAGTCGGCCGGGGAGTCCGTCGCCGCGGTGGGTACGGACGGGTGCGGGGCGCCGCTTCTCGCGATCACCCTGACCGGCCTGGCCCGCGCCTTCCGCTCCTTCGTCCTCGCACCCCCCGGCTCCGCGGAACGCCGCGTCGCCGACGCCATGCGCGCCCACCCCGAGTACGTCGCCGGCACCCGCCGTCCCGACACCTGGCTGATGCGCGAGGTGCCGGGCGCCCTGTCCAAGATGGGCGCGGAGGCCGTCCAGGCGGTTGCCCTGCCGGACGGGCGGGCGCTCGCGTTCAAGGTCGAGGACGGCGGGGGGCGGGCACTGGGGCCGGTGCTGGCGAGGGCGTTGGGGTTGCTGGGCGTGGACGCACCGGTGGTGACGCGGATCGGGCGGGAGCCGTTGACGGGTGGGGGGAGGGAGGTGGGGGAGGTGCGGGCGGCGTTCTGAGGTTCTAGCCCGTCCGGCGTTTGAGGACGAGCGCGCAGCGCGACAGGGGGGTCTGGGGGCGCAGCCCCCAGGAACGGGACGGGTAGGGGCGGAGGGGGCGAGAAAAATCCCCGCGACACCCCACCGTCGTACACCTAGCGTGTTCCCATGACCCACCGCGACGCCATCGACGTACGAGCGATCACCGAAGCCGAGACACCGGACTGGATCCGCGCCCTGAACACCGGCTTCCTGCGCTCCCCCGCGGTGACGGAGACCGAGATCGCGGACCGGAGCTCGTACATCATCCCGGAGCGAACCCTCGCCGCGTTCGACGCAGGCCGCTGCGTCGCGACCTTCAGATCGTTCCCGCAGGAGCTCACCACGGTGGGCGGAACCCCCGTCCCGGCGGACGCGATCACGAACGTCACCGTGACCGCCACACACCGCCGCCGAGGCCTCCTCACCCGCATGATGGCGACGGACCTCGCGGCGGCCAGGGAACGCGGCGACGTGGTGGCGACGCTCATCGCCGCCGAGTACCCGATCTACGGCCGGTACGGCTTCGGCCCCGCCACCACCGCCGCCGAGTGGACCATCGAGGTACCCAGGACAGGCCTCGACCCCCGCTGGTCGGGCCCGGCCGACGGCGCCCGTATCGACCTCGTCGACGGCGAGGACGTCCGCAAGATCGGCCCCGAACTGCACGAACGGCTCAGGCGCACCCAGCCGGGCGCGGTCAGCCGCGACGAGCGCTGGTGGCAGACCAACACCGGCGTGCTGATCCTGGACCGCGCACCGTGGACGGAGCCGTTCTACGCCGTGTACCGCTCGGCGGCCGGCGAGGTCGAGGGCCTCGTCTCGTACGAGTCGGACGACAAGTGGCACGACAAGCAGCCGCACGACACGGCGGACGTGAACTGGCTGATCGCGGTGACGCCGGCGGCGGAGCGCGCCCTGTGGCAGTACCTCTGCTCGATCGACTGGATCACCAAGGTCAAGACGGGCTGGCGGTCCCCCGACGACCTGCTGCCGCACTTCCTGCCCGACCCGCGCGCGGCCAGGATCTCCACGCAGGCGGACTGGCTGTGGGTGCGGATCCTGGATGTCGTACGGGCTCTGGAGGCGCGTACGTACGGCGGTACGGGGACGCTGGTGCTGGAGGTGACCGACCGGGACGGGCTGTCCGCCGGGCGGTACCGGCTGGACGCCGGGCCGGACGGGGCGGCCTGCGCGCCGACCACGCAGAACGCCGAACTCACGCTGGACGTGGGCGAGTTGGCGCGGCTGTGGCTCGGGGACGAGTCGGCGGTACGGCTCGCTGCGCTGGGGCGGGTCCGGGAAGAACGAGCGGGCGCCGCCTCCGTGGCCGACGCCCTGCTGCGCACGTCCAGGCGACCGTGGTGCCCGGACATCTTCTGAACCAGTGTGCGGGTGGTGCTTTTTTCCGTGGCTCCTGCCGGGTGCTCCTTCCGTGCGGGCGAAAGCCGTTGATCCGTAGCTGTTGTGCTGATCCGTAGCTATTCAGTTGTGGTTGTGGGTGGTGCTGACTGACCGGGCTCCCGGCTCCCCTCCAGGGGGGAGCCCGGTCAGCCGGACCGTCCGGGCGGTGGCGCCCGTTCAGCCGGACTGGGCGAGCAGCATCACGAGGATCACAGCTCCGATGCCGCTGATCATGTTGTTCTTGGCCTTGATGCCGACGGTCAGCGCGACGAACGCGATGATGCCCATCGGCCCGTACTTCCACTGGATGAGCTGTTCGAATCCGATGGCGAGGGCGGCGACGATGATGGCGATGAGCGGCATGACGGTCCCTCCTTGGGGACGGGGCGAGCGGACCCCCGCTGGGATCCGTCCACCTGGTCGACAGTTGCGACCCTGGCGGCCAACCCCCGGGAAGTTTGACCATGTTGCTCAAGTTGGTGACCAACTCAATGGTAGTTATCTCCGCGTTGGGTCGACTCATAACCACCTATCAGGTAACTGCCCAAAGATGGCGGGAAGTTGTAGGGTTTGGTCGTGGACCAGGAACTCGCCGCCGTCAACGGGCGGAACAGGTCGCCACGGCCACTGACGTCGCACCGCGAGGTGGCCGACGAGCTGCGCAGCCGGATCAGGTCCGGTCAGCTGCGGGCCGGACAGCGCATGCCCACGCAGGCCAAGCTGGCGGACGAGTTCGGCGTCGAGCGCGGGGCCGTACGGCAGGCGCTGCGCATCCTGCAGTCGGAGCGTCTGCTCGTCAATGTGTCCAAGGGGAGCCCGGCGACCGTGGCGGACGACCTGGGCAGGGTCCTGACCGGTCCCGAAGCTCCGCCGCAGCCCACCACGGTGGCGCTCGGCGCGCGGATAACGGAGGCCTTCTCGGCCTCTCATGTGGAGATCGACGCGCTGTGCCTGACGTCGATCTCACTCACCCTCGCCATGAGCGAACCGCTGCGTCAGATCCACGCCGAGCGAATAAAACCAGCCAGGATCGATGTCCGCGTCATGCTCCCCAGCGGCGACATCCCCCTTGCCTTTCCGGCTCCGGTGGAGGCGACGGCCGAGGGCCAGCCCCCCGACGGCCGGCTCCAGCGCAACTGGCTGGCCAACCGCAACGCCCAGGGCCAGGTGCTGCGCCACAACCTGCTCGCGCTGCGCGCCACGCACGGCATCGAGGTCAACGTCACCTTCCGCGCGCTTCCCTTCACGCCGCCCGTGAAGCTGTACCTGCTCAACGGGTCCGAGGCGCTCTTCGCGTACTACACCCTCACCAAGCGCGAGGAGGAGATCGATCACGTGCACCTGGAGATGTACGACGTCCAGGGCACCCAGTCCATGCTCTTCCCCTTCGTACAGGGGGCCGGGCTGCGGGACACGACCTTCGTCGAGCAGTCCCACCTGTGGTTCAACGCACTGTGGGAGACCATCAGTTCCGAGCTGGTGCTCACGAACTGAGGTCTCCCGGGTGGGAGTGGGTCCGGTTGGGATCCACGCGGGTCAGAGGGCGGGTCCCGCGACCATCAGGGCGAGCACGACCGCCCCGATGGAGTAGCAGGTGGGGCTCTTCGCCTTGATCCCGATGGTGAGCAGCAGCAGTCCGACGATGCCCGACGGGCCGTAGTGCCATTGGACGAGCTGCTCGAAGCCGACGACGAAGACGGCGGAGAGGAGGGCGATGACGGGCATGGTGGTTCCTCCTGCTTCTGAGGGAGACGGGCCGGTTGGGAGGAGGGGAGGCAAAACTTCCGCCAACTTGACCAAGTTGGCAACCAACTATGCTTAAGTTGTCCCCACTTGGCTGGTACTCATAAACAACTTTCAAACAACTCCCCATAGATGGATGGGAGTTGTAGCGTTTGGTCGTGACCCAGGAGAACGTGGCAGTGAACGGCAGCAGAAACTTCTCGTCCCAGGACATCGCCGACGCCCTGCGGGACCGCATCCGCGCCGGTGACCTCAAGGCGGGCGACCGCCTGCCCACCCAGGCGGAGCTGGCGGAGGAGTTCGGCGTCGAGCGCGGCACCGTCCGCCAGGCCCTCAGCTCCCTCCAGAGCGACGGGCTCCTCAGCAACACCGGCAGGGGCAGCCCGCCGCGGATCGCCGAGGTGCCGGCCGTCCGCGACGAACCCCAGACGACGATGGTGGGCCTGGCGCCGCGCCTCGCCGAGGCGTTCGCGGCCCCGCACGTCCGCATAGACGCGGCATGCCTCACCGCGGAGACCCTGATGCTGGCCCTCGGTGAACCGGTGCGCCTGATCCACGAGGGCACCATCCTCCCGAAGTCGATCGACGTCCGGATCCTGCTGCCCTCCAGGGACATCACCCTGGCGTTCCCGGTCCCGGTGGAGGGCCGCACCGACGACGACCCGGTCCACAAGCGCTGGCTCGCCCAGCGCAACGCCCAGGGCCACGTCCTGCGCCACAACCTCCAGACCCTGCGCCACTCGCACAAGATCGACGTCCGCGTGACCTTCCGCGCCCTGCCGTTCACCCCACCGGTGAAGCTGTACCTCCTCAACGAGTCGGAAGCGCTGATGGGGTACTACATGATCACCAGACGCGAGGAGACGGTGGACACCGGCGGAGTACTCGACATGTACGACGCCCTCGGCTCCACCTCGCTGCTCTTCTCCTTCGAGAAGCAGGCCGGCCATCGCGATGCCTCGTTCGTGGAGGAATCCCAGAAGTGGTTCGATGCCCTCTGGGAAACCATCACCACTGACCTGACACTCTCCTAGTGACTCCTGATACGACGCAGCCCGATACGACACAGTCCGAACCGGTGACAGCAGAGACAGAGAACCTGCGGGAAGTGATCAAACGCGCCCGCGTCGTGCTCTTCGACTTCGACGGGCCGATCTGCCGGCTGTTCGCGGGGCATTCCGCGGAGGATGTGGCGAAGGATCTGGTCGCGTGGCTGGAGGGGCAGGGGTTGCGGGGGCTGCTCAGCGAGGAGGAGCGGGTCCATCCCGACCCGCATGTCGTTCTTCGCGTCGTCAACAAGCGGCATCCGCACAGCGATCTGGTGGTCGAACTCGAGGAGTTGCTCACCCAGCACGAGCTCAAGGCGGTGCCGTCCGCCTGGCCGACCCCGTTCGCGGATCCGCTGATACGGACGTGGACCGCTGTCGGCGTCCGCCTCGCCGTGGCCACCAACAACTCGCCCCGTGTGGTGGCCCGTTACCTCGAGAGCCGCGACCTCACCGAGTGCTTCGCCCCCAACGTCTACGGCCGCACCCGAAACCTGGACCACCTCAAGCCCCACCCGCACTGCCTCAACCGGGCGCTGAACGCCCTGGGTGCCGCCCCTTCGGCCGCCCTCATGATCGGCGACACTCCGTCGGACTTCCTCGCCGCCCGGGAAGCGGGGGTTCCGTTCCTGGGCTACGCGCGTAACGCCACCAAGGAGAAGGAGTTGAGGAAGGCTGGCGCGGAGGTGATCGTCGGCTCCCTCGAGCCAGTACTCCAGGTGCTGCGCGGCGAACTCTGAGTTCTGGACGCGCTATCGCTCACTGAAGTGACGGCCAAGATCTGACGAAACGGTTCTGACACGCTACGACACGTCGAGGGGGTAGCGTGCCTCCACCTTCCGCCGACTGGTCTCAGAGAGAAACGGGGCGATGTCACCCGAAGCGCCCGAAATCCCGCCGCGTGTCGCAGCCGCGAGTGCTGCCCTCGACGCGGTCGAGGGTCCCCTCAGCGGATACCACCACGAGACGTATGTGTTTCCACTGCCGGCCGAGGCGGGGACGGGCTTCCAGGGGCGGTGGAAGTGCCGCGAGCCGCGCGCGAACCTGCTCTGGTTCGACCGGCGTTGCTTCGAGTCGGAGGAACGCCTGCTGTACGAGCTGCAACGGCGGATCGACGTCATTCCCGAGGTCGCCCGGATGGGCGGCGACGTGGACCTGCAGCGGTTCATCGAGGGTTCGACGCTGGGCGCGCTGCATCCGTCCGGCCGAGCCGTTCCGGACGAACTCGTCGAACAGATCCTTGGCCTGTTCAGGCAGTTGGGGACTGTCACCGCGTCCACTCTGCTCGTTGAGCGGAGGTGTACGCCCCAGGACCGCGCGGAGGACGGAGACAGCGCGGGTTTCCTCGACAGGCTCATCTGTTTCACTCAAGAGCAGGTGTATGAACGGAATCTGATCGAGTACAAAGGCCTGTTCGCCGATCTCGGGCTCGACCCCGAGGCCTTTCGGCAGCTCAGGAAGAGGGTGGCGGGACTTCGGGACCGGCCGTTCTGTCTCCTCCACGCGGATCTGCACCGCGAGAACTTCATCGTTGACCCGGACGGGAAACTCTGGGCCATCGACTGGGAGTTGGCGATGTTCGGCGATCCGCTCTACGACCTGGCCACCCATCTGCACCTGATGGGGTATCCGCCGGCGCAGGAACGGCTGATCGTTCAGCGGTGGTGCGGGATTGTCGAGGAGGTCCGGCCGGGCAGTTCACGGGGCTGGTGTGACGATCTGCCGCGGCTGCTGGACTTCAAGAAGGCTCAGTCGGTGTTCACCGATGTCATCCGGGCGTCGCAAATCCTGGACACTCAGGGGGAGTTCGATCGCCAACGGCTGCGCCGGGCGGCCTGGAAGCTACGGGGGGTGCTGACGGCTGCCGCCGAGCCGTTGGGCCTGGAGTCCGTTCCGGGTCTGTTGGAGACCGAGGCCGCGTTGACGCGCTGGCGAAGCGACCACGAACCTACCTGAGCCGGTGTTCCGGAGGCTCGGAGACCGGTTCCGAGCCTCCGTCCGAAGGCTGGGTGATGCCCTCCGTCGTCGGTCGAGGGCTCCCGCCCCGCAGCCGTTGGGACCGTCGGTTGCGGAGCCAAAGCCTCAGAGCCTCGAACGCCCACTGCATCACCAGTGTCATGGCGACCGCGACAGCGTTCCACAGCAGTTGAAAGAGCATGGACCCCCACCCTTCTTGCCACTTTCAGTGAAGCGATCAACTGGCCGACCAATTGGACTGGTTGCCTTGAATTGGGTCTGCCCGTGTACGTAGATCCCTTAACTGACGGCCGCGTTGGGCCGGTCACCTGACTGAAATTGGTTTGCTCGTCGTCCGGAAGCGGTACGGTCCAGCTGTGAGCGGAGAGGGAGTCGCGGACGGTGGCGGCAGAGAGTTCGAGAGGGTCTCGGACATACTGCGGGAGCGCATGGCCGCGGGCATCTACCCGTTGGGAACCCTGCTGCCCCCTCAGCGCTTCCTGGCCGAAGAACTCGGGGTCTCCCGGGACACCGTGCAGCGCGTCCTGAAGGCGCTGCGCAACGAAAAGTGGATCGAGACCCGGCAGGGCAGTGGATCCAGGGTGGTCAAGGCGCAGCGAATCCACTCGTCGGGGACGCGGAACGCGCGCCCCGCGCAAGCCGTAACGCTGCGATCATTCATCGACGAGGCCTTCGAAGCGTCGGAAGTGACCTTGGACGTCTACACGCTGACATCGGAGTCCCTGGACGCGCACGTTCGTATGCAGGCGGAACGCATACGCGACCGGGAGATCTCCCCCGAGCGGATCGCTCTGCGCATGCTGCTGCCGTCCAGCGAGCTGAGGCTGCCTTACCCGAGTACCAAGGGCGCTCCCGACGACCTGCGTCTTCAGGACCGACTGCACGGAATCACCCAGCGGCATTCGGCGTCGCTGAAAAGCGCGCTGCGGGACCTGCGGGCCGACGGGCTGGTCCCCTTCGTCGATGTCGCGATCCGCCATGTGCCGTTGGCGCCGACATTCAAGCTCTACCTGCTCAACGGTAGCGAGGCACTGCACGGTCCTTACGAGGTGATCGAGCGGAACATCGAGCTGGACGACGGCGAGGAGGTCCTGGCGCTGGACGTCCTCGGACTCGGGGCGACGCTGACCCACTATGAGAAGACCGAAGACCCGGACTACACAGGAAGCGTCTTCGTCAGCAGCATGCAGTCCTGGTTCGACTCGATCTGGGGTGCGCTCGCGAAGTGAGGGAGCCGGCCGACGGTTGCCCATCCCAGGCGTCTCGTACACCTCGGTTACCTCATTGAGACCAACCGCTTCCGGTCTCCGCTCGTGAGTGATCTACGACCCGGCTAGGGTGTGCTCACCTTTCACTTCCAGGAGTGGCCAGTGGGCGCGTCTCCTGCGCCCGGGCCTGTGCCCAGGGAGCAACGTATTGCCAACGATGCCTACGACACGTTCGTACGGCTGGCAAAACAGCACGGACTGATGAGCCGCGGCCATCACAACCGGAACTACGTTCTGCCGCTCACCGAGGCCATGGCGCGCCATGTGAGCTGTGATCCGGGCACCTCGGTGATCGTGCGGACGCGCAGAGCGGAAGCGCTGCCGGTGGTCATCAGGACGTGGCGCGAACCGGACATTCTCCGGGCCGTCGAAGGCACTCTGCCGCACGTACCACGCTGCGTCGCAAGCCGTGCCGGCACGGCTGTGCACAGCTATGTGGAGGGCCTCCCGCTCTCCGCGATCTGCCCCAACGGCAAGCCTGTGGACGGTGTACTGGTCAAGGCGATGGTGGGTCTCCTGGCGCAGATGTCACGGGTGCGCAGGGAGGTGTTACCGCCGCTCCCGGACGGGTGGCCGCGCAGCAACAAGGACAGTCAAGGGTTCCTGCGTACGCTGGCGCATCTCACCGACCGGCAGATCCGTCGGCCCAATTGGAGTGAATTCGGCGGACTGTTCGCCGCTCTGGGTATCCCAGAGGACGCCCTGGTCCGGCTGGCGGACCGGGTGCCCGTAATGGCACGCCGTCCGCACAGCCTGCTCCATACGGATCTGCACCGCGACAACGTGATCGTCACTTACCGTGGCGAACCGCCCTTGATCTGCGTCGACTGGGAACTCGCGACCTACGGCGACCCGCTGCACGACCTGGCCACCCACCTCGTCCGCATGCGCTACCCGGAGTCCCAGTGGGACGAGGTCGTCGATGCCTGGGCCGACGCCGTTCAGACGGCGAGGCCGGCGGCGGCTGCCGGCCTCGCCAGAGATCTCCGACACTACGTAGCCTTTGAACGGGCGCAGTCCGTGTATCCGGATGTGATGCGTGCGGCGAAGTCGCTGGAGGCGTCGCTCGACCAGAAATGCCTGGCGATGGCGACGCAGGCGGTGCGTCGTGCCCTGGAGGCGGCGGCCCAGCCGCTGGGCCTCGTCAACGTGCCCGACGAGGCCGAGATCGAGCGGGTCCTGCGCCGATGGCAGATGTCCCGGAGGGAATGGCACGACGACCACCGGGCCGTCACCGCCATCGGCTGGCAGCCCGACGGAAGGCTGCGGGAGCCTTCCGACTTCCCTCACACCGCGGTGCTCGACGCGTTGCGGGCGGAGGGCGCGGCGCCGGCCGCTCAGGTGTTCAAGGGCACGGCGCATCTCAACACGGTGGTGCTTGTGCCGGGTGTCGGTTTCCCCGTCATGGTGCGCCGCAAGGTGGCTGCCGTCAGCCGTCGCGAACCCACATTTCTCAGCGAGCACGCGGTCCTGCGGGCCATCGAGCGGTCAGGAGCCGACGTTGCGGCACCTCGGGTGCTGGCGCTGGGCACCAGCCACGCGAAGGACCCTTTCGCGATCCACACATATGTCGGACCGTCCGACAGCGACCAGCCCCCCAGCCACCCCGTGCACGGCCTGCTGCCGCATGAGGCGGACGGACTGGTCGACCAGCTCCGGGCGCTGACCGTCGTGGACTACCGGCCGCTGGACCCCACCGCGAACGACGTTCACTTCTTCGACTGGCTGAGTGAGCTGCTCGTCCACTTGGTGGACGAGCTTCCCAAGGAGACGCAACAACTGGCCGGTGTCCTGGGGCTGCCCAACGCACGCCGCCTGTGGGAGATGCTGGCCCGTCACCGGGTGACGCCGCGCCAGTCGACCCTGCTGCACGGCGACCTGAACCCCTGGAACCTGGTGCGAGGGGACCACAAGCTCGCCCTCACGATCATCGACTGGGAGATGGCGATGGTCGGGGACCCCCTGTACGACCTGGTCAGGCACATGCATCTCACCCCGACACGGCCCGAGATCCGCGCCCGCATGCTCCAGCGCTGGAGCAGCACGCTGCCCGCCACCCACACCAAGGACTGGGAGCGGGACTGGCACCTCTACCGGTGGATCGAGAACGTCCGCTCCGCCTATGTGGACCTGGACCGCCTGGTGACAGGCGCAAGCCTCGACGCTCCCAACGTGAGCCGCGCGGTGGATTCGTACGGGATGACCCTGCGGATGGTGAAGGGAGCGCTCGGGCTGCCTACGCGTTTGCTGTCGAACCCCTATCTTGCCCGCGCGTTGCCGGATGGGGACCATGGCACAACTAGTCAGGCCGGGTTGCCCGTGGGCATGTGAGGTGCCGCGTCGGACCGCTGGGCCTCGGGGGAGAGGGGCCGGCCATGTCCGGTGCGCGGCGAGGTCCGGCGGAAAGCGGTGGTGAACGTCTGAGGCGGTATCAGGCGCGGTTCGAGCCTTTGGTGACGCGTGTTCTGCTCATCGGGATCTTTGTCACCGGGCTGACCGCGCAGTTCGTCAAACCGGTCGGAGACGCCCTTCAGGACAAGGCGTTCCTCGGTGGCGCACTGCTCAGCCTGGTCGGCTATGTGCTGTACGACTCGGTGAAGGAACTGGCCACATCGCTCCGGCTGCCACCGCGTGTCCAGGTCGAGTCGAGGGATCTGGGCAGTTTCGTGAGCGAGGCGTTCCGTGCCCGAGAGGTGGAGATCCGGTTTCTCGGTTACACCGGGGAGACGCTCTACAACGAGCTCTATCACCGGCTGGAGGGCCTTCTCGACGATCCCGGACCGACAAGACACGTCTCAGTGAGGGTACTGATTCCGGACTTCGGGCAGCCGATGACCGTTCCCTCACGCGTGGGGCCGGACGGTGCGCCGCTCGACGATCCCGATTTCCGCAGGCGCCTGGAGCTGAAGTGCCAGGAGTACGAGCAGACGCTGTCGGCGATCGCGGAGCGGCTCACCGCAGTGGGACGGGTGAGTGCGGAGTGTGAGTACCGCCTCTATCCCGGCATACCGAGGGACAAGATCTGCATCTTCAACCGGGAGCAGGTGCTGCACGGTCTCTACAACGTGATCGCCCGGACGGTGCAGCGCAGTTCGGAGCCCGAGTTCTACGACCCCAAGGGCTACCGCACCGACCTCAGCGTGTGGTCCCGGGCCGGTGGCGACGACTCCAAAGCCGTCGTCGCCACCTGGAACAAGCACCTCGACGACCTGTGGAGTCTGGCGGCGGTACCGCACTGGCGGCGAGTGACACCCCCGTGACGGAGGCCGAAGCCCGCCCCCTCACACCCCCAACACCACCTTCCCCACCACCCCCCGCCCCTCCACAGCCGCATGCGCCTCCCCCGCCCGCTCCAGCGGAAACACCTCACCGATCACCGGCCGCAGCCGCCCCGCCGCGGCCTCCGCGAGGGCGGTGGACGTGTAGCGGTGCAGGTCGGCGGGGGTGAACTGGACGTCGGCGATGCCGAAGAGGGTGATGCCGCGGCGGGTGGCTTCCGCCGGGTCGATGGGGGAGAAGCCGCCCGACGGGGCGCCGTGGGCCGAGAAGCGGCCGCCCTCGGCGGTCAACGGGAAGGCGGTGGCGCCGAGTTGGCCGCCGACGCCGTCCAGGACGACATCGGCGGCCGGGGTGGAGCCGCCGAGGGCGTGCCGGGCGGCCGAGGGCCAGTCGGTGTCGGTGGCGTCGATGGCCGCGTCCGCGCCCAGCTCCCGTACCAGGGCGAGTTTCGCCGCGCCGCGGGCCACTGCCACCACGCGTGCCCCGCGCGCGTGGGCCAGTTGGACCAGCAGCGTGCCCATGCCTCCGGAGGCGCCGAGGACGAGGACGCGGTCGGCGGGGCCGACGCCGGTCAGTTCGAGGAGGCCCGTGGCGGTGAGGCCGTCGTGGACCAGGGCCGCGGCCGGGAGGAGGTCCAGGGAGTCCGGTACGACGGAGAGGGCCGAGGTCGCGGCTACGGCCCGTTCCGCGTAGCTGCCGGTCACGAAGGCGGTGACCCGCCGGCCCAGCCACTCGTCGGCGACGTCCGCGCCGAGGGCGGTGACGACACCCGAAACGCCGCCCCCGGGGACGTACGGCGGCGTCACCGGGAAGAATTCCCGGCCCCAGCCGCTTCTGATCTGGGTCTCTACGAAGATCGTGTCCGCGTAGGCGACATCGATCAACACCTCGCCGGGTCCTGGAACCGGGTCCGGGATCTCCACCGGAAGGAGAACCTCGGGCCCGCCGAACGCCTTCACCTGTGCCGCACGCATGGGTCACCTCATCGCAAGCAGAAGGGCTGTCGCCGCGCAGTCTTCGGCCTCAAGCCCGGTTGAGGTCAAGGGCCGGCCGGCGTCGTGCGTAGGCTCGGGGCATGGGTGAGATCGGGCTCCGGGAGCGCAAGAAGCAGCGGATGTACCAGGCCGTGTCCGACATCGCGATCGGGCTCTTCCTGGAGAAGGGGTTCGACGTTGTGTCCGTCGCCGAGGTGGCGGCCGCCGCGGAGATCTCCAAGCCGACCCTCTTCCGGTACTTCCCGGCGAAGGAGGATCTGGTCCTGCACCGCTTCGCCGATCACGAGACGGAGGCCGCGCGGGTCGTCGCCGGCCGGGCGGAGGGGCAGTCGGCCGCGGACGCTCTGCTGGAGCACTTCCTGGACGGCCTGCGTCGCGACGACCCCGTCACCGGGCTCAACGATCACCCGAACGTCCTCGCCTTCCACCGGCTGCTCTACGGGACGCCGTCGCTGGCGGCACGGATGTCCGCGTACGTCGAGCGCTCCGAGGCCGCGCTCGCCGAGGCCCTGGGCGGCGACCTCGACGCCCGGCTCGCCGCCGGTCAGATCATCGCCGTACAGCGCATCCTCGCCCTGGAGAACTGGCGGCGGATCGCGGAGGGGGAGCCGGTGGCGGAGGTGCGGCGGGATGCCGTGGCGGCGGCCCGGCGCGCGTTCGCGCGGCTGGAGGCGGGGATGCAGGCGGGGGCGACCGGCACTCCACCAGCTAGCGTTACCTAGTAAAAAATGTTACTCGGTTACGTTATTCCGCTACCCTGGATGGAATGACGTCACGCCACCCTGCCCTGGATCAGGCCCTCGCTCACTCCCTCATCCGCGAACGTGCCTACCACGACACCTGTCGCGCGGCCCTCGACGCCATGGTCGCCGGTGCCGACGAACACGTCGTCACCGGCGAGGACGTCTCCGCCTCCGGTGCCGACGCCGAAGTGCTCGGCTATGTGCTGCGCAGCAAGGCCAAGGAGATGCGCGAGCTGCCCGAAGGGCCACTGTTCTTCGGCAAGCTGGACTTCGAGAGCGCGCGCGAGGCGGCCGGCGAGCATGCCGGGCAGAGCTATCACCTCGGGCGGCTGCGGATCACCGAGCACCCCGCCGCCCCGCCCCTCGTCGTCGACTGGCGTGCCCCCGTCTCACGCGCCTTCTACCAGGCGAGTTCCCGCGCGCCGCAGGGCGTCGCCGTCCGGCGGCGGTTCGGCTGGGCGCCGGGGAGCCTCGGGGACTCCGCGGACCTCACGGGCCTGGAGGACGAGCACCTCGCGCAGGCCCGCCCCCAGCAGCCGAGCCGCATCCTCGCGGGTGAGATCGAGCGCCCGCGGGTCGGCCCGATGCGCGACATCGCCGCGACCATCCAGCCCGAACAGGACGAACTCGTACGAGGCGATCTCGCGTCCTCGGTCTGTGTGCAGGGCGCCCCGGGCACCGGCAAGACGGCCGTCGGACTGCACCGGGCCGCGTACCTCCTCTACACCTACCCGCAGCGCATCCGCCGCGGCGGCCTGCTGATCCTCGGCCCCAACCGCACTTTCCTGTCGTACATCTCCGAGGTGCTGCCCGCGCTCGGCGAGACCGGCGTACGGCAGTCGACCGTGGAGGACGAGATCGCCCGCCATCCCGTCTCGGGGCAGGACGACGAGCGCGCCGCCGTCGTCAAGCACGACGCCCGGATGGCGCAGGTGCTGCGTCGGGCCCTGTACGGAAAGGTCGGGGGGCCCGTCGACTCCCTTGCCGTGCCGGACGGTTCGTACCACTGGCGTGTTCCGGCCGAGGTGCTCCGCAGCATCGTGGACGGCGTACGAGCCGAGGAACCTCCGTACGCCGTCGGGCGTGAGCGGGTGCGGACGCGGGTCGTGGGGTGGCTGCGGGAGCGGGCGGAACGGCGCGCCGGGCCGCGTAGCAACGCCTGGGTGCGGAAGATCTCGCGGGCCAAGTCCGTCAGCTCGTACGTCGACGCGGTGTGGCCCAGGGTGCTGCCCGAGGAGCTTCTCGCCGAACTCCTCACCGATGCCGATGTGTTGGAGGCGGCGGTCGGCGAACTCCTGGACCCGGACGAGCGGAAGGCGATCCAATGGGTGAAGCCGCCGCGTTCGTACAAGTCGGCGCGCTGGTCGGCCGCCGATCTCGTCCTCCTCGACGAGATCGCCGGGCTCATCGAACACCCCGAGGGATACGGCCACTTGGTGATCGACGAGGCACAGGACCTGTCGCCGATGGAGTGCCGGGCGATCGCGCGACGGGCGGCGTTCGGGTCGCTGACCGTGCTCGGCGATCTCGCGCAGGGCACGACTCCGTGGGCGGCGCGGGAGTGGGACGAACTGCTCGCGCATCTGGGCAAGCCGGAGGCCCCGGTCGTACCCCTGACGATCGGCTTCCGGGTCCCGGAGGCCGTCGTCGGACTCGCCAACCGGCTCCTTGCACGGCTCGACGTGGGAGTACCTCCGGCTCAATCACTGCGGCGGGACGGCGAGTTGAGGGTCAGGCAGGTGTCCGACGTGTGCGCCGCGACGGTCGACGCGGTGCGCGGAGCGCTCACGCACGAGGGCTCGATCGGCGTCATCGCCGCCGATGCCGATTTCGTACGCGTACGGGAGGCGCTCCGCGCCGCGGGTGTCGAGACCGCCGGACCCGATGAACTGGGCGCCCGGGTAACGGTGTTGCCTGCCACGCTCGCCAAGGGACTCGAGTACGACCATGTCGTCGCCGTCGAGCCCGCGGCCGTCGCGGAGGCGGAGTCGCGGGGGCCGCACCGCCTGTACGTGGTGCTCACGCGGGCGGTTTCGCGGCTGGACGTGGTGCACGCGCGGCCCCTGCCGTGGTGACCGACGGTTGACGACTATGACCGACTACCAGGGAAGCGGCTGACCGTCGCGGAAGAAGCCGCCGGTGGGGCCGTTGTCGGGAAGGGTGGCCGCCCATACGACGCTCGCGGCGCCCTCCGTGACCGGGCGCCCGCCCGGGCCGCCCATGTCGGTCGCGACCCAGCCGGGGCAGACGGAGTTCACCAGGATGCGGTCGGCGCGCAGCTCGGCGGCGAGCATGCGGGTGAGGGCGTTGAGGGCCGCTTTGGAGGCGGAGTACGCGGGGGTGCCGCCGCCCATGCCGGTGAGGGACGCGGCCTCGCTGGAGACGTTCACGATGCGCGGGTGCGGGCTGGCGCGTAGGAGGGGGAGCAGAGCCTGAGTCAGCCGCCAGGGACCGTACAGATTGGTCTCGGCCACCTCGCGTACGACGTCCAGGTCGGCGGTGGCCGCGTGCTGCCAGGTGTCGTACGTGATCGCCGCGTTGTTGACGAGTACGTCGAGGGCCTCCAGGTCCCGTGCCGCCTCGGCGATGTCCGCCTCGGACGTGACGTCCAGGCGCAGGGGGCGCGCGTTCGGGCCGACGGACCGGGCCGCCTCGGCGGCGGCTTCCGCCGAACGGGCGGTCACCAGCACGGTGTGCCCCGCGGCGGCCAGCTGCCGGGCGACCTCGCGGCCGATACCGCGGTTCGCGCCGGTGACGAGCGCGATCACTCCGGCGCTCCCACGGCGGTCAGGAGGGGGATCAACTGCTCTTCCTCGTAGGTCAGATGGGCTTCGAGTTCGGCTGTGAGGTGTTCCACCTGGGAGAGTACGCGGCCGGGTTCCGGCTGCCCGTCAGCGATGACCCCGCGCAGTTGTTCGAGAAGTTCGGCGATCCGCTCGTGCTCCTTGGCCAGGCGGTCCAGGGTCGGGGCGAGTTCGGGATGGCGGTCGGCGAGGAACGGGAAGAGGCCGAGGCCCTCGCCGGTGTGGTGGTTGTGCATGCCCTGGCAGAGGGTGAGGCAGTTGACGCGGAGCTGGGTGCCGAGGGATGCGCCCGTCTTCCTGAACTCCTCGCGGATCAGGGCGAGTTCGCGCCGGAAGGCGTCGTGGGCGACCTGCAGGTGCTCGGCGATGGAGCCCGCGTTCATGCTCGGCGGGCCGTCCTGGGGGACCTGGCGCAGAGCCACGACGGGGATGACGCGGTCCGTCTTCGCCTGGTACTCGGCCCATCCCGGGTCGGCCTCCACCGCCCGGGCGAAGACGCGGTCGCGTTCCGCGCGTTCGAGTACGACGGCCTCCGCCTCGTAGGTGAAGAGGCCGTCCTCCACGGTCGCCCGGGGGTTCGCGAGGAGGTTCCGGAACCAGTCAGGGTGCTGGGGCGCGCCACCGGCCGAGGCGATGACGAGGACCTGCTCGCCGCCGTCGGGGTAGTAGCCGACGGGGGTCGTGTGCGGGGTTCCGGTGCGCGCGCCGGTGGTCGTCAGGAGGAGCAGACGTGCTCCCTCGAAATAGCCGCCGCCCCGTCCGTGGTTGGCGCGGAATTCATCGATGACTTGCTGATTGAAGGGGTTGGGCATTCGCTGCTTTCTTTTGTTTTCGGGCAGGGGGAAACCCGGAGGGTGGGAATGGGTGCGTAAAGGCACGCCGGCGCGCGGAATTCCGAAGGGGAGGAAGTACTGCGCGCAGGGGGCGGCCCAGGCGGAAGTCGTACGCAGAGGACGTACGCACGCACGTGGAGGACGTACGTAGAGGTCGCACGCAGGAGTCGTACGTGAAGTCTCACGAGGAGACGTCGTACGAGGAGATGTCGTACGAAGAGAATTCGCACGAGGAGATGTCGTGCGAAGAAACGGCGGGCGGGGCTCTACCCCGCCCCGGCCTCACTCGGAGGCCGGGTGCCCAACTCGTGCGCGGCGCAAGGCCGACCCGGCAGTCATGGAGGTAAAGGTAATGCCCGTACGGGCGTTGATGCAATGCCCAATTCCGGGCCCGTCCGATTTCGGGCGTCGAGTGTGGCGATTTCGAGTCGGGTGGGCGCGCGGCCCGTGCCGCGAGCCCGCCGCGGCGGCTGTGAAAATCGCTGGCAGGTTGTCGGAACACGGTGATAGAGAGTCGACGTGACAACGACACCTGAGTTCGCCGTCCTGCTGCGACTGATCGACGAACGGTCGACCGCCTTCCGCGCCGCGGTCGCCTCCGCGCCCAGCCTCGACGTGCAGGTGCCGACCTGCCCGGAGTGGACGCTGTTCGATCTGGCGCAGCACATCGGCGAGGGGCGCCGCGCCTGGGCCGCCACCGTCGCCGCGGGGCCTGCTCCGGCCAAGTCCGCAGCGGAGGGCGCTCCGGCTGCGCCTCGGGAGCGCGAGGCACTGCTGGCCTGGTTGGCGGAGTCCATGGAGCAGCTGCTGGACGCATTGCGGGAGGCCGGCCCGGATCGCGGTTGCTGGACGTGGTGGGGTGCGTCCCAGTCGCCGCAGACCTGTGGGGCCGTCGCCCGGCACCAGCTCCAGCAGATCGCGGTGCACACCTACGACGCCCAGGTCACTGTGGGTGCCCCGGAGCCGCTGCCGGATGAGGTGGCACTCGACGGTGTCGAGGAGTTCCTGTCCACCTGCGTCGCAACGACGAGTGCCTGGCCGCACAAGCCCACTGCCTTCGACTTCCACGCCACCGAGGGCCACTCCTGGCGCCTCACGGTCGACGGCGACGGCGCGCGCTCCACCCGTATCTCCGCGCCCGGCACGACGCCTGTCGCCGCTGCCGACGAGGGCCCGAACGCGCCTGGCGTCTCCGTCCGCGGCACGGCCAGTGAGCTGGTCCTCTTCGTGTACGGCCGTATCCCGGCGGACTCCCTGAAGGTCGACGGCGACCTCGGTCTCTTCGACCTGCTTCAGGCCTGGGAGCCGGAGGAGTAGAGCGCCGGGTTCGGGGCCGACGCCCTGGTGGTTTCGCGTGACGGGTCGGCCAAAACGACACGCAGCGTGACGAGTCACCGCGGCCGGCGTGGCGTAGCGCACTTTTGCAAGCGGCTGCTTGCAATTGTTAGCAGGGGTGCGGCAGGGTAGAGGCATGGCATCGCTCAACGTCGGCAATCTCGGTGAGTATCTGCGTGAACAGCGGCGCAATGCGCAGCTGTCGCTCAGGCAGCTTGCCGATGCCGCCGGGGTGTCCAATCCGTATCTGAGCCAGATCGAGCGCGGGCTGCGCAAGCCGAGCGCGGAGGTGTTGCAGCAGGTCGCCAAGGCGCTGCGGATCTCCGCCGAGACGCTGTACGTGCGAGCCGGCATCCTCGACGCCGAGCGGGACCGGGACGAGGTGGAGACGCGCGCCGTCATCCTCGCCGATCCCACGCTGAACGAGCGGCAGAAGCAGGTGCTGCTCCAGATCTACGAGTCCTTCCGCAAGGAGAACGGGTTCGAGATCACCCAGGTGGACGAGGGCGATCAGGGTGTCGACGCCGATGTGCGGCACGCTGACGTACGGCACGACGACGTACATCTGGATCAGGACATATCGGATGCGGAACACCCGGGACCGGGGAGCGCAGCGGACACCGCCGTCCGCGGCCCGCGCACGACCGACGGCAGTGATGCCGGTCCGCAGCAGACCGCCAGTTGACGAGATCCACAGCAACACCAGTTCGGTCGCCGAGAACCACACGCAACACCGGTTGACGCGAACGACACGCACCGCCAGCACCGCAGGCAGCACCGCCGACCGGCAGGTCTCCCCGCGGACCGACCAAACCCTCAGCTGAACGCGAATCCGGGAGGACCATCGCATGGCCATCACCGACGACATCCGCAAGGCCGCCACGGACCCGACCCCGCTCTACTTCCTCGCCGGCACCGCTGAACTGGCCGTTCAGCAGGCCAAGAAGGTGCCCGGGATCGTGGAGCAGATCCGTACCGAGGCCCCGGCCCGGATCGAGACGGTCCGCAGCTTCGACCCGAACGCCGCCCAGGAGAAGGCCGCCACCCGCGCCAAGGAGGCGCAGGAGACGATCCAGTCCAAGGTGACGGAGTTCATCAGCACGCTCGACACCGACCTGAAGAAGATCGGTGAGTCCGCTCAGGACCTCGCCCTGCGCAGCGTCGGCGTCGCCGCCGAGTACGCCGTGAAGGCCCGCGAGACATACGAGAAGGTCGCCGAGCAGGGCGAGCAGGCCGTGAAGACCTGGCGTGGCGAGGCCGCCGAGGAGATCGAGGAGCTGGCCGTCGCCGTCGAGCCGAAGGCCGAGCCGGTCGAGGTCAAGGACGAGCCGAAGCCGGTCGCGGTCGTGGCCGAGCCCGCTCCGGCCAAGAAGACCGCGGCGAAGAAGGCCCCGGCTGCCAAGAAGACGACCACCGCCGCCAAGAAGACCACTCCGCCGGCGAAGTAGGCGGGAGTGGGCAGCGGTGGCAAGCGGTCGGCGTCACGCCGACGGCAGCGGCCGCATCAAGCCGATGACAACGGGCCGGGCACTCTCAGAGTTCCCGGCCCGTTCTCCGGGTACGGTGGCGTAGAGACGACTCGAATCGGGCGGTGGGCATTGTGCTGTTGACGGCATTCAGCGGCTTCATGTCGGTGATCTTCCTTGCCATGCTGGTGCTCGCCGTGGTGGCACTGGTGATGGCCGCGCTGGCCCGCGACGACGCGTACCGCGCCGCAGACAAGCAGAACAAGATGTTCTGGCTGATCATCCTGGGCGTCACGGTCGCCGTGAACCTCCTGGTCCCGATGATCTTCCTGCAGATCGCGGGCCTGGTCGCCACGATTGTCTTCTTCGTGGACGTACGCCCCGCGATCCGCCAGGTCTCCGGCGGTGGCGGCGGCCGCCGCGGCGGAAGCAGCAGCGACGGCCCGTACGGCCCCTACAACGGCGGCCGGTAAACACCACAGACCGCCACAGGCCGCCGTACGACTGTTGCAACAGTCGTACGGCGGCCTGTGGCGGTTACTGCTTGTGGTGGTTACTGCTTGCGGTCCAGCAACAGCACCGCCACGTCGTCGGTCAGCTCCCCGCCGTTGAGTTCGCGCACCTCGTTCACCGCCGCGCGCAGGAGTTCCTCGCCCTCGAGGCCCTGGGCGAGCTGGCGGCGGACCATGTCCACCATGCCGTCCTGGCCGAGCCGCTGGTTGCCCTGGCCGATGCGGCCCTCGATGAGGCCGTCGGTGTAGAGCATCAGGCTCCAGGCGCCGCCCAGCTCCACCTGCTGGCGCGGCCAGCGGGCGCCGGGCAGCAGGCCGAGCGCCGGACCGCCGTTCTCGTACGGCAGCAGCTGGGCCGGGCGGCCCGGGCGGGCGATCAGCGGGGACGGGTGGCCGGCCAGGCAGAGCCCGGCGCGGCGGCCGTCCGGCGAGATGTCCACCGTGCAGAGCGTCGCGAAGATCTCGTCGTTGTCGCGCTCGTGTTCCAGGACCTGCTGGAGGGTGGAGAGCAGCTCGTCCCCGCACAGGCCCGCGAAGGTCAGCGCGCGCCAGGCGATGCGCAGCTCCACGCCGAGCGCCGCCTCGTCGGGCCCGTGCCCGCAGACGTCGCCGATCATCGCGTGCACGGTGCCGTCGGACGTACGGACGGTGTCGTAGAAGTCGCCGCCGAGCAGGGCCCGGGAGCGGCCGGGGCGGTAGCGCGCGGCGAAGCGGAGCGGGGAGCCCTCCAGGAGCGGCGTGGGCAGCAGTCCCCGCTCCAGGCGGGCGTTCTCCTGGGCGCGCAGGCGGGACTCGGTGAGGCGCCGCTCGGCCCTGTCGGAACGTTTCCTCTCCACCGCGTACCGGATCGCGCGGCTCAGCAGCCGTGCGTCCAGTTCGTCGCGGAACAGGTAGTCCTGGGCGCCGACGCGCACCGCTTCGGTGCCGCGCTCGGCGTCCCCGGACGCGGTGAGCGCGAGGACGGCGTGCCGGGGCGCGAGCCGCAGCACGTGCTTGAGCGTGGCCAGCTCGTCGTCGGCCTCGGGGGAGCGGCCCGGGGCCGGCAGGGCGAGGTCGAGCAGGATGCAGTGGACGTCGTCGGTGAGCAGCCGCTCGGCCTCGGTGAGGTTGCGGGCGCTGCGGATCCGGATCGGCTTGCCCGTGGCGTCGAGCATTTCGGGCACGCTGAGCGAACCCGCCGGGTCGTCCTCGATGACCAGGAGGGTCAGGTGGGTCGTGGCGGCGCTGTCGGCAGGGGCCGCGGCGCCGGTCGCCGATCCCGACCCGGCGGGCTCGCCGGGTTCGACTCCGGGTGGACCGCCGGGTGAGAAGGCGGCAGGAGCCTGACCACTTTCCACGGCCGGGATCGCTCTCTGCCGCGGTATGGGTGCGGGCATCGTCTGGGTTCCTTCCCTCCCCCCGAGGGCTGGTGGGGCGAAAGGCCTCGCACCACCGACCGGGACCATAGCGTTAGCCGGTGCCGTAACGGAATGGTGTACCGCACGGGGTCTGGCAAACAGCCACCGTCATATGCCGCATCCTGTAACGCACTTGGACAGGACGGGGCTCCGACAGGGATGACGAAGGTCACGTCACCGAGGTTGCGCGGCGAACACAACCGTGCGCTGTGTCACGTGGGACAGGTCACTCCGGACAGGCCGCACCGAGTAGGGCAATTCGGGCAGTTCGCTGGTCAGGGTGGACACCGGCATCGCCGTGCGAGTCACGGGTCACGCGTCACGCGTCACGCGTCCGGACGTACGACCCCCAGGATCGGCATCGAACCCGCGCCCGCGATCGTCACCGTGCGCCCGGGCCGGGGAGCGTGCACCATGGCGCCGTCGCCTATGTACATCGCGACATGGCTGGCGTCGTCGAAGTAGATGATCAGATCGCCGGGGCGCATGTCCTTGATGTCGATGCGGGTGAGCTGTTTCCACTGCTCCTGCGAGGTGCGCGGAATCCCGTCGCCGGCGGACGCCCAGGCCTGGGAGGTCAGCCCCGAGCAGTCGTACGTCTTGGGGCCCTCGGCGCCCCACTCGTACGCCTTGCCGATCTGCGCGGTCGCGTACGCCACGGCCTTCTTGCCCTGCGCGGACGTCTCGCCGCTGCCCAGGGTGACGCCGGAGTTCAGCCAGGTCGTCTGCGCCTGGTACGCGGCCTCTTCCTCCAGCTTCGCCAGCCGCGCCTTCTCGTCCGCCTCCAGCTGGGACTCCAGCTTCTCCGCGGCCGCGATCTGCTGCTTGACCTTCTTCTTGGCCTCGTCCTTGGCCTCGCGGTTGGACTCCAGCTTCGTCCACTGCGCGGAGGCGTCCTTCGCGTACTGCTCCAAGTCCTGCTGGGTGCGCGTCATCTCGGCGAGCAGGCCCTCGGTCGCGTGCTCGCCCTGGCGCACCCGGCCCGCGCCGTCCAGGAACTCCTGCGGGTCCTCGCTCAGCCACAGCTGCGCCTCGGGCGTCAGCCCGCCACTGCGGTACTGCGCGCGGGCCGCGGCGCCCGCGAGGTCCTTCAAGTCGTCCAGTCTCTCCTGGCCCTCGACGATCTCGCGGGCCAGTCCGACGATCTGGGCGGACTGCTCCTTGACCTTCTCCTCCGCCGCGTTGTACGCGTCCGTCGCCACCGCGGCGGAGTGATAGAGGGTGTCCAGCTTCGTGCGTACGGCTTCAAGCTCCTTGTTGCTCACGGAGGTTGGCGAAGTGGGGGGCAGCGACAGATCCGGACTCGTCGTCCGGGTCGATGTCGGAGTCGGTGTCGGGCTCGCGTACGCCGGGCCGGATGTCGCCAGTACCGCGCAGGCACAGGCGCATGCGCAGGCCAGCGCCATGGTCACCGTGGTCAGGCTCCGCTTGCCGGATCCCATTTCCCCGCCCCCAAACTGATTGACCGTCAGTAACTTACGGACGCCCCCGGGATCGTGCCATGTCGGCGCGCAACACGACAGAGGCGAGCAAGAACTCCCTTTCCCCCTCCTCGCCCCGGCAAGACGATCTCCCCGTGATCTCCCCGCCTGTGTGACGAACGGCTCACACCCATCGTTCCCCGCAGGTCACGCCCGGGGAGCCAACGCCTCCCAGCGCAGCGTCACTTCGCCCTGCCGCCAGCGGGATATGCCGTCCGTCACCGGCCAGTCGGCCGTCAGGTCGCGGACCGCCCGGATCCAGCGCTGCCGGGCGCCGTACGAGGCGTAGGGCGCGGCGGCGGCCCAGGCACGGTCGAAGTCGCGCAGGAACGCGTGCACAGGCTCGCCCTGGACGTTGCGGTGGATGAGGGCCTTCGGGAGGCGCTCGGCGAGGTCGGACGGGCGGTCCAGGGAGCCGAGTCGGGTGGCGAAGGTGACCGTGCGCGGGCCCTCCGGGCCGAGTGCGACCCAGACGTGCCGGCGCCCGATCTCGTCGCAGGTGCCCTCGACCAGCAGGCCGCCCCGCGACCCGGTCGAGGGGTCCGCCGGTGCGAGGCGGGCGCACAGACGTGCCCAAACGGCGGCGACCTGCTCCTCGTCGTACTGCCGGAGGACGTTGGCCGCCCGGATGAGCTGGGGGCGGCCCTGCACCGGGACCTCGAAGCCGCCGTGCCGGAAGACCAGCCCCTCGCGCTCGTACGGGTGCGCGGCCGCGACCCGGGACGGTTCGATCTCGACGCCCACCACGCGCGTGCGTGGAGCGACGGTACGCAGGCGCTGGAGCAGTTCGACCGCGGTCCAGGGTGCGGCGCCGTAGCCGAGGTCGACCGCGACGGGGTCGTCGGCACGGCGCAGTTCGGCTCCGTGGGTGGCCGCGATCCAGCGGTCCATACGGCGCAGGCGGTTGGGGTTGGTCGTCCCGCGCGTCACTGTTCCCACGGGGCGGGACGCGGCGTGGGCTGTCATGCGTACGAGGGTATGCGGGCGCGGCGGAGGCCGTGCGGGCCTGTGGATAACCCCCAGAACCCGCGAGAACCCGCGAGAACCTGGACGACTCGGATGGCCCCGATGCCCCCGGCCGCCCCACGGCACGCAAAAGATCCTCGAACGGTTGAGCGAGTGGGGGTAATGATTCGGCAAAGAGGAAATGGAGCGGACGGATCCGGCGTTCTCCCTCTCTGGAGGGTGTCCCACATCCTCCGGCAGGCATGCCCGCAGCGAGGAGGAACCGCCACGTGAGCCAGTACGTCAGCAGGCTCGGGCGTCGCTCCCCGGCGGCGTCCGGCCGCCTCAGGCTGCACCGCAGGCCCCGTCGCGTCGCGATGCTCTCCGTGCACACCTCGCCCCTGCACCAGCCCGGAATGGGTGATGCGGGCGGCATGAACGTGTACATCGTGGAGCTCGCCCAGCGCCTCGCCGCGATCAACATCGAGGTCGAGATCTTCACGCGCGCCACCACGGCCGCCCTCCCGCCGACCGTCGAGCTCGCCCCCGGCGTCCTCGTGCGCCATGTCGACGCGGGCCCCTACGAAGGCCTCGCCAAGGAAGACCTCCCGGCCCAGCTGTGCGCCTTCACGCACGGCGTCATGCAGGCCTGGGCGGGTCACCGGCCCGGCTACTACGACCTCGTGCACTCCCACTACTGGCTCTCCGGCCACGTCGGCTGGCTCGCCGCCGAACGCTGGGGCGCCCCCCTCGTGCACGCGATGCACACCATGGCCAAGGTCAAGAACGCCGCGCTCGCCGAGGGCGACACCCCCGAGCCGGCCGCGCGTGTCATCGGTGAGACCCAGATCGTGCGCGCCGCCGACCGTCTCATCGCCAACACCGCCGAAGAGGCCGACGAACTCGTACGCCACTACGAGGCCGACCGCGGCAAGGTCGCCGTCGTCCACCCGGGCGTCAACCTCGACCGCTTCCGCCCCGCCGACGGCCGCGCCGCCGCGCGCGCCCGCCTCGGCCTTCCGCAGGACGCCCTGATCCCCCTCTTCGCGGGCCGCATACAGCCCCTGAAGGCCCCCGACGTGCTGCTGCGCGCGGTCGCCGTCCTGCTCGACGAGCGTCCCGACCTGCGCTCGAACATCGTCGTCCCCGTAGTGGGCGGTCCCAGCGGCAGCGGCCTCGCCAAGCCCGAGGGACTGCAGAAGCTGGCCTCGCGGCTGGGTATCGCCGACGTCGTGCGCTTCCACCCACCCGTCGGGCAGGAGCAGCTCGCGGACTGGTTCCGGGCCGCTTCGGTGCTGGTCATGCCCTCGTACAGCGAGTCGTTCGGGCTGGTCGCCATAGAGGCGCAGGCGGCAGGTACGCCGGTACTCGCGGCCTCCGTCGGCGGGCTGCCCGTCGCCGTCCGCGACCAGGAGACCGGCTTCCTGGTGAAGGGGCACGATCCCGCCGCCTACGCGCGCGTGCTGCGCGATTTCGCGGACCACACCGACCTGTCCGCCCGCATGGGCGGGGCCGCCGCCCGGCACGCGATGGGCTTCGGCTGGGACACCTCGGCCGCGGCCACGGCGGACGTCTACACGGCCGCGATGCAGGAACACAGGCGTCGCGTACGCTCCCACCATGGCTGATGTACGGCAGGCAGCACAGGTCATCGAGGGGGTCCTCAAGGACGCCGAACTCGACTGGGAAAGCCCCGGGCCCGGCAATTTCGTGGTGAAGCTCCCCGGAACCCGGAAGCTGTCGACGACCGTCTCGCTGATCGCCGGCAGGCACTCGCTGTCGATCAACGCCTTCGTGATCCGCCACCCCGACGAGAACGAACCGGGTGTGCACCGCTGGCTCCTGGAGCGCAACCTCAAGCTGTACGGGGTGAGTTACGCGATCGACTCCCTCGGTGACATCTATGTCGCCGGGAAGCTGCCGCTGGCCGCGGTCACGCCGGACGAGATCGACCGCCTGCTCGGCTCGGTCCTGGAGGCCGCCGACGGCTCCTTCAACACCCTCCTCGAGCTCGGTTTCTCCTCCGCGATCCGCAAGGAGTACGCCTGGCGGGTGTCCCGCGGTGAATCGACCCGCAACCTGGACGCGTTCAGCCACCTGACCCAGCGTCCCGCCAACTGACCTCCGTCATCCGCTAATCAAGCGCTGCACGACCCCTTCCCCGCCTGAGGTCCCCGTGGCATGCTCACCGCCGACGCAGACATGAACGTCGTTTACATCCATGAACTTCAGCTGAAGTCGACGGAAGGCGGGCGGGTATGGGCAACCAGCACATGGGGGTCAGCAGACGCGGCCTGCTCGGCAGCGCCATCGCCGTGGCCGCCGCAGCCGCGACCGGCGGTACCGCGACGGCCGCAACGCCCGCATCCCAAAGGGCATCCCAGGGGGCATCACAGCGGGGCGAAGTCCCCGCTCTCTGGCACGAGTTCACCCGCACCCCCTTCACCCACCCGCAGATCCCGTACGTCGGCAGGGCCGGCTACCGCGCCGGGGCAGCGCGCTTCCCCCGCCGCCCCGTGGTGGCCGACGTACGCGACTACGGAGCCGTCGCGGACGACGGGGCCACGGACTGCGCCCCCGCGATCAACCGTGCCATCGCTGCCGCCGGAAAGGCCGGCGGTGGCACGGTTCTCATCCCGCCCGGCACCTTCCGCATCGACGACCTGATCCGCATCGGGTACTCGAACGTCGTCCTGCGCGGCGCCGGCAGCGGCGTGACGAAGCTGTACGCGACCCGGAACCTCACCGAGCTCATCGGCGTCTACGGCTCCCGCTACGGCGGCGACAAGTCGTCCTGGTCCTGGGCCGGCGGCCTGATCTGGCTCTGCCCGACGGACCGCTTCACGACCCTCACGACCGCCATCAAGGCCAAGGCATGGCCCTTCGAGGGCTGGACCGGCAACAAGCGCGACGAGTGGCAGACGCTGACGACCCTCGCACCGGCGCGCCAGGGCTCCCGGTCGGTGCGCGTGGCGGACCCCGGGAAACTGAAGCCCGGCCAACTAGTCCTCCTGCGCCTCGCCGACGACGCCGACCACACGCTCCTGGAGCACATGTCGGGCGGCGGCCCGGGCACCGAGGCGTACGTCTGGGACGACAAGACGAAGCTGACGAGTTACGTCCCCTACGAGTGGCCCGTACGCATCGCGCGCGTGCAGGGCGAAAAGGTCACCCTGGAGAGGCCACTTCCGCTGGACGTACGCCCCGAATGGGACCCGCGGCTGACCACGCACGTCGAGCCGCTGACGGGCTCCGGCGTCGAAGGCCTCACCCTGGAAGCGGTGGAAACCCCGCAGAGCCCCCACCTCCTGGACAAGGGCTACAACGGCGTCACCTTCCAGTGTGCGTACGACTGCTGGGCCGACGACGTGGTCGTACGCCACGTGGACAACGGCTTCGGCCTGGTCGCCGCCTCCGCCTGCACCCTGCGCCGCACACGCGTGACGGGCCGCGGCGCGCACCACCCGTACTTCTGCCGCGAGGGCTCGCACGACAACCTCGTCGAGGACTTCACCATCGAGCAGCGCACGGTCCCGGCGCCCGCCGGAACCCAGCTCCACGGCATCAACGTGGAAGGCCTCTCCTCGTACAACGTCTGGTCCCGCGGCGACATGAAGATGGGCACCTTCGACTCCCACCGCGGCCTGCCGTTCGCCAACGTCCGCACCGACATCACGGTCGACAACACCGGTACGCACGGCGGCGACTACTCGGCGGGCCCGCTCTTCGGCGCCCGCTTCACCCACTGGAACATCCGCGTCACCAACTCCCGCGCCGGCCTGATGAAGATCGACGGCCTCGCGCCCCACAGCGCAACGGTCGGCATCAACGAGGTGACGGAGTTCGGCCAGATCGACATACCCGACTTCACCGGCGACCTCCACGCGCGCGTGGAGCTGTACGGGACGACGGACGTCGTACGCCCGCGGAACCTGTACGAGGCTCAGCGGGCCTTCTGACTCAGTGGAGGGCGTCGTACCCGACGAAGGTGAACATCCGCTCGCCGGGCGGCAGTGGGCGGGGCTCGCCGGTGTACCGGTGGGCCCCGACGGCGAATCCGAGCTCGGGGTCGGAGACCCACAGCCGCTCGAACCCGCGCTCCTCCAGCCACGCGCACACCTGCGGGACCAGGTCCCTCGTGACCTCGATCTGCCGGCTGCGCGTCCACACCAGCGTTCCGCCCGGCCGGCACAACATGGTGCAGTGGTCGATCGCGCGCTCGACGTCCGCGTCGGCGAGGTTGCCGAGCACGCCGCAGAGCAGCACCAGATCGGCGGGCGCCACGCGCGCGTAGTGGTCGGTCAAGGAGGCGTCCCCGACGACGACTTCGACCTGCGTCAGCCCGGCGGCCTCGGCCGCGCGCACGGCCGCCTGGGCGTTCTGCTCATCCAACTCGACGAGCCGCGCCCGGACATCGCCGCGACGCGGGTGTTCGGCGAGTACGCCGATCAGGTCGCGCCCCTGTCCGGCGCACAGGCTGATGACCGTGAGCGGTCCCGGCGGAGCCTCGTCGAGGGCGAGGCGGACGCGCTCCTGGACGAGCGCGAGGCGCTGTTCGAGCCAGGAGCCGGGAGTGTCGTACGCGGCATGCCATTCGTGCCAGTCCATGCGCGGGAGCCTACGGCGATCACCGGAGCCCGCGGAATTCAATTGTTTCCCGACCGCGCGTACCGCCCCGGGGGCACTCCCACCAACTTCCTGAAATGGCGGGTGAGATGGGACTGGTCGAAGAAGCCGGTCGCCGGTGCCACCTCGCCAGGCGGCCGTCCGTCGAGCAGCAGGCGGCGGGCGCGCTCGACGCGGCGGGACATCAGGTACTGGTGCGGGGCTATCCCGAAGGCCGCGCTGAACGCCCGTACCAGATGGGCGGGATGGGCCTGCAGGAGACGGGCGGCCTCCTCAAGGGCGATGCCTTCGACGAGCCGTGCGTCGAGGAGTTCGCGCAGCCGGTGGGCGAGGGTGCGGTCGGGGCGCGAGGGCTCTCCGGGCAGGTGGGGCCGCAGATGCCCGCGCAGCCGTTCCCCCACCAGGGTCAGCCTGCTCTCGGCCTCCAGCTCGTCCCCGGGATGCGCGAGCGCGGTGTGCAACTGCCCCACGCGGCGCCGCAGTACGGGATCCACCAGGTCCGGCGCGTCCACCGCGGGCCCGATGAGGCTCTCGTCGAGTCGGCTCAGGTCCAGATACAGGACGCGCTTGCGGAAGCCGTCCTCGGTGACCGGGGAACCGTTGTGCGGGACGTACGGCGGCAGCAGCGAGACCGTGTCGTGCGGGGTGCCGTGCTCATGCCGGTCGAGGTCGTACCGTACGGCCCCGTCGTCGACGATCAGCAGCGTCCACGCCTCGTGCACATGCATCGGGTACGCGTACTCGGTGTAGTGGGCGTGGAACACCTCCACGACACCCGGGACGCGCGGGCGCCACGCGGAGATCTCCCGCTGGGGGCGCGGGGGACGGTGCTGCGGGCGCTGCGGGGCCATGCAAAGAACGTACAAGACGTCGTCGTACGGACGTCGGCAGTCTCGATGGCATGAGCACCGAGACCCCTGCCGACAACGCCGCGGACAACGCCCCCATCCGTTTCGACACCAAGATCGCCGTCCTGCTGCGGGACGACCTGGAGCCCTGGCAGCGACTGAATGTGACCGCTTTCCTGGTCAGCGGCCTGGGGGCGACGGTTCCCGAGGTGATCGGGGAGCCGTACGCCGATGCGGACGGCGTCCCCTACCTGCCGATGTTCCGACAGCCCGTACTGATCTTCGAGGGCTCGAAGGAGACCCTGACCGCCGCGCACGGCCGGGCCCTCACGCGGGTGCTGCCGCGAGCCGTCTTCACCTCCGACCTGTTCGCCACCGGCAACGACCGGGACAACCGCACGGCCGTGAAGGCGGTGCGGACCGGGGATCTGGACCTCGTGGGGCTCGCGGTGTACGGGCCGCGGAACGCGGTGGACAAGGTGCTGAAGGGGGCGCGGATGCATCCCTGAGGCCCCCTGGGTCCTTAGGCGACGCACTGCCTCGGGCGACGACCTGCTTCAGGCGACGACCTCGAACAGCCCGCTCTGCGAGCCGAGCTTGCTGAGGGAGATCTTGCCGGGGATGCCGTTGGCGTCGGCGCCGTCGTAGCCGAGGTGGCGCTGCCACTTGGCGTAGGCGGCGATGGTCTTCGAGCCGAAGGAACCGTCGCCGGCGTAGGTCTTGGCGAGGTAGCCGAGCTTGACCAGGGCGGCCTCGGTGAGGTTCGTCCCCGCCATGTAGCTGACGTGGCCCTGCTTGGCGGCCGGGTCCTTCTTCGCGGCGCCGATGAGACGGGACAGGTCGACGCGGGGCTTCGAGGCGGTACCGGTGCCGGGCTTGGTGGGCTTCGCGGGCTTGGTCGGTTTGGGGATGCCCGGCTTGGCCGGAGTGGTCTTGATGGGTGTGTCCGCGAGCTGCTTCTTCACGTCGGACCGGAAGTCGTCCATGTCGAAGCTGGGGTCGACCTTGCCGGGCTGGACCTCCTTGTGCCCGGCGATCGACTTCTCGGACCAGCCGTGGGCCCGGCACAGGGCGGCGGCCCACAGCACGGCCTTGCGGTACTGCGCGTCCGGGTACGGGTCCTTGCCGTTGCCGCGGTTCTCGATCTCCAGGCCGTACAGGACATCGTTGCCGTCGGCGTTGGCCTGGTTGTCCTTCGGGAGCGTGGTCTCCTCGCGCAGCGCGTTGAGGACGTCGAGGTCGACGGAGCCGGCGTGGTTGGCGCGGCCGTTTCCGATCAGCCACAGGCCGTCGGTCTTGCCCAGCCAGGCGTGGCAGAGCGGGCCGGGGAGGTCGGACCTGCCCTTGAAGCAGAGCTCTCTGTCGTCGTGTCCCGCCGTGTGGTGGATCAGTACGCCGATGACGGGGCCGAACTTCTTGCCCGTCGCCGAGTCGCGGTTGTGGGTCTTCCAGCCGGTGTGCTCGTGGACGGTGAGGCCTTCGGCCTTCAACGCGGCGAGGGTCTCAGCGGCGGTCAGCGGTGTGGCCATGGCTGTGTTCCTTTCGGGGCGGCGCGGTCATCAGGCGGTCGTGCGGGTGCGGGTGCGGGTACTGGTGGTACTCGTCCCGGGCCGTAAGTGTTCAGCCCGGGACGGGAGTTGAGACGCGGGTGCCTGGGAGTCGAGCCATGTCGTGTGCACCGCTCAGCATTGCGGAACCTATGCGCCGCGCGGGGCGAAACCGGTCCACTGGCCACCCCTGTTGTCACCGCCCGGACGGTGGCCCGGGCGGTGGTTCGCCAGCCACACACCGCGGCCCAGCGCCCACAGCAGCAGCCCCGCCACCACCGGACCGCCGAAGACGATGACGAGACCGGCCCCGATGTTGGCGCCGATCACACCGGCCGTCAGCACCCGCCAGCCCACTCCGACCAGCAGCCCCGCCATGACCAGCGGAACCAGAACCCCCCACCAGCGCTTGTCCATCCCGCCGCTCCGCGAGGCACGTACGAGCAGCGTCGCGCCGGCTCCCGCCAGCACCAGGGCGACCACGCCGAGCACGGTGTCCAGGCCGTCCGGGACCCCCAACGGCTGGAAGGCGTAGTCGAGTTGGGACGCCGGAAGCTCTCCGGAGTTCTGCTGGCCCAGCAGCCCCCACGCGGCGACCGGTACGGCCGTGACCAGTACGGCGGCGGCGGACAGAAGCGTTCCTCGGTTCGTCATGTGCCCAGCGTGGCGGGGCGGGGGAGGGGTGGCATGAGCACGCGTACTCAGCCGCTGCGGGCGGAGCACTCAGGTGCGCGCGCCGTACCGACTCCGAGCGCGCGCCCCGTCCCCCGCTCGCCCCCGCGTCCTCACGCCGCGCTGACCTCGGTCTTCGCGGTGACGGGCGCCGGAGTGGCCCACTCGCCCTCCGCCGGAAGCCGCCGCATCAGCACCCCGTACCCGACACCCGCCACCGTCCCCACCACCGCGCACAGCCCCCACAACCACTCCGCGCCGAAGCGGTCGATGACCAGGCCGGACATCAGCGGCGCAATGAGCGCGGCGAGCGCCCAGGACAGCGTGTACATGCCCTGATAGCGGCCGCGGCCGTGCACCGGGGAGAGCCGGACGACGAGCCCCGTCTGGGTGGGCGCGTTGACGATCTCCGCCAGGGTCCACACGCACACGGTGAGCGCGAAGACGCCGACCGACCCGGCGAAGGCGGTGAGCCCGAAGCCGTACCCCGCGAGGAGCGAGGAGACGACGAGCAGCCGCTTGGGATCCCGGTGCTCGATGAAACGGGTGACCGGGATCTGCAGAGCGACGATGAGTACGCCGTTGACGGCGACCGCCATGCCGTAGTCGGCCGGGGTGAAGCCCGCCTGGCCCATCGCGACCGGGAGCCCGACGAACCCCTGCTGGAAGACGAGCGCGACGAGGAACGACAGCCCGACGACGCTCATGAAGCGCCGGTCGCGCAGCACGGTCCCGAGCCCGACACCGTCTTCGGCCGCGGCTTCCTTGACGCTCTGGACCGGCCGTGACTCCGGGAGCTTCGCGAAGACGACGAGCGCGCAGACGAGGGTCATGCCGGCCTCGATGAGGAAGCCCGCGAGGTAGCTGAACTCGGCGATGAAGCCGGCGGCCATGGAGGAGACTGCGAAGCCGAGGTTGATGGCCCAGTAGTTGAGCGAGAAGGCCCGCACCCGGTCCTCGGGCCGCACGATGTCGGCCATCATCGCCTGCACGGCGGGCCGCGAGGCGTTCGAGGCCATCCCCACCAGAAACGCGACCGCGGCGATGGCCACGGGGTGCTGCATGAAGCCGAGCAGCGCGACTGAGAGGGCCGTGGACACCTGCGCGATCAGCAGCGTGGGCCGCCGCCCGAGCCGGTCGGTCATCACCCCCGCGCCGAGCGAGGAGACGACGCCGCCGAGGCCGTGCAGAGAGGCGACGAGACCGGCGTACGAGGCGGAGTAGCCGCGGTCGAGCGTCAGGTACAGGGCCATGAACGTGGCGACGAAAGCCCCGAGCCGGTTGACGAGGGTGCTGGTCCACAGCCACCAGAACTCGCGGGGGAGCCCGGAGACGCTCTCGCGGACGGCGCGTCTCATGACGGCGAATGACATCGGGACCCCACGGAGTAAGCGGCTCGGGCAGTGAGCGCAACTTACAAATGTGCAGCCCTGCCCGGCCACTCAATTAACAGATGCCGTCAACTGTCCGGCTTCCGGGCAGGCGCGCGAGGTGACGAAGCCTTCCATTACGCTCGGACGCATGGCCGACGCACCGTACAAGCTGATCCTCCTCCGCCACGGCGAGAGCGAATGGAACGCGAAGAACCTGTTCACCGGTTGGGTGGACGTCAACCTCAACGAGAAGGGCGAGAAGGAGGCAGTGCGCGGCGGTGAGCTGCTCAAGGACGCCGGCCTGCTGCCCGACGTGGTCCACACCTCGCTCCAGAAGCGCGCGATCCGCACCGCCCAGCTCGCGCTGGAGTCCGCGGACCGCCACTGGATCCCCGTCCACCGCTCCTGGCGCCTGAACGAGCGCCACTACGGCGCCCTCCAGGGCAAGGACAAGGCCCAGACCCTCGCCGAGTTCGGCGAGGAGCAGTTCATGCTGTGGCGCCGCTCCTACGACACGCCGCCGCCGGCCCTCGAGGACGGCACGGAGTTCTCCCAGTCGGGCGACCCGCGCTACGCGTCCATCCCCCCGGAGCTGCGCCCCCGCACGGAGTGCCTGAAGGACGTCGTCCTCCGCATGCTCCCGTACTGGTACGACGGCATCGTCCCCGACCTCCTCACCGGCCGTACGGTCCTGGTCGCGGCCCACGGCAACTCCCTCCGCGCCCTCGTCAAGCACCTCGACGGCATCTCCGACGCCGACATCGCAGGCCTGAACATCCCCACCGGCATCCCCCTCTCCTACGAGCTGGACGCCAACTTCAAGCCCCTCAACCCGGGCGGCACCTACCTCGACCCGGACGCTGCGGCGGCGGCGATCGAGGCGGTCAAGAACCAGGGCAAGAAGAAGTAAGCAGAGCTGAAGAGGCCCCCTACCTGCGGGTTGTCCGCTGGTAGGGGGCTTGTTGTTGTGTCTGGGCCGTCAGGTGCGGCGACGTTAGCTGTGCCGATGGGCGCGATGGGCACGTTGCGGGGGCCACTGCTCGCTCCCGGTTCGTCATCTGATCGTCCCGGCTGATCGTCCATGACTCGCCTCGGGCTTTGGTGAGTGCGCTGAGGAGCGATCCGTACAACTCGCGGCGCGCCTGTCGCCACTCAGCAACTGCGGCACGTCTGTCCCGTCGTGACTCGAAGGGCCCCACCGTTCACGGCGGGGCCCTTCGACGTTGTCCGTCTCGTTTTGAGTAAGGGACGTCCTCCCGGAGGGACGCCCCTTACTCAACTCGCTTTTCTCCTCAAGAAGATGAGGCCGTGTTTTCGCTCAGCCCTCGCACGTGGCCCGCGTCTTACCCGGCCCGCCCTTGTCGTGCTGCTCCCAGGGGGGAGGACCGTCGTGCTTGGGGCAGGGGGGCTTACCGCCGTGCTCCTCATGGTCTCCGTGCTCCCCGTGCTCCCCGTGCTCCCCGTGCTCGCCGTGGCCACCCTCAGGTCCCACAGGACCCTGCGGCCCTTCAGGGCCTTGAGGTCCGGTGTCTCCCTTGGGGCCCTCAGGTCCGGTGGGGCCGACAGGTCCGGTGGGGCCGGTGGGGCCTACAGATCCGGGAGGCCCGGTGGGCCCGGTGTCCCCCTGGGGACCCTCAGGTCCGGTGGGACCTACAGGTCCGGAGGGGCCGACAGATCCGGTGGGACCGGTGGGACCGACAGGTCCGGTGGGGCCGGTGGGGCCTACAGATCCGGGAGGCCCGGTGGGCCCGGTGTCCCCCTGGGGACCCTCAGGTCCGGTGGGACCTACAGATCCGGTGGGGCCGACAGGTCCGGTGGGACCGGCAGGCCCGGTGGGGCCAGTCGCGCAGGTCGGCGACGTGATGACGTTGGTGTCCAGCGTTACCGCGCTGGTCAGCGCCAGGGCTCGGCCCTGGATCTCGGCGCCGGTCGTCAACGAGATGGATTCCTGGGCCAGGATCGTGCCCACGAACTTGGAATCGGTCCCGAGGGTGGCGGAACTGCCGACCTGCCAGAACACGTTGCAGGGCTGCGCACCGTTGACGAGGATGACGCTGCTCGCCGTAGCGGTGGTCAGGGTCGATCCGGCCTGGAAGATGAAGACGGCGTTGGGGTCACCCTTGGCATTGAGCGTGAGGGCTCCGGTGAGTCCCATCGATGTCGTGGCCGTGTAGACGCCGGGTACCAGTACTTTTCCGCCGAGGTCGTCCGTAATGGCAGCCCCGGGTCCCCGGCCGGCCGCGTTGGTGTAGGCGATGCCCAGATCCGCCTTCGCCGTAAGGGACTCGCCGTTGGAGATGTTCAGGTCGCCGAAGATCTGTCCGGGGCCGGAGGGCGTCGACGACGAGAAGCCCGTCACCGAAGAGCCCGGATCGAGCCCCACGTCGCCCTTGATGACGGAGGGGCCGGTGTTGGTGACCGTTGAACCGGCCAGGATCGCGTAGGTCTTGGCAGTCCCCAGGTCAACAGGGGCTTCTGCGGCCTGCGCGGTGCCCAAGGCCACAGTGGCCGTGGCCAGCAGTACTACTCCGGGCACCAGCGCGAAACGCGCCTTGAGCCGGCGATGTATACGGATTTTGCCTGGCGGCGGGGACGATGTGGCCGCTGTCATGGACTGACCTTTCTTGTCGCCGTTGAGCTCAGTCGCCCCGACACAAGGGGATCCCCGATCCCCGTAGCGAGTTCCGGTCGGGCCGGAAGCCGCGTCTCGTGTCGAGGTTCCGCGGAATCAGCCGAAAACAGAGGAACGCTGGGGCGGGCACCTGCCGATGAGGTGACGAGCCGTTATTGACCACTCAAAAGCTAGCAATAGCCTCATAAAGCACATACAGATAAGAGGCCAAAAGGGGGGCGGGAGTGCGTAATTCACCCTGCCGGTCGTGTCGGTGCTTGATTCCGAGCCATCGGCTCGTTCTCGGGGAGGGCCGGGTCACCGGCCGGATCATGGCGGTGCCGGTGGGGGTACAGCGAGGCACACGCGCGCCTGCTCGGTCGGCGCACCCACCGTCGTGGCTGACTGTCGTGGGCTGAGGCGCAGGCCGACCCGAGCGCACCTCTTAGCAGATGTGCCTGGTTACCCGCCTGCGGCCGGCACTTTGAGGATGCGCATCCACTCCATAGCTGGGCCGTCCCTGGGCCGTCCGAGGCTGCTCGACAGGGACCAACGACGACCAATGACGACAGCTCGGCCGCACACGGCACCCGCCCTGAGCTGCGAGATCCCAGCTCACCAAGATCCCCGACAAGACCCAGGGCAAGAAGAAGTAAGCAGAGCTGAAGAAGCCCCCTGCCTGCGGTTTCTTCGCTGGCGGGGGGCTCGCTGCTGTGCGCTCAAGCCGCAACCGTGGCCAGGCTCTGGAACGCCCGGGTCGTGCGAGGGTGGGCGATCTCGTCCAGAAGGTGTCGCCAGTCGGGGTCGGTGACATCCGGGTGGGCCAGATCCCAGGCGGCGAGCAGCGGGGCGAGGTCGCTCTCGTGGGGGATCTCGGACGGGTGGACGTCCATCGTGGTGCTCGTCTTGGCGGACAGCAGCGACTTCATGGTCGTTTCCTTCCGGATGGGGGCTGCGAGCCTTTGGGATCCGTTGGGTTGAACGATGCCGTGGTGCGCTTGCCGGAACCATGGAGTGCCCCACCGAATCAAGGGTGTGGGTGGCTGCACCCCGGGAGGGCTGCTCTCCCCCCTGTCGCGGTGAATTGGGGGACGTCGGTGCGTCGTCGGCGTGACCGGGAACCGTGGCGGAGAGCGTGACCGGGAACCGTGGCAGAGAGTCAGGCCCTACCCGCACGGCGGGATGTCGTCGGTTTCAGGTCGTCCCGCATCAGTTGCTGGAGGGCTTCCAGGCTTGTGAAGAAGGGCCGAATGACCTGTTGGTACTCGGCGGATTCGACGCCGACAGGCTGTTCGGCAAGCAGGTCGCGGGCGATTCGGAGTTGGTCGTAGACCGGCTGTGCGGCTCTGTAGATGTGATCCGGGGCGGAGATGGCCAGTTCCCGGAGCACCGATTTGGCGTCGCTCTGCTGCGGATCGTTGTGGAACGCGTCGTGGACGGCCTGCCGGCGCACGGCGTCCGGTTGTTCGCGGAATGCCACCACCACCATGCGGCTGTGCGCCTGGGCCAGCGACATCAGGAAGCGCACATAGACAGCACGCTTGGTGTCGGTCCATTGCTGGTTCTGCTCGCGACGGGAACGGAACACGTCCGCGACCACCGTCGCCCCCACCCCGAAGACAGCGCCGAGTGCCGCAACCGCGAGAGTCCCCCACTCCATGGCGCGCAGCGTACGCGAACCCGGCTCCCGGGCCCCCGCCTCCGGCGTCCTCGGAGCAGGGACCCTTTGCTGTGAAGGGGTGCCCCTCGCTGTGCCGGCGCCCCGTACGGCACGGACGCCGAGACCGGGAAGTCCCTGCAGTACAACCTCTTCGTGCCGAAGAACTACGACAGGACCAGGTCGTATCCGATGGTCCTCTTCATGCACGACGCCGGCACGGTCAGCTCGAACCCGCTGATCACGCTGACGCAGGGCCTCGGCGCGGTGGTGTGGGCGAGTCCGACGGAGCAGGCCAAGCACGAGTCGTTCGTGCTCGCACCGCAGTTCACCGGCGAGGACGAGGGCAGCGACGGCAACACGACCTACCTCAAGACCATCAAGGGCCTGATCGACTCGGTGACGGGCAAATACAGCATCGACACGGGTCGGCTCTACACCACCGGCCAGTCCGGCGGCGCGATGACGTCGAGCGCGCTGGACTTCAACTACCCCGACCTGTTCGCCGCATCGTTCCTGGTGGCCGGCCAGTGGGAGGACCTCGACGCCGTCAAGCCGCTGGCCGAGCAGAAGATCTGGGCCGTGGTCTCGCAGGGCGACACGAAGGCGTACCCGGGCATGACCGGGATCATGGACACCCTGGCGGACGAGGGGGCGAAGATCAGCCGTGCCGTGTGGGACGGCCAGTCGACCGTCTCGGAATTCGCCCCCCTGGCCGCCGAGATGAGCGCCAAGGGCACCCCGGTCAATTTCGTGGCGCTGAAGAAGGGCACGGTGGTGTGGCCCGGCCTGTCGGACGACAGCGGAAGCAACCACATCTGCACCTGGCGGGCCGCATACACGATCGAGGGCATCAGGGACTGGCTCTTCCAGCAGAAGAAGTGAGCCAGGTCCCGAAAAAACGCCGGGCCACACACCGAGCCATCCGGTCAGAGGGAGACAGCCACCGCGTTGAACGTCGTGTCAGGCAGCTGCGGGCTGGTGAAGCGGGCGTTGACGAGGTAGAGGCGGTTGCCGAAGCGGGCGGCGGTGGTGGGGACGTCGAAGCGCGGGTCGGTGATCGTGCGGCGCAGGGTGGCGGTGGTCGCCTTGGTGTCGAGGTCGAAGACGGTGACGATGTTGAGCCGGTTCTGTACGACGTACAGGGTGCGGCCGATACGGACGAGGCCGTCGCCGTTGACGACGGTGTCCGCACCGACCAGCGTGATCTTGGTGGCGTACCCGGTCTTGACGCTCACGTTGTAGAGCACGCCCGGGCTGCTGCTGACGACGATCAGGCCGCGGCCGTCGGGGGTGCCGACGATGCCGTTGGCGTTGTTCACGTTCGGGGTCTGGACCCAGGCGCCGGTGAGCGGCAGGGCGCGGACCGCTCCGTCGCGGCCGCGCGGTACGCCGTAGAGCACTGCGTCGCGCGAGTCGGTGAACCAGGCGCGGTCGCCGAGCAGGATGACGTCGTTGATGAAGTGGCCGGTCGCCTCGGTCAGTTGGTGCGTGGTGACCAGTTCGCCGGTACGGGAGTCGTGGATCCGCGCGATGCCGGTGCTTCCGGCGATGTAGAGCAGGCCGTCGTCGTCCAGCTTCAGGCCGACGGAGACCAGGCCGGTGCCGCCCGCGAATAAGACCTTGCCCTCGCCCGTGCGCAGGTCGGTGCGGAGGACGGCGCCGTTCGCGCGCGAGCCCATGTACGCGTACGGCTTTCTGCCGATGGTGATCCCCTCGGGGAGGAAACCGTCGGGGAGCGGGAACTCGGTCGGCCACGAGGCCTGCGGGGCGGCGGCGCTGGCCGTGCCGGTGCCTGCCGTGACCGCGAGTGCGGCGAGGGCGCTGCCGCCGAGAACGGCGCGCCGGGACGGCTGGGTGCGGTGGTTCCGGGTCATGGTTCCAGGCCTCCGTGAAGAGTGGGGGTGGGACTCAGAGACTCCAACTCGCTTAAGGGTTCTATGAGTTCGCAACGGACCGCCACCTTCCGGGGTTCCCCGGCGCACTCTCCGCGGGACAACGCGAAGGGGCCCCGTCACGATGACGGGACCCCTTCGGTGTACGTACGTGTCTACCCGGTCAGCCGCACTGGCAGGGATTGCCGGACTGGCATCCGCACCCGCACCCCGAACCGCAGCCGCAGGCGCCGAACAGTGGAAGGTTCTTGATCTCGGCGGGCTGCTGGGTGTCGCTGTCCTGTGTGGGGTCGGGCGTGCTGGGGGAATCGGCCATGGGTCCCTCCTTCAGGCACGAGGTGTGCGAGGCACGCTGCACCGCACAGCTCCTGTCGCCCATTTCATGCCCACTCCGGCGGGTGCATCAACGGCGCACGCTCGGCGCACCGAGGCTCGCACGCGCCCCCGGAGTGCGGGAGCAAGATCCCCACAGGCAGGTCACCCCGCCGGGATCAGGCCCCTTCGACCCCCGTCACCGGCTGGATGTCGGGCTGGATGTCCGGCTGGAGCTCGTCCGCGTGCTCGCCCGTCACGAGGAACACGACGCGCTTGGCGACGGACACCGCGTGGTCGGCGAAGCGCTCGTAGTAACGGCCCAGGAGGGTCACGTCCACGGCGGTCTCGATGCCGTGCTTCCACTTGTCGTCCAGCAGGTGCTGGAAGAGCGTGCGGTGCAGCAGGTCCATCTCGTCGTCGTCCTGCTCCAGCTGGAGCGCGAGGTCGACGTCCTTGGTGATGATGACCTCGGCCGCCTTGGCCATCAGGCGCTGGGCGAGCTGGCCCATCTCCAGGATCGTGGCGTGCAGGTCGTGCGGGATGGCCCGCTCGGGGAAGCGCAGCCGGGCCAGCTTCGCGACGTGCTGGGCCAGGTCGCCGGAGCGCTCCAGGTCGGCCGACATACGGAGCGAGGTGACCACGATCCGCAGATCCGTCGCCACCGGCTGCTGGCGGGCCAGCAGGGCTATCGCCCGGGCCTCCAGCTCGTGCTGAAGGTCGTCGACCTTCTCGTCGGCGGCGATCACGCTCTCGGCCAGCTTCAGGTCGGAGTCGAGGATGGCCGTCGTGGCGCGTCCGATCGCCGACCCGACGAGCCGGGCCATCTCGACCAGGCCCTCGCCGATCGAGTCAAGTTCCTCGTGGTACGCGTCCCGCATCAGGTTGTCCCTCTCTCACGTCAGCTTCGGGGGTCCGGGGGCTGGACCCTGACCATCGGAAATAGCCACCGAGCAGGCCCCGTGAACCCCACGCTCCCACGTTCGGGCTCGTACGCGTCCGTTTCAGTCACCCCAAATGAACCATCCCTGGCTCCTGGGTGAACTCTGGGCGACGAGTGTTCGAGGTCGCACCCGGATGGCTGTGGCCTGGCGTGACGACATGCCTAACCTGGGGGCATGGACGTGAACGCGGCGGTCGCCGCAGCGGCAGCGATCGCCGGAGTGCTTACCGGTGTCATCGCCATGCTGGCGTTCCGCTGGAGCGAGCGCGACCAGAAACGCCCTACCCGCACTTCGCTGCATACGGACCCAGTGCTTCCGCCCGGCGTGGACACGGTCCTTTCCGTGCTCCGCTCCTCCGCCGTCGTACTGGACGAGGCGGACGCCGTGGTCAAGGCCAGCTCCGCCGCGTACGCCCTCGGGCTGGTCCGCGGCGGCAAACTCGCCGTCGAACCGATGCTCCAGATGGCGCGTGACACCCGTCGTGACGGGGAGATACGACAGGTGGAGCTGGATCTGCCGAGGCGGGGAACGGGACGCGGGGAAGCCCTCGCCGTCTCCGCCCGGGTGGCGCCGCTGGGCTCCCGGCTCGTACTCCTCCTCGTCGAGGACCTCACCGAGGCCCGGCGCATCGAGGCCGTACGACGCGACTTCGTCGCGAACGTCAGCCACGAGCTCAAGACCCCCGTCGGCGCGCTCAGCCTGCTCTCCGAAGCTGTCATGGACGCTTCCGACGACCCGGAGGCGGTGGAACGCTTCGCCGGCCGGATGCAGATAGAGGCCACCCGGCTCACCAACCTCGTACAGGAGCTCATCGACCTCTCCCGGGTCCAGAACGACGACCCCCTCGAGGACGCCGAACCGGTACGGGCGGACGAACTCGTCGCCGAGGCGATCGACCGCTGCCGCCACCAGGCCGGTGCCAAGCAGATCACCATGGCCGCGGGCGGCACCGCCGACCTGAGCATCTGGGGGAACAGGGGCCAGCTGGCCGCCGCCCTCGGAAACCTCGTCGAGAACGCCGTCAACTACTCGCCCGCCCGCACCCGGGTGGGCATAGCCGCGCGCCGGGTGAACGCGCCCGGCGGAGACCTCATCGAGATCGCCGTGACCGACCAGGGCATCGGCATCTCCGAAAAGGACAAGGAGCGTGTCTTCGAGCGCTTCTACCGCGTCGACCCGGCCCGTTCCCGTGCCACAGGCGGTACGGGGCTGGGGCTCGCGATCGTCAAGCACGTGGCGGCCTCGCACGGCGGGGAGGTCACGGTGTGGAGTTCCGAGGGACAGGGCTCCACGTTCACCCTGCGGCTGCCGGAGGCGGGCCCGGCCCGCGACCGCGTGACCACACACCACATGCCCGGACTCGACGAAGAGGACGAGCAGCCCACCGACGGGACGACCACCGTCACATCCCCGTATGACCCGCTTCCTGCCCCGGAGGTCCTTCCGTGACCCGTGTGCTCGTCGTCGAGGACGAGGAGTCCTTCTCCGACGCCCTGTCGTACATGCTCCGCAAGGAGGGCTTCGAGGTCGCCATCGCGACCACCGGGCCCGACGGACTCGACGAGTTCGAGCGCAATGGCGCCGACCTCGTCCTCCTCGACCTGATGCTGCCGGGCCTGCCCGGCACGGAGGTCTGCCGCCAGCTGCGCGGCCGCTCCAACGTTCCGGTGATCATGGTCACCGCCAAGGACAGCGAGATCGACAAGGTCGTCGGGCTGGAAATAGGGGCCGATGACTACGTCACCAAGCCCTTCTCCTCCCGCGAGCTGGTCGCCCGCATCCGTGCCGTGCTCCGCCGCCGCGGGGAGCCGGAGGAGGTCACTCCGGCCGCCCTGGAGGCCGGGCCCGTCCGGATGGACGTCGACCGCCACGTGGTCACGGTCTCCGGCTCCAAGGTCGACCTCCCCCTGAAGGAGTTCGACCTCCTGGAGATGCTCCTGCGCAACGCGGGCCGCGTCCTGACCCGCATGCAGCTCATCGACCGCGTGTGGGGCGCCGACTACGTCGGTGACACCAAGACGCTCGACGTCCACGTCAAGCGCCTGCGCGCGAAGATCGAGCCGGACCCGGGGGCGCCCAGGTACCTGGTCACGGTGCGCGGTCTCGGCTACAAGTTCGAGCCGTAAACCGACACCGATACCGAGTCCGTACGTCGACTGCTGACGCACGACGAAGGGCGGCACCCCTCGGGGTACCGCCCTTCGTGCGTGCGTGGCTCAGTGGGCGGCTGCGGAGACCGAGGCCGAGGCCGCGTCGGTGGGCGTACCCGACACGGATTCGGCCGGCGACTCCGAGGCCGAGGCGGACTCCGAGGCCGACTCGGACGGCTCGGTGCTCGCGGTGGCCGTGGCCTCCGGCGTCGCGGGCACGTCGCTCGGGCCCCAGCCGGTGAAGTAGCTCTCGGCCGGGATGACGAACGCGCGCAGGTTCACGTCACCCGTCTGGCTGAAGGTGAAGGTGATCTTCTGGGCGTTGCCGTCCTTGATGGCGTCATTGCCGCTGGCCAGCACCGCGGCGGCGTTGCCCTTGCCGCCGAGGATGACGTAGCCGCCGGCCGGGATCGTCAGCTTGCCGGAGCCCTCGGCGGGCTTGATCTCGGCGGTCTTGCCGCTGTCGGCGACGGTGATCGAGTCCAGCGTCTGCGCGGTGTCACCGTTGTTGAACACGGTCGCGGAGATCGCGGCAGGCCCCGTCGCCTCCAGGTCCGGCTGGGTGATGACGACAGCGTTCTGGATCTTGATGTCGCCGACGGAGGTCGCGGCGTTGTCCGGCTTCACTTCCAGGGTCTGAGCGTTGTTGCCGGCGGCGCACGCGGCGAGTGAGGCAATCGAGAACGCTAGGGCGGCGGCGGCGAGAGCGCCGCGTCGAAGGCTGCTGCTCACGGCTGCGGCAACTCCTTGAACGTGGGCGAAGCAGGACGGCTCCGTTGTAAAGCCGCCCTAAGGGTCTGTCAGCGGCCTTAGGTTACCGAGCCGTTCCTGAGCTACCGCACCCGACCCGCCCCTACGCACCGACGGGCTCCCGTGCGCCGTGCGCGCGCCCCGTCCGTCGCACCCGCCTCTTCCGTCTCTTCGGCTACTTTGAGCCCGCACTCGGCCGTCACTCGTCCGTCATTCACATAACTCCCACCGACTGCCGCTTGCGGATTTCGCGCAAGGAATGTCCGGCGGTCCAGAAAAATTGATCATCGGTAGATCATCGGCAGTTCACCGAAGGCCGTGATCAATTCCGGATTCGTCTCGTACCCGACTCCGGACATCGAACGGAGTAGCGGAAGTCGATCTCTTGGGGCCGGACAAAACGGGACGTTAAGACCCTGGTCAGGGGCTTCCGGTGTGTGTAACGTGCGCGTTTCACTTCCCCTGGACAGCCGCCCCGACCTGCGAATACCCTCTTCCGCCCGCCTCTCGCAGCACGTTCCTGTTGCGGTTGTCAAGCCCCGAGATATGCCCTGACCTGCGAAAACGCCATTCAGAAGCTGCCGTTTCCGTGTTACCCTGGATAGCCACGGAAGGGGTACCTGTCACATGACGTTCAAGGTTGGCGACACCGTGGTCTATCCCCATCACGGGGCCGCGCTGATCGAGGCTATCGAAACTCGCCAGATCAAAGGCGTGGACAAGACCTACTTGGTGCTGAAGGTCGCTCAGGGCGACCTGACGGTGCGTGTGCCAGCGGACAATGCGGAGTTCGTCGGCGTGCGTGATGTGGTCGGTCAGGAAGGGCTGGACCGGGTCTTCGAGGTGCTGCGTGCGCCGTACGCCGAGGAGCCCACGAACTGGTCGCGCCGTTACAAGGCAAATCTGGAGAAGCTCGCCTCCGGCGATGTCATCAAGGTCGCGGAAGTCGTACGTGACCTGTGGCGTCGTGAGCGCGAGCGTGGACTCTCCGCCGGTGAGAAGCGCATGCTCGCCAAGGCCCGCCAGATCCTGGTGAGCGAGCTCGCTCTCGCGGAGAACACGAACGAGGACAAGGCCGAGGCCCTGCTCGACGAGGTTCTCGCGTCCTGACGCCGGCAGTCGCCGAGACGGAAATCGTCCCGACGTATGCAACCGCCGAGACGGTAGTCGTAGCCGTCTTGACGTACGCGTAAGTCTGCGCAGTTCAATTTGAGATGCGTGCAATGAAATGCCGCGGTGCCCGATGACGCATTAGCTGTCGCCGGGCGCTGCGGCATGTTCGTACCCGCACCCGGTCCGGGAACCGGAACTGCACGGTGCCAGAATTACCAGAGCCCCGCGCACTTGGTGTGCCGGGCCCGGGCAGCTGCCTCGACCAGATGTCACGGAAGGGTCCGGTCAAGGCGTCGCGCCCGGCACGCTGTGGCCATACCCACCTCGGCCGAGCACACAAACCTGACAGGAACCGATGTCTGACGATTCGCGTCCCTCGCCTTCGGAAGCCGCCATCCCTCCGGGCCTCCTTACCGCGGCCGTGATTCCGGCCGCCGGCCGGGGCGTGCGCCTCGGTCCGGGCGCACCCAAGGCGCTCCGCGCACTGAACGGCACGCCGATGCTCGTCCACGCGGTCCGCGCGATGGCCGCGTCCCGCGCCGTCTCGCTGGTCGTGGTCGTGGCCCCGCCCGACGGCGCCGCAGAGGTGAAAACCCTGCTCGACGCGCACGCACTGCCCGAGCGGACCGACTTCCTCGTCGTCCCCGGCGGAGACAGCCGCCAGGAGTCCGTGAAATACGGCCTCGACGCGCTGCCCCCCGGCATCGACATCGTCCTCGTGCACGACGCGGCCCGCCCCCTCGTACCCGTCGACACGGTCGACGCGGTCATCGAGGCCGTACGGGACGGCGCCCCCGCCGTCGTACCGGCTCTGCCGCTCGCCGACACCGTCAAAGAGGTCGAGCCCGCGACCGTCCCCGGCGCGCCCGAGCCCGTCGTGGCCACGCCCGAGCGGGCCCGGCTGCGGGCCGTGCAGACTCCGCAGGGGTTCGACCGGGCCACCCTCGTACGGGCCCACGAGACCGTCACCGACAACGTGACCGACGACGCCAGCATGGTCGAGCAGCTCGGGCTGCGGGTCGTGGTCGTGCCCGGTCATGAGGAGGCGTTCAAGGTGACCCGGCCGCTGGACCTGGTGCTGGCGGAGGCGGTTCTCGCACGGAGGAGGGCCAACGATGGGTTCTGAAGCGTCCGACGTCCGGCTGCCGCCGGGGGGTCCGCTGCTGCCCCAGGTCGGTATCGGTACCGACATCCACGCCTTCGAGGACGGGCGTGAGCTGTGGTGCGCCGGGCTGTTGTGGGAGGGGGAGGGGCCCGGGCTCGCGGGGCACTCCGACGCGGACGTCGTCGCGCACGCCGCGTGCAACGCGCTGTTCTCCGCGGCCGGGCTCGGTGACCTCGGTGCGCACTTCGGTACCGGGCGGCCGGAGTGGTCCGGGGCGTCGGGCGTGACGCTGTTGACGGAGGCTGCCCGGATCGTGCGTGCGGCCGGGTTCGTCATCGGCAACGTCGCTGTTCAGGTGGTCGGGGACCGGCCGAAGATCGGCAAGCGGCGGGACGAGGCGCAGAAGGTTCTGTCCGACGCGGTGGGGGCGCCCGTGTCGGTTTCCGGGGCGACCACCGATGGGCTCGGGTTTCCCGGTCGGGGTGAGGGGCTGATGGCGGTGGCTACGGCGTTGGTGGTGCGGGTGGGTTGACGGGTGGGTTTTTTCGCCCCCTCCGCCCCTACCCGTCCCTTGTTCCTGGGGCTCCGCCCCAGACCCCGCTCCTCAAACGCCGGAGGGGCTGAATCTTCCCCCGGCCGGAGCTGAAATCTTTCGCCCCGGGCGGGGGAGATCTTTTAGCCCGTCCGGCGTTTGAGGACGAGCGCGTCAGCGCGACAGGGGGGTCTGGGGGCGCAGCCCCCAGGAACGGGACGGGTAGGGGCGGAGGGGGCGAAAACCGCTGTACAGGCGCGAACCCGCTCCGACGGAGTCAGCTGTCGGCCTCGTATGTCACGAATACGTGCCCCATGGGCCAGAAGGGTCGCGGGGCACTACCCACCGCCCACTACCCTGGAGTGGTGACGATTCGCCTGTACGACACCAGCGCCCGGCAGATCCGTGACTTCACCCCGCTCATTCCGGGCTGTGTCTCGATCTACCTCTGTGGTGCCACCGTGCAGGCCGCACCGCACATCGGGCACATCCGGTCCGGTCTCAACTTCGACATCATGCGCCGCTGGTTCGAGCACCGCGGCTACGACGTGACGTTCATCCGCAACGTCACGGACATCGACGACAAGATCATCGCCAAGTCGGCCGAGCAGGGCCGCCCTTGGTGGTCGATCGGGTACGAGAACGAGCGCGCCTTCAACGACGGCTACGACGTACTCGGCTGCCTGCCGCCCACGTACGAGCCGCGCGCCACCGGGCACATCACCGAGATGGTCGAGATGATGCGCGGCCTCATCGAGCGCGGGCACGCCTACGAGGCCGACGGGAACGTCTACTTCGACGTGCGGTCGTACGACGGGTATCTGGCGCTGTCCAACCAGGAACTGGACAACCTCCAGCAGCCGTCCGGCGTCGGCGAGACCGGCAAGCGCGACCCGCGTGACTTCGCCATGTGGAAGACCGCCAAGCCCGGCGAGCCGACGTGGGAGACGCCCTGGGGGCGCGGCCGGCCCGGCTGGCACCTCGAGTGCAGCGCCATGGCCCACAAGTACCTGGGTCCCGCCTTCGACATCCACGGCGGCGGCCTCGACCTGATCTTCCCGCACCACGAGAACGAGATCGCGCAGGCCAAGGCGTTCGGCGACGAGTTCGCCAAGTACTGGGTGCACAACGCCTGGGTCACCATCGCCGGCGAGAAGATGGCGAAGTCCCTCGGGAACTCGGTGCTCGTCAGCGAGATGGTGAAGCACTGGCGGCCCATCGTGCTGCGCTACTACCTCGGCACCCCGCACTACCGCTCGATGATCGAGTACAGCGAAGAGGCCCTGCGCGAGGCCGAGTCGGCGTTCGCGCGCATCGAGGGCTTCGTGCAGCGAGTGGTGGAGAAGGCGGGGGGCGTCGTCGAGCCCGCCGCCGAGGTTCCGCCCGCCTTCGCAGAGGCGATGGACGACGACCTGGGCGTGCCGCAGGCGCTCGCCATCGTGCACACGACGGTCCGGCAGGGCAACAGCGCACTGGCCGCCGACGACAAGGAAGCCGCCGTGGCGCGCCTCGCCGAGGTCCGGGCCATGCTCGGCGTCCTCGGCCTCGACCCGCTCGACCCGCACTGGGCCGGCGAGAGCGACCGCGGCGAAGACCTGCACGGCGTCGTCGACACCCTCGTACGCCTCGTGCTCCAGCAGCGCGAAGCCGCGCGCGGCCGCAAGGACTGGGCCACCGCCGACGCGATCCGCGACCAGCTCAACCAGTCCGGGCTCGTCATCGAGGACGGCCCGCAGGGCCCGCGCTGGACACTCGGGCCACGCTGAACATCCCCCGGTCGACCCCCGTCGACCTTGATCGATTGTGCCGCCCGGCTCTCCGGGCGGCACACTGCATATACGTACGTACGCACGCGTCACGCTTTTCCCTGAGCGATGAGCAACGAGCAATGAGTAGAGACGGGTAGGTCATGGCCGCTAACAACCGCCGCATGTCCGGCAAGAAGGGCGCGCAGGTCGGCAGTGGCGGCCAGCGACGCCGGGGCCTGGAAGGCAAGGGCCCGACCCCGCCCGCCGAGGCGCGCAAGGGGCACAAGAAGAACCGCATCGCCGGCGCCAAGGCCAAGCAGGCCGTGCGCCGTCCCGCCCCCACCAGGGGACGCGGCGGCAAGGGCACGTCCGAGATGGTCGTCGGACGCAACCCCGTCGTGGAGGCGCTGCGCGAGGGCGTGCCCGCGGTGACGCTCTACGTGCAGCAGTTCATCGACAACGACGAGCGGGTGCGCGAGGCGCTGCAGCTCGTGGCTGACCGCGGCGGCATCCACCTCATGGAGGCGCCGCGCCCCGAGCTGGACCGGATGACCAACGGGCTCAACCACCAGGGCCTCGTCCTCCAGGTACCGCCGTACGAGTACGCGCACCCCGAGGACCTCGCCGCCGCCGCCTACGACGCCGGCGAGGACCCGCTGATCGTCGTCCTCGACGGCATCACGGACCCCCGGAACCTGGGCGCCATCGTCCGGTCCGCCACCGCCTTCGGCGGCCACGGCGTGGTCGTGCCCGAGCGGCGCGCGGCCGGCATGACCGCCGGTGCCTGGAAGACGTCCGCCGGCACCGCCGCCCGTACACCCGTCGCCCGCGCCACGAACCTGACGCGCACCCTGGAGGCGTACAAGAAGGCGGGCATCGCCGTCGTCGGTCTCGCCGCCGACGGTGAGGCCGAGGTCGGCGAGCTGGCGGCCCTCGGCGGTCCCGTCGTCATCGTCGTCGGCAGCGAGGGCAAGGGGCTGTCCCGGCTCGTCGGGGAGACCTGCGACTACCGGGTACGGATCCCGATGCCCGGCGGCGCCGAGTCGCTGAACGCCGGTGTCGCAGCGGGAGTTGTGCTCTACGAAGCGGCGCGGCGACGCGCCTGAACGCATGTGCGCGTAGTCACCCCCGTGGGCTAATCAGGATGTTCAGGTTGATGTTGACGCGGTCCGGACACATCGGCGCAGTCAAAGCAGTGTCCTAAACACACGTCACTCGGTTAGATGAGTGTGGACACCAGAACACCCCGCACACCCACGGGGGACCGCTCGTCGGGATTCGACGACGCTCCCGCGCTGAGCATGGTGAAGGTGCCGAGCGATCCGGCGCAGGTCATCGTCAATCATGCGAGCTTCCGCGTGCAGCTAGGCGCCCCACCGCGGAGCCAATCCCCGCGTATCGCGCGGCACTTGAGTTCCACCGACGACACCGCGCGCATCGCCGCCGTCGGTACGGCGGGCAGAACGGGCGCGGCCGGTGGGGCGGGCGCCACCGGTGGCCGCCGACGCGCCCCCGTCGTCTGGAGCGGGAAGTCCGCCCCGGACGACACCGGCGCCCACCGCCTGCTCCAAGCCGTGCGGAGCACCAGTGTCGGCCACGGCGCCCCCGCCCCGGCGGGCGACGCCGGAGCGACCCAGGTCATCCCGCGCATCGACGAACACCATGACTACGACGCCGACATGACCGTCGAAACCGTCGAGACGCCCATCGTCGGCAGCCAGCGCAGCCACGACTCCGGCGAGACCCGCCTGCTGCCGAACATGCGCTCGGTGGGCAGCGCGTACGACGAACCCGGTTACCCGGGCGAGGAGTTCGAGGAAGACCCCGAGCGCTTCGACGACGGCGACACCCCCGCCAGGCGGCACGGCGCCGACCCCGTGCGGCACGCCTACTACCCCGGCCGCCGGATGAACCTCGGCGTCGTCCTCCTCCCGCTGCGCGTCTTCCTCGGCTTCATCTCCATCTACGCCGGCATGGGCAAACTCTGCGACCCCGTCTACTTCGACGGCGGCGAGCGCGGCTCCATGGTCAAGTGGCTCAACACCCTGCACCCCTGGGAAGTCGCCGAGCCACTGCGGCAGTTCGCACTCCAGCACCCCGTCGGCGCCGGGCTCGTCATCGCCTTCCTCCAGGTCATCGTGGGCGTCCTCACGGTGCTCGGCCTGTGGCAGCGGGTCGCCGCCGTCGTCGGCGCGCTCCTGTCGGCCGCGCTCCTGCTCACCGTCAGCTGGAAGACGGTGCCCGCCTACGACGCGCCCGACATCATCTACCTCGCCGCCTGGTCCCCGCTGATCATCGCGGGCGCCCCCGTCTACTCCGTCGACGGACGCCTCGCAGGCGAGGCCTGGCGAACCCTCGGACCGCGCGCCGACATCTGGGACCTGCGCCGTCGCGTACTGCGCAGGGGCGCGCTCATCGCCTCCCTCGCCGTCGGCGTCACACTGCTCGTCGGCTCACTCCTCGGCGGAGCCGTCCGCGACGCCGACCGGATCGTCGTCCCCGGCCCCGGCGAGGCCCCGCGCAACGAACTGCCCGGCTCCCCGCTCCCCGAGACGCCCGGCAAGCGCAGCGACAAGCCCACCCCGTCGGCCTCCGAGGCACCCACCCAGGGCGCCGCCTCGGCCCCGCCGGACACGACGGCCACCACGCCGGGCGCGGCCCGCGACACCGGCACGGGCACCGCCACCAGCGGCCCCAGCCAGACCCAGGGCAGCAGCGGCCAGGCCCCGCCCCAGCAGTCCTCACCGGCCAACCAGGCGCCCAGCACCAGCGCGGGCCCGACGTCCAGCGGAGGCACGTCCAGCGGCGGCTCCACGGGCGGCTCGGGCTCGACGGGAGGCGGCTCCGACAGCGGCGGCTCCACCGGGCAGCCTGGGCTGGTGGGCGGCCTCCTGGGGTAACTCCCTCTGGACGACGGTACGAAGACGGGGCCCCGCACGATTCACGTGCGGGGCCCCGTCCTCGTAGCTCTGCAGGGGCCGCTCAACGCCCCAGCGCCGCAAGCTCCTTCGCCGCCTCCGTGAGGTCCTTCGCGGTGTCGATGGCGCGCCAGTAGGCGCCCTGCGGGAGCGAGAAGCCGGCCAGGCGGCGTTCGCGGGCCAGGTGCGGGAACGTGGTGCGCTCGTGGTCGCCGCGCTCGGGGAGCAGATCGGCGAACTCGGGGGAGAAGACGTACACGCCCGCATTGATCTCGTACTGGGTCGGCGGGGACTCGATGAAGTCCGTGATCCGTCCGAAGCCGTCCGTCTTCACGGCGCCCCACGGGATGCGCGGGCGGGCCAGCGCGAGGGTCGCGACGGCGTCGCGCTCGGTGTGGAAGTCCGCCATGTCGCGCAGCGAGAAACGGGTCCAGATGTCGCCGTTCGTCGCGAACCAGGGCCGGTCCGGGTGGGGGAGGTGAGCGGCGGCGTACTTGAGGCCGCCACCGCGGCCCAGGGGCTCCGACTCGACGACCGTCGTCACGTTCACCGGGAGGTCGGCGGAGTCCAGCCACTTCTGCAGGACCTCGGCGAGGTGACCGCAGCTGACGACCACATCGGTCACGCCCTCTTCGGCGAGCCAGGTCAGCTGATGGCCGATGATCGGGGTCCCCGTGCCGGGGATCTCGACCATCGGCTTGGGCCGGTCGTCGGTGTAGGGACGCAGCCGCGAGCCCTGACCGCCGGCCAGGACAACGGCTTGAACGGGGCGCGACGCGGCGTTCGGATCGGTCATGCCCGAACTGTACGTCGCACCCCGCTCGCGGCCTCGGTCCCCAACCGTTCCGTAACCGGCCGTACTTGAATGGTCGCCCTCGGCTCAGAAGTGCGTGGTCGCGACCCCCGAGGCGAAGGACGTGTCGCAGACCGGCCTGGCGAACGACTGGGCGCGCGTCGGGCCGTACGCACGGACCGCGGCGCGGCCCAGTGCGCGGGCGATGGAGACGCAGTGCTTCGCGAGCGACGGGCGGCCGTTCACCGCCTCCTGGAGGTGGGTGAGAGCGACGCCCGGGTTCTTCTCCTGGAGTTCCAGGAGGAGTTTGTCGCGCAGGATGTCCTGCGGGGTGCGGGACACAGCGCGAGTGGAGACATCCGCGGAGGACGCTTCGGCGGCGGTGAGCACCGAGTTCGAGGTGGTCCCCGACCAGTTGACTCGGGTGACCGCGAGGGTCCCGGAAAGTACCAGGACGACAGGCAGAACGAGGGCGAGGGTGCGGCCGACCCGACGGGCGGGGCCACGGCCACGCCGGGTCCGTTGGTTAGTGGTGGAGTGCTTCACGCGAGTGAGGGTAGCGCGGGGTGATGATTTGGCGACATTTAGTCACCGGTTCGGGGGATGGGGAAGCGGCGAATTTGGGGTACCGCGTTGACGTACACATATCGAAATGACCGGTCTGCCGGGGTATTTGTCGACATCGAAGAGGGCCCCGCAGCAGGCTGCGGGGCCCTCTTCGTCAACTTGGGTGAATTCACCCCGTACGGGGGTGTTGAACGGCCGTGGCTTGCCTCGGCCTTGCGGCCGCGGTGCCTCGGTCCGCCTCAGCCCGCCTCAGTCGGAGAGGCGCTCGCCCGTGGAGGTCGAGAACACGTGGAGCTCGCCCGGACGCGGCACGACGTGCAGCGTGGAGCCCTTCTCCGGGACCGCACGGCCGCTGACGCGGACGACCAGGTCCGTGGGCTTGTCGTCGACCTTCGCGGTGCCGTAGACGTAGCCGTCGGCGCCGAGCTCCTCGACGACGTTCACGGAGACGGCCAGGCCGGCCGGGGCGTCCTCGGTGTCCTTCGTCAGGGACTTGGCGGCCTCGCCGTTGTGCTCGACGATGTCGAAGTGCTCCGGGCGGACGCCGACCGTGACGGTGCGGTCACCGCGGTCGGCCGCGGTGGACAGCGCCTCACGGCTGACCGGCACCACGCTGTTGCCGAACTTCACACCGCCGTCGGTGATCGGGACCTCGACGAGGTTCATCGCCGGGGAACCGATGAACCCGGCGACGAAGAGGTTGTTCGGCCGGTCGTACATGTTGCGCGGCGAGTCGACCTGCTGGAGCAGGCCATCCTTCAGCACGGCCACCCGGTCGCCCATGGTCATGGCCTCGACCTGGTCGTGGGTGACGTACACCGTGGTGATGCCGAGACGGCGCTGCAGCGACGCGATCTGCGTACGGGTGGAGACGCGGAGCTTGGCGTCGAGGTTCGACAGCGGCTCGTCCATGAGGAACACCTGCGGCTCACGCACGATGGCGCGACCCATCGCCACACGCTGGCGCTGACCACCGGAGAGGGCCTTCGGCTTACGCGCCAGGTAGTCCGTGAGGTCGAGGATCTTCGCCGCGTCCTCCACCTTCTGGCGGATCTCGGCCTTGTTGACGCCGGCGATCTTGAGCGCGAAGCCCATGTTGTCGGCGACCGTCATGTGCGGGTACAGCGCGTAGTTCTGGAACACCATGGCGATGTCCCGGTCCTTGGGCGGCAGGTGCGTGACGTCACGGTCACCGATGTGGATCGAGCCGGCGTTGACGTCCTCGAGACCCGCGAGCATCCGCAGGGAGGTCGACTTTCCACAGCCGGAGGGACCGACGAGGACGAGGAACTCGCCGTCCGCGACATCGAGCTCGAGCTGGTCGACGGCGGGCTTGTCGCCACCCGGGTAAATGCGGGTCGCCTTGTTGAACGAGACAGTGGCCATGGTGAGGGCCCCCTTCACCGGCAGGAACGTGCCGGACGATCCGTAGTGGAAGGTGGTGTTCCGGCACGGGAGGACCCACGCCGGTGGTGTAGTCCACAAGAGTGAACTGGCCGCGACGGTACCCGGCGTTTGCCTGTTCTGTCAGTAGGTGGGGGGTTGTGAATTTCGCGGAAATTTTCGAGGGGGCAGAGCAGCTCACTTTTGACCACACCTCGGCCAAGGGCAGAGCAGGGTCCTTTTGACCTTGTGCCAAGGCTTCCTGCTTCATCGCCCACTGCCGACCACACACAGCCCTGGCGAGCTGCGCCCGATCGGTCTGACACGGGCTCCACAGGCATTCCGGCCGACGGCCCGTCGGTCCGTACAGCGCCAGCCGCTCCTACGCGGCCAGCGAGCAGTCCTCCAGCTCCGACGCCTTGATCACCGTCGGTACCTTCTTCGCGGGCGGCAGCCCGGCTGCCACCAGCCAGTACAGCCGCATCCCCTCGTCCCGGAGGTTCACGGCGGCATTCACATCCCGGTCATGGACGACCCCGCACTCGGCGCACGTCCACTCCCGGACCGAGATGTCCAACTTCGGACCCTTGGTATGACAGGCGGAGCACCGTCGCGTCGACGGGAAGAAGCGGTCGACGATCACCAGACTCCGGCCATACCACTCGCACTTGTAGCGCAGCTGCCGCAGCAACTCGCCCCACGCGGCGTCGATAATCGCCTGGTTCAGCTTCGCTTTCCGCCGCCTCCCCTTGCCCCGTGCCGCACGCAACAGAGTCACTACGGACAGGTCCTCCACCACGAGCACTTGGTTCTCGCGCACGAGGCGGGTGGTCAACTGGTCCAGCATGTCCCTGCGTACGTCACTGATGAGCGAGTAGAGGCGCGCGATCTTCCGCCTTACCTTGTCCCGGTTCTTCGATCCCCTCACCTTCTTGTGCAGCTCCCGCTGCAACCGCGCCAGCTTCTCCGCGTAGCGTTTCAGCAGACGCGGATGATCGATCTTCGTTCCGTCGTCCAGAGTCACGAGCGAAGCCAGACCCAGATCCAGCCCCACCGCCTTCGGCGCCCGCGAATCCGACTCGAACACGGCGGGCAGCGGCTCTAACAGCTCCTCCACCAGCGTGGACACGAAGTACCGTCCGGCCCGATCCCGCGTCACCGACAAACGCACCGGAACAACCCCCGAGGGAAGCTCTCGCGACCAGCGAATGTCCAACGGCTGCGACTGCTTCGCCAACGTGATGAGACCCGTGCCCGGCCGCTCCGGATCCTCCACCCACTTGAAACCGGTCCGGACGTAGGTCGCCGTATCCCGCGAACGGCCCTTCTTCTTCCGCTTCGGATACCTCGCCGAGCCCTTGAAGAACCGCGAATACGCCTGATCCAGATGCCGCAGCGACTGCTGAAGCACAGTCGACGACACCTCCGTTAGCCACGCCGTCCCCTCCGACCGCTTCCAGCCGGTCAAGGCCCGGCAGGTCTCAGCGAAACCGACATTTACCCGGTGCTGCTCCCAGGCCCCGGAACGCAGGGTCAACCCCTCGTTGTAGACCCAACGGCAGGCACCGAACGTCCGCTGCAACTGCTCGGCCTGCTCCTCGGTCGGATAGAAGCGGAAGCGGTACAGACGGTGATGGGAGTCCGGCTTCTTGGCGTGCGCCTTCAAGGGAGCCGCCTTGCGCGTGTGGTGCTTACGGCGGTCGCCGATACCGAGGTCCTCGCGCTTGATGCGCTTGGCCTCCTCGCCCTTCACCGCTTCCGGCTTCGGCTTCTCGACCGGCTCCCCCATGAATCCCTCCCCGACGATCCGATCTTCGGAACAGCACGTCAGAGCGATCAACGAACGGGTGCTCGGATGGTTACGCGCGGCTTTTCGAGGCGAGTGTGAGTCACGAACCTTGTGGCTTGGGGAAACGGGCTCTGTGTACAGTGGAGCCGCCTTCGCGTGCGGCGTTGTAGTGCGCGGTGCCCCCTTAGCTCAGCTGGCCAGAGCATTCCCCTTGTAAGGGAAGGGTCGTCGGTTCGAATCCGACAGGGGGCTCCACCCGGGATCAGGTCAGACGGTGTCTGACCTGGTCCTTTGTTTTGTCGTACGGGTGGTCGGCGGCCTCGGGTGAAGGGCCGGGCAGGTCCTAGCCGTCCACCTCGTACTGCCCGACCTCCAGGAAGTAGCGCATCTCTTCCGGGGTGCCCTCTATCGCCTCTTCGGCTGCCGCGCGCAGGGCTGCGCTGATGTTGGGGTTGGCCAGGATCGTGGCGATGGCTACTCGGTCGTCCTCGGCCTGGGCGAGTGCTCGGCCGGTTTCCAGGAAGTAGGTCCTGTCTGCGGCGGTGCCGTCCAGGGCCTTGTTGGCCTCTCTGCGTACGGCCTTGCCGGTGGTGGGGTCGGCCAGGATCTTGACTATGGCGAAGGAGTTGTCCTCGTCCTGGGCTATCCAGCGGCCCGTTTCCAGGAAGTAGCGCATGTCCTCGGCGGTGCCGTCGAGGGCCTCCTGGGCCTCTCTGGCCACGGCCTTGCCGGTGCTTTCGTCCGCCAGGATGCGGGCGATCTCGATGCGGAGTTCCTCGTCCGTCATCGAGTCGTACGGCGACTCCGTGGCGGCCGTCGTGGCCGACGCTGCGACGGGTGAGGTCGTGGTGTCGGCGGCGAAGGTCGGTGTGGAGAGCAGCAGGGCCGGGGCCAGTGCGCCCGCGGTCACTATGAGTGCCGCACGGGTCAGTTTCATGTGTTCCATCCCCCAGTGGTTTAAGAGTGGCCGGCTGTTCGTCGCCGGCGGGGGAGATCGTTTCAAGGGGCGATATCGCGACACAAGATTGGAATCGGCAGTCATCGTGACCCGTTCGCTGCCGACTGGGCGTTCTTGACGTCGTGTTGGGAGGTAGTGGTGTCCGGCATCAAGGGCGCGTAAATGCTGCCGGGTTCCGGCAATGCGGCGGGTGCTGGTGGCGGGTCAGGATGGGAGGGCAGAAACGGGGGGACGGATGGACCTCCGGTGCCGGAGCGTCGACGGGGGAGACGCCGGCACCGGGGGTCAACCCCGTTGAGTGGCAAGGGTGATGGGAGGCGGCCCTCGGATGGATCGCGTCGTCGTTGGTCGGCGTACCGCACGGCGGTGAGGGTTCTGCCGTCGCCCGGGGGGCCGTTCGGGCTGCCGTATCCCGGCAGTGAGCCCATGCCCCGTCGGGTCGCGCCACAGCCCCATGCGTTAGAAAGGCGTCAACGGCTCATCAGGAATCCGGGGGCGCAGATGACGGGGCGGGGCATACCCGAGGAGTTTCTGGACGGGTATGCGCGGATCCTTGCCGATGCCTCCGCGACCGGTCGTCGGCTGACCCGTGACGAGCTGGACTCGCGCCGGGCGTTGGGTGAGCGGGCGGCTGAGGCGGGGTACGGGCTGCGTGCTCTCGTTGTTGCGCACCTTGCCGCTACTCGTGTCCACTGGCCGGCCGCCGCTTCCGACAGCACGCTGGCTGCGGTGGAGCAGGCCGTCGATGCCGTCGCCGAGGGCTATGAGCGTGCGCAACTCCTTGCCGTACGCCAGGAGGAGGCCGCGCGTCGGGAGTTCATCGACGATCTGCTGTACGGGCGCAGTGACTTGGGCCTGCTTGCCGAGCGGGCCGAACGTTTCGGGCTGCGTCTGTCGCACGCGCATGCCGTCGCCGTGGCGCAGGGTGATTCCGGGTACGACGAGGGGGACACCGTGCCGCGCGAGGTGGAGCGTGCGCTGATCGGCCGGTTCGGTGAGCGCAGCATCCTGGTGACGACCAAGGACGGGCGCCTGGTGTGCATCGCGCCGGGCGACCAGGACGACGTGCTCTCCTACTTCGCGAAGCAGGCGTACGCCGTCATGGACGGAGGGCAGGTCGCCATCGGCCGGCCCCAGCCCGGTCCCGGCGGGGTCGTCCACTCGTACGAGGAGGCCCTGAACGCTCTCGACCTGGCCGAGCGCCTGGAACTCGACAGCCCCGTGCTGCGCGCCGCCGACCTGCTCGTCTACCCGGTCCTCACCCGCGACCGGCAGGCCATGGCAGACCTGGTCCTCAGTACCCTTGGCCCCCTTCGGCAGGCCCGCGGCGGTGCTCAGCCGCTGCTCGACACCCTCACCGCGTACTTCGAGTCCGGCTGTGTCGCCGCGGAGGCGGCCCGGCGTCTGTCGCTCAGCGTCCGTGCCCTCACCTACCGGCTGGACCGTATCCACAAGCTCACCGGCGCGAGTCCGGCCGACCCGGTGAACCGCTACACGCTCCAGACCGCGGTCATCGGGGCCCGGTTGCTGGACTGGCCGGCGAAGGAGTTCTGAGTTCACGGAGTGGGCCGCGTCTCCACCCGAGTCAGCCCCGCCCCCGCGAATCCAGCAGCGTCCTTGCGATGGCTAGCTGCTCCGCGACCAAGCCGAGCCCGTCCTCCACCCGCCACAGCGAGTTCTGCAGCACCCGCCCCAGCGTCCAGGCCCGCGCCCGCTCGCGGTCGGCGCCCAGCGTCTCCGTCATCAGGTCGAAGCGGCGTAGCAGGTGTCCCTCCTCGAAGCGGCTCCAGAGTGCGGGCAGGAGTTCGAAGCCGGGGTCTCCGGCGAGTGGCTTGGGGTCGATGGCCAGCCAGGGTTCGCGGTCGGCCGCGAGGATGTTCTCGAAGTGCAGGTCCCAGTGCAGGAGCCGGTCTCCCGGCTCGTCGGCGACCTCGCGAAGCGCGGCGGCGCAGTCCCGCAGCAGCCGTTGGTCGTCCTCGTCGTGCAGAGCATCGAGCACTGCCGGCAGTCGGTCGAACATGCCCGCGGTCAGATCGCCGAGCCGTCGCAGCCCCGTGGGGGCCGGCACGGACGTCAGCCGTGTGAGGAGGTCCGCGAGGATCCCGGTCGCCTTCATCACATCCGGTACGGCGGCCAGTGGGCGGTTCTCGTCGAGGCGTTCCAGGAGCAGCGTGCCGGAGTCCGGGTCGTAGTCGAGGAGGTGGACGGCGCCGTCGCCGCCCCAGGTGCGCAGGGCGAGCGCCTCACCGGCCGTCTCGTCGTCGAGGTTCTGGAGTTTCAGCGCTGCCCGGGTTCCGTCGGCGCGTACCACCGGCAGGACGACCGAGGCCCGTCCGCTCATCGGCCGGCCCTCCTGCCGGAGGCCCCAGCGCTCGAGAAACTCCGTTCCCCGTTCCAGCAGCCGGACGTCCCACACCACGACAATCACCCCATGAGTCGAGTTTCGCGTGCCGCCCGGTCGTACATCGGCCGTGCCCCGGGAACGTACATCTGGCTGGCGATCCTCTTCATCACGACCGTGGCGATGCACCACATGTCGCCGGAGTTCGAGGAGGAGTTCCTGCGGCAGCGGTCCACCAACATCCATGAGTTGTCGAGCAATCCGGTGCGGGTGCTTTTCTCCAGTGCGATGTGGATCGATGGCGGGCATTGGCTGCCGTACGCCGTTCTGTACACCGTGTTCCATGCGCAGGCGGAGCACTGGCTGGGTACGGCGCGGTGGCTGGTGGTGTGTGTGGCCGCGCATGTGCTGGCGACGTTGATCAGTGAGGGGGCGCTGCTCCTTGCGATCCGGCACGGGGTGGCGCCGCATTCGGCGGTCAACACCCTGGACATCGGGGTGAGTTACGCGCTGGCGGGGGTGATCGCGGTGCTGACGTACCGGATCGCGGCGCCCTGGAGGTACCCGTATGTGGTGGTCGTGCTGGTCGTGTACGGGGTGCCGCTGGTGACCGGCCGTACCTTCACCGATCTCGGGCATTTCACCTCGGTGCTGATCGGTCTGGGCTGTTATCCGCTGGTCAGGGGGCGCGGAAAAGCATGGAATCCGAAGGAGACAGTGGCCGCCCTCAGGGGTTAGCGTCCCGGCATGAGCAGCAGCACGGTCAATGGTGGCATCTCCTTCTGGTACGCGGACGACGGCTTTCCCGCGCCGCGTGAGCCCCTGCCCGGTGACGCCTCCGCGGACGTCGTCATCGTCGGCGGTGGCTACACGGGTCTGTGGACCGCGTACTACTTGAAGAAGGCGGCGCCCTTCCTGCGGATCACCGTCCTGGAGCAGAAGTTCTGCGGGTACGGAGCGTCGGGGCGCAACGGCGGCTGGCTGTACAACGGCATCGCGGGGCGGGACCGGTACGCGAAGCTGCACGGCCAGGAGGCGGCCGTACGCCTTCAGAGGGCCATGAACGAGACGGTCGGTGAGGTGGTGCGGGTTGCCGCCGAGGAGGGCATCGAGGCTGATGTTCACCAGGGTGGTGTGCTCGAAGTGGCGTACACCCCGGCGCAGTTGGCGCGGTTGAAGGCCTTCCATGAGCACGAGTTGTCGTACGGGGAGAAGGACCGCGAGTTGTACGGCGCGGTGGAGACCGCCGAGCGGATCCGGGTCGCGGACGCGGTGGGGTCCACGTGGACGCCGCACGGGGCGCGGCTGCATCCCGTGAAGCTGGTCAAGGGGCTGGCCGCCGCGGTCGAGGCGTTGGGCGTGACGATTCATGAGCAGACGCCGGTCACGGAGATCCGGCCGAAGCATGCGGTGACTCCGTACGGCACGGTCCGGGCGCCGTACGTGCTGCGCTGCACGGAGGGCTTCACGGCGTCCCTCAAGGGTCAGAAGCGGACCTGGCTGCCCATGAACTCGTCGATGATCGCGACGGAGCCGTTGACCGCGGAGCAGTGGGAGGCCATCGGCTGGGAGGGGCGGGAGACCCTGGGCGACATGGCGCACGCGTACATGTACGCCCAGCGCACCGCCGACGGCCGGATCGCGCTCGGCGGCCGCGGATTCCCGTACCGCTTCGGGTCGCGCACCGACAACGACGGCCGTACGCAGCCGGCGACCGTCGAGGCACTGCGCGAGATCCTCGTCCGCTTCTTCCCGTCCCTCACCGGGGTGGGGGTGGAGTACGCCTGGTCGGGCGTGCTCGGTGTGCCGCGCGACTGGTGCGCGACGGTGACCCTGGACCGTTCTACGGGGCTCGGCTGGGCCGGCGGGTACGTCGGTTCCGGTGTCGCCACCACCAACCTCGCCGCCCGTACCCTGCGCGACCTCGTCCAGCAGGACTCCGGGCAGTCGGGCGCCACGGAGCTGACCGGGCTGCCCTGGGTCAACCACAAGGTGCGCAAGTGGGAGCCGGAGCCGTTCCGCTGGATCGGGGTGCACGGGATGTACGCCACCTACCGCACGGCCGACCGGCGCGAACTGACCACGCACAGCGCGGAGTCGTCGCGGTTGGCGCGGGTGGCTGATCGGGTGGCGGGGCGGCACTGACCCCGTGCCCCGGGGGGACTGAAACCCGTTGGGTCCGGCCCGCGCCCGTATGTGAAACTGCGGCCATGATTCGCCCAGCCACCCCCGCCGATGTCCCCGTCATCCACGCCCTGGTGCGTGAACTCGCCGAGTACGAGAAGGCGCTGGAGGAGGCGCGGGCCTCTCAGGAGCAGTTGCGGGAGGCGCTGTTCGGGGAGCGGCCGGCCGCGTTCGCGCATGTCGCCGAGGACGCGGCGGGGGAGGTGGTCGGGTTCGCGCTGTGGTTCCTGAACTTCTCGACGTGGCGCGGGGTGCACGGGATCTACCTGGAGGACCTGTACGTACGGCCCGAGGCGCGCGGCGGTGGGCACGGGAAGGCGCTGCTGACCGAGCTGGCGCGGATCTGTGTGGAGCGCGGGTACGAGCGCCTGGAGTGGTCGGTGCTGAACTGGAACCAGCCGTCCATCGAGTTCTACGAGGCGCTGGGCGCGCGGCCGCAGGACGAGTGGACGGTGTACCGGCTGACGGATGCCGCGCTCGCGACACTTGGTTCACGGGACTGACTGGGCTCCAAGGGACCGACTGGTTCAAGGGACCGACTGGTTCAAGGGACTGACTCGGGGACCGGGGCTGCCGTGGTCGCCGCGTACTTGGGGGCCTTCGCGGTGACCATGAGGCCCGCGATCAGGCCGGCCAGGAGCAGGACGGCGACGGCCCACCAGAGGGCGACGGTGTAGCCGTGGACGATGCCCTGGCGGGTGATCAGCTCCCGTTGGGCGGGGTCGGTCAGATGGGCGGCGATGTACGCCGTGCCGCTGGTGGTGGCGATGGTGTTCAGCAGCGCCGTACCGATCGAACCGCCCACCTGCTGCGAGGTGTTGACGGTCGCGGAGGTCACGCCCGCGTCCTGTGGGGCGACTCCGGCGGTGGCGGTGGCGAAGACCGGCATGAAGGTCAGGCCCATGCCGAGGCCGGTGAGGAGCAGGCCGGGCAGCAGGTGGGTCGCGTAGGCGGAGTCGACGGTGAGCTGGGTGAAGACCAGCATGCCGGAGGCGGCGATGATCATGCCGGGGACCATCAGGGTGCGGGGCGCCACGTGGTTCATCAGCCGGGCGGAGATCTGCGTCGAGCCGATGATGATCGCGGCCGTCATGGGGAGGAAGGCCAGGCCCGTCTTCACGGGGGAGTAGCCGAGGATGACCTGGAGGTAGTAGGTCATGAAGAGGAACATGCCGAACATGCCGATGACGGCGAGCCCCATCGTCAGGAAGCAGCCGGCGCGGTTGCGGTCCTTGACGATGTGCAGGGGGAGGAGCGGGCTCGGGGCCCTGGTCTGCCACCACACGAAGGTCGTGAGGAGTACGACGCCCGCCGCGAAGAGGCCCAGGACTAGTGAGTCCGTCCAGCCTCGCGGCTGGGCCTCGCTGAACCCGTAGACGATGGCGACCAGGCCGCCGCAGCCCATCAGCGCACCGGGTACGTCGAGACGCGCACCCTTGTTTCCCGGGCGGTCCTGCAGCAGCGCGAACGCGCCGAAGACCGCGATGACGGCGATGGGGACATTGACGTACAGGCACCAGCGCCAGTCCAGGTACTCGGTCAGTACGCCGCCGAGGATGAACCCGATCGCGGATCCCGAGCCGGCCAGGGCGCCGTAGATCCCGAAGGCCTTTCCGCGCTCCTTCGGGTCGGTGAACGTGGTCGTGAGGAGGGACAGCGCGGAGGGGGCGAGTACGGCGGCGAAGACGCCCTGGAGCGCGCGGGCGGCGAAGAGCATGCCCGAGCCGGTGGCCGCGCCGCCGAGTGCGGAGGCGGCGGCGAAGCCGATGAGCCCGACGATGAAGGTGCGCTTGCGGCCGACGAGGTCGGCGATGCGGCCGCCGAGCAGGAGCAGCCCGCCGAAGGCCAGGGTGTACGCGGTGATGACCCACTGGCGGTTGCCGTCGGACATGTTCAGATCGCTCTGTGCGGAGGGGAGAGCGATGTTCACGATGGTCGCGTCGAGGACGACCATCAGCTGGGCGAGAGCGATGATCACTAGGGCCCACCAGCGGCGGGGGTCGGCGCCCGCCGGTACGCCCGGTTCACCTGTCCGGGTGACGTTCACCCGGTCAGAAGACCATGAATCCGGGTGTATCGCATCTCCGGTCCGCTGGTCGCTCTCTCCGGTCTTGTGGCCCATGTCTCCGGTCCTGTGGTCGCTGTCTCCGGTCCTGTGGTGATTCACGGCTCCAGCACCACCTTGCCGACCGTGGCCCGGTTCTCCAGGGCGCGGTGGGCGGCAGCCGCCTCGGCGAGCGGGAAGCGTGTCACGGCCGGGGTCAGACGGCCCGCGGCGGCCTGGCTGAGGGAGCGGAGTTCCAGGGTCTGGACGGGGTTGGGGCCGCCCGCCCTCCGCATCATCTCGGGACCGAGGACCTCCTGGGAGACGCCCTCGACGAGCAGCGGGGTGCCGTTGTGCAGGCCCTCGGCGGACCAGCCGAAGACGAGGTGCGTGCCGCCGGGACCCAGGAGCGCGACGGACTTGCGGGCCGTGTCGCCGCCCACGCCGTCGAAGACGACGGTCGCCTCTCTGCCGCCGAGGAAGGCGCGGACCTTCTCCGGCCAGTCCGAGTCTTTGTAGTCGACGGCCAGGTCGGCGCCGTTCTTCTCCACCCGGGCCACCTTCTCCGGGCCGCCCGCGAGCCCGATCACGGTGGCACCCGCGTGTTTCGCGTACTGCACGAGCAGGGTGCCGATGCCGCCCGCGGCCGCCAGGATCACGGCCACGGAGTCGGGGCCGAGCTCGGCGAACTGGAGGATCCCCATCGTCGTACGCCCGGTGCCGATCATCGCGACGGCCTGCGCGAAGTCCAGGTTGCCGGGGATCTCGTGGAGGCGGTCGACGTCGGTGACGGCGAGTTCGGCGTAACCGCCCGGGGCGAAGCCGAGGTGTGCGACCACGCGCTTGCCGAGCCAGAGTCCGGCGACACCCTCGCCGAGGGACTCGACGGTTCCGGCGACCTCGCGGCCGGGGATCGTGGGCAGGGCGGGCAGCTCCGGGAGCGGGCCCCGCAGGCCCTCCCGGATCGCGGTGTCGAGAAGGTGTACGCCCGCCGCGGCGACGGCGATACGGACCTGGCCCGGGCCCGGTCGGGGGTCCTCGGTCCGCTCGTACGAGAGGTTCTCGGCCGGGCCGAAGGCGTGCTGGCGGATGGCGTGCATGGGAGCTCCTCGGAGTCGTCGTACAGCCAGCCTCTGACCTCAAGCATGCTTGAGGTCAAGGCGTTCCCGGATCCTGAGGGCCAGAGTCACGGCTTCGAGCGCGCTGTTGAAGGAGACCTCCGAGAGCACGCCGGGGGCGGCGACCTGGTCGCCCGCGAGGTAGACGCCGTCGCCGCGGTCGATGGCCGGCCGGTCGCGCCAGCTCGTGCCGGGCAGGTCCACCGCGCCGGTACGCCCGTTCGCGGTGGCCTCGCTCCGCCAGGTCACGCGCTCGCGCCAGCCGTCGAAGGCGAGGTCGAGCAGGTGCTCGGCGCGGGCGATCCCGTCGGCCCGGGACTCGTGCGGGGCGATCGGGATCTGCCCCTGGACGAGCTGCTCCCCGGCCGGGGCGAGGGTGCGGTCCTGCGCGGTGAAGCGTTCGATCCAGCCCGGCGCGTCCAGGTCGGAGACGGCGAACGCGTCGCCGCGCCGGGTGCGGACGGCCACGTCGAGGAGGGCGGTACGGCCGCTCGTCCAGGTCAGCGAGTCGTCCCTGAGGAGGCGGCGGGCGGAGTCGAGGGAGGTCGCGACGATGACGGGGCCGTCCTGGGGCAGCGCGTCGACCCTCGACAGAGTCTCCATCCGGACACCGAGATTCCAGGCGCGGGCCGCCATCCGGTCGATGACGGACGCCCAGCCACCCCGCGGATAGTGCGCCTCCGGCGGCAACTTCGTGGCACGGCGCAGGCGTTCCTGCACGAAGGCCGCGGAGAGGGAGCCGGGGTCGTGGTGGAAGAGGGCGACGGCGGAGTAGTGCGCCGCGGCCAAAGCGCCCTCCTCGCCCGCCTGTTCCGTCGCCCAGGTCATGAAGTCGACGTCCACGGGCGCCTGTCGGGATGTACGGCGCAGGAGCTTGAGCATCGCGAAGGGCGGGGTGCGGCGCAGAGCGCCCTTGTGGTGGAGCCTGAGGCGGGCCGCTTCCAGAGGCGGGATCGGGGCGAGCGGCCCGAGCAGGTTCCGCTGCCTGAGCCAGCTCCAGTGCGGGCCGCCGCTGTACAGGGCGTGCGGGCCTTCGTTGGTCTTGTAGGGGCCCTCGGAGGTGCGGGCCCGGCCGCCGAGCGTGTGGTGGGCCTCGTACACGGTGACCTTGGCGCCGGTCTCGGCGGCGGTGACAGCGGCGGTGAGTCCGGCGAAGCCGCCGCCGATGACGGTGATGTGGGGCATGGCTGGGGTCTCCCTCTGCTCCGGGTGCGCTGCCTCTCTTGTGTGATGACTGATTGCGGGGGCCGGAATGTGACATGGGGAGGTGAACTGGCAGGTACTGGCAGGTCAGGGCTGTTGTCAGTGGTGGGGTGCACCATGGGGGCATGGTGGGCAAAGCTGCGGGCGAGGCGAAGAAACCGGTCAAGGGGGCGCGGCGGCCGGAGCTGCGGCTGCCGCCCCTGGAGCCTTACGGCGGTGCCGGACTTGAGCCCGACGGGGATTACGACGGTCTCGAGTTCCGGGACGTGGACTTCGTCGGGCAGGACGGCGGGGGAGCGCGGTTCATGGACTGTGCGCTGACGGGGTGCGCGTTCGACGAGACGCGGCTGCATCACGCGCGCTTCCTGGACTCGGTTCTGACGGGCATACGGGGTGTGGGCACCGATCTTGCCGAGTCGACGCTGCGTGATGTCGAGCTGCTCGACGCGCGCCTGGGCGGGGTGCAGCTGCACGGCTCCGTCCTGGAGCGGGTGCTCGTGCGCGGCGGCAAGATCGACTATCTGAACTTGCGCAAGGCCCGCCTCAAGGACGTTGTGTTCCAGGGGTGCGTGCTGGTGGAGCCGGACTTCGGGGGTGCGCGGCTGGAGCGGGTCGAGTTTGTGGACTGTGTTCTGAAGGGGGCGGATCTGACGGGGGCGAGCCTGACGGATGTCGACCTGCGGGGGGCCGCCGAGTTCACGATCGCGCGGGGGGTGGATCGGCTGGCGGGGGCGGTGATCAGTGCGGGGCAACTGATTGATCTGGCGCCGGTGTTGGCGGCGGAGATGGGGGTGCGGGTGGAGTAGGGGGTGGTTTTTCGCCCCCTCCGCCCCTACCCGTCCCTTGCTTCCTGGGGGCTGCCGCCCCCAGACCCCCGCATCGCGCTGACGCGCTCGTCCTCAAACGCCGGACGGGCTAAAAACTTCTAGCCCCGCCCGGCACAATCCAGCCCCTCCGGCGTTTGAGGAGCGGGGTCTGGGGCGGAGCCCCAGGAACAAGGGACGGGTAGGGGCGGAGGGGGCGAACAAACTTCCCGCCGTCACCTCACGGCACCCGAGGAAACCGAGCCTCCAGCGTCCAAACCGCCGGATTCTCGCGAAGCCCTTCGTGAAGGTCGACGAGGTCGGCGATCAGGTCGTGCAGAAAGTCCCGCGCCTCACGCCGAAGCTCGGCGTGCGAGAAGGTGAGCGGCGCCTCCTCGACCCGCATCCAGTCGGCCTCGACATCCACCCACCCGAAGCGCCGCTCGAAGAGCATCCGGTCGGTCGACTCGGTGAAGTCCAGCTCCGCCCGCTGCGGCCGCGAGGCCCGGCTGCCCCGCGGATCCCGGTCCAGCTGCTCCACGATGTCGCACAACGCCCACGCGAAGTCGAGCACCGGCACCCATCCCCAGGCTGTGGACAACTCCCGGTCCGCCTTGGCATCGGCGAGATAGACGTCCCCGCAGAACAGGTCGTGGCGCAGCGCGTGAACGTCCGCACGCCGGTAGTCGGTCTGCGGGGGGTCGGGGAAGCGGTTGGAGAGGGCGTAGCCGATGTCGAGCACGTAGGTGATGGTGTCACGTGCTCGTAGGATCACGGACGTGCCCCGATCCTCCGCCGCCGCCCCCTTTGCCCTGGCCATCGCCCTGGCGCTCACCGCGTGCAGCGGCGGCGTGCAGGGCAAGCCCGGCGCCTCCGGTGTAAGCGACCCGTACTTCCCGAAGCTGGGCAACGGCGGCTACGACGTCACGCACTACGACCTGACCCTCTCCTACGACCCGGGCACCAAGCGCCTGAAGGGGACCGCGGAGATCACGGCGAAGGCCACCCAGGACCTCAGCGCCTTCAACCTCGACCTGAAGGGCCTGGACGTCGACGAGGTCACCGTCGGAAGCGTCGAAAGCGGGGGAACTGGGGGAGAGGATGCGGACGCCCGCTGGAACCGCGCGGGCCACGAGCTGACCGTGCGCCCGCACGACGACCTCGACAAGGGCGACACCTTCCGCACGACGGTCCGCTACTCCGGCACCCCCGAGACACTCACCGACCCCGACGGCTCGGAGGAGGGCTGGCTGCGCACGGCCGACGGCGCCCTCGCCCTCGGCGAACCCACCGGCTCGATGACCTGGTTCCCCGGCAACCACCACCCCTCCGACAAGGCGTCGTACGACATCAAGGTCACCGTCCCCGAGGGCCTGCAGGCCGTCTCCAACGGAGAGTTGAAGGACGAGACGACGCTGAACGGCCGCGCCACCTTCACCTGGCACTCCGCCGAACCGATGGCGAGCTATGTGGCGACGGTCGCGATCGGCACGTACGACATCACCCGGACCGCGACGAAGAACGGCCTGCCCGTGATCGTCGCCGTCGACCCGACGCAGGCCGAGGCGAGCAAGAAGGCGCTCGCGAGCATCCCCGAGATCATGGAGTGGGAGGAGTACAACTTCGGCCCGTACCCCTTCTCCTCGACGGGTGCGATCGTCGACCGCCAGGACGACGTGGACTACGCCCTGGAGACCCAGACCCGCCCGGTCTTCCCCGGCGCCCCCGACACCGAACTCCTCGTCCACGAACTGGCCCACCAGTGGTACGGCGACTCGGTCACCCCCAAGACCTGGCGGGACATGTGGCTCAACGAGGGCTTCGCCACGTACGCGGAGTGGCTGTGGCAGGAGGACCACGACGGCGACACCGCCGAAGAGACCTTCAACTCCCTCTACCAGGGCGACTATTACGACGACCCGGACCTCGACGAGGCCCTCTGGTCCTTCCCGCCCGCCAAGCCCTCCAGCGCGGCACACATCTCCGACAGCCCCGTCTACGAACGCGGCGCGATGGTCCTCCACAAGATCCGGGGGACCGTCGGCGACGACACCTTCTACGACATCCTCCAGGGCTGGGCCGCCGCCCACCGCCACGGCAACGCGGACACCGCCGACTTCACGGCGTACGTGGAGAAGTCAGCGCCGGACGCGGACTTCACCGAGATCTGGGAGGGCTGGCTGTACGGAGAGGGGAAGCCGGCGAAGCCGTGAGCGCCGCTCAGGTCGACGTGGTGTGCCCGTCCAACTCGTCCAGCAGATAGGTCAGTCGGGGCAGCCAGACGGCCTCCGTCGCGTCGGCCAGCTCCCGCCGGGTCCACCAGCGCCAGTTCAGGATCCCCTCCTCGGCGTGCATGGCGCTGACATCGGCGCCGGTGTCCGGCTCACGACGCGGCCCGCGAGCCACGTAGATGTGCTCGTGCTGGCGCACGGGAACCCCGGCCCGCGTGAAGTCGCGTTCCCACGTGCACAGCAGCGGCCCCAGGGTGAGATCGGCCCACCCGGTCTCCTCGCGCACTTCCCGCAGGGCGCCCTCGCGCGGGCTCTCGCCTGGTTCGAGTCCGCCGCCGGGCAGGGCCCAGTGGACGCCCAATTCCTCGTTGTCGTGCCGGAAGAGGAAGACGGAGCCGTCGGGGTCGAGGACGGCGACGCGGGCCGCGCGGCGCGTTTTGCGCAGCGTCTTACGCAACACCGCACAGGGCCGGTGGAGTTGCAGGTCCTCGCGCCGCCCGATGACCTCATACCCGAGGGCGGTCCAAAAGGCGAGGCCCTTGGGATTGCTGTCGAGCACGGCAAGCCGCACACCGACCCGCCCCGCACCCCGGAACCGCTCCTCGACGAGCCCCGCCAACTCCCTCCCGTACCCCCGGCGTTGCTCACTCGCATCCACGAGGAGCAGGCCGATCCAGGGGTCGGGATCGCCGAGGTCGGGATGGTGCGCAAGGGTGATCACGACCCCGACGAGCCGCCCTCCGGCACTGTCGCGGGCCAGCAGAACCTCCACGTCCGGGTTGGCCAACTCCTTGTCCAGCGCGGCCGCGACCTGCTCCGGGCGGACGTCGTCCGGGTCGGGGAAGTCGCCGCTGAGGGCGTGGAAGTCACGGTTGGAGGCGTAGAGGGCGGTGAGTTCGGCGAGGAGGGCGCTGTCGGCCAGGGGTAGGGCCAGGGGTTCGAGGATCACGCGGGGCAGATTATGACCTGCCCGGTTGGTGGTGCCGAACGTTCTTGTCGAGCCGACGGAAACCGTGTGCAAACGGCACGGCCGCCCGGCCGGGGAACTCTCCCCGGCCGGGCGGCCGTTGACCACTCCGGTGTGCCGCAGCGAACGTCAGACGTTCACGCCGAAGTCCTGGGCGATGCCCACCAGGCCCGACGCGTAGCCCTGGCCGACCGCGCGGAACTTCCACTCGGCGCCGTTGCGGTAGAGCTCGCCGAAGACCATGGCGGTCTCGGTGGCGGCGTCTTCCGACAGGTCGTAGCGGGCGATTTCGGCGCCGCCGGCCTGGTTGACGATGCGGATGTAGGCGTTGCGGACCTGGCCGAAGTTCTGCGAGCGGGTCTCCGCGTCGTAGATCGAGACCGGGAAGACGATCTTGTCGATGTCGGCGGGGAGGCCCGCCAGGTTGACGTTGATCGCCTCGTCGTCGCCCGCGCCCTCGCCCGTGCGGTTGTCGCCGGTGTGGACGATCGTCTGGTCCGGGGTCTGCTTGTTGTTGAAGAAGATGAAGTGGGCGTCCGAGTAGACCTTGCCCTCGGGGTTGACCGCGATCGCCGAGGCGTCGAGGTCGAAGTCGGTGCCCGTGGTGGAGCGGACGTCCCAGCCGAGGCCCACGGTGACGGCGGTCAGGCCCGGAGCCTCCTTGGTGAGCGAGACGTTGCCACCCTTGGACAGGCTTACAGCCATTGTTGGGAGTCCCTTCCCTCGTTGCGTACGTGCACAGTGCTCGTACGTTTGGGCTTCGTACGGGCACGAAGCTACATCTACCCCTAAGAACGCCACGAGGGGTACCGAAGGTTCCTGCCCTCTTTACTTTCTTTACCTAGGAGACGAGGAGCCGCTGAAAAGCGGGTGACGTGGACCGGACATCCGAGCGACCATGTACCTCATGTCCGGTCCTTACGTCATTCGCGGCTCCGTCTCCCTCCCCGAGGCCGAGCTCATGTGGCGTTTCTCGCGCTCCGGCGGGCCCGGCGGCCAGCACGTGAACACGAGCGACACACAGGTGGAGCTCGGGTTCGATCTCGCGAAGACCAACGCGCTGCCGCCCGTCTGGAAGGAGCGCGCCCTCGACAGGCTCGCCGGGCGGCTCGTCGACGGGGTCATCAGCGTCCGCGCCTCCGAGCACCGCTCGCAGTGGCGCAACCGGGAGACCGCCGCCGTACGGCTGGCCTCCCTCCTCGCCGAGGCGTCCGCGCCGCCGCCCAAGCCCCGCCGGGCCACCCGTATCCCACGGGGGATCAACGAACGCCGGCTCCGCGAGAAGAAGCAGCGCTCCGACACCAAGCGCGGCCGCAACGGGCGGGACTGGGGTTAGAGCCCCCCGCCGGCTCAGCCGATAGCCGATAGCCGACAACCGGCAGCCGTCTCAGCCCAACTGCCGGTACCTGCCCTTGAAGTACGTCAACGGACCCCCGTCCCCGCTCGGCAGCCCCGCCGTCAGTACGCGGCCGATGACGAGGGTGTGGTCCCCGGCGGGCACCCGCTGCTCCGTACGGACCTCCAGGGTCGCCAGGGAGCCGCGCACCAGGAGTGCGCCGGACGCCTCTCCGCGTACGTACGGGATGTCCTCGAAGAGGAGGCGGTCGCTGATGCGGCCCTTCATGGCGAAGCGGCCCGCGATGTGGCGCTGGCTCTCGGAGAGCACGGAGACGGCCCACAGGGGCTGTTCGGCGAGCAGGTCGTCCATGCGGGAGCCGTCGCGCAGGCTGACCATCACCAGGGGCGGGTCGAGGGAGACGGACATGAAGGCCGTCGCCGTCATGCCGATGTCCTCGCCGCCCGGTCCGTCCGGGTCGAGCGCAGGCTCGTGCGCGGTCACCAGGACCACGCCCGCGGCCAGCCGGGACATGGCGGCGCGGAACTCGTCGTTGCTCACCCCCTCAGCATGCACGGGTGAGGTGGGCGGGGTGGCAGGGGGAGCGGGAGGGGGAGTGTTGAGCACGCCGAAACGCTAGTCTCCGGTGCCGGGGCCGCACATCGGTCCCCGGCCCGAACCGGGTCCTAGGACCGGCGACCTAGCGAATGCGTACAGTCGCGTACCCGCATCGGACACAATCGCTCACAGTGCTTGCACAGCTCCCTAATATGCGCTCAATAGGCGCAAATATGCGCTCAATAGGCGCACGGAGAAACTGCAGAAACTCCACTCAATTGTTCACGTTACGCTGTGACTTGAGTCACAGGAGCCATATTTTGTTGACCCTGTGTACCGAGTGAGCAGCGCGCTGTGATTCAGTGACTGGGAAGCTACGCAAGAAGCTACCAACCGGTAGACGAAGAGAACCAGGTACGCCGAAGAGAACCCTGGAGTTGCTGCGAGGTCTCGAGGGGAGGGTGAATGGAGACCGAGTCGGAGCCCTACGTCCGTCTTGCGACCCTGCGGCAGCTGCACACGGTGATGGCGGACATGAACACCGCCCGGAGCCTCGCGGACACGCTGCAGACTGTCGCCGACGGAGTGGTCACCGGCCTCGGCTACGAGCTTGCGTGTGTCAACCTCGTACGCCCGGACGGCGACCTCGTGGTCGCCGCGCTCGCCGGCAACTCCGCCGCCGAGGCCCTCATCACCGGCCGTGTCGGCTCCCGCGCCTCCTGGGACCGCCGGCTGAACATGGGCGAGGCCTGGGGCGACCTGCGGTTCATACCGCACACCGAGGGCTGGGTCCTCGACGACGACGACGTACCGCAGTGGTACACCGACGGTCCCGCGCCCCGCTTCGAGGACGAGTGGCACCCCGCCGACCGGCTCTTCGCGCCGATGTACACGCCCGGCGTCTCCGGCAGCAGCAGTTGCGGAGAACTGATCGGCGTCCTGTCCGTGGACAAGCCGCGCAACGGGCGACGGCCCGGCGCGTGGGGGCGCGAGGCGCTCCAGATGTACGCGTTCCAGGGCGCCATCGCCATTAGCAACGCGCGTCTACGAGCGAATATGCAGCGTGCACTTGTCCGGCTGGAGCGCGAACAGCAGGCGCTGCGGGCGAGCGAGGAGAGTTTCCGGCAGGCCTTCGAGTACGCCCCCTCCGGCATGGCCATCGCCGAGATGGGCGGCGACCAGCACGGGCGGATCCTCCGCACCAACGACGCGCTCTGCCGCCTGCTCCTGCGTCCCGCCTCCGCGATGCGCCGCTACTCCTTCTCCGACCTGGTCCACCCCGAGGACATCGGCACGCTGCTGCGGACCTCGGCGGAGGGCGGTCGCGCGGAGCTGAGACTCTGCCGCCGCGACAACACCTACGTCTGGGTGTCCCTGCGCAACTCCGTCGTCGCCGACGCCGCAGACGGCCCCCGGTTTCTGCTCACGCACGTCGAGGACATAGAGGAACGCAAGCGCCGCGAGGTCCAGCTCGCCCACCGCGCCTCCCACGACTCCCTCACCGGCCTGCCGAACTCCGCCGAGCTGCGCTCCCGGCTCAGCTCCCGCCTCTGTCAGCGCCCGCAGGCCCTCCCGCCGGGCGCGATCGAGTCGTTGGACGCGGCGTACGGGCACGGGCAGCAGCAGCAGTACGCGGAGCTGCCGGGAGGCGAGCACGGCTCGTACGACGGGAACGGTGGCCAGGGTGGCTACGACGGGAACGGGCACAGCTTCGACCCGTGGCCCAGTTCCGAGGCGTACGACGCCTTCGACCACCATGTGCACACCATCGCGCCCGAGGGCGAGACGGACGACGGCACCAAGGGGCTCGCGGTCCTCTTCTGCGACCTCGACGGCTTCAAGTCGATCAACGACCGGTTCGGGCACAACGCGGGTGACGAGGTTCTCATCGAGGTCGCGCGCCGGCTGACCAACGTCGTCCGGGACGGCGACACGGTCGCCCGGCTCGGCGGCGACGAGTTCGTGGTGCTCGCCGACGGGCTCGGCCGGGCCGACGCGCAGGACCTCGCCGTACGGCTGCGGAACGCGATCATCCCGCCCATCAGGGTCGACGGCAGGGCCGTCCGGGTGGGCGCCAGCTTCGGCATCGGGTGGGCACACTGCGGCATGACGGCGGACGAGGTGCTGAAGTCCGCTGACGAGCGGATGTACATCGAGAAACGGTCTCGTCCCAAAGCACATCGGCGGGCCGGATAAGTCGCAGGTCAGTGGGTCGAAGCGGTGAGGACACCCGTTTGGCCCAGCGAGACCGGGTAGGCTCGCCATTCATCCATGCAGTGAATCTGCACCGTCCGCAGCTGTACCGCACCCGCTAGGAGACCAAGGGATGACGCCCGGCAACAACGGCGCGAGCACGCCCGAGGACGATGACCCGTTCGGCTATCTCTACGAGGATGGCCAGGCCAACGGAGCCACCCCGCCCAGTGGAGGCGGCGGCTACGGTTACCCGGGCTCGGTCAACAGGGTGCGTGCGGTAGGCGAGCGCCGCAACGGACCGCAGCAGGGCGGGCAGGGCGCGTACGGCCAGCAGGCCCCGACCGCGCAGTACGGCCAGCCGCAGGCTTTCGGCCAGCCCCCGGCCTACGGCCAGCAGGTGCCGCAGCAGTCCCAGGCCTACGGCCAGCCGAACCCGAACTACGCCGCACCCGAGACCGTCCCCGGTGGCGCGCCCACGACCCGGCACTCACCGGTCGGTGACGGCGGCGGGCGCGGCCGCGGATCGAACGGGCCGAACACCAAGGGCCTCCTCATCGGTGCGATCGCCGTGGTCGCCGCCGTCGTCATCGGCATCAGCATCGCCATGCTGAGCAGCGACTCGGGCGACGACGACAAGGACGCCGCGGGCGGGGCGAGTTCGACGCCTTCGACCTCGCAGAGTTCGTCGCCGAGCGAGGCGGCGAGCGAGCCGGCCACGCTCGAGCCGACCACGATCGACGCGAAGGCGCTGAACCTCGGCACCGGCGTGACCACGGCCACTGACATCGAGGGCGCGGAGTCCGACGGCGGTGTCTATGTGACGGGCCTCAACCAGGCCGGCGCCCAGGTCACCTGGACCGTCGACGGCATTCCCAAGGACGGCGTCTACACCATCTTCACGCGCTACAGCGTGCCGGGCAGCGATCAGAAGATGACACTCACCATCAATGGCAAGGAGTTCGGCAGCAAGCTGAACCTGAAGAACTACGCCGAGGCCCAAGAGGGTGACTTCGTGAAGGGCTGGACGACGACCTACTCCTGGCCCACCCTCACCAAGGGCACCAACACGATCTCCATCTCCTGCCAGAACGGCGACAGCTGCAATGTCCTGCTGGACCAGCTGCGGGTGAAGGAAGGCCAGGTCAAGGACTGGTGACAGTGGCTGCTAGGCCGCGCTCGCGTCCCGCGTGACTGTGACCTGGTCAAGCAGCTCCTCGTACGTCCGGCGGTCGAACTCGCCCGCCACGGGGGCCAGTACGGCCGCCGCCGAGAGGGCCGCGGCCCGGGCCAGGCGGCCCGGCCAGTGGAGGCCGTCGACCAGTCCCGACAGCAGGCCCGCGACCGCGGCGTCGCCGGCGCCCGTCGGGTTGCCGCGGACGCGGTGCGGCGGGGTGGCCCGCCAGCGGCCCTCCGTGTTCTCCGCGAGGAGGCCCTCCGTGCCCAGGGAGGCCACAACGGTGTGGGCGCCACGGCGGCGGGCGTCGCGGGTGGCCTGCAACGGGTCGTGGGAGCCGGTGAGTTCGGCGAGCTCGTCGGAGTTGGGCTTGATGATGTCGGGGCGGGCGGCGACCGCGCGGCGCAACGGCTCGCCGCTGGTGTCGAGGAGGACGGGGACCGCCGACGCGCGGGCGGTGCGGACCAGTTGGGCGTACGCGCCCACCGGCACCCCCGGTGGCAGGCTGCCGCACAGGGCCACCGCCGAGGCGGAGCGCAACAGATCCTCGTACGCCTCCTGGAAGGCCGACCACTCGGCGGGTGTGATCGCCGGGCCGGGTTCGTTGAGTTGAGTCGTGTCACCTGTCGTCGTGTCGACCACGGCTATCGTGCGGCGCGTCGATCCCTCGGTCGGGATCAGCGCGTCCACCACCCCCGGTGTGTACGCGAGTTGGTCCTGCACCGCGCGGCCGGTCGCGCCGCCCGTGAAGCCCGTGGCCGTCACCTCGTGGCCGAGGGCGGCGAGCACCCGGGCCACGTTCAGGCCCTTGCCGCCGGGGCGTTCGGTCACCTCGGTGACCCGGTGCGAGGCGTGCGGGCGCAGGGACGGTATGCGATAGGTGAGGTCGAGGGCGGTGTTCAGCGTGACGGTGAGGATCACGTCGGTCCCCTCGAAGAGATTCAGCAAGTAGACGCCGGGAATGCGCTTGCCGGTTGTTCCGGAGACTCGATCATGCCAAACGTGACGGCGGTCGGCCCAGTCCCACGGGCCAACCGCCGTACGCCGCAACGCTGTCGATCTGCTGTCGACGAGGGTGCGAATCAGCCCAGTTGGGGATCCACCACCCATTCGCCCCTGCGCATCACGCCCTTGAGCTCGAAGGCGGAGTCGAGGATCACCAGGTCCGCGTCCTTGCCCGGCTCGAGGGAGCCCACCTTGTCGTACATGCCGAGGAGGCGGGCGGGGTTGGCGGAGAGTGCCGCCACGACGTCCTCGACCGGCAGCCTGTCGATGGTGACCGCGCGCTTGAAGGCGCGGTCGAGGGTGAGCGTGGAGCCTGCGATCGAGCCGCCCTCCACCAGGCGCGCGACGCCGTCCGCGACCTCGACCTCCAGCGGGCCGAGCATGTAGCGGCCGTCGCCGAAGCCCGCCGCGTCCATGGCGTCCGTGATGAACGCGACCCGGCCGGCGCCCGCGTGATGGAACGCCAGCTGCAGGGAGGCGGGGTGGAGGTGCGTGCCGTCGTTGATCAGCTCGACCGTGATCCGCTCGTCCTCGAGCAGGGCCGCGATCGGGCCCGGTGTGCGGTGACCGAGCGCCGGCATCGCGTTGAACAGGTGCGTCGCCACGGTCGCGCCCGCCTCAATGGCCTCGGCCGTCTGCTCGTACGTGGCGTCGGTGTGCCCGATCGCCGCGATCACCCCGTGCTCGGCAAGGAGGCGTACGGAGTCGATGCCGCCCGGCAGTTCGGTGGCGAGGGTGACCATGCGGGCCTGGCCCCGGGCCGCGTCGATCAGCTTGCGGACCTCCGCCGGGTCGGGGTCGCGCAGCAGTTCCTCGGAGTGCGCGCCCTTGCGGCACGGCGAGATGAACGGGCCCTCGAAGTGGATGCCCGCGATGTCGCCCTGCTCGGCCAGTTCGGAGAGGAGTCCGGCGCGCTGGGCGAGGCCGTCCATGTCGCCGGTGACGGTGGAGGCCATGGTCGTGGTCGTGCCGTGCAGGCGGTGGGTGTGGATGCCCTTGAGGACGTCCTCGACCGTGCCTGAGGTGAAGGACGCGCCGCCGCCGCCGTGGTTGTGGATGTCGACGAAGCCGGGGACGAGCCAGTGGCCGGACAGGTCCACCGTCTCCGCGTCCACGGGAGCGCTCCCGGCGATCCGCGCGCCGTCGACGATCACGCGGCCGCCGTCCACGGTCCCGGTGGGCAGTACCACCTGTGCACCGGCGAAAACCTTGCTAGTGGCCATCAGGTGGTTACCTCCGAGGGGTCGGTGGAGTCAGTGGGGTCGGTCGCGTCGGTCGGTTCGATCGGTTCGGTGGTGGTCAGGAGGTCCCAGGCCAGCAGCCCGGCGCCCAGGCACCCGGCGGTGTCCCCGAGGGCCGCAGGGACGAGGGACGGCAGCTTCTGGAAGGTGACGCGCCGCTCGACCGCGGCCCGCAGTGGTGTGAACAAGGTTTCCCCGGCCTCGGCCAGACCGCCACCGATGATCAGCATGCGGGGGTCCAGCAGAGTGAGCGCGGTGACGAGCCCGTCGGCGAGCGCGTCGAGGGCGTCCTGCCAGACCCGTACGGCCCGCTCGTCCCCGGACTCGACGGCCTTCGCGCAGTCCGCCGCGTCCGCCTCCGGATCCCCGGAGACCGCGGCCCATGCCGTGCTGACGGCAGCGGCGGACGCGTACCGCTCCAGACAGCCGCGCTGGCCGCACGGACACGGGGTGCCCCCGGGCCGTACGACGATGTGGCCGATCTCGCCGGCGAAGCCGTGCGCACCCGCCTCCACGCTGCCGCCGATGCCGATCGCGCCGGCGATCCCGGTGCCGAGCGGCACGAAGAGGAAACGGTCCGCTCCCCGACCCGCGCCGATCCGGCCCTCCGCAAGGCCGCCGGTGCGCACGTCGTGCCCGAGCGCCACCGGTACGCCGCCGAGCCGGGCACCGAGCAGTTCGCGCATGGGTACGTCGCGCCAGCCGAGGTTGGCCGAGTACACGGCCACGCCGCGGTCGGCGTCGACGATCCCGGGGACGGCGACACCCGCGGCCGCGGCTCCCTCGCCGAAGTGCCGTTCGCCGTACGCGCGCAGCTCGGCCGCGAAGCCGAGGATGCCCTCGACGACGGCGTCGGGCCCGCGCTCGCGCCCGGTCGCCCGGCGCGCCTGATGGAGGAGCTCGCCGTCGGCGCCGACGAGGGCGGCCTTCATCCCGGTGCCGCCCACATCGAGGGCGATGACATGTCTCACGAGGGACAGTGTGGCCCGTTAACCCGGAAGAGGTCTAGTCCACTTACGTGGTGTAGACCTTATGTCGAGATATCGAACAGTCGGTCAACAGAGTGCGGGGCAAAAGCGGTGCGGCGGCGTAGGACAGGAATGATCGCGGCGGTGTCCGCACTGGGGATGACAGCCGCCCTCGGAGGCTGCGGAAACTCCGGCGAATCCGGAGACGTGACCCTCAGACTGGTGGCCGCCGACTACGGCGACTCCGACGCCAACAGCTCCCAGAAGTACTGGGACGCGCTGGTCAAGGAGTACGAGGCCGATCACCCGGGGATCAAGGTCGAGGTCAGCGTCTACTCCTGGACCGATGTCGACCGCAAGGTCAAGGAGATGGTCGCGGCCGGGAAGGCGCCCGACATGGCGCAGATCGGCGCGTACGCCGACTACGCCGCGAAGGGCCAGCTCTACACCGCCGACGAACTGCTCTCCATACCCGTACAGGCCAACTTCGCGCTCCAGCTCACCGACGCGGGGGAGCGGCAGCGGGTCCAGTACGGCCTGCCGTTCGCCTCCTCCACCCGGCTGCTCTTCTACAACAAGACCCTCTTCACCCAGGCCGGTCTCACCCCGCCGAAGACCTGGGACCAGCTGGCGGCCGACGCCGAGGTGCTCAAGGCCGATGGCGTGAAGTTCCCGTACGCGCTGCCGCTGGGGCCCGAGGAAGCGCAGGCCGAGACGATGCAGTGGATGCTGAGCGGCGGCGGTGGCTACACCGACGACGTCGGCACGTACGCCATCGACTCCGACGAGAACGTCAAGACGTTCACCTGGCTCAAGGACGAACTCGTCGGCAAGGGGCTCACCGGGCCGACCGCGCCCGCGAAGCTCAACCGGGCGGACGCGTTCGCCGCGTTCACCCGCGGTGAGGTCGGGATGCTCAGCGGGCATCCCACGCTGATGAAGATGGCCGCCGCCAAGGGCGTGAAGTACGGCATGGTGCCGATGCCCGGGGCCGACGGCCAGAGCAAGTCCACGCTGGGCGTCGCCGACTGGATGATGGCCTTCAAGCAGAACGGCCACGCCGAGCAGGTCGGCGACTTCCTCGACTTCGTCTACAGCGACAAGAACGTCCTCGCCTTCTCCCGCGAGTACGACCTGCTCCCGGTCACCACGTCCGCCTCGGAGGCCATGACCGCCGACACCGACGATCAGGATCTCGCCCCGTTCCTCGAGGAACTCCCCACCGCCGAGCTGTACCCCGTCGACAAGACCTCCTGGGCCGGTGTCAGCGCCGACGTCAAGGAGCGGATGGGTAAGGCCGTGGGGGCGGACGGGAGTCCTGCCGGGGTGCTGGGGGCGCTGCAGGCGGAGGCGAGTGCGGCGGACAACGCGACGTAGTGGTGTCCGTGCCGGGGACTACGGTGCTGTCCATGGAATCCATGGAGGAGCTCAACCCGCGCGAGCGGGCCATTCTCGCCGTGGAGCGCCGTGGTTTCGCCGGGCCCGGGGCGAAGGAGCGGGCGATACGGGAGCAGTTGGGTCTTGCGCCTGTGCGCTACTACCAGCTGCTCAACGCGCTGCTTGATGATCCGCGGGCGCTTGCTCATGATCCGGTTACGGTGAATCGGCTGCGGAGGGTGCGGGAGGCCCGCCGGGGGGAGCGGTGAGGGGGTTGCTGTAGGGGTTTTTCGCCCCCTCCGCCCCTACCCGTCCCTTGCTTCCTGGGGGCTCCGCCCCCAGACCCCCGTATCGCGCTGACGCGCTCGTCCTCAAACGCCGGACGGGCTGAAAGATCTCCCCCGGCCAGGACTAAAAGATCTGCCGCGGGGGCGAAAGATTTCAGCGCCGGCCGGGGAAAGATTCAGCCCCTCCGGCGTTTGAGGAGCGGGGTCTGGGGCGGAGCCCCAGGGACAAGGGACGGGTAGGGGCGGAGGGGGCGAAAAAACTCGCCGCCAGCCCCCGCGCGGATAGGGTCGCCGTATGGCCAGCCATGCGGATTCCGATTCCTTGCCGACCCCCACCACCCCCGCCGGCCGCGACGGCCTCGACGCCATCCTCGCCCGGCCGGGCCACGCAGTGATCGGCCTCGACTTCGACGGGACCCTCGCCCCGATCGTCCCCGACCCCGAGCAGGCCAGGGCCCACCCCGACGCGGTCCCGGCACTCGCGGCCCTCGCCCCGAGGGTCGCCTCCGTGGCGGTCGTCACCGGCCGCCCGGCCGCCGTCGCGGTCGAGCACGGCGGCTTCGCGGGCGTGCCGGGACTGGAGCACCTGGTCGTTCTCGGGCACTACGGCGCGGAACGCTGGGACGCCAGGAGCGGCGAGGTCAGTGCCCCCGCCCCGCACCCCGGCGTCGCCGCCGTCCGGGCCGAGCTGCCCGGGTTCCTCGAGACGTTCGGCGCCTGGGAGGGCACCTGGATCGAGGAGAAGGGGCGGGCCGTCGCCGTGCACACCCGCCGCGCGGCGGACCCGCAGGCCGCGTTCGAGGCGCTGCGCGAGCCCCTCACCGGCCTGGCCGCCCGGCACGGCCTGATCGTCGAACCGGGCCGCATGGTCCTGGAACTCCGCCCACCGGGGATGGACAAAGGCGTGGCCCTCCTGGAGTACGTCCGCGAGACCGGAGCAGAGTCGGTCCTCTACGCCGGCGACGACCTCGGCGACCTCCCGGCCTTCGCCGCCGTCGACAAACTCCGCTCCGAAGGCATCCCGGGCCTCCTGGTCTGCAGCGGCAGCTCAGAGGTCGCCGAACTGGCGGACAGAGCAGACCTGGTGGTCGACGGCCCAGCAGGAGTCGTACACCTACTGAGGTCACTGGCAAAGAGGCTCAGCCAGTAAGCTCCGGCCGGCTGAAGCGCCCCTCCAGGGGCGCGGGGCTGTGACATCTGCGGCTCCGCCGCGGGGCGCGACCAGCCACACCGCACCCGCAGCCGAAGAACAACCCCTCACCCCTCCAACTCCCGCAACTGCTCAAGAAACCACTGCGCCGGAGGCAGAGCAGTAGCCGCGGCCGCGAGCCGTTTGGTTCGCTCAGCGCGCTCCCCCGCTCCCATCACCAACGCCTCGTGCAACGCCCCCGCCGTACCCACCACGTCGTACGGGTTCACCACGATCGCGTCCTCGCCCAGCTCCTCGTACGCCCCCGCCTCCCGGGACAGAACCAGCGCGCACCCCTCGTCGGAGACGACCGGCACCTCCTTGGCGACAAGGTTCATGCCGTCCCGGATGGGGTTCACCAGCGCCACGTCGGCGAGACGATAGGCGGCGAGGGAGCGGGCGAAGTCGTCGTCGACGTGGAGGAGGACCGGGGTCCAACCGGGCGTGCCGTAGGCGGAGTTGATCTCGTCGGCGACCCGCTGCACCTCGGCCGTGTAGTCGCGGTAGACGGCGAGGTCCTGCCGGGAGGGGTAGGCGAACGCGACGTGCACGACCCGCTCGCGCCAGGACGGCTGGTCCTCCAGGAGCTGCCGGTACGCCAGCATGCCGCGCACGATGTTCTTCGACAGCTCGGTCCGGTCGACCCGCACGATCGCCTTCCGGCCCTCGCCGATCTGCTCACGCAGCGTGGCCATGCGCTCGGCGACATCCGGCTCGTGCGAGCGCCTCCGCAGGAAGTCCGCGTCCGCCCCGAGGCCGTGCACCCCGACCCGGGTGTCACCGAGACCGCCGACCAGCTCCTGCGCACACGCGGTGAACGCGGACGCCCAGCGGTGGGTGAGGAAGCCCAGCCGGTCCGCGCCGAGCATGCCGCGCAGCACCTGTTCGGCGATGTCGTCGGGGAGCAGCCGGAAGTAGTCGACCGGCGCCCACGGGGTGTGCGAGAAGTGGCCGATGCGGAGATCCGGGCGCAGCTCCCGCAGCATCCCGGGGACCAGGGTCAGGTGGTAGTCCTGTACGACCACCACGGCGCCCTCGGCCGCCTCGTCGGCCAGCGCCCGCGCGAAGGACTGGTTGTACGCCTCGTACGACGCCCACTGGCGCCGGAACTCCTTGTCGAAGACCGGCTCCAGCGGCGTCTGGTACAGCATGTGGTGGACGAACCACAGCACGGAGTTCGCGATGCCGTTGTAGGCGTCCGCGTGCACCTCGGCGTCGATGTCCAGCATCCGCACGCCGTCCTCGCCGACCCCGCGCCGTACCGCCTCGCGGTCACCGTCGCCGAGCGCGGAGCACACCCACAGGGCGTCCCTGTCCGGGCCGATCGCAGACAGGCCCGAGACGAGGCCGCCGCCGCCGCGCTTGGCCTGTAGCTCGCCGTCTTCGCGGACGTCGTAGGAGATCGGGCCGCGGTTGGACGCGACGAGGATCCGATGATTGCCGTACGGAGAAGCCATACGCCTCAACCTAGCCCGGCCCGGAAACGCTCAAACGTACGGACGGGGTGCGGCGGAGGCGTATACAGCCGTCCGATTACGCCGCTTTGCGTGATTGGTACTCCGAGATTTCCGCCATCGGAGGCCGTTCCTCCGTGTCCACGGAGTACGTGCGCGGCTCGAAGCCGTCATCACCCCGTTCGAACTGGGTGATGGCCGGACGGATGAGATGGCCGCGGGCCAGCCTCAGCTGGGCCGTGCGGTAGATCGCCGCGGACATCCGGCCCAGCGCCTGGCCGTCCTGGTGCCGGTGCTTGCGGACGCCGACGTCGACCTGGGCGAGCGCGTCCAGGCCCACGAGGTGCAGGGCGTCGACGAGCATGCCGAGCTCCACGCCGTATCCGACCGGGAACGGGAGCTGTTCGAGGAGTGAGCGGCGGGCCGCGTACTCGCCGCCGAGCGGCTGGACGAAGCCGGCCAGCTGGGGCCAGTGCATGTTCAGCAGCGGGCGGGCCATCAGCTCGGTCACGCGACCGCCCTGGCCGGCCGCGGTTCTGCCGGAGGTGGGCTCGCCCGGCAGGTTCAGCGGGCGGTCGTACATCGCCTTGACGAGGTCCACGCCGGGCTCGGTGAGCAGCGGCCCCACGATCCCGGAGACGAAGTCCGAGGAGAACTCCTTGAGGTCCGCGTCGATGAAGCAGACGATGTCACCGCTCGTCACGAGGAGTGACCGCCACAGGACCTCGCCCTTGCCGGGCACGGCCGGGATGCGGGGGAGTATTTCGTCCCGGTGAACAACCCGGGCGCCCGCGGCGGTGGCGACCTCGGAGGTGCGGTCCGTCGAACCCGAGTCGATGACGACGATCTCGTCGACAAGGGGGACTTTCGCCGTCATCAGGTCGCGGCGGATGATGGAGACGATCTCACCGACCGTCGCCTCCTCGTTGAGCGCGGGCAGGACCACGCTCACCGTGGAGTTGGTGGATCGCTTCGCGGCTATCAACTTCTTGAGCGGGCGGTCACTCACGGACCAGGAGCGCGTGCTCAGCCAGCGCTCGACGTCTTCCAGCACGTGCGGCTCTCCCTTGCGTTCATTGGGATGCGTGTGCCCGTCGCCGCGCCAGCGGTTGGTGTGTCGCTGTCATCTCGCGGTTCGGACGGCTCTCTCCACCATCCAGGCCTTCGGTTACAGTCTTGAACAACGCTGATGACCATCGCATGTCGGGGGTCGTTGCGCGTACAACTGAATACCGCTCATCCAGAGGGGCAGAGGGATACGGCCCGTTGAAGCCCCGGCAACCCTCCAGCTGGTTCTTGTCACGTCGACGTGGTGAGGCTCCCGGCTCGGGAAGGTGCCAAATCCGTCTCACGGCGAAGTGCGTCGTGAGGAAGATGAGGAGAAAGGGCCTCCCCTCCATGGCTGCGCAGACAGTTGCAAGCACCACGAACACCGTGACCTCCCCGGATTCCGCGAACACCGTCGATCTGGGCCCCGCCGCCGCGCTTTCCTGCCGCGAGTGCGGACACCGCGTACCGCTCGGTCCGCTCTTCGCCTGCGAGGAGTGTTTCGGCCCGCTGGAGATCGCGTACGACTTCTCGGCCTACGAGACCGAGGACCTCCGCAAGCGCATCGAAGCGGGCCCCGCGAACATCTGGCGCTACGCGCCGCTCCTGCCGGTCCCGGCGGACGTCGCCGAGAAGCCGAACATCAACCCCGGCTGGACCAAGCTCGTCCAGGCCGACAACCTCGCCCGCGAGCTGGGCGTCACCCCCGGAAAGCTCTTCGTCAAGGACGACTCCGGCAACCCGACGCACTCCTTCAAGGACCGCGTCGTCGCCCAGGCCATCGAGGCCGCGCGCGCGTTCAACTTCACCACCCTCTCCTGCTCCTCCACCGGCAACCTGGCCGGCGCCGTCGGTGCCGCCGCGGCCCGGGCCGGCTTCCGCTCCTGCGTGTTCATCCCGCACGACCTGGAGCAGGGCAAGATCGTCATGGCCGCGGTGTACGGCGGCGAGCTCGTCGGCATCGAGGGCAACTACGACGACGTGAACCGTTTCTGCTCCGAGCTGATCGGCGACCCGGCCGGCGAGGGCTGGGGCTTCGTCAACGTCAACCTGCGGCCGTACTACGCGGAGGGCTCGAAGACCCTCGCGTACGAGATCTGCGAGCAGCTCGGCTGGCAGCTCCCCGACCAGCTGGTCATCCCGATCGCCTCCGGCTCCCAGCTCACGAAGATCGACAAGGGTCTGCAGGAGCTGATCAAGCTCGGGCTCGTCGAGGACAAGCCGTACAAGATCTTCGGCGCCCAGGCCGAGGGCTGCTCGCCGGTGTCCGTGGCCTACAAGGCCGGGCACGACGTCGTACGGCCCCAGAAGCCGAACACCATCGCCAAGTCGCTCGCCATCGGCAACCCGGCGGACGGGCCGTACGTGCTCGACATCGCGCGGCGCACCGGCGGTGCGGTGGAGGACGTCGACGATGAGCAGGTCGTCGAGGCGATCAAGCTCCTCGCTCAGACGGAGGGCATCTTCGCCGAGACGGCGGGTGGCGTGACGGTGGGTGTGGCGAAGAAGCTGATCGAGAACGGTCTGCTCGACCCGACCCTCACCACGGTCGTCCTCAACACCGGCGACGGCCTCAAGACCCTGGACGCGGTGGCCTCGGACACCGGGCTCACCGCTACCATCCGCCCGAACCTGGACTCCTTCCGAGAGGCTGGCCTCGCGTCATGAGCGTCAATGTCCGCATCCCCACCATCCTGCGCACCTACACCGGCGGCAAGGCCGAGGTGACGGCCGAGGGTGGCACCCTCGGCGAGGTCATCTCCGACCTTGAGAAGAACCACACCGGTATCGCCGCCCGCGTCCTGGACGACCAGGGCAAGCTGCGCCGCTTCGTCAACGTGTACGTGAACGACGACGACGTCCGCTTCGAGCAGGGCCTGGAGACGGCGACGCCGGACGGCGCCGGCGTCTCGATCATTCCGGCCGTCGCCGGAGGCTGACCATTACGCGCAGTGATTGCAGTTACCTTGGGTAATCGCAATCACCGAGAGTTCACTTGATTGCCCCCTCCGTGAGAGAAGCGGAGGGGGCAATTCTGTATGGTTGAGCGCGGTACAGTTGGGGAACGTGCTTCGCTTTCCATGTTGGTTTCATGCCGGGCGCATATGAGTTCTTGCCCGAAGTCCGACAAGAAGTAGCCAAAGTGCCCTGCACTTTTGAGCCGTTTATGGCATTTATGGGGCCCGACTTGCCCTGAATCTTTGCGAATTCTCCGCATATTCCCGATCGGTCACGCCCAGAATTCTCGTCCGATTGACCTGTTGCAGAGGGCAGTTGGACAGATACATTCAGCCGCGGTCGACGCGTTCCGGCGCACACCCCCAATCGTTGGGGGGTGAGGTCTGACCCGGGCCCGCGAAGTGCGGTCCTGTGCAAGGGCCAGTAATAGGGGAGTTAGGCATGGCTCAGGGCACCGTCAAGTGGTTCAACGCGGAGAAGGGGTACGGCTTCATCGCGGTCGACGGTGGTGCGGATGTATTCGTCCACTACAGCGCGATTCAGATGGACGGCTACCGCACCCTTGAAGAGGGCCAGCGGGTCGAGTTCGAGATCTCGCAGGGCCAGAAGGGGCCGCAGGCGGACATGGTCCGGCTGGCGACCAGCTGAAGCACGCGCCGACTGACTGTTCTGTTCGACGTGACGAAGGGCTCGTATCCCCGGCAGGGGGTGCGAGCCCTTCGGTCTGTCCGGCGGTCTGTCCCCTCTGTCAGGCGATCCGTACCCTCTTCCCGGCGCTCCGTCCCCTCTTCGCGTGTACGCGCGTACGGGACCCCGTGTCTTCCCGTGTACGTGCGTACGGGCCCGCGCGCCTGTGCACGCCCCCCGTTTCACCTGGGGATCTTCCGGAGCCGCTTGCACTCGGTAGGGGCGAGTGCTAATCATTGGCGTTAGCACTCTGCAGGTGAGAGTGACAACGAGGACCGGGTCAGTGAGGCCCGCAGGCCAAGTGGGGCAAGGAACCACGAGGCAGGCAGGCCGTCCGTCGCGGGCGCGGGCGCGGTCCGGAGCAATCCACCCCAGTCCGGGAGGACCACTTCACATGGCCAAGATCATCGCGTTCGACGAGGAGGCACGGCGCGGTCTCGAGCGCGGGATGAACCAGCTCGCCGACGCCGTCAAGGTCACCCTTGGCCCCAAGGGCCGCAACGTCGTCCTCGAGAAGAAGTGGGGCGCCCCCACGATCACCAACGATGGTGTTTCCATCGCCAAGGAGATCGAGCTCGAGGACCCTTACGAGAAGATCGGCGCCGAGCTGGTCAAGGAAGTCGCCAAGAAGACGGACGACGTCGCCGGTGACGGTACGACCACCGCGACCGTTCTGGCGCAGGCGCTGGTCCGCGAGGGCCTTCGCAACGTAGCCGCGGGTGCCAACCCGATGGCCCTCAAGCGCGGTATCGAGAAGGCCGTCGAGGCCGTCTCCGGTGCCCTGCTCGAGCAGGCCAAGGATGTCGAGACCAAGGAGCAGATCGCTTCCACGGCCTCCATCTCCGCCGCCGACACCCAGATCGGCGAGCTCATCGCCGAGGCGATGGACAAGGTCGGCAAGGAAGGCGTCATCACCGTCGAGGAGTCCCAGACCTTCGGTCTGGAGCTCGAGCTCACCGAGGGTATGCGCTTCGACAAGGGCTACATCTCGGCGTACTTCGCCACCGACATGGAGCGTATGGAGGCCGTCCTCGACGACCCCTACATCCTGATCGCCAACTCGAAGATCGCCAACGTCAAGGACCTGCTCCCGCTCCTGGAGAAGGTCATGCAGTCGGGCAAGCCGCTGCTGATCATCGCCGAGGACGTCGAGGGCGAGGCTCTGTCGACGCTGGTCGTCAACAAGATCCGTGGCACCTTCAAGTCCGTCGCCGTCAAGGCTCCGGGCTTCGGTGACCGCCGCAAGGCCATGCTCGGCGACATCGCCATCCTCACGGGCGGCGAGGTCATCTCCGAGGAGGTCGGCCTCAAGCTGGAGAACGCGGGTGTCGACCTGCTGGGCCGTGCCCGCAAGGTCGTCATCACCAAGGACGAGACCACGATCGTCGACGGCTCCGGCTCTGCCGACCAGGTCGCCGGCCGGGTCAACCAGATCCGCGCCGAGATCGAGAACTCGGACTCGGACTACGACCGCGAGAAGCTCCAGGAGCGCCTGGCGAAGCTGGCCGGCGGCGTGGCCGTCATCAAGGCCGGTGCCGCCACCGAGGTCGAGCTCAAGGAGCGCAAGCACCGCATCGAGGACGCCGTTCGCAACGCGAAGGCGGCCGTCGAGGAGGGCATCGTCGCCGGTGGTGGCGTGGCTCTCATCCAGGCTTCCTCGGTCTTCGAGAAGCTGGAGCTCACGGGTGACGAGGCGACCGGCGCCAACGCCGTGCGGCTCGCCCTGGAGGCCCCGCTCAAGCAGATCGCCGTCAACGGTGGTCTCGAGGGTGGCGTCATCGTCGAGAAGGTGCGCAACCTGCCCGTCGGTCACGGCCTGAACGCCGCGACCGGTGAGTACGTCGACATGATCGCCGAAGGCATCATCGACCCGGCGAAGGTCACGCGCTCTGCTCTGCAGAACGCCGCGTCCATCGCCGCGCTGTTCCTCACCACCGAGGCCGTCATCGCGGACAAGCCGGAGAAGGCCGGTGCCGGCGCGGGCGCCGGTGGCGGCATGCCGGGCGGTGACATGGACTTCTGATCGACCCCGGCTCCGGCCACGGTTGATCACCGTCCTTCGTACCGAGGGCGGCACCCCTTCTCCCAGGGGGTGCCGCCCTCGGGCGTTTTCGTACGTCTTCCTGGTGCCTGCGTGTCCTGGATCACCCGGGGCAGTGTGCCGGGGGCCGGAATGCGGTGACGGGTGAGGCGGTTGACGTTGACGCGGGATCGATGCGCATGCACATATTCATCATCTGCAGTATTAATCACCTGCACATATGCATGAGCATCACTCCGCCGGATCGACCGATGTCCGATCGACCGATGCCCGACCGACCCCTCCGAGGAGCCCCCACGTGACACTCGCCCCCTCCCGCGCGGCCCAGATCCTGTCCCGCCCCCTGTCCCTCAACGGCCTGACCGTCCCGAACCGGATCGTCATGGCGCCGATGACCCGCCAGTTCTCCCCGGGCGGCATCCCCGGTGAGAACGTCGCGTCGTACTACGCCCGCCGCGCCGCCGCGGGCGTGGGCCTCATCGTCACCGAGGGCACGTACATCGGTCACGAGTCGGCCGGGCAGAGCGACAGCATCCCCCGCTTCCACGGCGAGGAGCAGCTGGCGGGCTGGGCGAAGGTCGCCGAGGCCGTGCACGCGGCGGGCGGGAAGATCGTGCCGCAGCTGTGGCACATCGGCATGGTGCGCAGCGCGGGTGAGCCGCCGTTCGCGGACGCCCCCGCGGTCGGCCCGTCCGGCCTGCGCATCAACGGCACGGCCGGCGAGGGCAAGGAGATGACCCAGGCCGACCTGGACGACGTCATCGCGGCGTTCGCCGAGGCCGCGGCCGCCGCCGAGCGCATCGGCTTCGACGGGGTCGAACTGCACGGCGCACACGGCTACCTGATCGACCAGTTCTTCTGGGAGGGCACCAACCGCCGCACGGACGCGTACGGGGGTGACCTGGTCGCCCGTACCAAGTTCGCGACCGAGATCGTCGCCGCCGTCCGCGCCGCGGTCTCGCCCGACTTCCCGATCCTCTTCCGCTACTCGCAGTGGAAGCAGGAGGCGTACGACGCCCGCCTCGCGGAGACGCCGGAGGAGCTCGGCGCCCTCCTGACCCCGCTCGCCGAGGCCGGAGTGGACGCCTTCCACGCCTCCACCCGCCGCTACTGGCTCCCGGAGTTCGAAGGCTCCGACCTCAACCTCGCGGGCTGGACGAAGAAGCTCACGGGCAAGCCCACCATCACCGTCGGCTCGGTGGGCCTCGACGGCGGCGACTTCCTCCGCTCCTTCGCCGGCGAGGGCGCCCAGGCGGCGAGCCTCGACAACCTCCTCGACCGCCTGGAGCGCGACGAGTTCGACCTGGTCGCGGTGGGCCGCGCCCTGCTCCAGGACCCGGAGTGGGCCGCGAAGGTCCTCGACGGACGGCTCGGAGAGCTGGGGGCGTACGAGGCGGCGTCGCTGCGGTCGCTCAGCTGAGCCGCTGCCTTTTTGCCTGTACGTCGAGGGCGGCACCCTTCTCCCGAGGGGTGCCGCCCTCCGGCGTTGCCCGGGGCTCTGCAGGCCGTCCGGATGCCCGGAAGCCGGGATGGCACAAACTGCCATCCCGGCAGAAGTTGTCATCTGCTTGCCGTTCACCTCGCCGTCGGTGAGTGCACACAGCATCCGTCGCATGAAGAACCTCACGCTCGCCGGTGTCGCCCTCGCGCTCACCGCTGTCTCCGTCTCCCTGACCACGCCCGCCGCCCTGGCCGCGCCGGCCAAGCACACGGCCGCCACAAGCCGTATCCCCTTCACGGCCGCGACCGTGACCGCGAACGACAACGGCTCGTACCGCATCGTGTGGAAGGCTCCCGGCGTGCGGTCTGTGGCCATCCGGGCCAACGGTCATGTCGTCGCGCGCGGCGGTACTCACGGGGACGTCACGGTGAGCGGGCTGCCCGCCGCAGACCGGCAGTGGTTCGACCTGGTGCCCCAGCGCGGCGGTTCACTCCACCTCGCCGACCGCCTCGTCAAGCTCGACGGCGCGGTCAACTTCCGTGACGCGGGCGGCTACCGGACCGCCGACGGCCACTGGGTGAAGATGGGCGAGATCTACCGCTCGGACGCCCTGAACCGGCTCACCGACGCCGACCTCGCGAAGCTCGAGCGCCTCGGCATAGAGGCGGTCTACGACCTGCGGATGGCGTCCGAGCGTACGTCCGCGCCCGACCGCGTGCCGTCCGGTGCCGCGTACACCGTCGCCGACGTGCTCGCCGGTTCGGCCACCTTCACCACCATGCCCACGACCGAGGACGAGGCGGTCGAGATGATGGTGGAGGGTGAGAAGTTCATGGTCAGCGGGGACTCGGCGCGGGCCGCCTACAGCGCGGTGTTCGCCGGTGTCGCCGACGAGTCCCAGCACGGCCTGCTCTACCACTGCACCGCGGGCAAGGACCGCACCGGCTGGTCCAGCGCGGCCCTGCTCACGGCGCTGGGCGTGCCGCGCGCGACGGTGATGGACGACTACCTCGCCAGCAACACGTACCGCGCGACGGTCAACGCGGCCACGCTCGCCGCGATGCCGGCCGCCCAGGCCAAGGTGTACAAGCCGCTCCTCGACGTCCGTCCCGAGTACCTCAACTCCGGCTTCACCGAGGTGAGCACGGAGTACGGCTCGTTCAACTCCTACCTACGGAAGGGCCTCGGCATCGACACGGGCGAACTCCGCGCCCTGAAGCGGGACCTGCTGATCGGCTGACCGCCGTCCTGGGCGGGAGGCGATTGGCAGATGTGTTCCACGGTGGGGCCGCTTTACCTGCGGGTTTGCGGCTGGCTGTTGGGACACATCTGCCAATTACTTGGCTGTGGAGTTCTTGACGCCCGCGACGAACGCCGACCAGGCCTCCGGCCGGAACGCGAGCTTCGGGCCGTGGGGGGTTTTGGAGTCGCGGACGGGGACGAGGGTGGGGTGGGCGTCGGCGACTTCGAGGCAGTCGCCGCCATCGCCACCGCTGTACGTCGACTTGCGCCAGCGGGCGACTTCCAGGCAGTCGCCGCCACTGCCGCCGCTATAGCTGGACTTGTACCAAGTGGCCGCGTCCAGGTCGTACTCAGGGATGCTCCTCATGCGCGTAATCCTGCGCCATCTCCTCGATCAAGGCCAGGGACTTCTCGGGGGACAGTGCGCAGGCCGAGAGGAGTTCGTAGGTGAGGCGGTGGTGCCTGACGGTGGCCGGGTCGTCCTCCAGTCGACCGGTGCCGACACCCTCGAAGTAGACGAGTGGAGGGGCGTCCTCGAAGTCCATCAGCTTGATAGGGCCCTGCATCGCTGGGTGTGCCCCCGCCTCGAACGGCAGTACCTGCACGATGACCCGGTGCCGACGGATCAGGCCGACGACGTGGCGCAGTGCCTCCGCCATCACCTCGCGGCCGCCCGTCACCCGGCGCAATGCGGCCTCGTCAACCACCGCCCACAACAACGGCTCTGTTGGATCGTCGAGGATTTGGGCCCGATCGATCCGGGCGGACACCAGCTCCTCGATCGTCTCGTCCGGCGCCGTGGGCTGATAGGCGCGGCACACGGCTCGCGCGTACGCGGGTGTCTGGAGCAACCCGGGGATGAGCATGGTCGAGTACTGCCGGATCTCCGTAGCCGCGGCCTCCGCCTCTGCGGCCTCCGCGAAGTGCTCCGGATACTTGGACTTGGCCGCCGCACCGCAGTTCCGCGCGAAGAAGTCCTCCGTCCCCAGTACCTCGTCCAGCATCCGCGCGTACTCCGGCTGCATCCGCCGTGTCCCCGCCTCCAGCTGCCCGATGAACGAACCGCTCACGAACAGCCGTTGCCCCAACTCCTCCTGGCTGATGCCGGCCTTCTCCCGCGCATGCCGCAGCTCGGCGCCCAGCAACGCGCGTGGTGACGACGACGGGTCGAGGTCCTTCGGTCCTGCCACGGCAACTCCCTGTCCGACAGCCGATGTTGTTGGGGCGCCCTGTCTGGCCAGGTTAGGCGGCTGGCGGACACGCTGTGTTGCGAATAGTGAACTCTGCGTGGAGGTGAAGGAATGCTGCGGTCGACGGAAGAGGTCGTCGCCCTGCTTCGGGACGCACTCACGGGCGTGGGTGTCGTTCTGCCGTCCCTGTGTGTCGACCCCGTGACCGGCGCGAGCGACGAGCCGTTCGCTCTGGTCGTCCTGGGGCGCTGCAACGTACGTACGGCCGAGAAGCTGGCGTCCGTGCTGCGCGGGGAGCGGCCGCCGGTCGGGGCGTACGTCGTGGACGTACGGGACGGGCAGGTCGGGGAGGTGATGGGGCATGTGGGCGGGAAGGTGCAGTTGCGGCCCGTGGGTGGGGGCCGGGAGTGGGACTGCCCGCCGGAGTCGACCAGGCCCGCGGCGCAGGGGGAGGTACTGCGGGCGCGGGTACGGGAGAGGAACCGTGAGGTGCGCCTCCCCTGAGACTGGCCCACGGTGCGAAGCAGTCGTCCCAGTACGCCGAAGGGGCGGCGTACTCCGACGTGGTGTCGGGGCACGCCGCCCTGGGGCGGGACGAGTTGCGGGAGGTGGCCCGCGCTTTCATGGCGGTTACTTCGGGTCGCTGTTGAACTTCGAGGTCGACCAGCGGTAGCCGAGCGCCGTGAGAGCCAGGCACCAGGCGATGGCGATCCACCCGTTGTTGCCGATCTCGGTTCCGAGGAGCAGGCCGCGCAGGGTTTCGATGGCCGGGGTGAACGGCTGGTACTCGGCGATCGGCTGGAACCAGCCGGGCATGGTGTCGGCCGGGATGAAGGCGCTGGAGATGAGCGGGAGGAGGATCAGCGGCATCGCACTGTTACTGGCCGCCTCGGCGTTCGGGCTGGCCATGCCCATTCCGACCGCGATCCAGGTGAGCGCCAGCGAGAACAGCGCGAGCAGCCCGAACGCCGCCAGCCACTCCAGGGCGGTTGCGTCCGTGGAGCGGAAGCCGATGGCCACGCCGACGGCACCGACGAGGACCAGGCTGGCGAGTACCTGCAGCACGCTGCCGACGACGTGCCCGATGATCACGGAGCCGCGGTGGATGGCCATCGTGCGGAAGCGGGCGATGACACCCTCGGACATGTCGGTGGCGACGGACACCGCGGCGCCGATCACGGTGGAGCCGATGGTCATCATCAGGATGCCCGGGACGATGTAGGCGATGTAGTCGGAGCGGTCGGCGCCGCCGATGCCCGCGCTCATCACGTCGCCGAAGATGTAGACGAAGAGCAGCAGCAGCATGATCGGCGTGAGCAGCAGGTTCAGGGTGAGGGACGGGTAGCGGCGCGCGTGCAGGAGGTTGCGGCGCAGCATCGTGTTCGAGTCGCGGACGGCGAGCGAGAAGGTACTCATCAGACTGCTTCCTTCGGCTGGTTGGGGACCTTGGTGGTGCCGGTCAGGGCGAAGAACACGTCGTCGAGGTCGGGGGTGTGGACTGTGAGTTCGTCGGCCTCGATGCCGGCCGAGTCCAGCCGGTCGAGGATGGAGCGCAGTTCGCGCTGACTGCCGTCGCTGAGAATCTGCAGCGCCAGTGCTTCGTCGTCGCGGGTGACCTCGCGCAGTGCGGAGGCGGCGGACTGGTAGGCGGCCGGGTCGGTGAAGCGGAGCCGGACGTGTCCGCCGGGGATCAGTCGCTTCAGCTGCTCGGCGGTGCCCTGGGCGGCGATCCTGCCGTCGTTCAGCACCGCGATGTGGTCGGCGAGCTGGTCGGCTTCCTCGAGGTACTGGGTGGTGAGGAAGACGGTCACCCCGTCGGAGACCAACTCGCGGATGATCTGCCACATGTTGTGCCGGGCGCGCGGGTCGAGGCCGGTGGTCGGTTCGTCGAGGAAGATGATCCGCGGGTTGCCGACCAGGGTCATGGCGATGTCCAGGCGGCGCTTCATGCCGCCGGAATAGGTGGAGGCCGGCTTCTTCGCCGCGTCGACCAGGTCGAAGCGTTCCAGGAGTTCGGCCGTGACCCGCCGTCCCTCGCTTCGGGTCAGGTGGTGCAGGTCGGCCATGAGGAGCATGTTCTCCTCGCCGGTGATGAGGCCGTCGACGGCGGAGAACTGGCCGGTGACGCCGATTGCGGCGCGTACGGCTTGGGGGTGGGTGGCGAGGTTGTGGCCGCCGATGTGGATGTCGCCGGTGCCGGGGTCTGCGGTGATGAGGGTGGAGAGGATCTTGACGGCGGTGGTCTTGCCGGCGCCGTTCGGGCCGAGCAGGGAGAAGACCGTGCCGGTCGGCACCGTCAGGTCGACGCCGTCGAGGACCGTCTTGTCGCCGTAGGACTTGCGCAGCCCGTTCGCGGCGATGGCCGGGTTGGTCATGGTGGATCTCCTTCAGGGGATGCGGGCTGCTAGAGGCTGCGGGCGGTGATGTCGCCGCGGGAGGTGGTGGCGCGGATGTCGAGTCCGGCGGTGCCGTCGTTCTTGAGGGCGTTGCTGACGCGGCCGTAGTCGGTGCCGGCGTCCAGGGCTGCGGACACGCCTGCAGCGGCCGTGACCGAGATGGCGCCGGACTGGGTGCGGAGCACGACCGTGCCGCGCACGGCCTCGGTGATCCGGATGTCGCCCCGCGCGGTGCTGATCTCTCCGGGACCGCCGAGCCGGCCGACCTCGACGTCGCCGTCGGTCGCGGTGAGGCGCAGGCTCGCCGCCTCGTCGATCTTGATCCGGCGGTACGCGCCCTCGAAGACGACATCACCCAGGCGCCCGACGCCCCGGAGCTCGGCGGCGGAGGCCTTCCCCTCGACGCGGGAGCCGGCGGGCAGTTGGACGGTCACCTCGACCGATCCGGAGGCGCCGAACAACTGGTTCTTCGCCGCCGGGGCCCCGATGTGCAGGATCCCGTCGGCGTAGGCGACCGTGATCTGCTCCGCCGCCTTCACATCACGGCCCTTGGAGGCGTCCGTGGGCAGCACCTCGACGGTGGTGTCGGCCCGGTCGGCGGCGATGAACTGGACGCGTCCGGCGGGGATGTCCAGGACGGCGGAGACCGGGGCGGGGGTGTCGAACTTCTGCATGGTGCTCTCCTTCATCTGCATCGCGCGCTCCTTTGGACCGCGTCGTTTCCGATGACGGAAAAGCTACGTTGCATTCATGGATCCTTCAATGTGTTCGTTGCGCTCAATTGCTATCAGTGCAGGTGAATGCCGGGAAATCGTTGCAACGATCCTCAAGGCTAACGCAACGAAAGTCGCCTGTGCGTTGCAATGAATTGAAGGTGAACGCTATGCTGGAGGTATCAAAGGGGAACGAAGGAGATCGCAATGCCGGGAGGCAGGCTCACTCAGCAGGAACGCCAGCAGATCGCGTTGGGGCTGGCCGACGGCCTCGCCTACGCGGAGATCGCCAGGCGTCTCGACCGCCCGACCTCGACGATCACGCGTGAGGTGATGCGCAACGGCGGCCCCACCGCCTACCGCGCCGAGGTGGCCCACCGCGCGACTGAACGCCGTGCCCACAGGCGCACGCAGGCGGCGCCCCGAGGTGCGGAGGCGCCGGCGCAGGCCCACGGACGCGATGCCGAGGCCGTGCGCGAGTTCGAGGAGACGTTCACGACCGTCATGATGGGCTCGGGTATGCCCACGATGATGTCCCGGGTGATGGCCAGCCTCACCGTCACCGACACCGGCAGCCTCACCGCGGCCGAACTCGTCCAGCGTCTCCAGGTCAGCCCGGCGTCCGTCTCCAAGGCGATCGCGTTCCTGGAGAGCCAGGGCCTGGTCCGCCGGGAACGCGACGAGCGCCGACGTGAGCGCTATGTCGTCGACGACGACATCTGGTACCAGTCGATGATGGCCAGCGCCCGGTCCACCGCCCAGATCGTCGAGATCGCACGGCAGGGCGTCGGTGTCCTCGTTCCGGGCACCCCGGCCGCCACCCGCCTGGAGAACGTCGCCCGCTTCCTCGACTTCGTCAGCGAGGCCATCGCCCGCGCCGCGGAGCAGGCCCGCGAGATCCTCCAGACGAAATCCGCAACGACCTCGGACGGAGCTGCCGAGCCGAGTTCGGAGTAGGGCGCCCGACGCGCGCGTTGTCTACAGGTTCCCCATCGGCTCGATGTCGATCTTCACGGGGGTGCCCCAGATGCGCAGCACCTCGTAGTCCGTGAACTCGTGGATCAGGCGGTAGGCCATGCCCGGGCGGGGGGTCTTGCGCTCGGCGGCGAGGTAGCGCTCGGCCTCGATGCGGTCGCGGCGCGGGGTGCCGCAGAGCTGCCACGCTTGGCCGTTCCAGACTTCCGGGAGCCAGCGCTGCTGGGGCTGGGGGCGGTCTTCGCGCAGGCCGTAGCGGGACTTCGTGCGCTCGGGGGCCTCGTCGGGGCCGGGTCCACGGCCGTGCGAGAAGGAGCCGTTCACCTGGGAGCGGCGGGCGGCGCGGCGGCGGGTCTCGCACAGCAGGCAGAGGTCGGCGGCGGCCTCGTCGACCGGGCCGTTCGGGTGCTCGGAGCAGCGGGTGGTGGGCGCGGCCGTGGTGACCGTCTCGTCGAGCAGGTCGAGGGCCCGCTTCAGGTCCGCCTTGATCTCGTGCAGCTTCGCGTCGGGGGTGTCGGCGTTCAGCGCGTCGCCGTGCTCGCCCAGCACACGCAGGGCGCGGCCGAGAGCGGTGAGCTGTGCGTGGTTCACGGTGTTCGGTTCCCTCCCCGGGCGTTTTCCTGACTGTCAGAAGCGTCGCACACACCACTGACAGTGCCGTCGACAGAGGCAGAGGCAGAGGCAGAGGCAGAGGCACCAGCACTAGCACCGGCACCGGCCTCAGTACCGGCACCGGCACCGAGGCCGCCTCTCACAGCCGGCCCGAGACCGAAGACGTACGTCGCCCCGAAGCCGACGGCATACCCGGTCAGCAGCCCGCCCGCGTAGATCGCGGCCGTCATCGCCGGCCCCCCGCTTCCTGCCAGCAGCGGGAACAGCGCCCACCCCGACGGCCCGATCGCCGTCGACCCCACCTTGTCCCCGAGCATCGCGAAGAAGCCGACGAAGGCGCCGCCCGCCGCCCCGCCCGCGCAGGCCGTCAGGAACGGGCGGCCGAGGGGGAGTGAGACGCCGTAGATGAGGGGTTCACCCACGCCCAGCAGCCCCGCCGGGAGCGCCGACTTGATCGTCGTACGCATGGACTGGTCGTGGCGGAGGCGGACGTAGACCGCCAGGGCCGCGCCGACCTGGCCCGCGCCCGCCATCGCCAGGATGGGCAGCAGGACCGTGTAGCCCTGCTGCTCGATGAGGGTGGTGTGGATGGGGATGAGGGCCTGGTGCAGGCCGAGCATGACGAGGGGGAGGAAGAGGCCGCCGAGGATCAGGCCCGCGAAGGCGCCGGTGGTGGAGAGGAGCCAGTTCGCGCCGGTGCCGATGGCGGAGGACAGCTCGCCGGCCGCGTACATGAGGGCGTACAGCGTGACCAGGCCGGTGAGCAGGACCGTGAGGGTGGGGGTGAGCAGGACGTCCAGGGCCTCCGGGACCCAGCTGCGGCACCACTTCTCGACGTACGTGCCCAGGAGCGCGGCGGCCAGTGCGCCGAGTACGCCGCCCTGGCCCGGTGCCAGCGTCATCCCGAACGCCGTCACCTTCGCGACCCCCGCGTACACGATGACCGCCGCCACCGCGCCGCCCAGGATCGGGGTGCCGCCGAACTCCTTCGCCGTGTTGTAGCCGACGAAGACGGCGATCAGCGCCATGAAGCCGGAGGCGATGGCGGCGAGGGCGGGGGTGATCGCGTCCAGCCGGCCCAGGTTGATCAGCAGGCCGTTGAGGCCCGCGATGATTCCGCAGCCGATGAGGGCGGGGATCAGGGGGACGAAGATGTTCGCGACGCGGCGCAGCAGGAGTTTGCCGGGGGTGGCGTTGCGCTGCCGTCCCGCTTCCTTCAACTCGGCGCCGCGCGAAGCCAGTTCATCGGCTGTCGTTGCAGCTGATGCCGTCGTCGTCAGCAGCGCCTCGAACTCCGGGGTCACGCGGGCGACCGTGCCCGGGCCCAGGACGATCTGGTACGTCTCGTCGTCCGTGACCAGGCCGAGTACGGCGGGGAGGGCTCGCAGGGCCTCGTCCTGGACCAGGGTCCGGTCCCGCAGGCCCACGCGCAGGCGGGTCATGCAGTGGGCCACGGAGGTGATGTTCGCGGGGCCGCCGAGGAGGGGGAGCAGGGCGGCCGCGGTGGCGGTGGGGTCGTTCGGAGTGCGCACTCCCCGAGGGTGCTGGTCAGCGGGGCGCCGCCGCGAGCGCCGCGCGCAAGTGGCCGTGGCTCTCCTCCAGAAGGCGGGCGGCGGTCGGCCCGTCGACGCCGCCCAGGATGGTGAGGATCGCGTTCTTCACCTCGCCGTCCGTGGCGGCGAGGGCCTGCTCGATCTCCTCGTCCGTGGCGCCCGTCGCGAGTGACACGATGCGGCGGGAGCGGGCGCGGAGCTTCTCGTTCGAGGCGCGTACGTCGACCATCAGGTTCCCGTACGTCTTGCCGAGGCGGATCATCGTGATCGTCGAGAGCATGTTCAGGACCAGCTTCTGGGCCGTGCCCGCCTTGAGGCGTGTCGAGCCCGTGAGCAGCTCAGGGCCGACGACGACCTCGATGCCGTGGTCGGCTGCCGCTGCCAGCGCGCTGTCCGCGTTGCAGGACAGGCCGATCGTCAACGCGCCCTGCGCGCGGGCGTGTTCGACGGCGCCGATGGCGTACGGGGTGCGTCCTGAGGCGGAGACGCCGACCACCGTGTCGTCGGAGGTCAGCGCGAGTTCCGTGAGGTCCCGCGCGGCCAGCTCCTTGGAGTCCTCGGCCCCCTCGATCGACGTGACCATCGCGCTCGGGCCGCCCGCGATCAGGCCCACGACCTCGGACGGGGCGGTGTTGAAGGTGGGCGGGCACTCGGACGCGTCCAGGACACCGAGGCGGCCCGCGGTGCCCGCGCCCGCGTAGATCAGGCGCCCGCCGCGGGACATCCGCACCGTGATGTCGTCGATCGCGGCGGCGATGAGCGGAAGCCGCGCGGCGACGGCCCTCGGAACGGTCGCGTCCTCGCCGTTCATGAGCCGGGCGATCTCAACCGTCGGCAACTGATCGATCTCGGCCAGCTCGGGCCGGAACGCCTCAGTGGTGAGCGTCTCCAACTCGGCACGCAGGTCACGGTAGTTGGCGTTGGAGGTCATGGCGGGCTGCTCTTTTCGACGCGGGGTGGTAAGGCGCCCCGTCAGGGGCGCGGGGAACTGCGCGGCCAGCCACAGACGGCCCGCAGCGCTCCAACGGCATCAAGTCTCCCGGCCCAGCTAGCGCGAGCGCCCCCGCGGACTGTGCCGATGGGCAAGCGCCTCGTACGACGCCGACAAGGCCGGCGCAGCCGTCGCATACGTCCGCTGGGCGACCCCCACGAACAGACAGTCCACCACCAGCAGCTGACTCGTCCGGGACGACATCGCCGCAGGCCGCAGCTCGCTCTCGCGGGCCGTCGAGGTGGTGAGGATGTGGTCCGCGTACTGCGTCACGGGCCCGTCCGGACGGCCGGTGATCGCGACCGTCGTCGCGCCGTGTTCGAAGGCGACCCGGAGAGGTTCGATGACGTCGCCGGTCGAGCCGGAGTGGGTGATCGATATCGCCACGTCCTTGGCGCGCAGCTGCACCGCGTTGGTGACGGCGAGGTGCGGGTCGCTGTGCGCGTGGGCTATGAGCCCGATGCGGAGCAGCTTCTGGGCGAGGTCCTGGGCGACGAGACCGGACGCACCCTGCCCGTAGATGTCGATACGGCGGGCGGCGGCGAGCGCGGTGACCGCCGCGCTGAGCTGGGCCATGTCGAGCCCGGCCGCGGTGTCGGCGAGGGTCTGCTGCTCGTCGTACGCGAGCTTGGCGACCACGTCGGCGATGGGGTCGTCGACCGCGATGTCCGCGGTGACTGCGGGGGCGCGGCCCGACTGCTGCTGGGCGGCGAGCCCGGCGAGGGCGAGGCGCAGGTCTCGGTAGCCGGGGTAGCCGAGGAGGCGGGCGGTGCGGACCACCGTCGCCTCGCTGGTACCGGTGAGTTCGGCCAGGCCGGTGACCGTGAGGGCCGCGCAGCCCGCCGGGTCGGCGGCGACGGCCTCCGCGACCCGCTGCATGGAGCGTGTCATCGACGGGGCGAGCGTCCGTACCTTGGCCGCGAGGGCGGCCGGGGCGGGCGGCGCCTCACCGGCGAAAATTTCCTTCACGTCACGGGTCACCACTGAAAGATATTTTCCGTTGGGGCATACGGTCAAGGGTGCGCACAATAGGTGCATGAACCCCATCAGCGGCCCCGTCAGCCCCTTGGAGCAGGCGTTGCACGCGGCTCGCGCCCTCGTCCTCGCCGACCTCGCCGCGCGCGAGGTCGCGGACGCCGACGTGGTCTCGCTCGTCGAGGAGTCGGTGGTGCAGCGCCGCTGGTGGGTCGAGCAGTGGCCCGAGGGCGCGGAGTACGTGGCCGGGCTCGTCGCCCAGGACGTACAGGACGGCCTCCTCGAACGGCACGGGCGCTGGCCGCTGTGCCCCGTCTGCGAATCCGGCGACCCGCACGCCCTGGAGGTCGAGCCCGAGCTCGGTCCCGACCCGCACTGGGTGTGCCACCAGGCGGGCGTGAAGGTGGCCTCGGTGGGGACGCTGGGGGCGGCCGGCGGGACCCCGCCCTCGTGACCGTCTACATCGATCCGCCCACCTGGCCGGGCCACGGCCGCCTGTGGTCCCACCTGATCAGCGACGTCTCGTACGACGAACTGCACGCCTTCGCCGAGGAGTTGGGCGCCCCGCGGCGCGCCTTCGAGCGCGACCACTACGACATCCCCTCGCACCGGTACGAGGACGCGGTGCGCGCGGGCGCGGTGCAGGTCAGCAGCCGCGAGGTGGTGCGGCTGCTGTACGGGGCGGGGTTGCGCAGGGCCAAGAGGTGGGCAGGGCCGAGGAGTTCGTAGCTTCGGTCGGCGCCCGGACGCCGAGCAGTCAGCTCCGCAGCTCGTACGCGAACTGCTCACCGTCCTCGCTCACCCGGGTGAACCCGGCGCGTGAAATGACGCCCTGGGAAGGGATGTTGTCCCGGTCGACGGCCGCGAACAGCACCTTCACGTCGTCGTGCGCGAGCGCCCGGCCGGCCAGGGTGCGCAGGGCCTCGGTCGCGTAGCCGTTGCCACGGGCCTTCTCCGCCAGGTCGTAGCCGACCTCGGCGCGGCCCTCCTCGTCCGGGGTGCCGTGGAAGCCCATGCCGCCGACCGCGCGGCCGTCCTCGGTGCGTACGAGGACGAAGAGGCCCCACTCGGGGCGGTGCACCCCGGCCTCGTACGCCTTCACGACCATCCCGGCGGCCTCCCGCGTGCCCTCGAAGGGGCCGCCCTCGACCCACGCGAAGCCGCCCGTGCCGCCCGCCCGCAGATCGGCGGCGGCCGCCGGAGTGACTCCCTGGAGCGTGAGCCGCTCGGACCCGATCACCAGGTTGTTGCTCCAGCGCCACTCGGTGACCGGGGCACGGCCGGGCAGTTCGCCGCGGCCGGTCGCCCACAGCAGGGTGCGCCAGTGGTCCGGGCCGGGCCTGACATGCGGGAAGATCCGGGTCAGTACGTCCTCGCAGAGCGCGGCCGCTGGCTCGTACGGGACGCCGAGGCCCTCGGCGATGTCGTGCGTGTGCAGCAGGACTTCGGCGACGCCCATCGCGGCGAAGCCCTCGCGGTTCGCGCTGCGGAACGGGTACGGGTGGAAGGCGCGCACCTCGCGGGGTGTCGTGCGGACGGTCGCGGCGAGCAGGGCGCCGGTCGTCTCGATCACATCGACGACGCCCGCGTTGTCGGTGCCGTCCTCCATGGTGATGTCGAACGGGACGTACGCCTTGGTGGCGCGCCCCGCCAACTGCCCCGCGTACGCGATGAGATCGGAGCAGATGTGCACGGCGGTCTCGCGGCAACTCCACGCCAGGCGGCCCGCCTTGACCCCGTCCCAGTCCCGCCCGCTCAACGTCCGCAGCAGCGCCGCACTGCCCGCCACGGCCTCCGACACCTGGTCCCCACCCATGTCTCCCATGGGGTGAGGGTAGGCGCGACCGCGGTCGCGTACGTACCCGATTTTTCAGCCGGGGGCGCTGCCGAGCCGTGTCAGCTCCGTCCGCAGGTTCTCGCGGGCCCGCCGCTCCCACTCCCGTTCGCCGTACGGCGTTCTGAACAGTCTCGGCAGGTCGAGCAGCTGGCGCAGGATCGCCGCTCTGCCCTCGCGGAAGGCCTCGGCGGGGACGAAGGCGTACTCCTCGCGGACGGCCGTCGTATAGGCCGCGTACGCCGGTGGGGACGCGGCCAGGATCGCCAGGTCGGCGTCGCAGAGGACCTGGCCGTTGCGGTCGTCGTCCGTGGGGGCGTGGGTGACGGTGAGGCGGACCAGGCGGGCCACCTCCGCGGCGTCGGGGTCGGAAAGACCGGCTTCGGGGAGGGCCCGTTCGGCCAGGTGGGCCGAGCGTTCCTCGTTCTCGGAGCGGTCCGGGAGGTAGACGGCGTCGTGGAACCAGGCGGCCAGGCGTACCAGGTCGGGGGCGTCCGCGTACTTCTCCAGTACGTCGATGTGGTCGAGGACCGCTGTGAGGTGGGTGAGGGTGTGGTAGCGGCGCTGGGGCTCCTGCCAGCGGGTGAGGAGGTTGTCCGCGTACGGGGTGGGGTCGGGGGTTTGTGCGCCGGGGGAGCGGGCGCCTTCCAGGGCGTGGGTCCAGCGGGTGCGGAGGGTGTCGAGGTCGGGCATGGGGTCATTGTGCGGGTGCCGGGTGGGCTGGGGTGGGGTTTGTTCGCCCCCTCCGCCCCTTCCCGTCCCGTTCCTGGGGGCTGCGCCCCCAGACCCCGCTGTCGCGCTGCGCGCTCGTCCTCAAACGCCGGACGGGCTGGAACCTCCCCGGAGGGGCTGAAGAACCGATCTCGCGTACGCTTTGATTGGACTAGACCTGTAGCCGCCCAAGGGAAGAGGTCCGATGAGTAAGCGTAGGCGCGCAGTCCTGGAGGTGATCGCCCTCGGTGTGGAGGACGCGGTCGCCGCTGAGGCCGGAGGCGCGGACCGCCTCGAGCTGGTCACCGACATGGCCGCGGACGGGCTCACCCCGGCCGTGGAGACCTTCGCCGGGATCCGGGCCGCCGTCGACGTCTCGCTGCGTGTGATGCTGCGGCTCGCGGACGGCTTCGCGGCCGGGGATGTGGACGCGCTGGTACGCGTCGCCGGTGAGCTGCGCACCGCGGGGGCCGACGAGTTCGTGCTCGGGTTCCTCGACGAGCACGGCGGCGTGGACCTGACCGCCGTGGAGCGGATCGTCGCCGAACTGGACGGCTGCCGCTGGACCTTCCACCGCGCGATCGACCGCGCCGCCGACCGCGACGCCCTGCGCAAGCAGCTCGCGGACCTGCCGGGCCTCGACGCCTACCTGACCGCCGGCTCCCCCGACGGCGTCGACGACGGCCTGCCCACCCTCCTCGTCGAGGCCGCGCGCCGCGGTGAACCCGGCTACGAGCCGCAGATCATGGTGGGCGGCGGGCTGCGCCTCGACCACGTGCCGCAGCTGCGCGCCGCGGGCATCGACGCCTTCCACATCGGCGGCGCCGCCCGGCCCGGCGGCTGGACCGGGCCGGTCTCGGCCGAGGCGGTAGGGGAGTGGCGGAGGGTCCTGGACCAGTAGCCGGGCCCTAGGTGTGCTGTCCGGTCCTAACCCAGTTGGGCCGGCAGTGGTGCCGCGTGTGTCACGGTCAGGCCCGAGACCGCTCGGGTCAGGGCGACGTACAGGCGGCGCAGGCCGGTGCGTTCGTCGGGTTCGCCGTCGACCACGGCCTGCGGTTCGTCGAGGACCACGTAGTCGTACTCGAGACCCTTGGCCAGCGAGGCCGGTACGAGGGTCAGGCGGGTGTCGAGGGTCGTCTCCTCGCCCGGAGCGAGGTAGGTGATCCCGCCCTCCGTCAGCGCCTCGGCCAGCGCCGGGATCCGGGCGTCCGCGGCGATCAGCCCTGTCGAGCCCTCGTTGCGGAGCAACTCCTCGCAGGCGGCGACCACTTCACCGGTGGCCGTGATCGGGCGTACGTCGAAGAAGCCCGGGTTCTCGCGCACCGACGCCACCGGGGTCAGCCCGGGCGCGATGTGCGGCAGCAGCCTGGACGCGTACGTGATGACGTCGGTGGGGACGCGGAAACCGGCCGTCAGCTCCTCGACGACGGCCTCCCCCTTGCCGAGATGGCCGAGCGCCTCGGCCCAACTCCGCGTCGCCCAGGGCGTGGTGCCCTGCGCCAGGTCGCCGAGCACGGTCGCCGAACCGGTCGTGCAGCGCCGCCCGACCGCCCGGTACTGCATGGGGGAGAGGTCCTGCGCCTCGTCGAGGACGACATGCCCGAGCGAGTGCGTCCGCTGGACGAGGTCGGTCGCCTCGTCGATCAGCACGGCGTCGGCCGGGGCCCACTTGGCGGCCTTCACGGACCGCGCCGGCTTCTGCCAGAGGATCTCCTTCTGCTCGTCCTCGTCGAGGATTCCCGCCGCGTGTACGGCGAGGAAGTCCGCGTCGGTGAGCAGCCGGAGCACCAGCTTGGCGGGGTCGACGGGCGGCCAGATCGCCTTGACCGTGGCCTTCACGGCGGCGTTGCGGGCGACCGCGTCCTGCACCCGGTCGTCCGGCGCCTCGCCCGAGCGCTCCATCTGGACCAGCACCACATGCGCGATCCGCTGCGGAAGCGCCTCGCGGGCGGCGCCGTACCGGATGTCGCGGTCGAGCAACTCCCGGACGATCTCCTCCAGTTCGTACGCGGGGACGCGCCAGCGCCGTGAGCCGCGTACGACCATGACCGGCTCGGTCGGCAGGGTCACATGCGAGCGGACGGCCCTGCGCAGCACCTCGGCCATCCGGGCGTCGCCCTTGATGACCGCGGCGGTGGCGCCGTCCGTGCCCCGGACCTCCACATGGGCGACGAGGTCGTCGACCGTCGCCTGCTTGACCTCCAACTCGCCAAGCGCGGGGAGTACTTGCTCGATGTAGTGCAGGAAGGACTTGTTCGGCCCGATGACGAGGGTGCCGGTGCGGGCGAGCCGCTCGCGGTGGGCGTACAGCAGATACGCGACACGGTGCAGGCCCACGGCCGTCTTGCCGGTGCCGGGACCGCCCTGCACGCAGACGGAGCCGGACAGTCCCGCCCGTACGATCTCGTCCTGCTCCGGCTGGATGGTCGCCACGATGTCGCGCATCGGGCCGACGCGCGGGCGCTCGATCTCCTGCTGGAGCAGCTTGCTGGTGGCCGCGGTCTCGGTGGGGTCGGAGAGGTGCTCGTCCTCGTAGGCGGTGAGGTCGCCGCCGGTGTAACCGAAGCGGCGCCTGAGCCCGACGTCCATCGGGTCCCGCTTCGAGGCCCGGTAGAACGGCTGCGACACCGGCGCGCGCCAGTCGATGACCATCGGATCGCCGTCGGCGTCGTGGACGTGCCGCCGCCCGATGTAGAAGCGCTCGCCCTCCGCGCCCTCCGCCTTGTCGGCGCCCGGAGCGTGCAGGTAGTCGAGCCGCCCGAAGAACAGCGGGGTGTGGCTGAGGTCGGCGAGGGCCTTGATGCGCTCGTCGATCTGGTGCTGGAGGACCGCCGCGTTCACCCAGTTCGCGGTGACGTCCTTGATGTCGAGGTTCTTGACGTCCTCGCGCATCGCGCGCAGGGCGGCACGCGAGTCACCGAGGTGGGTGCGCTCGCGGGACAGGGGGTCGTCGGTGTGCAGCGGATGGTCGGACGGGCTGGACAAGGGGGTGCCTCCGGGAGACCTGCGGTGTGGGTGATTCCTGGATGCCGTCCGGTTTCCGTCCGGACGGCGGCGCTCCGTGCGGGGAGGCGGGCAAGAGCGGAGATTCTAGGCGAGCGGGGGATGCCGGGGCCAACCCTTTTTTGCGGCCTCAGGGGTACCCCTGTAGGAGCCCTAGGGGTCGGGGTCCGTCGTGAGGCGTACGAGGGGCGGCCCGCAGGTGTACGAGGGGGCCGCTGGGGTTCGGTCCGGGGGGTGACGCCATTCGGGACCGCGAGTTCCACCATGGATACATGAGCGCAGCTACCTTCACCCCAGGCCCCCCTGTCCGCACCGGCGCGACCGCCGCCTCCGGAACCCACCAGCGCCACCGCGTCGGGGACGCCCTGCGCGCCGTCAAGGTGTTCGCCGGTGCGGCCCTCAGCGTGGTCCTCCTCGGCGAGTACGGAGAGGAGGCGGGCGTACGGCGACGGTGACCGTATGACCGACCCGCAGCGGTGAGTCGTACACCCGTCCCGCAGCGGTGAGCCGTCCGCCGGGCCGAACTGCCCGGACACTAGGGTCACTCCGTGCTTCAACGGAACGTGATCAATCGCTCACCCAGTGAAGTCGCCTCCGCGCGAACCCTGCTGATCGTCTCCCTCGCCGCCTTCTCCGCGCTGTGCGTCGTCACGCACGCCCCCATGGCCGACGTACTGGTCTACCGGGCCGAGGGCGCGGCCGTCGCGAACGGCACGGATCTCTACGGGTTCACCGTCACCGAGTGGCGGCTGCCCGCGACGTACCCGCCCTTCGCGGCGCTCCTCTTCGTACCGACGACCTGGCTCCCGCTGGGCGCCCTCAAGCTGGCCTTCGCCGCCGGGAACGTGGCCCTGCTGGCCGCGCTGGTCCGGCTCTCCTGCCGCCTCGCGGACCTGCCCGCGAGAGCCCCCGCCGTCTGCGCCGCCACCGCGCTCGCCCTCTGGCTCGAACCCGTCTTCCAGACCGTCCTGTTCGGCCAGATCAATCTCGCCCTGGCTGTGCTGATCCTCTGGGATCTCACCCGCCCGACCGGCGCCCGCGGCAAGGGAATCGCGCTCGGCATCGCCGCCGGGGTGAAACTGACGCCGGCCCTCTTCATCGCGTACCTGCTGCTCAGGGGGAGGCGACGGGAGGCGGCCACGGCCGTGTCGGCCTTCGCCGGGACCGTACTGCTCGGTGCGCTCGTACTCCCCGCCGCCAGCGTCGACTTCTTCACCCGGCGGCTGTACGAGACCGGGCGCGTGGGCAAGGTGTGGATCGTCGACAACCAGTCGCTTCAGGGGCTGATCGCCCGCGCACTGGGGGAACGGGAGCCGGGCCTCGCCTGGGCGCTGCCCGCGGTGGCCGTCGCCTGCGCGGGCCTCTGGCTGGCCCGCCGCGCCCCCCAGGACCGCTGGGGCATCCTGATCACCGCCACCACGGCCCTGCTCGTCTGCCCCATCAGCTGGTCGCACCACTGGGTGTGGTGCGTACCGCTGATCGCCGTCCTCTACGCCGAACGCCGCCTCCACCTGGCCGCGGCGGCGACGGTCGTCTTCACGGCCCGTACCCTCTGGCTGGTCCCGCACCAGGGCGACCTGGACCTGCAACTCCCCTGGTGGCAGCAGGTGTTGGCCTCGCCGTACCCCTTGCTGGGACTGGCCCTGCTGGCGGCTCAGCCGTCCTTGTCCGCCGCAAGGAGCTCATCGGCGTCCATGATCCGGTAGGCGTACCCCTGCTCCGCCAGGAACCGCTGCCGGTGGGCGGCGAAGTCCTGGTCGATGGTGTCGCGGGCGACGACGGAGTAGAAGTGCGCCTGGTGGCCGTCGGCCTTCGGCCGCAGCACTCGGCCGAGCCGCTGTGCCTCCTCCTGCCGGGAACCGAAGGTCCCCGACACCTGGATGGCGACGGTCGCCTCGGGCAGGTCGATGGAGAAGTTCGCGACCTTGGACACCACGAGGACGGAGATCTCGCCCTCGCGGAAGGCGCCGAACAGCTTCTCGCGCTGGGCGTTGCTCGTCTCGCCCTTGATGACGGGCGCGTTCAAGTGCTCGCCCAGCTCGTCGAGTTGGTCGATGTACTGGCCGATCACCAGGATCTGCTGCCCCGCGAACCGCCGTACCAGCGCCTCCGTCACCTTCCGCTTGGTCGCGGTCGTCGCACAGAAGCGGTACTTCTCCTCGGTCTCGGCGGTGGCGTAGGCCAGCCGCTCGGTCTCGGTGAGATTGACGCGGACCTCGACGCAGTCGGCGGGCGCGATGTACCCCTGCGCCTCGATCTCCTTCCAGGGCGCGTCGAACCGCTTCGGCCCGATGAGGGAGAAGACGTCCGACTCGCGCCCGTCCTCGCGTACGAGGGTGGCGGTCAGACCGAGACGGCGGCGCGCCTGGAGGTCGGCGGTGAACTTGAAGACGGGAGCGGGCAGCAGGTGCACCTCGTCGTAGAGGATGAGGCCCCAGTCGCGGGAGTCGAAGAGCTCCAGGTGCGGGTAGATGCCCTTCCGCTTCGTCGTCAGCACCTGGTACGTCGCGATGGTGACGGGCCGGATCTCCTTGCGCGTACCGCTGTACTCGCCGATCTCCTCCTCGGTCAGCGAGGTCCGCTTCACCAGCTCGTGCTTCCACTGCCGGGCCGAGACGGTGTTCGTCACGAGGATGAGGGTGGTGGCCTTCGCCTCGGCCATGGCACCGGCGCCGACGAGGGTCTTCCCGGCGCCGCAGGGGAGTACGACGACCCCGCTGCCGCCGTGCCAGAAGTTCTCCACGGCCTGCCGCTGATAAGGCCGCAGCGCCCAGCCGGTCTCGTCAAGGTCGATCGCGTGCGCCTCGCCGTCGACGTACCCGGCGAGGTCCTCGGCCGGCCAGCCCAGCTTCAGCAGCGTCTGCTTGATCTGCCCGCGCTCGGAGGGGTGCACGAGGACCGTGTCCGGGTCGATCCGGGCGCCGACCAGCGGCGCGACCCGCTTCGACCGCAGGATCTCCTCGAGGATCGGCCGGTCGGTGGTGGTGAGCACCAGACCGTGCGTGGGGTGCTTGCTGAGGGTGAGCCGCCCGTAGCGGTCCATGGTCTCCGCGATGTCCACCAGCAGCGCGTGCGGCACGGGATAGCGGCTGAACTCGACGAGCGCGTCCACGACCTGCTCGGCGTCGTGCCCGGCCGCCCGCGCGTTCCACAGCCCGAGCGGTGTCACCCGGTAGGTGTGGATGTGCTCGGGCGCCCGCTCCAGCTCGGCGAACGGTGCGATGGCCCGACGGCATGCGTCGGCCTTCTCGTGGTCGACTTCGAGCAGGAGTGTTTTGTCGCTCTGGACGATGAGAGGTCCGTTCACGCCCGTACCTTTCTGCGCGGCGGCACCCACGCGCGGGTGCTTGGCCAAACGTCCAGTGTGCATCACCGACGGACCTTCGCGGCGGGGCGCAGCTCACAGTGGACGGACCCCGCGTGCAACCCCGGACCCCCGACAGCTGTCTTGACCGGCGGAAGCGGCGCAGGCGCGCGGCGCGGTGAGGAGCTCGCGGTGATGTCGGTACGCAGGTGGGGGGCGGGCCTGGGAGCCACAGCGGTGCTGGTGGCGACGGGCGCGTGGGTGCTGTGGCCGAAGGACGTCGACGCCCGCCTGTGGGGCGAGGTACGGCCGGTGATCGAGGCCCGGCTCGCGGCCGACTCGCGGGGCAGCGGGTACGGGGAGACGGTGCCCGGTCTCAGAGCGCGCTGGTTCTGCCGGGCGGAGGCCGTGGACCTCGCCGAGCGCGACGGCCTCGTACGGGCGGGTGTCACCACGCTGTGCATGGAGTACGGGGTGCGCGGCGGCACTCTCGTGGAGTGCGGCGGTTCCAAATACCCGCAGGTGGTGCGACTGAAGCGGGAGACCAACGGCGGCTACCGCGTCGTATCCCGGGAGGAACCGCCGGACGGCGCGGGCTACGCGGAGTGGGAGAAGGACCACTTCGGCTTCTTCACCGAATCCGAACTCGACGGCGCCATGTCGGACACGTCCCTGAAAGCCGCTGCCCGCGCCCATTTCGGCCTCCCCGCGGACGCCCGGGTCACGGACTGCTGACCGATCCCGCCGGTCAGCCGGCGTCCTCCGCGAGCTCGGCGACACCCGTCACCCGGTGCAGCGGATACGTCCTGACCTCGTCCGCCGTGTGGTCGTACGCCGTGACGAAGCCGCCCTCGACGCGGATCGGGGCGATGACGCGCTGGGTGGCGGAGCCCTCGGCGTTGACGTAGCCGATCCAGAGGGCCTCGCCGGTGAGGACGGCGGCCTGCACGGTGGCGAGGGTCTCGGCGGGGCTGGTGCGGGGGAGGTCGGCGCTGCCGGGCCGGTCGTCGGCGTTGGGCTTGCGGGGCGTCGTGGAGGCCAGGTCGCCTGCGCGGATGGCGCGCACCGCGGCGCCGAGGAGGGTGGCGTCGGGGACCGGCGGGCCGTCCGGGACGGGCGCCGGTGCGGTACGCGGCGGGGTGCGGTGGGCGTGTGCGCGGGTGATCAGGACGTCGCCCTCCGCGGACTCGGCGGCGGGCGCGAAACCCATCGCGCGCAGCCCTTCGAGGAGGGCCGCCGGCTCCGCCTGCGCGGCGAGCACGGTGGGCGCGAGGCGTCTCAGGCGCAGCCCCTGCGACCGCTTGTCGGCGAGGATCTCGTTCAGCATCGAGTCGTCGTCGCACCGCACGTACGCCGACGCCGAGCCGATCCGCAGATGGCCGTGCCTGCGCGCCACGTCGTCGATCAGATACGTGAGCGGCTGCGGGACGGGCGTCCGCGAGTGCGCGGCGAGGAACGCGTGCAGATCGGACGCCGACCGGCCCGCGTCCAGCGCCCGCCGCACCGACCCCGGCGTGAAGCGGTACACCGTCGCCCCGCCCTTCGACTCGACGTCCGCGAGGACGCCGAGCGTGTCGGCGAGCGGGCGGTCCAGCGGGCCCGGCGCGACCGCGGTCAGGTCCGCCTGCAGGAGGACGTGGTCCAGGGGCTCGGGCAGGAGCGGGGCGAGGAGCCGGGCCGCCCGGGCGCCGGCCGCGGCCTGCTCGGCAGGGGACCGGGCGGACTCGGGGGCCGGGTGCGGGCGCTTGTGGACGGGGAGCTTGTCGCCGGGCCCTGCGGGCTCCGCGTCCTGGGGAGTCGCCGGTGGCAAGCCAAGGAGCGCCCGCCCCTGCGCCGACAGCGCCCCCCGGCCCGTCACGCCCAGCGACTCCGCCTCGGACAGGGTCCATCGGGCGAGCCGGGTGCGCAGGTCGTCCGTCGACTGGGGGCTTCGCAGGGGGCGTTCCCACTGGAGGCGGGCGAGGACGGAGGCCTGGGTGGGGGAGGCGCCTTCGGGGAGGGCGGCCAGGAGGGCGAGGACGCGGTGGCGGACCTCGACGGCCGCGGAGCGGTCCAGGCCCGGGCCGAGCGCCGACAACGTACGGTCCTTCGCGTCCCGCCCGCCGACCAGGCCCGGCGTACGAGTCGACGCCAGCCACGCCGAGGCGAGCCCGACCCAGCGCTCGGCGGCCGGCAGCTCAAGCCACTCGTCGTACTTGGGCGTCGCCGCGTACCGCTCCTCCGCCACCCCGTCCGACGCCAACAGGCCCGCCGCATAGGCGAGTTCGACCCAGAACGCGGCCACCGGCTCCGACACGTCCAGCGCCACCGCCGTCCGCTTCAGATCCCGCACACTCAGCCCGCCCGCGCGCAGCACGGCCGGACCGCCCTCGTGCCAGTCCTTCAGCAGCTCCTCGACGGTGGCGAGGGCCGTGTACGCCTGGCCCGCCGCCGTGCTGTCCACAACCTGTGGACGGTGCGTCGCCGCGGGCTCGACGGACGGCCCCACCGGCTCCGTGACCCGGTGCGCGCGGCCCGCCCGCAGGTGCAGGGCCACCTCCCGGGGCAGTACGACCGTGCCGGGCGCCGTCGGCAGCAGCAGCCCCCGCGCGATCAGCCAGCGCAGATGGCGCGCCGGGTCGGCGGTCACCTGCCCGTACGGCGGCCCCCACACCAGCCGGGACAGTACGTCCACCGACTCGGCCGGGGCCTCGTCGAGGAGCGCCGACATCCGGGCGCGATCCGTGAACAGGCCGGTCAGCGACGCCACCGCCGACACGGAGTCATGGGTGCTCGGCAGCCCGGCCGCGGTCACGATCTCCTGGATCCGCCCCGGCGACATGCCCGCCGTGGCCTCCGCGACCGTCGGGCCAAGACCCGTCGGGGACGGGTGCTGCGGGGACGGCGCGAGCAGCTCACGGGCCGTGCGGACGAGCCGCAGCCGGTCGTCGGGCCCCCAGACGAGGGCCTGCTCGCGGAGCGTGCCGAGGGCCCGCGGGAACGCCTGGTTGACCGCCGGGTCGCGGTCGTCGCCCGCCAGCAGGGCGAGCAGTTCGTCGTACGCCGCCGGTTCGGGCGCCACGGCCAGCGCCTCCGCCGTCTGCAGGGCGAACCGGTCCAGACGCTCCAGGGCGCGGACGACCGACGCACGGGTGCCCGCCCGGGTCGCCAGCTGCGTGAGGTCCGTGGGGACGGGGGTGATCAGGTCCGGGCGGCTACGGAGGAGCGCGGACAGCGAGGCGTCGTCGCGTGCGCGGAGGGCTTCCGCCAGCGAACGCGGAGCGTTCCCCGCGGGGGCGGGGTCCGTGGTGGGGTGCTCCTCGGTGCTCATCCGGCCAACGGTAGCGGGTTTCACCTGCTGTGCCCCTGACCTCCCCGGCCCGGGGCTCCGGTCCGGACCCCGTTCCCCGCGCGCCGGAAGGGCCCGATCGCCCGGGAGCGGCGGGTATGCAAAACCCGGTACCGTCGTGACCACGAGGTATCCAACGCGCGCCCCTCGGAGGGGACTTCGTGGGAATTGAGAGCGACCAGCTCGTCTTCGACTATCTGAGCCGGGTCGGAGACCTGGCCCAGCAGCGCCAGGTGCCGTCCGCCACGCGCATGCGGCTCGTGTCGGAACTGCGCAACGAGATCGACCGCCGCCGGGCGAAGGCCGCCGCCGACAGCCCCGCCGCCGTCCGCCGCATCCTCGACCGCCTCGGCACCCCCGACGAGATCGTCGCCGCCGCGGGCGCGGGCACCCCGGGGGAGGCCGCCGGGACGGGTTCCTGGGCGGCCGTCCCCACCCAGCGGCACGCCGACGAACCGGCGCCCCGCCCCAAGGGGCTGCGCCGCGTCGTGCCCCGGCCGCGGCCCGCGGAGTCCGGTCCCGGCCCGGCGTTCGACGACGACGTTCCCGCGCCGCCGCATCTCGCCAGCGCGCAGGAGCTGGGGGACAGCGCGACTCAGCCGGACTGGTGGCGGGTGGGGAGTACTCCGCTCGGGCTGGGGGAGAGCGTGCCGGGGTTCGTGGGCGGGGTGGAGATTCCCGAAATACTGAAGCCGCCGCCAGTGGAGAAGGATGAGGTGGCCGCCAAGGAAGCGGTGCCTGAGGTCGAGGTCGAGGTCGAGGACGAAGTCCGGGCTCCGCGCCGTCGTCTCCTGCGACTCCCGCGCCTCGGCGGGTGGAGCAACCCCCTCCTCCTGCTCGCCGCCGCTCTCCTCGTCGCGGGCGCCGTCCTCGGCAACTGGTTCGCCCTCGTCCTCGGCTGGCTCATCGCCTACGCCTCGCGCCGGCTGACCCCCGCCGAGTCGAAGGGCGCCGTCCTCGTGCTGCCCGGCCTTGCGGCCACGGCCGGCATCGTCTGGCTGTGGGGGCGGATGAACGACCGCTGGGGCGAGCCGATCGCCGAGGGCCACATGAACGAGGCGATCGGGGAGACGTGGCCGTGGGTTGTGCGGGGGGCGGCGGTGGGGTCGGCGGTGTATTTGGTCTGGCGGTCGCAGCGGCGGGGGTGACGGGGGTGGTTTTTCGCCCCCTCCGCCCCTACCCGTCCCTTGCTCCTGGGGCTCCGCCCCAGACCCCGCCAAGGGGCTCCGCCCCAGACCCCGCCAAGGGGCTCCGCCCCCTGGACCCCCGCTCCTCAAACGCCGGAGGGGCTGAATCTTTCCCCGGCCGGAGCTGAAATCTTTCGCCCCGGCCGGGGGAGATCTTTCAGCCCGTCCGGCGTTTGAGGACGAGCGCGTCAGCGCGATGCGGGGGTCTGGGGGCGGCAGCCCCCAGGAAGCAAGGGACGGGTAGGGGCGGAGGGGGCGAAAAACCCACCCCCCACCCCCCTCGGCACAATGACCCACATGACACCGCGCCCCCTCACCCCCCTCACCCCCCTCACCGTCGGCTTCGACCTCGACATGACCCTGATCGACTCCCGGCCCGGGATCCACGCCTGCTACCAGGCGCTTTCGGCGAGGACGGGCACGTACATCGACTGCGACCTGGTGGTGACGCGGCTCGGGCCACCCCTGGAGGAGGAGCTCGTCAACTGGTTCCCGGCGGACGAGGTCGCCGCGACGGCGGACGTCTACCGCGAGATGTACCCCACGTACGCGATCAAGGCCACCCCCGCGATGCCCGGCGCCCGCGAGGCCATCGCGGCGGTCCAGGCGGCAGGCGGCCGCGCGGTCGTCGTCACCGCGAAGTGGGAGCCCAACGCCAAGCTCCACCTCCAGCACCTGCGCATCGAACCGGACGCGGTCATCGGCAACCTGTGGGCGGAGCGCAAGGCGGAGGCGCTGCGCGAACACGGCGCGAGCGTGTACGTCGGCGACCACACCGGCGACGTCCGCGGCGCACACACCGCGGACGCGTACGCCGTCGCGGTGCCCACCGGCCCCTGCGACGCGGCGGAACTGCGCGCGGCGGGCGCGGACGTCGTACTCGCCGACCTGACGGAGTTCCCGGCCTGGCTGACGGACTACCGCGGGACGCGGGCGGCGCGCGCCTGACGGCGTCCCGCGGCGAGTGACTGGAACACCCCCGCGCCGGCCATCAGGAAGCCGACGCCCATGAACATGCTCAATCCGAACATGTACGTCGGGAATGGCGTCGTATCGAGCAACAGCGGGGCCACGGTGACCAGAGTGGCCACGGCACCGATGAAGAACACGATGGCACCGGCACGGATCAGCCGGTCACCGGCTTCTGCGGAATTCGCTTGGGTTTTGTCACGCACCCGACCAGGGTAGTTCCCAGCGCGAAGGAACAATCCGGCGACGTCTTGTCAGCAGCCGCCGGACCATTAGCCTTGGTACAGGCGGGTCCGACGACCCGCTGTAGTGCTATCCAGAGCAGTTTCCGAGCAGTTGCCGCGCACGAGCCGAGCAGTTGCAAAGCACTACCCAGCAAGTTTCCAGAGCAGTTTCCGACGAGTACGAGGACGAGGACAGACGTGCCTACCGGCAAGGTCAAATGGTTCAACAGCGAGAAGGGCTTCGGCTTTCTCTCCCGCGACGACGGCGGCGACGTCTTCGTTCATTCCTCGGTCCTGCCCGCCGGAGTCGAAGTCCTCAAGCCCGGCCAGCGCGTGGAGTTCGGCGTCGTCGCCGGCCAGCGCGGCGACCAGGCGCTTTCGGTGATCCTCCTGGACCCGACCCCCTCCGTCGCGGTCGCACAGCGCCGCAAGCCGGACGAACTGGCCTCCATCGTCCAGGACTTGACGACCCTCCTCGAAAACATCACGCCGATGCTGGAGAGGGGCCGCTACCCCGACAAGGCCTCCGGCAGCAAGATCGCGGGCCTGCTGCGAGCGGTCGCCGACCAGCTCGACGTCTAGAGCCTGATCCGCCGGACAGGCCCCAGCCGACCGGCAACCGACTAAGGGAAGTTCAGCGCATCCGGCCCGAGGGGCGGCACGAGCCCCTCGGCCGCCGCACGCGTCAGCAGTCCCCGGATCGCCGCGTACCCGTCGTCGCCCAGATCGGCCGTGAACTCGTTCACGTACAGGCCGATGTGCTGGTCGGCGACGGCGGGGTCCATCTCCTGGGCGTGTTCCAGGACGTAGGGGCGGGAGGCCTCCGGGTCGTCCCAGGCCATGCGGACCGACGTACGGGCCGCCGTGGCGAGCGCCGTCAGCCGCTCCTCGCCCAGCGAGCGCTTGGCGATGATCGCGCCCAGCGGGATGGGCAGTCCGGTCGTCCGCTCCCAGTGCTCGCCCATGTCGGCGAGCTTGTGCAGCCCGTAGTTCTGGTACGTGAAACGCGCCTCGTGGATGACGAGTCCCGCGTCGACCTTCCCGTCCCGTACGGCGGGCATGATCTCGTGGAACGGCATGACCACGATCTCGCCGACCCCGCCGGGCAGGACGTCCGCGGCCCAGAGGCGGAAGAGCAGGTACGCCGTCGACCTCTCGCTCGGCACGGCGACCGTACGGCCCGTGAGGTCGGCCTCCGGCTCCCGGGTGAGGACCAGCGGCCCGCAGCCCCGGCCGAGCGCACCGCCGCACGGCAGCAGCGCGTACTCGTCGAGGACGTACGGCAGCACGGCGTACGACACCTTCAGTACGTCGAACTCGCCGCGCTCGGCCATGCCGTTGGTGATGTCGATGTCCGCGAAGGTGACGTCGAGCGCGGGCGCGCCCGGCACCCGGCCGTGGGCCCAGGCGTCGAAGACGAAGGTGTCGTTCGGGCAGGGCGAGTACGCGATCTGCAGGGGCTCAGTGAGTGCGGTCATGTGGGTTCCAACTCTCCAGGACGGGCGCCAGCTTCCCGAAGGCCTCGGTGAGTGCCGTGAGGGCCTCGCCGATGCGCCAGGCGGCGCGGTCGCGCGGGCCGACGGGGTTGGAGACCGCGCGCAGCTCAAGGACGGGCACGCCGTGCGCGGCGGCGGCCTCGGCGACCCCGAAGCCCTCCATCGCCTCGGCGAGGGCGCGGGGGTGGCGGGCGCGCAGTCCGGCGGCGCGGGCGGCGGTGCCGGTCACGGTGGACACGGTCAGTACCGTCCCGGCGCGTCCACCCGTGGCCGCCGCGACGTCTCGTACGAGTGATTCGGGTGGACGGTGGCTGACGACCCCGAAGCCGAGCTCGGTGACGGTCAGGAAACCGTCCGCGGTCTCCGCGCCCAGATCCGCCACCGTGATCTCGTCGGCGACGACCAGCGATCCGACGGGCGCGTCCGGCTGGAAACCGCCGGCGATGCCCGTGGAGACGACGAGGTCGTACGGGGTGTCCGACAGGGCGGCCGCGGTGAGGGCCCCGGCGGTGGACGCGGCGGCGAGGGCGGGACCGACGCCGGCGGCGAGGAGGTCGTAGGCACCGGCCCGGTGGAGGGTTGCCCCGGGCAGCGGGACCTCACGGGCGGCGGGAGGCGCGAACGCCCGGGCCACCGCGTCCCGTTCGACCGGGACCGCGGTGGCTACGAGGATGCGTGCCGCACGTACGGAAGACGTGGTCAGGAGTCCTTCTTGAGCGTGAAGGACCACAGACCGCTGACCGTCGTGTCGCCCTCCTTGATGGAGACGAGCGTGGAGTTGCCGCTCGCGCCGTACTGCGCGTTGAAGAACACGCTGCCCGGGATCGTGCGGTACGTCTTCTTGCTGGAGTCGGTCAGCGGCTGACCGTTCATCAGGATCGTCCAGCCCTTTTCGGCGATGTCGGGGTCCACACCGAACCGCACGGTCTCGTCGGGGTCGACCTTGATGGACTTGATGTCCTTGGACTTGAGGCACTTGGCCAGCTCCTCGGCCTTCACCTCCTTGCCGTCGTTGTAGCAGTCGGTCTCGGAGCTCACCGAGTTGTCGCCGACCGTGATGGTGGCCAGCGGCGTCGGCTTGTCACAGGCGGACAGGGTGAGAAGTCCGGCGGACACGGCTCCGACAACGGCAACGGCGCGACGGCGGCGCGCGGCGCTGAATCCAGAAGATCCATTGGATCCGGGAACGGATCCAAGAACAGATTCAATAGCGGCTCTGCCGCGGGGCAGGGAGGTCATGGGCGAAGGCTATCGGGCACGCCCACCGCTCCCCCCACCTGGGGTACGGCGTGCCGCCCCCCGCATGAGGTGCGTGCCGGGTCATGCCACGCGTGTCCGCGGACGGCCCCCGTGCCGGGCCACCCCGATCAGTCCCCGCACGGTGGTGAGCCAGCCGGTGGCGACGATCGCTGCGGCCACGGAGAGGCCGAGCGTGCCGTTCAGAGGCAGCGCCATGCCGATGCCGCCGCCGATGACCCAGGCCATCTGCAGGATCGTCTCGGAGCGCGCGAAGGCCGACGTACGGACCAGCTCGGGCACGTCCCGCTGGATCAGGGCGTCCAGGGACAGCTTGGCCAGAGCCTGCGCGAACCCGGCGACCGCGGCCAGACAGGCCACCACGACCGCGCCGAAGAACACGGCGGCGGTGATCGCGGCCGCCAGCACGAACGCGACGACCGTCACGATGATGATCTCGGGAGCGCGCGATTTCAGCCATGCGCCGACCGCCGTGCCGAGCGCGTTGCCCACGCCCGCCGAGATACCCACTATCGCCAGCGAGGCCGCCGCGCTCGCCCCGGCCAGCGGATGCTCGCGCATCAGGAACGCGAGGAAGAAGATCAGAAAGCCGGAGAGGCAGCGCAGGGACGCGTTCGCGGCGAGCGCGTGCGTGACGGCCGTACCGACCGTGCGCAGCCCCGGGCGCTTGACCTTCTTCAGGTGCGGCCCGTGCAGATGCTCCGGATCCGCCGCCAGGAGCGCCTTGTCCTCGCCCTTGGCCGAGTCGACCTTGGGCGGCAGCGAGAACGACAGGAACATTCCCGCGATGAAGATCACGAAGGCGCCGTAGAGCGGATAGCGCGGGCCGAGCACCTGCAGCCCCGCCCCGATCGGCGCGGCCACACCGGTGGCGAGCAGCCCGCCGAGGGTGACCCGGGAGTTCGCCTTCACCAGCGAGAACCCCGGTGGCAGCAGTCGTGGCACGACGGCGCTGCGCACCACCCCGTACGCCTTCGACGACACCAGCACGCCCAGCGCGGCGGGATACAGCTCGATACCGCCGGTCACCACCGCGCCCGACAGCAGCAGCGCCAGGAAGGCCCGGGCGAGCATCGCGCCCGCCATCGCGGCGCGGCGGCCGTGCGGGAGGCGGTCCAGGAGCGGCCCGATCACGGGGGCGAGGAGGGTGAAGGGCGCCATGGTGATGGCGAGGTACAGCGCGACGCGGCCGCGGGCCTCGTCCGTGGGCACCGAGAAGAAGACGGTGGAGGCGAGGGCGACGGTGATCATGACGTCACCTGCGCCGTTCACCCCGTGCAGCTCGATCAGCTTCCCGAGCCCGGACTCACCCGCCCCGTGCGCGTGCGTCGCCTTGCGGATACCGCGCGCAGTCCCCGTCACCGGGAAGTGCAGGGCGCGACCGACCGCACGGACGGGCCCGCTCACTCGGGCCGATCCGCCACTCCGGTTGGTCCCCTTGGCCCCGCCGATCCCGGTGGCTCCGTGGGGCGACCTTGCGGCTGCCACTCCGTCATAGTGCCCCGAGATGGGGGTGCGTAGTGCGGTTACCGCGCGTATGGGGGCCGAGTGGGGGCCCGCGGGGTGGGTGCCTCGGGCGGGATTTTGGCGGGGGCGGGCCTGGGTTCTGGTGGGCGCATCCCCGGGCGGGCCCCTTTCGGTGCGCTGGTGGCGCCTCCGGCGCAGTCGGTGTTTTTTCGGTGCTTTCCAGCCGACCGAGACGGGCGGGTGGGTGGGAAAATCCGGCGCGGAGCGGCGGGAATCAGGGCGCGGAGCGGCCGGAGTGGGGGCCGCGGAGCGGCGAAAAACCCGGCGCGGAGCGCCGAAGAGGCCCGCCGGTGTGGGCCCAGGGGCCAGGAGAAGGTAGCGTGCGTAGCGCGCTAGTGGCGATTGTTCTCGGCCGCGCGCCTCTCGGTCATCCCGCAGAATGGATGACGTAGGTGCGCCCGAGCGCGATCGGGCGCGGACGTCGACGCGGTCCCCTGGTCCGCTCCGTCCGCACCCCCGCCGAGCAATGGCGCACCCGTGAGACGGCGTAGGAGAGAAGCGATACCTGTGAGCGCAGCGACCACGCGAAGCCGCACCCCCGACCGCCTGTGCGCCGAGGCAGTCGACCTCGCCCGCGCCGCCGCCGAGGAGGCAGCCGCACCCGGCGTCGTCGGCGAGCATGTGGAGCTGGTCTCCGAAGGGGACCGAGTCGTCACGCACTTCTTCGAGTGCAAGGAGATGGGCTACCGCGGCTGGCGCTGGGCCGTGACCGTCGCCCGCGCCTCCCGCGCGAAGCTCGTCACCCTCGACGAAACCGTGCTGCTGCCCGGCCCGGACTCCCTCCTCGCCCCCGAGTGGGTGCCGTGGAGCGAGCGCCTGCGCCCCGGTGACCTGGGCCCGGGCGACCTGCTGCCCACGGACGCCGAGGATCTGCGCCTGGAGCCGGGTTACACCGGCGAGGACGAGCCCCCGCCGAACTCGCCCCTCTCCGAGGAGATGGCCGAGCTGGTGGAGGCGGAGGACGCCGAGGTCTCGGGTGTGACGCCCGCGGGCCTGCTCCTCTCGCCGATGCGCGGTTCGATCGCGTCGGTCGCCGAGGAGCTGGGGCTGCGCCGTGCGCGCGTCCTGTCGCGGTACGGGCTGCATGTCGCGGCCGACCGCTGGGAGGAGTCGTACGGGCCGAAGACGCCCATGGCGCAGGCCGCGCCGGCGTCGTGCGTCAGCTGTGGCTTCCTCAATCGGATCGGGGGCTCGCTCGGACAGGCGTTCGGAGTCTGCGCGAACGAGTTCTCACCGGCCGACGGTCACGTGGTCTCCCTCGCCTACGGGTGCGGCGGCCACTCCGAGGCCGCGGTCATGCCCGCACCACCGCGTCCGGCGCCGCACGTGATCGACGAGACCCGGGTGGACCCCTTCCCACTGCGGCCGGCGGCGGACTCGGGGTCGGTGTCGGAGGTCTCGGACGAGGCTGCGGCGGAGTTGGGGCACTCGTAGGTCAGGGCGTGGGGGTGTAGCGCGGCAGGTTCTCCGTTGAGATCGTCCAGTCGCCGATGGTGACGTCCTCGCCGTATACGAAGTCCTTGCGGGTGGCGTAGCGCGGGCCGTCGGCGGTGGTGTGGATGTCGGTGAGGACGGCGCCGGTGCCGGTGCGGGGGTCGAAGATCGCGTAGACGGGGATGCCGATCAGCGGGTAGTCCCGTACCTTGCCGATCCAGTCGTTGTCAGGGTTGGAGCGGGAGACGATCTCAACGGCGGCGACGAGCGTACGAGGGTCGAAGGACCCTTCTCCCTCCATGTCCACCTCGGCGATCACCATGATGTCGGGGCGGCGCATGATGCCTTCCGGCGCCACTTCGACGTCAGGCTCGCCCGTGTGCGCCACGATCTCCTCCGGCATGACCTTCTCCAGGCGTTTCCGGAGACGGAGTGCAGTGAGTTCGTGCGGCCGCACAGGCGACATCATGTCGAGGACGATCCCTTCCTTGGTGATCTCGAACTTGCCGGGGAGGGTGCCGTCCGTGGACTCCACGAAGTCGCGCATGGCCCGGTACAGGTGCGAGGCGCCCTGCTGGGCGTGGTCCGGGGCGATGGTCATGGCGTTCGCTCCTCGTCTGTGCCCAGGGGCAAGGATCGTCACGTTCATGTTAGGCGGCCTCCGGAAGATCGGTTCGGCAGAGGCGGCAGCGACCTGGTGTGAGGGAGCGGAACGCGTGGTCGCAGCCGTCGCAGTTCTGGAGCGGGTGCCGTACGTCCGGGGGTGGGGCCGGGGCTCGGAACGGCGGCGGCGGCGGCAGTTGGGCGGTCAGGCGGTGGGCGAGGAGGGCGGCCGGGCGGCGTAGGTCCTCGGGTGGCAGGTCCGCTGTCAGAGCGTGGCGTACGGCGGTGGGGGTGAGGTCGCGCTCCAGCCAGGCGGCGACGCCGGGAGCGAGGTGTTCGGCGTCGGTGGCCGAGAGGAGGAGGCGGGGGTCCTGGCGACGGAGGCCGGCGAGGAGGTCGGTCGCCTGTTGGAGGAGGGTGGGGGAGCGGTAGGCGGGCTGCGGGACGGGCGGGAGTTTCTTACGGGGTGGGGTGGCGTCCGGGCGGCGGCGCGGTGGCTTCGGGGTGTCGGCGGCCTGGTCGCGGGGTCCGGGCCGGTTGCAGGACACGGTCCGGGTGACGATGCGGCCGCCGGGAACGCGTTCGCGGGTGCGGCGCAGGTAGCCGTGGGCCTCCAACTCGCGCAGAGCGGCGGCGATACGGGCCGGGCTCTCCGGGAAGCGGGCCGCGAGGGTCTTGATGTCTGCTGAGGCGCCGGTGGGGAGGGACTGGATGTGGACGGCCAGTCCGATCGCGAGGCCCGACAACTCCGGGTGCTGGGCGAGGTGGTTGCCGACCACCGTGAAGCGCTCGGTGTGGCGGGCGTTGTCGTGAATCACGCCGGAGTGGGGGTGATTCCTGGCCCGAGTACGGGACTGGGGGCGCGCGGGAGCGCTAGGGTTTTGCGTGTCCATCGGGAAGGGTTCTGCTTCCTTGGTGGTCAGGCCCTCGCATTGGGATGCCAGTCCCTGCGAGGGCCGTCGTATGTCTGCGGTTGTCCGTGCTTGTCGCGCTGAGCGTAGGGCAGGCAACCGGTCCCGAATCCAGCTGAGTTGGCGATGTTCACTCGCGCGAGTGAGTTTGCGCTGCGGGCGGGAGGGGTGGGGCTTGGTGAGGGTTCTTTCTCCCCGTTGGTTCTTTGGAGAGACCGCCCGCGTCACCGGAGCTCAGAGGGCTGAGCTTCGGTGGTGACGGCGACGGGAGGGTGACTTCGGCCCATACGGTCTTGCGAGGGTGCGGACCCGTGTTCGTGCCCCAGCGGTCGGCGAGGGCGTCCACGAGAAGCAGGCCCCGGCCCGACTCCGCGTCGGTGGCGGGGTGTTGAGCCTGCGGGGCACGCTCACCCCTCGTGTCCGTGACCTCGATACGGAGGGTGTCGCCGACGACGTAGAGCGTGAGCCGGAAGTCCCGGCCCGGGACCCGACCGTGCGTGACCGCGTTCGCCGCCAGATCCGCCACGATGTGCGCCATCGGGTCCAACGGGAGGCCCCAGTCGCGGAGTTGCTCCGTGGCGAGCAGGCGGGCGATACAGGCTCCGCGTGGCGTGGAGGACAGCGGCACGCTGAAGGGGCTCCCGGATCTGACCGGCGCACTCTGGCCCGGACGCCTTCACAGAGACCGGATATAACATCCCCCCGCCCTCATACGTCTGCCATGCAGGGCCTTGAAAGCGGGGGAGTTGCGATGAACGACGGGATCGAGCGGGAGTACCGCGGGCGGCGGGTTGTGCCGACTGTGTACGTCAGCCTGGTGGCCGTGGCGGTGATAGTCGCCATCGGAGTACTGAACGCGACGACGCTGTCCGGACTGAAGGCCTCGGGCACGATGGTCCCGGCTCTCTGGCTGTTCGTCGGTGTCCGGGTGGCCCTGGAGCAGTGGCGGGTACGGACGTTCGTCACGGCCGACGGGATCACCGTACGAGGGCCGTTGCGCACCCGCACCTGGGCCTGGACCGAGATCTACGGCATCCGGCTCGAGAACAACAGGTGGAGCAGCCCCCGCTGGCCGGCGTATCTCTACCGCACCGACGGGCGCCGGGTTCGCCTCCCCCACCTCGACGAGCTTCAGCTGGACGACCCGATCGCCGAGGCCGCCGACCTGTGCGCCACCGCCGTACGGCTCGGGCTCACGTCCCTTGAGACGCGGCCCGAGGTGGAGGAGCGCATCCGGCGAGGGGCGCGACGCCGCACGGCATGGCAGCGGGCGTTCGGCGCCAGCGTGGTCGTCGTGGTCGCCCTGTTCGTCCGCGACTTCTGGATGATTTTCACCGACGGGCCCACGCTCTCGTTCCTGCTCCTCCTGGGCATCCCGCTCCTCTGCCTCCCCGTCTTCTTTCTCCTCCTGGACCGTCTCGGCGAGACCCTCGCCGCCCGGCGTTCCCCGGGTCACGCCTAGCGTTCGCCGGGCGGCTCGACCTCGGCGTGGGCTGGCGGGGCGCCCGGTGCCGCCTCGCGGTACCTTCATCGTCACGCCGATGAGGAGAGCCACAGTGAGCAAGTTCGTGCGGCCCGCAGCCCAGGGTGCCGACCCGTTCGGGACCGCCCGTCTCAGGCGGGGTGTGCTGGACGCCTGGGCGACCAGCCCGGCCAGGTTCCGCGAGGACGCCAACGCCGAGGAGGACCTCGTACTCGGCGGGTACCGGGACCGCCTGGTGGTCGAGCTCGCCCAGAACGCCGCCGACGCCGCGGCCCGCGCCGGGGTCCCCGGCCGCCTCAGGCTCACCCTCCGCGACGGCGCACTTGTCGCGGCCAACACCGGCGCCCCCCTCGATGCGACGGGCGTCGAGTCGCTCTCCACCCTCCGCGCCTCCGCGAAGCGGGACGCCTCCGACACGGCTGTCGGCCGCTTCGGCGTCGGCTTCGCCGCCGTTCTCGCGGTGACCGACGAGCCCGCCGTGGTCGGCCGGCACGGCGGCGTCCGCTGGTCCCTCGCCGAGGCCCGCGAACTGGCCTCCGAAACCGCCCGGCACAGCCCGGGCCTGGGCGACGAGATCCGCCGCCGCGACGGCCATGTGCCCCTGCTCCGGCTGCCGTTCGCCGCCGAGGGCACCGCCCCGGACACGTACGACACGGCCGTGATCCTCCCCCTGCGCGACCCCGCCGCCCAGGACCTCGCCGAACGCCTCCTCCAGAACCTCGACGACGCGCTGCTCCTCGCCCTGCCCGGCCTCGAAGAGGTCGTCGTCGAGAGCGGTGACAACGAAGTCCGTACGCTGCGCCGCCGCGCCGACGAGCACGGCGCCGTCATCGAGGACTCCCGCGACGGCACCACCCGCTGGCGCACCGTCGCCCGCCACGGCGCCCTCGAACCCGCCCTGCTCGCCGACCGCCCGGTCGAGGAACGGCTGCGCCCGCACTGGTCCGTGACCTGGGCCGTCCCCGTGGACGCCGACGGCGCCCCGGCCCGCCCCCGCACCAGCCCCGTCGTGCACGCGCCCACGCCGAGCGACGAACCCCTGGGCGTACCGGCGCTGTTGATCGCCTCACTCCCGCTGGACACCACCCGCCGCCACGCGGCCCCCGGCCCCCTGACCGGCTTCATCGTGGAGCGCGCGGCCGACGCGTACGCCGAACTGCTCGCCGCCTGGCGCCCGGTGGACGCGGGGATCATCGACCTCGTGCCGGGCCCGCTCGGCAAGGGCGAACTGGACGGTTCCCTGCGGCAGGCGATCCTGGAGCGGCTGCCGCGCACCGCGTTCCTGCCGCCCGCCGCCCCGCCGGACACCGCCGTCCCCGAGACCCCCGTCGACTGGCCCGACGCCGGTACCGGCACCGCGGAGAACCCCGCCGCCCTGCGCCCCCGTGACGCCGAGGTCGTCGAGGGCGCCGGTGCCGAGACCGTCGGTGTGCTCGCCGAGGTGCTGCCCAGCCTGCTGCCCGCCGGGCTCGAACGCCGGGCGGAACTGCGGACCTTGGGCGTCGCCAGGGTCCCGCTCACCGAGGCCGTGGACCGGCTGGCGGGTCTGGAGAAGGACCCGGGCTGGTGGCGGCGGCTGTACGACAGCCTCGCCGGCGTAGACCCCGACCGGCTCTCCGGGCTGCCCGTGCCGCTCGCCGACGGCCGTACGACCATCGGCCCCCGGCAGGTCCTGCTGCCCCTTGCCGACGACGACCGGACCGCCGCCCCCGACACCCTCGCCCGGCTCGGCCTCAAGGTCGCCCACCCGGACGCCGCCCATCCGCTCCTGGAGAAGCTGGGCGCCCTCCCGGCCACCCCCCGCGCGGTCCTCACCACCCCGCAGGTGCGTGCCGCCGTCGCGGCCTCGCTCGACGACGAGGGCGGCGGCTGGGACGAGGACGCCCCGGACGCCGAGGAACTGGCCGACACCGTCCTCGCACTCGTCCGCGGCGCAGGTCTCGAACCCGGCGACGAGCCCTGGCTCGGCGCCCTCGCCCTCCCCGACGAGGAGGGGGAACTGGTGCCCGCGGGCGAACTGGTCCTGCCCGGCAGCCCGTTCGCCCAGGTCATGCGCGAGGACGAACTGGCCTTCGTCGACGCCGAACTGGCCGAGCGCTGGGGCGAGCAGCCGCTGGCCGCCTGTGGAGTCCTCGCCAACTTCACCCTCGTACGCGCCACCGATGTCGTCCTGGACCCGGACGAACTGGAGCCGCGCGACTCGGACTTCGCGGAGCCCGACGACGCGGGTCTCCTGGACGCCGTCGACGTGTGGTGCGAGGACATCCTCGACCGGCTGCCCGACACACCTGTGCCGCCCGTCGCCACCGAGATCGTCGCCGTACGGGACCTGGATCTCGTCGACGACGAGCACTGGCCGCAGGCACTCGCTCTGCTGTCCCGGCCGCCCCTGCGGGACGCGCTGACCCAGCCGGTGCGGCTGCTGCTGCCGGACGGGACGCACGAGACCGTACGGCCGTACACGGCCTGGTGGCTGCGCGGTCACCCCGTCCTGGACGGGCGTCGCCCGGCCGGGCTGCGGTCGGCCGGCGGCGACCCGCTGCTGCACGGTCTCTACGACGCCGCCGACGCGAGCGGTTTCGAGGACGAGCAGGTACTGAGGGCGCTGGGCGTACGGACCTCCGTGGCCGCCCTCCTCGACGAACCCGGCGGCGCGGCCGAGCTCCTGGACCGCCTGGCCGACCCCGACCGTGAGGTGTCCGGCGCCCAACTGCACGCCCTCTACGGCGCCTTGGCCGACCTCGACCCCGAGCAGGTCACCCTGCCGGACGAGCTGCGGGCCGTGGTCGACGGGCAGGTGACCGTGGTGGACGCGGCCGACGCCATGGTCGTGGACTCACCCGACCTGCTGCCCTTCACGAGCGGCGTGCCGCTGCTCCCCGTACGGCCGGCGCGGGCCGCCGAGCTCGCCGAGCTGTTCCAGGTGCGGCGCCTCAGCGAGTCGGTGACGGGCGAGGTCGATTCGGAGGGCACCGAGCACGAGGTGCCGGAGTCGGTGCGGCTGCTGCTCGGTCCCGCCACCCCGGCGTCGTACGTCGAGCACGAGGAACTCATCGTCGACGGCGTCGAGTTGGACTGGCGCCGTACCCGGGACGGGGTGCTGCACGCCGCCACCCTGGAGGGTGTCGCCGCCGCTCTCGCCTGGACGGCCGGGCAGTGGCCGCGCCGCTTCGAGGTCGCGGCCCTCCTCGAGGACCCGTCGCGGACGGAGGAGCTGGAGCGGGACCGCTGGTTCGACTGAGTCCCGGTCGAGTCCTGGCTGAGTTCCTGGCTGAGTCCCGGCTGAATTCAGGGGCGACTCCGGGGCGACTCCGGGGCGCGTCTTGGGCGCGTCCAGGAGGTGGCCGAAAACACGCGCACGAAATCTGCACATCCGCACAACCATTCGCCCCTGTCGAACATCTGATCACTCGAGTCATCAGACTCCACGATCACTTGGGCCCCGTGTGACGACGAGCCGTCAGGAACGACCACACCAGGGCCCCTGTTTCCACTGGGGGAAACTGTGCGGAAGCGCACCACTACCGTTGCCCTGCTCGCGGCCTTCACGGTGGCCGGCGCCGCGCTGGCGCCCGCGGCCTTCGCCGACGGCGTCGAGGGCGACACCAAGATCACCAAGGTCGTGGTGAACGGCGGCAAGAACGTCGTCGTCGGAGCGGCGACGGTCAAGAAGTTCACGGTGTCCGTCACGGCGACGGACGACCAGGGCATCGCCGGTGCCGAGATCGACCTCTACGGTCCGAACGACGGCCTTCTCATCTCCACGTCCGCGGCGGCGAAGTGCGTGGTCTCCAGCACCAGCGCCACGACCTCCACTTGCACGGCGACCTACAGCGTCGACCCGCGGTTGGCCGACGTCTTCAACAACGAGGCGGGCAACTGGGTCGTCGACGCGTGGGTCGACGCCAACGGCGACGACTCCAACTACGTCTGGAAGGAGAACGCGGGCAGCTTCAAGGTCCAGCGTGCCTCCCAGCTGACGGTCAACGCCGCCCCCGAGCCGGTGGTGAAGGGCAAGACCATCACGGTCACCGGCAAGCTGACCCGCGCCAACTGGGAGACGGGCAAGAACGTGGCCCTCGCCAACCAGTCGGTGGCCCTGCAGTTCCGCAAGGCGGGCACCACCACCTACACCAACGTCAAGGGCATCAAGTCGACCTCGACGGGCGCCCTGAAGACCACGGTCAAGGCCTCGGTCGACGGCTACTACCGCTACTCCTACGCGGGCATCACGACGACCGCGGGCGTCAGCGCCGCGGGCGACTACATCGACGTCAGGTAGTCGCACTCGCGACCGGTTGAACCTGCGGCAGGTCCCGTCGAACTTGCGGCAGGCCCGGTCGAACTCGCGCTAGGCGCAGGTGAGTTGGCCGAACGGCAAGTAGCCGGACGTGAAGTGGAAGTGCCTTGCCGATGGCTCCCGGGTTTCCCCCGGGGGCCATTGGTCATGTGCGACAAAAATTCGCAACACTCGTACAACCTTTCACCCCCTGTCGCGCATCTCCTCATGTGAGCCAACAGGCTCCACAATCATTTGGGTCCCGCGCCGACGACGAGCCGTAGTAACGACCAGAGCCCGGGGCCCCTTTCACGTGGGGAACACATGCGCATACGAGCCACTGTGGCCGCCGTCACCGGTGCCCTGGCCCTCTCCGCCTTCGTCGTACCCGGCGCGCACGCCGCCGACTCCGGCTCCGCCTCCACCTACCGCGCGGACGTCGCCAAGGTGCTGGAGGCCGCCCGCGCCGCAGACTCCGGCAAGAGCGCGTTCAGCACCTCAGCCGCGGCCGTGGACGAGCCGTACGCCCTCGACGTCACCTTCTCCAACATCAAGGTGAACAAGGGCAAGGCGATCGTCGTCGGCGCCACCACCCACAACGTCGTGCCGGTCACGTACACCCTGACCCACGCCGCCGACGTCGACATCACGGCCGCGGACTTCCTCAACGGCCCGTACCTCTACAAGGGCACCTTCGGCAACGCGGACAACGAGCTGTGGGGCGACGCCCCGGGCACCTGCACCCCCACCTCGTCGACGACCGCTTCCTGCGTGGCCAAGATCGACATCCGCGCCAACGAGGGCTACCTGATCAACTCCGACGCCGGCACGTGGAAGGCCGCCGGTTTCGCCGTCGCGTACAACGGCCAGGACCCGTCGAGCTCCACCTTCGACATCACCAAGGTCGGCGTCGCCGACCAGGGCGGCTTCACCTCTCCCAAGGTCCAGCGGCTGTCGAAGCTGACGGTCAACGCCGCGCCGGAGCCGGTGCTGAAGGGCAAGACCATCACGGTCACCGGCAAGCTGACCCGCGCCGACTGGGAGACGAACAAGTACGTCGGCCTCAGCGGCCAGTCGGTGGTGCTGCAGTTCCGCAAGGCGGGCACCACCACCTACACCAACGTCAAGGGCATCAAGTCGGCCGCGGGCGGCGCGCTGAAGACCACGGTCAAGGCCGGGGTCGACGGCTACTACCGCTTCACCTTCGCGGGCATCGCGAGCACCGCCGCGGTCACCACCGCCGGTGACTACGTCGACGTCGAGTAACCACCTGCAGTACCTGCAGTACCGCTAGGCCGGAAAGCGGCGGTCGACCCATTTCCACACGAACTCCAGGGCGGCCGCCGCCACCGCCGCGATGCCCACCGCGATCCACGGCATCGTCGCCCCGACCAGCTTCAGCGCGAAGAAGTCCTGCAGCCACGGCACGACGAGCACCAGCAGGAACCCCGCGCCCATCGTCGCGACCAGGGCGACCCGCCACCAGGTGTACGGCCGGGCGACGATCGCCAGCACCCACATCGAGATCAGGAAGAGCGTCAGTGTCGCGGCGCTCGTCTCCGCGTCCAACGCGCCGGTACCGCTGTAGTGGTGACGGGCGGTCAGATACGTGATGAACGTGGCCACCGCCGCGATCACGCCCCCCGGGATCGAGTACCGCATGACCCGGCGTACGAAGTGGGGCCTCGCCCGCTCCGTGTTCGGGGCGAGGGCGAGGAAGAACGCCGGTACACCGATCGTCAGCGTGGACAGCAGGGTCAAGTGGCGGGGCAGGAACGGGTATTCGACCTGCCAGCACACCACCAGGATGGCCAGCAGCACCGAGTAGACCGTCTTCACCAGGAAGAGGGTCGCGACCCGGGTGATGTTCCCGATCACCCTGCGGCCCTCCGCGACCACCGAAGGCAGCGTCGCGAAGCTGTTGTTGAGCAGCACGATCTGGGCCACGGCGCGGGTCGCCTCGGAGCCCGAGCCCATGCTGACCCCGATGTCGGCGTCCTTCAGGGCCAGTACGTCGTTCACGCCGTCGCCGGTCATCGCCACGGTGTGCCCGTTCGACTGCAGCGCGCCCACCATGTCCCGCTTCTGCTGCGGGGTGACCCGCCCGAACACCGTGCCCTTGTCCAGTGACTTCGCCATCTCCGCCTGATCGGCGGGCAGTTGGCGCGCGTCCACGACCTTGCCGGTGAGCCCGAGCTTCCCGGCCACCGCGCCCACCGACACCGCGTTGTCGCCGGAGATGACCTTGGCCTTGACGTTCTGCTCCTCGAAGTACCGCAGGGTGTCCGCCGCGTCCGGGCGCAGCCGCTGCTCCAGGACGACCAGGGCGGTGGGCTTCGAGCCTTCCTTGACGGCGGGATCGTCGAGGTCCCTGGTGGCCCGGGTGAGCAGCAGCACCCGCAGCCCCTCCTCGTTCAGCCGCTCGGTCTCGGCGAGCGCCGGGTCCCCTTCGGACAGCAGCACGTCGGGGGCGCCGAGGAGCCATGTGCTCGTTTCCCCGTTGCCCTCGCTGAACGACGCCCCGCTGTACTTGCGGGCCGAGGAGAAGGGCAGCGACTCCGTGCAGCGCCAGTCCTCGCTGTCCGGGTAGGCGTCGATGATCGCCTTCAGGGACGCGTTCGGCCGCGGGTCCGACTCGCCGAGCGAGCCGAGGACCTTGTGTACGTAAGCCTCGTCGCTGCCGCCCAGCGGGCGCACCTCGGTGACGTCCATGCCGCCCTCGGTGAGGGTGCCCGTCTTGTCGAGGCAGACGGTGTCGACGCGCGCGAGCCCCTCGATGGCGGGCAGCTCCTGCACCAGGCACTGTTTCCGGCCAAGCCGGATGACCCCGATCGCGAAGGCGACGGAGGTGAGGAGGACCAGCCCCTCCGGGACCATCGGCACGATCCCGCCGACGGTGCGGGCGACGGAGTCCTTGAAGTCGTTCTGCTTGACCACCAGTTGGCTGATGATCAGGCCGATCGCCGTCGGGATCATCATCCACGTCACGTACTTGAGGATCGTGGAGATACCCGTCCGCAGCTCGGAGTGGACGAGCGTGAACCGTGACGCCTCCTCCGCGAGCTGCGCCGCGTACGCCTCCCGGCCCACCTTCGTCGCCGTGAACGCGCCGCCGCCCGCGACGACGAAGCTGCCCGACATCACCTGGTCGCCGGGCTGCTTGATCACCGGATCCGCCTCACCGGTGAGCAGCGACTCGTCGATCTCCAGTCCGTCGGCCTCCACGCAATCGCCGTCGACGACGATTTTGTCCCCGGGCCCGATCTCGATCAGGTCCCCGAGCACGATCTCCGACGTGCTGACCTGTGCGGCGATCCCGTCCCTGCGTACGGTCGGTTTCGCCTCGCCGATCACCGCCAGCGAGTCCAGGGTCTTCTTGGCCCGCCACTCCTGGATGATGCCGATCCCGGTGTTGGCGAGGATGACGTACCCGAACAGGCTGTCCTGGAACGGCGCCACGAACAGCATGATCAGCCAGAGCACGCCGATGATCGCGTTGAACCGGGTGAAGACGTTGGCGCGGACGATCTCGCTCACGGAGCGGCTGCTGCGCACCGGAACGTCGTTCACCTCGCCGCGCGCCACCCGCTCGGCCACCTCTGCGGCGGACAGCCCCAGCGCCCGCTCCGCGGGGGAGGCGGGTATGGGCACGGGGTGAACGGGATCGAGTTCGGCGCCCGCGTCGATGTGCGTCATGCGTTCGACGGTACGTGCGGATATACGGCTTCACCCGCTGAGTGCCCGAAAGATCCGACCAGGGGAGGACGGGGGCGGCGGTCAATGATGCCGTGGTTGTAGGCGGGGCCCGTCACTCGGCGGGGGAGACGGCCTACCCGGCGGGGGGAGTCGGCCTACTCCGCAGGAGAGTCGGCGTCGGCCTTGAGCGCCGCGTCCCGCTTCAGCGCGGCCTCCCGGCCCCGGACGTACCAGATGCCGATCAGGCCGAGACCCGCGCCGGCCAGGCACGTCCACACCCACCAGGTGTGCCCGTGGTCGTCGAACCAGCCGTAGAACGGCAGCTGCACCAGGAAGAGGACGAACCAGAGAATCGTGAGGCCTGTGATGGTGGCGACGACGGGCCCCTCCAGGGGCTCCGGCGCCTCGTGCTTGGGGGTCCACTTCGCCATGGGGACAGCTTACGAGAGGGCGTCCGTGTCCTCTTCGGGGCGTGGAAGGTCCTTGTATACCAAGGGTCTACGCGCGGAGATAGCGAATTCGACCTCATATGTTCATACTGAAACCGCCTGAGTCTGGCTCTTTCTATTCGTACGAAACAACAACGGAAACCTCTCGGAAACCCGTTGGTGATCACACGACAGCCAGACTCGATCAAGTTCCCAGCCCGGCGCCGTCCCCGCCCGGCGCCCACTGGCCACCTGGCCCCCGCACGTATGAGGTCACGCATGTCCACCTCGGCCGCCACCAAGGCCCCCACCCCGGAGCAGCCGGAACCCCGGCCCGCGCAGGGTGCCCTCGACCGCTACTTCAAGATCTCCGAGCGGGGCAGCACGCTGCCGCGCGAGATCCGCGGCGGTTTCGCCACCTTCTTCGCGATGGCCTACATCATCGTGCTGAACCCGATCATCCTGGGCAGCGCGAAGGACATGTACGGGCACCAGCTGGACAACGGCCAGCTGGTCACCGCGACCGCGCTGACCGCGGCGTTCACCACGCTCCTGATGGGTGTCATCGGCAACGTGCCGATCGCGCTGGCCGCCGGTCTCGGTGTGAACACGGTTGTCGCGCTCCAGCTCGCGCCGCGGATGTCATGGCCGGACGCCATGGGCATGGTGGTCCTCGCGGGCATCGTCGTGATGCTCCTGGTCGCCACCGGTCTGCGTGAGCGCGTCATGAACGCCGTGCCGCTGGGTCTGCGCAAGGCCATCGCGATCGGTATCGGCCTGTTCATCATGCTGATCGGCCTGGTCGACTCCGGTTTCGTCTCGCGCATCCCGGACATCGCGCAGACCACGGTCCCGCTCCAGCTCGGCAGCGACGGTCACCTCAACGGCTGGCCCGTCCTGATCTTCATCCTCGGCACGCTCCTCACACTCGCGCTGATGGTGCGCAAGGTGTCCGGCGCGATCCTCATCTCGATCGTCACGATGACCGTCCTCGCGGTGATCATCAACGCCGTCGCCGACATCCCGTCCTGGGGCCTGACCACCCCGGAGTGGCCCGGCAACCCGGTCGCCACCCCGGACTTCGGGCTCGTCGGCAAGGTCAGCCTCTTCGGCGGCTTCGGCAAGGTCGGCGTGCTGACCGGCGTCCTCTTCGTCTTCACCGTGCTGCTGTCGTGCTTCTTCGACGCGATGGGCACGATCATGGGCGTCAGCGACGAGGCCAAGCTGACCGACGCCCAGGGCAACATGCCCGGCATCAACAAGGTCCTCTTCGTCGACGGCATCGCGGTCGCCGCGGGCGGCGCCAGCTCCTCCTCCGCCACCACCTGCTTCGTGGAGTCCACGGCGGGCGTCGGCGAGGGCGCGCGCACCGGCTTCGCGAACGTCGTCACCGGCGCGCTCTTCGCCGTCGCGCTCTTCCTGACCCCCGTCGCCACCATGGTCCCGTCGCAGGCGGCCACCCCCGCGCTGCTCGCGGTCGGCTTCATGATCCTGGCGGGGTCGGTCAAGGAGATCGACTGGGCGGACTACACGATCGCCATCCCGGCCTTCGTCACCATGCTGATGATGCCGTTCACGTACTCGATCACGAACGGCATCGGCTTCGGCTTCATCACCTTCGTGGTGCTGCGCCTGGCGGCGGGGCGCGGCCGTGACGTGCCGGTCGCGATGTACGTGGTGGCGGCGGTGTTCGGGTTCTACTACCTGATGCCGGCGCTGGGCCTGACGTAAGCGGCCGTACGGGGGCCGCTCACGTGACCCCGTAGAACTTCTCCGTCTCCTCGACCGCGGTCTGGAACCGCTCGTCGAAGTCGTCGCGGATGAGCGTCCGGACCACATAGTCCTGGACGCTCATTCCGCGTTTGGCGGCGTGGTGTCGGAGCCGGTCGAGCAGCTCCCCGTCTATCCGCAGGCTGAGCACGCTGGTCCCCATGCAGTCGAGGGTCGCCTTACCTCGCCGGGCGAGGGGTCACTTTCCGGATCCGGCTCACTCATATGAGTGACGTAAAGATTCAGTTTCCGGTTTCGGGGGCACTCCGGTGGTCTTTAGGGAGAGTAATGAGTTACGCTAAGGAACATGCCTGACCTCACCCATGGCGACGACGTTGCCGCCGTGAACTCCCTCCGCTCCGCAGTCATGCGGCTGTCGCGCCGGCTCAAGCACCAACGGGTCGACGAGTCGCTGAGCCCCACCGAGATCTCGGTGCTCGGCACCCTCGCCCGCTGTGGCAACGCCACCCCGGGCGAACTCGCCCGCAAAGAGCATGTGCAGCCGCCCTCGATGACCCGCATCGTCGCGCTGCTCGAAGCGAAGGGACTGGTCAGGCTGGAGCCGCACCCCGACGACCGGCGCCAGAAGGTCGTCACACAGACCGAGCAGGCCGAGGCCATCCTCGAAGAGAGCCGCCGCAAGCGGAACGCGTGGCTGGCCGGCCTGGCCGAGGGTCTCGACGAGGACGAGTGGGCCAAGCTCCGCGAGGCCGCTCCCGTCCTGGAGAAGCTCGCACAGATCTGACCCAAGCCGTAGTGCCAGGACGTCGTCGTCCTGCACGCCCCAGGACGACGACGTCCGACGTACGCCTAGGAGGCGAGCCCTTTTGAGTTCGGGACCCGGAGCAGACTCCGCCCCCGCACCAGCCACCCACGACTCCCCACCCGCCCCCGACACCCGCTCGTCGATGTTCAGCTCGCTGAAGGTCCGGAACTACCGCCTGTTCTTCATGGGCCAGGTCGTCTCCAACACCGGCACCTGGATGCAGCGCATCGCCCAGGACTGGCTGGTGCTGAGCCTGACCGGCTCGTCCGCCGCGGTCGGTATCACCACCGCGCTGCAGTTCCTGCCGATGCTGCTGTTCGGGCTGTACGGCGGCGTCCTCGTCGACCGTCTCCGCAAGCGCCCGACCCTCCTTGCCACCCAGACGGCCATGGGCATCACCGGCCTCGCGCTCGCCTTCCTCACCCTCTCCGGACACGTCGAGGTCTGGCACGTCTACCTGGCCGCCTTCGTCGCGGGCCTTGTCACGGTCGTCGACAACCCGGCCCGCCAGTCCTTCGTCTCCGAGATGGTCGGCCCGGACCAGCTGCAGAACGCGGTCAGCCTCAACTCCGCCAACTTCCAGTCCGCCCGCCTGATCGGCCCCGCCGTCGCGGGCCTGCTGATCACCGGCGTGGGCACGGGCTGGGCGTTCCTCTTCAACGGCCTGTCGTTCGTCGCCCCCGTCGCGGGCCTGCTGCTGATGCGCACCCGCGATCTGCAGTTCGTCAAGCGCGCCCCGCGCGCCAAGGGCCAGCTCCGCGAGGGCCTGCGCTATGTCGCGAACCGTCCCGAGCTGATCTGGCCGATCGTCCTCGTCGGCTTCATCGGCACCTTCGGCTTCAACTTCCCGGTCTGGCTCTCGGCCTACGCGGACGACATCTTCCACGCGGGCGCCGGCGCGTACAGCCTCTTCAACACGCTGATGGCGGTCGGCTCCGTGGCCGGCGCGCTGCTCGCCGCCCGCCGCGGCACGGCCCGCCTGCGCGTCCTGATCGCCGCGGCGGTGGCCTTCGGTGTCCTGGAGGTGGTGGCGTCCGCGGCCCCCTCGCTCTGGCTCTTCGCCCTCCTCATGGTCCCGATCGGCCTCTTCGGTCTGACGGTCAACGTCACCGCGAACACCTCGGTCCAGATGGCCACCGACCCCGCCATGCGCGGCCGCGTCATGGCCCTGTTCATGATGGTCTTCATGGGCGGTACGCCCCTGGGGGCGCCCCTCGTCGGCTGGGTCACCGACGCCTACGGCCCGCGCATCGGCTTCGCCCTCGGCGGCGTGATCTCGACGCTCTCGGCGCTCACCATCGGCCTGGTCCTGGCACGCCTCGGCGACCTCCGCCTCTCCCTGGGCTGGAACCACGGCCACCCGCACGTCCGCTTCGTACCGAGGGAGGAGCGGGAGCGGCTGGCCACGGCGGCGTGACCCGGCGCGTGGGGCCGGGTCAGGTGACCCAGCTGTATGCGCTCAAGGGCCAGTTCGAACGCCGTCGGGCCGACCTTGAGCGCTCCGCCCGCTGAACGGGTAGTTGAACTCTTGAAGTGCTCTCCCGGCTGAGGCCGGGAGATTCCTGCTTACCTTGCGGCAGCGGGCTTGACGCGCTTCGCGCGCCTGACGACTGCCCTCCCGGCAGCCGGGATGAGCGCGAGGCCCATCCGGTACAGGTGCAAGACGTTCCGGGCCGCGTTGTGGTCGGCGTTACCCGACCATCCGCAGTCCGGGTTCCTGCACACGAACACGGCCTGGGACTCCCTGCTGTCGGGCGTGGTGAAGCCGCACGCGGAACAGCGGCGGGACGTGTGGGGAGCGGGGACCTTGGCCAGGGTGCCGCCGAGTCGGGCGGTCTTGTACGTCAGCATGGTGACCGTCCGGCCCCAAGCCTCCCCGCTGATGGAGCGGTTCAGCCCGGACTTCCGGGCGACGTTCTTCCCCGGTTCCTCGATGGTTCCCCTGGCCGACTTGACCATGTTCGTGATGGCGAGTGCTTCGACCACCACGGTGCCGTATGTGCGGGCGATGACGGTGGTCGTCTTGTGCTGCCAGTCCAGGGCCCGGCGCTTGGCTTTCGCGCGGAGTCCTGCGATCTGGTCATAGGTGCGGTGCAGCCGGCGGCTGGTGCGCGCGCCGGGCTTGCGATGCTGCTTGCGCCGGGCGGCGCGCTGCTCCAGGTGCAGAAGCCTGGCCCTCTCCTTGTCCGTCAGCCATTCGCCGTGCTCGTACGTTTCGCCGTCCGAGAGGGCTATGGGCACGGTGACGCCCACGTCGATGCCGACGTCCGGCCCCTGGTGGGGATCGGGTTTGCCCTGAAGGGTCTGGACGCGGAAGGCGATGTGCCAGCCGAGCGCGTCCTTGACCAGCCGGGCCCCGGTGATCCGGTTCTCCGCGCCTGCGTGCTTGCCCACCGGCAGGTCTTTCGTCCAGCGGAAGCGGACCCGGCCCACCTTGGGAATGTTGACCATGCCCCAGCGTCGGTGCACGCGGGTGATGTTCAGGTCCCGGCCCTGCGGGATGTCCACGGACATCACCGTGCGGATGCGGCCCTTGAAGTTCGGGGCGTCCGCGCGGCCCTCCCAGCAGCTCTTCCAAGCCTGGAAGTACGTCTTGAGGACCGCTTGCGCGGCCTGGGCGGGCAGGACTGCCAGGAAATCGATGTCCTGACGGGCCTGGCGGATCGCGGCGTCCGCGTTCGCGGGCGTCCGCTTCCCCTTCGGCATCATCTGCCACCACGCGTGGAGAAGGTTCCACATCGTGCGGGCCGCGTGCGCCTGGTCATCCGCTGCGCGAACTCCGGCAGGAGACAGCGCAAGCCGGGCACGATGCCCGAACTGCCGCTTGACCAGAGCGCCTTGACTCATAGTCGACAAAATAGCATTGGTTTATGTCACCGCGCTGGAACCCTAATCCCGATGTCAGAACCGGTCGTCACGTTGTCTATAACCTGCACGTTCACTTGGTTTTTGTCACGAAGTACCGGCGGAAGGCGTTCACCGACGCCATGCTGACCCGCACCGAGGAGATCATGCGGGAGGTCTGCACCGACTTCGAGGCCGAGCTGAAACAGTTCAACGGCGAACAGGACCACATCCACCTGCTCGTGCACTACCCGCCCAAAGTCCAGCTCTCCAAGCTGGTCAACTCCCTCAAGGGCGTCAGCTCCCGCAGACTCCGCCAGGAGTACGACAGCCACGTCCGCCGGTACCTGTGGGGCGGACACTTCTGGTCCGGCTCCTACTTCGCAGGATCATGCGGCGGGGCACCCCTGACCGCCGTCAAGCAGTACATCGAAAGCCAGCAACGCCCCACCTGACGTCACCACGGAGGCGCAGAGCACTCCGGCGCTCCGCGCCTCCGACCCAAGGATGGCCTTCACCCCCGCCCCGAAGGGCGGAGCACTGGCCAAGATCAGAGGTAGACGATGAGGACCATCACGCCCACGGTGAAGGTGAGGGAGAAGACCACGCCCGCGTGGGCGCGCAGGCTCTCCATCCCGAAGAGGTGAACGAAGCCGATGGTGACGAGGGCGCCCATGAGGAGGGTGATCCACAGGATCGTCGTGCATACCTCCATCGTCCGGGAGGGTCGCCCGTTGATCCATTCCCTGGAAGGGTGACGTCATGAGACTCTTCGCGGCTGTGCTGCCACCCGAGGACGTGACGAGTGAACTCGGCTCGGTGGTGGACGAGTTGCGCGGGTTGCCGGGGGCTCAGGCGCTGCGGTGGACCGGCCGCCCCGGGTGGCACTTCACGCTCGCGTTCTACGGCGAGGTCGACGAGGACGTCGTACCGGACCTGTCGGAGCGGCTGGCGCGCGCGGCCCACCGTACGGACCCGTTCGCCCTCGCACTGCGCGGCGGTGGCCACTTCGGCGGGCGGGCGTTGTGGGCGGGGGTGTCGGGTGACGTCCCCGTCCTGCGGCTGCTCGCTGACCGGGCGGAGGCGGCGGCCAGGAAGGCGGGCGTCCCGATGGGGGCGCACCGCCGCTACCGGCCCCACCTCACAGTGGCCCGCAGCCGCTCGGACGCCGACTTCGAGGCGTACGTCACTGTTCTGGACGCCTTCGCCGGGCGCGAGTGGACGGTGGGGGAGCTGTGTCTCGTACGCAGCGATCTGCCCAGGTCGGGGGTGCCGGGGGAGCAGCCGCGTTACGAGACGGTGGCGCGGTGGCCGTTGGGGGCGTCCGCCTCACGGGCCCCGCTCGGGGCGGGCGGCTGAAGGTGCCCGGCGGCGGCCGGTTAACCTCGACCACGTGGACCCAAAGACTCGTAATCGGATCATGGCCGGTGTGCTCGTGCTGATGTTCGTCGTGGTGGCAGTGGCGGCGGCGGTCGGGCAGTAGCCCGCCGCCGCCCCCTGCGCGGTGCCCTCGCGGGCGGTGCGCCGTGCCCTCGTGGGCTGGCTACGTCACCAGGCGAAGGCCTCCGGAGACGGCCCCGGCCCCGGGAAGATCTCGTCCAGGGACGTCAGGACATCCTCGGACAGTTCCAGTTCGACGGCGCGGAGCGCTGACTCGAGCTGTTCGGCGGTGCGTGGGCCGACGATCGGGCCCGTGACGCCGGGGCGGGTCAGCAGCCAGGCCAGGGCGGCTTCGCCGGGTTCCAGGCCGTGCTTCTCGAGCAGATCCTCGTACGCCTGGATCTGCGCGCGTGCGGTGGGGTCGGCGAGGGTGTCGGCGGCCCGGCCGCTCGCCCGGCGTCCGCCCTGGATCTCCTTCTTGATGACCCCGCCGAGCAGTCCGCCCTGCAACGGCGACCACGGGATGACCCCGAGCCCGTACTCCTGCGCGGCCGGGATGACCTCCATCTCGGCGCGCCGCTCGGCGAGGTTGTAGAGGCACTGCTCGCTGACGAGACCGATGGTGCCGCCGCGCCTCGCAGCGATCTCGTTGGCCTGGGCGATCTTGTAACCGGGGAAGTTGCTGGACCCCACGTAGAGGATCTTCCCCTGCTGTACCAGGACGTCGATCGCCTGCCAGATCTCCTCGAAGGGAGTGTCCCGGTCGATGTGATGGAACTGGTAGACGTCGATGTAGTCGGTCTGGAGCCGCTTGAGGCTGGCGTCCACCGCTCGCCGGATGTTGAGCGCGGAGAGCTTGTCGTGGTTGGGCCAGGGGGCGCCCTCGACGCCCATGTTCCCGTACATCTTGGTGGCGAGCACGGTCTTGTCGCGTCGCTCGCCGCCCTTGGCGAACCAGTTCCCGATGATCTCTTCGGTGCGGCCCTTGTTCTCGCCCCACCCGTAGACGTTCGCCGTGTCGAAGTAGTTGATACCCGCGTCCAGCGCCGCGTCCATGATCGCGTGGCTGTCGGCCTCGTCTGTCTGCGGACCGAAGTTCATGGTGCCGAGGACGAGCCGGCTGACCTTGAGTCCCGTGCGTCCGAGCTGCGTGTACTTCATGGCTACCAAGCCAACGACGTGGAGTGCGCTCTAGGCAAGGGTGGCTGGCGGGGTGGGGTGAAGTCAGTCGCGGGGGAACTCGTGGGTCTTGAGGGTGAGGCCGAGGTGGGTGTGGGTGAGATCCATGTCCGTGCCGAAGGTGACGGTCGTCTCGGTGGTGTAGTCGTCGCCCTTGGGCTGGGTGTAGAGGTGGCACTTGCCCTGGTAGGGGTCGGCGATGAGGTAGACGGGGACTTCTGCCGTGGCGTACGCGGTCTTCTTGGGGCCGTAGTCGTTGGGTCCCGTCCCCTTGGAGATGACCTCGGCGACGAACTCGACGTCCTGGTAGCTCCACAGCCCCTTGGAACTCTTGGCGGCGTCCTCGGCCACGAGCGTCACGTCCGAAGCGAAGCCGTTGAGGTGTCCCGGGTAGTCGACGCGCACGTCGGACTTGACGCGCTTGCGCGGGTACTTGGTCCGCAACTGCTCGACGATATCCAGGATGATCTCCCAGTGGGTGTCCCGCTGCGGCGACATGAAGATGGCCCCCTCGACGATCTCGACCTTGTATCCCTCGGGGGTGGGCATGTGCTCAAGGCGCTCGAACAGCACGTCGAGCGTGAGCTCTTCGCTCTCGTCGGCCATCTCGATCCTGTCTTCAAGGACGGTCATCGTGGCACTCCTCCCCGGCCGCCACCCGGTCGAGAGCGGCCGCGCAGTACAACGATACGCACGGTGACCTGGACACGGGCATGGTTTCCCGGCACGGGAATCGGGCGGATTGCCTTTCCCGGAAAAGTGTGGGCACATTTCCGTGCCGCCTTTGCTGGGAACAGGTTTCGGGTGGAAATGCAAGTCGGATCCTGGAATTCCCCTGGTGTCGCGTGCCCATAATCAGCAGGGTTCGTCAAGGGCGAGAATCACCACATGGGGGGAGGAGTTCTCCAGCCGGGAGTACGGTCAAGGGGCTGCTAGGGTGGGCCTTCGTCCCGAGCCCCGTTGCGCCGTATCGGCGCCGAACCTCGGATTGCAGTAGGCGTTCCGTTTCGCCGGATCGATTCCGTTCGCCTCGTTTCTCTCTCGGAACGCAAGTTGACTTTCCGGGTCGCTTCCGTTCTCCGGGGAAATGCTTTCAGTCCACCTCTGGGTTTCCCGCCCACCTTTGGAGTACTTCCATGTCTGCTGACAGCACCGCTGTCGTCGCCCCCGCGGGGCCGGATACCTCCGGCTCCGGTCGCGTGTCCGGTGGACGGCATCTCGGACTCGCCCTGGTCGTGATCGCCGCGGCCCAGCTGATGGTGGTCCTCGACGCCACGATCACCAACATCGCCCTGCCCGCCATCCAGACCGACCTGGGTGTCTCCGACTCCAACCTGGCGTGGATCGTCAACTCCTACGCGCTGGCCTTCGGCGGACTGCTCCTGCTCGGCGGCAAGGCGGGGGATCTCTTCGGGCGGCGGAAGATGTTCCAGGTGGGCATCGCCGTCTTCACGCTGGCCTCGCTGCTCGGCGGGCTGGCCCCGAATGAGGGGCTGTTGATCGGCGCCCGCATTCTGCAGGGTGCGGGCGCTGCGCTCGCCGCGCCCAGTGCCCTGGCGCTGATCACCACCACGTTCCCGGCGGGCAAGCCGCGCAATACGGCGATGGGTGTGTACGCCGGGATGGCCGGCATCGGTGCCACGGTCGGGCTGCTGATGGGCGGCGTACTCACCGACGTACTGGACTGGCGGTGGGTGTTCTTCGTCAACATTCCCATCGGGCTTGCGGTGCTGGCCGGGACACGGACCCTTGTCGAGGCCGAACGGCACGCGGGGCGGCTGGACGTGCCCGGCGCGATCACCGGCACCGGTGGGCTGATCGCCCTGGTCTACGGCATCACGCGGGGCGGCGAGCACGGCTGGACCGGCGGCCTCACGCTGGTCTCCTTCGGTGCGGCGGCCGTACTGCTCGCGGTCTTCCTGGTGGTCCAGGCCCGGACCGCGCACCCGATGATGCCGCTGCGGCTGTTCAAGGACCGCAGCCGGTGGGGGAGTTACGCCACGATGCTGTTCATCGGCGCGGGCATGTTCGCCACCTTCTACTTCCTGACCCTCTACATGCAGCTGATCCTCGGCTACAGCCCGGTCAGGACCGGCTTCGCCTATCTGCCGTTCAGTTTCGGGATGGCGGCGGCCGCGGGCATCAGCTCCAAGCTGGTCGCCCGGTTCGCGCCGCGCGTCATCGCCGGGCCCGGGCTGCTGGTCGCGGCCGTGGGCATGCTCTGGTTCGCGACCCTGGAGCCGGACTCCTCGTACGCCGCGCATCTGATGCCCGCCATGTTCGTCACGGCGCTGGGTCTCGGCGCGAGCTTCGTGCCGATGACGCTCGGCGCGGTCAGCGGTGTCTCCCACGAGGACACCGGGATCGCCTCCGCGCTCCTCAACACCGCCCAGCAGATCGGCGGCGCCCTCGGCCTCGCCGTCCTGTCGACGATCTCCACCTCGGCCGCGAACGACAAGCTGCCCGAGGCGGCCACCGCCCTCTACCGGGGCCTGGCCACCAAGGACTTCACCCTGGCCGCCCGGGCGGGCGAGGCCGTGACCCACGGCTACACCCTGGCGTTCGTCGCCGCCGCAGGCATGTTCCTGGCCGGCCTCGCCGTCACCGCGTTCGCCGTCACCGCAGGCAAGCAGCAGCACACCGAAGGCGCGGCTCCGGTCCACATGGGCTGACCCCGGCTCCCTCAGGCGGGCGGCTCGTCCCGCGTCCGCCCGTTCAGGCGGAGTAGGGCTCGCCCAGGTCCCAGGCCTGGTACATCGCCTCCGCGAAGGCCTCCGCGATCCTGTGCTCGCCGCTCTCGTTCGGGTGTGTGCCGTCGTACGTGTCGAGGTGGACGTCGTACGAGGCCGGGGGCGACGCCAGGAGGAGGGGGGAGCGGGGTTCGTCGAGGTCGGCGACGGTCTTGGCGAGGAGTTCGTTGAAGGCGGCGACCTCGGTGGCGAAGGGGGCGTCGGACTCGGCGCGGACGTTCGGGATCACCGGGAGTACGACCATGCGGACGCGGGGGTTCGCGGCGCGGGCCTCCGCGATGAAGGCGCGGGCGTTGTCCGCGGTCTGCACCGCGTTCGTGTAGAAGCCCAGGTCGATCAGGCCCAGGGCGACCAGCAGGATGTCGGCGCGCTGCGCGCGGACCGCCTCGCCGATCAGCGGGGTCATGTGGAGCCAGCCCTCGCCCCAGCCCGCGAGGTGGGCGCGGGGGAAGTCCGGGTCCGCGTACTCGTAGGAGTCGGGGGACTCCGTCGCCTTGTCGTACAGCGTCTCGCGCGGGCCGACGATCCGGAACGGGCCCGCGTACGTCTCGCGCAGGTGCTGCCACATCCGGTAACGCCATGTGTGTTCGCCCGCGCTTCCGATCGTCTGGGAATCGCCGACGGGCATGAACCTGAGCATCCGCTCATCATGGACGATCGGTACGGGTGACATGGCCGGTGGGGGTGTGAAGCTTGACACCCCCAGTGGCTGGTCGGCCGTGAAGGCCGATGTGAACGCCTGTCCGGGATGGCAGGCTTGGGGGCATGCGCCGACCGCTCGTCTTTCTTGCCGGGGTCCTTCTCATGGGTGCGCTCGCCGCGCCCGCCATCGCCGCCGACGGCGACGACGGCTTCACGATCAAGGACCCTCGCATCACGGAGTCCAGCGGCCTCGCCGCCTCCCGGCAGCACCCCGGGATCTACTGGACGCACAACGACCAGGACAACGGCGCCTACCTCTACGCCGTCGACAGCCGCACCGGCGAGACCGTCGCGACGATCACCATGACCGGAGTGGGCACCCCGCGCGACGTCGAGGCCATCCAGATCGGCCCGGACAACCAGATCTACGTCGGTGACATCGGCGACAACGACGGCGTCGTCTGGGACTACGTGTGGGTCTATCAGCTGCCCGAGCCCAAGGTGCTCAAGGACCAGACGATCCGCACCACGCAGTACGTCGTGAAGTACTCCGACGGACCCCGCGACGCCGAGTCGCTCCTCGTGCACCCCAAGACCGGGCGGGTCTACATCATCGACAAGCAGGAGGACGGCGGGCACCTGTACGAGGGGCCCGCCAAGCTCTCCGCCTCCGGGACCAACGTCTTCAAGCCCGTCGTCCCCGTCGACCTGTGGGCCACCGACGCCGCTTTCTCCCCGGACGGCCAACAGCTCGCCGTGCGCGGCTACTTCGGCGGGATCGCGTACGACTGGAACGGCGGCAAGATCGAGAAGCTGGGGCGGATCAGCGTGCCCCTGGGCCAGGGGGAGTCCGTCAGCTACTCCACCGACGGGACCAAGCTCATGCTCGGCAGCGAAGGAGCCGGGAGTTCGGTCGTGGCGGAGGATGCGCCCGGGGACGTCGGCGAGGCGTCCAAGTCGCCGTCCAGGGGCGGGAGTTCGGCGGCGCAGGGCGGCGACGGCGACAGCGACGGCTTCAAGGTCGGCGCCCTTGCCGTCGCCATCGGTCTTGTCGTCGTCATCGGCTTGAAGCGGCTGCTGCGGCGGTCGTAGCGAGAGGTCAGTCCTCGGCCTTCTCCTCCATCGGCCGCACCTCGTAGTGCAGCGTCGGTGTCCGCATCACCTTGTGGGCCAGCGGCACGAACACCCCGTGCGAGAGGGGGTACTTCTTCCGCAGCAGCTGGGCCGCGTGCTTGTCCTCCGGGCTGCCCTGGTCCAGCAGCCGCGTCCGGGCGTGGATCTCGGGCCCGGTCGGGGCGCCGCGGAGGGTGGAGGGGGCGATCTCCACCTCGGGGTTGTTGCGCAGGCGTTTGGCCTTCCAGGCGCTGCCCGGGGTGCGGAAGTACGCGTGGTCCCCCTCGACAGCGATGTTGACGGGGGTGCCGACGCCTGTGCCGTCCTTCTTGTGGCTGGTGAGGAGGACGGCCCATTGCTTGACGAAACGGGTGAGTTCGGGGCTCGTACTCGGAGTACTCATGCCTCCATACAGGCACTGATCACTCGGTTTGTCACCCTTTGGCGCGTCGCGAGACGAACGTTTCGAGCCCGTCGAGGATCCGCTGAAGACCGAACTCGAAGTGGTCGAAGTCGGTACCGAAGGCGTCCTCGCTGAGGGAGGCGAGGAAGGGGTGGTTGCCGTCGGCCATGACCTTCTCGAAGACGGGGATGTGGGCCTGCCAGAACTCGGCATCGGTCAGACCCGTTCTGCGTTCCGCCTCCTCCTGGTACACCTGCGTGCGGGCGGCCCCGACGACGTATCCGTCGATCATGACGATCGCCGAGACCAGCTCGGGATCGGACAGGCCCATCGGCTTGATGCGGGCGAGCATCTTCTCCATGCCGTCGAGCGCGCTCGGGCCGAGGATCGGGCGGGACTGGTTGACCTGGAGCAGCCAGGGGTGGCGCCGGTAGAGGGCGAGGGTCGCCCGGCCCAGAGCCTCCAGGGCCGAGCGCCAGCTGCCGTCACCGAGGTCGGCAGGGTTCTCGGACGGCCGCTGGACCCGGTCCAGCATCAGGTCGAGCAGCTCGCCCTTGCCGGGGACGTAACGGTAGAGGGACATCGCTCCGGTGCCGAGTTCGGTGCCGATCCGGCGCATCGAGACCGCGTCAAGGCCGTCGGAGTCCGCGACCAGGATGGCCGCCTCCACGATCCGCTCCAGCGTCAGGCCCGGCTTGGGCCCGCGGCTGGGGCGCTTGCCGGTGTCCCACAGCAGTTCGAGAGTGCGCCGGATGTCGCCGCTGCCGCTGGTCTCCGTGCTGCTTGTCATGGGTGCAGCTTAGTTCCGTGGCAAAAAACTGGGTACGTCGTACGCGTAATCGGGTACGGTGTACTCAGTTAAGGGGAAGAGGGAGAAGGGGGAACCATGAGCGAGGGTTACGCGGTACGGGCCGAGGGCCTGGAGAAGCGGTACGGGGAGAAGCACGCGCTCGACGGCTTCGATCTGGCGGTGCGGGAGGGGACGGTGCACGGCCTGCTCGGGCCGAACGGCGCGGGCAAGACCACCGCCGTCCGCATCCTGTCCACACTCCTGCGGCTCGACGGCGGGAGCGCGACGGTGGCCGGCCTGGACGTGGCACGGCAGCCGCGGGAGGTACGGGCGCGGATCGGGCTCACGGGGCAGTACGCCGCCGTGGACGAGGTGCTCACCGGGCGGCAGAACCTGGAGATGTTCGGCAGGCTGTTCCATCTGGGCGGACGCAGGGCGCGGCTGCGGGCGGGCGAGCTGCTTGAGCAGTTCGACCTCGTCGAGGCCGCCGACAAGGGCGTCGGGAAGTACAGCGGCGGCATGCGGCGCCGCCTCGACCTCGCCGCGTCGATGATCCTCACCCCGAGCGTGCTGTTCCTGGACGAGCCGACGACCGGGCTCGACCCCCGTGGCCGGGGTGAAGTCTGGGACTCCGTACGGGCGTTGGTGAGCGGCGGCACGACCGTCCTGCTGACCACGCAGTACCTGGAGGAGGCCGACAAGCTCGCCTCGCGCATCACCGTGATCGACCAGGGCCGGGCCATCGCGGACGACACTCCGGACGGGCTGAAGGACACGGTCGGCGGCGACCGCATCGAGGTCGTGGTCAGCGAACGCGCCGACATCCCGCGGGTGGTGAAGGTGGTGGCCCGGGTCGCGGACGGCGAACCGGAGTCGGACGAGACCGAACTCCGCGTCCACGCGCCGGTGACCGACCGGGTGGCCGCGCTCACCGACGTGGCGCGGACCCTCCAGGACGAGGGCGTCGCCGTCGAGGACATCGGCCTGCGCAGGCCGAGCCTCGACGACGTGTTCCTGCGGCTGACCGGACACCGTACGGCCGCCGTCGACGGCACGGACACGAGCACGAAGGAGGCGGTGGCATGAGCGCGCTGGAACTGACCGGACCGAGCGGTCGCGGTCGTACGTACTGGGCACTCGTCGACTGCTGGAACGTCGTCCGGCGCGGGCTGACCCACTATCAGCGCCAACCCATCAACATCGTCTGGCAGTTGGGCTTCCCGATCCTCTCCGTGCTGCTGTACGGGTATGTCTTCGGCAGTGCGATGAAGGTGCCGGGCGGCGGGGACTACAAGGACTTCCTGATGCCGGGCATGTTTGTGATGACGATGGCCTTCGGCTTCATCAACACCGCGACGGTCGTGGTCTACGACGCGACCAGGGGCGTCATCGACCGGTTCCGCTCGATGCCGATGGCGCCGTCCGCCGTGGTCTCCGGTCGCGGGGTGACGGATCTGCTCGGCGCCTGCGCGGAGTTGACGATCCTGATGCTCACCGCGTTCGCCATGGGCTGGCGTCCCGACGGCGGACTCGCCTTCCTGGCGGCCTTCGGACTGCTGCTCTGGCTGCGCTTCTCACTGATCTGGCTCGGCGTGTGGCTCGGGCTCATGGTGCCCAACCCGGAGGCGGCGGGCGGGCTGTTCGCGGTCGCCTTCCCGCTGACGATGATCTCCAGCATCTTCGTCGCGCCGCAGCTGATGCCGGACTGGCTCGGCTTCGTCGCGGCCTGGAACCCGATCTCGTCCACGGCGGCGGCCGCGCGTGACCTGTTCGGCACGCCGGTCGGCAGCGGGGACTCATGGGTCGAGCAGCACGCCCTGCTGATGGCGGGCGTGTGGCCGCTGGTCCTGACGCTGATCTTCCTGCCGCTCGCGGTGCGCAGGTTCAGGAAGCTGAGCCACTGAGACGGGACATGAGAGAGGGCGCCCGGCGAGTGCCGGGCGCCCCCATCCTCGTAAGACCGGTTACAGCTTCTCGATCACGTAGTCGATGCACTTCGTCAGTGCCTCGACGTCCGCCGGGTCGATGGCCGGGAACATCGCGACACGGAGCTGGTTGCGGCCCAGCTTGCGGTAGGGCTCGGTGTCGACGATGCCGTTGGCGCGCAGCACCTTGGCGACGGCGGCGGCGTCGATCTCGTCCGCGAAGTCGATCGTGCCGATGACCTGCGAGCGCTTGGCCGCGTCGGCGACGAACGGGGTCGCGTACTTGCTCTCCTCGGCCCAGCTGTAGAGGCGGGTGGAGGAGTCCTTGGTACGGCCGGCGGACCAGGCGAGCCCGCCCTGGCCGTTGATCCACTCCAGCTGCTCGTTGAGGAGGAACAGGGTGGCGAGGGCCGGGGTGTTGTACGTCTGGTTCTTGCGGGAGTTGTCGATCGCCGTAGGGAGGCTGAAGAACTCCGGGATGTGGCGTCCGCTCGCGTGGATCCGCTCGGCGCGCTCGATCGCCGCCGGGGAGAAGACGCCGATCCACAGCCCGCCGTCGGAGGCGAAGGACTTCTGCGGGGCGAAGTAGTAGACGTCGGTCTCGGCGATGTCGACCGGGAGGCCGCCGGCGCCGGAGGTGGCGTCCACCAGGACGAGGGAGCCCTCGTCGGCGCCGGCCACGCGCTTGATGGGGGCCGCGACGCCGGTGGAGGTCTCGTTGTGCGTGAAGGCGTAGACGTCCACGCCCGCCTCGGCCTGCGGCTCGGGGTGTGTGCCGGGGTCACTGCTGATCACGGTGGGCTCGGCGAGCCAGGGCGCGAGCTTCGCGGCCTTGGCGAACTTCGAGCTGAACTCACCGAAGGTGAGGTGCTGCGACTTGTTCTCGATGAGCCCGGCGGTCGCGACGTCCCAGAACGCGGTGGACCCACCGTTGCCGAGGACGACCTCGTACCCCTCGGGCAGCGAGAACAGCGAGCTCACACCCTCGCGCACCTTGCCGACCAGGTTTTTCACCGGGGCCTGGCGGTGGGATGTCCCGAGCAGGGAACTGCCGGTCGCCGCGAGGGCGTCCAGCGCCTCCGTCCGCACCTTGGAGGGGCCCGCGCCGAAACGTCCGTCGGCGGGCTTGATGTCAGCGGGGATCTGGATATCAGCCACGATCGGGAGCCTAGCCGCTTCCGGAAACGTGGGTGAAACCTCGTCCGTCGGGTGAGACGGGGGTGGGGGTGACGCGGGGGATTTTTTCGCCCCCTCCGCCCCTACCCGTCCCTTGCTCCTGGGGCTCCGCCCCAGACCCCGCTCCTCAAACGCCGGAGGGGCTGGATCTTTCCCCGGCCGGCGCTAGAAATCTTTTAGCCCGTCCGGCGTTTGAGGACGAGCGCGTCAGCGCGATGCGGGGGTCTGGGGGCGCAGCCCCCAGGAACGGGACGGGCAGGGGCGGAGGGGGCGAAAAAAACTACGGCGTCGTCAGTCGCACCGGCAGCCCGAACAGGTCGTTCTGTGTGACCACCGGCTTGTTGCGGAGTTCGGAGGGCGGGACTGCCAGGTCGAGGGTCGGGAAGCGTTCGTACAGGGCCGGGAGGGCTACTGCCGCCTCGAGGCGGGAGAGTGCTGCGCCGGGGCAGACGTGGGGGCCGTGGCCGAAGGAGATGTGGCGGTTCGAGGAGGTGCGGGTGATGTCGAAGGCGCCTGCGGTCGGGCCGTGGGCCTGCTCGTCGCGGCCGATCGCTCCGTAGGAGACGATCAGCGCGTCTCCCGCGGGGAGCACCTTGTCGCCGACGGGAACGTCCTCCGTCGCGAAGCGGATCAGGACGTGCGAGGTGGGTGTGGAGTAGCGAAGGGTCTCCTCGACCACCGCGGACCAGTCGGCCTCGCCGGAGAGGACAAGGGCGCGCTGGTCGGGGTGGAGCGACAGGTTGACGACGGCGTTGACGATGAGGGAGATCGTCGTCTCGTGGCCCGCCGCGACCATCAGCTGGAGGGTGGAGACGATCTCCTCGTCGGTGAGGTGGTCGCCGTCCTCGGAGGCGAGGAGGAGCGCCGACGTGAGGTCGTCACCCGGTTCGGCGCGCTTGGCCGCGACCGTCTCGGCCATGATGCCCGCGAGTTCCGTGAGCGTGGCGATGACCTCGGCCGGCGGCGTCTGCGTGGAGAAGAACTTCTCGAAGAGCTCCTTGAGACGGGGGAGCTTCGCCTCGTCGATGCCCATGAGGTCGGCGATGACGAACATGGGGAGCGGGTAGGCGAAGTCGGCCTTGAGGTCGACGACATCGACGTCCGTCGGCAGGCCGTCGAGCAGCCCCTCCGTCAGCTTGGCGATCCGCTCCCGCATCTGCTCCACCCGCCGCGGAGTCAGCGCCTGCGCCACCAGCGTCCGCATCCGGCGATGGTCCGCACCGTCCACCGTGAGCATCGAGCGGCCGGGGTTCGCGAGCCCGATCAGCGGCCAGTCCGGTGCTATCTCGCCGCGCTGCCAGGCACCCCAGACGTTGATGTCCTTCACAAGGCGGGGGTCGGTCAGCAACTTCTTCGCCTCGGCGTGATGGGTGACCGCCCACACCGGGACCTCGCCGGGCAGCTCCACGGCGGCGAGCGGACCCGCCTCGCGGAGGCGGGCGCTCTCCCCCTCGAGGTCGGTGACGAACGGGTCCAGCGCGATACGAGTGGTCATGCGGGCGTGCCTCCCAGGGCCGGAGTCGGGGTGAATCTCACAGGCAGTTCGGTCAGCCCCCGCAGCCACGGGGAGGGCCGCCGGGTCAGCGACTCGGCGGTCACGGCGAGGTCGATGTCCGGCAGCCGGTCCAGTACGACCTCGATCCCGGTCCGCGCGATGACCTCCGCGACCTCCTGAGCCGGGAACGGGCAGCGGTGTTCACCGTGGCCGAAGGAGAAGTGGGCGTTGTTGCCGCCGGTGAGGGCGGAGCCGTCGGTCCGCACCTGGGGGTCGGAGTTGGCGCCCTGCAGACCGAGGATGAGCAGGTCGCCGGAGCGGATGCGGCGGCCGCCGAGCTGGGTGTCGCGGGAGGTCCAGCGCCCTGCGATGTTCTGGGAGGGGGTGTCCTCCCACAGGACCTCGTTCATGGCCTCGGCGACGCTGTGCCGGCCGCCGAACAGCGAGGCCGCGAAACGGTCGTCGGTGAGCATCAGGCGCAGCGAGTTGCCGATCCAGTCGGCGGTCGGCTGGTGGCCCGCGGCCATCATGACCATCAGGTCCTGGGCGATCTCCTCGTCCGTGAACCCGGACGTGTCCGCGAGCATGCGGGACACGACGTCGTTCGCGGGCGCCGCCTTCCGGTCGGCGAGCAACTGCCCCATGGACGCGGCGAGATGCTGCTGCCCCGCCAGCGCCTCCGCCGTTCCGTTGATCATGTCGTTGAGGGCGGTGACCAGGCCAGGGCCCTGCTCGTCCGTGAAGCCGTAGAGCGTGGCGAGGACGCGGACCGGCAGCAGCGCCGCGTAGTCCCCGACGATGTCCGTCTCGCCCTTGGCGCACACCGCGTCGATGAGCTCGTCGGCGAACTTCTCGGCGTGGCCGCGCAGTTCGAAGGGGTCGACGGCTTCGAGGGCGTCGCTGATCATCGCGGCGCGCTCGCGGTGGCGTTCGCCGACCGTGTAGAGGATGGAGGGCTGCTTGCGGCCGATCATCGGTAGGAGCGGCCAGTCGTCCGGGATGTTCGGCCACTGGCTCCACAGGTCGGAGTCCCGGCTGAACAGCACGGGATCGCCGGTGACCTGGTGCAGTTCGCGGTAGCCGAGCACCAGCCACGCCGGTACGTCACCGTCGAGCACGACCGGCACCACGGACCCGTGGTCGCGCCTCATCTCCCGGTACAGCTCGGCGGGTTCGGTCTGGAACCTGGGCCCGCTGAGGGGCACGGGGGCGGCGGTCACAGGGCCAACTCCGGTGATTTGAGGGGGTTTTCGCCGACGGCTCCGGGTGCGCTGCCGGCGGCGTACAGACTCTGCAGGTGCTCGATCAGCGTGATCAGCACCCGCTTGCCGGACTCCCGCGAGCGGGCGTCGCAGTCGAGCAGCGGGATGTGCGGGTCGAGGTCGAGGGCCTCGCGGATCTGGGCGGGGGTGTGCGCGGGGCCGCCGAAGTCGTTGCAGGCCACGATGAACGGCATGCCGTGGTGCTCCAGGCGGTCGATGGCGTACCAGGAGTCGTCGATGCGCCGCGTGTCCACGAGCACGACCGCGCCGAGCGTGCCGGAGAACAGGCGGTCCCAGAGGAACCAGAACCGCTCCTGCCCCGGCGCGCCGAACAGGTACAGCACATTGCGGGCATCGAGCGTGATGCGCCCGAAGTCGAAGGCGACGGTGGTCGCGGACTTGCCGCGCACCTCGCTGATGTCGTCGATCGCCTCGCCCGCCTGCGTCATCGTCTCCTCGGTGTTGAGGGGACGTATCTCGCTCACGGAGCGGACCAGCGTCGTCTTGCCGACGCCGAAACCGCCGACAACGACGATCTTGAGGCCGTTGTCCGCCGACGCCGCCAGGGGCGTACGGGCGTCAGAAGGCGACGACGACGGCGATGACAGCGATGGCGGCGTACCGGCGTCAGAGGTTACGGAGTCCAACGAGCACCTGCTCCAGGATGTCGGGATCGGGGAGGCCGGAAGGAACAGCGGTGTGCGGGTGACGGGCGCTGACGCGGCCCGCGGCGAGCAGGTCGGAGAGCAGGATCTTCGTGATGCTCACCGGCAGCCGCAGTTCGGCAGCGAGCTCGACGACCGCCGTGGGCCGCTGGGCGAACCGCAGGATCGCGGCGTGCTCCGACTGCATGCCCGCCACCGGATCGCACTCGGCGACCACCAGCGTCACCAGGTCGAACGGGGCGTCGGGACCGGACCGGCTGCGCCCTCCCGTGAGGGTGTACAGCCGGTCGGGCGCGTCGTCCCTGCCGGGACGGCTCATGACGAACGAGGCTGCGCGTTCAGGTGCTCGCCCAGTTGTTCCACCAGTTCGGTCATGTTGTGCCCGACCAGACCGGCGTCCGCGTCCTCGGTCGTGACCACCGCCAGGTGGGCGCCGTCGCCCGCCTCGACGATGAACAGGACTCCGCCGTAGAACTCGGCCATCGCGGACCGTACGCCTCCGCTGCCGTCGCCGAACTCCACGGACGCCCCGTGGGAGAGCGACTGGATGCCGGCGGCGATCGCGGCGAGCTGGTCGGCCTGGTCGACCGAGAGCTCCGGGGTGCGGCACAGCTTCAGGCCGTCGCGGGAGAGTACGAGCGCGTGCCGCGCGCCCGGGGTGCGCTCAAGGAGGCCCTCGATGAGCCAGGAGAGCTTCTCGTCGGCGGTGGTGGTGCCCGTCATGGGGTGGTGTGGCCTTCCGGGTGCGAGTGGGAGTGCGGGGACGAGGACACGGCGGCGGCCGTGTCCTCTACGGCTTTGTTGTCGGCGTCGGTGGCGTCGGTGGCGTCAGTGGCGTCAGTGGCTGCGGGGGTGTCGGTGTCGGCCGCCGTGGCGCGTACCGCCTGGCGGAAGCTGCTGAAGCGGTCGGCCCTGGCCTTGGCTCTGTCCGGGGTTCCGGGAGCGGGGGTACGGGGCTCCGCGTCGGCCGCCTGGCCGGTGACGTGCGCGCGGCTGCGTTCGGCGTGCGCGAGGGTGCGGCCGCGGCGGCGCTTGGGGAGGCCGCCCGTCGACGGGGAGTCCGCCTCGTGCCGGGGCGAGTCGTGGGTGGGTACGGGGTCCGGGTCGAGGTCGTCGGCGGCGCGGGCGGCGGCGTACGACACCTCGGGTACCGGCACGGTCTCGTCGAGTTCGGTCTCGGTGAGCTCGGGCTCGGACTCCGCGGGCAGTGGGACGGGCGGGAGGGTCGGGAGATTCGGCAGGGTGAGGAGGTCCTGGGGGATGAGCATCAGGACGCCCGTGCCGCCGCGTGCGGAGGGTCGGAAGGACACCTTCAGGCCGTGCTTGCGGGCGAGCCGGCCGACCACCGCGAGGCCGAGCCGGGTGCCGGTGAGCCCGCCCAGTTCGACGCTGTCACCGGACACGGCACGCTCGGCGCGGCGCAGCTGGACGTCGCCCATGACCAGGCCGCTGTCCTCGACGGAGACGATGACTCCGGCCGGGACCTCCTCGACGTACACATGCACTTCGGCGGTCGGCGGCGAGAAGTTCGCGGCGTTGTCGAGGAGTTCGGCGATTGCGTGCATCACGCCCTCGGCGGCGTGCCCGGCGACGGCGGCCTCGCTGGCTGAGTGGACGCGGACGCGCTGGTAGCCGCCGATGCGGCCCATCGCGCCGCGCAGGATCGACTCCATGACGATGGGCCGCGCCCAGCGGCGGCCGGAGCGCGCGCCGGAGAGGACGGCGACGGAGTCGGCGAGGCGGCCCGCCTGCGCGGTGCGGTGGTCGAGGTGCAGCAGGTCGGCGAGGACCTCCTCGTCGGAGTGCCGCTCCTCCATGGCGCGCAGGTCGGCGAGCATGCCGGTGGACAGCGCCTGCATCCGGCCCGCCGCGTTGGCGGTCGACGCGAGCGCGGCGGCGCGGTCACCGATGGCCTGCCGGGCGCGCTCGGCCTGCTGGGCGTGCTCCTTGGTGAGGCGGTCCATTTCCTCGGTGAGCTGCTGCCGCTCGGTCGCGAACTCCTCGGTGAGGCGCGCGCGTTCCTGGGCCGCGGACTCCGTGAGCCGTACGCGTTCCAGGGCCGACGCCTCGGCCAGTCGCGCCCGCTCACGGGCGACGTCGCCGGTCAGCCGGGCCTGCTCCTGGTTGAACTCCTCGGTCAGCCGGGCCCGTTCCTGGAGGAGCCGTCCGGCGTCCTGGGTCACGGCGTCGAGCCGGCGGCGTACCAGCTTCGAGGTCTGTACGGAGTACGCGGCCACCGCGACGGCCGCGCACAGCAGTACGGCGGCGGCGCCCGCGCCCCAGGCGAGGGGGACGCGTACCGAGCCGGGCGCCAGGTAGGCCGCTTCGGCGACTGCGAGTGCGGCCAGGACGGCGGTGATCAGGGGAGCGGGCGCGACGGCTCGGAGCGTGGGTCGTTCGCCGGAGGGGATGGGCGCGGTCATGAATCGTGTCCTCGGTCGTGTCCTGGGCGAGGTTCCTGTGCGCGGTTCCTGGTGCGAAGTTCCTGGGTGAGGTTCCTGCGCGCGGCTCTTGTGCGGTTCTTGCGCGCGGTTCCTGGGCGAGAAGCGACACCGGGTGCTCAACTCGCCGTCACTATATGAGAGTTCGTGATCGAATTGGGAAGGTTCCCGTTCTTGGCCTCATAATCCGATCACGATTCGGCCGGTCGAACGTCGTCACTGTGTGGCGTCGGTCGTCACTGTCAGTGCCTGGGGGCATGCTGGGGACATGACTGATCTCGGGGCACTGCGGGCGGGGTTGCGGAAGGCCGTGCGCGGCGAGGTCGCCTTCGACGCGACCGCGCGGGCGCTGACCACCATGGACGCCTCCAACTACCGGCGCGTCCCGCTCGGCGTCGTGTCCCCGCGCGACGCCGACGACGTGGCGGCCGCCCTCTCCGTGTGCCGCGAGCACGGTGTGCCGGTCGTGCCGCGCGGTGGCGGCACCTCGATCGCCGGGCAGGCGACGGGCACGGGCGTCGTGCTGGACTTCACGCGTCACATGAACCGGATCGTGTCGCTCGATACCGATGCCTGTACGGCGGTGGTGCAGCCCGGTGTCGTACTGGACCGTCTCCAGGACGCCGCCGCCCCGCACGGCCTGCGCTTCGGCCCCGACCCCTCGACCCACAGCCGCTGCACCCTCGGCGGAATGATCGGCAACAATTCGTGCGGCTCGCACTCGGTCGCCTGGGGCACTACGGCGGACAGCGTGCGGGAGCTGTCGGTGGTCACGGGTGATGGGGCCGCCGTGCGGCTGGGGCAGGACTGGGCGGGCGCCCCTGACGGTCTCCGGACCCTGGTGGAAGGCGAGTTGGCGCGCCTGCGCACCGGCTTCCCCGATCTTCCCCGCCGTATCTCCGGCTATGCGCTGGATGCCCTCCTGCCCGAGAAGGGCGCGGATGTCGCCCGGTCGTTCTGCGGCTCCGAGGGCACGTTGGGGGTGCTGACCGAGGCGGTCGTACGACTGGTCGAGGCGCCCCGCGCGCGGGCGCTGGCCGTGCTGGCGTACCCGGACGAGAGCGCCGCGGCGGAGGCGGCGGCCGGGCTGCTGCCGCACGGGCCGCTGACGGTGGAGGGGATGGCCGCCGATCTCGTACGCGCCGATGCGGGGCTGCCGCGGGGCGGGGCCTGGCTCTTCGTGGAGACCGGCGGAGCGGACGCGGGGGAGGCGCGCGCGCGTGCCGACGCGATCGTGCGGGCCGCCGACGTCGTCGACTCCCTCGTGGTCACCGACCCGGCCGGGATGCGCGCGCTGTGGCGGCTGCGCGAGGACGCCAGCGGTACGGCGACGCGGATGCCGGATGGCAGCGAGGCCTGGCCCGGCTGGGAGGACTGCGCGGTGCCGCCGGCCCGGCTCGGGCCGTATCTCCGCGACTTCCGGGCCCTGTTGACGGCCCACGGGCTGCGCGGCACGCCGTACGGGCACTTCGGCGACGGCTGCATCCACGTGCGCATCGACTTCGACCTGATGACCGGTGACGGGATCGGTCGCTTCCGGCGCTTCTCGGAGGCGCTCGCGGAAGTCGTTGTGTCCCACGGGGGGTCCCTGTCCGGTGAGCACGGGGACGGGCAGGCGCGGGCGGAGCTGCTGCCGAAGATGTACGGCGACGAGATGGTTGCTCTCTTCGAGCGGGTCAAGGGTGTCTGGGATCCGGACGATCTGCTCAACCCCGGGATGCTGGTGCGGCCGCATCGGCTGGACGAGAACCTGCGGTTCGCGGTGTTGCCGAGGGAGCCGGTGGATGTGGCCTTCGGGTATCCGGCGGACGGTGGGGACTTCTCGGCGGCTGTGCGGAGGTGTGTGGGGGTTGCCAAGTGTCGTACGTCTGTGGGGGGTTCGGGGGCTTCGGGGGCCGTGGGGTCTTCGGCTGATGTCATGTGCCCTTCGTTCCGGGTGACCGGTGAGGAGGAGCACTCCACGCGGGGGCGGGCGCGGTTGCTGCACGAGATGCTCGCGGGTGAGGTGGTGACCGACGGGTGGCGGTCTACGGAGGTCCGTGATGCGTTGGACCTCTGCCTCTCCTGCAAGGGGTGCCGGTCCGACTGTCCGGTCGGCGTCGACATGGCCACGTACAAGGCGGAGTTCCTTCACCATCACTACGAAGGGCGGCGGCGGCCGGCGGCCCACTACGCCATGGGGTGGTTGCCGCTGTGGCTCGGGCTTGTCGCTCGGACGCGCATGGCGGCGGTCGTCAACTTCCTTGCTGAGGTGGGGCCGTTGGCGGGGCTGGCCAAGAGGGTGGGCGGGATCGCGCCCGAGCGGGGGATTCCGGCGGTGGCTCGGGAGACCTTCAGTCGGTGGTGGTCGCGGAGGTTTCGGGCTCGGGTGCGGGGGTTTGTGCGGGATCGGAAGCGGGGGGTTCGGAGGCCGTTTCCGGGGTTCGGGGCCGGGGCCGGCTCTGGTGGAGAGGTCGTCGTCCTGTGGCCGGACACCTTCACCGAGCATCTCTCACCGGCGGTGGGCCGGGCCGCCGTAGACGTCCTGGAGGCGGCGGGGCTGATGGTGCTGCTGCCGCCGACGAAGGTGATGAGGTTCACGCCGGCGGGGGAGGAGGCGGGGGCGGGGGCGTTCAGCGGTCCGATCGGGGACGGTGTGACGAAGGGGCCCATTGGGTTCGGTGCGTTTCTGCCGCGGCGCCGTCGCCGTGTTTGCTGCGGGCTGACGTACGTCTCGACGGGCCAGCTCGACCGTGCGCGCACCGTGATGCGGCGCACGCTGGACCTTATGGAGCCCTACCTGGAGATGGGCACCCCGGTCGTCGTCCTGGAACCGAGCTGTGCCGCTGCCCTCCGTACCGACCTGCCTGAGTTGCTGCACGACGATCCGCGTGCGGCGCGTCTGGCGGCGGCTGTCACGACGTTTGCGGAGGCCCTGGAACGGCACGCTCCGCACTGGACTCCGCCTCGGGTGGACCGGCCGGTCGTCGGTCAGACCCACTGCCACCAGCACGCGGTTCTCGGCGACGGTGCCGACCGCCGCCTGCGCGAGGCGGCCGGCCTGACCGGGGCGCTCGCGGGCGGTTGCTGTGGCCTTGCCGGCAACTTCGGCTTTGAGAGGGGGCATTACGAGGTCTCGGCGGCCTGCGCCGAGGAGCAACTGCTGCCGGCCGTACGGGAGGCCGCGGACGGTGCGGTGGTTCTGGCGGACGGGTTCTCCTGCCGTACGCAGTTGGAGCAGTTGGCGGGGAGGCGGGGGCGGCATTTGGCGGAGGTGCTGGCGGAGGGGCTGGAGGGGCGGGACCGGGGCTGATGCCGGGTGGGTGGGTCGGGGGCGTGCCGGTACGTCCGCCCGTCGCCGCCGGATCAGACGTTGGCCGGGCAGTGAAACGTCCGGTGACGCGGACGTACGCGACGGGCTTTGGACGTACCGGCACGCCCCCTCCCGCCGGTGGGCGGCTGCGGGGCGTCCGGTGTGTTCGGTGTGTGGAGGGGGCGGGCGAGCGCTGGGCCGTGGGTGGGTCAGGTACTGGGCAGTGAGGCGTGATCGTCCGTTGGCATACTCCGATCATGGACGTGAGCACTGGCGCCGGGGGCACGTGGGCGCTGCGGGTCGCTGAGCCTGCGGATGTCGACGTGATCGCGGAGTTGCGGGCGGCTGTGATGCGGCCGGATCTGGAGCGGCTGGGTCGGTTCGATGAGCGTCGGGTACGGCAGCGGCTGCGGGACTCCTTCTCTGTGCGGTACACGTCGGTCGTCGTGGTCGACGGTGCCTTTGCGGGGTGCGTGACACTGCGACCGGGCGAGGGCGAGGGCGAGGGCGATGGCGAGGGTGCGGGTGCGGGTGATGGTTGTCAGTGGCTGGAGCACTTCTATCTCGACCCCCGGTTCCAGGGGCGTGGGCTTGGGTCGGCGGTTCTGTGCGCTCTGCTGGACCGGGTGGACGCCGAACGCGTGACCGTACGCCTGAACGTGCTGCGCGGTAGTGCTGCTCAGCGTCTCTACCGACGTCATGGTTTCACCGTGGAGACGCAGGACCCGGTCGACGTCTTCATGGTTCGCCCGCCCACCAACACCGAGGAGCCCCACGTATGAGTCTGAGTCTGCGTCCGATCACCCGCGAAGAGCATCTGGCGTTCATTGGGAGCCGTCCGTCCGCGAGCCATATGCAGGTGCCTTCATGGGGTGATGTGAAGCCTGACTGGCGGGCGGAGAGTCTGGGCTGGTTCGAAGAGGGTGGAGGGGACGGGCGGCTTGTCGGGGTGGGGCTGGTGTTGATGCGGCCGCTGCCGAAGGTCAAGCGGTACCTCGCCTATCTGCCCGAGGGGCCTGTCATCGACTGGCACGCCTCGGACCTTGAGCGCTGGCTCGATCCGATGCTGGCGCACCTCAAGACGCGGGGCGCGTTCTCGGTGAAGATGGGGCCGCCCGTGGTCGTACGCCGGTGGAATGCGGACGCGGTCAAGGCGGCGATCGCCGATCCGGTGGCGCGGCGGCTGGGTGACGCAGCGGCGACCACGTACGAGCCGAGGGCCTTCGAGCTCGCGGAACGCCTGCGGCGCATGGGCTGGCAGCAGACCGAGCCGGGTGGTGAGGACGGATTCGCGGCCGGGCAGCCGCGGTACGTGTTCCAGGTGCCGTTCGCCGGGCGGTCGCTCGAGGAGATCCACCAGGGCCTCAACCAGCAGTGGCGGCGCAACATCAAGAAGGCCGACAAAGCCGGCGTGAAGGTGGTGCGGGGCGGTTACGACGACCTGCCCGCCTTCTACGAGCTGTACGCCGAGACGGCCGGACGCGACCGTTTCATCCCGCGCCCCCTGCCCTACTTCCAGCGCATGTGGACCGCGCTGACGGCCGAGGACCCGGACCGTATGCGCCTCTACCTCGCCCACCACGACGGGGACATCCTCGCCGCCGCCACCATGCTGACCGTCGGCGGACACGTCTGGTACTCCTACGGCGCCTCCACCAGCCGCAAGCGCGAGGTCCAGCCGAACAACGCCATCCAGTGGCGCATGATGTCCGACGCCCACGAACTGGGCGCCTCCGTCTACGACTTCCGCGGCATCACCGACACCCTGGACGAGACCAACCACCTCCTCGGCCTCCTCCGGTTCAAGGTCGGCGCGGGCGGCGAGGCCGCCGAGTACCTCGGAGAGTGGGACTTCCCCCTCAATCGCGTCCTCCACAAGGCGCTGGATCTGTACATGGCCCGTCGCGGGTGACCCATTGCCGCCGAGGGTGAGCCATCGCACCCGTCGCGCCCTGCGGTAAGTGGTAAAAGAGGTTCACAGCCCTGACGTAGTCCATTACCCTGGACTGGAAAGTGCAGCAGGGTAGACGAATATCAGCGAACCTCGACTTGAACTTCCTGGACGGAACCCGTGAACCTCCCCAGCGCCGCTGACGTGGCCACGACGGCGACCGAACCCGCGGTCGCCGCAGCCGCAGCCGCTTCCACGGAAGGTTCCGGGCGGTGGGGCTCCCTCGGTCCGCTGGGTCTGGTGCTTGCCGGGGGGATCTCGGTGCAGTTCGGCGGTGCGCTGGCGGTGACGCTGATGCCGCGTGTCGGGGCGCTCGGGGTCGTCGCCCTGCGCCTCGCCGTGGCCGCGATCGTGCTGCTCGCGGTCTGCCGGCCCAAGGTGCGCGGATACTCGCGCGCCGACTGGGGCACCATCGTCGTCTTCGGCATCACGATGGCCGCGATGAACGGGCTGTTCTACCAGTCGGTCGACCGCATCCCGCTGGGCACCGCCGTCACCCTCGAGGTGCTCGGCCCGCTCGCGCTCTCCGTCCTCGCCTCCCGCCGCGCCGTGAACCTGGTCTGGGCAGGCCTCGCCCTCGGCGGCGTCTTCCTGCTCGGCGGCGGAGGCTTCAGCAGCCTCGACCCCGTCGGTGTTGCCTTCGCCCTGTCGGCGGGCGCCATGTGGGCCACGTACATCGTCTTCAGTGCCCGTACGGGGCGACGCTTCCCCCAGGCCGACGGCCTCGCGCTCGCCATGGTGGTCGCGGCGGTGGTGTTCCTGCCGCTGGGGATCGTGGAGTCGGGCTCGAAGCTCCTGGTCCCCACGACGATCGCCCTCGGCGCAGCCGTCGCGGTACTCTCCTCCGTCCTCCCCTACACCCTCGAACTCCTCGCCCTGCGCCGCCTCCCCGCCTCCACCTTCGCCATCCTCATGAGCCTCGAACCGGCCATCGCCGCGACCGCCGGCTTCCTCGTCCTCAACCAGGCCCTGTCCCTCACGGAGGCCTGCGCGATCGCCCTCGTCATCGCGGCGAGCATGGGCGCGGTGCGGACCCAGGTGGGGCGGGGGAAGGCGAGGGGGCTCGGCGCCGACTAGCGCCATTGCCCCTAGTCCGTGGCTGCGGGTTCCGGCAGGGCGCCGCCCGGGCGCGTGCCGGGGACGGTCGGCTGTCGTTCGTCGTGCCTGCTCAGTGCCGCGAGGGTCAGGGTCACGGTGACCGATGCGGTTGCCATCAGCGTCATCGCCGTGGCCGGGGACGTCAGTTGGGCCAGCGTGCCCGCGATGACGGCGCCGACGCCCTGCAGGGCGGCCATACCGGTGGCGTGCAGGCCGAGGGCCTGGCCCGTGAGGTCGTCGGGGGTGAGTGACATCAGGCGTTCCTGCAGGACCAGGCTCGCGGCGAAGCCGACGGAGGCGACGGTGACGGCCACGGCCGACAGCGCCACTCCCGGGCGGAGGAAGAAGAACAGGTAGGGGGCCGCGAGGAGCAGGCGCAGCGGGGTCGCGAGACGGGGGCGCAGCGCGGGCGGTACCAGGCGGCCCACCGCCATGTCGCCCACGAACATGCCCAGCGCCCCGCACGCGTACAGGGTGCCGGCGCCTCCGGGGTCGTAGGAGACGTAGAGCGAATCGCTGCCGACGATCAGGCCGTTGGGGACCCACAGGCCCAGGTACGTCAGGCGGCGGGAGCGTGAGGACCACAGGAGGGCGTTGGTCCGCCAGGTCGCCGAGATGGACGGGCGGCCTGTGGAGCGCGGTGGGCGGGCGGTGAGGCCCAGGCGGGTGGCGAGGGCCGACAGTACGTACAGCGCCGCTGCGAGGAGCAGGCAGGTGCGTGGGGACAGGAGCGCCAGCAGTGCGCCGCCCGTTGCGAAACCGGCCATCTGCGTCAGGCCCCAGAGCATGTTGTACACCGAACGCCCCAGGACATAGCCGTCCTTGGACAGGACCTCGTTCAGCAGTCCACCGCGCACTCCGCCGCCCAGCGACGCGACCAGGCCCTGTAGGAGTACGACGGCGAAGACCGCCCAGATGGGCAGGCCGGGCAGTGCGAGGACCGCCGTGCCGGCCGCGAAGGCGAGGGCGAGGGCGGACAGGACCGCGCGCGGGGGCAGGCGGTCGGCGCCCGAGAGCAGGAACGCGCCCCCCAGCAACTGCGCCAGCTGCGGGCCGAACATGCTCACCGCCGACAGGAACGGGGAGCCGGTGGCCCGGAAGACCAGCGTGCCGAGGGCCAGGCCGCCGATCGTCTGGGCGGCGGCGAAAGCCGCGAAGGACAGCAGGAACGGGGTGAACTCCGGGGTGCGGAACAGGGTTCGGTAGCTGCGCATGCGCCGAAGTCTCGGGGCGGCAGGGGGACCGTGTTGACTGTTTCGCCGACCCGCGAAAGGTCGTACGCGCAGCCTCGTCTTTGAGGGGCGCGGGGAACTGCGCGACAAGCCCCCACCGGCCCGCACCCGACGACCGGCCGTCGTACGCATGAGCTTGAGCAAGGTCATCCGCATGGCCTTAGGGTCGTGCGCATGGGCCTGTGGCAGATCAACACCGACACCCTCGCCCGTAGCCGGTTCGTGCTCTCGCCGTTCGCCGAGACCTTCGCGAGCCTGAAACTGCTGCACGCGGGGACCGGTGCCCATCCGGGCGAAGAAGCCTGGCTGCGCGCCCACTTGCCCGGCTACCGCGCGCGTCTCACGGCCGACCCGGTGGCCGAATCGCTCGTGCGGGCGGCGATCGGCACGTCCTGGATCGCCGACTTCTTCTGCCCCACCTCGTGCGTCGGGGAGAGCTTCGAGGAGACCGTGGCCCGGGTACGGGCGGCCGGGCCCGGAGAGGCGCGCGCCAACCTCCGCGTGTCCCTCAAGGGCCCGCTCCCCGCCGCCCTGGAGCGGGACGACCTGCCCGAGCGGGCGACCGCGCTCCTGACGTACGTCTGGGAGGAGACCGTACGGCCGTACTGGCAGCGTCGGAGGCGCGTCCTGGAGGCCGACATGGTCGCGCGGACCGCGCGGGTGAGCCAGGGCGGCTGGGCGGCCGTGCTCGACTCGCTGAAGCCGGGCACGCGGTGGCTCGGCGAGAGCCGGTTCCAGGTCAACGTGAACGCGTATCCGCCCCGGGAGATCGCCGCCGGGGCCGAGCTGCTGTTCATGCCGGTCACGCCGAGGACCAGTTGGGTGTCGTGGGAGGGGCGGGAGCGGTACGCCGTCGTCTACCCGTGCCTCGGGGTACTCGCCGAGGACCACGACCGGCGGCCCGTCCCCGCCGGGCTCGGGGCACTCATCGGAACCGCGCGGGCCGGATTGCTGGCGCTGCTCACAACTCCCATGAGTACGACCCAACTGGTCGCCGTGACCGGGCAGGGACTGGGGTCGGTGGGCAGGCATCTGCGGGTACTGCTGCACGCGGGGCTGGTGGAGCGGCGGCGGGCCGGGCAGTCGGTGCTGTACGTGCGGACGGCGGCCGGGGATGTGCTGGTGGAGGCGTCGGGCGCGGACACCGGTGGCCGGGAGTCGGAAGCGGGGATCCACCCGTCTTGAGCCGGCGGCGTCTCGACACGACCGACGTCAGCCGGAGGGACCCTCCACGCGTGCGCCCAGAGCGGCGCCGTATCGGGAGTACTCCTTCGTGAGTTCGCCGAGTGTCGGGATGAGTTCGGCAGCGGCGGTGCCGAAGAACTCCTCGGATTCTGTGAACTCGGTGGTGCCGTCCGGCTGTGGGGCGAGCACGAACGAGTGCCTGCCGAGGATCGCGTCGAGCGATCCGCCCTCCCAGACCAGCCGGCAGGGGGCCTCCACCTCCACGATCCTCATCGTGACGGCCTGCTCAGCGGTGTCGCCGCGCGAGACGCGGCCCGGGATTTCCGCCCCGACCACAACCTGTTCGGGCCTCGCGTCGAGGGACAGAACCGGGTGCCACTGCGCGTATTGGTCGAACGCCAGGAGCACGCGCCACACGTCCTCCACCGAAGCGGAGATCCTGGTCACTGCGGTGACGACAGGGACGACAGGGACGACAGGGACGACAGGGGTATCAGGGGCGTCAGGGGTTTCCTTCACGGTCGGCTCCTTCCGGTGTCCTCGGTTGTCTCCGGTGTCCGTTCCGGCGTTCACGGCACCAGCACGATCCGGCCCCGCTGTCCGCCGCGGGCGAGCTGGGCATGGGCTTCGGCCGCCTCCGACAGGGGGTAGATCTGCGCCACGCGCGGCGTCAGCACGCCGACCTCGGCGAGCGCGGAGAGGTACGAGAGACGGGTCGCGTCGGGACCGGCGAAGGTGTTGCGTACGACCACGCCCCGCTCCGGCGTCGGCAGCACGTCGACCCGCACGCTCACGAAGATGCCGCCGTCACGGACAGCGGCCAGCGCGGGGGCGCCCAGGGCCGCCGCGTCGAGCACGCCGTCCACGCCCCCCGGCACCAACCGGCGTACCGCCCCGCTCAGTTCCTCGTCGCGCGACACGAACCAGGTGGCGCCACGATCGCGGAGGAACTCCTCGTCCTCGGGCCGCCCCTGCGCGACGATCCGCACGCCCCGCGTCCGGGCCAGCTCGACGGCGTAGCCGCCCACGGCACCGGCGGCGCCCGTGACGAGCAGGGTGTCGCGGGGGCGCAGCGGGAGGTGGTCCAGGGCCAGGGAGGCGGTCATCGCGTTGAGCGGGATCGTCGCCGCGAGCGTCAGGTCCATGCCTTCCGGGGCGGGGGCGAGGGAGTTGAGGTCGGTCACGAGGTATTCGGCCTGGGCCTTCGTGGGGCGCAGCACGGGGGCGTGGAACACGATCACCGGCGTTCCGACCTCGAGGAGGACACCCGGGCCGACCGCGTCGATCGTTCCGGCGGCGTCCAGACCCAGACCGATGTACTCGACCTCCAACGGCCCGAAGAACCCGCCCCACACAGCGGCGTCGGCGGGATTGAGCCCGGCGGCCTCGACCTTGACGCGGACCTCGAAGGGACCCGGTTCCGGCAGGGGGACCTCCAGGACCTCGACAGCCTCGGGTCCACCGATCTTCTTGACGACTGCTGCACGCATGATCTTCACTCTTCCCTTTGCAAATCCGAACGCTGTGTACGCTACGAACGCTAGGGGAGTTACGATCGATTCGTAAGTAGGCACTTTAAAGTTCGTTACACCCCTGCCGGGGTGGACGGTCGCCACGCCGAACGGGGCGTCCGTTGCCGCTACTGGTCGGTCTTCCGGGTGTCGTAGCGTGCTCGCGCCTCGTCGACCTCGTCGGTCTTGTCGGCGGCCCAGTCGCGCACCTGGGAAAGCAGGCCGTACAGGCCTTGCCCGAGCGGGGTCAGCTCGTAGTCGACGCGCACCGGCACGGTCGGGGTGGCCGTCCGTTTCACCATGCCGTCGCGCTCCAGCATGCGCAGGGTCTGGGTGAGCATCTTCTGGCTGACGCCGGGGATCTCCCGGCTGATGTGGCTGTATCGCATCGCGTCGCCGTAGGACCCGAGAGTGCACATCGTCAGGCTGACCCACCGGTTGCTGATCGTCGAGAGCAACGCCACCGCGGGACAGTCATGCATGTACGCCTCGTACGTGCCGGGCTCGATCTGGCGCGCCGACTTCGCTGTGGTGGTCATCCGCATCTCCCATCAGGGACGCTACGCACTGAACAGTGCCTACTTACGAATCGATCGTAACTCCCCTGGAGTTCGTGACGTTCGAATTCGCAAAGATCGTTGACTTCGAGGGCTGTGGCTGAGAGTGGCCACCCGTACGCAGCGTGTGGTGCAAATCGACAATGCAAGCACGCTTGCTTGTTTCTGTGGGCGCTGCCATGCTCCGGGACACACACCGTCGTGCCCCGAGGGGAGCGCCATCGTGTTCGACCCGTCGTCCCTGATCGACGATCTGCACCGGGAGAGCGAGGAACTCGACCTGCTGGTGGGGGAGTTGGCGGAGGGTGCCTGGGCCCTTCCGACGTCCGCCGCGGGGTGGAGCATCGCCCACCAGATCGCGCATCTCGCCTGGACCGACCGGGCGGCGCTGCTGGCCCTCACGGACGCGGAGGCGTTCGGGCGGGAGACCGAGAAGGCGTTCGCGGCGCCGGGCTCCTTCGTGGACGAGGGTGCGGAGGAGGGGGCGCGCACGGCGCCCGCGCGGTTGCTCGCCACCTGGCGTGCGGGGCGCTCGGAACTGGAGCGCGCGCTGCGCTCCGCGCCTCCCGGCGTGCGCATCCCTTGGTACGGCCCACCCATGTCCGCCGCCTCCATGACCACCGCCCGTCTCATGGAGACCTGGGCTCACGGACAGGACGTGGCCGACGCGTTGGGTGTGATGCGCACACCTACGGACCGGCTCCAGCATGTGGTGCGCATCGGTGTGCGGACGCGGAACTTCGCCTTCGGGGTACGAGGGCTCAGCGCGCCGAGTGAGGAGTTCCGCGTGGAACTCGTCGGCCCCTCGGGCGAGTTGTGGACGTACGGTCCAGAGGGCGCCGCCCAGCGTGTCACCGGCCCCGCGCTCGACTTCTGCCTGCTGGTCACCCAGCGGGCGAACCGCGCCGACCTCGCCGTACGGGCGGAAGGCCCCGACGCCGACAAGTGGCTGGACATCGCGCAGGCGTTCGCGGGGCCATCGGGGGCCGGGCGCGCGCCGAAGGGGGCCACGCGGTGACCATCTCGCCGCTCCGCATCGGCAACGCCTCCGGCTTCTACGGCGACCGCTTCGACGCCATGCGCGAGATGCTCACCGGCGGCCCGCTGGACGTCCTCACCGGCGACTACCTCGCCGAGCTGACCATGCTCATCCTGGGCCGGGACCGGCTGAAGGACCCCGGGCGCGGATACGCCAAGACCTTCCTCGGCCAGCTGGAGGAGTGCCTCGGCCTCGCGCACGAGCGCGGCGTACGCATCGTCGCGAACGCCGGCGGCCTCAACCCGGCCGGACTCGCCGACGCCGTACGGGAGTTGGCCGACAGGCTCGGCATCCCGGCGCGGGTCGCCCACGTCGAGGGCGACGAACTCGCCTCCAGGTACCCGAAGAGCCTCGCCGCGCACGCCTACCTCGGCGGCGCCGGGATCGCCGCGTGTCTGCGCGAGGGCGCGGACATCGTCGTCACCGGGCGGGTGACGGACGCGGCGCTGGTCACCGGCCCCGCCGTGGCCCACTTCGGCTGGGCCCCGGACGCGTACGACCGGCTCGCGGGCGCCGTGGTCGCCGGGCACGTCCTTGAGTGCGGCACCCAGGCCACCGGCGGCAACTACGCCTTCTTCGCCGAACACGACCTTGCTGTTCTCCGCCACCCCGGCTTCCCGCTCGCCGAACTCCACGAGGACGGCACGAGCGTCATCACCAAGCACGACGGCACCGGCGGCCTCGTCGACATCGGCACGGTCACCGCGCAGCTCCTGTACGAGACCTCGGGTGCCCGGTACGCGGGACCCGACGTCACCGCCCGGCTCGACACCGTCAGGCTGACCCAGGAGGGTCCCGACCGGGTACGGATCGACGGCGTACGCGGCGAGGCCCCGCCCCCGACCCTCAAGGTCGGCCTCAACCGGCTCGGCGGCTTCCGCAACGAGGTCGTGTTCGTGCTGACGGGGCTCGACATCGAGGCGAAGGCCGCGCTGGTCCAGGACCAGATGGAGACAGCGTTCGGCGCCGCCAAGTCCCGCCCGGCGGACGTCCGCTGGGACCTCGCCCGCACCGACCACCCCGACGCCCCCACCGAGGAGACCGCGAGCGCGCTGCTCCGGCTCGTCGTCCGGGACCCTGACAAGCACGCGGTGGGGCGGGCGTTCAGCGGCGCCGCGATTGAGCTCGCCCTCGCCAGCTACCCGGGATTCCATGTGATGGCGCCACCTGGAACGGGCGCGCCTTATGGGGTCTTCGAGGATGTGTACGTCCCACATGGCGCCGTGGACCATGTGGCTGTCCTCGAGGGCGGACGCCGTATCCCGCTGGCTCCGGCCGGCGACAGCCTCGTACTGGAGACCCTGGAAGCGCCGCCGCTGCCCGAGCCTCTGCCGACCGGCACGCCCACCCGGCGAGCGCCCCTGGGGCTGGTCGCGGGCGCCCGCAGCGGGGACAAGGGCGGGAACGCGAACGTCGGGGTGTGGGTGCGGACGGACGAAGCATGGCGATGGATCACCCATGAGCTGACAACTGACAGATTTCAGAGTCTGATATCTGAAAGTTGTCATCTGAAAGTTGTCCGTCACCTACTGCCCAACCTCCGCGCCCTCAACTTCGTAGTCGAAGGAATCCTCGGCGAAGGCGTCGCCTCGCAGGCCCGCTTCGACCCCCAGGCCAAGGCCCTCGGCGAATGGCTCCGCTCCCGCCACCTCGACATCCCGGAGACGCTCCTGTGACCGTCATCTCGTCGTCCCTGGACACCAGGAGCTCCGACTACACCGCCAACCGCGAAGCCATGCTCGCCAAGCTCACCGAGCTGGACGCCGAGCACGCCAAGGCGCTCGCGGGCGGCGGCGAGAAGTACGTCGCCCGGCACCGCAAACGCGGCAAGCTGCTCGCCCGGGAACGCATCGAACTGCTCCTGGACCCCGACACACCGTTCCTGGAGCTGTCGCCGCTCGCGGCCTGGGGGAGCGACTACGCGGTCGGTGCCTCGCTGGTCACCGGGATCGGTGTCGTGGAGGGCGTGGAGTGCCTGATCACGGCGAACGACCCGACCGTGCGGGGAGGAGCAAGCAACCCCTGGAGCCTGAAGAAGGCCCTGCGCGCCAATGACATCGCCCTCGCCAACCGGCTGCCCTGCATCAGTCTCGTCGAGTCGGGCGGGGCCGATCTGCCGTCCCAGAAGGAGATCTTCATCCCCGGGGGCGCGATCTTCCGCGACCTCACACGGCTGTCGGCGGCCGGAATCCCGACCGTGGCCGTCGTCTTCGGGAACTCGACGGCAGGGGGCGCGTACATCCCCGGCATGTCCGACCACGTGATCATGGTCAAGGAGCGGGCCAAGGTGTTCCTCGGCGGGCCGCCGCTGGTGAAGATGGCCACCGGGGAGGAGAGCGACGACGAGTCCCTGGGCGGCGCCGAGATGCACGCGCGCGTGTCGGGGCTCGCGGACTACTTCGCGGTCGACGAGCAGGACGCGATCCGGCAGACCCGGCGGGTGGTGGCCCGCCTCAACCACCGCAAGGCGTACGGCGATCCGGGCCCGGCCGCCCCACCGAAGTACGACGAGGACGAGCTCCTGGGGATCGTCCCGGGGGACCTCAGGCACCCCTTCGACCCCCGTGAGGTCGTCGCCCGCATCGTCGACGGTTCCGACTTCGACGAGTTCAAGCCCCTCTACGGAACGAGCCTCACCACCGGCTGGGCGACGCTCCACGGCTACCCCGTCGGCGTGCTGGCCAACGCCCAAGGAGTGCTCTTCAGCGCCGAGTCGCAGAAGGCGGCCCAGTTCATCCAGCTGGCCAACCAGCGCGACATCCCGCTCCTCTTCCTGCACAACACCACCGGCTACATGGTCGGCAAGGAGTACGAGCAGGGCGGCATCATCAAGCACGGCGCGATGATGATCAACGCGGTGAGCAACAGCCGCGTCCCGCATCTCTCCGTGCTGATGGGCGCCTCCTACGGAGCGGGCCATTACGGCATGTGCGGGCGCGCGTACGACCCGCGCTTCCTCTTCGCCTGGCCCAGCGCCAAGTCCGCCGTCATGGGCCCCCAGCAGCTCGCCGGCGTCCTATCGATCGTCGCCCGCCAGTCGGCCGCCGCCAAGGGGCAGCCCTACGACGATGACGCCGACGCCGCGCTGCGCGCCATGGTGGAGCAGCAGATCGAGTCCGAGTCCCTGCCGATGTTCCTGTCCGGGCGGCTGTACGACGACGGGGTCATCGACCCCCGCGACACCCGCACCGCGCTCGGCCTGTGCCTGTCCGCGATCCACACGGCGCCCTACGAGGGTGCGCGCGGTGGCTTCGGCATCTTCCGGATGTGAGAGCCGGCTCCCCTTTGCGGCTAAACCGCCGCTGCTCTCGCGGACCCGGTTGCTCGCCGTCGTGGTTCCTCAATTGATGGTTGCGGTGATCTAGTGGAAAGAGTGCGTTCCTCATGATCAGAACTCTTCTGGTGGCGAACCGGGGCGAGATCGTCTGCCGGGTTTTCCGCACCTGCGGCGAGTTGGGAATCCGAACCGTCGCCGTGCACTCGGACGCCGACGAGAACGCCCTCCACGCGCGCGTGGCCGACGCGGCGGTACGGCTGCCTGGCGCGGCTCCTTCGGAGACGTATCTGCGCGGCGACCTGATCGTGAAGGCGGCCCTGAGCGCCGGCGCGGACGCCGTGCACCCCGGGTACGGCTTCCTCTCCGAGAACGCCGACTTCGCGCGGGCCGTGATCGACGCGGGCCTCGTCTGGGTCGGTCCGCCGCCCGAGGCGATCGAGGCGATGGCCTCCAAGACGCGCGCCAAGAAGCTGATGGGGCTCGAGCCCCTGTCGACGGTGACCGCAGACGATCTCCCCGTGCTGGTGAAGGCGGCCGCGGGCGGCGGCGGGCGGGGCATGCGCGTCGTACGGGAACTCGCGGAACTCGACGCCGAGTTGACGGCCGCCCGCGCCGAGGCCCTCAGTGCCTTCGGCGACGGGGAGGTGTTCGTCGAGCCCTACGTGGAGGGCGGCCGGCATGTCGAGGTGCAGATCCTCGCCGACGCGCACGGCACGGTGTGGGCGCTCGGCACGCGCGACTGCTCGCTGCAGCGGCGGCACCAGAAGGTGATCGAGGAGGCGCCGGCACCCGGCCTTGTACCCGCGCTGGTGGCGGAGCTCCACGAGCTGGCCGTGCGCGCCGCACGCGCCGTCGACTACGTGGGCGCGGGCACCGTGGAGTTCCTGATCGCGGACGGCAAGGCGCACTTCCTGGAGATGAACACCCGCCTCCAGGTCGAACACCCCGTCACGGAAGCGGTCTTCGGCATCGACCTCGTGGCGCTCCAGCTCCAGGTCGCCGAGGGCGCCGTACTGGAAAATGACCCTCCACGCGCGCGTGGCCACGCGATCGAGGCCCGCCTGTACGCCGAGGACCCGGCCCGCGCGTGGGCCCCGCAGACCGGCACCCTGCACCGCCTCGCCGTCCCGGAGGGCGTGCGCCTGGACACCGGCTACACCGACGGCGACCCCATCGGCATCCACTACGACCCGATGCTCGCCAAGGCCGTCGCCCACGCCCCGACGCGCGCGGAAGCCCTCCGCAAACTGTCGGGCGCCCTGGAGAGGGCCGAGATCCACGGCCCGGTCACCAACAGGGACCTTCTCGTACGGTCCCTGCGGCACCCGGAGTTCACCGGCGCCCGCATGGACACCGGCTTCTACGAGCGGCACCTCGAGGAGCTCACCAGGGCGACCCCGGACCCGTACGCACCGCTCGCCGCGGCCCTCTCGGACGCGCACGGCCGCTCCCGCTTCGGCGGCGGCTGGCGCAACCTCCCCTCTCAGCCGCAGACCAAGCGCTACCTCATGGGCGGCACCGAGCACGAGGTCCACTACTGGCACACCCGCGAAGGCCTCACCGCCGAAGGCGTACGCGTCGTGCACGCCGACGCACGTCTCGTCGTACTCGAAATCGACGGTGTACGCCGCAAGTTCGAGATCAGCCGCTACGGCGACCAGCTCCACGTGGGCCCCACCGCCCTCACCGCCCTGCCCCGCTTCCCCGACCCCACCACCCAGCAGGCCCCCGGCTCCCTCCTGGCCCCCATGCCGGGAACCGTCGTCCGGGTCGCCGAGGGACTGACCACCGGAGCCGCCGTGACGGCCGGACAGCCCCTCGTCTGGCTGGAGGCGATGAAGATGGAGCACAAGATCTCAGCGCCGACGGAGGGCATCCTGAGCGCCCTCCACGCGGCCCCCGGCCAACAGGTGGAGGTCGGAACCCTTCTGGCGGTCGTTCAGCCGAACGAGCCCCTTTAGGGGCGCGGGGCTGCTCACATATGCGGCTTCGCCGCGTGGGCGCGACCAGCCACAACGAATCCGCACCCTTCAGGAGACCCCATGACCCCCGTCACCGAATCCGACGAGCACAAGGCACTCCGATCAGCCGTAGCCGCCCTGGGCACCCGCTACGGCCGCGACTACATCAACAAGGTCATCGCCGACGGCGCCCACCCGAACGAACTCTGGTCCGAGGCGGCCAAGCTCGGCTACCTCGGCGTCAACCTGCCGGAGGCATACGGCGGAGGAGGCGGCGGCATCTCGGAACTCTCCATCGTCCTGGAGGAGTTGGGGACCGCAGGCTGCCCCCTGCTGATGATGCTCGTGTCGCCCGCGATCTGCGGCACAGTGATCGCTCGCTTCGGCACGGACTCGCAGAAACAGGAGTGGCTCCCCGCCCTGGCGGACGGCACCCGCATCATGGCCTTCGGCATCACCGAACCCGACGCGGGCTCCAACTCGCACCGCATCACCACCACGGCCCGCCGCGACGGCGAGGAGTGGGTGCTGAGCGGCCGCAAGGTGTTCATCTCCGGAGTCGACATCGCCGACGCGACGCTCATCGTCGGACGTACGGAGGACGCGAGGACCGGCCGCCTCAAGCCCTGCCTGTTCATCGTCCCGCGCGACGCCGAAGGCTTCGGGCGGCGGCGGATCGACATGGAACTCCACGGCGCGGAGAAGCAGTTCGAGCTGACCCTCGACGACGTGCGGCTGCCCGCCGACGCGCTCGTCGGCGACGAGGACGCGGGTCTCCTCCAGCTCTTCGCCGGGCTCAACCCGGAGCGCGTCATGACGGCCGCGTTCGCGATCGGCATGGGCCGGTACGCCCTCTCCGTAGCGATCGGTTACGCCAAGGAGCGCACCGTCTGGAAGGACCCCATCGGCGCCCACCAGGCCATCGCGCACCCCCTCGCGCAGGCCCACATCGAGCTCGAACTCGCCCGCCTGATGATGCAGAAGGCGGCCCACCTGTACGACGCGGGGGATGACGCCGGGGCGGGCGAGGCCGCCAACATGGCCAAGTACGCGGCAGGCGAGGCCTGTGTGAAGGCCGTCGACCAGGCCGTGCAGACCCTCGGCGGCAACGGCCTGACGCGCGAGTTCGGCCTCGCCTCGCTGATCACGGCGTCGCGCGTGGCCCGTATCGCACCGGTCAGCAGGGAAATGATTCTCAACTACATCTCCCACCAGACCCTGGGCCTGCCCAAGTCGTACTGAGCCGTGCTAGGCAGTGCGCCAGACAGTGCGCCAGGTGGCGCGTCAGACAGTGCCCAGCCGCCCCAGCCGTGCCAGGAGGAACCGATGTTCCGCAGCGAGTACGCAGATGTTCCGGCCGTCGAGGTACCCATCCACGACGCGGTCCTCGGCCGCGCCGCCGAGTGGGGCGACACGCCCGCGCTCATCGACGGCGTCGACGGAACCACCCTCACCTACGGCCAACTCGACCTGTTCCACCGCCGGCTGGCCGCCGCGTTCGCCGAGGCGGGTGTCGGCAAGGGCGACGTACTGGCCCTGCACAGCCCGAACACCATCGCCTTCCCGACGGCGTTCTACGCGGCCACGCGCGCGGGTGCATCGGTCACCACCGTGCACCCGCTCGCCACAGCCGAGGAGTTCGCCAAGCAGCTCCGCGACAGCGCCGCCACCTGGATCGTGACCGTCTCGCCCCTCCTGGACGCGGCACGCCAGGCCGCCGAACTCGCGGGCGGCGTACGGGAGATCTTCGTCTGCGACAAGGCGCCGGGGCACCGGTCGCTGATGGACCTGCTCGGCACCACCGCGCCCGAACCGCAGGTCGACATCGACCCCGCGCAGGACGTCGCGGCCCTCCCGTACTCCTCCGGCACCACCGGCGTCCCCAAGGGCGTGATGCTGACCCACCGGTCCATCGCCACCAACCTCGCGCAGCTCTCGCCGCTCATGCCGACGGGCCCCGGCGACCGCATCCTCGCCGTGCTGCCCTTCTTCCACATATACGGGCTGACCGCCCTCATGAACGCGCCCCTCAGGCAGGGCGCCACCGTCGTCGTACTGCCCCGCTTCGACCTCGAGACCTTCCTCGCGGCCATCGAGAAACACCGCATCAACGCCCTGTACGTGGCCCCGCCGATCGTCCTCGCCCTCGCGAAGCACCCGGCCGTCGCGCAGTACGACCTGTCCTCCCTGGAATACATCATCTGCTCGGCGGCCCCCCTGGACGCCGCTCTGGCGGCCGCCTGTTCACGGCGGCTCGGCCTGCCGCCCATCGGCCAGGCGTACGGCATGACGGAACTGTCGCCCGGCACACACGTCGTGCCCCTCGGCACCGAGAACCCGCCCCCCGGGACCGTCGGCAAGCTCATCGCAGGCACGGAGATGCGCATCGTGTCCCTGGACGACCCCTCCAAGGACCTGGAAGTCGGTGAAGCGGGCGAGATCGCCATCCGCGGTCCCCAGGTCATGAAGGGCTACCTGGGACAGCCCGACGCCACCGCCGCGATGATCGACCCGGACGGCTGGCTGCACACCGGAGACGTCGGATACGTGGACGCCGACGGCTGGCTCTTCGTCGTCGACCGCGTCAAGGAACTCATCAAGTACAAGGGCTTCCAGGTCGCCCCCGCCGAACTCGAGGCCCTGCTGCTCACCCACCCCGGCATCGCCGACGCCGCCGTCATAGGCGTCTACAACGAGGACAAGAACGAGGTCCCGCACGCGTACGTGGTGCGCCAGCCGTCCGCGACCGACCTCTCCGAAGGAGAAGTCATGATGTACGTCGCCGAACGCGTCGCCCCGTACAAGCGGGTCCGCCACGTCACCTTCATCGACGATGTGCCGCGGGCGGTCTCCGGGAAGATCCTGCGCCGCCGGCTCCGGGAGCTCGCGTGACTCTTGTGCACACGGCGCACGACCGCGCCGTCACCACCCTCACCCTCGACTCGCCCGGCAACCGCAACGCCCTGTCGGCGGCGCTCGTGGGCGACCTGACGGACGCCCTCACCCGCTGCGGCAAGGACAGTGACGTACGCGCGGTCGTCCTCACCCACACCGGGAACACCTTCAGCGCGGGCGCCGATCTCCGCGACCCTCCCCCACTCTCGGCTTCGCTCGAGCGGGGGGACCCCCATCACCCGGACGCCCTCGTCGGGCTGCTCCGGCAGATCGTCGAACTGCCCAAGCCGGTGGTGGCCCGGGTGACCGGACACGTCCGGGCGGGCGGCCTCGGCCTGCTCGGCGCCTGCGACATCGCGGCCGCTTCCCTGGAATCCACCTTCGCCTTCACGGAGGTACGCATCGGAGTCGCCCCCGCCGTCATCTCGCTGCCCCTGCTGCCCCGTACCGACCCCCGCGCACTCGCCCGCTACTACCTCACCGGCGAACGCTTCGACGCCACCGAGGCGGTACGCACCGGGCTCCTGACGGCGGCGGGCGACGACGTCGACGTAACCCTTGAGCCCGTCCTCGACGGCCTGCGCAGGTCGTCCCCGCAAGGCCTCGCCGAGACGAAGTCGCTGCTCACGGCTAAGGTGCTGGAGGCCTTCGACCGGGACGCGGCCGAGCTGACCGCGCTCTCGGCCCGGCTGTTCTCCTCCGCGCAGGCCCGCGAGGGGATGACGGCCTTCCTCGAAAGACGGGATCCCGTATGGGTGGTGTGACCACGACGGACAGCGCGCCTGAGCGGGCGGGGGAAGCCGCCGCGCGTCCGGCGCACGTCCCCAAACAGGACCGCAGCCGGGCCACCCGGCAGCGGCTCCTGGCGGCCGCCGTGGCCTGCCTCGCCGAACACGGCTGGGCGGGCTCCACGGTCTCCGTCGTCGCCGAACGCGCCGGCGTCTCCCGGGGCGCCGCCCAGCACCACTTCCCGACCCGCGAGGACCTCTTCACGGCCGCCGTCGAATACGTCGCCGAGGAACGCTCCACAGCCCTGCGCGCCCTCTTCCCCCAGGGCGCCGCCGACCGCCGCGAGGTGGTGTCCGCCCTGGTCGACCTCTACACAGGACCCCTCTTCCGCGCCGCCCTCCACCTCTGGGTCGCCGCCTCCAACGAGGAGCAACTCCGGCCCAGGGTCACGGAACTGGAAGCCCGAGTCGGCCGCGAGACCCACCGCATAGCGGTGGAACTGCTGGCCGCCGACGAGTCCCGCCCGGGGGTACGGGAGACCGTCCAAGGGCTCCTCGACATGGCCCGGGGCCTCGGTCTCGCCAACCTGCTCACGGACGACGGGGGACGGCGGGAGCGGGTGGTGACCCAGTGGGCCGTACTGCTGGACGAGGCGCTGGGGACCGGGTTCAGGGACTGAGCGGGACCAGGGGCTGAGCGGCTTCAGGGACTGAGCCGCTCCACCGTCCAGCTGCCGTCCGCCCCCGCCACGTACCGCAGCCGGTCGTGCAGCCGGTTCTCGCGGCCCTGCCAGAACTCCACCGTCTGCGGGGCGACACGGAAACCGCCCCAGTCAGGGGGGACCGGAACCTGCTCGCCCTCCGGGTAGCGGGCGCTCAACTCGGCGTACGAGGCGTCCAGTTCGGCGCGGGAGCGGATCACCGTGGACTGGGCGCTGGCCCAGGCGCCGAGCTGGGAGCCGTGCGGCCGGGTGCGGAAGTACGCGGCGGTCTCGTCGCGCCCGGTGCGCCGTGCCGTGCCCGTGACGATGACCTGGCGGGCCATGGGGTGCCAGGGGAAGAGCAGCGAGACGTACGGGTTGGCGGCCAGGTCGCGGGCCTTGCGGGAGCCGTAGTTGGTGTAGAAGACGAAGCCCTGCTCGTCGTACTGCTTCAGCAGCACCGTGCGCGAGCTGGGCCGGCCCTCGGAGTCCGCCGTGGCGACGACCATGGCGTTGGGCTCGTACACCACGCCCTGTGCCGCGGCCTGCGCGGCCTGACCGAACCAGCGCGCGAACTGTTCCATGGGGTGGGCGGCCAGCTCGGTCTCGGCGAGTCCCTCGGCCCGGTAGTGCTCGCGCATCGCGGCGGGGTCGAGGGCGGGGTCGAGGGCGGGATCACGATCATTCACATCGTCATCCTGCCGTACGGGCGCCCGGCGCCGTGGGGGTGTGCTTCATCACTGAAGGGCACTTTCGTGGCACTGAGTGCCGCACACTCTCCCCAAAGGTGGCACTCAGGGATATCGTGCTGGTGCCGAAACGGTTGCGCGACCGACCGGACGGGGCATCACCGGGGTGACGTACCGGACCGCGAGTCCATGAGGAGACCGCGGAACCGGACGTGCACCCCCGCCACGCGCATATGGTCACGAGAACCACCGAACCCCCCACAAATCATCTGTCGCACGCATCATGAGGAGCCGCCTGATGTCCGACTTCGTACCCGGACTCGAAGGAGTCGTCGCTTTCGAGACGGAGATCGCCGAACCGGACAAGGAGGGCGGCGCCCTCCGGTACCGGGGCGTCGACATCGAGGACCTGGTCGGCCACGTCTCCTTCGGAAACGTCTGGGGACTGCTCGTCGACGGGGCCTTCAACCCAGGTTTGCCGCCCGCCGAGCCCTTCCCGATCCCCGTCCACTCCGGCGACATCCGCGTCGACGTCCAGTCCGCGCTGGCGATGCTGGCCCCCGTGTGGGGCCTCAAGCCCCTCCTCGACATCGACGAGCAGCAGGCCCGCGAGGACCTCGCCCGCGCCGCCGTCATGGCCCTGTCGTACGTCGCCCAGTCCGCCCGCGGCCAGGGCAACGCCATGGTCCCGCAGCGCGAGATCGACAAGGCGCAGTCCGTCGTCGAGCGCTTCATGATCCGCTGGCGCGGCGAGCCCGATCCCAAGCACGTCGCCGCGGTCGACGCCTACTGGACGTCCGCCGCCGAACACGGCATGAACGCCTCCACCTTCACCGCCCGCGTCATCGCCTCCACCGGCGCCGACGTGGCGGCGGCCCTCTCCGGAGCCGTGGGCGCCATGTCGGGACCGCTGCACGGCGGCGCCCCCTCCCGCGTCCTCGGCATGATCGAGGAGATCGAACGCACCGGCGACGCCGACGCGTACGTCAAGCAGGCCCTCGACAAGGGCGAACGCCTCATGGGCTTCGGCCACCGCGTCTACCGCGCCGAGGACCCACGCGCGCGCGTGCTCCGCCGCACCGCCCGCGAACTCGGCGCCCCCCGCTTCGAGATCGCCGAAGCCCTGGAGAAGGCCGCCCTCGCCGAACTCCACGCCCGCCGCCCGGACCGCATCCTCGCGACGAACGTCGAGTTCTGGGCCGCCATCGTCCTCGACTTCGCCGAGGTCCCGGCACACATGTTCACCTCGATGTTCACCTGCGCCCGCACCGCAGGCTGGTCCGCGCACATTCTTGAGCAGAAGCGCACGGGACGGCTCGTACGCCCCTCCGCGCGCTACGTCGGCCCCAGCACACGCGGCCCACAGGAAATCGCGGGCTACGAGGACATCACGCACTGACCGCACCCCTTGGAACGCAGACGACCCGCGAGCTCTGGTCCCTCCGCCTCTCGGCGAAGGAGCCGGCCGGACGTACCGGCGAGCCCGCGGGTCGGGTGACTGCGTGGAATTTCGGCCGGCTGCACGCTGATCTCGCGTGCTGGTCCGGCACCGCACTACGTGTGGTGACGGGCTACTAGCCCGCAGCCACCTCGCTCGTCCGGGATTCATACATCTGCCGGATCACCTCCTATCCCTAGCGTGCGGCCCACCTTAGGAACCGATCGAACGCAGCTCAACCGGTTTTTCGAAAAGGTTGTGGCGCGAGCTCTGGCCGGGTGGAGTAACCGTATCCGTCGCCCCGCTGCACGAGCCGTAGGTTCCAGTGGGAGACGTTGAAGCGGCCCGCTGGTGTTGTGAGGCTGTGCTGCCCCCTGGCTCGTACGGAGATACGCCCTGTCCATGTGCCTGTCCATTTGCCGGAGGGCACGGTGGCACGTACGAGATCTCCAGTGACATACCCGAAGTGCTGCTTCACCCGGGCCCGCCGGAGGCGAGGGAACCCGAACCGGTCTGGAGTGGTGCGGGCGTATGAGCCGCGCCCGGTGGCTTTGGCGACGAGGACCAGTTCCGGCAGCCGGACGATGGCGTCGCCGTCCTCGTGATTCAGGCGTCCGACCGACAGGGCGTCCACGGTGTGAGTCTTGTTGAGCCCCATAGCCGTGCGGTTCCACTTGGTGCGGCTGCCCGACCATGTGTGGACTGGTCTACCTAGGGTTTCCAGTGCCGCTGTGAGCCGCCATCGGGTCGCGTTCATGACTGCGGCGTCATGGAGTGGCGTCCTGACCTGCTGCAGGATCTTCGCGAGGCGATCGGGCCGGTCGGCCAGGAAGACGTCGACGGGCGTGCTGCCTTTGGCCTGGTTGCAGGGGACGCAAGCGAGGACAAGGTTCGAGACGCGGTTGGAGCCGCCACGGCTCCGGGGCCGGAGGTGGTCAATGTTCAGCGGTACGCCGGTGGCGTCGCAGTAGGCGCAGGCTCGGTTCCACTTGGCGTGGAGGTAGGCGCGGGCTTCGGTTCCGGCGAGCGTGCCCTGTTGGTACTCGGCTCCGGTGAGGGGTCTGCCTGTGATCATGGAGTGGGTGTCGAAGGCGACGCGTTCTATGTGGATCTCGGTGACGGGTGCGTATCTGCACAAGCGGGTGGCCAGGGAGACAGTGGTGTCGACGCGATGGCGCAGCGAGGGCGGAAGCCAGCCTGCTGGGCGAGTGCGGTTGTCTGAACGGGGCTGTCGGTAGCGGCAGTTGGCCGACCGTCTCCTGTTTCGGTATCCGGCGCGCTGCTGCATGCACATGTGGATCTGGTCGCCCCGGTGCTGGAGTTCGATGGAGACCAGTCCGCGCCTGACGGTGGCAGTGACACCGCACTCGTCGGTCTCTTTCTTCTCGTCGGTGAGGGCGAGACCCGTTCCCTTGGAGCCGGGGTCGATGCGTAACTGCACGCCGTCGACTTCCGATTCGGCGAGCGTGCGGTCTCTCAGCCGGATGGTGAAGGGGACCTGTCGTGCGACCACGGCCCGCCCCTTGCGGAGGAGTTCGCGTGCGCGGGCGGGGTGACAGGGCATCAGGGGCTGTCCTTCCTTGGACAGGACGAAGACTCTGCTCGCGCCGATGCCGCCCACATAGCCGCGCTCGTGTGGGGGAACGTCACCGTTCCCGTTCGCTGCCGTTTCCGCTCCCGAAGGGGCGGTTTCAGCGTGACGCCGACGGGTTCTGGTGCCGTGCCCGTCGGTCTCCCCTCGCCCATGTTCCCTGTCGGTGCCCCGTGCGATGGCGGGGTGTCCGTGAGCCGTTTCGTCCCTGCTCCCAGGGGTGTCTGCTCCCACGGATTCCAGAGCCTGGCGCTGAGGAAGCACGCCAGGGTGAGTCTGCTCGCCTGCAGGAAACGTAGTCATCGAGGGCACCTCGCTGATCTTGCGGATCGTGATGACTTGGGCTGGTCACTCGGCCTGTCCACCATGTAGACAGGCTTCGGCCTGCGACCGAGGAGCGAGTGACCTCCTTTCGCGCGTGCATCAACGACGCTAGCGATCAAGCGCCCGCAGGGAGCCGAATGCCCCCGAAAGCGCCCATCCGTGCGAACAACGCCAATTCCCCGAACGCGCAACCGATCTTGCTGCTATCCAGACCACTCGAGCACCCGCAGCTCATGGGGCGCGTGGGACGGAAATCCGGCGTACAACGATTTCGTCCAATCTTTGGGGAACCAGGTGTGGGCTGGGTCACGTTCGAGTTGAATGATGGTGAGTGAGCGAACTGTCACGCCGTACGTGCGGACGCAGCCTGCAGGGGGTTCAGGTGAGTGCTTCCCGGCGTAGTGGGACTACCGATGAGCTGGGGCCGGACGAGCCCGACCGGGATGGTTCGGATCTTCTTGCCGCGCTCCTCGACGGGATGGACGCGGCCTTGTGCGCCTTTGACGCCGATGGGGTCGTGACGCACTGGAACCGTGAGGCCGAGCGGATTCTCGGGTGGACGGCCGCCGAGGCCGTGGGGCGGCAGGGGTTCGCCGGGTGGGCCGTGCGGACCGCCGACGCCGAGGAGGTCGAGGGTCGGCTGCTGTCCGCCATGGAGGCTCCCGGGCGGCAGGTGAACGAGTTCGCCCTCCTCACCAAGGACGGCGGGCGAGTCCTCGTACGGACCCAGTCGGCCGCGGTGCGCGGCCCCGACGGGAAGCCCGCCGGGGTGTACTGCGCCTTCAGCGAGGTGCACGCGCAGATCGATCTGGAGCGGTCCATCGCCCTGAGCGAGGCGCTGTTCGAGGACGCCAGCTGGGGTGTCGTGCTGGTGGACGCCGATCTGCGGCCGGCCGTGGTCAACGCCCATGCGGCGCGGGCGCTGGGGATCGGGCGTACGGCGGTGCTCGGCCGGCCGCTGGGGGAGTTGCTCTCCCAGGGCGTCGAGGAACTGGAGAGCGCGCTGACACATGTGCTGGCCGAGGGTGCGCCGCCCGCTCCCGCCGAGATGTGGGTGAGCGTGCGGACGCCGGAGGGTGAGACGCGCAGGTGCTGGCGCAGCGGGTTCCTGCGGCTCTCCTCGCCGCTCACGGAGGAGCCCGTACCGCTGGGTGTGGGGTGGCTCTTCCAGGATGTGACGGGGGCCAAGCAGACCGAGCAGGAGGCGGCGCTGCTGCGGTTCCGGGCCAACCAGCTGCACCGGGCGGCGCGGGCCGCGGCCGAGTGCGAGGACCCGGGCGAGGCGGCCACCGTACATCTGGACTTCTCGCTCGCCGGGTTCGCCGATCACGCGCTGATCGACCGGGTGGCGGGGGGTTCGGTGGTCGACGGTGACACTCCGGTGCGGCTCGTACGGGCCGCGGCCACGCCCTCCGGGGCGCCGGGGCCGAGCATGCCGACCGGGAAGGCCGGGCTGCCGGTGCGGTACGTGGACGGGCATCCGGCGCTGCAGTGCGTGGAGCGGGGCGGGGCCGTGCGGGCGAGCGCGAGGGAGACCGACCCGGCGCGCGCGCGTGAGTGGGCTGTTGCACGGCAGTGGCCGCCGGACTCGGTGCACGCGCTGTGCGCGGTACTGCGCAGCCGGGGGCGGACGCTGGGCGTGGTGACGTTCCTGCGGGGGGCGGGGCGCAGCCAGTTCGAGCGTACGGATGCGACGTACGCGGAGGATGTGGCCGTACGGATCGCCATGGCGCTGGATCTGGAGGATCTGCAGGGACTGGCGGGCCTGCCGGGGCGCCCCTGAGGGTGCCCCCGCCGGCTCAGTACTGGTAGAAGATCCGGTCCCCGTACTCCGTCATCACGCGGTTGTTCCACTCGTGGCCGCCGTCCACGTTGCCCGAGCGCAGGAGCGGGGGCTCGATGCCGCGGTCGGCCAGGGCGCCCGCGGCCGTGGCCATGACGGCCTGGAGGAGGGCCGTGGTGACGACGGTGGAGGCGGGGCCGAAGGGGGCCTGGACGGTGTCCTGGGTGAGTTCGGCGTCGCCGACCGGGATCCTCGAGTCGAGGACGATGTCGCAGTGGTCCTTGAGGTAGGTCCCCGAGACGTGCCGGGACTCCGTCTCCGTCGTGTACGCGACCGAGGTGACGCCGATGACCTTGAGGCCGAGGGCGCGGGCGCTCATGGCCATCTCGACGGGGAGTGCGTTGCGGCCGGAGAGGGAGATGATCACGAGCAGGTCGCCGGAGCGTGCCGGGCTGGAGTCCAGGACGACGCTCGCCAGGCCGTCGACCCGTTCCAGGGCCGAGCCCAGGGTCGCCGGCATGACGTCGACACCCACGACGCCGGGTACGACGAGCAGGTTCATCAGGGCGAGGCCGCCCGCGCGGTAGACGATGTCCTGGGCGGCGAGGGAGGAGTGCCCGGCGCCGAACGCGAAGAGTCGTCCACCGGTGGCGACGGTGTCGGCGATCAGGGCTCCGGCCGCCTGGATCTCTCCGGCGTCCTCGTCCCGCACCTGTTGCAGCAGGCCGATCGCCGCGTCGAAGAACTGTCCGGCCAGCTTGCTGTCGCTCATCGGCGAAGCCCCTTCGAATTCTCGGCGAAGTCCCGTCGAAGTCTCGTCACCGTCGACGCGTCGCGGATCACGTTGCGGTCTGGACCAGCGTGCTGTCAATACGGCGGGTGATACCGCGGGCAGTACGTGGTGCAACGTGACGCGGGGCTCGTATACGGGGCTTTCGCCCGGGTCGGGACCGCCGTGGAGGGTGTTCGGAGGCACTCGTAACCACGTGGTTTCAACGGCGAGGCACGCTTGTCAGTGGTATGCGTCAGAATTGAGTCCAGGGCCAGCGCACAAGCCGGTGAGCCACGGAGCCTCCGGCAGAGCTAATCGAGGGGCACACATGTCCGGACTGATCGACACCACGGAGATGTATCTCCGCACCATCCTCGAACTGGAGGAGGAAGGCGTCGTCCCCATGCGCGCCCGGATCGCGGAGCGGCTGGACCAGAGCGGCCCGACGGTCAGCCAGACGGTGGCGCGCATGGAGCGCGACGGCCTGGTGGCGGTCGCCAGCGACCGGCACCTGGAGTTCACCGACGAGGGGCGGCGGCTGGCCACGCGTGTCATGCGCAAGCACCGGCTCGCGGAGTGCCTCCTCGTCGACGTGATCGGTCTGGAGTGGGAGCAGGTGCACGCCGAGGCGTGTCGCTGGGAACACGTGATGAGCGAGGCCGTGGAGCGCCGGGTGCTCGAGCTGCTGCGCCACCCGACGGAGTCGCCGTACGGCAACCCCATCCCGGGCCTGGAGGAGCTGGGCGAGAAGGACAGCGCCGACCCGTTCCTGGACGAGGGCATGGTGTCGCTGGCCGAGCTGGACCCGGGCGTCGACGGCAAGACCGTGGTCGTACGGCGTATCGGCGAGCCGATCCAGACGGACGCGCAGCTGATGTACACGCTGCGGCGGGCGGGCGTGCAGCCCGGCTCCGTGGTGAGTGTGACGGAGTCCGCGGGCGGGGTCCTGGTGGGCAGTGGTGGCGAGGCCGCGGAGCTGGAGGCGGACGTCGCTTCCCACGTGTTCGTCGCCAAGCGCTGAGGCGCCGGAGGGCACGTCAACTGCCGCGACCACAGAGGCAGTTGTGACGCCTGCGTGACCTCACCGAAACCAAGATTCAGTGTGCAGAATCGCAGCGCTGGGACCATTTGCGTGCGAGGCTGTCGCGTGAGGCATATGACCTGAGAGCTCTTGACCGTGTCCGAGAGCGATGGCGCGCGGTCGGGGAGGGGGCGGAAGGATGTGCCGCAGTTGTGGAGAGGGCCCCGGCGCCGATTGGCGCCGGGGCCTGTCCTCCCCTGTACTGACCCGGAGCCCCGAGCTCCCAGGGTCATTCCCTTCGGACCGGTTTCCCCGAGCGGCCCGCCCCCCGCTGAAGATCTCCCCTCGGCGGAGGCGGTCAATCCTTGAGCATGGTCACTCGAACGAGGGGTGTTGCCGCCGAGAAAGGCATTCTCGAATCCCCATTCGATAACGTGGCGGCGTAGTCGGGGTACCACGGGTACTCGCAGGACAGCAGTCAGCAAAATCCCAGCAGCAGTCGGCAGAATCCGGCAGCGGTCGGCAGAATTCAGCATCGGTCAGCGGCAATCCAGTGCAAGCGGGCAGCAGGAGCAGGGGTACGACGAGGTAGGAAGCGGTACGAGTGGACCGGCCGGCTCGAGCGGGAGCGAGGCGGTCCGAGCGAGCTAGGGGGGTGCCATTACCTGTGGTGCGGCGCATCGACGTGACGGGAGCGGGTGGCGTACGCCTCGCCGCCTGGGAGTTCGGGGACCCTCCCAAGACCGAGGAGGTCTCGCGGGCGCCCGGCGTGCTCTTACTGCACGGCCTCATGGGCCGCGCCTCCCACTGGGCCTCCACCGCCCGCTGGCTCTCCGAACGGCACCGCGCCGTCGCACTCGACCAGCGCGGCCACGGCCAGAGCGACAAGCCGCCCGAGGCCGCCTACACCCGCGAGGCATACGTCGAGGACGCCGAGGCCGCTCTCGAGCAGCTGGGCCTGGGCCCGGCAGTCCTCATCGGCCATGCCATGGGCGCCCTGACCGCCTGGCAGCTCGCCGCCAAACGCCCCGATCTCGTCTCCGGTCTGATCATCTGCGACATGCGGGCGTCGGCGCTGGGCGCCGCCTCGCAGCGTGAGTGGGAGGACTGGTTCAAGGCCTGGCCCGTTCCCTTCGCGACGCTCGCCGACGTACGCAAGTGGTTCGGCGAGGACGACCCCTGGGTGGAGCGGCCGAATCCGTCCCGCGGCGAGTTCTACGCCGAGGTGATGCACGAGTCCGCCGACGGCTGGCGCCCGGTCTTCGAGCCCGCGCAGATGCTCAAGTCCCGCCAGACCTGGGTGTACGACGCCCACTGGGAGGAACTCGCGCAGGTCCGGTGCCCCGCCCTGGTCGTACGGGGTCTCGACGGCGAGCTCGGCCGGGCCGAGTCCCAGGAGATGGTCCGCGTCCTGCCGAACGGCCAGTACGCGGAGGTGGCCGACGCCGGCCACCTCGTGCACTACGACCAGCCGGACGCGTGGCGCGTGGCGATCGAACCGTTCCTGGACGGGGTCCTGACGCCCTGACGTCCTCAGGTCCTGAGCGTCAGCCTTTGCTCACCGCCGTCAGGATCTCCGGCAGCCGCGCCGCCGTCCGCGGCGCCGCCAACCGCAGTCCGCACCACGTGATCAGGGTGCCGTACCCGGCACCCAGCGGCAGCAGCAGCCACATCCACTCGTCGCCGTCCGCCGAGGTGTTCAGCCAGATCGTGAGAACGATGACGGGAGCGGACAGCAGCGCGGCCGAGATCATGCCGCCGAAGATCGAGATCCAGGCGAGCCCGGCCTGGCCGGGGGCCACGTTCTTGTAGCCCTCCTGGGGGATCGAGTACGGGAAGCGGGCCGAGGACCACGCGCCGGTCGCCAGCATCGCGCCGAGCAGCGCGAAGGAGAGGCCGAGCACCTCGGGCAGCGCGCTCCAGTCGTCCAGCATCGCCGTCGTCAGGACGGTCACGAGGGCCGTGTACGGCAGGGTGATCACCAGCAGCGCCAGCGCGCGCCCGCGCAGTTCGACGTACGCGTCCCGGGTGGACGAGATCGTCATCGCGACCATCCAGAACGCGGACGTGTCCTGCCCGAACTGGTTGTACATCTGGATCCCGAGCATCCCGGCCGCGAAGCAGGCGAAGTAGATCGAGCCGGTGCCCTGCAGGGCGTTGAACACCGGCACGATCAGCCCGATGGCGAGTGAGGTCACCCAGGCCGCCTTGGTCTTGGGATCGCGCCACACATAGCGCAGGCTGCGCTCCATGACGGTCCCGGTGCGGCCCGTGGGCAGCAGCCGGCCGAGGCCGGTGGAACCCCGCTCCCGCGCCGCGGGCTCCGCAGCCTGCAGCGTCGACCCGTCCGGCGAGGTCATCAGCCGGGTCAGGTGATGGGACCAGAGCGCCAGCAGCCCCACCAACGCGGCCGCGCTCAAGGCGAGTTGGGCGGCTCCGATCCCGTACGACCCCTCACTCACCGAATGCACCGCGCCGATCGCCGACGCGGGCGGCACCCAGCTCAGCACATCCCCCAGCGTGTCGAGCTCGGAGAGTCCACCCGACGAATTGAGCCGCTGCGCACCGAAGTTGACCACCTGCGCGCCGATCGCGATGAGCAGGCCGCTGAGCACCGCGAGGTCGCGGCCCCTGCGGCTGGTCAGCAGCCGGATGTTGGCGGCGGCGACGGCGCGTGCGAGGGCCACGCAGACGAGGAGCCCGAGGGCCGCGGCGACGACGGCGGTGACGTACGCCGCCGTGCCGTGGGCCACGGAGATCACGGATCCGGTGAGCAGGCACAGGGCGAACAGCGGTCCGATGCCGACGAGTGAGGCCGCGAGCAGCGCCCGTACGAGCGGGCGTGGCCGCAGCGGCAGCATGACCAGGCGGGTCGGGTCGAGCGTCTCGTCGCCGCTGGAGAAGAAGAGCGGCATCACGGCCCAGCCGAGCGCCAGGAGCGCCACGAGGAGTGCGGCGACGGCGACGGCGTGCGCGTTGCCGCGCAGCGCGATCAGGCCGAGCAGTTGGAGGGCCCCGAAGAGGAGGACGAGGATGGCTGAGGCGACGTACGCGGCCCGCCGTCCGGCCGACTGCCGCAGCCCGTTGCGCAGGAGCGACAGCTTCAGCCGTACGACGACGGGTGTGATCGACGCGGCGGAGACACCGGCGTTCGCGCTCATCGCGCGCCGCCGCCCAGCCAGTCCAGGTCGGCGCCGGCGGCTCGGCCGTTCGCGCCGACCAGTTCCAGGAAGGCCTGCTGGAGGGAGGGGGCGCTGCCGGTGACGTCCGCGAGCGGGCCGTGCGCGCGGATGCGCCCCGCGGCCATCACGGCGACCCAGTCGCACAGCGACTCGACCAGTTCCATGACGTGGGAGGAGAAGACGACCGTGGCGCCCGATGCCGTGTACCGCTCCAGGACGCCGCGGATGATCTGCGCGGAGACCGGGTCGACGCCTTCGAACGGCTCGTCGAGGAAGAGGACTTCGGGGTTGTGGAGGAGGGCGCAGGCGAGGCCGATCTTCTTGCGCATGCCCGTCGAGTAGTCGACGACGAGTTTGTGCTGGGCGCCCGCGAGGTCGAGTACGTCGAGGAGCTGGGTGGCCCGTTTGTCGACCTCGGCGCCGGGCAGGCCGCGCAACCGTCCGGTGTAGCCGAGGAGTTCGCGCCCGGAGAGCCTTTCGAAGAGCCGGAGCCCCTCGGGCAGGACACCGATCCGCGCCTTGACCTCCACCGGGTCGCGCCACACGTCGTGGCCGACCACCTCGACGGTGCCCTGGTCGGGCCTCAGCAGCCCGGTCACCATCGACAGGGTGGTGGTCTTGCCGGCCCCGTTCGGACCGACGAGCCCGATGAACTGCCCCGCGGGCAGCTCCAGATCGATCCCGGCGACGGCGACCTGCTCCCCGAACCGCTTCCAGAGCCCCCGCACACGCACGGCGGGCACGCCGCCCCCTGCTCCCTCGGTCATACAGGCACCCTAAGGGCCAACGCCCGTCTTTAGGGGCGCGGGACTCTGCCTTCAAGCGGCTCCGCCGCGGGGCGCGACCAGCCACGACGGATCCGCAGAATACGACGGCGCTGCGGAAGCTACCGGCGTCCCTCCCGCCCGCAGGCGTAGGCGAGCGGCGAGATCAACTCCTCCGCATCCGGCAGCCACCGGTTCGCGGGCGTGGGCCGACGGGCCCACTGCACGGCGCCCTGCGACCCGTACCGGGTGGGCGGACCCGCCACGTACGACCCCTCGCCCAGGGCGACCAGGTCGAGGGAGGCAGGCGGCCAGCCCAGCTTCCGTACGAGATCGGAGACCTTCGCGGAGGCCCCCGGAAGCACGAAGAAGTGCATGCGCCGGTCCGGCGTGCAGGTGACCGGCCCGAGGGTCAGCTCCATCCGCTCCATGCGGGCGAGCGCGAGGAACCCGGCCGTCTCGGGCACGTCGATCGCGTCGAACGTACGCCCGGTCGGCAGCAGGATCGACGCCGTGGGCTGCTTCGCCCACAGCCGGCGCGCGACGGTCGCACTGCCCGTGGCCTGCGTCGCCCAGTCCTCGCGCGCCGGGTGCGCGCCGGGTAGGGGGCACGCCGCCTCGCCGCAGGAGCAGCGCTGCACTCCGTCGACGGCTTCCAGCCAGGTGCCGGGGAACACGTCCCAGTGGCGCTCCTCGGCATAGCGCACGGCGGTGTCCTGCAGCGATTCGCCGCGCTGCTTGGGGATCTGTGCGGTCTCGGTGCCTGCGATGGTCTCGTCCACGTGGAACTCAACTCCCGCGTCCACCTCGGGTTACGGGGGACGCGCGCGCGGGGGAGGAGCATCGATTCCGCACGTGGGGCGCATGGATGCACGGGTGGGGGCGCGCATGGGGAAACGCGGCGGGGGCTGGGTAACCCACGTGAGGGGTTGGGTCACTGCCCTTACCCCGGCAATCCTCACATGTCTCGCATCTTCGGTATGTCTGCGGGGCATTGATCTTCTTGGCCGAGTTCTTTCGCTGTTCTTCACTGGGTTCGGCCGCTGAGGACACGTCAACTCGGTGCGTGGGCAGGCACCGCAGCCACAGGGGGTACGCCATGGCCGCAAGGCCGCTCGTCGCGCGGCAGCCGAACGAACGACTGCAGGCGCTCATCCAGGAAGCGGGTTGCTCGAACGCCGGGCTGGCCCGCCGGGTCAACATGTGCGGCGCGGAGCACGGTCTCGATCTGCGCTACGACAAGACGTCCGTGGCGCGCTGGCTGCGCGGACAGCAGCCGCGCGGACGTGCTCCAGCCATCATCGCCGAGGCGCTCGGCCGCAAGCTGGGCCGTACGGTCACGATCGACGAGATCGGCATGGCCAACGGCAAGAACCTCGCGTCCGGCGTCGGTCTCCAGTTCTCGCCGACCGTACTGGGGGCCATCGAGCAGGTCTGCGAGCTGTGGCGCAGTGACGTCGGCCGCAGGGACTTCCTCTCCGGCTCGTCCGTCGCCGCCTCCGCGCTCGTCGAGCCCAGCCGCGACTGGCTGATCTCCTCGCCGGACTCCCAGGTGGCGCGCTCGGCGGGGCCGCGGGTCGGGGTCTCGGACGTCGCGGCGGTCCGCGCGATGACCCAGGCGCTGGTGGACCTGGACCACCAGTACGGCAGCGGGCATGTACGCCCGGTCGTCGTCCACTACCTGAACAGCGTGGTCTCCGGGCTGCTCGCGGGCTCCTACCGGGAGGCGGTCGGGCGTGAACTGTTCGCCGCCGTGTCCCGGTTGACGGAACTCGCGGGCTACATGGCCATCGACACCGGTCAGCCGGGCCTCGCCCAGCGGTACTACATCCAGGCGCTGCGGCTCGCCCAGGCGGCCGGGGACCGGGCGTACGGCGGGTACGTACTCGCCGCGTCCATGAGCCACTTGGCGGCGCAGCTCGGCAACCCGCGCGAGATCGCGCAGTTGGCGCGCGCGGCGCAGGAGGGGGCGCGCGGGCGGGTGACTCCGCGCGCGGAGTCGATGTTCTACGCCGCCGAGGCGCGCGGGCACGCGCTCCTGGGCGACGCGCGCGCCGCTCAGGTGGCGTCCGGCCGGGCTGTCGGCGCACTGGAGTCGGCGGACGCGGCCTCCGGGGACGACCCGACGTGGATCTCGCACTTTGACGAGGCCTACCTGGCCGACGAGTTGGCGCACTGCCACCGGGACCTCGGACAGGCGGAGGCGGCCGCGCGCTGCGCGGAGGAGTCCCTCGCCGGGCTTCCCGAGTCGAAGGCCCGGCGGCGTGCGATCGGCTACGTACTGCTCGCCACCGCGCAGGTCCAGCAGCGCGAGGTGGAACAGGCGTGCCACACCGGGCTGCGCGCCGTCGAGTTGCTCGGCACGCTCCGTTCCAACCGGGGCGCCGACTATCTGGAGGACTTCCAGCAGCGCCTGGAGCCGTATCAGGACGAGTCGGTGGTACGGGAGTTCGGCGCGCGGATGGAGTTGCAGGCCGCGGCGTGAACGGCTGGTGATCCAGGGCGTGAACGGACGGGAAACGATCAAGAGGGTTGTGAGGGGAGGCATATGTAGCGCAAAGGGGAGCGGATCTGTTACCGCGGTCACAGGTGTGGTGGTCACGCCCTGTGCTGCGTGGCACGGGGTTGCGGGGACCCGGTAGCGTGAGCCGATGATTCCGAAGGTCCCCCATTCGTAGGAGTCCCGGTGACGCAGAGTGGACAGGGCGAAGAGCCCTCGCCGCGACCCGCGCGCGAAGGCATCGTGCTGCCCTCCGACGGCGGCGCGCCCCTGTTGCCGGGTACGACGGGCGACCGTACGACCCCGGCGGGCGGCCAGGCCTGGGACCGGCCCTGGGGACCCGACCAGCAGGCGGCCCCCGCCCCGCAGCCGGGACAGCAGCCGGACCAGGGCTGGGGGGCACCGTTGAACGGCACCCAGACCTGGGGAGCCGCCCAGCCGCCGGGGCCCAACGCGCCCGCCGCCGACTGGGGCACGCCCGACGCGTCCCAGGGCTGGGCTCCCGCGGAACCGAGACCGGGATGGGGCGACAACCCGGCCCAGCAGCAGCCGATGCAGGAGCTGCCGGGCGCGTACGGGGCTCAGGAACTGCCGGGCTCGCTGCCGGGCTCGCGTGGAGCCCAGCAGCCGCAGGGCTTCGCTCCGCAGTCGCAGCCCGCGCCCGGTGCCGGGACGCTGCCGCCCGAGGGCGCGTCGGCTCCGTCGTACGGGAGCGCCCAGGTTTCCTCGTACGGGGGCGCTCAGGCTGCGTACGAGGGTCATGACGGCGGCGTTCCGCAGGGACCGCCCGTCGCGCAGCCGCTGCCGCCCGTGGATGCGGGTGTGGGTGGAGGCGCCGGTGTGGGGTCGAGTGTGCCGCTGCCGCCTGCCGCTGTTGATGGTGCGACGCAGTACATCCCGCACATACCGCCCGCCCCGCTCGCAGACGAGGGGGCGACTCAGTACATCCCGCACATTCCGCCCGCCGCCTCCGTGCCCGCGCCCGCGGCCGTGCCCGATGAGGGCGCCACCCAGTACATCCCTCCGGTGGGCCCGGGGGCGCTGCCGCCCGAGGTGCAGGCCGACGCGACCCAGTTCCTGGGGCGGGCGCCCCAGGGCGGTGCCGGACCGCTGCCTCCTGCCGCGCACCCGGACGCGCAGGCCACGCAGTACATCCCGCCCGTTCCCGCGCAGTCGGGCGGGGCGCCCTACGGGGTACGTCCGGGCGGGCCGGAGGACAGGCAGCCTCCGGCGGAGTTCGACAACCTGTTCCGCAGTGAGCCGTCGGCGCCCGCGTCGACGCAGCAGCTGCCGCGGTTCGACCCTTCGGCTCCGCACGGCGCGCAGGCCCCGCAGGCCCCGCAGGGGGCGCACGCCTCGTATGGCGCGCAGGCTCCCGGCGCGTACGGCGCGCAGAACCCGGGTGCCTACGGCGCGCAAGCCCCGGGCGCGCCCGGAGCGCCGGGCGGACGCGCTGCCGCGCGGCGCGGGGGCGCGAATGACGGCGGTGGCGGGCGCGGAGGGCGCGGCGGCTCGCGTGTTCCGCTGATCGCCGCGGTCGGCATCGGCATCGCCGTGCTCGGTATCGGCGCCGGCGCCCTGCTCAGCAGCGGCGGAGACGCCGACAGCGACGACAACAGCACGACCGTGTCGGCGACCGCCCCCGCCACGGAGGGCTCGGAGTCGGCGTCCGCCGCCGACCCCGCCAAGGCGCAGGCCGTCGAGCTGGACAAGCTCCTCGCGGACGCCAACGCCAGCCGCGACTCGGTGATCAACGCCGTGGCGGACGTGACGGCGTGCAAGAACCTGGGCCAGGCGGCCAGTGATCTGCGGGACGCGGCCAACCAGCGCGGCGAGCTGGTCACCCGGCTCGACGCCCTCTCGCTGGACAAGCTCCCGAACCACGCCGAGCTGACCACCGCGCTCACCAACGGCTGGAAGGCCTCCGAGTCGGCCGACAACCACTACGCGGCCTGGGCCGACCAGGCGGCCGGCAAGAAGGGCTGCAAGAACGGCCAGGCCCGCGGCACGGGCCAGAGCCAGGCAGCCGTCCGGGACAGCGGCACGGCGAGCACGGCGAAGGAGAAGGCCGCGAAGCTGTGGAACTCCATCGCGTCGAAGTACGGACTGACCGAGCGCACACGCATCCAACTGTGAGCACCGGTTCGCGCAGTTCCCCGCGCCCCGTAAGGGGCGCGGGGCTGTGACATACATGCGGCTCCGCCGCGTGGGCGCGACCAGCCACGACGGACCCGCAGACGACACACCGGACTCCCGGCGGAGCTAGTCCGCGCTCTCCAGCGTCTTCGACATGCTGACGAACCCCTTGCGCGCCGCGACCAGTTGGCCCTTGCTCACGACCTGGAAGGTGACGTCGGCGTTGATGAGGCGGGGGAAGTCGACGGCGGCGATCATGTCCTCGAAGCGCCAGCTGAGGGTCGGGGTGAGCCCGCCGGTGGTCACCTTGAGGCCGTCGTCGAGGGCCCGCCGGATCGCGAGCGCGGACACCTCGCCGTCGCCGAGCGCGTCGACGAGCTTCTCCAGCACGGTGTAGGCGATCCAGGTCGTCTGCACTCCGGCGTCCGTGGGGTCGATCCGGTTGTCGCCGAAGGCGTGGTCCTTGATCACCTTGCGCAGCGGGTCCCAGCCGGCGTCGCTCGCGGGCGGGTACCAGCCGGTGACGTACGCGCCCTCGTACGGACTCGACGCGCCGCCGGTGGAGTTGATCACCGACTGGTCGACGCTGCCGAGGACCGTGCCCACGCCCACCCTCGAGTAGTCCTCGCGGTCGCGCCGGAAGGAGTCCATGAAGGTGTCCGTACGGTCGCCGAGCGCGGGCACCACGCAACCGTTCTTGTACGGGTCGGAGGTCGCGTTCTCCAGGGACGTCTGCGTCTGCCGCGAGTACTCGGTCGCGTCGTCGGCGGCCCGCTGGTCGGAGGCGGACTTGTGGCCCGCCGCCCGCAGGCCGGAGTCGAGCAGCACCGGGAGTTCGTCACCGGCGATGGTGTCCGGACGTATCAGCGAGACCGGGCCGCAGGTCTTGCCGAGCTGCTCGCCGAGGCCGGCAAGGAGCGCGGGCTCGCCGCCGTTGACGGGGTAGGACAGGGGGCTGGTGAACTCGTCGTCGGTGACGCCGTAGCCGCCGATGTAGGGGATGCCCGCGCCCTCCAGGGGGGCGAGGAAGGAGCGGCCGTGCTGGCTGTAGGAGCCGACGACCGCGACGACGTTCTCGTCGACGGCGCGCCGGGCGCAGTTGGCTGCGTCCACGTTGTCGTTGTGGTCGTTGCAGGTGAGGACCTTGAGCTTGCGGCCGTTGATGCCGCCGCGGCTGTTGACCCAGCGGGCGTAGGCCTTCGCCATGGCGGGCATTCCGGGCTTGTTGGTGGCGGCGGTCTGCTCGGGAGCCCACGTCATGACGGTGATGGAGTCGTCCCCGGAGCCCCCCGTGGCACCAGGGATGACCCCACACCCGACGGCGACCGACGCACACGCCACCAGCGCGCCCGCGGACAGCAACGTGGCCTTGAGAGGCCGGGGGAGGACGGGAGAGACGGTGCGCGTGCGTCGACTGCCGGTCATGCACACGCACGATTCCGGCACACCACTAACCAGGGTGTGACCCGCGGTCAACATCAGGTGACTCAGAGGTGAATTGCGGGGGCGGACGATCTGCTCTTCGCGGGGAACGTACGATCGGTGACCGTGCAAGGTTCGGAGAACTCTTCCCGTCGCGGCCGTCGCTCGTCCACCATGGGCGACATGCCACTGAACGACATGCCGTGGTGGCGCTGGCGCAGCAATGTGCGCTCCGCGCTGCACATGCTTTCCGACACCGACTTCCAGCGGGGCGTCTGGCTCGCAGGCGTCGACGGGTACGGGGACGTCACCGACGCCGTGTATCGCCTGGTCGAGGACACCTGGCTGGACAACTGGTCCGCCGAGAAATACGTCGGCACGATCTTCCGGGACTCCCAGGAAGCGGCGCTCGTCGACACCGCCGTGCTCCGCGTCCTGCGGATCATGCACCAGGTCGGACCCGACGCCCTCGTCTCCACGTACCTCGACCACCAGGGCTGGCCGGACGCCGTACGAGCCGCGCGCGACGCGCATGTGCGCCTCGCGGTGAGTGACGGGGAGGACCCCGACATCCCGCCGCGCACGCTTGAGGTGCTGAAGATCCTGACGCGGTCGGCGTAGACCCCGGCTCTCGGTCACGACCCCGGCTCCCGGTCACGACCTCGGCCACGGTCACGACCCCGACCACGGGTAGTCGCGCCGTCCCGTGCCTGACCTGGTCCGCCTGGCGGGACGGGCGCCCGTCGTGGGCGGGCGGTATGGGAACCTGTCCTGCATGAATGAGCAGTCCGTCCGCGGGGCCGCACCCGCCGCCGAGCAGTACGTCCTGACCCTCTCCTGCCCGGACAAGCCGGGCATCGTGCACGCCGTGTCGAGCTACCTCTTCATGACCGGCTGCAACATCGAGGACAGTCAGCAGTTCGGCGACCACGACACGGGACTGTTCTTCATGCGCGTCCACTTCTCGGCGGAGGCGCCGGTGACCGTGGACAAACTGCGCGCGAGTTTCGCGGCGATCGGTGACTCCTTCCACATGGACTGGCAGATCCACCGGGCCGAGGACAAGATGCGGATCGTGCTGCTGGTCAGCAAGTTCGGGCACTGCCTGAACGACCTGCTCTTCCGCGCGCGGACCGGTGCGCTGCCGGTCGAGATCGCGGCCGTGGTCTCCAACCACACGGACTTCGCCGAGCTTGTGGGGTCGTACGACATTCCCTTCCACCACATCGCGGTGACGAAGGACACGAAGGCGGAGGCCGAGGCTCAGCTCCTCGAGCTGGTCCGGGCCGAGAACGTCGAACTCGTCGTCCTCGCCCGCTATATGCAGGTGCTGTCGGACGACCTGTGCAAGCAGCTCAGCGGGCGGATCATCAACATCCACCACTCGTTCCTGCCGAGCTTCAAGGGCGCGAAGCCGTATCACCAGGCGCATGCCCGGGGTGTGAAGCTCATCGGTGCCACCGCGCACTATGTGACGGCCGATCTCGACGAGGGGCCGATCATCGAGCAGGAGGTCGAGCGGGTCGGGCACGGTGTGACGCCGGACCAGCTGGTCGCCATCGGGCGGGATGTCGAGTGCCAGGCGCTGGCGCGGGCGGTGAAGTGGCATGCCGAGCGGCGGATCCTGCTGAACGGGCGCCGGACGGTGGTGTTCGGGTAGGGCGGGTTTCGCCCCCTCCGCCCCTTCCCGTCCCGTGCTTCCGGGCTACGCCCGGTTTCAGCCCCTCCGGCGTTTGAGGAGCGGGGGTTTGGGGGCGGAGCCCCCAAGTGACGGGAATGGGCAGGGGCGGAGGGGGCGAAAACCCCCGACGCCCGCCTACATCCGGCTCAACGACGCCGCCGCGAACAGCACATCCCTGATCGCCTCGCGGTCCCCGTCCTGCCCCGCGGCCGCCTCCTCCGGTGACACATGCCCCGCCGCCAGGCGGCAGAACTCCACGCCGTCCAGGGCGACATGGGCGACCTCGCGCTCGGCGGAGGCGATCGCGCCGGGTGAGTCGAGCGGGATGAGCCACTCGCCGCCGCCGGAGCCCTCGATCTCCAGACGGAGGCTGCGCCCGGACGCGCCCGCCTCGACGAGGTGGCGGGCCGGTGCCGCGGAGAGCCCCGCCCGGCGCCGCTCGGCCAGTGAGCCGGGCAGCATCCGGGCCGCCAGGTCGATCATGCTGTGCAGATGGCGCGGGGCCGGCGGCTCGTAGGGATAGTCCACCGCGTCCGCGATGTCCCCCGCGTGCACCCAGCACTCGAAGGCCCGGTCCAGCATCGAGTCGCTCAGCGGCAGCTCGAAGGCGCCGTACGGCACGGGCAGGCGCCCGGAGCCGCCGCCCGCGAACGACACCGTACGGACGAGGTTGTGGCTCTGTTCCCGCCAGGGTCCGCGCACGGACCGGGTGGGCGGGAAGTGCGAGGCATCCCAGTACGCCTCTGTGCGGGCCGTCGGAGTCGCCTCGGCGGAGGGCGAGTCGAGCGGGTCCTCCAGGCCGAGGGCGACGGCGACCAGTCCGTCGACGCTCAGCAGATGGGCGATGACCCCGGCGACGGTCGTACGGCGGCTGGTGGGCCCGTTGCCCTCGAACCAGCGCAGCCGCACGGGCGCGTGCCACTCGGCGTCACCTATGTCCTGGAGCAGCGCGTCGAGCCGCGCGGCCTCAGCGTCGTACGGAGTCGCCCAGTCGGGCACCGGGATCCGGGGCGGGCGCCGGCCGAGGCAGCCCTCCAGAACGCGGGTGCGCAGCGCCGGGTCGAGGTCGAGGCTCTCCGCCGGGTGCAGCAGTCCGACCGCCTCACGCAGCCGCAGCGCCTCGTCCGCGCAGGAGCCGCAGTCCCCGAGGTGCTCCTCGACGGCGGCCGTCTCCTGCGCCGAGCAGGCGGCGAGCGCCCACGCGCCGAGCAGCGACTTCAGTACCCGGTGCTCCAGGACGAGGGGCGGGGGCGCGGGGGCGGGTACCGGCGTGGGCAGCGGCAGTCCGGTGTCCTCGACGGAGGAACGCGGCAGCGGTATGCGCGGCGGCCTTCCGGGCACGTCGTCGCGACTGCCCTCCGGCCGGTCGGGACCCTGCGGCCCACCAGGGCCTTCCGGCCCGCGGAGATCTCCCGGCCGACCGGGCGCCCCGAACTCACTGGGCTCCCCCTCGGCACCTTGGACGCCCTCTTCCCGCTTCTCGTCCCCGTCCTTCCCCCCGTCCCCGTCCCCGTCCTCGTTCCGGTCCCGCTCGTCGAACGCCTCGTACCGGTCCGCCCCTGCGCTCACCGGGCACCCCCGTATTCGGGCGGCGCCCCGGGGGAGCCGCCGGTGTCGTGGGCGGTGGACAGGAGCTGGAGGCCGAGGCGGAGCCGGCGGCGGGCCTCGTCCTCGGTGACGCCGAGGTCGGCGGCGGCCTGGCGGTAGTCGCGGCGCTGGAAGTAGGCGAGCTCCAGGGCGGCCCGCAGCGGGGCGGGCATGGACGTGACGATGTAGTCGGCGCGGGCGGCCACGGAGGCGCTGCGCACCTTGCGCTCCAGCTCCTCGGTGGTGCCGAGGCCGTCCCGGGCGAGCGCGGCGGTCTCCGTCGCGCGCAGCCGCTGGACGGCGAGGCGGTGGGTCAGTGTGGCGACCCAGGAACGCAGCGGGCCCTGCTTGGGGTCGTACGCGTCGGGGTTCTCCCAGACGTGCGTGAACACCTCGCGCGTGATGCCGTCGGCGGCCCGCTCGTCCCCGAGCACGCGGTGGGCGAGGCCGTGCACCAGCGAGGCGAACCGGTCGTAGAGCTCACCGAGTGCGGCCGCCTCCCCGCGTGCGAGCCGCTGTTGCATCTTGCGGTCCCAGCGGGGCGGTGCGTTGCTCGTCGCCATGCGGCCCCCTCACCCTGGTCGTGCCCGGCGCCTGTCCCTTTGTCCAGCCTGCGTGTCCGCGTGTCCGTGCTGTGTCCAGCCTGCGCGCACTCGCTGTCTCGAATGTAGTCGGCACGTCTGTGGGCGCACGCCCCTTTGTGTCAATGTGCGCCCCCGGACGGTCCAGGAATGGTAGGCGCCTGCCCTGTACTGAACACATCGGAACGTACGTGACCGAAATGACTCGCTCATCGCGCGCTTTCGACCTTGGACCGACGTTTCTTTGGTTCCGGACCGGTGTTTCATGGAACGACAGTCGGGCAGTCGCGGGGAAGAGAAGCGTAGGAATCCCTTCCGTTTCCAGTGTGTGAGGCGAGCGAGAGGCGTGGCGGTGACACTCAAGGTGACCTACGGCGATGAGGGTGAGTGGGCCGTGCTGCGGGTGTCCGGCGAGATGGACCTCGTGACCTCGCCGGAGCTGCGTCAACGGGTGCACGAAGCGGTGGCCGACGGCCGCCGCAGTCTTGTCCTCGACCTCTCCGAGGTCCTCTTCTGCGACTCCAGCGGCGTCGGCGTCCTCATCGCCACCCGCCGCCTCATCCGCTCCTGCCAGGGCCGCCTGCGCCTGATCCTGCCCGCACAGGGGGCGGTCGAGGGTTCCCACGTCAACCGGGTCCTCGCGGCCCTCGGCGTCCGCCGCCTCTTCGACGTCTACCCGGACGTCACCGCGGCCGTCGGCGAGGAGTCGAGCCCCCTCTCGGCGTGACGTGCGGCGCGGGCGGCGAGCGGGGCTTCGTGATCACGAGACGTGAGGGGACCCTCACCCGGCGGGAGCGCTGCGCCACACCGTTGTCCCGGAATTCCCGCAGTCTTGGTACAAGCGTCGTTTTCCCGCTCCCCGGGCGCCCCTGACGTCGTACGCTCCGTTCCAGATGCACCCTCACGTGACGTAAGGCGGCCCGAAGGCAATGGCCAACAGCGAGTACGAGCGCAGGATCGCGGCCCGGTTCTCCGGCTTCGACCAGGACGGCAACGGCTACATCGACCGGGAGGACTTCAACGCCGCGACCAAGGCGGTCCTCGCCGAGTTCGGTACGACGGCGCGGTCGGACAAGGGCCAGGCCCTGTATGTCGGCGCGGAGGCCTTCTGGCAGGGCATGGCGGGGATAGCGGACCGGGACGGCGACCAGCGGATCACGCGCCAGGAGTTCGTGAACGGCGCGGTCAAGCGGCTGCGCGACAACCCCGAGCGCTTCGCCGAGATCGCCCGCCCCTTCCTGCACGCGGCCCTCGCCGTCGCGGACACCGACGGCGACGGCGCGGCCACGGTCGACGAGACCGCGCGCGTGCTCAAAGCCCTGGGCGCCCCCGAGGACGTCGCCGCCGCCGCGGCCGGAACCCTCGACACGGACGCCGACGGCCGGATCGGCGAGGCGGAGATCGTGAGCGCGTTCGCCCGCTACTTCACGGTGCCCGAGTAGCACCCGAAGGCCGTGAAAAGCGCTCGCGCAGCTTGTACTTGAGCACCTTCCGCAAGGCGTCGTTGCGCGGAAGGGCGTCCACCACCTCCAGCTGCTCCGGCAGCTTGTGCACGGACAGCCCTTCCGCGCGCAGGTAGGACGTGATCGCGGAGAGGGTCAACTCGTCCGCCCCCGGCGGCTGTTCGGCCGCCTCGATCACGGCGCAGACCCGTTCCCCGCGCTCGGCGTCCGGCAGCCCGATCACGGCGGCGTCGCCGACGGCCGGGTGCTGGTGCAGCAGGTCCTCGATCTCCTTGGCCGAGATGTTCTCGCCCTTGCGGATGATGACGTCCTTGAGGCGCCCGGTGAGCACCAGGTGCCCGCTCTCCGTCAGATGCCCGACGTCACCGGTGATCAGGAACCCGTCCGCGTCGAAGGCCTCCGCCGTCTGCGCCGGGTCCAAGTACCCCTGGCAGACGGCCTCCCCGCGCAGCCGCACCTCCCCGTCCGCGATCCGTATCTCCATGCCCTCGGGCGGCCGCCCCTCCGTCGTCGCGAGGTTCTCCACCGTGTCGTCCGGCGACCCCATCGTGATCATCGGGACCTCGGTCATCCCGTACCCGTGGGTGAGCTGCACCCCCATCTCCCGTACGACGGAGTGGTACACCTCGGGCGGCTTCGGCGCCCCACCGCCCGCCAGGAGCCGCAGAGTCGGTATGAGCGGTTCCCCCGGCTGTTTGCGCTGCTCGGTGAGGAACATCGAGTAGAAGGCCGTCGAGCCGCCGGCCACCGTCACGCCGTGCTTGCGGTAGCCCTCCAGGGCGGCGGGCAGCGCGAACTGCTCGAACAGCACGGCCGGGAAGCCGTACAGCAGCAGCATCACCGTGTAGTCGGGCCCGGCGATGTGCGCGTACGGGAAGGCCATCGAGCCCACGTCGTCGGCGGACAGGTGCAGCGCGTGCGCCAGGCAGGAGCCGCCCGCGATCAGTGAACGGTCGGTGTGCAGAACGCCCTTGGGGTCGGAGGTGGTGCCCGAGGTCCAGTAGATCCAGCGGACCGAGGTGCCCTCGGAGGGCGGGGCGGGGAGTGCGGAGGGATCGCCGTCCGGCAGGGTGTCGTACGCCTCGAAGACGCCCTTCGCGCCGAGCCGCCGCGCCATCGCCGTGTGGTCGAAGCCGCGCCACTCACCCGGTACGGCGAAGAACTCGGCCTTGGACTCCCGCAGCGCGAAGCCGACTTCACGGTCGCGGTAGAACGGGATCACCGGGGACTGCACGGCGCCGAGCCGGGCCAGCGCGAAGGACAGCACGGCGGTCTCGATGCGCGTGGGCAGCTGCCAGGCGACCACTGTGCCCGGGCGTACGCCCAGGTCGTACAGGCCGGCCGCCACCCGCTCGGCGCGGTCACGCAACTCGCCGAAGCTCAGGGAGCGGTCGCCCTGGAGGAGGACGGGCCGGTGGGGTGTGAGGTCGGCACGGCGGGCGACCAGTTCCCAGAGGGTGCGGGAGGAACCCAGGGCGTGTGCGGTGTCGTTCACTTCGGCCCCCTGGCAGTGGCTGATGGAACTGACGGACAGTCAGATCGTGCGGAGAGCGTAGGGCTCACCGCCTTGTCGGTCCATAGGTGCGGGGCTAGCCTGCATTCTGACGACCCATCAGATTCCCAGTAGCGGACGGGGTTATGGATCTCGCCTACACGGAGGAAGAGGAAGACTTCCGCGCGCGGCTGCACGAGTGGCTGGCCAAGGTGCTCCCCTCGCTGCCGCCGAAACCGTCCCCCGACGACTGGCCGGGGCGCCGCGCGTACGACCTCGGCTGGCAGCGGGCGCTGTACGACGCCGGGTACGCGGGGCTGCACTGGCCCCTCGACGCGGGCGGCCGGGGTGCCACCCCCACACAGCACCTCATCTACCTGGAGGAGACGGAAAAGGCGGGCGCACCCTACGTAGGGGCCAATTTCGTCGGACTGCTGCACGCCGGACCCACCATCGCGTCGGAGGGGACCCCCGAGCAGCGGGCGCGCTGGCTGCCGCCCGTGCTGCGCGGCGAGGAGGTCTGGTGCCAGGGGTTCAGCGAGCCGGACGCCGGCTCGGACCTCGCGGCGCTGCGCACGCGCGCGTGGCGGGACGGCGACGACTACGTGGTGAGCGGATCCAAGATCTGGACCTCCCATGCGGAGGTCGCCGACTGGTGCGAGCTGCTGGTCCGCACCGACCCCTCGGCGCCCAAGCACCGGGGGATCTCGTGGCTGGCGATGCCCATGGACGCACCGGGGATCACGGTCCGGCCGCTGCGTACGCTCGCGGGCTCCACCGAGTTCGCGGAGGTCTTCCTCGACGAGGTACGGGTGCCGGTCGCCAACCGCGTGGGCGCGGAGAACGACGGCTGGCGCGTGACCATGGTGACGCTGTCGTACGAGCGTGGCACCGCCTTCGTCGGAGAGGTCGTCGCCTGCCGCCGCGTGCTCGGCGAACTCGCCCGTGAGGCACGCGGGAACGGCCGCTGGGGTGACGACGTGCTGCGCCGCCGCCTCGGCAGGCTGAACGCCGAGTTCCGCGCCCTGTGGCGGCTCACGCAATGGAACGTGAGCGAGTCGCAGAGGACCGGGGGAGTACCCGGCGTCGGCGGCAGCGTCTTCAAGCTGCGGTACTCGCACGCGCGGCAGGAGTTGTACGACGCCGCCGCCGAGGTGCTCGGCCCCGAGGCCCTCGACCTGGGCCGGGAGTGGACCCTCGACCGGCTCTCGTCCCTGTCGTACACCATCGCGGCCGGCACCTCGCAGATCCAGTCGAACATCGTGGCCGAACGGATCCTGGGCCTTCCGAAGGGACGGTGACGTCTTCCCCGTGGACTTTCAACTCGACGACGACCAGCGGGCGTTGAAGGCGGGCGTGCGAGAGCTGCTGACCGCGCGCTTCGGGCGCGAGGGCCTGCGGGCCGCCGTGGACAACGGGCCGGCGCTCGACCGGACCCTGTGGCGCGAGCTCGGCGAGGCGGGCTTCTTCGCCCTGCGGCTGCCTGAGTCGGACGGCGGCGTCGGACTCGGCCTCCCGGAGGCCGTATTGGCCTTCGAGGAGGCCGGCCGGGTGCTGCTGCCCGGACCGCTGGTGGCCACCCACCTCGCGGCGGGCACGGTGGACGGGGCGGCCACGGGCGAGACCGTGGTGGCCGCCGTCGACGGGGAGCTGGTGGAGTGGCTGGCGGAGGCGGATGTCGTACGAGGGGACGCGGCCGGCGCGGAGCCCCTGAGGTCGGTGGACCCGCTGACCCCGCTGCACCGGGTGCCCGCCTCCACAGAGCCCGACCCGGCGGCCGTACTCCGCACCTCGCTCCTGCCCTCCCTCCTCCCCTCACTCCTCACCGCCGCCGAACAGCTCGGTACCGCCGCCCGTGTCTGTGAGCTGGCGGTGCAACACGCCCGGACGCGCGAGCAGTTCGGGCAGCCGATCGGGGCCTTCCAGGCGGTGAAGCATCTGTGCGCGCAGATGCTGGTGCGGGTGGAAGTGGCGCGCGCCGCCGTCTACGCGGCCGCTGTGACCGCCGACCCGCTGGACGTCGCGGCTGCCCGGCTGCTCGCCGACGAGGCCGCGGTGCGCGGTGCGCGGGACTGCCTCCAGGTGCACGGCGGCATGGGCTTCACCTGGGAGGCAGACGTCCATCTGTATCTCAAGAGGGCGTGGGTGCGGACGCAGCGTACGGGTGGCGCGACACAGAGTGAGGACGCGTTGGCGGACGATCTGCTCGCCGGAACGGCCCAGTAGGGCTCTGTGCAGGAACGGTTCGGGAAGCACCGGAAACGGATGTCGCGGATCGTGGCATACCGGAATTACGGAGCGTTGATATCGGGTTGTGTCCTAGGCGTGACTTGTCACGGCCTGGAGTCGGAGCCGTGCTCCGGTACCTTGTGTGGGATGCGAGTGGTTCCGAGCTTGAGCCATGCCGGTGTTGCCTCTGAGGCGGCGCCGGACCCGGCGATGCACACCGCTCGCGAGGCAGGGCGGATCCCCGCGCCTGCGTGTTCGACTCCCCGTGGCGAGCGTCGCACAGTATCCCGCACGCGTACTCCTTCGCGCTGGAATATGCCCGAAGCGCTTGTTGGGGTGACTGTACGTCAACCATGCTGTTTCGCAAGGGAATCACGTTCCGTGATCCTTGTTCTGGCCATGCAGAAAATGGCTACGATCGTGGCCCTTGTGAGGCGCGAGGCGATGTGTCCGCCGGTTCGGATGGTGTGAGCGGTGCAGGTGCTTCAAGTGCAGCTGGAGATTCGGCCCGACCCCGCAGAGGTGGGGCGAGCCCGGAGGTGGGCGCGTTCGCGGCTCGCCGGGTCCGGGATAGGGGTCGATGAGCCGCTCGCCGAGACGCTGATCCTGCTCGTCTCCGAACTCGTCACCAACGCCGTGGTGCACACCGGCTGCCCTGCCGTGGTGCGGCTCTCCATGCCGGGCGGGGCGGAGGCCACCACCGTCCGCCTGGAGGTGGCCGACTCCAGCACCCGGCCGCCGATCCCCCGGCACGCCGAGGGCGACGAGACCAACGGCCGCGGCCTGGAGCTGGTCGACGGCCTCGCGGACCGCTGGGGCTGGAGCCCCGAGGGTGCCGGCAAGCGCATCTGGTGCGAGGTGGACCGCTGTTCGCCCACTGCGACGCCGGGGGCGGCGTATCCGGCGTACGAGGACTTCGCGTACGAAGCGGTCTGAGGCTTCGCGTACGAAGCTGTCTGAAGGCGTTTGAAGGCGCCTGAACGCGTTTGACCTTGAGGCACGGGTTCGTGCATTTATGCACGAACTCTGTTTCCGTGGCTTCGGATGTGGCTGAATGCGCCGGGCTGTGCTTCTGTGCGCGCCTTCATGAATGGGACATAAGCGGTAAATCTCCGAGCAGGTGTTGACGTGGCGTGTCCGTTTGATCACGCTTGTGTTCAGCGATTCGCCGCGAGGGGACGCCGAGGGTTCCGGTGACGGGAGCCCTCGGCGAGTGCGGGTCGCGACTCGGCGTCGGCTCCCGCGGGGCAGCGGGAGCGGGGCGGGAACGCCGGAGCCGGATGGCGGCGCGCGATGCCGTGCTCGGGGCGCGCAGTGGCGCGCCGCCAGCCGACGCTCGGTCACAGCAGGGCGACCGGGGCCACCGGGGTTCCCGTGCCGCCGACGAACGGCTCGGGCATCGCGGACAGCAGGAACGCGTAGCGCCCTTCTTCTCCACAGGCTGTGGACAACTTTTCGAGATTCCAGTTCTGGCCCTGCAACATCCCCATTTCGACCAGATCGAGCGCGTGCACGGGCAGCCAGAGGTCCTCGATCTCGGGCGGAAAGATCTCGAAGGTGAGGGTGTCGTTGGCGACGGCGGCGACATCCCGTGCGTGGAACCACTCGGGGGTGCGCACGGAGAGACCGGGTGACGGATACCCGTATCCCTGTTTGTCGCCCGCGAGATACACCTGGATCTGCCCCGTCCGTACGAGCACGATGTCGCCCGCCCGTACCCGCGTACCCGCCAACTCCTCGGCCGCGTCCAGGTCTTCGGGTGTCACGGCGTGCCCGCCGTCGAGCCGGTCCTTGCCCCGTGCGCGTGCGACGTCGAGCAGCACGCCCCGCGACACGAGGTGCCGCGGCTTGTCGATGCCGCTGAACTCGGCGCCGCCGTGCGGGGTGATCGTGCCGGCCGGGCGGCCGTTGTAGAGCTTCCCGGAGTGCGAGACATGGGTGAGGGCGTCCCAGTGGGTCGCCGCCTGGAGTCCCATCGTCACGGCGTCGTCGCTGCACGCGACCGTGCCGGGGCCGAAGAGCTCCTGGTTGATCTGCACCATGACGTGCAGGGGATTGACCCGCCCGGGGATCATGCCGGTCTGTACGCCGTCCTGCTGGAGCGGGAGGGCGAGGGGGATGCGCCGCCCGGTTCGGACAGTGGCGGCGGCCTCGCGCACGACCTCGTCGGTGATGAGATTCAGGGTGCCGATCTCGTCGTCGGCCCCCCAACGCCCCCAGTTGTTCACGCGCTTGGCGATGTCATGGAACTCGGCCGGCAGTGACATGAGTCCTCCCCGGGGGCTTGTCTCCAGGTATCTGACGGGTCGTAGAATCCGAGTTGAATCTAACGGACCGTCAGAAACCGCGGGAAGGGGCCGGGCGTGGGGAACTTCCTGGCAGGCAAGGTCATCGCCGTCACGGGGGCGGGGCGGGGCATCGGACGTGCGGTCGCGCTGGCCGCGGCGGCCGAGGGAGCGCGCATCGTCGTCAACGACTACGGGGTGTCCGTCGAGGGCGCCCAGCCGACGAGTTCGATCGCCGAAGCCGTGGTCAAGGAGATCGAGGCGGCGGGCGGGGAAGCGGTCGCGGTGGCCGACGACATCTCGTCGATGGCGGGCGGCCAGCGGGTCGTCGACGCGGCACTGACGTCGTACGGACGTATCGACGGCGTCGTGTGCGTCGCCGGGATCCTGCGCGAGCGGATGCTCTTCAACATGTCCGAGGAGGAGTGGGATCCGGTCCTCGCGACCCACCTGAAGGGCACCTTCACCGTCTTCCGGGCCGCGTCGGCGGTGATGCGCAAACAGGGTTCGGGGACACTGATCGGCTTCACCAGCGGCAACCACCAGGGGTCCGTCTCCCAGGCCAACTACAGCGCCGCCAAAGGCGGGATCATCTCGCTCGTCCGCAGCGCGGCACTGGGCCTGCACAAGTACGGGGTGACGGCGAACGCGGTCGCACCGGTCGCCCGTACCCGCATGTCCGCGGGCGTTCCCATGGAGCTGACGGAGATCGGCGAGCCGGAGGACGTGGCTGCGCTCGTCGTCTACCTGCTGTCGGAACGCGCCCGGCAGGAACGCATCACCGGGCAGGTGTACACCATCGCCGGGCCCAAGATCGCGGTGTGGGCGCAGCCTCGGGAGCTGCGGGCGGCGTATGCGGAGGGCTCCTGGACTCCGGAGCGGATCGCGGACTTTCTGCCGGGGAGTGTGGGGGTGGATCCGATGCCGTTGCTGGAGCGGGTGGAGGCGATGGCGCGGGCGGCGGCGGAGAAGGCGCGGCCCAATGAGTGACGGTGGGTGGGGGCTGGGGTGGGTTTTTCGCCCCCTCCGCCCCTACCCATTCCCGTCCCTTGGGGGCTCCGCCCCCAAACCCCCGCTCCTCAAACGCCGGAGGGGCTAACCCCCTCAGCCCGTCCGGCGTTTGAGGACGAGGCCGTCCAGGCCGAAAGCGGGGGTCTGGGGGCGCAGCCCCCAGGTACGGGACGGGCAGGGGCGGAGGGGGCGAAAAAAACATGACGTGGACCGACCCAACGTGAGGCGGAAACCGTGGAGTTCGGATTCGGTCCGGAGGACGAGGACTTCCGGGGGGAGGCGCGAGCCTGGTTGCGGGAGCACCTCGGTGGCGACCGTCGGGAGTGGGAACGGGAGCTCGGCCGGGCCGGCTGGATCGGGCTCGGGTGGGACGAGGGCGGCTACGGCAACCGGCGCGCGAGCCTGACCCAACAGGTCGTCTGGGCCGAGGAGTACGCCCGCGTGAAGGCACCACCCCGCTCGGGCCACATCGGCGAGAACCTGCTCGCACCGACCCTCATCGCCCACGGAACGGACGAACAGAAGGCCCGCTTCCTCCCTCCCGTGGCCCGAGGCGAGGAACTCTGGTGCCAGGGCTACAGCGAGCCCGGCGCGGGCTCCGACCTGGCGGCCGTACGGACAACTGCCGTACGGGACAAGGACGCTGCACCCGGCGACTCCTACCGCGTCACCGGCCAGAAGATCTGGACCTCTCTCGCCCACGAGGCCGACTGGTGCTTCGTACTCGCCCGCACGCAACCGGAGTCGCTCCGCCACCACGGCCTGACCTTCCTCCTCGTCCCGATGGACCAGCCGGGCCGGATCGAGGTCCGCCCGATCTGCCAGCTGACCGGAACGAGCGAGTTCAACGAGGTCTTCTTCGACGGAGCGGTGGCGCGTGCCGAGCATGTCGTGGGCGGCGAGGGCAACGGCTGGCGCGTCGCGATGAGCCTCCTCGGCTATGAGCGGGGCGTGTCGACGCTGGCCCAACAGATCGGCTTCGCGGAGGAGTTGAGGCGGGTCGTGGAGGCGGCCGTCGCGAACGGCGCGGTCGAGGATCCCGTCGTACGCGATTGCCTTGTACGGCTGTGGGCGGAGCTGCGGACGATGCGGTGGAACGCGCTGCGGACGTTGGGGAGTCCGGCCCAAGCAGACGGTCCGGGAGGCTTGGGCGACCCGGGCGCGCCCAGCGTGGCCAAGCTGCTGTGGGGGCGGTGGCATCAGCGGCTCGGGGAGCTGGCGGTGCGGGTGCGGGGCGTCGCGGCCGCGGTGGGACCGGCGGACTGGACGACCTCGTCGCCGTACGAACTGGACGCGTTCCAGCACCTGTTCCTGTTCAGCCGGGCCGACACGATCTACGGCGGCTCGGACGAGATCCAGCGCACGATCATCGCCGAGCGTGTGCTCGGCCTGCCGAAGGAACCCAGGGGATAGGGAGGCGGAGCGATGCCGGATTTGATGCGGGGCGTGATCTTCGACGGTAAGCAGACCCAGGTCGTGGACGATCTGGAGGTACGGGATCCAGGGCCCGGCGAGGTGCAGGTCGCGATCTCCGCGGCCGGGCTGTGCCACAGCGACTTGTCCGTGGTGGACGGGACCATACCCTTCCCCGTTCCTGTGGTGCTGGGCCATGAGGGCGCGGGGATCGTGGAAGCGGTGGGTGTGGGCGTCACCCATGTCCAGCCGGGTGACCATGTGTCGCTGTCCACGCTCGCCAACTGCGGGACCTGCGCCGAGTGCGACCGGGGGCGGCCGACGATGTGCCGCAAGGCGATCGGGATGCCGCAGCAGCCGTTCACGCGGGGAGGGCGGCCGCTGTACCAGTTCGCGGCCAACTCGGCTTTCGCGGAACGGACGTTGGTGAAGGCGGTCCAGGCGGTCCGCATCCCCGAGGACATTCCCCTGCCGTCGGCCGCGCTGATCGGCTGCGGGGTGCTGACGGGGGTGGGGGCCGTACTCAACCGCGCACGGGTGGACCGGGGCGACACCGTCCTGGTGATCGGCACGGGCGGCATCGGCCTCAACGTCATCCAGGGCGCGCGGATCGCCGGCGCCCTGAAGATCGTCGCGGTCGACTCCAACCCGGCGAAGGAGCAGGTGGCCCGCCAGTTCGGCGCGACACACTTCCTGACCTCGACAGACACCGTCAAGGACATCCTCCCCACCGGCGCCAACCATGCCTTCGAGTGCGTCGGCCGCGTCGAACTCATCCGGCAGGCCATCGACCTGCTGGACCGCCACGGCCAGGCGGTACTGCTCGGCGTACCCCCCTCGACCGCCGAGGCCTCCTTCCTCGTCTCCTCCATGTACCTGGACAAGTCGATCCTGGGCTGCCGCTACGGTTCCTCCCGCCCGCAACGCGACATCGCTCTGTACGCGGAGCTGTACCGGGAGGGCCGCCTGCTGCTGGACGAGCTGGTGACGGAGACGTATCCGGTGGAGGACTTCGAGAAGGCGGTGGCGGATGCGCAGGGGGGGAGGGTGGCGCGGGCGGTGCTGACCTTCTAGAGGGTCAGCACCGGGGGTTAACTCCCGCTGTGGAGAAGGTCGTTGTGGACGTCCGGGATCCCGGACGTGTTTCCGGCGCGGAAGGTGCGCCGGTACGCGGTGGGGGTGACGCCGAGGGCCGTTTGCAGGTGTTGGCGCATCGACTGGGGTGTGCCGAAGCCGGCTTCGTGGGCCACCTGGTCGATGGAGAGGGTGCTGGACTCCAGTAGGTGGCGGGCGCGTTCGACGCGTTGCTGGGTGAGCCACTGGCCGGGGCTCACGCCCACCTCCTCGCGGAAGCGGCGCGTGAAGGTGCGTACGGACATGGACTCCTGCTCGGCCATGTCGCGGAGTTGCAGCGGCTCGGCGAGGCGGGCGAGGGCCCAGGCGCGGGCGGCGGTGGTGGTGGCCGTCTGTGCCTCCGGGACCGGGCGCTGGATGTACTGCGCCTGGCCGCCTTCGCGGTGCGGCGGTACGACGGTGCGGCGGGCCACGTCGTTGGCGACGGCGACGCCGTGGTCGCGGCGTACGAGATGGACGCACAGGTCGATGCCGGCCGCGACCCCGGCGGAGGTGAGGACGTCGCCGTCGTCGACGAAGAGGACGTCGGCGTCGACCCTGACCTTCGGGAAGAGCTCCTGGAAGTGCTCCGCGTGCATCCAGTGCGTGGTGGCCGGGCGGCCGTCGAGATAGCCGGCCGCGGCGAGGACGTATCCGCCGGTGCAGATGGAGACGAGGCGGGTGCCGGGGCGGATGTGGGCGAGGGCGGCGGCCAGTTCGGGGGTGAGAACGCCTTCGTCGTGGACGGGGCCGAGCTCGTACGAGGCGGGGATCACGACGGTGTCGGCGGTGGCCAGTGCCTCGGGGCCGTTCGGGACGAGGACGGCGAAGTCGGCGTCCGTCTCGACGAGGCCGGGCGGGCGGATCGAGCAGGTGACGATGTCGTACAGGTTCCTGCCGTCCGCGTCGCGCGCCTTGCCGAAGATGCGCTGCGGGATGCCGAGCTCGAAGGGCAGCAGGCCGTCGAGGGCGAGGACGACGACTCGGTGCCTGGAGCAGGCCTGCGGCTCGGATGCCTGCGGCTCAGATGTCTGGTGCGGGGGTGTCTCGTGCGCGGACGTCTGCTGCGGAGGTGCCTGCTGGTCGGCCATGGCCCGATCCTAGCGAATGATGTCCTTCGGGCCACTCGTTCGCGGAGATCGCAGGCCCGAAGCTCTAGACGTGACCCAGACGACCGAAGCCGCAGAGGCCGCTCAGAAGCCCCGTACCAGCAGACGGCACCGCATCCACCGTGCGTGGTTCGTCGCCGCCGTCACCTTCGTGACGATCATCGGCGCGGCGGCCTTCCGGTCGCTGCCGGGGCTGCTGATCGACCCGCTGCACCAGGAGTTCCACTGGTCGCGCGGCACGATCGGCTTGGCGGTGTCGATCAACCTCGCGCTGTACGGGCTGACGGCGCCGTTCGCCGCCGCGCTGATGGACCGCTTCGGGATACGGCGGGTCGTCGCGGTCGCCCTGGTCGTCATCGCGCTCGGGTCGGGACTGACGGTGTGGATGACGGCGGTCTGGCAGTTGCTGTTGTGCTGGGGGCTGCTGGTCGGGCTCGGGTCCGGTTCGATGGCGCTCGCCTTCGCGGCGACGGTCACGAACCGCTGGTTCACGGAGAAGCGCGGCCTGGTGACGGGCATCCTCACGGCGGCCTCGGCCTCCGGTCAGCTGATCTTCCTGCCGCTGCTGTCGTGGATCGTGACGAGGCACGAGTGGCGGCCGGCCGCCGTGACGGTGTCCCTCGCGGCCCTCGCGGTGGTCCCCTTCGTATGGCTGCTGCTGCGGGACCACCCGGCGGACGTGGGCCAGAAGCCTTACGGGGCAACGGAGTTTGTCGAGAAGCCCGCCCCCGTGCCGGGCGCCGCCCGCCGCGCGGTGACGGTCCTCCTCTCCGCCGTCCGCACCGGCCCCTTCTGGCTGCTCGCCGGAACCTTCGCGATCTGCGGCGCCTCCACGAACGGCCTGATCCAGACGCACTTCGTGCCCGCCGCCCACGACCACGGCATGCCGATCACGGCGGCGGCCTCGCTGCTCGCGGTCATCGGGGTCTTCGACGTCGTCGGAACGGTGGCCTCCGGCTGGTTCACCGACCGCTTCGACCCGCGCCGGCTGCTGGCGGTGTACTACGCCCTGCGCGGCATCTCGCTCCTCTTCCTGCCGATGCTGCTTGCCGAGACCGTGCACCCGCCGATGATCTTCTTCATCGTCTTCTACGGCCTCGACTGGGTCGCCACGGTCCCGCCCACCCTGGCCCTGTGCCGCGAGCAGTACGGCGAGGACAGCGCCATCGTCTTCGGCTGGGTCCTCGCCTCGCACCAGATCGGCGCCGCCCTCGTCGCCTTCCTCGGCGGCGTCGCCCGGGACACGTTCGGCTCGTACAACGTGGTCTGGTACGCGTCGGGGGCGCTGTGCGCGGCGGCGGCGCTGATGGCGCTGGTGATCCGGCGCAGGCGGCCCGTACGGACGCCCCTGCTGGCGGCCTGACGGCGCACCGGCGTCCTCGGCCTCAGCCTCAGCCTCAGATGAACCTGCCCCTGTGGAACAGCAGCGGGTCCGCCTCGTCGTCGCCCGTGCCGAGCGCCTCCACCCGCCCCACCACGATCAGGTGGTCCCCGCCCGTGTGCACCGCGTGGATCGTGCAGTCGATCCAGGCCGTGGCGTCCGCGAGGCGGGGGGAGCCGGTGACGGGCGTCGCGTCGTACACGACCCCGGCGAACTTGTCCCCGCCGCGCACCGCGAAGCCACGGCACAACTCGCCCTGGTGCGCCCCCAGGACGTTGACGCAGAAGACGCCCGCGCGAGCGATCCGCGGCCATGTCGACGACGTACGGCCGACCATGAAGCAGACCAGCGGAGGGTCGAGCGAGAGGGAGGAGAAGGACTGGCAGGCGAAGCCGGCGGGGCCGGTTCCCGAGCCCCCGCCCTCGCCGGGAGCGGCGTCGCCGGCCGGTGCCGTCACGACGGTCACTCCGGTCGCGAAGTTCCCCAGTACGCGGCGGAATTCGGCCTGGTCGACAGGTGCCCGTTCGTCGTCGCCGACGGCCCGCAGCTCCGGGCGCGGCAGCGCTTCGACCGGCTCCGCGACCGTGGATGCGCCGACCGACCTGAGGTATCGGACGGCGGTGGCCGCCATCCCTGCGTGTCCCATCACAGCACCCATTGAAGCTGACGGATAGTCAGAAGTGAATGCCGCCAGCCGTTTTGGTCGGAACCTGTGCCGGTGCCCTCCGTACCTCAACGCCCCCGGTACTTCGGGTCCCGCCGCTCCACGAAACTCGCGACCCCCTCGTTCGCGTCCGCCGTCGTCATGTTGATCTCCTGCGCCGCCGCCTCCGCGGCGAAGGCGGCCGCGCGGTCGCTGTCCAGCGACGCGTTGACCAGCTGTTTCGTGAGAGCGAGCGCGCGGGTCGGCCCGGTGGCCAGCCGCTCGGCCCACTCGCGCGCGGTCTTCTCCAACTCCTCAGGCGGCACAACCCTGTTGACGAGGCCGAGCCGCTCCGCGTCCGCCGCCGTCAGCGCGTCGCCGAAGAACATCAGCTCCTTGGCGCGCTGCGGGCCGATCAGCCGGGGGAGGAGGTACGCGCCGCCGCCGTCCGGGACCAGGCCCCGGCGTACGAACACCTCGATGAACTTGGCCGAATCCGCCGCGAGTACGAGGTCGCACGCGAACGCGAGGTGCGCGCCGATCCCGGCCGCCGTGCCGTTCACCGCCGCGATCACCGGCTTCTCGCAGTCGAGGACGGCGGAGACGAGCCGCTGGGCGCCGAGCCGGATCGTACGGGCGACGTCGCCGGGCACCCTTTCTCCGGCCGGCGGGCCCCCGCGCAGATCCGCGCCCGCACAGAAGCCGCGGCCCGTCCCCGTGATCACGACGGCCCGTACGTCCGGGTCGGCGGAGGCCTCCGCGAGCAGCGCGATCATGCGTTCCCGCTGGTCCCAGGTGAGGGCGTTCATCGCCTCGGGCCGGTTGAGGGTGATCCGGGCGACCGCGTTGTCAGTGGCGTGAAGTATCAATGAGTCGAGGGACTTTTCGGGAGATACATGGGGAGAGTCGGACATGGGGGTACTCCGTTTCGTACGAGGAGTGGTGGGCCCTTTCGTACGAGGAGTGCTGGGCTTTTTCGTACGAGGAGCAGTGGCTCTCCTGCGAGGAACAACGGTTTCCGTACGAGGAGCCGTGGGCCTCCGGAGCGGGAGGCGAGGCCGCTCAGCGGCACATCACCAGCGCGTCCAACGCCACCGCCCCCTGCCCCCGCGGCAGCACCATCAGCGGATTGATGTCCAGCTCCGAGATGTCGTCCCCGAGTTCGAGCGCCATGCGCTGGACGCGGATGACGACCTCCACCAGCGCGTCGATATCGACGGGCGGAGCCCCGCGGACCCCGTCGAGAAGCGCCCGCCCGCGCAGCTCCGCGAGCATGGCGCGGGCCTGGTCGTCACCGAAGGGCGGCACGCGGACGGCCGTGTCCCGGAGCACCTCGACGAGGACGCCGCCGAGGCCGACGGTCACGGTCGGTCCGAAGAGCTCGTCGTGCGTGACGCCGACGACCATCTCGACGCCCCGTTCGACCATCTGGCACACGAGCACCCCGTCGAGCGAGATCCCCTCGTAGCGCGCGATGTCGGTCAGCTCGCGATAGGCGTCGCGGACCTGGCTGGCGGAGGTCAGGGGCAGCTTCACCAGGCCGAGTTCGGTCTTGTGGGCGATCTGCGCGCCGGAGGCCTTCATCACGAGGGGGTAGCCGATCAGGCTCGCCGCGCGCACGGCGGCCGCCGCGCTGGTCACCAACTGCTCGCGCGGCACCCGGATCCCGTACGCCCGCAGCAGCTGCTTCGCCGCGTGCTCGCTCAGCTGCTGCCCGGGCCGCATCAGCGCCTGCGCCTTGCGGAAGGAGGGCGAGGGGGTACGGGGCGCCTCGTCGAAGGGGGAGCGGTACGAGGCGGCGAACCGGTGGTGGTCCAGATAGGCGCGTACGGCGGTGATGCAGTTGGCGAAGGTACGGAAGGTGGCGACCCGGGACGACCCGAGCAGCGTCTCGCGGTAGGCGGCCTCCGTGCCGACGGGCGACCCCCACACCACGCAGACCAGCTTGTCCGTCTGCTCCGCCGCGTCCACCAGGTCCTGTGCCAGTTTGTCGCTCATCGGCGGGAAGGGCCCGGTGATGGGGCAGATCAGCACGCCGACGGACGGGTCGGCGAGGATCGCGTCGATGATTTTGCGGCCGCGCCAGTCGCCCACCGGGTGGCCGCCGTTGTCGACGGGGTTGGCGACGTTCAGGTACTCGGGTATCCACTCGTGCAGCTCGGCCTGCTTGTCGGCCGACAGCGTGGGCAGGGAGAGTCCGGCCCCGCTCGCCAGGTCCGCGAAGTGCGCACCCGTGCCGCCCGAGATCGAATACACGACGACGCCGTCGGCCTGCGGGGCGCGGGCGCGGGCCAACAGGGCCGCGGTGTCCTGGAGTTCGTCGAGCCCGTCGACGCGGATCACGCCGAACTGCCGCATCGCCGCGTCCACCACCGTGTCGGCGCCGGTCAGCTTGCCGGTGTGTGAGGCGGCCGTGCGGGCGCCGGTCTCGGTGCGGCCGACCTTGACCGCGACGACGGGTACGCCGCGCCGGGCGGCGCGGTCGGCGGCGAGCAGAAAGGAGCGGCCGTCCTTCAAGCCCTCGACGTAGCAGGCGATGGCACCGACCTCGGGCCGCTCGGAGAAGTAGGAGATGAAGTCGGCGGTCTCCAGGTCGGCCTCGTTGCCGGTGGGCGCCCAGTGGGAGAGCCGCACGCCCAGTTCCTGCATCGCGAACACAGGGCGGCCCTGGTGCCCGGACTGTGTGATGAGCGCGATCGCCGGACCGTCGAGGTCGTCCCGGAACTTCTCGAAGGCGTTGAGGTTGGTGTTGGGCCCGAGCAGCCGCAGCCCCGAGCCGGCGACGGCGGTGGCGAGCCGGGCCTGTGCGAGGGCGCCCTCGGCTCCGGTCTCGGCGAACCCGGAGGCGAAGGCGACCGCGAACTTCACCTTGGCCTCGGCCAGCTTCTCGATCACGGGAAGAGGGTCGCCGACCAGAAGCACGGCCAGGTCGACCTGTTCGGGCAGGTCCGAGATGGAAGGGAGACACGGGATGCCGAAGACGGACTGACGGGTGGGGTGCACCGGGTGCAGTCGCGCGCCGACCCGCTCGGCCCAGGCGATCAGCTGTCGCGTGATGCCGGTGTTCGGCCGCCCCTCGGCGTCCGAGGCGCCGATCACGGCCACGGACTCGGGACGGAAGAAACGGTCCAGATCGGGTACGCCCGCGTAGAGCGGACGGCCGCTGACGTCCAGGTCGTGGACCTCGGCCGGCCGGCCGTGCACGACGGGTGAGGGTTGCTCGCCGCAGGCGATGACCCGGGCCCGGCGGGAGTCGGTGGTGAGGGTGCCGTGGGTTGATCCAAGCATCGGTCCGCCCGCTCCTGTGTGACAGCCAATTAACTGACGCACTGTCAGATTACTTAACTGACGCCGTGTCAGGAACCGTTGTGCACGCAAAGACGTGTGGAGGACGCTTGGTTGTGGGTTCTCGGCGCTGGCGCCAGGTCCTCGGCAAAGGCGCCCGGCGCCCCCCCGCAGTCTCAGGTGTACCCGCGTGAGTCATGACCTGACCCCTCCGTCGTGTGGCAAACCTTCCGATGACGCAAGGGGAGATATTTGTCCCGTCAAGCATAGCGCTTGACGCGTCAAGTAAGTATGGTGATGCCTGTGCCCAGCGCCGAGCAGCCCGCTGCAACCTATGTCCGCACTGATTAGGCCCTCACCGATTAGGGCCGATGCCCGCACCGCCCGCTCGCAGCCGTCGCGTCGCGCAGGTTGCGCAGCCGCCTCCGTTCGGTGGTGACGATGACCAACCCCGATGTTCCCGTCCGCGTCTTCCGGTGTTACGCCACTCTCGGCGCTGTTCCCGGCGACCGGTGCGGGGTTTCCTGACGGTACGAGTCGGGGCTTCCGCTCTCACGGGCTCCACGATTGAAAGGCTATTGAGATGAGTCTGCCGTTTCATGACGACCAGGATCCGAATTATCTGAAGAGTGGAGCTCTGTACGTCCCCGCGGGAGAGGGGCCGAGTAAATGGTTCTCCGGGGATACGTACACGATCAAGGCGTCAAGTGAGACCACGAATGGTTCACTCGGACTCGTGGAAGCCACGGTTCCCCCGGGCAATGGACCGGTCGCTCATGTGCACACCAAGACTGACGAGGCGTTCTACGTCCTCAACGGAGAAGTGGAGATCCTGGACGGTGAACGAACGTTCACGGCCGGCACGGGCGACTTCGTTTTCGTCCCGCGAGGAACGCGGCATCGGTTCAAGAATACCGGCGTGCACGCTGCCAGGATTTTGTTTATGTTCACTCCGCCCGGCGAGGAACGCGTATTCATGTACGGCGACGAAGCACAGCCCGGTCAGTCACCGATCCGCTGGACGCTGGAGCGTTTCGCCACTCCGGAGATTCTGAAGTTCAACGAGGAATCCGGTGTCGTTATTCTCCCTGAAGCCGACTGAACCCCGGCGAGTGCGATTTCAAAGTTGTGGCGATCACGGATGTGTCCTGGCGCTCTGTCCACAGCTTTGCCGCGTGTGATCGTCGAGCGAAACAGATTCTCCAGTCGCGAGAGGAATGAACGCAATGGGAATAGATGCCAGGGGTCTGGCCGAGGGACTTTTCCAGATCCTCGTGGCGGGTGATCCGGCGCTGGCCGCCGACGTGGTGGGCGACGACTTCCACAACCGCGAAGCGGCCGTGTCGCCCCCGGCCTGTTCACTTCCCGGGCCTGCGGGGGTTCTCGCCTCGGGTGCGTGGATGCGGTCGGCCTTCAGTGACCTGCGCTTCCCCGTCGTCGGTATGACCGGCAACGACGACCAGGTCTGGGTGCGGCTGCGTATGCAGGGCCACCACACCGGCCCGTTCGTCCGCTTCCGCGACGGCGCCCTCGACCAGGCCATACCCCCCACGCGGCGCGAAATCGACTTCGAGCAGATTCACGTTCTCGACATCCGCGACGGCAGGGTGGTCCGACATGAAGCGGTGCGCGACGACATGACCATGCTGGGCCAGCTCGGCATCTTTCCTCCAGCACCGGCCACCGCGCTGAGCATGCTCGCCTGGCGGGTGTCCGGACGAGCCGCTCGCGCGGCCGCTCACGTCACGGCACAGGCGGCCGAAGCGGCCGCCCTGCTGCGGGGAAACCAGATCTGACTGGCCGATCTCGTCGAACCGGCGATTCCCCTCAGCCCGCAGATCGCCGGGTCGCAGACGTCCTTGCGGCGCCCGGTCTCCGGCGTCGTGCCCGGCCGGTCGATGCTGGTCGTGAACGTGGCGACCGGCCGACACCGCGGTCAAAGGCCAACGGGGGCAAGGGAATTCGGAAACAGTGGCCCTCAGAGCCTGTGTCACATCCCCGGCCGGGCGCCCGCCGCCTGGCACGCACGCTCGCCGCGTTGCCGAAAGGCCCTAGTAGCTCCGCTACGAGGACCTTCCGGCGCCTTGCGATCGCACGCACCAGACGACGTGCACTGATCCGGCCGGGGATGTGGCACAGGCTCTCAAGGCTCGGACGCCGACCGACATCCAGCGGGACCTCGCCCTCACCTCACAGGGTGTGAGCTCAGCCGGCGCGCAGCGGGGCCAACGCCTGACTCCATGCCACGACCTGGTCCAGCGTGGTGGTGAGTGAGTTGCGCTGGAAGTCGGTGGGCTTGAACACGCTGAAGTTCTCGAAGTCGGTGAACAGGGACAGGGCGACCTGGGCGCGCACGTCGGCCATCTGGAGTTCGCCGGCTATCAGGCGCAGGTGCTCCACGGCGCGGGTGCCGCCGGCCGAGCCGTAGCTGACGAACCCGACGGCCTTGTTGTTCCACTCCGCGTAGAGGAAGTCGATGGCGTTCTTCAGCGCACCGGAGGTGGAGTGGTTGTACTCCGGCGTCACCATGACGTAGCCGTCGAACGAGGCGATCTTCTTGGCCCAGCTCAGGGTGTGCGGCTGCGTGTACTGGCCCAGCGACGGCGGGTACGCCTCGTCGAGGTGGGGGAGCTTGTAGTCGAGCAGGTCGACGAGCTCGAACTCCGCGTCGGTGCGCTGTGCGGCGACCTCGTGCACCCACTGGGCGACGGCCGCCCCGTTGCGTCCGGGGCGGGTGCTGCCGAGGATGATCCCGATCTTGGTCATAGCGCTACGCCTTCCCATTGATCCATCCGTGAATATGCTTGTTCCGTCAAGTAATCACATAGCCCTTGATTCGTCAAACAAGTAAGATGGGGCGCATGCCGACCTCCGAGCAGCCACTGCAACCCATGAGTACGGACGAGGAAGCCCTCGTGCGCGAGCTCAGCCGGGTGATGATCGCCCTTCCTCGCGTGGTCGACGCCGACATGATGCGAGAGCAGCACATGCAACTCTCCGAGTACACGACACTGATGTTTCTGTCCGAGGCCCCGCACCGGCTGATGCGCATGAGCGAGCTCGCCGCCACCGGCACCCTCTCGCTGAGCGGGATGACCCGCATCGTCACCCGCTTGGAGAAGCAGGGGCTGGTCGAACGGGTCAGGTGCGCCGAGGACGCCCGAGGGTGGAACGCCGTCCTCACGGATGCGGGCCTCGCCCGGCTGGAACAGGCATGGCCCGCCCACCTGGCCAGCGTCCGGCGCCACATCCTCGACCACGTCGAGGGCGCCGATCTGACCCAACTCATCAGCGCACTGCGGCACTTCGCGACCTGACCCGCCTGGTGATGCGCGCCGGTGCGAGAACCCGAGGAGCACGACGATGACCGACCACTCGATCGACCGAACCGGTGACGGAGACATCACGCTCGGCCTTGACACGTTCGGTGACGTGACGAACGACGCCGACGGCGCACCCCTCACGCACGGCCAGACCATTCGCGGTCTGGTCGAGGAAGGTGTCCTCGCCGACCAGGTCGGCCTGGACCACTTCGCCATCGGCGAGCACCACACGGAGTCCATGCCGCTGTCGGCCGCCGACATCGTGCTCGCGGCCGTCGCGGCACGCACATCACGTATCCGCCTGGGCTCGGCGGTCACGGTGATCAGCTCCGACGACCCCGTCCGGGTCTTCCAGCGCTACGCCACCCTCGACGGCGTCTCCGGCGGTCGCGCCGAGGTGATCCTCGGCAGGGGATCGAGCACCGAGTCCTTCCCGATCTTCGGCTATGACCTGAACGACTACGAGGAGCTGTTCGAGGAGAAGCTCGGCCTCTTTGCCGAGTTGCTGCGGGAGAAGCCGGTCACCTGGTCGGGCAAGACCCGCGCGTCGCTCGACGGCCTCGCCATCTACCCGCGCAGCGAGTCGGGAGCGATCCCGACCTGGGTCGGCGTCGGCGGCAGCCCCCAGTCGGTCGTCCGAACAGCCCGGTACGGGTTCTCGCTGATGCTCGCGATCATCGGGGGCGACACGGGCCGGTTCGCGCCGTTCTCCCAGTTGTTCCAGCAGGCGTTGGAGAAGTTCGGACAGCCCCGGCGGCCCGTCGGCATTCATGCGCCCGGCCATGTCGCGGCCACGGACGAGCAGGCGCAGGAGGAATTCCTGCCCGCCTTCGAAGCCGTGATCCGTAGCGTGGCCGCGCAGCGCGGTTTCCGCACTCCCACCCGCGAGAGCCTCCTGCGCGACGTGGGCCCCGGCGGTGCGCTGCATGTCGGATCCCCCGAAACCGTGGCCCGCAAGATCGCGGCGACGCTCAAGGAACTCGGCGCTACGCGCTTCGACCTGAAGTACGGCATGAACGGAATGCGGCACGACGCGCTCATGACCAACATCGAGCTGTACGGCACCCAGGTGGCACCTCTGGTGCACGAGATGATGGGCTCCTGACGCCTCGGCGTTCATTGGCCCTGCGGCGCGGTCTGCCCCGAGTTCCACATAGTCGGCGCGGTCCGCACCCCGCACGCCGCGGATGGACTGGTACACAACCTGTCCGGACGCGTCCTCGCCGAGCGCACCGTGTCCTGACCGGTCGCGGACGTGGTGCCCGCCGGGCGCAGACTGCTCGGCGGGTACCACGTGGTTCGCCGCTTCACTGGCAGAGAGACACTCATGAGCAGACACTCATGAGCAGACGCTCATGAGTATCCGAGGCGGTCCGAAGTGCCCGTCAGAGCACCGCCAGGATCTCCTTCGCCACCCGCTCGCCGGAGCGGACGGCGCCGTCCATGTAGCCGTTCCAGTAGGTGGAGGTCTCGGTGCCGGCCCAGTGGATGCCGCCGGTGGGGCGGCGGAGGGCGGGGCCGTACTGGGTGAGGACGCCGGGCGGGGCGTAGGCGACCGGGCCGCCGCGGGAGAAGCCCTCGTTGTCCCAGCGCTGGAGTACGAAGGAGTTGGGGGACTTGGCCTTGTCGCCGAAGTAGGTGACGTAGTCCTTCAGTACGGCCGCCTTGACCTCGTCGGCCGGGACCGAGTCGAACGCGCGCATCTCGTCCGCCTCGATGAAGCCCATCAGGGCGCCGTAGGAGGCGTCCTGCGGTGAGTTGTCGAAGGTGGAGCGGACCGCGCCGGTGTCGCTGACGACCTGGCCGTTGAGGCCGTCGGCGCGCCAGAACGGGGTGTCGTACACGGCGACGGCCTTGCCGACCGACCCCATCGGCATCCGCTGGCTGAGCTGGTCACGGTCGGCGGGCAGCAGCGGATCGTACGAGATGCGCGAGGCCAGCGGCGGCGGCAGGGCAACGACGACGCGGCGGGCGCTGACGGTCACTCCGTCCGCCGTCACCGTGTACCGGCCGCCGGAGAGGGTGATGGAGCGGACGGGCGCGTTCAGGACCACACGGTCCCCGAGGGTGGCGGCGAGCTTCACCGGGACCTGGTGCGAGCCGCCGACGAAGCGGGTCTCCTGGGCGCCGTTCGCGGTCTCGGTGAGGCGTTCCAGGGTGCCGGGGTTCGAGGCGTTGCCCGCGGAGGCGATGTAGAAGAGGACGTAGAGGAGGGAGAGTTCGCGGGGTTTGGCGGAGAAGAGGGAGGTGCAGGCGACGTCCAGGAGGAACTTGGCCGAGGGGATGATGGCGTTGGCCTTCAGCCAGGTCTCGAAGGTCTGCTGGTCCCACTCGACGGCCTTCTCGGCGGTCCAGGGTGCGTCGACGGGCACCTTCGTGGCCATGTCGTCGAGCATGGCCTGCAGGGCCGCGGCGTTGGCGAGCCCGGCCAGGTCGACGGGCGGGACCGAGCCGAGGAGGCCGTCGGTGGCGTACGGGGTGCGCTTGCCGTCCTTGTAGAGCACGTTCTTGCCGGTGTTGTACGTGGCGAAGGTCGCCACGCCCAGGTCGTCGGCGAGGGCCTTGATGCGGTCCTGGGTGGGGCCGATGAACTCGCCGCCGCCCTCGGTGACACCGCCGTTCGCCAGTTTCAGGTTGACGACCCGGCCGCCGACGCGGTCACGGGCCTCCAGGACGACGACCGTCTTGCCCGCCGCCACCAGGTCGCGGGCGGCGGTGAGTCCGGCGAGCCCGCCGCCGACGACGGCGACGTCGGCTTCGCGGGTGGCGGCGGACGCGGTGCCGGCGGCCGCGCCGGTGAGGGCGACGCCGGTCGCGGCGGCACCGCCGAGCAGGGAGCGCCGGGAGAGCTGTCTTTCACGGGCCACGTTCATCCTCCGTCGAATGCGCGAGGTGGATGGAGCTGGAAAGTGAGCAGGGCTCGCATTCTGGCCCCCGTGGCTGGATCGGTACAGCACTCTCGCCCCATCTGACGCACCAGTAACACCCCTGGTACATCAGGAAGTTGAGAGTCCCTACGTCAGGGAGGTGATCGGGTCAGCGTGCGGACGAGGACGGTTTCCGGGTCGGGGCATGGCGGGCGACGGCCTTCGCGATCTTCTCCGCGTCGATCGACATTTCGCGGAACATCCCGGAGATGGGGTTGGTGTAACCGCTGAAATAGAGGCCTGGTGCGTTCCTCGGGGTGCGGGCGCCGTGGACGACCGGGCGGCCGCGCTCGTCGAGTACGCCGAGGTGGCCGACGAGGCCCTCCAGTGCGCGCTGGTAACCGGTTGCGGCGATCACCACGTCCGGTCCGATCCGGTCCCCGTCGGCGAGGGCGACCTTGCCGTCCTCGAAGCCGTCCACCGCGGCCACGATCTCGACCCGGCCCTTGCGGACGGCGTCGATGAGGCCGACGTCCTGGACGGGGATGGAGCCCTCGTTGACGCGTGAGTAGAGGCCGGTGTCGGGGCGGGGGAGCCCCTTCTCGGACAGGTCCGGGACGCTGAGCTTGGCCATCGGTCCGGCGAGGCGGTCGACGAGGCCGACCGGCAGCCGCCGTACGGCGATGCCCGTGAACTGGGCGGCCCACCCTGCCGTCGAGCGGCGCACGATGTGCGGCGCGGTGCGGACGGACAGCCGCACGCGGGAGGCGCCGCCCTCGATCAGGTCCACGGCGATCTCGGCGCCCGTGTTGCCGATGCCGACGACGAGGACGTCGCGGCCGGTGTAGGGGGCGGGGTTGCGGTAGTCGCCGGCGTGCAGGAGCTCGCCGGTGTAGCTGTCGCGGCCGGGCCAGTCGGGGATGTGGGGCGTGTGGTTGTAGCCGGTGGCGACGACCACCGCGCTGCCCGTCAGCTCGCGTCCGCCGGTGGCGTGCAGCAGCCAGCCGTCGCCGCCCGGGGCGGGTTCGATGCGCGAGACCTCGACGCCCGTCACGATCTCCAGCTGGTGGAACTCGGCGTACTTCTCGAGGTAGCGCACCACGTTGTCCCGCGACACCCACCGCCCGAACGCGCGCGGCATCGTCAGCCCCGGCAGCGAGGACAGCCGCCGGGTGGTGTGCAGGTGCAGCCGGTCGTAGTGGCGCCGCCAGGATGCCCCGACGCGCTCGGACTTCTCCAGCACGACGGCGCGTACGCCCTGCGCGCGCAGCGCGTACGCCGCGGCGAGTCCGCCGGGGCCGCCGCCGATGACGTACACGGGGCGGTCTTCGTGGGACGGCACCGGGTGGGGCGTCGAGGAAGCAGTGGAGTCGGCCATGAGCGCGAGCGTAATCACGTGGTCACTTGATAGGTCTCGGTCAAGCCCGGAATCGGTTGCGAACTGATCACGGCTGTAGGAGGAGTGGGTGGGGCTGGTGGCGTAGGTCACCTGGTTGTGCATGGAGCGTGGAGGGAGGCGCTCGTGCCGGAGTGCGCGCGTGGGGGCGTACGCCTCTTGCGCGGGCGCTCCCGGGTGCGCTGAACTGACGTACCGTCAGAAATCGAGGGGAGCGTGGGCGTTCGTGGACACGATCTGGCTCAGCGGGGCGGAGTGGCCGGCCGTACTCCGTATCGGGCCGCCCGATCCCGATCCCGGGCCGCTCGGGACGGCGGGGCGGACACGGCCGGTGGACGAGGCGATCGGGCTGTTCTCGTGAGTGACGCGCGCTTCGATCTGCCCGAGGTGGACGCCTTCACGCGGCCGTACTGGGACGCGGCGGCGGAGGGCCGGCTGCTGGTCCGGCGCTGCGGAGGATGCGGGCGGGCCCACCACTACCCCCGGGAGTTCTGCCCGCACTGCTGGAGCGAGACCGTGGAGTGGGAGCGGGCGAGCGGCCGCGCCACGCTCTACACCTGGTCCGTCGTCCACCGCAACGACCTCCCGCCGTTCGGCGAGCGCGTCCCGTACGTCGCCGCCGTCGTCGACCTCGCGGAGGGGCCGCGCATGATGACCGAGGTCGTGGAGTGCGCGGAGGGGGCGCTGCGGGTGGGGATGGAGCTTGAGGTGACGTTCCGGGGGGCGGGGGGTGTGTGCGTGCCGGTGTTCCGGCCCCGTGCGTGACCGAGTGGTCGACGGTTGCGCCCCGAGTGGGAGTCGTACGCGCCGAGGGGCTTCAATGGACTGATGGCCGACGTCCACGAGCATTACGTCATCCAGCCTTTCCCCGAGCAGCACGGGCACGGGCTTCGGCTGCGTTCCTGGAACGCGGAGTCCGACGTCGATGCGGCGGCGTGGCTGCGTGGGCTGTCCGACCCGGAGTTCCAGCGGTGGAACACGCCGCTGAGGATGATCCGGGACATCGACGGTGCCCGTGAGTCGCTCCGCGCGCGTGCGGAGGCTGCGGTGGACGGGAGCGGGGTGTCCTTCTGCGTCACGGACGCGGACACCGGCGAGCTGCTCGGCCACATCGGCGTCAACGAGATCGACCACGTCATGGGCTGCGCCCGCGTCGGCTACTGGGTCCTCCCCGAGGCCCGCGGCCGCCAGGTGGCCACCCGCTCCCTGCTCCTCGCCACCCGCTTCGCCTTCACCGACCTCGGCCTGCACCGCCTGGAACTGGGCCACGCCCTCGGCCACGACGCGTCCTGCCACGTCGCCGAGCGCTGCGGATTCCGGTACGAGGGGACGCTGCGGGGCGCGATGTTCGAGGCGGGGCGACATGACGCGTTCCGCGATGTGCATCTGCATGGGCGGATCGCGGCGGATGCGGAGCCGGTCGTTCCGTAGCGACCGTGGCTACGCCGGTGCCGCAACCGCCGAGGTCGGCCGTGCCGCGCTCGCCTCCGGCGCCGACGAGGTGCTGCTCTTCACCGACCTTGCCAACCCGACCAGCAACGGCCTGTATCAGCGGATCGGTTACCGGCCGGTGGCGGACTTCGCGACGTACGAGTTCACGGCCACAGCAGCTCCGTGACCCAAGCCCCGTTCACGCGACGGTAGTTGAGGCGTACGTGGCGTCTGTGGGCGTCTCCCTGGAAGAACTCCGCCTCGTCCGGGCGGAGGTGGTAGAGGGTCCAGGTGGGGACGGGGGTGGCGGGTTCGCGCTCGGCCTGTGACCAGGCCGCGGCCGAGCGGCGCTCCAACTCCTCCTGCGACGGCAGGACTTCGCTCTGGTGGCCGACGAGGGCGGCGGCCAGCGCGCCGGTGGAGCGGGCGTGCAGGTCCGCCTGGCCCGCCTCGGCCGGGGCGACGGTGACAGGTCCGCGGAGGCGGATCTGGCGTCCCTGCGCAGGCCAGTAGAAGCCGAGGGCGGCGTAGGGGCGGGCCGCCAGCTGCCGGCCCTTGCGGCTCGTCGCGTGGGACGCGAAGGACCAGCCCTCGGCGTCCGCCCCGTGCAGCATCACCGTACGGACGTCCGGCAGCCCGTCCTCGCCCGCCGTGGCGAGGGACACCGTGTGCGGCTCGGTCTGGCCCGCCGCCACCGCCTCCGCGAACCACCGCTCGAACAGCGGCAGCGGCTCGTCGGGTGCCGCGCCCGGATCGAAGGGGGGCAGCTCGGTGTCCCAGACCCGCTGGGACCGGAGCAGGCGTACGAACTCGGAGGATGCGTCGGCACTCATGCCCTGATTGTCACGTGCGACCCGCGTGCCCCGCTCACACCCCTACTCACCGAGATGCTCACTGAGAGGTCTCACAGCGAGCCGAGGTCGGAGGAGACCCAGCGCTCGGGGCGCATGCGGACGACCACCTGTGCGCCGTGTTCCTTCCAGGCGGAGTCGACGTAGGCATCGACCTTGTCGGCCGGGAGGTAGCGGGCCGAGATCTCATGGAGCTGCTCGCGGGTGGCGGGGGCCGTGCCGACGACCGGCCCCTCGACCGACACGTACCGGATGGTGGGTTCCAGCCGGTCGACCATGAGGGAGAACCGGCCCGCCGCCTCGATCAGCTCGTTCTTGCGGGAGTCGAGCGCGGTCATGATCCAGACGGTGCCGTCCGGCTCGTACTGGTACCAGATCGGCACGGTCAGCGGGGCCCTACCCGCCCCCGCGTCGACCGCGAACGCGGCGACGTGCGGCTCGGCGAGAAAGGCTTCGCGCTCCTTGCGGGGCAGGGCCATGTCGGTCTCCTCCAGGCTGCGCACAGTGGATGACGGATGTCCGGGTCAGCGTGCTCTGCACCACTTCGTATTCCGGAATCGATGGGTGCCCGACGGAGTTGGCTTGTAACAGGAACTTCTGGGGTGACCCCCGGCCCATGGTGGGGCTAGCTCCACCACTGGTTCGGGAGCCCGCCTCCTCGTGCTGAGGAGCGGGTCACGACATCGTTGAACCCAGTTGATCCCAGCCGAAACCCAGCTGGTCCCAGAGGTTCATCGCCCGGAAGGAATCCCCCATGACAGCGCTGCTCCTGTCGAAGCCGGAGACGGCGTTCGCGGCGCGGGGTTCCCAGCCGACGAAGGAGACCGACCCGATCGGCGTACGCCGGCTTCCGGTGACCCCGGTGACCCAGGCGGTTCCGGTGACCCCAGTGCCCTCACAGACCCCGGTGACCCCGGCAGCTCCCGCACGACCGGGACCGCTCGCCTCCTTCGCCCGGTTCGTCCTGTTCGGCGGCGGTGTCGGGGTCCTCTCCAGCGCCGCCGTGGCGGGGCTCGCCGGGGTGCTGCCCTGGGCCCTGGCGAACGCGGTGATCACTGTCGCCTCGACCCTCCTCTGCACGGAGTTGCACGCACGCTTCACCTTCGGGGCCGGGCGGCATGCGGAATGGCGCCAGCACTGGCAGTCCGCGGGATCGGCCGCGGCCGCCTACGCGGTGACCTCCGTGGCGATACTCGTACTGCACCTGGTGCAGGCCTCGCCCGGGCTGCTGACGGAGCAGATCGTCTACCTCAGCGCCTCCGGGCTCGCCGGAATCGGGCGCTTCCTGGTGCTGCGCCTGTTCGTCTTCGCGAGCGGCCGGAACCGGATCAACGGGATCGACCGGATCGACCGGACCGACCGGATCGACCGGACCGACCGGACCGACCGGACCGACCGGACCGACCGGATCAACCGGATCGAGGAGCCGGGCCGGACTCACCCCCGCCCCAGCACCACCGTCCCCGAAGAGCAGAACCAGCCGCCGGTCCCGGAGGCGACGGCCAGCTCCGGAAGGCGCCCGCCGGCCTTCCGTACCTGGCGTTCCCCGGCCTCTCCGCGCAACTGGCGTACGGCCTCCACCAGGAGGAACAGCCCCCGCATCCCGGGGTGTTGGGCCGACAGCCCGCCTCCGTCCGTGTTGACCGGCAGCTCCCCGCCCACCAGCAACCGGCCCTTCGCGGCGTCCACGAACGGGCCCCCCTCGCCCTTCTCGCAGAAGCCGAGGTCCTCCAGCGTCACGAGCGTCATGTACGTGAAGGCGTCGTAGATCTCGGCCAGGTCGATCTCGTCCGGGCGGACCCCGGCGCGGGAGAAGGCGAGGCGGCCGCTCTCCGCCGCCGGGGAGACGGTGAAGTCCGCCCACTCGGACATGGTGGTGTGCGAGACGTGCTCGCCGGTGCCGAGGACCCAGACGGGAGCGGTACGGCAGTCCCGTACGTACTCCTCGGCCGCCAGCAGGACCGCCGCGCCGCCGTCGGAGCGGATACAGCAGTGGAGCTTGGTGAAGGGGTCGGCGATCATCGGGCCCGACAGGACCTCGTCGACGGTGACCGGGGTGCGGAACATCGCTTCCGGGTTCGCCGCCGCGTTCGCGCGGGCCTGCACGGCGACCGAGGCGAGCTGCTCCAGCGTCGTGCCGTATTCGTGCATGTGGCGGCGCGCGGCCATCGCGTACTTGGCGATGAGGGTGTGGCCGTACGGGACCTCGAACTGGAGGGGGCCCCGGGCGCCGAAGGACAGGTTGCCGGTGCGGCGGCCCGCCTTGACGTCGGCGCGGGCGGTGGAGCCGTAGACCAGCAGGACGACGTTCGCGTGGCCGGCCGCGATCGCGTCGGCCGCGTGGGCGGCCATGACCTCCCAGGTGGAGCCGCCGACGGAGGTGGAGTCCACCCAGGTGGGGCGCAGTCCCAGGTACTCGGCCACCTCGATGGGCGCCAGCGTGCCGAGTCCCGCCGACGCGAAACCGTCGACCACCTCGCGTCCGAGCCCCGAGTCGGCCAGCGCGCGGCGGGCGGCCTGGGCGTGCAGGGCGTACGGGGTCGCCTCCTCGACGCGGCCGCAGTCGGAGAGGGAAACGCCGACGACGGCGACCTTGCGTCTGCCCTCACCGGAAGTCCTTGGAGTTCCTGGCGTCATAAATCTGACGGTACATCAGACAATGTGGGCGGGGGAGGTCGTCGCGGGCCTGTGCATCTGGCTGCCGCAGTCCTAACATGACGCTCCGTCAGATCCGGAGGAGCCCCCCATGGATGCCCGCTTCACCGCCGAACAGGAAGAGATCCGCCGCACCTTGCGGGAGTTGCTGCTCAAGCGCTGTGGTCCGGAGGACCTGCGGGCGGCTGTGCTGACGCCCGCCGGGTACGACCCCGCGCTCTGGGAGGCGCTCGCGCGACAGCTCGGGCTGCCCGGGCTCGCCCTCCCCGAGGTGTACGGCGGTGTCGGCTGCTCGGTGACCGAACTCGCCCTCGCCTGTGAGGAGTCGGGGCGCTCGCTGGCCCCCTCTCCGCTCCTGGCCACGGCCGTACTCGGGGTCCCGCTGGTGCTGGCCCTGGGCGCCGAGGCCCAGCGCGCCGAGCTGCTGCCCCGCCTCGCCTCCGGCGAGCTGACCGCCGCTCTCGCCGTGCCGGGCGCTGTGCTCGCGACGGCGCTCGGGCTGGTGGGCGACAACAGCGGCGACTGGGCAGGCGGCGGCCGTGCGGGTGGCGTACAGGCGCGGCAGGTCGATGGTGTGTGGCGCCTCTATGGGCAGGCGGCACAGGTGCTCGACGGACATAGTGCGGGGCTCCTTGTGGTGGCTGCGCACACAGGAGGGTTCGCACGGTCGCGGACACTGCTGTATCTCGTACGGGACGGGAGTGCGGGGCTCGTACGGGTGCGGCAGACCTCCCTGGACGAGACGCGGCCCCAGGCGCGGATCGAACTTCGTGATGTGGAGGCCGAGTTGCTCGGTGACGAGGACGCCGATGTGGCCGGCGCGCTCGCCGGCGTAGGGGACATGGCTGCCGCCGTGCTCGCCGCCGAGGCCGTGGGCGCCGCCGACCGGGCACTGGAGAGGACGGTCGAGTACGTGCGGCAGCGGGAGCAGTTCGGGCGGGCGATCGGGTCGTTCCAGGCGGTGAAGCACCGGCTGGCGGATGTGTATGTGGAGGTGCAGGCGGCGCGGTCGGCGGCGTACTACGCGGCTTGGGCTGCCGCCACCGCCACCGCCACCGCCACCGCCACCGCCACCGCCACCGCCACCGGCACCGGTGGTGAGCGGGTCGGCGGGCTCGCGCTCGCGCAGGCCCTGGAAGCGTTGCGCCGCGCGGCAGGGGAGGGGATCCAGCTGCACGGCGGCATCGGGTTCACCTGGGAACACGACGCCCACCTGTACTTCAAGCGCGCGGCGGGCGATGAGTCGCTCTTCGGGCCGGTGCATCGGCTACGGGGGTACGCCGCCGAAGTGGCACGCCTGTTCGACCGTAAGGGTGATGGCAGTCGCGCGGAGGTGACCGTCTGATGGCCGCACGCAGGGTTCCAGGGGTTCGGCTGGTGCAGAAGGTCTCCTCGACCCCGATGTTCGCGCGGATTGCTCCGCATCTCATCCCCGCGCTTGACCGTGTGGTGCACCGGCTTACCCGCGGCAAGGTGCTGCTCAGCGCGCAGATGTTGCCGGGGATCATCCTCACCGTGCGTGGCGCCAGGAGCGGGGTGGAGCGGCGTACGCCGTTGGCGTGTATGCCCGAGGACTCCGGAGGCGCCGGAACCACCCAAAGCGCCGGTCCGGTGAGCTGGATCCTCATCGGCTCCAACTTCGGGCGGCAGGATCACCCTGCCTGGACCGCCAATCTCCGTGCGCATCCGGACGCCGAGATCAGCTGGAAGGGCGAGGACATCGCCGTAACCGCCCATCTCCTCGACGGGGATGAGCGGGCCGCGGCGTGGAAGGCGGCGGTGGCGTTCTGGCCGCCGTACGTCACGTATCAGGAGCGGGTCGACCGGGAGATCCGGCTGTTCCGGATCGTACGGCGCTGAACTGATCCCTGTCGGACCCACAGCGCAGCAGGCGGCAGTCCACCTCGGTGGACTGCCGCCTGCATGACAGGAGGTCCTGAAAGAAAGGGGAACGTACTACTTCGTCGGCTTCTTGCCGGTCACACCAAGGTGTACCAACAGCGCAAGATTCGGCTTGAGTTCAGCCTGCTTGACGCCCCACGACTGGAAGCCCTTCTGGTGCGAGGCCACCGCCGCGAGCATGGCGACGAGGGAACCGGCCATCGCCGCCGGGTTCACGTCCTTGTCGACCTTGCCCTTGGACTGGAGTTCGGTGACCGTGTCCGTAAGGGAGTTGTTCACGGAGTTGAGGATCTTCATGCGGATCTTGTAGAACCGCTTGTCGCCCTCGGCGGCGCCCAGATCGACGACCCTGAGGATCGCGTCGTTGCGTCGCCAGAACTCCAGGAAGCCGTCGACGAGTTCCTGTGCGGTCTGCCAGCCGGCCTTGCCGACCCAGGAACGCCCGTCGAGCAGTTGGGTCAACTCGGCGCCCTCCGCGGCCATTTGCTCGGCGATCTCCAGGACGGCGCCTTCGACGTCCGGGAAGTACTGGTAGAAGGTCGCGGGTGAAGTGCCCGCCTTACGGGCGACATCAATGACTTTGACGTCACGGTAGGGCGAGGAGCTGAGCATCTCGCTGAGGCAGTCCAGCAGCTTCTGCCGGGTCGCCTGCCCACGCCGCCCGGCCACGCGGCCGTCGACGGTACGCACTTGTCCTGTCATGCCGTCAGCTTACCGAGGGGTGATCGGAGCGCGATTCGGCCGACTGCAAATGGGGTGCGGCTGCTCATCACAGGGGTCGGTGTGCCTGTTCACACAGGGTGCGGGTGGCTGTTCACGCGGGGGTGCGTGTGCCCGTGCACAAAGGGGTGCGCATGCTCTGCGGGATGCGTGCAGGCCCGTTAGCTTGGCCGCATGGCCGAATCCGCCGCTTTGCCCGAGGGCCCCGCCGTTTTCTCCGAAGGCGTCCCCTGCTGGGTCGACGCGCAGCTCCCCGACGTTGCGGCGGGCAAGCGCTTCTACGGCGAGCTGTTCGGGTGGACCTTCGAAGGCGGGCATCACCCGGACGAACCCGGGGCCCGGGCAGTGGGGGCCGTGCGGGCGCACCGTGACGGTGTGCCCGTCGCCGCCCTCGTACCCAAGCGGGACGGCCGGATGCCCACCGTATGGACCGTGTACTTCGCGACGCCGGACGCCACCGCGCTCGCCGCCCGGATCACGGCGGAGGGCGGCCAGGTGATCACCGCGCCGATGCCGGTGCGCGACTTCGGCACGAGGGCCCTCGCGGCCGATCCGGAGGGCGCCGTGTTCGGCCTCTGGCAGGCCGACACCCACCCCGGCTTCGGCAAACGGCACGAGCCGGGCACCTTCTGCTGGGCCGAGCTGTACGCCCGGGACATGGCGGCCGTCGACCAGTTCTACGGCACCCTCTTCCTGGAGGCGCTCTTCGGCGCCGACGCCTCCCCCGACTTCGGCCGGGCCCCGGTGACCGACGTCTTCCCGGCCGAGATGCCGCCCCACTTCCTCGTCCACTTCGGCGTGGAGGACTGCGACGCCGTACTCGGGACGGTGAACCGGCTCGGCGGCCGTGTCCAGGTGACACCCTTCGACACGTCGTACGGGCGGGTGGCGGTGGTCACGGACAATCAGGGGGCGTCGTTCGCCGTACTTCAGCGGTCCTAGCCGTGGCGCGGCGGTTGTAATAGACGTGGTGCATCGGCTGTGAGCGGGTCCTGACCGGGTCCTGACCGGGCCATGAGCGGGCGGTGCCCGAAACGTGCGGTCATTTTGCCCCAAGACACCCCGATCCGCCCCCGGGTTCGCAACCATCGGCTCGGACAGGAAGAATCGGGGTGCGTGCCGCCATGGCGGTGCGGTGGTGAGACGCTGCACGGGGCCGCGTTCATACGTGGATGACGTGGCCCGTACGGGGAGGTGGCAGGCAAGTGGTGGATCAGCTGACGCAGCACGATCCGCGTCGGATCGGGCCGTTCGAGGTGCTGGGGCGGCTGGGTGCCGGCGGCATGGGGCTGGTCTATCTCGCGCGCTCGGCTTCCGGCCGGCGCGTGGCGATCAAGACGGTCAGGACGGAGCTCGCCGAGGACCAGCTGTTCCGGGTGCGCTTCTCGCGTGAGGTCGAGGCGGCCCGGGCCGTGTCCGGCTTCTACACGGCGGCCGTGGTCGACGCCGACGCGCGCGCGGCCGTCCCGTGGCTGGCCACCGCGTACGTGCCCGCGCCCTCACTGGAAGAAATAGTGAATGAGTGCGGGCCGATGCCGGCCCAGGCGGTGCGCTGGCTCGCGGCGGGCGTGGCGGAGGCGCTGCAGTCCATCCACGGCGCGGGGCTCGTCCACCGCGACCTGAAGCCCTCGAACGTCCTCGTCGTCGAGGACGGACCGCGAGTGATCGACTTCGGTATCGCGTCCGGCGTCTCGAACACCCGTCTGACCATGACGAACGTCGCCGTCGGTACGCCCGCGTACATGTCGCCCGAGCAGGCGAAGGACTCGCGCAGCGTGACCGGCGCGAGCGACGTCTTCTCGCTCGGTTCGATGCTCGTCTTCGCCGCCACCGGCCACGCCCCCTTCCACGGCGCGAACCCCGTCGAGACGGTCTTCATGCTGCTCAGGGAGGGCCCGGACCTCGAAGGCCTGCCCGCCGAACTGCGCCCCCTCATCGAGTCCTGTATGCAGATGGAGGCGACCGGCCGCCCCAACCCCGCCGACCTCCAGGCCCAGCTGGCACCCCACCTCTTCGGCTCCGGATCCGACGACAGCGGTACGGCGTCGGCGTGGCTGCCCGAGCGCGCGGTGAGCCTGATCGAGGCGCGCCGCGGAGGCCGGCCGCCCGCGAAGCCGTCGCCGTCCGGCGGCCGCAGCGGGGGGCGCGGAGTCGTCCCACCCCCGCCCTCGCACGCCCCCGTGCCCGTCGGGGCGCCCGACACGGGCCCCGTGCGCCTCGCGGGCGCCCAGGTGCCCATCGGCCCAGGTCCGCGCGTTGCCGACGCCCGCGCCGCCGCCGTCAAGGCACCCCCTCCGGAGGCGGGCCTCGCCGCGTCCTGGTCCCGGCCGCGCACCGGCGTGAACGGCGCGGACCCCGCGCCCGTCGCCGCGCCCCCCGCGCCGGACTCCCCGGCCGGCTGGCGGCCGTGGCGCTTCCGTATGTCGAACGACGTATGGGGTACGCCCGCAGTCGCCGACGACCTCGTCTACGTCACCTCCTTCGAGGTGCACGCCCTCGACGTCGCGACCGGCCGGCGCCGTTTCAAGACGCGTGACGTGGCCTGGTCCATGTCGGTGGCGGACGGCCGGATCCACGCCTCCGACGGCCCCACCCTCTTCGCCCTGAACGCCCGTGAGGGCGGTGACCTGTGGCGTCTGTCGACCGACGCCTGGGTGTACTCCCTCAAGGCCGACCGGGGCACCGTCGTCACCGGCACGCGCGGCGGCGGCGTACAGGCCTGGGAGGCCGCCAACGGCCACAAGCTGTGGGAGATCTCCGGCGCCCAGACCGACTTCGAGTCCCCGGAGGCCGGGCCCGCCGTCCACGACGGCACCGTGTACGTCTGGCAGGACGCCCGGCTGCGTGCCCTGGAGGCCCGTACCGGCGAGGAGCGCTGGTCCTATCCGATCGGTGACGCGGCCTCCTGCGGGGGTGTGCCGGTGCGGATCGCGTCTGCGCCCGACGGGTACGTGTACGTCTCCGCGGGCACCCGGGTCCTCGCCATCGACGTGGCGAACGGGCACGTCCGCTGGCACTTCGAGGCCCCCGCGGTCTTCCTCTGCCCGCCCGCCTTCGCGCCCGGCCCCGCCGTCACCGGCGGTGGCGTCTACCTCGCCGACTACCTCGGCACCGTGTACGCCCTCGACGCCACCGACGGTCGCGACCGCTGGCGTATCGCGACCGAGTCCCGTGCCTCGATCGAGCCGGTCCTCGTCGCCGCCGGTCACGTCCACGTCGGCAGCGGCAAGGGTCTCTACACCCTCGACGCCGTCACCGGCACCCCCAAGTGGCGCTTCCAGGCGGGCGGCGACCTCGTGGGCGCCCCGGCCGTCGCCGAGGGGCGCATCCACTTCGGCTCCACCGACCATCTGCTGTACACGCTGAAGGCGGACGACGGGCGTCTGCGGTGGAAGCTGGCCACCGGCGGTGAGATCACCGGAGCTCCGGTGGTGAAGGACGGCGTCGTGTACGCGTGCAGCAAGGACCGGTGCGTGTACGCACTGGACGCGGAGAAGGGGACGGGGACGGCCCGGACGGTGTAGGGGTTTGTTCGCCCCCTCCGCCCCTACCCGTCCCTTGCTCCTGGGGGCTCCGCCCCCAGACCCCCGATCGCCCGAAGGGCTCGTCCTCAAACGCCGGACGGGCTGAAAACCTCTATCCCCGGCCGGGGAGATATTCAGCCCCTCCGGCGTTTGAGGAGCGGGGGTTTGGGGGCGGAGCCCCCAAGGGACGGGAATGGGTAGGGGCGGAGGGGGCGAAAAAACCACCCCCAGCCCCGACCCGTCAGCGGGTCCTGAAGGCCGAGCGGCGGGCGGTGAACAGGTCCGCCTGGTGTTCGTTCGGCAGGTTGCCGAGGGAGACCAGGTACGGGGCGTGGGCGAGGGCCTGCGCACGGGCCACCTCCGTTGCCGACCACAGGGCCCGGACGGTGCCCTGGACCGCCTCGGCCGGATATGAGGCGATGACCGCGGCACACTCCACGGCCGCCGCCAACGCCCCACCCGACGCGGCGAGTTCCGACACCAACCCCACCTCGTACGCCCGCCGCGCAGACACCCGCTCGGCGGTCCCCATCAACGCCATCCGCGCCACCTCCCCGAACGGCATCCGCTGCGCCATGTAGATGGACTCGTACGCGCTGACCATGCCGTACGTGGTGTGCGGATCGAAGAAGGTGGCCGTCTCGTCCGCGACGACGAACTCGGACTCCCCCAGCAGATAGAAGGCACCCCCGCAGGCCATCCCGTTCACGGCGGCGATGACCGGCTTCCACAGGTCGTTCGCCTTCGGCCCGATGGCCACGAGCGGATCGTCCACCATGTAGGGGGAGTTGGGCTGCGGAACGTCGGCCCCCCGGTCGATCCCCGTGGAGAAGGCCCGCTCGCCGGCCCCGGTGATGACCAGGGCTCGTACCGAGTCGTCGAACCGGAACTCCCGCCACGCCGAGGCGAGTTCCGCCGCCATGCCGAGATCGATCGCGTTGAGCTTCTCCGGCCGGTCGAGGGTGAGGACGGCGACCCCGGAGTCCTTGTCGATGCTGATGCGCAGACCGCCGTCGCTGCCGCTCATGACCGCTCCAGGACCCAGCGGGGCACGGACACCCCGGCGAGGTCGGTGACCTCGGTGAACACGGCCTGCACCCGCGCGCCGATCCGAATCCGTTCCACCGCGACGGAGTTGAGCGGCGCGCCGGGCCCGCTCACCAGATTTCCCACGAGCCGTATCCGGGGCGCCTCCGCGAGCTCCACCACGATCGCGTTGTACGGGGCCTGCGCGGCGTAGGCGGGAAGGAGCGGCGGATGCGGGACGACGTAGGACCAGACCCGCCCCCTCCCGCTCATCTTCCGCCACTCGCTCGCGAAGGAGTGGCAGTGCGGGCAGCAGGGGCGGGGCGGGAAGCGGAGTTCGCCGCAGTCGGCGCAGGCCTGGATCCGGAGTTCGCCCTGGGCGGCGTACTGCCAGAAGGGGGCGCCGTCGTCGTCGGGGACGGGGGAGAGGAGGGTGGTCTCGTCGTCGCTCATGGTCGGTCAACTCCTCAGGAGGAGAGCGGAAGTTGGTACGCCTTCACCGGCGGTGACCAGGCAGGTGGCGGCGCCCGGCACCTGGGCGGTACTCGTACCCCGCAGCTGCTTCACGCCCTCGTTGATGAGGTTGAAGCCGTGCACGTACGCCTCGGAGAGACCGCCTCCCCCCGTGTTCATGGGCAGCCGCCCCCCGATCTCCAGCGCCCCGCCCTCCGTGAACCCCGCGCCCTCGCCCTTCCCGCAGAAGCCGTACCCCTCCAGGGAGAGCGGGATGAGGGGCGTGAACGCGTCGTAGATCTGCGCGACGTCCACATCCTCCGGCGTGAAGTCGGCGTGTTTCCACAGGTGTCGGGCGGCGGTCCAGGCAGGTCCTGTGAGGGGGTCGTCGTTCCAGTAGTTGACCATGCCGTGGTGCTGGGCGGGCAGGCCCTGGGCGGCGGAGTGGACGTATACGGGCTTGCGCCGGCAGTCCCTGGCCCGCTCGGCGGAGACGATGACGCACGCCAACGCACCGTCCGTCTCGAGGCAGTTGTCGAAGAGGCAGAGGGGTTCGCTGATCCAGCGGGAGGTCATGTACATCTCGCGGGTGAGGGGCCGCTCGTACATGATCGCGGCCGGGTTCTGGTTGGCGCGGTTGCGGCAGGCGAGGGCGACGTTGAAGAGGTGGTCGCGGGTCGCGCCGTACTCGTGCATGTAGCGGCGCGCGAGCATGCCGATCTCGTCGGCCGGTCTGAGGAGCCCGAAGGGGCGCGTCCACTGGGCGGGGGTGGGGAGTTGGACGGTGGTGTTCTTCCACGGGCGGGGGCCGGAGCCCCGTTTCCGTGATCGCCAGGCGACGCCGACCGTGGCCTGCCCGGTGGCGACCGCGGCGGCGAGATGCGCGACGGTGGCGCACGAACCCCCGCCGCCGTACCCGACCTTGCTGAAGAAGCTGAGATCGCCGAGCCCGACGGCCTTCGCCACCTCCACCTCGTCCGTCTCCTCCATCGTGTAGGAGGCGAGCCCGTCGACCTCCGCGGGAGCGATCCCGGCGTCGTCGAGGGCGGCGAGGATCGCACGACAGGCCAAGGTCTTCTCGGACTCGGGGAGTTGCTTGGCGAAGTCGGTCTGGCCGATCCCGACGATGGCGGTGGCGTCCTTGATCCCCGGCATGCTCCTGGGGATGGCCCTTTTCGTTGCTCTTGTCGCGGTCCTTGCCATGTGCGCGCACCTCCGCACGGAGTCCCGACTGCTGACAGGGCGTCAGGCTACAGCTAATCTGACGGTCAGTCAGCTAGTGCGTTTCGGGTGCAGGGAGGCGTGAGATGCGCGGAGACCTGGAGTGGGGCAGCATCCCGGGACTGGTCCGGTCGGCGGCCGAACGGTACGCCGGCGTGGAGGCGGTCGTCGACGGCCGTACGCGCATCTCGTACGAGGAGCTGGGCGCCCGCGTCGAACGCGCGGCGGCGGCCTGTCTCGCGAGCGGGGTGCGGCAGGGTGACCGGGTCGCCATCTGGGCGCCGAACACCCTCGACTGGATCGTCTCCGCCCTGGGCGCGGTGTCGGCGGGGGCCGTCCTGGTCCCGCTGAACACGCGCTTCAAGGGGACGGAAGCGGCGTACATACTGGCCAGCAGCCGGGCCCGGCTGCTGTTCGTGACGGGCACCTTCCTCGGCACGTCGTACGTGGCGTCGCTGCGGCGGGCCGCGGGGGAGGGGGAGGGCACGGGCCCGCTCCCCGGCCTCCCGCACCTCGAACAGGTGGTCGTGCTCTCGGACGACGCTCCCGCCGACTTCCGTACCTGGAAGGACTTCCTCGCGGGTGGGGAGGGAGTGGCGGCGGAGGAAGTACGTGAGCGGGAGGCGGCCCTCTCCGGAAGCTCGCCCTCCGACATCGTCTTCACGTCCGGGACGACGGGCCGTCCGAAGGGTGCGGTGATCACCCACGCGCAGACGCTTCGCGCGTACGCCGTGTGGAGCGAACTGTCGGGCCTCCGCGAGGGCGACCGCTACCTGATCGTGAACCCCTTCTTCCACACCTTCGGCTACAAGGCCGGGATCGTGGCCTGCCTGATGCGCGGCGCGACGATGGTCCCGCAACCGGTGTTCAACGTCGACACGGTCCTCGCGAACGTGGCCTCGGAACGGATATCGGTCCTCCCCGGCCCGCCCACCCTCCACCAGTCCCTGCTGGACCACCCGTCCCGGGACGCGCACGACCTCTCGGCACTGCGGCTGGTGGTGACGGGCGCGGCCGTGGTCCCTCTGCGGCTCGTCGAGCGCCTGAAGTCGGAGCTGAAGATCGACACGGTCCTGACGGCGTACGGGCTCTCGGAGGCGAGCGGCATCGTCACGATGTGCCGCCGGGGAGACGCCCCGACGGTCATCGCCTCCACGTCGGGACGCGCGATCCCGGACACGGAGATACGGGTCGTCGGACCCTCGGGCGACCCGGTCGACGTCGGCTCCCCCGGGGAGATCCTGGTCCGCGGCTTCAACGTCATGCAGGGCTACTTCGAAGACGCGGAAGCGACGGCAGCCGTCCTCGGAACGGACGGCTGGCTCCGGACGGGCGACGTAGGCGTGTTGGACGCCGCCGGAAACCTCCGCATCACCGACCGCATCAAGGACATGTTCATCGTCGGCGGCTTCAACGCCTACCCCGCCGAGATCGAACAACTCCTCGGCCTGCACCCGGACGTGGCCGACATCGCCGTGATCGGCGTACCGGACGGCCGCCTCGGCGAGGTCGGCAAGGCGTACGTGGTCCGCCGACCGGGCTCCATGGTCACCGCCGACGACCTGATCGCCTGGTCACGACGCGAGATGGCGAACTACAAGGTGCCGCGGGTGGTGGAGTTCGTGGGGGAGCTGCCTCGGAACGCGAGTGGGAAGGTGGTCAAGGGGGAGTTGCGGGGGCGGGCTTCCTGACCGGGGTGCGCTGGTAGGCCCCTGCCGAGCTTGACGAGGGCGCTGCGGATCTCCCCGATCATCGTCGAGGGGCGGTGGAAGACGTCCGCGGCGGTGAAACGGAGCAGAAGGCGAACCTCCGGGCACTGGAGGACCTGGTTGAAGCGGGCGATGTCCCGGCGGTGGGAGTCGCGGGTGCCGTGGTAGGCGTACCCCTCGATCTCGATGGCCAGCCCCTCGGCTCGGAAGAGGAAGTCCAGGTAGCGGCGGCGGCCGTCGGGGGTACGGAGTTCGGCCTGGCTCGTGGGATAGAGACCTGCGTCGTGCAGGCGCAGGCGGGCGATCGTCTCGGCGGGTGACCCGGAGTTCGGGTCGGCGAGCTTCAGGTGGCGGCGGGCGCTTTCCGCCCCGCGAAGGGGCGCTTCGAGCGCGACGGCGATCGTAGAGGTGGTTGTGACGGGCGCGCGGCGTGCATGGTTGACCCTCCGCCAGGTGAGGGCCGACTCGACGGCGACGAGCGCCTCGTCCCGGGGGCCGGCCCGGAGGAGGTCGGCGAGGCTACGGCCGACGCTCGTGAGGCGGAGCCCGTCTCGCCGGGCCACGCCTGCCTCGTCGAGGGGCATGCGGTGTACGAGTACTCCGTTCCCCTCGCGGCGGAGCGTGAGTTCGGGGTCGATGAACTCCAGGGGCACGTCGGTGGGAGGCACCGGGGTGAGCGTCTCGATCCCCCAGAGCTCGGCCGCCGACCGGTGGCTCACGACGAGCCGCGGCTTGAGCAGCTGCACGGCCCGGAGCCGCGTCGAGAGATCCACCTCCCGCCCCGGCTCGACCCAGGCCCCGCCCTGAACCCGGGTCCACCCCTCAGAGCCCAGCCTCCGAAAGAGCGACCCCCGAGCCCATCCGGCCCCCAGAGCCCGCGAGACGAGCAGAACACCTCCCTCGACGAGCACCCCCAACTCCATGCGCTCCATGTGGTTACTGTCCCGGAAGCCCCGCCGCTCTGGTTCACCCTGTGGATAACTGGTCGGCGGTCCTTGGGGGGATGGGTAATTGGCAGATGTGTCCCAGTGACGGCTGCTGGGACCTGGGGAGATGCGTCAGGAGGGTGGGACGGATCTGCCAAATGCCGGGTGGGGTATGAGGGGGGAGGCTTCGGGGCGGGTGCGGCTGGACGTGGCGATGGGGCCGAGCTTGTTCGGCTCAGCCCCATCGGTGAGATTCGGTGTCAGGGGGCGTGCGAGTCCAGCGGGGCCACGACGGTTTCCTGCGGGCTCACGGGCGCGTGGTTGTCGGCCAGTGCCGGGCTCGCGGCGGCGGCGGTGGCGCCGAGCACCAGGGCGATGGTGGCGACGATCTTCTTGGTACGGGTCATCCAGCTCCTGTGGGAGAGGGGACTGCCGGACACCGAGTGACGCTAGCGGCAGGAGGGGCGATTGTTCGAGAGAGTCGAACGGTTCCCGCCGTGGATTGGCGCGAACCGGGCAACCGGACATGCCTCGGCCGCGGTGGCTCCCCCTCCGCGCCACCGCGGCCGATCCCCGTCGATGAAGGTCTACTTGTTGTCCAGGCCCAGCGCGGGCGGGGCGGGCGCGTGCTGGTCCAGAGTGGTGATCTCTTCGTCCAGCGTGGGCGGGGCGGGCGCGTGCTGGTCCAGAGTGGTGATCTCTTCGTCCAGCGTGGGCGGGGCGGGCGCGTGCTGGTCCAGCGTGGTGATCTCTTCGGCCTTCTTGTCTTCGCTCATGGCGGGAACTCCCAAGAAATAAAGGGCATATCGGGGTGGAAGCGCCCGTTCGGCAACTCCCCCGTGGGTCGCCGAACGGGCGTTCCGGGCGGCCTCAGGGTAGCTGTGAGGCCTGCGAGATCCGTCTGCCCCCCGCTGTGACGGATCGACTCGCTGAGAGTGACAGTCGGTCATAAACGTTCGATGAACGTCGTCGCCAGGGTGCAGTTCAGGCTGCTGCGAGAGGCGAGAGCAGGCTACGGACCTCACTGGCGTCCGGCGATCCCGATGCCTCGTACATCGCCAGGGCGTCACGCCAACAGGCGCGTGCCCTGTCCGTTTGTCCGAGCGACGCCAGCGACTTGCCAAGCATGGTCAGCGCGTTGGCTCGCATCCAATCCCCGCCGATGCAACCGATAGCAAGGGCCTGTTCGGCATGCTGGGCCGCCTGGGCTGACCGGCGCGCTGCCAGATGCACCTGTGCGATGCGGAAGTGGGTGGTGCCTTCCCAAAGCCGCTGTCGGCTTTCGACGAAGATCCGCAGGGCTTCGCTGAGTTGCTCCAGGGCTTCTTTGAGCCGGCCTGCCTGAGTGAGGACGATTCCTGAGGCGTATCTGGCGTTTGCCAGGCGCACCGACAGACCGAGTTCGTCGTAGATCTCGATGCCTCGTTGCGCGAGCTCGACAGCCTGGGCACTACGGTCCATCGAGGCGAGTGTGCGGGACAGATTGCACACCGCACTTGCCTCGCCCGGTTTGTTGTTGTCCGCCTGGAAGGCTTCGAGAGCCCTCAGCAGGTAGACCTCGGCGTCGGCGTATTGGCCTGTGCAGATGGCTATGATGCCCAGCTGGTTCGGAGCTGTGCTGCTTGTCCAGGGATCGTTGGCGGATTCATTGAGCAGATCCGCGCGCTTTGCTTCCTGCTCGGCTTCGTCGAACCTCCCGGCCTGGCTCAGCACTTGGGCCAAGGTGATGCGCGCTCGCATTTCGGCATGCGCATCACCCTGCGCTGCAGCGGCGTCGCGTGCCGCCATGGCTATCGTCTCGAACCGGCGCGAGCCGGCTCCGGACTCCGCCAGATCAATGGCGGTCAGGAGAAGGTCGACGGCGCGGCGCAGCGTGGTTGCATCGAGGGACTGCTGCACGCACGCCAACAGGGGCTCGGCATCCGCGTGCAGCCAGTCCAGGGCATCCGAGGCATCGGCGAAGTCACGACCCTCGTACTGGCTCCTCTCGAGGTGCGCGACCGTCCGGTCCCCCGGCCGCTCGATCGCGTACACCCGTGCCGCCGTAGCCAGGTAGAAGTCCAGCAGCCGCGACATGGCCGCACCCCGCTCACTGGGCGGCTCCTCGTCCCGCTCCGCGCAAGAACGCGCGTATAGCCGTACGAGATCGTGGTACCGGTACCGCCCGGGCGCCGCCGACTCCAGCAGCGAGGTGTCGACGAGGGACTCCAGGAGGTCCTCCGTGTCCTCGACCGGAAGGTCGATCACCGCAGCCGCCGCCGCCAGCGACATGTCCGGCCCGTCCGCCAGCCCCAGCAGCCGGAAGGCGCGGGCCTGTGCCGGCTCCAGTTGCCCGTAGCCCAGCTCGAACGTCGCCTTGACCGCGAGGTCGCCCGCCTGCAACTCGTCCAGTCGGCGCCGTTCGTCGCCGAGCTTCGCCGCGAGTACGGACACGGTCCACGTACGCCGGGCGGCCAGCCGGGACGCCGCGATGCGGATCGCGAGGGGCAGGAATCCGCAGGCCGCCACCACGTCCAGCGCGGCCTCGCGCTCCGACTCCACCCGTTCCCGGCCCACGATCTTCGTGAAGAGCTGGAGGGCCTCCTCGGGGGACATCACGTCCAGGTCCACCAGATGCGCGCCCGCGAGGTCCACCATCCGCACCCGGGAGGTGACCAGCGCGGCGCAGCCCTCCGTCCCGGGGAGCAGTGGACGCACCTGGGCGGCGTCCCGGGCGTTGTCGAGCAGGACCAGTACCCGCCGCCCGTCCAGCACCGACCGGTAGAGCGCCGAGCGCTCCTCCAGGGAGTCGGGGATGGCCGAGTCGGCGGTTCCCAGTGCCCGTAGGAACGCCCCGAGTACCGTCTCCGGCTCGGCGGCGCGCGACCCCGCGCCCTGGAGGTCCACGTACAACTGACCGTCCGGGAAGGCGCCCCGCGCCTGATGGGCCACGTGCACGGCGAGCGTCGTCTTCCCCACGCCGCCGATGCCCGCCAGCGCCGATACGGCCATGACCCGGCCCTCCTCGGAGGAGGCGGCTGCCAGGACGTCGCTCAGTTCGTTCACGAAGGAGACGCGGCCGGTGAAGTCGGTGACCGTGGCAGGGAGTTGGGCGGGACGGACCGGGGCTGTCGCGGGCTCCGCGGCCGGAGCGGACGGCTCTGCGAGGCCAGGGTCCGCCTGAAGTATCCGATGCTGGAGTTCCTTCAGGCCCGGCCTCGGGTCCACTCCCAGTTCGTCGGCCAGCAGGCGCCGCGTGTCCGCGTACACGGCCAGGGCCTCCGCCTGCCGCCCGCTCCGGTACAGCGCGAGCATCAGCAGCTCGCGCAGGCGCTCCCGGAGCGGATGCGCGGCCGTGAGTGCGGTCAGCTCCGACACGGCCTCCGCGTGGCAGCCCTGCTCCAGGTCCATGTCGAGGCGGGATTCGAGGAGTTGGAGCCGCAGCTCCTCCAGCCGCGCACGCTGGGTCTCCGCGAACGGACCCGGCACACTCGCCAGCGGCTCCCCGTCCCACAGACTCAGCGCGCGCCGCAGCACCTCACGGGCGTGGCAGAGATCCCCGGCGCTGCGGGCCTTCTCGGCGTCGGCAGCGAGTTCCTGGGCCTGCGCGAGGTCGAGCGTCCCGCCGGTGCCGGACAGCCGGATCGCGTAGCCGCCCGCCTCGCCGACCAGGATCTCGGGGCCCAGCGTCTTCTTGAGCCGTGAGGCGTACGTACGTACCGTGGCCAGGGCCTGGGCCGGGGGCTCGTCGCCCCACAGCGCGTCGATCAGCTCCGAGGCGGTGGCCGTACGGCCCTCGCGGAGCAACAGGGCCGCCAGCATGGCGCGTTGCTGCGGGGACCCCGCCGGAAGGAGATCCTCCCCGCGCCAGGCGCGCACCGGACCGAGCACGCTGAAGCGCAGAGTCGCCGATTCCTCGCGACGCCACTGCTCCGGTACTCGCGGCACACCGTCCATCGCTGCCCCCTGCCGAACTGCTAACACTAGGAAGCCAGTTTGCCTTGTTCATGGCGGATGCGTCAGCTTCGGGAGACGTCGATCACAGGCCGCCGTGCCTAGCTCCGCAGGCTCTCACAATGCCCACACGTGGCCCCCGCAATCCAGCAGTCTGCCACCAGGGAGCTGACGGACCGTCAGATCGGCGCTACCGTAAAAGACATGGAGACCCTCCCGACCTTCCCGAAGATCATCTCGGTGGACGACCACACGGTGGAGCCCCCCAACGTCTGGCGGGACCGGCTCCCGTCCAAGTACCAGGACCGAGGCCCGCGCATCCTCCGCGCCCCGCTGAGGGAGATGACGTTCCTCGGCGGCAAGTTCGCGCCCGTCATGGGCGACCCGGGCGACGACGGACCGATAGGGGACTGGTGGGTGTACGAAGACCTGCACCGGCCCCTCACCCGGCTCGACACCGCCGTCGGGTACGCCAGGGACGAGATCAAGCTCGAGGTCATCACGTACGAGCAGATGCGGCCCGGTTCGTTCGACGTGCCGCTGCGCCTCGCCGACATGGACGTCAACCATGTCCAGTCCGCCCTCTGCTTCCCGACCTTCCCCCGCTTCTGCGGACAGACCTTCACCGAGGCCAAGGACCGTGAGCTGGCCCTGCTGTGCGTGCAGGCCTACAACGACTGGATGGTGGAGGAGTGGTGCGGGCCGCTGGCCGCGGGACGGCTGATACCGCTGACCCTCATCCCCCTCTGGGATCCCCGGCTCGCCGCGGCGGAGGTACGCCGCAACGCCGCCCGTGGCGTACGCGCGGTGGCCTTCTCCGAGATCCCGCCCCACCTCGGACTGCCCTCCATCCACACCGATGAGTGGGACCCCTTCCTCGCCGCCTGCGACGAGACCGGCACGGTCATCGCCATGCACATCGGGTCCAGCAGCAAGATGCCGTCGACGTCCGCCGACGCCCCGCCCGCCGTCGGCTCCACCATCACCTTCGCCAACTGCTGCTTCTCGATGGTGGACTGGCTGATGAGCGGGAAGTTCGAGCGCTTCCCGAATCTGAAGGTCATGTACGCGGAGGGCCAGATCGGGTGGATCCCCTACATCCTCGAACGCGCCGACGTCGTGTGGGAGGAGAACCGCGGGTGGGGCGGCGTCGCCGACAAGGTCCACCGGCCGCCGTCCGAACTCTTCACCGAGCACGTGTACGGCTGCTTCTTCGACGACGCCTTCGGGCTCAGGAACCTCGACGACATCGGGGTGGGCAACGTCCTGTACGAGACCGACTACCCGCACTCCGACTCGACCTGGCCGAAGTCCAGGGAGGTCGGCGAGGCCCAGATGGGGCACCTCGACGCGGACGTGGTCGACCGGATCGTACGGGGGAACGCGATCGAGCTCCTTGGGCTCACGGGTGACGGGTTGTGGCCGGGGGCCAAGTAGCCATCAGCGGGCATACGGGTGCGAGGCCGCACCCCGACCAGGGGTGCGGCCTCGCTCGTAGAAGCCTTGTAGAAGTCCCGTAGAAGCCAGGACCTCAGCCGAAGAACACCGACGACACATCGTCGTTGAACCCGATCGCCGCCAGGTCCGCCACGTCGCCCTCGATCACCTTCGACTTGCCGGTGCAGTCGGCACCCGTCCAGATCTTCAGGGAGCCGGCCGCCTGGATGGAGGAGGCCACGTCGTCGCGGAAGACGTTCTTGCAGCCCTGGCCGGCGAGGCCCTGGGAGCCGTTGTCGGCGAAGCCGGGGTCGTCGAAGAGGACGGCGCTGGTGGCGGCCTGCCCCTCGGCCTCGCCCTGCTCCTGCCCCTGGTCCGCGTCAGCCTCATCAGGCGCTTCGGTCACGCCCGCCTTCTGTCCGTCCGGCGTCACGCCGAACCAAGTCCCGCCCACACCCTGCCCGTTGGTGTCCCCGGGCTTGAGGTCCTTGCTGAAACGGTAGACGGGCCAGCCGCCGATCGTGACCTGGAGGGTGCCGTCGGTGCGCTTGACCACGCCGACGGCGGACTTGTCGACGCCGTCGATGAAGATCTTGCCGCCGGGGGCGACGAGGACGGGCGGCCAGGTGGTGGCGCAGTCGCCGTCGCAGTTGGACTTGGAGGGGTCGGCGGTGTCCTTGTCGAAGCGGTGGAGGGTGAAGCCGGCGCCGTTGACGACCACCGGGTCGAGGTCGCCCGCGCGGGCGGCGCTGAGCTGCACCCACTTGCGTGCCACCGGCTTGGCGGCGGGCTTGCCGGGGGCGTTGGCCCAGTCGCCGGTCTTGGGCTGGGCGCTGTTCTGCTCGGCGGTGCCGTTCAGGAAGTTCAGGCTCTGTGCGACGGAGTCGGCCGCGCCCTGGCTCGTGGAGCCGGCGGTGTCGGTGCCGTTGCAGGCGGTCAGGAGCATGACACCGGCGGCGGCGGAAGCGGCGATCATCGCGAAGCGGTTGCGACTGCTGTTGCGGAACATCGGGCTCTCCTCGGGTCGTCGGCCCCGGCCTCCCCGGAACCTCGCCGGGCAGTACGGGCCGCTTTCCGGGCCGACCTCACCCGGTTACGCGCCTGGGACGAGGCCGCGACGGCTCCCGGCAATTACGGACCACTCCCGGCAATTGCGCGCGGGACGCGGACAGTTCGAGGGCTTCGGGCGCGGCCGTCCGCGGACGCGCTCCGCCGACGCGCTCCGCTGGAAGGCCGGTGCGTCGTCTGCCGCTGTGTCGTCTGCGGGTGCGTCGTGGCTGGTCGCGCAGTTCCCCGCGCCCCTTTGGGGGCGTTGCCGAACCGCGCCGGACTTCGTCGGCTCTGCTTTGCCCGCCTGCGTCCGTCGGCGCGCTCCGCTGGGAGGCCGGTGTGTCGTCTGCGGGTGCGTCGTGGCTGGTCGCGCAGTTCCCCGCGCCCCTGGCGGTGCTGCTGCCGGACCGCGCCGGACCGCGCCGGCCCCGCTCGGCCCGCCTCCTGCCGCCGACTCATCCACCACCCACCGCCCGCCGACTTCGACCACCCCACCCCTTGTCTGACGAACCGTCAGCTACGACGATGGCCTGGTCGTTATATGACGACCCGTCAGCCAAGGGGTGCCGATGCACATACTGCCGGAAGGGCGACTCGCCTACGGGATGCAGCTCCCGATCCAGTCGCAGAGCACCATCTACGCCGAGCCGTGGGAGGCGGGTGCGGGCCCCGGTGACCTCGTCGAGATCGCCCGTGCCGCCGACCGCTCCGGGTTCGCGTATCTCGCGAGTTGCGACCACGTCGCCATCCCGCGCCGGCTTGCGAGCGCCATGAGCACCGTCTGGTACGACCCCGTTGCCACCCTCGCCCTCCTGGCGGGCGTGACCGAGCACGTACGGCTGCTCAGCCATGTCGCGATCGTCGGGCTGCGGCATCCGCTGATCACCGCCAAGCAGTACGCGACCCTCGACCACCTGAGCGGGGGGCGGCTGATCCTCGGGGTCGGGGCCGGGCACGTACAGGAGGAGTTCGAGGTGCTCGGGGTGGACTTCGAGCGGCGGGGGGCTGTCCTCGACGAGTCCATCGATGCTCTCAGGGCCGCGCTCGGGCCGGATGAATTCCCCGTGCACCACGGCAAGTTGTACGACTTCGAGGGGCTCGGGCAGCTGCCCAGGCCCGCGCAGGAGCGGGTGCCCGTCTGGGTCGGCGGGTCCTCGCCCGCCGCCGTGCGCCGGGCCGCGCAGCGCGGTGACGGGTGGCTGCCGCAGGGGGATCCGCGTGACCGGCTGCCCGAGCAGATCGACCGGCTGAAGAGCCTGCGTGCGCAGGCGGGTGTCGAGGAGCCCCTCACCATCGGTGCCATCACCGAGCCGCTGTACGTCGGTGAGCCCGGCTGGGACGTCGGGCGGCGCACCCTGCACGGGGCGCCCGAGGCGCTCGCCGAGTCGCTGCGGGCGTACCGCGCGATGGGCGTGCACCAGATACAGGTGCGGTTCCGCAGCCGCAGCCGCACCGAACTCACCGACCAGATGGCCGCGTTCGGCACCGAGGTGGGACCGCTGCTGGGGGAGGCGTAGGCCAAACGGTGGGAGTCGTGGCCCAACCGGTGGGGGTCGTGGGCCAACCTGCCAGACAGTCCGGCTTTTCCTTCTTGAATCTTTGAACATGCCCACGTCGAGTTGCCTCAAGGATGCGGCGCGGAGCGCCGCATGGGCGTTGTGGTGGTCCGGCCACGGAGCGGCCGAGTGTCACGTCTGACGGAGACCGCCGATTAAGGGCCCGTCTGGTCGCTCGATCGGGTGAACGATCTCGAACGTGTGGTGGTGTCTCGCGTGGGTGCGTACGTTCGGTGATCGTGAAGATGGTGGTGCAGGTCAGGCTCTTGCCGACGCCCATGCAGGCGGCGGCACTCGAGGCGACCCTGCACGCCTGCAACGAGGCCGCCACCTGGGTGAGTGAGGTCGCCTTCGAGCGCGGACAGTTCAAGAACTTCGCCCTGCGCAAGCACACCTACGACACCGTCAAGTCACGCTGGGGCTTGGGCGCGCAGGCCGCCCAGCACGCGATCAAGAAGACGTGTGACGCGTACACCACGCTGAGGGCGAACCTGAAGGCAGGGAACCTGGGAAAGCCCGGCTCCCGCCGCTACCGCCAGGCCACCGAGAAGCCGATCACCTTCCGTCCCCAGGGTGCGCAGCCCTACGACGACCGAATGTTGTCCTGGCAGATCCCGGACCGGACGGTATCGATCTGGACCACCGGCGGGCGGATCAAACACGTGGCGTTCACTGCCTCGGTGGAGCAACTAGCCACGCTGGCCCTGTATCGCAGGGGCGAGTCCGACCTGCTGGAGCGGGACGGCATGTGGTTCCTCATCGCCACCTGCGAGATCCCCGAAGCCGTGCCGAATACGGATCCGGTGGACTTCCTCGGCATCGACCTGGGCATCGTGAACATCGCCACCACCTCCGACGGCGAAATCATGGCCGGACGCGAACTCAACCGCATCCGGGTCCGGGAGCGGGGCCTGCGGGCCAAGCTGCAGAAGAAGAACACCCCATCCGCCAAGCGCCGGTTGTAGAAGCGGCGGCACAAGGAGGCGCGGCGGGCGAAGGACATCAACCACAAGATCGCGATACATGCGGTGGCCGAGGCAGAACGCACCGGTCGCGGAGTCGCCCTGGAAGACCTGACGGGCATCCGCGAGCGGGTACGGCTTCGCAAGCCCCAACGGGCCACCCACTCCAGCTGGTCGTTTGCCCAGCTGGGGCAGTTCATCGCGTACAAGGCCCGCAAGGCCGGAGTGCCGGTGGTGTACGTCGATCCTGCGTACACCTCCCGAACCTGCGCCGAATGCGGCCACATCGACAAAGCAAACCGGGTCAGTCAGGCCTGGTTCGCGTGCCGGAACTGCGGATTCGTTGATCACGCGGACCGGAACAGCTCCCGCAACATCCGCGCCCGCCCGTGGGAGTTGTGGCGACGCGGGGCCCAGTCAACGGCCCCCACCCCACCCCGGACATCCGGGCGTGAGGCCGGACGCAAACGACGCACCACCGCCAGTGATGCCCGTTGTGCAAGCCCGGGACCTTTGGCCCCGGGTAGTTGACTCTCCTCTTGGCCATGCCTTGCTCCGTCCTTGATGGCTTCTTTTCCTTGCGATCAGGATTGTTCGGCCGCGAAGGTACCGACGACCGAGTCAAATGTCCCTACTTGTCCGTCACTTGATGTCACCTGGGTCACTGCGCATGTGCTCGCGCAATCACCCAACCCTCATCTGACGCTTAGTCAGATATGGCGGTACGATGCTGAGCCCATCGATGCCAAAGGGGGCCCGCATGGGCACGCTCGACGGACGTGTCGTCCTGATCACCGGAGCGGCGCGCGGTCAGGGGGAGCAGGAGGCCCGGCTGTTCGTGGCCGAGGGTGCCAGGGTCGTCCTGGCCGATGTTCTCGACGATCAGGGCGAGGATCTCGCCAAGGAGCTCGGTGCGCTGTACGTCCATCTCGACGTGGGCCGCGAGGACGACTGGATGGCCGCGGTCGCCGCCGCGAAGGAGGCGTACGGGAAGGTCGACGGGCTGGTCAACAACGCGGGCATCCTGCGGTTCAACACCCTCGTGGACACCCCGCTCGACGAGTTCATGCAGGTCGTGCAGGTCAACCAGGTCGGCTGCTTCCTCGGAATCAAGGCCGTGGCCGGGGAGTTGGCCGAGGCCGGCGGCGGCACGATCGTCAACACCGCCTCGTACACGGCGGTGACGGGCATGGCGGCCGTGGGCGCGTACGCGGCGAGCAAGCACGCGATCCTCGGGCTCACCCGGGTCGCCGCACTGGAGCTGGCGCCCAAGGGGATACGGGTCAACGCCATGTGCCCCGGGGCGATCGACACGGCCATGAGCAACCCGGCGCAGCTCGATCCGGAGGCCGACACCGAGGAGATGGCGCGGGCCATCGACGGCCTCTACCGCAAGCTCGTGCCGCTCGGGCGGATCGGCAGGCCGGAGGAGGTGGCGCGGCTCGCGCTCTTCCTCACCGGTGAGGACTCCTCGTACATCACCGGGCAGCCATTCGTGATCGACGGCGGCTGGCTCGCGGGCGTCAGTGTCTTCTGACCCCCGTTGCCGATGACCTCGTTGCCGATGACCTCGTTTCCGACGACCCCTGTTTCTGACTGAACGTCAACTATTGACGCTCAAGGGGCTCGGTGGAACAGTCGACTGAGTGGATCTGACGGTACGTCAGATCTCTTCGGAAGAGACTCTTGGGGATGGTGAACCTCCTTGGAATTCGGGCTCTTTGTACAGGGATACGTGGGTAAGCGGGCCGAGACCGACCCGCTCGCGGAGCACAAGGCGCTGATGGAGGAGACCGAGTACGTCATCCAGGCGGACAAGTCCGGCTTCAAGTACGCATGGGCGTCCGAGCACCACTTCCTGGAGGAGTACTCGCACCTCTCGGCCAACGACGTCTTCCTCGGCTACCTCGCGCACGCCACCGAGCGCATCCACCTCGGGTCCGGGATCTTCAACCCGCTCGCCCAGGTCAACCACCCGGTGAAGGTCGCCGAGAAGGTCGCGATGCTCGACCATCTCACCGAGAACCGCTTCGAGTTCGGCAGCGGGCGCGGCGCGGGAAGCCACGAGATCCTCGGCTTCCTCCCGGGCATCACGGACATGAACTACACGAAGGAGATCTGGGAAGAGACCATCGCCGAGTTCCCGAAGATGTGGCTCCAGGACGAGTACGTCGGGTTCCAGGGCAAGCACTGGCAGCTCCCGCCGCGCAAGGTCCTCCCCAAGCCGTACGGGAAGTCGCACCCCGCGATGTGGTACGCCGCCGGGTCGCCGCCCTCGTACGCCATGGCCGCCCGCAAGGGGCTCGGGGTGCTCGGCTTCAGTGTGCAGAAGGTCTCCGACATGGAGTGGGTCCTGGAGCAGTACAAGACGGCGGTCGTCGACGCGCAGCCGATCGGGGACTTCGTCAACGACAACGTGATGGTGACGACGACCGCGATCTGCGCGCCGACGCACGAGGAAGCGATACGGATCGCGGTGAGCGGCGGGCTGCACTACCTCCCCTCCCTCGTCTTCCGCTACCACGACACCTTCCCGCGGCCCGAGGGCTTCCCGGTGTGGCCCGAGACGCTCCCCGAGTACAACGAGGAGTTCGTCGAACTCCTCATCGAGGAGGAGCTGTTGATCTGCGGTGACCCGGCCGAGGTGCTCACCCAGTGCAAGCGGTGGGAGCAGGCGGGCGCCGACCAGCTCTCCTTCGGTCTGCCGGTCGGGGTCTCGCGGGAGTACACGCTGCAGACGATCAAGCTGATCGGCGAGCACGTGATTCCGAAGATCGACACGGATCCGGTGCACCGGACGACTCGGTTCCGTCAAACCGTCTAGGGGGTTCTTCCGCGATGCTCGACCATCTGATCAAGGGCGCGACCGTCGTGGACGGCACGGGCGCCCCCGCGTACACCGCGGATGTGGGGATACGCGACGGCCGTATCGCCGTCATCGGCGAGGTGACGGAGGACGCCAGGACGAGCGAGGACGCGCACGGGCTCGTCCTCGCCCCCGGTTTCGTCGACCCGCACACGCACTACGACGCCCAGCTCTTCTGGGACCCGTACGCCACCCCGTCCCTGAACCACGGGGTGACGACCGTCGCGGGCGGCAACTGCGGCTTCACGCTTGCCCCCTTGAACCCCGACCGGCCCGAGGACGCCGACTACACGCGGCGCATGATGTCCAAGGTCGAAGGCATGTCCCTGGTCGCGCTCGAAGAGGGGGCGCCCTGGAGCTGGCACAGCTTCGGGGAGTACCTGGACGCCCTTGAGGGGCGGATCGCCGTCAACGCGGGCTTCATGGTGGGGCATTGCGCGCTTCGGCGGTATGTGATGGGCGCGGACGCGGTGGGCGGGCAGCCGACCGAGATGCAACTCCAGGAGATGCTGCGGCTCTTCCATGACGCGATGGCCGCCGGAGCCTGGGGCCTTTCCACCACCCAGTCCTCCACGCACTCCGACGGCGACGGTAAGCCGGTCGCCTCCCGGCACGCGAAACCGGCGGAGCTGCTGGCGCTGAGCAGTGCCGTCGGCGAGCACGAGGGCACCCAGATCGAGGCGATCGTCGCGGGCTGCCTCGACCAGTTCAGCGACGACGAGATCGATCTGTTCGTGGAGATGAGCGCGGCTGCCGGCCGTCCCCTGAACTGGAACGTGCTCACCATCGACGCCGCCGTCCCCGAGCGCGTCCCCCGGCAACTGGAGGCGAGCGACCGCGCCCGCAAGTCCGGCGGCCGCATCGTCGCGCTCACCATGCCGATCCTCACCCCCATGAACATGTCCCTCGGTACCTTCTGCGCGCTGAACCTCATCCCCGGCTGGGGCGAGGTCCTCGCGCTCCCCGTGCCCGAGCGGATCGCCCGCCTGCGCGATCCGGACGTGCGGGCCGAGATGCTGCGGAGGGCCACTTCGAAGGAGGCCGGGGTCTTCCGGCGGCTCGCCAACTTCGGGCGGTACGTCATCGGGGACACCTACAGCGCCGCGAACGAGGGCCTGACCGGGCGGGTCGTGAAAGACATCGCCGCCGAGCGCGGGCAGGAGCCGTTCGAGTGCCTCGTGGAGATCTGCGCGGCCGACGAGATGCGGACCGTGCTGTGGCCGATGCCGACCGACAATGACCCCGACTCCTGGTCCCTGCGGCAGGAGACCTGGCGGCACGAGGACGTCATGCTCGGCGGCTCCGACGCGGGCGCCCATCTGGACCGCATGTGCGGAGCCCCGTACACGACCCGTTTCATCGGTGACTGCCTGCGCGGGCGGAAGCTCGTGACGCTGGAGCAGGCCGTGAAGATGCTGACGGACGACCCGGCGCGGCTCTTCGGGCTGCGCGAGCGAGGGCGCCTGGAGGTGGGCTGGCATGCGGATCTCGTCCTCTTCGACCCGGAACGGATCGACGCCGGCAAGGCCACCCTGGTGCACGACCTGCCGGGTGAGAGTCCGCGCCTCGACTCGAAGGCGATCGGCATAACGGCCGTGTGGGTCAACGGCGTTGAGGCGATCAGGAGTGATGTGGTGACGGGTTCGGTGCCGGGGAAGGTGCTCCGGTCCGGACGGGACACGCGGACGGTGAGCACCAAGTGAGCGACGCCCCTGAGAGGTTCAAGTGACCGACGAGCAGCGGTTGTTCATCGGCGGCTCGTGGGTGGTGCCCGACCACGGGTTCTACGAGGTGATCGACCCGGCGAGCGAGGGTGTCGTCGGGTTGGCACCGGAGGCCTCGCGGGAGCAGGTGCGGGCGGCCGCCGCCGCGGCCCGCGAGGCCTTCGGGCCGTGGTCCCGCACACCCGCCGAGGAACGCGCCGCCGTCCTCGAAAGGGCCGCCGGGATCATCCGGCGCAACCTCGTTCCGTACGCCGAACTCGCCCAGGCCGAGAGCGGCGCCACCACCGGGACGGCGCGCGCGATGCAGGTGGGCGTGGGCATGGCCCGCTTCCACCGCTACGCGCGCGTCGAACCCGTCGAGCAGCCGCTGCCGCCGCAGATCAACGAGGCCGGGCCCTTCGGTGGAGCGGCCGTGATGGGCGCCCTGGCCGTACGCCAGCCCGTCGGCGTCGTCACCTGCATCACCTCCTACAACAACCCCTGGGCCAACCCGGCCGGCAAGATCGCCCCGGCTCTCGCCATGGGCAACACGGTGGTCGTGAAGCCCGCCCCGCAGGACCCCCTCTCCGTGTACCGGATGGCGGAGGCCCTGGAGGCGGCGGGTGTCCCGCCCGGGGTCGTGAACGTGGTGAGCGGTACCGGGACGGAGGTCGGCGAGGCCGCGGTCGACTCCCCGGACGTCGACATGGTCAGCTTCACCGGATCGACCGCCGTCGGGCAGCGCATCGCCGAGGTGTGCGGGCGCGGCATGAAGCGGCAGCTGATGGAGCTGGGCGGAAAGGGCGCGGCGGTCGTCTTCGACGACGCCGACCTGGAGTCGGCGGTGTCGGGGATCGGGACGACGTTCTCCTTCTACAGCGGGCAGATCTGCACCGCGCCGACTCGGGTGCTGGTGCAGCGGGGTGTGCACGACCGCCTGGTCGAGCAACTCGCCGCGTACGCCGGCCATTTGAAGGTCGGGGATCCGCGAGAACCGGGCACGGTCGTCGGCCCGGTGATCTCCGCGGCCCATCGCGACCGGGTCGAGTCGTACGTCGAACTCGGCCGGAAGGAGGGGGCGCGGGTGGTCGCGGGCGGTCAACGGCCGCCGTACGAGCGCGGGTTCTACGTCGCCCCCACCCTCCTCGCCGACTGCACCCCGGACATGCGGGTGGTCCGCGAGGAGATCTTCGGCCCTGTCGTCGTGGTCGTCCCCTTCGACGACGAGGAGGAGGGCATCGCCCTCGCCAACGACAGCGACTACGGCCTCATCGACTACGTCTGGTCCGGCGACGTCGCCCGCGCCTTCCGCGTCGCCCGGCGGCTCCGCGCAGGCGGGGTCGGCGTCAACACCGTCGGCCGCAACATGGAGGCACCGTTCGGCGGCTTCAAGAAGAGCGGGGTGGGGCGCGACGTGGGGTCGTACGCCCTGCACGCGTACAGCGAGGTGCAGGCGATCGTGTGGCCGGGGTGACCTGCCCGTAGCGATGCTACGGGCAAAGGTAGCGTTGCTACCGTTTCAGTGTTAGCGTTGTTCCGGTGGGGAAGCGAAGACCGCTACCCCAGTCTCGACAGGGAGCAACGTCATGAGTGAGCAGTCCACCAGTAGCCCTACCCTCCGTGTCGCCGTCGTCACCGGCGGTTCGCGTGGGATCGGCCGTGAGACCGCCGAGCGCCTCGCCGCCGACGGATTCGCCGTCGTCGTCAATTACGCGGGCAATGAGGCCGAGGCCGACAAGGCCGTCGCCGCGATCACCGAGAAGGGCGGGCAGGCGGTCGCCGTCCGTGCCGATGTGGCCGACGAGAACGAGGTCGCGGCCCTCTTCGACGCGGCGGAGAACACGTACGGCGGGGTCGACGTCGTCGTCCACGCGGCGGGTGTCATGGCGCTGGCCCCGCTCGTCGACCTCGACCTCGACGCCCTCGACCGGATGCACCGCACCAACATCCGCGGCACGTTCGTCGTCGATCAGCAGGCCGCACGCCGGCTGCGCGCGGGCGGCGCGATCATCAACTTCTCCAGCTCCGTGCTGGCGCTCGCGATCCCCGGATACAGCGCGTACGCCGCCACCAAGGGCGCCGTCGAGGCCGTCACCCTGATCCTCGCCCGCGAGATGCGCGGCCGGGACATCACCGTCAACGCGGTGGCCCCGGGCCCGACCGCCACCGCCCTGTTCCTGGACGGCAAGGACGAGGAGACCATCGCGCGGATGGCCGCCCAGCCGCCGCTGGAGCGCCTCGGCACCCCCGAGGACATCGCCGGGGTCGTCTCCTTCCTCGCCGGTTCCGCCGGCCGCTGGGTCAACGGCCAGGTCCTCCGGGCCAACGGCGGCATCGCTTAAGCCCCTCAAGCCCCTCAAGTCACCCAAGTCACTCAGGAGTTCAGCCATGAGCAAGGTCATCGTCATCACCGGCGCCGGTTCCGGCTTCGGCGCCCTCTCCGCCCGCGCACTCGCCCGCGCAGGGCACACCGTCTACGCCGCGATGCGTGACATAACCGGCCGCAACGCGGACCGGGTCAAGGAGGCCGAGGCGTACGCCGCCGAGCACCAGGTGGACCTGCGTACGGTCGAACTGGACGTCCTCTCCCAGGAGTCGGCCGACGCCGCCGTCGCCACGATCCTCGCCGAGGCGGGCCGCCTGGACGTGCTCGTGCACAACGCGGGCCACATGGTGACCGGCCCCACGGAGGCATTCACGCCGGAAGAGCTCGCCGCGGTGTACGACACGAACGTGCTCGGCACCCAGCGGGTCAACCGGGCCGCACTGCCGCACCTGCGGGCACAGGGCCACGGCCTGGTGCTGTGGGTCGGCTCCACGTCGACGAGGGGCGGCACCCCGCCGTACCTCGCCCCCTACTTCGCCGCGAAGGCCGCGATGGACTCGCTCGCCGTGTCGTACGCCGCCGAGCTCGCCCGCTTCGACATCGAGACCACCATCGTCGTGCCGGGCTCCTTCACCTCCGGCACCAACCACTTCGCCACCGGCGGACACCCCGCCGAGCAGACCGTGATCCCCGCGTACGAAGAGCGCTACGCGGGCCTGATGGACCAGGTGTCCCAGCGCCTCGCCGCCCTCGCGCCCGCCGACGCGGACGTGTCCCAGGTGGCCGACGCGATCGTCGGGATCGTCGACACCCCGCACGGCGAGCGGCCCTTCCGGGTCCACATCGACCCGGCGAACGACGGCTCCGAAGAGGTCAGCCTGGTCGCGGACCGCATCCGCGCCGAGTTCCTGAAGCGGATCGGCCTGGAAGACCTCCTCGCCCCCCATCAGGGGGTCTGAACACGTGGCATCCGTTAGCGTCGCTACCGTGAGTACGAAAGCGCGCATTCTCGAAGTGGCGGCCGCGCTGGTCGCCGAGTCCCCGGACGGGGACGTCTCGACCCGGGCGGTCTGCGAGGCCGCCGGGGTCGGCGCCCCGGCGCTCTACCGCCACTTCGGGGACAAGGAGGGCCTGCTGTCGGCGGTCGTCGACCACGGCTGGGACAAGTACCTGGCGACCAAACGCCACCGCGACCCCGGCACGGACCCCGTCCAGGACCTGCGTGACGGCTGGGACACCCACACCGAGTTCGCCCTCCAGAACCCGAACCTCTACCGCCTGATGAACTCCCCGGCGATGCGCACACCCCCGGCCGCGGCCCTGGAGGCCCACCAGATCCTCACCTCGGACCTCCAACGCGCCGCCGAGCAGGGCAGGTTGCGCCTCGCCCCGGAACTCGCCGCCCAGATCATCATGTCCGCCAACGTCGGCATCGCCCTGATGCTGGTCTCGCGCCCGGCGACCTTCACCGACAAGACGGTGTCGCGGCGGGTACGGGACGCGGTGCACGCGGTGGTCTTCACACCGGAGGTGATGGCTTCGAGCGAGTCGCCCGAGGCCGAACAGGAGGTACGGGTCCCCGCCACGGCCGCCCGCCTCAGCGCCCTCCTGAGCCAGTCCACGCCCCCGGGCCTCACCCCCGCCGAAACGACTCTCCTCACAGAGTGGCTGAACCGCCTCTCGAACGAGTGAGAACGAGTGAGAACGAGTGAGAACGAGAAGGCCCCCACGGTCGTGCCCAATGATCTTTGCCGTTCGAGCCGGGCATTCAGGTGATTTCGGTATGACCACGGATTTGGGGCTACTTAGTATCTGGTTCCGTGACAGACGGGAAGATCCGGCGGCGACCGGACGACCACACGACCGACGTGGTCGTCCTCGGGGCCGGGCCGGCCGGGCTCGTGCTCGGCAACATCCTCGTGGACCGGGGGATCGACTGCGTCGTCCTGGAGCGGGCCGAGCGCACGCATGTGCAGACGCGGGCACGTGCCGGGTTCCTGGCCGCCAACACCGTACGGATCCTGGAACGGCACGGTCTCGCCGAGGGGCTGCATAGGAACGGGCAGATCCACAGCACCTGCGAGTTCCGTACCGAGGACGGCCGGTTCCGGCTGGACTACAGCGGGCTCGGGGAGCGCGAGCGGCACACCGTCTACCCCCAACAGGAGCTGGTGACCGACCTGTTGGCGCGGTTCCTGGAACGCGGCGGACAGATCCGTTTCGGCACCGAGGCCCTGGTCGTGCGCGACGCCGACACCGAGCGGCCCGAGGTGGCCGTGCGCGAGGCCGACGGGCGGCCCGGCCTGTGGCGGGCGCGGTACGTGGCCGGCTGCGACGGGCGGCACGGCGCGGCCCGGCGTTCACTGCCCGCCGGAACGGTTCGCCACCACCGCGATCACGGCGTGACCTGGCTCGGTCTGCTCGCCGAGGCGCCGCCCAGTCTGGACGCCGTCGGGTACGCGGTGCACGAGCGCGGGTTCGCCGGGCACATGGCCCGCACCAGCGAGGTCACCCGCTACTACCTGCAGTGCGAGCGCGGTACCCAGGCCGACACCTGGTCCGAGGAGCGGATCTGGGACGAGCTGGAGCTGCGGATGCGCGCGCGGGAGTACGGCCCGCTGCGCCGCGGGCGCGTCGTGCAGCGTTCCGTCGTAGACCTTGAGTCCGACGTGCTCGAACCGCTGCGCCACGGCGCGCTGTTCCTCGCGGGCGACGCCGCAGGTCTGATCAGCCCGTCCGCCGCGAAGGGCGCCAATCTCGCGGTCCTCGAAGCGGCGGTCCTCGCCGACGCCCTGACCGACGACCTCACTGCCGGGGACCCCCGGGGCCTCGACGCCTACTCGGCGCGGTGCCTGACGCACATCTGGCGTGCGCAGGAGTTCTCGCACTGGATGATCGGGCTCCTGCACGGCCCGTCCGGCGCGGACGGCGAGTCGCTGTTCCACAACTCCCTGCGCCGCTCCCGCCTCACCTCGCTGCGCACCTCGCGCAGCCACCAGGACTGGTTCGCCGAGCACTACGTCGGCGTATAGCCCGTCATCCCCCCAACTCCGCACCCGCGTACATCCGTACGCCCGCGTCCGTACGCCTGCATCCGTATGCGTACATCCGAACCCCGGAATGAGGATCCCCCCGCAATGATCACGGCATTGTCGGGCGATACGTCCCGCCTGCGCGCGACGGTCGACTTCGTCAAGGAACAGGACACCGCCACGCTGCTCCGGCTGCTGCTCCCCGGGCTCGACGGCCCGGAGCTGCGGGCCCTGGTGGAGCGCTGCGACTTCTCGCACGCGGCGCTGCTCGTCTTCCCGCCCGACGAGGCGGCGCTGGACGCCACGCTTGCCGACTGCGGGCTCGTCGCGGACGCGCCACCGCGGCCGAGCGTCGTCGTGCGCGAGCGTCTCGCCGTACGGCACAAGCGGTGTGCGGCGGAGCTCGACGTCGGCATTCTGCGCCCCGCGGTGGAGTGCCTGGACGGGGCGCGGCGCTGGGTCGAGGTGTTCGCGCTGACCGTGCCGCCGGGGGCTGACCTCGACACGGTCGCCGCGCACGAGCGGGAGCGGCAGCACGAGGCGCATGTCGCCTTCGAGGTCGAGGCACCGGACCCGTTGGTGCTGCGCGGCCTGTGCGCGGTCTTCGGACGGTACGGCGCCACCCCCGACGGCGGCGGCTACAACCCGCACGAGAACGGCACGGTGTTCTACTTCACCGCGCCCGCCGAGGCCGGCTACCGGCGCGTGGAGCTGTACGTCCCCGGCGACCACCGCGACGTCCTCGCCGCCCACCTCGACGAGCACCGTGAGCGGCAGCCCGCCGAGACCCTGCTGCGCCTGCTGACCGGGGCGTGGACGACGCAGGCCCTGGCCGCGTTCGCGCGCCTGGAGGTGGCCGACGCGATGGACGAGGAGCGGGGTGTCGGCCTGGCGGAACTGGCGCGGAACGTCGGTGCCTGCGCGCCGAACCTGGCCACCCTGCTGCGCTACCTCACCATGCTCGGCGCGGTGAGCGAGGACCGCGACGGTTTCCGGCTCACGGACACCGGCGCCCTGCTCCGCGCAGACACCGAAGGGTCGATGCGGGCGCTGGCGCTGATGTACGGGGGACCGTTCTACGAGTCCTTCGCCGGGCTCGATCACACCGTGCGCACCGGGCAGGTCGCCTTCGAGCAGCGCTTCGGCGAGAACCACTTCGACCACTTCGCCCGCGATCCCGAACTCGCCGAACTCTTCGACCGGTCGATGGCCGCCGGTTCACGGATGTTCGACCCGCTGCCCACCCACCCGGTCCTCAACGCGGCGGCCGAAGGGGCCACCGTGGTCGACATCGCGGGTGGCAACGGGGAGTTGCTCGGCCGAATCCTTTCCGCGCACCCCCGCCTCCACGGCGTACTCCTTGAGCGCCCGCACACCGTCGAGGCCGCCCGCTGCCTCCTCGGTGCGGCCGGCCACACGGCGCGGTGCACCTTCCGGGCCGGCGATTTCGCGGACGTACCCGCGGGCGGCGACGTCTACGTCCTGTCGCGCGTCCTGCACGACTGGGACGACGAACGCTGCCGCGAGATCCTGCGCCACTGCGCCCGCGCGATGCCCGACACCGCCGACCTGCTCGTCGTCGAACGCGTCCTGCCCGCCGACGGTTCGGCCTCGCTGGCCACGGCCTGGGACCTGCACATGATGTGCAACGTAGGAGGCCGCGAACGGCGCGCCGACCACTACGCCCGGCTGTTCGCCGACGCGGGCCTCACCCTGGTGGGCCGGGCACCGCTGCCCCTGGACGGCAGCGTGCTGCACGTCCGCAGGACCGGGGCGGTGAACACCGGATCCGAGTAGCCCTTGCCGGTGTCGGATGATCGCTTGCGTTCCTCACCCCGGCCGAATCAACTCTCCTGGCAGAGTGGCTGAACCGCCTCTCGAACGAGTGAGGGCGCGGGTGACGGGGGAGAGGCGTCGGATGACACAGACCACGTTTCGTATCGGCGGGGACCTGACCGTGGGGCGGCTCGGGTTCGGGGCCATGCGGCTGCCGACCGGTCCGGGACCGGACCGGAAGGCTGCCATCGGGGTCGCCCGGCGGGCCGTCGAACTGGGCGTCACGCTGATCGACACCGCCCACCTGTACGGCGGGGGAGCCAACGAGGAACTCCTCGCCGAGGCCCTTCACCCCTACCCGGACGGGCTGTTGATCACCACCAAGGTCGGTGTGGCGCGCTCGGAGTCGACGGGGGAGTGGGGTCTCGACGGCCGCCCCGCGGTGCTGCGCGCTCAGGTCGACCTGGCCCTCCGCCGGCTCCGCGTCGACCGGATCGAGCTGCTCCAGCTCCACCGCATCGATCCGGAGACCCCGCTCGCCGACCAGCTCGGCACGCTGCGGGAGCTCCGGGCCGAGGGCAAGGTGGGCCGGATCGGCCTGTCCGAGGTGACCGTCGACGAGCTCGACCGGTCACGGGAGATCGTCGACATCGCCAGCGTCCAGAACCGCTACAACCTGCTCGACCGCGAGTACGAGCCCGTGCTCGCGGCCTGCGAGGCGGCGGGGATCGCGTTCCTGCCGTGGCGGCCGGTCGCGGCGGGGGACTTCGGCGCGCGGGCCGAGATCGCCGCCGTGGCGTCCGAACTCGACGCCACCCCCACGCAACTCTCCCTCGCGTGGCTTCTGGCGCACTCGCCGGTCATCCTCCCGATCCCGGGCACCGCCCGCATCGACCACCTGGAGGAGAACCTCGCCGCCACACGCCTCCGACCGACTCCGGAGCAACTGGCGCGCCTGGACGGGCTGTTCGAGCGGGGATAGCGGCTACTTCGAGCTTCGAGCAGGGACAGCGGCTACGAGGCCACAACGAGGGCGCAACGAGTGGGCGGCGGCGCCGCGGTTCGACGTGGGGCGTCCCTACCATTCGGTGTGCAGGGGGGCCAAGCACGGTTCCCCCGGGCAGGGGGGTCTGTGAAGTCGACCGTTTTACGACCGGTGTTGCGCCGCTTCGTCGGCGCTGTCGCCGTCGGCGTGGCCCTGGCCGCAACCTCAGGGTGCACGGTGCCCATCGATGCCGTCGCCGGCATCTCCGTGACCGACGACGGCCAACTGCTCGGCGTCATGATGGTCTGCGGGCATCAGATCGACGGCGCGAGCCTCTACGTGGACAGCGCCGACGTCGACGACGAGGTGACGGTCGGTTCATGGGACGCCGACCGGCCCCTCAAGGACGGTCTCGCCACCTGGAACCTCGATTCTCCCTCCGCCGGGTGGACCGCGACCCGGTCTCTCCAACCGCTCACCGCCAAGACCACCTACGCCTTCTACGGCTGGACCAAGGACAACTCGTCCTCGTCGAGCAGCGTCTCCTTCACTCTGACCGACCGGGACCTGCTCACCCCTGGAACGGTCCGCTACGAGGACGGCTCCGGCGACGGCGACGAATCCGCGGTCACCGTCCCCTTGGCGGAGTTCAAAGCCAAGGCTTGCGAGGACAGTTGACGCCGACATCGTTCTGGACGGGCAAGCGGGTACGTCTGCGCGGTATCGAGCCCGACGACTGGACCGCGTTCATGCGCTTCGCCGTGGACGAGGAGCGGTTGGGAGACCTGCTGCAGCCACCTCGCTCCGCCGAGGGCTTCCGTACCTGGGCGACGGAGCAGGCCACTTCCAAGTCCGACGGCGAATGCTTCAGGTTGGCTGTCGAAGCCGTCGAGACGGGGGAAATAGTCGGCACTGTCGGCTCGCATCACGCTGATCCACGTGCGGGCTGGTTCGAGTACGGGGTCACGATGGGCGCTGATCATCGGCGCAAGGGCTACGCGGCAGAAGCCGTGGTGACGCTGCTGCGTTTCATGTTCGCCGAGCGGCGCTATCACAAGTGCCTGGCGCGGGTCTTCGCACACAACGAGGCATCGTTGGCCCTTCATCGGCGGCTCGGTTTCGTCGAGGAGGGGCGCCTCCGTGATCACGTCTTCTTCGCTGGTCGTTACCACGATGTCGTCATGCTGGGCATGCTCGCCGACGAGTTCACGCGGCTGCACTCGATGAGCGGGCAGCTGGATTCCGCGTCCAACGCAACTCGTATTTGACAGGTCCTGTCTCGTGCGCGGTGTCTACCGGTGCGTGCGGAGTCCGTCGAGGATGAGCGCGAGCATGTGGGGTGCCCGGTCCACGGGGCCGGCCGCAGTGCGCCGGTGAGCTGGAGGAAGTCGCCCGGGTCGGCGTCCGGGCGGATGCTTCCGTCTTTCTTGCCGGCGTCGAGGAGTTCCGTGATCGCGGCGATGACCGGCCCGTAGCTCTGTTCGGCAATCGCCGGGCACAGCCTGCGCGTCATCGACATCGCACGCATTCTGCATGACCGCCTGGGTGAGCGCGCCGCGAAGGCCCCGAACCGTGAACTGCCCGTGTGGCTCGCACGCGCACTGGGCCTCGTGAACCCGGAACTGCGACTGCTCAAGCACCAGCTCGGCCGGGATCTCGACGCCACAAGCGCCAAAGCGGAGAAGCTTCTCGGGTGGCGAGCGCGTCCCATCGAGGACACCATTGCGGAAACCGCCGAGAGCCTCCTCGCCCACGGCATCGGGACAGGCCCTAGGGTCCAAAGCTAGATAAAACCGAGGATCGAAAACCGGCACTGAGATTCAGCGCCGGGTTCTCGACCGGCCTCAGGAGCCACCAACGAGATGATCTCTCTCCGCGAAGTGCGTGACAGCGACCTGTCCACCTTTTGGGAGCACCTGTCCGACCCCGCGGCACAGCAGCTTGCCGCGTTCACCGGGAAGTACCACTACGACCGGGGGCTCTTCGACAGCCACTGGGCGAAGATCCGTTCCAACCCCGAGAACCTGATACGCACCGTGCTTGCCGACGACGAGGTGGTCGGCCACGTCTCGGTGTACGGGCCGCCGGACGAACGCGAGGTCACGTACTGGATCGACCGGGCGCACTGGGGACGCGGAATCGCCACGGCGGCGCTCACGGCGTTGCTCGAACTCGTCAGCACCCGGCCGCTGTACGCCCGCGCGGCAGCCGATAACGCCGGCTCGATCCGCGTACTGGAAAAATCCGGCTTCGTCCTCACCGGGCACGACAAAGGCTTTGCCCAGGCTCGCGACGGTGAGATCGACGAATCCGTACTCACCCTGAACTGAAGCCGAAGCCGTTCGCCCCGGCCCGGTCAGCCGTCCGTCAGATCCACCCGTACCGTCAGCAGGTTCGTCCCGAGCGCGGCCACCGCGACGCTGTTGAGCCGTGGCAGGGACCTGAGCCGTTCGCGAGCGTCGTCCTGGGTCAGCAGGTGGGCCGTGCCGTGGTGCCAACGTCCCTTTACGCGGACCCGGACGCTCGGGTCGGCCTTGATGTTCCGCACGTACTGCGACTTGTCGCCGTACTCGGACACGATCCAGAACTCCGTCCCGACGCGGCGCCCGCCGACCGGGGTTCGGCGGGGCAGCCCCGACTTACGCCCCGTGGTCTCCAGGAGCGTCTGGAACGGCAGCAGTTTCGTGACCGGGTTGCCGATCCGCCGCTGGAACGACGTGACCAGCCGGAACTTGAGATCGTGATCGCGGGGCATGTGGGGGCGCTTTCGTTGGGGGACCGGGGGAGGGGCAGTTCAGGTGCGGTTCTTCTTGAGCGCCCGGAGGAGAGTGGTGAAGGTTTCCGGGTGGGCCGAGAGTATGGCTCGGGTGGGGTCGCTGCTTTCGGTGAGATGGATCGTTTTTGCGGTGCGGGCGACGTGGACGCAGGATTCGCCCTGCCCGCAGTAGGACGACTTCTGCCAGGGGTGCTCAAGCATCTCGTTCCCTTCACAGGTCTTGAGTGATGGTGTGGATGAAGTCGCGGGACTTCTCAGGTGGGAGCGCCACGGACTCCATACGGTCGAGGAGCACGCGGTACATCTGCAACTGGGCTTCGGCGTCCACGAGTGCGGGTCCGTGCGACTGGTCGAGGGAGACGGTGTCCAGTTGGGACACGGGGCCGTAGACGTACAGAATCGTCTGGCCCGAGCCGGGATAGGCGCCGATGGAGAACGGGATCACTTGAAGGGTGATGTGTTCGCGTTCGCTCTGCTCGACGAGGTGCTCGAGTTGGCGCCTTGCGACCGATGGGCCGCCGACCGGTACGCGCAGGGCCGCCTCGTGGACGATCGCGTGGAACGGGATCGGTTCGGCGCGGTCCAGTAGCGCCTGGCGCTGAAGCCGGTGGTTCACGCGGTGCTCAATATCGGTGCGGGAGAACTCCGGTACGACCTGACGGAAGATCTCGCGGGCGTGGTCCGTGGTCTGGAGCAGGCCCGGGACGTGCGCGGTGTTGGCGGACCATAGCCGTGTGGCGTGGTGCTCCAACTCGCCGATGTCCAGAAGCGTGGTGGGCAGTACCTCCCGGAACGTCTCCCACCAGCCTCCCTTCCGCTCCGTGGCCAACTCGATCAGCCCGTCGACGTACGCGCTGTCGGAGCAGCGGTAGATACGGGCCAGCGCGCGCAACCTGTCGGGGCTCACGCCGAACCGGCTGGCCTCGATGTTGCTGAGCTGCGCCTGGCTGACCCCGAGTTGGCGGGCGCCCTCTGTGACGGTCAGCCCCGCGCGCTCGCGCAGCCGCCGCAGCTCCGTGCCGAGGCGCAGTCGACGGGCGGTGGTGGCGGTCCTGGGCGCCATGACTCAACTCTCCTTGAACGGGCGAGCGTTGGGGTCACCCACACGAGGGAAAACCTCATGTGATTGCCGAAATGGGAAATGTATTAAGTCGTGAGCCGCTAGCTTACTGACTCAGGCGCCCCGCCCGGGAGTACCCCGCTCGACGGAGCGGCATCGTCACTGGGCTCCGCAGACCAACGACCCCAACTCCCTCTCGTGATCGGAAACTTCCATGGCAACCGTATCCCCGCCCTGGTCCTACACCCTGCAACTTCCGCACGATCCGCGGGCTCCGGGCATCGCCCGGGGAACCCTCAGGCTGATTCTGGCCGCCCATGAGATGTCCGAACTCGCCCCCACGGCAGAGCTGTTGGCGACGGAGCTGCTCACGAACTCGCACCGTCACACCAGTGGCCCGTACGCCCTGCGGGTCCTGTCGACCGAGTCGGACCGGCTGCGGGTCGCCGTATGGGACTCCGACCCGAGAGTCCCGCCCGGCTTCAGCGACGTACCCCCGCAGGCCGCGGAAACCGCCGAGCACGGCCGAGGCCTGCACCTCGTACGGGCCTGCGCCGACACGTGGGGCGCGTCCGTGCTGCGCGAACTGGGCGCGTCGAAGGGCGGCAAGCTGCTGTGGGCCGAATGCGGCGCGGGGTGACGGTCTGGTGTCACCCCGCCTTCGCCGGGTCGATCCCGTGCAGGGTGGCGGCGGCCACGGCCTGCTGCACAGCGCAGGCTTCCTGCTCGTCCGCCGGGGCGGCCCACAGCGGTATGAGGCGTGACGCGGAGGACGAGGAGTCCATACGCAGGTAGTGACAGACGTCGTTGATACGCAGGGCGACGAGGTACAGGTCATCGCTCTCGGCCTTGCCGGAGACCTTGCTCACGGTGTCCCCGGCGCCGACCAGCCCCCTGTCCTTCAGGAAGTCCGTGGCGCCCTGCGGGGTATGGGGATATCCCGAGGTCGTCATTGCCCGGTACGCGTTCGTGCCGGTGGGCTGCCGTGAGAGCAGTACGCCCATCTGCGCCGCGAGGCTGCCGGGCGTGCCGTCGGCGCGCGCGGCCGGGCAGGCCATGGGGGACTGTTCCACGCTGTGCGAGCCGAGACTGAAGGTGTAGCGGTAGCAGCGGACGGGGTAGGCGTCGGCGGCGACGGTCTCCTTGCTCGGCGGCACCAGCCCCAGCATCACCGTCGCCGTGTGCACGCTGAGGCTGCCGGGCTCACCCTGCGCCGTGCCGGAGCTCAGCACCGCTCCGCCGTGCGCCTCGACCTGAGCGACGATCGTGCCCTCGGTGAACTGGCCCCCGTAGGTCCCACCCCCCGAGTAGAAACCTGCGTTCAGGTCCTGGCGGAGGGCCTCGGCGACATCGGCGGCCTGTCCGTCGACGGCGGACGTGTCCGGAGCGTCGCCCCTCTGGTACAGCAAGGTGCCGCCCACTCCCGCGGCCCCGGCGACGAGCGCTGTCACCGCGAACAGCAGAGCCTGCAACGCGGCGCCGCGCTTCCGCACCGCCCCGGGACCGGGCGGCCGGTCCTGCTGAGCCTCCACAACGTCCGTCGCCATGTCTTCCCCCTGCCGGTATGCCGCCTCAACTCGCTCGCTGCCGCCGAATACTGCCAGTTGCCGGTGCCACCCAATTTCTTTTTACTGATCGTTTCAGAATGCTTTTCGGAGCCGCCCGAGGCAGCTCATGCATGGCGGCGGTACTTGTCCACAGGCCTTCCGGAAGCTGATCAACTGGGCGTAATCTCCGTGCCACACAAGATCTTCACGCCACGGTCAGGGGGAGGCCGCATGCAGCGCAGTTCCACGCCGCTCGCAAGGGCTTTGGGGGCGACGGCCCTGTTGTCGACAGCCGTCGCATGGGGCGCGGCCGCCTTCCGGTACGACCTGCACGGCCCCCGCTGGGACGTTCTCGTGCCGCTGGTCCTGGCGGCGGTGTCCGTCGTGGGCTGGCTGCTGGCCTCTCGGTCGGCACCACCCGCGAAGTTGCTGCCGACGACCGCTCCTCCCCGGGCGACGATCCCCGGCAAGCTGGGAGTGCTGCGCCGTGACTGGGGGCTCATCGCGACGGCCTACCTCATCGTCTGGACACCGTTCGTGGCGGCCAACAGCGCCTACGGCGGCCGGGGTTCAAAGCTCGGCGCCGTGTACTGCCTGCTCACCTTCGTCCTCGGCGCTGTGCTGTCCGTGGTCAACCTCATCCTGGTTCAGAGCAACCTCGGCCGTATGCAGCGCATGCTCAAGGAGGACGCCGCCGCGGGCGGTGTCCACGCGGTCCGCGTCCGGTTCGGTACCCCGGTCCTTGAGACGTACCGGTACCCGACAGGGCAGGGTGTCGGCAAGATCGCCGCCGCCACCACCTACGGCGTCGATCTGGTGGACGAGGGTGCCACCGACACACAACGGACCGTCCGGCTCCAGGCCATGACGGGGGCCGGCCACAGCGACACCGTCGGCAACAAGCACCTCGTCCATGCCGCCGCCCGACTCGTGGGCCACGACGGCTGGTTGTGCTGGCCGACCCGGTGGCGGGACATCGCGGGCACGAACAAGGAGCGCACGGTCTCGGCAGCCTTCGTCTCCGACTCCGGTCACGTGGTCTGGGGCATGACGCAGGAGGACGACCACTCGTACTACCTGCGCGCCGGTGCCGCACCCGTGTGCGAGACGGACCCCTCGGTCGCCGTCGCACCGCTTCCCCGTCCGTCCCGGTACCTCCCGAACGAGCACGCCTACCACCTGCGCATCGCGGCGGTCGGCGCCCTCCTCGCCGTACCGTTCCTGCTGGATGTCGTCCCGTACTGGGCCGCCCTGCTGCTGGGCGTGCTCTCGGGGGCCGTGGGGCTCCTCGCGGGAGGGACGATGGACAGCGTCAGCATGGACAAGGAAGGGTGGACCGTGCGCGAGAAGTCCCATCCGTCGCTGCGGTGAGCATGACGGCTCCCGACTGCTATGCGTGCGCCAAGGAAGCGCGGTTCGACGAGCTTCCGCCCCGCGAGTGCGTCGTGTTCGACCAGCACTGGCGGGTGGCCCATGTCTTCGACACCGCGTTGCCCGGCTGGCTGGTGCTGCTGCCCCGACGCCACGTCACGGCCGTCCATGACCTCACCGATGCCGAGGCAGCCGCTCTGGGAACCTGGCAGGTCAAGCTCTCCCGGGCCCTCCGCGGGGTGACCGGCTGCGTCAAGACCTGCGTCGTGCAGTTCGCAGAAACCGAAGGCTTCGCCCACGTGCACTTCCACATCGTGCCGCGTATGGCGAATCTGCCGGAAGCCCAACGAGGGCCGGGGGTCTTCGAGTTGCTTGGGGGCCCAGAGCACGAGCGAGTCACAGCTGACCAGGCAGACCACGTGGCCCATGCTCTTCGCGCTCAGCTTCTTCGCCTCGGCGGCGCCACTCCCCAGTCGCCTTGACAGTGCGTCGGGACGCGGGGTCATGCTGGAGGGGTGACCGAACCAGCCAGGCGGGTGTTGCTGGCGGCCGTCGCGGGGGCCGCGGCCGCGATCGCGGGCTGTACCAGCGGTGGCAAGGAGCCCACGCCGACAGGGAGTTCGCCGGTTACGCGGGCTCCGAGCAGTGGCAACACCCCATCCCCCTCCCCGCCCGACCCCCTCCCCTCCGCGTCTCCCTGGCCCTTCGTCCGTACCGAGGTCGAACCCCAGGTCAAAGGGGCGGCCGTACGACTTCTGGAGGCACTCGGCACCTGGCCGCGCGGGCAGCAGGGGGCCGCCGCCGCGACGGAGCGGGCCGCAGCGCAGGACGTGCCCGCCGGTTCCGTCCCGCACCTTGTCACGCAGGCGGGGCCCCTGCTCGACGCCGGGCCCGAGGCCACCACCCGTGTGATCGCCGCCCAGTACGGAGGGCTGCTGAGCGCGCGGGCCAGTGTCCTGGTCGCGCTCCGGCAGTGGGGGAGGGCGGCGGACGGGAAGGTAGAGGACGGCGGGGTCACCGTCGACGTACGGCTGACCCGGGCGGCCTCCGGGTGGGAGGTCAGCGAGCTGTACCCGTCCCGTGCCGCGAAGCCGCTCGCCCGGCCCGGCACGCTGATCGAGCAGGTCGTCGCGCACGACCGGATCCGGCTGCCGCCCGCCGCCGAGGCCGACATCCGGGCCGGGCAGCTGCGTCCCAAGCCGCTGCGGGCGCTGCTGACGCTGGCGGAGACGTACGAGATCGACGTGAGCGTCGTCCATACCGGGCACCCGCGCAACGTCTTCGGTACGGACCGGCTCAGCGACCACACCCGTATGCGCGCCTTCGACGTGTGGGCCGTCGACGGGCACGCGGTGATCGACCCCGCGACCTCCGACGCGCTCGTCGACGGTTTCATGCGGGCGGCGGCGAAGGCGGGGGCGTACAACGTGGGCGGGCCGCGGCAGCTCGGGCTTCCGGGGTTCTTCTCTGACCGGGTGCATCGGGATCATCTGCACGTTGCCTTCGACAGTGACGTGTAGGGGTGCTTCGGTCGTTCGCTGACTGCGGGTCGGTTGTGGTTGCTCGCGCAGTTCCCCGCGCCCCTAACGGGGCACTCCTTATAGGGCGTTGTAAGGCTCGCCGCTTGTTCGCCACACGTCGGCCAGGATCTCGCGGGCCTCGCTGCCCGCCGGCTCCAGGAAGTACGGCACGTGTCGCGTCCCGATCGCCACCGGCAGCAGCCGGGCCGCCATCGCCTTCGCTCCCCAGAACACCAGCTCAAGGACCACGCCCTGCTGGACCTCGCGGGAGAAGGTCATGTCGAAGATGAAGTTGCCCAGTGAGTGGGCGACGAGTGCGCCCTTGTACAGCTCCATGCCCTGCACCCAGTGCGGATGCGAGGCGATGACCGCGTCGGCGCCCGCGTCGACGAGCCGGCGGGCCACCGTGTGCTGGGCCGCGACCGGGCGGTGCGTGTACTGCTCGCCCCAGTGCGGGCAGACGACCACCACGTCGGCGCGGGCGCGCAGGGCGCGGACCGAGGTTTCCAGCGCGGCCAGGTCGGAGGCGGAGAGGGGGCCGGTGCGGGGCGGCATCCGCAGCCGTACCGCGCCCGCGCTCGTGGGGCCCGCCGCCGGGGTCTCGCCGATCGCGTTGAAGACGAGGATTCCGAAACGTACGGCTCCCACGCGCACGATGGCCGGTTCGCGGGCGGCGGTCAGGTTCTCGCCCGCGCCTACGGTCGTGAACCCGGCGGACCGGGCGCTGCTCACCGTGCGTCGCAGGGCCTCCGCGCCGAAGTCGCCGAGGTGGTTGTTGGCCAAGGTCAGGACGTCGAAACCGGCCTCGCGCAGGCCGGAGAGGGAGGCCGGGTCGGCGGCGAAGGAGTCGCCGCCCTGGGTGGCAGGCCCCGCCCGGGACAGGGCGCACTCCAGGTTCCCCACGGTCAGGTCGGCCGCTGCGAGGCGGCGCGCGGTCCGGGAGAAGGGGAGCGCCGGGTCGCCGGACGCGGCGATCTCGATGCCGACCCGCCGGCCCAGCATGATGTCGCCGGTCCAGAGAGTCGTGGCGACCGCGCCCGGACCGGCCTCCGCGTCGACCGTCACGGGGTAGCCGCGCGGGTCCGTCACGGGGTCGCGGCCGTCGACGGGCAGCGCCGCGACGCCCGGGCCGAGCGCGTCCGCCCGTACTACGGCCACCGTGTCGGGGTCGCGCTGTACGGCCAGTACCGCGTCCGTGTCGGAGGGCGCGGAGGCGCCGGAGTCCTCCGCGTGCGGTCCGCGGACCACCCGCGCGACCCCGCCCGTGCCGCCGAGTTGCTGCCAGGTCAGCTGTCGGCCGGACCGTACGTGGCCCAGGAGCGCCGGGTCGGCGGACAGGCCTGCGGCCCGTGTCGGATGGACGGCAAGGACGAGCGGGAGCCGGGGAGGGGCAGAAGGGGACGGTACGGGCGAGGGCCTACTCGGCTGTGGTCGACGGTCCGGGGAACCGTCGGCGCATCCGGTCATCGCCGCAGCGGCCCCCCATGCCAGTACCTCCCGCCGTGACCGCATTCCCACGGAGCACCTCCTCACATGGCCAAGGTAGCCCTGGCGGCCTTCAGCCGTGGGTCCGCTTGAGGGGCGCGGAGGAAGGTACCGAAGGTGGCCGGGTCGGTCGAGAGTGGACGTGTGGGTGCGGCAGCGTCGGATTCGGCGTTCTGTTCAAGTTGCTTGCCGTCCTGGCTACTTGGGGACACATAGAGTCGGGTTGGAGCTCAACGAGCGGTGTCCGTTCGTCCGTCGGCAGCGCGGGCGAGGTCGAACTGGGACGCCGTGAAGTCCTGGTGACGCCACAGTCGGCTTCCCCTGCCGTGCTCGGACATGGAGGAGATCGTGAACCCGCAGACGTTCAAGGGCTTCAATGCCAAGGCCACGTTGTACGACGACCGGATCGAGATCGAGTGGGACCTGCTTGCCAGGATCGGCGGCGTCAAGGGGTCCGTCGTCGCTCTGACCGATCTTGTCCAACCGGTGTCCAAGCCTCCCACCGTGTGGGTCAACGGTTACGTCTACCTGGCGACAGACGCGGACCCCGCGCACCTGAGCTACTGGGCGGACCCCCCGAAGTGGAAGATCGGCAGACAGTCGCAGCTGATTCTCTTCAACTGGTTCCAACGCTCGAACCAGGCGGCATTTCTCGCCGCCCTGGACACGGCCTGGCGCGCGGTACGCACGGAGAGCTGAGTGGCGAGGAAGGGGCGCCGCCGGAATCACCGGCGGGATCCCTTCCATGCTGCCCTCATACAGCCAAGGTCAACGCCCCAGAAAGATCGGATTCGTGAACGCCGCCAACGCTCCCGGCAACGGCGCGAGCACCACCTCATGGCGCAATTCGGCCCGTACGTACGCCGCGTACGAAGCCGTCGTACGCCACTCGACCGTGCCTGAGCCGTCCACCGGCAGTGGGTCGCTGGTGAACAGGACGCTCTGGTCGGTGACGAAGCGGACCGTGCAGCGGGGGGCGCCGGTGGCCTCCAGGCGGATGGTGACCGGGGTGTCCTTGTCGACCTTCAACCGCTCGCCGATTCCCGCGTGTTCGCCCTTCGCGCCGGACGCGGTGAAGGCCAGCGACACCGACTGGGACTCGGCCACGTACGAGCGGCCCGCCCGGATGCCCTCCTGGACGGCCTCGCGGGTCAGGTCGTCGGCGAGGACGACGGTCTGGGGGCGGCCGACCGGGTCGGGGTCGCGGTGGGCGTCGCTGTTGCCCATCGCCGGGATCCAGTCGCGGCCCTCCCGCACCGAGGCGACCAGCATGCCGTCCCAGTCGGCGAGGGCGACCTCGTCGTCGGGGGTGTACGCGCCGTTCCACACCTCGACCGCGTCCGCCTCCCCGAACCCGAACTTCCAGTTGCAGCCGATGCAGGTGGCGTGCGGGTGGGCGGGTACGACGAGGCCGCCGGAGCGGCGGATCTCCCGCGCGTACTTGCCGAAACGGTTGTCGCGGGCGCGGTAACGCCAGTCGATGAAGGTGCCGGGGTCGGTGCCGAGGGCGAGAACGTGACCGTTGCGCGTCGTGACCTCCTCGCCGAGCATGATCAGCAGGTCGTCACCCGCCTGGTCCGCCCAATGGGCGTGCGCGGAATGGGTGTTGTGCTCGGAGGTGTTGATGAAGTCCAGGCCCGCGGCACGGGCGAGGGCCGCGATCTCGGCCGGGGTGCGGCGGCCGTCGGAGTACCAGGAGTGCAGATGGCAGTCGCCGCGGTACCAGGCGCGGCCCCTGCCCTTGGCACGCGCCGGCGGGTACGTCGGCTTCACGGCGGGACTCGGCTCCCCGTACGCGAGCGTGATCGTGATCTCGTACGGCAGTCCCTGCGGAGCCACGGTGTACGGGCCGAGGGCGATGTGCCAGGTGCCCTCGCGGACCGGTCCGGGGAGGTAGCCCGGCGTCGCGTCGTCCGCGCGGATGAAGAACTCCGTGCGGGCGCCGCCCGACCAGCCGCGGAAGCCCTTGCCGCCCAGTGCGGTGCCGCGTTCGTCGAAGATGCCGATGTCGAGGGCGTTGCCCTGCGTGCCGACCGGGACGGCCGGTTTCTCGTAGGAGTACGCGACCTTGAGCTCCCGTACCCCGGCCGGGACTTCCACCGGTAGGTACACGAAGTCCGGCGAACCGGTGGGCAGCGTGCCGCGCACCGTCCTCGTCTCCAGCTCGTTCGCCGCTTCCGCGTCGTACCCGGGTGAGAAGGTCACGCTTCCCAACGTAAGCGCAGCGGTCGCTCCCGTCACGATCAGAGCGCGTCTGCCTATGCCGTGGTCGTCCTCACACATGCTGCTGCTCCCAAGACGTCGTGAGTGACATGGGTGGTGGGGGGATGGCGTGCGGGTGGCATGTACAAGGCTTCTATCCGGCCGTGAACTGCGGTGCAAGGGAAGGGGATGGACAGCTTTCGGTCAGACGCAGAGTTTTAGACGCAGAGTTTTCGCTCGGACGCGGAGGGAGTGCCCTCAGCTCTGCGTGCCCTTCCAATAGGGCGGGCACTCGGTCCTGGCGGCCTCGGCCCAGTTGCTGTCGATGATCTTGCGCATGCGGGTGAGCTCCGTCCCGCTGGAGGCGTCCGCCTCCAGGTCCTCGCGGACCGGGACCACGAGGAGCAGATGCTGCCCTTTGCCGAAGGGCTCCTCGACCTCTGCCACGGTCGGATCGACCAGGTCGAGTTCGATCGTGCTCCTGCCCCGACCGGGCTTGATCCAGTCGTCGACGGCGAAGGTGAGCAGGACCCGGCCCGTCCGCGGAGCCGGACGTACGTCGAGTACGTCACCCTCGACGATGAGGCGTGCGCAGGCGATGCCCTCGGCGTAGGTCTGGCCCACGCCGCCTTCGTCCGCTGCAGCACCGGCCGTACCGGACCGCGTGTCGCGGAACCAGCCGCCGTTGGTCAGCAGGGCCGCGCACAGGACCCCCGCGGCCAGCGCGCCGCCGATGAGGGCGTGGCGCCGGCGCCGGTGGGACGCGCGCTCGGGCGGCCGTACCCGGGACGGGGTCGCGGAGGGCGCGGGCGGAGTCACCGGATCCGGGCCCGCCACGGCGTCCCCGATCAGCGCGAGGGCGGCCCGAAGCCGCTCCTCCTCCCATGCCGTCGGCTCCGCCATGTCAGATCCCCCCACGTTGCCCAGTCCGGTTCGCAGCGCCGCCACGGCGTGGTGCGGCCGGCTCCCACCGATGTCCCTGGCCGCCCCCCTCATCACCCCTACGACGGAGCCGCCCTCCGGGACGTTCACCGGACCCGCGACTGCTGCCTACGTGCCCGGAGCCGCCGGTTCCAGTGCCACCGTGTAACGACCTGCGGTGCGGGACGAATCGGGCACTCAAGTCAGCCGTGATCGCCCGAACGTATGCTCAATGGATGACGACTTCCGCGACCTCCGGAACCGGTCCCACCGAGAACTCGCTGCGTCGCGCCCTCAAACGTGCCCGTGACGGCGTCGCCCTCGACGTCACCGAGGCCGCGGTGCTGCTCCAGGCCCGCGGCGCCGACCTCGACGACCTCACCGCGTCCGCGGCCAGGGTGCGGGACGCGGGCCTGGAGGCGGCGGGCCGCCCCGGTGTCATCACGTACTCGAAGAGCGTCTTCATCCCGCTCACCCGCCTGTGCCGGGACAAATGCCACTACTGCACCTTCGTCACGGTCCCCGGCAAGCTGCGCCGGGCCGGCCACGGGATGTTCATGTCCCCGGACGAGGTCCTCGACATCGCCCGCCGCGGCGCGGAACTCGGCTGCAAGGAAGCGCTGATCACCCTCGGCGACAAGCCCGAGGACCGCTGGCCCGAGGCGCGCGAGTGGCTGGACGCGCACGGGTACGACGACACGATCGCGTACGTACGGGCCATCTCGATCCGCATCCTGGAGGAGACGGGGCTGCTGCCCCACCTGAACCCGGGTGTGATGTCGTGGACGGACTTCCAGCGGCTGAAGCCGGTGGCCCCGTCGATGGGCATGATGCTGGAGACGACCGCGACCCGCCTGTGGTCCGAGCCGGGCGGTCCGCACTACGGCTCGCCGGACAAGGAGCCCGCCGTACGACTGCGGGTGCTGGAGGACGCGGGCCGTTCCTCCGTCCCGTTCACCAGCGGGATCCTGATCGGGATCGGGGAGACGTACGAGGAGCGCGCGGAGTCGCTGTTCGCGCTGCGCCGCGTGTCCCGCTCGTACCACGGCATCCAGGAACTGATCATCCAGAACTTCCGCGCCAAGCCGGACACGGCGATGCGCGGTATGCCGGACGCCGAGCTGGACGAGCTGGTCGCCACCGTCGCCGTGGCCCGGCACATCATGGGTCCCGCCGCCTGCCTCCAGGCGCCGCCGAACCTGGTGGACTCCGAGTACGGGCGGCTGATCGGTGCGGGGATCGACGACTGGGGCGGGGTGTCGCCGCTGACGATCGACCATGTGAACCCGGAGCGTCCGTGGCCGCAGATCGACCTGTTGAAGTCGGAATCCGCGACCGCCGGCTTCGAACTGCGTGAACGCCTCTGTGTCTACCCGGAGTTCGTGCAGCGCGGCGAGCCGTGGCTGGACCCGCGGCTGCTGCCGCACGTACGCGCGCTCGCCGACCCGTCGTCGGGGCTCGCCCTGCCGGACGCGGTCGTCGAGGGGCACCCCTGGCAGGAGCCCGAGGAGGCGTTCACTTCGTCCGGGCGTACGGATCTGCACGTGTCCATCGACACCGAGGGCCGTACCGGCGACCGCCGCGAGGACTTCGACCTGGTGTACGGCGACTGGGAGTCGCTGCGGGAGGCGGCGGCGCCCGGGATGGTGCCGTCGCGGATCGACACGGACGTCCGGGCCGCGCTCGCGACGGCCGCCGACGACCCGACCCGCCTGACCGACGACGAGGCCCTGGCACTGCTGCACGCGGACGGCCCCGCCCTGGACGCCCTCTGCCGCATCGCCGACGACGTCCGCAAGTCGGTGGTCGGCGAGGACGTCACCTACATCGTCACCCGGAACATCAACTTCACCAACGTCTGCTACACCGGCTGCCGCTTCTGCGCCTTCGCCCAGCGCCGCACGGACGCCGACGCGTACACCCTCTCCCTCGACCAGGTCGCCGACCGGGCCCAGCAGGCGTGGGACGTCGGTGCGATCGAGGTCTGCATGCAGGGCGGGATCCACCCCGACCTGCCCGGGACGGCGTACTTCGACATCGCGCGGGCGGTGAAGGAACGTGTCCCCGGGATGCATGTGCACGCCTTCTCCCCCATGGAGGTGGTGAACGGCGCCACGCGCACCGGCATGTCCATCCGCGAATGGCTGTCGGCGGCGAAGGAGGCGGGCCTCGACTCCATCCCCGGCACCGCGGCCGAGATCCTCGACGACGAGGTCCGCTGGGTCCTGACGAAGGGCAAGCTGCCGACAGCGACGTGGATCGAGGTCGTCACCACGGCCCACGAACTCGGCATCCGCTCCTCGTCCACGATGATGTACGGCCATGTCGACCAGCCCCGCCACTGGCTCGGCCACTTCCGCACCCTCTCCCGCATCCAGCAACAGACCGGCGGCTTCACGGAGTTCGTGACCCTCCCGTTCATCCACACCAACGCACCGGTGTACCTGGCGGGGATCGCCCGCCCCGGCCCGACCATGCGCGACAACCGCGCGGTCATGGCCATGGCCCGCCTCCTTCTCCACCCGCACATCCCCAACATCCAGACCAGCTGGGTGAAGTTGGGGACCGAGGGCGCGGCGGAGATGCTCCGCTCCGGTGCGAACGACCTCGGCGGCACGCTGATGGAGGAGACCATCTCCCGTATGGCCGGGTCGAGTTACGGGTCGTACAAGTCCGTCAAGGACCTGATCGCGGTGGCCGAGGCGGCGGGGCGCCCGGCGAAGCCGCGTACGACCCTGTACGGCGAGGTGCCGGAGGAACGGCAGCGGGCGGCGGCGGCTTCGGACGGGCATCTGCCGGAGCTGTTGCCGGTGTTGGGGGATTGAGGGGGGCGGCACCGCCCTACGGTGGAACACTGTCCGGCAGGAGCGGATGGGGTAACGGGGGAGGGGGAGAGGTCCTTGGTCTCGTCGCGGCCGTCCATGGAGGATCTTGTACGTCGCCGTACGCGCGCCGGGTTCGTCGGCAGGCAGGCCGAACTCGACGCGTTCCGGAGCAACTTCGACCATGCACCTGACGACGTACGGCACCGGTTTCTTTTCCATGTCCACGGCGACGCGGGGGTCGGCAAGACCCAGCTCCTACGGCAGTTGAAGCAGGTGGCCCAAGAGCAGGGCGCGGTGACCGCGTACGTCGATGAGGCCGTCGGCAGTGTCCCCGAGGCGATGGCGGTGCTCTGCGCCGAATTCAAGGCGCAGGGACACCGGTTCAAGGACCTGGACCGGCAGCTCGCCGTGCACCGTGAGCGGCGTCACGAGGTGGAGTCGGCCTCGGCCGAGCTCCCCGAGCCACACCAGGACGTCCCGTCCCCATCGGCGGGCAGTATGACGGCGGCGCGCATGGGCGTCGCCGGCCTGAGCTTCGTTCCGGGTGCTGCTCCTTTCGTCGGGGCCCTTGATCCGGCCCAGCTGGCGCAAGGCGTTGACAGGCTGAGGGCAGGGCTCAGCGCGCGGCTGCACAACCAGGATGACGTGCAGCTGGTCCTCGCTCCGGAGCGGGTCCTCACACCCTTACTGCTCGATGAGCTGAGCCATGTGGCGGAGAACGTGCCTTGGGTGGTTCTCTTCTTCGATACGTACGAGATGACAGGGCCGTTCCTCGACAGCTGGCTGCACGATGTGGTGACCGTCGGGCGGTACGGGTGGCTCCCGACGAATACCGTGGTGGTGACAGCCGGACAGCGCTCACTGAATGCCGCCCGCTGGAGCGGCAGCATGAGTCTTGTCGCCGATGTGCCGCTCGAACCCTTCACGGAGGACGAAACGCGCGGGCTGCTCGCGATGAAGGGTGGCACGGCGACACAGCCAGTCGTGGACGAGGTGCTGCGGCTCACCGACGGACTGCCCGTACTTGTCGACTTCCTCGCCGAGACGCGGCCCGCCAACCCCGAGGACGTGAGCGACCCGAGCGCGACGGCCGTCGACCGGTTCCTGAAGTGGGAACAGGACGGGGACCGACGCACCGTCGCGGTGATCTGTGCGTTGCCGCGGGTGCTCGACGCGGACGTCTTCCAGGCCGCTGTGGGGTGTCCGGAGAGCGAAGCAACGCAGCTATATGGGTGGTTGAACGGGCTCACCTTCGTGCAGCTCCGGGGTGGGCGGGTTCAGTACCACGGTGTCGTGCGGTCCCAGATGCTGCGCTGGCTTCGGCAGCAGTCGCCGCGCGCATGGAGGGAACGGCAGGAACGGCTCGCAGAGACGATCGGTGCGTGGCGGCGGGAGGCGGAAGCCGGCCTGGTCAAAGCTGAGTTGTGGGGCGACGAGGGGTGGCGTGAGCTGCGGCTGTCCGAGTCGTACCACTTGCTGTGCTCGGGGCGGCGAGGGGTGCTTCCTGATGTACTTCGGGATGTCGTCGACGCGCTTGACGAGGACGAGGCTGTGGGGCGCAGATGGGCCCAGATGCTGCTGGAGGCGGGAGAGGACGCGGATGCGGTGGCGCTGGGGACGTGGGGCCATGAACTGCTGAGTGCGCTTGAGAACGAGGGGACGATCGGCGCGCTTGGCCTGCTGATCGACCGGGCCGGGTTCGACGGCCCCGCACAGGCCTGGGCGCGGGCGGTGCGGGGGAGGGATCTGCGGGAGAGCGGGGAGCTGGAGCGGGCCGTCGCCGACTACGACCGGGCACTCGACCTGGATCCGGAGCTGGATCGTGCCTACTACGGGCGAGGGAGGACTCGTCGGAAGCAGGATCAGTACGAGGAAGCACTCGTTGACTTGGATTGTGCTGTGCGGCTTGTTCCCACGGATGCCGAATACCTGGAGGAACGGGCCTTTGTGTACTGGTGCATGGACCGGCATCCCGAGGCGGTCAGCGACGCCGACAGGACGATAGAGCTCGATGCGACGTACATCCTCGCGCACGTTATACGGGGAGACTGCTGCAAGAGTCTCGGCCGTGAAGCTGAAGCCCTGGAGAGCCTCGGTGCGGCTCTTCGACTCAATCCCGATTCCGCATCAGCGCTGGTGATCAGAGCAAGTGTGTGGGCTCAAGTGGGAGACTGTACTCGGCAGATGGAGGACTTGAACCGGGCCGTTGAAGTGAACCCGGACTTCCGTACCGGTGCCTTCGAACGGGGTGAAGCCCTGCGCTTGGCGGGCCGGCATGAAGAGGCCCTTGCCGACTTCGACCGTGCTATTCGGCTCGATGACAGTTATGCGAAGGCCTATGCGAGTCGCGGCGTGGCGTACAGCAGTCTCGGCCGGGACGATGAGGCCCTGGAAGACCTGAACCGGGCTGTGGCGCTCGACGGGGACTATGTCTGGGCTCTTGTGCAGAGGTCATTCTTGAGGCGCGAGCGAGGCGAGCACGTTGCCCAGATGGCTGACTTGGACCTTTCTGTTGAGGCGGCTCCGGATAGCGGATGGGTGGCTTACTGGCGCGCTGAGGCGCTACGCCAAGCGAGGCGGTACGAGGCTGCCGTGGCCGACTACGATCGCGCTATTCGGGAGGACGACAACGACGAGTTGGCGTACGCGGGGCGCGGTGTGGCCCATGCCCTCCTCGATCAAGGAGACCAAGCGCTGGCCGACCTGAGCAAGGCGCTCCACATCGACGAGAGTTGGGCTTGGGCGCGAGGTGAGCGCGCCAGGGTTCTCCGCTGGCTGGGGCGATTCGAGGATGCGATGGCCGACCTCGATCAGGCTGTCGAACTGGGCCTGAACGAGGCATGGTCGGTGCGGGAGCGATTCAGGGTGAACTTGGCTATGGGGCGCCTCGAACAGGTCGGTGCCGATGTCTTGCGGTACCTGGAACTCACAGAGGAGCAGACCGCGGGGCAGTGCATGCTCGCTGCATTTCATCGGATACAGGGTCGGCCAGAACAGGCCCTGGCTGTGCTGGGCGAGATCCGGATGAATGGAGAATTGGACAACGACCTATTTCACGAACTTGCCATCGTCAACCTAGTGTTGAAGAACTGGACTGCGGCGCGTGCGTCGAGTGAGCGACTGCGTGCGGAGGACGACGATATACACAGGGTATTCGTGCAGGCGTTGAGCGTGGCCGGTCAATATGGGTGCGCCGCAGCTCACGCACTGTGGCGAGAGGTGGACCGTCTCTCCACCGACAGTAATCTTGGGGCGAGTGACATTGCGTTCTTCCGGGTGATCAGTTCCGCGGGCCTTGCTGACTGGTCCGCCGTGGACGTCTGGCTTACGTCCGCAATGTCTTCGGCTCCCGGCTGGGACGACCTTGCCGACCTCGCTGACGTCCTCACCATCCTTGTCGACAGCCACGGCGCCGACCGTTCCCGCTTCGCCCCCCGGCTGGCCGCGGTCATCGTCGCGCGCAACGCGATTCAGGCGCGGTACGCGGTGTAGGCGACGAACTCGCTCCATGAGGCGCCCGCGAAGGCGAGCCGCCCGCCCTGCGCATCCTTGGAGTCGCGTACGTGGACGGTGCCGGGGGAGGGGGCGACCTCGACGCAGTCGGAGCCGGCCTCGTTGGTGCTGTAGCTGCTCTTGAACCACTGCAGCTCGGAACCGTCCATGGCACCGGAGTTGATGTTCACTTTTCTCCCAGCAGTTTCTCGATGAACGCCAGCGACTCCCCAGGCCGGAGAGCTTCCGCCCGGATGTTCCCATACTGCATCTCCAAGGACTGAACTTCCTTGGGAGCGGAGAGGAGCCGGGTCACGTGCTGTGCCTCTGTGTAGCCCAGGGTGGCGCCGTTCCTCAGTTTGAACAGCCGGAAGGATCCGCCGAGTCCGGGATGGTTCTCGATGTTCATCGGCATCACCTGGATGGCGATGTTCCGCAACTGGCCGACCTCCAGCAGATGTTCGAGCTGGCGGTGCTGCACCATTCTCCCTCCGTCGGGCCGCCGGAGAGTCGCCTCTTCCAGGACGAAGCTGAAGACGGGATGGGGCCGCGCGGGGTCGATGATCTCCCGCCGCGCCATCCGTGCGGAGACCTCCCGCTCGACAACCTCCTCGGAGTAGAGGGGCCGCCGCATCCCAAAGAGCGTCCGCATGTGCTCCTCCGTCTGCAACAGCGCATGGATCGTGTGCGTGTTGTACGCGCCCATCTCGACGGAGTCGGCCTCCAGCTTGGTCAGATCCCGCAGGTTCTTCGGATACCGGGCCTCCTCCACATCCTTCTTCATCGCCGAGATCTTGCCGCCCGCGCCGAGTAATTCATCGGCCCTGTCCAGAAACTCCGGCTTCGGCACGCGCCGTCCGCGTTCCACGGACGACACCTGCTCCTCGCTGTACCCGATAGCCGCCCCGAGCTCCGCCTGCCGCAGCCCCGCGGCTTCCCGCCACAGCTTGATCTGGCGGCCGACCGTCCGGAGCCTGCCGCTCGACTCGTCGTCGTACTCGATGTCCGTCTCCATGCCCACCTGACTCTCACACTAAGGGCCGGACAGCCTCGGGTCGCATCCGTACCGCACCCGGACAGTCACGCTGCGTACCGCCTCCACCGCTGTTCAGGGTAGCCACGCGCGGCCACGCTGAGTGACGTGAACAACAGAATCCGTGCGACCGCCCAACCGACTGTCGCCACCCGCTACTTCACGGTCCTGCTCTCCTCGACCCGTCGCGGTGCCCGCCTCGCCCGACTCCTCACGGAACGCCAACTCGCTGAATGGGGCGCCGAGTCCGAGCCCGCGCTGCACGTCGTCGCCGAACTCGCCGCGAACGCCGTCCTCCACGGCCGCGTACCGGGCCGGGACTTCCGGCTGACGCTCGCCATCGGGCCGCCGGGGTGTCCGGACACGCTGCGTGTCGAGGTGGCTGACGCCCGGGGTGACCGGATCCCGCGTATCAAGGATCCGGTCGGTGACGGTGGGGAGTCGGGGCGCGGTCTAGCGATCGTCGCGGCGTACGCGGACCGCTGGGGTGTCGTCGACGGCCCGGGGCCCCGCTGCAAGACGGTCTGGGCCGAGGTGACTCCGGATCGTGGGGCGTTGTGACCCGGTCGGGCCCGACGCCAAAGAAGAAAGAACCGGGGGAAAGAACCAAACCCCACCCCACCCAGCCCGTCTCCCACCGCACCCCTGGTCACTCGGACGAGTGATCACGGCCAATTCGGCTGGCGCCAAGGCGAATTGATCGGGCAGCGTCGCTCCCGACACACAACCGCACATGAAACGGCCCCCGCCGGGACTGCAATCCCGAACGAGGGCCTGATCACCCAGGAAGAAGAGACCTTCCCGATGACTGAGCAGCACTTTAACGCGCATGCGCGCGCCCGGTCCGCCCATTCCCACCTCGGAGTTGGCCACATGGACGAACGCCACAACGAAGAGTTCACTGTTGTCGGAAACCATCTGGCCCAGCATCCCGATCTGTCGCTGACGGCGATCGGCTTGGCCACCCACATCCAGTCGCTCCCGACCGGAACCCTGGTCGGAATCAAGGCCCTGGCGGCGAAGTTCCCAGAGGGTGAGACGCGGATCGCCGCCGCCCTGCGGGAGCTGGAGCAGCACGGTTACCTGTCGCGCACCAAGGAGCGCCTGCCGTCGGGGCGGATCGTGACGCGCACCATCTCGTACAACAAACCCCAGACCCGTACGGCCCGTTCGGCCCCCGCGCCCCGCCGCGAACCGGCCCCGGAACCCAAGGAGCCGGAACATCCGGCCCCGGCCAGGTCAACTCCCGCGCCGGGCAGCCCTGACCTGCCCACGCACCGCACCGCCCGCGACGTCCTTGCGGGCCTCCGCATCCGCGACCCCCGTCTCCACCTCGCCGAGGCAGACGTACGCCGCCTCGCCCCCGCCGTGGCCGCCTGGCTTGAACGGGGTGTCACCCCGGACGACGTACAGCGAACTCTTGCGGCAGGGATGCCACGGGAGGGCGTACGTCATCCGGCGGGCTTCCTGGCCCACCGCCTCACCGCCCTGCTGCCCCCACCCCTGCCCACCCGGCCGGAGGCCGCCCGCCCCGACCCTCTCCAGAACTGCGACGGCTGCGACCGTGCGTTCCGCGCCCCGGGTCCGGGCCGCTGCCGGGACTGTCGCCCGGCCCGAGCGGCAGCGGCGTAGGACATGGCGGAAGTGAGTCACGTGACCAGTGCCGTCTCGGCCGCTCACCGGGGCCGCCGCCGGTACCGTACGAGGAGCGCCCCACCCGCACCGGAGGTCACCGTGAGTGCTCAGAGCGACGGCCCGTACGGACCACTGATCCCCATGCCTGAGCTCACCCCTGACGCACTGCGAGCGGCGGTCGCCCGGATCGCCCCCAGTCGGATTCCGGCGCTCACCCAGCACCTCTTCGAGGCGACGACGAACGCGCAGCAGACGCAGAGTCTCGCGCCGCTGCGGGCCTTCGTGCACTCGTGGGCCGTGTTCGTGGCGATCGAGCGGCACCCGCAGCGCGCCGCCCGCCTCCACGAACTGGAGCGGATCGTGGACGCGGGCGAACAAGAACCGGCCAAGGCCATCGCCGAGATCCGCGGGATCCGGGCGGCGGCCGAGGCAGAGGCGGGTCTGTGACGGACTGGTCCTGGGACTACAACCCAAGTGCCGAATACATCACCGAAGGGCTGCCGCCCGGAGTCGTGGCGGAGGTCGAACGGCTCGCGACCGAGTTGGCCGCGCTCGGGCATGACGCCGTACGGGTCGGCAGGCCTGTGGACAAGGAGGGCGGACTGCGTGAGTTCGACCTCCTCGGTGGTCGGGGGTTCATCAGTTTTCTTGCAGTGCCACGACACGAATGCGTCTATGTCTGCAACGTCACCTGGTACGGCTAGGTCTTCGCGACCGGACTTTCCGGCGGCCCGGCCATCCACCGCCGGCACGGCGATGTGGGCCCGTTCGACTCGCTAGACGGACATCACAAGGCGCCCGTCCAGCAGTGCCAGTCCGAGTGGGGTGAGAGTGTGCAGGACTGCCTTGCCCGCTCGGGAGGTGCTGAGCAGGCCCGCCTCTCGTAGGACGCCGGCGTGGTGGCTGGCGGTGGCGGGGGAGATCTTCACGCCGTGGGCGAGTTCCGTGGTCGTCATGCCATGGGCTGCGACTGACTCGAGGATCTCGGCACGGCTGTGGCCGAGGAGCGCGTTCAGGGGTCGGGGCCGCACGTGTCCGGTCCCGGGCGTCCCCGGCGTTCCGGGCGCAGCCTCCAGGGTGGTGTCGTGTGTCATCGGGTAGACCAGGACGCACGGCAGCGTGGGATCCCTGAGCAGTGTTGGTTTCCGCCAGCAGAAATACGACGGGAGTACGAGCAGTCCGCGTCCGTCAAGACGGATGTCGCGGTCGGTGCGCAAGCCGGTGATTTCGAGAACCGGCGGCTGCCAGACGAGCCCGGGGTGCAGCGTGCTCAAGAACCCGCCGAGGTTGCCATTGGCCAGAGACCGGCTGTGGACGGAGCGTTCGGTGTCCAAGCGGGCACGGATGGAACCCCACCAAGGAGACAGCGCAATCCAGATGTACGTCCGGAGCGTGCGTGCGAGGTGAGTGATGGCTTCCTTGTCGCCGTCGGCGAGTGACCTCGACCAGACCGGCAGCCGTCGGCCTGTACCGGACAGTTCCAGCAGGTCGCGTCGGAGGCGTCGGCGCGGAGTGGACAGCAGAGCGCCGATTCCCGCGTCCAAGCCGCCTGCGCCGCCGGTCGGCGTGAGGAAGTCCGCCGAGTAACCGACGGGCGGCGCGAGGCGGAGTAACTCGCGCACCGGAGTATCTGGAGCGTGCAGTTCGCGGCGTACCGCGCGCCGCCAGCGGCCGAAGCATCGTTCGTCTGAAGCATGTGCATGCTGAGCAGCGCCTCCCACATGGGATCCGGGGCGTGTGCCAGCCGGATGTGCGCCAGGTCGTCGTCGGTGAAATGAATGCGAACCACCATGTGAACCATCCCCGTTCGGCACGGTGGCGCCCACGTGCACTGTGTTTCCGCGCCTCATTCCATAGTGGGAAAACGGTGGGGACTGCAGCCACCGGGCTGGCGCACATTCACAGAGTCGGCACTAATGGGACCGTTTGCGTCCGTATACGTCGACGATCACGCCGGATGCGGCACGCACCGGATGCGGCGCCACCTGGCCGGTGGCGCCGCAGACCGAAAGATCGTCCTCAACACTCCGTGACGGAGGTGACCTGGTCGCGGACGGGTGAGGCCACGTCGAAGGCCTGGCCGTCCAGGACCACCAGGAGCTGGTTCCGGTAGTTCGAGTCCGAATACAGGCACCAGTCGTCGCCGGAGATGTTCTTCACCGACCACACGTGGTCGTCGAGGCCGCCTGTCAGCACGCTCAGGTTGGAGGCGCCGTCCGCCAGCGAGTAGTGCGCGCCGTCGCCCTGCGTGTCGTGGTAGATGCAGAACTCCGACGGGTCGCACGGCCAGGTGGCCGGGTCCGAGGCCGCGGCCGCCTGAGCGGACGTGGGCACCGCGAACATGGCGGCGGCTCCGAGGATCGATGCCAGCCCCATGGCGAGGTGACGATTACGGATGACCATGGTGTTCTTCCTTCCCCGTGATTCGTCCGGCACGGTGGTCGACCCGCGCCGGTCAAGCAGAACCAGTCTGGAGAGGGAACGTTTGCGTGCGCGCCTCCATTCGACCTGGGTCGAATGGTGCGGCGGGTGTCGGCGATTGCCGGTGAGTGCTGGGGAGTGCTAGTCGGTGGTACTTGAGCCGGGCGCGGTCGCCCGCGCGCCGAACGGCAGATTGATGACGACCAGCACAACCCCGCTCAGCAGGAACACCCGCATCGCGGCGTCCAGTCCGTTCCAGTCTCCCGACTGCCACATGACGAACCACTCGCCGCCGATACCGATGAAACCGGCGCCGAAGAGAAGCAGGAGCATCAGCAGGCCGAGGGTGGAGACGGAGCGGGCGCGGGTGTGGTCGCGGCGGGTCCACAGGAAGGTGCCGGCGATGAGGACGAGGGCCGCGAGGGTCTCCCAGGCGATGATCGCGATGTACGCGGCGTCCTGCCAGGTGCGTGACGTGATGGCCCGCCACATGAGGTCGTCGTCCTTGAACGTCGTGTCCATCGCGAGGACATGGCGGACGAACTGCTGGTTGGTGCCGAAGTCAGTGATGTTGCTGAAGGCGACGAGGGAGATGTAGAGCGCGACCGTTGCGGTGAGGAGGGTGTAGGTGAGGTGGAGGACGGTGGAGTGGGGGGTTCTGGATACAGGCATGATCCCAATATGGCCCTGTGGGACGGTCAACAACCATGCCTCTTCAGGTGGGTTGGGCCAGACTGGAGCCGGTCCGGGCAGGCGATTGCGGAGGAGACGGGCGGATGGTGCGGGCGCGGCCCTCGATGCGGGAGCTGATCACGGGCCGCACGCGGCGCGGGTTCGTCGGGCGGGGTGCGGAGCGCGCCGCGTTCCGGGAGAACCTCGAACTGCCGCCGGAGGACGAGCGGCACCGGTTCCTGTTCCATGTGCACGGCAACGCGGGGGTCGGAAAGTCCTTCCTGGTACGGGAGTTGGAGCAGCTTGCGCGGGAGCGCGGGGCGCTGACCGCCTACGTCGACGAGATTGCGGGCAGTGTGCCCGAGGCGATGGCGGCCATCAGCGACCGGTTCGCGCGGCAGGGGCATCGGTTCAAGGAACTCGACCGGTTGTTGGCCACGCATCGGGAGCGGCGGCACGAGGCCGAGTCGACGGTCGTGGAGACCGGCGAGACGCTCGGACCCCAGCCCTCGGCAGCCGGCATGACCGCCGCCCGCGCGGGACTCGTCGGGCTGGGTCTCGTGCCCGGCGTCGGCGCGCTCGCCGGAGCCATCGATCCCGCCCAACTCGCCCAAGGAGCCGACCGGTTGCGCGCGGGGCTGAGTGCCCGCTTCCGCAACCAGGAGGACGTACAGCTGGTGCTGTCGCCCGAGCGCGTCCTCACACCCGTCCTGCTCACCGAACTCGCCGACGCCGCCGACGCGGCCCCCTGGCTCGTGCTGTTCTTCGACACGTACGAGCGGACCGGGCCCTTCCTCGACGGCTGGCTGCACGACGTGATGACGACGGACCGGTACGGCGGCTCGCTGCCGGCCAACACCGTGGTCGTGACGGCCGGGCAGCGGGCCTTCGACACCGCCCGCTGGGGCGGCTTCGCGGACTTTGTTACGGACCTCCCGCTTGGGCCTTTCACGGAGGCCGAGGCGAGGGGGCTGCTCGCCGACAGGGGCGTGGTGGCCGAGCCGGTCGTGGAGGAAGTGCTGCGGCTCACGGGCGGGCTGCCGGTGCTGGTGTCCACGCTGGCCGAGGCACGGCCCACCGACCCCGACGACATCGGCGACCCGAGCGCGACGGCCGTCGAACGGTTCCTCAAGTGGGAGCAGGATCCGGTACGTCGGGGGGCCGCCCTCGCCTGCGCGCTGCCCCGGCGCCTCGACGCGGACGTGTTCCGGGCCGCCGTGGGCTGCCCGGAGGAAGAGGCCGAGGCGCTGTTCGGCTGGCTGCGGTCGCTGCCCTTCGTCAGCGACCGCGGGGACCGGGTCCAGTACCACGACGTCGTACGCGCCCCGATGCTGCGGTTGCAGCGGCGGCACTCCCCACGGGGGTGGGCGGAGCGGCACGCGCGGCTTGCGGAGACGTTCGGTCAGTGGCGGGACGAGGCCGAAGCGGGCGTGGAACAGGAGGAGTTGTGGGGGGACGCGGCATGGCGCGAGCTTCGGCTCGCGGAGTCGTACCACTTGCTGTGCGCGGGAGCGCGGGCCGCGCTGCCGGTGGTGCTGCGGGACTTCGTCGACGCCTGCGACGCCGGTGACGTCTCCGCCCGCCGCTGGGCCGTGGCCATGGTGGAAGCGGGCGAGGACGCGGACGCGGAGGCAGTACGGAAGTGGGGGCGCGACCTGCTGGGGGCGCTCGGCGAAGGCGGGGTGGTGACCGCGCTCGGGCTGCTCCTCGACCGGCCCGGAGGACTCGACGAACCGCGACAGGCGCTCGCCCGGACGGTGCGGGGCCGCGCGCTGCGGCACAGCGGCGCGTACGAGCAGGCGGTGGCGGAGTACGGCCGGGCCATCGCCCTCGATCGGGAACTGGCGCGGGCCTACCGCGGCAGGGCGTTCAGCCGCGGCGGCCTCGGCGACTTCGAGGCGGGGATCGCCGACCTGGACCGGGCCGACACGCTCGCACCCGACCATGCCGAGACCGTCTCCCTGCGCGGCGAGTACCACCGCGCCCTGGGCCACGACGACGAGGCGGTCAGGGACCTGGACCGGGGGATCGAGCTCGACCCGTCACACCATTTCGCCTGGGCCTCCAGGGGAGCCATCCGTCAGACACTCGGACTGCTCGACGACGCTCTCGCGGACCTGAACCGTGCGCTGGGAATCAGGCCGGACTACCCCTTCGCGCTGATCCGCAGGGCCCGCGTGTGGCGGGCTCTCGGCGAGCAGGAACGCCAGATCGCGGACCTCGATCACGTGGTCCGCCTGGATCCCGACGGGACCTGGGGCTTCGGCGAACGAGGAGACGCCCTCTGCTCCGTGGGCCGCTACGAGGAGGCTCTCGCCGACTTCGACCGGGCCATCCAACTCGACAGCGCCTACGCGTCGGCCCACGCGAGCCGGGGTGCCTGCCTCGGTGAACTGGGCCGGCTCGACGAGGGCCTGGCCGACCTGGACCGGGCCATCGCACTCAGGCCGGGATACCCCTGGGCGCTGTGGAAGCGGGCGGAGATCCATCTCCAACAGCGCGACTACGTAAGGGCGTTGGCCGACACCGACCTGGCGGTAACCTTCCAGCCCGACAACGCGGAGATCCTCGTATGCCGGGCCCGGGCGCTGATCGGCGTGGAGCGGTTCGCCGAGGCCCGTGCCGACCTGGACCGCGCGGTCGAACTCATCCGGTCCATGTCGCCGGAGTGGGCCGGCCTGGCTCCACTCCTGGACCGGATCGACGCGGCGCAACGGGATGCGCGGTAGTCCCCAGCCCACCTTCGGCACACCTCACCGCACCGGCAAACCCCACCGAACGCCGGTCAAAGGTGATCAGTGGGTTCACATTTCGCATAACGTTCCGCCTCTCAACCGACCGTTCCCGTTCGATTACAGTGCTGGGCAGTCGGACGTACGGACGGTGCCTGGGAGGTCTCGGTGGGTGCGACAGCCGGTGCCGTCTGGGGCCGTGCCGAACAGCAGGACTTCCGTAGCCGGGTGCGCGGGACGCTGCTGGGTACGGCCGTCGGCGACGCGCTCGGTGCGCCGCTCGACGGGCTCACCCTGGAGGAGATCCGGGAGGCGTACGGCGCCGAGGGCCTCACCGATCTGGCCTTCGGGCACGGCAGGCGGGGCTCCGTCACACACCTCACCCAGCTCACCCTCTTCACCCTCGACGGGCTGATCCGCGCCCAGGTACGCCGTGACACCGGCGCCTGGCACCCGCCCACCGACCTCCACCGGGCCTACCGCCGCTGGGCGGCGACCCAGAGCGACTGGGGGCCCGACGAGCGCCGCAAGGACGACGGCTGGCTGGCCCGCGAGGAGTGGCTGTACGCCCGCCGCGACCCGGCCCGCTCCTGCCTGCTCGGCTTCGGCGACGAGACCATGGGCACCCTGGACGCCCCCAAGAACCCGGGCGAGCCCGGTCCCGAGGCCGCCGCCCGCTCCGCACCCTTCGGGCTCCTCGTCGGCTGGGAGCCGCAGCTCGTGATGCAGCTCGCCGTCGAGTGCGCCGCGCAGACCCACGGGCATGTGACGGCGTACCTGTCGGCGGGCGCGTACGCCGTCATCGTGCACGGCCTCGCCCGCGGCGACAGCCTCGACGGGGCCGTCCAGCGGGCCCTGGGGATGCTCGCCGCGCGTCCGGGGCACCAGCCCGTCACGGAGGCGCTCCAGCACGCCCTGGGTGCCGTACGGCAGGGCATGCCCACGCCGAGCCGGGTCGAGGAGCTCGCCGGGGACGGTACGGCGGAGGGGCTGCTCTCCGTCGCCGTGTACTGCGCTCTGGTCGGCGAGGACGTTCGGCACGGGCTTTGCCTCGCGGTGAACCACGGGGGGCCCTCGGGGGCGGCCGGTGCCCTCACCGGGGGGCTGCTGGGTGCCCTGCACGGCGAAACGGCCCTTCCGCCGGCCTGGCTGGCCGAGCTGGAGGGCCGTCCCACGATGCTGGTCCTGGCGGACGACTTCGCGATGGAGATGACTCAGGGGCCCGCGTTGCACGGGCCCGGGGGGTCGTCGCCCGGGTGGCTCACCCGATACCCGCGGGCGTGAGGGCGGAGGGTTTTTCGCCCCCTCCGCCCCTACCCGTCCCTTGCTTCCGGGCTACGCCCGGTGTCAGCCCGTCCGGCGTTTGAGGACGAGCGCGTCAGCGCGATACGGGGGTCTGGGGGCGGAGCCCCCAGGAACGGGACGGGAAGGGGCGGAGGGGGCGAAAACCTCCCACCCCCAACCCCCCAGCCCCGGATCACAAAGGCTTAAAGACTTCCCGCGCCGGACGGGCTGGCCGTGCCCGCCTGGGACGGGATCGCCGCCGCTGCCGAACCCGAACCGCCGTCGTCGCTGTTGATCTTCGCGATGAGTTCATCCCGTTCCGGTGTGTCCTCCGGCTTCACGTAGCCGATGAGGATGTACAGGACGAGTGAGACCGCCAGCGGGATCGACACCTGGTACTGCAGCGGGACGCCACCGTCGACGTTCCAGCTGATCGGGTAGTTGACCAGCCAGAAGGTCACCAGGCCGACGCCCCAGCTGACCAGGGCGGCCGTGGGACCGCTCTTGCGGAACCAGGGGAGCAGCCCCAGCATCAGCGGGATCGCGATCGGGCCCATCAGCCCGGCCACCCACTTGATGACGACCGTGATGATGTCTCCGAAGAAGTCGGAGTTCACCTGCGTCGCGACGGACATCGACAGGCCGAGGAACAGCAGCGTGGTCAGGCGCGCGGCGAGCAGCCCGGCCCGGGTATCCCACTCACGCACCTTCTTCGAGACCGCGGGCGCGATGTCGCGGGTCACGACGGCCGCGATCGCGTTGGCGTCGGAGGAGCACATCGCCATCGTGTGGGAGAAGAACCCGACGATGACGAGCCCCAACAGACCGTGCGGCAGCAGCTTCTCGGCCATCAGCGCGTACGAGTCCGCCGGCACGTCCGTCTTGATGATCAGCGGTGCGACCCACATGGGGAAGAACAGCACCAGCGGCCAGATCAGCCAGAGCGAGGCGGACAGGACGCCCGAACGCGTGGCGGACTTCGCGGAGTCGGTGGCCATGTAGCGCTGGGCCTGGTTCCACATGCCGCCGTTGTACTCGAAGGTCTTGATGAAGAGGTAGGCGATCAGGAAGACCATCATGTACGGGCCGGCCAGCGGCTTGGTGTGGCCGTCGAGCGCGGGGGCGTCCCAGACGTTCCACAGCTGGCTGAAGCCGCCGAGTTCGGCGAGGACCGCGACGAGCATCGCGATACCGGCGATGAACTGGATGATGAACTGGCCGAGTTCGGTGAGCGCGTCGGCCCACAGCCCGCCCACCGTGCAGTAAATGGCGGTCACCGCACCGGTGATGAGGATGCCCATGTTCAGCGAGACGCCCGTGAACACGGACAACAGGGTCGCGATGGCGGCCCACTTGGCGCCGACGTCCACGATCTTCAGCAGCACACCGGACCAGGCGAGAGCCTGCTGGGTGGGCAGGTTGTAGCGGTTCTTCAGGTACTCGAGCGGCGAGGACACATGCAGCCGTGAGCGCACCCGGTTGAGGCGGGGCGCGAAGGTCTTCGCGCCTATCGCGATACCGATGGCGATGGGGAAGGACCAGGTGACGTACGAGGTGACGCCGTAGGTGTAGGCGATCGCCGCGTACCCGGTGAACATCACCGCGCTGTAGCCGGACATGTGGTGCGAGATGCCGGACAGCCACCACGGCATCTTTCCTCCGGCCGTGAAGAAGTCGCTGACGTTGTCCACCCGCTTGTGGGACCAGACACCGATCGCGACCATCACGCCGAAGTAGCCGATGAGCACGGCCCAGTCGAGACTGTTCATATGCCCCCTCCCAGGGTCCGCCTTGTGAACTGCGATGACGTGCACGGCACTTCCGGCGCAGCCCAAGGAGGCCGCGAAGTGCCCGCTCATCGTGAGTTCGCTGGCATGGCGGCGACAACAGCCCGTATGGTCAAGAGGGAGTAAAAAAGTTCTGGTTGGTGACCTCTGTTCACATGAATGAACAACCGGGGGGTGTCACATCGGCCGCTACCGCATCAATTCACCCGCGTTGACCAGCAGCGACTGTCCCGTGATCGCCCGAGCCCGGTCGGACGCCAGGAAGACCGCGGCGTCCGCGACGTCCCCGTCCGTGGCCAGCTCGGGCAGCGCCATCCGCTCGGTGAGCCGCGCAAGGACCTCCGCCTCCGGTACGCCTTCGGTGTGCGCGGTGAACTGGACGAACGCCTGGACCGGCGGGCCCCACATCCAGCCCGGCAGCACGGTGTTGACCCGTATCCGGTGCGGGCCGAGCTCCCGCGCCAGCGAGTACATCGCGCTCGTCAGCGCGCCCTTCGACGCCGCGTACGCCGCCTGCCACACCTGCGACGGCGCGGCCACCGCCGACTGCGTCCCGATGATGACGACAGAGCCGCCGCCCGCCTTCAGTGCGGGCAGACACGCGCGCGTCATCCGCAGCGTCCCCAGCAGATTGACGTCGATGATCGACTGCCAGGTGGCGAAGTCGGCGTCCTCGAGACCGCCGAAGTAGCTGTCCCAGGCGGCCACATGGACGACGCCGTCGATCCGCCCGAAGCGCTCCACCGCGAGCGCGGCCAGGTCCTCGCACTGACCCTCGTCGGTGATGTCGGTCGCCCGGTACGCCGAGTGCGCGCCGTCCGGATCGAGTTCGGCCGCGCACTTGGCGAGATTCGCCTCCGTACGCGCCCCGAGGACCGCGTTCCCCCCGTCCCGTACGACGGCCGCCGCGACCTGATGGCCGAGCCCGGCCCCGACTCCCGACACGACGACGGTCTTGCCCGTGAGCAGTGACATCCGAGGCCTCCCCGGCTCTGGCGCATTGTCTGACGGGGCGTCAGAGTATTTGCGTCGACCGGAGGAAGGAAGGGGAGCGACGTGAGTGAGGAGACCCGCAGCGAGGTGTACGCGGAGCTGGCCGCCGTCGGCCCGTACGGTGTCCACCCGGGCCATGCGCTGATCACCATGGTCGAACCGCATCCGGGCCACGAGTACGCGTACAACCGCTGGTACGAGGACGACCACTACTACGCCGGCGCGATGGCGATGCCCTGGATGTACGCGGGCCGCCGCTGGGTCGCCACCCGCGACCTCCAACTCCTGCGCCGGCCCGAGAAGTCGGCGGTCGCCCAGCCCGTCACCGCCGGCTGCTACCTCTCCACGTACTGGGTCACCGAGGGCCGCTACGACGACCACATGAAGTGGACCGTCGGCATCAACAAGCGGCTCAATCGCGACGGCCGGGTCTACCAGGACCGTACGCACGTCTTCACGGCCTTCCAGGACCACGAGGCGACGGTGTACCGCGACGGAGCCGCGGGCCCCCGTGACTTCCACGCCCTGGACCACCTGTACACGGGCCTGGTGTTGCAGGTCATCGACGCCGAATCGGCCGAACAGCGGGCCGAGTTGCTGGAGTGGCTGCGCTCCCGCCACCTCCCGAAACGGCTCGCGGGCTCCCCGGCCGCCCTGGTCACGATCTTCCGCCCGACGCCGCTGCCCGGCGACCGCATGACGTACGTCAAGCAGGTCGAAGGCGTGGACACGCGGCTGACGCTGCTGTGGTTCCTGGAGGCGGACCCGCGGGACTGCTGGGAGGGGTACTTCGCGGGGCTGGACGCGGCCGTCGAGGAAGTGGGCCTGGGGAAGGTCGAGTTGGTGGCGCCGTTCATTCCCACGGTGCCGGGGACGGACAAGTACGTGGACCGGCTCAGGTAGCGCGACCGGGTCGGTGGCGAGCCGGCGTGGCGGGAAAAGGCCGAGCCCCCTCGGCTAGGACGGCGGGCCAGTCGAGAGGGCTCTGTCGGTGGTGCGTATGCGGTTGGTCGGTGCAGTTGTGGTGGTGGGCGGTATCTGTGCATCAGTCGAGGTGGGAAGCCCCCCGGCTCACCTCAGCCACGAAGGCGTTCCACGAACTCGCGGGAAACGCCAGCGTGGGGCCCTCGGGGACCTTGGAGTCCCGTACGGCCATCGCCGCGAGAACCGGGGACTTGACCTCGACGCACGCGCCGTTGCCGGTGGAGTAGGAGGACTTGGTCCAGGTCTGCAGGGCGCCTTGCTGGATTGCCATGTTTGCTCCGGTAGCCAGTTGTTGAGTTGCTGTCACCGCACAGCGGGTTCCTTCCGGAACCCGCGGTTCGGTTTGCGCCAACGTTGTTGCTCGATGGCGTGATCGACGCTACTCGCCAACATCGGCAGGCGAATGAAGTATTCACTCGACCGGATGGCATATTCCATTGGGTCTTCCGCTCCGGTGTGACGAAGGTGTACAGTCCGGCACCCTCGCGACGGAGGTGGCTCAGTGAGCCTCAGCGCGCGTACTCTTTGGCGATATCCGCGATGAATTGCCGCGATTGCTCCACATTGAGGGCCTGCGCCCGCAAATGCTCATACATCACGCTGTACTTCTGGACGTCGTTCGCCTTCTCCAGGTACAGGTCGCTGGTGACGCCCTCGATGTAGACGACGCTCGAGTCCGCCGCGTCGGGGAACTCCAGGATCGCGTACTGCCCGTTCAGTCCCGGATGCGCGCCCATGTCGAAGGGGATCACCTGCACGGTGACGTGCGGGAGCTGGGACTGCTCGACGAGGTGCTCCAACTGCTCGCGCATCAGGGAGCGGTTGCCGACGGCGCGGCGCAGGGCGGCCTCGTCCAGGACGGTCCACAGCCGGAGCGGGTTCTCCGGTGCGGAGATACGTTCCTGTCGGCGGAGTCTCACCTGGACGCGCTTGTCGATGTCGCCGGTGGCGGTCTCCGGCAGCGCACCGGCGATCAGGGCCTCCGCGTACGGCCGGGTCTGCAACAGGCCCGGGACGACCTGGGGGTCGTACACGCGCAGGCTCGCCGCGTCGGTTTCCAGCCCGATGTAGACGCTGTACGGGATGTCGCCGAAGGAGTGCCACCAGCCCTGCTGGCGCGAGTCCTTGGCCATCTGCATCAGGGAGTCGACGATGCGGACGTCCTCGACCTCGTAGACCCCGCACAGGTCGCGGACGTCGCGCTGGCTGATGCTGCGCCGCCCGTTCTCCAGGCGGCTGATCTTCGACTGGGAGACCAGCAGTCGCTCGGCGACCTCTTCGGCCGTCATGCCCTTGAGCTCACGGAGCCGGCGCAGCTCCTGGCCCAGCCGGCGCCGCCGGACGGTGGGATTGACACTTGACGCCACGGGACGTGCACCTCCGGCTGCGGGCCTCTACTTTGCGTATCTGCTGTTGAGCAGACTGCCACCAAGGTGCTTTCTACCGCTGGGAAACAGCGGATATGCGCTGGGTACACGCCAGTTCGGACTTCCGGCCGGTATCTGGCTGGTAAGAGCGCATGTATGTGCGGCCGCGACAGGTCATGGTTGAGGCCTGCATAGAAGGCCTGCATATGCGGCCGCGCGGGGCGGTGGGGCCGTGTCGTCGTCCGGACGTACGGTCTCATCGCCCCGCGCGAGCCAGCGGCTCCCGAACCGGATCCTGGGGACTGCGGTGCGGCGCTGGTGGTGCGGGTCCTGCTGTTCGTGCGTTGTGCCGTGGGACTGCGGCTCAGTGGGCCACGGCGCGCGCCATGGAACTGTGGCGCGGTTGCATCGGAACACCGCGGGCGGGTTCCGGTGCGGACCTGACTCCGGCGGTGGCCGGACGGCCTGCCGGTGCCGGGCTGCGGCGTGGCTGAGCGGCCACACCGTTCTGGACGTCCATGACCGCGTGTGCCACGAGGCCGCCCATGGGGTCGTGCCTGATCAGATCCCGTAGCCGGGAGCGGGACGAGCGTCCCTCATTACCCGGATACAGGTGCTTGCCGAGTCCGACCGCGTGGGCCAGTGCGGCGAGCGCCGCGGTCCGCGGGTCCGGCGGGACGCCGGTGCGGATCGCGCTGTCCAGCCGGGCCTTGATCTCCCGGCTGATTTCCGTGTCCGTCGCTTGGTAGCGAGTCGTCGGAAGCACCCCGCACATCTGGCCGGCCACGGCATGGACCATGCCGCACCTCTCCAGATGCGAGAGATAGGTCTGGCGCAGCCCCAGTCGGGGTCCGCCAATCCAGTTCACTGCGCGTACGGGTGCTCCGCGTCGGCGAAGCAGTTCCAACGCACAGTCCAGTGTTGGATCTCCAGTCGGCCGTGGTACGACCACGGCGATACGATCCCCGTCCGGGGCTATCCGTCCGGCCAGCGCCAGCTCCACTAGCTGTGCTCCGGCCAGACCGAGGTCGAGCGACTGCGGCTGTGCGGTGGTACCCGTGGTCGGGTCCAGCGCCAGCAGAAGAAGCTCTTCCGGAATTGATCTGCGGCTCCTGCCCATCCATGCCTCCCCGCGTGGATGAATGACAGGGTGACCCCTCTCACATTCATCTGTCGAGAGGGCGTGACCGGTTCGTAGTGGAACCGGTAGGTATGTCGTTCTCGTCTACCGCGGAGGACAAGCCCCCACACAGGACACTGGTACATGGTTCGGACAGCGGTGTCCGGGCGGCGGGTCAAGGGTTTTCACGGGTTTTCACGGTTCGGTTGGCGCACTGCGGGTGTGCGCCGCAGGAGGAGGCATCGGTGGCGGGCGAGTCCCCCGACAGGTCGAAGCAACACGAGTCGTCGGCATCGGCGTCGTCGGGAGAACCGACGCCGGGGACGGCGGCCGCGGTTCCGGGTCCGACGCGGGGGGGCGGGGCTTCGGCCTCGGCTGCGTCCTCGGCCCCGGCCGACCCGCGTTTGGGGTTGGCCCGAGAGCGGGCGGCCACGGTGCGGGTGGATCAGGCCACGGCGGTCTTCTCGACGCGGGCGGTGACCGACGGGGCGGTCGGGACGGGGGCCGAGGGTTTGTCGGGTTCCGGTGGTTCGTCCGGGTCCGACGGTTCGTCGGGGGCGGAGCGGTCTGGAGACGCCGGTACGGGGGCGGCCGAGAGTGGGTTGCCGGGTGACGCGCGGCTTCGGGCGGCGGTTGCCGCGTGGGTTGCGGGGGCGGATACGGACCCGGAAGCGGACCCGGATGCGGAGGCGTCCTCGGGTGACGCCGAGGACGGGGACGCCGATGCGGCTGCGGTGAGTGGCGCTTCCGGTGAGGGCTCCACGGCCGGTGCGGATGGCGTTGGTGAGGAGGCGGACGCCGCGGGCGATGTGGCTGGTGGTGGCCGGTTCTCCCAGGGCGGTGCCTCCACGTCTGTCGGTGCGACGGACGTCGGTGAGGAGCCGGAGGGGGATACCCCGTCCGAGGCGGGCGCCGAGGCGGAGGACGCCGACGGGACCGCGAGTGCGGCGGGTGCCGCGGCGGAGGGCGCTGGGGAGTCCGGCGGGGGCGATGAGCCGCGGGCTGCTGTCGGCTCCGGGAGCGTGTCCACGTCCGCGACAGCGACCGAGGGCGACACGGATGTCGACGTGGTGCCTGCTGACGCCGAGCGTTCCGCTGCCGCTGCGGAGAGCGCGTCCGGGCGTGAGGCGGATGCCGGCGCGGAGCCTGCCGCGAGCGCGAGCGGTGGGACCGAGACTGCCGCCAGTGCCAGTGCCAGCACCGCGCCTGAGGCGGATGCCAGCGCGGCGTCTGCCGTCAGCCCCAGCGCTGACACTGAGCCCGCCGCCGGCCCCAGCACCGAGCCTGGGGTGGCCGCCGAGCGGGCCACTGACGCTGCCGATGCGGAGAGCGCGTCCGGGGGTAAGGCGGATGCCGGCGAGGCGCCTGCCGCCGGCACCAGTGCTGGCACTGAGCCCGCCGCCGGCCCCAGCCCCAGTACCGAGCCTGGGGTGGCCGCCGAGCGGGACGCTGACGCTGCGGAGAGCGCATCCGCCCCCGACGCGGATGCTGACGCCGAACCTGCCGCAAGCGCTGACGCCAAGCCCGAGGCGGACGCCGAGCCGCCCGCTGCCGAGGTCGTCTCCGCGCGGGACGCCGACGCCGCCCCCAAGGCCGCCGAGCGCGACTCCGGCGAACCCTCTGACGAGGGCACGGAGCCCAGCCCGGAGGACTCCCCGAAGGACTCCCCGAAGGGCCCCGCCGAGGAGCCCAAGGCCCCCAAGCCGCCCCTCGTGGACCAGCCCACCGGCGTCTTCAGGACCCCCCGCCGCCCGGCGGTGGACCAGCCCACCACCATGCTCAAGCTGGGCAGCACCAAGCCGCCCACCGACAAGCCAGTCGACACGCCCGTGCCCCCCGCCGAACGCACCAGCAAGTTCGTCGCGCTCAAGCCGCTCGACGAACCCGCACCGGCGAAGCCGAAGGCGACCCCGCCCCCTGCCCCCGGGGCCACCGCCGCGCTTCCGCAGGTCGGTCCCGAGCGCACCACCCAGCAGCCTCTGCCGCCCAAGCCGCCGCTGGACCTGCTGGCCGAGCTGACGAACACGCCGCCGCCCCGGCAGACCCCGGTACGGACGATCGTGCGGCGGGTCAAGATCTGGACCCCGCTGGTCCTGCTGCTCGCGGTGATCTTTGCAGTCGTACAGGCCGTGCGCCCCCTCCCGGCGACGGGCCTCACGCTCACCGCGGACGCGACCTACACCTTCGAGGGCGGCACGCTCGACCTGCCCTGGCCCGGTCAGGGCCAGTCGGCGATCGAGGTCGAGGGAGTCGGCAGCCTCGGTACCGACGGCAAGCAGACCGCCGCCCCCATCGCGAGCGTCGCGAAGATCATGACGGCGTACGTGATCCTTCAGGACCACCCGCTGAAGGGGGACGAGGGCGGCGAGAAGATCACCGTCGACCAGCAGGCCGAGGACGAGTCGAAGAACGTGGACGAGTCGACGGCGCCCATGACGAAGGGACAGCAGTTCACGGAGCGCCAGATGCTCCAGCTGCTGATGATCCCGTCGGGCAACAACGCGGCACGCCTGCTGGCCCGTTGGGACTCCGACAACGACACCTTCGTCGCCAAGATGAACGACGCCGCCAAGAAGCTCGGCATGACGAACTCGACGTACACGGACCCGAGCGGTCTGGAGAAGACGACGGTGAGCACCGCCACCGACCAGCTCAAGCTGGCCAAGGAGGTCATGCAGAACCCGGTGTTCGCGAGCATCGTCGGGATGGCCAGCGCGAAGATCCCCGGGCTCGACGGCACCATCTACAACAACAACGACCTGCTGGTGAACCAGGTCGGCGTGATCGGTCTCAAGACGGGCTCGTCGACGCCGGCGGGCGGCAACCTGGTGTGGGCCGCGACCAAGACCGTGAACGGCAAGACACAGACCGTCTACGGCGCGGTCCTCGGCCAGAACGCCGGCACGGGCAAGGTCTGGGACAGCCTCAAACTGGCGCTCACCAACAGCCAGAAGCTGATCGACACGGTCCAGCAGAGCCTGACGGCGGCCACGGTGGTGAAGAAGGGCGACGTCGTCGGCTACGTGGACGACCAGCTCGGCGGCCAGACGCCTGTCGTCGCCACCAAGAACATGACGGCGGTCGGCTGGCCCGGTCTGAAGACGAAGCTCTCGATCGGCACCGCCGGTGGCGATACGGTTCCGCACTCGGGCAAGGCGGGCACGGTGGTCGGCGAGCTGACGGTCGGCGACGGTTCCAGTCACGCCGTGAAGATCCCCGTCGCGCTTCAGTCGGACCTCGCCGAACCGGGCTTCGGAGCCAAGCTGACCCGAGTCGGCTGACCGGCGCGAAACCGGCTCGCACCAGCGGAACGGGCGTACGCCGGAGGGCGCCCGCGAATCGCGGGAACACCGCGTGAACGCCCTCCGAACGCCCCGTACCCCGCCGATGACGCCCCACCCGGGCGCTCACCGGCGGGGTGCGTGCTAGCGTCGCTAAGCGGCCTGGTCGCGGGCCGCGGGTCCCGGCCGAAGAGCGGAAAACGGGACACTGGGAGTGCCTTGCAGTGGCGACAGCGGAGCCGACACACGCCGATGACGCCGATCCGGGCAGCCCAGGATCAGGCCCGCGAATACCACTGCCCGCCCGCACGCAACTCGACGAGTCCCCTACGCGGGACAACGAGTCCCGTACGCAAGACAGCGAGCCCTCTGCGCACAGCGACGAGTCCCGCACGCACAACGGCGCGCATAACGAGGCACAGAACGACGCGCACGGCGACACGCACAACGACGCGCACGACGAGACGTCCAGCACCCGGCAAAACCCGCTGACCCGTCTCCTCCTCCGGCACCCCATCATCCTCGCCACCGCCCTCGCGGGCGTACTGCACGTCGTCTGGTTCTTCACGTTTGCGAACAGTGGCGGGGACCTCGCGGCGCAGGACGCGTGGGCGGAGTTCGTGGGCCAGCATCCGGACTCGGCGTACAACCTCGCCTGGTACGGCGGAATGCACCCGGTGTCGTACAGCGTGGTGTCGCCGTATCTGATGTCCGTGCTCGGCGTCCGTACGACGATGATGATCGCGGGGACGATCTCGGCGGGCCTGCTGACGTTGATCCTGATCCGCAGCAAGGCGGTGCGGCAGCCGCTGTGGCCGGCTCTCGCGGGCGTGTTCGCCCTCCTCTGCAACGCCGCCTCGGGCCGGGTGACGTACGGCCTCGGCATGGTGTTCGCGCTCGCCGCGGCCGCCGTCGTCTTCTGCTGGCCGTACCGCTGGCGCTACAAACGCTGGGCGAAGGCCCTGTGCGCGGCGCCGCTCGCCGCGCTCGCGACCGCCTCGTCGCCGGTGGCGGGCCTGTTCGTCGGCCTGGTCGCGGTGGCTCTGTTCCTCCAGAAACGCCGCCCGGGCGCGTACGCCCTCGGTATCGCGCCGACCGTCGTAGTGGCCCTCTCGGCCTGGCTGTTCCCCTTCTCCGGCACCCAGCCGATGGCCATCGGTTCGGCCTCGCTGCCCTTCCTGTCCGCGGTCGTCGTCTTCCTCCTCGTCCCCAAGGAGTGGAAGACGGTACGGATCACGGCGGCGGTGTACGGCCTCTCCGTACTCCTCGTGTGGCTGATCAGCTCCCAGATCGGCTCCAACATCACGCGCCTGGCGATGCTGTTCGCGGGTGTCGTGCTGCTGGCCGCGCTGCCGTACACCGTGCCGCGCTCGCGCAAGTGGTACGCCATCGTCCTCGCCTTCGCCGGATTCACCGGGTGGATCGGCTTCAAGTCGGTCGACGACGTCGTGCATACGACACCGGCGGCGTCCTGGGCGCGCGAGCTCGCGCCGCTGGTGAACCAGCTCCAGGTCGTCGGTGCCGAGAAGGGCCGGGTGGAGGTGGTCCCGGCCCGCTCCCACCGCGAGGCCTCCGCTCTCGCCCCGTACGTCAACCTCGCCCGCGGCTGGAACCGCCAGGCCGACATGGAGCGCAACCCCCTCTTCTACGACGACACCCTCAACTCCGCGAACTACCACGAGTGGCTGCAGCGCTGGGCCGTCCACTACGTGGTGGTGCCGAAGGGGGAGCCCGACGGGGACGGCGCCGAACGCGAACGTGAGCTCGTGCAGCGCGGGATGCCCTACCTCGAGCAGATCTGGGGCGACGCGAACTGGCAGCTCTTCGCCGTGACCGATCCGGCGTCGCTCGCCGAGCCCAACGCCGTTGTCGAGCGGGCCGAACAGGGCGAGATGACCCTCCAGGTGAAGAAGGCCGGCCGCATCCTCATCCGCATCCCGTACTCCCCGTGGCTGAGCGTCGTCGACGCCGACGGCAAGAGCCTCAAGGCTCCGCAGGAGACGGAGGCGTCCAAGAACCGCGAGGACGAAGACACCCCGAAGACGTACGAGAACGTCAACGGCTGCCTGATGCAGGCCCCGGAGAACGCCACGGGCGACAAGTGGACGGAGCTACTGGCTCCCACGCCGGGGACCTATCGCCTGGCGGCGCCGTACCAACTTCCGCGGGGGACGCCTTGCCCGGAGGAGTTGCGGTAGTGGGGGTTGGGGGTGGGTTTTTCGCCCCCTCCGCCCCTACCCATTCCCGTCCCTTGGGGGCTCCGCCCCCAAACCCCCGCTCCTCAAACGCCGGAGGGGCTGAATATCTCCCCGGCCGGGGATAGAGGTTTTCAGCCCGTCCGGCGTTTGAGGACGAGCCCTTCGGGCGATCGGGGGTCTGGGGGCGGAGCCCCCAGGAACAAGGGACGGGTAGGGGCGGAGGGGGCGAAAAACCACCCCCCACCCCCCCGAGGGCCCGTCACCTCACCGGAAACGCCACATCACACACCACATCCTCCGGCCCCGCCGCATCCCAGTCGGCGAAGTACACCTCCCGGCAGGGACCGTCGTACGACAGCCCCTGCTCGGACATCCACGCCTCGACCGCCTCGAACGCCGCGAGGATCTGCGGATGAGCGACCTGCGCCTTGGTGATCCGGGCGTAGGCGAGCCGCCGAGCGGGCTCGACCCGCACCCGGGTCTCCCAGGCGCGCCCGGCCGAAGACGCCCACGCCCGCGCAGCGGCTTCGTCGGCGACGGGCACGCACGACTCGGCGGGCCCGTCACTCTCCTGGGAGACCTCGGCGTGGTAGACGACGAAGGGCGCCGCGGTGACCCCACCGCAGGCCCGGGCCCCCTCCTCCAGCCGCCCCAGCGACGCCCCGATCCACGCGGGCAACTCGGCGGCGAGCGTATGCCGCGTCTCGGCAAGCACCACCTGCTCGGGTACGTCCACCGTCTCGACCACGAACTTCCCGTACATCTCGGAACTCCTTCCCGACAGCCGTCCACGGAGGTACTCGGCAAGCGTCCGCTGCGAGGCGAACCGCGCCTCCGCGTCCGCCCAGTACGAGGCGAGGAGCGCACCGGCCGAAGAGCCCTCCGCGTCGACGATCTCGGCGATACGCGAGAGGGGCATGTCGAGCTGGCGCAGAAGCGCGACCACACGGGCGCGTTCGGCCTGGTCGGCGCGGTAGTAGCGGTAGCCGCTGACCTCGTCGACGTACGCGGGGGCGAGCAGCCCGAGCCGGTCGTACAGCCGAAGCGCCTTGGGCGAGAGCCGCGCCCGTGCGGCGAACGCACCGATGGTGAGCAGCTCGCTCAGGCCCTGAGCGTCTTCAGAGCGTTCCGGGTGCTCCGGGTGCTCCGGGCGTTCGTCGTCCACGACCCCATCCTCATCCTCCGTCACCGGGCGCCTTCCACCCGGTGACACAGGACGGTGGTCCCTGCCCCAGGGGCAAGGTCAACCGGCAGGTCGACCGACAGCTCAGCCGATCGCCTTCGCCACCGCGGCCACGACCTCCGCCGACTCCGGCTCGGCCTGCGGCGAGAACCGCGCCGCAACGGCACCGTCCCGACCGATCAGGAACTTCTCGAAGTTCCAGCGGATGTCCCCGCTGTGCCCGTCGGCGTCCTCCGTGCCCACGAGCCGCTCGTACAGCCCGTGCCGCCCGTCCCCGTTCACGTCGACCTTCTCGGTCAGCGGGAAGGTCACGCCGTACGTCGCCGAGCAGAACTCGGCGATCTCCTCGGAGGTCCCGGGCTCCTGCCCCATGAACTGGTTGCACGGCACCCCGAGGACGGTGAACCCCTGGCCGGCATACCGCTCCTGCAGCCGCTCGAGGCCCGCGTACTGCGGGGTCAGCCCACACTTGGAGGCCACGTTCACAATGAGCACGGCCTTGCCCCGGTACTGCCCGAGATCCGCGGAACCGCCCTGCAGGGAATCGATCTCTACATTGAGCACAGAGTTGTCAGTAGTCATAAACGGATGCTAACTCCGTTTAACTCGGAGCTGCGGCGCGACCTCGGTGGCCAGCAGTTCCAGGTGGTCGAGGTCGGAGAGATCGCGCAGGCGTACGTACACGCGGGAGGTGCCGAGGTCGGCGTACTCGCCGAGCAGGTCCACGATCCGCGCGGGGGAGCCGTGCAGTGGCTCCTCCGGCGGGAGGCGGGACGGCTCGTCCAGGAGGGCGAGGAGGGCGTCGATCTCCGCCTCGGTGCGGCCGGAGGCGATGCCCAGGCACACCGAGAGGATCAGGGGAGGGCCGCCGGTGGCGGCTCTGGCGGCGCGCGCCCCGGCGTACAGCTCGGCGCTCTGCGCGGGTGAGGTGAACGGCAGATTGAACTCGTCGGCGTAGCGGGCGGCAAGGGCCGGTGTGCGGTGGGGGCCCCGGCCGCCGACGATCAGCGGCACCCGGGGCTGCTGCACCGGCTTGGGCAGGGCGGGCGAGTCCGTCAGGCGGTAGTGGCGGCCCTCGTACGAGAACTGCTCGCCGGGCGGTGTGGCCCACAGACCGGTGATCACCTGGAACTGTTCCTCCATCCGCTCGAAGCGTTCGGCGGGCGGCGGGAACGGGATGCCGTACGCGCTGTGGTCCAGGGCGAACCACCCGGCACCCAGGCCGAGTTCGAGCCTGCCGCCGCTCATCGCGTCGACCTGGGCGGCGATGACCGCGAGCGCGCCGGGCTGTCGGAAGGTGGCCGAGGACATCAGCGTGCCGAGGCGGATCGTCGAGGTCTCGCGGGCCAGTCCGGCCAGCGTGGTCCAGGCGTCGGTGGGGCCGGGCAGGGCGTCGGTGAAGTGCATGGGGTGGTAGTGGTCGGCGACGAAGAAGCCGTCGAAGCCGCACTCCTCCGCGTGCCGGGCGGCGCGCAGCAGTTCGTCGTACGTGGCTCCGTGGTACGGCTCGGTGAAGAGGCGCAGCTCCATCTTCCGCTCACACCCCTGTCTTGTGGCTGGCCAGCAGCAGGTCGTGGAGTTCGGCGCGGCAGCGGGCGAGTTCGGTGGCGTGGGCGTCGTGGCCCAGGGACCGGGGCCGGGGGACCGGTACGTCCAGGACCGTACGGACCTGGCCGGGGCGCGGGCTGAGCACCACGACCCGGTCGGCGAGCAGTACTGCCTCCTCGATGGAGTGGGTTACCAGGACGACCGTGGAGCCGTGCTCCATGTGCACGCGTTGCAGCACCTCGCACAACTCCTCGCGGGTCAGGGCGTCCAGGGCCGAGAAGGGCTCGTCCATCAGCATGACGCGGGGGCGCTGGATGAGGGATCGGCACAGTGCCACCCGTTGCTGCATGCCGCCGGACAGTTCGTGCGGCAGGCGTTTGTGGAAGGGGGTGTCCAGGCCGACCGTTGTCAGCAACTGGTGTGCGCTTTCCCGGTGTTCGGGGCGGGGGCGGCCGTGCACCTCGATGGGCAGGAGCACGTTGTCGAGCGCCGACCGCCAGGGCAGCAGGGCTGGGCGCTGGAAGAGGATGGCGACGTCCCGGCGGGGTTCGCGCACCGGCTCACCGGCGATCCGTACCTCGCCGGAGGTGGCCGGGAGCAGCCCTGCGATCACCCTCAGCAGGGTGGATTTGCCGCAGCCGGAGCGGCCCAGAACCGCGACGAACTCCCCGTTGTCAACGTCCAGTTGGATACCGCGCAGGGCTTCCACGGTCCCCCTGCGGCCGTCGAAGGTCTTCGACACACCGCGTACTCGGATCACGGGAGCCCCCCCAATACCGGTTCACCCGAGGATAGGTCGGCGCATCCTGTGATCAACCGGTTGATCGATGTTTGTTACATGACAACCGGCTCTGTGGTCTCGACAACTTCCCCTTGAACGACTCCACTTGAGTTCCATGAGCCTTTGCATTTCGAAAAGGACATCACGGCTGCTCGCTGCGCTCCTGGCCGTCCTGATGACGGCAGCGCTCTCCACGGCCTGCGGCTCCGACGACGACAGCGGGAGCGGCGGCGGCTCCGCTCCGGACAAGGTCACCTACATCACCGGTTTCGGCACCTTCGGCCGTGAGGCGTACGCCTATGTGGCCCAGGACAAGGGCTACTTCAGCGACGCGGGCGTGACGGTCACCATCCAGCCCGGCCAGGGCAGCGGCAACAGCCTGGCCGCGCTCGCCGGCGGCAGCGCGCAGTTCGCCCCCGTCGACCTCAGCAGCACCATCATGCAGCTCGGCGACGGCAAGGTCTCCGGGGTCACGGCGGTCGCGGCCGTCCACCAGACCACGGACGCGGCCGTCATGGCGCTCGCCGACAGCGGCATCAGCAAGCCGGCCGACCTGGAGGGCAAGAAGATCGCGGACCCGGCCGGGTCGGTCATCGGGGCCCTCTTCCCCGCGTACGCCAAGCTCGCGGGCATCGACGCCGACAAGGTCGAATTCGTCGCCCTTGAAGCCCAGCAGCTCGGGGTCAACCTGGCGACCGGCTCCGTCGACGCCGTCGGTCAGTACCGGGTGGGCCGCCCCAACATCGAGAACGCGGTCAAGGGCAAGGAGGTCGTCGTACTGCCCTTCGGCGAGTACCTCACCGAGAGCTACGGCGCCGCGATCACGACGACCACGAAGATCGCCGAGGACGATCCCGACCTGGTGAAACGCTTCACCGGGGCGCTGTTCAAGGGCATGCGGTACGCGATCGACCACCCGGACGAAGCCGCGGCGCTGATGGCCGAGAAGTTCCCGACGCTGAACAAGGAGACAGCCGCCGCCGAGATCGAGCTCGTGGGGACCGCCGTACAGCCGAAGGAGGACGGCGCACCCATCGGCACCATGGACCGCGAGCGCGTGGCCGGGGCGATCAAGGCGCTGGAGGACGCGGGAGCCGTGAAGCCCGGGCTGACGCCCGAGAAACTGGTCTCCTTCGACCTGGTGCCGAAGTCCTGAAGTGACGCGAAGTCCACAAGTATTCAGGCGGGTCGGGAAGTTCGGCTGGCCGGTGCTCGGGCTGGCGACGGTGGTCGGAGCCTGGGCGCTCGCCGCGGCCGTCCTCGACGTACCGGAGATCATCCTGCCGTCCCCCGCGGACGTCCTCGACGCCTTCCTCCGCGTCCCCGGCTATCTGCTGGACGAGGCGATGGGCACGCTCCTGGTCATCGTGCTGGGCTTCGCGCTGGCCGTGGGAGCGGGGCTGGTGATCGGGGTGGCGCTCGCGGCGTCACGGATCGTGGAGCTGATGTTCGCGCCGCTCCTGGTGGCGTTCAACGCGGTGCCCAAGGTGGCGCTGGCCCCGCTCCTCGTGGTGTGGATGGGCTTCGGGTCACAGCCGAAGGTGGTCATGGCCCTGCTCGTCTGCTTCTTCCCCGTCGTCCTGTCGGTCGCGGGCGGACTCACCTCGACGCCGGTCGAACTCGTGGAACTGGCCAGGTCGTTGCGTGCCTCCCGAGCCCAGACCTTCCTGCGCTTCCGCTTTCCCAGCGCGCTGCCGCAGATCTTCGTCGGGCTGAAGGTGGCCATGCCGCTCGCGGCCGTCGGCGCGGTCATCGGCGAGTTCAGCGCAGGCGACGAGGGCCTCGGCTTCGTCATCATGCAGTCCGGGGCGAACTCGGACACGGCACTGGCGTTCGCCGCGATCGCGCTCCTCGGGGTGATGAGCGTGGCACTGTTCTACGCCCTCGTGCTGGCGGAGCGGACGCTGCTGCCGTGGGTGAGGGAGACGACGTCCCAGCGGTAGGACTGCCGTCAGCCGCGGGCGAGCGTGAGGAACGCCGTCCAGGTGGTGGGGGTGACGGCGAGGGCGGGGCCGTCGGTGTCCTTGGAGTCACGGACGTGGATGGTGCGGGGGGAGGCGGCGACTTCTAGGCAGGCGCCGCCTTGTTCGCTGCTGTAGCTCGACTTGCGCCAGGCGTATGCGACTTCGAGGCACTGGCCACCCTGGTCGCTGCTGTAGCTCGACTTGAACCACTGAAGTGCGGTGCTCATTGCTCTCCTAGCAGACGGTCCAACAGGCCCTTGGTCTCCAGGGGATTGAGAGCCTGAGTCCGCAGCATCGCATACCGTCGTTCCAGATAGGACACCTCGTCGGGGTCCGCGATCAGCCAGCCTCTGCGAGGGGCTTCGGTGTAGGCGAGGCGCTGGTGGTCCTGAGTCTCGATGACCGTGAACGGGCCGACGAGCCCGGCGTGGAAGTCGCGCCCGACCGGCATGACTTGGAGGGTGACACCTGGAAGGTCGGCCCACTCGCGCAGGCGCCGCAGCTGCTCGTGGTGGACCTCGTCTCCGCCCAAGCGGTCCATCAGGGTCACCTCGGAGATGATGAAGCTGATGGTCGGCGGCACTTTCCGGTGCAGGACCTCCTGGCGTTCGACCCGCGCCGCGACTCGTTGTTCCACCTCGTCCTCGCTGAGGGCCGGAACGTCGTTCAGGAAGACCGCCCGAGCGTACGCCGGAGTCTGAAGCAACCCCGGCAACACCTGGTTGTCGTACCAGGAAAGCGCCAACGCCTCCCGCTCAAGATCGATGTACTCCTCGGCCCACCGCGGAAACAGATCCACCTCGGGCATGTTCTCCACCGCGACCGACAACGCCCCCTTGGTGTCCAGGAGTTCATCCAGAAACACCGCGTACTCGGTTCTCAGTGACCGTCTGCCCTGCTCGATGGAGGCGAGGGTCTGCTCGTCCACCCGCAACCGCTCGGCCAGCTCCCGCTGGGTGTATCCGGCTGTTCTCCGGAACACGCTGATCAACGCCCCCACCATCTTCATGGCCGACGCGTTCCTCCTGCGGCTCTTGCCGCTCCCGCTGTTCACGATGATGAACTCCCCACCCAAAGCCGTACGTTCACCCCGGCACACCCGTACAACGGAATCCGTACGGGTTTCGCGGCAGGATTGAGATGCCGTCGCCGACCAGCCGGGGGGAACCGTGTCGCACAACTCCGAGGAGTGGCCCGCGCGCAGTCTGCTGGGTGTGCTTCCGCCGGTGGCGCGGCAGGAGTTGCTCGGTCTGGGCGTCGAGACACGGTTCGAGGCGGGGGAGGTGCTGCTGAGCGAGGGCGCCCGGGACCGGCACGTCCTGTTGCTCCTCTCCGGGTTCGCCAAGGTGACCGCGACGGTGGAGAACGGCGAGACATCGCTGTTGGCGGTTCGTGTTGGCGGTGACACGGTCGGGGAGATGGCGGCGATGGACGGGGCACCGCGCTCGGCCACGGTGACGGCGTGCGGGTCGATGACCGCGCGCCTGATGCAACAAGGCATTCTGCATGGCCTGTTGATGCGGCGCCCGGAAGTGGCCATGGCGCTGACGGGCATCGTCTCGGACCGGTTGCGGTGGGCCAACCGGCGGCGGCTGGACTTCCGTGGCTACCCGGCCAAGGTGCGGCTGGCCCGGCTCCTGGTGGAGCTGGCCACCGCGTACGGACGTACGGGGGACAGCGGCGTGGTCATCGGCTGCCGGCTGACACAGCCGGAGATGGCCGCGCTGACCGGAGCCGCGGAGACGACCATCCACAAGGGGCTGCGCGAACTGCGCGAGGACGGCCTGCTGGAGACCGGATACCGGTCCACGACCATCCGTGATCTGCCCCGGCTCCGGCAGGTGGCCGATCTGGCGCACGAGGAGTGAGGCAGCCCGTCCGGCGGCCGGGTGCGGCGTCAGGTCAGTACCGGGCGCAGGACCACGAACAGCCCGGCACTGGCGCCCATCACCGTCGTGCACACCACGGCGCCGGTGAGGAACCGGTACTTGCGCAGTGCGACGCGGGCGAGGAACCGCACCGTCTGTGACAACTCCCGCCGGTCCACGGTCTCGTCGGCGCCGGCCGGGTTCTCGGCGGGCAGGATGTCCGGGCCGGTGGAGAGATGGACGAAGCTGTATCTGTTGGCCCCGGAAGGGTGCAGCACACGGGGTCGAAGGGTCGCCGCCAGGCAGACCGCGCCACCGAACATCCCGCAGACGAACAGCGCGAACAGCGTCCCGGCCAGCGCGCCCGCCGCTCCGCCCCGCTCCACAGCTTGCAGGGCCTGCCGGCTCCATGAGTCCGCCGTGCCGACCAGCGCCGCCTGCGCGGCCGCCAGGATCCCGGCCTTGGTGTCCGCGTGCTGATGGGTGGTCTGCAGGGCAGTGAACATGTACTGCGCGGGACGGTTGTCGGGGGTGGCACCGCTGGGCGGCATACGGGTCCCTCCTGGGGCCGGCGGGCGCGACCCCTCCAGTAAGGACCTGCTCCGGTATGCGAACCAGTCACTTCTATGGATTCCCGCATCTTGCTGCATCCCGTACTTCCACGGGGTCCGGCCCGCGCGGGCCGTGTACGACTGGCGTGTACCGGCGTCCGCCTGTGGGGGAGCGGACGCCGGTGCCCACGAGAAGAGCCTTGAACGGTATGTGAGTACGGACACGAGGGGTGTCATGACGATGAACGGTGCGGGCGGACCGGGCGGCATGGGAACGTTCGGACGCAGACTGCTGCTGGCGGTCGACGCGAAGGGATACGGCGGCGTCGACGTACTGACGCAGACACAGCTGCAGGAGGCGATTCAGCGACTGCTCCGACAGGCGGCCGACGCGGCAGGGCTGGAACGAGAGCGGTGGGTCACGCAGGAGGCCGGGGACTCGGTGTTCGCGGTGCTGCCCGAGGGCGCCTCCGAACCGGCCCTCGTCGACACGTTCATGCGCAACCTCGACGCAGGACTGCGGGCTTTCAACCACGGCCGGGTGCCCGAGGCGTGGCTGCGGCTCAGGGCGGCCGTGCACTTCGGTACGGCGTCGCCCGCGGCCAACGGGTTCGCCGGCAGGGCGCCGGTCGAGATCGGCCGGATCTGCGACAGCGCGATGCTGAAGTCCGCCCTGGCCGCGGCGCCGGACGCCTGCCTGGCCGTGGCGGTCTCGGCCACCGTCTTCAACGACGTGGTCCGCGAGGCGTACACCACCATCCGGTCACAGGAGTTCCTCCAGGTACGGATCGATGAGAAGGAGTACGCGGGGCGGGCCTGGATCTGGGTGCCCGGACATGACGTGCGGGGGCTCTCGCTGCACGGCGGCGCGGGGAGCGCTTCGGGGCCTGAGGGGGGCGCGGGAGCTGCGGAGGGTGGTGAATCAGTGGCCGCGCGCCCCCAAAGTGCTCCAACTACCCCGTCAGACACGGTCGTTCAGAATTTCCACGGAACCGTGAACGCGGAGGGCGCCGTCTTCGGAATCTCCAAGTGACCCCCGATTGACGGCAGAGGATGAACCAGGAACAGCGCGAAGAACCTCCGGAGCAGGAACAACCCGAGGGCGCGGCCGGAGAGGAACAGCCCGGAGACGAGAGGTCCAAGGACGAGCGGCCCGGACCCGGCACCGCCGACGCGGAGGGCGCAGGCACCCGCGACGACACGCCCCCACCCGGACAGCCCGGCACCACCGACCGGCCGAATCCGGCACCTCACAACAACGCGTCTCACAACAACGCGCCTCACAACAACGTCAACCAGTACTTCCTCGGCGCCCTCGACGCCCGTCAGGCCCACTTCGGTATCGGCGGCCCCGGCGGCGCGGACACCCCGAACGCCCGCCGTACGGCCGTCGGGCGGCTCGACGCCGGCGAGGCGGACACGATCCTGGAGTCGTACGTCGAACCGCGCTGTTTCGACGAGGCGGTGGCGGACCTCGACCGGGACAGCGTGGTCGTGCTGGTCGGGCCGCCCGGAGTGGGCAAGCGCTCGGGCGCCGTGGCCCTCCTCAACGCGGTCGCCGACGGAACGGAATACGTGGTGCTCTCGCCGGGCCGGAGCCTGGAGGAACTCGCCACGGGCCGCCCCGCCTTCGAGAAGGGCGTCGGCTATGTGCTGCTCGACCGGATGAACGAGGGCGCGTCCGGGACCGCGGATTTCGACTGGAGGCGGGTACGGGACGCGGTGCGCGAGCAGGGCGCGCACCTGGTGGTCACCACCGTGCACAGCGTCGCGGGGAAGCCCCCCGAGTCCGTACGCCATGTGCCCTGGCGCGCACCCGACCTGGCGGACGTGCTGCGGCTGCGGTTGCGGAAGGCGGGCTGCGCCGAAACCGTCGTCGAGAAGGCCGTCGAACTGCTGCCCGCCGAGTGCCTGATCACGGAGGTGACTGCCGCGGCGGCGCGGATCGCGCGGGGTGCCGACCCCGCCGGAGTCTGGCAGGAATACGGAAGCAGTGCGGCGCGGCCCGTGCGCGAGTGGTTCGCGGTGGACCGCTCGCTCCAGGAGACGGCCGAGGTGACGGTACTCGCCTTCGCCATCGGCACCGGGTACCGGGAGTTCGAGTCGTGGCAGGAACGACTGGAGCCGCGTATCGCACCGGCCTTCCCGAAACCGGCCGAGCCCGAAGACGCCCGGCCCGCCGTCGACCGACGGCGTTCCCTGACCCGCAACCGGCTGGCTGCCACCGAGGAGCAGAAGCACGGCGCGCTCACCCGGACCGTGCTCGTCCTCCCCAGTCCGCAGTACCGCCAGTGGGTCCTGGAGGAGCTGTGGACGAACCACTCGAAGTCGTACTGGGACGGTGTGCAGGACTGGCTGACCGACCTCATCCTGACGGACCCAGGACCCGGCCTCCACCTGTCCGTCGCCTCCGGTCTGGCCCTGCTCGCCAGGCCCGCCTTCGACGAGGTCGCCGAGTCCTATCTGGAGCCCTGGGCACGCGGCGAGGCGGGCCCCGCCGGGCAGTCCATGGCCGCCCTGGTCCTGTGCTGGATGTGCCTGGACGAGAATCTTGACGCCACCGCGCTCACTCTCGCCCGCAGTTGGGTCCTGTCACGCGACCCGGAACTGCGTTCGACAGCGGCGGCCGCGTTCGGCGGAGAACTGGGGGTTCGCTTCCCCACCGACGCCGTGAAGCTGCTGTGGCATCTGATCAGCCGGCGCAGCGGCCAGTCGAAGGAGGCGATGTTCGCCCTGGCCGATCTCGTCGCCGTACTCGCGGAGTGCCGGGAGGACGCGGGCGTGGTCTTCCGCGCCCTGGCGCACCGGCTGGGTGTCCAGCGGAGGACCACCGTCGCCACCCGGCTGAGGGAGAGCACCTTCGACGCCGTCCTGGCCGTTCTGACGGTGGGCGACCTGCGTACGGGACAGCCCGTGTGCGCCATGCTGATGGAGCGGCAGCCCCAACTGATCGGCAAATTGGGGGAGTTGTGGGCCGGTGTGCTGTGCAACCGGCCGAGGCGGACCTTGGCGCTGCGGGCTCTGTACGACACCTTGCGCACGCTGGCGGCCGTGGGCGAGGAGCCCCGGGCCACCGCCGGACGGTTCGGCCGCAGCGTGGGCGCCGCGCTCCCACCGGACGAACGCCCGCTCCTTGCCGCGGCCCTGCGCCCCGCCGCCGACCGTTCCGGTAAAACCACCGCGGCACTCATCGACACCTTCCTCACCACCGTACTGAGCACGGAGGACTGACGCACATGGCTGAGAGTTACCCGCTCGTCGAACAGCGGGAGTACGGGCGGCCGCAGCAAGGCGGCGGATGGTTCCACAAGCGCCCTGTCAGGGGCGAGGACGATCTGCCGCTGCTGGCCGCGCACGAGGTGCGGATCTTCAGGGTCGGCGAGGAGTACATCGAGGACCACGGCGGGCTGCGGCCCGACGACCCGGTGGTGGTCGCGGCGAGCTCGGTCACGGTCGTCGACCGGAGCGTCGGCGTGCCCGTCGTCGTGGAGATGCGCATCCCGTCCGCGGAGGCGGGCGACTTCACCGTGCGGACGACCTTCCACTGCACGGTCGCGGACGCGCGCACGGTCGTACGGGACGGGGTCACCGACGTGGAGGCGCTGCTCCTGGACTATCTCCGCGCGGTCCCGGGCCTCACCGAGCAGGGCGGTGATCTGCCGATCGTCGACTCTGCCGTCGTGCGCCGCCGTATCGACGCGCGGCTGACCGCGTACCAGGAGATGCGGCCGCATGTCTTCTCGGGTCTGAAGGCGTACCCCCGCGCGGTGGAGGTCCTGTCGCCCGAGGAACTCGCCGCTCACGTACGCGAGGTCGAGGAGGCCAGGCGCGCGCGGGAGAAAGACCGCCTCCGGGAGCAGCTGGAGCGGGAACGGGCCCTGGCGCTGGCCGAGAAGGAGCGGGAGCGCGAGGAGATCCGGCGGGAGGAGGCACTGCGCAAGGAGCGCAACCGCCAGGAGTACGAGACGCTGCGCACACGGTACGACCACGTCGTCAGCGCCGAGGACCAGGAACACGAGCTGATGCTGAAGGGGCGGCAGAACGGGTTCGTCCGGAACGAGATGACCGAGGACCTCAGGCTCATCGGCAACGACCCCATCGCCGCCGACTTCAACGCCTACCGTAACGGGGACATCTCCGCCGACACGCTCGCCGACCGGCTGCGCGCGGCCGAGGCGCGCCGCGCCGACCGGGCGGACGCCCTGACGAAGCTCGAGCAGGAATACCTGGAGCGGCGGGCCACCCTCGAACGGGACGATCAGCGCTGGCAGGTCGAACGGGACGACAAACGCAAGGAGTTGGAGCGCGCGGACCGGCTCGAGGAACATGCCGCCGGACGGGAGGCGGAAAGCCGCCGCTGGGAGCAGGAGCGCGACGACAAGCTGCGCGAACACCAGGAGCGCCGACAGGACGCCCAGCGGCTGAGCCAGGAGCAGCGCGAGTGGGCGGAGCGGCGGCTCGTGGTCAACCACGACATCGGCAAGCGGCTCATCGACCGCGGCCTGGTCGACAACACCATCGTCGACCCGGGCGCCTTCATCAACAGCGTGGGGGAGATCCCCCAGTACGGGCCCCAGGCACTCGGCCAGGCTCCGGCGCCGCAGAAGGCGTCGGCCGAACGGCTCGACAAGCGGCCCGCGGACACCGACGTGGTCGACGGCGAGGCGGATCACGAGAGCGACAAGGAGACGGATCCGGACCCGGACAGCGGCGACGACAGCGACCTCGACCTCGGCACCGGCGACATGGAGGCGCACATTGGCCACTGACCTGCCGGTCCACCCCGCCGACCGTGCTCCACTCTCCGAGATGACCGTGCCCTTCCGCCCGGAGCGCTCCGACACGGGCCCCGCGGTCCGGCTGCGCCGGGTGATCGGCATCCGCGAGGACGTACTGGACTGGGTGCCGGAGGAACGCCCCCGCTACACCTGGTACGGCGTCATCGTCGTCAACACCGCGCTGCTCGCCGGCGTCTCCATGGCCGTCGCGCTCGCCACCATCCGGCCCGACCTTCCGCTCCCCGCCGTGATCGTGGTGGCCGTGGTCTGGTTCTGGCTGATCCTCGCCCTGGACAGCTGGCTGGTGTCCAGCACCCACGGCACACTGGCGGCCAAGAGCCCTCTACGGGTGCTGCTGCCCCGCCTCGCGCTCTCCGTGCTCCTCGGCATCTTCATCGCCGAGCCGCTCCTCTTCCAGATCTTCGACAGGGAGATCCGGCAGGAGATCGCCGTCGGCAACGAGCGGCAGGTCGCGGACTACCGGGGCATGCTCGTGTCCTGCAACCCCACCGACGGCGAGCGGACCACCGACCGCCCCGAATGCGGGGAGTACCAGCTCAAGGTGCCGGGCTCACCGGTCGAGCTGGGCGAACAGATCAAGAGCAACACCGCCCGGACGAAGGCCATGCGGACCCAGGTCGACGGGATCAACAAGACCCTCAACGGCAAGATGGCCACCGAGCAGCGGGAGTGCGCCCGGGACAAGTGGATCTGGTGGGGTGGCTACGCCGACGTCAGCCAGACGTGCGAGCGTGCCCGCGAGGACTCCTCGGCCTACCGCACGACCAGCGAGATCAAGAAGTACGAGAGCGACCTGGCGGCGCTGGTGGCGGCGGGCCACACCCTGGCCGGGAAGAAGGACACGGCCGCCGACGCGTACCAGCCCGCTCTGCAGCGCGCCATCGACGCCAAGACGCGGCAGCGGGAGACAGACCTCGACGACGACGGGATCCTCACCAGGGCGCACGCGCTCAAGGCCGTCGCCTGGTCCGACTGGTACGCCGGCTCAGTGGCCCTCGTACTGCATCTCCTGCTCCTCGTCGTCGACGCCATGCCCATCCTGGCCAAACTCATGAGCGGTTCCACGACGTACGACCGCCTGGTCACCGCCCGCTTCGAAGCGAGCCGTCGACTGCACGCCGACGACCTCCAGGTCCAGCACGCCTGCGCCACCATGGAGCACGAGGTGCAGCGCCACCGCTCGAAACTGGACACCACCGACCGCATGCAGCACCTCGAACACGACTACCGCCTCGCCCACGCCGAGCGCGCCCTGCGCTTCCGCACCGAACTCGATGCCCGCACGGCCCGGATCCTTGAGGAGCGGGGCGACTGAAAGGGGCGGGCCGCCGGAAGGGGATCTCCGGCGGCCCGCCCCACATGGGTGGACGGTCGGCTCAGCCGACGTCGGACGCGTCCAGGCGGTACAGGCCGGTGGACGAGCTGGTGGAACCGGAGCTGTACGCCGAGGAGTTGACGGCCGTGCCGTTCGCCTCGACCCACGCCGTGATCTCCGAGTTCGTGCCCTGGCCGCCGTCGCTGCTGACGATGATGTAGTGCAACTGACCCGACTTCACCAGGCTCTTGAGCTTGGCGAGGGTCATGGCGTTGTCGGTGCCTGACCAGCCGCCCATGGAGATGACGGGCTCGCCGGACTCCAGGATGATCGAGGCCGCGGTCTGGTCGGTGGCCACCGCCAGCAGCCAGGTGGCGCCGTCCTGGTTCTTCTCCAGGTACGTGATCATCTCGGAAGAGACCTGAGTGCCGCCGCCGGCTCCGCCGCCCATCTGGCCGCCGCTGGACTGCGTACCGGATCCGGCGCCAGAGGCCTCGGTGCCGGACTCGGTGGACGAACTACCGCTGGACGACGAGCCGTTGGCGCCCGCCGGGGGCTCGCCCATGGACTGGCCGCCGGTGCCGGTCGGTGCGCTGCCGCTCCGGCTGCCGGTACCGGACGGTGCACCGCCGCCCATGCCACCGCCTCCGCCGCCACCCATACCGCCGCCCGTGCTCGGACCGGCCGTCGGATTGGTGCCGTTGTTCGAAGCACTCGTGGCGGCAGAGACCGAGTACGCCGCCGGACCGGCCAGCAGGGCCACCACCGCCGCAAGCGCCGCGAAGCCCAGCAGCCGCTGCCGCTTCAGGAACCGCCCGGCGAGCAGCCCGAGTACGGAGACCGCGCCCGCGACGCCGGCCACGATCTCGGCGACGGTGTAGAGGGCGCCGGAGCCCGACACCCGCTGGAGCAAGACGACCGCCCAGACCGCGCTGACCGCGACGGCCAGCGGCAGGACCCAGCCCCACTTCGCCGCCGAGCCCTCACGGAACGCCCGGTACAGCATCACGCCGCCGATACCGGCCAGGGCCGCGATACCCGGGGCCATGGCGGTGACGTAGTACGGGTGGAAGGTGCCCTCGGCGAGGGCGAAGGTCAGATAGTGCACGACGAACCAGCCGCCCCACAGCATCAGCGCCGCGCGCTTGGCGTCCGTACGCGGAGCCCGCCCGCGCAGCACCAGCCCGCCGACGAGGGCGATCGCGGCGAAGGGGATGAGCCAGGAGATCTGGCCGCCCATGATGTCGTTGAACATGCGGTAGACGGACGCGGTGCCGCCGAAGCTTGCGCCGTTCCCTGCCGAGCCTGTGGACGAACTCGCCCCGAAGATACGGCCGAAGCCGTTGTAGCCGATGACGAGGTCCCAGACGGTGTTGTCGGTCGAGCCGCCGATGTAGGGGCGCGAGGACGCGGGCCACAGGTCGACGACCACCATCCACCAGGCGCTGGAGACGACGAGCGCGACCGTGGCGACGGCGAGGTTGCGGATCCGCCTGCCGAGTGAGGCGTTGGCGGCCCAGAGATAGACGAGGAAGAAGACCGGCAGGACGACGTACGCCTGCATCATCTTCGTGTTGAACGCGAACCCGATCGCGACCGCCGACCACACCAGCGGCATCAGCCGCCCGCCCCGCACGGCCTTCATCAGCCCGGCCGCGCCGAGCAGCATCAGGAAGACCAGGACCGGGTCCGGGTTGGTGTCACGTGTAATGGCGACGGTGATCGGGGTCAGGGCGAGCGCGAGTGCGGCGACGGTTCCCGCCACCGCCCCGAAGTCCCGCTTGACCATCCGGTACAGCAGCGCCACGGATCCCGTGCCCAGCGCGACCATCGGCAGCGCCAACTGCCAGGTCCCGAAGCCGAATACGCGGGCCGAGATGCCCATCACCCACAGCGCGAACGGCGGCTTGTCGACGGTGATGAAGCTGCCCGAGTCCAGGGCACCGAAGAAGAACGCCTTCCAGCTCTTGGTGCCGCTGTAGACGGCGGCGTTGTAGAAGGTGTTGCCGGTGATGGACGAGACGTTCCAGGCGTACAGGCCGACGGCCAGGACCAGCACCGCCCACAGGGTGGGCCTGGCCCAGCGCGGGTCGTCCGGCGGGCCGGTGAAGAGCCTGCGGGTGCGGGCCTTGATACCGCCGTCGGCGGGCGGCCCGGCCCGGTGCGAGTGCTGCCGGACCCCTTCGTCGCGGGTCGGCGGGGCAAGGGTCGTCATGACAGGCACTCCAAGGTGGGAGAGGGACGGCTGGGAGTGGAGCTGTGGGGCTTGGTGGTTCTGCGGGTTCTGCGGGGTCTGCTGGTTCTGCCGGGCCTGCTCATCGGGAGCCCGCGCCGGCCGGTGTGGCATGGGGTGACGCGGCTGATGTGGGCGGTGTGGCTGGTGTGCCATTGGAGGAGGCATCCGGCGTCCGGCCGGCGCTCTCACGCACCGCGCCCGGCACCCGCGGGAGTCCGACCCGGCGCGGTACGGCGGCGACCCTGGCGCGCCCGTTCACGGTCCGCTTCAGCATCCGGGCCATGCCCTTGAGGTCGTCGACGGCCGTACGCACCAGGTCGACCCGGCTGTCGGGATCGTCGACCCAGTCGACCGGCACCTCGTGGACGCGCAGCCCGTTGCGCTGGGCCAGCACCAGCAGTTCGGTGTCGAAGAACCAGGCGTTGTCCTCGATGTGCGGGGCGAGCGCCCGGAAGACATCGGTGCGTACGGCCTTGAAGCCGCACTGCGCGTCGGAGAAGCGGGCGGCGAGCCCCAGCTTCAGCAGCAGGTTGTAGGACCGCGAGATGAACTCCCGCTTCGGCCCGCGCACCACGTCGGCCTGCCGGTGCAGCCGGCTGCCGATGGCGATGTCGCTGTGACCGGACAGCAGGGGTGCGACGAGCGGCAGGAACGCGTCGAGCCCCGTGGACAGATCGACGTCCATGTACGCGACCACATCGGCCGCCGACCGGCTCCACACGTACTTCAGGGCCCGGCCACGCCCCTTGGCGTCAAGGCGGACGGCGTGCACATGGGGAAGCCGGTGCGTCAGGCCGACGGCCACCTGCCAAGTGCCGTCCGTACTCGCGTTGTCCGCGACGGTGATCCGGAACGGGAACGGGAAGGAGCTCTCGAGATAGGCGTGGAGACGGTTGACGCTGTCGTCGAGGACGTGAGCCTCGTTGTGAACCGGCACCACGATCTCGACCGACCGCCGCCGGACGCCTCCTGCGTTCGTTTCGTTCATAGCGGCGACCATCCGGCCCCCGTCTGGGGCATCGGTGAGCGCGCTCTGAGGGAAGAATGAGAATCAGGGAACTCACAGGAAGCGCACAGTGCGGCCAGGTGGAACGCCAAGGCTCCGGCGGGAATCGGCGGTCGCGTACGGCCGTCCGCGCGACCCTGTGCCGCTGTCAGTGGTGCGGCCTAGTGTGGTGAGTGGGAGGTTCCTATGACGACCCTGCACGACCGGCCGAACGCCGCGCTCCTCGTCATCGACGTCCAGAACGGGCCGATGGCGGACGCCCACGACCGAGACCGCGTGATCGCGAACATCAACACCCTGGTCGACAGGGCCCGCGCGGAGCAGGTGCCCGTGGTCTGGGTGCAGCAATTCGACGACCACCTCGAACGGGACAGCGAGAGCTGGCAGTACGTGCCGGAGCTGGTGCGCCGCGACACGGAACCCCTCGTCCACAAGAACTACGGCGACTCCTTCGAGGGCACCGAACTGGAAGCGCTGCTCGCCGAGCGCGGTGTGGGCCGGCTCGTCGTCGCGGGCGCCCAGACCGACATGTGCATCCGCTCGACCATCCACGGCGCCTTCGTCCGGGGGTACGACGTGACGCTGGTCGCCGACGCCCACACGACGGAGGACCTCACCGCGTACGGCGCACCGCCTCCGGATCAGGTCATCGCGCACACCAATCTCTACTGGCAGGAGCAGGCGGCGCCCGGACGGACCGGGGGGACCGCGGACGCGAAGGAAGTGACTTTCTGAAAGGGGCGAAAGCGACTCCCTGTGCGAGACGGAAGTGACTTCTTGGGAGAGGACGACCGCGACATCCGATCCGCACACTTCCGTTACGACAGGCACCCTTGACAGTGTGCGTACCTTTCGCGACGTTTGAGCCCCTGGGGCAAGGATGTGGTGGGACGGACGCGGAGTGCGCCTCATGGGGGAGCTGGGCGTCAAAGGGGAGTTGGGCGTCATGGGGGAATTGGGGGAGCGATCGTCTATGCGATCTTCTGATACGGCAATCACGATCCACAGACCGGAAGAGCTGAGCACCTCGCTGTGCCAGGACTGGCACCGGGCGATGGACGAGTCACCGGACTACGCCAACCCGTTCCTGGCACCGGAGTTCGCGGCCGGGATCGGCAGACACCGCAGCGGGGCGCGGGTGGCGGTCCTCCACCAGAACGGGGAGGCCGTCGGCTTCTTCCCGTACGAACGCAACGCCTTCGGCGTCGGCCGGGCCATCGGCCTCGGACTCTCCGACTGCCAGGCCCTGGTGCACCGTCCCGGGGTCACCTGGGACCCCCAGCAACTGCTGAAGGCCTGCGGTCTTTCCGTTTTCGAGTTCGACCACCTCGTCGAGGAGCAGAGACCTTTCGGCAGATACGTCACGGGGACGTTCGCCTCACCGGTCCTCGACCTCAAGGTCGGCGACGGCAGCTACGCGGAATGGCTGCGCGGCGCCTACCCGGGGCTGGCCAAGACGACGCTGAAGAAGGAACGCCGCCTGGGCCGCGACCTGGGCGAGATGCGGTTCGTCTACGACGAGCGTGACCCGAAGATGCTGCATCAGCTCATGGAGTGGAAGTCCGCCCAGTACCGCAGGACGGGACGGATGGACCGGTTCGCGCGGCCGTGGATCGTGGACCTGGTGGACCATCTGTTCCACGTCCGCGAGGAGCACTTCACCGGCGTGCTGTCCGTGGTGTACGCCGGTGACCGGCCGGTGGCCGCGCACTTCGGCCCGACCTCGCGCACGGTGTTCGCGGCCTGGTTCACGACGTACGACCCCGAACTCCGCTACTACTCGCCCGGGTTGATCATGCACCTCCGGATGGCCGAGGCGGCCGGCCGGCAGGGCGTGCGGCTCATGGACATGGGGCGTGGCGACAAGGAGTACAAGGACTGGCTCAAGACCCGCGAGCTGCGCGTCGGCGAAGGGTTCGCTACCCGCCCCAGCCCCGTGGCGGCGGCGCACCGACTGTGGCGCAGACCCGTGCGCGGCCTGCGGAACACGGTCCTGGCCCACCCCACACTGCGGGAACCGGCCGACCGCCTGCTGAAGACGGCCGGCACGCTGCGCACCTCGGGCCGCCCGGGCTCCGCCGGAGCGGAACCCCGCCCGCGCTGAGCGGGATTCCGCCCCCCCCCCGGCTACCTCTCCCCCACCTCTCCCCCCACCTCACGCCCCGCCGAAATGCCGCGGCGAGGCCCGCCCTGCCCAAAGCAACGGAAGAGGTGACGATGACGACGTCGTACGGATCGCGGCTTGCCGCGACGATGTCACGGAGGCTCGGACGCGAATGCGTCTACACGCCCTCGGCACGGCTGGCTCTGTACCTGGCGCTGCGACGCTGGTGCAGGCCGGGCGCACGGGTGCTGATGTCGCCGGTGAACGACGACGTGATCCTCTTCGTCGTCCTCGCGGCCGGGCTGCGCCCTGTGACGGCCCCGGTGTCCGCATGGGACGGCAACATCGACCCTGCCGCCGTACCCGAGTCGACCTGGCGGAACGTGGACGCCGTCCTGACCACCAACCTGTACGGGATGCCCGACCGGGTCGCGGAACTGCGCCTGCGCTGCGAGAAGTTGGGGATACCCCTGTTCGAGGACGCGGCGCACGCGATCGGCACGCGAGTGGACGGGCAGCCGATCGGGACGTTCGGGAAGGCGGCGGTGTTCAGCCTGTCCAAGCACGTGGCATCGACGGCCGGCGGCTTCCTCGCCGTCGAAGACGCGCGCACCCGGCGGGAGTTGGAGACCCTGCGCGACGAACTCCTCGCGCCGCGCCGCCTCCACGACGACCTCACCGCGACACTCCGGCCGCTGGCACGTTCGACGGTACGCGGCCTCCACCTGGTGCGTCCTGTCTGGCGGACGCTGCAGCGCCTCGGACTGCTGGAGCGCGACGACTACCGCATGGCCCTGCGCGCGCCGCAGCTCTCCGAATGCACGCGTGAGGCCCCGAGCCTCGCCGCGTACGAACCCTGGGTACGCGTCGACCTGCACGGCTTCCGATCCCGCCACGGAGCCCTGGTGCGCGGGCAGTTGGAGCTGCGGATGGCGGCTCTCGACGGCAACCTCACCCGGCGCGACGCCGGTGTCTCGCTCCTCGCGGGCACCCCCTGGGCCTCCCCGGCACTCCGCGACCGGGTGGCGGACACCGGCCCTCTCCCGCTCTTCCGGGCGCCGCTCCTGGTACACGACCGCGACGCCCTCATAGACCGCCTGGTGAGCCACGGCGTGGTCTCCGGATACGTCTACGACCCCCCGCTCGACGACTACGCGGGCGCGGAGTTCGTCGAACCGTCCCCCGACCCGTCGGCCGCCCGCTGGTTCGCCTCCCACGTGCTCCCGGCCGACCCGCTCCTGGCCCGCAAGATCGCCAGGGCGCTGGCCAAGGAACGGACGACCCCCGCGTCCTGGCAGGCCCAGTCCCAGGCCCAGTCCGAGACCCAGCCCCAGGCCCAGCGGGCGGACGCCGACTGAGCTGTCCTGCTGCCCTCCCGTCCATCGTCACCCCTTTCACAGTGGGAACACAGGAGACGTGAAGAGGGGGCACAGTCGCGCGCGGTCGGATCGGTACCCGGGAGTCTCGACCGACCCGTCGGCCGTACTTTTGCCCACCGCGCAATCGGGTAGTCGAGCACTTCTACGGTTTGTGGACCTACAGGTTGCTGAGTACACCGAATTGTTCCGGGCGACGCAGTGGGCAGGCGGAAGGCGATCCTCTTCATGGGCAGGGCACCGAGCGGGCAAGTGACGACCGGAGACCGGGAAGGGGAGGTGAAGGAGGATTCCCCGGGGCATTCCGCAGGGCATTCACCTGCGCCGGAGTCCTCGAGAAGAGGCATTTCGGGCGGGGGCTTCCCGTCGGCGGCCGCGCGCAGCGGCCGGGTGGGCGGGCTGGACGGCCTGCGGACCCTGGCGGTGCTGATGGTCATCGTCTACCACGTGGAGTCGGGCCTGCTGCCGGGCGGCTCCGTCGCGGTGGATGTGTTCTTCACCATCAGCGGCTTCGTCATCACCCGACTGCTGCTCGCCGAGTACGCCCGCACAGGCGGCCTCGACCTCCTGGGCTTCTACCGGCGCCGCTGGCTGCGACTGGTCCCCGCCCTGCTCGTGGTCTGCGCGGTGTGTGCGGTCCTTGAGCTCACCACCTCGCTGTGGTCCTTCGACAGCTCGTGGACGGCCGCCGGACTGGCGGCGCTGTTCGTGGTGAACATCGTGCGGGCCGCGCAGCCCGGGACCTACTCCGACCTGACCGGACCGCTGGGCCACACCTGGTCGCTCGGCGTCGAGGAGCAGTTCTACTTCCTCTGGCCGCTCCTGTTGCTGGTCCTGCTGAGGTGGCTGCGCGCCCGCACGGTGCTGATCTGCACGGCGGTCCTGTGCGCGCTGCCGGTGCTGTGGCGGTGGGTGCTGTGGAACCCCGACGCGGCCCACCGCATCTACAACGGCACGGACACCCGCGCCGACCAGCTGCTCGCCGGCGCCCTCGTGGCGGTGGTCCTGGCCCGGCTGCGCGCGGACGATCCCCGGCTGCGGTGGCTGCGTACGTGGGCCGGACGGCTGGCCCTGCCCGCCCTCGGCACGCTGCTGCTGATCGCCCGGTACGTGCCGATCACCGGCCACGTGGGCTGGTGGACGCCGGTCTGGTACACCGTCGGATTCCTGGCGGTGGCGGTGGTGTCCGCCACGCTGGTGGCGGGGCTCGAACTGCGGCAGGACGGACGGCTGTCCCGGCTGCTGGCGGTGGCCCCGCTGGCCTGGGTCGGCCGCAACCTCAGCTACGGGATGTATCTGTGGCACTACCCGGTCGTGCGGCTGCTGGCCTCCCTCGGTGTGGAGGAGGGGCGACTGGCGGCGACGCTGGTGCTGACCGTCGTCATGGCCCTGCTGTCGTACGTCCTGGTGGAGGAGCCGCTGATGCGCCGCGGTAGGAAGAGCCGCCCGAAGGCGGCATCGCCTCAGACCCGCTGATTCTGGTTCGGGCCCTGGTCCTGGTCCTGGTCCTGGTCCCGGTCCGGGTTCTGGTTCTGACGGGATCGCGCGTCGTGTGCGCTGGCGTCGACGAGGGCCTGGTCGACGCCTTCCACGTCGGCGATTCCAGGGGGAAGTGTGTCGACGTCCGGCCTGGCCCGAAGGCCGTCGATGAGGATGGCGAGGTAGCGGCGCCAGGCATCGGATCCCGCGTCGAACTCGCTGACCGCGGCGGTCATCAGCTGCAGGACCGGGAAGTCGGAGGGGACCACGTCGGCGCGGAGCTTGCCCTGCTCCTGCGCCCGCGCCAGCAGCCGCTGCACGGCGGGATTCAAGCGCCCGTGTATCTGTGCCTGCCGGGCCGGCCCATGCCCGGTGCCCAGCATGACCTCGCGCAGGCCCCGGTCGAAGGACTGGACTTCGCAGACCTGTTCCAAGCAGCGCGTCAGCCCCAGCCAGGCATCCTCCTCGGCCAGTGCCTCGGTGAGGTATCGGTCGACGGTGTCGACCATGTCGCCGAAGAGCGCGTCGACGAGCTCCTCCTTGTTGGCGAAGCGCCGGTACACCGTGCCGACGCCCAGATGCGCGTGATGGGCGACGTCATTGAGCGTCGCAGCGACCCCGCGATCGCGGAAGACCTCCCGTGCCGCCGCCAGGATCAGCCGGCGGTTGCGCTCCGCGTCCTTGCGCAGGGGCGGCTGCCGGGGCTTGTCGGCGGTCATGGCTTCGCTCCGTGGCAGCGGGCAGTGGGAGATCGGGCTGACTCATGGTAGCCGCGCACCCGAGTGAGGCATGTGCACCGCAGACAGTAAGTGGATGCGATCTATCCACTTAGTTGCTAGACTCCGAGTGAAGCGGATATCCGATATCCGTTTCCTTGCTGCTGCACATTGAATACACGGAAGGAGCGAGTCATGGCCATTCGGAGCCGCCTCGCCGTCACTGTCACCGGAGCCGTTGCCCTGGGGCTGCTGCTCACCGCCTGCTCCTCGGGTTCGAGCAGCACGGGTTCCAGCTCTTCCTCGTCGTCGGCGCTCGGCGCCTGCCCCAAGGAATCCACGTCGACCGCGGCCCCCGAGGGCGGTGGAACATCGTCGGGAGCGGCGATCCAGATCTCCAAGACGGTGAAGGCCACGGACACCAGCACCAGCACGGTCATCGATCCGACGGGACCGGCGATCCAGTGCGGGCAGGTCGACCTCACGAGCCACAAGGACATCGTCTACTCCTCGCCGACCACGGGCGGGAAGAAGACCGACCTCAAGCTGGACCTCCAGGTGCCGAAGGACTCCGGGGCGAAGCCCCTGGTCGTGTACATCACCGGCGGCGGCTTCGTCACGGACGACAAGACGGCGAACCTCGCGCAGCGCACCTATGTCGCCGAGCAGGGCTACGCCGTGGCGAGCATCGAATACCGCACGATCGGCAACGGCGCGACCTACAAGGACGGGGTCGCCGACGTGAAGTCGGCCATCCGCTATCTCCGCGCGCACGCCGACGAGTACGGCATCGACGGCACCAAGGTCGCCGTCTGGGGCCAGTCCGCGGGCGGATACCTCGCGGCCATGGCGGGCACCACCAACGGCGACAAGCAGTTCGACATCGGTGACAACCTCGACCAGAGCAGCGAAGTGCAGGCCGTCGTCGACGAGTTCGGGGCGGGTGACCTGTCGAAGATCGCCGACGACCTCGACGCGGCGACGCAGAAGGCGTACAACGCCCCGGGCAGCTTCGTCAACGCGTACGTCTTCGGGCCGGGCTCCAAGAAGACCGTCACCAGTGACGCGGCGGCCAACGCGGCCGCGAACCCGGCGAGTTACAGCAACTCCAGGACCGCGCCGTTCATCCTGCTCCAGGGCGACAACGACCACATCATTTCCCCCGGCCAGTCGCTCATCCTCGCCGACGCCCTCAAGGCCAAGGGCGTCGACGCGACCAGGTACGTGGTCAAGGGCGCCAACCACGGCGACATGTCCTTCCTCGGCGACCCCGAGGCGGGCATCCCCTGGTCGACCCAGAAGGTCATGGGCACGATCACGGGCTTCCTCGACGAGCGGATCGGCGGCTGACCTCCAGCAACTGGGGCCGGGCGGTTCAGCGGCCGCGAGTGTTGCTTCGCCCCACCGGTACGCGCATCAGGTCCTCGCCCAGGATCATCCGGCCACCGAAGTCGGCGCGGCGCGCGCTGTCGCGCAGGAGCCGGCGCCAGGTGGCGTCCGAGGTGGCGGCCGGATTTCCGGGACTGAGGTGGGTGGCGACCAGTGTCCGCACCCCGGACTCGGCGGCGATCCGCCCGAGTTCGGACACGTCGGTGTGTGTGGCCAGGATGTGGTCGATGAGGTACTGCGGCAGGCCGAGGGCCGCGAGCCCGTCGGGGTGGAGGGCTTCGTGCACCAGGACGTCGGCGCCCCGGGCGAGCCCGATGACGTTCGGCGTCGGGGTCGTGTCGCCGGAGAAGACGACGCTGCCGTGATCGGTGTCGAAACGGTACGCGTAGGCGGGGTAGACCGCGCCGTGCGGGACCAGCACGGCGGTGACCTTCACATCGTCGTTCTCCATGACCGTGAACGGCGCCATCACGGGGGCGGTGTTCGTGGCGGAGGCGCCGGTGCCCGCAGGCGGAAGTACGTCGTGCACCCGTAGCAGGGAAGCCGGGTCGATACCGATGTGCTCGGTCATGAAGAAGGTGGGGGCGGCGGCGTACGCCTGTCCTGCCAGCCTGGTCATGTCGACGGTGCCGGGAACGGGCCCGGGGGCTCCGGCGACGGTGGAAGCGATGCCTGCCGGGCCGGGACCGTACACGTCGATCGGACTCCGGAAGCCCTGCGCGCCGGCGGCGCCGGCCGCGAGCATCGGGAAGGCGTAGTAGTCGACGACATGGTCGGCGTGCAGGTGGGTGAGGAAGATGGCCGCCAGTGAGGGCATCGACAGCCCGGCACGCATGTACTGGCTCACCGCGCCCCGCCCGCAATCGACCACGTACGTCCGGCCGTTGACCACCAGCGCCTGCGAGATCCCGTACCGGGCCGCGAGCGGCGGCGGCCCGGAGTTGGTGCCGAGGAGGGTGAGCGACAGCCTCGTATCGGAGGAGGCGTCCGAGTTCGCAGCCGCCGCTGCCTCCCGGCTCAGCAGCGGCACGGTGACAGCCGCGGCGGACGCGGCCACCGCGCCGAGCAGGGTCCTACGAGTTGTCGACGCCGACGCCGACGCCGACGCTGACGCGCCTGTGCACTCGATCGAGGATTCACACATGAGGCATTTGCTCCTTCGCGGCTCCTGGTACGCGGAGCCACCCTCACCAGGACGCGAATGCCTGTCCACAGCCCGGTACGAACTCGGGCTTCGCGGCGTGCAGCATGAGATTGCGTACTGCGAACGAGCTGCTTGCGGAGGCGGGATGCCAGGTCGGGTTCCGCCTGCGCCGGCCCGACGCGGGCCCGACGGGCAGGGCGAGCGCCGGGCGTCCTCGTCCGGGTCAGGTCGCCGGCAGTTCCTCCGCGTGTAGCCGGCCCGCGTGCACCGCGTCGACCAGGGCCTGGTGGTCGCGCTCGTTCTGGTCGGCGTATGTCTCCGCGAATGTGGCGAGTGCTCGGTCGAACGGGTCGCCGTTGCCCAGGTACGCGGCGATCGCGATCCGGTCGCCGGACCGGGCGTGCGCACGGGCCAGCGTGACCCCGCACAGTTCGCCGAACGCCTGCATGTCCTTCGGCCGCATCCTTTCCGGCATGGCGATGCCCTTCCAGTCACGCAACTGGCGGATGTAGAAGTCGCGTTGCCTGCCGTCCATCCCGTCCACGCGTTCCCAGCCGAGGAAGATGTCGCTCGTGGCCTGCATCAACCGCTGGCCCGCGACCACGCGTTCGCCCTGGTTGCGGTACTGGCTGGCGCCGACGTGTTCGGCGAGCACGGAGGTGTCGGCCTCCTTGGCCTGGAGGAAGAGCGGGTCCTGGCCGTCCCGGCCGAGGAGGAGGAAGATCCAGCAGCGGGTGCCGACGCTGCCGACGCCGACCACCTTGCGGGCGACGTCCGCCAGCCGGTAGTCCTCCAGGAGCGTGCGCCGGTCGGAAGCGAGAGTGCGGCCGTACCGCTCGATCAGTCCGCGGAACTGCCGCTCCAGCGCGTTGCGTTCGACGTCCGGCAGCAGGTCGCCCGCCGGGGTGAGCAGCGGGGGGTCCGCCGCGATCCTGGGCCGGCCGTCGACCGTCTCGGTGAGCTTGTCGAAGGCCTGCAGGCTGTCGCGGGTGCGGGCCTTCTCCATGGCGCGGGTCAGGTTCTCCCGACCGCGCTTCGTTCCGTGGAGTCCGCCGCCGGCGAGGGACTCGAGGAGGCCCGCGTCGATCTTCGCGTACCAGACGTCGAGGTTGCCCGTGCCCGCGAAGCGGATCATCGCCTCGCGGTACGAACGGACCGTGGAACTCACGATGCGGGCGCGCTCGGAGTCGTCGAAGCCGTTGGCCCGGCCCGCGATGACGAGACTCGCCGACAGCCGTTTGACGTCCCACTCCCAGGGACCCGGCAGTGTCTCGTCGAAGTCGTTGATGTCGAACATCAACTGTCTCTCGGGCGAGGCGAGTAGACGGAAGTTCAGCATGTGCGCGTCCCCGCACAGCTGGGCCGTGAGTCCCGAGGCCGGGCTGTCGGCCAGGTCGGACGCCATGATCGCGGCGGCGCCCCGGTAGAAGCGGAACGGGGCTTCCATCATCCGTCCGTAGCGGATCGGGACGAGTTCGGGCAGCCTTGCCGCGGACTGCGCCTCCAGGATCGCCAGCGGGTCCGGCCGGTCCGGAGACGGCTTGTACTCGGCGTGACCCGACCGGGGCGAGCGGCGCCGCGCCTCCTTTCCGAGAGCCGCGCGTTCCTCGGGCGTGCCGCGGAGTGCCGCGCGCATCGCCGTGGTCGCGTTCTGGGCCATCGAGGACCCTCCTGCCTGATCCTGCGGCCGCCGGGTGGGCGTCCGCTCTCAGCCCTGGGACTCGATCTCCGCATCGGCGACGGCGATGGCGATGCCGAGTGCCGTGGCGATGTTGCCTGCTGCCGTCATGACGCGGGCCGTGCCCACGATGGGCGCGATGGCGACCAGGACATCCTGCAACTGCTCGGCGGTCAGGCCGGTTTGGAGGGCGGGGTCGATATGGGCAACGTAGGAGATCGGCGGGGCGTCCGAGGCGGCCAGTGCCGCGATACGCGTGAGTATGAGCATGTCCGGGGCCAGCCCGCATCGCTCGATCGAGTCGACCGTCATGGCGGCGAGGGTGTCCAGGACAGGAGTTTCAGATGCAGTGGCCATGTCGAATGCCTCCTAAGTGTGGCCGGCGGCGAAGACGACCCAGCCGCTCCCGATGCCGGTTTTCGCGGGAATCCGCACTGCCGCACCCGAGCGCGCCCCGCTCACATGAGTCGTCATTGCCGGCTCCCTGATGTCGCACGGCTCCTCACAACCGGGGTACCTGTTCGGCTGATCGGGTTACTTCCACTCTCGACCTGTAGGGCGTGTTGTGCACCTCAGGGCGTGCGGCGACGGGAAGCGGCTCTGGCGGAGCGCGACGGCAGATCCCGCCCGGCTCAGCGCAGGCGTCGCGGACCGCTGTGCTGTTTCCCGGCGCCTTCCGGTGCGTCCTGGGCCTCGCGCAGGTCGGGGGTGGTGGCCTTCGCGGCGTCGTGCCCTGGCTCGGCATCCTGCGCTTCTACAGCCCCGAGCAGCCGTTCTTCGACAAGACGTGGCGGCCGGGCGAGGTGGAACCCGCCGACTGACACGGACGGCCGGTGCCTTGCGGAGGTTGTGGTTCTGCTCCCGCGCCATCAGAGGGTGTTCTTCGTCCCCCGCCCACAGGGCGTCTCATACTCCGGAAGCGCTACTCGGAGTGCGTGTATCACTACCCTGAGTGCCTAGTGGTGGCAGCCGGCAGTCTCACCGCAGCCCACCCCGGGAGTGTCATGAGTACGCCGCCCGAGCCATCCGACGTCGCACCGCACTCGTCCTCGGGGTCGTGGTGGCCATCGGCGCCTATCTGTCCGGTACGGGCCGCCTGCCGCGCGCCGTGCGCGGAACAGCCGAGCGTACGGCCGACTCCGTCGCGCGCTGGGGCGGCGCTCACGGAGTGCGCACCGGAAAGGCCGGAACCTGGGTGGACGCCCACCGGCGGTGGCTCACCATCGGGGTGCTGCTCGTCCTTGCGCTGGTGTTCGCGCTCTGGAACCACCCCACGGTGCTGACCGTGCTGCTGCTGGTGCTCATCCTCCTCGCCGTACTCGCCGTGCTCGCGTTGCTGGCCGCCGACGGTCGCAAAGCCGAGCCTGCCGAGAATCCCGGGGAGCGGTAGTTGCCGTGGCCGTCGAGCAACAGAAGCCGATGTTGCGACGCCTTCTCCCGGCCGGAGGCTTGCGTCTGCGGGCGTGATCGCAGCGAGACGCCCGGGAGCGAGCCGTGAAAGGGCAAGGAGATCCCTACGGCGGTCAGGACCTGAGTCCGGGCGGGCGTCCCGAAGTCCTCAGGCCGGGACGCCTGTCACGCCGACCGGTCCAGCGCGCTGACGATCAGGGCTTCGAGCTGCTGTGCGACCTGGTCCAGGGGTTTCATGCTGCGCTTGGCACGGCACATGGCGATGGCGCCTTCGACGGATGCCACGATGAGGGTCGCGAGCCCGGGAGCCCGGTCGGGGGCGGCGCCGTGCTCGCGCAGCGCCTCGGCGAGCAGCTCCTCCCAGCGGTCGAACGCCTCGGTGGCGGCGACGAGAGCGGGCGGGGTCTCGTCGGCCGGCGGCTCCTCGACGGCGACGGCCAGCACGGGGCAGCCGGCGCGGAAGTCGCTCGCGAGGACGATGCCGCGCCACAGGGCGAGGAAGGCGTGCAGCCCGGCGACCGGGCCCGCGTCCAGCTCCTTGCGCAGGATGCGGGCGACTGCCGCATCCGCGTACCGCACCGCCTCGGTGGCCAGTTGCTGCTTGCCCTCGGGGAAGTAGTGGTACGTCGAGCCGAGCGGTGCTTTGGCGTGTTTGGCCAGGTCACGGATGCTGGTGCCGTTCAGGCCGCGCCTGCTGATCATGTCGGCGGCACCGGCCACGATGCGCTCGCGCGACGGCGCGCTGGGTTTGGTCAAGGCCGTGCTCTCCTCTGGCTATAACGCTCGTCATAGTCTAGCGTGACCTCCCGTTATAACGACCGTTATAGAGCGGCTGTGTGGACAGCCCAAGGGGACGAGGGAGACTCCGTCATGCCGATGATCCGGCTCACCGTTCCGGCCGGTTCGCTCACCGAAGGGGGACGCGCGAGCGTCCAGAGCGACCTTGCCGCCGTACTTCTGCGCTGGGAGGGAGCGCCCGACACGGCGTTCTTCCGAGCCCAGGCGTGGAGCTACCTGATCGAGCTGCCCGAGGGGGCGGGGACCACCGCCGAGGACGACGAGCCGCGCTTCCTGGTGGACGTCACTGTTCCGCAGGGCGCCCTGTCCGAGCGCCGCAAGGCGGGCCTGGTCGAGGACGTGACGAAGACCGTGCTCGACGCCGCCGGACTCTCCCCGAACGACGCGCTGAGGGTGTGGGTGCTGGTGCACGAGCAGCCTGAGGGCACTTGGGGCGCCGGCGGCTCGGTCATCCGCTACGCCGACCTGGTGGCACTGGCGAAGGGGCCCCGAGCCGATGCGTGAACTGACCTACGTCGCGAAGCGCACCGTCGAGTGGCGCGAGGCGCCCGACCCCAAGCTCCAGTCCGACCAGGAGGCGATCGTCGCCCCGGTTGCGGCCACCTCCTGCGACGTGGACTCGATGATCCTGGCGGGCCACGGCTTCATCGACCCTCCCTTCGCCCTCGGCCATGAATGCGTGGCCAGGGTCGTCGAGACCGGCGACGCGGTGACCGCCGTAGCCCCCGGTGACCTGGTGGTCGTCCCCTGGTCCATCAACTGCGGCAGTTGCGACAACTGCCGCGCCGGACTCACCGCCCACTGCACGGCCGTACCGCACATGGCCATGTACGGCGCACCGATCGGCGGAAGCTGGGGCGGTCTCTTCTCCGACCTGGTCCGCGTGCCCTTCGCGGACGCCATGCTCGTACCCCTGCCCGCGGGCCTCGACCCGGTCGCCATGGCCTCGGCCAGCGACAACTGGTCCCTGTCCTGGCGCCTGGTCGCACCCCATCTGAAGAGCAGGCCCGGGGCCCGGGTCCTGGTCGTCGCCCGCGGCAGCATCGGCCTGTACGTGTGCGACATCGCCCGCGCACTCGGCGCCTCCGACGTCCTCTACGTCGACCCGGACCCCGAACACCGCCGGATCGCCGAGAGCTACGGCGCCCGTACGGCCGAGGCGATCGAGCCCGTACGGCATGGCTTCGACCTCGCCGTCGAGGCCACCGGCCGCGTCGACCAGCTCGCCCTCACCGTCAAGTCCCTTGCCCCGGAAGGGATCTGCGAGTCCGCCGGCAACCACTTCCGTCCCGGCGAACTGCCCCTGCTCGACATGTACCTCACCGGCGTCACACTGCGCATCGCCCGCGACAACGTCCGCGCCCACATCCCCGACGCCCTCGACCTCGCCCGCTCCGGCCAGGTCGACCCCGCCCGGGTCGTCTCCCACGTCCTCGACTGGGAGCAACTCCCCGACGCACTCCCCGAGAACCACCTCAAGCCCGTCTTCGTCCGCACCGACGGCTGACGACACGATTGAAAGATCTTGGACGGCATGTCATGAGAACGGCGTGCCCGTACCTCTCTTCTGTGAACGGCCACGCGCCTCCCGGGCGCCAACGGCCCACATCGCAAGGGAGGTTGGACGGTGGAGCTCGCTGCTGCACTCTTGTCCGTGGTCGCCCCTCTGGCCCCTGCAATCAAGGGCTGGCTCGACAGCGTGGCGCGTCGCAACCGGTCCGTGGCCCGGGCCGAGATCATCCGGGCCCGGCCGGCAAGTCCGAGCGACTCGTCGGATGGGCACCGGAACCGAGAGGAAGGCAATGGCTGAGCGGGAGGCGGTGACCGCCGAGGCCTTGGGCGCTCTGTACGAGAAGTACCGGGTCAGTCTGACGGCGACCGCTCGCCAGGCGCTCCTTGCTCGCGGCGTGCCGGAGTCGGTTGTCTCGGCCGAGGACATCGTGCAGAGCGCCTTCGCCAAGGCCTTGCGCAATCCGGCATCCATCGAACATCCGATCAGCTACCTGCGTGTGGTGATCCGCACCGAGGTGGCCAACCGGGCCCGAAAGCAGGCTCATCACAGGCGAATTGAAGCCCTTCGTGCGGCCGACCCTTCGCGCTTCGACCCAGTGGAGTGCGCGGACTTCTCCGCATTGGTCGCCAACCGTTGTGCCATCGAGCAGGCCCTGGCCGGGCTGTCTCTCGCGCAGCGCACTTCGGTATGGGTGACGAAAGCGCTGGACTGTACCCAGAGCGAGGCCGCGACCCTCATGGACAGAGCCCCGGGCACGGTCGCCACTCACGTCTCCCGCGGCATGGATCTGCTGCGCGCGAGCCTCGGCCCTGCTGTGGTCGCCGCCATCGTGTGTGTGGCGAGTCGACTCATCGGCGGTCGGCTGCAACGCACTGATCCGGCGCGGGAACCCGGTGAGGGGGAGGGCACATCGCCTGCTCGGTGGTGGTACGAGGGGCGGGCCATGCTGCTTGCGCTGTACGAGCGTTGGCCCGAGGTCGCTGTGCTGTCGAGCTTGGCCGCGTGCGGCATCCTCTGGTGGGTCTGGCGGCGCTGCCTGCCCAGTGGGTCCGGGACGTTTCTCGGCAGGTGGCTGAGCGTACGGAGAACGAGGCGGGTGTGGCTGAGCGCCACGAGCCGCCTCGGAATGCCCTTCATCGCGCGCAGCATCACCCGCGACGTCATCGTTTTCACGGCGCCGGGCGACTCCGATTTCGACGCCGTATCGAAGGGCATGCAACGGGTCTCCCTCCATATGGAGCGAAAGCTCGGCCGTGTCGTTCGCCTGGAGTTGTCCGGCGGGCCTCCGCGTCAACAGCACTTCACTCCCAACACCCGCCTGCAAGACCTGCTCGGCCTGACCGGCTGGTCCAGGGGCGAACTCGCCAGACTGGTGAACCGGCAGGCGGCTGCCATGGGACGCCCGCAGCTGTCGACCGACACCTCGCGGGTGAGGCGTTGGATCGAGATGGGAGAGATCCCGCGCGATCCCGTACCGCGGGCGCTGGCCGCCCTGTTCACCGAGCGTCTCGGCCGCGTCGTGACCATCGAGGACCTCGGACTGGTCAGGCGCGGGCGCTCGGGGAAACGGCAAGGCGGCGGGAGTACGGAATATCCCGGAGGTGTGCCGTGGGCGCCCGAGCGGACTGCCGCGGTCCTCACCGAATTCACGGGAACGGATCTCGTGCTCAACCGACGCGGCTCGGTGGGTGCGGGCGCCTCGCTCGCCGCGGGAACCGCACATCGCACGACCCGGGAAGCCCTCAAGATCCTGGAAGTTGTCACGCGTGCACCGCATGGGGTGGCGTCTCGGGCACAGATCGCCCGCTCCCTGAGGACGTTCGGCACGGTCGAGGCAGCGGCCCTGTCGATGCTGATCCGGCAGGGCTACCTCCAACAACTCCCGGACAACAGGTACGCCGCCGGCGGGCAGGACTTGGGCCGACTCGCAATCGGCCGGGACACCGGAAAGCCGTGGCCCATGGCGCCGTTGAGTCCGCACAGCATGCGCCCACTCACCCGCCGTATGGAACGAGTGGCAGGAGGGGCGGCGGCCGCCGGGGCGACTGAGGAGTCCTCGTGATGTGGTCTCTCCCCCGGCTGGGGGAGAGGGTTCCCTCGCGCGCGGGATCTTCCCGGTGCCGTCGGCCGCTGTACTGAGGCAGTCGGCACCGGAAAGGAATTGCATGCGCACCCTCACGAGCTTTACGAGCCTCACGAGACGACGTCTGCTCACCACTGCCGTATCGGCGGCCTCGGCCGCGGGCCTGGCCGCCGTGCCCGCGCGGGCCGCGGACCGGACCCGCGCGGTGGCCGATGACGTGGTGGACGCCCTGCGGGCGCTTCCGGGCCTGCGGATCATCGAGGAACGGCCGGGAGCCGAGCCCGGATACCGCTTCTTTGTGCTCGGCCTGCGCCAACCGGTCGACCACAACGACCCCGGGGCCGGGACCTTCGAACAGCGCCTCACCCTGCTCCATACCGCCACCGACCGACCCACGATCCTGTTCAGCACCGGATACGAAGTGCCGCTCATCCCGCGGCGGACCGAACCGGCCGTCCTGCTGGGCGGTAACCAACTCGGCGTCGAGCACCGCTTCTTCGGCACCTCGCGTCCGGCGGCCCTCGACCTCACCCACCTGACGATCCGCCAGGCCGCCGACGACCACCACCGCGTGGTCCGCCTCTTTCGTCGGCTGTACCCCGGCGCGTGGATCTCCACCGGCGGCAGCAAGGGCGGCATGGCCAGCGTGTACCACCGCCGCTTCCACCCCTACGACGTGGACGGCACCGTCGCCTACTCCGCCCCGAACAACGTCGACGACCGCGAGGACTCCGCCTACGTGCGGTTCCTGGAGCACGTGGGCACCGCCACCGCCCGCGACGCCCTGAAGACGGCACAGCGACAGATGCTGCTGCGCCGCACAGAGATGGTCGCCCGCTACGAGGCCTGGGCGGCGGCCGCCGGCGACACCTTCCGGATCGTCGGCAGTGCCGACAAGGCACTGGAGATCGCCGTCCTGCGGGTGCCGTTCATGTTCTGGCAGAACCGCACCGCTGCGGACGCCACCGCCGTCCCCGGCCCGGACGCCTCCACCGACGCGCTGTACGCATGGCTGGAAGCGACGGCCGCCCTGCCCGTCTACGCGGACTCCACGGCCCGGGACTACATCCCCTACTGGTATCAACTCGGCACACAAATGGGCTACTTGAACGTTCCCACCGATCATCTGGACGGACTCCTGCAGTACCCGGACGCCATCGAACCCCGCAGTTTCGTGCCGCCCGACATCCCGATGCACTTCGACGCCGAAGCCATGCCCGACATCGACCGCTGGGTGCGGCGGCGCGGCGGCCAGATGCTCTTCGTCAACGGCACCCAGGACCCGTCCGTCGCCGAACACTTCCGGCCCGGCCCTCGCGACGCCCGCACGCTGTGGGTACCGGGCGGCAACCACCACGTCACGATCGCGGACCTGGCCCCCGCCGACCGCACGGAGGCTGTCACAACGCTCCGCCGGCTGGCACAGTCTTCGTGTGACGATCGAGATATGGGTAGCGATCATTTCGGGAGCTGTGGCGTTGACCAGCGCGACGGTTGGAACCTATAGCGCAGTCCTGTCGGCACGAATACAGCGCGAGATGGAGGTACGCCGCCACCGCGTAAGAAAAGAAGAAGAAATAGAAAACGTCATGAGTCGGTTCAGGGAACCTTTCCTGAGAGCCGCCTTCGAATTGCAGACTCGCATTCACAATATTGTAGATACTGATTTCGTGCCGCGCGTGTCCGGCGACGGCAGCCACGGGGAGCCGGGATACGTCCGCTCCAGCACGTTGTTCAGACTGGCTCAGTATTTCGGCTGGGTCGAAATTCTGCGAAAAAGTGTTCAATTCTTGGACCTGGGAGACCAGGAGCGGACCAGACAGCTGTCGGACAGACTGGACCGCATTGGTCTGGCTTTCGCTGAAACCTCCAGGTATCCCGAGAATTCCGCATTCCGGCTCTACCGTGATGAACAGCGAGCACTCGGCGAGCTGATGATAGAGCGAACCCCCGGTGCCGCTCGCGAGCTTCAATGCATGAGCTATGTTCAATTTGTGGAAGAGCTGGAGAGCAACCCGACCTTCTCTCGATGGTTCGGTCGGCTGAGTGGCGAAATCGATGGACTTGCCGATGCCCCACCCGGATACCTGGACAGAATGGTGAAAGTCAAGGATGAATTGTCCACTCTCCTTGCTTTCCTTGACCCGGACGGTGTCAGATTTCCGTCGATCCATCCGGGGATTCGTTGAGGAATTAACGCCACGGCAGTCCGCCGACGCCGGCTGGGCCGGTCGGTCGGCCGGTCGGCCGGCCGTCAGGCGGAGTGGCAGCCGGCCTACAGTGCCCCTCATGTCGGGGAACCCCTGGTTCGAGATCGATGATCCTGAGAATGAATCGGATCGACCATGCGAGGCGACCAACTCCACAACCAGCTCTATTTCCTGCCGGACAGACCCACAAGCCTCGCCACGGAAGCTGCCGGCTCCCCGCAGCAACTCGCCGATCACGCGGCCCAGTGGTTCGAAGCCGTCCTGCGCAAGCCCATCGTGCGCTACGAGTGGGAGCACAACGGCCGGGTCTATGCCGGCAGGTACCTGTTCGCGGACAGCGGGCAAGGCCTCAGCCAGAGCTACAACCATTCCCTGGCCCCTGACGGACAGGCGGAAAGCCTGGCGGCAGATGGGCACGTGACGGGCAAAGGATGGGTCCAAACCGGCGGGCTCGGCAGGCCCGACCGCATCGTCCCCATCAGATGACACCAGCGTCTCTGGGATGCCCACGAGGCAAGTGGTGTCCGGCTCACCGGCGGCTCGCCGGGCACGCCGTGCCGGACCGGGGCGGTGCGCGGGGATACCGTCGGCGGCATGGACGGTGATCGCCGAGGGTGGCGCCAATGTTTGCTCGGTGGGGCCGTGTTCGCCGTGTGCATGGCCGGCACCACGCTGCCGACTCCCCTCTACGGCCTCTACCAGGAGAAGTTCGGGTTCTCCGAACTGACGGTCACCGTCGTGTACGCCGTGTACGCCTTCGGGGTCATCGGCGTGCTGCTGCTGGCGGGCAACGCGTCGGACGCCGTGGGCCGGCGTCAGGTGCTGCTGTGGGGCCTGGGGTTCGCGGCGGCCAGCGCCGTCTGCTTCCTGTGCGCCACCGGGCTGGGCTGGCTGTACGCGGGGCGCCTGCTGTCGGGACTGTCCGCGGGTCTGTTCACGGGGGCCGCCACGGCGTACGTGATGGAACTGGCGCCGTCCGGCGGAGCCTCCCGGGCCACGTTCGTGGCGACGGCGGCCAACATGGGCGGGCTGGGCTGCGGTCCGCTGCTCGCCGGAGTGCTCGCGCAGTACGCTCCCTGGCCGCTCTACCTGCCGTTCGTCGTGCACCTCGCCCTGGTGGCCTGCTCGGCCACCGTCCTGCTGTGGCTTCCGGAGACCGTACGGGAGCGGCGCCCGCTGAGCACCGTACGGCCGCAGCGGCCCGGCCTGCCCCCGCAGGTGCGGGCGGTGTTCGGGCCGGCGGCGATCGCTTCGTTCGTGGGGTTCGCCTTGTTCGGGGTGTTCACATCGGTCAGCCCGGCGTTCCTCGCAGAGTCCCTGGACGTGCACAACCACGCCGTGAGCGGGCTGGTCGTCGCGCTGGCCTTCTTCGCCTCGACCGCCGGTCAACTGGCCGTCGGCTGGGTCGGGTTGGAGCGATCGCTGCCACTGGGCTGCGCCGCACTCCTCGCCGGCCTTGCACTGCTCGCGGGCGCGCTCCGGTGGGACCTGCTGCTTCTGGTGGTGCTGAGCGCGATCGTCGGCGGATGCGGGCAGGGGCTGGCATTCCGCGGGGCGCTGTCCGCCGTGGCCGAGGCGTCTCCCGCGGACCGGCGCGCGGCGGTCATCTCGACGCTGTTCGTGGTGGCTTACGCGGGCATCTCGGTACCGGTGATCGGCGTGGGGGTACTGGCAGGTCCGATCGGCCTCGAGGGCGCGGGGCTGGTGTTCATCGCATGCATGGCCGTCCTCGTCTCGACCGCGGCCGTCTACCTGCTCCGGCGACCGGTACCGACGAGGCCGTGAACGCGTACGGACGCGGTGACCCACGTACACATGCACATGTCCGCGGATGCGGCCGTGACCCGGACGGAGTGCCGGGCCGAGTGCTGTCCGGCGGCGCGCCAACCCCACAGCGGCCGCGCCGTCAGAAGCCTCGCTTCGCCTCCGCGGCCGTCACATCCACAGCACGCCGTCGTCCTCGTGCTCGCGCACGCGGAACGCGATCATCCGGCGCAGCAGCTCGCCCGGCACAGGCCGGCCGTACGGGAGCTTGACCGAGCCCTTGCCGGTGGCGAAGTCGGCGAGGTCGGCGTCGAACGCCTCACGGGTGCTGGGGGTGAACACGACGTTCGCGTGCTTCGCGTGGCCGCTGACCATGAACAGGATCGTCCCGGACGGGTGAACCCACGCGGGATGACCCCACTTGATCGCCTCGCTCGCCGCGGGGACCGCCTCGAGGGCCAGCGCCCGTACCTGCTCGAGCACCTCGCGGCCCGGCCCCGCGAAACCCTCGATGTACTCACCGATCGTCTGCGGCTTTGCCATGGCGGCAGTGTGGCACCGCCCACTCTTCATGGCGCGTCTTCACGGCACGTCTTCACGGCACGGCAGAGGACACGTAGTCCTCAGTCGGAGGTCGCCGTGGTGGACGCCCCGAGCCGCTGGCTTCCGATGACGGAGAGCAGCCGGAGCTTGTCGTGGTCTTCCGTGCCGGGGATCGCCGTGAACACCAGCAGCGACTGGGCCTGGTCCGGGTCGACGAGGGTCTGGCAGTGCAGGGAGATCATTCCGACCTGCGGGTGCAGGATTCTCTTGCGGTTGGTGTAGGAGATACCGACTTCGTGCCGGGCCCACAGTTCCGCGAACTCGGAGCTCTCCGCGCACAGCCGGTCGGCGAGCGCGGTGGCGTGTGAGCCGCGGCCTTCGCGTGAGGCGATCGTGCGGAGCTGGGCCACGTAGACGCGGCTGTGCGTCGGGTGGTCGTCCGGCGCATAGTTCGTACGTTCGTCCGGGTCGGTGAACCAGCGGTAGATGATGCTTCGCGCGAGCCCGGTGAATCGTGTCTGGTCGCCGAGCAGGGCCACTGCCAGCGGGGTCTGCACGATCGTCTCGCCGGTGGCGGTGACGACCTGCGCGGGGGTGTCCTCAAGCCGGTCGAGGATGCGCATCATGCCGGCGTTGACGTGGTCGTCGCGTGTGGTGCGGGCCGGTGCGTTGTGGCCGGCGAGGACGAAGAGGTGGTCGCGTTCGTCGAGGGTGAGCCGGAGCCCGCGGGCGATCGCGGTGATCATCTGCTCCGAGGGCTGTGGTCCGCGGCCGCGTTCGAGACGGCTGTAGTAGTCCGTCGACATTCCGCACAGCGCGGCCACTTCTTCGCGTCGTAGCCCGGGCGTACGTCGGCGCTGTCCCGGAGGAACGCCGACGTCGTCGGGTTGCAGCGCCTCTCGACGCCTACGGAGAAATGTCGCCAGGCCGCTCTGATCCATATCGACACTGTGCCTCACCCGGATACGGCTATCCACTGTCTGCCGGTCCCAGGCTGAGCCTCAGCCTGGGACCGGCAGACAGTGGACAGGCAGGCACTGGATGGCTTCTCGGATCGCGCGTCAACTGGTCATCGGGTTCGGCACAGCATCCCCGTTTCGGAGCGAACCCCTGTTGAGCGACCAAGGAGTCATCGTGAGCACCACCCAGAAGATCGCCGTCATCACCGGAGCCAACCGAGGTCTCGGACGCGCCTACGCGCTGCATCTCGCCCGGGCAGGCGTCGACGTCGTCGTGACCTATCGCAACAACCGGGCCGAGGCCGAGGAAGTCGTGTCCGCCATCACCGACCTGGGACGTTCCGCCGTCGCGCTGCGGCTCGACACCAGCGTCGTGAACACCTTCGCGGACTTCGCCGAGCGGCTCGGCACCGAGCTCCAGGCGCGTTGGGGCCGGACCACGTTCGACTTCCTCGTCAACAACGCCGGCACCGACCTGACCGCCCCGTTCGCCGAGACGACCGAGAAGGACTTCGACGACCTGGTGGACGTACACCTCAAGGGCGTGTTCTTCCTGACGCAGACCCTGCTGCCGGCGCTTGCCGACGGCGGCGCGATCGTGAACGTCTCCAGCGGTCTGACCCGCTTCGCCGTCCCGGGGCATTCCGCCTATGGCGCCGTGAAGGGCGCGGTCGAGGTCCTCACCCGTTACCAGGCCAAGGAGCTCGGCAGCCGCGGTATCCGCGTGAACACCGTCGCGCCCGGGGCGACCGCGACCGACTTCGGCGGCGGCATGATGCACGACGAACAGGTCCGCAACTACCTCACCTCGCAGGTCGCCCTGGGACGCGTGGGCGAACCCGACGACATCGCGGGCGCGGTGACGGCACTCCTCTCGGATGCGAACCAGTGGGTCACCGCGCAGCGCATCGAGATCTCCGGCGGACAGAGCCTGTGAGTCCCATGACCGACCTGACCGGCAGGACGGCCGTGGTCACGGGCTCCGCCCGAGGCATCGGCAAGGCGATCGCCCTGCGCTACGCACGCCTCGGCGCCAACATCGTGGTCAACTACGCCTCCAGCGCGAAGGAGGCCGACGCCACGGTCGCGGAGATCGAACGTCTGGGCGCGGCGGCGATCGCCGTACAGGCCGACGTGTCCGTCGTACCTGACATCCAGCGCCTCTTCACCGAGGCCGCCGACCGTTTCGGACAGGTCGACATCGCTGTCGCCAACGCGGGTGTCGAGCTCATCGGCATCGATTTCCTCGACATCACCGAGGAGCAGTTCGACCGTCTCTTCGCCATCAACACCAAGGGCACCTTCTTCACGCTCCAGGCGGCGGCGCGGCACGTCGTGAACGGCGGCCGGATCATCTACGTCGGTTCGAGCACGACGGCCGTGCCGGTCCGCGGCGAAGGACTGTACGGGTCGAGCAAGACAGCACCGCGCTACGCCGTCCAGGTCCTGGCGCAGGAACTCGCCGACCGCGGGATCACCGTCAACACGATCCTTCCCACAGCGATCGAGGGCGCGGGCGTGTTCACCGAGCCGGACCCGAACCCGGACCAACCGCACCACCCGGTACGGCAGTTCGTCGCCCAGCCCGGGCGCATCGGCCGCCGGATGGGGACCGTCGACGACGTCGCGGACGCCGCCGAGTACCTCGCCTCCGGCCTCGCGGCCTGGGTCAGCGGGCAGAGCCTCCTGATCAGCGGGGGTGCACTCCAGTGACCTTTCCGAACACCCACCGATCGGAGTCCGACCATGACCGCGACCGTGACTGACGCGTTTCGCACCCCCGCCCGGCCCGGCTGGGCGAGCCTCGTCTCGGCCGACCCGCGGACCGTCGCTTCCTTCTACGAGGCCCTGCTGGGCTGGGCCGTCACGGAGACCGACGGCCGACTGATCGCATCCGCCGAGGGCACGCCGGTTGCCGACATCAGCGATATCGCCACGGCTGATGGGCCCCCTGGATGGCTCGTCCACTTCGACGTCGACGAGCTCGACACCGCGCTGACCGCCGTCTCCAAGGCCGCGGGCACGGTCACCGGAGGCTCCGCCGTCGTCACCGACTCCAACGGAACCCGGTTCGCGCTCCGCGCCCCCGCCCCACAGCACCGTGAGCGGCGCCCGGCGCCCGGCACCCTCGCATGGGCCGAACTGATCACCGACGACGTCGACACGTCCGCAGCCTTCTACCGCGGGGCCTTCGGGTGGGAGCTCACGGAGCCGAGCGGTCCCCTCGGCCGTCGTGAGTGGCAGGCGTACGGCAGGTCGTTCTCCGGGCTCCTGCCCCGGCCGCCGGCGATGCCTGCCGAGACGCCCGCGTACTGGGACGTGTACTTCGCCGTCGATGACATCGAGGTCGCGGCGAAGGCCGCGACCGAACACGGCGGCACCCTGCTCATGCCGCCGACGCCGGTCGGGATCGGCACGATCGCGGTCTTCCTCGACCCGGCGGGCGCCGTCTTCACCCTCGTCCAACTCACCATCGAGGAGGCTGCCGTATGACGACCAACTCGCGCGACAAGACCGGCAAGGTCGGGCTCGTCACCGGCGCAGGATCCGGCCTCGGTGAAGCGGCCGCCGGACGACTCGCCGCGGACGGCGCGCGTATCGTCGTCGCCGACCGTGACGCGGGGGCAGCCGAACGCGTCGCCGCGGAACTCCGTACCGCCGGACACCTCGCCACCGCGTTCGCCGCAGACGTCACGTCGTTCGACGACACCGAGCGGCTCGTCGCTTTCACCGTCACGACCTACGGCGCCCTCGACCTCGCCTTCAACAACGCCGGCATCACGCCCGCCCTGGCCGAGGTCCACGACATCGCCCTCGACGACTGGAACGACGTCATCACCGTCAACCTGACCGGCGTCTTCCACAGCATGAAGGCCGAGATCGCCCACATGCTCGAGGCCGGCGGTGGGGCCATCCTCAACATGGCCTCCACCGCCGGAGTGATGGCCCACGCCGGGCGGTCCGCATACGCGGCCTCCAAACACGGCATCGTCGGACTCACCCGCTCCGCCGCGGTCGAATACGCGAAGCGCGGCATCCGCGTCAACGCCGTCGCACCCGGTCCGATCGACGCCCCATCGGCACGAGCACTCCCGCCGGAGGTCCGAGCCTCGATCGCCGCGAAAACCGCGATGGGCCGTGTGGGCCAAGTCGACGAGGTCGCAGCCGTGGTCGGCTTCCTGCTCTCCGACGAAGCCGCCTTCGTCACCGGTTCCGTCTACGAGGTCAACGGCGGCCAGACCCAACTCTGAACGCCGCATGGGCGGAAGGGCGCCGACGCGGCGACATGGGCCGCGGCGATCGACGTGATCCGCAAGCCCGCGCCGCCCTATGACGGCGAGGCGGGTCTTGCCGGTGCCCGGTGGTCCGAGCAGGATCACGCCCTGGCGGGCGTGGAGGAGGTCGAGCTGTCCGAGGTGCTCGACGGATCCATCCACATGACCTGCCAGCCGTGGCCGTCGAGGTCGTAGAAGCTGCGTGAGTACATGAAGCCGTGGTCCTCGGGGCCGTCCGCCTCGGAGCCGCCCGCGGCGAGCGCAGCCTCAGCGACCGTGTCGACCTCATCGCGGGCTGACACGCTGAAGCAGTAGAGCGCCAGCGTGTGCGTGGTGGGATCGGCCATCGGCAGCTTCGCGAACTGCGCGAACGTCTCGTGGCTGAGCAGCATGACGGAGGCCTGCTCGCCGACCAGCATGCAGGCGGCGGTCTCGCCGGTGAACATCGGGTTGTAGCTGAACCCGAGCCGCGCGAAGAACGCCTTGCTGCGCTCGACGTCCGCCACGGGAATGTTCACGAACAGCATGCGACCGGCGTGTGCGGGAGTGGCCATGGTGGGTCTCCAGTCCGAGGTTCGATGATGTACGACGGGGTAGACCGGCCCAGCCTGCGGAACTCATCGGTGGATTTCGGAACGCGCATCAAGCGACAGGCCGAAGCCGGGAGGGGAGCTCCCCGCGCACGCGAATTCGGGCCAGCAGTCGCGAACGGCGCCCCTCCCTCCCTGCGCCAGCCGATCCCCGCCGGAGCCACCGTTCTGACCGTGGCTTGCCCGCTTGCGTCGGTTGGGCTTCAACCCTCATCAAGTCAGGTGCGGCTAGCCAGGATCCACACGCTTACTGACCTTCAAAGCGTGGTGTCGTGGGGACTGACAGCTAGCGACCCCGGCGTGTGACTGAGCACGCTAGTTGGCTGCTGAGCACCGGAGTTGGCCCCTTGGGTGCTCAGAAGCTGCCTCTGCCCGTCACAGCCTGCGTACCTCGCTCGGAGTCAAGGGCGCCGTTTCGGCTTCTCCTTCCACATGACGACGACGCTCGGCAGCAGGATGAGGGTCGCCACGACCATCAGCCACAATGGCCGGCCGGTGAGGAAGGCCACGATGAGCACGATCAGCCCCACCACACCCGCTATATGCGCCCAGAAGTCGGGCACCGTCAGACGTCGCTCACTCATGTAACCCCCTCTGAAGTTCCCGCTCCCCACGGGCCCGCACAGCATCACCGGCCCCAGCACCATGGTCAAGTCTTGCTCGCAGCGGTCAACTAGCGTGCTCAGTCACACGGCGGTATGCCGTGCTCATGAGGTACGCGCAGGGTGGCGGGCTGACCAGCGAGCGCCGGGCGTTTCGTGAGCGACTGCGGAGAGAAGCGGCCGAGCGGTTCGCCCGGGGTGACGCCAACGCCGTCGTCGCCCGGAACCTGCGGGTTACTGTCCGCTCGGTGCAACGCTGGCGGAAAGTGTGGACCCAAGGCGGTCCGCAGGCATTGGCGTCGAAGGGCCCTGCCTCACTGCCGCTGCTGAGCAACGAGCTGTTCGCTGTCCTGGAACGCGAGTTGGACAAGGGTCCCCTCGCGCATGGCTGGCCGGACCAGACCTGGACCCTGTCGCGGATCAAGACGCTGATCGGGCGCCGGTTCCACAAGAGCTACACGGTCCAGGGCGTCGCGGCCCTGCTCAAGCGGCACGGATGGACCTGCCAGGTTCCCGCTCGCCGGGCCGTCGAGCGGGACGACGAAGCAGCGGCCGGCTGGGTGAAGAAGACCTGGCCGCACGTGGAATGGCCGTGGCGGCGCTCGACGCCTGGCTCGTGTTCGAGGACGAGGCCGGTTTCTCGATGGGCTCAGTCAAGATTTCCGTGACGAGGTGACGTTGCGTTATATCGGTCAGGCCAGGAGGACCCGTTTGCGGAGTAGTGCGAAGCCCGCCCGGCCGTACATCTGTCGCTTGAGCATCTTGATGCGGTTGACGTGTCCTTCGACTGGGCCGCTGCTCCAAGGAAGCGTCAGACCAGCCATGACGGCGTCGTGGTCACGCTGCAGTCCATCGGCGAAGGCATGCAACGTGGGCAGGTCATCGGCGTGGACGGCATCCATCCACGCCGGCAGGCGGTCGCCAGCAAGGTCGCGGACCATTTGGGCGAAGGTGTGCACGTGGCCGCGCACCGCATTCAACTCCGGGCAGTGCAGAAGTACATCAGTGAGTTGCAGCTGCTCTTCAAGGTGCAGTCGCTCGGGATTCCACATGATCCAGTTAGCGACCTGCTGGGGCTTGAGAACCGGTGCCGGAGAACGGATCGAACCGAGCGAGGTGCGCAAAGGACGCAGATACCGGCGGACCGCTTGCGGGGTGCGTCCCGGATAGCCCTGGGCCTGGATTTCACGGAACAGGCGCGCTGCATCAGTGCATCCCTCGTTCCAGCGCCGGATCAGGTACGGCTTGTAGTCATCCAGCCTCGTGCGACGAATCGCCCGCTCGACGAGCCCCTCGAGGTTCTCGCAGTTGGCATAACGGCCCGCGGTGTGTCGGGCCAGGCCCAGTTCCCGCCCGATCGCGCTGATCGTCCAACCCCGGGCCAATAATCGCTGAACTTCCCGGTGGCGCTCGCGTGTCCGGGTGACAAGCCATTTCTCCAAGCCGGTATCCGGATTCAGATTACCGGGCGGACTTGTGGCCATGCGGCGGTCGGAGGCCAGGTCCAACTCCGGTGCGGACAGACAGGAACGATGTGTGATCACAGCCCGTTCGACGGCCGTGCGGAGGTTGTCCCACAGATGCCAGCGGTCAGCCACCTGCACGGCACCCGGAGCCCCGCTGCGCGCCGCCTCCGCATAACCACCCGCGCGATCCCGGCAGATCACCTCGATACCGGGATGCCCGGAAAGCCAGATTGCCACCGTCTCCTTCTCCCGACCCGGCAACAGATCAACGACAGCACGCGATTCCACATCGACCATTACGGTCCCGTATCTGCGTCCGCGCCTGGTCGCGAAGTCGTCCACGCCCAAAACCCGGGGCGTGGGCAGACGAGAATCAGGCAGCGCCATCACGGCATTCAGCAAGGTGACCCGGCTGACGACAATGTGCAGCACGGCGGCAAGACGCGCCCCGGCCCGGCCGGCCAGTGCAAGGGCAATCGCCTGGACCACGCCCGCAAGTCCCACCGTGCGGCGTCCATAACGGATGGTCAGCCCGTCGACTTGCTCCGCGAACGTGCGACGGGCGCAAACTGCGGCATCGCAGAACAACCGCCGCACGGACAAGTCGATAACGACCTGGCGCCCGCCGACGGCGGCATCGGCCAGATGCCGCCGATACCAGCTGTGGACCCGCCCAGAAGGAAGACCGCAGTTCGGACACGGAAGCACGCCTTCTCGGGAGCGGGCCACAACCCGCACCACGCCGTCCTCCACACTCACCCGTTCCACCAGCACCTTTTCCAGGTGCGGGAACACGATGCCCAGCAAATCAGCACACACCCCTGACCATGCCACCAGCGTGACGCAACGTCACCTCGTCACGGAAATCTTGACTGAGCCTCTCGATGACGCCGCCCACCACCCGCACCTGGTCCCGCCGTGGCCACACGCCCATTGTGCGGGTCCGCGGCCGCTCCCGCCGACGCCTATCGATCGCCGCCCTGACCTGCTACAAGCCCGGCCGGTCTTCCCGGCTGATCTACCGCCCCCGCCCCGATACCCGCCCGGACGGACGCAAGTCCTTTGCCTGGACCGACTACCGCGACCTCATCCAGGCCGCCCACCACCAACTCGACGGTCCCATCGTGTTGGTATGGGACAACCTCAACACCCACCTCGCAGCAGGGATGCGCCGCTACATAACCGAGCACGACTGGCTCACCGTCTACCAGTTGCCCTCCTACGCACCCGACCTCAACCCGGTCGAAGGCATCTGGTCCGTCCTCCGCCGCACCATCCTGGCCAACCGCGCGTTCGCCGACCCCGAGGACCTCATCACCACCGTCCGACAGGGCCTACGACGACTCCAGTACCGCAGCGACATACTCGACGGCTGCCTCGCAGGCACCGGACTCATCCGCACCCCGCCGTAACGACATCACGCTTTGAAGGTCAGTAGCAGGCGTCTGACACAAGAGTCCATTGCGTTTCGACCCGGTCCCCATGCGAGCTGGCCACCTGTTTGAACCGGTTGACCACGAAGCCTAGCCATCTTGCTTCCCGATAGCTGGGTCCACCCTCACCCGCAAGGAGGCGACTTCTGCACGTTCGGGTGACATGAGCACTGTCCAGTGGCAACATCTAAAGTGTGCTGGCGCGAACCTGGGAGACTGAGTGATTCCGCATACTCGAATGACGCGTTCCAGACTTTACGTTCTGGTGGACTCGGTTGAATCCGATATGCGGAATTTTCTAGTCCGTTATGTCCTCGACCATATGGACGAAGAGTCTGCGCTGGGTCCCAATTACGGGAAAGCCGACTTGCGTCGCGAAGCTGATGGGCTGAGCGAGTCTGTTAGCGCAGTTCAATATCTGGACATGCGCGAAGCCTATGACGTACTGAATAGGCATCGGGAGGTTCTTCCAACGGATCTCGGTCGAGAACTGCGAGAAAATACGCCATCCATGGATTCGCTTGTTCCCATCAGGAACCGAGTCATGCATGGCCGGCCTCTGCAAGCTGGCGACCCTGAGACAGCCGTGAGTGTTTGCAGGAACTTTCAGACGCGATATTGGAATACGCTCAAAGGTATTGTGGATCACCTAGACGCAGATCCAACCTGGGAACCAGCTTTTGAGAATCAGAGTCGACGTTCAGACAGAATTCTTCACAACCTGCCATTGTCAGAGTATGACGAGACTGGATTGATCGGTCGAGCCGAAGACTGCAAGAAGATCGTTTCTCATCTCGTCAAGCGGCGGGAATCGATGCTAACGATCACCGGTGAAGGAGGTATCGGAAAGACAGCCACAGCTCTGGAAGTGGCTTACTCGCTTGTCGATGACGTCGAGTCGCCCTATGAATGCATACTTTGGGTATCACTCAAGACGGAACGGCTCACCGCCTCTGGTGTAGTTGGAATCGTGAACTCCATTAGAGATCTAACCGGTGCCGCGAGGAAACTGGGGCAGGCGTTCGATACTGATTTTCGAGGAGGGGTAAATGAACTTGCAGAAGCTCTGGAGGGAATTGAAACTCTTCTCATTATTGACAACCTGGAGACCGTTGACGGCGAAGAGGTCATTGCACTCTATGAGCGGCTCCCGGATAGCGTGAATTACCTATTCACAAGTCGAGTCGGAGTGGGGCAATTTGAGCGTCGCATCCCTCTTGGTCCGTTGAAAGAGAAGGACGCGTCGAGCCTATTCCGTCAATTCGCACGTTCTAGGGATGTCTCTCGACTGGTACGTCTGGCTCCTAATACGGTCAAAGAAGTGGTTAAGAGGCTCAGGTTTAGCCCGTTGGCTATTAGGTGGTACGTTCTCTCTGTAGAGGCCGGAGAGCAACCCAACCTTGCACTGGAGAACCAGGAAGACCTCTTGGATTTCTGTGTAAGGTCAGTATATGAGGGGATGACGCCGAACACGCAAGGTGTCCTCTTAACGCTTTTTGCGCTCGAGAGGGACGTTACGTTCGATGAATTGGCCATCCTTACAGATGTCTCAATTGATTCGTTGCGTCGGTCGATCCATGAACTTCTAAATGGTTCTATGGTTCGGCTCGACAATGATCCAGATGGCTCGCTTGTTTCGAGGGTAAGCCTCACAGAAGCAGCGAAGTCCTATCTGAGGCGAGTTGATACGCCGAACCCCGTTGCGGTCAACGCTATTCTTGAGAAAGAGCAAGAATTCAGACGTTCCGCCGAGCGTCGACGGAATGATGAAAAGGCGCGAAAGCTTGCACCCAATGTGGTGCGTACGCGCACAAGCAATGATGAACCGGTTGCGCACCTGCTTAGAAAAGCACTGTCAGAGTCGAAGGACGGCGTTTTCGGGCCTAGTCTTCACCTGGTTGAGCGGGCGCGATCCATGAGCCCTGACTTTTGGGAAGTGGATCGAGTCCAAGGCTTCATTCTTTCGGCTCAGGGTAACGTTGATGCGGCTACCTCTGCCTACCTCGCGGCACTTCGAAAAGTTAGGGCGAGCGACGATAGTCTTGCTGAGGCTGTTGTAGCGTATTTCTTTGCTGGTCATCTCGCGAGAAAAGCTCACGAAGTTCAGAAAGCCACGGACTATGCCCGGATCGCTCACGGATACTTCAATAGTCCGGAGACTGCCCAAACTCTCGGTTCGTATCTGACCTGGATGCTGGAGTTCAGTGAGGGCCAACATTTCCTTGAATGGGCCCTGGAGCGAGCTGAAGGCAGGATTAAACTAATCACCCTCACGGCTCTGGTCGACTCTTGGCGCCGTTGGTCTGAATACCTTCTTGATCACGAGCATCGGGCATTGGAAGCCGCGGACAAGGCTCAAGCTGGGTTTTCAATCGGGGATCAAGAAATCCGAGGCGGGATTTCTGATCTACGCCTTTTCGATGCCGTGTTGGAAAGTTTCTCCCACTATATTCGATGTGTTACTTCGCCGGGTGTCGATGGCGCTGTGAGGGACCAGCAGACTGCGCGCATGATAAAGCGCGTCAGTACGCAACTTTTTGCTTTCGAGGCCTGTCGAGGGTGGCGTCATTTCCCGGGTCACGTAGTGAAACTGAGGCGTACATCCAGCAATCCTGAAATTCAGGATTTGTGCGATCGAATCTTGGAATATGCTCGACCTGCAACCGACTCAGAAGCGGCTACTCAGGAGTCGCAGCGGGACGAGATAGCCGAGGGGGTGGTGAAAGCGTGGTGTGAGACCTACGGGTTTATCGCTCATCCTCGGTTCCCTAAGGATGTATTCTTTCATGGATCATCTGTGGAGAATCGCCCGGAGGAAGGCTTGGGTGACCTGACCGGCCAGGTAGTTCGATTCATTCCCAAAATCGAAGCTGATGGGCGGGTTCGGTCCAATTGGGTACAAATTATTCGAGGTGATCTCAAGTGACGGCCATGGCGCAATGTAGGCTGGCGCCCCGGCAGGATTTGAACCTGCGGCATCCGATTCAGGAGAGACACGGGGGGGAGTGGGACCGCTGAGCTTAGGCTTCGATACCCAGTACGGCACTCGGCAAATGGACCGCAGAGAAATCCCATTGACCGTGGCTGACCTCTGTATCTGGCACGGCTGTGGCACGAACCTCAGCCGACGACAGTCAGCCACGATGGCGGGTAGGCCGACCGACCACGCACGCGTATGCCTCGCTGTACCCCCATTGGCCTCAGCCACGCAATTGGCTTGTGGCGTCGACGAGAGTCCTCGTTGGTGGGCCGTTTTCCGTGATTCCCTGCCATACTCGAGCTGCTCAAGGTCGGTGTAGCGGCTTTAAGGTGGCGCTGCTTTGGCGCGGTGATCATGGCCGCAAGCTTCCGGCGCGTCGGGCAGTCTGTTCCCCTTCTTTGTCAGCAAGCGGCTGTTTGCTGTGCGCGCGGCACGGGCGCCGGCCGGGCTGGAGCGGGACGCAGGCAGGAGCGCAGGCCCGGCCGGGGGCCGTGCCGCGCGCGGGGAGCGGAGCGAGCCGCCTTGAACCAGTAGAGAAAGTTGTAACTCAGTCGGGCGAGTGGGGCTTGTCGTGTCTCGGTTGATGCTTGGCGCAGCGGTTGCAGCTGGTGCGTGATGCTCGCTGGGGTTCAGGTGCTTTGGCCTACGCTTCGGCTCATGGGGGCTATGAACTGGAGCGGTGTCCGTAAGCGAGTTGCGGAGTTGGCGCGTGCGGATCGGGCACGGCAAGTCTTTGGAGCCTGGGACCGGTACGGGGCCCGTGGTCATCACTTCCGGCTTGCTGATCCGCTGTCAGAGTCGGACGTCAGTGAAGCTGAGGCTCAGCGGGGCGTTTTGCTACCGGAGGACTACCGGGGGTTTCTGCTTGAGGTTGGTGCTGGCGGTGCTGGGCCGGGCTACGGAGTGAGCTCCTTGAGCCGGAGCGACGCCGGGTGGCTGTGGACCGAAGTAGATGGCGGCATGTCGCATGACCGGTTGCGGGTCCCTTTCTCTGCCGCGGAGGAAAGCGCACGGGTCCAGGCCGAGCACAGTGCCAAGGAACCTGTGGAGTCTGCCTTTGCGGTTGAGGACGCGTTCCGTGAGGCCTATCGAGCCTGGCTGGAGGAGGATGAGGCGCTCTTCGACTGGTCGACGTCCGGTGCGGTGAACCTCAGTCACGAGGGTTGCGGTTACTGCTCCTGGCTGGTCGTCTCTGGTCCGGAGCGTGGCCGTATGTGGCTTGATGAGCGTGCGGGAGACGGCACCTTCCATCCCCTCGGAGCGCCGCACGTGCCGGTCGAGTTTGCGGGTTGGTACCTCGACTGGGTCGAGACGTCCGAAGCTGCGGCCCGACGCCATCGCTAGCCAGGCTTGAACTCCGTTACGCAGTCCGGGAGTTCTCCAGCAAAGCGATGTGCGAGCGGCAGGAAGAGCACGGGGCGGATCGTCCATGTGATGCGGGTGTTGGTGTGCGTGACGGAGACGGTGCAGGGCTCGGAGCACAGGAGGGCTCTCCTTGTCTCGGCGCGGCCTTCGTACAGCCAGGCCCATGCCTCGTCGGAGGCTTCTGGGTCGAGTGCTGGTGAGATGGTGCGGAGCGCGACTGCGACCCATCTGTCTGCCTGGGGTGCCGAGTAGGCGTCGAAGGATGCCAGGAGGGACGGCCGTCCCGGCTCGGTAATGTCTTCGGTCCAGCACTCGCACCAGTAGCCGCGGCGGGGCTTGTCCATCAGCACGGGTGACCTCCTGGCCGAGCGTCGATGAAGAGTTCCGCGGTGACCGTGTAGCCGCCGTTGCTGTCGTGGACCACGACCCGGTGGGCGATCGCGCTGACCATGCCTAAGCCCCGGCCGTGCTCGGCGTCGTCGCCTTGGTGCTCGACCTTCGGGGCAGTGCCGTTACCCCCGTCGTCCGTGACCGAGAGGGCGACCATCTGCGAGGACACCGCGAGTGCCAGATGGAAACTGCCCGACTCCTGACCACTTGCCGTGTGGAGGATCGCGTTCGTGCTCAGCTCGCTCACGATCACCTCCGCGTCCTCGGCCAGGGGTGAGCCTCTGAGGATGTCCCGCGTCCAGCGGCGCGCTCGGCTGACCTCTTCAGGGAAACCTGGGCAAGTGAGCCCCCAGACCCGCGCAGTGCTCGTATACTCGTGCATACAAGTTCCTTTATGCTGGTAGGCCGCCGTGTGCAGCGGGTTCGGGCTAGACGAGTTTCACGCCGTCGTGGGCGCGGATGGCCGGCGGGGATGCCCCGTCGAGGGAGTCGAGTGCGTCCAGGACGCGGATCGCGTATGCCTCGTCGGCGAGTTCGGTGACTTCTTCGCGGGTGGCCCAGCGCAGTGCGCGGGTCTCATCGCCGGTGGTGGGCGTGCCGTCGGCGGCCTCACAACGGAAGACCAGAGAGACGATCAAGCCCGTCATGTTCTTGTAGACGCCGGTGAGGGTCGCGGGAAGCATGATCTTGATGCCGGTTTCTTCGAGGACTTCTCGTTGGAGTGCCTCGGGAATGGTTTCGTCGCGTTCGAGGATGCCGCCCGGGGGTTCCCACTGGCCGTTGTCGCGGCGCTTGATCAAAAGGGCCCGGCGCTGGTCGTCGACAATGACTCCGGCAACGCTCACGGAGTGCGGACGGTCAGTGCTCACGTTCCTCGGCCCTCTCAGGTGGCTAGGCTCTCCACCGTAGCAACAAAACTCGCCCACTCGTCTAGATACCTAAAGGAGTAAACGTGACCTCACTCCCGACCAGCCAGCTCGGCGATCTGGACCCCACGAGCGATCGTGCGGTGTTCCGGCAGATCGCCGACCAGCTGCGCGAGGCCATCGACCGTGGGCGATTCACCGAAGGCGAAAAGCTGCCCTCGGAAGCCGAGCTCGTCGACCACTACGGGGTATCCCGTATGACGGTCCGAAACTCCTTCTCCATCCTCCAGGGCGAGGGCCTGGTGCACGCGGAGCACGGCAAGGGCGTCTTCGTACGGCCGCGCCCGCCCGTCCGCCGGCTGGCCTCCGACCGGTTCGCCCGGCGCCACCGCGAGCAGGGGAAGTCCGCGTTCATCGTCGAGGCCGACGCTGCGGGAAGTCATCCTCAGGTCGACAGCCTTGAGGTCAAGGAGGAAAAGGCCAGCCAGGACATCTCCGCGCGGCTCGGCTCCGTGCGACGCGTGCTCGCTCGGCGGCGCCGGTATCTGCTCGACGGAAAGCCGGTCGAGTTCGCCACCTCCTACCTCCCGCTCGACATCGCGCGGGACACCCCGATCGCCAAACCCAACCCAGGTCCCGGCGGCATCTACGCCCGCCTTGAGGAACTCGGCCACCGCCTCGACCACTTCGAGGAAGAGATCCGCGCCCGGATGCCCTCGCCGACCGAGGTCAAAACGCTCCGGCTGGCCGCAGGTGTGCCGGTGATCCACCTCATCCGTACCGCCTTCGATACGGAAGGGCGGGCCGTGGAAGTCTGCGACACCGTGATGGCGGCGGATGCGTACGTGCTGTCGTACCAGCTCCCGGCGACGTGAGTGTGGATCACCTGATGCCTGGCGGAGCTTGGACAGGCGACGACCGCGAACACAACGACGCGTGTCACGAGCGCTGGTTGCGGGCGCAGAACAGGCGCACTCATCAGCCCGACTACCGGGATGACTGGTTCGACGAGCAGTGCGGCGGTTGCCGGTTCTGGGTCGCGCTGAGCGGAGAGCTGGGCCGGGACTGGGGAGTCTGCACCCGTCCAGGCTCGACGTTCGATGGGCGAGCCCGCTTCGAACACGACGGCTGCGAGTTGTTCGCCATCCGGGAAGACGGTTCCTTCGGGTGAGTTCGCGTCGGTTCGGGCAGTGCAGGGGGAAACCTCTTCGGACTCATACACCCCAATAGGCATACTCATATAGACGAGTGGGCAAGCTGTGCGGCAGGGTGGCCGCCGTTCCTGGAGATCGGGTTCGAAGGGCTGCATCTTGTACGGACGAGTAGATGGGAAGAAATCTCGCGCACCATGGACGTATGCACGTACGTCGTGCAGGACGCGGAGCGCGAGGCCAGCAGCCGCATGGACCGGCTGCTCAAGCGGCGGCCGGTTGCGAGTGACCGCCCTCGTTGACGCCAGAAGTAGATGTAAAAGGCCCCGGACCATGATCGGTCCGGGGCCTTTTGCCTGGTGCCCCCGGCAGGATTCGAACCTGCGACACCCGCTTTAGGAGAGCGGTGCTCTATCCCCTGAGCTACGAAGGCGGGGCCTTGCGGGAAACGTGGCGGATGGCTCTGAGTGAGAGGTCAGCCAGGTCTCTGCAAGGTCTGCGCTGCCGTTAAAGGACAGCTTCCGACAGGGTAGCGGATGCGGGCTGGGTGGTGGGGCGGCTGGGGTGGGGGTAGGTGATCAGCTCGGCGGGGCACCGGCTCGGGGTCGCTCCGGGCTTCCCCCGTTCCCCGGCGGTCGTGCCCTCCCCCTCGTTCCCCCGCTCCCCGGCGGTCGTGGTGACGCCCCCGGGTTCGTGGTCGTCGGAGAGTGTTCGCCGCTGCGCAGGCTCATCGCTGTCCGGCGGGCTCGGTCGTGGCGGGTGTGGTGATCTTCAGTGTGGTGGTGAGTTTTCGGTACAGGTCGTCGTGTGCGAGGAGGTCGGTGTGGGTGCCTGCGGCGCGCAGTGTTCCTGCGTCCAGGAGCAGGATGGTGTCGGCGTCGATGACGGTGGAGAGCCGGTGGGCGATGGTGATGACGGTGCCCTGTTGAGCGATGCGGGAGATGACCTCGTGTACGGCGGCCTCGGTGAGGCCGTCGAGTTGGGCTGTCGCTTCGTCGAGGAGGAGCAGGTCGGGCGGGGTTGCGATGACTCGGGCCAGGGCGATGCGTTGCCGCTGACCGCCGGACAGGCTGGTGCCGGTCACGGGTTCGTCGAGGCCGGCCGGGAGGCGTCGTACGGTCTCGTCGAGGTGCACCGCGGTCAGGGCGGCCCAGATCTCGTCGTCGGTCAGGTCCTGGTGGCGGTACGCGACATTGTCGCGAACGGTGCCGGGCAGCAACGGGGATTCCTGCTCGACGTAGGCGATCCGCTGCCGTACGGAGCTGATCGCGAGGCTCTCGTAGGGTGCCCCGTTCATGGTGATGGTGCCGTGGTCGGGGCTGACGAACCGCAGTAGCAGCGACATGACGGTGGTCTTGCCTGCCCCGGACGGTCCGACGATCGCGATGTGCCCGCGGCGGGGGATGGACGCGGTCAGTCCGCGCAGGGCGGGCTCCGCGGCGCCGGGGTAGGTGAAGGACACGTCGTTGAGGGTGATGAGCTGCTCGCCTTCCACGCCCGGCGGAACCGGCGCGCCGGCTGTGACGTCCTCGGTGCGGATCTCCTCGGCCTGCCGGAGCCGTTCCGCGGCGGCGACGCCGGCCTGCATATGGGTCAGGTCCTCGGTCAGTTCCGTGATCGGCTCGACGACACCGAAGGCGTACAGCAGGAACGCGATCATGGTGGAGACCTCGAGGCCTCCGGTGCTGACCCGCCAGGCGCCCAGCGCGAGGATGGCGATGACGGCCAGCTGCATTCCGGAGCCGGCGACCGACCAGGCGATGGCCTCGGTCCTGACCGCTCGGATGCTGTGGCGGGCCGAATCGTCCGCGTGGCCCATGATCCGGGAGATCTCACGCTCCTCCGCGCCGGACGACTTGACCGTGCGCATCGCCCCGACACCGCCTTCTAGCAGGCCGCCGAGCTGCCCGACCGATTCCTGCGCTTCGCGCTGCGCTCGGGCGATCCGCGGCATCAGGGAAGCGGCGAGGACACCGACGAGCACGATCGCGAGGAGTGTGCTGATCAGCAGTGGCACGTCGAGGACCGCCATCAGCACGATCGTGCCGACCAGTGAGACGGTTCCGTTGACCAGGTTCACCAGACTCGATGACGCCGCCTCCCGCAGGAGCACGGTGTCGGAGGTGACGCGCGTGACGAGTTCGCCCTTGGACCGTGTGTGCAGATCGCCCAGCACGGACCGGAAGAAGCGGGACACCAGCGAACGCCGCGCGTCGAGCACCACGTTCTCCGCCAGGGCGCCGAGCAGCACCCACTGCACCACCCCCAGGCCCGCACTCACCACGAGCAGCGCCAGCAGAACGATCACCGGACCCGCGATCGAGGCTGGCGCCTCGATCGAGTCCAGCACCCACTTCGTCACCATCGGCGTGGCCAGCGAAGCGGCGGTCACACCGAGACCGAGAAGCAGGGACAGCAGGAGGCGTCCGCGGTAGGGGCGGACGAACGACCACAACAGGCGAGCGTTCGACCACCGCGCACGACGCTCTGCGCGGGCGCTCGTCATCGTTGGACTCCTTGGCGGGGTTGGGTGTCGCTGGGTTTCGGCGGGTGGCAGTAGTGCGGGCCGCTGCGGTGCGGAGACGCGGAGGCGGTGTTCAGGGACGTGCTCTGCATGGGTCCCGTCAATCGCTCAGCGGGTCGGCGCTGCGAGCAGATCGGCGATGTGCCGGGCCGTCCCGGCGTACAGATCCGGGCGGAGAACGGCCAGGATCCCGGCCGCCATCAGGAACACGATGAGGGCGGCTTCCCCACCGCCACCGAGGTGCCCGTTCACCTGACCCCCGCCGAGCCGGCACCCCTGGCAGCTTCGCTGCCGGACAGCGCGTCAACTGCCCCCGACGTACGGCCGGTTACTGCTGCCGACGTACGGCCGGTTCCTGCTGTCGAGGCGCCGACCGGCGCCGTCGCAGCCCTGGGCCTCGCTGTGTTCATGCACGTTCCCTCTTCACGGTGTCGGCCTGTGCCCCCATCCCACCGCTCCGTCCGTCTCGGATCACTCCGCCGACCAGCGGGACCACCCCCGCCACCCAGTGGTCGCGCACTTCCCCCAACCGGCTGGAACGGCCCCGCCGGTCGACTGCCCTCGACCGCCGCCGGACCCACGCAGCGCCGGTCACGGCCTAGGGTCGACAGCCCAGCGGTCGCGAGCCGCCGTACGAGTGCGAAGGAACGACTGTGATCCGGGTAGTTGTGGTGGACGACGAGGCCCTGGTGCGGTCCGGCTTCGAATTGATCTTGAATTCGGCGGACGACATCCAGGTCGTCGCCACCACGGTCGGTGCTCAGGCGGTCGATGCGGTACGCCGTGAGGACCCCGATGTCGTCCTGCTCGACATCCGTATGCCGGACGTGGACGGACTGACCGTGCTCGCCGAGTTGCAGGCGCTGCCGGTGGCTCCGGTGGTGGCGATGCTGACGACCTTCGACACCGACGAGTACGTCATGACCGCACTGCACTCCGGAGCGGCCGGGTTCCTGCTCAAGGACACCGAACCCGACCAACTGGCGCAGCTGGTAAGGACGTTGGCGGCAGGCGGCGTCGTCCTCTCGCCGAGGGCATCCCGTGCGGTCCTGCGGGAACGCCCCAATGGTCCGGCGCCGGTCGACACGGCGGAAGCCACCCGGGTGGGCCGGCTCACCGACCGGGAGCGGGAGGTGCTCACCCTCATCGCCGAGGGCCTCTCCAACGCCGACATCGGCGCCCGGATCCACCTCAGCGCCGGCACCGTCAAGGACCACGTGAGCGCCATCCTCACGAAGCTTCGCGTCGGCAGCAGGGTCCAGGCCGCCCTCATCGCCCAGCGCACGGGCCTGCTGGACGACACGAGGGACACGAGCCACACGCGCGACACACACCACACGCGCGACACACACCACACGAGGGACGCGAGGCACAAGGCGGGCGACGCGTAATGCGCCGATGGTCGGTGCCCGCCGTGCCCGCCGTGCCAGCCATGCCAGCCGTCCCCGCCTGGGTGCGGAACGCAGGCCTCGTCGCTCTCGCCGCCTTCGACGCCTCAGTCAACATGGAGACCGTCTCGCCCACCGCCCTGGTCCTGGCGGCCGTCGCATGCGCGGCGCTCGCCTTCAGGCGCCGCTTCCCGCTGACGGTGTTCGCGCTGACTCTGCCCGCCACCCTGGTCCTGGAAGTCGTGGTCGCCCCGATCGCCGTCCTGTACACACTCGCCGAGCGTTCCCGGAACCGCCGACTCCTGGCCGGCTGTGCAGTTGTCTCGGCCACCGCCTTGGCCCTCCCATGGCCGCTGGACGGGGACGGGTTCGCCGAGACGGGCCACACATGGACGCTGATCTACTTCGGATACCTCCTGGCCGCCACGCTGGCGCCCGTGCTCGTGGGACAACTCGTCCAGGCGCGGCGCGACTTGAAGCAGCGGCTCGCGGAGATCGAGGAAGCGCGCGAGCACGAGAGGGCGTTGCACGCCCAGGCCGTACTGGCCCGTGAACGCGCCCAGCTGGCCCGCGAGATGCACGACGTCGTCTCCCACCAGGTGAGTCTGATCGCCGTGCAGGCCGGCGCCCTGCAAGTGGCCTCCAAGGACGCCCCCAGCCGCGAGGCCGCCCACTCGATCCGCACCCTGAGCGTCGCCACCCTCGACGAACTCCGCCACATGGTCACCCTGTTGCGTGCCTCCGGCAGCGGAGCGACCGAGCTCACCCCACAGCCCACCCTCGCCCAGCTGGAGCAGCTGATCGCGAACAGCGGTATCGACGTGGAGTTCAGCGGCGTCGGGCCCACGACGGACATGGCCGCGCCCAGCCAGCGGGCGGTCTACCGCACCGTGCAGGAGGCGCTCACCAACGTACGCAAGCACGCCCCCGGAGCGACCGCGTGCATCGAGATCCGCCGCACCGGCCAGGGCACAGAGGTCACCGTCACCAATACCGCCCCCACCCGCCCCGCTCTCGCCTTGCCCAGTTCCCAGCAGGGCCTCATCGGTCTGCGAGAACGCGCCGAACTGCTCGGCGGCACCTTCGAGAGCGGACCGACGGAGGACGGCGGCTACCGGGTACGGCTGCGCCTGCCCACCCACACCGCCTGAACAGCCGGCCGGATCGACACCGACGGCAGGCCACCTAACAGACCCCGCAACCCCGACCGGCGGGGGTCCGACCGCCGGTCGGGGGATGGCGACCTGAACGCCTGGTCGACCAGCGTGGACGGCACGCGCAACGAGCGGCGCGCACACCGTTCACAAATGGAAGGGCAGAGACGACGTGCAGAACGAACGCCCCCTGGTAGGCCGTCGAGGCATCCTCATCGGTGCCGCAGCAGGCCTCGTGGCCGGCTCCCTCGCCGCGTGCTCGGCCGACGCGGTACGGGCCGCCCCGGCGACGCCGAACGGGGGAGGAAGCCGGGGCGCCGACCTCGACGTCGTCGTCATCGGTGCGGGAGTCGCCGGGCTGAGCAGCGCCCGGGTCCTGGCGGACGCGGGGAAGTCAGTCGTGGTCGTCGAGGCCCGGAACCGTATCGGCGGCCGCATGTGGACCGACCGGAGCACGATGTCGGTACCGGTCGAGCGCGGGCCGGAGTTCATCCACGGCACGATGGCCTCGACCTGGGAACTGGTCCGCGAGCAGGGACTGAAGACCCACGGCCACACCGTCACGATCTCCCGTACGCGACCGGGCGGCCCCTGGCACAAGAGCACCGAACCCGCAGAACCCTCCTACGTCAACTTCCGCGTCATCGGCGGCTACAACCAGGTCCTTGTCCCTCTCGCCGACAAGCTGTCCATCCAACTCGGCACGGTGGTAAGGCGCGTGGAGCACTCGACCGCCGGAGTCGTCGTCCACGCCGAGCGGCAGGGGCGCCCCGTCACCTACCGGGCCCGCTCGGCGGTGGTGGCCCTGCCGGTCGCCGTACTGGCCGCCGGCGCCGTCGAGTTCTCCCCGGCGCTGCCGGCCGCGAAGGTGGACGCCTTCAAGGCCGTACAGCCGATCGTGGTGTCGAAGGTCCTCATGGAATTCGCCAGGCCGGTGATCCCGGAGGACGCCGACGACATCGTCGAGGCCGGCGTGCCCTGGTACCTGTGGAACGCCTCCAAGGGGGTGCCCGGTTTCTCGGGGCAGGTGGTCGACATGGGAGCGGACGGGGACGAGGCCAGACGCCTGCTGGCGCTGCCCGCCGACCGCCGGCACCGGGAGGTCCTCGAGGTGATCCGGGGCGTGGCGGGCGACCGCAGGCTCGAACCCGTCAAGGTCATCGAGCACGAATGGGCCAAGGACCCGTTCGCCCGCGCCGCCTTCTCGGAGGAGGACGCCCCGGGCGCCCGGGAGATCTACGAGCCGGTCGACGACACCCTCTTCTGGGCCGGCGTCATCACCGACCAGGTCGACTACTCCCACGACAGCGGCAAGGAGACCGCCACCGAACTGCTCAAGCGGCTGGGTCGGCCCGCAAAATAGGCCTCTTCCCAATGGCACTCATAGCCCTCATAGCCCTCATAGCCCTCTTCCGAAGTCAGCCCAGCGGTACGCGTCTGAAGCTGCCCGCGACCCGCAGGTCCGCCTCGATCCGGCCGGCCGTGGCGTGGAGTTCGGGCAGGATGTCGCGGACGCACTCCTCGGCGGTACGGCGGCTGCTGTGCAGGGCGACGTTCACCGCGGCGACGACCTGCCCGCCGCGCTGCCGCACCGGAACGGCGACGGACCGCAACCCATACTCCAACTCTTCGTCGACCAGGGCGTATCCGGCTTCCCGTACGTGGTCCAGTTCGGCCCGCAGTCGTGCGGGATCCGTGATCGTACGAGGGGTCAGCGGGAGCAGTTCCGGAAGGTGGGGGTCGGGGAGGTCGGCGAGCAGCACGCGGCCGAGTGAGGTCGCGTACGCGGGCAGCCGGGTGCCGACGGTGATGTTGACGCTCATCACGCGGGTGGTGGCGACGCGGCCGGTGTACTGGATCTCGTCGCCGATCAGGACCGCCAGCGACGCCGATTCGTGCAGCCGGTGCGCGAGTTCGGTGAGGTGCGGGGCCGCGATGTCGGGGAGCGAGGTCCGGGACAGCGGAGGGAAGCCGAGGCCAAGGACGCGCGGAGTGAGCCGGAAGACGCGGCCGTGCGTGGTGACGTAGCCGAGGTGTTCCAGGGTGATCAGGGCGCGCCGGGCGGTCGCGCGGGCGAGGCCGGTGGCCTGGGCGACCTCCGTGAGGGTCAGCTCGGCGCGGCCCTCGCCGAAGGAGGTGATCACGGTCAGGCCGCGGGCCAGCGACTCGATGAACTCCCGGCCCAGTTCCTGCTTGGAAGCGCCGGTCCAGGCGGCGAGACCGGAAGGAGCGGCCGGTGCGGCGGGCGGGGCCTCGCGCAGTTCCCGTTCCATCGCGGCGACCGCCACCCGCAGCCGGGGCAGCAGCGTGTCCCGCAGGCCGGCCGCGGTGTGCCGGCTGGTGTGGCTCACCACGCTCACCACGCAGGCGATGTGCCCATCCGCCCGTACGGGCAGCGAAAGGGCGACGAGCCCCGGCTCGATGAGCTGGTCGTCGAGCGACCATCCGTCCTTCCGCGCCTCCTCCGTACGCACCTCGAAGTCCTCGCCAACGGTGGCGACTTGGACCGGCGGGGCGCCACGGGGCGCTCGATCACGGTCCCCCGACTCGCCCGGCCCGGACGGGACTTCGGCGAACGGCCGGCTCCGTGCCGGTACGGCGGGGAACCCCCGGTCCTCCGGATCGGCCGCCCGGCGTTCGTGCCACCGCGCCCACTCCGTCTCGCCCCACTCGGTGGCGAACAGCGGGCCGGGGGCGGTGCGTTCGGCGGGCAGCAGGTCGCCGATGCGGAAGCTCAGGGACATGGCGCGGCGCCTGGTCGCCTGGTGGATGAAGCGGATGCCGTCCCGGTCGCCGACGGCGAGGGACACCGACTCGTCGAGCTCGTCGGCGAGGGCGTCGGCGTGCGCGTCCAGGAGGCGGGGGAGGCGGAGGGCGCCGAGGTAGGCGTTGCCGAGTTCCATCAGACGCGGGGCGAGTACGGCGTCCCGGCCGTCGAGTCGTACGTACCCCATGCGCGCGAGCGTGGCGGTGATCCGGTCGACGGTGGAACGCGCGAGCCCGGTGGCCCGCTCGAGCCCGCTGAGACTGGACACCCCGTCGGCCACGGTCAGCCGCTGCAGGACGGCGATACCGCGCATGAGGGGGGCCACGGCCTCCGCGGGCACGACGGTCCCGGTCATCACGGTTCCGCTTCCGCTTCCGCTTGCGCTCCCGTTGCCGCTCCCGTCCTCGTTACTGTCCTCGCTCCCGTTCCCGTCCTCGTTCTCGTCCTCGGGTGCCGGCACGACGTTCGATGGCATGGGCTCTCCGTTTGCGGCTCTCAGAAGAGACACGGTAGTGCTTGCCCGGCCACCTCAGCAGGTCCTGAGCAGGTCACCGGCGCAGCAGCGGGCCCGGCCGGCTCAGCGTCGGGTGACGTACACCCGGTAGTTCCCTGAGAGATCCACTCCCGTCACCGTGATCGCGACGCCGGTCTTGGGGTCCTTGAAGGACTCGCCGGGGGTGAAGGGCGCGTCGGAGAGTTCCGCGTGGACGTTGGGGGAGCGGGTGCAGCCGCCGCTGTCGCGGTGGGAGTCGTACACGGTGACGGGGCCGTTTCCGGTGTCGATGTTCGCGTCGACCTTGTAGATGAGGATGCCGGGGCGGCAGACGGCGGCGTCGTTGCCGTCGCGGGTGCGCAGCTCCAGGGCGTACCCCGTCCTGCTGCTGGTCGGCACGAAGACGAGTTTGGCGCCGCCGGGCTTGGCCAGCGGGGTGAGCGTGTACTCGGTCGTGCCGGGCGACGCCGCACAGGCGACCTGCGTCTCGTCGAGCCAGCCGAGCTTCCACTTGTGCCAGCCGAGCAGATCGTTCCCGGCCCCCCAGTCCTCGCTCATGATGTCCCAGTGCCCGACCGCGCCCCCGCCGTCCTGGGTGTACAGGTCGGGCAGGCCGAAGGTGTGGCTGTTCTCGTGGGGGAGTACCCGGTAGCCCGTCTCGTCGTAGGAGCCGGAGCCGTCGTCCTGGCGGCTGTAGACGAAGGACGCGTTGGAGACGGCGACGCCGTCGGCGACCGGTGCCTCGGTGTTGCCGGCGAAGGTCACGGACAGGACGGTGTCCAGGGCGGAGGGCCCGGCGTTCGGTGTGACCAGCACGTTCAGGAGGTCGTACGAGCTGAAATCCACGGTCGGGTCGGCGGCGGCCACGATGTCCTGGACCAGTTCGCGGTACCCGGGGTCGAAGGGCGCGCCGCGCTCTATGCCGTACGCCTTGAACGGCTTGGGCATCCGCAGCCAGTGCCGTACGGGCGTCTCGGGACGGTAGTCGAGGCGGCCGTAGGAGCCGGTCCTGAACCATTCCTGGGTCTGCGGGAAGAACTCCGCGAGGCGGTCCAGCGCGCTGCCCTGGCCGTGCGCGTCGGAGAAGTCGATCATCAGGGTGAGGGCGCGGACGGTGCCGGTGGAGCGGGCGTACCCGGGGGGCGTCGGGACGCCCTCGCCCATCTGTACGCCCAGTGCGCCGTTGATCATGCAGGGGCCGAGCGCCGTGGAGCGGGCCAGCGCGATGGAGCCCGCCGTCGTGGAGCCCGCCGTCAGATGTCCGGTGCCGGCGGAGGTGCTGACCGCCAGTGTCAGAACGGCCACCGAGGCGAGCGCGACCACGCGGCGCGGGCGTATCCGACGGCTGGTCGGCGGCATACGTGACCCCTTCGCGCGACGGCAGCCGCCGGTCACCGGCTGCACCCTTTCGATCACCCTGTGGCGAGGGGTGCGCGGGCGCGCGCTGGATGAGTCCGATCGTGGGTTTCTTGCCGGAAGAGATGTGACTCAGGTCACATCGAAGGTGGGAAATAACCGGGGATCGTTTCCCCGTTTAGCCATGTGTCCGAGCGAAGCGGGGAGTGAATCCCCGGATCGCAATCCGGCCGTCATCTACGTGAACGGCCGTCCAACTACCTACGAGGAGTACGCCGTGGAGACCGCAACCCGAGTGCAGCGTCGAGTGCCCCGGCCGCGCGCCGATGCCCTGCGCAACCGGGAGCGGATCGTCGCCGCCGCTCGCGAGATGTTCGTCGAGTTCGGCCCCGAGGTGCCGTTCGACGAGATCGCCCGCCGGGCCGGTGTCGGCAACGCCACGGTGTACCGCAACTTCCCCGACCGCGACGCACTGGCACGTGAGGTCGTCTGCTCGGTCATGGACCGCACGTCGGAGCGGGCCGAGTCGGCGATCGCCGCGGGGGGCGACGCCTTCGAGGCGCTGAGCGACTTCGTGCACTTCTCGGCGGACGAGCGGATCGGCGCCCTGTGCCCGATGCTCTCCGAGGGCTTCGACCAGAACCACCCGGACCTCGTCGCCGCGCGCGACCGGACCACGGGACTGATCGAGGAGCTCATGGCCCGCGCCCGCGAGTCCGGCCAACTGCGCCCCGACGTCGAGTTCGGCGACCTCATGATCGCAGTCACCCAGCTCACCAGGCCGCTGCCCGGGGGAGCGTGCCAGGGCATCGACCGCTTCGTACACCGTCACCTGCAGCTGTTCCTGGACGGTATGCGGGCTCCGGCCCGCTCCGAACTCACCGGAGTGGCCGCGACCGTGGAGGACATGCGACGAGCGTGAGCGATTAGTCCCGCGCGGAGCGCCGGTCAGAACCTCAGACCTCAGACCTCAAAAGACTGCAGACCTCAAAAGACTGCAGAACCAAGTCCCTCAGTCCTCAGAACTCTCTCTCATCCTTCTCATCCTTAATTTTCGCTACGAAGTCCCGGAGTGGGTATCCCCATGTCTGAAACAGGAAAGTCGACAGCAATGTCCGACGCCGGATCAGCACATTCGAACCGCTGGAAAGCGCTCACCTTCATCGCGCTCGCCCAGCTGATGGTCGTCCTCGACGCCACCATCGTGAACATCGCGTTGCCCTCCGCCCAGCAGGACCTGGGGATATCGGACGGTAACCGGCAGTGGGTCATCACGGCCTACGCCCTCGCCTTCGGTGGTCTGCTGCTCTTCGGCGGTCGTATCGCCGACCTGTGGGGCCGCAAGCGCACCTTTGTCGCCGGTCTGATCGGTTTCGCTGGCGCGTCCGCCATCGGCGGCGCGGCCACGAACGAGGCGATGATGCTCGGCGCCCGCGCCCTGCAGGGTGCGTTCGGCGCGCTGCTCGCGCCCGCCGCGCTCTCGCTGCTCGCCGTGATGTTCACGGAGCCCAAGGAGCGCGCCAAGGCGTTCGGCATCTACGGCGCGATCGCCGGTGGTGGCGGTGCCGTGGGCTTCATCCTCGGCGGCGTTCTCACCGAGTACCTCGACTGGCGCTGGACGTTCTTCGTGAACATCCCGTTCGCGATCATCGCCGCCGTCGGCGCGTACTTCGTCATCCGTGAGCCGGCCGGTGGCCGCAACCGCTCGCCGCTCGACATCCCCGGCGTCGTCCTGTCCGTCCTCGGTCTGGTCACGCTCGTCTACGCCTTCACCCGCGCCGAGTCCGACGGCTGGGGCGACTCCGTGACGCTCAGCCTGTTCGCCGCCTCGGTGGTCCTGCTCGCCGGGTTCGTCTTCACCGAGTCCAGGGTCAAGGCCCCGCTGCTGCCGCTCCGTGTCATCACCGAGCGCAACCGCGGCGGCGTCTACCTCTCGCTCGGCCTCGCGATCATCGCGATGTTCGGCCTGTTCCTCTTCCTGACCTACTACCTGCAGATCGTGAAGGGCTACTCGCCGGTCAAGACCGGCTTCGCCTTCCTGCCGATGATCGCGGGCATGATGGTGGGCTCCACCCAGATCGGCACCCGGCTGATGACCCGGGTCGCCCCGCGCCTGCTGATGGGCCCGGGCTTCCTGGTCGCCGCGCTCGGCATGCTGTTCCTGACCCAGCTGGAGATCGGTTCCTCGTACGCCGGCGTGATCCTGCCCGGCATGGTGCTGCTCGGTCTCGGTATGGGTACGGCGTTCATGCCCGCCATGTCCCTGGCCACGTTCGGCATCGAGCCGCGTGACGCCGGTGTCGCCTCCGCGATGGTCAACACCTCGCAGCAGGTGGGCGGCGCGATCGGTACGGCCCTGCTGAACACGATCGCCGCCTCGGCGACGACCTCGTACATCAAGGACCACATCGGCGGCGCCGGTTCCCAGGCCCAGCAGCAGCTGGTCCAGCTCGAGGGCCAGGTGCACGGCTACACCAACGCGATCTGGTTCGCCGTCGGCATCCTCGTGCTCGCCGCGACGGTCGCCGCGACCCTCATCAACACCGGCCGTCCGGACGTCACTTCGGCCTCCGGCGAGGGTGCGGGCGAGGGCGCCGAGGACGAGGTGAAGGTGCCGGTGATCGCCCACTGATCACCCGTACCGCCGGTATTCCGGGTACTTCGCGTACGGGCGCGGGGTGGGGACGCCTCGCCCGTACGAATCCCAGGGTCCGCCCCGGTTCCGAGTTCATCGGAGCCGGGGCGGACCTGCGTCCGGGCCCTGCCGCCCTGCCGCGCGAGAGCTCCCCACGAGAGAGCTCTAGCGAAGCCAGGGCAGGTCCGCGCCCGCATCCTTCGGCTGGAGCCCTTCGGCGATGATCCGCATGGCCTCGCCGAGGGCCTTCTGCTGGTCGGGGGAGAGCCGGTCGAAGAGGGCCTGGCGTACGGCGGCCACATGGCCCGGCGCGGTCCGGCTCAGGACCTCGTAGCCCTCGTCCGTCAGGACCGCGAACTGTCCGCGCTTGTCGGAGGGGCAGTCCTCGCGCCGCACCCAGCCGCTCTTCTCCAGGCGGGCCACCGCATGGGAGAGACGGGAGCGGGTGATCTTCGCGTTCATGGCCAGCTCGGTCATCCGCAACCGCCTGTGCGGCGCCTCGGCGAGCTGCACGAGCAGGCCGTAGTAGACGTGCGGCATGCCCGCGTCGCGCTGGAGCTGGCGGTCGAGGTGGTCCTCGAGGAGTGTGGAGGCGTGCATGTAGGCGCGCCACGTGCGCTGTTCCTCTTCGGTGAGCCAGCGCGTCTCTTGAGCGGATGCCGTGTTCATGTACTCCACTGTACGAGCCCCTTCTTGAAAATTAAACAAATGGGGACTAAGGTGAGATGTTGATATTGAGAGTTCAAGTATCGAGTCCTTCGGGTCGCTGATCGACCCCCGAGGGCGTGTGATCGAACCCGTTGGGAGGGAGCCGCCGCCGTGTCCGCTGCCACGTCCGTCGCCACCGAGGAGCGTGCCCCGCTGGAGCGCATGCCCGCCCTCTATCTCAGTCATGGTGCCCCGCCGCTCGCCGACGACCCGGTCTGGCCCGGCCAGCTCGCCGACTGGTCCGCCGGCCTGCCGCGCCCCAAGGCGATCCTGATGGTCTCCGCCCACTGGGAAGAGGCCCCCCTCGCCCTCGGCGCCGTCGAGACCGTCCCCCTCGTCTACGACTTCTGGGGCTTCCCCCAGCACTACTACCAGGTGCGGTACGCGGCTCCCGGCGCCCCCGAACTCGCCGAGTCCGTACGGAAGCTGCTGCGCGCCCCCGGCATCCCGGTGCAGGACATCCCGGACCGCGGACTCGACCACGGCGCGTACGTCCCGCTCGTCGAGATGTTCCCCGAGGCCGACATCCCGGTCCTGCAGATCTCGATGCCGACCCTCGACCCGGTCCGGCTGATGGAGATCGGCCGGAAGCTGGCGCCGCTGCGCGACGAGGGCGTCCTGATCGTGGGCTCCGGCTTCTTCACGCACAACCTCGCGGCCCTGCGGCACACCGGCGGCGGCGTGCCGTCCTGGTCGAGCGAGTTCGACGACTGGGGCCACCGCGCACTGGACGCCGGTGACGTGGACGCGCTGCTCGACTTCGAGCGCAAGTCCCCGGCGGGCCGTCTCGCCCACCCGCGCACCGAGCACTTCGCGCCCCTCTTCGTGACCATGGGCGCGGCGGACGCGGCCGGCGAGCTGGACGGGCAGAAGTCGGTGATCGACGGGTTCTGGATGGGGATGGCGAAGCGGTCGGTGCAGTTCGGCTGAGCCCAGCCCAGCCCAGCCCGTGCCTGGCGGGTCAGAGTTCCTTCTCGTACCAGGCCACATCCCAGTAGCGGCCGAACTTGCGGCCCACCTCGCGGTACGTGCCGACGTGCCGGAACCCGAAGCGTTCGTGCAGCCGCTCGGACGCTTCGTTGGGCTGGGCGATGCCCGCATAGGCGCGGTGCAGGTCCTCGTCGGCCAGGGCCTCGAAGAGGGCCTTGTAGAGGAGGGTGCCGATGCCGCGGCCTGCCGCGTCGGGCGCGAGGTAGATCGTGACCTCGACCGAGGTGGCGTACGCCGGTTTCGCGCGGAACGGGCTGCTGGTGGCGTACCCGTGAATCGCCTGTGAGTTCGCGTCGGCGGCAACCATCAGCCGGTGTGGTCCGTCTTCAGGGTGGGAGAGCAGCCACGAGCGACGCTCTTCCGCAGTGAAGACAGCGGTATCGAATGTGATGGGCGTCTCACGCACGTAGTGGTTGTAGATGGCCGTGAGGGCCTCGAGGTCACCCTCGAATCCCGGCCTGACCTGCACATCTATACGTTCTGCTGTCATCTGCCACCTCTCTGTGGCGGCACAGGGTACTGCATGATCAGAAAAATCGAGGGGCGGGTTGGGAATTCTGTCCGGATTCCAGTCGTTGTTTCCTTCGGATGCAGGGCACCCGTTGGAGGGTGAGCCCAAGTGTCCGGACCGACCCGCAAGCCCACCATCGCAAGGGAGCACGCATGGCAACCCGTGCCGTCGCCCGTCGTAAGTCCGCCTCCGGCGAGACCAGCGACCGCGCACGCAGTGTTCGCGTCGTAGGCGGCGAGATCGCCGACCGCGACCTGGTCGGCATGTACCTCGACGAGATCGCGCGTACACCGCTGCTCGACGCCGCCAAGGAAGTCGAGCTGTCCCAGACCATTGAGGCGGGTGTGTTCGCACGGCAGATCCTCGATGGCGGGGAGCATGCCAAGGCGGACGCGTCCCGCGAGGAGCTGGAGGCGCTGGTCGCCGAGAGCGAGCGGGCCAAGGACGTCTTCATCCGCTCGAACCTGCGCCTTGTCGTCGCCGTGGCCCGGCGCTATCCGCGCAGCGGCCTGCCCCTGCTCGACCTGATCCAGGAGGGCAACGCGGGCCTGGTGCGCGCGGTCGAGAAGTTCGACTACCGCAAGGGCTTCAAGTTCTCGACGTACGCCACCTGGTGGATCCGTCAGGCCATCACCCGTTCCATCGCGGACCAGTCCCGCACGATCCGCCTTCCTGTCCACCTGGTCGAGGAACTGGGCCGGATCCGGCGCGTGCAGCGCGAGTTCAACCGCAAGAACGGGCGGGAGCCCGAGCACGCGGAGATCGCCGCCGAGCTGGACACGACCGAGGCGCGCGTCGGCGACGTCCTGGACTGGGCCCGCGACCCGGTCTCGCTGAACATGGCGGTGGACGACAACGGAGACACCCAGTTCGGTGACCTCCTCGAAGACACCTCCGCGGTCTCACCCGAGCAGTCGGTGATGACGCTGCTGCGCAGCGAGGAGCTGGACGACCTGATCGGCCGCCTCGACCAGCGCACGGCCTCCATCATCAAGATGCGGTACGGCATCGAGGACGGCCGGGAGCGCACGCTCACCGAGGTCGGCAAGGAGCACGGCCTCACGCGCGAGCGCATCCGCCAGATCGAGAAGCACGCGCTCCTCGAACTGAAGAAGCTGGCACGTGACACCGGGTTCGACGCGGCGGCGTGAGTCGTCCCCGTACGGGGGCGGTCCTCGCAGTAGGGTCCGTCAGGTCCGTAGGGTTCGTACGGTCCCTACGGCTCGGATCCTCGCCGCATCGCCCGGTCGGACCTTGCCCGGCGCTTTGGAACCGACAGATGTCGGCCACAAGTCGACCGGACATGGCCGTCTAAGGCCGCTTCAACTCGCTGGGCTCTGGGAACAAGACTTCAGGGCCCAGGGTTAGGCATCAGGGCCCCGGGCATACGCCCTTGGCCCCCCTAAGCCGAGTCCCGACGCACACCCCCCCCGCGCCGGGACTCTTCCAGAGCCGAGCTCCGGCGCCTTCCCCCCCTGGCGCCGGGGCTCGGCTCCATTTTTGTCCGGGGTGCGGGGCATGCGGCGGGGTGCGTGTGGTCCTGCCCGACGAGGAGTGCCGCATGCCGCGTGGACAGGGGCGGAGGCCCGGGTGGCTCGCGCATGGGAGGCTGTTTCCGGGCAGGTTGTTTGACGGGCCACCCCGAACCTGAACCCCGGGGTGACCCGAATGGCAGATTCTGCCACAGGGGCATAACCTGCCGTCCGTGAGCGGTACCAAACGCGCGGCAAGCGCCTCAGCCGACGCGACGGCCCCGGCTTCCGGCCCTCGGGCGTCCGCGGATGCCCCGGCCTCGTCCTCCGAGCCGCTGTCCGCCGACGGTACAGCCCGGTCCTCCTCCGCCGGCCCGCTCCCTGTCGAACGCCCGCCACGCGCCGCTGCCGGCCGGGCGCCGTCCGGTGAACGCGCCCCGAGTTCCCCGCCCGATGGGCAGCGCCCCACGCTGATCGAGCGGCGCAAGGCCGCCACCCGTATGGAGATCGCCCGGGCCGCCGCCGGGCTCTTCATGCGCCACGGCCTGCGCGCCACCCGCGCCGAGGACATCGCCCGCGCCGCCGGCATCGCCCCGCGCACCTTCTACCGCTACTTCGCGAGCAAGGAGGAGTCCCTCGGCCCCCTCTTCGCCGCCGGTTCCCAGAGATGGGCCGAGATGGTCCGCGACGCCCCGGCCCACCTGACCGTTCCCGAGGCCCTCCACCACGCCGTCGTCCAGACGCTGACGCCCGGCGTCGGGGTGCGCCAGGAGTCCCTGCAGTGGGTCCGCTCCCTGCTCCGGCTGGCCGAGGAGAGCCCGGCCCTGCTGAGGGTGTGGGGCGAGGCCTGCCATACGGCGGAGCGGACGCTGGCGGAGGTGCTGGCGGCGCGGATCCCCGCCGTACCCGGGGCGGGGGTTGAGGCCGCCGGGGCGCCCGTGCCCGGGGCGGTGGCTCAGACCGCCGGGGTGCCCGAGTCCGGTGACCGGGCGCCTGGCGGCCACCCGCTGCCTTACCTCGAGCTGTCCCCCGAGCTCCGTCTCAGCGCCGCCGTGGCCAGCGCGGCGGTGCGCGTCGCGGTGGAGGCATGGGCCGCCGGCGACGCCCCGGCGACCGGACCGGCCGGGCCCGTCGCGCTCGCGCTGCGCAATCTCGGGTCCCTCCGCGACTTTCCGTGGCACGCCGAGCAAGCGACGAACTGACCCGCACGGCCGTACGTGTGGCTCAACGGAGGCGCCAAGTACGTGACAGGCCAGGGAGGTTGACGTACGGGATCCAGCGCCACCGCACGGCGCGAGTCCCGTACGCCAACCAGGCGCCGCGTGTTCCGTACGTCAGGACGCGCCCCCGCCCGCCCCCCGAGTCAACCGCGCCCCCAACTCCCGTAGACACACCACAAGTTCCGCCGGCTCCCGCACCGTGAACTCGCAGTCGACCGTCGCGAGCCGCACCGCCAGCCACTCCACGGCGTCCCCGGCGGAGGAACGCAGCCGGCAGTTGTGGTCGTCGATCGGTTCGGGCGCCCCGAGCGAGGCGGGCAGTCGCGCGGCGACGAACGCGGCGGGCGCGGCGAAGGTGACGTCGAAGTCGTACGTCACCTGGCGCCGGTACATCGACTGCCGCAAGTACTCCGCCGCACTCCCCGTCGGCAACTCGCGCGGAGCGAAGCGCGCCCCGGTCGCGAAGGGCTCGGCGACCCGGTCGACGCGGAACGTACGCCAGTCCTCGCGGTCGAGGTCGTAGGCGACGAGGTACCAGCGGCGGCCGGTGGAGACGAGCCGGTACGGCTCGGTCAGCCGTCGCGACGGCGTCCCGTCCTTGGCTCGGTACGCGAACCGCAGCCGCTCCCGGCCGGCCACCGTGGAGGCCATGACGGTCAGCGTCTCGGGCGCGATGCTCGCCCCGTCCCCGCTGGTCAGCGGGGTGGTCGCCGCCTGCAACGTGGACACGCGGTGCCGCAGCCGCGACGGCAGCACCTGCTCCAGCTTGGCGAGCGCCCGTACGGAGGCCTCCTCGATGCCCTCGACCGCGTGCCCGGCGCCGGCCCGCAGCCCCACCGCGATCGCCACCGCCTCCTCGTCGTCGAGCACGAGCGGCGGCATCGCTTTCCCCGCCACCAGCCGGTACCCGCCGTCGGACCCCTTGGTCGCCTGCACCGGATAGCCCAGTTCGCGGAGCCGGTCGATGTCCCGCCGGACGGTACGACGGGACACCCCGAGCCGCTCGGACAGCTCACCGCCGGGCCACTCGCGGGGCGTCTGAAGCAGGGAGAGGAGCTGGAGCAGCCGGGCCGGCGTATCCGTAGTCATGTTTTCCAGAGTGCCGTAGAACTAGGACACGATCTGACCTATTGCCGCACTAACTTCGTTCCATGACCTCCACCGAGACCACTCTCAACAGCCCGGCCCCCGTGGCCGACCGGCGTCGTTGGTTCGCACTCGCGATCGTGATGACCGCGGCCTTCATGGACCTGGTCGACGTCACGATCGTCAACATCGCGATCCCGTCGATCCAGCGGGACGCGGGGGCTTCGTTCAGCCAGATCCAGTGGATTACCGCGGGCTACGCGCTGGCCTTCGCCGCAGGACTCATCACCGGTGGGCGGCTCGGCGACATCCACGGCCGCAAGCGACTCTTCCTGGTCGGCATAGGCGGATTCACGATGGCATCGGCCCTGTGCGGCTTCGCCGCGAACCCGGAGATGCTCGTCGCCTCCCGCATCCTCCAGGGCGGGATGGCCGCGCTGATGGTGCCGCAGGTGCTGTCGATCGTGCACGCGACCTTCCCGGCGCACGAGCGGGGCAAGGTGTTCGGTCTGTTCGGCGCGGTCGTGGGCCTTGGCGCCGTGTCCGGACCGCTGCTCGGCGCGCTGCTCACCGAGTGGAACCTGTTCGGGCTCGAGTGGCGGCCGATCTTCCTCATCAACCTGCCGGTCGGCATCGCGGGCCTGATCCTGGGCCGCCGTTTCATCACCGAGTCCAAGGCCCCGCGGGCCCTCAAGCTGGACCTCGTCGGCGTCGCCCTCGTCACACTGGGGCTGCTGATGCTGCTCTACCCGCTGACGCGCGGCGAGGAGCTGGGCTGGCCGCTGTGGGGGTACGCGTCCATGATCGGCGCGCTCGTCGTCTTCGCGGCGCTGGTGGCGTACGAGAAGCGCAAGGCGCGGATCGACGGTTCGCCGCTCGTCGAACTCTCCCTCTTCAAGGCGAAGAGCTTCGCCGCGGGCATCGCCGTCCAGACCGTCTTCGGGGTCGCGCTCGGCATCTTCTTCCTGGTGTGGACGCTGTACATGCAGATCGGACTGGGGTGGAGCCCGCTGCGGGCCGGCCTGACCGGGGTTCCGTTCTCGATCGCGGTGTCGGCGGCGGCCGGGATGTCGGTGCAGCTGCTGGTCCCGCGCTTCGGGCGCAAGGTGCTCCAGACGGGCGCGCTGACCATGGCGGCGGGCGTACTGCTCTACATCTGGGAGTCCGAGCGGTACGGCATGTCCATCGCCTCCTGGCAGATGGCGCTCCCGCTGGTGGTCATGGGCGCGGGGATGGGCTTCATCGTGGCGCCGCTGACGGACGCGGTGCTGTCGGACGTGCCGCGTGAGCACGCCGGTTCGGCGTCCGGCCTCATCAACACCGTGCAGCAGATGGGCAACGCGCTGGGCCTCGGCCTGGTGTCCGTCGTCTTCTTCGGCACGATGGGGGACCGGCTGACACCGGCCGAGGTCAGCCCGGCCTTCGTGAACGCCTTCCAGCACGCGCTGGGCTGGGTCGCGGCGGTGATGGCGGTCATCTTCCTGCTGATGTTCGCGCTGCCGAAGCGGCCGGCGCAGCATCTGGAGGGCGTGGAGGACGCGTCCTCCGACGAGCTCACGAAGGAGCCCGAGCTCGTTTCGTGAACCAGGACCGAAGGGGCCCGGCACCTCAGGTGCCGGGCCCCTTCGTGTGGCCCTCCTTGTATTGCCTTCGGCAACGAAAGTCCGTTCATGCCCGGATCACGCCCGAACCTGTTTACTTTCTGGAAATGCGGGCGTAGCCTCCGAGTGAAACCACAGGTTCGGGCATAAGTCGGAGGCGAACGGACATGTACGCACCGGAGCGGCAGCAGGAGATCCTCCGGCTCGCCCGTGACGGCGGCCGGGTGGACGTGGTGTCACTGGCCGAGGAGTTCCAGGTCACCGCGGAGACCATCCGCCGCGACCTGAAGACCCTGGACCGTGCGGGTCTCGTACGCCGGGTGCACGGCGGTGCGATACCGGCCGGGCGCCTGGACTTCGAGCCCGACCTCGCCGAACGCGAGTACACGGCGGCCGACGAGAAGGACCGCGTCGCCCAGGCCGCCGTCGCCGAACTGCCCCACGACGGCACAGTGATCCTGGACGCCGGCTCGACGGTCGCCCGGCTCGCCGGAGCGCTCCCGCTGGAGGCGACGCTCACCGTCGTCACCCACAGCCTGCCGATCGCGGCCCGCCTCGCGGATCACCCCGGCATCCAGCTCCATCTCGTCGGGGGGCGCGTGCGGCACCGTACGCGCGCCGCCGTGGACGCCTGGGCGCTCCGCGCGTACAGCGAGATCCGCGCCGACGTCCTCTTCATCGCCGCCAACGGCTTCTCCGTTTCGTACGGCCTGACCACCCCCGACCTCGCGGAAGCCGCCGTCAAGCGCGCGACCATGCGCGCCGCGCGCCGCGTGGTGCTGCTCGCCGACTCCTCCAAGCACGGCCAGGAGCACTTCGCCCGCTTCGGCGACCTGAGCGATGTGGACCTGCTGATCACCGACCGCGGGCTGAGCCCGGAAGACGCCACCGCCATCGAGCGCGGCGGCACCGAAGTGCTGTGTGTGTAGAGCGCCCCGTGTTCCGAGGCGCTGTGTGTATTGAGCTGCAAGCGGCATCCGGCCGCCGTGTGTTGAGAAACGAGTGCGTATGATCCTCACCGTCACCCCCAACCCCTCCCTCGACCGTACGTACGAGGTCCCGTCGCTCGACCGCGGCGAGGTCATCCGGGCCACCGGCGAACGCATGGACCCGGGCGGCAAGGGCGTGAACGTCTCGCGCGCGGTCGCCGCCGCCGGACAGCGCACGATCGCCGTCCTGCCCCTGGGCGGTGCGCCCGGCGCGCTCGTCGCCGACCTGCTCGACGCCCAGGGCATCGAGGTCGCGCCGGTCCCGATCGCCGGAGCCACCCGCTCGAACATCTCGGTCGCCGAACCCGACGGCACGATGACGAAGATCAACGCGCCCGGCCCCGAACTCTCCGCCGCCGAGGCCGAACTGCTCCTGGAGACCGTCCGCGGCCAGTACCGCTCCGACGCCACCGACTGGATCACCTGCTGCGGCAGCCTGCCGCGCGGGCTCGCACCTTCCTGGTACGCCGATCTTGTCGCGCGGGCGCACGCCGCGGGCGCCCGGATCGCGCTGGACACCTCAGGTCCGGCGCTGCTCGCGGCGCTGCGCGAGCGGCCCGACGTGGTGAAGCCCAACGCCGAGGAGCTCGCGGAAGCCGTCGGGCGCCCCCTCGCCACGGTGGGCGACGCGGTGAAGGCGGCCGAGGAGTTGCGCGAGCTGGGCGCGCGCGCCGTGCTCGCGAGCCTGGGCGCGGACGGCCAGTTGCTCGTGGACGGCTCGGGCGCCTGGTTCGCGAGCGCGCGGGTGGATGCCGTACGCAGCAACGTGGGCGCCGGCGACTCCTCCCTCGCCGGTTTCCTGATCGCCGGCGGCAGCGGCCCGAAGGCCCTGGCCTCCGCCGTCGCCCACGGCGCCGCGGCCGTCCAGCTCCCCGGCAGCGTGATGCCGGGCCCGGCCGACCTCGACCCCTCCGCCGTGACGGTCACGGCGGAGATCCCGGTGGACCGCGTACTGACGGAGCCCGTGTCATGACGGCGCGCGCCACCGGACGATGGGCCGGCTCTCGATTCGGTTCTGGGCTTGCTGGACCTGGACTCACCGGTCTCGGAGTCACTGGACCTGGACTCACCGGTCTCGGAGTCACTGGACCTGGACTCACCGGTCTCGGAGTCACTGGTCCCGGGCTCACCGGTCTCGGAGTCGCTGGTCCCGGGCTCACCGGTTCCGGAGTCACTGGTCCCGGGCTCACCGGTCCTGGACGCACTGGCCCCGGCCCCGTCGGTCCCGAGCCCAATGGCTCCGGCGGACCCCCTGAACAGGCCCTGAAGCGGCGGGGTCTCCCCTTCCCCGCCGCAGCCATACGGCGAAGGGACTGGCCCGGTCCCGCCGCCGAGGGGAGGCGGGGCTTCCCCCGCCCCGCCTCCACCGCCCCTGCGATTCGCCCCAGTCCCTGCCCCAGTCCCCGTACCCCCTTCCCCACGTTCAGCTTCACCCCTGTCCCCACCCCTGTCCCCACCCCCGCCCCCGCCCACAATTTCCCCCGGGCGATACGCGTGCGAAGGAGCCCGCGATGAGCGAGATGATCACCGCGGACCTGGTCGACCTCGACCTGTCCGCCGAAACGAAGGAAGCGGCGGCCCGAGCCCTCGCAGAGCGCATGGTGGCACTGGGCCGGGTGACCGACCTCGACGGCTTCCTCGCCGACGTGGCCGCTCGCGAGGCCCAGATGCCGACCGGCCTCGACGGCGGCATCGGCATCCCGCACTGCCGGAGCGAACACGTCACCGAACCGACGCTCGCCTTCGGGCGCAGCGCGGCGGGGATCGACTTCGGCGCGCCGGACGGGCCCGCCGACCTGATCTTCCTGATCGCCGCCCCGGCGGGCGCGGACGACGCCCACCTCACGATCCTCTCGTCGCTGGCCCGGCACCTGATGAACGCCGAGTTCACGTCCGCGCTGCGGGCCGTGGACGACGCGGCGGCCGCGGCCGCGCTGATCCGGGGCGACGAGCCCGCGGCGGCCCCGGCCGCCTCCGATGGCTCCGCGGCGGAGTCGAACGCGGCGGCCTCCGCCGACTCCGCCGCGGGCGGCACGGCCCCGGCACCGGGTGCGACCGTCGAGGACGGACCCGCCCCGGCGCCGGGCGCCACCGAGGGCGGCGAACCCTTCCGCATCGTCGCCGTCACCTCGTGCCCCACCGGCATCGCGCACACCTACATGGCGGCCGAGTCGCTGGAGAACGCGGGACGCGAGGCCGGCATCGAACTCGTCGTCGAGACGCAGGGCTCGGCCGGTTTCACCCGGCTCGACCCCGCGGTCATCGCGGCGGCGGACGGCGTGATCTTCGCGCACGACGTCCCCGTACGGGACAAGGACCGCTTCGCCGGGAAGCCGACCGTCGACGTCGGCGTGAAGGCGGGCATCAACCGTCCCACCGAGCTGATCTCCGAGGTCCGCGGCAAGGCGGAGCGCGGCGAGGTCACCGCGGGCTCCGCGCCCGGCACACCCGTGGAGCGCACCGGTGAGTCCGGCGAGGGCTACGGCAGCAAGCTCCGCAAGTGGCTGATGAGCGGCGTGAGTTACATGGTGCCGTTCGTCGCCGCGGGCGGTCTGCTGATCGCCCTGGGCTTCGCGATCGGCGGCTACCAGGTCAACAAGGCGCCGTCCGTCATGGACCACTTCATGTGGCTGCAGGCGGACAGTTGGGGTGCGCTGTTCTTCCAGATCGGCGGCGTGGCCTTCGGCTTCCTCGTCCCCGTCCTCGCCGGCTACATCGCGTACGGCATGGCGGACCGGCCAGGTCTTGTCCCCGGCTTCGTCGGCGGCGCGATCTCCCTCACCATCAACGCGGGCTTCCTCGGCGGTCTGGCCGCCGGTCTCATCGCCGGTGCGGTGGTCATCGGGATCCAGAAGGTCAAGATCCCCAAGTCGCTGCGCGGCATCATGCCGGTGGTGGTGATCCCACTGATCTCCTCGGCGATCGTCGGGTTCCTGATGTTCGTGGTCATCGGCAAGCCGATCGCCTCCGCGCAGAAGGGCATGACCGACTGGCTCAACGGCCTCACCGGCACCAACGCCATCCTCCTGGGCACCCTGCTCGGCCTGATGATGTGCTTCGACCTCGGCGGCCCGGTCAACAAGGTCGCGTACACCTTCGCCACGGCGGGTATCGCGGTGGCGAGCCCCAGCGACTCGGCGATGAAGATCATGGCCGCGGTGATGGCGGCCGGCATGGTCCCGCCGCTCGCCATGGCCCTGGCCACGACCGTCCGCGGCAAGCTCTTCACCCAGACCGAGCGCGAGAACGGCAAGGCCGCCTGGGTCCTCGGCGCCTCCTTCATCTCGGAGGGCGCGATCCCCTTCGCCGCGGCGGACCCGCTCCGCGTCATCCCGTCGTCCATGGTGGGCGGCGCGGTCACCGGCGCGCTGTCGATGGCCTTCGGCGCCACCCTGCGCGCCCCGCACGGCGGCATCTTCGTGGTCCCGCTGATCGGCAACCCGTTCCTCTACCTGGTCGCCATCGCCGCGGGCGTCTGCGTCACCACCGCCCTGGTGGTCGTCCTGAAGGGCATGCGCAAGCAGGCTCCCGGGGTCGCCGGCGCAGGGGTTGCCGACGCTCCGATATCGGCGAAGGCCGAACGCAAGGAGCCGGTGGCAGCCGCCTGAAGAGCCAACCGCCTGCCCCTTTAGGGCACTGGTGAGCTGTTCACCGCATCTGCGAGATGCGTCACGGTCCGGGACCAAAGTCCCGGACCGTGGTGTCTACTGGGGCGCATGCCCGATCACGTGTCGATCCTCCAGCTGACAGGCGTGGCCGCCCTCGCCCTGGCGACCGTCATCTGGGTCGTCGGCCTGGTACGCCTTCTGCGCCGGGACCGCTCCGAAGCCGTGCTCCGGCGTCATGGCGACGCGCTCCGGGCCATGCCCCGCCAGCGACAGTCGGGTCCGGACACCGAGTCCGTCGAACTGACCCCGGAGGAGCACGCCGCCTTCGCCGGCCTGGTACGCCAGTTCAGCGACAGCCGCCCGTAACTGCCCTGCGGCTGCTCCCCGGTGGTGATGTCAGCCGAGCCGGGCCGGTCTCGGCCGAGTCGAGCCGGTCTCAGCCGAGCCGGGCCGCGCGCCGCTCGATCGCATCGCGCGCCGCGTCCTCCGTGTCGTACACCTCGCACATGTGCCGCCGGTCGGGCGTCGCCGTGTGCTCGACCTCCCACAGGGAGATCTCCTGCCCGTCCCGCAGCAGGAACGCGTGCTCGTAGAGCGAGAAGGACATCCCGGGCCGGCCTGTCCGGCAGGGGCGGCCGAAGGCCTGGGTGATCTGGTGCGCGAACGCCTCGCGCATCAGCAGTGTCGCGAGGTCGGCCCCCGGCTGGTCCGGGTTCTCCGCCCGCCGCAGCAGCCGTCGCGCGTGATCCGGCGAGTCGTCGGGCACGTACTCGTGCCGCGGCGCGGGAATCGGCGACAGCTGCATCAGTACGGCCAGTTCGAAGTCCGGAGCGTCCGCCGGGAGCGGCAGGCGGGCCGTGGCGGCGCGCAGCTCGTCGTCGTCGACGTACACCTCGTGCTGCGGATCGCTGCCGGGCGCCGTGTTGTGCACGAGCTCCCACAGCGTGACCGCCGAGCCGTCGGCGAGCAGCCACGTGTGCCGGTACGTCTCGCGGTGCAGCCCCGCACTGTGGTGCGCGGAGTGCAGCGAACTGTCGTGCGCCAGCGCACAGTCGAGCCGCCGTATCGTCTCGTCCGGCAGTTCGAAGGAGTTCAGGGCGCGACCGAGGAGTCGCGCGAGATGCTCCTCCGGAGACTCGGGCGACTCGGGTGGTTCGTACGCTGCTGTCTCGTACGGAACGCTCAAGGTTTCTCCCGGCGTTGCTGCATGTCACCTTGTGGGTGCATACCGTAGCCCCTCGGTCGGACATCATGTCCGCGAACCGAGAAAACGTACGGTTGGAAAACGGACGGGCCGCGCGGCAAGTTCCCACGCGGCCCGCCCGAGCGTCAAAAAGCCCTCGTCAGACGGCACTTCCCGCGGCCCACGCGCTCCACGACAAGTTCCAGCCGTTGAGCCCGTTGTCCGGCGAGACGGTCTTGTCGGGGGAGTTCTCGACGGTCACGACGTCCCCAATGAGGGAGTTGTCGTAGAACCACTTGGCGGTCGTGTCCCCCTGAGCACCCTGCACATCGGCCATCCCCACACAGCCGTGGCTGGTGCCCTCCCGGCCGAAGGGCGGATTGCCCTTGTTGTACCAGTAGTTGCCGTGGATGAAGGTGCCGGAGGTGGTCAGGCGCATCGCGTGCGGCACGTCCGGGATGTCGTACTCGCCGCCGAGTCCGACCGTCCGGCTGTTCATCCGCGTCTGCGTGAACTTCTCGGAGATCACCATCTGCCCGTTGTACGTGGTGTGATCCGGGCTGCCCGCCGAGATCGGGACCTTCCTGAGGGTCTTCCCGTCCCGCACGACCGTCATGGTCTGCGTGTTGACGTCGACGGTGGACACCTGGGAACGCCCGATGGTGAAGGTGACGGTCTTCTTCTGCACGCCGTAGACGCCGTTCGCGCCCTCGACGCCGTCCAGGTCGATCTTCATTGTGACCTTGGAACCGGCCTTCCAGTACTCCTCGGGCCGGAAGTCGAGCCGCTGCGCCCCGAACCAGTGCCCCACCACCTGCTGCCCGCTGCTCGAGGAGACCGTGATGTGCGACTGCACGGCCTTCTTGTCGCTGATCACCTTGTCGAAGTTGAAGGAGACCGGCATCCCGACGCCGACCGTGGTGCCGTTGTCGGGCGTGTACGTCCCGATGAAGCTGTTGCTGGAAGTGACCGTCGTGAAGATGGAGTTGGCAGCGGAGGTGCGCCCGCTCGAGTCCTTCGCGGTGGCCGATATCTGGTACTTCGTCCCACGCTCCAGCTGCTCCTTCGGCTTCCAGGAGCTCCCGTCCGCGGATATCGCGCCGGGTACGGCTGCCCCGGTCCCCGACACCGTCATCTTCACGTCGGTGAGCTTGCCGTCGCTGACCTTCACGCCGGTCGCGTTGATCGACGCGTCCGTCGAACCGTCCTTGGCGGAGATGACGAGTTTCGCCGTGGACGTCTTGACCGAACTCCCGCCGTTCTCTGCGTCCTTGCCGTTCTTGCTGTCGGCGTTCGCGCTGCCACCGCAGGCGGTGAGGGTGAGGGCGCCGACCATCAGGGCGGCACAGGCCCCCAGTGCGCGCCGCGCTGTATTGTCCGGCGTTGCCACGGGCTGCTCCAGATTCTTGTGATGTGCGTGATCCGCTCCAGTACGTCGAGAAAGAGCGACCGGCGCCGGGAAGGGTTCCCTCCGTCGCCGGTGAACACCATCACGTGACAGAACCGGGACAATCCCCCAACGCCCGCCCCCGAAACGCCCCGGCTCCTAGCCCCTACCGCCCGCCCCCTCCACACACCCCAGACACACCGGACACCCCGCAGCCGCCCACCGGCGGGAGGGGGCGTGCCGGTACGTCCAAAGCCCGTCGCGTACGTTCGCGTCACCGGACGCTTCCCTGCCCGGCCAACGTCTGATCCGGCGGCGACGGGCGGACGTACCGGCACGCCCCCGACCCACCCACCCGGCATCAGCCCCGGTCCCGCCCTTCCAGCCCCTCCAAGCCCTCCGCCAGCACCTCCGCCAAATGCCGCCCCCGGCACGCCTCCCGCCTACCGACCTCCGTACAGCTCCTCGTACGCCGGCCACACCCCACCCGCCCCGTCCACCGATTCCGCCGCCCGCACCGCCCGTACGATCGCCCGCGTCACCACGTCCGCGCCCGCCGCAAGAACGGCGTTGAGCGCGAGGGGGTGCTCGTCGGCGAGTGGCCGGGCACCCGTGGCCAGTGCGAACACCGTGTCCCCGTCGTTCAGCAGGTGCACCGGACGCACGGCGCGCGCGATGCCGTCGTGCGCCGTGCCCGCGAGCTTCTGCGCCTGCGCGCGCGAGATGTCGGCGTCGGTGGCGACGACCGCGAGCGTGGTGTTCAGCGGGGGAGTTCCGTTCCTCGCGATGGCTTCGGCCAGCCGCCGCTGCGCCGCCTCGTGCACCTCCGCCGACGGATACGGCGTACGCCCCTGCAGCAACTCCCCGTACAGCGCCCCCGTTTCCGGCTGCATCACCGACCCCGCCGCGTTGGCCACCACCAGCGCGGCCACCGTGATCCCCGAGTCGAGCACGACGCTCGCGGTGCCGATGCCGCCCTTGACCGTGCCGGCCACCGCCCCGGTACCGGCGCCCACGCAGCCCTCCCGCACCGCAGTGCCGGGCTCGCTCGCGTCGGCCGCCTCGACCGCCGCGCGCCCCGTGGAAGCGTCCGGCCTGGCCCGGAAGTCGCCGCCGCGGCCCAGGTCGAAGACGGCGGCGGCGGGAACGACCGGCACGACGTGCGCGGGATCGGGACCGACCCGCACCCCGCGTCCGCGCTCCTCCAGCCAGGCCATCACGCCGGACGCCGAGTCCAGTCCGTACGCGCTGCCGCCGGTCAGTACGACCGCCTCGACCTTCTGCACCAGGTTGCGCGGGTCGAGCGCGTCGGTCTCCTTGGTGCCTGGCCCGCCGCCGCGCACGTCCACGGCCGCGGTGGCGCCGCCCGGAGGGGCGAGCACGACCGTGGTGCCGGTGAGCCAACCGTCGCCGGTACACGTCGCGTGCCCCACCCGCAGACCCGCGACATCCGTCAGAGCGTCAACTGTCATGGCGACAGTGTTTCCCGCTACGCGGCCCGCGCTTCCTCCCGCGTGACCATCCGCGCCGTCAACGTCACCCCGACCGCCACCGACAGCGCCGATACGACGCCCGCCGCGAGCACCGCCCAGTCGCCCAGGAACGTGCACAGGATGACCAGCAAGGCGGTGGTCGGCAGGACGGCCTGCTGCGCGATGCCCACCTTGAAGTAGCGAGAATGCAGCAGCCACACGGTGAGGAGGTACAGCGCCGTCGGCAGTGTCACCGCGGCGGACGCGGCGAGCGTCGAGATGTGCGCCTTGCCGACCGCCTGCTCGACCGCGACCTCCAGCCCCGCTCCGATCGCGGCCGCCGACGCGAAGACCAGGTAGTGGCCGTAGCCCCACAGGAACGCCTGCCTGTTGGTCCGCAGATGTCCGTGGATCGGCACCACGAAGTAGATCCACCACGCGGAGAAGACGATCAGCAGCCCGCCCGCGGCGATCGGCAGCAGTTCTCCGAGCGCCTCGTTCTCGTCCGCGCCCGACTTCACGGCGACCGTGGCCGCGGCGATCGTCTCGCCCAGGACGATGATCGTGAACAGGCCGTACCGCTCGGAGATGTGGTGCGGATGCCAGGACGACTTGGCATCCTTCTCCGCGAACAGAGGGACGCACAACTCGGCGACGGCCATCACCAGGAACACCCAGGGCCGCGCGGACTCCGGCAGGACCAGCAGCCCCAGCCAGCCGACCTGGCACAACAGCACGCCTCCCGCGTACCGCAGTGCCATGGTTCTCTCGGCCCCCTCGGTGGACCGTGCCACCCGCAGCCACTGCGCGATCATCGCGAACCGCATGATCGCGTACCCGAGCCAGACGAGCAGGAAGTCGTGGTCCTCGGCCGCCCGCGACACCCCGGCGGCGAGTACGAGGACACCGGCGATCTGCACCAACGTGACGACCCGGTAGAGCGCGTCGTCGTTGTCGTACGCCGAGGCGAACCAGGTGAAGTTCATCCAGGCCCACCAGATCGCGAAGAAGAGCATCGCGTAGTTGAGGATGCCCTCACCCGCATGTCCCTCGGCCACGGCGTGCACCAGCTGGATGCCCGCCTGGGCGATGGCCACGACGAAACACAGGTCGAAGAAGAGCTCCAGCGGCGACGCGACCCGGTGTGCCTCGTCGCGGCCACGAGCGGCCATGGTGCGCAACGGCCCACGACCGGCAGGCCGTGAGGTCGGTGCGGATGCGGATGCGGATGCGGAACCGGCACCGGGGCTCGAGCCGGAACTGGAACTGGAACTGGCACGGGACGTCATACGGCCAAGCACAGCAGAAAAGTCCCGGAAATTCTTGTGAATGCGTTCACAAGCAGACTCGGGTCCAACGTCCCCCGGGGATGACCTGGTCAGACGGGGCAGGGCGACCCGCGCCCGCCGTACGGGAGGACCTTCGGTCTCCGCTGGGGGACCGACGCGGCCGGTCAGTTCCTCGTCGCGGGCGTGCCCGCCGGGGTGCCGAGGCCCCCAGCTGAGCCGGGGTGGGCCGCCGTCCCCCTCGGCGTACCCTGAAGGCATGAGTACCGCCCCCGCCCCCGAACCGCGCGATCCCAAGCCTGCCGCGCTGGTCTTCGACGACCCGCTGAGCCAGCAGTCCTCGGACGATACGGACCGCGGGTGGGGCGAGCGGTCCGGCAGCGACAGCGACAGCGCGGCCGACCTGAAGCGCTTCCTCGACGAGAAGCCGCCCCACCACATCTGAACCCCGCGCCACCACGCCTTAGCCTCACCCCACCACGTCTTAGCCTCGCCCCAGCGTGTCTTGGCCCCGCCCCACCACCGCCGGGCCCCGGCCCACAGCCGTGCCGCTAACTCTCGCTGTGCCCCGAACCGCGCTGCGCCACCAAGGCGTCGCGGATCTCCTTGAGCACCTCCAGCTCGGTGATCTCCATGACCTCCTGCGTGCCCTCCTTCGCCTTCTGGCGGGCCGCCTGCCGGGCCAGGTACTTGGACATGGGCAGGACCATCAGGAAGTAGACGACGGCCGCGGTGATCAAGAACGTGAGCGTCGCGCTGAGGACAGTGCCCCACATGATCGGGATGCCGCTTGTGGCCGTGCCCGTCGCCTCGTCGAAATGGCACGGCGACTTCAGGCACGAGCTGTACTGGTTGAGGTCCTTGGTCCCGAACGCGCCCACCAGTGGGTTGATGATTCCCTTCACCACCGAGTTGACGATGTTGGTGAAGGCCGCGCCGATGACCACCGCGACTGCCAGGTCGACGACGTTCCCCCGCGTCAGGAAGGCCTTGAAGCCCTCCAGCACACCGGGTTTCTTCTTCTCGCTCACCGAGGGGCCCTTCTGCACAAGTTGTGGAACAAACAGCTCCGCAACCTACGTCAGGGCGTGCCGGGCCTGTCCAATTCGGCAGCTCGAACGAGGGACTTGACACCGATTCGTCACTTACGGCGTCACGGTCGGGCACGTTGTTCAGCACACCGTCACCGCCAGCCGTGAGGTCGCGCTCGCGCCGGCCAGCCGCGTCGCCGTGGTCCGCGGGACGGAGAGGACGACCAGCGCCCCGGCCTGGGTGGTATCGACTTCCGGCACCTCGGTCACCCGGACCCCGGCCGCGACCACCCGTGCCTCGCCGCCGTTGTCCGCGGCGACGACATCGACCCGGTCCCCGCGCCGCAACAACCGCACCGTGGCCGCGTCGGCGATCCGCACCGGCGCAGTCACCATCTCGGCCGCGCGGCGCTCGCGTTCGGGAGCCGACGCGGATGCGGAAGAGGAACGGGCAGCGCCCGCGGGATGCCCGCGTGCCCGCTCGGCGTCACGAGGGCCGGCCGCGATGAGCGCGGCCGCCGTGACCGCCAGCCCCGCGGCCACGGCCCGCCGCTTGTGCCGGGTGAGGCGCCGCAGTTGATACCGCCCGCCGCGCACGCGTACGGGAGCGAAGTGAGGTACCTCGCAGGTCGGAGGCGCGTCCGCGCCCGGCGGGCGTACGGGAGGAGTGAGAGGAGCGAGCTGAGAGGGCTGTGCCATGGTGACCACCACCTGCGACGAGAGATCGGCTGCTTGCGATCCCACGATGAGGCCTCACGGCCGAGCCCGCCGGAGCCCGTGGACCACCGACGGGTTGTGGACAACTCCCTCACCCGAACGGGAAGTTCCGCCCCTCCTGCGACGCGCTGAACGACTGCAGGGGTCCCGCGCTACGGCAGCGTGAACCCCGGATCCATCCCGCCCAGCGCCGTAGTGCACAGACAGTCCCGCGTTCCGTTCGCCGGCAGCCCCGCGACCGCGCCGAAGAGCACACCCCGCAGCCGGTCCACATTCGCCGCGAACACCTTCAGCACCTCGTCGTGCGAAACTCCCTCGCCGGTCTCGGCCCCCGCGTCGAGATCGGTGACGAGGGTCAACGACGTGTAGCAGAGCTCCAGTTCGCGCGCGAGCGCCGCCTCGGGGTGGCCGGTCATACCCACCACGGACCAGCCCTGCGCCTGGTGCCAGAGCGATTCGGCACGGGTGGAGAACCGCGGGCCCTCGATCACCACGAGGGTGCCGCCGTCCACCGGCTCCCAGTCCCGCCCGCGCGCAGCTTCGAGCGCGGCCTTGCGACCGACGGGGCAGTACGGGTCGGCCAGCGACACGTGCACCACGTTGGGCACCGTGCCGTCCGGCAGGGGAAGACCGTCGAAGTACGACTGTGCCCGCGCCTTCGTACGGTCGACCAGCTGGTCCGGCACCAGCAGTGTTCCCGGCCCGTACTCAGGTCGCAGACCGCCCACCGCGCAGGGCCCGAGGATCTGTCGTGCGCCGACGGAACGCAACGCCCACAGGTTGGCCCGGTAGTTGATGCGGTGCGGCGGCAGATGGTGGCCGCGGCCGTGACGGGGCAGGAAGGCGACCCGCCGCCCGGCGATCTCGCCGAGGAACAGGGAGTCGCTGGGCGGCCCGTAGGGGGTGTCGACCTGTATCTCGGTCACGTCATCGAGGAAGGAGTAGAACCCCGAGCCGCCGATGACCCCGATCTCGGCCCTGTCCGCCGGCTGTTCTCCGGCCGGGCTCTGCGCATTCTCCGTGTTCGCCATGGACCGCACCCTAGCCGGGCCAGGAAACGCCGAAGACCCCGTCGTCGTACGACGACGGGGTCCCGTAAGAACAAGCCTTACGCGGCGGAGCTGCTGCTGGACGAGCCGCTGCCCGACGACTTTGAGTCCGAAGAGGACGACGAAGTGGTCGAGGGTGTGGACGACGGCTTCGAAGCAGGCGTGGACGCCGGCGAGGTGCTCGTCGACGAACCGCGGCTGTCATTGCGGTAGAAGCCGGAGCCCTTGAAGACAATGCCGACGGCCGAGAACACCTTCTTCAGGCGGCCACCGCAGTTGGGGCATTCGGTCAGGGCATCGTCGGTGAACTTCTGCACCGCCTCGAGGCCCTCGCCACACTCGGTGCACTGATACTGGTAGGTCGGCACTGGTCTTCCTCCTGGCACTCTCACTCAATGAGTGCTAACGACGGTCCATAGTGACGTATTCCGAGAGATCAGTCCACCGCCACCGGCACTCGGTGACCCACGCCACGTGCGACGGTGCGGCTCGCGGGCCGCGTCGCCAGCCGTGATCGCAGGCCCACCAGTGTCGCCAGAGCCAGTGCTGTACCGGCCATCGGCACCAGGAAACCGGCGCCGTCCCAGAAGCGGTCCTCCAGTTGTCCGGAGACCGTGACGGCCGCCGCCTGACCGAGCGCGACGGCGCCGGTGAGCCAGGTGAAGGCCTCGGTGCGGGCGCCGGCGGGCACCAGGCTCTCGACCAGTGTGTAGCCGGTGATCAGGGCCGGAGCGATGCACATGCCGACCAGGAGACCGATCCCGGCGAGCACGATCACGGAGTGGGCGGCCCACAGGCCGGAGGCGGTGAGCGCCAGGGCCGCGTACCCGAGGACGAGCCGTCGCTGCGGGGCCACCTTCCAGGCGATGGCGCCGAAGGCGACGCCGGAGAGCATGTTGCCCGCGGCGAAGACGCCGTACAGGACACCGTTCAGGCCGGGCTCGCCGATCGATTCGCTGAACGCGGCGAGGGAGACCTGCATGCCGCCGAAGACGGAACCGATTCCCAGGAAGGCCACGATCAGAACGCGCACACCGGGGACGCGCAGTGCCGAAACGTGCTCCACGCGCGCGTGCCCGTCAAAAGCGACAGCGGGCTGCGTGCTCTTCTGCGCGGCAAACAGAAGACCGCCGACCAGCGTCAGCGCGGCCTCGGTCAGCAGGCCGGCGGCCGGGTCCACGGTCGTGCACAGCGCGGTCGCCACCAGTGGGCCGAACACGAAGGTCAGCTCGTCGGTGACGGACTCGAAGGCCGCCGCGGTGGTCATCAGCGGCGAGCCCTGGAGCTTGACGCCCCAGCGGGCACGCACCATCGGGCCGATCTGCGGAACCGAGGCGCCGGTCGGCACGGCGGCGACGAAGAGGACCCACAAGGGGGCGTCCGCCAGCGCGAGCGCGGTCAGGGAGAGGCCCGACAGGGTGTGCACCAGGACGCCGGGGAGCAGTACCGCCCGCTGCCCGAGCCGGTCGGCGAGGCGCCCCGTGAAGGGCGCGAACAGTGCCATGGAGACACCGGTCACGGCGGCGACGGCGCCGGCGGTTCCGTACGAGCCGGTGGTGTGCTGGACGAGCAGCACGATGGAGATGGTGAGCATCGCGAACGGCTGGCGTGCGGCGAAGCCGGGAAGCAGGAACGTCCAGGCGCCGCGCGTGCGCAGCAGCTGCCCGTACCCGGGGCGGGAGGTGACCGTGGATGCCACGGCCCGTGCCTTTCTGCCACCTGGTAGCGCGCCCGTGCGGGGGGCGCCGAGAGCTGTCCTCTTGCGCGGAACTGCGGTAGATACCGGCTGCCCACTGCGAGGGCACCGCGGCCGCCATACGGTCGCGCCAGCTCTGCGTCAGGCAGAGTTGGTTCGATCTAGGTATGCCTTCATCGTACAGGGATGAACGGTCCACTGCCTGTGAAAACGAGCACCATGGCATCGTTCGCCTGCGAATGCATATCGACGCTTAAGGCCCTGTTCGCCTGGATGTCCCAGCCGATACCCCAGCCGATACCCCAGCCGATGTCCCGGCCGATGTCTCGTTCGCCGTCTCGCTCGACGTTCCGTTCAATGGTTGTGACCTTCGCCTTCCGGTCCCAGCCAGCCGGCCAGCTTGCCGCCCTGGCCCACCGCGCGCAGTCGCCTCTCGGCCGCGTCCCGGACGGGATCGGTGGCCACCACGAGGAGCTCGTCGCCGCGCCGCAGCACGGTCGTGGGCAGCGGTACGAAGGACTTCCCGTCGCGTACGACGAGGGTGACGGCAGCGCCCGCCGGCAGGCGCAGCTCGCCCACCTCGACGCCGTGCATGCGCGAACCCTTCGGGATCGCGACGGACAGCAGATGGCCGCGCAGCCGCTCCAGGGGGGCTGATTCGATGCCGAGGTCGGCGGCCTCGCCGGACTCGCCCAGCCGCAGCTTGCGGGCCAGCCAGGGCAGTGTGGGGCCCTGGATGAGCGTGTAGACGACGACCAGTACGAAGACGATGTTGAAGATGCGGCGGCTTTCCTCGATGCCGCTCACCATCGGGATGGTCGCCAGGATGATGGGCACGGCGCCGCGCAGTCCGGCCCAGGACATCAGCGTCTGTTCCTGCCACGGTATGCGGAACGGCAGCAGGCTCAGCACGACGCTGAGCGGCCGCGCCACCATGGTGAGAACCAGGCCTATGACGAGCGCGGGCCAGATGTCGTCGCCCATCTCGTGCGGCGTGACCAGCAGGCCGAGCAGCACGAACATGCCGATCTGGGCGATCCAGCCGAGCCCTTCGGCGAAACCGCGCGTGGCGGGCCAGTGCGGCAACTTCGCGTTGCCCAGCAGCATCGACGCGAGGTACACGGCGAGGAAGCCGCTGCCGTGGGCGAGCGCGCCGGCGGCGTACGCCACGACCGCGATCGCCATCACGGCGATCGGATAGAGACCGGAGGCGGGCAGCGCCACATGCCGCAGCCCGTACGAGCCGAGGAAGCCCACCGCGATGCCGATGGCCGCGCCGATGGCCAGCTCCAGGCCTATCTCGCCCAGCAGCGCGTACCAGTGCTCCACCGGGCCCGCCGTGGAGAACGCGACGACGAGGATGACCACCGGAGCGTCGTTGAACCCCGACTCGGCTTCCAGAACGCCCGTCACGCGCGCGGGGAGGGGCAGTTTCCGCAGGACCGAGAAGACCGCCGCCGCATCCGTCGAGGACACCACCGCCCCGATGATGAGCGCCTGCCGCCACTCCAGCCCGATCAGATAGTGAGCGGCTGTGGCCGTCACTCCGACGCTCACCGCGACGCCGACCAGTGCCAGCGAGGTGGCGGCCGGAAGGGCGGGCTTGATCTCTTTCCACTTCGTGCCGAGGCCGCCCTCGGCCAGGATCACGACCAGGGCCGCGTACCCGATGACCTGGGTCAATTCGGCATTGTTGAAGTGGACGTCGCCGATCCCGTCCTGGCCCATCGCGACGCCGATGCCCAGGTAGACGAGCAGGGTGGGGAGCCCGCTGCGCGAAGAGATCCGAACCGCTGCCACCGCGACGAGCAGAACGAGCGAGCACACGAGCAGGAGTTGGTTGAGGTGGTGGACAGTCAGCGGCCGTTCCTTCCTCGTCAATCCGGTCACTCGGATCAGAACGCTCAGATCGGCACACGCGGATCGGAACCCTCGGATCAGAACACCGGAAGCCGAGCACTTCAGTGCAAGTACTTCGTTACCTTACCTAACTCTTGACGCTTTCTTGACGTTCCCGGGGGCAAGATCGAACGCCCGTCCGTTCGGGTACCCGACTCCGCGTCAAGGCGCGGTGGGCCCTGCGCCTATGGTTGCTCCAGCACTCCAGGACCGCCTGCCGCTCGCGTTAGGACAGCAAGGACAGCGATGCCCCCCAACACCACCGCCTCTTCCGGCCAAAAGCCCGGCAAGTCCGGCAGGAAGAAGGGGCGCAAAGCCCGACTGTTCTTGATCGTCCTGGTTTTGGCCATCATCGGCGGCGTCGCCTTCGGCGGGTTCTGGACCGTCAGCACAGTGCGCGCTTCCTTCCCGCAAACCACGGGCGAGATCAAGCTCGACGGCCTGTCAGGACCCGTGGACGTCAAGCGGGACAGCTACGGAATCCCGCAGATCTACGCCTCGTCCGACGAGGACCTCTTCATGGCGCAGGGCTTCGTCCAGGCGCAGGACCGGTTCTACGAGATGGACGTACGCCGTCACATGACCTCGGGCAGGCTGTCCGAGATGTTCGGCTCCGGGACGGTCGATGACGACGAGTTCCTGCGCACCCTGGGCTGGGACCGGGTCGCGAAGGAGGAGTACGACACCAAACTGTCGGACTCCACGAAGAAGTACCTCCAGGCCTACGCCAAGGGAGTCAACGCCTACCTGAAGGGCAAGGACGGCAAGGACATCTCCCTGGAGTACGCGGCCCTCGGCTTCGAGAACGACTACAAGCCCCAGGAGTGGACCCCGGTCGACTCGGTGGCCTGGCTCAAGGCGATGGCCTGGGACCTGCGCGGCAACATGGACGACGAGATCGACCGCTCCCTGATGACGAGCCGCCTGGGCCCGCAGCAGATCGCGGACCTGTACCCGGAGTACCCGTACAGCCGGAACCAGACGATCGTCCAGGAGGGCGAGTACGACAGCGCCACCCAGTCGTACGTCCAGGGCGGCAGCAGCACCACGACGGACTCCGCGGGCACCGGGCTCGCGGGCGACACCACGGCTCCCGCCGGCCTGGAGAGCCAGCTGTCGGGGCTCTACGACGTCCTCGACGACCTGCCGACGGCCGTCGGAGTGAACGGCAACGGCATCGGCTCCAACTCCTGGGTCGTCGACGGCGACCACACCATCACCGGCGAACCGCTGCTGGCCAACGACCCGCACCTGTCGCCCTCGCTGCCCTCGGTCTGGTACCAGATGGGCCTGCACTGCACCACCGTCTCCGCCACCTGCCAGTACGACGTCTCCGGCTACACGTTTGCCGGCATGCCCGGTGTGATCATCGGCCACAACCAGGACATCGCCTGGGGCATGACCAACTCCGGCGTCGACGTCACCGACCTCTACCTGGAGAAGCTCACCGGCGACGGCTACCAGGTCGACGGCAAGGTGAAGCCCTTCACGACCCGCAAGGAGACCATCAAGGTCGCGGGCGGCGACTCCAAGACGATCGTCGTCAGGGAGACCGACAACGGGCCCCTGGTGTCCGACCGCAACGACGAACTCGTCAAGGTCGGCGAGAAGGCCACCGTCGACTCCGCGGCGCCCGACCGCGGCGACGGCTACGGCATCTCGCTGCGCTGGACCGCGCTGGATCCGGGCAACTCCATGGACGCCGTCTTCGAGTTGGACAAGGCCTCCAACTGGACCGAGTTCCGTAACGCGTCCGCGTCCTTCGACGTGCCCTCGCAGAACCTGATCTACGCCGACACCAAGGGCAACATCGGCTACCAGCTGCCCGGCAAGATCCCCACGCGCGGGAAGGGCGACGGCTCGCTCCCGGCGCCCGGCTGGGACTCCAAGTACAACTGGACCGGCTACATCAAGCAGGCCGAGCTGCCCTACGAGTACAACCCGGACCGCGGCTACATCGTGACCGCCAACCAGGCTGTCGTCGACAAGGACAAGTACCCCTACACGCTCACCACGGACTGGGGCTACGGAACGCGCAGTCAGCGGATCACCGACCTGATCGAGTCGAAGATCAAGGACGGCGGCAAGATCTCGACCGAGGACATGCGCCAGATGCAGCTCGACAACAGCAGCGAGATCGCCAAGCTGCTGGTGCCCAAACTGCTCAAGATCGACGTCGACGACCCTGACGTCCGCGAGGCGCAGAAGCTCCTGGAGGGCTGGGACTACACCCAGGACGCCGACTCCGCCGCTGCCGCCTACTTCAACTCGGTCTGGCGCAACATCCTCAAGCTCGCATTCGGCAACAAGCTGCCCAAGGAGCTGCGCGTCGAGGGCCAGTGCCTGAACGTGGCCCCGGTCGACACCACCGGTCCCGCCGACGAGGACCAGACGGTCCGCGAGTGCGGCCAGCGCGCCGCGGACAAGGCGCAGCCGGACGGCGGCGACCGCTGGTTCGAGGTGGTCCGCAACATCATCGACGACGAGGACAGCGACTGGTGGAAGTCGCCCAAGACGCGCCTCGACAAGGCGACCGACACCCGTGACGAGCTGTTCGGGCGGGCTCTGAAGGACGCCCGCTGGGAGCTGACCGCCAAGCTCGGCAAGGACATCGACACCTGGAACTGGGGCCGGCTGCACCGCCTGTTCCTGAAGAACCAGACCCTGGGAACCGAAGGCCCCGCCTACCTGCAGTACATGCTCAACCGCGGCCCCTGGAAGCTCAGCGGCGGCGAGGCGACGGTCAACGCGACCGGCTGGAACGCGGCGGGCGGCTACGGCGTGGTCTGGGTGCCGTCCATGCGGATGGTGGTCAACCTCGGTGACCTCGACAAGTCCAAGTGGATCAACCTCACCGGCGCCTCCGGGCACGCCTACAGCGCCCACTACACCGACCAGACGGACATCTGGGCCGAGGGCCAACTGCTGGACTGGTCCTTCTCGAAGGAAGCGGTCGAGAAGGGGACGAGCGACACACTGGTCCTGAAACCGTGACGCGCTGACCTGTCGAAAGGGCCCTCCACGCGCGCGTGGAGGGCCCTTTCGCGTTGCCGGAGGCGCAGGTGGAAGACCTCAGCGGAAGCGGCGTACGCCCGACGGGGTCACCACCGCGTGGACGGGCCGGTCGTGCGGCTCCTCGGGGACCCGCTCGACGACCTCGGAGTCGTACAGCAGCACCACCAGCGCGGGATCGGCCCCCGCGCGCTCCAGACGGGCCAGCACGCGGTCGTACGAGCCCCCGCCGCGCCCCAGGCGCATTCCGCGCGCGTCGACGGCGAGACCGGGCAGCAGGACCGCGTCGGCCTCCTGGACGGCCGCGGGCCCCAGTCGCTCGCCCGCCGGTTCCAAGAGGGCCATCTTTCCGCCGTGTTGGACCCGCGCGAGGGAGCTCACTCCGGCGTACGCCCCCCAGTCCAGGTCGTTGTCCGCCAGCAGCACCGGCAGCAGCACGCGCACGCCCCGCGCGTGGAGCGCGTCCAGGAGTGCGAGGGTGCCGGGCTCGCTCCCCACCGAGACGTACGCCGCCACTGTGCGCGCGTGCGCCAGCTCGGGCAGTTCCAGGGCGCGGGCGGCGAGAGCTGCGGTTGTCTCCCGCACGTCATCGTCTGTCAACCCGTTTCTCACCGTGAGGAATTCTCGCCGCAACGTTCTCTTGTCAGGCTCTGACTCGGACCCAACGTGACTCACAGGTCTCTCCTGTAACTTCCTAATACGCTCATATGAGAGTGAATTAACCGGAGCTACAGATTCCGCACATAGCCACCGGATATGGTTGCGGGCATGACTGAGTCGCACCCCAGGATCAGCAAGGCTGTCATCCCTGCAGCAGGCCTCGGTACCCGGTTCCTGCCGGCGACCAAAGCCACTCCCAAGGAGATGCTGCCGGTCGTCGACAAGCCGGCGATCCAGTACGTGGTCGAAGAGGCCGCGGCCGCGGGTCTTGACGACGTCCTGATGATCACCGGCCGCAACAAGCGCCCCCTCGAGGACCACTTCGACCGCAACTACGAGCTCGAGTCGGCCCTCCAGAAGAAGGGCGACGCCGACCGGCTCGCCAGGGTCCAGGAGTCCAGCGACCTCGCCACCATGCACTACGTGCGCCAGGGCGACCCCAAGGGACTCGGCCACGCAGTCCTGTGCGCGGCCCCGCACGTCGGCCACGAGCCTTTCGCGGTGCTTCTCGGAGACGACCTGATCGACCCGCGCGACCCCTTGCTCTCGCGCATGGTCGAGGTCCAGGAGCAGCACGGCGGCAGCGTCATCGCGCTCATGGAGGTCGCACCCGAGCAGATCCACCTCTACGGGTGTGCCGCCGTCGAGTCCACCGACGAAAGCGACCTGGTGAAGGTGACGGGCCTGGTCGAGAAGCCGGACCCGGCGGACGCGCCCAGCAACTACGCCATCATCGGGCGTTACGTCCTCGACCCGCACGTCTTCGACATACTGCGCAAGACCGAGCCGGGCCGCGGCGGCGAGATCCAGCTCACCGACGCCCTCCAGCAGCTCGCCACGGACGAGAAGGTCGGCGGCCCCGTGCACGGCGTCGTCTTCCGGGGCCGCCGCTATGACACCGGTGACCGCGGCGACTACCTGCGTGCCATTGTCAGACTCGCATGCGAACGTGAAGACCTGGGCCCGGACTTCCGGACCTGGCTTCGCAGTTACGTAGCCGAGGAGATGTAGCGATTTTGAGCACCGCCGCGACCCGCGTCACCGGCCAGGACCACCTCTGGTCGGTGACCGAGCACCTGGAGGACATCCTCGCGACCGTTCGCCCCCTCGAACCCATCGAGCTGCAACTCCTCGACGCCCAGGGCTGCGTCCTGGTCGAGGACGTGACGGTGCCGGTCTCCCTGCCGCCGTTCCACAACAGCTCGATGGACGGGTACGCGGTGCGGGTCGCGGATGTCGCGGGCGCGAGCGAGGAGTTCCCGGCCGCTCTGACGGTCGTCGGCGATGTCGCGGCGGGCCAGGCCGAGCTGCTCCACGTGGGCCCCGGCCAGGCCGCCCGCATCATGACGGGCGCCCCGATGCCTCCCGGCGCCGAGGCCGTCGTCCCCGTGGAGTGGACCGACGGCGGCCTCGGCGAGGGCCCGGTCTCGGGGATGCGCGCCCACAGCGCGGACCCCGAGGGCGCCTACGGACAGGTGCAGGTCCACCGCCCGGCCGAGGCACGCGCGCATGTGCGCGCGAAAGGCAGCGATGTGAGGGCCGGCGACCGCGCCCTCGACGCGGGCACGGTCCTCGGCCCGCCGCAGATCGGCCTGCTCGCCGCGATCGGCCGCGGCACCGTACGCGTACGCCCGCGCCCGCGCGTGGTCGTGATGTCCACCGGCAGCGAACTCGTCCAGCCCGACGAGGAGTTGGGCCCCGGCCAGATCTACGACTCAAACAGCTTCGCCCTCTGCGCCGCCGCTCGCGACGCCGGAGCCATCGCCTACCGGGTGGGCGCGGTCGCCGACGACGCCGAGACCCTCCGCGCCACCATCGAGGACCAGCTCATCCGAGCGGACCTGGTGGTCACCACGGGCGGGGTGAGCGTCGGCGCGTACGACGTCGTCAAGGAAGCCCTCTCCTCCGTCGGCGACGAGGACGAGGAAGGCAGCGGCATCGAGTTCCGCAAGCTCGCCATGCAGCCCGGCAAACCCCAGGGCTTCGGCACCATCGGCCCCGACCACACCCCGCTGCTCGCCCTCCCGGGCAACCCCGTCTCCTCGTACGTCTCCTTCGAGCTCTTCGTACGCCCCGCGATCCGCACCCTGATGGGCCTGACGGACGTCCACCGCCCGACCGTCCGGGCAGCGCTCGCGACCGACAAGGCACTGACCTCGCCCGCGGGACGCCGGCAGTTCCTGCGCGGGAAGTACGCCGACGGCCGGGTGACGCCCGTCGGCGGCGCCGGATCCCACCTGGTCGCGGCCCTCGCACACGCCGACGCCCTCATCGTCGTCCCCGAGAACGACACCTCGGTCGAGCCCGGCACCGAGGTCGACGTGGTCCTGCTCGGCTGAGCGCCCCGAGTTGGCGGTACCGTGTCGCGCACAACAGGCCCGACCGGGAGCGCCGCAGCACATGACAGTTCCAGCCCGGGGGGAGACCCCCGGACCCCATGTACAGGACCGGCTGACGCACATCGACGAGGCGGGCGCCGCCCGCATGGTCGACGTGTCAGGCAAGGACGTGACCGCGCGCACCGCCCGTGCCAGCGGCCGTGTCCTGGTCTCACCGCGTGTGATCGAGCTGCTGCGCGGTGAGGGCGTCCCCAAGGGCGACGCCCTCGCGACCGCGCGCATCGCGGGCATCATGGGCGCCAAGCGCACGCCGGACCTGATCCCGCTGTGCCACCCGTTGTCGGTGTCGGGTGTCAAGCTTGATCTGTCGGTCACGGACGACGCCGTCGAGATCCTCGCCACCGTGAAGACCACGGACCGTACGGGCGTCGAGATGGAAGCCCTCACCGCGGTCACCGTGGCGGCCCTCACCGTGATCGACATGGTCAAGGCGGTCGACAAGGGAGCGGTCATCACGGACGTACGCGTGGAGGAGAAGACGGGCGGAAAGTCGGGCCACTGGAGTCGGGCATGACGGGACCGTCGTACCGTGCCCTTGTGGTCACCGCCTCCAACCGGGCCGCCGCGGGGGTCTACGAGGACAAGGGCGGACCCTTGATCGCCGCGGGGCTGACCTCGTACGGCTTCGAGGTGGACGGTCCCCGGGTGGTGCCCGACGGTGACCCGGTCGAGGCCGCGCTGCGTGCCGGTGTCGATGCCGGGTACGACGTCATCGTCACCACCGGCGGCACCGGGATCTCGCCCACCGACAGGACCCCGGAGGCCACGCGTCGTGTTCTCGATCACGAGGTGCCGGGCATTCCCGAGGCCATCAGGGCGTTCGGAAGAGAGAAGGTTCCGACGGCGGCGTTGTCCCGGGGGCTCGCCGGAGTCGCGGGACGGACACTGATCGTCAACCTGCCCGGTTCCTCCGGCGGGGTGAAGGACGGACTGGCCGTTCTGGAGCCTCTGCTGACTCACGCCGTCGACCAGATCCGCGGCGGCGACCACCCCAGACCCGGCGACACCGGGGGTGTGAGCTGAACAGCCCATCCTGGCCCGTCGAGCTGGTGGACGGCGATGTCGTCCTCCGGCCGATAAAGGTGCGCGACCAGCGGGTCTGGCGCGAGGTCAACCGGCGCAACCGGGACTGGCTGCGGCCCTGGGAGGCGACCATTCCGCCGCCCACGCCCAGTGGTCCGATCGCGCACCGGCCGACCTACCGTCAGATGGTCAGGCACCTGCGCGCCGAGGCGAACGCGGGACGGATGCTGCCCTTCGTCATCGAGTACCAGGGGCGGCTCGTCGGGCAGCTGACGGTCGCCGGGATCACCTGGGGCTCGATGTGCTCCGGGCACATCGGCTACTGGGTGGACCAGTCGGTGGCGGGGCGCGGAGTGATGCCGACGGCCGTGGCGCTCGTGACCGACCACTGCTTCCGGACCGTCGGACTGCACCGCATCGAAGTCTGTATTCGCCCCGAGAACGGGCCCAGTCGCAGGGTCGTGGAGAAACTCGGATTCCGCGAGGAAGGACTTCGTCCACGTTATCTTCACATCGACGGAGCCTGGCGCGACCATCTTGTCTTCGCACTCACCGCCGAAGAGGTACCGGAGGGGTTGCTCGGGCGCTGGCAACGGGCGCGCGCGGAGCGGGCGCGCTCCGAACAGGCGCGATTGGACCAGACCAGGCCGGGTCAGATGGGGCACGAACAGGTGCGACCCGGGCAGACGGGCGCGCAGAACCCGAGTAAGCCCGGCAACGCGAGCAAATGAAATGGGTGTTCGAAATTGATCGCTCGGCGATCGTCTCCGGGCATTAAATTCGCGGTCCCGGCGGCCTGTTGATCGCATCGGTCACAAAAAAAGCTCGAAATATCAGCCAGATCGTGCGACACACCGGCTCAATTGGCAGATGGCCTCACGCAAACCCCTCTACCGTGTGAGGCGTGAGCAGCAGCGGCCTCATCTACGCAGTCATCGTCGGGGCCTGGGCCGCCTACTTGGTGCCGATGTGGCTCCGTAGGCAGGACGAGCTGAACGAAGCCCGTCCGACGGAACGCTTCAGCACCGCCATCCGGCTGCTGTCCGGACGGGCGGGCATGGAGCGCCGATACGCCAAGGACCTGCGGGCGCGCTCCACCGAAGAGGGGGAGCCCAGCGCCGATCCGGACGGTGTCACCGACTCGGTGGACGTCCGGTCCTTCGCCATGCCCCCGGCCCAGTCGCAGGCGCCGGCCCAACAGCGGCCGCAGGCGCACGCGCAGGCCCGGTCCCGACCGCAGGTGCGGGAGCGGGTTCAGGGGCAGCCGCCGGCTCAGCCGAAGGCGGATTCGGCGTCGCAGGGCGCGGGCAGACCGGACGCCCAGCACGGGGCACCGGCGCACGCGGCGCAGGCACCGGCGCGCACGGCGCACTCGGCGCAGGCCGCCCCCAGACCCGTACCGAAGCAGTCGGCCAGGCCCAAGTCCGAGCCGGAGCCCAAGTCCGCGGCCCGGCAGACGCCTGCGGCGCGGCGCGCTTCCTCGGCGGAGGCCGCGGCGCGCGCCCGGCGCTCGAAGGTGCTCGCGCGCCGGCGGCGTACGACGGTGATGCTCTTCATCGCTTTCACGCTCGGCGCGATCGTGGCGGCCGTCGGGGGGCTCGCGCTCCTGTGGGCGCCCGGCGTACCGGCCGTGATGCTGAGCGGGTACATCGTGTATCTGCGCACCCACGAGCGGCGCCGCTTCACCTACACGATGGACCGGCGCCGGGCCGAGGCCGCGGCGCAGCGGCTGCGGGAACGGCAGCCGCGACGGCGGCCGGCCGTCGACCCCGGGGCCGACGAGCCGGACGAGGGACCGGAGCCGGCGACCGACCCCGGTCTCTCCGCGCTCGCGGCCGACCGCCGCGCGCTCGTCGAGCAGACCGACCACGCGGAGTGGGTCGACCAGCAGCGCGAGCGCCAGCGGGGCCCCGGCCGGGGTGACAGCTGGGACCCGGTGCCGGTTCCGCTGCCGACCTATGTGACCGCGCCGGTCGCGCCCCGGGCCACGTCCAGCGTCGACCTGGGGGCGCCGGACGCGTGGAGTTCCGCGCGGTCCAGCGCCGTCGAGCCGAGCGCGCCGGAGGCGGAGCGCGTCGCCGAGGAGCAGTGCGAGGACGACGCGGATGGCGACGCCGCGGACTGCGCCGACGGCGACGGTCGCAGCGACGCCCGTCGCGCCGCGTCCGCCCGGCGCGCCCGCGAGCGTGGCCGCACCCCGTTGTTCGACCAGTACGAGGACGGGGACCGGCCGCGCGCGGCCAACGAGTGACGGTGCCGTGACGGGCACTCGGGGCCACTGGCTGACCAGCCAGGAACGGATTTCCGGGCACCCTGATGGGGATGCTAGAGTTTCTCTCGTTGCAAGGGCCTGTGGCGCAGTCTGGTAGCGCACCTCGTTCGCATCGAGGGGGTCTGGGGTTCAAATCCCCACAGGTCCACACTGCGACCTGTTGATGAGTCAGATCGTCAACAGATCTTGAAATCCCGCCCAGTTCAATGAACTGGGCGGGATTTCTGTCTGTCGGGCTGTCAGTGCAGCGGCTTTGCGAAGCAGCGGCTCATGGGTGAGTCGCGGTAGTGGCCGAACTTGGCGCAGGGCTCGTAGCCGCTCGATGTGTACAGGGCGATCGCCTCCGGCTGCTCGGTGCCCGTCTCGAGGACCATGCGGGTGCGTCCCGCCGTGCGGGCGTCCGACTCCAGTGCGGCCAGGATGCGGCGGGCGAGGCCGAGGCCGCGGGCCTGCGGGACCACGTACATGCGCTTGAGCTCGGCGTCGCCGTCCGAGTAGCCCTCGTCGTTCTCGTCCTGGGTGCGCCAGCCGCCCGTGGCCACCGGCCGGTCCTGCTCGTCGTACGCGATGAGGTACATGCCCAGCGGCGGCTCGAACATCGTGGCATCGAGGGGTGTGACGTCGCCCTCGTCGCCGTAGCGCTCGGCGTATTCGGCCTGTACCTGGTCGTTGAGCTTGACGGCGTCGGGGTGGTCGAAGGGGACCCGGCGGATATTCATGCGAACCATCGTACTTCTATGCGTGGGGTGGGTGGTAGGCATTAAGTATCGTGCCTGGGTGCTGACTATTACCTCTGTGAACGTGAACGGGCTCCGGGCCGCCGCGAAGAAGGGTTTCGTGGAGTGGCTCGCGGAGACCTCCGCGGATGTGCTGTGCCTCCAGGAGGTGCGCGCCGAGCCGCAGCAGCTGCCGGACGAGGTCCGCGCGCCCGACGGCTGGCACGTCGTGCACGCGCCCGCCGCGGCCAAGGGGCGCGCGGGTGTGTCCCTGTACACGCGGCGCGAGCCCGACCGTGTGCAGGTCGGGTTCGGGTCCGAGGAGTTCGACTCCAGCGGGCGGTACGTCGAGGCCGATCTGCCCGGTGTCACCGTCGCCAGCCTCTATCTGCCGTCGGGCGAGGTCGGGACCGAGCGGCAGGACGAGAAGATCCGGTTCATGGGGGAGTTCCTCGCCTATCTGAAGGGGCTGCGGGAGCGGGCCGCCGCCGACGGGCGCGAGGTCGTCGTGTGCGGCGACTGGAACATCGCCCACCAGGAGGCCGACCTCAAGAACTGGAAGGCGAACAAGAAGAACTCCGGGTTCCTGCCCGAGGAGCGGGAGTGGCTGGGGCGGGTCTTCGACGCGGCCGAGGGCGGATACGTCGATGTCGTGCGGGGGCTGCATCCGGACGTGGAGGGGCCGTACTCGTGGTGGTCGTATCGGGGGCGGGCCTTCGACAACGATTCAGGGTGGAGGATCGACCTGGCTGTCGCTACGGCGGGTCTCGCCGGGCGCGCGGTCAAGGGGTTTGTGGAGCGGGCCGCCCGGCATGAGGAGCGGTGGTCGGACCACGCTCCCGTGACCGTGGTTTTTGAGACCTGACGGGTGCGGGGCGCGCCGCCCCGGTCGACATGGCAAGCCCCGCCGAGTCCTCAGTTGCCTCACCTCGCGGTGTGACATTCCCCGATCGTGAAGGTCAGGCGCGAGGTATCCGGCCCGGCCAGTCGACTGGGGCCGCCCCCTGGGCGGCCTTTGCTGACGGTGACCCGGACAGCGCTGAGGAGAAGGTGTTCCCGGGTCACCTCGGCTTCGGCGGTGAGTGTCTGGAGGTAGCGGTTGACCACGTATTCCTCGAGCCAGTCGGAGCGCATGGCGGCGGGGGCGGGGCATACCTCGCCTCGGGCGGTGGCACGACACGCGTAGTCGCCGTACGGATACCCCTTCCGCGCGGCGAAGTACATGCGTCCCCCGCAGCCTGCGCAGTGCGCCACCCTGGTGAGCAGGGCCGTGGTCGTCCCGCGCTTGCTGCGAGTGCCGTTGGAACGTGTCAGAAGGACGTCTTGCAGGGCGCTGAACTCGTCCTCGGTGAGCAGCGGCGGACCGATCAGCACGGGCGCACCCTCGACGTTGCGAACGGTCTGTGTCCGGTGCACGCGATGGCCCATCAGTGACGGGCTGCGCAGCACCTTGGACAGGGTTCCGGACGTCCAGCGGAAGTGTTCGAAGTCGCGTCCGTGACGGCGGCCCCCCAGTGGCCGTCCTTGGAGTTGGGCGTGGCGGTCGCGCGGCACCAGTACACCTGTCTCGTTGAGTTTGCGCGCGATGGCGAGCAAGGAGTGACCCGCATGCACTTCTTCCACGATCATGCGGACGACAGGTGTGGTTTCGGGATCAGGGGTCAAACACCAGCCGCTGCCGGAAGGGTGCGACGCCTTTCGGTAGCCGAAGGGGACTAGACCGCCTCCGTAGCGACCGGCCGCACGCAGGGCTTCGTGGCTGTCGGTGAGCCGGTTGGAAATGGTGCGGGCCTCTTGCTCGGCGGCGTAGGCCAGATCCATGCACCGTCGGATGGTGGCGCTGTCCGCCTGCGGGGTTACCTCGAGCGGGTGCTCTGCCTCAGTCATCCCGAAGACGAGTGTCCTGTCGTGCTGCCGCCCCCAAGCGATCAACTCGGCCATGTGTGCCACGGATCGGACGGCACGGTCCACGTGGGACCACACGATGGCGTTGTACTCCTGGGGGTGACGTAGCCACGAGGACAGGGACGGCCTCTCGAACGGGGACGTCTTGCGGGCCGAGATGCCAAGGTCCGATGCCTCGCCGATCAGCGTGAAGCCGAGCTGCTCGGCGCAGAGTTGGATGGCGGAGCGCTGTCGGCCGGGCGAGGTCGTCACACTCGTCAGGCAGCTCAGGCGCAGGGCCGCGAGCGCTCCCGGTTGCCCGGCGGAAAGCGAAGTCGGTGGAGCCTGCAGGGAACTAGGCTTGAGCATGTTGGCACTCCTCGACAGTGTCGGCCGTGCCCCGGGGCTGGTAGGACAGCCGCCGGGGTCTATTCGGTCTCACTCTCGGAGTGCGAACTGGTGTCTGTCTTCGATTGACCGGAAAGTACCTCGATGGTGTGAACGTTCAGGGTTCTGTCAGCGATCTCGTGAAAACCTGGATGTGGGGCCTCAGCTGTGACCGTGATCGTGAACTAGTCAGAAGTTCGGCTCACACCTCGACGAGGAAGAAGACCCACATGACAGTAGCGAGCGATGGCAGTACGTATGTGATGAGCGGAAGAGACCCAGGTCCGCTCTCGTCCTATGCCGCACGGGTCTCGGCGTACCAGGGGAGCCGGTTTCGGGTGCGCTCGCGTAGAAGTTCGCAATAGCGGAGATGGCGGTGGCCGACGTAGAGCCACGTCGCAGCAAGAGCGAGGCCGAAGGCGGCGACGAGTCGACCGCCGGAGCCGTGGGGAAGATGAGCATCGGAGCGGACCAGGCGCGAGTTGACGACGTGAGGACGCTGAGATGGCTGAGAACCCGCAATCTCCGGCTGGGCTTCCGCCGGTGGAGTTGGCCCGCTGGGTTCAGGGTCAGCTCACAGCCGGGATGGAGTGGTCCGAAAGCCGCAGAGCGCGCTTCCGTCGGTCCGCCTCGCTGGTCAAGTTGCTGTCCTTGGCCTTCTCCGTTGCCTCGACAGTCATCCTGGGGCTGCAGGACCTCAACTTCTGGGCCAGTCTGGCCTTTTCCCTGGGGGCCGTCGGAGTCGCTGTCAACGCGGTCGAACCCTTCTTCAACTGGAGGGCTCGGTGGGTCCTCATGGAGGAGTCGGAGGTCAGGTTGCGCCGCATCAGAGACGAACTGGACTACCTCCTCGTACGGACGGCGCCCGACCTCATACGCGTCGAGGACGTCGACCCGTTCTTCCAGAGAGCGCAAGAAGTGTGGGCCGACATCAGTCGCCGATGGCTCGATCAGCGCCATGCGGACCAGCGGGACACCTGATTCCCCGGCCAGGCCGTGCGGCGCCGGATCCGCGGTGGTTGCTCAAGCCCCCGGCCGACGGCTGAGCCGCCTGTCCAGCGCCATCGACAGTTCTGCCTCCACCACGCTCTTCGCCAGTGGGCGTAGGCGTTGGAGGTCCTCCGGGGTGCGGTTTTCGGTGAGGACCAGGGTGATGAAGAGGTCGGCGAGGGCGTCGGCGTGGTCGCGTACGCGGCGGGCTGTTGCCAGGACGTCCGTGAGGGGGATGCCCTCGCGGACCAGGGCGGCGGAGGCGTCGAGGAGGCGGCGGCTGATGTGGACGAGTTCGCCGCCGTCGGTGCCGAGGTAGCCGAGGTCGAGGGAGGCGGCGAGGTTCTCCGGGGTGGCCTGGCCGGCGAAGACGTCGGCGAGTTCCTCGGGGGAGAGGCGGACCGGGGTCTCCTCGGTGGGCTCGCCCAGGCCCAGCAGCTCACCTACGTTGCGGCCGTGGTCGAAGGCCTCCGCCAGTTCCGCGATGCCGTTCAGGGTGTGGCCGCGTTCCAGGAGGGCCGAGATCGTGCGCAGGCGGGCCAGGTGGGTGTCGTCGTACCAGGCGATACGGCCCTCGCGGCGCGGTGGCGGAATCAGTTTGCGCTCGCGGTAGAAGCGCAGGGTGCGCACGGTGATGCCGGCCTCCTTGGCCAGCTCCGCCATCCGGTACTCGTGCTTCTCCGTCACGTCGGCACCCTACGACGTACCGACGGTAACTTTCGCTGTCGCGACCCCTACCCATGAGTACGAACCTGCTCTACTCTCCCCATTGCGCCAGTGTTCACTGGCATGGTCGTACGGCTAGGGAGGCGTCGGGATGACCGAGCACGAGCATGTGCGAGTCGCGGTGGTCGGGTCCGGGTTCGGCGGGCTGGGGGCCGCTGTGCGGCTGCGGCGTGAAGGGGTCACCGACTTCGTCGTCCTCGAGCGGGCCGACAGCGTGGGTGGCACGTGGCGGGACAACAGCTATCCCGGGTGCGCCTGCGACGTACCGTCCCATCTGTACTCGTTCTCGTTCGCGCCCCATCCCGACTGGCCGCGCACCTTCTCCGGGCAGGAGCACATCCGGGCCTATCTGGAGCACGTGGCGGACGTCTTCCGGCTGCGGTCGCATCTTCGGTTCAACTCCGAAGTGAAGATGATGACTTGGGACGCGGAGAAGCTGCGGTGGGGGATCGAGACCAGTAGCGGGTTCCTGACCGCCGATGTCGTTGTCTCGGCCACCGGGCCGCTGTCCGATCCCAAGATTCCGGACATTGCCGGGATCGACACCTTCCCCGGGAAGGTGTTCCACTCCGCCCGCTGGGACCACGACTACGACCTGCGCGGCAAGCGTGTCGCCATGATCGGTACGGGGGCCTCGGCCATTCAGATCGTGCCGGCCGTCCAGTCGGAGGTCGCGCACCTCACGCTCTTCCAGCGGACCCCGCCGTGGGTGATGCCGCGCGTCGACCGTGCCATCAGCGGCGCCGAGCGGTGGCTGCACCGGCAGCTGCCGTTCACCGCGCAGGCCAGGCGTGGACTGCTGTGGGGGATCAGGGAGTTGCAGGTCCAGGCGTTCACCAAGCGTCCCAACGAGCTGGGGCTCATCGAGAAGTTGGCCAAGCGGAACATCGCCCGCGCCATCAAGGACCCCGCGCTGCGGGCCGAGTTGACCCCGGACTACCGCATCGGCTGCAAGCGGATCCTGCTCTCCAATACGTACTATCCCGCGCTCGCCCAGCCCCATGTGGACGTGGTGGCGAGCGGCCTGAGTGAGATCAGGGGGTCCACCCTCGTCGCCGCCGACGGCAGCGAGGCCGAGGTCGACGCGATCGTCTTCGGTACCGGCTTCCACGTCACCGACATGCCGATCGCCGACCGGGTCGTCGGCGCGGACGGGCGGACGCTCGCCGAGTCCTGGAAGGACGGCATGAAGTCGCTGCGCGGCGCCTCCGCCGCCGGGTTCCCCAACTGGATGACGATCATCGGGCCCAACACGGGTCTCGGGAACTCGAGCATGATCCTGATGATCGAGTCCCAGCTGAACTACATGGCCGACTTCGTACGGCAGTTGGGCGTACTCGGCGGCCGGGCCGCGCTCGACGCCCGGCCCGGCGCCGTGGACGCCTGGAACCGCGGGGTCCAGGAGCGCATGAAGCGCACGGTCTGGAACACCGGCGGCTGCGACAGCTGGTACCTCGACGCCAACGGGGTCAACACGACCGTCTGGCCGGGGACCACGACCGAGTTCCGCAGGGCGACGCGGCGTATCGAGTTGGCGGAGTACGACGTCCTGCGACCCCCGGTGGCAGAAAAGTCCCCTACGGACAGCAAGACGGACAAGAAGCAGACGGACAAGAAGGTGGAGGCCGGAGCATGAGCCGACTGATGCATGTGTCGCACGGGCCTTACGCCCCGCCCGTGCCCGCGCGCGAGCTGACCGCCGTCTCCGCCGACGGGGCGCGGCTGCACGTCGAGGTGCACGGGCCCGAGGGGTTGCCCGCTGTCGTCCTCGCGCACGGCTGGACCTGTTCGACCGCCTTCTGGGCGGCGCAGATTCGGGACCTCGCGGCCGACCACCGGGTCATCGCGTACGACCAGCGCGGGCACGGACGGAGTCCCGCGAGTGACGCGTGCGGTACGGACGCGCTCGCCGACGACCTGGAGGCGGTGCTCGCGGCCACGCTCGCGCCGGGTGAGAAGGCCGTGCTCGTGGGGCACTCCATGGGCGGGATGACGCTGATGGCGGCCTCGGCGCGGCCGCGATTCCGGGAGCACGCGGCGGCGGTTCTGCTGTGCAGCACGGGCAGTTCGAGGCTGGTCGCCGAATCGCGGGTGGTGCCGATGCGTGCCGGGCGGCTGCGGACCAGGATCACCAAGTCGGTTCTCGGCTCGCGGGCGCCGCTCGGGCCGGTCACGCCGCTCGCCAGGAGGATCCTCAAGTACGCGACCATGGGCCCCGGTTCGTCGCCGGGCATGGTCGACGCGTGCGCGCGGATCGTGCACGCGTGTCCGCGGCGGGTGCGGCACGCCTGGTCGGTCGTGCTCGATCTGCTCGATCTCGACGACGGGGTACGGGAGTTGGCGGTGCCGACCGCTGTGGTGGTGGGTACGGCGGACCGGATGACGCCGGCCGTGCACGCGCGTGCCCTGGTCGCCGCGCTGCCGAACTGTGTCGGGCTCACCGAGCTGACCGGGCTCGGGCACATGACGCCGGTGGAGGCGCCCGAGCTGGTGACCGGGCGGATACGCGAACTGACGTCCACGTATGTGCAGATCAAGGAGGGCGCATGAGCAGGGTGAGTCTCGAAGGGCAGGTCGCGGTCGTCACGGGAGCGGCGCGCGGTGTCGGTGAACTCCTCGCCCGCAAGCTCTCCGCGCGCGGTGCGACGGTCGCGCTCGTCGGTCTTGAGGCGGACGAGCTCAAGCGGGTCTCGGAGCGGCTGCACGGCGAGAGCGGTCACTGGTACGCCGATGTCACCGACCACGAGGCGATGGCGCGGGTCGCCGGGGAGGTGAAGGAGCGGTTCGGGAAGGTGGACATCGTCGTCGCCAACGCCGGGGTCGCGAGTGGCGGGCCGTTCCTCGACTCCGATCCCGTGGCCTGGCGGCGCGTGATCGAGGTCAACCTCATCGGCTCGGCCGTGACGGCCCGCGCCTTCCTGCCCGTACTCATGGAGAGCCGCGGGTATCTGCTCCAGATCGCCTCGCTCGCCGCGATCACGCCGGCCCCGATGATGACCGCGTACTGCGCGTCCAAGTCGGGCGTGGAGGCGTACGCGCACAGTCTGCGTGCCGAGGTCGGGTACAAGGGCGTGCGGGTCGGGGTCGGTTACCTGTCCTGGACCGATACCGACATGGTGCGCGGGGCCGACCAGGACGAGGTGATGCGCGAACTGCGGCAGCGGCTGCCGTGGCCGGCCAACAAGACGTATCCGCTGGGTCCTGCCGTCGACCGGATCGTCGCCGGGATCGAGCGGCGGTCCAGCCATGTGTACGCGCAGTGGTGGCTGCGGGGGATGCAGGGCGTCCGCGGTTATCTGCCTGGGATCATCGCGGCGGTCGGGGAGCGGGAGATGCGGCGGTTCGAGCCGCGGCTCAAGGGTGTGGGTACGGGGCTCGTGGGGGCCGGTGGAGTGGCGGACGAGCAGGAGCGACAGGGCACCTCACCTTGAGTTATCGGTCGCGTCCCAGTCGTAGCTCACCGTGAGTTATTGATCGAAATGCGTGCTTTGTGCCCCCGTGTAAGTCTGGTCGAGCCCCGATCCCCTCACCCACAAACGGGAGTGAAACCTCATGGGCATGAAGGACCAGTTCCAGGACAAGGCCGAAGAGATGAAGCAGCAGGCCAAGAAGAAGATGGGCGAGAACCAGGACGAGGCGAGCGAGCGTTCCTCGCAGCAGCGTGAGCCCGGCCGCAAGGACCGTGAGCGTGGCCAGCAGGAGCGTGAGCGTGGCCAGCAGGACACGGACCGCATGCAGCAGGAGGCTCAGGACCGCTTCGACCAGGACTACGACGTCTGACGTCTGACGTCTGACCGTCTGGTCGTTGAGCGGCACGAGCTGTACGAAGAGTGGGGCGCCCTCTTGAAGGAGGGCGCCCCACTCTCGCGTTGAGCGTGCGCGCTCAGCCGCGTTGAGCGTTCAGCCGCGCGCGTTCAGCCCCGCGGCGGCAGCTTCGGCCGCGTCCGATCCGGCACGTTCGAGTAGTCCGGCGGAGACGCCGCCGGTTGCGTGCCCAGCAGGTCCAGGGCCAGCTGCACGGCGTCGTCGAGTTGGGCGTGGCGGCCCTCCGCCCAGTCCAGGGGCGTGCGGAGGATTTCCAGGTCGGGCGTGACGCCCTTGTTCTCGACGGACCAGCCGTACGCGTCGAACCAGGCGGCGTTCATCGGGACCGTGATCACCGTCCCGTCGCCGAGGCGGTGGCGCCCGGTCATGCCGACGACTCCGCCCCAGGTGCGCTGGCCGACGACCGGGCCCAGCTTCAGCAGCTTGAAGGCCGCGGTGATCATGTCGCCGTCGGAGGAGGTCGCTTCGTCCGCAAGGGCGACCACCGGACCGCGCGGGGCATTGGAGGCGTACGAGACCGGCTGGGCGTTGCGTGTCAGGTCCCAGCCCAGGATCCTGCGGGTCAGCTTCTCGACGACGAGTTCGCTGATGTGGCCGCCCGCGTTGCCGCGCACGTCCACGATGAGCGCGGGCCGGGACACCTCCAGGCGCAGGTCGCGGTTGAACTGGGCCCAGCCCGAGCCGCCCATGTCGGGGATGTGCAGATAGCCGCAGCGCCCGCCGCTCAACTCCCGTACGACGTCGCGGCGTTTGGCCACCCAGTCCTGGTAGCGCAGCGGCCGCTCGTCGATGAGCGGGACCACGGCGACCCGGCGCGACCGTCCCTCGCCCTCCGCCGGTGTGAACGTCAGCTCCACCGTCGTACCGCCCGCTCCCGCCAGCAGCGGATACGGGCCGGTGACCGGGTCCACCGGCCGTCCGTCGACGTGGGTGAGCACCGCGCCCTCGCGGATCCCCGTACCGGCGAGCGGTGAACGCGCCTTGGAGTCCGAGGAGTCACCGGGGAGGATCCGCTTGAGCATCCAACTCCCGTCCCGACGGACGAAGTTGGCGCCGAGGAGGCCCTGCCAGCGCTGGTAGTGCGCCGGGCCTTCGTTGCGGCGGGCCGCGGAGACGTACGCGTGGGAGGTGCCCAGTTCGCCCAGCACCTCGCGGAGCAGATCCGCGAACTCGTCGGGGGACGCGACCCGTTCGACCAGCGGGCGGTACTGGTCGAGCACCGCGTCCCAGTCGATGCCGCACATGTGCGGCTCCCAGTAGAACGCGCGGATGATGCGGCCCGCCTCCTCGTACGCCTGGCGCCACTCGGCGGGCGGGTCCGCCTCGTGCAGGATGCGGCGCAGGTCGATCCAGACGGTGGAGTCGCCGTCGCCGGACTCGGTGGAGGGGACCGCGCGCAGGTCGCCCTCGTCGACCACGACAAGACGGCTGCCGTCGCCGCTCACCGCGAACCAGTCCAGATGGTCGACGAGTTCGGACTTCTTCGCCTTGGCGATGTTGAAGTACTCGAGGGTGGGTCGGCCGGAGGTGTCGTCGGGGTTGGCGAAGGTCTCGCCGAGCGCGCCCGAGATCGGCCAGCGCAGCCACACCAGGCCGCCGCCCGAGACCGGGTACAGCGCCGAGTACTTGGAGGCGGTGACCGGGAACGGCGTGACCCGGCTCTCCAGGCCCTCGACCTCGACGGTCACCGTGCTGCCGTCGCCGGTCTCGTCCTCGACCGGGTCCAGGCCGCCGGCGACCGGCCGTCCGTCGGGGTTCAGCGCGAAGGGCGAGGGCGTCGCGGACGACAGGGGCACCAGGTAGGGGCGGCAGCCGAGCGGGAAGGACAGGTCCCCGGTGTGGACGTCGTACACCGGGTCGAAGCCGCGCCAGGACAGGAAGGCCAGATAGCGGCCGTCGCTGGTGAACACCGGATTCTCGTCCTCGAAGCGGCCGTTCGTGACGTCGACGATCAGGCGGTCCTTTATCCGCGCCATCTTGATCTGGCGCAGGGAGCGGCCGATCCCGGGGTGCGCCCAGGTCAGCCAGGCCCCGTCCGGCGAGAAGACGAGATCGCGCACCGGTCCGTTGATGGACCGGATGAGTTCGATGACCTCTCCTCCCCCAGACTTCGTCCGGGAGGTGCCCCCAGACTCCTCGGACGCGTCCAGGACCAGCAGCCGTCCGTCGTTCGAAGCGATCGCGAGGCGCTCGCCCTGCGGGTCCGAGACCATTTCCTGTACGCGGCCCAGTTCGCCGGAGGCCAGGCGGCGCGGTTCGCGTTCACCGCTCGCGCGCGGGAGGTAGGCGATCTCGACGGCGTCCTCGCCGTCCGCGTCGGTGACGTAGGCGACCTGGCCGCCGGAGCCGAGCATCTCGGGGAGCCGGACCCGTACGCCGGGGGTGTCCGCGATGGTGCGCGCGGGGCCGTCGCGGTGGGTGAGCCAGTACAGGCTGCCGCGTACGACGACGGCGCTGGCCCGGCCCGTCTCGTCCACGGAGATGCTGTCGATGTGCTGGGCGGCGGGCACCTGGTACGTACGGCGTCCCGCGCGCGGACCGCCGAGCCGGACGTCGAGACGACGCGGGACTGAGTCGACGGACAGGTCGTCGACGATCCACAGGTCGCCCGCGCACTGGTAGACGACCCGGGTGCCGTCGCTCGAGGCGTGCCGGGCGTAGTACGCGTCGTGGTCGGTGTGGCGGCGCAGGTCGGAGCCGTCGTAGGCGCACGAGTAGAGGTTCCCGACGCCTTCGTGGTCGGAGAGGAACGCGATGCGGCCGCCGACGAACATGGGGGTGTCGAGGTGTCCTTCGAGGTCGGCGAGGAGGCGTCTGCCGTGCAGCCAGAGCCGTCCTGTCGCGCCGCCGCGGTAGCGCTTCCAGGCGGCCGGTTCGTGCGGCGGGGTGCCGGTGAGCAGCAGGGTCTGGCGCTCCCCGCCGATGTCGGCGACCGCGATGTCGGAGACCGGGCCCCAGGGGAGCTTGCCGCCGGGGTCGCCGTTGGTGGGGACGCTGTAGGCCCAGGTGAAGTACGAGAAGGGCTGGCCGTGTGAGGCGACGGCGAGGATGTCGCCGTCGGGGGACCAGCCGCAGACCTGGGTGTCGGCGCTGCCCCAGTAGGTGAGCCGTTTGCCGGGGCCGCCGTCCACCGGCGCGAGATGGATCTCCGGGGCGATGCTGCGCCAGCTCGTGTACGCGATGTGGCGGCCGTCGGGGGAGAAGCGGGGGTGGCCGACCTTGGTGCGGTCGACGGTGAGGCGCCAGGCGCGGCCCGGGCCGTCGAGGGGGGCCACCCACAGGTCGTCCTCGGCCGCGAAGCACAGCCGGTCGCCGCTGAGGTGCGGGAAGCGCAGGTATCCGGGGGCGTGTTCCCCGGGGGTCGCGTTCTCGTACTCGTCGCTCACCTACCCATGCTTTTCCGCTGGGAGGGCCTCGGCAACTTGTGCGTGGGTGTCGATTGCGGGGGTTGAGCCGAAGACTCGTGACACAGGACACGTACGAAACGGTTTCGTTTCGCTCGCTCTCAGGGTATCTTCAGAGACGTACGAAGGCGATGTACGAAGATGACGCATGAATCCGTCGGAGCAGGAGAAGGTGAGTGGGATGACTGAAGCCGCAACGGTGCGACGCAGTCGGATCACGCCCGAGCGTGAGGCCGAGCTGTACACGGCTGTGCTCGATCTGCTCCGGGAAGTCGGCTATGACGCCCTGACCATGGATGCCGTCGCCGCCCGCACCAAGTCGAGCAAGGCCACCCTCTACCGCCAGTGGGGTGGCAAGGCCGAGCTCGTGGCCAGGGCGATGCGGCACCAGAAGCGGGGTCACGCCGATGTCGACACCGGGTCCCTGCGGGGCGACTTCCACGCGATGGTGACCCGTGACGACGACTGTCACATGGAGCAGAACTCCGCGCTGATGCGGAGTCTTGCCATGGCGATGCACGCGAACCCCGATCTCCTGCGCGCCTTCCGGGAGTTGCTCATCGAGCCGGAGGTGGCGGAGATGCGGCGCGTGCTGCAACGCGCCGTCGACCGGGGCGAGATCCGTCCGGACAACCCCGCGATCGACTACGTGATGCACATGATGATCGGTGGTTTCGCGGCCCGCACCATGATCGACGAGCTGCCGCCGACCCAGGACTTCCTCACCTCGTACGTCGACGCAGTGGTCCTTCCCGCCCTCTGCGCCTGAACCCTCAGCCCTCCCCGAAATCCTTTCCATCGCACCTGACGCGACCGCTCACGTCGTCGGGCTGATCCCCCCTGCCCTCCCCCGTTCCCCAGCGGGTGATCGCACCAGCCCCTTGCCATCCAACGACCTGACCGGGAGTACGCCCTCGTGGCTACATTTCTCTATAAACTCGGCCGACTCGCCTTCAGGCGACGGCACTTCGTCGCCCTGATCTGGGTTGCGCTGCTGACGCTCGCGGGCGTCGGCGCGGCAAGCGCACCCGCCGCGGGCACCAGTTCGTTCTCGATACCGGGCACCGAGGCGCAGAAGGCCTTCGACCTGCTGGAACAGCGCAACCCCGGCATGAGCGCCGACGGAGCGACCGCACGCGTCGTCTTCAAGGCGCCCAGCGGCGAGAAGATGGCGGACGCGGCCAACAAGGCGACCGTCGAGAAGACCGTCGAGGCACTCGGCGACGGCTCCGAGGTCACCTCCGTGACCGACCCGTACAAGGCCAAGTCGATCTCCGACGACGGGACGGTCGCGTACGCGCAGGTCTCCTACAAGGTCTCCGGCATGGAGTTGAAGGACTCCTCGAAGGAGGCCCTGGAGGACGCGGCGAAGGAAGCGCGGTCCGGCGGGATGACCGTCGAGATCGGCGGTGACGCGCTCCAGGCGACGCCCGAGACCGGGTCCACCGAGATCATCGGTATCGCGGTCGCCGCGGTCGTCCTCGTCATCACCTTCGGCTCGCTGATCGCGGCCGGGCTGCCGCTGCTGACCGCGCTGATCGGCGTGGGCATCGGTATCTCGACCATCACCGCGCTGGCGAAGGCGCTCGACCTCGGCACCACCACCTCCACGCTCGCGATGATGATCGGGCTCGCGGTCGGCATCGACTACGCGCTGTTCATCGTCTCGCGCTATCGAGCTGAACTGGCCGAGGGCCGCGAACGCGAGGAAGCGGCCGGGCGGGCCGTCGGCACGGCGGGCTCGGCGGTGGTCTTCGCGGGTCTGACGGTCGTGATCGCGCTGGTCGGCCTGTCGGTCGTGAACATCCCGGTGCTGACGAAGATGGGTATCGCGGCGGCCGGCACGGTCGTGATCGCGGTACTGATCGCCCTCACCCTGATCCCGGCGATGCTCGGCTACGCCGGCAAGAAGGTCCAGCCCGCGGGCAAGAAGAGCAAGCTGCTCGGCGGGGGCCGGGCCGCCAAGAAGGAGGGCAAGCCCAACATGGGCACCCGCTGGGCGAGCTTCGTCGTACGCCGTCCGGTGGCCGTCCTGCTCTTCGGTGTCGTCGCGCTCGGCGCCGCCGCGATCCCGGCGGCCTCGCTCGAACTGGGCCTGGGCGACGACGGTTCGCAGCCCACGTCCACGACCCAGCGCCGGGCGTACGACACGCTGTCCGACGGCTTCGGCCCCGGTTTCAACGGCCCGCTGATGATCGTCGCGGACGTGAAGGCGAGCGACGACCCGGACGCCGCCGTCACCACGGTGACCGACCGGATCAAGGGTCTCGACGACGTCGTGTCGGTGACTCCCTCGCCGCTCAACGAGGCCGGGGACACCGCGACGATCACCGTGATCCCGGACTCCAAGCCCTCCTCGATCACCACCGAGGACCTGGTGCACGCCATCCGCGGCGAGGCCGGCGACATCAAGGCGGACACCGGCGCGGAGGTGCTGGTCACCGGCACCACGGCGATGAACATCGACTTCTCGCAGAAGCTCAACGACGCGCTGCTGCCGTACCTGGCGCTGGTCGTCGGCCTGGCCTTCCTGCTCCTGATCGTGGTCTTCCGCTCGATCCTGGTCCCGCTGAAGGCGGCCCTCGGCTTCCTGCTCTCGGTGATGGCCGCGCTCGGCGCAGTCGTCGCGGTCTTCCAGTGGGGCTGGCTCGCCGGCCTGCTGGGCGTCGAGGAGACCGGCCCGATCATGTCGATGATGCCGATCTTCATGGTGGGCGTCGTCTTCGGACTCGCCATGGACTACGAGGTCTTCCTCGTGACCCGCATGCGCGAGGCGTACGTCCACGGCGAGAAGCCCAACCAGGCGATCGTGACCGGCTTCAACCACGGCGCCCGCGTCGTGACCGCCGCCGCCGTCATCATGATGGCCGTCTTCGGAGGCTTCATCGGCTCCACCGAGTCGATGATCAAGATGATCGGCTTCGGCCTCGCGATCGCCGTCTTCTTCGACGCGTTCGTGGTGCGCATGGCGATCGTCCCGGCAGTGCTCTCCCTACTCGGCAAGAAGGCCTGGTGGCTGCCGAAGTGGCTGGACCGCGCGCTCCCGAACGTCGACGTCGAGGGCGAGGGGCTCCGCAAGCTGGACGAGGAACGGCGGGACGAGGACCGGGAGTTGGTACGGGTCTGAGGCTCGCGTAGCGGTTGGCAGGGCGTCCCACTTGCGAGTGGGGCGCCTTGTCGTGTGTACGAGTCTTACGGCTGATGGTCTTGTGGGTGACGGGCCCAGCCCACGTCCACCTCTGCCCAGACCGTCTTGCGCGGCGGCAGTCCCGATGTCACGCCCCAGCGGTCCGCCAGTGCCTCCACGAGCAGCAGGCCGCGCCCCGACTCCGCGTGCGCCTCCGCCTGGTTGAGCCGGGGGAGGCGGTCACCGCGGGTGTCCGTGACCTCGATACGGAGCGTGTCGCCGACGACGTACAGCGTCAGACGGAAGTCGCGGCCCGGGATGCGGCCGTGGGTCGCGGCGTTGGCAGCGAGTTCGGCGACGATCTGGCTCGGCTCGTCCAACGGCACCTCCCAGCTGCGGAGTTGCTCGGCAGCGAGCAGACGGGCCAGGCGGGCGCCGCGGGGTGTGGGGGACAGGAGGACGCTGAAGTTGCGGATGGGGTGGTCGAGTTGGAGGTGAGGGGCCGCAGTCTCTTGATTCACATCACTCAGCGTGGCCGACTCTGCGTACGGTAGGGAGTCGCTGCGCGTGTGCGTACCGTTACTGTCCGGCGTTTGTCTCGGGCTGTCTCGGCTGTCTCCGTGCCGTACGGGTAGGGGTGCGCGTTGGAGGTGGGCGATGAGCGAGGGTGCGGACGAGGCGGGCTGGGGCATCGAGCCTGGGGACGAGATGGCGCCGATGATCGAGGTCGTCGGCGGCGTGATCAAGTTCCACCGGGAGGCCGCGGGGATGGGCGCGGCCGACTTCGGGGAGGCGATGGGGTACGGCGAGGACATGATCCGCAAGATCGAGCGTGGGGCGCGGATTCCCCGGCTCGAGTTCCTGTACCAGGCGGATGAGGTGCTTGACGCGAGCGGGGCGATCAAGGCGCTGCGGGTGCACACGGACAAGGCCCGGTATCCGAAGAAGGTACGGGAGTTGGCTCAACTGGAGGCACGGGCTGTTGAGTCGGCGTGGTATCGCAACCACAACATCCATGGACTGTTGCAGACGCCGGAGTACGCGAAGGCGCTCTTCGAGACGCGTCAGCCTGCGTACTCTGCGGACGTGGTGGCCCGGGAGACCGATGCGCGGATGGCCCGAAAGGTGATCTTCGAACGGGAGCCTGCCCCGACGCTTGGCTTTGTCCAGGAACAGGTGACGCTGGAGCGCCCCATCGGAGGCAAGATGGTGTTACGGCGGCAGCTCGAACACCTGCTGGAGGTGGCGCAGCTGCGGAACGTCACGTTTCAGGTCATGCCGACCGACCGGGAGGACCACGCCGGAATGGACGGCCTGATCGACGTGCTGAAGTTTCAGGACGGCACGGCGGTCGGGCGTTCCGACGGGGCGTTCAACGGCCGCCCGGTCTCAAGTCCCAGAGATCTTCGTATCCTTGAACTGCGCTACGGCATGATCCGGGCGCAGGCTCTCACGCCGAGGGAGTCTCAGGCCTTCATCGAGCACGTGCTGGGGAGACTATGAGCACCACGGAACTCCACTGGTTCAAGAGTAGCTACAGCGACAGCAGCGAAGCCGGCGACTGTGTCGAAGTTGCGCACGACTGGTTCAAGAGCAGCTACAGCGACAGCAGCGAACCCGGCGACTGCGTCGAGATAGCCGTGGCCCCCGCCGTCATCCACGTCCGTGACTCCAAGAACACCCAAGGCTCCCGCCTCGCCGTGGGACCCACCACGTGGACGGACTTCGTGGCGTACGTGTCGGGGATGTAGACCCGCAGCGCCCTCATCTGTCCAGAACGTGAGTGAACTTTGAGCGGATGACTCCAAATCGGAAGGCGGCGAGGGTGTCGGGCTTTTCGCCCTGGCAGGACAGAATGCTGCGAGCGGTCTGGCGGCACGGCGAGAATCTCCCGCAAGAAGTGCTGTCATGGATGGCTGAGTTGCATGCCGAATTCGGAGAAATTCCGGAAAGGGAATTCTGTGAATTGTGGACCGCGCGAACATTTTCCATGGCGAGATCGGCCTTCGAGCTGATCGAAAGGTCGGTGGAGGAGGAAACCGGGAAAGAGGTCACCGGGGAGGACTTCTGCTACCTCGACTACCTGCGCGACCCGGAACTAGGGCCGGTCGGCGTGGTCCGCATCAAGTCCATGGAGGTCTCGACGCCGGATGGTGCAGAGGTCCTGGGCGCTGTGGCGGAAGGAGTCCAGGAATTCGTCATGGGCCACTACCACATGGTCTGGCCCGTCTGCAGTCAGCACGGCCGCGGCCTGCACGTAGGTTATTTCCATGAGACCGCGGTCTGGAAATGCAAGGGAGGAACTGCAGACGGTCATGTGGCAAGAACTATTGATCCTGCCATTCGGCTGTAGGGCATGGCAGATGGAATGAGAGGGTGGTGCGTGCGGCAGGTCAGTGAGCCACCGGCGCCGTCGCCATGTACGTACGGCGAAGGAACCGCAGCAGCGTTTTCGACTCGAACTGCACGACCGCCACTCCTTGTGCCGAGTGGAACTCCATGACCGCCTGCACTCGGCCGCACGGCCAGACGCGTACGTCGCCGTTGCTGACCGGGGCGCGGAGGCCCTGTTCCAGCAACTCGCGGGCGAAGACCCACTCGTGGGGGCCGGGGAGGGTGACGTGCACCTGGCGGGGGTCGGCTTCGGGGTCGTAGCGGAGGGCGATGGGGACGGCCCGGTGTTCGTCGGCGGCGGTGTCTGCGGTGTCGGTGACGATATGGGCGCGTGCGTACTGTTCGACAGCGGACATGGGCCGACTCCTTACGCTGCGTAACCTGTGCGGAATCTATGAATCCGTCACCTCTCCAATGTCGCACACTCCACGGATTCCGCTCCCGGGCGTATGCCTGACCTCCCCGGTGCTCCTGCCCAGCCTCCGCTCGGCTATTCGTAACCTCCTCGCTCTTGCAAGAGGTTCGCAACAAGGCGCTATCCTCGTACGGTGCATGTGCCTGACGGATTCATCAACGCCCCGGTCTCCGCGGTCACCGGAGTAGTCGCCGCCGGTGCCATCGCCGTGAGCCTCAAGGGGGCCCGCCGCGAGCTGGACGAGAAGACCGCGCCGCTCGCCGGCCTGGTCGCCGCCTTCATCTTCGCCGTACAGATGCTGAACTTCCCGGTCGCGGCCGGGACCAGCGGACATCTGCTGGGGGGTGCGCTGGCGGCGATACTCGTCGGCCCCTACACAGGGGTCCTCTGCGTCTCCGTGGTCCTGCTGATGCAGGGCATCCTCTTCGCGGACGGCGGTCTCACCGCGCTCGGCGTGAACATCACGGACATGGCGATCGTCACGACGGTCGTCGCGTACGCCGTCTTCCGCGGCCTGGTGAAGGTGCTCCCGCGCGGGCGCCGCTCCATCACGGCCGCCGCTTTCGTCTCCGCGCTCCTTTCCGTGCCGGCCGCCGCCGTCGCCTTCACCCTCATCTACGCGGTCGGCGGCACCACCGACGTCTCGATCGACAAGGTCGCCACCGCCATGGTCGGCGTCCACATCCTCATCGGCCTCGGCGAGGCCGCGATCACCGCGCTCACGGTCGGCGCCGTCATCGCCGTACGACCGGATCTCGTGTACGGCGCGCGGGGCCTGACCCAGCAGCTCAAGCTGCGCGTCAACGGCGAACTCGTCGACGCGCCCACGGCCGCCCCGGCCCCCGTCGCCGCCCGCACCTCCCACCGCAAGGTGTGGATCACCGGGCTCGTCGCCTCCCTGATCCTCGCCGGGTTCGTCAGCTTCTACGCCTCCGCCAGCCCCGACGGCCTGGAGAAGGTCGCCGAGGACCAGGGCATCGCCAAGGCGGCGAAGGAGCACGACGCAGCCGACTCCCCGCTCGCGGACTACGGAGTCAAGGACGTCTCGAACGCCCGGATCTCCGGCGGCCTCGCGGGCGTGATCGGTGTCGGCGTCACCGTCGTCGCGGGCACCGGAGTCTTCTGGGCCGTCCGCAGGCGCCGTACGGCCGATGCGCCCGAAGTGTCACGTTCGCAGGTCGCCTGACATGGGCGCCGGCCACGCCCACAAGCTCTACCGGCACGGGCACTCGCCCGTGCACGCGCTGCCGCCGCACACCAAGCTCGCCGCCACCTTCGCCTTCGTGGTCGTGGTCGTCTCCACCCCGCGCGAGGCGATGTGGGCGTTCGCGCTGTACGCCGTGCTCCTCGCGGGAGTCGCGTACCAGGCCCGGGTGCCCGCCCCCTTCCTGCTGAAGCGGCTGCTCATCGAGGTGCCGTTCGTCGCCTTCGCGGTGCTCATGCCGTTCGTGGCGGAAGGCGAGCGCGTCGACGTCCTGGGCATGTCGCTGAGCGTGAACGGCCTGTGGGGCGCCTGGAACGTCCTCGCCAAGGGAACCCTGGGCGTCGCCGCCTCCGTACTCCTGGCCTCGACCACCGAACTGCGCGAACTGCTCCTCGGCCTCCAGCGGTTGAAGCTCCCACCGCTGCTCGTACAGATCGCGTCCTTCATGATCCGGTACGGCGATGTCATCACCGACGAGATGCGGCGGATGCGGATCGCGCGGGAGTCGCGCGGGTTCGAGGCCAGCGGGATCAAGCACTGGGGGGTGCTCGCGAAATCCGCGGGCGCGCTGTTCATCCGCTCCTACGAGCGCGGAGAGCGCGTGCATCTCGCCATGGTGAGCCGGGGGTACGCCGGTTCGATGCCGGTCATCGACGAGGCGACCGCGTCCCGGGCGCAGTGGTCGTACGCCTTCGCCCTCCCGTTCGCCGCCCTTGTCGTATGTCTGCTGGGATGGATGCTGTGACCCCCTCTTTGGAAGTCTCCGGACTTGCCTTCGCCTACCCCGACGGGCATCAGGCCCTCTTCGGCGTCGACTTCACCGTCGGGCGCGGCGAGCGCGTCGCGCTGCTCGGGCCGAACGGCGCCGGCAAGACCACCCTCGTACTGCACCTCAACGGCATCCTGAACGGCGGCGCCGGGACCGTGACGGTGGCCGGACTCCCCGTCGGCAAGCGGCACATGGCCGAGATCCGGCGCAAGGTCGGCATCGTCTTCCAGGACCCGGACGACCAGCTGTTCATGCCGAGCGTGCGCGAGGACGTCGCCTTCGGACCGGCCGCGGCCGGGATGAAGGGTGCCGAGCTGGAGGAGCGTGTCCGTACGGCGCTTGAGCAGGTCGGCATGGCGGACTTCGCCGACCGCCCGCCGCACCACCTCTCCTTCGGGCAGCGGCGCCGGGTCGCCGTGGCCACCGTCCTCGCGATGGAGCCGGAGATCCTCGTCCTCGACGAGCCCTCATCCAACCTCGACCCCGCCTCGCGCCGCGAACTCGCCGACATCCTGCGGTCGTTGGACGTGACCGTCCTGATGGTCACGCACGACCTGCCGTACGCCCTCGAGCTCTGCCCCCGCGCCCTCATCCTCAGCGACGGCGTGATCGCGGCCGACGGCAAGACCGGCGAGCTGCTCTCCGACGACGAGCTGATGCGCAGCCACCGCCTGGAGCTGCCCTTCGGGTTCGACCCGCGCTCCGTGACCATGGGCGCGTGACGAACGACCATGGGCGCGTGACGAACCGGGCGGATCGGTCCGAGAATCCCCGCTGACCTGCGCCGACCTCGGGTTACCCGCGGTTTCTACCCCCTGGTAACAAGGTGTCGCGTGTCAGTCGATACCTTGAGCGGGATGCACTTGCACACTTGTGCCGCCCGCCCCGGGGGAGGTCCCGCCATGATCGACGGCACCGCTGTCGACACCCGCCCGACGAAGATCATGTACGTCGCAGAGGCCACCGCCCACGGCGGCCGGGACGGCTATGTCACCAGTCAGGACGGCCAGCTCGAACTGAAGGTCGCGATGCCGCCGGCTCTCGGCGGGGACGGCAACGGCACGAACCCGGAGCAGCTGTTCGCGGCCGGCTACAGCGCCTGCTTCCACAACGCGCTGGTGATGGTGGGCCGCCGCTCCGGCTTCGACCTCTCCGGCTCCACGGTCGCCGCGAAGGTCGGCATCGGCCCCAACAAGCGGCGCGGATACGGCCTCGCGGTCGCCCTGAGCGTCTCGCTCCCCGTCGTCGACCAGGACGTCGCCGCCAAGCTCGTGGACGAGGCCCACGACGTCTGCCCGTACTCCAACGCCACCCGCGGCAACATCGAGGTCACGATCCTGCTGGGCTAGGACCTGTCCGGCCGATCACGGTGGCGGAAGCAGCGGCGCCCTGCAAGTACCTGTTTCTTCGCGATTGGGAGTACCTCTTTCTTCACGACGGGGAGTGCGTGTTTCTTCGCGACGGTGAGTGCGTGAGAGGCACTCGTCCGAAGCATCGTGGTGCAACTGTCGGTCTGCCAGAACACGGATCGTCCGTTGGTTGTGTTGCTGTTGTGGGACGCCCGGGGATCGCTCCCCGGGGGTGGCACCGGCGTCAGCCGGTGTCTTCTCGCTTCTACGCCCCCTGCCCGGGAGCCTTGCGGGCTCTGGGACTTCCGGGGGCTCGGCGAGCGTTTTGGGTCTCCCCCCTATCGGAGGCGACCGTCTCGAGCTGTCTGTGCGCCGCGTCGACGATGTTCGCGGTGCTGTTCTGGTGCCGGTGTACGACCGCACCGCACGAGGGGCAGTGGAACGTGCTGCACGAAGGGTCGGAGCTCGGGTTTCGCTTCTTGCACTTCGCGCAGGTGCTGGTGACGGGCTCGCCCTGGTCGAGGACGACGAGCTGCGAGCCGTACCAGGCGGTCTTGTACGCGAGCTTCTTGCGCAGGTTGCCCAGACCGGCGTCCAGGAGGTGCCGGTTGGTTGTGAGGTCCAGGTCTTCGATCGCCACGTGCGTGAATCCGGTGGCGAGCTTCTTGGACAGGCCGTGCAGGTACGAGGCGCGTCGCACGGTGATCTGCTGGTGGACGCGGGAGACCCGGGCGGTGGCCTTCCTCCATCGCCCCGACCCCTGTTGACAACGGGACATCGCACGCTGGGCCTTCGACAGCTTGGCCAGGCTGTCGGCAAGCAGAGGGGGGTGCTGTACGAGGGCGGTGGCGGGGTCGGCCGGGTCGAGGGGGCTGGACAGGGCGGCCAGGTAGTGGGAGCCGAGGTCGACGCCGACGAGCCCGCCGGCGCGCTGGCGGGCGGTGGGGCGGCCGATCCGCTCGACGCGTCCGCCGTTCTCGGCGGCTTCCTCGGCCGGGGTGCGGCTCAGGTACGGGGTGCGGGTGCCGTCGTCGTGGACGTGCTCCCACAGCATGGGCACGTTCTGCTGCACCTTGGCCAGCACGGAGGCGTACCAGCGGTGGCCGCCGCGGGTGACGGTCACGGACTGGATGACGGCCTGCCCGCCGTCCACGAGCAGCGCGAGGCGCTTGCCGGAGTTGTGGATGCGGATGCTGCCCAGGCCTGGCATCACCAGGCGCCGGTAGCCCTCCAGGCGGATGATCGGCCTCTTCACGTCATGGAAGAGAGTGAACGATTCTGCGTGGCCCTTCTTCTTGAAGCGGGGGTATCCGTGGCGCTGACCGGCGTGGCGGCCGGCGAGCGAGTCCTGCCAGTGGTTCCAGGCGACCTGGGCGCGGTCGAAGCCGGAGGTGAAGCAGTACACGTTGACCTCCCTCCACCAGGGGCTGCCGCGCTGCTCCTTGGGCAGATCCCGTTCCACCCGCCACAGGGCGCTGGTGTCGGTGGCGGTCGGTGTGCGGAAACCGGCACTGAACGCCTTGGTCTTGAGCGCGTTCACCGTGGCACGGGCTTCGGCCAGGAGCTCGCGTTCACGGGTGGTTTCGGCGGCGTCCGCGCGGACGGCGACCAGCCGGTGGACGAGGGTCTCCTGCCCGGCCGGGGGCTGCATCTCGGGCAGCGGCGGCTTGCCGGCGATGGTGAGCGTGAGGTTCTTGCGGTGGTGGTCCCACACCTTGATGCGGTCGGTGAGCTCGGCGCCGTCGGCCTTGATCCGCTGCTTCGCCTCGGCTTCACTCAGCCCCGCCTCGAGGTAGGCGGTCCGGCGATCGGCCCATGCCTGGTGGGCCTGGGTCTTCTTGGCCAGGGCGTAGTTGTAGGCCCACCGGCAAGCGCCGGCGTAGCGGGACAGGGCGGCACGCTCGGCGTCGGAGGGGTCCAGGGCGAACCGGTACGCCCGCAACACCTCCGTTCTGGGCATGGTCGCGGCCGCGGGGCCGTGCCCTGGCTCTGCGGAATTGGATTTCGCCGCCACGCGCGCCATACCTCCGGTTCCAAGTCGCTGTGCTGGGCCGCAGGTTGCCACGGGGCAAGGCTTGCTTGTCACGCGCCATACCGTCCTGATCACAGGCAGCTGAAAAGGACTCTTACGCTGGCATTTGCCGTTCGAGGTTCAGGTGTCGCGCCAGTTCGGGGTGGATCCGCGGGTGAGGCGTGGCATGGGCACGGTCCGTTTTTGGAGCGCTGCGAAGAAGACGGCATGGCGGATGATCAACAAGCTTCGTTCCATGGCAATCTCCGGGTCAGCACGATGACTTGGAGCCGGAGGTGGACCGCCGTGGCGGCGAACAGTAATCCCACGGTCAGAAAGCGCCGCCTGGGAGCCGAACTCCGCCGGCTCCGTCAGGCCAGCGGGCTGAAGAGCACAGAAGCGGCCGAGCGGCTCATGGTTTCCCAGCCCAAGATCAGTCACATGGAGAACGGCCGCCGCACCGCCAGCCCCCGCGATGTGCGCGATCTGTGCGCGATCTACGGAGTGACGGACCAGCAGGTCATCGACTCACTCATGCGGATGGCCAAGGAATCCGGCCAGCAGGGCTGGTGGAACGTCTACGGCGACATTCCCCAGAGCGTCTATGTCGGCCTGGAGGCGGACGCCGCCACCGTCCACGCATACGAGCCCATGGTGATCCCCGACCTGCTGCAGACCCCCGCCTACGCCCACGCCGTCATTGCGGAAACGATCCCTCTGCTCACTACCGAACAGGCCGCCACCCGCCTCAAGGTGCGGCTACGCCGTCAGCACCGGATCTACGACCCGGCCCGCCCCCTGCGCCTTTGGGCCATCGTGGACGAATCGGCACTGCGCCGCGTCGTCGGCGGCCCGGACATCATGCGCGAACAACTGGAGCACCTGAACACACTCGGCGCGGAGCCCCACATCACCGTGCAGGTCCTCCCGTACACCGTGGGCGCTCATCCGGGCCTCGGAGGACGGTTCTGCATCCTGAGGTTCGCCGACAGCCCCGAGGCAGTGGTGCACCTGGAACGCTTCACCAGCGATCTCTACCTGGAGAAACCATTCGACGTGCAGCACTACAGCGTGATGTACGACCACCTCCAGGCCCAGGCCCTCGAATCCGACAGCAGCCGCGACTTCATCACCGACGCCACCAAGTCGTACATCGGCGCAGAGAGCCGGGCCTGAGCACCGGCGAGCGGGGGATGTCACGGCCACCTCGCGTCTCCGCCGTGATCGGCTGGACAGGTCTGGGAATCGCGACCTCTACGTGCGTGTTGCACGCACTGTTGGCAGGTGTGCGGCGACAGGGAGTACGGGCGTGGACGTGAACGGCACAGTGGCCGAGGGCTTCGAGCCGGTCAGGGAGGCGTTCGCAGCGAACTTCGAGGTGCTCGGGGACCGGGGTGCCGCTGTCGCCGTGTACCGCGACGGGCACAAGGTCGTCGACCTGTGGGGCGGCACGCGGGACGTCGACGGCACCGAGCCCTGGGAGCGGGGCACCGCGCAGATCATGCGCTCGGCGACGAAGGGCGTGGCCGCCGCCGTACTGCTCATGCTGGCCGAGCGCGGTCAGCTGGACCTCGACGCCCCGGTCGGCGCGTACTGGCCGGAGTTCAAGGCGCGGGGCAAGGAACGGACGCTCGTACGGCATGTCCTCGCGCACCGGGCCGGCGTACCCGTCCTCGACCGCCCGCTGACGCCGGCCGAGGCGGCGGATCCCGGTCTCGGGGCCGCTGCGGTGGCCGCGCAGGCGCCCGTGTGGGAGCCGGGCGCGGACCACGGGTACCACGCGCAGACGTACAGCTGGCTGACGGGGGAGCTGGTGCGGCGGGTGACCGGGCGCTCGATCGGTGACTGGATCGCCGACGAGATCTCCCGGCCGCTGGGCCTCGACCTGTGGGTCGGGCTGCCGGACGCGGTGGCGGGGCGCGTGGGGAAGGTCGGACAGATCGAGGCCCCGTCCGCGGCGGGCGGTCTGCGGACCCGGCCCAAGCGGTCGGTCTCCGAGGCGTACGCGGATCCCTCCTCGCTGACCCGCCGCGCCTTCGCCGCGATCACTCCGCTGCCGGACGAGAACGACGCCGCGTACCGGGCGGCCGTCCTCCCCGCCTCCAACGGGATCGCCACGGCGGAGGGCCTCGCGCGCTTCTACGCCTCGCTGATCGGGGAGGTGGACGGGGTGCGGCTGTTCTCGCCGGCCACCGTCTCGGCGGCCCGCACGGAACACTCCGCAGGCCCCGACCGCGTCCTGGTCGTCAGCACCCGCTTCGGACTCGGGTACATGCTGCACGGCAGCGCGTCCCCACTGCTTGGCGGCGGCTCCTTCGGCCACCCCGGCCGGGGCGGCGCCCTCGGCTTCGCCGACCCCGAGTCCGGGATCGCCTTCGGGTATGTGACGAACGGCTTCCGCAAGAGCGTGACGGCGGATGCGCGGGCGCAGGCGTTGGTAGGGGCGGTGCGGGCGGCTACGGCGCGCTGAGCCCCGGGGTTGGGGCTTCGACGTACGCCGCCAGGTTGGCCAGCGAGGAGGCGATCCCGGCCTCGTGTGCCGCCTGGTCTATACCGGGCGGCACGTCCGTGGCCGTGACGGTCACCTCGGTCCCGTCACCGGCGGCGGAGAGGTGCCAGGTCATCGTCATGGTGCCCGCGTACGCCGGGTCGTCGGCCTCGAACACCGCCCGCGTCACCACGCGTTCCGATGCCACCAGGTCGGCGAAGGCGACATCGACGACATCCGTCGCGTCCGAGGTCTTGCCGGGACTGCCGCTGGGGTCGAGATAGGTGAGAACCATCCGGAACCCGCCACCAGGCCGGGGATCCCACCGCTCGACCCGCCCGCGCATACCGTCCGGCGGCAACCAGGCCTCGAGGGACTCCCGGTCTAGGAGGGCGCGGTAGACGGCCCCCGGTGGTGCGGCGATCAGCCGACTGGCGCGGTCGGTCCTGTCCATGGGGCGAGTCTAGGACCGGACCTCGGCCGGGGCGGGCGCGGCAATCGTGGGACGGCGTCGGCGACCGGCAGCGTCGACGCGGTTCACCCCGTGTGCAGCATCAGCCCGATCCCCACCACCAGCAGTCCTGCCGCCGCGATCCGGGGTGCCCCGAACCGTTCCTTGAAGAAGATCGCCCCGATGGTGGCGCCGACGACGATCGATGCCGTTCTCGGGGCTGGGACGTTGGATTGGTGGCCTGATCCGGGGTCGCAAGACCAGGTGACGCGGGCTCTTGAGGTGAGGTCGGCGCGCTCGTCCGCGGCCCGGGGCGGGGTGATCATCGTTCCGGTACTCTGCCGCCCTACACACCAGGGGGGATTGTGCGAACGAAGGCGAGCACCGCTGCGCTGTGCCTGTTCATGGGTGCCGTCACGGTCGGCTGTGCCGACGACGGTGGCACGACTGACACACGCTCCGCCGACCAACTGCTCGGCGAGGCCTACCGCACCATGAATGCGCTCACGTCGGTGACCATCGGATTGGATGTCACCTCGGGCGGCGACCGGTATTCCGGCCGTCTGACGACCGATCTCAAGAGCCGGTGCGCGTTGAAGGCGACCTCGTCCCACGGTTCAGAGATGGAGCAGATCCGGATCGGCGAGACGGACTATATCCACCCCAACGACGTGTACCTCGACATGTGGGGGCGGAAGACGGTACCCGCGATGCGGAACAGCCCCTGGCTGAAGAGCCCCGTGAGCGCGGCGAAGGGAGCAGACGACCTGGTCGATTGCGCGTGGCCGTTCTCCTCCTTCGGCGAGGCGACGAAGGCCGACCCGACCGAGCTTGACGGCAAGCCGGTCATCTCGGTGAAAGTGACGGACGACGAACTCAAGGGGGGCGTCTATACCTTCTACGTGGCCGCCGAGGGCAAGCCGTACCTACTGAGGATCGACTACAAAGACCCTCGCTCCCACCGCGTCACGAAGTTCAGCGATTTCAACAACCCGGTGGACATTCAGCCCCCGGCGGCAGCCGATGTCCTGGACCTGAGCAGCCTGCCCCCGGACGAGTCCTAGCAGCGCATCTGGCCGTGGTGGTCAAACCCGCAAGCCGCCGGGCCGAGGGCATGACTTTTGGTCCGCGGGCGCCTGCACGCAGGGAGATGGCTCCTACGGCGTCAGCCGTCGAGGTCGGTGGCTCCTGCGTGTCAGCCGGCATCGCCTTGCTGCGGCTACGAGCCGTCCGCGTGGACCGCGTAGACGTAGCGCTTGCCGACGTATTCGCTGGCGTTCCAGATCACGGACTCGCTGTAGGCCCAGCCTGACGCCCCGCTGCTGTGGTAGCTGAGGTCCTCGCAACCGATGGCCAGGTCGCACACAGTGCTTGCGGTCGAGTCGCCGGAGGTGAAGGTGCGCAGCGTGCCCTTGGTGGAGGTGCCGGCGCTGACCGCGAGATAGTGCTTGCTTTTGCGGGACACGACTCCCTGGATCTTCTGCTGGCTGACGGTGACGGCTTCGGTCGCGGTGAGCGAGGCCGGTTGCCGGTCGGTGTGGTCGAGGTTCCAGCGGACCACCTTGGGCGTGGTGGTGCCGGGGCCTGTGCCGTTGAAGGTGCCGTCCGTGTAGTCGACGGTGCCGGAGTAGGAGTACTCGCTCACGACCAGGCTGTCGGGGGTGCTGGCGCGGTCGAGCCCGATCGCCGTGTAGCGCAGATAAGTTCCCGCGTTGTCGTAGGCGTGGCTCTGCGGCAGGACGTACTGGTATCCGTAGCCGTGGTACGACCCGTCGGTGTGCAGACCGCACACGTCCTTCTCGGCGGTGGCGACCGTGAAGAGGGTGTTCAGGTCGAACACCCGGAGTCCCTTGTAGGTGTCGACGACATAGAGAAGGTTGCCGTACCACATGATGCCGCCCGCGTGTTTGCGGATGGGGTTGAAGGAGTACTTGCCCGTGCTGGTCATGACGGGCTCGACCAGCAGCACATGCCGGTACGTCGGTGCCGACGGGGTGTTGTTGTCGACGAACGTGAGCCGCAGGCCCTTGTCGAGCGCGTACTCGTCGACGCCGTCGTTGTCGGGGTCGGTCTCGAAGTACCAGGAGGCGAGGACGACCTTGTTGCTTCCGCCCTCGGGGTAGAGCCCGTTGCCGTACGCATCCGCGCTGGTGGTGACGCCCTGAGGTATCCAGTAGTCGACTGTCTGGTCGTCGCTGTCCCAGGCGAAACCGGTCGAGAAGGCCTGCACTGTACTGGGGGCGCTGGTGAGGTGGGTGGCACTGCGGTTGGTGTCGGCTATGACGGTGGTCGCGTCCACCTTGGTCAGCTTGGTCGCCAAGCCGGCGGCCAGATCGTTGAACTCGCCGTAGCTGTTGGAGGACCGGCTGGTGAGGGCGAACTGGCCGGCGGCGATCGTGGCCGCATGGGCGGCTGCGGGGGAGAGGAGATTGCCGACGGCTCCGACGAACGGTGCGGCAGCCATGCCCTTGATGATCGCTCTTCGTGTCATGGTCATGACGCGGAAAGTATGCGCACTCGATCAACAGCACAAGCAGGCTTGACCGTAACTCGACACCGGCGGCCCCTAATTGCTCTCCCGGCACCTGCCGTTTGCACCGCTCGGCCACGGGATGCGACCGTCCCGTGCTCGGGCTGACGGGGCCGGGCGGGGCCGGGCGGGGCCGGCCGGGGCGCGGGCAAGCGTGGGACGGCGTCGGCGACCGGCAGAGTCGACGCAGCTCACCCCGTGTGCAACATCAGCCCGATCCCCACCACCAGCAGCCCCGCCGCCGCGATCCGGGGCGCCCCGAACCGTTCCTTGAAGAAGATCGCCCCGATGGCCGCGCCGACGATGATCGAGGACTCGCGCAGGGCCGCGATGGGCGCGAGTTCGGCCCGGGTCTGGGCCCACAGGACCAGCCCGTACGCCGCTACGGAGAGCGCCGCGCCGAGCAGGCCGAGCCCGGCGAACGGGCGCAGGACGGTGAGGAGTTCGCCGCGCCAGTGGTGCAGCGCGTACACCGGGATCACGAAGCCCTCGATGGCCATCAGCCAGGCGATGTAGCCGAGCGAGGAGCCGGAGGCGCGCACGCCGAGGCCGTCCACGACGGTGTACGCGGCGATCGACACCCCCGTCGCCAACGCCGCGCCGATCGCTGCCCAGTTGGGCCGACGCCCCCGCAGCCCCCACAGCGCGACACCCGTCAGCCCCGCGCAGGACAACGCGATCCCCGCCGCCGCCCACCCGTCGGGCACCTCGTGCGCGAAGACCGCCGCGAGTGCCGTGACGATGAGGGGAGCGGTGCCGCGGGCGATCGGGTACGCCTGCCCGAAGTCGCCGAGCCGGAACGACCGCATCAGCAGCACGTAGTACACGACGTGGATCACGGCCGACGCGAACAGGTACGGCCACGCCCCGGGCGCCGGGAACGCGACGAACGGCACCATGACAAGGCCGATCAGCATGCCGCCGCCCGCGATCAGCGTGAAGCCGACCAGCTTGTCGGTGATGCGGTGCGCGATCGCGTTCCAGCACGCGTGGGTGACCGCGGCGAGCAGGACGGCCGCGGTGACCAGCGGGGTCACTGCGTCTGCTCGCGCACGTCCACCAGCGTGCCGCCCGCGTGGGCGATCAGGGTCTTGGGGTCCATCGGGAAGACGGCGTACGGGGTGCCCGCGGCGGCCCACACCGTTTCGTGGTCGAGCAGTGAACGGTCCGCCAGGACACGGGTCTTGGAAGCGTGCCCGAAGGGCGGTACGCCGCCGATCGCGTACCCCGTCGTCTCCCGCACCAGGTCCACCTTCGCGCGCGTCACCTTCTCGGCGCCCAACTCGCGCCGTACGAGCTCCACATCGACCCGGGACGCGCCGTCCATCAGGACCAGTACCGGGACGCCGTCCGCCGCGAAGATCAGCGACTTGCAGATCTGGCTGAGGTCGCAGCCGATCGCTGCGGCGGCCTCGGCGGCGGTGCGGGTTGCGTCCGGGAAGCGCCGGACCTGCGGGATCAGGTCGTCGAGGCCCAGCTCGCGCAGGGCTTCGGCGAAGCGGGGGTGGGCGGCGTTCTCTTCGGCTGTGGTCATGAAAGGCACCTTGACATGCTCCTCGGGCTGACGCCCGGGGATTTTGGCCTTCTCGTCCGTTGCTGTGCCGCTAGGCGGCACGGGGTTCGGGTGGGAATCCGTGGCTTCCTGTTTCCTTGCGCTGTGCCAGGACGAGTCCTGGTCTGACCTGCGCTCCACAGGCTGTAACCGCCAGTCCGGCGGCCGTTTTCACGTTTTTCGCGGCGTTGTGGTCCCGGTCATGGACCGCACCGCAGGCGGCACAGGTCCAGGTCCGGATGTGCAGGGGCTTGGGACCGTCCTTGGCCCCGCACTCCGAGCAGACCTGGCTGGTCGGAGTGAACCGGCCGATCTTCACCAGGGACCGCCCGTACCTGACCGCTTTGTACTCCAGCATGTGCACGAACTGCGCCCAGCCCGCATCGTGCACACTCTTCGCCAGCCTGGTGCGCGCCAGTCCTTTGACCGCCAGGTCCTCCACACCGATCGCTTGGTTGTCGCGGATCAGCCGGGTGGAGAGCTGGTGATGGAACTCACGGCGGGCGTCGGCCACTTGTGCATGCGCGCGGGCGACCTTGAGGCGGGCCTTCTCGCGGTTCCTGGACCCCTTCTGCTTGCGGGACAGTTCGCGCTGGGCTCTCTTCAGTTTCTTCTCCGCGCGGCGCAGGAACCGCGGGGAGTCGACCTTCGTGCCGTCGGACAGGACGGCGAAGTGCGTGAGGCCCAGGTCGATGCCGATGGCCTGGTCGGTGTCGGGCATCCGTGCGGCGTCGGCGTGCGGGTCGGTGTCGATGACGAAGGAGGCGAAGTACCGTCCGGCCGCGTCCTTGATCACGGTGACCGAGGAGGGCCGTGCGGGCAGGGTGCGGGACCACTTCACTGTCACCGCGCCGACCTTGGGCAGACTCAGCCTCCCGGAATCGGTGATCGACCAGCGGGCATTGGCCGTGAAGCGGATCGACTGCCGCTTGTCCTTGCGGGACTTGAACCGGGGAGCGCCGGTCTTCGGGCCCTTGCGTTCGCCCTTGAGGGAGGCGAAGAAGTTTCTGTAGGCGGCCTCCACGTCGCGCAGGGACTGCTGGAGCACCACCGAGGAGACCTCGCCGAGCCAGGATCGTGCGTCGGTCTGTTTCGCCTCGGTGATCAGCTTCCTGGACAGCTCGGCCGCCTTCGGGAATGCCCCGCCCGCCTGGCGGGCGTCTTCACGGGCGCGCACGGCGTCGTTGAATACGACGCGGGCGCACCCGAACGCCCTCGCCAGAGCCGCTGCCTGGGCGATGTCCGGGTACAGGCGGAAGCTGTACCGAAGCTGCATGGCAGCCACGCTACATACTTGGGTTATGGGCGAGAATCGGAAGATCAGAACTGGTCGGCACTGTGTTTTCGTGATGCATGTCCACTTGGTCTTCGTGACCAAGTTCCAGCATGAAGTGTTCACCGATGCCCATCTGGCGCGGCTGGAGGAGATCATGCGGTCGGTGTGCGCGGACTTCGAGTGCGAGCTGGTGGAGTTCAACGGCAGGGACAACCACGTCCACCTCCAGGTGAACTTCCCGCCCAAAATCGCCGTGACCAAGCTCGTCAACTCACTCAAGGGCGTGTCCTCCCGCCGTCTGCGCCAGGAGTTCCCCGACCTGGTACGCCACTACTGGCGGGCCAACAAACTCTGGTCCGGCTCCTACTTCGCCGGAACCGTCGGTGGCGCCCCACTCTCCGTGGTCAGGCAGTACATCGAGCAGCAGAACCGGCCGGTGTGAGCGTCGCCTGGCTCCGCCGGGACCGGCCCTCGCGACGCTCCGCCTCGCAACCCTCGGATTCGCTTCACCATCGGGCTGAAGCCAGATGCACTGCGAAGGAATCCCGGTAGCGGTCGGTGTACGGGGCATGCGACCGAGTTCCAGGGAGCGGACCTCGGCCACCCACAGCCACGACGACGCCTAACTCGCGGCCTTGAGCAGCGCCGCCACGATCGGCCCCGCCGTGTCGCCCCCGTGCCCGCCCTGCTGTACGACCCCCGCTGCTGCCAAGTCGCCCTTGTACGCGGTGAACCAGCCGTTGGGCTTGTCCTGGCCGTCTACCTCGGCGGAGCCGGTCTTCGCGCCGTAGTCGGGGCCGAGGCCGGACATCGCCTCGGCGGCGGTGCCGTACGCGGCGGTGTACTGCATGAGTTCGCGGAGCTGGGAGAGGGTGTCCGCCGACAGGGTGCGGGAAGCCGTGGCCAGCTTGCGGTCGTCCACCGACGGCGCCACCAGGTACGGCTGGTGGAACACACCCGCCGCCACCGTGGAGGCGACCGAGGCCATGTTCAGCGGGTTCATGCGGACCCCGCCCTGGCCGATCAGCGAGGCCGCCATCTGCGCCGCGGACTGCACGGGCACCGCGCCGTCGAAGGACGGCACGCCGATGACCCAGTTGTTCATGCCGAGGCCGAAGACCTGCTGGGCCTGCTTGGTGAGGCTGTCGTTCTCCAGCTCGGGGGCCTGGCTGATGAAGGCCGTGTTGCAGGAGCGCGCGAAGCTCGCCTTGAACGTGCCGTTCTTGATCTCGAAGTCGTCGTCGTTGTGGAACTTCCAGTGGCCGTACGTGAACGTCTTGGGGCACACGTGCTGCTTGTCGGCCGAGGCGAGGTCCTGGTCGATGAGCAGCGACGCCGTGATGACCTTCATCGTGGAGCCGGGGGCGAGGGAGCCCTGGAAGGCGGTGTTGAAGCCGTGGCTCTGGTTGGCGACCGCGAGGATCTCGCCGGTCGACGGGACCATCAGGACCACCGACGACTTGGCCTTCTTGGCCACTTCCTTCTCGGCGGCGGCCTGGAGGGTCGGGCTGAGCGTCGTCTTCACGGTCCCCGGCGTGCCCTTGCTGAGCGTCAGCAGCGACTTGTCGGGGGTCTTCTCCTCGCCCTTCGCCGCCGCCTTGCGGATCACCTGGAGCTCGATGCCCGCCTTGCCGCCCGCCGTCTTGCCGTACTTCTCGCGCAGCCCGTCCAACACCGTGCCCAGGGACGGGTACTTGGCCGTGGTCAGCTCGCCGCCGTGCTTGTCGAGGGCCGTGATCGGGGGCGTACCGGACTCGCCGGTGACCAGCTTGTCGCCGTCCTGGAGGTCCGGGTGCACGACGGACGGCTTCCAGCTCACCAGCGGAACACCGTCCTTGGCCCGTCGTACGACCGTCAGCTTCGACTCGTACGAGAGCGGCTTGCTGGTGCCCTTGTAGGTGACGGTGCCCTTGACGGAGAACGGGACGACGGCCCCCGACCGCGTGCCGCTCGTCAGGGTCACGCCGGTGATGTGGGCGTCCTTGGTGTAGCCGGTCAGCAGGGTCTTCGCGGCGGCCGAGTCGTCCGTGGCGGCGGCGGCCGTCGCGACCGCCCCGCTCTGCCAGGCGGTGAGGAACTTGGTGGCCGCGGTGGTCACCTCGGTGGCCGACAGCGGGCCGGTCTTCACGGCCTTCTGGTCGGCGGCCGTCGACGTCCTGCCCTCGGCCGCCGCGTCACCGCCGTACAGGCCGTAGGCGCCGAACGCCCCGCCGGCGACGACCACGGCGATCACTCCGCCGAGGACGGCCGGCTTCGGCTTCTTGCTCTTGCGCTCGGCGACACGTCTTCTGTTGCCCACAGCTAACAATCCTCCGCTGGTTCCCCTGGTGCCCCCGTGCCCACACGCTCCTCAACGAGAGGCACCACCCTAGGGTCCCGCCCTGTGAGGAGTGACTTCAGCCACCAGTTCGTAGCACAGCTGCGACGATCGGACCGGCCGCGTCTCCTCCGTGGCCGCCTCCCTGGACCAGCGCGGCGGCCGCGATGTCGTTGCGGTAGCCGGTGAACCAGCTGTCGGACACGGCCTTGCCGTCGATCTCGGCGGAGCCGGTCTTGGCGCCGATGCTGCCGCCGCCGACCCCGGCCATGGCCTTGGCCGCGGTGCCGCTGACCGCGGTGGCGTTCATCATCGAGCGGAGCTGCGAGACCGTGTTCGAGGGCAGCCCCTTGGCGGTGGCCAGCCGGCGGTCGTCGAGCTCGGGCGACACGAGGACCGGCTGCCGGAAGGTGCCGGTCATGGCGGTCGCCGTCACCGAGGCCAGGTTCAGCGGGTTCATCTGCACCTGGCCCTGGCCGATCGCGTTCGCCGCGCGGTCCGGGCCGCCGGAGGCCGGGACGCTGCCGTCGAAGGACGCGATACCGGTCTTCCAGTTGTCCTGGCCCAGGCCGAACCGGCTCTGCGCCTCGGTCGTCAGCGACTCGTCGGTGAGCGGGTTCGCCTCGGTGCCGTCGATGAGATTGATGAAGCCGGTGTTGCAGGACCGCATGAAGTCGTTGAGGAGGGTCGCGTTCTCGTTGGGCTGCATGTTGGTGAGGTTCTTGAAGGTCTGGCTCTGCCAGATCGCGGTCTGCGTACAGGGCGCCGGGCCGTTCATCGAGGCCACGCCGTTGTCTATGAGCATCGCCGCGGTGATGATCTTCATCGTGGAGCCGGGTGCCACCCTGCCGAGGAACGCCGCGTTGAAGGCGTCCTTGCGGTTGTTGGCCACTGCCAGCACCTCACCGGTGCTCGGCTTCACGGCGACCAGGGACGACTGGTCGTACTCCTTGACCGCCTTCTCGGCCGCCGCCTGCACGCTCGCGCTGAGCGTCGTCCGCAGCTTGCCGGGCTCGCCCTTGGCGAGGGTCAGGAGCGTGGTGTCGCCCGCGTTCTCGTCCTCGTGCCGGATCGCCAGCTCGACACCGGCCGTGCCGCCCGCGGACTCGCCGTACTTTCCGCGCAGTTCGTCCAGGATCGGGCCGAGCGACGGGTACTTCTCGGCGGTCAGGACAACGTTGTTCCGGTCCACGGCCTCGATCGGCGGGTTCGCCGCCTCGCCCGTGACGAACGTGTCGCCCTTCGCCAGCTCGGGATGGACGACGGACGGCTTCCAGTCGACCAGCGCCTTCCCGGTGGTGAGCCCGCGTACGACGGTCAGTTCGGAGTCGTACGAGAGCGGCTTGCTCTTCCCGTCGAACGACACCGTCGCCTTGACCGAGAACGGCACGGACGCACCGGACGGCGTGCCCGGCGTGATCTGCACCTTGGCTATGTGTCCGGCGCCGCTGTAGCTGCTCAGCACCGGGTCCGCGTCCGCGTCGTTGTTCGTGAGCGCCGCCGCCGTCACCGCGTCGCCCTTTTCCCAGGCCGCGAAGAACTTCTCCGACGCCTCTTTGACCTCGTCGGCACTCGGCGGCCCGGTCTTCACCGCCGCCGGCCCGGACGACCCGCTGGTCCCCTCGTCCCCGCTGATCGCGGTCACCACGTTGTAGGCGCCGTACCCGGCACCCCCCACCATCACCGCGAACACACTGCCGACGATGGCGGCCTTCGCCCCCTTGCGCATCGGTCGTTCCCCTCCCCGTGAACCCCTCCCCAAACTTCTGAACGCGTTCAGAAAGGTGGTCCTGTCGGCACTCTATGCGGGCGAAGTGACGCGTGGGAGCGGTGTTCCCTGATTGTTAACCCCGGTCGACGGGTCGACCGTCAGACCCAGGTGTCCAGCCACATACGCGACCGCCAGCTGTCGATGGGGATCGCCTGGCCCGTGTACAGCGGCCAGAAGTAGATGAAGTTCCAGGCGATCAGTAGGACCAGGACGCCCGCTGCTGTGGCGCCGATGACGCGGCGGCGTTCTGTGGAGCCCGGTGGGCCGATGATCGCGCCGAGCAGCATGGCGACGGCCAGGCAGAGGAAGGGTACGAAGACGACGGCGTAGAAGAAGAAGATCGTGCGTTCCTGGTACATGAACCAGGGGAGGTAGCCGGCCGCGATGCCGCAGGCGATCGCGCCCGCGCGCCAGTCGCGGCGGAAGGCCCAGCGCCACAGGACGTAGAGGATCGCGAAGCAGGCCGTCCACCACAGGAGCGGGGTGCCCAGGGCCAGCACCTCGCGGGCGCACTTCTCGGCCGCGTCCGTGGGGCAGCCGTCGGTGCCAGGGGCCGGTGACTCGTAGAAGTAGGAGACCGGACGGCCCAGGACGAGCCAGCTCCACGGGTTCGACTGGTAGGTGTGCGGGGACGAGAGGCCGACGTGGAACTCGTACACCTCGTGCTCGTAGTGCCACAGGCTGCGCAGCCAGTCGGGGAGGAAGGTCCAGCTGCCGCCCTTGCCTTCGGTCGCCGCCCAGTTGCGGAAGTAGCCGCCGGTGCCGTCGGACGGGGAGAGGATCCAGCCGGTCCAGGAGATCAGGTAGGTGGCGAGTGCGACCGGGACCGTGGCCAGGAAGGTGATGCCCGTGTCGTGCTTGAGGGCCGCCGCGTACGGGTGACGGGCGCCGGCGACGCGGCGCGAGGCGGCGTCCCAGAGGACGGCCATCAGGCAGAACGCTGCGAGGACGTAGAGGGCGTTCCACTTGGTGCCGAGGGCCAGGCCCAGCATGAGGCCGGCTCCCCAGCGCCAGGGGCGCCAGCCGAGGCGGGTGGTCTCGGCGGTGTGCGCGTCGGGGCGTACGAGGCCGTCCGCGTCCGGCGGGAGCGCCGCCGCCAGTTTCGCGCGGGCCTTGTCGCGGTCGACGACCAGGCAGCCGAACGCGGCCAGGATGAAGAACATGAGCACGCCGTCGAGCAGCGAGGTGCGGCTCATCACGAAGTGCAGGCCGTCGACCGCCATCAGCGCGCCCGCCAGGCAGCCGAGGAAGGTCGAGCGGAACAGGCGGCGCCCGATGCGGCACAGCAGCAGCACCGACAGTGTGCCGAGCACCGCCGTCATGAAGCGCCAGCCGAAGGGGTTGAAGCCGAACATCCACTCGCCGAGCCCGATGACGTACTTGCCGACCGGCGGGTGCACGACATAGGCGGCGTCGGTGGGGATCCGGATGTTGCCGTTGCCCTGGAGGATCAGGTCGTTGGCGTCCTTGGCCCAGTTGACCTCGTAGCCGCGGTTGAACAGCGCCCAGGCGTCCTTGGCGTAGTACGTCTCGTCGAATATCACCGCCTTGGGACTGCCCAGGTTCCAGAACCGCATCAGCCCGGCGAGCAGCGTCACCAGGAGCGGGCCGCCCCACCCCGACCAGCGCGTGACGCGCTCGGCCAGCTCGTGGCGCAGCCCGAGCGTGGCCCAGATGCGCGGGCTGGGCTCGGCGTACGGAGGCACCAGCCTGTCGCGTACGTCGATGGGCGGCCTCGCCGTGTATCCGAAGCGGCGCAGCCGCTGCTGCCACGACGGCCGCTGGTCTTCGGCGGCCTGGCCCTGCCGGGTGTCCGTGGAGGACGCGGTACTGGTCACCGCGCCATCGTAGGGAACCCTTCTGTGGGAGTCCCGCGCCCGGGCCCTTCCGTCCGGATGAGGTTGTCCCGGCGGGGCCCTGCGAGGATGGGGCCGTGACAGGAATCCTTGTGTTGGCAGGCACCCCCATTGGTGACATCTCGGACGCGCCGCCCCGGCTCGCCCAGGAACTGGCCGGGGCCGATGTCGTCGCCGCCGAGGACACCCGGCGGCTGCGGCGGCTCACTCAGTCGCTGGGCGTGCAGGTCGGCGGGCGCGTGGTCTCGTACTTCGAGGGGAACGAGGCGGCCCGTACTCCCGAGCTGGTCGAGGCGCTGGTGGGCGGGGCGCGGGTGGTGCTGGTGACCGACGCCGGGATGCCCTCCGTGTCGGACCCCGGGTACCGGCTGGTCGCCGCCGCCGTCGAGAAGGACATCAAGGTCACCGCCGTACCCGGCCCGTCCGCGGTGCTCACCGCGCTCGCGATGTCCGGGCTGCCCGTCGACCGCTTCTGCTTCGAGGGCTTCCTGCCCCGGAAGGCGGGCGAGCGGCTGTCCCGGCTGCGCGAAGTCGCCGACGAGCGTCGCACGCTGGTCTATTTCGAGGCACCGCACCGCCTCGACGACACCCTCGCCGCGATGGCCGAGGCCTTCGGCGCCGGGCGCCGCGCCGCCGTCTGCCGCGAGCTGACGAAGACGTACGAGGAGGTCAAGCGCGGCCCGCTGGCCGAGCTGGCCGCCTGGGCCGCCGAGGGCGTACGCGGTGAGATCACCGTCGTCGTCGAGGGCGCCCCCGAGAAGGCCGAGCAGCTGGACGCCGCCGAGCTGGTGCGCCGGGTCCAGGTGCGCGAGGACGCGGGGGAGCGGCGCAAGGAGGCGATCGCCGTGGTGGCGGCGGAGGCGGGGCTCCCGAAGCGGGATGTCTTCGACGCGGTGGTCGCGGCGAAGAACGCGGCCCGGACCGGCACCTCGTAGGTCCGGACCGGCACCTCGTAGGTCCCGTGGGCACCATCGGAAACACCCCGGAAGCGCCCGCCCCGCAGACCCCTATAAGCGCGCTGCTAGTACTCCCCCATAAGCGGGCAAAGGGCTACCGTGGAAGGCAAAGCGCAGGCCCGCCACCAGGAGCGTTGTGGCAAGGAACGGCCAAGACGTCTCCAACAGTCGACAGGTCTCGTGCACTCGCGCCGGGAGAAGCGTCCACTGGGTAAAGGGACGCACCGTCCCTCCGCCTCCGCAAGCCGGAGGCGCTTGTCCAGCGGACAAAGGAGCTGGCATGAGTGAGATCGCAGGACAGACCGGTCCCCGCAGCGCCGCGGCCACCGCCGTCGTCAACGAGTCGTATTCCTTCGCCTGCATGCGCTGCGGGCACGGGTGGGAGCAGTCGTACGAGATAGAGCACCACCTCGACGCCGAGGGCAGCGAGTTCGTGATGTACGTCGCGAACGGCCAGGTCGTGCCTTCGCCGCTGAGCCGGCCCACCTGCCTGAACTGCGACAACCATGTGGTGCGCATCATGCGCGCCGGTCAGGTGTCCTCCGTCCAGGACTCCATCCACCGCATGCAGCGAACCGAGCAGCGGCGCAAGCCCGAGGTGACGCACGACGAGGGCTTTGGGGAGCCCCAGTCGGAGCCGCGGTCGGCATCCAAGGAGCCGCACCACTGGCACCTCTCGGATCTGCTGCACCCGTTCGCGCACCGCAAGGCCGGATGACCCGGCGAGAGCCCGGGCTCCGGTGAGGCAGGGCATGCCCCTTTCGTAGGATCGGGGCATGCCCTCCTCCGCTGCCGAAGCTCCGCCCCTCCCCGCGCCGCTGCGCGTGCCCGTCGCCGACTCGCACACCCACCTCGACATGCAGTCCGGCACGGTGGACGAGGGCCTCGCCAAGGCCGCCTCGGTCGGGGTGACGACGGTCGTCCAGGTCGGCTGCGACGTGAACGGCTCACGCTGGGCGGCCGAGACGGCTGCCGCGTACGACGCCGTCCACGCGACGGTCGCGCTGCACCCCAACGAAGCGCCCCGTATCGTCCACGGCGACCCCGACGGCTGGTCCCGGCAGGGCGAGCGGCGGCCGGGCGGCGACGGTGCGCTGGACGAGGCGCTCGCCGAGATCGACCGGCTGGCAGCTCTGCCGCAGGTCAAGGGTGTCGGCGAGACCGGGCTCGACTACTTCCGCACCGGCCCCGAGGGCAAGGCGGCGCAGGAACGGTCCTTCCGGGCCCACATCGAGATCGCCAAGCGGCACGGCAAGGCCCTGGTCATCCACGACCGCGACGCCCACGCCGACGTACTGCGCATCCTCAAGGAGGAGGGCGCCCCCGAGCGGACCGTCTTCCACTGCTACTCAGGTGACGCCGCGATGGCCGAAGTGTGCGCCCGCGCCGGCTACTTCATGTCCTTCGCCGGCAACATGACCTTCAAGAACGCCCAGCCGCTGCGTGACGCGCTCGCCGTGGCGCCCCTGGAGCTCGTCCTCGTCGAGACCGACGCGCCCTTCCTGACCCCCGTGCCGTACCGCGGACGGCCTAACGCTCCGTATCTCATTCCGGTCACGGTCCGCGCCATGGCCGCGGTGCGGGGAATCGGCGAGGACGAGCTGGCGACCTCGATCTCCGCGAACACCGCGCGTGCGTTTGATTACTGACGAATAACGCTTCCGGGGGTTCTTCCCGACCGCACCTCAGGGCAGTGTCGCGACACAGCGTAGCCGCGTTGCTTTGGAGAGTGACGACCGCTCCGCTAGGTTCTGGTCGCCCGATCCGGACTCCCCCTGGAGCGTGTCGTCGTGAGCAACTCGCAGTACGAGACGTACGGAACGACTGGAACAGCCGGTACGACGGGGGCGGTCGGCCCGTCGTACGAGGACTATGAGCCGTCTGCCGGCCACGGCTACCCGGACTTCCCGGAGTCCTCGGACGCTCCGGTGTACCCGGACACGTACGAGCCCGCGTACGAGGCGTACGTGCCGGAGTCCGACCTTCCCACCGAGCCCCTGCTGCCTCGGCAGGCGGCCCCCGAGGGTGCCGCTCCGCGGCCCGGCGGCCGTGCCGAAGCCCGGCGCGCGGCTCGGCGCAGGCGCACCGGCGAGCGTCCCGACCCGCTGCGGCGGCTGCTCCCGCAGGCGCTGGTCGTCGCGTTCCTGGCAGGCGGCACCTCCGCCTTCGTCGCCAACGACAAGGCGATCGAGCTCAGCGTCGACGGGAAGCCGCGCACGCTGCACACCTTCGCGGACGACGTGACCGAACTGCTCGCCGACGAGGGCGTGGACGTGGGGGCGCACGACGTCGTGGCGCCCGCTCCCGGCACGGCGCTCGCGAGCGGCGACGAGGTCGCGGTGCACTACGGGCGCCCCGTGCGCCTCACCCTCGACGGGCAACGGCGCCAGGTGTGGACGACGGCGCACACGGTGGACGGGGCGCTCAGGCAGCTCGGAGTGCGCGCGGAGGGGGCGTATCTGTCGACCTCGCGCTCCCAGCGGATCGGCCGCGCCGGGCTGGAGCTCGACGTCCGCACCGAGCGCACGGTGACGATCATGGCGGACGGGCGGGCGCGGACGATCCGTACGAACGCGGCGAGCGTGCGCGAGGCCCTCGACGAGGCCGGGATCACGCTGCACGGGCAGGACACCACCTCCGTCGCGCCCGGGAGCTTCCCCCGCGACGGGCAGACCGTCACCGTCATGCGGGTCACCGGGACCAAGGAGGTCCGCGAGGAGCCGATTCCGTTCGCGGTGGAGCGGAGCCAGGATTCCTCGCTGTTCCGGGGGACCGAGGTGGTCGAGCGGGCCGGGCAGCCGGGGGTGCGGCGGGTCACGTACCTCCTGCGGACCGTCAACGGGGTCAAGCAGAAGCCGCGGCGGGTGAGGTCCGAGGTGGTGCGGGAGCCGCGGGCGCAGGTGGTGAAGGTCGGGACGAAGCCGCTGCCTACGTCCGTCGGCGGGGCCGATCATCTGGACTGGTCCGGGCTTGCTGCGTGTGAGTCGGGGGGGCGGCCCGGGGCGGTGGATCCCTCCGGTACGTACGGCGGGCTCTATCAGTTCGACACGCGGACGTGGCAGGGGCTCGGGGGTGCGGGGCGGCCGCAGGACGCGCCTGCGGCGGAGCAGACGTTTCGGGCGAAGAAGCTTTATGTGCGGCGGGGGGCTAGTCCTTGGCCGCATTGTGGGGCGCGGTTGCGGGGGTGAGGGTGGGTTTTTCGCCCCCTCCGCCCCTACCCGTCCCTTGTTCCTGGGGGCTCCGCCCCCAGACCCCCGTATCGCGCTGACGCGCTCGTCCTCAAACGCCGGACGGGCTGGAAATCTCCAGCCCGTACCCTTACTCCGTGACCAGCCCCACCCCCGACGCCCTCCTGGGCCCCGCCGAGATCCGCGAACTCGCGGGAGCCCTCGGCGTGCGGCCCACCAAGCAGCGCGGCCAGAACTTTGTGATCGACGCGAACACGGTGCGTCGTATCGTGCGCACCGCCGGCGTACGCCCGGACGACGTGGTCGTCGAGGTGGGCCCAGGGCTCGGCTCGCTGACCCTCGCGCTGCTGGAGGCCGCCGACGCGGTCGTCGCCGTGGAGATCGACGACGTACTCGCCGGAGCGCTCCCCGCGACCATCGCCGCGCGCATGCCGACCCGCGCCGGTCGTTTCTCGCTCGTGCACTCCGACGCGATGCAGGTACGGGAGCTGCCCGGCGCCGCTCCCACGGCGCTCGTGGCGAACCTGCCGTACAACGTCGCCGTTCCCGTGCTGCTGCACATGCTCGAGACCTTCCCGACCATCGAGCGCACGCTCGTGATGGTGCAGGCCGAGGTGGCGGACCGGCTCGCGGCCCCGCCCGGCTCGAAGGTGTACGGCGTCCCGTCGGTGAAGGCCAACTGGTACGCGGACGTGAAGCGGGCCGGTTCCATCGGACGCAACGTCTTCTGGCCGGCGCCCAACGTCGACAGCGGGCTCGTGGCGCTCACCCGGCGCACCGAGCCGATCAAGACCACGGCGTCCAGGCGCGAGGTGTTCGCGGTGGTGGACGCGGCGTTCGCGCAGCGGCGGAAGACGCTCAGGGCCGCGCTCGCCGGGTGGGCCGGTTCCGCCGCGGCGGCCGAGACCGCGCTCGTCGCCGCCGGGGTCTCGCCGCAGGCCCGCGGCGAGTCCCTCACCGTCGAGGAGTTCGCCCGTATCGCCGAGAACCGTGTCGTCGAGAACGAGGAGTCCGCGGCCAAGTGACCGAGTCCGTGACCGTACGTGTCCCCGCCAAGGTCAACGTCCAGCTCGCGGTGGGCGGCGCCCGCCCCGACGGCTTCCACGACCTGGCCAACGTCTTTCTCGCGGTCGGCCTGTACGACGAGGTCACGGTGACGGCGGCGGACGAGCTGAGCGTCACCTGCTCGGGCCCCGACGCCGACCAAGTCCCTCTCGACCGTACGAATTTGGCGGCGCGGGCGGCCATCGAGCTCGGCCGCAGGTACGGCGTGGACCCCCACGTGCACATCCACATCGCCAAGGACATCCCCGTCGCGGGCGGCATGGCGGGCGGCAGCGCCGACGGCGCCGGCGCGCTGCTCGCCTGCGACACCCTGTGGGGTACGAACGCCTCGCGCGAGGAACTCCTCGACATCTGCGCCGAGTTGGGCAGCGACGTGCCGTTCAGCCTGGTGGGCGGGGCGGCGCTCGGCCTCGGACGGGGCGAGCGGCTGCGGGCGCTCGAGGTCGGCGGGACCTTCCACTGGGTGTTCGCGATGGCCGGGCGCGGGCTGTCCACCCCGGCGGTGTTCCGGGAGTTCGACCGGATGAACGAGGGCGTACGGATCCCCGAGCCCGTCGCCTCGCAGGAACTGTTCGCCGCCCTCGCGAAGGGAGACGCCGCCGCGCTCGCCGCCGCGGTCTCCAACGACCTTCAGCCCGCCGCCCTTTCGCTCTTCCCGGAGCTCGCCGAGACCCTGGCCGCCGGCCGCGCCGCCGGCGCCCTCGCCGCGCTCGTCTCCGGTTCGGGTCCGACCACGGCGTTCCTCGCCCGTGATCCGGAATCGGCGGCCGAGGTGGCCGAGGCGCTGTCGGCCTCCGGCACCTGCCGGACAGTGCGCACGGCGTCGGGAGCGGCGCCGGGCGCCACGGTGCTCGGTCACTGACCCGACTCGGGCACCGACCTCACCCCACCTTCACCTGACCTGCATAAATGTGAAGGTCCACGTGTAACCTACGTCACGGTAACTTTATTCTGATCTATCGCCCCCCATGGTCCCTTTCGTGCGGTCTGCCCCTCAGCGGAGGCTGGCATGATCAGGCCTCCCCGGTCTCCTGTTACCGGCGGTACTTCCGTGTGCGCGGCCATGCCCGCTCGCCGGACGAGAGGGGTTCCCCATGGGACACATGGACCACTTCAGCGCCGGATGGGTCACTCCCGTCCTGTCCTACGCGATGGCCTGCGTCGGCTCGGCGCTCGGACTGCGCTGCACGGTCAGGGCACTTGAGGCCGACGGAGCCTCGAAACGGAACTGGCTGCTGATGGCCTCCATCGCCATCGGCTCCGGCATCTGGACCATGCACTTCATCGCGATGATGGGCTTCGCCGTCGACGGGACACCGATCCGGTACGACGTCCCGCTCACCGTGCTCAGCCTGCTGATGGCGGTCGCGGTCGTCGGGGCGGGCGTCTTCACCGCCGGGTACGGGCGCTCCCGCGTACGGGCCGTGACGCTCGGCGGGATCGGCACCGGGCTCGGCGTCGCCGCCATGCACTACACGGGCATGGCCGCGCTCAACCTGAACGCCACGGTCGACTACGACCCCACGCTCGTCATCGCCTCCGTCATCATCGCCGTCGTCGCCGCGACCGCCGCGCTGACGCTCACCCTCATCGTCCGCGGGCCCGTCCTCGCCACCCTCGCGGCCCTCGTCATGGGTCTCGCGGTCGTCAGCATGCACTACACCGGGATGTGGGCCGTGAGCATCAGCCTCGCGCCCAGCAGCGCGACGCTTTCCGGGGCCACGGCAACCGAGTTCATCTTCCCGCTCGCCGTGGTGCTCGGTTCGTTCCTCTTCCTGACCTCCGCGTACGTCGCACTGTCCCCGACCGGCAAGCGACGCGAGTCGGCCGCCGCCGCCGAACTGCTCCGCCAGGTCGAGCTGTCCACCGCCTGAGCTGTCCACCGCTTGAGCTGTCGAGTACTTGAGCTGTCCAGCACTTGAGCTCCCCGTCGTCCGGGCGCCCGCACCGCCCGCACGTCCCTTGAACCGCCCCCTTCCGTACGTCGCTTGAACTCCCCCTGAACGAGGTCCCCCCATGCGTGTCCCCCGCACGCCCGACCGGCTGCGTCCCAGATCCGTTCGCGCGAAGATCGTCGCCCTGCTCATGCTGCCCATCGTGTCCCTGATGGCACTGTGGGGCTTCGCCGCCGTGACCACGGCGTCCAGCATCGGCGACCTGGAACGGGCCAAGGACGTCAACTCCGAACTCCTCACCCCCGTCGGCGACTTCGTCACCACCCTGCAGGGCGAGCGGACCGCCACCCTGAGGTACGTGGCCGCACCGGGTGCCCGCAGCCTCGCCGCCCTGGAGACCGCGCGGGCCGCCACCGACAAGGCCTCCACCACGCTGCTCACCGGTGTCGACGCGAGCGGCTCCGACGCCGAGCTGCTCAACGCCGCGCTGCCCGGCCGTCTCGACCACCTCGAATCCGACGCGGGCGGTCTTTCGGCCCTGCGCACCGAGGTCGGTGTGGAGGGGGCGAAGCCCTCCGCCGCGTTCACGAAGTACTCCGCGATCATCGAGCACGGCTTCTCCGTCACCGGCGCGCTCACCGGCGACGAGACCACCGACGCGACCTCCGAGGCCCGCGTCGTCCTCGAACTCTCCCGCGCCCGCGAGGCAGTTGCCCAGGAACAGGCGCTGCTCGTCGCCGGGAGCGGGGCCGGGTCGCTGACGACCGACCAGTACGCGCTGTTCACCGGGGCCGTCGCCACGCAGCGGGCGCTGCTGAAGCCCGCGGTCGCCGACCTGAAGGCCGCGCACCGGACGGCGTACAACACCGTTCTGGCGGGCGACAGTTACGGGAAGCTGCAGGCCGTCGAGAACCGGGTGCGCAGCGCAGGGCCCGGGGCCTCCGGTGTGTCGGCCGGTCTGCTGGCGGGCTGGGACGACTCCGTTTCCGCCGTCCTTAAGGGGCTGGCCAAGGCCGAGGCGGGGGCCGGTACCGCCGCCGCGGCGAAGGCGAACCCGTTCGGCTGGGCCACGCTCGGCGCGTCCGGCGTCGCGATGCTCCTGGGACTGATCGGCGTACTGCTGTCGCTGCTCGTGTCCGTGCTCGTCGGACGCGGGCTCATCGTCGAACTGCTCGATCTGCGGAACTCCGCGCTGGAGGTCGCCGGCCGTCGGCTGCCGCAGGCCATGCGCCGGCTGCACGCCGGGCAGGGCGTCGACATCGACGCCGAGGCGCCCATGCGACGGCTCGTGGGTGACGAACTGGCCCAGGTGGGCACCGCGTTGACCGCCGTGCAGCGGGCCGCACTCAAGGCCGCGTCCGAGCGGGCCGAGCTGCTGAGCGGGATCTCCGGGGTGTACGTCAGCCTCGCCCGGCGCAGCCAGGTGCTGCTGCACCGGCAGCTGGATCTGCTGTCCGCCATGGAGCAACGGCAGCGGGACGCGATGGAGTTGCAGGACCTGTACCGGGTCGACTACCTCGCCACCCGGATGCGGCGGCACTCCGAGAGCCTGCTCATCCTCTCCGGGATCGCGCCGGGGCGTGGGTGGCGTACGCCGATCGCGCTGTCCGACGTACTGCGTGCCGCCGTCGCCGAGATCGAGGACGCCACCCGCGTCCAGATCTGGGCCGTACCCCGTGTCTCGGTCGCCGGCGGTTCGGTCGCCGACGTGATCCACCTCCTCGCCGAGCTCGTCGAGAACGCCGCGGCCTTCTCGCCGCCCAGCACCAAGGTGCAGCTGAAGGCCGCCCGGCTGCGGGACGGTGTCCTCGTCGAGGTCGAGGACAGCGGCTTCGGCATGAACGAGGAGGCGATGGCCGAGGCGAACCGGAAGATCCAGGCCCAGCGGGTCGATCTCCTCGACGCCAAGCAGATCGGGCTGTTCGTGGTGAACCGGCTGGCCGAGCGGCAGGGTCTGCGGGTCGAACTCCGGCAGACGCCGAGCGGAGGCGTGACCGCGGCCGTCTTCATCCCGGAGCCCCTGCTCCGGGACGACATGCCGGTCCACGACCGCTCCATCGCCGAGGGCGGCGGGCAGGGACGGTCCCTGGCCCCGGCGTCGGCGCTGATCCCGCGACAGCGGCTTGCCGACGGGGGCGTCTGAGGAACTACGGGTTCTCGCCCCCTCCGCCCCTACCCGTCCCGTACCTGGGGGCTGCCGCCCCCAGACCCCCGCATCGCGCTGACGCGCTCGTCCTCAAACGCCGGACGGGCTGACACCGGGCGTAGCCCGGAAGCATGGGACGGGTAGGGGCGGAGGGGGCGAAAAAACCGCGGCTCAGCCCACGCCGACGCGCGGACTACCCTTGAGGGTCGATCGTCCCCCTTGTCAGGAGAGAAATGGCCGTCAACCTGGTCAATGTGGAGTCCGTCAGCAAGGTGTACGGCACACGTGCACTGCTCGACGGAGTCTCCCTCGGCGTCAGCGAGGGCGACCGCATCGGCGTGGTCGGCCGCAACGGCGACGGGAAGACGACCCTCATCCGGATGATCGCCAAGCTGGAGGAGGCGGACACCGGGCGGGTCACGCACTCCGGCGGCCTGACCCTCGGGGTACTGACGCAGCACGACTCCCTCGACCCCGAGGCCACCGTCCGGCACGAGGTCATCCGGGACATGGCCGACCACGAGTGGGCGGGCAACGCCAAGATCAGGGACGTACTGACGGGCCTGTTCGGCGGCCTCGACCTGCCAGGTTTCCCGCTGGGACTCGACACCGTCATCGGCCCCCTCTCCGGCGGCGAGCGCCGCCGCATCGCCCTGGCGAAGCTGCTCATCGAGGACCAGGACCTGGTCATCCTCGACGAGCCGACCAACCATCTGGACGTGGAGGGCATCTCCTGGCTCGCCCGGCACCTGAGCGAGCGCCGCTCGGCCCTCGTCTGCGTCACCCACGACCGCTGGTTCCTCGACCAGGTCTGCACCCGCATGTGGGACGTGCAGAAGGGCGACGTGTACGAGTACGAGGGCGGCTACTCGGACTACGTCTTCGCGCGCGCCGAGCGTGAGCGCATCGCCGCCACGGAGGAAGTGAAGCGGCAGAACCTGGTGCGCAAGGAGCTTGCCTGGCTGCGGCGCGGCGCCCCCGCCCGTACGTCCAAGCCGCGCTTCCGCGTCGAGGCCGCCAACGAACTGATCGCGGACGTGCCGCCGCCGCGGGACAGCTCCGAGCTGATGAAGTTCGCCAGCTCCCGGCTCGGCAGGACCGTCTTCGACCTCAAGGACGTCACCGTCCAGGCCGGTCCCAAGGTGCTGCTCAAGCATCTGACCTGGCACCTCGGCCCGGGCGACCGGGTGGGCCTGGTCGGTGTCAACGGCGCCGGCAAGACCTCGCTCCTGAAGGCCATGGCCGACGCCGCCCGCAGCGACGGCGAGAAGCAGCCCGTCGCCGGACAGATCGTCACAGGCAAGACCGTCAAGCTCGCCTACCTCTCGCAGGAGGTCGCCGAACTCGACCCCACCTGGCGGGTGTTGCAGGCCGTCCAGGCCGTACGCGACCGGGTCGACCTCGGCAAGGGGCGCGAACTGACCGCGGGGCAGCTCTGCGAGACGTTCGGCTTCAACAAGGACAAGCAGTGGACGCCCGTCGGGGACCTCTCCGGCGGTGAGCGGCGGCGGCTTCAGCTGCTGCGCCTGCTGATGGACGAGCCGAACGTCCTCTTCCTCGACGAGCCCACCAACGACCTCGACATCGAGACCCTCACCCAGCTGGAGGACCTGCTCGACGGGTGGCCCGGTTCGATGATCGTGATCTCCCACGACCGGTTCTTCATCGAGCGGACGACGGACAACGTGTTCGCACTGCTCGGCGACGCCACGCTGCGGATGCTGCCGCGCGGGATCGACGAGTACCTGGAACGCCGCAAGAAGATGGAGGAGGTCGCGGCCGCCGCCGTACTCGCCTCCTCGCCGGCGCCCACCGCCAAGGCCGCCTCGTCCGCCGACGCCCGCGCCGCCAAGAAGGAGCTCCAGAAGATCGAGCGGCAGCTGGACAAGGTCTCCCAGAAGGAGACCAAGCTGCACGCCCAAATCGCCGACAACGCCACGGACTTCGCGAAGGTCGCCAAACTCGACGCCGAGCTGCGGGAGTTGGTGGGGGAGCGCGAGGAGCTGGAAATGCGCTGGCTGGAGCTGGCGGAGGACGCGTAGGCCGCGGCGCGTGCGCCGTGCACGCCGGGCGTGCGCAATTCGCGTGCCGCGCGCGGTACTTGACCGCACCCCGCTCGTGCCCTGCGAAACCCGCGCTTGTTGCACGCGTACGCCCTCGCGAGGGTGCCGCGCGCGGGGCGTGAAGGCCCCGTGAAGGCGCGTAACGAGGGCATCACGGGCCGGTCCTCCCTTGGGAACAGGGGGAGCACCGGCCCGGTGTCATAGGCCGCCACAGTGATAGAAAGAGCCGTCTGAGAAAAGTCTGAGAACCACCGGGTATGGCGGGAATCCAGCGCCGCCGGTGGGGCGCCACATCAGTGAAGAGGGGGACGCGCTGATGAGTCAGCCGCCGAGTCAGCCGCCGCAGGGCGGTTTCGGAGCACCGCAGGACCAGCCGGGGGAAGGTGGATTCGGCGCACCGCAGGACCCGCGGGCGCAGGGCGGTTTCGGCGCGCCCCCGAACACGCCGCCGAGCACCCCTCCGGGCCCGCCCCAAGGCGCTCCGCCGTCCCCCGCGCAACCCCCGCACGCCCCCGCGCCCGCGCAGACCCCGCCGCCTCCCGGCGCACCCCAGCCCGGCTACGGCTACCCCCAACAGCCCGGCCCCTACGGCCAACCAGGCCCGTACGGCCAGCCGCCGCAGCAGCCGGGCCCCTACGGCCAGCCCCAACAGCCAGGCCCGTACGGCCAGTCCGGCCCCTACGGCCAGCACCCCGGCTACGGCTACCCGCCCCAGGCGCAGTACCCGGGCGCACCGGGCACCCCGCCCCCCGGCGGCGGTACCAAGAACCCCTTCCGCGGCAAGCCCGCGGTGATCATCGGTGCCGCGGTGGCCGCGCTGCTCGTCATCGGCGGCGCCGTGTTCGCCGTCAGCAGCAGTGGCGGTGACGACGGCAAGAAGCCGGTCGCGGACAAGAGTGCCGACGACGGCAAGGCCACGGGTTCCGACGGCCCGGTCAACCCGGGTGACGGCAGTGGCGACGGCGGCGACGACCCCGAGAACCTCAACGAGGGCCGGCAGGCCGGTGAGTCGAAGGTGCTCTGGTACAAGGAGGCGCCCGACGCGCCCGGTTCCGGCGCCGACGCTCCTGGCCTGTGGATCACCGACAAGGTCGCGGTGAAGGCGGCGTACAAGCAGATCTTCGCGTACAACGTCGGTGACGGGCAGCCCGCTTGGGACGCGCTTGCGTTCCCGCAGAAGATCTGCGCGGTCACCACGCAGAAGACGTCCGACGAGAAGATCGTCATCGCCTACATGAGCGGTGCGAGCGACAGCGCCAAGTGCAACCAGCTCCAGGAGATCGACCTCGCCACCGGTGCGAAGGGCTGGACCGCGAAGGTCGCCGACGGCGCGCTCTTCGACAGCGCCCTGTCCATCGAACTCTCCCTCGTCGGCGACACCCTGATGGTGGGCCGTTCGATGTCGGGCACCGCGTACGACGCAGCCACCGGCAAGAAGCTGTGGGACAAGGAGAAGTACGGGCAGGCCTGCTACCCCTCGGGGTTCACGGGCGGCACCAAGCTGCTCTCCGTCGCTTCCTGCGGTGCCGGCAACGACAACGAGCACGACGAGGTGCAGGAGCTCGACCCGAAGACCGGCAAGGTCAAGTGGACCAAGACGATCCCCAAGGGCTGGACGGTCGCGCGTACTTACTCCGTCGACCCCGTCGTCCTCTACCTCACCAACGAGGAGAAGGACCAGTGGAACGTCTCCACGCTGAAGAACGACGGCACACTCCGCTCCCAGGTCGACGTCGACGAGTCCTTCGCGCCGGAGTGCGGCTGGGCCATCCTCGCCCGTGACCTCCAGGGCTGCGTGGGCACGGCCGCCGACGCGAGCACCCTCTACCTGCCGACCGAGGCGACGACCGGCGCCAACGAGATCGTCGCGATCAGCCTGGACACCGGCAAGGAGAAGTGGCGCGTCAAGTCCCCGGCGGACGAGTCGATGCTGCCGCTGAAGATGGACGGCACGAATCTCATCGCGTACGTCCAGCCGTCGTACGACGGAGGCGGCCAGGTCGTGTCGATCCCGACGACCGGGAGCAGCCACAAGACCACCAAGCTGCTGCAGAACCCGGCGGGCACCGCGGACATCGAGAACGGCTTCTACTCGAAGACGGTCGACTACGTGGACGGGCGCTTCTACATCTCCACCACCCGGCTGACGGGCACGGGCGAGGAGAAGGAGAAGTTGATGCTGGCGTTCGGCGAGTGACCGGCCTCGGCATCACCTCTCAGGTCTCCCCGCCCACCTCCTCCATCGTCCCCACTTCCGAGGTACACACGTCATGACCCAGCCGCCGCCCCCGCCGCCCCCGAACCAGCCCCCGCAGGGCGGCTTCGGTGCGCCCCAGGACCCGCCCCCGGGTGGTTTCGGCGCACCGCAGGACCCGCCGCCGGGAGGCTTCGGCGCGCCTCAGAGCCCGCCTCCGGGTGGTTTCGGCTCCCCGACGCCCCCGCCGCCCGCGCAGGGCCCGGGGTACGGCTACCCGCAGGCGGCCCCGCCCGCCTCGCCGCAGCCGTCGTACGGCTATCCGCAGACCCCGCCCCCGGCAGGCCAGCCGGGGCCGGGCTACGGCTACCCGGGCCAGCAGCAGCCCCAGTACGGCTATCCGCAGCAGCAGCCTCCCTACGCGCAGCCGCCCCAAGGCGGAGGCGGCGGGCGGAAGTTCAACAGCTCGGTGGTCATCATCGTGGCGGCCGTGGTGGCCGTCGCGCTGATCGTCGGCGGCGGTGTCTGGTACGCGAACTCCTCCGGCACGGACGGCGGGGACGACAGCAAGAACAACTCCTCGGACACCACCGGCGGCACCGGCGGCAAGGACGACACGGGCGGGGACACCTCGGGCGGCACCGGCCTGGAGAAGGCTCCGGCCGACCCGGCCGCCGAGGTCCTCTTCCAGGTGCCCGCGCCGGAGGTCAAGGACGACCAGATCGACAGCGTCGTGGGCTCCTGGCTCACCGACTCGGTGTACGCCAAGAGCGGCGTCAACGAGATCGTGGGCTACGACCCGGACACCGGCAGCGAGAAGTGGACGCTCCCGCTGTCCGGCCAGACCTGCGCGGGCTCGCGGGAGGTCACCGCGGACGGGATCGCCGCCGTGGTCACCGAGGGGGCCAAGCGCAACAGCAAGGGCGATCACCAGGACTGCACGCAGGTCACCGCCTTCGACGTGAGTACCGGCAAGCAGCTCTGGACGAAGACCGCGGCGATCAGCGGCCGGAAGGCGGCGTTCGAGGAAGTCACCATCTCCGGCACCACCGTCGCGGTCGGCGGCGGCTACGACGGCGGAGCCGCCTTCGAGGTGAAGTCCGGCAAGGCGCTGTGGCAGCCGAAGGTCGACACGTGCGCGGACGTCGGCTACGCGGGCGGGGAACAGCTGGTCGCGGTCCGCAAGTGCGGTGACTACGGCAGCGAGACGTACGAGGTTCAGCTGCTCGACCCGAAGTCGGGCAGCGTGAAGTGGACGTACAAGCTGCCCAGTGGCATCGACAACGCCAAGGTGATCTCCACCAAGCCCGTCGTGTTCGGCGTGGACTCCGCCGACATCACGGCCTCCGGTGCCTCGGACGTCTTCTCGCTGGACGACAACGGCAAGCTGCGGGTCAAGATCACGCTGGAGGACGGCAAGTACGACCACGACTGCGGTGTCGGAGAGGTGTACGCCTGCAAGGCGATCGTGGTGGGCAACGACAAGCTCTACGTCCCGACCAGGCAGCACGACGGCACCGGCGAGTACGGCCTGACCAACGAGATCATCTCGTTCTCGCTGGCCACCGGTAAGACCACCGGCGACAAGATCGACGCGGGCGACGGCAATGAGATCTTCCCGATGCGCATGGACGGCGGGAACGTCCTCGCGTACAAGGACGGTTCGAGCGACGTCGGCCCCCAGGTCATCTCCGTGGACGGCAAGTCGCTGAAGCAGACGACGCTTCTGGAGACCCCGGCAGGTGACAGCGTGCTGAGCGCCATCAGCGGCATGGTCCCCAAGAGCTCCGAGCTGCTGTACACCAGCGGCCGCCTCTTCATGGGCAAGGACCTGATCAGCAAGCCGTACTCGGCGGACGAGAAGGAGTACACGGCGCTCGGATTCGGCACCGACTAGCGTAGGTCTAACCTCTCATCACTCCCGAATGCGAGGAATTTCGGTAATCCGGGGCACTTCTCTCCTGTAGGGGAAGCGCAACGTCGAACAAGCGTGTAGCTTCCGGGTGATGGAGAGCCGGGGGGCTCCTAATCCACGGGGAACCAGTGGGGATGCTTGGGGGAACTGGGGGGTTGCTCGATGGGAGTGCGGCTCATGGTGGTCGACGACCACCGACTGCTCGCCGAGGCCTTGGCCTCGGCGTTGAAGTTGCGCGGGCACCGGGTGCTGGCTGCGGCCGCGCCCGCCGCGGGGGCGGCGGAGCTGGTGATCACACGGGCACCCGAGGTGTGCCTGATCGGTACGGCGACGCCCGCCGAGCCGGGAATCTTCGACCCGGTGGTGAAGATCAAGAAGGAGCGCCCGCAGGTGGCGGTCCTGGTGCTGGGCCCGGTCCCGAACCCGCGTGGCATCGCTGCCGCGTTCGCGGCCGGCGCCTCCGGATACGTACGCCACGACGAGCGCATAGAGGGCGTCGAGCGCGCGATCATGAAGGCGAGAGCGGGGGAGGCGGCCGTCGCCCCGCAGTTGCTCCAGGGCGCCTTCAGTGAACTGCTCAACCCGGCGGCGCAGCCCGACGACGAAGGTCAGCGGCTGCTCCAGATGCTGACGCCGAGGGAGGTCGAGGTCCTGGTGCGGGTCGCGGACGGCGAGGATACGCGGCTCATCGCGGCCGGCATGGGGATCGCGCCGTCCACGGCACGGACCCATGTCCAGCGGGTGCTGATGAAGCTGGGGGTGGGGTCACGGCTGGAGGCGGCGGCGCTGGCGGCCCGTACGGGGCTGCTGGACCGGGCGGGGCCGGTGACGCTGTCGTCCGTCGACCTCGCGCAGGATCCGCGGCATACGCCGTAGCCGCGCGGTAGGGGGAGCGGTAGCCACGCCGGGGCGTGGCCGGACGATGCGTCCGGCCCTCCCCGGCACTCGTGGTGGGCGGCCCGGGGTCCTACTCGACGGGCGTGAAGAGCAGGTTCCGCGTGCCCTTCGGCCGGGGCTCGGTCGAAGGAACGAGTGACCCGTCGGCTTCGGCGATCCAGTTGCACTCGTAGCCGAGCGGGCCGAACTCCTCGAGGAGCGGGTCCAGCGGCGCGTTGACCAGCGCCTCCAGGATCACGTTCGGCCGGTCGCGCTTCAGCACCTGCCGAGCGCCCTTCAGGACCGACATCTCGTGTCCCTCGACGTCGATCTTGATGAGGTCCAGCTTGGTGTCGGCGAACAGCTCGTCGAGGGTCAGCAGCTGGATGCGCTTCAGTTCGGCGCCGTCGGGGACCTGCTCCAGGGACGAGCCCGTCGACAGGAGGTTCGCCGAGAAGCGGACGCTGATGTCGGCCCACCCGGCCTCGCTGGATATACCCGCCTGGTAGCGCTTCACGTTCTGCGCGCCGTTCGCCCGCACGTTCACCGCGAGGCGGGCGTGGACCTGGTCCACCGGCTCGAACGAGTGCACCTTCGCGGCGGGGTTGGCGAGCGCGGCGATCATCGAGAAGTACCCGACGTGCGCACCGACGTCGGCGATCGTCGCGCTCTGCTCGGCCAGCCGTGCCCAGGTGCCGAGGGTGCCGGGCTCGTACCCGAAATGCCCGTTCCACAACGTTTCGAGGGCGACCGCGTCGTCGTTCACGCAGAACATGACGAACGGCGGACAGTACGGGGAGTCGATCTCGACGAAGCCCCGGAACGGGTGCTTCTTGCGATGGGTACGGATGATCTCGCCCGCAGCGACCGGCCGGACGGTGGTGGAGTGGGCCAACGTACGGGCGTTGGCTTCTTCGAGCTCGGAGAGGCGCATTACGCGATCGTAGGGCTGTGGCCATGGCCTGTCGCCTGCTTCAGGAATCCCAGGAGATGAACGTAAACGGTCGCCGTGGTGACGGGTTCACCAACGGTTCGCGGCTCACGCGGCCTTGTCGGCGGACCGCCTGATTCCGCTCGCGATGCTGCCGTCCATGAGTATCAGGCTTCGCCGTCATCATCGGCGTAGTCGCTGTCCGCGTCGCCCTTGGGGTGGCTCAGAAGAGCCCACACGACCAAGGCGAGTACTACGCCACCGAAGATCGCCGTCGTGAGGTTGTCCTGGATGATGCCGATGATCAACAACGCGGCACCAAATGCCAGTATCAGGACCAGAGCACACACGCTGACCTCCGGAAATGGCGTCGGTCCCGGCTGTGCAGGGTTGAAGCTCCAGGCTAGCCTCCGTCCGCGCCGTACGGCGGTGATGGCTGGTTCCAGACGGTGTCGAAGCGGCTGATGATCCGGCGGAGTTCACGGGCGCTTCGGGGGGTCATGGCCCGCATCGCGGTGTCGAGGAGAGCGCGGGCTTCGAAAGGGCTGCCCCAGCAGTCCCAGTCCGAGTTGCCCCACTCGTGGTCGTGCCACAGCTGGCCCTGGGGGCGGTGGACGTAGTCCTTCCACAGGCGCACGGCTTTGCCGATGTCTCCCGGCTGCAGGTAATTGCGGGTGCGCTCGAGATGGGAGATCTCGAACATCGCACGGGAGGACAAGCCGTCGATGACCGGCTTCGCGTCAGGTGTCGTACGGCGGGGGATGCCGGCCCGGATGTGCCCTGGCCGTCTACGCGGCATGGACCTTTCGGTTCGTAGTCATGCCGCACAGGGTGCCACGATCTCGAACGATTTCTCGAACGGGTTTGCCCGGTTGGGGATTCGCTGGACGTGCGGTCTGGTTCGAGGAGCATTTCGGCTCACCGATAGCCTGCGTCGTCATGATGCGCGCTTGGATCCTGCCGATGCTGCTTGTGCTCTGCGGCTCAGCCGTTGCGACTGCGCAAGTCCTCAAGGGGAACCCCGGTGCGGCCGCAGTACTCCTGCTGGTGTTTGTACCGCTCGCAGGCGTGAACTCGCCTCTGATCTTCCCGAGGTCGATCGGTGCGCTGGAGGCGCAACGCCGCAGCGCGGTCGACGGCCGGCCGGTCGTCTTCTGGCGGTCGGGCTGTAAGTACTGTCTGCGACTGCGTATCCGGTTGGGCCGTAGCGCCCGCCAGTTGCATTGGGTCGACATCTGGCGCGACCCGGCTGGAGCGGCAGCGGTCAGGGCGGTCAACGGTGGCAATGAGACCGTACCGACGGTCTTCGTGGCGGGCCGGCCACACGTCAACCCCGATCCTGACTGGGTGCGCGAACAGCTCGTCCCTCCCGCGTGATCCCGGTGGGAAACGAGGGCGAGTTCACTTCATGGGCGTGGCATGGGTGCCGGACTTTATGTGGTGGAGGAGGTGGGCCAGGGGGACGGGGGTGGTGGTGAGGTGGGTGGTGGGGGTGTCGCTTTCGCGGAGGTGGACGAACTGGGCGGCTGTGGTGGCCAGTTCCACGCAGGTGTTGCCGTCGCCGCCGTCGGAGAAGGTGGACTTCTGCCAGCGCACGCCCTGGGTCATGGAAGCGCCTCACAGTTCCTTCGACAGACGGTGGATGAAGTCCCGCGACGCCGTGGGGTCCAGCGCCGCATTCTCCACCCTACGGAACAGCGTTCGAAGTTGCTTCAGTTGGGGTTCGGCATCGATGAACGCGGTGCCCGTCGGGGCATCGCGCAGTCCAGTGTCCAGCGGGGATACCGGACCGCCGGTGTACATCATCGAGGCTCCGGCGCCCGCGAAGCCGTCCTGGTCGGTGGGGATGACGCGCACGGTGGCGTGACCGCACTCGATCTGGTTCAGGATTTCCTGGAGTTGAGCGCGGGCGGTGGGGCGATCGGATACCCGGATGCGCAGGGCGAACTCGTGGACGAGCGTCTCGTACGGGGTGGGGCTGTCGCGTTCGATGACAGCTCGTCGTCTCAGCCGGTGTTGCACGCGAGGCTCCAATTCGCTTTCGGGGAGCCCCGGAACCATGTACGAGTACACGGCCCGGGCGTAGTCCGGGGTTTGCAGAAGTCCAGGTACGTGAGTGATGACCACCTCCCGCAGGGAAGTTGCGTGGTGCTCCAACTCGGCGACATCCAGGAACACCGGCGGGAGGACCCCTCGGTACTCCTCCCACCAGCCCCGAGTGCGGTCGGTCGCCATTGCCGTCAGGGCTTCGACCAGCGTCTCGTCCGTGCACGCGTAATGGGCGGCGAGACGGCGCACGCGTTCAGCACTCACGCCCGCCGTGCCGAACTCAATCTGACTCACCTGTGCCGAGTCCGTACCGAGCAGTGCGGCGGCTTCAAGTCCCTTGAGTCCCGCAGCCTCACGCAGTTTCCGCAGCTCAGCGCCCAGGCGCTGCTGACGTGCGGTCGGCTGTTGCCTGCGCGCCATGACTTCCTCCTTGCCCCAACTGCCGTGAGGCAGTGACTCGTTCGAGGGGCAGATTACGGCAGCGGCTTGCGCGGTCCCAAATTGTGGCTCTACCGTCAGTGACGCGACGCACACACTGCGGAACCCCGGGACCCCGGAAGCGCACCACCCCGCCATGCCACGGCGGCGGTGAAACTGCCACCGCCCGCTACCCGTAGCGCCCCCTAACCCCCTCACCCCAACCGGAGTTCACCCATGCCCAAAACAGAGAGCGAACCCTGGGAGTACGTACTCCACATCCCCCACGACCCCCGCGCCGTCCCCGTCTGCCGCCGCACCGTCCGTCTGGTCCTCACCCTGCACGGCCTGATCCGCCTCGCGGACGTCGCCGAGCTGTTGGCAGCAGAGCTGGTCTCCAACGCCGTACGCCATACGAAGGGTCCCGCGGCCCTACGCCTGCAGTACCGAAACGGAGTGCTCCGCATCGGCGCGTGGGACGCGAGCCCCGAACCACCCCCGTACGAGCTGACGGTGACCCCCGATGGCGAAGCGGGCCGCGGCCTCGCCCTCGTCCGGGCCTGCGCCGACAACTGGGGCTGGCATCCGCTGCGGCAGGGCGGCGACACGGGCAAGTACGTGTGGTGTGACCTCGGTGCGGCGTAGTTCGTTGATCACGTCAGATGGAAAGGAGGTCCGATGGTCAGCTCGTCGCATGAGGCGATGCATCACTACGGTCAGAAGGACACGGCCGGGTTGATCCGCAACTTCCAGAGGCTGTTCCACGTGCCGTTCCCCGAACCGTGCGGCTTCACGGTGGTGAACACCGACTTGACCGAGATCGAGCCGGTCGAGCGGCGTGTGGACAGTTTGGTGCGGGTGCACACCGAGGACGGTGACTTCCTGCTGGTGCTGGAGTCGCAGGGTAAGAAGGACGAGAGGAAACGGGGGAGTTGGCCGTACTACCTCTCGTACCTCTACGAGAAGTACCGCTGTGAGCCGGTGCTGGTCGTCATGACCCAGAGCAGTTCCACCGCACGTTGGGCCGCCGAGCCCATCCGGTTCGGTCTGCCTGGCTGGTCCTCGCTCGTCGTGCGGCCGATGGTTCTCGGGCCGGACCAGGTGCCGGTGATCACCGATGAGAAGGAGGCCGTGCGGGACCCGTCGCTCGCGGTGCTCTCGGCGATTACGCATGGTAGAGGGCCGGGTGTCGCTGCGATACTGGGACCACTCGCGGTGGCTCTGGAGACTATTGACCCGGCAAGCGCGGCTCTGTTGGCGCAGCTCGTGACGTCTGGCCTGGTGGACTCCCAGGCGAAGGAGATTTGGAGGGACTTGATGGCTCCGGTGAACTACTTCTTCCAGAATCCGGTCGCGGATCAGCTGAGGGACGAGGGGCGTAACGAGGGGCGTATCGAAGGGCGTATTGAGGATCGCATCGAGATGATCGTGAAGATCCTGGAGTTGCGCGGCCTCCAGGTCCCCGACTCCGTCCGGCTTCGCGTCCGGGCCTGCACCGATCTGGACCAGCTCAAGATCTGGTCGGAACGGGCCGTTGGCGTGGCTGACCCCGGCGACCTCTTCACCCCTGATCAGCCCGAATAACCGTACGAGGCCGGAGTAACCGCAGTGAACCCCGGCCCCGCACAAGGGAGTTACTCCGACGGCGACGAGGACGACGGCGGCGGCTCGGCCCCCTCAACCACCACCGGCGGCACGGTCGGCCGCAGCTTCAGCCACACCAGGAAGAACACCCCCAGGGCAAGCATCGCCAGCCCCGTCCAGAGGTTGATGTTGACGTCTTGGGCCTTTTCCAGGTCGGCGTCGGACGGGGAGATGCCGGCGATCGTGACGATGATGCCGTAGACGACGAAGAGGCCGCCGATGATGCGGCGGATGTCGAAGAGGCGGAAGGCCGTCGCGGACTTGCCCTGAAGTTCGGTGACTTCCCGCTGGACGTCCTTCTCGGAAAACTCGGACATGGTTTCTCCAATCCTCCTCGATCAGAACGAGAACGGGATGTAGCAGAGGGCCGCGAGGACGATCGCGCTCCAGCCCAGCAGAGCCGGCTTGCGGTACCAGGCGTCGTCGCCGGGGGCGGGCGGCTCGGTCATGCCGGGGGAGACGGTGCCGTACACCAGGCCCTGCAGCTCTTCGGTCGTCTTCGGAGCGGTGAACAGCGATACGGCGACCATGACCACCGCGCCCGCCACGAAGCCCGCGATCGCCGACACGAAGTTCGCGCCCTGGTCGGTGGGGATGCCGACGATGTCCTGCTTGTAGAGGACGAAGTAGTTGACCATCGCGGCCGTCGTACCGGCCAGCAGACCCCAGAAGCCGGCCTTCTTGGACGCGCGCTTCCAGAACATGCCGACGATGAAGACGACGAACATCGGCACGTTGAAGAAGGAGAAGAGCGTCTGGAGGTAGCTCATGATGTTCGAGAAGGACGAGGCCAGGAACGCCGTGCCGATCGAGGCCATGACGCCGATGACGGTGATGAGCCGCCCGAAGCGCACGTAGTACGAGTCCTCGCGGTCCTTCACCACGTACCTCGCCCAGATGTCGGTGGTGAACACCGTGTTGAAGGACGAGATGTTGGCCGCCATGCCCGCCATGAAGGCGGCGAGCAGACCGGTCACCGCGATGCCGAGCACGCCGTTGGGCAGCAGTTGTTCCATCAGGTACGGGATCGCGTCGTTGTACTGGAGATCCGAGCCGGACGTGCCGATATTCGGCACCAGGACCGCGGCGACCAGGCCCGGGATCATCACCAGGAACACGATGAAGATCTTCGGGAACGCGGCGATCAGCGGGGTGCGCTGGGCGGCCGAGAGGTTCTTCGCGGACAGGGCGCGCTGCACCTCCGCGAAGTTGGTCGTCCAGTAGCCGAAGGACAGCACGAAGCCGAGGCCGAGGACGATGGTCAGCCAGTTGGCGCCCAGCGGGTTGGCGCTGCCGATGCCGGTGCCGCCCCAGGCGGTCGTGAAGTCGTGGCCGTGGCTCGCGTCGAGCGCGTCGGTCAGACCGCCCCAGCCGCCGACCTTCTTCAGGCTCAGCACGACGAGCGGGATGAGCGCGGCGAGGATGACGAAGAACTGCAGTACCTCGTTGTAGATCGCCGAGGACAGACCGCCGAGGGTGATGTAGGCGAGCACGAAGAAGCCGGCGACCACGATGGCCACCCACTGCGGCCAGCCGAGCAGCGCCTCGACGACGATTGCGAGGGCGTACAGGTTCACGCCGGCGATGAGCACGGCGGCGAAGGCGAACAGGGCCGAACTCAGCAGGTGCGCCCACTTGTCGAAGCGCAGCAGCAGGAACTCGGGGACCGATCGGACCTTGGAGCCGTAGTAGAAGGGCATCATCACCAGGCCGAGGAAGACCATGGCCGGGATGGCGCCGATCCAGTACCAGTGCACGGTGTACGCGCCGTACTGCGCGCTGTTGGCGGCCATGCCCAGGATCTCGGTCGCGGCCAGGTTGGCCGAGACGAACGCGAGACCGGTGATCCAGGCGGGCAGTGAGCGCCCGGAGAGGAAGAAGTCGAGGCTCGTCTTCACCGAGCGCTTGGCGGCGAAGCCGATGCCAAGGACGACGACGAAGTAGATGCCGAGGATTGTGTAGTCGAGTGCGTTGGTGGGGAGCCGCAGTTCGGCCGCCAGGTCGATGCCTGACGCCAGACGGTCGATGCCGGACGCGGCCAGATGGGTGGGGGGCTGCAGATGCGTGGGGGACTGCATAGAGAACTCGCTTCGTTGCGCGAACTGATCCAAGCGGAACCTACGCCTCCACCTTCAAGAAATGAACACTTCTGATGGTGTCCTTTGTTTGATTGTGATGTTGACGTAGGTGGTGTTTAATGGTTTGTTGTGTTCGGTTCTGTTTGAAGCTTTGATGGGCTTCGAAGCTCTGATGGGCGCGGATGGGGAGTCCGACTGTGAAGAAGACCTCGACCCGGCTGGCCGACGGTCGTGAGCTCATCTACTACGACTCACGCGACGACGCGGTGCGCGACGCGGTGGACCGGCGTCCACTGGACCCGACCGTCACCACTTCGGAGGTGCGCCGCGACGTGCTGCTCGGCGATTCGGTCGCGATCGCCTCGCACCGGCAGGGCCGCATCTACCACCCGCCGGCGAACGAGTGCCCGCTGTGCCCCTCCGAGGGCGACCGGCTGAGCGAGATCCCGGACTCCTCGTACGACGTCGTCGTCTTCGAGAACCGCTTCCCCTCCCTGGCCGGTGACTCCGGCCGCTGCGAGGTCGTCTGCTTCACCTCCGACCACGACTCCTCCTTCGCCGACCTGACGGAGGAGCAGGCCGGCCTGGTCCTGGAGGCATGGACGGACCGGACGGCCGAGCTGTCGCACCTGCCCGCCGTCGAGCAGGTCTTCTGCTTCGAGAACCGCGGCGCCGAGATCGGCGTCACGCTCGGCCATCCGCACGGGCAGATCTACGCCTACCCCTTCACCACCCCGCGTACGGCCCTGATGCTGCGCTCGCTCGCCGCGCACAAGGAAGCGACCGGCGGCGAGAACCTGTTCGACGAGGTCGTCGCCCGGGAGCTGGCGGACGGTTCGCGGGTCGTCCTGTCGAGTGACCACTGGGTGGCCTTCGTGCCGTACGCCGCGCACTGGCCGTACGAGGTCCACCTGTACCCGCGCCGCCGAGTGCCGGACCTCCTCGGGCTCGACGAGGACGCCCGCACAGAGTTCCCCAAGGTCTACCTGGAACTCTTGAGACGCTTCGACCGGATCTTCGGTGAGGGCGAGCCGGCGACGCCGTACATCTCCGCCTGGCACCAGGCACCGTTCGGCGCGCTGGAGGAGTTCGAAGGCGTCAACCGGGACGACTTCGCGCTCCACCTCGAGCTTTTCACCATTCGCCGTACGTCCGGCAAGCTGAAGTTCCTCGCGGGCTCCGAGTCGGGGATGAGCGTGTTCATCAACGACATCCAGCCGGAGTCCGCGGCTCAGCGACTGCGAGAGGTAGCGAGTTCATGAGTGGGAAGTACCTGGTCACGGGTGGCGCGGGCTATGTCGGCAGCGTGGTCGCGCAGCACCTGATCGAGGCCGGACACGAGGTGACCGTCCTCGACAACCTCTCGACCGGCTTCCGCGAGGGCGTCCCCGCCGGGGCGACTTTCGTCGAGGGCGACATCCGCGACGCCGCCAAGTGGCTGGACTCCTCGTACGACGCGGTCCTGCACTTCGCCGCCTCCTCCCAGGTCGGCGAGTCCGTCGTGAAGCCCGAGAAGTACTGGGACAACAACGTCGGCGGCACGATGGCGCTGCTCGCCGCGATGCGCGAGGCGGGCGTCCGCAAGCTGGTCTTCTCGTCCACGGCCGCGACGTACGGCGAGCCGGAGGAGGTCCCGATCGTCGAGACCGCGCGCACCTCCCCGACCAACCCCTACGGCGCCACCAAGCTCGCCGTCGACCACATGATCACGAGCGAGGCCAATGCCCACGGCCTCGGTGCGGTCTCGCTCCGCTACTTCAACGTGGCGGGCGCCTACGGCAGTTGCGGCGAGCGGCACGACCCCGAGTCGCACCTCATCCCGCTGGTGCTCCAGGTCGCGCAGGGCCGCCGCGAGGCGATCTCCGTCTTCGGCGACGACTACCCGACGCCGGACGGCACCTGCGTACGCGACTACATCCACGTCGCCGACCTGGCGGACGCGCACCTGCTCGCCCTCACCGCCGCTCAGCCGGGCGAGCACCTGATCTGCAACCTCGGCAACGGCGAGGGCTTCTCCGTCCGCCAGGTGATCGAGACCGTCCGCCAGGTGACCGGGCACCCGATCCCCGAGGTCCTGGCCCCGCGCCGGGCCGGTGACCCGGCAGCGCTGGTCGCCTCGGCCGCGACCGCCCGCGAGCGGCTCGGCTGGAACCCGTCCCGCGCGGATCTCGCGGGGATCGTCGCGGACGCGTGGGCGTTCGCGCAGAACATCGCAAGGGAGCAGTAGGTGGGGGTTCGCGAGGGTTTCGAGGAGCTGTACGGGGCTGCCCCTGAGGGCGTCTGGGCGGCACCGGGCCGGGTCAACCTGATCGGCGAGTACACGGACTTCAACGAGGGTTTCGTGATGCCGCTCGCGCTGCCGCACACAGCGGTGGCAGCGGTGTCGCGCCGCGACGACGGCGTGCTGCGGCTCCACTCGGCCGACATCGAGGGGCCCGTCGTCGAGCTCCACGTGGACGGGCTCGAGCCGCTCACGAACACCAGCTGGGCCGCGTACCCGGCGGGTGTGGTGTGGGCGCTGCGTGCGGCGGGGCATGCCGTGGCGGGTGCCGATGTGCACCTTGCCTCCACCGTCCCGACGGGCGCGGGTCTGTCCTCCTCGGCCGCGCTGGAGGTGGTGACGGCGCTGGCGCTGAACGACCTGTACGAACTCGGCCTCACCCGTCCCGAGCTGGCCCGTATCGCCCAGCGCGCGGAGAACGACTTCGTCGGCGTGCCCTGCGGAATCATGGACCAGACGGCGTCCGCGTGCTGCACGGACGGGCACGCACTGCACCTCGACTGCCGCGACCTGACCATCCGCCAGGTTCCCTTCGACCTCGCGGCTCAGGGGCTTTCGCTGCTGGTCGTCGACACGCGCGTCAAGCATGCGCTGGGCGACGGGGCGTACGCCGAGCGGCGTGAGGGGTGTGAGGAGGGCGCGCGGGTGCTCGGGGTCTCGCATCTGCGGGATGTTGCGTACGAGGGGCTCGACGCGGCTCTCGCGCGGCTGTCCGACGAGCGTGTCCGCCGCTATGTGCGCCATGTCGTGTCCGACGACCACCGGGTGGAGCGGGTCATCGGGCTGCTGGACGCCGGTGACGTGCGGGGGATCGGGCCTGTTCTCACCGAGGGGCACGCGTCCCTGCGGGACGATCTGCGGATCTCCTGCGACGAGCTGGATCTCGTGGTCGCCACGGCCAACTCCGCCGGGGCGCTCGGCTCCCGTATGACGGGGGGCGGCTTCGGTGGTTCGGCGATCGTCCTCGTGGAGGCCGCGGACGTGGACACGGTCACCAAGGCGGTGACGGAGGCGTTCGCCGCCGCGGGCTTTACCCCGCCTCGGGTGTTCCCGGCGGTGCCGTCGGAGGGCGCCCGGCGTGTGAGCTGAGGTTGGGTTTTCGCCCCCTCCGCCCCTTCCCATTCCCGTCACTTGGGGGCTCCGCCCCCAAACCCCCGCTCCTCAAACGCCGGAGGGGCTGAACACCTTCAGCCCGTCCGGCGTTTGAGGACGAGGCCGTTCAGGCCGATACGGGGGTCTGGGGGCGGAGCCCCCAGGAACAAGGGACGGGTAGGGGCGGAGGGGGCGAAAAACCATTCCGGTCAGCCCAACCGCTTCGTCAGCGTGTACTCCGTGATCCCAGGTGGATAGTCGGGGATCACGCACACCACCTCGTAGCCCTGCTTCTTGTAGAAGTCGGGGGCCTGGAAATCCCAGGTCTCCAGGCGGGCGGCACGGCAGCCGCGGTCCTCGCGGGCCAGACGCTCGCCCTCGGCGAGGAGCCGGGAGCCGAGACCGGTGCCGCGGTGGCGGGCGTCGACCCAGAGGTAGGTGACGTGCAGCCAGGTCGCCCAGGTGTGACCGACAAGCCCGCCCGCGAGGGCACCGGCGGAGTCCAACGCCCAAATATGGAGCGGAAGTTCACGTTCACCCGGGGTCCCGCGCAGCGCGCGGAGCACGGGAGACGCCGCCGTGTTGGCGTCCAGCAGCTGCCTGCGGAGCAGTTCGCGGCGTTCTTTGTCGACTCCTGTCTCAATACGAAACATACGGCTCACCATAAACGGGCCTGGCCAATCAGTTCTGTGAATTGCCTTCCCCTCCCTGCCCCCGGCCTTACTCTGTGAACAGTGCCGGTGGGGGCCGGTGCTGATCAGGGGGCGAGACAGTCGGGTACGACGCCCGAAGTGGGGGTAGCAGTTACGGCACGGCGGCGGCCGTGCGGCTGCGGCACCCCGCCTTCCGGGGTCGCACATGCGGCTTCGGGATCATTTCGGGCGCCGTACCCGCACCGGTCGTCCCCCGACAGTGGGGGTTTCAGTGGTTCGCATCCGAGTACTGGTCGTCGACGACCACCGCATCTTCGCCGAGTCGCTCGCAGCCGCCCTCGCGGCCGAGCCCGACGTCGACGTGTCCGCCGCGGGCAGCGGTCCCGCCGCGCTGCGCTGCCTGGAGCGGGCGGCGGCGGAAGGCCGCAGATTCGACGTACTGCTCGTCGACGCGGACCTGGGCGGCAACGTGCCCGGTATGCGTCCGGCCGTGCCCGTCCAGGAGAGCAACGAGGACGGGCTCGTGGACGGGATCTCGCTCGTCGCGGGTGTCCGGTCAGGCCAGCCGTCCGTACGGACCGTCGTGCTCGCCGAGAAGGACGATCCGCGCCGGGCCGCGCTCGCCCTGCAGGCCGGAGCCTCGGGCTGGGTCGCCAAGGACTGTTCACTGTCGCGGCTGCTCACCGTCATACGAGGTGTGCTGCGCGACGAGACCCATCTTCCGCCCGCCCTGCTCACCGGGGTGCTGCGCGAACTCACCGCCGCCCGCAAGCACCGCACCGAGAGCGAGCGGCTCGTCGAGTCGCTCACGCCGAGGGAGCGGGAAGTACTGCGGTGCATGGTCGCCGGGCTGGGGCGGAAAGCCGTGGCCGAGAGGCTCTTCCTCTCCCCGCACACCGTCCGTACCCATATGCAGAACGTGCTCGGGAAGTTGGGCGTGCACTCCACCCTCGCCGCCGTCGCGCTCGCCCGCCGTGCGGGGGTCGGGCCCGTCGACCTAACCGGGGATGTTGTCGAACGGGGCGGTCAACTGGCGTAGCAGGCCCGCGAGTTCTCCGCGCTGAGCCCTGCTCAGTTCCGCCAGGATCGCGCGCTCCTGCTCCAGCAGGCCCGCCAGCGCCTGGTCGGCGCGGTCGCGGCCCTCGTCCGTCAGGCGTACCAGCACGCCCCGGCGGTCGCTCGGGTCGGGGAGCCGCTCCACCAGGTCCTTCTTCGTCAGCCGGTCGATGCGGTTGGTCATCGTGCCGGAGGTGACGAGGGTCTGTGTGAGCAGTTGGCCGGGGGAGAGCTGGTAGGGACTCCCGGCGCGCCTGAGTGCGGTCAGGACGTCGAACTCCCAGGGCTCCAGGCTGTGCTCGGAGAACGCCAGCCGACGCGCGCGGTCCAGATGCCGCGCCAGCCTGCTCACCCGGCTGAGCACCTCGAGTGGTTCCACGTCGAGGTCAGGGCGCTCCCGGCGCCATGCTGCGACCAGCCGATCGACCTCGTCCTCCATGACGATCAGTGTAGTGGTTGTGTCGACATGAAGTCTCTTGACGTCAAGATACTTTGGGTGTGAGGGTGAAGGCCTGCCCGAATGATCCCCAACGGTGACTTCCTGGAGGCCCGTCCATGCCCGCCACCACCCCCACCTGGGACCCGAGCCAGTACCTCCGCCACGCGGACCACCGCGCCCGCCCCTTCGCCGACCTCCTCGCCCGCGTCCCCGCACTGCCCCGCGACCCCGCCCGCATCGCCGACCTCGGCTGCGGACCCGGCAACGTCACGGCCCTGCTCGCCGAACGCTGGCCCGCCGCGCACATCACCGGCTACGACAACTCCCCGGAGATGCTGGCCAGGGCCGAGCCGCTGGCCGGTCCCACCTCCGGCGGCGGCCGCCTCGACTTCGCCCCCGGTGACGCCCGGACCTGGACGCCCTCGGACCCGTACGACCTGATCATCAGCAACGCGACCCTCCAGTGGGTCCCCGGGCACACCGACTCCTTCCCCGCCTGGGTGCGGGGCCTGGCGCCCGGCGGCACCTTCGCCTTCCAGGTCCCCGGCAACTTCGACGCCCCCAGCCACCGGCTGATGCGCGAACTCGCCCACTCCGCCCGCTGGAAGGACCGCCTGGCCGACGCCCTGCGCCACGACGACGCGGTGCACACCCCGGCCGCCTACCTCGGACACCTCACCGCCCTCGGTTGCGAGACCGACGTCTGGGAGACGACGTACCTCCATCTCCTGGACGGCGAGGACCCGGTCCTGGACTGGGTGAAGGGGACGGGGCTGCGGCCCGTCCTCACCGAACTGGGCGCGGACGCGGGCGCCTTCGTCGACGAGTACCGGGCCGCACTGCGCGAGGCCTATCCGGCCACGGAACACGGCACGATGTTCCCGTTCCGCCGCATCTTCGCGGTGGCGAGGCGCGCCGCCTGACGCTCGGGGCGCGCGGTGCCGCGACGAGCTGTCGATGCTGTCGATGTTGTGCACATTATTGACCGCCGTCATTCAGGCGCCTATCTTCGCGGTGTCCTTCCCCCGGTCAAGGGAGACCGCGATGCCTTCGTCCCCAACCGATTTCCCGCCCGCTTCACATCCCCCGCGAACCCCCGAATCCGTCCGGCAGCTGCGACGCGTCGCGCTGTCCGGACTCCTCGGTACCGCCGTGGAGTTCTACGACTTCCTCGTCTACGGAACGGTCGCCGCCCTCGTCTTCGGCGAGCTGTTCTTCCCCGGTGCCGACCCCGCCGTCGGCACCATCGCGGCCTTCGGCACCTTCGCCGCCGGCTATGTCGCCCGGCCGCTCGGCGGCATCCTGTTCGGTCACTTCGGGGACCGGCTCGGCCGCAAGTCCATGCTGTTGCTGACCATGGGACTGATGGGCGGCGCCAGTTTCCTGATCGGGGTGCTGCCCACGTACGACACCGTCGGCGTCTGGGCACCCGTGCTGCTGATCACGCTGCGCGTCGTGCAGGGCCTCGCCATCGGCGGGGAATGGGGCGGCGCCACCCTGATGGTCGTCGAGCACGCCGGAGAGCGGCGGCGCGGACTCTGGTCCAGCTTCACGCAGATGGGAGCCCCGCTCGGCTCGCTGCTGTCGTCGGCCGTGGTCACCCTCGTCGTCACACTCCCCAAGGACGAGTTCGCCGCCTGGGGCTGGCGGGTGCCGTTCCTGCTGAGCGTGGTCCTGCTCGCGGTCGGCTTCTTCGTACGGCTGAAGGTGGTCGAGAGCCCGCTGTTCACCGAGGTGAAGAAGGAGCGCACGGAGGCCCGGCTGCCGGTCGTCGAGGTGCTGCGGCGTCCGCGGGCACTGCTGCTCGCCTGCTGCGTCGGCATCGGCGCCTTCACCGCCCAGTCGCTGCTGACCAGCTACATGATCGCGTACGCCACCGGCATCGGCTACGCCCGCTCGCAGGTGCTGACGGCGCTCACCGTCTCCGCGTGCGTCGCACTCGTCGTACTGCCCTGCGCCTCCGCGCTGTCCGACCGGATCGGGCGCCGCCCGGTGGTCCTCACCGGTGCCGTCGCCTCCGCCGCGCTGGCCTTCCCCGTGCTCGCGCTGGTCGACTCGAAGTCCCCGGGGCTGCTGATCCTGGCCGTCGCCCTCGGCCACGGCGTCGCCCAGTCCATGATGTACGGCCCGCTCGGGGCGCTGCTCACCGAGATGTTCGGCACCCGGGTCCGCTACACCGGCGCCTCACTCGGCTACCAGCTGGCCACTCTGGTCGGTGCCGGGTTCTCGCCGCTGATCGCGGGCAGCCTGGTCGCCGCGGACGGCGGCGGCAGTACGCCGGTCGCACTGCTGCTGTGCGGCGGCGCCACCGTCACCGCCCTGACCGTCTGGTTCCTGCGCGAGACCCACCGGGATTCGCTGACCGAGGGCGGCACCCCCGCCACCGCGGCGGAGAGGGAGCAAGTCGCCTCGACGTTCAGTGACCGGTGACCTCGTACCGCCCGCCGGACCTCCGGCGGGCGGTCGTACGCTTACCTCCGTGGAGGACGACAACCCGGTCGAGCCGGTGGACGCGCCGGACGGCACGCAACTGCGCCCCCAGTCACTCGTACTCGCCTTCTTCGGCAACCACGTGCTCGACGAGGGCGACCTGTGCGTCTACTCGGGCAGCATCATCGACGTGCTCGCCCGGGCGGGGACGGGGGAGCAGGCCGTGCGCTCCACCCTGACCCGCATGGTCAACCGAGGACTGCTGCTGCGCCAGCGCGAGGGCCGCAAGATGTTCTTCGGGCTCACCCCGCAGGCGGCGCGGATCCTGCGGGACGGCGGCCGGCGGATCTGGCGGGACGGCGCGGTCAACGAGGACTGGGACGGCACCTGGACTTTGCTGGGTTTCTCCCTGCCCGAGTCCTGGCAGCGCCAGCGCCACGATCTGCGCTCCCAGCTCAGCTGGTCGGGGTTCGGCGCCCTCTACAGCGGACTGTGGGTCGCGCCGGGCCGGGTCGACGTCCACTCAATCGTCTCCGAGCTCGGCCTCGCCGCCCACGTCAAGGTCTTCCACGCCCAGGCGGACCAGGCCACCGACATCGGTCTGATGATCCGCGAGAGCTGGGACCTGGAGTCCATCGCCGCACGGTACGTCGCCTTCGACAAGCGCTGGACGGCCGACCAGGACGCCGGCTCCGGCTCCCGAGACCCGGTCACGGCCCGGCTTCGGCTGGTCGGCGAATGGCTGCGGATCATCCGTACGGATCCCAGGCTCCCGGTCCAGCACCTGCCGCCCGGCTGGCCGGCCCGGCAGGCCCAGGAGACCTTCCGGCGCGTCGCCGAGGAGACCGCCGAGTCCGCGGACCGGCTGGCGCGGGAGCTGCTGGAGACCACGCCGCTTCGGGACGCGTAGGAACCTCCCTCTTGCCGAGGCGGGCTCGTCAGGCCTTGCGGTGGCCTATCAGCCGGGGTTTCGCCTCCAGGCCGTCCAGGCCGTGCCAGGCGAGATTCACCAGATGGGCCGCCACTTCCGACTTCTTGGGGCGGCGGACGTCCAGCCACCACTGGCCGGTCAGGGCCACCATGCCGACCAGGGCCTGGGCGTACAGGGGGGCGAGCTTGGGGTCGAAGCCGCGGCTCTTGAACTCGCGGCCCAGGATGTCTTCGACCTGCGTCGCGATGTCCGAGATCAGGGAGGCGAAGGAGCCCGTGGACTGGGGGATCGGGGAGTCGCGGACCAGGATGCGGAAGCCGTCCGTGTACTCCTCGATGTAGTCGAGGAGCGCGAACGCCGCCTGTTCGCACAGTTCACGGGGGTGGCCCGCCGTCAGGGAGCTGGTCACCATGTCGAGGAGGCGGCGCATCTCGCGGTCCACCACCACCGCGTACAGGCCCTCCTTGCCACCGAAGTGCTCGTAGACCACCGGTTTGGAGACGCCGGCCTTCGCCGCGATCTCCTCCACCGAGGTGCCCTCGAAACCCTTGGCCGCGAAGAGGGTGCGGCCGATCTCCAGCAGCTGCTGACGGCGCTCGGCGCCGGTCATGCGGGTGCGGCGAGCGCGCCGCGGTTTTTCATTGCTGCTCGGGGTGCTGCTGGAGTCGGTCGCCACGCCGTCAATCATGCCGCTTCGGCTGCTTCCGTCTTGCGGCGGGAGTCGGACCCGTCCGTATTCCGGCGGGAATCGATACGCGAGCGTGACGGCCAGCGCACGTCGTACGCCCAGCCGAGCTGCTCGCACCAGCGGATGATCCGGGCCGAGGAGTCCAGCTGGCCGCGCTCCACACCGTGCCGCGCCGAGGTCGGGTCGGCGTGGTGCAGGTTGTGCCAGGACTCGCCGCAGGAGAGCACGGCCAGCCACCACACGTTGCCCGAACGGTCACGCGACTTGAAGGGGCGCTTGCCCACCGCGTGGCAGATCGAGTTGATCGACCAGGTCACGTGGTGCAGCAACGCCACTCGGACGAGTGAGCCCCAGAAGAAACCGGTGAACGCGCCCCACCAGGACATCGTCGCCAGACCGCCGATGAGCGGCGGAAGGGCCAGCGAGAGGATCGTGTAGTAGAGGAAGTGGCGCGAGATCGCACGGATCGCCGGGTCCCTGATCAGATCCGGTGCGTACTTCTCCTGCGGGGTCCGCTCCTCGTCGAACATCCAGGCGATGTGCGCCCACCACAGGCCCTTCATCAGCGCCGGAAGCGTCTCCCCGAAGCGCCACGGCGAGTGGGGGTCGCCCTCGGCGTCGGAGAACTTGTGGTGCTTGCGGTGGTCGGCGACCCAGCGGACCACCGGCCCCTCGACCGCCATCGAACCGGCGACCGCCAGCGCGATCCGCAACGGGCGTTTCGCCTTGAAGGCGCCGTGGGTGAAGTAGCGGTGGAAGCCGATCGTGACGCCGTGGCAACCCAGGTAGTAGAAGAAGACCAGCAGGCCGAGGTCGAGCCAGCTCACTCCCCCCCAGTTCCAGGCCAGCGGCACCGCGGCCACCAGTGCGAGGAACGGGACGACGATGAAGAGGAGAAGCGCGAGCTGCTCGAGCGACCCCTTCTTCTCGCCGCCCAGCGTGGCGGGAGGAAGCGGGCCGTCGTCGTTGTTCGCCTGCGGGGCGTCGTCGATCACATCGGAGCTCGTGGTCATGGGCGTCCCCTGTGGGGTTTCGAGGGTGGAGACAGATGTCCGGGGTGAGAGTTGAGCCAGATGTCCGGGGTGCGGATCCCGGGGCCTTCAGGGTCCTCAGGTCCTCCCGGTACCGGGAAACGGAACCCAGGGTCCTCCCTCTATCTGACGGGATTCCCTACGCTTCCGTAACCTACGGCGTCGTAAGTATGGCAGCGCGTAGCCCGGCGGCAAGAGCCCGTGAGCCTGCGCGTCCGTGTGGACACCTATCCTTGGAGTCGGTCGGACAGCGCGGTCCGTTCTGTTTAATTCCCGGATGCCACGTTCCTAAGCGGCACCCGCCGCGCGGTCGCCACCCGGGTTCCCTCCCAGACGAGCTTCAGACGAGCTTCCACTCTTCAGATGAGCTTCAACACTGCAAGGAGCCGCACCTGTGAGCAGTGCCGACGACCAGACCACGACGACCAGCAGTGAGCTGCGCGCCGATATCCGCCGGTTGGGTGACCTGCTGGGCGAGACCCTGGTCCGCCAGGAGGGTCCCGAGCTCCTCGAACTGGTCGAGAAGGTCCGCCGACTCACCCGCGAGGACGGCGAGGCCGCCGCCGAACTGCTGCGCGGCACCGAACTGGAGACCGCGGCCAAGCTGGTCCGCGCCTTCTCGACGTACTTCCACCTCGCCAACGTCACCGAGCAGGTGCACCGCGGCCGCGAACTGCGCGCCAAGCGCGCCGCCGAGGGCAGCCTCCTCGCCCGTACGGCGGACCGGCTCAAGGACGCCGACCCCGACCACCTGCGCGAGACGGTCAAGAACCTGAACGTGCGCCCGGTCTTCACGGCGCACCCGACGGAGGCCGCACGCCGCTCGGTCCTCAACAAGCTGCGCCGCATCGCCGCGCTCCTGGAGACCCCGGTCATCGAGGCCGACCGCCGCCGCTACGACACCCGCCTGGCCGAGAACATCGACCTGGTGTGGCAGACGGACGAGCTGCGCGTCGTACGCCCCGAGCCCGCCGACGAGGCCCGCAACGCCATCTACTACCTCGACGAGCTGCACGCCGGCGCCGTCGGGGACGTACTGGAGGACCTCACCGCCGAGCTGGAGCGCGTCGGGGTGACCCTCCCGGACGAGACCCGGCCGCTCACCTTCGGCACCTGGATCGGCGGCGACCGGGACGGCAACCCGAACGTCACCCCGGACGTCACCTGGGACGTCCTGATCCTCCAGCACGAGCACGGCATCAACGACGCCCTGGAGCTGATCGACGAACTCCGCGGCTTCCTGTCGAACTCGATCAGGTACACGGGCGCCACCGAGGAGCTCCTCACCTCCCTCCAGACCGACCTGGAGCGGCTCCCCGAGATCAGCCCCCGCTACAAGCGGCTGAACGCCGAGGAGCCCTACCGGCTCAAGGCCACCTGCATCCGCCAGAAGCTGGAGAACACCAAGAAGCGGCTGGCCCTGGGGACCCCCCACGAGGCCGGACGCGACTACCTCGGCACCGCCGAGCTCCTCCACGACCTGACCCAGATCCAGTCCTCGCTGCGCGAGCACCGCGGCGCGCTGTTCGCCGACGGCCGGATGAACCGCACGATCCGTACGCTCGCCGCCTTCGGTCTCCAGCTCGCCACCATGGACGTACGCGAACACGCGGACGCCCACCACCACGCGCTCGGCCAGCTCTTCGACCGCCTCGGCGAGGAGTCCTGGCGCTACACCGACATGCCCCGCGACTACCGCACCAAGCTCCTCGCCAAGGAGCTCAGGTCCCGGCGCCCGCTGGCCCCGACCCCGGCTCCGCTGGACGCCGCGGGCCAGAAGACCCTGGGCGTGTTCGAGACGATCAAGCGGGCCCTGAAGATCTTCGGGCCCGAGGTCATCGAGTCGTACATCATCTCGATGTGCCAGGGCGCGGACGACGTCTTCGCGGCGGCCGTGCTCGCGCGTGAGGCCGGGCTCCTCGACCTGCACGGCAACTGGGCGAAGATCGGCATCGTGCCGCTCCTGGAGACGACGGACGAGCTCAAGGCCGCCGACACCATCCTGGAGGACATGCTCTCCGACCCCTCCTACCGGCGCCTCGTCGCGCTGCGCGGAGACGTCCAGGAGGTCATGCTCGGCTACTCCGACTCCTCCAAGTTCGGCGGCATCACGACCTCGCAGTGGGAGATCCACCGGGCGCAGCGGCGCCTGCGCGACGTCGCCCACCGCTACGGCGTACGCCTTCGTCTCTTCCACGGCCGCGGTGGCACCGTCGGCCGTGGCGGCGGCCCCTCGCACGACGCGATCCTCGCGCAGCCCTGGGGCACCCTGGAGGGCGAGATCAAGGTGACCGAGCAGGGCGAGGTCATCTCCGACAAGTACCTGGTGCCCTCGCTGGCCCGCGAGAACCTGGAGCTGACCGTCGCGGCCACCCTCCAGGCGTCCGCCCTGCACACCTCCCCGCGCCAGTCGGACGAGGCGCTGGCCCGCTGGGACGCGGCGATGGACGTCGTCTCCGACGCGGCGCACCAGGAGTACCGCCGGCTCGTCGAGGACCCCGACCTGCCGACCTACTTCCTCGCCTCCACGCCGGTCGACCAGCTCGCCGACCTGCACCTGGGCTCACGGCCCTCCCGCCGCCCCGGCTCGGGCGTCTCGCTCGACGGACTGCGCGCCATTCCCTGGGTCTTCGGCTGGACCCAGTCCCGGCAGATCGTCCCCGGCTGGTACGGCGTCGGCTCCGGCCTCAAGGCCCTGCGCGAGGCCGGCCTCGACACCGTGCTCGACGAGATGCACGACCAGTGGCACTTCTTCCGCAACTTCCTCTCCAACGTCGAGATGACGCTGGCCAAGACCGACCTGCGGATCGCCGGCCACTACGTCGACACCCTCGTACCGGACGAGCTCAAGCACGTCTTCGACGCCATCCGCGCCGAGCACGAGCTCACCGTCCGCGAGGTGCTGCGCATCACCGGCGGAGAGAAGCTGCTCGACACCCACCCCGTCCTCCAGCAGACCTTCTCCATCCGCGACGCCTACCTGGACCCGATCTCCTACCTCCAGGTGGCCCTGCTGAAGCGCCAGCGCGACGAGGCGGCGGCCGGCTCCGCCCCCGACCCGCTGCTGTCCAGGGCCCTGCTCCTGACGGTCAACGGTGTGGCGGCGGGACTGCGCAACACCGGCTGACCGCCGGTTCCACGACGGCGCCCCCGTGTTCGTGAAAACACGGGGGCGCCGTCGTTCATCCAGGTCACAAGGCCAGGAACGTCACCGTCAGTTGCACGAACCCCGCCCCCGCCAGCACCCACGCAAGTCGCGTGAGCCGCAGTCCGCCCGCGACCACCACCGAGGCGAGCAGCAGGGCGCCGCCGAGGGGGATCCAGGCGTAGAGGAGTCCGGCGGGGCCCGAGCGGACTACGTCGTTGCTGCCCGGCTTCACGGTGACCGAGTAGATCTGACCCTTCTTCACCGCGACCGACTCCTCGATCGTGACGCGGGCCCGCGCCTCCGATCCCGTCGACGCGGGCGTGTACGGACCCGTGCAGGTCTCGCCCGAGCACGCCGTGACCGTCATCGTCCCCTGCTCCCGGCCCTTGCCCAGCATCACGTGCTGAGCCGTGCCCCAGGAGCCCCAGATGCCCGCGATCAGGATCAGCGCCGCGACCGTACCCATCGTCGCGAGTTGTCCGAACCGCAGGGCCGCGTACGCGTTCTGGCGGGAGCTTTGATCTGAGGTGACGGCGGGCATGGCGGGGATCATTGGCCATGGCCGTGCGCTCGGTCAACTCCGGTGCGGGACAAGTCCCGAGTTGTACGTACCTTTCGGCGCGGCACGCCGGGCAGTCGCCCTCTCAGGAGTTGTACGAGCTCTGCGCCCGCTCCAGACCGTCGATGACCAGACACTCCACCGCGTCCGACGCGCGGTCCACGAGGTAGTCGAGCTCCTTGCGCTCCGCCGACGAGAAGTCCTTCAGGACGAAATCGGCGACCTGCATACGCCCCGGAGGGCGCCCGATCCCGAACCGCACCCGGTGGTAGTCCGGGCCCATCACCTTCGTCATGGACTTGAGCCCGTTGTGGCCGTTGTCGCCGCCGCCGAGCTTGAGACGCAGGACGCCGTAGTCGATGTCCAGCTCGTCATGGATCGCGACGACGTGCCCGAGCGGCACCTTGTAGAAGTCGCGCAGCGCGTTCACCGGGCCGCCGGACAGGTTCATGTACGACATCGGCTTGGCCAGGATCACCCGCCGGTTCGCCGGTCCGGGCGGGCCGATGCGCCCCTCGATCACCTGCGCCTGCGCCTTCCCGGCCCGCTTGAACTTCCCGCCGATCCGCTCCGCCAGCAGATCGGCCACCATGAAGCCCACGTTGTGCCGGTTCATGGCGTACTCGGGCCCTGGGTTGCCGAGCCCCACGATCAGCCAGGGGGCGGCTGCGTCGGTCGTCGTCGTCACGTCCGTGTCTCCCATGTGTCCTTGATACGCGTCAGCCGCCGCTCCCGGAGGAGCGGCGGCCGACGAACGATGACCAGGTGAGGATCAGGCCTCGGTGGTCTCGGCCTCGTCCGCGGAGGCCTCCTCCGCCTGGGCGGCCAGGACCTGGAGGACGACCGCGTCCTCGTCGATCACCAGCGTGGTGCCCTCGGGAAGCGGGATGTCCTTGGCGAGGATGGCCGCGCCGGCCTCGAGGCCCGCGATGGAGACGGTGACCGACTCGGGGATGTGGGTGGCCTCGGCCTCGACCGTCAGCGTGCTCAGCACGTGCTCGAGAAGGTACGCGCCCGGGGCCAGCTCGCCCTCGGTGTGGACGTAGACCTCGACGGTGACCTTCTCGCCGCTCTTCACGGTGAGCAGGTCGACGTGCACGAGGGAGCCCTTGATCGCGTCGCGCTGGACGGCCTTCGGGATCGCCAGCTCGGTCTTGCCCTCGATGTCCAGGGTGAGCAGGACGTTCGCGGTACGCAGGGCGAGCTGGAGCTCGTGGCCCGGCAGCGTGACGTGGACGGGGTCGGCACCGTGACCGTAGACAACGGCCGGAACCTTGTTCTCGCGACGGATACGGCGGGAGGCGCCCTTGCCGAACTCGGTGCGGGTCTCGGCGGCGAGCTTGACGTCAGCCATGTTCACTCCTCGTAGATCAATTGGGGATGGGGGTCCCCCCGCTCGAGCGAAGTCGAGAGTGGGGGAGGTCACCCGGCCGAACATCGGCCTGCTACGAAGAGCGCGTCGATAACGGACCGCCGTACGCTTTTGAAAGCGGTACGGCCTCCCTCGCCGAGCAACTGTGACAGCTTACTGGGCGGGAAGGCCGTATCAGAAATCGATCTACGGGAGCGACCGGTGCAGCGGGGGCCTACTGCTCCTCGAAGAGGCTCGTCACCGAACCGTCCTCGAAGACCTCGCGGACCGCGTTCGCGATCGTCGGCGCGATGGACAGCACCGTGATCTTGTCGAGCTCCAGCTCGCCCGGGGTCGGCAGGGTGTCCGTGAAGATGAACTCGCTGACCTTGGAGTTCTTCAGACGGTCGGCCGCCGGGCCGGAGAGCACACCGTGCGTGGCCGTGACGATGACGTCCTCGGCGCCGTGCGCGAACAGGGCGTCGGCGGCGGCACAGATCGTGCCACCGGTGTCGATCATGTCGTCGACCAGGACGCAGACGCGGCCCTTCACGTCACCGACGACCTCGTGGACGGTGACCTGGTTGGCGACGTCCTTGTCGCGGCGCTTGTGCACGATCGCGAGGGGAGCGTCGAGACGGTCGCACCAGCGGTCGGCGACCCGCACGCGGCCGGCGTCGGGGGAGACGACGGTCAGCTTGGAACGGTCGACCTTCGCGCCCACGTAGTCCGCGAGGATCGGCAGCGCGAAGAGATGATCGACCGGGCCGTCGAAGAAGCCCTGGATCTGGTCGGTGTGCAGGTCGACCGTGAGGATGCGGTGGGCACCGGCCGTCTTCATCAGGTCGGCGATCAGGCGCGCCGAGATGGGTTCACGTCCACGGTGCTTCTTGTCCTGCCGGGCGTAACCGTAGAAGGGCACGATCACGGTGATGCTCCGGGCGGAGGCCCGCTTCAGAGCGTCGATCATGATCAACTGCTCCATGATCCACTGGTTGATCGGGGCCGTGTGGCTCTGGATCACGAAGCAGTCCGCGCCACGCGCCGACTCCTCGTAACGGACGTAGATCTCGCCGTTGGCGAAGTCGAAGGCCTTCGTCGGGACTACCCCGACACCCAGCTTGTGGGCGACCTCCTCGGCAAGCTCGGGGTGGGCGCGGCCGGAGAAGAACATCATCTTCTTCTCGCCGGTCGTCTTGATCCCGGTCACAGCACTGTCTCCTCAGAGGTGTCTCAGCTGGGTGTTGAGAGGTGGTCTCAGCTGGCGTGTGGGTGCACGGTGCGGAAGTGCATTTATCACGGTACGCCGTGTCGGACGTGCCGGTTTCCGGTCAGGCTTCGCCCTCCGGCTCCCGGGAAGCCACCTCGGCCGCCTTCGCGGCCGCACTCCCCGGACGCTTGCGGGCCACCCAACCCTCGATATTCCGCTGCTGGCCACGGGCCACGGCCAGCGAACCGGGCGGCACGTCCTTGGTGATGACCGAGCCCGCCGCGGTGTAGGCGCCGTCCCCGATGGTGACAGGCGCCACAAACATGTTGTCCGAACCGGTACGGCAGTGCGAGCCGATCGTCGTGTGGTGCTTGTCCTTGCCGTCGTAGTTCACGAAGACGCTGGCCGCACCGATGTTGGAGTACTCGCCGATCGTCGCGTCACCCACGTACGACAGGTGCGGGATCTTCGTGCCCTCGCCGATCGTCGCGTTCTTCGTCTCGACGTACGTGCCGACCTTGGCCTTGAGACCGATGCAGGTGCCGGGGCGCAGATACGCGAACGGGCCGACGTTCGCCTGCGGGCCGACCTCGGCGTTGTTCGCGACCGTGTTGTCGACCCGGGCTCCCGCGCCCACCCTGGTGTCGGTCAGACGGGAGTTGGGGCCGACCTCGGCGCCCTCGGCGAGATGCGTGGCGCCCTGGAGCTGGGTGCCCGGGTGCACGATCGCGTCCCGCTCGAAGGTGACGGTGACGTCGACCCAGGTGGAGGCCGGGTCGATGATGCTCACCCCGGCGAGCATGGCCTGCGTGAGCAGCCGGTCGTTGAGGATGCGGCGGGCCTCGGCGAGCTGGACGCGGTTGTTGATGCCGGCGATCTCGCGGTGGTCGCCGGCGATGGAGGCGCCGACGCGGTGCCCGGCCTCGCGCAGGATGCCCAGGACGTCCGTCAGGTACTCCTCGCCCTGGCTGTTGTCCGTACGCACCTTGCCGAGGGCGTCCGCCAGGAGCTGCCCGTCGAAGGCGAAGACACCCGAGTTGATCTCACGGATGGCGCGCTGGGACCCGTCGGCGTCCTTGTGCTCGACGATCGCGGTGACCGCGCCGCTGGCACCGTCGCGGACGATGCGGCCGTAGCCGGTCGCGTCCGGGACCTCGGCGGTCAGCACGGTGACCGCGTTGCCGTCCGTGGTGTGCGTCGCGGCGAGGTTCTTCAGTGTCTCCCCGGTGAGCAGCGGGGTGTCACCGCACACGACGACCACCGTGCCGTCGACGCCGCCGCCCAGCTCCTCCAGGCCCATCCGCACCGCGTGCCCGGTGCCGTTCTGCTCCGCCTGCACGGCGGTGCGTACACCCGGGTCGATCTCACCGAGGTGCGCGACGACCTTCTCGCGGGCGTGACCGACCACGACGACCAGGTTCTCGGGCTCCAACTCGCGCGCTGCCGCGAGCACATGACCCACCAGGGAACGGCCACACAGTTCGTGCAGAACCTTAGGTGTGGCCGACTTCATACGGGTGCCCTCACCCGCTGCGAGTACGACGACGGCTGCCGGGCGATTGGCGCTCACGGGGTATGTCCTTCGGCTACGGATGGCTGGGGTGTGGACATCCGCAGGATACCGGGGTGTTTCAGGGGGGATATGAGAGTGGGCCCTGACTGAGCTGTCAGGACCCGAATCGTGCTATTGCTCCCCCGCCAGGACTCGAACCCGGACATATGGCACCAAAAGCCACAGTGCTGCCGATTACACCACGGGGGATCAAGGTCGACCGAACCGGATATTTGGTCAGGTCGCCGAGTTGGCACCCAACACTATGCCGTACCAGGCGCCTTCCGTGCGACGGTACAACTCGGGGCCCCTCACCTGCGCTGCGTGATACCAGGCGGTTTCGCTTCTGTTCGATTTCTGGGTGTGGTGTAGGCCAGTAGCCGAAACTCACCGGAAAAGGGGCGGGGGGCGACCGTAGGCTGGAGGCATGACCACGACGGGGGAAGAGCACACCGCGGCCGGTACCGGGCCGTGGTGGTGGGTCAGGTGGCGCAGTGCCGTGCTTGATGCGGGGCTCGCCGGGGTGTCGGCCGCCGAGTGCGGCATCGAGGGGGTTGGGTTCGCACACGACGCGGGGCTGCCGGTTCCGGTCGGGGTGGGGTTCGGGGTACTCGCCGGGCTGACGCTGTTGCTGCGGCGGAAGTGGCCGATCGCCGTCGTCCTGGTGTCGATCGCCATCACGCCCGCCCAGATGGGCTTCGTGATGGGGCTCGTCGGGCTGTACACGCTGGCCGCGTCCGAGCTGCCGCGGCGGATCATCGGGGCGCTGGCGGCGATGTCCTTCGCCGGGACGCTCATCGTGACGTTCGTGCGGGCGCACCAGGGTGTGGTGCGTGGGGATGTGACGATGGGGGACTGGTTCGTCCCCTTCATCTCGCTCACCACCGCCCTGGGGATGACCGCCCCGCCCGTACTGCTCGGGCTGTACGTCGGCGCGCGGCGGCGGCTGATGGAGAGCCTGCGGGAGCGGGCGGACTCGCTGGAACGTGAGCTGCAGTTGCTTGCCGAGCGGGCGGAGGAGCGGGCGCAGTGGGCGCGTAACGAGGAGCGGACGCGGATCGCTCGTGAGATGCACGACGTGGTCGCGCACCGGGTGAGTCTGATGGTCGTGCACGCCGCCGCGCTTCAGGCCGTCGCGCGGAAGGATCCCGAGAAGGCCGTGCGGAACGCGGCGCTTGTGGGGGACATGGGGCGTCAGGCGCTGACCGAGCTGCGCGAGATGCTGGGGGTGCTGCGTACGGGGGAGGGGCTGGACTCGCGGGTCCAGCCGATGCCGCTTGCCGCGGTGGCCGTGGCGGCTGCCGCTGCGGCGTCGCGGGTTGCCGAGGATTCCGTGGACGGGCCGTCGCTTGCGGAGCTCGATGAGCTCATCGGGCAGTCGGCGGCTGCGGGGATGGTGGTCGATCTGTCGGTCGAGGGTGACTCGCCGGGGTATCTCGCCGAGGTCGAGCAGACCGCGTACCGGGTTGTCCAGGAGGCGCTTACCAACGTTCACAAGCATGCGGCGGGGGCGAAGACGCATGTGCGGTTGGCGCACCGGGTCGCTGAGATCGCGATGCAGGTGGAGAACGAGTGTCCGCCGGAGCCGGGGGCGGCTTCTTCTGTGCATCTGCCCAGTGGGGGGAACGGGTTGCTGGGGATGAAGGAGCGGGTCAGTGCGTTGGGGGGAGTTTTTGTTTCGGGGCCTACGGATGCGGGTGGGTTTCGGGTTTCGGCGGTGATTCCGGCGGGTCGGTGACGGCGGTGGGTGGGTCGGGGCCGGGGGCCGGTACATCCGCCCGTCGCCGACGGATCAGACCTTGGCCGAGCAGGGAAGCGTCCGGTGACGCGAACGTACGCGACGGGCATTTGATGTACCGGCCCCCGGCCCCTCCCGTGCGTATGTGGCTGCGGGCGCGTTCTCGGCCCGGGGGGGGGCGACCCTCCCGCAGCACCGTCCCGATCCCGCGCGCACGTTCGGCCCACCCGTGGGGGGCCGCATCCTTCAGCGCGCCCGCAGATCTTTCAGCCCCTTCGCCGTTTGAGGAGGGCGGCACCATCCCGATCCCCCACCCACCCGTGGGGTGCCGTGCCCTTCAGCGTGCCCGTAGATCTTTCAGCCTCTGCGCCGTTTGAGGAGGGCGGCACCATCCCGATCCCCCACCCACCCGTGGGGTGCCGTGCCCTTCAGCGTGCCCGTAGATCTTTCAGCCTCTCCGCCGTTTGTGGAGGGCGCCACCGTCCCCAACCCCCACCCACCCGTGGGGGCTGTGCTCTTCAGTCCCGGGCCGGGGGAGATCTTTCAGCCTGTCCGGCGTTTGAGGACGAGCGCGTTCAGCGCGATACGGGGGTCTGGGGGCGGAGTCCCCAGGAGCAAGGGATGGGTAGGGGCGGAGGGGGCGAAGAAGCGCCTTTGTCGGGCCCCGGTGCCGGGGGTGGGCTAGCCGGCGGTCAGGCGGGCTGGGGTGGTGCCTGACAGGAGTGTGGTGAGGGCGGTGTCGATGTCGGGGCCGAGGAACCAGTCGCCGGTGTGATCCAGGGCGTACACGCGGCCTTCCGCGTCGATGGCCAGGAGGGCTCGGCTGTCGGACTCCTCGCCGAGGGGGCAGACCTCGGTGTCGAGGGCGCGGCCGAGGTCGCCGAGGGTGCGGGCCAGGTGGAGGCCGTGCAGGGGGTCGAAGTGGAGTGCGGCGGGGGCGATCTGGCGGCCGGGTCCTGGTGAGGTGACGTGGAGGCCGCCGAACTCCGCCCATGCCTCCACCGCCGCGGGGAACACGGCGTGCTGGTGACCGGCAGGCGACTCGTGCCCGCGCAGGGCGTCGGCCCAGTACTCGGCCTGCTTTATGTCCCAGCGCCCGGGCTGCCACCCGGCAGAGCGCAGCGCGGCGTCCACGGGGACGGAGAAGCGTGTGGTGGAGGTGCGGTCGGCGTGCATCTGCCCTTCGTTCGTCGAGTGTCAGGGAGGCGGGGGCGGCCGTCGGGGAGCGGGCGCCTTCGCTGTCGTACGTGAGCGGTGGAGTGGTTGTGGTTCAGGCGTCCGGCGCTGTCGGGTCGACTACGCGTACGCCGAAGTGGTCGCTGAGTGCCGTGCAGGAGCGGCAGGGCGCGGCGAAGCTGCCGTGCAGCGGGTCGCCGTCCTCGCGGATGCGGCGGGCGGTGAGCTTGGCCTGCTTGAGCGCTTTGCGGGCCTCGCCGTTCGTCATCGGCTTGCGTCCGGCGCGCTTGCTGCGGGTGGCGTCGGCGGAGGCGATGTGGCGGGAGATCAGGATCGCCTCGGCGCAGCGGCCGGTGAAGCGGTCGCGTTGTGCGCTGGTGAGGGTGTCGAGGAAGTCCTGCACCAGCGGGTGGAGGGTGGGCGGCTGGTCGCCGCGAGCCGCTGTGCCGGTGAGGGTCTCGCCGCGTACCGAGAGGGCGGCGGCCACGGTGGGGAGTATGCCGTCGCGGCGGTGCAAGAGGGTAGGGGCGTGCGGTGTCTCGGCGCTGCTCCAGCCGACCCGTGGGTCCCCGGACGTGCCCATATGCGTCGCGCTCATGATCGTTTTCCCTCCCGTGCATCCCCCGGTGCGGAGACAGACTGCCAAATGGCGTGGTCGGTGGGGAAGCTGGGGCTACGCGACACGCCCGGTCTTCGTCGCACCGTCACGGCGGGGTGACGGCAGGTCACGGAACCAGAGGCCCGGTGACCGGTGTCGTACAACCGCATAGGCTGTCGACATCCGCGATCCATACCGCTATTGACGACGCCGCAGGGGGCAACCGCCATGACGACAGGTCGGCTCGGGCAGCAAGCCGCGCCGCCGAACGCGGCATACGCCGGGCAGGTCGTACATTTCCCGGACCCGGTCCGGGCGGCCCGCCACCCCAGAGGGGTGCGGATCGACGAGTACGGCTATCCCGATTTCTCGGCGTACGCGCGTGCCGCCGCGGAGATTGCCGAGCCCCCGGAGGGCTTCGGCGTGGACGAGTTGAGGCTCACGGACTATGTCTCCGCGAACGCCGCGCTCGCCGCCTCAGGACACGACCTGTGGGACACCATCCCCGCGGTGGCGACCCCGCACGGCTGGACCTGGCACCACGTGCCGGGCACCCGGCGGCTCGAACTCGTCCCCGTGGACGTGAAGGCGCTGCTGCGGCACCACGGTGGGCTCGCGACCGCGCTGGTGGATCAGGACAAGCGGGGTACGCGACCGTTGCAGGAGACGCGGCCCGTGCATTTCGGGCTGCAGAAGTCGTTGGTCGCGGTGACCGAGCAGCAGGTGCAGGGAGTTGAGGAGGACCTCGGCTACCGGTTGCCCGGTGCGTATCGGTCCTTCCTGAAGGCGGCCGGGGGCTGCGCGCCGGTGGGCGCCGCGCTGGACGCCGAGTTGGGGCTGCTCGTCGACCAGCCCCTCTTCACCGTGCGCGACGAGGCTGCCCTCAACGACCTCGTCTACATCAACAAGTGCCTGCGCGACCATCTGACCAAGGACTACCTGTGCGTCGGCTTCGTGCAGGGCGGTCTGCTCGCCGTGAAGGTCAAGGGCGACGCGATCGGTTCGGTCTGGTTCTGCGCGTACGACGATGTCCGCGATCAGGATGCCTGGCCGCCGGCGGAGCGGGTGGCGCGATTGCTGCTGCCCTGCGGTGCGGACTTCGACCAGTTCCTGTCCCGGCTCGCGGGCAATCCGCCTGAGCTGGAGACGGTGGCGAACCTGATGGTGGACGGCGGCTTCGCGCGCGCTGTTCCCGTCTCCGCGGCGGCTTCGGCGTCCGCGGCCGGTTCGGGGTCTGCGGCCGGTTCGGGGTCTGCGGTGGCTTCTGCGTCTTCGGTGGGGGAGTGAGCTTTCGATGGTGACCTTCGCGCAGGCGCAGGAGCGTGCGGAAGAGTGGATCAACGGGGATGTGGTCTCGTATCAGCACCGTGAGGTGCGGGTACGGGAGTTCGAACTCGGGTTCGTGGTGTGGGCCGAGGACCGGGCCGACGGTCCGCGTTCCGACGGGGGCGCGCAGCGGCTGGTCATCGCCCGCGACAGCGGGGAGGCCACGTTGTGGCCCTCGCTGCCGGTGGGTGAGGTCATCCGCCGGTACGAGGAGCAGTACGGGGTGCCGGACGCTGCTCCGGAAACGGCGCCGGCTCCTCCCGCTCGCGTCGACCTGAACCAGACGTCCTTCTTGTTGAGTCCCCCTGAGTGGTTGCAGGAGGCCGCGGACAAGTTGGGGATTCCGGATCGGCGGGGTGGGAGTGGGAGTGGGGGTGGGGCCTCGGACGGGGCGGGGGCTCGTGCCGCTGCGGGTTCGGGCGCGGCTGCCGGGGGTGGAGTGCCGAACGGGTCCTCTGGGGCTGGGGTGCACTCCGTGCCCTCTCCGGCCGATGCGCCACCGGTTGATGCGCCGCCTGCGCACTTCGTGCCGGGTGCGCCTTCGGCTCCCGGTGGGGGGACGGCGTGGCCCGCGGCCGGCGGCGCTCAGGACGCGGGGGCGCCGGGCATGCCCGCCGACGCGACCCCCTGGGCTGGGACCGACACCAACGCGGACTCCGGCGACGACCGTTCCGTACCTCTGCCGGCGACCGTGTTCGCGCCGCCGCTGACCGACGTCAACGACGCCGGTACCCCGCCCGGCCCGGCGCCGGATGCCAAGACCGCCCTGATGTCCGGGGGCAGCCAACTTCCGCCCACGGCTCAGGCTCCGGCGGTCGGCGACCCCAACTCCCCGCGGCCGTCCGCCTTCTCGCAGGGGCCGAACGCGCCGCAGGGTCCGGGTACGCCGCCCAGTGCGCCGCCCAGCGCTCCGCCCTCGTACGGCTATCCGCAGGGTCCCGGCGGTCCGCAGGGCACGCCCCCTCCGGGCGCACCTTCGTACGGCTATCCGCAGGCGCCGGGCGGAGTACCGGGGACGCCGCCTCCCGGCGTTCCGCAGAGCGCGCCTCCTCCGGGTGCGCCTTCGTACGGGTTCCCGCAGGGGCCGGGTGGTGTGCCCGGGACTCCGCCGCCCGGCGTGCCGCCGGTTCCGGGCGCTCCTGGTGCGACGCCGCCCGCCGCGCCCTCGCGCCCCAGCGCCGGTGACATCGCCGACGCCGCGACCAGCAAGGCGCAGCCTCCGAGGGGCGCGCGGAGTGGGGCGAGCGCCCCGCCTCCGCCGAGTGCGCCGGGAGTGCCGGGCGCGCGGCCCGGGAGTGCGCCTCCGCAGTCGGGGCCCGGTGCTCCGGGTACGCCCGCGGGTGGGTACGTGCCGACGCAGCTTGTCTCGCAGCTCGGGCCGGACGGGCCGGGCGGGCCTGAGGGGTCTGCAGGGACGCGTGCGCCTGGCGCGCCCGCGGCACCTGGCGCTCCGGGGCAGCCCGGCGTGCCCGGGGCGCCCGGTGGTCCGAACACTCCGGGCGGTGTTCATCACGCCGCGACGATGTTGTCGGGGCCGGCTGTCGGGGGTCCCGGCGCGCCGCAGCCGCCGGGTGCGCCGGGCGCCCCTGGTGTGCCCGGGGCGCCGAACCCCGCTGGTGGTACGCCCCCCGGCGCTGTTCACCACGCCGCGACCATGCTCTCGGGCCCGCCCGTCGGGGGCCCTGGCGCACCGCCGCTTCCGCACGCCCCTGGAATGCCTCCGGGTGCGCCCCAGCCTCTGCCCGGACAGCCGTTGGGCGGTCAGCCCATGCCGGGTCAGCCCGGGGCCCCTGGTCAGCAGCCCCCGGCGTACGGCTATCCGCAGGCGGGGCAGCCGACCGTCGGGCCCGGGTATCAGGCCGTGCTGCGTTATCGGGCGCAGGATGGTTCCGAGCAGCAGTTGATCCGGCGTTCGGCGCCGGGGACGCCGCATCCGGAGTGGCAGATGCTGCATGAGCTGCGGGCGATGAATGTGCCGCCGCAGCAGGTGCTGGAGTTGCACACGGAGTTGGAGTCCTGTGAGCTGCCGGGCGCGTACTGCGCGCGGATGATCAGGGAGACCTGGCCGCAGGCGAGGATCACGAGCATCGCGCCGTACGGCACGGATCACGCGAGCAGGCAGCAGGGAATGGGGCAACTGCTCGCGCACCAGGGGGAGTTGCACCAGGTGGCGGACGGGCCGGCGCGGCCCGCGCCGGTGCGGGCGCCGATTCCGCCGGTGCAGCCCGCGCCGCCGATTCCGCCGGAGGCGATCGGGCAGGAGCTGGCGGCGGCGTTCGGGCCGGGGGTGTTCCGGTTCGACCAGGTGGCCGTGTCGCGGCAGGGTGTGCCGAACATCGTGGCGCACACGCTGGTGGTGGCCGGGCTGCCGGTCGACATGGGGCCGTTCTTCTGGGCGCAGGCCCAGCCGGGCCGGCCGGTGCCCACGCTGGCGGAGCTGGCGGCGGAGCGCGGGGTGCAGCCGGCCTCGGACGCGGGCTCGTACCTCGTGATGGGCAGTGACTTCGGCAAGGCGATCTGTGTCCAGTACGGCACGGCGAACATCGTGGCCGTGCCGGTGGAGGCAGGTCCGGGCGGTGCCCCGGTGGCGCCGCAGTTCGTGAACACGGGGCTGCCCGAGTTCGCGCGCTGCCTGGCCCTCCTCGGCCGGATGTGGCGGCTGCGCTTCGGGCTGAACCAGGAGCAGGCGGGCCGCTGGACCGTCGACTTCCAGGCCCAGCTCGCCTCCCTCGACCCGGCGGCCCTCGGGTCGCCGGAGAGCTGGTGGTCGGTCCTGCTCGAACAGATGTGGGACGGCCTGCTGTAGGGCGGCCGGAGCCGGCGTACGTACGAACGAGGCGCTCGACCTGCGGGAAAGGTCGGGCGCCTCGATCATGCGGTCATGGGTATGCGGCCCGGACAGCGGGAGCGCGGGCAGGATCGCCTGCGGGAGAGTCGGCACGGGCGCCGGTGGCCCAAGCGGCTGGCACTGGCGCTGCTGACACTGGTGCTGGTCGTCGTCGCGTACGTCATCGGCCTGTACTTCTGGGGGGATTCACGTCTGCGGCACACGGACGCGTTCGACACGTACGCCGATCAGCCGAGCGCGGACCCGGGAGCGGACTGGCTGCTGATCGGGTCCGACAGCCGTTCCGAGCTGACCTCCGAGCAGCGAAAGAAGCTGCACGTCGGCAACAACGAGGTGTTCAACACCGACACGATCATGGTCCTGCACTACGGGGACAGCGGCCCGTATCTGGTGTCGATCCCGAGGGACTCGTACGTCGCCATCCCGGGGCACGGGAAGAACAAGATCAACGCGGCGTACGCGCTCGGCGGTCCCAAACTCCTCACCCGCACCGTCGAACAGGCCACCGGGCTGAAACTCGACCACTACGCCGAGGTGAACTTCCTCGGCTTCGTCGACGTGGTCGACTCGCTCGGCGGCGTCACCATCTGCGTGGCGAAGGGCGGGCTGCACGACGAGAAGTCGGGGGCCGATTTCGACGCCGGGTGCCGGCGGATGGACGGTACGCAGGCACTGGCGTACGTCCGCGCCCGGTACTCCGATCCGCTGGGAGACCTCGGGAGGGTGAAGCGGCAGCGGCAGTTGGTGAGCGCGGTCGCGGACAAGGCGATGAGCGCGGCTGTGGTGGTGCCGCCGTGGCGGCTGATTCCGTGGCTCGGGGCCTCGTTCGACGCGCTCACCGTGGATGACGGGACCGGGGTGCGGGATCTGGCGCAGATGGGGTGGCGGATGAAGGAGCTCGCGGGCGGGGACGGGGCCACGACGACCGTTCCGGTGGGGGAGGAGACCACCGTCGACGGGGTCGGCGATGTTGTCGAGTGGGACTCCGTGAAGGCCGAACAGCTTTTCTCCGCACTTCGCGACGACACGACGATTCCGGCTTCTGACCTCAAATGACTCATCTTTGACCGGACAGATGGGCGGAGTGTCGCGTTATGAACACTTCCGTGTGATCCATCAAGATGTGCGCGAAATCGTTCGTCATTTCGTGTGTGTCCGGCGGAGAGGGGTTCAAGGATGAGCAGCGCATCGGAGCCGCCGTACGGCTTCATGGCCGTACGGGGGCGTGGTTACCGTCCCGAGCAGGTCGACGCGTACGCCGCGGCGCTCTCCCGGTATCGCGACGCCGCCTGGGAGCGGGCCGCCCGGCTGACCGTGCTGGCCAGGGAGATGGAGGCGGAGGCGGAGCGGCTGCGGGAGGTCGTGGCGACGCTCGCCCCGCAGACCTACGAGACGCTCGGTGAAGGCGCCCGGCAGATCTTCGCGCTCGGTGAGGAGGAGGCCGCGTCCGTACGGGACACCGCACGCCTGGAGGTCCAGCGGGTCGTCGACGAGGCCGAGGCGGCGGGGCAGCGCGTGCGCGAGGCCGCGGCGGCGTACGCCGACGAAGTGCGCGGTGAGGCCGAGGAACGCGCCCGGCAGCGGCTTCTCGCCGCCCGTGCCGAGGCCGACGACATGCGGATCTCGGCCCGGCGGGACGTCAAGGAGAACCGTGGCGAGGCCCTGGCCGCGCTGCGGGAGGTGCGGCAGCGCACGGAGGGGCTGCTCGCCGAGCAGGAGAAGGAGCACGCGGAGCGCTGGGAGGAGGCCGGGCGGGCTGCCGCCGAGCGGGAGGCCGCGCTCGATGCGCACCATGTGGAGCGGGTTGCGCGGGCCGAGGCCGCGTTGTCCGAGGCCAAGCGGGCTTTTGCCGAGGCCGAGGAGTCGGCTCGGCATGGGCAGGAGGACGCGGGGGCGCGGGCCGCGGAGGTGCTTGCGGAGGCTCAGGTGCGGGAGGATCGGATTGCTCGGGAGACCGAGCGGGTGCTGCGGGAGCATGGGGAGCGGTGGGATGACGTACGGGCCCATATGGACCACGTACGGACGAGTCTGACGACGCTGACGGGGCGGGCTCCGGCGGAGTAGGCGGGGTTGCTGTTGGGGGGATCTTCGCCGCTCCGCGGCGGGTTTGCCCACCCGCCCACCCGGCTCGCCCTGTTGGAAGGGCCGGCTCTGCCCGCTCCGCGGGCTCCTCTTCGCCGCTCCGCGGCGTGTTTCCCGCCCACCCGCCCGTCTCGGTCCGTTGGCAGGCGCAGCTCGCCAATCCTTCCCCGGCATCATTCCCTCCTCCTCACCGCCCCCGCCAAAATCCACCCCTCCACCGCCTCGTACTGCTTCCTCTGTTCCTCCGCCTTCCTCCGGCCCGAAACCACCGTCCCCAGCCAGCCGTACGCGAACCCCAGCGGGATCGACACCAGCCCGGTCGTCGTGAACGGGAACCAGTTGAAATCGGCGTCGGGGAAGGCGGCGGTGGGGGAGCCGGAGACGAGGTTGGTGCCGGGCATGAGGAGGAGGACTGTGAGGGTGCCGCCGATGAGGGTGGCGAGGAGGCCGGTTCGGGTGTAGCGGCGCCAGAAGAGGGTGTGGATCAGGGCGGGGGCGAGGGCGGAGGCGCCGAGGCAGAAGGAGAGGGTGATCAGGGGCTGGAGGCTGCGGTGTTGGACGAGGGTGGCCAGGAGGATGGCGACCGCGCCGACCGCCAGGGCGGATACGCGGGCCAGGAGCATCTCGCGGCGCGGGGAGAGTTCGTCGGTGCGGCGGCGGCTCCCGCGGAAGAGCCGGGCGTGCGCGAACAGGTCGTGGGCCAGGGAGTTGGCGCAGGCCAGGATCATTCCGGCGACCGAGGCGAGCAGGGTCAGGAAGATCGCCGTGGTGACGGTGGTGAAGACGAGGGTCTCGGCCGTCGAGACGTCCGGGCCGAACGCGGCCTGCGATCCCAGCAGATACGCCGTGTTGCCCTGCGGATCGGCGCCGGCGATCGCCGCGCGGCCGATCAGGGCCGTGGCGCCGAAGCCGATGACCGTGATGACCAGTACGAACAGCGCCACGCACGGCACCGCCCAGGACAGTGAGCGGCGCACCTGACGGGCGCTCCTCGCGGTGTACATGCGCATGGTGACGTGCGGCAGGCACGCGCCGCCGAGTACCACGGTGAGTTCTGAACTGATCATGTCCAGGCGGGGGTTGGCACCGCCCGAGAACTGCAGTCCGGACTCCAGGAAGGCCGGTCCCGCGCCGCTGCCCTGCGCCGCCGCGTCCAGCAGTGCGCCCGGGTTCCAGTCGAAGCGGTTCAGGATGAGTACGGCGACGACGGCGCCCGAGCCGAGCAGCATCACTATCTTCATGATCTGGATCAGCGCGGTGCCCTTCATGCCGCCGACGGCCGCGTAGCTGATCATCAGCGCGCCAAGGCCGATGACGCAGCCCGTTTTGAGGGACTCGTTGGAGAATCCGAGGATGAAGGCCAACAGGTCGCCGGAACCCGCTAGTTGGACCAGCATCAGCGGCAGCAGCGCGATGATCGTCGTGGCGCAGGCGGCGATGCGCACGGCGCGGCCCGGCATTCGCCGTGCGAGTGCGTCCCCCATCGTGAACCGGCCCGCGTTCCGCAGGGGTTCGGCCAGCAGGAACATCAGCAGCACGAGGGAGAGGCAGACGCTCAGCGTCAGTACGACCCCGTCGTACCCGGCGAGCGCGATGACCCCGCACCCGCTCAGCACTGTCGCCGCGGAGATGTAATCCCCGGCGATGGCAAGGCCGTTGCGCATCGGCGACAGCGACCGGGAGCCGGTGTAGAACTCGTCGAGGTCGTCGCGGTCGGGGCCCGTCAGTACGCACAGCAGCATCGTGATCGTCACCACCGTCGTGAACGCCACCAGCGACATCGCCTGCGCCGAACTGCTGAACCCGCTCATCGTGCCGCCTCCCGCTTGGCGTCCAGCTCGGTCTGCTTGCGGATCCGGTCCGCTATCGGGTCGACACTCCGGCGCGCCGTGTACTCGTACAGCCCGATCGCCAGGCAGGCCACGGGGACTTGGAGCAGACCGAGCAGCAGCCCGGTCGACAGCCCGCCGGACACCCTGCTCGTCATCAGGCCGGGCGCGAACGCCGACAGGACCAGAAAGAGGACGAAGTATCCGAGCGCCGTGAGCGTCGCCACGCGCCGCTGTCTGCGGTACGCGGTCCGGAGCAGGCGCATGTCGCTGTGCCGGCCCAGCGCGCGGTGACGCGGCGTGCGCCTTCTCACGGGCTCCGGCGGCGGCGGTGGCTGCCAGGGGTAAGTGAGGCGGGAGGGCGAGGAGTTGCGGGGCGGCTCGGGCGGGAAATCGTGTGGATACGGGTACTGGTCCGGATACGGATCCTGGTCCCGATACGGATCCGGATAGGGGTCCGGATATGGATCCTGGTCCGGATACCGGTCCTGGTCGGGGTGCTGATGCTGGTCCGGGTACTGGTGCGGTGGTTGGTGCTCCGGGGACGAGAACGAGTCGGGCATCCCGTTTCTCCTTGCGTGGTGCGGGTTCCGGTGCGGACCGCAGGGAGCTTGGGGGTGGGCGAGGCACGCTACTCGCAGGTAGACGGGGTGCGGGAGTCTTTCACCCAACTGAGTGGTCGGTATGCGCTTGCTTCGGTGACCTGCGGCTTCACTCCTTTCCCTCCTGTAACGGTGGGTTCCCTGTGGCGGAAAGGTGAGCCGTGGCGGGGCGAGGGCTCAAGTGGCCGCCTGCTTAACGGAGTTGGACCAGTGGCACCGACTGCGGCACCGCTTCGCCGTGAAGGAGTGCATCAGGGTGCGCCACGTGGAGCAGGCGATGGCCGGCTGGCGTTCTCCGCGTCCTCGTCGACCGCCTCGACCGCCTCGACCGCTTCGCCCGTGTCGTCCGCCTCCTTCGTCTCGCTCGCCAGTACCGGGAAGCGTCTCGGTGCCACGAACAGCAGGACCAGGAAGGCGAGTCCGGCTGCGATCGCCGCGCCGAAGTAGACGGCGTGGACCGCTTCGGCGACCGCGTGGCGGAGTTCTTCGGTGGCTGCTCCCGGTGATTCGAGGGAGCGGGTCACGGTGTCGAGGTCTCCCGCGCCGCCGAGTCGCGCGGCGAGTACCCCGTTGGCTATCGCGCCGAACAGGGCGGCGCCCAGGGTCTGCCCTGTCTGGCGGCAGAAGAGGACGGACGCGGTGGTGGTGCCGCGTTCGTCCCAGCCGACGGTCGACTGGACGCCGATGAGCAGGGGGAGTTGGAAGAGACCCAGGGCGCCGCCGAGCAGGAGCATGAGGAGGGCCGGCTGCCAGGGCTCGCCCGGGTAGGGAAGGAAGGGGAAGGCCAGCAGGATGACGGTCCCCGTGCCGATGCCGATCATGGCGGTGTTGCGGAAGCCGATGCGCCGGTAGACGTGCTGGCTGAGTGCCGCCGAGATCGGCCAGCTCAACGTCCATACGGAGAGCACGAATCCGGCGGCGATCGGGGCGAGGCCCAGGACCGCCTGCGCGTACGTGGGGAGGAAGACCGTCGGGGCGACCATCAGCAGCCCCAGCGCGCCGCACGCCAGGTTCACCGCGGCGATGGTGCGCCGCCGCCACACCCAGCCGGGGATGATCGGTTCGGCGGCCCGCCGCTCGACGGCCACGACGACCGCGACCAGCGCAAGTCCCGTACCGAACAGGGCGATCGACGGTGGGGACAGCCAGTCCCAGGCGACCCCGCCCTGCACCAGCGCGGTCAGTAGTACGCCGCCGCAGGCGAAGACGGCGAGTGCGCCCGCCCAGTCGATGCGGGGCCTGGGGGCCGGTTCGCGTCGGGGCTCGTGCAGGTGGCGGACGATCAGCCACAGGGCGAGCGCGCCGATCGGGAGGTTGATGAGGAAGATCCACCGCCAGTCGGCGTACGCCGCGAGGATTCCGCCGAGCGCGGGGCCCGCGATCGCCGAAGTCGCCCACACCGTGGACAGCTTGGCCTGGATCTTGGGGCGCTCCTTGAGCGGGTAGAGGTCGGCGGCGAGCGTCTGCACCGTGCCCTGGAGGGCGCCGCCGCCCAGGCCCTGGATGATGCGGAAGGCGATGAGCGCGGCCATGTTCCAGGCGGTGGCGCAGAGCAGTGAGCCGACGAGGAAGATGACGGAGCCCGCGACCAGCACCGGCTTGCGGCCAAAGGTGTCGGACAGCTTGCCGTAGACGGGGAGCGTGACGGTCACGGCCAGCAGATAGCCCGAGAACAGCCAGGAGAAGACCGAGAAACCGCCCAGGTCGCCGACGATCTGCGGGACGGCCGTCGACACGATGGTGGCGTCGAGTGCGGCCAGCGCCATGGAGAGCATGAGGGCAGCGACGACGGGGCCGCGTTTGCCGGTGCCGCTGCCGGTACCGGGGTGCTCGGCGGCGTCGCGTATCGCAGGTCGGGTACGGCCCACTGGATTCCTTCCCCCTGCATCTATCTGCCGGGGACACTCTGCCACTTGACCCTCACGTCGCGGCAGGGTGGACGCTGGGCGGGGTCCGGAGGTGGAGGCATCCCTGAGACGTACTCCACCGCAGGGTGGACTGCCCCTAGGGGTACCTCCGTACCAGGGCTCGGGGAGGGGTCGTACCGACGGAGGATGAGACGGGTCGGGGTGCGTCCTTAACCTGGCTTTACGCCGTTGAGGGCGGCGGTGCGACGGCACCGCCGAGGACGGCGGACCCGCACGGCTGGGGACGGTCACCGCACCGCTGAGGGCGGTGACCGCACCTCCGAGGGTGGGGTTTTCCCCCGCAGAAGACGGGGCCGGGCACCAGCGCGCCGGACCCCCTCCCGCAAGCAGACTCATCCATGAAGCACTTCACGCGATTCACCCGCTGACCGACATAGGAGACTTACCGTGACTTCGGCTGTAACCATTCCCAGGCACGGGGGCACTGGAGGGCGTACGGCCGTTGCCGCACGGGCGCGGCAGGTCGTGAAGGCGTACGGGTCCGGAGAGACCCGCGTCGTCGCCCTGGACCACATCGACGTGGACATCGCGCGGGGCCAGTTCACCGCGATCATGGGCCCCTCGGGGTCCGGCAAGTCCACGCTGATGCACTGCCTCGCCGGGCTCGACACCGTGTCGAGCGGGCAGATCCACCTCGACGAGACCGAGATCACCGGCCTCAAGGACAAGAAGCTCACGCAGCTGCGCCGGGACCGGATCGGGTTCATCTTCCAGGCGTTCAACCTGCTGCCGACGCTCAACGCGATCGAGAACATCACGCTGCCGATGGACATCGCAGGCCGCAAGCCCGACAAGGGCTGGCTGGCCCAGGTCGTGGAGACCGTCGGGCTCGCCGACCGCCTCAAGCACCGGCCCAACCAGCTCTCCGGCGGTCAGCAGCAACGCGTCGCCGTGGCACGGGCGTTGGCCGCCCGGCCCGAGATCATCTTCGGTGACGAGCCGACCGGAAACCTGGACTCCCGTGCGGGCGCCGAGGTGTTGGGCTTCCTGCGGCGCTCCGTGGACGAGCTCGGCCAGACCATCGTGATCGTCACGCACGACCCGGTGGCGGCCTCGTACTCGGACCGCGTGCTGTATCTCGCGGACGGCCGGATCGTCGACGAGATGCACCAGCCGACGGCCGATCAGGTCCTGGACCGCATGAAGGACTTCGACGCCCGGGGGCGTACGTCATGACTGTCATGAAGACCTCCAGGCGCAACTTCTTCGCGCACAAGGGGCGAATGGCCCTGTCGGCCGTGGCGGTCATGCTGTCGGTGGCGTTCGTCTGCGGCACCCTCGTCTTCACCGACACGATGAACACGACGTTCGACAAGCTGTTCGCGGCCACCTCCGCCGATGTGACGGTCAGTGCCAAGGACGCCTCGGACACCGGCGAGACCCAGTCCGACAACGGCAAGCCGCCCGTCATACCCGCCTCCGTGCTCGGTGAGGTGAAGAAGGCCGACGGCGTGAAGTCGGCCGAAGGCACCGTCTTCTCCACCTCGGTGACCGTCGTCGACGCGGACAAGGACAGCCTGTCGCCCTCCAGTGGCGCACCGACCATCGTCGGCAGCTGGAACAGCAACGACGCCCGCACCATGAAGATCGCCTCCGGTGCGGCGCCCAAGGGCGCGGACCAGGTCATGGTCGACGCCGACACCGCCGACAAGCACCACCTGAAGCTCGGTGACGAGATCGGCGTCATCACCGCGGTCGGCACCCACCTCGCGAAGATCTCCGGGATCGCCGACTTCACCGTCACCAACCCCGGTGCCGCGATCTTCTACCTGGACACCAAGACCGCCCAGCAGACCCTGGTCGGGCAGTCCGACGTGTACACGAACGTCAACGTCACCGCGGCCTCCGGGTTCACAGACACGCAGCTGAAGCAGAACGTCGTAGCCGAACTCGGCGGCGGCTACCAGGTGCAGACCGCCAAGGAACTCTCGGACGCCAACGCCAGTGACGTCGAGGGCTTCATGAGCGTGATGAAGTACGCGATGCTCGGCTTCGCCGGGATCGCCTTCCTCGTCGGCATCTTCCTGATCATCAACACCTTCTCGATGCTGGTCGCCCAGCGCACCCGCGAGATCGGCCTGATGCGCGCCATCGGCTCCTCCCGCAGGCAGGTCAACCTGTCGGTGCTCGTCGAGGCGCTGCTCCTCGGCTTCTTCGGCTCGGTGCTCGGGGTCGGCGCGGGCGTCGGCATCGCAGTCGGGCTGATGAAGCTCATGGGCTCCATGGGCATGCAGCTGTCGACGTCCGACCTGACCGTCGCCTGGACGACCCCGGTGGCCGGGCTGCTGCTTGGCGTGCTGGTCACGGTGTTCGCGGCGTACGTACCCGCCCGGCGCGCCGGCAAGGTCTCTCCGATGGCCGCGCTGCGCGACGCCGGTACGCCGGCCGACGGCAAGGCAGGCCTCATCCGCGGTCTGATCGGCCTGGTCCTCACCGGCGCCGGAGCCGCCTCGCTCTACGCGGCGGCCACCGCCGACAAGGCGAGCGAGGGCTCGCTCGTCCTCGGTGCCGGTGTGGTGCTGACCCTCATCGGGTTCGTCATCATCGGCCCGCTGCTCGCGAGCGCCGTGGTCCGCGTGCTCAGCGTGGTGGTGCTGCGCGCCTTCGGCCCGGTCGGACGGATGGCGGAGCGCAACGCGCTGCGCAACCCGCGCCGCACCGGCGCCACCGGAGCGGCCCTGATGATCGGCCTCGCGCTGGTCGCCTGCCTCTCCGTGGTCAGCTCCTCGATGGTGGCCTCCGCCACCGACCAGCTCGACAAGACCGTCGGCACGGACTTCATCATCCAGTCCGACAGCGGCCAGCTGATCACCCCGCAGGCGGTCAAGGCCGTGAAGGCGACGGAGGGTCTTGAGGGGGTCACCGAGTACAAGTGGACCAAGGGTGACTTCACCACCCCCGACGGCGAGACCCTCAAGAAGACGGCGATCACCGCGGCCGACCCGTCGTACGCGACGGACCTCGCCACCAAGACGGTCGCCGGCAATCTCGCGGACGCCTACAAGCCCAACTCGATGTCCGTCCACGAGACGTTCGCCAAGGACCACGGCATCACGCTCGGGTCCAAGATCGGCGTCGACTTCGAGGACGGCTCCGAGGCCCAGCTGACGGTCCGCGCGATCACCAGCAGCGATGTCGTCATCGACGCGGGTGCGATGTACACGTCGATCGACACGCTCGCCAAGTACGTCCCCGCCGACAAGATGCCCCTCGACGAGATGGTCTTCGCCTCGGCGAAGGACGGCCAGGAAGCGGCCGCCTACAAGTCGCTCAAGTCGGCGCTGCACGACTATCCGCAGTACACGGTCCGCGACCAGACCGACTACAAGGAGGCGATGAAGGACCAGATCAGCCAGCTCCTCAACATCATCTACGGGCTGCTGGCCCTGGCGATCATCGTCGCGATCCTGGGCGTCGTGAACACCCTTGCCTTGTCGGTCGTCGAGCGGACCCGGGAGATCGGCCTCATGCGGGCCATCGGGCTGTCGCGTCGCCAGCTGCGTCGCATGATCCGCCTGGAGTCAGTCGTCATCGCTCTCTTCGGCGCTCTCCTTGGGCTCGGTCTGGGCATGGGCTGGGGCGCCACCGCCCAGAAGCTGCTGGCTCTGGAAGGCCTGAAGATCCTGGAGATCCCCTGGCCGACCATCATCTCCGTCTTCATCGGCTCCGCGTTCGTGGGTCTGTTCGCCGCGCTGATCCCGGCGTTCCGGGCGGGGCGGATGAACGTCCTCAACGCGATCGCCACCGAATAGCCACCGCGTACGGGGGTCGCGGGGAACGGGCCCGGTGGGCGGAGGAGATGTCCTCCGGCCACCGGGCCCGCCGTGCTATCTCCGCCGCTCCAGGAGTACGTAGCCGTAGGCGGCGCCCGTCACCTCGTACTCCGCGTGCGGGTGCAGCTGGCGGGCGTACGCCTGGACGTCCTTGACCCAGCCCGACTTGTTGTCGAGGGCGATGAAGTCCGGTGCGATCCCGTCGGTGCGGCCGACCCAGAAGACCCGGCAGCGCGAGGTGAGCCGGCTGCCCGGGCCGGTGTTCGCCTCGACGCTCGCCCCGTCCGGGATCAGCGCCAGCATCCGTTCGACGGCACTCACGCGCTCGGGCTTGCGATAGGCGTCGGGCTCGGTCAGCACGGACAGCGGGAGCGTGGTCGTGAGCGCGAGGGCGGCCGCGACGGAGGCGGCCGGGAGGTGGAGGGCGTACGAACGCAGCCACGGGCGTGGGCTGTAACGGGTGCGGGCGAGCGCGTCGGCGAGGGCGAGCGAGAACACCGGCATCAGGACCGCGCTGTAGTGCCAGTCCGTGCCCCAGTAGTGCTCGTCGGAGGACAGGAAACGCCAGGTGAGGGTCGGCAGGGCGACGAGGAGGAGCGGGGAGCGCAGGGCGAGGAGGCCGGTGGTGGGGATCAGCAGCCAGGCGAGGGTGTGGAGCTTGGCGCCGATGCCGGTCAGGGGGCCGCCGCCGACCTTGTCCCAGTATTCGTAGCTGTCGGTGGTGTTGAAGGCCGGGATCAGCACGGTGAAGGTGAGCACTGCGGCCAGTACGCCGAAGGCGGCGACGGTGAGCGCGTACAGCGCCGCCCGGGGTGACGGGCGTCGCGCGCGCAACGCCACCACCAGGGAGATCGCGGCCAGCGTCAGTCCGAGGTCCTCCTTGACCAGCACCAGCGGGAGCGCCCACAGCAGGGCCCGTCGCCAGCGGTGGGCGAGTACCGCTTCCAGCGAGAAGGCGATCAGCGGGACCGCGAAGCAGATCTCGTGGAAGTCGAAGTCCACCGCGCGCTGGATTCCCCAGGACAGCCCGTACGCCACCCCGAGGGCGAGTCCCCGCGCACGGCCCAGGAGGCCCGCCGCGGCCCGGGTGACCGGCACGGCGGACAGCGCGAACAGCGCGGCCTGCGCCACGAGGAGGGTGACGGGGGTGGGGAAGAGGCGGTACGCGGGTGCGAGGAGTGCGATGACCGGGCTGAAGTGGTCGCCGAGGATGTTGAAACCCGGGCCCTTGAGATCGGCGACGGGGGCCTGGAGGTGGGCGTACGCGCGGACGGCCTGCTCGAAGATGCCGAGGTCCCAGGAACGGGTGGCGAGATGCCGGTAGCGGCAGACCGAGAGCGCCGCGTACGCCGTGAACAGCACGGCTGCCAGGAGGTACGGGTCGCGGAGGCGCCGGTCACGGGTGGGCGTGACCGGCGAGGGTATCCAGGGGGCGCGGTCGGGCGGGGTCGCGGTGAGGGGTGCGGGCACGTGCGGGTCCTTGGGCGGCGGGTGGCGGGCGTCGGCGGGGTGAGCATAGGCATGGGGGATGTGTGCGCCTTGTGCGCGGTGGGTGGGTCGGGGCCGTACCGGAGCATCCGTCCTCGGTCTGGCGCGAAATGGGTTGCTTACCAAGGTGCCGGTGTTGACGCGCCAGCCGCTGCGGGCGGACGTTCCGGCACGTCCCCTTCCGCCGGTGGGCGGCTGCGGGTCGCATCTCTTCCGGCTCCGGACCCGGCTCGATCTCCCGCCTAGCCGTGGGGCCCCATTTTTCAGCCCCTCCGGCGTCCGGTGGGCGGGGCGGTGCCGTGCCGATTCCCCGCTCGCCCGTGGGGGCTGCGCTTCGGCTCGGGGCAGGTATCTCCAGCCTGTCCGGCGTTTGAGGACGAGCCCTTCGGGCGATCGGGGGGCCGGGGGCGGAGCCTCTGGGGACGCCCGCACCCTGCGCCGGGTGCCTTTCGGGCGGGGGTGATCTTCAGCCTGTCCGGCGATTGAGGACGAGGCCGTTCAGGCCGATACGGGGGTCTGGGGGCGGAGCCCCCAGGGACACGCCCGCTCCGGCGCCGGGGTTATCCACAGGCACGGCGCCGTGGAGCTCACCGACGTACGCTGGAGGCCCCCCGGCCCGGAACACGTGTCGGGTGGTTCGCGTTGCCCACTCCCCGGGATGGAACTCCTTCATGAGCCTGCACGGTCTGCTCGATGCCGTCGTCAAGGACACCGCCCTCGCGGAAGCGGTGAAGGCCGCCGCCGACGGCAACCGGATGCACGTCGACCTGGTCGGCCCGCCCGCCGCCCGCCCCTTCGCGGTGGCCGCGCTGGCCCGCGAGGCCGGCCGGCCCGTACTGGCGGTGACGGCGACCGGCCGCGAGGCCGAGGACCTGGCCGCCGCGCTGCGCTCCCTCCTCCCGTCCGAGGGAATCGTGGAGTACCCGTCCTGGGAGACGCTCCCGCACGAGCGGCTGTCCCCGAGGTCGGACACCGTGGGTCGCCGTCTCGCCGTGCTGCGCCGCCTCGCGCACCCGCGTCCCGACGACCCGGAGACGGGTCCGGTCTCCGTCGTGGTCGCCCCCATCCGTTCCGTGCTCCAGCCGCAGGTCAAGGGCCTCGGCGACCTGGAGCCCGTCGCCCTGCGCACGGGCCAGAACGCCGACCTCGGCGAGATCGTCGAAGCGCTCGCGGCAGCCGCGTACTCCCGGGTCGAGCTCGTCGAGAGGCGCGGCGAGTTCGCGGTCCGCGGCGGCATCCTCGACGTCTTCCCGCCCACCGAGGAGCACCCCCTGCGGGTGGAGTTCTGGGGCGACGACGTCGAGGAGATCCGTTACTTCAAGGTCGCCGACCAGCGGTCCCTTGAGGTCGCCGCGCACGGGCTGTGGGCCGCGCCCTGCCGCGAACTGCTGCTCACGGACGAGGTACGGGCGCGGGCGGCGCGGCTGGCGGAGGAGCACCCGGAGCTGGGTGAGCTGCTCGGCAAGATCGCCGAAGGCATCGCCGTAGAGGGAATGGAATCGCTGGCTCCGGTCCTCGTTGATGACATGGAGCTGCTGATCGACGTACTGCCCAAGGGCTCGATGGCCGTCGTGTGCGACCCGGAGCGGGTGCGGACGCGGGCCGCGGACCTGGTGGCGACCTCGCAGGAGTTCCTCCAGGCGTCCTGGGCGGCCACCGCGGGCGGCGGCGAGGCACCCATCGACGTCGACGCGGCATCCCTGTGGGCCATCGCGGACGTACGGGACCGGGCGCGCGAGCTGGACATGATGTGGTGGTCGGTCTCGCCCTTCGCGGCGGACGACGAGCTGGACGCCGACACGCTGAAGCTCGGCATGCACGCCCCCGAGACCTACCGCGGCGACACCGCCCGGGCGCTGGCCGACACCAAGGGCTGGCTGGCCGACGGCTGGCGCACGGTGTACGTCACCGAGGCGCACGGTCCCGCCGCCCGTACCGTCGAGGTCCTGGGCGGGGAGGGCATCGCGGCCCGCCTGGACACCGACGTGGCGGAGCTGACGCCCGGGGTGGTGCAGGTCGCCTGCGGCTCCATCGACTTCGGCTTCATCGAACCGGCCCTCAAGCTCGCCGTCCTCACGGAGACCGACCTCTCCGGCCAGAAGGCGGCAGGCAAGGACGGCGCGCGGATGCCGGCCCGCCGCCGCAAGACCATCGACCCGCTGACGCTGGAGATGGGCGACTACATCGTCCACGAGCAGCACGGCGTCGGCCGCTACATCGAGATGGTGCAGCGCACCGTCCAGAGCGCGACCCGCGAGTACCTGGTCGTCGAGTACGCCCCCGCCAAGCGCGGCCAGCCGGGCGACCGCCTCTACATCCCCACCGACCAGCTGGAACAGATCACCAAGTACGTCGGCGGCGAGGCCCCGACCCTGCACCGGCTCGGCGGCGCCGACTGGACGAAGACCAAGGCGCGGGCGAAGAAGGCGGTCAAGGAGATCGCCGCGGACCTCATCAAGCTGTACTCGGCGCGGATGGCCGCTCCCGGGCACGCCTTCGGTCCCGACACCCCCTGGCAGCGCGAGCTGGAGGACGCCTTCCCGTACGCGGAGACGCCCGACCAGCTCACCACCATCGCCGAGGTCAAGGACGACATGGAGAAGACGGTCCCGATGGACCGTCTGGTCTGCGGTGACGTCGGCTACGGCAAGACGGAGATCGCGGTCCGCGCCGCCTTCAAGGCGGTCCAGGACGGCAAGCAGGTCGCGGTGCTCGTGCCCACCACCCTGCTGGTGCAGCAGCACTTCGGGACCTTCTCCGAGCGCTACTCCCAATTCCCGGTGAACGTACGGGCGTTGTCCCGCTTCCAGACGGACACGGAGGCGAAGGCGGTCCTGGAGGGCCTGCGCGAGGGCTCGGTGGACCTGGTCATCGGCACCCACCGGCTCTTCTCCGCGGAGACCAAGTTCAAGGACCTGGGCCTGGTCATCGTCGACGAGGAACAGCGGTTCGGCGTCGAGCACAAGGAGCAGCTGAAGAAGCTGCGCGCGAACGTGGATGTGCTGACGATGTCGGCCACCCCGATCCCGCGAACTCTGGAGATGGCGGTGACGGGCATCCGCGAGATGTCGACGATCACCACTCCGCCGGAGGAGCGGCACCCGGTCCTGACCTTCGTCGGCCCGTACGAGGAGAAGCAGATCGGCGCCGCCATCCGCCGCGAACTGCTGCGCGAGGGCCAGGTCTTCTACATCCACAACCGGGTGGAGTCCATCGACCGGGCGGCGGCCAGGTTGCGGGAGATCGTCCCGGAGGCGCGTATCGCGACCGCCCACGGTCAGATGTCGGAGCAGTCCCTGGAGCAGGTCGTCGTCGACTTCTGGGAGAACAAGTTCGACGTGCTCGTATCGACGACCATCGTCGAATCGGGTATCGACATCTCCAACGCCAACACCCTGATCGTGGAGCGCGGCGACAACTTCGGCCTCTCGCAACTGCACCAGCTGCGCGGGCGGGTCGGGCGTGGCCGTGAGCGGGGCTACGCGTACTTCCTGTACCCGCCGGAGAAGCCGCTGACCGAGACCGCGCACGAGCGGCTCGCGACCATCGCCCAGCACACCGAGATGGGCGCGGGCATGTACGTCGCCATGAAGGACCTGGAGATCCGCGGCGCGGGAAACCTGCTCGGCGGCGAGCAGTCCGGCCACATCGCGGGCGTCGGCTTCGACCTCTACGTACGCATGGTCGGCGAGGCGGTCGCCGACTACCGCGCCTCCCTGGACGGCGGTGTCGAGGAAGAGCCGCCCCTGGAGGTCAAGATCGAGCTCCCGGTCGACGCCCACGTCCCGCACGACTACGCCCCGGGCGAGCGGCTCCGCCTCCAGGCCTACCGCTCCATCGCCTCCGCCAACACGGAGGAGGACGTCAAGGCCGTACGCGAGGAACTCGTCGACCGCTACGGCAAGTTGCCCGAGCCGGTGGAGAACCTGCTGCTCGTCGCAGGCCTCCGCATGCTCGCCCGCGCCTGCGGAGTCGGCGAGGTCGTCCTCCAGGGCAACAACATCCGCTTCGCACCGGTGGAGTTGAGGGAGTCCCAGGAACTGCGGCTGAAGCGGCTGTACCCGGGCACGGTCATCAAGCCGACCGCGCATCAGGTGCTGGTGCCGCGTCCCAAGACGGCGAAGGTCGGGGGGAAGCCGTTGGTGGGGCGGGAGTTGCTGGGGTGGACGGGGGAGTTCTTGGCTACGGTTCTTGGGTCGTAGGCCAGGTCGGGTCGGGTGCGCTCCGGTCCGCTCCGGTCCGTTCCGTTCAGGGTGACTTGGGCTGGAACAGCATCCCCGTCAGCGTCCGGAAGACCCCCTCGGGGTCCTGGTCGCCGACCGGGCCGTCCAGGTTGTGGCTGAGGAGCAGGGTGGCGAAGCCGTGGGCCAGGGACCAGGCGGCTACTCCGGCGAGGCGGGGGTCGGTTCCGCGGCCCTCGGGTGGGACTCCGGAGACGGCGGTGCGCAGGCGTTCGCCCGCGAGGGTCCTGGCGGTGGTCAGCTCCAGGTCGTTCGCGCGGAGCAGCTCCGGCGTGAACATCACCTGGAAGTGCGCCGGGTGCTCGCGCGCGAAGCGTACGTAGTGGACGCCCGCGTCCTTGAGGTCCGCGGCCTGCGCCAGCGTGGCCGCCAGCAGTCCGTAACCCTCGGCCGCGATCGCGGTGAGCAGGCCGGTGCGGTCCTTGAAGTGGTGGGCCGGCGCCGCGTGCGAGACGCCCGCGCGGCGGGCCAGGTCGCGCATGCTCAGCGCGGACGGGCCGTCGGCGCTGATGACGTCGAGCGCGGTGTTGAGGATCGCGCGGCGTAGGTCGCCGTGGTGGTAGGGGCGTGAGGTGTCGCCGGTCTTGGCGCTGGCGGTGGTGCCGGCGCCAGCACTGGCGTTGGGGTTGGCATCGGCATCGGTATTGGCAGGGGCCATAGTCAGCAGCGTACGCGGAATCTAGGCATTGACAAGTTGCGCGGGTTCCGGCAATCTTGTCAGTGTCAAGTTGTGGGTGGGTTGGAATCTGACGAGGGGTGGGTCATGTCGGGGAATGCCAGCGGGGCAAGTGGGACGGCAAAGAGTGCCGATGTGGGTGCGAGTGTCGAGCTCGGCCGGGTGCGCCAGATGTGGCACCTGCTGGAGCCCCTGCACGCCGTGCTCTACTACGCGCCGGAGGCCTTCGAGGAGGCCGCCGCGCTCGGATACGGGACCGAGGAGCGCTGGCCGAGCTACTTCCCGTACCGCGCCGCGCCGTTGGGCGCGGTCAGGAGTGAACGTGTGACCTCCGCCTTCTACAGCTTCAGTCCGCGCATGGTCGCCGAACACGTGGAGTCCGCGTGGCGGACCGCGAGCCCGGACGAGGTGCTGAAGGCGCGGGAGCGGGCCGTCGACCGGGCGTACCGCGCGATATTCGGCGATCGCATATCCATTCCCGAACTCGCGCAGGCCGCCGCGCTGGCCCGTCGCGCCGCCGAGGCCGCGAACACCGCCGGCCGCCCACTGGCCGCCGCCAACGCGGAGTTGGCTTGGCCCGAGGCCCCACACCTCCAGCTGTGGCATGCCGCGACGATCCTGCGCGAACACCGGGGAGACGGTCACCTCGCGGCCCTGCTCGTCGCGGGCCTGGACCCCGTCGAGTCCCTCGTCTCCTTCGCGGCGATCGGCGCGGCCTCAGTGGAGCGCTTCGAGAGCCGCGGGTGGACCCCTGAGGAGTGGACCGCCGCACGCCAACGGCTCGTCGGGCGCGGCCTGCTGACCGAGGAAGGCACCGCCACGGACGCCGGCCGCGAACTGCGCCGCCAGGTCGAACAGCACACGGACGAACTGGCCGCCGCTCCCTGGCAGGCACTCGGCCCGGACGCCGTGGGACAACTCGCCGACCTTGTCGGGGAGTTCTGGGTCGCGGTGCTCGGCTCCGGTCTGCTGCCCTCGGAGACGACGCTGGGAATTGGCAAGGTCTGACGTGCACGAAGTGCGGAAGAGGGGGTATCCGGCGTGGAGGTGGCTCACTCACCACCATCGATACACCCGGCGTGCACCTCTTGCCCCTTGAGGGCGGGTATGGCCGCGGTTCCCCGGCAGCTACCTTGAGGCCATGGGACACGCGCTCGAACAGGGTGCCACCCGGGTAGGCAAAGGGAGGGGCGTCGTTGTGCGTCTGAGGGGTGGGGGTGCCGCGTCTGCGCTGGTGCTGTTCGTGGTCGGTGTGAGCGTCGGTGTCAGTGGCTGCAAGATCGAGCCCGAGGAGGGTTCCGCAGGCCCGGAGGAGACGACGGTCGGCGGCGCCGCTCTTACAGCCGTGGACTCGCTGACCGTGAAGGGGCGCGCGCCCAAGACGGGATACACCAGAGAGAAGTTCGGCACGGCCTGGGCCGACACGGACTCGAACCACTGCGACACCCGCGACGACATCCTCAAACGGGACCTGAAGGACGTGAAGTTCAGCGACGGCGACTGCAAGGTGTCCTCTGGAGTTCTCGACCCGGATCTGTACACCGGCAAGGACGTGAAGTTCACCCGCGGCCGCAGCCTGGTGGACATAGACCACGTCGTCGCGCTCTCGGACGCCTGGCAGAAGGGCGCCAAGTACTGGGACGACAGCAAGCGGATAGCCCTGGCCAACGATCCCCTCAACCTCCGTGCCGTCGACTCGAGCACCAACCGCAGCAAGGGCGACGGCGACACGGCGACCTGGCTCCCGCCCAGCAAGGCGTACCGATGCACGTATGTCGCCGCCCAGGTGGCCGTCAAGAAGAAGTACGAGCTGTGGGTCACCAGCAGCGAGAAGGCCGCGATGAAGCGGGTGCTGGCCAGTTGCCCCGACCAGAAGATCCCTTCGGGCGGCAACCCGACCAACGCGCCGACACGCTTTCACGCGGGCTGACGGCATCACCGGCAGCAACACAGTCAGCACCACCGCCGGGCGCCCGAGGTGGGTGCAAAACCGTTTCGTTGTGGAGCGCCGCCGCCTACGGTGACTGGCATGCAGCTGACGGTGTCGAGTCTCGCCGAGCGCCCGGAGATGCTCGGCCAGGTGGTCGGGATGGCCAACACCTGGCCGGAGTTCCTGCTCCACGACCCGGTGGGCAACGCGCACTACGGCCGGATCGCCACCGAACTCCCTGAGTACGTGCTGTTCGCCGAGGACGAGCACGGGGACGTGGTCGCGCACGCGTACAGCGTTCCCTTCGCACTCATCGACGTGGATGAGGACGATGAGGAGGATGAGCACGAGGAGCGCGAGGCCTACGTCGACGAGGAGGCCGGGGGCGCCCGGGGAATGCTGCCCGCGCGGGGCTGGGACGAAGTGCTGGCCCGGGCGTTCGCCGATCGGCGTCGCGGCACACCGCCTGACACGGTGAGCGCCATCTCGATCGTGGTCGCCCCGCATGTCCAGGGCGGTGGCCTGTCGGGCCGGATGCTCTCGGCGATGCGGGACAACGCCCGTGCGCACGGCTTCGGCGAGGTCGTCGCCCCGGTCCGCCCCAGCGCCAAGCACCTGGAACCGCGGACGCCGATGCAGGAGTACGCGTTCCGGAAGCGTGCCGACGGGCTGCCGCACGACCCGTGGCTGCGCGTCCACGTCCGGGCCGGCGGCGTCATCGAGGCGGTGGCACCGGCGTCCATGACCGTGGCGGCCTCGCTGGAGGAGTGGCGCGCCTGGACGGGGCTGCCCTTCGACACCGAAGGCCTTGTCCAGGTGCCCGGTGCGCTGGTGCCGGTGCACTGCGAAACGGGGCGCGGATACGCCGTATACGTCGAGCCCAATGTGTGGGTGCGGCACACCCTTTGAGCTCGACGTATGGCTGACGTATCTGCTCCGGCCGATCGGCTGATGGGCGCCGGTCTGCGCTGCGGCGAAGAAGAGAAGAAGAGTGGGGGGTGGCGGAGTGTGGGGGGTGAGGGTGGAGATGGGCGGGCCCGCTGCCGTCAGGCGGTCTTCTTCCAGTCCTTGCAGCCGGCGGTCTTGAAGTAGGCGTCGCCGGCGGCGATGGTGACGACGGCGGTACCGGACACGTTGTTGTTGGCGATGATCGAGTCCATGGACTGCGAGGCGTCCTTGGTGCGCTCCCAGTAGCACATGTCGTCCGTGTTGCCGGTGGACTTGTAGGTGCCGGGAGCGATGTCGGCGCCGACTCTGAACATGCCGCCGTTGCCCTTCATCTGCGAGGCGGGCGTGCCGGACGCCTTCGCGTCGACGGCCTCCCAGTCCTTGCAGCCGCTGGACGTGAAGAGCTTGTCGCTCGCCGCGATGGTCACGTAACTGGTGCCGCTGACGTTGTCGTTGGCAAGGAGGGAGTCCACCTCGCCCGAGGAGTCCTTGGCGCGCTCCCAGTAGCACATGTCGTCGGTGTTGCCCGTGGTCCGGTAGGTGCCGGGCTTGATGTCGGTGCCGACCTCGTAGTCGCCTTCCCCCTTGAACGCGATCTTCTTCTCGGCCGCCTGCTCGGCCTCGTCGCTCTTGGCGTCGTCCGGCTTGCCGGACTCGCGCTTGGCGGAGGCGGAGCTGTCCTTGCTCTTGTCGCCGGAACCGCTGTCGCTGTTGCCGCCCGCGTTCGCCGACACCGCGCCGATGACGACGATGCCAACCACGGCCCCCAGTGCGATCTTGCCCTTCGTACCCATGACAGTTCCCTCCCCAAGGCGGCTGTCGCCTCTTTTTCGGCGACCGCTCGTTCGATGGGTCAATAACAACAGAGCTTGTGAACCGAGTCAACACGATTCACGAGGAAGGTTGTGTACACGCGTGTGAAGGGGTGGATCTCGTGTACGCCGGTATGCTCGGCGTCACAGACGGCGCAGGCGGTGACGCCGCGGACCGCGACAGACCGCGGACCGGGACGACGTCGCAGAGCAGGGCGAGAGGAGTTGGGTGGTGCAGGACAACGCGACAGAGGTGACCGCTGCCGGGATCGCGCGGCTCGCCGGGGTCGGCCGCGCTGCCGTCAGTAACTGGCGCCGCCGCCACGCCGACTTCCCCAAGCCGGTCGGCGGCACCGAGACCAGCCCCTCCTTCGCCCTCGCTGAAGTCGAATCATGGCTCCGCGACCAGGGCAAACTCGCCGAAGTCCCGCTGCGTGAACGCGTCTGGCAGCAGCTCGCCGGACACCCCGACGGCCCGGTCACCGCCCTCGTGCACGCCGGCTGCGCCCTCCTGCTCATCCACGACCGCCCCACCGACTGGCTGGAGCTGAGCGCGGGCTCCGACGAGCGCCTCGCCGCCCTGCTGCCCGCCGCGCTGGACCAGGTGATCACCCCCCGTTTCGGCCCACCCCGCGAGCGCGCTGTGAACACCCCGAACACCCACCTCGGCCCACCGCGCGCTGTGAACACCCCGAACACCGCCCCCGGCCCCGGCCCAGCGCGTGCTGTGAACACCCCGACCGGTCCCGAGCTCCTCCCCTCCGTCCCGCTCCTGCGCGGTGCCGCCGAACTCGCGGCCGGGCTGGGTGCGCGGCAGACGTACGAGTTCCTGCTCGGGCGGCATCTCGACGCCAACCCGCGCCAGTACACGCTCACCCCGGGCGGCCTCGCCGAACTCATGGCCGAACTCGCCGGACCCGCCCGCAGGGTGCTCGACCCGGCGTGCGGCACCGGCGCACTGCTGCGTGCCGTCGCGCCCAAGCCCGACCAGGCGCTGTACGGCCAGGACAGCGCACCCGAACTGGCCGCGCTCTCCGGGCTGCGGCTCGCCCTGCACGCGAACGCCGGCATCCGCACCGCCACCGGGGACAGCCTGCGTAAGGACGCGTACGGAGACCTCAGGGCCGACGCCGTGCTGTGCCACCCCCCGTTCAACGAACGCAACTGGGGCCACGACGAACTCGCCTACGACGCCCGCTGGGAGTACGGCTTCCCGGCTCGCACCGAGTCCGAACTGGCCTGGGTCCAGCACGCGTTGGCCCACCTCAAGGAGGGCGGCAGCGCCGTCGTCCTCATGCCGCCCGCCGCCGCCTCGCGCCGCTCGGGCCGCCGCATCCGTGCCGACCTGCTGCGCCGCGGCGCGCTGCGCGCCGTGATCGCCCTCCCGATCGGGGCGGCACCCCCGTACAACATCCCGCTCCACGTGTGGGTGCTGCGCCGCCCCGAAAAGACGCCGGTGCAGCCCGAGTTGCTGCTCGTCGACACCGGCGCGCTGGCCGCCGAAGGCAGGGGCGGCCTCGACTGGGGGGCCGTGCGCACAGCCGTGCTCGACGCCTGGCGGCCCTTCGAGCGCACCGGTACCGCGCAGGGGGAGCCGGGGTTCAGCCGCGCGGTGCCCGTCATCGAACTCCTCGACGACGACGTGGACCTGGCGCCCGCCCGTCATCTGCCGCCGCCCGGCGCGGGGGGAGGCACCGAGGGGCTCGCGACTGTACGTGAGCGCCTCGGCGCGACCCTGCGCCTGACCGCCGGCCTCACGCCCCCCGCGCCCGCATACGCTCCGTCTGCGCGCTGGCCCCTCATCACCGTCGGTGAACTCGTGCGCGGGGGCGCACTGCTGATGCGTACGGGCGGAAACAACGCCCCCGCGCGCGTGCCCGTACTCACCGACCACGACGTCCTCGCCGGAACCGCGCCCTCCGGAAGCCTCCCCGAAACCGACGGGGGCGAGGAAGCGGTACTGGTCGAGACGGGCGATGTCGTCGTCCCCGTACTCGGCGGCGGCTCCACCGCGCGCGTGGTCGACGACGGGACGGCCGGAGCCGCCCTGGGGCGCAACCTCGCCCTCCTGCGCCCCGATCCGGCCGCCCTCGACCCGTGGTTCCTGGCCGGATTCCTGCGCGGCACCGCCAACAACCGCCAGGCCAGCAGCTATGCGTCCACCGCCACCAGGCTCGACGTGCGCCGCCTCCAAGTGCCCCGGCTGTCGCTCGAGGAACAGCGCACGTACGGCGAACGGTTCCGCGCGCTAGCCGAGTTCGAGGACGCGCTCAGGCGCGCGGGCCGCCTCGGCGAACAGCTTGTGCGCGGCATGTACGACGGGCTGACGGACGGGACGGTCGCGCCCGGCTGAGCCCTCGTCGAGTCTCGCGGGGCGGACGATGTGATCGTCACGACAACGGTTCGGTACAACCCGGGACCGGTTGTCCTTGTCGGCCTATACGCTCGGACTTCGAACTTGTACGTCCGTCCTCATCAGGTCACCGGGAGCAGTCATGTACGGCCACGGCGCGGCGCCGCCCTCCCGCAGCTCGGGTACGGTCATCACCCTCCGTGTGCTGTTCACCGCTGCCGGGTTCCTCACCTGCGGCATGCTCGCGTGCATCCCGCTGTTCCGGGTGGCCGTGCTGCGCGGCAAGTGGTTCGACTGGGCGCTGGCCTGGGTGAGCCTGCCGCTGGCGATCGGCGGTCTCATGGTGATCGGCTCGCTGCCCGAGTCGGACCCGAGGACCGATGTCGCGCTGGGCGTCGTGCTCCTGCTGGGTGCGTTCAGCGCCGTGTACTTCCTGTCCGTGGACATCGAGCACCACCGTGCGCGGCCCCCGTTCCCGGGCTACGTGCCGCAGCAGCCGCCCCCGGCCGGATACGGCTACCCGCAGCCCGCGTCCCCGTACACCGCCACGCACCCGCAGACGCCGATGCAGTCGACTCCCGTTCCCCAGGCTCCCGTTCCTCAGACCCCTGTTCCTCAGGCCCCCGTGCCCCAGACCCCCGTTCCGCCGCCCGCGCCGCCGCAGCGCCCCACGCCCGTCCGGATCGACCAGGTGCGTGCCGAACTCGACGAGCTCAGTGACTACCTGCGCAAGCACGAGGGCAACCACGAGGACGGCAGATGAGCGTCGCGACGAGGCGTGTGGTCGCCGACCGCTACGAGCTGTCCACGCTCATAGGGCAGGGCGGCATGGGCCAGGTGTGGACGGCCTACGACCAGCGACTTGACCGGCGTGTCGCCGTCAAGCTGCTGCGCCCCGACAAGGTCGCGGGCCAGGAGGCCGACGAACTGCGCCGCCGTTTCGTGCGCGAGTGCCGCGTCACCGCGCAGGTCGACCACCCCGGCCTGGTCACGGTCCACGACGCGGGCAGCGACGACGAGGAGCTGTTCCTCGTCATGCAGTACGTCGACGGGGCCGACCTCTCCGACCACCTCGCCGAACACGACCCCTACCCGTGGCAGTGGGCCGTCGCGGTCGCCGCGCAACTGTGCGCCGTGCTGAGCGCCGTGCATGCCGTTCCGATCGTCCACCGCGACCTGAAACCGCGGAACGTGATGGTCAAGCAGGACGGCACGGTCACCGTCCTCGACCTCGGCGTCGCCTCCGTCATGGACACCGACACCACCCGCCTGACCCACACCGGCTCACCCATCGGCAGCCCCGCCTACATGGCGCCCGAACAGGCGATGGGCGGCGCGGTCGGCCCGTACACGGACCTGTACGCACTCGGCGTACTCCTCCATGAACTCCTCAGCGGAGACGTGCCGTTCGCGGGCTCGACCGCCCTCGGTGTGCTGCACCGGCACCTCTACGAACCGCCGCTCCCGGTGCGCCGGCTGCGCCCCGAGGTCCCGCCCGCCCTGGAGGGTCTCGTCCTGCGACTGCTCTCCAAGGACCCGCAGCACCGGCCGGCGTCCGCGCAGGAGACGTACGAGCAGCTGCTCCCGCTGCTTCCGGCGCGCGGCATGCCCACAGGCGCCCCACTCGACCCCACGCGCCCCTTCCTGCGCCCGCACGCCCCGTGGCCGGACCGCGCGCGCACGCCCGCGTCACAGCCGCAGGCCGCGCCCGCCGTGGAGAAGGCCGACGTCGTGGGCGCCGTCGACGAGGTCAAGCGCCTCCTCGGCGAAGGGCGCATCACGCAGGCCGTCGACATCCTCGGCGCGATCCTCCCGGCGGCCGCCGCCGAACACGGCGCGCACTCCCCAGTCGTGCGCACCCTGCGCAAGCAGTACGCGGCCACGCTCATGGACGACGGACAGTACCGGCGCGCGCTGCCCGAACTGCGCCGTCTCGCCGACGAACGCGCCTCCGAGGCAGGCCAGTCCGACCCGCAGTCCCTGCGCTTCCGCTACGAGGCCGCGCAGTGCCTGGAACAGCTCGGGGAACCCGCCGCCGCGCTCGCGGAGTACCGCGCGCTGCTGCCGTACTACGAGAACCAGTACGTCGCCGGTGACCCCGAACTCTCCCTCGAAGTCCGCCGCCGCATAGGCCACTTGCTCCTCGCCCTCGGTGACCGCGCCGCCGCCCACGACACACTGGCCCGGCTGCTGCACGACGTGGAACGCCTGCGCGGGCCCGGACACCCGATGGCGGCGGAGATCCGGCGGACGCTGCAGTGGCTGGGACAGGTGCGGGGCTAGACCGCGGCTGGCCCCGCAGCCCGAACGCGCACAGGTTTTGCTCCCGCTTGGCCGAACCATGTGGTGATCAAGGCCCGGGGTTTCCCGAACGCGGATGCGACACCGGATACGTTGCGATCCGTCTCCGCAACGAAGGAGACGCAAAGTCGGCGCAAAAGCAGCGCACAAGCCGGCGCGCGATTCAACGCGCAGGTCGGTGTGCGAGTCGGCACGCAATCGGAGCTCAACCAGGGGTGGGTCACGCATGTCCAACCATCGTCAGTCGAAGAAGCGCAGATACGCCGCCTGGGCCGCGGCCGGCGCCGCCGTGGTCGCCGGAGCCGGCATCGCCGCGCAGAACTCCATGGCGGCCACCACCTGGCCCGCCCAACGGACGTACACCGGCCGCGCCTTCGACACCTGCGCCGCCCCCTCGCTCAACGCGATGAAGGCCTGGCACGGCGGGCTCTACGGCGCCGCCGCCGTCTACATCGGCGGCAAGAACCGCGGCTGCGCCCAGCCCAACCTCACCGCGTCCTGGGTGAAATCGGTCAGCACGGTCGGCTGGAAACTCATCCCGCTGTACGTCGGCGCCCAGCCGCCCTGCCAGACCGGCTCCAGCCCCGAGAAGATCACCGCCGCCACCGCCGCCTCACTCGGCGCCACCGACGCCGCGGACGCCGTGGCCAAGGCCTCGGCCCTCGGCATGAAGGCCGGCAGCCCGGTCTACCTGGACATGGAGGCGTACGACATCACCAACGCGGCCTGCAACAAGGCGGTACTCACGTACGTACGCGCCTTCGACAAGGCTCTGCGCGCCAAGACGTACCGCAGCGGCTACTACGGCTTCACCAGCTCCAGCGCCAAGGCCATCGCCAACGCGACCGACCGCACGGACCTGCCGGGCAACATGTGGTACGCCCTGTGGGACAAGCAGAACACCACCACGACCGACTGGCCGTTCGCCGCCACTCTGTGGACCAACCACAGCCGCGCCCACCAGTACATGGTGAACAGCAAGGAGACCCGCGGCGGTTACACGATCACGGTGGACCGGGACGCGTGGGACGCGCCGGTGGCGATCACCGGCTGAGGACATGCGCCGCAGCGACGGCAGCGATCACCGGCTGGGGCGAGCTGGAGTGGGCTGAGGGCGATCTGTCGGTGCGGCGGTGCCTGAACTGCTTGCGAATCGTTGGTCGAATGGGTGGCCGAGAGCTGAGCCACTGCCTAACATCGATCACCGCAAGACTTTGTGCACCGCCGCACAATCTCCTCGGGAGGCTTCCTTGCACCGCCGCCGTCGCACCGCGCTCGTCCTCTCCGCCGCGATCGTTGCCGCGGCCCCCCTGCTCACCGCCTGCGGCAGCGAGGCACATCCCGGTGCCGCGGCCGTCGTCGGCGGGCAGCGGATCACCATCGCGCAGCTGGAAACCCGCGTGAACGAGGTGCGTACGGCACAGCGCGCCGCCACCACGGACGAGGCCCAGTACGAGCAGGCCGTCGCCAAGACCTCCGGCCTCACCCGCAACACCCTGCACACCATGGTCCTCGACCGGGTCCTGGACGAGGCCGCGGAGAACGCGGGCGTCAGCGTCACCCGCAAGGACACCCAGCAACTGCGCACGTCCCTGGAGCAGCAGGCGGGCGGCGCGAAGGAGCTGGAGGCGGCCTGGCTGACCCAGTACGGGGTGGCGCCCAAGCGTCTCGACGAAAGCCTCCGCACCGAGATCGAGGCCCAGAAGCTCGCCGCCGCGATCGGCGCCGACATGAACACCACCGAGGGCCAGGCCACCTTCTGGAAGGCGATGTCCGAGGCCTCCAAGACACTGGACGTCGACCTGAACCCGCGCTACGGCGCCTGGGACGTCAAGCAGAGCAGCCGCGTCGACGTGAAGACGCCGTGGCTGCGGGAGGTCACGGCGGACCAGACACAGGAGACGACGTAACGGGTTTCGCCGCGGGCGGGGGCTGTGGATAAACGGTTCGGCCGCGGGGCTCGCGGATAGGGTCCCGGTACTCGCGGACACGTTGGTGCGGCCGTCCGGCCTGGGAACAGGCGGGCGGCGACCTGGCCCGGGAACGGGCGGGCGACCCGGCCTGTGGATAACCGCGGGGGCTGTCGGCGGCGTGGGTTACGTTCGATGGGTGAACGCAACCAGCTTCGACGGCGACCCGAACGCGACGACCGGCCCCGACGGCGACCCGACCGCCACCGGCTCGGACTTCGCCGCCCCCGCCGCTGCCCCGGCTCCCGGCCGTATCGTCCTGCTCACCACCAGCCACCGCGTCGCCCCCGGACTGCTGTCCTGGCCCGCCTGGCAGGCACTGCGCGGCGCCGACCAGGTCCTGTGCGCGGACGGCACGCACCCGCAGCTGCCCTACCTCCGCGAGGCGGGCGTCACCGTCGACGAGACCGCCCCCAACGCCCAGGAACTGGTCGACGCCTGTGCCGGTGGCCGCACGGTGGTCGTCGTCGCCACCGGCGAGGGCGAGCCGCGGCTGACCGACGGCCTGGCCAGGCTCGCGGGCTCCGGCCGCATACAGATGCCGGACCTGGAGCTGCTCCCCGCCTCGTACGACCTCCCGGGCGCCCGCCTCCTCGACCTCGTCCAGGTCATGGACCGTATCCGCCTCGAATGCCCCTGGTCCTCCCAGCAGACCCACAAGGGCCTGGCGAAGTACGGCATCGAGGAGGCGTACGAGCTGGTCGAGGCGATCGAGGAGGGTGACCGCGACGAGCTGCGGGAAGAGCTCGGCGACGTCCTGCTCCAGGTCGTGTTCCACGCCCGTATCGCCGAGGAGGGCGGTCCGGAGGACGAGGACGCCCCCTTCTCCATCGACGACGTCGCCGGCGGCATCGTCACCAAGCTGATCCACCGCCACCCGCACGTCTTCGGAGACGAGACGGCCACGACCCCCGAGGAGGTCAAGGAGCACTGGCTGCGCACCAAGGCCGAGGAGAAGCGGCGCACATCAGTGACCGAGGGAATCCCGCTGGGGCAGCCGGGCCTGGCACTGGCGGCGAAACTGGCATCCCGGGTGCGTACGGCAGGACTTGACGTCGAGCTTCCCCGAGGCGAGGGCGTCGGCTACGAACTACTGGCCATAGCCACGCGCGCCGAGGCCGAGGGCGTGGACCCGGAGGCGGCGCTACGGGCGGCGGCACGGGCGTACCGTGACGCGATCCGCGCGACGGAGGGACCTGCGGAGGGATGACGGCCGGGGCGCCTGTAGACCGGGGGCCTGTAGAGGGACGAGGGCCGCAGCCGAGCAGGAGCCTCCGGCGGAGAGATGCAAGCCGCAGCCGAGCGGGCCCGCAGAGGAATGAGGGTCACGCGCCCGGCGCGCGGCCGGCCGGGTTGTGCCAGTTCGGCGGCGGACGGTCGAGCAACCACTCCGCCGTGCCCAGCGGCCGGGTCCGGCCCTCACCGGTCGGCGCCAGGAGGTCGTGGAAGATCCGCTCCGCCGGAGCACCCAGCGCCGGAAGCTCGCCGCTGATCTCGTCGACGAGCTTGGGCGGGCCGGCCAGATAGACGTCACTCCGCTCCCAGCCCGCGCGGTTGCCCAGCGCGGTCAGCAGCCGCTCGGTCGCCTGGGCCTTGGGCCGGCCGGGCGCGGGGGTGATGAACGTGACCGAAAGCAGAGGCAGTCGGGCCTGAAGCCGTTCGACGGCGGACCGGTCGTACAGATAGGAGGTGTCGCGGGCGACGAGAAAAAGCCGGGCCTCGTGCGAGTCGCCGAGCTGCTGCAGAAGCGCCTTGACGGGCGCCCACCCTGTGCCCGCTGCGATGAACGTCAGCGACCGCTCACCGGGCGTCCGCAGGGTCAGCCCGCCACCGGGTGCCCCGAGCCGCAGGACGTCCCCTTCCCGCGTCTGCCGGACCAGGGCCGTGGAGAGCACCCCGCCCTCGACCCGGCTGATGTGCAGGTCGACGGTGTGGTCGACGCGGGGCGCGTTGCCCAGCGAGTACGGCCGCCAAATACCCGGCAGATGCGGGGCGTTGACACTGACGTACTGGCCGGGGGAGTACCGCAGCCGTCGGTCGGGCTGAAGGGTCAGTACGACGAGATCGTCACCGTGCCGCGTCCGGGCCACCACTTCGGCATCCCACCAAGGCGGTTCACCCTCCTGCTGCGCCTCCCACGCACCCTGGAGCATCACATTGGCGATCGCCCCGTACGCCTCGGACCACGCCTTCTCGACCTCCGCGTTCCACGCCGACCCCGCGACGACGGTGAACGCGGCGATCAGACTCGCCCCCACGGCGGCGTAGTGATCCGGCTCCGCCAGATACTTCCGGTGATCCCGCCCCAGCTCCCGCAGATACTCCGGCAGCGCCGGATCCCCCAACCGCTCCATCACATACGTCAGCGCCGCGAACAACCGATCCCGCTGCCGTTCCATGTCCTCAGGGAAGTCCAGCGGAAACAGCGCGCGTACCTCCGGGTTGTGCCGGAACAGATGCGAGTAGAAGTACTTGACCGCGAACTCGGCCCGTCTCTCGACGACCGCGAAGCTGGATCTGAGTATTTCGGGGTCCACTTCGCGAATGTAGGGACTTGTCGAGCCGCAGAGTCAAACAGCAGGTGATTTGCGGACAGCCTGGGGTGAAGTGTGCGGGGCGGCCGGCACCGTGGTCCGGGTCGGCCGGACAAGGCCTCCTCGCCTGCCCGGACACCGTCCCCGGATACGGTCAAGGTGTGACCGAGCACCCCACCCCCGCAGGCCCTGCCCCCGAACTCTTCAGCTGGGAGTTCGCCACCAACCCCTACCCGGCGTACGCCTGGCTCCGCGAGCACGCCCCCGTGCACAGGACCCGGCTGCCCAGCGGTGTGGAGGCCTGGCTCGTCACCCGGTACGCCGACGCCAAGCAGGCTCTCGCCGACGGACGGCTCAGCAAGAACCCGGCGCATCACGACGAACCCGCCCATGCCAAGGGCAAGACGGGCATCCCGGGTGAGCGCAAGGCCGAGCTGATGACGCATCTGCTCAACATCGATCCGCCGGATCACACCCGGCTGCGCCGGCTCGTCAGCAAGGCGTTCACGCCCCGCCGGGTGGCCGAGTTCGCGCCGCGCGTGCAGGAGATCACCGATCACCTCATCGACCAGTTCGCGGAGAAGGGGTCCGCCGACCTGATCCACGAGTTCGCCTTCCCGCTCCCCATCTACGCCATCTGCGAGCTCCTCGGCGTCCCCCGCGAGGACCAGGACGACTTCCGGGACTGGGCGGGGATGATGATCCGGCACGGGGGAGGGCCGCGGGGCGGTGTCGCACGGTCCGTCAAGAAGATGCGCGGATATCTGGCCGAGCTGATCCACCGCAAGCGCGAGGCGCTGCCCGATCACCCCGCCCCCGGCGAGGACCTCGTCTCCGGCCTCATCCGCGCCTCCGACCACGGCGAGCACCTCACGGAGAACGAGGTGGTGGCCATGGCCTTCATCCTCCTGTTTGCCGGTTTTGAGACGACCGTGAACTTGATCGGCAACGGCACGTACGCCCTCCTCACCCACCCCGAGCAGCGACAGCGACTGCAGAAGTCCCTTGCCGCCGGGGAGAGTGGACTGCTCGAAACCGGTGTCGAGGAGCTCCTTCGCTTCGACGGCCCTGTGGAGCTGGCCACTTGGCGGTTCGCGACCGAGGCCGTCCGGCTCGGCGGACAGGACATCGCACCCGGCGACCCCGTCCTCGTCGTACTGGCGGCTGCGGACCGTGACCCCGAACGCTTCGCGCAGCCGGACACCCTCGACCTCTCCCGCCGTGACAACCAGCATCTCGGCTACGGACACGGCATCCACTACTGCCTCGGCGCCCCCCTCGCCCGCCTGGAGGGCCAGACCGCGCTTGCAACCCTCCTCACCCGCCTCCCCGACCTCCAACTCGCGGGAGATTCCGACGATTTGCGATGGCGCGGTGGGCTCATTATGCGCGGATTGCGCACACTTCCAGTGGAGTTCGCGCCTCCGCTCCAGTTGTCCACCGGGCCTTCGTAAGGCACTTCGGGGGCGCGAAAAGCTGACGGTCCATCAACATTGTGATCTTCACGTGATCTACGCTGCATCGACTTGTGACAAGCGTTCGAGTGCCGATACGTTCAATGACCAGCGCGGATCATCCGTCGCAGACGTCTCCGTACGTCGCTTTAGTCACCTGCTGTCACGTGAAAGGCTTCCGCATGCTCTCCGGGAACGGCCGCCATCGTCGCCCCCGTCAGGCTCCGGCTCTCATCGTCGCGGCAGGAGTGACCGGATCGGCCATCGCGATCCCGTTGCTCGGTGCCACGAGTGCGAGCGCGGCCGACGCCACCACCTGGGACCGTGTCGCGGAGTGCGAGACGGGCGCCTCCTGGAGCGACAACACCGGTGACGGGTACTACGGCGGGCTGCACTTGACCCAGTGGGACTGGGAGAACTACGGCGGCATCGAATACGCCCCGAGCGCCGACCAGGCCAGCCGCTCGCAGCAGATAGCCGTCGCCGAGAAGATCCTCGACGGCCGGGGAGTCGTCGCCTGGCCCACCTGCGGACCCCTCTCCGGGCTCAGCAAGGACTCGGCTTCGGCGGACGTCGACACGGGTGTGTCGGACGACTCGTCGTCCGACGCCTCCACTTCGGACTCCTCCGACTCTTCGAGCTCGGAATCGACCGACTCATCCGGTTCGCTCGACTTGTCTGCTTCGTCCAGCCCCTCTCCGTCCGCCTCGTCCTCGTCCGACACATCGACCAAGTCCGACACTTCGGGCGCGGATGAGGGTGCGGACTCGAGCGCGACAAACGATGACGACTCGGACAAGTCGGCCCAGAGTGACGACTCTTCGGATGCGTCCGACAGTGCGACGACCGGCGCCGGGCGACACCGCGGCGACACCGCCACCGAGGGCACGACCGACGGCCGTACGGACAGCACGGCCGGGCGGCATGCCTCGCGTGACTCCGACGGCCTTCGCGGCGTCGTCGACGGTTCGTACGTCGTCCGCGTCGGCGACAGTCTCTCGGCCATCGCCGACGCCCTTGGCCTCGAAGGCGGATGGACCGAGCTGTACGCCGAGAACGTGGCGACGGTGGGCACCGACGCGAACCTCATCCTCCCCGGTCAGAGCCTTGCAGTTGGTGCCGAACCGGGCGAAAAGTAGCGGGAGTTCGCGTCATGGTTCGCCATGGAATGTCCGGTTTGGTGAGAATGAGAGATGGATCTCAGACCCCCTGATCGTCTTTGAAATTCCACCGATCGCCTGCTTACGGTCGTGACCGCTCGCCACAGCGGGCCCCGACGATCGCAACGCCGAATCCTGCCAGCGGCCGTACGGGAACAGTCGTCGCGTCAAGCGCCGTAGGCAGGAGCGGGGGACCCAAGGTAAGTGCCGAGCCCGGTGGTTGACCGGGAGCGGCTTGGGGTGAAGACGTGCGCCGAGAGGTGCGCGACCGGGCACTCACCCGCCCGAACCCGACAGCTCACCTCGCAGGCGTCGGTGAGGGGATCACTTCATGCTGCGTTCGTGCAAGGGCAAGCACCGTCGCCCGTCCAAGGTCACCCGCATTGCCACGCTCGCCGGGGTGACCGGCGTCGCCGTCGCCGCCCCGCTGATGGCGTCCGGCACCGCCTCCGCCGCCACCACCTCCGAGTGGGACACCGTCGCCCAGTGCGAGTCCGGCGGCAACTGGGCCATCAACACCGGCAACGGTTACTACGGCGGTCTGCAGTTCTCCTCCTCCACCTGGTCCGCGTACGGCGGCAGCGCTTACGCCGCCACCGCCGACCAGGCCTCCAAGTCCCAGCAGATAACGGTCGCCGAGAAGGTCCTCGCCGCACAGGGCAAGGGTGCCTGGCCGTCCTGCGGCACGGGCCTGTCGAGCGCCGCGTACGACGGTGGTACGAGCGACTCGTCGTCGTCCTCGTCCTCCTCGTCGTCGAGCAGCGAGCAGAGCACCACTCCTTCGCAGCAGTCGAACACGTCCACCGCGACGACCAAGACCGCCAAGGCGAAGACCGTCGAGACCCCGACCGGCAAGAAGGTCAAGAAGGGTGACGGCGAGTACAAGGTGAAGAAGAACGACACCCTCAGCGCCATCGCCGAGGCGAAGAACGTCAAGGGCGGCTGGCAGCAGCTGCTCAAGCTGAACAAGGACATCATCGACGACGCGGACTTCATCTACCCGGGTCAGCAGCTGCACCTCAGCTGAGGTCCGAGAGCTGAGGGACAGCGGTTGTCGGCCCACGGCGGTCGGCTGACACCAGGCTCGTAGCTGAACCTCAGCTCTCTCCTATACGTGGTCTCCATACTGAAGGCCTCGTGTGGGTCACCCCCGTCCCCACGGGCTCCCCGCTCCGGTGCGTGTTCCCCCGTACGCACCGGGGCGGGGTTTTTCATTCCTTTTTTGTTCCGTTCTGGAACAATGTTTACCCTGTGTTCTGCCCAAGGGGTGGTCGACCGGCTGGCCGATCGCTCCGAGCCGGTTAGGCTCATCCCGCAGGGTTCCAAAAAGCCCCGCGTACCCGCGTCACATCCCAGAAGGAGATGCTCGTGCCGTCCATCGACGTCGTCGTAGCCCGGGAAATCCTCGACTCGCGAGGCAACCCCACCGTCGAGGTCGAGGTCGGCCTCGATGACGGCAGCACCGGTCGTGCCGCCGTCCCGTCCGGCGCCTCCACCGGCGCCTTCGAGGCCATCGAGCTCCGCGACGGTGACCCCAACCGCTACCACGGCAAGGGTGTCGAGAAGGCCGTCCTCGCGGTCATCGAGCAGATCGGCCCGGAGCTCGTCGGTTACGACGCCACCGAGCAGCGCCTGATCGACCAGGCGATGTTCGACCTGGACGCCACCGACAACAAGGGCTCGCTCGGCGCCAACGCCATCCTCGGCGTCTCCCTCGCCGTCGCGCACGCCGCCTCCGAGGCCAGCGACCTCCCCCTCTTCCGCTACCTGGGCGGCCCGAACGCGCACCTGCTGCCCGTTCCGATGATGAACATCCTCAACGGCGGGTCGCACGCGGACTCGAACGTCGACATCCAGGAGTTCATGATCGCCCCGATCGGCGCGGAGTCCTTCTCCGAGGCGCTGCGCTGGGGCGCCGAGGTCTACCACACCCTCAAGAAGGTGCTGAAGACCAAGGGCCTGTCCACCGGCCTCGGCGACGAGGGCGGCTTCGCCCCGAACCTGGAGTCCAACCGCGCCGCGCTCGACCTCATCGTCGAGGCCATCAAGCAGGCCGGTTACATCCCCGGCGAGCAGATCGCGCTCGCGCTCGACGTCGCCGCGTCCGAGTTCTACAAGGACGGCAAGTACGAGTTCGAGGGCAAGTCCCGCTCGGCCGCCGAGATGACCGAGTACTACGAGGAGCTCGTCTCCGCGTACCCGCTCGTCTCCATCGAGGACCCGCTGTACGAGGACGACTGGGCCGGCTGGAAGGTCATCACCGAGAAGATCGGTGACAAGGTCCAGATCGTCGGTGACGACCTGTTCGTCACCAACCCCGAGCGCCTGGCCCGTGGCATCGAGGAGGGCTCGGCCAACGCCCTGCTCGTCAAGGTGAACCAGATCGGCTCGCTGACCGAGACCCTGGACGCCGTCGAGATGGCGCAGCGCAACGGCTTCAAGTGCATGATGTCGCACCGCTCCGGTGAGACCGAGGACGTCACCATCGCCGACCTCGCCGTCGCGGTGAACTGCGGTCAGATCAAGACCGGCGCCCCGGCCCGCTCGGACCGCGTCGCCAAGTACAACCAGCTGCTGCGCATCGAGGAGATCCTCGACGACGCCGCGGTGTACGCCGGTCGCAGCGCCTTCCCCCGCTTCAAGGGCTGAGCCGTACCGGCTTAGGAAGCGTCGTACGTACGTCCCCGTACTCGGTCCCGTACCGTGTGCGGGGACGTACGCACGTGACGGGTTTGTACCGGGGAGGCGGGACTCATGGCCGTGAAGGACCGGGACCGGTTCTCCACCGCGACCAGGCTGAAGCTGCTCGGCGAGCAGACGGCGGCCCGGGTCTACCGCTCCCAGACCAAGCGTCAGGCGCGCCGCTCGCGGCTCACCGGGCGGGCGGCGCTCCTCGCCCTCGTCCTCTGTTCGCTGGTCGTGGCCCTCGCGTACCCGATAAGGCAGTACGTGTCCCAGCGTGCCGAGATCGCCGATCTGCAGCAGCAGCGCGAGCAGGCCCGTGCGCGGGTCGAGCAGCTGCGTGACCTCAAGGCGCGGTGGCAGGACGACGCGTACGCGGAGCAGCAGATCCGGGACCGGCTGCACTATGTGATGCCGGGGGAGACCGGCTACATCGTGATCGACCCGGACGCGGCGAAGCAGTCCCGCGCCGGCCAGGGGGCGGCCGACCGTCCCTGGTACGCGAACGTCTGGGACGGTGTGGACAAGGCCGACGCCGCCGACCGGTGAACGAACCGATCGACAGTTCATCGGCGGGCCGACCGGCCGATCGACTGACTGAATCGGCAGACCGACCGATTGACCGACCGACCAGAAAGACATGTGACTCACGGCATGGAAACGCCACCGCCGCCCACCCCGCGCACCGAGCCGACCGACGCGGACGTCGAGGCCTTCAAGCAGCAGCTGGGGCGACCGCCGCGCGGGTTGCGCGCGATCGCGCACCGCTGTCCCTGCGGTCAGCCGGACGTGGTGGAGACGGCGCCCCGCCTGCCCGACGGAACCCCGTTCCCGACGACGTACTACCTGACGTGCCCGCGTGCCGCTTCCGCGATCGGCACGCTGGAGGCCAACGGGGTCATGAAGGAGATGACGGACCGTCTGGCGAGCGATCCGGAGCTGGCCGCCGCGTATCGCGCCGCTCACGAGGACTACATCGCCCGGCGTGACTCCATCGAGGTCCTGGAGGGCTTCCCCAGCGCGGGCGGCATGCCGGACCGGGTGAAGTGCCTCCATGTGCTGGTGGGCCACTCCCTGGCGGCGGGTCCGGGCGTGAACCCGCTGGGCGACGAGGCGATCGCGATGCTGCCGGAGTGGTGGCGCAAGGGGCCCTGCGTGACGTCCTCGGAGGACTCGCGGCAGCCCGGCGCCGAGGCGTCCCCCGCCGCAGAGGAGGCCGCCAAGTGACCCGTGTCGCCGCCATCGACTGCGGTACGAACTCGATCCGGCTGCTCGTCGCCGACGCGGACCCGGAGACGGGCGAACTCGTCGACCTGGACCGCCGTATGACGATCGTGCGGCTCGGCCAGGGCGTCGACCGGACCGGGCGGCTCGCCCCGGAGGCACTGGAGCGGACCTTCGCCGCCTGCCGTGAGTACGCGGCGATCATCAAGGAGCACGGGGCGGAGAGGCTGCGGTTCGTGGCGACCTCCGCCTCCCGTGACGCCGAGAACCGGGACGAGTTCGTGCGCGGGGTGCTGGACATCCTGGGTGTCGAGCCGGAGGTGATCACCGGTGACCAGGAGGCGGAGTTCTCCTTCACCGGCGCCACCAAGGAGCTGACCGGCCGGGACGACCTCGCCAAGCCGTACCTGGTGGTGGACATCGGCGGCGGGTCCACGGAGTTCGTCGTGGGCGAGGAGCATGTGCGTGCCGCGCGCTCCGTCGACATCGGCTGTGTACGGATGACCGAGCGTCACCTCGTGCACGAGGGCAAGGTCAGTGACCCGCCGACGTCCGCCGAGGTCGAGGCGATCCGCGTCGACATCGGGGCGGCCCTGGACCTCGCGGAGCTGACCGTGCCGTTGCGCGAGGCGCGCACGCTGGTCGGTCTTGCGGGCTCGGTCACCACGGTCTCGGCGATCGCGCAGAACCTCCCCGAGTACGACTCGGTCGCCATCCACCACTCCCGGGTCCCGTACGACCGCGTCCGTGAGATCACCGAGTCGCTGGTGGGCTCGACGCACGCCGAACGCGCCGCGATCCCCTCGATGCATCCGGGTCGCGTCGACGTCATCGCCGCCGGGGCCCTCGTGCTCCTCTCGATCATGGAGCGGATCGGCGCGACGGAGGTCGTGGTCAGCGAGCACGACATCCTCGACGGGATCGCCTGGTCGATTGCTTAGCGGTGGTGCTCAGCGGTGGCGCGAGGGGGGCTCTGCGGCCCCTCGATCCGCCTCTCCTGAGCAGGTCGGACAACGTATGAGCGCACTTCAGGGCCCTGGAAAACCTCTCGGCGACGCGCCGTCGGAAAAGTTCGTGAAGTTCTTCACAAGGAAAACGGCCCTGTTGGGCGAGGATTTCTTCCCCAGGGCCCTTCCGGGGGGCTCACCAGGCAGGGAAGGGTGCTCACCGGAGCGTTCGGGGCGTGTTTCGGGCGTGTGAAACGGGGGCCGGATCGGCTGGTTCACAGGGGCCTCGCAGGGGCGGAGTGGCAGCTCACGCGGTGTTGACAACGGTCCGCACCACACGGTGGTTCCCCCCTGGCGCCATGACCTGAGTCACGTGGGCGGCGGAGTGTAGCAGAGGGTCCACCCATGCTTGTGAAGGGGCTCACGAGCGACCCCCCTGGGGCAGGTGGATACTCGATGGCATGAGCACCACGGAGCGTCCCAGGATCCTCGTAGTAGGCGGTGGGTACGTAGGCCTGTACGCAGCTCGGCGCATTCTCAAGAAGATGCGCTACGGAGAGGCGACCGTCACGGTTGTCGACCCCCGGTCGTACATGACCTACCAGCCCTTCCTCCCCGAAGCCGCCGCCGGCAGCATCTCCCCGCGGCATGTCGTCGTCCCGTTGCGACGCGTGCTCCCCAAGGCGGAGGTCCTCACCGGTCGGGTCACCACCATCGATCAGGACCGCAAGGTCGCGACGATCGCCCCCCTCGTGGGTGAGGCGTACGAGCTGCCTTTCGACTACCTCGTCGTCGCGATGGGCGCGGTCTCGCGCACCTTCCCGATCCCCGGCCTCGCCGAGCAGGGCATCGGTATGAAGGGCATCGAGGAGGCCATCGGCCTACGCAACCACGTCCTCGAGCAGCTCGACAAGGCTGACTCCACGACGGACGAAGAGGTCCGCCGCAAGGCGTTGACCTTCGTCTTCGTCGGCGGTGGCTTCGCGGGTGCGGAGACCATCGGTGAGGTCGAGGACATGGCCCGCGACGCGTCGAAGTACTACACCAACGTGTCCCGCGAGGACATGCGGTTCGTCCTCGTCGACGCGGCGGACAAGATCCTTCCCGAGGTCGGCCCCAAGCTCGGCCTGTACGGCAAGGAGCACCTGGAGAGCCGCGGCGTGGAGATCTACCTCTCCACCTCCATGGACTCCTGCGTCGACGGCCACGTCGTGCTCAAGAACGGCCTCGAGGTCGACTCCAACACGATCGTCTGGACGGCCGGCGTCAAGCCGAACCCCGTTCTCTCCCGCTTCGGTCTGCCGCTCGGCCCGCGCGGTCACGTGGACACGCAGACCACGCTCCAGGTGCAGGGCACGGACTACATCTGGGCCGCGGGCGACAACGCCCAGGTTCCGGACGCCGCCGCCCGCAAGGCCGGTGTCGAGAACGCCTGGTGCCCGCCGAACGCCCAGCACGCGCTGCGTCAGGCGAAGGTCCTCGGCGACAACGTGATCTCCGGTATGCGGGGCTTCCCGCAGAAGGAGTACTCGCACGCCAACAAGGGTGCGGTGGCGGGCCTCGGCCTCCACAAGGGCGTCGCGATGATCGTCATGGGCAAGATGAAGATCAAGGTCAAGGGCCGTCTCGCCTGGTACATGCACCGTGGCTACCACGGCATGGCGATGCCGACCTGGAACCGGAAGATCCGCGTCTTCGCTGACTGGACGCTGGCGATGTTCCTCAAGCGTGAGGTCGTCTCGCTCGGTGCCATGGAGACTCCCCGCGAGGAGTTCTACGAGGCCGCGAAGCCCGCGCCCGCCCCGGCGGCTGCTGCCGCGCCCGCAGCGCCCGCCAAGACCGAGGAGAAGGCCAAGGCCTCCTGACCTCCGGTCACCGAACGCCCCGAAGGGGCCTCCCGCCATCCGTGGTGCGGGAGGCCCCTTCGGCGTTCCCCCGGCGTCCCCTTCGGCGTTTTCGCGACGGCAGAGGCATCACCAAAAACATGGCCCATGCACGTATTTTGCGAAGCCGTAACGCGGAAGGGGGACTGCGCGAAGACCATGTTGGTGTTTACGTGGGTGTTGGAGCGTTCGGGAGTGTCGTCACGGAGGTGTGCGCCATGCAGGACGCCGCGCTGCGGCTGAAGAGCCTTGTCGAACAGTTGCTGGGAGCCCCACTACCGCTGCGCATCCGCGCCTGGGACGGCTCGGAGGCAGGGCCGCCCGCCGCCCCGGTACTCGTCGTACGGAATCGACGGGCCGTGCGCCGGCTGCTGTGGAAGCCGGGGGAGCTGGGCCTCGCGAGGGCATGGGTCGCCGGAGACCTCGGAGTGGAGGGCGACCTGTACGCCGCCCTCGACCTGATGTCCGGGCTCCTGTGGGAGCGGGGAGAGGACGCGAGGGGGGTCGGGGAGGCGCTGCGGGATTCCGAGGTGCGCGCCGCCCTGCGCGGCCTGGTGAAGCTGGCCGGGCCACTGCCGCCCGCCCCGCCCGCCGAGGAGGTGCGCAGACGCCGCCACCTGCACACCAAGCGCAGCGACAAACGGGCCATCAGCCACCACTACGACGTGGGGAACGACTTCTACGAGATCGTCCTCGGCCCGTCGATGGTCTACTCGTGCGCCTACTGGGAGGATGACGGCTCCCTCGAGGACGCACAGCGCGACAAGCTCGAACTCATCGCCCGCAAGCTGGACTTGAAACCGGGCCAGCGGCTTCTCGACGTCGGGTGCGGCTGGGGTTCCATGGCCATCCACGCGGCCCGTGAGCACGGCGTGAGCGTGGTCGGCGTGACGCTGTCGCAGGAGCAGGCCGCGTACGCCCGTAAGCGGGTCGCGGACGAGGGGCTCACCGACCGGGTGGAGATCCGGGTGCAGGACTACCGGGACGTCACGGACGGGCCGTACGACGCCATCTCGTCGATCGGGATGGCCGAACACGTCGGCGCCGAACGGTACTTGGAGTACGCCGAGACGCTGCGCAGGCTGCTGAGGCCCGGCGGCCGGCTGCTCAACCACCAGATCGCCCGTCCGCCGCGGCGGGACGAATCGGCGTACTCCGTCGACGAGTTCATCGACGCGTACGTCTTCCCCGACGGCGAACTCGCCCCCGTCGGCACCACGGTGACCCAGCTGGAGCGGGCCGGCTTCGAGGTCCGCGACGTGGAGTCGATCCGCGAGCACTACGCCCTCACCCTGCGCCACTGGGTCGCCAACCTGGAGGAGCAGTGGACGCGGGCCGTACGGCTCACCAGCCCCGGCCGGGCCCGCGTCTGGCGCCTGTACATGGCCGCCTCCGCGCTCGCCTTCGAGCACAACCGCATCGGCGTCAACCAGGTGCTGGCGGTCAGGACACCGGAGGCGTCCGGCGCGTCCGGGATGCCGCTGAGGGCGCGTGACTGGAACTGATCCGCGTACGGCGATGGGGCCCCGTTCCATGGCGGAACGGGGCCCCATCTGCCGTACTGCTATTCCGACTTGATCGCCGACAGCATGTTCAGGCGGGACGCCCGCCGCGCCGGCCACAGCGCCGCGAGGATGCCGACCGTCGCCGCGAGGAGCAGGAAGAGGCCCATCCTGGCCCAGGGCAGGACCAGTTCGTACGTCGCCATGCTGCTGCCGAGCAGTTCACCGGCGGCCCAGCCGAAGAACACGCCCAGGCCGATGCCGAGTACGCCGCCGAAGAGCGAGATGACCAGGGACTCCAGCCGGACCATCCGCTTGATGCCCTTGCGGTCGAGGCCGATCGCGCGCAGCATCCCGATCTCCTGCGAGCGCTCGAAGACCGACATGGCCAGGGTGTTGATGACACCGAGGACGGCGACGATGACGGCCATCGCGAGCAGGCCGTAGAGCATGTTCAGCATCAGGGTGAACATGCTCGCGATGCTGTCGGAGATGTCCTTCTTGTCCTGGACCTGGATGGCCGGGTTGTCGCCGAGGGCCTTCTCCAGCTGGCCCTTCGTCGCGTCCGACGCGCCGCTCGACGTCTTGAGCATGACCTGCATGTCGAAGGCGTCCGTGGTGTGCGGGGTGAGCGTCGAGTTGTCGAGCATGATGCCCGAGATCATCTCGTTGCCCTGGTAGACACCGGCGACCGTCAGCTGCTGCTTCGTGCCGTCCTCGTAGGAGACCGTGAAGTCCGAACCGGCCTTCCAGCCGTGCGACTTGGCGGTGTCCTCGTCGACCACGACCTGGCTGCCGCCGACCTTGAACGAGCCCTCCTCCATCGTGAGGTCGGTGAGCTTGGCGATGGACGCGCCGTTGACGCCCGTCAGGTACTCGGTCTCCTGGTCGATGCGCGAGGGCGAGTTGCGCAGCGCGCTGGTGTCGGTGACCCCGTCGACGCCGGCGAGCTTCTTCTCGACGTCCGGCGAGAGCGAGTTGCCGTTCGCCATCGAGACGACGTAGTCCGCCTTGATCGCGGAGCTGGCCATCTTGTCGATCGACTTCTGCAGACTGCCCGCCATCACCGTCATGCCGGTGATCAGGGTGAGGCCGATCATCAGCGCGGAGGCGGTCGCGGCGGTGCGGCGCGGGTTGCGTACGGAGTTCTGGCGGGCGAGCTTGCCGGAGACCCCGAAGATACGCAGGACCGGTGAGGCGGCCGCGATCAGCGGGCGGGACAGCAGCGGCGTGAGGATGAAGACGCCGAGGATGAGCAGGACCGCGCCGAGGCCCATCGGGGCCTGGCCGTCCGAACCGCTCATGGTCGTCGCGTAGAGGACGACGGCGATGCCCGCTCCGGCGAAGAGGGCGCCGATCGTGTTCCGTACGACCAGGGACTTCGTGGTCGCCTGGGCGTGCACGCTGCTCATCGCGGCGACCGGCGGGATCTTCGCCGCGCGGCGGCCCGGCAGCCAGGCGGCCAGCATCGTGATGAGGACGCCGACGAGCAGGGCCGTGGCGACCGTGCCCGGCGAGATCACCAGCGGGCCGTCCGGCACGGGCGCGCCGAGTGTGCCGATCAGGGCGCGCATCCCGGCGCCGATGCCGATACCGGCGACCAGGCCCGCGACGGCGGCGACCGCGCCGACGACGAACGCCTCGACGAGCACGGACCGGGTGACCTGCCTGCGGGAGGCGCCGACGGCGCGCAGCAGCGCGAGTTCCTTGGTGCGCTGGGCGACCAGCATGGTGAAGGTGTTGGCGATGATGAAGGTGCCGACGAACAGCGCGATACCGGCGAAGACCAGCAGCCCCGTCTTCATCCCGCTCATCGCCGAGGCGATCTGCTCGGCCTGGTCGGCGGCGGCCTTGTCGGCCGTGGTGGTGGAGGCGACGTCCTTCGGTACCACCTTGTCGAGCGCGGCAAGGAGGGCGGTCTGGCTGGTGCCGGCGTCCGCCTTCACGTCGATCTCGTCGTAGGTGCCGACCGAGTCGAAGAGCTTCTGCGCGGTCGCCGTGTCGAAGAGGGCGAGGCTGCCGCCGGCCGCGACGTTGCCGTCGTCGGTGGTGAAGATGCCGCTGATGGTGGGCGTGAGGACGGGCCCGTCGACGGACAGGCGCACGGTGTCGCCGACCTTGTACCCGGCCCGCTTCGCGGTCTCGGAGTCGAGGGCGACCTGGTTCGGGCCGCGCGGGGCCTGACCGCCCGTCAGCGGGTACCGGGGGTCCTTCTCCTGCCAGTAGTTCCCGCCCTGGGACTGGAAGCCGCTGCCGACGAGCTTGCCGTCCTTGTCGGCGATGGCGGTGAAGCCGTTGACGACGCCGACGGCGGAGGCGGCACCGGGGACCGCGGCGGTCTTGTCGAGCAGCGCCTGCGTGAGCTTCTGCTCCTTGCCGACCGTGTCGCCCGTGGACTCCTGGCTCTCCGGTTCTATGACGACGTCGATCTGGTCGAAGCCCTTGGCGGAGCTGTTCTGGTAGGCGTCCGAGATGGTGTTGGTGAAGACCAGGGTCCCCGACACGAACGCCACGCCGAGCATCACGGCGAGCACGGTCATGAGGAGCCTGGCCTTGTGCGCGAGCACGTTGCGCAAGGCGGTACGGAACATGGGGTTGTCTCAGTCCAGGGAGGTAGGAGGTCTGCGGGGCGGCACGAGGGGTGCTCGGTCCGATGGACCGGCGGGCGTCAGCTCGTACGGCCCTTCGAGTCGAACTGCTTCATGCGGTCCAGGACCGAGTCGGCGGTCGGCTCGTGCACCTCGTCGACGATCCGGCCGTCGGCCAGGAAGATGACGCGGTCCGCGTAGGCGGCGGCCACCGGGTCGTGGGTGACCATGACGACGGTCTGCCCCAGTTCACGTACGGAGTTGCGCAGGAAGCCGAGGACCTCCGCGCCGGCCCGGGAGTCGAGGTTTCCGGTGGGCTCGTCGCCGAAGATGATGTCGGGCCGGGAGGCGAGCGCGCGGGCGACGGCGACACGCTGCTGCTGGCCGCCGGAGAGCTGGGAGGGCCGGTGGCTGAGGCGGTCGGCGAGGCCGATCATCTTGATGACGGTGTCCAGCCACTCCTTGTCGGGCTTGCGGCCGGCGATGTCCATCGGGAGCGTGATGTTCTCCAGGGCCGTCAGGGTCGGCAGCAGGTTGAACGCCTGGAAGATGAAGCCGATCTTGTCCCGGCGCAACTTGGTGAGCTGCTTGTCCTTGAGGGAGCCGAGCTCGGTCTCGCCGATGCGCACGGAGCCGGAGGAGAAGCTGTCCAGTCCGGCCACGCAGTGCATCAGCGTGGACTTGCCGGACCCCGAGGGGCCCATGATCGCGGTGAACTCGGCCTGCCGGAAGTCGACGGTGACCCGGTCGAGGGCGACCACCTGGGTCTCTCCCTGTCCGTAGACCTTGGAGAGTTCCGTGGCGCGTGCGGCCACCGTGGTGGTCCGGTCGGCAATGGGGGTGGTGGTCACGGGAGGGTGCTCCTGTCGGGACGACGACGATTTCCGGGGACGTGTGTCCATCGTCGTGGCCGTTCGGGGCGATGTAGTCAGCCGCTGTTCCGGTTCCGGGGGGCGACTTCGGTCGCACCGGGAGCGCCCGTGTCATACCTGGGGATGAGGCCCGTCCCTGAGGGTCGCCGGCCGCCGGTGCGGTGAATGTCGTGGAGGCCGCTTGTTCGGACGGTGAAATTCCGTCATTCCGCATGCGCAGCCGAAAGTCACCCGAAAGGCTATCTGGCATGTGCGGATGGTCCGTACCGAGTGCTGATGCACCCTCAGACATCAATAAAATAAGACAACATCGGTCCGCCCGCCCGCTGTTCGGGCGATGCGTCCCGATAGGCTCGGAACCTCGATGCGGAGCCCATGGCCTGCCCGGATGGTGGAATGCAGACACGGCGAGCTTAAACCTCGCTGCCCCTCGCGGGCGTACCGGTTCAAGTCCGGTTCCGGGCACTTCCCGCACTTGCGACACGGGTGCGGGTCTCGACGGGCGACATTCCGACCGGGGCCCGCCGAGTCCGGTGCGCGGCCGAATCCTTGACAGAGGGCGTACGTCGTCGGAGACTCGCGTCCAGGAATTGGTGAAGTAAATTTCACTACGCGAACATAACGCGAACGTATCTGGGTCGAGGAACGCGAAGGGGCGTGCCGATGCGTACCACCGTCGGGATCATCGGGGCCGGGCCGGCCGGGCTGCTGCTGGCGCGGCTGCTGCACAACGCGGGGATCGAGTCCGTGGTCCTGGAGAGCCGGGACCGGGCCTATGTGGAGCATCGGCAGCGGGCCGGGATCCTGGAGCAGGGGACCGTCGACGTGCTGCGGGCCGCGGGCGCCGGTGAGCGGATGGACCGGGAAGGGCTGCGGCACGACGGGATCGAGCTGCGGTTCGAGGGAAAGCGGCACCGCGTCGACTTTCCCGGGCTCACCGGGGGCAGCTCCGTGATGGTGTACGCGCAGACCGAGGTGTGCAAGGACCTCATCGCCCTCCAGCTCAAGGAGGGCGGGCCGCTGCTCTTCGAGGCCGAGGCGCTCGCGGTGGAGGGGGCCGAGAGCGACCGGCCGCGGATCCGGTTCACGCACGAGGGGCGCGAGGACGTGCTCGAGTGTGACTACGTGGTGGGGTGTGATGGGTTCTGGGGCGTCGCGCGGAACGCCGTACCCGCCGGCCTCTCCCGCGTCTTCGAGCGGACGTACCCTTTCGGCTGGCTCGGGATCCTCGCCGATGTGGCCCCCTCGCACGACGAGCTCGTCTACGCCCGCCACGACCGCGGCTTCGCCCTGCTGAGCATGCGCTCGCCCACCGTCTCCCGCCTCTACCTCCAGGTGCCCGAGGGAACGGACGCCGAGGCATGGGGCGACGAGGAGATCTGGGACGAACTGGAGCGGCGGTTCGAGACCGAGGACGGGTGGCAGCTCGAGCGCGGGCCCATCACCTCCAAGTCCGTCACCCCGATGCGGAGTTACGTCCACGAGCCGATGCGGCACGGGCGGCTCTTCCTCGCCGGTGACGCCGCGCACATCGTGCCGCCCACCGGCGCCAAGGGGCTCAACCTCGCCGTCGGCGACGTCGTCACCCTCGCCCGCGCCCTGGTCCGGCTCCGGGACACCGGATCGGCCGAACTGCTCGACACCTACTCCGAGACCTGCCTGCGCCGCGTCTGGCAGGCCGAGCGGTTCTCGTACGACATGACGACCATGCTGCACCCCGCCCCCGACGCGACCCCCTTCGAGAACCGCCTCCAGCTCGCCCGGCTGGAACGGGTCGTCGGCTCACGGGCGGCGGAGACGGACCTCGCGGACGGGTACACCGGGTTCCCGCTGGACTGAACCTGTCGTCCGGCCGGTCTCGGCCGTGTCCCGGGTTGGTCATGGATTGGGTGCTCCGTCGCAGGGAATGAGGGCAGCACGTAGCGTGTTCCGCGTCATGACAAGGGAAAGATCCTCCCCAAGCACTAGGCTCTTTCCTTTGCCTACCTATTACTCTTGAGCCAACGCCACGCACGGTGGCCATGGAGGAGTGAAATGAGGAGCAGCAACCCGGTCTTCTCGCGACGGGGGTTCAGCCGCGACAACGGCTACGCGGGATTCAACGCGGCGCCGCAGGCCGGGGGACCCGCTGTCGGCACGCAGGCCAACCCGTACGCCCAGGGCGGCGCCAACCCCTACGCGCAGAACCCTTACGCGCAGCAGGACCTCCAGCAGGGCGCTCCGCCGCAGGCCCCGGTCTCCACCGGCCGGATGACGATGGACGACGTCGTCATGCGCTCGGCCATGACGCTCGGCACCGTCGCCGTCGGCGCCATCCTGGCCTGGGCCCTGCTGCCGGTCACCAGCACCAGCTTCGGGCTCGCCATCGGCTCCGCCCTCATCGCCTTCGTACTGGCGATGGTGCAGTCCTTCAAGCGCAAGGCCTCGCCCGCGCTGATCCTCGGCTACGCCGCCTTCGAGGGCGTCTTCCTCGGGGTCATCAGCGAGATGTACAACAGCCGGTGGTCGGGCGCTCCCTTCCAGGCCGTGCTCGGCACCATGGCGGTGTCCGGCGCGACCCTGCTGATCTACAAGGCGGGCTGGATCCGCGTGACCGCGCGGTACGCGCGCATCGGCATGGCCATCGCCATCGCCTTCATCGTGGTCATGGCCGTCAACCTGCTGCTGGTCGCCTTCGGTGTCGCCGAGGACGGCGGACTGCGCAGCATGGGCCCGCTGGGCGCGATCGTCGGCATCATCGCGATCATCCTCGGCGCGTTCTTCCTCACCCTCGACTTCAAGCAGATCGAGGACGGCATCGCCTACGGCGCGCCCCGCGAGGAAGCCTGGCTGGCCGCGTTCGGCCTGACCATGACCCTCGTGTGGATCTACGTCGAGATGCTGCGGCTGGTCGCCATCTTCAGCGGCGACGACTAGTCGGGCCGCCGGCTCCGGCCGGCATCGACTGACTGAAGGGCCCGCGAACCCACCGGTTCGCGGGCCCTTTGCCGTGTGCGGATGCCTGCGGTGTCGGATGTCTACGGTGTCTGTGGTTCGGATGCCTGTGGTGCCGGTGGTGCGCGCTCAGAGCAGTTTGCGCGCGGCCCTCCTCAGGTCGTACTCGTGAATGATCGCCTTGGCGTGGCCGTACGCGAGGTCGTGCTCGGCGCGGAGCCAGCTGACCTTTTCCTCGAAGCGGAAGAGCGCGGGGCCTTCATCGACGGTGCGCAGCCAGTCGGAGATCTCACGACCGGTGCAATGGGGGATGCGGGCGAGCAGGTTGCGATGGGTCTCCTGGGAGAACACTTGGGACATCGGCGCCTCCGGACGCAATGGGGATGTAAGCCGGTCCTTCACGCCACCGTGCCTGAGGGTTGGGTTGTTGGCAACAGTCCTGCCGCGGCGCGTACGCTCGCCGCGTGCTTGATACGACGTCTTTGACCCGTGCCGTGGATCACTTCGCCGACCGGTTGCGGGCCGCGCCGCAGAGCCGGCTGCAGCGGGGGGCTGCCGCCGAGGCGCTGGGTCTGGCCAGGGAGTTGGCCCTGTGGACCCAGCGTGTGGAGGACCCGTCCGGGGAGCCTCGCGAGATGCCCGACGCGGGCATGTTCGCCGCCGCCGATCAAATCACCGTCGCCGCGCACGATTTGGCGCTCGTACTGAAAGACGAGCGGGAGCTCGCGGAAGCGGTGGGGCTCGTGGCGGAGGCGCAGAAACGCGCCGGGGTCTGATCGACTCCGGCGCGTTAAGAGTTTGTACGGCTCGTAGCTCTTACAAGCTCCTACAGCGACGCTATGACTCGGTCCGCCAGGATGTAGACGTTCTCCTCGCCGCACGCGAACGTCAGTGCGTACGCGCCCGATACGCCGGAGCCGCCGAGGAGGACCGGGGCGGCGCCCGCGCGCAGGGCCGCGGCCAGTTGCTCCGCGGTCTCGCGGTGGCCCGGGGTCATGCACAGGGTCGTACCGTCGGCGAAGACGTAGACGTCGAGGGTGCCGAGGGGGCCGGGGCGGACGTCCGCCAGCTCCGTGCGGGACTCGGCGAGTTCCTCCAGGCAGGCCACCGTGCGGTCATGGTCGTTCACTACAGGTGACTGGACCGGTACGAAGTCCGGGTGGGACGGGTGGCGGCGGCGGGCCGCGGCCAGTTCGGGGGAGTCGCCGGCGAACTCCTCGGAGTCCATGCCCGGCTCGGTCACCGGCTCCAGGTACTCGAGGCCGATGAAGTCCGAGTGGCGCGGCAGGAACGGTTCACTGTCGGGCAGACCGAGCAGGGAGGGCATGTCAGAGGCGTCACGCGCCTCCTGGGCGGCCCAGAACGCCCGCGCCTCGGCAAGCTCCCGCTCCCGCTCCTCGGCGAGCGCCTCGGCCACTGCGGCGCGTATCTCGTCCGTGTCCGTGGCCGCGCGGGCGGCGGGCACGAGGCCTCGCGCGGCCGTGGCACGGTTCGCGGCGAGTTCGGTGTGCAGGGCCGCGACCTGCCGGCGCAGCCCGTTAAGGGTGCGCAGAACGGCGACGCCCACGGCCGCGGTGGCGGCCGTGGTGAGCAGCAAAGCAATCGGCATGGCGCTCACTGACGTACTCCCGGTTCAAAGTCGACCCCCGACTTCCTACATCAGCTTGAAGGGCGAACCATCCCGCTGTCAGTGCGTAACGTCACGAAAGGGACAGGACTTTGGGCCCGGGGTTTAGTCGCGTAACGGCTCTGACCTGCGTAAATAGCTCTCCAGGGGGAGATAGGTCACATCTTGGGGGGGATTGGATCACAAATCGGCCCAGATCCCTGTGGTTGCTGGGATCTGGGCCAGTTCGGTCACGCTGGGTTCAACTCCCGTGACAGGAGCGGTACTAGCTGAGGCGCTCGATGACCATCGCCATGCCCTGGCCGCCGCCGACGCACATCGTCTCCAGGCCGAACTGCTTGTCGTGGAACTGGAGGCTGTTGATGAGCGTGCCGGTGATGCGGGCGCCGGTCATGCCGAAGGGGTGGCCGACGGCGATGGCGCCGCCGTTCACATTCAGCTTGTCCAGCGGGATGTTCAGGTCGCGGTAGCTCGGGATCACCTGGGCGGCGAAGGCCTCGTTGATCTCGAACAGGTCGATGTCGTCGACGGTCAGGCCCGCGCGCTTCAGGGCCTGCTTCGACGCCTCCACCGGGCCGAGGCCCATGATCTCGGGGGAGAGGCCGGTGACGCCGGTCGAGACGATCCGGGCGAGCGGGGTCAGGCCGAGCTCGCGGGCCTTGGTGTCCGACATGATCACGAGGGCGGCGGCGCCGTCGTTCAGGGGGCAGCAGTTGCCGGCGGTGACGAGTCCGTCGGGGCGGAAGACCGGCTTGAGGCCCTGTACGCCTTCGAGGGTGACGCCGGCGCGGGGGCCGTCGTCCTTGGCGACGACCGTGCCGTCCGGCGTCGTGACCGGGGTGATCTCCCGCTCCCAGAAGCCGTTCTTGATGGCTTCCTCGGCGAGGTTCTGCGAGCGGACGCCGAACTCGTCCATGTCCTGGCGGGTGACGCCCTTGATGCGGGCCAGGTTCTCGGCGGTCTGGCCCATCGCGATGTACGCGTCCGGGACGAGGCCGTCCTCGCGCGGGTCGTGCCAGGTCGCGCCCTCGCTGGCGGCGACCGCGGCGGTGCGGGCCACGGCCTCGGCGAAGAAGGGGTTCTGGGTCTCGGGGAGGCCGTCGCTGGAGCCCTTGATGCTGCGCGACACCATCTCGACGCCCGCCGAGATGAAGACGTCGCCCTCGCCCGCCTTGATGGCGTGCAGGGCCATGCGGCTCGTCTGCAGCGACGAGGAACAGTAACGGGTGATGGTGCACCCCGGGAGGTGGTCCATGCCCATCTGCACGGCCACGATGCGGCCGAGGTTGTAGCCCTGCTCGCCGCCGGGGAGGCCGCAGCCGAGCATCAGGTCGTCGATGTCCTTCGGGTCCAGCTCGGGGACCTTGGCGAGGGCGGCCTCGATGATCGTGGCGGTCAGGTCGTCGGGGCGGATGTCCTTCAGGGAGCCCTTGAAGGCGCGGCCGATCGGGGAGCGGGTGGCTGAGACGATCACGGCTTCGGGCATCGACGGCTCCATTGGCGTACGGGGGTTGGCATGGCTGAGTGGGAAGTTACCCGTACGTACCGTCGAGGTCACGGCTGTGGGGGTGTGACTCCGGACGCACTTTCTAAGCGCTTGCTTTTTTCTGGCGTGGGCGCCCTTTGCATCGGGGGGTGCGGCCAGCTGTTTTCGCCCCCTCCGCCCCTACCCGTCCCGTTCCTGGGGGCTGCCGCCCCCAGACCCCCGCTGTCGGCCTGAACGGCCTCGTCCTCAAACGCCGGACGGGCTGGAGATAGCCCCTCCGGCGTTTGAGGAGCGGGGGTTTGGGGGCGGAGCCCCCAAGTGACGGGAATGGGTAGGGGCGGAGGGGGCGAAAAACTGCCCCTTACGTCGACGGCGCCGGGGCCGGGTCCGTCGCCGGGACGCGGCGTCGGCGGCGGCGTTTCAGGAGGGCCCAGGGGCCGCGGGGGCCCGTGGGCATGGCGGCCGTGACCTCGGTGCCGGGCTCGGAGGCGGCCTCCGCGGCCGCGCGGGCGACCGGCAGGAAGCCCTCGCGGCGCGAGGCGTCCGGACGCTCGTCCTCCGCAGGCCAGAGGTTGAGGGCGGCGCAGACCGTGGGGAGCAGGGCCATCGCGGCGGTGGCGTACCCCTCCGCCGAGGGGTGGTAGTTGTCGGGGCCGAACAGCTCCCGCGGGTTCGCCTCGAACTCGGGGCCGAGAAGGTCGCCCAGCGAGACGGTGCGGCCGCCCTGCTCGACCGTACCGATCGTCTGCGCGGCGGCGAGCTGACGCGAGGCCCGCCGCGCCAGCCAGCGCAACGGCTGCTGCACCTGCTCGACCGTGCCCAGGTCGGGACAGGTGCCCACCACGACCTCCGCACCGGCCGTACGCAGCCGCCGTACCGCCGATGACAGGTGGCGTACGGAACGCGTCGGCGGCATCCGGTGCGTCACATCGTTCGCGCCGATCATGATCACGCAGATGTCGGGCACCCGGGAGGTGTCCGAGAGGGCCACCCCCACCTGGCGGTCCAGGTCGTCCGACTGCGCCCCGGGCAGCGCCACGTTGCTCAGCTCCACCGGACGCTCGGCGACCGCCGCGAGCCCGGACGCGATGAGCGCGCCGGGAGTCTGCCGGGCCCGGTGCACACCCTGGCCCGCGGCCGTGGAGTCACCGAGCATGGTCAGCCGCAGCGGCGGACCGTCCTGCCCGGCGTACCCGTACCCGTACAGGCCCTCTCCGCGCGGTGCGTGAGGCGTGTGTCCGTTGCCCACCACGCGTTTCGCCATCTGCACCTCGGCAAGGAGCAGACCGATCGCGGCCGCGCCCACCAGACCGATCCCGCCGCCGCCGTACGCCGCGCCCGCCGCGATCCGGCGTGCCACCCTCGCCCTAGACAAGCCCGCCATGTGCCGCCGCCACCTCCTCATAGCCGTACATCCAGTGCTTGCCCCGTGAAGGCCGTCCCCCAATCTCAACTGTGCGTGAACGGTCATCCGACGCCTTACGCTGACGGAACCATCCCTCTTGAAACACAGCTCCGGAGACAACGGTGCAATTCCACGACTCGATGATCAGCCTCGTCGGCAACACCCCGCTGGTGAGGCTCAACAACGTGACCGCAGGTATCCAGGCGACGGTCCTGGCGAAGGTTGAGTACTTCAACCCCGGCGGGTCTGTGAAGGACCGCATCGCCCTGCGCATGATCGAGGCCGCGGAGGAGAGCGGCGCCCTCAAGCCGGGGGGCACGATCGTCGAGCCGACCAGTGGAAACACGGGAGTTGGGCTCGCCATCGTGGCGCAGACGAAGGGGTACAAGTGCATCTTCGTGTGCCCCGACAAGGTGAGCACCGACAAGATCAATGTGCTCCGGGCGTACGGGGCCGAGGTCGTCGTCTGCCCCACCGCCGTCGACCCCGAGCACCCGGACTCGTACTACAACGTCTCCGACCGGCTGGTGCGTGAGACGCCCGGCGCGTGGAAGCCCGACCAGTACTCCAACCCGAACAATCCCCTCTCGCACTATCACTCCACCGGCCCCGAGCTGTGGGAGCAGACGGAGGGGCGGATCACCCACTTCGTGGCGGGCGTCGGCACCGGCGGCACGATCTCCGGGACCGGGCGGTACCTGAAGGACGTGAGCGACGGCAAGGTGCAGGTCGTGGGCGCCGACCCCGAGGGGTCCGTGTACTCCGGCGGCTCCGGGCGGCCGTACCTGGTCGAGGGCGTGGGCGAGGACTTCTGGCCCACCGCGTACGACCGGACCGTGGCCGACGAGATCGTCGCCGTGTCCGACAAGGACTCCTTCCAGATGACGCGCCGGCTCGCGAAGGAAGAGGGGCTGCTCGTCGGCGGGTCCTGCGGCATGGCCGTCGTGGCCGCGCTGCGGGTGGCCGAGCGGCTCGGGCCCGACGACGTCGTGGTCGTCCTGCTGCCCGACAGCGGGCGCGGATACCTCAGCAAGATCTTCAACGACGAGTGGATGGCCGACTACGGGTTCCTGGAGGACTCGGGTCCCAACGCGCGTGTCGCCGACGTCCTCGACGACAAGGAGCACGGCCACATCCCCTCCCTCGTCCACATGCACCCGGAGGAGACGGTCGGCGAGGCGATCGAGGTGCTGCGCGAGTACGGCGTCTCGCAGATGCCGATCGTGAAGCCGGGCGCCGGGCACCCGGACGTGATGGCCGCCGAGGTCATCGGGTCCGTCGTCGAACGGGAGCTGCTCGACGCGCTGTTCACCAAGCGGGCCTCCCTGGAGGACCCGCTCGAGAAGCACATGTCGGCGCCGCTGCCGCAGGTCGGTTCCGGTGAGCCGGTCGGGGACCTGATGACCGTGCTCGGCGCTGCCGACGCCGCGATCGTCCTGGTCGAGGGCAAGCCCACCGGCGTCGTCAGCCGCCAGGACCTGCTGTCCTTCCTCGCCAAGGGCGGGGCCAGGAAGTAAGAGTGGCCGGTTGTCCGGGGCCGAGCTGCGAGAAATCCTCTGAACGGCGGTTTCGGCGGGGAACTTCGCGGAAGTGGTACGAGCGTGTCACGTCCGCGCAGCACCCGCTTAACACGGGTCCGGCACATTAGTGGGTGTCGGCAAGGGCGGGAGCGGCTCCCCGCCCCGGCCGGCACCGAAAACGGCGTCAAGGACCTCCGGAGCGGCTCCCGGACCTCCATGGACGCCACGGACGCGCACGCCTGGCCCTGACCCGGCACGCGTCCCTCGCGGGGACCGCCGTCGTCCCGCCCCCCGGTATCGGGGGTGCGGCGGTCCCCGCGCAAGACCTCGAAGGGCCCGGCACCTGCAATAGGTGCCGGGCCCCTTTTTGCGCCTAAACCGGCGCCGCTCTCGCGGAGCTGGTTGCTCACGGTCGTGGTTCCTCAATTGACGGTTGCGGCCGTCGTCGCTTCGAAGACGGGTCAGGCCTCCCAGTCGCTGTCCTGGGAGGACTTGCGGCGCCTGCCGAAGAAGTTCGGGGAGAGGCGCGCGGCCTGGACCACGTTGACTCCCACGATGCCCGCCCAGGCGACCAGGAGGCCGGGCAGGCCCGCGACACCGCCGCCGATTCCGGACAGGGGGATCGCGAGAACGAGCGAGACGATTCCGAAGCCGAACCGCTCCCCGAAGGAATCGGACGACTGGGGTGAGCGCGCGCCGCGGGCCACCACCATCTGCTGTTCCGCGAGCTGGCGGCGTACCTGGCGGTCGACCGCGCCATCGACGCGCTGTTCGACCTTCTCCAGGAAGGAGTCGATCAGCGCGGGCTCGTACTCTTCGCCCAACTCCTTGCGTGCGTGCAAGGTGGCGTCGAGTTCCTTCTTCAGTTCGGCGTCGCCGCGGGCATCCATACCGGTCATGATGCCCACGTTAGGGAGCCGCAGCCCCCGTCGCACTGGGGTTAGCCCCCCTGTTCGAAGTGGGCTCCACCCCCGTCCGGCACGAGGGCTCAGGAGGGCGTCCGCCCCTACTTGGCCAGCCCGTGCTGCTTGGCGTACGCGTTCGCCACGTCCTCGGGGTCCTTCTTGTCCTTGTCGACCTGGCGGTTGAGTTCGGTGAGCTGGGCGGTGGTGAGGACGTTGCCGAGTTCGGCGAGGGCCTTGCGGACCGTGGAGTCGGCCTTGCGGTCGGCGATCAGGGGGACGATGTGCTGGCCGGGGATGAGGTTCTTGGGGTCGGTCAGCACCACCCAGTCGTTGGCCACGATGTCCGTGTCCGTGGTGAAGAGGTTCGCCACGTCCACGTCGCCCTTCTTCAGCGCGCCCTTGACCAGCGGACCGGAGGAGTCGAGGGACTTGAACTCCTTGAACTCCACCCCGTACACCTCCTTCAGGCCGACCGCGCCGACCTCGCGCTTCTTCACCTCGGGCGCGGCACCGATGACGAGCTTGCCGTTCTGCTTCTTCAGGTCGGCGAGGGAGGTCAGGCCGTACTTCTTCGCGGTCTCCCGGGTGACCACGAAGGCGTCGGAGTCCTCGGCCATGCCGTACGGGAGGATCTGGAGGCCCGCGGGGAGCGCGATCGCGAGGGCGTTCTGCATCTCGCCCTCCTCCGTGGCGGTCGCCTTCGGGGCGAGGTAGTGCAGCAGCGCGCCCTGGTACTCGGGGAGCAGGTCGATGTCGCCGCCCTTGAGCGCGGGGATGAGGATCTCGCGGGTGCCGAGGTTGGGGCGGACCTTCGTCGTGACGCCCGCCGCTTCCAGGACGGCCGCGTAGAGGTAGCCGAGCACCTGGTTCTCGGTGAAGTTGGCGGTGCCGATGGTGACGCCGTCCGCGCTGGAACCGCTGCCCGAGCCCGCGCTGCCCCCGCCGTCGAGCGAGGTGATGCCGCTGCTGCAGGCGGAGAGGACGGGGACGGAGACGGCGGCTCCGGCGAGAGCGCCGAGGAGAGTACGACGGTTCATGGCTGTGCTCCTAGGCGGGGCGGTGGCGGAAGAGGATGCGCTGGAGCGCGGAGAGGGCGAGGTCCAGGACCACGGCGACCGCGGCGACCAGGACGGCGCCGCCGAGTACCTGCACGAGGTCGCGCTGGGCGAGGCCGTCGAAGACGAAGCGGCCCAGGCCTCCGAAGCTGACGTACGCGGCGACCGTGGCCGTCGACACCACCTGGATCAGCGCGAGGCGCAGGCCCGTCATGATCAGGGGGAGCGCGAGGGGCAGTTCCACCTGGAAGAGGACCTGGTGCCAGCGCATGCCCTGGCCGCGGGCCGCGTCCTTCACGTCCGGGTCGACGGCGGTCATGCCGGCGTACGTGTTCGTGACGATCGACGGGACCGCGAGGGCGACGAGCGCGATGTACACCGGCCACATGGACAGGCCGCTGGCCAGGAAGACGAGCACGACCAGGCCGACGGTGGGCAGCGCGCGGCCGAAGGAGGACAGGTTGATCGCGAGGAAGGCGCCCTTGCCGGTGTGGCCGATGAGCAGGCCGACGGGGAGGGCGATCGCGGTGGCGACGAGCGTCGCGAGGAGTGAGTACTGGAGGTGCTCGGCGAGGCGGTGCGCGATGCCGTCGGTGCCGGACCACATCGTGCCGCTGGTCAGCCAGCTGCCGAGGTTCTTGAAGAGTTCGAACATCAGGCTCGCCGCCTCGTCCACGGGGTGAGTACGTACTGCACGGCCACCAGGAGCGCGTCCGCCACCAGCGCCAGGAGGAGCGTCAGGACCACTCCGACGATCACCGGGGTGGGGAAGTTGCGCTGGAAGCCGTCGGTGAAGAGCTGGCCGAGTCCGCCGTCGCCGATGTACGTCGCCACCGAGACCAGCGAGATCGACATGACCGTCGCGATCCGGACGCCCGCCATGATCACCGGGAGGGCGAGGGGGAGTTCGACGGTGAGGAGGGTGCGCAGGGGGCGGGTGCCCATCGCCTTCGCGGCCTCCTTGGTCTTCGCGGGGACCGAGTCGAGGCCCTCGACCGTGTTCCGGAGCAGGACGACCAGCGTGTAGATCGTCAGGCCGATGACGGTGGTGGTGCGGGTGAGGCCGGACACCGGGAGCAGGAGTACGAAGATCGCGATCGACGGGATCGTGAACAGGACGTTCGAGAGGCCGAGGAGGAGACCGCGCAGGGGGCGGATCCGGTGCGCGACCACGGCCAGCGGGAGGGAGATCAGCAGCCCGAAGAAGACCGCGGACAGGGCCGCTTGGAGGTGGGAGACGGTGAGGGTGGTGAGGTCGTCGGTGTGGTCGCCTATCCACGACCAGTCGATGGTCATATGGCCACTCGCGCTTCGGTGTGCGCGTTGCCCGCGTGCTGGTGGATGTCGTCGCGGGAGGTGACGCCGGTGAGGACGCCGGTGGCGTCGACACGTGCCACCAGGCCGGTCGGCGACGCGATCGACTCGTTGAGCGCGGCGAGGAGGGTGTCGGTGTCCTTGAGGGGCCGTACGGGGAGTTCGGCTTCCTTGGACCGCCAGTGCTGGGGCCTGCGGGCGCCGTCGAGGACGAGTTCCCAGGTGCCGCCTTCGGGGGCGGGGGCCTGGGGGAGGCCCGCCAGGGTCTTCAGGGAGAGGAGCTTGAGGCCTCGCTCGGCGCCCAGGAAGTCGGCGACGAAGTCGTCCGCGGGGCGGGCGAGGAGCTCGGCGGGCTCGGCGCACTGGACGAGATGGCCGCCCGTGCGGAAGATCGCGATCTGGTCGCCGAGGCGTACCGCCTCATCCACGTCGTGCGTGACGAAGACGATGGTCTTGCTCAACTCCTTCTGGAGCCGCAGCAGTTCGTCCTGGAGCTGGGTGCGGACGACCGGGTCGACCGCGCCGAAGGGCTCGTCCATGAGGAGGACCGGCGGGTCGGCGGCGAGGGCGCGGGCCACGCCGACGCGCTGCTGCTGGCCGCCGGAGAGCTGGTGCGGGAACCGCTTGCCGGCGTCGGCGGCGAGGCCGACGGTCTCGAGCAGCTCGGCCGCCCTCGCCCGGGCCTTCCTGCGGCCCCAGCCGAGGAGCAGCGGCACGGTCGCGATGTTGTCGAGCACCGTGCGGTGCGGGAACAGCCCCGACTGCTGGATGACGTAGCCGATGGAGCGGCGCAGCTCGGCGGCGTCCTGCTCCAGGACGTCCTTGCCGCCGACCCGGATGGTCCCGGAGGTCGGGTCGACCATTCGGTTGATCATCCGGAGGGTGGTCGTCTTACCGCAACCGGAAGATCCGACGAGTACGGTCACGCCGCCCTCCGGCATCTGCAGGGAGAGGTCGTGGACTGCTGTGGTGCCGTTGGGGAAACGCTTGTGGACCGTGTCGAACTGGATCATGAGGTGTCCCTTGCCCGGTCTGCATATCGTCATGCAGAGTTCTCTGTACCTGAATAGGTTGTCAACGGTCCGGTGTTAATCGCTGGTTACTTATGACCGCCAGGCAAGATCCAATGTCCGGATTGAGGGGAGTTAGCGCTCTATGTCGTCTCGGAATGTGGACGTGCCGAGTGGGGTGACGGCCGGCCTCGTGGTGCTGGACGGCTGCAGCACCGGCGTCGCGGACGTCGTCCGGCTCGCCGACGGGGCCGCGCGGCCGGTTCCCGGCACCGAAGCGATGAAGCGCGTCGAGGAATCCTGGGACGCGGCCCGGCAGATCGCCGCGAGCGGCCGCGTGTACGGCCGCTCCACCGGAGTGGGCGCCAACCGGAACGAGGACGTGCCGACGGCGTCCGCCGCGGGACACGGTCTGCGGCTCCTGCGCAGCCACGCCGGGGCCATCGGCGAGGAACTGCCGGCCCGGCAGGTCCGCGCGATGCTCGCCGTACGCGCCAACCAGCTCCTCGCGGGCGGAGCCGGGCTCCGGCCCACCGTCGTCACGGCGCTCTGCGAGGCGCTGGAGACCGGGGCGTACCCGGTGGTGAACGAGTTCGGGTCCGTGGGCACGGGGGATATCGCGGCGCTGGCACAGGTGGGGCTGGCGTTGGCGGGGGAGCATCCTTGGCGGTCCGCCGAGGCGGGCGCCGGGCAGTTCCCTGAAGGGCGGTCCCCCGAGGGGCTGGGCCCCGAGCCTCAGCCGCTCGACAACAACGATGCCCTCGCGCTCATCAGCAGCAACGCGCTCACCCTCGGGCAGGCCGCGTTGGCCCTCGACGAGTTGCGTGGGCTCATCGGGGCCACGCAGGTCGTCGCCGCGTTGTCGCTGCTCGCCGTCGACGGGTCGCACGAGGCGTACGCGGAGCCCGTGCACGCCGCCCGCCCGCACCGCGGATCGGTCGAAGTGGCCCGGCGGATGCGGGAGTTGATCGGTGCGGCGGACCGGCCGGTGCCGCCGCTCGGGCGGATCCAGGACCCGTACGGCTTCCGGTGCGTCCCGCAGATCCACGGGCCCGCGCAGGACGCGGCGGACGCACTGGAGGACGTCCTCACCGTCGAGATCAACGCCGCCGCCGAGAACCCCCTGATCTGCCCCGAGGACATGGCCGCCTACCACCACGGCGGCTTCTACCAGGCCCAACTCGCCCTCGCCCTGGACCACTTCAGGCTGGCCGTCACCCAGGTGGCCCGACTGTCGACCTCCCGGCTCTCCACCCTCAACGAGCCCGCCTACACCCGCCTGCGCCCCTTCCTCGCCGACAGCGAGCCCGCGTCCTCCGGCGTGATGATCCTGGAGTACGCCGCCGCGGCCGCCCTCGGTGACCTGCGGGCCTTCTCGGCGCCCGCCTCGCTCGGCCACGCTGTACTCTCCCGGGGCGTCGAGGAGCAGGCGAGCTTCGCCTCGCTCGCCGCACGTCAGACCTTGCGGGCGTGCGGTGCGTACCGTCTTGTCGTCGGCTGCGAACTGGTCGCCGCCGTACGGGCGTTGCGCCAGCGCGGTCTGCGGCCCGACCCGGAGCTGCCGGCCGGGCGGGCGCTGGAGCTGGCCGAGTCGGTGCTCGACCCGGAACAGGCCGACCGGCCGCTCACCGACGACGTGGGCACGGCGGCCGCACTGCTCGACCGGTTCACGGACATCTGGAGGGGGAGCGCGTCATGAACGGCGTGGACGCAAGTGCGGACGGGACCAAGGGTGTTGACGGGAGCAGCGGTATGACGACGGACAGTCCCGCCGCACGGCTTCAGGCGCTCTTCGAGGGGCACCGGCTGACGCCGACCCAGCGGCGCATCGCGCACAGCATGGTGCGGCGCGCCGCCGACGTGCCGTTCCTGTCGAGCGTCGAGCTCGCCGAACTGGCCGGGGTCAGCCAGCCCTCCGTCACCCGCTTCGCGGTCGCGCTCGGCTTCGACGGCTACCCGGCGCTGCGAAAGCACCTGCGCGAGGTCGCGCCCACCGAGCAGACCGCGGCCTCCGCCTCGTACAACGAGTACCAGCAGGCCGTCGAGGCCGAGATCGAGAACCTGAAGCACCTGGCGGAGGTACTGGCGGACCCGCGTCCGGTGGCGCGCGCCGGGCGTCTCCTCGCTTCGAGCAGGCCCCTCCCCGTACTCGGTCTGCGGGCCGCCGCCTCCCAGGCGTACGGCTTCGCGTACTTCGCCGCCAAGGTCCACCCCGACGTACGGCTGCTGCACGAGGGCGGCACGATGCTCCACGACCGCATCGACGCGGCCGTACGCGCCGGGGCCACGGCCCTGCTGTGCTTCGCGCTGCCCCGGCACCCGCGTGAGGTCGTCGACTCGCTGGCGTACGCGAAGGAGGCGGGACTGACGGTGGTCACCGTCGCGGACTCGGCGTTCGCGCCGGTGGCGAAGGTGTCGGACCTGCTGCTCCCGGCCGCCGTCGGCACCGGCCTCGCCTTCGACACGGCCTGCGCGCCGATGCTGCTGGGCCGCGTCCTCCTGGAAGCGATGTGCGACGACCTGCCGGACGCGCAGGCGCGCCTCGAGGAGTTCGACGTGCGGGCCACGGCCCGGGGACTGTTCGTGGAGTAGGCCCGGACCTGCCGTGCGGTAGTCACGGTTTGGTTGAGCGGCCGTGCTTCTCAGGTTCGTCTCACCTTCGCTCGCTAGCGTGCCCGCCCGGAGAGCTGGGACACACGAGGAGGCGGAACGTGGTGCGCGGAGGGCAGGGACTGGCCCGGGTGGCTGTCGTCGTCAGGGCCGGTGCCGCACCGCTGTGGTGGTGCGGGGTGTTCGCGGCGGGTATCGGCTTGCTGCTGCCGGGGCTGACCGGGCGCCGGATCGGGGTCATGGCCGGAGCTGTGCTGTTCATCGTCACGGCCGTCGTCGTGGCGTACACACGCAGGAAGCGGTACGTCGCACTGGCCCGCTCCGCCGCGCGCGCCGGCAAGCACGACGTGCTCCAGGACCGTGCGGTGACCGTACGGAACTGGCGCCGGGGCCATCGCTGGTGGCTGCTGCTCGCCTTCGCGGGCGCGCTGGGCAGCTCGTTCGCGGTGCCCGCGGCGGGCGGCATGCTGATCGCGGGTGCGGGCGCCGGCCTGTGGGTGAAGGCCGGCTGGCTCGGGCGCCGTGAACGCGCCGGGCAGGAGCTGATCTGGGTGCGCGTCGACTGGCTCGGCAGGGGCGCGGGCGCCCCCGCCGGCAAGCCGGTCAAGGCCTGCCGGGCCACCGGAGTGGCGGCGGGCGACGCCGCGCCCGGCGGAGCGCGGCGCCACTGACGGCCCTGGCTGCGGCAGCTGTCAGCTGTAGCAGCCGTCGGCCGTCGGCTCGGTTTACACCTCCAGGTCCGCTTCGATCTTGCGCAGCTGGTGGCGGGCCATCGCCAGGTTGGACCGTTTGACGTCGAGCACCAGGTACAGGAAGAGGCCGTTGCCGCCGCGCCCCTTCATCAACCGGATCAGGTGGTACTGGTCGGACAGCGTGATCAGGATGTCCTCGATCTCGCCCTTCAGCCCGAGGTGCTCCATGGTGCGCAGCTTGGCGCGTACGACGTCGGTGTTGCCGGCCGCCGCGACGTTGAGGTCGAAGCTCTTGCTGCCGCCGATGGTGCCCAGCGCCATTCCGCTGGTGTAGTCGACGAGGGCGGCTCCGGTCGCGCCCTCGATGGAGGCGAGCGCCTCTTTCAGCGCGGTTTCGGTATTTGCCATGGTGTCTTGGTTCCTTTCAACTTTCCGATGTGGTGGGGGTGTTGGGGGTTCGGGTCGTGGCGGTGGCCGTGCGTTGACTCGCCGTGCCGCGCGCCGTCCGGTTGCGCGAGGGGGCGGCGGCGGTCTTCGCCGGAGCCCTCGCCGAGGTGACCGGTTCGCCGCGCGCCGTCGCGGCGTCCACGAGCTCCCCGATCCGGGTGCCGGAGCGGCGCCCCTCCAGGTGCAGCCGCCCGACGTTCACCCGGTCCTGGGCGAGCAGGGTCAGCACGGCGGAGGTGCCTGCCGCGTACGTCGCCACATAGCCGTGGACGCCGCGCACGAGCAGCTCGCGGAAGTCGCCCTGCCCGGTGGCGTCCGCCATGCGTACGGCGACGCCCAGCGCGGCCGCGGTGAGCGCGGCCAGGCCGTCAGGCTCCACGCCGGGGGTGTCGTGGGCGAGGACGAGACCGTCGGCGCTGGCCGCCAGCGCCCCGGTCAGCTGGGGTACTCGGGCCCTCAACCGGTGGAGTTCGTCGAGGACTTCGGGCTCCGCCGCCATCAGCAGTCTCCTCTCGGCACGCTGTCGTAGCGCGCGGATCACTAGGCCTCCCGCTCGTCGGTGCTCACAGGGCCTCCAATGCGTCTCTGAGTCGCCGCAGCAGAGCCACGTCGGGATCGGCCGAGGGCTGCGTGAGCACACTGGGCACGGGAGGCTGCTGCGCCGGGGCCGCCGCCGTCACGAGCCCGGCGGCGGCCAGCCGCCGCAGGTCGACCAGGGTGTGGAACGCGGGCCGCCCCAGGGCGAGCGAGACGTCCGCCGCGGTGCGCACGCCGTCCACCCGGACGAGTACGGCTTCCTGGCGCAGCGGCACCGACGGCCCGGCGGCGAGGTGGGCGCGCACCAGCGGTGCGGTGTCCGTCGCCGGGTCGGGCCAGATGTGGTGCAGCAGCTCACGGCGGCGCACGGTCTCGCGCTCCAGCGCGGCCACCGGCACCGGTCGGACGATGCCGAGCCAGTGCGCGGCCCCGTAGCGGAAGCGGGTCGGGGTGCTGCTCGCCCCGAGCACGAAGTACGCCGCGTCGTACAGCGAACCGAGATGGCACAGTTCCAGCGCCCCTTCAGCGATCCGGCCGGTGTCGACCAGGAAACGTCCGACCCGGTGGCGTGCGCCGGCTGCCGCGACGGCCTCCCGCCAGACCTCGGCGTCCAGCACCCCACGGGCGGCGAACAGCACGTCGAGCCCTGGCGTGGCGGGGCTCTCGGCGTGCACCACGTCGCCGTCGGCGAGGTAGAGCGTGCCGCGTTCGCGTATGAGGACGCCGGTGGCCCGCTCGGCGGCGAGCCGGCTCAGCATCGGCGAGACGCCGCCGGTGTCGGCCGCCCTGTCCCGCAGGGGGAGTCGGGGCGGAGGTGGTGTCCTGACCGTCGTCACCCGAGCACCAGCCGTCCGGCCAGCTCGCCGAGGCGGATGCGGGCCAGTGCGAGGTTGCCGTCCGCGCGGGCCAGCCACAGGTGCAGGAACACGCTGCTGTCGAAGGTGGTGCTCACGAAGCGCAGCAGGTGGTAGCTGTCCCGGTTGCTGACGATCAGGTCCTCGACCGGTGTCTCCCGGTCGGACCAGTCGGAGCCGTCGGCCGGGGCGAACGCGCGGTGCTCCGCGGCGAGCCGCGCCAGCTCCGCGGCCTCGGCCGCGGTCGTCTCGTGGTCACCGCCCGGAGCGTCCCCCGCGGTGCCCAGGGCCAGGCCGCTGGTCCAGTCGACCACCGCGGCACCCCGGGCACCGGGCAGTGTCATGGCTTCCAGTAGGCACTCGTCGATTCCGGGCACCGTGTCTCCCCTCCCGCCAAGGGTTCGGCCGAGTGACGCCGAAGTTACGCAACGTGTGCGCCGGGGGTGAGGGTTCTGGCATTTTCCTGAGGAACATGCCGCGAGGTGACTAAGGTGGGTCAACTGACCATATTTTCTGGCCGGTTGAAGCCGTCGCGAAGTCTTGGCCGGGGGCGCGTGCGGGTGCGCCGGGGCGCGCGGAGTGTATTCAGCGCCGAGTCAGGGTGACTTGGCTGCTCGGGAGGGTGCCGACTGCCGGGCGGGGGTCAGGACACCCCGCGGGCGTGGTCCGTCGGACGCGGCCAAATGGTCTGCGCGCTCCGGCGCGCTAGAGCCCCGTGAGCGCCGAAGGGTGCGCCCCGCCCGACTCCGCGACGATCTCGTCGAGGGTCTGCGGCTCTCGTACGACGGCGAAGTGGATGCCGCCCTCGCGGTCGGGTGCGAAGCCGTGGATGCCCGGGCGGGCGAGGGAGTTGTACGCGTAGTGGTGGGCGAAGTAGTACGCGCCGGTGTCCAGCGCGGCCGCGTAGTCGCCCTGTTCGAGCAGCGGCAGCGCGCGTCCCTCGGCGAGGAGGTCGCCCGCGAAGCAGGCGGGGCCCGCGACGTCCTGGACGACATCCGGCCCCGACTTGGGGCGCCCCTTCGCGTCGTACGCCGCGATCCGCAGCGGCCAGGACGCGGGCGCGTACACCGTGCGGGCGGCGATCTGCACGCCCGCGTGTGTGACCGCGACCGCCCGGCCCCCGGCGGACTTGGTGTACTCGACCCGCGCGAGGACCGTCCCGTGCTTGGCGAGCAGCGACCGCCCGAACTCGGTGACCAGCCCGTACCGCCCGTCGAACAGCCCCGGCACCACCTCGGCGAGCAGCCGCGCGTACTGCGCGTACGTCGGGGCCGTCGCGTCGGAACCGAAGTTGACCGGCAGCCCGCCGCCGATGTCGATCGTGTCGATCTGCCGGCACCCGAGGCGCTGGTTGATCTCCTCGGCCAGCGCGTACGTCTCCGCCACGCCCTGCGCCATCAGCGAGAGCGGGATGCCCTGCGACCCGGTGTGCGCGTGCAGCCGGGTCAGCCAGGGGCGGTCGGCGTACGCCCGGACGATCCACTCCCGCGCCCCCTCGTCCCGCAGCGCGACCCCGAATTTGGAGGTCGCCGTCGCGGTGGAAAGCGCCTCGATCGAACCCCCGCCGACCTGCGGGTTCACCCGGATTCCGATCGGGGAGCCGGTGGCCGCGGACCGCACCAGCGCGTCGATGCGGTCCAGCTCCTGGGGGTTGTCCGCGTTGACCGCGATGCCCAGCGCCAGTGCTTCGCGCAGCTCGGCGGGCGTCTTGGCCGGGGAGTCGAGCACGGTGCGCGTCGGCGGTACTCCGGCCGCCCGGGCGAGGGCGAGCTCTCCGGGGCTCGCCACCTCCGCGCCGATGCCCTGCTCGTGCAGCAGCCGCAGGACGGGCACGAGCGGGGTCGCCTTCACGGCGAAGGCGTGCAGCACGGGGGTGCCGGGAGCGGTCACCGCGTCGAAGGCGGCCCGCAGTGCGGCGGCGGAGGCCCGGATGCCGGGGACGTCGAGGAGCGCGACGATGGGGGTTCCCGGCGTGAGGAGTCCTTGCTCGACGGCGGCCCGGACGGCATCGTCACGCCGTAGGACGCGACCGCCGTCCTCGTCGCCCGCACCACCCGAAGGACCCGCCGCCCCGTCCGCCCCGTCGTTCACCGGATCCCCCGCCCTGTCCCTGTCTGCGCCCATACGTACCAGCCAAACATCCACCGCGTGCCCGCGCTGGCCCATGGGGCTATTGACTAGCTCTATTCAAGAAGCCAGGATGTGAATATCTACTGCAACAGTCCGCATAGGAGGCAGACCATGTCAGGACCCCGCCCCGTACGAGCTCCGCGCGGTACGGAACTGAGTGCCCTGGGATGGCAGCAGGAAGCCGCCCTGCGGATGCTGCAGAACAACCTCGACCCCGAGGTCGCCGAGCACCCCGACAAGCTCGTCGTCTACGGCGGCACCGGCAAGGCCGCCCGTGACTGGCGCTCCTTCGACGCCATGGTGCGCACCCTGCGGACCCTGAAGCAGGACGAGACGATGCTCGTCCAGTCCGGCCGCCCCGTCGGTGTCATGCAGACCCACGAGTGGGCCCCGCGCGTCCTCATCGCCAACTCCAACCTGGTCGGCGACTGGGCGAACTGGGAGGAGTTCCGGCGCCTCGAGGCCCTCGGCCTGACCATGTACGGGCAGATGACCGCCGGTTCGTGGATCTACATCGGCACGCAGGGCATCCTGCAGGGCACGTACGAGACGTTCTCCGCCGTCGCCGCGAAGAAGTTCAACGGCACGCTCGCGGGGACGATCACCCTGACCGCCGGTCTCGGTGGCATGGGCGGCGCCCAGCCGCTCGCCGTGACGATGAACGACGGCGTCGCGATCTGTATCGACGTCGACCCTCGTGCCATCGAGCGCCGCATCGAGCACCGCTACCTCGACGTGAAGGCCGACTCCCTGGAGCACGCCCTCCAGCTCGCCGTCGAGGCCCGGGACGCCCGGCGTCCGCTGTCGATCGGTCTGCTCGGCAACGCCGCCGACCTGCTGCCGCGCATGCTCGCCGAGGGCGCCCCGATCGACATCGTGACCGACCAGACCTCGGCCCACGACCCGCTGGCCTACCTTCCCGTCGGCGTCGACTTCGACGACATGGCCTCCTACGCGGCGAAGGACCCGGCCGGGTTCACCACCCGTGCCCGTGAGTCCATGGCGCGTCACGTCGAAGCGATGGTCGGCTTCATGGACGCCGGTGCCGAGGTCTTCGACTACGGCAACTCGATCCGTGGCGAGGCCCAACTCGCCGGGTACGAGCGGGCGTTCGCCTTCCCCGGCTTCGTCCCCGCCTACATCCGGCCGCTCTTCTCCGAGGGCAAGGGCCCCTTCCGCTGGGCCGCCCTGTCCGGAGAGGCCTCCGACATCCACAAGACCGACAAGGCGATCCTCGACCTCTTCCCGGAGAACGAGTCCCTGCACCGCTGGATCAAGCTGGCCGGCGAGCGCGTCCACTTCCAGGGACTGCCCGCCCGTATCTGCTGGCTCGGCTACGGCGAGCGCGACAAGGCCGGCGAGCGCTTCAACGACATGGTCGCCTCCGGTGAGCTCGCGGCGCCCCTCGCCATCGGCCGCGACCACCTCGACTGCGGTTCCGTCGCCTCGCCGTACCGCGAGACCGAGGCCATGCTCGACGGGTCCGACGCGATCGCCGACTGGCCGCTGCTGAACGCCATGGTGAACGTGGCGTCGGGTGCGTCCTGGGTCTCCATCCACCACGGCGGTGGCGTCGGCATGGGGCGCTCCATCCACGCCGGTCAGGTCTGCGTCGCCGACGGCACCGAGCTCGCCGGCGAGAAGATTCGCCGGGTGCTGACCAATGACCCCGGGATGGGGGTCATCCGGCACGTGGACGCGGGCTACGACATCGCCGAGTCCGTGGCGGACGAGCGCGGTGTGCGGATCCCCATGCGGGAAGGCGAGTCCGCGTGACCCAGCGTGAAGGCGCGCCTGCGGCGCGAGGCGGCAACCCCCCGGTGGGGGCGGACGCCTCGTCCCCGCCCGCGGGCCCGGCTGTGCCCACCCGTTCCGCCCTGCGGAACGATTGCCCACAGCCTGTAGCGGCTGCGGCTGGTGACCGTCCGCAGTCCGTGGTGGCAGCGGCCGGTGACTGCTCCCAGCCTGTGGTGGCTGCGGCTGGCGAGGGTCCGCAGCCCGTGGCCGCAGCGGCCGGAGACCGTCCGCAGTCCGCGACAGCAGTCCTCGGCGCCCACGCGCAGCCCGCCGCATCCGGCGGCGCGTCCCTACCCGGCCGCCCCGTACCGGCCGCCGCCTCCTTCCACGAGATGTGGCGTGACCTGAAGCCCATCGGCCGGCACCCCGACTCCGGGGGCTACCGCCGGTTCGCCTGGAGTGGGGCCGATGGCGACTGTCGGGACTGGTTCCGGGGGCAGGCCGAGGCTCGTGGGCTTGCGTATGAGGTCGACCGGAACGGGAATCAGTGGGCCTGGCTCGGGGATTCCGGGGCGGGGGACGCCGTAGTCACCGGGTCCCATCTCGACTCCGTGCCGGACGGCGGGGCCTTCGATGGGCCCCTCGGGGTCGTGTCGTCCTTCGCCGCGCTGGACGAACTGCGCGCACGCCGCGTGGAGTTCACCCGGCCCCTCGCCATCGTGAACTTCGGGGACGAGGAGGGCGCCCGGTTCGGGCTCGCCTGTGTCGGGTCGCGGCTCGCGGCCGGGCAGCTCACCGTCGAGCAGGCGCACCGGCTGACGGACGCCGACGGCATCACGCTGCCGCAGGCCATGGAGCGGGCCGGATACGACCCGGACACCATCGGCCCGGACCCCGAGCGGCTCGCCCGCATCGGCGCCTTCGTCGAACTGCACGTCGAACAGGGCCGCGCACTCGACCTCTCCGGCGACCGCGTCGGCATCGCGAGCGCCATCTGGCCGCACGGCCGCTGGCGGTTCGACTTCCGGGGCGAGGCCAACCACGCGGGCACCACCCGGCTCGTGGACCGCCGCGACCCGATGCTGCCGTACGCGGAGACGGTGCTGGCCGCGAGACGAGAGGCCCGACTCGCGGGCGCCGTCGCCACCTTCGGCAAGATCGCCGTCGAGCCGAACGGCGTGAACGCCATCCCCTCCCTCGTCCGCGGCTGGCTCGACTCCCGCGCCGCCGACCAGGCCAGCCTGGACACGGTCGTCACCGGCATCGAGAAGGCGGCCCGCGAGTACGCGGAGGCGCAGGGCGTCGAACTCGACGTCGTCCGCGAGTCGTTCACCCCCGTCATCGAGTTCGAGCACGCCCTGCGTGACGAGCTCGCCCGCATCCTGGGCAAGGAGACGGACCTGAGGGTCCCCGTCCTGGGTACCGGCGCCGGACACGACGCCGGAATCCTCTCCGGGACCGTCCCGACCGCCATGCTGTTCGTACGCAACCCCACGGGCGTCTCGCACTCCCCGGCCGAGTACGCCGCCGAGGACGACTGCGTGGCCGGGGTGACCGCACTCGCCGACGTACTCGAAGGGCTGGTCCGCAGGTGACGCAGACGTACTGGTTGGAACACGCCTGGCTCGACACCAACGTCGAGCCGGGCGTGGCCCTCGACGTCCACGACGGCCGCATCACCGCCGTCCGCACCGGCGTCGACACCCCGCCCCCCGGCGCCGAGACCCTCCGCGGCCTCACCCTCCCCGGGCTCGCCAACGCCCACTCGCACGCCTTCCACCGCGCCCTGCGCTCCACAGTCCAGGTCGGCTCGGGCACCTTCTGGACCTGGCGCGAGATCATGTACTCCTTCGCGGACAGGCTGACCCCGGATACCTACCACGCGCTCGCCCGCGCGGTGTACGCGGAGATGGCGCTCGCCGGGGTCACGGCCGTCGGCGAGTTCCACTACGTGCACCACGCCCCGGGCGGCACCCCGTACGCCGACCCCAACGCGATGGGCGAGGCGCTCATCGCGGCCGCGGCCGACGCCGGGATCCGCATCACCTTGCTGGACACCGCGTACGTCTCCTCCGGCTTCGGACAGCCCCCGAACCGGCACCAGCTCCGCTTCTCCGACGGCAGCGCGGACGCCTGGGCGGAACGCTCTTCACTTCTCAAGGACCGAGATCACGCGCGGATCGGTGCGGCCATCCACTCCGTACGAGCCGTGCCGGCCCGGCAGTTGGCGACGGTGGCGCGGTGGGCCGAGGAGCGGCGGGCCCCGCTGCATGTGCATCTGTCCGAGCAGACGGCGGAGAACGACGCCTGCCAGGCCACGCACGGCCGCACCCCCACCCAGCTGCTCGCCGACCACGGCGTCCTCGGCCCGCGCACGACCGGCGTCCACAACACGCACCTCACGGATCAGGACATCTCCCTGATCGGCGGCTCCGGGACCGGGACCTGCATGTGCCCGACCACCGAACGGGACCTGGCCGACGGCATCGGACCCGCGGCCGCCCTGCAGAACGCGGGCTCGCCGCTCTCCCTCGGCTCCGACAGCCACGCCGTCATCGACCTCCTCGAAGAGGCCCGCGCCATGGAGCTGAACGAGCGCCTGCGCACCCGCACCCGCGGTCACTGGACGGCGGCCGCGCTCCTCCGCGCCGCCTCCGCGGACGGCCACGCGGCCCTGGGCTGGGACGGCGCGGGCATCCTTGAGCCGGGCGCGCTCGCCGACTTCACGACGATCGCACTCGACTCGGTCAGAACAGCGGGACCGGTGCCGCGCCTCGGTGCCGAGACAGCCGTATTCGCCGCGACGGCGGCCGACGTACGCCACACGGTCGTGGGCGGCCGGCACGTCGTACGAGACGGCGCGCACACCCTCGTACCCGATGTGCCGACAGCTCTCGCGGACGCCATCGAAGCCCTGCGCGCCTGAGCCCGACCGTCCCCCGCAGCCCGAGCCCCCACGAGGACATCGCCATGACCACCGTCATCACCAACATCGCCAGCCTGGTCACCAACGACCCCTCCCTCGGTGACGGTTCCCCCCTCGGTCTGATCCAGGACGCGGCCGTCGTCATCGACGGCGACCGCATCGCGTGGACCGGTGATTCAAGAGAAGCACCCGCCACTGACAATCGGGTCGACGCCGGCGGCCGGGCGGTGATCCCGGGCTTCGTGGACTCCCACTCGCACCTCGTCTTCGCGGGCGACCGCACGCAGGAGTTCAACGCCCGTATGTCGGGCCGCAGCTACACGGCCGGAGGCATCCGCACCACCGTCGCCGCCACCCGCGCCGCCTCCGACGAGGACCTGGAGCGCAACCTCACGCACTACCTCCGCGAGGCCCTGCTCCAGGGCACCACCACCTTCGAGACGAAGTCGGGCTACGGCCTCACCGTCGAGGACGAGGCACGGGCACTGCGCATCGCGGCGGCGCACACCGACGAGGTCACCTACCTCGGCGCGCACATCGTCTCCCCGGACTACGCCGACGACCCGGCCGGCTACGTGGCCCTGGTGACCGGCGAGATGCTCGACGCCTGTGCCCCGTACGCCCGTTGGGTCGACGTCTTCTGCGAGAAGGGCGCCTTCGACGGCGACCAGGCCCGCGCGATCCTCACGGCGGGCAAGGCGAAGGGCCTGCACCCGCGCGTCCACGCCAACCAGCTCTCCTACGGCCCCGGAGCCCAGCTCGCGGTCGAACTGGACGCGGCGAGCGCCGACCACTGCACGCACCTCACGGACGCCGACGTGGACGCCCTGGCGAGCGGCAACACCGTGGCGACCCTGCTCCCAGGCGCCGAGTTCTCCACCCGCGCCGAGTGGCCGAACGCCCGCCGCCTGCTCGACGCGGGCGTCACCGTGGCCCTCTCCACCGACTGCAACCCGGGCTCGTCCTTCACCTCGTCCGTCCCGTTCTGCATCGCGCTGGCGGTACGGGACATGGGCATGACCCCCGACGAGGCCCTCTGGTCGGCCACGGCCGGCGGAGCCCAGGCCCTGCGCCGTACGGACATAGGCCGCCTGACCCCGGGCGCCTACGCCGACCTGGCGATCCTCGACGCCCCGAGCCATGTCCACCTCGCCTACCGGCCGGGCGTTCCCCTGGTGTCGCAGGTCTGGCGGCGCGGGGCTCCGGTCACCTAGCGGTGGAACCGGCCAGCCACCGCTGGTCGTCGCGGCCCTGGTCCCGGGCCAGCGCAAGCCGGTCGCCGTACGGCGTGACCACGTGGTCCCGGGCGATGTCCGGGCGGATCGTGCCGCGCGAGTCCACCGTGAAGTGCAGGTTCTTGCCGTTGGGCTCGTAGTCGTCGGCGGCCGCGCACTCCCAGATGCCGACACCCCTGTCCGTGGAACCCCGGCTGTCCAGGCAGAAGCGGTCGTCGGCGTACGACTGGAGGACGCCGCGGCCGGCGTCGACACGCCACATCTGGGTGCGGGACGAGGTGCAGCGGGCCGTGACGACGTCCGTGCCCAGGTCCATGACTCCGTCGCGGATGTCGAGGCAGAGCCCCGAACCGGCGTTCACGACCTGGGCGTAGGTGCCGTTCGGGGGGTGCGGAGTCGGCGACGGCTTCGGCGTCTTCGAGGGTGTCGAAGTGGGCCTGGTAGACGGGGACTTGGTCGTACGACTGGGCGACGGAGAGGGAGACGGAGACAGGGACGCGGACGGCGACGGAGTCACCGACACCGTCGCGGTCACCGTGACCGGGGGCGGCGCCGCCGGCGTGCTCACCGCGCTCGCCGCCTCCTTCGGCTCCGATCCGCCCGAGGTCAGCAGGAACAGCAGCAGCGGCGCCACCGCGACGCCGAGCGCGGCCGAGGCGAGGACGAAGCGCCGGGAAGGCGGCCACGAGGAGGACGCCGGACTCCGGGCGGGAACCGTCTCGCCCCCGTGGCCCATGACGTACGCGGCGCCGCCCCACGGCAGCAGCCCCTCGGCCAGCGCCGTGCGCGGAGTGTCGCGCAGGGCGCCCAGCTCCTCGTAGGCGGCGGCGCAGTGCGCGCAGTGCGTCATGTGGGCGTTCAAGTCGGGGCTGTAGCGCGGGTTCTCGGGGTGCGCCGCCTCCTCGATCAGCCGCCGGAAGTCCTGGCAGCGCGGGTTGCCGGAGCGGGCGAGGCGGGTCTTCAGACAGGCCTGGCGCAGGGCCTGGAACGCGGGCTGCTTGCCGTACGCCACGTCCTGCGGCACGGCCCCGAGGAGAGCGGTGGTCCTGGCGTCGGGCTCCTCGTCGACGACGCCGTACCAGATGAGGCCCTGGACACGGCTAGGGAGCGACTGGAACGCGTCGAGCATCGGCGGGACGGGCCCGTCGGGGCTGCTCGTCCGGCGGAGCAGGGCGAGCAGACCCGGATCGAGGCGGCTCGCGCGATGGTCCAGGGGCGCGGCCCAGGAAGCGGCCACCCGGCCTGCCAGGAGCAGCAGTTGGTGGCGCCAGGGCCCCGGCGGGTCGATGCCGCGTGCCGTGTCGCGGGCGGCGAGCGCGAAGGCCTGCGCGGTGAGCTGCCGTGCGGCGGACTCGCCGACGGTGCACAGACGGGCGTACGAGAGGACCGCGGGCCGGTGCCGCAGGCGCAGTTCGCGCAGCGCCGGATACGCGGTCGGGGTGTCGGCGCGCAGCAGTTCGGTGAGCTGCGCGTCGGATGCCGTGGAGTACATGCCACTCCCGGCGTCCTGGGAGTCGTACCCGCCGTACCCGTCATCCCCGCCGCGCCCGCCGAAGCCGCCGTCCGCGCCGTACCCGTCTTCTCCGTCGGTCCGGCCGGCCCCAGCCATCCCCGTGCCTCCTCGCACCCCGTGCTCTCCGCCCGCCGGTGTCCTGGAGTACCGGCGGGTACGGGGGTGCCCATCGTGGTGGAAGGCAACCTGTGGGGAAAGAGGTTTCCCGGGGTAACCGCGGCCGCTGCCAAGCTGTAACCAGGTCGGGCGCCCCGGTAGTTGGGGGCGCCCGACCTGGTTACAGCTGTCGCACGCGGCCGGTGGCCGCGGGGGACCGTCACTCTTCGACGGTCAGCCCCTTCCGCAGCCGCACCAGCGTCCGCGAGAGCAGCCGGGAGACATGCATCTGGGAGATGCCGAGTTCGTCGCCGATCTCGGACTGGGTCATGTTGGCGACGAAGCGGAGGGCGAGGATCTGCCGGTCGCGGGACGGGAGTTCGGCGATCAGCGGCCTCAGCGATTCCACGTACTCGATGCCTTCGAGCCCGTGGTCCTCGTAGCCGATGCGGTCCGCGAGCGCGCCCTCGGAGTCGTCCTCCTCGGGCTGGGCGTCCAGCGAACTGGCCGTGTACGCGTTCGAGGCGGCCATGCCTTCGACGACCTCTTCGTTGGAGAGGTCCAAGCGCTCCGCCAGCTCTCCCACCGTCGGCGCGCGATCGAGTTTCTGGGCGAGTTCGTCGCCCGCCTTGGCCAGGTCGAGGCGGAGTTCCTGCAGCCTGCGCGGTACGCGCACCGACCACGACGTGTCGCGGAAGAAGCGCTTGATCTCGCCGACGATCGTCGGCATCGCGAAGGTGGGGAACTCGACGCCGCGGCTCATCTCGAAGCGGTCGATCGCCTTGATCAGGCCGATGGTGCCGACCTGGACGATGTCCTCCATCGGCTCGCTGCGGGAGCGGAACCGAGAGGCGGCGAACTTGACCAGTGCGAGGTTGAGTTCGACCAGCGTGTTGCGAACGTACGAGTATTCGTAGGTGCCTTCTTCGAGGGACTCCAGCCGCTCGAAGAGTGTCTTGGACAGGGCCCGGGCGTCCACCGGCCCCACCTGGTCGTACGGGGGGATCTCCGGAAGGCCTTCTAGTCCGTCGGGTTTCCCGATGAGTCGCGGGTGTTCCGGCGGGGGAGCCGACGTCGCCGTCTGGGTATGCGATTCGTCGAGCCGGGGTGACATGGTGTCCTCCATCGTTCTCGGCATATGGCCGCCGATGCCAATGCGTGCACTGCGGTGTGCGGCGCCTCCAAAGCCGGTCGTGTCGAAAAGGTGTCTCTACTAGCCCTACCCGCTCCCGCGCGGTTGTTGCAAGTGTGCTTACTTGTGAAATGTCCGTTTAATGGCGGTTGTTCGGGTGTCGGGGTGTGTAGAGAAGGCGTAGTGTTCGAGTGCCTACATCAGCAGTCACGACGCTCAGGAGAGAGACGGCATGGACCGCGGGACGGTCGGCAGCGCGCAGTCGGGTCGGCTTCTTGTCGAAGTGCGGACAGAGGGCCTCAGTGCCGTCGTGACCCCCGCGGGTGAGCTCGATCACCACACGGCCGATTTGTTGCGTGAACCACTCGACGCATGCCTGGAGAAGGGGTACGCCCGCCTGGTCGTCGACTGCTCGCGCCTCGAGTTCTGTGACTCCACCGGACTCAATGTGCTGCTCGGCGCCCGGCTGAAGGCCGAGGCCGCGGGTGGCGCGGTCCATCTCGCCGCGATGCTGCCGGTGGTGGCCCGGGTCTTCGAGATCACCGGGGCGGAGGCCGTCTTCACGGTCCACGACAGCCTCGCCGCGGCCCTGGCCGTCTAGGCGGACCGGGTGGATCGCGTCACAGTGATACCCCAGTTGTCCCTGCGTGATCGGCGGGTTACGCGCGTCACGGGTTTCGGGTCGAATAATTGGGTGTTCGGACGGTTCGGTCGGGCAGGAGACTTTCTGACTGCGTCCGCCGCCGCAACGTACTGAGTAGTGAAGTCTTGAATTGTGAATGGGTGAATCGGTGAGGTGAAGCGCTGATGAGCACCACCCGGCCCTACCCGCCGGGAGACCGCGGCCCGGAGTCGGGCGACGGCGGCGCTTCCGCGGTGTCCGGCACCGGCAGTGGCATCGACAGTGGCAGTGGTACCGGCACGGGCAGTGCCACTGACACGGACACCGGCAGTGCTACTGCGACCGGCACCGGCAGTGCCACCGGCACCGGCCGCCAGGCCCGCCGCCTCAGCTTCGACGGCCAGAGCGGTGTCGTGCCGCTCGCCCGCGACTTCGCCCGCCAGGCGCTGCACGCGTGGGGCTGGCTGCCCGCCGCGACCGCCGACCGCCGCGCCGCCGCCGAGGACGTCCTGCTGGTCGTCTCCGAACTCGTCACCAACGCCTGCCTGCACGCCGAGGGTCCGGAGGAACTCCGGATCGCCTGCGACAACAAGGTGCTCCGCGTAGAGGTCTCCGACCGCGGCGCAGGACAGCCCGCCCCGCGCACCCCGCACCGCGCCGGGCGCCCCGGCGGCCACGGGATGTTCATCGTGCAGCGACTGTGCCTGGACTGGGGAGTTGTCCGCACTCCGGGGGGCGTGGGCAAGACCGTCTGGGCCGAACTCGGGGCACCCGCATAGCGCCTGGCGACTCCCACCTTGTGTTACCCCGGGTTCGAACCCCCATTCGCGCCTTTCCCGTACGTCATCGAACGCGCGCCGGATCTCCTCACATCCGGCGCGCGCTTTGTCTTCCCTCCACAAGTCCCCGGGCGTACCTTGACGGCCGATCTGATGTTCCGTCAGGAATGAGGCCCCGAGGTGTCGTACCGGACGTACCAGAAACGAACCGCCGCGCTCGCGTTCGCCGCGGCCCTGGCCGGCTCCGCGGTGCTGATGGCCGCCCCCGCCGCCCATGCCGACGTGGTCGACGTCAACTACGAGTGCAAGACACCGATCGGTGACAAGAGTGCTGTGTCGCCCATCGACATCAAGAGCGTCAAGAGCGGCAGCGGCTACAAACTCACCATGTCCTGGCAGAAGGGCGTCTCGTCCAGCCCGGTGGAGCTCGGAAAGGGCTCGATGAAGCCGAGTGCCGTGATCAAGCTGGGCGGTGCGGACACGGGGACGGTGGCCGTGAGCGGTCCGGCCAACGCGGCCGCGATCCCTGCCAACACCCCCATCAAAATCAGTGACTTGAGCGGTACCTACACGCCGAAGGAGACCGGCAAGGTCACCTTCACCGCGGGCGTGCTGACCATCAAGGCGCTGGGCACCACGACCACCTGCACCCCTTCGAACAGCCCCAAGCCCTCGCTCACCCTCGACGTCACGGCCGCGGGCGGCGGTTCGGGCGAGACCCAGAGCGGCTCGGACTCCGGCGGCGAACTCCCGCAGACCGGCCCCGAGGACTCGGCGATCGCCCTCGGCACGCTCGGCGGCACGGTCCTGCTCGCGGGCGCGGCGGGTGTGCTGTGGCTGACGCGCAGGAACCAGGCGGTACGCCGCTGACCGGCCCTCGTACGACAAGCAGGAGCCGCTGATGCCGTACGCACTGCCCGCCGCCCGCGTCCTGGGCCTGACCTTGCTGTTGCTGGGCATGGCACCCGTGGCCGTGGCCGACGACGGCTGGTCCGTGGTGCCGTCCGCGAGCGCGCCGGAGGGCCGGCCGTACGTCTACGCGGAGGGCGCGCCCGGCACGGTCCTCCAGGACTCGGTGTCCGTGCTCAACCCGGGCGCGCAGCCGCTCACGGTCCGACTGCGCGGCGCGGACGCGGACAACACGGCGGGCGGCGGGTTCACGATCCGGGAGAAGCCGACGGACGCGGGCGCGTGGATCAACTTCGCGGGGAAGGCGGACGGACGGCGGGTACCCGTACGGGAGCTGTCCGTACGCGTCCCCGCGCACACCCGCGCCGACGTCCCCTTCACGCTGAGCGTCCCGGCGGGCGCGTCGCCCGGCGACCACCCCGGCGCGATCGTGGCGAGCGGCGACGGCGGGCGGACCTCGGCCGTCCGGATCCAACTGCGGGTGGACGGACCGACGTTGTCCGCGCTCACCGTCGAACACGTCACGGTGGGCGCGGGGCGCATCTCGTACGAGCTGGTCAACCGGGGCACCACCGCCCTCACCCCGCGCCTCGCCGTCCACGCCGACGGCGCCCTCGGCGAGGTCCTCGATCGCGCCCCGCGCACCCTCCCCGTCGAACTCCTGCCGGGCCGCCGCGTCACGCTCAGCGAGCCGTGGCCCGACACCCCGGCGCTGGACTCGGTCGAGGTACGGCTGACGGTGACGGCGGCGGGCGGGGCGCGCGACACGGGGGCCGCGTCGGCGACGTTCGTGCCGTGGGGCGCGGTGGCGGGGGCCGGGGGCGCGCTCGCGACGGTCGCCGCGTTTCTCGTCGTACGGCGTCACAGGCGTCGTCCGCCGGGCGGAGTACGGCGTCACGGGCATCGCACGCCCGGCGGTGAGGCGTGCGAACAGCCGCGTGCGGAAGTCGAGTTGACGGGAGCGGTGTCGTGAGCGGTGTCGTGGGCGGCAAGGTGCGGATGACGGTGCTGGCGGCGGTGCTCGCGCTCCTCGTGCTGCCCCTCGCGGGGGCTCCCGCGGTCGGCGCGGAGAAGCCCTCCGTCAAACTGTCCAAGTCCCAGGCCGGGACGGGGGGTTCGATCACCGTCACCGGCAGTGGATGGCGGCCGAAGACGTTGCTGATGATGCTGATCTGCGGCCAGTCGGTGCCGTCCCGGGGTGTGATCGGCGGCACCAACTCCTGTGCCAACGCCGACGGCCGGGCCGTCACCACCGACGCGAAGGGCGACTTCAGCAAGGAGCTGCCGGTCGCCGAACCGCCCGAGCCGTGCCCGTGCGTGGTGCACGTCGCCACGGTCACGGGGGAGAAGGCGGAGGCGGACGCCATCTTCATGGTCGCCGGGCACTCGGTCGAGCCGCTCCCCGAGGAGGAGAGCGGCGGACGGCTCTCGGTGCTCACGGACACCCGGCTCGACGGTTCGAGCGGGCTGCTCACCTCGTTCGGCGCCCCGCCCTCCCGCACGCTCGTCTTCACGGTCGGCAACGTCGGCACCGCCGCCGTCAAGGACCCCGTCTTCCAAGTCGGCACCTCCCACGGTGTGTTCGCCCCGACGTGGGAGGAACAGCAGTGGCGCGGCACCGTCGAACCCGGCAAGAAGGCGCAGATCGAACTCCCCGTCGAACTCGCGGCCGGGGCACACGGCGACTACACGGTCTCGCTCAAGTACGGCGGGAAGATGCTCGCCGAGCAGCCGTGGGGCGTGGGCCGCCCCTGGGGCGTGACGCTGTTCTGGATCCTGCTCGCCGTGGTCGTGCCGGCCGCGGTGTTCCGTATCGGCATGGCCGTGGTGGACCGGCTGCGGCCGCGCAGGCCGTACCGGCGCAGCGGCAGTGGCCGTCGGCGCGGCCTGCGGCTGCCCGAACTCACCCTGCGCATGCCGAGGTTGAGCATGCCGTCGGCCACGAAGGCATCGACGGCACCCGAATCCCGTACGACCTCCACCTCGGCCTCGACTCCGACTCCGGCCCCGGCTTCGACGCGGACCCTTCCGTGGTTCACGCCGGACAGCGATCCGGGGATCCCGGCGGCCGGTCAGCTCTCCGCACCGCAAGAGAACAGTCCTACGACTCCCACGAGGAAGGGCAATACGTGAGTACGCAACGGAGAGTGGCACCAACGGTGGGGCGGAGAGCCGGCGCGGCCGGGATCGCGCTGGTACTCGGCGGCGCGGGCATCCTGCTCGGGGTGGCCGCGGCACCGGCGCAGGCCGCCGAGGTGTCGTACGCGACCAAGTGCATCCCGCCCGCGGCCTCGGGCCTCGACCCCGTCGAGGGCACCACAAAGGTGGAGATCACCGCACCGGCGACGGCGAAGGTGGGTGACGAGGTCGAGATCGTCTGGAAGTTCACGCAGGCCGCCTCGAAGAACCCCGACCTCATCGACCTGCCGGAGGACTCGGTCAAGCCCACCGGAACCGTCAAGGCGGCCGGTGCGCAGACCGCGGACGTCCCGATGGAGGGGCCGCAGGAGAACCCGGCGATACCCAAGGGCGGCGACATGGTGCTGTCCGACATGACGGGCAAGGTCACGCTGACGACGGCGGGCGAGGTCACGCTGACCCCGGACGCGTACACCATCACCGCCTACTCGACGGACACCGTGTGCACGCCCCAGGAGGCGGTGCCGGCCGCGGCGACGATCACGGTGACGGACGACGGGGGCGGTACGACGACCTCGGGCGGGACGACCACCGACGGCGGGACGACCACCGACGGTGGCACCACGACCACCGATGGCGGCACGACCACCGATGGCGGCACGACGACCGGCGGCACCACGACCGGTGGCTCGACCTCCGGCGGCGATGACGGTCAGACCGACTTCGAGGGCAAGACGGTGACCACGTCCTTCGCCTGCACCTCGCCGGGACCCGAGAAGATCGAATCCACGGCGACGATCAACGCCAAGAAGAACGGCGGGAGTTACGATCTCACGGTGAAGACCGCCGAGGGCGTGATGGACAGCCCCGCACCGCTGCCCGCGGGCGCGCTGAAGCCCTCCATGGTTATCACGGTCGGCGGTGACGACAGCGGCTCGCTGGAGGTCGAGGGCCCTGCCAACAAGGAGGCCCTCAACGCGGGCGACCCGGTCTCGCTCGAGGACATGACGGGCACGTACAAGCCCGGAGCGGACGGCAAGGCCACGCTCAGCCCGGGCGATCTGACGATCGTCGTGACGCTGAGCGCCGGGGCCGACCCGATCACGATTCCCTGCAAGGCGACAAAGACCGGCGTCTCACTGGAACTCGACGTCGAGAAGCAGGACGGCGGCGTCTCCGGCGCGACGACGTCGGGCTCCGATTCGTCCTCGTCCTCGTCTTCTTCTTCGAGTGGCGGCCTGGCCGAGACCGGCGCGAACGACAACGGCGGGCTCCGGGCCCTCGGCCTGGTGGCCGGCACCGTGATCCTGCTCGGCGGCGCCGTCTTCACCTTCATGCCCCGTCGGCGCGTGCGCTGAGCCGACGCGGGAAAACCCGAAGGGCCGCCGCACCACTCGGTGCGGCGGCCCTTCGTACAGAAGCCTCAGGCGTACGTCAGCGGACGTTGCCCATGAGTTCCTTGACCTTGTTGCGGTACATCCACACCGCGACACCGGCGACCACGGCGAGCGTGGCCTCCAGGGCGACGATGCCCATCTTGTTCAGGTCGACCCCGGCGATGGAGAGCAGACCGGTCGTGGCGTCACCGGCGGTGACGGCCAGGAACCAGACGCCCATCATCTGGGAGGCGTACTTCGCGGGCGCCATCTTCGTGGTGACGGAGAGGCCGACCGGGGAGAGCAGCAGCTCACCGACGGTCTGCACGAAGTAGATCGCGACCAGCCACATCGCGGCGGCCTTGTGACCGCCCTCGGCGATGGACAGCGGAGCCAGGAAGAGGAAGAACGACGCACCGACCAGCACGAGTCCGGACGCGAACTTCACGATGGTGCTCGGCTCCTTGCCGCGCTTGTTGAGCGCCAGCCAGAACCAGGCGAAGACCGGCGCGAGCGCCATGATCAGCACCGGGTTCACCGACTGGTACCAGGAGACCGGGAACTCCCAGCCGAAGACGGTGTTCTGCGCCGAGCCGTCGGCGAAGATCGACAGCGTCGAACCGCCCTGGTCGTAGATCATCCAGAACACGGCCGCGGCGACGAAGAACCAGATGTAGCCGGACATCTTCGACTGCTCGGCGCGGTCCAGGTCCTTGTCGCGCTTGATCCGCACCAGGACCATGATCGGGATGATCACGCCGAGCAGGGTCAGCGGAACCAGGACCCAGTTCAGCGTGTAGTGGCCGGTGGTGCCGACGATCGCGTAGAAGACGACGGCGATGCCCGCCCAGATCGCGGCCTTGCGCAGCGTCGAGGACTTCTCCGCGGCGGAGAGCGGCGTCGGCACGATGGTGGAGCGCTCGGCGAGGTTGCGGCTGCCGATCAGGAACTGGCCGAGGCCGAGCGCCATGCCGAGCGCGGCGAGCGCGAAGCCCAGGTGCCAGTTGACGTTCTCACCGATGGTGCCGATGATCAGCGGCGCGGCGAAGGCGCCGAGGTTGATGCCCATGTAGAAGACCGTGAAGCCACCGTCGCGGCGCGGGTCGTCCGGGCCGTCGTAGAGGTGGCCGACCATCGTGGAGATGTTGGCCTTCAGCAGACCCGAGCCGATCGCGACCAGGCCGAGACCGGCGTAGAAGGTGCCCGACGACGGCAGCGCCAGCGTCAGGTGGCCGAGCATGATGATTCCGCCGGCGACGGCGACGGTCTTGCGGGGACCCCAGACCCGGTCGCCGAACCAGCCGCCGGGCAGGGCGAGCAGGTACACCATCGACACGTAGACGGAGTAGATCGCGGTCGCGGTGGCCACGCTCAGGTGCAGGCCACCCGGTGCGACCAGGTACAGCGGGAGCAGAGCCCTCATGCCGTAGTAGGAGAAACGCTCCCACATCTCGGTCATGAAGAGAGTGGCCAGTCCCCGGGGGTGGCCGAAGAAGGTGCGTTCGAAACCGGGGGTGCCCGGGTTTGCCGAACCCTTCGTCAGGCTGGACGCCATGGTCGTTCCTTGCTGGTCGGGACGCGCGGAAGTGGGGTTGCGCGCCCGGTGGGGGCGGCCGGCACCGGCGGGTTCCGGCCGTCCGTCCCCACGCCCACGGGGAGTCCGCTCCGGATTGCGAAGCGGCGGAGGCCGACCACCGGGATCCACGCCCGCGCGCTTTGACGCGCTCGGGCCCGGCCACAGGTCATTCCTTTCAAGGCTGGCGAATACCAGCCCGCACATAAAAGAGACCTTCAGCGTCAAATGCCCGCCAAAGGTCCCTGCAGTGCTACAGGCGTCTGGTCACCATACGACATGTCAATGCCGCATATGGAAGGACTTGAGAGATGGATCACAGGCGGTAATGGAACCACAGGAACCTATTCGAAGGTGTTTATCAAGATCGCCCCTCGCAGTCGCAGGTCGGTATCTCCAGGGCCGTAGGTAAGAATCACGGATGCCGATCACCCCGCGAGTGTCGTCCGCGGCGGACTACCATCACCCCATGACCCGTGTACTGCTCGCCGAGGACGACGCGTCCATCTCGGAGCCACTGGCCCGTGCCCTGCGCCGGGAGGGCTACGAGGTCGAGGTGCGCGAAGACGGACCCACCGCGCTCGACGCCGGCATCCAGGGCGGCATCGACCTGTGCGTCCTGGACCTGGGCCTGCCCGGTATGGACGGCCTGGAAGTGGCCCGCCGGCTGCGTGCCGAGGGGCACACCGTCCCCATCCTGATCCTGACCGCGCGCGCCGACGAGGTGGACACCGTCGTCGGCCTCGACGCGGGCGCCGACGACTACGTCACCAAGCCGTTCCGGCTCGCCGAACTGCTCGCCCGCGTACGGGCCCTGCTGCGGCGCGGTGCCGCCGAGCCCCAGCAGCCGCCGGCCACGCACGGGGTGCGCATCGACGTCGAGTCGCACCGCGCCTGGATGGGCGACGAGGAACTCCAGCTCACCGCCAAGGAGTTCGACCTCCTGCGGGTCCTCGTCCGGGACGCCGGACGCGTCGTCACCCGCGACCAGCTCATGCGCGAGGTCTGGGACACCACCTGGTGGTCCTCCACCAAGACCCTCGACATGCACATCTCCTGGCTCCGCAAGAAGCTCGGCGACGACGCGGCGAACCCCCGCTACATCGCGACGGTACGAGGCGTCGGATTCCGCTTCGAGAAGAGCTGACGGAGCCCTCCCGCCAGGCTCCAAGCAACCCGCCCGGAGGGCACCGTGCGTCGCCGTCTCATCCAGTCCACCCTCGCCGTGGTGCTCGTAGTGATCGCCGTCTTCGGCGTCTCCCTCGTGATCGTCGAGACGCGGACGATCGGCAGCAGCGCCCAGGAGAGGGTGGAGTCCGAGGCGCTCCGACTCGCGAGCATCGTGGACAGCCGGATCATCGGCCATGAGGACATCACCGCGGAGATCCTGAAGAACCAGGTCACGGACGAGCGGTACGCCGTGATCAGGATCCCGGGCCGGGAGCCGATCGAGATCGGGACCAAGCCCAGCGGTGAGGTCACCCACTACACGTCCAAGGGCGAGGAGGGCGAGACGGTCACCGTCCTGGAGCCGCGCTCGTCCGTGACGAAGGAAATCGGCCGTACGCTGCTGATCATCGCGGCGGTCGCCCTGCTCGCCATCATCGCCGCCGTCCTCCTCGCCGTACGCCAGGCCAACCGCCTCGCCTCCCCGCTCACCGACCTCGCGGAGACCGCGGAACGGCTCGGCTCCGGCGACCCCCGCCCGCGCCACAAGCGGTACGGCGTCCCGGAGCTGGACCGCGTCGCGGACGTCCTGGACGCCAGCGCGGAGCGCATCGCACGGATGCTCACGGCGGAGCGCCGGCTCGCCGCCGACGCCTCCCACCAGCTCCGTACGCCCCTCACGGCCCTCTCCATGCGCCTGGAGGAGATCACCCTCACCGACGACCCGGACACGGTGAAGGAGGAGGCGACGATCGCGCTGACGCAGGTCGAGCGGCTCACGGACGTCGTGGAGCGGCTGCTCACCAACGCCCGCGATCCGCGCACCGGCTCAGCAGTCTCCTTCGACCTCGACGAGGTCATCAAGCAGCAGCTGGAGGAGTGGCGCCCGGCCTACCGCAGTGCGGGCCGCGCCATCGTCAGCTCGGGCAAGCGGCATCTGCGGGCCGTGGGCACCCCGGGCGCGGTCGCCCAGGTCCTTGCCGCGCTCATCGAGAACTCCCTGATGCACGGCGGCGGCACCGTCGCCCTGCGCACCCGCGTCACCGGCAACCAGGCCGTCGTCGAGGTCACCGACGAGGGCCCCGGCGTTCCCCCGGACCTCGGCGCCCGCATCTTCGAGCGCACGATCAGCGGCCGCAACTCCACGGGGATCGGCCTCGCCGTCGCCCGTGACCTCGCGGAGGCCGACGGGGGCCGTCTGGAGATGCTCCAGGTGAAGCCGCCGGTGTTCGGCCTGTTCCTGTCCCGTACGCCCTTGAAGAAGCCGCCGACGGGCGAGGAGCCGGAGCCGACGGTCAGGTAGCGGTAGGGCTCAGCTCACGTGCTGTGCGGGCCTGGGGCGCTGCTCGGGCCCGGGCTCGGCTTCGAGGAACGATTCCGCACTGGCCACCGCCTCCCGCGCGGGCAGCGTACGGAACACCCAGGTGCGGTACGACCAGAAGCGGAACAGGGTCGCGACGCCGATGCCCAGGAACTTGAAGACGTTGCTCTGCAGCGGGCTGTCCCAGCCGAAGCCGTACGTCGCCATGTAGAGCACGCCGTTCTCGATCACCAGTCCCACCGCGCTGAACAGCAGGAACAGCGTCAGTTCCTTGGTGCGGCCGCCCTTGTCCCGGTCACGGTACGTGAAGTAGCGGAACCCGACGTAGTTGAAGATGATGGCCACGACGGTGGCGATGACACTGGCCCGGACGACCTGCAGACCGGTCCCGTGGCGCACCAGGTTGAACACGAGCAGGTTGACGAGCAGCCCCACCCCGCCGACCGCGCCGAACTTGACGACCTCTCGGAAGAGCCGGTCGAAACGACGGCGGACCGCGCCGCGAGGCTGCTCGGTATGGAGCCCCGAAGAACCACTGCCCATGGTGTCGCCAGCCCCCGTAGGTTGCCGTCAGTCGGATATATCAACTCAGCCATGCTAACCAGCGGTCCTCGGCATCGCCTGTGTGTACAGACTCACAGGTAAGAAAAATGGCCGCCACCGTGGGCATCTCGATGCGGAATTACCGGCTTGTCGACGTGGAGACACCGGCATACCGGTGCGGAAACCGGCCGCCGTGGCGTGGCCGATACTCTTGGAGCGTGACGTTCCCGGTAGTCGGCATGGTCGGCGGGGGGCAGCTCGCTCGTATGACACACGAGGCGGGCATCCCGCTCGGCATCAAGTTCAAGCTCCTCAGTGACACCCCTCAGGATTCCGCGGCGCAGGTCGTCAGCGATGTCGTCATCGGCGACTATCGCGACCTCGACACGCTGCGTGAGTTCGCGCGGGGCTGCGACGTGATCACCTTCGATCACGAACACGTACCCACCGAGCACCTGCGTGCCCTGGAGGCGGACGGCATCCCCGTCCGCCCAGGGCCCGACGCACTCGTGCACGCCCAGGACAAGGGCGTGATGCGCGCGAAGCTCGACGAACTCGGCGTGCCGTGCCCGCGGCACCGGATCGTGAGCGACGTCGACGACGTCGCCGCCTTCGCGGCCGAGGGCGACGGTTTCCCGGTGATCCTGAAAACCGTCCGCGGCGGCTACGACGGCAAGGGGGTCTGGTTCGTCCGCTCCCTCGAAGAAGCGGCCGACCCCTTCCGCGCCGGAGTCCCCGTCCTCGCCGAGGAGAAGGTCGACTTCGTGCGCGAACTCGCGGCGAACGTCGTCCGCTCGCCGCACGGCCAGGCCGTCGCCTACCCCGTCGTCGAGTCCCAGCAGGTCGACGGCGTCTGCGACACGGTGATCGCCCCGGCCCCCGGTATCGCGGAGGAGCTGGCCCTCCAGGCCGGCGAGCTGGCCCTGCGCATCGCCAAGGAACTCGGAGTCGTCGGCCACCTCGCCGTGGAGCTCTTCGAGACGCGCGACGGCCGCATCCTCGTCAACGAACTGGCCATGCGCCCGCACAACTCGGGCCACTGGACCCAGGACGGCGCGATCACCTCCCAGTTCGCCAACCACGTACGGGCCGTCCTCGACCTCCCGCTCGGCGACCCGCGCCCCCGCGCCAAGTGGACGGTCATGGCCAACGTCCTGGGCGGCGACTACCCCGACATGTACTCCGCGTACCTGCACTGCATGGCCCGCGACCCCCAGCTGAAGATCCACATGTACGGCAAGGACGTGAAGCCCGGCCGCAAGGTGGGCCACGTCAACACCTACGGCGACGACCTGGACGACGTACTGGAGCGCGCCCGGCACGCAGCCGGATATCTGAGAGGCACGATCACCGAATGACCGACCGCGTTGAACCCGCTGCACCAGGCAACCCCGTCGCACCTCTGGTGGGCATCGTCATGGGATCCGACTCCGACTGGCCCGTCATGGAGGCCGCCGCACAGGCCCTCGACGAGTTCGAGATCCCGTACGAGGTGGATGTCGTCTCCGCGCACCGCATGCCGCGCGAGATGATCGCGTACGGCGAGCAGGCCGCCGACCGCGGGCTCAAGGCGATCATCGCGGGCGCGGGCGGCGCAGCCCACCTGCCCGGCATGCTGGCGTCCGTGACGCCGCTGCCGGTGATCGGCGTCCCGGTCCCGCTGAAGTACCTCGACGGCATGGACAGCCTGCTCTCCATCGTGCAGATGCCGGCCGGTGTCCCGGTCGCGACCGTCTCCGTCGCAGGCGCGCGCAACGCGGGCCTCCTTGCCGCCCGGATGCTCGCCGCGCACGACGAGGAACTCCTCGCCCGGATGCGGGAGTTCCAGCAGGAGCTGAACGAGCAGGCCACCGAGAAGGGCAAGCGGCTGCGCACCAAGGTCGAGGGCGCGGGCAGCGGCTTCGGCTTCGGGAAGTGACGCCGATGACCTCCGCCTCGCTCGCGCAGGCCCGCGAACTGCTCGCCGAGTTCCCTGTCGTCGACGGTCACAACGACCTCCCCTGGGCGCTGCGCGAACAGGTCCGCTACGACCTCGACGCCCGCGACATCGCCACCGACCAGAGCGCGCACCTGCACACGGACCTGGCGCGGCTGCGCGAGGGCGGGGTCGGCGCCCAGTTCTGGTCGGTGTACGTCCGCTCGGACCTGCCGGGAGCGGTCACCGCGACGCTCGAACAGATCGACTGCGTACGGCAGTTGATCGACCGGCACCCGTCCGTCCTGCGCGCCGCGCTGACCGCCGCCGACATGGAGGCGGCGCGAGCGGAGGGCCGTATCGCCTCGCTGATGGGCGCGGAGGGCGGCCACTCGATCGACAACTCCCTCGCCACACTGCGGGGGTTGTACGCGCTCGGCGTCCGCTACATGACCCTCACCCACAACGACAACATCGCCTGGGCGGACTCGGCGACGGACCACCCCGCCGTCGGCGGCCTGTCGTCCTTCGGCCGTGAGGTCGTACGGGAGATGAACCGCGAGGGCATGCTCGTGGACCTCTCCCACGTGGCCGCCACCACCATGCGCGACGCGCTCGACACGACCGCCGCGCCGGTGATCTTCTCCCACTCCTCCTCCCGCGCGGTGTGCGACCACCCGCGCAACATCCCGGACGACGTCCTGGAGCGGCTGCCCGCCAACGGGGGAGTGGCGATGGTGACGTTCGTACCGAAGTTCGTCCTCCAGGCGGCGGTCGACTGGACGGCCGCGGCCGACGAGAACATGCGCGCCAACGGCTTCCACCACCTCGACACGACCCCCGAGGGCATGAAGGTCCACCGCGTCTTCGAGGAGTCCAACCCGCGCCCCGTCGCCACGGTGTCGACGGTGGCGGACCACCTGGACCACATGCGCGAGGTCGCCGGGATCGACCACCTCGGCATCGGCGGCGACTACGACGGCACGGCGTTCACCCCGGACGGCCTGCACGACGTGTCCGGCTACCCGAACCTCATCGCGGAGCTGCTGGACCGCGGCTGGTCCAAGGCCGACCTGGCCAAGCTGACCTGGCAGAACGCGGTACGGGTGCTGGGCGCGGCCGAGGACGTCGCCCGCGACCTCCAGGCGCGGCGGGGACCGTCGAACGCGACGCTGCAGCAACTGGACTGCTGACACCTCCGGAGCGTGCCCGGTGGGTGGGGCGTACCCCCAAACGCCCCACCCACCAGGAAGCGCCCCGGCCTCCGTGGAACGGTGGTGGTACTGCGATCACCGTCCACCCAACGGAGCCCTGTCATGGCAGACCTGCAGGACGAACTGCACACGACCGCTGAGGTGGGCAAGCTGGACCGGCCGGCTGCCTGGCCGGAGCCCGAGCCGCTGCCGCTCGACACCAGTGACCTCGAGACGGCACCCGAGCCCGAGCCCTCGGGCGACCCGCTGGAGCGGGCCCACGCCTTCCTCGCCGGCCACCCCGTCGCCGACGGCTACAGCGGTCTGCCCTGGGCGCTGCGCCACCTGCCCTGGTTCGACCTGGAGCTGGGGGAGAGCGCGGTGGACACGGATGTGCCGCGGATGCGGGAAGGGCATGTGGGCGCCCTGTTCTGGTCGCTGCACCTGCCCGAGGGGCTCGCCGGGGACCGTGCAGTCGGAGCCACCCTGGAGCAGCTCGACCTGGTGCATACGGTGGTCCAGGCCCACCCCGAGGGTCTGCGCATGACCCGCAACGCGGCGGACGTCACCGACGCCCAGCACTGCGGCCGCGTCGCCGTGGTACTCGGCCCCGCCGGAGCCGGCGCGCTCGGCGACTCGATGGGCATCCTGCGCTCCATGCACGCGCTCGGCCTGCGCGTCCTCACCCTCTCCGGCGCTTCCTGGGCGAGCGAGGCGGGCCTGACCCGGTTCGGCGAGGAGGTGCTCCGCGAGATGAACCGGCTCGGCGTGCTCGCCGACCTCTCCGGCACCTCGGACGCCACGATCGCCCGCGCGATGGCCGCGTCCAAGGCCCCGGTCCTGTTCACCCGCTCCGCGGCCCGCGCCCTGCGCCCCCACCCGGCCAACCTCCCCGACGGCGTCCTCGCCGAACTCGGCGCCGCCAAGGGCCTGTGCCTCGTCCCGCTCACCGCCGAGCAGACGGGCCCCTCCGTACGGGACGTCGCCGACCACCTCGACCACGTCCGCGCCCTCGCAGGCCCGGAGTCCGTCGGCCTCTCGGGGACCTACGACTCCGGAACCGCGCACCCCCAGGACCTCGCCGACGCCTCCTGCTACCCGCACCTGATCGCCGAACTCCTCACCCGCGGCTGGTCCGAGACCGACCTCGCCCTGCTCACCTGGGGCAACGTCCAACGCGTGCTGCGCAGCGCGGACTTCACCGCCCGCGCGGCCCGGCAGCGCCGCGAACCCTCGTCGGCGAAGATCGCGGAGCTGGACGGATAGCTACGCCGGGTCGATCCGGCAGAGGCAGAACGGATGCCCCGCCGGATCGGCGTACACCCGGAAGTCCTCCTTGTCCTCCTGGTGCAACAGCCGGGCGCCGAGCGCGAGCACCGCCTCCTGGGCGGCTTCGAGGGCCTCCCAGGTGCTTCCGGCGTCGAAGTCGAGATGGAACTGCTGCGAGTTGAGGTCGGCGCGCGGCCACTCGGGCGGGACGAACCCCGGGGCCCGCTGGAACGCGAGCCGTGGCCCGTCCGGGATCTGCAGGACGACCCACTCGTCGTCCTCGCCCCAGGGGGTGCCGCCCAGCACCCCCGCGTAGAACGCGGCGAGCGCGCGGGGGTCGGGGCAGTCGAGTACGACGGACCGCATACGTACGACAGGCTCCACAGCAATCTCCTTCGGGCTCAGCATGCGCAGAGGCAGAACGGGTGCCCCGCCGGATCGGCGTACACACGCCACCCGCGCGACCGGTCCTCCGCGTCGAGTGTCCGCGCCCCGAGCGCCAGCACGCCCTTCTCGGCCGCGTCCAGGTCGGCCACGGTCAGGTCCAGATGGAACTGCTGCGAGGCCTCGCCCGCGGGCCACTTCGGCGGTACGTGTCCGGGGGCGGCCTGGAACGCCAGCGACCGCCCGCCGGGCAGCTTCAGGTCGATCCAGTCCCCCTCGCCCTCGACCGTGCCGCCGAGCACCTCGGCGTAGAACCCGGCGAGAGCGCGGGGGTCGGGACAGTCCAGGACGACGACGCCGAATTCGGCGAGAGCCATGACTTCCTCCCAGGAAGCGTCGAGTTACCCGTAGATCTCATTAAGAGGTAACGGTTACTGCATGCTCCCGCATTGGAGGTAACGTCGCAAGCGTGAATGACAGATCGCCCGCACCCGGAGGCCTGGCCCTGGTCCAGTCCCTGGTGAACACGCTGGACATCGAGACGGGCGCCGACTCGCTGGACGGGGCGGAGGGCCGGGCGCGGTTCGGCGTCCCCCAGGGCGGGCTGGAACAGGCCCGCGAGCTGCGTGAATCCCTGCGCGCGGCCCTGCTCGCCCACGCGGGCCACCCGCCGCACGGCACGGTGACCCCGCTGGGCGAGCTGCTCGCGCGGGCGCACCTGGTGGTCACGGTCGACGCGGGCGACGGCTCGGCGGCCCTCGCCCCGGCGGACGAGGGCCCGCTGCTCTCGCGGGTGGCGGCGGCCGTCGCCCAGGCCCTCGTCGAGGGCACCTGGACCCGACTGAAGGCCTGCGAGGCCGTCGACTGCCACTGGGCCTACTACGACCGCTCCCCGGCCGGACGCGGCCGCTGGTGCTCGATGTCGGTCTGCGGGGCACGCGCGAAGATGCGCAGGTACCGGGCCAAGTAGCCCGTCCGGCCACACCAGGCGGCAGGACGGTGGAGAATGTGCGACGACGCCGATCCGGCCGACTGAGCCTCGGCCGGATCGGCGTCACCCGACAGCCTCAGTCGGTGGGCCGGAGTCTCAGGCCGTCGGCCGCCCCATCGCGCGGTACGTCCACCCGGCCCGCCGCCACACCTCCGGGTCGAGCGCGTTGCGCCCGTCGAGGATCAGCCGCGTCGTCACGGCCTCGCCAAGCACCGCCGGGTCCAGCTCGCGGAACTCGCGCCACTCGGTCAGGTGCAGTACGACATCGGCGCCGCGCACGGCCTCTATGGCGGAGTCGGCGTACGCGAGCGTCGGGAAGAGCCGGCGCGCGTTGGCCATGCCCTTCGGGTCGTACACCGTGACCTGGCCGCCCTGGAGGTGGATCTGCCCGGCGACGTTCAGCGCGGGCGAGTCCCGGACGTCGTCCGAGTCGGGCTTGAAGGCGGCACCGAGCACGGCGACCCGCTTCCCCAGGAACGACCCGCCACCGAGCGCCTCCCGCGCCAGCTCCACCATCTGCCCGCGCTGGCGCATGTTGATCGAGTCGATCTCGCGCAGGAAGGTCAGCGCCTGGTCGGCACCCAGCTCACCGGCACGGGCCATGAAGGCGCGGATGTCCTTCGGCAGACAGCCGCCCCCGAACCCGATCCCGGCCCGCAGGAACTTCTTCCCGATCCGCTCGTCGTGCCCGATGGCCTCGGCCAGCTTGACGACATCGCCGTCGGCGGCCTCGCACACCTCGGCCATGGCGTTGATGAAGGAGATCTTGGTCGCGAGGAAGGAGTTCGCGGAGGTCTTCACCAGCTCGGCCGTCGGGAAGTCGGTCACCACGAACGGCGATCCGGCGGTGACCGGCGTCGCGTACACCTCGCGCAGCAGCTTCTCCGCCCGCTCACTGCGTACGCCCACCACGATGCGGTCGGGGTGCAGCGTGTCGTTCACGGCGAAGCCCTCGCGCAGGAACTCCGGGTTCCAGGCCAGCTCCGCGTCCTCACCGGCGGGCGCGAGCTCCACGAGCCGGGCGGCCAGGCGGTCCGCGGAGCCGACGGGCACGGTGGACTTGCCGACCACGAGGGCGGGGCCGTGCAGGTGCGGGGCGAGCGACTCGAAGGCGGCATCGACGTACGACATGTCACACGCGTACTCGCCGTGCTTCTGCGGCGTGTTCACGCAGACGAAGTGGACGTCGCCGAACTCCCCGACCTCGGCCCAGTCCATGGTGAAGCGCAGCCGCCCGCTGGACCCCTCGATCCCCGCGACATGCTTGCGCAGCAGCTCCTCGAGACCCGGCTCGTACATCGGGACCTCGCCCCGCTTGAGCATCTCGATCTTCTCGGGGACCACATCGAGCCCGAGGACCTCGAAGCCGAGCTCGGCCATGGCCGCGGCGTGGGTGGCGCCGAGATACCCGGTGCCGATCACGGTGATCTTGAGGGCCATGGGTGTACTCCTGAGGTGTACGGCGGGGTGCGCGCCCGAGCATAACCGGGGCATGCGACGGCCCCTCAACGGGCAACTTTCCCTCTGTCGCCAAGCTCACGTATCCCTGTGGTGAGCAGGCCCCTAAAATTTGGGTTACTTAACGGTAGTTAGCACCATCGTCACAGCATCCTTGGAGCGTGAGAGACCTTGGCCGGATCGGCTGATTTCGACCTGTACCGCCCGTCCGAGGAGCACGACATGCTCCGTGACGCGATCCGTTCGCTGGCTGAGGCGAAGATCGCGCCGTTCGCGGCCGCGGTGGACGAGGAAGCCCGTTTCCCGCAGGAGGCCCTGGACGCCCTGGTCGCCTCCGACCTGCACGCCGTGCACGTACCCGAGTCGTACGGCGGCGCGGGCGCGGACGCCCTTGCCACGGTGATCGTGATCGAGGAAGTGGCCCGCGTCTGCGCGTCCTCCTCGCTGATCCCGGCGGTGAACAAGCTGGGCTCGCTCCCCGTGATCCTCTCCGGCTCCGAGGACCTCAAGAAGAAGTACCTGGGCCCGCTCGCCAAGGGCGACGCGATGTTCTCGTACGCCCTCTCCGAGCCGGACGCGGGCTCCGACGCGGCGGGCATGAAGACGAAGGCGGTCCGCGACGGCGACTTCTACGTCCTCAACGGCGTGAAGCGCTGGATCACCAACGCGGGCGAGTCCGAGTACTACACGGTGATGGCGGTCACCGACCCGACGAAGCGCAGCAAGGGCATCAGCGCCTTCGTGGTCGAGAAGTCGGACGAGGGCGTCTCCTTCGGCGCCCCGGAGAAGAAGCTCGGCATCAAGGGCTCCCCGACCCGCGAGGTCTACCTCGACAACGTCCGCATCCCCGCCGACCGCATGATCGGCGAAGAGGGCACCGGCTTCGCCACCGCCATGAAGACCCTGGACCACACCCGCATCACGATCGCCGCCCAGGCCCTCGGCATCGCCCAGGGCGCGCTGGACTACGCCAAGGGCTACGTCCAGGAGCGCAAGCAGTTCGGCAAGGCGATCGCCGAGTTCCAGGGCATCCAGTTCATGCTCGCCGACATGGCCATGAAGATCGAGGCCGCCCGCCAGCTCACGTACGCGGCAGCGGCGAAGTCCCAGCGCGGCGACAAGGACCTCACCTTCCAGGGCGCCGCGGCGAAGTGCTTCGCCTCGGACGTGGCCATGGAGGTCACGACGGACGCCGTCCAGCTCCTGGGCGGCTACGGCTACACCCGCGACTACCCGGTCGAGCGCATGATGCGCGACGCCAAGATCACCCAGATCTACGAGGGCACGAACCAGGTCCAGCGCATCGTGATGGCCCGCAACCTGCCGTAAAGGCGGATGCGGGGGAGGGGCCTCCCCGAGCCCCTCTTCCGCCTGCCGTCCGATGGCGAGGTCGGCCGGGACGGCGTACGACGGAAGGGCACGGGACCCCGCTCAGGGGCCCCCACCCCCGGGAGAAGTCATGACCCAGACCGGAAACATGACCGCGATGAGCAAGGCGATGCAGGACTGCGTCGAGGCCTGCATGTCCTGCCACGCCGTGTGCGAGGAGACCATGAGCTCCTGCATGCAGATGGGCGGCCAGGCCCAGATGCAGGTCATGCGCGCGCTCATGGACTGCTCCGAGATGACTCGCATGTGCGCCGACATGATGATGCGCCGCTCACCCATGTCGGCCGAGATGTGCGTCATGTGCGCCAAGGCCTGCGACATGTGTGCCGAGGCGTGTATGACGATGCCGGACGACCCCCAGATGATGCGCTGCGCGGAGTCCTGTCGCCGCGCCGCCGAGATGTGCCGCGCGATGTAGTGCGCCTCGATGTGACCTCCGTCTGAAACGAGTGAAGGGCACCCGATGGGTGCCCTTCACTCGTTTCCTGGCTCAGTCGCCCGGAACGCCCGGCTCAGTCGCCCGTGACCGTCACCTTCTCGTCGTTCTTCAGCTCGTTCACCAGCGTCTTGACCTTGGCCTCGTCCCAGACGAGGTTGCCGCCGGTGGAGCCGGAGATCGGCATGTTCATCGACGTGCCGTCGCCGCCGCTCACGCTCTTCATGGCCCAGAACATGTCGGCGAGGTCGAACAGGCCCATGTCCTTGTCGACGATGAGACTGTCGAGGCCCGCGCCCATGGTCGGGTAGAGCTTGAACGGGTTCAGGACGGTGCCCGGCGTCGCGACCTGGTTGGCCAGCGCCGAGAGGAACTTCTGCTGGTTCTTCGTACGGTCGAGGTCGCTGCCCGCGAGCGCGTAGCGGGTACGGACGAACGCGAGGGCCTGCTCGCCGTTGAGGGTCTGCTTGCCCGCCTCGAAGTCGGCGCCGGACTTGGTGTCCTTCATGCCGCCCTTGGGGATCTCGATCTCCACGCCGCCGACCGAGTCGACGATGTCCGCGAAGCCCGCGAAGCCGATCTCCACGTAGTGGTCGATGTGCAGCCCGGTGTTGAACTCGACGGTACGCACGAGCAGTTCGGGCCCGTCCTCCGCGTACGCCGCGTTCAGCTTCACGTGCCGGCCCGTGCCCTTGTACGTCTTGCCGGACTCGGAGCCCACGAAGGTCGGGATCTCGACGTCGGAGTCACGCGGCAGCGAGATCAGCGTGGAGCCGTTGTCGCCGGTGTGCAGGATCATCATCGAGTCCGTGCGCTTGCCCTCGGCGGATCCGGTGTGCAGCGCCTTCTTCTCCTCGGCGGTCATGCCGGCGCGGCTGTCGGAACCGACGATCAGGTAGTTCGTGCCCTCGCCCGCGTCGGGGCGGTCGATGACCTTCGAGAGATCCACGTCACGGTTGAGCTTGGAGTCGGCCCAGAAGTACGTGCTGACGGAGACCACGACGAGCAGTGTGACCAGCGTGATGGCGGTCCACTTGATCCGGCGGCCCCAGTTCGGCGCGCGGCGCGGACCCCGTCCGCCGCCCGGCCCGCCCGGTCCCTGCGGTCCGCCGCCGTTCGGCGTGCCGTAGACCTGGCCCGAGTTGTAGCCGTTGCCGTACTGGTCGTCGTACCCCTGCCCGTCGACGTACGTCGGCTGCTGGGGCACCCCGCCGTACGGCGGCGCGGACGGACCGGGGCCCGGTTGGCCACGGCGGACCTGCCGCATGACGCGCGCGCTCTCGGGCTGCGCGCCGGCGCTGCCGCGTCCGTACCGGTCGTTGCGGTTCTCGTCGGGCCAATCGTTCATGCGGACCAGTGTGCAGTGCCGCACTGTGCGCCATACAAGAGAGTGAGGAGATTCATGCCATGCCTGTTGCAGACCTGATGCAAAGCAACCCTTGTGTGACCCCCGCATAAGGTGGACGCCATGACAGACCAGGCCCCCACCCCGGAATCCGATATTCCGGGCAAGCCCACCTCAGCGTCCCGGACCACCCTCAGCCACATCATGAGCCACAACGACACCAACCTTCTGGGAACGGTGCACGGTGGAGTGATCATGAAGCTCGTGGACGACGCGGCGGGCGCGGTGGCCGGACGGCACTCCGGCGGGCCCGCCGTCACCGCCTCCATGGACGAGATGGCCTTCCTGGAACCCGTCCGCGTGGGCGACCTGGTCCATGTGAAGGCCCAGGTGAACTGGACCGGTCGTACGTCCATGGAGGTCGGCGTCCGCGTCCTGGCCGAGCGGTGGAACGAGTCCACGCCACCCCAGCAGGTCGGCTCGGCCTACCTCGTCTTCGCCGCGGTCGACGCCGACGGCAAGCCGCGACCGGTGCCGCCGGTCCTCCCGGAGACCGAGCGCGACGAACGCCGGTACCAGGAGGCCCAGATCCGCCGCACCCACCGACTGGCCAGGCGCCGCGCGATCATGGACCTGCGTGAGAAGCGCGCGGCGGAGGGTCTGGACGAGTAACGGCACTCACGGTGACGGCGACGGTGACGGTGACCGTTACGGACAAATCACCTGATCCCCCGTAGTCACCCCGAACTCCCCCTGATACGGATCGTCCGCCCGCACCTTCCGCACCCCCTTGAAGTCCGCCCCAGCGGTCACCTTCAGGAGCGGCCCCCGCCCCTTGACCGCGCGCAGTTCGCAGCCGGGCAGGGCGGCCGCGAGGGACTTCGCGGAGCGGTCCCAGCGGGGGTCGTACGAGACGATCGTGCGGCGGAGGGTGCGGTCCTGTGCGGTGACGGGCTGCCGGGTCGTACGGAACCCGGTGGCGGCGAGCGCGCTGTCGACCCGCATGCCGAGGCCCGCCGTGGGCGTCCCGTTCTCGACCTGGACGCGGATCTGCTGCGGGGCCACATCGACGCGCAGGGCGTTGCTGCGGGGCTTGTGCGCCGCGAGCGGCCGGTCGTCGCGCAGGGCCTGGAAGAGCTTCTTCGACTTGACCGGGTCCCACTTGAGCGTCGAGCCGACGCCCTTCACGGCGTATCCCATCTGCCCGATCGGCACGGTCGTGAACTCGGACGAGGAGGGCGAGAAGTCGCGCATCGCCCGCCCGAGGTCGAGCAGTTCGTCCGTGCCGAACCCCTTGTCCGCGCGGACCGAGCCGAGCACGGCCCGGGTGACGTCACGGAACTTCATCGGGTTCAGCAGCACCCCGGACGAGGTGGCCCGTGCGATCAGCGCCGCCAGGAAACGCTGCTGGCGCTGCATCCGGCCGAGGTCGGAGGAACCGTCGGCATGGCGGGAGCGGACGTACTGGAGTGCCTGCCCGCCGTTCAGCCGGTGCGAGCCCGCCGTGAGGTCGAGCCCGGTGTACGAGTCCTTGAGGGGCTTCGTCGTGCAGATCTCGACACCGCCGAGCTCGTCGACGGTCTTCATGAAGCTGGTGAAGTCGACCTCCAGGTAGTGGTCGATCTTCACCCGGGTCATGCTCTCGACCGTGCGCACGGTCAGCTGCGGACCGCCCTCGGCGTACGCCGCGTTGATCTTGATGGGGTGCGAGCCGTGCTTCTTGCCGGTGATCTGGTCGGTGTGCGCGGGCGTCTCGGCGTACGAGTCGCGCGGCAGGCTCACGACGCTGGCCCGCTCCCGGTCCTCCGAGATGTGCACGATCATGATCGTGTCGGTGCAGTGGCAGGGCGCGCCGCCCAGCCGGTACTTGCGCCGCTCCGCTTCCGTGATCTTGTCCCGGCCGTCGGTGCCGACCAGCAGCACGTTCATGCCGTGGCCCGCCTCGGGACGGTTCTTCATGTCCTTGAAGGGGTCGACCCGGGCGATGTCCGCGTCCAGGCTGGTGACCACCGCGTGCCCGATGCCCGCCGCGGCGAGCACCACCACCGAGAGCGTCGTCACCGCCCGCATGGCCCAGCGTGGCTTCTTGCGCCGTACGGGCGGCCGCCGGGCGGGGGAAGACCCCGGTCGGCGTGGAGGGCGTGCGGGGGAGCGGGGCGGCGTGGGCAAGGGGGCACCTCCGCGAAGGCCGGCCGTGGGATCCGTGAGCACCGTAGGCCCATACGATCTGCGGCCCGGGGCGGAGAGAGGGCGGCGCGCGACCGTGTCCCCCATTCGCGGTAACGTGGCGACCGATGAGCGAGAAGTCTGACGTGCGGTCCCCCGCCGTTTCTGTGATCATGCCCGTCCTCGACGAGGAGCGGCACCTGCGCGGGTCCGTCCAAGCGATCCTGGCGCAGGAGTACGACGGCGAGATGGAGGTGGTGCTCGCCATCGCCCCGTCCTCGGACCGTACGGAGGAGATCGCCGCCGAGCTCGCGGGCGAGGATCCGCGCGTGCACACCGTGCCGAACCCGGCCGGTCGCACGCCCGCCGCGCTGAACGCGGCGATCAAGGCGTCCAGCCACCCCATCGTCGTACGCGTCGACGGGCACGGCATGCTCTCGCCCAACTACATCGCGACCGCCGTACGCCTCCTCGCGGAGACCGGCGCGCAGAACGTCGGCGGGGTCATGCACGCCGAGGGTGAGAACGACTGGGAGCACGCGGTCGCCGCCGCGATGACCTCGAAGATCGGCGTGGGGAACGCGGCCTTCCACACGGGAGGCGAGGCCGGGCCCGCCGATACCGTGTACCTCGGTGTCTTCCGGCGTGAGGCCCTTGAGCAACAGGGCGGCTACAACGAGGAGTTCATCCGCGCCCAGGACTGGGAGCTGAACTTCCGGATCAGGGAGGCGGGCGGCCTCATCTGGTTCTCGCCCGAGCTGCGGGTGTCGTACCGCCCGAGGCCCTCCATGCGCGCCCTCGCCAGGCAGTACAAGGACTACGGGCGCTGGCGCCATGTCGTCGCCCGCTTCCACGAGGGCTCCATCAACCTGCGCTACCTCGCCCCGCCGACCGCCGTCTGCGCGATCACGCTGGGTGTCGTGGTGGGCGCGGCGCTGACCCCCTGGGGGTTCGTGATCCCCGGCGGCTATCTCGCGGCCATCGCGCTCGGGTCGCTGCCCGCGGGCAAGGGGCTGCCGCTGAAGGCGCGGCTCCAGATTCCCCTCGCCCTCGCGACGATGCACATGTCGTGGGGCTGGGGCTTCCTCACCAGCCCGAAGGCGCTCGCGAAGAAGGTCATCGCGTCGCGGCGTCCGGCGGTGCTCAGCTCCAACTGAGGTTGTAGGTGCACGAGTTGGGCCCCTCTCGGCATGGAGAGGGGCCCAACTCGCTTACGACCAGGTGTAGTTCGGGTTCACGTGCATGCAGGCCTCGTCGTTGGCGCCGTTGAGCGCCTCCGCCGTGTCCGGAATCGTGTTGTCCTCCACCTCGGCCTTGTACGTCGTGCCCTCGCGCCAGTCGGCGCCGACCACGAGCGTGACGCCCGAGACGTTCGTCGACTTCTCCACCGAACTCGTCGGAATCCCCAGGGCCTTGGCGACCCGCTGGGCGTCACCCTCCAGGTCGGCGCTCGGGTACTTGATCAGCGTCTTGTCCTCGGCCGTCGCTTCCGTCTGTTCCGCCGAGGCCTGGGTGAAGCCCTTGCCGACCAGCAGCTCGCTCACATCGCTCGCCCGCCCGCTGACCGGGCCCAGCGTGGACGTCCGGGTGCCGTTCAGCACGGCCACGCCGATCTTGTCGTCCGCGGCGGCCGGATCCGAGGAGGCCTTCTCCGTGGTCGTCTTCTTCTTGTCCTTGCCGTCCAGCGCGATGTCCTCGCGGACGAGGCGGAACAGCTTGGCCGCGTCGTCCGTGGGCTCCACGTGCACGCCGACGTACCGGTTCGGCATCGTGGTCATCGTGATCCGCTTCGGCTCGACCTTCTTCAGCTCGTTGCCGAGGTCGTAGAGTTTCCCCACCTCGTCCAGGCTCTCGTCGACGATCAGCGCTTTGGTGGCCGTGTTGGCGAGCTTGAGCAGTTTCGTGGGGTTGGTGATCGTGGCGTTCTCGCGCAGCTGGCGGACCATCGAGTTCATGTACTGGTGCTGAGCCTTGGCGCGCGCCAGGTCGCTGCCGTCCTCGAAGCCGTAGCGGGTACGCAGCCACTGCAGGGCCTGCTCACCCTTGACGTACGTGGTGCCCTCTTCCAGCTTCAGCCCGGAGCCGTGGCCCTGGCTGTCCCTGGACTCGACGTTGGCGTCCACGCAGACCGGGACGCCGCCGATCGCGTCCGCCATCGAGACCACACCCGAGAAGTCGATCTGCATGAAGTGGTCGATGTGGATGTCGGTCAGCTTCTCCCAGGTGGCCACCGTGCAGCCGGGGCCGCCGCGGCCGAGTGTCCGGTTGGTCAACGTGCGAACGGTGGTTGCCGCGTACACCTCGCCGTCGTCCGGGTCCGTGCACTTGGGGATGTCCACGAGGGTGTCGCGCGGCATGCTGATCACCGACATGTTGGTGCGGTCGGCGGAGAGGTGCAACAGCATCTGGACGTCCGCGAGCGGGGTGGAGCCGAAGGTCTCCTTCGCGCCGCCGAGTTCCTGGTTCTCCTCGGTGTCCCGGGCGTCCGAGCCGATCAGAAGGATGTTCAGCGGGGTCTGGCCGGCCGCGTTCGCCTCGGACTTGGCGGCGCGGTCCTTCTCGTCGCCGATGTTCAGTTTGTCCTTCTGGATGTTGTCGTTCAGGTGCTGGTAGTAGAGATATCCGGCACCCGCGGTGCCAAGTATCAGGACTGCCAGGACCATCGCCGACCAGCGCAGTATTCGGCGTTTGCGGCGCGGGCGCGCCCCGCCCCCGTGCTTACGGGCGCCGCCGCCGCTCCCGCTGCTCCCCTGCGCTTTGAGGGGCATCGTGTCCTCGGCCGTCCGGCCGTCGGCTCCCGGAACAGGATCGCCGTCGGCCGCCACTGGGGCCGCCGCCGGCTCTCCGTCGGCCCTCGGGCCGGGAACGCTCTCGGCGCCCTGACCGGAATCGCCGTCGGTCCCCCGGACGGGCTCACCGCTCTCGTCGTACAGGCTGTCGTCCCAGCCCAGCTCACCGGCCCCCCGGCCGTTTGAGCGTCTTCCCTCCCCGCGCACACCACTTTGCGCCATCTTGCTGCCCCTCCCCACCCTGCGCCTGACAAACGGGCCCGTCCCGCGTCCAGTTGAACGTTTGTGGCGCCCAAGTCGGACGCACTCACGTCCTGTTGGACGCATGACGGACCCGTTAGGTCATCAGCTGGCGCACACAGTTTTGTCCGCCGTGGACTTTTCGACCGTCGAGGGCGCCGTTGTCGCAGCGGTCATGGAGACCCCCGCGCCCTTGAAGTCCTTGCCCAGGGTCAGCACGATCGCGGGCAGACCCTGTGAGTTCGTCTCGCTCTTGCCAGGCTTCATCGCCGAACCGGACAACCCCATGAGATCCGCCAGCTTGCGCGCCTGATCGGCCTGGTCGGGTGAGTACTCGAGGGTCGTCTTGCTGAGCGTTTCCTCGGCGTTGCCGAGCTGGCTGGACTTGGTCACGCCCTCATCATTCTGCAGCCAGTTAAGTGTTTCCTGTGCGGAGCCGGCGGGGGCGCCGCCGTTGTAGATGTTGACCCGGACATCGGCGGCCGCGGACTGGGTGCCCTTGAGCCGGGCGGCCACCGCGGCGGCCTCCTTCTTCTCCTGCGCCTTCACCTCGGTGAAGGACACGTCGTCCCTGATCATGTCGAAGACCGGCTGAGAATCCGTCGGGGAGACGACGACCGTCACCGGGGTCTCCTCGGCCGGGTTGTCGATGACCGGCGTCGTGAGGAAGGTGATGTTCTTCGTCGGCACCTTCTTCAGCTCCAGGGCCACGTCCTTGAGCGTGCTGACCTTGCCGATACCGGTGTCCACCGTCAGCGCCTTGGTGGCGGCCTCGGCCAGCTTCAGCAGCTTGCTGGGGCTGGTGAGGGTGTCGCTGGAGGACATCTTGCGCATCAGCGAGGCCAGGAACTGCTGCTGCACCTTGATGCGGTCGAGGTCGCCCGAGTTGCCGAAGCTGTGCCGGGTGCGGAGGAAGGCGAGCGCCGTCTCGCCCTCGATCGTGTGCTTGCCGGCGGAGAGCTTGAGTTTGGAGTCGTCGTCGTCGACGTCCTTGGCGAGGCAGACCTCGACGCCGTCCACCGCGGTGGTCAGCGTCTTGACCGCGTTGAAGTCGGCCATCATGAAGTGGTTGGGCGTGATGCCGGTGACTTCCTTGACCGTGCGCATGGTGCAGCCCGCGTCCCGGCCGGACTGGCCGAGGCTCGTGTTGAAGCGGACGCCGGTGGTGCCCGGGATGACCTTGGTGCTGCCGTCCGACTGTTTCGTCTCGCAGTCCGGGATGTCGACGATCAGGTCGCGCGGAATGCTCAACGCGGTCGCGTTCGTACGGTCCTTGGAGACGTGCAGCAGGATCGTGGTGTCGGCGTGACCCACGCTGCCCGAGTCGCCGTACTCCTCGTTGCCCTCACCGGTGCGTTTGTCCGTACCGATGATGAGGATGTTGAAGGCCTCGTCCTTGCTGAAGCTGCTGGAGGCCGCGTTGCCGACGTCCGTCGTGGTGACGTTGCCCTCGAGGTGCTTGAGGTAGAAGTACCCGGCGGTGGAGGCGGCGACCAGCACGAGGGCCATCGTGCCGCCGGTCCACAGCAGTATCTTCTTCGCCTTCGACTTCTTCGGCTTCGTACGCCCCCGCCGACGCCCTGGAGGCGGTTCGGCGGGTGCGCCACGGCGCCTGCGCGGCCCCGGCACATCGGTGTCGGGAACGCGGCCCGGAGCTTCGCCGGGTTCGCGGACCGGCGTGCTGCGTGAGCCCGTTGGGACGCCCCCCGCGCCACGGGCCGATCTGCGAGGACCGGGGACTGGTGATTGCGGTGCGGAAGGCCGCAGTCGCAGTTCGTAGTCGCCGGTGTTCGGGTTGAGTACCCACTGGTCTGCGGGGTCGATATCGTCCGCCCGCCCACGGCCTTGCGCGTCCACGGTTGCTTAAGTCCTCCGTCGGGGCCACGCGGCGCCTTTTCCCCCTACAAAAGGCGCTCGGTCAGTCGGTCCAGCAGTGCGCGACCGCAGGACAGACCTGAAGGCCGGGTGCACCGGATCGCTCACACTATCCGCCCAGTTCAGCGTCAAGCGACGGCAGTGACAAATTCCACCTGCCTACAACTGGGCAATCCGCCCTATTTCTCAGAGAGTTCTTAGCTCAGCAGTTCCCCGCCTTGACGTGGGCTTTACCCGCACTCGTCCTCGGCCGCCGTGTTCCCCCGGAAAGTCGGCGCCGGATCGGGACTCCGCGGGACTCCGGCGGGTCCCTTTCCGCCCGGTTTTCCGTCCTCGTAGGACTCGCCCTCGGACTCGCCCTCGGACTCGCCCTCGGACTCGTCGTAGGACTCCCCGAAAGAGGAGTCGTACGAGCTGTTTGTGGCGGAAACCTCCGGAAGGTCCTTTGTGACCGCGATCGCCGCATCTTCACGCAGCCGCGTGAAGAGTTTCTCAGCCTCGGGTTCCACGAGCTGGTCGCGGTTGGCGTTGTAGACGTACGACGTCCGGGGCACCGTCAGGAACTGCACCCGCTCCGTGGGGATGTTGCGCATGCCGCGCACGAGGTCGTACAGCCCGCGCAGGTTCGCCAGCGCCGGGTCCGTGGTGAGCGAGGAGGTGGCCGCGTCGAGCACGGGATAGAGCTTCGTGGGATTGAGCAGTACGTCGTTGCTGCGCACCTTGTTGACGAGTGCGCCGAGGAAGCGCTGCTGACGGTCCATCCGGTCGGTGTCGCTGCCGTCGCCGATGCTCTTGCGGGCGCGGACATAACCGAGGGCCTGTTCGCCGTTGAGCGTCACCTTGCCCGCCGGCAGCTTCAGCTGGGCTTCCTTGTCGTCGATCGGCTCCTTCAGGCACACCCGGACGCCGTCGACCGCGTCGACCATCTCCTTGAAACCGTTGAAGTCGACGACCATGTGATGGTCGACGCGGATGTTGGTGAGCTTCTCGACGGTACGGATCGTGCAGGCCGAACCGCCCGCCTGGAAGGCGTAGTTGAACATCGCGAACATCGGCTCGGTACGGGTGCCGTCCGGGCGGCGGCAGCTGGGCACGTCCACCATCAGGTCGCGGGGGAGCGAGACGGCGGTCGCGCTGCGCCGGTTCGCGGCGAGATGCAGCAGGATCGTGGTGTCGGACCGCTCGGTGCCGGAGTCCCGCCCGTACTTCGCGTTGCCGTCCCCGGCCCGCGAGTCCGACCCGATCAGCAGGATGTTCTGCGCGTCGCGCACCAGCGCGGTGGGCCGTTCCTTCTCGTACCGGGCCAGCTCGGTCGCCGCGTCGTTGTCCGCCGTGATGTTCGCGTTCAGCTTCTCGTACGCCGCCCAGCCCACTCCCGCGGTACCGAGCACCACGACCGCGGCACCGATCGCCGTGTAACGCAGCCAGCGCCTACGCCGACGTATGAGCCCGGCGCCGGTAGGGGTGGCACCGAGCTCCGGACCCAGCGCACCACGTCCGGAGGCCGTGCCTGCGGTGTCGGTCACGTCTGAGTCCACCCCTCATGGCGTACGAGCGTGTCGTGCTCCTACGACCATGGCGCGGGGCGGGGGTGGGGGCGGGACGCTGATGGGCCGAACGGATGACACGGGGGGCGACCGCAGCGCCCCTTCAGGGGCGCGAGGAACTGCGCGACCAGCCACAGACGGCCCGCAGACAACCGGCGGCCTCCTGGCGAAGGCTCACCGAGCCGTAGCCGTCACCCGCTCACTCTCGATCCGCTTGGCCAACGCGTCCTCGCCAAGCTCCTCAAGATGGCGGCACAACACCACGGACCCCCCGGTGGCGAGCGCCGAGTACAACCCCGCGCTGAGCCCCTCCCAGGTGTCGTACGGCAGCGCCGACAGAATCCGGGACCCGGGCCCCGTGAGCCCGAGCGCACCCGCATCCACCCGCGCCCGCTCGACAACCTCCGCGCTCGTGTACTCCGCCCCGGCGACGATCAGCGCCGCCACCTCCGGGTCCACAGGCGCGTACGCCTGGAACCGGTCCCCCTGCGTCGGGACCTCGACGGCGTAGTCGGCGTACCCGGCGGGCGGCGTCGGAAAGCGCCGCCCCAGCGGAGCCAGCGACAGCGCGACACGTTCGCCGGAGCACGCGAGCCCGGCCTCGAACTCGCCGGGCCCCGCGACGACGTGATCCGCCGCGCCGGGATCGCCCCCGACATCCGCGACGACACCCACCGACGAACACGCGAGCAGCCAGACGGCCGTCTGCCAGTGCGCGGGCAGCCGCAGCGCGACCCGTTCGCCGGGTTCGGCCGACAGTTCGTTCTGGAGCAGGTTGGCGGTCTTGGCCACCCAATTGGCGAAGGTGGCCACGGACAATTCGATCCGTTCGCCCGTGGCGTCGTCGTAGAAGGTCACCAGGGGGCGCGCGGGGTCCGCGGCGAGCGCGGATCGCAGCAGGTCGGCGGGGGTGCGGTCGGTGGCGTTCACGCGGGCAAGCGTACGCGGGGCGGAGCGCCCGGCGGACCCGCCGGGCCACCGGTTCGGCCGAGTGGAACCCGACGGTCCGTCAATTCCCCGATAGACAGATATGTATGACTATGTCCAGGATCAGGGGCATGCGTGGATTCCTTGCTTCCTCGGTCGGCGTCACTTGCGCGGCCGCTCTCGCCCTTCCGCTGGCCCTGTCCGCTCCGGCGCAGGCCGGCCTGCCGGCGGTGACGTCCGAGCCCGCCGCCCCCGGCAGCACCCAGTCCCTGCCGCTCGTCCCGCTCGGGGGCGACCGCTCCCTCGGCTCCGCCGCTCCCGAACAGGGGCTCGTCAGACGCGACGTACGGCCCTTCTCGCTCGTCGGCGTCGTCTGGGACAACCCGGACAGCGAACTGCACGGCCGCGTCCAGGTCCGTACCCGCGGCGCCGCCACCGGCCAGTGGTCCGGCTGGCAGGACGTCGAGACGCACAACCACGAGCACGGCGCCGACCCGGACAGCGCCGAAGGCGGGTCGGGCCGGCTGCGTGGATCCACCGCACCGCTGTGGGTGGGGGACTCCGACGGCGTCGAGGTACGCGTCCAGGCGGAGATGGACGAGCGCGCACCGGTGGTGAGCGACTCGCCGCTCCCCAGGGGCTTGCGTCTCGAACTCGTCGCGCCCGGCGCGGACGCCCGCTCCGCAGGCGCGCAGCCGGACGTTCCGCGCGCCGGTGCACAACAGAGCCTGCCGCGAGCCGACGCGCAGGTACGCGCCCCGCGCGCCGGCGCACTGTCCGCCGTGTACGCCGCCGTAAACGCCGACAACACCGGTCTGGAGCCCACGAGCGCCGCCGACATCCCCGAGCTCTCCCCGGACGAGATCCCCGAGCTCTCCCAGCAGGAGACGGAGCGCGAATTCTTTGCCGAGCGCCCCGATGAGCAGCGCGTGAAGCCGTACATCGGCCCACGCCCGCGCATCATCACGCGCAAGGGCTGGGGCGCGAACGAGGACCTGCGCGAGCGCGGTTTCGTCTACACGAAGAAGGTCAAGGTGGCCTTCGTGCACCACACCGCCTCGGGCAACAACTACACCTGCGCCCAAGCCCCTTCGGTCATCCGCAGTATCTACCGCTACCACGTGGTGAGCAGTGGCTGGCGGGACATCGGCTACAACTTCCTCGTCGACAAGTGCGGAAACATCTACGAAGGCCGGGCCGGGGGCGTGGCGAAGGCCGTCATGGGCGCCCACACCCTCGGTTTCAACACCGACAGCATGGGGATCGCCGTCCTCGGCAGCTTCGGCAAGACGAAGCCGTCCGGATCCGCCGTAACAGCCATCGCGAAGCTCACGGCATGGAAGCTTGGCCTCTTCGGAGCCAATCCGAACGGAAAGACATATCTGAAGTCCGGCGGTGGCAATCTCTACAAAAAGGGAAAGAACGTGCGACTGAACGTGATCTCCGGCCACCGGGACGGGTTCAGCACGGAGTGCCCGGGCTGGCAGCTGTACAGCAAGCTCGGCTCCGCCCGGAAGACGGCGGCCAAGTACCAGGGCAGGTAGCACGGCCGGGCAGCACGGGAGGACCCGCACCGTCGGCCGTCGAAAGCGCCATCGAACGGTCTGCATACACTGGCCGGCCGAAACACAGTTCGGCCGGTCCCGGCAGGAAGCAGAGACGACAGGTGACAGAAGCGATCCTCCTGGTCGGCGGCAGAGGCACCAGACTGCGCCCGCTCACGGTGCACACTCCCAAGCCGATGGTTCCGGCGGCCGGGGTCCCGTTCCTCACCCACCAGCTGGCCCGGGCGAAGGCAGCGGGCGTAGAGCGCATCGTCCTGGCGACCTCCTACCTGGCCGAGGTCTTCGAGCCGTACTTCGGCGACGGCTCCTCGCTCGGCCTCCACCTCGAGTACGTCACCGAGGAGGAGCCCCTCGGCACCGGCGGCGCCATCCGCAACGTGGCCTCCCGCCTGCACTCGGGCCCCGACGCCCCGGTCCTGGTCTTCAACGGCGACATCCTGACCGGTCTCGACATCCCGGCCCTGGTCCGCACCCACCAGACGACGGGCGCGGACGTCTCCCTCCACCTCACCCGTGTCGAGGACCCGCGCGCGTTCGGCCTGGTCCCCACGGACGCCACCGGCCGCGTAACGGCCTTCCTGGAGAAGCCCCAGACCCCCGAGGAGATCGTCACCGACCAGATCAACGCGGGCGCATACGTCTTCCGCCGCTCGGTCATCGACACGATCCCCACGGGCCGCCCGGTCTCGGTGGAACGCGAGACCTTCCCGGACCTCCTCGCCAACGGAGCCCACCTCCAGGGCATGGTCGACTCCACCTACTGGCTCGACCTCGGCACCCCCCAGGCCTTCGTACGCGGCTCAGCGGACCTCGTCCTCGGCCGAGCCCCCTCCCCGGCCGTCCCCGGCCGCTGCGGCGACCGCCTGGTCCTACCCACCGCCACCGTCGCCCCCGACGCCAAGCTGACCGGCGGCACGGTGGTCGGCGAGGGCGCACACATCGGCGAAGGCGCCCGCATCACAGGCAGCGCCATCCTCCCCGGCGCAGTCATCGAACCCGGCGCCGTCATCACCGACTCCCTGATCGGCGCCCGAGCCCGCATCGGCGAACGCTCCATCCTGGAAGGCGCGGTAATCGGCGACGGCGCACACATCGGCCCGGACAACGAACTCCGCGACGGCGTACGGGTCTGGTGCGACGCCAGAATCCCAGCAGGCGCGGTGCGCTTCTCCTCGGACCAGTAGCTCTCAGCCTGTCCGGCGTTTGAGGACGAGGCCGTTCAGGCCGAAGGGGGGTCTGGGGGCGCAGCCCCCAGGTACGGGACGGGCAGGGGCGGAGGGGGCGAAAACCCCTCGGCCCCGGCACCGGCGCCGGGCGCCGGTCAAAGCCGCCCGATATCCCCCCGAGGCATCTTCGGCACCCGCCGAGCCGGCGTCCGCCCGGACAACAGGATCAACCGAGCCGCCCGATGCCGCTGCCCCGCATAGGGCGCGAGCAACGACAGCATCACGGAGTCGTCCGCGTCCCGGTCACCCGCCAGCGCGTACCCCACGATCCCGGGCAGATGAAGATCCCCCACGGTCACGGAATCCGCCGCCCCATGACTGCGCTGCACAACCTCCGCAGAGGTCCAGGGCCCCACCCCGGACACCAGCTCCAGCCGAGCCTGAGCCCGCACGGGCTCGAACGACACCGCCTCCTCGAGCCGCGCAGCGACCCGCACGGCCCGCAGAATCGTCGAGGCCCGCTTGTTGTCCACCCCGGCCCGATGCCACTCCCAGGAGGGAATCAACGCCCAGGTCCGCGCCGCCGGCATGACACACATCCGCTCCGGCGCGGGCCCCGGCGCAGGCTCCCCGTACTTCCGTACGAGCAACCGCCAGGCCCGGTACGCCTCATCGGTGGTGACCTTCTGCTCGAGCACGGACGGGATCAGCGACTCCAGCACGAGCCCGGTACGCGTCAGCCGCAACCCCGGCCGCCGATGCCGGGTGACCGCGACCAGCCGGTGCCGCGGTTCGAAGGCATCCGGGTCGTCCAGGGCCCCGAGCAGCTCCGGAAGCTGATCGAGCAGCCACTCGGCCCCCGCCCCCCACGCCTCGCCGTGGACCGCCCCGCCCCGCAGCGCGACCCGTAGGGTCCCCGGCCCGGCAGGAGTCCGGCAGGCCCGCCAGACGGACCCGTCCGGCGTCGTACGGAACGTCGGATCGCCCGGCCCACGCCGCAGCGGCCCGAGCACGAGCCCGAGATCGAGAGGCCAGGACGGCGTCCACGTACGACTGCGGCCGGGCGCCGGCGCGGGCAGGGGCACCCCGCCGGGCACCACGACATGCCCGCCGCGCACTGTCGTACGCGTCGGCCGAGGTGCGAAGCGTCCAGCCACGAATGAGGTCCTAGCGCTTGGGGTGCCCTACGAGGGTAGGCGGTCCGACTCCCCGGAAGGCCTGACTCACCGCACCTCGATGAACGCCCCCGCGTCCCGCTCGGGCCGAGCCCTGGGCTCCTCCGCCGCGTGCCCCACGGCCACGGCCCCCATCGGATCCCACCCCTCCGGCAGCCCCAGCACCTCTCGTACGACATCCCGGCAGAACATCGTCGACGACACCCACGCGGAGCCGAGCCGCTCCCCGGCGAGCGCGACCAGGAAGTTCTGTACGCCCGCCCCGGCCGCGACCACGAACATCTCGCGCTCGGCCCCGTCCCGCCGTACGTCGCCGTACGTATGAGCCCCGTCCATCACCAGACACGGCACGACGAGGTACGGGGCCTTGCGCAGCACATCCCCCCGCCGGACCCGCTTGGTGATGGACTCCTCGGCCTTCTGATCCCCGCGCAGATCCGCGATCCAGGCGTCCCGCATGGCGTCGAGGAGCCGCGTCCTGGACTCCTCGGACTCCAGGAGGACGAACCGCCAGGGAGTGGTGTGATGCGGCGCGGGCGCCGTGACGGCCGCCGCCACTGCCCGTCGTACGGCACCGGGGTCGACGGGCTCGTCGGTGAAGGCCCGAACGGTGCGCCGCTGGGTCACGGCCTCCCGTACGGCCTCCGACGTGCCGAGCCGGAACATGTCGTCGCGCCCGCCTCGCACCATCGCCCGCGCTCCCTCACCGTCGTCCTCGGCCACCACGTGCGGCAGCCCGCGCACGACGGCGACCGGCAGCCCGGCGGACTTGCCCTTGATCAGGTCACCGGCGGCGGCCAGTTCGTCGGCGGTGGCGACGACGGTCGCGCTCAGCGGATTGCCGTGGGCGTCCGTGCCGCCGCGCAGATCGTCGAGCACGTGTACGCCCGCGGCGCCGATGGCGACATCGGTGAGCCCGGTGCGCCAGGGCCGTCCGAAGGTGTCGGTGATCACGACACCGACGTCCACGCCGAGGGCGTCCCGCACCCCGTCCCGAATCGTCCGCGCGGACGCGTCGGGGTCCTCGGGGAGCAACAGCACGGTCCCGGCGGGGGTGTTGGAGGCGTCGACTCCGGCGGCGGCCATCACGAGACCCTGCCGGTTCTCGACGATCCGCAGGGTCCCGCGGCGCGCCACGACCCGTACGGTCTCGGCGTCGATGGCGGCCTCACGGTCGACGGCCTCGACGATCCGCCCCTCCGCCTTGGACACGATCTTGGAGGTGACGAGGAGCACGTCACCGTCGATGAGCCCGGGCTCGGCAGCGGCGACGAATTTGGCGAGGTCATCGCCCTCGCGCACCTCGGGAAAGCCGGTCAGCGCCCAGACCCGATAGCCGGGAGGCGCGGCGGAGACGTCCGTGTCGGGACGCCCGGACACGGCGTGAGCCGCGAGGCTGTCACCGGCGGCGACCCCCTCCGAACCCTCGCCCTCCGCAAACCCCTCCTCCGGAGGCACCAGACCGCTCAAGGCGCCCGCACCTCCTCCGCCAGCGTCAGCGCCTCACGCGCCATCTGCGCCGTCGCGTCGAGGTCGGACATCATCAGCGGCACGGCCCGGCAGCGGATCCCGGCACTCTCCACGCGCTCCACGACGGACGCGTCCACCGTGTCGACGAGCCAGCCGTCGAGGAGCCCCGAGCCATAGTGCTCGGCGACCGCGGCGGCCGTGGACTCCACGCCCACCGCTGCCAGCACCTTGTCGGCCATGCCGCGTACGGGAGCGTCCCCGACGATGGGGGAGAGGCCGACCACGGGAACGCCCGCGTCGGCGATCGCCTCCCGGATGCCGGGCACGGCGAGGATCGTGCCGATGGAGACGACGGGGTTGGACGGCGGGAAGAGGATGACGTCCGCCTCGGCGATGGCTTCGAGCACCCCGGGCGCGGGCTTCGCCTGCTCGGCGCCGACCGGCACGATGGCCTCGGCCGGCACGGAGGCCCGCAGCCGCACCCAGTACTCCTGGAAGTGGACCGCCTTGCGCTCGCCGCCGACCTCGACGGCCACATGCGTCTCGACGCGGTCGTCGGACATGGGGATGAGGCGGACGCCCGGCTTCCACCGGTCGCACAGCGCCTCGGTGACCGCGCTGAGCGGAAAACCCGCCCCCAGCATCTGCGTCCGCACGATGTGCGTCGCGAAGTCGCGGTCGCCGAGTCCGAACCACTCGGGCCCGACCCCGTACTCCGCGAGTTCCTCCTTGAGGTGGAAGGTCTCCTCCGCCCGACCCCAGCCCTGCTCCTCGTTGATGCCGCCGCCGAGCGTGTACATCACCGTGTCGAGGTCCGGGCAGACCTTCAGCCCGAAGAGGTGGATGTCGTCCCCGGTGTTGCCGATGACCGTGATGTCCGCGTCCGGCGCGGCCCGCTGAAGACCACGCAGGAACCGGGCACCACCGATGCCGCCTGCCAGAACCACAATGCGCATGGGAATCAGTCTTGCAGGCGGGTACGACAACGCGTCAGGCGGTTACGGGACCTCTAGCTGTGCGAGACCTCAGCTGTACGGGACCTGGACGACTACGAGACCTCGGCGACGGCGCAGCGCGCGGCGTGCATCGGCATCTCGGTCAGACCCGGGTAGTACACGTGCAGGCTCACCGCCGGTTCGAGGGAGTCGTTGACGACCTCGTGGACGTAACCGGGCGCGAACACTCGCTGTGCACCCGTGCCCAACGCGCGCGTGCCCCGCTCCGTGCGCTCGGTCAGCGCGCCGTCCAGGACGGTCAGTACGCCGGAGGAGCCCCCGTGGTCGTGCAGCCCGCTGCCCTGCCCGGGCACCCAGGAGAGCAGCCACACCTCGTAGCCGGGGCCGGTGCGAAGCCGGTGGTACCAGCGGGAGGTGGCGTCGTACTGGACGAGGTGCTCCCACTGGGAGCGGTCGGCGGCGATGGAGCGGGCCAGGCCGACGAACTCGGCCACGGTGGCGGGGTGCTCGCGCGGCGGCTGGAGCAGGTGCGGTACTTCGAGGATGTCGCCGGCGATCTGGAGGTCGTTGTCGCTGTTCATGGGGTGCGGTGGTTCCTCGGCGGGAGAGTGCTGGGGTGTCGCGGACCATTACCGCCCGGGTTACGAGCGGGGGTGTCGCCCGGTTACGGGCGGGGAGTCGCGCCGTACGGATCTACGGAGCGGACGTCAGCCGGAGCGCGGTGTGGCTCAACAGCTGGGACAGCAACAACAGCTACAGCGAGCGCGGACAGCACCGTGGGACCCGGCGGTGCGGGTCGAGGTGAGCGCCAAGTTCGCGAGCATGCCCACAAGGACATCGGGTCACACCTCGACTGTCAACTTCATGCCCGCCATGTGGGAGATGTTTCACCTCATCCGGTTCATCTGTGAGGCGAAAGGTTTGTTCAGTAGCCGCCCCGGACACATGGCGCACAACCGGGCGCACAAACCTCGCCGCGAGCCCGTGATCCGAATGTGATCCGGTTCGCTTCGTTGTTCGCGTCGGAACGAGATCGAACTTATGCGCGTCCTTCCCTGTGAAGGGGGCGGGGGTCTGGCCTGGGCACCTTCGGCTGTCAGGGTTTATGCCGATTTGAACACTTTCCGCATAGCCTTGGTTCCGCAGAGTGAATAAGGGGCCCAATAGCAGATCTCGGCTTGACTGGCCCGGATCGGCACACTTGTAATTTCACTCGTGTCGTTCAGCCGAAATCGGTTACGGCAGCATCACGGGGACGCGAAAGACAGACGAGGGGCGCACATGACCGAGCTGGTGCAGCAACTGCTGGTCGACGACGCGGACGAGGAACTCGGCTGGCAGGAGCGCGCGCTGTGCGCCCAGACCGACCCCGAGTCCTTCTTCCCCGAGAAGGGCGGCTCCACCCGCGAGGCCAAGAAGGTCTGCCTCGCCTGTGAGGTCCGTTCCGAGTGCCTCGAATACGCGCTCGCCAACGACGAACGATTCGGCATCTGGGGCGGTCTCTCCGAGCGCGAACGACGTCGTCTGAAGAAAGCCGCCGTCTGAGAGTGACCGACGCCGGCCGCATGTTGACCGAACGCTGACCGAAGAGGACCGCCGTCCGACCGAACGGCGCACACCCCTACGTACCGATACGTAACGAACGGCCCGTCGCAGGTGGGTTATCCACAGGCGGCGGGCCGCTGTGTTGCCCAGCCGTTAGTGTGGGCCCTCGTCCGAGACGTCACGCTGTCCCCGCCGGACACAGACGTCCACCGCAGTCCACCGAACCGGGGCCCGTACCTCGATGTCCGTGCAGAGCCATACGGCAGGCCAACACGACGCTGCCACTCCTGAGTTCCCGCGCCACGTGGTGACCGCGGTGCTCGTCTCCCACGACGGCGCCCGCTGGCTGCCCGAGGCGCTCGCCGGGCTGCTCGGCCAGGAGCGCCCCGTGCAGAACGCGGTGGCGGCCGACACCGGCAGCGCGGACGACTCCGCCCAGCTGCTCACCGAAGCGCTCGGCGCCGACCGCGTGGTGCACCTCGCCCGGCGCACCGGCTTCGGCCAGGCCGTCGAGGAGGCCACCCGCACCGCCGGTGTCCTCACCCCGGACGACCTGCCCTACCTGAAGCGCCCCAGCGGCTGGGACCCCGTCACCCGCACCTGGCGCGACGACGCGTACGACATGCCGGACCTCCCGCACGGCGAGCCCGAGCAGTGGCTGTGGCTGCTGCACGACGACTGCGCGCCCGAGCCGGACGCCCTGGCACAGCTGCTGCGGGTCGTGGAGAACGAGGCGGAGCTCGGCAAGGAAGTCGCCGTCATCGGGCCCAAGCTCCGCGGCTGGTACGACCGCCGGGCGCTCCTCGAAGTCGGCGTCACCATCGCCAACTCCGGCCGCCGCTGGACCGGCCTGGACCGCCGCGAGCAGGACCAGGGACAGCACGACCACGTACACCCGGTGCTGTCCGTCTCCACCGCCGGAATGCTGATCCGGCGCGATGTCTTCGAGGAACTCGGCGGCTTCGACCGCCGGCTGCCCCTGATGCGCGACGACGTCGACCTGTGCTGGCGGGCCCAGTCCGCCGGGCACCACGTCCTCGTCGCCCCCGAAGCGGTCGTCCGGCACGCAGAGGCCTCCTCCCGCGAGCGCCGCACCGTCGACTGCGTGGGCCGCACCGCCGCCTCCCCGCACAAGGTCGACAAGGCGGGCGCCGTCTACACCCTCCTCGTCAACGCCCGTACGGCACAGCTGCCCTGGATCCTGTTCCGGCTGGTCCTCGGCACTCTGCTGCGCACGGTCGCGTATCTCGTCGGCAAGGTCCCCGGACAGGCCGTGGACGAGATCCGCGGCCTCCTGGGGACGCTGCTGCGCCCCGAGCGGATCCTCGCGGGCCGCCGCAGGCGCGGCCGCCCGCAGGTCGACAAGGACGAGCTGCGCCCGCTGTTCCCGCCACCGGGCGCGACCGTGCGGGCCACCATCGAGCAGGCCGCGGGCAGTCTCGTGAGCCGCTCCGACGCCGAGGCCACCGCCGGCGCCGGACGGCACGGCGGCGCGGTCGAGTCCGGGCCCGGCGGCGACGACGCCGACTTCCTGGAGGTCGAGCAGTTCGGCCGGGTCAAGCGCGTCGCGCGCAAGCCCGGACCCGTGCTCTTCGTCGTGCTGCTCTTCGTCTCGCTCATCGCCTGCCGCTCGCTGTTCGACAGCGGGGCGCTCGCGGGCGGCGCGCTGCTGCCCGCGCCCGGCGACTCCTCCGAGCTCTGGTCGCGCTATCTCGACGGCTGGCACGCGGTGGGCACGGGCGGGACACAGACGGCGCCGCCCTATCTGGCGATCGTCGCGATGCTTTCCTCCCTGCTCCTCGGCTCCACCGGGCTCGCGGTCACCGTGCTCCTGGTGGCCTCCGTACCGCTGGCCGGCTTCACCGCCTACTTCGCCTCGCGGCCCCTCGTCGAGTCGCGCCTGCTGCGCGCCTGGGCGTCCGTCGTGTACGCCTTCCTGCCCGCCGCCACGGGCGCGCTCGCAGGCGGCCGCATCGGCACCTCCGTCCTCGCGATCCTGCTGCCGCTCCTCGCGCGCGCGGGCATCGCCGCGAGCGGGCTGACGAACTCCTCCGGCACGCGCGGCAGCTGGCGTGCCACCTGGGCGTACGCCCTGCTGCTGACGTTCACCACGGCCTTCACGCCGATCGTGTGGCCCATCGCGCTGGTTCTCGGAATCGCACTCCTCGTAGTGCGCCGAAACGAGATCACCGCCTACGGACTGCGTTTTCTGGCCCAGCTCGGCACTCCGCTGCTGGTCCTCGCCCCCTGGTCACTGACGCTGCTCCCGTTCGGCTTCTTCAAGGAAGCCGGTCTGGAGTACGGGACCGGCTCGGCCTCCGCGCTCGACCTGCTCGGCGCCAGCCCCGGCGGCCCCGGGACCGTCAGCGGACTGATGCTGATCGGCGTGCTCCTGGCCGCGCTGGCCGCCCTGCTGCGCACCCAGCGCCAGGCGGGGATCTGGGCGGCCTGGGCCGTCGCCCTGGTGGCGCTCGTCTTCGCCGTGCTGTCCAACAGCTCCGCCTGGGCCGGCCCCGCGACCCTCGTCTACGGCCTGGCACTGCTCGCGGCCGCCGCGCTCGGCGCCGACGGGGCACGCTCGCGCGTGGCCGAGCAGAGCTTCGGCTGGCGTCAGCCGGTGGCCGCGCTGATCGCGTTCACCGCCGCCGCGGGCCCCCTGCTCGTCGCGGCCGGCTGGATGATCGGCGGCGCCGACGGGCCCCTGGAGCGCCGCGACCCGGTGCAGGTGCCCGCGTTCGTCGCCGAGGAGAGCGGCACCCGCGACCAGGCCCGCACCCTCGTCCTCGACAGCCGGTCGACCGCCGAGGTCGGCTACACCCTCGTCCGCGGCTCCGGCGCCCGCCTCGGCGACGCCGAACTCGCGGTGGCGGACGGTGAGAACGAGAAGCTCGGCAAGGTGGTCGCCAACCTGGTGGCGGGCTCCGGTGCCGACCAGGCCGACGAGCTCGGCGGCTTCGCCGTGCGCTATGTCCTGGTCCACAAGGGCGCGCCCACTGAAATGACCAGTGTCCTGGACGCGACGCCCGGCCTGAGCAGGCTCAGCCAGCAGGACGGCAGCGCCCTGTGGCGTGTGGACCAGCAGGTCTCGCGCGCCGCCATCGTCCCCAAGTCCGGTGACCCGCAGTCCATCGCCGCCGGACCCGTCGAACTGCACACCACCATCCCCGCCGGTGCCGACGGCCGCGTCCTGCGCCTGGCCGACACGGCCGACGAGGGCTGGACCGCGACCCTGGACGGCAAGCCGCTCACCCGCACCACGGTCGACGGCTGGGCGCAGGGCTTCGAACTGCCCACCGGCGGCGGCAAGCTGGACGTCACCTTCGACGCACCGCTGAGCCACACCGCATGGCTGTGGGCGCAGGGTGCCCTCGCCGTCGTCCTCGTGGTGATGGCTCTGCCCGGACGCCGCCGTGACGTCGACGACGACCTCCCCGAGGAGGAGGTCGTCTCCGCCCAGGAGGTAACAGGCGACGGCCGCCGCGCCCGCCGCCTGCGCGCCCAGGCGGAAGCCGAACAGGCCGATCAGGACACCGGTACTGCCGACGGCCTTCCTCCGCAGGAGCAGCAGCAGGAGGAGGAGGTCCCGGTCGCTTCGGCCGCCGTCCCGCAGCAGCAGGCGTACGGCGAGTGGGACACCCCGAGCTACGCAAGCGCCGAGTACGGCACCTACAGCGGCGAGCAGTACCAGGGCCAGCAGCAGTACCAGGCAGGCACGTACGAGCAGCCCTACCAGGCGGATCCGTACCAGAGCGGCCAGTACGACCCGTACGCCTACGGGGGCACGGCGCCGTACGACCAGACGTACAACCAGGGCTACGACACGAACGGCCAGGGCTACGACCCCGCGTACGACCCGTCGGCGCAGCCCCCGATGCCCCCGCAGCCGCCGCACGGCACCGACAGTGAGCGCCCCGACGGGAGCCAGCAGTGAACCGCACCACCCTGTCCCTGATCGCCGGCACCACCGCGCTGGCCGCCGTCACCGGCTTCGCCGCGCTCAGCGCGCCGGACGCGTCGGGCGACGGCACCGTGAAGACGGCCGCCCGGCTGCCCGTCGAGCGCACCAGCCTGCTCTGCCCGCAGCCGAGCACCTCCGACCTCGCCGAGACCGCGTACACGTCCTTCACGCCCGTCTCCGAGGGCACCGGCGACAGCGGCAAGGCCGAACTCCAGGTCGCGACCGAGGAGTCGGCGGACGGCGGCGCCGACGACAAGGCCGAAAAGCCCGTTCTGGAGGTCAAGGAGCCCGGCAAGCCGGCCACCGGCGACAGCTCGGGCGCAGAGGCCCCGGCTTTGGTCGGCACCGCCGAGGGCAAGTTCGCGTCCGGCTGGACCGTCCAGGAGACCACGGAGGTCGCCGCGGGCACCGGCCGTGGCCTGCTCGGCACCAACTGCACCGCTCCGGACACCGAGTTCTGGTTCCCGGGCGCCAGCACCGCCGACGCCCGCACCGACTATGTGCACTTGACCAACCCCGACGACTCCGCCGCCGTCGTCGACATCGAGCTGTACGACAAGGACGGCACCCTCAAGTCCCCGCTGGGCGAGGGCATCACGGTCCAGCCGCACTCCAGCGACGCGATCCTCCTGAACACGCTCACGGGCGATCCGCAGACCGACCTCACCGTGCACGTGACGGTCCGCAGCGGCCGCGTGGGAGCCGCCGTGCAGGCACTGGACGACAAGATCGGCGGTGACTGGCTGGCCGCCTCCACCGACCCGGCCGGCAGCCTCGTCCTGCCCGGCATCCCGAAGGACGCCACGTCCGTGCGCCTGGTCGCCTTCGTGCCCGGCGACACCGACGCGGATCTGAAGGTGCGCCTCGCCGCGCCCTCGGGCCTGATCACGCCCGCGGGCAACGAGACCCTGCACGTGAAGTCCGGCATGACGGCCGCCGTGGACCTCGGTGACCTGACGCGCGGTGAGGCGGGCTCCCTGGTGCTCACGCCCACCAGTACGTCGGTGCCGGTCGTCGCCGCCCTGCGGGTCGTCCGCGGCAAGGGCGACAAGCAGGAGACGGCGTTCATCCCCGCCACCGGCCCGGTGGCCGCCCGCGCGACGGTCGCCGACAACACGTCGAAGGCCTCCACCCTCACCCTGACCGCCGCAGGCAAGGCCGCCGAGGTCAAGGTCACCGCGTCCGCGGGCAGCGAGGGCGGTACGGCGGTGACGAAGACGTTCACCATCAAGGCCGGGACGACGGAGAACATCGAGGCGCCGGTCCCGAGCGGCCTCAAGGGGACGTACGCGCTGACCGTGGAGCCGGTCTCCGGCGGCTCCGTCTACGCCTCCCGGATGCTCACCGCCACCGAGAACGGCGTCCCGGGCTTCACGATCCAGACCCTTCCGGACGACCGCGGGACGGTGGCGGTGCCGGAGGCCGAGCAGGATCTTTCGGTGCTGCAGAAGTAGTGCTCCGGCAGGTGGTGATCCAGCAGGTGGTGATCCAGCGGTGGTCCGCCGGGGTGCGCACGGCCCCGGTGGACCTCAGTCCTCGCCGTACCGCGGATCCACCGTCTCCGGAGTGAGCCCCAGCAGCTCCGCGACCTGCTCCACGACGACCTCGTGCACCAGGGCGGCGCGTTCGTCGCGGCCCTTGGTGCGGATCTCGACGGGGCGGCGGTAGACGACCACGCGCGCGGGATGGCCCTCACGTGCCTGGATCGTGCCGCCCAGGGGCACCGCCTCGTCGCTCCAGCCGTCTCCGGAGCCCTCCAGGCGGGGCACCTCCAGGACGATGAAGTCGATGTCGGCGAGCTGCGGCCAGCGCCGCTCCAGCCGCTCCACGGAGTCCTGCACCAGGTCCGCGAACACCTCGGCACGGCTCGCGGCCAGCGGCACCTGGGGTGGCGCGACGGGGCCACGCATGCCCCTGCCATGGCGGTCACGACGGCGGGGCCCTGGTGCGGCGGCACGGGGAGGTACGGGGTTGTCCATCACTGACGAAGAGTAGTCCTCGTCAGGGTGGTGTGCCCGACCCCCACGCGGTGGACGGGAAGCGGTGCGGGATCTTGCTCTGTGATCGATGGGGATCTCGCTCCGTGACATTCCGGATGTCGCTGGATGACCATTCCAGCCAAGCTTGGGCTCGATTCCGTATCCCTCAAGACCGTCACTCACATGGCAATTGACATGATTTGCGCCAAGTGGTGACCGGTTTCAGGTCTGTTCGGCACCGTGACACGTGATGTCACCCCAGGTCAGGGCCGCGTGTACGGACGTTGATGTGGGCGGCCTCACAGCACGACACGGTGGGGTGACCTGGGAGAGAGTCGTCGCGGCCCGCTCAAGAGTGCGGTACCGTCCAACGTCGTGAGCCCTGTACGTCGCTGTTCGCGCACCGCTTGCGGCCGTCCCGCCGTCGCGACGCTGACGTACGTCTACGCCGACTCGACCGCGGTCCTCGGCCCGCTCGCCACCTACGCCGAACCCCACTGCTACGACCTGTGTGCCGAGCACTCCGAGCGCCTCACCGCGCCGCGCGGCTGGGAGGTCGTCCGGCTCGCCGACTCCTCGGCTCCCTCCCGCCCCACCGGTGACGATCTGGAAGCGCTCGCCAACGCGGTGCGTGAGGCGGCCCGTCCGCAGCAGCGCGCGGCGGGCGCCGGTGGCAGCGCGCGTACGGCGGACCCGATGGAGGTCGCGCGCCGCGGCCATCTGCGGGTGCTGCGCTCGCCGGACTCCTGAGCTCCACTTACCCGGCCGCACGCCCTTTCCCTGCCTGACCTGGCTGAACTCCCCCTCCCTGACGGGAACTTCACCTCGGTGCATGTTCCGTGCACGTTTCACTCAGCGGCGTACAAGTATTGACGCGAACCTGTCATGGACGGACTATGCCTCCGCCAGCGAGAAACCGCTTTCCGCATCGCGGAATCCGAGGAGGCGCCCGTGTACGTCCAGGAACTGGAACCCGTGGCCGGCTCGCTCGGCCTGTCCGCCCTCGTCGCGACCCTGCCCCTCGTCATTGTCCTGATCCTGCTCGGCGGCGTCCGCATGAAGGCGCACCTGGCAGGACTGATCGGGCTCCTGGCCGCCGCACTGGTCGCGTGGCTCGCGTACGGCATGCCGGTCGGACAGACGCTCTCCAGCGCCGCCCAAGGGGCCGTATTCGGCCTCTTCCCCATCCTGTGGATCGTCGTCAACGCCCTGTGGGTGTACCGGATGACGGTCCACACCCGGCACTTCGACATCCTGCGCCGCTCCTTCGGGCGGCTGTCCGACGATCCGCGCATCCAGGCCCTCGTGGTCGCGTTCTGCTTCGGTGCGCTCCTGGAAGCCCTCGCGGGCTTCGGCGCGCCCGTCGCGATCTGCTCGGTGATGCTGGTCGCCCTCGGCTTCGACCCGGTGCGCGCCGCGGTGGTCGCGCTGGTCGCCAACACCGCTCCGGTCGCCTTCGGCGCGATGGGCACGCCGGTCGTCACACTCGCCCAAGTCACCGGTCTGCCACTGGACTCCGTCGCCTCCGTAGTGGGCCGTCAGACGCCTCTGCTGGCCCTCGTCGTACCGCTCGTGCTCGTCTTCCTGGTCGACGGGCGGCGCGGGCTGCGCGAGACCTGGGTGCCCGCCCTGGTGTGCGGGATCGCCTTCGCCGCCGCCCAGTTCGCCGCCTCCAACTATGTCTCTCCGCAACTCGCCGACATCGGGGCCGCCTTGGCCGGAGCGGGCGCCCTGGTCGCCGTACCGCACGCGCGCAGGCCCGCCGCCGAGCCCGTACGCGTGGCGGTCCTGACCGGCGTACGCAGCGAGGACCTGGACGAGGAGGACCCGCGGCCCGAAGTCGTGCGCGCCTACTCCCCGTACGCGCTGATCGTCGTCATCTTCTCCATCGCCCAGATCCCCGCGGTGAAGGACTGGCTGGCCCAGGCGACACGCGTCTTCGACTGGCCGTTCCTGAACGTGGTCAATCCGGACGGCGAGCCGGTAGGCGGCAATGTCTTCACGCTGCCGCTGGTGTCGACCGGCGGCACACTCGTGCTGCTCGCCGGGCTGTGCACGGCCGTCGTACTCGGGGTGCACGCGCGCGTGGCGGTCAGGGAATGGGCCGCGACGGTGCACGAGTTGAGGTTCGCGATCCTCACCGTGACGTCCGTGCTGGCCCTCGCCTACGTCATGAACCTCTCCGGACAGGCCGCCACGATCGGCCACTTCGTAGCGGCGGCCGGCGCGGGGCTCGCCTTCCTGTCACCGGTTCTGGGCTGGTTCGGCGTCGCCGTCTCCGGCTCCGACACCTCGGCGAACGCCCTCTTCGGTGCCCTCCAGGTGAGCGCGGCAAGGGAGTCGGGACTGTCCCCCGAACTGCTCGCCGCCGGCAACAGCTCGGGCGGCGTCCTCGGCAAGATGATCTCGCCGCAGAACCTGACCATCGCTTGCGCGGCGGTCGGACTCGCGGGCCGCGAAGGCGACGTGCTGCGCAAGGTGCTGCCGTGGAGCATCGGGCTGCTGTTGATCATGTGCCTGATCGTGGCGGGGCAGAGCACGCCGGTCCTGGGGTGGATGCTGCCGTGACAGGGCGGGGTCGGCTTGCCGCGGCGTGTTACCCCCAGGTGACAATGCGAGCCCGCAGATGACGGATGGGCATCCGCTCAGCCACCGCAGGCAGGGCTGTCGGTCCGGCCAGGTAGTTTGAGCCGACCGAATTGGATTTATGGAGGGTTGGTCGTGACTGCTGATCTGTCGCAGCTCGTGAAGGCGTACGACGTACGCGGTGTGGTCCCGGACCAGTGGGACGAGGCACTGGCCGAGCTGTTCGGAGCGGCCTTCGTCCAGGTGACAGATGCGGACGCGATCGTGATCGGGTACGACATGCGGCCCTCGTCGCCCGGCCTGTCGCGCGCCTTCGCGCGCGGTGCGGCGGCGCGCGGTGTCGACGTCACCGAGATCGGGCTGTGCTCGACCGACCAGCTCTACTACGCGTCGGGCGCCTTCGACCTGCCGGGCGCCATGTTCACGGCCTCGCACAACCCCGCCCAGTACAACGGCATCAAGATGTGCCGGGCGGGCGCGGCCCCGGTCGGGCAGGACACCGGACTCTCCGAGATCCGCGGCCTCGTCGAGTCCTGGCTCGACTCGGGTGCCCCGGCGCCCTCGGACGTGACGCCGGGAACGATCACGCAGCGTGACACGTTGAAGGATTACGCGGCGCACCTCCGCGGCCTCGTCGACCTGACCTCCATCCGCCCCCTGAAGGTCGTCGTCGACGCGGGCAACGGCATGGGCGGGCACACGGTCCCGACGGTCTTCGACGGACTGCCCCTCGACCTGGTCCCGATGTACTTCGAGTTGGACGGCACGTTCCCGAACCACGAGGCGAACCCGCTCGACCCGGCGAACATCGTCGACCTCCAGAAGCGCGTCCGCGAGGAGGGCGCCGACCTCGGCATCGCCTTCGACGGCGACGCCGACCGCTGCTTCGTCGTCGACGAGCGCGGCGAGCCGGTCTCCCCGTCCGCGATCACGGCCCTGGTCGCCGCCCGCGAGCTGGCCAGGAACGGCGGCAAGGGCACGGTCATCCACAACCTGATCACGTCCTGGTCGGTCCCGGAGGTCGTCCGGGAGAACGGCGGCACGCCGGTACGCACGCGCGTGGGCCACTCCTTCATCAAGGCCGAGATGGCGACGTCCGGCGCGATCTTCGGCGGCGAGCACTCCGCGCACTACTACTTCAAGGACTTCTGGAACGCGGACACGGGCATGCTGGCAGCCCTCCACGTCCTCGCCGCCCTCGGCGGCCAGGAGGGCACTCTCTCCGCCCTCGTCGCCCAGTACGACCGCTACGCCGGCTCCGGCGAGATCAACTCCACGGTCGACGACCAGAAGGCCCGCCTCGCCGCGATCAAGACCACCTACGAGGGCCGCGAGGGCATCACCCTCGACGAACTGGACGGCCTCACGGTCACCGCCGAGGACTGGTGGTTCAACGTCCGCCCCTCCAACACCGAACCGCTGCTCCGCCTGAACGCGGAGGCGCGCGACGAGGCGACGATGGAGAAGATGCGGGACGAGGTCCTGGGCATCATCAGGGGCTGAGCCTTCCCTCGGCCGGCGCTAGAAGTCTTTAGCCCGTCCGGCGTTTGAGGACGAGCGCGCAAGCGCGACAGGGGGGTCTGGGGGCGCAGCCCCCAGGTACGGGACGGGTAGGGGCGGAGGGGGCGAAAACCCCACCCACCCCAGCCCGCACCCAGTCAGCACCCCTGAGCGCACCCCCTCCAAGCCAGCGCCGCGCCCCCGCACACAGCCCCCCACAGCGGTACCCTGACCAGGCCGCATCCACCTGTTCGGAAGGACACACCATGCCGCTCGAAGCCGGCCTCCTGGAGATCCTCGCCTGCCCGGCCTGCCACGCCCCGCTCAAGGAGCAGGAGAGCGAGCTGATCTGCACCGGCAACGACTGCGGCCTCGCGTACCCCGTCCGTGACGGCATCCCCGTACTGCTCGTCGACGAGGCCCGCCGCCCCGCGTAACGACCCGGCGATCGGAGGCTGCCGCCCATGCTCGACGAATCGCTGCTCGACACCCCCGAGGCACTGGCCCAGGCGGACCGCCGGGGCCTCCTCAGGGGGGCTGCCGAAGCAGGCGCCCATGTGCGCACCGCCGCCCGGCACGCCGCCGAGGCCGGCATCGCGGAGCTCAAGCCGGACGGCCGCCCGCGCGGCGTCCTGATCGCGGGCCCGGGCACCGCGGCCACCTGCGTCGCCGACCTGCTCGGCACCCTGGCCGGCGCGGGCTGCCCGGTCACCCGGCTGAGCCCCACCGGCGTCGCCCCCGCCGCCGGCGCCCTGCGCTGGGAACTCCCCGGCTGGGCGGGCCCCGTGGACCTGCTCCTGGTCGCCACCCCCGACGGCTCCGAGCCGGGCCTCTCGCTCCTGATCGAGCAGGCCTACCGCCGCGGCTGCGCCGTAGCCGCCGTGGCCCCGCCCCAGTCCCCGCTGTCCGAGGCGGTGGAAGGCGCGCACGGCCTGTTCGTAGCCCTGGCGACCACCCCGTACGAGCAGGACGAGCCCGCGGCCGCGTCCGCCCCCGGCGTCCTGTGGGCGCTGCTCACCCCGCTGCTCGCGCTCCTCGACCGCACCGGCCTGCTCACGGCGCCCCCGGAGGCCATCCAGAAGGTCGCCGACCGCCTCGACGCCGTCGCCGAGCGCTGTGGCCCGGCGATCGCGACGTACAGCAACCCCGCCAAGACCCTGGCCGCCGAACTCGCCGAGGCGCTCCCGGTGATCTGGACCGAGGGCTCGTCCGCGGGCCCGGCGGGCCGCCGCTTCGCCGCCACACTCGCCGAACTGGCCGGACGCCCCGCGCTCACCGGCGAGTTGCCCGAGGCGCTCGCCGCGCACACCGCGCTGCTGGCCGGCGCGCTGGCCGCCGGCGCCGACCCCGACGACTTCTTCCGCGACCGCGTCGAGGAGCAACAGGCCATCCACGCGCGCGTGGTGCTCCTCCGCGACCGCCCGACAGGCGGCCTCACCGCCGCCCCGGCCGCCCGCGAACTCGCCCTCAGCCACGACACCGCGATCAGCGAGCTCGAACCCGAGGAGGGCGGCGAGCTGGAGACCCTCGCGGAACTGATCGCCATCACGGATTTCGCCGCCGTTTACCTGGCGCTCGCTTCAGGGGCCTGATCTGGACGCACACGGGGCAGCCCGCACCGGACCCCGCACGGCGACAAACGCCCGCTGACCAGCGTACGTATGGAGAGAACGACACACTATGGACCGCCTCGACAACACCATCCGCCCCTACGCCTGGGGTTCGACCACCGCCATCCCGCGGCTGCTCGGCGTGGAGCCGACCGGTGAACCGCAGGCGGAGATGTGGATGGGCGCCCACCCGGGCGCACCCTCGCGCACCGAACGCGGTCCCCTCACCGAGGTCATCGACGAGGACCCCGAGAAGGAACTCGGCCGCGCGGCCGTCGCCAAGTTCGGCCCCCGCCTGCCGTTCCTGCTGAAGATCCTCGCCGCGGGCGCCCCCCTCTCCCTCCAGGTGCACCCCAACCTCGAACAGGCGAGAGAGGGTTACGAGGACGAGGAGAGCCGCGGCATCCCGGTCGACGCCCCGCACCGCAACTACAAGGACGCCAACCACAAGCCCGAACTGATCTGCGCCCTCACGGAGTTCGACGGCCTGTGCGGCTTCCGCGCCCCCGACGAGGCCGCCGAACTGCTCGCGGGCCTGGACGTCGACTCCCTCAAGCCGTACGCCGACCTGCTGCACGCCCACCCCGAAGAGGCCGCCCTGCGCGAGGTCCTCACGGCGCTGCTGACCGCCGACCCGGACGACATGGCCCACACGGTCAGAGAGGCAGCGACGGCCTGCGCCCGCCTCGGCGGCTCCTACGCCCCGTACGCCGACCTCGCCCACCACTACCCGGGCGACCCCGGCGTCATCGCCGCGATGCTCCTCAACTACGTCCAACTGCAGCCCGGAGAGGCCCTGTTCCTCGGAGCCGGCATCCCGCACGCGTACCTGAACGGCCTGGGCGTCGAAATCATGGCCAACAGCGACAACGTCCTGCGCTGCGGCCTGACCCCCAAGCACGTCGACGTCCCCGAACTCCTGCGCGTCGTCCGCTTCGAGGCGAGCGACCCCGGCGTACTGCGCCCGGAGGCGTCCCCCGATGGCGAGGAGGTCTACGCGACCCCCATCGACGAGTTCCGCCTCTCCCGCTTCGTCCTGCCCCAGGACACCGCCCCGCACGACCTCACCGCCGCGACCCCGCAGATCCTGCTGTGCACGGCGGGTTCCGTACGAGCGGACGGCATCGCGCTCGGCCCCGGCGAGTCCGTCTTCGTACCCGCAGGCGAAAAGGCCGAAGTGTCTGGCCCTGGCACGATTTTCCGGGCGACCGTAGTGGCCTGATGTGACCACTGTGGCGGCCTGACGCGCCGTTGTCCGAGCGGACTGCAACAATGGCCCACTGGCAAAAGGCAGGCAAAGCCCTGGACGGCGTACGAAGGGACAGCAGGAGCACATGAGCGCTTCAGGCGGCACCAAGGCGATCGTGGCGGCACTCGCCGCCAATCTCGCGATCGCGGTAGCGAAGTTCGTGGCGTTCCTCTTCAGCGGTTCGTCGTCGATGCTCGCGGAGTCCGTGCACTCGCTCGCCGACTCCGGCAACCAGGGCCTTCTCCTGCTCGGCGGCAAGAAGGCCCAGCGCGAGGCGACCCCGCAACACCCCTTCGGCTACGGCCGCGAGCGCTACATCTACGCCTTCCTCGTCTCGATCGTCCTCTTCTCGGTCGGCGGCATGTTCGCGATCTACGAGGGCTACGAGAAGATCAAGCACCCGCACGAGATCGAGGCCTGGTACTGGCCGGTGGGCGTCCTCGTCTTCGCGATCATCGCGGAGTCCTTCTCCTTCCGGACTGCCATCAAGGAGTCCAACCCCCTGCGCGGCAAGAAGTCGTGGAAGGAGTTCGTCCGCCATGCCAAGGCCCCCGAACTGCCGGTCGTGCTCCTGGAGGACCTCGGCGCACTGGTGGGTCTGGTCCTGGCGCTGTTTGGCGTAAGTCTCGCCCTCGCCACCGGCGACGGCGTCTGGGACGGCATCGGCACGCTCTGCATCGGCATCCTGCTCATCGTGATCGCGCTGGTCCTCGCCGTGGAGACCAAGTCCCTCCTGCTGGGCGAGTCCGCGGGCCTCGAAGAGGTCAAGAAGATCGAGGCCGCCATCGTCGACGGCCACACGGTCACCGGCATCATCCACATGCGCACCCTCCACCTCGGCCCGGAGGAGCTCCTGGTCGCGGCCAAGATCGCGGTCCAGCACGACGACACCGCCACCGAGGTCGCCTCCGCGATCAACGCCGCCGAGTCCCGCATCCGCGAGGCCGTCCCGATCGCCCGCGTCATCTACCTCGAGCCCGACATCTACAACGAGGCAGAGGCGGCGAAGGGCCCGGACCGCGAAGCGACACCGGGCGGCCCGGCACATCCCGCCGAGCACTGATTCCCTCTTGTACGTCACCGGGGCCCGCCTGAAGTTCGGACGGGCCCCGTTCCGTTGGACCTGCCCGATCCCTCCGCCCCGGAGATCACCAAGACCGGCTCGGCCACGGTTCCGTCGAGCGCGGCCCACCTGACGCGTTCCGCTGAGCGCCCCTGTGTTCGGAGGTGGACTGGGGAGGGCCGGGCACACCGGTGTAGCTTGGTGGTTGAGCCAGACGTCGCTGCTGATGGCGGTCGGGCGGTCCCACCGCGGACCGGCCGAGGGAGAGAGGGCCTCCGACGGACTGCGCTGCGCGCACCGGGCACTCCTGTGTCCAGCCGGGCACGCGTGTGCCCGCCGCCGCGCAGACCAGCCGCACGACCTCGCCCCAATCCCGATCTTGAGGAGCAGCTCGACATGACGACTGTCGACAACCGACAGGACTTCAAAGTCGCCGACCTCTCCCTGGCCGCTTTCGGCCGCAAGGAGATCACCCTCGCCGAGCACGAGATGCCCGGCCTGATGTCGATCCGCAAGGAGTACGCCGAGGCACAGCCCCTCGCGGGTGCCCGCGTCACCGGCTCCCTGCACATGACCGTGCAGACCGCCGTCCTCATCGAGACCCTCGTCGCCCTGGGCGCCGAGGTCCGCTGGGCCTCCTGCAACATCTTCTCCACCCAGGACCACGCCGCCGCCGCCATCGCGGTCGGCCCGAACGGCACGCCCGAGAACCCGCAGGGTGTCCCGGTCTTCGCCTGGAAGGGCGAGACCCTGGAGGAGTACTGGTGGTGCACGGAGCAGGCCCTGACCTGGCCGAACACCCCCACCGGCGGCCCGAACATGATCCTGGACGACGGCGGTGACGCCACCATGCTCGTCCACAACGGCGTCCAGTACGAGAAGGACGGCAAGGTCCCCTCCGTCGACACCGCCGAGTCCGACGAGCACCGCGTCGTCCTCGAGCTCCTCACCCGCACCATCACCGAGGGCTCGCAGAAGTGGACCCAGCTCGCCTCGGAGATCCGCGGCGTGACCGAGGAGACCACGACCGGCGTGCACCGTCTGTACGAGATGCACCGGGACGGCTCCTTGCTGTTCCCGGCGATCAACGTGAACGACGCGGTGACGAAGTCGAAGTTCGACAACAAGTACGGCTGCCGGCACTCCCTGATCGACGGCATCAACCGTGCCACCGACGTGCTGATCGGTGGCAAGACCGCGGTCGTCTTCGGCTACGGCGATGTGGGCAAGGGCTGTGCGGAGTCGCTGCGCGGGCAGGGCGCCCGGGTCATCGTCACCGAGATCGACCCGATCTGCGCGCTGCAGGCGGCGATGGACGGCTACCAGGTCACGACGCTCGACGAGGTCGTCGAGGTGGCGGACATCTTCGTCACCACGACGGGCAACAAGGACATCATCATGGCCGCGGACATGGCCAGGATGAAGCACCAGGCGATCGTGGGGAACATCGGCCACTTCGACAACGAGATCGACATGGCGGGCTTGGCGCAGGTCGAGGGCATCGTCAAGGACGAGGTCAAGCCGCAGGTCCACACCTGGACGTTCCCCGACGGCAAGGTCCTCATCGTGCTGTCCGAGGGCCGCCTGCTGAACCTGGGCAACGCGACGGGTCACCCCTCGTTCGTGATGTCCAACTCGTTCGCGGACCAGACGCTGGCCCAGATCGAGCTGTTCACCAAGCCCGAGGAGTACCCGACCGACGTGTACGTGCTGCCCAAGCACCTGGACGAGAAGGTCGCCCGCCTCCACCTGGACGCACTCGGCGTGAAGCTGACGACGCTGCGCCCGGAGCAGGCCTCCTACCTCGGCATCGAGGTCGAGGGCCCGTACAAGTCGGACCACTACCGCTACTGAGTTCCCCGCCGAGCAGCGGTACCACCGCTCGGCGTACGGATGTCAGCAGGCCCTCGCCGTCACGGCGGGGGCCTGTCCCCGATGAGGACCTGAACCCCCATGCCCCGCGGCCGCTATTCGCTCCATGATCCGCACGATCACACCCCCCTCGCCGAAGAACACTTCCACTGCGCGCCCGGCCCCTCCGGCTGGCGCTACGTCTCCCAACTCACCACCCCCTCCGGCGACCATGCCGGCTCCGTCGACCTCGCGCTCGACGACCTCGGCCGCCCCATCCGCCTTGAACTGAACGCCGCGAGCTGGCAGATCCGCGGCGCCGCGCTCGACGGCGTCACCTGGGTCCGCACCGACCCCACCGGCACGCAGGCCACCGAAGGCAACGTCCGCGCCCACGCCTTCACCGGCTCGTCCCCGGCGTTCCTCATCGCCACCGCACGTCTCCTTCGCCTCACCCCTTCCCCCCCCGCCTCCGCGACCCGTGTACGCCTCGTCGCCTTCACCGACCCGGTCCTCGCCCCGCGCACCCTCGACCAGTCCTGGGCCTTGATCTCGAGAGAAACACACGCCACTGACAACGGCCCCCTGACCGTGGACGAATACCAGGTCACAGCCCTGGACACCGGTGAACAGCACGCCGTACACATCGCGGGAGACGTGGTGCTCGCGGCACCCGGCATCGAACTGGAACACCTCGAATCGCCCCCGTCGGTCTTCACCTGACGAGACGTCGGCGCCGTTCGCCGCTCGGCGCCGACACCGGTGGTTACGCGGGCGGCGCGAAGCCGGTCGAGGGACGGTCGGCCTGGTCCTGCTGCGGTGCCGCGGGCGGCGCTGGGACGGGCAGCGGTGCGATGTTCTGCGGCGACTGCGGCGTCGGCGATGCCTGTGGTGACGGGGCTCCCGGAATCGTCGGCGGATAGGGGTAGATGCCTGGTTGCACCGGCGCAGGTCCGACCGCGCCCGGCATCGCCATCACCGGTCCACCCGGGCCCCCATGGCCGGCCATGGCGAGGCCACCGCCAAAGGATCGCCGAGCCTCCCGCGCCTGCCGCTCCTGAACCACGGCCGCCAGATACGCGGCCGGCGGGACCCCGTGCGGCGCCGGAGTCCCCGTACGGGTGGCCAGATCCATCGCGAGCCGCTCCGCCATCGCCCCACCGACCTGCGGATCCAGCTGCTGCATACGCGTCAGGTACTGCCGGATGGCCAACCACAAGCCGTCCGGAACCGCGGACAGATCAAGCTCGGAGAATCGCCCCGCCAGCCAGGGCGGCGGTGGAGGCACGAAAGACGTGCGGCCGGCCGGAATCCTTTCCCGTACGACAAGGGTCCCCGCGAACACGTCACCCAGCCGCCGCCCGCGCGCCGACACGAGCGAGGCGATGCACGCGACGACCCCGAACGTCATCAGAAGCTCGACCACACCGACGGCACCGCGCACCAGCGCATGCCGGAACCGGATCGGCCCGCCGTCGTCCCGCACCACCCGCAGCCCGAACGCCAGCTTCCCCAGCGAACGCCCGTGGCTGAGTGTCTCCACCGCGATCGGCCCGCCCACCAGCACGAGCAGGAAAGCCGCGATCGAGACCGCGACCTGCGCCGCTTCGTCCAGCGCAGCCGTCGCGGCCACCAAGCCGATGGTCACGAGGACATAGACGGTCATCGTCACGACCAGGTCCAGCAAGACGGCCAGCGCCCGGCTCGGCAGTTTCGCGGGGCGCAGCTCCAGCGCCACCGCCTCGCCCGTCACTAGCTCACTCACGCTTGCCGTCCTTCCCCTGACCTGCCTCGAGAACGGCCAGTCTGCCAAGCTGAGGGCACATCGCGCCGCAGTACGACAAGCTGACACTTGCGACGAGCAGCCGAGGAGTAGCCAACCAGATGGACCTCGACGTCTTCGTGTCCGCCCACCGCGCCGAGTGGGACAGGCTCGACGCACTGATCCGCCGCCAACGCCGCCTCACCGGGGCCGAGGCCGACGAACTCGTCGCCCTGTACCAACGCACCGCCACCCACCTCTCCCTGATCCAGTCCAGCGCCCCGGACCCTCAGCTGATGGGCCGCCTCAGTCAACTGGTGGCACGCGCGCGTAGTGCAGTGACAGGCACCCGCCGCGCCTCCTGGCGCGATGTCACCCGATTCCTGACGCACGGCTTCCCGGCAGCGGTCTACCGCTCGCGCCACTGGTGGGTTCCCACCGCTCTCCTGTCCACCCTGGTCGCGGCCCTACTGGGATGGTGGATCGGTACGCACCCCGAGGTCCAGTCCTCGATCGCGGCGCCCAGCGACCTGCGCGAGCTCACTCGCCCCGGTGGCCAGTACGAGACCTACTACTCCAGCCACCCGGCCGCGTCCTTCGCGGCCCAGGTGTGGACGAACAACGCCCAGGCCGCCGCGATGTGCCTGGTCCTGGGCGTCTTCCTGGGCCTGCCGGTCATCTGGATCCTCTTCGAGAACATGCTCAACCTTGGTGTCGGCATAGGCCTGATGTCCTCGGCCGGCCGCCTCGACACCTTCCTGGGCCTCGTCCTCCCACACGGCCTCCTGGAATTGACGGCCGTCTTCGTTGCCGCCGGCACAGGTCTGCGACTGGGCTGGACCCTGATCGACCCGGGTCCCCGTCCCCGTCGCACGGCACTCGCCGAAGAAGGCCGAGCCGCCCTGGGCATGGCAATAGGCCTGGCCCTGATCCTCTTTGTCTCAGGCGCCATCGAAGGCTTCGTCACACCGTCCGGACTCCCCACCTGGGCCCGTATAGGCATCGGAATCGCGGCTGAACTGGCCTTCCTCGCGTACGTCTATGTACTGGGCGGTCGTGCGGCACGCGCCGGTGAAACCGGCGACGTCGACGAAGCCGAGCGCAGCGCCGTCCTCCCGACGGCTGCCTGATGTGCGACCCCCCTCGCTGACCTGCTAGTCTCCTCTTCGCCCCACAAGAACCGTTGACACGGAACGAGCGGGGAGGTAGATTCGAACAGTTGCCTAGAACTGGACAGCTCCAGTGGCAGCGGTTAGGGTCTGCCTGCTTCTGGAAACGTCGTTTTCCGAGAGGCCCCTCCCGATGATTCAGAAATGGATGCCGGTCAGTCCGGCCCAAAACCTCTGATAAAGTCGGAACCGCCGGAAAGGGAAACGCGAAAGCGGAAACCTGGAAAGCACCGAGGAAATCGGATCGGGAAACGGTCTGATAGAGTCGGAAACGCAAGACCGAAGGGAAACTGCCCGGAGGAAAGCCTGAGAGAGTCTCTCGGGTGAGTACAAAGGAAGCGTCCGTTCCTTGAGAACTCAACAGCGTGCCAAAAATCAACGCCAAGTTTGTTGATACCCCGTCTCCGGCCATTCGGCCGGGACGAGGTTCCTTTGAAGTAAAACATCAGCGAGGACGCTGTGGACCGTGGGGATTATTCCTCCCTTCGGTTCCGCTCTCGTGGTGTCGCCCCGCAGTCTTTAATTAGACGCAGTCGGGAAAACATTCACGGAGAGTTTGATCCTGGCTCAGGACGAACGCTGGCGGCGTGCTTAACACATGCAAGTCGAACGATGAAGCCCTTCGGGGTGGATTAGTGGCGAACGGGTGAGTAACACGTGGGCAATCTGCCCTTCACTCTGGGACAAGCCCTGGAAACGGGGTCTAATACCGGATAACACTCCTGCCCGCATGGGCGGGGGTTAAAAGCTCCGGCGGTGAAGGATGAGCCCGCGGCCTATCAGCTTGTTGGTGAGGTAGTGGCTCACCAAGGCGACGACGGGTAGCCGGCCTGAGAGGGCGACCGGCCACACTGGGACTGAGACACGGCCCAGACTCCTACGGGAGGCAGCAGTGGGGAATATTGCACAATGGGCGAAAGCCTGATGCAGCGACGCCGCGTGAGGGATGACGGCCTTCGGGTTGTAAACCTCTTTCAGCAGGGAAGAAGCGAAAGTGACGGTACCTGCAGAAGAAGCGCCGGCTAACTACGTGCCAGCAGCCGCGGTAATACGTAGGGCGCAAGCGTTGTCCGGAATTATTGGGCGTAAAGAGCTCGTAGGCGGCTTGTCGCGTCGGTTGTGAAAGCCCGGGGCTTAACCCCGGGTCTGCAGTCGATACGGGCAGGCTAGAGTGTGGTAGGGGAGATCGGAATTCCTGGTGTAGCGGTGAAATGCGCAGATATCAGGAGGAACACCGGTGGCGAAGGCGGATCTCTGGGCCATTACTGACGCTGAGGAGCGAAAGCGTGGGGAGCGAACAGGATTAGATACCCTGGTAGTCCACGCCGTAAACGGTGGGAACTAGGTGTTGGCGACATTCCACGTCGTCGGTGCCGCAGCTAACGCATTAAGTTCCCCGCCTGGGGAGTACGGCCGCAAGGCTAAAACTCAAAGGAATTGACGGGGGCCCGCACAAGCAGCGGAGCATGTGGCTTAATTCGACGCAACGCGAAGAACCTTACCAAGGCTTGACATACGCCGGAAAGCATCAGAGATGGTGCCCCCCTTGTGGTCGGTGTACAGGTGGTGCATGGCTGTCGTCAGCTCGTGTCGTGAGATGTTGGGTTAAGTCCCGCAACGAGCGCAACCCTTGTTCTGTGTTGCCAGCATGCCCTTCGGGGTGATGGGGACTCACAGGAGACTGCCGGGGTCAACTCGGAGGAAGGTGGGGACGACGTCAAGTCATCATGCCCCTTATGTCTTGGGCTGCACACGTGCTACAATGGCAGGTACAATGAGCTGCGATGCCGCGAGGCGGAGCGAATCTCAAAAAGCCTGTCTCAGTTCGGATTGGGGTCTGCAACTCGACCCCATGAAGTCGGAGTTGCTAGTAATCGCAGATCAGCATTGCTGCGGTGAATACGTTCCCGGGCCTTGTACACACCGCCCGTCACGTCACGAAAGTCGGTAACACCCGAAGCCGGTGGCCCAACCCCCTTGTGGGGAGGGAGCTGTCGAAGGTGGGACTGGCGATTGGGACGAAGTCGTAACAAGGTAGCCGTACCGGAAGGTGCGGCTGGATCACCTCCTTTCTAAGGAGCACTTCTTACCGATCCCTCCGGGGTGAGGTCAGAGGCCAGTACATCGGCGTACGTCCGGTGCTGGTTGCTCATGGGTGGAACGTTGATTATTCGGCACTCTCAGTCATCTCGGGCTGCAAGTACTGCTCTCGCAAGGGAGCGTGGAAAGTTGATCATGAGTGGCGAGGGTGCCGGGCACGCTGTTGGGTGTCTGAGGGTACGGACTTTGAGTCTGGATCTTCAGTGCCGGCCCCAGTGAACTCGCCCTTCGGGGTGGGGTGGTGGGTGGTTGGTCGTTGTTTGAGAACTGCACAGTGGACGCGAGCATCTGTGGCCAAGTTTTTAAGGGCGCACGGTGGATGCCTTGGCACCAGGAACCGATGAAGGACGTGGGAGGCCACGATAGTCCCCGGGGAGCCGTCAACCAGGCTTTGATCCGGGGGTTTCCGAATGGGGAAACCCGGCAGTCGTCATGGGCTGTCACCCATACCTGAACACATAGGGTATGTGGAGGGAACGCGGGGAAGTGAAACATCTCAGTACCCGCAGGAAGAGAAAACAACCGTGATTCCGGGAGTAGTGGCGAGCGAAACTGGATGAGGCTAAACCATATGCGTGTGAGACCCGGCAGGGGTTGCGTATATGGGGTTGTGGGATTTCTCTTTCACGGTCTGCCGATCGTGAGACGAGTCAGAAACCGTTGATGTAGGCGAAGGACATGCGAAAGGTCCGGCGTAGAGGGTAAGACCCCCGTAGTCGAAACGTCAACGGCTCGTTTGAGAAACACCCAAGTAGCACGGGGCCCGAGAAATCCCGTGTGAATCTGGCGGGACCACCCGCTAAGCCTAAATATTCCCTGGTGACCGATAGCGGATAGTACCGTGAGGGAATGGTGAAAAGTACCGCGGGAGCGGAGTGAAATAGTACCTGAAACCGTGTGCCTACAAGCCGTGGGAGCGTCGGAGTGCATGCTTGCATGCACTCTCGTGACTGCGTGCCTTTTGAAGAATGAGCCTGCGAGTTTGCGGTGTGTTGCGAGGTTAACCCGTGTGGGGAAGCCGTAGCGAAAGCGAGTCCGAATAGGGCGATTTAGTAGCGCGCTCAAGACCCGAAGCGGAGTGATCTAGCCATGGGCAGGTTGAAGCGGCTGTAAGAGGTCGTGGAGGACCGAACCCACCAGGGTTGAAAACCTGGGGGATGACCTGTGGTTAGGGGTGAAAGGCCAATCAAACTCCGTGATAGCTGGTTCTCCCCGAAATGCATTTAGGTGCAGCGTCGTGTGTTTCTTGCCGGAGGTAGAGCACTGGATAGGCGATGGGCCCTACCGGGTTACTGACCTTAGCCAAACTCCGAATGCCGGTAAGTGAGAGCACGGCAGTGAGACTGTGGGGGATAAGCTCCATGGTCGAGAGGGAAACAGCCCAGAGCATCGACTAAGGCCCCTAAGCGTACGCTAAGTGGGAAAGGATGTGGAGTCGCACAGACAACCAGGAGGTTGGCTTAGAAGCAGCCACCCTTGAAAGAGTGCGTAATAGCTCACTGGTCTAGTGATTCCGCGCCGACAATGTAGCGGGGCTCAAGCGTACCGCCGAAGTCGTGTCATTCCAGCACATACCCCCAACGGGGGCTGGGATGGGTAGGGGAGCGTCGTGTGCCGGGTGAAGCCGCAGCGGAAGCTAGTGGTGGACGGTTCACGAGTGAGAATGCAGGCATGAGTAGCGATACACACGTGAGAAACGTGTGCGCCGATTGACTAAGGGTTCCTGGGTCAAGCTGATCTGCCCAGGGTAAGTCGGGACCTAAGGCGAGGCCGACAGGCGTAGTCGATGGATAACCGGTTGATATTCCGGTACCCGCTGTGAAGCGTCAAACATTGAATCCAGTAATGCTAAGCCCGTGAAGCCGTCCTGATCTCTTCGGAGTTGAGGGAAGTGGTGGAGCCGGTGACCCGAGCTGGTAGTAGGTGAGTGATGGGGTGACGCAGGAAGGTAGTCCATCCCGGGCGGTGGTTGTCCCGGGGTAAGGGTGTAGGCCGTGTGATAGGTAAATCCGTCGCACATTAAGGCTGAGACCTGATGCCGAGCCGATTGTGGTGAAGTGGATGATCCTATGCTGTCGAGAAAAGCCTCTAGCGAGTTTCATGGCGGCCCGTACCCTAAACCGACTCAGGTGGTCAGGTAGAGAATACCGAGGCGTTCGGGTGAACTATGGTTAAGGAACTCGGCAAAATGCCCCCGTAACTTCGGGAGAAGGGGGGCCATCACCGGTGATGAGATTTACTCTCTGAGCTGGGGGTGGCCGCAGAGACCAGCGAGAAGCGACTGTTTACTAAAAACACAGGTCCGTGCGAAGCCGTAAGGCGATGTATACGGACTGACGCCTGCCCGGTGCTGGAACGTTAAGGGGACCGGTTAGTCACTCTTCGGGGTGGCGAAGCTGAGAACTTAAGCGCCAGTAAACGGCGGTGGTAACTATAACCATCCTAAGGTAGCGAAATTCCTTGTCGGGTAAGTTCCGACCTGCACGAATGGCGTAACGACTTCTCGACTGTCTCAACCATAGGCCCGGTGAAATTGCACTACGAGTAAAGATGCTCGTTTCGCGCAGCAGGACGGAAAGACCCCGGGACCTTTACTATAGTTTGATATTGGTGTTCGGTTCGGCTTGTGTAGGATAGCTGGGAGACTGTGAAGCTTGAGCGCCAGCTCAGGTGGAGTCGTCGTTGAAATACCAGTCTGGTCGTGCTGGATGTCTAACCTGGGTCCGTGATCCGGATCAGGGACAGTGTCTGATGGGTAGTTTAACTGGGGCGGTTGCCTCCTAAAGAGTAACGGAGGCGCCCAAAGGTTCCCTCAGCCTGGTTGGTAATCAGGTGTTGAGTGTAAGTGCACAAGGGAGCTTGACTGTGAGACCGACGGGTCGAGCAGGGACGAAAGTCGGGACTAGTGATCCGGCGGTGGCTTGTGGAAGCGCCGTCGCTCAACGGATAAAAGGTACCCCGGGGATAACAGGCTGATCTTCCCCAAGAGTCCATATCGACGGGATGGTTTGGCACCTCGATGTCGGCTCGTCGCATCCTGGGGCTGGAGTCGGTCCCAAGGGTTGGGCTGTTCGCCCATTAAAGCGGTACGCGAGCTGGGTTTAGAACGTCGTGAGACAGTTCGGTCCCTATCCGCTGCGCGCGCAGGAATATTGAGAAGGGCTGTCCCTAGTACGAGAGGACCGGGACGGACGAACCTCTGGTGTGCCAGTTGTCCTGCCAAGGGCATGGCTGGTTGGCTACGTTCGGGAGGGATAACCGCTGAAAGCATCTAAGCGGGAAGCCTGCTTCGAGATGAGTATTCCCACCAACTAGATTGGTTAAGGCTCCCAGTAGACGACTGGGTTGATAGGCCAGATGTGGAAGCCCAGTAATGGGCGAAGCTGACTGGTACTAATAGGCCGAGGGCTTGTCCTCAGTTGCTCGCGTCCACTGTGTTGGTTCTGAAACCACGAACAACCGTCGTAGCCATGCCACGGCTCCGGTTGACAAGTTTCACCGTGTTTCGGTGGTCATAGCGTGAGGGAAACGCCCGGTTACATTCCGAACCCGGAAGCTAAGCCTCACAGCGCCGATGGTACTGCAGGGGGGACCCTGTGGGAGAGTAGGACGCCGCCGAACTAAATTTAGAGAAAACCCCTGTACCGGGAAACCGGTACAGGGGTTTTCTGCGTTTAGGGGGTCTCTCGGAAGCGAGAGACCCCCTGTTTTTGCTTTGCGCCGCGTTCTTTTGTGCCTGCTTATAGTCGGCCCGCGGCCTTCAGTGCCAGATAGGCATCCGCAAGAGCAGGCGCCAGGTCGTCCGGAGTTGCGTCGACGACAGTGACGCCGTGGCGTTGTAGCTGTTCGGCTGTGCGATGGCGTTCCGTCTGGGCCTGGGCTGCGGCTGCTGCCTCGTACACCGCTTCGGCGTTGCCCCTGGCCGTCGCCATGTGGGCGATGTGTGGGTCCGCCACTGATGCCACGAGGACTGTGTGGCGCTGGGTCAGGCTGGAGAGTACGGGGAGCAGGCCCTCTTCGATGGGGGCCGCGTCCAGGCTCGTCAGCAGCACGATCAGGGAGCGGCGTGGGGCCGTACGGAGTGCTGTGGCGGCGAGGCCGCGTGCGTCCGTCTCGACGAGTTCCGGTTCCAGGGTTGCCATCGCTGTGACCAGGGACGGAAGGACCTCGCCTGCCGCTCGGCCCTGGACTAGGGCGCGTACACGGCGGTCGTATGCGAGGAGGTCCACTCGGTCGCCGGCTCGGGAGGCGAGGGCTCCGAGGAGGAGGGCCGCGTCCATGGAGGAGTCGAGGCGGGGGGCGTTGCCGACACGGCCTGCGGAGGTGCGGCCGGTGTCGAGGACGAGAAGGATGTGGCGGTCGCGTTCCGGGCGCCAGGTGCGTACGGCGACCGTGGTCTGGCGGGCTGTGGCGCGCCAGTCGATGGAACGGGTGTCGTCGCCGGGGACGTACTCGCGGAGGCTGTCGAATTCCGTGCCCTCGCCGCGGGTCAGCACGCTGGTGCGGCCGTCGAGTTCGCGGAGCCGGGCCAGCCTGGAGGGGAGGTGCTTGCGGCTGGTGAAGGGCGGCAGGACTCGTACCGTCCAGGGGACTTTGTGGCTGCCCTGGCGGGAGAAGAGGCCGAGGGGGCCGTACGAGCGGATGGTGACGCGGTCGGACTGGCGGTCGCCGCGGCGGGTGGGGCGTAGGCGGGTGGTCAGGCGGCGGCGCTCGCCGGGCGGGACCGTCAGGCGGTGGCGGGAAGCGGCTACTTCGGTGCCGGGTTCCCAGCTGCTGGGCGGCCAGGCGTCGCGGAGTTGGGCGCGCAGGGGGCGGCCGGAGGGGTTGGTGACGGTCAGGGTGACGTCGGCGGTTTCGCCGAGGCGTACCGAGGTGTCTCCGGAGCGGGTCAGGCCGAGGCGGCGTACGGGTGCTGCCAGGGCGGCGTCGCAGGCGCAGGCCAGGGCCAGGGGGGCGTTGATGGCGAGGATGCCCGTCCAGCTCGGTTCCCAGATGCCGATGGGGAGTGCGCCGAGGGCAGCCAGGAGGGCGGCGCGTCCGGTGAGTGCCATCAGCGGGGGACGGGGACGTGGGCGAGGATCGCGTTGATGACGGAGTCGGCGGTCACGCCCTCCATCTCGGCCTCGGGGCGGAGTTGGATCCGGTGGCGGAGGGTGGGGAGGGCGAGGGCCTTCACGTCGTCCGGGGTGACGTAGTCGCGGCCCGTCAGCCAGGCCCAGGCGCGGGCTGTGGCGAGGAGGGCCGTCGCGCCGCGCGGGGAGACGCCGAGGGTGAGGGACGGGGATTCGCGGGTGGCGCGGCAGATGTCCACTACGTAGCCGGTGATTTCGGGGGAGACGGAAGTCTTCGCGACCGCGGCGCGGGCTGCTTCGAGGTCGGCCGGGCCCGCTACGGGGCGTACGCCGGCGGCGCGCAGGTCGCGGGGGTTGAAGCCCTCGGCGTGGCGTGTCAGGACGCTGATCTCGTCCTGGCGGGAGGGGAGAGGGATCGTCAGTTTGAGGAGGAAACGGTCCAGTTGGGCTTCGGGGAGCGGGTAGGTGCCCTCGTACTCGACCGGGTTCTGGGTGGCGGCGACCAGGAACGGCTCGGGGAGCAGTCGCGGGGTGCCGTCGACCGTGACCTGGCGCTCCTCCATGGCTTCGAGGAGGGAGGACTGGGTCTTGGGCGGGGTGCGGTTGATCTCGTCGGCGAGGAGGAGGTTCGTGAAGACCGGGCCGGGTTGGAAGGAGAACTCCGCGGTGCGCGAGTCGTAGACGAGGGAGCCGGTGATGTCGCTCGGCATCAGGTCGGGGGTGAACTGGACGCGCTTGGTGTCGAGTTCCAGCGCTGATGCGAGGGCCCGGACGAGCAGCGTCTTGGCGACTCCGGGGACTCCTTCGAGGAGAACGTGTCCGCGGCACAGGAGGGCGACGACAAGGCCGGTCACGGCGGGGTCCTGGCCGACCACGGCTTTGGCGATTTCGGTGCGCAGGGCCTCCAGGGAGGCGCGGGCGGCGCCCTGGTCCCCGGTGTTCCCGGCGTTGTCAGTGGTCGGGTCCATCATGAATGGCGTACCTCTCTTGCGAGGGCGTCGAGTTGGTCGGCGAGTGAGATGAGGGCTGCGTCGTCGCGGGGTGGCGGCCCGAAGAGGAGGGAGTGCAGGGCCTGTCCGTCGCCTTGGCCGCGGAGTTGGGCGGACAGGGCGGGGAGCAGGGATTCGGGCGCGTGCGCCTGGGTGACGGGGACGCCTACGAGGGGGGCGAGGCGGGTGCGGGTGGTGGAGCGCAGGGCGGTGGCCGCGCGGTCGCGGGCGTTGGCCTTGCGGTAGAGGCGGGCGCGGCCTTCGACGGTTTCGGAGGCGCGGATCGCCACGGGGAGTCGTTCGGGTACGAGGGGGCCGAGTCGGCGTGCCCTCCAGAGGGCGGCCAGGCCTGCCGCGATGAAGAGCTGGAGCGTGCCCCAGAGCCAGCCCGAGGGGAGCAGGTCGAAGAAGCTCTGGTCGCCCGCGTCGGTGGCCGAGGCATCGGAGAGCGAGGGGAGGTACCAGACCAAGTGGGGACGGGAACCGAGCAGTTGCAGGGCGAGCGAGGCGTTGCCGTGCTCGTCGAGGCGGGAGTTGTAAAGGATGTCGGGGGCGCCGAGTACGACGGTGTCGCCGTCCCCCTCGGGTGCCGGGATGCGCAGCAGGGTGGGCAGGCCGCCGCTGGGGTAGCACTCGTCGGCGGTGGGATCGGTGGTGGTGTAGCGGATGCCGCCCGTGTCGGCGGTGCCCGCGCGCTGGGCGGCGGGCAGGTCGCAGCTCGGGGAGAGGGTCGAGTCGAAGCTGATCGCGGGGTCGGCGGTGACTCCGGGGGCGAGGATGCCGAGGGAGGGCGACGCCGGGGAGATCAGGATCGTACGGCCGCCGGAGTTCTCGGTCGTCGCCTGGAGGAGCGTCTGCTGTCGGTCCGTCAGCAGGTCCGGGGCGGCGATCAGGAGAGTGGTGTCGGGGCCGGCCGCGGCACGGGCTTCGGCCAGGGTGGTGACCACGCGCGTGGAGACGTCTCGGTCTGCCAGGAGTTCGGCGACGGCGCGGCTGCCGGAGGGGTCAGCGGAGCGCGGGTCGAGGCGTCCGTGCTGGGAGTTGGAGCGGACCGCGGCGATCGCGATGGCGGCCGCCAGGAGGATCACGAACGCGAGGACGATCCCGCGGGTGCGCGTCCACAGCTGGCGGGCGGTGGGCGAGGCCGAGGTCGGGGAGGTCGACGGGAGGGTGGCCTCGGTCATGGGGCGGCCCCCTGGCGGGTGTTGTGGGCCGTGCTCTGGGCGGTGCTGCTCGCGAGTACGGGTTTGGTGCGCTCCAGGTCGCGGTCGAGCTCGGAGAGGCGGTCGTATGTGGCTGGGCTCGCGGCTCGTCCGCCGTATGTGACGTCGTCGAAGTCCCTTGCCGCGGCGCGCAGTCGGTCCGTGTGGGAGGGCAGGGTTCGGGCCGCTTCGGCGGCTGCCTCGTCGGCGGTGCGGCCGGGGCGCGGATCGAGAAGGGCACGCTCCTCCAGGGAGCGGACGATGGCGCGCATGCGTTCCTGGACGGCCTGGTTCCAGTGGCCCTGGGCGGCGTGCGCGTCGGCCGAAGCGCGGTGTTCGGCGGCGCTGCGGGGACGGTCGTCGAAGAGTGCCGGGGCCGATGCGGGTGCACGGTGCGGGGTGCCCAGGCGCCACCACAGCGCGGCCCCGACCGCCAGTACGGCCAGCACGATGACGGCAAGTCCGAGCGCTCCCCCGGGAGTTGCGGTGGAGGCCGCGCCGAACAGTTTGTCGATCCACTCCCAGACGGCATCCAGGGCGCGCTGGGCCAGGCTGGGGTCGTTCTCGTGGTACATCGGCTTGGACAGCTCGCGTTCGGCCGCCTCCCGCGCGGGGTCGCGTGGGATCGTCACCGGCGGTTCGTCGCCGGTGAGCGGCAGTGCCAGGACGGCTGTGGCACCGTTGCGCGGCAGTGTCAGTACCGCGGTGAGAACTCCCCCCGCCAGGCTCACCGCATCAGCTCCCCGGGGTGGCGCCGGGGGCGCTGGAGCCGTAGTCCTGGAGGCCGGCCGCGCGTGCGAGGTCGAGGTCGAGGGCCTCGCGGCGGATGCGCTGGTCGATGTAGAGGAGCACGGTGACGCCGGCGGTGATCGGGAAGGTGAGCATGGAACCGATCACCGAGCCGATGCCGCTGACGATGAGGAACGTCCAGCCGAGGGAGCCGCTGTCGCTGCTGAAGAAGCCGGAGAGGCCGTCTCCGCTCAGGGCCGCGGCGATGACGGCGAACGGGATGACGATGATCGAGGCCATGATGTTGGCGATGATCGTGGCGAGCAGCTGGATGCCGAGGACCCGCCACCAGGAGCCGCGGACGAGCTTCGCGGAGCGGCTCATCGACTTGAAGACGCTCTGCTTCTCCAGCATCAGGGCGGGCGAGGCGAGCGAGAAGCGGATCATCAGCCAGAGGGCGACGACGCCGGCGCCGAGTCCGCCGATGACGGCGACCGCGATGCCCGCGTCGCCCGAGGCGGTCACCCCGATGAGTACGCCGGGCAGGGTGCCGACGCCGATGATCACGATGGCGATGAGCGGCAGCAGGATGGTCAGGCCGAACAGCTTCGCAAGCTGAGGACGGGCATCCCGCCAGGCCTCGGAGGTGGTCACCGGCTTGCCGAGCACCGCGCGGCTGGTCACGGTCGTGAGCAGGGCCGTCGCGATGATGGTGCCGAGCAGGGTGATGAGCAGGACGGCACCGGAACTGGCCAGGGTGGTGCCCAGGGCGCTGCTCAGCTCACTGACGGTGGCGGTCGAGTCGTTAAGGGTGTCCGAGGTGGCGCTGTCGTCCAGGACGAAGCCCTGGAGCAGGATGACCGCGATCTGCGTGACGACCGCGACGGTCAGCGAGATACCGAGGACGGTGCGCCAGTACGTACGCATCGTGGAGACCGCGCCGTCGAGGATCTCGCCGACGCCGAGCGGACGGAGCGGGATCACGCCGGGCTTGGCCGCGGGCGGCGGGCCGCCCCAGTTGCCTCCCCAGCCGCCGGGACCACCGGGGCCTCCGTAGCCGGGACCCTGGCCGCCCCAACTGCCGTATCCGGCACCGCCGTAGCCCCCCTGGCCTCCGGATCCGCCAGGGCCGCCGGGGTGTTGGCCGCCCCAGCCCGGGCCGGGCGGAGGTGGTGGCGGGGCCTGGCCGGGGGCGGCGTCCTGGGGGCTGGGGGCGGACCACTGGCCGGGCGGGGGCTGCTCTTTGGACCACTTCGAGGGGGTGTCGGGCTGGTCCTTGCTGCCCTGGTCCGAGGGCTGCTCCGTGGGCTGAGCGGTGCCGGAGGTGTCCGGCTCCTGCCCGTCGGAGGGGGCAGATCCGGGCGAGGCCCAGCCCGGAGTGTCGTTCATCGTCGCTCCTTCACGGTGCCCGTCCGCAGGCGCGGCGGCAGGTTGGCAGCCATCGTGCCACGGTGTGCGCGACTGGGGACCGGGGGTCGTATGAGCTGCACACCTTCAATTGTCCGCCCGGGAAGGGGCAGACTGGGCGAATGGCTGATCAGTACGCGCAATACCGCGAGGACAGTGGGCCGGTGGAGATACCGGCGATCCGCTGGGACGAGCCACCCGAAGGCCCCGTACTGGTCCTTCTCGACCAGAGGAGACTGCCGGCCGAGGAAGTCGAGCTGGTGTGCACGGACGCGCCCGCGCTGGTGGAGGCGATCCGGACGCTCGCCGTGCGCGGGGCGCCGTTGCTCGGTATCGCGGGGGCGTACGGCGTCGCGCTCGCCGCCGTACGCGGCTTCGACGTGGATGATGCCGCGCGGGCGCTGGCCGGTGCCCGGCCCACCGCGGTGAACCTCGCCGTGGGAGTACGGAGGGCTCAGGCGGCGTACAGTGCCGTGCTCTCCGGTGGTGGCGATCCGGAGCGGGCGGCCGGGGCGGCGCTCGCCGCGGCGCGGGCGCTTCATCGGGAGGACGCCGAGGCCAGCGCGCGGATGGCTACGCACGGACTGGCTCTGCTCGACGAGCTGCTGCCGGGCGGCGGACACCGGATCCTGACGCACTGCAACACCGGGGCGCTGGTGTCCGGTGGGGAGGGCACGGCGTTCGCGGTGGCCCTCGCGGCGCACCGGGCCGGGCGGCTTCGCAGGCTGTGGGTGGACGAAACGCGGCCGTTGCTGCAAGGTGCTCGCCTGACGGCGTACGAGGCGGCGCGCACCGGAATGGCGTACACCTTGCTCACGGACAACGCGGCGGGTTCGCTGTTCTCGGCGGGGGAGGTGGACGCGGTGCTGATCGGGGCCGACCGGATCGCGGCCGACGGTTCGGTCGCGAACAAGGTGGGGAGCTATCCGCTCGCGGTGCTGGCCCGGTACCACCATGTGCCGTTCATCGTGGTGGCGCCGGTGACGACGGTGGACCTGGACACTCCGAACGGGGCGTCCATCGAGGTCGAGCAGCGCGCAGGTCATGAAGTGACGGAGATCACAGCACCTCAGGTGCAGGTGGCGGGAGTGGAAGCGGGAGGCGGGATACCGGTGGCACCCCTGGGGACCCAGGCGTACAACCCGGCATTCGATGTGACGCCGCCCGAGTTGGTGACGGCGATCGTGACCGAAGGGGGCGCTGTGTCGCCCGTGACAGCTGAGGCGCTTGCCGAGCTGTGTGACAGGTCACGCCAGGTAACGATTTAGTTAATGGGATGATGTCGTTTATGAAGGGACGAGTCCTTGTCGTCGATGACGACACCGCACTGGCCGAGATGCTCGGCATTGTGTTGCGTGGTGAAGGTTTTGAGCCGTCTTTCGTAGCCGACGGCGACAAGGCGCTGGCCGCTTTCCGTGAGAGCAAGCCCGATCTGGTGCTCCTGGACCTGATGCTTCCCGGCCGGGACGGTATCGAGGTGTGCCGCCTGATCAGGGCGGAGTCCGGGGTGCCGATCGTGATGCTCACGGCGAAGAGCGACACCGTCGATGTCGTGGTGGGCCTCGAGTCCGGCGCCGACGACTACATCGTGAAGCCGTTCAAGCCAAAGGAGCTGGTTGCGCGGATCAGGGCGCGGCTGCGCCGTTCCGAGGAGCCGGCGCCGGAGCAGCTGGCCATAGGTGATCTTGTCATCGACGTGGCCGGTCACTCTGTGAAGCGGGACGGGCTGTCGATCGCGCTGACGCCGCTGGAGTTCGATCTCCTGGTGGCGCTGGCCCGCAAGCCGTGGCAGGTGTTCACGCGTGAGGTGCTCCTCGAGCAGGTGTGGGGCTACCGGCACGCGGCGGACACCCGCCTGGTCAACGTCCATGTCCAGCGGCTGCGCTCCAAGGTCGAGAAGGACCCCGAGCGGCCGGAGATCGTGGTGACCGTCCGCGGCGTCGGTTACAAGGCCGGACCGAGCTGACATGTCCCGGGACAGTGCCGCTTCGGCGCCCGGTGAGCCGGGGGTCCGGTCGGGGCGGCCTGTCGGCCGGAAAGTGACGGGCTCCCGCTGGGCCCAGTTCGTCGAGGGCGGGCTGCTCCAGGGCGGAGTCCAGGGCAGCCCGGTCCTTCGGCTGTTCATGCGCTGGGTGCGCCGTCCGCTGCTGCCCGTGATGCGGCTGTGGCGGCGCAACATCCAGCTCAAGATCGTCGTCACCACGCTGCTGATGTCGCTCGGCGTGGTGCTGCTGCTCGGCTTCGTCGTCATCGGGCAGGTGCGCAACGGACTGCTGGACGCCAAGGTGAAGGCGTCGCAGAGCCAGGCCACCGGCGGATTCTCGGTGGCCGCGCAGAACGCGGACTCGGCGGCCACGGCGAACGGCGCCGACACCTCGAGCCCGGACGGCCGCCCCTCCAAGAACGTCAGCCAGTGGATGAGCGACCTCGTGGTGTCCCTCTCCAGCGGCGGCCAGGGCGCCTTCGACGTCGTGACGCTCAGCTCCACCGCGGCCGGTGACGGCGGCGCCGGACTGGGGCCGCGCTCCTCCGGCAACGTCGATCCGACGCTGAGCGTGCCGGAGAACCTGCGCGCCCGTGTCGACAGCAGCACGGCGGCGGCCCAGAGCTACACGCGGGTCGTCTACAAGGACGCCAAGGACTCGCAGCCGGCGCTGGTCATCGGCAAGCAGGTCACCGACCCCAACGGCGACCGGTACCAGCTCTACTACCTCTTCCCGCTGACGCAGGAGGAGAAGTCGCTGAGCCTGGTCAAGGGGACGCTCGCGACGGCGGGGCTGTTCGTCGTGGTGCTCCTCGGGGCCATCGCCTGGCTCGTGGTGCGCCAGGTCGTCACGCCGGTACGGATGGCCGCGGGCATCGCCGAGCGGTTGTCCGCGGGGCGTCTCCAGGAACGTATGAAGGTCACCGGCGAGGACGACATCGCGCGGCTCGGCGAGGCCTTCAACAAGATGGCGCAGAACCTGCAGCTGAAGATCCAGCAGCTGGAGGACCTGTCGCGGATGCAGCGGCGGTTCGTGTCCGACGTCTCGCACGAGCTGCGTACGCCGCTGACGACCGTGCGAATGGCGGCCGACGTCATCCACGACGCGCGCGTGGACTTCGATCCGATGACCGCCAGGTCCGCCGAACTGCTCGCCGACCAGCTCGACCGGTTCGAGGGGCTGCTCGCGGACCTGCTGGAGATCAGCCGCTTCGACGCGGGTGCGGCGGCGCTGGAGGCCGAGCCGATAGACCTTCGTGAGGTCGTACGGCGAGTCGTCAGCGGGGCCGATCCGCTCGCCGAGCGCAAGGGCACACAGATACGGGTCGTCGGCGACCAGCAGCCGGTGATCGCCGAGGCGGATGCCCGGCGGGTGGAGCGGGTGCTGCGCAATCTCGTCGTCAACGCCGTGGAGCACGGCGAGGGCAGGGACGTCGTGGTCAAGCTGGCCGCGGCGGGCGGCGCGGTCGCGGTCGCGGTGCGCGACTACGGGGTGGGACTCAAGCCCGGTGAGGCGACCCGGGTCTTCAGCCGCTTCTGGCGGGCGGACCCGGCACGCGCGCGTACTACGGGCGGAACCGGCCTTGGGCTGTCCATCGCCCTGGAGGACGCGCGTTTGCACGGCGGCTGGCTGCAGGCCTGGGGCGAGCCGGGTGGCGGTTCGCAGTTCCGGCTCACGCTGCCCCGGACGGCGGACGAGCCGCTGCGGGGGTCGCCGATACCGCTGGAGCCCAAGGACTCACGGCGTAATCGTGGACTTAATGAGGCCGGTTTGCCGCTCGGAGGCAGTGGCAAGCTCGCGACGGTGCCGGTGCAGCAGCCCACGGGCGGGAGTGCGCCGCAGCGGACGCCGGTCGTGCCGCGGATGACCGGGGTGTCGCCCACGGCCGATCCGACGGCGCTGCCGGGCAACGGCGCGCGCGTGGTGCCGCGGCCCACCGGCGCCGTACGACGTCCGGACGACGCACCTGCCGCGGGCGGGGAGCGGACCGTGCAGGAGCGCGAGCGGGCCGGCGGGGAGCCGGAGGGGCTCGGACAAGGGGAGGCATTTCGTGGGCGCTGACCGCGAGCGGCGAGGCGGTCGACGGCGTCCGGTGCGAGTGGGGGCGTACGTCGGCTGCGGCGCGCTGCTGCTGGCCGGGTGCGCCTCGATGCCGGACAGCGGGGATCTGCGTGACGTCGAGTCGACGCCGCGAGCGGACTCGCAGGTCCGGGTCTTCGCGGTGCCACCGCGGGAGGACGCCCAGCCGGCGGAGATCGTGCGGGGCTTCCTGGAGGCGCTGACCAGCGACGATGCGCAGTACGAGACTGCGTTCAAGTACCTGACGGCGACCGCTCGGAAGACGTGGGATCCCTACCAGTCCACGGCAGTGCTCGCGGACGGACCGAACACCGAGTTGGTGCACTCGGCGAGCAGAGAAGGCGCCGACGACGGTTTCCTGTACCAGCTGAGCGGCAGCAAGGTCGCCACGGTGGACGCGCAGCACGCGTACGCGCCGGAGTCCGGCGCGTACACCGCGGGCGTGCATCTCATTCAGCAGAAGGACAAGCAGTGGCGCATCGACGGGCTGCCCCCGGGTGTGGTGATGGGCAAGTCCGACTTCGAGCGCAACTACGACTCCGTCAACAAGTACTACTTCGCTTCGGACGTGTCCTCCGGGACAGGCGGACAGGGCGGACAGCTCAGGACTGTCGCCGACCCGGTCTATGTACGCGGGGAGGTGGATCCGATGACGGAGATGGTCCGCACGCTCCTGGAAGGGCCCACCAGTTGGCTGGACCCCGTGGTGACGTCGAGTTTCCCCTCCGGTACGGAGCTCAAGAAGGGCGTCAAGTCCCTGTCGCCCGATGACCGCAACTGGGTCACCGTTCCGCTGAACAGCAAGGCCGACCGTGTCGGACAGGCCCAGTGCAACAAGATGGCGGCCCAACTCTTCTTCACGCTCCAGGACCTGACGCCCACGGGGGTGGAGGAGGTGGAGCTGCAGAAGTCGGACGGCTCGCAGCTGTGTGCGCTCGATGAGGAGAAGGCGCAGACCGTGGCCTCGCACGGCACGGGACAGTCTCCCGAGTACCAGTACTTCATCGATGCCAAGCAGCGTCTTGTACGGATGCCCAGCGGCAACGGGGACAAACTGCCCGAGCCGGTGCCCGGTGCGCTGGGCGAGGGCGACACGAAGCTGCGGGCGGCAGCGGTGTCGCGGGACGAGGACATCGCGGCCGGGGTCTCGACCGACGGGAGTTCGCTGTACGTCGGGTCGCTGGTGTCGGGCAGTTCGCTCGGGGAGGCGGTGCTGCACAGCGAGGGCAAGACCGCGGACGACCGGCTGACGACGCCGAGTTGGGACGGACGGGGCGACCTGTGGGTGGCCGACCGCGACACCAAGAAGCCCCGGCTTCTTCTGCTGGAGAAGGGCGCGGGCGAACCGCTGGTGGTCTCGGCGCCGGGTCTCGACGGGCGCATCGAGGCCGTACGGGTCGCCGCCGACGGGGTGCGGATCGCGCTGATCGTCGAGAAGGACGGCAAGAGCTCGCTGCAGATCGGGCGTATCGAGCGCGACACCAAGTCCGGTGAGCGGCCCGTGGTCTCGATCCTCGAACTGCGTGCCGCGGCACCGCAGCTGGAGGAGGTCACGGCCATGTCGTGGGCCGGGGACAGCCGGCTCGTGGTGGTCGGGCGCGAGGAAGGCGGCGTGCAGCAGATGGGGTACGTCCAGGTCGACGGCTCCACTCCGGTGGGTACGGCGCCCTCCGCGCTGACGGGCGTGAAGGAGATCGCCGCGTCCGAGGACGAGCGGCTGCCGCTGGTGGCGCACTCGGAGGAGGACGGGATCGTGCGGCTGTCGTCCGGAGAGCAGTGGCAGCAAGTGGTCAAGGACGGGACGGCACCGGTCTATCCCGGGTAGCCCTGCCCGCGGATGACGGCTGTGCGGGTGACGTCTCCGCAGGGTGGACGGGGCTGTCCGACGGCCGCGTCGGTTATCCACAGGGAGTTATCCACAGGGGTGGCCGGTCGGCCCGTGCCTTGGCACAGTGGTGGGCATGCGGGGGTGGTGGCAGGACCTCACGGATCTGGTGCTGCCGGCCGAGTGCGGAGGCTGCGGGAGGCCTCGCATGGTGCTCTGTACCGAGTGCCGTGCCGCTCTGACCGGGGCCGCACCGAGCCGGGTGCGACCGGTGCCGGAGCCGTTCGGGCTGCCTGTGGTGCACGCGGCGGCTCCCTATGAGGACGAGGTGCGGGCGGTTCTCCTCGCCCACAAGGAACGGGGGGCGCTGATGCTCGCGGGGCCTCTCGGCGCGGCCCTGGCCGGGGCTGTGCGGGCGGGACTGGGGTACGCGCGCCTCCCAGTGCAGGAGAGGCGGCTCATGGCCTCGGAGGGCTCGCTGAGGGGCGGGAACGGGCAGCTGTGGACCGAGCCTCCGTCGGGGGCGGGCGGCGGGTTGCCGGGGACTGCGGGTGGCCGGTCGGGGGCGGGCGGGTCGCGAAGGGAGCAGGGGGGACGGCCGTGGGTTCGGGACGACCGAACGGGAGTCGGTGGCGGGCAGCCGTCGGCGGGGAGTGGGCGGGTGCCGCCGGGAGCTGCCGGCGGAGTCGGACGTGGGGGCGTGCTGCTGGTTCCCGTGCCGTCCTCGCGGCAGGCGGTGCGGGCACGAGGGCATGATCCGGCGCGGCGGATCGCTCTCGCCGCGGCGGGTGAGCTGCGTCGTACGGGGACTCCGGCCCGGGTGCTCGCCGTGCTGCGGCAGCGGCGCGTGGTGGCCGACCAGTCGGGGCTCAACTCCCGGCAGCGGCTGGACAATCTCGCGGGCGCCCTGGAGGTGGCTGCCGGGGGTGAACGGCTGTTGGCGGACGGCGGCCGGATCGTGCTCGTGGACGACCTGATGACGACGGGCGCCTCGCTGACGGAGGCGGCGCGTGCCGTGCGGACGGCGGTGCCGGACAGCGACGCCGACGACGTTTGCCGGGTGGCGGTACGGGCACCGGCAGGGGACTGCGGGGCAGAGGAAGCGGCGGCGAGGGCAGACCGATCACGGGCGGCCCAGGGAGTGGCGGACAGGCGCGAAACGGGAGGCGTGACGGCTATGGGCGGAGCGGGAGTCATGATCTGCGCGGCAGTGATCGCGGCGCCACCTGACTCGTTCGAAATAAACCGGAACTGACCGGGAACTTGCATCGTTGCAGGTAATGACTCGACCAATTCACCTGAACGGAGGTACGCCGCAGTAGAGGGTGACGACATCCGTCCGGGCGAGATATGTTCGGTTGTGAGGCAATGGCGCAGGCCGTACCTCGTATATCGGAATGCCGTGCCGCGGGTTTTTTGCAATCACCCGCATCGGTTGGGGTGTAGATCTTGCCCATGGGGGAGGAGGAGGTGAAAGTCACCGAGTCCGAGGTTCCGGGACTCACCGGAGCCTGGTGCAAAAGGGAGACGCCCCGCCAGTGGAGTGGGGCTATCCGGGAACGGAGTTCTGCGTGGACATCGTCGTCAAGGGCCGCAAGACCGAGGTGCCCGAGAGGTTCCGCAAGCACGTGGCCGAGAAGCTGAAGCTGGAGAAGATCCAGAAGCTCGATGGCAAGGTGATCAGCCTCGACGTCGAGGTGTCCAAGGAGCCGAACCCCCGTCAGGCCGACCGTTGTGACCGAGTGGAGATCACGCTCCGCTCCCGCGGTCCGGTGATCCGGGCGGAGGCCTCGGCAAACGATCCGTATGCAGCACTCGACCTGGCGGCGGACAAACTCGAAGCCCGGCTGCGCAAGCAGCACGACAAGCGCTACACCCGCCGTGGTACCGGCAGGATCTCGGCCGCAGAGGTCGCCGACCGCGTGCCGGGCGCCGCGACGCTCAACGGAGACGGCAGCGTCGTCCACGACGAGGAACCCGACAGCGTGCCGACCAAGAAGGTCGGCCCCCTCGAGGTCATGGGCGAAGGCCCCCTCGTCGTCCGCGAGAAGACCCACGTGGCCGCACCCATGTCCCTTGACCAGGCCCTCTACGAGATGGAACTGGTCGGGCACGACTTCTATCTGTTCGTCGACTCCGAGACCAAGGAACCGAGTGTCGTCTACCGGCGGCACGCGTACGACTACGGCGTCATCCACCTCAACACGGACCCGATGGTCGCCCAGGCCGGGTCGGCCGGGCCGGGCGGAGCGCTCGGCGGCTGACCCACCCCGGTGACGGCTGAGCCGGTGCCCCTGGAGCGCTCGTGCGCCCCCAGGGGCACCGGTGTGCGACCTTTCGCGCCCCGCGCTGTCACCGCGCTGTCGCCCGGGCATGGAATCATGGCCGTACCGGCCCAACCCGTGGGCCGCTGCCTTGGGTTGGCGATGGCACAAGAAACACAGGCCACGGCCTTCAGGGGGAGGAACGATGGCGGACAGCTTCGGACCGATGCGTGACGCGGATGCCGGCGACGGCGTAGTCGCCATGGGCCCGGACGCGGGGTCTCCACGCAAGGAGCCCATCCGGGTCCTGGTGGTGGACGACCACGCCCTCTTCCGCCGCGGTCTGGAGATCGTGCTCGCGGCCGAGGAGGACATCCAGGTCGTCGGTGAGGCGGGTGACGGGGCCGAGGCGGTCGACAAAGCGGCCGATCTGCTGCCGGACATCGTGCTGATGGACGTACGGATGCCGAAGCGGGGCGGAATCGAGGCGTGCACCTCCATCAAGGAGGTGGCCCCCAGCGCGAAGATCATCATGTTGACGATCAGCGACGAGGAAGCCGATCTCTACGACGCGATCAAGGCGGGCGCGACCGGATATCTCCTCAAGGAGATTTCCACCGACGAAGTGGCCACCGCCATTCGCGCGGTGGCCGACGGACAGTCGCAGATCAGCCCCTCCATGGCGTCGAAACTGCTCACCGAGTTCAAGTCGATGATCCAGCGCACCGACGAGCGTCGGCTGGTGCCCGCGCCCCGGCTGACGGAGCGCGAGCTGGAGGTTCTCAAGCTCGTCGCCACGGGGATGAACAACCGGGATATCGCCAAGGAGTTGTTCATCTCCGAGAACACGGTGAAGAACCATGTGCGCAACATCCTGGAGAAGCTGCAGCTGCACTCCAGGATGGAGGCCGTGGTGTACGCGATGCGGGAGAAGATCCTCGAGATTCGCTAGTCACTCGGGTGAGTTGGGTGGCTTGCGTGAATTGGGGGAGTCGGGTTCGTCGGGTGGTCACGCGAGTGCGCGTGACAGCTCTCTGGTGAGTGGGGCGCGCAGCTCCGGGGCGTCCACCCGTTCCACTCGTACGTCCGTGCAGTCCACCCAGCTCGCGGCCTCCACCAGGGCCTGGGCCACCGCGGGGACGGCCTTGGGGCCGTCCAGGGTGACCTGCTTGGCGACCAGGGTGCGGCCCTCGCGGGCGGGGTCCACGCGGCCGACGAGCCGGCCGCCGGCGAGGACCGGCATCGCGAAGTAGCCGTACACCCGCTTCGGCTTGGGGGTGTACGCCTCCAGGCGGTGGGTGAAGCCGAAGATCCGCTCCGTGCGGGCCCGCTCCCAGATGAGGGAGTCGAACGGCGACAGCAGCGTCGTACGGTGGCGGCCGCGCGGGGTCGTTTCCAGGGACTCCGGGTCCGCCCACGCGGGCTTGCCCCAGCCCGCCACCGTCACCGGGACCAGGCCCGAGTCGGCGATCACCGCGTCGACCTGTTCGCCCTTGAGGCGGTGGTAGTCGGCGATGTCTGCGCGTGTGCCGACGCCCAGGGACTGGCCCGCGAGGCGGACGAGGCGGCGCAGGCACTCCGGGTCGTCCAGCTCGTCATGGAGCAGTGCGTCGGGGATCGCGCGCTCTGCGAGGTCGTACACCCGCTTCCAGCCGCGGCGTTCGGTGCACACCACCTCGCCGTACATCAGCGCGCGTTCCACGGCGACCTTGGTGCCCGACCAGTCCCACCACTCGCTGGTCTTCTTCGCGCCGCCCAAGTCCGTGGCCGTGAGGGGGCCTTCGGTGCGGAGCTGCTTGATGACCTGGTCGTAGGTGCCGTCCGGCAGGTCGTGGTTCCAGTGCGGGCGGGCGCGGTAGGAGCGGCGGCGGAAGGCGAAGTGGGGCCACTCCTCCACGGGGAGGATGCAGGCGGCGTGGGACCAGTACTCGAAGGCGTGGGGTGCGCCGTCGGAACCCGGTGTCCAGTACGCCTGGTCGACCGTCTTGCGGCCTACCGCGCCCAGGCGGGCGTACGGGATGAGCTCGTGGGAGCGGGCGAGGACGGAGATCGTGTCGAGTTGGACCGCGCCGAGGTGTCGCAGGACTCCGCGTACGCCGCTCCTGCGGTCCGGGGCGCCCAGGAAGCCCTGGGCGCGTAGGGCGATGCGGCGGGCTTCGTCGGTGGAGAGTTCGGTGGTGGGACGCGGGAGGCTCGTCATGTCCTCACGGTAGGCGGTGCCACTGACAGTGGGGGGCCTGCCTCATGGTTCCCGGGGTGGGGGCTGGGGTCGGGGTGGGTCGCGTGGCCCGGCGCTTGCGGGGTGCCGCTGTGCCCACCCGTGCCGCCCCTAGCGGCACGCATGCCCACAGCGAGGAGGGTTGTTACGTCGGCGTCGGCAAGTACGGGGCCGTCGAGGGGAGGCCCAAGTCCGAAGGGAGCAGGGAAGCCACCCAGCAGTCTCTGCGTACGCCCTTGTTGTTGATGGCTGAGCGGAGGGTGCCTTCCAGGGTGAAGCCGGCGTTTTCGGCTACGGCGCGGGAGGCCGTGTTGCCCACCTGGGCGCGCCACTCCACCCGGTCGAGGGAGATGTCGGTGAAGGCCCAGCGGGACGCGGCGATCGCGGCCTCGGTGATGTAGCCGTTGCCGCGGTGTTCCTTCTTCGCCCAGAAGCCGATCTCGCCGGTGCCCAGGGAGCGCATCGTGATGGCGAGCATGCCCACCAGTTCTCCGGAGGGGACGAAGACGCCGAAGGTGAACATGGAGCCGTCCGCCCAGCCGTCGGGCACCATCTGGTCCGTGAAGCCCGCCGCGTGCTCGCGGAGATAGGGCGACGGGATCGTGGTCCAGCGCTGGATGTCGGGGTCCTGGACGGCGTCGTACACGGCGTCCGTGTCGTGCGGGCCGACGGTGCGCAGCAGGAGACGGTCCGTGGTCAGAGTGACGGGGTCCATCGGCCGATTCTGCTCGGGCGAGCGGAAGGACGCCATTCTTTTGCTGAGAGTGAGTGCCTCATTACTTTTCGCGACGCGAACGCGGCACCTTCCGCAACCCCTGCCCGTTGTCCTAGTGGCTGTCACGGGCAGACCTCCCGGCGCGGTGGGGTCCTCGCTTACGATGGCCGTTGCTCAAGCTGCTAATTGAATCTTCATTGCAACCGACCGTCCCAGGCCCGACCGGCAAGGAGACATAGCCCAGTGTCCGTCCTCTCAAAGATCATGCGTGCAGGCGAAGGCAAGATCCTGCGCAAACTGCACCGCATCGCGGACCAGGTCACCTCCATCGAAGAGGACTTCGTCGACCTCTCCGACGCCGAGCTGCGGGCCCTCACCGATGAGTACAAGCAGCGGTACGCCGACGGCGAGAGCCTCGACGACCTGCTGCCCGAGGCCTTCGCGACCGTCCGTGAGGCTGCCAAGCGCGTCCTTGGCCAGCGCCACTACGACGTGCAGATGATGGGCGGCGCCGCGCTCCACCTCGGCTATGTCGCGGAGATGAAGACCGGTGAGGGCAAGACTCTGGTCGGCACGCTTCCCGCGTATCTGAACGCACTCACCGGAAACGGCGTTCACCTCATCACGGTCAACGACTACCTGGCCGAGAGCCAGTCCGAGTTGATGAGCCGCGTCCACAAGTTCCTGGGCCTGACCGTCGGCTGCATCCTCGCCAACATGACGCCGGCCCAGCGTCGCGAGCAGTACGCGTGCGACATCACGTACGGCACGAACAACGAGTTCGGCTTCGACTACCTGCGCGACAACATGGCGTGGTCCCAGGAGGAGCTCGTCCAGCGCGGCCACCACTTCGCGATCGTCGACGAGGTCGACTCCATCCTCGTCGACGAGGCCCGTACGCCGTTGATCATCTCCGGCCCGGCCGACCAGGCCACCAAGTGGTACGGCGATTTCGCCAAGCTGGTCACGCGGCTGAAGAAGGGCGAGGCGGGCAACACCCTCAAGGGCATCGAGGAGACCGGGGACTACGAGGTCGACGAGAAGAAGCGCACCGTCGCCATCCACGAGTCCGGTGTCGCCAAGGTCGAGGACTGGCTGGGTATCGACAACCTGTACGAGTCGGTGAACACCCCGCTCGTCGGTTACCTGAACAACGCCATCAAGGCCAAGGAACTCTTCAAGAAGGACAAGGACTACGTCGTCATCGACGGCGAAGTCATGATCGTCGACGAGCACACCGGCCGTATCCTCGCCGGCCGCCGCTACAACGAGGGCATGCATCAGGCGATCGAGGCGAAGGAAGGGGTGGACATCAAGGACGAGAACCAGACGCTCGCCACGATCACCCTGCAGAACTTCTTCCGCCTCTACAAGCGCCACGACCAGCAGGGCAAGGAAATGCCGGGTCTCTCCGGCATGACCGGTACGGCGATGACCGAGGCCGCCGAGTTCCACCAGATCTACAAGCTCGGCGTCGTCCCGATCCCGACCAACAAGCCCATGGTCCGCAAGGACCAGTCCGACCTGATCTACCGCACCGAGGTCGCGAAGTTCGAGGCGGTCGTCGACGACATCGCCGAGAAGCACGAGAAGGGCCAGCCGATCCTCGTCGGTACGACGTCGGTCGAGAAGTCCGAGTACCTCTCGCAGCAGCTCTCCAAGCGCGGCATCCAGCACGAAGTGCTCAACGCCAAGCAGCACGACCGTGAGGCGCCGATCATCGCCCAGGCCGGCCGCAAGGGCGCTGTGACCGTGGCCACGAACATGGCCGGCCGTGGTACGGACATCAAGCTCGGCGGCAACCCGGAAGACCTCGCCGAGGCGGAGCTGCGCCAGCGCGGCCTCGACCCCGAGGAGCACATCGAGGAGTGGGCCGCCGCGCTGCCCGCCGCCCTGGAGAGGGCCAAGGAGGCGATGCAGGCCGAGTTCGAGGAGGTCAAGGACCTCGGCGGGCTCTACGTCCTGGGCACCGAGCGGCACGAGTCCCGTCGTATCGACAACCAGCTGCGCGGTCGTAGCGGCCGCCAGGGCGACCCGGGCGAGTCCCGCTTCTACCTGTCGCTGGGTGACGACCTGATGCGCCTCTTCAAGGCCGCGATGGTCGAGCGGGTCATGTCGATGGCGAACGTTCCCGACGACGTACCGATCGAGAACAAGATGGTCACGCGCGCGATCGCGTCCGCCCAGTCGCAGGTCGAGCAGCAGAACTTCGAGACCCGTAAGAACGTCCTGAAGTACGACGAGGTCCTCAACCGGCAGCGCGAGGTCATCTACGGCGAGCGCCGCCGCGTCCTGGAGGGCGAGGACCTGAAGGAGCAGATCCAGCACTTCACGGACGACACGATCGACGCGTACATCGAGGCCGAGACCGCCGAGGGCTTCGCCGAGGAATGGGACTTGGACCGGCTGTGGGGCGCCTTCAAGCAGCTCTACCCGGTGAAGGTCACCGTCGAGGAGCTCGAGGAGGCCGCCGGTGACCGTGCCGGTCTGACCGCCGACTTCATCTCCGAGTCCATCAAGGACGACGTCCACGAGCAGTACGCGGCCCGCGAGGAGCAGCTCGGCTCCGAGATCATGCGTGAGCTGGAGCGCCGGGTCGTGCTGTCGGTCCTGGACCGCAAGTGGCGCGAGCACCTCTACGAGATGGACTACCTCCAGGAGGGCATCGGCCTGCGCGCCATGGCGCAGAAGGACCCCCTGGTCGAGTACCAGCGCGAGGGCTTCGACATGTTCACCGCCATGATGGACGGCATCAAGGAGGAGTCCGTCGGCTACCTGTTCAACCTGGAGGTCCAGGTCGAGCAGCAGGTCGAGGAGGTCCCGGTCGAGGACGCCGCCGGGCCGTCCCTGGACAAGAAGACGGACGCGGTCCCCGCGGGCGCGCGTCCCGAGATCCGCGCCAAGGGGCTCGACGCCCCGCAGCGGCCGGACCGGCTGCACTTCTCCGCGCCCACCGTGGACGGCGAGGGCGGCATCGTCGAGGGCGACTTCGCCAGTGACGACGACGAGCCGGTGCGCTCCGAGTCGGACGGCCTCACGCGCGCGGAGCGCCGCAAGCAGCAGAAGGGCACGCGTCGCCGCAAGAAGTAACCCGCGGTTCGGCGGTCCAGAGTTCGGCTGAAGGGCCGGGCACCTTTGGGTGCCCGGCCCTTCGCGTTGCCTGTTGCGTCGCGTGCGAGGTGGCCCGGGGCTCAGTCGTCGTTCGTGTGCGGCATGCGGGGGCCGCCCAGTTCGACCGCCGTGCAGCGCCAGCGGAGGTCGGCGGCCTGCTCCAGGCGGAAGGCCATGGCGCGGAGCTGGTCGCCGGCGCCGATGCGGGCGAAGGCCTCGATCGCGCCGGGGCGGGGCACGTAGTAGCCGATGTCGCGGACGACCGGGCGGGTGCCGCGGGTGCGCAGCAGGCCGCGTTCGGCGAGCCAGGCCAGTTCGTCGTAGGCGCGGCCCGCGGTGTGGCGCAGCATGCAGTGGACGGGGCGCTGACCGCTCAGTACGGCGAGCAGGAGGTCGGCGAAGAGGTCGGTGGGACGGGGGCGGGGAGCGGGCCTGTGGGGGGCCTGAGCTGGGACCGGCCCGGGTGGGGCCTCAGGGGGCGCGGTGAGGGTCGTGGCTCCGGCCGACGCCGTTGGGGGGCGGGTTGTGGGCGGTGCCGTCGGCGGGCGGTTCGCGGGTCGTGCGGTGCGGGATGCGCCTCCGCCGGGGGACGTCGTGGGTGGGCTGCCTCCCGGGGTCGTACGAGGGGTGCCTCCGCCCGGTGTGCGGGGTGGGGTGCTGCCGGGGCGGCGGGAGTCCTGGCGGCCGGGCGGGCGGGTGCCCGGGTGGCGCGTCGTCCTGGTCATCACCTTGTTCATGCGTGGTCCCCGCTCGACGGGCCCGGTTTGATACCGGGCAGTAACTTTTGCGTTGGGGATCTTGTACGAGGCGGGGGCGGGCCTTCGCAAGGACGCGGGGTGCGCGTCGGGGCCGCCGGAAAGTTCACTCATCAGGGTGGCCGGGGGGTGCGGGAGGCTTGGCGGGGCCGGGGTGTACCGGGTGAATCGCGGGCCCGGGGTGGACGCCTCGGAGGGTGCGGTCGGGGACTCGAAAGGGGACGCCCGCACGTATCCTGAAGCCCTCCCGGGAGGCGCGGGACCGCCCTTCCCGGAGCCCTCCGACCACGAGACCCCCCGACTACGAAAGTGGCCAGCCATGCGCGTCTACGTCCCCCTGACCCTCTCCGGTCTCGCCGAGGCGTACAAGACGGGGGAGCTGGGGGCGGGACCGTTCGTCGCCTACGCCGTCACGCCCGCGTTGCGGGAGTGGTATCTCTCCGACGACATCGAGGAGCTCGAGTACGCGGCGCTGAACCGTGCGGCTGTGGCGTCGCTGCGGTTGCTGGCGGTTGATCCGGGGGCTGTGCGGCGGCGGGTGGTCGTCGCGGTTGATGTGGCCGACCGGGACGCGGTCGGGGATCCCGATCGGGGGCTGGATCCCGGGGCGCTCGGTGAGGTTCGGGTTTCTGGGGCTGTGCCTTTGGCCAAGGCGGCCGCTGTGCATGTCGATCTTGCGGATGCGGAGGGTGATGTCGCTGCTGCCGTGGAGGCGCTGGGGGCGGCTGATCACGGGGACGATGACGCTCAGTTCGTCGTGGACGGGGCTGAGGATCACGAGTTGTTGTGGTTCGCCACGCAGGAGATTCCCAACCTGGTGGGGTTGGGGGACTGAGGGGTCGGTTCGCTGGGTTCGGTGCCCGGCGTTGGGGCTGGGGTCGGGGTGGGTCGCGGAGCCCGGCGCTTGCGGGGTGCCGCTGTGCCCACCCGTGCCGCCCCTAGCGGCACGCATGCCCACAGCTGGGGCGGTTGCGGAGCGCACGCATGCCCGCAGCTATGACGGATGGGTGTCAGTGGGGGCGGGTATTTTCTTGTGTATGGGGAAGTACGGAGCAGCGCACATTGTGTGGGACTGGAACGGGACTCTGTTCCATGACAATGCCGCGATCATCGGGGCGACGAATGCGGCGTTCGCCGAGCTGGGGCTTGAGCCGATCACCATGGAGCGGTACAGGGCGTTGTACTGCGTTCCGGTACCGAGGTTCTATGAGCGGTTGATGGGGCGGCTGCCGACCGACGCCGAGTGGCAGGTCATGGACGAGACCTTCCATCGGTACTACGCGGAGCACCGGACAGGGTGCGAGCTCACCGAGGGTGTGCCGACACTCCTGGCCGAGTGGGGGTCGGCGGGGCACAGCCAGTCGATCCTCAGCATGTACGGGCATGACGAACTGGTCCCGCTGGTACGGGGGTTCGGGATCGAGCCGCACTTCATGCGTGTCGACGGGCGGACCGGGCCCTCCGGCGGCAGCAAGGCCGAGCACATGGTGCGGCACCTGGGCGTGCTCGCCGGCGTGGAGCCGGCCCGTGTGGTGGTGATAGGTGACGCGGCCGACGACGCGATAGCCGCCCGGCACGTTGGTGCGCAGGCGGTCCTCTACACCGGCGGTTCGCACGGCCGCGCCAGCCTGGAGGAGGTGGGCGTGCCCGTGGTGGACAGCCTGGCGGAAGCGGTCGTGGAGGCCGAGCGGCTGGCGGCCTGACCGACTTGATGCGAAGCCGTTAACGCTCCGCAGAGCCGTACGGCGCTTCGGGCGGCGGCCGGATTCGGGGAGGGGTTCCCCGGCGGGGTGTGACTTGCCTGGCTGTCGGCGCTGCGCGACCCGGAGCTGATACCGCCGACGCTTGCCGCGGTACGCGAACTGCCGGAGCAGTCCGGCATGGAGCCGCTGGACGCGGTCGTCGCACATCTCCATGGGCGCCGCCCGCTGGGGATGGGGTGAGGGATCCTCCGAGAGCGGTTGGGTGTCGGCAGTGTTGGGTCCGGTCCCTGCGGGCCCTGGCTGGCATGGCAGGCGCCCTGCCGTTCCGCCCCGGGCGGTGTCACGGCGGCTGCCCTCGTCGGCGGGGCAGCCGCCTACCCAAGGGCCGGGGTCAGTGGGGAACCTGCCTCCCAAAGGAGCCGGGGCCAGTGGCGAACCTGCCTCCCCAAGGGCCCGGGGCCAGTGGCGAACCTGCCTCCCCAAGGGCCCGGCCGGCAGGGAATCCGCCCGCACTGCACGCCCCCGCCCCTTTCGTCCCTGTGCAGAGTGTCAAAGTTCGACCCCTGCTTTTGTACACATACGGCTCATGACGACCCCCGGGTGGGGAGCGATAGCCTGGTGGCGTGATCAGCGCGATATCTCGCGGGGGCATTGACGCCCCTGCCCCGCGCCCGGAGAGCACGGACGACATCCGTGACCGGGCGGCGGTCGCTGATCTTCGCAGGCGGGTCGGGGAGTCAAGGGCAGCACGGACACCCGGAGCGACATCCACAGCGCCGAGGGCACCCGAGGCAGCGCCTGGGGCACCCGAGGCACAGGCGGTGCCGAGAGCAGCGTCACAGTCGCCGCGGGTGCCGAGAATGGCCGATAACCCCCCGCTCATCTCTCCGTGCGGCATAGCGTCGAACCAGACCGGACACCCCGCGTCAAGACGTTACGTCGGAGAAGAGACCGTACTTCCTTCAACGTCACGCAACGGCGCGCGACAGGAGCCAGAGGACAATGCAGACCAAGCTGGACGAAGCCAAGGCCGAGCTGCTCGAACGGGCCGCCCGGGTAGCTGAGAACAGCCCGGTCGGGGGGCACCTACCGACTGGGACGACGGGCGAGGGCACCCCCGACCGGGACACCGTGCTCGCGTTCCTCCAGCGGTACTACCTGCACACCGCAGCGGAGGACCTGACCGACCGCGACCCGGTCGACATCTTCGGAGCCGCTTTCTCGCACTACCGCCTGGCCGAGAACCGCCCCCAGGGCACGGCCAACGTGCGGGTGCACACCCCGACCGTCGACGAGAACGGCTGGACCTGCAGCCACTCCGTCGTCGAGGTCGTGACCGACGACATGCCCTTCCTCGTCGACTCGGTCACCAACGAGCTTTCGCGCCAAGGGCGCGGCATCCACCTTGTCATCCACCCGCAGGTCGTCGTACGGCGTGACCTCACCGGCAAGCTCATCGAGGTGCTGCCGACGCGGCCCACCGGCGAGCTCCCGCACGACGCCGCCGTCGAGTCCTGGATCCATGTCGAGGTCGACCGCGAGACCGACCGCGCGGATCTGAAGCAGATGACCGCCGATCTGCTGCGCGTTCTCTCCGACGTCCGCGAGACCGTCGAGGACTGGGAGAAGATGCGCGACGCCGCGCTGCGCATCGCGGAGGAGCTGCCCAAGGAGCCGACCGCGGACGACCTGCGCGACCAGGAGGTCGAGGAGGCCCGGGAGCTGCTGCGCTGGCTCGCGGACGACCACTTCACCTTCCTGGGATACCGCGAGTACGAGCTGCGGGACGACGACTCGCTCGCCGCCGTGGCCGGCACCGGGCTCGGCATCCTGCGCTCCGACCCGCACCACAGCGGCGAGGACAGCCACCCGGTCAGCCCGTCCTTCGAGCGGCTGCCCGCCGACGCCCGCGCCAAGGCCCGCGAGCACAAGCTGCTGGTGCTGACCAAGGCCAACAGCCGGTCCACCGTGCACCGGCCGTCGTACCTCGACTACGTCGGTGTGAAGAAGTTCGACGCCGAAGGCAATGTGATCGGTGAGCGGCGCTTCCTCGGGCTCTTCTCCTCGGCCGCGTACACCGAGTCCGTGCGGCGGGTTCCCGTGGTGCGCCGCAAGGTCGCGGAAGTCCTGCGCGGCGCCGGGTTCTCGCCCAACAGCCACGACGGGCGCGACCTGCTCCAGATCCTGGAGACGTACCCGCGCGACGAGCTGTTCCAGACGCCCGCGGACGAGCTGCGGTCCATCGTCACCTCCGTCCTGTACCTCCAGGAGCGGCGCAGGCTGCGGCTCTACCTGCGCCAGGACGAGTACGGGCGCTACTACTCCGCCCTCGTCTACCTCCCGCGCGACCGCTACACCACCGGCGTACGCCTGCGGATCATCGACATCCTCAAGGAAGAGCTCAACGGCACCAGCGTCGACTTCACGGCCTGGAACACCGAGTCGATCCTCTCCCGGCTGCACTTCGTGGTCCGTGTCGAGCCGGGCACCGAGCTGCCGCAGCTGTCCGACGCCGACAAGGAACGCATCGAGGCCAGGCTCGTCGAGGCCGCCCGCTCCTGGGCCGACGGCTTCGGGGAGGCGCTGACCGCCGAGTTCGGCGAGGAGCGCGCCGCCGAGTTGCTGCGCCGGTACGGGGGTGCCTTCCCCGAGGGGTACAAGGCGGACCACAACCCGCGCGCCGCCGTCGCCGACCTGGTCCACCTCGAGAGGCTGACCAGGGACGACACCAAGGACTTCGCGCTCAGTCTGTACGAGCCGGTGGGCGCGGGCCCCGGCGAGCGCCGCTTCAAGATCTACCGCACCGGCGAGCAGGTCTCGCTCTCCGCGGTCCTCCCCGCGATCAACCGCATGGGTGTCGAGGTCACCGACGAGCGTCCGTACGAGCTGCGCTGCTCGGACCGTACGACCGCCTGGATCTACGACTTCGGGCTGCGGCTGCCCAAGTCCCTGAACGGCAACGGCGACTACCTCGGTGACGACGGCCGCGAGCGGTTCCAGCAGGCCTTCGCCGCCACCTGGACCGGCGCGGCCGAGAACGACGGCTTCAACGCCCTCGTGCTGAGCGCCGGGCTCAACTGGCGGCAGGCGATGGTGCTGCGCGCGTACGCCAAGTACCTGCGCCAGGCCGGCTCGACCTTCAGCCAGGACTACATGGAGGACACCCTCCGCAACAACGTCCACACCACCCGGCTGCTCGTCTCGCTCTTCGAGGCGCGGATGTCGCCCGACCGGCAGCGCGCCGGTGTCGAGCTGACCGACGCCCTCCTCGAGGAACTGGACGCCGCTCTCGACCAGGTGGCCAGCCTGGACGAGGACCGGATCCTGCGGTCCTTCCTCACCGTCATCAAGGCGACCCTGCGTACGAACTTCTTCCAGGAGGCGCTGGGCGCGAAGCCCCACGAGTACGTCTCCATGAAGTTCGACCCGCAGGCCATCCCCGATCTGCCGGCGCCTCGGCCGGCGTACGAGATCTGGGTGTACTCGCCGCGCGTCGAAGGCGTGCACCTGCGGTTCGGCAAGGTCGCGCGCGGCGGGCTGCGCTGGTCCGACCGGAAGGAGGACTTCCGGACGGAGATCCTCGGCCTGGTCAAGGCGCAGATGGTCAAGAACACCGTCATCGTGCCGGTCGGCGCCAAGGGCGGCTTCGTCGCCAAGCAGCTGCCCGACCCGTCCGTGGACCGCGACGCCTGGCTCGCCGAGGGCATCCGCAGCTACAAGACCTTCATCTCCGCGCTGCTCGACATCACCGACAACATGGTGGCCGGTGAGGTCGTCCCGCCCGCGGACGTCGTACGGCACGACGAGGACGACACCTACCTCGTGGTCGCCGCCGACAAGGGCACCGCGACGTTCTCGGACATCGCCAACGGGGTCGCGGAGAGCTACAACTTCTGGCTCGGCGACGCCTTCGCCTCCGGCGGCTCGGCCGGTTACGACCACAAGAAGATGGGCATCACCGCGCGCGGTGCCTGGGAGTCCGTGAAGCGGCACTTCCGGGAGCTGGGCGTGAACACCCAGACCCAGGACTTCACCGTGGTCGGCGTCGGTGACATGTCCGGTGACGTGTTCGGCAACGGCATGCTGCTCAGCGAGCACATCCGGCTGGTCGCGGCCTTCGACCACCGGCACATCTTCCTCGACCCGAAGCCGGACGCCGAGACCTCGTACGCCGAGCGGCGCCGTCTCTTCGAGCTGCCGCGCTCCTCGTGGGCCGACTACAACAGCGAGTTGATCTCGTCCGGCGGCGGCATCTTCCCGCGTACCGCCAAGGCCATCCCGATCAACGCGCACATCCGTGAGGCCCTCGGCATCGAGTCCGGCGTCGCCAAGATGACCCCGGCCGACCTGATGAAGGCGATCCTGAAGGCGCAGGTCGACCTGCTGTGGAACGGCGGCATCGGTACGTACGTGAAGGCGTCCACCGAGACGCACGCGGACGTCGGCGACAAGGCCAACGACGCGATCCGCGTGGACGGCGCCGACCTGCGGGTCAAGGTCGTCGGCGAGGGCGGCAACCTGGGGCTCACCCAGCTCGGCCGGATCGAGTTCGCCCAGCACGGCGGCAAGATCAACACCGATGCCATCGACAACAGCGCGGGCGTGGACACCTCCGACCACGAGGTGAACATCAAGATCCTGCTCAACGCGACGGTGGCCAACGGCGACCTGACCGTCAAGCAGCGCAACAAGCAGCTCGCGGAGATGACCGAAGAGGTCGGCGCCCTGGTCCTGCGCAACAACTACGCGCAGAACGTGGCGATCGCCAACGCGCTGGCCCAGTCGCCCGACATGCTCCACGCCCAGCAGCGCTTCATGCGCACCCTGGTCAGGGAGGGCCACCTCGACCGGGCCCTGGAGTTCCTGCCCACCGACCGGCAGATCCGTGAGCGGCTCAACTCCGGGCAGGGGCTGACCGGTCCGGAGACGGCCGTCCTCCTCGCGTACACGAAGATCACGGTCTCCGACGCGCTGCTCGCCACCTCGCTGCCCGACGACCCGTACCTCCAGCGCCTGTTGCACGCGTACTTCCCGACCGCGCTGCGCGAGAAGTTCCGCGAGCAGATCGACGGGCACGCGCTGCGCCGCGAGATCGTGACGACCGTCCTGGTCAACGACACGGTCAACACGGGCGGTACGAGCTTCCTGCACCGCCTCCGTGAGGAGACCGGCGCCTCGCTCGAGGAGATCGTCCGGGCGCAGACCGCGGCCCGCGCGATCTTCGAGTCGAGCAAGGTGTGGGACTCGGTGGAGGCGCTCGACAATGTCGTCGCCGCCGATGTCCAGACCCGGATCCGGCTCCACTCGCGCCGGCTCGTCGAGCGCGGCACACGCTGGTTGCTCAACAACCGGCCGCAGCCGCTCCAGCTCGCCGAGACGATCGGCTTCTTCAGCGACGGGGTCGAGCAGGTCTGGTCCGAGCTGCCCAAGCTGCTGCGCGGCGCGGATCTGGAGTGGTATCAGCAGATCTACGACGAGCTGTCGGGCGCGGGCGTCCCGGACGAACTCGCCACGCGGGTGGCCGGGTTCTCCTCGGCCTTCCCGACGCTGGACATCGTCGCGGTGGCCGACCGCACGGGCAAGGACCCGATGGGCGTCGCCGAGGTCTACTACGACCTCGCCGACCGACTCGGCATCACCCAGCTGATGGACCGCATCATCGAGCTCCCGCGCGCCGACCGCTGGCAGTCCATGGCCCGCGCCTCCATCCGCGAGGACCTGTACGCGGCCCACGCGGCGCTCGTCGCCGACGTCCTCTCGGTCGGCAACGGAAGCTCCACTCCCGAGCAGCGCTTCAAGGCCTGGGAGGAGCGGAACGCGGCGATCCTCGGCCGGGCCCGCACCACGCTGGAGGAGATCCGCAGCTCGGACGCGTTCGACCTGGCGAATCTGTCGGTGGCGATGCGGACGATGCGGACGCTGTTGCGGACGCATTCGTAGCCCGTACGCAGTTGGGGGCGCCCCTGGCCTTTACGGCCGGGGGCGCCCCCTTTTTTCCTGCCGAGCGCCGGGCTCTACTTGCCCGTGAACTTCTCGTACTCCTTGAGGACGTCCTCCGTGGGTCCGTCCAGGCGGAGTTCCCCCCGCTCCAGCCACAGCACCCGGTCACACGTGTCCCGGATCGACTTGTTGTTGTGGCTCACCAGGAAGACGGTGCCGGCAGTCTTCCGCAGCTCCCGGATGCGAGCCTCGGAGCGCTTCTGGAAGGAGCGATCTCCCGTCGCCAGGGCCTCGTCGATCATCAGGACGTCGTGGTCCTTGGCGGCGGCGATGGAGAACCGGAGACGGGCCGACATGCCGGACGAGTACGTCCGCATGGGGAGCGTGATGAAGTCGCCCTTCTCGTTGATGCCGGAGAAGTCGACGATCTCCTGGTAGCGCTCGCGCACCTGCTCCTTGGACATGCCCATCGCGAGGCCGCCGAGGTAGACGTTGCGCTCGCCCGTGAGGTCGCCCATCAGGGCCGCGTTGACGCCGAGGAGCGAGGGCTGGCCGTCGGTGTAGATCCTGCCGTTCTCCACCGGGAGCAGACCCGCGCACGCCTTGAGCAGCGTGGACTTGCCGGAGCCGTTGGTGCCGATCAGGCCGATGGCCTCGCCACGGTACGCCGTGAAGGAGACGTTCTTGACGGCGTGCACCTTGCGGACACCGGACGCCTTCTCGGACTTCTCGCGGCGCATGATGCGGTTGAGGGCGGCGGTGGCGGAACCGCGGCCGCCGCCGGTGCCGTTGACGCGGTAGACGATGTCGACCTGGTCGACGATGACCGTGGGGACCAGCTCGCCGGGGGTGTCCACGGGGGCGGTCTCAGGGGTGCTCTTCGTGATGATGTCAGCCACGGCCGTACGTCTCCTCAGCCTTCCAGAAGTACAGGAAACCGCCCACGCCGGCGAGCAGCGACCAGCCCGTCGCGACCGCCCACACGTGGGGCGGCAGCTGACTGGCGTGGAAGCTGTCGATCAGCGCGAACCGCATCAGGTCGATGTAGACGGCGGCGGGGTTGGACTGCAGCGCGACCAGGACCCAGCCGGGCAGGTCCTGGTGCCTCAGGACGTGCTCGATGCTCCACATGACGCCCGAGATGTACATCCAGGTGCGCAGCAGGAACGGCATGAGCTGCGAGATGTCGGGGAACTTCGCGCCCATCCGGGCCATGACCATCGCCACGCCCGCGTTGAAGACGAACTGGAGCGTGAGGGCGGGGATGACGAGCAGCCAGGACATGCTGACCGGCACACCGAAGGCGAGCAGGATCACGACCAGCGCGCACATCGAGAACAGCAGCTGCTGGAGCTGCTGGAGGCAGTACGACACCGGCAGCGCGGCCCGCGGGAAGTGCAGGGCCCGTACGAGCCCGAGGCTGCCGGAGATCGCCCGGGTCCCCGCCATGATCGAACTCTGCGTGAAGGTCCACACGAAGACGCCGGTGACCAGGAACGGGATGTAGTCGGGGATCCCCTTACTGGTGCCCATCAGGATGCCGAAGATGAAGTAGTAGACCGCCGCGTTCAACAGCGGGGTCGCCACTTGCCAGAGCTGGCCGAGCTTCGCCTGGCTGTACTGGGCGGTGAGCCTCGCGGTGGCGAAGGCGGTGATGAAGTGGCGCCGCGCCCACAGCTGGCGGATGTACTCGGGCAGCGTGGGGCGGGCACCGCTGACGGTGAGGCCGTACCGGGCGGCGAGCGCCTCGGCGGACTCGTCGGCGGTCTGGCCGGCGGTGGTCTCGCGGGTGGGGGAGACCGACGTCGGGGGCGGTGTGTCGAGGACCTGGCTCACATCCGCTGCTTTCGCTCGGGGGGTGGGGTGCGAGTCGCTCGGTTCCGTCCTTGACCTGTTCATACGCCGTCTTTACCGTCTTCTTACGTCGGGACGGGACCGTATCGTCGCAACGTGAGAGTAGGCCTTTTCCACGTCGGAACGCAACCGTTTCGTCGTAACGCCCTATGCTGGAGCGCATGACGACGAACGCCGACGCCACCGGGACCATGAACGGCACCGTGACCGGGGCCGTGACCGGTGCCGGGGCTGCGGCGAAGGGCGGAAAGCGGTCCGGAACCGGGCCCGGGGCCGGGACCGTTCCGGGTAAGGTCCCGCGCCGCCGGGCTCCCGCCGGGGCGGCCGTCCTCCGGGAAGATGTGACGGAAGCCATCCGTCTCGCCGTCTTCGAGGAGCTCGCGGCCGTCGGCTACGCCCGGATGTCCATCGAGGGCATCGCGCGCCGCGCGGGCGTGGGCAAGACGGCGGTGTACCGCCGCTGGCGCTCGAAACTCCACCTCGTCCTCGACCTGGTCTCGGCCGTCGCGGTCCAGGGCCTGCCCGCGCCGGACACCGGCTCCCTCGAGGGCGACCTGCGGCTGCTGTACGAGGTCACGTCCCGCGCGCTGCGCCACCCGGTCGCCGGCCAGATCATCCCCGACCTGCAGGCCGAGGCGGCCCGCAACCCCGAGATCGCCGACGCCATGCAGAAGGCCCTGCGCGAGGGTCAGCAGGGCGTCGCGAACGGGATCGTCGCGGCGGCCGCCGCCCGGGGAGAGGTCCGCGAGGGAATCAGCCTCGACCTCGCGCTCGACCTGATGTCCGGGCCGCTGTACTGGCGGGCCGTGGTGGTCCGGGGCCCGAAGCTGCCGAAGGGGTATCTGGCGAGTCTGGCCCGGGCCACGGCGGCGGCGCTCAAGGCGCTGTGACGGTCGCTGAGCCGTCAGGCTCGCTGCTGACCACGACCCCGGACCAGGCTGACGCCCGCTCCCAGTGAGACGACGCCCATGCCGACGGCGGTCATGATCCCCTGCGAGCCGTCCACGGCGAAGGGGGCGAGCGCGGCGACGGCGAGGTTGAACAGGAACAGGAACCACAGGACGGGCTTCGAGGAGAGCAGCGACTTCATGACGGGTTTCCTTCGCTTCGGGGGGCCCTGAACCCCAGGGACCCGGGGACCGACTGAGTTCAACGATCCCGTCGTCCGCTCGGCGCTTCGAGGGAGTGCGCTCCCGAAGTGGTGGTGTAGCGGGCTACACCACGGCGGGCGGAGGAGATCCGCGAGGGCCCGTGCCCGGGGCGGTCGCCTAACCTGATCACCATGCGGAACACGGTGCGGCAGGCGGCCCGGGCCACGGTCCAGCTGGCCGGGGCTGTCGTGCTGGCCTTCTTCTCGATCATCTTCATCACCGTGCTGCTGATCACGGCCGTCGCCACGCTCGCCGTGGTCGGTGCCGGGCTGCTGCCGGAGACCGTGCTGCTGATACGGCGTATGGCCGGGGCCAAGCGACGCGCGGTGGCCGCGTGGTCGGGCCGGGAGATCCCCGAGGCGTATCTGCCCATCGAGGGCCCGCTGCGCGAGCGGCTGCGCACGGCGGTCCGCGACCCCGGCACGCATGCCGATCTCCGCTGGATGGTCGCGTACTACGGGTACGGCTGCCTCGGGTTCCTGGCAGTGCCGTTGTGGCTCGTCGGTCTGCTCGTCGACGGCGTGTGGCAGGGGCTGCTGGGCCGGGAGGCGGTCGTACTCCCGTTGATCAGCCGTGTCGCGGACCTCGACGCGGCCTGGTCGACCGCCCTCCTCAAGCCCTCGCCGAAGGCGCGGCTCGTCGAGCGGGTCGAGGAGCTGACCGAGACCCGGGCGGGTGCGATCGCCGCGCACGGTGCCGAACTACGCCGTATCGAACGGGACTTGCACGACGGTACGCAGGCGCGCCTTGTCGCGCTGTCGATGCGGATCGGGCTGGCGAAACGGGCGTACGAACGCGACCCGGAGGCCGCGCGCAAGCTGCTCGACGACGCCCAGGACCAGGCCGAGGAGGCCCTGACCGAGCTGCGCCACGTCGTACGCGGCATCCATCCGCCGATCCTCACCGACCGGGGTCTGGCGGGGGCGGTACGGGCGCTGGCCGCGAGCAGCGGGCTCGATGTCACCGTATGGGTGGACGGCCTTGAGGACCGTCACGCGGGCGGTGCGGAGAACGGGCCGCGGCCGCCGGCGGCGGTCGAGGCGGCCGCGTACTTCGTCGTGGCCGAGGCCCTCACGAACGCGGCGAAGCACAGCGGGGCGGAGCGGGCGTCGGTCCAACTGGTGCGGCTGCCTGCGGGGTTGAGGGTTGTCGTACGGGACGAAGGGCGTGGCGGGGCCGATGAGGCGGGCGGTTCCGGGCTGCTCGGCATGCGGCGCCGCGTCGCCGCGCTCGATGGGACCTTGCTGGTGACCAGCCCCGCCGGGGGGCCGACCGTGATCGAAGTGGAGCTGCCGTGCGTGTGGTGATTGCGGAGGACAACGCCCTGCTGCGGGAGGGGCTCGTGCTGCTGCTCACCTCCTCCGGCCATGAGGTCGTGGCGGTGGCCGGCAGCGGGCCCGAGGTGCTGCCCGCCCTCCTCGAACACCGGCCGGACGTCGCCGTCCTCGACGTCCGGATGCCGCCGGGCTTCCGCGACGAGGGCCTGCGCGCGGCGCTCGCCGCCCGTAAGGAGATCCCCGGGCTGCCGGTGCTCGTGCTCTCCCAGTACGTCGAGGAGTCGTACGCCGCCGAGTTGCTCGGCGGTGGTGCGAGCGGGGTCGGCTACCTGCTCAAGGACCGGGTGGGCCGGGTCGACGAGTTCCTTGACGCCCTGGAACGGGTCGCCGCCGGAGGCACGGCTCTCGACCCCGAGGTCGTCACCGAACTCCTCACCCGCCGCCGCGACTCGCCCCTCGACTCCCTGACCCCCCGCGAACGCGAGGTCCTCGAGCTGATGGCCGAGGGCCACGACAACGCCACCATCGCCAAGACCCTCGTCGTCACGGAACGCTCGGTCAGCAAACACATCGGCAACGTGTTCCTGAAACTGGGCCTGCCACCGAGCGACAGCGGACACCGGAGGGTGCTGGCCGTACTGGCGTATCTCAACAGGGAGTTGTGAGCTTCACGGAGAGGAATCCGAACAGGTCAGGGATGCCGCCGGGGCCTGCCTCGACGGTGCGCACCAGGCGCAGGCCGGCTGTCGTGGTGGCGTTGAGGAGGTCCCCCAGGGGGAGGTGCCAGGCGCCGACCCGGGCACGGACCCCCGCGGGGTTCCACGCGTCGAAGGAGCGGGAGCGGTCGGCGTACCGTTCGTCGACGACGATCCTCGGCCGGTCGCTCCAGTCGGCGAACGCGCCGATGTAGCAGGGGTGTACGCCCAGATGCACGAACTGTCCGCCGGGCCGCAGAACGCGGGCGATCTCGCGCAGAACGGCCGCGTAGTCGGGCACGTCGGTATGAGCCAGGACGCAGACGGCGGCGGGCAGCGAGCCATCCGCGAACGGAAGCGCCGTCGAGTCAGCCCTGACGACGGGCAACCTGCCCACCGCATGCCGGAGTTGACCACCCGACAGATCCACCCCCACCGGCGCCCACCCCAGCCCGCCCAGCACGGACGCGTGAGCCCCCGTCCCACAGCAGACGTCCAGGCACGTCCCCTCACCGGCACCCAGCAGATCCTCAAGCGTGGCGTGCACCCGCTGGATGTACTCACCGGCCCTGCCGGCCGACATGAACTCGTTGTACCAGTCGGCGTGTTCGTCGTAGGTCGCTGTCGCCCTGGTCCCCACGCCCGCGGTCGTGCCCGTATCGGATCCCATGCCGCCGACGCTAGGGACGGCGGACAGGGCTGCGGGGTCTGTTCGCTCAGGGCTTTGGCGGGCGCCCGCCCGGCCGGGGAGTGTCCGGGGCGCTGCCCCTGAGGGTGAAGGCGATTACGTTCTCCAGGTCCACGTCCGGGGTTTCGGTGGGGAGTGTGCCGCTTACGGCGATGCTGGCGTAGCCGTGGAGGGTGGTGAAGAGGGGGAGGGCGATGCTTTCGATGGGGCCCTCGCGGACCTCGCCGCGGCGCTGGCCTTCCTCGATGAGGCGGGTGGCCAGTACGCCCATGTTCTGGGAGGCGGCGACCAGGGCCGCGGAGGCCGCCGGGTCGTGCTTGATCGAGAACATGAGGTCGAGGAGTTCCGCGTTGGCGGTGGCGAAGCCGACGTAGGAGCGGGCCAGGGCGCCGAGGCGGTCGGCGAAGGTCTCGTCCGCCGTCTCCTGTGACGCGGCCAGCGTCTCGCCGAAGCGCTCGAAACCGACCAGGGCCAGCGCGTCCAGCAGAGCCTGCTTGTCCTTGAAGTGACGGCTCGGCGCGGCATGGCTGACGCCCAGGTCGCGGGCCAGTTCGCGCAGGGACAGGGCGGCGGGGCCCTTCTCCCTGAGCGTCTCCTCGGCGCGGGTCAGCAGGGCGGCGCGTAGGTCTCCGTGGTGGTAGCGGCGTGTTTGGCGAGTCTGCATGGCCCTCAGTGTAGTGGCCATGTGAACGCTGGCTACATTGTTGTCGACGTCATCATTGTTGGCATTGGCAGCATTGTTGGCGTTGACAGCATTGTTGTCGACGCCTACATTCAGAGTCATGGCTACCAAGCAGACGTGGAACGCAAGCGACATCGTCGACCAGACCGGCCGTACCGCCGTCGTCACCGGCGCCAACAGCGGGCTCGGTATCGCCACCGTCGACGCCCTGGCCCGTGCGGGCGCGCACGTCGTACTCGCCGTACGGGACGTGAAGCGTGGCGAGGACGCCGCCCGCACCGTCCAGGGCGCCAAGGGCACCGTCGAGGTGCGCCGCCTCGACCTCGCGGATCTCGCCTCGGTGCGGGAGTTCGCCGAGTCCTGGCAGGGCGACCTGGACCTGCTGATCAACAACGCCGGCGTCATGAACATCCCCGAGGCCAGCACCAAGGACGGCTTCGAGATGCAGTTCGGGACGAACCACCTGGGGCACTTCGCCCTGACCAACCTGCTGCTGCCGTACGTCACCGACCGCGTGGTCACCGTGTCCTCCGGGTCCCACCGGTTCCCCGGCAGCCCCCACATGCACTTCGACAACCTGAATCTGACCGGCGAGTACTCACCCACGGTCGCCTACAGCCAGTCCAAGCTCGCCAACCTGCTCTTCACCCTGGAGCTGCAGAGCCGGCTGGCCGCCGAGGGATCGTCCGTGCGGGCCCTCGCCGCGCACCCCGGCTGGGCCGCCACCCAGCTCCAGAGCCATGACGGAAGCGCCGTGCGGCGCGCCTTCATGGCGGTGGGCAACCGCTTCATCGCCCAGGACAACACGGCCGGCGCCCTGCCCACGCTGTACGCCGCCACGCAGGACCTGCCCGGCGCCAGCTACCTCGGACCGGACGGTTTCGCCGAGATGCGCGGCGGACCGGCCCTCGTCGGCCGCTCGGCCGCGGCCAGCGACCCGGAGTCCGCCGTCCGCCTGTGGGCGGCCTCGGAGCAGCTGACCGGCGTCACCTTCCCGCAGCTGAGCAGCTTGGTAGTGAGTGTCTAGTCGCGCGCGGCCTCCGGATGCAGCCGCACCCACCCCGCCCACGCCGACGTGATCATGTCCTGGACGTCGTACTTCGCCTTCCAGCCCAGTTCCACGGCGATGCGGTCGGCCGAGGCCACCACGCGGGCCGGGTCGCCGGGACGGCGGGGAGCGGTCACCGGGGGGCGGTCGTAACCGGTGATCGCGTTGATCCGGTCGATCATCTCGCGCACCGAAACGCCTTCCCCGCGGCCGATGTTGAGGGTCAGGTTCCTTCCCGGGGACGACTGCAGGGCGCGGGCCGCGATCACATGGGCCTCCGCCAGGTCCACCACGTGGATGTAGTCGCGGACGCAGGTCCCGTCGGGGGTCGGGTAGTCGTCGCCGAAGATACGCGGCGGCGCGTCATCGGTGAGCCTCTCGAAGACCATGGGGACGAGGTTGAAGACGCCGACGTCCGCGAGTTCGGGCGTCGCCGCTCCCGCCACGTTGAAGTAGCGCAGGGACGCGGTGGACAGACCGGTGGCGCGGCCCGTCGCGCGGACCAGCCACTCACCCGCCAGCTTCGTCTCGCCGTACGGGCTCATCGGCAGGCACGGCGTCTCCTCCGTCACCAGGTCCACATCCGGCATGCCGTACACCGCGGCCGACGACGAGAAGACGAAGGACGGGACCGACGCGGCGGTGACCGCCTCCAGCAGCACCCGCAGACCCTCGACGTTCTCCCGGTAGTAGTGCAGGGGCAGTTCCACCGACTCGCCGACCTGCTTCTTCGCCGCCAGGTGTACGACGCCGGTGACGGAGTGTTCCTCGATCGTGCGGGCCAGGAGTTCGGCGTCCAGGGTCGAGCCGACCACCAGCTGGACACCGGAAGGCACCCGCTCCGCGATCCCCGTGGACAAGTCGTCGTAGACCACGGCCTGTTCGCCCGCGTCGAGCATCGCGCGGACGACGTGCGCCCCGATGTAGCCGGCGCCGCCGGTGATCAGCCAGGTCATGTGCGGCCGTCCCCTCGTGGGTGAGCTGGGTGGGCCCGTGAACCGGTGGTCCCGCCCGTGTTGTTCGGTCGCGTCTCAGTGAATCAGGCGAAGGGGCTCCGGGTTCCGGGCCGGAACGTTCGACTGCGCCGAACCCGTCATGGGTGGTAGGCCCGATCGCCACAGCCGTGTGAAGGACAGCGCCGCCGCGGACGCCAGCAGGCCGTTGCGCAGGAGCATCAGCAGGCAGCCCGTCCAGGTGCTGTGGACGACCTCCTCGTACATGACGGGGTACACGACCGAGCTGACCGCCGTGGCCGCCACGATCAGCGCCGCGACCGGGCGCTGCGTGGTGTGCCGCGAGGTCAGGCACACGGCGGACAGGCCGAGTAGCCACACCATGTACTGGGGGCTGATCACCCGGCTGGTCACCGTGAAGAGCAGTACGGCGGCGAGCGCGGCGTCGTACGGGGTCGCCGCCGTCCAGTGCCGTGCGCGCACCCGCCACAGCAGCAACAGCCCGAAGGCGGCGACCGTGAGGGCGAGCGAGAGGGCCGCGACGGCGGAGACGTACGGGCCGACGAACTCCATCGCGCCGTACTGGTAGCGCACGGTGCCCGGCCACCCGGCGTGGCGCGCGAGGCCGAGGACCGTGCCGCCGAGCGACTCGATCTGTACGCCCCGGCCGCCCTGCTGGCGCAGGAAACCGAAGGGGTTGCCGAAGGCGGCCGTCAGCAGCGTGAGCATGGCCACCGCCGTGACCACCGCCGACGTCCAGGCCCCTCGTGTCGTACGGCCCCTCGGTGTGCCGATGAGCGCCAGCGCGGGCCAGACCTTCACCAGGGCGCCCAGCGCGGCGAACGCCCCGCACGCGCGCGTGGAGCGCGACAACGTCAACAGGGAGATGACGGCGAAGGCCGTGACCTGCACGTCGTAGCGAACGAGCGGGAGGTGCAGGAGGAGGGGGAGCCCCGCCGCCCACAGGGCCGCGCCGCGCAGGGTCCGGCCGGGCCGGGTGCCCGCGCGCGTGAGGGCGATCGTGATCGCGGCGTCCGTGAGGAGGGTCAGCGTCACGAAGGCCGTGAAGTACGTCAGGGCCGGCAGCAGCGCGGGGGCGAGCAGCACCGGGCCCGCGCCCGGCGGGTACTGCCACAGCCGGTCGTCCGTCGGAAAGGCGCCGTGGGACAGCACGCCGTACCAGCGGAAGTACAGGTTGCCGACCTCGCGCGAGACCCCGCCGTGGCCGAGCGGGCGGAGGTGGTCGTGGGCGAGCAGCCACAGCATCAGGGCGCGGGTGGCGAGCCAGGCGGCGGCCAGGAGGAGCAGGCGGATGTGTTTCGGCAAGGTGCTCGTCAAGGTGCTCATCAAGGCCGGATCGTAAGCCGCATGGATGGGGCAAAAGTGTTGATACGCCGTCAATGACCTTCAAAGGTTGTTTAATCGCACAAGATCTTGCCCATGGTGAGCTCGTGGGCGAGGCGGCCGGAGGCCGGACGTACCGAGGCCGTGGCCGTGCTCATGCCCGTGACCGTCATGCTCGCGATCGGGCTCTGGGGCCTCGACCGCGGCGGCATGTGGCGGGACGAGGCCGTCACCTTCCAGGTCGCGCGGCGCTCGGTTCCGCAGATCTGGCAGCTGCTGCACAGCGTGGACGCGGTGCACGGCCTCTACTACCTCCTCATGCACGTCGTCCTTACCCCGCACCCCGGCGAGGTCGCCCTCCGGCTCCCGTCGGTCTGCGGGGCCGCCGCGACCGCGGGCCTCGTCGCCGCCATGGGCGTCCGCCTGTGCCGCCCGCGGGTCGGCCTGTGGGCGGGTCTGCTGTACGCCGTCACGCCCATGACCGGGCACTTCGCGCAGGAGGGACGGTCGTACGCGCTGGTCGCGGCGGGGGTGGCGGGGGCGACGCTGCTTCTGGTGAGGGCCCTGCGGACGGGGGGCTGGTGGGCGTACGGCGGGACGGTCGCCGTCACCTGCCTGCTGCACGAGTTCGCGGTGCTGGTGCTGCTCGCCCACGCCGGGACCCTGGCGCTCGCGCGGGTGCCCCGACGGGTGTGGTGGAGGTGGGGGTGCGCGGCCGGCGCCGCGCTGCTGGTGCTGCTGCCGCTCGCCCTCGTCTCGCAGGGCCAGTCCGCGCAGGTCGCATGGCTGCCGATGCCCGGATTCGGAAGCGCGGACCGTTTGTTACGGGCCTTCGCGGGCCCGAGGCAGCTGGTTTTCGTGCCGTACCTGGTCCTCATCGCCCTGGCCCTGCGGTCCCCGCTCGCGCGGCGGGGCGAGCTGACGCTCCGGGCGGTCGCCCTGCCCCTGATGGTCGTCCCGCCCGCTGTGCTGATGACGGTGTCCCGCTTCTGGCCGCTGTACGACGAGCGCTATGTGCTGTACGCCCTCGCCGGGGCGCCGCTACTGGCCGCCGCAGGAGCGGAACGCCTGGTGGCGATGGTGCCGCGACTCGCCCTCAGTAGCCTTTCCGGCGTCCTCACCGGCGTCCTCGCCATCGCCCTGGTCTTCGTCTGGCAGCTCCCCCTCCTCCGGAAGGACCGCATCCCGGACCGCCGCCCCGACAACCTCGCCGTCGTCTCCGCCGTCGCGGGACGCGAACTGCGGCCCGGTGACCCGGTGCTCTTCCTGCCCTCGCTCGTAAGGCGCTCCGCGCTGGCGTACCCGAACGGCTTCCGCGGCGTGCGGGACATCGCGCTCAGGGAGCCCGGGCCGGTGTCCGGCACCCTGTACGGGCAGGAGACGAACCCGGGCGAACTGCGCCGGCGCCTCGACCGCCTCGACCGGGTCTGGGTGGTCGCCGAGCCGTTCGCGCTCCGGCCGGCCTGGTATCCGGGCAGCGCGACCGAGCGACTCAAACTCGCCGTGGTCGGCGAGGAGTTCGTGCCTAGGGAGGAGGTAGCTCGGAGGGGCGTGACGCTGCGGCTTTACGTCCGCAGAGGCGCCCTTTAGGGGCGCGGGGAACTGCGCGACCAGCCCCCACCGGCCCGCAGCTTCGAACCGCCCCTTGCGAAGCTCGGACGCAGCCCGGCGTCTAGTCCAGCGCGGCATCGTCCAGCGCCGCCGTCAGGCGGTCAAGACGCTCCCGCAGCTCACGGATCTCCTCGAAACTCGCCCCCGTCGCCGCAGCGATCCGCCGCGGCACGAGCAGCGCACGCTCGCGCAGAGCGACGCCCTCCTCGGTGAGGTGGACGTGCACGGAACGCTCGTCGAGGGCACTGCGCTCACGACGTACGAGCCCCGCCACCTCCAGCCGCTTCAGCAGCGGCGACAACGTCCCGGAGTCGAGCCGCAGATGTTCGCCGACCTTCTTCACGGGCAGCTCGCCCTGCTCCCACAGCACCAGCATCACCAGGTACTGCGGGTAGGTGAGCCCGAGGTCCTTGAGGAGCACGCGGTACACGCCGCCGAAGGCGCGCGACGCGGCGTTCAGGGAGAAGCAGATCTGGTTGTCGAGGCGCAGGAAGTCCCCGTCGGGCGGGGCCTGGGCGCTCGTAGTCGTCGGGGTCTGCATGGCGGTCATGGGTCCAGGATAGCTCTAGTCCGCCATTTAGTTGTGCACAATTGAATTGCGTGCTCTAATTGAGTCCGTGAGGCGGCCGGACCGGCCGCTCCGGCAAGATCTTGACTCGAGAGGGATGCTCCCCATGGACGCGATCTACACCGCTGTCGCCACCGCCACCCACGGCCGCGAGGGCCGCGCCGTCAGCTCCGACGGCAAGCTCGACCTCCAGCTGGGCATCCCGGTGGCGATGGGCGGCAACGGCCAGGGCACCAACCCCGAGCAGCTCTTCGCCGCCGGTTACGCCGCCTGTTTCGCCAGCGCCCTCGCCGTCGTCGGCCGTATGGCGAAGGTCGACGTCAGTGAGTCCGCCGTGACCGGCGAGGTCGGCATAGGCAAGCAGGGCGAGGGCTTCGCCCTGAAGGTCACGCTCCGTATCGAGCTGCCCGACACCGTGGACGAGGCCACCGGCCGCAAGCTGGTCGAGCAGGCCCACCAGGTCTGCCCCTACTCCAACGCGACCCGCGGCAACATCCCGGTCGACCTCGTCATCGAGTAGTCCCCGGAGTCATCGAGCAGTCCCCGGACTGCTCAGCGTCCGACCCGCGCCAGCACCTCGCCCGTCTCCTCGCTCCACGCCACCACCACCGCCTCCTCGGGCACCCGCTGCCTGCGCGTCAGCAGCAGCCAGCGCACGTCGTAGCGGCGGACCACTGCGGTGCGCTCGGCGCGGGTCGACGACGGGGCGAGGTAGGCGCGGACCGCCGCGAGCCGCCGCTGCCGTTCCCCCTCGTCGAGGGCGGGATCGGGCAGGGCGGGCGCGGCGAGGTCGACGCCGTGGCCAGGGATCAGACGGACCGCGTAGTACCCGTCGGCGATGACCGCCTCGCCGGGCTCGATGTGCCGCGCCGCCCAGGCGTACGTCGGCCAGCGCGGCGGCTGTTCGAAGCCGACCGGGTCGAGCGAGCGCGGTACGACGGCCCCGGCCTGCACGGTGAGGAAGCCGACGCAGGCCCCCGCGGCCGCCACCGCCCCGAGCCATCGCCGCCGGGCGGGCCACGGCCGCGGCGCCGCCAGCTCCACTGCGAGCGCGAACTGCGCCGGCACCAGCGTGAGCCCCAGGATCCCGCCGTGCGCGTAGTGCCCGCTCACCCGGCCGTACGCCACCGCCGCGCACTCCAGCGCGAACATGAGCACGAGCGGATCCCGTCTTGACCTCCGCGCCCGCAGCCACAGCGCGGGCACCCCGGCGAGCGCCAGCCAGAAGTGCCCCGGCATCCCCTCGTACAGCCGCTCGTACGTCGCGTCCGCCGGCGCCACGACATCGAAGTACGGCCAGCAGGCGGCGACCAGCAGGGCCGTCCCGCCCGCCAGTGCCCACCGCCCCACCACGCCCGCCTGCCACCCGCGCTCCCATCCCGCGACGAGCGCCACCGCGCCGAGCACCGCCGCGATGAACGTGATCGAGTGCACCAGCAGGATCAGCCCGTACAGGGCGCCGAGCCCGGCGTACCCGGAGAAGCTCCCGAGTCCGCTCGGGCCGACGTACCGGATCGCACGGCTGCCCCCGCGGCCACCACCTCCCGCGCGCGTACCCGTCAACGCCCAGGCCCAGAAGGCCAGTCCGACGGCGAACGTCGAGGGATCGCCGAGGTTCCCCGTCATGGGCATCATTGCGAGGAAGCCGCTCCACGAGACACGCTCGGTGCCCCACAGGAGCGTCATCGCGGCGAGTGCGAGCACGGGTGCCCAGGGCCTGCGCGGGGCCAGGACGCGGACGAAGCGGCCGATGCCGGTCAGCAGGACCAGCAGGTTCAGCGGTCCCGACAGCCGTACGACCTCCCAGCCGCCCAGGCCCGACAGCCGGGCGAAGGCTCCCTGCGCCACGGCGTACGGCGAGTAGTACGGGCTGCCCGCGCCGGGCAGGTCCGCCGTCGGGTGGAGAGGGTGGAGGAGGCTTGCGCTGAGCCGTTCGACGACCGCCGCGTGCAGGCCCGCGTCGCAGCACAGCGGGACGCGCCAGTACGCGAGCGACATCACCAGCCAGAACAGGCCGCCGAAGACCTGGTACGGGGTCGGGCGCCAGGAGGCACCGCCGCGCAGTGCGGTGGCGCCGCGCACGGCCCCTCGGAGGACGACGTCGGCGCTCACCGGGTGGAGGGACGGGGCTGGGCGGTGGCTCGGGGCATTTGTCGTCTATTCCCGCCGACGTCGGCCGCCTAAGCGCTCCGCCGGCGGTGCCGGGACGTGCCGTCGACCGTCTGCGGCACCGTCGTGGCTGGTCGCGCCGTTCCCCGCGCCCCTTCAGGGCGCCGGCGAACCGCAGCGGACTTCATCCGCCCTGCTCAGCGGTCCGTCACCTCATTGGGTGCGCTCGGCGGCTCCATGAGCGTGCGCCGAGGTGGGCGTTCATCGCCCCGGCCGCCCGGCCGGCCGCCAGGTGACCGGGCGATTGGGTGTGGGCCTGCTGGAGGACATGGGCGTTCCGGTTCAGAGGGTCTCGGCGACGGGGACGGACATGGGCCCGGCGGGCCCCGGGACGGTTGCGAGGGGCGCGAGCTGCAGGGCCGCGGCGGCCGACGGGACCGGGTGCCTGTCGGACAGCGGCACGACCGGCACCCCGCTCTCGCCCAGCACGACCCGGCGTACGACCCGCTCGGCGGCGCGCCCGTCGTCGTACGGGCAGAAGCGCTCACGGAACGCGGCCCGCAGCTGCGTCGAGCGCGAGCCGCGCCAGTGGCCGGTCGCGAAGATGTCGATCAGCTCGTCCTCGCTGCGCGCGACCGCGCCCGGCGGGAAGGCGCGCAGGTCGAAGTAGGTGCCGCGGGCCGCCTCGTACGCCTCCCAGTCGTCGGCGTGGACCACGATCGGGCGGTCGAGGTTGGCGTAGTCGAACATCAGGGACGAGTAGTCGGTGACCAGCGCGTCCGAGGCGAGACACAGGGACTCGATGCTCGGGTGGTCGGTGACGTCGATCAGGCGGCCGCCCGAGGCGTGCGTGAGAGGGGCGTCGTACGAGTGGTGCGCGCGGGTCAGCACCACGAAGCGCGGGCCGAGTTGGCGCAGTACGCGCTCGAGGTCGAGGGTGTGGCGCTGGGTGCGGCGGTAGTCGCGGTACGTCGGCGCGTACAGGACGGCGACGGTGCCCTCGGGGATGCCGAGCGACTCGCGCAGCCGGGCCACGTCCGCCGAAGTCGCCTGCTGGAACACGTCGTTGCGCGGGAGGCCGTACTCCAGCGTGGTGTACGCGGCCGGGAACACGCGCTCCCAGACCAGGGTGGAGTGGCGGTTGGCGGACAGGCAGTAGTCCCAGTCGTCGGCGCCGCGCAGCAGCTCGGCGAAGTCGGTGTCGCGGGCCGCCGCCGGGCGGTCCTGGAGGTCGAGGCCCATGTGCTTGAGCGGGGTGCCGTGCTGGGTCTGGACCATGATCTGGCCGGGGCGCTTGACCAGTCCGCCGTCGAAGTCGACGTTGTTCACGAGGTACTTGGAGCGGGCGAGCGCCGTCCAGTACGCGGCCGAACCGGGGCGGACCCTGCGTGTCGAGGCCGGGATGGTGTGGTGGTGCTCGGGGCGCGCGATCCACGTGGTGCGGATGTGCGGCGCGAAGGTGCGGAACGCGGACTCCAGGGCGCCCGGGTTGCAGCCGTGGCCGCGGCCCCGGTGGCTGGAGAAGACGGCGCGGTCGGCACGCAGGGGGAGGCGGCGCTGTACGCGGTAGTGGAGCCGGAGGGCGGCGCCGCGTGCTCGGTGGATCAGCTTCGAACTGAGCTTGAGGGCACGCCTGTTGATGCTCGACGCCAGGGAGAGGAGACGGTAGATGCGGTGGGTGCCCAGGCGGACCAGCGCGTGCCGCAGGCGGGTACGGACGCGGATCCGGGCGCCCGGGGTGCGGTAACGGCGGTAGTGGTCACGGGACTTGCGCAGGAAGTCGGCGCGGGAGCCGCGGGGCAGCCGGCCACGCTCGACGAACACCGTGGAGACGTGGTCGACCATGCGGCGGAACAGGACCGGGCGCCAGTGGGCCAGCTCCGGGTGCGAGTCGAGATACGCGAAGACACGGTCGTATTGCTCGAAGATGTCGAAGTGCCTGACGCCGGTGGTGGTGCGGGTGCCGCTCATGGTGAGGCGGCGTCGGCGGTGGTGGACGCAGACCCGGTCGAGGGTGGCGATCGTCTCCGCGGACATCAGCACCGGATACGTCCAGGGCGTGGCCTCGTAGCGGCCGGTCGGGAAGGTGAAGCCGCCGCGCTCGACGAACTCCCGGCGGTACGCCTTGTTCCACACGACCGGCAGGGCCGTGAGCAGCGCCGGCCGGTCGTCCAGCCGGAAGGGGGCCGGGCCTTCCTCCGTCAGCTGCTGCGCCGACTGGTTGCGGAGGGCCTCGCCCGACCAGTACGTGTGCGCGTAGTCGTGGACCAGGACGTCCGGTTCGGAGGTCTCCTTCAGGCGGTCGGCGATCGCTCGCAGCGCGTCCGGGGTGAGGGTGTCGTCGCCGTCCAGGAAGATCAGGTAGTCGCCGCTCGCGTGTGCGAGGCCCGCGTTGCGGGCGCGGCCCAGGCCCGCGTTCTCCGGCAGGTGTACGGGGCGTACGCGGGCGTCGCGGGCCGCGAACTCGTCGATGAGCGCGCCACAGGCGTCGGGCGAGCAGTCGTCCACCGCGATCAGTTCGAGGTCCGGACAGGACTGTCCGAGGACGGATTCGAGGCACTCGCTCAAGTACGCCTGAACCTTGTACGCGGGGACGATGACACTGAACCTGGGCAAGGCACATCCATGGGTCGGCGCGGGCAGACTGCCCGGGAACGGCCGAAGGGGGCACCTGGTTACGCGAGTTGCGGCATCCGGGGGAATTTCCGGGTGCCGCAACTCGGTGCGTCTGCCGCTGCTTCAGCGATGCGTCTGCCGCTACTTCACCGCGCCCGCCATCACCCCGGACACGAACTGCCGCTGGAACGCGAAGAACACGGCCAGCGGGATCACCATCGAGATGAAGGCGCCGGGCGCCAGGATCTCGATGTTGCTGCCGAACTGCCGTACCTGCTGCTGCAGGGCGACCGTCAGCGGCTGCGAGTTCGAGTCCGAGAACACCAGGGCGACCAGCATGTCGTTCCACACCCAGAGGAACTGGAAGATCCCCAGGGACGCGATCGCGGGCATGCCCAGCGGAAGCACGACGGTCGCGAAGAGCCGCGCCTCTCCCGCGCCGTCCAGGCGTGCCGCCTCCAGGAGTTCACGCGGGATCTCCGCGAAGAAGTTGCGCAGGAGGAAGATCGCGAAGGGGAGTCCGAAGCCCACGTGGAAGAGGACGACCCCGATGATGTCACCGAAGATCCCGATCTTCCCGAAGAGACTGGAGAGCGGGATCAGCGCCACCTGCACGGGGACGACGAGCAGCGCCACCACCGCCATGAACCACCAGTCGCGGCCCTTGAAGTCCATCCACGCGAAGGCGTATCCGGCCATCGCGCCGATGATGATGACCAGCAGGGTCGCCGGAACGGTGATGTAGATGGTGTTGAAGAGGGCGTTGGTGATGTCACCGTTCTCCAGGAGCGACTGGTAGCTCTTGGAGGTCAGCTGGGCGGGGGCCGAGAAGACCTTCCACCAGCCCGACGCGGCGATGTCGGTCGGGTCGCGGAACGACGAGACCAGCAGGCCGAAGGCGGGCACCAGCCAGAACAGCGCGACCAGGAACAGGAAGACGCGCAGCGCGCCGCCGGCCGCGCCGCTCGCCACGCGGGCGGCGAGGGAGCGCTTGGCGCGTACGGACGTGTCGAGTGCGGTCACCGCTGGCGCTCCTTCCTGAGACGGCGGAGATTGACGTACATCATCGGCAGGACGAGCAGCAGCAGGATGACGCCGATCGCGCTGCCCACGCCGTAGTTGCCCCCGCCGCCGAAGGACGACTGGAACAGCTGCAGGGCGAGGACGTTGGCGTCGTCCTGGCTGGGCTGCGGCGCGATGATGTAGATCAGGTCGAAGATCTTCATCACGTTGATCATCAGCGTGACCAGGACGACGATCAGGACCGGAGCGAGGAGCGGGACGGTGACCCGTCTGAACACCTGCCACTCGTTCGCGCCGTCCACCCTCGCCGCCTCGAGGAGATTGCGGTCCACTCCCGCGAGTCCGGCGGCGATCAGCACCATCGCGAAGCCCGCCCACATCCAGACGTAGCTGCCGATGATGGCCGGTGTCACGAGCGTCGGGCCGAGCCAGTCGATGCCGTTGTAGGGGGCCGCGAAGTTCGAGCCGGGCAGGCGGAGTTGGGCTCCGTCGGCGTCCGCTGGGAGGGTGAAGGTGCCGTCGGCGCCGCTGGTGGCAGAGGCGACTGTCTTGCCGTCCTTCACGGCCTCGACCTTCACGCCCTTCAGGGCCTTCTCGCCCGGGTCGACCTTGCCCTTCTCGCCGCCTCCGCCGAGCTTGAAGTCCAGCCACACCGTGCCGGTGATTCCTTCGGAGCCGGGTGTCGGTGACTTCGCGTCCTCGGGGGTGCCGGGGAGCTTGTTCGGTGCGATGCCGACCAGCGGGAGCAGCGCGGGTGAGCCCGCCTGGACGGTCCCCGTACTGGTGAAGGAACCGCCGCCGGACGCCTTCAGGTCGCTCACCTGGGCGTTCGGCCTCGCCTTCGGATAGACGGAGGAGTCGACGAACGCGTCGTGCACGGACGTCACGATCGCGTTCGCCACGCCCTGCTCCGGGTCCTGCTCGTACACCAGCCGGAAGATGATGCCCGCGGCGAGCATCGAGATCGCCATCGGCATGAAGATGATCAGCTTGAACGCCGTACCCCAGCGCACCCGTTCGGTCAGCACGGCGAAGATCAGGCCGAGCACCGTGACCAGTGCCGGGGCGACGGCGACCCAGATCGCGGTGTTCTTCACTGCGGTCAGTGTCGAGTCGGTGGTGAAGATGTCGATGTAGTTGTCCAGGCCTACGAAGCCTGAACCGGCGGCGTCGTAGAGGCTGCGCCAGACCGAGTACCCGATCGGGTAGACCACGAGCGAACCGAGCAGGATGAGGGCGGGCAGCAGAAACAGCACCGCCACCCACAGCCTCGTCCCGGTCACGCTCTTGCGCGTTCTTCCGACGGAGGGCACCGGGAGTTCGCCGGTGCCGTCCGCCTTCGCTGTCGAAGACGACATGCCGCGCGCCGTCAGCTGCTCTTGTACGCCTTGGCGGCGTCGGCCTCGAGTTTGCTCTGGGCGCCCGCGACGTCCGACGGGTTCTTCAGGAAGTCCTGCAGGTCCTTCCACTCGCCGACACCCTGCGTGCCGCCGAAGGCCGCCGGGGCCTGGTCGGACATGTCGAAGCGGAAGTCGTCACCCGCGGCGAGCAGGGCCTTGGCGATGTCCCGGGTGACATCGTCCTTGTAACTGGCCTGGTCCATCTCCTTGTTGGGGGAGAGGAAGCCGCCCTGTGCCGCCCAGATCTCGGCCGCGTCCGTCGAAGCCAGGAAGGTCAGCAGCGCCTGGGCGCCCGCTCCGTCCTTCAGCGCCACGGCGACGTCGCCGCCGCTGACCACGGGGGCCTGGTCGCCGACCGCCGGGAACGGGAAGACCTTGGCGTCCGTGCCGACCTTCGCCTTCGTGTCCGCGTTGATGTTCGCCGTCACGAAGTCGCCCTCGAAGACCATCCCCGCAGGGGTGTCACCCGAGAACGTCTGCGTCACCGACTTCGGGAACTCCGTCTGCAGCGCGCCCGAGCGGCCGCCCGCGATCAGGTCGTCCTTGCCCCACAGCTCGGCGAGCGTGGTGAGCGCGGCCTTGACCGACGGGTCCGTCCACTTGATCTCGTGCGCGGCCAGCTGGTCGTACTTCTCCGGGCCCGCCTGGGAGAGGTACACGTTCTCGAACCAGTCCGTGAGCGTCCAGCCGTCGGCTCCGCCGATGGAGACTGCGGGGGAGCCGGCGTCGGAGAGTGTCTGCGCGGTGGCGATGAAATCCTTCCAGGTGGTGGGCGTGTCGGTGATGCCTGCGGCTTCGAACGCCGCGGTGTTGTACCAGACCAGGGACTTGTTGGCGGCCTTCACATAGATGCCGTACTGCTTGCCCTCGTACGCGCCCAGGTCCTTCCAGCCCGCTGAGAAGTTCTTGTCCAGCTGGGCCTGGGCGTCGGTGCCGATGTCCTTCAGCCAGCCCTTCTCTGCGAACTGGTGCAGGACGCCGACCTGGGGGAGGAACGCCACGTCCGGCGGCTTGCCGCCCTCGATCTTGGTACCGAGGAAGGTGGAGGTGTTGTTGCCGGTCGGCACGAAGTTGACCGTGGCGCCGGTGCGCTTCTCGAACTCGTCCAGGACCTTGGTGAAGTTGGCCTGCTCGGGGCCGGTCCAGACGGCCGCGACTTCGAGGGTCTGCCCGTTCAGTTTGGGGAGTTGGACGGAGGCGGCGCTTTCCGGGGCGCCGCTGGTTTCCGTGCCGCCCGTGTTGTCGTCGCTGTCGCCGCCGCATGCGGTGAGAGTGAGGGCGCCTGCGATGACCGTGGCCGCGGTTGCTTGTGCGACTCTGCGCGACCTGTGGTGTGTCGAGCTCTCGGGCGACCTGCGTGTACGAATCCTGCTGCGCATCTTTGCCCCGTTCATCGTTCCTCGTCGAACGTTCTGCGCTGTCCCGTGCGGTCTGGTCTACGCCCGTGTCTGCGAGGGCGGCAAGAGCGCCGACGCTGTCAAGGGAGCGATCGTGACCGCGTCGTGACGTGTTCTGGCGGGTGGGGGGTTCGCCTGCTGTCCGGTGGGTGGGTCGGGGGCGTGCCGGTACGTCCGCCCGTCGCCGCCGGATCAGACGTTGGCCGGGCAGTGAAACGTCCGGTGACGCGGGCGTACGCGACGGGCTTTGGACGTACCGGCACGCCCCCGACCCACGCCGGTGGGCGGCTGCGGGGTGTCCGGTGGGGGCCCGCTCCTCGAACGCCTACGGCGTCCGGTGGGCGGGGCGGTGTCGTCCCGATCCCCCACCCGCCCGTGGGGGCTGCGCTTTTCAGCTCGGGGCAGGTATCTCCAGCCCGTCCGGCGTTTGAGGACGAGCCCTTCGGGCGAACGGGGGTCTGGGGGCGGAGCCCCCAGGTACGGGTTGGGTAGGGGCGGAGGGGGCGAAAGAAATCGAGGTCGGCACCGGTGCCTGGGGTTAGGGGTTAGGGGTTAGAGGAGGGACGGGACCTCCGTGGCGGATACCGAGCGGGCGGCTCGTTCCAGGGCGCTGGCCAGGAGGGCCAGGTCTGTGGGGCCGTTGCCGAGTTCTCGGACGGGGCGGCGGGCCGGGGGGTCGCCCATGCGGTGCCATTCGAGGGGGACGACCGTCGGGCGGAGGGTCGCCGTACGGGGGATACGGCCCGTGACCCGGCCTGCCTGGAAGGGCGTGACCCGTCCGTCGGGGCCGAGAAGGTGGCCTCGGCCTGGCGCGGGCTCGTCCGGCCCCTGCGCCGACGACACCTCGTCCAGCGTGACCCGGATCGCCGCGGCCCGGGCGAGCTCGGAATCCGAGGTACGCCCCTCCACCCCGGCGGCAGCCACGAGATGCACCCCGAGCCGCTCCCCTTCACGGGCAACCGCCTCCAGCGCCCGTACGACCGACCCGGCCGAAGGCCGCCCCAGCGACCCCAACGCGGGGGAGAGCAACGCATCCAGGTCGTCGACGACCACCACGAGCCGGGCCAGCGGCGGCCCCGGCTCCGCCCGCTCCCGCGCCGCCGCCGGCCGCAGCCGCAGCGTCGAACTGGGCGGCGCGTCGAGATCCCCGGCACCGGAGGACCCCCCGCCCGCCGAGCGCTGCGTGACCATCCGCCCCGACACCTCGCGCCGGGTGTGCCACTCCGTGAAGTCGAGCCGGCCGAGCAACTCCGCCCGTCGCTTCAGTTCGGCGCTCAGGGACTGGGCGAACTCCCGCATCCGTACGGGGTCGTTGGCGGCGAGGTGCGTGGTGACATGAGGGAGGTCCGTACAGACCCGCAGCCCCTCGCCATTGCCCCCGGTGCCGTCCCGGCCGTCTATCAGGACGATCCCGAGCCGGTCCGGGCGCTCGGCTGCGGCGAGGGACGCGGCGATGGAGCGCAGCAGTTCCGTACGGCCGCTGCCCGACGGGCCCTCGATCAGCAGGTGCGGGCCCTCCGCCGCGAGGTCCACGCAGACGGGTCCGCGCGGCCCGGCACCGAGCACGGCCCAGCCGCGCCCGCCCAGCGCCTCCGCGTCGTCGCCCGCGTCCGCCCAACGTGCCATCAGCGACGCCGGGGTGGCCCGCGCCAGCCCCAACTCGTCGAGGAGCCGCGCCACATGAGGCAACGGCACGGACACCCGCGTGTGCCGCTCCCCTTGCGCACCATCCGTACGCAAGGGAGCCAACGCCCGTGCGAACCGCTCCGCCCATGCCACCGACACCGCGTCCACCGCGGCGACGGTGCCACGGCCCACGGGGCCACGGGGCAGGTGTCCGGGGGAGTGGGGGGTAGAGGGGGTGAGGTGAGAGGAGTTGGGGTGAGAGGAGTTGGGGTGAGAGGAGTTGGGGTGAGAGGAGTTGGGGTGAGCAGGGGAGGGGCGGAGGGGGCGGAGGGATCCGGTGTGGGTGGATTCGGTGTGCGCCGCGCCGCCTTGTGTGGATCCGTGCGGGGATCCGTTGTTGTTGCGCCCGGTGCGTGCCGAGCCGTCCTGGGAGGGGTTGTCGTGTGCGGGGCCGCTGTCCGTGGACCCGGGACGGGTCGACCCGGAGTGCGTGGGCTCGGGTCCCTCCGGGGCGCCCTGTGCCACCCGCAGCAACCGCAGCGCCGTGGCCACATCGCCGCTGAGCAGCGCGACCGCCCCGCACTCCCGGAACGCCGGTGACGTCTCGCATGCCGCCTCGTACGTGTCCCTCACGGGTGACGCCGGTGACGCGGATGCCGTCTCGGCCAGGCAGATGACGTGTATGCCGGCCCGCGAACCCTCGTGTGCCAGCCGTGCCACGGACTCGCGTACGTCGGCTCCGCCTGGGTCGCCGTCCACGATCACGACCGTGTACGGCCCGTCGAAGGCGCCGTCCGCAGGGTCCTCGTCCCGCGCCCACGAGGGCCGTCGGGCTCCGGCGCGGCCTGCGTCGTCACGGGGAGCGCCCGGCGTCTGCGGGTGGTCGTCCAGGCGGCGGAGGAGTTCCTCGGTGCGGGCTGTGGCCTGTTCGCGGTCGTACGCGAGCAGGAGGCGGCAGTCCTGGCCGTGGGTGGGGCGGAGGTGCGGGAGCCAGCCGAGCCAGGACCACTCGGCGGTGCGTTCCTCCACCGTGCGGGAACGGTCCGTGCTGATCAGGACGATCTCCAGCGCGTCCGGCGAGTGCAGCGCGGCGAGCTGTGCCACGACCGCGCGGGCCAGCCCCGTGAGGCGTTCCCTCGGTCCGGCGAGGCCCAGTGCGCCTGCCTCGCGCAGGTCGGCGGTGACCGGCACGGCGGGCAGCAGGCCGGAACCGTCGGGCGCCGCCCGGTCCGCCGTGCCCAGCCGGACCGTCAGCGCCTCCGGGTGCCCCGGGCCGCGTTCCCACAGCCTCGGTCCCGGACCCAGCGCGGTGAGCAGCAGTGCCGCGGGGTCGGGCCAGCTCTCCGGCGACCGCGTCACCACCGGGGGGTTCTCCTCCGCAGCGGCTTCCCCGTCGTCGTACGGGTCCTGCCCGGCTTCCGACGGCTCCGCGCGCCCGCCGGTCAGGCGCCGGGCCCATGCGCCGAGTCCGCCCCGCTTGCGTACGCCCGACGGCACGTCCGTACCCCGGGGTGGGGTGCCCTTTCGCGTGCCCGTGGCAGAAGTGGCAGAAGTGGCAGAAGTGTCGGAAGCGGTCGAGCTGCCGGGGGCGCTGTCCCTGTCGCGGGGGGCCTCAGCTGCGCTGGAGGATCCCCGGGTCTCGATCCGGGGCGCCCCGCCTTGTTCCGGTACGACCGGACCATGGTCCTGCGCTGCGGGGACGCCGCCCGCGGCTCCCCACTCCGCCGATCCGTAGCCGTGGTGTGTCTCTCCTTCGGGCGGGACCGCGCCGGCTCCGGCCGTCCCGGTGGCGGTCGAGAACGACGTCCGGGTCTGGGAGGCGCCTCCCACGCGCGCGTGGGGCACGTTCGCCGTCGGTGCGGGCCGGGTGCGTTCGGCGGCGTCGGCAGGAGCAGCGGCATCCCGCGTATCGCCCTGGACCGTCACCCGGACGTGGCCTTCGCCGTCGGGTGTCGTCCCCACGGACCCCGTGACCTCGGGCGGAGCCAGCCTCAGGGCCGATTCGCCGACGCGCAGGAGCGCCCCCGGGGCGAAGCGGACCGGGCGGGTGCCCACACGGGTGCCGTTGAGCGTCGTGCCGTTCGTGGAGCCGAGGTCGGCGACCGAGACGCGGCCCTCGGGGGTGACCGTGACCGCGCAGTGCAGGCGGGAGACGTCGGGGTCGTCCAGCGGTACGTCCGCGTCGGCGGAGCGGCCGATGCGGATCTGGCCGCCGTGCAGCAGGTGGACGCCGCCCGCGTCGGGGCCCGCGATCACCTGGAGCTGGGCGGCGACGTCGTCCACGTCGGGACCGGGCTCCGCGGGGGAGCCCAGGGACAGCACGGCGCCGTCGGTCAGCGGTGGCTCGCCCACGGTGCAGCGCTGGGCGTCGAGGCGCTCGGCGCCCGCGTACAGCACGACCTGGCTGTCACTCCCGCCGACCGCCGAGGCGAGTGCCGAGGCCACCGCGGCCAGAGCCGTCCCGGCCGGGGCCGTGACGAGCACATCGCAGACCGCGGCTCGCCCCCGCGGCTCCGAGGGCGGGCCCAACGGGTCTACGACGGTCAGCCGGATCTGCATCGCCGTCAGCGGTCCCTTCCGCGCGGGTGTCCGCGACGAGGACGAGGCTGCGCTGTGGTCCCCCCACCGCAGATTCCCCCACCGCACACGGGCACGTCGGCCAGTACTGGAGGCATCCTCGCACCTGCCACTGACAACACGCCCGCCCCCCACCCGTAAGTGATCTTGATTGGTCGGCTCTGCCCGTAAAAGTTCCTGACCAGTGCCCTACCCGTGCCCGAGCGGTGCCTGCTTGAGATCGGTCACGTTCACGTCTCGGCAACCAACCGACCGGACCGAGCGTCTTTCCATCGAACATGTACGGCAACTGGTACGTAAGCGACTATGGGGCGCACGGGATGCGGGGGGCGGCACAGGAAGACGACAGTCCAGTGCTATGTATCCCGGCACTACAGTGGGTCGGAATCAGCAGGCGACCAGCAAGCAACAGGGAGCGCATGACGTGCGGCCGGTAGGGAGCAAGTACCTCCTTGAGGAGCCGTTGGGACGCGGCGCCACAGGCACCGTCTGGCGCGCTCGCCAGCGGGAGACGGCAGGCGCCGAGGCGGCCGTCCAGGGCCAGCCCGGCGAGACCGTGGCGATCAAGGTCCTCAAGGAAGAGCTCGCCGGCGACCCCGACATCGTGATGCGGTTCCTGCGGGAGCGCTCCGTGCTGCTCCGGCTGACCCACCCGAACATCGTGCGCGTACGGGATCTCGTCGTCGAAGGCGATCTGCTCGCGCTCGTCATGGACCTGATCGACGGTCCCGACCTGCACCGCTACCTCCGCGAGAACGGGCCGCTCAGCCCCGTCGCCGCCGCCCTCCTGACCGCCCAGGTCGCCGACGCGCTCGCCGCCAGCCATGCCGACGGCGTCGTCCACCGGGATCTGAAGCCCGCGAACGTCCTGCTCATGCAGCAGGGCGGCCAGATGCACCCGATGCTGACGGACTTCGGCATCGCCCGGCTCGCGGATTCCCCGGGGCTGACCCGGACCCACGAGTTCGTCGGCACGCCCGCGTATGTCGCGCCCGAGTCCGCGGAGGGGCGTCCGCAGACGTCCGCCGTCGACATCTACGGGGCGGGCATTTTGATGTACGAGCTGGTCACCGGGCGTCCGCCGTTCGGCGGCGGGTCCGCGCTCGAGGTGCTGCACCAGCACCTGAGCGCCGAGCCGCGCCGCCCGTCGACCGTCCCCGACCCCCTGTGGACCGTCATCGAGCGCTGCCTGCGCAAGAACCCGGACGAGCGGCCCAGCGCCGAGAACCTCGCCCGCGGACTGCGTACGGTCGCCGCGGGCATCGGCGTGCACGCGAACTCCGCGCAGATCATGGCCGCCGAGGGGGTGGGGGCACTCCTCGTCCCCGACCCGTCCCCGGCGACCGTCCCCGGCATGCCCGGCGCCGCCGACCCCACCCAGGTGCTGCCGCACGGCGCGGGCTCGTACGACCCGAACGCCGCGACCAGCTACCTCCCGCACACCGGTGCCGCCGACCCCACCGCCGTACTCCCCAACCGCGGCGCGGCCGACCCGACCGCCGTCATGCCGCCCGTGCCGCAGAACCAGCCGGGCGGGCAGGGCGGTCCCGAGGACCCGCACCCCTGGCAGAACCAGCTGCGCGCGGCCCGCGACCGCAACGAGGCGACGCAGGTCCAGTACCTCGACCCGAACGAGGACCCGCTGCGCCGCCGCCCCCAGCGGCAGGTGGCACGGCCCCAGCAGCGCCCGCAGCAGCAGCGACCGCCGCAGGGACAGCAGCCGCCGCCCGGATACGGATATCCGCAGCAGCAACAGCCGCAGCAGTACGCGCCTCAGCACCAGCAGCCCCAGCGTCAGCAGCCTCAGCCGCAGCACCAACAGCCGCAGCGGTACGCGCCCGCGCCGCAGCAGCCCCAGCAGCCCGCGCCGCGTGAACCGCGCGAGCCCCGGCAGCGCAGTGCCAACCCGATGAAGATTCCCGGGCTCGGCTGCCTCAAGGGGTGCCTGTTCACCGTCGTCATCCTCTTTGTCGCCGCGTGGCTGATCTGGGAGTTGAGTCCCCTTCAGGAATGGATTGGGAGCACCCGGAGTTTCTGGGGCCAGCTGACTGAGATGTACAACACCGTCTCCGGGTGGGTCGGGGATCTCGGCGGAGGTTCCAGCGGTAGTTCCGGCGGTAGTTCCGGGCAGTAATTCGGGACTTCTGGGAACCGAGTCTGGGGATTTGTCGACACCTGGCGGGTGATTTCCGTCCTGGGAGTGAAGGTTGGCTCTTCGGACGCGTAGTTTTAGCGACAACACGCGTCTGTAGGAGCAGCCTTGGCACGGAAGATCGGCAGCCGGTACACCGCCAACCAGATCCTGGGGCGGGGCAGCGCCGGCACGGTGTGGCTGGGCGAGGGGCCCGACGGGCCCGTCGCCGTCAAGCTGCTGCGCGAGGACCTTGCGTCCGACCAGGAGCTCGTGGGGCGCTTCGTGCAGGAGCGCACGGCGCTGCTCGGGCTCGATCATCCGCATGTGGTCGCGGTGAGGGATCTCGTCGTCGACGGCAACGACCTCGCGCTCGTCATGGATCTCGTCCGTGGCACCGATCTGCGCACCCGGCTCGACCGGGAGCGGCGGCTCGCCCCCGAGGCCGCGGTCGCGATCGTGGCCGATGTAGCGGACGGGCTGGCGGCGGCGCACGCCGCGGGGGTCGTCCACCGGGACGTGAAGCCGGAGAACGTGCTGCTCGACATGCAGGGGCCGCTCGGGCCCGGCGGCTCGCACCCCGCGCTCCTCACCGACTTCGGTGTGGCCAAGCTCATCGACTCGCCCCGGCGGACCCGCGCGACGAAGATCATCGGCACACCGGACTATCTCGCGCCCGAGATCATCGAGGGGCTGCCGCCCCGGGCCGCGGTCGACATCTACGCCCTGGCGACCGTCCTGTACGAGCTCCTCGCCGGGTTCACGCCCTTCGGCGGCGGACACCCCGGGGCGGTGCTGCGGCGGCATGTGACCGAGACGGTCGTTCCGCTGCCGGGGATCCCTGACGAGCTGTGGCAGCTGCTCGTGCAGTGTCTGGCGAAGGCGCCGGCGTCTCGGCTGCGGGCGTCCGAGCTGGGGGAGCGGTTGCGGGAGCAGCTGCCTCTGCTGGCGGGGATGCCGCCGCTGGACGTGGATTCGCCGGATGCGGAGTCCGGGGACGACGAGGGGTACGAGGAGGCCGCCGAGCCTTCCGCCCCGCGTGCCCCGGCGGGGGCTCGGCGGGGGGCCGTTCCGCTTGTGCCCGGGGCTGTGTCCGACTCGAACCGGGACACCCATACGTCGATGCGGGTGCCGGGGCCGGATGAGCTGGCGGGTGGGGCGCGGGGTACTGCTCGCGTTCCGCGGGCTGCGGGGGCGCCGCGGCCCGGGTCCGCGCGGCATCGGGCCTCCGCTCGGCGGCGGCGGATCACTCTCGGGGCGGCGGCTGTCGCCCTTGTCGCGGCCGTCGGCGTCGGTACCTGGCTCGCGACCTCGGGAGACGAGGCTGGGTCCACACCTCCGGACACTAAGAACTCGGCGCCGGCGTCTCCGTGACCGTGGGGTTGTTCGCCCCCTCCGCCCCTTCCCGTCCCTTGTTCCTGGGGCTCCGCCCCAGACCCCGCTCCTCAAACGCCGGAGGGGCTGAATCTTTCCCCGGCCGGCGCTGAAATCTTTCGCCCCGGCCGGAGAACCTTTCAGTCCCGGCCGGGGGAGATCTTTCAGCCTGTCCGGCGTTTGAGGACGAGCGCGTCAGCGCGATGCGGGGTCTGGGGGCGGAGCCCCCAGGAAGCAAGGGACGGGTAGGGGCGGAGGGGGCGAAAACCCACCCCCCAGCCCCGCCCCGGACCGAGGGGCCGGCCCCGGTTGTCGTAGCCGTTACGCTGGAGGCGTGGCAGTCGTCGATGTATCCGAAGAGCTCAAGTCCCTCTCCTCGACCATGGAGTCGATCGAGGCCGTCCTGGACCTCGACAAGATGAGGGCAGATGTCGCCGTGCTCGAGGAGCAGGCGGCCGCGCCGTCCCTGTGGGACGACCCGGACGAGGCGCAGAAGATCACCAGCAAGCTGAGCCACCTCCAGGCGGAGGTCAGGAAGGCCGAGGCGCTGCGCGGGCGTATCGACGATCTGAGCGTGCTCTTCGAGATGGCCGAGGAGGAGGACGACCCGGACACCCGTGCCGAGGCCGAGACGGAGCTCACGGCCGTCAAGAAGGCGCTGGACGAGATGGAAGTCCGGACCCTGCTCTCCGGCGAGTACGACTCCCGCGAGGCCGTCGTCACCATCCGCGCCGAGGCCGGCGGCGTCGACGCCTCCGACTTCACCGAGAAGCTGCAGCGCATGTACCTGCGCTGGGCGGAGCGCCACGGCTACAAGACGGAGCTCTACGAGACCTCGTACGCGGAAGAGGCCGGCATCAAGTCGACCACCTTCGCCGTCCACGTCCCGTACGCCTACGGAACGCTCTCCGTGGAGCAGGGCACCCACCGCCTTGTCCGGATCTCGCCCTTCGACAACCAGGGACGCCGCCAGACCTCGTTCGCCGGCGTCGAGATCCTGCCGGTCGTCGAGCAGACCGACCACATCGAGATCGACGAGTCCGAGCTGCGCGTGGACGTGTACCGGTCGTCGGGACCGGGCGGCCAGGGCGTCAACACGACCGACTCCGCGGTCCGCCTGACCCACCTCCCCACCGGGATCGTGGTGTCCTGCCAGAACGAGCGGTCGCAGATCCAGAACAAGGCCAGCGCGATGAACGTGCTCCAGGCCAAGCTGCTCGAGCGGCGCCGCCAGGAGGAGCAGGCCAGGATGGACGCGCTCAAGGGCGACGGCGGCAACTCCTGGGGAAACCAGATGCGTTCGTACGTCCTGCACCCGTACCAGATGGTCAAGGACCTGCGCACGGAGTTCGAAGTCGGTAACCCCGAGGCCGTGTTCAACGGTGAGATCGACGGTTTCCTCGAGGCCGGAATTCGCTGGCGCAAGCAGCAGGAGAAGTAAGCGGGTTCATCAACACCGCTTTGTCGACAAGGCAACTGCCGTCTCATGGACGGCAGTTGCCTTTTGTGTGTGGGATGTCTGGGGCTTACATCACAGTCACATGACTCACGGCAGGCAAATGATGTTGATCCGGACATCGCGCGCGCAACGACCTTGACGTTGCTTTGAAAAGTGGGGATGGTAACGCGTGGCATGCGTATCTCTGGGGCGCATGTGAACCGGGGGGCTTGAACGAAGCCACCTGTGACGCCGTGGCCCCGGGCGCTGTTCCATTGACGAATTAGCTACTGGGGGTAGCAGCCGAATGACGAAGAAGACGCGGATCCGTGTGGCACGGATAGCCGCTGGTGCCGTGATCGCCGCCGGCGCCTCGCTGACCGCAGCCGGAGCCGCTTCGGCCCTGGACATCGATGTTGAAGCAGGACCGCTCAGCGTCAGCGTGAGCGACGACGGCACCGGTGACGACGGTGGCACCGACGACGACTGCCCCATCGGTGTCTGCACCGACGGTGGTACGACCGGTGACACGACCACGGGCGGTACGACCGGGGACACGACCACCGGCGGTACGACGGGTGACACGACCGGCGGCACCACTGGTGACACGACCACCGGTGGCACGACCGGGGACACGACCACCGGCGGTACGACGGGTGACACGACCGGCGGCACCACTGGTGACACGACCACCGGTGGCACGACCGGGGACACGACCACCGGCGGTACGACCGGTGACACGACCGGCGGCACCACTGGTGACACGACCACGGGCGGTACCACCGGGGACACGACCACCGGCGGTACGACCGGTGACACGACCACGGGCGGCACCACCGGTGGCACGACGTCCGGCGGTACGACGGGTGACACGACCACGGGCGGTACGACCGGGGACACGACGACCGGCGGCACCGACCCCGACGGCGGCGGCAACACCCCGGTCGAGCAGGGCGAGGGTTCCTCGTCCCTGACCGACACCGGCTCGGACACCTCGGCCCAGGGCTCGGGCGGCGAGCTCGCCGAGACGGGTGCCGCCGAGACCACCTTCCTGCTGATCGGCGCCGCGACGATGATCGCCGGCGGTATCGGCTTCCGTCTGCTGCCGCGCCTCATGGCCGGCCGCGGCGGTGCCGTCGCCTGACGCACACGCGCGTAAGAAGGGCCCGGAGCGTCATGCTCCGGGCCCTTCTCATATCGTCTCTAGTGTCCGGCTCTCGTGTCAGCGGGCGCTCCGGGCCCCCTTCAGGCCGGGGGCGCGATGGCCGCCGTAACGCCGGAATCCGCGGGTCTCACACCGTCTGGTGGGCCACCAGTGCCAGTGCCGCGATCAGCACGGCCAGCAGTGAGATCAGTGCCATGGGGTTCATGCCCGCGAAGGGGCTCTCCTGCTGAAGCCGCTCCCGGTTCGCCCGGCAGACGCGGCAGCGCCCTTCGCTCACGGGCGCCGCGCAGTTCGCGCACACCAGTCGGTCGTACGTCATGCGCTTGCCCTCCTTGCGCCGGCTCTCCGCGTACATAACGCTGCGGGGAACGCAACCGTTCCCCCTCCACTGTGCCAGGTTCCGCGGATTTCGGCGCGGTTCGCCTTATCCTGCCCCGGCGCTCCGCGCCTTAGCCGTGAAAAGAACACTCTCATCGGGGTGGCTGGGCTTCGTCCCGCGGCTGCGGCGCGGATGTGGTTGCTCGCGCAGTTCCCCGCGCCCCTATGGGGCGCCTCCTGCGAGGTGCCTCGCAGGAGGCGCCCCGGTACCAAAGAGACGTACAAAAACGCACAAGCCGCGCGCAACCCCGACCGGCGACTGCGCTGGCACACCCGGTTCGCGTATGGTCACGCACACCTACCCCCGGCGACCCGTGGTGCATCCGTGATCCGATTCGACAATGTCTCCAAGGTCTACCCCAAGCAGACCCGCCCTGCACTCAGGGATGTCTCTCTTGAGGTCGAGCGCGGAGAGTTCGTGTTCCTCGTGGGGTCCTCCGGCTCCGGAAAGTCCACCTTCCTGCGGCTGATCCTCCGCGAGGAGCGGACCAGCCACGGCCAGGTGCACGTCCTGGGCAAAGACCTCGCGCGTCTCTCCAACTGGAAGGTGCCGCAGATGCGCCGCCAGCTGGGGACCGTGTTCCAGGACTTCCGTCTGCTGCCGAACAAGACGGTCGCGGAGAACGTCGCCTTCGCGCAGGAGGTCATCGGCAAGTCGCGCGGCGAGATCCGCAAGTCCGTGCCCCAGGTGCTCGACCTCGTCGGGCTCGGCGGCAAGGAGGAGCGGATGCCCGGTGAGCTGTCCGGTGGTGAGCAGCAGCGCGTCGCGATCGCGAGAGCGTTCGTGAACCGGCCCAAGCTGCTCATCGCCGACGAGCCGACCGGAAACCTCGACCCGCAGACCTCCGTCGGCATCATGAAGCTGCTCGACCGCATCAACCGGACGGGCACGACCGTGCTGATGGCTACGCACGACCAGAACATCGTGGACCAGATGCGCAAGCGCGTCATCGAGCTGGAGCAGGGCCGTCTCGTCCGCGACCAGGCGCGTGGCGTCTACGGCTACCAGCACTGACCGCGACTCTCCCGCACCTGTCCATGGAAAGGCCTGAGTAGACGCCATGCGCGCCCAGTTCGTCTTGTCGGAGATCGGAGTCGGTCTCCGCCGAAACCTGACCATGACCTTCGCGGTCGTCGTGTCGGTCGCCCTCTCGCTCGCCCTGTTCGGCGGTTCGCTTCTGATGAGCGACCAGGTGAGCACCATGAAGGGCTACTGGTACGACAAGGTCAACGTCTCGATCTTCCTCTGCAACAAGAGCGACGCGGAGTCCGACCCCAACTGCGCCAAGGGTGCGGTCACCGCCGACCAGAAGAAGGAGATCCTCGCCGACCTGGACAAGTCCACGGTCGTCGACAACGTCACCTATGAGTCGGCGGACGCGGCCTACAAGCACTACAAGGAGCAGTTCGGCGACTCCCCGCTGGCCGCGTCCCTCACGCCGGACCAGATGCAGGAGTCGTACCGGATCAAGCTGAAGGACCCGGAGAAGTACCAGGTCATCGCGACCGCCTTCGACGGGCGGGACGGCGTGCAGTCCGTGCAGGACCAGAAGGGCATCCTGGACAACCTCTTCGGGCTGCTCAACGGCATGAACTGGGCCGCCCGCGCGGTCATGGCGATGATGCTCGTCGTCGCGCTGATGCTGATCGTCAACACGGTGCGCGTCTCCGCGTTCAGCCGTCGGCGCGAAACCGGCATCATGCGCCTGGTCGGCGCCTCGGGCTTCTACATCCAGGCCCCGTTCATCATGGAGGCCGCCGTCGCCGGGCTCATCGGCGGTGGGGTCGCGTGCGGCTTCCTGGTCATCGCGCGGTATTTCATCATCGACCACGGTCTGGCCCTGTCCGAGAAGCTGAATCTGATCAACTTCATCGGCTGGGACGCCGTTCTGACGAAGCTGCCGCTCATCCTGGCGACGAGTCTGCTGATGCCGGCGCTTGCCGCGTTCTTCGCGTTGCGCAAGTACCTGAAGGTGTGACGCATGCCAAGGGGGCCGTACTGCCAACCGGCGGTGCGGCCCTTCGCGTTGTCCTAGACTCACCGGCATGTCAGGCCGTGACCTGTTCTGTCAGCCCCGCCGCATCCGCCGCGGGGCCGCCCTGACATTGCTTTTCGCCAGCGTCTTCGTCGCCGGCGCGGCAACGGGATCCTTTCCCGACCCCGGCCGGAAAACCACCTCCTCTCCTTCCTCCGCTTCTTCCGGGGACCGTTCGACGCCGGCCAGCGACCAGGAAGAGGTCACCGAGGCCGCCGAGAAGGCCATGGCCGACGGGAAGTCGCCCATGGAGGCCGCCGAGCGCGCGGTGAGCCGCAGCGGCGACCGCTGGGGCGCGGTCTACTCCCAGGGCGAGTACGAGGAGTTCGAGGAAGCCCTCGACGGCCAGTACACCGGCGTCGGGCTGTGGGCCAGGCGCGAGAGCGACGGACGTATCGAAGTGACCCGCGTGCAGAGCGGCTCGCCCGCGGCCGCCGCGGGCATCCGCAAGGGCGACCTGCTGCGCAGCGTCGACGGCGAGAAGGTCGACGGCCGCCCGGTGACCGAGGTCGTCTCCTTACTGCGCGGTGACGCGGAGGACGCCGCCGCCGGTACGGAGGTCTCGCTCGGTCTGCAGCGGGGCACGCGCGCGTGGAGCGAGACTCTGCGCCGGGCGCTGCTGTCCACGGACTCCGTGACCGTGAGCAAGCTCGCCGACGGCGTCACCGTGATCAAGGTCGACGCCTTCACCAAGGGCGCGGGCGATCTCGTACAGGCCGCGGTCGCCCAGGCACCGCAGGGCTCCGGGATCGCTCTCGACCTGCGTGGCAACTCCGGCGGCCTGGTCACCGAGGCCGTCACCGCCGCCTCCGCCTTCCTCGACGGCGGCCTCGTCGCCACGTACGACGTGGACGGCGATCAGCGCGCCCTGCACGCCGAACCCGGCGGCGACACCACCAGACCTCTGGTCGTGCTCGTCGACGGCGGCACGATGAGCGCGGCCGAGCTGCTCACCGGCGCCCTCCAGGACCGCGGCCGTGCGGTCGTCGTGGGCTCCCAGACCTTCGGCAAGGGCTCGGTCCAGATGCCGAGCCGGCTGCCCGACGGCTCCGTCGCCGAGCTGACCGTCGGGCACTACCGCACTCCGTCCGGGCGCGGCGTCGACGGGCAGGGCATCACCCCCGACCTGGACGTGGACGCAAAGGCGATGGAGCAGGCCGAGACCGTACTCAGCGGGCTCGGGGACCCGTCGTAGCCGACTGAGGCATCTCTCGCGTAATCGGCTTTCCCTCTCACCCCCCTGTAGTGCGAAAATGGCCAGCACTATGAGCAAGGGAATGTACGTACCGAAGGAGTCCCAGCCGAAGCAGGGCGGTCAGGCGGGCTCCGGCAAGGCCAAGGACGGCAAGCGCAAGATCGTCGCGCAGAACAAGAAGGCACGGCACGACTACGCGATCATCGACACCTACGAGGCCGGGCTCGTCCTGACCGGCACCGAGGTGAAGTCGCTGAGGCAGGGCCGCGCCTCGCTGGCCGACGGCTTCGTCCAGATCGACGGCAACGAGGCGTGGCTGCACAACGCCCACATCCCCGAGTACAGCCAGGGCAGCTGGACCAACCACTCCGCGCGCCGCAAGCGCAAGCTGCTCCTGCACCGCGAGGAGATCGACAAGCTGGCGTCGAAGTCCGAGGAGACGGGTCACACGATCGTGCCCCTCGTCCTGTACTTCAAGGACGGCCGGGCGAAGGCCGAGATCGCGCTCGCCAGGGGCAAGAAGGAGTACGACAAGCGGCAGACCCTGCGGGAGAAGCAGGACCGGCGGGAGTCGGACCGCGCGATCGCGGCAGCCAAGCGGAAGCAGCGGGGCGAGTAGGTGGCCGGTCCCCGGAAATAGGTTGGCGTCGTCGTGCGTTGTTCACGTACGATGGGTCGTGCACCTCACAGCAGGTGCGCGTTTTGAAAAATAAACATGGGGATGATCGGTTTCGACAGCGGCTGTCGAAGCAGGGGAAGCGAGCCGAGGAAGCGGCAATGATCTCGTAAACCATATGTCGCAAACAATAATCGCCACTTCTAAGAGCGATTCCCAGTCCTTCGCCCTCGCTGCCTAATAACAGCGACTGAAGGACCCTAAAAGGGTGTCAGCCCGGGAGTGTTCCCGACCCGGATCCTGGCATAATCTAGGGAACTAAACCGCCGAGCCCGGTCACGGGGTTCGGTGGGAAATCAAACAGTGACTGGGCCTGTCGGAGGCTTGTTCGCGAGAACTCCGGGGCCGAGAAAAGCGTAGCGAACTGCGCTCGGAGAAGCCCTGATTCTGCACCGTTGGACGCGGGTTCGATTCCCGCCATCTCCACTCATCCCATGTTTTGCATTGAATGGAAAAGCCCCGTCGCTTTCGAGCGGCGGGGCTTTTCCATGTTCGCCTCCGGGGGCTCACCCTTCACAGACGCCGCACATGTTGGCTACTGTTCGGTCGCACCGTCGGCTTTCGGCCGCGAGCGCGCGGGTCTTGTCCTGCGCACCCGCGTCGCGCCCATGGTGGCCGCCGCGCTCGGCGGAGTTGACCACTCCGTTGCCCGCGCACGTCAATCAGCGACCGGGGGAACACCGTCGCTAGGGGGAGGGGTACACCGTCATGCCGCGATGCCTGACGCATCTGAGGACGCATCCGAGCCGTACAGGCTCCTGACCGCGAGTCCTGACCGCCTCGCGGCGCCTCCACCTTCTCGCCGGCGCCTCCACCTCCTCGTACGGGCCCCCGCCTGCCCTCCTCACGACAAACGGGATCTTCTCTTGCGTTCCAGACCAGGGTTCTTCATACCCCCGACGCGGAAATCCGGACACTTCGCGCGAATAGTTCCGTCGGTTCTCGCGCTCGCCGTGCTGGCCACGGTCGCCGCCCGGACCGACCTGCCCGACGACCGGGCCACCGACTTCAGCCCGGTGGCCGACAGTTACGACGGCTTCGACGCCAAGGCCGCCGAGCAACTCCGCCAGGACCAGTGCCTGATGGCCGACGTGCTGCGCATGGGCGGTGCGTCGATGTACACGACCGCGCAGGCGGGGCTCAACCAGACTCCGGACAAGCTGCGCACCACGGCCAACCGCGAGTACTGGAACACCACTCCGCTCTCCACGGCGTTCGTCCAGGACAAGGCCGTCGCCGACAAGGAGGGGGACGCGCTCAACGCCTACGTCGACGTATGGAAGAAGCCCCTTGACGGCCTGAGCACCCCCGCCGGGTTCACCGTGACCGGCTTCCACTGGCCTCCGGGGACCACCGGCACGGGCCCGGGCTTCTTCGAGCAGACCGGCCTGAGCCAGTGGACCGCGGCCCAGTTCTGGAAGTCCGAGGGCGACTTCTACGAGGACCCGACCCCGCTCGCCGACGAGGCGACGGTCAAGGCGGTCAAGGACCTCGGCACCCCGGTCTACGGCAAGACCCCGGACCCGTCGCTGCCCGGTCAGCAGTGGCAGCAGGCCTTCGCCGAACACCAGGCGTGGGACGGCCTGGTGAACTGGTCCATGGAGCCGACCGGCGCGGACAACGCCCGGCTGTTCCTCTCCTCCGGCGGTTTCCCGCGCACCGCGCCCGAGCCCGGCAGTGTCGAGTACCGCCTCGCGGTCGAGGACCTGAAGACCCGGTTCGCCTCCTGCGCCTGGCGCACCCCGGTCGACCCGAGCAAGGTCCTGGGCAAGGAGGTCGCGTCCGCGTCCGCCGAGTGGCAGCAGGAGATCGCCGCCCAGGCCACCCAGCGCAACCAGATCCTGAACTCCAACCGCGACGCGACCAAGGCGCTCGCCGCCGGCTCCAAGTCGCTGGGCGAGATGCTCGGCCAGTCGTGGATCGCCGACCGGCTGGCGCGCTGGCAGGACTACTGGTCCGCCGGAGGCCCCGGCTGGATCGGCGACAGCCCGATGGTCGTGCACGCGCACGGCGCCGCCGACAAGTGCCTCGAGGTGGGGGCGAGCAAGAAGGACAACGGCACGCCGGTGCAGATCTACACCTGCAACGGCAGCGCCGGGCAGAAGTGGGAGATCCGCGACGACGCGTTCGTCAACGTCAACTCCGGCAAGTGCCTGGAAGTGAAGGGCGCCGGCGCCGCGAACGGTACGACGCTGCAGATCTGGACCTGCAACAACAGCGCCGCGCAGAAGTGGGAGCACAACACCCACGCGGCCACGCGCATGTTCAACCCGGGCACCGGCAACTGCCTCGACCTCGCGACGTACGACAACGGCCGTGACGCGCGGATGTGGGACTGCAGGGGCACCGACCCGCAGAAGTTCGACATGACGCCCTCCGGTCACAACGGCACCGAGAAGCTGGACTACCCGACCAAGGCCCAGTTCGACCAGGCGAAGGCGGGCGTCACGGCCGCCCAGGCCGCGGCGAAGAAGCAGCTCGACCTGCTCAAGGCCCAGGCCACCGCAGCGAAGACCGCCGCGACCACCACGGACACCGCGACGCAGGCGGCCTACGCGGTCGCCGACAAGGCGGGTGCCCCCAGAGGCCGCGGTCTGCTGGTCGGACAGCAGAAGGCCCAGGTCACCAAGGCCTCGGCCGCCGCCCTTGACGCCTTGTCCAAGGCCGGTGACACCGCCTACGCGGCCACCCGCGCCGCCGCCGGTGACAGCGCGACCATCGCCGCCCGTGCCGTGACGCAGGCCGCGCAGTCGAAGGCCGCGTTCCGTACGGCCGCCGCCAACGAGGCCAGGGCCCAGGCGAAGGCCGCCGCCGACGCGGCCGCCGTACAGGCGCAGAACGCGAAGACTGCCAGGGATCTCGCCAAGGCGAAGCTGGCCGAGACGCAGAAGGCGGAGGCCGACGCGAAGTCGGCGGCCGCCACCGCGCACGCCAAGCGGCTCTCGGCGGAGGCGGAGGAAGCCACCGCGAAGGCGGAGAAGGCGACCGCCGCGCAGAAGCAGGCCGAGGCCGCCCAGCACAAGAACAACGCCCAGGGCTACGCGAAGACCGCGACGGAGGCCAAGGGCAGGGCGGAGACCTCCGAAGGCACCGCCCGCGACCGGCGCATCGACGCCGAAGCCGCCCGGGACCGGGCGAAGGGCAAGCGGGACGACGCCTGGGACGCCGAGAGCAAGGCGAACGCGGCCCGTGCCAAGGCCGACGCCAAGGACGCCTACGCCGACGCCCACGACGCGTCCGACGACGCGACGGAGTCGCGGGCGGCGGCGAACGACGCCGACAAGGCCGCCGATGACGCCGAGTCGGCTGCGGGTTCGGCCCGTTCCGAGGCGAACGCGGCGACCCAGGCGGCGGCCGATGCCGACGCCGCGGCGACGCGCGCGGAGGCCGCGGCGAAGCGGGCCCGTTCCGACGCCGACGACGCCCAGGCCGCCAAGCTGAAGGCGGACGCCGCCGTGCGGACGGCGACCAGTGCCGCCGCGGATGCCATCAAGGCCTCCCAGGCCGCGGCATCGGCGGCACGCACAGCGGTCGAGCTGGCCGACGACGCGGAGAAGTCCGCGGCCGACGCCAAGAAACAGGCCGACGCGGCGCAGGCCGAGGCGGTCAAGGCGGTCGCGGGTGCGGCCGACGCCGTCGGTCACGCGTACGTCACCGCGCAGGCGGCCGAGGACGCCGGTGCCTCGGCGAAGCAGGTCGCCGCTCCGGCGAACGACGCGATCCAGCTCGGCTCGCCCTATGTCACCACCGACTCCGCCGCGGGGCTCGTGGTGCTGACGGGGCAGTCGTCGAAGACGCTCGCCGAGCAGCAGCAGGCCGTCGCCGAGGCGCACGCCGCCAACGCCCAGAAGGCCGCCGAGCAGGCGCAGAGTGTCGCGAACGCGGCGACCGGGGACGCGAAGGCGGCGTACACGCTGGCGGCCGAGGCCGCCGGATTCGCCGCCAACGCCCGCAAGTCGGCGAAGGAGGCGCTCGGTTACGCCGCCGAGGCGGCCAAGTACGCGGCGGAGGCGCAGAAGTCACTCGCCCGCACCATCGAGTACGACCAGCAGGCCACCGAGGACGCCGACGCGGCCGACAAGGCGGCCGGACGTGCCGAGGGCTACGCCAAGGACGCCCGCGACTCGGCAGACCAGGCGGCCCTGGACGCGGCAGCGGCTCGCACCGCGGCGGCCGAGGCCGAGCAGGCGGCGAAGGACGCCCGCGCGGCGGCCGACCGCGCGGACACCGAGGCCACGCTGGCGGAGGAGGCGGCGAAGGACGCGCAGAAGTACGCCGATTCTGCGCAGCAGGCCGCCGACGAAGCCGGCAGGAAGGAGGCGAACCAGCAGGTCGCCACGGGCGGCGCCACCGGCGAGGAGGGTGTCTTCTACATCGTCGACAAGGTCACCGAGTCGGGACCGGCCAAGCAGCTCAACACGTGCGACTACGTGCCGCAGGGCTGCACGGTGACGTGGGAGCTGACCCTCGATGTCACGGCCAGCTTCTACTTCTGCGTCAACCCCGATGTCCCCGCCACCGAGTCCGGCTGCCCGAAGGCGGACGCGGTGTTCCTCGGCACGGAGATCTTCAAGGACCAGACACAGGAGTGGACCCACCACTTCAGCTTCGGCGACATCACCCGGATCGGCTGGCAGAACCTCTTCGGAGAGAAGGCCGGTGCGATCCTGTACGAGATCGTGCTGGGTGACGTCGCCCGCTGCTACCACGGCGACAAGTCCAGCTGCGCCTGGGCCGCCGCGATCGTCGTACCGGGCAGGGTCGCCGAGAAGCTCGCCGAGGCGGTCAAGCTCGCCGGCCGGGTCGAACTGGCCGTCAAGACCGGTGAGAAGGCCGCGGACGTGCTCGCGGACCTGAAGAAGATCTACGGGGAGAAGGGCGCCCTCCAGGTCGGCGACGCCACCAGCGCCGCGGGCATGGGGCTGCGTATCGCGAAGGCCGTGGTGGAACGGGCGAAGATCGCCCGGGGCACCCTCGACCCCAAGCTGCTGGACCGGCTCAAGGACGCCGGCGTGAAGTTCAGCAAGGCGGACACGATCTGGATCATCGAGTACGCCAAGCCGGGTGTGCCCCTCGCCTGGCTGGAGAAGGGCGACGTCTACGCGGGCCTGACCCATATCATGTTCCGGCACGCCGGAGAGTTCGCGAGCGCGGGTGTCCGGGTGGAGGACATCCCGGCCCTCGTGAAGACGGCCCTGACCGAGGGTGCGAGGGTCGGCAGCCAGAACGGACGGCCGATCTTCGAGGTCGCCTTCCAGGGCAAGACCCAGCGCGTAGCCATCAGCGTGGGCGACAACGGATACGTGATCGGAGCGAACATCGCATGACCGCCGAAGAACCGCGGGACATGCTCGTGCAGGCCCGGGGCGAGCCGTCTCCCCTGTACGAGCCGGAGGATCCCCGGGCCCACGAGGACCTCGGCGCCTTCACCCGCAACGTCCCGCTCGACGACGACCGGCCGGCCCTCCCGGCCGATCTGGCGGACGCGCTGCGCTCCTGGTCGCTGACCCGCCCGCCGGGCGGGTTCACCTCCCGCCCGGACCTGCGCAAGCACGTCAAGCAGGGTCTGGCGCTCGCCCAGCGGCTGGCGAGGCGGCTCGGGCCGTCGTGGGTGGTGCGTTACTGGGACGAGCAGCACAGGACGGCGAAGTGGGTGTGCTGGGGCTGCGACCGCTTCCACTGGGAGCGCGACAGCCACGGCACACCCCCGCACCCGGTCGACATCACCGTCGAAGGCGAGTTCAAGTTCGGTCCGCTGCGCTCCGACGGATTCGGGGACTTCTTCCCGGATGATCCCGCCGCCGCGCTGGCCCTGTCCGACGACCTCGTCGCCGATCTGTACAGGTGGGCGGAGAGCATCGACACCACGCTGAACCTGCACCTGCGGGACCGGGAGGACGGCAAGTACGACGCCGACTGGCAGCGGCTGTTCCACGAAGGGGCGGAACTGGCGAAACGGGTCGCGCACGAACTGGGCCCGGACCGGAAGGTGACCTACAAAGGCGTGGCCAATGGTGGCCTGGCCGCGCTGACGTCCGTCACCTGGCAAGGGGACCGGCAGCTGTAGGCGCGAGCAGATGTGGACGGCAAGGGCCCGCACCCGGGTGGGTGCGGGCCCTTGCCGTGTGAGTACACGCCTGGGATCAGCGCAGGCTGAACGTCGACAGGCGCAGGCCCCGCGACAGGACCAGGTACACGTCCATGCGCCCCTTCGCCGAGGCCGACAGATCGGTGGTCACCGTCGTGTAGGCGTACGGCGATGAGGTGCCGGCAGTCGTCGCCGTGCCGACGAGCCGTCCGGTGGGGGAGCCGAGCCGGACCTGGACCGTGCCGGACGGGCCGGCCACCCTGGCGCTGAACTCGGTGGCGCCGGAACCCAGTTGGGTGTCCGCGTACTTCAACCAGGCGCCGTCGGCGGAGGCCTCCACCGCCGTTCCCCGTGCCTTCGACTCGTCCACCAGTCTTATGGCGTCGTAGTCGTCGAAGTTCTCCGCGCGGGTCGGCTTCGCCAGGTTCCGGGCCGGGATCGTCTCGCCCTTCACCTGCCAGGCGTCACTGGCGCGGATGTCCGCCGACGAGCCGCCGACCAGGACGTCGTACGTCCCGTTCTCCACCACCCACTTCGCACGCGTGACGTCCCAGTGGGCGAGGTCGTTCCGCGCCACCTTCAGCCGGACCGTCCTCGTCTCGCCCGGCTTCAGCGACACCCGCTGGAAGGCCTTCAGCTGCTTCAGCGGCTGTTCGTCGCGGGAGGCGCGCTGGTGGGTGTAGAGCTGGACGACCTCGTCGCCCGCCCGGCCGCCGGTGTTCGTGACCTTCACCTCGTAGCCGCCGGTCACCCGCTTCAGGCCGGTGTAGCGGAAGGAGGTGTACGAGAGCCCGTAGCCGAAGGGGTACAGCGGCCGCCCCTCGAAGTACTGGTACGTGCGCCCGGACTTGATGATGTCGTAGTCGAGGATCGACGGGAGGTCGGAGGCCGACCGGTACCAGGTCTGGGTGAGGCGGCCCGCCGGGTTCGCGTCGCCGTAGAGGAGGTCGGCGAGGGCGTTGCCGGTCTCCTGGCCCGCGTGGGTGGTCCACAGCAGGGCGGGGACCTCCTGCTGGAGGGCGCCGAGGGTGGTGGGGTAGCTGTTCTCGACGATCACGACGGTCTTCGGGTTTGCCGCGTGGACGGCCCTGACCAGGGCTTCCTGTGCGGGCGCCAGGCCCATGTCCGTACGGTCGTGGGCCTCGCGGCCGTTGATCGCCGGCATCGAGCCGACCACGACGATCGCCGTGTCCTTGCCCTTCACCGCGGCCACGGCCTCCTCGACCCCGCTGCGGACGACGTCCTTCGTGTAGTGGGCGGCCTGCTCCTCGGCGACCAGGCCGAGGGTGCCGTCGTCGCCGGTGGGGCCGAGGTAGACGGGGTTCGACCACCATGGCTCGCCGGTCTCGTATCCGGCGTACCGGAGGAGGTACGTCCCGTCGTCCTGCCGCTCCAGCTGGAACTGCTGCTGCACGTACCAACCGCCGGGCTGCACCTGGTCGTTGACGAAGTTCGACCAGTTGTAGCCGACGTACCTGCCGTTGGCGGCCGAGCGCAGGGTCACGATGCCGGAGCCCCAGTCGAACACGTCGAACTGGGCGGCCGTACCCGTGTCCGCGCTCTCCTTGAGGGCCGCTCCCGAGTCGCCGGTGCCCGCCGTGACGTACCTGCCCGTCGTTGTGTTCTTCAGCGCGATCCGGTCCACGCCCTCGCTGCTCGCAACAGAGGTGCCGAGCTTCGCCGCGATGCCGTCCTTGGGGGTGACGGAGTAGGGGAGGGTGCCCGAGTACCAGTCGGTGTAGAGGGTGTCGGCGAGGGGGCCGACGACGGCGAGGTTCTTCTGCGTGGAGGCGTCCAGGGGGAGTGCCTTGTCGTTCTTCAGCAGGACCGCTGCCTCGGTCGCGGCCTCGCGGGCCAGCTTCTGGTGCGCCGGGCTGTTGATGACGGACCCGTCGATGGCGCCGAACCTGCCGCCGCCCGGGTCGAATTCGCCGAGGCGGACGCGGATGGCGAGGATGTGGGACACCGCCTCGTCGATGTCCGACTCCACCAACAAGCCTTGCTGCAAGGCCGAGTTGATCGCCGTGATCGTCGGGGCCGGGGACGCGCTGTTGTCCGTGAAGCTGTCGATGCCGGCCTTCAGAGCGGCCGCGTCGCCCTCGGCGAGGGTGGGGTAGTACTGCTGGTCGCCGACGAGATTGCCCGGGGCGAAGGCGTCGGTGACGTTCAGGAGGGTCTGGTCCGTCCAGCCGCGCACGGTGTCGTCCAGGTCCGGATTCACCGTCGCGGGGCGGCCGTTGACCAGGTTGTAGGAGGACATGACGCCGGTCGCCGCGTCCGCCTCGACGGCCGGCCTGAACGCCGCCTCGTCGTACTCGTGCTGGACGCGGGGGCGCAGGTCGGAGGAGGTGGTGGTGCGGTTCACCTCGTTGTTGTTGGCGAGGTAGTGCTTCAGGGTGGGTGCCGTCTTGAGATGGTCGGGGTCGCCGCCGGTCAGGCCGCTGCCGTACGCCGTCGAGATCGCACCCGTGAGGTACGGGTCCTCGGAGTAGCCCTCCTCGTTGCGTCCCCAGCGCGGGTCGCGCAGCAGGTTCACCACGGGCGCCCACAGGTTGAGGCCCCAGCCGTCGGGGCGCTCCTGCTGGAAGCCGCGCGCCTCGTCACCGACCGCCGAACCGACCTGCTCCATCAGCTCCGGGTCCCAGGTCGAGGCCAGCCCGACCGCCTGCGGGAAGACGGTGGTCTCGCCGAGCCAGGCCACCCCGTGCAGGGCCTCGGTGCCGGTGCGGAACGACTGGATGCCGAGGCGGGGGATCGCGGGCTCGTGCTGGTGGAGGAGGGAGACCTTCTCGTCGAGCGTCAGCCGCCCGAGCAGGTCGTCGACCCGTCTGTCCACGGGGAGGTTCGGATTGCGGAAGGCGTACGCCGGGGTGTCCGCGCCGGCGGGGGCGGTGGCGACCAGGCCCGCGATCAGCGCGAGGGCCAGGACGAGCGTGGTTCGCTGTCTTGTCTTGCCTTGTCTTCTCTTGCCTGTTCCTCTCTTGCCTTTCCTCATGACACGGCTCCTCAAGGGGTCAGTGTGCGCGGCGCTGTACTGGCCCGCTCCGTCAGCCGGGGGGCGAGCAGCGTCGCCTCCGGTACGGGCGTGCCGTCCAGCTTCTTCATCAGCAACTCGACCGCCTGCGCGCCCACTTCGGCGGACGGTATGGCGATGGAGGTGACGGGGACGCGGACGTTCTCGGCGAGCTCGTCCGGGCAGATGGCGGTGACGGACAGGTCACCGGGGACCCGCAGTCCGAGTTGCTCGAAGGCGTCGATCAGCGGTTCCAGAACCGGTTCGTTGTGCACGACGACACCCGTCAACGCCGGGTACTCGCGCAGCAGTTGCTCGGCGACCCGGCGTGCGGCGGCCGGTGTCGCCTCGCAGGGGTGGACGGAGGACGCGAGCCCGCCCCGGTCGGCCGCGGCCGTGAACCCCCGCACCACGCGCTGCGCGAACCCGGTCTCCCGCACATACACCTCGGGCGGCGACCCGACCAGCGCGACCACGCGGTGCCCGAGCCGCGCCAGATGCTCCACGCACAGCTCGCCCGCCGCCTTGAAGTCCAGGTCGATACAGGTGAGCCCCTCGGCGAAGGAGGGGAACCCGATGAGCACGGACGGCCGGTCGAGCGCACGCAGCAACGGCAGCCGGGGATCGTGGAGTTGGACGTCCATCACGATCAGCGCGTCCACCAGCGCCGTGTCCGCGACCCTCCGCAGCCCGTCCTCGCCCTCCTCCTGCGTGAGCAGCAGCACGTCGTGGTCGTGCCGTCGCGCCGCCGTCACCACGGACACCGCGAACTGCATGACGACCGGCACATGGACCCCGCCCCGCAGCGGCACCACCAGCGCCACCACGTTCGACCGGCTGCTGGCGAGGGCCCGCGCACCCGCGTGCGGCCGGTATCCCAGCTTGCGGATGCTCGCCTCGACGCGCTGCCGGGTCTCCTCGGAGATCGGACGCTTGCCGCTGAGGGCGTACGACACGGTGCTGGGGGACACCCCGGCGTGCCGCGCCACATCGGTGATCTTCACCATCAGCCCAGCTCCACTGTCAGGAACCCGGTTCCGGCCCGGGCCCGCACCTCGCGCCCGCCCGCCGCAAGCCCCCACGGCGCCCCCGGATCACTGGACGAGGCCCGCAGGGTGTCCCCCTCCCGTACGACCGTGAAGGTCACGCCGCCCACAGTCACCGTCGTCTGCGCGCCGCGCTCCAGGCCGAACGCGCGCAGGGTGACCCCGTCGGCGTGGTCGTAGTCCGGCCTGTCGTCCACGGCCCCCACCGGAATCACCGCCCCGGGCCGGACAAGGAGCGGCACGCTCAGGAATCCGTGCTGCTCCCGCACCCAGCGCGGCCCGGTCACGGTCCGCCCGCTGAGGAAATGGGTCCAGGTGCCCTCGGGCACGTAGTACGACACGTCTCCCTCGTCGGAGAACACCGGCGCGACCAGCAGGTCGGGACCGAGCATGTACTGCCGCTCCAGATGCGCGCACCCGGGATCGTCCGGGAACTCCAGGACCATCGCCCGCATCACCGGCACGCCCTCGGCGTGGGCGGCGCGCGCGGCCTCGTACAGATAGGGCATGAGGCCGAGCTTCAGCCGCGTGAACAGCCGCAGTACGTCCACGGCCTCCTCGTCGAACAGCCAGGGCACGCGGTACGAGGACGAGCCGTGCAGCCTGCTGTGCGAGGACAGCAGCCCGAAGGCGATCCACCGCTTGAACAGCGCGGGCGTCGGCGTCCCCTCGAACCCGCCGATGTCATGGCTCCAGAACCCGAACCCCGACATCCCGAGGCTCAGTCCGCCGCGCAGCGACTCGGCCATCGACTCGTACGTCGCCTCGCAGTCGCCGCCCCAGTGCACGGGGAACTTCTGGCTCCCGGTGGTGGCGGAGCGGGCGAAGACGACGGCTTCCGCCTCGCCCCGGTGTTTGCGGAGCACATCGAACACGGTCTGGTTGTAGAGGTAGGTGTAGTAGTTGTGCATCCGCTCGGGGTCGGCGCCGTCCGCGTACGCGACGTCCACCGGGACGCGCTCACCGAAGTCGGTCTTGAAGCAGTCGACGCCCTGGGAGAGCAGTGCTTCCAGTTTGGCCGCGTACCACTCGCGCGCGGCCGGGTTGGTGAAGTCGACGAGTGCCATGCCCGGTTGCCACAGGTCCCACTGCCAGACGCTTCCGTCCGGCCGCTTGAGCAGATGTCCGAGCGCCCGTCCCTCCGCGAACAGCGGCGAGCGCTGCGCGATGTACGGATTGATCCATACGCAGATCCGCAGGCCCTTCTCCTTCAGCCGCGCGAGCATCCCCGCCGGATCCGGGAAGACCCGCGGATCCCACTGGAAGTCGCACCAGTTGAACTCGCGCATCCAGAAGCAGTCGAAGTGGAATACGGAGAGCGGGAGTTCGCGCTCCCGCATGCCGTCGATGAAGGAGGTGACGGTGGCTTCGTCGTAGGAGGTGGTGAAGGAGGTCGACAGCCACAGGCCGAAGGACCAGGAAGGCGGGAGGGCCGGGCGGCCGGTGAGGGCCGTGTACTTGCGCAGGATGTCCTTCGGGGTCGGGCCGTGGATGACGTAGTACGTCAACTGCTGTGTCTCGGCGCTGAACTGCACCCGGGACACCGCCTCCGAGCCGACCTCGAAGGAGACCCGGCCGGGGTGGTCGACGAAGACGCCGTACCCCGCGTCCGTCAGATAGAACGGCACGTTCTTGTAGGCCTGTTCGGTCGCCGTGCCGCCGTCCGCGTTCCACATGTCCACGACCTGGCCGTTCTTGACCAGCGGCCCGAAGCGCTCACCGAGGCCGTAGACCTGGGTGCCGACACCGAGGTTCAGCTGCTCGCGCAGGAAGTGCGCGCCGGTCGCGTCCCGCATGATGCCCATGCCCTTGGGGCCGCTGGTGGTGAGTGTGCGGCCGTGGGCGAGGAAGTCGACGTGCCAGGGGGTGGTGCGGGCGACCCTTACGGAGAGGGCGCCCGAGGTGAGTACGGCGTGGTCGTCGTCGTACGACACGTGCGTTGTACCGAATTCGTCGTGGGAGAGCTCGAATTGGGGCCTTCGGGGCTCCTCGCCCTCGAAGTGGGTGAACGTGACGCCGATGACGTCGGGCATCGGCGCGTGTGCGGTGATCGTCACGACCGGTCCCTTCAGCAGGTCGCCGCGGTGGCGGATGGGCTGGGTCGGCGCGTGGATCTCCAGGCTCCCCGGCCCGGACGTCACATCGAGGACCTCGACCGGGTGGGCCGCGGTGACACCCTCGCGCAGCAGCCAGTAGCCGTCGGTGAACTTCACGCCCGCACCCCTTACTTGACCGCGCCCACGGCGATACCGCGGGTGAGCGTCCGCTGGAAGACGAGGAAGAAGACGATGGCGGGGAGCACGCCGAGCAGCGCGGCCGCGTTCGTCATCGTGGCGTCCATCAGGCGCTGGCCCTGGAGGACACCGAGGGCCACCGACACCGTCTGGTTGTCGTTGGAGATCAACATGACCAGCGGCAGCAGGAATTCGTTCCACGTCCAGATGAAGAAGAAGACGAGGAGCACCCCGATGGTCGGCCGGCTGACGGGTACCACGATCCGCCACAGCACCTGCCACTTGTTCGCCCCGTCGATCCGGGCGGCCTCGATGATCTCGCGCGGGAACTGACCGAGCACGGAGGCGAGGAGGTAGGTCCCGAAGGCGGCCTGGACGACCGTGAAGACGATGATCACGCTCAACCGGGTGTCGTACAGGCCGGCTTCCTTGCTCAGGTAGTAGATCGGGTAGACCAGCGCCTCCTGCGGCAGCATGTTCGCCAGGACGAAGAAGGCGAGCACCCAGGTGCGGCCCTTCACGCGCCCGATGCCGATCGCGTACGCGTTGAGGACGGAGAGGACTACCGCGAGGACCGCCACCGACCCGGAGATCAGCACCGAGTTGACGAGCTTCTGGCCGAAGTCGACGCGCTGCCAGAAGTCCTTGATTCCGTCGAGGTAGAGGCCGTCCGGGAGGCTCAGAGGACCGTTCTGCGCGTACTCCGTCGGCGACTTGACCGCGTTGACCGCGACGATCGCGAACGGCAGCACCATGAAGAGGGCCGCGATGACCAGGGCGGCGAGGACGGGATAGCGGCGGATCGCTGTCATCGGGCGAGCCCTTCCTCTTTGTCCTCCGCGCGGGTCTGGAGCTTGAGGCCGATGAGTGCCAGGGCGAGGATGATCACGGTGAGGACCGTGGAGATCGCGGCGCCGTAGCCGACCTGCGTCTTCTCGAAGAAGGTGGTGAAGGAGAAGTACGACGGGACGTTCGTCGCGCCGCCGGGACCGCCCTTCGTGAGGACGTACACCGCGCCGAAGACCTTGAGCGCGGCGATCGTGCACCAGAGGAGGACTACGTAGATCTCCGGCCTGATCTGCTGCAGCGTGATGTGCCAGAAGCGGCGCCACCAGCCGGCGCCGTCCAGCTCGGCGGCCTCGTACAGCTGCGGGTCTACCCGTTGCAGCCCCGCCATGAAGATGACCAGCGGGAAGCCGATCTGCACCCACACCATCACCCCCATGACGCTGTAGAGCGCGATGTCGGGGTCGCCGAGCCAGTCCTGCTGCCATGATCCGAGGCCGACTGCTTTCAACAGCTCGTTCAGGGAGCCGTTGTCGGGGGCGAGGATCCAGCTCCACACGATGCCTGCGACGGCGATCGGCAGCACCTGCGGGAGGTAGAAGCAGGCGCGGAGGAGCGAGGCCGTGGCCGACCCGAAGTGCTTGCCGACGAAGTCGAACAGGGCTGCGGCGAGGACGAGTCCGAGCGCGGTCGGTACGGCGGCCATGGCGACGACCATGAAGAGGCTGTGCCGGAAGGACGCCCAGAACTCCGAATCGTCCATCAGCTCGCGGTAGTTGGCGAGCCCGGACCACTCCGGGCTCCCTACGCCCTGCCAGTCGGTGAAGCTCACCCCGGTGTTCATCAGGAACGGGACGACGATGACGGCGGTGAAGGCGAGGGCTCCCGGGAGCAGGAACAGGGCGTAGGAGTCGCGGGGGCGGCGCGGGCTCTTCGCGTGGTGACGCTTCTCGACCACCCGGCCGCCCCGTTCGACGGTGACCGTCATTTGGTCGGTACGTCCTTGTCGTACGCCTCCTGCAGTGCGCTGAGGTAGGCGTCCGGTTTCTCGCTGTCCGTGATCAGCTTCTGGGTCCCGGAGACGAGGACGTCGTAGAAGCCGGGGACCGGCCAGTCGGGGTAGAAGGCCAGACCGTCCCTGTCGGCAAGGGTGTTGAAGTTTGCGATGAGCGACTTGGCCTGCGGGTCGGTGATGGCGGCGGGGTCGGCGGCCACCGGAACGCCGCCCTTGTTGCCCAGCAGGTTCTGGATCTTCTTCGACATGGTGATGTCGATGAAGTCGTACGCCAGGTCCTTGTTCTTGGCGCCCTTCGGGACGACCCAGAGGTTGCCGCCCGAGCCGAGCGTGAGGTTCGAGTCGGGCCACAGGAACGTGCCCCAGTCGAACTTGGCGTCCGACTTGAAGCGGCCGTACCACCAGCTGCCGGAGAACAGGATCGGGCTCTTGCCCTGGATGAAGGAGATCCCGGCGTCCTCCGCCTTCAGGCCGCTGGACTTCTCGCTGATGTAGCCCTTCTTCACCCAGTCGGCGAAGGTTTCGGCGCCGTAGGTCCAGGCCGCGTCGTGGAAGTCCGTCTTGCCCTTGTAGAGCTCGTAGCTGTCGACCCAGGGGCGGTCGGCCTTGGAGAGGGCGAGCTGGTACAGGTACTGCTGGGCCGGGTACTCGGAGCCGGCGTTGGCCAGTGGGGTGATGCCCTCGGCTACGAACTTGTCCATCGCGGTGGTGAGTTCGTCGAGGGTGGTGGGCTCTGTGATGCCGTGCTTCTTGAAGAGCTCCTTGTTGTAGAACACCATCGTGTACTCGGCGTAGTTGGGGATGCCGTACCACTTGCCGGAGCCCATCACGCCGTTCGCGTCGTACTGGCTCGTGGTGCGCACACCGGCGCTGAGCTTCTTGTCCCAGCCGCGTTCGGTGGCCTCGTCGGTGAGATCGGTGAGGAGGCCCTGCTTGGAGAGCAGGCCCGCCGTCGCGTTGCCCTTGTTGTACTCCATGAGGTCGGGTGCGTCGCCCGAGTTGAGGACCATCTGTGCGGTCTTCTGGATCTGTTCGAAGCCCTTCGACTCGAACTTCACCGTGACGCCCGGGTGCGTCCTCTTGAACTCCTTGATCGCCTCGTTCCAGGCGGCGCCCATCGCGCTGTCGGGGGCCTCGTAGTGCCACAGTTTGAGGGTCTTGCCGTCCGATCCGCTGCTCTCCGAGCCGCCGCAGGAGGCCAGTAGCAAGGCCCCGCTCATTACCGCCGCGGCTGTCGCCACCACACGCTTTTGTGCCGTCAACATCCAGTGCCTCCGGGGGAGTCGGATGGTTCGCATTGCCGGTGAGCTGTGCTCGTTGTGGGGGCGTCACGCAGCGGTCGTCGAATCGTTTCGATGCGTGACGTCGAAGCGCTTCGACGGGGGAAGGTATGTGGGGGTTGGGGGTGCGTCAATGGGGGGCGCGGGAATTGGGGCGGGTTCGGGGGCCGGATCGTCGCGGGCCGCCGGGTTTCGTCGTGAGCGCGAGCCCGCATGCAGGGGTCGGGGCCGTGCCGGAGCATCCGTCCTCGGTCTGGCGCGGAATGGGTTGCTCAGGAAGCGGGCGGTGTTGACGCGCCAGCCGCTGCGGGCGGACGTTCCGGCACGTCCCCTTCGGTGATCTGGCGGGTGCGGGTGCGTGCGTGGCGTCCCGGCTGTGGTCGCGGTCAGATGCGTTGGCGGCCCCGGTAGGGGACCAGCGCGATCAGCAGCGCCAGCGTTGCCGCGGTGACCGGAACGCCGTAGCCCGCCGTTGTCGACACGGCCTCCACCACCCATCCGCCAGCGACCGAGCCGCAGGCGATACCGCCCAGCAGGCCCGTCACCGCGAGGGTCATGCCCTCGTTCAATCGGCCCTCGGGGGTGCGGTGTTGGATCAGGGCCATGCCGGTGACCATGGTCGGGGCTGTTGCCATGCCGGCTAGGAGGAGGGCGCCGGAGAGGGGGAGGAGGGAGTTGGTCAGGGAGGCGGCGAGGAGGGGGAGGGTCAGTAGCGCCGCCATGGCGGCGACGCACAGGGGGTAGCGGCGTTCGGCGGGGGCGGTCGGCTTGCGGGCGCCGTACAGGAGTCCTGCCGCGCAGGAGCCTGCGGCCTGGAGTGCTAGGACCGCTCCCGCTGCCGACTTGTGGCCCTGCGCGTCCGCGAAGGCGATCGTCACGACCTCCATTGAGCCGAATATCGCGCCAGTGGCGAGGAATCCGAGGAGCAGCGGGGGCATTCCGGGGGCCCGGACAGGGGACTTGGCGTTCGTACGTCGGTGGGGTGGCGGTTCTGTCGAACGCTGGGCGGCGAAGAGCAGTACGCCCGTCATCAGTAGTACGCCTCCGACCAGCGTGCCCGCCTCCGGGAACAAGGTTCCGCACAGGAAGGCCGCGAGGACCGGGCCCAGCATGAAGCACAGCTCGTCCGCGGCCTGTTCGAAGGAGTTGGCGGTGTGCAGGGTCTTGTCGTCGCCCTTGTGGAGGTGGGCCCAGCGGGCGCGTGACATGCCGCCCGTGTTGGGGATCGTGGCCGTGGCGGCGTAGGAGACGAACAGGGTCCAGTCGGGTGCCCCGTAGTGCACGCACAGCATCAGCGCGATGGTGCCGAGGAGGGCGAAGGCCGTCGCGGGCACGGCGATGCGCGCCTGGCCGTGGCGGTCGATGAGACGCGCGGTCCAGGGGGCGACCACCGCCGTTGCCGCCAGGCCCGTCGCCGTCACGGCACCGGCGAGCGCGTACGAGCCACGCGCTCCCGCGATCATGATGACCGCGCTCACGCTGAACATGCCCATGGGGAGCCGGGCGAGGAGATTTCCGAGGGTGAAGGCGCGGGTGCCGGGGGTGAGGAAGAGGCGGCGGTACGGGCCCGGTGGGCGTCTTTGCTTGAAGCGCGGGCGGAAGTCGACGGCTACGAGGGTGTCGCCCGTGACGGTGAGGAGCGGCAAGTGTGGCTGGTCAGAGGGGTGTTGCGGCATGGATCAAGCATCGGCCGGGGTGGTGACCGGGGTCCAACACCTACTCCGTGGCGATTGACGCGTCTGGGTTGTAAGTTCGCGTGATGTCCGCTCAGCAGTCCCGGTCGCACGGGAGAACGCCGTCCCACCTCGACCCCCGCCTTCTGCGTGCCTTCGTGGCGGTCGCCGAGGAGCTGCACTTCACGCGTGCGGCCGCCCGCCTCTACGTCGCCCAGCAGGCGCTGAGCCGGGACATCCGGCGCCTGGAACGGGAGCTGGGCGCCGAACTCTTCGTACGCACGACCCGCCAGGTGACGCTGACGGGGGACGGCGAGCGGCTGTTGCCGTATGCGGTGGGTGTGCTGGAGGCGCAGGACGAGCTGCTGGCCGCGTTCACGCGGGGGCAGCGCGAACGTCCTCTCCTCGTCGACATCAACTCCCCAGGGCTGATCTCCGGCCGGGTTCTCGAGCGGGCCCGTGCGCTCGCGCCCGGCAGCGAGCTGATGGCCCGCTTCGAGAGTGGGCTCACCGGTGCGGCGGGGGAGATGCTCGCGGGTCGTCTGGACGCGTCGTTCGGGCGGTTCGCCGGGCTCGACCCGGTGCTGCGGGCCCGGCTGGAGCAGCAGCCCGTACGGTACGAGCCGATGGCCGTCATCCTGCCCGAGGACCATCACCTCGCCGCCCTGGACGCGGTGCCGCTGGCCGCGCTCTCGGGCGAGACCGTGTACGCGGGGGCGGGAAATCCGCGCACGCTGGAGTGGACCGACCTGGCCCGCCACCTGTTCGAGGGACGCGGCATCGAGCTCGCGGCACCGGCGCCGGTGGCAATCGGAGCGGAGGAGTTCCGGCGGATCATGGCCAAGACGCGGACCCCCGTTCTCGCCGTGGTGGATTTTCCGGCCATGCCTGAAACGGTCCTGAGACCTCTCGTCGACCCCGTCCCCCTGTCACCGGTGTCGCTGGTGTGGCGCAAGGGGCTGGTGCATCCGGGGATTGATGCCCTCCGCCGGGCAGCCGTCGAACTTGCGGGCGAGACAGCATGGCTGCGGCGGCCCGAGGACGGGTGGATTCCGGCCGCAGATGCACTCATCATGATGAGCCACAGGTGAGACAAAGCGATGCGTGTCTCTGGCGTGCGCTACATTCTGAGTCCGGGCGCAGTGTGGTAGTGGGGGGCGCTGGGGCGGGTGGGGGCCCGTTCCGGACGACATTTGAGCAAGGCCCGGGAGTCGTGTGCGCTCCCGCAACTGTCCCGTGGGGGGATACGCGTGCACGTAGAAAACTGGCGGAAAGACGCCCAACTGGTCGGACGAGATGTCGATCAGCCAAGTGGGCGCGGAGCCGATTCGTCGTATCCCGAGCCGCATCAGCAGCCGCAGCCGTACTCGCGTGACACCGAGCCGCGTGACACCGAGCCGCGTGACACCGAGCCGCGTGACACCGAGTCCCGTGGAGCCGAGTCGCGTGGAACCGGTCGGTTTCCGCGGCAGGAGCCTGGCGGGGCGGTGGTTTGGCCGGAGGCTGCCGGTAGAACGTCGTCCTGGCCGCTCACTCAGCGGCAGGGGTCGAGCGCGGAGCGCGCGCCGGAACCAGAGGGGGAGCTCCTGGCGGGCTCTGAACGCGACCCCGGCCCGGAGCAGTCAGGGCCCATCTGGGAGCAGGACGACCCCGGCCACACCCATGACCCCCACGAGGTGACGATCCAGCTCGACGGCGCCGGACGTCAGCTCGAGGACTGGCTGGTCCAGCAGGCCAAGGACGCGCCGACCGCTCAGGACGGCTCGGACGGTCCGGTCTTCGTCGACGAGTCGGGCCGTCGCAGCCGCAGATACCGCCGCCTCGGCATGCTCGTGGGCCTGGCCTGCGCGGTCTACGCCGTCGTGATCGTCGTCACGCTGCTCTCGGGCAACTCCAACGCGCCCTGGATCCCGATGCCGGGCCAGCAGGAGGACCAGCCGGCCGGCCAGGTCGACACGTCACCGCTGCCCGCCGAGACGGTGAGCCCGACCGGCACGGGCAGCGCCTCACCGGGCGCGTCCGCGACGGCCAGCGACGGTACGACGCCGGCACCGGGCGCCAACCCGACACCCGACGCCTCCGGCAGCGCCGCGAACCCGGGCACGTCCACCGACCCGAAGCCCTCGGCGTCCGCCACGACCTCGCAGGACCCGGGCACCAGCACCTCGCCGGACCCGGAGCCCACGGCCACGGCGACCAACTCCCCGGATCCCACTCCGACCGACACCGCCACGACGCCCGCCCCGTCGGACAGCCCGGTCACCGGCGGCGACACGGGAGCAGTTGCCGAGGGCGCCGTCGAGCAGAACCTCGTAGCGACCATCGACACCCAGCCCAGCACCACCAGCTCCTCGTCCCCGGAGAACAACCTCTGATGGCATCCCGCACCAGCCGTCACGCCTCAGCGCCCCGCGCGAGGCGACCCGAACGCAGCGCCGGGCGCCGACGGCTGCCCATGCGCTATCTGCTTCCCTCGCTCATCCTCGTCGCCCTGATGGCGATGCTGATGCTGCGCGGCTACGTACACAGCGAGATCCTCGCCGACCACCGCGTCCGCCCCCCGGTCTCCTACGACCAGGTGCCCGACAAGATCCTCAAGGGCGGCCCGGTCATCGACACCCGCAGCGGGCGTACGACCACCTTGAGAGTCCCGGACCACCGCCTCGTCCTCACCTTCGACGACGGCCCGGACCCGACGTGGACCCCGAAGGTCCTCGACGTCCTGAAGAAGTACGACGCGCACGCCGTCTTCTTCGTCACCGGCACCATGGCCTCGCGCTACCCGGACCTGGTGCAGCGCATGGTGGACGAGGGCCACGAGGTCGGCCTGCACACCTTCAACCACCCCGACCTCTCCTACCAGTCCAAGAAGCGCATCGACTGGGAGCTGTCCCAGAACCAGCTGGCCCTGGCGGGCGCCGCGGGCATCCGTACGTCCCTGTTCCGCCCCCCGTACTCGTCGTTCTCCGACGCCATGGACAACAAGTCCTGGCCCGTGACGCAGTACATAGGCACCCGCGGCTACATCACCGTCGTCAACAACACCGACAGTGAGGACTGGAAGAAGCCCGGCGTCCGCACGATCATCGAAAACGCCACACCCAAGCGCGGCAAGGGCGCGATCGTCCTGATGCACGACTCCGGCGGCGACCGCCACCAGACCGTCCAGGCGCTCGACAGGCTCCTGCCCCAGCTCCAGGACCGGGGCTACGAATTCCAGAACCTCACCGAGGCGCTCGACGCCCCCAGCGCGAGCACCAAGGTCACCGGGCTCGACCTGTGGAAGGGCAAGGCCTGGGTCAACCTGGTCCAGGCCTCCGAGAGGACCACCGACGCCCTCGTCGTCGGCATCGCCGTCATCGGCGTCCTGGTCTTCACCCGCTTCGGCCTGATGCTGCTGCTCTCCGTCCTGCACGCCCGCCGGGTGCGGCGCGCCGGCTTCCGCTGGGGCCCGGTACCGATCACCGAACCGGTGTCGGTGCTGGTCCCGGCGTACAACGAGGCCAAGTGCATTGAAAACACGGTTCATTCGCTGATGGCGAGCGAGCATCCCATCGAGATCATCGTCATCGACGACGGCTCGAGCGACGGCACGGCCCGCATCGTCGAGGACCTGCGCCTGCCGAACGTACGCGTCGTACGGCAGCTCAACGCCGGCAAGCCCGCCGCCCTCAACCGCGGCATCTCGAACGCCCGTCACGACCTCATCGTGATGATGGACGGCGACACCGTCTTCGAACCGGCGACGGTACGCGAACTGGTCCAGCCCTTCGCCGACCCGACCGTCGGCGCCGTCGCCGGCAACGCGAAGGTCGGCAACCGCGACTCCCTCATCGGCGCCTGGCAGCACATCGAGTACGTGATGGGCTTCAACCTCGACCGCCGTATGTACGACATGCTCCGCTGCATGCCGACGATCCCCGGCGCCGTCGGGGCCTTCCGCCGCTCCGCCCTGGAACGCGTCGGCGGCATGAGCGACGACACGCTAGCCGAGGACACCGACATCACCATCGCGATGCACCGCGACGGCTGGCGGGTCGTGTACGCGGAGAACGCCCGAGCGTGGACCGAGGCACCGGAGACCGTCCAGCAGCTCTGGTCCCAGCGCTACCGCTGGTCGTACGGCACGATGCAGGCGATCTGGAAGCACCGCAGGGCGGTCATCGAACGGGGCCCGTCGGGCCGCTTCGGCCGGGTCGGCATGCCCCTGGTGTCCCTCTTCATGATCCTGGCCCCGCTCCTCGCCCCGCTGATCGACGTGTTCCTCCTCTACGGACTCGTCTTCGGCCCGACGCAGAAGACGATCGTGGCCTGGCTGGGCGTCCTGGCCATCCAGGCGGTGTGCGCGGCGTACGCCTTCCGCCTCGACCGGGAACGCATGACGCACCTGATATCCCTCCCGCTCCAGCAGATCCTCTACCGGCAGTTGATGTACGTGGTCCTGCTCCAGTCCTGGATCACCGCGCTCACCGGCGGCCGGCTGCGCTGGCAGAAACTGCGGCGCACGGGTGTCGTGGGGGCGCCGGGGGCGATCCCGCGCCAGCCTGACCGGGATTCGCGTGACCGGAACTCGAACGATCGGAGGCCGGTCGGATGACGACGCACGACTATGCGGCGGGGGCGACGCCGCCGTTGGGGGCGCCGAGGGTTGCCGCGCCTGAGCGGGGGTTCGCTCCGCCTGCGGGTGTGGCCCCGCCTGCGGCTGCGGCTGCGGGTGCGGCGGCTGCGAGCGGGAAGAGGCCGGGCCGCGACCGCTACTTGGACCTGCTGCGCTCGATCGCCCTGGTCCGCGTGGTCGCGTACCACCTCTTCGGCTGGGCGTGGCTGACGGTCCTCTTCCCCTCCATGGGCGTGATGTTCGCGCTGGCGGGTTCGCTGATGGCGCGCTCGCTGAGCCGCCCGGCGTGGGGTGTGATCCGTGGCCGCATCCGCCGACTCCTGCCACCCCTCTGGGTGTTCAGCGCGGTGGTACTGGTCCTGCTGTTCGCGGGCGGCTGGAACCTGTCCGAGGACCCGGACCACGGCGGCACCTGGGGCCTGGTCGAGATGATCAACTACATCATCCCGCTCGGCGCCCCGCCGTTCCCCTGGAACATCGGCTCCAAGTCGGGCCTCCTGGAGGACACTTGGGCGGTCCAGGCGGCGGGCCCGCTGTGGTACCTGCGCGCCTACCTGTGGTTCGTGATCGCCTCCCCGCTGCTGCTGTGGGCGTTCCGCCGTGCACCCTGGCCCACGCTCCTCGCCCCCCTCGCCCTGACGGCGGTCGTCGGCACCGGCGTGGTGTCGATCCCCGGCGAAACGGGCAACGCCGTCTCGGACTTCGCGGTCTTCGGCGGCTGCTGGGTCCTGGGCTTCGCCCACCAGGAAGGCGTACTGGCGAAGGTTCCCCGCTATCTTGCGGTCTCCTGCTCGGTCCTGATCATGGCCTTCGGCCTGTGGTGGGCGTCCGGCCATCTGGGCCCGGACGGCTGGGACTTGAACGACATCCCGCTGGCCCAGGCGACCTGGTCCTTCGGCTTCGTCGTCATCCTCCTCCAGTACGCCCCGTCATGGCAGGAACTCCCGGGCCGCCTCGCCAAGTGGGACAAACTCATCACCCTGTCCAACAACCGAGCCGTCACGATCTACCTCTGGCACAACATGCTGATCATGGCCACGGTCCCGATCATCGACCTCGCCTACAACCTGCCGTTCATGCAGGGCGAGGCAGCCACGGGGCTGCTGGACTCGACGTACATGGTGTGGATGTTCTTGCTGGTCTGGCCGTTGATAGGCCTCGCGATCGTCTCGGTGGGCTGGGTCGAGGATCTGGCGGCACAGCGGAGTCCGAGGTTGTGGCCGAACGGGGTGAAGCGGGGGGCTGCGTGGGGGCGGCGGAAGGGTTGATGTGGAGGTCGTACGTGGGTGCGTACTCAAGTACGCACCCACGAGCGTGAGGGGTTCGGTGTTGGCGGTCCCGGCTTTGCAGGGGCCAATGTGGTGACAGATTCAGACCATCAAGATCACTGAATCGAAGGTTCCGCACCGCGAGTTAGCCATGTTCTGTAGGCCTATGCCTGACTTGACTTCCCCTTGGAAGCAATTCGCTCTGGTGTCACCACATACGCCCCCGATACCGTGTGGCTGCCCTCCCGAACCCCACGCCGCACAGGAGTCCGTTGTGAACCGCCGTCCCAGCCTGCTCGCCACGGCCGCCCTTGGCGCGGCCGCGGCCGTCCTTCTGACTGGCTGCGGGGGCGGTGACGGTGACTCTGCGGGCAACGACAAGATCGCCGGGGCCGATACGGGGGCTGAGACGTCGGCATCGCCGAGTGCCTCCGCCGCGGCGGCCGCCGACCGGCCGAAGATCGAGTTGCCGTCGGACGTCACGGACAAGTACGAGGACTGGAAGACCGGCGACGATGCCAAGGACGCGGTCCTGGCGGACACCGCCGGGCGTATCGACGCCACGAACGACGCCATCCTGCAGGGCGATACCGGTGCGCCGGGCCTTTCCTTCTACTACCGGGACACGGCGTTGAGCGATGCGGTGGAGTGGGTGCAGGCGTATGTGGACGCCAACATGTCCTTCACTGGCACGACTCGTTACTACGCCCCCAAAGTCACCTTGTCCGGTGAGAAGTCGGCGGATGTCGTCTATTGCGCTGACGAGAGCAAGGGGTTCAGCAAGAACCGCAAGACGAACAAGGTCGACAAGACGGCCTCGGACGAAAGCCCGTACGTGCTGTACAACACGCGCCTTGAGAAGAACGAGCAGGGCGTTTGGCAAGCGACCAACCTGATCTCAAAACGGGGAGACAAGACATGCGCCGCGTGAGCAGACGGGGGCGCACCTTGGCCCTGAGCGTGATAGTTGCGGTTTGCGTCGCCGGGTTGTCCGGCACCGCTGAGGCGTACGGTCCGGGCGACGGACAGGGATCCGGTACCACGGGCCCTTCCGGCAACACCGACGGCGAGGGCAATCTGTCGGCGACTGCGGGCGCTGTCGTCTTCGACCGTTCGAAGAATGGTTCGGGTGAGTCGGCAGGTCCGGTGGCTTCCACGACCAGCACGTGGACGCCGCCTGCCTGTTACTACGCTCCCATGTATTCGCCGGCCCAGTTGCAGGAGAATTTGGAGTCGGTCTGGGAGGCGGAGTCGACGGGTTACGAGTGGGATGCCTCGCAGCGTAAGCGCTATGTCGAAGGCGACCCGTACACGGACTTCAACAAGGACAAGGCCGGCAAGGGGTATTGGTGGTCGGGGTATGTCGCGGAGGGGCGCGCGGGTGATCCGGGTGCGCTGGACTGTGACAAGCCCTATTTCTGGGTGGACACGGGTGAACCGCCGCCGGCGGACATTCCGGAGGCGATCACGCCCGAGATCCTGGCGCAGCTGGCGTATGCCGAGATCCGCGTCCCCTCGACCAAGGTGGATCTGGCCCCGGCCGGTACCACGAAGGTGAATCTGCCGACGTGGGCGTGGCTGGACACGGCGGAGTTCAAGCCGGTGTCGGTGACGGCGTCGGTGCCGTTGCTTGACGTCCAGGCGACGACTGTTGCGGAGCCGGTCTCCGTGAAGATCGAGCCGGGCACGGGCGATGCCACGACGTACCCGGCCTCCGGTGTCTGTGAGATCAACAACGGCCGGATCGGTGAGGCGTACGCGGCGGGCAAGGCGGATGAGACTCCGCCGTGTGGAGTGAAGTACCTGCGTTCTTCGGGCGAGGACTCGTACAAGCTGAGGGCGACCATTACCTGGAAGATCCACTGGACCGGCACGGGTGTGGCCCAGGAACAGCCGTTGCCCGATGGCGAGTTCGGGGCTGAGCAGAACGTCGTCGTGCAGGAGATCCAGGCCGTCAACCGCTGACGCTGGAGTTGAGTTGGGTGGGCCTGCCTGGTGCTGTTGCGTTATCGACGGTTCTTCGCCGGAAGTTCGTTGTCGCAGAAGACGCAGAAGAAATGGGAATCCTTCACGGAGTTCCACTCGCGGCAGGACGGGCAGCAGCGAAAGATGATTGGGTGGGTGTATCCGGAGCCGTGGTTGATTCCTGCGTGATCGAGGCTTCGGGCAACTGATTCCCAGGATTCGGTATCCGGGCAGTAACCTGTGGACTGATTGCTGACGGTTGAAACCTCCCATTGTCCCCTGTTCCGGGACTGATGGAAACCGATTTCACCGGCAGCCCACACCGCACAGCCATCCGCGCACGCCACATGTTCTGACCGGCGCGGCGCGAGGCGAAGCACGCCCGAGGTATCCACGATGAAAGTGAACGGCTCATTCAATTCTTCGGGACCGCGCGAGGCCAGGAACTCCTGCAGGTCGCTCGCTGTTCGGACAGGGAACCCTCCGCTCTGTCGAATGGATTCCTTGATCTCTGGAGGTCCAACGTATTCGTACTCTTTCACTTCTGTGAAGACCTCTCTTCGATCAGTCAATCCTGAAGTCTTGAATACCGATGGGAGATGGGGAATTCGGTGCAGGGTGTGACGCTGATTCACTCAACGGGCCGGGGATGCCCGGGCCCCATGTTTGCCATCCACTCTTGAAGTAGTGATCCGTCAGTACGGGGCCCCGCGGCCCTGTCGTGAATCTCTCTCTGGAGAAGTCGGCCAAGGAAGACAGGAAGCTCTTCACGGACTCTTCCGTCGGTGAGGCCTCCTCGCTGCTCCAACAGCCGAGCCAGCTTGCGTCTCCGGCCTGATCCTCAGATCTCACGCATACCCATACATGGCCTGGGCTGCTGGTGCTACCCCGAAATACGTCCGCGATCAACTTGTGTGTCCTGTCGAGCAGAACCTGTGGCAAAGTCATCACTCCCGCAAGGCGAACTCTATGAGGGTGTTCGGATCCATCTCTCCGGTCCCGATTCGTCGAACGACTTCCGCCGTCCGGTGATGGCCTCCGGTTATGTGAATCCGAGAGCCGGGGAAGTTGATGGAATCCCCGGGCCCAAAGTTGCGGTAGCCGCTGATGGGGTCGTTTCCTTGGGGCCCGCCGAATCTCGTCAGGTCGTCGTTGGCAAGATTCCTGACACCTCCGTGCCCAGCTATCTCGCCACCATACATCTGGGCTTCTGTCAGCGGGTGGCTGGCTATCCGGTTGTCGACCAGCTCGCCGGCTCTGACGTAGAACCTGTCGTAGCGAGAGTGAATGGGAAGGTCCGCCAGATGTGCATTGGGGTACGGCGAGAGCCCGAGCGGGTCCACCTGCGTGTGGGGATTCTTTACGTAGGTGACAGGGTTGGGTGCCGGTATGAGACCGAGAGGGTCGGGGCTGGTGTAGCGTCCGGTCTCCGGATCATAATGCCGAAAGTAGTTGTAGTGGAGTTCAGTTTCCGGGTCGAAGTATTGCCCCGGAAATCGCAACGGTGTGTACGCAGAAGCTGTGGCGTTCCACGTGGTGTTACCCCAAAGTGTCGTCCGAGTGCGCCAGACGACAACGCCGTACTCGTCTACAAGTTCGCTCGGAGTGCCGACGAGGTCGGTGACAATAGCGAAAAAACGTGAGTCGATTTCGCTCTGGGAAATATCAGCCGCGGTGAGACGCTCGGTCTGTGTCACGGGGCGCAGCCCTTGGTGATCCCAGGTCAGGGTAACGCGGTTTGGCAAGTCGACGCCAGCCGTGGTCTGTTCGCACAGCGTCGGTCCATCCCACGTCAGGTCTACCTGCTCTGTCACTGATTCGCCATCCGGGGCGAGGCGTTGCTTGGCAATTCTGCGGCCGACTGGGTCGTACGCATAGCGCCATTGTGTCCCATCCGGTGTGATTACTGAGACCAAGCGGTCCTCGGCATCCCAGCTATATCGCCAGGTGTCCGGCTTGCGAGAAACCCGGGACTTCTGACGTAGGACGACGCGGCCTTGAGCGTCGTATTCGTAGCGGACGCTTCCCGCCCTGGTCAGGTGTGTGCCGACATAGTCGCGCGGACCTGTACTTTCGTGGCCAGGGTGAGTGGCCGGCCAGGTCGCCAGGGTCTGATTGCCGGCTGTGTCGTAGGCGTAGGTCTCCGCCCAGTCGCGAGCGTGCACCGCAGTGACTCGACCACTTGAGTCCAAGCCGAAGTGGCGGGCTCCCTCTGTCAGATCGGTGGATGCAGTGAGGTGGCCGTCTGCGCGATAGGTGTAGGAGCGATGCTGCACTTGGCGTCCAGCAGGTCCTGTAACCAACTGTGCTGTCAGACGCCCCAGTTCGTCGAACGTATTGCCCAATGCTAGGTCGGCGCCAACTTGACGATGGGTCTCTCGGCCGGCTGCGTCAAACTCGAAGGTGAGTGTGCGACCCGAGGTCCGCAGCGAGCTGCGGCGTCCGGCCGCGTCATAGGTCCACGCGCTGGTCGCGCCGATCGGAGTGGTGCGCCCGGTGCGGCGTCCAAGAACATCATGCGTATACGTCGTGGTGCGTCCGTTGACTGTCTCCGATGTGACGAGGCCGTTGAGGTCGTAGGTGGGAGTGAGAGCAGCGTGAGGGCTGCTTGCCCGGGTTAGGTGACCGGTGGCGTCCCATTCATATGTGGTGGCGAACCCGTCGGCGTCCTTTCGGATCACCTTGCCGAGTTCGTCTCGTTCGAACCGGACCAGCTGTCCGAGAGCGTTGGTGCGCGATCTCAGTTGACCGGCAGCGTCATAGTCATAAGTAACCGTGCGGTTGTCGAAGTCGGACTCGGACATAAGATTTCCGGCGGCGTCGTAGTCGTATGTCCAGGTGAGGCCCTGCGGATTGATGACCCTCTTCAGCCTGAGGGCCGCGTCATATTCGAACTCGTAGCGTTCGTTGCCGGGGTCGACACGTGCGCTGAGCATGTCGAAGTGCGTGTACTCGAAGGCCGTAGTACTTCCAGTGGCGTCGATGTGACGAGTGCAATTTCCCTCACCGTCGTATTCCCAGGACAGTTCGGACCCATCAGCAGTGAGTACCCGGGCCGTCCTGCCCTCTGTCGTCCACCAAATGCGCGTCACCGATCCCAGTTCGTCTGACATCGAGGTCACTCTGCCGAACGCGTCATACTGACGGACACGACGGTGCCCCAGCGGATCGGTCAGCTCACTGGGCAGACCAACTGCCGTGCATCGCACATGTGTCAGATTGCCAAGTGCGTTCGTGACGGTCGCCAAACCGCCGACGACATCGAAGGTTCGGCGCGTCACTGAGCCTGCCGAGTCGGTCGACGAGACGCAATTGCCGCGTTCGTCGTATGTGTACCCCCAGGTCGCTCCGTTGGGCAGAATGATTTCTAGGGGCCTTGAGTGCTCGTCGTACTCATACTGCGTGGTTGCCCCGTTGGGGTACGTGATTGAAATGGGCTGCCCGGTCTCGTTGTTGTCAAAAACCGTTGTTTGGCCGAGTTCATTTGTCCACGAGACAACATGGTGGTGTTCGTCGTAGGTGGTGCGGGTAGCGTGGCCGAGCGGGTCGATTTCGGCGATGACCTGGCTGTTGTCGTTGATGACGAAGCGAGTGGTGGCGCCTTCGGCGGTGGTGAGTGTGGTGATGCGGCAGTCGGGCCAGGCGGGGTCAGTGCTGTCGTAGTCGAGGGTGATGGTGATGTGGCCGGCTTCGCCGCCTTCGGCAATGCAGCGGTCCTGGTCGTTGTAGGTGTAGGCGTAGCGGCTGTGGTTGGTGTCGGTCCAGGAAGTGACGCGCAGGCGTTCGTCGTACGTGAACTTCAGGGGCAGGCCGGAGGAGTTGATGACCTCGGTGAGGTTGCCATCGGTGTAGCCGTAGCGCTTGACGGTGACGTCGGAGCCGTCTTCGGCGGCGCCTGCCAAGGCGAGGCCGGTGATGCGGCCTTCGTCGGTGGTGAGTACGAGGTGGTAGCCGCCGGAGTGGCGGATGGCGCAGGGGGTGCCGTGCTCGTCGTAGTCGAAGGTGATCGTGTTGTGGTTGCGGTCAACGATGCGGGTGAGCAGGGCTATGTCGTCGGCGGGGTGGGTGAAGTGGCGGGCGTGTCCGTTGAGGGGATCGTCGACGCGGTATCCGCCGTCTTCGAGGCGGGTGAGGGGCCAGCGGGGTCCGGTCGCGGGGAGGACGGGGGTGCCTGGGCCGGTGGGGTGGGGGTAGGCGAGCAGTAGGCCGTCCTCAGTGACGAAGACGACGCCGTGTTCGTCGACTTCGAGGCGCTGGTCGATGGTGGAGGCCCAGGTGGGGCCGAACCACCAGCCGGTGCGGTAGTCGGAGGCGACACGGCGAGTGAAGGCCAGCGGCAGGATACCGGGCAGTTCCACATCAGTCTGCGGCAGGTACATCGCGCCGGTGGCCATGTCCACCGGGTCACTGCCTTTGGAACGGACCACGTTCTTGAGCCGGTTGTAGGCACCCTTGGCGCTGTCGCCGAGAGCGCCGCGGGCCGACTTCCCGAGGCCGCGCGCGGCAAGGCCCATGCCTTTCAGACCGCCCCTGAGTCCCTTGAGAGCGGCCGCCCCGCCGTTCAGGCCCTTTGCGAGGCCGCCGAGGGTGGTCAGCCCCTTCATGCCGGGTATGCAGTCGAGTGCCGCGAAGGCGACATCCCATAGGGACGCCTGCCCCTTCGCATATTTGTTGAGGGTGTCGGCGAGGACGACGAGGGCGGCGATCAGCAGGATCGCGCCGAGGATCGGGCCGCCGATGATCAGCGCGATGATGCCGACGACGGCGACGACGACCTTGCAGACCGTGACGATGGTGTCCCAGTTGTCGGTGAACCAGTCCCCGACCTCCTCCCACCACTTGCGGTTGCGGATCCCCGCGTCGGAAGCGTCATCGATCTTGGTCTTGGCCTCCCGCGCCGCGTCCTCACGCATCTTCCGGGCGTCCGCGGCCATCTTCTTCGCCGCGTCGAGGGCGTCCTGCGCATTCGACACGTCCGACTGGGCGGACGTCTGCGCGGTCTTGGCGTGCTGGGCGTCCCGGGTGGCGGCCCGGACCTTGGCCTCGTCGGGCTTCTCCGTACTCTTGCTGCCGGTCGGATCGTCCTTGTACTTGTCGGCTTCCTTGCCGGCCTTCGTCACCCATGAATCGGCCGACGCGAGACGGGACTTGGCGGAGCTCAGGTCGGTCTGGGCGGCGCGGCCGTTGGCCAGTGCCCGGTCGGCGAGGGCTTGGGCACGCTCCAGCTTCGGCCAGTACGCCGCCAGTGCGCCCCCGGCCATGTCGTACGACGTCCTCAGCTTCTTCAGCTGCTTCGGCACACCCGAGAACTGATCCTGGAACGCCTTGGCGGACTTCCCCGCCCACTGCAGGACCGCTTCCTCGTCCGCCATCCCCTTGATCAGACGGAGTGCGTCCCCCACGTCATCGGCGAAGTCGAGGAGGTTCTTGGACAGCAGGCGCACCCGGTCCGGATCACCCGGCGTCGGGTCCTTGTCCAGGTCCAGGACATGCCAGTCACTCGGCCGATTCCCCGCCACGCCGCAACCCCCGTCACGCCCGTCTCACCAATAACCGTACGCGCGAGCGAAGTTACTAGGTGCTCAAGGAGGAGGGAAGGACCGTCAGTGAGTTGAGCGGGGGTCCTGAGCGCGTATCAGTTTGCACAGGCTGGCGGTGCGCAGGTGGACGGTGTCGGGAGCGGGCCGCGGTCATGTTGACGTAGTTGGCGACCTCGGAGGGGCAACCGCGTTTCTGCATCGAGGAAATTCGCGGCCGACGTCGGCGTCCAGGACGACGGTGCCGAGTTGGGTGCGGGCGGGGTGCGAGCCGAAGGTGCGGGGATTGAGTCGGTCGCAAGCGGGACGGTAGCGACCGCGGAGCTTTGGGTAGCGATTATCGCTCTTTGCGGTGGCCAACGCGGTGACGCTTTCCGACCTCCAACATCACTCAATCGAAGGTTCCGCGCTGTTGGATAGGCATGTTCTGTAGCGCTATGCCCGACTTGTGATCCCTGTTGACGTAATTCGCTCTGGTGTCGTCACACGAGCCCCCGATACCGTGTCGCTGCCCTCCCGAACCCCACGCCGCACAGGAGTCTGCCGTGAACCGCCGCCCCAGCTTGCTCGCCACGGCCGCCCTAGGTGCGGCCACGGCCCTCCTTCTGACCGGCTGCGGGGGCGGTGACGGTGACTCCACGGGCAACGACAAGATTGCCGGGGCCGATACGGGAAGCGAGACGTCGGCGTCTCCAAGTGCCTCCGCCGCGGCAGCCGCCGACCGGCCGAAGGTCGAGCTGCCGTCGGATCTGACGTACACCTTCGACTGGCCCAAGACCGGCGACGAGAACAAGGATGCGGTCCTGAGTGACAGCGAGCAGTCCATCAAGGCGGTGGACCTCGCCATCGCCAACCAGGACGCTCTCGACAAGGCGTACCTCTTCTACTACGAGGGGGAGGCGGCGGCGAACACACAGACGTTCATCGAGGCGTATGTCGAGGCCAAGGCACGTACGACCGGTGCCTATCGCTTCTACGACGCGGTGGTCAACGTCAGCGACTCCGACAGTGCGTCGCTTGTGTATTGCGAGGATCAGGGCAAGGCGTACGACATGTACCTGGAGACGAAGAAGGTCGACAAGACCGCCGTCACCAAGAACAGCTACGTGCTCTACAACACTCAGCTGCATAAGAACACCGACGGCGTCTGGGTGATCGAGAAGCTTCTTTCCCAGAGGGGGAGTACCAAGTGCCAGCCCTGAGTGTTGGTTCACGAGTCTTGATCGCTTCTCTGCTGCTCGGCTCGGTCGTCATGGGCACTGCTCCCGCCATGGCAGACAACAACATCGGTGGTGGCGCCCAGGCGCCTCCTCCCAGTGGGAATGCATCCGGCGACTCTGACGGCGAGGGCAATCTGTCGGCGACTGCGGGTGCTGTTGTCTTTGACCGTTCGAAGAACGGTTCGGGTGAGTCGGCAGGTCCAGTGGCGTCGACCGCCAGCACGTGGACCCCGCCTGCCTGTTACTACGCCCCGATGTATTCGCCGGCTCAGTTGCAGGAGCATTTGGAGCCGGTCTGGGAGGCGGAGTCGACGGGTTACGAGTGGGACGCTTCGCAGCGTAAGCGGTATGTCGACGGTGAGCCGTACACGGACTTCAACAAGGACAAGGCCGGGGACGGGTATTGGTGGTCGGGGTATGTCGCGGAGGGGCGTGCGGGTGATCCGGGCGCGCTGGACTGTGACAAGCCCTATTTCTGGGTGGACACAGGCGAACCCCCGCCGGCGGACATCCCGGAGGCGATCACGCCTGAGATTCTGGCGCAGTTGGCGTACGCGGAGATCCGTGTCCCCTCGACCAAGGTGGACCTGGCTCCGGCCGGTACGACGAAGGTGAATCTGCCGACGTGGGCGTGGCTGGACACGGCGGAGTTCAAGCCGGTGTCGGTGACTGCGTCGGTGCCGTTGCTCGGGGTCGAGGCGACGACGGTCGCGGAGCCGGTCTCCGTGAAGATCGAGCCGGGCACGGGCGATGCGACGACCTACCCCGCGTCGGGTGTGTGTGAGATCAACAACGGCTCGATCGGTGAGTCGTACGCCGCGGGTAAGGCGGATGAGACTCCGCCGTGCGGCGTGAAGTACCTGCGTTCTTCGGGCGAGGACTCGTACAAGCTGAGGGCGACCATTACCTGGAAGATCCACTGGACTGGCACGGGTGTGGCCCAGGATCAGCCGTTGCCGGACGGGGAGTTCGGGGCTGAGCAGGACGTGGTCGTGCAGGAGATCCAGGCCGTCAACCGCTGACTCTGGGGCAACCGGCATACGAAGAGAATCCGGGAAGAGACGCGTGGCGGATCGGCTGGCAGTTGACGGCGATGAGTTGACGCACTTCATGAAGATGCTCAGGAAATCGACCGACTCACTGAAGGGTCTGCGTAGGGCGTTGGAAGACGCGACCGTCACCGGCCTCGGTACCGACGATCTCGACCGCGCCTGTGAGGACTTCCAGGACGACTGGAAGTACGGAGCCGATCAGATCGGTGAGCAGACCGAGGATCTGGCCAAGATCATCGGAAAGAGCAGGGACAGCTACCGCGAGGTCGACAAGGCCTTGGAGGAAGCGCTCAAGAAACCCAGCGAGGGCAAAGGCGGGGGTTCGAAGTGACGCACCCGTCGGGTACCGGGGATTCAGGAGCCGCTCTCGACCCGCAGTCCCGAGCTGACATCGGCAAACCCCAGGGACTCAAGTCCGCCCCGCACATCCCGAACCCTGATTACCCGCACCTGGGCTTCAACCCTGTGCCGGGCAGCACCGAGACAGTGAACGGTCTGCACAAGAAGCTCGTTGGGTGCGCCAAGGTTCTCGAAGAGACGCATGAGCTTGTCACCAAGCTGCTGGACGGCAGCTATTGGGAGGGCGATGCGGCCGTCGCCTTCCGTGAGCAGCTCGACGGTGGTCCGCTGCCGTTGAACTTGAAGAACGCCGCTCACTCCATTCGCAAGGCTGCCAAGCAACTCGATCGCTGGGACGGCGAGTTGGATGACTTCCAACGCCGGGCGAAGCGCCTTGAGGAAGACGCGAAGGACGCGCAGGCCGCCGTGGACCGGGCCAAGGGCCACGCCAGCAAGGCAGGCGACAGTCCTGACCTGGCCAAGAAGGGCGCCAAGCACGACGACGCACAGAAGGCCCTGACTCAGGCGAACACGGCGGTGGACGATGCCGAGGACGCACTGGAGAAGATCCGGGGCAAGGCCCGGAAACTCGCGGACGAGCACGAGCATCAAGCTCAGTACCGGGCGGGCAAAATCCGCGACGCGACGAAGAAGCTGGCGCCGCACGAACCAGGATGGTTCGACTCGGCGCTCGACTGGGTCACCGAGAATCTGCCGGACATCCTCAGCACTGTGGCTGCCGTGGTCGGGCTGGTGGCGCTGTTCGTTGTGACGGGTGGGACGGCGGCTGCGGTACTGCTGCTTGCTGCTGCGGCGTTGAGTGCTACAGCGTTGGCTACGCGACTCGCCCAAGACCCCGCGGTCTGGGAGTCGCTGAAGGACGGGTTCACCAAAGGCGAGTTCGACACGGATTTCTGGAGCAATCTCGTCACGGTGGGAGGGGACGCCTTGGGCGCGTTGCCTGGCCTCGGCGCGGCGTGGAAGGGTGCTTCGACTGCGGTGAGGGCTACCAGCGAGGCGGGGGAGGTACTCACGATCGGCCAAAGAGTTTCCCGTTTCGGCACCGCCACCTTGGACGAGGCTGGCGCAATCGCGGACCTGGACAATTCCCTGCTCCATCTGACCGTTCATGGTGCCCGCGCGCCACAGGTAATTAGAACGGTCGAGATCACATCGGCTTCAGTCGGCGTGGTCACTGCAGGCTTCGGCCTGGTCATGACCGCCGTGGACACCGATGACGACGGCGTGAAGGACGGCTCCGTGGCGGGCGTCGACGGAGCAAGGCTTGGCCTCGACGTTGGAGGGCTTGTCGATATCGCCCAGCACGTCTTCTGAGCCCCGAACAGAGAGAGCCCATCGCATGCACCCCACCGACTACTCCACTGCCTGGGACCATCTACCGACCAGGCGGGCTTGGATCATGCACATGCTCATGATCGTCGGGAGGCTGGTCGGATGGATCGCCGTCTGGATCGGCTCCTTGGGCGTACTGGTGTCATTTCTGACGCCGGGCTACACCTATCTCTTCCTTCCCGTCCTGCTCTACTCGACCTTCCGCGCCGTCCTCCAACTCGCCTACTTCCGTCCCTCCTTCCAAATCAAGCGTGTCCTGGGGCAATACCCCTGGCAGTTCCTAACGGACGTCCCCCGCGGCCGGAACAAGCACCCTCAGGTCGAGTACGACGAGATGTGGTACGAGTTCCCCAACCCGGAGAAGCCTGAGGAGCAGATCCCCCTGCTCTTCTTCATGAACATGCGCACCTTCTGGTGGATGCGACGCTTCGGCACTTCCAAGACCAAACCGGAACTGAAAGCCCAGATCGAGCCCCTCTGGTTCGCCGGCGACCCCCGTTTCATCGCCGTCATCGCGGCCACCAGCCGCCGCAGCAAGTCCCCTCGGCGGCTGCATCTCCTCTATCAGCGCACGGCCACGGGCCGTCGAGGGATCGAACCGACCGACTGGAACGCGAGCCCCGCCGCCCTTGACCGTGCCCGCCGCGCCGGAGCCCACGTTCCCGACTCGGCGCCTCCTCCGCCGCGCCCGTACTGATCCGATACAGGACAGGACCCGATGACCGCAGCACCCCACTTCGTCGTCACCGACTCGGCCAAGGACCCTGCCGCCGACATCTGGTTCGCCGAACCCGCAGGCTTCACCGCGCTGCCACTGGAGTCCCTGGTTGCCCCGCCCGGCTCTCCGGTCGCCGACGAGCTGCGCACGGTATTCACCCCGTTTCTGGAGGCTGCGCCCGATGAGCTGATCCGCCAGCAGTTCGTCGCTCAAGCTGCCGCAAGCCAACAGATGCTCGGGGCCCTGTGTGAGGTCGGCACCGTCCACTGCTCAATCGGCCTGCACCGCGACGACGTAGACGAAACTGCCAGTGGCGATGGCCAACCCCTGATCTCCCTCTTCACCCTCTCCTGGCGAGACACGGCCGTGGCCCCAAGGGCCGTCACCGCCGCACGCGCCGTTACCTCCGCCGCGGGCCACACCCACATCGAGTACCTCGAACTGCCTTGCGGCCCGGCCACCCTCAGCGAGACCGTGCGCACAGCCTCCGCCGACAGCGGCCTCCCGCGGCTTCCCCTCCTCCAGATCCACGCCCACCTGCCCCACACGGACTGCAAGCGACTGGTCGTCCTCACACTGAGCACGACGGCCGTGATCCGGCGTGAGGAATACCGCGCGGTCCTCCAACAGATTGCCGAAACGGTCAGTTTCGACAGTCCGCTGGAGTCGGACAAAAGTGAGGCAAGTCGACTGGGAGAGGGGATGCCAGCGGTTCGGTAGCCTCGGCCTTCGTAGCAGTGGTCATGTATGCGCCATGAGACCGGGGGTCTTTCGATGCAGGGTAAGAAGACCGAGAGCCTCGCCGGCCGGGCCGGCATCGAAGAGCGTTTCCTGCGGGACTGGGGGTTCGAACTTCCGGAGTCGATCTTTCGGTTCTGGGCGTTCCTGGAGTCCTTGGGGCCGGTCGAACGCCAGGCGCTCCGGGACTTGGACGTGTCGCCCGTCGGCATCATGGACTTGTTCGCCGACGCCGGCCTGCGGCCGTGTGAGGGGATCGACGTACGGGTGCATGGTCGCTACTACCGTGACCCGCCCGAGTTCCTGACCTTCATGCACGGCGGCTCAGACGGCCTGCACCACGGCCTGTGGTTCGACGACGGCCGCACCTGCAATGGGGTCGCTTCCTACTACAACAACGACGGCGGTGGAATCGACACCCGTTCGGGCACTCCGCTGGAGGCGCTGCGCGCGATCCTCGAACGCTGCTGGCGGGACCTCGATGACGATGACATACAGGACGAGGAGACATCCGCGCGCAGGTCCCGTCTGGGTCTGCTGCGCGATGCGCTGACCGTCCACGAGACCGGGGACCGGCCTGAGGTAGGCATCGCCTATTCCATGGTCTACGACGGGTTCGTCCCGCCAGTGAACCTCGGCCGGCTCACCACGCTGGACGGCGCGGGCGCACTCGTGACGGGCGAAACCGCGCTGGACCGCCCTGCCCACAATCAGGCGGACGAGTACAAGTTCGCGACGTACATGTATGCCCTGTTCGAGGAGCCCGCGGCCCTGAACGCGAGCGTGCAGGACGCCCGCGGCCGTTGTTCGGCGGGCGATCCGGCGGAGGCCCTGGTCCTGGGCCGCGACCTGCACTGGGCGTCACATGGTGACCCGGTCCGCGAGACACTCGCGAACGAACTCCTCGTGGTGGCCTATCGCGCGCTGGACCGCCCCTCGCTCGCGGAGATTGCCGACGCCCACCACCGCCACCGTTCCATGCCGCGCGTAACCGTCTTGGAGACGAAGAAGGCGTAGCAGCCGCATGGACAGACTTGCAGGATCGACTCGCTCCTCGTGCCCACTCAGCTTGCCTTTCTGCTCGACGCGAACCGACTTCTCACGCCCTCAAGGCCGAATCGCTCCCAGGGGAGCAGCGCCAGAGGGATCCACCCGAAGCCGACTGCGAAGACGCCGGCGAGGGCAACGAGGCCCTCGGGGAGGATCCAGCCGAGCTGCGCGGCGATTACGGACACCACCACCAGATAGATGCCGAAGAGAAGGACACCGAGCATCTTGCGGGAAGCCTCGATGGGTCGAAGCCTCGGCTTCTCATCAGTCCCGCCAAAGAGCCCCAATATGGTCAGGGGCAGGAACCCTCCGACCACGGCACCAAAACCAATGCCACCGATCACCAGGGCGATACGTCCGTCTTCCGGGATCGCAGGCGACAGGAACGACTCGTCCGCCAACTTGAGGGTCAGATAGATCCCCGCGAATGCGCCGAGGAACGTGGTCGCCAGGACGAGGATCAATCCGGCCGTGAAGGCGATATTTCCGGCCGTCGAACGTTGAGGTTGCCGAGCCGTCTCGGGGCGGCCTGCCCGTGGTCCAGCGGACATGAAAACTCTCCCTTTCCTGTGCCTCGGCTCCAATTGGCAGCTTTGTTCCAGCAGGCGCGGGGCGGCGGCCGTTGGTTGCCGCGTCCGAGGGCCCGTCGCGCGGGACGAGTCTGCCAATTGGTCAGGTGCTACGTCTGGACGGGGTCGAGCGATGACCGGGTTCCGCCGCGTCTCCCTATCGGAGTGTGCGAAACCTGGTTATACCGTGGCGGAACAGTGCCAGTCGTCCGACCCAGGAGCCCGAATGGTCAACAGTCCTACAGCCGTCGTCGAAGCGGCGTTTCGGTACTACAGGTCACAGGACCGCGACGCGGCCTTCGTTCTCTACGCCGATGATTTCTCGTTCACGAGTCCGCGGGACGATCACATCGACAAGGCGGCGTTCTTCGAGCGGTGTTTCCCGACCGCCGACCGGTTCAAGGAGCAGCAGTTGCTGCACGTCACCCCGGCAGACGAAGAACTCGTCTTCGTCTATTACGAGTACGAGCTCACGACGGGCGGCAGGTATCGCAACATCGAGGCGATCACTGTCCGGGACGGCCTCATCCAGGAGGTGCAGGTCTTCTTCGGCGGCAAGGTATGACAAGCCGTTCCGGTTGGTGCTGCGATCGAGGAACAGTGTTCCGCGGGTCAAGCTGCTGCGCGGACTGGCCTGCCGCTCCAGTGCTCTGGCCTGCCGCTCCAGCGCTGCCTTTCTCGCTGCGTCAATGACGCCGTGCGGGCCACGCTCAACGGCACGGCACGGTATGCGTGAAGTGCCCGACGTGGTCGAGTTGTTGACGTCGGAGTCGGTCGCCAACACCTACCAGTACGCGAAGGGGAACGCCTCTCTACGGCCGGCAGGGCTCGGTGGGGGGCGGGTGCGGGTGCAGGTGCTCGAGGGCGGCAGGTCCGGGGCCGCGCAGGCTGAGGCTGGGTGACAGCGGCTCTCAGCAGGCCGCCGTAGGGGGAGGTGGGGCAATCTTTACCGGCCCTTGGCGCCTCCGATGCCAGCCTTATAGCCCACCTCACTACGGTCATAGGGTTGGCATGTGCACAGAGTGAAGTACGGGGGCGGGCCGCATGGCGGACCTGAAGAAGGAAGCGGAGTCGCTGGACAAGGCGGCTACCGCATTGCGCAAGGTGTCGCATCACACGACCAAGCCGTTGCACGAGTTCAAGGCAGAGTCGAATGATCTGTCGGCGCTCGGCGCGCTCGGGTCCTTGATGAGTGCGACGGACGACATACGCGGTGGTATGCGCACGCTCGCCAAGCTCACCCGCGCCCTCGACGAGGAGTGGCACGCCGAGGCGAAGCTGATGGGTGAAGTGTCCGATGCCTTCGACCTGTTGGACGTGCTGCTGGCCGCGGCGGCTCGCGGCGAGAAGGGCTGAGCCGCTCGTGGTCGACCTCAACCCGCTGCACTACGTCAACAAGTTCAACCACATGTTCGGCGACAGCATCGCCAGCGGGCTGGAGTTCCTCGGGATCTCCGATCCGGCGGTGGACCCGGACGGGGTGCGCGAGATCGCGAAGAAGTGGCGGGACCTGGCCTCCGGGCTCGACGACGCGGCCGATGATGCCGAGCGGGCGCTCGTGGGCGTGGTGTGGGAGGGCAAGACTGCCAAGGCCTTCCACAAGCGGGCGAAGGGGACTCGGAAGAACGCCGCCGACATGGCGGACTCGCTGCGTGAGGGCGCCAAGGCGCTGGACAAGTTCGCCGACCAGGCCCATGAACTGCTCTCCGAGATCGGCGTGATGCTGGCGGAGATCGCAGAGTACGAGCTCGCGGGGCTGGCGCTGGACATCCTCACGGCGGGCGCGTCTTCGGTGGCCGCGAGCCTGATGGCCGGGGAGCGGGCCGTGAAGGTCGTCGCGCTGGTGGCGCGGATCGAGGAGGAGGGCACCGCGCTGGGGGCCGCGGTGCGCACGGTGATGGAGGCAATCCGCGGCCTGGAGCGTGCTCTGAAGGCGCTCAAGGACATCAAGGCGATCGCGTCGATGTCCAAGATGGCCGTGGAAGGGGCGAAGTTCAGCGCGTTCGCCACCGCGCTGGAGGATCCGGGCGCTTTCAAGGATCCGGAGAAGCTGGCCGGCATCCTGACCGAGGGCGCAGTCATGGGCGTCGGCTTCGGGGTGCTGGGCAAGGCGTTGGGAAAGGGGCTGAAGAGTCTCAAGCCCAGCGAACTCGCCAAGCTGAGCAAGGCGTTGAAGCTTGGCGGTTCCGACCTCTCCAGGCTCAAACTGCGGCCCGCCGAGGCCGAGAAGCTCGAAGCGGGTATCCGGGCGGCGGAAAAGGAATGCAAGCTCGACCCGATCGATGTGGCCACCGGCGACATGCTGCTGCCGCAGACCGACGTCGAACTCCCGGGCGTCCTGCCGCTGATCCTGCAGCGCACCCACATTTCCTCCTACCGGTGGGGCGGCTGGTTCGGCCCCTCCTGGGCCTCCACCCTCGACCAACGCCTGCAGGCCGCGGACGACGGCATCACCTACGCGACAGCAGACGGCGCCCGGCTCACCTACCCCCTCCTGGCTCCAGACGCCAACGAGCCCGCCTATCCAGACAACGGCGCGCGTCTGCCGCTGACTTGGGACACCGAGACGGACGGCGCTCTGCGTGTGAGCGACCCGGCGTCCGGACTCGCCTATGTCTTTCACACGCCACAGCTCGTCGATGACGGCGATGCCGTGGACCTGTGTCTGCAGGCCATCGTGGACCGTAACGGCCGGCGCATCACCGTTCAGTACGCCGATGACGGCACCCCCACAGGAGTCACGCACTCCGGCGGCTACCGCATCGCCCTCGACCGCCACCCCACGCTTCCCCGCATCAGCTCCTTGCGCCTGCTGGACCCGGAGCGTCCGAACGGCCGCGGGACGATCCTGCTCTCCTACGACTACGACGACCAAGGTCATCTCACCGAGGTCACCAACTCCTCGGCACTGCCTGCGCGCTTCACCTACGACGGGGCAGGACGGATCACATCATGGACCGACCGCACCGACACCTCGTACGAGTACCTCTACGACGAGTGGGGCCGAGTCGTCCGTACTGAGGGCAGCGACGGCTTCCTCTCCGGCAGCCTTGCCTACGACGGCCTCACCCGCACCACGACCGTCACCAACTCCCTCGGCCACACCACCCGCTACGAACACAACGACGCATTCCGCCTGATCAGGGAGACCGACCCGCTCGGCCACAGCACCAGCCAGGAATGGGCCGCAGCGCATCAGCTGACCGCCGTCACCGATGCGCTCGGAAACACCACCCGCTTCCGCTACGACGAGACAGGGCGGACGGCGTCGGTCATCCGCGCGGACGGCAGTGAGACGCGCGCCGAGTACAACGATCTCGGTCTGCCGACGACGGTGACCGGCCCGGACGGCGTCGTGTTCTGTTACGCGTACGACGAACGGGGCAACCGCACCGCGATCACCGACGCCCTTGGCGCGACAACCCACTTCTCCTACAACGGTTCCGGGCATCTGTCATCGATCACCGACCCGCTCGGTCACCGAACCCGCTTCCGCTGTGACCCTGTGGGCCTGCCTCTTGCTGTGGTCGACCCGCTCGGCGCGGAGACTCGCTACGAACGCGACGCCTTCGGAAGGCCCGTTACGCTGACAGGCCCTCTCGGAAACGTGACGCACTTCGCGTGGACGGTGGAAGGCAAGCCCGCCCGCCGTACCGCTCCTGACGGCAGCGTCGAGTTGTGGACGTACGACGGCGAGGGCAATTGCACCAGCCACACCGACAGCATGGGTGCGGTCCACCGATTCGAGTACACCCATTTCGATCTGCTGTCTGCGCGCACCGGACCGGACGGAGCGCGGCACACCTTCACACACGACTCCGAGCTGCGCCTTACGAAGGTGACCAACCCCCAGGGCCTGTCCTGGAGTTATCAACACGACCCGGCCGGACGCCTCATATCCGAGACGGACTTCGACAACCGAGTCGTGAGTTACACCCACGACCAGGCGGGCCGCCTCACCACCCGTACCAACCCGTTCGGCCAGACCCTTCGCTTCGAGCGAGACGTACTCGGCCAGATCACCCGCCAGACGGACGAGGTCAAGGCCACGGCCTTCACCTATAGCGCCGTCGGCGAACTCACCAAGGCCGTCACCCCGGACGCGACCTTGGTTCGAGATCATGATGCCGCCGGTCGGCTGTTGTCCGAAACGGTCAACGGGCGCACGGTCAGGTATGACTACGACGCCATGGGGCGTCGTACGCTGCGCACCACCCCCACCGGTCTGACCAGCACATGGCGCTACGACGCGGCCGGCAGTTGCGTCGAACGTACCAGCGCGGACCGCACGATCGGCTTCGACCGCGACGCGGCGGGCCGAGAGGTGAACCGCCATGTCGGTGCCTTCCTCACTCTGGCGAACACCTTCGACGACCTCGGCCGTCTGACCGCGCAGTCGGTGACAGATCGCACCACTGGAAAGAGCGTCCAGCGGCGCGTCTACGGCTACCGTGCCGACGGGCATCTCACCGCGATCGACGATCACTTGAGCGGTACGAGTCGATTCGAACTCGACACCACAGGCCGGGTGACGACTGTCCACGCACGCGGTTGGACCGAGCGGTACGCATATGACGAGGCGGGCAACCAAACCGATGCCTCCTGGCCTGCCACACAGCCCGGCCATGAAGCCACCGGTCCCCGCGACTACGTCGGCACACGTCTGGTCCGCGCCGGCAACGTCCGCTACGAGCACGACGCGGCGGGCCGCATCACACTGCGGCAGAAGACGCGACTGTCCCGTAAGCCGGACACCTGGCGTTACACCTGGGACGCCGAAGACCGTCTCGTCTCCGTCATCACACCGGACGGCACGTGCTGGCAATACCGCTACGACCCGCTCGGCCGCCGCATCGCCAAGCAGCGCCTGGCGGCCGACGGCGAAACGATCGCTGAGCAGACCCACTTCACCTGGGACGGCGACACCCTCTGCGAACAGACCACGCACGCAGCCGAGTTGCCCAATCCCGTCACGGTCACCTGGGATCACGAGGGTCTGCACCCGATAGCCCAGACGGAACGTGGCACGGCCCTTGAGGCGCCACAGGAGGAGATCGACTCCCGCTTCTTCGCGATCGTCACCGATCTCGTCGGAACTCCGACGGAACTCATCGGTGAAACCGGCGGCATAGCTTGGCGTGCCCGCTCCACGTTGTGGGGCACCACCTCTTGGGGTGTCGGCAGCACCGCGTACACACCATTGCGTTTTCCCGGCCAATACCATGATCCTGAGACCGGGCTCCACTACAACTATTTCCGTCACTACGATCCCGAAACAGCCCGATATCTCACTCCCGACCCTCTCGGTCTTGCCCCGGCCCCGAACCCGGTAACCTATGTCACCAACCCGTATTCCTGGAGCGATCCGCTAGGCCTTGCGCCGTGCAAGACCGGAAGTCCGGATCCGTACCTCGGCGCCAAGGAAGCCTCGCAATTGCTACGCGACGCAGGTGTTCCACGCGCGTTCCGAGTCCAGGTCATGCAGTCTTTCGAAGAGGGCACCATAAGCGTGCGCCGAGCCGGTAGCAGTGATTACGGAATGCGCTTCTACGACAATGAGAATGCCTGGGCACGCGGACGCTACCTGACCACGCAATGGCCGGCCACTCGTGAGGAGATCGCTGTCAAGGCGGGCTGGAATCAGTTCTCGTACCTTAAGCAATGGAAGATCCGGCCTGGCGCACCCATCATCGAGGGCCGGGTTGCTCCGCAGGGTGTCGGGTATCCTGGCGGCGGAAAACAGACATATGTACTGGACCCCGACAGGGATTTGCTGGAGCCATAGTGTCCGAATTGGCCATAAGAAAAGCTCTCACCGCGACAGCGCGGGCTCTGTCCGGTGTGGATGAGGAGCTGCAACGACACGGTGTGGGGCAGGGCCGGGTGAGCAATGCCAAGCAGCTGGCCGCCATCCGCGAGCAGCTGACGCTGATGGAGACGCAGCTGTCGTCATCTCAGCTTCCGCCCAAGGAGCAGCGTGTGCGGGGGGCCGGCCGAGCCGTCGCTGACTCCTGGCCCTTCGACAGTGCGCTGGGTGCCATGGTCCTGGAAGCCGAACAGCTCTACCTCAAGGCCTGATTTCCGTTCACGGGCAAGTGGACCCTCCGAGGGTTTTGCCCTCGTGCGGGACCGTGACACCGTAAGCCGGTTGCGTAAGTGAAGGCTGTTGAGTGTGCGGGGAGTTGGCGCGGTGAGTAAGCGGTGGCGCAGTTTCCGCAGGCGGGGGACGGGCAGTCGCTGCCGCCCGTCGTCCCCGACGCGCTGGAGCTCCTCAAGGCCCGGATCAACTTCGACCGGACCGGGAAGAATGCCCAGCAGCGGATGCTGTACGGGGTGCTCGGTGTCACCGTCGCGTGCGTGGTCCTGTCGGTACGGACTGGTGGGGACGCCGTCGCCTTCTCTGTGGCCGCCGCTCTGTGGGTGCTGGTGATGGCCGTCTTCGGCATCGGGTTCGTGGTGACGCGCAAGCGCAACGCCAAGTTCGCGGCGCGGTTGCGGGCCGCCGGGTTCACGCCGGTGACGGAGGAGGGCGGCCGGGTGCGGTATCTGCCACCGACCGCGTACGCCCAGCAGGCCGCCGGTCAGCAGCCCGGCCCATACGCTCCGCCCGTCTCCGGCCCGTACGGTCAGCAACAGGCACCTGGCCCATACGGCCAGCAGATCCCCGGCCCCCACAGCCAGCCCACCCCCTACGGACAACCGCAGCTCCAGCCCTACCCCCATACCCCAACCCCTACAGCCGGCCCCCGCAGCAGTAGCCACACACCCGGTACCTCGCGGCACCAGCCCCGCCGACCCCCGGGCCAAGCCGAACGGCAACCTCACCACCGCCCCCGCCCCGAGTGAGAGCAACGTTCCATTCCGGTCACCCACAGCCACAGGCCGGAAACGCGCCCTACCTACCTTCGGTTCTCATCCCCCCAGTACCAGACCTGAGCACCGGAGAACCGTGGAGGCGTCATGACAGCCCCTAGTACAGCCCCCGCACAGAGCAGGGGAGGCCGCTGGATCGACGAGTGGGATCCCGAGGACGAGGCCTTCTGGAATGAGGGCGGCGAGAAGGTTGCGCACCGTAACCTCTTCTTCTCCGTGCTCTCGGAGCACATCGGGTTCTCGATCTGGACCCTGTGGTCGGTGATGGTGCTCTTCATGGGGCCCGAGTACGGGCTCACCCCGGCCGACAAGTTCTTCATCGTGTCGATGGCGACGCTGGTCGGCGCGATCGTGCGGGTCCCCTACACCTTCGCCGTCGCCCGCTTCGGTGGCCGGAACTGGACGATCATCGCCGCGAGCATGCTGCTCGTACCGACCATCGCCGCGTTCGTCGTGATGGAGCCGGGCACCTCGTTCGGGACCTTCCTGGTCTGCGCGATGCTCGCCGGCGTCGGAGGCGGAAACTTCGCCTCCTCGATGACCAACATCAACTCGTTCTTCCCGCTGCGGAAGAAGGGCTGGGCCCTCGGGCTCAACGCCGGCGGCGGCAACATCGGCGTGCCGGTCGTGCAGCTCGTGGGGCTGGCCGTCATCGGGGCGAGTGGCGGGCCCAGGGTCCTGCTCGGCATCTACATCCCGCTGATCGTCCTCGCCACCGTCCTCGGCGCCCGCTACATGGACAACATCTCGTCCGTGAAGAACGACACCGGCGCCGCCAAGGAGGCTGTGAAGGACGCCCACACCTGGATCATGTCCTTCCTTTACATCGGGACGTTCGGGTCCTTCATCGGATACAGCTTCGCGTTCGGTCTTGTGCTTCAGACGCAGTTCGGGCGTACGCCGCTGGAGTCCGCGTACGTCACCTTCATCGGGCCGCTGCTCGGGTCCCTGATCCGTCCCGTCGGCGGCTGGCTCGCCGACCGCTACGGCGGCGCCAAGATCACCCTGTGGAACTTCGTCGGAATGGGCGCCGCGACCACGGTCATCATCCTCGCCTCGATGGAGGAGTCGCTGGCCCTGTTCACCACCGCGTTCATCGTGCTGTTCGTGCTGACGGGGCTCGGCAACGGGTCGACGTACAAGATGATCCCCGGCATCTTCCAGGCCAAGGCCATGGCCAAGGGGCTGAGCGGGGAGGAAGCGGCCGCCTACGGGCGCCGGCTCTCCGGCGCCTCCATGGGGCTCATCGGAGCGGTGGGCGCGCTCGGCGGGCTCGGGATCAACCTCGCCTTCCGGCAGTCCTTCCTGAGCGTCGGCTCCGGCACCGGTGCCTTCGTGGGCTTCCTCGCCTTCTATGCGCTCTGCTTCGCGGTCACTTGGGCCGTATACCTTCGCCACCCGGTAGCCGCCAAGGAGGCTTCCGCGCCGGCTACGGAGGAGAAGGTGCAGCTCAGCTACGCCCAGGTGTGACGTAACACTGGCGACATGCGGATGAACCGGGCCTGTCACGGGGCGTTGACAGGCTCGGTCAGCCGTAAGGCCAGCCCTGAGTGCACGACGACTCGAGTGCAAGACGAGAGCCGGGACGACCCTCATGTACGACGAACAGCAGCGACCAGAACCCCTGCCGCACGGCCCCCTCGCGGGGTTCACCGTAGGCGTGACCGCCGCCCGCCGGGCCGACGAACTCGGGGCACTGCTCCAGCGGCGCGGCGCCTCCGTCGTGCACGCGCCCGCTCTGCGCATCGTGCCGCTCGCCGACGACAGCGAACTGCTGGTCGCCACCAAGGAGCTGATCGACGAGGCCCCGGACGTCGTGGTGGCCACGACCGCCATCGGGTTCCGGGGGTGGGTCGAGGCCGCCGACGGGTGGGGGATCGGGGAGGATCTGCTCGCGCGGCTGCGCGGCGTCGAACTGCTCGCCCGCGGCCCCAAGGTCAAGGGCGCGATACGGGCCCAGGGGCTTACCGAGGAGTGGTCCCCCTCCTCCGAGTCCATGGCCGAGGTGCTCGACCGGCTCCTCGAGGAGGGCGTCGAGGGGCGCCGTATCGCCCTCCAGCTGCACGGGGAGCCGCTGCCCGGTTTCGTGGAGTCGCTGCGGGCCGCCGGAGCCGACGTGATCGTCGTCCCCGTCTACCGGTGGATGCCGCCCGAGGACATCGCCCCCGTCGACCGGATGCTCGACGCGGCCATCACCCGCGGCCTGGACGCGATCACCTTCACCAGCGCGCCCGCCGCCGCGTCCCTGCTGACCAGGGCGGAGAAACGCGGACTGCTGCCCGAGCTGCTCGCCGCCCTCCACCACGACGTACTGCCCGTCTGCGTCGGCCCGGTCACCGCCCTGCCGTTGCAGGCCCACGGCATCGACACGGTCCAGCCGGAACGCTTCCGGCTCGGCCCCCTCGTACAGGTGCTGTGCCAGGAACTCCCCGGCCGGGCCCGCACGTTGCCCATCGCCGGCCACCGGGTCGAGATCCGCGGACACGCCGTGGTGGTCGACGACGCGCTGCGGCCCGTACCGCCCGCCGGGATGTCGCTGCTGCGCGCTCTGTCGCGGCGGCCCGGCTGGGTGGTGGCCCGTTCCGAACTGCTGCGCGCGCTGCCGGGTGCCGGACGGGACGAGCACGCCGTCGAGACGGCGATGGCCCGGCTGCGTACGGCACTTGGCGCTCCCAAGCTCATCCAGACGGTGGTCAAGCGCGGCTACCGGCTCGCGCTCGACCCGGCCGCGGACTCCAAGTACGCCGACGCCTGAGGCCCGCGGTACAGCAGCAGGGCACGCGCCAGGCAGGCCAGCGCGAGCGTCGACAGCAGTGCCCGTACGACGTTCCAGGCCACCCACGGGTCCTCGAACTCCTCGCGTACGGCGGCCGGATCGGCGATCTTCGCGGGGTCACCGGCGTCCATGAGCTCGTCGTTGAGCGGAATGTTCACGGCGACGGTGACGAGGAAGACGAGCGCGTACGCGAGGAGGCCCGCGAACACCCACCAGCGGTGCGGCGACCTGCGTGACTGCCAGGCGGCGACCGCCGCGAGGAGCAGGGCGCCCAGGAAGCTCAGGAAGAAGACCGGGTTCTGGATCTGGTCGTTGATGTTCTGCATGACCTCGATGAAGACGCGGTCGTCGCTGCGGGAGAGCGACGGCATGATGTTGCACGCGTAAATGTAGAAGACCCCGGCGATCAGGCCCATCGCGACCGTGGCCGCAACCAGTACACCTCCGGCGGTGGTCCGCCGCCCCGTGCTGCTGTTGTCCGTCATGGGAATCAGTCAACCGGCGCTCCGGCACGGGTGACATGGCCGAGCCGCGCGGTCCCATAAGCGGACGTCCAGGGCGCGGGCGGTGGGAAGTCTTCCGGCGGGGGGTGCGCGCGTGCACTGTAGGGGGTACCTACTCCCTAAAAGCTCCCCTGAAGGCTCATGGCGGTAACCCCTAGGTGGTGACAGGCACATGGCATCGGGCATGGCCACGGCCTCGTACGAGCTGCGGTTCGACTCCGGGCGGATCTGCCTGGACCTGCTGGCGACCACCCACCCCGAGGAACGGCTCGACTCGGTGGACCACCTGCGCGCCTGGATCGCCCGCTCCGGGCTCGTCCCCGCGGGCACACCCCTGTCGGGCGCCGACCCCTCGTGGCTCGTCGGCTTCCGTGAACTGCGCGGGCACGTCGACCGGTTGGTGCGCGGCGAGCTCGACGCCCGGCCCGCCGACGCGGCGCTCGCCCGTGTCAACGCGGCCGCCCTCGCAGCGCCGCCCGCGCCCTGGGCCGTACGCGCGGACGACGGTTCGCTGCGCGGCCGGCTGCACTCGCCGCCCGGCCGCGCCGAGTTGCTCTCCCTGATCGGCCGGGACGCCCTCGAACTCCTCACCGACCCGGCGGCGCGGGCGAGCCTGCGCCAGTGCGAGGGTGACAGTTGTCCGATCGTCTACCTCGACACATCCAGGGGCCGGCGCAGAAGATGGTGTTCCAGCGAGGTGTGCGGCAACCGGGAGCGAGTGGCCCGGCACCGGCGTCGGGCGGCACTCGCCCGCGCGTGAACCTCGACGAGCATCGGCAGCGGTCACGCCCAACTGCTGGTAGTGATCAAGGAATCGCAGGGGGTGACCAGGTAACCGTCTTCACATCCTGCCCAAGAAATATGTGCGACCCCTTTGAACACACGCGCGCTGAGATCCGTACCCCGGGGTGAGCGACCGACTGGGGGAACCCCCGGACACCGGAGGTAGGCGTGCGCAAGGATTCCGCCGTGGCTGATGAACGCCCGCCAAGGGCACGACATCGCGCGTCTCAGTCCTCTGAGCCTGACGAGGAACTGATGCGTGCGCTGTACAGAGAACACGCGGGACCCCTGCTTGCCTATGTGCTGCGGCTGGTCGCGGGCGACCGGCAGCGTGCCGAGGACGTCGTACAGGAAACCCTCATCCGTGCCTGGAAGAATGCCGGGCAGCTCAATCGAGCAACCGGTTCGGTACGACCCTGGCTGGTGACGGTGGCACGACGCATCGTCATCGACGGACACCGCAGTCGGCAGGCCCGGCCGCAGGAGGTGGACCCGTCACCGCTGGAGGTCATCCCCGCGGAGGACGAGATCGACAAGGCGTTGTGGCTGATGACACTGTCGGACGCGCTGGACGACCTGACCCCTGCTCACAGGGAAGTCTTGGTCGAAACATACTTTAAGGGGCGTACGGTCAATGAGGCGGCCGAGACGCTCGGCATCCCCAGTGGCACCGTGCGCTCACGGGTGTTCTACGCCCTGCGGTCGATGAAGCTGGCTCTGGAGGAGCGGGGGGTGACGGCATGAACACATACGGGGGATACGGAACGGGTGGTCCGGGAGCCATGCAGAGTCCACAGGGGCAGCAGGGTCCCGGTGACATTCACGAGACGGTCGGCGCGTACGCCCTCGGCATTCTCGACGACGCCGAGGCAACCGCTTTCGAAGGCCATCTCGCCACCTGCGAGTGGTGCGCCCAGCAGCTCGACGAGCTCGCCGGGATGGAGCCGATGCTCGCCGCGCTCGCGGATCTGCCCGCCTCGATGGGCACCCCGGCGATCGGCGAGTCGCTGTCCGCCCGCCCGAGCCCACAGCTCGCGGAACGCCTGGTCGACGAGGTGTCCGAGCGGCGCGCCCAGAAGCGCCGGCGGAGCTTCTACATGGTGGCGGCCGCGGCCGCGCTGATCGTCGGCGGCCCGCTGACCGTGCTCGCGGTCAACGGCGGCAACGAGGGCACCACCACGCCCCAGGCACACGCCACCAGTCCCGCCAAGGCGGCCTTCGACGTCATGACCGACAAGGTCACGGCCACGGACGCGAGCACCAAGGTCACCGCCGTCGTCGCCATGGAGCCCAAGGCCTGGGGCACCCACGCCGTCCTGGAGCTCAAGAACGTCGCGGGCCCGGAGAAGTGCTCACTGATCGCGGTCGGCAAGAACGGCGAGCGCGAGACCGTGACCTCCTGGTCGGTCCCGACGTGGGGCTACGGCCTCCCGAACGCCAAGACGGACGAGTCGAAAGCTCCGCTCTACGTACACGGTGGCGCGGCCTTCACCCCCAACGAGATCGACCACTTCGAGGTCATGACCTTCGACGGGAAGCAGCTCGTGGAAGTGGACGCGTAAGCGGGCGCGTAACTCGTGTCAGCAGACGGATAACTCGTGTAAGCAGTGGACGCACAAATGGACGCGTGAGCGAACCGGAGCGCACGCGTAGCTTAAGGGCCCCCCTTCGCGTACGGTTGACGGCTGCCCAGCACGTCAGAAGGGGGCCCGGTGGCCGCTCAGGCTCAGCAGGAAACCGCGCTCGGTTCGGTCCACGATTCCGTACGGCAGAAGTCCCTCAGGGACGACTCCGTACGGGACCGTGAGATCAGCGTCGAACAGGAACATCTCGACCGGGTATACCGGCGCCTCGAGGAGAAGATCCACGAGGCGGAGTTCCTCATGAACGACGCCGCCAAGCGCGGTCAGGTCGGGACACCGGGGGCGCTCGCCGAGCGCGACGCCCAGGTGTTCCGGGCGGGAATTCACCTCAACCGCCTGAACAACGAGTTCGAAGACTTCCTCTTCGGCCGCATCGACCTGCTCCTGGGGAAGGACGGCAAGAAGGGTCCGGACGGCGCGTACACGGCGGTGGAACCCGCCGAGGGCGCCGTGCGCGACAACAACACCGCGGAGATCGCGGAGACGCTGCACATCGGCCGTATCGGTGTCCTGGACACGGACTACGCGCCGCTGGTCATCGACTGGCGGGCGCCCGCCGCGGCCCCGTTCTACCGCTCGACCCCGGTCGAACCGGGCCGGGTGGTGCGACGCAGGGTCATCCGCTCCAAGGGCCGCAAGGTCCTCGGCGTCGAGGACGACCTCATGCGCCCGGAGCTCAAGGCCACCCTCGACGGCCGCGAACTCCCGGTGATCGGCGACGGCGCTCTGATGGCCGCCCTCGGCCAGGCCCGCAGCCACACCATGCGGGACATCGTGGCGTCCATCCAGGCCGAACAGGACCTGGTGATCCGCGCCCCCGCCGCCTCGGTGACGTACGTCGAGGGCGGCCCGGGCACGGGCAAGACGGCGGTCGCCCTGCACCGCGCCGCCTACCTCCTCTACCAGGACCGCCGCCGTTACGCGGGCGGCATCCTGATCGTCTCGCCCACGCCTCTGCTGGTCGCGTACACCGAGGGCGTCCTCCCGTCCCTCGGCGAGGAGGGCCAGGTCGCCATCCGCGCCATCGGCTCCCTCGTCGACGGCGCCGAGGCCGCCCTGTACGACTCTCCGGCGGTGGCCCGCGCCAAGGGCTCGTACCGGATGCTGAAGGTGCTGCGGAAGGCGGCACGGGGGGCGCTGGAGGCACCGTCGGGGTCCTCCGGTGGCGCCGGCCGGTCGTCCAACGGCGGCGGCCCCGGCCGGTCGTCCAACGGCGGCCGGTCCGCCGCGGGCGCCCCGGACCAGCAGCTCTCCTTCGGTGAAGGCTTCGGCGAGGACTCCGGTGACGACGGAGACGCCCGGCCGCAGGCCCCCGCAGGCGCCCCCACCCGCCTCCGCGTCGTCGCTTTCGGGCGCCGCCTGGAGCTGGAGGCCCCCGAGCTGGACCGGATCCGCAACAACGCGCTGAGCGGTACCGCGCCCGTGAACCTGCTGCGTCCCCGGGCACGCAAGCTGCTGCTCGACGCCCTGTGGGCGCGGTCGGGGGCCGGTACGCGGCACTCGGACCCGGAGCTGGCGGCCGAGCTGCGCTCCTCGTTCGACGAGGACATCACGTCCGAGGACAGCTTCATCGAGTTCCTGGACGTGTGGTGGCCCGAGCTGACCCCGCGGGGTGTGCTGGCCGCGATGGCCGACGAGCGGCGGCTCGGGCGGTGGGCGCGGCGGATCCTCAACCCCGGAGAGGTGCGCCGGGTGGCGCGCTCCCTCAAGCGGGACGGGCTCTCCGTGCACGACGTGGCCATGCTCGACGAGCTGAACGCCATCCTCGGCAGCCCCGCCCGCCCCAGGAAGCGGCGCGAGCTGGACCCGCTGGACCAGCTCACCGGCCTCGAGGAGCTCATGCCCACCCGCGAGGAGACGCAGTGGGAGCGCGCCGAGCGGCTGGCGCAGGAGCGGACCGAGTACGCGCACGTCATCGTCGACGAGGCGCAGGACCTCACGCCCATGCAGTGGCGGATGGTCGGCCGCCGGGGCCGGCACGCCACCTGGACCGTGGTGGGCGACCCCGCCCAGTCTTCGTGGTCCGACCCCGACGAGGCCGCCGAGGCCCGGGACGAGGCCCTGGGCAGCCGCCCCCGGCGCCGTTTCACCCTCAGCGTCAACTACCGCAACCCGGCGGAGATCGCCGAACTGGCCGCCAAGATCCTGGCCCTCGCCATGCCGGGCGCGGAATCCCCGTCCGCCGTACGGTCCACCGGCGTCGAGCCGCACTTCGCCGTCGTACGGGACTCACTCGCGCAGACCGTACGCGCGGAGGCCGCCCGCCTCCTCGACCGCGTGGACGGCACCGTGGGCGTCGTCGTGGCCATGAACCGGCGCGACGAGGCCGCCCGCTGGCTCAAGGGGCTCGGCGACCGCGTGGTGGCCCTTGGCAGCCTGGAGGCGAAGGGCCTGGAGTACGACGCGACGGTCGTCGTCTCGCCCGCGGAGATCGCCGACGAGTCTCCGGCGGGGCTGCGTGTGCTGTACGTCGCCCTGACCCGGGCGACCCAGCAGCTGACCATCGTCTCGGCGGACCGGGACGAGCCGGACGGGAACGGGGTGCCTGACCTGCTGCGGGACTGACCGCAGGCGCTGATGCCGAGAGGCCCACGTCACCAGGTGACGTGGGCCTCTCGTTCGTTCAGTGACACCGACCCGCCATGCTCGCCTCGCGGCAAGTGGTCGCTCGTAGCGACGAAGGTTGGGCCCGGGGGCTTGGATCGGGCCGGTGTCACGTCCACGGTAACAAACGATCCCCGCAAGGCAATTCCCGTCCCGAAAGTTCATTTCCGCGGCGCGGCCTCCCACCGGCCTCCCACCGGGATCACCCCTTCCGCCGCCACCTTGGTTCTCGTATGGTGGAATCTGTTTTCCGAAAGTGTCGAGCGCCCGCGAACAAAACGTTCGCAATCCGGGGCGGCTACCACGTACTCAGGGGTAGGTGCGACGATCGGACGGCATACCCGCGAGCCAGCGGGGCACGGCAGTACACGGTGAAAGCAGAGGAAGTCGGCCATGGCAACGGCGCCCAGCGTCTCCTACTCGATTACGGTCCGGTTGGAGGTGCCCGCGAGCGGAACCGCGGTCTCCCAGATCACCACGGCCGTGGAGTCCCACGGAGGCTCGGTGACCGGCCTCGACGTGACCGCCTCCGGCCACGAGAAGCTCCGGATCGACGTCACCATCGCGGCGACCTCCACGGCGCACGCCGACGAGATCGTCGAGCAGCTGCGCGGCATCGAGGACGTGACGCTCGGCAAGGTCTCCGACCGTACGTTCCTGATGCACCTCGGCGGCAAGATCGAGATGCAGTCCAAGCACCCGATCCGCAACCGTGACGACCTCTCGATGATCTACACGCCGGGCGTGGCCCGCGTGTGCATGGCGATCGCCGAGAACCCCGAGGACGCCCGCCGCCTGACCATCAAGCGCAACTCCGTTGCGGTCGTGACGGACGGATCCGCCGTTCTCGGCCTCGGCAACATCGGCCCGATGGCCGCCCTCCCGGTGATGGAGGGCAAGGCGGCGCTCTTCAAGCGCTTCGCCGGCATCGACGCCTGGCCGCTGTGCCTGGACACCCAGGACACCGACGCGATCGTCGAGATCGTGAAGGCCATCGCCCCCGGCTTCGCGGGCATCAACCTCGAGGACATCTCGGCGCCCCGCTGCTTCGAGATCGAGGCCCGCCTGCGCGAGGCCCTCGACATCCCGGTCTTCCACGACGACCAGCACGGCACCGCGATCGTCGTCCTCGCCGCCCTCAAGAACGCCCTGCGTGTCGCGGGCAAGGCGATCGGCGACATCCGTGTCGTCATGTCCGGCGCGGGCGCGGCCGGTACGGCCATCCTCAAACTGCTGCTCGCCGCGGGCGTCAAGAACGCGGTCGTCGCCGACATCCACGGCGTCGTGCACGCGGACCGCACGGACCTCGTGGACGCCGCCGCCGATTCGCCGCTGCGATGGATCGCCGACAACACCAACCCCGAGGGCCTCACGGGCACGTTGAAGGAAGCCGTGCGCGGCGCCGACGTGTTCATCGGCGTCTCCGCCCCGAACGTGCTCGACGGCACCGATGTGGCCGCGATGGCAGAGAACGCCATCGTGTTCGCGCTCGCGAACCCCGACCCCGAGGTCGACCCGGCAATCGCCCGCCAGACGGCGGCAGTTGTCGCCACCGGCCGCTCGGACTTCCCCAACCAGATCAACAACGTCCTGGTCTTCCCGGGCGTCTTCCGTGGCCTCCTGGACGCCCAGTCGCGTACCGTCAACACGGAGATGATGCTGGCCGCCGCGACCGCCCTCGCGGACGTGGTGACCGAGGACGAGCTCAACCCGAACTACATCATCCCCAGCGTCTTCAACGACAAGGTCGCGGGCGCGGTCGCCGGAGCGGTGCGCAACGCCGCGAAGGCGGCGGGGGCGACGGAGTCGGGCAGCACAAGCGTGTGAACGCGGCCGTGAAGCCGCTGTGATGGTCGCCACGACCGCCGGAGCCCCGGCGCGTCGTGGAAGGCGGGGCCTGTGGCCGCCTTTAGGGTGGCGGCCAGGCTCGGGCCTTGTTCCCGCCTTGCGCAGGCCTTTTCGTGTGACCCCCAAGGGTGTTCCTGTGACTCCCCAGGGGTGCCGGATTGGCTTTCCCGCCGCAGGTGGGGGCAGGATGCGTCTTCGGGCGCGAGGGTCCGGCGACGGACCCGGGTCCGGGGACCGATCGAGGACCCTGGCAGCATCGGCTTCACTGTGCCCGATTATGCGGCTCCGCCGCGTGGCACGCCTCAACAGCAAGAAGAACACGGGAGTAACGACATGAACCGCAGTGAGCTGGTGGCCGCGCTGGCCGACCGCGCCGAGGTGACTCGCAAGGACGCCGACGCCGTTCTGGCCGCCTTCGCCGAGACCGTCGGCGAGATCGTCGCCAAGGGCGACGAGAAGGTCACCATCCCCGGCTTCCTGACCTTCGAGCGCACCCACCGTGCCGCTCGCACCGCGCGCAACCCGCAGACCGGTGAGCCGATCAACATCCCGGCCGGCTACAGCGTGAAGGTCTCCGCGGGCAGCAAGCTCAAGGAAGCCGCCAAGGGCAAGTAAGGCCTACGCCGCCCGCGTTACGGGACGGCGCACGGCACAGCGGTACGCCAGACGGTGTACGGCAGAGCAATACGCCAATGGGGCGGCCCCCTTCACCGGGTGGCCGCCCCATCGTCGTACGTACGACTGTGTTTGTGTCTGTGTCAGTTACCCGAGGGCTTTCCCGGGCAGCTCCACCTTCGCCCCGAGTTCCACGAGCTTCTCCATGAAGTTCTCGTAGCCGCGGTTGATCAGGTCGATGCCGTGCACCCGTGAGGTGCCCTGCGCCGCCAGTGCCGCGATGAGGTACGAGAAGCCGCCGCGGAGGTCGGGGATGACCAGGTCGGCGCCCTGCAGCCGGGTGGGGCCGGAAACGACCGCGGAGTGCAGGAAGTTGCGCTGGCCGAAGCGGCAGCTGGAGCCGCCGAGGCACTCGCGGTAGAGCTGGATGTGTGCGCCCATCTGGTTGAGCGCGGAGGTGAAGCCGAGGCGGGACTCGTACACCGTCTCGTGGACGATCGAGAGGCCCGTCGCCTGGGTGAGCGCGACGACCAGCGGCTGCTGCCAGTCGGTCTGGAAGCCCGGGTGGACGTCCGTCTCCAGGGCGATCGACTTGAGCTGGCCGCCGGGGTGCCAGAAGCGGATGCCCTCGTCGTCGATCTCGAAGGCGCCGCCGACCTTGCGGTAGGTGTTCAGGAACGTCATCATCGAGCGCTGCTGGGCGCCGCGGACGTAGATGTTGCCTTCGGTCGCCAGCGCCGCGGAAGCCCACGAGGCGGCCTCCAGGCGGTCCGGCAGGGCCGCGTGGGTGTAGCCGCCGAGCGAGTCGACACCGGTGATGCGGATCGTCCGGTCGGTGTCCATGGCGATGATCGCGCCCATCTTCTGCAGTACGCAGATGAGGTCCTCGATCTCGGGCTCCACGGCCGCGTTGGACAGCTCGGTGACGCCCTCCGCCAGCACGGCGGTCAGCAGGACCTGCTCGGTCGCGCCCACCGACGGGTACGGCAGCTGGATCTTGGTGCCGCGCAGCCGCTGCGGGGCCTCCAGGTACTGACCGTCCGCCCGCTTCTCGATCGTCGCCCCGAACTGCCGCAGCACCTCGAAGTGGAAGTCGATCGGCCGGCCGCCGATGTCACAGCCGCCGAGGCCCGGGATGAAGGCATGGCCCAGGCGGTGCAGCAGCGGGCCGCAGAAAAGGATCGGGATCCGGGACGAACCCGCGTGCGCGTCGATGTCCGCGACGTTCGCGCTCTCGACGTGCGACGGGTCGAGCACCAGCTCGCCCGGTTCCTCGCCCGGACGGACCGTCACCCCGTGCAGCTGGAGCAGTCCGCGCACGACCCGCACGTCTCTGATGTCGGGGACGTTGCGCAGTCGGCTCGGCGCGCTGCCCAGCAGGGCGGCCACCATGGCCTTCGGTACGAGGTTCTTCGCACCGCGGACACGGATCTCGCCTTCGAGCGGAGTTCCGCCGTGGACAAGCAGTACGTCGTCAGAGCCGTTGACGGTCATGTATCTCGCGATCCGATGAGTTGGGCAGGCGTGATTTCGTCGGCGGGCACGTCGTGCTGGGCCGGAGAGTAAGGGTAATCGCCGCCTACCCCCCTTCAGTAAGCCCAAGGACCACTCAGCTGCGTCATAGCTTTGCCACAACACGAACCGTTCCTAATCGGGCACACGCGGTCACCGGCCCCGGCGTGCGCGGGGGGCGCTTCTCTGCGCCCTGAGCTGCATTCACACAGGTACCCGCATAGGCTCCCCGCTCACGGGGAAGATGCGGGATCATGTCTGGCATGACCGAGGTGTCCTCGCTCACAGGGCGGCTGCTCGTGGCCACGCCCGCCCTGGCGGACCCGAACTTCGATCGCGCGGTGGTGCTGCTCCTCGACCACGACGAGGAGGGCTCACTGGGCGTCGTCCTCAACCGGCCCACGCCCGTGGACGTCGGCGACATCCTGGAGGCCTGGGCGGACCTGGCCGGCGAACCCGGCGTCGTCTTCCAGGGCGGCCCGGTCTCCCTCGACTCCGCGCTGGGCGTGGCGGTCATCCCCGGCGGCGCGTCCGGCGAGCGCACCCCCCTCGGCTGGCGCCGCGTGCACGGCGCGATCGGCCTCGTCGACCTGGAGGCCCCGCCGGAACTCCTCGCCGCCGCCCTCGGTTCGCTGCGCATCTTCGCCGGGTACGCGGGCTGGGGCCCCGGCCAACTGGAGTCGGAACTGACCGAGGGCGCCTGGTACGTCGTCGAGTCCGAACCCGGAGACGTCTCTTCCCCGTCCCCGGAACGCCTCTGGCGCGAGGTCCTGCGCCGCCAGCGCAACGAGCTCGCGATGGTGGCCACGTATCCGGACGACCCTTCCCTGAACTGATGCCTGTGACCTTCAGTACCCTTGGCGTTATGAGCACTCTTGAGCCTGAGACCCAGCCCCAGCGAGGCACTGGGACGGGGACCCTCGTAGAGCCGGCACCGCAGGTGTCGCACGGTGACGGGGACCACGAGCGCTTCGCCCACTATGTCCAGAAGGACAAGATCATGGCGAGCGCCCTCGACGGCACGCCCGTCGTGGCCCTGTGCGGCAAGGTGTGGGTCCCGGGGCGTGACCCGAAGAAGTACCCCGTGTGTCCCATGTGCAAGGAGATCTACGAGTCCATGGGCGCCGGCGGGGGCGACAAGGGCAAGGACGGCGACAAGAAGTAACGCCGACCGGTCCTTCGGCGCAGTACGCCGCGTAGGCAGACCGTGCACGACCGCGGCATCCCTGGTGAGGGGTGCCGCGGTCTTGTCGTACCCGGGGGTGGGGCATGGAGTTGTTGCTGAGGGCGCGCGAACTGGCGGTGGCGCGGAAGCGCCGTGAGAGCCGGGCGCTGGTGGAGCGGGCTGAGCCGGGGAGCGCGGAGGAGCTGAGCCTCGCGGCGTCGGTGCTGGTCGAACTCCGGGATTCGCAGGCGGCGTTGCCGCTGGCGCGGCGGGCGGTGGCGCTGGCGCCGGACGACTGGCGGGGGCATCTGGCGGTCGCCGACGCCACTTTTCAGCTGCGGTGGTGGGGTGAGTCGGCCGCCGCTGCCCGCAGGGCCGTGGCGCTGGCGCCGGAGGAGGCGGCGGCGCACCGGGCGCTGGGTGTCGCACTGAACCGACGGATCGGCGGCGGCCGTGAGGCGAGACGGGAAGTGAAGCGCGCCAGGGAGCTGGGGGGCAGGGGGGCGTTGCGGACGCCTGGGCGACGTAGCCCGTGGTGGCTCCTGCCGATCGTCGCGCCGCTCGCGGTCGCTGTCGTGCTGTCGGCGGTGGGCGACTGGCCGGACGCAGTGGAGGACCTCATGCTGCTGGCCCGTGTGGTGCCTCCCGTGCTGGTTCTGTTGCTCATCGTCATGCCCAGCCGGGCCGGCCTCACCTGGTCCGAGCGGATCGCGGAGCTACGGGCCGTGAACGAGGAGCGGTACGGCGACGGGGGTCGCGCGGCGCGCAGACGGGCCGGGCCGGCGGCGATGCCCTGGGGCTGTGCTTTGGCCGTGGGCGCCGGACTGCTCGCAGTGCCCGCTGCCGACGGGGACCCGCTGTCCGCGTCGGTCGTCGTGCCGGCGGTGCTGATCGGTGGCGGTGCGCTGGTGATCCTCGCGCGGCGCACCGTACGCCTCTGGTACGGGGAGCGCTTCCTGCGTGACGTGTTCGTACCGAGCGTCTTCGTGCGCGTCCATCTGGTCGCGGCGGGAGTGCTCGGCGGGGGCGTCGTGCTGCTGACGCTCGGCGATGCGCCCCCGGGGCCGTGGCGGGTGCTGCTCATCTGGTCCGTGGTGTGGTTCCTGTTCGGCATGATCTCCGCGCTCTTCGTTCAGGGGCTGCCCGAGTCGGAGCAGAAGGCCGTTGACCAGGGGCCGGGCGGGCCGGAGAAGGAGCCCGCCGACAGCTGACCGTTGCACGGAGTGCGTCACCTGGTCACGAAGTGGTTGAGACCTCTTGTGGGCATGTTCATGTACTCCATAGCCTCCGATGTGTTGTGCAGAGCGAAACAGCCATTGCGTATGTTGCAACGCACCCCCATCGGAGGATGCTCCATGAAGCTCTCTGTCCGAACAGCCGTCGCCGTCACCGCCCTTGCGGTCGTCACCGCCTGTGCCCCCCAGACCTCCGACAACTCCTCCTCCGAGAAGGACGAGAAGACCGGCACCCTGCGCGTCTGGCTCTTCCAGGAGGTCAGTAACGCACCGAAGGAGAAGGTCGTCGACGCCGCCGTCGACACCTTCGAGAAGGCCCATGAGGGTGCCGACGTACAGGTCGAGTACATCCCCGTCGAGACCCGCGCCCAGCGCATCAAGGCCGCCTTCAACGACCCGAAGAGCGCCCCGGACGTCATCGAGTACGGCAACACGGACACCGCCGGCTACGTGAAGGACGGCGGACTCGCCGACATCACCGAGGACTTCGCCGACTGGAGCGAGGCCAAGGACACCGACCCGACGGCCAAGCAGTCCGTGACGGTGGACGGGAAGATCTACGGCGCCCCCTACTTCGTAGGCGTACGCGCCCTCTACTACCGTACCGACGTCTTCGAGGAGCTCGGTCTCGAAGTCCCGAAGACGCAGGCCGAGTTGATCTCCACGGCCAAGGAGATCCGCGCCGCCAAGCCGGAGCTCTACGGCCTCGCGGTCGGCGGCGCCTACACGTACGGCGCGATGCCGTTCATCTGGTCCAACGGCGGCGAGATCGCGAACGGCAAGGGAGGCTCGTACGCCTCCGCCATCGACAGCGCGGCCGCCCAGAAGGGCATCGCGGCCTACACCTCGCTCTTCGGCGACGACAACTGTCCGGCCGCCAAGTGCGCGGGCATGGGCGGCAACGACACGGTGACGGCCTTCGCGTCGGGCAAGGCGGGCATGGCCATCGGCGGTGACTTCAGCCACGCGGCCATCGAGGCGGGGTCGGTCAAGGGTAAGTACGCCGTCGTGCCGCTGCCGGGCGTGAAGTCGGGCGAGATAGCGCCGGCCTTTGCGGGCGGCAACAACATCGGCGTGCTGAAGAGCACTTCGCACCGCACGCTCGCCATCGACCTGATGGAGCAGCTGGCTTCGAAGAAGACCCAGGCCGAGCTGTTCGACGCCATGGGCTTCCTGCCGACGTACACCGATGTGCGCGCCGACGTCGCCAAGAAGGAGCCGTTCGTGAAGCCCTTCGTGCAGACGCTTGCCGCGGGCGCCAAGTTCGTGCCGGCCTCGCCCGCGTGGGCGCAGATCGACGCCTCGCTCGTCCTGCCGACGATGTTCCAGGAGATCGTCAGCGGCAAGAAGGACGTGGCGGCGGCCTCGAAGGACGCGGCGACGAAGATGAACGACGCGTTCAGCACCGTGGGCTGAGCGGATGACAACGCACGACGCGCTCGCCGAGCGCGGCACAGTGGCCAAGGCTCGACCCGCCCGCCAAGGGCGGCACGGCCCCGGCTGGACCCCCTGGCTCTACCTCGCCCCCGCCCTGGTCGTCCTCGGCGGCCTGCTCGTCTACCCCATCTACCAGCTCGGCCTGATCTCGTTCCTGGAGTACACCCAGGCCCAGGTCAGCGGCGGCGAACCGACCACCTTCGAGGGCTTCGGCAACTACGCGACGCTCTTCGCCGACGAGCAGTTCTGGCAGGTGCTGCTCGCCACGGTCGTGTTCGCCGCGGCCTGCGTGGTCTCCACGCTGGCCGTCGGCTGCGCGCTCGCGGTGCTCCTCACACGCGTACGGGCCCTGCCCAGGCTCGCACTGATGCTGGCGGCGCTCGGGGCCTGGGCGACCCCGGCCGTCACCGGTTCCACGGTCTGGCTGCTGCTCTTCGACCCCGACTTCGGCCCCGTCAACCGGGTCCTCGGGCTCGGCGACCACTCATGGACGTACGACCGCCTCAGCGCCTTCGCGCTCGTACTCCTCGAAGTCGTGTGGTGCTCCTTCCCGTTCGTGATGGTGACGGTGTACGCGGGGATCCGGGCGGTGCCGTCCGAGGTCCTTGAGGCGGCCTCCCTGGACGGCGCCTCGCAGTGGCGGATCTGGCGCTCGGTGCTCGCGCCGATGCTCCGGCCGATCCTGGTGGTCGTCACCATCCAGTCGGTCATCTGGGACTTCAAGGTCTTCACGCAGATCTACGTGATGACGAACGGTGGCGGCATCGCCGGACAGAACCTCGTGCTGAACGTGTACGCGTACCAGAAGGCGTTCGCCTCCTCGCAGTACAGCCTCGGCTCGGCGATCGGCGTGGTGATGCTGGTGATTCTCATGGCGGTCACGCTGGTGTATCTGCGGCTGCTGCGCAGGCAGGGGGAGGAACTGTGAACCTCATGAGTGGCCTCGTACGACGTCCGTGGCGGCTCGCCGCCGAGGTGTCCGCGCTGCTGATCGCGGCCGTCGTCGCCTTCCCCCTCTACTGGATGGTGCTCAGCGCCTTCAAACCGGCTGGCGAGATCGAGTCGACCCAGCCGCGGCCCTGGACGCTGGCGCCGTCCCTGGATTCCTTCCGGCGCGTCTTCGGGCAGCAGGAATTCGGCCGTTACTTCCTCAACAGTCTTGTGGTCGCCTGCTCCGTGGTCCTCGTCTCGGCGCTGATCGCGTTTCTCGCGGCGACGGCGGTGACACGATTCCGCTTCCGATTCCGGACCACCCTGCTGATCATGTTCCTGGTGGCGCAGATGGTGCCCGTGGAAGCGCTGACGATCCCCCTCTTCTTCCTCATGCGGGACATCGGCCAGCTCAACACCCTGGGCTCGCTGATCCTGCCGCACATCGCCTTCTCGCTGCCGTTCGCGATCTGGATGCTGCGGGGTTTTGTGAAGGCGGTTCCGGAGGCGCTGGAAGAGGCCGCGTACATCGACGGGGCGAGCCGTGCGCGATTCCTCTGGCAGATCCTTTTCCCGCTCGTCTTCCCGGGCTTGGTGGCCACGAGCGTGTTTTCCTTCATCTCGGCCTGGAACGACTTCCTGTTCGCCAAGTCCTTCATCATCAGCGACACCGCGCAGTCCACCCTGCCGATGGCCCTCCTCGTCTTCTACAAGCCGGACGAGCCGGACTGGGGCGGTGTGATGGCGGCGTCCACGGTGATGACGATTCCGGTGCTGATTTTCTTCGTACTCGTACAGCGACGGCTGGTCTCCGGGCTGGGTGGAGCGGTAAAGGACTGACGTGACTGAACTGATTCCCGCGCCCCGCAGCGTCGTCGCCGGTTCCGGCGAGGTGCGGCTGACGGCGCATTCCCAGCTCTACGCCGGCACCGCGTTGGACGGTGTCGGTCACTGGCTGCGCACCGTCCTCTGGCAGGCCACGGGCCTGCCGCTGCGCGAGGGGCGGGAACTCGACGACACCGACGGCGACGGCATCGGGCTCCAGATCGACCCCGAACTCGGCCCCGAGGAGTACCGCCTTGTCAGCGACCCGACCGGCGTTCTCATCGAGGGTGGCAGCGCGGCCGGCGTCTTTTGGGGCGCCCAGACGCTGCGGCAGCTCCTCGGCCCGGACGCGTACCGAAAGGCCCCGCTCAGCCTCGAGCGCACCTGGGCCGTGCCGCACGTCACGATCGAAGACGGACCCCGATTCGCCTGGCGCGGTCTCATGCTCGACGTGGCCCGGCACTTCATGCCCAAGGACGGGGTCCTGCGCTATCTCGACCTCCTGGCCGCCCACAAACTCAATGTCTTCCACTTCCACCTCACCGACGACCAAGGCTGGCGTGTCCAGATCAAGCGCTACCCGAAGCTGACGGAGGTCGGGTCCTGGCGGGCGCGCACGAAATTCGGCCATCGGGCCTCGCCCCTGTGGGAGGAGAAGCCGCACGGGGGCTTCTACACGCAGGACGACATCCGCGAGATCGTGGCGTACGCGGCCGAGCGGCATATCACCGTGGTCCCCGAAATCGACATCCCGGGGCACAGCCAGGCGGCCATCGCCGCGTATCCGGAACTGGGCAACACCGATGCCATCGACACGACCTCGCTCTCCGTCTGGGACACCTGGGGCGTCTCCAAAAACGTACTCGCCCCCACTGACAACGCCCTGCGCTTCTACGAGGGGGTCTTCGAGGAACTCCTCGAGCTGTTCCCCTCGGAGTTCATTCACGTGGGCGGCGACGAGTGCGCCAAGGACCAGTGGAAGCAGTCGCCGACCGCGCAGGCCCGTATCAAGGAGCTGGGGCTCGCCGACGAGGACGAGTTGCAGTCCTGGTTCATCCGGCACTTCGACAACTGGCTCTCCGCGCGCGGGCGTCGGCTGATCGGCTGGGACGAGATCCTGGAGGGCGGCCTCGCCGACGGCGCCGCCGTCTCGTCCTGGCGCGGCTACGCGGGCGGCATCACCGCCGCCCGCGCGGGCCACGACGTCGTCATGTGCCCCGAGCAGCAGGTGTACCTGGACCACCGTCAGGACGCGGGCGAGGACGAGCCGGTGCCCATCGGCTACGTGCGCACCCTGGAGGACGTCTACCGCTTCGAGCCCGTGCCGCCGCAGCTCACCGAGGTGGAGGCACGGCATGTGATCGGCACTCAGGCCAACGTGTGGACCGAGGTGATGGAGGATCACGCGCGCGTGGACTACCAGGCGTTCCCGAGGCTGGCGGCTTTCGCCGAGGTCGCCTGGAGCGCACTGCCCGCGCCCAGCGAACGGGACTTCGCGGACTTCGAGCGGCGGATGGCCGTGCACTACGGGCGACTTGACGCCCTGGGAGTGGCGTATCGCCCGCCCACGGGGCCGTTGCCGTGGCAGCAGCGCCCCGGGGTGCTCGGACGCCCGATCGAGGGGGAACCCCCGAACGTGTGAGGTGACCCCGGAAACGGGTGTCCCGGTGCCCTCGTCCCGTAACCGTGGCCCCATGAGGAACAAGACGCCCACGGATCACCGAAGAGTGGCATTTCAGGCTCACCGGTGATGCCGTACGAAAACGGACCATCTCCCTGGTGAGGGGGGCGAATGCCTCCTAGCGGACCCCCGCGTCGAGGGCCGGGGAAGATGTGCCAGAGTTGCCACGTCCGCCCTGTCAGCACGTACCGTACGGCAGCACAGGTGGGACCAGGTGGGGCAGCGGGAAGGGGCAGCCGGTTTGACCACGCACGCACCGCAGGCGGCGCAGGCCGTGACGCTGCCCGGCTCGTTGGACGAGGCGGTCGCGGCTCTGGCCGCCATGCCCGCCGCCGTTCCCGTCGCGGGCGGCACCGACCTCATGGCCGCCGTCAACTCCGGACAGCTGCGGCCCGCCGCACTCGTGGGTCTCGGCAGGATCAGCGAGATCCGCGGCTGGCAGTACCAGGACGGCCACGCGCTGCTCGGCGCAGGGCTCACCCACGCACGCATGGGCCGCCCCGACTTCGCGGCCCTCATCCCGGCGCTCGCCGCCTCCGCGCGCGCCGCCGGACCGCCGCAGATCCGCAACGCGGGCACCCTGGGCGGCAACATCGCCTCGGCGTCCCCCACCGGGGACGCGCTGCCGGTACTGGCCGCCCTGGAAGCCGCGTTGATCATCGCGGGCCCTGACGGAGCCCGCCGCGAGATCCCCGTCTCGCACCTGCTCGCGGGCGTGGAGATGCTCCGCGCCGGCGAACTCATCGGCTACGTGCGCGTGCCGCTGCTGCACGCGCCGCAGGTCTTCCTGAAGGCGACCGGACGTACCGGGCCCGGGCGTGCGATCGCGTCCGTGGCGCTCGTCCTGGACCCCGCCAGGCGCGGAGTGCGGTGCGCGGTCGGGGCCATAGCGCCGATGCCGCTGCGGCCCCTGGACGCCGAGGCCTGGGTCGCCCAGCTGATCGACTGGGACGGGGAGCGCACGCTCGTGCCGGAGGCGCTCAACGCCTTCGGGGAGTACGTCGCCGCGGCCTGCATCCCCGACCCCGTCCCCGCCGAGGACGGCTCCGTCCAACCGCTTCCGCCCGCCGTACTGCACCTGCGTCGCACCGTCGCCGCGCTGGCCCGACGAGCACTGGGGAGGGCACTGTCGTGACCGACGACCAGCACGGAGAGGGCGCCCCTCAGGGCGGCCGGTGGGATCCGCTGCCCCAGGGTGACTACGACGACGGCGCCACGGCCTTCGTCAAGCTCCCCGAAGGCGGTATCGAGGCCCTCCTCGCCGAGCGTGAGCCGCTCGCGGCCCCCGGGCACGGCTACGTGCCGCCGCAGATAGACGTGCCGCCCGCGGCGCCCGCCGCTGCGGACCCGGCGCAGGCGGGGGCGTGGGCCGCGCAGGCCGGCGCCGTCGACTGGCCGGATCCGAACGCCGTCCCCCCGGAAGCCGGCCGCGACGGGTTCACGTACCAGCCGCCGGTCACCGGGCAGTGGGACTTCGGGGACGTCACGCAGACGCAGGGCGGTGGCGGGCAACCCCGTCAGGCCGGACCCTCTGGACCTTCCGGGCACGACGTGACCGGGCAGTGGTCGATTCCGGTGGCCGGTGGGGATCTTCCGGACGAATCGGGCGAGTTCACCACCTCGGCGCTCGTCGAGCAGTGGGGCGGGACGCCGCCCGCCACACTCCCCGGCGGAGCGGCCGCTCCCTGGGCGACGGAGGCCATCGGGCAGGCGTGGTCGGCCGACCCGAGGGAACGGTCCGCCGACCCGAGGGACCAGGCCGCCGAGGACGCCGTACGGCCGTCGGCGCAGACGCCCGCTGAAGGCCTCGTACGGCCGCCGGGGCAGTCATCCGCCGAACTGCCCGCGCAGGCCGCCCAGCAGGCCGCCGAGCCCGCTCACGAGGCTCCTGAGGCGCCAGGCGCGGACCAGGCTCACGAGGACTCCGAAGCCTCCGGGGTGCCCGAGGCCTCCGAGGCCGTCGCCGCCGAAGAGGCGGAGGACGCCGGGACCCCCGCCACGGCCCGGCACGACGAACACCCCCTCGCCTCCTACGTCCTGCGCGTCAACGGCGCCGACCGCCCCGTGACCGACGCCTGGATCGGCGAATCGCTGCTCTACGTACTGCGCGAGCGCCTCGGCCTCGCGGGCGCCAAGGACGGCTGCTCGCAGGGCGAGTGCGGCGCCTGCAACGTCCAGGTGGACGGGCGGCTCGTGGCCTCCTGTCTGGTGCCCGCCGTCACCGCCGCGGGCAGCGAGGTGCGCACCGTCGAGGGCCTGGCCACTGACGGACAGCCCTCCGACGTGCAGCGCGCGCTGGCCAAGTGCGGCGCCGTGCAGTGCGGTTTCTGCGTACCCGGCATGGCCATGACCGTGCACGACCTGCTCGAGGGCAACCCCGCGCCGAACGAGCTGGAGACCCGCCAGGCCCTGTGCGGCAACCTGTGCCGCTGCTCGGGCTACCGCGGCGTCCTGGACGCCGTGCAGGAGGTCGTCGCCGAACGCGAGGCGCACTCCGCGGCAGCCGCCGAATCCGCGCCGGACGTCGACGAGGCGCGCATCCCGCACCAGGCGGGTCCGGGCGCGGGCGGCGTCAACCCCGCGGCGTACGGGGACACTTCTGCGTACAACCCCCCGTACGACACGTCGTACGACCCCCAGGCGCCGCATGAGCAGCCGTACGGCCAGGACGGAGGCCAGGCGTGAGCAACGAAACCGCGACCGCGTCACCCGCGGCGCCGGAGGCGGGCTCCGAGCCCCTCCCGCACGGGCTCGGAGTCTCACTGCCGGCCGCCGAGGCCCGCGCCAAGACGGAGGGCACCTTCCCGTACGCGGCCGACCTGTGGGCCGAGGGCCTGCTGTGGGCCGCCGTGCTCAGATCACCCCACCCGCACGCGCGCATCGTGTCGATCGACACCAGCCACGCGCGCGAGATGCCCGGCGTACGGGCCGTCATCACCCACGAGGACGTGCCCGGCACCCCGGTGCACGGCCGGGGCAGGGCCGACCGCCCGGTGTTCGCCTCCGAGGTCGTACGCCACCACGGGGAGCCCATCGCGGCCGTCGCCGCCGACCACCCGGACACCGCGCGGATGGCCGCCGCGGCCGTCATCGTCGAGTACGAGATGCTCGACGCGGTGACCGACCCGGAGCTCGCCTTCGAGGCCGAGCCGCTGCACCCCGACGGCAACCTGATCCGGCACATCCCGCTGCGCCACGGCGACCCGGACGCGACCGGCGAGATCGTCGTCGAGGGCCAGTACCGCATCGGCCGCCAGGACCCCGCCCCCGTCGGCGCCGAGGCGGGCCTCGCCGTGCCCCGCCCCGACGGCGGAGTCGAGCTCTACGTGGCGTCCACCGACCCGCACACCGACCGCGACACGGCCGCCGCCTGCTACGGCCTGGAGCCCGAGCGCGTGAAGGTCGTCGTCACCGGCGTGCCCGGAGCCACCGCCGACCGCGAGGACCAGGGCCTGCAACTCCCGCTCGGCCTGCTGGCGTTGAAGACCGGCTGCCCGGTGAAGATCACCGCTACGCGGGAAGAGTCCTTCCTCGGCCACGCCCACCGGCACCCCACGCTGCTGCGCTACCGCCACCACGCGGACGCCGACGGCAAGCTGGTGAAGGTCGAGGCGCAGATCCTCCTGGACGGCGGCGCCTACGCGGACACCTCGTCGGAGTCGCTGGCCGCCGCGGTCTCCTTCGCCTGCGGCCCGTACGTCGTCCCCAACGCCTTCATCGAGGGCTGGGCCGTACGCACCAACAACCCGCCCTCCGGCCACGTGCGCGGCGAGGGCGCCATGCAGGTCTGCGCCGCCTACGAGGCGCAGATGGACAAGCTGGCGAAGAAGCTGGGCATGGACCCGGCGGAGCTGCGCCTGCGCAATGTGATGGCTACGGGGGACGTACTTCCCACCGGTCAGACGGTGACCTGCCCGGCCCCGGTCGCCGAACTCCTCCAGGCCGTACGGGACTTCCCGCTCCCCGCCCTCCCCAAGGACACACCCGAGGACGAGTGGCTGCTCCCGGGCGGCCCCGAAGGCGCGGGCGAACCCGGCGCCGTACGCCGGGGTGTCGGCTACGGCCTCGGCATGGTGCACATGCTCGGTGCCGAGGGCGCGGACGAGGTCTCGACGGCCACCGTGAAGGTCCACGACGGGGTCGCCACGGTGCTCTGCGCGGCCGTGGAGACCGGCCAGGGCTTCACCACGCTGGCCCGGCAGATCGTCCAGGAGACGCTCGGCATCGACGAGGTGCACGTGGCGCCGGTCGACACGGACCAGCCCCCGGCGGGCCCGAGCTGCCGCGGCCGCCACACCTGGGTGTCGGGCGGAGCGGTGGAACGCGCGGCGAAAATGGTCCGTACGCAGTTGCTGCAGCCCCTGGCGCACAAGTTCGGGATGTCGACCGAGCTGCTCCAGATCACCGACGGCAAGATCACCTCGTACGACGGGGTGCTGTCCACGACCGTCACCGAGGCGATGGACGGCAAGGAGCTCTGGGCCACCGCCCAGTGCCGCCCCCATCCGACCGAGCCCCTGGATGCGGCCGGCCAGGGCGACGCCTTCGTAGGCCTCGCTTTCTGCGCGATCCGCGCGGTGGTCGACGTCGACATCGAGCTGGGCTCGGTCCGCGTCGTGGAACTCGCCCTGGCCCAGGACGTGGGCCGGATCCTCAACCCCGCCCAGCTCGCGGCCCGTATCGAGGCGGGCGTCACCCAGGGCGTGGGCGCCGCTTTGACGGAAAACCTGCGCACCGCGCGCGGGCTTGTCCGCCACCCCGACCTGACCGGCTACGCCCTCCCCACCTCCCTGGACGCCCCCGACATCCGCATCGTCAAGCTGGTCGAGGAGCGCGACGTGGTCGCCCCCTTCGGTGCGAAGGCGGCCAGCGCGGTGCCCGTCGTGACGTCTCCGGCGGCGGTCGCCGCGGCGGTGCGGGCGGCTACCGGGCGGCCGGTGAACCGGCTGCCGATCCGGCCGCAGGCGGCTGTGGTGACTACTCCGTGACGACGACACTGTGACGACGTCATGAGTGACGCGCACGAGCCGACGAGCTCTCGCGAGCCCGAGCCGCCGCGCTACGAACCCGCTCCCGGTGTCGGGAAGCTGGCGCTGTGGGTGCTGCTGTTCGTGGTGGCGGCTGTGGTGGTTGTCGTGGGTGGCGTGTACTTCGCCTGAGGCGGGGGGCGTTTCGGCTTGTCCATGGATGGGTTGGACGGTGTTGTCCTGATCAAGGGAATCATGGCCTCGGGGAAGTCCACCGTGGCGCAGGCACTCGCGGAGCGGCTGCCGCGGACGCCTACGCGCAGGCTGGCTTCACGGTCGTCGTGCAGGACGTCGTCCTGGGCGAGCAGTTGACGGCGTACGACGGACTGGTCCGCACCCGCCCCTGTACGTCGTCGTCCTGGCCCCTCGTCCCGAGGCCGTGGCGGCGCGTGAGGCGGGGCGGGAGCGGGCTCGGGTGGCGTGAACCGGGTACGTGAGGCGGCTGGTGCGAACCGGGTGATTCCGGGCCTGGGATCGGTGCGTACCCGGGTGTTTCCGGTCTGTGCTCCGCCTGTGCATCGTCTGTGCCTGCATGTTTCCGGCGTTGTCAGTGGTGCGGCGTATGGTTCTGACTTAGTGGGAACTGCCCCTGGACGACGGGGCGTTCCTTGCTCGGGGGAAGCACGATGCGTTCACATGCGCGGGGGAGCCATGAGCACGACTGACACCGATGTCGGCGGCGCGATCACACTGACCGACGACGAGCTGTATCCGTACATCACGCACGACGGGACGCGGCGCCGGCTGTCGGGCCCCGGACTGCCCTGCGAGGGCACGCTGGTGGGGTTCGGCACGCTGCGGGAGCACGGGCTGCGCAGGGTCGCGGACCTGGCGGTCGACGCGGAGCGACTCGCGGGGGAGCTCCAGGACCAGCTGGTCATAGGCGCCCTGCGGAGCTTCGACCGGGACCTGGAGGCGATCGTCCTCGACGGGGCGACGGGGAAGGTCTCCACGGCGCACCTGCACCCGAACCCGACACCGATGGACCTCTCACCGCTGGCCCCCTCTCTGGAGGCGCTACTGCGCTTCGCGGCGGCCACGGAGGAGCTGACGGCTTCCCGCGGGCAGTCCGCGTCCCAGCGGGCGGGGTTCGGCCCGAAGGCGGTCACGGAGGCGTCGGACCGGCTGGCCGCCGTCTTCGAGGGCGCGGCGGGCGACGAGGTGCCGGCGTTCTGGAGGATGGCCGCGCTGATCCGGCCGCTGGCCCGGATCGCGGGCCCCGGTGAGGGACTCGTCCTGGACCTGCCGAAGCGGCTGCTGGACGAGGAGTTCGGCACGGGCGAGATCATGTGCTTCGAGGACGTCGACTTCCCGACCGCGCTCACGCACGAGCCGACACGCCGCTTCCTGCGCGAGACGGGCCTCCCGGAGGACGGCTTCGTCTTCCAGCTGGACACGGAGGTTCCCCTGCCGGCGCTCAGCGAGTACTACGCGGACGAGCGCCCCGGCGACTTCACCGCCGACCAACTCCCGGACGCCGCCGACCGTTTGATACGCCTCGGCTATCTGCTGGAGGACACGAACCTCGTCGTCGACGGCACCACGGGTGCCGTCCTCGCCTGGAGCGAACCGGACCTCACCCTCCGCCCCCTCAACGCCGACATCTCCACACTCGCCTTCACTCTCTGGCTACTGCACCGGGAGAAGTCCCTGGACGCGGCCCACGACCTCACGGACGCCTACGAACAACTCGCCGCCACCATGACCCAGACCCTCGCCACGGTCGACCCCCTCGCCTGCGACCCGACCCCGGCCGCACCCGGCGACGACGGCTGGCGCTACTGGCCGGAGATATTCGAGGACCGGGCGGGCGGAATGCTGTACGCGTGAACGCGGACCGGCGGGGCGGTAGACCGTCCTCGTGACCGATGCCGGGCTCGGTATCGGCCGTATGGAGCAGGAACGCGCGCGCTCGACACCATCACCTGCCGATGCTGAGCGTGCCCTGTCTCCGTCCGCCCTAGGGAGTCACCGTGCCGCATCCGCATCCGCATCCGCGTCCACACAGCCCTCGCCTGCGCCTTGGACTGTTCACCTTGCTGGCCGCTGTCTGTGTCGGAAGCGTGGTGCCGCAACCGGCCACCGCTGTTCCCGATGCTCGCGCCGATCGCGCTCTTCCCGCTGGTCCTGCTGTTCCTGCTGTTCCCGACGACGATGCCTTCGACCACCTGGACTCGCTCCAGCGGCAGCTCGACGCACTGGTCGCGGTTCGGGGAGGCCCGCCCGGAGCGGTGGTCATGCTGCAGAGCGGGCAGAGGAGCCAGGTCCTGCGGGCGGGCGTCGCCGACGTCACGACCGGCCGGCAGATCGAGCCGAGCGACCACACGAGGACCGCCAGTGCGAGCAAGGCCCTGAGCGGCGCGGTAGCGCTGTACCTGGTCCAGCACCATGCCCTCGGCCTCAACGACACGATCCGCAAGCGCCTGCCTCAGCTGCCACGCGCCTGGGGCCGGGTGACTCTCCGTCAGTTGCTGCAGCACACCAGCGGGCTGCCGGACTACAGCACCGATCCGGAATTCCTCCGTCTCATCGTGGCCGACCCCCGGCGCCACTTCGACTCGCGACGACTGCTCGACTTCGTCAAGGACGAGGCTCTGCACTTCCGCCCGGGCTCCGAGTACCTCTACTCCAACTCGGACAACATCGCCGTCGCCCTGATGGCCGAGGCCGTGACTGGGGAGCCCTACGAGACACTGCTCAGCAAGACCGTCTACCAGCGCCAAGGCCTGCACCACACCAGCCTTCCGCAGGGATACGAGATGCCCGAGCCCTTCATGCACGGCTACGCCGTCAGCCCGCCGGAACCACCGGAGGACGTCAGCGAGTTGATCGGCACCTCAGGGGTGTGGGCCTCGGGCGGCATCATCTCCACACCGCGCGACATGAACCGGTTCGTCCGCGGCTACGCGAGCGGCGAACTGACCTCGCGGGCGGTACTGCGCGAGCAACGCCGCTGGGTGGACGGCGCCTCCGAACCGGCCGGCCCCGGCCGCAACACCGCAGGCCTCGGCATCTTCCGCTACGCCACCCGGTGCGGCACGGTCCTCGGACACACCGGGAACACCCCCGGATACACCCAGCTGATCGCCGCCACCCCGGACGGCCGACGCTCCCTCACGGTCTCCCTCACCAGCCAGATCAACCGCGACACCCCGGAGCTGCTGCGGAAGCTCCGCGAGTTCGAGGAGGAGGCTGTGTGCACGCTGCTGCGCACGCGGTGATCGTCAATGCTGGTGCGGGCGATCGTCCCGGCTCTGTTGGCCTGGCTCCGTCCGGTGAGGGTGTGGCCGACGCCGGTTACTCCGTATCCCGCTCCGGCAGGGGCGAGTAGCGGGTGGGCCCCGGCGTCCGGCCCTCCGGGGGGTAGTCGCAGTCGAGGCTGGAGATCTCGTAGTCGTCGCCCTCGTTCTGCTCCTGGTCGACGACCACCGCCGCGGTGCAGACGCGGCCGTGCTCGTCGGTGAACGTGACGATCTCGCTGTAATCCGTCGGAGTGCCGCATCCGGCGATCAGCAGCGCCGCCGCCCCGGCGGTCACCGCCACGCCGAGCCCCCACAGCCGTCTCATCCCTCGCCCCCACCTCGGCATTCGCCGTCCAACTCGGTTGCCGCCCAGCTAAGTTGGCGCCTCCCAACGGTAGCCGCCGCCGACGTTCCGGTCACCGTGGTCGCGGAGGAACAAAGCAGGAACAACAGCGTTCCGGGGGCCCGGAGTCACCCGAAGGGGCGGCACCCTTGTCGAGGATGCCGCCCCTTCGTTCTGCCTGGTCAGGCTGTGGAGGCCGTGGCGGGAATCGAACCCACGTAACTCGCTTTGCAGGCGAGTCCCTAAACCACTCGGGCACACGGCCGTTCTCAGGTGCGGCACGGCTCACTCGTTCCGAACCTGATGGGTTGACCGTAGGCGGGGGTGGGGACGGGGCTCAAGGGGTGGGCGGGCGCTGCAATGGGACTGCCATGTGCCGTTCATGAACGGGCGGGAGCGCGGGGGTTCCGCGTGAGCAGTGGTCGTACGACCAAAGGCTCAGTCGATCACGGACTCCGGACAGGGGTCAGGGTCGGTTGTGACCCTTACGCTGACGGGCATGACAAGCCTGGGTGCGCGCGATGCCACGACGGTTCCGGCAGGGGCCGGTTCCGATGCCGATGATGGTGTTCTGGGCCGGGGCTATCGGGCGCTCAGTATCGGGATCGTCTCCGTCGTGCTGCTGATCGCGTTCGAGGCGACGGCGGTCGGGACCGCCATGCCGGTGGCGGCGCGGGAGCTGGACGGGGTGTCGTTGTACGCCTTCGCCTTCTCCGGGTACTTCACGACCAGCCTGTTCGGGATGGTGCTCGCCGGGCAGTGGTCGGACCGGGACGGGCCGCTCGCCTCGTTGACCGCGGGGATATCCGCCTTCGCCGCCGGGCTGTTGCTGTGCGGCAGCGCGGGGACCATGTGGCTGTTCATCCTCGGGCGGGCGGTGCAGGGGCTCGGCGGTGGGCTGGTGATCGTCGCCTTGTACGTGGTCGTGGGGCGGGCCTATCCCGAGCGGCTGCGGCCGTCGATCATGGCGGCGTTCGCCGCGAGCTGGGTGATCCCGTCCGTGGTCGGACCGCTCGCCGCGGGCGCGGTCACCGAACACCTCGGCTGGCGGTGGGTGTTCATCGGCATACCTGTCCTGGTCTTTCTGCCGCTGGGCCTCGCGCTGCCTCAGATACGGCGGCGGACGTCCAGCCCCGAGGAGGGGGCGGAGGGGAAGGGGCGTGTGCCCTTCGACCGGCGGCGGATCCGGCTCGCGCTCGGGATCTCGTGCGGTGCCGGGATCCTCCAGTACGCCGCCCAGGACCTGACCTGGTTCTCGCTCGTCCCCGCCGTCATTGGCGTCGCGCTGCTCGTCCCGGCCGTCCTCGGGCTGCTGCCCCGCGGCACCTACCGGGCGGCGCGCGGACTGCCGTCCGTGGTGCTGCTCCGCGGGGTCGCGGCCGGCTCCTTCATCGCCGCCGAGTCCTTCGTGCCGCTCATGCTGGTCACCCAGCGGGGGCTGTCGCCGACGCTCGCCGGTTTCTCGCTCGCGGCGGGCGGCGGGACGTGGGCGCTGGGCTCGTACATCCAGTCGAGGCCGCGTGTGGAGCCGTACCGCGAGCGGCTGATGTTCCTCGGCATGGTGCTGGTCGCGGCAGCGATCGCCGCCGCGCCGAGTGTCCTGATCCACGCCGTGCCCGTGTGGATCGTCGCCGTCGCCTGGGCGTTCGGCTGCCTGGGGATGGGGCTGGTGATCGCCTCGACCAGCGTGCTGCTGCTGCACCTCTCGGCGCCCGAGGAAGCCGGTACCAACTCCGCCTCACTGCAGATCTCCGACGGTCTGGCCAACGTGGTGCTGCTCGCCGCGGGCGGCGCCGCCTTCGCCGCGCTGGGCGGGGGCACGGTGAGCCATGCGGCCACCTCGGCGTCCGGCTCGCATCCGGCCGCCTTCGCGGCGGTGTTCCTGCCGATGGCGGGGGTGGCGTTGGTGGGGGCGTGGGTGACTACTCGGGTGCGGGAGCGGTGATCGTAAACCGGTCGTAATCGGCTGGGGTCGTGCCCTACGTTCTCCGTATGGAACTCCGTCTCGATTCCACCCTGGAGCGGGCGCTTGCCGACCTCGCCGACGCGCAGGACCGCCTGCCCGAGGAAGTCGCGGAGGAGGCCGTACGCAGGTATCTGCAGGAGGAGGGTGCGCTCATCCGCTCGCTCGCCGCACAGTTGGCGGCCGAGCACGCCGAACTGTTGCGGAGGTTGGGCGAATGACCCGTCACCTCACCGTCGCCGAAGTGACGGACCTCGCCGCGGTGGCCTTCGGCGGGCGGGTGCCCGAGACGCGTGCGTCGGGGCTGCTGGCCTCGGCCGTCCATCGGCCCCGTGCCCGCATGCTCGGCGTCGCCGCCTACCAGGACCTGCACGACCAGGCCGCGGCCCTGCTGCACGCCATCGCCACCAATCACCCTCTCGTCGACGGCAACAAGCGGACCGCCTGGCTGGCCGCCGCGACCTTCCTCGCCGCGAACGGGGTCGATCTCGCGGCCTGCGACCAGGACGCGGCGTACGACCTGGTCATCGGCGTGGCCTCCGGTGAGCAGAACGACATCGGTGTGATCGCGGGGCGGCTGCGCGCGCTGTGACCTGAGTCCCATCCACGGGTGACCCGGCGTCGTCCGCGCGTTGACGTGGTCGGGGCGCCGGTAGGGTGGCCCGGTTGTCATACGTAGCCGAGCCGCCCGCCCGTCTCCCACCACCGCCCTACCTGACGCGCTACGCGCGGCCCCTCTGATTCGACCCCACACACGGAGACCGTGACTACCACCGCCGCCAGTGCCGCTTCCTCGTCCCATCACCTCTCACCCGCCTTTCCCGGCCGCGCCCCCTGGGGCACCGCCGGCAAGCTGCGTGCCTGGCAGCAGAGGGCGATGGAGAGGTACGTCCAGGAGCAGCCACGCGACTTCCTGGCCGTCGCCACACCCGGCGCAGGCAAGACGACGTTCGCGCTGACGCTCGCGTCCTGGCTGCTGCATCACCATGTCATCCAGCAGGTGACCGTGGTCGCGCCGACCGAGCATCTGAAGAAGCAGTGGGCGGAGGCGGCCGCGCGGATAGGGATCAAGCTGGATCCCGAGTACAGCGCGGGGCCGCTCAGCAAGGAGTACCAGGGCGTCGCCGTGACGTACGCCGGTGTCGGTGTGCGGCCCATGCTGCACCGGAACCGCGTCGAGCAGCGCAAGACCCTCGTCATCCTCGACGAGATTCACCACGCCGGTGACTCCAAGTCGTGGGGCGAGGCGTGCCTGGAGGCGTTCGAGCCCGCCACGCGGCGCCTCGCGCTCACCGGTACGCCCTTCCGGTCCGACACCAACCCCATCCCCTTCGTGACGTACGAGGAGGGGAGGGACGGGATCCGGCGGTCCTCCGCCGACTACACCTATGGGTACGGGTCCGCCCTCGGCGACGGGGTCGTGCGGCCCGTCATCTTCCTCTCCTACAGCGGCAACATGCGGTGGCGTACGAAGGCTGGCGACGAGATCGCCGCCCGGCTCGGCGAGCCCATGACCAAGGACGCCATCTCGCAGGCCTGGCGCACCGCGCTCGACCCGCGCGGCGAGTGGATGCCGAGCGTGCTGCGCGCCGCGGACCAGCGGCTGACGGAGGTCAGGAAGGGCATTCCGGACGCCGGCGCTCTTGTCATCGCGTCCGACCAGGAGTCGGCCCGCGCCTACGCCAAGCTCATCCGCGACATCACTGGGACCAAGGCCACCCTCGTCCTGTCCGACGACACCGGCGCCTCGAACCGTATCGACGAGTTCAGCCACAGCGAGGACCGGTGGATGGTCGCGGTGCGGATGGTGTCCGAGGGCGTGGACGTGCCGCGGCTCGCCGTCGGCGTGTACGCCACCACCATCTCCACGCCCCTCTTCTTCGCACAGGCCGTCGGACGCTTCGTGCGCTCCCGGCGCCGCGGCGAGACCGCCTCCGTCTTCCTGCCGACCATTCCCAACCTCCTCGGCTTCGCGAGCGAGATGGAGGTCGAGCGCGACCACGTCCTCGACAAGCCCAAGAAGGAGGGCGAGGAGGACCCGTACGCCGACTCCGAGAAGGAGATGGAGGAGGCGAACCGGGAGGAGGACGAGGACACCGGGGAGCAGGAGCAGTTCTCCTTCGAGGCGCTGGAGTCCGAGGCCGTCTTCGACCGCGTGCTGTACGACGGCGCCGAGTTCGGCATGCAGGCCCACCCGGGGAGCGCGGAGGAGCAGGACTACCTGGGGATTCCGGGGCTGCTCGAACCCGACCAGGTGCAGCTCCTGCTCCAGAAGCGGCAGGCCCGGCAGATTGCGCACAGCCGCAAGAAGCCGGATGAGGAAGCGGACCTTCTCGAACTGCCCGCCGAGCGTCGGCCCGTGGTCTCCCACAAGGAGATGCTGGAGCTCAGAAAGCAGCTCAACACCATGGTCGGCGCGTACGTCCACCAGAGCGGCAAGCCGCACGGTGTCATCCACACCGAGCTGCGGCGCGTGTGCGGGGGGCCGCCGAGCGCGGAGGCGACGGCGGGCCAGCTGCGGCAGCGGATCGCCAAGGTGCAGGAGTGGGCCACGCGGATGCGGTGACGCTGGGCGCTGTGCCTGGGCGGTGAGGGTGGGGACCGGTGTGGGTGTACGTGCCTGTGCGGGGCGTGTGCCATGGGGAGCCGGCGTGGGTGTTCGGGTCTGCGCCGGGCGTGTGCTCCGAGTGACCGGCGCGCGTACGTATCCGCGCGGGGCGTGCGGTCCGGGAATCGGCGCGTGTGTTCGTGCCTGTGCGGGGCGTGTGGACCGGAGTGCGGCACGTGGCCGCGGGTGCGTGCGGGCGTGTTAAGCCGGGTGCCGGCGTGTGCTGTGGCGTGTGCGCTCTGTGCAAGGGGCGTGCACGCCGGGTGGCGGGCGCCGTGCGAATCGGGGCAAACGAAATCAGTCCGTACCAGCCGATGACCGGATTCTGGACGGTGCCTTCCGCTGAGCGAACCGGCTCGCTACTGTCCCGCTACGCACACGCCCCGTGGCAGCGCCGCCGCGGAGCGCAGCCGTGAAGCGACTCCGCCCGGGAGAACCGGGTCGCCAGCCGACCGGCGGCCTCTGTAGCGCGTCGCCGACGGGACTCGGTGTCGCAACCGCCGCGAGGGGGCCGTCGACCTCACCACTAAGGAGTGGGCGTCGTGACCGCGGAGACCTCTCAGACGCTCGACCGGGGACTGCGCGTCCTCAAGCTGCTTGCCGACACCGATCATGGGCTGACCGTCACCGAACTCTCGAACAAACTGGGAGTGAACCGGACCGTTGTGTACCGGTTGCTTGCCACGTTGGAGCAGCACGCTCTCGTACGGCGTGATCTGGGCGGCCGTGCCCGGGTCGGGCTCGGGGTGCTGCGGCTCGGGCGCCAGGTGCATCCGCTGGTGCGGGAGGCCGCGCTGCCCGCGTTGCGCTCGCTCGCGGAGGACATCGGGGCGACGGCCCATCTCACGCTTGTCGACGGGACCGAGGCGCTTGCCGTCGCTGTTGTCGAGCCCACGTGGACGGATTACCACGTTGCCTATCGCGCCGGGTTCCGGCATCCGCTGGACCGGGGGGCTGCGGGGCGGGCGATTCTTGCCGCGCGGCAGGCGCCGGTGGGGGAGTGCGGGTTCACTTTGACGCATGGGGAGTTGGAGGCGGGGGCCAGTGGGGCCGCGGCTCCTCTTGTCGGGGTTACCGGGGTGGAGGGGAGTGTGGGTGTGGTGATGCTTGCGGACTCCGTGCCGGAGCGGGTGGGGCCGCGGGTGTTGGATGCGGCTCGGGAGGTCGCGGACGCGTTGCGCTGACGGCGGCCCCGACAGCAACCGTGGCATCAGCTGTACGACTGCCCGCGGCCGAGCGTGTCAGCCCGTCCCGTTAGATTGATCCCGTGCTCTCTCGCCTCACGCGCCCCCAAGCCGTCGCCGTCTGTGCTCTGCCCGTCGTGGGTCTGATCGCCACGGCCCTGTTCGCGCCGCTGCCGTTCTCGGTGGCGCAGCCAGGGATGACGGCGAACGTTCTCGGTGCGGACCAGGACACCCCGGTGATCACGATCTCCGGGGCGGCCACCCGGGACACGAGCGGGCAGCTGCGGATGACGACCATCGAGGCGACCGGTCCTGACGCGCATGTCTCGCTCGGTGCGGTGATCGACGGCTGGTTCCGCACCGACCAGGCCGTCATGCCGCGCGACTCCGTCTATCCGACCGGGGACAGCGTCAAGGAGATCGAGCAGCACAACGAGGCCCAGATGAAGGAGTCGCAGGACGCGGCGACCGAGGCCGCCCTGAACTACCTCGACCTCAGCGACAAGAACGTCAAGGTCACCCTGGAGCTCGCGGATGTCGGCGGGCCCAGCGCCGGCCTGCTGTTCACCCTCGGGATCATCGACAAGCTCGACGGCGACGGCACCGGCGGCGACCTCACGGGCGGCCGCACCATCGCCGGTACGGGCACGATCGACGTCGATGGGACGGTGGGCGCGGTGGGTGGCGTGGCCCTGAAGACGCAGGCCGCGCGGCGGGACGGGGCGACGGTGTTCCTGGTCCCGAAGGCCGAGTGCTCCGACGCCAAGTCCGAGCTTCCGAAGGGGCTGCGGCTGGTTCCGGTGACCACGCTGAAGGGTGCCGTGAGTGCGTTGGTGGCGCTGGAGACGGGGAAGGGCTCGGTACCGAGCTGCTAGGGCCTGTCCGTTGTGGGCCGCGGACCGGCCGAGCCGTTGTCATGCCGCGACGAAACGGCGGCCCCTGACGCTCAACTAACCCACAGGGAACGGTGATTGCCCCGTCCCGCTTCCGATGGCTGCGATATTCGAAAGCCCCTTCGGAGGTGGCATTGATGAGTATCGCGGAAGCGTCCCCTGCCGACAGCACGGCGCGTCGTGTCGCCGACCTGGCGCGCCGACAGGAGCAGGCCCTGGCCGCGGCGCCGGCCAGGGCGGTGGACCGGCAGCGGGAGCGCGGGCGGCAGACGGCGCGAGCGCGGATCGAGCGGTTGATGGACGCGGGTTCCTTCACCGAGACCGACGTCTTCGTACGGGCGCGCGCGGGGGACGACGACAAGCGGCCGTACGGCGACGGGGTGATCACCGGATTCGGCACGATCGACGGGCGCCAGGTCTGTGTCTTCGCCCAGGATGCCACCGTGTTCGGCGGGAGCATGGGCGAGGCCTTCGGCGAGAAGGTCGTCAAGGTCATGGACCTGGCGCTGAAGACAGGCTGCCCGGTCATCGGGCTGAACGACTCCGGCGGTGCCCGCATCCAGGAGGGCGTGGCCTCGCTCGCGCTCTACGCCGAGCTGGTGCGGCGCAATGTGGAGGCGTCCGGGGTCATCCCGCAGATCTCGGTGATCATGGGGCCGTGTGCGGGCGGAGCCGCGTACTCGCCGGCGATCACCGACTTCACGGTGATGGTGGACGGTACCTCGCACATGTTCGTCACCGGCCCGGACGTCATCGAGGCGGTCACCGGGGAGCGCACCACCGCCGAGGAGCTCGGCGGCGCCCGGGCCAGCAACACCGACAACGGCAACGCGCACTTCCTCGCCGACGACGAGGACGAGGCCCTGGACACCGTACGCGACCTGTTGTCGTACCTCCCGGCCAACAACCGCGAGCGGCCGCCCGAATACGCCCCGGCCTACACCGGCCTCGCCCCGACGCCCGCTGATCTGCGGCTGGACGACCTGGTCCCGGACCGCCCCGGCCTGGCCTACGACATGGGCGAGATCGTCCGCACGGTCGTCGACGACGGCGAACTCTGCGAGGTGCACGCGCTCTTCGCGCCCAACATCCTCTGTGCCCTCGCCCGGGTCGAGGGCCGGTCGGTGGGCGTGGTCGCCAACCAGCCACTCCACTCCGCCGGCGTACTGGACATCGACGCCTCCGAGAAGGCGGCCCGCTTCGTCCGGTTCTGCGACGCCTTCGGCATCCCGCTGCTGACCTTCACCGATGTCCCCGGCTACCTGTCGGGGGCCCGGCAGGAGCGCGGCGGCATCATCCGGCGCGGCGCCAAGCTGCTGTACGCGTACGCCGAAGCCACCGTGCCCAAGGTGACGGTCGTGGTGCGCAAGGCCTACGGCGGAGGCTATGCCGTCATGGGCTCCAAGCACCTCGGCGCCGACGTCAACGTCGCCTGGCCCACCGCCCGGATCGCCGTCATGGGCGCCGAGGGCGCGGTCAGCGTCATACACCGGCGCGAACTCGCCGACGCCGCCGCCGAGAGTGAGGAGAGGGCGGCGTCGCTGCGCGCCCGCCTCGTCGAGCGCTACGAGGCCACCTACGCCACCCCCTATGCCGCCGCCGAGCGCGGCTACATCGACGCCGTCATCCCGCCGCACGAGACGCGGGCGCACATCAACCGGGCGCTGCGCGCCCTGCGCACCAAGCGTGCCGCCGTCCCCGAGCGGCGGCACGGCAACATCCCGCTGTAACCGCATTGGCCGCCGTGACCGCAGTGACATGAGGAGCCGCCCCATGCCCGCGCACCCCCTGACCGACGCCGACCCCCTTCCCAGCACCCTCCCCGCCCTGCTGGAGCACTGGGCCGCCGCCACCCCGGCCCGCCGTGCCTTCACCTTCGTCGACCACCCCACGTACGACTCCAGGGGCGTCCACCGCACCCTCACCTGGCGCCGCCTCGACCTGCGCACCCGGGCCGTCGCCGCCCGGATCGCCCGCAGCACCGCCCCCGGCGACCGGGTCGCCCTGCTCTGCCCGCAGGGCCCCGACTTCGTCATCGGCTTCCTGGCCGCACTGGCGGCCGGCCGCGTCGCCGTCCCCATGTTCACCCCCGACCTGCCGGGACACGGCGACCGGCTCGCCGCCGTGCTCGGCGACGCGCGCCCCTCCGCCGTGCTCACCACCCGCGACAGCCTCGACACCGTACGAACCTTTCTCGACGACCAGCAGATACTGACAACGCTGCTCGCCACCGACCTCGTCCCGGACAGCGAGGCCGAAGGCTGGCAGCCGCCCGAGGTGGCGGAGAGATCCACCGCCTACCTTCAATACACCTCCGGATCCACCCGGGTTCCGGCCGGCGTCGAGATCTCCCACGCCAATGTCGTGGCCAACGCCCGCCAGGCGCTGACCGCCTACGGTGCCGACGAGCACCCCGTCACCACCGTCGGCTGGCTGCCGCTCTACCACGACATGGGGCTTGTCCTCAGCGTCGCGGCCCCCGTCGTACGCGGACTGCTGTCCGTCCTCATGGACCCCGCCGACTTCCTCCAGCGGCCGGCCCGCTGGCTGCGGCTGCTCGCCGACCACCCGGGCGCGATCAGCGCGGCACCCAACTTCGCGTACGACTACTGCGCTTCGGCGATCGGCGAGGAGGAGAAGGCCGGGCTCCGGCTCGACCGCGTCACCGCGCTCATCAACGGCAGCGAGCCGGTCCGCCCCGCGACCGCCGAGCGCTTCCACGCCGCCTTCGCCGCGCAGGGACTGCCGGCTGGCGCGCACTGCCCCTCGTACGGACTTGCCGAGGCCACCGTCTTCGTCTGCGCCGCCCGGCCCGGCGACCCGGTACGCAGCTTCGCCCTCGACCGCGAGGCGCTGGCCGCGGGCAAGGCCCTGCCCGTCCCGCCCGGCAACCCGGGGGCCGTCCACCTCGCCGGCTGCGGCGCGCCGGCCGGCCAGCGGGTCAGGATCGCCGACCCCGCCACCCGCACCGCTCTGGGGGAGGGCGAGGTCGGTGAGATCTGGGTCCAGGGCCCCAACATCGGCCGCGGCTACTGGAACCGCGACCCGCAGACCCGGCGCGTCTTCCACGCCGCCCTGCACGGCGCGTCCGGCAACTGGCTGCGCACTGGCGACCTCGGCATGACCCTGGACGGCCAACTCCTGGTCACCGGACGCCTCAAGGACCTGGTCATCGTCGACGGCCGCAACCACTACCCCCAGGACCTCGAAGCCACCGCCCAGGCAGCCCACCCCGCCATCCGCCGCGACCGCCTCGCCGCTTTCGCCGTCCTCCTGGCCGACGGCACGGAAGGCGCTGTCGTGGTCGCCGAGCACGGCCGTGCCGTCGCCGCCCCCGACCGCGATCCGGCCGAGGTGAGCCGTGCCGTCCGTGCCGCCCTGTCCGCCCGCCACGGCCTGCGCCTCGCCGACCTCGCCCTGGTCCCGCCGGGCACGATCCCGCGTACGTCCAGCGGCAAGGTCTCGCGGTCCCTGACCCGGACGCGGTACCTGGACGGTGAGTACGCCGCACCGGAACCCGGCGAGGCCGGGACCGTGACGCGGACGCCGGGGCCGTCCGGCGAGCAGGCCCTCAGCCGGTCGAGCCGGCACACCGTCACCGCGCCCGGGCCGCATGCCTCCGCAGGGGCGACCCCCGGCGCGCCTACCATCACGCGGCCGATGTCCGGCGCCGTGCCGGGCGGTATCGCTGCGTGGCCGGCATCGGATGCGCCGGAGGATCGCGGGCCAGGCGGCGCACCGGGTGCGCCGCACCGCAGTGTGCCTGCAGCAGGCGGTGGTGCCCCGTGACGGCCGCCGACGCCGAGGCGCTGCGGCGGCTGATCACCGAACGCGTCGCCTCGTGGGCCGGGACGGCCCCGGCCGAAGTCGCCGGGGACCGGCCGTTGGCGGACTACGGGATGTCGTCGCGGGACGCGGTGGCACTCACCGGCGAGCTGGCCCGGGAGATCGGGCGGGCGCTGCCCGCGACGCTGCTGTGGGAGACCAGCACGGTGGACGGCCTGGTGAGGCGGCTGAGCGCGGTGGCCGAGCAGGCACCGCTGATCACCGCGTCCGGCCACGCGATGCCGCTCCGGTCCGGCCGCGCGGGCCGGGCTCCTCGTGGGGGCACGGGTGGGGGTCCTCCACCGGCCTGGCGGCTGGGAGGCGCCCCCACCGGCCGAAGGCCGGGGGAGTCCCTCTCGGGAGAACGCGGTCTGCCGGCGACGCTGCCCGAACCGTCCGACGAGCCGGTCGCCGTGGTCGGCGTCGGCTGCCGGCTGCCGGGCGGCGTACGCGGGCCCGGCGACTACTGGCGGCTGCTCACGGACGGCACCGACGCCGTCTCCACCATGCCCGCCGACCGCTGGAGCGACTTCACGGCACCGCCGGACACCGCCCGGCAGGGCGGCTACCTCGGCTCGCTGGACGAGATCGCCGGATTCGACGCCGAGTTCTTCCGGATCAGCCCGAGCGAGGCGGCCGTGATGGACCCGCAGCAGCGCATGCTGCTCGAGGTCGTCCACGAGGCGCTGGACCACGCCGCCATCCCGGCCGCGTCCCTCGCCGGGACCGCTACCGGCGTCTGGGTCGGCATCTCGTCCAACGAGTACGGGCAGCTCACCGGTGCCGACCCCGCCGCCGTCGACCACCGGGCCCCCACCGGTGCGGCGCCGAGCATCGCGGCCGGACGGCTGAGTTACGTACTCGATCTGCGCGGCCCGAGCGTGGCGATCGACACCGCCTGCTCGTCATCGCTGGTCGCCGTCCACCAGGCGTGCGTGAGCCTGTGCACCGGCGAGAGCGACATGGCGCTGGCGGCCGGGGTCAACCTTCTGCTGGCCCCGGCCGTCACCGTCGCCTTCAGCAGGGCCGGGGCCCTGGCACCCGACGGCCGCTGCAAGTCCTTCTCCGCCGACGCGGACGGCATCGGCCGGAGCGAGGGCTGCGCCGTCGCGGTGCTCAAGCGGCTGCCGGACGCGCTGCGCGACGGCGACCGGGTGCTGGCCGTGATCCGGGCCACCGCCGTCAACTCCGACGGGCGCTCCAACGGCCTGATGGCGCCCAACCCCGAAGCGCAGCGGGCCCTTCTGGAGGCGGCGTACGGCCGGGCCGGCCTCGACCCGGCCACCGTCGACCTCGTCGAGGCGCACGGCACCGGCACCCCGCTCGGCGACCCGATCGAGGCGGACGCGCTCACCGCCGTACTGGGCCGCGAACGCGATCCGGACCAGCCACTCCTGCTCGGCTCCGCCAAGAGCAACCTCGGCCACCTCGAATCGGCCGCCGGGATCGCCGGGCTGGTCAAGACCGTGCTCGCGCTGCACCACGACCGGATACCGCCGTCACTGCACTGCGAGCGGCCCGCCCCCGCCGACCCCCGGCTGCGCGTCGTCACCGAGCCTGAGCCCTGGCCCCGCTACGGCGGCACGGCCGTCGCGGGGGTGTCCGCCTTCGGCTTCGGCGGCACCAACGCCCATGCCGTACTGGAGGAATGGCAGCCGTCGGACCAGCCGCCCGCCACCCCCGCGCCGCCCGACATCCTGCAGCTCAGCGACGCCGACGCCGCCCGGGTCCGTGACACCGCAGGCCGCATCGCCGACTGGCTCGACACCCCCGACGGCCGCACCGCCGGCCTCGGCGACCTCGCCCGCACCCTGGCCGGCCGCACCGGCCGGGGCCCCGCCTGCGCCGCCGTCACCGCCCGCGACCGCCCCGGCCTGACCGCGTCGCTGCGCGCCCTCGCCGAGGCCCGGCCCGACCGGGGGGTCGTCACCGGCGACCGCGACCGCATCGGCCCCGGCGTGGTCTGGGTCTTCTCCGGCTACGGCGGCCAGTGGCCCGGCATGGGCCGCGAACTCCTCGCCGCCGAACCGGCGTTCGCCGCCGCCGTCGAGAAACTCGAACCCGCCCTCGCCGCCGCCTGCGGCATCTCCCTCCACGAGAGCCTGGAGCGCGGCACCGGCCTGGACCGCCTGGACACCGCCCAGCCCGTCCTGTTCGGCATGCAGGTCGCCCTCGCCGAACTCTGGCGTGCGTACGGCGTCGAACCCGCCGCGGTCATCGGCCACTCCATGGGCGAGGTCGCCGCCGCAGTCACCGCGGGCGGCCTCGACCCCGAGGACGGCGCCCGCGTCATCGCCGTACGCTCCCGGCTGCTCACCTCGCTCAGCGGTGGGGCGATGGCCGTCGTCGACCTGGACGACACCGAACTCGCCGCGATCTCAAGCGACTTCCCCGGCGTCCACGTCGCCGTCCACTCCTCGCCCGGCCAGAAGGTGGTGACCGGCGAGGCCGCCGCAGTCGCCCGCCTCGCCGACCGTCTCACCGCGCTCGGCCGCCCGGCGCGCACCATGCCCGTTCAGGGCGCCGGCCACTCGCCGCAGGTCGACCCGCTGCTTCCCGAACTGACCGCCCGGCTGGACGACGTACGGGGCAAGGCCGCGCCCGTACGCGGCTACTCCACCGTCCACGACGACCCCAGAGCCCCCACGGCCTACGACGCCGCCCACTGGGCCGCCAACCTCCGCCGCCCGGTACGGCTCGCCCAGGCCCTCGCGGCCGCCGCCGAGGACGGCCACACCGCCTTCGTCGAGATCTCCCCGCACCCCACCCTCCTCCACCCCCTCGCCCAGACCCTCCCCGACGCCCTCGCCCTCCCCACTCTCCGCCGCGGCACCGACGCCCCGCTCACCTTCCGCGGCCACGTCGCCGCCCTGCACGCCGCCGGCCACCCGCTCCCGGCCCCGCCCGGCCGCGTCATCGACGTCCCCGGCCCGCGCTGGCGCCACACCCGCCACTGGTGGACCGACCGGCCCGCCCCGGCGACGGCGACGGCGTCGGCGGGCGCCGCGACGGACGGCGAGGAGGAGGTGTCGTCGGCTGTACGACGCCTCCTCCACCACTTCGCGGCCGTAACCGGCCATCTGCCTGAGCACCTCGGCCCGGCGACAGCCCTCGCCGACCTCGGCCTGGACTCGCTGATGGCGGCCCGTATCCGGGTCGCCGTCGAGGCCGAGTTCGGGGTGGAGTTGCCGCTGCGCGAGTTGTTACGGTCCACCACGATTCACGACGTGGCGGCCCAGCTCGGGCTTGCGCCGGAGCCCGGGGTGCCCGAGGCCGGGGTTTCGCTCCGGACCCCGCCCCTTCCCGAAATCGCCGGACGGGCTGAGTTACGCGCCCTGCGCAGCACCGGCACCCGCCCGCCGCTGTTCCTCGCGCACGCCGCCGGCGGCCCCACCACCGTCTACCGCAATCTCGCCGAACTCCTCGGCCCCGACCAGCCCGTCATCGGCCTCGAACGGATCGAGGAGGCCGGCACGGTCGCGGCCAAGGCCCGGCGCTACGCCGAGGCCATCCGGATCGCGTACCCCAACGGCCCCTACCGCCTGGGTGGTTGGTCGTTCGGCGGCTTCGTCGCGCAGGAGACGGCGCGACTGCTCACCGCCGCGGGGCAGGACGTGGACGCGGTGATCCTCATCGACTCCGTACGGCCGCTGCCGGTCGGGGGCGACAGGACGCGGGCGCACTTCGAGGGCTTCGCCCAGTACGTGGCCGACACCTACGGAGCGCGCCTCGACCTTCCGTACGACGTCCTGGCCGCGATGGACGACCGGGGCCGGATCGAGCGCGTCCTGCGCATCCTCCGCGAGGCCGCCGACATCCCGCCCGCCGCGCTGGAGCACCAGCGGACCTCCTACCTCGACCTGCGGATCGGCGAGGCGCACACGCCCGGGCCCTACGCGGGCCGGGTGATCCTCTACCGGGCCACCGAGCCCGCGCCGCACACCGTGCGCGATCCCGCGTACGAGCGCGAGGACGACGCGCTCGGCTGGGACGAGGTCTGCCCCGACCTGGAGGTCGTTCGCATCGGCGGCCACCATCTGTCCCTGCTCGACCCGCCCCATGTCAACGCCATCGCCGAACACCTCGACCGCACGTTCTGAGGAGCCGCCATGCACCGCCGTACCGTCGTCAAGGCCGCGGCCGCCACCGGCCTCGCCGCGCTCTTCGGAGCCGTCGCCACCACTCGCGCGGGCGCCGCGACGCAGATCAGCGAGCGCGTGTTCGACCTGTCCATCGCCTCGGCCGCCCTGGGCCGCAGCGCACCCGTACGGCTGATCCTCCCCACCGCCTACGATGCCCAGCCCACCCGCACCTGGCCCGTGCTTTACCTGCTGCACGGCGCCCACGACGACTACAACTCCTGGACCCGCGAGACCGACATCGAGGCATTCACCGAGGGGCTGGGCCTCATCGTCGCCATGCCCGACGGCGGCCCCACCGGCATCCCCACCAAGTGGCGCGACGGCACGGACTACGAGACCTTCCAGCTGGCCGAGGTCCACGCCGTCCTGCGCGGCGCCTACCGGGCCTCCACCGTCCGGGCCGTGGCCGGGGTCTCCACCGGCGGCTACGGCGCGATCGCCCACGCCGCCCGCCACCCGGGCGCCTTCGCCGCAGCCGCCTCGTACAGCGGCATCCTCGACACGACGCTGTTCGGCGTGCCGCCGCTCGTCGACGCGATCGTCGCCCGCGAGAACGTGGCGGCGTGGTCGCTCTGGGGCAACCCGGTGTTCCAGTACGCCACCTGGCGCGACTACAACCCCCGGGTACGCGCGTCGGCGCTGAGCGGCACACCGCTGTACGTCTCCAACGGCAGCGGCCTGGCCGGCGGCACCGGCGACCTGCTGCCCGAGGCCCTGGAAAGCGCCCTGTGGCCGTCCGCCCACAGCTTCACCTCGGCGCTGAACCTGCTCCGCATCCCGGTGACGACTCACTACTACTCGGGGGGAGGGCACAGCTGGGCTTACTGGCAGCCGGAGTTCAGGGCATCATGGCCAATTCTCGCCTCCGCGCTGGGGCTTTAGCGAGGACATTGTCACGGAAGGACAAATACCGGTGACGGGGCTGTGCGCCAGGACAGGACCGGCGCACACCCGCACCGGATATCGTCTACGGCCCAAGCCGCCGCCGAGCGGAAGGAGCGTCCGCGATGATCCCCATCCCCCAGGGCATCACAAGCGATCCCTTCACCGCCGTACCCGAAGAGCTGGTCAAACTGCTGCGCGACCAACTCGAGGAGACTGCCGACGAGGTCGAGCGAGAGGTACGCGTCGGCATCCCCGAGTACGCCAGACACGGCGACAACTACGTCAAGAATCTCAGAACCGGCGTCGTACAGGCACTGACGCTCTTCGTCGACCTGGTCGCCGACCCGCTGCGCGACTGGGAGTCGGTCGCCGCCACGTACTACGAGATCGGCCGCGGCGAAGCCCTGGAAGGCCGCAGCCTGGACGCCCTCCAGTCCGCGCTGCGGATCGGCGGACGGGTGGCCTGGCGGTTACTGAGCCAGGTGGCGGAGGAGCAGAAGCTCGACGCCACCGTGCTGGCCGGGCTCGCCGAGGCGGCCATGGTGGCCATCCACGAGGTCGCCGAGGTGGCCACCGCCGGCTACACGGAGGCGCAGCTGCGCAGCACCGGCGAACTGCAACGCCGCCGCAAGCGCCTGATGGACCTGCTCCTCGGCGACCCGGCGGCCTCGGCCGAGGCGGTCCAGGACCTCGCGCACAGCGCGCAGTGGCCCGTGCCGCAGAAGGTGGCCGTCGTCGCCCTCGCGGCGGCCCCCGACGGCGACGACGCCACCGCCGCCGACCGGATCATGGTGCCCACCGGCGTGCTCGTCGGCATGGACAGCCGCCCGCCCCGCATGGTGGTGCCCGACCCCGAGGAGCTCAGCCGCCCGCGCGGTCGCAGCCTCGCCCTCGCCCTGCGCGGCCGCCCCGCCGCCGTCGGCCCCACCGTCCCCCTGGCCGAGGCCGCCGACTCCCTGCGCCTGGCGATCCGGGCGCTCTCCCTGATGGGTCGCGGAATCCTCCCGGGCCGCGGGGTCGTCCGCTGCACGGACCACCTGTCCACGCTGCTGCTCTACGGCGACGAGGCGCTCCTGCTGCGACTCTCCGACCAGGTGCTCGCACCCCTCGACTCCGCGCCGGGCCCGCAGCGCGACCGCCTCGCGGAGACGCTCCTCGCCTGGCTGCAGAGCGGCAGCAGCGTCGGCGAGGTCGCCACCCTCCTTCACATCCACCCGCAGACCGTCCGCTACCGCCTCCGCCAGCTCGACAAGCTCTTCGGTGACCGCCTCCGCGACCCCGAAGCCCGCTTCGACCTCGAACTCGCCCTGCAGGGCGCCTCGTTGCGTCCTGCCGCCCCGCTTGTGGAGTGAGAGCGGGCATGCGATTCCCTCCGGTTCGTGAAGGCCGGACGAGGGGGCCAGGGGGCATGGCGTCAGGGAATGAGCAGCGGCAGCGCGCCGAACGCGTGGTCGCGCCAGATGAGCCGGGCGGTGTCCTCCGGGTAGGCGGTGACCGAGGGCACCGCGTCCCAGACCCGGGTGAGGCGGTGCTCGGCGTCGTAGGGAGGCCAGCCGGGGTCGCCGTGGGCGGCGAAGGCGGTCCAGGCGGTACGTATGCGCCGGGACAGGTCGGTCGCGATGGGCGGGACCTCCTCGCCCAGGAGGACAAGGGCGAGGCCGACACCGAGGGTGCCGAAGACGAGGGGGATGTCGAGGCCGTGGCAGGCGCCGAGCGCGCCGCCGAAGGCGGGGGAGGACCAGGTCAGCTCGTAGAGATGAGCCCGGCCGCCGGCCGTGACGTGGGCCTGCGCGAGGTGCAGCGAGGGGGCGGCGAAGAGCCAGTCGGTGTGGACGCGTTCGTACAGCTCGGCGGCGTCGGCATCCGGGAAGGCCGTGCGATAGGCGCGGGGGCCGTCCGGGCCGGGGGCGAAGACACGCAGGGCGGTGGTCGCCTGCTCTTCCGTGATCCGGCCGAGCCGGTCGGCCAGGGCGACGAAAAGCCGGTACTCGTCACGGTTGTGACCGACGATCAGCTCGACATCCCGCGCCGAGCCCTCGGCGAGCGCCTGCCAGGGAGCAAGCGGCAGCACATCGCCGTCGACGACCGGTGAGAAGGGCGTAGGGGTGTGCGCCACGGCGCCCCAGCGCTCCTGGTACTGGACCATCTTGGCCGCGACCGCGTCACCCGCGGCGACGAGCCGCCCGGGCTCGACCCCGGCGAGGTGGGCGACCGTCGGGCGCAGTCCGAGCTCGGCGGCGGCGGCCCGGGCGATGTCGGCGGCCAGCCCGGCGGAGAAGAAGGTGCCGGGCACGCTCTGTGCGATGGCCCGGTGGAAGAGTCCGGCGGCGCGCGGCATGGCCAGGAGCGAGGCGATGGAGCCGGCGCCCGCGGACTCGCCGAAGACGGTGACGCGGCCGGGGTCACCGCCGAAGGCCGCGATGTTGTCCCGCACCCATTCGAGCGCGGCGACCTGGTCGAGCAGGCCGCGGTTGGCGGGGGCGCCCTCGATGTGCGCGAATCCCTCCATGCCGAGGCGGTAGTTGAAGCTCACGACGACCACGCCCTGCCGCGCGAGCACCGCGCCGTCGTACGCGACGTCGCCCGCCTCGCCCAGCAGATAAGCACCGCCGTAGATCCACACCATGACCGGAAGGCCGTCCGAACCGTCCGAAGTGCCGCCCGGGGACCAGACGTTGACCGTCAGCCAGTCGGAGTCCGTGACCGGCGGAGCCGGCGGCGCGCCCGGCGCGCCCAGTGCGGCGGACTGCGGGGGCGGCGGCCCGAACGTGACGGCCTCGCGCACGCCCTTCCACGGAAGCACGGGCCGGGGCGCGGCGAAACGCAGCTCGCCCAGTGGCGGCTGCGCGAAAGGTATACCGCGAAAGGCGGCGAGGCCGCCTTCCTCGCGTCCGCGCAACAGTCCGGCGGCGGTACGGACTTCCGGTTCGGCAAAACTCATCGAAACTTCCCACCGTTCTCAAGAATGGCCACTCACCTGTGACGACTCTGCCAAAAACAGGGAGGCTCACCTACTCAATCCCGGAGTGGAATCCGCCATCGCTTTGTCATTTCCGTCGCTAACACCTGCCAATACGGGGCCGTTACTTTCGGAGTCATCCCATTCGCCTGCGCTGTCATGCGCACTACATGCGGAGGACTCCTCCTTCATGTTCCCCCACAAGAAATCCTCTTTACTCCGGCTGACCGTCGTCGCCGCCACACTGGCCGCCGGTGGCGGTCTGGTCGTGGTGGCCGCCCCGACCGCGTCGGCCGCCTGCGCGGACATCGACGTCGTCGCCGCCCGGGGCACCTTCGAGCCGGGCACCCTCGGCGTCATCGTCGGTGACCCGGTCTTCTCGGCGCTCCAGGAGAAGATCACCGGCAAGACCCTGAGCAGCTACGCCGTCGACTACCCGGCCAACCTGTCCCTCACCTCGGCGGCCACGGGCAACGCCGACCTCGTCGACCACGTCAGGAGTCAGGCCGCCTCCTGCCCCAACCAGCGCTTCATCCTGGTCGGTTACTCACAGGGCGCCAACGTCGTCGACAACTCGATCGGCATCAGCAGCGCGGGCGCGGTCGTCGGCAGCCCGATCGTCGCCACCATCCCCGGCGCACTGGAGCCGAAGGTGGCCGCCGTACTGCTGTTCGGCAACCCGATCCGGGCGCTGGGAAAGAGCGTCACCGGCACCTACCAGAGCCGCACCATCGACTTCTGCGCCGACGGCGACCCCATCTGCGAGAACGGCGGGGACGACACCCTGGCCCACCTCACGTACGGCGATGACGCCGACGCCGCGGCCACCTTCGCCGCCGGAAAGGTGTGACCGATAGAAAGAGCCGCACAAAAAAAGGGGGCCCGGAGAGCTGCAGCTCTCCGGGCCCCCTCTGTCAGGTCCTTTGTCAGGTCCGAGTTGTCGCTCAGTTCTCCACGGCGAATTCCGCGAGGTTCGCGGACACCGTTTCCGGCTCGCCGTTGTTCTGCTCCGGCGCGGCGGTCAGCACGTCCAGGTGCTGATAGCCGGGCGCGATGACCGGGTCGAGTTCCGCGGGCGGGTCGTCGCCGAGCAGGCCGTCGCCCGCGAGCAGCGTGATGGTGGGATTGGCGGTCAGCCCGTCGGGATGCACGATGAACCTGCTCACCTGTGGGGAGGTGCCGAGTTCGATGTCGGTGACGAGCTTGGTCGGGAAGTAGTTCTCGGTGAAGTCCAGCGGCTGCTCCGACAGGCTGCGGGCGAGCTCCTGGATGTCGGTGACCTCCTTGCCGGCGTCGGTGAAGGGCGTGCCGTCGGCGGACGTGTAGCCGGGGTCGTCGGCGGCGCCCACGCGGTCGTAGTTGCGCCAGGTGTAGAGGGGGCCGTTCGGCTCGGCCGGTATCGCCTTGTACTCGGTGCCGGTGAGGGCGGACGCGCTGTCGTCGCCGTTGGCCACCGGGAAGTTCTTGTCGACGATCTCCCCTGTTCCTCCGCCGTCGAAGAAGCCGACGCTGGACTGGATGAAGGACAGCGGCACCGAGTTGTCGTCCATGAGCGCGCCGAGCGCGGCCTCGTTGGTGAGCCGGAAGTCCTCGATCGCCGGCGTCCCCACCAGGAAGGTGGCGGCGTCCTTGGAGAACAGCAGCCGGTTGGTCGCGTCGACGTTCGTGTTCGGCGGCACCGACAGGGCGAGATCCGACTCGCCGTCCGGGTTGACCGTGGCCCACAGTCCGGCCACCGACAGCAGGGTCATCGTCGCCGCGTTGATCACGACGGGCGCCTGGACGGCACGGGGCAGCAGCCCGGTGTCCAGGCCCGCCTGCACGGCGGCGTAGCCGATGCCGATGTCCGGGAGGTTGATGTCGCCGGGCATGCTGCCCTGCAGGTCGTCGAGCGAGGTGGAGATGGTGGTGTCGAGGGCGAAGTAGCCCGAGCACTGGTTGTACCCGGCGTCGGCGGTGGTGGCCGGATTCCCGTCGAAGTCCCAGGTGGCGAAGTAGCCGGTGAGCACCCCGCCGAGCGAGTGGCCGCCGCACAGCACCTTCTGCTTGCGCAGGGCCTGCGAGGGAAGTTCGGCGGCCAGCAGGTCGTACTCGTCGCGTACGGTCTGCTCAAGGCCGACCTTCGACAGCCACCCGACCTGGCTGTTGTCCAGCCAGCCGGCGAACTTCTTACCGCCCACCGCCTTGCCGTTGAAGTAGTAGTCGATCGCCTGGTGCGGGTCGCCGGAGTCCAGACCGGCCTGGACCCCGGTACGGTCCTCCAGGCAGTTCGACCGCCGGTCGAGGGCCCAGAACTCGATGTGCCGGCCCTCCTTCGCGGCCTGCGTGATCGTGTTGCGGGCCACGCTGTCGAAGGCCCCGGCACCTTCCAGGATCCCGGGCTGCGCGACCAGGATCTTGTCGGCGTCGGCCGAGGCGGCCGGGCCCTCGCTGTCCCTGTAGCGCAGATACGACAGCCAGTCGCAGGCCGCCGGATGGCTGCCCACGGAGGCGGGCAGCGGCATCCTCACCTTGACGACGGACTCGGTGACACCAGTGATGGGTGATGAGGACACGACGGGTGTCTCCACTCGCGTGGTGGCCGCCTGCGCGGCGGGCAATGCCGTCAGGCCCCCTACGGCGAGCAGCCCCGCGATCGCGGCGCTCCGCCACTTCGGACGTCTCGTGCGGCTCGTAGTCATGTACCGGACAGTAGGACCGCACCTGGCGGCGTTTCAGGCACCGCTGAGCAGATTTCGTACGACTGGCCGCGCCTTTGTCAGCAGCGGACAGTTTGCGGCTTGCCCTTAGTGAGCCGGCGCGGGTGTGGTGCAGGGCGAGGTGGGTTGTGGGGTCGGTCATCGCAGTGCCTCTCAGTCCTTGTCGATGGGGAACGAGTGGGTGTGGAAGCGCACTTGCGCCGCCTCGGGGTCGTCCTCGGCCGGGGCGAGGGCGCGGTAGCTGTTGAGCAAGTCGTGCATCTTCGCGATGAGTTCGCGGGAGAGCTCCGGTGTCAGCCGTAGCGTGAAGTCGCTCATGTCGGTGGCGCGGGTCCACTCCGGCCAGTCGTCGTGTGTGCCCAGCCAGGTCGACAGCTCACGGGCGTGGGTGGTGGCGATCTCGTGCAGGTACATGTCGGCCGCACCGCGCACGCTCGGGTCGGGGTCTTTGAGTAGCGTCTCGTCGAAGCCCAGGGCCTGAACGACCGCCTGCCACCAGCGCTCCCGCCCTTTGCCCCGATCCGGGGCGTCCTCGACGAAGCCGTGCGCGGCGAGTTGTCGCAAGTGGTAGCTGGTCGCGCCGCTGGACTCGCCCAGGCGCGCGGCGAGCATCGACGCCGTGGAGGGCCCCCGCTGCCGCAGCGCGGTGAGCTCGCCCGCCACCCGGGGGAGACTCACCCGCCCTTGACGAACCCCTCCGCCTTCATCCAGTCCAACGCCACCTGATGCGGGTCCTCCCCGTCCACGTCCACCTTTGCGTTCAGCGTCTGGGCCACGCTGTTGTTCAGCTTCTTGGTGATCGGGTCGAGGACCTCGGCGATCGCCGGCCACTTCTTCAAGGCCTTGGAGTTGATCTCGGGGGCGACGTTGTAGTTGGGGAAGAACTTCTTGTCGTCCGCCATCACCTCCAGGTTCATCGACTTGATGCGCCCGTCGGTGGTGAACACCTCCCCGTAGGTGCAAGTCCCCTTCGCCACCTGGGTGTAGATGATCCCGGTGTCCATCTGGGTGATGTTCCCGGTGGGGATGTTCATCCCGTACGCCTTCTCCATGCCCGGCAGCCCGTCTGCCCGGTTGGCGAACTCGCTCTCCACGCACAGCGTCACCGCGCCCGGGTCCGACTTGGCGAGCGCGGCCACGTCGGAGAGCGTCTTCGTGCCGTACTTCTTGAAGTTGGACTGGTTCATGGCGAGTGCGTAGGTGTTGTTGAGGGTGGACGGCGGCAGCCAGGTGATGCCGTTCTTCGCGTCCGCGTCGCGCACGGCCTCCCACTGCTTCTGCGGGTCGGCGATGGGCTCGCTGTTGCCGAGGTACGTGATCCAGGCGGTGCCCGTGTACTCGTACATGCCGTCCGCGTCCCCGCTCTTCACCGCCTCGCGGGCGCCGATCGAACCCTGGATGCCCGTGCGGTCGAGCACCTCCGCGCCGGCCGCCTGGAAGGCGATGCCCATGATCGCGCCGAGGATCAGCTGCTCGGTGAACTCCTTTGACGTCACCGTCAGATCGGCGCCGTCGAGGGGCTTGCCCTGGCCGATGGAGCCGGGCTCGACGTCGTCGACCATGGGGGAGCCGCTGGTCAGCCCGCAGCCGGACGCCGCGACAAGAACCCCGGCCAGCATCAGGCACGTACGCCTCACGACTCCACCTCCAACCCCCGTGGCCGAAGAAGCAGTTCGGCCAGCGAGGCGAGCCAGTCCACGAGCAGCGCGAGGGCCACCGTGAGGACCGAGCCGAGGACCAGGACCGGCATGCGCTGGGTGGTGATTCCGGTGGTGATGAGCACGCCGAGACCGCCGCCTCCGCCGAAGGTGGCGAGGGTCGCGGTGCCCACGTTCAGGACGAGCGCGGTGCGGACGCCCGCGAGGATCAGCGGTACGGCCAGCGGGAGTTCGATCCGGGACAGGACCCCCATCGGTGACATGCCGATGCCGCGCGCGGCCTCCAGCAGCGTCGGGTCGTTCGCCTTCAGGCCCGCGATCGTGTTGGAGAGGACCGGCAGGACCGCGTAGGCGATCATGCCGATCAGGGCCGCCTTCTCGCCGATGCCCAGCCAGATGACCAGGAGCGCGAGGAGGCCGATGGCGGGGGTGGCCTGGCCCATGTTGGCGAACGTCATCGCGATCGGGGTCGCCATACGGAACGCCCTGCGGGTCAGCAGGATGCCCAGCGGGATCGCGATGATCAGCACGAAGAACGTGGAGATCACGGTCAGTTGGATGTGCTGCCGCAGTGCCTTCCACACCAGGTCGCCCGCGATCGCGTTCTCGGAGATCGAGTCCAGGTCCGCCTGCTCGAACCAGAGCCAGGTGGCCAGGAGCACGGCCGCCAGGAACGCCGGCAGGAAGGTCAGCTTCTGCCAGCTGATCCGGCGCTTCACCGTGGCGGCGGCCGGCGGCGGGGCCTCCTGCTCGGCCGCGCCCTCGTCACGGAAGGCGAGCCCCTTGACCTCGTGCTCGCCCTCGGGGCGCTGCTTGGACGGGGGAGTGCTCACGCCTTCGCCTCCCCGCTGTCCACGCCCTCCTGCTCGAAGTGGGTCTGGTGGGCGCGCGCCTCCTCCAGCTCGTGCTGGTGCTCCATGGCGTCCAGCCGGTCGGCCTCCAGGAGTTCGTGCACGGAGTTCATCAGTGTCTCCATGTCGACGACGCCGATGTACTCGCCGCGCCGCCCGGTCACCGCGACCCGGCCCGTGTTGTCCGTGAGTACGGCCTCAAGGGCGTCCCGCAGAGTCGCATCCCTCGTCACCGTGTCGTGCACCAGCGTTCCCGCCCGCGCCAGCGAGCCCCTGGCCCGCATCAGGTCGCCGCGCCGCAGCCACTTGTAGGGGCGGCTCCGCTTGTCGAGCAGCAGGATCTCGTTCGTGCCGCTGGAGCGGAGCTTGTTGAAGATGTCCTGGAGCGGGTCGTCGACGGTGACCGTCGGATAGTCGGTGATCGCGACATCCCGTACGCGGCTGAGATTGAGCCGCTTCAGGGCCGCGCCCGCGCCCACGAACCCGGACACGAAGTCGTCGGCCGGGTTGGTGAGGATCGCCTCCGGGGTGTCGAACTGCGCGATGTGCGAGCGCTCGCGCAGCACCGCGATCCGGTCGCCCAGCTTGATCGCCTCGTCGAAGTCGTGCGTCACGAAGACGATCGTCTTGTGCAACTCGTGCTGGAGCCGGATCAGTTCGTCCTGGAGGTGGTCCCGGGTGATCGGGTCCACCGCGCCGAAGGGTTCGTCCATCAGCAGGACGGGCGGGTCGGCGGCCAACGCCCGGGCCACGCCCACGCGTTGCTGCTGGCCGCCGGAGAGCTGGCGCGGATAGCGGCCGTGGAACTCGCCCGGGTCGAGACCGACCAGGTCGAGCATCTCCTCCACCCGGGACTTGATCCTCGACTTGGACCAGCCGGTCATCTTCGGTACGAGGGCGATGTTCTGAGCGACCGTCATGTGCGGGAAGAGCCCCGAGGACTGGATCGCGTACCCGACCTTGCGGCGCAGCTTCACCGGGTCCATGTCGGTGACGTCCTCGCCGCCGATGCGGATGCGCCCGCCCGTCGGCTCGATCAGCCGGTTGATCATTTTCAGGGTGGTGGACTTGCCGCAGCCCGACGGGCCCACGAAGACGACGAGTTCGCCCGCCTTGATCTCCATGTTGACGTTGTCGACCGCCGGGTCGCTGCTGCCCGGATAGCGCTTGGTGAGGTTCTCCAGCTCGATGGTGGCGCCGGACGTGGAGGCGTGCGCGCTCTCGACCTCGGTCGTCTCAGACACGGATCCCCCTCGGGATGGTCAGCCGCCCGATGAGGACGTACGCGGCGTCGAACAGCAGCGCCAGGATGATGATCCCGAGCGTCCCCGCGAGTACCTGGTTGAGCGCGTTCTTGCTGCCCAGGGAGCCGATCCCGCGGAAGATCTCGTTGCCGAGGCCGGGCCCGGAGGCGTACGCCGCGATGGCCGCGATGCCCATCAGCATCTGTGTGGAGACCCGGATACCGGTGAGGATCGGCGGCCAGGCCAGCGGCAGCTCGACCCGCAGGAGCCGGGCCAGGCGCGACATCCCGATGCCCTTCGCCGCGTCCACGAGCGAGGGGTCGACCCCGCGCAGGCCGACGATCGAGTTGCGCACGATGGGCAGCAGCCCGTACAGCGTCAGCGCGATGACGGTCGGCGGGACGCCGAGTCCGACGATGGGGATCAGCAGACCGATCATGGCGAGCGACGGGATCGTGAGGATCATGGACGTGGTCGTGGTGGCGACGCCGCCGGCCCACTCGCTGCGGTAGGTGACGACACCGATCACCACGCCGATGACGGTCGCCACGACCATGCACTGGAAGACCGCGCTGGCGTGCTGGTACGCGTCCGTGAGCAGCTGCTGGTGGCGGCTGCTCAGGTACTCCCAGAAGTTCACGCCACGTCACCCCGGTCGGTTGATCAGTGCTCGGTCGCCGCTTGTTCCACCAGAGGGATGATCCGCAGCGGAACGGGGTTCTCCATGACGATCGCCGTGGAGGCCCGGACGATGCCATCAAAACCGACAACCCGGTCGATCACACGTTGGAGATCGGCGTTCGAGCGGGCGACGAGCCGGCACATCATGTCGCCGCCGCCGGTCGTGGTGTGCAGCTCGAGCACCTCGGGGACGGTCGTCAAGTGCGCCCGTACGTCCGCACCTTGCCCCTGCCTGATCTGCAGGGTCGCGAACGCCGTGACCGGGTAGCCGAGCGCGGCCGGATCCACCTGCGGCCCGAATCCGCGGATCACTCCATTCGATTGAAGCCGGTCAAGCCGCGCCTGCACGGTGCCGCGCGCGACGCCGAGCCGCCGGGACATCTCAAGGACGCCGATACGCGGTTCCTCGGCGAGCAGCACGATGAGCCGGCCGTCCAGATGATCGATCGCCATACGGGCCTCCGGGATGGTCATCTTGTACATAACGCCCGCTGAATCGGGCGATCGCATGAACACAATGTCCAGCGAATACGCAAACTATTGCGCACCTTGCCACGCAGGGGGAGCCTGCGAACATGACCCAGACCACAGACCACACTCCCGACACCGCCCGGCAGGCAGACCCCTTCCCGGTCAAGGGAATGGACGCGGTCGTCTTCGCCGTCGGCAACGCCAAGCAGGCCGCGCACTACTACTCCACGGCCTTCGGCATGCGGCTCGTCGCCTACTCCGGACCGGAGAACGGCAGCCGCGAGACGGCGTCGTACGTCCTCACCAACGGCTCGGCGCGCTTCGTCCTCACCTCCGTGATCAAGCCCGCCACCACCTGGGGCCACTTCCTCGCCGAGCACGTGGCCGAGCACGGCGACGGCGTCGTCGACCTCGCCATCGAGGTCCCGGACGCACGTGCCGCATACGCGTACGCCATCGAGCACGGCGCCCGCTCGGTCGCCGAGCCGTACGAGCTGAAGGACGAGCACGGCACGGTCGTACTCGCCGCGATCGCCACCTACGGCGAGACCCGGCACACCCTGGTCGACCGCTCGGGCTACGACGGCCCCTACCTCCCCGGCTTCACGGCCGCCGCGCCGATCGTCGAGCCGCCCGCCCACCGCACCTTCCAGGCCATCGACCACTGTGTCGGCAACGTGGAACTCGGCCGCATGAACGAGTGGGTCGGCTTCTACAACAAGGTCATGGGCTTCACGAACATGAAGGAGTTCGTGGGCGACGACATCGCGACCGAGTACAGCGCGCTGATGTCGAAGGTCGTCGCCGACGGCACGCTCAAGGTCAAGTTCCCGATCAACGAGCCCGCCATCGCCAAGAAGAAGTCCCAGATCGACGAGTACCTGGAGTTCTACGGCGGCGCGGGCGTCCAGCACATCGCGCTCAACTCCGGCGACATCGTCGAGACGGTACGCACCATGCGCGCGGCCGGCGTCCAGTTCCTCGACACCCCGGACTCGTACTACGACACCCTCGGTGAGTGGGTCGGTGACACCCGCGTCCCCGTCGACACCCTGCGCGAACTGAAGATCCTCGCCGACCGCGACGAGGACGGCTATCTGCTGCAGATCTTCACCAAGCCGGTCCAGGACCGCCCGACCGTCTTCTTCGAGATCATCGAAAGGCACGGCTCGATGGGCTTCGGCAAGGGCAACTTCAAGGCCCTGTTCGAGGCGATCGAGCGGGAGCAGGAGAGGCGCGGAAACCTGTAGCGGCACCCTGCGCGGAGCTACGCCGAAGGCTCCGCCGACGGTTCCTCCGATGGCTCATCCGCCGACTCGCCCGCCTCGCCGGACTCCTCCTCGGCCGATTCCCCCGGCCCCTCCTCCGCCGACGGCTCGCCCAGCGCCTCCAACCCCGCCTCCGCCTGCGGCACGAGCAGCGGCGAGAAGTACGGGTTGATGCGCAGAGCCTCGGCGAGGTGGCGGCGGGCCGGGCCGTACTGCTCCAGGGAGCGTTCGATCTGGCCGCGGTGGTAGGCGTACAGCGCACTGCGTACGGCGCCGCCGTGCTCCTTGTCCATCGCCCTGGTGGCGAACTTGAGGGCCTCCTCGTGCTCCCCGACGCGGTGCAGCGCCCAGCCCAGCGCGTCCGCGACGGCGATCCCGCCGTGCCGCTTCCACTCGGTGCGCAGCAGCTGCACGGCCGCCGCGGGATCGCCGTGGTCCGCCTCGAAGAGCCCGAGTACCAGGGCGTCGTCGACACCCCCGGCGGCCTCCTCCCGCGCACGCTCCCGCAGTAGGTCGTACTGCACGCGCGCGGCCCCGTCGACGCCGAGCTTCTCGTACAGCTCGCCCAGCTCCAGCGCGTACCGCGGCTCGGGCCGCTTGGCGAGCGCCGTCTGGTACGCGCGCAGCGCCTCCGACGTGCGCCCCAGCGCCACCAGCGCGCGCCCCTGCCCGGCGAGGGCGCTGTGCTCGTCGGGGTCGGTGCGCAGCGCGCGCTCGTAGTAGCCGAGGGACTGCTCGCGGTCGCCGCGCTCCCAGGCCAGCTCGCCGGCCTGCTGGAGGAAGGCCGCCTGCTCCGTGGGGGTGGCCGCGCGCGCCGCCGCGTCGGCGACCGCGGCCGCCGCGTCCTCGCGCCAGCCGCGGTCCCAGTAGACCCGCGCCGCCCGCGCGGTCACCGTCGGCCCGGAGCGCAGCTCGAGCAGCTTGTCGAGGGCCTTCCGGGTGGCCTTGTAGTCGCCGAGGCCGGTGTACGCGTCGAGCAGCAGCGGATACGTCGTCCAGCGCTTGGGCGCCAGCTTCACGGCCGCCTCGCCCCACTTCTTCCCCGCCCGGAAGTCACCGCGGGCGTTGGCGAGCGCCGCGAGGCCGTCGAGGGCCTCCACGTTCCCCTTCGGCCGGGCCTTCAGCGACGTACGCAGCGCCTGCTCGGCCTTCGGGTAGTACGCGGGCGTCGCGGTCCGCCGCCCCTGCTCCACGTACGCCGTACCGAGCACGGCCCACGACTGGACGTCGCGCGGATGGGCCCGCAGATGTGCCTCGCGGTCGCCGATGAGCGCCGCCAGGTCGGGCAGCGAGGCGGGCACCCCGGCCCCCACCGCCGTCTGCGCCCGCGCGACCGGGCCCGGCGCGGGCGGCGCCGCGTCCCGTTCCGCCGAGGGCAGCAGCACCAGTACACCGCCGAGTACGACGCATCCCGCGGCGGCACTGATCAGCGCCCACTTGGCGAAGGGGGAGAAGCGGGACCCGGAGGGCTCGGGCTCCTGTGGCTGCGCGGCCGGTCGCTGCTCTTCGATCTCCATGCCGCTCACTGTGCGTCAATACGAAGACCACATCACGGCACGCGTTGGGTGCCGCAGACGGGGTTCACACCGATGGCCCCGGGTGCGAGGCTGTGATCATGAGTCGTATCGAAGCGCCGCGCGACGAAGTCACCGGCAACCTCGTGGACCGTCTGCTGAGCGGCCTGCCGGCCGAAGCCGTTCTCACCGACCCGGACATCACGGCCTCGTACGCGAACGACATGGCGAGCTTCTGCGAGGCGGGCACCCCGGCCGTCGTGGTCCTTCCGCGCACCGTCGAACAGGTCCAGCACGTCATGCGCATCGCCACCGAGCTGCGCGTCCCCGTCGTCCCGCAGGGCGCCCGCACCGGCCTTTCCGGTGCCGCCAACGCCTCGGACGGCTGCATCGTGCTGTCCCTGGTGAAGATGGACAAGATCCTCGAGATCAACCCGGTCGACCGGATCGCGGTGGTCGAACCGGGCGTCATCAACGCGACCCTCTCCCGCGCCGTCAACGAACACGGCCTGTACTACCCGCCGGACCCCTCCAGCTGGGAGATGTGCACGATCGGCGGCAACATCGGCACGGCCTCCGGCGGCCTGTGCTGCGTCAAGTACGGGGTGACGGCGGAGTACGTCCTCGGCCTCGAGGTCGTGCTGGCCGACGGGCGGCTCATGACCACCGGCCGCCGTACGGCGAAGGGCGTCGCCGGGTACGACCTCACCCGCCTCTTCGTGGGCTCCGAGGGCTCGCTCGGCATCGTCGTACGGGCGATCCTGGCGCTGCGGCCGCAGCCGCCCCAACAGCTGGTCCTCGTGGCCGAGTTCGCGTCGGCGCGGGCCGCCTGCGACGCCGTGGTCAAGGTGATGGAGGGCGGCCATGTGCCGTCCCTCCTCGAACTGATGGACCGCACGACGGTGAAGGCCGTCAACGACCTCGCCCACATGGGCCTCCCGGAGACCACCGAGGCCCTGCTCCTGGCCGCCTTCGACACCCACGACCCCGCCGCGGACCTCGCCGCGGTCGGCGCCCTGTGCGAGGCCGCGGGCGCGACCCAGGTGGTACCGGCGGAGGACGCGGCCGAGTCCGAAATGCTGCTCCAGGCGCGGCGGTTGTCGCTCACCGCGCTCGAAGCGGTGAAGGGCACGACGATGATCGACGACGTGTGCGTGCCGCGTTCCCGGCTCGGCGACATGCTCGAAGGCATCGAGCGCGTCGCCGACAAGTACTCGCTGACCATCGGGGTCTGCGCGCACGCGGGCGACGGCAACACCCACCCCACCGTCTGCTTCGACGCCTCCGACCCCGACGAGTCCCGGCGCGCCCGCGAGTCCTTCGACGAGATCATGGCCCTCGGCCTGGAACTCGGCGGCACGATCACCGGCGAGCACGGCGTTGGCGTCCTGAAGAAGGAGTGGCTGGCGCGCGAGATCGGCCCGGTGGGCGTGGAGATGCAGCGGGCGATCAAGACGGCGTTCGACCCGCTGGGACTCCTCAACCCCGGCAAGCTCTTCTGACGCACCCAGATCTACTCCCCGTCCTTGGACTCGTCCGACGGCCACGGATCCCGCAGCCACAGGTCGTCGGCCGGAGTGGGCGCGAGCAGCTCGGCGAGGCCGTCGTCGATACCGAGCTGCTCAGCCTCAGAGCCCGGCGGGACCGCCCGCAGGGTTCGCTCCAGCCAGGCGGAGACCTGCGCGGAGGGTGCTTCGAGCAGCGCGTCGCCGTCCGGCGAACTCAGCGCCATCAGCACGACACTGCGGCCCGAGACCTTCGTCGGCCACACCCGCACATCACCGTGCCCGCACGGCCGGAACACCCCCTCCACGAGCAGTTCGCGGGCGAAGGTCCAGCTGACGGGATGGTCGGAGCCGATGTGGAAGGTGATGTGGACGGCGTACGGATCGTCGGTGCGGTAACTGAGCCGCGCCGGGACGGGGATGCTGCGTTCGGGCGACAGGACGAGTTTGAGCTCGAGTTCGCGTTCCACCACGGTGTGCATGTCGGTGCGTTTCCTTTCTCGTACGGGGCCCTGTGGGCGGGCCCGTACGAGTGGAGAGCGCGTTCAGGCGGAAGCATTACGCGGGTTCCGAGAAGTTTTTTCGGGTTGAGCTCCCAGCGGTGTGCCCAGTGGTGTCCGGACGTGGCGGAACCTTGCCCGAATGGGGCGGGTACGGCGGGAGCGGCAGTGGCGGGTGCGCCGGTCTGATAGATGTGGAGCCCCCAAAAGACCCCCGAGCAGATACGGGACGACGGACATGAGCGCCCCAACCCCGGCACCCGGTGACGACAGGCCCCGCGAAGGGTATTACCCGGATCCCTCCATTCCTGGATATGTCCGGTACTGGAACGGTGCCTCCTGGGTACCGGGTACGAGCCGTCCGGCGCCGTTGGACGGCGTGCCGCTCGCGTCGCCGCCCGGCTCGCACCCGGCGTCCGTGCCCGCCCAGGCGCAGGCGCCGGCTCCCGCCGAGGAGACCGGGCCGCACTTCTTCGACGAGGACCCGCAACCGTCCGGCGGCTCCCGGCAGGTGAGCCCCGCCGAGGCCCAGCACGGCAGCCGGCCCGAGCCCGCGGCAGCGTGGGGCGCCGACCGCTCCCGGCAGACCGGTTTCGGCGGCGAGCGGGACCGCCGCGTCGCCTGGGGTACGCCGCCGAGCGCCGCCGACCCGCGGGTACCCCACGCGTCGGAACCGGCCGACCCGGTGGTCCAGCCCGACGGCCGCTCCTCACGTACGGACGGCACGGCGACGATCCCGCCCGCGGACTCGGGCAGCCCCCAGCCTCCGGCGTCCGGCGGCACCGTGGTGTTCCGGCGCCCGACGGGACCGGTACGGCCCGCGGGAGTCGAGGGGACGGGCAGCGGCAGCGGGCGGTCCGCAGGACCCGGTGCCGAGGACCTGCCCTCCGAGGGCACCATGACCTTCCGCCCGCGCACGCCGCAGCAGGGGGCGCAGCCGGGGAGCACGGCCCCGGCCGCCGGTGCGCCCGCCGCGTCCGCCGGGGGCGGCTTCGGCGCCGGGCAGGCCGCCGCTGCCCAGGCGGCCCAAACCCCAGCGGCCCAAGCTCCGGCCACCCCGGTGACCCCCTCCGTCCCCCAGCAGGCAGCCGGCGCCCCCATGGCACCCGGTGTCGGCGGCGGTCAGCCCTCCTGGGCGCAGCAGGTGCACCGGCTCGCGGGGGACCCGGCGGAGGAGGGGCAGCCCGTCGCGCCGTGGAAGCCGCCGGTCGACGACATCTTCACGGCGGCCGCGCGCAGGCAGTCGGCGGCCCGTCCCGCGGGCCTCGGCAAGCGGCTGGCCGCCCGGCTCGTGGACACCGTCGTCCTTGCCGGGGTCACCGCCGTGGCCGCCGTACCGCTGGGCACCAAGGCGGTCGACCACGTCAACGAGAAGATCGATGCGGCCAAGCTCTCCGGCGAGACCGTCACGGTCTGGCTGCTCGACGGCACGACCGCGGGCTACCTCGGTGTGATCCTCGCCGTCCTGCTCCTCTTCGGCGTCCTCTACGACGCGCTGCCCACCGCCAAGTGGGGCCGCACCCTCGGCAAGAAGCTGTGCGGCATCGAGGTGCGCGACATCGAGGGCCACGAACCCCCGTCCTTCGGCTCGGCCCTGCGCCGCTGGCTCGTCTACGGCGTCACGGGCGTCCTCGGTGTCGGGGTCATCGGTGTCCTGTGGTGCCTGTTCGACAAGCCGTGGCGCCAGTGCTGGCACGACAAGGCGGCCCACACCTTCGTGGCGGCGCGGACGTAAGGAACGCCGGCGCAGAGGGCGTACAGAGCCACGCGTCATCGGACGTACACAACCCGGTAGCCCGGACGGCCGCTCGCCGGATGCGGACGGGGAGGGTTCGCGGTCCACTCGGGCCATGAGCAGCGAACCGCCGCCTCCGGGCTCCGGCCAGCCACCGGACGACGACCCGTTCAAGAAGCAGCCCCCGCCCGCCGAGGGCGGCGGCTCCCCGTACGACCCCTCGTACGGCGCCCAGCCCCCGCCGTCCGGCGCCCAGCCGCCCCCCTACGGTGGTGGCGGCGATCCCTACGGCTCCGGCGGCCCCTACGGCGGCGATCCGCTCGCCGGTATGCCGCCGCTCGCGGACAGCGGCAAGCGGGTCCTTGCGCGGATCCTCGACATGATCCTCGTGGGCATCGTGGTGTGGCTGCTGTCATGGGCGTTCGGGGTCACCGAGTACGACGTGGACACGGACAAGATCGACACCGGCAAGTCCTTCGCGCAGTCGCTCGTCGCCGCCGTGCTCTACGTCGGGTACGACACCTTCATGATCAGCAAGTCGGGGCAGACCCTCGGCAAGAGGCTGTTCAAGCTGCGGGTGGCCAACCTCGACAACGGCTCCACGCCGTCCGTGCAGACCACGCTGATCCGCTCGCTGGTCCTGTGGATCCCGTTCGCGTTCTGCTGCGCGTGCATCTGGACCGCGATCGCGGGTGGTTGGAGCTTCTTCGACAAGCCCTACAAACAGGGCCTCCACGACAAGGCGGCCAAGACGGTGGTGGTCAGCACCGGTTGACCGTCGGGCGGTGGGACGGGAAACGACGACCGGCGGGTCCGTGAGACACGGGCCCGCCGGTTCGCGTACGTGCTGACGCTTCTGCGGTGACCTAGGGGTTCGCCGGCTCGCGTACGGGCTCGGACGTCACGGAGGCGGCCACCGACGCGGTCTCGCGCTGTGCGGGGACGCGCCCCTCCAGTACGGGAACGACGGGCACCTTCACGGTGCGCGCCGGCTTCGGCAGCGGGACCGTCAGGGCGACGAGGAGTCCGAGAACGAGTGCCGAGAGGGTGATCGCCACGATCCCCGGGCCCGAACTCGTCTGAGACAGCAGCAGCATGGCGAGGGTGGAGAGGATCACGGTGCAGGAACCGTAGGCGAGCTGTGCGGCGGTCGGACGAGGCATGGCAGTCGTTCGAGGCATGGCAATCGTTTCCTCGGATGGGGGTGCTCCCCCCGGGTGCCTCTCGCGATGGGGGAGGGTGCGGATAGAGCATTGGGGGTGAGGCTGCGAATCGGGGGCCGACAACGGTGTCGACTTGGCAATCCATCGACATTCCGACGTGCCGCCAATCGACTCTATTCGCCTGCATGCCCGAGTGGAACGGCCGGTAAGCGTGACCTAACCCACGGTGCCGGTGCACAGGGGGCGCACGGAGTCATCACGTCCATGAAGTGGACGTCCCGGCGCGCCTGTTGAGCGGTGTGGTGGCGCTCCGCAGAGCGAACGCCCGCTCTACATAGTGCAGTTGCCAGGTTCAAGTCAAGATCTGTCTTTTCTTTGGTAACTCCGGTCCAATGTCGTCACTTGACACGCGTATTCGCCCGCGGACCCCATGACCTGGACCCCTCCATCCGCGTGAGCGCGCGCGAGGGAGGACATCAAGTGACCAGCAGATCATGGACGTTCAGAGGGGCGGCGGTGGGCGTTGCCCTCGCCGCGGCCACTGCCACGTTCTCGACGTTCGCCGTGGCGCAGGCCGACGCCGGTGCGTCGGCCCCGACGGTGGACCGCCGTGACCCGGCATCGCCCGCCGCGAGCGACACCGAGCACGACCTCAAGGGCCCGTTCACGGACAGCGAGGCGGCCCAGCGCGAAGAGGCGCTCCAGCAGGTCATATCCGGCGAGGCCACGGCCCAGGAGCGCAACGGCTCGCAGGTCGTGCAGCTCAGCAAGGGCAAGTACGTCGAGCTGGCCCGGGAGAAGACCGACAAGATCTTCACCATCCTGGTCGAGTTCGGCGACCAGATCGACAGCCGCTACGGCGGCACCGTCGGCCCGCTGCACAACGCGATAGCCGAGCCGGACCGCACCAAGGACAACAGCACGGCCTGGCAGGCGGACTACAACCAGGAGCACTTCAACGAGCTCTACTTCGGCACCGGCAAGGGTGTCGACTCGATGAAGACGTACTACGAGAAGCAGTCGTCGGGCCGTTACTCGGTCGACGGCGAGGTCTCGGACTGGGTCAAGGTCCCCTACAACGAGGCCCGTTACGGCTCCAACGACGCGAGCACCGGCGCCTGGTACGCGGTGCAGGACGGCGTCACCGCCTGGGTCGCGGCGCAGGAGGCGGCAGGCGCGACCGACGCGGAGATCAAGGCGCAGCTGGCCGAGTACGACCAGTGGGACCGCTACGACTTCGACGGCGACGGCAACTTCAACGAGTCCGACGGCTACATCGACCACTTCCAGATCGTGCACGCCGGTGAGGACGAGTCCGCGGGCGGCGGCGCCCAGGGCGCGGACGCCATCTGGGCCCACCGCTGGTACGCGTTCGGCACCGACGCCGGTTCCACCGGACCCGAGGGCAACAAGCTCGGCGGCGCCGCGATCGGCGACACCGGCATCTGGGTCGGCGACTACACCATCCAGCCGGAGAACGGCGGACTCGGCGTCTTCGCCCACGAGTACGGCCACGACCTCGGTCTGCCGGACCTCTACGACACCAACGGCGGCGACAACTCCACGGGCTTCTGGACGCTGATGTCGTCCGGTTCCTGGCTCGGCACGGGCGAGGAAGAGATCGGCAACCTCCCCGGCGACATGACCGCCTGGGACAAGCTGCAGCTCGGCTGGCTCAACTACGACACGGCGAAGGCGGGCACCAAGTCCTCGCACACGCTGGGCGTCGCCGAGTACAACACCAAGAACGCGCAGGCGCTCGTCGTCGAACTGCCCGAGAAGACGGTCACCAACGAGATCGTCGAACCGGCGCAGGGCGCGACCCAGTGGTGGAGCGGCAGCGGCGACAACCTCTCGCAGACGCTGACCCGTTCCGTGGACCTCACGGGCAAGTCCTCGGCCACGCTGACCCTTGACGGCTGGTGGGACATCGAGGCGGGCTACGACTACCTCTACACCGAGGTGTCCACCGACGGCGGCGCCAACTGGACCGCCATCGACGGCACCGCGGACGGCGCGGCCATCAGCCGTGACGGCAGCGGCAAGCCGGCGCTCGACGGCACGACCGAGGCGTACAAGAAGCTGTCGTACCCGCTGGACGCCTACGCGGGCCAGAACATCGGCCTGCGCTTCCGCTACGCCACCGACGGCGGCGTGGCCCAGAAGGGCTTCGCGGCCGACGAGATCAGCGTCACCGCGGACGGCACCGCCCTCTTCTCGGACGACGCGGAGACCGCGGACGCCGCCTGGACGGCGGACGGCTTCTCCCGTATCGGCGCGTCCATCACGGACGACTACGCGCAGTACTACATCGCCGAGAACCGCCAGTACGTGTCGTACGACAAGACCCTCAAGGTCGGCCCGTACAACTTCGGCTTCTCGACGACCCGTCCGGACTGGGTGGAGCACTTCCCGTACCAGAACGGCCTGTTGATCTGGAAGTGGGACACCTCCCAGCCGGACAACAACACCAGCGTCCACCCGGGTGCTGGTCTGGTGCTGCCGATCGACGCCCACCCGACCGCCCTGAAGTGGGCGGACGGCACGGTGATGCGCAGCCGTATCCAGGCCTACGACTCGCCCTTCAGCCTGTTCCGCACCGACGGTCTCACGCTGCACAAGGCGGACGTCGCGACCAAGATCGCGTCGCAGAAGGGTGTCTCGGTCTTCAACGACCGGACCAACACCTACTACGACACGAGCACCCCGCTGGCCGGTGTCAAGATCACTGACACCAACACCAAGATCAAGATCGTCAAGGAGGCCCTGAACGGCTCCACGATCTCGCTCCAGGTCGGCCCCGCAGTGAAGTAAGAGGCATTTCCGCAGGTCAGAGCATGATCGGCCGCGACCCCCTGGCGGGTCGCGGCCGATCGTGTTTAGGTGCGTCCTGTGATTCTCTTATTGACACCGGACCGCACGGGGGTGTGACTTTTCATGGCCGCAGGAGGTTTCTGCAAGCTGCCGAACGGCAGCGTGGTGGTGGCGCTGAACCTGCCCAGCCCGTCCGGCCCGTACAGCTCGGCCGCCGGCTGTGTGCGGGTGCTCGTGCTGGCCCAGAACCGGGCCCGCGCCCTGACCCGGCTGCGCAACCTGGGCCTGCGCGCGGTGTACCTGCGGGGCAACGCCCAGCCGCCCACCCCGGACGAGATCACCGCGGTCCTGCACCACCCCGACGGCCTGATATGGCGTACGGCCCCGGCCCCTGACAACGGTGTCAGCGTCAGCCCGGACATCGGCCCGGAGCTGGTCCAGGAGCTGTGGCACCCGATCAGGGCGCTCATGCGCAGACCCGCGCCCCAAGGCCTGCCCGCGGCGCCCCAAGGCCTGTAGGAGTTCCCCGGGAGGCTCAGACCACCGGCTTGCCGGTCAGCTCCACGCCCGCGCTCCGTAGCTCCTCCAGGGCCCGGTCCGTGGTCTCCTCGGCCACTCCGGCCGTGAGGTCGAGGAGGACCTGCGTACGGAAGCCCTCGCGGGCGGCGTCCAGGGCGGTGGCGCGTACGCAGTGGTCGGTCGCGATGCCCACCACGTCCACCTCGTCGACCTCCCGGGCCCGCAGCCAGTCCGCCAGCGTCACCCCGTTCTCGTCGGCGCCCTCGAAGCCGCTGTACGCCGCCGCGTACGCGCCCTTGTCGAAGACGGCGTCGATCGCGCCGGAGGCGACGACCGGGGCGAAGTTCGGGTGGAAGCCGACGCCCTCCGTGCCGGCCACGCAGTGCGCGGGCCAGGAGTGGACGTAGTCGGGGTTGTCGGCGAAGTGGCCGCCGGGGGCGATGTGGAGGTCGCGGGTCGCGACGACATGGCGGTAGCCGGCGGGCGCCTGCCCGATCAGCTCCGTGATGGCGGCGGCCACATCGGCACCCCCGGCCACCGCGAGGCTGCCACCCTCGCAGAAGTCGTTCTGCACGTCTACGACGATCAAGGCGGGGCGCATGGCGGGTGTCCTTAGGCTCGGCATGAGGTCGGTGGTGTTGATGGAGGGGTGCGGGCCCGGCCTTTGAGCTACCGAGCCTAGAGACTTCAAGTGCGCTCCGGGAGGGGGCATTTGGCTGCTGCGCCGTGTCCCGGAGTGCGGAGGGGACGCTTGCGTGGTGCGGAGGGGGCGTTGCCGTTGCATTCCCGCTCACCGGTTGTTCATGCGCCCGCGCGATAGCCGTACGTCAGCGGCAGCAGCCGTACCTCAGACGTACTCGGTCGGAATGACCGCTTCGCCGCGCGAGAGCTGGGTCGCCGACAGCGGCAGGTTGGCGCGGGCCGCCGCGTGCCGGTCGCGTACGACGTCGAGGGGCTCGCGCGCGACGATACGGCCGCCCTTGACCAGCTCCACCAGGAGCTGGCGGTCGGCCAGCTCGCCCGGCACCGGGCCGATGCCGACCACCTCGGCCTCGGCGACCCCGTGCTCGTCCAGGCGCCGCGCGGCCCACTTGCGGCCGCCGATGGAGGTCTTGCCGCCGGTGGACTTCTTGGCCACCGGTTCCAGCGGGGCCTTCAGGTCGGCGGACTCGGCGCGGGCGACCAGCTTGTAGACCATGGAGCAGGTGGGATGGCCGGATCCCGTCACCAGCTGGGTGCCGACGCCGTATGCGTCCACGGGCGCCGCCGCCAGCGAGGCGATCGCGTACTCGTCCAGGTCGGAGGTCACGATGATCTTCGTGCGGGTCGCCCCCAGCTCGTCCAGCTGCTGCCGCACCCGGTGCGCGACGAGGAGGAGGTCCCCGGAGTCGATGCGGACGGCGCCGAGCTCGGGCCCGGCCACCTCGACGGCCGTCCGGACCGCCTCGGCGACGTCGTACGTGTCCACCAGCAGCGTGGTGCCCCGGCCGAGGGAGTTCACCTGGGCCTGGAACGCGTCCCGCTCGGTGTCGTGGAGCAGGGTGAAGGCGTGCGCGGACGTCCCCACCGTCGGGATGTCGTAGCGGAAACCGGCGGCCAGGTCGGAGGTGGTCGTGAAGCCACCGACGTACGCGGCCCGCGAGGCGGCCACGGCGGCCAGCTCGTGGGTGCGCCGGGCGCCCATCTCGATCAGCGGACGCCCGCCCGCCGCCGAGGCCATCCGGGAGGCGGCGGCCGCGATCGCCGAGTCGTGGTTGAGGATGGAGAGGATCACGGTCTCCAGGAGCACGCACTCCGCGAAGGACCCCTCGACCCGCAGGACCGGCGAGCCCGCGAAGTACACCTCGCCCTCCGGGTAGCCCCAGATGTCCCCGCCGAAGCGGTACGAGGCGAGCCACTGCAGGGTCGGTTCGTCCACGATCTTGCGATCGCGCAGAAAGCCGAGGACGTCCGCGTCGAAGCGGAAGTTCTCGACGGCGTCGAGGACCCGCCCGGTTCCGGCCACGACCCCGTAGCGCCGCCCCTCGGGCAGCCGCCGGGTGAAGACCTCGAAGACCGAGCGCCGCTCGGCGGTCCCGGCCGCCAGGGCGGCCTGCAGCATCGTCAGCTCGTACTGGTCGGTGAAGAGCGCCGTCGAGGGAACGTCCACCGGCAGCCCGAGGTCCGCTGGATTCACTGTGTTCTCCTCGCAATTTCGCTCCGGACGCCCCCAGTGTCGGCCGGGGGTCCGGGGGTTGTCCCCCGGGGGATGCTGCATAGGAACGGATCGTACCCCCATCTCGTCACACTGACGATTTGTGGGTGGTCGAGTGCTGTGCTGCGGGGTCCATTTGTGCGAGCACCCCCCTCTGGTGGCAGCATGGGCGGTGTGACGGCTCCCGCACCCCTAGAGACCGAGAAGACCGAGTCGGCGGAGGAGGTCTTCGCCGTACCCGAGCCGGACGTTCCCTGGCTGACGATCGTGCACAACGACCCGGTCAACCTCATGAGCTACGTGACGTATGTCTTCCAGGCCTACTTCGGCTACAGCAAGGACAAGGCCCACAAGCTCATGCTCGACGTCCACCACAAGGGCCGGGCCGTCGTCTCCAGCGGATCCCGCGAGGAGATGGAACGCGACGTACAGGCCATGCACGGTTACGGTCTGTGGGCCACCCTTCAGCAGGACCGGAAATAGCCCGAGCCCTGGAAACCGCGAGCAGGACCGGAAGCAGCGAACTCACTCCATGCCAGGACACTTCGAACCGATCCCCGGCGGCGGCGCGGCCGTCGCGCTCGACGAGGTCGAGATCTCCATCATCCGCTCCCTCGCCGTCCAGCTCCTGGAGCTCATCGGTCCCGGACCCGCCGAGAACGCCCCCGACGACCCGCTCGCCGAGCTGTTCGCGGAGGGCCCAAGCGAGCCGCCCTCCGACCCCGTGCTGCAGCGCCTCTTCCCCGACGCGTACAGCGGCCCCGACGTCGAGGCCAACTCGCCCGAACAGGCCGAGGAGCAGCGCGCCCACTCCTCGGAGTTCCGCCGCTTCACCGAGAACGACCTGCGCGCGGGCAAGCGGGAGAACGCCCTCACGGTGATCCGCTGCCTGGACGGGCTGACGTCCGGCGACGACGGCGCCGTCCTCAAGCTCACCGCCGACGAGTCCGAGCAGTGGCTGCGCGCCCTGAACGACCTGCGCCTGGCGATCGGCTCCCGGCTCGACGTCGTCGACGAGGAGGACACCGACCTCCTCTACCGGCTGCCGGACGAGGACCCGCGCAAGCCGATGGTGATGGCGTATCTGTGGCTGGGCGGGCTTCAGGAGACGCTCGTCGAGACCCTTATGCCCTGATCCACCCCGCTTTCGGCGTTCGCTCAGAGGACACTCAAATCCGGATAACGATCACGTCACCATGACCGCGTCCTATGGGGCGCGGTCAGACTTTTGTCCGGTTCTTCCTGTGGTGTGTGCCACGAATCCCCCAGTCGATCAACGTTGCGGCCGTGATAAATCTTCACGACCGCCCGACAGGACAACACCCATGTCCGGTCGGGTGCGCCACCGAGCCGGCGGATCGCCGGCCAGGCGGAAAGCTCCACCATCCGGGGGGATCGGAACCCGATCCGAAGCCAAGTCACTGGCTCGGAGCGGCATGGAGAAAGGCGCACGACGTGACCTCATCGCAGGTCGGCAAGGAATACGACGGCAGTGAGGCCGTGGGCGGCGACGCCCCCGAAGAGGGGTACGAGCGCGGGCTCGGCAGCCGTCAGGTCCAGATGATCGCGATCGGCGGCGCCATCGGCGTCGGCCTCTTCCTGGGCGCCGGGGCGAACATCGCCAAGGCGGGGCCCAGCCTCATCCTCATGTACGCCCTCGCGGGCGTGATCATCTTCTTCATCATGCGGGCGCTCGGCGAACTCCTGCTCTACCGCCCGGTGTCGGGCTCCTTCGCGGAGTACTCGCGCGAGTTCCTCGGCCCGTTCTTCGGCTTCTTCACCGGCTGGACGTACTGGCTGATGTGGGTCGTCACCGGCATGGCGGAACTCACCGCCGCCGCGATCTACGTCAACTTCTGGTTCCCGCAGGTCCCGCGGTGGGTGACGGCCCTGGTCTTCCTGGTCGTCCTCTTCGTCGCCAACCTGATCTCGGTGAAGCTGTTCGGCGAGATCGAGTTCTGGTTCTCGATGGTCAAGGTCACCGCGCTCATCGGCATGATCGTGATCGGCCTCGGCGTCCTCACCTTCGGCTTCAGCTCGGCCGGTGACACCGCCTCCGTCGCCAACCTCTGGCAGTTCGACGGCTTCTTCCCCAAGGGCATCGGCTCCTCCCTGATGACCCTCCAGGGCGTCATGTTCGCCTACCTCGCCGTCGAACTCGTCGGCGTCACCGCGGGCGAGTCCGAGAATCCCGAGAAGACCCTCCCCAAGGCGATCAACACCCTGCCCTGGCGCATCGCCCTCTTCTACGTCGGCGCCCTCACGGTCATCCTCTGCGTCGTGAAGTGGACGGAGTTCGCACCGGGAGTCAGCCCCTTCGTGGAGGCCTTCGCGAAGATCGGCATCCCGGCGGGCGCGGGTATCGTCAACTTCGTCGTCCTCACCGCCGCCCTGTCGTCCTGCAACTCCGGCATGTACTCCACCGGACGCATGCTGCGCACCCTGGCGGACAACGGCGAGGCCCCGAAGATCTTCAACAAGCTCTCCTCCACCAGGACCCCGGCGTTCGGCATCACCATCTCCGTGCTCTTCATGGGCATCGGCGTGATCCTCAACTACATCGTCCCGGAGAAGGCGTTCGGCTATGTGGTCTCGGTGGCCACCGCGGCCGGCATCTGGACCTGGCTGATGATCCTGATCAGCCACATCCTGTACCGCCGCGCGGTCGACGCCGGGCGCCTGCCCGCGTCCTCCTTCCCCGCCCCGGGCGGCGCGAGGTTCAGCTGGGTCGCGGTCGCGTTCCTCCTCTTCGTGACCTGCCTGATCGCCTACGACGCAGACTCCCGCGTCTGCCTGTACGTGATGGCCGGCTGGGCCGCCGCGCTGGGTATCGGCTGGGCCGTCCTCAAGTCGAGGAACCCGCAGGTCGCCGAGCGCGACGACCCGGTCTTCGAAAAGGTCGGCTGACCTCCCAGGTCTCATGATGTGGGCCGCCCCGTACCACTCCTCGGTACGGGGCCGCCCTTCTGCTTATCCTGGCCAGCATGCTGACCATCACCCAGGCCCTGTTCGACCAGATCGTCGCGCACGCGCGCCAGGACCACCCCGACGAGGCGTGCGGCGTCGTAGCGGGCCCGGAGGGCACCGGCCGCCCCGAGCGGTTCATCCCGATGCTCAACGCCGCCCGCTCGCCCACGTTCTACGAGTTCGACTCCGGCGACCTGCTGAAGCTGTACCGGGAGATGGACGACCGCGACGAGGAACCCGTCGTCATCTACCACTCCCACACGGCGACCGAGGCCTACCCCTCCCGCACCGACCTCTCGTACGCCAACGAGCCGGGCGCGCACTATGTACTGGTCTCCACCGCCGACTCGGACGACGCGGGACCCTTCCAGTTCCGCTCGTACCGGATCGTCGAGGGCGTGGTTACGGAGGAGGAGATCAAGGTGGTCGAGGCATACTGATTGCCCCGACCAACTCGCCGTATCGGAGATGGTGTTGACGCAGCGGACGAACAGACGACGCCCCACGCTGGAGGACGTCGCCCGCCAGTCGGGTGTCTCGAAGTCCACCGTGTCGCGAGTGGTCAACGGCGAGCTCAAGGTGCGCCCGGAGGTCGTCGACCGCGTCCGGGACGTGATCGCCGAGCTGGGCTACGTACCGAACCAGGCCGCCCGCCAGCTGGTCACCCGCCGCACGGGCGCCGTCGCCGTCGTGGCGACCCAGCCGCAGGACCGGGTCTTCATCGACCCGTTCTTCGACTGCCACCTGCGCGGCATCCGCAAGGAGCTCATCGCGCACGGCGTCCAGCCCGTCCTGCTGTTCCTCGAGGAACCCGACGACTATCCGCGCGTGGGCGAATTCCTCGGCGGCGGCCACGTCGACGGCGCACTGCTGTTCTCCCTCCGCGCCGACGACCCGCTGCCCGGCATGATCGAGCGGCTCGGCCTGCCCGCCGTCTTCGGCGGCCGCCCGCTGCTGCGTGAGGGCGAGACCGTGCGCGGCCAGATATACGTCGACGCCGACAACCGCGGCGGGGCCCGTGAAGCCGTCCGCCACCTCGTCTCGATCGGCCGTGAACGCATCGCGACCATCACCGGGCCCTACGACCAGGAAGCCTCAGCGGTCGACCGCCTCGACGGCTACCGGGACGTCCTCCTGGACGCCTCGCCCCGCCTGATCGAACGGGCCGACTACACCCGGCAGGGCGGCGCCGACGCCATGGCCGTCCTCCTGGACCGGTGCCCCGACCTGGACGCCGTCTTCGTCGCCTCGGACCTCATGGCGTCCGGCGCGCTGCAGGTGCTGCGGGAGCACGGCCGCCGGGTGCCCGAGGACGTGGCCGTCGTCGGCTTCGACGACCTCGCGCCCATCGCCGAGTCGACCGACCCGCCGCTCACCACCGTCCACCAGGACGTCGAAGGCATGGGGCGCCTGCTGGCCCGGCTGCTGTTCAGCGGGACCGCGGCGGGCATCGACGAAGAGGCGACCGGCGGTCACCCGCTCTCCTCCGTGGTCACCCCCACGCGTCTTGTCAGGCGGGAGTCCGCCTGAGCCGTGGGCCGCAGTCGGGGGCCCGAGCTGTGGGCCTGAGCTGTCCGGTCTCATTCCCCGATCGCAATCTGTCCGGAATGTGGGATCACATTCCGGGACCCGGACCGGGAATCGATACGATGACCCCATGGTTTCCCACGACGTGAGCGACAAGACGCCGGGCATGATGCTCGTGGCGCGGCTGCACGTCGACCTGTGCAGGCTGCAGAGCGCCATCTGTACGCGCTGAACCCTGCCGCCGCCGTACGGCCGTGAGCCGCGGCTCCGCAACCGGCGTACACCTTTCTCCACCGCGCTGCCGCGCGCCCACCGACCTGACTTTCCTCCCGACAGGAGCCCGCAACCATGGCCATCGAGGTCCGCATCCCCACCATCCTCCGCACCTACACCGACGGTCAGAAGGCCGTCGAGGGCGGCGGGGAGACCCTCGCCGAGCTGTTCGCCGACCTCGAAACCCGGCACACGGGCATCCAGGCCCGCATCGTGGACGGCGGCGAACTGCGCCGCTTCGTCAACGTCTACCTCAACGACGAGGACGTCCGCTTCCTCGACGGCATCAACACCAAGCTGACCGACGGCGACAACGTGACGATCCTGCCGGCCGTGGCCGGCGGCATGGTCTGATCTGATCGGGCTCTGATCTCTGATGCGCTACGACTCCCCGCTCGCCGCGGTGGGCAACACCCCTCTGGTGCGCCTGCCGCGGCTCTCGCCGTCCCTGGACGTGCGTATCTGGGCCAAGCTGGAGGACCGCAACCCCACCGGCTCGGTCAAGGACCGGCCCGCGCTGCACATGGTCGAACAGGCGGAGAAGGACGGCCGGTTGACGCCCGGCTGCACGATCCTGGAGCCGACGTCCGGCAACACGGGGATCTCGCTGGCCATGGCGGCGAAGCTCAAGGGCTACCGCATGGTCTGCGTCATGCCCGAGAACACCTCGCAGGAGCGGCGGGACCTGCTGGGCATGTGGGGCGCGGAGATCATCCCCTCCGCCGCGGCCGGCGGGTCCAACACCGCCGTCCGCGTCGCCAAGGAGCTCGCCGCCGAGCACCCGGACTGGGTGATGCTCTACCAGTACGGCAACCCGGACAACGCGGGCGCCCACTACGCGACCACCGGCCCTGAGATCCTCGCCGACCTCCCCTCCGTCACCCACTTCGTGGCCGGGCTCGGCACCACGGGCACCCTGATGGGCGTCGGCCGATTCCTGCGTGAGCACAAGCCCGACGTGAAGATCGTCGCCGCCGAGCCGCGCTACGACGACCTCGTGTACGGCCTTCGCAACCTCGACGAGGGCTTCGTCCCCGAGCTGTACGACGCGTCCGTCCTCACCACCCGCTTCTCCGTCGGCTCCGCCGACGCGGTCACCCGCACCCGCGAGCTGCTCCAGCAGGAGGGCATCTTCGCGGGCGTCTCCACCGGCGCCGCGCTGCACGCCGCGATCGGCGTCGGCAAGAAGGCCCTCGCCGCGGGCGAGTCCGCCGACATCGTGTTCGTCGTCGCCGACGGGGGCTGGAAGTACCTGTCGACGGGGGTCTACACGGCCGCGACGACGGAGGAAGCGATCGAGACGTTGCAGGGGCAGTTGTGGGCGTAGGGGTGTAGCGGGCGGGGGTGGGTTCTTCGCCCCCGCCGGCCGGTTTCAGCCCGTCCGGCGTTTGAGGACGAGCGCGTCAGCGCGATACGGGGGTCTGGGGGCGGAGCCCCCAGGAACGGGACGGGAAGGGGCGGAGGGGGCGAAAAACCCCAACCCTCAGCCCGCTAGATACCGCACCTGATCCCACAGCACCGGATCCACCACCCCCACCCGCCGCCGGAAGTCCCACACAGGCACCTCCCGCAGCTCATCCGTCTCAAGAAAGCTCGCCCGCCCCTGGGCGTCCCCGACCGCCCCCGGCGGCAACGGAATCACCCCGGCCCGCTCGTCGTGATACTTGCTGGTGATCTTCGCGACGGTCACCACATCACCCCGCACACCCAGCACGAGACAGGGCCGGTCCTTGCCCCCGGGCCCGTCCTCGTAGGGAACGCTCGCCCACCAGATCTCCGCCGCCCGCGGCCGAGGCACCCGCCGCCGAGGCCCACGCGGCGGCCGCCCGGGCGGCCGCGTACGCCGCGCCGCCCGATGCCCCCGCCCCCACCCGTCCACAAGCGTGGCGACCAACGCGAGCAGCACCACAGCCGCCAGCGCGAGCCACCAGGACGTGTCCATACCAATGAAGGTACCGGTGCGTACCGCCACCCGCCCCCCGCCCGGCCGGAGCCGCCCGCCCGGACCCCGCCCCAGGTCCATCCGAACCGGTGACAGCACAGGTGAGTTCGCCCACAACGGCCCCTGGCGGAGGAGCGACCGGCCCTTTTGCGCCTTACGCTCGACGGACCGCACGACCCCCGTTTCCCGTACCTGCTCCGAGTGTCTGCGCTGAGTATCTGCTCACCGCATCTACTCTCTGCACTTCCTGTCAGCGCGGAGGTTCCAGCTCTATGAAGCTCACCGTCGTCGGCTGCTCGGGGTCGTTCCCGTCCGCGGAATCGGCCTGTTCGAGCTACCTCGTAGAGGCCGACGGCTTCCGGCTGCTTCTCGACATGGGCAACGGTGCCCTTGGCGAGCTGCAGCGCCACTGCGGTCTTTACGACCTCGACGCGATCTTCCTCAGCCATCTGCACGCCGACCACTGCATCGACATGTGCGCGTACTTCGTCGCGCGCTACTACCGCCACGACGGCGGCCGCGCCGACCCGATCCCGGTCTACGGACCCGAGGGCACGGAGCACCGCCTGACCACCGCGTACGCGGACACGCCCAGCGCCTCGTCGATGAGCGAGGTGTTCGACTTCCACACGGTCAAGCCGGGCACGTTCGAGGTCGGCCCGTTCACCCTGCACACGGAGCGGGTGCGCCACCCGGTGGAGGCGTACGGCATCCGCGTGGAGCACGGTGGACGTTCCCTGACCTACTCCGGGGACACGGGAGTGAGCGAGTCCCTCGATGAACTCGCCCGTGACACCGACCTGTTCCTCTGCGAGGCCGCGTTCACGCACGGCAAGGAGAACATCCCCGACCTCCATCTCAACGGCCGCGAGGCAGGCGAAACCGCCACCCGCGCCGGCGCCCGCCGTCTCCTCCTCACCCACATCCCGCCGTGGACGGACCCCCAGATCAACCTGGCGGACGCACGCGAGGTGTACGACGGTCCGCTGGAACTGGCGGCGCCGAGGGCGTCGTACGAGATCTAGAGCCGGCGGTAACGAGGAAGGCCCCGGAACCCAATGGGTTCCGGGGCCTTCGTCATGCCGTATGGCTCACGCCTTGGTGAGGTCCTCGATCTCCTCCTCGGGCTCGCGGCCCGGGGTGGGGAGGTTCCACTTGGTGATCGCGAAGCGGAAGACGACGTAGTAAATGGCGCCGAATACCAGGCCGATCGGGATGATCAGCCATGGCTTGGTGGCGAGGTTCCAGTTCAGTGCGTAGTCGATGAAGCCCGCGGAGAACGTGAAGCCCGCGTGCACTCCGAGCGCCCAGGTGATCGCCATGGACAGGGCGGTGAGGATCGCGTGGATCGCGTACAGCACCGGCGCGATGAACATGAACGAGAACTCGATCGGCTCGGTCACACCCGTCACGAAGGACGTCAGCGCGAGCGAGATCATCATGCCCATCACGGCCTTGCGGCGCTCGGGGCGGGCGCTGTGCGCGATGGCGATTGCGGCAGCCGGCAGGCCGAACATCATGATCGGGAAGAAGCCCGACATGAACTGTCCGGCGGTCGGGTCACCGGCGAAGAAGCGGTTGAGGTCGCCGTGGACGACGGCGCCGGTGGCGGGGTTGGTGAAGTCGCCGATCTGGAACCAGGAGACGGTGTTCACGAACTGGTGCATGCCGACCGGGATCAGCGCGCGGTTGATCAGACCGAACAGGGCGGCACCGAAGGAACCGAGACCGGTCATCCACTCGCCGAAGTCGGAGATGACCTCACCGATCGGCTCCCAGACCAGGCCGAAGAAGACACCCATGATGGTGCCGACGAAGGCCATGATGATCGGGACGAGACGGCGGCCGTTGAAGAAGCCGAGCCAGTCGACCAGCTTGGTGCGGTGGAACTTCTGCCACAGCACGGCGGACAGCAGACCCATGAGGATGCCGCCGAGGACACCGGGGTTGTTGTACGTCGCGGCTATGTCCGCGCCCGCCTGGACCTTGGCCTCGGAGACCGGGAAGGCCTTCAGCACGTTGCTGTAGACAAGGAAGCCGACGAGGGCGGCGAGAGCGGTGGAGCCGTCGGACTTCTTGGCGAAGCCGATCGCGACGCCGATACAGAACAGCATCGGCAGGTTGTCGAAGATGGCGCCGCCGGCGGTGGCGAAGACCGCCGTCACCTTGTCTGGCAGGTTCAGCTTCTCCTGGACGTCCGCCTGCCCCAACCGCAGCAGGAGACCCGCCGCCGGCAGCACGGCGATCGGCAGCTGCAGGCTGCGGCCGACCTTCTGCAGGCCCTGGAACAGACCGGATCCCCGCTTCTTTGCGGGGGCCGCCGATGTGGTGGCGGTGCTCATAGTTCCTCCATGTACCGGAGCTGCCGGGGGGGGACGGGAAGGGGGAAGCAGGGGTGAAGAAAAAGGGTGGGCAGCGTCCACGTGGTCTACACCATTAAGTGGTGTAGACCTGTTTTAGCACGGTGAAGGTGAGATAAGGAACCCGCCAATTTCGAATCATGACGAAGGGCCCCAGGACCAGCAGGTCCGGGGGCCCTTCGAGGGTTCGCCGCTACGCTTTCGTGACGTCCTCGCGCTCGTCGTCCGGCTCCCGCCCCGGCGTCTTCAGGTCGAACTTGGTGATCGCGAAGCGGAAGATCGCGTAGTACACGACGGCGAAACACAGCCCGATCGGGATGATCGCCCAGGGTTTCGTCGCCAGGTTCCAGTTGATGACGTAGTCGATCAGACCGGCCGAGAAGCTGAAGCCGTCATGGACCCCCAGGCCCCAGGTCACCGCCATCGACACACCCGTGAGCACCGCGTGCACCGCGTACAGCAGCGGCGCGATGAACAGGAACGAGTACTCGATCGGCTCGGTGATACCCGTGACGAACGAGGTCAGTGCGACCGAGAGCATCAGACCGCCAACCTCCTTGCGGCGATGGGGCTTTGCGCAGTGCGTCATCGCCAGACAGGCGGCCGGCAGCGCGAACATCATGATCGGGAAGAAGCCCGAAGTGAACTGGCCCGCGTTCGGGTCACCCGCCAGGAACATGTTGATGTCACCGTGCACGATCGTCCCGTCCGGCTTGGTGTAACTGCCGAACTGGAACCAGATGGGCACGTTCAGGAACTGGTGCAGACCGATCACCAGCAGCGCCCGGTTGGCGATACCGAACACACCCGCACCCCAGGCGCCGAGCCCGACCAGCCAGTCGCTGAAGTTCTCCAGACCGTCACCGATCGGCGGCCACACCCACAGACACAGCGCGGCGAACGCGATCGCGACGAACGACATGATGATCGGCACGAGCCGGCGGCCGTTGAAGAAGCCGAGCCAGTCGACCAGCTTCGTACGGTGGAAACGCTGCCAGAAGTACGCGGACAGCAACCCGATGATGATGCCGCCGAAGACCCCCGGGTTCTGGTACGAGAAGGTGGCCACCGCGCCGTCCGACGCCTGGCAGCCGGCCGCCACCTTCTGCGCCCCGCTCACGCAGTCGATCGGGAACTGGCGCAGCACGTTGTAGTAGACGAGGAACCCCGCGACCGCCGCCAGCGCGGTCGACCCGTCCGACTTCTTCGCCATCCCGATGGACACGCCCACACAGAACAGCATCGGCAGACCGAGCGACCCGTCGAGCAGCGCGCCACCGGCACCCGCCATCACCTTGGACACGTTCGTCCAGCCGAGGCCGTCGGCGCCGAACACATCCGGCTGGCCCAGTCGGTTGAGAATGCCAGCGGCCGGCAGTACGGCGATGGGGAGTTGGAGACTGCGGCCCATCTTCTGCAAACCCTGGAACAGGTTGTTCCAGCGGGTGCGCGCGGGTACGGCGGCGCTGCTGGCACTCATCGGCGTCCTCCGGACGGAACCGGGTTTGGCGCCCGTTCGTCAACTGGTGTAGACCAGTCTGCGAACGGTCGCGCTGTCGTGAACGCCATGATTCGGCACCCACGACATGACCGCTCGCGAAGATGGGCCAACTGTGGGTTACTGCGAAAAAGCGGTTCGGATCAGGGAGTAGGACATGGCCACCAAGGCTGAGAAGATCGTCGCCGGGCTCGGCGGCATCGAGAACATCGAAGAGGTCGAAGGCTGCATCACCCGCCTCCGCACCGAGGTCATCGACCCGAGCAAGGTCGACGAAGCCGCCCTGAAGGCCGCCGGCGCCCACGGCGTCGTCAAGATGGGCACCGCCATCCAGGTCGTCATCGGCACCGACGCCGACCCGATCGCGGCGGACATCGAAGACATGATGTGAACCACCACGATTTGTGAGCCCACGCGGCTCACCCCTGAGGGGCTGCTTCCCTAACCGGCGGCAGCCCCTCACCCGTATACGGCTAGGCTCATCGCCATGTCTCGAATCGACGGCCGCACCCCCGAACAGCTGCGCCCCATCACCATCCAGCGTGGCTGGAGCAAGCACGCCGAGGGCTCCGTCCTCGTCTCCTTCGGCGACACCAAGGTCTTCTGCACCGCCTCCGTCACCGAAGGCGTCCCGCGCTGGCGCAAGGGCAGCGGCGAGGGCTGGGTCACCGCCGAATACTCGATGCTCCCGCGCGCCACCAACACCCGCGGCGACCGCGAATCAGTCCGCGGCAAGATCGGCGGCCGCACCCACGAGATCTCCCGCCTCATCGGCCGCTCCCTGCGCGCCGTCATCGACTACAAGGCGCTCGGCGAGAACACCATCGTCCTCGACTGCGACGTCCTCCAGGCCGACGGCGGCACCCGCACCGCGGCGATCACCGGCGCGTACGTCGCCCTCGCCGACGCCATCACCTGGGCCCAGGGCAAGAAGCTCGTCAAGGCCGGCCGTCAGCCGCTCACCGGCACCGTGTCCGCCGTCTCCGTCGGCATCGTCGGCGGAGTCCCGCTCCTCGACCTCTGCTACGAAGAGGACGTACGGGCCGACACCGACATGAACGTCGTCTGCACCGGCGACGGCCGCTTCGTCGAAGTCCAGGGCACCGCCGAGGCAGAGCCCTTCGACCGCAAGGAACTCAACGCCCTCCTCGACCTCGCGGTCGCGGGCTGCGACGAGCTCGCGGCCGTACAGCGCGCGGCACTTGAGGCAACCACGCCTTAACCCTTCGCGTTCTAAGAGGTACGGGCGTACGGTCCAGCCGTGCGCCCCAGCCGACCCCGACACGGGGTCGAGCGCATCCATCATGCCCACGGGGAGGGACCGTTCCATGGCCGCGCGCCACCGTCGCCGCACCGCCGCATTCGCCGTCATCGCCGCACTCGTCGCCATACCGGCGGCCACCGGCTGCGACGCCGTCAACAAGGCCCTGGACTGCGTCCAGACCGCCGACGCCATCGCCGACAGCGTCACCGACCTCCAGCAGGCCGTCGAGAACGCGGCGAACGACCCGACGCAGACCGCAGAGTCCCTCGACGCGATCGACAAGAACCTCGACGAGATCGGCGACAAGACCGACAACACCGACGTCAACAAGGCCGTCGACGACCTCAACAAGGCCGTCGACAACGTCCGTACGGCCATTGAGAACGGCGACGAGACGCCCGACATCAGCCCGGTCACCGACGCGGCCGGCGAACTGACGAAGGTCTGCACGCCGTAACCGTCACGCGGGGGCTTGGGGATACTGATGGGCATGACCCGCCTGATCCTCGCCACCCGCAACGCCGGAAAACTCACCGAGCTGAAGGCGATCCTCGCCGACGCAGGTCTCACTCACGACCTCGTCGGCGCGGACGCCTACCCCGACATCCCCGACGTCAAGGAAACCGGCGTCACCTTCGCCGAGAACGCCCTGTTGAAGGCCCACGCCCTGGCTCAGGCCACGGGCCTCCCGGCCGTCGCCGACGACTCCGGCCTCTGTGTCGACGTCCTGGGCGGCGCCCCCGGCATCTTCTCCGCCCGCTGGGCGGGCCGCCACGGCGACGACGCCGCCAACCTGAACCTCCTCCTGGCCCAGCTGGGCGACATCGCCGACGAGCACCGCGGCGCCCACTTCGCCTGCGCGGCGGCCCTCGCCCTGCCGGACGGCACGGAGCGGGTGGTCGAGGGCCGGCTGCGGGGTTCACTCCGGCACGCTCCCGTCGGCACGAACGGGTTCGGGTACGACCCGATCCTCCAGCCGGAGGGGGAGACACGGACCTGCGCGGAGCTGTCGGCCGAGGAGAAGAACGCGATCAGCCATCGGGGGAAGGCGTTCAGGGGGTTGGTGCCGGTGGTCCGGGAGTTGCTGGGCTGAAGGCGGATACGGGTACGGCCTGCGAATCCTTCGATTCGCAGGCCGTTTACTGTGCGGCGGAAGGGATTCGAACCCTCAAGCCGTTTCACGGGCCACAGATCCTAAGTCTGCTGCGTCGCCTGTTGCGCCACCGCCGCTAGACGCCTGTCATCGTACCGGGCGGGCGGCTCCCGGTGCGCGGGGGTTTATGTCACGCCGTTTCCCGGCTTCGACTGCCTCCCCTGCACCCACTCCGTATTTCAGGACCGGAAGAGGGGGCGGCGGCTAGCGTTCGGTGCATGACGGTGGAGTTCGACGTCGGTGCGGAACTGGCGGCTGTTGCGGATGAGGCGGGCGTCCGGCGGTTCATCGAGGGCTTCGCCCGGCACTGGCGTGAGCCGATCGGTGCCGGCGACGGCTGCTCGTTCGAGGAGCTGACCGACACCGAATGGCGGCTGGGCACGCCGCTGCCGATCGCACTGTGGGATGCGTACGGGCTACTGGGGAAACGTACGGACCTGACCAGTGTCCAGGACCAGTTGCTCTCCTTGGAGCAGCTGCGTATCGAGGACGGCGCTCTGGTGTTCCGACGGGAGAACCAGTCGGTCGCCGAGTGGGCCGTCCGGCGGGAGGACCTGGAGACGGACGACCCGCCCGTGGTCTTCCGCCGCATGGACTCCAACGCACGTGACTGGTCGGGTTTCCTCGACCGGTTCTCGCTCGCCTGCATCGAGATGGTGCTGTCCGAGTCGCTCGTCGCATACGACGGGACGCGCGCGGACAATCGCCCTGTCGAGGAGCCCGAAACCTTCGAGGCACCACGGGGATTCGAGCGTCTGGCTCTGCCTGACTATCCGATGTGGGCTGTAGAGGGAGGCACGGTCCGCTGGTTCGCGTCACCCGACGTTCTGCTCCGCGTGGACGCCGGTGACTGGCTGTGGGCCCTGGGCCGGACCGCGCCCGCCCTGGACGCCGTACGCGAACTGCTCCCCGGCGACTGGATCAACCGGCCTTCGTGATGAGTCGGCCGTGGGCAAGCCCGGAGGAGGTCAGTGCCCCGACGTCACCTTCAGCCCCACCACGGCCACCAGCAGCAGACACACGAAGAAGATCCGGGCGGCGGTCGCCGGCTCACCGAGTACGGCCATGCCCAGCACCGCCGCCCCGGCCGCACCGATCCCGACCCACACGCCGTAGGCGGTTCCGATGGGCAGGGACTTCGCGGCGTACGACAGCAGCAGCATGCTCGCGACGATGCCCGCGCCGGTGAGGACGCTCGGCACCAGCCGCGTGAAACCGTCCGTGTACTTCATCCCGATCGACCAGCCGACTTCGAGCAGACCGGCGACGAGCAGCAGAACCCAAGCCATGAGAGGCACCTCCGTGATGGAACAACAGGGGTGCGTCGTCTTTGCTGGTGTTTTTACCGGTCCCGGTACGGCGCGTCTCGTCGGGGTTCTTCAAAGGTAGCAAATCACCGGCAAAAGGGGCTGGTGACGATGGTCACCAGCTCCTGTGGTGCGCAGCGGGCCCCGGTGGCCTGCAAATCACCACCCGTTCAACTCCGTTGCCAGCATTGGGATTTACTTGATCCCAGCCCCGGGGACCACGACGTACACAGACGTGACAGACGTACACACAGGAGTGTCCATGACTGACGAATCAGCGAACTCCGAGAAGCCCGAGATCTCCGACCAGGAGGCGCTCTCCAAGATCGACACGACGGTGCCGCAGTCGGCCCGGATCTGGAACTACTGGCTGGGAGGGAAGGACAACTACGAGGTCGACCGCATCGCCGGTGACGCGTTCCGCGAGATCTTCCCGGGCATCGAGACCGGCGCCCGCGCCGCCCGTTACTTCCTCGCCCGCGCCGTCCGTCATCTGGCCGCCGAGGAGGGGATCCGCCAGTTCCTCGACATAGGCACCGGACTGCCCAACGTGGACAACACCCACCAGATCGCCCAGCGGGTGGCCCCCGATTCCCGGATCGTCTACGTCGACAACGACCCCCTGGTGCTGGCACACGCCCGTGCGCTGCTCGTCAGTACCCCTGAAGGCGTCACCAACTACGTCGACGCCGATCTGCGCGACCCGGACACGATCGTGCGGGAAGCCGCGAAGACGCTGGACTTCGACCAGCCCGTCGCGCTCATGCTGATGGGCATCCTGGGCCACATCGAGGACCATGACGAGGCCCGCGCGATCGTGCGGCAGCTGGTGGACGCGCTGCCCTCGGGCAGCTACCTCGTGCAGTACGACAGCACCGACACCAGTGACGACTACGTGAACGCCATCCAGCAGTACAACGAGGGCGGCTCGATCCCGTACATCCTCCGCAGCCCCGAGCAGATCGCGCGCTACTTCGACGGTCTGGAGCTGCTCGAACCGGGCGTGGCATCGTGCTCGCGGTGGCGCCCTGACACCGAAGCGCTGGGGCTCCCCGCGGAGGTGCATCAGTACGGCGGCGTGGCCCTCAAGCGCTGAAACCCGCCGCCGACAGGCGGGGTGGCTCTCGGCCCACTCGGCGTCCGCCGCTGACGCGGCGGATGCCGGGCGCGCGCCGTTGGCCGGGCGGGACGACTCAGGTTTCCTGAAGGATGCGCTGGAGGATCGTTCGAGTCGCGTCCGGTGACTCGGCCGCGACGACCAGGCGGTTCATGACGTCCCAGTAGTACTCGATCTCGGCCGGCTTGTCGGGATAGAGGGCGCTCGCGAGCTGTTCGAGGTAGACCATGTCGGGCAGCTGGCCGCCGGGCAGGCGGACGATGGTCACCGGACCGCGGGCCGCGGCGTGGCCGCCGGCGAGGAACGACATGATCTGGACGGTGACGTGCGGGAGTTGGCAGATCTCCAGGAGATGCCGGAGCTGGGCGCGCATCGTGCCGGCGCCGCCCACCGGGCGACGGAGTGCCGCCTCGTCGATCACGGCCCACAGTTGAGGCCCTCGTTGCCGGTGCAGGGTCTGCCGGCGCTTCATCCGTAAGGTGACCCGCCGGTCGGTCTCCTCCGCGTCGGCGCCCGGGTGGGTGAGCCGGATGGCGGCGCGGGCGTAGTCGGGGGTCTGCAGGAGGTCCGGAACGGCCTGGGGCTCGAAGCAGCGGATGACACTCGCCGCCTGTTCGGCCCCGAGGTAGGCCTGCATCCAGGCGGGCACCACGTCGTTGTACGGCTGCCACCAGCCGGAGGTGTTGGACTGCTCGGCCAGGGCCAGCAGGGTGGCGCGCTCGGCGTCGTCCGTGACTCCGTAGAGAGTGAGCAGGTCGGCCACGTCGCGCATTTTGAATCCGTGGCGGCCCCACTCCAGTCGGCTGATCTTCGACTGGGAGGCGCGGATGGCCTCGCCCGCGACCTCGCGGGAGATGTTCTGGTGCTCCCGCAGTCGGCGCAGCCGTGCGCCCAGCACCATGCGCGGCACCGCGGGCCCCGCCGACCGGTCGTCCAGGACGCGGCTGACGGTGGGTGTACGCACGGCTTCTTCGGCGTCCATGGGCATGCTCCCTGGCGGTGGACGCAGCTCTGCCCGCCCCCGAACGCTGCGGCTTGTCATCCTAGTTGACCGAGTCCAAGGGGAACCCCGTTCCCCACTTTCCAAGGTCGCAAGGGGCACAAAGAAACCGCAGGTCAGATGTCTGACATGCGGTTTCTTCCGGAGCCCTCCGGCGGATTCGAGCCGACGGCCCACGCACAACTCACACACAGTCCACGCAGGGCCCGCGCACTACAGGTACAGGCCGGTCGAGTCCTCTGATCCCTCGAAACGGTCCGCGGCCACGGCGTGCAGATCCCGCTCGCGCATCAGCACGTACGCGGTCCCGCGCACCTCGACTTCGGCGCGGTCCTCGGGGTCGTAGAGGACGCGGTCGCCCGGTTCCACCGTCCGTACGTTCTGTCCGACCGCCACGACGTCGGCCCAGGCGAGACGGCGGCCGACGGCCGCCGTCGCGGGGATCAGGATGCCGCCGCCGGAACGCCGCTCGCCCTCGGCGGCGTCCTGCCGCACCAGCACGCGATCGTGCAGCATGCGGATGGGCAACTTGTCGTCGTGGTGGGTGCTCTGCTTGTCCCGGTTGGCGCTCACGCCCCGAACCTACCTGCCTTCGAGCGGTCCGTACGCCGTCGGGTCAGCGCTTGCGCCGACGCGAGCCGACGACGAGCAGCCCGACGATTCCGGCCACGACCAGGGCCACCGGCACGACGCGCTCGAGCCGCGGTGCGCCCTCCTCGGTGACGAACTGCCCCTTCACATCGCTGACGACCCGGTTGACGCCGACGTACGCGCGCCCGAGCGTGTGATCGATGTTGGAGGCGACCTTGGCCTTGGCGTCCCCGACGATCGTCTTCGGGTGCACGCGCACACCGATCTCGTCGAGCGTCTCGGCGAGGGTTTCGCGGCGGCGCTTGATGTCCGCCTCGATCTGCGCCGGAGTCCTGGTATCCGACGTGTCCGACGTGTCCGGCACCGCGCTGCCTCCGTGGTCGTGTTCTGGCCCTTTACTTCCGACAGTCTGTCAGCTCGGGCGGCGACGCACCCCTCGGCACCCCCATTACGCTCGTTCCGTAGTTCCGTAACCCGCATCCACCCCCCGGCCACGTGAGGTACCGATGAGTGAGCGACTCCAGCCCGGCGACACCGCCCCCGCCTTCACCCTGCCCGACGCCGACGGCAACGAGGTCTCCCTCGCCGACCACAAGGGCCGCAAGGTCATCGTCTACTTCTACCCGAACGCCATGACCCCCGGCTGCACGAAGCAGGCCTGCGACTTCACCGACAACCTCGACGTCCTGGCGGCCGCCGGCTACGACGTCATCGGCGTCTCCCCGGACAAGCCCGAGAAGCTCGCCAAGTTCCGGGAGAAGGAGAACCTGAAGGTCACCCTGGTCGGCGACCCGTCCACCAAGGTCATCGAGTCGTACGGCGCCTACGGCGAGAAGAAGAACTACGGCAAGACCTACGTCGGCGTCATCCGCTCCACCCTCGTCGTGGACGAGCAGGGCAAGATCGAGCACGCCTTCTACAACGTGAAGGCGACGGGCCACGTCGCGAAGATCATCAAGGACCTGGGGATCTGAGCGCCGAGCCACTCGAGCGGGCCCCCGTTCGGGGGTCAGGGCTTTCTTGACGCGGGGCGGTTCAGCGGACCCGCCCCCGCGATCGTCCCCGCGTCCGTCCCTCCGGTGTCCGTGCCGCCGTCCGTCGTCCCGCCCGTGGTGGTCGTGGTGCCGTCCGTGGTGCCGCCGGTGGTGGTCGTGCCGCCGTCGGTGGTGCCGCCATCGGTGGTGGTCCCGCCGTCGGTGGTGCCGCCGGTGGTCGTGGTGCCGCCGTCAGTGGTGGTGCCGCCGTCAGTGGTGGTGCCGCCGTCCGTCTGGCCCTGGGTCTGGCCGTTCGTCTGGCCTTCGGTCTGGCCCGGGGTCTCGGAGCCGCCTGTCGTGGTGCCGCCGTTGTCCTGGCCGCCGGTGTCGGTGGGCTCGGCGGGGGGCTCGTAGGACGGGACCTCCGGCTCCTCCGCGCCCGGCTGGAGCTGGAGGTCGAAGTCGGTCGCGTCGGTGCCGTCCAGGGCGGACTTCGTGAACTGGGCCCAGATCTGGGCCGGGGGGCCGCCGCCGTTGATGCGGGGCAGGCCGAGGGCGCCGTACAGGGATTTGTGGGCGCCGGTGTTCGGATCCTGGCCCATGACGGCGACGACGGTGGCGAGGTCCGGGGTGTAGCCGGCGAACCAGGCCGCCTGGTCCTCCTCTGCCGTGCCGGTCTTGCCCGCGGCGGGCCGGTCGGCCTCCTGCGCGGCGGTGCCGGTGCCGCCGTCGACGACGCTCTGGAGGAGGGAGGTGGTCGTGTCGGCGGCCTCGCGGGTCACCGCCTGCTTGGTCTCCTGCTTCGGCAGCGGTACGTCCTCCGCCCCGTCGGTGATCTTGTCGACCAGGGTGTACGTGCCGTGCTTGCCGTGGTTCGCGAGGGTGGCGTACGCCTCCGCCATGTCGAGGACGCTGGCCTGCGCCGGGCCGAGCGCGATGGACGGGGTGGCGGTGAGGGCGGGGGTGTTCGAGGGGATACCGAGGTCGATCGCCGTCTGCTTGACCTTGTCGGGGCCGACGTCCACCGCCATCTGCGCGTACACCGAGTTCACCGACTTGTCGGTGGCGGTGCGGACCGTGATGTCGCCGTACGAGACGCCGTCCTCGTTCTCCGGCGCGTACGTGCCGCCGTCCCAGCCCTCCACCGGGCGCCGGTCGGTGCCGTCGTAGAACGTGTTCGGGGTGATGGTGCTGCCGTCCTGGGTCTCCGAGTCGTTCTGGACGGCCGAGGTGAAGACGAAGGGCTTGAAGGTGGAGCCGACCTGGTAGTCGCGGCGGGTGGCGTTGTTGACGTACTGCTTGGTGTAGTCGATGCCGCCGTACATCGCGACGACCTTGCCGTTGGACGGGTCGATGGAGACGCCGCCCGCGCGGACGTAGGTGTCGACCTTGCGGTTCTTCTTGTCGAGGTCGTCCATCACCTGGTCGTTGACGGCCTCGATGAAGGCGTCCTGCTTCGGCTTCTGGATGGTGGTGGTGATGCGGTAGCCGCCGGTGGCGAGGGTGTCCTCGTCGATGATCTTGTTGGTGGTGAGGTAGTCCTTGACGGCCTGGACGAGGTAGCCGCGCTGGCCCGACATGCCCGCCGAGCCCTTGGCCTCCTTCGGCGCCGGGAACTTGACGGCGGCGCGGTCCGAGGCGGTCAGCCACTTCTTCTTGACCATGCCGTCGAGTACGTAGTTCCAGCGGGCCACCGCCGCGGACTTGTTCTCGGGGTGCGCGATCACGTCGTACTCGCTCGGCGCGTTCAACAGCGCGGCCAGGTAAGCGCCTTGACCCACCGTCAGGTCGATGGCGTCGACGCCGTAGTACGCCTGGGCGGCGGCCTGGATGCCGTACGCGTTGCGGCCGAAGTAGCTGGTGTTGAGGTAGCCCTCGAGGATGTCGTCCTTGCTCTTCTCGCGGTCGAGCTTGATGGAGATGAAGAACTCCTTCACCTTCCGGGTGACCGTCTGCTCCTGGCCCAGGTAGTAGTTCTTCACGTACTGCTGGGTGATCGTCGAGCCGGACTGCTTGCCCTTGCCGGTGACGGTGTTCCAGCCGGCGCGGATCATCGCCTTGGGGTCGACGGCCGACTCGGTGTAGAAGTCCCGGTCCTCGGCGGCGAGTACCGCGTGCTGGGCGTCCTTGGAGATCTGCGCGAGCGTCACGTTCTCGCGGTTGACCTCGCCGTCGCGGGCGAGCTGGGAGCCGTCCGCGTAGAGGTAGACGTTGCTCTGCTTGGTCGCGGCGGCGTTCGCGGGCGGGATCTTGACCAGGTAGTAGCCGAGCGCGAACAGGCCGATCAGAAGCAGGATCACGGTGACGAAGGTGCCGAGCACCATGCGCCAGGTCGGGATGATCCGCCGCCAGCCGGTGCGCTTGCGCTTCTGCTTCTTCTGCTTCCCGCCGGGTGCCATCGGCGCCGGTCCCTGTCCCGGTCCCTGTCCCGGTCCCTGTCCTGGTTCCCTGGGCGCCCAGCCCTGGTCGCTCTGCTGCGGCTGCGGCTGCGGCTCGTCACTCATTTGTTCGCCGGACTCCCGTTTCGCGTCGTACGTTGCCGTACGCCCTCGTACGCCTGTTGCGCCCCCTCTTGAAGACTGTCGCACCATGCGTTCCGTTCCCTTACCTCGGCACGCGTCGCGCCCGGAAAATGCCTGGCGGGGCGTGTCACCCGGGGGCTAGGCTCCTGCGCTTCGGCCTTGACGTGCTGGGGAGGAGCCTCTTCGTGGGCACAGGGCGGTTGTACGCGGCCGTCGCGGCCGGCGCTTTTCGTCGGTACTCCACCTATCGGGTGGCCACGGCGGCGGGCTTGTTCACCAACACCGTCTTCGGGCTGATCCTGGCGTACACCTTCATCGCGCTGTGGGACGAGAAGCCGCATCTCGGCGGCTACGACCAGGCGCAGGCGCTCACTTATGTGTGGGTGGGGCAGGCGCTGCTCACGGTGGTGTCGGTGATGGGCGGCGGTTTCGAGGACGAGCTCATCGAGCGCATCCGTACGGGGGACATCGCGATCGACCTGTACCGGCCCGTCGATCTGCAACTGTGGTGGCTGGCGCAGGACATGGGCCGGGCGCTGTTCCAACTGCTGGGGCGCGGCGCGGTGCCGCTGGCGTTCGGTGCGCTCTTCTTCGAACTCGCGCTGCCCGGGGACCCGTTGACGTGGATCGCGTTCCTGGTCGCGGTCGCCCTCGGGGTGCTCGTCAGCTTCTCGATCCGCTATCTGGTGGCGCTGTCCGCGTTCTGGCTGATGGACGGGGCGGGCGTGGCGCAGATGGCGTGGATCCTGGGGATCTTCTGCTCGGGGATGGTGCTGCCGCTGAACGTCTTCCCGGGCGTGCTCGGCGAGGTCGTACGGGCTCTGCCGTGGTCGTCGCTGATCCAGGCACCCGCGGACGTGCTCCTTGGCACGGCCGATCCGCTGGGCACGTACGCCTTCCAGGCCGCCTGGGCTCTCGCGCTGCTCGCGGCCGGGCGGCTCGTGCAGTCGGCGGCGACGCGGAGGGTGGTGGTGCAGGGTGGTTAGCCAGGTCGACGAGCGGGTGGCGGACACCGGGTGGCCCACGCCCAGGCAGGGGGCGTACGAGCGGGTGCGCGACGGGTTGCGTGCCTACCGCATGATCGCCGCCATGTGGATCCGCTCCACGATGGCCTACCGCGCCTCCTTCGCGATGACCCTGTTCGGCAACTTCCTGCTGACCGGCCTCGACTTCGCCACGATCCTGCTGATGTTCTCGCAGGTCGACCGGCTCGGCGGCTACTCGCTTCCCGAGGTCGCCTTCCTGTACGGCCTCGGGGGCACCGCCTTCGGGCTCGCGGACCTGGCGTTCGGCACGATGGACCGGCTGGGACGGCGGGTGCGCGACGGCACGCTCGACACGCTCCTCGTGCGCCCCGTGCCCGTCCTCGCGCAGGTCGCGGCGGACCGGTTCGCGGTGCGCCGCATCGGCCGGGTCACCCAGGGGCTGCTGGTCCTCGGGTACGCCCTCGTCGTGCTCGACCTCTCCTGGACGCCGCTCAAGGTGCTGCTGATCCCGCTGACGCTGCTCAGCGGGAGCGCGATCTTCGCGGCCGTGTTCGTGGCGGGCGCGGCCTTCCAGTTCGTGGCGCAGGACGCCTCCGAGGTGCAGAACTCCTTTACGTACGGCGGCAGTACGCTCCTGCAGTACCCGCCGACCGTCTTCGCCAAGGACCTGGTGCGCGGGGTGACCTTCGTGTTCCCGCTGGCCTTCGTCAACTGGCTGCCCGCGCTGTATGTGCTGGGGCGGCCCTATCCGATCGACCTGCCGACGTGGGTCGCCTTCGCCCCGCCGCTGGTGGCCGCCGGCTGCTGCGCGCTGGCAGGGCTCGCCTGGCGGGCGGGACTTCGTTCGTATCGCAGTACGGGGAGCTGAACTCACTTGGAAACGGACCGGGTTGGTGCCTTCATCGAGCTCGACGGGGTCGAGAAGGTCTTCGACGTGCGCAAGAAGACCGGGTTCATGCGCAGTGAGCGGAGGCAGGTGCGGGCCGTCGACTCCCTCTCCTTCAGCGTGTCGCGCGGCGAGATGGTCGGGTACATCGGCCCGAACGGCGCCGGCAAGTCGACCACCATCAAGATGCTGACCGGCATCCTCACCCCGAGCGGCGGCCGGTTGCGGGTCGCGGGCATCGACCCCTCCCGGGAGCGGACCCGGCTCGCGCAGCGCATCGGGGTCGTCTTCGGGCAGCGTACGACCCTGTGGTGGGACCTCCCGCTGATCGACTCCTACCGGCTGATGCACCGCATGTACCGGATCCCGGACGCCCGTTACCGCGCGAACCTCGACCGGTGTGTCGAACTCCTGGAGCTGGGCGCCCTGTTGGACGTGCCCGTGCGGCAACTCTCGCTGGGGCAGCGGATGCGCGGCGACATTGCGGCGGCCCTGCTGCACGATCCGGAGGTGCTGTACCTCGACGAGCCGACGATCGGCCTCGATGTGATCAGCAAGGCGCGGGTGCGGGAGTTCCTGCGGGACCTGAACGCCGAACGCGGTACGACCGTCCTGCTCACCACCCACGACCTCACCGACATCGAGCAGCTGTGCAAGCGGGTGATGGTCATCGACCACGGGCGGCTGATGTACGACGGGGCGCTGTCGGGGCTGCACGAGGTGGGGGAGAGCGAGCGGACGCTGGTGGTGGACCTGGAGCGCGAGTTGCCGCCGATCGAGGTCGAGTCGGCGCGGGTGGTGAAGGTGGAGGGGCCGCGGCAGTGGCTGGCGTTCCCCGCGGCCCAGTCGGCGGCTCCGCTCGTGGCTCGGATCGCGGCGGAGTATCCGCTGGTGGACCTCTCGGTGCGGGAGCCGGACATCGAGGCGGTCATCAGCCGCATGTACGCGGAGAAGGCGGTCTCGTAGGCTGCTGTACATGAGCGAGGAACTTCCTGAACTCCGGGCTTCAGACGCCGACCGCGAGCAAGTCTCCGAGGTGCTGAGGGACGCCCTCGCGGAGGGCCGCCTCGACATGGAGGAGTTCGAGGAGCGGCTGGAGGCGACGTACAAGGCGCGTACGTACGGGGAGTTGGCGCCGATCACCCGTGATCTGCCCGCGCCGGGTGTCGCCCCGCCCGTGGTGAACATGGTCAAGGGGCCTGCCGAGGGCGGGACCGGGGCCTGGGCGGACCGGATCGTCGGCGGTGAGGGTTCGTCCACGTGGGGTGTCGCGATCATGGCGGGCTTCCAGCGCAAGGGGCGCTGGACGGTGCCCAAGCGGTTCAACTCCTTCTCGTTCTGGGGCGGCGGTGAGATCGACCTGCGCGAGGCGTACTTCGCGGACCGCGAGGTGGTCGTCAACTGCGTCGCGATCATGGGCGGCATGAACGTCGTCGTACCGCCCGGCGTAGAGGTCGTCGTCCGCGGCATCGGCATCATGGGCGGCTTCGACCACCGCGAGGAGGGAGTCCCGGGCGAGCCCGGCGCCCCGCGCGTGATCGTCACAGGCTTCGCCTTCTGGGGCGGCGTCGGCGTGGAACGCAAACTGACCCGCGCCGAGCGGCAACGGCTGAAGGAGGAGCGCCGCCAGGAGAAGCTGGAACGACGGGAGGCCCGCAAGGAGTTGGGGGCCTCACGGGACGGCGGCGACATGCTCGACGCGCTCGATGACGTCCACGACCTGGTCCGCGAACGTCACGAGGAACGCCGTGAGCGCCACGAGGAACGCCGGGAACGTCATCAGGCGCGCCGCGACGAGCGCCACCGGCGACGGCACGGGGACCACTGACTGACGTCAACCGGGGGTCTTTAGGGGCGCGGGGCTGTGTCTTCGTGCGGCTCCGCCGCGGGGCGCGACCAGCCACGACGGCGCCGCAGCCGACAAACGACCGGCAACCTACAGCGCAGCCGACACCGCCCCAGTAAGCGACCGCAGGTCCAGCACCTCAGCCATCCGCTGATACCCCTTGTCACTGGGGTGCAGATGATCCCCGGAGTCGTAATCGCCCCGCAGCTCACGCGGATCGTACGGATCCCGCACCGCCTTGTCGAAGTCGACCACCGCGTCGAACACCTTCCCCGCCCGGATCTCCGCGTTGACGGCCTGCCGTACCTCCTCACGCTGGGCGGAGTACCCGCCATGCCCCTTGAACGGCATCAGCGTCGCCCCGACAACACGCACCCCGTGGGCGTGCGCCTGCTGGACCAGCGTGCGCAGGCCGTCGGTGATCGTGGCGGGGTCGACCTGGTTCGGGTTGCGCAGGATGTCGTTGATGCCGAGGTCGATGACGACGGCCTTGACGTTCGCATGGCCGAGGGCGTCGCGGCCGAAGCGGGACAGGGCGCTCGGGTTGTCGGAGGGCCGGCCGGTCCCCGAGGCCAGGATCTGGTTTCCGCCGATGCCCTCGTTGACGACGCTGTAGAGGGGCACGCCGTCCGTGCCGGCGGCGGCGCGCAGCCGGTCCGAAAGGTAGTCCGGGTAGCGGTGGTTGGCGCCCACGGTGGAGTCGTCGCCGTCGGTGAGGGAGTCGCCGAAGGCGACGACGGTGCCCGCCGACTCCTCGCTCAGCACGTCGACGGCCGTCACGTAGCGCCAGTACGGGGTCTCCTCGGTGTACGCGGTGCCGCTCACGTCGTCCGCGAGGTCGCCCTCGGCGAGGTAGGAGGTCTGCCGTGCGTGCGGGTGGTAGGTGACCGGGCCCGACGGCGTGGGCGAGAACGTGGTCACCAGTACGTCCGAGTCGTGCGGGATCGTCACGGGCACCGCGTCGCTCATCACCTGCTGCCCGGACGGGATGGTCACCGAGGTGCTGCCGCCGAAGGTGAGGCGGGTCATGGTGTCGGCCCTGGCCGCGGCGCTGTTCGCGGTCTCGGCGACGGCGATCGTGGCGTGCGTGATGGTGAGCGGCTGCTGCCCGAAGAGGTTGGACAGCGTGATCCGGGCGCTCGTACCGCCGGCGCTCGTGTGCACGATGTTGCGTACCGACCTGCCCGCCATGCCGTTTGTCTCGGTGCCGGGCTCGGCTCGGGCGGGGGAGGCCGACCAGGCGCCGACCCAGAGGCCGGTGGAGGCGGGGGCGGCCGAGCCCCGCGGGGTGCGGCCGCCGGCGAGGTTGCTCTGCCCGCTGCCGTCGTCGGCCGCGACGCCGATGTATATGGCGGCGGAAATGACCACGATCACGGCGACGATCGCGGCCAGCAAGGCATAACCGTGACGCTTGGTCATGCGGTGCGTTTCCCCTCGGGCAAGTGGAGCCCGAAGCTCCGGTGTGATCACCCCATGATGCGTCATGGGATGGGGCGAAACTGCGACGCCCCCGTAAATTCCCCTGATACCCGCCCCGGGGTTTCCCCGGAACTTCTCCCACCGGACAGACGCCGGGAACTCCTGTTCCGTTCCAGGAGTCGGTCAGGAAGGGACAATGTGTACGGGGGACGCGAACGGGTGGAGTGAATGGAACGTACGAAACCGGAAGAAGCGGGCGCGGACGCAGAAAAGCAGCATGCCCTGCCGGACGCCGCCACTAACCGACAGGGCACGCCCGGCGTCGGCGCGCGCCGCACGATGACCACCTTCAGCCCCGCCGACGAGGAGAAACAGCGGGGCGTGCGCCGGATGAAGCTGACGGCCGTCGGCCTGCTGCTCTTCGTGGCGGTCGTGTACGTCCTCGCCAAGTGGGCGTCGAACGAGGGCGCGGGGCCCTGGGCCGGATATGTCGCCGCGGCAGCCGAGGCCGGCATGGTCGGCGCGCTCGCCGACTGGTTCGCGGTCACGGCCCTCTTCCGCCGCCCGCTGGGCCTGCCCATCCCGCACACGGCGATCATCCCCACCAAGAAGGACCAGCTGGGCGTCTCGCTCGGTGAGTTCGTCGGGGAGAACTTCCTCTCCGAGGAGGTCGTACGAGGCCGGCTGCGCGCCGTCGGCATCGGCAGCCGTCTCGGTGCCTGGCTCGCCGAACCGGACCATGCCGACCGGGTGACGGCGGAGCTGGCCACCGCGCTCCGGGGGGCGCTGACCGTCCTGCGCGACTCCGACGTGCAGGCGGTGGTCGGCGAGGCGATCACCCGGCGCGCCGACGCCGCCGAGATCGCGCCCGGCATAGGAAAGATGCTGGAGAAGGTCGTCGCGGACGGCGGTCACAAACGGGTCGTGGACCTGGTCTGCGTACGCGCCCACGACTGGCTCGTACTCCACGACGAGCAGGTCATGGACGCGGTGCAGGGCGGCGCCCCCGGCTGGACCCCCCGGTTCGTCGACAAGAGGGTCGGCGAGCGGGTCTACAAGGAGCTGCTCCGCTTCGTCACCGAGATGCGCGACGCCCCCTCCCACCCGGCCCGCGGCGCCCTCGACCGCTTCCTCACCGACTTCGCGTCCGACCTCCAGTCCGACACCGACACCCGCGCCCGGGTGGAGCGCCTCAAGGGCGAGGTCCTCGGCCGCGGCGAGGTCCAGGACCTGATCGCCTCCGCCTGGACCGCCGTACGGTCGATGATCGTGTCCGCCGCGGAGGACGAGCGCAGCGAACTGCGGCTGCGGGTACGGGCGTCTCTGCTGTCGCTGGGGGCCCGGATGGCGGTGGAGCCCAAACTCCAGGCCAAGGTGGACAGCTGGGTCGAGGGCGCGGCGGTGTACGTCGTGACGACGTACCGGCGTGAGATCACCTCCCTGATCACCGACACGGTCGCGGGCTGGGACGCCGAGCACACGACCAGGAAGATCGAGGCCAACATCGGGCGCGACCTGCAGTTCATCCGGATCAACGGAACGGTGGTTGGCTCGCTGGCGGGGCTGGCGATCTACGCGGTGTCGAGGGCGCTGGGGGCGTGATCGTCGGCGATGGGGCTCAGGCGCTGGGGGCGTGAACCTCGGCGAGCGGGCTCAGGCGCGTCTGAGTATCCGTACTCTGTCGGGCCGCCCGCGCCCGCGGAACTCTCGTACGCATGACCGAGAAGCTGTTGAGCCCTCTGCGAACGCGCCCCTGGCCGCAACGCTGGCTGACGCGCGTACTCGGCGCCGCCCTCGCCTCAGCGGCGTACCTCGTCTGCATCCCGTGGGATCTGACCAACCGCGTCCAGACGCCCGGCTCCAACCAGGAGACGACCCCGGTGACGGGCATCGGCGTGATCGGCCTGGCCCTGGTCCTGCTGGCCCTTGCGGCCTACTTCGGCCTCCGGGACTACCTCGGCTGGCCGCTGCTCCTGGTGGCGGTGCCTCCGGCGGTACTGATGCAGATCTCCTTCCGGACACACTCCGGACCACCGGACGGCATGGCGCACTTGTGGCCCTTGGCGTGGGGGTTCTTCACGTTCCTGATCGGCGCCGGGGTACTCGTCGCGGCGGCGCTGGCCCGCCGGTTCAGGCCGCAGGAGGAAGACTCGCTGGACGGACTGCTGTACCCGCACCCCACGTGAGGAGCCGCTCCCGATGACCGTCCGCAGGATCGTGCCGGACATCCAGGTCGACTCCGAGGAGTCGATGACGACCAGCCGTGACTTCTACGGCCTGCTCGGCCTGGAGCAGGTCATGCACCTGGGCTGGGCCATGACCCTCGCCTCCCCTTCCAACCCCACCGCCCAGATCAGCTTCTTCACCGAGGAGCGGACCGCCCCCGCCGTCCCCGACCTGAGCGTGGAGGTCGAGGACGTCGACGCGGTGTACGCCCAGGTCGTCGCCTCGGGCGCGGAGGTCGTACGGGAGTTGCGGGACGAGGAGTGGGGCGTACGGCGCTTTTTCGTACGGGATCCGAACGGGCGGGTGGTGAATGTGCTGGGGCACCGGCGGGCGGAGTAGCCGACGGACCGGCACTCGGGCACGGCAGGCTACTGGATGCTCCAGCGGTGCGGATGTTCGGGCCCGGCGGGGCAGGCGAATATGTTGAGCTCACCCCAGCGGCCCACCGTGATTTCCGTGGGAGTGGCGGAAGCGTGAGTGGGCTGATTCTGGTCCTGGTTCTGGTCCTCCAGCGGCTTCCAGCTGCCGCTGCCGCCGTCCCACTCCGAGCTGTCGATGGTCAGCAGCAGGTGCATCGGTGTCGCGCAGGTCAGACAGTCCATGGGGGACGGGTCGGTCGCATGCCAGGAGGCGAAGCCGCCCACGCGCCAGCCGGGCGGGATGGACAGGTCGTACTGGTAGCCGAGCGGCTCTGGCGTGCTTTCGTCCGCCGACTCCTCGGCTTCCTCTTCTAGGGCTTCCTCCCAGGCGTCGATCCGGGCGCACAGTTCCTCGGGCAGAAGGCCGGCGAACGGGTAGGTGATCACCTGCTCCGGGTGCAGCACACACGTCTCGGGCACGAAGCCGTCGGACCCGACGACCAGCGGCTGCGGAGGCGCGGTCAGCACGTCGCCGACCTCCCACGACCGCCGCCAGCGCAGGTGCAGCTCCAGGCCGTACCGGCCCGGGCCGTGCGCGTTGAAGGGGCACCAGAACACTTGGAGCAGATCGCAGTCGTCCGGCCCCGCCGCAAGGTCGGGCAGATCCCGCCGGTACAGCTGCGCGAGGCCGATCATCGGCAGGGGGTCGGTCTCGGACGCCCCGGGGATCCGGTGCTTCCGGCCCAGCTCGCCCAGGAGCTTTCGTTCCTCGTCCGTCGGGCCGGGAGCCTGCTCTCGGGCCCATGCGGAGGCCAGGACCTGCCGAGAGCGGCGGATGTCGGCCGGGCGCAGACCACGCCCACGGCCGTGTGCCTCGCCGCACACCGGCCACGGCTCGTCCGCCGGCCACAGCATCGGACCGCCCACGGAACTGGCCGAAACGTCTGGTCTGCCCGGCCGCGGATGGAGCCGGGTCGTCGTCCCGCGAAAGGCGGCCAGTCCCGGGAAGAGCGCCTCGACGTCGAGAGGGCGCGGGGGCGTGGTCCTCGTCATGGACGCGACCTTAAACGGCTGGCAGCCCGGGTCGCGAAGCACCCCCGTCGGGCATTTTCCGCAGCCGGCCCCACCACTCCCTCAAGCCCCTGTAGTGGACCCCGGCCGAATGATCATCAGGACTGTGACGGTGGCCCAGAGGAGGTTGAAGATCCCGGTGAACATGGCGAGCCGTGCGGTCGCCCTCGTCGTCACCGCGATCTCGCCGCCCCCGACATCCTCGATGCCCTCCATGATCGCGGCCTGCCTGGGCAGGACCAGCGCGGCGAGCACGACAGCCGCGAGCGCCGTCAGCGCGATCGAGACGATCAGCCAGGTGTCCCCGAGCACGCCCATGTTGCTCGCCGTGGCGAACCCGAAGACGGGGACGACGACGCCGACGGTGGCGTACACCCGGCAGATCCGATGCAGCAGACGCGTGGTCGCGAGGGCCTGCGCGTCTCCCGGCTCGGCGAGCGCCTTGCGCGCGGTGGGCGGGAACATGCTGGCGGCGACCGTGACGGGCCCGATGGCGACGATCGCGGCGATCACGTGGACGGCGAGGAGGAACTTGGTCACGGGGTGACGGTAGGGGGCGGCGGGGATCTTGCAGAAGTGGCGGTTTTGCCAGTACTCAACGGATTCTCGCCAGGGGGGGGGTGAGCGGCTCAAACTCGGGGTTTCTCGGTGCTTCCGGGTGTGTGCGGCTCGTATCCGCACTGACTGCACCCTGACTGAATCCCGTCGTACCCCTACTCTTTTGCCATGCATACCGTGGCCGTCCTGGCGCTCGATCAGGTCATCCCGTTCGACCTCTCCGCCCCGATCGACGCCTTCGGCTGGGCTCGGCTGCCGGACGGGCGCCCGGCGTACCGGATCCGGGTCTGCTCGGCGTCGGAGGAGGTGAGCGCGGGCCCGTTCGCGCTGCGGGCCCCGTACGGGCTGGAGGCGCTGGCCGAGGCGGACACGATCATCCTGCCCGGGGTCGCCGACCCGACGGTCCCGCTTCCGCCGGGCGTCGCGGAGGCGGTGCGCGCTGCTGCCGCGAACGGCACCCGGATCGCCTCGATCTGCGTGGGCGCCTTCGTCTTCGCCGCCACCGGCCTGCTGGACGGGCTGCGCGCGACGACGCACTGGGTCGCGGCCCGGGACCTGGCGGAGATGTACCCCGCGGTGACCGTCGACCCGAACGTCCTCTACGTCGACAACGGCCAGTTCCTCACCTCGGCGGGCGCGGCCGCCGCGATCGACATGTGCTTGCACATGATCCGCAGGGACCACGGCTCGGCCGTCGCCGCGCACGCGGCCCGGATGTGCGTCGTGCCGCTCGAACGGGAGGGCGGCCAGGCCCAGTTCATCATCCAGACCCAGCCACCGGTACCGTCCGGCGCCACCCTGGAGCCCCTCCTCAACTGGCTGGAGGAGAACGCCGAGCGCGAACTGACCCTGGAGGACATCGCCGCCCACGCCGGCATGAGCACCCGCACACTCAACCGCCGCTTCCGCGAGCAGACCGGCACGACGCCGTTGCAGTGGCTGCACCTGGCCCGGGTGCGGCGCGCCCAGTACCTCCTGGAGACGACCACGTACCCGGTCGAACGCATCGCGGCCCAGGCGGGGTTCGGCTCACCTACGGCGTTCCGAGAGCGGTTCAAGAGGGTGGTGGGGACGAGTCCGTACGCGTATCGGCGGGCATTTCAGGGAGTGGAAACGCCGGGCTCGGGCTCGGGGTCTGCCTCGGGGTCGGCGGCTGCTGCCTCGTAGGCGCGCAAGGTGTCGACGACCAGCTGCCGCTGACTGGGCGTCAGCGGTTCCAGTGCGCGACGCCAGGCGGTGGCCCCGCGTGACAACCACGCGGAGATGGAGGGCCGTTGGGCGTCGGTGATGCTGACGATGCGTCGCCGCCGGTCAGTCGGGTCCTCGCGCCGCTCCAGGATTCCCTTCCCGCTCAGCTCGCCGACCATGAGGCTGACGGTGGTCGGCGCGACCTCGAGGCGGGCGGCCAGGTCGTTCACGGTCAGGGGCCCGTCGAAGAGCAGATACGCCAGCAGCGACAGGTGCCGCGGAGCCAGGGCCAGCGACTGAAGTTCCTCGGGTACGGGGATGCGCTTGGCCCGGCCGACCATGCGGGGCATGAGCAGCAGGAGGTCGCGAACGGCGTCGTCGACGCCCGGATCGGTTGACATCAGCCATCCCTGTAAATAGCTTTGCTTCTAAAGATGCTTTGCTGGCAAAGAGGAATCGTAGGTCGTCATGTTACGACCCGCGACCGTGATCCTCACCCCGTGTTCCGCGTGAACGGAGATCTCCATGCCGCACCTCGCTGTGCAGATCCGCGAAGAGACGCTCGACGGATCGGTCGAACCGAAGATCATCAGGGCCTTGAGCGAGGCGGTGGTCGCCGTGGTCGGCGAGTGGGCGCGACCTCTCGTGGTCGTCGACCTGTTCGGCGTACCGGAGCACCGCTGGGGGAGCGGCGGCATCCCCGGCGAGGCTCCCGCACCGATCGTCACGCTGAACATGCGCGAGGGCGGCCTGACCCACCCGCAGATCCCCGACGCTCCCGCGCGGCTCGTCAAGTCCCTTACGGAGGCGGTGGTTTCGGTCCTCGGTGAGGGTGTACGGCAGTACGTGACCGTGCTGATCGTGGGGGTTCCGGCGGGGCGGTCGGGGGTGGGGGGTGAGGTTGTCTGAGGTGGCCTGAGGTTGCCTGAGGGGGTGAGGTTGTCTGACGTGGCCTGAGGTTGGCGAAGGCGGGGCCGCCCGCCCCGGCCGCTGCGCCGCTCAGGCGGCCCGTCGGTCGGACACGACCCACGAGGCGAGGGCGACGGCTCCTGCGACGCCGAACACGGCCGGCCAGGCGCCCACCTTCTTGGCCAGCGGATGAGACCCGGCGAAGGCGGCGACGTACGCGACGGTCAGCGCCCCGGCGGCCTTCCCGCCGGCCTGCTGCCGCCACTGCTGCGCGGCCGTGGCCCCGGCGGCTGCCAGTACGACCCCGCCGAGCTGCCGCTTCTTGGTCCAGCGGGCCACGCCGTATCCGCCGATGAGCCCACCGGCGGCCACCGCCGCGGCCGGTACCTTCGCCACTACTGCCTCCCGCTGCTGCGTCTGTCTGCTGTGTCTGTCCGAGGCTAACGCGCACGGGCCGGCCGCCTGACGCCTGCCCGTCCCGTACGTACCCTCACGCCGAGGTTGAGCCGGGGCTTGTCAGATTTCCTCCCCGGAGTTATATAAGAAGCCGTAGGGCATCGCACCCAGCACCTGTAGGGAAGGAGTGACCCGTGATGCTCATGCGCACCGACTCTCTGCGCGACTTCGACCGCCTCACGCAGCAGTTCTTCGGCCCCGCTCGCCCCGAGGCGATGCAGATGGACGCGTACCGGTCCGACGGCGACCTGATCGTCCACTTCGACCTCCCGGGTATCGACCCGGAGACGATCGACCTGGGCGTCGAGCGCAACGTCCTGAGCGTCCGCGCCGAGCGCCGTTCCCCCGCCCCCGAGGGTGTGGACATGATCGTCACCGAGCGACCCTCCGGCACCTTCACCCGGCAGCTGTTCCTCGGTGACACCCTCGACACGGAGCGCATCGACGCTTCGTACGACGCCGGAGTACTGACGCTGCGCATCCCGGTGGCCGAACAGGCCAAGCCCCGCCGCATCGAGATCAGCCGCGGCAACGGCGACAACCCCAAGCAGCTCAGCAGCTGACCACCGCACGACTGGCCCTGCCCTGCGGGCACGTGCGCTCGCGGGGCAGGGGCAATGCCCTTCGGGGGAACGGATGTTGCCGGGCGCGGGCGGCTCAAGGCCGTTGGAGCAGACGCGAGTTGGACACGAACACCAGGAGAGCCCGAACGATGAGCTCCTTGAGCACCCCAGGAACGATGAACCCCGCCAGCCGGACGAACGAGCTGACGACGTCACCAGGAACCCCAAGCCGGATGCCCTCGATGACATGGAACGAACTCATCGAGGCGGTAAGGGAATCCGGCCAGTACCCCACCAAGGCGGAAGCGGAACGCGTCACCCGCCTCGTCCTGTCCGCCCTGGGTTGCCACGTGGTCGGCGACGAACGCGTCGATCTGGCACGCCGACTCCCCACCGAGGCGGCCCGTCTGATCGCCTCCCAGATCCCGGTCACCCGCTCCCTGTCGGCCGCGGAGTTCGTGGACAGCATCGCGTCCAGCATTTTGGGAGCCACCCCGGCCAAGGCCCGCTGGGACGTCAGCTCAGTCCTGAGCGTCCTCCCCACGGCCGTCGGCGACGACCTCATCGATCGCATCCTGAAGCAACTTCCCTCCGGCTACGCCCTGTTGTTCGGCCGGGCGGAACTGGCCCCGACATCAGCTTGACGACGTATACGCCGGTCACCTGACGGGACGGGCGGCCCGGGAACCATCCTTGACCGCAGTCGCCACCGGCCGACGGCCGCCCTCTCCCTCTCAATTCGCTCGCGGCGACGGCGGGGCAGGGAGAGGCCGGCATTCCACACCATCGACGTGCCAAAGCCCGGGAGACGAACCTCAGTTGACGCCCCCGCCCGGCTCACCACCCCCGACGGCAGCAGAAGTCTTCCTGGGTCACGAGGCACGACGTACACCTGGACCAGCCGGACGGCCTGTACGAGGTGATCGCGGCCTTCTTGAAGTCAACCTGACCGCATTAGGAGCCGACCGCCCAGCCCATCGGGCGCATGCAGCGGCGAGGCTTGTCGCCGCTCGGACCATCTACGACGACCTCGGCGCCCGCAGCCGGCTCGCGGAGGATATGCGGACCATGAAGCCATGGGCGTCAGACTCCGTCGAGCAGCCACACGGGCGAGGCAGAGAGAGCGGAACCGTGAACATCCCCCAGCCTGAATTCGTCACGACCCCGGACATCACAAGGCTGGCCTGCCGAGATCACCGCCCGTCGGCCCCGGACGCAGGCACCCCGGCACGCGCTCAGCCCCCGCTCCTCCTCATGCACGGCCTGGCAGGCCACATGGGTGAGTGGGACGACGTCCTCCCGCTCCTCCTGGCGGACGGCCACCGAGTGGTCACCTACGACGCCCGAGGCCACGGCGCCAGCACCCGCCGTCCTCGGAGCATGACCCGAGCGGCCTGTGTCCAAGACGCCCTGGCGCTGGTCCGCGAACTGTCCCTGGCCCCCGTAACCCTCCTGGGCCAGTCCCTCGGCGGCCACACCGCACTCCTCGCCGCAGCCGCCCGCCCTGACCTGGTCCACGCCCTCATCCTGATCGAGGCGGGCCCAGCGGGCGCGAACCCCGCCGTCCCCTCAGAAATAGCCGCCTGGCTGGACAGCTGGCCAACAACCTTCAACTCCCCTTCCGCAGCAGCGGAGTTCTTCGGCCACGAGGCCTGGGCGAGAGGTCTGGAGGAGCGCGAGGACGGCTGGCGCCCGCGAGTGGACCGCGACACGATGGTCTCCGCGGTCACGGAGCTCGCGACCCACTCGTACTGGCCCGAGTGGGACAGGATCCGATGCCCCACGCTCGTCATCCGGGGCGCCAACGGAACCATGCCCGAGTCGGAGGCCACGCGAATGAAGGACCGCCGCCCGACCACGACGACAGTCCACGTGATCCCCGACGCGTCGCACGACGTCCACCTGGATCAGCCGGCCGAGCTGCACGCGACGGTGAGCGCGTTTCTGACGGGCATCGGCCAGGGCCCCTGAAGCACGGGTCCTCTGAAGCACGGGTCCCCTGAAGCGCAGTGCAGTGATTGCGCGCGGGGTGACAAAAAAGCAAAGGCAAGGAGTTCTGAACTCCTTGCCATGCTCAAGGTATAGCGCACTGGGGGGCTTGCGGCAAGGCCCCCGTCGTACCGCAGAATCACTGGCCTCAGGCCAGGACCTGCGGAAACGGGAGTCGCTAAGTGCGTGTGTTGTTGATGTCGTACGGGTCGCGCGGGGATGTCGAACCCCTGGCGGGACTCGCGGTGGGGTTGCGGGAACTCGGCGCGGAGGTGCGGGTGTGTGCGCCGCCGGACGAGGAGTTCGCGAAGCTGGTGGCCGGTGTCGGCGCGGAGTTCGTGCCCTTCGGCCGGCCGGTGCGCGCGCTGGTGACCGGGGAGATGCCGGCGGAGGGACCGCCCGGGATCGCCGCCGAGTTGGTCGCCGCGCACTTCGACACGATCGGCGCGGCGGCCGAGGGGTGCGATGCGCTGGTGGCGACCGGTTTGATGCCCGCCGGTGCTCGGTCGGTGGCCGAGAAACTGGGCATCCGCTACGTGTACGGGTGCTTCCACACGCTCGAGCTGCCGTCGCCGCACCGCTCACCGTCGTCTCGGCCGGGCCCGCCGTTGCCACCGGACGTGACCGACAACCGGGTGCTGTGGGACCTGGATGCCCAGAAGGTGAACGCCCTGTACGGCGGGGCGCTCAACACCCACCGGGCGTCGATCGGCCTGCCGCCGGTGGACAACGTCCGCGACCACGTCTTCACCGACCAGCCGTGGCTGGCGGCGGACCCGGTCCTGTTGCCGTGGGAGGAGCTGACGGACCTACGCGTCGTGCAGACCGGCGCGTGGATCCGGCCGGACGAACGCCCGCTGCCGGACGAGCTGTTGGCGTTCCTCAACGCCGGTGAACCGCCGGTGTACGTGGGCTTCGGCAGCATGGCCCTGCGCGGCTCGACGGACATCGCCCGGGTGGCCGTCGAGGCGGTCCGCGCGCAGGGCCGCCGCGTACTCGTCGGGAGCGGCTGGGCGGACCTGGGCCTGATCGACGACCGCAACGACTGCTTCGTCGTCGGCGAGGTCAACCACCAGGCACTGTTCGGCCGGGTGGCCGCCGTCGTGCACCACGGCGGCGCGGGCACGACGACGACGGCCGCCCGAGCCGGGGCGCCCCAGGTCGTCGTCCCCCAGTTCGTGGACCAGCCGCACTGGGCAGCCCGGGTGGCCCAGTTGGGCATCGGCGTCGCACACGACGGCCCGACTCCGACCTTCGAGTCCCTGTCCACCGCGCTCAAGACGGCCCTGACCCCCGAGACCCACGCACGGGCGAGGGCCGTGGCCGCCACGATCCGCCCCGACGGGGCGGCGGTGGCCGCGAAGCTGCTGCTCGACGAGGTCGGCCGGCAGAGGCCGCCGGTGTCCGCGTGAGACGCGGCGCTGCCCGTCACAGCCACCAGCACCAGGTTCGTCACGCCAGTCCGGACGACGCCTTGCCGCACGTAGTGGTCGCCAAGTTGCCGCACGTAATGGTCGCCGAGCGACCCCAGATCGGAGCTGCTTAAGTGAACCCACTCAACCCGTTGACCACCAGCGCGTTCGACCTTCCCGACTGTCTCTCTCCCAAGGCCGACCCGGCGTTGATCGCCGGCGACGAGGAGCACTTCGCGGCCATCGCGGAGTGTCTCGAGCAGTCGATCGCCGAGCTGACAGACCGTCTGGATGCCGAGCGCAGGGCGCCCGGCGGCATAGGCCGGCAGGCGATGGACCGGGACATGGAGATCCACCGGCTGACCACGCGCCTGCGCGCGCTGCGTCGCTTCGGCCTGGACCTGTGCCTCGGACACATGGTCGGCGCGGACGGCCCCGACGCCACGCCCGTGTACGTCGGACGACTCGGCCTCACGGACAGCACCGGCCGTCGGCTGCTGCTCGACTGGCGCTCCCCGGCGGCCGAGCCGTTCTTCGGAGCCACCCACGGCAACCCGATGGGCCTGGCGAGCCGCCGAAGGTACCGCTGGACCGGCGGCCGGATCAGCGACTACTGGGACGAGGTGTTCACCTCGGACGGGTTCGCCGGGCACGCCGCGCTCGACGACCAGTCCGCCTTCATCGCCAGCCTGGGCAGCAACCGGTCACCGCGGATGCGAGACGTACTCGGCACCATCCAGGCCGACCAGGACGCCATCATCCGCGCGGGCTCCCGCGGCGCTCTCGTCGTCGACGGCGGCCCGGGTACGGGCAAGACGGTCGTCGCCCTGCACCGCTCCGCCTACCTCCTCTACTCCGACCCGCGCCTCGGTCACCGCAGGGGCGGCGTGCTGTTCGTCGGCCCGCACCAGCCCTACCTGGCCTACGTCGCCGACGTACTCCCCAGCCTCGGAGAGGAGGGCGTGCAGACCTGCACCCTGCGGAACCTAGTCGCCGAGGGAGCCGCGGCAGCGGTCGAGGCCGACCCGGACGTGGCCCTGCTGAAGTCGTCCGCGGACCTGGTGAAGGCGATCGAGACGGCCGTCAGGTTCTACGAGGAGCCGCCCACCAAGGGGATGACGGTCACGACCCACTGGTCCGAAGTCTGGCTCAGCGCCGACGACTGGGCCCTGGCGTTCGAAGCGGTACCCGGTACTCCGCACAACGAGGCGCGCGACCAGGTCCTGGAGGAGCTGGTCACGATCCTCATCGACAAGCACGAAAACGAAGACGACGGCGACGGTGGCGTCTCTTCTGCTCTGCTCCGCAGATCACTGCTGCAGAACAGGGAACTGCTCACGGCCTTCAACCGCGCGTGGCCGCTGCTCGAAGCGGCCGACCTCGTCGGAGACCTGTGGTCGGTACCCGCCTACCTGCGGAAGTGCGCTCCCTGGCTCGGCCCCGACGACGTACGGAAGCTGCAACGCGAGGACGCCCAGGCCTGGACCGTGTCCGACCTGCCGCTCCTGGACGCGGCACGGCAGCGGCTCGGCGACCCGGAGGCGTCGCGGCGCAGGCGTCGGCACGAAGCCGCCGTCGCCGCCGAACGGGCGGGCAGGGCCGACGTCATCGAGATCCTGCTGCGGGACAGCGAGATCGACGAGAGCCAAGGCGCGATGGGGATGCTGCGCGGACAGGACCTCCAGGACAGCCTGATCGACGACAGCGCACTGCCCGCCGCCGAACCCGACCTGCTCGCCGGCCCGTTCGCGCACATCGTCGTCGACGAGGCGCAGGAACTCACCGACGCGGAGTGGCAGATGCTGCTGCTCCGGTGCCCGTCCAGGAGCTTCACCATCGTCGGGGACCGCGCCCAGGCCAGGCACGGGTTCACGGAGTCGTGGCAGGAACGCCTGGAGCGGGTCGGACTCGACCGGATCAACCAGGCCTCCCTGAGCATCAACTACCGGACGCCGGAAGAGATCATGACGGAAGCCGAACCGGTCATCCGGGCTGCTCTCCCGGACGCCAACGTGCCGAGCTCCATCCGCAGCAGCGGCATCCCCGTCGTACACGGATCCGTCGCCGACCTGGACTCGATCCTCGACACCTGGCTCGCCGCCCACGCCGAGGGGATCGCCTGCGTCATCGGCGACCCCACATTCCGTACGACGTCCCGCGTCCGGTCGCTGACCCCGGAACTGTCGAAGGGGCTCGAGTTCGACCTGGTCGTCGTCATCGACCCGGAGACGTTCGGCAAGGGCATCGAGGGAGCCGTCGACCGCTATGTCGCGATGACGCGGGCGACCCAGCAGCTCGTCATCCTCACGAGCGCGTGACGTCGGGGGCGTAAGAACAGCGTTCGTGCTGACGTGAGTTGGTGCGGGGCCGGGACGGGGACGAGGTCCGTCCCGGCCCGCGCTGTCACCGGCGCCGACCGACGACGCCGAACCCCGGGTCCGCATGATGGCAGCCGAACTGCTGGGCAAGTTCGCCCACACAGAACCCTCCGCCACGGCAGCCCTGGAACACACCCGCCTCAACGACTCCAGCCCGGCGGTCCGCAAGGTGGCGAGCTGGTACGCCCCGGGCGGGACGATCTATCGCAAGACGGCCCGGCGCGGGGCCCGGTAGGCGGTCAAGGGGGCAAGGCATCACGGCATCGCGATGGTGGCGGCGGTGGCGGTGGCGATGGCGATGATGGTGGCGGTGACCATGTCACAATCCACCGCCCTCCCTCGTCTAAGTGTCGGAACCCCACCGGAGAGGTGGAGACGAGACGTTGAGTATCAGGAGCGTGCCCTCATGAACCTCGCACTGTGGATAGGTGCCGGACTGCTGGCCGCCGTAGCCCTGGGCGGTGGCATCACCAAAGCATTCGTGCCCAAGGAGAAACTGGCAGCGGCCAACGGTGGGGGATGGACCGAAGACATCGGCGTCGGCTTCATCAAAACCCTCGGCGTCCTCGAACTCCTGGCCGCGGTGGGCCTGATCCTGCCGGCTGTCGTCGACATCGCACCCGTGATGGTGCCGGTGACCGCCGTCTGCTGGGTCCTGCTGATGATCGGCGCGATGGTCACCCACGGCCGACTCGGCGAATCCAAGTTCGTGCTGGTGAACCTGATCTATCTGGCGCTCGCGGTCTTCATCGCGTGGGGCCGCTTCGGCCCCAACCCGTTCCACGGCTGACCGGCGCTAACGCTCAGGGATGCCGGCCTGCGGTGGAGCGCCGTTCTCACTTGGCCATTGACTACTCAAGTGGCCAAGTGAAGCGGTGTTCGCGGTGTCGATCAGCTGGTGGCCGGCTGCGGCTCCCGCACCCGCTGCCTGCGCGCGAACCGGCCGAGGAGCACGGCGTTGACCAGGCCGGACAGGGCCGTACCGACGGCGAAGATCAACGGGCTCAGCCAGGTGAGCGAGGAGTACTCCGCAGGTATCGACACCAGGAGGCCGAGGAAGCTGAACGGCGCCGTGGCCATGAGCGGGTAGGCCCCCGAGAGCCCCGGGTCCGGCCCCACGTACCAGGCGCCCAGGAAGAACCCCAGCGACGCCACAACCACAACGAGATACCCACGCGCGAGCCAGTTGTCCACCGCGGGCACCAGCAACTGGCGCAGGCGCGGGAGGTGACGCGGGCGGGAAGCATTCGGCATCGGGTGTTCCTTCGAGTCGGTCCGGGTTGGCGATCTCCACGATGGATTGCCGGGCGCGCCAAGGCATGAGTACGGGTACTCATCGGCAGGACTGCAGGACCTACCACGCTGCTCAGACAACTCGGTGTGTACTTGGCCACCGTTTCCAGCAGCACGCTCAGTCACAACGTGGGAGTACGGAAGTGCCCATACCCGCGGGACTCCGGCAGGGCAGCTGTGTCAGCCTGCGGACATGGCAGAACTGCGCGTACATGCAGGCCGTCACTACGCGATCCAGTTCCACTACGCCTTGCCGGACGACGCATGGTGTGTGGAACTGAGCGAGGCCGTACCGGCGCCGGCCGCGTGGGCGGAGATTCCCAACGCAGAGACTCACCTTCCAGGAACTGCCTTCGTGGTGGCGGTGATACCCGACGAGGATCCGGGTCTGGAGCCGACTGTCCACTTCCACAGCCACGACGAGCACGTCATCCCCTACGAGATCGTGCGCTGGTTCATGGAGCACGTGGCAGAGCAAGTTGAGCGCTGCCGCCTCGCGTTTGAGCAGGGAGAACCTGAGACAGCGGACTGATCCGGCAGCGCTCCACGTAGGGCCAAGCCGCGAGTTGCCCTGTACCGACCGTGAGTTGCCCCCCGGCTACCGAGCCGCGTCCCACCCGCAGCCGCAAGCCGCCGAGCCAACCCGGCGTGCGCGGCCGGTCGAATGCGCCCCGAAACCACAAACCCTCCTGCACCCGGGACTACAGAGAAACCCTGCCCCCTGCTTCCCCCGCCGCCCCCTTTCGGCCGCCCGGCCAAGCTCAACTCGCGGTGCAGGGGCGAGAGTCAGGAGTGGAGCGAAGCGGAATCGGCGCAGCCGACGCCCGAAGGGCGCTCTTGACGCTCACCCCGGAACCGCCACACTCGGCAAACCCGGGCGGCCTTGGGTGCCCGATAGACAGACGCTGCCTGTCACACGCCTGTTCAGCTGGGCAGGAATCGCCACTGCTACGGAATCGCAGGCCTCTCACTTAGCGACAACTCCGCTGACTGGATGAGCCGCTGCCGACCGGTCTCAACCACAGAGGCCACGGCCTGTGCCGTACAAGAAGACGGATACGAACCGCCTGCATCATGGTGCCGGCACCGCAGCCGGTGTGGGCAGGGAGCGTAAGGCGGCCTCCATGGCCAGAGGCCGGTAGAGCTCGCTGGCCCCACGCCCAGTAGTGGCTACGGTCGCGCACTCCGAGATCAGCTCGGCGGGGTCCAGCAAGCCCTGACGGGTGAGGATCGATGTGGGCAGCCATTGGGACAGGAGCGGCAGGCCGTTCTGAAGCATGGCCGCTTCGCAGGTGGCTGCGAAGTTCTCCCGCAGCGGAGGGCAGACGACCTCGCGGGAGTACCCGGCCTGTTCCAGGCGGAGACGCATCAGCTGCTTTCCACGCCGCCATGCCAATGGCAGCGATTCGCCGAATCGCAGCACGAGTGGGGTGGCCAAAGGGCTGATGGGCCACAGACCGTGACGCATGGCGGTCGCGCTGTGGACAGCGAGGGCGAGGAGAGTGGAGGCGTGGAGTACGGAAGCGGGCGCCAAGTCGTCCGCGATGTGAGGCAGGGTGTCCCGGGCGCGGGGGCCGAGGTGGTCGGGTACGGGGTGCAGGTTCCATGGGTCGCCGGTGAGGGCTCGTTCCTCTGGCCGTTGGAAGCACAGCTCGTCGCCGCCGACTCCGGTGAACACCCACCGAGCACCGGCAGCGCTCAAGCGGCTGTACAACTCGTTCATGGCTTCGGCGTAGGTGCCGTCCGTGGGGCTTGTGGGCAGGCCACTTGCGCGGGGCCCGCTGGGGTGGAAGGGCCCGAATTCTGCGACGGGTACGGTCAGATCGGGGCCGAGGCGGGCGCGTGCGACGATCTCTTTGCGCCGCCGGTGCTGCTGCTCACCGACACTCCCGCCAAGCGTGAGCGCCGCAGTACGGACCGGTCCGACGGTCTCGGCGAGGGCGAGTGCGGTCATGGAGCTGTCCATGCCGCCGGACAGCTCCACCACGCAGTCGTCGGTGGACAGCGGCCGGGCTGAGATCTCGCTCCGTAACAGGGCGCTGAATGCCTCCACGGGATCGGCGTCGGCCAGCAGGATGCGGGGCCGGGAGTGCAGGGCGTTCTGACCGCTCTTCGGTGACGGCTGCGGCATCCGGTGGGCCTGTGCCGGGCTGTGACTGTGGGCCTGAGGCTTTCGGCGTGGAGTACCCGGACCCTCAACTGTGGAGTGGCCCGGACCGGACTGCTCGTCTCATTCCGGACGGGTCGCCGGTGAGGTCGATACGCCTTCCTAGGAGTGCGGCACCTAGGTTGGTGCGGCCTTCCTGGGTGCTCTCGCGTGGTCGAAGCTGCTGATGGCAGGCCACCAGGCCGCCCCGCCCACAGCAGAGGAGATGGCGCAGCATGACCATGTTGAGCACGTACTTCACGCTCGGCCGCACCGGGCTGAAGGTGAGCCCGCTGGCCCTGGGCACGATGACTTTTGACGACGGCAGCTGGGGTTCGGCACAGGAGGCGTCCTTCTCCATCGTCGACCGCTACCTGGAGGAGGGCGGCAACTTCGTCGACACCGCCAACCAGTACAACGGCGGAGTGTCGGAGGCCACCCTCGGCGCGTACTTCGCACAGCGCCCCGGCGTCCGCGACCGCATCGTGCTCGCGACGAAGTTCGGCGGCACCCTGCACCCCGATGACCCGAACGCCGGCGGCGCCGGACGCAAAGCCATCCTCGCGCAGCTGGATGCCTCTCTGCGGCGGCTGAACACTGACTACATCGACGTGTACTGGATGCACCAATGGGACCGGCACACCCCCCTGGAGGAGACCCTCTCCACACTCAACGACCTCGTCCGTACGGGCAAGATCCGCAGTCTCGGCCTGTCCAACACCCCCGCCTGGTGGGTCGCCCAGGCCGCTACGACCGCGCAGCTGCGCGGCTGGGAATCCATCGCGGCCGTCCAGGTGGAGTACTCGCTGCTCGCACGGACCGCCGAGGGCGAGCAGTTCGGCGCCGCCCGCGCCTTCGGCCTGGGCGTCACGCCCTGGAGCCCGCTGGCCTCCGGGGTCCTCTCGGGCAAGTACACCCGTACCAGTGGCCGGCACACCGACTCCAGGCGCACCGGATACACTGCGCCACTCCTGACGGAGAACACCTACGTCCTTCTGGACACACTGGAGCGCATCGCCCGAGACCTCGGCACCACCGTCGCCCGGGCGTCCCTGGCCTGGGTGCGCCAGCAGCGGCCCGTCACCTCCGTTCTCATCGGGGCCCGCACTCCGGCACAGCTGGAGGACAACCTCGCCTCAGCAGAGGTAACCCTGGACGCGGCTCATCTCGCCGAGCTCGACGACCTCACGGCCCCGTCCCTCAACTATCCCCATCCCTTCATGGACGAGGTCGGCATCGGCTACCAGCAAGGCAACACCACCATCAACGGAGTCACCTCCTCGGCCTTCCGGCGATCCTGACCTCAGCACCGAAGACGAGGGCGCCTCGGCGCGTTCTCCGGTTTCGGAGGGAGTCCAGACGGAAGAACGGCCATGCCTGTTCAGACAGCTCCAAGACGACTGCCCGCCCAGGGCAGCTGTCGTCCCTCTGTCGTAGTCATCACGGAGAGCGGCCACAACCAACGTCGGTGTTCTGGACGCCCATTCGTGAGTCCTCGGTCCAGCTGTGCAGCGTGGATCCGCTCCCGCGCATAGCCGTCACGGAGGCGCGGTCACAACCAATCTCATGGTTCTGTCCGTAGTTTCGTCAAATTCCGACGGACCGGCACGCAGCAGCATGCCGGGAGTCCTGCCGGGCGCAGAAGCGGGCGTCATCGAGGGTCCTACGCGACGTCGCCGAGAACCCAGCAGCGCGTGCGACGCACTTCTGCTCGCTCTCCAAGCCGCAGGCGAAGCCGACGACCCGCTGCTCGGCTCGGCGATCCTCGCGCACATGGCGTTCATCCCGGGCTGGGCGGGCGACCGCGACGCGGCTCTGGAGCGGATGATCGCGGCACGTACATACGCCCGCCGTGCGCCCGCTTCCGCGGAGTTTCGTGCCTGGCTCGACGCCGTGGAAGCGGAGTGCGAGACACGGTGTGGCGACACTCGCACTGCCCTCCACCTGATCGGGCACGCCGAGGATGTCCTCGCCACCGGGAACGAGCACCCCTCGCCCGAGTGGATGGACTGGTTCTCCCTGGCCAGACTGGCGGCGTTCAAGGGCAAAACGCAGCTGATCGCCGGACACCTTCCTCAGGCGCGCGACTCCTTGCTCGGCGTCCTGGACGAAATGCCGTCGAGCGAGGACGAGCGGCGAAGTGTCGTGTTCGGGGATCTGGCCGCCGTCGAGGCCGCTTCCGGAAATCCGGAGCAGGCGTGTACATACGCGGGACAGGCTCTCGATCAGCTGGCGCTCACGTGGTACGCCACTGGCATGGACCGTGTGCGCGAGGTACGGCGCGCGCTCGCGCCGCATCAGCACGAGCGCGGCGTACGAGACCTCGACGACCGGCTCTACGGATGGTCGACGACGGTCAGCGCGCTGAGCCGTTGAAGTCGACGATGAGACCGGACAGTTCGAGGAGGCTGCCGATACGGAACGGCGGCAGCTCCCGAGCCTCAGAACTGTTCCACTGGATCGTGGCCCAGGGACCACGGCGTACGAGCGCGGTGTGCATCCCGGCCTCAACAGCGGGGCGGATGTCGTTGTCGCAGCGGTCCCCGACGTAAAGGATCTCGTCACCGTCGAAGGGCACCACGGCAGCCACGCGCTTGAAGAACTCCGGGTCGGGCTTGCCGGCACCCCAGTCGTCCGACGTCCCGATCAGATCGACGTCATCGGAGAACAGCGAGCGGAGAATGCGCCCGGCTCGCACGGTCTGGTTGCCCGCGATACCGAGCCACAGCCCGTCGGCCCGGAGCTCGGCGAGGGCGGGACGCACATCCGCGTACAGGTCCTCTTCCCCGAACGTCTCCGCCTGCTCGGCTGCCGACCGCTTCTCGCGCTCTTCGTAGAGGTCGAACCCAGGACGGAACTCCTGGAAGGTGTCTCTATAGTCGCGCCCCTGCGCGATGACGGCCCCGAACATCGCATGAAAGGTGTGCCGCGGCACACCCAGCCAGTCGGCCCAAGTCCCATACTCACGGGTCTCGTCCACGAGGCATTCACCAACGTCGAAGACCACTGCGCGAATCATGAGGGCAGGGTAGCGAGAGCACAATGCAGAAACTACCGGTAGGTGGGCACTGGGCAATCCAAGCAGCGGACGGACTGAGGAGCGCTGCTTGAGGCGGTGGCGCTTCCCTCGAACTCAGAGAAGCCGCCGCCGTCGTTGCGGTACACGAGGCCAATCCCGTGTTCAGCGAGCAGGTCACGGAGATCCTCGCGGGGGAGCGCTGGTGTGAGCACCATGAGGTGGAGGGGCTGATCGTGTGCGAGGCTGCTCAAATAGCGCCTTGCAAGGAGGAGTTGAGCAAGAGCTTGGGTGATCGACTCGCTTGCTGTACTGCCCGTCGGCTCATAGACAGTGTTGTTCGTCTTGTTGTAGAGGTCGAATAAGAGCTGAGTTGTCGAGTTGCGCATCGACAACTCCAGTTGGCCAATCGTTTCCCCTGCAGCGGCCTTACCTTCCTCGAAGGTGTCCGCCAGATCATCGCGGGTTGCTCCCAGCTGGTCGACGTCGGATTGATGCTGGCGTTCGCGCCTCTGACGTCGAGTCGCCCGGGCGAAGCGGCCTGCGGTGCGATTGAACCGAGACAGGGATTCGGGTGCCGGTTGAAGAGTGTCGAAAGCTTCACGGATGTAAGGGTCGATGGGGCGCAGTCGGAAGACAATTACGTTGCGATCTTGACCTAGTTCGTCTTTGGCCTCTCGTATCTCGAATGGCTTACGCTCATCAACCTTGAACTTCCCTATATATCTGTGGGTTCGTGTGTCGCTTCCTGGAACCTTGCCCACAGCGATAAATAAATGCAGGGTGCGCCCCTTTTCGGCATGCTCCAGAATTGAAGAATTTCCGCCCTCGAAGGTCTGATTGCCCCGCTTTCCGGCTCCGGTATAGGTGAATATGGGACCCCGGTCGTCGTTCTCGGCAAGCCATCCGTCACGATATCCGTAACGCTCACCGATTTTGCTGTCGGAGAAAATTAAAACGTTCCGCTTTTCCTTTGCTGGACAGATTCCGGCGTAGCCGCTGCCGCCGAGTGCGGGGTGGATCTGTGCGCGCGTGAGGATGTCGCCGGGTTGGAACCCGGACGTGGGCGTCGTCATGACTCGAGGCTAATGGTTTCAATGCTCGCGAAGTGCGGCAAGTGACGTAGGTCGCCGGAGCGGGCGTTGTGGCAGTGGCAGGCTCAGGTGAGGATGGTGTGATGGGTGAGGTGACAGGTACGGTCATCGCGGGTGTTATCGCTTTCGCATCCGCAGTCGTCGGGGCTGTGATTGCCGGTAGGTACGCCAAACGCGGAGCAGAAGCCGGCGGTCGTAAGGCAGTTGAGGCAGCGCTAGCGCAGGTACATGGCCAAGCGGCGGCGGAGCATTGGCAGTGGGTGCGCAGTCAGCGACACCAGTCCTTTGGTGCCCTCTTTGCGGCTTATGCCGCTCTCGATGAAGTGCTAGCACGCATCGCACCCGAGGTGCGAAACGGAGTTGGACTTGATGAGGCGGCGGGGCGCGAGTTGCGGGAGCGCGCACTTGAACTGCAGGCCAAAATAAGCCAATTGGCACTATGGGGGCCAAGTGAGGCAAATATATTGGCTTACGCGCTGATGGGGAAGTCGGTGGCGGCGGTGAGCTCCTTGCTGCAGGTGGAGGGTGTGGGGTCTGCAGGCTTGAGTTCAGCTTGGTCCAGCTTTGACCGGGCTAGAGAAGAGATGACGGAGGCCCATGCCGCCTTCCTTCAGAGAGCTGGAGAAATCGTCCGTGACCCGCGGCAGCCGGTCAGCTAGTGGGTTCTTGGTTCTTTGGCGGCAGAGTGTGGACGAAGCTCTGCCATGCAGCAGTGCTCAACATGAGTTGCGGTCCGGAGGGGGCCTTGGAGTCGCGTACCGCGATTGCCCTGGCGAGTGCGGCCACCTCCAAGCACTCACCCCCCATGCCGTTGCTGTAGCTGCTCCTGCGCCACGGGATGCTCGACGGCGGGATCATCGGGAGTTCTCCTCCAAGAGTCTTGTGATCAGCAATGTCGAACGCTGAGGGCTCAGCGCCAAGGCCCTGAGATGGTCGAACGCCTTCGTGTAGAGGGTCACGTCCTTGGGTTCTTCGAGGTAGACCGAATCGGTAAGTCCCTCTCGGTAGACCAAGTCTGGGTCTTCCTGCTCCGGGAAGCTGAGGATCGTGAACGACCCCGGGGTGGGATAGGCGCCCGCGTCGAACGGCAGGACCTGGACGGTCACGTTCTTCAACTTCTGCATTTCCAGCATACGTTCGAGTTGGTGGGCCATGGCTTGCCGGCTGCCGACCGTGTGTAGCAACGCACTCTGGTGGACAACTGCCCACAGGTCAGGCGCACCCTCGCTGGTGAGCAGGTCTTGGCGCCGCATCCGGACATCGACCATGCGCTGAATGTCCTCGGCGGTGTGGTCGACCCAGGCGCGACTCAGCTCGGCTGCGTACTCAGCGGTTTGCAGCAGGCCGGGGATGAACTCGGATTGATAGGTATGCAAGTGGGAAGCTGCCTGTTCGAGGCCGACGTACACCGAGAACCAAGCGGGGATCGCATCGCCGTGCGCGTGCCACCACCCCTTTGTCTTGGACTCCTTGGCCAGCGACTTCAGGAGATCACGCAGCTCATCGGGAGTGCCGTAGAAACGACACAGGGCGTCGACGTCTGAGGGTTGGACACGCCCCTGTCCCGTCTCCATGCGGTTGACCTTGGAGCTGCTCCAGTCCAGCTCTTTGCCTACCTGGCTACAGGTCAGGCTGCTGTCTTCTCGCAGCCGCTTGAGCTCGATCGCAAGACGGCGACGGCGAGCTGTGGGGGATCCGGCCATGTCAACTCCTTGTGAGTTAGCGGATGTTCCATCCCACCGGAAGGGGCTCGAAAGTCCAATCACCCTAAAGGGGGAATCCCTTCGTGCACGTTGCATGTCGAGATGGTCGCTGCAATCCTCTCACTGAGAGTCATCGATGGATCCACAGTGCGCGACGAAGCGCGTGAAGGGTGGTCGAATATGATCTACGTGAGCGGTTGCGTCGGACGAGAGCCCTGGGTGCACCAGTTCGTTGCCCAACCAGGCGAACTCTCGCAGTTGAGGCGGATGTTGAAGCTCCGGCTCATTCTGTGGGGGCTGCACGATCACGTTGACGCGGCGCAGATCTGCGTATCAGAGCTGGCAACCAACGTCATCCAACATGTTGGCGAGGGAACGCCCGTGACGCTGCGCGTGGCGCTCAGTGAGCCGTATCTGCGGATGGAAGTTGAGGACCCCGATGCGCGGGCATTGCCCACCTTGCTCGCTGCCAGTAGTGCGCTGGAGTCGGGCCGAGGAATGGCCCTCGTCGATACCTTGACGGATCACCGGTGGGGTGTATTCCTTCGAGGCGGTTCCAAGGTGGTGTGGTGTGAGCTTGCTACTGATGCGTCCGCTGAGTGTGGCCGGAATAACGGCCCCCGTGTCACGCGGGCCGAGGCGATCCTTGACCTCTATGGGGCGTGGCAACTCCCACACGGTGGAGCTATCTCTGGTAGCGGCAGAGCGCTGAGCGTGGCGGCGGCAGAAGAGGCTGCCATCGGGATGATGGCCGACGTGTTGCACTGGCTGCGTGCACACGGCTATGACCCCGATGACGTACTCGACCGGGCACAGACTCACTTCGAGGCCGAGATCAGTGAGGTTGTCTGAGTGGGAAGCCGCTTAGCTCGCTGTGATGGCAGCATACGTCCACACATCAGCCGGCAATTCGTGCTCCAGCTGCCACGTTATCGCCATCGGTTTGCTGCCCGTGTGGTCGTCATAGGCCGCAGGGCCCAGGAGCATCCACGGCTGGGACTTGCCGATGTCCGTGTTCTTGTAGCGGCGCATGAACAGGAGGACGTGGCTGCCCTGTTGCTTGTGGTTTTGGTAGCGCAGACCTGTTGGTGAGTTGGCGGCAGTCGCGTTCTGGGACTCCCAGTGGAAGAGCGTGGGGCTCAGAGCGAAGTCTTTGTAGCGGACCGTGGGGGAGAAGTCCTTCTCGTTCTTTTCCAAGGTGATGAGCAGGGCGTCGGTCTTGATGTCCTCGACCCACTGCACTCCCTGTGCGAAGGACCTGGGCATTTGGCCTCCGAAGCGGGCCACACTGAGCGCGGCGAGGATCTCGGAGCGGTTGTATGCGCTGTGGACCTTCAAGGGGATGTGGCTGTGAGGGCCCGACAGGGCGATCGGGAAGTGGTCGGACTGCTCGATGACGTACGACAGCACCTGCCGGAGTTCGTCGCGGAACACCTGCTGGGAGCGCAGAGATCCGAGGCCTTCCTCGTAGCTCGTGAAGCCACCCGCGTTGTCCCACAAGTTGAAGAACAGCATGCGGGCGTATGCCCGGTCGGTTGGACCCAGTGAGTCATAGGGCGGAGCGTCGTCGGAGAGGAGGCGGAGGTAGGCCTCGGCTCGGTCGGGGTCGTCGACGTGGAGGAAGGCGTGGACACGTTTGAGGAGGGCCGCTTCTTCCGAGGGAGCGGGGTCCTTGACCAGGCCTGCCCTCCGGAGGACGGACGTCCACGAGTTGTCGCTCTTGTACAGCTCTTTGATCTCACGGCGGCTCTCGTGGAGGTAGTCAGCCAGGCGGTGCGTGCTGTATGCCCTGACCTCGTTGACCAAAGTCTTGATCGTGGCGCCCAGTTGGGTGCGGATGTTGTCGAGTACGAGGTCCTTGGACTTGCCCTCAAGGATGATTTGGCATCCGGAGGGGAGCTGCGGGAAATCGTGCTCGATGTGATCGACGAGCCGGTTGCGGGAGAGGTTCGTCAGGGCCCGGAACTGCTCCTCGAAGCGGAACTCCGCCCTGTGCTGGCCGATGAAGTCGAGGACGGTGAGCACCGGCTTCGTCTCTGTGCGGCGTAGCCCTCGACCGAGCTGCTGGAGAAAGATCGTGGCGCTGTTGGTGGGCCGCAGGAGCAGCAGCGTATCGACGTCAGGGATGTCGAGGCCCTCGTTGAACAGGTCGACGGAGAAGATGACTTGGAGCTTGCCGTCGCGTAGGTCGGCGAGTGCCTGGGCGCGTACGGCGGCCGGTGAGTCGCTGTCCAGCGCCACGGCCTGGAAGCCAGCCTCCCGGAAGAAGTCGGCCATGAAGCGAGCGTGGGACTTGGTCACGCAGAAGCCCAGAGCGCGCATTGCTCCGGGGTTGGACACCTTGTCCCGGATCTGCTTGACCACGATGCGGGCGCGGGCGTGGTCGCCCGTGTAGAGGTTCCCGAGCTCGTTGTCGGCGTAGGTTCCCTTGCTCCACCCCAGGTTGGTCAGGTCCGTGCCGTCTGGGATTCCGAAGTAGTGGAAGGGGCAGAGGAGGTCATTCTCCAGGGCTTCCCAGAGGCGCATCTCTGCAGCGATGCGACCGTCGAAGAACTCGTCCTGGACATTGAGCCCGTCCATCCGCTCAGGAGTGGCTGTGAGGCCCAGTAGTTGCTTCGGTTCGAAGTGGTCGATGACTCGCCGGTAGGTGGCGGCGGTGGCGTGATGGAACTCGTCGATGACGATGATGTCGAAGTGGTCAGGTGCCAGCTGTTCCAGGCGTCGGACGTTGAGGGACTGGACGCTTGCGAATACGTGGTCCCAAGTCTGTGGCTCCTGGCCGCCATAGAGCAGTTCTCCGAAGGAGGCGTCATCGAGGACCTCCTGATACATGCGCAAGGACTGCTTGAGGATCTCCTTGCGGTGGGCCACGAACAGCAGTCGCGGATGACCGTTGCCATGCTTTTTGGACAGGGTTCGGTAGTCCAAGGCAGCCATCACGGTCTTACCAGTGCCGGTGGCTGCGACGAGGAGGTTGCGGTTCCGCCCTCGGATCTCTCGCTCGACGCGGAGGCGTTCGAGCATGTCCCGTTGGTGCGGGAAGGGGCGTACTTCCAAGCCCGAGAGGTTGATCTTGAGGTCGGTTTTGGGTCCTGTTCCGCTTGCCTGCGCTAGGGCTTGGTCAAGGCGTTCGCCGTGGTTGTCGGGGTCGTATGACTCAAAGGCGATGTCGTTCCAGTACGCCTCGAAGGTCGCCTCGAACTTGTTGAGTACCGCAGGCGTCGCGACGGACGACAGCCGTACGTTCCACTCCAGGCCATCGAGGAGCGCGGCCTTCGACAGGTTGGAGCTGCCCACGTACGCGGTGTCGAAGCCGCTCTTCCGGCGAAACAGCCATGCCTTCGCATGTAGTCGCGTAGACCGGAGCTCGTAGTTGACCTTGACCTCGGCGCCGAAATCGCGGACGAGCCGGTCGAGGGCATGGCGATCAGTGGCACCGATGTAGGTCGTCGTGATGACACGGATCGGTACGCCCCGCTCCTTCGCGGCGCGCAGGGAGTCTTCCAGGACTCGGATGCCGTACCACTTCACGAAGGCGCAGAGAAGATCGATGCGGTCTGCCGTGGCCAGCTCGGCTCTCAACTCCGCGCCCAGGCTGGGGTCTCCCGGGGAGTTTGTGATCAGCGAGGTTTCGGAGAGAGGCGTGAGGGGGCGGATCGCGTAGACGCCGGGAGCCTCCTGCTTGGCGAGTGCCAGCAGTTGGCGAGGGCCATCGGTGATGGTGCTGTCGATCCCGTCTGCATCCGGGTCGGGCGCGTTAGCGGCCAGCGACTGCATGATCTGGTTGGCGGCTGCCACCTGCTGCGCATGCGGCAGCTGAGTCAACCGGCGCCCGACGGCCTCGCCGATGTGTCGGGCGAGCACATTCGGTGTTGACTCTTCGCTGACCTCCGCGTCGATGGCCTTCCATCCCGCGGCCTCGAGTTTGGCTAGCTGATCGTGCAGGTCATGCGTGACGAGCTTCTCGTAGACGCCTGGATGCTTCAGTTCCCCCGACTCAGCCACGCCCGCTCCTCTGATCCCCAGTGTCGATATGGATCAGTTCTAACAGGAGTCACTGACATTCGAAGGCCTTGTGCCGAAAGGTGATCAGTACTCGGGACCAGGCCGCCAAGCCTGATCTGAAGAGGATGTTAGGCGTCCCGCTTCTTTGGCAGTGTTGTGCTTCCGCAACCGGTGTCACGGGCCGCTCCAGCACCGGTGAGAAGCGAGTGGCCCGGCATTGCGGAATGCGCGGATTGCGGGGCGGAAGGCCCGTGCATTCTGTTCGCCGCCCCTCGCCCCTCGCCCCATCAACCCGGACACGCCGATCCCACGCTTTTACGCAGGCAACCGGATGAGAGTGGAGGAGAGCGTACGGGTCCGGTCCCGTCCGGACCTGGTCCGGATGGCACCGGACGGGAAGATCGCCGGTCGGTCAGGCGGCGTCCCCGTGACACTCCCCATAAACCCGCCCCGACCCACACCAACAATCCGCCCCCCGCTGCGGAGGCCAAGCCACAGCCAGCCCCCGCGCCGCCAACGTCGTCGCATACTGCGGCAGCAACGTCGGGTCTGCCGGGGACGAGGCCTCGGACGCAGCGAACGCCTCGTACGAGGGGACCGTGCCCGTGACGATGCCCAGGTTCGGGGTGCCGGAGGACGCGAGCTCCCGTAGTGACGCCTCTATGGTCGCGAGGTGTTCCTCGTGGGAGGGGTACTCCGATTCGAGGGGCGGATACGCGGCCAGGAGTTCGGTCAGTTCTTCGGTCGGCCAGTGGAGGACCGCTACCGGGAAGGGGCGGGAGAGGGCCTCGCGGAACGTGCCGAGTTCTGCGCGTAGGCGGGAGATCTCTGCCTGGAGTTCGGCGGGGTTGTCCGAGCCCAGGGACCACACGCGTTTCGGGTCGTGGAGTTCGTCCAGGGAGATCGGGGAGGAGTGGAGGGTGTCGGCCAGGGTGTCCCAGTCGTCGTGGGTGGCGCCGAGCATGCGGCGGACGCGGTGGCGGCCGAAGAGGACGGGGCGGGTGGAGTACGGGGGTTCGGCCACGTCGGTGAGCAGGAGGGTGGCCGCTTGCGTGAACGTTTCCTGGGCCGACTCCAGCTCGTCGTGGGACTCCAGGGACTCCGCCACGATCACCCAGGGGGCCGGGTCGCGGGGGGCGGCGGCGCGGACTCCGTCGATGATCGCGCGGGCCTCCGCCTCGTGGCCGTACTCCCAGAGGTTGGAGGCCTTCAGGGCTCGTACCAGGTGGGGGTTTTCCAGAGAGTCAACGGATGACAGCAGGCGGTCGTAGAGCGCGGTGGCTCCGGGGCGGTCGCCGGCAAGTTCGAGGTGGGCCGCGGCCTGCACGAGCAGGTGTTCGGCGTCCTCCGGGTAGAGGCCGGCAGTACGTTCCAGGCGGGCTGCTTCGCCGGTGTGGTCGACGTTCTCGGCAGGCGTGTCGGGGCGCATGGTGGACACCGTACTGCCGCAGGCCTGCGGACGAGAGGGATCCGCAGGCCAGAGGCGTCAGAGGCGTGCAGGATCACACAGGAACGCACCGGCACGCACCGGCAGACACAGGCACGCACTGCCTGCCGGGCGCGCGCGGGCTCACTCGGTACGGCTCCGGCACGATCACACGGCACGGCTCACACGGCACCGATCACACCACCACCCCGTCGATCTGCAGCGTCTGCACCGCCCCCGCCGCGAACGGCACGCTCACAGATTTCCCGCTCAGGTACGTGTCCGAGCGTGCCGTGTACAGGTCACCGCTGCCCGACGTCACCGTGTTCCAGCGGGGGACCAGGCCGCCCGTGCCGCCTGCCACCGTGGTGAAGCGGGAGAGGTCGAAGGTCAGGGTCTGGGCGGAGGTGGACTTGTTGGCCGCCACGATCACCAGGCGTTTCGCCGTCGGGTCGAAGGCCGCTGTCGCGTAGTCCACTCCCGTGTTCACGATCGTCATTCCGGGGCGGATGTGGCGGCTGAACTGGGCGAGCACGTAGTACTTCGTCTGGACGGCGCCCGGCTGGAGGGTGCTCGCGTCGTACGCGATCGTCGCCCAGCCCGACGACGGGTCCATGACCTGCCAGTAGACCCAGGCCGTCGGGTGCAGCCAGCGGAAGTCGAGGAGCAGGTTGCTCGCCATGGTGAGGCCGGTGCCGTCGCCGTCGCCGTACTCGGAGTTCCACAGGCCCTTGCCGGCGGTCGTCACCGCGTCCGTGTAGAGGAGGTCACGTCGGCCGCCCGAACCCTGGTAGCCGTGTACGTTGACGCGGCTGACCAGGGCCTTCGTGGTCGAGCTGAATGAGTTCCAGGTGGTGCGGGCCAGGTCGTAGCTCGTCTCGTCCGATGCCGAGATCTTTGTCGCCGTCAGGCCTCGTTTGTCCAACTCGGTGCGCAGGTACGGGAGTACGGCCGACTGGACGGCGGCGTCCATGTGGCAGCCCTCCTGGGTGCCGGTGGCCGTCCACCAGCTGGAGGAGGGTTCGTTGAAGGGGTCGACGGTCGCGAAGCTCACGCCCCAGTTCGACTTCGCGTACAGGGCCACCGCCGCCAGGTGGGAGGCGTGCTGGCGGTAGTTCCAGGTCTGGAGGTTGTTGCCGCCGCCGGACGCGCCCGACGGGTTGTGGTTCGAACACATCCACCACATCGGGGAGTTGGCGAACAGCTCGCTCACGGCGCCCCGCTGGGTGGCCTTCACCAGTGCGGCTCGCTGCGCCGCGTCCGCGGTCCAGTCCCAGGCCGTGGACGTCGGGTCCTCGTTGTTCCAGTCCTGCCAGAAGCCCTCGATCTGCTTGAAGCCGGGGATGTTGGCGGAGGCGACCATGGACTCGCCGTTCACGCTGTTCCAGCTGCACGCGCCGAGGTTGTAGCGGGCGATGTTCAGGCCCAGGCCCGGCAGCGTCCTGCCGCTGTACGCCACCGACTTGGTGGTGAAGAAGATGTCGGCGAAGTCGTCCCGGGCGCCGAAGACGTTCGCCCACCAGGCCAGTGAGGTGCCCCAGCCCTCCCATTTCCCGTACGTCGTGGCCGGGTTGACGGCGATGGTCGCGTCCGCGTGCGCGGTGCCTGTCGCCAGGGCGCTGCCGGCGAGCGCGCCGCCCGTGGCGGCCAGCAGTGTTCTGCGTCGGATCATGGCTCTCCGTCCATCCCGCTCAACTGCCAGTCGTCCCACTGGCGTTGGGCTGCCGCGGCCTGTGAAGGCCTGTCCCGCTGATGCCATCAGGAAGCATCGGGGGTGGCGCGTGAGGTTGTCGAGGGTTGTGACAGCCCTTTCTAAAACCAGTTTATGAAGCCGTCGGATGTGGATATTCGGATGTGGACATGGGGAGTGCGCGGGGAGGATTGTGGGGCTGGTGACCTGAAGGCTCACCCCTCCGGTGACTTGAAGGGGTACCTCTCTGGTGACTTCAAGGCGCACCCCTTATCGTGCGTGCCGCCCCGGCGAAGGAGGCGTACGCATGCGGGTCACGCGGGCAGCGCGGGTTTCCGTGGTGCGGCACAGCACTCGGCGGCGGCAGGCCATGCGCAGGCGCGCCTTGTGGACCGGCGGCGAACTCCTCGTCACCCTCGGGGTCGTCCTGCTGCTACTCGTCGCCCACCAGTTGTGGTGGACCAACCGGCAGGCCCAGCACAACGCCGCGCGCGAGGTACAGGCACTGGAGAGGGAGTGGGGGGCCGCGACCCCCTCGGCGCCGGCGACGGAGGCCGCGCCGAGTGCCGCGCCTACGGAGGACGCCGGGCAGGATTCCGACGGGCAGGAGCGGAAGTCCGCGCTCAACAGCACCCGCACACAGCCCAGTTGGTCCCAGGCCTACGCCATCCTCACCATCCCCCGCCTCGGGCTCCGCGTCCCCGTCGCCGAAGGCGTCAGCAAGCAGGGCGTTCTCAACAAGGGGTACGTCGGCCACTACAAGGACACCCAACAGCCCGGCCAGGCAGGGAACTTCGCCCTCGCCGGGCATCGCAACACCCACGGCGAACCGTTCCGGTACATCAACCGGCTCAAGCGCGGGGACGAGATCAGCGTAGAGACCGAGGCCGCCCTCTACACGTACACCGTCGACAAGACCCTTCCGCAGACCTCGGCCGGAGACGGCGGGGTCATCGGCACGGTGCCGCGCAGCACCGCCCGGCCCGCGTACGGGTACAGCGAGCCCGGGTACTACATCAGCCTCACCACCTGCACCCCCGAGTACACCTCCAAGTACCGACTGGTGGTGTGGGGGAAGCTCACATCGACGCGGCCGAAATGAAGGCCCGCGGCCACGGTGAACCCCCGCAGCCACGATGCCGCCCCACCCGAGCCCGACCCGTCACCCCCGCTCCCGCAACACCCCCACACTCACCGCCGCCACCAGCGCCAGCCCCGCCGAGACCCCGATCGCGACGTCCGCCCCGTGCGCGAGACCCCCCGTCGACGTCACCAGCGCGATCGTCAGGGCGACCCCGGCGCAGGAGCCGATGTACCGGAACGTCTGCTGTGCGCCGGAGCCCATCGCGGCCCGGTTGGCGGGGACGGACTCGACGGAGAGAAGGGGCAGGGCGGCGTTGAGGAGGCCGCTGCCGATGCCGGAGATGACGAAGCCGGGGAGCAGGCGGGTCCAGGAGCCGGCGTCGAACGCGCCGAGCATCGTCAGGGCTCCGGTCGCGTGCAGTGCGAAGCCGAGGGCGAGCTGGTGGCGCGGTGAGACCCGGCCCGCGAGGCGCCGCGCCTGGAGTGCGACCACGAAGGACAGGCCGGACCAGAGCAGGAACAGCCAGGCCGTGTCCATCGCGGACAGGCCGAGGGTCTGCTGGAGCAGCGCCGGCAGGAAGCTGAACAGGCCGATCACCGCGAGGCCCGTGAACAGACCGCCCGCGGACGAGGCGAGGAAGCGGCGGTGGCGGAGCAGGCCGAGGTCGATCATCGGCGTACGGGTACGGCGCTCGACGAGGACGAACAGGGCGGTCAGGACGAGGAACGCCGCCAGCAGGAGGCACACCGGCGCCCGCAGCCAGCCGTCCCGGCCGAGTGTGAGCGCGGCCACCAACGCCACCAGAGCGAGACCGAAGGTGAACGCCCCGGCGAGGTCCGGCCGGCCGCCGCGCGGCGCCCGGGACTCCGTGAGCGCCCGGCTGCCCAGCGCGGCGACGGCCAGCGCGGCCGCGCCCAGGACCACGTACGCCACCCGCCAGTCGGCCAGCGCCATCGCACCCGCGAGCAGCGGGCCCGCCGCGATCCCGCCGCTGACGAACGCGCCCCACACGCCGGTCGCGCGCAGCCGGCCGCGCGGGGTCGGGAACGCGTGCACCAGCAGGCCCAGGCTGCTCGCGAGGATCGCCGCGCTCGCCGCGCCCTGCATGACGCGGGCCAGCGTGAAGAGGAGGGTCGAGTTCGCGAGCGCGCCCAGTGCCGTGGTGATGCCGAGTGCGACCGTGCCTGCCAGGAACATCCGGCGGCGCCCGTAGTCGTCCGCGAGGCTGCCCGCGACCAGGAGCAGTGCGGCCAGGCCCAGCGGGGTGCCGTTGATCAGCCAGGCCTGGGCGGAGACCGGGGTGTGCAGGGTGGCCGCGGTGGCGGGGAGGGTGACCATCGGCGCCGTGTAGTTCATCAGGGTCACGGCGGTGGCGGCGCTGGTGAGGGCGAGGGTGCGGCCCGCGGACGGCGGCGTGCTCTCCCGGGTGGGCGCTGCCTCCACGGTGGCGACGGCGCCGCGGTCGAGCTCTGACATGACCTGCCCTGCCTTTCGGGCGAGTGGAGAGGACGGAAGGTGAGCCGGGATTCAGTAGGTCTGTTCACTGAACCGAGGCATGTGTGCCGACCATAGCATCTAGGTTCGGTCATTGAACCAACCCGGCGAAAATTGGTTACAGTGAGGCCATGGCTCTGGGCAAGGACTATCCGACGCAGCAGTGCTCGATCGCCCGCGCGCTCGAGGTCGTCGGCGAGCGATGGACACTCCTCGTCATGCGCGACGCGCTCTACGGCGTACGGCGCTACAACGACTTCCTCGTCCACCTCGGCATCCCGCGCGCCGTCCTCGCGGCCCGCCTCCAGACGCTCACCGCCGAGGGCATCCTCGAAAAACGCCGCTACCAGGAGTCACCCCCGCGCGACGAGTACGTCGTGACCGACCGCGGCGCCGCCCTGTGGCCCACCCTGCGGTCCCTGGGCCTGTGGGGCCGCGAGCAATACGCGGAGACCCAGCTGCGCTACTTCCGGCACGCGGCCTGCGGTACGGAACTCGGGCCGTACGGCGAATGCCCCGCCTGCGGAACCCTCGTACCGGTCCCGGACGTAGTAATGACACCGGGACCCGGACTCGATCAGCGGCCGGCGGATCCCGTAAGCCGGGCACTGCTCAAGCCCAAGCGCCTCCTTGAGCCGATCGAGACGGATCCCGTATAACAGGCAAGAACAGGCAGGAACAACGCACAGGGAACCGAGAGGGGGAGCAGCCGATGATCCGAGCGCGAGCCCGAGCCCGGGGCATCATGCGTCCCGCCTCCCTGCTGCTCCTGCTGCTCGTCGAGGTCGCTCTGCTCGACTCCGGCAGCCTCGTCGCCGCCGTCGCCGTCGCGTTCACCGCGACCGCCGCGGCCGGCTCCGCACTCGCCGTCTGTGCGCTCATCGGCTCGCGCTGCGCGCCCGCCGTGCCGCGTACGCGCGTACGGACGGCCATCCGCGACCGCGAGCACCGTACGGCGTTCCTGCCCCAGCGTGATCCCGACGCGGCGGGGCGTTCACGTCCCCGGGCGCCGGGGCGTGCCCTCCTGACGGCCGCCGCGTAGGGCACCTCTTTCCCTGAGCAGACCCCGCGTGGGTCGTCATGCCGCCATCTCGTACTTCCGGCACGACGAGACCCTCGGAGGGCTCACCCATGTCCACGTTCCTGTCCGCTTTCGCACGCCTCGTCGAGCAGCTCGCCGACCTGCTCCAACCGTTGTTCCACGCCTCCGCGGCGGCCGCCGCGATCGTCCTGTTCACCGCGTTCGTACGACTTCTCGTGCATCCCCTGTCCCGGTCGGCGGCGCGCGGACAGCGGGCGCGCACCAAACTCCAGCCGCGGATCGCGGAGCTGCGCAAGAAGCACGCGAAGAATCCCGAGAAGCTGCGGACGGCGGTGCTGGAGCTGCACACGGCGGAGAAGGTGTCGCCCCTGTCCGGGATCCTGCCCAGCCTGCTCCAGCTGCCGGCCTTCTTCCTGCTCTACCACCTGTTCTCCAGCTCGACGATCGGCGGCGAGGCCAACGGCCTGCTGGCGCACAAGCTCTTCGCCGCGCCCCTCGGCGACCGCTGGGCGGACGCGCTGGGCGACGGCGGGGTCCTCGGGGCGTCGGGGCTCGTCTACCTCGCCCTCTTCGCGATCGTCGCCGCGGTCGCGACCTTCAACTACCGGCGTACGAAGCGGATGGTGGCCGCGAACGCCCCGGTGGCCGACAGCGACCAGCCGGTGCCCGGACTCGGCGCGATCACCAAGGTCATGCCGTTCATGTCCTTCATCACCCTCGTCAGCGTGGCGGTGATGCCGCTGGCGGCCGCGCTGTACATGGTGACCAGCACGACATGGAGTGCGGTGGAACGGGCGTTCCTGTACCCCCTCAACACGTGAGGGTGGTCGCTTGAAGACGTGAGGGTGGTCCCAGTCCGTGATCAGGGTCTTGCGGACTGGACGCCGAGCTTGGACGATCGACCAGTCATCCGATGGCTGCACCTGTCGGACGACTGCCGCGATCGAGGGAGATTGTGATCATGAAGCTGCTGCGAGTCGGTACGGCGGGGTCTGAGCGGCCCGCGCTGCTCGATGCCGAGGGGACCCTGCGGGACCTCTCGGGGGTCGTCCCGGACATCGACGGGGCGCTGCTCGCCGACGCCGCCGCGCTCGGCCGGATCCGTTCCGCCGCCGAGGCCGGTGAACTGCCCGCGCTGGACGCGGCCGGGCTGCGCGTCGGGCCGCCGCTCGCCCGTATCGGCAAGGTCGTGTGCATCGGGCTGAACTACCACGACCACGCCCGCGAGACCGGCGCCGAGCCGCCAGCCGAGCCGGTGATCTTCTTCAAGGCGGCGGACACGGTGATCGGCCCGAACGACACGGTGCTCGTGCCGCGCAAGTCCGTGAAGACCGACTGGGAGGTCGAGCTCGCGGTCGTCATCGGCCGCACCGCGCGCTACCTGGAGTCCCACGAGGAGGCGCTCGCGCACGTCGCGGGGTACGCGGTGGCGCACGACGTCTCCGAGCGCGAGTTCCAGATCGAGCGCGGCGGGACCTGGGACAAGGGCAAGAACTGCGAGACGTTCAACCCGCTGGGCCCCTGGCTGGTGACCTCGGACGAGGTGCCCGACCCGCAGAACCTGGCGCTGAAGCTCTGGGTCAACGGCGAGCTCAAGCAGAACGGGACGACGGCCGAGCAGATCTTCCCGGTCGCCGAAGTGGTCCGGTACGTAAGCCAGTTCATGACGCTGTACCCGGGTGACGTCATCAACACCGGTACGCCGGCGGGGGTTGCCCTGGGGGCGCCGGAGCCCAAGCCGTTCCTTCGGGCCGGGGATGTGGTGGAGCTGGAGATCGAGGGGTTGGGTCGTCAGCGCCAGGAGCTGAAGGACGCCTGAGCTGTAGGAAGTTGAGGTGTACGGGGTTGGGGCGCCCCCAACCCCGTACGTACTCAGCGACTTCTCAGCCCTTAAAGCGCTCCAGCGCCGCCACCACCATCGCGTGGTCCTCCACCTGCGGCAGCCCCGACACCACCACCGTGCCGACAACTCCCGCCCCCTCGACCGCGATCGGGAACGCGCCGCCGTGCGCCGCGTACGTGTCGGGGTCGAGGCGCGAGGACTCCTCGAACGTCGTGCCCTTGGCCCGGAAGCGGGAGCCGACGAGGTAGGAGGAGGAGCCGTAGCGCTCGACGACGCGGCGCTTGCGGTCGATCCAGGCGTCGTTGTCCGGGGTGGAGCCGGGCAGGGCCGCGTGGAAGAGCTGCTGGCCGCCGCGGCGGATGTCGATGGCGACGGGGGCGGCCTGCTCGCGGGCCATGTCCACGAGCAGTGTGCCGAGTGCCCAGGCGTCGTCGTAAGTGAAGTGCGGGAGCGTCAACCGGCGCTCCTGTTCCTCCAGTTCAGGAATGCTGGGGGCGCTCACAGGGACACCACCACTCCCTCGGCGGCGGAGCGGCGGGCCGCCTCCAGGACGTCGAGGGCGGCCGCGGCCTCGTGCGCGGTGACCGGGTTCGGGCCGCCGTCGCGGAGGGCGGCGGCGACGGCCGCGTAGTACTCGGGGTACGCGCCCGGGAGGGTGGGCTCGGGCCGGCCGCCGCCCGTGAGCGGGGACTCGCCGGCGCCGACGCGGCCCCACAGGGACTCGGGCTCGATACCCCACTCCTCGTCGGTGTCCGTGGGGCGCCTGCCCTCGCGCAGGGCCGCCTCCTGCGGGTCGAGGCCGTACTTCACGTAACCCGCCTGGGAGCCCAGCACGCGGAAGCGCGGGCCGAGTTGGGCGGTGGTCGCGGAGACGTAGAGGTGGGAGCGCACGCCGTTCTCGTGGGTGATCGCGATGAACGTGTCGTCGTCCGTCTCGGCGCCCGGGCGGCGGATGTCCGACTCGGCGTACACCGAGGTCGCGGGGCCGAAGAGGACCAGTGCCTGGTCGACGACGTGGCTGCCGAGGTCGTAGAGGAGACCTCCGATCTCTGCCGGGTCGCCGGACTCGCGCCAGCCGCCCTTGGGCTGCGGACGCCAGCGCTCGAAGCGGGACTCGAAGCGCCAGGCGTCGCCCAACTCGCCCTCGGCGAGCAGCTTGCGGAGTGTCAGGAAGTCGTTGTCCCAGCGGCGGTTCTGGAAGACGGAGAGGAGCAGGCCGCGTTCGTCGGCCAGGGCGGCCAGCTCGCGGGCCTCCGCCGCCGTACCGGCGAGGGGCTTGTCGACGACGACCGGCAGGCCCGCCTTGAGGGCGGCGGTCGCGATCGGGACGTGGGTCTTGTTCGGGGACGCGATGACGATCAGGTCCAGCTCGTCGGCGCGGGCCCACAGGTCGTCGGGGGTCGCGGCGAAGCGGAGCCCGTCGCCGAACTCGGCGCGGGCCTGCTCCTGCCGCTCCGGGTTCGAGGTGACGACCGTGTCGAGGGCCAGGCCCTCGGTCGCCGCGATCAGGGGGGCGTGGAAGACGGAGCCCGCGAGGCCGTAGCCGACGAGGGCTACGCGGAGGGGGCCACCCGGGGTGCGGGGGGCGGCGGGCGTGCCGGGATCAGAACCTGTGCCAGTCATACGTCCACTTTCGCAACGCTGTTGCCAAAGTGCAAGCGCGGAGGACAATGGCGTACGTGAACAGGAACGATGCGGGGTCGGGAGCGGGTCTGCCAGGTGTACGAGGTCGGGGTCGTGGTGTGGAGGCCGGCGGCGCGGGAGTGAACCTGCTCGCCCTGCGCAGCCACAACGCCGCGCTCGTGCTCGACCTGCTGCGCACCGCCGGGCCCGCCGGCATCAGCCGTCTCGAACTCGCCGAGCGGACCGGGCTGACCCCCCAGGCCGTCAGCAAGATCACGGCCCGGCTGCGGGCCGACGGGTTCGCGGCGGAGGCGGGCCGCCGCGCCTCCACGGGCGGCAAGCCCCGCACGGTGCTGCGGCTCGTACCGGACGCCGGCCACGCCGTCGGGCTCCACCTCGACCGGGACGAGCTGACGGCCGTGCTCTGCGATCTCACCGGAGCGGTGGTCGGGGAGCGGAAGGCCCCGCTCGATCTGGGGGGCGGGGCGGACGCGGTGGTCGAGGACGCCGCGGGAGAGGTCGAGGCGCTGCTCGCGGGCGTGGCGTCTGTGCTGGGCGTGGGGGTCGCTCTGCCCGGACCTCTCGATCACACGCGAGGGGTGCTGCACCGGGTCACCGGTTTTCCGGAGTGGGACGGGTTTCCGCTGCGGGATGCCCTGGCGAGGCGGCTCGGGGTCCCGGTGGTCGTCGACAAGGACACCAACGCGGCCGCGCTGGGGCTTGCGGTCGGGGGCGGACTCGGGGCCACCGGCAACGGCTCCGGGTCCTTCGCGTATCTGCATCTCGGTACGGGGCTGGGGGCCGGGCTCGTGATCGGCGGGGCCGTGCATCGGGGAGCCCGCACGGGGGCGGGGGAGTTCGGACACCAGGTCATTCAGCTGGACGGGCCGTTGTGCGGGTGCGGCGACCGAGGGTGTGTCGAGGTCCTGTGTCTGGCCGCGGTGGCACGGGGCGCGGTGGACGAGGCGGCGCGCGTGCTGGGAGTGGCGGCGGCGAACCTGGTGGGGCTGCTGGACATTGACGTGGTGCTGCTGGGCGGGCGCACGGTGGCAGCGCACCAGGAGGACTTCGTACGGGGCGTCGGTGCGGTCCTGGATGAGCGGGCCCGGCGTGAGGGCGTGGCGGCGGGGGTTCCCGTGCGGGTCGCTCCGGGTGGGGAACGGGGGGTTGCGGAGGGGGCTGCGCAGTTGTTGTTGGGGCCGTTGTTCGGGTGGGGGGAGGGGTGAGGGGGCGGGATTTCGCCCCCTCCGCCGCCATCCATTCCCGTACCTGGAGGCGCCGCCCCCACGGGTGGGCGGGGCGCCGCTTCCGCGGACGGTTCAGATCGGATACGCCGTGTGAATGTTGCCGTCGCGGATGACGACTTCGACGACATTGGTCGTCTGCCCGCTGCCGTTCACGCCAACGGGGCTGCCGTAGTCGAAGCGGTGCAGGTGGGTGTCCTGTCCGGCCCGTGCCCGTGGGTTGGGCAGGGCGGGCGTTCCGTCGATGCCTTCCCGGAGCCGTCGGCCCAGCGCGAAGTCGTCGCCGTCCCAGAGGAAGTTGTCGTTGAACTCACCGGGCAGTGAGGGCTCGGGGCCGGTGGGGTCCGCGTTCTCCCGCACCCGGTCCTGGGCGCCGGGGCCGTGCTGGCCCTCGATGTGGTTCTCGCGTGCCGTGGTGATCCCGTGATTGCCCTCGCAGCTCACCAGACCCCAGGGATCGGTGAAGCGGAGCGGGTTGCTGACGTACGCGTGATGATTCGGCGCGGGGGCCAGGCCCAGCGGGTCGGGACTGATGTAACGGGCGTTCTCGGGGTCGTAGTAACGCCGGAAGTTGTAGCGGAGGCCTGTCTCGGCGTCGTGGTACTGCCCGGGGAAACGCAGCGGGCAGTCGACCAGGTCGCCCGAGCCGCCGAGGGCCGTGCCCCAAAGGGTGGTGCGGGCCCGCCAGGCGACGCGGCCCTTCTCGTCGACCAGTTCGGTGGGGGTGCCGACGAGGTCGGTGACGATGGCGTAGAAGCGGCGGTCGACCTCGTCCTGGTCGGTGTCCTGGTCGACCTGAAGCAGCGCGCGGTCGGTACCGGGGGCCCATTCCCAGCTTCGGGTGGGACCACCGGCGGAACTGCTCTGTTCCGCCAGGTGCGAGCCGTCCCAGGTGAAGACGGTCTCCTCCTCGGCCGACCGGCCGTCGTCGGACAGCAGGCGTTTGGCGGTACGCCGGCCGAGACCGTCGTAGACATACGCCCAGCGGCGCCCGTCCGGGGTGGTGACCTGAGTGAGCCGGTCCTCGGCGTCCCAGGTGTACGTCCACTCCCGTGCGCCGCCGGACAGCAGCCTGCGCGACTGCCGGACGAGGCGCCCCTGCGCGTCATGGACGTACGTGACGTGACCGGCCCGGCGTACGAGCGTGCCGTCGTGGACACGCTCCCCCTGCGGTCCCTCGGGTGCGTCGGCCCGGCTGAGGTTGCCCGCGGCGTCGTACGCGTAGCGCTCCGACCATCCGGTGGCGGAGACTCCCTCCACCCGGCCGAGACGGTCATGGGCGAATCGGCGCGTGCCGTGGGTCTGGTCCTCGATGGCGGTCAGGCCGCCGTCCTGCCCGTACGTGTACGAGCGGTGCAGCAGCGGTTCGCCGGACGGGTCCGCACCGTGGGCGGCCTGCCCGACGACCGTCTGGCCGGTCAGGCGGTGACCGGTGTCCCACTCCTGGGTCAGCACCGCCGTCTCGCCGAGCCGTCGCTCGGTTTCGTGCCCGGACGCCCCGTATCCGAAGGACAGTTCGTTGTCGGCGAGTTGGACCCGGACGGGGCGGTTGTTCGCGTCCCAGTCCCACCGGCTGACGGTGCCCGAAGGAGTGCGTCGCTCCACCCGCCGGCCGAGGATGTCGTACGTCGTGTGCAGCGCGCGGCCGTCGCACTCCTCGGTGACAACCCGGCCCGCCGCGTCCCGGGTGAGGGTGAGAGCTGTGTCAGGGGTGACGGCTCCGACCAGCCGGCCCGCCGCGTCATGGGTGAAGGTGGTGACCGCGTCGCCGGAGCGCCGCTCGACGATCCGCCCGCACGCGTCGCGCACGTAGGTGGTGGTCTCGCCCGCGCCGTTGGTGCGTTCGAGCAGACGGCCTGCCGCGTCGTAAGTGTAGGAAACGGTACGGCCGTTGAAGTCGGTCTCGCCCACGAGCAGGCCCGCCGGGTCGTACGTGTACGACCACACCGCGCCCGACGCGTTCGTCACGGAGGTGAGCCGCAGCTCGGTGTCGTAGACGAACCGCACGGTCGAACCGTCCGCGTCGGTACGGGCACAGAGCCGGTCGAAGTGCGTGAACGCGTGGGTGACGCTGCGGCCGTCGGGGCCGGTGTAGCGGACCGTGTTGCCCTCGCCGTCGTAGGACCAGCGCTCGCTGCTCCCGTCGGGCATGGTCCGCTCGGCGGGGCGGCCCTCAACAGTCCAGACGGTGCGCGTCGTCGCGCCGGTGGCGTCGACGGACTCGACGATGCGCCCGAAGGCGTCGCGGCTGACGCGGGTGGTACCGCCCAGCGGTGCGGTGGTGGACACGGGCAGGCCCAGCGGGCCGGACTCGACGCGGTGGGCCGCTCCCAGCGCGTTGGTGACGCTGAGGAGCCCGCCGGAAGCGTCGTAGGCGAACGTGGTGACGGCACCGTCGGGGTCCACCGTCGCCGTCGGGCGGCCCTGCTCGTCGTACGCGTAGCCACGCCGGCCGCCGGTCGGCAGGGTGATCGAAAGCGGTCGGTCGAAGGGGTCGTACTCGGCGGTGGTGGCCGTGCCGTCGGGCCTGACCACCGAAATGAGGTTACCGCGCTCGTCATAGGTGAAGCGGGACGTGTTGCCGAGCGGATCCGTCCGTGAGAGCAGCCGGTTGTACGCGTCCCACTCGGCGTACGTGGTGTTGCCGAGCGGGTCGGTCTGGGCGACGACCTGCCGGCGCTCGTTGTGCCGGTACGTGGTGGTGCGGCCCAGCGAGTCGGTGTAGCGGGTCTCCCGGGCCTCCGGGTCGTAGGCGATGGAGCAGGACAAGTAGCCGTCGGCGCCTTCGCCCCGTATACAGCGGTCCTGGTCGTCGTAGGTGAAGCGGTACCAGGAACCGTTGCGGTCGGTCCAGGACGTGATGCGTGCCTGGTCGTCGTAGGTGAGCCTGAGCGGTAGGCCGCTGGAGTTGTGGATCTCGGTGAGATGCCCGTCGGAGCTGTATCCGTAGCGCAGCAGCGTCGTGCCCTCTTCGCCCGCGGCGGGGTCGCGCAGCCGCAGCCCGACGACGCGGTCGCCCTCGGTGTCGACGTGCAGGTGGCGGCCGCCGGAGTCGTGGACGGCGATGGGCGCGCCGCTCTCGTCCCGGTCGAAGTCGATGCGCCGTCCGGCGCGGTCGGTCACCGCGGCCAGGGGGAGGGTGAACACGTCGTGGGCCGCGGGGGCTTGGCCGAGTGGCGCGAAGTGACGGATGTGGCCCGTGGTTGGGTCGGTGATGCGGATGGGTGCGCCGGGTGCGCCGTCCCAGTCCAGCGGCCAGCGCGGACCCTCCAGCGGCATCACCGAGGTGCCGGGTGTGGGGACGGGGTAGAGGAGGATCATGCCGTCGTCGGCCGCGAAGACGGCCCCGTCGCTGTCCAGTTCCAGGCGTTCGTCGAGCGTGGAGGCCCAGGACGGGCCGAACCACTGCCCCCACCGGTACGTCGACAGGTGCGTACGTCGCAGAACGAGCGGCAGGAGGCCGGGGAGCTCGACGTCGGTCTCCTCCATGAGCATCTCGCCGGAGACCATGTCGACCGGGTCGCCGTTCTTGCAGCGCGCCTTGGCGGGCTTGCTCGCGCCGGCCGCGTCGTCGGCCCCCCTGCGGAGACCGCCCCTCACCGCCTTGGCCATGCCCTTGAGTCCCATCTTGCCCAGACCCTTCATGCCCTTGGCGAGTTTGCCGAGGCTGGTGATGCCCTTGCCGCCGGGTATGCAGTCCAGTGCCGCGAACGCCACGTCCCACAGGGACGCCTGCCCCTTCGCGTATTTGTTGAGGGTGTCGGCGAGGACCACGAGGGCTGCGACCAGCAGGATCGCGCCGAGGATCGGCCCCCCGATGATCAGCGCGATGATGCCGACGACCGCGACGACGACCTTGCAGACCGTGACGATGGTGTCCCAGTTGTCGGTGAACCAGTCCCCGACCTCCTCCCACCACTTCCGATTGCGGATCCCCGCGTCGGAGGCTTCATCGATCTTGGTCTTGGCCTCCCGCGCCGCGTCCTCACGCATCTTCCGGGCGTCGGCGGCCATCTTCTTCGCCGCGTCGAGGGCGTCCTGCGCGGTGGACACGTCCGACTGGGCGGACGTCTGCGCGGTCTTGGCGTGCTGGGCGTCCCGGGTGGCGGCCCGGACCTTCGCCTCGTCCGGCTTCTCGGTGCTTTTGCTGCCGGTCGGATCGTCCTTGTACTTGTCCGCTTCCTTGCCGGCCTTCGTCACCCACGAATCAGCCGAGGACAGACGGGACTTGGCCGAAGTGAGATCGCTCTGGGCAGTACGGCCGTTGGCCAGCGCCCGGTCGGCGAGGGCCTGGGCACGCTCCAGCTTCGGCCAGTACGCCGCCAGCGCACCCCCCGCCATGTCGTACGACGTCCTCAGCTTCTTCAGCTGCTTCGGCACACCCGAAAACTGATCCTGGAACGCCTTCGCCGACTTACCCGCCCACTGCAGGACCGCTTCCTCGTCCGCCATCCCCTTGATGAGGCGGAGCGCGTCCCCCACGTCATCGGCGAAGTCGAGGAGATTCTTGGACAGCAGGCGCACCCGGTCCGGATCACCCGGCGTCGGATCCCTCTCCAGATCCAGGACATGCCAATCACTCGGCCGATTTCCCACGTTCGTCCCCCGTTGCACCGCTTCGCTCAACGCACGTATGCCGCAGCAAAGTTACTGGATCCTCCGCTCGTACACTTCGGGCGTGAACGACAACCATGTGACGCCCGGCGACGACGCTTCCCGTCGGCATCTCTGGGAGCGGCTCGGCCCGGCGGAATTGAAGCAGCTTGCCGAGTCCGGCCCGGAGGAGCTGTACGAAGCGGCGGAGCAGCTGTGTCTCCGGGCGGCCGGTGAAGGGCCCGACGGATCCGCTGCGGCGCGCACTGTCGGGCGGATTGCCGAGGCCCTTGCCGACACGCGCTCCGGTGACTGCGTGAGGTTTGCCGCGGACATCGTGGGCAGACTGCTGCCGCCCGGGTCCGCGTACCGGGAGGAAGGCGACCGGCTGCGGCGCTCGGTGGCCGCGAAGCTGGTCAAGGTCCAGCAACTGCGGGACTTGGAGGCTCTGTTCGAGGAGCTTCCGGATGGAGTGCAGGACACGGCGGTGGAGGTGCGCGCCTGCGTTCTCGGCGAGCTGGCCCTGATCGGCGCAGGGCGCGGCCGGCCCGTCCTGGACGCCTACGCGGAGACGCTGCGCGAGCTGGGGCACCCGCTGGCCCGGCTGCCCAGGACGCGGCTGGACATCGAGCACCGGTTCGGGGTGCGTGTCCGGGGCCTCGGGTCCATCAAGACCGCTGACCAGCTCCGGTCGCGTTTTCCGGAGATCCCCGCCACCGAAAACGGTGCGGCAGCCGGGCGCAGGGCCAGTGAGACCCCCGACGGCCGCCGCGCACGGGCGGCCGCTGAACCTTTCACCGTCAGCGGATGGGTGCGTGAGCCCGAGGCGCGGTTCTTCACGCTGCCGAGCCCGCTCGCCCCGGACGACTTCGCCATCTCACTCATCAAGGAACTGCCCCTGGACTGCCTGGCGGGCGAAGGCACGCGCCGAGGTGTCGCCGTCACCTGCCGGACGACGCCCGACGACGTACTCAATGAACTGTTCTCGGCGGCCTACAACGGCGGAGTGAACGGTCAGGCGCAGGGTGGCGCGTACGCCAGGCTGTACGCCTGGAACAGTCTGTACGCGCTGATGGGGCTGCCCGTCGACATCCCGTTCCTGGAAGCGGTGCTGCTCGCCGCCGACCACCGGTGGCTGCGCTTCATCGCGTTCACGGACTGGTTCCACCACGACACGTCGGACGTGGCCTTCGCCGTGCTCGATCCCACCCGTACTCGGGTCACGGTGCTGGCGGCGACCGACACCGATGCCGACGCCGACTGATCAGCGCGGAGCTCAGGCGCCGGAAGGGCTAAATCGTTTCCGCTGATCGAGGGGACCCGCACGGCCGATCGGGGCCCACGACGGGCGCGGCGTCCCGGTGCCGGCGCTCGCGTGTGGCAGGGTCACGGGCCGCTGCCCGGTACCGCTTACGCTCCCGATCGGCAAAGGCTCTTCATGCGAACGCGAACGCGAATGCGATTGAGACTGTGCACGTCCCTGCCCCTCTCCGTTACAGCTGCGGCCGCCGCTCTTCCCCTCATGCTCGCCGCGCCCGGTACGGCCGTGGCGAACCCCCGCCCGACCTGTGCCGCGCCCGACAGCCGCACCTTTCCGGTGAAGACCCGGATCCACGGGGGGCCCGCCAGTTACGACGTCGGGGGAGACTTCCGGACCTGGTACATCGACCTCACCAACACCACAGCGCACACCTGCGGCAACATCCACCCGATCGTCGTCCTCGTCGACGAGAAGCGGGCGTTGCGGCCCGAGCAGGCGCGGCTGGAGTTCTACGAGGGCGGCCGGAGCGGGGGGCAGGGCCGGGATCCGCATCCGGTCGAGTTCGAGAAGAGTGACGAGGACGAGAACGTGGGGGCGTTCGACGACGGGTTCCCGGGGTTCACGGTCGGCCCCGGACGGACGCTCACCGTGAAGGTGCGTCTCTCCGTCACCTCCGACGCGGCCGCGCCGAACGATGTCGTCGCGAACGCGGCCGTCGTCCAGCGGCACGACGACGACGGGGACTGGGTGGGGGAGTCGAACGACTACCGGTTCCGCATCGAGGACGAGGACGGGGACGTAGCAGAAGCAGAAGGGGAAGTAGGAGGAGAGGACTCGGGCGGGAACAGCGACGGTGAGATCTTGGCCGGCAGCGGCGACGGGGGCGGCGTACGCGATGAGGGGGCGGCGTCGGGTGCGGACGAGCTGGCCAGTACCGGTCCGCGGGCACCGCACGGGCTCGGCGTGACCGTGGGCGTCGGGCTGTTCGCCGCGGGGGCCGTCCTCCTTGTCGTGTCCCGGCGGTGGGTACGGCTGCGCCGGTGACCCCCGTGGGCTGCCGCCCGGGCTCGTCGGGCGGATCACCGACCGGTACGGCCATCCGCGCGACGCCCATGTCCGTGCTCGCCGGGTGCCGGCGCCGCTCGCGCTTCTGATCGCCACGGTCGGCACCTGGAGCCCGTCGCGAGCACCCCGTCTGCGACGATCCTCCCCGTGGACTACCCGAACGACCAGGCCCCCGGCGCCCCCGTCCGCTCCGGCATCCCGGAGCACGGCCGCATTCCGAAGTACTACGCGGTGAAGGCGCATATCGCCCTGCTCATCGAGGAGTTGGGCGAGGGCGGCCCGCTGCCGACCGAGCGTGATCTCGCGGAGAAGTACGAGGTCGCGCGGGAGACCGTGCGGCAGGCGCTGCGGGAGCTGTTGCTGGAGGGGAAGCTGCGGCGGCAGGGGCGTGGGACGGTCGTCGCCGGGCCGAAGCTGGAGCAGCCGCTCTCACTCGCCAGCTACACCGAGGGCGTACGGCGGCAGGGGCGCACCCCCGGCCGTACCCTGATCAGCCTCGACCGCTTCCCCTGCCCCGAGGCCCTCGCCGCCGAGGCCGGGCTGACACGCGGCGAACCCGTCTGGCACATGGAGCGTGTCCTGCTCGCCGATGACGAGCGGGTCGGGCTCGAGAGTACGTACGTCGCTGTCGCCCGCGTGCCGCACCTCGACCGCGACTTCACTCCCGACTCCTCTTTCTACGCCTACCTCCACGACCGGCTCGGCATCGCGTTCGGTGACGCAGACGAGCGCATCGAGACGGTCCTTGCCACTCCGCGCGAGGCGCTGCTCATCGGTACGCCGCCCGCGTTGCCCATGCTGCTGATCCACCGGGTCTCGCGGGACACGGCCGGGATGCCGCTGGAGCGGGTGCGGACGCTGTACCGGGGGGATCGCTTCTCGTTCACGGCCCATCTGGGCAGCTGATGGCGACCGGGCTGGATGTCGCCGGGTGTCAGCTCCGGAGCAGGCCCAACTCCCGTTCCGCAAAAGCCTGGAAGCTGCGCGGTGGGCGGCCGGTGAGGCGCTGGACCGTGTCGGTGGTGCGGTCCTCGGCGCCTTCGGCGATGGTGCGGTCCATGCCGGCGAGCATCGCGGCGAACTCGGCGGGCATGTCGGCGGCGAGACGGTCGCGCATCTGCTCGTAGGTCAGCCGGTGGTGGGTGATGGTCCGGCCGGTGACCTGGGTGAGGGTGGCAGAGATGTCGTCGTAGCCCAGTGCTTGCGGGCCGGTGATGACCAGGTCGGTGTTCGGGGCCTGCGGCTCGGTCAGCGCGTGTACGGCGACGGCGGCGATGTCGTCGGCGTCGACGAACCCGACGCGGCCCTCACCGGCGGCCGTCCGGATGGTTCCGTCCGCTCGGATCGTCATGGCGTGTGCGTGGTCGCCGGTGAAGTTCTGCATGAACCACGAGGGCCGCAGGACCGCCCACTGGGAGAACAGACCGGGCAGGGCCTGGTGAACCTGTCCCACCGCGGGGCCTCCGGCGGGGATCGCCGACGAGCTGAGCAGGACCGCGCGGTGGACGCCCGCGGCGCGGGCCTGCCGGAGGAAGGGCAGCATGACGGCTGCCGGGTCAGGAGAGCCGAGCGGCGGGATGAGATAGACCCGGTCCGCGCCTTCGAGGGCGCCGTCGAAGGACGTGGGGTCGTCCCAGTCGAAGCGGACGGGAGTGGTCCCGTCCACGGGAGTTGCCCCGTCCACAGGTGCGGCACGACGACTGGCGGCTTTCACGCGCCGTCCCGCGGCGGCCAGTTGGGCGGTGACACGGCTGCCGGTGGTGCCGGTGGCCCCGATGACCAGGGTGAACTCCGGTGACGCGTCCATCAGTTGCTCCCGGCGAAGTTGGTGGCGGGGTCCTGGACGGCGAGCGGGTTCCAGTAGTCGCGGTAGCTGGTGATGAGGCCGTTCCTGATGGTGACAACGGCGATGTAGGTCATGTCGAAGGGGTTGCCGGTGTCCACCACGCGGCCCACCCCGCGCATCTCGACCACGATGGTCTCCGGCGCGATGGTCTGGTGGATCTCGACGTAGGGGAACTCGTGGAGGTCTATGTGGTCGGGGTAGTCGCGCATGTACTCGGCGATGGCCGCCTTGCCCTCCAGCCGCTTTGGCCAGCCTTCCGGCGAGAAGGGGAACTCGAGGATCCCGTCCTCGTGCCACAGGTCGACCCACGCGGGGATGTCCTTGTCCAGCAGTAGTCGCAGGCTGTGGCGGTACAGGTCCGCCGGTGCGGTGTTCGTGGTCATGGTCATGGGGTGCTCCGTCCCGTACGATACGGACCCTGGGTCCGTTTCATATGGAGGACGATACGGACCCGGGGTCCGTTTAGCAAGAGGAGGAACCGATGCCCGAGCGCAAGCCCCGCGCCGACGCAACTCGCAACAGGGAGGCCGTCCTTGTGGCCGCCGACGCACTCTTCGCCCGTTGCGAGAGCCCTGAGTCGGTCACCATGGCCGACATCGCGGCAGCGGCCGGCGTCGGCAAGGCGACGCTCTTCCGTGGCTTCGGTGACCGCACGGGCCTGATCCACGCGCTGTACGAGACGCGGCTCGCGCCGATCAGGCTCGCCGCCGAAGAGGGGGCGCCGCCTCTGGGACCGGCCACCCCGCCGCTCCAGCGCGTCCCCGCCCTCCTCGACGCCGTCCTGTGCTTCAAGCTCGACAACCGCCACCTTGCCCTGGCGCTGGAGGGAACCGGCGGCGACAGCCCTTATGCGGCCGAGCACTACGAGCGGTGGCACGGCACGCTCCGGGCCGCGCTGGAGCAGATTCCCGGACTCGACGGCAGCGATTTCACGGCCCACGCCCTGCTTGCGGCCACCCGCGCCGACCTCGTCGAACACCTCGTCGGCCGGCAGGGGGTGACTCGCGAGGAGATGCGGGCCCAGCTGGCGGCCTTCACCGCGAGGGTCCTGGGGTCCCGGACGTCGCTGGGCTGAGTGCCCGAGCCCCCCTCGGCTTATTTTTATAACGACAACATAACGGGTCTAGCCCAAACGTGATGGGCAGTTCACCATCTGGATGCTGGGCGGTCCCTTCTGATTCCCCCCTCCCGAGGAGCGTTGCCGTTGTGAGAGTGATAGTCGTCGGAGCCGGCGTGGTGGGCACCCTGCATGCCTGGCACGCAGTGGAGCGCGGCCACGAGGTCGTGCAGATCGAGCGTGAGGCGGAGGCCCGCGGGGCCAGCCTGCGCAACTTCGGGCAGATCTGGGTCAGTGGTCGCGCCGGAGGAGAGGAGCTCGAAACCGCCCTGCGGGCAAGGGAGTTGTGGGAGTCGATCGGGGCGCGCGTCCCGGGGATCGGCTTCCGGGCGAACGGGTCCCTGACCCCGGTACGCGGCGAGCATGAACTCGCCGTCGCCGAGGCGGCCGTGGCCCGCCCCGACGCCGCCGCGCGCGGCTACAAACTGCTGACGGCGGGCGAGGCGCTCGCCGTGAACCCGGCGCTGCGGGGCACGTACGACGCCGCCCTCTACTGCGAGCGCGACGCGGCCGTCGAACCGCGCGTCGCCCAACTCGCCCTCCGGGAGGAGTTGCTGAAGTCGCCGCGCTACACCTTCCTGCCGGGGCGTGAGGTCCGGGACGTGGTGGGTGAGCACGCGGTCCGTGACGACCACGGGGATGTGCACCACGGCGACGTGGTGGTGCTGTGCACGGGGGCCTGGCTGGGCGGTCTAGTACGGGAGTTGGCGGGTCCTGAGCTTCCCGTGCGGCGCGTACGGCTGCAGATGATGCAGACCGAGCCGCTCGGCGAACCGCTCACCACCTCCGTCGCCGACGCGGACAGCTTCCGCTACTACCCGGCCTACCGCGGCGACGCGCTCGACCTGCTCAATTCCGGCCAGCCGCAGGCCGAGACGGCCGCCGCCCACCGTATGCAGCTGCTCATGGTGCAGCGCGCGGACGGCGGGCTGACCATCGGCGACACCCACGAGTACGAGCACCCCTTCGCCTTCGACACCGTCGAGGAGCCGTACGAGCACCTGACCGGCGTCGTCGAGTCCTTCCTCGGACGGCCGCTGCCGAAGATCCGGCGGCGCTGGGCCGGGGTGTACGCGCAGTGCACCGACACCGGCCGGGTGGTGCACCGGCAGCGGGTGCGGGACGGGGTGTGGCTGGTCACCGGGCCCGGCGGGCGCGGCATGACCTGCTCACCCGCCATTGCCGAGACGACCGCCGACGAACTGGGATGGTGAGGGAATTGACCCCGGAACAGACCCCGGAACAGACTTCAGAGGAAGCCGCGGACGCCGCGGAAGTTGCGGGCATACGACTCGTGGTGCTCGACATGGCCGGCACCACCGTCGCCGACGGCGGGCTCGTCGAGCGGGCATTCGCCACAGCCGCGCGGGAGTTGGGGGTCGAGCCGGACTCCGCCGACCACGCGGCGAAGCTCGAATACGTCCGCGCCACCATGGGCGAGTCCAAGATCTCCGTCTTCCGGCAGCTGTTCGGGGAGGAGTCGCTCGCCCAGCGGGCCAACTCCGCCTTCGAGAAGGCATACGGGGAGCTCGTCGACGAGGGGCTCATCGCACCGATCGACGGGGCGCGCGAGGCGATCGAGGAACTCGCCGGGTCCGGGCGGACGGTCGTGCTGACCACCGGGTTCGCCCGGGTCACCCAGGACGCCATCCTCGACGCCCTGGGATGGCGGGAGTTGGTGCCGCTCACGCTGTGTCCCGCCGACGCCGGAGGGCGCGGGCGGCCGTACCCCGACATGGTGCTCGAGGCGTTCCTGCGTACGCGGGCCGCGGAGGGCGTGCGGCAGGTCGCGGTCGTGGGCGACACCTCGTACGACATGCTCAGCGGAGTACGCGCCGGGTCCGGGGTCGTCGCCGGAGTGCTCACCGGGGCGCACGGGGGCGCGGCGCTGCGGGCGGCGGGGGCCACGGCCGTCCTCGGGTCGGTCGCCGAACTGCCCTCCCTGCTCGGGGGAGTCGGGTCATGAGCGGTGGCATCCGCTTCGAGAACGTGTCCGTCGCGTACGGCGGGACCACCGTCCTCGACTCGCTCGACCTCACCGTCGAGCCCGGCGAGGTCATGGCGCTGCTCGGGCCCTCCGGGTCCGGGAAGACGACCGCGTTGCGTGCGGTCGCCGGGTTCGTGCGGCCTGTTTCCGGGCGGGTGTTCCTCGGCGGGCGTGACGTCACCGACGAGCCGCCGTACCGGCGGGGGATCGGGATGGTCGTGCAGCAGTACGCGCTGTTCCCGCACATGCGGGTCGCGGACAACGTGGCCTTCGGGCTGAAGGCGCAGAAGGTCGCCCGGGCCGAGATTCCCGCGCGGGTCGCCGACGCGCTGGAGATGACCGGGATGGGGGAGTTCGCGCGGCGGTATCCGCGTGAGCTGTCCGGGGGGCAGCAGCAACGGGTCGCTATCGCGCGGGCGTTGGCCGTACGGCCGGGGGTGCTGCTGCTCGATGAGCCGCTGTCCGCGCTGGACGCGCAGCTGCGGTCGGGGATGTTGGGGGAACTTGCCCGGCTGCACCGGGAGTTGCCCGACGTTTCGATTCTGTACGTCACCCATGACCAGGTGGAGGCGTTGACCCTGGCGGATCGGATTGCCGTCATGGATCGGGCTCGGTTGAGGGACTGCGGTACGCCGCGTGAGCTGTACCGCAGTCCGCGTACGGAGTTCACGGCGTCGTTCGTGGGGAACGCCAACTTGCTTCCCGTGACCGTCGGTTCGGGTGTCGTCGCCTTTGCCGGTGCCGAGCTCAAGGTCGACACCGTTGACGCGGCGAGTGGGGCCTCGGCCACCCTCTGTGTACGGCCTCACCTTGTCGGGCTGGGGGCCGGGCCCAACCAGATCGTCGGGACCGTCAGTGAGGTTCAGTGGAGGGGGTCCACACATCGGCTGTACGTCGATGTGGGGGGCCACCGGGTGATGGCGGACCTGCGTGAGCTGCGGGAGCCTCCGGCGTACGGGGACTCTGTGACGCTGCACTTCGCGCCGGAGGATGCGGTGTTGCTGTCTGCAGGGGTGGCCCATGGGTAGGTCCAGTGACCCTCCGATGGAAAGTGACCCGGCGCCGGTGGCTGTGCCCACCCGTTCCGCCCTGCGGAACGATTGCCCACAGCAGGACGAGCCGGCCGGGCCAGCCGGGCGGGACCAGCGGGCCAGCCGCGACCAGCGGGACGAGCAGGGCCAGCGGGACGGGCGGGCTCCGCAGGTCCTGCGGAGCCTGCGAGGCCTGCGGAACCCGCGAGGCCTGGGGAGCCTGCGGGACGCGCAGGGCCTGCGGGACCCGCAGGCCCTCCGGAACCGTTGGGGCCAGCCGTACCTCTGGGCCCTACCCCCCATCGCCACCCTCTCCCTCCTCTTCCTCTACCCCCTCGCCCTTGTCATCCAGCAGTCCCTCCACCCCGATACCGGCGGCACCTCCCTCCAGCCCTACGCCGATGTCTTCGCGTCCTCCGCCTTCCGGGAGGCGCTGTGGACCACCGTCTGGCTGGCCGTTGCCGCCACCGTCGGGTGTCTGGTCCTCGGATTCGTCCTCGCGCTGGTGATCGCGTTCGTGCCGTTCCCCGGCGGGAAAGCCGTCGCCAAGTTCATCGACGTGTTTCTGTCCTTCCCGTCCTTCCTGATCACGCTCGCCCTCCTCTTCATCTACGGCACGGTCGGAATGGCCAACGGGCTGTGGACGGACGCGACCGGGGCGGCCGACGGGCCGTTTCAGTTCCTCGCCACTCCCTGGGGGGTGCTGCTCGCCGAGATCACGTACTTCACGCCGTTCGTGATGCGTCCGCTGCTCGGGGCGTTCTCGCAGATGGACACCGCGCAGGTGGAGGTGGCGAGTTCGCTCGGTGCGCGGCCCGCTCGCATCGTCGGGCGGGTGATCCTTCCGGAGGTGGGGCCCGCGCTCGCGGCCGGCGGCAGCCTCGTACTCGTGCTGTGTCTGAACGAGTTCGGGATCGTGCTGTTCACCGGGGCGAAGGGCGTCACGACGCTGCCGATGCTCGTCTACAGCAAGGCGATGCTCGAGTCGGACTACCCCGGCGCGTGTGTCGTGGCCGTCGTCAACGTCCTCATATCCGTGGGGCTCTACGGGATCTACCGGGTGGTGAGCCGTCGTGCTGGTGCATAGCCGTGGAGGGAAGTGGGCCACGTGGGGGATGTTCTTCCTCCTCTTCCTGCCGCTCTTCGCGCTTCCGCTCCTCGTGATCCTCGCCGCGTCGTTCGCCACGAACTGGTCGAGCGTGCTGCCGTCCGGGTTCACGACCGGGCACTACTCCGCCGCCACTCGCGGTGAGTCCCTCCAGGCCCTCACCACCAGCCTGGTCACGGCCGTCACGGCGAGTCTGCTGGCGCTCGCCGTCGGGACCTGGGCCGCTCTCGCGGCGCACGCCCTGCCGAGGCGGGCGCGACGGGTGCTCGACGCGCTGTTCGTGCTGCCCGTCGCCGTGCCGTCCGTCGTCGTCGGGCTCGCGATCCTGGTCGCGTTCTCCAAGCCGCCGCTGCTGCTCAACGGCACCCGGTGGATCGTCATCCTCGCGCACGCCGTTCTTGTCACGGCGTTCGCCCATCAGTCGGTCTCGGCGGCGATCGTGCGCCTTGACCCGGCGTACGAACAGGCCGCCGCCTCACTCGGCGCCCGGCCCTCGTACGTGCTGTGGCGGGTGCGGCTGCCGCTGCTGCTGCCCTCGCTGACCGCTGCAGCGGGGCTCTGCTTCGCCCTGTCCATGGGCGAGTTGAGCGCCACGATGATGCTCTACCCGCCGGACTGGACCCCGCTGCCGGTCCAGATCTACGCGGCCACCGACCGCGGCGCCCTCTTCACCGGCTCCGCCCTCGCGGTCGTCCTCATGACCGCCACGCTGCTCGTCCTCTTCGCCGTCTCCAGGATCCGCACCAAAGCGACTTATCGCTGACGCTCACCCATCAACTCACGACAATCTGCAGGGAGTTCACCTCGCCATGCTCAAAAACACGCACCTCAAGCCGGTCACCGCCGTTCTCGGCGCTCTCACCCTCGCCGCCACCCTCACCGCCTGCGGCGGCGACTCCGCCGCCTCCGACGAGAAGGTCGTCACCGTGTACAGCGCGGACGGCCTCAAGGGCGAGAACGGCGACGGCTGGTACGACCAGGTCTTCAAGGACTTCGAGAAGGAGACCGGGATCAAGGTCGAGTACGTCGAGGGCGGTTCGGGAGAGATGGTCCAGCGCGCCGTCCGGGAGAAGACGAACCCGCAGGCCGACGTGCTCGTGACGCTGCCCCCGTTCATCCAGCAGGCCGACGGCAAGGGGCTGCTCCAGACGTACGCGCCCAAGGGCTCCGACCAGGTCGACGGCGCCGACAAGGCCGCCGACGCCACCTGGACCTCCGTCGTCAACAACTACTTCGGCTTCGTCTACAACAAGAAGGAGCTGAGCCAGGCGCCCACGACCTGGGACGAACTGCTCGACGCCGAGTACAAGAACAAGCTCCAGTACTCGACGCCCGGCGTCGCCGGCGACGGAACCGCCGTACTCATCAAGGCGATCCACGACTTCGGCGGCAAGGACGCGGCGCTGGAGTACCTGAAGAAGCTCCAGACGAACAACGTCGGGCCCTCCGCGTCCACGGGCAAGCTCGCACCCAAGGTCGACAAGGGCGAACTGCTCGTCGCGAACGGTGACGTCCAGATGAACTACGCGCAGTCCAAGTCCATGCCGAACCTGGCCATCTGGTTCCCGCGGGCCACCGGCACGGCAGCCTCGGACGCGGGAGAGCCGACCACCTTCGCGCTGCCGTACGCCGCCGGACTCGTCACCGGCGCCCCGCACACCGAGAACGGCAAGAAGCTCCTCGACTACATGCTGACCGCGAAGGCGCAGCAGCAGGTCAGCGAGATCGGCGGCGGCTTCTCCGCGCGCAAGGACATCAAGGCCACCGACGCGAACGCCATCGCCCTCACCAAGCTGATGGACGGCGTGGAGATCTTCGAACCGGACTGGACCGACATCGACAAGAACCTCACGTCGTACGTCGAGGACTGGAAGACCGCGACCGGCAGCTGATCGCGGACGATCGCTACCCTGGGGCTACGCAGCACCGCGCACAGCAGGCACCGCGCACGTCAAGCACCGCGCAAGCGCACAAGCACGCGCACGTCAGGAGACCGCCACATGTCAGAGCGCAAGCCCATCGAATCGTGGCTCACCGACATGGACGGTGTCCTCATCCACGAAGGTGTGCCGATCCCCGGCGCCGACGCCTTCATCAAGAAGCTGCGGGAGTCCGGGAAGCCCTTCCTGGTGCTCACCAACAACTCGATCTACACCGCCCGTGACCTGCACGCCAGGCTCCAGCGCATGGGCCTGGACGTGCCGGTCGAGAACATCTGGACCTCCGCCCTGGCCGCCGCCAGGTTCCTGGAGGACCAGCGGCCCGGCGGCACGGCGTACGTCATCGGCGAGGCGGGCCTGACCACGGCGCTGCACGACATCGGGTACGTGCTGACGGACCACGAACCCGATTACGTCGTCCTCGGCGAGACCCGTACGTACTCCTTCGAGGCCATGACCAAGGCGGTCCGCCTTATCAAGGGCGGCGCCCGTTTCATCGCCACCAACCCCGACGAGACCGGCCCGTCCGCGGAGGGCCCGCTGCCCGCCACCGGCGCGGTCGCCGCGCTGATCACCAAGGCGACCGGCAAGCAGCCGTACTTCGCGGGCAAGCCGAACCCGCTGATGATGCGGACCGGCCTGAACGCGATCGGGGCGCACTCCGAGACCAGCGCGATGATCGGCGACCGGATGGACACGGACGTCCTGGCCGGCCTCGAGGCGGGGATGGAGACGTTCCTGGTGCTCACGGGGCTGACCACACCCGCCGAGATCGAGCAGTACCCGTACCGCCCCTCGAAGATCGTGAACTCGATCGCGGATCTGGTCGACCGGATCTGAACCACTACCCCGGCGTGACCTGGGCGATCTAAACCATTCAGGACCCGTACGGAGCAGTCGTGACCCTCTGGAGATGCGCCCCGGTGCCCCGAGGAGGAGTCTCCAGGTATCTGGAGGTTCACGATGCGCTCACTGCGAATCACTCTCTGTGCCGGTGCGGTGGTGGCGGCCGCGCTCGCTCCCGCCGCCTACGCGGCTGACGCGGGCGTCTGGGTGACCCCGGCCTCCCCGGCCCCCGGCAGCGACATCCAGCTGCGGGCGACGGGGTGCGCGGGGCAGACCGGCACCGCGAAATCGGCCGCGTTCGTCGCGGACGTGCAGCTCACGGGCAAGGACGGCGCACTCGTCGGCGACAGCCGCGTGCCCACCTCGCTCAAGCCCGGCACCTACGACATCAAGGTCAGCTGCGACGGCTACGACGACAAGGTCAAGGGCACGGTCACCGTCGCGGCAGGCGGCGGCCCCAGCCCCTCCGCCCCCGCCTCGCCGGTCGCACCCGTGCACGCGGGCGGCGGCGGTACCGCGCACCTCGCCCTGGTGGACGCCCGTGAGACGGGTCCCGGCACCCGGCAGGCGGTGATCGGCCTGGTCCTCGCGAGTGTCGCGGCGGTGGCCGTGGCGGTCCGCAGCGCCCGCCGGAGCCGCCACGGCGACGCCCGCGACTGACATGTCCGACAAGGAGCGCTCCTCCGCTGCCGGGCGCCTGCTCACGGGTGTCGCCTGGGCGGTACTGCTGCTCGGGCTCTGGCTGTGGGGCCGCGAGGTGACGGACGTACGGCAGGGGATATCGGCGCCGACCACCGGGGACATGGCGGCGGTCGGAAGGCCGCCCGAGGTGCGACTGCCGCCCCCGAAGCGGCCGTTGGGGGACGCGAAACCGCAGCGCCTCGACATCCCCTCGATGGGGGTGCAGGCGCCCGTCGTGGCCCGCGGACTCGATCCGCAGGGCGCGATCGATCCGCCGCCCTTCGACCAGCCGGGTGTGGTCGGCTGGTACGGCGCCGGGGCGAAACCGGGGGCGGCCGGGACCGCGCTCCTTGTGGGGCACGTCGACACCGAGACCCGGCCCGCGGTCTTCTACAAGCTCAGCGCGGTACGGCCGGGCGAGACCGTCCGGGTGATCCGCGATGACGGGACGGTCGCCGAGTTCACGGTGGACGACGTACGGGTCCTCTCCCGCGACCAGTTCGACGCCCAACAGGCCTACGGGACACGGCAGTCGGGCCGCGCGGAGCTGAGGCTGATCACCTGCGGCGGCACCTTCGACGCGACGAGCCGCACCTATACGGCGAACGTGATCGTGTCGGCGTACCTCACCGGAAGCGGACTCTGAGCCCACCAGGGTCACCAGGCCCGCGAATTACCTGGCCCGGTCGACGACCGCTCCCCCGGAGCCGCCGACCGGGCTGGTCCTCGACCGCGCGCGCACGGGCTGCGGGAGTAACCCGGCGTCCGGCACGGGAGGTACTGGGACCAATCCGCGAATATCGCGGTCCGGCCAACTGGCCGGGGGCTGGGGCCGTTTGAGGCAACTGTAGAGGGGATCAGCGTTCCGGCCTAGAGGCTGTTTGACGCCAAGTCGACAGCCGGTGTCGCTGCGTAATCCGCGCAGGTGGACCGTGCCTTATCGGGCCGTTTCCGGGCCCCCGCCCAGCTCGTCGCGGTCCACCGACCCCTCGATCACTCCCGTCGCGACCTCGTCGAGCGGCAGCCGGTGCCGGCGCGCGTACTGGCGCAGCGTGAGGAACGCCTGATCGACCCCGGTGCTCCAGCGCTCGGCGAGCATGCCCTTGGCCTGCTCGATGCGTACGCGGCTGGACAGGGCGCCCTGCAACTGCCCCGCCAGGGTGCGGTACTGGTCGTACACCCGGTGGTTCTGCAGCCCGACGGCCGCCGCGTCGGCGAGGACCTGGGCCAGCCGCACACTCCAGTCGTCCTCGGGCGGGTCGGTGTGCTCGGGCAGGGTGGGCACGAAGACGTTGAGCGCGCCGAGCAGGGTCTCCCGGCGGCGCAGCGGGACCGCGAAGGTCGAGGCGATGTCGTGGCGCAGTGCCCGCTCCGTGAAGTCGGGCCAGCGGGAGGCGGCATGGGCGACGCTGATCGCGACGGGCGGGACCGGCCGTCCCGTGCCGTAGCTGTCCAGGCAGGGTCCGCCCTGGTGCTGGACGGCCATCAGGTCGAGCGCGATCTCCTGCCGGCGGCTGCTCACCGCGAGGGACACCGCCTGGCCGCCGTCGATCAGCATGACACCGGCGGCCCGCGCACCCAGGATCTCCACGACGTGATCGGACAGGCGCTGCAGATAGTGCTCGGCGTCGAAACTGTCGGACAGTGTGTCCGAGGCCTCAAGAAGGGCCGATGCCAGCAGCGTTTCCCGGGTACTCAGGTGCATGTGCCCTACCCCGATTCCGTTGTCCCGCGCCTTCCCGCTCAGCCCGTGCCTACCCGGAGGCCCGGAGCTGTAACAGCTCTCCACCAAGGGGTGGGCGATCTCGTGGGCGGCGCGAGACCTATGTCAGGATTGACCCTTCGGACGAGTACACCCAAGGGGGAGTTGGATGTACGGCAGTAGGCAGGCGGTGGCAGTGGCGGGGGCGGCACTGCTGCTCGCGGGGTGTTTCTCCTCGGGGGGCGACGGCGAGAAGGAAAACGGCTCCGGTGCCAAGGTCACACAACAGCCCAAGAACTCGGACCCGTTCTGGGTCAACCCGGACGGGAACGCGGCCGCGCAGGTCGCCGCGTACGTGAAGGCAGGCAAGGACGACGACGCCGAGCAGATCCGCAAGATCGCCCAGCAGCCGACCGGTGAGTGGATCGGTCCGGAGAACCCGGAGCAGGAGGCGCGCGGCTTCACCGAGGCCGCCGAGAAGGCCGACCGGGACGCGATCCTGGTCCTCTACAACATCCCGCACCGCGACTGCGGCCAGTTCTCGCAGGGCGGCGCCGCCGACGGCAACGCCTACCGGACCTGGATCGACGGGGTCGCCAAGGGCATCGAGGACCGGCCCGCCACGGTGATCCTGGAGCCGGACGCCGTCCTGCACCTGGTCAACCAGTGCACCCCGGAGGAGTTCCACGAGGAGCGCTACGACCTTCTCAAGGGCGCCATCAGCACGCTCAAGGCCCTGAAGAACACGAAGGTGTACGTGGACGCGGGCAACGCGGGCTGGGGCCACCCCGACCAGATCTTCGAGCCGCTCCAGTGGGCGGGCATCGAGACGGCCGACGGCTTCGCGGTCAACGTCTCGAACTTCTACACGACCGCGGCCTCCGTCGCGTACGGCAAACAGCTCTCGGCGAAGGTCGGCGGCAAGCCCTTCGTCATCGACACCAGCCGCAACGGCAACGGGCCGTACACGGAGGGCGAGGCCGACGAGAACTGGTGCAATCCGCCGGGCCGCGCGCTGGGCGAGACTCCGACGACCAAGACCGTGGATCCGCTCGTCGACGCGTATCTGTGGGTCAAGCGGCCGGGGGAGTCGGACGGCGAGTGCAAGGGCGGGCCGAAGGCCGGTGAGTGGTGGGCGGATTACGCCCTGAAGCTGGCCGAGGCTTCCAAGTAGTTCGTACGTGACTGGGGGCGCCCTTCGAGGAGAAGGGCGCCCCCAGTCACGTAACTCTCAGGAGATCAGGGCACCTTGACCCACTGAGCCTTGCTGGGCGTCCCCTGATCATCCGTCACGAACAGCATGTACCAGCCGGATTCGACCAGGTTCCGGTTCTTCGGCACCGTCACCGTGATGCCGTCTTTGGTCTTCTTCAGGTCCAGCGCGATGGACCGCTGGTCGGTGTCGGTGACATGGGTGGACGCGCTCGGCCGGATCAGCCGGGCGGTCTTTATCGACGAGGCGTGCTGCGTCTTGAAGGTTCCGGAGGCGCCGCGGGCGATCGTCTCCGGGCCGTCGGAGAGCGTGGGCTGCGAGCCGTGGAACAGGTACGGCGGCGTGTAGATCTCGATGCGCTGCTCGAACACGCCGGGCTTGGTGTTGGCCTCGTCGGAGTAGAGCGAGTCCGAGCCGAAGAACATCACGCGGCCGTCGGGCAGCAGCAGCGAGCCCGAGTGGTAGTTGCGGCCCACCAGCGGGTCGGCGACCCGGTTCAGCTCGCCCGACTTCGCGTCGTAGATCCGCGCCTGGAGGATGTTGGAGTCGCCGCGCCCGCGGTAGTCCTCCGAGCCGCCCGAGATCAGCACGCTGTCGTCGGGGAGGATCGAGGACTGCGGGTAGCGGGTGCCCTTCTCCAGTGACGGCCCGTTCACGAACTTCGGGTCGTCCGCCAGCAGGTCGATGATCCGGGTCTTCTCACTGGACTTGTTGGACTCGCCGACCCCGCCACCGCCGATGACCATGTACTTCTCGTCCTGCGCGGGCGGCAGCAACACCGTCCCGGAGGTCTCCAGGAGGTTCGGGTCGCTCATACCGGGCAGCTTGGTGAACTTGTTGGTGTCCACGTCCCAGATACCGGGGTCGCGGCCCACGTCATCGGGGCCGTAACCCGCGTTCGAGCCGGAGTAGAAGAGCTCGCCGGACTGCATCAGGGAGATCGCCGGGTAGGTCGGGAACTGCCGGATGCCCTCGGTGTACGTCCACTTCTTGGTCTTCGGGTCGAAGACCTCGTTCTTGCCCGGTACCAGCTGGCCGATCTCGTCCAGACCGGAGAGGCTGAGGATCTTGCCGTCCGAGAGGGTGGTCAGCGTCGGGTACCAGCGGGCCTCGTTCATCGGGTCGACCTTGATGTACTTCTCGGCGACCGGATCGAACTCGTAGGCGTCCTTGATCCCCTGGAAGTCCTTCTTGTCCAGGGCGAGCTTCTCCGCTATGCCGTACGTGTTGCGGGCGTCGGTGCCGGTGAGGCCCTGGACGCGGTAGTTGTCCTGGGTGCCCGTCTCGTACTCGGTGCCGCTCTTCTGCGCCTCGACGTAGATACGGCCGAGGCCGGGGTCGTTGCGCAGGAACTCGCCGGTGTCCGGGTCGAAGACCTTCTTGGCGCGCGGGACGAGCACCGGGTCCTTCGACACGAAGGTCTTGCCGTTCTCCTTGCCGGTGAACTTGGTGCCCGCGGGCAGGGTGATCGGCTCGTCCGGGTTCTCGTTGTGCACCACCATCAGGCCGCCGGCCTTGGTGACGTCACCCTTCATCTTCTCGTAGCGCTTGGTGCCGCCCGCGATCAGCAGATTGCCGTTGGCGAGCTGGGTGTGGCCGGTGCAGAAGAGGTCGGCCGGTGTCGGGACCTTCTTGATGGTGCCCTCGACCGGGTCCCAGATCCGGGTGTCGAACTTCTTCGCGTCGAAGTTGTCCTGGTCGTTGCCGGAGCCCGCGATCAGCAGGATCTTGCCGGTGTGCAGCAGGGCCGCGTGGATGGTGTTCTGGCGGAACTCCTCGGGGAAGTCGATGACGTCCCAGTGGCCGTTCTCGGCCTTGTACTCCGGCTTGTTGATCTTGTACTGGTGGTACTGCTCCGTCCCGAAGCGATACAGCCACGGGCCGTTCATCCCGGCCAGCGCGAGAACCACCGCCGCGCCTATCGCAAGACGACGGGCACGGCGGCGGCTGGCACCGTCTTTCATTTCTTATGTCCCCCAAGGGAAATCTGCATGGTCTGGTCGTTCCCACCGTTCGCGGCGGCCCAGTGGGGCTTGTGCTGCGGGGCGTGCGGGCCGTGCTGCTCCTGCTGGGGAACCGAGGCCTGCGGTGGCAGCGGTGCCGGCTCGGCGGCTTCCGCCGCGTGCTTGGGCTTCTTCCTGTCCTGCCGCATCGTCCAGCGCCAGGCGAAGATCGGCGAGGCGGTTATCAGCAGGGCGAAGGTGGCCCAGATGATCATCGCGGGGTGGGAGTGCCCGAGCAGGACGCCGGCGGTGATCGAGCCGGCGAAGACCAGGATGAAGAACAGGTGGATCCGGAAGGTCCCGAACAGCGTGTCGGGGCTCGCCGAGTCGCCCTTGGGGGTCACCACGAACTTGCTCTTGCGGCGCAGTACGGCGTCCATGAGCGAGCGGGCGTAGATCGGTGCGGACAGCGCCGACATCATCATGCCCGCCACGCCGCCGCTGCCCTCGGGCTCGTGCGGCGAGACGTTGTGGCGGCGGTTCCAGATGTAGAGCCCGATCTGCAGCGCGGACGCGTTGCCGTACAGCATCAGCCAGACCGTCGGGTCGATGTTCACACCCGATGCGCCCAGGCCCAGGAACAGGGCGCAACTCAGCGCCGCGAGGATCCAGTTGAGGGCCGACATCGGGTAGAAGATGATCATCATCGTGTAGTTGAAGAGCTTGCTCGGCGGCAGCGAGTAGAAGCCCTTCCAGTACTGCTTGAGGATCGTCTCGTACGTCCCCCGCGACCAGCGCAGCTGCTGGGTGAAGAAGTCCGTCCAGGCGTTGGGACCCTCGCCGACCGCGAGCACGTCCGGCGTGTAGACCGAGCGCCACTTCTTGCCGGTGGCCGGGTTCTTGGCGCGGTGGATCTCGAAGCCGGTCGCCATGTCCTCGGTGATCGAGTCGTACAGACCGCCGATCTGCTTCAGCGCCTTGATGCGTACGGCGTTGGAGGTGCCCACGAACATCGGGGAGCCGTAGGCGTTTCCGGCGCGCTGGATCAGGGCGTGGAAGAGGAACTGCTGGGACTCGGCGGCCTTGGTGATGACGTTGTCGTAGTTGCCGTACACCTGCGGGCCGATGACGAAGCCGACGTCCGGGTCGCGGAAGAAGCCGAGCATCCGCTCCAGGTAGTTGGGCAGCGGCACATGGTCGGTGTCGACCGAGGCGAAGAAGTCGTAGTCGCCGCCGTGCGCGTCCAGCCAGGCGTTGTAGTTGCCGTGCTTGGTCTTGGCGCGGTGCGGGCCCTTGGGCATGTTCCACTTCGCGATGCCCTTGCGGGAGAAGTGGTGCACACCCAGGCGCGCGCAGACCTCCTTCACCTCCGGGTCGTCCCCCTCGTCCAGGAGCCAGATGTGCAGAAGACCCCGGTGGCGGATCTTGACGGCCGCCTCCAGGGTCTTCGTCACCATGGCGAGGGGCTCCTTGCCGGGTACGAACGAGGTGAGGAAGGCGACTCTCGTGCCGGTCTCGGGCACCACCGGGATGGGGTCGCGGGCGACCAGGGTGGCGTGCGCGTTCGACAGCACGTTCAGGCAGCGGAAGAGCTCGATCAGGCCGATCGAGACCAGCATCACGATGTCGAGGGCCGGCAGGAAGTCGTACGCGGGATAGTCGCGTTCCGTCCAGTGCGCGGGCTGGAGCAGCCAGGTCAGCAGCACCAGCGAGAGCAGCGGAGCGGCACCCAGCATGAGCGCGGCCCGTATGCGGTGCGGCTCCTGCGACAGCAGTGAGCGGTACTGCACCTTGTACGGCTTGTTCGGATCGGGCTGTGTGAGGGGTCCCGCGAGCCGGCTGTAGTGCTCGTAGTCGTATCTCGGCAGCGTCTTCTTGATCCTGCGGAAGCCGCCGGTCCGGTGCGACGGCACCCTGAGCTGGGTTGTTTCGGACGGGTCGAAGTTCTGCCGGGCGCCGGTCGGCGTCGACGTCATGAGTCATCCCCCCGCACGCGGATGCCCGCGTGTTCGTCGGTTCAGTCGTCCGCTCGGGTCCCCCTAGACCGTCCCGGACGCATCACTGGCAGGCCAGCGTCACCACATCATCTCCATAAGACAGACATGGAACGACGACCTTCCGGTTGCATGATGCCCCCCTCGGCATCTGTTCATGAACCGGGGCCCCCAACTTCCCCGTCATATACGCAACCGACCTTGCCCCCAACTGTCAGTTATCGACAGTCCCTTGAAGCCCAGGGTTCTACGCCTTACATCATGATCGCAAGATGCGAAACGCGGTGTTAACCGGTCATACGCGCTAATTGGGACGCGTGTACGACGAAGGGGTTGTAGTGGCATATGACGGAGGGCCCCTCGCTGCTGCGAGTGGCCCTCCGGTCTGTGCGCCGCCAGGGACTCGAACCCCGGACCCGCTGATTAAGAGTCAGCTGCTCTAACCAACTGAGCTAGCGGCGCGCGCCGACCCGGGGAACTCTACCCGACCGGGATGGGTGCCCCGGACCCCGGCGGTCCCCTTGGCGTGCACGCCCTGTACATCATTCGGACCGTCAACATGCGACACCGGATGACAGTTGAGAAACTGCGCCTGTGCAGAAGCGCGGAGATTTCGACCTGGAGTGTGAGGGGAATCGCATGAAGGCTCCGGTATTCGAGGAATTCGATGCCGCGAGCGACTGCGACTGCCCCGGATGCGTGCACTGGCGACGCGTCATGCCCTATTCCTCTTCCCCTGCCTCTTCCCCTCCCTCTTTCCTTTCCTCCCTTTCCGGTCCCGTGGGCCGTCCGGCGGCCCGCAGGGCTCTCGTCCTGGCCGCGGCGGCCGGCACCGTCCTCGGCGCGGGCCCGCCGATGACGGCGGTCGCGGCAGCCCATGGACCCGCCCGGCCCGGCATCCCCGCAGGTGACGAGCCCGACACCCCGCAAGGCAGCAAGGCCCCGCTGCACGGTCCGGCGGGAAAACCGGCGGCCCACGGAAAGCCCGGCACCGTCTCCAAGGCACCCGCGACCACCCGGGCCGAGATCATCAACCGGGCGAAGACATGGATCGACGCGGAAGTGCCGTACAGCATGAGCGAGTACTGGTCGGACGGCTACCGGCAGGACTGCTCCGGCTTTGTCTCGATGGCCTGGAACCTGCCGGGCAACGAATGGACGGGCAGCCTCGACACGCTCGGCGTACGCATTAAACGTGAGCAGCTCCAGCCCGGCGACATTCTTCTCTTCCACAATCCGGCGAACCCCGAGAAAGGCTCGCACGTCGTCATTTTCGGCGGCTGGACGGACTACACGCACACCTATTACGTCGCGTACGAGGCGGCACCCCCGCACGCCCGGAAGCAGGCCACCCCGTACCCGTACTGGAGCAACGAGGACCGCTATCTGGCCTACCGCTACAAGGGGCTGACGGAGAGCGCGAGCGGGGCGAAGCCGTCGGCGCCCAAGGCGCCCAGCCGCTACCCGGGGGCCGTCTACTTCGGGCCCGGCGCGAACAACAAGTACGTCACCCAGCTGGGCCGGCTCCTCGTGGAGCGCGGCGCGGCCCGCTTCTACACCTCGGGTCCCGGCCCCCGCTGGTCGACCGCGGACCGGCGGGCCACCCAGGCGTTCCAGCGGGCGCAGGGCTGGACGGGAGCGGCGGCGGACGGGCTGCCGGGGAAGCTGACCTGGTCCTACCTGGTGGGCAAGAAGGGCAAGGACATTCCTCCGGCGGACGTTCCTCAGGAGGACATTCCCCCGGAGGACATTCCGCTCGGGGGCAGCCCCGGGCAGACGGGGGCGCACGGCCCGGGACCGCACGGATCGGGCGCCTCCTCGCACGGGGTGCCCGGCTATCCGGGGCGCGGGATGTTCCGGCCGGGGGCGAACAACGCACACGTCAGCCGGCTGGGAAAGCAGCTGGTCAAGAAGGGGTTCGGCAAGTACTACAGCTCGGGTCCGGGACCCCGTTGGGGCGAGGCGGACCGGCGCAACGTCGAGGCGTTCCAGCGGGCGCAGGGCTGGCGCGGCGGGGCGGCGGACGGCTACCCGGGGCCGGAGACCTGGCGGCGGCTCTTCTCCTGAATCCTTCCCGGCTTCATCGTTTCCCGGCTTCACCGTTTCTCGACTTCTCATGAATCTTCCAGGCGCGGAGGCATGGAGGCAGGTATGAGTACGACGACTTCACACACCCCGGATTCCGAAGGGCAGTCCTCCCAGGTGCCCGGGCCGGAACCGGCAACAGAGGGCGGGGGCGCGCGCGAGGGCGGCGCGCGCTCCACGAGGCTCATCCACAACGAGGCGACCACCGAGATCCCCGTGCACCTGCTGTTCAGGGACGATCCCGAGCCGGTGTCCGTCCCGCTGGCGCCCGCCGTCGTGGGCCGGCGGCGCGGCACGGGCGAGCAGCCGCGCGTCCGGCGTCCCGTGCCCGGCAGGGCCGCCCCGCGCCCGGTGCCGGAGATCGACCCCGAGCTGGTGGAGCGCCCCGCACGGGTGCTGCCCGGAGCGGTGGGAGTGCTGGCCGGGGCCTGTGGGATGGCCGGATGTGTACTCACCTCGTGGTGGGCGGGCGTCCTGCCGCCCCCGGTGACGCAGGCGCTTGGACTGCCCGGACACGGCGGCGCCGGGCTCGGACCGGCGCAGTGGGCGGCGTACGCCGGAGCGGGCGCGCTCGGTCTGTTCGGCTTCGGCGGTCTCGCGCGGGGGCGGACCGGGCGGGCCTGGGTGCTCGGTCTGTTCGGCCGGTACCGCGGCACGGTCCGGCGCACCGGGCTCATGTGGGTCAACCCGCTGGTGCTGCGCCGCCGGGTCGACGTACGCCTGCGGCACTGGCGCAGTGAGCCGATGTCCGCGGTCGACGCGAACGGGGTCGCGCTGCGGGTGGTGGTGCTCGTGGTCTGGCGGGTCAGGGACACCGCGCGCGCCACGCTCGGGGTGGACGACCACCAGACGTATCTGCGCGAGTGTGTGGAGGCGGCGCTGTCGCGGGTGCTCTCGCGGCTCCCGGCCGAACTGCCGCCCGCCGTCGTCAAGGACGCGAGTCTGCGCAACACCGAGGCAGTCGGCGAGGCGCTGACCCGGCTGGTGGCCGCGGACACGGCGCCGGTCGGCCTCGAGGTCTTCTCGGCCCAGCCGACGAAGATCGAGTACGCGCCCGAGGTGGCCGCCGTGATGCAGCGCCGCCGGATCGCCGCGCTGGACGCCCAGCACCGCGACACCGTGCTCACCTCAGTCGTCGACTCGGTCGAGGACACGGTGACCCGGCTGACCATGCGAGGCCTGGTGGAGCTCGACGACTACGAACGCAAGGCGCTGGTGAAGGACTTGACGGTGGCGTTCTACACGGGACGGAGCGGGGAGTAGCCGTGATTGTCCGCACGGGACGGAGCGGGGAGTAGCCGTAGTCGTTGATGCGGGACGGGCGGGAAGCGGGCGTCGGCCATTTCTGAAATTGGTCTGGACATGTTCAAGTCCTGGTAATAATCTGAGGCTTGGTCTAGACCTGAAACATCTCGCGCTCAGCTCATGTGAACCTCCCCCACGTCCTCAGGAGCGGCAGGATGCGCATACGTGCGACCAGGAAAGCGAAGTGGTACGCGGGCATGGTCGGCCTCGCCACGACGGGAGCGCTCGTGCTCTCCAGCGGCGGTGCCAGCGGCCACGGCTACACCGACCTCCCCATCAGCCGGCAGAAGCTGTGTCAGAACGGCACGGTGACCAACTGCGGCAACATCCAGTGGGAGCCGCAGAGCGTGGAGGGCCCGAAGGGCTTCCCCGCGGCAGGTGCGGCCGACGGCCAGATCTGCTCGGCCAACCACACCGAATTCGGTCAGCTCAACAGCCCGACGACTCCGTCGGGCGGCGCCTGGCCGACGACCAGGGTCACCGGCGGGGCCAGCTACACGTTCCGCTGGCAGTTCACCGCCATGCACGCCACGACCGACTTCAAGTACTACCTCACCAAGCAGGGCTGGAATCAGAACCACGCGCTCGCGCGCTCGGACCTGAACACCACGCCGTTCCTCACCGTCCCTTACAACAACGCGCGCCCGCCGTCCACGATCTCGCACAGTGGCACGATTCCCACGGGCCGGACCGGGCACCACGTCATCGTCGCGGTGTGGACGATCGCCGACACGGCCAACGCGTTCTACGCCTGCTCGGACGTCACGTTCTAGAACGTCACGTCCCAGGGCGACCTGAAGGGACCTTGTTTTCTGAGGCTCCCTTGAGCTGCACCGACATCCCCAGCGGGTAGGTTCCCCGCACGCCGACAAGACCAGGTCGACGTGCGGGGAACTGCAACTGCACCGAACAACGGGGAATCGCTATGGACGTGTTCTTCTACGCCGTACCGGGATTGATCATCGCCCTGGTGGCATTCGCGGCGGTCAGGATCATCCGCCGCTCACTGGAGCTGCGCAGCGCCTGGAACAGCGGGCTGACCGCCGAGGCGCGCTGTCTGCGCTCGTACACGACGACCAGTGGCGGCGGTGGCGACAGCTCCGTGTCCACGACGCTGCACCATGTCTACGAGTTCCGGACGCGCGAGGGCAGGGCGGTCCGCTTCGACGAGAGCAGCGGTCCCTCCACGATCGTCGAAGGCGACATCGTCACCGTCCACTACACCGCCGAGCGACCCGAGAAGGCCACCGCCCACGCGCCGAGCCCGGTCAAGGCCGCCGCGGGCACGATCGGCATCCTGGTCTTCCTCGGAGTGGCCGCCGCCTTCTGCATCGGCTTCATGGTCACGTATCACCAGATGAGCTCATCGTTCGACATGCCCTTCGGGGGGTCGCACGTGACCTATGAGGAGCCGGACGTGCCCTACGACGAGGTGCCGTAGGTCCCGCGACCCTCCCCATCTGACGGTACGTCAATTATGGTGCGCCCCCATGGGATCCATGAGGCGTACCGTCGCGGAGCTCGTGCAGGAGCGGTGGAACGACCACAGGCCGGGGCTGTGGTTCGAGGGGCGGGTCCTGAGCCACCACCGGGTGGCGGCGGGCGCGGCGGCCCGGGCGGCGCTGCTCGCCGACCTGCTGCCGCCACGTGCCGAGCCGCCGCACCTCGGCGTGCTGCTCGACAACACCCCCGAGTACCCGATGTGGTTGAGCGCGGCCGCCCTCGCGGGTGCCGCCGTCGCGGGCATCAACCCGACCCGGCGCGGCCCCGAACTGGCCCGCGACATCCTGCACACCGAGTGCCGCGTCCTGATCACCGAACAGGCCCACCTGCCGCTCCTCGACGGTCTCGAACTCCCGGGCGTACGCGTCCTGGTGACCGACACGGACGCGTACGCCGACCTCCTCACGCCGTACGAGGGCACGAAGCCCGACGCGTCCTCGGCCTCCCCCGAGGACCGCCTGCTCCTCTACTTCACCTCCGGCTCGACCGGCGCCCCCAAGGCCGCGATCTGCACCCAGGGCAGGCTCGCCGCCGCGGGGCAGTCGCTCGTCGACCACTTCGGCGTGCGGCGGGAGGACACGCACTACATCTGCATGCCGATGTTCCACGGCAACGCGGTGATCGCCGACTGGGCACCCGCGCTGGCCGCGGGCGCGGGGGTGGCGCTGCGGCGGCGCTTCTCGGCCTCCGGGTTCCTCGCGGACGTACGGGCCTGCCGGGCCACGTACTTCACCTATGTGGGGCGCGCCGTCCAGTACATCCTGGCGACCCCGGCCCACCCCGACGACCGCGACAACCCACTGCGCATGGGCTTCGGAACAGAGGCCGGCGCGGTCGACGCGGCCGCCTTCGAGCGGCGCTTCGGGGTGCGCCTCGTCGAGGGCTACGGCTCCTCGGAGGGCGGCGCGGCCATCCAGCGGACCTCCGGCACCCCGGCCGGGGCGATCGGACGGGCGGCACCCGACGACGACCTCGCCGTGGTCGACCCCGGCACGCTACGCGAATGCCCGGCCGCCGTCTTCGCCGGGGACGGGCGGCTGCTCAACGGGGCCGAGTCGATAGGGGAGTTGGTAAATCGGGGACCCAACCCCTTCGAGGGCTACTGGCGCAACCCGGCCGCGGACGCCGACCGCAGGCGATGGGGGTCCCCCCGCTCGAGCGAAGCCGAGAGTGGGGGAGGCTGGTACTGGACCGGCGACCTCTTCTACCGGGACGCCGACGGATACCTGTACTTCGCCGGCCGCACCGACGACCGGCTGCGCGTCGACAGCGAGAACCTCGCCGCCGCCGTGATCGAGAACATCCTCGCCCGGTACGAGGGCGCTGCCGCTGTGGCGGTGTACGCCGTGCCGGACGCGGTCGCGGGTGACCAGGTCATGGCGGCCCTCGCGCTCCGGTCCGCCGTCTCCTTCGATCCGCTCGACTTCGGTGAATTCCTGTTGTCCCAGCCCGACTTGGGAACCAAGATGACCCCTCGCTTCATACGCATCGTGGAGCGGATGCCCGTCACGGCAACGAACAAGGTCCACCGGGTCGGGCTCCGGCGCGAGGGCTTCAGATGCGCGGACCCGGTCTGGTGGCGGCCACCGGGGGAGTGCGCCTACCGGAGGCTGGCGGAGGCGGAGGTCGAGGAGCTGGTCGCGGAGTACCGGGCGCGGGGGCGCGAGGAGTTGCTGACGAGGTAGGGCCGGCCCCTGGCTTGACGGTGAGGGTGGCGGGCTTGGCCTGGCGGTGACGGTGGTGAGTCCGGCTCGGTGGTGGGGGTGGCGGGGCCTGACGCGGCGGTGAAGGTGGTGAGTTCGGCTCGGTGGTGAGGGTGACGCGGCGGTGACGGTGGCGAGTTCGGCCCGATGGTGAGGGTGGCGGCTTCGGCACGCCCGGTGTCAGCCCGTCCGGCGTTTGAGGACGAGCGCGTCAGCGCGATGCGGGGGTCTGGGGGCGGCAGCCCCCAGGTACGGGACGGGTAGGGGCGGAGGGGGCGAAATCAGCCAAGGCCGGCCCCAGGGGACCGTACGCGTCAGGAGTGAGCCGGCCCACACCTGCCGTAGAGCGGGGGTGACGGTGGCGAGTTCGACTCGCTGGTGAGGGTGGCGAGGCCCGACGCAGCGGTGGAGGTCGCGAGCCCGGCCCGGCGGTCAGGGCCGCGAGCCCGGCCCGGCGGTCAGGGTCGCCAGCCCGGTCCGGCGGTGGGGTCGCGCGGCCCCGGCCCGGCGGCGAGGGCGGGGCGGGGCCCGAACTGGCGGCGTGGCCAGGGCGGGCCCGAACCGGCGGCAAGGTATGCCCAGCCCTACCCCTGGTACACCCACGGACCCCATGTTCCGTGAGGTCACGCCCCGCCTACCGTGAGCGCGTGACCCGTTCCGTGCGCTACCTCATCAGCGGCGTCCTGGTCGGCGCCCCGCTGCTCGTCGGGATGCTGCTGCTCGGCATCGTCGGGGCCGGGCTGACCCCCGTGCTCGTCGGGCTGCCGCTCCTTGCACTGCTCGCGCTGACCGGCGTACCCGTAGGGGCGCTGGAGCGATGGCGGCTGCAGCTCGTCCACCCGGCGCGGGTGCCCACCCCCCACCGAACCCCGGACGAGCCCGGCCCCGCCGCCTGGGCCAGGCTCAGGTTCACCGAGCCGGCGACCTGGCGCGAACTGGGGTACGCCCTACTGCTCGCGGTCGTGCTGTGGCCGCTGGACGTGGTGGTACTGACCGTCGCCCTCGGGATCCCCGGCGCGATGATCGGGACGCCGGCACAACTCGCGATCGTCGGCGGCGACGAAACCCGGGGCGTCAAGCTGTGGCTGATCCACACGTACGGGCAGGCGTTCCTGTGCGCCGCGGGCGGCCTCGCCCTCATCCTCCTACTCCGGTGGCCCCTCGTGCGGTACGCCCATGCCCGTGCCGCCCTCACCCGGCTGCTGCTCGCACCGCGCCAGGCCGAGGGGCAGCTCGCCGAGGTGACGAAGTCCCGGGCCCGCCTGGTGGCGGCGTTCGAGGCCGAGCGGCGGCGGATCGAGCGGGATCTGCACGACGGGGCGCAGCAGCGGCTGGTGGCGCTGAGCATGAGGCTGGGCCTGGCCCGCCTCGACGCGCCGCCCGAGCTGGCGGCGCGGCTGACGGAGGCCCACGCGGAGGCGGATCAAGTCCTCGTCGAGCTACGGGAGTTGATCCACGGCATCCATCCGCAGGTGCTCGCCGACTACGGGCTCGGCGACGCGATAGCCGACGCCGCCGACCGGTCCGCCGTACCCGTGGAGGTGGACGTGGAGCTGCCGAGGTTCGCCGAACCGGTGGAGTCAGCCGCGTACTTCGCGGTGCGGGAGGCGCTCGCCAACGTGGGCAGGCACAGCGGGGCCGGGCGGGCGTGGATCCAAGGGCGGTACGAGGAGGTCCGGTTGAGGATCGAGGTGCGGGACGACGGATGCGGGGGAGCCGACCCCGGGTCGGGCTCCGGGCTCACCGGACTCGCCGACCGGCTGGCCGTCCTCGATGGGACACTGACCGTCGAAAGCCCGCCCGGTGGGCCGACCGTCCTGACGATGGAGATCCCTTGCTGAGAGTCGTACTCGCCGAGGACAGTGTGCTGCTGCGCGAGGGGCTCGTCGGGCTGCTGAACCGCTTCGGGCACGAGGTCGTCGCGGCGGTCGGCGACGCCGACACACTCCGCGACGCCGTCTCGGCGCACGCCCCCGACCTCGTCGTCACCGACGTACGGATGCCCCCGGGCTTCCAGGACGAGGGCCTGCGCGCCGCCCTCACTCTGCGCACGGCGGACCCGCGGCTCCCGGTGCTCGTCCTCAGCCAGTACGTCCAGCGCGCCTACGCCGCCGAACTCCTCGACACCGGGGACGGCACCGGAGTCGGCTACCTCCTCAAGGACCGCGTCGGCCAGGTCGAGCAGTTCGCGGAGGCGGTGCGGCGGGTCGCCGAGGGTGGCACGGTCGTGGACCCCGAAGTCGTACGGCAGTTGCTGCGTCGGCGGCGCGATCCGCTGGAGGCGCTGACTCCGCGCGAGCGCGAGGTCCTCGGCCTGGTGGCCGAGGGAAGGTCCAACGGTGCGATCGCCCGCGAACTGGTCGTCTCCGAGGCGGCCGTCGGCAAGCACATCGGCAACATCCTGGGGAAGCTGGACCTGCCTCCGGCCCAGGACACGCACCGACGGGTGCTGGCCGTACTGGCATATCTGCGGGGCTGAGGGCGCCCGGGGCGTCACGGTTGCCGCCTCCCTGGACCGATACTTCACGGCTCCGTATATCCATGCGCCCGCGAGGAATCCCCCGCGCTCCACGGGGGGAGGATGCACCGGACAACCGCGTCGGCGCCGGGCCTTCCCGCATAGGCGGTTGTCATGTGCCTGCCTGTCGTGACAACCCTCAACAGCACCTGAAAGGCACTCATGTCCCCCACGCATGACACCGCGAACGACCCCGTCGACGCCCGCCGTCACAGCGACGACCTGCTCACCTTCGTCAACGCCAGCCCCTCGCCGTACCACGCGGTGTCGAGCGCCGCCCAGCGACTGGAGAAGGCGGGCTTCGAAGAACTGCGTGAGACGGACGACTGGACCGGCGCCGAGGGCGGCCGCTATGTCGTCCGGGGTGGCGCGCTGATCGCCTGGTACGTCCCCCGGGGCGCCCCGGCCCGCACGCCGTTCCGGATCATCGGCGCGCACACCGACTCGCCGAACCTGCGGATCAAGCCCTCGCCCGACACCAGCTCGGCGGGGTGGCGGCAGATCGCCGTGGAGATCTACGGCGGGGTACCGCTCAACACCTGGCTCGACCGCGACCTCGGTGTCTCGGGGCGGCTGACCCTGCGCGACGGGTCGACCCGGCTGGTCCGCGTCGACAAGCCGCTGCTGCGTGTGCCGCAGCTCGCCATCCACCTCGACCGGACCGTCAACGAGGGGCTCGCCCTCGACCGGCAGCGGCACATGACCCCGGTGTGGGGCCTTGGCGGCACCGAACCCGGCGCCCTGCTCGGCCGGATCGCCGACGAGGCCGACACCGCCTTCGCCGAGATCCTCGGCTGGGACCTGATGCTGCACGACATCCAGCCGCCCGGATACCTCGGCGCGGACGAGGAGTTCATCGTCTCCCCGCGCCTGGACAACCTCATCTCGGTGCACGCGGGAGTCACCGCGCTGGTCTCCGCCGCCACCTCCCGGCCGCCCGCGCACATCCCCGTACTCGCCGCCTTCGACCACGAGGAGGTCGGCAGCGGCTCGGAGTCCGGCGCCCAGGGCCCCCTGCTGGAACGGGTGCTGAGCCGCGGTGTCACGGCGCGCGGCGGCAGCGGCGAGGACTGGAACCGGGCACTCGCGGGCGCCTTCTGCGTCTCCTCCGACATGTCGCACGCCGTCCACCCCAACTACGCCGAGCGCCACGACCCCGACCACCGCCCCCTCCCCAACGGGGGTCCCGTCATCAAGGTCAACGTCAACCAGCGGTACGCCACCGACGGCACCGGCGTCGCAGCCTTCGCCGCCGCATCCGAACGGGCCGGGGTGCCGTGGCAGCCGTTCGTCTCCAACAACGCCATTCCGTGCGGCACCTCGATCGGCCCGATCACCGCGGCCCGCCTCGGCGTCGCCACCGTCGACGTGGGCGTGCCGGGCCTGTCGATGCACTCGGCGCGCGAACTGTGCGGGGCGCGGGATCCGGGGCTGCTCACCCGGGTGCTCACGGAGTTCGTCACGGCCGGCTGAGCCCGCACCGACAGGTGCCGGGCATGCGTGAAAGGCCCCCCACATCGTGGAGGGCCTTCATCAGTTGTGCGCCGCCAGGGACTCGAACCCCGGACCCGCTGATTAAGAGTCAGCTGCTCTAACCAACTGAGCTAGCGGCGCATGACTCTCGCCTCCCGCGCTCGGCGGGCGGCGACAAAAGAAATACTACCTGGTCCGCCGGGGTGCTCCGGACCACGCTCCTGGCCCCCGGACGCCGCCCTAGATGGCCAGGGAGAGGAGCACCGGGCCCGCCCCGCGGTTCAGTGAGTCCGCCGCCGCGCGAAGCCGGTGCGCGTGCTCGACGGGCAGTGACAGGGCGAGGCAGCCGACGGAAGAGCCCGCCGTGATGGGGACCGCCGCGCACACCGTGCCGATCGCGTACTCCTGGAGGTCGAGCACGGGAACGGTGGCCGGCTGGGATTCGAGATGGGACAGCAGCAGCCGCTCGTTGGTGATGGTGCGCGAGGTGAGGCGGGCCATCTTGTGGCGGGAGAGGTGGTCGCGGCGGCCGTTGTGGTCGAGCTGGCCGAGGAGGCTCTTGCCGATCGCGCTGGCGTGGGCGGAGGAGCGGAAGTCGACCCATTCGTTGACCGCGGGGGTCGCGGGTCCGTCCGCGTACTGGGTGACGTGGATCTCACCGTCGACGTACCGGCTGATGTAGATCGCGGCGCCGACCGTGTCACGCAGCCGGTCGATGGTCTGCTGGAGCTTCTCGCGCAGTGCCCGGTCGCGGCCATGGGCGGAAGTGAGCCGGTTGAGGGCAGCGCCGCTGACGTACGCACCGTCGGCGACCTGCTCGACGTACCCCTCCCGGCGCAGCATCAGCAGCAGTTTGGTCAGGCGGTCCGGGCCGAGGCCGGTGCGGCGGGCGATCTCGGTGTCGAGGACGCCGGTGGAGTGCCGCGACACCGTCTCCAGGACGCGGAGGGCGTCCTGGGCCGAGTGGTACGGCGCGGTCGGCTCGTTCTTCAGCGCCACGGTTTCCCCCTGCGCTTTCTGGGCCCTGTTTCGGACAGCTGAGCTTCCACCACGATAGCCGTCAAAGTGCTTGCTGTGAGCGTCTGTTGACGAGATTGGTGGCGCGCTCCAAGCCGCTCAGCAGGAACGCGCCACTCTGGCATATGCCGAAGGCAATATGCGTAAGGCATGCCCCACGATCCGGACCTCGCCCCTTACCTTATTCGGCCCTGTTCACTCCCCGCAATCAAAGGACCGCACTGAGGAATTCCCGGGTCCTTTCCTGGCCGGGATCGCTGAAGATCTTCTCCGGCGGCCCGGACTCGATCACACGGCCGGAATCGAACATCAGGACCTGATCCGAGATGTCCCGGGCGAAATTCATCTCGTGGGTCACACAGAGCATCGTGATGTCGGTGGTGCGGGCGATGTCACGGAGGACATCGAGGGCACCCGCGACCAGCTCGGGGTCGAGTGCGGACGTCACCTCGTCAAGGAGCAGCACCTGCGGCCGCATCGCCAGCGCCCGCGCGATCGCCACGCGCTGCTGCTGGCCGCCGGACAACTGGCTCGGATACGCGTCGCACTTGTCCGCGAGACCCACCAGGTCCAGCAGCTCACGGGCGCGCGCCTCGGCCTCGTCCCTGGACATGCCGAGGACGGTGACGGGCGCCTCCGTGATGTTCCTGAGCACCTTCATGTTCGGGAACAGGTTGAACTGCTGGAAGACCATCCCGATCTTCTTGCGGACCTCGCGGACCTCCTTCTCGCCGGCCGGGAAGAGCCGCTCCCCGGCGACCGCGATCGTGCCCTCGTCGGGCTGGGTCAGCGTCATCAGCATCCGCAGGATCGTCGTCTTGCCGGAGCCGGAGGGCCCGATCAGCGTGACGTGTTTCCCCGAATCGACGGTGAAGTCCAGGCCGTCGAGAACGGTGTTGTCCCCGAAGCGCTTGGTGACGCCGTCGAAACGGATCAGCTCGCCGGGATTCGCATCGGTGGTTTTCGTGGCGGCGGAATTCGGGTCAGCGGACAAGACGTCGCTCCAGGGCTCGCAGAAGCAGGGAAGCCGGATAGGAAATGAGGATGAAGGCGACACCGATGACCGTGAGCGGCTCGGTGAACTGGAAATGCTGCTGCGAATACAGCCGCGCCTCACCGAGCATGTCCAGCACGGTGATCGCCATCAGCAGCGGGGTGTCCTTGAGCATCGAGATGACGTAGTTGCCAAGGGCCGGGACCACCCGCCGGACGGCCTGCGGCAGGATCACCGCGGTCCAGGTGCGCGTCCGGGGCAGGCTGAGCGCGGTGGCCGCCTCCCACTGGCCGGCGGGCACACCCTCGATACCGGCCCGGTAGACCTGCATCGTGTACGTCGAGTAGTGCAGCCCGATCGCGACGACACCGGTGGTCAGCGCGGAGAACGTGATGTCCCACTCGGGCAGTACGTAGAAGAGGAAGAACAACTGCACCAGCAGCGGGGTGTTCCGGACGAACTCCGTGATGACACCCACGGGCCAGCGCACCCACCTGCTGGGCGTACGCATCAGCAGCGCCCACACAAGGCCGAGCGCGAAGGAGATCACCGAGCCGAGGGCCAGCGCCTGCAGGGTGACCAGCAGCCCGTCCCAGAAATGCGGCATGAAGTCACTCACCGCGCTCCAGTCCCACTTCATGAGGCACCTCCGCCCGCGACCCCGGCCTTGAGCCGCCGTTCCAGACCGCGCATGACCCGCGTGAGGAGGAAGGCGATCACGAAATAGACCAGCAGGATGTACGTGTAGATCTCCGCGCTCTCCTGCAGGGCCAGCCGCACCAGGTTGCCGCTGAACGCCAGGTCGCCCATCCCCATGATCGAGACGAGGGCGGTGCCCTTGAGCAGCTCGACCAGCAGGTTGCAGAAGGGCGGGATCATCTCGGGTATCGCCTGCGGCAGCAGGATCAGCCGCATCCGCTGCCAGGGCGTGAAGCTGAGCGCGACACCGCCCTCGCGCTGCGCGGGATCGACCGCGTTCAGGGCGCCGCGCACGATCTCGCTGCCGTACGCCCCGTACGTCAGTCCCAGCGCGAGCGTGCCCGCCCACATCGGCACCAGCTGCCAGCCGAAGGCGAGCGGCAGCACGAAGTACACCCAGAAGATCATGATCAGTGCGGAGGTGCCGCGGAACACCTCGGTGTAGAAGCCCGCGAGGAAGCGGACGATCCACAGCCGGTGGGTGCGCGCGATCCCCACGACGAAGGAGACGGCACCGGCCAACAGGGCGCTGAAGAACAGCAGTTGGACGGTGACCCAGACCCCTTTGAGTACCAGTTCCCAGAGTCCCGAGGTCATCCGCGGCAGAGCTCCTTCGCGGTCATGTCGGTCATCTCGGCCCTGGTGAAACCGAAGGGCTGAAGGATGCGGAACAGTTCGCCGCTGTCCTTCAGCTTCTTCAGCTCCACGTTGAAGGAGTCCCGCAGCTTCGTCTCGGTGGACCGGAAGGCGAAGCCGCCGCCGTCGATGTGCGGCTTGCCGCCCACCAGCGGCGCGAAGGCCTCGGTGCTCTCGGCCTTGGCGGACTTCTTCACCACTTCACGGACGGTCAGCGCGGTTCCGGCGAAGACGTCGGCACGCCCCGCCTCCACCGCGTTCAGCCCGGCGACCTGATCCGGCACGATCAGGATGTCGCTCTCCTTGTACCCGGCCTCGACGGCGTACTGGATCTCGGCGTAGCCGGTCCCGGTCGCGAACTTGGCCTTGGCCGCGACGACGTCCTTGTAGTCGTGCAGGTTCTTCGGGTTGCCCTTGCGCACGATGAACGCGTCGAGCATCTGGTAGTCCGGGTCGGAGAAGATGACCTGCGCACAGCGCTCGGGGTTGATGTACATCCCCGCGGACACGACGTCGAAGGTCTGCGACTGAAGCCCGGGGATGAGCGAGCCGAACTCGATCGGAACCGGCTGGACGCGATCCACTCCCAGCCGTTTGAAGATGACCTTCGCGAGCTCCGGCGCCTCACCGGTCAGCTTGCCGTCCGTGTCGATGTAGCCGAACGGGATCTCACCGGCGATACCCAGCCGTACGACGCCCTGCGCCTTGAGCCGGTCCAGGAGATCGCCGCCGTCCACGCCGGACGCCGTGGCGACCCGGCTGCAACCGGCCGCGCCCAGCGCGCCGACGGCACCGAGTGCCGAGGCGCCGGCGAGCAGCGCCCGCCGGCTGGGACTTCGTTTCTCCGCGTCCCTCGCGTTCTTCGTGTCGTTTCTCAGTGATGGAGCCATGGCCGCGCGGCTACCCGAGCCGATCCGACTTATGCGGATCGATTTGAGCCCCGTACGCCTCCCTGATCCCGGGGCAGGCCCTCTTGACCGCGGCGGGACCATGGAGTGCATGACCCACCGCGATTCCGACCGCCACATCGAGATCTCCCTGGTCAAGCGGGGAGTCCACTGCACGGCGAAGCTGCTCGACGACCGCGCGCCGATCACCTGCGCGGCGGTGTGGGACGCCCTCCCGCTGAGCGGCGACGTCTACCACGCGAAGTACGCCCGCAACGAGATCTACGCCCTCTTCCCACCCTTCGCACACACGGAACCACCCCTGGAGAACCCGACAGTCACCCCGATACCCGGCGATCTATGCTATTTCGCCTTCGAGGGCACAGAGTTGGGCACCAAGGCGTACGGCTACGACACCGAGGTGAAGTCGGGCGCCACGGTCGTCGACCTCGCCCTCTTCTACGAGCGCAACAACCTGCTGCTCAACGGCGATGTCGGCTGGGTGCCGGGCATCGTCTGGGGCCAGGTGACCGAGGGCCTCGACACGATGGCCGAGGCCTGCAACGACCTGTGGCGCTCGGGGGCGCTGGGGGAGACGCTCAGCTTCCGCCGGATCTAGTTCTCGATTGGCTCAGGGCGAGCCACCCCCGCGGCTCCCGCCTCGTACAGCGCGTGTGCCGTGCGCAGGACGAGGTCGTCGCGGTGGCGGGCGGCCACGATCTGCAGGCCGATCGGGAGGCCGTCCGGGTCCAGCCCGACCGGGACGGTCGCCGCCGGCTGCTGGGTCAGGTTGAAGGGGTACGTGAACGGGGTCCAGCCCGTCCAGCGGCGGTGGCCGGAGTTCTTCGGCACCTCCGCGCCCGCCTCGAACGCGGTCAGCGGGAGCGTCGGCGTGACCAGGATGTCGTACGACTCGTGGAAGAGGCCCATCCGCCGGCCCAGCTCCATACGGACGTCCACCGCAGCCAGGTACTCAAGGGCGTTGACGCGGGCGCCGAGGTCGCGGATCTCGCGGAGGCCGGGGTCGAGCAACTCCCGCTGGTGGGGCCCGAAACGCTGGGTCACACGGGCCGCCCCCGCGAACCAGAGCGTGTGGAAGGCGTCCACCGGATCGGTGAAGTCGGGGTCGGCCTCGGTGACGTACGCGCCGAGCCTGGCGAGCCGCTCCACCGTCCCCCGTACCGCCGCCGCGACCGCCGGCTGGACCGCGACCTGCCCGCCCAGCGAGGGCGAGTACGCGACCCGCAGCCCCCGCACCCCGCCCGCCAGCGCGTCCACGAACGAGCCGGTCACCGGCCCGAGCGCCGACCAGTCCCGCGCGTCGGGCCCGCTGATCACGTCCATCATCAGCGCGGCATCGGCGGCGTCCCTGGTCATCGGCCCCACATGCGAGAGCGTCCCGAAGGCGCTCGCCGGATACAGCGGCACCCTCCCGTACGTCGGCTTCAGCGCGAAGATCCCGCAGAAGGCGGCCGGGATACGGACGCTGCCACCCCCGTCCGTGCCCAGCGACAGCGGACCCGCGCCGAGCGCGACGGCCGCCGCGCTGCCGCCGCTGGAGCCGCCCGCGGTGCGCGAGACGTCGTAGGGATTGCGCGTCGCTCCGGAGAGCGGCGAGTCCGTGACGCCCTTCCAGCCGAACTCGGGTGTCGTCGTCTTGCCGAGAAAGACGGCGCCGTGTTCGCGCAGGCGGGCGACGGACGGCGCGTCCTCGTCCCAACTGCCCTGCGCATCCACGTTCTTGGAGCCGCGCAGGGTCGGGCCGCCGCGCAGCAGGATGATGTCCTTGACGGTGACCGGGACGCCGTCGAGCAGGCCCGCGGGCGCGCCCCGCCGCCAGCGTTCCGCCGACTCCCCTGCCCGGGTGAGGGCTTCGTCCGCGTCCACCCGCACGAACGCGTTCACGGCGGGCTGGACGCGACCGGCCTGATCGAGGGCCGCGCGCGTCGCGTCCACGGGGCTGAATTCGCCCTTGCGGTAGCCGTCGACCAGTTGCATGGCGGTCAGCTCGGTGAGTTCCGACATCGGCCCCTCCAAAGGGAGTTCAGTGTCACGGCCAGAGGGAGCTGGGGAGTTCAGTGCCCCGGTACATATCCACGCTTCTTGTCGACGACGTTCGCCAGCGGCTTCCCCGCCTCCCAACGCTCGTACAACTCCACGAACTGCGTGCCGAGTTCATCGCGCCAGCCGACGGTGTCCCCGCTCATGTGCGGTGACACGATCAGCCCCGGCACCTCCCACAACGGGCTGTCAGGGCCGAGCGGTTCGTGCTGGAAGACATCGAGGGCGGCCCCAGCGATCCACCGCTTCGACAGCGCCTCCATGAGCGCGTCCTCGACGACGAGCTGCCCGCGTCCGACGTTGATGAAGCGAGCCGACGGCTGCATCATCCCGAAGCGCCGCGCGCCGAACATGCCGTACGTGGCCTCGGTGAGCGGCGCCGCGGACACCACCCAGTCGGCGCGCGCCATCAGCCGGTCCAGTTCCTCGGGGCCGTGGATGCCGGTACGCGGGGTGCGTCCCACCAGGGCCGTCGTGATGCCAAGTGCCTTGAGGGACTTGACGATCGCCCGCCCGATCGGCCCGGAACCCACCACGCAGGCGCGCGTGCCCGCCACCCGCTGCGACTCCCGGTGCCGCCACGCCCGCTGCCTCTGCAGGTCCCACGTCCTCGGCAGATCCTTGGCCATCGTGAGGACCAGCGCGGCGACGTACTCCGCGATCGGCTCGTCGAAGACTCCGCGCGCGTTCGTCACCACCGTGTCGGACGCGGCGAGTTCGGGGCACATCAGATGGTCCACACCCGCGCTCGCCGTGTGCACCCAGCGCGGCCGCGGACCCGCACCGGGCCAGGCGTCGCGCACGGCGTGCGAGGTGAAGTCCCAGACGAGCAGGACGTCGGCGCGCGGCAGCAGCTCGGCCAGCGTGGACGCGTCGGCGTGCTCGATCCGGACCCGCCCAGTGAGTTTGCCGAGGCGGGGGAGCGGTTCGGCGTCGAGGACAAGCAGAGTCGTACCGGGCATCGTCGGGAAACCGTTTCGCAATACGGGTCCGCTTCTCTGAAGGGGTGCTCGTCTGAAGAGGTGTCTCTTCGAAGGGATGCTTCTCCGAAGAGTTGAGGGTGGGTCATAGCCGTCTGAGATGCGCGGATTGACCACGCTCGCACCCGAACCTACCTTCGTCAACACGGATCCGAGTACGGACCGTTGCTCACCCGTTTCCCTCAGTGAGGCCGGTGCCTGCCATGGACGTCTCCTTTCTCGGCGGACCCCGGCCGCAACGCGGCATCGGCGTCGTCGCCCCGTTCGACTTCGCCCTCGACCGCGAACTGTGGCGCTGGGTCCCGGACGACGTCTCCCTGCACCTCACCCGCACCCCGTTCGTGCCGGTCGAGGTCAGCCTGGACCTGGCCCGCCTGGTATCCGAGCATGAGACGCTCGGCAACGCGGTACGCGCGCTGAACGCGGTCGCGCCCGAGGTCGTCGCGTACGCCTGCACCTCGGGCAGTTTCGTGGGCGGAGTGGCGGGCGAGCGGGCGATGTGCGAGGCGATGACACGGGCGGGCGCGGTCCCGTCGGTCACCACCTCGGGCGCCCTGCTCGAAGCGCTGGGGGAGTTGGGCGCCCGCCGAATCGCGCTCGTCACCCCCTACACGGTTTCGGTGACCCAGTCCCTGGAGGAGTACCTGGCCGAGGCCGGCATCACGGTCACGGGCCGCGCCTCGCTCGGCCTGACCAGCCACATCTGGAAGGTCCCGTACCGCGAGGTGGTCGAAATGGCCCGCGGCAGCGTCCGGGACTCCACCGAAGCGCTCTTCATCAGCTGCACCAACCTTCCGACGTACGACGTCATCCCCCAGCTGGAGGCCGAGCTGCGGATCCCGGTGATCTCGGCCAACCAGGTGACGATGTGGGCAGCCCTGCGGCATCTGGGTACCCGGGCGGTGGGGCCCTATCAGGCGCTGCTGGACGAATCGGCTCGCCCTCGCCAGAGCGGCCCCGTACTGCCGGAACGGAACCAGCAGGAAGGTTGGGCATGACCGCACTGGGATTCCTCTACCCGGGCCACTCGGCCGAGGACGACTACCCGCGCATGGAGCAGCTCCTCGGCAGCGACATCCGCCTGCCCGTCGTCCACACGGACATCGGCGAGGACGCGCACCGGGTGGACGCGCTCCTCGAGATGGGCTCGGCGGCGCGGCTCGCGGCGGGGGTCGAGGAGCTGCGGCTCTCGGGGGCCGAGGCGGTGGTGTGGGCCTGCACCAGTGGGAGCTTCGTGTACGGCTGGGAGGGCGCCCACGAACAGGTCCGCTCCCTCGCCCGTGCGGCGGGGCTGCCCGCTTCTTCCACCTCCTTCGCATTCGCCTACGCGGTAAGGGAGTTGGGGGTGCGTCGGGTTGCCATCGCGGCGACGTACCCGGACGACGTGACCGCGCTCTTCGCCGCGTTCCTGGGCGACGCCGGTGTCGAGGTGGTCTCGGTGCGTGCCTCCGGGATCGTCACCGCCGCGGAGGTCGGCACCTGGGGCGAGGCCGAGGTCCTCGCCCTGGCCCGCGAGGCCGACCACCCCGACGCGGACGCCGTCCTACTCCCCGACACCGCCCTCCACACCGCCTCCCACATCCCGGCCCTGGAGACGGCCCTGGCCAAGCCGGTCCTCACCGCGAACCAGGTCACGGTCTGGGAGGCACTACGGCTGACGAGCCGCCGCGTGAACGCCCCCGAACTGGGCACGCTGTTCACGAAGGAACCGCTGGTGCAGGCGTGAGGGGTGGGGAGTTTTTCGCCCCCTCCGCCCCTACCCGTCCCGTTCCTGGGGGCTGCCGCCCCCAGACCCCCGCTTGTCGGCCTGGACGGCCTCGTCCTCAAACGCCGGACGGGCTAGGGGTAGCCCCTCCGGCGTTTGAGGAGCGGGGTCTGGGGCGGAGCCCCAGGAACAAGGGTCGGGTAGGGGCGGAGGGGGCGAAAAACGCCTTGCCCCAGCCCCCACCCCACCCCACCCCCGGGAATAACCGGGGACACCCTCCTGTTACCCCGCGGACAGCGCGACGCACGAAAACAGGAGGCACCCCGGTGAACGAGACGGACGAGATCCGCGGCAAGGCAGAGGGCACCGCCCCGGTGCCTCTCTCCGTACTGGACCTGGTCACAGTCGGCGCAGGCCGCACAGCGACCGAAGCCCTCCGCACCAGCGTCCAGATCTCCCGCCTCGCGGAATCCCGCGGCTTCCACCGCTACTGGGTGGCCGAACACCACTCCATGCCGGGCGTGGCGTCATCGTCCCCAGCGGTGATCCTCGCCCACCTGGCAGCCCACACGACCCGCATCCGCCTCGGCTCGGGCGGCGTCATGCTCCCCAACCACGCCCCGCTGGTCATCGCGGAGCAGTTCGGCACCCTGGAGGCGATGGCCCCGGGCCGAGTTGACCTGGGCCTGGGCAGGGCCCCCGGCACGGACGGAGCCACAGCCGCGGCCCTCCGCCGCACGGACCGCCTGAACGAAGGCGCCGACGACTTCCCCGAACAGCTCGCGGAGCTGACCCGCTTCCTGGACGACGACTTCCCGCCCGGCCACCGATACGCCCGTATCCACGCCGTCCCGGGCCCGATCCAGTCGACCTCCCCCGGCGGAGTCCAGTCCCCGCACCGCCCCCCGATCTGGCTCCTCGGCTCCTCCGGCTTCAGCGCCCGCCTCGCCGGATCCCTCGGCCTCCCCTTCGCCTTCGCCCACCACTTCTCGGCCCAGAACACGATCCCGGCCCTGGACCTCTACCGGGAGTCCTTCCGCCCGAGCGCAGTCCTGGACGCCCCGTACGCCCTCATCGGCGTCTCCGCCCTCGCCACGGACGACGAGAAGGAGGCCCGCCGCCAGGTCCTGGCCGCCGCCCTGAACATGGTCCGCCTGCGCACCGGCCGACCGGGCCTGGTCCCGACCCCGGAGGAGGCCGAGGCGTACGAATTCAGCGCGATGGAGCGTGAGTTCATCGACACCTGGAACTCCAACGTCATCCACGGCACCTCGGACGAGGTCCGCGCGGGCCTCGACGACCTCCAGAAGCGCACGGGCGCCGACGAGTTGATGCTCACCTCGCACGCCCACAGCGGCGACCTACGGCTGCGCTCGTACGAACTGATCGCGGACGCGTACGGGTTGCCGCAGGCGTCCTGAACCCGCCGCTCGGACCGAACCCGCTGCTCAGACCTGCCCGCAGGTGGCCGCCGCCTCCAGCAGTGCGGAGATACGATCCGCCGCCACCGGCCGCGAGTACAGCCACCCCTGCCCGGTGTCGCAGCCGATGCCGCGCAGGCGGGAGGCCTGGGAGGCGGTTTCCACGCACTCGGCGGTGACCGTCAGGCCAAGCCGGTGGGCGAGTTGGATGAGGGCCTCGACGATGACCTCGTCGGCGGGGTTGGGGTGGGTGTCGGTGCCGTCGCGGTTCTCGTACTGGAAGCCCCGTACGAAGGCGCCGTCCAGCTTGAGCACCGACACCGGCAGCCGGCTGAGGTACGCCAGGTTCGAGTACCCGGTGCCGAAGTCGTCGATGGCGATGCGCACGCCCATGTCGCTGAGGGCCTGCAGAGCCTGGAGGGGGCGGCCCGCCGAGCCCATCACGGCGGACTCCGTGAGCTCCAACTGGAGGAGATGGGGCGGGAGTCCGGTCTCCTTCAGGATCTCCGCCACGTCCGCTACCAGGTCGGAGTCCCAGACCTGACGCACCGCCACATTCACGCTGACGAAGATCGGTACGGCGTCGGGGTGGTCCAGCTGCCAGCGGCGGGCCTGGTGACAGGCGGTGGCAAGGACCCAGCGGCCGAGCTGCACGATCGAGCCGTCCTCCTCGGCCAGTCCGATGAACCGATTCGGCGTGAGCATTCCGAACTGGGGGTGGTTCCAGCGGACGAGCGCCTCGACCCCGCGTACGCCGCCGTCCTCCATGCCCACCAACGGCTGGTATTCCAGGGTGAATTCACCGCGCTCGACGGCCGCGCGGAGGGTGGAGGAGAGGGCCTGGCGGGTCATCCGGTGGGCGTTGCGCTCCGGGTCGAAGAGGGTCCAGCGGCCCTTGCCGTCCGCCTTCGCCCAGTACAGCGTCGTGTCCGCGGCCTGCATCAGCCCGGTCGCGGAGGTCCCGGCGGCCCGGCGCTCGACGACGCCGATGGACGCGGAGACGGAGAGCCGCTGACCGGAGAGGTCGAAGGGCGCCTGCAGTGATCTGAGGACGGACTCGGCGAGGTCGGCCAACTGCTCGGTTCCCGTGGAGTCCTCGACGAGCAGCGCGAACTCGTCGCCGCCCAGTCTCGCCACCAGGGGAGTGGCCGCCCGCGCGTAACCGGCCTCGTCGGCGCAGCGCGTCAGACGCTCGGCGACGGCCGCGAGCAGCCGGTCGCCGATCCGGTGGCCGAGGGTGTCGTTGACCGCCTTGAACCCGTCCAGGTCGAGATAGCAGAGCCCGATCCGGCCGGTGCCGCCCTCCTCGTACGCCTCCGCCTCCAGGGCGGCCGTCAGCCGCTCGAAGAACAGGGTGCGGTTGGGCAGCCGGGTCACCGCGTCGTGCATCTGCAAGTGCCGCAGCCGCGCCTGGAGTTCACGCCGGGCGCTGATGTCGGCGACCGAGATCAGCACCGCCCGCTCCTGGGCGGGCAGCGGCGCGACCGTCACCTGGACCCAGAGCGAGTGCCCGTCGGGGTGCTTGAGCCGGCGTGTGCAGCGCAGCCGGGCCTGCCGGCCGCGCAGCACCTCGCGGTACGCGTGCCAGGTGCGGGTGTCGGACGCCAGGTCCACCAGGTCGGAGGCGATCCGCCCGGTGAGCGCGTCGGCGTCGCTGCCGAGCAGTTCGCCCAGCGACTCGTTGGCGGTGACGACCAGCCCTTCGCGGTCGACGACGGCCATCGCGAGGGGCGCGGTGGCGAACGCGGCCTGGAAGGTGCGGGGTGACGTCGCGTCGGAAAACGCGTGGGCCGAGACCGTGGTGTCGGAAGGCGCCCGGGTCGATACGGCTGTGCCGGGGGCCGGTTCGGAAGGGACCGGTGTGCCGGGAGGTGGCCCGGGGGATACGGATGTGCCGGGATGCAACCCGGCGGACGTACGAGGAGATGTCTCGATGTGACGCTCTGTGACGGCCGGCCGGACGAGGTCTGCCGCGGGCGCCGGCCCTTCGGACGTTCCGCTCACCGCTCGCTCCCGCAGTGCACTCGTTCTTCGTATGGGTCTCTCGGGGTGGTCGGCCGGTGCTGGACGGCCGCACAAGCCGTGTCCGTGCAGGAAAGTGTGCCGATCATAGAGGCTGGCCCCGGGGAGTTGCAGCCACTGTCCAGTGTCCCGGAACAACCACCCCTTCTGACAGATCGTTTCTGCCTGCATCTGGACGGGTTCCTTCCCCCTCCGATCGCCTGTGACGTTCCGTGAGTGTTCGGGGTGTCGCCCTCCCGCGGCCTCTCACCCTTCTGGTGTAGACAAACAGGGCGAAATATGACAAACCATCACAGGCTGGGTGCGGTGTCCTGAAATCCGCATCCGGAGGTCGATGTGCCGCGTCCGCTCCCCCTGAAGGAGCTCACCCGTGAGGCCCTGCGAGCCTTCACCCGTGACGGGTCGCCCCGTTGGCGCAGCACCGCGGCGGTCTTCACCTCGATGTCGGCGCTGGCCGCGACCTCGCTGCTGCCCGGCCCCGCGCTCGCCGAACCCCGCTCGGAGCTGTGCGCCCTGAAGCGGACCGCGGCGCACCACTCGGAGGGCGTCGACACCTGGAACGCCGCCTATACGCGCCCCACCCGCGCCCTCGACGCCGTGATGGTCTTCCTGTCCTTCCCCGACTCGGAGCCGCAGACCACGCCCGCCGAACTGACCGCCGACTACTTCCCGGCCACCAGCGACTTCTTCGAGCGAGCCTCGTACGGCAGGTTCGCGTTGCGCCCGCACCCACAGCGTGACTGGATCCGGATGCCGCACCCCTCCACGTCGTACGCCATACAGCGCGACTGGAGCTCCGCGCACCGCGCCGCCTATCTGCGCGACGCGCTCGCCGTGGCCGACGCGCGGGTCGACTTCTCGCGCTACGACATCGTCTACTTCGTCGCCGACCCGGACGCGCCGGGCGTCGACTCGGACGCGACGAAGGTCGTCAACCTCGACACCCCCATGCGGGCCGACGGCAAGGACATCCGCCGTGTCGTCACCGTGTTCGAGAAGCACCCGCCGGACCGCCTCGTCCTCGCCCATGAGACGGGCCACGTCTTCGACCTCCCCGACCTCTACCACCGCCCCGTCGACGGCAAGGGCGACTGGGACACCTACGTCGGCGACTGGGACCTCATGGGCAGCCAGTTCGGCCTCGCCCCCGACCTGTTCGGCTGGCACAAGTGGAAACTGGGCTGGCTGGATCCGCGCCAGGTCGAGTGTGTGCGGGGCCGGGGGAGTACGCGGCTGACGCTGGAGCCGTTGAGTGCCGGGCCGGCGACGGTCGGGGAGGCGGGGGCGCCCGCGTCCGTGCTCCGGGCAGGGGCAGGGGCGGGGGGCTTCAGTGGCTCGGGCGGCTCCGGCAGCTCCAGCGCTTCCGGCGCGCGGACCTTCGGGTCTGGTCGGGGCACCAAGCTGGCGGTGGCCCGTACGGGTCCCGACACCGTGCTGGCCTTCGAGGCGCGCGGCTCCGCGGGCAACGACGGTTCGACGTGCACGCAGGGCGTCCTCGTCTACCGCGTCCGCAGCGAGGCCGAGTCCGGCCGTGGCCCGATCGAGGTCCTCGACGCGCACCCCCACTCCGAGTCCTGCTGGGAGGACTCGGTCTACCCGCCGCTCGCGGACGCGCCGGTGGCACTCGGGGAGAGCTTCACCGTGCCCGGCGAGAACGTGCGGATCGAGGTGGAGGACCGGACGGCCACGGGGGCGTGGACGGTGAAGATCACGACGGGGTGAGTACGCGGGGTAGAGACTTTCCACGGATACGCAAGAAGCCCCTCGCTCTCGCGAGGGGCTTCTCACCGTCTGTGCGCCGCCAGGGACTCGAACCCCGGACCCGCTGATTAAGAGTCAGCTGCTCTAACCAACTGAGCTAGCGGCGCCTGCTGACGTCGTAGACCTTAGCATCCTGATCGCGGGGAGGAAAAATCGATATCCGCACCGCCGCGGAGGCCGCCGCGCGGGCCGCCCGGACCGCCGCCCAGAGCAGGATCTCGGGTCCGGGGAGCCAGGGCTGCCGGGTGTCGGGAGCGACGAGCCAGCGGGATTCCAGCCGGTTCGCGGGGCTCGGCCCCCTGCTGTCGTCGGCGCCCGGCGCGGGGACGGTGACCGCGTCGCCGGTGCCGTGGCAGAGCAGCGGCGGAATCCCGCCGCTCCGGCCGGAGCCCTCGATCCTCGAACGGGAACCCCATTCCTCCCAGTCGAGCAGCGAGGGCAGCCGCTGCGCGGTACCGGGCGCGGCGAACAGCAGCATCCGCCCCCGGTAGGTGGCCACCGGGCCCGAGCCGGGCCCCTCGTCCCACAGGAGGTCGAGCATCCGCCGCCCGAAGATCACCGGAGTGTTCACGATGTCGAAGGTGCTCCCGCAGGGCAGCACGACCGGGGCGCCCGGCCGTTCCTCCCAGAGCGCGAGAGTACTGCGCGGGTATGTTCCTGCCGAGGCGAGCCAGGCGACCCCCGCGGGCGTGACACCCGAGACGTCGAACTGGTCGGGCGACGGTCCGGCGGGGGGGGGGGGAGACGCTCATGGCAACTACATCTACCGGCGGTGAGTGCGCGATCTCAGAGGGTTGCAGGAAACCGGGACAGGAGGGGGCGGGGAGGAGTATCTTGCCGCCCTGGCATATGCCAGGGGATGGGATTTCAGCCCGTCCGGCGTTTGAGGACGAGGCCGTTCAGGCCGATACGGGGGTCTGGGGGCGAAGCCCCCAGGAACAAGGGACGGGCAGGGGCGGAGGGGGCGAAAAAACCCGAAGCTCACCCCACGCACCCCCGGACTCCCGAACCTCACGCATGGTCCCCAACCCCATGCCCCAGCCCATGCGCCCGCCCGCTCGCCCCTTCCACTCCCCGAAGCAGATCACGGCCGAACTCGATCATCTTCTTCGCATAGTCCTCGGTCCACTCGGCCCGCTCCGCCACCGCAGCCGCGGTGAGCCGATCGAATCGCCGAGGATCGGCAAGCTGCGCCGCAGCCATCGCCTGGAACTCGACGGCCCGGTCGGCCGCGGCCCGAAACGCCTGCGTCAGCTCCGTCGCGCGCGCCAGCAGCGCCCGCGGATCGTCGATCGACTCCAGGTCGAAGAAGTGCTCCGGATCGCTCGCGGCTTCCGCGGGCTCGAAGAGCAGGGGCGCGGGGCGTAGCCGCGGTTCGTTCCGACGCGGCGTGGGCTCCGCCATGTCTTCTCCTCCTCGTACGGTTCAGGGTCCGCCTTGTGAGCGGGCCACCGTCTATTGTCCCCCGACGGCGCAAGAGGGCCCGAGGCCAGGCGGGAACCGAGCCGGCGCCGACCGAGTGACAGCTCGGGAGCCGATCTCGGGAGCCGGATCCCCGGGGGGCTAAGGCCGCCAAGCCACCCGATGCTCCCCCAGATGCGACAACACCGAATGGTTCGCCTCCCAACCATCGGGAAACTTGACCGTGACCCCCAGCTGAACCGGCTCGGTGGACGGATGATCGTCCAGCAGGTCCGTCACCCCCGCCCGGCACACCACGATGCACGCGTGCCGATGCCGCGACGCGAGCACGCACAACCGCCCCGTCTCCAGGTGGAACGCCGTCGCGTCGGGCCGCCCCGAGAGCGGATGCAGCACCACCGTCACATCGAACTCCCGCCCCTGAAGCCGGTTCGCCGTGTCGACGGTGACGTCCGAGACGCCGAGCTCGGTCAGCGCGGCCCGTACGGCGGCGGCCTGGTCCCGGTGCGCCGTCCCGACGGCGATCCGGTCGGCGGTCAGCGGCACCGGTTCGGCGGCCCGCTCCGACGTGGCCGCGCCACCCCGGTCCAGCAGACGGCGTACGACCTGGGCCACGGCCCGAACCGCCTCCGGATCCGTACGAGGCGTGTGCCGGGCCGGCAGCTCCAGCAGCCCCCAACCCGCCTCAGCGGCCTCGTCGATGACCCGGTCGGGGCCCGAACCGTCCGACGGCACACCGAAGTCGAGCCGCCGGTCCCCGTGGCCCGTACCGCTGCGGAACGGGGTGTACGGGTAGAACGCGTCCGAGACCAGCGGCGCCGCGGACGCGGGCAGCCGCCACGACACCGGCAGGCGGTGCTGCGGAAGCTCGGGGTTGTGGGCGAGCAGCGTCGTCACGGCGGACGCCGACGGGTCGTACGACAGGCCCGCCCACTGCTCGGATCCGACGATCGCGAACGGGTCCAACTGCCCCGGGTCGCCCACGAACAGCGCCCGCTCGAAGAGCCCCGCGACGGCCAGCAGTGCGTCCGAGCGCATCTGGTACGCCTCGTCGACGATCGCGTGCCGCCACGGCTCGACGCCCTTGACGTGGGCCCACTTGGCGGCGGTCGAGATGACTACGTCGAGGCCCGCCAGGTCGGCCGCCTTGGTGGACTTGCGTACGTGTCCCAGGCCGTCGAGCGCCTTGTCGTACGGGTCGGGGTCGCTGCTGTGCAGCCTTCCGACGGGCAGCTCGGGGTTCTTCTCGGCGAGCCGCAGCACGAGGTCGTCGACCTGGGCGTTGGTCTGCGCGATGACCATCAACGGGCGTCCCGCGGCGGCCAGTTCGAGCGCGGCCCTAACGACGAGGGTGGACTTTCCGGCGCCGGGCGGGGAGTCGACCACGACTCCGCGGTGCGTGCCGTGCAGTGTGTCGCGGAGGATCGCGTCGGTGGCGCTGGTCGCCGCGGCGCCCGGATCGAAGACGGGGGTCGTCAGGGGCGGGGTCACAGGACGTCCTCCTCCGTCACCGGGTCCGGACGGGGCACGTCGGCCTCACCGGGCGGCCCGCCGTGTGTCCACGGTGTCTCCTCCGGGTCGGGCAGTTTCGCCCCGCCGCGCTGCTCGTGCTCGAAGAGCGTGAAGCAGACGAGGTCGCCCTTCTCCGGCACGGACCCCGCCTCGGGTTCCTTGCCGCGCCCCATCTTGTCGACCACCCGCAGGACGAGCAGGGCGCCGTCCTCCTCGGCGGCGACGAACTCGGCCGCTTGCGGTTTCCCGCCCAACGACCGGTACACCTTCGCCCGTTCCCCCAGATGCGGCCGGTCGTCCGTGCGCACGGTCACCAGCGGGCGCGGGCTCGGCCGCTTGCCCTCGCTGTACGCCATCACGACATCCATGACCTCGCCCGCGAAGGCCTCGCCGCCGAGCCGCCGTCCGGCCATGACGAGCGGGTCGTCGAGGGCCTCCTGGGCTTCCAGGCGGGCCTGTTCGCGCTCGCGGGTGGCGAGCTTGTTCGCCGCGGTGACCGCGTCGTCGCGGCGCGGCTGCGGGGGTTCGCCCGCGGTGATCCGGTCCCGGTGGCCGGTGAATGACCAGCGGTCACGGGTCCAGCGGTCGGCCGCGCGGGCGCCCTCGGGCAGCTCCCGCAGCAGGTCGAGGCCGCGCCACACCGCGTCCCAGGTGGGCAGCATGACACCGCCGACGAGGGCGCGGATCTCCCGCTCGGCGGCGGTGAGGTCACCGAGCCGGTCGTCCGCCTCGACGCCGTCCTCGGCGGCGGCGAGCGCGGTGCGCGCACGGTCGTAGCGATCGATGGCGGGGGCCAGCAGCTTGTTGTCGAAGGCCGGGTCGGTCGCCGGCCCTGCGGGCGGGCAGACGAGCTGTCCCCGGGAGTCCCGCAGCAACTCGGCCCGCAGCGCCGCCTCGGCGCCCGACGCACCGTCCGCCGGGTCGATCCAGGCGAGCAGCGCCCCCAGGTGCTGGTCCTCCAGACTGCTCTGCCCGGTGGCCCAGTGCCGCGACAGCACGTCGGTGAGGGCGAGCAGCAGCGAGGAGCCGGGCACCCGGGCCCGCTCCCCGAAGTGCGTCATCCACCGCCCGAGCAACGGCACTCGGGGCGGCGCCGGATGGGGCGCCTCCGGCTCCTGCTCGGCGGTGCGACGAAACCGCATGGAGCGCCCGAGCAGCCGTACGAACTCGACTCCCGACCGGCTCGGCACGATCAACTGCGGGGCGTCCGCGCACAGTTCGACCTCGACCTTGACGCGCTTCCCGGTCCCCGGATCGGTCTCGCTGCGCTCGGCCGCCTCGACCACGTCCGCGTACGAGTCGATGTACGGCAGGACGACGTCCGCGAGCTCGGCCAGGAACGCGAACCGCAGGTCGCGGTCGCGTGGCTGCGGTACGACGAGTAGCCGCGGCGCGTCCCGCTCGGTTCCGACGAGCGCTCCGAGCGGGGCCCCGGCCTCACCGGCGGTGATCAGCGGCACGAACACGAGGGGCCGCTCGGTGAGATGCCGGTGCCGCACGGTGGCGGTGGGCTGGGCCCGGCCGCTGTCGACGGCCTCGAGGCGGGCGAGGGTGGCGATCAGCGACATACGGCCCCCTCCGTGACTGCCGACGACTGGACTGCCGAGAGCTGGGCTCCCAACGACTGGAGTCCCGACGGCTGGACTGCTGAGGGCCGGGCTCCCAGCGCCTCGGCTCGCAGCTCCGCCGCCCTGCGCAGCGCGGCGACCGCCGGATCGGCCGGGTCCCCGGCCTCTCCGCGGGCGGCGGCCAGCACGTCCCCCACCGTCGTCAGCCCGCCCAGCTCGGCGCGCAGTGAGCGCCCCAAGGACGTCACCGCGCCCGCCGCGCGGGAGTGGTCGCGGCAGTGGAAGGCGAGCTCGCAGGCGGCGAGGCATTCCGGGGCGTACGTCGCCGGGACGGACTCGACGGCGGCCGTCAGGGAGTCGGCCGGGAGGTCGGGGGCGAAACAGGTGCCTTCGGGGAGGGCGTCGGCGATGTCCTCGACCCGGGTGAGGCGGGCGAGCTGGCGGCGGGTGACCGCGCGCTGCTTGCGGACGTCGACGGCGGACGCGGTCGGGAGGTTGGAGAAGTCCTTCGGGCAGACCAGGAGGACGCGGTGGCGGACCTCGCCCGGCTGGTCCAGGCGGGCGGCGATCTCCTCCAGCGCCAGTACGTAGACGGCGGACTGGCGCGCGGCCGCGCCCACCTTCGCCGGGTCGGCCGAACCGTCCAGCATGGGGAAGGACTTGATCTCGACGACGGTCCAGCCGCCGTCGGGGTGCACGACCACCGCGTCGGGCTCCAGGAACGCGGGGGAGCCGGCGACGTCGAGCGCGACCATGGGGTGGTCGAGCAGGGTCCAGACCCCGGCTTCGGTGGCCTCGCGCAACGCGAGCGCCGTACGGGCCGCGCGCCCCTCGGGGCCGACCGCAGACAGGTCGGGTACGCGCCCGGAGCCGGGCGGTTCGGCACCCGGGTCCAGCTTCTCGTGCACGAGCCGCAGCAACTCCGCGCCCCCGTCGGCCTTCACCCGCGCCTCGAAGGCGTTGCCCCGCATGAAGGCGAACTGCGACTGCCCGAAGGCGGACGGCGAGCCCAGCCCCTCCGCCAGCTTCGCCTTGTCGACCCCCGCGCCGTCCAGGAGGGCGCGCCGCTCGCACCCCGGGTTCGCGGCGAGCGCCGCGAGGGCGCGCGCGTCGAGAGCCTTGGGGGGTACGGACGGGCCGCGCAGGTCAGCGAGCCGCTGCCGCAGCGCCGTCCCCCGCGTCCGTGGGGGCGGCACCCGGCTCGGCTCTCGGCCCGGTTCGGGACTCGCGCTGTCGGGGAAATCGTTCACCCGTGGAAGTCTGGCACCCCGCACTGACAATTGAGGAACCTGCGCCGTGCGAGGCGCCCGGGGCCCGTGCGGAACGGGCGCCGAGCACCGCATTGAACCGCGCGCTCAGCGCGGTCCTCGCACGGTCCGCGACCCGCATCACGAACGGGGTCAGCAGCAGCCCGGCCCCCATCACCGCCGCGCCCGCGACCGCGTCGAGGAAGTAGTGGTTGGCGGTGCCCATCACGACGATCGTGGTGATCAGCGGATACGCGATGCCCGCGGCCTTGGCGAGGGGTGTGCGGCCGTACCGCCACAGAATCACTCCGCACCACAGCGCCCAGCCCACGTGCAGGCTCGGCATCGCCGCGTACTGGTTCGTCATGCCGCCGAGGCCGCGCGGCGCGCTCGCGTCGCCCGCCCACCAGCCGTAGTCGCTGTACTGGGCCATCGTGTCGGTGAAGCCGTGGCCCGCCGCGAGCAGCCGCGGGGGGCAGGTGGGCAGCAGCGTGAAGCCGATCAGGCCTATGAACGTGGAGGTCATCAGCCAGGTGCGGGCCGCGCGATAGCGCACCGCGCGGGACCGGAAGAGCCAGATCAGGATCGCGGGCGTGACCAGGTAGTGCAGGGACGCGTACCAGAAGTCGGCGGGCACGCCGAGCCAGGCCTCGCGGGTGAAAAGACGGTTCAGCGGGTGCTCGGCGTTCAGGCGCAGGGCCTTCTCGATGCGCAGGATCTCCAGGCCGTGGTCGACGGCACCGGACTCGTCGCCCCGGGCGAGCAGCCGGCCCGCCGAGTACGACGCGTACACCAGCAGGATCAGTGGGAGCTCTGTCCACCAGCGGAGCCGGGCCCGCGATGCCCGGGAGGTACGCGGCTCGGTCCACCGGCGGAGCCGGGCGCGTGGTGCCGCCTCGGTACGCGGTGCATCGGCCTGCGGCATCCGAATCGCCCTCCCCCATCTGTGCGGTGACCCGCCGGTCTGCTCAGTCTGCCGACGGCCAAGTCTGCACAGTCTGCTCACGACGATCCGTGGCCACATTCGATTTTACGGTGTATGTGAACTCCCCGAAGGGGCGCCCCTCGGTCGTCAAAGACGCAGAGATCGCCCCCCGGGTTGCCCACCGCGCGGGTGCGCGATGATGGAATGACCCACCTCGCACACCTCAATGACCCGTTCCGTCATCTGAACGACCCTCTCCCTGTACCTATCGGAAAGGCATCCCTCCATGGCACCGCGCATCCTGCTGGCCCGGCACGGACAGACCGAATGGTCGCTGTCCGGCAAGCACACCGGCAGGACCGACGTCCCGCTCCTGGAGGAGGGAAAGCGTGGCGCCAAGCTCCTCGGCGAGCGGTTGCACCGGACGCCGTTCGACGGTCTTGACGGGGTGGAGGTGCGCACCAGTCCGCTGGCACGCGCGCGTGAGACGTGCGAACTCGCCGGGTTCGGGGACCGTGCGACCACCTGGGACACGCTCATGGAGTGGGACTACGGCGCGTACGAGGGCATGACCCCGGCCGAGATCCAGGCGGTCCGGCCGGGCTGGTTCATCTGGCGCGACGGCGTTCCCGAGGGCGAGACCCTGGAACAGGTCTCCGCGCGCGCGGACGAGGTCGTCGCGTGGGCCCGCTCCGCCGACCGTGACGTGCTGGTCTTCGCCCACGGCCACATCCTGCGCTCCATAGGCGCCCGCTGGCTGGGCCTCCCCCTGGACTTCGCGGCCCGCATCCGCCTCAACCCGACCTCGCTGTCGGTACTCGGGTGGGCCTACGGGGAGCCCGCGATCGAGTCGTGGAACGACTGCGGACACCTGACCCCGTAGTAGGCGCTCTCGGTTGCCCCCTCACGCAGTACGCGGCAGTGACGCGTGCCGGTCCAGGAACGCCGAGACTCCCGACGCCCTGCGGTGCGGCAGCAGTACCCGCGCCGTTCCCGCCAGCATGGTCTGGATACGGGAGGACTGGACCTCGCTCAGCAGGTCGAGGACCCGCAGGCCCGCGAGGGCGGCCTCGTCGGGGCGGCCGCCGCGGGCGAGGTCGTCGGCGAGTTCGGCGGTGTAGAGGGCCAGGTTGCGGGTGAAGTGCGGGTCCTGGAGGGCCGCGGCGCGGCGTGCGTGGCGGGCCGCGCGGGGCCAGTCGCCCAGCGTCGACCAGCACTGCGCCTCCAGACCCTCCAGTTCGGCCTCTCCGTAGAAGGTCATCCACTCGGGGTCCGTCTCCGAAGGGCCCCGCTCGTAGAGGGCCTGCGCGCGTGCCAGCGCCTGCTCGCAGCCCGCGCGGTCGGCGAGCCCCGCCCAGCCGCCCGCCTCGCGCAGCGCGAGCAGCGAGAGCAGCCGCGGGGAGCCCAGCGGGCGCGCGGCGCGCTGCGCGGCCTGCGCCGCGCGCACCGCTTCACGTGGGCGCCCCGCGTCGCGCGCGAGGAACGCGGTGTTGCAGAAGGCGTGCGCCTCCAGGCCCGGGTCGCCGGACATCCGCGAGGTCGCCAGCGCCTCCGCGTAGTGCGAGCGCGCGTCGTCGAAGCGCCCGGAGTCGTGCGCCAGCCACCCCACAGAGATGGCCAGTTCACCTGCCCCCGCGTACAGCCGGTCGGCGGTCGCCTGCCGGGTGGTGCCCGCGTCGAGCAGCGCGTACGCCGTCCGCAGCGGCGCCGCGGCCCGCCGGTAGAGGCCGTCGGCCCCGTGCCGGTCGTCGAGCAGCCGGATCTTGCGTACGGCCTCTTCGAGGGCGCCGGCCTCGGACGTTCCCGCCCGGTGGACACGCCGGTCTACGGCCGCGGCGGGGGAGCCGAACGCGACCCCGAAGGGCACCATCGAGGCGGCCGCCACAGTGGCGGTGCCTCCGGTCATGAATGCGCGACGCTGCACGTCGCTCTCCTCGTCGTTCTGTTCGTGGTTCTCGTACGGATCGTGCGGGTCGTACGAGTGGCACGGATCGTGCGGGTCATGCGGGTGGTACGGGTTTTCCTGCGCTTCATACGTCTCGTACGCCCCCTCCGTCTCATGCGAGGCGTGCGAAGGGCTCGCGGTGTGCGGAGGGGGCGCTTCGTCCGTGTCGCGCGCCCCGCGCCCGCGTACCGATGAGCGGGGTGCGAAGCCCAGGTCGGTGAGCGTGCGGCCGGGGAACATGTGCAGGAACACCCGCTCGTACGCGTAGTTGGGACAGCGGATCTCGCCCGCCTCCACGCGCCCGATGTAGCGCGCGTCGCAGCTGACCCGCTCGCCGATCTCACGGGCGGCCCGCCGCACCGCCGCGGCGAACTCGCCCGGCGAACGCTGTGCGCGCAGCCGCCGGAAGGCGAGGTTCGGCCGCGATGGCCTGGGGGGCTGGGACGAGGTCACCGTTGACGACGCCATGGTGGGGCCCTCTCTTGCGAACCGTCGAACCGTGCCGGAATCAAGGCGAGTTACCCGGGTTGTGCCCTATGGGTGCCATGCGTCCGGCGGGGCAAGAACGTACCTGCTGTGACGGACCCCGCACGCTGGGTTTGGCTACAAACCGGATATCTCATCCACGATCTGCCATGAACTGCCATCCTTTGCGGCGGTGTTATGCCGTAGCCGTTGACGCGATGGTGCGTTGAACCCTGTGGACCGGGAGCCGCCCGAACTCCCGACCCACTCGTCAGGAGGAGGGGTTCCGTGTTGGAGGCCGGGATGGAGACCACGCAGAGCGCCGAGTTCCGTACGTCGCTGTCGACCGCGCAGCACCGGCCGTCGCCGGAGTGCAGTGCCCCACCTGAGCCGGTCGCCGACTGCGACCTGGTGACGGTGCCGACGCGGCAGGGCCTGGAGGCGGTCGACATCCTGCGCCGCGGCTCCGGCGACGCCGTCGGACCCGTGCTTCACGACGACGGCTGCGACACCCTCGGCTTCCTGGTGCCGCCAGGCACCGCGGACGCGTGGGACGTGCCGGGCAGTACCTGTACACACACCAACGGCGCGGGCCTCAGGCTGGCCCCCGAGCCCCCGGTCGAGGGCTCGGACTGGCTGCTTCCGCCCGGCGAGGCCGACCTCGCGACCGACCCGGCGGTGCTGCGGGCGGCCCTCGGCGAGGCGGCGCGGCTCATCGAGGCCGCGGACAACTGCCGCTGAGCCGTCCGAAGAACCGCCGGTGAATCCGCTGCTGAGCCGACCCGCTCGTACGCCCCGATAATGGCGGGATGGCAAGGGCGAGGAACAAGCGGTCCGACGACGGGCGCGACGCGGGACGTGACGGCGGGCGTGGTGCACGGCGCGGGCAGGCGGCCGCCGCCGAGGCCGTCGTCGAGGCGGTCGACGGCGGGCTCGCCGAGCTGATGCCCGACCGGGACCGGGCGCGCGCCTGGACCCTGCTGATCGACGGCGCCCCGCAGTCGCACGTCGACCTGGATGATCCCGCGTATCTGAACTTCGAGTACCAGCGCCGCCTGGGCCATGTCATCGACCTCGTCGCCCCGCCGGGCAAACCCGTGCACGCCGTACACCTCGGCGGCGGCGCCCTCACCCTCGCCCGCTACACCGCCGCGACCCGCCCCCGCTCCACTCAGCAGGTCGTCGAACGCGACGCGACCCTCGTCCAACTGGTCCGCCGCGAACTGCCGTTGGACCCCGGTGCCCGTATCCGGGTGCGTTCCATGGACGCCCGCGAAGGGCTCACGAAGGTGCCGGACGGCTGGGCGGACCTGGTGATCGCGGATGTGTTCAGCGGGGCACGCACGCCGGCCCACCTCACCTCGGTCGAGTTCCTCACCGATGTCCGCAGGGCCGTCAAACCGGACGGCCTGTACGCCGCCAACCTCGCCGACGGGCCGCCGCTCGCGCATCTGCGCGGCCAGATCGCCACCGCCGCGGCCGTCTTCCCCGAACTGGCGCTGATCGCCGACCCGACGGTACTGCGCGGCAAACGCTTCGGGAACGCCGTCCTCGTGGGCTCCGCAAGGCCCCTCCCGCTGGCCGAACTGACCCGTCGAGCGGCCTCCGACCCGCACCCCGGACGCGTCGAACACGGCAGGGAACTCGCCGACTTCACCGGGGGAGCGGCACCGGTCACGGACGCGGCGGCGGTGGCGTCGCCCGCACCGCCACCCTCGGTGTTCCGCTGAGCCGGGGCCCCGAACCAGCGCTCAGTACGTCCCGATCTGCACCCGCGGCGCGCTGTCGTGCCACGTGCAGAACACCGACACCCGGTCCGCGCCCGAGGCGTACTCCACCCGGATCCAGGTCTCCGTCTTCCACACCTGCATCGACCAGCCCGAGGCCGGGGTCGCCGAGACGAGCGTCGCGTACGTCTTGTCGAGGGCGAAGACCGCCCGCCCGCCTTCGGTGTCGTAGCTCTTGACCTGGCCGGACGAGGCGCCGGACGAACTCGGAGAGGGACTGGCACCGGGAGTCTTGGAGGGCGTCGAGCTCGGCTCGGGGCTCTCCGGCGCCTTGCTCGACGGGCTCTTCGACGGCTTGGCCCGCTCCGTCGAGGAGGCGAGCGGCTTCGACTCCTGCGTCGTGGCGTCGCCCGCCGTGATGGGCAGGGCGCGCGGCGGGTCGTAGGCCGTCCCCGCCATCACCGTGTGGACACCCCACCACGACAGCGTGACCGCCGCGCCCGTGGCGAGCGACCAAGCCAGTACGTGTACGAGTCCTCTGCGCATCGCGGCCATACTGCCTCACGACCGCCCCACGCGTCCCACGGGTGTCTCAGGCTTTGCGCACAGCCGGGTTGTTCGGCCGGGTTGCTCAGTCGGTTGTCCACAACCACCTCGTACGCACTCGTACCGAGTTATCCACAGGCACCGGAGCGGCTCGCCCGGATGGCGTACGGTCCTGCCCATGGCAAGTGTGCTCGTGGTCGAGGACGACCAGTTCGTGCGCTCAGCCCTCATCCGGCATCTGACCGATGCCGCGCACACCGTGCGCAGCGTCGGCACCGCCCTTGAGGCGCTGCGCGAGGTCGCCCATTTCTCCTTCGACGTCGTGATCCTCGACCTCGGTCTGCCCGATCTGGACGGGGCCGAGGCGCTGAAGATGCTGCGCGGAATCACCGACGTCCCGGTGATCATCGCCACCGCACGCGACGACGAGGCCGAGATCGTCCGCCTGTTGAACGACGGCGCGGACGACTATCTGACCAAGCCGTTCTCGGTCGAGCACCTGTCGGCGCGGATGGCGGCCGTCCTGCGCCGCGCCCGGGTGCCCGCGGGGGACGCGCCTCCGTCGACGGTCATCAGGGTCGGCGGGCTCGCCATCGACCCGCTGCGCCGGCAGGCCGAACTGGACGGCGTACGGCTGGATCTCACCCGGCGTGAGTTCGACCTGCTCGCCTTCCTGGCCGGGCGGCCCGGTGTCGTCGTGGCACGCAAGGAACTGCTCGCCGAGGTGTGGCAGCAGTCGTACGGGGACGATCAGACCATTGACGTCCATCTGTCCTGGCTGCGGCGGAAGTTGGGTGAGACGGCGGCGCGGCCGCGTTATCTGCACACCCTGCGGGGTGTCGGTGTGAAGCTGGAGCCGCCGAGGGCGGAGCCGCCGCTATGAGGTGGGCACGGGGCGAGGGGTGGGCGCCATGAGGTGGGCGCTGGTCAAGGTGTGTGTGGCGGTGACCACGATGGTCGTGGTGGCCTTCGCGGTGCCGCTCGGGCTTGTCATCAAGGAGATGGCCAGAGACCGGGCGTTCTCGAACGCCGAGCGGGAGGCCGCGGCGATCGCGCCCGCGCTCTCCATCACCACCGACCGGGACCAGTTGGAGCGGGTCGTCGCGTCCGCGGGTTCGGACGAGGGCATGGCCGTGCACATACCGGCCGCCGACGGCGCGGCCGCGGTCGAGATCGGCAAGGAGCGCGCCGCCGACGAGGACATCGCCACGACCCGGAAGCTGGGCCGCGCCTCCACCACGGAGGTCCCCGGCGGCTCCACCCTGCTCCAGCCCGTCGCGCTGAGCTCCGGCGAGATCGCGGTCGTCGAGGTGTACGTCCCCGAGTCCGAGGTCAGCAACGGCATCGGCACGGCCTGGGCGGTGCTCGCCGCGGTCGGCGTCGCGCTCATCATCGGCTCCGTCGCGGTGGCCGACCGGCTGGGCGTACGGATGGTGCAGCCCGCGCAGCGACTGGTCGAGGGCGCGCACGAGTTGGGGGAGGGCAAGCTGGGGGCCCGGGTGCCCGAGGAGGGGCCGACCGAGCTGCGCCTCGCGGCGGTCGCGTTCAACTCGATGGCGGATCAGGTCGTACAACTGCTTGCGAACGAGCGGGAGTTGGCGGCCGATCTCTCCCATCGCCTGCGCACACCGCTGACCGTGCTGCGGCTCAACACGGCCTCGCTCGGCGACGGACCGGCCGCCGAGCAGACCCGGGCGGCCGTCGCGCAGTTGGAGCGTGAGGTCGACACCATCATCCGGACGGCCCGCGAGGCGAAGCCGCAGACGGCGGCGATAGCCGCCGTCGCCGGGTGCGACGCGTCCGAGGTCGTGCGCGAGCGGATGGACTTCTGGTCGGCGCTCGCGGAGGACGAGGGGCGCAAGGTGCGGGTTGCGGGTGTGGACCGGCCGGTACGAATACCGGTCGCGCGCGCCGACCTGGTGGCTTCCCTGGACGCGCTGCTCGGCAATGTCTTCCGGCACACCCCGGAGGGCACCGCCTTCGCGGTCGACGTGCACAACGGCGAGGACGCGGTGATCGTGCTGGTGTCGGACGCGGGTCCCGGGATCGTGGACCCGGAGGCGGCGATGGCGCGGGGCCGCGGGTCCGGGAGCGACGGCTCGACGGGGCTCGGCCTGGACATCGTGCGACGGCTCGCGGAGTCGACGGGCGGGGATGTGCGGATCGGATCGTCGGTGCTCGGGGGGACGGAGGTGCGGATCTGGATCCAGCTGGACGGGCGGGCGCCCGTTCGGCGGGGGCACCGGGGGTCCGTACGGCGGCGTCGGCGCGGTGTGGGTGTGGGCTGACGCCCGTCCCTCCCGGCCGACCGGGCGGGTCAGTCCGCCTGGGGCTGTGCCTGGTCCTCTGCTCGAGCCTCTGTCCCGTCCTCCGCATGGGCTTCCGCCTGGTCCTGGAATCCGGCGAACATGTCGAGCAGACCCTGAGGGGCGTCGTCGCGGAAGCAGACGATGAGACTCTCGGCGGACTCTGCCGCGGCGGACTCGCTGCGCGGGAACATCACCTGCTCGTAGGCGGCGAGCGCGGCCTCCGTGTTGCCGGGGTGTGCCGCGAGGGCGGTGCCCAGTTCGGCTCCGTCGAGCATGGCGAGGTTGGCGCCCTCGCCGGCGAACGGTGACATCAGGTGGGCGGCGTCGCCGAGCAGGGTGACGCCGGGGACGCGGTCCCAGCGGTGGCCGACGGGCAGGGTGTGGATCCGGCGGGGGACCAGTGGGCCGTCGGCGTCGGCGATCAGCGCGCGCAGGCTCCTGTCCCAGTCGGGGAAGTGATCGAGGACGGCCGCCTTGGCCAGGGCGGTGTCGGTGAAGTCGATACCGTCGAGCCACTCCTCGGGGACCTTGAGCGCGGTGTAGACGTGCAGGCTGCCGTCGGTCTCGCGGTGGGCGAGGAAACCCTTGTCCGCGCCGAGGGCCATGAGCATGCCGCCGCCGACGACGGCGGCGCTGCCGGGGTGGCGGGTGTCGGCGTCGGGCAGGTCCGCCTCGACGAAGGACAGGCCGGAGTAGGCGGGAGTGGCGGCGGAGACCAGCGGTCGGATCCGGGACCAGGCTCCGTCGGCGCCGATCAGCAGGTCGGTCGTGAGGACGGAGCCGTCGGCGAGGGTGACCTCGTGGCGGCCGTCGCCGAGCGGGCGTGCGCCGGTGATCTTCGTGCCCCAGCGGACGGTGCCCTCGGGCAGCGAGCCGAGCAGCAGGTCGCGCAGTTGGCCGCGCTCGACCTCGGGACGGCCGCCGTCGCCGTCGTCGTCCTGCTTCATACGGACGACGGCGTGCTTGTCGAGGATGCGGGTGGCCTCGCCGCCGGGGTGGATGAGGGTGCGGAACTCCTCGTAGAGGCCGGCGGCGCGCAGGGCCGCCTGCCCGGACTCCTCGTGGATGTCGAGCATGCCGCCCTGGGCGCGGGCTGCCGGGGAGGCGTCGAGGTCGTAGACGGCGGCTTCGATGCCGTTGACGTGCAGGACTCGGGCGAGGGTGAGGCCGCCGAGCCCGGCGCCGATGACGGTTACGGGGTGGTGAGTGGGCGTGGTGGTGGTCATGGTCGTGCTCCTTTGGGTCTAGGTGGGCGTGGGGGTGTGCAGGATGCCGTTGATCAGCATCTGGAAACCCCAGGTCATACGTGCTTTCGGGGCGCCTGACAGAAGCTCGTCGGCGAGCGAGGCGATGTGCGGGTGGGTGTCGCCGGAAGCGTTCTGAAGGGCGCGGGCGAGGGCGTCCCAGTCGTCCTGGGCTCCGACGGCCCGGTCCTGGACGGCGTGCTCGGCGGCGGTCGCGGTGGCGACCTGCAGCAGCAGGTCCACACCCCAGGCCGCCTGTCCGGGCGGCGCGCCGCCCTCGTCCAGCAGAGCCAGCAGCCTCTCGACGAGGTTCAGGTAGTGCTCTCCGCTGGGGCGGGCCACCAAAGCGGACTGGGCGAGGCCCCGGTGCTCGAACAGCACCTCGGTGTAGGAGGAGAGGACCTTCTCCAGGCGCTCGCGCCAGTCGCCCTCGTCGGCCGGGGGCGACTCGACGGTTCCCAGGAGCTCGTCCAGGACGGCCGCGTGCAGCTCCGCGGTGTTGCGGACGTACACGTAAAGCGAGGCCGGGCCGGTGTCCAGCTCCTGCGCCAGCCGCCGCATGGTGACCTTCTGCAGGCCCTCGGCGCGCATGATCTCGACAGCGGTGGCGACGATGCCGTCCCGTGACAGGGCCGGCTTGGCCGGGCGTTCCCGGCGACTGTGGGGTGTATCGGGTGCCATACATCCACCATAACGAACATGTTCGTCACGAACAAGTTCCTAGCGAACATGTTCGTTGATGTTCCAGTGCTCGGCCCTCAAATTGGTCTCGACCTTTAACCGCCCCCGATGTCTCCCTTAAGCGCACCCTAAGATCGCCAACGGCCGTCCGGATGAAGCGTTTTGCCCGATTCCGGATCGCTAGCGTGCTGCCGCACCCCACCCCCGTGAACCGCGAAGGCAGGCACACGCGATGAGCAGTACGCACCGGCGCAGGATCAGTGCCAGGAACAAGGCGATAGGCGGCATCATCTCCGCGGCCCTGGTCGGCGGTGGCGCCGTCCTGCTCTCCGGGACCGCACAGGCGGCCGGCGTCGGAGCCGCGTACACCAAGACCAGTGACTGGTCGACCGGCTACACCGCGCAGTACGTCATCACCAACGACAGCGACCAGACGAAGGGGGACTGGACGCTGGAGTTCGACCTGCCGTCCGGCGCCACGCTCAGCTCGCTGTGGAACGGCGAGTCGACGGTGAGCGGGCAGCACGTCACCGTGCGGCCGCCGTCCTGGGACAAGGACGGCCTCGCGGCCGGTGAGACCGTCACCGTCGGGTTCGTCGTGAACGGTTCCGCGAACCCGACGGGCTGTCTCATCGACGGTGCCGACTGCTCCGTGGACAGCGGCGCGACGCCGGAACCGAGCGGCCGCCCGACGGAGACGGCGACCCCGACGGCGACCCCGAGTGCCACGGCGACCGCGTCACCCACCGCGTCGGCAACGCCCACGCCGACCCCCACCCCCTCCGCCTCCGAGACCTCCGGCAGCGGCACCACCACCAGCGCAGGCTTCGCGCCCTACGTCGACACCTCGCTCTACCCCGCCTTCGACCTGCTCGCCGCCGCCACGGCCACCGGAGTGAAGGACTACAACCTCGCCTTCATCACGGACGGCGGCGGCTGCACACCCAAGTGGGGCGGTGTGACCGACCTCGCCAGTGACGGGGTGGCCTCGCAGATCGGTGCCCTGCGGGCGAAGGGCGGCGACGTCCGCGTCTCCTTCGGCGGGGCGTCCGGCTCGGAGCTGGCGACCACGTGCTCGTCGGCGGACGCGCTGGCGTCGGCGTACGACAAGGTCGTGGACGCGTTCGACCTCACGAAGGTCGACTTCGACGTGGAGGGCGGTGCGCTGCCCGACACGGCCGCCAACACCCGCCGCGCCCAGGCCGTCGCGAAGCTCCAGCAGCAACACCCGTCGCTGGACGTGTCGTTCACGCTCCCGGTGATGCCCGAGGGCCTCACCCAGGACGGCGTGAACCTCCTGTCCAACGCCAAGTCGAACGGCGTCTCCATCGACACCGTCAACATCATGGCGATGGACTACGGCCCCGCGTACAGCGGTGACATGGGTACGTACGCCGAGCAGGCCGCGACCGCGACACAGGCCCAGGTCAAGAGCGTCCTCGGGCTCTCCGACAGTGCCGCCTGGAAGGCCGTGGCTGTCACCCCGATGATCGGCGTCAACGACGTGACGACGGAGATCTTCAAGGTCGAGGACGCCACCCAGCTGGTCGCCTTCGCCAAGTCGAAGGGCCTCGGCTGGCTCTCGATGTGGTCCGCCACCCGCGACAAGCAGTGCGCGGGCGGTGCGCAGAACTTCGCCGACGCGACGTGCAGCTCGATCGTCCAGGACGCGAACGCGTTCTCGAAGGCCTTCGCCGCCAACAACTAGCCAATTCGCCTGCCCAGTCAGCCAGTCAGCCAGTCAGTCAGCCAATTCGCCAACCAGCCATCTCCGCACGGGGGCTGCGCGCCCCGGCCGGACCATCCCCCCACCCGGCCGGGGCGCGCGGCGCGTTCCCGGGCATCTCGCGGGCACCTCGCGGCCTACGCGATGGACGGATCCGTCTCGTCCCGCTCAGTCCACTTCACATCGGACATGACCGCCCGCGTCGCCCCGTCGCCGGCACCGCGCAGCGCCCCCGTCACGGCCGAGCCCGCCGCGAGGGCGCACAGGAACCAGGCCGCCGCAGTGGGCAGGTCGTTGCCGAGAAGGAGTACGGGCAGCGCCAGGAGGGTGGCGAGCAGGGCCCCGCCGAACGTGGAGAGGTGAACCGGCATGCGGAACTTGGCGGTTGACGGTACGCGTCGCGCGCTGCGGTCGGACGATGTCGTACGGAGGTCCTTGACCAGGTAGGCGCGGACCTCGTCCGGATCCGTGAGGCCCAGCAGCGCTTCGCCGCCGTCCGCGACGAACGCCGTGGGCAGCTCGTCGTCGATCAGCTTCCAGCGCTTGGGCAGGTAAAGCCACCCTTCCTGGCCGCCGAACCGTACGGCGGCCCGCGCCACATCCTCGCGCGGTGCGGCCAGCCTGATCTCGTGCGCGCCCTCCCGCAGGACGATCCAGTGCCAGTACGAGACGTCCACCGCGCCGGGCTTGTCGCCCCGTTCACTGAGCCGCATCCGCACGGGCTCTCCGGCCTGCACCCGCACCGCGTACACCTCGCCGTGTGCCGCGTCCTCGGCCAGCACCTTCAGCTTCAGCAGCCTTTGCTTCATGCTCGTCTGCTTGCGCGCGAAGAGCATCGCCTTCACCGTCACCACGATCAGGAGGAGCCCCACAAGGCCGAGGAACACTCCTCCGCCGCCGGGCCCCTGCGCGAGCCGGTGCGCCGAGTACGGCGTCAGGGCCAGGAGAAGAAAACCGATGACTGTGCCCAAGTCCCACCTGGGCAGCGGGAGTCGACCGGGCAGCGCGCTGCTGGACGCCGCTTCCGGTGCCGGTCCGAGCGCGGGCGCCGTACGGCACGCGAACGCCCAGCCGGCCGCGGCGACGGCCGCCAGCCCGAGCGCCGCGAGGATGTCGGTACGCGGGGCCGGTGCGTCGTACCGCACGAAGACCAGTGACAGGGCGACGGCGACGCAGGCGAGTGCCGAGCCGCCGAGTACGCGGGTGGTGATGGTGGAACGTCTCACGGTGCTTCCCCCCAGGGAGCGGTTCGTCGGCGGCGCACAGGCGTGGCGCCGCCGACGAACTGGACTTGTGATCGCGGGGGTTGGTTGTACTCGGTTTCCTGTGAATCAGGGGCCTGACCAGCCAGGGGCCTGTGCTCAAGCCCCAAGGGGCGCGGCACTCCCCTCACCGCGCCGCGCCCCGTCCCCCGGTCCCCCTACTCGGTGGCCACCCCCGGCAGCACCCCCGTCCGCGCCGCCTCCCCGTACCACCGGGCACTCGACTTCGGCGTACGTTCCAGGGTCGCGTAGTCCACGTACACCGCTCCGAAGCGCTTGCCGTAGCCGTACGCCCACTCGAAGTTGTCCATCAGGGACCAGAGGTAGTAGCCGCGGACGTCCGCGCCGTCGGTGATGGCGCGGCGTACGGCGGCGAGGTGGCCGTGGAGGTACGCGATCCGCTCGGGGTCGTGGACCCGGCCGTCGGGGTCCGGCTTGTCGTCGTACGCGGCGCCGTTCTCGGTGATGTAGATCGGCAGGCCGGGGGCCTCGCGGACGTAGCGCATGATCAGGTCGTGCAGGCCCGTCGGGTCGATCGTCCAGCCCATCTCCGTACGCTCGCCCGGCGTTTGGTGGAAGGCGACGTCGTCCGCGCCCGGCCAGGGGGAGTGCGAGCTCGCGCCGTGGCCGTCCGCTCGCGGGCCGTCCGTCACGTTCTCCGCCGCCGAAACCAGCGTCGGTGTGTAGTAGTTGAGGCCGAGCGCGTCCAAGGGCTGTTTGATCAGGGCGAGATCGCCGTCCAGGACGTACGACCAGTCCGTGACCGATGCCGTCGCCGCGAACAGGCTCTCCGGGTACGCCCCGTGCAGCATCGGACCGTGGAAGACCCCGTTGGCGAGGTCGTCGATGCGCCGCGCCGCCGACAGGTCGGCCGGGTCCTGCGAAACCGGCCTGACGACCGAGGAGTTGAGGCTCACCGCGACCGAGTTGCGGGCGGGCATCGCGGCGCGCAGGGCCGAAGTGCCCAGGCCGTGCGCCAGGTTCAGATGGTGCGCGGCACGCAGCGACGCCGCCGGGTCGGTGCGGCCAGGAGCGTGCACCCCGGAGCCGTACCCCAGAAAGGCGCTGCACCAGGGCTCGTTGAGGGTGATCCACTGCTCGACTCGGTCGCCGAGCGCCTCGCCCAGTATCTGCGCGTACTCCGCGAAACGCAGCGCCGTGTCGCGTTCGGGCCAGCCGCCCGCGTCCTCCAGCTCCTGCGGGAGGTCCCAGTGGTAGAGGGTGACGGCCGGTTTGATGCCGTGCGCGAGCAGTTCGTCCACCAGCCGGCGGTAGAAGTCCAGGCCGCGCTGGACCGCGGGGCCGCGGCCCGTCGGCTGCACCCGGGACCAGGAGACCGAGAAGCGGTACGCGGTCAGGCCGAGGTCCGCCATCAGGGCCACGTCGTCGCGGTAGCGGTGGTAGTGGTCCACGGCCACGTCACCGGTCTCGCCGCCCGCCGTCCTGCCCGGCGTATGGCTGAAGGTGTCCCAGATCGAGGGCGTGCGGCCGTCCTCCCGTACCGCCCCCTCGATCTGGTACGCGGAGGTCGCGGCGCCCCAGAGGAAGGCGGGAGGAAAGGTCACGGGCGTCACAGGCTCAGGCATGGAAGCGCTCCCATAGGGGGTCGTGGAGGCCGACGGTAAGAGGGGGGACGGGGACAAGGAGGATGGGGGCGAGGGGGGCCGAGGCGGCGGTGACCCGGCCCCCACACGGGCGTCAGCCCTTGACGGCGCCCTGCATGATGCCGCCCACGATCTGCTTGCCGAAGATCGCGAAGACGAGCAGCAGCGGCAGCGTGCCGAGCAGCGCGCCCGCCATGATCAGGGACTGGTCGGGGGTGAAGCCGCGGCCGAGGCCCGCGACCGCGACCTGCACGGTCGGGTTGCCCATCTGGGTCAGCACGAGGAACGGCCACAGGAAGTCGTTCCACGTCTGCACGAAGACGAGCATGCCGAGCACGGCCATCGCGGGGCGCGCCGCCGGGAACACCACGTGCCAGATCACCCGCCAGCTGCTCGCGCCGTCCACCCGGGCCGCCTCGATCAGCTCGTTCGGCAGCGCCTGGATCAGGTACTGCCGCATGAAGAAGACACCGAAGGCGCTCACGAGGGACGGGAAGATCACTGCCTGGAGCTGGTCGGACCAGTCGAGCTTGGCGACCATCATGTACAGCGGGATCACGCTGAGCTGGGGCGGAATCATCATGGTGCCGATGATGATCAGCATCATGGCGTTACGGCCCTTGAAGCGCAGCTTGGCGAAGGCGAACCCGGCGATCGTGGAGAGGACGACGACAGTGACCGCCGAAATCCCGGCCACGATCGTGGTGTTGAGCATCGCCTCGCCCAGATTGGCGTCCTTCCAGGCGAGTTCGAGCTTGTCGAACAGGCCCGAGCCGAACCAGAACGGCGGCGGCGTCTGCGCCAGCCGGTTGTTGTCGCGCGAGGCGGCGATCGCCGTCCACACCAGCGGGAAGAGCGAGCCGATGGTGAACAGCACGAGCACGGCGTACGCGATCGGGCCGCCGTGCAACTGCCCGCCCGCACGGGCCGACTTGGGGCGCCGGGTGCGCTTGGGCGGTTCCTTCACAGGGTCGGTGGGGGGCGTCAGTGTCGTCGTCACGGCCTGTACTCCTAACTACTGGCGCGCAGCCGGCGCGAGATGACGTAGTTGACGATCCCGATCACGATGAGGATCAAGAACATGGTCCAGGCGATGGCGGAGGCCCGGCCCAGGTGCTGGTTGACCCAGCCCTGCTCGTACAGATAGAGGCCGAGCGTCTGGAACTGGTGCTGGGCGCCGCCGGACGCACCCTTGTTGGCGTCGAAGAGGAGCGGCTCGCCGAACACCTGGCTGGCGCCGATCGTCGAGACGACGACGGTGAACAGGATCGTCGGCCGCAGCGAGGGCAGCGTGACGTGCAGGAACTGCTTCCAGCGCGAGGCCCCGTCGAGGGCCGCCGACTCGTAGAGGTCCTGCGGGATGGCCTGCATCGCCGCCAGGTAGATCAGCGCGTTGTAGCCGGTCCAGCGCCAGATGATGATCGACGAAACGGCTATCTGCGAGGGCCACTTGTCGTTCTGCCAGTCGATGTTGTCGAACCCGACGGCGTTCAGCGCCCAGTTGATCATGCCGTAGTCGCGGCCGAAGAGCAGCACGAACACCAGCGAGGCGGCGGCGATCGACGTGGCGTACGGCGCGAGCATCGCGACCCGGTAGAAGGTCGAGCCGCGCAGCTTGTAGTTGAGGATGTGGGCGAGGCCCATCGCCATCATCAGCTGCGGGACGGTGGAGATGATCCCGATGGTCAGGGTGTTCTTCGCCGCGTTCCAGAAGAAGTCGTCGTCGAAGATCCGGGTGTAGTTGCGCAGGCCCACCCAGTCCATGTCGGTTGGCGCCGTCAGCTCCACCGCGTGCAGCGAGGCCCAGCCCGTGTAGATCAGCGGGAAGAGGCCGAAGGCGAGGAAGAGCAGGAAGAACGGGGAGACGAAGGCGTACGGGCTCCAGCGCATGTCCCGCTGCCATCGGCGGGAGAGCCGGGCCCGGCGTCGAACGTCCGCCTCAGCGGGCGTACTTGACGGGATCCGGTCGGCCGGGGCCGCGCCCCCCTCCTTCTCGGGGGGCGCGGCGGTGTCGTGCCGGGGGGACATACCGGTCACTTCTCCAGGTTGTTGTCGATGGTCTTCACGGCGTTCTTCCAGGCCTCTTCGGGAGACTTGCCCTGGGTCACGAGAACCACGCCGTTGTCGGTCAGCCCCTGCTGGATGATCTGGTCCTTCGGGCCGATCGTCTGGACCGGGATGTTCTTGGCGGCCTCGGCGAAGATCGTGCCGATCGGCGCGGCACCAGTCATGTCGTTCTTCGCGGTTGTCACCTCGGTCGAGTCGTACGCCGCCGGGGTGCTCGGGAAGCTGCCCTGCACGCCGAACAGCTTGGCCTGCTGCTCGGGCGCGGTCAGCCAGGCGGCCAGCTTCGCGGCTTCTTCGGTGTTCTTGCCGGACTTGGGCACGGTCAGGAAGGAGCCGCCCCAGTTGCCGGACACGGGCGACTGGGCGACGTCCCACTTGCCGGCCGCTTCGGGCTTCGACTTGCCCTTGATGTAACCGAGCATCCAGGGCGGGCAGGACATCGCCGCGAACTTGCTGTTGGCGATCGTGGTGTCCCAGGCGGGCTGGAACTGCGTCTGATTGCCGATCAGTCCGTCCTCGGCGGCCTGCGAGGTGAGGTCGAACGCGGCCTTCACGGCCGGGTTCGTCTTGTAGATGACCTCGCCTGCGGAGTCGTAGAACCGCTCGGTCTCACTGCTGAGGATCGCCTGGAGCAGACCGCCGGGGGAGTCCAGGAAGGTGGTGCCCTTGGCCTTCGCCTGGTACTGCTTGCCGACGTCGACGAACTTGTCCCAGCTGCCCGCCCACAGCTTGCCGACTTCCTCGCGGTCGGTGGGCAGACCGGCTGCCTTGAACAGGTCGGTGCGGTAGCAGATGGCCATCGGGCCGATGTCGGTGCCGACCCCGATCGTCTGCCCGTCCTTGGTGGTGGCCTGCTTCCACTTCCAGTCGAGGTAGTCGCTCTCCTTGCCGTACTTCGACAGGTCGAGCAGCTTGGTGGCCTGGGTCTCGACGATCTCGGCGATGTTGCCGACTTCGACCATCTGGATGTCCTGGAGGCCGCTGTTGGTGGTGAGGTGGTTGACGAGCGCCGGGTAGTAGTTCTCGTTGCGCTCCACGACGGTCTGCTGGATGTCGATGTCCGGGTGGAGCTTCTCGTACTCCTTGTACAGGCCGGACTCCTCGAAGCCGGCGGTGCCGAAGAGGCCGAGCGTGATCTTGGTCTTGCCCTTGCCGCCGCCTTCCGACGACGAACCGGAGCTGTCCTTGCCGTCGTCGGCACAGCCGGCCAGCAGCCCGGTGCCCAGCGACGCGATCGTCGCGAGGACTACCACCTTGCGGGCGGTTCGGGTACGTGCTCGCATTGCGTCCTCCTGTTGCCCTGACGTGCCGACCCCCCGGCCAACTGCATTGTTGGGCCCGTTAGTTCACGCTGCGGCTCGGGCGGGGAACGTGCGGGATGTGTATGTGTCAGGTACCGTGGGAGCGCTCCCACAAGTGATGTGTTGAAGAGTCGTCGGTTCGCGCGGGGGTGTCAAGGGAGCGGACGCGGAGAGATGCGTTCAGTTATCGGGCCGTTAGCTAACTGCGAGAGGCGGTACGAACTCGGGTCAGGACGGAGGCTTTTCGGTCCGTCGCGGGGGCCGAGGGCGCGGCCTCCGGTGCGGGCGGCGCTCGGGCCGGGCTCGAGTTCATGAGCAGGGCTGTTAGATTCCAGGCCAGTCGCGGAGTGATCCGCGGTGTGACGGGAGGCGACCATGGCAGGCCACGGAGCGCGGGGCCGGAGCGGCGGGCGGCCGACCCTTGAGGAGGTCGCCGCGCGGGCCGGAGTGGGCCGCGGGACGGTGTCCCGGGTGATCAACGGTTCCCCGCGGGTCAGCGACGCGACCCGCGCCGCCGTCGAGGCCGCGGTCGCGGAACTCGGCTATGTCCCGAACACGGCGGCCCGTGCCCTCGCGGCCAACCGAACCGACGCGATCGCCCTTGTCGTCCCCGAACCCGAGACCCGCTTCTTCGCGGAACCGTACTTCTCGGACATGCTGCGGGGGGTCGGCGCGGCGCTGTCCGACACCGAGATGCAGCTGCTGCTGATCTTCGCGGGCAGCGATCGTGAGCGCCAGCGACTGGCCCAGTACCTGGCCGCGCACCGCGTGGACGGCGTCCTGCTGGTCTCGGTCCACGCGGACGACCCGCTCCCCGATCTCCTCTCCCAGCTGGAGATCCCGGCGGTCATCAGCGGCCGCCGCTCGGCGGGCGAGACGCTGCCGTCCGTGGACTCCGACAACTACGGCGGAGGCCGCGCGGCCGTCGAGCACCTGATCGCCCAGGGCCGCCGCACCATAGTCCACCTGGCGGGCCGCCTCGACGTCTTCGGCGCCCAGCGCCGCGTCGACGGCTACCGCGAGGGCCTGCGCGAGGCGGGCCGGGAGCCCGACGACCGGCTGATCGTCCCCGGCGACTTCACCGAGGAGGGCGGCCGCCGTGCGATGACGGAACTCCTGGACCGCTGCCCCTCCCTCGACGCGGTCTTCGCCGGCTCCGACGTCATGGCGGCCGGCGCCCGCCAGGTCCTGCGCGAGGCGGGCCGCCGTATACCCGAAGACGTGGCCCTCGTCGGCTACGACGACTCCGCCATCGCCCGCCACATGGACCCCCCGCTCACCAGCGTGCGTCAGCCGATCGAGCTGATGGGCCGCGCGATGATCGACCTCCTCCTGGACGAGATCGCGGACCGCCGTCCGGCGGTGTCGCGCGGCCTGGAGAGACGGCAGGTCGTGCTGCCCACGGAGCTGGTGGCCCGGGCGTCTTCGTGAGGCGCCCCCTCGGTCAGGCCGGCAGGGACGCGAGCCAGGTGGTCAGCAGCCGGTTGGTCTCCTCAGGGCGTTCCTGTTGGACCCAGTGGCCGCAGGCGTCGAGGATGTGCGAGGCGGTCAGGCCGGGCAGGGTGACGGGGAACGCCTTGATGGCGTCGGCCATCCAGGTGGTGGACGCGTCCAGGCCGCCGCCGATGAACAGCGAGGGCTGAGTGACGGGGGCACCCTCGAAGGCGGCCAGATCCTCCCAGTCGCGGTCCATGTTCCGGTAGCGGCCCAGTGCCCCGCTCATCCCGGTCCGCTCGAACTCCCCGGCGTAGACATCGAGTTCGCGCTCGCCGAGCCAGCCCGGGAGCCGTCCGGCGGGGAACCGTTCGCGCAGCGTCCCGCCGGGGCTCAGGAAGTGCGGGTCGGGAGCGCCGGGCGCGGGCATGGTGTCGGCGGACAGGGCGGCGTAGAAACCGGCCAGCCAGCCCCGGACGTCGGGCTCGATCTCCCGCTCCGCCCGTCCGGGCTCCTGGAAGTAGGAGACGTAGAACTCCTCGTCCCCGCCCATCCGCGCGAACACCTCGCTGGGCCTGGGGCCGCCGGGCGGGGCGTAGGGCACGCTCAGCAGCCCGACCGCCCGGAACACATCGGGCCGGACCAGGCCCGAGACGGCGGCGATCGTCGCACCCCAGTCGTGCCCGACGAGCACGGCGGTCTCCTCGCCCAGCGCCCGCACCACGGCGACGTTGTCCTCCACCAGGTCGAGCATCCGGTACGCGCTCACCGCCTCGGGCCTGGAGGAGCGCCCGTAGCCGCGGACATCGATGGCGGCCACCCGGTAGCCGGCCGCGGCCAGCACCGGCAGCTGGTGGCGCCACGAGTACCAGGACTCGGGGAATCCGTGCACGAGCAGGACCAGCGGGCCGGTGCCCTCCTCCACCAGGTGGATCCGTCCGGCGGGCGAAGACACCAGACGGTGCGTGCGCTCTGCTGCGTGGGTCTGCGGCATGGGGTTCCTCCCGGGTCACTCCGCGTCTACCTGCTGCCAACGGCCGCACCGGCGCAACACACCGGACAACGGCACACCGCCGATCCTGCGGCGCCCGACACGACCGACGCGAAGCCTGTTGCCGGTTCGGCAACAGCGCCGGGGGCGACCGCCCCGGAGGTGCGCCGTCGGACACCCCGGCGCAGGCTGGACAGTGACCGTTGACCCCTCATCCAGCAGACCTGGGGGCCTCATGCCGTACGGATCTCCAGGGTCGGGATGGGGTGCTCCGCCGCCCCCACAGCCGCCGAAGAGGAACACCGGGAAGATCGTCGGCTTCGGCTGCCTCGGTGTCTTCCTGCTGTTCGTGGTCCTCGGCGTGATCGGCCTCGTGTTCGGCAGCGGGGACGACTCGTCGAAGGACAGCGGCGCGGTGGTCGAGGAGTCGACGGCGAAGGCGAGCCCCAAGGAGACGTCCGGCCCTGAGGGAGACGTGAAGATCACGAAGTGCGAGGTGGACTCCACGACATCCTGGCCGGCCGCCGAACTGCTGATCACGAACCGCAGCTCGAAGGAGTCGACCTATTTCATCGACGTCGAGTTCGTGGACAACTCGGGGAAGCGGCTGGGCGAGGCGTCCGCAGGGACGAGCAACTTGGCGCCGGGGCAGAAGGCGGAGGAGACCGCGCAGGGCCTGAACGAGATCTCGGTGAAGATCGAGTGCAAGGTGACCGAGGTGACGCGGTGGGCTTCATAAGCCATAGGTCGTAGATCGTCATGGACCGTCGTCGGGAAACGAATCAAGGCCCGACCCGCTTTCGCGGGTCGAGCCTTGATCATTCAGGGTGAGTGACGGGACTTGAACCGGATTTTGTTACACATCCGACCTGCGGTGATACCGAGAATGCGGACAAACAACCCCGGTTCAATGACGCTCAATGGCGCTGAGTGCCGCTGGATCATGCCCCCTGTTCCCGTGGGAACAGGGGGGTCCGGTGATCCTCCAGGCTGCGATGCGACTGAGTGCAAAGCACCCTTACCGACAGCCAAGGAAACGTGACGGCGCCCCCGCGTGGGCGGGGGCGCCGCTGCCCTCTCCTGTCCGCCTGGGCAGCTTTCCAGGGAGGGCGTCTCGGTGAAGGGGGTGGGCCGATGTCATACCCACTCACTTCAAGATCACACAAAGCCCGCTGTCACCGGGCTGACTTATGATCAAGCAGGTCAAAGTGTTTGTCGAGTGCCCAGCCACCTGCCCGACGACGACGAATGGCTCCTCCAGGAACGCCAGCGGATCGGCAGGTGTATTCGCGACGCACGCATGCACCGGAACCTCACCCAGGAGCAGGTGTTCCTCGCGATCCCGGCCAGCCGGAGCTTCTTCCAGGAGATCGAATCCGGCCTGGGTAACCCCACGCTCTCCATGCTGCTGCGCATCGCCCGCATCCTCGACATACGGATCGGTGAACTCCTGCAGTGACGGGCGGCCGCCCCTCCTCGCGGTCGGCCACGGGGCTGGCGGCGAGAGCTCTATGGCCAACTCGTCTTGCTGTACGGGTGCCAGTGCGTGCCGCGGTGTCCGTGTGGCAGGTAGCAGCGACGGCCGCCGCGCGGGTGCTCAGCCCAGCAGTAGCCCGACATGCCGCCGCGCCAGCGGGGCAGGGTGGATGTGCTCACCATGACCTCCTCGCGCGGACGATCTGGCGGCGCCTGCTCTGCCACTCGCGGCGCAGGGCCCCGGCCCGCGGGCACTCGCGATCAGGAACCGAGCGGCACGAGTCGCAGCGGACGCAGTGGCGCAGGAGCGCGTCGTACTCGGCGGGCGCGATAGGCCGTATGACGAGGGGTCGGATCATGCCGCGTCGACCCCCGCCCCGGGCATGGGCTGGTCGGCCACCGGTACGAGCCGGTACGCCTCGCGGCACGGCTTGCAGGCCGGCACAGCCGCCTCAGGCTGGCTCATCCGAAGTGCTCCGCCCGGGGAGCCCACGGCCGCGGGCCGATCGCAACATCGAGAGCCGCACGCAACGCGTCCAGGTTCGTGTGGAGGCGGCCACGGCTCGGCGGGATCAGCCAGTACGGGCCCGGCGGGTTTTCCCTTCCGTCGGGTGGCAGGACGACGTACGCGGTCTCACTCAACGCCGTGGTCTGTGGCACCTCCCACCCTGCGGTGCTGCCTGGCGCTACGAAGAAGTAGATGACGGCCCCGCCCGGATCGACCAGGACGGCACCGGGTTCGGCGAGGCGCTGCAGGGCTTGAAGGGCAAACGTCTGGCTGACCTTGATGGCGTCCCACTCGGCGCCAGCCGCCACCATGTGCATGCCCGCGGTGCTCTCTGCGGTGGCCGCTCTGTTCCTGTGCACGGGTGCTCCCTGTCGCCTTACTACGGAAGGTGCATGGGAGTAGCGTTTCCAACACAGGCTGTGAGTTACAGGAGTGACGTGTCCGCTGGTGTCCGCTGTGCGGCGGACACAGCGGACGCCGGGGGAGATCGTGGACGAGACGTTCGGCCAGTGCTTACGGCGGCTGCGAGGCGGCCGCTCCTTTCGGGACGTCGCCTCGGTTGCCGCGTGCAGCAAGAGCTACCTCAGTGACCTGGAACGCGGCCTGAAGACGCCGACCCCGCAGATGGTTGCCGCGCTCGACCAGGCGCTCGGAGCCCGCGGCGAACTGATCGCCCTCGCCGACGTCCGGCCGGGCATGGATCCGCTCGAGCAGGCCGACGCCCTGCAGCAGGGACTGCACGAGGCGCTCGCCGCCGGACCGCTCACGGACTCCTCGCTGGATGAGATTGCCTACATGGTCGCGCGCCACGGCCGGGCCACCCGCTACAGGTCCGAGCGCGAGCTGCTCCCGGAACTGCTGGCCGACTTCCAGGACCTGCGGCTGCTGCTGACGCACCGACAGCCGGCCTCCTCGAGGAAGCGGCTGACGATCGCTGTCGCGCAGATGTCTGGCCTGATGGCGCTCACGCTCCTCAAGCTCGGCGACGACCGAGCGCGGGCCTGGTGGCGAACTGGGCGCGCTGCAGCGGCTGCGGCGGAGGACCGGGCAACTCTCAGCTGGATGTACGCGCAGGAGGCGTACCAGCTGTACTACGGACACGATCTCGAAGGCGCCGTTGAACTGGCTGCGCGTGCGCAGCAGCTGGCGGGCGGCCTGCCCTGCGTCGGCGATGCGCTCGCCGCGCCGCTCGAAGCCCGCGCGCACGCCCTGCTCGGCCGCCCAGGAGACACCACTCGTGCGCTCGCGGCGGCCGAGGTCGCGCTGGGACGACTCCCCGATGAGGATCAGATCGGGTCCGCGTTCGGGTACTCCGAAGCGTCCCTGCGCTTCCACTCGGGGAACGCGCTGACGCATCTCGGCGAGACCTCCCGCGCAGGTGAGCAGCAGGCGAGAGCCCTGGAGTTGTACCCGGAGTCGGACCGCACCGACCGTGCCCTCATCCGTCTCGATCAGGCCATGTGTCTTGCAACGGACGGCGATCCCGCTGGTGCTGCCGTGCACGCCACGAACACCATCGTCGACCTGCCTCCCGGCAACCGGTCCGCTCTGATCATCTACCGCGCCCGCGACGTCGCAGCTAGGGTGCCTCGGGCACGAGCGGTGTCAGAGGTACGGGTGTTGCGTGAGGTGTTGGCGCTACCCCCCGGCGAGAGGGACAGCAACAGTGGTGCAGATCAGCCCGGCAACGGAGGCAGACGCTGAGACGATCTCCGAGATCCTCGGAGAGATCGAGGCCTACTACGGCGGCGATAAAACCCCCGGCGACCTCGACCAGATCCGTGCCGCGCTGTTCTCCGAACGGCCAGCCGCAACCTGTCTCCTCGCCCGCGACGGCGATGCTGTGCTCGGCCTCGCGTCGTACTCCTTCCTGTGGCCCGCGGCCGGCGCGGACACGAGTCTGTTCCTTAAGGAGCTGTACGTCCGCGAGAGTGCCCGCCGCCGTGGTGTGGCCGGCGCATTGATGGGTGCAGTGAAGGAAGCCGCGGTGGCGGCCGGCTGCTCGCGCGTCGAGTGGCAGGGAGATGCCGACAATCCTCCCGCGCTGGCCTTCTACGAGGCGTTTGGGGCCCCGCCTCACGAGGGCAAGGTGTTCTACCGCATTGACGTCTGAGCGTCGCGCTGTCGTACCCCCCGGGCATGACGAAGGGCCCCCTCCCGCCCGAAGGCGAGAGGGGGCGCTGTGTTGTCGGGCTATGGGTACTGGCGGCGGGGGTCGAGGCCCATCGAGAGCAGACCACCCCCGCCAGTGGGCTCCGGGTCGGGCGCACCATCCTGCCGGCACACCCGCGCGTACTCGTCGTAGGACGGGGTCTGCCACGAATACCCCTCCGGGCAGGACGCTCCGGCCGGGCCGGGTGGTCCCTGCTCGCCGGTGGCGCCCTTCTCGCCACGCTCACCTTGGACTCCAGCCGGGCCCGTGAGCCCGACCGCCCCCGGCGCGCCACTCGGCCCGGTCACTGTGTCGCCCGGCTCACCCTTCTCACCCGGCGTCCCCGGCGAGGGGGTGATGGTGGGCGCCGGTTTCCCAGGGTCTCCCTTGTCGCCCTTCGCCCCGGGGATCGGGATCGGGACGGGCACCTCAGCCCGATCGTCCAGGTCCTCCACAGCTTTACTCGGATCCGGTGCCTGCGGAGTTCCGCCCTCGGACTGGACCTGCGCGCGCAGCACGCGCACATCCCCGGCGAGCGTCGACACGGCGGTGCCCCGCTTGTCCGCTTCGTCGGCCAACTGGCTGTACCAGGACCAGCCGATGACAGCCATGCCGGAGAGCACGAGGAGCCAGCAGACGACGGCGATACCCCGCCAGTGTCCGGCGAGTGCCCGCTCTGTACGGGTCACGGTTGTCCTCCGGGTGGGATGAGTGCGCGGAGCCGGGCAATCTCCGCTTGGTCAGCAGCCCGGAGCTCGGCCTGTTCAGCGAGCCGGGTGTTCAGCTCGGTCACCTTCTGATCGAGCCGCTCGCGTTCTTTTTGCAGGGTGCCAGTGAGCGAGCTGTAGCCGGTGAGGGCGGTCTCACCCCTCTTGCCGAGGTACGCCACCAACGCCGCGGCGACCGCGCCCACGCCCACAAGCAGGCTGCCGAGGGTGGTGGCGTCCAAGGTGGTTGCTCCCTACTGGGCGCGGGGTCCGCTGGTGTAGGCGGTGACCGGCGGGAGCGCGCCACCGGTGTCGGGGTAGGCCGGCGGCCGCGCCCAGCCGAGGAGGAACCCGGCCGCCTTCTGCAGGGCGGTGCCGCGCAGCTTGGTGCCGAGGAACTCGAGCAGGCGGAACGCCAGGTAGTAGGCCAGGACGATGGCGATCGTCACCGCGCTGGTGACCTTCTCGGAGTCGATCTCGACTCCGGCCTGGACGGCGAGGCTGAGTAGCCATCCGGCGATGAGCGGGATGAGCGTACGCATGATCGAGGGGAACAGAGAGGCAGGCATAGCCAGCCCCCTTCCTGTGGAGTGGAGTGGAGTTGCCGCGGCGCCAGGTCGACGGCGGTGTCAGGCGACGATGGTGAACAGGCCGCTCTGGGAGCCGAGCTTGGTGAGTGACTTCGTGCCGGGGATGCCGTTGGCGTCGTCGCCGGTGTAGCCGAGGTGGCGCTGCCACTTGGCGTAGGCGGCGATGGTCTTCGAGCCGAAGGAGCCGTCGCCCGCGTAGGTCTTGGCGAGGTAGCCGAGCTTGACCAGGGCGGCCTCGGTGAGGTTCGTGCCCGTCATGTACGTGACGTGGCCCTGCTTCGCCCGGGGGTCGGTCCTGGCCGCTGTGATGAGGAGGGAGAGGTCGACGCGCGGCTTCGACGGCTTGGGCGGTTCCGGGATCCAGCCTCCGTCGGGCTCCGTTGCCAGCTGCTTCCTCACATCGGCGCGGAAGTCGTCCATGTCGAAGCTGGGGTCGATCTTGCCGGGCTGGACCTCCTTGTGCCCGGCGATCGACTTCTCGGACCAGCCGTGGGCCCGGCACAGGGCAGCGGCCCACAGGACCGCGTTGCGGTACTGCGCGTCCGGATAGGGGTCCTTGCCGTTGCCGCGGTTCTCGATCTCCAGGCCGTACAGCGCGTCATTGCCGTCGGCATTGGCCTGGTTGTCCTTCGGTAGCGGGGAGTCCTCGTCGTGAAGTGCCTTGAGGACGTCGAGGTCGACGGACCCGGCATGGTTCGCGCGGCCGGCACTCAGCAGCCACAAGCCATCGGTCTTGCCCAGCCAGGCGTGGCACAGCGGGCCGGGTAGGTCGGACCTGCCTTTGAAGCAGAGCTCCCTGTCGTCGTGCCCCGCCGTGTGGTGGATCAGCACACCGACCACGGGCCCGAACTTCTTACCCGTCGCCGCATCCCGGCTGTGAGTCTTCCAGCCCGCGTGCTCGCGAACAGTGAGGCCTTCGGCCTCGAGCGCGGCGAGGGTCTCAAAGGCGGTCAGAGGTGTCGCCATCACACACGCTCCGGCCAGGACCAGGTGCCCGGCCCGTCGCCCTGCGGGATCGCGTGCTCGGTGTACGAGCCCTGCGCCCCGGGGGTCATGACGTGCAGGTGCACGGTGGTGTCGGCGTCGAGCGGCGGCACGTCGCCGCGCTCGAGGCCTATCGGGTCGAGGGTGTCGCGGGTTGCGGTGACGACGGCGGGCAACGGGTAGCCGCGGGTCTTGGCTCGGTAGATGACGATCCGTCCGACGGACGGCGCGGGCTGCTCGGTCATTGAGACTCCAGACATGACGAAGGCCCCGGCCAACGGCGCGGGGCGGGCGGAACGGGGCAGGTCAGGTGGCGGTTTCCTGGATGAAGGTCATGCGGAGCTGATGGGTCGCGGCGAGAGTGACCGGGACGGTCGGGCCCATCCACGCGAGGCGCGTGTCGGTGGACGTAGTGGAGAAGAACGGCGAGAGGGTGCTACCGCCCGAGCCGAGGACGACGTGTCCGGCCCACCGGCTGCCCGCGAGCAGCTGCGCCGCCCCGATGAGGCTGGCGCCTGACGCTGCCCCGGCAGCCGGGAGGGTGAAGGAGTAGTCGCCGGCGCCGTAGGTGGTGGTGGAGCCCATGGTGACGTTGATGTGGCCGAGGACGGTACGGCCGATCTTCATGTACCGGCCGAGGATGACGCCGTTGCCGATGACGGGGTTGGTGGTGGCTGCGGTCCACACCGGGGTGTACGACGTCCACGCCGCGAACATCGAGTTGAACTGGTCGCGGATCTCGGTGTTCATGATGGCAGCGGGGACGACCTCGCCCACCGCCCAGGTGCGCGGTGCGAACGTCATACCGGCTCACTCAGCGGACCAGGGTCGGGCGCAGGCTCGGCCTGCCAGTCCGGGTTGTTGGGATCCAGGGGGTTCCACCAATTCCGCAGGTGCGGCTGCGGGATGGTGAGCAGCTCCGCCTCGATCACCGCGGTCTCCTCGGCGGTGGGGACGACCAGGGTGGCCCAGCCGTACCCGCACTGGGTGCAGCCCCAGCGCGGGTCGACCAGGGAGACGATCGCGGCGGATCCGCACACGCAGTCGGCCAGCCACCGGTTCTGGTTGACGCGGGCGTAGACGGGCGGCACGCCGTCGAGGGTGCCCTCGGGCAGGGGGACGCGGCGCCCCATGCGCTCTTCGATCCAGCGGTAGATCAGCTCGGCGCCAGGGACGTCCGCCCAGGCGTCCTGGGGGAGCCGGGGCGGGGGCAGGTAGTACGTCTCGGCGCGCACGACGGCGATGGCCACGATGCTCCTTCAGTAGGCGAGGCGGGTGGTGGAGTCGAGGACGGAGTAGACGGCGTCATCGAGGACCCACACCGAGTCGGTCGCGGACGCCGAGGTGTGGAACCCGATCAGGTGCGACTTCTCTTTCAGCGTCTCGGTGTAGCCCTCGACGGTGACGCGCATGCTGGACGCCGGGGCCTGAGAGGGCAGGTTGAAGACGGTGAAGTACGAGCTGATCTCCGCGTCGAGGATGTCCAGGAAGTTGGGCATCGTGTAGGCCTCGATGGCGACCTCGCGCAGTTCCGGGGCCGGGGCGGCGTAGCGGGACACGAGCCAGGCCGCCGCGTCCAGGACCGAGTTGTCGGAGGTTTTTAGCAGGCTGAGCGTGCCGCCGGCAGGAGGGTAGGTGCCGAACGCCAGGATGGATTCGGGCGCGGTCACCCGCTGTGTCGCGCCGCCCGGCCGGCTCGCCTCAACGAAGTTGATCTTCTTCTGGTCGTCGGCCGCGAGCTTGGTGCCGGGTTCGAGATCGGCGTAGTCGATGGTGAACGTCTCGGACGCCGGGTCGGGGTTGTAGCGCACATCGCGGGACTGGTACGCGAGCCCGAACCAGTCGCGTTCGGCAAACAGCTTGCCACTCTCGGTGGATTCGACCTCCCGCATGCGGGCCACGACCCCGGATCCGCCGGGTCCCTGAGAGTCGATCGGGTCGTGGGTGCTGCCCCAGACGGTGACGGACAGCAGACCCGCGTACTGGGCAAACCGCTCGATCCGGATGTCCGCGGCCTCGCCCGCGTGCCCGTTCGCGCCCGCGTCGTAGTGGGTGGCCAGCGCGGATCCGATCGAGACGCCCGCCGCGTAGACGGCGACGTGGGCCAGGGCGCCATTCCACAGGCGGGTGCCGCGGTAGCCGCCTATGTGCAGGAAGCGCTGGTCGGATCCCGGGGTGGGGGCGAGGACGGAGTCGACGTTGACGCCGTCGACCCAGAAGGTGCCGAAGTGCTGGTCGTAGACGAGGTGGTGCCAGTTGTCGTCGGCCAGGCCGCTTGTGCCGCCGACGGTCTCCACGGTGAGGGAGCTCGCGCCGGTGTCTGTCCACTCGATCTGCAGGGCGCCGCCGGCCGACAGGGACAGCACGTGCACGTACTGCAGGTCGGGCGAGTACAGGCCGAGGATCGCCCGGCCGGTCGTGGCGGTCTTGAACCAGGCCTCCAACGCGGGCCGGTTGGCGGTCAGCCGGTCCTGAGCCGCCGAGCCCAGGTCGACCGTCAGGTACTTCCCAGCCGTCGCCGTCGACGGGGTGAACAGGGGGGTGCTGTCGCCAGTGGCGGTCGGACCCTCGGCGGTGGCCATGGTGAGCGTGCCGCCCGCTCCGGCCTGAGTGATGGCCATCGAGGACAGGCCGTTGCCGGACAGGTCGCCGGCACTGATCGAGTCGGCGGGCTCGGTCAGCGGGTAGTACGCCACCGGGCCGCGCTCGATGATCTCCTCGGCCACCATGGAGCGCAGGACGGGCAGCTTGTTGAGGCGCTTGAACAGATCGGTGCACGAGATCGTGACCTTGGAGACCAGACCTTCCCAGTCGACGGGCCACTCGTTGACCATCCCGTAGAAGCGGGGCCGGACCTCGGCGCCGACCAGGTCCCATTCCACGAAGTCGTTGGTGCCGCCCGTGCGGGTGGTGGGGAACTCAACGGCCAGCGTCTGCGAGGTCACCCAGGCCGGTGTGGCGAGCGAGCGGCGCACCGTCCAGCCGAAGCCGTCACCGCTGCTCTCCCAGTAGACGGTGCCGCCGGACTCCCTCACCCGCAGCCACACATGGTTGATGGCGGAGTACGTGAAGCCGACGGCAGTGCCGTCGAAGAACCCGGTCTGCGTCTCCGCGCTGATCACGCCGGTGACCGCGTTGTACCGCCAGCCGAGCCGCGTCCCGCCCGTGGTCGAGTTGACCCACATCGAGGCGAGCGCAGCTGAGGAGCCGTTGGCCCCAGGAAGAGTGACCAGCTTCGCCGTCAGCTTCGATCCGGCCAGCGCCCATTCACGCACGGTCTGGAACCCGGCAGTCGAGACCGTAGTGACGGGGACGCGCATGCGTCCGCCGGTCTCGCTCGCACCGCCGAAGGGCGTGCTCCACAAGGTGGTGTTCACGCGGTTGTCGTCGAAGTCGTCGCCGAGCATCGCGGTCGGGTAGGGCGACGATCCGGACCGCGCAGGGATGACGGCCTGCGAGACCCGGATCGGCGCGTTCTCCCGCACGAACGGCCACCATGGCGATGCGGAGTTACCCGGAGTCAGCCACCCATCCTGATTGTCCAGGGACAGCGTCGCCGTTCCGGGCTGCGTCTCCGACAACTCGTCCGCGGCGCCCCGGTTGATGACCACACCGCGCACCTGGTCAACGCGCTGCGTGATGTCCGTCCAGGTGATGGTGGTGGGCGCCTGGACCAGGCCGCCCCACCCCACCTCCACAAGCAGCGTCATCCCGTCACCTCCCCGGCTGCAAGACCACCGTCGCGCCCTGCGCGCGGCCGAGCTGGACCAGGACCCGCTGGAGCTCGCGGCCGACCGCGACGGGATCCATCGCCTGCTCCACGACGACGCTGACGTGGTAGACCACGCCGCCGCCGCCCGTACCTCCCACTGCCGCCCGGCCCGCGACAGCGCCGACGCCGGCCACACCCGTCATCCGGCCGGCGACGATGTTCATGGCGCTGTCGATGTAGGGCAGTCCCTGGAGGACGCCGACCCCGATACCGCGTGCGGTGTTGATCCCGTCGGGGATCAGCTTCCTGGCGGGTGAGTTGATGCCGAGGGCTTTGCGCAGGGCCTTCTGCATCCCCTTGGCGATCTTCACCATGAGGTCCTCGATGGCGTCCTGCTGGGACTCCAGCCCCTTCAGGAAGCCCTTCGAGGCGTTCTTCCCCGAGTCGTACAACGCGTCGGCGCCGGCCTCGCCCAACTTGGTCGTCGACTTGTCCAGCGTCGACTGAATGACGTTGATCGAGTTGAACGTCATCTTGTCCGCACCGACCAGCGCCGAGGCGTAGGCGTACCCGGCCTCGGGGCCCATGTTGAGGATCTGCCGCAGCAAGGACTTGTTGAGGCCCTTCTTCGCGAGGATGCCGATGTAGCTCGTGAACGTTTTGATCTGCGCCAGCTTCGCCGCGAGCCCCGCCTTGATGCCGCCCGCGGTCACCTGCTCGGGCTCCATGCCCAGGTTGGACAGGCCCGCGCCCTGGCGGGCGTTGGTGCTGAGCTCCCGCTTGTATCCCTTCGCTTCGGCGATTTTCGCGGCGACGGCGTCGCGCTTCGTCGCGGCCGCAAGGAGCTTGTTGGTCTGCGCGTTGACGTAGGCGAGGAGGCTGGATTCCTTGCGCCCGCTGAACGCGGTTTTGATGTCCTTCGCGAGGTCGGCCGCCACCGATTTGATCTTGTCGCGGGATCCGGTCAGGCCGACGACCAGGCCCTTGCCTGTGTCCGCCGCCAAGGCCTTCGTCTTCTTGGACGGGCTCGCGATCTCCAGCTCTTCCCGGATCCCGGCCTCGACACCCGAGGCCATCTTCCGGGCGGCCGCCACCACCAGGCCGGTGCTGCCCGTCATGCCGTCGGCCAGCCCGCGAGCAGCATCCGCGCCGGCCCCGGACATTGCGCTGCCACCACCGCGGCCGCCGAGCAGGGAGCCGACGCCGGCCTTGCCGTCGTTGATCGCGCGCAGCAGCGGCAGATTCCGCGCCGTCTGCTTCGCGTTGACCACGAACTCCTTGGCGCTCAGCCAAGGTGCGAACACGGAGTCGGACGTGCCGGTGCCTGGTCCTTCGACCAGACCGCCGACGGAGTAGCCCTTGCCCCGGTGAGCGAACCCGCTCCCCGTGAACAGCCCGCCGGTCGCACCGGTGATGTCGTGCTGCGAGCGACCGGACAGGTAGTTCGTCTGGTACTCGGTGATGATCCGCGTGGTCTTCTTGGTGAAGATGGTGATGCTCTTGTCGTGCAGGGCCGCGACCGCGGCGCCCACGTTCTTCACCCCGGACAGCGCCGCGCCGGTCTTGGCCGACACCGTCACGCTGCCATCCGGCAGCCGCTTCACCTTGAGGCCGAAGCCTTCGAGGATCTGCTCGGCGCCCTTCGACAGCGTCGACAGCGTCACCGACTTCGCGCCCGGCGCCCCCTTCACCTTCGCGTTGAAGGCTTCCAGGTCTGCGGTCGCGTCCTCGGCCGACATATCGACCCGGACCTTCGCGTCCGGGATCTTCAGCAGCTGGTCGGCGAGGCTGGACGCCTCGGTACGGCTGAGCCCCATCGCGCGGGCGGACTCGATGAACGCCGTCCGGCCCCGCTTGTAGATCCCGTTGACGGTCTCCCAGCTCGCCCCCGACTCGCGAGCACTCGCGCTCGCTTCGTCCGTCTTCCCGGCCAGGTCGCTCAGCGCAGTCGCCGCGGTGCGTGCCTTCTCCGAGTTGAGGTTGAGCTTGCCGCCGGACATGTCGAGCGCGCCGGCGTTCTCCTTCGCAGCCTTCGCCGCGGAGTCGATGCTCGCCTCGAAACCGATCATCCCGCCGAGGCCCTGGCGCTGTACGTCGTTGAGCTTCTGGAGGCTCTGCCTCAGCCCGTCCGCGCTCTTCGTCTGCGCGGCCAGCTTGGCTGCGACGGCCTGCGACTGTGCGCCGAACAGGCCCATGCTGTCGGCGGAGAGCTGCTGCTCGAACTTGGCGTCGGCGATCGCCGCCTTGTAGTCGCCGAGTTTGTTCGTGAACTCCTTGGTGTCGCGGCCGCCCTTGCCGTACTCGGCCGTCAGCCGCTTCAGTGCGGCGGCGGCCAGGTCCGACTGCCCGCCCTTCACCATCCCGGCGAGGGCGTCGTCGACCGCGCCGATGTTCTCCGTCGCTTCCTTGACCGGGGTCGAGTCCCAGCCCGTCCAGCCGACGAGGAACTGCTGCACCTTGTCTGTGGTGGTCGGGTCGGTCAGGGAACGGACCTTGCCGTACAGGCCGTCGAGGTCGGTACCGAAATGCTTCGAGGCCTCGCCGGTGACCTTGCCGGTGGTGCCGAGCTCGCGCAGCGACGACGTCAACTTGTCGACGTCCGGCGGCGCCTGGCGCCCGCGCTGCGACAGCTCCGACAGGGCGATGAGCAGCAGCCCGATGCCCGTGCCTGCGATCGCGACTTTGGCAGTGCGGGACAGAGCCATGATGCTGGCGCGCACCGCGGCCAGGGTGCCGGGCGTGGCCGCGGCCGCCGTGCGCATCGCGACCAGCTGCGCCCCGAACATCGCGATCGCGGTGCGGCCGGCTGCCATGCCGAGCGCGGCCGCCTTTGTGAGCTTCATCGCGATGGCCAGTTGCAGGAACATCGCGATGGCCTCGGGCGGTACAGCCGACACCAGACGGGCCGCGACCTCGACCACCTGGAGCAGGCCGACACCGACGCCGCTCGCCCCGTCGAGGACATGGATCAGAGCGGTGGCCACGGAGTTGAGGACGCTCGCCACGGTGGGCCCCTGCGCCCGCGCCCACGTCATGAACTCGGAGGCCTTGCCCCCGACTTGACCCGTGTTGCTGACGCGGAGCAGGTGGACGAGCTGGTCGTTCACCCCTCGCAGCGTCTTCTGCGTGAACGTTGTGAACTGGCTGTTCAGGCGTTCCAGGCCGGGGGACTCCATCTCCCCGCCGATGATCGTCATGAAACGATCGGTCTCGGCACCCGTCGCCCGGACCAGCCCCGTTGTCTTGGGCAGCAGCCCGTTGAGGATGGCGATGCCCTTGGTGACGGTGGGCACCGTGTCGCCGGCCAGAGAGTCGGACCACTGCTTGTAGGAGTCCTTCAGCAGGCCGAGCGCTGCGGCTGCTTCCCGGGTCTCCGGCGGCAGCTTGGACACCGACTCCACATAGGCGGTGTGGGCGGCGACCGCCTCCTGGGACCGGGCGCCGCTCTTGGCGACCGCGTCCTCCCACTCCTTCTCGGCCTCGGCCGCGTCCGAGAGTGCGCCGATCTGTGGGACGAGGGCCGCGGTCATCGCCAGCGTGGCCACGGCGACGGTGCCTGCGCCGGCTGCGATCGGCGCCAGCGAGGCTGCCGCCGGGATCGCTGCCGGGGCAAGGAGCTTGGTGACTTTGCCGAGTTCCTCGAGGGCTTTGCCGCCGGCGCTCGTGTCCCGGCGCAGTCCGGCCATGCGGTCCTGCGTGTTCCGGGTGAACGTACGGACGTTGCGGTCCGCGTCCATGCTCGCGGCGTGCATGCGGCGGGCCATGCGGGTGGCCGCATCCCCCACGTCGTCGAACACGTCGGACAGTGCGTCACGCCCGGTCAGCAGGAACGACATCGAGGGCACGGCTATCCCCCTGACTGTGCTGCTTGCTGCGTGGCCTGATGCCGGTCGATCCAGGCGGTCAGGTTGTAGAAGTCGCCGACGCGGAGGTCGTCGACCGCCTGCGGCGGGATGTGGAGGAGGTGCCCGAAGAGACCGAGGTAGGAGTCTCGGGCTCGGACGATGTCGGGCTCGGGCTCGGGTCCTCGCCCGTCTCCGGCTCCGCCGCTGTCTCCGGCTCGCTGCCCTGTTCGGGGGCCTCCGCTTTTGGGCTCGGCGCCTGCGCTGCCAGCAGCACACGGGCGTGCTCCGGATCGGCAGCGACATCATCGATGCGACTGTCGATGATCTTGTGGATCGTTTCCCACTCCAGATCGGAGTCCGACGCGGCGACGAAGGCGGTGATCCACCGCTCCATCTCCCCGTCGTCCATGCGGGAGGTCATCTCCAGCACCCCGGGGTCGAAGTCCCCCCACCTCAGGCTGGGTTCGGTGCGCTTCCTGATGACCCAGATGATGCCCCGCATGGCGTCGAGGTCGTCCTCGCCCAGCCCGGCGAGGATGGCCTGCCACTTCATGTCGACAGTGCGCTGCACGATCGACGCCTCCGACACCTTCAGGGTGCTGGCGTCGTAGTGCTGGGGCTCGCCGCCCTTGGGCGTGTAGACAACGATCACGTGGTGCTCCTACTCAAGGTGGCGGCGCACGTCGTCCAGGACGCGCTCGACTTCGCGGGTGATGCGCGGCTGGTGCGCGCGCAGGGTCTTGGTCCACCAGCCGGCGGGGGCGTTCTGCTGGCCCCAGCGCCTTCTGTTGCCGAACGTCGGGTGGCGCAGGCGGCCGTCGTCCAGGCGGGCAAGGACACCGTTGGTGATGCCGGACGGCAGCGCGCTGCGGTCGATCCAGACGCGGGCGCCCGGGTTGCCGGTGGTGCGCACGGAGATGCGGATGGCCTGGGCGATGTTCTCGCGCAGTGGGCGGGTCGTCGGCGACGGCCCGCCCCGCTTGCCCGCTTTGCGTCCGGCGGATGTGATGGTGAGGGTGCGGATGGACGTCTGCAGGTCGCTCTTCAGCGGCTCGGCGGCCCGCCGGATACGGCGCTGCATGCTGGCGCGGAGGTTCTCGTGACCGGCCCGGCGCAGCTTGGCCTGCAGCTCGAGCAGCTGGCCGGTGCCGATCACGCGAATGTTCTGCGGCACGGCAGGCTCACAGGGTGATGTCGGTCGAGATGATCTCGATCTTCGGCTGGTTGGTGCCGTCGAAGAGGCCCTCGTACTGGAAGGTCGGTTTCACGACGCCGAAGCCGTCGACGGCCGGAGGTCCCTCGTTGAGGCGGATCGCCGGGAGCGTGATGCGGAATGTTTCGAAGAACGTGGAAGCGATCAGCGGGCCCACGAACTCCCACACCATCGACGTTGCGCCGTCCGAAGTGTGCAGGTCATCGAGGGTGGTGGCGACGTAGTCCGACTCCAGGCTTCCCGAGATTTTGACCTGATCGTTCTCGATCGGTTCTTTCTTCAGGCCGGCCTGCCCGGCGTAGAACCGTTCGACATCCTGCGGCCGCTCGATCTTGCAGGACACCTTGCGGATGCCGTCGAGTGCCGCCTCCGTCCCGAAGCTGCCCGTTTTCAGCGCCATCTGCATGAAGTGGAACGGCGCCATGTTCGAGTACGAGGCCGTCGCCAGCGTCTGGGTCTCGTCGCAGTCCTTGCCGTCGATCTCGAAGCTGCCGGTGAGCATCTCGCCCACACCGCACGCGAACTCAGCCGACGTGATCTTGCAGCCGACGAACGTCTTGTCCGTCACCGTGCCGCTGGTCAACGGCACGCCCTTCTGGATCGTCAGGCTCTTGCCCGCCACGGTGGCCAGGGTGTGAGTCTGCAGGTACGCCGGGCCCGCGCCCTGCTGCACCGGTGTGACGGTCGTACCCATCAGGGCCTGGATCAGCAGACCCATGCCCTTGTTGGCGATCTCCAGGTCGATGGACCCGGCCGCCTCCTTGCGGGTCAGCACACGCCGGGACGACAGCGGCAGCAGACGGCCGGCCGCGATCCCTGCGGACTGCGCGGTCGTCTTCTTGAGGACCAAGCCCTCCTTGGTGAACTCGATGAATTTGCTGGGTGCGACGAACGTGCCGTAGGTGGACTCGGCGCTGATGCCGAGCTGGGCGCCGAGCCCGGATCCGATCGCCATGGATCAGCCCTCCGTCTTCTGCGGCGCCTTGGCCGCGGTCTTCTTCGGCGCCGGGAGCACCTCGCTCTTCGGCTCTTCGACGGACTCCCACGTGCCGGGCTGGCACACGTAGCCCTCGAACCGGGCGTCGGGCACCTCGACCACCTCGTCGGGCTGAACCTCCCGGCCGCCGAGCTCCGGCACCGTTACCGGCTCCGGGCCGATAAAGCGCACACGCGCCATCTCTTCCTCCTCCTTCAGATCCGGGCGTGGCAGGACACCGTGAAACCGAGAGCCACCCGTGCGCCCTGGTTGGTGTGGGACTGACGCAGTGCGCCGCCGGTGAGGTGCGCCCACTGAACGGTCCCGTTCAGGGTGGGCGCCTCACGGTTGAGGTCAGTGGCCCGCAGCCGCTCCTCGATGACACCGAGCAGCTCGAAGACGCGATCACGTGCGGTGGCGAAGACGGTGTCTCCGGACCAGACATCGATCCAGCCGGTGATCACGAAGTCCTCGTTGCGGTCCCGGGCGCCGGCCGAGCTGAACGTCTGCTGGAGCTCGGCCGCCTGGTCCGCCTCGGGATTCCAGCCGATCGCGATGACGTCCTGCATTGCCACGTCATCGGTCGGCGGACCGTCGATGACGTCCACGTTGTCGATCTTCGGAGTCTGCAGAATGGCGACGAGCTGGGTGATCGCCGCGGGTACGGCTGAGGTCTTCATTACGCGATCCCTGGCCCATCGTTGTCGGGGTTCATCAGCTGGACGGCCCGGTTGGGGATCGCGTAGCCCAGGCCCGGGATGGGCTCGGTGACGTCGTAGTCGTCCACTCCGCGCTGTGGCCTGCCCGGGCCCGCGAGGGTCCGCCATAGGTGCTGAAGGATCAGCTGCGATGCACCCAGGATGTTCGCCGGGATCACGATCCGTCCGGCCCTGTAGACCATGCGCACCGGGCCGTTGATGCACCCGCCGTCACGGCGGATGACGATCCCCAGGTCCCCGTCCAGGACGAGGTCGGCGACGTCGTACGTCACGCCACCTGCAAGCAGTGACGTCATGGAGACCAGCTCAAGCGCGGGGGTCTTGCGCAGGGCGATCGCGTTGGCCAGGCCTACGTAGTGGCCCTCGCTGACGGTCCGCACGACGACCGGTCCGACGAAGTACTCCACCGCTCTGGTGGTCGACTCGTTCCAGAAGCGGACCAGCGCGTCGTCATCACCGTCCCGCTTCTTCAGCAGGCCCTTCGCGTCGGCCAGGGGCAGCACCGTCGGAGGCGCCTCCTCACGGACATCGAGCGCATCCGTGTAGGCGTGCGCCGGACCGGTGAACACCCAGCGCACGGTGTGCCTGCCGGGCTGCTCGGTGACGTAGTCGGCCTGATAGACGCCGTCCGTGGCCGTCTCCGCCGCCGCCGGGCTGGCGGTGGTCCCGTCGGGCAGCGTGACTGTGACGGTCGCGGTCGCCGCGGTGGTGAGGGTGCCGCCGGGGTCCCGGCAGTCTGCGGTCAGGCGCGCGGTCGCGCCGAGGTCGTACGGCACCGCTCACCCCCTACCAGTCGCGCGTCTCGGGCTGCTCGCCGCGGCCGCCGCCACGAGAGTCATCAGCCGCCACCTCGGCGGCGTCCGGCTGGCTGCGGGGCGCCGGGTCACGCAGGCGCGCGGCCTCAATCACCGCATCGCGGTTCTTGCGGATACCGGCCCGGTTCTCGCCGGCGGCCTCCTCGTCCAGCACCCGAAGTGCCTCCTCTTCTCCGACGGTGTCGAGGTAGGCGAGGACCTCGCGGTTGCTGTGCTCGCTCGGGTCGAACGGCAGCTGCACCGGCACGAGGTTGTCTGCGTCCTGGACGCCGTCGCCGTCCGTGGCCGGTGGTTCCTCGGTGACGGCCGGGACCGTCAGATCGCTGTCCGGGTCTGCTGGCGCGGGCAGCGCGATGGTGACGACCCACTGGCCCCACGTCTCGTCCTCTCTGCCGGGCGGAGGATCGATCTCCTCGACCCCGGCTTCCAGGACCTCCAGCTCAAGCCCGTCGACGGTGACGACGCGGGGCATGGCCATCTCCCGGACCGGCTTGCCGGCGTCAGGCTCCTGGCCGTCGTCGGCGAGAACCGCGCGGTGGCCGTCCGCCCAGCTCGCGGCCTCCTTCGCACTGACCTCGACGACGTCGCCGGGCGCCCACGAGAAGTCGGACCCGGCGATCGCCTCGAGGACGCGGATCCGCGTCATCAGACGTGCACCACCGGCGCGTTGCGCGGGTTCGCCAGCAGCACCGACGCCCCGTAGATACCGCCCGACGTGGTACCCGACGCGGTCACGATCGCGCGCAGGTACCGCTTGGTGCCCTTGTAGCCGACGACGAACATCTTGTTGTCGTCGGCCGCCACGATCGACGGCTCGGTGCCCTGCAGCTCGGCGGCTGCCACCGACGTGAAGTTCGTGTTGTCGTCGGACTCCTGGACGTCGATGGCGTGCGTGCCGTCGGTGATCGTGCCGGTGTGCACGATGACCAGGGCGTCCTGGAATGCAGCCCCGCTGAGGTACCGGTCGACGCCGGTCCCGTTCGCCGAGGCGGTGCGGGCGACGATCGCCAGGGTCTCCCGCACGGTGACGTTGCTGTACGCGTCCCTCATGACGCGCTCCTCTCTGTGAATGCCGACGGGCCCAGGCGCGAAGTCCTGGGCCCGTGCGTGCGGTCGGTCAGCTGGCGGCGTGCTGGTAGAGGCGGATCGCGGACGAGTCCTGGATGCCGCCGTCCAGGCGGGCGAAGCCGAGGAAGCCGACCTGGAGGTACTCGGCGTACCGCTCGACCAGGCGCAGCGTCTGCACGGCCTGGACCTGGCGGATGACGTAGCCGGCCTTGAAGTCGCCGAACGCGATTGTCTTCGCGGAGGCGGCCGGGACGGGCATCGAGTTGTCGAGGGTGTACTCGAACCCGTTGATCGTGGACGGGAAACCGGGCGCGGGGATCGGCACCCACAGCGGACGGTTCTGGCTGTCCTTCAGCTTCCGGATCACCTTCAGCGTCGAGTCGTGCATCAGGTACCGGGCGCCCGCCCGGTACGCACTGTCGACGGAGTGCTCAAGGTCGATCAGGTCGTCGTAGATGACGGACGTGGTCTGACCGCCCGCCCCCTGCTTGCCGACCACCGCGCTGGTCGTCAGGCCCTCGGGCTGGTCGACGCCGGTACCCGTGGTCCACGCGCGGGCCGAGCGCCTGCCGATGCGCTCGCCGAGCTTCTTCGGCACCCACGTCTCCAGGCCGAACGCGGAGTCCTGCAGGAGGGACAGCGACAGCCGAACCTGCTTGGAGGAGAAGATGTGCGCCTTCAGCGTCTTCCCGCCGACCGTCAGGTCCTGCTCGCTGGCGGGCTGGTTCTCGCCGAGGATCTCGCCCTCGTTGCCGGTGTCGTCGTTCGTCGGCCACTTCAGGTCCGTGCCCGTCGATGTGGTGATGACGTCGGCCAGACCGAGCAGGCCGCCGAAGGCCTTCATCGTCTCGGTCATGATGTTGCGGAACTCGTCCGGGACGGTGAACCCGCCGGCGGTGTCGATGCCCGCGCCCATCGCGCGCAGGTCGACCTCGTGGTCCATCATCATGTTCCGCTGGTCCGGGGTGAGCCGGTCCATGCCGCCGCGCAGGTAGCGGCCGAACGCATCGCTGTACCGCTTGGCCTGCTCGTCCGCGTCACCGCCGCGGCGGCCCGCAGGCTCGCCGGTGGTGCTGACGATCTGGCTCCGGTCGATCTTGTCGAGCGCAGCCATCTTGTTGAGGCGCTCGATGTCTCCGGACACCTCGGTCAGCCGCTTCTCAGCGACGTCCCAGTTGGTGCGCTCCTCAGTCGTGAAGTCGCGCGCCTCGCGCTCGGCGAGGGCCTGGATGTCCTGCATCCGCTGCCAGGTGGTGTTCTGCTCTTCGATCAGCCTGTCGAGCTGTGCGGGCATGTCTGTCCTTCCCAGGCATGCGAGAAGCCCCGACCAGGGTGGTCAGGGCTTCGGGGTGAGTACGGGTTACGAGGAGCTGAGCTGCAGGCCGTAGCGTGCGGCCAGTCCCCTCATGCGGAGTGCGATCGCGTCCTGGTCGGTCCGAGTGGTCTCTGCCGGCTCGGTGCCGTCCGCGTCCGCGGATGCGGTCTCCGTGGTGCTGGTCTCGCGAGTGGACTCACCCGGCTCGCTGCCAACTGCCTTCAGCTCTGGTGCTTTCTGGCCGGCGTCCTTCAGATGCCGGGCCAGGTGCTTGTAGACCGCCTGGCGGTCTTCCTCCGCCAGGGTGGTGCCGCCGCGCGCCCCGTTCAGGACGCCGATCGCCGTGGTGCACGCGACCGTTGAGGCCGCGCCCACGTCGCCGTCCACACCCACGAAGTGGTGGATGAACCGGTATGCCGTCCTGGTGTTCGCGTCGCCGTCGGGGTCCACCCAGGCGTGCGCCTGCCGCAGCGCCGACTCCTCGGCCGGGAGGTCACCCGCGTTCGCTGGCCCGTCCCACGCCGCATCCGAGGTGTCGGTGGAGTGGACGGCCAGGCCGCCCCGCTCCTCGACGACCGCAGTCGCCCGGCTCACCGGCACCACATCCTCGGCGGCTTGGTCGCTCGAGGCGCTGCCGACCAGCTGCAGGAGGTCCCGCAACTCGGGGCGGAACTTGGCGCGCTGCTCGATCGCCGCCTGGTCGCCGCGGCTGACGAGCGCGCTCGCCACCGACGCGAGCTCCGCCTCCGTGTCCTCGTACGCAGGGAACGTCACCGCGGACACCTCGACCAGGCGGGCCTCGAGGATCCGCCGGACCTCGACGTCAACGGTCTGCCCGTCGGACGTCTCGACCTGCTCGAGCTGCCAGTCGTCCTTGACCACGTAGAAACCGAAGCTCATACCAGTGACGTTCTTGTTCCGAATGTTCGCCTTCAGGTCCGACACGTACGACAGGCCGGTGTCCAGCGCCGAGTCGACCGCCAGGCCCCGCGCATCCTCGGCCAGGGCCAGGCTGCCGGCGGACACCCGCGACACCACGTAGTAGCTGTCGTGGTCGACGAGCATCCGCGCATCGCCCTCGCTCAGGGTCTTCGTGAACGCGCCCGGTGCGATCTCCTCGTAGAAGCCCCAGCGCAGCGGATTGCCGATCGCCGTGCGGGAGTTGAACACCGCGGCGTACCCGGCGAACCGCTCCCCGCTGTCGTCGCCCTCGGCTGCCCGGATCGCGACGTCTGCCGTGGACAGCGGCAGGTGACGGCGTTCCTCCGCCGTTGTCCTCGTCAGAGTCCTCATGTGCCCTCCTCGGCATCGTCGGGGGTGTCCATCAGGCGCTTCGCCTCAGCGATCAGCGCAGCCGCCCGGGCACGATTCGAGCCCGCGGCCGGCTGCTCGCCGTCTGGCGCGAGCGGGTTGGAGCCGAGCGGCGCCATGTACATGGGCTGCAGGTAGACGTCCCCGCCCTTGCCCTCAGGCAGCGGCGGCATCTCCTCGAGCGCACGCACGTCGTCCGCGCTGTACGCACCGACGTCCCGCATCGCCCGGTAGAACGTGGCCCTCGCCGCGCTGTCACCGCGCAGCAGGCCGGCCATCTGATAGTTCGCGTACAGCTCTGGCGGCAGCAGCTCCTTGGTGATCCGCTGTTCCGTCGGCGTCAGCCACGTGGGGTTGAGATCGAAAGTGACCCAGCCCTGCGCCTGCTGCTCCAGGCCCGTGCCCCACGAAGTGCTCTTCTCTGTGCTCATCAGGAGGAAGGGCGGGACACCGAACATCCTGGCGAGCTCGGTGACTTGGAACTGCCGGGACTCGAGGAACTGGGCGTCGACGTTCGGCATCGCCACCGGCTGGAACGACGCGCCGGAGTCCAGCACCGCCACCTCATGCGAGTTGCGGACCCCGGACATCTTGGCGTTCCAGCGAGCCTTCAGCCGGGCGGCCTGGTCCTGGTCGAGCTTCTGCTCGGTCTGCAGGATGCCGCCGATCATGTTGCCCGACCCGAACAGCCGGGCCGCACTCAGCTCCGCGGCCTGCGCCAGGCCGATGCCCTGAGCCGCAAGCCGTACTGGCGAGCAGCCGTTCAAGCCGTCGTACCCCAGGCCCGGGATGTGCATGATGTCGTACGGCGTCTTGCGGTGCGTCACACCCCAGTCGTCCGTGGCCCAGAAGATCTTGCCCGTCGGGTTCGCCTCGTCCGGCTTCTCCCGCACCACCTGCACGCGCTCCGAGGAGATCGGCCACAGCTCCCGGATCTGCTTCGCCCCATCGCGCACCTTCTGGATATAGGCATCGCCCCACAACACCCGGTACAGGTACGCGAAGCGCCACAACTCCACGGGCGTCAAGTCCGGGTGCGGATTCCTCAGCAGCTCGAACGGCGCCCTCTCCCGGGTCCCCTCCTTGTACGTCGGCAGCGGCAGCGCCGACGACACCCCCGCGATCAGCGAGACCGCCCGCCACACCGGCGACGCACGCAACGCCGTGGTCTCGGATACCGACACCCCGGCGTCCGACTGCGCCCCGCCGAGGTAGTCCAGCAGCGACGAGGAGGTGAGCGGCTGTGCCGGGCTCTCCAGCCCCCGCCTGGTCCGTCCGTCGAACAGGCCGAACAGTCCCGTCACTGCCGCTCACCTCCCGCCGCTTCCCCACCGCGCCGCACCCCAGCGGCACGCCAGTCAGCCAGCGCGCGCTCGCACGCCAGCACACCCAGCAGCCCGCCCACCACCAGCGCCACGGGCACACTCCAGAGCCCCAGCCCTGCGACGATGACCAGGACGAACACCGTCTCGAGGACCACCAGCCACGGCACTTGGACGCCGCCCTGGTCGCTGGTCTCCTCTTCCGTCTCGTCCTTGTTCACCACAGGTTCGGCGCCCCTTCCGGCTCCACGTCGTGGTACTGCTCCCAGCCCCACAGCGCGTACGTCGCTGACACCAGCGGGCTCACATCGGTCCCCTCACTACGCCGGGTCCACGCCCAGGCATCGCCCAGGTCCCGCTTCTTCGCGCCCGCTACAGCGCTGGTCAGAGGCGCGTTGTTCAGGTGACGCAGGCTGCCGTCCTGCGTGCGGTCGTAGAACTGACCGCAGGCCTGGGCCAGTTCCCGCACCTTCGGCGCTACGACCAGGTGGTCACGCCCCTCGCCGCTGCCCACCGGATGCTCACCGGCGAGCCTCTTCCGCAGCTCGCTCGCCAGAGATCCGGCCGGCCCGCCCTCGTCGACCACCCACACGCACGGCTTCCACTTCACGTCCCGCTCGGCAGCCCACTCGATCACCCAGTCCGTACCGGGCCGGTGCGCGACCACCTCGACGTGCCGCCCCTCGCCAGCCGCGCCGGCCACGCTGATGGCCGTCCACGTCCGCTCAGGGTTCGTGTCGATGGAGAACGCCACCGGGTCCTCGAGCTCCGAACGCGGAGCGGCCAAGCCCCTCCACGTCGCCTCGTCAATGACCTGCCAGCTGTCCTCCGCCACCGCCGGGTACTCACCCACACCCAGCCGCTCACGGTCGAACAGATCGGCGCGCATCGTGGCTATCTCGCGCTGTACGGCCTGCACGCGGATCCGGATTCCCAGCGCCGGATTCGAACGCAGCCACGCCCTCACGTCATCACGGTGATCGTGCTCGTCACACACAATCCGTCCGCTGTCATCCCGAGGGCACTCCCGCACGTGCGGCACGATCGACCACTCCAGATACGTCAGCGACTCATCCGGCTCCGGCGTCTCCGCCAGCGCCCGGGCCCGCAGCGTCCCCAGCTGCTCGCTCTCCTCGCCGATACCGGCGGAGCACGTGTACACGATCTGCGGGTTGCGCCGCGCCGACATGACCGGCAGCAGCGCACCGATGGGTGCCGCCCTCAGGCTCATCGCCTCGTCCATGACCAGCAGGTCACTGGAGAAGCCGCGCCCGGAGCCGCCCGTGCGCGCGAGAAACAGGATGCGGGCGCCGTTGTGGAACTCGAAGCCCTCTTCACCGTGGGACCGCAGGACGCGCTTCACGCGGCGACTCAGCGCGTACGAGCCCGCGATCATCTGGTCCAGCCGGCGGAAGGACTCCCGCGCGGTCTTGAACTCGTGCGCCGTGTGGATGACCAGCTTGTCGCCGAACAGCATCACGCCGGCGACCTGCCTGGCCTCGAGGAAGCCGCCCTTGCCGTTCTGCCGCGTCACGTTCTGGACGACCTCGAACGACGTCCACAGGCCCTCGCGGTCCTCGGCGAGGCTGTGGTGCAGGCCCAGTTGCTGCCACCGGTCGAGCTTCAGGCCCGAGTCCTCGGCCAGCTCCACGGCCTCCTGGCCCGCCGGGGAGCGGAACCTGAGGGCCTCCTGGTCCTCGACGCCGCTCCACCGGCCCTTCTCGATCCGCCGGTAGTGCGGTGTCGAGATGATCCGCGGTGTCTGGCAGCCGATCGGGGAGTCGTCATCCCGTCGGACGGCGGGGGCGGCGAGCAGCGAGCTCATCGATCTTGTCCCCCCGCTCCTTCGGTGCGGCCAGGCCTCGCACTGTGTGCATGGCCTGGCGGAGCTCGCGCGCCGCTGCGGCGATCTCCTTGGGGTCCTGCGCCGAATCCATCACCTTGGCCAGCCGCATGGCGGCCGCGGCCGAGGCGTTCGAGTCGGGGGATACGTCCAGGTCAGTGAGTTCCGCGCGGGTGGCTTTGGTGACTGCGCCCGCTCGGAGGGAGCGCCGCTTCGGCCCGTCGTCCATGATCACCTCCGGCCGAAGGGCGTCACGGTGCGTGACGGGAGCGGCTGTCACGGAGTGTGAGGGGCGGGGTGATCATGGTCCGCTAATCGGCTGAAGCCCGCTCTGGCGGATTAGCGATCGGCGCGGGGAGAGAGACGGGAGCGACAAGGGCTTTTGGGTCGCCCGCTCCCGTCCCGAGTTTTGACCCACTCTCTTCCCCCAGCCGCTCGGACCGAGCGCGCGCAGCCGGCGACCGTGCCGCGGCCCGGTGACCGGCAGGCGTAGCACTGTGTGATGGAGCCGGGTCACCAGGAGCGGGAGGCCTGGCCGGTGATGGGGCGTGATCCGCCCTTGCGGTACTTGCCGTACCAGCGGCTGACGACCCGGTCCATCGCTGGCGATCGCATGGCCTTGACGCGCTCGCGCACGACTGCCTCGCCTGGGTCGACGGTGATGATCTCGGCACCGAGTCGCTGGTAGTTGGTGCGCGCCTGTGGGCTGGGCATGGTGTGGATGAGGTACACGTCGACCTCGTCCAGGTGCTTGACGGCCTCGTCGATGGCGGCATAGCGGGCGCGGCGTGCGACCTGGTTGGCGATCGGGTCGTGGTTCCACTGGGGTGCGCCGGGGCCGGTGAGGGCGAGGGTGATGCGGTCCAGGTCGATGATGATGTCGCGGGCTGAGGCGCGGGCCTGGATCCAGCTGCTCTTACCTGCGGCCGGCGGGCCGGTGATGACGTACAGCACGGCGCGTCACCTCCGGGTCATGGCCGCCAGTCCTCGCGGTAGCCGGGCCGTTGGTCGTAGCCCGTGGCCATGAACTGGATCTGCTTGGCCACTGCGCCTTCGGCGAGCACGTAGGCCGCGTCACCCTGTCGAGTGTGCTGCCGGACTTGCTCGTAGTGAGCGAGCGCGCCGCGCTTCGCTTCGATCTCGCGGAGCAGGCGGGCAGGGACGCCGCAGTCGCACGGGTAGGTCTCGCGGTCCGGGTAGAGGATGTCGGGCAGTGCATCGCAGTTGCGGGCGTGCCAGGTCTTGTCCCCGTACTCGACGGCGATCTCGGCTGCGTCGACATCGAGCTGTTCGTACAGCCATGCGGTCAGTTCCACCATGGTCACCTCCGCGTCCTGCACCAGGTGTTGCCGCACTCGATCAGGTCGGGGTCACTGTACGTGTCTGTGAAGCTGGTGGGTGGTGGGCTCGGTGGCATGCCGAGGCTCTCTTCCAGCCGCCGGGTCTTCGAGTAGGACGCGCGGTCGTGGGTCGGGCAGCGCCGGGTGATGCGGTGCAGGAGCTGGCTGACGGCGTACAGCACGGTGCGTCATGCCTTCCCGATGGCGCGGAGGACGATGTCGGCGATGTCCTCGACGTCCGCGGCCCAGGCGTTGCCCTCCTGTGCCTGCTCGGGTGTGGCTCCCTCGAGGCGTCCCCAGATGCGGGTGACCGGGTGGTGTGGGGCGATGTCTCGGAGCGCGTCGATGATGCGCTGCCGGTCGGTGCGTCCGGGTGTGCAGTCGTCGATGTGGATGGCGATGGTCTCGGCCGCCCTGCGGGTGCCGTCGCTGTCGTTGCCGCCGCAGGCTCGGCCGTGGGAGCCGCAGCCGTCACAGCGCCAGGAGCGGCCGTCGTGCTCTGGGTATGCGATGGGCCGTCCCATGGCTTACGCCTGTGTGGCGGGGTCGGTGCCGGTGTCGCCGGCCGCGAGGCGTTCGGGCTGGCGGCAGGCGTCGACGTCGCAGGGTGAGCTGGCCTCGGTGTGCCAGCACTGCACGGTGGACTCGGGGGTGGGGCGGTAGACGTCGATGCCGTCCACGCCTGTGAGCAGGAGCACCGTGACGTCGGGGAGCTGGGTGTGCAGACGCTCCTTGATGGCGTGCGCTTCGGCCTGGCTGATCCTGGGGGTGTTCAGGCGTACGAGGAGGGTGTCGCCGGGGCGGATGACGGTGAGGTCGGCGGTGAGGCGTACGTCGATGGCGGTGGGGTCGGTGGCGCTCACGGCTACCAGCTCCGGGGGTGGGTGCGGTGTCCGATGCAGGTCCAGTTGTGGCGGCGCAGGAGGCGGCAGGCGAGGCGGCCGGGTGCGCGGGCTGCGACGGAGCTGGGGTCGTCGAGTGCGTTGCGGAGCCAGCGCTCGAGGCCTGTCGCCTCGGGCCGGTACCAGCGGAGCACGATGATGCGGTTGGACCGTAGGGCGGCTCGGATGCGGCGTACGAGGTCCGCGTGGGCCTGATCGGGTGTGGCCATGGTCACCACTCTCGTGAGGTCTGCTCGCCGGGGCTGATGGTGCTCAATGGCGGTGCGTGGTGGGGCGCTTCGGTGAGGCTGGCTTCAGTGAGGGCGAGGTCCAGGACGATGGCCATGGGTACGTGAACGGCCTCGGGGGTGAGGGTGGGCTCTGGCTCTCTGCCGTGCCACACCTCGGTCATGTCCTGGCCGTCGACCGTCAGGGCGCGGATCGGGTTGTGGCTGGACTCCATGTCGACGAGGGTGACCTGCTGTTCGAGGGCAGGTAGCAGGTGGCGGCGGACCAGCGGGGCGAGCGGGAAGGCGACCTTGGTGTGGTCGATGTGCCGGGCCTCGCAGTAGTCCAGCCAGTCGTCTGGCGTGCTGCCGTCGTTGAAGCCCCACTTGGAGAGCAGGCTGCTGCTGAACAGCGTCAGGAGTGGCAGGGCCATAGTCACCACCTCCGTGAGGCGCGTACGGGCTGGCGTACGGCGGTGGTGCGGTTGCCGCGCCTGCTGTTGCAGCGGCGGTGTGCGCTGCGGGCGTTGGCGGGGTCGAGGAGGTCGCCGCCGCGGCTGAGGGGGACGAGGTGGTCGAGGGTGAAGGCGTCGCGGTGGCGTCCGGCGAGGCGGCCGGTGATGTCGTAGCGGATGGCGCCGCCGCACAGCCAGCACGGGAGCAGGAGGGCGCGCTGCTTGACGCAGAGTCTGCGGTAGGGGCGGCCGTTGCGCGGGTTGGCGGCCACGCGGACTACGCCGATCCCGGGTCGGGGCGTTGCCGGAGCTTGTCCATCTGGTGCTTGATCTCCTGGCCCACGGCGACGTCGGGGCCGAGGTCGAGGTGCACGTCGTACGTCGCGGGCTCGCCGTTGGCGGGTGCCTGGCCGGGTGTGAGGGCGGCGGCGACGCGTGCCCACATCTCGGCGAGCTGCCGGGCGGTGGTGGAACGGGCCTGGTGCTCCTGGGTGTTGACGCGCTCCTCGGCCACGCGTGAGCGCAGGTAGTCGCTGGCCCCGTGCTCCGTGACGTAGGCCTCGCTGCGTAGGGCGTCGTCGGCAGCAGCCTCGGCCTTGAAGGCCCATGCGACAGCGGACTCTTGGGCGGTGCGGTGCTGCTCGGCCTGCCAGTCGGCGTGCGTGTGCGTGGGCTCGGGCATGGGGTTGCTCCTGCGGGGTGGGGTTGATCGGCGCCCCGGGCTGGGCCTGGGGCGCCGTCACGGTCCTTGCGGATACCGCGACCAGGAGCTGCTCCGGGGTGCACCAGGTACGGGAGGGCCGGAGTGCCTTCCTGGACTGTTGGGCCCGCCGCCGGGCTGCTGGTGTCCCAGCTGAGCGGCCTGCTGGGTGGCGGGTGTCTGGGCACGGCGAAGGCCCCGGAGTTCAGGTCTCCGGGGCCTTCGCTGTGCGGTGTGTGGTGTCCGTGTTGTGGACATGGTTGTGCGCAGAGATCGTTACACCGCGCTGACCTGCGCGTCAAGCGAACTCGCGGACGGGTGTTCGAGGTTGCCTGGGTGGCCGGAGCGGGTGGCACGTTCGTTGTGCAGCCGTTTGACGTCGTCGATCTTGTAGAGGGGGTGCCGGTCGGTGCCGCCGCTGGGCTTGAGGTGGCCTCGGTGGACGAGGATGCGGAGGTTGCCGCGGGTGACGCCGAGGAGGGTGGCGGTCTGTTCGGCGTCGAGGTGGCCGGGCGGCACGTGCTGGGGCATGTGATCCATGGTGCAGCAGAGGCGGTGAGGTGCGCTGGGGGCTGCCGGGGTGGAATACGTTCGGTCACGAACTCGTCACTCCCACACGGCGCATACGGTGCGCCCGCCACAATCACGCGCATGTCAGACACCGTCGCCACAGGCTGGCGACCCTCGCGTACGCAGAAGATCATTGCCGTACTGCTGCTCCTCATCGTCTGGACCGCGATGGCGGGCTCTTGGACGGACAAGGGCTGCTCGATGCCTCAGGGCTACGTGTTCGTGATCAGCCACGGCGGGAGCCCCGACCAGGACCAGGGCTGCGAGGACGAGCCAGGCGGCCCGGCGTACACCGACCAGTACTACGGCTGACGCGCGTGGTTGAGCCCAGCACCGCCGCTGCCTCCGGTCTCGTGAAGGTCGTGAGCGGCGTGGTGGCGAAGAAGCTGACCTCGAACACGGGCACCCGGCTCGGCGGCCGCGACGAGCGCCGGCAGGTGTACGCCCGTTTCCAGGCGGCGACCATGGAGGCCGTCTCGTACGCCGCGTTGCTGCGCGTGGAGGCCAAGCACTCGTGGCCGCTGATGGGCGCGCGCCGGATGCGCGAGCTCGCGCTGATGACGCATGAGCGCCGCGCCGAACTGTTCGCCGCCTACTTCGAGTTGCGGCTGGTGGCGAATCCTGTGCCGCTCAGCGCGGGCGAGGATGCGATGACGGCGGCCGCGGAGCTCCTCGAGGGCTTGCCCAGCCGGAAGCGGAAGGACTTCGACGCTGCCGCGGAGCGGGCGGTGGAGGCGCAGCGGGTGTTCACCGACGTGTGCCAGTACGACCTTTGGTACCTGCCGCAGCCGTGGCAGGTACACCGGCGGGTGGCCCGCTGGTGGAAGGGCCGCAAGGAACACAGGCGCAGCCAGGCATGAGAGGCCCCGCCGCCCGGATGCTGGGCGGCGGGGCCTTCGCGATGCGTCAGCGAGTGCCGGCGTCGTAGGTGCGTCGGCTGGCGTTGTGGACTCGTCGGCCGATGCGCAGCCGGAGCTTGTGTCCGCGGCAGCGGGGGCATGTCCGTGGCTTCCCGAACCGCAGGATGCCGCCGGTCCCGCGGCACCTGCGGCAGGGGCCGAACGGCTTCACGGCGCATAGCACTGCGTAACAGCCGAGGGCGGCGATGAGGGCGGCGCTAGCGGTCAGCATGGGGGTCCTCTTACTGTCTGGGCTGCCTGTTTCCCGTTTCCCGGGCCGCTGCTGCTAGGCGCTAGGTAACAGGTCAGGGGCGTGTTGTGGTGCTAGCAGAGGTGCTAGGCCTAGCACCATGGGGTGCTAGGCCTAGTGGCCGTCCGTGGGCTATGCGGCGATCCGGTCGGCGTCACGCCGGGTGAGCGCGGCGGCGACGTCGGCGCGCTTGATGCCGCGCTTGGTGGTGCCCCTGCCGTCGTCGTCGGTGGCCCACACGTCGGCCGTGGTGACCCCCCACGGTTTCAGCGCCGGGGCGACGCGGGCGGTCGTCCACTCGCCGTAGACGTCCGGCCAGGACTCGGCGAGGCGGGCGGCGATCCGCTCGCACCACAGCTGCTCCTCGTCCGGCCGGAACGTCTTCAGCATGTCGCCGAGGACGTCCATGCCGCGGCTCTCGCTGGGGCCTTCGCCGATCGCGTGCCCGGTGATGTTGCCGTAGGCCTCGCGGAGCTGGCGGGCGCGTGCCACGACCAGCTCGGCCGCCGGGCCATCCACGAACGCGGACGCGGCGATGAGCGGGTCGTCGCCCTCGCCGGACATCCAGCAGATGCCGCGGTCGGAGCGGCTGAACATGGTGGCGCGGATGCCGGACTTGTAGGCGCCGGTGCCAAGCACCATGTCGTTCGCGGTGTGGCTCATGACCTTCAGACAGAACCTCAGGATGGCGTTCGCGCTGATGCCGGGCGGCAGGCTCTTGGCGTCGGGGCGCTGGGTGGCGAAGATGCCGATGATGCCGAGGGCCGGGCCGCGCTTGGCGATGTCGGTGCAGATGGACTCCAGCTCGGCGCCGTACTTCTCGTGCTCGAAGGGGACCTGGCACTCGTCGAAGCCCACGACGATCGGGTGGAGTCCGAGGCTCTTGTCGCTGGCGAGGGCGGGGGTGACCTTCGACTCGGGGCAGCGGGACTTGGGCAGGCTGCGGATCACCTTCGCCCGCCGCCGCAGCTCCTCCTTCAGCTCCCGCATGGCGTGCAGGACGTATAGGAGGTCTTCGTCTTCCTCACCGGACCGGTAGCGGTGGCAGACGGGCTCGAGGGGGCCGAGGTCGCCGGTGCCCTTGAAGTCGAAGCCGAGGACCGATGCGCGGGGGTCGAGGGCGGCGATGAGCAGCAGGAGCCGCAGGAGGAACGTCTTGCCCATGCGGGGGACGGAGCCGATGACGACGGAGACGAACATGAGGCAGACTGCGATGTCCCGCATCCGCTGGTCGTTGCCGAAGACGACGGGCTTGAACAGGTCGACCTCGCCCTCCTTCAGCAGCGGCCACGGCGGCTTGGTGGTCTCGTTCATGGGCTTGTCGCCCACCCACAGGATCAGGCGGCCTTCGTGCTCGTCGGGGTCGCCGGAGGGCCACACGCAGCCCAGCTTGCGGCGCAGGCCGGAGGCGAGGGCCTGGCGCTCCTCCATCACGTCCTCGGGGACGACGCCGTAGGGCAGGTCGAGGTCGGCGCGGTAGCCGGGGCCGTCGCGGGTGATCTCGCTGGTGAAGCGCATGCCGTTCATGTCGCCGCCCTTCTTCACCGCGGCCGAGATCTTCGGGTTGCCGATCGAGTCGAGGGCGCGCAGCACGATCAGGCCGGTGAGCTTCTGGAGTTCGGTGCGCATCACGGCCGGGCCGATGACGGGGGCGTCGGGCTGCTGGCCGAAGTAGCCGAGGGTGAGGATGCCGCCGGCGGCGAAGAAGTACAGGAGCTCGGGGGCCATGACGTACAGCCACAGGGCGAAGCCGAGGCCGAACACCGCGGCGATGACGGTGACGAAGCCGCGCAGGCGGACGCGGCCGGCCCGCAGGCGGGCGAGGCGCATGTACTCCTCGGCGTCCTCCTGGCGGACGGCGTGGTCGCGGAGCGGGGCGGCTTCGCGGTCCCACACCCACCGGTTCGTCGAGGCGGTGACGCGGGCGGCGCCGCGCGGGGCCATGAGGGTGAGCTGCATGCCGTACCAGGGCGTGCGGAGTCCGTGGTAGGCGGTGGCGTATCCGGCGTGGCCCGCGGCGCGTTCGACGGTGGCGGCCAGGTCGCGGCGGGACCGCAGCCAGGGGGCGATGACCGGGCGGCGCTTCTCCGTGGTGACGCCAGGCTCGGGGAGCTTGGGATTGTCCACCGGTTCGGGAGCAGGGGCGGGCGCGGGGGGCGCCTGGGCCTCGGCGGTCTCAGTCTGGGGTGGGGCGAGCGTGTCCGTCATGCTGTGGGTCTCCGGTCGTTCTGTTGGGCGGTCCGGGGCCCGGGGACGGCCGTTGACTTGGCGGTTGAGGCCGTCCCCGGGGTGTAGCTACTTGCTGCCGGTGGCCCGGCGTCGGGCCCTGTCCTTGATCCGCTTGATGCGTCGGTCGATGTCCGGCTGGTCGGTGATGCCGGCGATGGCGCGCTTGATGCCGTGCGCCTCGATGGCGACGATGCGGGCCTTCTCCCAGGCGGTGAGCTTCGGTTCCTTGGCCACGGTCAGGTCTCCTAGCTGGGGTCGGCGGGCTGCGTCGAGACCGTCATGGAGAAGGTGACGGTGTAGTCGCCGTCGGGCTCGGTCTCGACGGTGCTTGCGACGGTAGGGACGTGGTCGTCGGGGTGGTCGAACTCGTCGGAGACGGTGCCGTTGCCGTAGCGGTAGCGCATGGTCGGGTCCTTTCGGATCGGGCCTGCCGGGCTGGCCGGCCCCACCGCGCCCCCGCAACCTCGGCCGTGACGACCGTGGTTGACGGAGGGCGGAAGGGCAGGTCAGCCCTTGCGGGAGGTGCGCCACATGTCGCGCAGGACGAGCAGGCAGATCACGAGGGCGACCACGGCGATGGCGAGCACGACGAGCGCGATCGACAGACCGATCAGGACGGCCACGACCACGAAGCCGACGACGACCAGGGCGACGAGCGCGAGGCATCCGCCGGCCAGGTACGCACCCCACGGCCGGGCGACGATCGGCTGCAACGGCGCCTGAGCAACCGGGGCCGGGGCCGGCGCGTACTGGACGGGCGCGGCGTACATGGGGTTGCCCGCGAGGTCGTAGCCGATCTGCTGCCGCTGTACGGGCTCGGTCACGGCGACCACGCCCGTACCCGGCGGGTGATCCGCGGCCACAGCCAGATACCGGCGGCGAACACGAGGACCGGGGGCTGCGAGACGAGCGCGGCGACCACGGCCAGGACGAGGGCCAGCAGCGCCGGGTAGGCGATGAGAAGCCCGAGGACGGCTCCGAAGATCAGACGCATCAGGGTGAGTCCTTCTGGTCGAGGAGTGCGCGCATCCGCTGCGCGCGGGACTGGCCGATGCGCAACTGCTTCTGCAGGATGCGCAGTCCGGCGGGGCGGCCATGGCGGGTGCGGTGGTCGTCGTCGACACGGCGCGCGTCGGGGAGCAGCGCGCGGTCGGCCGCGGCGTCGGGCTCGTCCGCATCCGCATCCGGGTCGGGTGCATCCGCCTCGTCCTCGCACGGCTCGCCGGTGTCGACTTGATCCCACAGGGCGTGGACCCCGAACAGGGTCTGAGCTGCGGCGGATGCGCTGCTGAGTGCGGGCGGTTGCGCGGGTGCGCTGAGGCGGAGGGCGACGCGGACCTGGGTGTCGGAGACGACGACGCCGTGGTCGGCCAGGAGGGCGCGCACCTCGTCGGGGCCGGCGCCCGGGTGCGCACCCGCGACGGCGACGACGGCGTCGACGGGCTGCATCTCACGCAGCTCCCGATAGGCGACGACGGGGGCCGGGCGCGGGGGTGTGGCGGGCTCGCGCATCTCCCAGGGGGAGGGCAGGTCGAGGGTGGCGAGTGCGCGCGAGTGCAGGCGGGCGGACAGCAGTTGCAGCAGCTGGCGGCGCTGGGCGGGGTGGGCGCCGACCTGGGCGCGGTCGATGGCGTGGGAGAGGCGGCGGGCGCGTCGGGTGTAGCCGCGGCCGCCGGGTGTGAGGTCGGCGAGGCGGGCGGCGTGTTCGACGGCGCGGGTGGTCCAGCGGTCGCGGGTGATCTGTTCCGCGGTACGGTCCCGGGTCGCGAGGCCGAGGCGGGACAGGAGGCGTTCGCGGAGCTCGCGGGCGATGACGGCGGGCAGGGACGCGGACAGGGCGCCGGGCTTGGCGTGCCAGAGCTCGAGGCCCATGGCGAGGTGCCACATGACGGCGGCGAGCACGGGTCCGATGAACGCCCGGACTGTGCCGCCGATCATCCCGGACTCGGCGTAGGCGGGGATGATTTGTACGAGGGTGATGACCCAGACGAGGACCCCGGCCGCGCCAGGTGTGCCGCGCTCGCGGAGGCTTTGGCGGGCCATCAGGCCGCAGGCGACGAGGGCGACTTCGGCGGCGGCGAACATGGCGGCGCGTTCGGTGGGGTCGCTCATGTCGAGGTGGTCGGCGGCGAACCGCCAGGAGGTGTCCCCTGAGTAGGCGGTGCATCCGGCGGCGGCGATGGCTGCGGCTGTGATGGCGAGCGGCGGCCGGGTGGTGCCGCGTACGGCGAGTGCGAGGGCCCACAGGGCGCCCGCCGCGATGACGAGCACGGCCATGGCTGCGATGGCGGCCGGCCAGGGGTTGGCGACCGACCACTGGGTGAGCTGGTCAGCGTTCACGTGGGGCTCCTCCGGGAGCGGGGGCCGTCCCCCGCGCTGGGGGGGGGAAGGTCGCGGGGGACGGCGGTCAGGTGGTCAGAGGGTGGAGAGGCACAGGGTGTAGCTGTCGACGCGGCGGACCGTCGTGGTCTCCGGCAGGTCTCCGCACGGCTCGGCACGGCGGGTGCGGTGGAGCGAGCCGACGATCCGCAGCACGCCGGGTGTTGTGCAGCTGCTCGGCGTGGTCGGCTGCCAGCTGGTGACGCACGAGCCGAGCGGCCAGGGGGATGTGGTCCCCTGCGGTGCGGTGCTGGTGGTCGTGTCCGGGGTGGGGCTGGCGGCCGGACTCGTCGGCGGTGCTGTGGTGCGCGCCGGGGCGCGCGTGTCGCTGAGCGAGGAGTCGTTGAGCAGCAGCCACGACGTGCCGGCGGCCACGGCACTGGACAGGGCGGCGATCAGCAGGCCGGCGCCGGCGACGCGGGCGGTGGTGCGCAGGCGGCTCATCAGAAGCCGTCCCTGTCCTCGTCCGGGTCGAAGTCGTCGTCGACCTCGTCGTCGGTTGCTCGGACGTTGTCGTGTTCGAGGTTCACCCAGGGCTCGGGATCGCCTGGGCGGCGCGGGTCCCACACCAGCTCGTCACCCGTGTTGGACTGGTGGATCATCGCTTGGCGCTGGATGCCGTTGTCGTCGTACGTGTGGGGGTACGGGTACTTGCCGCTCATCGCTGCCCCTCCGTGTCCTCGTCCGGCTCCGGCTGGGCCTCGGTGGTGTACGGGACGGGGTGGGCGTCGTCGCGGTGGCTCTCGCGCTGGAGCGCCGCACCGTCGTAGTCCTGGTCGGCGAGGCCGTGCAGCTCGGCAACTTCCTCCGGGGTGCTCGGCTGTCTGCTGCTCTGGCCTCCGTGGCCGCCTGCGGTCTCGCGGAGCTGGGCCGCGTACGCGCTGCGGCTGATGGGTCCGTCGATCTCTGGGGCCTTGGCGCGCAGGGCGGTGCCGAGGGGCGGGCTCATGGTGGTGACCTGGATGAGCGCGATGCGTCCCGTCGCGGTGAGGATCCTGTCGGGCCGGTGTGTCTCGAGGTGGTCGGCCATCTCCAGGAGCAGGCGGCGGACGAGGTCCTCGGTCTGACCGGAGGACAGGCGGTAGCTGGGGCGGTCGCTCATCAGATGCCCTTCGCTGCGGCGCGGAGACGGAGGGCGTACTCGCCGCGGCTGGTGCCGGTGTACGGCGGGAGCTCGGCGCGGGCTCGGAGCGTGGCGGTCTCGGCGACGACGGCCGGCAGCGTGCCGACGATCGTGGCGGCCGCCGTCTGTAGCGCGCGGTGCAGGCCGGTCTCGGTGACGGCGCGGGCGGGGTCCTGCTCGAGGACCCAGGCGGTCACGGTCAGGATCTGCGCGGCGTACGACGGCTCTCTGACGGCGGCCGGGAGGGCTGCCAGGGGTCGTGGCGCGTAGGTAAGGTCGGGCACGGTCGTTTCTCCTGGTGGCTCAGGTGATCCGGCTGGCCCCGGCAGGAGCAGCAACTCCTGCCGGGGCCGTCTTGCATCAGCAGTGCGGACTGCTTGCTCCCGACTGTAGGGGTCCCCTACGCTCAGGGCAAGCGGCCCACCGGATGAAAGGGCCGGGATGGGCGAAGAGGAGGTGCGCCGCGTGTCGGACGCTCTTGATGCGGTCGAGGAGATCGCGGACCGGGAGCAGCGGGTCAGGGCTCAGAGTCAGATCATGGCCGAGCAGATCAGGCGCAACAGGGAGTGGTCGCAGGAGCGCAGTGCGCTGATCCGTGAGCTGTGGGACGGCGGGAACGGGCTGTCCTACCGGCAGATCGCTGACCGGCTGAGCATCAAGCTGTCGACGGTGCAGGACGTGTTCCGCGGCTACACGGGTTCAGGGACGGTGCGGCCGAAGAAGGGCGAGGCCGAGGAGTAGCTAGACGTACGGGAGCCCTCGCCTCGCGGGTCGAGGTGGGGGCTCACTGCTGTCCGACCTAAGCTCCGTGCCCGTGACCGACATCGAACGCCTGATCCTGCTGGAGCGATCCGCCGAGACCGAGCGCGCCAAGCTCGCGGGTCTCATGGGGCCGGAGTATGAGGAGCAGTGGCGTGCCTGGCGGCGGGCGTCCGAGGCGGTGCAAGCGGCGATCACCGAGCATGCGACCGCGACCGACCAGAACCGGTACGAGGTGGAGCAGGCAGTGAAGGCGGCGGTGCGGCACGCGGAGGAGGACCCGGCCGGGTAGGCGCCGCTGACTGTCGGGCCCCCGGCTCGACGGGGCGGGGGCCCGATGTAAGAATCGAACGTATGAACGAGATGCTGCCCCCGGATCCTGCGCGCCTGCGCGTGATCTTGGCGCACCTCGAGCAGCAGCTCGCGAACGAAGAGACCGTGGTCACCTACCTGCGGCTCCAGCGCGACGCCGTCCAGCGTGCTCTCGCCGCCGTCGGCCAGCAGCAGCGGACCCGGCAGCGGGAGGACCGCGGCCTCGGGAAGCGGGATCGCCGCCTCGGTGACGGGAAGGGCTTCATGGCGGAGCAGGTGATGCGCCCCCTGCGGCATGTGGCGCTGCATGTCGACGACTGCCCGATGGCCAACGGGCCGACGCGCGTGATCACCGAGGCGGAGCTGCGGACCAGTCTCCATGATCCGGAAGCGTTCCATCTGTGCGAGTTCTGCCAGCCTCAGGAACGGCTTGACGAAGTGTCCGCCTGACGGCGGTCCACCGGTGGCCTCTGAGTTATCCACAGGCCGGAGCGGGATCTCGGCATCCGCTCTACCGTGGCGCTCCTGTTGATCACAAGGGGGGCGTTATGCACAGGCACGGCACCGTGTTCGAGGACCTCGCTGTCGAGGTCATGGCCCAGTTGCCGAGCGACGATGCGCGGCGCGAGGTGCTCGCGCTCATCGAGGTCGTACGGGCGGATCCGTGGGCGTGGCCGGACGTACGGGACCCCGGCAGCGTTGAGGAGATCCGCGAGGCGTTCGGGCCGCTCTGCTGGATCCAGTACATGCCGCATGCCGGGGCCGTCGAAGTCCGGGAGATCGGGTGGGCTGGGTGAGTCCGGCCGGGTCAGGCCGCGGTCGCCTGCCCGATGGGCTCAGCACTGTCGTCGTGGTCGTTGCCGGGCTGGTGGTGCAGCAGGGCGAGCCAGCGCTCCGGCGGGTACGGGCACAGGCACCAGCTGCAGCTGACGCGTTGGCCGGGTTGGGCCCAGAGCTCGGCGCCGCACACGATGCCGGACTGGTCTACCGCGATGCACGTGCCCAGGAGCGTGCCCTTCTTGTGGGGCTCGGGGGGCTGGGCGGCGGCCTGGATGCGGTGGACGAGTTGCTGGAGCTCGCGGCCGAGCTGGGGGCCTTGGTCCCACAGGGCGATGAAGTGGATCTGGCCGAGCAGGTCGGCGGCCGCGGCGCGGACCCGGTGCGCGAGGCCACCGGTGCGTGGCCGGGGCTGCATACGGCGGGCTTGGCGTATGGCGTCGCTCCAGTCCTCGAGGACGCCGGCGATCCCGCCGGCCGCGCGCAGGTCTAGGACCTCGGCGCTGACGGGGAGGGGTGCTTCGGCGGGGCGGACGCGGCCGCCGTACTGGACGGTGCCGGTCGTGCCGGGGGTGAGCCAGACCTCGAGGGAGGCCCACATGCGGGGCAGCCGCTGCAGGAGCTCGCGGGTGGTGAGGGTGCAGTCGGCGCAGAGGGTGCCGTATCTGAGGTGGTTCGTGGTGCACAGGGTGCAGATCATGGTGCGCCCCTTTCCTGCTGGTCGTGCTGTTCGGGGTCGTGGTCGGGCCACTCGATGTGGCCGCCTCCGTAGCCGCGGATGAGGTCCGCGAGGGTGGGGGCGGCGGAGGTCAGCCCGTATATGGGGTCGTCGACGACGAGGGCCTGGCCGTCTTCCAGCTCCCACCCGTCGAAGACGTGGTGGTGCAGGTGCAGATGGAAGTGCCGGCCCTGGCCGGGGCCGACGCGGAAGAGGATCGACGTGTGGTTGTGGAAGTCGATCCGCTCGTCGCCGTAGGCGCGCACTACACGCCGGACGTGGCGGTCACCCTCGTACGCCTGGACGAAGAGGGCGAACCCCTCGTGGAGCTCGCGGCGGTTGTCGAAGTACAGAGTGCGCGCCTGGTTGCAGCAGGCCTGGCGCAGGAGTTCCGGATCGTTGCCGGCGACAGCGGCGGCCACGGAGCCTGGCGTATAGCCGTCCCTGAGGAGTGCGGCTGCTCGCGGGAGCGGCTTCACCGTGCCCTCCAGATGACGGGCGGCCGTACGGGCTGGCTGAGGGTGAGGCACCCGTAGCCGTCGCCGATGCCGGTCTCCTCGAGGACGCGCTGGACCTGGTCGAACTGGCGCTGCGCCTCCCTGGGGCGGATGCCGAGCTGGCGTGCGAGGCGGTGCACCGTGCGGAGCTGGCGGACGAGGAGCTCCGCGAAGAGCGGGTGCATTGCGGTGCGTCCGGTGTCGGAGAGCGGGACCTTGGACGTGAACTCCGTGGTGAAGCTGTACTTGAGCAGGTAGGGCCAGGGGGACGGCTCCGGGGGCTGGTGCTCGAGCCTGATGTCCGCGACGCCCGGGCCGAAGCTGACATCCCACGGCTCGAGGGCCTCGTCGAGGATGTAGAAGATCGGTGTCCAGCCCTTCCACTCCGTGGTCTCTGCCTCCACGATCAGCCCCCCGTCTCGCTGGCCTTGAGGGCAGCACGGAACTCGTCGTGGACGGCGTCGTCCAGGCCGAGCTCGTCGGGGCGCGTCTCGCCTTTGAGCGCCGCCAGGATGCAGCCGATGGCGTGCGCCGACGGGATGTCCTTCCGGTCGATGGCCGCCTGGTGCCAGTGGCGGGCAGTGAAGTCGGCGGCGCGCAGACGCTGCTCGGGCAGGGCGGGCGTGTCCTCTTCAGCGGCGAGGGACTCGGTGTGGAGGCGGACTGCCTCGTCGACCATCTCGCGGGTGAGGTGCGTGCCCTCGGTGAAGCGTGCCGCACGGATCGCCTCGGCCTCCTCCCGGCTGAGGACGACGTCGGCGGTGATGTAGCCGGCGAACTCGCCGAGCGGGTTCGCGGTCGGGTAGAGGGGGCGAAAGGGCGAGGGCTGTGGGGCGTCGTCCACCCGCTGTGGGGCGCTGGCCTGCTGCTCCTCGGCGGGGTGGACTAGTTCCTCAGCTGAGGGGCTGGGCTCGTCCACCCCCTCAGCGGCTGGGAGCCCGGTCGGCGTGTCGTCCGTCGGCGGCAGCTCGAGGTCGAGTTCATGGCGCAGCCGCCAGATCCTTTGCCCCGTCCAGCACCCCAGTTCGTAGCGCTTGGCGACCTTCTCGGGCAGCGCTTTGGCCATACGGGCGTGGGCCAGGACGTGCAGCCACACGCCGTCGATCCACTCGGTGTGCGCGTGGCGGCTGCGGCACCAGTGCGCCGGTGGCCGCGCCTTGTCATCGAAGCGGTGGCCCGGGCAGCCGAACTCGACTGGTGCACCCGACCAGCGGACGATCACCAGGTCGCAGTCCGCGTGTCCGTTGATGCCGGCGCGGATGCTGTCTTCAGCTTCCGCGGCCGTGTTGTGGCCGAGATCGGTGACGTCGACAGCGGGGTCGTGGGAGAGGCAGGCGATGTGGAAGGTGCTGCTCATGGGGTGTCCCTCGTGAGGCTGGTTCTCGTGGGGTCGGTGCAGTTGCGGTGGACCTGGCCGTGTGAGGCGGCGCCGAGGAGGCAGCACGGTTTCAGCGGTGCCGGGTTCTCACCGAGGGCCCTGCGTCTGGCCCAATCGCACTCGGTCCGGGCCCGCCGAAGCCTGCGTGTCTCGCGAGCGGCAGCCTCGAGGAGGACCAGGACGCCGACCCCGAACACGACGGCGACCACGTGCATCCCGCGGTAGACGCACACGGTGGCGGCCACGGCGAGGAGCAGGGTGCCGGCGGCTGCGCCGTACTGGTAGCGGCGGTGTGTCACCCGGGTCCCCTAGTTCGCTCGGCCGTGGTGCGGGTCGAGGAGGTGGTTGAGGGTCTGGTGGATGGATTGGCGCCAGGCCGCGCGGTACCGGTCGGGGGCGTCGCCGGTCTCCGGGGTGAGGACTCCGTTCACACATGCCGTCGCGCACAGGCGGACCAGGTCCCGTGCCTGGTCGTCGGTGCAGGTGAACTGCTCGACGACGTTGACCGGGGTCAGGACCGCCTCGGCGAGGCTGCGGCTGTTGAAGGTGGCCGCTTCGTGCGGGCCGTGCTCGGGGTTGAGGGCGAACACGACCAGCTCGTGGGTGACGCCCGGGCGCTGCCTGAAGGGAGGCGGTGTGTTGGGGAGGTCAGCGAGGGAGATGAGGCCGATCACGTACTGGTCCCAGATGGGGTGCCATTCCGGGGCGGTGAGGATCCACTGGTCGAGGGCGGCAGGGTTGTCGGCGTGTGTCTCGGCGGGTACGCGTGTGACGGTGCCGTACTTGCCGGTCACATGGTCGGGCTGGGGCTGCTCGGGCATCTGGGTACTCCGGTTGTTGCGGTGGATGAGGACGGGCATGACGACGGCGGCCGCGGCGAACATGAGCGGGCACGCAGCGCCGACAGCGGTGGCGATCACGTCGGCTCCTCGGCGACCGCGGCGCGCCTGTCGATGGCCTCGATCCACGCGACCTTCACCGCCGCGTCTTGGATCAGCTCGGCGCGCAGCTTCGCCGGGTCCGACTCGGCGAGCGCCTCGCAGTGCTCCTCGTCGGCGATGAGCAGCCACGTGACGGTGCCCCGTTCGGCAGCTGCCTGGCAGTTGCGCTGCGCGTCCTCGGCGATCCTGCGGGCCTCGTAACCGCCGGTGCCGTCGGGGTGGTTCTGCTCGCCCCACTCGCCGTCCTGCCGGATGCGCTCGGCGAGGACCTCGGACAGGACGCGGTCGGTGATGACGCTCGGGTTGCGGGTCGTGGGCTGCGCCTCGTCGGCCACACGGCGCAGCTCGGCCACGATCTCCTCGGGGAGTACGAACCCCGGGTAGCCCCGCATGGCTTCGACGCGGGCGATCACTTCGGCGAGCACGGTGGCCCGGCCAGCGTCCGCGGGGAGGACAGCCAACACCGCGTCGGCGAGCTTGCGGTAGCGGTCCGAGGTCGGCGTCGACAGGCTGCTGAAGTTGGCGGCGGCCCACTCCCAGCCGTCGGCGCGCGCCATCGTTTCGGCGATCTGCTCGCGCAGCGCGGCCCGGTCGGCAGGTGCAGACGGCACAGCAGGCGCGGCCGGGTGGGCGTCGCTCGTCGTCTCCTCTGCCCAGTGGTCGGGGCGGACGGGTTCCCAGTCGCCATAGCTAACGCGGCGGCGGACGACGACGGGGCCTGCGTCGCTGGGCAGCAGCATGCAGCCGCTCGGTGCGCCGAAGACGCTGTGGAACTCCCACTCCGGGGGCGGCGTGCAGGGGAGCAGGCTCTTGCGGATCGGCTCGTCGGTGTCGGTCATGCCATGTCCGTTTCTTCCAGGGGGAGTTGGCCGTCACCGGCCGGGGCGGGCTGGTTGAGGGCGGCGCGTACGCGGGCGGCGCTCGGTATGGCGGTGAGGGCGAGGAGCTGGCGGACGGCATTGCGCTCGGCGCGGGTGAGCTTGCGCCAGCAGCGGCCGCCGATCCGGCGCCGGCGGGCGAGGCCGGACCGGACGGGCTGGCGGCACAGCTGGCACTCGACGGGCTCGCTCACAGCTGCACGCCCTCGAGCGCGTACGTGATGGCCGCGTTGATCTCGGCCTGGTGGTGCTCCTGGTCCGACTCTTCGCGTGCCTTCTGCTCAGCCCGCTCGCGCGCGCAGTCGGGGCAGTACGCGGGTGCGCCGTCGTTGAGGATCCAGGGGCCTTCCCACTCGTGGTCGTGGGCCCAACTGGCAGCAGCGTCGCGCGACTCGAAGTACCAGGGCATGCCGTCGTCGTGGCTGGCGACGGCCTCGCAGGTATCGGTGCTGCAGACGAGGGAGTAGACGGGCTGGGTGCGCTTACGGATGGGCATGACGTGCTGCTCCTGGTGTGCTGGGCGGGACAGGGGGCGGCCGACGACGTACCCGGCGATGCCTGCGCAGAGCGCGGCCCTGTGCCGGGCCTGCTCCTCCGGGACGCAGGGCTCATAGCGGGGCGGCAGGGCAGGCATGGTGCGGTGCACCTGCGGTGTCCGCCATGCGGTGCCGGTGGGGTGGTCTTCGTCCGGGACGCTCTCTGCGGTGGGCGCGCTCATGAGCCGCTCCCCGCACGGGAGTTACCGAAGATCGCCTCGTACGTGTCTGCGGTGCGCTCGCGGATCAGGTCGTCGGTGACGTGGTCTCCGGCGAGGCAGCCCGCCTCGTCGCAGGAGGTGAGGACGTAGCCGATGGGCTCGCGCCCGTAGCGGGCACGGAATGCGACGTGGCGGGCGTTGTGGTTGCGCCCGTCGCCCCACACGACGGGCATGGCGCCGGCCATCGTGCCGGTCCAGCGGGCGTGGCCGTCGCCGTATGGCTCCACGTACAGGGCGAGGGACTCCGCCACCGTCCTGCACGGCCGGGTCCGCTTGGTCTTGGGGATGTCCAGCCGCCGGCGGATGCGGCCGATCGTGGTCCGGCTCACGCCGACCTCTTGCCTGATCTCCTCGTACGTCGCCCCCTCGCGCAGCCGCTCCGCCACACGCTGTACGTCCTCGCGGGACGTGTAGTTGTTCATCGGCTGGTCCTCGGTCCGCCGGACTGCCCCCACAGGGGCGGCTGCACGATGGGCCTGCGCCGCGCGGGCCGGGACCTCGGCGCTGCCGGCCGCGGCTGTGCGGCGGTCGGCGCGCAGCTGGAGAAGTGGGGGACAGCCCTCCATTCCAGGAGCGCGTCCACGCAGTCCGGCTCCTCGCTGGTGAACTCGCGCACGAGCAGGCCGCCGAGGCCGTTGGTGCGGGCGGCGAGTCCGCCGACCGGGGACGGCAGCGCGTTGATCGGAGTGCGCTCGCCCTTCCTCGGGCCGCTGGCCCAGCGGATCTGGGCGCCGCAGCGGTTGCAGGTGGTGACGCCTCGGGTGGGGTGAGGGGTAGTGGGCATCAGGCGGTGTCCTCTCCGCTCGCGGCGGCATAGCCGGCCGCTGTGGGGACGGCATCGGTACGTGCGTCATGGGAGGTGTGGCGTCGGCGGCCGCGCGGTGTGGTGCAGTGCTCGCCCGACCGGGCCCGGCAGGAGGCGACCGGGCACGGAGCGGCGGCGGGGCGGACCGCAGCCCGTACCGCCTGCCGTTCCTCGTCCTTGGCCCGGGCCTGCTCGAGGCGGTGCCGGCGTGCGCTGGCGAGCTGCTGCTCGCTGCGGGTGAGTTCGGCCTCCCGCTGTGCGCGGGCGCGGCGGACGGCGGTGTTGGTCATGCACGTCTCGCAGGGCTCGCCGGTGTCCCAGACGGTGCCGGACTCGCACGAGTCGAGGCCGCAGCCGTGGCGGGGCAGGGCGGCGCCGAGGAGCCAGCGGCCCATGTCTCGGACGGTGGTGGTGCGGGCGTAGCGGCGGGTGATCCGGTCGGTCAGGCGTTCCTCGTCGGTGCCGGTGTCGAGCTGGGCGCCGATGGCGCGGGCGATCTGCCGCAGCACGAACGTCCGCAGGGGCGGGAGTTCGTGGCGTACGGGTTCGAGGACGCGCCAGATTCGAGGGGACAGTTGCAGGGCGGGGCCGGTGTACGGGCGGGCGGCGATGCCGCTCGATGACGAGGTCTCGTGATCCGTGCGCAGCACGCGATTGCCCGGGCCGAAGGTGTCCGGCACGGAGTTATCCACAGATCGCCCGGCCCACTTACGGTCAGGTCGCCTACGGCGGATACCCCCACCCAGCTCCGTCAAGGAAAGTCGGTCAGTCTGCAGGTCTTCCTTAGACGCGAGGGATCCGTCACCAAGATCCGAACCCGATCCGTCACTAATGACCGGTGACTCGCCATCCCACAGCGGGAGTTGCTCGTCGACCGCCACCGCGGCGGCCGGGGCGGGGACGGAGTGGAGCGGGTGGCGGTGCGTCTCGTACGCGTGGCGGCCCTGCTCGCCCTCGCGGCGGTGCACCGTGAGCCAGCCGGTGTCTGCGAGCTCGTCGACCAGGCGGCGGGCGTGGCGCTCGCTGAGGTGTTCGCCGGCGCGCTTGCCGCTGTGGTGGTGCAGCTGCTCGCCGAGCTCGGCCGCGGTCACCGGGATGCGGCGGGCGGTGGCGTAGGCGAGGAGCGCGTACAGGCGCAGCAGCCGGGGCGTGAGGGCCTCGGCCGCGCGGACCGGGATGCGGACCCACAGCTCGTCGTCGGCGAGCTCGCGGGTGATGCGGTGCGCGGACTGGCCGCGGCCGCCGCGCAGTGTGCGCCGGACGGTGGGGACTTCGACCAGGCCGTCGATGATGTCGGGCTGGCTGAGGTGCCGAAGGCCGCGTTCGACGGCGGCCTTGGACATGCCGAGGTACTCAGCGATCACGGCCACCTTGGCGGTGCAGCCCTCGGCGCGCTGTGACAGTGCTGCGGTCTTGACGTAGACACTCAGGGCCGCATCGCAGTACTGAGCACCTACGACCAGACGCAGGGGTACACGGACCGTCTGTCCGCCGCCGCGCGGGAGCGCCCCGGTAGCCGCGGTGTGCGGCTCGGGGTGCTCGGCAGCCAGGCTGGCTGCGTGCGCGACGACGGACATCAGGGGGTTCCTTCGGAGGGAGAGTCAGGCAGTGGTGTGGTGGGCGGCGATCGCCAAGTAGGCGTCGCGCTCGGCCGTGAACTCGGCGATGTAGCGCTCGGTGCTCGAGCTGGGTCCGCTGTCGTCGGCGATCCGTTGCCACTCTTCGAGTTGCTTGTGGGCGGTATCCGCCATGGCGGACGCTGCCTCGGCGACTGCGGCCGGGGTGGCCCAGGTGTCGTCGGTGACGACGTCGACGCCCTTCTGCCGACAGTCGAAGACGTAGACCGACAGGGCGTTGAGGCGCATGCTGGCGCGGCGGTCGTAGAAGGCGGCCTTGTAGAAGACCGCGACGCGGCGGCGGCCGAGCTCGTCGACGATGAAGGACCACATGTCGTGGTCGGAGCCCTCCCGTTTCCACCCGTCGGGCAGGGTGGCCGGCCGGAACAGGGGGTCATGCCGGTCGGGTTCGCCGAAGGTGAATCCGAGGGCCTCGAACGCGGCGGTGTCTCCGCATCCGGACTGGATCTCGACGGGCAGCCGGTCGGAGTTGACGAGCTGGCGCTGCCCGGCCCGCTCCTGCTCCTCGACGATCGTGTTGGTGTCGCCCGTGGCGAGGGCGAGGAGAGCCGTGGCGTGGATATCGCTCGGGTCCTGGGTGTTCCTGATGGACACGTATGTCTCCGGTGCGGATTGATGGGTGGTGCCGGTGGGTTTGGTTCGGGGCCGGGTCCTGCTCGCTCGGGGGTAGTGCGGGCGGGACCCGGGGTGGCGGCCGCCGGGAGGGTGGTGGTCGGTCAGCGGGAGACGCGGTTGTTGGCGTGGGTGCGGCCGATGGCTCGGATGTCTTCGAGCGCCGCAGCGGGAATGACCAGGTCGAACACCTGCTGTCCGACGCGCGGGCCTTCCTGAACGAGCCGGTAGCGGAGCCAGCCCCGGGTGTGAAGGGTGTTGAGCGCGACCTCGACCTGGCCCACGGTCAGGCCGGTGGCCTGCGCGAGGTGCTCAGAGCTGGGGTGCAGGTTGGCGCTCATGCGCCCGGTGGCGTGGCTGGCACGCCACAGCAGGTCGAGGCCCACGAGGCGGGTGCTCGGGTGCATGCGGCTACGGCGCATCCCGAACAGGAAGTACTTGCGGAAGTGCTCCTGCTTGGTCAGCTCCCCGGGGGCGATGGCCTCGGCAGGGGTCAACTGCCGCGGCTCGTACGGCTGCTCCGGCGTCGGCTCGGGCTTGGCCGTGTGGCGGGTGGGCTGTTCCTGCCTGCGCACATCCGGCTGCGGCTTGGGCTCGGGCCTGGCCGCGGGCTGCGTGGGCGGGCGGGGCGCGGGGCGGCGGGCGAGGTCGCCCGGAGACGGGATGTGGGTGGTCACAGGTTCAGCTCCGTTCGGTGATCGACGGTGGCCTGGGCGTCGTCCAGGCCACCGGGCGGGAGGCCGGGCCCGGGCGGGGGCTCCGGCTTCCCGGCGAGAGCAGCAGGTGTGTGGAGGGGGCAGCAGGGGCCGGTGAGATAGGGGTGGATGTGGTCCACGGACCGGCAGTGGCGGCGTTCGGATCCGATCCAGTGCCGGCACTCCGGGACCGTGGGCTCCTTCACCAGGGGGCGTCCGGCCAGTCGGGCTCTTCCTGCACGGGCGTGCTCGGCTCGTCGTCGAAGTCGGCGTCGTCGGCATCGGGCTGTTCGAGGGGGCGGCGTGCGTGCCATGCGGCGAGCGCGAGGGCCTGGCGTACCGAGGTCAGCCAGTAGCCCGGGTCGCCGTTGGTGGCGACGGCCTTGACCGCGAAGCGGGTGGAGTCGTGGGCGCTGCGGAGGTGGTCGCGCAACTGCGGCAGTGGTGTGGGGAGTTCGCGGTCGTGCGGGGTGTAGGTCCAGGCCTCGATGGAGTACTGGTCGCGGCCGTCGGTGTTGTGCTGCTGGCCGGTGTCGCGCAGCTGGACGGCGTGGGCGATGCTGCACGCGGGCTGGTAGTCGAAGATCTGCAGCTGCGGTCCGGCGGCGACGTAGACGGTGTCGGCGGTGCAGAAGTGCTTCTCGCCGTCGGTGTGGGGGCAGACGGCGCCGAGCCGGGTGGGCTCCTGTACGTGCTGGTCGACCAGGCCGAAGCGCACGACGCGGAACGCGGGCTTCTTACCGCAGTTCTTGGTCCAGCACCGTCCGTACCTGGCGTAGTCGGAGTAGCTGCAGTTGTCGCAGACGCAGCCGCCACCGCAGTTGCAGCCGAGGGACTCGCCGTCGTCGTCGGTTCCCGCGCAGCCGCAGTACTCGTCCGGGTCGTCCTCGTCGTTTGCACGCTCGTCGGTCTTGGGGTGACCGCCGGGCAGGAGGAGGCCCGGGGCCCAGGCCCGCATGAGGATGCGGGTGGCGGCCTCGATCTCCTCCGGGGTCGGGGGGCCCGGGAGAGCGGGGCTCGGGGTGGTGTCGGTCATGACGATGCACCGTTCGTTCGGGCGGGAAGCTCGGCCTCGTCCGCCATGCGGCGCAGTTCGGCGGCGAGCTTGTTGGGGACGCAGGAGTCGCAGCCGCCGCAGCCGCAGTCGTCGTCGTTGCCGACGAAGGCGGCGGCCTCACGGAAGGCAGCGGCCCGTACGTCGGACCGGTCGAGGCACCGGAGCTCGGCGACGATGTCGCTGGTCGACGGCATGCTGGTGTCGATGAACTCGACGTCGGGGTCCATGTAGTCGGCCGCCCACAGGGACCAGCCCTTGACCTTGGCGATCGCCCGGACCTGCCTGGCCATGCCGCGCAGCACCTGGTCGCGGTCGACGCCGGGAGTGAACTCCGCCCCGCCAGGCGGGGTGTCCTTCTCCTCGGTGAGTTCTGCCGCGTGCTCGCGCAGGAGTTGTGCTGCCTCGGCGGACGTCGTGATGTCGCCGTCCAGGAGCGCACGGTGACGGGCCTCGAACAGCGCGGCCGCCTGCTGGACCGCATCGTGGGCGGCGGACTGAGCGGCCCGCAGGGCGACGGGCAGGACGGCGTCGGCGAGGACTCCGGCCTGCGCGAGGATCTCCACCGGCAGGGTCGCGGGCACAGCGCCCGCGGCGATCAGCGCGTCGCCGAGCTGGTCGCGCAGCGAGGTGTTCAGATCGTCGGTCTCGTCCTGCTCACCGTGTCCGTACAGGGCGGTCGCGATGCGCTGCGCGAACCCGGCGACGTCGCCGGTCCACGAGACGGACGCGGGCTTGCCGAGCTGCGTGTAGTGGCGTTCGACGGTGACGGTGGTGCCCTCGGCGGTGGCGCGCGGGAGGAGGGCGAGGACCCTGCGCTGCACGATCGCCACGGCCTGCGTACGGCGGGACTTCCCCATCAGACGTCACCGCCGTCAGCGGCAGGGGCCTGGTTCTGCTGGGCGAGCCAAGCGGCGGCCTCGTCCTTGGGCATCTTGCTGTAGCCAGCGAGATTCACGTCGATGCCGTCGACCGTGACGGTCGCGCTCCCGTGCTCGAGAACCATGTCGGGGCCGCTGCCGGTCACCCTCACCGCTACCTCTGCCCCGAAGGAGGCGGCGACCCGGTGGACCGCGTCCAAGCCCTCGACGCGGCAGCCAATCTCCGCGCTGCCGCTGTTCTCGTGGCCGAAGACGACAACGTTCTGGACGGCGAGGCCTGAGTCCGGGTGATCGGCGAGGAGCTGGCGGGCGACTGCGGCGACGCGCGCTGTGTGCTGCTCCGCCTGCTCGATCGCGGCGAGTGGGCCCGGCTTCTCCGGCTGGTCCTCGTCCGGTGCGGTGGTGGTGGCGGGCCGGGCTGGGGTGAGGAGCTGGCCGAGGTGGTAGAGGCTGGACACGGGCGAGATGCGGTCGGCCTTGCGCGGCTCGACCAGGTCCAGGCTCACGGTCACGTCGGGGCTGGCTGCGTGGTTCACGCGGTAGCGCAGGTACTCCGGGCGGTGCGGGTCGAGGAGCGCGCGGGCTTCTTCCACCTGGTCGGGCAGGCTGTCGGCCGGGACGTAAGTCCAGTCGAGGTCGGTCGCGGTCACGTCCAGGGTGCTGCCGGCGCAGGAGCGGGCGGCTTCGAGGAACTCGGCGCGAGCCTGCTCGGCCAACTCCTCCTCGGTGTCCACTCGTTCGGCCGTGCTCTCGGCGTAGGTGGTGAGGGCGAGTTCGACGATGTTCATACGGCCACCTCCAGCGGGCGCTGCTTACGGGTTGCGGCGTCGGCGATCCACGCGGCGGCTTCGGCCAGGTCGTAAAGGCCGGCGGAGCGGTGCTTCCAACGGAGGCTGCTGACGTGGTGGGCGCCGTCCGGGTCGGGCAGCGCGCCGGCGATCCAGCGCGGAGCTCCTTCGGAGTCCCGGTACTTGGTGATCAGCCCGTGCAAGTTGTCGGTGGTGACGGCCTCGGCCTGGTCGCGGGTGACGAGGTAGTCGTGCGGCTCGCCGCCGGGGATGGCGGGCTGGCCGGGCCACAGCCACACACCGCCCACCCGCGTGGGCTTCTGGCCCCAGCCGGTGAGGGAGGTGTGGGTGCAGACCTCGGTGAGTCCCTCGCCGCTGATGGTGCGGACGGTGCCGCAGTCCGTGCAGAGCAGGCGCAGCTGGACGCGGCCGAACTCGTTGGCGTGGCTGCAGTCGGCGTTGGCGCAGTCGTGGTGTTCGGCGCCGGTCTGCACGATGTGGGCGCCGGTGTCGTGGCGGAGCTCCACCGTGTCCCAGACGGGGCGCGGGCAGGTGTCGGTGTGGGTGAGCGGCTGCCACCCCAGGTACAGGTCTTCGATCAGGTGCATGCGGGTTCCTTGCGGTGACGCGCGCGGCGGAAGGCCTGCACCTGGTGGAGCTGCAGGGTCTCGACGTACGCGGGGTCGGCCGGAGGGCTGACGGGCAGGGGCGGGATGTCCAGCGGCGGGAACGAGGGGGCGTGCGCCGGGGCGGGCGCGTACTGCTGGTCGCGGTGGGCCGCCAGGGCCGCGTCCGCGGACGCGTTGGCCTGCGACTCGCCCAGGCGGGCGGCGGCCCAGACCAGGGCCAGGGCGCAGAGTCCGAGGACGCCAGCGCCGAGGTACTCCGGGGCGCTGGTGGCGGTCACCACGGGTGCCCGGCGATGACACCCGCTAGGCGGGCTGCGGCCTTGTCCGTGAGGAGTGCGGGTACGCCGTCGCCGCGGAGGTTGATGCGGACGCCCTTGAGGTGGCCGGTCGCCGTGACCGCATCACCGTGCGTCTGCACGGAGTTGATGGCGATGTTCAGGCGGTGCATCCACCAGCGCCAGCAGTCGATCGACTGCGGCCGCACGGTCAGGCCGAGCGTGGTCGCGTCCAGTACGTCGGTCGCGGTCACATCCGGCTGACTCGAGCGGAGCCTCTGCGCCAGGACGGCGGCGGGCGAGTCGACGTCGGAGGCTTCCACCTGCCCCTCGACCAGGCCGGCGCACGCCGCGTACTCGTGGGTCGCAGTCTCGGCGACCCCGGCCACCACCGCGTACGCCACGGGCACCACGTCGACGGCTTGGTCCTGCGCGAGGATCGCCTTCACCGCGGGCGTGAGCTCGACGGCCAGGCGCTCCATGTGGTCGCGGGTGAGCGGCAGGTCCAGCATGGTGACGGCGAGGTCGATACGGGTGAGCAGCTGCTGCTGCAGGTCGCGGCTCACGCCTGGCCGTCCTCGGCCGGAACGGCGGGGGTCACGGCGATGCGGTCCATGAGCGGCGAGGCGAGACGCGGCATGGGTGCCGGTTCCGGGGTGTCCGCCGCGGCCGGCGCCTGCTCGCCGTCGGGGAGTTCCGCCGGGATGAACGACATGGCGGCGAGTTCATCGGCGGTGGCGCACGCACTGCACAGGTCGAGCATCTGCAGGTTGGGGACCCAGTAACAGCCGCCCTGGCAGGCCGCGTTGTTGGTGCAGCCGCACCGCACGCAGGCGGGTTCGTCCTCGGCGCCCGGGTGCGGCAGGACGGAGACGATGGCGGGCAGATCGGCTGGGGTGCCGGTGCCAAGGGGGACGGGCTGCGCGGCGGCCTGGTCCGCGGCTGCGAGCGCCGACCGCATCGGCTCCGGGGTGGGCGTGCCGAGCAGGCGGTCTGCCTCCCACGGCCTGACCAGTGCGCTGCCGCGGACCTCGATACCGCGGACGCGGGTGATGGCGTCGAGGTGGGTACCGAACGCGGTGTCGGCCCGGGTGACGGGGACGTCGACGAGCGCGGCGAACTCGAGGAGGCCGGCCCCGCGCGTCTCACGGAACTTCAGGTGGACGCGGTAGCCGGAGGGCCAGTCCTCCTCTGTCTCCACGGCGAACGGCTGCTGCTCGAGCGGGTTGACGACCAAGGGGACGACGGCGTGTGCGTCGTCGAACGTCGGGGGCCTTGGCTCCTGCGCGGTGGGCGCGGGGGCGGTGGTCTGGGTAGCCTGTTCCACGTGAACCTCATTCGTCAGTGGTGAGGTGTCGCTCTTGAGTGGGGCTGTTCCGGGTGCGATCCGGAGCGGCCCCGCCCCCGTTCAGGCGCGCTGCAGGGCTTTGCTGCCGCGGCTGGGTAGGGGGCGCAGGTGGTTCATGGGGTGGGAGCTGGCGCCCGCGGAGGGCGCGGTGACGATGGCGAGAGGGCCGGTCGTCGGCTCGTGGTGCTTCAGGGCGTCGATGCGGTCGAGGTCCTCGTCGGAGAACGTGACGACCCGCCCCTTCTTGGAATGCGGGAGCTGTTTGATGTGCCGGCGCAGCCACGTCTCCTCGACGCGGAGGATCTCCGCAGCCTCGGGGTACGTGTGACGGCGGTTCATACGCAGACCGCATCCCGGGCGGGAGCGCCGACGGGCTGGTCGTCGGGCACCTTGCGCCCGGTCTCCGCCCACAGACACCCGACGTCGACGCCGATCACACGGCAGATCGCACGTGCGACCCGCTGCGGCTGTGTCTTGGTTTTGCCGTTGAGGAGTCCCTCGATGGTGCCGTGGGGGACCCCGACCTCCTCGGCCAAAGCGCGGCCGCTGATCTCGGATCCGTCCCCCGTGCGACCCATGAGGTCCCTCAACGTCCCCGGCTTGACCAGCCGGTATCGGGGTTCTCGCGTCATGGGCATACCTCCTGGGCAATCTGTCCAGAAAAGTTGGACAGGCCCACCATGGCATGAACTTGGACGCACTGTCCAGAATTCTTGGACACTCGGGCGGCATGGATTCGGTCAAGGTCTCCGCGGACACTGGCGTGACTGGCCCGAAATCTTGGACACTGTGGCCATGTATCTTGGCTTTGTGGCGGTCTGATCAGGGTGGATGCCTCACTCACCTCATCCGCCACATGGGCACCCCACGGCCTACGCGATCGGGAGACGAGAATGGTGACGGCCGAAGATGCGGCTGAGGGGACCGAGAGGACCGATCTGTCGGACCTCTTGCGCGACCGCATGGCCGAACTGGACCTGTCCCTGCGTGCGGCAGCCGACGCCACGATCGACCGCCGGCACCCCGAGAACGGCCCGCTCTACAAGAAGGGCACCCTCGACAACCTGCTCAAGAACCAGGTCGCGCGGGCGCCCAGCGAGGCGCAATGCCGCGCACTGGCAGCCGCCTTCCGGCTCCCGGACGTTGCCGTACAGCGCGCCGTCGCGGCCCAGTACCAGGGCTTCGTCGCCGAGCGCTGGAACCGCAGCGAAAAGGCGCGCGTCCTCGTGGCGCGCATCGACGAGATGGACGACGAGGCGCTCGAGGACCTCTCTCAGATGGCCGACATCGTCCTCAGGCGACGAGAGCAGTCAGGCTCTGGCCAAGGCTCTGGCCAGGACTAACGCAGCGTGGGCCTCTAGTTAGTACTACTTTCAGTTACTTCCCGTTCAACTCTGGTCACACGCGGAACCCCGTGGCACAGTCGATGATCCGCCTGGGAAGCGCCATCACTCGATAGGTCACCCATGCCCAGGAGCCAACGGCTTGCGTCTGGATGGGGTGCGTGTCCATGCAAAGGGGCTTAGGCCATTGGCACACGACGGGGAGTCTGATCAGCAACCAGCGGTACCGGAGAAGGGCAAGGCGCAACCGGACGGCGAGCAGTCGGACGGCGGCGCGGCAAGCGCCCAGTTCGATATGCAGTTCGTCCCCAGCCTGCCCGAAGGGCGGGCAGTCTTCCCTGCGGAACGGGAAGGCAAGTTCGTCTGGCTCGTCGCCGAAGGGGCGATGACCAGGCAGTGCTTCCAGGAGATGAAGGGCTATCTCGACCACATCGTCGGGAGCGGCATGTGGCAGCAGAAGTGGGACGGCGATCCACCGGCCGACGGAACGACGTAGTTGCCAAGCTGGGCAGATACGTTCCGGCAAGATCAGCGCTGGGGGCGGCGAGAATCTCTCGCCGCCCCCAGCGCTGTACCGCCGCTAACTCACCTGCCGCAGCTTCCGCGGTGCCGGCAGACTCATCGCCGCCTCGACCGCGGACGCGATCTCGACGTCGAGGAAGCGCACCAAGTGCCCGTACCTGTCGACCGTCGTGGTGATGGACTCGTGCCCCAACCGGGCCTGGATGGCAGGCAGTGGGATGTTCGCACCGATCAGCCACGCCACGTGTGTGTGCCGGAGGTCGTGCATCCGAGGCCGCTTCGTCAGCCCCTTCTTGATCGCTTCATCGAGGGCCCGCTTCCACTTCCGGTTGTAGAAGTTGCTGTGCCGCCACGCCGCGCCGTCCCGCCCGCGGAAAATCCAGTCCTCGGGCCGGCGCCCCAGCATGTGATGACGGAGCAACTCCATCTGCCCCTCGGACAGAGCGATCAACCGGCGAGCCTTCTTCGTCTTCGGAGGGCCGACCGCGAATGTGTTGTCCTCCTGGCGCCGCCACGCACGCTGAATGCTGATCGTCTTCCGCCGGGTGCTGACGTCCCGGACCTGCAGCGCGGTGATCTCACCCCAGCGCAGACCGGTGCCGACGAGGAAGTCGCACAAGTCGGCCGCCTTCGGGTCGAACGCGCGCAGCTCGGTGCTGATGCGGGCGTACTCATCGTGCTCGAGGAAGACCATCTCCTCCTCGGTCTGGTCGTCTGTACGCGGCAGCTTGGTCTTGGCGCAGGGGTTGGTCATGCGCAGTGGCTGAGGTGCGTCCACGGCCGCCTGAAAGATGCAGAACAACAGGCCGTGCCGGTTGGCGATGCTCTTCGGGCTGGCCTTCCGGACGAGCCACCTGTCCGGGTGGCCCGGGTCCCGGACGCCCTCCTCCTGGACGCGGACCCAGTCCTGTATGTCGTCCTCCGTGGTGGTGCACACAGTGGCCGGGTTGGACGTGCCGTCCCGGAGGGTGTGGACGAGGCCGCCGTGCCGGCGCTCGACGCCGTCAGGGCCGGTGTGCAAGAGGCCGGCGAAGTGGTTGTCGATGTCCCGGCGGTAGTCCCTTTTTGTGCGAGCTTCGACGCCCGTGAGGCGGTCGACGTAGCGGTGCGCCCACGCGAGGAACGGGGCGTCGTCGGGGTGCACTTCGGGCTCGACGAATCCCTTGCCGCGGATCCAGCCGAACGGCCACTTGTTGTCGTGCGCCTCGACGAGGCCCTTGAACTGCTCGGCCTGTTCGGCGCCCTGGTCGCCGCCGAAGTTCTCGGTCTGCCACGCGCCGTCCTGGCGCCACTTCACCTGATACGTGGTCTCGCCCGATTTCTTGGGGCGTTCAACGATGCTCGCCATGGAGGGAAGATACGTCCCTAATCGGGCGCGGGGGAGGGGGGTGTGTTCCCGTGATGTTCCCAAAGCGCCGACCATGACGAAGGCCTGACCTGCTTCCGCAGGTCAGGCCTTGATCATTCAGGGTGAGTGACGGGACTTGAACCCGCGGCATCCTGGACCACAACCAGGTGCTCTACCAGCTGAGCTACACCCACCATGTCCGGTCTTGAGTTTCTCCGACCGGCCGAGAAAAAGTGTACAGGGTCCGAAGGGGTGCTCGCGCACCGCTTTTTCGGGGGCCCAGCAGGGCCCCGTCAAAGGCGTGTCCGGTGCTATTCGGTGGGCAGGACGTGCTTCGCGGCGATGGTGCGGGCGGTCTCCGAGTCGGGTCCCGGCTGCGGGACGAAGATCGCCTCGCGGTAGTAGCGGAGCTCGGCGATGGACTCGCGGATGTCGGCCAGGGCGCGGTGGTTGCCGTTCTTGTCCGGGCTGTTGAAGTACGCCCGGGGGTACCAGCGGCGGGCCAGCTCCTTGATGGAGGAGACGTCCACGATGCGGTAGTGGAGGTACTCCTCCAGGGTCGACATGTCACGGAGGAGGAAACCCCGGTCCGTGCCCACCGAGTTTCCGCACAGCGGGGCCTTGCCCGGCTCCTTGACGTGCTCGCGTACGTAGGCGAGGACCTGCGCCTCGGCGTCCGCCAGGGTCGTACCCTCGGCCAGCTCGGAGAGGAGGCCGGATTTCGTGTGCATCGTGCGCACCACGTCCGGCATCGTCTCCAGCGCCGCGTCCGGCGGGCGGATCACGATGTCCACCCCGTCACCGAGTACGTTCAGCTCAGAGTCGGTGACCAGCGCGGCCACCTCGATGAGCGCGTCATCCGACAGCGAGAGACCGGTCATCTCGCAGTCGATCCACACCATGCGATCGTTCATGTGCCTCACCCTACGGCCCACTACGCCCAGGTGAACCGCCCGTGCGTGCCACCGGGCGGGGACCCGAGGGCCCCCGCCCGGTGAGAACGGCGGGATTGGTGCGAATGACGCGACCTGCGGGGACTACGGGGCGCTGCGTTGCCCCGGCAGGCTCGGCCGTCCCGCCGCGTACAGCTCAGCGCCCGCCCTGCCCGGGTCCGTCGACATTGACGTGGACTGCCCGACGATGCCCGCGGCCGCCGTACGCCGGGTCTGCGGCGGAACCGGGTTCTCCTGGTGGATGGCCGGTGGCGGTCCCGCCGGACCCGCGGCGCCGTCCGAGTCCGAGGACGGCCGGTCGGCGGACTGCGGACGACGGGCCCGGTACGCGGCCCGGTACGCGGCCGGCGACGAGCCGAGCTGGCGCCGGAAATGACCCCGGAGCGCGACCGGCGAACGGAAGCCGCAGCGGCCCGCGACCTCGTCGACCGAGTAGTCCGACGTCTCCAGAAGACGCTGCGCCTGGAGCACCCGCTGCGTGATCAGCCACTGCAGGGGAGCGCTCCCGGTGAGCGACCGGAAACGGCGGTCGAAGGTCCGCCGGCTCATGTACGCGCGAGCCGCCAGCGTCTCCACGTCGAACTGCTCGTGGAGATGCTCCAGCGCCCAGGCGACGACCTCCGCGAGGGGGTCGGCGCCGATCTCCTCAGGTAAAGACCTGTCGAGATAGCGCTCCTGACCGCCGCTGCGGCGCGGCGGGACCACCAGACGACGGGCCAGCGCGCCGGCCGCCTCGTTGCCGTGGTCCGTCCGCACGATGTGGAGGCACAGATCGATTCCGGCCGCCGTACCCGCCGATGTCAGTACGTCTCCGTCGTCCACGAAGAGTTCTCGTGGGTCGACATGGACGGACGGGTAGCGCTTCGCCAGCGTCGGCGCGTACATCCAGTGGGTGGTCGCTGGACGGCCGTCCAGCAGACCCGCCGCGGCCAGCACGAAGGCGCCGGTGCACAGCCCGACTATGCGGGCGCCTTCCTCGTGCGCCCGGCGCAGTGCGTCGAGCGCCTCCTCCGGCGGCGGCGAGGTGATCGACCGCCAGGCGGGCACGACCACCGTGCCTGCCCGCGAGATCGCTTCCAGGCCATGTGGCGCGGTGAGTTCCAGGCCCCCTGTGGTCCGCAGCGGGCCTTCCTCGCCCGCGCTCACCAAGAGGCGATATCGCGGTACGCCGGCGTCCTGGCGGTCAATCCCGAACACCGACAGCGGTATGGAACTCTCGAAGATGGGGCCGCCGCTGAACAGCAGCACCGCGACGATCTCCTTGCGGCGTCGCCCGGAAAGTTTCCGGGCCGCGGCTTCCGGCGCGGCAGTGGAGTCGTGGCTCATACTGCTAAGCCCCCCTCGGTGGTCGCGGCTCCTCGGTTGTGTCGCTCCTGCACGTTTCCCCTCGGTCCTGCACGAGTCCCCCGCCGTAAGACGTCAAGATCGAATCTACTGTGTCCCATGGCGCCAAGGTGACCAGTTCGGCACTCGGTGGAATGTCGACATGGCAACTTGGCGTGAAGCATTCGATCACGAAGCGTTGCACTCACGGGCCTTACAGGGAAGTGCGCCTCGTGGCAGTGGCCAATCCACGTAGGGTGCGCGCGCCCTCTGCGGCCCTTTCAGCGCAGGTCGAACGGGGGTTGGGGGGTCGTTCGACCAAGGAATGCGCCATACGCAGAAGTTGGCTGAAAAGAAGCGGGCGCGTGCGCGTAAACCGGTCAGTCGACCGGCTTGTTTCCTCCGCCGTGCCGACCGCCTCTGCGCGCCCCCACGCCATTCCTGCCGTGCGGGCCGCTCGCGCATTCCGCTTCGCGTGAGGCCGGTACCCCGTACGCGCCCCCGTACGGGCCCGGCACCCCGCGCGACGCCGGCACCCCGTGCGCTCCGCTCGCGCCGTGCCGTCCGCGGGCCGGAGCGCACTCCTCGGCGAGCAACTGCGCCGCACCCCGCTCGGACTGCCTCAGCAGCACCCGGCAGGCCGCGGTCACGGCCGCCAGGCCAAGGGCCGTACCGGCCGCGCCGGCGAGTGAGGTGCCGTACCAGACGAGGACCACGGGGACCAGCACGCAGCTGAAGGCCGCCCAGCGCACCACATCGCTCGCCGTGTCCGGGACGGGGGGTGCCGCGGTGTGCGCCCGGGGGGCGGGGCGGGACACGGTCTCGGGTCCGGGCACGGTGTGCTCCCTCGTACGTACCTAGTACTCCATTGCTCCCCCTGGCGGCGGCTGAACAGTTCAACGCGTGCTCGACCGGCAGGTCACTCAGCGGCATGCCTGGGTGAACCCTGTGCAAACCGCCTGTACGGGGCAGCAACCATTGCGTTACGGGCGCCTCCTCATGCATGCTCCGATGAACGCCGCGTAGCGCACGCGGGATCTGGGCAGAGGAGGAGTGGCGCCGTACCCTTGGGGGTATGGGGTTGGGAAGATGATTCCCGGACACAGCTCTGCCGCACGTTGACGTCGTCCCACCACGAGGATCCAAACGCCGAGATACCCATGGCCGGTCACGAATACTTCGATCCCGCGGACCGCCAGCGCCCGCTCGCCGATCCCACGGCGGCCGAGCCCCTGGCGGCGGAGGAACTCCGCCAGTCCTGCGATCCCGCCTTCAAGCACGGCGTCGTCGTCGGTTTCGACGGCTCGACGTCCAGCGAGCGTGCCCTCGCCTACGCGATCGGCATGGCCCATCGCTCCGGCTCCGGCCTGATCATCGTCCACGTCGCCAACCGGCTGCCCACCACCGTGTGGGCGGGCTGCGAGCCCCCGGTCTTCGTCGACGTTCCGGACCATCGCACCGAGGTGCTCGGACTCGAGCTCGCCTGCGCCGAGTATCTGGCCGAGGTCCCGTGGATCCTCGTCGAGCGCGGCGGCGACATCTGCCACGAACTCGAAGAGGTGGGGCGGGAGTACGAGGCGGACGCGATCGTCGTCGGCTCCACGCACGGCATCGTCGGGCGCATCTTCGGCTCGGTCGCGGGCCGGCTCGCCAAGCGCGCGCAGCGTCCTGTTGTCGTCATTCCCTGAGTGATTCCCCGAGCGCCGGGCGAACCCTGTCGTTGCCGTTCCGCAACTCCTTGTTGTCCCAGGTGAGATGAGCCTTCGGCGCGGTCAACTCCCTTTTGACGCCGGGTAGAAAGCCGCTCAAATCTACTCGTGCGTAGATGTGTTTGTGCGCTTGTGAAGGGCATATATCGGTCACCGCACAACCGCACATGCACGAAGGGAGCCCGCCGTGGACAATGACGTCTCCGCGGGAAGCACCACCTCGATCCTCGGCCAACTCGCGCTAGGACTCACCCTGCTGGCCTTCGGCCTCGGTCACACCGAGGTCATCGACAGCGTGACGGCAGCCGACTCCGTCTCCCTCGCCACGTACGTCGGTGGCATCGCGCTCTTCGTCGCCGGGCTGTTCGCCTTCCGCGACCGTGACGCCTTCACCGGTACGGCGTTCTCCGCGCTCGGGGCGCTCTGGTTCACCTGGGGTGTCTCGGCCGATGCGACCCTCTCCGCGAACGCGGCGGGGCTCTTCCTGCTGCTGTTCGCCCTTGTCGCGCTCAGCCTGACGCTCGGGGCGTCCGGCGCCTCGCAACTCACCCGCGGGGCATACGGGTTGCTCTTCGTGGCGATGCTGCTCCTCGCCATCGGGCAGTTCGGTGACTCCGAGGGGCTTGCCAAGGTCGGGGGCTGGTTCGCCGCGGCCGCGGGTGCGCTTGCCTGGTACTCGGCGACTGCTGCGCTGGCCCACTGGCCTACCGCTCTTCCCAGGCGCGCCGCCGGCCGGGGGGTGACGGCCACCGGCTGAAGCTGGCGCGGGCCGGGGAACTGGGCGGCCCCGGCTCCTGAAAAGAACGGGTCCCTGCGTGCTGGTGGCACGCGCAGGGACCCGTTCTTCGTGTGTTCTTCGGCTGCGGGTCGTGGGGGTTGCTCGCGCCCCGCGGCGGAGCCGCATGTTGTCACAGCCCCGCGCCCCTGACGGGGCGCTCCCGTGCACCGGGGTTTTCTACTCCACCGTTACCGACTTGGCGAGGTTCCTCGGCTTGTCGATGTCGCGGCCCAGTACCAATGCTGCGTGGTAGGCGAGGAGTTGGAGGGGGATGCCCATGAGGATCGGGTCGAGCTCGTCCTCGTTCTTCGGGACGACGATCGTCTGGTCGGCCTTCTCCAGTTCCCGGTGCGCCACCGCGAGGATCTTGCCGCTGCGGGCCTTGATCTCTTCCAGGGCGGCACGGTTCTTCTCGAAGAGGTCGTCGTCGGGGACGATCGCGACCGTCGGCAGGGAGGGCTCGATCAGCGCCAGCGGGCCGTGCTTCAGCTCCGAGGCCGGGTAGGCCTCGGCGTGGATGTACGTGATCTCCTTGAGCTTCAGCGAGGCCTCACGGGCCACCGGGTAGCCGCGCACCCGGCCGATGAAGAGCATCGAGTGGGCCTGGGCGTACTCGGCGGCCAGCTTCTTGATCTCGTCCTCCCGCTCCAGGATCTCGGAGATCTGGCCGGGCAGCTTGCGCAGGCCCTCGATGATCCGCTTGCCGTCGCGCACCGACAGGTCGCGGGTGCGGCCCAGGTGCAGCGCGAGCAGCGCGAAGGCGACCGTGGTGTTCGTGAAGCACTTGGTGGAGACGACGCAGACCTCGGGGCCCGCGTGCACGTACATGCCGCCGTCGGCCTCGCGGGCGATGGCGCTGCCCACCACGTTGACCACGCCGAGGACCCGCGCGCCCTTGCGCTTCAGCTCCTGGACGGCGGCGAGGACGTCGTACGTCTCACCGGACTGGGAGACCGCGACGTACAGCGTGTCGGGGTCGACCACGGCGTTGCGGTAGCGGAACTCGGAGGCCGGCTCGGCGTCCGCGGGGATGCGGGCCAGCTCCTCGATCATCTGGGCGCCGATCATGCCCGCGTGGTAGGAGGTGCCGCAGCCGAGGATCTTCACGCGGCGGATCTGGCGGGCCTCGCGGGCGTCCAGGTTCAGGCCGCCGAGGTGCACGGTGGAGAAGCGGTCGTCGATGCGGCCGCGCAGCACGCGGTCCACGGCGTCGGCCTGCTCGTGGATCTCCTTGTGCATGTACGTGTCGTGGCCGCCCATGTCGTACGAGGCGGCCTCCCACTCGACGGTGGTGGGCTCGGACGTCGTACGGGTGCCCTCGGTGGTGTACGTACGGAAGTCGTCGGCCTTGAGGGTGGCCATCTCGCCGTCGTCCAGGGTCACTATCTGACGCGTGTGGGTGACCAGGGCGGCGATGTCCGAGGCGACGAACATCTCCTTCTCGCCGATGCCGAGGACGACCGGGGAGCCGTTGCGGGCCACCACGATGCGCTCGGGGAAGTCGGCGTGCAGGACCGCGATGCCGTACGTGCCCTCGATCACGCGCAGCGCGTCGCGGACCTTGTCCTCCAGCTTCTCCTGCTGGGAGCGGGCGATGAGGTGGGTGAGGACCTCGGTGTCGGTCTCGGAGAGGAACTCGACGCCGTCGGCTTCGAGCTTCTTCCGCAGGTCGGAGGCGTTGTCGATGATGCCGTTGTGGACGACGGCGACCTTGCCGTCGGCCGACATGTGCGGGTGGGCGTTCACGTCGGAGGGGGCGCCGTGGGTGGCCCAGCGGGTGTGGGCGATACCGGTGGTGCCGGCGAAGCGCTTGGGGACCTTGGCCTCCAGGTCGCGGACCCGGCCCTTGGCCTTGACCATCTTCAGGCCGGAGGACTTGGGGGTCGTCACGACGATGCCCGCCGAGTCGTAGCCCCGGTACTCCAGTCGCTGCAGGCCCTCAAGGAGGAGGGGGGCGACGTCACGCCTGCCGATGTATCCGACGATTCCGCACATAAATGACGTTTCCTAGCCGTAGATGATCTAGCCGTAGACGATGCGGCGCAGCTGCCTGAGCGTGAGCTCCGGCGGCGCGACCGCGCGGTATTTCAGGTCCGCCTCGATCCGTTCGAAGATCGACGCGTTCACCAGGCCCTGTGCCTGGAGCTCGCGGTGGCGGCGACGGACGTACTCCTCGGTCGTCTCGTCGAAGTAGGCGAGCACGTCCTGGACCACACGCAGCGCCTCGCCCCGGTTGAGGGGCGAGGAGCGCGTCAGATGATCAACAAGTTCGTCGTGCACCCGTTGATCCTGAGGTAAAGCGCTGGCAATCGCAAGAATCCTGCCCGATATCGGGCAAGAGGCTGTTGAAACTCTTATGGGACCCTGTTCGGGGCCTGTTCATGCTGTGTCCTGCGTATCGATGGATGCCAGGAGCACCTTTTTCAGCCATGGACACTCCTCGCATGGGCGTACCGGAGAAGCTCGCCGGACGCATGAGCATGGCCGAGCAGCACGAATACCTCCGCACCAAGTTCTCGCGGCGCACGATGATCAGAGGCGGCGCCGTGACCCTGGGCGCCGTCGCGGGCGGCGCCTTCGTGCCGGGCGCGGTCGCACAGGCCGCTGTACCGACCCAGAAGACCGGCACCGAGAAGGTCGACGGCGCGCTCGTCGCCCCCTTCGGCCGCCACCTCGCCTACGGCACCGACCCGAAGACCGAGATGACGGTCTCCTGGCAGGTCCCGGCCGCCGTCAGCAAGCCGTACATCCGCATCGGCGCCCACCCCTGGGACCTCTCCCGCAAGATCGGGGCCGAGGTGCGCAGCCTCTACACCCCGGCCGGCGTCGGAGCGAGCGCCGACCACACGCAGTACTACGTGCACGCGCAGCTCACCCACCTGCGCCCCGGCCAGACGTACTACTACGGCGTCGGCCACGACGGCTTCGACCCGGCGTCCGCACACCTCGCGGGCACCCTCGGCACCTTCACCACCGCGCCCGCCAAGTCCGAGCCGTTCACCTTCACGGCCTTCGGCGACCAGGGCGTCAGCTACCACGGTCTTGCCAACGACGCCCTGATCCTGGGCCAGAACCCGGCCTTCCACCTGCACGCGGGCGACATCTGCTACGCCGACCCGACCGGCGCGGGCCAGACCGCCGACACCGGCTTCGACTCGCGCACCTGGGACCAGTTCCTCGCGCAGACCGAGACGGTCGCCAAGCAGGTGCCGTGGATGGTGGCGTACGGCAACCACGACATGGAGGCCTGGTACTCGCCCAACGGCTACGGCGGCGAGGAGGCCCGCTGGCAGCTCCCGGACAACGGGCCCGACAAGAAGAACCTCCCCGGCGTCTACTCCTTCACGCACGGCAACACGGCGATCATCTCGCTGGACGCCAACGACATCTCCTGGGAGATCCCGGCCAACCTCGGCATCTCCGGCGGCACCCAGACCAAGTGGCTGGAGGCCCAGCTCAAGAAGTACCGGGCCGCCCACGGCATCGACTTCATCGTGGTCTTCTTCCACCACTGCGCCTACTGCACCTCGACCGCGCACGCCTCCGAGGGCGGCGTACGGCAGGAGTGGGTGCCGCTCTTCGAGAAGTACACCGTCGACCTGGTGATCAACGGCCACAACCACGTCTACGAGCGCACCGACGTCATCAAGGGCAACAAGGTCGCCAAGGAACTGCCGATCGGTGCCACCGCCTACCCGGAGACCGACGGCATCGTCTACGTCACGGCGGGCGCGGCCGGCCGCAGCCTGTACGCGTTCAGCGCCGACGAGTCCTACGAGGGCCACGTCAAGGACAACGAGTCCGTGGCTTCCTTCGTAGTCCAGAAGGGCAACGTCCACGAGGCCGAGACGGTCGCGTGGTCCCGCGTGCGCTACCTCAACTACTCGTTCCTGCGCGTGGATGTGAAGCCGGCAGCGAAGGGCCACCTGGCCACGCTGAAGGTACGGGGCATCGCGGAGACGGGCGAAGAGGTAGACGCGTTCACGGTGGCACGCCGGGTTCGCTGAGCGCCCCTTTAGGGGCGCGGGGAACTGCGCGACCAGCCACACACGGCCCGCAGACGGCAGGCGGTCCTCACATCCTCTTGAGGACCGCCTGTTTCGCGAGAGCGAACTCATCGTCCGTCAGGACACCGGACTTGTGCAGCTCCCCGAGCTCCCGCAGCCTGCGCAACAGGGCGTCATGGTCGGCCTCGGTGACGGGGGCCGGCTCCTTCACCGGCTCCGGGGAAGAACCCGCAGGGTGAGGCAACCGCACCTGCACCGCCGCCGCCACCAGCGCCATCAGCGGATCCTTCTTGAACCCCCACAGCTCAACGGAGTTGGGGTCGTACTTGGGCGGAGCCTTCGTCCCCGCACCGCGCACGGTGAACCGCAGGCACCCGTTCTCCAGGCCGGCCGACGGATGCCACTCGACGCCGGTGATGTCTCCCAGGGCCAGTGAACGAACCCCGGCGGCAGCCTTCGCGTCCTCGGTCTTCCAGTTCCACTCCAGCCGTACGTGTTCGCCGTCGAAGCTCGCGGTGCCGTCCCCGGCGGAGACGGACAGCGGCAGGGCGGGGCCGGGCAGCAGATACCCGTCGACGGGGCCGGACGGCACCTCGTCCAGGAGCAGCGCGTTGCGGACCTCGTCCACGAGGTACTCGGCGACGCCGTAGCGGTCGGACTCGACGGTGAGCTGGTAGGGGTCGTTCGGCTCCGCGAGCTTGCCGCCGGTCGCCTGGAGCAGCGGGTCGGCGCCGTCGCGCAGTCTGAGCCTCAGCCGCCCGCTCTTCCTGCCCTGTTCGAAGGAGATCCCCGCCAACGCGCCGAGCGGGACGGTCAGTTCACCCAAGGTCTTGCGGAGCAGGCTGACGTTCTTGTCGCGCCCGGGTGTCAGGCGCAGGGCGTCACCGTCGAAGATCCAGGTGCCGTCCTTCTGGATGATTTCCGCCATGAGGGGGATTGTTTCACCGGCTGTACGGGAGAGTGGTCTATACCCATTCGAAGGGAGCGCATGTGAGACAGCACAGAACGCCCCGTCTGCTCAGCACGCTGCTGCTCGTGGCGGCCGCCTCCATCTCCGTCGTCGGCGCGGCACCCCCCGCGGCCGACCGGGCTGTCACCCCGCTCGGCCAGGTGATTCCGGCGCCCGCCTCGGTCGAAGCGGGCGGATCCGCGTACCGGATCACCGGCGACACCCGCATCCGTGTCGACGGCTCGCGCGAGGCCCGCAAGGTCGGCGAGTACCTCGCGGACGTCCTGCGGCCCTCCACCGGCTACCGCCTGCCGGTCACGTCCTCGCACGGTGGCGGCATCCAACTCCGTATCGGCGCGAAGGACTTGGGCGCCGAGGGCTACCGCCTCGACAGCGGCAGGTCCGGCATCACCATCACCGCCGCCAAGCCGGCCGGCCTCTTCCACGGCGTGCAGACCCTGCGCCAGCTGCTCCCGGCCGCCGTCGAGAAGGACTCCGTGCAGCCCGGCCCCTGGCTCGTCGCGGGCGGCACCATCGAGGACAGCCCGCGCTACGGCTACCGGGGCGCGATGCTCGACGTCTCCCGGCACTTCTTCACCGTCGATCAAGTCAAGCGCTACATCGACGAGTTGGCGCTCTACAAGGTCAACAAGCTGCACCTGCACCTCAGCGACGACCAGGGCTGGCGCATCGCGATCGACTCCTGGCCGCGGCTCACCACGTACGGCGGCTCCACGCAGGTCGGCGGCGGGCAGGGCGGCTACTACACGAAGGCCCAGTACAAGGACATCGTCCAGTACGCGGCCTCGCGCTATCTGGAGGTCGTCCCCGAGATCGACATGCCGGGGCACACGAACGCCGCGCTCGCCTCGTACGCGGAGCTGAACTGCGACGGAGTCGCGCCGCCGCTGTACACCGGCACGGACGTCGGCTTCAGCTCGCTGTGCGTGTCGAAGGACATCACGTACGACTTCGTGGACGACGTGATCCGCGAGCTGGCCGCGATCACCCCGGGCAAGTACCTGCACATCGGCGGGGACGAGGCCCACTCCACGACGCACGCCGACTATGTGGCCTTCATGGACCGGGTGCAGCCGGTCGTCGCCAAGTACGGCAAGACAGTGGTTGGTTGGCACCAGCTGACCGGGGCGACTCCCGCGAAGGGCGCACTGGCCCAGTACTGGGGGCTCGACGACACCAGCGCGGCGGAGAAGGAGCAGGTGGCGAAGGCCGCGCAGAACGGGACGGGTCTCGTGCTGTCGCCCGCCGACCGGGTCTACCTGGACATGAAGTACACCGCGGACACCCCGCTGGGGCAGGACTGGGCGGGCCTTGTGGAGGTGCAGCGGTCCTACGACTGGGATCCGGGCAACTACCTTCCCGGAGCCCCTGGCTCGGCGATCAAGGGCGTCGAGGCGCCGCTGTGGACCGAGACGATCGTGACCTCGGCGAACATCGACTACATGGTGTTCCCGCGGCTGCCCGGGGTGGCCGAGCTCGGCTGGTCGCCCGTGTCCACGCACGACTGGGACGCGTACAAGGTGCGGCTCGCGGCACAGGGGCCGCGGTGGGACGCGCTGGGGATCGGCTACTACAAGTCGCCCCAAGTTCCCTGGCCAACTGCGTAGTTACGGATACAGAGGTGGGGCTCAGGAGGACCGTCTCCTGAGCCCCACCCCCGGTTTCAGAGACCCGCGATCGGGTTCTTCAGGTTGCCGACGAGCTGGAGGGCTCCGGACGGGTCGGCGAGGTCCACCATCTGCTTGTTGTTGCGCAGCTGCAGGCGGTTGAGGCAGGACAGTGCGAACTCCGGCGCGAACATGTCGTACTGCCGGAACTTGTCGGCGAGTTCGGGCGTCGCATCCTGGTACGAGCGGACGGACTCGGCGACCGTCCGCCAGAACAGGTCCTCGTCGAGGATGCCCTCGGCGTCGAGGTCGGAGGCGAGGAAGCGGAAGAAGCAGTCGAAGACGTCCGTGAAGATCGACAGGAGCTTCTTCTCCTCGGGGACCTCGACCCGGATCCGCTCGACGGCCGGCGGCAGCACCGCCTGCGGGTCCAGGACCGCGATCTCCTCGGCGATGTCCTTGTAGATCGCGCGCTGCACGACGCCGTCCTTCAGGACCAGGATGACGTTCTCGCCGTGCGGCATGTACACCAGGTCGTAGGCGTAGAAGCTGTGCAGCAGCGGGGTGAAGTAGGCGCGCAGATAGCGGCGCAGCCACTCCACGGGGTTCAGCCCCGACCGCTCGATCAGCGCGCCCGCGAAGGACCTGCCCTCGTGGTCGACGTGGGCGAGCGAGGCCATCGTCGCCAGGGTCTCGCCCTCCTGGAGCGCGGGCACCGGGCTCTCCCGCCACAGGGCGGCGAGCATTTTGCGGTACGGGGAGTAGCGGTCCGTGGCGGCCTCGTACTCCAGGTGGCGGTAGCCCACGGCGGCGCGCTCGCGGATGACCGACAGACCGGTCGACTTCAACACCGGGTCGTTCTCGACGAGTTGGGCCAGCCAGTCGTTGATCGCCGGGGTCGCCTCCATGTACGCGGCCGAAAGTCCGCGCATGAAGCCCATGTTGAGGACCGAGAGCGCCGTTTTCACGTAGTGCTTCTCGGGGTGGGACTTGTTGAAGAACGTCCGGATCGACTGCTGCGCCAGGTACTCGTCGTCGCCCTCGCCGAGGCAGACGAGACGCTGCTGGGCGACCTCGGCCGCGAAGGTCACCGAGAGCTTGTTCCACCACTGCCAGGGGTGGACGGGGATGAGGAGGTAGTCGTCGGCGTCGAGGCCCTGATCCGTGAGGATCCTGGCGAACCGCTCGACGGTCTCCGCGCCCAACTCCTCGCGCAGGAAGGACTCGTACTCGATGCCCACACCCGCGGTGAACGCCGCGCGTGAGCGGTGCGCGGCCAGCCACACCAGCCGGACCGGGCTCGCGGTCTCGGGGGCGTACGACAGATAGTCGTGGACCCCGAAGCCGAGTCGCCCGTTGTTGGCGACGAAGCAGGGGTGGCCCTCGGTCATGCCGGTCTCGATGTCCTGGAAGCCGCTTTTCACGAGCTCGGCGACCGGGATCTGCGGCTTGGTGAGTTTGAAGCAGGTGCCCGAGAGGGTGGAGGAGATCTCCTCCAGGTAGACGGGCAGGACCTCGTCGCTCAGGCCCAGCGTCTTCTGCAGCTCGATGAAGAAGTCCAGGGCGGCGAGCGGGAGTTCGGATCCGTCGCGGTGGCGGCTGATCGACTCGGCGTCGACCTGCCAGTGGTCGAGTGCGCGGAGGCGGGCGGTGAAGCGGTAGCGGGTCAGCCCGTCGTCGCTGCGGACGGTGTACTGGTCCTTGCCCTGCGCCTCCGGGGTGATCAGCCGCTCGTGGGCGAACTCGGCGAGCGCCTTGCGGACGAGCAGGCGGTTGGCGCGGTCCCAGCGCTCCGGGGAGAGGTGGGCCACGGCGTCGGACAGGGTCATATCGCCACACTCCGTGCTTCTCGTATCGCGGCGTCGAACTGTTCACGGGTGCAGAAGCTGAGCAGCGCGCGCTTCTCGGGCTTCTCGATCTCGCGCTCGGGGACGAATCCGACCACTTCGTTGAGCGCGTGCACCGCCTTGTTGGTCACATCGGGTTCGACCACGACCCGCCGGGTGGCCGGGTCGGCGAACAGCTCCGCCATCACGGCGGTGATCACGGCCCGGGTGAAGCCGTGCACGGGGGTGTCCGTCGGCGCGACCAGGAAGTGCATGCCTACGTCGCCGGGCTCGGGCTCGTACAGGCCGACCAGCTCGATGTAGCGGGGGTCGTACTTCTCCATCAGGAACGCGGGTTCGCCGTCGCGCAGCCCGAGGTACGCGTGGTGGTGCTCGGCGGCCGCGATGGCCATGTACTCCCGCTCCACCTCCTGCAGTTTCGCGTTCTGCATCATCCAGAAGGCGGCCTTGGGGTGGGTCACCCAACTGTGCAGCAGCTCGGCGTCCTTGAGGGGGTCGAGGGCGCGGATGGTGAGCGTGCCGATGTCGGTGGCGGTCGTGCCGCTCATACGGTTCATACGGTTCATACGGTTCATACGGCGAACTCCTGGAACGCGATCGCCTTCTCGACGGGGTAGTACTCGGTGCCGAGCAGCTCCCGGATGATGTACGCGTTGCGGTACGCGCCCATGCCGAGGTCCGGCGAGGTGATCGAGTGCGTGTGGACGCCGGCGTTCTGGAGGAAGATGCCGCGGCCCGTCGTGTCGATAGCGTAGTTGCGGGCCACGTCGAAGTTGCCGCGCGAGTCGTAGCGCAGACGTTCGTGGACCGGCTTGAGGAACTCGGGCTCGGCGTACTTGTAGCCGGTGGCGAGGATCAGACCCTGGGAGTCCAGCTCGTACTCCTTGCCCTGCTCCTCCTGGCGCAGGCCGAGGGTGTACGTCCCGTCCGAGTAATTCGCCGTGTTGAGCGAGGAGTTGGTGAGCAGCCGGGTGGGGACCGGGCCGCCGACCTTCTTCTGGTAGAGCAGGTCGAAGATCGCGTCGATCAGCTCGCCGTCGATGCCCTTGAACAGGCCCTTCTGCTCCGTCTGGAGGCGGTAGCGGGTCGGCTCGGGCAGCGCGTGGAAGTAGTCGATGTACTCCGGGGAGGTCATCTCCAGCGTGAGCTTGGTGTACTCGAGCGGGAAGAAGCGCGGCGAGCGCGTGACCCAGTTCAGCTGGTAGCCGTGGACGTCGATCTCGCTCAGCAGGTCGTAGTAGATCTCGGCGGCGGACTGGCCGCTGCCGACGAGCGTGATCGACTCCTTGCTCTGCAGCTCCTGCTTGTGGTGCACATAGCGGGAGTTGTGGATGAAGTCGCCGCCGAGTCCGGCGCAGGCCTCGGGGATGTACGGCGGGGTGCCCGTGCCGAGGACCAGATGCCGGGCGCGGAACACCTCGTCGCCGTCCGTGCGGACGACGTACACCTCGGCGCGTTCGTCGTACGTCACCTCGGTGACCGTCGTGCTGAAGCGGACGCTGGACAGTTTGGAGGCGGCCCAGCGGCAGTAGTCGTCGTACTCGACCCGGAGGGGATAGAAGTTCTCCCGGATGTAGAACGAGTACAGACGGCCGGACTCCTTCAGGTAGTTGAGGAAGGAGTACGGGGACGTCGGGTCGGCCAGCGTGACCAGGTCCGACATGAAGGGGGTCTGGAGGTGCGCGCCCTCCAGGAACATCCCGGAGTGCCACTCGAAGTGGGGCTTGGAGTCGAGGAAGACGCCGTCGAGTTCGACGATCGGCTCGGTGAGGCAGGCGAGGCCGAGGTTGAAGGGGCCGAGACCGATCCCGACGAAGTCGTACGTCTTGGCGGGGGATTCAGGAAGCGCGGTCAAGGGATTCTCCCAGGTACTGCTCGGCGTGGCCGGCGATCAGATCGAGTACGGCGGTGATGTCGTCCGTCGTGGTCTCGGGGTTCAGCAGGGTGAACTTCAGGTAGTGACGGCCGCCGACCTTCGTGCCCGCGACGACGGCGTCACCGGAGGCGAACAGGGCCTTGCGGGCGTACAGGTTGGCGCGGTCGATCTCCGAGGGATCGGTGACGGCGGCCGGGATGTAGCGGAAGACGAGGGTGGAGAGCGAGGGCTCCACGACGACATCGAAGCGCGGGTCCGCGGCGAGCAGCTTCCAGCCCTCGGCGGCCAGGTCGCAGACCTCGTCGAAGAGTTCGCCGATGCCGTCGGCGCCCATCACACGCAGCGTCATCCACAGCTTGAGCGCGTCGAAACGGCGCGTGGTCTGCAGGGACTTGTCCACCTGGTTGGGGATACGTTCCTGCACCATGCGGCGCGGGTTGAGGTACTCCGCGTGGTAGGTGGCGTGGCGCAGCGTGGCGGCGTCCCGGACGAGGATGGCGGACGAACTCACCGGCTGGAAGAAGGACTTGTGGTAGTCCACCGTGACCGAGTCGGCGCGCTCGATGCCGTCGATGCGGTCACGGTTCTTCAGGGAGGTGAGCAGCCCGCAGCCGTAGGCGGCGTCCACGTGCATCCAGGCGCCGAACTGGGAGCACAGCTCGGCGATTTCGGGCAGCGGGTCGATGGAGCCGAAGTCGGTGGTGCCGGCGGTGGCGACGACGGCCATGGGGACGAGGCCGGCGCTCTTGCAGCGTTCCAGCTCGTGCGCGAGCGCGACCGTCTGCATGCGCTTGTCGTTCCCGACGGGGATCGAGACGACGGAGTCCGCGTTCAGGCCGAGGAGTTTGGCCGACTTCTTGACGCTGAAGTGGCTGGCCTCGGAGGCGAAGATGCGCAGTTTGGCGAGGCTGTCGGACTTGGCCTCCTCGCGGGCGAGCAGCAGTGCCTGGAGGTTGGACTGCGAGCCGCCGGAGGTGAACACGCCGTCGGCGGCCGGGCCGAGGCCGATCCGCTCGTTCGTCCAGTCGATGAGCTTGCGCTCGATGAGCGTGCCGCCTGCCGACTGGTCCCAGGTGTCCAGGGAGGAGTTGACGGCCGAGAGGACCGCCTCGCCGACCACGGCCGGGATGACGACCGGGCAGTTGAGGTGCGCGAGGTAGCGCGGGTGGTGGAAGTAGATCGCGTCCCGGAGGTAGACCTCTTCGAGTTCGTCGAGGGCCGCCGTGGTGTCGTGCAGCGGGCGGTCCAGGTCGATCCGCTCGATACGGGGAGCGAGGGCGTCGACCGTGACACCCGTGAACGGACGGTCTGCGGTGGCGAGTTTGGCCGCCACCCGCTCTATGCCTTCGGTCGCGGAGCGGCGGTACCGCTCCGCGGTCGTGTCGTTGAGCAGGTGCGAGCGCATGTGGGGGTCCTCCGTGCGGGGAGCGTCCGGGCGGGACATGAGTGAGGGCGGAATCGCGCGTTCAACTTAGGCTAGCCTAACCTAAGTCGATCGTGCGACCCTGCCCCAGTGGTGTCTTCCTGTCCCATGAGTGACGAACGCCTCGTCCAGGACCGCGGGTTACTCCTGCTCGCGCAGTTGCTCCTCGGTCAGCCCGCGCCGCCAGTAGCCGACGAAGGTGATCCGCCTGCGGTCGATCTCACGCTCGCGCACGAGATGCCGGCGCAACTCCTTCACCTGGCCGGACTCGCCCGCGATCCAGACGTACGGTCGTTCTGCGGGCGGGAGTTGTGCGGCTCGCACGGCGTCGACGGCCATGGGGGAGCTGTCGTCGCGCACGAGCCAGGTGATGTCCGCGTCGGCGGCGATCACCAGGTCCTGGATGTCCTCGGTGTGCTCGACCTCCAGCCAGGCCCGTGCGCGGGTGCCGGCCGGGAGCGATTCGAGGATGGCGGAGGCGGCGGGCACGGCGGTCTCGTCGGCCCAGACGACCACCAGGTCGGTGTCCTCCGGCGGGCGGAAGCGGATCGCCCTGTTGTCCTCGATCGCCGGACCGAGCAGCAGGACGCGGTCACCGGGGGCCGCCTCGGACGCCCAGCGGGACGCGGGTCCCGCGGGCGTCTCGGCCTCCGGCTCCACGCCGTGCAGCACGAAGTCGATGTCGATCTCGTCGGGGTCCCGCCGCAGCGACCGCAGCGTGTACGAGCGCATCACCGCCCGTACGTCGTCCGGGAGTTCGCGCCAGGCCTGCCACCAGCCTCCCCCACTCTCGGCTTCGCTCGAGCGGGGGGACCCCCAGCCCAGTTCGATCGGGACGCGGGGCTCGGTCTGGCCCGGGTGCGGCAGGAAGAGGGAGAGGCTCTGGTCGAGGCCGCCCGAGGCGAACGCGCGCAGGTCCGGGCCCGCGAAGGTCACCCGGGCCAGAGACGGGCCGAGCCGCCTCGTCCGTACGACCTGGAGAGAGAAGAAACGGAACGGGGCGGCTACGGCCGTCGGCATAAGTGCTCCTGAGTCTGCGTCAGGGGATCACGACAGGGGGTGTCAGGCGACCTTCTTGGCGTTCTCGATGGCCTCGGCGAGGTTGTCGAGAAGCGGGGTGCACTTGGCGTAGGACACGATCGGCTCGGGGGAGCGGGCGATGACCTGGCCGGCCTTGACGGCGGGCAGCTTCTTCCAGGTGGCCTCGGTGATGTCGGCCGGCTGGATGGTCGCGCTGCGGTCGTCCATGATGATGATGTCCGCCGGGTACTTGTCGACGTTCTCCCAGCTCAGGTTCTCGAACCAGCCGCCACTGGCCTTCAGTGCGCTGGCCGAGGGCTCGACGATGTTCACGCCGAGCGCCTTGAAGTACTCCAGGTCGATGGAGAGGTTCGAGCCGGAGACGTAGAAGATGTCCTGGCTCGCGGAGCCGGCCAGGACCTTGATCTCCGGGCGGGCCTTGGCCGCCGCGCGGAGCCGCTCGGCGGCCGTCTCGAACTTCTTCTTCGCCTCGACGACCTTGGCGGCCTTCACGTCGGCGCCGAGCGACTCGGCGAGCGCGTACATGCGCTCCAGCGACACCGGCATCTGACGGTCGTACACGGAGATGCCGACGCTCGGGGCGAGCTTGAGGATCTTGTCCTTGGACTCCTCGGGGACGTACCAGAGGGTGCCCGCGTCGTCGAACAGCGTGGAGATCAGCACGTCGGGCGTGAGGGCCGCGTACTTCTCGATGTTGAACTGGCCCCACTCGTTGCCGAGCACCGTCAGCTTGCTGACGTCCATGTCGCCGGCCTGGACATCGGCCTTGCCGTCCGCGGTCGTGGTCGGGCCGAAGACGCCCTTGACCTCGATGCCGTAGTCGAAGAGTGCGGCGGCCACACCGGTGAAGGCGACTATGTTCGCCGGGATCTTGTCCAGCTTCACCGTGGTGCCGCGGTCGTCCTTGAACGTCCAGGGGCCGGCCGACGCGGCGGCCTTCGTCTCGTCCGCCGAGCCAGTGCTGGTCGAGTCGTCGTCTCCGCAGGCGGCGAGAACGGCACCGAGGCCGAGGGCGCCGCCGGCGGCGAGGATGCCGCGACGGGTGACGTGGGTGGCACGGGCGTTGGACATGTGTGTGGCTGCTTTCGGCACGGGGCGGGAGCGCCCGCCTGACAAGTTCGAAGGTAGGTTAGCCTAACCTCAGCAGTTGTCCAGAGGTGGGTCCCATCTGCCGGAATGCCCGCAGTGCGTAAGGCCGACGGCGGTCCACACGTACGACGGCGCCGCGGTCCACGGCGGAAGCCGGGAGCCGCGACGCCTGACGTCACTGGCTGATTCCGATCGCCTCGGACGATCAGACCTTGCCCTTGCTGACCACCCACTTGCCGTTGACCCAGTTGCCGACCGTCTCGTAGCCGGAGCGGAAGGAACCGAGCCAGTTCAGCTTGAGACCGGCCTCGGCGGTGGACCTGACGGGGGTGTAGCTGCCGGCCTCGTCGGCCGGGCCGCCCGTGGTGTTCTCGGCGATGTACGGGAACGGGTAGACCGGGCGGGTGGCGGTCGTGTTCCCGCTGCTGTCAACGGACTTGGTCGTCAGGCTGCTCGGGGCGTCGCCCTTCGTGACCCAGTCGACCATGGCGGTCAGCGCGTCGAAGGTGTTCGGGCCCTGGCCGCCGCCGCAGTGCGCGACGCCGGGGAGCAGGAACAGCCGGGCGAAGCTCTCGGTCGCCGCGGCGCCGCCCATGACCTTCTGTACGGCCTTGTAGTACGCCATGGTGCCGACGGCCGGGATGTGCTGATCGCCCAGCCCGTGCCAGAGGATCAGCTTGCCGCCAGCCGCCTTGAACGCCTTCAGGTCCGGGTCGGTGGCGTCGTACATGCCCTCGCCCAGCGCCATGACCTTCTTGTAGTAGGCCGCCGTGAACTTGATGTCCTTGTAAGTCAGCGTCGGCTGGGGGCTGTTGAAGATCTGGTACCGGATGGTCTCGCGGACGAAGCTGATGTCGCCGGAGGCGCCGGTGGCCGTGGCGGGGGTGATGATCCCGGCCCAGTTCAGCTCGGAGCCGCGCAACTGGTAACCCGGGTACAGCAGTTCACCGTTCTCGTCGGTCGGCCCTGCGTAGATCCGGCGCAGGGTGGTGACCTGGTCCGCGGTCAGGCAGTAGTCGGCGGACGTGGAGGTCTGTCCGGCCGCGCACTTGATGGTGGCCGGGTCCCAGGTGCAGCTCAGCGGGTCGGCGATGATGCCGTCGGCGGGTGCGCCGCAGCCCTTGAGCACGGCCTCGTGCAGCGCCGCGAGGTCGGCGTTGGTGATCGTGGCCGGGCCGCCGTTGAGGTAGACGGACTGGGCGGTCCAGGCGTGCGAGAAGGTGTTCAGCGCGGTGAAGTTGTTGGCCGGGGCGCCGGCGATGATGCCGTCGAAGTCGGTCGGGTAGCGCTGAGCCTCCGTCAGGGCCTGGTGGCCGCCCTGCGAGCAGCCGTCGAAGTAGGAGTGGGTGGCGGCCTGCCCGTAGTACGTCTTGATGAGGACCTTGGCCGCCTGGGCGAGCAGGTGGTCGGACTTGTAACCGAAGTCGGCGCGCAGGGTGGGGTCGGTGGAGAACAGTCCGCCGCCCTGCGAGTGGCCCTCGTCGCTGGAGGCGACGGCGAAGGCGCCGCTGGTCAGCGGGACGCAACCGGCCGAGGCGGGGGCGCTGTTCACGTTCACGCTGCCGCAGAGACCGCCGCAGCCGACCTGGAGGTAGTTGGCCTGCCAGCCCGTCTGCGGAAGACGCAGCTCGAAGTGGATCTGCGGGGCGATCACGCCCTTCACCACGCACGCCGCCCAGTTGCCGAGCGTGTTGCTGCCGGCGGCCAGCTCCGTGGCCGAGGTGATCTCGAAGGGCACATCGGGGACGGCGGCGGCCAGGTCCTGCGACGCGATACCGGTGCAGGACATGGCCGGCGCTATGCCGGAGGAAGTGCTGCTCGATGTGGTGGCGTTGACCGAGGCGGAGGTGGAGGCCGTTGCCTGCGTGCTGCCGGTCGCGCCGTTGGCGAGCGCCATGCTCCCGCCGGTCACCAGCGCGAGGCCGGCGGCGAGGGTGGCCATGAAGGTCGCTGATTTCCACCGGTGCCATCTGAACAGCGTGGGCATGCTCGGGTCTCCATTCGATCGGCGGCACGGGACGCCGGCCGGCCGCACCGCCCCGGGGAGGGGGGTGCGTTCAGCGACGGCACAGCGAAGGAACGTAGCCCGGCGTTAATCCTGGCGCAATAGATGTCGACGAGATTGTCGACGATTTCGTCAGAGGTTTACCGGGTCTGGCGGGCCGGTTCGGTCCGGTCCCGCATTCCGGGGGAGGGGGCGGATTTCGACACCGCCGCCTGTCTTCAGTCGCCGGCGGTGGGGGCCTGCTTGTACGTCAAAGGTTGAAAGCGGATTTCCGCCGATGGGTGCCCTCACCACCCGGCGTTGCATGATCATGCGTTCTGTTGCATAATCTTGCCATGTCCAAGGTCCTCACCTCCCTCCCCACCGGCGAGCGCGTCGGCATTGCCTTCTCCGGCGGGCTCGACACCTCGGTCGCCGTCGCCTGGATGCGTGACAAGGGCGCCGTCCCGTGCACGTACACCGCCGACATCGGCCAGTACGACGAGCCCGACATCGCGTCCGTGCCCGACCGTGCCTTCGCCTACGGCGCCGAGATCGCCCGGCTCGTCGACTGCCGTGCTGCGCTGGTCGAGGAAGGTCTTGCGGCGCTCGCGTGCGGCGCGTTCCACATCAAGTCGGGCGGGCGCCCGTACTTCAACACCACGCCGCTGGGGCGTGCCGTGACCGGCACGCTGCTGGTGCGGGCCATGCTCGAGGACGGGGTCCAGATCTGGGGCGACGGCTCCACGTTCAAGGGCAACGACATCGAGCGGTTCTACCGGTACGGGCTGCTCGCCAACCCGCACCTGCGGATCTACAAGCCCTGGCTGGACGCGGACTTCGTCACGGAGCTCGGCGGCCGCAAGGAGATGTCGGAGTGGCTGCTCGCGCACGAGCTGCCCTACCGGGACTCGACGGAGAAGGCGTACTCCACGGACGCCAACATCTGGGGCGCCACGCACGAGGCCAAGACCCTTGAGCACCTCGACACCGGCATCGAGACGGTCGACCCGATCATGGGCGTGCGGTTCTGGGACCCGTCGGTGGAGATCGCCACGGAGGACGTGACGGTCGGCTTCGACCAGGGCCGCCCGGTCACCATCAATGGCAAGGAGTTCGCCTCCGCGGTCGACCTCGTCATGGAGGCCAACGCGATCGGCGGCCGGCACGGCCTCGGCATGTCCGATCAGATCGAGAACCGGATCATCGAGGCCAAGAGCCGCGGCATCTACGAGGCGCCCGGCATGGCGCTGCTGCACATCGCCTACGAGCGCCTGGTCAACGCGATCCACAACGAGGACACCGTGGCCGCGTACCACAACCGGGGCAGGCAGCTCGGCCGGCTGCTCTACGAGGGCCGCTGGCTGGACCCGCAGGCGCTGATGGTGCGTGAGTCGCTGCAGCGCTGGGTCGGCGCGGCGATCACCGGCGAGGTGACCGTGCGGCTGCGGCGCGGCGAGGACTACTCGATCCTCGACACCCAGGGCGCGGCCCTCAGCTACCACCCGGACAAGCTCTCCATGGAGCGCACCGAGGACTCGGCGTTCGGCCCGGTGGACCGGATCGGCCAGCTCACCATGCGGAACCTGGACATCGCGGACTCCCGTGCCCGGCTCGAGCAGTACGTGGGGCTCGGCCTGGTCGGCACCGCCCACCCGACGCCGATCGGCGCCGCGCAGGCGGCCTCGACCGGTCTGATCGGCGCCATGGACACGGGCGGCGCGGAGGCGATCGCCTCGCGCGGCGAGGCCACGGACGAGGAGACGATGCTGGACCGGGCGGCGATGGAGTCGGGCACGGACTGAGTCCGGCAGGCCGGCCGGTCACCCGGCCCCGGGCCGCCCGGTCACCCGGCCCCCGGTCACCCGGGCCGCCCGGTCACCGGTCGTCGGGGACCAGCTGTCGGTCACCGGTGGTGGGAGGCAGGTGCCGGTAGGAGATCACCGGCCGCCGGTGATCGGCCGTCGGTGTCCCGCCGTAGGCCACCAGTCGTCGGCTCGGCGGCGGGAGTCAAGTGCCGGTAGCAGACCACCAGCCGCCGATCACCGGTGCGGGAGTCAGGCGCCGGTCGCAGAACACCGGCGCCGGTCACCAGCGTCAGTCGCAGAACACCAGCGCCGGTCACCAGCGCCGGTCACCAGCGCCGGTCACCGGTGGTGGGCGCCAAGCGCCGTTCGTACGCACCCGGGCAGCGGGCCCCGGCGGATTCACCCGCCGGGGCCCGCCCCTGCGTCGATCAGCCCACGAGCCCCAACTCCCGGGCGATCAGCATCCGTTGTACCTCACTCGTCCCCTCCCCGATCTCCAGGATCTTGGAGTCGCGCCACATCCGGGCCACCGGGTACTCGTTCATGAAGCCGTAGCCGCCGTGGATCTGGGTGGCCTCGCGGGCGTTGTCGACGGCGATGGTGGAGGAGTAGAGCTTGGCGATCGCCGCCTCCTTCTTGAAGGGTTCTCCGGCGACCAGCCGGGAGGCGGCGTCGCGCCAGCCGACGCGGGCCATGTGCGCCTTCATCTCCATATCGGCGATCTTGAACTGGATGGCCTGGTAGGCGCCGATGTTCTTGCCGAACGCGTGCCGTTCCCTGGCGTACTTCACCGACTCGTCGACGCAGCCCTGGGCGAGCCCGGTCGCGAGGGCGGAGATGGCGATGCGCCCCTCGTCGAGGATGCGGAGGAACTGGGCGTAACCGCGGCCTTCCTCGCCGAGGAGGTTGGCGGCGGGGACGCGGACGTCCGCGAAGGACAACTCCCGGGTGTCCGAGGCGTTCCAGCCGACCTTGGAGTACGGGGCGGCGACCGTGAAGCCCGGGGTGCCGGACGGGACGATGATCGAGGAGATGTGCGGCCTGCCGTCTTCCTTGCGGCCCGTGACCGCGGTGACCGTGACCAGGCCCGTGATGTCGGTGCCCGAGTTGGTGATGAAGCACTTCGTGCCGTTGATCACCCACTCGTCCGTCGCCGGGTCGAGGCGGGCCGTCGTGCGGGTCGCGCCCGCGTCCGAGCCGCCGTCCGGTTCGGTCAGCCCGAACGCGCCGAGGATCTCGCCGGAGCAGAGGCGGGGCAGCCACTCGGCCTTCTGGGCGTCGGTGCCGAAGAGGTGGATCGGCATGGCGCCGAGTGAGACGCCGGCCTCCAGGGTGATGGCCACGGAGGAGTCGACGCGGGCCAGTTCCTCCAGCGCGATACCGAGGGCGAGATAGTCGCCGCCCATGCCGCCGTACTCCTCCGGGAACGGCAGCCCGAACAGGCCCATCCGGCCCATTTCCCGCACGATCTCGTACGGGAACTCGTGCCGCTCGTAGAAGTCACCGATCTTCGGTGCGACGACATCGTGGGCGAACTCCTCGACCGTACGGCGGAGTTCGTCGAGTTCGGGGGAGAGGCGGTGATCGAGGGACATGGGGTCACTCCTTGTGCTGCTGTGGTGTTCCACCGAGCGCTTTGACGGTGCGGGACGGGCTGGGTCGGCCCAACTGGTCGGCCATCCACACGCTGGTGGCGGTGAGACGGCCGAGATCGACCCCGGTGTCGATACCGAGGCCCTGGAGCATCCATACGAGGTCTTCGGTGGCCAGGTTGCCGGTCGCGGACTTGGCGTACGGGCAGCCGCCGAGGCCGCCGGCGGAGGCGTCGATCGTCGTGACACCGTGCTGGAGCGCGGCGAGGGTGTTGGCGAGCGCCTGGCCGTAGGTGTCGTGGAAGTGCACGCCGATCGAACTGGTCGGCACACCCTCCTCGTTGAGCTCGGCGAGGAGGGCCTGTACATGGCCGGGTGTCGCCACGCCGATGGTGTCGCCGAGGCTCAGCTCGTCGCAGCCCATGTCGAGCAGCGTCCTGCAGACGCGGACGACCTGGTGGATGGGGACGGCGCCTTCCCAGGGGTCGCCGAAGCACATCGAGAGGTAGCCGCGGACGTGGAGCTTGTCCTTCTTGGCGTGGGCGATGACCGGATCGAACATGGCCAGCGCCTCGTCGACCGTCCGGTTGAGGTTGGCCTTCGCGAAGGTCTCCGTGGCGCTGGCGAAGACGGCGACGCGGGTGGCGCCCAGTGCGCGGGCCCGGTCGAGACCGCGTTCGTTCGGTACGAGTACCGGGAGGTGGACGCCCGGCAGATCCCGTACGAGGGGGAACAGCTGCTCCGCGTCCGCGAGTTGGGGCACCCAGTCCGGGTGGACGAAGCTGGTGGCCTCGATGGTGGTCAGGCCCGCTTCGGCCAGGCGCCGGATGAACTCCGCCTTGACCTCGGTCGGCACGGTCGCCTTCTCGTTCTGCAGCCCGTCGCGTGCGCCGACCTCGTGGATCCTCACCCGGGCGGGCAGGTCCTGGGCCGGTACGGCCATGGGCAGTCCCGATACGGTCATTCCGCCTCCTCGTGCGGTGCGATCACGGCGAGGACCTGGTCCATGGCGACCGTCGTGCCCGGTGTGACGTCCAGCTCGCTCACGGTCCCGGCGTGCGGTGCGGAGACGACGTGCTCCATCTTCATCGCCTCGACGACCAACAGGCTCTGCCCGGCGGCCACTTCGTCCCCGACGGCGACCTTCACCACGGTCACCGTCCCGGGCATGGGCGCGGTGAGCGAGTCGGCACCGGCGTGCGCGGCGCCGGTGAGGGAGGCGGCGACCGGGTCGTGGTCGCGGACCTGCCAGGCGTCACCGTCTCTGCCGAGCCAGTCGCCGGCCCGGTGGAAGGTGTGGCGCACGCCGTCCAGGACCACCGACACCTGGCCGGCGGTGACGGTGTGGGTGCCACGCGGAACGTACTCCACGGGGTCGAGCACACGCAGATGGAATCCCACGGGCTTGGGTTCGCCCCCCAGCCGCCAGCCGCTCGGCACCGAGAAGGGATTGGTCCAGCCGCTCGCACGAGGGGTGAGCGCATCGAGGCGTACGGCCGCGGCCGCCTCGTACACCGCCTCCGGCACCTCCACGGGGACGAGCCCCTCCGCCTCCCGCTCCACCAGACCCGTGTCCAACTCCCCGGCCACCACGGCGGGGTGGGCGAGCAGCCTCCGCAGGAACCCCGCGTTCGTCTGCACCCCCAGTGTCACCGTGTCCGCGAGGGCGGCCCGGAGTTTGCGCAGCGCGGTCGGGCGGTCCGGCCCGTACGCGATGACCTTGGACAGCATCGGGTCGTAGAGGGAACCGACCTCGCTGCCCTCGGTCAGCCCCGAGTCGGTGCGTACGCCGTCGCCCTGGGGCTCGTGCAGCGCGAGCACCGTGCCCCCGGAGGGGAGGAAACCGCGCGCGGGGTCCTCGGCACACACCCGCGCCTCCACCGCGTGCCCCGTGAGCGTGATGTCACCCTGCCCGTACGGGAGTTGCTCACCGGCTGCCACCCGGAGCTGCCACTCCACCAGGTCGAGCCCCGTGATCAGCTCGGTCACCGGATGCTCCACCTGGAGGCGGGTGTTCATCTCCATGAAGAAGTACGAGGAGGGGTCCACGCCCGGCACGATGAACTCCACCGTGCCCGCGCCCCGGTAACCGCAGGACCGGGCCGCCTGGACCGCCGCCTCGCCCATCGCGGCGCGGGTCCCGGCGTCGAGGAGCACACTCGGCGCCTCCTCGATGATCTTCTGGTGGCGGCGCTGCAGGGAGCACTCGCGCTCGCCGAGGTGGACCACGTTCCCGTGGCCGTCCGCCAGGACCTGGATCTCGATGTGCCGGGGGCGGTCGATCCACCGCTCGACGAGGAGGGTGTCGTCGCCGAAGGAGGCGTGGGCCTCGCGCCGGGCGGCCGCGATCTCATCGGAGAGCAGGGACGCATCCCGCACCAGCCGCATGCCCTTGCCGCCGCCGCCCGCCGAGGGCTTCAGCAGCACCGGCATACCGACCTCGCGGGCGGCGTCGACCAGCTCCGCGTCCGTGAGCCCGCTGCCGGACGAGCCCGGGACCACCGGGACGCCGGCCGCCTCGACCGTCTCCTTGGCGCGGATCTTGTCGCCCATCAGCGCGATCGCCTCCGCGGGCGGCCCGATGAAGACCAGCCCGGCGGCCGCGCAGGCCCGGGCGAAGGAGGCGTTCTCCGCGAGGAAGCCGTACCCGGGGTGCACCGCCTGTGCTCCCGAACGCGCGGCGGCCTCGAGGAGCCGCTCGGCGGACAGATAGCTCTCGGCGGCCGGCGCCGGACCGATCCGTACCGCCGTGTCCGCCTCGCGCACATGCCGGGCGTCGGCGTCGGCGTCGGAGAAGACGGCCACCGAGCGCACGCCGAGCGAGCGCAGCGTGCGGATGACCCGGACGGCGATCTCGCCCCGGTTGGCCACAAGAACGGTGTCGAACATCGTCAGAGGTCCCTCACATCCGGAAGACGCCGAACTGGGGTTCACCCAGCGGCGCGTTGGCGCAAGCGGTCAGGGCGAGCCCCAGCACCTGCCGGGTCTCCATCGGGTCGATCACGCCGTCGTCCCAGAGGCGGGCCGTCGCGTAGTAGGCGTTCCCCTGGCGCTCGTACTGCTCGCGGATCGGATCCTTGAAGGCCTCTTCGTCCTCGGCGGGCCAGGACTCCCCGCGCGCCTCCAACTGGTCGCGCTTGACGGTCGCGAGGACGGAGGAGGCCTGCTCGCCGCCCATCACGGAGATCTTGGCGTTCGGCCACATCCACAGGAAGCGCGGCGAGTACGCCCGGCCGCACATCGAGTAGTTGCCCGCTCCGTACGACCCGCCCACCACCACGGTCAGCTTCGGCACGCGTGTGCAGGCGACGGCCGTGACCATCTTGGCGCCGTGCTTGGCGATGCCACCGGCCTCGTACTGCCGCCCGACCATGAACCCCGAGATGTTCTGCAGGAAGACCAGGGGGATGCCCCGCTGGTCGCACAGCTCAATGAAGTGGGCGCCCTTCTGAGCCGATTCGGAGAACAGGATGCCGTTGTTGCCGACGATCCCGACCGGGTGTCCGTGGATGTGCGCGAAGCCGGTGACCAGGGTCTGCCCGAACTCCGCCTTGAACTCCGAGAAACGCGAACCGTCGACCACGCGCGCGATGATCTCGCGTACGTCATAGGGGGTCCGGGAGTCGACCGGCACGGCGCCGTACAGCCCGTACGGATCGACCTTGGGCTCGGACGAAGGCTGGACCGTCCATGGCAGGGGCCCGCGCGCGGGGAGGGTCGCGGCGATGTTCCGTACGATCCGCAGCGCGTGAGCGTCGTCCTCGGCGAGGTGGTCGGTGACGCCCGACACGCGCGCGTGGACCTCGCCGCCGCCCAGTTCCTCGGCGGTGACGACCTCGCCGGTGGCGGCTTTCACCAGGGGAGGGCCGCCGAGGAAGATCGTGCCCTGATTGCGCACGATCACGGCCTCGTCGCTCATCGCGGGGACGTACGCGCCGCCCGCCGTGCAGGAGCCGAGGACGGCCGCGATCTGCGGGATGCCGGCGCCCGACATCCGCGCCTGGTTGTAGAAGATCCGCCCGAAGTGCTCGCGGTCGGGGAAGACCTCGTCCTGCATGGGGAGGAAGGCGCCCCCGGAGTCCACCAGGTAGATGCAGGGGAGGCGGTTCTCGAGCGCCACCTCCTGGGCGCGCAGGTGCTTCTTCACCGTCATCGGGTAGTACGTGCCGCCCTTGACGGTCGCGTCATTGGCGACGATCACGCACTCGCGGCCGCTCACCCGGCCGATCCCGGCGATCACTCCGGCGGCCGGGGCCTGCCCGTCGTACAGCCCGTCCGCGGCCAGCGGAGCCAGTTCCAGGAAGGGCGAGCCCGGGTCCAGGAGCGCGTCCACGCGGTCGCGCGGCAGCAGCTTCCCGCGCGCGGTGTGCCGGTCCCGCGCCCGCTCGCCGCCGCCGAGGCGGGCCGCGGCCAGCTTCTGCCGCAGCTCCTCGCCCAGCGCGCGATGGGCCGCCTCATTGGCTCGCCAGGCCTCCGACGCGGGGTCTGCCGCGCTCGTCAGCTCCGGTGCCTCGTGGTGCATTGCGCGGACCCCTCACCTTGTTAATGAGCGTTAACGCGTTTCCTTCAGGTTAACGACCGCTAACCTTCCTGTCTAGAATTACTTTCATGGCCACGAGAACCGACGCACCCACCCGTCGCGAGCAGATCCTCAAGGAAGCCGCCCGGCTCTTCGCCGAGCGCGGCTTCCACGGTGTGGGAGTGGATGAGATAGGGGCCGCGGTCGGCATCAGCGGCCCCGGTCTGTACCGGCACTTCCCCGGCAAGGACGCGATGCTCGCCGAGCTCCTCGTGGGGATCAGTGGGCAGCTGCTGACCGGCGCGAAGCGGCGCGTCGCGGAGGCCGACGGGAACCCTTCGGAGCAGGTCCTCGACTCCCTCATCGAGGGGCACATCGACTTCGCGCTCGACGACCGCCCCCTGATCACCCTGCACGACCGCGAGCTGGACCGCCTCCGCGACAGCGACCGCAAGCTCGTACGGCAGCTCCAGCGCCAGTACGTCGAGCTCTGGGTGGAGGTCGTACGCGAGGTCTATCCGGCCCTGGCCGAACCCACGGCCCGCTCGGCGGTGCACTCGGTCTTCGGCCTGCTCAACTCCACACCGCACCTGGCCCGCCCGGGCTCACTGCCGGGCCGCGCCACCAGTGCCGCTCTGCTGCACCGGATGGCCCGGGGTGCCTTCGAGGCGGCAGGGGAGTGACGAGCGTCTCGGGACGGTTGCTCTGGACGGCAGTCGTGACTGCCGGGTAACCTAGATTCTGAGCAAGCGCTTAGCCGCAGGGACCGCAACCATCAATTGAGCAACCCCCACGGCGAGCAACCACATACGCGAGAGCGGCGGCGGTTTAGCCGCAAAGGAGGGTGTCGGCGGTGCGCCGTACTGTGTTCAACGAGGACCACGAGGCGTTCCGGGAGACCCTCCGGGCCTTCATCGAGGCCGAGGTCGTCCCCGTCTACGACGAGTGGTTCGCCGCGGGCCAGGCGCCGCGCGACTTCTACTACAAGCTGGCCGAGCTGGGCGTCTTCGGCATCCGTGTGGACGAGGAGTACGGCGGCGCGGGCATCGACTCGTACAAGTTCGAGGCCGTGATGTACGAGGAGACCGCCCGCGCGGGTGTCTCCTTCGGCGGCTCCGGTGTGCACGTGCTGCTCGGCCTGCCCTACATCAAGGCGCTCGCCACCGACGAGCAGAAGAAGCGCTTCCTGCCGAAGTTCGTCTCCGGCGAGGAGATGTGGGCCCTCGCGATGACCGAGCCGGGCACCGGTTCCGACCTCGCGGGCATGAAGACCACCGCGAAGCTCTCCGAGGACGGCACGCACTACGTCCTCAACGGCTCCAAGACCTTCATCACCGGCGGTGTGCACGCGGACAAGGTCATCGTCTGCGCCCGCACCTCCGCGCCCACGGCCGAGGACCGCCGCTTCGGCATCTCCCTCTTCGCCGTGGACACCAAGTCCGAGGGCTACTCGATAGGCCGCAAGCTCGACAAGCTCGGCCTGAAGACCTCCGACACCGCCGAGCTGGCGTTCGTCGACGTGAAGGTGCCGGTCGAGGACCTGCTCGGCGAGGAGAACAAGGGCTTCTACTACCTCGGCGGCAACCTGCCCTCCGAGCGCTGGGGCATCGCGTTCGGCGCGTACGCGCAGGCCGCGGCGGCCGTCCGGTTCGCCAAGGAGTACGTCCAGGAGCGCACCGTCTTCGGCAAGCAGGTCGCCCACTTCCAGAACACCAAGTTCGAGCTGGCCGCCTGCCAGGCCGAGGTGGACGCCGCGCAGGCCGTCGCCGACCGCTCCCTGGAGGCCCTCGACGCGGGCGAGCTGTCCCCGGCCGAGGCCGCGAGCGCCAAGCTGTTCTGCACCGAGGTCGCGCACCGCGTCATCGACCGCTGCCTCCAGCTGCACGGCGGCTACGGCTTCATGAACGAGTACCCGATCGCCCGCCTGTACGCGGACAACCGTGTGAACAGGATCTACGGCGGCACCAGCGAGGTCATGAAGATGATCATCGCGAAGGACATGGGCCTGTAAGGTTCCCGAAATTACTGGCCAGTAGAAATGGCTCCATGAGTCAGGCACTTCAGTCTCTCCTCGATCTGCTCGACCTCGAGCAGATCGAGGAGAACATCTTCCGCGGCCAGTCCCGGTCCGCCGTCGTCCCACGAGTCTTCGGCGGACAGGTCGCGGCACAGGCGCTCGTCGCCGCGGGGCGTACGGTCCCCGACGACCGGTTCGCCCACTCCCTCCACTCGTACTTCCTGCGCACCGGCGACCCCGGCGCGCCCATCGTCTACACCGTGGACCGCATCGGCGACGGCCGTTCCTTCACCACCCGCCGGGTGGTCGCCGTCCAGCACGGGCAGCCGATCTTCCACCTCTCCGCGTCCTTCCAGAAACGCGAAGAGGGCTTCGACCACCAGACGCCGATGCCGTACGCGCCCGACCCCGCCACGCTCCCCACCGCCGAGGAGCGGCTCCCCGCGTACAAGCACCTCGACCCCGACGTCGTGGAGAAGTTCCTGGAGTCGCGCGCCGCGGTCGATCTGCGCTACGTCGACGACCCGCCGTACGGCAGGTTCGGGGAGCCGCGCGAACCGCGCTCGCAGGTGTGGTTCCGCACCAACGGCAAACTCGCCGACGACCCCCTGCTGCACGTCTGCCTGGCCACCTACGTCTCCGACATGACGCTCCTGGACTCCATCCTGCTCGCCCACGGGCGCGGCGGCTGGGCCGTCGGCGACGTCGTCGGCGCCTCCCTCGACCACGCGATGTGGTTCCACCGGCCCTTCCGCGCCGACGAATGGCTGCTGTACGACCAGGAGTCGCCGTCCGCGTCGGGCGGGCGGGGTCTGGGCCAGGCCCGCATCTACACGCAGGACGGACAACTCGCCATATCGGTGATCCAGGAAGGCGTGGTCCGCGTCCCCCGGTAACACTTGGGGCATGGCTGAAGCTGCACAGGCGGAACAACAGGGCGGCGGCGAGAGCACCTTCACGGTGATCGTCGCCGCCGTCGCCAATCTCGGGATCGCACTCGCCAAGGCCGTCGCCGGCGTGATCAGCGGATCCAGCGCGATGTTGTCCGAGGCGGCGCACTCGGTGGCGGACACGGTCACCGAGTTGCTGCTGCTGACCGCGCTGAAGCGCAGCGAGAAACCGGCGGACGAGGACCATCCGCTCGGATACGGGCCCGAGCGCTACATCTGGGCGATGCTCGCGGCGGTCGCCACCTTCGTCGGCGGCGCGGTGTTCTCGATCTACGACGGCATCCACACCCTCGTCGCGGGCGAGGAACTCGGCGACCCGCTCATCTCGTACATCGTGCTTGCCGTCGCCTTCCTCCTGGAGGGCTACTCGCTGCGCACCGGCGTCCGCCAGGCGCGGGGCGAGGCGGAGCGCTTCGGAGCCTCCTTCAAGCTCTACTTCCGGCACACGCCCGACACCGCCGTGAAGGCCGTCGTCATGGAGGACTCGGCCGCGCTGGTGGGCCTGCTGCTCGCAGCGGGCGGCCTGCTCGGCGGACAGCTCACCGGCTCCGGGGTCTGGGACGGCGTCGCCTCCCTCTGCATCGGCCTGCTCCTGCTGTACGTCGCCTGGGTCCTCGGCCGCTCCAACGCCGAGCTGCTCATCGGGCGGCCGCTGCCCAAGCCGATGCGGGAGCGGATCCGGGCCGAACTCCTCGCGGTGGAACACGTGGAAGCCGTACTGGAGTTGACGACGCTGGTGCAGGGGCCGCACGAGGCACTGGTCGCCGCGAAGGTCGACTTCCGGGACGTGTCGACGGCCGCGCAGATCGAGTGGGCCTGCGAACAGGCGGAGGCGCGGCTGCGGGAGGTGTTCCCCGGGGTGAGCCGGGTGTATCTGGACCCGACGCCGGGGTACGCGCAGCGGCGGGAGGAGGGGCTCAATCCGTGGCCGTGACCACGGATTGAGCGGGTGGGGTCAGAGCAGGCCCGCCGCATCCAGGAGGTACGCCGTCATCGGGTCGTAGAACCGCGGGCTGGTCACGTGGTCGTCCAGCGGGATCGCGACCTGGAGGGTGCCCTCGGACTCGGCGAGGAACAGGGCGGGGTCGTTGCAGTCGGCGTAGCCCATGGAGTCGATGCCCTGCTGGCCCGCGAAGCCGGCCCAGCCGTGGTCGGCGAAGACCAGGTCGGGCAGCGGCCGGCCCTCCCGCTCCAGGCCGGTGAGGATCGCCCGCATCGGCTCACCCGAATGGGTGTGCCAGAGGGTGGCGCCGTGTTCGAGGACCGCGACGTCCGCGAACTGCATCACATACCCCTCGTCCGTCTGCAGCCCGTCCGGGATGACCACGATCTCGCAGCCGGCCGCGCGCAGGGCCCCGGCGGTCGCGCGGTGCACGTCGAGCAGGCCGCCCGGGTGGCCGGTCGCGAAAAGCACGCTCTGGGTGCCGTCGGCCGCCTTGCGCAGCCGTGCCGCCGCCCGGTCCAGGGCGTCGACCGTCAGCTCCGGGTCGATGGTGTCCTGCCCGTACCGGTACTCGGGGTCGTCGTTCACACCGCAGCGCTCCGCCATCACCGCGAGCACGTCCTGCTCGTCGCTCCAGCGGTCACCGAGCTCGAGTCCGAGCCACCAGTTGCGCTCGCCGTTCGCCAGCTTGCGGTAGTGAGAGAGGTTGTTCTCGCGGGGAGTGGCTACGTCGCCCGCGATACGCGTCCTGACGAGGTGGTCGACGAGCTCTTGGCGGCTGGGGATCCCGGGTATCGGCATAGGTCCATTGTGCCGTCGGCGCCGCCGGGCGACCCGGATGTCCCGAACCCTGGGATACGGGTCACTTGTGTGTACGGGGTCCTGTGGGCCCCGGGTGCCGTGTTGCCGCCGGCCGGCGTGACCGGGCTCCGCCGCTCCGCGACGGGCTTTCCCCGACCGCTCCGCGGCAGAACACTCCCGGCCGCTCCGCGGCGGGTTTCCCACCCACCCACCCGTCTCGGCCTCTTGGAGGGCACACCTCGACTCACCCCTCCCGCAACGCGAACCACAACTCCATCCGCACATCCGGATCATCGAGATCCGCCCCCAGCAACGCCGAGCACCGCGCGATGCGTTGGCGCACAGTGTTGCGGTGGACGGACAGCGCCACCGCCGTACGGTCCCAACTCCCGTGCAGGGAGAGCCAGGTGCGCAAGGTCTCGGTGAGCGCGGGATTCGCGGCGATCGGGGCGAGCAGGGCGCGCGCGTGGGCCTCCGCGTCCGACGCGGGCACGAGATCGGCGAGCGCGGGACGCTCCCCGTGGCGGACCAGCGCCGTACGGGTGGCACGGGCGCGGGCCAGGGCACGGGCGGCCTGTGCGTCGGCCGCCACCCACTCGTGCGGGCCGACGGGCGCGCTGACCCCGCAGGTCCAGCCCGCCTGCGGGGCGGGCTCACGGTCGCCGGGCACGAGGACGCGTACGACGTCGCGGCCCGTGTCGACCAGCGCGGAGCCCAGCGCCGCACCCAGCGCGGAGGCGGCGACGGCGTCCGGCGCGGGGCCGTCCCCGGCGGGCCGCGCGTGCACGACGATCCACCGCTCCCCGCCGCCCAGCAACGGCGCGACCGCCTCCGGCGAGGCCCCCAGCAACAACCGCACGAGCGCCGCCGACCGCGCCGCCCCACTGCCGCTCTGGTGCTCCCCGGTGAGAAGGGAGAGCAGCACGGCCGCCACAGACGCGATGGTGTGATCCCCGGGCTCACGCCGCGGCGCCCCGACCCCGAGCACGAAACCCTGTCCGGCCCCCAGGGCGTAGGCGGCGAGATGCGTGCCACCCACGGTGTCGGTGGCGGAGGCGGGCGAGGGGCCACTCTGGGTCCCCCCGGGCCGCACGACCCGGGCCAACTCGGCGAGGGCCTGCACGGCGGTTTCCCCCGCCACCCTCCCCGCCCGCGCAAGCTCCGCCCCCTCCGGCCCGTACAGCACAGCCCAGCCCCCCACCCGCCGCGCGAGCTGCCGCAGCACCGCGGGTACCGGATCCGGGCGGGCAGCAGCCGCCGCGAGGCTCTGCTGGGCCTCCGTGACCCGCCGCAGCTCCGTGTGGCGGGCCTGGGCCATGAGTTGCCAGACGGCTCGGGCCACTCCCGAGAAGGTGGTGCGGGGTGGGACCTCCAGGAGGGGGAGGCCGTATGTGTCGCAGGCGGCGACCAGGGCGCGCGGGACCGTGTCGTGGACCGGGGCCAGGCCGAAGCCGAGGGCTGTGCCGCCTGCGGCGACGATTCGGGAGACGTAGTCGTCGAAGTAGGTGCCCGAGCCTGCCGCCTCCGGGATGTGGACGCCGGCGGTGAGGAGCAGTTCGCCGCCCAGCAAGTAGGGGTACGGGTCCGCCATCTCCGAGGTGTGCGCCCAGTGGATCACCGTGTCCGGGTCGGAGGGGCCGGCGATCTGATGCAGGCCGAGATCCTCGCGGGCAAGGAGCGCGGAGAGCGGTACGGGCGGAGTCGGCGGGACGGGCGGGGTGGGCGGGACAGGCGGGGCGGATGCGTCCGGCATGGGTGGACGTTCCCTCCATCCGGTTCAGCGGCAGTGGATGAAACGTACACTTCAGAGTCGCTTTCCGGCCACCTAGTGTCGTGACCGCCGGTAGCAGCGGGTACGGGCGGATGTCCCCGCGATCAGTCACCGGCCGGTCCTCAGGGACAGAGCCCCACACCCACCTGCACGACACGCCACCGAGCGCTCGGAGGAGACCCCCATGGCCGTCGACTACACAGTGATCGTCGTCTATCTGGCCGGCATGCTGGCCATGGGCTGGTGGGGCATGCGCCGTGCCAAGTCGAAGAGCGAGTTCCTCGTCGCGGGGCGGCGTCTCGGCCCCGCCATGTACTCGGGGACCATGGCCGCGATCGTGCTCGGCGGCGCGTCCACCATCGGCGGGGTCGGCCTCGGCTACCAGTACGGGCTCTCCGGCGCCTGGATGGTCTTCGCCATCGGCCTCGGACTCCTCGCGCTGTCGATCTTCTTCTCCGCGCGCATCGCCCGCCTGAAGGTCTACACCGTCTCCGAGATGCTCGACCTCCGCTACGGCGGCCGCGCGGGAGTCATCTCCGGTGTCGTCATGTGGGCGTACACCCTCATGCTCGCGGTCACCTCGACCATTGCGTACGCCACGATCTTCGACGTCCTCTTCGACATGAACCGGACGCTCGCGATCGTCCTCGGCGGCTCGATCGTCGTGGCGTACTCGACGCTCGGCGGCATGTGGTCGATCACGCTCACCGACATGGTGCAGTTCGTCGTCAAGACCATCGGCGTGCTGCTCCTGCTCCTGCCCATCGCGGTCGTCAAGGCCGGCGGGTTCAGCGAGATGAAGGCGAAGCTGCCGACCGAGTACTTCGACCCGCTGGGCATCGGCGGCGAGACGATCTTCACCTACGTGCTCATCTACACCTTCGGCATGCTGATCGGGCAGGACATCTGGCAGCGCGTGTTCACCGCGCGCAGCGACACCACGGCGAAGTGGGGCGGCACGGTCGCCGGTACGTACTGCCTGGTGTACGCCGTCGCGGGCGCCGTCATCGGTACCGCGGCCAAGGTCATGTACCCGACGCTGCCCAGCGCCGACACCGCCTTCGCGACCATCGTGAAGGACGAACTCCCGGTCGGGGTGAGGGGCTTGGTGCTCGCCGCCGCCCTCGCCGCCGTGATGTCGACCTCCTCCGGCGCGCTCATCGCCTGCGCCACCGTCGCCAACAACGACATCTGGTCGCGGCTGCGGGGAGCCACCGCGGACAAGGACAGCGAGGAGCGCGACGAGGTCAGGGACAACCGCGTCTTCATCCTGGTCATGGGCATCGCGGTGATCTGTACGGCGATCGCGCTCAACAACGTCGTCGAGGCGCTGACCGTCGCGTACAACCTGCTCGTCGGCGGGCTCCTCGTCCCGATCCTCGGCGGACTGCTGTGGAAGCGCGGCACCGCGCAGGGCGCACTCGCCTCCGTCGTGGTCGGCGGCGTCGCGGTCATCGGCCTGATGGCGACGTACGGCATCCTCGCGAACGAGCCCGTGTACTACGGGCTGCTCTCCTCGCTGGCCGTCTATGTGATCGTCTCGCTGGCCACGCCCGCGACCGACGCCGCCGTACTGGCCGCCTGGCGCGAGCGCCTCGCGGGCCGGGTCGCCGAACCCTTGTCCGAACCAGTCCCGGCTCACCAGTAGAGTCGTATCAGCGGTACTTAGTTGTACATACGCGATGTTGCGTAGGAAAGAAGGCATTTCATCATGAGCAGCAACGAGACGCCCCGCGGCCCCGTCGACTCGTCCCGCATCCCGCGGTACGCAGGACCCGCGACCTTCGCCCGGCTGCCGCGCCTCGACGAGGTCGGCACCGCCGACGTCGCCGTGGTCGGGGTGCCGTTCGACTCCGGCGTCTCGTACCGGCCGGGCGCCCGCTTCGGCGGCAACGCGATCCGCGAGGCGTCCCGGCTGCTGCGCCCCTACAACCCGGCCCAGGACGCCTCGCCCTTCGCCCTCGCGCAGGTCGCGGACGCCGGTGACATCGCGGCGAACCCGTTCAACATCAACGAGGCCGTGGAGACGGTCGAGGCGGCGGCCGACGAACTGCTCGGCACCGGCGCCCGCCTCATGACGCTGGGCGGCGACCACACCATCGCGCTGCCGCTGCTGAGGTCCGTGGCCAAGAAGCACGGCCCCGTCGCGCTGCTCCACTTCGACGCGCACCTCGACACCTGGGACACCTACTTCGGCGCCGAGTACACGCACGGCACGCCGTTCCGCCGGGCGGTGGAGGAGGGCATCCTCGACACCGAGGCGCTCTCGCACGTCGGCACCCGCGGCCCGCTGTACGGCAAGCAGGACCTCACCGACGACGAGAAGATGGGCTTCGGCATCGTCACCTCGGCGGACATCTACCGCCGCGGCGCCGACGAGGTCGCCGACCAGCTGCGCCAGCGCATCGGCAACCGCCCCCTCTACATCTCCATCGACATCGACTGCCTCGACCCGGCGCACGCGCCCGGCACGGGCACGCCGGAGGCGGGCGGCATGACCTCCCGCGAACTCCTGGAGATCCTGCGGGGGTTGTCGTCCTGCAACCTGGTGTCGGCCGACGTCGTCGAGGTCGCGCCCGCGTACGATCACGCCGAGATCACGGCGGTGGCCGCGTCCCACACGGCGTACGAACTCACGACCATCATGTCCCGCCAGATTGCAGAGGCACGCGCGAAGTGACCCACGACCACGACCTGGAGCTCCGTCCCACGGCCGCCCAGACCGCAGCCGCCCTGAACCCGCCCCCCGGGCGCAACGGCGGAGACCTGGTCGTGGAGACCCTCACCGGTCTCGGCGCGACGACCGTCTTCGGCCTGCCAGGCCAGCACGCGCTTGGCATGTTCGACGCCCTGCGCCGATCCTCCCTCCAGTACGTGGGCCTGCGCGTCGAGAACAACGCGGGGTTCGCGGCGGACGCGTACGGCCGCATCACTGGTGAGGCGGCCCCGCTGCTGCTGTCGACGGGCCCGGGCGCGCTGACCTCGCTGGCCGCACTCCAGGAGGCGGCCGCGGCTTCCTCCCCCGTCCTCGCCATCAGCAGCCAGATCCCCACCGCCGGGATCGGCGGCGGACGCCACGGCTATCTGCACGAACTCCCCGACCAGCAGGCGTCGTTCAGGGGAGTGGTGAAGTCCGTGCACACGGTCCGCAGCCAGTCCCAGATCCCGTCGGCGATCGCGGCGGCGTGGGAGTCGGCGCTGACGGCCCCGCACGGCCCGGTGTGGGTGGAGATCCCTCAGGACGTGCTCCTCGCCGAGACGTCCCTGCCGGTCGTGACGGCGATGGACGCGACGCCGGAGGACGTGGTCCCGCGCCCCGAACTCACAGCGGTGGCGGCCCACTTGCTGTCGAACGCCGCCCGCCCCGCGATCATCGCGGGCGGCGGAGTCGTACGAGCCGACGCGTCCGGCAAGCTCCGCCAACTCGCCGAGAAGCTGAACGCCCCCGTCGTCACCACCTTCGGCGGAAAGGGCGCCTTCCCCTGGGAACACCCGCTCTCCCTCCAGTCCTGGCTGGAGGACCGCCACACCACGGACTTCCTGGAGGACGCGGACGTCCTCCTCGTGGTGGGCTCGGGCCTGGGTGAACTGTCGTCGAACTACCACACGTTCAAGCCCCGGGGCCGCGTCGTCCAGATCGAGGCGGACCTCGGCAAACTGGAGTCCAACCACCCGGCGCTCGGCATCCACGCGGACGCCCGCCTGGCCCTTTCGGCGCTCCTTGAGACGGTTTCCGACCGCGCGGACGACACGGCACGGGAGCGGGTGCGTACGGTGCTCGCCCGGGTCGGGGAGCGTATCGCCGCCCAGGAACTCACCCTGGAACAGGACGTGTTGGCGTCCGTCCGCCGGGCGCTGCCGGCCGGCTCCCCGTCCTTCTGGGACATGACGATCCTGGCGTACTGGGCGTGGTCCGCCTTCGACCCGCGCGGGTCGAACACCATGCACTCCGCCCAGGGCGCGGGCGGCCTCGGCTACGGCTTCCCCGCTGCACTGGGCGCGGCGACCGCCGACCCGACCCGTCCGGTCCTCGCGGTCTCCGGTGACGGCGGCGCGTTGTATTCGATCGCCGAACTCGCCACGGCCAGGCAGTACGACCTGAACGTCACCTGGCTGATCGTCGACGACGGCGGCTACGGCATCCTCCGCGAGTACATGACGGACGCCTTCGGCCAGGCCACGGCGACGGAGCTGGCCCGCCCCGACTACGTGGCCCTCGCGGAGTCCTTCGGGGTGCCGGGCGTGCGCACGACCCCCGAGACCCTGGAGACGGACCTGTCGAAGGCCCTGGCGACACCCGGCCCTTCGGTGGTGCTGCTCCCGGCGGTGCTGCGGATGTTCGCGCCGACGCATCTGGACTGACGGTCACCTGGGCTGACGGCCACGGCACCCCGGGTTCGCTAGGGCAGCGCCAGTTCCGCCCAGGTCGCCTTGCCGGCGGCGCCCAACCGGGGGCAGTAGCCCCAGCGTTGGGCCAAGGCCTGGATGAGGGTGAGTCCCCGGCCGCCCTCGTCTCCCGCGGCGGCCTGCCGGGGCACGGGGCGGTGGTCGTCCGCGTCGGCGACCTCCACGCGCAGGAGACCGTCGTAGGTCGCGAGGCGCAGGCCGATCCCGACGCCGGGCGCGGTGCAGGCGTGCTGGAGTGAGTTGGTGACCAGCTCCGTGAGCAACAGCTCGGCCGTTTCGGCCACTTCACCGTCGATCTGCCAGTCGGTGAGCTGGGCGCGGAGCAGCTGTCGGGCGTGCGGGGCGCTGCGCGGGGTGCGCGGGAGCTGCCAGGTGGCGTCGGTGACAGCAGCGTCGGTGACAGCGGAGTCGGTGGCTGTTTCGGGCATGCGGGTCCCCTCCTGGCCGAGCAGGTTGCCGAGGTCGAACTCCCCGTTGGACACGGGGAGTTCAACCGGTCGGCAGGTGGCTACCAGATCGCCTCGACCCACTCCGGGTGGTCGATGAACGGGTTGCGGTTGTGCTGGTAGTTGTCGTAGATGAGCTGGTTGCGCTTCTCCTCGAAGGCGCTGGGCGGGTCCGCCTCGTTCCACGCCTTGAGGACGGAGAGCTTGCCCATGTAGGGGTTGCTGCCGTTGTTCACCAGCTGGTTGGGCTCGAGGTCGGCCCAGCCGTCGTCGCCTTCGTAGCGGACCGTCATGTAGAGGATCATGCGGGCGACGTCGCCCTTGTCCGCGGCGCGCGGCTCGAAGGAGTCGGAGTCGGTGAGGCTGCCGCCGCCGTTGGTGACCGTGCTGCCGCCGTTGTCGAAGTCCTTGTTGCCACGGATGCTGTTGACCTGGACGTCGGCGGGACGCAGGTGGTGCAGGTCCGTGCCGGGACCGGTCGCCTCGCCGAAGTCGCCGTGGGACTTGGCCCAGGTGTGCTCGCGGTTCCAGTCGCCCACGTCGCCGCCGTTGAGGGACTTGGCACGCGAGACGCCGCTGTAGAGCAGGATCACGTTGCTGCTGTTGTTCGGGTCCTGGTCGGTCACCATGAGCGCGTTCCAGACCGCGGAGTACGAGATCTTGGTCTGGGGGGCGATGATCGTGTGCAGCGAGGACTTCAGGCTCGTGCCGGTCTTACCGATCGCGTTCTTGTAGTACGTGCTGTCGTACGCGGTGGTTGTGGCAGCGGCGGGGGACGCTGCCAAGGTCGGGAGGGTGACGCCGACGAGAACGGCGGACGTGGCCACCGCAAGCGCCTTCCATCTGCCTATCTGCGCAACGGACATGGGGGGTGCCCTTTCCCGGGATCGGCACGCTTGTGAACGCGGCTGCGTTCGCCTCAACGATGCTGCGTTCTACGCGTGTTGACTTTTTTGGTAACCGGGAGCGTGGCATGTGTTGGGGGTCGGCCGTGTAACCAGTGAGAGGCGTTTGTGTGACGTTATGGAATAGAGAGCAACCCCTGACCGTGAGAACGGTCAGGGGTTGCTCTGCGCGAGGGTTTACCCCAACTGGAGGAGGGTTTCCCCTAGTTGACGTCCGACGGGTCGAGCCGGTAGAGCGACTGGGTGTTCTGGGTTCCGGTCGCGGAGTCGGAAGTGGAATCGGAAGCGGAATCGGACTCGGACGTGGAGGAGGAACTGCTGCTGTACTCGCTCTCCTTCACCGCCGTGCCGTTCTTCTCCACCCAGGCGGTGACCTCCGAGCTGATGCTGGAGTCGCCGCCCATGCCGCCGCCTCCGCCGCCACCGAGCTGGATGTAGTGCAACTCGCCGTTCTTCACGAGCTCCTTGAGCTTGGCGAGCGTCATCGCCTTGTCGGTGCCGGACCAGCCCCACATGGAGATCACCGGCTCCCCGCTGCTCAGGATGAGCGACGAGGCGGTCTGTGAACTGGACACCGCGAGCAGCCACTCGGCGCCGTCCTGGTTCTTCTTCAGGTACGTGATGAGCTCGCTGCTGGTGTCGCCACCCATGCCGCCGCCACCGCCACCGAAACCGCCGCCCGCGCCACCGCGCTGGCCGGCAGCCCTGCCGGCAGCCCCGCCGGCTGCGCCTCCGGCAGCTCCTTCGGCCGCCTCGCCGGTCCCGTCGGCGCCGTTCGGGGGCGTACCCATGCCGCCGCCCTGCTGACCGCCGCCCTGCTGGCCCCCGGGTGCGGTACCGCCCGGCGCCCCGCTGGGCATGCCGCTCGGCGCGTTGCCCGTGCCACCCGCCTGGCCGCCCTGTTCGGCGCCGGGCTGCTGGCCACCGGCCATCGCGGCACCGCCGCCCATCCGGCCGCCACCGCCCCCGCCTCCTCCACCGAAACCGCCGCCACCCGTCGTGGGCCCGGCAGTCGGGTTGGTGCCGCCCATGCCGCCGGCCGTGCCCGCGGGCACCGAGGCGGCGTACGCGGCAGGCCCCGCGACCGACGCGACGACCGCCGCGGCGATGGAGACCGCGAGGAGCCGTGCCCGGTGGCCGGAGCGGAAGACCAGCAGACCCACGATCGCCAGCGCCATGACCACCGCGATCGTCGGCCACAGCCAGGTGTTCCAGCCGGAGGCCCGGCGCAGCAGCACGACGGCCCAGATGCCGGTGACCGCCATGGCGGCGGGCAGCACCCACGCCCACCGCTTGTCCGCCCGGAAGGCGCGCAGCAGCATGACGCCGCCGCCACCGCAGAGCGCCGCGATACCGGGCGCGAGGGCGGTCGTGTAGTACGGGTGCATCGTGCCCTCGGCCATGCTGAAGGTGAGGAAGTGGAGCGCGGTCCAGCCGCCCCACATCACCAGCGCGGCGCGCGTCAGGTCCGTGCGCGGCGCCCGCCCGCACAGCACCAGGCCGCCGACCAGCGCGATGCCCGCGAACGGCAGCAGCCACGAGATCTGGCCGCCCAGCGTGTCGTTGAACATCCGGCCGATACCGGCGGTCCCGGAGAAGCCGCCGCCACCACCCCCGCCGCCTCCGCCGTTGCCCTCGCCGCCGAAGACCCGGCCGAGGCCGTTGTAGCCCATGATCAGGTTCCAGGCGGTGCCGTCCGTCGAGCCGCCGATGTACGGCCGCTCGGAGGCGGGCACCAGCGACACTGCGGCAGGCCACCAGAAGCTGGCGACCGCCAGGGCCACGCCCGCGATCAGCAGGTTCACGATCCGCTTCACGAGGCCGAGCCGGGACGCGTACAGGTACACGGCGAAGACGGCGGGCAGTGCGATGTAGCCCTGCAGCATCTTCGTGTTGAACGCGAGCCCGAAGCAGACCGCCGAGCCGATGAGCGGCAGCAGCCTGCCGTCCCGCGTCGCGCGCAGCGCGAGTGCCGCGCCCGCCACCATCAGGAGGACGAGCAGCGTGTCGGGGTTGTTGTCCCGGTTGATGGCCACCGTGATCGGGGTCAGCGCGAGGACCAGCGCGGCCACGGTGGCCGCCGCGTGTCCGAAGACCCGCTTCACGGAGGAGTGCAGGATCCAGATGGTGCCGACCGCGGACGCGATCAGCGGCGCCATCATCTGCCAGGTCCCGTAGCCGAAGACGCGGCAGGACAGGCCCATCACCATCAGGACGAAGGGCGGCTTGTCGACGGTCATGAAGTTGCCCGCGTCCAGCGAGCCGAAGAACCAGGCCTTCCAGCTCTGCGTGCCGCTCAGCACGGCGGCGCTGTAGAAGCTGTTCAGACCGGACGAGGAGAGGTTCCAGGAGTACAGCACTGCGGCCAGCAGCATGATCGCGATCAGGGCGGGGAGTGACCAGCGCGGCGCCTTCTCCGGTGGCCCGGGCGGTCCGGGCGGCGTCGGAGCGGGCGAGTCGGGGGCCACGGGGGCGTGGGGGTGTGGGTCGGTGGCAGATGTCACCAGCGCATCCTGCGAACAGGCGGTGGGCGCGCGCTGTGGCCTACCTGGGGGCGACCTGTGAATCCCGGCAACTGTCGGTCACGGCCCGTACAACGGTTCGCCAACACGTTCGGCAAGCCGTACAACCATTCGTACACACAGGTGAGTCAAAGGGGGCGAGCGTGCCGGGGGTGCGCTCGTATCCACCCAAGGGGACGGGAAGCCTTCATGACTCACCGCATATCGCGGCGCGCCCGCGTGCTCGGCGCAGGCATCGGCGCCGGGATGCTCATACCGCTGGTGGCCGCCGCGACGCCCGCTGCCGCAGCCACGCCGCAGGTCAGCTGTACGTCCGCGAAGGCGGGGCTGGCCACGAAGCTCCAGCGGGACATCACCGCGGCGCTCGCGAACCGTACGGGCACCATCGCGGTCGGCCTCTACGACCGCAGTACGAAGACGACCTGCTCTCTCAGATCGTCCACCGCGTACGACTCGGCCAGCGTCGTCAAGGTCACCGTCCTCGCCACGCTGCTGTGGGACGCCAAGAAGCACAACCGTTACCTCACGCAGCGCGAGGCCGACCTCGCCAAGGCCATGATCACCAAGTCGGACAACGCCTCGACCAGCACCCTGTGGCGTCAGCTCGGCCTGACGAAGATCAAGGGCTTCCTCACCGCCGCCGGGATGACCCAGACCAAGCCGGGCGCGGACGGCTACTGGGGCCTGACCCAGATCACCGTGCGCGACGAGCAGAAGCTGCTCGCGCTCACCACCGCGAAGAACTCGGTCCTGAGCGACAACGCCCGCGCGTACATCCTCAAGCTGATGGGCCAGGTCGTCTCCTCCCAGCGCTGGGGTACGCCGGCGGGGGCGCCCGCCGGTGTCGCCGTGCACGTCAAGAACGGCTGGCTGTCGCGGGCCACGCACGGCTGGCGGGTGCACAGCGTCGGCACCTTCAAGGGCGGCGGCCACGACTACACGATCACGGTCCTGACGCACGGCAACAGCACCATGCAGTACGGCATCAACACCATCCAGGCCGTGGCCAAGGTCATCCACAAGGACCTGGCGGCCAGCTGAGCGACGCTTCCAGGGAGGACCCAACTCCCCGGAATTCACGACCAGTACGCCTGCCCTAAACCAGCAGCCGCCTACCGTGTCGCCATGCGCCTGCGAACCGTACTCGCCACCGTCACCGCCGGCCTGGCGGCGGCCACCACCCTGACCGCCGCCGGGCCCGCCACCGCCGCTTCGAGCACCCGCGCCAACGCCTGCTCGCCCTCCGTCGCCATCGCCGGCTTCTCCGACGCGCTCGACAAGACGACGTACGAGGGCACCTTCGTCGGCAACTTCTCCGCGCTCGCCGTGGACCGGAACGGCCAGATCGCCGCCGTATCCGACCGGTCGTCACTCTTCACCCTCGACGCGAAGACCCTTCAGCCCACCGGTGTCGTCCCGCTCGCCGACGAGAACGGTGCCGCGCTCGACTCCGAGGGCCTGGTCGTCGACCGCGACGGCACGCGGCTCATCTCCTCCGAGACCGAGCCGTCCATACGCCGCTACTCCCGCGACGGCAAGATCCTCGACCGTCTCCCCGTACCGGACGCGCTCAGGGTCGCCCCCGCGGGCCGCGCCACCGCGAACCAGACCTTCGAGGGCCTGACCCTGCTGCCCGGCGGACGCACCCTCCTCGCCTCGATGGAGAACAGCATCAGCGGCGACAGCAAGGAGATCGTCCGCTTCCAGACCTGGGATCGGAGCAAGGGGACCTTCCGCCTCGGTGCCCAGTACGGCTACCGCACCGACACCGGCCTCGGTGTCTCCGAGGCCACCGCCACCCCCGACGGCCGCCTCCTCGTCCTGGAGCGCGGCTTCACCGCGGGCGTCGGCAACACCGTCCGCCTCTATCTGGCCGACCTGCGGCACGCCACGGACACCGCCGATGAAGCGACGCTCACAGGCCAGGACGGCGTACGACTGGTGAAGAAGACCCTCCTCGCCGACCTGGTGAACTGCCCGTCACTGGGAGCCACGGCCAAGCAGCCCCAGCCCAACCCGCTCCTCGACAACATCGAGGGCCTGACGATCACCGGCCGTACCAAGGGCCGCCTGGACCTCCTCCTGGTCAGCGACGACAACCAGAACGCGGCCCAGATCACCCGCTTCTACTCTCTGCGCGTCCGGCTGCCCCGATAAGCCGCCCCTTTTGTTGCGGAGGGATGAAATCCGCTTCGCTGAGCGTTGGTGCCTTCCGGCGGACTGAGATCTACGGAAGGCACCCGCGTGGCAGCGCAAGGGGGATGGGCACGGCGACTCGCCGGGTACGCATGGCGGCACCCGAAGGACGTCGTGCTGGCGCTCGGCTCCTCGCTGGGCGGCATGGCGATCATGGCGCTCGTCCCGCTCATCACCAAGGTGATCATCGATGACGTGGTCGTGGGCCACACCAAGGACATGGCCCCCTGGGCGGGCGCGCTGATCGCCGCCGCCGCCGTCGTCTACGTCCTCACCTACATCCGCCGCTACTACGGCGGCCGCCTCGCCCTCGACGTGCAGCACGACCTCCGTACCGAGATGTACGAGACGATCACCCGGCTCGACGGCCGCCGCCAGGACGAGCTGTCCACCGGACAGGTCGTCGGGCGCGCCACCAGCGACCTCCAGCTGATCCAGGGCCTCCTCTTCATGCTGCCGATGACCATCGGCAATGTGCTCCTCTTCCTGATCTCGCTCGGGATCATGGCCTGGCTGTCCCTCCCGCTCACCCTTGTCGCGCTCGCCGTCGCCCCGGCCCTGTGGGTCGTCGCCAAGCGCAGCCGCTCCCGACTGCACCCCGCCACCTGGTACGCGCAGGCCCAGGCCGCCGCCGTCGCGGGTGTGGTCGACGGCGCCGTCAGCGGCGTACGCGTGGTGAAGGGCTTCGGGCAGGAGGAGCAGGAGACCGGGAAGCTCCGGGAGGTCGGGCGCAGGCTCTTCGCGGGGCGGCTGCGGACGATCCGGCTGAACTCCAAGTACACCCCGGCGCTTCAGGCCGTACCCGCCCTCGGGCAGGTCGCGATGCTCGCCCTCGGCGGCTGGCTCGCGGTGCGCGGACAGGTCACGCTCGGTACGTTCGTCGCGTTCTCCTCGTACCTCTCGCAGCTCGTCGGGCCCGTGCGCATGCTGGCCGTGGTGCTGACCGTCGGGCAGCAGGCCCGGGCCGGCGCCGAGCGCGTCCTCGAACTCATCGACACCGAGCCGTCGATCAAGGAGGGGACGAAGACCCTTCCCGCCGACGCGCCCGCGACCGTCGAGTTCGACGACGTGTCCTTCGGATACGAGGAGGGGCGGCCGGTCCTGGACGGGCTGAGCTTCGAGATCCGGCCCGGCGAGACCCTCGCCGTCGTCGGCTCCTCCGGGTCCGGCAAGTCGACGGTCTCGCTGCTGCTTCCCCGCTTCTACGACGTGACGCACGGCGCCGTCCTGGTCGGCGGCCACGATGTGCGCGAGCTGACCACCGAGTCGCTCCGGGCCGCGATCGGGCTCGTCCCCGAGGACTCCTTCCTCTTCTCCGACACCGTCCGCGCCAACATCGCGTACGGCCGCCCGGAGGCGAGTGACGAGGAGATCGCGACCGCCGCCCGCGCCGCCCAGGCGGACCGTTTCATCAGCGAGCTGCCGAACGGCTACGACACCACGGTCGGCGAGCACGGCCTCACCCTCTCCGGCGGCCAGCGCCAGCGCGTCGCCCTCGCCCGCGCCATCCTCACCGACCCGCGCCTGCTCGTCCTCGACGACGCCACCTCCGCCGTGGACGCCCGCGTGGAGCACGAGATCCACGAGGCGCTCAGCCAGGTCATGGAGGGCCGCACCACCCTCCTGATCGCACACCGCCGCTCCACCCTCAACCTCGCCGACCGCATCGCCGTACTCGACGACGGACGCCTCGCCGACATCGGCACGCACGAGGAACTCCAGCGGCGCTCTCCGCTGTACCGGCGGCTGCTCACCGACCCCGACGAGCTGGGCGGCGTCTCCCCGGGACACGCCCTGCCCGCGGTGCCGCAGGAGGACACCTCCGTACGGGACGAGCTGGACGCCGAGTTCGACGCCGAGCGCGGGGTCACCCCACGGCTGTGGACCGGCGACCGCGAGCCCAAGGACAACGCGCTCGCCGGGATGCCCGCCACCCCCGAACTCCTCACCCAGGTCGAGGCGTTGCCCCCGGCCACCGACACCCCCGGCATCGACGAGGCGCGCGCGGTCAGGCCCGAGGAGTCGTACGGGCTGCGGCGGCTGCTGCGCGGCTTCGGGGCGCCGCTGCTCCTCAGCCTCGGGCTCGTCGCCGTCGACGCCGGCATGAGCCTGCTGCTGCCCGTGCTGATCCGGCACGGCATCGACCAGGGCGTCTCCGAGGTCGCGCTCGGCGCGGTGTGGGCGGCGTCCGGGTTCGCGCTGATCACCGTGCTCGTCCAGTGGGTGGCGCAGATCGGCGAGACGCGGATGACGGGACGGACGGGGGAGCGGGTCCTGTACTCGCTCCGGCTGAAGATCTTCGCGCAGCTGCAGCGCCTCGGACTCGACTACTACGAGCGGGAGTTGACCGGGCGGATCATGACCCGGATGACGACGGACGTGGATGCGCTGTCGACGTTCCTGCAGACCGGTCTTGTCACCGCCTTCGTCGCCGTCGTCACCTTCTTCGGCATCATGGCCGCGCTCCTGGTGATCGACGTGCAGCTGGCGCTGGTCGTCTTCCTGACGCTGCCGGTGCTGGTCGTCGGCACGTTCTTCTTCCGCCGGGCGAGTGTGAAGGCGTACGAACTCGCCCGCGAGCGGGTGTCGGTGGTCAACGCCGACCTCCAGGAGTCGGTCTCCGGGCTGCGGATCCTCCAGGCGTTCCGGCGCGAGGGCTCGGGCGTGCGGCGGTTCGCGGCGGGCAGCGACAGCTACCGGCAGGCGCGTACGCGCGGCCAGTGGCTGATCTCGGTCTACTTCCCGTTCGTGCAGCTGCTGGCGTCGGTGGCCGGGGCGGCGGTGCTCGTGGTGGGCGCGAACCGCGTCGACGCCGGGACGCTCACGACGGGCGCGCTGGTGGCGTACCTCCTCTACATCGACCTGTTCTTCGCGCCCGTGCAGCAGCTCTCGCAGGTCTTCGACGGCTACCAGCAGGCGACGGTGTCGCTGGGCAGGATCCAGGAGCTGCTCCAGGAGCCGACATCGACGGAGGCCGCGGACAAGCCCCTCGAGGTGCTGTCCCTGCGGGGCGAAATCGCCTTCGAGGACGTGGACTTCGCATACGGCGACGACGAAGAGGCCCTGAGCCAGGTGTCGTTGAGCATCCCCGCCGGCCAGACCGTCGCCTTCGTCGGTGAGACCGGCGCGGGCAAGTCGACACTCGTGAAACTGGTCGCGCGCTTCTACGACCCGACCGGCGGACGGGTGACGGTCGACGGCACGGACCTTCGCGACCTCGACATCACCTCCTTCCGCCATCGCCTCGGCGTCGTCCCGCAGGAGGCGTACCTCTTCCAGGGGACGGTCCGGGACGCCATCGCCTACGGCCGGCCCGACGCGACCGACGCCCAGGTGGAGGCCGCCGCCCGCGCGGTCGGCGCGCACGACATGATCGCCACGCTCGACGGCGGCTACCTCCACGAGGTCGCCGAGCGCGGCCGCAACCTGTCCGCCGGACAGCGCCAGCTGATCGCGCTGGCCCGCGCCGAACTCGTCGACCCGGACATCCTGCTCCTGGATGAGGCCACCGCCGCCCTGGACCTGGCGACGGAGGCACTGGTCAACCAGGCCACCGACCGCATCGCGGGCCGCCGTACGACCCTCGTCGTCGCCCACCGCCTGACCACGGCCGCCCGCGCGGACCGGGTCGTGCTGATGGCCCATGGGCGGGTCGCCGAGGACGGCACCCACGAGGAGCTGCTCGCACGGGGCGGTCAGTACGCGGAGCTGTGGCGGACCTTCGTGGGGGCGGCCGAGCCTGGGGAGCCCGTCGGCCACGTGGTCTGAACCTCTCTCCCCTTCGCGCAACCATTCGACGTACCTCGTGCGTCCGTACACCAGTACGCTCATGGGCTGCGGTACGGGAGGGACGACAGTGGACATTGGTGCGCTACGCCGACGGGTGGCGCTCGGTCTGGCCGTGCTCACCGCGTCCGGGCTGCTCGCGCTGATGAGCCCCGGCAGCGCGGCGGCTGCCGCCTCGTACTGCTCGGGCCGCGAGGTCCGCAAGCTGCCCTTCTCGACCGGGACCGTACGGGTCTACAAGAGCCGCGGTTACGTCTGCGCCGTGACCTTCCCGAAGAGGCAGGGGGCCCGGAAGTACATGTCCGTCAGCGTGCGGGCCCGCGGCGGCCGGCCGGACAAGGACGAGGGGCTGTTCTCGCACCACGCGGGCCCGGCGAAGGTGCACGCGGGACGCCGCTGCGTGTGGATCACGGGCTCCGTCGGCCGGGGCTCGGTGAGCTCGGGCTGGATCCTGTGCTGAAGCACCTTCCGGAACCTTCTCAGCCGAATCACCGCATTCCCACAGGGATTGCTCAATCACCCCTGGTGTCACGCGAGTTGCTCCGCTAGGTTCCGGCGGACATCTGCGTAACTCCAGGGGAGGGTGCATGCGCAAGGCGCTCAGATGGCTGCTGGCGCTCACAGTGCTCATAGGCACGTTGAGCACGGCGGGGGCGGCCACCGCCGCCCAGCCGGAGGCCACCACCGGCACCAGCACGACCAGTGCGGACATACTGGACAGGCTTCTCGCGATACCCGGGATGAGCCTGGTCCAGGAGAAGCCGTACACCGGCTACCGCTACTTCGTTCTCAATTACACCCAGCCGATTGACCACCGGCACCCGTCCAAGGGCACGTTCCAGCAGCGCATCACCGTGCTGCACAAGGACACCGCGCGCCCGACGGTCTTCTACACCGGCGGCTACTTCGTCTCCACGACGCCCAGCCGCCGCGAGCCGACCCAGATCGTGGACGGCAACCAGATCTCGATGGAGTACCGCTTCTTCACTCCGTCCCGGCCCGACCCGGCCGACTGGTCCAAGCTCGACATCTGGCAGGCGGCCAGCGACCAGCACCGCATCTTCAAGGCCCTCAAGCCGATCTACGACAAGAAGTGGATCTCCACGGGTGGCTCGAAGGGCGGCATGACCGCCACGTACTACGAGCGCTTCTACCCGCGTGACATGGACGGCGTCGTCGCGTACGTCGCCCCCAACGACGTGGTGAACAACGAGGACTCGGCCTACGACCGCTTCTTCGCCGGCGTCGGCACCAAGGAGTGCCGCGACCGGCTCAACGCCGTGCAGCGCGAGGCGCTCGTGCGCCGTGAGCCGCTGGAGAAGACGTACGCGGCCTACGCGGCCGAGAACGAGTACACCTTCACCACGATCGGCAGCCTCGACAAGGCGTACGAAGCGGTCGTCCTCGACTACGTCTGGGGCTTCTGGCAGTACAGCCTGCTGGCCGACTGCGACACGATCCCGGCGGACGCGGTGAACGCCACGGACGAGGAGATCTGGACCTCCATCGACACGATCTCCGGGTTCTCCTTCTACACGGACCAGGGCCTGGAGCCGTACACGCCGTACTACTACCAGGCGGGTACGCAGCTGGGCGCGCCGACCATCGGGTTCCCGCACATCGAGAAGAGCCTGATCCGCTACGGCTACCAGCCGCCGCGGAACTTCGTGCCTCGGGACATCCCCATGAAGTTCCAGCCGTCGGCGATGCGTGACGTGGACTCCTGGGTCAAGAACAACGCCAGCCACATGCTGTACGTCTACGGCCAGAACGACCCGTGGGGCGCCGAGCGCTTCCGCCTCGGCAAGGGCGCGCACGACAGTTACGTCTTCACCGCGCCGGGCCTGAACCACGGCGCCAACGTCGCGGGCCTCGTCGCCGACGAGAAGGCCCTCGCCACGGCCCGCATCCTCCAGTGGGCGGGCGTCGCCTCGGCGGCGGTCCAGTCGGACCCGGCGGCGGCCAAGCCGCTGGCCAAGTTCGACGTGAAGCTCGACCAGCGTGATGTGGAGCGCGAGCCCGCGTTGCGGCCGTAACTCCCGGGCCGCGGACGCACTTCCGTCCGTGGCCGCAACTCCCTTGCTGCGCCCGCCCGTTCGCTACACCGGGCGGGCGCAGCCCACCGGCTTGACGCCGCCGAGCTGGACGTACAGCTCGGTCGAGGGCGGGCACTTCGAGCGGTCCTCGACCGCCGAAGTCACCTTGTACTCCGGGGGTTTGCTGCCCGTGCCGTCGCAGGCGGTCTCGCGGACCTTGCCACTGCCGGAGCTGTAGACGCAGTCGCCGACGAGGGTGCGGGGGCCTCCTCCGCCGCCCGGGTCGCCGGGGTGCGGCGGTTCGAGCTTGCGCATACAGGCGTAGCCCTGCGGGACCGCGCCGTCGCCGTCCTCGTCCGAGGCGGGCCGCGTCTCGCTGATGTGCAGGACGAAGTCCGTGTTCGCGGGGCAGGAGGGGCCGTCCGCCACCTTGCCGTCGTAGCGGGCGACGACCCGCGCGGCCGCCCGTTCGCTGGTGCAGAGCACCTCGGTGAAGCTGGTCGTCCCGAACGAGCTGCACTCGCCGACCGCGAGGAACACGGCGCCGTAGCCCGAGGGCCGGACCGACGCCGTACCTCCGGCGGCCACGGACGCGGAGGGCTCCGTGGGTCCGGAGGAACTCGACAGCGCGTCGCAGCCGGTGAGTATCGACACCGCAAGCGCGCACGTGGACAGCGCGCCCAGCCCTCTCCGTCCCAGCACGCCCCGCCCCGACGCGCTCCGGCCCAGCACGGTATGTGCACCCCGCATGGCTCGCATTGGCAATCCCCCCGGTACCCCTGCCCAGCGTGACCCGCGACAGCGGACCACGCCAGGCATGTGGGGGGCTTTGCGCCACTTGGGTGGGGTGCGCCGGGTGTGCGGCGTACGTCTAATACGTCAACCCGTGCCCGATCGGATACAGCACCTGCGTCGGATCGTCCGCCCGCTGCACCGGCACCGGCAGCTCGCCCCGCGGCTCCGCGCGGCCCGCGATCACCCGGGCCGCCGCCCGCAGTTCGACGTCGGTCCAGGAGTACGCCGCCAAGTAGGCCGGAACATCCGGGAGTTGGGCCACGTCGTACGGGTTGCGGACGGCGACCGCGATCACCGGGACGCCGGTGCCGAGAAGCTGGCTGACCAGGGTCTTCTGGGAGCTCGTCGCCGACACGTTGTACGTCCCGACGACCACCGCGTCCGCCTCGTCGGCCGCCGTGACCGCGCGGGCGATCGTCGCGGCCGAGGGCGCCGTCCCGGTGGACAGTGCCGTCGCCGTGAAGCCCAGCTCGGTGAGGGCCCTGGCGAGGACCGTGGTGGGCGGTCCGTCACTGCCGGACGGGGAGGCCGGATCGGCGCCCACGACCAGCACCCTGGGGGAGCGGCGACGGGAGAGCGGCAGCAGGTCGTCCTTGTTGACCAGCAGCGTCGTCGTACGCTCGGCGATCCGGTCGGCGGCCCTGAGGTGCGCCGCCGTGCCGACGGAGCGGTCGACACCCGCGTCGGTGACGTACGGGTCCCTGAGCAGCCCCAGCTTCGACTTGAGACGCAGGACGCGCAGGATCGACTCGTCGAGGCGGGCCTCGGTCAGCTCGCCGTCCCGTACGGCCTTGAGGACGGCGTTCCAGGCGATGTCGAGGGACGGCGGGTTGAGGAGCTGGTCGACACCGGCCTTGAGGGCGAGCACGGGGACGCGGTCGTCGCCGTACTTCGTGCGTACGCCCTCCATGCCGAGCGAGTCGGTCACCACGAGCCCGTCGTAACCGAGTTCGCCGCGCAGGATGCCGGTGAGGATCACCGGCGAGAGCGTGGCCGGGTCACCGGAGTCGTCCAGGGCCGGGACCATGATGTGCGCGGTCATGATCGAGTCGATGCCGGCGCGGATGGCGGCCCGGAAGGGCGTGGCGTCGAGGGTCCCCCACAGCTCCCGGCTGTGCGTGATGACCGGGAAGCCGTAGTGGCTGTCGACGGCGGTGTCCCCGTGCCCCGGGAAGTGCTTGGCAGTGGCCGCGACGTCCGCGCCCTGATACCCCTTCACCTGGGCGGCGACCAGCTCCGCCACGGCGTCCGGGTCGGCACCGAAGGAACGTACGCCGATGACCGGGTTGGCCGGGTTCACGTTCACGTCGGCGACCGGGGCGTAGTCCTGGCGGATGCCGAGCGCGCGCAGTTCGGCGCCCGCGATCCGGCCGGCCGTACGGGCGTCGCCCCGCGAGCCTCCCGCACCCAGGGCCATCGCACCCGGGAGCAGCGTCGCGGGCTTGCCCACCCGTGCCACTATCCCGTGTTCCTGGTCGGTCGAGATGAGGACGGGCAGGCCGCGGGGCTGTTCCAGGGAGGCCCGCTGGATCCCGTTCGAAAGGCCCGCGATCTGGTGCGGATCACGGGTGTTGTGCGCCCACGCGAAGTAGATGATCCCGCCGACGCGATACTTGGCGATCAGCTCGGCGGCCGTCCTGACGCCGATCTCCTTGAGGTTGGCATCGATGTCGGCCTGGTCGGGCGCGGTCGCCGAGTGGCCGTACACCCGCATCACGAAGAGCTGTCCGACCTTCTCCTCCAGCGTCATACGGGAGATGAGGGCGCGGAGTTCCTTGTCGTCGGGTGGGCCGGCGTACGCGCTCGTGCCGGTGGCGAGGGCGGCGGTGACGCCCGCCGTGGCGGCGAGAACGGTACGTCTGGACGGTCTGGTCCTGCTGGGGGTGGTGCTTCCCGTGCTGGAGTCGCGCACGTGGCGCTCCTTCCCTCATGAAGGAAACTTCCGAGGAGTCACGAATATCCGGGAAGTTTCTTCCAGTCAAGGGTGTGCGCATTGACGCGCGGCGGATCGCGGTGGGGGTCGTCACCGGCGCTGTTGGAGGGGGGCGCGCCGGTGACGACATGCTGCCGGCCGCAGGCGGCGGAGAGGGTAAGTCAGCTTTCGCAGCCAGCAGCGATGCCGACACCGCTCTGCGGAGACTCATCCGACAGCGTGCGGATTGGACGGGCCGACGGGGATCCGGGTTCCCCGGATTCACCGGAACCCCGGAAGTTGGGACGGAGGAGACAACTGTGGGCATGCAACCGTCCCAGCTGTGGGCATGCGTGCCGCTTGCAACCGCCCTCGCTGTGGGCATGCGTGCCGCTAGGGGCGGCACGGGTGGGCACAGCGGCACCCCGCAAGCGCCGGGCCGCGCGACCCACCCGACCCCAGCCCCAACGCCGGTCAACCGGCAAGCAGAGCCTCGGCCGGACCCCTGTCCGACACGGACGGCCAGTGCCCCTGCAACGTCCGCACCATCTCCGCGATAGCGGGCCGCCGCGCCGCACCGGTACGCCACAGCGCGTACAGCCGCCGCGCAGGCACAGGGTCGAGTGCGATCTCGACAACCCCGTCGGGCAGCGCCCCGCGCCCCAGCCGGGGAATGAGAGACACGCCGAGCCCCGCCGCGACGAGCGCGACAAGCGTGGGGTTCTCCTCGGCCTGGTGGACGATGTCCGGCTCGCACCCAGCCGCGCGAAGTGTGCGCAACAGCCAGTCGTGGCAGACCCGTCCGGGCGGCTGACAGATCCACCGCTCGCCCTTGAGTTCCTCCCGCCGCACGGCGGCCCGCCCGGCGAACGGATGCCCGGCGGGCACGAGCAGAGAACACTCGTCGTCCCCGATCACCGCCTGGTCGACCCCCTCGGGTGTCGGCAGCGGCGCGATGTCCCAGTCGTGAACGACCGCCAGGTCGACGGCTCCCTTGGCGACGAGCCCGATGGACAGGTGCGGGTCGACCTCGCTGAGCCGGGTGTCGAGCGCCGGATGCCGCCGCGCGAGATCCGCGAGTACGCCGGGCAGCAGCCCCCGCGCCGCCGACGCGAACGCGGCCACAGTCAGCCGCCCCGCCGGCAGCCCCCGCCGCTCCTCCAGCTCGGTCTCGGTGCGCTCGACGATGGACAGCAACTCCTGTGCGGCGGCGGCCAGATGATGCGCCTGCTCGGTGAGCCGTACGCCCCGCCCCTGCCGTTCCAGAAGTACGGTCTTGGTCTCCCGTTCCAGCTTCGCGATCTGCTGGGAGACGGCGGACGGCGTGTACCCGAGCGCGGCCGCGGCGGCACCGACGGTGCCGTGGACGGAGACGGCGTGCAGGGCGCGCAGGCGTTGGAGATCGAGCACGGGGACTCCCGGGGGTGCGGCGACGCAGCCACCTTACGTAAGCATCGCTACATCCGACCATGCAGATATCCGCGCTGGTGCTACACGGTGCGCAAGCCCGATGCTCGAACCATGCGACCCACCCACACCGTCCTCGCCGTCCTCGTCGCCGCCGTCTGGGGCGTGAACTTCACGGTCATCGAGATCGGCCTCGACCACTTCCCGCCCCTTCTCTTCTCGGCCCTCCGCTTCCTGGTGGCCGCCCTGCCCGCGGTCTTCTTCGTGGGCCGCCCGAAGGTGGCGTGGAAGTGGATCGTGGCGGTGGGCCTGGTACTGGGCGTCGCGAAGTTCGGCCTGCTCTTCATCGGCATGGACGCGGGCATGCCGGCCGGCCTGTCCTCCCTCGTACTCCAGATCCAGGCGGTGTTCACCGCGCTGATCGCCATCACGTTCCTCGGCGAACGCCTCACCGGCGTACGGCTGTTGGGCATGGCGGTGGCACTCTGCGGGGTGTGCCTGGCCGCCGTGGACGAGGGCGCGGCCGGCCCCCTCGGCGCCTTCGCCCTGGTCATCGCGGCCGCCGCCTGCTGGGGCCTGTCCAACGTCCTCACCCGCAAGGCGTCCCCACCGGACGCGCTGAACTTCATGGTGTGGGTCAGCGCCGTCCCCGTACTGCCCCTGCTCGGCCTCTCCCTCCTCGCCGAGGGCCCGTCCCGCGACCTCGCCGCGCTGCGCGCCCTGGACTGGCAGGGCGCGGGCGTCGTGGTCTACGTCGCCTGGATCACCACGGTCTTCGGCTTCGGCGCCTGGGGCTGGCTGCTGCACCGCCACCCCGCGTCCACGGTGGCCCCCTTCTCCCTCCTGGTCCCGGTCTTCGGGATGTCGTCCGCGGCGGTCTTCCTCGGCGAGTCGATCAGTCCGCTGCGCTGGGGAGCGGCCGCACTGCTGGTGGGAGGGGTGGGCCTGACCTCGCTGGCGACGGGGAAGAGCCGGAGCGCGAGGGTCCACTTGGCGGACGTTCCAGCGCCGGGGCAGGTCAAGGAGCCAGCATGACCCCATGGCCGCAGTCGACATTCCCGGTTCCAAGTCCATCACCGCACGCGCCCTCTTCCTCGCCGCGGCGGCCGACGGTGTCACCACACTGACCCGCCCGCTCCGCTCGGACGACACCGAGGGTTTCGCCGAGGGCCTGCTGCGGCTCGGCTACCGCGTCGGCCGGACCCCGGACGCCTGGCACGTCGACGGCCGCCCGCAGGGCCCCGCGGCCACGGAGGCGGACGTGTACTGCCGGGACGGCGCGACCACCGCCCGCTTCCTCCCCACCCTGGCCGCAGCGGGCCACGGCACCTACCGCTTCGACGCCTCAGCGCAGATGCGCCGCCGCCCGCTGGCCCCGCTGACGAACGCGCTCCGCGACCTCGGCGTCGACCTCCGGCACGAGGAGGCGGAGGGCCACCACCCGCTGCGGATCGCGGCGGCGGGCGTCGAGGGCGGTGACGTGGTCCTCGACGCGGGCCAGTCCTCGCAGTACCTGACGGCCCTGCTTCTGCTCGGCCCGCTGACCCGCAAGGGCCTGCGCATCACGGTCACGGACCTGGTCTCGGCGCCGTACGTCGAGATCACGCTCGCGATGATGCGGGCGTTCGGGGCGGACGTACGACGTGACGGCGACGTCTTCGTCGTCGAGCCCGGCGGCTACCGCGCCACCACCTACGCCATCGAACCCGACGCCTCCACCGCGAGCTACTTCTTCGCGGCGGCCGCGCTGACCGGCCGCGAGGTCACGGTGAAGGGCCTGGGGGAGGGCGCGCTCCAGGGCGACCTGGGCTTCGTGGACGTACTGCGGCGGATGGGCGCGCGCGTGGACGTGGGTTCCGACCGTACGACGGTCACCGGCACCGGCGAGCTGCGCGGCCTCACGGTCAACATGCGCGACATCTCCGACACCATGCCGACCCTCGCCGCCCTCGCCCCCTTCGCCTCGGGCCCGGTCCGCATCGAGGACGTCGCCAACACACGGGTCAAGGAGTGCGACCGCCTGGAGGCCTGCGCGGAGAACCTCCGGCGGCTGGGGATCCGGGTGGAGACGGGCCCGGACTGGATCGAGATCCACCCGGGCACTCCCGTCGCCGCGGCTCCGGTCACGACATACGGCGACCACCGCATCGTCATGTCCTTCGCGGTGACCGGACTTCGGGCGCCCGGCATCTCCTTCGACGACCCCGGCTGCGTACGGAAGACGTTCCCGGGGTTCCACGAGGCGTTCGCGGCGTGGGCGGGCGCGACGAGCTGAGGGGCTCCGGTGATGGCGCCCCATAGGGGCGCGGGGAACTGCGCGACCAGCCACAACGAACCCGCAGGCGACGCACCGGAATTCCAGCGGAGCGCTCAGTGGGGGATGTTGTCGATGAGTTCCCGCGCCCCCTGGCGCAGCAGGGCAACGGCCACTGACGTGCCCAGGGTCGCGGGGTCGAGGCGGCCCGCCCACTCGTGGGCGTTGAGCACGGTCTTGCCGTCCGGGGTGAACACGCAGGCCCGCAGGGACAGTTCGCCGCTGCGCTCGGACTTCGCGTAGCCGGCGATCGGTGAGTTGCAGTGGCCCTGGAGGACATGCAGGAACATGCGCTCGGCGGTGGCCTCACGGTGGGTGGCCGGATCGCCGAGGTCGCTGACGGTCTCGATCACGGCCGTGTCGCCCTCCCGGCACTGCAGGGCCAGAATGCCCGCGCCGATCGGCGGCATCATCGTCTCGGGCGACAGGATCTCGGTGATCACGTCCGTTCGCCCGATGCGTTCGAGGCCGGACACCGCGAGCAGCAGGGCGTCCGCCTCACCGGCCGCCAGCTTCGCCAGGCGCCGGTTGGCGTTCCCCCGGAACGGCACACAGTCCAGGTGCGGATGGGAGGCGGCGAGCTGCGCGACCCGACGCACGGAGGAGGTGCCGATCCGGGTACCCGGCGGCAGCTCGTCGAGGGTGAGCCCGCCGGGGTGGATCAGGGCGTCGCGGATGTCGTCCCGTGCGAGGAAGGCGGCGAACATCGTCCCGGCCGGCAGCGGCCGGTCCGCGGGGATGTCCTTGACGCAGTGCACCGCGAGATCCGCCTCGCCCGCCAGCAGCGCGGCGTCCACCTCCTTGGTGAACGCCCCCTTGCCCTCGACCTGGGCCAGATCGCCCATCCACTTGTCCCCGGTCGTCTTCACGGGGACGACCTCGGTGCGGATGCCGGGGTGGAGCACGGCCAGTTCGGCTCGGACCCGCTCCACCTGGGCCAGCGCCATCGGCGAGTCGCGGGAGACGATACGGATGAGTTCCGGGACGGTCATGGCATCCACGGTAACCGCCTGACACCCGCACCGGGATCCACGTACGCTCGTCCGCCATGATCCTCTGGCTGAACGGCACCTTCGGCGCGGGCAAGACCACCACCGCCAAGGAACTCACCGCCCGCATACCGGAGTCCAGGCTCTTCGACCCCGAACAGGTGGGCTACATGTTGTGGCACGTCCTCGGGCAGCCGCGAGAATTCCAGGACTTCCCACCGTGGCGCGGGCTGGTGGTCGAGACGGCGCGCCAGGTCCTGGACCACGTGGGCGGCACGCTCGTCGTCCCGCAGACAGTCCTCAACGAGGAGTACTGGCACGAGATCCGCACGGGCCTCGCGAAGGCGGACATCCCGGTACGCCACTACCTCCTCCACACCGACGACGACACCCTCGTCCACCGCATCGAGACCGACACCGACCCCGACAGCATCGGCGCCCGGCAATGGCGCCTCGACCACCTCACCGACTACCGACGCGCCCTGCCCTGGCTCCGCGAGCAGGCGGAAACCGTCGACACCACCGGCATCCCGCCCTCCCGGGTCGCGGAACTCGTCATCGCCGGTCTGGGCGACGAGTGAGCTGACGCCGCTGAGCCCGGGTGCCTGGTATTTCGTTCGACGGGTGCAGGTGTGTGGGGGGAGACTCTCCCGGACTTCACAGGCTTGCGCGAAGGAGTGTCGGGCGTTGGGTTTCATGCTGGAGGGGCCGGTTCTCGAAGGTGCGCTCGTGCGACTGGAGCCGCTGGACCGACGTCATGCGGCCGACCTCGCGGTGGCGGCGGAGGAGGACCGTGGCACGTACGCGTTCACGTGGGTGCCGAGGGCCGACGAGGTGGACGCGTACATCGACGCGCAGCTCGGTCGGGCCGCGACCGGGAAGCTCGCGCCGTACGCGCAGATCGACCGGGCCTCCGGGCGGGCCGTCGGCGCGACCTCGTTCTGGGAACCGCGGAGCTGGCGTACGGACGATCAACTCGACGCCATCGAGGTCGGGTTCACCTGGCTCTCGTCCCGTGCGCAGGGGACGGGGCTGAACACCGAGGCCAAGTTCCTCCTCTTCCGGCACGCCTTCGAGGAGTGGGGCGTGGCACGCGTCGACCTGAAGACGGACGCGCGCAACAGCCGTTCCCGCGCGGCGATCGAGCGCACGGGGGCACGCTTCGAGGGCGTGCTGCGGAACTGGTCCCGCTCATGGGCGCCGGGCGAGGACGGCCGCCTCCGCGACTCCGCGATCTATTCGGTCACGACGGCGGAGTGGCCGCAGTGCCGGGTGCGGCTGGAGGACCGCCTGGCGGTGATCCCGGGGGTGCGCGGCGGGCTGCTCAGCTGACCAACTCTGCTGCCGTAGCGCGTAGTTGTTCCTGTACGGCGGTCAGTACGGGGTCGCTCTCCGAGCCCGTTCGTAAGGCCATGAAGACGTTGCGGGACGGTGGTGTTCCGTCGGTGGTCAGCAGGGTGAGGCGGCGGTGGGCGTACAGGGGTCGCACCATGCGGGGGACGAGGGCGACTCCCTGGTCCGCCTCGACCAGGGCGGCGAGTGCGGCCCAGTCGTTGACGGCGTGGCGGATGTCGGGCGTGAAACCGGCCGCCGCGCAGACCGTGCGGGCGACCGCGCCGCAGCAGCTGTCGGCGTCGCCGACGATCCAGGGGTCCCTGGCCAGGTCGCGGAGGGCGACCCGGTCGCGGCCGGCGAGGCGGTGGCCGGCCGGTACGGCGAGGTCCAGGACGTCGGTCAGCAGGTCGGTGCGGGCGTAGCGGCGGTCGGTGTGCGGGGGTGTGGCCGGGAAGTCCACGGCGACGGCGACGTCGACCTGGCCCGCGTCCAAGGCGGTGAACAGGTCGGGCGGCTGGGCCTCGACGACGTCGATACGGACGTGGGGCAGGCGCTCGGCCAGGCGGCTCAGTGCGCCGGGCAGGAGGCCGAGGATGCCGCTGGAGAGTGCGCCGATGGTCACGGACGCGCGCCCGCCGCCCTCTCCGTACGCCGCCAAGTCGGCGCGGGCACGCTCCAGTTGGGCGGCGATGAGATCGGCGTGCGCGAGCAGTACCCGGGCCTGACCGGTCAGCCGTACGCCTCTGCCGTCCCGCTCGGTCAGCGGGACGCCCGCCTCACGGGCGAGTGCGGCGATCTGCTGGGAGACCGCCGAGGGCGTGAGGTGCAGGGCCTCCGCGGCCCGGGCGAGGCTGCCGCGGCGCTGGAGTTCGCGCAGGACGGTGAGGCGGCGGAGGTCGACAGTGAAGGGTTCGCTTACCTGTTCCACTCCGAAAGATTAACTGGACCGTCGTACCAGTGATCGGAAACCATCACCCCATGACCTCCCGCAGCTTCCTCATTCTCCACGGCTGGCAGAACCACCGGCCGCACGACCACTGGCAGCACTGGCTGTCCGACCGGCTGACCGAGCTCGGGCACCTCGTCGTGTACCCGCAGTTGCCCGACCCCGACGACCCGGATCTGGACGTGTGGCTGGCGGAGCTGACCCGTCACCTCGAAGGGCTTCCGGGTGGCGGGGAGCGCGTGGTGATCGCCCACAGTGCGTCCGTTCTGTTGTGGCTGCACGCGGTCGCCCGCGGTGTCACGGGCCTCGACGTCGACCGGGTGCTGCTCGTGGGGCCGCCGTCCGGGCCTGTACTCCTGGGGTTCCCTGAGGTCGTGGCGTTCGCCCCGCCCGCGTTTCCGCTCGCCCTGCCCGGGGCCACGCGGCTGGTGGCGGGCGACGACGATCCGTACTGCCCGGAGGGTGCGCTCGCCGTCTATGGGGATCCGTTGGGCATTCCCACCGAGATCATCCCGGGGGTGGGGCATCTTGACCTGGTCGCCGGGTATGGGTCCTGGCCTGCCGTACTGGACTGGTGCCTCGACGGCTCGACGAAGTTCACGGCTCGGCCGGCGTAGGGCCGGGTTGGAGGCTCAGCTGACGGCGACGTTCTTCTCGGGAGGCTCGTCGGGCTCGTTGGGCGTGCCGGGTTCGTTGGGCTCGTGTGGCGTGCCGGGTTCGTCGGACCCGGCGGACTCGGAGCCCCGTAGCTCCGGCGTGGTCGCGGCCACCGCGGCTACCGCGAGCACACACAGCACGCCGCCGCTGACCAGTGCGGTCACGCCGGACGTCCACCCGGCGACCAGGCCGGCACGCAGGTTGCCGAGGTTGGGCCCGGCCTGGCCCACTATCTGCTCGGCGGCCGTCACCCGGCCGAGGAGCGCGTCCGGCGTATGGGTCTGCACGATCGTGCTGCGTGAGATGACGGAGGTCGTGTCGGCGGCGCCGGCCAGGACCAGCAGGCCAAGGCCCGCCCACGGGTTGGTCACCAGGCCGAACAGGGCCAGCGCGGTCCCCCAGGTCGCCGCGCCGCACAGCATCACCAGGCCCGGGCGGTTGAGGCGGGTGACGGATCCGGACAGCGCCGAGGCGGTGATGCCGCCGACCGCGACGGCGGACAGGAACAGGCCGAGGGTGCGCGGGTTGTCGCCGAAACGTTCGGCGTTGACCAGCGGGAACAGGCTCATCGGCATTGCCAGCACGGTGGCGGCCAGGTCGGTGAGCAGCGCGCCGCGCACCGCCCGGTGCCCGGCAAGGAAACGCAGCCCGTCCGCCACCCCGCGCAGCCCGGCCCGGGCGGGCTCGCCCTCGGGCGGCAGCTTGGGCAGGCCGAAAGCGCCGTAGAAGGCCATCCCGAAGCTCAGCGCGTCGAGCAGATAGCAGCCGCCGACGCCCAGCCAGCCCACCAGCAGTCCGCCGAGCGCCGGGCCGACCAGCATCGTCCCCTGGAAGGAGACCTGGTTGAGCGCGAGCCCAGCTCCCACCTGGTCCTTTGGCAGCAGGCGCGGGACGAACGAGCCCGCCGCGGCGCCGCCGACCGCGCCGAAGGCGGACTGCACGGCGACCAGCGCGAGCACGCCGGCCACCGGCACATTGCCTAGGAACCCCTGCACTGCGAGCAGCAGCGAGACGGCCGCCTGGCCGACGGTGCCCACCAGGTAGATCTGCCGCCGGTCCCGCCGGTCGGCCAGCGAACCGGCGAACAGCCCGAACGCCACCATCGGCAGCGCCTGCGCCAGCCCGACCGCACCGGTCCATACCGTGCTGTGCGTCATCTGCCAGACCTGGTACATGACGGCGACCATGGTCATCATGGCGCCCAACATGGACACCGTCCGCCCGATCAGCAGCCTTCGGAAGGCGGGGGACGTGCGCAGCGGACGGACGTCGAGCAGCGTGCGGGACAGCAGGTTCATGAGAGGGGGAGGGCGGGGGTGAGGGCGGCAGGGCGCGCGGGTGGATTCACCGGGCGGAGGCTAACCTCTCGTCCCCGGGTGCGGCCAATCAATTACCTGGCCGCGGCCGCCCGTCGCCCGACTACGCCGATGCCCCGGGGGGGGCTACGCCGACGCCCGGGAGCGGCTACGCCGATTCGTTGAGCAGCCGTGCGAGGTGTTCGCGGCCCGGGCCCAGCAGCCCCGCGAGCGGCGCGGCCTCCTCGTACCAGCGCTTCTCGTACTCCCAGCACAGCCAGCCGTCCCAGCCCGCGCGGGAGAGCAGCTCCACGCACTCGGTGAGCGGCAGCACCCCCGCCCCGAGCGGCAGCGGGGTCGTGTCCTCGGCGGACGCGATGTCCTTGACCTGGACGTACCCGAGGTACGGGAACAGTGCCGCGTACGTCGACGACGGCTGCTCGCCGCCGAGCCAGGTGTGCATGACGTCCCACAGCGAACCCACCTGCCGGTGGCCGACCGGGCCGAGGACACGGATCGCGTCCGCGCCCGTGCGGTGCGAGTCGTGCGTCTCCAGCAGGATCCGTACGCCCGCCTCGGTGGCGTACTCCGCCGCCGTGCCGAGGCGCCGGGCCGCCGTGGCGTCCGCCTCCTCGGGGCTCTGGTCGGTCCCCGCGCCCGGGAAGACGCGGATGAAAGGTGCGCCCAAGTCCCTTGCCAGGTCCAGGAGTTCACGGATCTCCGCGAGTACGGCGGTGTCGTCGCCCGGCGCCGCCACCCGTGCGTATCCCGCCAGGCCCAGGATCTCGATCCCGCCCGCCTTGAACTCCGCGGCCACGTCGGCCCGTTCGGCCGGGCCGATACCGGGGTGCACCGGTTCCTCGGGGTGGGCGCGCAGTTCTACGCCGTGGTAGCCGTGGGCGGTGGCGAGGCGTACGACGTCGGCGACGGGGAGGCCGGGGACGCCGAGAGTGGAGAAGGCCAGCTTCATGAAGTGGACACTACCCGTCACTCACCGTTGCCGTGCAGGTCCAGGCGCCAGTCCTGGCCGACCAGATCCGCGCCGAAGGAGCGGTGGGGTTTCTCGGAGACCAGGACGAAACCGTGGCGCTGGTAGAGGCGGCGGGCGGCGGCCAGGACGTCGTTCGTCCACAGGACGAGTTCGTGGTAGCCGACGCCGCGGGCGAAGTCGGCCACGGTTGTGACCAGTTGGTCGCCGATGCCCAGCCCGCGTGCCTCCGGTTCCACGAGGAGGAGGCGGAGGCGGGCGGCGCCGGGCGCGTCGTCCCGTACGCACATCACGCAGCCCACCGGCCGGCCGTCGAGCTCCGCGATCCACACCCGCTCCAGGTGCGGGTCGTGGTCCTCGGCGAAGTCGGCGACGATCCTCGCCACCAGGCCCTCGTAGTCCGCGTTCCATCCGTACTCCGCCGTGTACAGCGCTGCGTTGCGCTGCACCATCCAGCCGAGGTCGCCCGGGCCGGGCTCGCGCAGGACGACGTCCTCGCGGCGGGGGGCCTGCCCCTTGCCGTCGCCCAGGATCGTGCGCACCGTGCGCATCGCCTCCGCGAGCCGTGGCCGGTCGGCCGGAGGCACCGTGGCGAGCAGCGAGCCGACGGTTTCCCGCGCGCGCTCGTCCAGCAGGGCGGCGGCCTCCCGGCCCCGGGTGGTGAGTGTGACGCGACGGCGCCGCGGGTCCTTCTCGGACGGGGCGCGCTCGATCAGGCCGTCCTGCTCGAACTTGTTCAGGATGCGGCTCAAGTAACCCGCGTCCAGGGAGAGTTCGGCTCGTAGGTCGGCGGCGTCCGTGTGCGAGGCGTGCGCGAGTTCGTACAGGACTCGGGACTCGGTGAGCGTGTAGGGGGCGTAGAGGTGGCGGCCGTAGTCGAGTGCGCCGATGACGTTCGTGTAGAAGCGGTTGAAGGAGCGGATGTCCTGGACGGTCATGATCTGCCCCGGGTGGTCGGGTCTGGATAGTTGACTCAGTCAGAGGTTCCTGAGTCGAGCGTAAGCCGCGTTCGGCCCGTCGTCCACGGGTTTGCGCCCTTCGGCCGCGGGTGCGCTGGAAGGGGCGGCGGCCGCACGTCCAGCGCTTGCCGCCGGGGGGTGGGTCGGGGCCGCGCCGGTACATCCGCCCGCATCCGGACGGATCGACTGTGAGGATGGAAGGTGCCGTCTGCTTTGGATCCGTCCGGATGCGGGCATTTGATGTACCGACACGGCCCCTCGCGTGCTTCGGCGGCTGCGGGTGCGTGGGGGCTTGCGCTGCTTCTGCTGCTCAGCGGAGGTGTTGGGCGAAGAAGGCCATCGTCGTGTCCATGGAGGCCGGCCACTGGGGGCCGAAGGCGTGGGCATCGCCCTCGTACTCCTTGAGTTGTACGTTCTTGCCCGCCGCCTTGAATGCGGCTGTGGTCTGGCGCGACCAGGTGATGGGGCAGGTGTCGTCGGCTGTGCCGTGGTGGATCAGGAGTGGCTCGGTCAGGCGGTCTGCGTAGGTGATGGGGGAGACCTCCCGCCAGAACTTCAGGTTTTGCTCGGGTGTGCCGTGGGTCGCTTCGATCTCGTTGACGATCGGGTCGCCTTCGCTGCGCTGGAAACGGTCTACGTTCTCGGCGGGGCGCGAACTCACCGGTGCGAACACCACGGCCGCGTCGACCAGCCCGGGTTCCACCACCAGCGTGTTGTACGTGACTCCGCCGCCCATCGACCGGCCGAGCAGGCCGATCCGGTCGCCGTCGATCTCCGGGCGGGTGGACGAGCGCAGGGCCAGTACGGCGCCGATGACGTCCTCGGTGTATCCGAGGCGGAGGTTGACGTCGTTGTCCGGGTCGTCGTCGGAGGTGGCGTGGTTGCGGTAGTCGGTGTGCAGGACGACGTAGCCGTTGCGGGCGAGGAGGTCCTGTTCCCGGGCCAGACCGCGGCCGGTGGTGTAGACGTCCGGGTCTATGTATCCGTGCGCCAGCACGAGGGCTGGGAAGGGCCCCTTGCCCGTGGGGATGTTCATGATCCCCGAGATCGTCAGCCCGTTGGCCTCGTACGTCACCGCGTATCGGGTGTAGGCGGTGGTTCGGGCGAGTACGGAGCGGAGTCGGAGGTTCGAGCCTGTGTGCTCGCGCTGGATCAGGCCAGGGATCGACACAGGGTCGGCGGCAGGGGAGGGGGAGAGGGAGGGAGTGGGCGTCCTGGTGGCGGCACTGGTCGACGCCGGCACCTCGGTGGGCACTGGGTCGGCGCCATCACCCCCGGTGCACCCGACCACCGCCACGAGCACGATCCCGGCGGCGACACAGACACCACCCCGAAGCAGCCGCATGGAACCAGTATCCCCCGAACCGAACCGCCCCCGCTGTGGGCATGCGTGCCGCATGCAACGCCCCCTCCCCGGCTGCGGGCATGCGTCCCGCTCTACAACCGTCCCCGCTGTGGGCATGCGTCCCGCTCTACAACCGTCCCCGCTGTGGGCATGCGTGCCGCTAGGGGCGGCACGGGTGGGCACAGCGGCACCCTGCAAGCGCCGGCAAGCGCACCCACCCCCACCTCAGCCCCAACGCCGGGCACCCCGAACCCAAGGCACGCTCAATCCCAAGGCACGCTCAAACCCCGCGCCCCCGAAACCGACGCCCACCTACAACCGCGGCCCTCCGGTGGACCCCCGCACCATCAACTCCCCCCGCACCGTGGCGATCCCGCCCGGCGGCGGCTCCTCCCGCCCCATGGCGATCCGCCCGGCCCGCGCCCCCGCCTCGGACAGCGGCAACCGCACCGTCGTCAACGCAGGCACCGCGTCAATACTGAACGGCAGATCATCGAACCCGGCGACGGACACGTCGTCGGGAATCCGCAGCCCCGAGTCCCGCAGCGCGGCACACGCCCCCAGCGCCACGGTGTCGTTCGCCGCGACGACAGCGGTCAACGACGGGTCGCGCCGGAGGAGTTCGAGTGTCGCCTCGTACCCGGACCGGCGGTCGTACCGCCCGTGCACGGTGCGCAGCGGAACGTCCTCGATGCCGTGCGCGGCGAGCGCGGACCGGTGACCCTCCAGGCGGTGCCGGGTCGTCGTCCGCTCCTCAGGGCCTGCGATGTAGCCGAGCCGCCGGTGGCCGAGGCCGATCAGATGCTCGGTGAGCTGCGAGCCGCCCCCGCGGTTGTCGAAAGTGAGGGCGATCGCCTCGGGAGCCTCGGGCGAGGGCGGCCGTCCGCAGAGGACGACCTTGGTTCCGGCCTCCGCCAGCCTGCGCAGCTTCGCGGCGACGGCCGTGGCGTGCGCGCTGTCCTCGATCGCCCCGCCGGTGAGGACGACCGCGGCGGCACGTTGGCGCTGGAGGAGGGTGAGGTAGGTGAGCTCGCGTTCCGGGGAGCCGCCCGTGTTGCAGACGACGCCGAGCCGTTCTCCGCCCGCGCGGCCCCCCGGGCCCCCGATCTCCGACTGGATCGCGGCCGCCATGATCCCGAAGAAGGGGTCGGCGATGTCGTTCACGAGGATTCCGACGAGGTCGGACGTCGCCGCGGCCAGCGAACTCGCGGGCCCGTTCAGTACGTAGTCCAGCTCGTTCACCGCGCGCAGCACCCGCTCGCGCGTGGACGCCGCGACGGGATAGTTCCCGTTCAGCACCCGGGACACGGTCGCGGGCGAGACCTGCGCACGCGCCGCCACGTCCGCCAGGGTCACGGTCATCTCGTCGTCCTCCGGTCGCGCAACTCGTTGTCGTCTACGTCGTGCTGTTCGTCAGGGGAGCGCGGGCACACAATGCCCGGGATCCGGGTGTTCGTACGGCCCCCATATCCGGGTACATCCGATCCTGACCATGCCCTCCGCGTCCACCCGTCCGACCGATCGAACATCTCGTCCCCCGTGTGGTCTTGTCCAATGGGCTCGACAGAGGCTAGCTTCTCCGTAGATAGAAAGCGCTTGCTGGCACGCTCACCAGTTCCTCAGAGGGCGTACGAGGCGCGGAAACCGCGTACGAAGGGAATGACGTGACACGCAAGACGGTGCGTATCGCCATGAACGGCGTGACGGGGCGCATGGGCTACCGCCAGCACCTCGTCCGCTCGATCCTCGCCCTGCGCGACCAGGGCGGCCTCGACCTGGGCGACGGCACCGTGCTGTGGCCCGAACCCGTCCTCGTCGGCCGCCGCGAGCACGTGCTCAAGGCGCTCGCCGAGCAGCACGGCCTCGAGGAGTGGTCCACCGACCTGGACGCCGTTCTGGCCGACCCGACCATCGACCTCTACTTCGATGCGCAGGTCACCTCCGCCCGCGAGGAGTCGCTCAAGGCGGCCATCGCGGCGGGCAAGCACATCTACACGGAGAAGCCGACGGCCACGGGGCTCGACGGTGCGCTGGAACTGGCCCGGCTGGCCGCCGCCAAGGGCATCAAGCACGGCGTGGTCCAGGACAAGCTCTTCCTCCCCGGCCTGCTCAAGCTCAAGCGCCTCATCGACGGCGGCTTCTTCGGTCGGATCCTGTCCATCCGCGGGGAGTTCGGCTACTGGGTCTTCGAGGGCGACTGGCAGTCCGCCCAGCGGCCCTCCTGGAACTACCGCGCCGAGGACGGCGGCGGCATCGTCGTCGACATGTTCCCGCACTGGGAGTACGTGCTCCATGAGCTCTTCGGGCGGGTCACCTCCGTCCAGGCCATCGCCGCGACCCACATCCCGCAGCGCTGGGACGAGCAGGGCAAGCCGTACGACGCCACGGCCGACGACTCCGCGTACGGCATCTTCGAGCTGGAGAGTGGTGCGATCGCCCAGATCAACTCGTCGTGGGCCGTGCGCGTCAATCGTGATGAGCTGGTGGAGTTCCAGGTCGACGGGACGGAGGGGTCGGCTGTGGCCGGGTTGCGCAACTGTCGTGTGCAGCACCGCAGTTCGACGCCCAAGCCGGTCTGGAATCCCGACATCCCGGCCACCTACTCCTTCCGGGATCAGTGGCAGGAAGTCCCCGACAACGCCGAGTTCGACAACGGCTTCAAGGCCCAGTGGGAGCTGTTCCTCCGGCACGTCTACGCCGACGCGCCCTACCACTGGGACCTCCTCGCCGGCGCCCGCGGCGTCCAGCTCGCCGAACTCGGCCTGAAGTCCTCGGCCGAGGGTCGCCGCTTCGACGTACCGGAGATCTCGCTGTGAGAACCATTCAACTGCCAGGAGTTGGAGGGGGGTTGCGCGCGTACACCCCGCGCTCCGAGCCCCTTGCCCTCACGACCGGCTCGCCCTTCACCTCTCGTACGGTCTTCTCGGCGGCGCATGTGGTCGCCGATCCGTACGCGGATGTGTCCCCCGACTCGCCCGCCGCCGTCGACTGGGACTCGACCCTCGCCTTCCGCCGTCACCTGTGGTCCCACGGGCTCGGTGTCGCGGAGGCGATGGACACCGCCCAGCGGGGGATGGGCCTCGACTGGGGCGGCGCGGCGGAGCTGATCCGGCGGTCGGCCGCCGAGGCCAAGGCGGTCGGTGGGCGGATCGCTTGCGGTGTCGGCACGGACCAGCTCGGCGGGGGCTCCCTCGAGGAGATCCGGAAGGCCTACGAGGAGCAGCTGGCCCTCGTCGAGGAATCGGGTGCCCAGGCGATCCTGATGGCCTCGCGCGCGCTGGCGGCGGCCGCCTCCGGTCCCGAGGACTATCTGGAGGTGTACGGCCATCTGCTCCGGCAGTCGTCCGACCCCGTGATCCTGCACTGGCTCGGACCGATGTTCGACCCGGCCCTTGAGGGCTACTGGGGGTCCAGCGACCTGGACGCCGCCACGGAGGTGTTCCTTCAGGTCATCGCGGCCCACCCGGACAAGGTGGACGGCATCAAGGTGTCGTTGCTGGATGCCGGGCGCGAGATCGACATCCGCCGCCGCCTCCCGCAGGGCGTGCGCTGTTACACCGGGGACGACTTCAACTACCCCGAACTGATCGCGGGTGACGAGCAGGGCTTCAGTCACGCCCTGCTCGGCATCTTCGATCCGCTGGGGCCGTTGGCGGCGGAGGCGGTCCGGGTTCTGGACACGGGTGATGTGAAGGGGTTCCGCGAACTCCTCGATCCCACAGTGGAGTTGTCCCGGCATCTCTTCCAGACACCTACGCGCTTCTACAAGACGGGTGTGGTGTTCCTGGCGTGGCTGGCCGGCCATCAGGAGCACTTCACGATGGTTGGCGGGCTTCAGTCGGCGCGCTCGCTTCCGCACTTCGCCCGTGCCTATGAACTGGCCGACGGGCTGGGTCTGTTCCCGAACCCGGAGCTGGCCGAGACGAGGATGAGGACGATGCTGTCCCTGTACGGAGTGGCCCAGTGAACCTGTCGCGTTTCTCCATCAACCAGATGACGGTGAAGCAGCTGTCTATGCCCGAACTGGTCGATGCTTGTGTGGAGTTGGGTGTCCCCGGAGTCGGTCTCTGGCGTGAACCCGTCCAGTCGTACGGGCTCGACGCGACCGCCAAGCTGGTCCGTGACGCGGGCCTGGCGGTGACGACCCTGTGCCGGGGCGGCTTCCTCACGGCGATCGAACCGGCCGAGCGGGCCGCCGCGCTGGCCGACAACCGCTCGGCGATCGACGAGGCGGCCACGCTCGGCACGGACACGCTGGTCCTCGTCTCCGGTGGACTGCCGGCGGGCAGCAAGGATCTGCATGGCGCGCGGGAGCGCATCGCCGACGCGCTGGGGGAGTTGGGCCCGTACGCCGCGGAACGGGGCGTACGCCTGGCCATCGAGCCGCTGCACCCCATGTTCGCCTCGGACCGGTGCGTGGTGTCGACCCTGGCCCAGGCGCTGGATCTGGCGGAGCGCTTCCCGGCGGACCAGGTCGGCGTGACGGTGGACACGTACCACATCTGGTGGGACGACACGGCGCCTGCTCAGATCGCCCGCGCGGGTGCCTCCGGGCGCATCCACACCTTCCAACTCGCCGACTGGACAACCCCGTTGCCCGAGGGTGTGCTCAACGGGCGCGGTCAGATCGGCGACGGTTCGGTCGACATGCGGGAGTGGCGTTCGTACGTCGAGGCGGCCGGCTACACCGGTCCCATCGAGGTCGAGCTGTTCAACGAAGGGTTGTGGGCGCGGGACGGGCGCGAGGTGTTGGCGGAGACGGCGGCGCGGTTCGTGGAGCATGCCGAGTAGGGCACACCGAGTAGAGCACGCGGAGTGGAGCACGTGGAGTAGCGGTCCGGGTCGCGGTAAGCCTCGGAAGCGCCCTGGTGCTCCATCCCTCCCCGGTTGGGATGGAGCACCGAGGTCAGGGCACCGTGCCTGACCAGGATGCCCGGTGACCCCTGTGGCTGTCGTTGCCAGTGGGTCCACAGATGGTTGACGTTGCGTCTACTCCCGTACGGCCAGCGCCTGGAACCGGTACTCCCTGGGCGAGAGCCCGTACGCGGTGCGGAAGACGCGGGTGAATCCGGAGCTGTGGGGGAGGCCCCAGCGGGTGGCGATGGCGTGGATCGGGGTGGCGTGCAGCGCGGGGTCCGCCAAGTCGTGGCGGGCGCCCTCCAGGCGCTGGCTGCGGATCCAGGCCGCGACCGTTTCGCCGCGCACCTCTTCGTGGAAGATGCGGTGCAGATAGCTGAGCGAGATGTGGTGCACGGCCGCGATCACGGGCGGTGTCAGCTCAGGGTCGTGCAGGTTCTGGCGGATGAACGCGCGTATGCGTTCGGTCAGGGCCCGGTGACGGGTCTCCGGCGGGAGAGCGGCCTCCACCTCCAGCATCTGGGCGAACCAGGCCGCCAGCAGGTCGAGCACGACCGTGCCCAGGCGCGGCGCGTCCGACGGCTGGAGGGAGTTGGACTCCCTTTCCAGGCCGGTGAGGAACCCCGTCAGCAGGGCGCCCACCCCCTCCTGCGCCGACAGCCGTCTGCCCAGCAACTCCCGTACCCGGTCAGGTGACACGGGCAGCAGTGCCTTGGGGACCTCCACGCCCACCCCGGTGACCGTGCGGCGGCCCAGGCCGTCCGGCGGCCGCACGTCGTAGGGCCGCGAGGTGTCGGAGACCCACAGGTCGCGAGGGCCGTACATGTCGCTCCGCCCGGCGTGGTCGAACCCCAACTCGCCGCCGAGCACCAGCGACAAGTGGTACTGCTCGGGGTCGGACTGCCGGATCATCCGCGCGGTTCGCCGGAACCGCGCCGGCAGCAGCGACGTCGGCCAGACGATCACCGGCCCCAGCTCCAGCAACCGCTGCTCCGCCCAGAAGTCGGCGGCGTACTCACTGCTGATCTCGCTCGGCGCGATCGTCCGGTCGATCAGTTCCCGCCAGTACTCGAACCTGTGCTCCGCAGGCACGTCCTCGCTCCGGAACACCGTCCCGATCATCCCGCCCCGTTCCCCCCTAAGCCCCCGTCAGGCGCTCCCGTCGGCGCGGAGGGAACGCGGAGGGAACTTTATCCTCGCTCGGTGAACGTCGGCCGGGTGCGCGGGGGAAGGCCCCGCATCCGGAAGGCCCGGCGCCCTTCCCGCGCGCCGGGCCTTCCGGATCGGAACCGCTCGGGTCACTTCCTGTAGCCGGTGACCTTGCCGATCCAGGTCATGAAGGCGGGCGCGTCCTGGTTCGCGCCGTGCGCGCCGTCCCAGTACATGTACGTGTCGACGTTGTCGCCGAGGTTCTCCAGGCTCGCGGCGAGGTTGCCGACGACGGTCAGCGAGGTGTCGCTGTCCTTGGTGCCGACGCGGATGAACCAGTTCCGGGCCCGGTGCGGGTTCTTGCGCTCGATGAAGGGCATCGGGTTGAGCAGTTCGATCTTCTCGGGCAGGTCCGCGTCGAGGCGGGCGGCCGCGTCGCCGGTGGCCTTGCGCAGGCTCCACTCGGTGAAGTGCCGTGCCTTGGTGGTGTCCACGCCGAACAGGTTGTTCTCGCCGGAGGACAGGTCGAAGAGGTCGAACGACGGGACGTTCTTCTTCCGGGCGCCCACGTGGGTGAGGAAGTCGCTCCAGGCGAAGGACGCCTTGCCGCCGGACCAGGAGATCCCGGGGTGGGCGGCCAGGTAGGCGGTGCGGTCTGCGTCGGACAGAGCGGCCAGGTACTTGGTGGCCGAGGGCTCCAGGTACGTCCTGACCAGGTACTCGTCATAGTTGCGGGCGGTGATGCGGCCGAAGCCGCCCTTGCCCTTGAGCTTCAACGAGGCCTGGTACTCGGCGAAGTTGCTCCGCAGTTCGTTGGACAGGGCCTGGTCGACCTGCGCGCCACTGGAGAGCGGGTTGGTGCCCCAGTTCCACTCGTACGCCATGTCGGCGTGTTCGAGGTCTGTGATCGGGCAGTACGGGGCGGCGGCGAAGACGGCGTCGCTCGCGTCGGCCGCGCCCAACTCGCTCAGGTAGGAGTCGTAGAGGCGGCTGTCGCCGGTGGCGCCGAGCAGCGAGGTGAGGGCGCCGCCCGCGCTGACGCCGGTGGCGACGATGCGGTCGGTGTTGCCCGGGACACGGCCCTTGTTGTGGCGGAGGTAGCGGACCGCGGCCTTGAGGTCCACGATCGCCGCCGGGGCGACGCCGTAGTAGACGCCCGTGGAGTCGACCAGGGACCGGCCGCGGGCGCCCGGTTCCGCCACGACGTAGCCGGACGCCAGCGCCAGGCCCGGGTTGGTGCCGCGGCCGATGCCGGTGTTGTTGGCCGTGGAGGACGGCATGTAGCCGCCGACCGCGTTGTTGAAGAGGATCGGCGCGTGCGAGGCGTCGACCGCAACGCCGTCGATCTCCACCGGGACGCTGACGTTGAGGGTCTGGTACGTCACGTCGACCGGGGCGGCGACATACGGGATCGCCTTGTAGGAGCGGTACGTGACCGCCTTGACGCCGTCGGCAGTGGTGACGGACGTGGTGAGGGTGGTGTAGGTCGCGGGGTCGAACACCAAGGGGTCCGATGCCGAGAGGTCCGCTGCCGAGGTTGCCTTGCCCTGCACCTTGGCGGCGGGCGAGGCCCACGCCCCGCCGGCCGAGCCGACAACCGCCGGTATGGCGGCCGTCGCGGCCAGAACCTTCACCATGTGTCTGCGCTGCATCGCGTCTTCTCTCTCCACTGGGGGGCGGCCCGGAAGGCGAGGAACCGCTTCCGGCGCATGCGAAGGTATGCGCCCACCCAGAGATCGTCAACAATTTCGTCAACTTTTCGGCCGCGCGTGGACGTCGCCCCCGGAGGGTCCACGGTCGGGCGTGATCGCGCTCGCCCAATGCCCCACCCCGGAGCTACGGGGGTGGGGGATTGCCGCTATTTCTTCGCGCCCCGCTTCGCCAGTACCGTCAGGATCACCGGGATCAGCAATTCGACGACCCGGGTGACGGTCGCCGCGGGGAGGCCGGTCTTCTTGGCGACGGCGTTCGCGACCGGCTTGCTCGCCTTGGCCAGCACACCGGCCAGGAGGCCGCCGGCGGTGAATCCGCCGAGCGTCGACACGCCCTGAAGTGGCGCCTCCTCCTCCGGAACGGGCGCCTCGCGCACCTCGCCGGAGAGCGCCGACACCGTCGTTCCGACCATCTCGCGGGCCTCGCTGCCGTCCGTTCCCAGCAGGCCCGCGATCTCCTGGAGCCTGTCCTCGCCGAGCTCGTCGAGGACCTCGGCCTCCAGGGACGTACCGGAATCTTCGCTCATGACGAAAACGCTACGTCTGCCCCGTTTCGCCCGCACGCCAAAAAAATCTCAGAAGTCCGTACAACCCTCCCCGCACATGGCGGGTCGTACTTGGCATCAGGACTTCTGGAGGGGGATCTGGGGGGATCGCGGGGGTTCTGATGCGGAGGGGAACCCGAGGGGGCCCGGTCGACGGACCGGGCTCCCTCGAAGCTTTTCCCGCCAACGGTCTGGCGCACCGAAGGTACGGCTAAAAGAAGACCCCGCACCGCAGCAGCACATTCGCGTACGGCCGGGCCTCCCCGGTCCTGACGATCAGGCGCGCGCCCGCCGACAGCGACTTCAGCTCCTCGTGCGAGACCGTCCACAGGCCCGGGAAGCGCTTCTCCAGCAACGCCGACACGTCTGGGTTCGCCTCCTGGACCTCACGTGCGGCCGTGGCGCCCTCCACCACCAGCTCGTCGAGCAGCCCGTCGAGCACCTCGGCGAACGACGGCACCCCGGCCCGGAACGCCAGGTCCACGACGCGCGGCCCCGCCGGTATCGGCATCCCCGCGTCGCACACCAGGACCCCGTCCCCGTGGCCCAACTCGGCCAGCGCGCCCGCGAGATGGCGGTTCAGAATTCCGGCCTTCTTCACAGTGCGGCCACTTCCTCGGCGGTCGGGAAGGACTCCTGGGCGCCGTGCCGGGTGACCGCGACGGCCCCGACCCGGGCGGCGTACCCGGCGGCCTCGGCCAGCGACTCGCCGCGCCCCAGCCGCCAGGCCAGCGCGGCGGTGAACGAGTCGCCCGCCCCGGTCGTGTCCACGGCCTCGACCCGCACGGACGGCACCCGGACCCGGGCCCCGGCCCGCTGGGCCACCAGCGCGCCCTGCTCGCCCAGCGTGATGACGACCGAACTCGGGCCCAAAGCCAGCAGATCCCGCGCCCAGTCCTCCGGCTCAGGACCCGCCCCGGAGCCGATCAGCACACGTGCCTCGTGCTCGTTCACGATCAGCGGGTCGCAGGCCGCCAGTACCTCGCGGGGCAGCGGCCTCGGCGGCGAGGGATTGAGTACGAAACGGCTGTCCTCGGCGAGATTCCGTACGACCTCCACGACCGTCTCCAACGGGATCTCCAGCTGCGCCGAGACCACCCGGGAGGCCTGGAACAGGCTCCCCGCCGCGCGGACGTCCTCCGGCATCAGCCGCCCGTTCGCGCCGGGCGAGACCACGATGCTGTTGTCCCCGGACGGATCCACCGTGATCAGCGCGACCCCGGTGGGCGCGCCGCCGACCAGGACGCCCACGGTGTCGACACCGGCCGCCCGCTGCGAGTCGAGCAGCAGCCGCCCGTACGCGTCGTCGCCCACGCGCGCCAGCAAAACCGTACGGGCCCCGAGCCGGGCGGCGGCGACTGCCTGGTTCGCGCCCTTGCCGCCCGGGTGGACGGTCAGGTCGGAGCCGAGGACCGTCTCCCCGGCCGCGGGCCGCCGCTCGACACCGATCACCAGATCCGCGTTGGCCGATCCGACGACCAGCAGGTCGTAGTCGTACATGAACTGTCTCCCAAGGAAAGTCAGTTGAGCGGCCGGACAGACGCGCTGTCTGTCCGGCCGCTCACGGGTCACCCGCTGATGCTGTCCACGCTCACCGGTGTCATCCGCTGAACTCGGCCACGTTCTGAGCCGTGACCACCTTCACCGGCACCATCACCGTCTTCTCGACCGTCTTCCCCTCGACGGCCTTCAGCGCGTTCTCCACCGCGATCCGCCCGAGTTCCGTCGGCTGCTGGGCCACGGAGGCGTACATCGTGCCGTCCTTGACGGCCTTCAGTCCGTCGGGGGTGCCGTCGAAGCCGATGACCGAGACCGACTTGCCGGCCTTGGAGCCGAGCGCCTTGACCGCGCCGAGCGCCATCTCGTCGTTCTCGGCGAAGACGCCCTGGATGTCGGGGTGGGCCTGGAGCATGTTGGTCATGACGTCGAGGCCCTTGGTGCGGTCGAAGTCCGCGGGCTGCTTGGCGACGACCTTGATGCCGGGGTAGTCCTTCAGACCCTCGGTGAAACCGGCCCCGCGCTCACGGCTGGCGGACGTGCCCGCCTGGCCCTGGAGGATGGCGATCGTGCCCTTGCCGCCCAGCTTCTCGGCCATGGTCTTCGCGGCGAGCTTGCCGCCGGCGATGTTGTCGGAGGCGACGAGCGCGGCAGTGTCGGCGTTGTTCACGCCCCGGTCGACGCCGACGACGGGGATGTCGGCCTTGTTCGCGGAGCGCACCGAGGGGCCCGCCGCGTCCGAGTCCACCGGGTTGACGATGATCGCCCCGAGGCCCTCGCTGGTGAAGTTCTGCAACTGGTTGGCCTGCTGGGACGCGTCGTTCTGGGCGTCCGTCACCGTCAGGTCCACGCCGAGCTTCTTCGCCTCCTCCTGCGCACCCGCCTTGATCTGTACGAAGAAGGGGTTGTTCAGCGTCGACAGCGACAGGCCCACCTTCGGCGTCGTCGAGGACGAGCCGGTGTGCAGGAAGGACATGGCGCCCACGACGGCCGCGGCGACCACGGCCGCGATGACATACGTCGCCGCCTGCTTGCCCCTGCCGCCGCCCGAGGCGCCCGCGGCCACCGGGGTCGCCCCCGCCTTGCGCCGCACCGTGTCGAGGAGCACCGCGAGGGCGATCACAACACCGATGACGACCTGCTGCCAGAAGGCCGACACGGAAAGGAGGTTGAGCCCGTTGCGCAGCACCGCAAGGATCAGCGCGCCGATCAGCGTGCCGGACGCCTTGCCGGTACCGCCCGCGAGGGAGGCGCCGCCGATGACGACCGCGGCGATCGCGTCGAGCTCGTAACCCTGCGCGGCCTGCGGCTGGGCGGAGGAGAGCCGGGAGGCGAGCACGATGCCCGCGGCTGCCGCGAAGAGACCGGACAGCGCGTAGATCGCGAGCTTCTGCTTCTTCACCCGGAGGCCGGAGAGCCGCGCCGCCTCCTCGTTGCCGCCGATCGCGTACATGGAGCGGCCGATGTAGGTACGACCGAGGATCACGGCGGTGATGAGCCCCATCACGACCATCACCAGGACCGGCACCGGCAGCCAGCCGCCGAGCGTGTCACCGAGGTGGGACACCGAGTCGGGGAAGGCGATCGGGCTGCCCTGCGAGATGACCAGGCTGAGCCCCCGGCCCACGGAGAGCATCGCGAGCGTCGCGATGAACGGCGGCAGTTTCCCGTACGAGATCAGCACGCCGTTGACCAGGCCGCACGCTATGCCGGTGGCGATCGCGAGGATCACCGCGATCCAGACCGGCACGCCCTCCGAAGTCGCCGTCCAGGCAAGGACGGTGGCGGACAGCGCGGCGACGGAACCGACCGACAGGTCGATGCCCGCCGAGACGATCACGAAGGTGACGCCGAAGGCGAGGATGGCGGTCACGGCCGCCTGGACGCCGATGTTGAGCAGGTTGTCCGTCGTCAGGAAGTCGCCGGACAGCGCCGACATCGCGACGACGAGGACGATGAGCGCGGTGAGCGCGCCGTTGTCGAGCAGGAGCCGGCGGACCGCCGAGGCGCCACTCGCGCCCGAGGTGCTTTTGAGCGTGTCAGTGGCCACGGGGGGCCTCCTTCTCTGTGTTCGTGCTGACGGCGAGGGCCATCACCGAGTCCTGCGTCGCCTCGTCGGCGGAGAGTTCGCCCGCGATCCGGCCCTGCGCCATCACCAGCACCCGGTCGCTCATGCCGAGCACCTCGGGCAGATCGCTGGAGATCATCAGGACGGCGGCGCCGGCGGCGGTCAGTTCGTTGACGAGCTGGTAGATCTCGACCTTGGCGCCCACGTCGATACCGCGGGTCGGCTCGTCGAGGATCAGCACCTTGGTGTCGGCGAGCAGCCACTTGCCGATGACGACCTTCTGCTGGTTGCCGCCGGACAGGGTGCGCACATGCTGGCCGAGTCCCGCCATCCGCACGCCCAGCTGCTCGGCGACCCTGGCGGCGGCGACCCGCTGCCCCTTGAGGTCGACAAGACCGCCGTGGGTGGCCGCCCGCATGGTCACGAGCCCGAGGTTCTCCTCCACGGAGGCGTCGAGGACGAGCCCCTGGCCCTTGCGGTCCTCGGGAACGAGCCCGATGCCCGCGCTCATCGCCGCGGGGACGTCGTGGCGCGGCAGCCGTGCCCCAGCGACCTCGACCGACCCCTTGTCGTACGGATCGGCCCCGAAGACGGCCCGGACGACCTCCGTACGTCCGGCCCCCACGAGCCCCGCGACACCGACGACCTCACCGGCCCGCACCTCGAAGGACACGTCGTGGAACGCACCGTCCCTGGTGAGCCCCCGGACGGTCAGCAACGCGGCCCCGGCGTCCGCGCGTTCACGCGGATACTGCTGCTCGATGGAACGGCCCACCATCAGACGTACTAGTTCGTCCTCGGGCGTGGACGCGGGCACCTGGCCGACGCTCCTGCCGTCCCGGATGACCGTGACACGGTCTCCCAGGGCGGCGATCTCCTCCAGGTGGTGCGTGATGAAGACGATGCCGACACCGTCCTCGCGCAGCTGGCGCACGATGCCGAAGAGGTTTTCGACCTCTTCGGAGGTGAGCACCGCGGTCGGCTCGTCCATGATCAGCACGCGGGCGTTGAGGCTGAGGGCCTTCGCGATCTCGACCATCTGGAGACGTGCGATACCGAGTTCACGCACCCGCGCGCGGGGGGACACGTTCACCCCGACCCGCTCAAGGAGGGTGGCGGCGGCCGTCTCCATGGCCTTCCGGTCGATCATCCCGAAGCGGCGCGGCTGCCGCCCCAGGAAGATGTTCTCGGCGACCGTCAGATCCGGGACGAGGTTGAACTCCTGGTAGATGGTCGCGATCCCGAGGCGCTCGGAGTCCTGCGCGCCCTGGATGCGGACCTCCTCGCCGTCCACGAGGACGCGCCCGGCGTCGGGGTGGTAGGCGCCGGAGAGCATCTTGATGAGGGTGCTCTTGCCCGCGCCGTTCTCGCCGAGCAGCACGTGCACCTCGCCCCGGCGCAGATCGAAGTCCACGCTGTCGAGCGCGACGACGCCGGGGAAGGTCTTGCGTATGCCCTCGATACGCAGCAGTTCACCTGAATCGGCAGAAGGCACCTTGCTTGAATCGGCACGAGGCGATGCGCCTGAATCCGTACCGGGCAACTCGTCAGGGCGGCTCACGGGTTGCTCCTCTCTGTGGCAGTGGCCTCGCCGCACGAGGCGCGTACGACGAGACGGGCGGGGAGGGTGACGGACTGCGGGGGCCGCCCCTCGATGCGGTCGACCAGGGCGCGTACGGCGGCCCGGCCCAGCTCGCCCGTCGGCTGGGCGATCGCGGTGATCGGCGGATCGGTGTGCACGAACCACGGGATGTCGTCGAACGCGGCGAGCGCGATGTCCTCGGGAACCCGCATCCCGCGCGCGCGGATGGCGTCCAGCGCGCCGAGCGCCATCAGGTTGTCGGCGGCGAAGACGACTTCGGGCGGCTCGGGAAGTGAGAGGAACCGCTCGGTGGCCCGGCGTCCGCTCTCGGCCTGGAAATCGCCCTGCCCTATGTAGGCGTCGGGGAGGGGCAGCCCGTACTCGGCCATGGCCTCCCTGAAGGCCTCGACCCGCTCGCTGCCGGTGGTGGTCGCCGCCGGGCCCGCGATGATGGCGAGCCTGCGGTGGCCGAGCCCGTGCAGATGGGCGACGAGATCGCGTATCGCCGCGCGCCCGTCGGCCCGTACGACAGGCACGTCCAGACCCGGGATCCAGCGGTCCACGAAGACCATCGGGGTCCCCGCGCGCGCGGCGTCCAGCATTCCGGGGGAGCCGCCGTCGGTGGGGGAGACGAGCAGACCGTCGATGCGCCGGTCCAGCAGGGTCCGTACGTGGTGGTCCTGAAGGTCGGGCCGCTCGTCGGCGTTTCCGATGATCACGCTGTAGCCGAGGGCGCGGGCCTCCTCCTCGACGGAGCGGGCCAGCTCGGTGAAGTACGGGTTCATCACGTCGCTGATGACCAGGCCGAGGGTGCGGGTCTGGTCGGTGCGCAGGGAGCGGGCGACGGCGTTCGGGCGGTAGCCCAGAGTCTTCACGGCGGCCAGCACGCGGCTGCGTGCGTCGGTACTGACCGACGGATGGTCGTTCAGGACCCGCGAGACCGTGGCGACGGACACGCCGGCCTCGGCAGCAACGTCCTTGATGCTCGCCATCGCCGATCCACCTCCTCGTGGAATCGATTACATGGAGGATTGGAATCGATTACACGCGAGTTGACAAGACCCCGAGACCGGATCGTGATGAAGGAGGTCGGAGCGGAGCGGCGAGGGGAGTTGTTTACACGCGTCCCGGGCTGTCAGAGCCGGACGGTAGCGTCGGATCATGTCTCAGCTGGCTGTCCTGGAGGGCGTACTCGAGCGGATCACGTACGCCAACGAGGAGAACGGGTACACGGTCGCGCGGGTCGACACCGGCCGCGGCGGCGGCGACCTGCTCACCGTCGTCGGCTCGCTGCTCGGTGCGCAGGTGGGGGAGTCCCTGCGCATGGAGGGCCGCTGGGGCTCCCATCCGCAGTTCGGCAAGCAGTTCACGGTGGAGAACTACACGACGCTGCTGCCGGCCACCGTCCAGGGCATCCGCCGCTATCTCGGCTCGGGCCTGGTCAAGGGCATCGGCCCGGTCTTCGCCGACCGGATCACCCAGCATTTCGGCCTGGACACCCTGCAGATCATCGAGGAGGACCCGAAGCGGCTCATCGAGGTGCCGGGGCTCGGCCCCAAGCGCACCAAGAAGATCGCCGACGCCTGGGAGGAGCAGAAGGCGATCAAGGAGGTCATGCTCTTCCTCCAGACCGTCGAGGTGTCCACGTCGATCGCGGTCCGCATCTACAAGAAGTACGGCGACGCGTCGATCTCGGTGGTCAAGAACCAGCCCTACCGGCTCGCGTCCGACGTCTGGGGCATCGGCTTCCTCACCGCCGACAAGATCGCCCAGTCCGTCGGCATCCCGCACGACAGCCCGGAGCGCGTCAAGGCCGGCCTCCAGTACGCCCTTTCGCAGTCCACCGACCAGGGCCACTGCTATCTCCCCGAGGAGCGCCTGATCGCGGACGCCGTGAAGCTCCTCCAGGTGGACACGGGCCTTGTCATCGAGTGCCTCGCGGAGCTGGCGGCACCGGCCGAGGACGGCGAGGACCCCGGTGTCGTACGGGAGAAGGTGCCGGGCCCGGACGGCGGCGACCCGGTGACGGCCATCTACCTGGTCCCCTTCCACCGCGCCGAACTCTCCCTGTCCGCCCAGCTGTTGCGCCTCCTGCGCACCGACCAGGACCGGATGCCCGGCTTCCATGACGTGGCCTGGGACAAGGCACTTGCCTGGCTGAAGGGGCGTACGGGCACGGAGTTGGCGCCCGAGCAGGAGGAGGCGGTCCGGCTCGCGCTCACCAAGAAGGTCGCCGTGCTCACCGGCGGCCCCGGCTGCGGCAAGTCCTTCACGGTCCGCTCGATCGTGGAACTGGCGCGCGCCAAGCGGGCGAAGGTCGTCCTGGCGGCGCCGACGGGACGCGCCGCCAAGCGGCTCGCCGAGCTGACCGGGGCCGAGGCCTCCACCGTGCACCGGCTCCTGGAGCTGAAGCCGGGCGGCGACGCGGCGTACGACAAGGACCGGCCGCTGGACGCCGACCTGGTGGTCGTGGACGAGGCCTCGATGCTCGACCTGCTCCTCGCCAACAAGCTGGTGAAGGCGGTGCCTCCGGGTGCGCATCTGCTCTTCGTGGGAGACGTCGACCAGCTCCCCAGCGTCGGCGCCGGCGAGGTGCTGCGCGATCTGCTCGCCGACGGCGGCCCGGTCCCGGCGGTCCGCCTCACCCAGGTCTTCCGCCAGGCCCAGAAGTCCGGGGTGGTGACGAACGCACACCGGATCAACTCGGGGCAGCACCCGCACACGGACAACATGAACGACTTCTTCCTCTTCGTCGAGGACGACACCGAGGAGGCGGGACGGCTCACGGTGGACGTGGCGGCGCGGCGGATTCCGGCCAAGTTCGGGCTCGACCCGCGCCGCGATGTCCAGGTGCTCGCGCCGATGCACCGGGGCCCGGCGGGCGCGGGCGCCCTCAACGGCCTCCTCCAGCAGGCCATCACACCCGCCCGCCCGGACCTCCCCGAAAAGCGCTTCGGAGGCCGCGTCTTCCGCGTCGGCGACAAGGTCACCCAGATTCGCAACAATTACGAGAAGGGCAAGAACGGTGTCTTCAACGGCACCGTGGGCGTCGTCACCTCGCTGGACGCGGAGGAGCAGCGCCTGACCGTGCTGACCGACGAGGACGAGGAGGTGCCGTACGACTTCGACGAACTCGACGAGCTGGCCCATGCGTACGCGGTGACGATCCACCGCTCCCAGGGCAGCGAGTACCCGGCGGTGGTGATCCCGGTCACCACGGGCGCGTGGATGATGCTCCAGCGCAACCTCCTCTACACGGCCGTCACCCGCGCGAAGAAGCTGGTCGTCCTCGTCGGCTCCCGCAAGGCGATAGGCCAGGCGGTCCGCACGGTCTCCGCCGGACGGCGGTGCACGGCCCTGGACTTCCGCCTGTCCGGGGCACACCTCTGACGACCCCTCGATCTCCCCTGGAAGCCTCCGGAGAGCCCCCCGAACGCCCCCTTGGAAAAAATGATCGATCAAACGAGTCGCAAAGGTCACAGAGCACTTCCGGAACCAGGGCGAAGGGGGGCAGGATGAGTAGGTTGGCGGCACTCAGTGCCGCCAATAGGCCCAATGGTCGACCCCGAGTGCACTCTCCAGGGCCAAATGGGGGATGGTAGAGACAGTCAGGGCACCTCGAAGAAGAGGGACAACGTCGGTGAGGGATGACGTGAGCGACAACTCTGTAGTAGTGCGTTACGGCGATGGCGAGTACACCTACCCGGTGATCGACAGCACCGTCGGCGACAAGGGCTTCGACATCGGGAAGCTGCGCGCACAGACTGGTCTGGTGACGCTGGACAGCGGATACGGGAACACCGCCGCATATAAATCCGCGATCACCTACCTCGACGGTGAGGAGGGCATCCTCCGGTACCGCGGCTATCCGATCGAGCAGCTGGCCGAGCAGTCCACCTTCCTTGAGGTGGCCTCGCTGCTGATCAACGGCGAACTGCCGAATGTGGACGAACTCGCCACCTTCAAGAACGAGATCACGCAGCACACCCTGCTGCACGAGGACGTCAAGCGCTTCTTCCAGGGCTTCCCGCGCGACGCCCACCCGATGGCGATGCTGTCGTCGGTGGTCAGCGCCCTGTCGACGTTCTACCAGGACAGCCACAACCCGTTCGACGAGAAGCAGCGTCACCTCTCGACGATCCGCCTTCTCGCCAAGCTTCCGACGATCGCGGCGTACGCCTACAAGAAGTCGATCGGCCACCCCTTCGTCTACCCGCGCAACGACCTCGGGTACGTCGAGAACTTCCTCCGCATGACGTTCTCGGTCCCGGCGCAGGAGTACGAGCTCAACCCGGTCGTCGTCTCCGCGCTCGAGAAGCTGCTCATCCTGCACGCGGACCACGAGCAGAACTGTTCGACCTCCACGGTCCGCCTGGTCGGCTCCTCGCAGGCGAACATGTTCGCCTCGATCTCCGCCGGCATCTCCGCCCTGTGGGGCCCGCTGCACGGCGGCGCCAACCAGTCCGTCCTGGAGATGCTGGAAGGCATCCAGGCCAACGGCGGCGACGTCGACTCCTTCATCCGCAAGGTGAAGAACAAGGAGGACGGCGTCCGCCTGATGGGCTTCGGTCACCGGGTGTACAAGTCCTTCGACCCCCGCGCGAAGATCATCAAGGCCGCCGCGCACGACGTCCTCTCGGCCCTCGGCAAGTCCGACGAGCTGCTGGACATCGCCCTCAAGCTGGAAGAGCACGCGCTCTCCGACGACTACTTCGTCTCGCGCAACCTCTACCCCAACGTGGACTTCTACACCGGCCTGATCTACCGCGCCATGGGCTTCCCGACCGAGATGTTCACGGTCCTCTTCGCCCTCGGCCGCCTCCCGGGCTGGATCGCCCAGTGGCACGAGATGATCAAGGAGCCCGGCTCCCGCATCGGCCGCCCGCGCCAGATCTACACGGGCGAGGTCCTGCGCGACTTCGTTCCCGTCGAGAGCCGCTGAGCACCGGAACTCGCTGAACAGCCGCGCGCGTAGCGGCATACACGTAAAAAACGGAAAGCGCCCTGCTACCGGTCCCCCCACGGGCCGGCAGTCAGGGCGCTTTCCTTGTCCCGGTGCGGATTCCCCCCACGGGATCCGGCCGGGCGTCTGTGGACAGCGCCTGAACCGCTGTGGACTTGCGAGCAAAACGAGCAAAACTGCGGTTACTACGGTGCGGTTGGCCGGGACGCGTACCGACGGGAGGGCCGCTCAAAGCTCCCCGGCGTACGTGTCCCGGCAACGCAGTTCCAGGAACGTCCCCCAAGACATCCCCAGATGCCAGTCACGCCCCCCAAGACGCTTCTGACATCGCCAACTTAGACTCACGAACCCCTTCGATGGTTACGTTCACATCACTGTGACCTGCGTCTCTTGCTTATGTCCTGAAGATAGGCAAGAGACCCAAATGCGAATCGGGGCCCAAGCGTAAGGAAGATGCGCGAGCCTTGTGAAGAGCTTATGTGAGGCTCTCCCCGGACTCTAGGGGGGCTCTCACCCGAACATCATGAGAATGCCTTGAGCCGAAGGCTGTTCGTCACCACGAACACCGACGAGAAGGCCATCGCCGCTCCCGCGATCATGGGGTTGAGCAGCCCGGCCGCCGCCAGCGGCAGCGCCGCCACGTTGTATCCGAAGGCCCAGACGAGGTTCCCCTTGATGATGGCGAGGGTCCTGCGCGACAGCCGGATCGCGTCCGCGGCCGCCCGCAGATCCCCGCGCACCAGTGTCAGGTCGCTCGCCTCGATCGCCGCGTCCGTACCCGTACCCATCGCCAGACCCAGGTCCGCGGTCGCGAGCGCCGCCGCGTCGTTGACCCCGTCGCCCACCATCGCGACGCTCCGCCCCTCGCCCTGCAGCCGCTTGACGACGCCGACCTTGTCCTCGGGCAGCACCTCGGCGATCACATCCCCGGCATCGATGCCGACGGCACGCGCCACGGACTGGGCGACCGCCAGGTTGTCACCGGTGAGCAGGACCGGCCTGAGCCCGAGGGCGCGCAGTTCGCGGACGGCCTCGGCGCTGGTCTCCTTCACCGCGTCGGCGACGGTCAGCACACCGACGGCCGCACCGTCCCGGGTGACCACGACGGCGGTACGCCCTTCCGCCTCGGCCGCGGCCTTGGCGCGGGCCAACTCGGCGGGGAGCACGTCCTCGAACCGGCCCACCGTCACCTCGTGACCGTCCACACGCCCGCGCACACCGCGCCCCGGAACGTTCTCGAAGTGCTCCGGCGGCGAAAACGCGCCAACGCGCTCCTGAGCGCCCGCGGCGATCGCCTGGGCAACTGGATGCTCGGAGGCGTGCTCCAGGGCGCCGGCGAGCCGCAGAACCTCGTTCTCGGCGATGTCCTCGGCGACGTACACCTCTTGAAGTTTCATGCGTCCCGTCGTCACCGTCCCGGTCTTGTCCAGGACGACGGTGTCGACGCGGCGCGTGGACTCCAGGACCTCGGGCCCCTTGATGAGGATGCCGAGCTGGGCGCCGCGCCCCGTGCCGACCATCAGGGCGGTCGGCGTGGCAAGGCCCAGCGCGCACGGGCAGGCGATGATCAGCACCGCGACGGCCGCGGTGAAGGCGGCGACCGTGTCACCCGTGACCGCCAGCCAGACCCCGAACGTGCCGAGCGCGATCAGCAGCACCACCGGCACGAAGATCCCGGAGATCCGGTCGGCGAGCCGCTGCACCTCCGCCTTGCCGTTCTGCGCGTCCTCGACGAGCCGTGCCATCCGCGCGAGTTGGGTGTCCGCGCCGACCCGGCTCGCCTCGACGACCAGCCGGCCCCCGGCGTTCACGGTCGCGCCGGTCACCGCATCGCCGGCCGACACGTCCACCGGCACCGACTCGCCGGTCAGCATCGAGGCGTCGACGGCCGAGGCGCCCTCGACGACCGTTCCGTCGGTGGCGATCTTCTCGCCGGGCCGCACGACGAAGCGGTCCCCGACGGCCAACTGGTCCACCGGGACGCGTACTTCACGGCCGCCCCGCAGCACGGACACGTCCTTCGCGCCCAGTTCCATCAACGCCCTCAGCGCAGCCCCCGCCTGCCGCTTGGAGCGGGCCTCCAGATAGCGGCCGAGCAGGATGAACGCGATGACACCCGCGGCCACTTCGAGATAGATCGCCGAAGTCCCCTCCGCACGCGAGACGGCGAACCGGAAGCCCTCCTCCCGCATCCCTTCCATCCCCGCGTCCCCGAAGAACAGCGCCCACAGGGACCAGCCGAACGCGGCCAGCGTGCCGATCGAGATGAGCGTGTCCATCGTGGCCGCGCCGTGCCGCGCGTTCGTGAACGCGGCCCTGTGGAACGGGAGTCCGCCCCAGACGACGACGGGCGCGGCGAGGGTGAGCGCCAGCCACTGCCAGTTGTCGAACTGCAGAGCCGGGATCATCGAAAGCAGGGCGACGGGGACGGCGAGGAGGGCGGAGACGACGAGACGCTCGCGCAGCGAGGCCAGTTCGGGGTCGCGCTCCTCAGAGGCGTCCGCCTCGGGCAGGGGTGGCGCGGGCTCCTCGGCCGTGTACCCGGTCTTCACCACGGTGGCGATGAGATCGGCGACCCGCACCCCCTGCGGATACGAGACCTTCGCCTTCTCCGTCGCGTAGTTGACGGTGGCGGTGACGCCGTCCATGCGGTTGAGCTTCTTCTCGACGCGGGCCGCGCAGGAGGCGCAGGTCATTCCGCCGATGGTGAGTTCGATCTCCGACGCGGGGGCGTTCTCGGCTATGGGTGTCTCGGGTGCTGCGGTGGTCATGTCCGGCTCCAAGGAACGAACCAGGCCGTACGGATCCAGTATCAGCTGGTCGGTACGGCCCGGTGTGGAGAGCTAGGTATCAGCGATACGGAGAGGTCTGTTCAGGCCTTGCCGACGAGCTCGAAGCCCGCCTCGTCGACCGCCGCGCGCACGGCGTCCTCGTCCAGGGCGGCGGCGGAGACGACGGTGACCTCGCCGGTGGCGGCCACGGCCTTCACCGAGCTGACCCCGTCGATCCCGGAGAGCTCACCGGAGACGGAGCCTTCACAGTGCCCGCAGCTCATCCCGCTCACCTGGTAGACGGTCGTGACGGAACCGGGGGTGTCGGTCTGCGCGGTCATGGCGTTACTCCTCATCGAGGCGTGTCGGGCGTGCGTACGTACACAGGAGGGATCCTGCGACTCCAGGGTTGCCTCCTGCTACGCAGGCTATACCCCTAGGGGGTACTTCTCCAAGTGGGGTCCCGGCGTGCCAGCGAGCGCACCCAGCCGACCCCGGCGAGCGAGACGAGGACCATGGCGCCGACCGAGAACAGCGTGAAGAGATGCTTCTGCTCGCCGGTGGGCCGGGGCATGTAGCCCTGCGCGAACAGCGCCTTGTCGAGCCCCGTACTGGTCAGCCGCGCCACCAGCCAGAGCGCGATGCCGTGCGTCGAGTCCCACAGCGCGTGCAGCACCGCGACGCCGAGGTAGGTGCCGAGCACGGGTCCGTTGAACTGGAAGCGCCCGTTCGGGTGGCGGTGTGCGAGCAGCACGGCACCCGCGATCGCGGTCCACAGGCCGTGCCCGAAGGGGGCGAGCACCCCGCGCAGGATCTCGGTCTCCAGGAGCGCGCGCAGATCGACGCCCTTGAGCGAGACGGCGGCGTTGAAGGCGTACCCCGCGCTCTCCAGTGCCGCGAAGCCGAAACCGACGGTCGCGCCGAGCACGAGACCGGCCCGCAACCCGTGGATCCGGGGGTGCCTGCGCAGCATGAACATCAGCGCGGCGAGCTTCACCGCCTCCTCGATGAGCCCGACGCCGATGTACATCCACAGGGACGGGTGCAGCAGGTAGTACTCCATGACCGAGGCGCCAAGCACGCCCAGGGTGCCGCCGGTCAGGAAGCAGCCGAGGATCAGATGCACGCCCAGGTCGCGGCCGTGCCGCTCGTACGCCCAGAGCACGAAGGTGACAGGCACCAGGAAGCTGCCGAGCAGGATCAGGGTCGGCAGCAGCGTGGTGTTCTTCGTCGCGTACGTGACGAGCGCGGTCAGCATCCAGAGCGCGAGCCCGCCCCACAGACAGCGCTTCCAGAGTCCGGCACGGATCGGGAGATACGGGGACGGGGGCTGCTGGGGTCCGGGAATGCGGGCTTGCGGTGCACCGGGCGGCTGATTGTGGGTCACTGCTCATCCCTCGGGCTTGGACTGGGGCTGTGCGTCCGCTTGGACGTCGGGCCGCTTGGGCGGAGGGCGTCCGTCCGCTGGGCGGGGGGGCGTTCGTCCGTCCGGACGGACGCTGTCCGCTGTTGTGTCCGCTCGGACGGAGACCGCCCGCTCGGGCAGGCGCTGCCCGGGCGGGTCGATTTGTCCGAACCCTATGGTAAATACCCCCTATGTCGCAGTCCGGGACGCTCATCCTGATCATGTCCATCGCGGTGCTCGCCCCGCTGCTGTCCTACGGAATCGGCCGCTGGCTGCCGGTCCCTCTCGTCATCTTCGAGATCGTGCTCGGCGTCCTGGTCGGCCCCGACGTACTGGGCTGGGCCGGCGCGGGCGAGGTCATCGACACGCTCTCCAACCTCGGTCTGGCGATGCTGATCTTCCTCGCCGGGTACGAGATCGAGTTCGACAAGGTCCGCGGGGACACGCTGAAACGCTCGGTCGGGGCCTGGCTGATCTCGCTGGCGGTCGGCCTGGCGCTGGGCATGCTGCTCACCGGCGCGTCCAAGGGCGTCTACATCGGTACGGCCCTCACCAGCACCGCGCTCGGCACGGTGCTGCCCGTTCTGCGTGACGCCGGTGACCTGCGCTCCCGATTCGGCTCGGTGATGATGGCGATGGGTGCGGTGGGGGAGTTCGGGCCGATCATCGCGATGGCCCTGCTGCTGAGCGGGCGCTCGCCGGGGAAGTCGACCGTGCTGCTCGCCGCGTTCGCGCTGCTGACCGCCGGGGCGGTGTTCTGGGCGATGCGTCCCCGGCGCCCCTGGTTCTCGAACGTGATCGCCAAGACCCTGCACAGCAGCGGGCAGTTCGCCGTCCGTCTCGTCGTACTCCTGCTGGCCCTGATGCTCGGCGCCTCCGACGCCCTCGGCCTCGACACCCTGCTCGGCGCCTTCGCCGCCGGGATGATCACCCGCCTTGTGCTGCAGGGGGCGGCGCCGGAGAGCGCGGGCGAGGTCCTGGCGAAGATCGAGGCGATGGGATTCGGATTCCTGGTGCCGATCTTCTTCGTCGTCACGGGAATCGAGTTCGACCTCGACGCCCTCCTCTCCGGCGGCCGGGCGCTTCTCCTGCTGCCCGTCTTCCTACTGCTGTTCCTCCTGGTGCGCGGCCTTCCGGTGTACGCCCTGGCCCCGCGCGATCTTCTCGGGCGCGACCGGAGAGCCCTCACCCTCTTCGCCTCGACGGCCCTGCCCCTGGCGGTGGCCATCACGACCATCGGTGTGGACGACGGCGTACTGAAGAGCGAGGAGGCGGCGGCGCTGGTGGGGGCCGCGATGGTGTCCGTACTGGTGTTTCCGCTGATGGGGCTGAAGTTGCGGGGGGAGAGGGTGGGGAGCGAAGGTGCCGCGCAGGGGGCGGAGTCGTGGTGAGAGTCAGCGGGCCGCCGGGCAGTCGTCCTCGACGAGCGGCTTGAGGTAGCGGTACATGACCGCCTTCAACTCGGCGATGTACGCGTCCCGTTCGGCGCCCTCGTGGGACAGGATCAGGGTGAGTCCGGCCTTGAAGAGGGCGAGCACCATGTTCGCCATGCGCGAGAGCTCGTCGGCGGGGGCGTCCGGCAGATAGCCCGCGACGATCTCCTCGACCCGGGTGAAGACGGTGTCGTGCAGGGAGCTGATGTCCTCCGCGATCCGGCCCGGGGTGTCGGTCCCGTGCATCAGGACGGCGAAGGCGGGGTTCTCGACGTTGAAGGCGATCATCGGGTCGAGGGCCGCGTCGAGCATCGCGTCCAGCGGGAGGCCGATGTTCTCCGGGGCGAGGGCCTGGCCGTGCATCGCGCGCCAGTCGTGGAGCAACTGGTCGCTGAGGCCGACCGCGATGGCCTCCTTGTTGGGGAAGAACTGGTACAGCGTGCCGGGTGAGACGCCGGCCTCGCGGGCGATGGCGTTCGTGCTCGCGGCCGTGTAGCCGCTCCGGCAGAACACCGACGCCGCCGCTTCCAGGAGCTGCGCGATACGGCGCTCACCGCGGGCCTGGCGACGGCGCGGCTTCTCCTCGGTGGGGCCGGTGGGGCTGGTGGGGCCGATTGGGTCGGCGGGGTCGGCGGGGGCGGCGGTCTGCGGGGCCCCGGCATTCCGCGGGGCCTGCGCCTGCTCCTCTGTTCGCTGCTTCTCGGGCACGGGTTATCCCCAGCTTCTCGGGACGCGATTGACAAACACGAGTGGTCGCTCGCATTCTTGGGAAATGCGAGCGATGGCTCGTGTTTGCCATTCTATGGCAATGGGCGACCCATGCTGCCTGCACGGATGTACGCGGACGTGCGCAGACGTACGCGGATGTGCGGGACGCAGGGGTCACGGTGAAGGGGACACCGCATCATGTCCGAAGTCAACAGCGCAGGTGGCGGCGCGAGGGTGGGGCCGGACGGAGGACCGGACGACGGGTCGGGCGGTGGATCGGGCGGCGGTCCGGGGGTGGGTGGCTGGACCCGGTTCGTGACCGCGCGGCCGCGGCTGTCGCTGCTCGTCGCGCTCGTGCTCACCGCGCTCGCCGTGGTCGCGGGCAGCGGGGTCGCCGACCGGCTGGGCAGCGGCGGCTGGGAGGACCCGGGCGCCCAGTCCACCTACGCGACCGAGGCGCTGGAGCGGGAGTTCCCGGCCTCGCAGCCCAACCTGCTGCTACTCATCGACTCGGGGTCCGCGTCGGTCGACGATCCCGCGGTCGCCGCCGAGGCGAAGCGGCTGGTGGAGCGGCTCGCCGGCGAGAAGGGCGTCACGGGCGTCGGTTCGTACTGGCAGTCGGGTTCGCCGGCGCTCAGGGCGAAGGACGGGCACGAGGCGCTCGTCGCGGCGCGCATCACGGGTGAGGAGAAGGCCGCGGGCGAGACCCTGGACCGCATCGCCCCCTCCTTCCGCGGGACGCACGGCCCCATCGAGGTCGAGGTCGGCGGCCCCGTCGCCGTGCGGCACGAGATACAGACGACCATCCGCGAGGACCTGACCCGGGCCGAGCTGATCGCCCTGCCGGTGACCCTCGTACTCCTTGTGATGGTCTTCGGCAGCGCGGTCGCCGCCCTCCTCCCGCTCCTGGTCGGCATCTTCGCGATCCTGGGCACGAACGCGGTGCTGCGCGGCCTCACGGAGTTCACCGACGTCTCGGTCTTCGCGATCAACCTCACCACGGCACTGGGACTCGGCCTCGCCATCGACTACGCCTTGTTCATCGTGCGCAGGTTCCGCGAGGAACTGGCCACCGGAGCCGAGCCGTTGACCGCGGTCGGCACGACTTTGCGCACCGCCGGGCGCACGGTGCTCTTCTCGTCCCTCACCGTCGCGGTGTCGCTGGCCGCGATGCTGCTCTTCCCGCAGTACTTCCTGCGGTCCTTCGCATACGCGGGCATCGCCGTGGTGCTGCTCGCCGCGGCCGCCGCGCTGATCCTGCTCCCGGCGGCGCTGGTGCTCCTCGGACATCGGGTGAACTCCCTGGATCTGCGGCGGCTGTTCCGGCGTGGAAAGCCCCGGGCGTCGTCCGACGCGGCCGGAGGGGCCGCATGGGGGCGGATGGCCAACCTCGTCATGCGCAGGGCGCCGGTCTTCGCGGTGGCGACCTCCGTCGGGCTCGTGGTCCTCGGACTGCCCTTCCTCGGCGTGAAGTTCGGCACGGCGGACGACCGCCAGCTGCCCTCGGGCGCCGAGTCCCACGTCGTGCAGCAGCACATCCGCGAGGGCTTCCCGGGCAGCCCCGGCGGCGGTCTGGAGGTGCTCGCGGAAGGGCGCGCGACCGAGACGCAGTATGCCCAGTACAAGGAGCGGATCGCCGCCCTGCCCGAGGTGCTGCGGGTGGACGGGCCGCTGGTGAACGGCGACTCCGCGTACTTCACGGTGCTGCCGAAGGGCGAGGCCGTCGACGAGGGAGCCCAGCGCCTGGTGGGTGAACTCCGCGCGACGAACGCCCCGTTCGACACCGCGGTGACCGGCACGGCGGCCGTCCTGGTCGACTCGAAACACGCGATAGCCGAGCAGCTGCCCTGGGCCGCCGCGTTCATCGCGATCGTCACCCTGTTCCTGGTCTTCCTGCTGACCGGCAGCGTGCTGATCCCGATCCAGGCGGTGCTGCTCAACGCCCTCAGCCTGACGGCGATGTTCGGGGCGGTGGTCTGGGTCTTCCAGGACGGCCATCTCTCCGGCCTGCTCGGGTTCACCAGCTCGGGGTCGATCGAGACGACCCTCCCCGTCCTGATGTTCTGCGTCGCCTTCGGACTGTCCATGGACTACGGGGTCTTCCTGCTGTCCCGGATAAAGGAGGAGTACGACCAGACGGGAGACCATCGGGAAGCGGTCCGCTTCGGCCTCCAGCGTACCGGCGGACTGATCACGGCGGCCGCGGTCATCCTCGCGGTGGTGATGGTCGCGATCGGCACCTCACGCGTGACCAACACCAAGATGCTCGGCCTGGGCATCGCGCTCGCCGTACTGATGGACGCGATGATCGTCCGCAGCCTGCTGGTCCCGGCGGTGATGAGGCTGACGGGGCGGGCAACCTGGTGGGCGCCGGGGCCGCTGCGGCGGTTCCATGACCGGTTCGGGCTCAGCGAGGGCGAACCGCAGAAGGCCGAGGCCCCGGCGGAGGACGACCGGGACCGGGACAAGGCCGCGGCGCGCGGCTAGCGTTCGCTCCGGAACCGTGATCTCCGGGCGGCGGAACGCGCCGGGCGAAGACGGGACGGGCGAACGCGAAACGCGAAGGGCGAAGCTGATGCGGGCAGTGGTGTTCGAGCGGTACGGGGAGCCGGCCGAGGTGCGTGAGGTGGCGGACCCGACGCCCGCGGAGCACGGGGTCGTGGTGCGGGTCGAGGCCACCGGCCTCTGCCGGAGCGACTGGCACGGCTGGATCGGTCACGACCCGGACATCACGCTGCCCCACGTCCCCGGACACGAACTCGCCGGGGTCGTCGAGGCGGTGGGCGCCCAGGTGAACGGTTGGCACCCCGGCGACCGGGTCACCGTGCCGTTCGTGTGCGCCTGCGGAAGCTGTCCCTCGTGCGCGGCGGGCGACCAGCAGGTGTGCGAGCGCCAGACCCAGCCGGGGTTCACACACTGGGGTTCCTTCGCCCAGTACGTGGCGCTGGACCACGCCGACGTGAACCTGGTCGCGATGCCGGACGGACTGTCCTACGCGACCGCGGCCTCGCTGGGCTGCCGGTTCGCCACGGCCTACCGGGCGGTGGTCGCGCAGGGCCGGGTGGCCGCGGGGGAGTGGGTCGCCGTACACGGTTGCGGGGGCGTCGGCCTGTCCGCCGTGATGATCGCGGCGGCCGCCGGGGCTCGGGTCGTCGCCGTCGACGTATCGCCCCAGGCGCTGGACCTGGCACGGAAGTTCGGGGCGACGGAGGCCGTGGACGCGTCGGGGGTCGAAGACACGGCGGAGGCGGTACGCGCGTTGACCGGCGGTGGCGCCCACCTGTCCCTGGACGCCCTCGGTTCCCCCATCACCTGCGCGGCCTCGGTGAACAGCCTGCGCCGTCGGGGCCGCCACATCCAGGTCGGACTCCTGCCCTCACCGACGGGCTCCACCCCGGTCCCCATGGCCCGCGTGATCGGTCTCGAACTCGAACTCCTCGGCAGCCACGGAATGGCGGCACACGCCTACCCGGGAATGCTGGAGTTGGTCCGGGCCGGCGTACTCCGCCCCGACCTCCTGGTCACCTCCACCATCCCGCTGGACGCCGCACCGGCCGCGCTGGCGGCGATGGGGACGGCGCCGGGAGCGGGGGTGACGGTCATCGAGCCGTGGAGCTGACCAGATCCGGGTGACCGCGGTGGTCGGCCCACTCGTGGGCGAGGATCGCCATGAGCGTCTCGTCGGCCCACTCGCCGTCACGCAGCTGGGTCTGCCGCCGGACACCCTCCTCGACGAAGCCGACCTTCTCGTAGACACGGCGGGCCCGGTGGTTGTGGCTGTATAGCTCCAAGGCGATGCGGTGCAGGCCGAGTTGCTCGAAGCCGTGGCCGACGATGAGCCGGGTCGCCTCGGTGCCGATCCCCCGGCCGCGTCCGCGGGGGCCGATGAGCGTACGGAACGTGCAGTTGCGGCCCGTGGGATCCCACTCGTGGAGGACGACCTCGCCGAGGAGTTCACCGGTCGCGCGGTCGGTGACGGCGAGGTCGAGCCGGTCTGGCTGCGTGGCCCGGGAGCCGTACCAGGAACGCAGCCGTTCCAAGGTCAGCTCGGTGGAGGGCTCGAAGGTGAACCGGATGACATCGGGATCGTCCAGGATCTCCCAAATCCCGTCCGCGTCCGCCCTGGTGAACGGCCGCAGCACGGTCTTCTCACCGGTGAGGACGGGCTTGTCGGAGAAGGAGTGGCTCATCTGAGGATCCTCGGCGGCGGGCCGACGGACGGGCAACCGAATAGGGGCTGTGCAACCCGATAACGGCTGTGCAACCGAATAACGGCTGTGCCCCGCACGCGAACGGCGGGGCACAGGGGGAGGAACGAGAGCGGGTCAGTCCTCTCTACGGCCCCGGTTGCCCGGCCGGGAGGCGACCCAGGCCCGGACGGTGTCCGCGTACCAGTAGGGCTTGCCGCTCTCCACATGGTCGGGCGGGGGCAGCAGACCGTGCTTGCGGTACGACCGCACGGTGTCCGGCTGCACCTTGATGTGCGCCGCGATCTCCTTGTACGACCAAAGCCTGCGGTCGGTCATGAGTGCCACCTCCCTGCGCGTACCGCGGCGGCGGCCGGGGGCGGCCGTCGGGGGAGCCGGGCACTGCGCTGGCGATCAACAAAGCCTGTGCCCCGTGAACGACACAGAGTGAGCGCCGGGAAGTGCCTGTGGACTGGGTGTGACCTAAGACCCGCGTACACGCGACATGTGTGACAGGAAGGGGGTATTTGTGACACGAGTGCCGCAATTGGCAGGCGGCCACCAGGAGACCAGGGAAGCGGGGGAGGCCGGGGAGGCGGGGGAGACCGGGGAGGCCCGCCGAGCCCCGAGCGCCCGGTGGGCCCACGCCACGATCACCCCGTACTACGCCCCGCAGCACCTCACTACGCCCCGCAGGACCTCAGGAACGCCCGCGTCCGCTGCGCGATCGGCAGCGGCTTGTCGGGTGGACACGGGTACATGTCCTGCTCGACGATCGCGAAGAGGTCGATGTCGAGCTTCTGCGCGGCGGCGAGGACGGGCTCGAGTGCCGGTATGCCGGACGGCGGTTCGCACATCACACCGCGGGCCACGGCCGGCCCGAACGGCACCTCGTTCGCCCGCACGTCGGCCAGGATCGCCGGATCCACCTGCTTGAGGTGCAGGTACCCGATGCGCTCCCCGTACGTCTCGATGAGCTTGACGCTGTCGCCGCCGCAGTACGCGTAGTGCCCGGTGTCCAGACACAGGGACACCAGCGAGGAATCCGTCGCGTCGAGGAAACGCGTGACGTTCTCCTCGCTGTCGATGTGTGTGTCCGCGTGCGGGTGGACGACGATCGTCAGCCCGTACCGCTCCCGCACCTCGTGCGCGAGCCGCTCGGTCTGAGCGGTCAGATTGCGCCACTGCGTCGGCGTCAGCGTGCTGTCCTCCAGCACCTCGCCCGTCTTGTCGTCCCGCCAGAACGCGGGGATGACGACCAGGTGCTCGGCGCCCATCGCCTGCGTGAGAGCCGCGATGTCCGAGACGTGCGCCCAGGTGGACTCCCACACGTCGGGACCACGGTGCAGTCCGGTGAAGACCGTGCCGGCCGAGACCGTGAGCCCGCGCCGCGCGGTCTCCTCCTTGAGGACGGCCGGATCGGTGGGGAGATAGCCGTACGGGCCCAGCTCGATCCACTCGTACCCGGACCCGGACACCTCGTCGAGGAACCGCTGCCAGGGGACCTGCTGCGGGTCGTCGGGGAACCAGACGCCCCAGGAGTCGGGAGCCGAACCGACCCGGATACGGGACAGTGAGGATGGAGGTGAGGACTGCGGCGACGGCCGCGGTGACAACGACGTCATGAGCGTCAGCTTCCGGCGGCACGGAAGGGGTGTCAAGGCCTGGTCCGAATGTCTGGACAAAACATTGACAGGGCTCCACGGACACGGCTAGACCTAGGTGCAGCCGAAGCGAAGGGAACTCGATGGCGTACGACCTGATCACCATGGGGCGGATCGGCGTGGACCTCTACCCGTTGCAGACGGGGGTCCCGCTGGCGCAGGTGACGACCTTCGGGAAGTTCCTCGGCGGCTCGGCGACGAACGTCGCGGTGGCCGCGGCCCGGCTCGGGCGGCGTACGGCGGTGATCACACGTACGGGCGACGACCCCTTCGGCACCTACCTCCACGAGGCCCTGCGCGACTTCGGCGTCGACGACCGCTGGGTCACACCGGTCCCCGGCCTGCCCACCCCGGTCACCTTCTGCGAGGTCTTCCCGCCGGACGACTTCCCGCTGTACTTCTACCGGCAGCCCAAGGCCCCCGACCTGGAGATCGACGCCCACGAGCTCGACCTCGACGCTCTTCGCGAGGCCCGCATCCTCTGGATGACCGGCACCGGCCTGAGCGAGGAGCCCAGCCGCACGGCGACGCTCGCGGCGCTGGCCCACCGCGCCAAGTCCGGTACGACGGTCTTCGACCTCGACTGGCGCCCCATGTTTTGGAAAGACACAGCCTGGAAGGACCCGGAGGCCTCCGCCCGAGCCTTCTACGCCGAGGCCCTCCGCCACACCACCGTCGCCGTGGGCAACATCGACGAGGTCGAAATCGCCACCGGCGAGCGCGAACCGCACGCCGCCGCCCGCGCCCTGCTGGACGCAGGCGTGGAACTCGCCGTCGTCAAACAGGGCCCCAAGGGCGTCCTCGCCGTCCACCGCGACGGCACGACGGCCGAGGTCCCACCCCTCCCCGTCACCGTCCTCAACGGCCTCGGCGCCGGCGACGCCTTCGGCGGCTCCCTCTGCCACGGCCTGCTCGCCGACTGGGACCTGGAGCGGATCATGCGGTACGCCAACGCAGCGGGCGCCATCGTCGCGTCCCGCCTCGAGTGCTCCTCCGCGATGCCGACCCCGCGTGAGGTCGAGGACGCGCTCACGGCGGGAGCGGTGCTGTGAGGGCGGGTCAGGTCGGGGGCGCGAGGCACGAAGGCGGCGACCCTGCGACGTACGAAGGCGGCGGCACGGCCGCGCACGAAGGCGGCGACCCGGCGCCGTACAGGCGAGTGGACGTCGCGGACCTCGTCCGCACCCGCACCCACCACCCCGAAGCCATCGCCGAGGCCGCCGCCCGCAGGCCCCGCCGGCCCCTCGTCGACGACGGCGGCCGGCTGATGATCGTCGCAGCGGACCACCCGGCCCGCGGCGCCCTCGCGGTCGGCGACCGCAAGTTCGCCATGGCGAACCGCGCCGACCTCCTGGAGCGGCTCTGCACCGCCCTCTCCCGCCCCGGAGTCGACGGCGTCCTCGCCACCGCCGACATCCTCGACGACCTGCTGCTGCTCGGCGCGCTCGACCACAAGGTCGTCCTCGGCTCGATGAACCGCGGCGGACTCGCGGGCGCCTCCTTCGAGTTGGACGACCGGTTCACCGGGCACCGCCCGCAGGACATCGAACGGCTCGGCTTCGACGCGGGCAAACTGCTGCTGCGCATCGACTACGACGACCCGGGCTCGCTGCGCACCCTGGAGTCCACCGCCCGTGTCATCGACGAGATGGCGCAGCGGCAACTCCCGGTGTTCGTCGAGCCGTTCCTCTGCCGTCGCCGCGAAGACGGCACCCTCCGCAACGATCTCAGCGCCGAGGCCGTCACCAAGTCCATCGCCATCGCGAGCGGCCTCGGCGGCAGTTCGGCGTACACCTGGCTGAAGGTCCCCGTCACCGAGAACCCCGACGACATGGCCCGCGTCATGGAGACGTCCACGCTGCCCGCCGTACTCCTCGGCGGCGATGTCGGCGAGGACCAGGAGGGCGCGTACGAGAAGTGGCGCGGGGCGCTCCAACTCCCCACCGTCCAGGGCCTGGTGGTCGGCCGCTCGCTGCTCTACCCGGCGGACGGCGATGTGACCGCGGCCGTGGACACCGCCGTCGGACTGCTGTGAGGGCCGGATGAGCGACCGGACGAGCGTTCCGATGGCCGACCCCGACCCGACGGCGAGCAACGCCCTGTACGTCCCGAAGGGCAGCACCGCCAACGCGCAGTACGTCCTCGACGTCGACCCAAAGCGGGCCGGCTGGACCCACAGCAGCCTGCGCGTCGTCGAACTCGCCCCCGGCGGGACGCACATCTTCACCACCGGTGACAGCGAATGGATCGTGCTGCCCCTGAGCGGCGGCTGCACCGTGAACACAGGGGACGAACAGTTTCAAATCCTGGGCAGGGACAGCGTGTTCAGCGGAGTCACGGACTTCGCGTACGTGCCCCGCGACGCCCGGGCACAGATCGCCTCCGGCGCGGGAGGCCGCTTCGCCCTGGCAGGAGCGAAGTGCGAGCGCCTACTCCCCGCCCGCTACGGCCCCGCGCCGGAGGTACCCGTCGAAGACCGGGGCAGCGGCAACTACGCCCGCCAGGTACGCAATTTCGCCTCCGCCGACGCCTTCGAGTGCGACCGGCTCATCGCCGTCGAGGTCATCACCCCCGGCGGCAACTGGTCCTCGTATCCGCCCCACAAGCACGACGAGCACCGGCCGGGGGAGGAGAGCCGGCTCGAAGAGATCTACTACTTCGAGATCGACGGCCCGAACGGTTTCGGCTATCAGCGCGTATTCCCTTCACGCGTGGGCGGATCCGACGTCCTCGCGGAGGTCCGCACCGGCGATGCCGTCCTCGTCCCCGACGGATGGCACGGCCCGTCCATCGCCCAGCCCGGCCACACGATGTACTACCTGAATGTGATGGCCGGACCGGGCGAGAAGCGGGAGTGGCGGATCTGCTTCCACCCAGAGCACACCGAGGGGTACCAATGACCGATCCGATGGCAAAGGTGCCAGAGGCGACGAAGGTGTCGAAGACGCCAGACGCGACGACCAGGCTGACGGTCGCCCAGGCGCTCGTGCGTTTCCTGGCAGCCCAGTACACCGAACGGGACGGCGAGCGGCAGCGGTTGATCGGCGCCACCTGGGGCATCTTCGGCCACGGCAATGTCGCCGGGCTCGGCCAGGCACTCGTCGAGTACGCGGACGAGATGCCGTACCACCAGGGCCGTAACGAACAGTCCATGGTCCACGCGGCGGTCGGCTACGCGCGCCAGTCCAACCGGCTCTCCACGCACGCCGTCACCACGTCCATCGGCCCCGGCGCCACGAACCTCGTCACCGGCGCCGCCCTCGCGACGATCAACCACCTCCCGGTCCTTCTCCTCCCCGGCGACACCTTCGCGACCCGCCCCGCCGACCCGGTCCTCCAGCAGCTCGAAGTCCCGTACGCGGGCGATGTGTCGGTCAACGACTGCCTGCGCCCGGTGTCGAGGTACTTCGACCGGATCACCCGCCCCGAGGCCCTGATCCCCGCCGCCCTCCAGGCGATGCGGGTGCTCACCGACCCCGTGGAGACGGGCGCGGTCACGCTCGCGCTGCCGCAGGACGTGCAGGCGGAGGCGTACGACTGGCCCGAGGAGTTCTTCGCCGAGCGGACCTGGACGGTGCGCCGCCCGGCGGCCGACCAGGGTGAACTGACCGCCGCCGTAAGGGCGATCCGTGAGGCCCGCCGCCCCCTGATCGTCGCGGGCGGCGGCGTCCACCACAGCCGCGCCGAGGAGGCGCTCGCCGAACTCGCCACCGCCACCCGCATTCCCGTCGCCTCCACGCAGGCCGGCAAGGGGTCGCTGCGCTTCGACCACCCGCAGGACGTCGGCGGCATCGGCCACACCGGCACGGCGACGGCCGACGAACTCGCCCGCACCGCCGACCTGGTGATCGGCGTCGGCACCCGCTACACCGACTTCACCACCGCCTCCGGCACCCTCTTCACCGCCAAGGGCGTCCGTTTCCTGAACCTCAACATCGCGCCGTACGACGGGCACAAGCTGTCCGGGATCCCGCTGATCGCCGACGCGCGGGCGGGCCTGGAAGCCCTCACGGAGGCGCTGCTGCTGCACAAGCACCGCACCGAGCCCGCGTACGCCACCGAGTACAGCGACGACAAGGAGCGCTGGGAGTACCGCGTCGACGCGGCCTACGAGGCCGAGGACATCGACATCCGGCCCACCCAGCCGCAGGTCCTCGGCGTCCTCGACGAGCTGGTCACCGAGGACGACATCCTGATCAACGCGGCCGGCTCGCTCCCCGGCGACCTGCACAAACTGTGGCGGGCGCGGTCGCGGGACCAGTACCACGTCGAGTACGGCTACTCGTGCATGGGCTACGAGATCCCGGCCGCGATCGGGGTGCGGATGGCCGCCCCCGACCGTCCCGTCTGGGCGCTGGTCGGCGACGGCACGTACCTGATGATGCCGACGGAGATCGTCACCGCCGTGCAGGAGAACATCGCGATCAAGGTCCTCATCCTGCAGAACCACGGGTACGCCTCCATCGGCGGCCTCTCGGAGTCGGTGGGCGGCGAGCGGTACGGCACCGCGTACCGCTTCCGGTCCGAGGACGGTACGTACACGGGGGCGAAGCTGCCGGTGGATCTCGCCGCCAACGCGGCCAGCCTGGGGATGCGCGTCCTACGCGCGAAGACCGTCCGTGACCTGCGCGCGGCCCTCACGGAAGCGCGGGCAGCCGACACTCCCACATGTGTCTACGTGGAGACCGAAACGGCAGACACAGTGTCGGGCGCGCCTCCGGCCCAAGCCTGGTGGGATGTACCTGTGGCCGAGACCGCGACCCGATCGTCGGCGGTCAAGGCGCGCGAGGAGTACGACCGGCACGTCGCTGCCCGACGCCGCCATCTGTGAAGGAGTTTTTGGCCATGACGAAGACTGTCAACCACTGGATCGGTGGCAAGACCGTCGAGGGTGCGTCGGGTACGTACGGGCCGGTCACCGACCCGGCGACCGGCGCCGTGACCACGCAGGTCGCCTTCGCGACCGTCGAGGAGGTCGATGCCGCGGTCGCCGCCGCGAAGGACGCGTACGCGACCTGGGGCCAGTCTTCGCTGGCCAAGCGGACCACGATCCTCTTCAAGTTCCGCGCGCTGCTCGACGCCAACCGCGACGCGATCGCCGAGCTGATCACCGCCGAGCACGGCAAGGTCCACTCGGACGCGCTCGGCGAGGTCGCGCGCGGCCTGGAGATCGTCGACCTGGCCTGCGGGATCACCGTGCAGCTGAAGGGCGAGCTGTCGACGGAGGTGGCCTCGCGGGTCGACGTGTCGTCGATCCGGCAGCCGCTGGGCGTCGTCGCGGGCATCACGCCGTTCAACTTCCCGGCCATGGTGCCGATGTGGATGTTCCCGCTCGCCGTCGCGTGCGGCAACACCTTCGTGCTGAAGCCGTCGGAGAAGGACCCGTCGGCCGCGATGAAGATCGCCGAGCTGCTGGCGGAGGCCGGTCTGCCGGACGGTGTCTTCAACGTCGTGCACGGTGACAAGGTGGCCGTCGACCGCCTCCTGGAGCACCCGGACGTCAAGGCCGTCTCCTTCGTCGGCTCGACCCCGATCGCCCGCTACATCCACACCACCGCGGCCGCGAACCACAAGCGCGTCCAGGCCCTGGGCGGCGCCAAGAACCACATGCTGGTCCTGCCGGACGCCGACCTGGACGCGGCGGCTGACGCGGCTGTCTCGGCGGCGTACGGCTCGGCGGGCGAGCGCTGCATGGCCATCTCCGCGGTCGTCGCCGTCGGCGCGATCGGCGACGAGCTGGTGGAGAAGATCCGCGAGCGCGCCGAGAAGATCAAGATCGGCCCCGGCAACGACCCGACCTCCGAGATGGGCCCGCTGATCACGGCCGCCCACCGCGACAAGGTCGCCTCGTACGTCCATGGCGCGGCGGCGCAGGGCTCCGAGGTCGTCCTCGACGGCACCGGCCACACGGTCGACGGTTTCGAGGACGGCCACTGGATCGGCCTCTCGCTCCTGGACCGGGTGCCGGTCACCTCGGACGCGTACAAGGACGAGATCTTCGGCCCGGTGCTGTGCGTGCTGCGGGTGGAGACGTACGAGGAGGGCGTGGCCCTCATCAACGCCTCGCCGTTCGGCAACGGCACCGCGATCTTCACCCGGGACGGCGGCGCCGCCCGCCGCTTCCAGCTGGAGATCGAGGCGGGCATGGTCGGCGTGAACGTGCCGATCCCGGTCCCGGTCGGCTACCACTCCTTCGGTGGCTGGAAGGACTCGCTCTTCGGCGACCACCACATCTACGGCAACGACGGCACCCACTTCTACACCCGGGGCAAGGTCGTCACGACCCGCTGGCCCGACCCGGCCGACGCCCCGACCGGCGTCGACCTCGGGTTCCCGCGCAACCACTGAGACCCTCCGGCAGGGCTTGTGAGGCCGTCCGCATTGCGGACGGCCTCACTTTTTTCTTCCCTCGCGCTGCGGTTCCCGTAGGGAGGAAGAGAACCCTTCTGTATGACCTGTTGTGCCCTGATGGGTATTCGCGGAGCTGTATGACTGCGGATTCCGTTGGTGAACAACCATTGACGCAACGGTTTCCGTCAAGGTTCCATCAACGCCGGGAGCGGACGAAGAGATGAACGAAGCGAGCCGCCGGAGGCGATAACGCTCCCGCCCGAAACACCTGACGCACGACACGAGTCGATCGGAACCGCCGCATGACCGACACGCTCCGCCCTGTCGAGACCGCCGCCCCGGACACCGCCCCCACGGCGTCCGGCGGCCCCCAGAAGCTCAAGCGCTCCATCGGCATCGTCGGCGGCACCCTGCTGACGCTCTCCTGCGTGACACCGGCCTCCACACTCTTCGTGGTCGTGCCCGACCTCTTCTCGTCCCTCGGTACGGCGACCGCGCTCACCATCGCGATCGGCTCGCTGCTCTGTATCGCGGTGGCGTTCTGCTACTCGGAGCTGGGCACCCTCATCCCGAGCGCGGGCGGCGAGTACGCCATGGTCTCGACGATGGCCGGACGCCTCGCGGGCTGGCTGGTCTTCGTCCTCTCCCTGCTGGTCGTCATGATCGTGCCGCCGGTGATCGCCATGGGCACGGCCGACTACCTGGCGCCGATCGTGCACCTGAACCCCTCGATGGCGGGCGCCGGCGTGATGCTGCTCGCCACCCTCGCGGGCCTCCTCGACCTGCGGGCCAACGCCTGGATCACCGGCGTCTTCCTGGTCCTCGAAGTCATCGCGGCCGCAGTCGTCGCGGTCCTCGGCTTCTCCCACAGCGAGCGCGGCCTCTCCAGCCTCACCTCGATGGAGGTGGCCGGTTCCGGCGGCCACACGGACACCGTGACCGCCATGCTGGTCGTCTCCGGACTCGCCATCGCCCTCTTCATCACGCAGGGCTTCTCCACCGCGGTCTACCTCTCCGAGGAACTGGAGAACCCGCGCCGCAACGTCGCCCGTACGGTCCTGGCCACCCTCGCCATCTCGACGGTGATCATCCTGGTCCCGGTCGTCGCGATCACCATGGGCGCCCCCGACCTGTCCGCCCTCACCGGCGGCGACATCAGCACCATGGTCACCGCCTGGTCGAACTCCGCGGTCGGCACCTTCGTCAGCCTCTGCGTGGCCCTCGCGATCATCAACGCCGGCATCGTCATGGTCATCCAGAACTCCCGCGTCCTGTTCGCCTCGGCCCGCGACAAGGCCTGGCCCGAGCCGGTCAACGGCGTCCTGTCCAAGCTCGGCCGCTTCGGCTCCCCGTGGGTCGCCACACTCCTGGTGGGCGTCCCCGGCGCGGCCCTCTGCTTCGTCAACCTGGACACCCTGTACGGCGTCACGGGCGTCTCGGTGACCGGCATGTACCTGCTCGTCGCGGTCGCCGCACTGTTCGCCCGGCGCGGCCGGCACACCCAGACACCTGCCTGGCGCATGCCCCTGTGGCCCGCCGTGCCGGTCCTGCTGATCGCGGTCCTCGCGTACATCCTCAGCCAGCAGGAGACCGAGTACCTCCTGTGGACCGGCGGCATCGTGGCCGTCGCCACCCTGTACTGGGCCTTCTACCTGCGGCCGCGCCGCGAGACCCGTTGGCTGGTGTCGATCCCGGAGGACGCACAGGCCTGACCGGTCAACCGGTCAGTCGGCCTCAGGTGAAGTCCCAGGTCACCACCGTGCACGTCCCGTCGTCCTTGCCGTCCGCGCTGCGGTACGCGGCAAGGGCGACGTCGTTTCCCGTGTCGACGCCCACCCACATCCCGTAACAGCCGCACTCACGGGCGACAGCGGCGAGGGTCCGGATCAGCGCCCGCCCGATACCGCGCCGCTGGAACGGCTCGGCTACCGCCAGCTCGTAGAGGAACATCTCATTTCCCTTGTCGGGGTGGAGCGTCTCGACGCCGCTGACGAACCCGACGGGGCCCTCGTCCTCGTACGCGAGGAAGAGATGGTGGCCCTGTGCCGCCAGGAAGCGCTGGGCCCATTCGGGGCGTACGGGCTGGTCGAAGAGGTCTTGGGCGGCTGTCAGTTCGGCCACGGTGGTGGCGCGGCGGATTTCCATGGGCCGTTCGTACCACGGGCGCGGTATGCCGGGAGGGGACCGTACTCCCGTGGGAGGGGCGGGGGTTCAGACCGGTGGCGGCATCGGTTGTCCGTGGTGGGCCGTACCGTTGACGCATGGATCTTCGACTGCCCCGACTCCGGGGGCCCGCACTGCGGAGGCCGCGACGGTGGATCGCCGCCGCGGCCGCTGTTGTGGTGCTCGCCGGCGCCGGGACGTGGACGGCTGTCGCCTCCGACGACGCCCCGCCCGTGCACCGCGCCGACCGCGTCATGGACATGGGCGACGGGGTGGACATCGACACCTCGTACTTCACCGCGGGCTCGACCTCGGACCGCCGCCCCGCAGTACTGCTCGCGCACGGCTTCGGCGGCAGCAAGGACGACGTGAAGGCGCAGGCGGAGCAGCTCGCGCGTGACGGATACGCGGTGCTGACCTGGTCGGCACGCGGGTTCGGCGAGTCCACCGGCAAGATCGGGCTGAACGACCCCGAGGGCGAGGTCGCCGACGTCTCCAAGCTCATCGACTGGCTGGCGAAGCGCCCCGAGGTCCAGCTCGACAAGAGCGGCGACCCGCGCGTGGGCGTCACCGGCGCCTCGTACGGCGGGGCGATCGCCCTGGAGGCCGCCGCGTACGACCAGCGGGTCGACGCGATCGCCCCGGCGATCACGTACTGGAACCTGTCGGACGCCCTCTTCCCGAACGGCGTCTTCAAGAAGCTCTGGGCCGGCATCTTCATCAACTCCGGCGGCGGCTGCGACAAGTTCGAGGCGCAGCTGTGCGAGATGTACAACCGGGTCGCGGAGTCCGGAAAGCCGGACGCGGCGGCCACCAAACTCCTCGAAGAGCGGAGCCCCTCCGCGGTCGGCGACCGCATCAAGGTGCCCACGCTCATCGTGCAGGGCCAGTCCGACTCCCTCTTCCCGCTCGGCCAGGCCGACGCGATGGCCAAGCAGATCCGTGCCAACGGCGCACCCGTGGACGTCGACTGGATCTCCGGCGGGCACGACGGCGGTGACCTGGAGGCGGACCGCGTCCAGGCCCGGGTCGGCTCCTGGTTCGACCGGTACCTGAAGGACGAGGCGGGCGTCGACACCGGTCCCGCGTTCCGCGTCACCCGCACCGGAGGCATCGACTCCACCGACGGCGCCGCCCAGCTCCGGGGCGCGAGCGGCGACACGTACCCCGGCCTGGAGAACGGCGAGCGCGCCGTTGCGCTGGCCGGACGCGAGCAGAGCTTCGACAACCCGGCGGGCGCGACCCCGCCCGCCATCTCCGCCCTCCCCGGACTCGGTGGGGCGGGCGGCCTGTCACAGCTCTCCTCCCTCGGAGTCGGGGTGTCGCTCGACTTCCCGGGCCAGTACGCGCGGTTCGAGTCCTCGGCGTTCGGCAGCGACCTGCGGATCACCGGATCCCCGACGGTGACAGTGCACGTCGAGTCGAGCTCCGACGAGGCCGTCCTCTTCGCGAAGGTGTACGACGTCGGCCCCGGCGGCGGGCAGCAGGTGCTGCCGTCGCAGCTGGTGACTCCGCTGCGGGTCGAGGGAGCGAAGACGGGCAAGGACGTCACCATCACCCTTCCGGCCATCGACTACGAGGTGCAGGAGGGCCACCGGCTGAGCCTGGTCCTGGCCTCGACGGACCTCGGCTACGCGTCACCGGCGGCCCCGGCGACGTACACCGTCTCCCTGAAGGGCGACCTGCAGGTCCCCACCGCACCCGCCGTGACGACGGCCGCCGCGCCGCTCCCCGCCTGGGTGTGGTGGCTGCCGCTCGCCGGAGCACTGCTCGCGCTGGCCCTGCTGCTGACCGGCCGCCGCCGTACGACCGCGGGCCCGCCGGACCCCGAGATGGCCGAAGTCCCGCTCCAGATCACGGACTTGAGCAAGCGGTACGCGAAGTCGGCGGACAGGTACGCGGTCCGGGAGCTGTCGTTCCGCGTGGAGAAGGGCCAGGTCCTGGGCCTCCTCGGGCCGAACGGCGCGGGCAAGACGACCACCCTGCGCATGCTGATGGGCCTGATCAAGCCGGACGGCGGCGACATCCGCGTCTTCGGCCACGAGATCCAGCCGGGGGCGCCGGTCCTCTCCCGGGTCGGCGCGTTCGTCGAGGGCGCGGGCTTCCTGCCGCATCTCTCGGGCCGCGAGAACCTGGAGCTGTACTGGCGGGCCACGGGCCGTCCGGCCGAGGACTCCCACCTGGAGGAGGCCCTGGAGATCGCGGGCCTCGGCGACGCGCTGTCCCGCGCGGTCCGCACCTACTCCCAGGGCATGCGCCAGCGCCTCGCCATCGCCCAGGCCATGCTCGGCCTCCCGGACCTGCTGATCCTCGACGAACCCACCAACGGCCTCGACCCGCCACAGATCCGCGAGATGCGTGAGGTGATGATCCGCTACGCCGCCGCGGGCCGCACGGTCATAGTCTCCAGCCACCTCCTGGCCGAGGTCGAGCAGTCCTGCACCCACCTGGTGGTCATGGACCGCGGACGGCTGATACAGGCGGGCCCGGTGTCCGAGATCATCGGCTCCGGTGACACCCTCCTCGTCGGCACGGGTTCGCCCGTGGACGAGCCGATCGCCGAGAAGGTCGGTGCGCTGCCCGGCGTGGCCTCGGCCGCCGTCGCCGAGGGCGGGCTGCTGGTCCGGCTCGACCCCGACGGAAGCGCGCAGCGCCTGGTCGTGGAGCTCGTCCGGCTCGAAGTACCCGTGGAATCGGTGGGCCCCCACCGCCGGCTCGAAGACGCCTTCCTCACCCTGATCGGGGGCAACGCATGAGCACCCTCGTCGAGCGGGCCGAGACGGCCGATGGATACCGCGCGCGGCGGACGCTGCCGCTGCGGGTGGAACTGCTCCGGCAGCTGAAGCGGCGCCGCACCCTCGTCATGGGTGCGATCCTCGCGGCGCTGCCCTTCGTGCTGGTCGCGGCGTTCGCGATCGGGGGCACGCCGGACGGGCGGGGCAACCAGATCACGCTGATGGACACGGCCACCGCGTCGGGCGCGAACTTCGCCGCGGTGAACCTGTTCGTCTCCGCCGGCTTCCTGCTGGTGATCCCCGTAGCGCTGTTCTGCGGGGACACGATCGCCTCCGAGGCGAGCTGGTCCTCGCTGAGATACCTGCTGGCGGCCCCGGTGCCCAGGGCCCGCCTGCTCTGGTCCAAGCTCACCGTCGCGCTGGGCCTCAGCCTCGCCGCGATGGTGCTGCTGCCGATCGTCGCGCTGGTGGTCGGCACCGCGGCCTACGGCTGGGGCCCGCTGGAGATCCCCACCGGCGGCGCGCTCTCCGCGGGCACCGCGGCACAGCGCCTGCTGGTCGTGGTGGCGTACATCTTCGTCTCCCAACTGGTCACCGCGGGGCTCGCGTTCTGGCTCTCGACCAAGACGGACGCCCCGCTGGGCGCGGTCGGCGGAGCGGTCGGACTGACGATCGTGGGGAACGTACTGGACGCCGTCACCGCCCTCGGCGACTGGCGCGACTTCCTGCCCGCGCACTGGCAGTTCGCCTGGGCGGACGCCGTCCAGCCGCAAATGGAGTGGTCGGGCATGATCCAGGGCACCGCGATTTCGGTAACGTACGCGCTCGTCCTGTTTGCCCTGGCCTTCCGGGGTTTCCGGCGCAAGGACATCGTGTCGTAGGTCTCCGGAGGATCACCTACCGGTCTCGACGGACGCCCACCGTGGCCGCTTCGAGATCCATCCGCAACGCTCCGTAGCGCACATCCAGGCCCCCTCGGACGTCACAGTCACAGACGTCGGCCCAAACACAGGCCGCTCACCGAGGGGGCACAGATGGGGAAGGACCACATACGCACGGCGGCGGTCACCACACGCGGCCGTCGACTCCGCGCCACACTGCTCGCCCTGACAGCCGCGGGCGCCATGCTGCTCACCGGCTGCGGATCGAACGGCGAAAGTGACTCGCCGGACGGCTCGAAGTCCCGCAACGACGCCACGGGCCCACTGCCCGCCCCCGCCTACCCGTCGGGCTCCGCACAGGGCGAGCAGAACGGCGAGCAGAGCGGCGAGCAACAGGACGACGAGGGCCGCGAGTTCGCCCCGTCCCCCGACTACCTCTCCACCTTCGCCCTGGACGTCGACACCGCCTCGTACGGCTACGCCAAGCGCACCCTCGCGGACGGCAGGATGCCCGACCCCTCGACGGTCCGCCCCGAGGAGTTCGTCAACAGCTTCCGCCAGGACTACGAACGCCCCGACGGCAACGGCTTCTCGGTCACCATCGACGGCGCCCGCACCGAGGACGAGGACTGGTCCCTGGTCCGCGTCGGCCTCGCCACCCGCGCCGACGAGGAGGACGGTGAACGCCCGCCCGCCGCCCTCACGTTCGTCATCGACGTCTCCGGCTCCATGGACGAACCGGGCCGCCTCGACCTGGCCAAGGACTCCCTCGGCGTGATGACGGACCGGCTCCGCGACGACGACTCGGTCGCCCTGGTCACCTTCAGCGACGAGGCCGAGACCGTCCTCCCCATGACCCGGCTCGGCGACAACCGGGGCCGCGTCCACTACGCGATCGACAGCCTGGAACCCCAGTCCTCCACCAACCTCGGCGCCGGCGTCGAAACCGGCTACGCCACGGCCACCGAAGGCCTCCGCAAGGGCGCCACCAACCGAGTCGTCCTCGTCTCCGACGCCCTCGCCAACACCGGCGACACCGACGCCGACACGATCCTGGAGCGCATCGAGGACAACCGCCGCGAGCACGGCATCACGCTCTTCGGAGTCGGCGTCGGCAGCGACTACGGCGACGCCCTGATGGAGCGCCTCGCCGACAAGGGCGACGGCCACACCACGTACGTCTCGGACACCGAGGGTGCCCGCAAGGTCTTCTGCGAGGAACTCCCGCAGAACATCGACCTCACCGCCCGCGACGCCAAGGCACAGGTCGCCTTCGACCCTCAGACGGTCGAGCAGTTCCGGCTCATCGGCTACGACAACCGCCAGGTCGCCGACGAGGACTTCCGCAACGACCAGGTCGACGGCGGTGAGATCGGCCCCGGCCACACGGTGACCGCCCTCTACGCGGTCCGCACCAAGCCCGGCGCCTCCGGCCACCTCGCCACGGCGAGCGTCCGCTGGCAGGACCCCGACACCCGTACCCCGCACGAGGAATCGGGCCAGGTGGAGGCGACGGCCCTCGAACGCAGCCTGTGGAACTCCTCCGACCGCTTCCAGGTCACCGCCGTGGCGGCGTACTTCGCCGACGCGCTCCGTCAGGGAGACGACCGCTGGCCCCGGCTCCCGGGCAGCCTGCCACTGAGCGAACTCGAGTCCCGCGCCGACGAGTTGGCCAACAGCACGGAGGACAAGGCGGTACGAGAACTCGCCGACGCCATCGAGGCGGCCACCCGCGCGGAACGCTGAGTCAGCCGGCGCCGGGCCGCCGCCCGGCGCCGTGCAGCAGCGTGTCGACGACAAGCGCCGCCAGGACGTCGGGATCGGGGTCCGGCCGGTCGTCGCCGTGCAGGGCCTCGCCGATCAGGGCGTAGTAGACGCGGCGGACCCACTCCAGGTCCACGGCCGGGTCGAGCAGCCCCTCGTCCCTGGCCCGCGCCAGGAGTTCGAGGCAGCGTGCCCCCAACTGGTCCCAGCCCGCCGCCGCGGCGCCGCCCTCGTCGGCCGGCTGCCCCAGGGCATAGCTCCAAGCCCCCTTGATCCGCAGCACGTTGGCGGTGACGCGATGCAGTGCGACCAGCGACGGTGTGGTGTCGGGCCGCGCGTCCTCGATGGCCTGGGTGAGCTGCCGTACCGCTGACTCGGCGAGCGCGTCGATCAGCGCCTGCCGACTGGCGAAGCGCCGGTGAACCGTCGTCCTGGCCACCCCGGCCGCCTCGGCGATCTGCTCCATGGACGCGCCCGGATCGGCGGCGAGCACCCGCTCGGCCGCCTCCAGAATCGCGCGCACACTGCGCTCGGCATCGGCCCGCAGTGCTCGGCCCATGGGCTCCTCCACTCAGTCGGCTCCAGACCCCCAGTGGACGTAGATGGTACGCCTGAGTCGCGGTTCCTCGACTATCTGCATCATGGCTGTTGCAGATAAGAGAATAAGAGCTACAGTGGTGTCCTAGTTAGATGCCGGCTCGCCTTCACCCGACCTTCCGAAGGGGAACAGCCATGACCACCACATCCACCGCCCGCACCGCCCTCATCACCGGTGCCTCCTCCGGACTGGGCGCCGAATTCGCCGCTCAGCTCGCCGCCCGCGGCCACGACGTGGTCCTCGTCGCCCGCTCCCGCGACCGCCTCGAAGAACTGGCCGAGCGCCTGCACACCCGGCACGGCGTCCAGGCGCACGTCCTGCCCCAGGACCTCGCCGAGCCCGACGCCGCCGCCCGCATCGCCGATGCCCTCACCGCCCGCGGCCTCACCGTCGACCTGCTGGTCAACAACGCGGGCTTCGGCACCTGCGGCCGGTTCGAGGAAATCGACCCGGCGCGCGAGCACGACGAGATCATGGTCAACGTCGTCGCCCCCGTGGACCTCACCCACGCCCTGCTCCCCGGCATGCTGGAGCGCGGCTCCGGAGCCGTCCTCAACGTCGGCTCCACGGCGGGCTACCAGCCGGGCCCGTACTTCGCGGTCTACAGCGCCACCAAGGTCTTCGTCCTCAACTTCTCGCTGGCTCTGCGCCAGGAGTACCGAGGCCGCGGCATCCGCGTCACGGCCCTGTGCCCGGGCCCGGTCGAGACAGGCTTCTTCGACGCGATCGGCACCCGCAATGCCGCGGTGACGGGCTCCTTCACCACCACGGAACCGGTCGTCCGCGCAGCCCTGCGGGCCCTCGACCGCGACCGCGCCTACGTCACCCCGGGGCTGGGCAACGCACTCGGCGCCCACCTGACCCCCCGCCGCCCGCGCACCCTGGTGGCGGCGATCGCCAAGCGCGTCACGCGCAAGGTGCTGGAGCCGGAGCGCAAGCCCTCCGAACTGGCGGCCGCGTGAACCGGTCACGCACGACCCGTTGAATTTCCGTTACGCGCGGGTAAGTTGACCCCCGTTCAGGAACCCTGCGACCGGGAGCCACCATGGGCGTACGCAAGGACTTGAAACGGGCGAAGAAGCGCACCGACCTCGCGTCCCGCACCAAGGTCGAGCTGACCAGGGACGACACCGGCAAGGTCCGCGAGGCCCGCACCGCCCGGCTGGCCCCGGGCCCCACCACCGGCAGCACCGCCGACCTGCCCTTCACCAACGCGGCCGAGACCCCGGACGCCGTCGTCCTGCGCCGCCAGGAACACGGCACCTGGCACCCCGTCACCGCGACGGCCTTCGCCCGCGAAGTCACCGCCACGGCAAAGGGGTTGATCGCGGCAGGACTCGAACCGGGCGGCCGGGTCGCGGTGATGTCCCGGACACGCTACGAGTGGACGGTCCTCGACTTCGCGATCTGGGCGGCCGGCGGCCAGTCCGTACCCGTCTACGCGACCTCGTCCGCCGAGCAAGTGGAGTGGATCGTCAGGGACTCGGGTGCCCACTTCGTGATCGTCGAGACCCCCGAGAACGCGGCCACCGTTGCGACCGGCACGGCCCGGCACCCCGAACTCCCGCGCGTCTGGCAGCTGGACGCGAACGCGCTGGCCGAACTCGCCACCCTGGGCCGGGACATCCCCGACGAGGAGGTGGTCAAGCGCCGCGCCGCCCTCAGCCCAGACACCATCGCCACCCTCTGCTACACCTCCGGAACGACCGGCCGGCCCAAGGGCTGCGTCCTCACCCACGCCAACCTGCACGCCGAAGCCGCCAACACGGTCGAGCTGCTGCACCCCATCTTCAAGGAGGTCACCGGCCAGACCGCCTCGACCCTCCTCTTCCTCCCGCTCGCCCACATCATGGGCCGCACCCTCCAGATCGCCTGCCTGATGGCCCGCATCGAAGTGGGCCACTGCCCGAGCATCAAGCCCGACGAACTCCGCCCCGCCCTAAGGGAGTTCAGGCCGACCTTCCTGGTCGGCGTCCCGTACCTCTTCGAGAAGATCCACAACACCGGCCGTGCGACCGCCGAGAAGATCGGCCGCGGCGCCTCCTTCGACCGCGCCCACCGCATCGGCGTCCGCTTCGGAGAGGCGTACCTGAACAAGTTCCTGGACACGGGCAAGGGGCCAGGACCGGGCCTGTACGCCGCCTGGGCGCTCTACGACCTGCTGGTCTACCGCCGTATCCGCAAGGAACTCGGCGGCCGCGCCCGCTACGCCATCAGCGGCGGCTCCCCGCTCGACCGAGACCTCAACCTCTTCTTCTACGCCGCCGGAATCATCGTCTACGAGGGCTACGGCCTCACCGAGACGACAGCCGCGGCGACGATCGTCCCGCCCCTGCGCCCCCGCCCCGGCACGGTCGGCCTCCCGGTCCCCGGCACCGCGATCCGCATCGCCGACGACGGCGAGGTCCTCATCAAGGGCGGCGTCGTCTTCGGCGCCTACTGGAACAACCCGGCGGCCACGGACGCGGTACTGCGCCGCGACTGGTTCGCCACCGGCGACCTCGGCGCCCTCGACGAGGACGGCTACCTCACCATCACCGGCCGCAAGAAGGACATCCTCGTCACCTCCGGCGGCAAGAACGTCTCGCCCGCCGTCCTGGAGGACCGCCTGCGCAGCCGCCCGCCCGTCGGCCAGTGCATCGTCGTCGGCGACAACCGCCCGTACATCGCCGCCCTGATCACCCTGGACCCCGAGGCCGTCGCCCACTGGCTCGCCGTACGCCAACTGCCCGCCGACACCCCGCTGTCCGCGCTCACGGACGATCCCCGGATGCGCGCCGACGTCCAGAGGGCCGTCGACCATGCGAACGACGCGGTCTCGCGCGCCGAATCCATCCGCCGGTTCACCCTGGTGGCAGGCGAGTTCACCGAGGACAACGGACTGCTCACCCCGTCCCTGAAGGTCAAGCGCCATGCGGTGACGGCGGCCTACGCGGACGAGATCGAGGCGCTGTACGGGAGCTGAGCACGTACGCCGGACATGAAAAAGAGCGGGCCGCCGATGTGCTCGGCGGCCCGCTCTCCCGGTGCTGAGAACTACTTGTTGCCGGCGCCGTTGCCGGAGAGGACCGGGATGTTGCTCAGGATGTGCGACAGCGGCTCGTCGCCCTTGGCCTGGGTCGAGTTCTCGACACACTGCTGGTTCTGCGGGGCCGACAGGATCGGGATGTCCTGGAGCGCGACGCCACCGATGCCCGCGATGCCGCCGGCGTTGACCTTCGCGGGCAGGCCGATGCAGGGCTTGTTCAGGGAACCCTGGATGAGCGAGAGCTGCGGGCTCATGTCGCCCTCGGTCTTGGAGTTGCCGAACTCCTGGACCGCGCCGTTGCCGCTGGTGGACTGGGTGCCGTTGTCGTTGCCGATCGCCAGGGCCTGGGGGGCGACCCCGGCCGAGATGCCGGCGACGGAAGCGGCAATAGCGGCGGTTGCCCACAGCTTCTTCATGTTCATTCCCTTCAGAAAGCGGACTCCAGTGAGGAGCTGCGTAATGATCAACTGCGTAGCGCCTGCCGGGGTTGCGGGTTATGCCCCGTTTGGCCCAGCGTGTGTTTGGGAACGCCGCGCAGGGGCGCGCCCGTGCTGCCGTGAACACAAGCCGCTGCCGTGAACACAAGCCAGCGGGCCGCCGATGAATCGGCGGCCCGCTGACGGGAACTCAGAAGAGAACTACTTGTTGCCGGCGCCGTTGCCGGCCAGGACCGGGATGTTGTTCAGGATGTGCGACAGCGGCTCGTCGCCCTTGGCCTGGGTCGAGTTCTCGACACACTGCTGGTTCTGCGGGGCCGACAGGACCGGGATGTCCTGGAGCGCGACACCGCCGATGAGGGCGGCTCCACCGAGGTTGAGCTTCGCGGGCAGGCCGACACAGGGCTTGTTGAGCGAGCCCTGGATGAGCGCCATCTGGGGGCTCATCTTGCCGTACGTGGCCGAGTTGCCGTACGTCTGCACGGCACCGTTGCCGCTGGTGGACGTCGTGCCGTTGTCGTTGCCGATCGCCATCGCCGGCGTCGCGGCGGCAGCGGACACACCGACGACGGAAGCGGCGACCGCCGCAGCAGCCATAACCTTCTTGATCACTAGCTAGTCCCTTCTGGAGAAACCCCGTCCACCGGAGCGCTCTGGTCAACTGCCCCGGCCGCTCTTGGTTGCTCTGTTTCACTCCGATGGCCCACGTCGAAGAGTGATTCCGGCGTGCGCGCGCCAATTCGGAGTCCCATGGGTTTCCTCGTTCCGAACGGGCCATTCGGGTGAATCACCGCAACCAATCCGTTCGCGCCGGGTTGATGCGAGAGCAGGAACACGTGTGTCTGCACAGGAAAGGAACGCGAAATGCTTCAGAAGGCAATGGCCGCGGTGGCGGTCACCGCTTCCGTGGTCGGTATCTCGGCGGCGGCCGCCCCTCAGGCGCTTGCCATCGGTGACGGCAACGGCACCAACTCCGTCAGTGGAAACGGTGCGGTCCAGGAGTTCGGCAACTCCGTGACCAAGGGCGACAAGAGCCCGCAACTGAGCCTGGCTCAGGGTTCGCTGAACAAGCTCTGCCTCGGCGTGCCCGTCAAGGGCAACGTGGGCGGAGCCGCCCTCATCGGCGGTGTGGCGCTCCAGGACATCCCGATCCTGTCGGCCCCGCAGAACCAGCAGTGCGCCGAGAACTCGACCCAGGCCAAGGGTGACGAGCCGCTGTCGCACATCCTGAGCAACATCCCGGTTCTCTCCGGGAACGGCATCGGCAACCACTGACCGCTGTCTCGAAAGGCTCGGGCCGCCCGTCGCGTTGACGAATGGGCGGGCCCGGGCTTTTCCGTGATTTCCTTCCTGCTTCGGTGCAGGGTGAATCGAGCTTTGGTGCAGGGCAATTCGAGTGAATTACCAAGTGGATTACGTTGTGTAGTTTCTCGATCGGCTGTCCCTCGTTTACAGCCTGCAGGTCATGGTGCGAGCCTTTCATGCTGTGCTCGCTCGGCTTCGGCCGTCATAGGGGCATGACCGCAGAGAAGGGAAAGCACGTGAAGCTCAAGAAGAGCGCTGCTGTCGTCGCCGGCGCGATCATGGCCCTGGGACTCGCCTCCCCCGCCTTCGCGGACGCCGACGCCCATGGTGCGGCCATCGGCTCGCCGGGTGTCCTCTCGGGCAACGTGATCCAGGTTCCCATCCACGTTCCCGTCAACGTGTGCGGCAACTCGATCAACGTCATCGCCCTGCTGAACCCGGCGTTCGGCAACACCTGCATCAACGACTGACGCAGACGGCACATCAGCCGCTTCGGCTGTGTCACGGCCGGCCTTGGAACGCATTTTCGGTTCCAAGGCCGGCTTTCCTCACTTCATCAAGCAGGAAGACAACGAGATTGCGACAGACCCTGAGTAGGGGAGTGGTCGTGGCCGCGGCCGCGACGAGCATCCTGTCCCTGTACGCCACCCCCGCCCTCGCCGACTCGAACGCGAACGGAACGGCCAAGGACTCGCCGGGAGTCGGCTCGGGCAACAGCCTCCAGCTCCCGGTGAACGCACCGGTGAACGCCTGCGGCAACACCCTCAACGTGATCGCCGCGCTCAACCCGGCGTTCGGGAACTCCTGTGCGAACGGCGCGGATTCGTCCGGGTCGAACCAATCGCACGGGTCGAACGGGTCGCATGGGTCGAACGGCTCGCATGGCTCTTCCGGCCATGACGACTCGTCCGGCTACGGCTCCGACGACTCGGGCGGCGGCCACGGGGGCGGCTACGGCGGCGGGCCTGGCAGCGACCACGGCGGTGGTTCCGGAGGTGGCTCCGGATCCTCGGCGTACGGCGAGACGCACGGTTCGCCCGGCATCCTGTCGGGCAACAACGTCGCGGCGCCGGTCGACGTTCCGGTGAACGCGTGCGGCAACACGGCGGACGTGGTCGGCGTGGGCAACCCCGCGTTCGGCAACGACTGCGAGAACGGCCCGGGAGGCTACGGCGACACCCCGCCGACGACGCCTCCCACAACGCCGCCGACCAAGCCGCCGACGACGCCGCCCACCACGACGCCGCCGACGAAGACCCCGCCCACCAAGCCGCCGACGACGCCACCCACGACGACACCGTCCACTCCTTCGACAACCCCGCCCGTAGCTCCCCCCGGGCCCCCGCCCACCCTGCCGCACACCGGCAGTGAGGGACTGCTCGCGACCTCGGCCGCAAGCGCCGCCCTGCTCGCGGGCGGAACCGCCCTGTACCGACGAGGCCGAGCCGCGTCCCGTCGGTAGCACCCCGGGTGCCGGACGCCTCACGCGCCCGGCACCCGAGCCCGCGTCACCGCCGGGCCGGGTCCAGGGCCTCGCGCCGCTGCTGCCGTACCGGCACAGGCATCGTGCCCAGCCGCCGCCGTACGCCCCGTACGAGCGTGCCCGCCGTGAACGTGGCGCCGTGCACGAAACGCATCGCGGGACCGAAGCCGGACGCCGTGACCAGGCCCGCCATGAAGAGGCCGGGCACCGAGGACTCGAAGTCCCGGCCGACCTCGGGGGAACCGTCGGCCACCGCCGCGAGATCCCCGCGCAGTTCGTCGGAGAGCAGGCCGAGCCGCTCACGGGTGGCTTTGAACCCCGTGGCCGCGATGACGTGTTCGGTCTCCAGGGATGTCGCCTCGCCGTCGCGGCTCACCGTCTCCAGCCGTACGGCGCCGTCCGACGCGTGGGCCGCCGCGACCTCGTGGCCGAGGAGCAACTCGACGGCCGGCTCGACACGGTCGCGGACCCACCAGGCGCCCGCCGGGCCCAGTGCCGTGGCCGCGATCCGGGCGCGGGTGGTCTCCGGGAGGCGGCGGAAGAGGCCGGGGCGCTCGGCGTAGAACCAGTTGCGCCAGCCGCAGCCCAGGCCGCTGTGCGGGGTGCGGGCGGACTCCCACCACGGGCGCTCCCAGGCGGGCGGCACGTCGTTCCAGTTCAGCCGGCCGGCGCGGGCCAGGACCCGGACGCGGCTGCCCTGTTCGGCGAGGAGGGCGGCCGTCTCCAGCGCGGCCTGGCCGCCGCCGATCACCGTGACGTCCCGGCCGCGGAAACGGTCGAGGTCGCCGTGGTGACTGCTGTGCGAGACGTACGAGGGTCCGAGCTCGCGCAGGACGGCCGGTACCTCGATGAAGGGCAGGACGCCGACGGCGAGGGCGACCGTGCGAACGTGCAGGATCTCGCCGTCGGCCAGGACCGCCTCGAAGCCGCCGGGGACTGCGCTCACCCGGACCACGGTGCGCTCGTCGACCTCGGGCACCGCATTGCGGGCGAACCACAGGCCGTACGAGGCGAACATCTCGACCGGGATGGGCTCGCCGTGCCGGGCCCGGACACCCTGACCGGCGCAGTACGTGTCCAGGCGCCAGCGGTCCTCGGGGTCGGAGAGGTTCGACGCCCACGGCTCAGACTTCAGGAACATTCCGTCGGGCATGTGGTCCCGCCAGGACGCCATGGGCCTGCCGAGCACGCGCAGGCTCAGCCCGGCCGCCGCGGCGTGGGAGGCGACGGACAGGCCGTACGGGCCGGCTCCCACCACCAGGAGGTCGTACATCAGCAGCTGCTCGCTTTCTCGTCGTCGGTCAGGGGATTCGGTTCGCCCGGCTGCCGTACGACCCGCGGTTGGGCCGCGACGGGGGCCGAACGCCGTACGCGGTCCAGCAGGCGCCGGAACACATGGCGGCACCACAGGGCCCACATCGTGAGCCCGGGCGCGAGGTCGTCCCGTGCGTGCCAGGCCAGCTCGCAGCCGCTTGCCTGCGGGCGCAGGGCGCTGAGCGGGGCGTAGTTCTCCACCACGAACGCGCGGCCCGGCAGCGGGGCCGGAGCCGGCAGCGGACGGTGGGTGAGGTCCAGGTGCAGGGCGCGTACGACGTCCAGGCCGGCTCCGTCGGCGAAGAGCCGGAACTGGGCGCCGGGGCGGGGGTTGAAGTCGAGCAGGTGGTAGCGGCCGCTCGCGCCGTCCCTGCGGAAGTCGAGGTCGAAGACGCCGCGGTAGCCCAGTGTTCCGACGAGCCGTTCGACGAGCGACTGGAGCTGCGGGTTGGGGGTCCAGCGGCCGACCGCGGTCAGTCCGGCGCCGCGCGGCCAGGCGCGCTGCTTGCGGCCGGGGCCGCCACCGCACACCGCCCCCGACCGGTCGACGTACCCGTGGAAGAACCAGTCGCGGTCGGGCCCCGGCGGCAGGTACGCCTGCAACAGCAGTCGGCTGCCCGCCTCCTCGGCGCGCAGATACAGCGCCTGTGCCTCCTGCGCCGAGTGCACCACCACCGTGCTGCGCAGCCCCGTCCCGGTGGGCACCAGCCACGGGCGGCTCCACTTCGCCACCACCGGCAGCCCCAACTGCCAGGCCGCCGCGGCCGCCTGCGCCGGGCTGTCCGGGATGAGCGTCACCGGGTGCGGAATGCCCGCGCTCGCGCACAGGGCGGCCAGTTCCGCCTTGTCGGCCACGAGCTCGGCGAGGGCGCCGGGCTGCTGCGGCAGCAGATAGGAGGGTGCGAGGTGCTCACGGCACTGGGCCACCGCGACGGCGCTCGCGTCATCCATAGGGATCAGTACGGCGGGACGGGACACGCGCGCGGCCACTCGGCGCAATGCGGCGACGATTTCTCCGGCGGATGCGCCGGGCGGTGGCGGGGGATGCATCTCGGAGACAAAACGCGACCTGCGGACGGGACTTCCCGTTGAATCGGCGACGACATGCACCTCCACGCCCGCTCTTCCGAGTGAGCGTACGGCCCCCAGCGTTCCGTGGTGAAAGGGGTTCCGGTCGATCCGCAGAAGGACTGCGGGGACTCGGGTGTCGAGAAACGGCACGGAATTTCCTTCGGGTCGGTCACCCGTGCGGGTGATCGGCGCACTCAAAGGCCGGAGCCTCGGTTGGCGGAATGGGTATTCATATGACTGAGTGTCAGTAGACAGAGGGCAAATCGGAGTAACGGAAGACGGAAAGCGCCGTCGGATCAGCAGAGTGGAGAGAGGTCAGGCATGGCCCCACATCAGCAACGGCCCCGGAGCAGGCGGCTGGCGTGCGTCGCGGCCGGAATCGTCGCGTCGGTCGCCCTGGCGTCGGGTCCGGGATACGCCGTGGGCGCCGGGGCGGTGCGAGTCGCCGATCCTCCGGCGCCGACACCGACGACGGTGACCCCGTCAGTCACCCCGCCGACGACACCCGTGACACCCACACCGCTCACACCACCGGCGACGACGCCCACGACGCCCGCGACCCCCACGGACACGACCGCGCCCGCCGTACCCTCCGTGGAACCGAAGCCCGCCGAGAAGGCCCCCGCCGTGGGTGCCTACCTGGACTACGGCGCCCGCGGGGTCGCCCGGATCGCCGAGCTCAGCAGGTGGCTGGGCGGCACCGAACTCCGCGTCGGGCACACGTATCTGCCCGGTGACCGCTGGAGCAACATCGAGGGCGCCCACGGATTCCTCGACGTCTGGGCGGACTGGCGGCTCGAGCAGGACGACCGGATGCTCGTCCTCAACGTGCCGATGATGGAGCGCAACGAGGAGGGCGTATCCGACGCCGAGGTCCGGCTGCTGCTGCGCCAGGCCGCGGCAGGAATGTTCGACAAGCACTTCCGTGCGCTCGCCGAACGCCTTGTCGAGCTGAACGTGCCGGACACCGTCATCGTGCTCGGCTGGGAAATGAACGGCATTACCTACACCCATCGCTGCGGTCCCGACCCGGAGGCCTGGAAGAAGTACTGGAACAGAATCGTCACCACCATGCGGGCGGTGCCGGGACAGAAATTCCGGTTCGACTTCACCCCGAACCGCGGCCGGGACGCCATCCCCTGGACGCAGTGCTATCCGGGGGACGACACGGTCGACATCATCGGTATGGATTCGTACGACCAGCCGACGGGGCTGTCATTCGACGAGCAGGTGAAAGAGCCCTACGGCCTTCAGGCGCACGTGGACTTCGCCAAATCCCATGGCAAGCCCATTTCCTATCCTGAATGGGGACTCTTCCGCAACGGCGACAATGCGACGTACATGAGGCGCATGCTCGCCTGGATGACAGAGCACAAGCCGCTGTACAACACGGTCACCGACTACTGCCCGCACGGTGTGTGGCAGTGCTCGGACAACCCGAAGGCGTCCGAGATCTACCGCGCGGCGCTCTCCGGCCAGGCCGTTCCCACACCCGTTCCCACACCCGAACCGACGCCTCCGTCCAAGCCGGTACCCCCGCCCAACTGCTCGCCGCTGGACCTGGGCGACTGGGTCGAGTACTGGATCGGCGGGAAGCTCTGCCTCCGCTTCGACTGGTGGTCGCGCAGCCGATGACCCGGGGATGAGAACGGTGGCGGCGGGTCGTTCAGGGACTGCCGCCACCGCGCTCCTTCCAGCGTCGCAACAGCTCCTTGCCCCGGCTGCGCGCGGCGACGTCGCAGACGACCGCCGACATCAGCGGGGCCGTACGCCGCCGGGCGAGGAGCAGACGCTGGTTGACGACGGGCTCCGGACGCCAGTGGCGCTTGTAGGGTTCGTCGCCGCGCAGCAGGCTCAGCGCCGCGCGTTCGCCCGCCTCGGTGTGCTGGGCGCAGGCGTTCAGCAGTATCACCGCGACATCCGCCTTCCGCTCCCGCAGCTGCGGGTGGGCGCCGTACAGATAGCCGCCCGCGAGGCGCCGCGACAGCAGTGTGAGATCCACGGCCATCACGGTGTCGTCGAGCCGGAACTCCGTGACCACGGCGTCCCCGGAGCGCACCATCGGGCCCACCGACCGGACCAGATGCTCGGCGAACCGCTCCTGAAGATGCTCCGACGTCACCTTCCGGCCCTGCCACTGCAGTTGATGCAGTTCGAGCAGCCGCCGCAGCGCCGCGTCCACCTCGTCATGGTGTACGACGCGCTGCTCGACCCCGAGCGCGGTCAGCTTGCGCAGCTTGGCCCGTACCCGCTGGGCCTTCGACGAGGGGAGTCGGCTCACCAGTTCGTCCATCGACGTGGCGGGCAGCTCCAGGCAGAGCGAGTCACGCACTCGGCTGCGCGGCCCGCGCCAGCACTCGAAGATCCGCTCCACCGCGCCGCCGGGTCGCACCTCACGGAAGTCGATCAGCGCGGTACGGGCCGCCGCCGACAGCCCCTCGGCGAGCGTGGCGGCCGCCCGGTCGGCGTGCTCGTCGTCGATGAGGACGTCTCCGTAGTCGGAGATCGCCCCGCCGAGCGGTACGAGCGCGGGCAGCGGACGGCGTACCCGCATCAGCGGGGCCACCGCCCGGAGTTCGCCGCCGTCATCGCGCACGAGCACCAGACGCAGCCGGCCGGGAGTGCCGTACGAGAGCCACCAGGAGTGCAGCCAGGCGTGGCTCTGGAACGGGGTGGCCGCGGCGCAACTCCGGTACAGGCGGCCCCAGGCCGGACCGAGTTCGGCGAACTCGCGCTCGTCGGTGACGAGTTCGGCCACCAGGGTGCCCGCCGGAGCGGTCTGCAGCGTGCCGCTCACATCTGCCCGCGCACATCGGCGGCCGTGGCGGGGCTCGGCACCGAGGCCGGGCGGGCGGTGTCCGCGGTGCGCCGAGGGCGGACGAGCAGCACCAGACCGCCGAGCAGGCCGCCCGCGCTGGCGCCCACCAGACCGGTGACCGTCGGCGAGGCCGAGGACGCCTGGGTGGGCTTCGTGGCCCGGGCGAACTGCTCGAGTTCGACGTTCGTGTCGGCCTTGGCGTCGTTCGCGTGCCGGGTCAGCGCGCGCGAGACCGCGTTGGCCATGTCGGCGGCGAGGTCGGGGCGCGAAGAGGTGGCCGAGATGGAGACCATCGGGGCGTCCGGCGAGGTCGCGGTCGACACGCTCTGCTGGAGCGTCTTCACCGGCACACCGGCCCACACCTGCGCGTCCCCGAGCACCGCGAGCTGTGTGGCGACCCGGCCGTACGCCTGCGCGAAGCCGAGGGCGGCGGCCGGGTCCGACTGCTCGGTCGGTACGGCGACGACATAGCTCGTCGCCGTGTACGCCGGTGGCTTCACGACGCCGTACGCGCCGCCGACCAGCCCGCCGAGCACGGCGCCGGCGGCGAGCAGGGACCACGGCGGCAGGACCTTGGCACGGGCGAGGGCCGCCGAGCCGTTCGGGCGGTGGCCTCTGGTGGGGTTTTCGGTCATGAGGAACTCACTCCCAGTCAGGTGCGGGACAGAGCGGCCGCGTACACGTCCATGAGCTGTGCGGCGCTGCGGGTGATGCAGTAGTGGTGCGCGGCGTCCGGTACCGAGCGGGGCGCGGGGCCCTCCTCGCGGACCTTCTTCAGGGCGCGGGCGAACGAGTCCGAGCCGCCCTGCACCCGGCGGGTGCCCAGGGTGGCGCCGGTTGGCAGGTCCTCGACGGCCGGGCAGGAGACATAGAGCACGGGCAGACCGGCCGCCATCGCCTCGACGACGGCCAGGCCGAACGCCTCCTCGGCGCACGGCGAGGCGAGGACGTCCATGGCCGCTATCAGCGACGGCAGATCGGCCCCGGGAAAGCCGCCGGTGGGGCGCTCGCCGGTGAACAGCACCCGGTCCGCGACCCCGGCCTGCTGCGCCGCCCGCCGCAGCACGCTCTCCTCCGCGCCGCCGCCGACGAGCAACAGCCAGTAGTCGTCGGGCAGTTCGGCCAGGGCGCGGACCAGTACGTCGAACCGCTTGCCCGCGGTGAGCCTGCCGACGCCGCCGACGACGTACGCGCCGTCCGGCAGCCCGAGCCGGCGGCGGGTGCGCTCGCGCAGCACCGGGTCGAAGCGGAAGCGGGCCAGGTCGATGCCGTTCGGCACGACGTCGATGCGCGGTCCGGGCACGCCCCAGCGGCGCAGCCGGTCGGCGACGGTAGGCGAGACGGCGACCGTGGACCGGCCGAGCCGCTCGCTGGCCAGGTACAGCGCGCGGACGCCCGTGCTCAGCCTGCGCCCCTCCATCTGCGAGTCGCCCAGGGAGTGCTCGGTGGCCACCACGGCCCTGACTCCCGCCAGGCGTGCGGCGATCCGGCCGTACACGCAGGCCCGGTAGAGGTGGGTGTGCACGAGGTCGTACCGGCCCGCGCGGATCAGCTTCACCAGGCGGGGGAGCGCGGCGAGGTCGCGGTTGCCGCCCATGCCGAGGTGGGTGACGCGTACGCCGTCGTCGGTGAGCCCGTCGGCGACCGAGCCCGGGTTGGTGAGGGTGACGACATCACAGTCGACGGGCAAGTGGCGCAGCAGCAACCTGAGTTGCTGCTCCGCACCGCCCACTCCGAGGCCCGTGATGATGTGCAGGGCCTTCATCAGACCCCCTCGGCCGGGCGCCGGCGCAGGCGGTGCAGCTTGAGCTTCAGGAGCAGGCGTACGGCGGTGTCGTTGTCGCCGATGTGGACGCGGGGCAGGGCGTACGGGCCGGTCAGCGGGCCGGGGTCGATGGCGCAGGCGTACGTGTATCCGGCGTCCCGTACGGCGTCCACGACCCGCTGGTCGATCGTCCCGTACGGATAGCAGAAGCCGGCGATGTGAGCACCGATCAACTCCGAGAGCACCGCTCTGCTTTCGGCGACCTCGGCGTACACGAGGGCGTCGTCGGCCTTGGTCAGGTCGACGTGGGTGAGCCCGTGCGAGCCGATCTCGATGCCCACGGAGGCGGCCGCGAGCCGGATGCCCTGCTTGCTCAGCAGCGGCTTGCGGGGGCCGAGCGGGTCCCAGGCGTTGTCACCGCTCAGCCGGCCGGGCAGGACGAAGAGGGTGGCGCCGCAGTCGTGGCGCTGCAGGAGGGGCAGCGCGGTCTCGACGAAGTCGGCGTACCCGTCGTCGAAGGTGAGGCCGACGAGGTCGCGCCCCTTGCCCCGGGCGCGCGCCGCGAGCAGGTCGCTCATGCTCACACCGCGCAGGCCTCGCCGCCGCAGCCAGGTCAGCTGCTGGTCGAGGCGGTCAGGCGAGACCGTGATGCGGTACGGGTCGTCGGTGGGGTCGCCCACCGAGTGGTACATCGCCACCCACGGGGGCGTCGTGTCGAGGCGTCTGGTGGCGGATGCGGTGTCAGCGGAAACGGACATGCGGGAGCCTTTGTGTGAGCGAACGGAGGGCGGGTGCGAAGCCCTGGACACCCAGGGCCCAGGCGAGCAGGGCGAACACGACGGTCACGGCTGTGCCGCCGGCGAGGAGGCCGAGCAAGGGGGAGTCCATGCGGCTCGCGCAGAGCCCGCCCGCCACTGCGGCGACCAGCGCGGCGCGCACCGGCTTGCTGAGCTCGGCCAGCACCTCACGGGTGTGGATCGGCACGCTGCGCGGGCCCATGCCGTACAGCAGGAGCGCGGCGCTGATGGTGATGCCGAGGGCGTTGGCGGCGGCGATCCCGAGCACGCCCCAGGAGCCGACGGTCAGTGCGCCGATCCAGGAGGTCGCGATGATCCCCGCGGTCATCGCGAACAGCGGGTACCAGGTGGGCCGCCCGCCCGAGAAGTACGAGCGGACGAGCGCGCCGACCAGGGTGTGGCCGAGCAGTCCGAGGGCGTACACGCGCATGACGGACGCGGTGGCCGCCGTGTCGTGCGCGTTGAACGCGCCTCGCTGGAACAGCAGTTGGATCATCTGGGGCGCGCACGCGACGACCACCGCCGTGCCCAGGAGCACCGTGCAGGAGACCAGCGCGAGATCGCGCTCCACGCGGGTGCGGGCGCGCTCGGTGTCCCCCTCGGCGATCGCCTGCGCCACCACCGGGAAGGTGACGGTGCAGAGCATCAGCGAGAGCACCATCGGCATCTGGGCCACTTTCTGGGCGTAGTTCAGATGCGAGATGGCGCCGGCGGGCAGCGAGGAGGCCAGGAAGCGTTCGATGAGGACCTGGGACTGGCGGCACAGGGCGAAGAGCAGCACCGTGGTGACGAGGCTCAGGTCCATCGGACGCGCCTCCTCGACGCCGCCCGCGTCCTCCGCCACCTTCTTCCGCCTGAGCTGCCGCCACACCGAGGGCGCCTGAGCCGCCACCATCAGCCCGCTGCCCAGCGCGACACCGAGGGCGGCCGAGCGCACGCCCCAGTGGCCGCCGAGCACGAACATCGCCGTGATGATCCCGGTGTTGTACGCCACGTAGATGACGGCGGGCGCGACGAACCGCCGGTGCGCCCGCAGCACCGCACTGCAGTACCCGGCGAACCCGAAGCCCAGGACGCAGGTCGCGGTCAACCGGGTGCAGTCCACGGCGAGTTGGGGATCAGGCAGGCCGGGTGCGAGGCCCTCGACCAGATAGGGCGCCCCGACGATCAGCAGGGCGCAGGCGGCCACGAAGGCCAGCGACAGCCGGGGCAGGGTACTGGCGACCAGCGCACGGACCGGATCGCCCGGGGCCCCCTGCGCCCGGCGGGCAACGGCCATGCTGAACGCCGGGATGAGGATGAAAGCCAGCCCGTCCTCGATCAGCAGGGTCGAGGCGAACTCCGGCACCGTCCACGCCACCAGAAACGCGTCCGTCTCCGACCCGGCCCCGAAGAGATGCGCCAGCGCCTGGTCCCGGCCGAGGCCCAGCAGTGCCCCGGCGATGGAGAGGGCGACGGTGACCAGGGCCGCCTTGGCGAGGAAGCGGCTGGAGGGCGGGTCGTCGGGGTGCGGGGGCGCGGGGGGCGCGGTGCGCGCGGCGGGCAGCGGAACGGGGCCTGCGGGGGCGCCGCCGCGGACAGCTCCGGGAGCACGATCGCGGCGGCCACTGCCCGTACGTGCGATCGCGCCACCGCCCGTACCTGCCACCGTGCCGCCGGCCGGGCCGCCACTCGTACCGCCGCCCGCGTGTCCGTTCGTACCGCCTGCGGTGGCACCGGCCGGGTGGGCACTCGCGCCGCCGGCCGTGTGTCCGCTCGTACCCCCGGCCGTGGCTCCGACCATGCTCCCGCCCATACCGCTGACCGTGTATCCGGCCGTACCGTCGCCCGCTCCTCCGGCCACGTCGCCGACCTCGCCCCCGGCCACGCCACCCGCCCCACCCTCGGCCCCGGCCCGAGGCGGCGTCACCGTCATCGCGCCGAGGCCTCCTCCAGTGATCCGGGTGCTGCCACCGGGTCCGGCGCCGGCTCAGGGGTCGAGGAAGCCGGATCCACCAGCGCCCACCACCCCACGAGCCCGAAGCAGACAGCAGTCAGGACCGTCGAGGGCCCGCCGATGTCCGCGTACATGAAGTCGATCAACTGCCAGCTGAGCAGCCCGCACGCGACGAGCGCGCAGTCGGCGCCCGACGGAGTCCGCCGCACCCGTACGAGCCCCCGCAGCGCGCACACCAGGAGCGCCAGCCAGCTGCCCGCGAGGGCGAGCAGGCCGATCAGACCCTGTTCGCTGAGGATGAGCAGGTACATGTTGTGCGGGGAGAGCAGTGGCTGCTTGCGGAAGGCGGCGCCTGCGCCTCCGGTGTCGCTGCCCGAGGAGAGGGCGAGGGAGGCGTGTCCGTCGCGGTGGTCGGGGAAGCCCTTCAACCCGACGCCGGTCAGGGGGTGTTCGCGCCACATGTCGACGGCCGCCGCCCACATCGTGTAGCGGTCGGTCACCGACTGGTCCGGCGCGTCGGCGACCTGCGTGATGCTGCTGATCCGCTCCTGGAGCATCGCGGTGCCGACGCCGAAACCGCCCACGAGGATCACCACCGCCGCGGCCACCGCCGCACCCACCTTCACCGCCCGCCGCAGCCCCGCCAGCACCAGCTGCGCGCCGCACGCCGCCGCCGTGGCGATCCACGCGCCCCGGCTGAACGACAGCGCGAGCGGCAGCAGCAGGACCAGCGAGCACACCACGGCGGCCGTCCGCTGCCGGGCTGTATTTGCCCCGAGCGCCAGCCCCACCGCGCACACAAGGCCGAACGCCACCACGGTCGCCATCCCCATGATGTCCGTCGGCCCGAACGTCCCCACCGCGCGGATGTCCTCGCCCTGGTAGGTGGCACCGGTCCCGGTGACGTACTGCTGCACCCCGATCGCCCCCTGCCAGAGCGCGAGCCCGACGAACGACCAGGCCAGCACCCGGAAGTCGCGCCGGTCCCGCACAAGGAGCAGCACCGCCGCCGGGACCAGCACGAAGATCTGGAGATAGCGGGCGAGGCCGGTGATCCCGGCCCCCGCGTTCGCCGCCCCGGCCGCCGCGACCGCGATCCCGACCACGGGAAGTCCGATGACCAGGGCGGCGGTACGGGACAGGGGGCGCCGCCTGCCTCGCAGGAGACGCACCGCGCAGCACAGCACGACGAGCCCGGAGACGGCGTCGGCCACGGTCGCACCGCCCTCGCCGCCGGGCGCGACCGGCAGCCCGAGGAGGGCGATCACGGCGACCACGGGCAGGACGGGCAGCGCGCGCCCGAGGGCGGACGTCAGGGTGCCCAGGGGCGAGAGGGGCAGGGCTTGACTCACCGGGTCAGCTCCCCGTCGGACGTACGAGCGCGGCGGCCGTGCGCAGCAGGATGCAGATGTCCTGCCACAGCGACCAGTTGTCGATGTAGGCGTTGTCGAAGCGGCAGCGGTCTTCGATCGAGGTGTCGCCGCGCAGCCCGTGGATCTGGGCCAGGCCCGTGATGCCGGTCTGCATGCGGTGGCGGGCCGCGTAGCCGGGGTAGGTCTGGCTGAACTTGCCGACGAAGTACGGGCGTTCGGGGCGCGGCCCGACCAGGCTCATGTCGCCCCAGAACACGTTCCACAGCTGGAGCAGCTCGTCCAGCGAGCTGCGCCGCAGGAAGTGGCAGAACCGGCTCATCTCCCGCTCGTTCGCCACACTCCAGCGGGTCGCGGCCTCGTGCGCGTCGACCGGTCGGTGCGTGCGGAACTTCAGCAGCGTGAAGGGGCGCCCGTCCTTGCCGATGCGCTCCTGCCGGAACACCACGCCGGGGCCGTCGCTCAGCCGCAGCATGACAGCGCACACCAGCAGCAACGGGCTGACCAGCAGCAACAGTGTTCCGGAGACGGCGACATCGAGGAGCCGCTTGCCGATGCTGCCATGCCGCCTCGGCGCGGACAGCTGCCGGCAGGAGAAGCCCGCGAGCTGCCCGTGCTGCCCGCTGTCGTACGACGGGGAGTCCGCGTCGACCTCCCAGACCGCGCAGCCCGCCTCGGCCAACGCCCGCAGCAGCGGCCCGCGTTCGCCGCCGGACTTCACGACGAGCACGGCCCGCACACTGTTCTGGATGAGGGCCCGCTGCACCTCCTCGCCCGTGGTGAGGACCGGCAGCCCGTCACCCCCGGTCGCCTGGTCGGCGACGATGCCCACCGGCCGCACTCCGCACGCAGGATGACGCAGGAAGGCCGCGGCCACCCGCTGCGCCGTCGCGGCGGGGCCGATCACCAGCGCGGCACTCGGGCGCAGCACGAGGGCCCGGCGCCGCCGCCAGTGCAGCGTGCCCCGGCTCGCGCAGCTCGCCGCCGACTGGAGGACGCAGCCGATGGCCAGGGTCCGGGCGGACAGCGCGGCGGCGGGGAAGAGCGCCGCGAGCAGGGCCGCCGGCACGCACCAGGCGACCGCGATCCGCGCGCAGACCGCGGGCAGTTCGTCCAGTACGGCGGGCATGGGCTCGGCGCGGTACAGCGACGCGTGCGCGTTCAGCCAGACCACTCCGAGCACCAGCGCGACGACGAGGAGCGGCTGCCGCTGCGTCTGTGTGAGCGCAAGGCCGGCCAGCAGCGCCGCACCGCCGTCCACGGCGAGCAGCGGCAGGCGGGAGGCCCGCCGCACGGAGGGCCGCTGTCCGGCCGGCAATCTGAAGCCGTCGGCGGCCCCGCGCGGGGGGATGACCGAGACGGGTGAGGATCCGTACTCCCGGGGCTGTCCGCCGGGGGAGGGAACGGTGCTTTCCGCAGTCACGAGTGGATGGACTCCCTGCACTCGGTGTGTTCCCCGCTCACGGCCTGTCCGCCGAGCCCCGGAGTGAGCAGCTCGCGGTAGACGTCCGCGACCGCGTCGGCCGTGCGGCGCACGTCGTGCGTGGTCAGTACGTGGCGGCGGCCCTGGTGGCCGAGGGACTCGCGCAGCAGCGGATCGGACAGCAGTTCGGAGATCGCGTGGGCGAGTGGGCCGGGCGCCTGAGACGGCACCAGGCAACGTGATCGGAGCGCCGGCGGCAGGCTCTCGCGGGCGCCGTCCACATCCGTCAGCACGACCGGACGTCCACAGGCCATCGCTTCCAGCGGAGCCAGCGCCATGCCCTCCCAACGGGACGGCAGCACCACCAGATCGGCGGCCTGGTACCAGGGCACGGCATCGTCGGCGGCACCGGCGAACAGCACCCCGGCGGGCGCCTCGGCACGCAGCCGCCCGGTGTCCGGCCCGTCCCCGACCAGCACGAGCCGGGCCGTCGGCACCCGCCGGACCACCTCGCGCCACGCCTCGAGCAGGACGTCCTGCCCCTTCTGCCGGCACAGCCGCCCCACGCAGACCACCAGGGGGCTCACCGGCCCGACTCCCGATTCGGCGAGCAGCGGGATCCCGGCCCGTACGGTGTCCACGGCCGCGGGGTGGAAGCGCGCCGGATCGACGCCGTTGGGGATCACGCGCCAGGGGGCGCGCACTCCGGCGCGTACGCCGGTGGTGCGCTCCGCTTCGCTGACACACACCACCCGGGAAGCCCAACGCGCCCCCCACCGCTCCCACTTCAACGCGAGCCCGGCGGTGACCCCGCCGACGGCCTCGAACGACCAGGCGTGCGGCTGGAAAACGGTCGGTACCCGCCCCCGTACGGCGAGCCGGGCGGCGAGCCCTGCCTTGGCGCTGTGCGCGTGCACCACATCGGGCCGCACATCCGCGATCACCCGCCCGAGCCGCCGTACCTCCTGAGGCAGCGAAGGCCCCGGCGCACGCGTCGCCTGCCAGTCGCGTACGTCACCGCCGAGCGCCCGGAGCGTCCGTGCGAGGCCGCTGCCGTCCGGGCAGGCGACGGTGACGTGCGTTCCGGTGGAGAGCTGGGCCCTCACCAGGTCCGTCACGACCCGGGCGACTCCGCCGTCGACCGGCTGGGTGATGTGAAGGACCTGGGGCGGAGGGTCGGTTGACAGTTGCATGCGCGGTTCCTCGCTCAAGGGTGGCGCGCGGGCGCGCGCGTCACTGCTTCGCGTCGACGGCGGTGAACAGTGCCCCGACCCACGCCGCGTCCCGCTGCGAAACGAGCCGGAAGGTCAACTGGTCACCCCCGCGCCGGATCCCCTTACCAAGTTCGAGGACGTCCGAGTCGTAGCCGAGCGTGTTCGGGTACGCGGGCACCCGCTTCATCGCGGCCGACGCCGGCTCGCTGATCGTCGAATTCAGCACGTCGTCACGGGGGTTCGCCCCGTCGCCCAGCGCCGTCGGCCCGCCGCGCCCGGTCGACACGGTCAGCGAGTCGCCCCGGCTCCCGCGGTCGCCGTTGTACGCGACCAGGCCCGCACGCCCGCCGGCCCCCGCGGGGAACCGCAGGCCGCGCAACCGGATCACCTGGTCCTCGCGCGGGCCGAGCGAGTCGAAGCCGTCCCACATCGCCAGATGCCGCAGCGGCTCCGACTCCTTCTCGTACGCCACCATCAGCGTCCAGCCGCCCCAGGCACCGGCGGCGGAGCGGCCCATGGCGACATTGACCTGCGCCACGGTGTACAGCCCCGAACCGCTCGCCCGCACCAGCTTCGTGACATCCGCCGAGGCCTGGAAGGCATCGGCTCCGCGCGCCACCCGGTGCCCGACCACGGTGTCCGCGAGCACGGCCTTGTACTCGCCGTCGGGCTCCGCGAACAGCACCCGCCCGTTGTCCTTCGGCGGCTTCTGCTCACCGACCCGGAGGTTGCCGCCCCAGTACAGCCGCGCGTACGTGACGCGCGCGCCCTGAGGCAGACGGACCTCGCCGAGGCTGGAGTTGTACGTGTTCGGGTCCTTGTCGACATCCACGTAGAACATGTCGAAGTCGCTGTTCACGGCCGCCTGTCCGCCCGCGCGTGCCGCGGAGCAGGACGGCGCCGCCGCCCGGGTGACCGTCGTACGGCAGCTGATGGAGGAGTTGGCCGCCCGGACGATTCCGCCGTGCTGCAGCGCGCGGTACCGCTGGGTGAAGTTGACGCTCTCCGCCTCGGCGGCGGACGGCGCGGCCGTCGCGGGGCAGCCAGGCGCCAGCACAGTGGCGAGGGCAGAGCAGCCGACCAACGCACGGCGCAGCAGAAGACCCGGGGAAATACGCATGACCGGCGGTGCCCTTTCGGGAGGAAAAGGTTCGGGACCAGGCCTGCTTCCAAGCGGCCTCGGGAGGAGCGCCACACTAGCCTCTATCCGTATTTATCGGTGAAAGCTGACAAGTGTGTCGGAATGGTGAAAGCCCGGCGGTTTACGAGATCACCCTTTCGGAGGCACAACCCGCGCGGGCGCCGCGCGTTGATTCCAGAGCCGGGCATCCCCGCCCGGATGTTGTGTCGACTCCAAGGAGCACTTCTCCATGTCGCGTATCGCGAAGGGCCTGGCCCTGACCTCCGTTGCCGCCGCCGCCGTGGCGGGCACCGCCGGCATCGCCGCCGCCGACAGCGACGCACACGGCGCCGCGGCCCACTCCCCGGGCGTCCTGTCGGGCAACGTCCTGCAGGCTCCGATCCACATCCCGGTGAACGTCTGCGGTAACACGGTCAACGTCATCGGTCTGCTGAACCCCGCGTTCGGCAACACCTGCGTCAACGACTGACGTCAGCGCGGCCCCTTCTGCCGGCCGTCCTCCCCAACGGGAGGGCGGCCGGTTCGCGTTGCCCCGAATGGGGGGAAGCGGGTTCCTGCTCCCGGCATGGCTCCTCACCAGGGAGGACGTCGGTGGCAAGGACCCCGGGCCGCTACGCGGAGCGCTCGATCGGTTGCAGACGGCGATGACCACTTCCACGGTGAGAACAAGGTCAAAGTCCGAACGAACCATCGAAGGGAACCATCCATGCGTGCTCTGCCCGCACGGCGCATAGCGTCCTCCGCACTCTGCGCCACGCTTCTGCTCGGGATCGCCGCACCGGCCGCCATCGCGGCGGACAGCGACTCGGCGCGTGGCCACTCCGCTGCGGCGGCACCCGTCCCCGGCGCGGACGCGCTTCTGGCGCAGGTCCAGTCCCTGGCCGACATCGGCACCGTGCTGACCCCGGTCACCGATCTCCTCAACGCCGCGCTCAAGGCCGACGACGGCCAGCTCTCCGCCGACCAGGCGGCCACGCTCGGCCAGGCCGTGAAGGACGCGATCGCCAAGCTCACCGCGGTGGCCCCGGTGACGCCGCCGGTGTCGGTCCCTGAGGTGCCGGCTGTGCCCGCGACGCCGACGGTGCCGGCTGTTCCCGCGGTCCCGGCCGTTCCTGCTGTCCCGGCCGTTCCCGCGCTGCCCAAGAGCGACGAGGCCGCCGAGGACGACAAGGCTCCCGCTACGAGCGGTTCGCGTGCCGCGGCTCCGGCGGACCTGAAGGCCGACGCGCTCGCCGCGCTGCAGAAGGCGGTCGACACGCTGCTCGCGGCGGTCACCTCCGGCGACCCCGCAGGAGTAGTCCCCGCCGCGACGGCCGTGGTGACGGGTCTCGTCAACCTCGTCGTCGCCGTGGTGCTCGGCGGCGGCCTGCCCGTGCCGGACCTGCCCGGTCTGCCGAGCCTGTCCTCACTGCCGGCGGTCCCCGCGGTCCCGGCAGTTCCGGCGGTCCCCGCGGTTCCCGCAGTTCCCGCGGTCCCGGCGGTTCCGGCCCTCCCGACGGGCGGTCTTCTGCCCTCCTGATCACGGGGAGCGGTGCCTGAGGCGAAACAGTCGCCACCCCGCCGTCGTGCCGACCGTCCCGGTCGGCACGACGGCTGTTTTGCATTCGCTCTTATATGAGAATGCGACGCGCCGTTCATTCGGGTGGGGTGCAGGAAATTTCTGCACACGGGGTTTCCGTCGCGTCCGGCCATCGTTAGCCAGGGCGTATGCACATTCCCTCTGGTGACATCAGTTGCCGAACCGGTGACATGAGTTGCCGAAGAAAGGAACACGATGAAGTCCCTGAAGGCCGCCGCTGTCGTTGCCGGGTCCATCGCCATCGCTGGTGCCGCCGCGCCCGCCTTTGCCTACGAGGCCTCCGACCTCACGCCCACCAGCCTCAACGGCGCCCTGGAGACCATCACCAGCCAGCGCTCGCTCAGCCTGAAGGACGTGCAGCCCCTCCAGCACCAGTCGGACGCGCTCAACACCGAGAACCAGAGCTCACCGCTCAGTGCCGTGAGCAGCGCGACGGACGCGCTCAACTCGCCCGGTGGTCCCACGGCGCTCCTCGGCGGACTTCCCCTTCAGGGCTGACCCGAGTCAGGGGCTGACCCGAGTCAGGGCTTGAATCGAGCTAATCGGTTCATTTCATCGCGTGTCTTTTCCGCGAGGCCCACGGACACCTCCATACGCTGGAGCAAATCTCCAAGGAAAGGGCTGACGATGAACACTGCCAAGAAGGCCGCTCTGATTATCGCCACTGCCGGAATGGCAGCGGGTGCCGCTTCGGGCAGCGCCTTCGCCGACGCCGGCGCGGAGGGAGCCGCGGTCAAGTCCCCGGGTGTCCTCTCCGGCAACGTCGTACAGGTCCCGGTGCACGTTCCGGTGAATGTCTGCGGCAACACGGTCAACGTCATCGGTCTGCTGAACCCGGCGTTCGGGAACACCTGCGTCAACAAGTGACGTCGTACGTCGACCATCGACATTCGTACGCGCGCTGAAAGGGCCGATTCCGCATCCCGCGGAGTCGGCCCTTCGCGTTTGCCGGCCGCGCGCTGCCGCGTTGCCGGCTGCGCATTGTTCGATTCGCGTCCCTCGTTCGTGTGGTCGGCCGGGCGGTTGTCGCCCGGTCGGGTGAGAAAGGGGCGGGCCCGTTCGGGTGCGTCGATAAGGTTCCGCGGTGACCTCAACCTCAAGCGAAACGCGCCCTTTCCGGGCCGCCGATCTCGGCACGCTCGCCGTCATGGCCTTCAGCGGTGACGCCCCCGACGGCGACATGCCGTACCTCCTCGCCTATTCCCTGGGCGACAGCGAGGGCGGCCCGGAGGCCACCTCGGCCGCCATCGAGCGGCTGCTGAGCGACAACGGTCTGCCCGTCGGAGACACGCTCCTCGACGGTTCGCAGTACCCGAGCCTGCCGCTCACCCTCCTCGTCGAGGCGGGCCAGGCCGTCGTCACCATGCCGTCCCTCAACGCCCAGTGCGTCGTTCCGCCCGAGTGGCTCGCCGCCGTCGGCGAACGCGGCTACGCCTACTTCCTGTTCGCCACCCGCGCCTGGCCCGACGCCGAGCCCGGCAAGCCCGTCGACCCGGAGAACCTGGCCGCCTTCGCGGGTGACGAGGAGACCCTGAACAGCGCGGCGCACGTACTGCTGCCCGCGCGCCGCCTGCGCGGCTGATGGCACGGACCGCGGGTGGCAGCCGTGCGCTCGCCCTGCTGCTGGTGCTCACGGGGGCGGCCGGCCTGCTCGCCTCCTGGATCATCACGATCGACAAGTTCAAGCTCCTCGAGAACCCGGACTTCGTGCCCGGGTGCAGCCTGAACCCGGTCGTCTCCTGCGGCAACATCATGAAGAGTGACCAGGCCTCGGCCTTCGGGTTCCCCAACCCGATGCTGGGCCTGGTGGCGTACGGCATCGTGATCTGCGTCGGCGTGAGCCTGCTCGCCGGAGCGGCCTTTCCACGCTGGTACTGGCTGCTCTTCGACGCGGGCACGCTGTTCGGCGTCGGATTCTGCACCTGGCTGCAATTCCAGTCGCTCTACCGCATCAACTCGCTGTGCCTGTGGTGCTGTCTGGCCTGGGTCGCCACGATCATCATGTTCTGGTACGTGACGTCGTTCAACGTACGGAATGAATTCCTGCCCGCGCCCGGCTGGTTGAGGGGATTCCTCGGGGAATTCACCTGGGTTCTGCCGGTGCTGCACATCGGGATCATCGGGATGCTGATCCTGACCCGATGGTGGGACTTCTGGACGAGCTGACTATTGGGCTTGTTGGGGGAATCTTGCGCTGATGAGGTTCTCAGCATCGTTACGCGGTACGGACGCTGACCCCCCGAATCCTGAAAGGGACCGTACCTGAAATGAAGCCGACCACTCGAGGAACTCTTGCCGCTGTCCTGACCGGCGTCGCGGCAGCGGTGGGTGCCGCCGCCGCGGCCCCCGCCGTCGCGGCCGAGACGGTCCCCGTCCCCGTGCCGCTGGACGGTGTGGAGAGCGCCCTCAATCTGCAGACGCCCAGGATCACCGGGCAGCTGCCGGTACCCATGCCGGGCAGCCCCGAAGGCCCGCGGTACGTCGAGGGTCGGTTGCTCCCCGATCGGGCTCTGCCGCAGCTCCCGGTCACTGCCGGGCTGCCCGGGGCGGACGTGCGCACGCCTCTTCCGCATGTCCTCGGGGACGGCTTCGACCACCTCGGAGTCGGAGCGCCCGCCGCCGATCTCCGCACGCTGACCCCCGGGCTGTCCCTGGACACCCCGCTCACCGCGCCGAACCCGGACAACTTCGGCCTGCCGGAGCCGAAACTGCCTCAGGTCGCCGTGCTCACACCGCTGCTGCAGACGGTGCCCGGGGCGAACGTGGTCATGGGGGCTGGGGCGTAACGGCCATACGGGCGAGGTCCGGGCGCCCGGCCCGGGCCTGCCGCCCACACCTTCCCGCGACTGATCCCGACCGTCATCGACCGCACCTGTATCCGCATCAGCTGCATCCGTACTCGCACCCGATTGATCCGGCTGATCCGGCGAGGAGAGAACCATGTTCGTCAACAGAGTGCCGAGCAGCGTGTCGAGCGCGGTGTCGGTGAGGCCGGTGCAGCCGGTCGTCCCGGCGAGTGCGGGGGAACCGGGCCGCCCGGTGGCCTCCCGGCGCGGGACCCGGCGGGACGTCGTGCGCGGCCTGCTCGCGTCGGCCGTCGCCGTGGCGCTGACCCCGGTCGTCGCCGCCTCACGGCCCCCGCACCCCCCTCGGCCCGCTCGTTCCGAGGACTCGCCGTTCGACGAGATGTACCGAGGCCGCCACCTTCTCGGTGCGAAGACCGACGCGGGCCGCCGCGCCGCGGCCGGCGGCGGTGAGTGGCAGGTCACCGTGGACGGCCGGCCGCTGCACCTGATGCGCCGCGCGGACGGCACCTATCTGAGCATGGTGGACCACTACCGGTCGTATCCGACGGCGCTCGAGGCGGCCCGCGCGGCCGTCGACGAACTGGGCCCCTCGGAGCAACTGCGCGGCACGGACGCGGAGGAGAGTGCCGCGGAGGGAAGTGGTCACGCGCATGGTGTACACCCGTAAGAACGTCAGCACACTGACGCGAGCGGAGCGGCGCCGCTTCGTCGGCGCGATGCTGGAGGTCAAACGCAGGGGCGAGTACGACGAGTTCGTCCGCACACACATCGAGTACTACGTCTCCGACGGCGACGGCGGACTACGTACGGCACACATGGCGCCCTCCTTCCTGCCCTGGCACCGGCGGTTCCTGCTGGACCTGGAGCGGGCCCTGCGCCGCGTGGACTCCGCGGTGAGCGTGCCGTACTGGGACTGGACGCGGGACCGTACGACCTCATCCGCGCCGTGGACGCAGGATCTGCTCGGAGGGAACGGGCGGCGCTCCGACCGGCAGGTCATGACCGGGCCCTTCGCCTACGCGCACGGCAAGTGGCGGATCAGGGAAGCCGTGACCGACGGGGAGTTCCTCACACGCGAGTTCGGCCGCCCGCAGGCCCCGATCGAGCTGCCCACCAAGCGTGAGCTGGACTCCGCTCTGGCCGACCCCGTCTACGACACGGCGCCCTGGAACTCCACGTCCTCCAAGGGGTTCCGCAACCGGCTCGAAGGGTGGGGGTCGGGGTCCGGGACCGCGGCCTGGCGCAACCACAACCGCGTGCACCGCTGGGTCGGCGGGCACATGCTCGGCGGCGCCTCGGTCAACGACCCCGTCTTCTGGCTGCACCACGCCTTCGTGGACCTTCAGTGGTCCCGCTGGCAGAAGCGGCACCGCGGCGCGCGCTATCTGCCCGCGCGGCCACCGGGGCCGGACGACGAGCAGTACAGGCGGATCGTCGCGCGGCACGAGAAGATGCCGCCGTGGCGCGTGACACCGGACGAGCTTGAGGACCACAGCCGGATCTACCGGTACGCCTGAACCTCCACCGGTGCGCCTGAAGGGTTGTCGCACCGCGTGAAGCGAACGGCTGTCGGGTCGCATGAACGGTTGTCGGGTCGCGTGGGCGGCTCGGGTGGAACGGCGAGGCCCCCGGCAGTGGTCACTGCCGGGGGCCTCGCCGTACGTGCGTCGGGTCAGCCGCCGTAGCCGCCGTGGCCCTTGTCGTGGTCGCTGGCGTTCACGCAGGTGTTGCCGAACGCCGGGTTCAGCAGACCGATGACGCTGACGGTGTTCCCGCACACGTTGACCGGCACGTGGATCGGGAGCTGGACGACGTTGCCCGACAGAACGCCGGGCGAGCCGACGGCCTCGGCCTGAGCACCGGCGTCCGCCATGGCCAGACCGGCTCCGCTGAGCACCACGGCACCCGTGCCGAGAGCGACACCGGCTACCTTCGCGATGCGAGACATCACGTTCTCCTTTGACTTGGTGAGTGCGACCGCACGACCGCGACCGCACTCACCCTTCAACGCGTTCACCCACCGCTGGTCACGGCGTTTCATCGGGCGATCACTCTTGGGCCGCGCCGCGGGCGCAGGAAAATCGCTTCGGCTCGCGGTATGCCCTCGATTAGCGTGCCGGGCATGCCAACCGACCAACTGATCGGCCTGTTCGCCGAGGAGACCCGGGCCCGCGCCTTCGCCGCCGTGGCCCTCGGCGCGGACACCCCCGCGAAAGTCATGGAGAAGGCGGGGCTCTCCCCGAAGGACGCGACCGTGGCGCTGCGACGGCTCCAGGACCAGGGCGCGATCGCGGCGGGCGGCGACGGGGGACTGAGCGTCGCCTACGACCGCTTCAGGGAACTCGCCCGTGCCTCGCGGACTCCGGCCGCCGAGAACCACGGCTCCGGGGACGAGCACACCGAGGCGGTCCTGCGGACCTTCGTACGCGACGGGCGTCTGGTGCGGCTGCCGGCCCAGTGGCAGCGCAAGCTGGTCGTCCTGAGGCACATCGCCGAACGGACCTTCGAGCCGGGCGTCGAGTACCCGGAGCGGACCGTCAACGAGAAGCTGCGCGCCTGGTGCGAGGACGCGCCGGTCGACCATGTGACGCTGCGGCGGTATCTGGTGGACCTGCATCATCTGCGGCGGCAGTACGGGTTCTACTGGCGCCCTGCGGGAGTGTGAGGCGGCGGCGTTCGTCCGTACGCCGACTCGGTGTTGCTCAGCCTCAGCCGAGTCGGCGTACCGGTGAGCCGGCCAGGAACGCCTGGATGTCCTCGACCGCGCCGGAGTAGTACGCCTCGTAGTTGGCCCGCGACACATAGCCGAGGTGCGGGGTGGCCAGCAGGCGCGGGGCCGAGCGCATCGGATGGTCGGCGGGGAGCGGCTCGACGTCGAACACGTCGACGCCCGCTCCGGCGAACCGGCCTTCGTGCAGGGCGGTGAGCAGCGCGTCCTGGTCGACGATCGCCGCGCGCGAGGTGTTGACGAGGTAGGCCGTCGGCTTGAGCAGGGCCAGTTCGGCGGCGCCGATGAGGCCGCGGGTGCGGTCGCCGAGCGCGAGGTGGACGGAGACGAAGTCGCTGCTCGCGAGCAACTCCTCCTTGGAGGCGGCCAGTTCCACCCCGACCTCCTCGGCGCGCTCCTTGGTGAGGTGCCGGCTCCACGCGCTCACCCGCATGCCGAACGCGAGGCCCACCTGCGCCACCCGGCTGCCGATCTTCCCGAGACCGATCAGACCGAGCCGGCGGCCGTGCAGATCGGCTCCGACGGTGCTCTGCCAGGGACCGCCCGCGCGCAGCGCCTCGTTCTCCGTGACGAGGCCCCGAGCGAGGCCGAGCAGGAGCGCCCAGGTCAGCTCGACCGGGGGAGTGGAAGCGCTCGGGGTGCCGCACACGGTCACGGCCTGCGCCTCGGCGGCCGCGTAGTCGATCACCGTGTTGCGCATCCCGGAGGCGATCAGCAGCTTCAGGCGGGGCAGCCGGGCCAGCAGCGACGCCGGGAAGGGCACCCGCTCCCGCAGGGTGACGACGATGTCGAAGTCCGCCAGCGCGGCGGCCAGCGCGTCCTCGTCGGCGAAGTGCCGGGCGAAACCGACGACTTCCACGTCGTCCGCGACGGGCGACCAGTCGGCGACCTCGGTCGCGATGCCCTGATAGTCGTCCAGCACGGCACACCGAAGTCGCATGTCAGGTCCCTTCCAGGCTCGACCGGACCCTACCCGAGCGAAGGAAGGGCGGCGGGGCGGGGCCCAGGGAACCTGCTGCTCCGGAAGCCGCGACGGCCGCTCGCTCCCCATGGCAGTCTGGGCACCCATGAGTGCGACCTTGGCGGTACGGAGCCTGCGCGCGGCGGTGTTCGCCGTGCTGTGTGTGCTGCTGGCCGCCGGGGGACACGGGCTGGCGACGGGAGAGGCGCCGCCGTTGTGGGCGGACGGTGCCGGGGTCCTCGCCCTCTTCGCGGCCGGCTGCCTGCTGAGCGGTCGGGAGCGGTCGCTCCTCGGGATCGGCGGCGGGATGCTCGCCGCGCAGGCCGGACTGCACATCGGGTTCGCGGCGACCCGGCCCCGCATGGCGATGAACATGCACGGCGCGCACATGACGCACCCGCATGCGATGACGTCCCACGCCACCGCCGCCCACCTGACGGCCGCTCTCCTCGCGACCTGGTGGCTGCGGCGCGGTGAGGCGGCGCTGTGGTCCCTGCTGCGCAGGGCCGCGACGCTCGTCCCGGGGCTCGCGGCATGGTGGCGGGTGCGGACCGGACCGTCCCACGCCCAGCCGCGCTGGAACGCCGTATGCCGGAACGCGGCCGAGCCGCGGCCACTTCGACAGGTGCTGCTGCGGCACGCCGTCTCCCGCCGGGGACCGCCGACAGGGCTCGTGTACACGCCCTGACCCCATCCCCACCAGTACGGAGCTTCCCTGATGTCCCCGATACGCACCACCCTGCGCCGGGCCGGCCTCGTCGCCGGTCTTGCCGCGGCCGGAGTCCTGGCGGCCGCGGGCGCGGCCTTCGCCCATGTGACGGTTCACCCCGAGAGCTACGCCAAGGGCGCCACGGACGGCGTTCTGACCTTCCGTGTCCCCAACGAGGAGGACACCGCCAGCACCACGAAGGTGCAGGTCTTCCTGCCCACCGACCATCCGGTCCTGGGCGTTCTGGTCACTCCCGAGGAGGGCTGGACCCCGGAGGTGACGACGACCAAGCTGAAGACCCCCGTCAAGACGGACGACGGCACGATCACCGACGCCGTCTCCGAGATCACCTGGACCGGCGGCAGGATCCGCCACGGCGAGTACCAGGACTTCAACGTCGCCTTCGGTCAACTGCCCGACGACGTGGACCAGTTGACCTTCAAGACGCTGCAGACCTACTCGGACGGAAGCGTCGCCCGCTGGATCGAGGAGGCGGAACAGGGCGGGGACGAGCCGGAGAACCCGGCGCCGGTGCTGACGCTCACGGCCAAGACCGCGGCCGACTCCGAGGAGGCCGCGTCGTCGAGCTCGGACTCGGACTCGGGCTCGGCTCCTGCCGCCGAGAGTTCGGCCGCGAGCAGTGACTCGACTGCTCGTGGCCTGGGGATCGCCGGCCTGGTCGTGGGTGTCCTCGGCCTGGCCGCGGCCGGCTTCGCCCTCGCGCGAGCCCGCAGCGCCCGCTCGTAGTCCGTCCCGTTCCTGGTCCGTCCTAGTCCGTCCTGTTCCGCTCCCAGTCCGCGAGCGGTTGCCGCCCCGCCGGTCTCAACTCCCCTCGGCGGGGCGGACCGCCCATCGCTGCTCCACCTTGGCCAGTCGCCAGTACGCCACGGCCGCGGCCCAGACGGCCACGAACAGGCCCACGATGATGTACCCGACGTTGCCCAGGTCGAGCCCCGCGATCCAGCCGGTGACCGAGTCGGTCAGGTCGAGCTTCTCGTGCAGGACGCTCACCAGCTCGATCGTGCCGATGAAGAAGGCCACCGCGATGGACAGGCCGGTGATGGTGAGGTTGTAGAACACCTTGCGCACCGGGTTGGAGAAGGCCCACTGGTAGGCGAAGTTCATGAACGTGCCGTCCAGCGTGTCGAACAGGCTCATCCCCGCCGCGAACAGCAGCGGCAGGCACAGGATCGCGTACCAGGGCAGGCCGGCCGCCGCGCCGCTGCCCGCCATCACCATCAGCGTGACCTCGGTGGCCGTGTCGAAGCCGAGGCCGAAGAGGAAGCCCAGCGGGTACATCTGCCCAGGACGCGTGATGGACTTGGTGAAGCGGCCGAGGATCCGGTTCATGAACCCCCGGGAATCCAGGTGCTGTTCGAGCTCGGCCTCGTCGTACGTACCGGCCCGCATCGCCCTGAAGACCCGCAGGATGCCGACCAGCGCGACGAGGTTGAGGGCGGCGATCAGGTAGAGGAACGACCCGGAGACCGTGGTGCCCATCACCCCGAGCACCTGGTGCGTACTCGAGCCCTCGTTCATGATCCGCCCGGCCAGCTGGGTGCCTCCGGCGATCAGCGCGGCGAGCAGCACCACCACGCTTGAGTGCCCCAGCGCGAACCAGAAGCCCACCGACACCGGCCGCTTCCCGTCGGCCATCAGCTTTCGGGTGGTGTTGTCGATCGCGGCGATGTGGTCGGCGTCGAAGGCATGCCGCATGCCCAGGGTGTACGCCGTGATGCCCAGGCCGATGCCGAAGGCCTTGGAGCCGACCTCGTAGTGCTCCGGCACCACGAGCAGGAACAGGATGCCGAACGCGACGACATGCAGCGCCGCGATCACTGCCAGAAGTACGGCCGTGCGCACGGTGTCCTCGCGTCGCCAGCGGAATCCGGCGGCGGGTGGGGACGACTGCGTGGGCAGGGTCATGGGGTCACGCTCCAGCACCTCGTGGATCACTTCGTGAGATGCCGTGGCCGGTCTCCTGGCTGACGGGGGTCCGCACCGTCCCGCCTTCCCGGCCGCCGGGAGGCGACCAGTGGCCGAAGTGGGACGGGGCGCCTCAAGCCGTTTGCTCCGTACACGAGTACGCCGCGTACGGACCTGGTCCGAGGCCCGATCACAGTGGCGAGGGCCGCTCCGGCCTGGGCCCCTTCGAGGACGAAGAGGCCGTCACCGGTCTTCCCGAACACCACGGCCCACCAACCGTAGGCGTGGCCACTCTCCCCTGCAAAGCTGCACAGGTGCGCAGGTATTGAAGATCACATAGCGGTGCCTGCGAAGATGACCTCATGCACCTCGTCCCCGCCGAGCGCGCCGATCGCCGGACCATCGACGGCCACCGGGTCTGCGACGCAGTCGCCGCCATCGGTGAACCAGGGCACGTACGAGCCTGGGCCGACCGCTTCTCCCTCCTCGCGGACCCGCGTCGCCTCGCCCTGCTCCTGGCCCTGCACCGGGCCGGCCCCCTCGCAGTCTCCGACCTCGCCGTCGCGACCGGCATGAACGACCCCGCCGTGTCCCAGGCCCTGCGTCTGCTCCGTACCGCCGGGGTGGTCGAGGGCGACAAGGACGGGCGGGTCGTGCGCTACCGGGTGACCGACGGCCCGACCGCCGAACTCCTCGAGCACTGTTGAGTTGCCAAGGTGCTGTGTCGCTCAGTGCTGCTCCGGTGCCTTCTTCTTGTTGACGAAGACCAGTGCTGCGCCGCCGATCACGACGAGGGCGATCGCCACGCCCCCGATGATCGGGGTGGCGCTGGAACTGCCGGTCTCGGCGAGGTCGGTGCCGTCGCTGAAGGTCTTGACCGACGTGGCGGGGCTCGGCTCACCGGCCGTCTGGGTCGTGACGTCGCTCGTGCTGCCCTGCGTCTCGCAGTCGAGCATGCCGGTGAAACGCTTCTCGAAGCCGTTCGCGCCGATGGCCGTGAAGTCGTACGCCTGGTCCTCCTGGAGCGTCACCGTCACCACCCGGGACTCGCCTGCCGGGACGGTGTGCTCGATCCCCGCCAGCTCGAAGGTGAACGCCTCGTCGCCCTCGTTGGCAGCCGTGATGTCAACGCCGCCCCTGGCGCAGTTCTTCTCGGCTGACAGCGCGGGTATCGCGCCTTCCGTGGCCCAGGTGGCGGTCGCCGTCGCGGAGACCGTCGACTCGCTGGAGCCGGCGAGTATCTGGGTCTGGCTGCGGGTCTCCGAGGCGAAGGCCCGGCCGACGGGCACGGTCGTCGACGCCTGCACGGTCAGCGCGGCCGAACCGTCCGTGCTGTCCTCGGGCACGTCGAAGTAGAGCCGGCTGCCGTCGACCGCGGAGGTGATCACCTTGCCTTCCGCGTCCACGATCTCCACTCCGCTGGTGGCGGAGTCCGCGGGCGGAATCACCGTCACGCCGTCCGCGTTGGTGTGCACCGTGACCGGGCCGAGCTTCCCGCCGGCGTGGCCGGAGACCGCGGGCCGGTCGAGGGTCAGCGAGGCCGCGGGCTCCGCCAGGTTCTGCGCGCTCTTCTCCAGGTAGTCCGCGAGCTTCTCCGCCTGCGGGTCCACCGCGTCCACTTCGGCGCCGTCCGAGTACCGCCAGATGGCCACCTGGGTGCCGGCCGCCGCGTCCTGCTCGGTGAGACCGTCCGCTCCGGCCTTCTCGGCCAGCGCCACGAGGTTGTTCACCTGCGGATAGGAGTTCTGCAGGATCCAGCGGATCTTGCCCGCGTCCGCGTTGCCGTTCAGCGAGGTGCCGCTCCAGGAGGTCTCCTGGTACTTGGCGTCCTTCTGCGTCGGGTTGTGGAGGTCGATGCAGTAGGTCTGCAGGGTGCCGCCGTTGTCGACGGACATCTCGAACAGGCCCGCGGACACCTGCTGGTCCTCGCCGTTGGCGTCGTGTATCACGGCGGTTCCGTAGGTCTTCAGGCCGCCTATGGTGGCGGTCGCGCCACCCTGGTTCCGCGGCGTCTCGTCGGCGACGGCCGTACCGGCGGCGGCCATCGCCCCCGCGGCGACGAGCCCCGACACCAACGCCGCGGCGGCGAGGCGGGCGGCGCCTCGCCTGCGCGCGGACAACGCAGAGAACGAAGAAAGCACAGAATTCCCTTCGAGCAGGACCCGTTGACTTCGAGCAGGACCCGTTGACATGGGGGGACGGTCCCGGCAGCAGAATCAGAAGCCCCGTGATCCATGAGCTATGTCCGGCATCCTAAGGACGCGGCGCACCACGCTCCCCAGTCATGTCATCCGATAACCGATCCGACTCGGAATCGTTATCGCTCAACACGCCTGTGAGCTGCGCTTATCGACAAATCCACGAAAGCTGTTCGGAATGTACTTGTCGATAAGCCGCAGTTCGGTCAGGTCGTTTCCGGCTCTGACATCACGTCACTCCGGCCGGCTCGGGCTGAGTCTGTGGCTCCGTTTCCCAACTGGGCTCCGGCTGGGGGCTCGGAGTCGATCCGGTGTCCCCCTTGGAGGCACGTCGGAACGCCGACGTGCCTCGTGAGAGGTCGTGGCCGATCGCCACCGCGTCGATGTCCGCCGACGTCCAGCTCTGGCCGTCGCGCTGTTCGGTGCGCACCTTCAACCTGCCCTGCACCATGACGGGATCGCCCACCGACACCGATGCCCCCACATTCGTGGCGAGCGCCCGATTGGCCCACACCGTGAAGAAGTTGGTGTGTCCGTCCGTCCACGCGCTCTTCTCGCGGTCCCAGTACCGCGCCGTCACCGCCAGCCGGAACCTCGCCGACGCCCCGTTGGCCAGCTCCCGGTACACCGGTGGCGTCGCCACGTTGCCCACCGCGCACACCATCGTCTCGTTCATCCCGAACACCTCTCCCGTATCTCCCGCACGAATGCGTCTGCGGCGCCTCCCGCGCCTCTCGCGGCGACCGCATGCGCTGCGATCGCCGCGAGTTCAGACTGCCTTCGCCGGGCCGGGCCCGCTGAGCGCTGTGTGCCACCGGCCGGTTGTGGACAGCCGCGTCACCCGACGGGGTGGTGCCGGTTCAGCGTTTCAGCGGGTGCCGCTTCCGCGGGTGTCGGTTCAGCGGGTCTCGGTTCAGCGGCTCTCGGTTCAGCCGACGGAGGCGGACGCCGCCCCCGTGACCCGTACGTACTGCTCCCGGACCTCCCGGTATCGCAGCAGTTCCGCCGCCACCGGATCGAGCACGCGGGCCCTTCCGCACCCGGCGGCGGCCTCCCGCAGCCGCCGTTCCGCTTCGAGCCCGTAGCGTCTGGCGGGCCCGCGCGCCGCCATCCTGCTGCTCCACTCCACGGCCGGACCGCCGATGATGCCCGCCACCATCAGCAGCACCGGCACCCCGAGATTCGGTGACGTGACGCCGATGATCTGTCCCAGCAGCCAGAGCCCGCCGATGACCTGGAGGATCGTCATCGAAGCCTGGGCGAACACGGCGACCGGCCACCAGCCCGGCCGCGGTGGCCGGCCCACCGGTGCCGTGGCGCGCGCCGCCATCTCGTCCAGGGCCTCGGGCAGCCCCTGCGCCCCGCGTGCGGCCGCCTCGCGCACCGCCTGCGCCCAGGGTGCGGGGAGCCCGTACGCCGCCCGGTCCGCCACCGTACGTACGGCCTGCTCGACGCGCTGGCGTGCCGTGGCCTCCTCGTCCGCGGGGGCCCGGACGGGCAGCCGTCCGGTCGGTGGTTCGCGCCGGTCCTCGTACCAGCGCCACAGCCGCAGCCAGGGCGTGCCGCACGCGCGGTTGGCGTTGCGGCGCCACGCGCGTTCGGCCGCGTCGCCTGCCGCGACCGCGCCCACCGCATCCGCGAGCCGGGCCGCGAACTCGTCGCGCGCCTCCTCGCTGAGGCCGGTCCGCCGCCCGGTCGCGTACACGGGCCGCAGGCGCGCCGCGGCGGCGTCCACGTCGGCGGAGATCCGGCGGGCGGCGGCGCCCCGCTCGGCCACGAACTGGCCGAGGGACTCGCGCAGTTCGCCGACGCCGTCCCCGGTGAGCGCCGACAGCGCGAGCACGGTCGCGCCCGGTTCGCCGTACTCGCCGAGCGCGATCCCGTCCTCGTCGAGGAGCCGCCGCAGGTCGTCGAGGACCTGGTCGGCGGCCTCACCGGGCAGCCGGTCCACCTGGTTGAGGACTACGAACATGACCTCCGCGTGACCCGCCATGGGCCGCAGATAGCGCTCATGGATGATCGCGTCCGCGTACTTCTCCGGATCCACGACCCAGATGACCGCGTCGACGAGCGCCAGGATGCGGTCCACGTGTTCGCGGTGCTGGACCGCCGCGGAGTCGTGGTCGGGCAGGTCGACCAGGACGAGGCCGCGCAGTTGTGCCTCCGCCTCCGCGCTCTGCAACGGGCGTCTGCGCAGCCGTCCGGGGATGCCGAGCCGGTCGATGAGCGTCGCCGCGCCGTCGCTCCAACTGCACGCGATGGGTGCCGCGGTGGTGGGCCTGCGTACGCCGGTCTCCGAAATGGCCACACCGGCGAGCGCGTTGAAGAGCTGCGACTTGCCGCTCCCGGTGGCCCCGGCGATGGCGACGACGGTGTGCTGCCCGGAGAGCCTGCGCCGCGCCGCCGCCTCGTCGAGGACCCGGCCCGCCTCGGCGAGCGTCCTGCTGTCGAGCCGCGTGCGGGACAGTCCCACCAGCTCGCGCAGCGCGTCGAGGCGTGAGCGCAGGGCTCCGTCGTACGCGAGAGGGGCGGGCGGGTCCTGAACGGCAGGCTTGGTCTCCACCGGTGCCGCCTGCGCGGTGGCCGTCTCGGACACGCGCCGCGCGATGAGCCCGTCGTCCCAGGCGGGGCCGCCCTCCGCGCGCGCGGACGGGTCGTCGTCCTTCACGCGTGCGTGCTCCGCTTCCTGAGGCTCCACGCGCGCGTGGACGTCCCCCGAGGGGGTGTTCTTGGGAAGCCCCTCTTCGGCGGGGGGCTCGCCGTCGCCGGTGCTCTTCTCGGCCTTGGCATGGTCCTTGTCCTGGTCGCCCTCGTTCTTGTCCTCGCCCTTGCTCTCGTCCTCGGAACTTGCGTCCCCGGAGAGGTCGTTCTCGGATGTGCCCTCTTCGGGGGAGGTGTTTTCGAGGTGGTCCTCCCCGGGCTGGTCTGGGCGATCGGCGTGATCCGTGTGGTCAGTGACGGCAGTCACCGCGGTCACCTCTCCTTCTGCAGTACGGACAGCGCGGCGATGAGTTCGGCCTGGGGTTCTGGATGTACGTCGAGTGCGTCGAGCGGGGCGAGACGGCGTTCGCGTTCGGTCTGCAGGGCCTTGTCGAGGTAATCGGCGAGCAGGCGTCCGCCGCGGTCGCGCAGCCGCAGGGCACTGTGCGCCCCGATCCGCTCCGCGAGCCCCTCGCCCGCGGATCGCGCCCTGCGGCCGCCGAGCAGCGCGGTGGCGACCAGCGCGGCGACCACCTCCGCGTCCTGCGCGACACTCCTGTCGAGGTCGCGCACCTCCTCCTCGGAGTACTCCTCGAGGACGCGCCGCCAGCGTCGTACGGCCATCCCGATCCTGTGCTCGGCGCTCTCCAGCGTGGGATCACGGTCGGTCAGCCCGGGAGCGCCCGCGGCCGGTTCGCGCCGCCAGGCCTCGTCCACGCGCTCGTCGGCGGCTGTCACGGAGCACAGCAGCAGCGCGCTCAGGCTCTCGACCAGCGCGTCGAGCAGTTCGCCCGCGGTGCAGTCGAGCGGATAGGCGCGCCACCGCTTGAGCGCGTCCCCGGAGAGCACGGCCCCGGCCTGCAGACGCCCCCTCACGCGCGCGTGCTCGCTGTCGTACGCCCCGTCGACGGCCGCGGTGAGCCGCAGCGCGGCGGCGTACTGCGCGGCGGCCGCGCTGGCCAGTTCGGGCATCCGCGCCTTCAGCGAGTCGAGGACTCCGTAGGCGGTACGGGCCATCGCGTCGTGCCGGGCTCCCGGGTCCTCCACCTGGTGTGTGAGCCACGTACGCAGCGGGGCGACGGCGGTGGCGGGCAACAGGCCGCCTCCCCATGCCGATTCGGGCAGCTCGGGCACGGTGAACCGGGGCACCTCGCCGAGTCCGGCCTTGGCGAGCAGCGCGCCGTACTGCCGCGAGACCTCGGACACCACCTGGTGGGGCACCCGGTCGAGCACGGTGACCAGGGTCGCCTTGTGCTCCTTTGCCGTACGCAGCAGATGCCACGGCACGGCGTCGGCGTACCTGGCGGCAGTGGTGACCATGACCCAGATGTCGGCCGAGCAGATCAGTTCGGCGGCGAGTACGCGATTGTCGGCGACCAGCGAGTCGATGTCGGGGGCGTCGAGGAGAGCGAGACCGCGGGGGAGGGTGTCCGCGGTCTCGATCCGCAGCACCCGTTCCCCGCGTTCGGTGAGTGCGGGCAGGTCGTCGCCGGGCTCCTGATGGGGCACCCACACGCGCGTGAGGTCGGGCAGTACCCGCATCCCGCTGAACCAGTGATGGTCCTCCGGGTGGCACACCAGCACCGGCGTGCGGGTCGTCGGCCGCAGCACGCCCGCCTCGCTGACCCGGCGCCCCACAAGGGAGTTGACCAGCGTCGACTTCCCGGCGCCGGTCGAACCTCCGATGACGGCGAGGAGGGGTGCTTCGGGTTCTCTCAACCGGGGCACCAAATAGTCGTCGAGCTGTGCGAGTAGTTCGTCGCGGTTGGCACGCGCGCGTGGAGCCCCCGCCAGGGGCAGCGGGAAGCGTGCGGCGGCGACACGGTCGCGCAGGGCGGAGAGTGCGTCGAGCAGCTGAGGCCGTACGTCCAAGGTCACCACATGCGAAGAATGCCCAATTTTGGAGTCTTTCTGAAGCATATGGGTATGTCTGCGCGCCGACAGGACACACGGGACGGAAGGGATGACCGGGGGCGCAGGCATAACGAGTGCACAACACCCGATGCGTGAGACGCCAAAAGCGGTGCACGATTCGTACCCGCCTGCGATTATCAGGACCGCTTCACTGAACCTCCACATCGAGCCACGGAGGCGAAGCGAGCGGGTCAGGGATTCGGGAGCCCTATCCTTGTCCCCGGCAAGGTCAGGGATCAGCCCACACCCGGGCACCAGGACAAAGGCCGCCACACCCGGCCCCCGTAGCTCAGTGGATAGAGCAGGCGCCTTCTAAGCGCTTGGCCGCAGGTTCGAGTCCTGCCGGGGGCGCAAGTCTCCGCCCTCCCTCCGGGAGGGCTTTTTGGTGGTTGGGGTGGGGCCTCCGCGCAGGCGGCGTGTGAGGTCGGCGGCGGCTTCCGGCCACTGGGGGTGGTCGAAGGCGAAGCCGGCTTCGAGTAGGCGGCCGGGGGTGACGCGGCGGCTCTTCAGCAGGAGCTCGGTGTCCGAGCGCAGGGCGAACGCGCCCAGTTCCGCCATCCACTTGGTTGCGGGCAGGCCCACGGGGACACCCCAGGCGGCGCGCAGTGCGCGCATGAACGGGCGCTGCGGGAGCGGGGCGGGGGCGGAGAGGTTCACCGGGCCGGCGAGGTCGTCCCGGGCGGCCAGGAATTCGACGGCGCGGACGAAGTCGCGGTCGTGGATCCAGGAGACGTACTGGGCGCCGCCTGCGACCGGGCCGCCGAGGCCGAGTCGCGCCAGCCGGAGCAGGATGTCGAAGACGCCGCCGCGGTCGGGGCTCATGACCATGGCTGAGCGCAGGGCGACCTTGCGGGTGTGCGGGGTTTCGGCTTGTTCTTGCGTACGTTCCCAGGCTTTGGCGATCTCGACGCTGTAGGCCCAGTAGTCCGGGACGCCGGGTTCGGTGCCGCCGATCACGCCGGTCGCCTCGTCGTTGGGTGCGTCGAAGCGGTGGGCGTAGATGGTGGCGGTGCTCATCTGCAGCCAGAGCGGGGGAGGTTGCTCGGCGGCCGCGATGGCCTCACCGACGACCTGGGTGGAGTGCACGCGCGAGTCCATCATCGCGTGCAGGTTGGCCGGGGCGTAGCGGCAGCTGACGCTGCGTCCGGCGAGGTTGATGACGATGTCGCTGCCGTCGATCTCCTTGGCCCAGGGGCCCAGGGTCTTGCCGTCCCAGCGGATTTCGCGGTCGCGCGCCGGCCGTCTGGTCAGGACCACGACCTCATGGCCCGCGGCGGTCAGGGCGCGGTTCAGGATCGTTCCTACCTGCCCGGTCCCTCCGGGTATGACTACCTTCATCGGGCTCCCCCTCGTTGCGCGACGGCGTGCGGGGCGAGCATATCCCAGATAATTGAACATGTTCAAAAATGGGATGAGCCCGAGAGTCGCGGAAGGCCCGGCCGGCACACCCCGGCCGGGCCTTCCGCGTAAAGCAGGGTCAGACCTTGGCCGGTGTCCGCCTCTCCTCGGCGGGCCCGCCCTCGGAGATGCCCAGCCGCTCGTGCACCGCGCGCAGCGGCTTCGGCGCGTACCAGGCCGTGCGGCCAAGGAGTCGCATGGCCGCCGGGACCAGGACCCCGCGTACGGCCACCGCGTCGATCAGGATCGCCAGTCCGCTGCCCAGCCCGAACATCTGGATGAAGCTGACATTGGCCGTGCCGAAGGCGAAGAAGCTCACCGCGAGCAGGCCGGCTGCCATGGTCACGATGCGGCCGGTGTGGGAGAGCCCGCTGGTGACGGCGGTCTCCGTGTCGGCGCCCGCGTCGTGCAGCTCCTTGATCCGGCTGGTCACGAACACCTCGTAGTCCATGGACAGTCCGAAGGCGATGCAGAACATGAGCACGGTCATCGAGGTGTCCATCGGCTGCGGAGTGAAGCCGAGCAGCGAGGACAGATGGCCGTCCTGGAAGATCCACACCATGACGCCGATCGCCGCGGTGAGGCTGATGCCGTTGAGGACAAGTGCCCGCAGGGGCTGGACCACGCTGCCGGTGAAGAGGAAGAGGATCACGAACGTGGTGCCCGCCACGAGGCCGATGGCGAACGGGAGCCGGTCGGCGATCGAGGCCTTGGCGTCGATGAGTCGCGCGTCGTTGCCGCCGACCAGTGCCTCGGTCCCGGCGGGCGGGTCGATGGCCCGAATGTCCGTGACCAGGTTCTGCGCCTCGTCCGAGTGGGGAGTGAGGTCGCTGATCACGGCGATCCGCTGAGCGTCGGGCCGGCCGAGCGCTGCGGCGGCCGGGCCGGGCGGGGTGGACCGGCCGTCGCTGAAGGTGCCGGCGGAGGTCTCCACGCGGGCCGCGCCGTCGAGCCGCGACAGGTCGGTCGCGTACGCGCTCAGCGCGGCCGGGGCCACCGGCCCGGTCGTGACGATCTGCACCGCCGACTCGTCGCTGCCGGTGAAGTCGTTCTGCACCGCGGTGGCGACCTGCCGGCTCTGCGCACTCTCCGGCAGCACCCGCTCGTCCGGCGTGCCGAAGACGACGCCGAGCAGCGGACTCGCCGCGAGCAGCAGGATCGCGAGGACCGGCAGTGCGGTCAGGGCGGGCCTGCGCATGACCGTGCGGGCCAGCCGGCCCCAGAGCGGTGCCTCGGCGCTGCGCACGGTCTTCGCCCAGGGCAGCCGGCCGTTGTTGACCCGGTGGCCGAGTACGGCGAGCAGTGCCGGTACGACCAGCAGGGCGCTGACGGCTGCGATGACCACGACGCCGATGCCGGCGTAGGCGAACGAGCGCAGGAAGTACTGCGGGAAGACCAGCAGGGCGGAGAGCGCGATGGCGACGGTCGCCGCGGCGAAGGTGATGGTCCGCCCGGCCGTCCTCACCGTGTGCCGGAGCGCTTCGGGGACCTCGGCGCCCTCCGCGAGGTGCTCGCGGAACCGGCTGATCATGAGCAGCGCGTAGTCGATGCCGAGGCCGAGGCCCAGGGCGGTGGTGAGGTTGATGGAGAACACCGACACGTCGGTGAGGCTGCCCAGGACGTAAAGCTCGGCGAAGGTGCCGACGATCGCGATCAGCCCGATGACCAGCGGAATCAGCGCCGCGACGACGCTTCCGAAGGCGATCACGAGCAGGATGAGGATCAGTGGCACGGCGATCGCCTCGGCCACCGCGAGGTCCTTGGCGACCTGGCTCGGTATCTCGTTGCCGACCGCGGCCGCTCCGCCCGCCTGCACGGTCAGCCCGTCACGTTCGCCGGTGTACTCGTCGATGATCGCCGAGGCGTTGTCGGCCTGCTCGGTCTCGTCGCCCTTGATGTGGGCCAGTACCAGCGCCTCGTTCCCGTCCCGGGAGGTCAGCGAGGAGGCGCCGGTGTCCCAGTACGAGATCACGTTCGCCACGGTCGGCTCGCCCTTGAGGTCCGAGGTGAGGGCGGAGCCGGCACGCTCGGCGGCGCCGGAGCCGATGTCGCCGTCGTCGGCCCGGACCAGCAGGACCAGGTTGCTCTCACCTCCGAACTTCTCGTCGATGAGCTGCTGAGCGCGCGTCGAGGGCGCGCTCGGATCCTCGAAGCCGCCGCCCAGGAGCTTGCCGAACGCCCCGAAGCCGATGACCGCCATGGCGACGACAGCCACCGCGGTGAGTATCAGTACGAGCCGCCCCCTGCGGAGGGCAAGCTCCGAAATCCGGTCGTACATGGTCTTCACCTCTTGATGTTTACGCTATTAACATTGACGATGGCACATGATGTTAACGGCGTCAACTTTAAGATGTCGGCCACTTCGACTTCGGGCAGGATGGGGTCATGGGATCGATCACGGACGGCAAGTCCCGCTACCACCACGGCGACCTGCGCAACGCGCTGATCGAGGCCGCCCTCGAACTCGCGGCCGAAGGCGGCCCCGAACGCGTCGTGCTGCGTGAGGCGGCCCGCAGCGTCGGAGTGTCGCCCACCGCTGCGTACCGCCACTTCAGCGGCCAGGTGGACCTCCTGGAGGCCGTGAAGACCCGCGGCCAGCTGGCGCTCGCCGATTCGATGGTCGAGGCCGTACGTGCACTGCCCGCACTCGACGATCCGGGCGAGGAGGCCGTGCGCAGGACCGAGGCGATCGGGCGCGGGTATGTACGGTTCGCGATCGAGCACCCCGGGCTCTACCGCACCGCCTTCTGCCGCACGACACCGGAGGACGGTGACTTCGCCGGCCTCGAAATCCCCGAGGAGAGACCGGAGTTCGCGGCGTTCGTGCTGCTCTCGGAGACGCTCGACGTGCTTGCGGCGACGGGCCGGATGCGGCCGGAGAACCGGCCCGCGGCCGAGGTCGCCGCGTGGTCGACCGTCCACGGCCTGTCGCTGCTCATCCTCGACGGCCCGCTCGCCCACCTGCCCGCCGACCAGCGCGACGCGGTGATCGAGCGCACGCTCACGGCCATCGTCGCGGGGCTTACGCGTTAGGCGGCGGGGGCTGGCTCACGCGTTGAGCAGCGGGGCTCGCGCGCTTGGGCAGCGCGGCCCACGCGTCAGCCGGTCGGACCGGTCGAGGTTCCTGTGCCCGCCCGGCCCGGACCGGCTCACGTCACGTCACGCGACATCACCTCACGTCAACGGATGCGACGTCCTGCCCGACTCCTCGTCGATCTCGTCGTGCGCCTTGGTCAGCAGCTTCATCGCCAGTTCGTTGAGCGCCCTGCCACCCGCGACCTCCTCGCCGACCCTCGGCTGGTTCGAGTCGGAGGGGTGGCGGCTCGCGTACCCGTGGGCGCGCACCTCGCTCCCGTCCGGGAGCCGTACGAGTGCGGCGGCGCGCGTGCGGTGAGCGTCTTCCTCGAATTCCAGCTCCACGTGCCATCCGACAGCGGTCTGCGTCATCACGATCACCTCCGGGTCCCTGCCCGTCGACGGTCCCCTGTCTACGAGTGTCCTCCCACACCCGGGGGAACGGCCAGGTCACGGAGGGCCGACCAAACGGGTTTCCCCCGAGGGCTGGCAGTCAGGCAAGATGGGGTGTATCTGCCCACTGCCGATTTCAAGCGTCCGGACGGTTTCTCTTGGCTGAGTTCATTTACACCATGCGCAAGACGCGCAAGGCGCACGGCGACAAGGTGATTCTTGATGACGTCACCCTGAGCTTCCTGCCCGGAGCGAAGATCGGTGTGGTGGGGCCGAACGGCGCCGGTAAGTCCACCGTTCTCAAGATCATGGCGGGCCTTGAGCAGCCGTCCAACGGTGACGCGTTCCTGTCGCCCGGTTTCAGCGTCGGCATCCTCATGCAGGAGCCGCAGCTGGACGAGTCCAAGACGGTCCTGCAGAACGTCCAGGACGGCGCCGCCGAGCTCATGGGCAAGCTCAGCCGCTTCAACGAGGTCGCCGAGCTGATGGCGACCGACTACTCGGACGCGCTCCTCGACGAGATGGGCAAGCTCCAGGAAGACCTGGACCACGCCAACGCCTGGGACCTCGACGCGCAGCTGGAGCAGGCCATGGACGCGCTGGGCTGCCCGCCCGGCGACTGGCCGGTCACCAACCTCTCCGGTGGTGAGAAGCGCCGCGTAGCGCTCTGCAAGCTGCTGATCGAGGCTCCCGACCTGCTCCTCCTCGACGAGCCCACCAACCACCTCGACGCCGAGTCGGTGAACTGGCTGGAGCAGCACCTCTCGAAGTACGCGGGCGCCGTCGTCGCCGTCACTCACGACCGGTACTTCCTGAACAACGTCGCCGAGTGGATCCTCGAGCTGGACCGCGGCCGCGCGATTCCGTACGAGGGCAACTACTCCACGTACCTCGAGAAGAAGTCCACGCGCCTCAAGGTCGAGGGCCGCAAGGACGAGAAGCGTCAGAAGCGGCTCAAGGAAGAGCTGGAGTGGGTCCGGTCCAACGCCAAGGGCCGTCAGACCAAGTCCAAGGCGCGCCTCGCCCGTTACGAGGAGATGGCAGCCGAGGCCGACAAGATGCGGAAGCTGGACTTCGAGGAGATCCAGATCCCGCCGGGCCCGCGTCTGGGCTCCATCGTCGTCGAGGTCAACAACCTCTCGAAGGCCTTCGGCGACAAGGTCCTCATCGATGACTTGAGCTTCACGCTGCCGCGCAACGGCATCGTCGGGGTCATCGGTCCCAACGGCGCCGGCAAGACCACGCTGTTCAAGATGATCCAGGGTCTGGAGACCCCGGACTCCGGTGCGATCAAGGTCGGCGAGACCGTCAAGATCAGTTACGTCGACCAGAGCCGCGCCAACATCGACCCCAAGAAGACGCTGTGGGCCGTCGTCTCCGACGAGCTCGACTACATCAACGTCGGCCAGGTCGAGATGCCCTCGCGCGCCTATGTGTCCGCCTTCGGCTTCAAGGGCCCGGACCAGCAGAAGCCCGCCGGTGTCCTCTCCGGCGGTGAGCGCAACCGCCTGAACCTGGCGCTGACCCTCAAGGAGGGCGGCAACCTGCTGCTCCTCGACGAGCCCACCAACGACCTCGACGTGGAGACCCTGTCCTCGCTCGAGAACGCGCTGCTCGAGTTCCCCGGTGCGGCCGTGGTCATCTCCCACGACCGCTGGTTCCTGGACCGGGTCGCGACGCACATCCTCGCGTACGAGGGCGAGTCGAAGTGGTACTGGTTCGAGGGCAACTTCGAGTCGTACGAGAAGAACAAGGTCGAGCGACTCGGTGCGGACGCGGTGCGCCCGCACCGTGCCACCTACAAGAAGCTGACCCGGGGCTGATCTTGCGGCACATCTACCACTGCCCACTGCGCTGGGCGGACATGGACGCGTACGGCCACATCAACAACGTGGTCTTCCTCCGCTATCTCGAGGAAGCACGCATCGACTTCCTGTTCCGCCCGGAGAAGGATTTCAAGCAGGGGTCTGTGGTGGCGCGCCACGAGATCGACTACAAGCGGCAGTTGGTCCACCGGCACACGCCGGTGGACATCGAGCTGTGGATCACGGAGATCCGGGCGGCGTCGTTCACGATCACCTACGAGGTCAAGGACCCCGACCAGGTGTACGTGCGGGCCGCGACGGTGATTGTGCCGTTCGACTTCGAGGCCCAGCGGCCGCGCCGACTCACCGCCGAGGAGCGGGAGTTCCTCGCGGAGTACCGAGACGACAAGGACGAGGCCGTCGCCGCATGACGGCCCTGTTGCACCTCGCCGACGAGGGGGAGGCGGCGGACCTCGCCGCCTTCCTCTCCAGGCTGATCCACTACGACCGCGCCGCCGCCGTACGCCTCCAGGCGTCCGGCACCACGCTCGCGGTCTTCGGGCGCCCGCCGTCCTTCGAGGTCCTCGCGATCCGTACGGCGCGCCTTGCCAAGCCGTACGAGGACGGGCTCGACGTCCTGCTCGACGTGACCGTCTCGGCCGGTGAACTCCTGGAGTCCGTCGACGAGTCGGCGTCCACCGTGGCCGTCCCGGGGGCCGTCACCGGGCCGCCGTGGGCCGGAGTGCTGCCGCCCCGCCGCGGCTGGCGGCAGGAACCTGGGCTGCCCGCACCGGACGCCGTACGGGCGATGGTCGCCGCCGCGGTGGCCGAATTCCGGTCCCGTACACAGGAGTTGGCGGTCGATCGGCGTACGCGCGCCGAACTCGACCGGATCGGGCGGGAGATCTGGTCCCGGCCGGTCGGCGACACCGACCTGCCGGTACGGGCCGCGCACGCGGCGCAGTCCCTGGGATTCCTGCGGCCCGCACGCCAAGTGTCGCCTGACGAAAGCCCGTTGGGGCTGTACTCGTCGGGTGCATGGCTGCGGCTGCGCACCCCGTACGGGTCGATCGCCGTACGCCGGGCGGGACTCGGCGCCCTGGACATCAGCGTCCGCTGACTCGCAGCGCCCCGGGTCAGCCCGCCGTGTTCACCATCGAAGCCGCCGCGTACGTCAGGTAGTTCCACAGCGTGTGCTCGTGCTCCTCGGAGAGGCCGAGCTCGTCCACGGCGACGCGCATGTGCTTGAGCCAGGCGTCGTGCGCGGCCTGGTCGACGGCGAAGGGGGCGTGGCGCATCCGCAGCCGGGGGTGGCCGCGGTTCTCGCTGTACGTCGTCGGGCCGCCCCAGTACTGGATGAGGAACAGCGTGAAGCGCTCCTCGGCCGGACCCAGGTCCTCCTCGGGATACATGGCCCGCAGCACCGGATCCCCGGCGACTCCCTCGTAGAAACGGTGCACGAGGCGGCGGAAGGTCTCCTCCCCGCCGACCTGCTCGTAGAAGGTCTGCTCCTGAAGCGTTCCGCGCCGGATCTCTGTCACATCACCCATGGTCTCAGACGGGATGACCGAGGACTCAAGGCTTAGGACCACACCCCATCCGCGCGAGGCCCGGCGCTCGCCTCCCGGCCCCTCCCGCAGCACAGTGGAGGTATGAGCGCGCACGCTCTCGACCAGGAGCCCGACGACCTCGCCATGGCGGCGCGGGCGGCGCTGGTACGTGAGATCGACAGAAGTGGGGCCTGGGACGCCGATCCGGTCTGGCGGGAGGCGTTCGAGGCGGTGCCGCGCCATCTCTTCGTGCCGTACTACTACGTCGGGGCCGTGGGCGGCTTCGAGCGGGTATGGGGCGAGGACCCCGACCCCAGGGCCCGGGAGCGCTGGCTGCGCGGCGCGTACGCGGACGCCCCGCTGGCCACCCGGGTGCGGGACGGCGAGCTGCTCTCGTCCAGCAGCCAGCCCTCGCTGATGGCGAAGATGCTGACGGAGCTGGAGGTGGAGGACGGGGACGCCGTGCTGGAGATCGGGGCCGGGACCGGGTACAACGCGGCTCTGCTCGCCCACCGGCTCGGCGACGCGTTCGTGACCACCGTCGACCTCGACCCGGAGATCACCGAGTCCGCGCGCCGCCATCTGGCCATCGCCGGCTACCGGCCGACCGTCGTCACCGGGGACGGCGCCCGCGGAGTCCCGGAGCGCGCCCCCTTCGACCGGATCATCGCCACCTGCACGCTGACCTCGGTGCCGCGCGCCTGGCTGCCCCAGTGCAGCCCCGGCGCCCGTATCCTCGCGCCGCTGGCCACCGGCCTGATCACCCTGCGGGTACGGGACGGCGAGTACGCCGAAGGGCGCTTCCTGCACACGCCCGCCTACTTCGTGCCGTTGCGCGGCGACACCCGGCCCGAGCCGGAGGAGCCGCACCTGGGCGGGCTGCCGCCCCGGGCCAGGAGCCACGAGCTGTTCCGGTTCCTGCTGACCCTGACCGCGGGCAGCCTGGACCCGTACGAGGCGTACGCGCTGTGGGAGCGCGAGGAGCAGCCGGTGCGCGAGCGGTACGGGATCACGGTCGACGGCGAGCGGGTTTGGGCGTGGCTGGACGACCCCGAGGGGCCGTACACCTGGCCGCTGCCGTGACGCCTCGGTGGTCCGTCCGGCCAGGTACTAGCCGCGCCTGATCGTGATCGTCGTCCAGGCGCCCACGTGCACCCGGTCCCCGTCCTGGAGCGGTACGGGCACGAAGGGCTGGATGGGCTCCTCGCCGCCGTTCACCGTGGTCCCGTTGGTGGAGTTCTGGTCGACGACCGCCCAGCTGCCGTCCGGCTGCTGGACCAGGACCGCGTGCTGGTGGGAGACGCCCGGGTCCTCCGGGGGCACCGACAGGTCGATGTCGGGGGACTCGCCGGTGGAGTGCCGGCGGCGGCCGATCGTCATCTGGTTGCCGGTGAGCGGGCGCTGCTGCTCCGGTGAGTACGCGGGCAGGTTCAGGCCCGCGGCCTCGGGGCCCGAGCGCTGCATCATCGCCATGAAGTACTCGCGGTCGGGACCGATCGTCGCGGTCCAGTTGAGCGACTGCTGGTAGGACGGGCCGGGCGGGGCCTGGGTCGTGCCGGGCTGCGGGTAGCCGTAGCCGCCGCCCTGGGCCGGGCCGGGACCGTTCGGGCGGCCGGGACCGGCCTGCGTACCCGGTCCGCCGGGGCTGCCTGCCGACGGCGGGGAGATCACCCAGTCGTCGTCACCGCCGCCGAAGGACGGGCCGCCCTGCGCCGGCGGGGCGCCCTGGGGGTACCCGGGGGAGGCAGGCTGCTGTGTGAAGGCCTGCGGGGCGCCGGGCGTGGGCCCGGGGGGCGGCGGGACCGGGCGGGAGGGGTCGCCGCCGAAGGGCGAGGGGCCGCCGCCGTACGGTCCGGGCGGACCCGGCGGAATCGGTTCGGCGGGACGGTTCATCTGCGAGGGCCGCGAGCTCTGGTACTCGAACGGGTCCTGACCGTGCCCGGCTCCGGTGGGCGGCCCCTGCTGGAACCGCTGCGCCGGATTCGGGCCACCAGGGCCACCAGGGCCACCGGGGCCACCAGGTCCGCCGGGACCCCCAGGAGCCCCGGGCATGGGGGCCTGCGGACGCGGCGCGGCGGGCGTGTACGAGGTCGCCGTATTGGTCAGGAAGTTCCACCGGCACTGCTCGCAGAACGGCGCCGCGCCCTCACGGGGCGTACGGCACTGCGGGCAGAGCTCCGGCGCGGGGTGGTCGGGCACGGCGGAGAGATGCGGGCGCCCTCCGGGGCCGCCAGGGCCTCCGGCGCCGGGCGGCGGAGGCGAGCCGGGATAGCCGTACCCGGCGGCGGGCGGCGGTGGCGGAGGGGGCGGGGGCACGGCACCGGCCATGCGGTGACCGCAGACCTCGCACCAGTCGTCGGAACCCGACTGGTGTCCGTTCGGGCAGGTCGGCATGTCGGCGCTTCCCCCTCTCCTTTTCCGGCCGGTATGGCCGGGTTTCTCCAGCTCCTGGGGGAGCCGGGGTCGCTTACTTCTTTACACGAACAGTCTTTGTGGACCGTGTCTCAAGGGTCATTTCGTCTGCTTCCTCGACCCTTGCCTTCAATCGCACAGTACCTGCAGCGGCATCGACAACGTCGACCACCTTCGCAAGCAGTTTCGCAGTATCGGCGTTGCCCGAGGCGCTGGCGAGCTGAACGGCCCGGCCCAGCTTGGCCGTTGCTCCGTCGACATCTCCCACTTTGCGTGCATCCAGGCCCTGTTGGATGACTTGTGCCAGTTCCGCCTGACCTGTGTAGTGCGCGACCTGCGGATTGATCGACGTGGAAGCCGCCATGTCGTCGGTCCACACCGCCCGTACGAGGCCCTGCGCGCCGAGGTTCTGCACGCTTCCGTCGCTCTGCGGGATCACCAGCGAGACCCGGGCGGCCAGCATCTCCTGGCCGATGCCGGCCGAGGGGACCTCCACGCACACGTGGTAGTCGCGGGACTCGTCGCCCCAGGATCCGGTCGGATAGTCCCCGGCGCGCGGGCCGGCCTCGGTGCGGCGGCCGGTCAACTCCTCGACCGTGGGGGCGACCTGCTTGACGAACTTGATCTCCGTGCCGACGGGCGTCCAGAGCCGCAGGGCGACGTCCGCGACCTCCTTGCCCATGGCCGTCTCCATCATGTGCGTGAAGTCGGCGGCGAGGGCGGCCGGGTCGGCGACGATGTCGGCGGTGCCGAGCAGCGCCGAGGCGATCCCGGTGACCTCCTTGACCTCCCAGTCCGTGCCGACACCGCGCGCGTCACAGGTGAAGCGCCCGGCGCAGGAGTCCAGGGCGGCCTTCAGGTCCTCCGGTGACTCGTGTTCGTTGCGGCCGTCGGTGAGCAGGATGCCGTGCCGGATCGAGACGTCCGCCGAGGACAGCAGGCGGTCGGCGAGGCGCAGCCAGGTGCCGATCGCCGTGCCGCCGCCCGCGCTCAGCTTGCGCAGCGCCTGCTTGGCCTGGTCGCGGGTCGCCGTGTCGGCGACCGCGAGCCGGCCGCCGCCCGGGTAGACCTCCTTGGCGACATGGGTGCCGCCGATCACCGCGAAGTGCACCCCGTCGCGTACGGAGTCGATCGCGGCGGCCGTCGCGTCGCGGGCGCCCCGCATCTTGGTCGGCGGGTAGTCCATCGAGCCCGAACAGTCGACCATGATCGCCACGGCCGCGTCCGGGGCCTGCCCGGCGGTGTACAGGTGGGGCGCGGCGACCGCGCTTCCGATGGTGCCGCCGCCCGTCGCGCTCACCGTGACGATCGCGTTGACCTCGCGGGCGCCGTCGGGAAGGTACTCGTTCTGGTAGACGTCGACCGAGAACTGCGGCACGTTCGACTTCGAGAAATTGGCCATGCCTTCTTTGTCCCCCTCAAGGCCCCCGTGGTGCGTACCACGGGGGCCGATGACTGTGTTCGGACCGGTCCCCTCCGGTCCGAGGCCGTTCCCCGTTCGCGGCCTCAGGCCGATCCTGCCCCCTGTACGGGGGCCGGGAACGGTACGACCGCCACTGTTACGTTGTCGTGGCCCCCGCCGTCCAGGGCGTGGCCCACCAGGACCTGCGCGCTGTGCAGCGGACGCTCGGCGGCGTCGAGGGGTACGACCTCGGCCATGTCCTCGGCCGCCTCCGCGTAGTTCCACAGCCCGTCGGTGCATACCACCACTACACCTGGCCGGTCCGGTTTGAAGGAAGCGGTGTGCGGCTCCAGTTCGTACGCGTCCGCGCCGAGCCAGCCCGTGATCGCGTGGGCGCGCTCGTCGGCGTACGCCTCCGCCTCGTTCATCAGGCCCGCGGCGACCATCTGCGCGGCCCACGAGTCGTCCTCGGTGAGCCGGGCCGGGGGGGAGGCGCGGTCGACGGGGATCCAGTAGGCGCGGCTGTCGCCGACCCAGCCGATGATCAGCAGGGTGGGGGTGACGACGGCGCCGACGAGGGTGCAGGCGGGAGCGTTCACGTGCGGGGCGTGCTCGTCGTGCGAAGCGGGCGCGTCCGCCAGGGAGTTGACGGCCTCCGCGGCGGCGATGATCGCCTCGTGCATGGCCTGCTGCGGGTGCGTGCCCAGCGGCAGCGCCGCGAGCAGCGACTCGCCCGCCGCGCGGGAGGCGGCGAGGGAGGCCTCGTCGGGGCGGGTCGCCGAGGAGACGCCGTCGCAGACGATCGCGACGACGGCGGGTGCGCCGTCGGGCAGCGCGGTCGTCGAGAGCGTGAACGCGTCCTCGTTGCGGTGGTGGCGCAGGCCCCGGTCGCTGACCGCGGAGACCGCGCTCAACTCCTGTTCCATGTGGTCGCGTTCGCGTGGCTGCGCGTGCCCGCAGTTCTCGCAGTAGCCGTCGTTGTCGACGCTGCCCGCGCGGCAGGCGACGCACAGTCGGGTGCCCGCGGGAGGAGTTGTCGCGAGGTCGGCGGTGCGGGGGTCGGCGGGGGGCTCGGCCGGGGCTTCGTGCCGGGCTTCGGCCAGAGCTTCCGACCGGGCTTCGGGCCGTGCTTCGGCCGGGGGAGCCAAGGGGTACTCGTCCGGCTCGCGTGGCCTGTCGAACCGTACGCCCGCGGACTCGTGTGCCGCGCGCGGGAGTTCGGTGCCGCCCGAGTCGGTGCCCCGGATGTCCGTCGCCCGGTGCACCGGCGCCGGAATGTCGGAGCTGTCCACCTCCGGGGCGACGGGCCAGTCCACGGACGAGACGGACGAAGGAGGGCGCGGCGATGTGCCGTTCATGGTGATCGTGGGCTCGTCCTGGGGCGGCTCGGGCACCGCCGACAGGTCGTACCCGCACGCACCGCAGAAGCGGTCACCCGCCTCCAGCGGCTCCTCGCAACTGGGGCACCGCGAAAGGGCCGTCGGCTGGGGCATCTGGGACATCAATCACACCCACGTCCGGGGGCGGTAACGGTTGGCACGTTCCACCAGGTCGATCCTCTCCTCGCCGCCCGTAGCGAGGCGGGCCAGCGTGCGGTACGAACGCTCCAGACCGAAGCGGAGGCCGCGCTCGTCCAGCTCGCTGCCGAGCAGTGCACGTCCGCCGCCGGAGGCCGGTGGGAACGCCTGGCTACCGGAGAGTACCCAGTCCAGGGCGCAGCCCAGTACTTCTGTGGACAACTGCTCGCGTCGCACCGCGTCGAGACCGTATCCGTCAAGGGCCTCGACCTGCCCCGCAGCAGCTGTCAGGTCCTCCAGGAACGGCGCGGCGGCCGCCTCCTCGGCGAGTCGCTGCCGCAGCCGCGCCCGCACGGCCGCGACCCGCGCCGCCGTGTAGTGGATCGACGACTCCGGTACGGATTCCAGCGTCTGTACGGCGCCACGGCGGTCGCCCGAGGCGAGCTGCACCCGGGCCAGGCCGAACGCCGAACTCACATAGCTGGGGTCGGTCGTCCACACCAGGCGGTAGTACTCGGCGGCGTTGTCCAGCTGCCCGAGCACCTCCGCGCACACGCCGAGGGCCAGCTTGGGCGCGGGCTCGCCGGGGAACGCGTCGTAGATCGCGTCGAAGGACAGCGCCGCGATCTCGTGCTCGCCGGTCGCGAGGGCCGCGGCGCCCCGATACCAGACCACCCGCCAGTCGTCCGGGTGGTCCGTCTCCAAAGCCTCGAGTGCCCTGGCGGCGTCGGCCAGTTCGCCCATCTCCAGGCGGGCCCGCAGCTCGCGCAGACGCAGCTCCAGGGAGCCGGTGGGCGCGGCGTGCAGCGCGGTGATCAGCTCCGCGGGTGCGGAGGCCATGAGCCCGGCGAGAAAACCGGCGTTGGGGTCGCCCGGGTCGACCCGGGGGACGGGCAGCGCGAGTGCGGTGGCGGCGGCCTGGACGGACTTGACCAGGTTGCCGGTGTCGACGGGGGCCGGAGCACGCGAAGTGATGGCGAGTCCGCCACCGTTGGCGGCGGGCAGCGCCCGTTGCCGGCGCCCGACCGGCATCACCCGCACCCCGAGCCGCGACACGTCCCCGTCCAGTGTCCCGAACAACTCCGTGTCCGTGACCTTGAGTTCGGGACCGAACAGGGTGGAGAGCGCCGGGCGGGCACGCCCGGTCTGGACGGAGACGACCTCGCGCAGCACGCCGGTCAGCTGCTCGGCCATCTCCTGCGCGGAGGCGAACCGGCGGGCCGGGTCGGGGTCTGTGGCGCGCACCAGGAGCCGGTAGAACGACTCGTACTGGCGGAAGACCTCGATGTTGTCCGGGTCGGGCAGGGAGTCCACGAACACGTTCGTGTAGCCCTGGAAGTCGAAGGTCATCACGGCCAGCGTGCGCGCGACCGTGTACAGGTCGGAGGCGACCGAGGGGCCGACTTCGGCCACCTCCGGCGCCTGGTAGCCGACCGTGCCGTAGATGGCCGACTCGTCGTCGTCCATCCTGCGCACCGCGCCCATGTCGATGACCTTGAGCTGGTCCTCGGTCTGGATCGCGTTGTCGACCTTGAAGTCGCAGTACAGGAGGTTGCGGCTGTGCAGGTGGCCGAGCGCCTCCAGGGCCTCGATGCCGTACGCGCACGCCTGCTCCACCGGCAGCGGGTCCCGCTTCCCGGCCTTCGTACGACGGTCGTTGGCGATCTCCTTGAGGGACTTGCCGCCGACGTACTCCATGACGATGTAACCGTCGAGGGAACCGGTGCGCTGGTCGAGATGCTCGACGAAGTTGTAGATCCGCACGATGTTGGCGTGCTCGATCTCCGCGAGGAAGCGGCGCTCGGAGATCGCGGCCGCCATCGCGTCCTGGTCGCCCGTGTCGAGCAGGCCCTTGAGGACCACCCAGCGGTCGGACACCGCGCGGTCGACGGCGAGATACACCCAGCCGAGCCCGCCGTGCGCGAGGCAGCCCACGACCTCGTACTGGCCGTGCACGATGTCGCCCGTGGCCAGCTTCGGCACGAACGAGTACGGGTGGCCGCACTTCGTGCAGAACCCCTCCGTGCGCCCGGGCGTCTCACCGCGCGAACGCCCCACCGGCGCCCCGCAGTCGGAGCGCGAGCAGAACCGCTTGCGCTCGGGCACCTCCGGGTTGTCCTGGACCATCCCGCGCGGGTCGGGCCGCGGCACACCCGGCACCTCGACCAGGCCGACACCGAGCCGGCCGCGTCCCGAGGAACCGGCGGTCGAACCCGAGCTGCGGACCGACACCGAGCGGCCCGTCGAGGAGCCCGACAGCGAGCGGGAGAGGCGCCCGGAGACCGAGCGCCGCGACTGCGAGGACCGCGACGACGCACGGGAACTCGCCCGCGAACTGCTGCTGGAACTGCCCGAGCCCCGTGAGCTCCGGCCGCCCGCGGTGATCCCGGTCGGCGGCGACCCCAACGATCCGCCCGCGGACACGACCGGCGCCAGACCGCACGTGTCGCAGTACAGCTCGCCGCCGCCCATGTCCTCGTACGACCCCGAGCAACCGGGCCGCTGGCACTTCTGACTCATGAGTCCCCCCTACGGTCCTGTGGCCCACTGCCCTGCGGGGGCACCCGCGGGCTGAGCAGGTCGGCCGCCGCGTGCTGGTAGCGCAGTACGGCGTCCTCCGCGACGCGCAGGTCGCAGGGCGCGCTCCACAGCATGCGGCGCGCCGCGTCGTAGCGCTCGATGAGGAACGGGTCCTCCGCGAGCCCGTGCCGGGCGACCTTCGCCTTGTACGCGTCGAGGCGGCCGCGCAGCTCCGCGCGGACCGCCAGCGGTTGCGTGACCGCGGTCAACGACTCGCGGGCGCGCAGGAGTTCGTCCTCCGCCTTTTCCTCCAGCGCTTCCAGGAGCGGCGAGAGGCGGTGCCACTGGGCGTGTCTGCGGTACTCGGCGGCCGTCGCCAGCTGCTCCTGGAGCACGGTCGGCGGGCCGCTGACCGCGGGCACCTCGGACGCGGCGATCTTCGCGAGCACCTCACCGCGGGCGCTCCTCGCCTCGGCGAGCGTTCGGTCCGCGCGGCTCAGCACGTCACGCAGCTTCACCAGGCGCGCCTCCGCGTCCTGCCGGACGGTGAGCACGGCGTCGATCTCCCGGCGCACGTCCTCCAGGGCACGCGCCTCGTGGTCGTACGTCGTCGTGTCGGGGCGCCCGCCGCCGGGGGCCGAACTCCCTTGCGTGGGAAGCCAGAAGGCCAGCGGGTCGGACACCACGCGCTCGCGCAGCCTGGTGAGCGTGCGGGTGATCCGCTCCAGGTCGTCGCCCGCAGGGTGCTCCCCGGGGCGTACGCCGACGGAGTGCGCGAGCCGCCGGGTGCGCTGGAGCTCCGCGGCCAGTAAATCTATCCGGGCGGGCAGCGCGGACCACACCGCGTCGGCGGCGATGACCATGTCGAGCGAGGACGCGTACAGCTCGTTCATCCGCTCCACAAGCGCGACCAGCGAGAACTGCTCGCTGAGCTTGCCGGTGCCGACGAGCGTCGGCGCGTTCGCGGTGGCCGTGGCGGACCCGGCGACCGTGATGCTCGCGCCGCGCAGCAGCTCGGTCAGCTCCGACAGGTCCTCGCGGCTGGACCAGCGTCTGCGGGAGCGGATCTCGCGGGCGGAGCGCAACGCGTCGGCGTACGCGTCGAAGTACGCCCACAGCAGGGTGATCGAGGCCTCCGCGGCCGACCAGCGTTCCTTGGTCGTGCCGGTGAGCTCGGCGCCTTCGAGGAGTCTGCGGCCCGCGTGGTCCTGCAAGGAGAGGAGCGAGGTCTCGATGGCCTCGTGCTCCGCGCCGAGGCGCGCCAGCGCACGGTCCACCTCGTCCCGGTCCATCACCGGCCCGGGGGGTCCCGTGACGCCCATCGATCACCTCTCGCTTTCGGCCGTGTCGGCTACTTGTACCGCTACCAGTACTGCTACTGCTGCCTGTACCGCTACTTGTATTTCGCGGCGGGCGGATTCGACGACGGGGAGTCGGCTCCCAGGGTCGGGGAGAGCCACTTGTCGTACGCCGTCTGCCAGCCGCTCTGGCGGTAGTTCTCCAGGACCCGGTTGACCCGGCGCACCAGATCGTCGGAACCCTTCTTCATGGCCACGCCGTAGTACTCGGTGGTGAAGGTCTTGCCCTTGAGCTGGACCGTGGGGTCCTGTGCGGCCTGGCTGGCGGCCAGCGCGCCGTCGGTCACCACGGCGTCGACCTCACCGAGCTGGAGCCTTACCAGGCAGTCGAGTTGGTTGGGAACCGTGGTCGAGATGTCGGCGGTGGAGACGAGCTCGCCCGCCTTCTTGTCGGCGTCCAGCTTGTCGTACGCGGTGGAGCCGGTCGCCGTGCAGATCCTCTGCTTCGCCAGCGACTTGTCGTACCCCGTGATGGTCGAGTTGATCGGGGCCAGGACCTGCTGGCCGGTCTCGAAGTAGGGCGCGGAGAACGCGACTTGTTCGAGCCGGGAGCAGGTGATCGTCATAGTGCGGACCACCATGTCGACCTTGCCGCTCTGGATGGCGGGGATGCGCTGGTTGGTGGGGATGGCGCGGAACTGTACGGCGTTCGGGTCGCCCAGAATGTCATCGGCGATCGCGTGGACGAGGTCGATGTCGAAGCCCTCGAGGTCGCTGCCGCTCTTCGTGTTGTTCGGGTCGCGGTAGCCCCAGCGGAAGCTGTTCTGGTCGACGCCGACGATCAGCCGCGGGTCCTTGCGCTTCTTGATGGCGTCGATCGTCGCGCCGTCCACGGCGGACGGCGTCAGGCTCTGGTCCTGCGGATCGGTGCACTCGTCGGCCTTCGCCTGGGTGCCCTGGCCCACGCCCTGGCCGCCGATGCCGGTGCTGCCGTCGCCGCGCGCGCTGCTCAGCGGCAGCAACAGGGCGAACACCGCGGTGAGTGCGCAGGCGACGGCCATCGCACCCACGCCGCCCCAGCCCTTCAGGCTTGCCCTCAGACGTCGTGCACTCATTGCCGCTCCTCCTCTCACCGGTACTCCGAAAGCCTGCGTCCGATACCCAGCAGGGCGCCCGCCGCGGCCAGCACCGCGAGGACCGCCGCGCCCACCGACAGACCGGTCATCGCGTCCAGGCCGTTGCTCGCCGCCTGCTTGAACTCGCTCTGCTCCTGCACCAGCGCCAGCTCCAGGTTCTTGTCGACGCCGTCGAAGCACTCGCCCGTCGGCTTGTCGCTCTTGGAACCGATCACCTTGTCCAGCGCCGCCTGGTACTGGCCGCCGTCGTCGGCCTTGCGGGCCTCCGCGTGGCGCACCTTCCATTCCTTCATGTTGCCGGTCGCGGCCGCCACCGGCTCCTCGCCCGCCTTGTCGTCGGCGAGCTCCGCGGCGGCGGCCAGCTTCTTGGTGAGGTCGTCCATCTCCTGCTGGAAGTCGTAGTCGAAGGCGTCCACGACCGTGCCGTCCTTCAACTCCTTGGTTTCCGCGCCGCGGCTGACCAGCGTCAGGTTCTCGTTGCCCCGCGCGTTCAGCGACGCGAGGCGGGCGTCGTTCAGCACGTTCAGCGAGCGGACGCCGTGGTCGTAGGAGTCGTTCAGCCCCGCCCGGGCCACGCTGTGGCCGACGACGAGCCAGAGGAGTACGACCGCGGAGGCGGCGGTGGCGGCGGCCATGCCCTGGTTCAACACCCGGTTCGTGCGCCGGTAGTTGCGCCGCTGGGCCCAGGCGAGTCCGCCGAGCGCGAGCACGCCGAGGCCGATGGCGGCCCACGGATAGGGCGTCGCGTCGGCGTAGTCGGCCTCCAGGCGCTGGTTCTCCTTGGTGTAGAGATCCTTGGCCGCCGGGAGCATCTTGTCCTGCATCGTCGCGTTCGCGTACCGCAGATAGGCGCCGCCGAGCGGGAAGCCCTGGCGGTTGTTGGCGCGGGCCCGCTCGATCAGGCCCTTGTACTCCGGCAGCAGCTTGTTCAGCTTGGCGATGGTGTCCGCGGACGGGGAGCCGGGCTCCGAGTTGGCCGCGGCGGTGACCAGCTTCTCTGCGGCCGTCCTGATGTCCGCCTCGTACCGCGTGCGGGACGCCTTCGTCTCCTGGCCGCCCGCGAGGAAGCCGCTGGAGGCCGCGGTGTTGGCGTCCGCGAGTGAGCGGTAGATGTCGGCGGCGCTGGCGCTCAGCGGCTGGCTGCTGTTCAGCACGTCGTCCGCGGCGGCCGAGCGGTCCGTCATCTGCCAGGCGGTCACCGCGCCGAACGCGACGACCAGCAGGGCGAGTACGGCGCCGATGATCCGTAGGCGGCCCGGTTCCGTCGTCGCCGCGGTGCGCAGGGTGTCTACGCCTTCCGCCCAGGCCGTGCGGCGTGGGGGAGTGGGCGGGGGCGTGTGCGCGGGCGTGTTGGGCGTCGTGGGGCCGGGCTTCCGCGGGGCCGGTGGGCCGGATTGCGGTGGTACGGCCGGCATCGTGGGCGTGGCTGGGCGTGCCGGCGTTCCCGGCTGTCCCGGTGGCGCCGCGCTGCCGTTCGGCGGGTGTGTCACTTGACCTCCCCCATGGTCATCCGTCTGTCACCTCTGTTCCGTGCGTGGGGAGCACGGACGAAGGTGCACGGCCGCAAGTATCGCCGCAGGGACTGACATCCGCACAGTTCTTGACTCGATCTTGTTCGGATCGCAGCGCAGCGCGAAGCTCCCCGCAAGGCCCCCTCCCCTGAACACGCACTCGGTATGTGTTCGGTTCCCGTTCGGGGTGGGGGCCGGGGGTGGGTTTTTCGCCCCCTCCGCCCCTACCCGTCCCTTGCTTCTGGGGGCTGCCGCCCCCAGACCCCCGCTGTCGGCCTGAACGGCCTCGTCCTCAAACGCCGGACGGGCTGGAGATACCTGGCCCGGGGCTGAAGAGTGCAGCCCCCATGGGTGGGTGGGGGATCGGGACGGCACTGCCTCGTCCTCAGACGCCGGACGGGCTGGAGATACCTGGCCCGGGGCTGAAGAGTGCAGCCCCCACGGGTGGGTGGGGGATCGGGATGGCACAGGCGCGTCCTCAAACGCCGACGGGCTGAAGGTGTTCAGCCCCTCCGGCGTTTGAGGAGCGGGGGTTTGGGGGCGGAGCCCCCAAGTGGACGGGAATGGGTAGGGGCGGAGGGGGCGAGAAAAACCCTCAGTCCCCCTCGTAGAACGCCCGCACGTGTGCGTGTGCCTCGTCCGGGGCTCCTACGTGGTCCAGGCCCAGGAGTGCGGCGCCCAGTACCGGGCGGGCTGTGACGACCTGGGGGATCGCCTTGGGGGCGCGGGTGGCCAGTAGTTCGCTTATGCGGGTGTCGAGTTGGGGGTGGCGGGCGGCGAGGATGCTGCCGCCGAGTAGGACCGGGGTCGGTTCCTCGAGGAGGGAGAGGCGGGTCAGGGCGACCGTGGCCATGGCTACGACCTCGTCCGCGAGGCGGTCGACTATGGAGCGGGCGACCGGGTCGCCGTCCAGCGCGGTGGAGAAAAGGACCGGCGTCAGCTCGTGGCGCCGGGCATCGTCGAGGTGCTCCAGGTGGAGGGCCTCGATGAGGGCGTACATGGAGGTGAGGCCGAAGTGGCCGGGGAGGGTGCGGGCGAGGGCGGTGGGCCCGCCCCGGCCGTCCTCGGCGCGCGCGGCATGCCACAGGGCCTCCTCGGCGAGGCCCCAACCACCGCCCCAGTCCCCGGAGATACGCCCGATCGCGGGAAAGCGCGCGGTACGCCCGTCGGGCCGCATGCCGACGCAGTTGATACCGGCGCCGCAGACGACGGCGACCCCGCGCGGCTCGGCGATCCCGGCCCGCAGAATCGCGAAGGTGTCGTTGCGCACCTCCACACTCGCCCCCCACGCGCGCGCGTGCAGCGCGGCCGCCAACCGCTCCTCCTCGACGGGGAGATCGGCGTTGGCGAGGCAGGCGGCGACATGGGCGACGGAGCCGACGCCCGCTTCGGCGAAGGCCCGGCCGACGGTTTCGGCCAGCGAGTCCACCGCCACCTCGACCCCGACGACGGGCGGCCGGAATCCACCGCCGCGCGCCGTGCCGGCCACCCGCCCGTCCGCGGCCAGCACGGCGACGTCGGTCTTGCTGTTCCCCGCGTCGATGGCCAGGACCAGGGCCGCGGGGGAGGACCCGGCGGCCGTCCCGGCGCCGGATCCCGATGAGGTCATGCCCACGCGAGGTGCTCCCGGTTGTGCGCGATCAGCTGGTCGGTGAGGGCGTCGGCGTACGCGTGCTGGCCGATGAGGGGGTGGGCGAGGAGCGCGCGGAACACGCGGTCGCGGCCGCCGTGCAGGGCAGCCTCCAGGGCCAGGTCCTCGTAGGCCGTGACATTCGCCATCAGGCCCGCGTACAGCGGGTCCACGGAGGGCACGGGCAACGGTGCAGGGCCCTGGGCGCCGATCGCGGCCTGTACCTCGATCACGGCGTCGTCCGGCAGGAAGGGCAGCGTCCCGTTGTTGTACGTGTTCACCACCTGGTAGGGGCTGCCGCCACCGCCGAGCAGCGACGCCGCGAGGTCCACGGCGGCCTCCGAGTAGTACGCGCCGCCGCGCCTGGCGAGCAGCTCCGGCTTCTCGTCCAGCGTCGGATCGCCGTACATCTCCAGCAACTGCCGTTCCATCTCCGCCACTTCGGATGCCCGGGAGGGCTTGGTCCGCAGCTCCCGCACCACCTCGTCGTGCGCGTAGTAGTAGCGCAGGTAGTACGACGGGACGACGCCCAGCCGGTCGACGACGCTCCGTGGCAGGTGCAGGTCGTCGGCGATCGTGTCGCCGTGTTCGGCGATGAGCTTCGGCAGGACGTTCTCGCCCTCGGGACCGCCCAGGCGCACACCGGTTTCCCAGGTGAGGTGGTTGAGGCCCACATGGTCGAGGTGCACATCGGCGGGGGTGACCCCGAGCAGCGCGGCGAACTTCCGCTGGAAGCCGATCGCCACATTGCACAGTCCGACGGTCTTGTGGCCGGCCTGGAGCAGCGCGCGCGTCACGATCCCGACCGGGTTCGTGAAGTCGATGATCCAGGCGTCCGGGTTCGTGCGGCGGACGCGCTCCGCGATGTCGAGGACCACGGGCACCGTGCGCAGCGCCTTGGCGAGGCCGCCCGCGCCGGTCGTCTCCTGCCCGACGCAGCCGCACTCCAGCGGCCAGGTCTCGTCCTCGTTGCGTGCCGCCTGTCCGCCGACGCGCAGTTGGAGCAGTACGGCGTCCGCGCCCTCGACCCCCGCGTCCAGATCGGCGGTCGTGACGATCCGGCCGGGGTGCCCCTGCCGCGCGAAGATCCGCCGGGCGAGGCCGCCCACCAGCTCCAGGCGCTCCGCCGCCGGGTCGACGAGCACCAGCTCCTCGATGGGCAGGGTGTCCCTCAACCGGGCGAAGCCGTCGATGAGTTCGGGGGTGTAGGTCGACCCTCCGCCGACCACGGTGAGTTTCATACGTGTCAACCCTTCACTCCGGTGAGCGTGACACCCTCGACGAACGCCTTCTGCGCGAAGAAGAACACGAGGATCACGGGGGCCATGACCAGCACGGTCGCGGCCATGGTGAGGTTCCAGTCGGTGTGGTGCATTCCCTTGAACGACTCCAGGCCGTAGCTGAGGGTCCAGGCGCCCGGGTTCTCCGACGCGTAGATCTGCGGGCCGAAGTAGTCGTTCCACGCGTAGAAGAACTGGAACAGGGCTACGGCCGCGATCCCCGGCTTCGCCATGGGGAGGACTACCTTCAGCAGGGTTCTCAGGTCCCCGCAGCCGTCCACCTTCGCCGCGTCCAGGTACTCGTTCGGGATCGTCATCAGGAACTGCCGCAGCAGGAAGATCGAGAACGCGTCTCCGAACGCCATCGGGATGATCAACGGCCACAGCGTGCCCGACAGATCCAACTGCTTCGCCCAGAACAGGTACATCGGGATGATGACCACCTGCGGCGGCAGCATCATCATCGAGATCACCAGCATCAGGGACAGATTCCGGCCCCGGAAGCGGAACTTGGCGAGCGCGTACGCCACCGGGATCGACGAGACGACGCTGAGGACCGTGCCGAGACCGGCGTAGATCAGCGTGTTCTTCCACCAGGTGAGGAAGCCTGGCGTGTCGAAGACCTTCTTGTAGTTGGCCCACTCCCAGGTGTGCGGGATCAGGTCGCGGCTGAGGGCCTGCGAGTCACTCATCAGCGAGGTCAGGAACACGAACACGAAGGGGAGCGTGAAGAAGAGGGCGGCCGCGACCCCGAGGGAGTGGACCGCGATCCACTCCAGGAGTGCCTTGCGGCGGGCGGTGCGTTCGGCGGGTGAGGCCGGGGTCTTCAACTCCACCGGCCTGTCCAGTACTTGGGTCATGAGGTCAGTCACCTGCCTGGATGAGACCGCCCCGGCGCCGCATCAGGAACGCGGTGAACGCCATCGACAGCACGAAGAGCACCAGGGCGACGACGCATGCCGAGCCGTAGTCGAAGCGCTGGAAGCCGAGGTTGTAGACGAGTTGGGGGAGGGTGAGCGTGGACTTCTCCGGATAACCGGGCTCGAACTGCGTGCCCGCGCCCTGGATCACGCCCGAGGCGACCTTCCCGGCGATGAGTGGCTGTGTGTAGAACTGCATCGCCTGGATCACACCGGTGACGACCGCGAACATCACGATCGGCGAGATGTTCGGCAGCGTGACGAAGCGGAAGCGCTGCCACGCCGACGCGCCGTCCAACTCCGCCGCCTCGTACTGCTCTTTCGGTACGTCGAGCAGCGCGGCCATGAAGATGACCATCAGGTCGCCGATGCCCCAGAGGGCCAGCAGGGTGAGCGCCGGCTTCGACCAGGTGGGGTCGTTGAACCAGCCGGGCGCCGGGATGCCGATCTTCTCCAGCATCGAATTGACCGGGCCCGTACCGGGGTTGAGGAGGAACGCGAACGCCATCGTCGCGGCGACCGGCGGGGCGAGGTAGGGCAGGTAGAAGAGGGTGCGGAAGACGCCCGTACCCGTCTTGATCTTCGTGATGAGCATGCCGATACCGAGGCCGAACAGGACCCGGAGGCTCACCATGATGACGACCAGCCACAGGGTGTTGCGCAGGGCGGGCCAGAAGTAGGGGTAACTCTCGAAGACGTACGTCCAGTTCTTCGTTCCGACCCACGTCGGCGGCTTGAAGCCGTCGTAGTGCATGAACGAGAAGTAGATCGTCGAGATCATCGGGTACGCGAAGAAGACCGCGAAGCCGATCAGCCAGGGCGACATGAAGGCGAACGTCCGAAGCGCCGACCTGCGGCGCTTCGACGCCAACGTGATGGTGCTCATCGTCACTTCGCCTGCGCGATGTCCGTGTCGATCTGCTTGGCCGTGTCCTCAAGGCCCTTCTGCAGGTCGGTGGCCTTGCCGCTCTCGTACTCGTAGCCGAAATTCTGGAGAGTGGCGAGGTAGACGCCGCCGTTGATCGACGCGGGGGACGTGGTCGAGTTCGGGTTCGCGGCGATGTCGAGGAACGTCTTGAAGCGCGGGTCGTACTTCAGCTTCGGGGACTTGAGGGCGGCCAGCGTGGACGGCACGTTGTGGATGGCGTTGGAGAAGCCGACCACCGCGTCGGTGTCCGTGGTCATGTACTTCACCAACTCCCAGGCCGCGTTCTGCTTCTGGCTGGTGGCGGCGATGCCGGCGATGGTGCCGGTGATGTAGCCCTTGCCGTACTGGTCGGCCTGGTCGTCGGGGACGGGCAGCGGGGCGACGCCGATCTCGAAGTCGGTCTTGGCGTCGACGGCCATGCCCAGGCGCCACTCACCGTCGAGCTGCATCGCCACCTGGCCGGTCTGGAAGGGGTGCTTGGGGCCCCACTCGTCGCCGAGGGTGGCGCGGAAGGTCTCCAGCTTCTTGTAGCCGCCGAGTTCGTCGACCAGCTTCTTCTGGACCGTGAAACCGGCGGTGACGGCCGGGTCCGTCGCGATGGTCGACTTGCCGTCCTTGTCGAAGTACGTCGGCGAGAACTGACCGAGGTAGTGCTCGGTGGTGGACTCCCAGCCGTGGTAGTTCGGCATGAAGCCGAGCTGCTTGTACGTGTTCCCCTGAGTGATCGTCAACTTCTTGGCGTCGGCCTGGAATTCGGACCAGGTCTTCGGCGGGCTGGTGATGCCCGCCTTCTCGAACGCCGTCTTGTTGTAGTAGAGGCCGTACGCGTCGCCCAGCAGCGGCACGGAGCACCGGTTGCCGTCGAACTGGGTGTACTCGTTCATCGCCGCCGGGAAGGTCGTCTCAGGGTCGATGCCCGACTTCTCGAAGAGCGGGTTGAGGTCGACGAGCGCGTCCGACGAGCAGAACTTGCCGACGTTGTTGGTGGTGAACGACGAGATCACGTCGGGCGCCTTCGAACCGCCCGCGCGCAGCGCCTGGTTGATCTTGTCGTCGGTCATGTTGCCGACGATTTTCACGTGGATGTTGGGGTGCGCCTTCTCGAACCCCGCGACCAGGGACTTCACGGCGGCGACCTCGCCGGGCGCGCTCCAGGCGTGCCAGAAGTTGATCGTCGTCTCCTTCGACGCGTCGTCGTCCGCGCCGGATTCGGTCTGGCCGGTACAGGCGGAGGTGAGGAGGGCTATGGAGGCGGAGGCGGCGAGCGCGACCGCCGCTTTGCGGGACATTCCGGGCATGACGGGGTCTCCCTAGGGCAGGGTGAAGGTGTTCGCGGAAGGGACTTGCGGTTCAGCGGGAGGTGTCGAAGACCTCGTCGCGGGTGGCCGCCAGGGCGCTCTCCAACGCGCCGCGCAGCACGGGGTGTTCGTGTACGTCGCCGATCACGAGGCGTGGCCGGGACGCGGCCAGCTCCTCCAGCTCGGCCTGGACCAGGGCGCGCAGCGGTTCGCCGCCCGCGGTGAGGGAGGCGCCGCTGAGCACGACGAGCTCGGGGTCGAGCACGGAGACGAGCGAGGCCAGACCGGTGGCGAGCCCGGTCGCGTACGTCTTGAGGAGCTGCCGGTGGGGGCCCTCGTTGTGGGAGGCGGCCTGTTTGACGAGGGCGGCGGCGGCCTCGGCGTACGGACCGCCGGGGACGGGCCGGATACCCAGCTCGCGCGCCAGCTTGGGGATGGCCTGCGAACCGGCCAGCTCCTGGTAGCCACCGCTGTTGGCCTTGGTCACCTGGCGCACGAGCGGCGCGCCCGGCACCGGCAGGAAGCCGACCTCGCCCGCACCGCCGGTCCAGCCGCGGTGCAGTCGCCCGCCGAGGACGAGCGCGGCACCGAGGCCGCCCTCGTTCCACAGCAGTACGAAGTCGTCGTGCCCTTGGGCGGCGCCCAGTCGCTGCTCGGCGATGGCGACGAGGTTGACGTCGTTCTCGTACTCGACCGGCATGGGTAGCGCGGCGGCGAGTTCGTCGAGGAGGCTCGGGGTGTGCCAGCCGGGAAGGTGCGATGCGTAACGCAGCCGCCCGGTGTTGGGGTCGAAGGCGCCGGGCGTTCCGATGACGAGCCGGTGGATGTCGTCGGGGGCCAGCCCCGCCTCCTTGACCGCGCCGTCGAGGGCGTCGGTGACCTGGCGTACGACGGGCTCGGCGGGGCGCCGGCCGGGTGTGGGCAGCTCGTACTCGCCCACCGTCCGCCCGGTCACGTCCGCGACGGCGGCGAGGATGCGCTCGGGGGTGACGTCCAGGCCCGCCGCGTAGGCAGCGCCCGGATTGACCACGTACAACTGGGCGTTGGGGCCCGGTCGCCCCTCGCTGGTCCCGGTGGCGATCACCAGGCCGGCCGCCTCGAGGCGGGCCAGGAGTTGCGAGGCGGTCGGCTTCGAGAGGCCGGTGAGCTTGCCGATCCTGGTCCGGGTCAGCGGGCCGTGTGCGAGCAGCAGGTCCAGGGCGGCGCGGTCGTTCATGGCGCGCAGGACGCGTGGAGTGCCCGGCGTACCGGCGGATCCTGCCATGTGTGCGACACCTGCCTCTCGACCGCCCAGCTTTTCAGTGATCGCGGGCGGAAGTCCACCGCTTGATCACTGTTAGGAAAGTTTCCTATTCGGTGGGAGGAACGTAGAACGGCGGCCAAGGGGGCGTCAATAGAAACCGCCCCCGAGGCAACAGACTCGTTACCTGCGGGGGCGGTGAGGTGGGCGCCGGGACGCTCGCCGTTACTTCACGTCGTTACTTCACGTCGACGTAGTCACCGGCGGCGGACTTGGCGCCGGTCGTGGTCGTGCCCGCGAACGTGTAGCGGTAGTAGCCGTCGGCGGAGGCCTTGACGGTGGTGGAGAGGGCGCCGGACGTGCCGGACTTCACCGTCTTCACGTTCTTGTACGTGCTGCTGGACTTGGCCCGGAACTGGAGGGTCACCGACTGGCCGGTGTAGCCGGAGTACTTGCTGGTCTCCCAGTTGGCGCGGGTCAGGGCGCCCTTGACGGTGAGGGTGGCGCCCTTCTTCACCGGCTCGGGGGTGGCGTTGGTGGTGAGCTTGGCGGCGCGCTTGATCTGCGCGGTGCCGAGACCGCCCCACGCGTCGTAGCCGTACTCGAAGCTGACGTGGCCGTCGGAGTCGTCGCTGTCCTCGGCGATGTGACCGTAGAAGCCGGCGGCCTTCCAGGTGGTCGCGTCCGCGGCCTCGAACAGGTAGTCGTACGGGTCGAGGGCGATCGTCTCCTTGCAGGACTCGGTCACCGTCGTGGCGGTCGTGGCGGTCGCGGTGCAGACGGGCGCCGCGTCGTTCTCGATCGTGTTCTCGGGCGTCGCGAGCGAACCGCGGTAGAGCATGATGCCCGCGGCGTTGTTCTTGTAGTCGATCACGAGGTCTGCCGGGCGGGTCAGCGTGTACGTGACCGGGATCTTCACCGTGGCGGTGGTGCCGACGACGATCGCCTTGCCGCCGTTGACCACCACGCCGGAGAAGGAGAGGTCCGGAGTGGCGGCCGACGCGGTCGGCACAGCCAGGGCGGACAGAGCCAGAGCACCGCACACAGCGGTGCCTATGGCGAACTTGCGCATGGATTCCCCACATTCGAAGCGGGCCCCTGGGCGTTGAGCTCCAGAACAAGGGCCCGCTGTTGGGGTGACAGTAGAGGGCCGCGGAGGTGACGGGAATGCGGGGGGTATGTGAAGGAGATTAATTTCGTGCCGGCCGTAGACCTGGCTTCGACCCGGAGTCGGCCTCGAGTCGTCGGCGGATCCGTAGCGCGTTCTACACGTGTCACGTGTTCATTACAATCAACGGATGCCCAGGTGGGGCGGGTTCCGGGGTACTTGGCGGGGGATTTGCCCTTTTGGGGAGGGCGTATTTGTCGCGTCTTCAGGTATGCGGAATCCGCTGCGCGGCCGTCTTCACAGGTTCCTGCCCAATGATCCCGCCGCATGAGGGTGAACCGTTCGTCCCGGGGAGGCGACTCGTGAGGCTGTTGATGGCGTGCTGGCGGTCGGCCGCGGCACGGTGCACCCCGGTGATGTGCGTGAAACTGGTCCTCGGCCTCTGGCAGGACGGCTTCACATGGGGAACCGTGAGCCAGGAATTGGTCTCCAGCGTCCTGGTGTGGGGAGCCGTGAGTCTCGTATGGGCGGCCGTCGGGTGCCTGAGGCTGGCGAAACTGGCACGCGGCGCCGGTGTGGAACTCTCCGTGCGGGCCCTGGACGAGAGGCAGATCCACTCGCTTCGTACGGTGGGCGTCTCCGACGGGTGGAAGGAGCGGGTCCGCGGTGAACTGACGGCCTCCGACCGGGTGTTCCTCGTCGCCGAGAGGGGCCGCGAGGAGATCAGGTTCCGCTGGCGCCCCGGGCGCGTGGACCTGTCCGTCTGGGGATCGCTGGCCTTCGACGCGCACTCCGGGACCGTCCTGCTCGACATCCGGAACGGAGAGGGCAACTCGGGGGTGGCGGGACTGCGGAAGGGCGCTTCCTTCGTCGCGGTGTGCCAGATAGCGCGGGTTGTGGCGTCGGCCGGCGTCGAGGGTGACAGGGCGCGGAAGCGCGGGGGCGGCCCGGCGATGGCACCGGCCGGCGGCAGAGGGGCGGATCGCGAATGGTCTCCGACGGGATGAGGGAACTGGCCCGGGCCGAGGGCGAGCTCCTGGCGCGGCGCCTGTACCTGCCGTGGGTGCACGGGGCGGTCGCGGTGGCGGCCGGTGCCGGGGTGTGGGTGGTTCCGGACGAGTGGGTGCGGGCGGTGGCCTGTGCGGCGGTGCTGTTCACACCGGTCTGGGGCCTGGTGGTCGCGGCGCGGCTGGGGCGCGTCGCGTGGCTCCATGAGCTGCCCGAGGGAGAGGTTGCCCCGTTCGGGCCCAAGACGTTCGGGCCCAAGGCCCATGTCCGGGGCCTGCGTATCGCGTTCGCGGTGGCCGGCGGCATCGGCGTCGCGATGACGGCGCTCGTGCCCGAGTCCTGGCTCCGCTGGGGTCTTCCCCTGCTGGCGGCCTGGGCGGTCGTCGAAGTCGTACGCCGTTCCCGTGGGCCCTACCGCCGCGCGGACGAGGTCCGCGCTCTGGCGCTCGATGCCCCCTGGCACGAGGATTACCGGGCGCTCATCGAGGACCGGCGGCGGGCACTGTCCACCGGCCCCGGCGGCGCGGGGTGAAGTAGAGGGGGAGCGCCAAGTGTCGGGTGCCGTAAGTGAAGCCGGAGCCGGTCACACGCCGTCCGTGTGGCAGCTCGCGAGGCGAAGGCCCTTGCTGTTCGCGCTGTTCGAGACCGTCCTCACCGCGGGGTGCGCCTTCACGTGGTGCGGGGTCGCGGCGCTGATCGGCCTTCGGGACCGGGCAGGGGAAGCGGGGGATCCCGAACTCACCTACCGGCACCCCCTGTTCGTCCTCGCCTTCGTGGCGCTGGCCGGCCTTCCGGTCACCTGGGCCGCGCGCATCTTCCCAAGTCCGCGGCTGCGGAGGGTTCTTGAGCGGGTATTGGTGGCCCGGCTGGGCTTCTCGGTCCTCGTCTCCGCCGGTGCCGCACTCCTGTTGGCACTGGGGCTGTACTGATCCGTCCGGTGTCGCGGCTTCTCCCCACGAAGTTCGTCATTCCCGTACAACCAAGGGGACTCGGAGTCCTACGCTGGTCGCTGTACGTATCTGACGCATCGGGGGATTCAGTGGCGACCTTCAATATCAACCAACAGAGCGGCAACATCCAGCAGGCCGACGTGATCCACAACCACGGTGGCGTACCGGGCGAGCTGACGCAGACGCTGACCCGGCTCATCGAAGAGTTGCGGGCGCAGTCCACGCAGGGCGACGACCGCGCGGCCCTGGCGGCCACCGAGCTCGTCGGTGCGCTGGAGGAGGCCTCGTCCCCCGAGGCGCGTCCGGGCCGGATCCGAGCCGCGCTGACGAAGGCCGCGGAGCTGCTCGCCGGGGTCGCGACGGCGGCCGGGATCGTCGGCTCGCTCGAGGCGATCGCCGCCGCACTGCCGCTCGGCTGACCCGGCATGGCTGACTTCAGGATCGACCGCCAGCAGGCTGACCTCATTCAGCAAGCGGACACCATCAACAACTACGGCCCGCCGCAGGTGGATCACCGGGCGGCGGCCGAGGCGGCGCTCAATGAGCGGGAGTACGAGAGTGCGATCCGCCATCTGAAACAGGTGCTCGAGACGGATCCCGGCGACAGCCTCGCCCGCTTCCGGCTGGTGGTCGCCGCTCTGCGCGGCTGCCACCCGGACCGCTACGGCGCGCGGCAGACCCAGGCTCTGACGGAGCGTCTGGTACGGCTGGCCACCGAGGATCCCGGCTGTCACCACGCCAAGGTCCTCGCGCTCGTCATCAACGACGCCATGCTCGCCCGCGGCAGCGGTCGGCCGAGGCAGCCGACGCCCGACACCCGTCGGCTCGTCACCCTCGTCGACCCGGCACGCGGCCGGGAAATCCTCGCGCACGTGCCCGTGCCGGACAGCCCGACATGGGTCCTGCTCGAAGGCTCGCTGCGCCGCTGACACCGCGCTCGGCACCCCACCCTGCTCGGCATCCCGCTCGCTCATCCCTGTTCGATCTTCAGGAGAACTCACGTGACCACACCCACGCCTCCAGGGGTACCCACGCGTCCGCCGGCTCAGTGGATCGCCCGCTACTTCGTGGACCCGCCCAATCCGGCCGACCTGAAGGCCGCCCAGCTGAAGATGGCGTTCGGCGGCGGTGGCCTCGTACTCGGAGTGGTGCTGCTCGCCGCCGGGGGAGACGCTTCCTTCCTGGGCGCCGTCGGGCTGGTGGTCGGCTTCATCCTCGGCGTCAAGGGCTGGAACGCCAAGCGCGCGTACGACGCCGCGTACGCCCTGGCCATGCCGCGCCCCTCCGACGCGGAGATCGACCAGCTCATCGCCACGGACGCCTTCTCGATCGTGAACCGGTCGCTGCCGCAGCTCGGACTCACGCCCGCCGACCTGGTGACGCCCCGCGGCGTCACCGGATCCGGCGGGGCGAGCTTCGACGACATCGCCGCCAACTCCGGGCCGCAGAGCGGTGTGGGCGGACCCGGGGACAACCAAATGGTGGTCTGGGGCCCCGCGTTCCCCTGCAACAGCGCCTTCGGCGACGACGGCCGGATGCGGTACTCGAAGTACGAGTTCATGGTGATCTGCCCGACCCACTACCTGCTGGCCATCTACCGCTGCGAACTCGACCTGTACAGCGGTCAGCTGAAGTCGGAGCAGACGCACGAGTACCACTACCAGGACGTGGTGGCCGTGCGCACCGCGTCCGTGCCGCTGCACAGGGGCGGCATCACCATCCAGCCGAGGGCTTCGCAGCGGGCGGCCTTCGCGCGGTTCGACACCGTTCGGCAGATGCAGATCGTCGTCTCCAGCGGTGACCGCACCTCGGTCACCCTCCGGGTGTCCAGCGCCGCCGACGTCACCGTCGACTCGAACGACCCGCTGGACTTCCCGCAGGTGCTCGAGAGGGTGCGCGCGACGCTGCGGGAGAAGAAGGGCGGCGTCCGCGCACCCGACGAGGACCTGCTCTGAGCGTCGCTGCTACTTCGTCACGTTCGGCGGCGTCAGAGGCGAGGCCGCCTGGGACTGCGGGGACGTGGAGGAGGCGTAGGCGGACGGGGCCGCCATGCCGGCCGTCGGGTCGGCGGGCGCGGCCTCGTCCTCCGTCTGGGCCGGAAGGCCGCCGACGATCCGGATGTCGGCGGCGTCGAAGGCCCGCTTGATACGCCAGCGCAGCTCGCGTTCGACGATCAGTGCCTTGCCGGGCATCGTCTTCGCCGAGACGCGGACGACCATCGAGTCGAGGAAGACGTTGTCGAGGCCGAGGACCTCGATCGGGCCCCAGAGACGCTCGTTCCAGGGCTCGGCCTTGCTCATGGTCTCGCCGACCTGGTTGAGGACGGCCTGGACGTGGTCCAGGTCCTCCGAGGAACGGACCGTGACGTCGACACCGGCCGTGGCCCAGCCCTGGGAGAGGTTGCCGATGCGCTTGACCTCGCCGTTGCGGACGTACCAGATCTCGCCGTTGTCGCCGCGGAGCTTCGTCACGCGGAGGCCGACCTCGACGACCTCGCCGGAGGCGACGCCCGCGTCGATCGTGTCGCCGACGCCGTACTGGTCCTCAAGGATCATGAAGACGCCGGAGAGGAAGTCCGTGACGAGATTGCGGGCGCCGAAACCGATCGCCACGCCCGCGACACCCGCCGAGGCGAGCAGCGGCGCCAGGTTGATCTCGAAGGTGCCGAGGACCATCAGCGCGGCCGTGCCCATGATCACGAAGGACGCGACCGAGCGGAGCACCGAGCCGATGGCCTGGGAGCGCTGGCGGCGGCGTTCGACGTTCACCAGGAGGCCGCCGAGCGCGGTGCCGTCCACCGCCTGAGCGGTGGAGTTCATGTGCTCTATCAGCTTGCTGATCGCCCGCCGTACCGCCACTCTCAGCACGGCCGCGATCACCACGATCAGCAGGACCCGCAGGCCGATGCTGAGCCACGTCGACCAGTTCTGCTCGACCCAGCTCGCGGCATTGGTCGCGCTTTCCTGGGCGTCCTGAAGCGTTGCGGTCGCCGGGTCGGTCGCCGTCGAGGAAGGAGACGGGGACGGCGAAGGCGTGGCGGCGGCCACTAGGACGGGCAAGGACACAGCAGGTACCTCCAGGCGTAGCTGTCCGCCCGCGGCAGGGACACATGAGGGGCACCGATCGGGCAGAACCACCACACTAACGGGGCATTGTGTGTCGATCGTTGCCATGTGCAGGGGAGAGGCCGTACTCACCTGGGGATGAAGAGTGTGTGGTCGAAAACACTCCCAGCCCGTTACCGGGACATGGTGGCGCTTCCACCAGGCATTCGGGGACACTGGCCACAGATCGTCCCGGCGCGAGCCACGCGCCGCCGGCGTACAAGGAGGCATCCGTGCCGCACGTCCTGGTCCTCAACGCGTCGTACGAGCCGCTCGGCGTCGTACCGCTCCGCCGCGCGCTCGTCCTCGTACTGGAGAACAAGGCTGTCAGCCTCGAGGAATCCGGCGCCTTTATGCATAGCGCGACCGTTACTGTCCCCGCACCCAGCGTGGTCCGGCTGAAGAGGTTCGTACGGGTCCCTTATCGGGGGCCCGTTCCACTCACCCGTCGCGCGCTCTTCGCCCGCGACGGCGGCCGGTGCATGTACTGCGGTGGCGTCGCAACCAGCGTCGACCACGTCATCCCGCGCTCCCGCGGAGGTCAGCACGCCTGGGAGAACGTGGTGGCTTCATGCCGCCGCTGCAACCACACCAAGGCCGACCGTCACCTGGTCGAGATCGGCTGGCGCCTGCGCCATAAACCCGCCCCGCCATCGGGGCTCGCCTGGCGCATCATCGGAACCGGACATAGGGACCCGCGCTGGCTGCCTTACCTGCAGCCGTACGGCGCGGAAGACGCGATGGCCCGGATCGACGGCATTTCCGCCTGACGATCCGGGCCTTCGTCTTGCCTCGTTCCGGCTCCCCGGGAGGACCCCTGTGCCTCCCGGGGAGCCGGCCGTCATGCCCGCGTACAGCGGCTGTGCGAAATGTCACGCATAGCGCAGCTCCGCCGGGTGGACGGAGCGGCGCAGCAGCGGCAGTGACGTGGCGGCGGCAAGCAGGCATGCGGCATATACGGCGACGGGGACCAGCAGGGGCAGCAGCGGCACCGATCCGCCGTCGCCGTCGGCGAGCACCGCGTACCAGACGCTGATCGCCATGCCCCCGGCGCCGGCCAGCGCGACCGCGGGGGCCAGCGGCAGGGCCGTCTCCAGGAGCAGCGCCCGGCCGAGTACGGCGTGCGGCACCCCGGCGGCGGATTGCGCGGCCAGCCCGCGGCGCCGGGTGGCCAGTGACTCGGCGGTGCCGACGGCGAGGCCGGAGAGGGTGATCGCCACGGCGACCAGGATCGCGGCGCCCGTCAGATCGACACCGGTCGTGTAGAAGGACATGTCCAAGGCCATCATCTCGGGGCCGCGCGTGTGGAGTGTGTCAAGCAGCACCTGCCGTACGCCGATGAAACCGGTCCCCACCACGGTCACCAGCAGGACCGCCGCGTGGGTGCGGGCAGCCGCCCACGGGTCGTCGCGCAGGCGCTCGGCGGCGATGAGTGTCGCCGGGTCTCCGGTGCGGGCCGCGAGCCGGCGGCCGGTGAGGCGGGCGGTGGCGCCGGTCACCCGTACGGCGCCCGCACCGGTGACGATCACCACGCCCAGGACGAGCGGCGGCGCCGTGCCGAACCCGCCGAAGTCGTCCGGGGCCATGACGAGCCCCACGAACAGGATCACCGGTGCCGCCATCAGGAACGCTGTGCCCGGCCCCCGGCCCGTGCTCGGTCGCGTCCGCCGCACCCAGCCCAGCGGCGAGGCGACCACGCGGCGCAGCGCGAGCGTGCTCATCAGCGCGCCCAGCAGGGGCACGGCCACGGCGATCACCGCGAACCCCGCCCAGACGGTGACCGGCGGATGCTGCCACTCGACCAGCAGGAGCAGCGCGGAGAAGACGGTGGCGACCGCCGAGCCCACGAGGCAAGTGAGCCCCGCCTCCAGCGCGGCGATCCGCCGCACCTGGGCCGGAGAGGCCCCCGCCAGGCGCAGCCCGGCCAGCCGCCGGTCGCGGTGTACGGCACCGATGCGGGCGCACTGCCCGAGGAAGCCGAGCACCGGGACGAGCAGGAGAAGCAGCGTGAGGACGATGCCGGAGCGCTCGCCGGGACGGTCGAGCAGACCGTTGCCGATGGACAGGTGGTGCAGCCCCCGCAGCGAGGCGACCGCGACCGCGGCAAGACCGAAGCCGGTGGCGAGCCCCGCCCCGACAGCTGTGAGCGTGATCCGCCACCACTCCCGCCGGTCGGAACCGCGGGTCAGCAGCAGCGCGAGCCTGAGATCGGTCCTCACGGGGACACCTCCACGGACGCGTCGACCGCCGAGCCGACCGCGGGGCCGCCGGCCACGACCCCGTCCCGCAGCGCGACCTCCCGATCCGCGTACGCCGCCACCTGCGCGTCATGCGTGATCAGCAGGACCGCCGTACCCGACTCGCGGGCCGTGTGCACCAGCGCGGTCATCACCTGCTCCCCGGCGAGGGAGTCCAGCGCGCCGGTCGGCTCGTCCGCGAAGACGATCCTCGGGCCGGTCACGAGGGCCCGCGCGAGCGACACCCGCTGCGCCTGGCCGCCGCTCATCTCACCGGGCCGCAGCGCCTCCTGCCCGCGTACGCCGAACCGCTCCAGCCACTCGCCCGCCCGCTCCTGGGCCGTCGTACGCGCGGTGCCCGCGAGCATCAGCGGCAGCGCCACGTTGTCGAGCGCGGTCAGTTCGGGGATCAGCTGACCGAACTGGAACACCACCCCGAAGTCGGTACGCCGCAGTTCGCTGAGCCGTTTCTCGGGGAGGCGGTCCAGGCGCTCACCGTCGTAGTGCACCGTGCCCTCCTCCGGGCGGACGATGCCGCAGAGGCAGTGCAGCAGCGTGGACTTGCCGCTGCCGCTGGCCCCGGTGACGGCCAGGATCTCGCCCGCGCGCAGGTCCACCGAGGCGCCGCGCAGGGCCCGGGTGGCACCGTGCGCCTTGAACAGGCCCCTGGCTGCCAGGAGTGGGTTGCTCATGCTGCGTCGACCTCCGCGGTCAGAGTGGTGAGCCGGGCCGCCGTCGTGGTCATCCAACGGAGGTCGGCGTCAAGGTGGTTGAGGGCGTAGTCGGCCGAGAGGACGGTCGCGAGACCGGCGCCGGGCGCGGTCTTCAGCGAGGTGAGCTCGCGCATCCGCGCCATGTGCGCGGCGCGTTGCGCCGCCAGATAGCCGGCCGGATCCGCCGAGGCGAGGATCGCGACGACGACCTTGGCGAAGATCTCGTTGGTCACGAAGGGCGCGGGCGGGGTGATCTCCCCTGCCCAGTGGGCCAGTTCGCGTGATCCGTCGTCGGTCGAGCGGTACAGCGTCCGCTCCGGGCCGCCGTCCGAGCCGGTCCCCTCGACCTCCGCGAGACCGTCGCGGACCAGCCGCTGCAAGGTTGTGTAGACCTGCCCGTAGGCCAACGGGCGGGCCTGCGGGAAGCGTTCGTCGTGGCGTCGCTTGAGGTCGTACCCATGGCTGGGACCTCCGGCGAGCAGCCCCAGCAGGATGTGGCGGGTGCTCATGCGGTTCATTATGTACTCGATATATGTAGTGAGTGAATAGTGAGCCCGGGAAAGTCTCGCGAGCGGCGGCGACGAGAGTGGCCGAAATGACCTGCTTGCACCAACCTGGAGGGGTTGCGCGGGAACAGAACGTGACCACTACCACGTTGTTCGTCCGTGTACGTCTGCCGTCGCGCCCGCTGGGTAGGGCTGCGGTAACCCGCTTCCAGCCGTACGACGACAAGGAGACCCTCGTGGCCGCATCGGCACACCTTCTGCTCTCGGCCCTCTCCAAACGCGGGGCGCAACCGTCCGCCGACCTTCAGGACCCGCAGCTGTGCGTCTTCAGCGCGGAGAGCACCTGCGCCGAGACCCCGCTGACCAGCGAGCCCCCACTCCCCGACGCCGAGCCGCTGACCAGCGAGCCGCCGCTGGCCGACGCGGCGCACCTGACGAGCGAGCCCACCTCCACCGGCGCCGCGTCGGGGGTCTAGATGGCACCTGGCCGCCCCGCGGACCCTCCCTCGACGCCGCTGTCCCGGCTCGCCGGACTGCACGGCGTCGCCACCTCCTACAGCCCGTCCCAGGACCGTACGGTCGCGTCCTCGGACGCCGCGGTCGTCGCGGTACTGGCGGCGCTCGGCGTCGACGCGAGCACGCCGGAGGCCATCGGCGCCGCCCTCGCGTCCCGGGAGGCCGAGACGCGGGACAGGCTGCTGCCACCGACGCTGGTGTGCTGGGGCGGCCGACTGCCCGGGGAACTGGCAGGACTGCCCGACGGCACCCGCGTCCGCATCGACACCGAACAGGGCGAGACCCGCGCATCCGCCGAGCAACTTCCGCCCGGCGTCCACGCGTTGCACGTCACCGCCCCCGACGGCCGCACCGCCGACGCCCACCTCGTCGTCGCCCCCGCACGCCTGCCGTCACCGCCCGGACGCACGTACGGACTCCTCGTCCAGCTCTACTCCCTCCTCTCCCGCCGCTCCTGGGGCATGGGCGACCTGGGCGACCTCGCCGAACTCACCGCCTGGGCGGGCCGTGCGCTCGGCGCCGGATTCGTGCAGGTCAACCCGTTGCACGCGGCCGTGCCCGGCACCCCCACCGACCCCTCCCCGTACCGGCCCTCCTCCCGCCGGTTCCCCGACCCGGTGCATCTGCGGGTCGAGGACATCCCCGAGTTCGGTTACGTCGAGGACCGCGACCGGGTGCGTACGCTCCTGGAGGGCGCCGCGCGACTGCGTGAATCCGTGCTGAGCAAGGGCGAGTTGATCGACCGCGACGCCGTGTGGGAACTCAAGCGCGAGGCCTTGGAGCTGGTGCGCGAGGTGCCGCTCGGGCCCGGGCGGCGGGCCGCGTACGTCGACTTCCTCGCCGAGGAGGGCGAGGCGCTGGAGGACCACGCCACCTGGTGCGCGCTCGCCGAGGTGTACGGCTCCCGGTGGCAGCAGTGGCCGGAAGGCCTGCGCGATCCGCGTTCGCCCGAAACCGCCCGCGCCCGGGGCGAGTTGATGGACCGCGTCGACTTCCACAGCCGCCTCGCCTGGCTCACCGACGCCCAACTCGCCACCGCCCAGCGCTCCGCGCGCGACGCGGGCATGGCCGTGGGACTCGTGCACGACCTCGCGGTCGGGGTGCATCCGGACGGGGCCGACGCCTGGGCGCAGCAGGAGTACTTCGCCGCGGGCATGTCGGTCGGCGCGCCCCCGGACGCCTTCAACGCACGCGGCCAGGACTGGGGCCTGCCGCCCTGGAGACCCGACCGCCTGGCCGAGTCCGGCTACGCCCCGTACCGCCGCCTCCTGCGCGCCCTCTTCCGGTACGCGGGCGCCCTGCGCATCGACCACGTCATGGGCCTGTTCCGGCTCTGGTGGGTTCCACAGGGACAGCCGCCCACGGAGGGGACGTACGTCCGTTACGACGCCGAGGCGATGCTCGCGGTACTGGCCCTGGAGGCGTCGCGCGCCGGGGCGCTGGTGATCGGCGAGGACCTCGGCACCGTCGAACCCGGTGTGCGCGAGACGCTGCACGAGCGCGGGGTGCTCGGCACCTCGGTGCTGTGGTTCGAACGCGACTGGGACGGCGACGGACTGCCCCTTCCCCCCGAACGCTGGCGCGCCGACTGCCTGGCCACCGCCACCACCCACGACCTCCCCTCCACAGCCGCCCGGCTCACCGGCGAACACGTCGAACTCCGCGACCGGCTGGGCCTGTTGACGGGCACCTTGGCGGAGGAGCGGGCCGCCGCGGCCGCCGAGACGGGGGAGTGGCTGGCGCTGCTCAACCGGCTCGGACTGCTGCAGGGCGCGACCGGCGGGCTGTCCGCGGTCTCGGAGGAGGCCGAGATCCAGGCCGTGCACCGGTTCCTGCTGCGCACTCCGGCCCGGATGATCGGCGTCTGGCTCCCGGACACGGTCGGCGACCGCCGCCCGCAGAACCTGCCCGGCACCTGGGACCAGTACCCGAACTGGCGGCTGCCCATCGCCGATGCGGAGGGCCGGCCGGTGACACTGGAGGAGTTGGCGGCCTCGCCCCGGCTGCACGCGTTGATCGATGTGCTGCGGGTGCGTGCGTGAGGCGGCGGGGGCGCGGGCGGGAGTCGCCGGGACCTCCGTACGGCACCCCCGGGCGCGCGGCCCACTCGGGCGTTCGCTACGTTGGCACCGTGGACAAGAAGAACGCCCTGCGCGCCGGCGCCCTGGCTGCCGGTACGACGCTGATGATGCTGCTCATGACGTCTCCCGCGCTCGCGCTGACCCGCGACGACGGTGACGACCCCGGCACGGGCCTGAGCGTGATCGACACGCTGGGTCTTTTCGTGCTGACGCCGCTCGTGCTGTTCGGGGTCATCGCGGGCCTCGTGATGGTCCTCGACAAGTCCGACAAGAACCTGGGTCAGAAGCAGAGCTAGGCGTAGGCAGAAGCGGGGCTGGACCAGGTTCGGTTCCAGCTCCCTCCGTCACGCGTTGGCGCCGGTTCCGGCGAGCAACTCCCTCAACAGGTCGGCCAGTTGGCCGGCCTGTTCCTCGTTCAGGGCGGACAGCGCTTCCGTCTGGACGGCGAGCCCCGCCCCGACGGCCTGGTCGATCAGCGCGAGGCCCTCGTCCGTGAGCGTCACCTGGAGCCCGCGCCGGTCGTGCGGATCGGGTGAGCGGCGCAGCAGTCCCGCACGCTCCAGTTTGTCCAGGCGTCCGGTCATCCCGCCGGTGGTGAGCATGAGCGTGGCCGAGAGCTGCCTGGGCGAGAGTGTGTACGGGGCGTCCGAGCGGCGCAGGGTCGCCAGTACGTCGAACTCGCCACGCGCGATGCCGAAGCGCGCGTACGCCTTCTCCATGCGGTCGCCCATCGTGCGGGAGAGCCGGTAGATCCGCCCGAAGACCTCCATCGCGGCGGTGTCCAGGTCGGGCCGCACCGAGGCCCACTGCTCGATGATCGCGTCGACGGGGTCCTTGGGCGTGTTCATGGGGCGAGTATCCGTCGCGGACCGGTCGGTCGCAAGAAAGTAGCTTGGCGGAAAGTTGCTTAGCTGAAAGTAGATTTGTTGAAAGTGGCTTGCTGGAAAGTAGCTTAGGGCTAAGCTACTTTCATGACCGCGACCCGTCCCGCCCTCCCTGCCCTCCTCATAGCCGTCACCGCACTCGCCCCCATCTCCTGGGGCAGCACCTACGCCGTCACCACCGAGTTCCTGCCGGCCGACCGGCCGCTGTTCACCGGGCTGATGCGGGCGCTGCCCGCCGGACTGCTGCTCCTCGCGCTGGCCCGGGTGCTGCCGCGCGGCGTCTGGTGGGGGAAGGCGGCGGTGCTGGGCGCGCTGAACATCGGCGCGTTCTTCCCGCTGCTGTTCCTCTCCGCGTACCGGCTGCCGGGCGGGATGGCGGCGGTCGTCGGCTCGATCGGGCCGCTGTTCGTCGCGGGCCTCTCGGCGCTGCTGCTCGGCGACCGCCCAACGCTGCGTACCCTCCTCACCGGTATCGCCGCCGCCCTCGGTGTCAGCCTCGTCGTGCTGCAGTCGGCGGGCGCGCTCGACCTGGTGGGCGTGCTCGCGGCGCTCGCCTCGACCGCGTCGATGTCCACCGGCACGGTGCTCACCAAGCGGTGGGGACGGCCGGACGGGGTCGGCCCACTGGCGCTCACCGCCTGGCAGTTGACGGCCGGCGGACTGCTGATCGCGCCGGTCGCCCTCATCGTCGAGGGCGCGCCGCCCGCGCTGGACGGCCGGGCGGTCGGCGGCTATCTGTATCTCGCGCTGGCGAACACGGCGGTCGCGTACTGGCTCTGGTTCCGCGGCATCGGCCGGCTCAGCGCCACGCAGGTGACCTTCCTCGGCCCGCTCTCGCCGCTGACGGCGGCCGTGATCGGCTGGGCGGCGCTCGGGCAGGCGCTGACGCCGGTGCAGTTGGCGGGCATGGCGGTGGCGTTCGGGGCGACGGTCTTCGGTCAGCTGAGGCCGCGCACGCCGCGCACGTCGAGTGCGGGCGTCGGACCTTTCAGTTCTCCTGAAAGGAATGCTCGAAAAGATTCGATGGACGTGACAGGTCCTGCCTTGCGACGGTAGTCGGGAACCTCCCCCGACCACCGAAAGGCAAGGGACATACGTGGCAGTCCTGGACCGGACCCGTACGCACAGTCCGAGCGGCAGCACGGCGAGAAACGGGACCGCCGGTCTCGCGCTCGCCGTCGTCGCCACGGTCGTCTGGTCCGGCAGCTTCGTCGCCGCCCGTGCCCTGCACGACAGCGTGCCGCCCGTGCAACAGGCGTTCTGGCGCTGGGTGATCGCGCTGGTGGCGGTCGCCCCGTTCGCGGCGCGCGAGGCCTGGCGGCAGCGGGCGCTCCTGCGACGCCACCTCCGTTTCGTCCTCCTGGCCGCCCTCCTCGGCGTCACCGTCTACAACACCCTGGTCAACCAGGCTGGCGTCTCCACCTCCGCGGGCAACATGGGCATGATCATGGCCGCGTCGCCGGTCCTGATGGCGGTGTACGAACGGGCCGGCGGCGTACGTCTGGGAGCGCGCCGTGTCGTCGGCATGCTGATCGCCTGCGTGGGCGTCGTACTCCTGGTCGGCAAGGGCTCGCTGTCGGTCGCGGACTTCACGACGGGCGACCTCTGGATGATCGCGGCGGCGACCTGCTTCGCGTCGTACAGCGCGCTCCTGCGCCGCAGGCCCGCCGAACTCACCGGCCTCACCTTCCTGTTCGCGACCTTCGCCCTGGGCACGGCGATGCTGCTCCCGGCGTACGCGATGAGCGTGAGCGCCGAGGGGACCTTCGCCCCCACCCCCGCGACCGTCGGCCCCCTCCTCTATGTGGGGGTCGCCTCCTCCGCAGTCGCGTTCTTCGCCTGGAACAAGGCGATCTCCCTGATCGGCGCGGCCCGCGCCGGAGCGGTCTACTACCTCCAGCCGGTGTGCGTCGCGGCCCTGTCGTACGCCGTCCTGGGCGAGCGGACGACCATGACGCAGCTGCTCTGCATGGCTCTGATCCTCGGCGGAGTCGTCCTCGGCGCCGCCCGCGGGACCCGCTGACCGGGTGTGGATAGGTTGCCGCCATGGCCGAGTACGACAGCTCCGACCGCGATGACAGCTACGACAGACGTGACAGGTACGACAGGTACGACAGGTGCGACAGGTGGGACATCAAGAAGCTGCGGATTCTGCGGGCTCTGCGGGAGTACGGGACCGTCACCGCGACCGCGGAGGCGCTGGTGCTCACGCCCTCGGCCGTGTCGCAGCAGCTGACGAATCTCGCCAGGCAGCTCGGGGTGCCGTTGCTGGAGGCCTCGGGGCGGCGGGTGCGGCTCACCGGCGCGGCGGAGCTCGTGCTGCGGCACGCGGAGGCGGTGTTCGAGCAACTGGAGCGGGCGGACGCGGAGTTGGCCGCGTATGTGCAGGGCGAGGTGGGGGAGGTGCGGGTGGGCGCCTTCTCGACCGCCGTGCCCGCGCTGGTCGTACCCGCCGTACGGGCGCTGGGCGAGGCGCATCCGGGGATCACCGTGCAGGTGCGGGAGGCCGAGGCGGCTCAGGCGTACGAACTGCTCGGCGCGGGTTCGGTGGACCTCGCGCTGTCGCTGGCCGCGCAGGCGCCGTCCGCGGCGGATCCGCGGTTCACTCGGGTGCCGTTGCTCGCCGATCCGCTCGATCTGGCCCTGCCGCGAGCTCATCCGCTGGCGTCGGCGCCGGCCGTGCGGCTCGCCGACTTCGCCGCCGAACCGTGGATCTTCGGCGGCAGCGGGCCATGGTCGGAGATCACCCGGGCGGCGTGCGAGGCCGCCGGGTTCAGCCCTCACCAGGGGCACTCCGCGGCCGGGTGGACGGCCATCCTGGCCATGGTCGAGGCGGGGATGGGTGTCGCTCTGGTGCCTCGGATGGCTTCCGTACGCCGGGACGGCGTCGTCATGCGGGAACTGGCCGCGGACCGTCCGCACCGGCACGTGGTCGCCGCGGTGCGCCGGGGAGCCGAGGACGCACCCGCCGTGGGCCACGTACTCGACGCCCTGCGGGACGCGGCCGCGCGGCTGGCGCCTGTCTGACGACTCCCGGCTGCCTCGCGGCGTCATGCATGCACTCTCGCCGCCTGACGCCGCGGGGCCGCCTCCGGGCGTCGGCGGGACTGGCGGAAATGGTCGGACAGGCCCTGGACCGCTGACTCGGAGCGCCCGGTCGGGCATGCTGCTGGGGTGGGCAGTATGGACGACGCTTCGGTGGCACGGTTCTACGATCAGTTCGCGGCCGACTACCACCTCATCTTCGCCGACTGGGACGCGAGCATGGCCCGGCAGGGCGAAGCCCTGGACGCGATGGTTGGCGCGCGGTTCGGTGCCGGGACCGCGGCGGTGCTGGACTGCTCCTGCGGGATCGGCACCCAGGCGATCGCGCTCGCCCTGCGCGGTCACCGGGTCACGGGTTCCGACCTCAGCCGGGTCGCGGTCGGCCGTGCGGCGCGTGAGGCGGCGCTCCGAGGGCTCCAACTGCCCACGGCGGCAGCCGACATGCGGCACCTTCCCTTCGCCGACGCCGTATTCGACGTCGTCGTCTGTGCCGACAACGCCCTGCCCCACCTGCTCGCCGAGGAGGACGTACGCGCGGCGCTCGCCGAGATGCGCCGCGTCCTCCGCGAGGGCGGACTGCTGATCCTCAGCACCCGCCCGTACGACGAGATCCTGCGGTCCCGGCCCGTCTCGACCCCTCCGCAGCTCGCGCGGACGCCGGGCGGCCGAGCCGTCACCTTCCAGCTCTGGGACTGGCACAAGGACGGCGAACGCTACGACCTGGAGCTCTTCCAGCTCCTTCCGGACGGCGACGACTGGCGCGTCAAGGTGCGGCGCACCACCTACTGGGCCCTGACCCGAGACCGGTTGACCGGCTTCGTCACCGAGGCGGGCTTCACCGGACCCGAGTGGGCGGCACCGGAAGCCAGCGGCTTCTTCCAGCCGGTCCTCACCGCGCGCAAGTCATGAGTACCGGGTCGCGCTCCCGCCGAGCGTGAGGGGGGGCGCCCGGCACAATGCCGGACGCCCCCCTTCACGTAGAACCCGTAGAACCGACTACGACGCGGCCGCGTCCGCAGCCTGTGCCTTCAGCGCCCGCTCGACGCCCGAGCGGGACTCCGAGATCAGGCGGCGCAGGGCCGCGTTGGGCTCGGCGGTGGCCAGCCAGGTGTCCGTCTTGGTGAGGGTCTCCTCGGAGACCTGGATGGACGGGTAGAGGCCGATCGCGATCTGCTGGGCGATCTCGTGCGAGCGCGAGTCCCAGATGTCCTTCACCACGGCGAAGAACTTGTCCGTGTACGGGGCGAGCAGTTCGCGCTGGCCGGTCTGTACGAAGCCGCCGATCACCGCTTCCTGCACGGCGTTCGGGAGCTTGTCGGACTCGACGACCTGGGCCCAGGCCTCCGCCTTCGCCTCCTCGGTGGGACGCGCGGCACGGGCCGTGGCCGCGTGACGCTCACCCGCCGCCGTCTTGTCCCGCTCGTACTCGGCGGTGATCTCCGCCTCGTCGTAGCGCCCGACCGCTGCCAGCTGCTCCACGAACGACCAGCGCAGCTCGGTGTCGACGGCCAGGCCCTCGATGGTCTCCCGGCCTTCGAGCAGCCCCTCCAGGAGGTCCAGCTGCTCCGGCGTACGGGCCGTCGCCGCGAAGGCGCGCGCCCAGGCCAGCTGGTGGTCGCTGCCGGGCTCGGCCGCCCGCAGGTGGGCCAGCGTGGCGTCGGTCCAGCGGGTCAGCAGGGCCTCGCGGGCGTTCGGGTCGGCGTACAGCTCGATCGCCAGCTTCACCTGGCGGTGCAGCGACTGCACGACACCGATGTCCGACTCCTTGCCGATGCCCGACAGGACGAGGGACAGGTAGTCGCGGGTCGCGAGCTCCGCGTCGCGCGTCATGTCCCAGGCCGAGGCCCAGCACAGGGCACGGGGGAGGGAGGACTCGAAGTCACCCAGGTGCTCGGTGACGAAGGCGAGCGAGTCCTCGTCGAGGCGGACCTTCGCGTACGACAGGTCGTCGTCGTTGAGCAGGAAGACGTCCGGGCGGCGCTTGCCGACCAGCTCCGGTACGGCCGTCAGATCGCCGTCGACGTCCAGCTCCACGCGCTCGTCGCGCAGCAGCTTGCCGCTGGTCTCGTCGAGGCTGTAGAGGCCGACGGCGATACGGTGCGGGCGCAGCGTCGGCTCGCCCTTGGCGCCCGCAGGCAGCGCCGGGGCCTCCTGGCGGATCGCGAACGAGGTGATGACACCGTTCGCGTCCGTCTCGATCTCCGGGCGCAGGATGTTGATGCCCGCGGTCTGCAGCCACTTCTGCGACCAGGTCTTCAGGTCACGCCCGCTGGTCTCCTCCAGCTTGCCCAGCAGATCGCTGAGCCGCGTGTTGCCGTACGCGTGCGCCTTGAAGTACGCCTGCACACCGCTGAAGAACTCGTCCATGCCGACGTACGCGACGAGCTGCTTCAGCACGCTCGCGCCCTTGGCGTAGGTGATCCCGTCGAAGTTGACGAGCACATCGTCCAGGTCGCGGATCTCCGCCATGATCGGGTGCGTCGACGGGAGCTGGTCCTGCCGGTACGCCCACGTCTTCATCGAGTTGGCGAAGGTGGTCCAGGAGTGCGGCCAGCGCGAGTCGGGGGAGTACGCCTGGCAGGCGATGGACGTGTAGGTGGCGAACGACTCGTTCAGCCACAGGTCGTTCCACCACTCCATGGTCACGAGGTCGCCGAACCACATGTGCGCCAGCTCGTGCAGGATCGTCTCCGCACGCACCTCGTACGCGGCGTCCGTCACCTTGGACCGGAACACGTACTGGTCCCGGATCGTCACCGCGCCCGCGTTCTCCATCGCGCCCGCGTTGAACTCCGGCACGAAGAGCTGGTCGTACTTCTTGAACGGGTACGCGTAGGCGAACTTCTCCTGGAACCAGTCGAAGCCCTGCCGCGTCACCTCGAAGATCGCGTCCGAGTCGAGGAACTCGGCCAGCGAGGGACGGCAGTAGATACCGAGCGGGACCGACTGCCCGTCCTTCTCGTACACGCTGTGCACGCTGTGGTACGGGCCCACGATCAGGGCCGTGATGTACGTCGAGATCCGCGGCGTCGGCTCGAAGACCCAGATGTCGTCCTTGGGCTCGGGCGTCGGCGAGTTGGAGATGACGGTCCAGCCGGAGGGCGCCTTCACGGTGAACTGGAAGGTGGCCTTCAGGTCGGGCTGCTCGAACGACGCGAAGACGCGGCGCGCGTCCGGGACCTCGAACTGGGTGTAGAGGTAGGCCTGTTGGTCGACGGGGTCGACGAAACGGTGGAGCCCCTCGCCGGTGTTGGTGTACGCGGCGTCCGCGACCACGCGGAGCACGTTGCGGCCCTCCAGCAGACCCGGCAGCGCGATCCGCGAGTCCTTGAAGACCGCGTCGACGTCCAGCGGGTCGCCGTTGAGGGTGACCTCGTGGACGGCCGGGGCCACCAGGTCGATGAAGGACTCCGCGCCGTTCTCGTCGACATCGAAGCGCACCGTGGTCACGGACCTGTAGGTGCCGCCCTCCTGCGCGCCGGAGAGGTCGAGATCGATCTCGTACGAGTCAACGGTGAGCAGCTGCGCCCGCTGCTGCGCCTCTTCGCGGGTCAGGTTTGTGCCAGGCACGCGGTCATCTCCTCGTTATGGGTGGGTTGCGCCATCCTTCCACGGGATCCGCGCGGAACGCGATGTCCGTTTCCCGCCGGAGAAGCGGGCGGCTGCGCGTGACTCTGGAGCCATGACTACGTACACCGCACGGGCCATCACCCCCGTGATCCTGAAGGAGCTGCGCTCTGTCGACGACGCGGGGCGCGGGATGGTTCCCGTGACCGATGAGGAGGGTGGGGCGCCGCTGCGCTGCTGTCTGCGGCGCAGCTTGCCTGGGGAGGTGATCGCGCTGGTCTCGTACGCGCCGTTGCGGCGGTGGGCCGCGTCGACGGGCGTGGATCCCGGCGCTTACGACGAGCAGGGCCCGGTCTTCATCCACGCGGAGGCGTGCGCGGGACCGGACGGGGCCGGCTACCCCTTCGCCAACGCCCACCGGACGGTCCGCCGCTACTCCGCCGAGGGGCGCATCCTGGGCGGACAGCTGGTCGCCGCTCCCGACGACGCGGCCTTCCGGAACGCCTTCGACGACCCGGCCGTGGCACTGGTCCACGTCCGGGCCGTGGAGTACGGCTGCTTCCTGTACGAGGTGCGCAGGGGGTAGTGGGTTTTTCGCCCCCTCCGCCCCTACCCATTCCCGTCACTTGGGGGCTCCGCCCCCAAACCCCCGCTCCTCAAACGCCGGAGGGGCTGAAGATTTCCCCGGCCGGAGCTGAAGTCTTTCAGTCCCGGCCGGGGAGAGATCTTTCAGCCCGTCCGGCGTTTGAGGACGAGGCCGTTCAGGCCGACAGCGGGGGTCTGGGGGCGGCAGCCCCCAGAAGCAAGGGACGGGTAGGGGCGGAGGGGGCGAAGAAAACCACCCCCCACCCCCCGGCGGTCAGCTCTTCAGCTCCGCCGCCACCAGCTCCGCGATCTGCACCGCGTTGAGCGCCGCGCCCTTGCGGAGGTTGTCGTTGGAGACGAAGAGGGCGAGGCCGTTGTCGACGGTCTCGTCATTGCGGATGCGGCCGACGTACGACGAGTCCTTGCCGGCGGCCTCGAGAGGGGTCGGGATGTCGGAGAGGACGACACCCGGGGCGCCGGCCAGGAGCTCCGTGGCGCGCTCCACGCTCAGCGGCCGCGCAAAGCGGGCGTTCACCTGGAGCGAGTGCCCGGAGAAGACCGGGACGCGCACGCAGGTGCCGGAGACCTTGAGGGCGGGGATCTCCAGGATCTTGCGGGACTCGTTGCGGAGCTTCTGCTCCTCGTCGGTCTCGTGCAGCCCGTCCTCGACGATCGAACCCGCGAGGGGGATCACGTTGAAGGCGATGGGCCGCTTGTAGACCCCCGGCTCGGGGAAGTCGACGGCGGAGCCGTCGTGGGTCAGCTTGTCGGCGTCGGCGACGACCTTGAGGGCCTGGCCGTGCAGCTCGGCCACACCGGCGACACCGGAGCCGGAGACCGCCTGGTAGGTGGCGACGACGAGGGCCTCGAGGCCCGCCTCCTCGTGCAGCGGCTTCAGCACCGGCATCGCGGCCATCGTCGTACAGTTCGGGTTCGCGATGATGCCCTTGGGCCGGTCCGCGATCGCGTGCGGGTTCACCTCGGAGACCACGAGGGGTACGTCCGGGTCCCTGCGCCAGGCGGAGGAGTTGTCGATCACGACGGCGCCCTGCGAGGCGACCTTCTCGGCGAGCGCCTTCGAGGTCGCGCCGCCCGCTGAGAAGATGACGATGTCCAGGCCCGTGTAGTCGGCCGTGGAGGCGTCCTCGACCGTCACACCGTCGAGGACCGACCCGGCCGAGCGGGCCGAGGCGAACAGACGCAGCTCGTCGACCGGGAAGTCCCGCTCGACCAGGATCCTGCGCATGACCGTGCCGACCTGACCGGTGGCTCCGACGATTCCGACCCTCACGAGGACTCCTTCACGTGGCGATTGCATGGCCTGGGCGTTTCCATCATGCGTCTCACCCGGGCCGCTGTGTCCAATCCTTTGCCCGGGGTGTGGGACGCCACTCCCTCAGCCGCGCAGTTCGATCGTCCACTCGCCCAGTGACCGGACATGGAGGAATGAGCTCGAAATGCGGTACGGACCGGAAGATGCGGTGATGTGCCGGTGCGGAAACAGGTTTTCGTCCAGTTCGAAGACGTGGATCAGGCCGGTCGCGACGGGCACCATCTCGACCTCGGGCCCGGTGTGACGTACGACTCCATACCAGCCACCCGGGGTCCGTGCGCCGAGCACGGGCGCGGCCCCGATCGGGGCCGGCTCCAGGCGCCACTTCGTGCCCTCGGCGGCGCGGACCGACACGAAGCAGGTGCCGCCCGGGTCGACCCACACGGGGCCGAGAGTGGGACGGCGGCGGCCCAGGGTGTCGGCGATGGACACCGACTTTCCGTACGGGTGGTTCACGGCCCACGCGCTCAGGTGCTCGTTGTCGCCGCGCGAGGTCCGCTGCACCGTCATCAGGGTGGGCGGTCCCTGATAGCGCAGAACCGTGCTGCCCACGCCCTCGGCCGGACCGGTGAGCAGCGGAGCCTCCTCCTCGGGCAGCAGCCGCAGCGTCCACTCGCCCGAGCATCCGATCCGTACGGGCTGCTCGGCCCTGCCGTCGGCGAAGAGCAGGGCCGTGCCACGGGTTCCGCGCTCGCGGCCGGTGAACCAGTTGTCCTCGTCGCCGTACTCGTCGACGGTCTTCACTTCGAGCGAGTAGTCGGCCTTGGCGCCCGGGAAGTCGTACCGGACCAGCGCCGGGCGCCCCGGGCGGGGGTTGACCAGCGTGATCGTCTTGTGGCCCCGGCCTTCGTAGACGCCCGTCTTCTGGCCGGCGGACGGGTTGCGGACGGGCAGGGGTTTGGCGGTGAGCTCCCAGTTGCCCTCGGCGTTCTCGACGACGATCAGGAGCGGGCCGTCGGGGACCGGGACGGTCTGCTTGAGCCGGCCGATCTCGTTGACGATCAGGTCGTGCCGGCTGAGGTCGTCCAGGTGCGTGGCCTCGTGGAGGTTCACCTGGAAGAGCTCGCGGTCGGCGCCGCCGTCGAACCTGACTTTCACATCGGCCGCGGTGCCGGTGTAGGCGAGGACGTCGGCGCCGCGGCCCGTGAGCTTCGCGGTGCCGAGCGGGCGGGCCGCCGACAGTGGGAGCACGGTGACCGTCCAGGCGCCGCTGTAGTCGACGTTCAGCCGCAGCGGACGGTCCTGCGGGGGCTGGACCAGCGCGCGGCCGTGGAAGTCGGGCAGGAGCGTGTTGAAGACGAGGCGGTCCCTCTTGTTGCGGTGGTCGAGGGTCTCGACACTGAGGTAGTCGTCGCCCAGAACCCGGATCTCCACGATCACCGGACCCGGCGGCAGGGGTACGTCCACGGAGACCACGCCGTTGCCGCGGCCGCTCTGGGCATAGGGCGCGAAGTCGGCGCCGAGGGAGCCCGGTGCCGGTGCCTGTGCGGGCGCCTGTGCCGGCGAGGGGATCGATATGACGGTGGCGGGCGGCGGTTCGCTCGTCTTCGAGATGTCCGTACGCACCACCGGAGCCACCGGCTCCGCCACCACGATCCCGAAGTCCGTCGCCAGCCCCGCGAGCCCCGACGCGTAACCCTGCCCCACCGCGCGGAACTTCCACTCCCCGTTGCGCCGGTAGAACTCGCCCAGTACGAAGGCGGTCTCGCTCGACGCGTCCGTCACCTCGTAGTGCGCGACCACCGCCCCGTCCCCGGCGAGCGCCTGCACGGCGAGTCCGGGCACCGCACCGAAGACCCCTCCGTCGCAGGACCCCGCTATCAACACCCGCTGCACGGCGGGCTCGATCCGCGGCAGGTCCAACTCCAGCCACTCGGCGAGCTGCCCGCCGCCCTCGCCGTTCCCCGCGTGCCGTACGGCGCCCGAGGGATGCGCGGGCTGGTTGAAGAAGACGAGGTCGGCGTCGCCCCGTACCCTGCCGACCGCGTCGAGCAGTAGTGCCGAGGCGTCCACGGAGGGGGTCCCCGGCACGTTCCGCCGGCAGACCGCGACACGCAACAGACCTGCGGGAACAGGGATGTTGGCGCCCTTGATGATGTGCGTCATGGGGCACATCGTGGCAGTGACCATGGCGTGAAGTCGATGAGAAGAAAATGAGAGAGAGAAGTGGAGGCCGGGGGTCCGTGGAACTCCGCGGAAGCGAGCCGAACGTTCTGGCCCGATCCGGCGTCATAGAGGAAACGCGGGGGAGGGGAGGGGTGCTGTGCTGCGCAGAAAGGCCCGCCGCGGCCAGGGGGGCGTCCAGGAGGTGGACGACCCCCTGGACGCGGCGCAGGAGCGCCGGGTGCGGGCGGTGCTCGCGCTCGGCGGGGTACCGCAGGCGGACCTGCCGGACGGGGTTCAGCAGGTCCGCCTGCGGTTGCTGGAGCGCGCGGCGAAGGGGGACGAGGCGCCGCGTGACGTGTCCGCGTGGGCGGCGGTCGTCGCGTCCAACCTGGCGATGGACTGGCACCGGGCCAAGCGCCGTCAGGAGCGGCTCGGTGAACGCCTGGCCTCGCTGAGGCAGTTGGAGCACCCCTCGGACGAGGACTCCAGCGTGCTCTCGCTCGCGGTCGCCCAGGGTCTGGACGAACTGCCCGACTCCCAGCGCCAGGTCCTTGTCCTGCGCTTCTACGCCGACCTGCCCGTCCGCGACATAGCCGAGGAACTCGGCATCCCGGAGGGCACGGTCAAGAGCAGGTTGCACGCGGCGGTACGGGCACTGCGCACCCGCCTGCACGAGGACGAGGTGGTGTGACGTGGCCGAGTACGAAGGTGTCGACGCGCTCCTGGCCGCGATCACGGACGAACCGCTGCCCGAAGGAGCCCAGGACGACGCCGAGTTCATGGCGGAGCACGGGTCGGCGATGGCGGATGTGGCGCTGTTGCGCGAGCGGCTGGGGGTCATCGGGGACGCGCTTGCGGAGCCCGCGGAACGCAAGGAAGCAGCGAAACCAGCGCCGACGCCGGCACGGGCGCCGAGGAGGCGCGCACGCCGGGCCCTGCCCATCGCCCTGGGAACCTTCGCCGCAGCCGCCGTGGCCGCGATGGTCCTCGGCATGGGCTGGCTCATCTCGCAGAACGGAATCGGCGTCGGGGCCGCCGACAGCAGTAGCGGGGAGAAAGCGGCGGACAACAACGCGCAGTCCGACCAGAGGTCCGCGCTCAGCACCCCGGGCTACCTCGCCTGCGCCCGGCTCGTCGTCGAGGGTACGGTCGCGCAGGTTGAGCCGGGCCCCGACGCGAGCCAGGACCGCATCACCCTCGACGTGAGCCGCTACTACAAGCCGGAGAAGGGGAAGGATCAGGTCATCCTCGTTGTGGACCTGGACATCGTTCCGCGGCTGCAGAAGGGCGACCACGTCCTCGTCGGCATCCCGGCCGGCGCGGCGTCCGCCGGCACCTGGATCAAGGGGGAGGAGAACATCGCCCGCGAACGCGCGTGGATCGTCTCGGCGCTGCCGGACGCGAACACACTCGAGTGCACTGACCGTTGAGGCGACCGTGCCGTTGATCCGGGCCCGGTTTCCTTCTGGGCTCCGTTTCCGCAGAATGGGGTTCCGCCCCCGTCGAACGATCCCTGATGCTTCTGCGTCATAGGAGAAACACGATGGGGGAGAGCACCGGTGCCGATCAGGAGATCCCCGCGCGCTGACCAGGACCCGCGCACCGACCAGGACCCGCACGACGCGGATCCGCTCGAAGCGGCCCAGGCCGACCGGGTCCGCGCGGTTCTGGCGCTCGGCGGCGTACCGCAGGACGACCTTCAGGACGGGCTGCAACAGGTACGGCTACGACTGCTGGAGCGCCGGGCACGTGGCGAGGAGTCCCCGCGTGACGTCGGCGCCTGGGCAGCGGTGGTGGCATCGAACCTCGCCGTTGACTGGCACCGTACGAAACACCGTCAGGAGCGGGTCAGCGAGCGGCTCTCACTCTTGAGTACTCCGGATGCCCAGGTGCAGGGCGGTCCCGAGGAGGGGCTGCTGGCCCTCGCCGTCGCCGAGGGACTCGACGCGCTGCCCGCCCCGCAGCGGCAACTGCTCGTCCTGCGCTACTACGCGGACCTCTCGGTGCCGCAGATCGCGGAGCAGCTGGGGATCCCCTTGGGAACGGTCAAGAGCAGGCTGTACGCGGCGGCGAAGCTGATGCGCGATCGGCTGCAAGTGGAAGAGGTGGCTTGACGGTGCACGAGCACGAGCAGCCGGTGGACGACGAGCAGCTCATGGCGGTGCTGCTGGGCCGGCCTTCGCCCCAGGACCCCGGTACCGCCGCCGACAGGCACGCGGCAGCGGAACGGGACATGGCCGCCGTACAGGGACAGCTACGGCGGATCGGCGACGGGCTGGCCCGGGCGGCCGCGACGGCGCCCGTCGCCCCGCCGGAACCGCGGGCGCCCGTCCGCCGCTCTCGGCGTACGCGCAAGGTCGTCCTCGCACTCGCGGCCTCCGTGGCCGTCGCGCTGGTCGGCACGGCCGCCGCCTATCTCGTCGCCCACAACGGCACCGTGGACGGCGGCGCCGACGAGGCCAGGCTCACTGCCGAGGGCTCCATCGCCTGCTCCACGGCCGTGGCCGAGGGCACGGTGGCCCGCGTCGACGCCCTTGGCGGCGACGAGAGGTTCCGCGTCGTCCTGGACGTGGACCGCTACTACAAGCCGGAGAGCGGGAAGCCGCAGCTGAGTTTCACCACCGAGGGTGCGGAGACGAAGACGTACTACCGGATCGGCGTGCGGATGCTGGTCGTGGTCTCCGGGATCGCCGCGGAGGGGCTCGAGACCTTCCGGGAGGGTGACCCGGCGCTGCCCGACGGTGGCCCCGACGCGCCGTCCGGGCCAGTGCGCGACGCCCTGGAATGGGGGCGCCAGTGGGTCGGGAAGGCCCTGCCCGGTGCGCGGGGGGTCGACTGCCCCCTCGAATGATCCCGGTCTTCTGAGTAAAGCCGTTGCGTATTCGATCACAATCCCTTTACCTTTCCCTTGCGTGATTTTTGTGGCAGGTGCATGCCATTTACATCCAGGGGGGATGTGTCGTGAGTACGAACAGATCGAAGCTCTCGTGGAGAACCGCGGCCGCCGTGGCCGCCGCGAGCGCGGTCATCGGGGTCGGCGCTTGGAGCGCCTTCGGGGAGGAGTCCCCGGGCTCGCGCCTCGACGCACGGGCCGAGCGGATCATGCACGGGCGGGAGACCATCGAGTTCGCGAACCTGGAGCAGTTGGTCGGGTCGACGCCGTACATCGTCAAGGCGACGGTGACGGACATCCAGCCCGGCCGGAGCACCGGCGATGAGGACAGCGGTGGTGTCGAGCAGGCGCGCGACGTGACCCTCTCCGTCGAGACGAGCTACAAGAAGGCGCTGCTGCCGTCCACCCTCGTCGTCGAGGAGTGGGGCTGGGACGAGGACGGAGCGGGCTACCAGGTGGAGAACGTCGCCTGGAGCAAGATCGGCGACGAGGGCTACTACTTCCTCACCAGGAGCACGACCGCCGGCCACTACAAGCTGGTCAACACCCAGGGGCGAGCCCTGGAGACCAGTGACGGGTTCCTGAAACTGTCGGCGGATCCCGAGTCGGAACTCACCGCGGCCATCGGCTGGATGGACTCGCTCGATTTCGGGCTGCAGATCAGGTACCTGCTCCAGCCGGAGAACAGCGATCAACTCGAAACCGTATCGGAGCCGCCGGCCGCGCCCAGCGCTTCCCAGACGGAGCCCGCGGCCGACGACGGCAGTGAGGAGCCCTACCCCGACGACTCCGTCGACGACGGCTCGGAACCCAGCGCGTCGCCCACGAGCGGATGATCGCGCGCCAGGCCCTGCGTGTCAGCACTCCAGCCGTCCGTACCGACAGAAAGCGATCCGACGTGCCGAGACTCTCTCCCCGGCTCACCGCCGCGCTCGCCGTGGCCGCCGCCCTCATCCTGGCGCTCCCCTCCGCGGCCCACGCCGACCACGACGACGACGGGACCGACCCGGACAACAGGAACCAGGCGGTCAAGGGCATCAAGCTGACCACCAACGGCACCAACGCGATGAACCACGGCAAGGCCGAACTGGAGCGCAGCGTCATCACCACCTCGTGGGGCGGCGGTGACATCGAGGTCTACGACGCGGACTACGGCGACACCGAGTGGAGCGGCCGTACGGACTGCACGAACTGGAACGCCCTGTGGACCTCGTGCGACATCATCCGCGTCCGCTTCAACCAGTACTACGGCCTCACCGCCTCGCAGTGGCGCAGCCTCGGCTGCCACGAGTTCGGCCACACGGCGGACCTGGGACACCGCAAGGCGAGCAACGACTCCGACAACAACTCCTGCATGCGCGGTAAGGGAATCTGGCCGACCCACTACGACCAGCACGACCTGAACGCGATCAAGGCGGGGACGTGATCATGAGGAAGGGGTTCCTCGTCGCCTCGGTGACCGCGGCGCTGCTCGCGCTCGGCACCACCGGATTCCTCGTCCTGGGGGAGTCGGAGGTGGATGAGTTCAAGGATTCGGCGAAGAGCAAGGCGTTCTGCCGTACGGCGGCTCCGTTGGATCTGGAACGGACCGAGCAACTCACCGTGCACGAGCGCGAACACATCATCGAGGACCTCAACGACGGCCTCCCCGAGGGAGTTTCGGAGGACTTCGAGCGGCTGCTCGCCTGGTACGACCATGCTGAGCCGGAGCACGAGGAGGCCGCCCGCAAGTCCAGTTACGCGGTCGGTGAGTTCATCGAGCAGGTGTGCGCGGACGTCAACATCGGCGGGATCCGGACCTCCGGCTAGCCGGGGCGCACGGAAGAGACAAGGGGCGGGTGTCCTTCCGGACGCCCGCCCCTCGGCTGTCACCCGGGTGCTACGGGGTGACCTTCTCGATCTTCACGCTGCCGAGGCCCGCGACCGTGCCGCGCGCGTTCACCAGCTGGACCTGTCCGAAGAACTCGCGTCCCTCGGGCGCGGCCGCAGCCGCGGTGACCGAAGCGGACACCGAGGCCGAGGCGCCGGTGGCGAGCTTCACCGGAGTGGACTCGTCGACCGTGACCGTGCCGAGCGCGGACGAGAAGAACACGTCCTGGTAGTCGTACGCGGTCGAGCCCGACGGGACCGAGTAGCCGTAGACCACGATGGTGTACGTTCCGGCGGCGGGCGAGGCGATGGAGACCGCCTCCTCGGAGTCGCCGTCCGCGGACGTGGCGACCGGGTCCACCTCGTCGTTGAAGTAGACCGACAGGTCGAGGTCGGCCGCCTGGTCCGAGACGTTGCCGATGGCGACGTCGAGGGACTCGGCGCCCGCGGGCACCTCGACCGTCGTCGTGTGTGTCTCGGCGTCGGCGATGGTCGGCCGCGCGGTCAGCGAGGAGCCGAGCGGGCCGCCCTTCAGGGTGCCGTCGAGCGCGGCGTAGTTGTTCGTCACGGTCCAGGAAGCGGGGGCCGGGGTGCCGACCTTGGCCTCGGGGACGGTGACGACGGCCGGGTCGAAGGCCACGCCGAGCACGGAGACGTCGAGCTTGTACGGGTTGTCGAGCAGCGGCGACGTACGGCGCGACTCGACCTCGATCTCCCAGACGCCGGCCTGCGGGTCCGCGTACGAACGCACGTCGGGCTTGCAGCCGTTGCCGTTGAGGTAGTTGTTGTAGCAGTACGGGGTGCCGGTGTTGTCGACCGGAACGCCGTACGGGTGGATGGCGATGAACCGGGTCTGGCTCGTGGCCTTCAGTCCGCCGATCGCGACCTCGAGGGACTTGGCGCCCTCGGGGACGGTGACGAAGTACGACGTGGTGCTGTTGCGCTGCACCGAACCCGACGCCGAGTACGTGTACTTGACGGGGGCGGAGACCACGACCGTCGACAGGATCTGCTTGTCGATGCCCTCGGTCTTCGGGTCGTCGACCTCGAGGATCGCGCTCTTCAGACCGGCCGACTTCGGCGCGGCCTGGACCTTGACGGTCACCGGCTGGTTCAGCGGCAGCTTCACCACGTCGTCGCCGACGATCTTGAAGGTGCCGGCGGCGTTGTTCTCGAAGTACAGCTCGTGGGTGAGCGCCTTGTCGGCGCCGGACGTACGCGTGATGGTGACGTCGTACGTCTTCTTCTGGCCCGCCTTGAGGCCGCCCTCACGGTCGTACAGACCCGTGCCGAAGCCCGGGGTCTTGAGCGCGTAGTCGATCGCGGTGTCGACCGGCGCCTTCACCGTGTAGTCGTGGGCGGTCGCGCCGTCCTTGATGGAGTCCCACGCGTCCACGATGTTGATGAGGCCCGCGCCCTCCTCGTACGCCTGAACACCCTTGATGTGATCGGCGGTCGAGGTGAGAGCGGTGCGCAGGGTCGCCGGGGTGAGGTCGATGCCCTTCCGCTTGGCGGCGCTCAGCAGCAGCGCCGAAGCGCCCGCCGCCTGCGGCGACGCCATCGACGTACCCTGCAGCATCGAGTAACCGGCCGGCAGCGAGTAGCCCGCCTCGGCGACCGGGCCGCCGGGCAGCCAGGTCTGCGTGGTGTTGATCGAGGCACCGGGGGCGGTCAGCGTCGGGGTGAAGCCGCCGTCCTCACGCGGGCCGCGCGAGGAGAAGGGCAGCATCGCGTACTTCTTCTCCACCTGGGAGCCGTAGTTGGCGGCCCAGGTCTGCTTGGAGATGGACGCGCCGACCGAGATGACCTTGTCGGCCAGGCCGGGGTCGCCGATGGTGTTCGCGCCGGGGCCGGAGTTGCCCGCGGAGATCACCAGCTGGACGCCGTAGGTGTCGATGAGGCGCGTGTAGAGCTCGGCGCGCGCGTTGTTGCCGTCGTTCAGCGCCGGCAGACCGCCGATCGACATGTTGACGATGTCGACGCCGCGGTTGGCGACGAGGTCGATCATGCCCTCGGTGAGCGCGACGTTGGTGCAGCCGCCGGTCCAGGTGCAGGCGCGCGAGGAGACGATCTTCGCGCCGGGGGCCGCGCCGTTCATCTTGCCGCCGAACAGGCCGTTCGCGGCGGTGATGCCCGCCACGTGCGTGCCGTGCTCGGACTCGATGACGCCGATGTTGACGAAGTCGCGCTTCTGACCGACCCAGGAACCGCCGTACGGGTCCATGGGTACGTCCTTGCGGATCTCCACGACGAACGGCTGGCGCTCGACGACGTCGGTGGACGGGTTGTCCGTACCGAAGTAGCCGACCTGGTAGCCGTCCTTGTACGGCTTCAGCGGGGTGTCGTCGCTGAAGTCGCTGTTGTTGTTCAGGTCGACCCGGACCGTACCGGCCGCCGCGTCGTACAGGAGGCCCCACGTGTCCGTGGTGTCGCCGTCCCGGTTCGCGTCGCCCGCGGCGTCGCCGCCGGTGGTCGCGGACTCCCGGAAGGTGCTGAACCGGTACGAGCCCGCGGGCGCCGTCCAGGTCCTGCCGCTGTCGGTGAACGTGGGCCCGGTCACCGCGGTGACCATCGCGCGCCAGGTCGCGTCGCTGTCCAGGATCGGGTCGGTCGAGGTGACCCAGTCGACGATCTTGCGCTCGCCGGTGGTGGTCTTCTGCAGCGCCGGGTGCGCGAGGTCGACACCGGAGTCGAGGATGCCGATGGTGACACCCCGGCCGTCCGCCTTCGGGTTGTCCTGCACGAAGTCGACGGCGCCCGTCTCGAAGGACGGGTTGTACGGGTTCTCGGCGGGCGTGCTCTTGGAGGGTGCCGGGTAAGTGGCCGCCGTAGAAACGTTGTTGGCGCTCTTCGCCGTGTCGGCCGTCGGCGTCGGGTCGTCGAGCGCGATCTCCTGGCGCAGGTCGATCCCGTGCACGGAGGTCAGCTTGGTGGCGGCCGCGATGGCCGAGTCGGCCTTGCCGGTCGGGACGGTGGCGCGGACGTAGCCGAGCTTGTCGTAGGTCTCGCCTACGGAGCCGCCCTTCACCGCGTCCAGCTGGTCGGCGACCTGCTCGGTCTGGCCGGGAGCGGTGGCGATCATCATCGTGACGTTCTTGTCGCCGGCTGCCTTGGCGTCGGCGAGGAGATCGGCGTCGTCCGAACCGAGCTTCTCACTCGCGGACTTGACGACGGGGTCCGCCACCGGGGTGTCGGTTCCTGCGGAGAAGGCCATGGGTATCGGCCCGGCCGCGGAGAGCGCGGCCACCATGCCCGCGGCCACGGCTATGCGGGCCACGCGTCTCGCGCCCGATATCGGAGCGCGCTGAGGGTCGGGGGTCATCAGCATCCCTTGTAGGTATAAGGAACGAGCGTGGAACGACCTGCCCCGATGGTCTGTCGGGACGCGATCGTGTCGGTCCGGTATGTGAACCCGGATGACCGCTCAGCTTTACCTAAGGGGCAGTTGTTTGGGGAGGGTTGACCGTGGCGGGTTGGAGTCGTGGCGTAATTCCGCCATGCGTCATGGGGGTGATGTCCGGCTAATGCCGGATGTGTCCTGCGCCTCCGCGTTCGATTCGGCCCTCCGCCGGATTCGGTCCTCGGGTTGACGCGCGTAGCGTCGTGACGCCTTCCGGGCCCGGCCGCGCTAACGTCACGGAGTGCGCGAGGAGTTGAGGGTGGCGGCCTACGCCATATGCGTCAGGGACGGGGAGCTGCTGCTCGCCCGCGGCCGGGACGACGACGGCATCCCCGAGTGGACGCTGCCCGGCGGCGGCATGGACCACGGCGAGGATCCGTTCGACACCGTGGTCCGGGAGGTCGAGGAGGAGACGGGGTACGTCTTCGAGGCCACCGATCTGCTCGGCGTGCACTCGTTCCGGTGTGCGGTTCCGCGCCGCCTCGGGGTCACCGCCGACCACCACGCCCTGCGGCTCGTCTACGAAGGGCGGATCGTCGGCGGCGACTTGCGTCCCGAGGTGAACGGCACCACCGATTTCGCGGCCTGGCACCCACTGGATGCCGTAACCGTTCTCAATCGGGTCGGACTGGTCGATATCGGCCTCGCGCTGTGGCGGCAGCGTCCGGCCGCGGGCCGCATCGCGAAATAGCTCAGCCGCGAACGCGGTACCCCCGCAAACGAATTCAGTACCCCCGCAGATGAACACGGAGTGACCGCCTCCCGGCCGTTCGGGAAGGGCTCCATGCCGTGCAGGGGGGTCCAAGATCCACGTACGGTGATCGGCGTTGCCCGTTGTGGCCTTGTTAACGCCCAGGTCACCCCCAGTGTCAACGATCCAGTATGAGCGGGGAGTTCGCGACACGCACTCCTCGTGACCACTGTCGACGCGTTCGCAATCGGGGAGATCGCGCCATGTCGCGCATACGCTCTGTCGCCGCCGCTGCATCCGACCTCAACCGCCGTACCCTGCTGGCCGCCACCGGGGCGGTGACCATCTCCGCGGGGATCGGCATCGCCCTGCGGCCCGGCTCCGACGCGCAGGCAGCGACGGGCGCGAACACCGCCTCGAACGCGGCCGCCGGAACGGGCGAAGCGCCGGTGACGGTGTCCCGCCAGACCCCCGTCGACCGGCTGAATCCGTACTCGCGCGGCACCACCCTGAGCAGCGTCGCCACCCCCCGCTCCGGTTCCACCGGATACCGGCGGCTCGGCAACGGCCCCGGCTGGAAGCGGGTCGTACGAAGCGACCTGGCCTCGGCCAAGGCGGGCCGGGCGGCCCGCCGCACCCCGCTCGCCGCGTTCGTGCAGCTCACCGACCTGCACCTGATGGACACTCAGCACCCGCTGCGCCTGGAGTTCCTGCGCTCGGCCGACATCCACGCCTGGCGCCCGCACGAGATCCTGTCCGTGCAGGGCGCGGTCTCGCTCGTCGAGCGGGTCAACTCGCTGCCGGGAGCCCCCGTCACCGGCTCCCCGCTGCACTTCGCCATGACCACCGGCGACAACACGGACAACAACGCCAAGTCCGAGCTGGAATGGTTCATGAAGGTGATGAGCGGCGGCCGCATCACCCCCAACACCGGCGACCCGCGCACCTACGAGGGCGTCCAGAACAGCGGCCTCAAGCAGTACTGGCAGCCCGACTCCACCGTCCGCGACTCGGACAAGCAGGCCGGCTTCCCGCACCTCGAAGGCTTCCTGGCGGCCGCGACCGCCGAACTGCGCAGCCCCGGCCTCAAGCTCCCCTGGTACTCCACGGTCGGCAACCACGACGCCATGCCGCTCGGCACCTTCGCCACCCACAGCGACCCCTTCCTCAGGGACTTCGCCGTCGGCGGCAAGAAGCTGATGAACGCGTCGGCGGCGCAGTCCAAGGCCCTGCAGGACACCATCAGGAACGACAAGGACCCCAAGGGCGCGCGGTACCTCGAGTTCATTCAGGCGCACGCGCGCGACCTGCGCTCGATCACCCCGGACGAGATGCGCGCCCCCTTCACCCCGGCCGAATACCTCAAGACGCACCTCGACCCGGCGTACGTCGGCAAGGGCCCCGTCGGACACGGCTACTCGTCGGCGAACGTCGCCGCCGGCACCCAGTACTACTCCTTCCGCATCTCCGACGACGTCATCGGCATCAGCCTCGACACCACCGACCCGGGCGGCCACTACCAGGGCTCCGTCGGGACGGCCCAGCTGAAGTGGCTCGACAAGACGCTGCGCGACAACAAGGACTCGTACGCCGTCGTCTTCAGCCACCACACCAGCGAGTCGATGGGCAACACCCGCCGCGACCCGGCCCGCCCCGACGAGAGGCGCCACGACGGCGACGACGTCATCGCCCTCCTCGGCAGCCACGCCAACGTCCTGGCCTGGGTGAACGGCCACATCCACCGCAACCTCATCACCCCGCACTCCGCGCCCGGCGGCCGCTCCTTCTGGGAGATCTCCACCGCCTCGCACGTCGACTTCCCCCAACTCGCCCGCATCATCGAGCTGGTGGACAACAAGGACGGCACGGTCTCCCTCTTCACCACCCTCGTCGAGTCCGCCGCCCCGCACGCCACGGACTTCACCGACCTCACCCAGACCGGCCTGGCCGCCCTCTACCGCGAGCTCTCCTTCAACGCGCCGGGCGCCAGCACGGCCCTGGCGGGGGCGTCGCGCGACCGCAACACCGAGCTGGTCCTCAAGAAGGGCTGAAACGCACCCAACCGGCGCAAGGTGAGGCAACCTCCGCGACGGGCCCCAGGTCCCTTCGGTCGATTCGTCATCGATCTCATCGACTCGTCATCGACCGAAGGAAACGACATGGCATCCCGCACCCTGCGCCTCGGACTCGTGAGCGCCGTGACCCTGACCACCGTCTCCCTCGCGGCGACCGCCGTCGCCGCACCCGCACCCGGGAGAGGCGACCACAGCGCGACCCGTACGGCCATGGACGCGGCCGTGAAGGACGGCGTACCCGGCGTCACCGCGACGGCGAAGGACAAGAACGGCACCTGGTCCGCCACCTCGGGCGTGGGCAACCTGAAGACGAACGAGCCGCGCTCCACGGCCGACCGCTACCGCGTGGGCAGCATCACCAAGACCTTCGTCTCCACCGTCCTTCTCCAGCTGGAGGCGGAGGGACGCCTCTCCCTGGACGACAAGGTGGAGAAGTGGCTCCCGGGCGTGGTCCGGGGCAACGGCCACGACGGACGCGGGATCACGATCCGCCAGCTCCTCAACCACACCAGCGGCATCTACAACTACACGGCGGACGAGGACTTCGGCCGTACGTACTTCCTGAAGGACGGCTTCTTCAAGCACCGCTACGACACCGCGACCCCGGCCCAGCTGGTCGCGATCGCCATGACCCACAAGCCGGACTTCACCCCGGGCACGTCGTGGAACTACTCCAACACGAACTACGTACTCGCCGGCATGGTGATCAAGCAGGTCACCGGCAACTCGTTCGCGTCGGAGATCACCCACCGCATCATCAAGCCCCTGGGCCTGCGCGCCACGCTCGTGCCCGGCAGCTACCCCAAGGTGCCCCAGCCGAGCAGCCGCGCCTACGGCAAGCTCGCCGAGACGGCCACAGGACCCACGTACGACGTCACGGAACTCAACCCCTCCCTCGCCTCGGCGGCGGGCGAGATGATCTCCGACTCCTCCGACCTGAACCGCTTCTACGCGGCCCTGCTCCGCGGCAGGCTCCTCCCTCCGGAGCAGCTCAAGGAGATGAAGACCACCATCAAAGTCGACGAGATCCCGAACGCGGGGTACGGCCTCGGTCTCATCGAGCGCGAACTCAGCTGCGGGGTCCATGTCTGGGGCCACGGCGGCGGAATCCACGGCTCCACATCGGAGGCCGTGACCACCGCCGACGGCCGTCACTCGCTGTCCTTCAACTTCAACGGGGACTGGTCGGGGGACAGCGAGGCGGTGGTGGAGGCGGAGTTCTGCGGTAACTAGCGCCGGAGGCCTCGAGCGGACCCCGAGGACTTAATCGGATAGATCTATCCACTTACTGTAGAGTGGCAGACGTCCGTCGACGTCTGCCACGACGCAGTGAGAGGAGTTCCGATGTCGCGCAGGGTTTGGCTTCCGCTGGGAGCGGTGGTCCTGGTGGTGAACGCGGTGCAATGGGTCGTAGCCGAAGCGATCAGCGCGGCAGCCTGGACCGATCCGCCCTACAGCTACGCCACGAACTACATCAGCGACCTCGGCGTACCGGATTGCGGTACGCAGTTCCAGGGCCGCGAAATCTGTTCTCCGGCACATCAGTTGATGAACACGTCGTTCATGCTCGAAGGGATCCTGTTCGCGACCGGGGTGCTGCTGCTGGCAGGCCTGGTCAAGGGCCGCGCCCGTCGCGTCGTCGTCGCCCTCGCGGTCGCGCACGGTGTGGGCATGGTGCTGGTCGGGCTGTTCCACGGCTCCGGGGACGGCGCGAGCGCCGGTCTGGCCATCCACGTCGCGGGGGCGGCGGTCGGCATTCTGTGCGCGAACACGCTGGCGATCATGGCGGGATCGCTGCGGAGCCTCGGGCTGCCGCCGGCGTACCGCGTCTTCAGCATCACCGTCGGCACCCTGGGCCTGCTGAGCGAGGCTCTCGTGGGCATGTCGGAGAGCACGGCGGGGGTGTTCGAGCGCGGCGGTGTCTACTCCTGGCTGCTGTGGAGCGTCGGCACGGGCGCACTGCTCCTGGTCAGCCGCCGGAGCAGCCCCGCGATGGTGGAGAATGCCTTGGCGTGACCCCGGAAACGCATCGCCCGCTGCGAGCGGACGCGGAACGAAACCGTCGGCTGATCATGGAGACGGCCGACCGCATGTTCGCGCAGCGGGGGCCCGCCGTCACCCTCAACGAGATCGCGCGTGAGGCGGGCGTCGGAGTCGCCACGGTGTACCGGCGCTTCCCGGACCTGCAGACGCTGATCGACGCCCTGTTCACCGAGCGGTTCACCGAGTTCCTGCAGCTCGCGACAGCGGCCGAGGAGCAGCCGGACCCGGGGCGGGCGCTGCGCCACTACATGATCGAGGCCGCGCAATGGCGGGCCCGGGACCGGGCGCTGGAGTTCGTCCTCGCCAACGCGAGCATCGACACCCGGCCGATCGCCGAGATGCGCGACCACCTGGGCCGCCTCGTGGACGGCCTGGCGGAACGGGCGGTGGCAGCCGGCGCGGTCCGCGAGGACTTCGCGAGCGCCGACGTGTACGCCTTCTTCTACATGGTCGGCGCCGTCGCCGACCGCACCCAGGACGTCGCACCCGACGCCTGGCGCCGCTACGCCGAGGTCCTGCTGACGGGCTTCGGCCTGGAGGAGGCCCCGGCGGCACAGACCTCCGCCATGACCGACGGCCAGCTGCGCCGGGCCTGGCCCAAACCCTCCGTGCGGCCGCCGGACGACGCCGGGCAGGAACGAACCAAGTGATCGTCGTACGACGAGGAGGGGCCGCCGGAATTCCGGCGGCCCCTCCTCTCCCCTCCTGATACGACCCCGGTCCGTCACTACCGGGGCAGCACCACGACATAGGCCGCCGGATCGCGGTCGTTCGACGCCATCAGGGCGGTGCGTACGACGGTGGCCTGCTGTTCCATCGAGTCGCGCAGCTTCTTGGGGGTGATGTACACGACGGTGATGCCCAGGCGCTCCAGGTGCTCGCGCTTGCGGGCGTACTCCGACCAGAGGGCGTCCTCGTCCTGGCGGGGGGCGCGGGTGTCGAGCTCGACGGCCACCGCCTGCTCCGGCCAGTAGGCGTCGAGGCCGCCGAGGTGGGGGCCGCCGGGGAGCCGGAGGTCCACGTTCCAGACGGGGTCGGGGAGGCCGTGCTCGCCCACCATCCGGTACAGGCGGTCCTCGGCGATCGCGCGGCCCTCGGCGAGGAGCGAGTCCACGGCGTCCACCACATGGGGCCGCGAGAGCAGCCGGGCCTGGGTCAACTCCCGTACGACCGCGGCCGGTTCGCAGTGCCCGGCGCGTACCGCCTCGGTCAGCAGACGGCGTACGGCGTTCGCGTCCGACAGTTCCGCGACGGCGTCGGCGAGGGCGCGGGGGACGGGAGCGACCGGGACGCCGGTGACGTACGAGGGGGTGGGGAGGGACGGTGTACGGACGATGCGGACGCAGCCGGTGGAGCGCAGGCGGCGCAGCCGGGGGACCATGACGTCGATCTTGTCGAGGGAGAGCAGCGGGGGCGCCGACGTGAAGCCGTGCAGGGTCAGCGCCGCCAGGCCGGTGATCAGGACGTCCGTGTAGGGCTGGGCGGCGTGCGGGTCCTCGGCGCCCGGCTGGACGGGGATCGCCACCACCGGCTGTGCGGGGGAGCGGGCGGCGAACATCAGGACCGCGTGCAGGCGTTCCTCGGAGGTGGGCGGGCCGGGGTGCAGGAGGAAGACACCCGGGAGGAACTGCTGCCAGGGGCCGCCCGGCCGGCACTGCTCGCTGGTCTCCGCGGCCGTCACACCGTGCGCCCGCAACTGCGCGGTGGTCAGCACGCGCCGCTGTACGTGGGACAGGTGACGGAGGGGGCGGGGGGAGTGGGAGAGCGGGGTGTTGTGGTTCATGACCCGGGGTTTCCCGCTCCGGATCCGTCCTCTAACCGCTGTTACACGCCCGTCGACAAATCCAGACAAGCCCGCCCTAAAGTACGGGCGTTCGACTGCCGAAAGGCGCTGGTCCAGATGGGGAGTAATACGGGTTACGGCTCTGAATACCTGTATTTCGTAACCACTGGGGGCGCCGATATTTCTTAACCACGGGGCGCCGGTTCCCGCCGGTGCTCCGCGACCACTGAGGGCACCGGCGGAACCGGTGCCCTCGGGGGATGCCGTCGGGTGTCAGCCCGCGGCCGCCACGTCGCACGCCTGCCCGCGCAGGGCTCGCGCCAGATCGTCCCGCGCCTCAAGGACCAGTCGGCGCAGCGCGGGCGCCGCGCTCTCGTGCGCCGCCAGCCACACGTCCGTCGCGTCCAGGGTCTCCTGGGAGTCCTGGAGGGAGGGGAAGAGGCCCTTCACCACGTCCATCGCGATCTGGATGGAGCGGTCCGCCCAGACACGCTCGATCGCGTCGAAGTACTTCGCGGCGTACGGCGCGAGCAGCTCGCGCCGGGAGGGCTGGTCGAAGCCCGCGATGGTCGCCTCGACGAGGGCGTTGGAGAGCGCGTCGGACTCGACCACGGCAGCCCAGGCCTGTGCCTTGACCGCCGCGGAGGGGCGGGCGGCGAGACAGCGGACCTGGTGGCGCTTGCCGGACGCCGTGTCGTCGCGGGCGAGTTCGGCGGCCAGCCTGGACTCGTCGGCGACTCCGTGCGCGGCCAGCGGCTCCAGGAACGCCCAGCGCAACTCCTGGTCGACGACCAGACCGTCGATCTTCGCCGTGCCCTCCAACAGGCCCCCCAGGAGCTGGAGATCGGCCGAGCCGGAGGCGACCCGCGCGAAGAAGCGGGCCCAGGTGAGCTGGTGCTGACTGCCGGGCTCCGCGAGCCGCAGCTCCTTCAACGCGCCCTCGGCGAGCAGGCGTTCGCCCTCCGCGCGCCAGTCGGGCGCCGCGTAGAAGGTGAGCGCCGAGTCGGCCCAGGCGTGCAGCATCTGCAGGACGCCGATGTCGGACTCGCGGCCCGCGAAGCGCAGCACCAGGCCGATGAAGTCGCGGGCCGGCATGAGTGCGTCACGGGTGAGATTCCACAGCGCCGACCAGCACAGGGCGCGCGCCAGCGGGTCCGTGATCTCGCCGAGCCGCTCGCGCAGCGTGGCCAACGAGCCCTCGTCGAAACGGATCTTGCAGTACGTCAGGTCGTCGTCGTTGACGAGGACGAGCTCGGGGGCTTCGGCGCCGACCAGTTCGGCGACGACCGTGCGGGGTCCCTCGACGTCCAGCTCGGCGCGCGCGTACCGCTCCACGGCGCCGTCGGGCGTACGCCGGTACAGGCCCACCGCCACGCGGTGCGGGCGCAGTTCGGGGTGGTCCGCCGGGGCAAGCACAGCGGCCTCCTGGAGTACGGCCAGCTCGGTGATCCGGCCCTCCGCGCTCAGAATCACCTGCGGGGTGAGGGAGTTGACCCCGGCGGTCTGCAGCCACGCCCGTGCCCAGGTCGCCAGATCGCGCCCGCTGGTCTCCTCGAGGACCGACAGCAGATCGCCCAGGCGCGTGTTGCCGTACGCGTTCCGCTTGAAGTAGCGGCGCGCGCCCTCCAGGAACGCGTCCTGGCCGACGTACGCGACGAGCTGCTTCAGTACGGAGGCGCCCTTGGCGTACGTGATGCCGTCGAAGTTGAGCTTGGCGTCCTGGAGGTCGCGGATGTCCGCCGTGATCGGGTGGGTGGACGGCAGCTGGTCGGCGCGGTAGGCCCAGGCCTTGCGGCGGTTGGCGAAGGTGATCCAGCCGTCCTTGAAGCGGGTCGCGCCGACCAGCGAGAACGCGCCCATGAAGTCGGCGAAGGACTCCTTGAGCCACAGGTCGTCCCACCACTCCATGGTGACGAGGTCGCCGAACCACATGTGCGCCATCTCGTGCAGGATGACGTTCGCCCGGCCCTCGTACGACGCCTGCGTCACCTTGCCGCGGAAAATGAACTCCTCGCGGAACGTGACCAGTCCGGGGTTCTCCATCGCGCCCAGGTTGTACTCGGGCACGAACGCCTGGTCGTACTTCCCGAACGGGTACGGGTAGTCGAAGTGCTCGTGGAAGAAGTCCAGGCCCTGCTTGGTGACGAGGAAGACGTCGTCGGAGTCGAAGTAGGGCGCCAGGCCCTTGCGGCACATCGCGCCGAGCGGGATCTCCAGCGTCGTACCGTCGTCGAAGGTGCGGGAGTAGCTGTCGGTCACATAGTGGTACGGGCCGGCGGCGAAGGCGGTGATGTACGTCGAGATGGGCTTGGTCTCCGCGAACTTCCAGACGCCGTCGGTGAGTTCACCGACCCCGTTGCTCCAGACCGTCCACCCCTCCGGGGCCCGCACCTCGAAACGGAAGGGGGCCTTGAGGTCCGGCTGCTCGAAGTTGGCGAAGACGCGCCGCGAGTCGGCGGGCTCGTACTGCGTGTACAGGTACACCTCGCCGTCCTCGGGGTCGACGAAGCGGTGCATGCCCTCGCCGGTGCGGGAGTAGGCGCACTGGGCGTCCACGACGAGTTCGTTGTCGGCCGCCAGGTCCTCGAGGAGGATCCGGGTCCCGTCGAAGACCTCGCCGGGATCGAGGTCCTTGCCGTTGAGCGAGAGGGCCGTCACGCTCGGCGCGATCAGGTCGGCGAAGCTCGTGGCGCCCGGCTCGGCGGAGCGGAAGCGGATGGTGGTCACCGAGCGGAAGGTGCGGGGCGCGCCCTCGGCGGCCCGGCCGGTGTCCTGGTCCCCGACGGCTGATCGCAGATCGAGGGACACCTCGTACCCGTCGACGGACAGCAGCGCCGCCCGTTCCTGGGCCTCGTCGCGGGACAGATTCTCACCGGGCACGGGGGCACTCCCTCAGGGCTGGTCCGACAGGTTGGTACAGGGCCGATCCTGTCATGTGCCCCTGACGCGGGGCACCCGGGAATGGGTCGGGTGGCCGGTGGTGTTGCCCTCGGAAAGACCGCTTTCCGAGGAGACCCATGCCCGAGCAGACCGCCCAGACGAGTTCCGGTTCCGGCAAGACCCCCGTCGACTTCTGGTTCGACCCGCTGTGCCCCTGGGCCTGGATGACCTCGCGCTGGGTCCTGGAAGTGGAGAAGGTCCGGGACATCGAGGTCCGCTGGCACATCATGAGCCTCGCGGTGCTGAACGAGCCGAAGCTGGACGAGCTTCCCGAGGAGTACCGGGAGCTGCTCGCCACCAAGGCGTGGAAGCCGATCCGTGTGGTGACCGCGGCCTGGCAGCTGCACGGCGACGACATACTCGGCCCGCTGTACACCGCGCTCGGCACCCGTATCCACAACCAGGGTGAGGGCCCGACCCTTGAGGCGATAGCCGCCGCGCTCGACGAGGTCGGCCTTCCGGCCTCCCTGCTCGACTACGCCGACCAGGAGAACTTCGAGTTCGACGCCCAGCTGCGTGCCTCCCACAAGGAGGGCATCGACAAGGTCGGCCAGGACGTCGGCACGCCCGTCATCGCCGTCCCCGGTGCCGACGGCGAGCAGATCGCCTTCTTCGGTCCTGTCGTCACCCCCGCCCCGAAGGGCGAGGCCGCCGCGCGGCTGTGGGACGGCACGCTGCTGGTCGCGTCGACGCCCGGCTTCTACGAGATCAAGCGGTCGCGGACGGCAGGACCGGACTTCAGCAACCTGTAACCGTCACTCGGCGGCGGGGATCCGGAGCTCCTCGGGCAGGGTCCCGCCGTCGCTGCTCTTGCCGTGTCGCTGGACTCGGCGGCAGCCCTCGTGGGCGCAGCGGATGTAGGCGTCCACGTTGCGCTGCCCGGTGACCTCTCTGGCCGCCGCGCGCTCCGCGTCACCCTCCAGCCGCCGGAAGTCCCGCATCCTGCCGCAGTTCCGGCACCACTTGTACGGCATGTACGCCTCCTTGAGGGACGCCCCGGTGCCGCGAGCCTAGGGTTTTTTCGCCCCCTCCGCCCCTACCCGTTCCCGTCACTTGGGGGCTCCGCCCCCAAACCCCCGCTCCTCAAACGCCGGAGGGGCTGAAAATCTTGCTTGCGGGGGAGGGGGCGAAGAAACCCCGCGATCACCCCACGCCGCACCCCCACGCCCTGGATACTGCGGGGAATGAGCACGCCCCTCGGGTCAACGACGACCCTTCTCCTCGCCCGACATGGGCAGACCGTCTGGCACGCCGAGAACCGTTACGCCGGGGTGAGCGACGTCGCTCTCACCGACGAGGGCCACGCCCAGGCGGAGGCCCTCGGCCACTGGTCCGCGGCAAACGGGGTCGACGCGGTCTGGACGTCGACGGTGTCCCGCGCCGCCGCCACGGCAGACCCCGCCTGCAGAACCCTCGGCCTCACCGCGACCCGTGAACCGTCCCTGAGGGAATGCGACTTCGGCATTCTGGAGGGCCGCACCCTGGCGGAGTTCGAGGCCGAGAACCCGGCGAGGGCGAAGGCGTTCCGGTCGGACCCGGTGGCGTACCCCTTCCCGGAGGCGGAGGACCCCCGCACCGCGGCCGCCCGCGGCGTGAAGGCCCTGCGCCGCATCGCGACCGCCCACCAGGGCGAGCGCGTCCTGGTCGTCGCCCACAACACCCTGCTCCGCCTGGCCCTGTGCTCGCTGCTGTCCATCCCGCTGGGCGAGTACCGCCGGGTGTTCCCGCAACTGCGCAACGCGGCGGTGAGCGAACTCCGTATGGACGAGAGGTCGGCCGGCCTCATCGCGCTCAATGTGCCCTGCGCGTAGGGAACATGGAGAGAGCCCCCGCGAGTCACGTCCTCGCGGGGGCTCTCCTTCCATCCGCCTGCCACGTGAAGGTTGAGAAGACGATCACGAGCAGGACGCTTCATATCTGCCTCAGGGAGTCAGTAGCAACACATCCGCGCGGGACTTCGCCGCCGCGTAACGCCGCGCCACGTCCTGCCAGTTGACGACCTGCCACATGGCCTCGATGAAGTCGACCTTCTGGTTCCGGTACTGGAGGTAGAAGGCGTGCTCCCAGGCGTCGAAGACGAGGACCGGGACCGAGCCCTGGCCCACGTTGCCCTGGTGGTCGTAGACCTGCTCGACGACGAGACGCCCGCTCAGCGGCTCGTACGCGAGGACGCCCCACCCGGAGCCCTGTGTGGTCGCGGATGCCTTCGTCAGCTGGGCCTTGAACCCGGCGAAGGAGCCGAACGACTCGGTGATCGCGTCCGCCAGCTCACCCACGCCGTCCGCGGCCAGCGGTTCACCGCCGCCCTCGCCGGTCATGTTCTGCCAGTAGATGCTGTGCAGGATGTGGCCGGAGAGGTGGAAGGCCAGGTTCTTCTCCAGCCCGTTGACCGAGCCCCACGACTCCTTGTCACGCGCCTCCGCGAGCTGCTCCAGCGTGTCGTTGGCCCCCTTCACATACGCCGCGTGGTGCTTGTCGTGGTGCAGCTCGATGATCTCGGGGCTGATCACGGGCGCGAGCGCGGAGTAGTCGTACGGCAGCTCAGGAAGTGTGTAGACGGGCATGGCGGGTCCCCTCCGACCTCTTATTGCAATCTATGTGCAACTACACGCTAGCAACAAAAAGGCCCTCGCGTGACGCATGCGAGGGCCTTCGTGCAGTGGAGACGCACAGTTGAGACGTGCAGTTGAGAGCTGTCAGTCGCGGGCGGCGCGCGCCTTCTGCCGGGCGTACCCGACCGCCGCCAGCGCCACCGTCATCGCGCCCGTCGAGTAGAGCTGCACCCGCGTGTCCGGTTCCCGTGCCATCAGGACGAAGATGCCGGCCATTCCGGCGAGCGCCACCCACGTCAGCGCCGGGAACAGCCACATCCGTACGACCAGCTTCTCCGGCGCCTCGCGCTCCACCCTCCGCCGCAGCCGGAGCTGCGAGACGGCGATGAAGATCCAGACGACGAGGATGACCGCGCCGATCATGTTCAGCAGCCAGGGGAAGACATCGTCGGGCCGCCAGTAGCTGAGCAGGACGCACACGAAGCCGAAGACCGACGACGCGAGGACGGCGACGCGCGGGACCCCGCCCGAGACCTTGCCAAGACCCTTCGGCCCCTGGCCCCGCTCCACCAGCGAGTATCCGATGCGCGAGGCGCCGTAGATGTTGGCGTTCATCGCCGAGAGCAGGGCGACGAGGACGACCACGTTCATCAGCTGCGCGGCGCCCGGGATGCCCAGGTGGTCGAGGGCGGCGACGTACGGGCCCTTCTCGACGACCTCCTTCGAGTCCCACGGGACGAGCGTGACGATGACCGCCATCGAGCCGATGTAGAAGAGCGCGATGCGCCACATCGCCGTACGGACCGACCGGGCCACACCCTGCACCGGGTTCTCCGACTCGGCCGCCGCGATCGTCACGGTCTCCAGACCGCCGTACGCGAACACGGAGGCGAGCAGGCCGATGACGAGCCCCTCGCCGCCGTTCGGCAGGAAGTCGGTCAGGTTGGCGGTCCCGGGGGAGTCCGTGCCGGGCAGGACGCCCGCGACGGCGAGTACGCCGAGAACCAGGAAGAGGCTGATCGCGCCCACCTTCAGTGCGGCGAACCAGAACTCGAACTCGCCGAAGTTCTTCACCGCGGCAAGGTTCGCGACGCAGAAGACCACCATGAAGAGGGCGACCCAGGCCCACTCCGGGGTCCCGGGCAGCCAGCCCGTGACGATCTTCGCGGCGCCGATGCCTTCGAGGCCGACGGCCGTGCACAGCAGGACCCAGAAGGACCAGCCGGCGGTGAAGCCCGCCCACGGGCCGATCGCGCGCTCGGCGTGCGCCGAGAAGGAACCGGACGACGGATACGCGGCCGACATCTCACCGAGCATCCGCATCACGAGCATGACCAGCAGACCGCTCACGGCGTACGCGATGACGATCGAGGGACCGGCGGCGGCGATTCCCGCGCCGGAGCCGACGAAGAGGCCCGCGCCGATCACACCGCCGACGGCGATCATCGACAGGTGGCGCTGCTTGAGGCCGTGGGAGAGGGAGACGTCCGTGTCCGGGGTGCCGGGCGGGGCGTCGAGGGTGGTGCGGGGCATGGGCGCGGCTCGTCCATTACGTGAGGCGGGCAAAAACGCCGCCAGTCTGGGCGGCCTCTCCGGTCGGGCGGAGCGGCCGCCCAGCATGTGGACGAGAGCGATACGGAGGGTGGGGCTCCGGTTACCTGACTTCGTTTACCCCACTTCGGTTACCCGACTTCGGTGACCGAGGTGTAGTGCGAGGCGTCGCCCGCGATCGAGTAGCTCTCCTTGCCCTCGATGCCGACCGGCACATCACCGGCGACGGTCACGCGGTGCAGGCGGCGGGGCTGTCCGTCGTAGTTGTCGATGGCGTAGTGCTGGGTGATCCGGTTGTCGAAGAGGACGAGCTGGTTCGGGGACCAGCGCCAGCGCAGGATGTTCTCCGGCCGGGTGACGTACGCCTGGAGGATGTCGAGGATCTTGCGGGACTCGCCCACCGACAGGCCGATGATCCGCTGCGCGAACCCGCCGATGAACAGCCCGCGTTCACCGGTCAGCGGGTGGACCCGGACGACCGGGTGGGCGGTGCGGAACTTGATGGACGTGAACTGGGCGCGCTGCTCGGCCTGTTCCTCGTCGATCTCCTCGTCCGGCACCGCGTAGTCGTAGTCGTTGGTGTGCTCGGCCCACAGGTTGTCGGCGAGCTGGCGCAGCGGCTCGGGCAGGTCGCGGTAGGCGGCGGCGGAGTTGGCGATGAGGGTTTCGCCGCCGTACGGCGGGATGGTGATGGAGCGCAGGGTGCTGGCCTGGGGCGGGTTGAGGACGAAGGTGACGTCGGTGTGCCAGTGGTTGGCGCGGCCCCGCTCACTGTCCACGGGCAGCACGTTCGGGGCGCCGTCGACCGCGGGCACGGTCGGGTGGGCGGTGGTGAGGTCGCCGAACTGGCGGGCGAAGGCCTGCTGGCCCTCGTCGTCCAGGCCCTCGGCGTCGAAGACCAGCGCCTTGTGCTCGTTGAGGGCGGCACGGACGGCGGCGATGGTCTCGTCGTCGAGGGGCTTGGCGATGTCGATGCCGGATATCTGGGCGCCGATCTTCGCGGTGACCTTGCGGATCTCTATCTCGGACATGTGCGGCGGTCCTTTCAACTGAGGGTGTCTGCGGGTTCCTTCAGCGGGCGGTTCCGTGGGTTCCTTCTCGGGCGATTCCAGCGGGCGGCTTCAGGCGGGCGGTTTCAGTGGGAGGCGAGTGCCGGGACGGCGTACTGATTGGCCGGCCGCGGCAGCCCGTACCGCTCCCGCAGCGTCTGCCGCGGCCCGTACTCCGTGCGGAGCAGACCGCGGGTGCGCAGGATCGGCACGACCTGGTCGACGAAGAGTTCGAGGCCGGACGGCAGCACGGCGGGCATGATGTTGAAGCCGTCCGCGGCGCCGAGCCGGAACCAGTCCTCGATCGCGTCGGCGACCTGCTCGGGCGTGCCCGCGAAGGTCAGGTGACCGCGCCCGCCCCCGAGCCGGCCGATGAGCTCACGGGCGGTGAGCCGCTCGCGCCGGGCGAGTTCGACCACGAGCGTGTAGCGGCTCTTGGCGCCCTCGACGGCGCTCTCAGGCGGCAGGTCCGCGGGCAGTAGGGCATCGAGTTCGAGCGTGCCCGGCTCCAGATGCAGCAGGTGCTCCAGGCGGTAAAGACCGTGCTCGTACACGATGTGGTCCTCGAGGACCCGCTCGTGTTCGCGCGCCTCGGCCTCGGTCGAGCCGATGACCGGGACTATGCCGGGCAGGATTTTGATGTGGTCGGGGTCCCGGCCGGTGGCGCCCGTACGGGACTTGAGGTCGGCGTAGAAGTCCTGCGCGTCCTTGAGGGTCTGCTGCGCGGTGAACACCGCCTCCGCGTACCGGGCCGCGAACCGCTTGCCGTCCTCGGAGGACCCCGCCTGTACGAGGAGGGGGTAACCCTGGGGCGTGCGGGGGACGTTGAGGGCGCCCTCGACACTGAAGTACGTCCCCTTGTGGCGCGGCGGATGGAGCTTGCGCTCATCGCCCCAGACGCCCGTCGCCTTGTCGCCGACGACGAGGTCGTCCTCCCAGCTGTCCCAGAGCTTGAGCGCCACGTCGAGGAACTCGGCGGCACGCTCGTAGCGGGTGGCGTGGGCGGGTTCGTCGTCGAGGCCGAAGTTGCGGGCGGCCTCGGCGCCTGCGGTGGTGACGATGTTCCAGCCGGCCCGGCCGCCGCTGAGGTGGTCGAGGGAGGCGAATCTGCGGGACAGGTTGTAGGGGGAGTTGTAGGAGGTGGAGGCGGTGGCGATCAGGCCGATGTGCTGGGTGGCGACGGCCAGTGCCGTGAGCAGGGTGATCGGTTCGAGGGTGCCGGACGGGCGCTGGCCGACGCTGTTGAACAGCACCGGGCCGTCGGCGAGGAAGAGCGAGTCGAAGGTGCCGCGCTCCGCGATACGGGCGAGGTTGACGTAGTGCGCGAGGTCGACGCTCGCGTACGGATCGCTCTCGGGCAGCCGCCAGGAGGCCTCGTGGTGCCCGGTGTTCATCAGGAAGGCGTTCAGGTGGAGTTGGCGGGAAGCGGTGGGTGCAGTGGTCACTTGTGGTCCTCCGTGACGCCAAGGGCGGCGAGCAGCCGCTCGCGGTACTCGCCGAGCAAGGGGTCGCGATACGAGCGGGGATGCGGGATGTCGACGGTCAGATCGAGGCCGATACGCCCCTGGTCGAGCACGAGCACCCGGTCGGCGAGCACGATCGCCTCGTCCACGTCGTGCGTGACGAGCAGCACGGAGGGCCGGTGGCGCTCCCACAGCTCGCGCAGCAGGACGTGCATCTTGATCCGGGTGAGCGCGTCCAGCGCGCCGAACGGCTCGTCGGCAAGGAGGAGTTCGGGTTCGCGGACCAGAGAGCGGGCCAGCGCGGCACGCTGCGCCTCACCGCCGGACAGCTCATTGGGCCAGGCCCGTTCGCGGCCCGCGAGGCCCACCTCGGCGAGGGCGGCGCGACCGCGTTCGGCGGCCTCCTTGCCGTCCGCGCCGAGCAGTACGTTGTCGAGGACCCGGCGCCAGGGGAGCAGCCGGGAGTCCTGGAAGACGACGGACACCCGCTCAGGGGCGGTCAGTTGCCCGCTGCCGACGACGGTGTGGTCGAGCCCTGCGATGGCCCGCAGCAGCGTGCTCTTGCCGGAGCCGCTGTGCCCGAGCAGGGCCGTGAACTGGCCCGCCGGAAGGTCGAGGTCGATGTCGTCGAGGACGGTGCGGCCCTCGAAGGAGCGTGTCAGTCCCCGGAGTTGGACGGTGAGCTTCGTCTGAGTGGATGTCAGTTGCTCAGCGTGCGTCGCCATGACAGCACCCTCCGTTCGATGAGACGGACCGCGCTGTCGGAGACCAGACCGAAGACCCCGTAGATCAGCAGGCCGACGAGGATCACGTCCGACTGGCCGTAGTTCTGGGCCTGGAACATCATGTAGCCGAGCCCGTTGGTGGCGTTGATCTGCTCCAGGACGACCAGGGACAGCCAGGACCCGGTCACCCCGAGCCGCAGTCCGACGAAGAAGCCGGGCAGTGCGCCGGGGATGACGATCTGCCGGATGAAGGCGAACCTGGACAGCCCCTGGACCTCGGCGAGTTCGACATAGCGGTGGTCGATGCCGGACAGCGCGGAGTGCAGGTTCAGATAGATCGGGATGTAGACGACGATGGCGATGATCGCGATCTTGAAGGTCTCGCCGATGCCCAGCCAGAGGATGAACAGCGGGATCAGACCGAGGGTCGGGATGGCCCGGTTGAGCTGCACCGTCCCGTCGATCAGCGCCTCGCCGATCCGGCTGAGCCCGGACGCGAGCGCCAGGACCACCCCGGCGGTCAGGCCGAGGGCGAACCCGTACGCGGCGCGTTCCAGCGAGGTGAGCACATCCGTGGGGAGCGTGCCGTCGGTCCACAGATGGCCCGCGGTGCTGAGGACGGTCCAGGGCGCCGGTATCGCGCCGGGGTCCAGTTGCCCGGCGGCGGACGCGACGGCCCAGAGGGTGGCGAAGAGGACGGGGCCGATGAGACGGGCGGCGGGCAGTCGCTTGCCGGGTGCGAGCCCGCGGCGCCGGGCGCGAGCGGGTTTCTCCGTCACCGCCACGGGTGCGGTGGTGGTGGCAGTGGCGGTCACGGTGCCGGTCGTGGTGGTGGTCATGGCGGTCAACTCCGGTACTCGGCGGCCACGGACTTCGCCGCGATGCCCTCGAAGCGCCGGTCGAAGAGCGAGTCGACCTTGAACGCCTTCACGAAGCCGCCCTCGGCCAGCAGATCGGCGGTCTCCTGCTCCCACTTCACCGCCTCGTCCCAACTCGGCGGGTACAGCGGCTTGTTGGCGAGCTCGGTGATCGCCTGGGCCTGTGCGAGGTTCAGGTTCTGCGTCTTGACGAAGAACTCCTCGTTCCACTTGTCGGGGTGCTCGTACGCCCACACGGTGCCCTGCGCCCAGCGCGGGATGTACGCGGCGACCGCGGCGGCCTTCGCGGGGTCGGCGAGCACGGAGGTGGGCGCCCACAGCAGGTTGAGGAGGTCCACGACGTCGGTGGCGATGATGTGCGCGCCCTTGGACTCGTACTGCTTGATATAGGCGGGCACCTGCTCGTTGGCGAGCGGGGCGATGTCCACCTGGCCGGACTGGAGCGCGGTGAGGAACTGGTTGCTGGTCAGCGGCACCAGCTCCACATCGTCGTACGGCAGCCCCGCCTCCTTCAGGGCGCGCAGGAGTACGACGCCCTGCGCCTGGCCCTGCGAGAAGGCCAGCTTCCTGCCCTTGAAGCCCTGGGCGTCCTTGATGTCGCTGCCGGGTTTGGTGGCGAAGGCGTAGTTGGGCTTGCGGGTGACGTTGATCGCGACGATCTTCGCGTCGAAGCCCTGGTAGTGCGCCTGGATCGGCGGGATACCCGCGTTGTTGGCGAGGTCCAGGGACTTGGCGCGGAAGGCGTTGATGACATCGGGACCGGCGCCGATGTTCGGCCAGTCGGCGACGGTGAAGGGCAGGTCGTCGAGGCCCGCCAGCTTGAACTGGACCTGCTGTCGGCCCTGGTACGAGGCGATCTTCAGGCTCGTACCGGAGGGAACCTTGGCGGACAGCGGGGCGGACGTGGACCCCTTGGCCGAGGTGCTCGCGGCACTGCTGCCCGCGCAGCCACTGAGGCCGGCGACAGCGGCGGCGCCGAGCAGGGAGGACAGGAACAGCCGCCGGTCGATACCGGACGCGGAGGAGGACAGTGGTGGCATGGGAGGACTCCGTGACTTCAAGTGGCAGGAGAGCGCGCGGAATTCCGGGCAGGGCGAAGCCGGGCAGGGCGAAGCCGGGCAGGGCGAAGCCGGCAAAGAGGAATGCGCGCGTGAAGAGGCACATGAGGCACACGCCGGAGGCGCGGCGAAAAGAGGGATCCGAGTGATCGTCAGTGCGTCAACGCGTCAGCAACAAAGCGTGCGCGCGACCCGCATGAGGTCGACGACACGGCACTTGGTGAGCGGAACCTGCACCCGCGAGCTGCTCATGAGGAGGATGCTCCTGGTCGTCCGTAAGGCCTGTCAACATTCGGAGTTTCTGAATTAAATCGCCCCCGGTGAAAGCCCGATGACGGCTCCGGTGACGGCTCTGGTGGCGACGCCGACACGCCCAGCGGATCCCGGTAGAACACGTCGAGGGCCACCGAACCGCCCGCCACGGCCAGCACGGACTCCGGGAAACTCGTCGGCACGACGGCCGCCGCCCGGTCCGGCCCGACCTCCTCGCGCAGCGCCCGCAGGCAGTCCTCCCGGTGGATGATCCCGACCTCGGTGACGACGACGGTGTCCGGATTGAGGACGTCGAGCAGCAGCCCCACCGCCCGCCCGATCATCCGGGCCCGCTCCACCAGCAGCCGGACGGCGACCTGGTCACCGTCCGCCGCCGCGGCCACCACGTGCATCGGGTTCACACCGGCGATGACCCCCGCCTCGCGGGCCCGGCGGGACAGCGTCCGCTCGCTCAACTCGGCCTGAAGGCACCCCGTCCGGCCGCAGTCGCACCGCTCCGTGCCGCCCGCGAGCGGCAGATGGGCGATCGCACCGGCCTGGGAGCGGGGACCGTAGTGCACCTGGTCATGGGTGGCGAAGGCCGCGTCCACCACATTGCCGACGAACAGATGCAGCACGCTCCGGCTGCCGCGCGCCCGCCCGAACAGCCGCTCCCCGTTGACCAACGCCCGCGAGTGGCCGTCCACATGGACCGGCAGCCCGGTACGCGCGCCGATCGCGTCCCGTACGGCGACCTCACGCCAGCCCAGCATGGGGTGCTCCACGATGGTCCCGGAGTCCCGGTCCACCCAGCCCCCGCCGGCCACGCCCACGCTCAGCGGCGTACGGCCGGGCGCTTCGGCCAGCAGTGCGCCGAGCCCGTCGGCGGCGTTCGCCAGTACCCGGCCCGGCTCGGTGCCACCGCTGTGGCTCAGCTCCCGCTCCGCCACCACCCGGCCGCGCAGATCGAGCAGCGCGACCGTCGTGTACGGCACCGCCACGTGCACTCCGCCGACCACGAACCGGGCGTCGTCCAGGTCGACCGGTACGTGCGGGCGCCCCACGCCCTTCGACTGCCGGGGCGTGGACGCTTCCTGGATCAGACCGAGCGCCGCGAACTGGGCGCAGTAGTCGGTCACCGACGCCGGGGACAGCCCGGTCAGCCGGGCGACGGTGCTTCGGGCGACCGGTCCGTGGTCCAGCACGGACCGCAGGATGACACTGGCGCTGGTCCTGCGGCGCGCGCTGTCGGCGGCTCGGGTCCGCGGTGGTGCCGCGGTACGGGGCATGGAGAGCATGGGGAACTTCCTCGGGGCTGGTCCGACACTGCGCCGTCTTCGTATCGGCGAGCCGGATCCGCTCCGTCCCGCCCTACAGCGTGCGGCGACAGGTGGCCGTGCCCTGGCGACGCAGGTCGACATAGCGACGCGACGCGAAGTTCTCAGCCTGGGCAACCATGGGGTGAAGGGTAGGGCTTGTCCGGCGGATCCTGCTAGGGGCGGTTTTCTTCGGGGGAGAGTCTTCAGCCCGTCCGGCGTTCGAGGACGAGCGCGTCAGCGCGACAGGGGGGTCTGGGGGCGCAGCCCCCAGGTACGGGACGGGTAGGGGCGGAGGGGGCGAAAAAACGCTTTGGCGGGACCCAACAGTCCCGCCGCCCCCCACCCCGTGGGCAAATCGTCCCCACCTCAGTGACCAGCATCACGCCCCCACGGGTGTACACCGCACGCTTTGTCAGAAGCCAACCAACCCCCGGTTCCCCCCTTTGTCGACCGCTGACGGTGATCGCCCGCACACCCCTGGGATAGCGTCACCGTGTCCCGAACCTGCCGCCACCCCGCCGGAGTCCCCATGAGCACCGCTGCCGCCCCCACCCGCACGGGCATCCGCCCCGGCGAGGTCCTCGCCGACCTGCTCCCCGCCTCCCGCGTCAGGGACACCGCCCTGGTCCTCGGCGGCGCCGCCCTCACCGGCCTCGCCGCCCAGATCTCCCTCCCCGTCCCGGGCTCCCCGGTCCCGGTGACCGGCCAGACCTTCGCGGCGCTCCTCGTGGGCACCGCGCTCGGCACCCGCCGCGGCTTCCTGTCGCTCGCGGTGTACGCGCTCGTCGGCATGGCGGGCGTGCCGTGGTTCGCCGGCGGCGGCTCCGGCACCGCCGCCCCGTCCTTCGGCTACATCCTCGGCATGCTCCTGGCCGCCACCGTCGTGGGCGCCCTCGCCCGTCGCGGCGCCGACCGCTCCGTGCTGCGCACGGCGGGCACGATGCTGCTCGGCGAGGCGATCATCTACGCGATCGGCGTCCCGTACCTGGCCCTCGCCACCGGCATGTCGGCGAGCGCCGCGATCGCGGCCGGCCTGACCCCGTTCCTGATCGGCGACGCCCTGAAGGCGGCCCTGGCGATGGGCGTGCTGCCCACGGCCTGGAAGTTCCTCAACCGCTGAAACTCAACCGCTGAGGTTCAGCCGACGATGTTGTAGTTCCTGTTGAAGAGGTTCGCCGGGTCGTACTCCGACTTCAACCCGGCGAGCCTCTTCCGCGTTCCGGCGTCCCCGTACAGCCCCTCCGTACGATCCCCCGCCCCGAACGCGAAGTTGAGCGCCCGCCCGACCGCCCACGGCGCGAGCCGCTCGAACGCCGGATCCAGCACCTCCCGAGCCGTGTCCCGGTCGCCCATCGCCAACAGCCGCACCAGGAACCGCCCTTCGCGGTGCGGAACGGAGTTCGGCGCCGGAGCGGCCAGCGCTCCGCCCAAGTGGTTGATCTGCACGACGCACATCACGGGCGCCTCCGGCCCGGCCAGGGCGAGAAGCCCGGCCGCCGCATCGACGTCCAGCTCGCGCAGCACCGAGCTGTCGCCGTAGTAGGTATGCGGGAAGGCGGGGTCGCTGTGGATGGTGTGGCTGTCCGAGTACGGCATCTCGCGCAGCGAATCCGCGAGCACCGGGCCGATCTCCCGCAGCGGGGCGACGAGTTGATCCCCGTCGGCACCCGTGTAGGCCACGCGGACGGAGATGACGTACCGCCCCCGCAGCCGGTCCGGTATCGCAGGGACGTCCGGGTACGGAACGGCCGCGAACGACGAGGTCAGCCCGTCCGGCACGGTCCGCGTCCATCGCTCGTACGCCCGCAGCACCGCCTCCGGACCGACTTCGCGCCCGTCGAAGGAGACCGAGCCGCCGTACAGCCGCGCCACCGGCACGAGGCCGATCTCCATCCCCGTCACGACGCCGAAGTTGTGGCCGCCGCCGAGCAGCGCCCAGTACAGGTCCGCCTCCGCCTCCGGTGTGACATGGCGGAGCCGGCCGTCGGCGGTCACGACATCCAGTGCGCGCACATGGTCGGCCGCGTACCCGAACTCCCTTGCCAGGATGCCGAGTCCACCGCTCAGCGTGTACGAGACGGCGCCCACACCCGGCGCCGAACCGTTCAACGGGGCGAGCCCGTAAGGCCCGGCAGCCGCGACCACCTGCCCCCAGCGGACGCCCGCCTCGACGTGGACGGTGCGCGCCTCAGGGTCGACGGTCACCTTGTCCATGCGCTTCGTCGTGATCAGTACGCCGCCCTCTGCCTCGCCGGGCAGCCCGTGCCCGGTGGCCTGGATGCCGACCGGCAGGCCCTCGGCGGCGGCGTACCGCACCGCGGCGGCCACGTCGGCGGCCGAGGAGACGGCGTGGATCACGGCGGGCCGCTGCGTGAAACCGGTCTGGAAACCGGCGAGTTCCTCGTCGTACCCGGCGTCGCCGGGACGGAGGACGAGCTGATTCGCCTTGCTGTCCACGATGTTCATGGCGGTCATCGTGGGTCCATAACCTGACATGTGCCGTCAGGTTTTTTCAACGAGCAGGGGGTTGGGAGCCGGGCCCGGCTCCCAACCCCCTGACCTCAACTCAGTGCTGCTGCGGCTGCCTGCGGACCCACCACAGGCCCGCCGCCCCCGCCGAGACCAGCGCCGCGCCCGCCGCGCCGAGCGGCAGGACATCGCTCACGGGGCCGGTGCTCGGCAACTTGTCACCACCCGGTGCCACCGGAGTGTTGTCGGTGCCGAGCAGCAACGGGGTGGCCGGGGCGTTCGGCGACGGGTTCGTCGTACCGAACGGCACCGGGCCCTGCTGCCAGTACGTCTTCGCACCGTCGCTCGTCTGCACCGGCAGACAGATCTTTCCGGTCTTGCTCAGATCGAAGGTGGCGTCGACGTCGTACGACTGCGACTTACCGGCCGCGAGATTGCCGACGGCACAACTGAAACCACTGTTCGATCCCTCGGGAAGATCCCCTTCGGCTATGGCGTCACAGCCCTTTACGTCTTTGACCGTCATGCCGTCGAAACCGACCACCAAAAGCCTGATGTCGCCGCTTTCCTTGGTCCCTTCGTTCTTTACCGTGGCGGTAAGTGCCGTCTTTTGCGAACTGTTGTCGACGGAGATCTTCTCCGGCAGCAGCGTGGTCAGCTTTACACCCGCCGGTGCCTCGTCAACCGCCTTTCCCCCCTCACTGCTCCCCGGTCCCTGGTCGTCCGCCACGGCGGTGTAGGAAAGGATCATCACGGCCGAGAAAGATGCCGTGAGCAGCGATCCAGCGATGATCGTCGTGCGACGAGAACTCATGTTCGTCCCCCTTGGCTGCGCCTGAATTCGCAGTACTTGAAGAGGTACCACAAGATTTCTCCGCACTATGCTGGTACGGCATGAAGTGTGACCATTGTGTTTCCGAGTGGTGCAGTTGTGACGGGTGATTGTGATGGGTGTTGAGGGGGTGCGGGGATTGTCGGGGAATGTGCGGGGCGGTGTTCCGGGATTATTGGTGACGGGGCGTTATCGGCTGGTCGAGAGCATTGGGCAGGGGGGAATGGGGCGGGTGTGGCGAGCCGCCGACGACATGCTCGACCGGCAGGTCGCGGTCAAGGAAATGCGGATAGACGGACTCGACCCGGAGGACACGCGTACCCGCAGGGAACGCACCTTGCGCGAGGCCAGGGCCACGGCCAGGATCGACCACCCCAATGTCGTACGCATCTATGACGTCGTGGACGAGGGCGAGCGGCTCTGGATCGTCATGGAACTGGTCGCCGGCCGCTCGCTGGAGCAGATCGTGGTGGAGGACGGACCGCTCAGCACCCGCGAGGCGGCCCGTATCGGGCTCGAACTGGTCGTGGCGCTGCGCCAGGTGCACGCCGGGGGAGTGCTGCACCGGGACATCAAGCCGGGCAACGTGCTGGTCGAGCGGAGCGGTCACCACCGGGTCGTCCTCACCGACTTCGGCATCGCCGCGATCCAGGACACGAAGGCGCTCACCATGGCCGGGATGCTGGTCGGCTCCCCCGACTACATGGCGCCCGAACGCGTCTCCGGCCACCCGCAGGGCCCGCCGTCCGACGTGTGGTCCCTGGGCGCGACCCTCTGCGCGGCACTCGGCGGCCGTTCCCCCTTCTCCCGCTCCACCACCCTGGCCACGCTTCACGCCGTCCTGTACGAGGAGCCCGAACTCCCCGCCTCCGTGGGCGACTTGCGGGACATCCTGGCCGCCATCCTGGAGAAGGAGCCGTCCACGCGCCCCGGTCTGGAGGAACTCGAGGCGGAACTCGGACAGTTGGTGTTCCCGGGACCGGGACCGGAGGCGGGACGGAACGGTCCTGGGCCGGACGCGGGACCCGTCGCCGAGCCGGCGCTCGAAGAGCCGGAAGCCGCGCCGCCACCCGTTCCACCGGTCCACGTCGAGTCGCCCACGCCCGTACTCCTGGACGCGGAGTTCATGGGGGCGGTGCGGAAGCCGGAGCCCCCGCATGATTCCGCGCCGGAGCCCGAGCCGGCTTACGAGCCCGAGCCCGAGCCGGAACCCGCGGACGCGCCGGAACTCGACCCCGTGCAGGACGCGATACCGGCGCAGCGCACCCCGACGCGGAAGAGTTCACTCGACTTCAAGAAGCCCCGGCCCGAGCCGCCACCGGTCCCAAGCGCCGAAGCGGCAGCGGAAACCCCGGCGGAGGCCCCCGCCGTCCCGGACACCCGGAACACGTCCAACGCGTCGAGTGCCTCCAACGCCTCCACCGAAGTCCCCTCCGAACTGCGCGCGGAGGTCGGCTCGACAACCCCCTCGGTCTCCCGCTCGGCGGAGGCGGTGACGGAGGCCCAGTTCTCGACGGTGCCCGCCCACACGGCGATGCCGCCCGGCGAACTCCCCGGCCCCGCAGTACCCGCCGGGCCCCCCGGCCCGCGCCGGAGCAGGCGCGGTCTGTGGCTGGCCGCCGCGAGCGGTGTGGTCGCGGCGGGAGTGGCCGTCTGGCTGGTCGTCGCGGTGATCGGCGGACCGCCCGACGACAACAACGTGGGCTCCCCGACGTCGTCCGCGACCACCGGCCCCACGGGCAGCGCATCGCCCACCGTCGAAGGCACCTCGCGCCCGCCCAGCCTGCCCCCGGGAGCACACCGCGAGGCCGGCGGGTACGCGTGGGTGACGCCCAAGGGCTGGCGGCGGGACCTGAAGACGGGCTCGGAGGTGCACTACACCTCGCCCGACGGCAAGCAGGAGATCGCGGCCAAGTCCTCCCTCGCCAAGGGAAACCTCATGGACACCTGGGAGACCTCGGAGCAGAACGCCCGCCAGGGGCAGGGCTACCGGAAGATCCGCCTGGAGGAGACGACCTTCCGGGGCCGGCCCGCGATCGTCTGGGAGTACCTCTTCACGCTCCAAGGAGTGGGCTGGCACGCCCAGTTGCTCGGCTTCGACGCCGACGGGAAGTCGTACCAGATCAACACCTGGTACCAGCCGGACATCGAGGACCAGGCGCTCCAGGTCTATGAGCAGGTCAAGAAGACCTTCACCGTGCTGTGAGCGGGGATGTGAGCCGAGGCGCGAAAAGGGAGAAAAGGGAGGGGCCCCGAGGCGAAGACGAACGCCACGGGGCCCCTCCCTACTGCCTTTGGACCGGCCTCAGCCGACCTTCACCGGAGCTTCGTCGCGGGGATCGTCAGCCACCTGCTGGACGTACGGCGCGCCCGCTCCCCTCTTCTGCCGGATCACGGCGATCGCGAGTACCACCGCCGCGACGAGCAGGGACAGCAGGACCGTCTCCCGGCCGTCGTGCTCCGTGTCGGTCAGCATGTAGCCGAGCACGAACACGATCAGCGCGGCCGTCGCCCAGGTCAGATACGGGTACAGCCACATCTTCACGACCAGCTTCTCCGGCGACTCGCGCTGGATGATCTTCCGCATCCGCAGTTGCGAGAAGCAGATGACGAGCCAGACGAACAGGGCGACCGCACCGGACGCGTTGACCAGGAAGAGGAAGATCGTCTTGGGGTACGCGTAGTTGAAGAAGACGGCCACGAAGCCGAAGACGACCGACGCCAGGATCGCGGCCATCGGCACACCGCGCGAGGTGGTCTTCGCGAACACCTTCGGTGCGTCCCGCCGCTGTCCGAGCGAGAACGCCATCCGGGAGGCCGTGTAGAGCCCGGAGTTGAGGCAGGACAGTACGGAGGTCAGCACGATGAAGTTCATGATCTGACCGGCGTGTGCGATACCGAGGGAGTCGAGGGCGGCGACGTACGAGCCCTGCTCCTTGATCGACGGGTCGTTCCACGGCAGCAGCGCCACGACCACGAAGATCGAGCCGAGGTAGAAGACGCCGACGCGCCAGATGATGCTGTTGGTGGACTTGGTGACCGCGCGCTGCGGGTCCTCGGACTCACCGGCGGCGAGGGTCGCGATCTCGCTGCCCATGAAGGAGAAGACGACCAGCAGCACTCCGGTGAGGATGGCGCCGGGCCCGTTGGGCAGGAAGCCGCCGTGGCCGGTGAGATTCCCGAGTCCGGCCTGTTCGGCGTCGACGCCCGGCAGTACACCGAAGACGGCGAGCCCGCCGATCACGACGAACGCGCTGATCGCCACGACCTTGATCCCGGCGAACCAGAACTCGAACTCTCCGTACGACCCGACGGAGACGAGGTTGGTCGCGGTGAGGACGACCATCACGATGAGCGCCCAGCCCCACTGGGGAACGGCGGGAATCCACCCTTCGAGGATCTTGGCGCCTGCGGTGGCCTCGACGGCGAGCACGACCACCCAGAAGAACCAGTACAGCCAGCCGATCGAGAACCCGGCCCAGCGCCCGAGCGCCCGGTCGGCGTGCGCGGAGAAGGAACCGGACGTCGGATTCGCGGCGGACATCTCACCGAGCATCCGCATGACAAGGACGACGAGCGTCCCGACCAAGGCATAAGAGAGGAGGATGCCGGGCCCGGCGGTGGCGATACCGGAGCTGGAGCCCACGAAGAGCCCGGCTCCGATGACACCGCCGATGGCGATCATCGACAGATGACGGTTCTTGAGTCCGGCCTGGAGGCCGCCACCGGGTTCTCCGGGGCCTCCGGGGCCGCTTGCGGCCTTCGTGGGGGTCGGCTGCGAGGTCATGTAGGGGGATTCCTTTTCGCCGGACGAGCAGATGACCCGTACGAGTGGTGTCAGTGGGGCGTACGAGCCGGTCCAGTGAATCGGAGGTAAAGGAATTCGTGAACCTTTGAATCCAGATCGTTACTTGAGGTTTCCTTGAGGTTCTATGGTGTTGCTCGCAGATTTCGCTGGTGGCACCCGGCGAGGCCGATCCGAAACAGCCGTGTCACACTCGGAGCATGCGCGTGTATCTCGGCTCCGATCATGCCGGTCTCGAACTCAAGAACCACCTCGTCGAGTGGCTCAAGGCCGCCGGGCACGAGCCCGTCGACTGCGGGCCCCTCATCTACGACGCCCAGGACGACTACCCGCCCTTCTGCCTCCGCGCCGCGGAGCGGACGGCGGCGGACCCCGACTCCCTCGGCATCGTGATCGGCGGCTCCGGCAACGGCGAGCAGATCGCCGCGAACAAGGTGGCCGGCGTGCGTGCCGCCCTCGCCTGGAGCGAGGAGACCGCCTCCCTGGGCCGCCAGCACAACAACGCCAACGTCGTCGCCGTAGGCGCCCGCATGCACACCGAGGAAGAGGCGACCAAGTTCGTCGAGACCTTCCTCAACACCCCGTTCTCCGGCGACGAACGCCACATCCGCCGCATCAACATGCTCACGGCCTACGAGACGACGGGCGACCTGCCGCCGATCCCGGCGCACCACCCGCAGGGCGACTAGGTTTTCCGCAGTCCCGATCCCCCGCCCACCCGCGGGGGCGGGGGAGATCTTTCAGCCCGTCCGGCGTTTGAGGACGAGCGCGTCAGCGCGTCAGGGGGGTCTGGGGGCGCAGCCCCCAGGTACGGGACGGGTAGGGGCGGAGGGGGCGAAAAACCCTGTGCCCCGCCCGAGCACACACGGGAGGACCCGTGCCCGAAGGGCACACGATTCACCGCCTGGCCGAGGACTACGAGGCCAGGTTCGCCGGCGGGGCCACCCGCGTAACCAGCCCGCAGGGCAAGTTCGCAGACGCCGCAGCCCTCCTCGACGGCACCGAATTCGACACCGCCGACGCCCACGGCAAACACCTCTTCCTGCACTTCGGCGCCGAGGACTGGATCCACATCCACCTCGGCCTCTTCGGCAAGGTCAACTTCGGCGACGCCCCCGCACCCCCGCCCACGGACACCGTCCGCCTCCGCCTCGCCAACCCCACCGCGTACGTCGACCTCCGCGGCCCCACCACCTGCGCCCTGATCACGGACGACGAGAAGCAGGCGATACACGACCGCCTGGGCCCGGACCCCCTCCGCCAGGACGCCGACCCGTCGGCCGCGTACCACCGCATCTCCCGCAGCCGTACGACGATCGCCGCCCTCCTCATGGACCAGAAGATCATCGCGGGCGTGGGCAACGTCTACCGTGCCGAAGTCCTCTTCCGGCACGGCATCGACCCGTACCGCACCGGCAGGGACATCACCCCCGCCGAGTGGGAAGCGATCTGGACCGACCTCGTGGACCTGATGCGCGAGGGCGTCCGCAACAACCGCATCGACACCGTCCGCCCGGAACACACCCCCGAGGCCATGGCCCGCCCGCCGCGCGTCGACGACCACGGCGGCGAGGTGTACGTGTACCGCAGGGCACACCTGCCCTGCCACATCTGTGGCGGCGAGATCCGCACCGCCGATCTCGCCGCCCGCAACCTCTTCTGGTGCCCGACCTGCCAGAAAGCCTGACCCGGCCGGTCTAGAACCCGTGCGGCAGCCACGGAGCCACCGCCGAGGAGAACCCCACCGAGGCCTCCGTCAGCGCACCCTGGCGCAGCTCCCGCACCCGGCCCGCCGCCCCCAGCGAGGCCAGGGGCATCCCACCCAGATACGCCGCCCCCAACTCCCGTACGGACAGCGCGAGATCGGCCGCGTCCTCCGTACGCACGCAGGACGCGCCCTTCGCGTCACCCGTGAGCCGCCAACGCCCCTCGTTCCAGGGGCAGAACGCGTCCTCGACCTCGAACACCAGGTCCACCGGCGCCTGATACGTCCGCGCCTCCAGCGCGGCGCCGACATCGACGAGCCGCACATGCAGCGCGTCCCTCAGCCGCAGATTGCAGCGGCGGATGTCGGACACCATGTGCTGCCAGGCCTCGTCGACGGGCCGGCCGCGGGTGCGGAGCCTGGACGTCAGGTCGATCTCGAAGAGGAACCGCCACAGCGCGCCCTGCACCGCCGGGTCGAGACCCTCCAGCTCCTCGAGCACGACCGCGCTCCTGGGCCCGGACGGTTCCCACTCCGGCTTGACCCGGTACCTGGCGTAGCCCACGACCTCGTCGTCCCGCTCGGCGACCACGCACTGCAACGGCGAAGCGCCGTCCCGCTCGCCCTCCGGGTCGAGCAGCCCCACCTGCTCCCAGCCGGGCCGCCGCGCCAGCATGCCCGGACGCCCCGGCACCAGCCGCGCGTACACCGCCTCGCACGCGTCGAGGACATCGGCCGGTGCCGCGTACCGCAGGCGTACGTCGTCGGTGCCGGGCGGAACGGACAGTTGTACGCGGCTGGTCTCGATCTCGGCGTTGAGCTGATACGTCGCGATGCCGTAGCCGAACCGGCCGTAGATCGCCGGCTCCGACGCCGTCAGCACCGCGAGCGGTTCGCCCCACGAGCGGATGTCGTCCAGCTGGCGCCGCATCATGGACCTCAGCACCCCGCGCCGCCGGTGCGTGGCCGCGACGCTCACCATCGTGATGCCCGCGGCCGGTACGGAGGCGCCGCCCGGCACCGTGACGCGGAAGCTGAACGCGCCCGCCGTGCCCACCACCTGGTCGCCGTCCCAGACTCCGATGGAACGGTCGTACTCTGTAAGCACGTTGTAAAGTCCGCGCTCGTCGGACGACTCCGGCACTCCGCCGAAGGCGCGGACCAGGTTGTCGTACCACGCGTTCCACTCGGTCTGCTGAAGTACCCGCACGTCAGTCGTCATAGGCCATGACTACCAGGGCAATGCGGTACGAGCCAGGGAATTTCTCCCCACCGTCGCGGAGGCCCTGTGCGAGGTCTTCCAAGACGTCTTCGCCGGCGCCTTCCGTGACGTCTACTGGACGTCTGCTGGACGTCTTCTGTGGATTTCTCTGTGAAGTTGAGCGCTCGGACGGGGGACAAGTGGGACCTCCCGTGCCAAGCACCTGGTCCGATGGATAGGGTCCCGAACTAATGGCAGCAGGACGAGAGCGGCGCGCGGAGGCCGATACGTTCACGGCCCGGTTGAAGAAGCAGGCGCACCGGGCCCGCACCGGCCTGCGCAGATCCGCCGTCGACTACTTCCGCGGCGACGGGTCCGACTGGATCGCGCTGGCCGGTCTGCTGCTGACGATCCCGCTCATCGCGGCCACCACGCTGGCCAACTCGGTCTGGTGCTCACCGGCCGCCCTGGTCCTCCCGATCGTGGCGGGCGGCCTGCTGCTGCGTCCCGCCAGCCTGCTGGGCCTGTACGCCGCGGCCGCCACCGCGCTGATAGTGGAGTCCGTGGAGCTCGGCCCGTACACGGAGGGTCCGTCCCGGGTCACGCCGGGTGTGGTTCTCGTCGTCGCGGCCTGTGGCTTCTTCGGACTGCTGATCGCGCAGTTCAGGAGCCGGGTCGGGGTGCCGTGGCGACGCGGCGGCACCATGCTCTTCGATCTGCGCGAACGCATCCGGGTGCAGAGCAAGCTGCCGCAGCTGCCGTTGGGCTGGCACCGGGAGATGGCGCTGCGGCCGGCCGGCGGGCAGTCGTTCTCGGGCGACTTCGTGGTGGCGGCGCGGACGAACGGTGGCCGGACTCTGGAGGTCGTCCTTACGGACGTCTCGGGCAAGGGTATGGACGCGGGGTCGCGTGCGCTGCTGTTGTCGGGGGCGTTCGGTGGCCTCCTGGGGTCGCTTCCCCCGCACGCGTTCCTCACCGCCGCGAACGGCTATCTCCTTCGCCAGGACTGGGACGAGGGGTTCGCCACGTCGATCCATCTGGTCCTCGACCTCGACTCGGGCGACTATGAGCTCTTCTCCGCCGGGCACCCGCCTGGGCTCCAGCTCAGCGCGGGCAGTGGGCGCTGGGAGGAGAAGGCTGCGGAAGGCCCGCTCCTCGGGGTGTACGACGGTGCCCAGTTCGACCCCGTCAAGGGTTCCCTGCGCCCCGGTGACGTCCTCATGCTCTTCACCGACGGTCTCGTCGAAACCTCCGAACGAGACATCGTGGAAGGCATCGACCGCCTCACCGGCGAAGCCGACCGCTACGTCGCCGGCGGCTTCCACGGTGCCGCCTGGCACCTCATCGAGGCGGTGGCCAAGGATGTGAACGACGACAGGGCGCTGCTGCTGATCTGCCGGGAGGGCGGGGCGGCTGCGGCTGCGGCGGTGGTCTGAGCTGATGCCGGGTGGGTGGGTCGGGGGCGTGCCGGTACGTCCGCCCGTCGCCGCCGGATCAGACGTCGGCCGAGCAGGAAAACGTCCGGTGACGCGAACGTACGCGACGGGCTTTGGACGTACCGGCACGCCCCCTCCCGCCGGTGGGCGGCTGCGAGGCGTCCGCTGTGGGGGGTTGGTTTTTCGCCCCCGCCGCCCCTACCCGTCCCTTGTTCCTGGGGCTGCGCCCCAGACCCCGCTCCTCAAACGCCGGAGGGGCTGAATATCTCCCCGGCCGGCGCTGAAATCTTCCGCCCGGGCCGCAGATCACTCAGCCCGACTGTCTGGCGTGAGAGGACAAGCTGGTGCCGTCCAGATCCCCCGCCCACCCGAGAGGGCTCCACTCTTCCCGGGGGGCTGCGCTCTTCAGCCTCGGCCGGGGAGATCTTTCAGCCTGTCCGGCGTTTGAGGACGAGGCCGTTCAGGCCGATGCGGGGGTCTGGGGGCGGAGCCCCCAGGAGCAAGGGACGGGTAGGGGCGGAGGGGGCGAGAAAAACTGGGTGGGGCGGGGCGACCGTCCGGGGTCCGCGGTGCGGCGCGTGGGGTGACACTGGTCGGGTGACGCGAACTCTTCTGACCTTGGCCGAAGTCGAGGCCCTCGCCCGTGAGGCGCACGCCGCCCAGACCGACAAGGCGGGGCGGCCGTACACCGAGCACCTCCACGCGGTGGCGGAGGGCGTCCGCGACCGCGGCGGCGACGACGAACAGATAGCGGCGGCCTGGCTGCACGACGCGGTCGAGGACGAGGCGCTGTCGGAGGAGTGGCTGACCGACGCCGCCCTGACGAACCGCACGAAGGCCATCGTGCTGGCGCTCACCAAGCGCGAGGGCGAGCCCCCGGAGTCGTACGCGAAACGTATCCGCACGACCCCGGGCGCCCTCCTGGTGAAGGCCTCGGACCTGGCGCACAACGCCGACCCGGCGAGGCTCGCGGTCCTCGACGAACACACCAGAGCCCGGCTGACGAAGAAGTACGCCTCGATGCGCGCCCTGCTGGGCCTCGCTCCCTGAACGCGGCCAGGAGAGCTACGACTTGGCGGTCCCGGCCCGTTCACGGGCGAGCTCCGTCGCGTCCCGTTTGAAGGCCCACTCCATCCTGGGCTCCATCGCGAAGCGGAAGACCCGCTGGACGGGCGGCGTGCACAGCAGAGTGACGCCCGCAGCCGCGACGAGGGTCACAAAGACCTCACCGAGCGGCTTGTGCAGCCACGCGTGGTCGAACCAGCCCCAGTACTCGCCGCCCTTGACCAGGAAGCCGTGCAGCAGATAGCCGTACAGCGTGCCCGCACCGAGCACCGTGACCCAGAGCTTGCGACGCGGCACCCACGAGAGGAAGCACGCGGTGAGCAGCAGCGAGCAGCCGAAGAGAGCGAGCGTCATGACGGGCCCCGTCCACCACGGCGCACCCAGTTGCTGCGCGCTGTCGCGGTGGTAGAACCAGCCCGTGTTCATCCGCGGCACCGCCCAGTAGCCCACCATCAGCGCGGTGGCGAAGACCGGTACCGACAGGATCCGGATCTCACGCCGGCGCACCAGCTGGAAGTGCTCGGGCTTCATGAACAGGCCCAGGACGAAGAACGGCAGGAACTGCAGTACGCGCTGGAGGTCCAGATCGTCACCGATGTCCGGTGAGACGCTCGCGAGCATGGCGATGACGAGGGCGAGCGGAAGCGGCCACCGGACCAGCTTCCACAGCGGAGTCGTCAGCCGCCAGACGAAGAGCGCGGCCAGGAACCAGGTGAGGTACAGGGGGTCGAGCACGCTGATCGACTGTCCCGGATTGTCGTCGGCCCAGCGGCTGAAGAGGGAGTACGCCACCTCGAAGACGACGTACGGCACGGCGACGCCGGTCACCAGTCGCTTGAGGCGGTCCGCACGCATGTCGAAACTGCGCGAGAAGTAGCCGGAGATGAGGATGAAGGCCGGCATGTGGAAGGCGTACACGACGGTGTAAGCCGCTTCGAGGACGCGGCTCTGGCCCTTCAGCGGCTCCCACGCGTGACCCATGGCCACGAGCACGATCGCCAGGTACTTGGCGTTGTCGAAGAACGCGTCGCGCTGTTTCGCGGGCTTGGTGCCCGGGGCGGCCGCACCGGTGGCCGCCTTCGGCGTCAGGGAGGTGGCGGCCTTCGGCGTCGGGGACGAGCGGGGACTCGGCACTCCCCGCGCCGGCTGCTGCGCCAGGGGGAGTGCGGCTCCGCGATGGCCTTGCGGACGTAGCGAGTTCGTCACAGTCGCTCCGAGGAGAAACTCGGGGAGATGATGCGTGACCTCGCTGCGCATACGGGGGACGTGGCGGCGTGGAACATCTGAGGCACCCTAGCGTTGTCTATGTGTTCCCGTAAAACCGTCGACGTCATTCCTGCTTATTGCCTGCGAGTACCCAGGAATGAGGAGGGCTTGCGGTCTGGTTCGCAAGTGACTCCTTATATCGATTTGCTTACCACGTGCGGTCGTTCTGTCCTTATTCATCCCGACTAAATGGTGCATAAGGCCCGCGGGTGACTCTGGCGGCATGTCCGGTTCGTGCGGTTTTTGTGGCCCGCTCAGGGAGTCTGTGATGTGCCCGTGGCAACAATTCGAATTACCTGCGAACAGGATGTGTGGGTATGGAAACGGTCGCTCTGAATTTCCTATGAGGACACACCTTCGAATTACGGTGCACAGCACCGCTGTTCACTTGGACGGAGGTGTAACGGCGGTGCGGAGGCCGGGAGTCCGTGGCCGACGATGTGTCACCCGCGGCATGACGAAGCCGGGTTGGTGGCACGATGGTTCTGGCGGGGGTGTGGGGCTGCATCCCCGGGCCGGGAGAGCGGACCGACCGTAGGGTGTGATCAGTTGTGGCCATTTCGCTGTCAGTGGTGCTGCTGTTGGGGATCGTCCTGGTGGTGTTGATACGGGGTGGATCGATCAAGGGAGGGCCGGCGGCGGTAGCCGTGCTCTTCGGCTTCTTCCTCGCGTCCACAGGCATGGCGGACGACATACAACGGTTCCTCAACTCGGTGGCGGAGACCATCAACTCGATCCAGTTCTGAGCGGACGGCCGCGCCCGGCGAGAGCGCCCCGCGACGAGAGCCGGGCCGCGGGGACTCCACCATGCCTGCATGCCATAGGGCCCGGATGTCATGCGGGGGCGACGCCCGTGAACGCACTTGGGGCCCGGTTCCGTGGAACCGGGCCCCAAGCGACTACGAAGAGCGGGCGACGGGAATCGAACCCGCGTAGCTAGTTTGGAAGACTAGGGCTCTACCATTGAGCTACGCCCGCACAGGACGCACCGCAGGTCAGTGACCGCGGCACAGAAAGCATCGTAGCGGGTCGCACCCCTTCGTCGCACACCCCGTTACGTGCCCCGTGCACGCTCCTGAAATGCGGCAGCCGTGCCCCCTGGGGGCATGTACCCTACGTGTCGCACCGACGGGGTGTGGCGCAGCTTGGTAGCGCGTCCGCTTTGGGAGCGGAAGGCCGTGGGTTCAAATCCCGCCACCCCGACCACCGTGCCGGACCATCGGCCGGACGATGTCAAGATCGCCTTTTGGGCCGTGTACCGCCTGCGGTTACTATGCAAGCTGCGCGCCCGTATGTCTGCACTGTTACGTCTCTCAAGGGCCGCGAATCCGCCTCAGTGCTCCGGTCGACTCAGCAGAAGTCGTCAGACGCACGCAGCAGAACCCCCAAGAAGTCAGCCACAAGGAGACCGAACCGTGAAGAGCGCCGTGGAGACCCTGAACCCGACTCGGGTTCGGCTCAGCATTGAGGTGCCCTTCGAGGAGCTCAAGGACAGCCTCGACGCGGCGTACAAGAAGATCAACCAGCAGGTCACGGTGAAGGGGTTCCGGAAGGGCAAGATCCCGGCGCGCGTCATCGACCAGCGGTTCGGTCGCGGCGCCGTGCTGGAGGAAGCCGTCAACGACGCGCTCCCGAAGTTCTACACCGAAGCGGTCAACGAGGCTGAGCTGAACGTCCTCGGCCAGCCCGAGGTCGACATCACCGAGCTGAAGGACGGCGAGACGCTGAACTTCACCGCGGAGGTCGATGTCCGCCCGACCATCGAGATCCCGGACTACTCCGGCATCGAGGTCGAGGTCGACGCCGTCGAGGTCAGCGACGAGGACGTCGAGAAGGCCGTCACCGAGCTGCGCGAGCGCTTCGCCTCGACCTCCCCGGTCGAGCGCGCCGCCCAGGACGGCGACGTCGTCACCCTCGACCTGGAGGCCAAGGTCGACGGAGAGGTGCTGGAGGACGGCATCGCCTCCGACGTCTCGTACACGATCGGTTCCGGCGAGCTGCTCGACGGCATCGACGAGGCCGTGAAGGGCCTGGAGGCCGGTGGCGAGACCACCTTCACCTCTGAGCTCAAGGGCGGCTCGGCAACCGGCAAGGAGGCCGAGGTCGCCGTCAAGGTCACCCAGGTCGCCGCGCGCGAACTGCCCGAGCTGGACGACGACTTCGCGCAGCTCGCGTCCGAGTTCGACACCCTCGACGAGCTCAAGGCCGACAGCCGCAAGCGCCTCGAGAACATGAAGCAGTACGACCAGGCCACGCAGGCCCAGGAGCGCGTCCTGGAGAAGCTGCTCGAGCTGGTCGAGGTCCCGGTCCCCGAGAAGCTGCTCGCGGACGAGATCAACACCCGTAAGCACAACCTCGAGCACCACCAGCTCGGCCAGATGGGCCTCGATCTCGAGAAGTACCTCGAGATCCAGGGCAAGACGGCCGAGGAGTTCGACGCCGAGACCGAGGAAGCCGCGGTCAAGGGCATCAAGACGCAGTTCGTCCTGGACGAGCTCGTCAACAAGGAGAAGCTGAACGTCAACCAGGAGGAGCTCACCGAGCACCTCATGCGGCGCGCCGCCTCCTCCGGCATGTCCCCCGACCAGTTCGCCCAGGCCGTCGTCGAAGGCGGCCAGGTCCCGATGCTGGTCGGCGAGGTCGCCCGCGGCAAGGCCCTCGCGGTCGTCGTCGAGGCCGCCGTCGTCAAGGACACCAACGGCGAGGTCGTGGACCTCGACGACGAGGACGAGACCGAGACGGCGACCGAGGTCGCCGCCGAGGCCACGGACGGCTCCGCCGAGGAAACCACCGAGGCCTGACCGCCCCACTAGTACGCCACGACGGGCCTCCGGGGACTTCTTGCCCCCGGGGGCCCGTCGCTTTTCAGGGGCGCGAGGAACTGCGCGAGCAACCCACGACAGGCCGCACCCGCCTATGGACCGCCCGTGGCAGACGCGTCTGCGGCTCGTAGAGGGCTGAGCGCGCAGTTCCCCGCGCCCCTGCCGGGGTCCACTGAGCCCCCGTTCAAGCCAGTGCAACGCATGCGCTCACAGCGAACAGTTCCTTCTCCGGGATTCCCCGGAGGGACCCGCGCGTTAGGGTCCATGAAGACGAGGGCAGGGGAGTCCCCGAAGCCGCCCAGAGGCGGTGTGCAGCCGCTCCCGTGGCGGTAGAGCACCGGGGTCCCACGCCCCAGCCGAAGACGTGAGACGGCCCGGCGCCGTCGTAAGACGAGCAGGTGGATACGTGACGAATCTGATGCCCACAGCTGCCGGCGACCCTATCGGTGGTGGCCTCGGCGACCAGGTCTACAACCGGCTGCTCGGCGAGCGGATCATCTTCCTCGGCCAGGCGGTCGACGACGACATCGCCAACAAGATCACCGCGCAGTTGCTGCTCCTTGCCTCCGACCCGGAGAAGGACATCTTCCTCTACATCAACAGCCCCGGCGGCTCGATCACTGCCGGTATGGCGATCTACGACACCATGCAGTACATCAAGAACGACGTGGTGACGATCGCCATGGGCATGGCGGCCTCGATGGGCCAGTTCCTGCTCAGCGCCGGCACCCCCGGCAAGCGCTTCGCGCTGCCGAACGCCGAGATCCTGATCCACCAGCCCTCGGCCGGCCTCGCCGGCTCCGCGTCGGACATCAAGATCCACGCCGAGCGGCTGCTGCACACCAAGAAGCGGATGGCGGAGCTGACCTCCTTCCACACCGGCCAGACCGTGGAGCAGATCACCCGCGACTCGGACCGGGACCGCTGGTTCGACCCGGTCGAGGCCAAGGCGTACGGCCTCATCGACGACATCATGCCCACCGCTGCCGCTATGCCGGGCGGCGGCGGCACCGGGGCGGCGTAAGCCCCTCAGCGCTCCCCAGGGCGGCGCGGGCCTCTCCATCGCCCCCACGGGGCGGCGCAGGGCCTTCAGCGCCCCCAGTCGACCGCCTCAGCCCTTTCCAGGCTCTTCAGGAGACACAGTGAACGACTACCCCGGCAGCGGCCTCTTCGCCCGCACGCAGGCCGAGTACACCGGTCCTCGCGCGGAGTCCCGCTACGTCATCCCGCGCTTCGTCGAGCGCACCTCGCAGGGCGTGCGTGAGTACGACCCGTACGCGAAGCTGTTCGAGGAGCGCGTGATCTTCCTCGGCGTGCAGATCGACGACGCCTCCGCCAACGACGTCATGGCGCAGCTGCTGTGCCTGGAGTCGATGGACCCCGACCGCGATATTTCGGTCTACATCAACAGCCCCGGTGGCTCATTCACGGCGCTCACGGCGATTTACGACACGATGCAGTTCGTGAAGCCGGACGTTCAGACGGTCTGCATGGGCCAGGCTGCCTCGGCCGCCGCGATCCTGCTGGCCGCCGGTACGCCGGGCAAGCGCATGGCACTTCCGAACGCCCGTGTGCTGATCCACCAGCCCTACAGCGAGACCGGCCGCGGCCAGGTCTCGGACCTCGAAATCGCTGCGAACGAGATCCTCCGGATGCGTGCGCAGCTGGAAGACATGCTGGCCAAGCACTCGACCACGCCGATCGAGAAGATCCGCGAGGACATCGAGCGCGACAAGATCCTCACCGCTGAGGACGCGCTGGCGTACGGCTTGATCGACCAGATCATCTCCACCCGGAAGATGAACAACAACGCGGTCGTCTGACGTATCCCTGTAGCATCTGCCGCTCCTTGACGCGGTTCACGACAAAGTGAACCGCGCCAAGGGGGGCCCGAACGGGGGGCTAGGCAAGGTACCGTCGGACATAAGGCAGCACCAGGAGCCGCTGGACCTAGGCGTCTCCCAGGCGAAGGGGAAGCACACCGTGGCACGCATCGGTGACGGCGGCGATCTGCTCAAGTGCTCGTTCTGTGGCAAGAGCCAGAAGCAGGTCAAGAAGCTCATCGCAGGCCCTGGTGTGTACATCTGCGACGAGTGCATCGATCTCTGCAACGAGATCATCGAGGAAGAACTCGCGGAGACGAGCGAGGTGCGCTGGGAGGAACTTCCCAAGCCTCGCGAGATCTACGAGTTCCTCGAGGGGTACGTCGTAGGCCAGGAGCCGGCCAAGAAGGCGCTCTCGGTCGCGGTGTACAACCACTACAAGCGCGTCCAGGCCGGTGAGAACAGCACGGGTCAGAACCGCGAGGACGCCATCGAGTTGGCGAAGTCCAACATTCTGCTCCTCGGCCCGACGGGTTCCGGCAAGACCCTTCTCGCGCAGACCCTGGCCCGCATGCTGAACGTTCCGTTCGCCATCGCGGACGCGACGGCGCTGACGGAGGCCGGGTACGTCGGCGAGGACGTCGAGAACATCCTGCTGAAGCTCATCCAGGCAGCGGACTACGACGTCAAGAAGGCCGAGACCGGCATCATCTACATCGACGAGATCGACAAGGTCGCGCGGAAGAGCGAGAACCCCTCGATCACCCGCGACGTGTCCGGCGAGGGCGTCCAGCAGGCCCTGCTGAAGATCCTCGAAGGCACCACGGCCTCGGTCCCGCCGCAGGGCGGACGCAAGCACCCGCACCAGGAGTTCATCCAGATCGACACGACGAACGTCCTGTTCATCGTGGGCGGCGCCTTCGCGGGCCTGGAGAAGCTCATCGAGTCGCGGGCCGGCGCCAAGGGCATCGGCTTCGGCGCGACGATCCGCTCGAAGCGGGAGATCGAGGCCAAGGACCAGTTCGAGGACGTCATGCCCGAGGACCTGGTCAAGTTCGGCATGATCCCCGAGTTCATCGGTCGCCTCCCCGTCATCACCTCGGTCCACAACCTGGACCGCGAGGCCCTCCTCCAGATCCTCGTCGAGCCCCGCAACGCACTGGTGAAGCAGTACCAGCGCCTCTTCGAACTCGACGGCGTGGAGCTGGACTTCGAGAGCGAGGCCCTCGAAGCCATCGCCGACCAGGCCATCCTCCGCAAGACCGGCGCCCGCGGCCTGCGCGCCATCATGGAGGAAGTCCTCATGTCCGTGATGTACGAGGTCCCGTCCCGCAAGGACGTGGCCCGCGTCGTCATCACCGCGGACGTCGTCCACTCGAACGTGAACCCGACACTGATCCCGCGGGACTCGCGGGGCCGCGGCCCGGGCGAGCAGAAGACGGCGTAGGCAGATCTCTTACGACGAAGGGGCCCCGGTCAACCGACCGGGGCCCCTTCGTCGTTGACGCGCGGGGTCAGATCTTGACCCGAACTTCCTTACGGAACTTGGCGGTTGTCTCGGCGGCGGCGTCGAGGTCGGCGCCCTTGCCCGCCATGATGCTGGCCATGTCCATCGAGATGGTGACGCCGAGGGTGCTGTTGTCGCCCCAGATGCACACCGGCATGCTGAACTCCGAGGGGCCGGACTCATCGGTGGACCCGGCCTCGGTGTTCGTGAACTTGGTCTCCTGGCACTTGAGGATCGCGCCGTCGAGACCCGCGGGCGTGAAGGTCTTCGGGCTGCCTACGACCTCGCCCTCGCTGTCGTCCTCGCCCGCGCTCTTCTTCATGTCGGCGAACATGGCGTCGACGGCCTTCTCCGGGTCCTCGACGGTGCCGTAGACGCCCATGAACTGGAGCATCTTCTGCGCCAGCGGGTTGCTGTCGTCCCCCGCCGTGTACGCGGCATCCACGTCCTTGGCGTCCGTGACGCCGGCGTCCTCGGCGGTCTTGAGGTCCTTCTCGTCGAAGCCGCCGGAGCTGTCCGAGCTGCTGCCCTTCGTGTACTCGTCGCTGAGCACCTTCGCGGGCGTGGTCAGCTTGTGCGGGCCGTCGTCCGCCACGTCCGAGCTGCTGCCGGTGCTGCCGAGGACCAGGTACGCCCCCACCGCGATCGCGGCGACGACCGCCACGGCGCCGATGATGAGGGCCGTCTTCTTCTTGCCACCGCCGGGCGGAGGCGGCTGCGGAACGCCGTAGGGCTGCTGGCCGTACGGGGGCTGCTGGCCGTAGGGAGCCTGGCCGTACGGCGGCGTCTGCGGCGGGCCGCCCGGGGCACCCTGCTGGGGGTAGCCGTAGCCGGGCTGAGCGGGGGGAGCCTGCTGCGGGTACCCATAGCCGGGCTGGGGGGCGGCCTGCGGCTGCTGGGGCTGCTGGCCGTAGGGGCCCGGCTGACCGTACGGTCCGGGCTGCTGGGGCTGCCCGCCGTACGGGCCCGGCTGGTTGTAGCTCATTACTGGGTTCCCCTCCAGAAGCTTATGTGTTCCTGACATCCTGGCGTACAGGTCAGGGACGCACGTCCTCGGGGGCCGCACCGTTACGAAGTAAACGCGTTTCGGGACACCCCCGTGACGCCTCTAAACTGACTCCGTGACCGACAACGCTCAGCAGCAGCCTCCAGCGCCCACCTCCGAACTGCCGACCCAGTACGCGCCGGCCGAGGTAGAGGGGAAGCTGTACGAGCGCTGGGTCGAGCGGGGTTACTTCGCCGCCGACGCGAAGAGCGACAAGCCCGCGTACACCATCGTCATCCCGCCGCCGAACGTCACCGGGTCGCTGCACCTGGGGCACGCCTTCCAGCACACCCTCATGGACGCGCTGACGCGTCGTAAGCGCATGCAGGGCTTCGAGGCGCTGTGGCTGCCGGGGATGGACCACGCGGGTATCGCGACGCAGAACAAGGTCGAGCAGCAGCTCGCCGAAGAGGGCAAGTCGCGGCAGGACCTCGGGCGTGAGGCGTTCGTCGAGCGCGTCTGGCAGTGGAAGGAAGAGTACGGCGGCAAGATCCTCGGGCAGATGCGCCGGCTCGGGGACGGCGTGGACTGGTCGCGCGAGCGGTTCACCATGGACGAGGGTCTTTCGCAGGCCGTCCAGACCATCTTCAAGAAGCTCTACGACGACGAGTTGATCTACCGCGCCGAGCGGATCATCAACTGGTGCCCCCGATGTCTGACCGCCATCTCCGACATCGAGGTCGAGTACCAGGAGGACGACGGCGAGCTCGTCTCGATCAAGTACGGGGAGGGCGACGAGACCCTCGTGGTCGCGACCACCCGCGCCGAGACGATGCTCGGTGACACCGCCGTCGCCGTCCACCCCGACGACGAGCGCTACAAGCACCTCGTCGGCAAGCGGATCAAGCTGCCGCTGACCGACCGGACCATCCCCGTCGTCGCGGATACGCACGTCGACCCCGAGTTCGGCACCGGCGCCGTCAAGGTCACCCCCGCCCACGACCCCAATGACTTCGCGATCGGCCAGCGCCACGGCCTGGAGTCGATCACGGTCATGGACGAGCGGGCGGTCATCACCGTCCACGGCCCCTTCCAGGGACTCGACCGCTTCGAGGCCCGCTCCGCCATCGTCGGCGCGCTGCGCTCGCAGGGCCGGATCGTCGCCGAGAAGCGTCCGTACGTCCACTCCGTGGGCCACTGCTCGCGCTGCCGTACGACCGTCGAGCCGCGCCTGTCCATGCAGTGGTGGGTCAAGGTCGGCCCGCTGGCCCAGGCCGCCGGCGACGCCGTCCGGGACGGCCGCGTCGCGATCCACCCCGCCGACATGTCGAAGCGCTACTTCGACTGGGTCGACAACATGCACGACTGGTGCATCTCACGGCAGTTGTGGTGGGGCCACCGGATCCCCGTCTGGTACGGCCCCGACGGCGAGGTCGTCTGCGTCGGCCCCGACGAGGAGCCGCCGAGCGGCGAGGGCTGGACCCAGGACACCGACGTTCTCGACACCTGGTTCTCGTCAGGGCTGTGGCCGTTCTCCACGCTCGGCTGGCCCGAACAGACCCCGGACCTGCAGAAGTTCTACTCGACGGACGTCCTGCTCACCGGCCACGACATCATCTTCTTCTGGGTCGCCCGGATGATGATGTTCGGCCTGTACGCGATGGACGGCGAGGTCCCCTTCAAGACCATCGCCCTCACCGGCCTGGTCCGCGACGAGCGCGGCAAGAAGATGTCGAAGTCCTTCGGCAACGTGGTCGACCCGCTGGACTGGATGGACAAGTACGGCTCCGATGCCGTCCGTTTCACCCTCGCCCGCGGCGCCAACCCCGGCACCGACGTGCCGATCGGTGAGGACTGGGTCCAGGCGTCCCGGAACTTCGCCAACAAGATCTGGAACGCCACGCGCTTCGCGCTGATGAACGGTGCGACGGTCGAGGGGCCGCTGCCGGAGGCGTCGAAGCTGTCGGCGACCGACCGCTGGATCCTGTCCCGGCTGAACAAGACCGTCGCCGAAGTCGACGCGCTCTACGACGACTTCCAGTTCGCGAAGCTGTCCGACGCGCTCTACCACTTCGCGTGGGACGAGGTGTTCGACTGGTACGTCGAGCTGTCGAAGACGACGTTCATGGCGGGCGGCGAGCCGGCGAAGGTGTCCGGCCGGGTCCTCGGTGAGGTCCTGGACGTGACGCTTCGTCTCCTCCACCCGGTCGTTCCGTTCGTGACGGAGACGCTCTGGACCACCCTCACCGGTGGTGAGTCCGTCGTCGTCGCCGAGTGGCCGAAGGACAGTGGGTTCCGTGACACCGCCGCCGAGCGGGAGATCGAGACGCTTCAGGAGGTCATCACCGAGGTGCGGCGCTTCCGTGCCGACCAGGGGCTGCAGCCCGGTCAGCGGGTGCCGGCGCGGCTGAGCCTCGACGGGACCGCGTTGGCTCCGCACGAGGCGGCGATCCGGCAGCTGCTGCGTCTCCAGCCCGAGGGCGACAGCTTCTCGGCCACGGCGACCCTGCCGGTCGGCGGTGCCACCGTCGCGCTCGACCTCTCCGGCACGATCGACGTCGGCGCGGAGCGTAAGCGGCTCGCCAAGGATCTTGCCGCTGCCGAGAAGGAGAAGGCCCAGGCGAACGGGAAGCTCGGCAACGAGGCGTTTCTCGCGAAGGCGCCGGACCAGGTGGTCGAGAAGATCCGCACGCGGCTCGCCAAGGCGGACGAGGACATCGCCCGGATCAAGGAGCAACTGGAGCGGCTGCCGGAGGCGTGACCGGGGGCGGGGGGTGGTTTTTTCGCCCCCTCCGCCCCTACCCGTCCCTTGTTCCTGGGGCTCCGCCCCAGACCCCGCTCCTCAAACGCCGGAGGGGCTAAAAATCTTTGGCGGGGGTCTGGGGGCGGCAGCCCCCAGGGGACGGGAATGGGTAGGGGCGGCGGGGGCGAAAACCCCTCCGTAGACTGACCCCGTGAGCCAGCTTCCCCCGCACGACAGCAGTGAGTCAGAGCCGCAGGATCCGTTTGGGCTCTTCGACGAGATCGTCGAAGCCGAGACCGGCCGGGATCCCGATCTCGCGGTGATCGAGGCCGGCAGCCGAACCCTGCGTACGCAGGGCGGTGGCGCGCCGGAGGCCGACGTGCCCGGCCGGCCTGCCGACCCCGAGATCGACAAGGCGTTGCGCGAGGTGGAGGCCGAGCTCGCGACCCGCTGGGGCGAGACGAAGCTGGAGCCGTCCGTCAGCCGCATCGCCGCGCTGATGGACGTGCTGGGCGAGCCGCAGCGGGCGTACCCGTCGATCCACATCACGGGCACGAACGGCAAGACGTCCACGGCCCGCATGGTCGAGGCCCTGCTCGGCGCCTTCGACCTGCGCACCGGCAGGTACACCAGCCCGCACGTGCAGTCGATCACCGAGCGGATCAGCCTCGACGGGGCGCCGATCCCCGCCGAGCGGTTCATCGAGACGTACAACGACATCAAGCCCTACATCGAGATGGTCGACGGTCAGCAGGAGTACCGGCTGTCGTTCTTCGAGGTGCTGACCGGCATGGCGTACGCGGCGTTCGCCGACACACCGGTGGACGTCGCCGTCGTCGAGGTCGGCATGGGCGGCAGCTGGGACGCCACCAACGTCATCGACGGGGACGTCGCCGTGGTGACCCCCATCGACCTCGATCACACCGACCGGCTCGGTGAAACGCCCGGTGAGATCGCCACCGAGAAGGCCGGCATCGTCAAGCAGGGCGCGACCGTCATCCTGGCGCAGCAGCCGGTGGACGCGGCGCAGGTGCTGTTGAAGAAGGCCGTCGAGGTGGACGCGACGGTGGCCCGGGAAGGGTTGGAGTTCGGGGTGGTCGCGCGGCAGGTCGCCGTCGGCGGGCAGCTGGTCACGTTGCGCGGGCTCGGCGGGGAGTACGAGGAGGTCTTCCTGCCGTTGCACGGCGCCTACCAGGCGCACAACGCCGCCGTGGCGCTCGCCGCGGTCGAGGCGTTCTTCGGAGTCGGCGCCGCGCACACCCAGCGCCTCGACATCGACAACGTCCGCAAGGCCTTCGCCTCGGTCACCGCACCGGGCCGCATGGAGGTCGTACGCCGCTCGCCGACCGTCGTCCTGGACGCCGCGCACAATCCGGCCGGTGCCCGTGCGACCGCCGAGGCCGTCAGCGAGGCGTTCGACTTCAGCCGGCTGATCGGTGTGGTGGGCGCGAGCGGGGAGAAGGACGTACGAGGGGTTCTCGAGGCCTTCGAGCCGATCTTCGCCGAGGTCGTGGTCACGCAGAACTCCAGTGATCGCGCGATGGACACGGACGAGCTGGCCGGTGTCGCCGTCGAGATCTTCGGTGACGACCGGGTGCAGGTGGAGCCGCGGCTCGATGACGCGCTGGAGGCCGCGATCACGCTGGCCGAGGAAGAGGGCGAGTACGCCGGCAGCGGTGTGCTGGTCACCGGGTCCGTCATCACCGTCGGCGAGGCCCGACTGCTGCTGGGGAGGGGCTGAACACTGTGCGTACGCTCTGTGCTTCGACGCTGATCGGCGAGTTCTTCGTCATCGGGTTCGCCGGTCTGGTCGCGATGAAGGATCCCGATCTGGCGACCTCCACGGTGTTGACGGTCTGCGGGATCCTGATGGCGCTGAGCGTCCTGCTCTGCGGGATGATCACGCGGCCCGGGGGCGTCCAGCTCGGCTGGGCCCTGCAGATCGCGCTGGTCGCCAGTGGTTTCATCGTGCCGACGATGTTCATCCTGGGACTGGCCTTCGGGGCCCTGTGGTGGGCGTCCATCCACTACGGGCGGAAGATCGACGAGGCCAAGGCCAGGTTCGCGGCCCAGGCGCAGGCACAGGGCGCGGGGCAGGCTCCGGCGGAGGGCAACGCGGGGTAGTGGCGGCCGCGTACCTCCGTACCACCTGACGCTGCGTAACACCCACCCAGACACGCCCTGTAGCCTCGGTTCCCCGCACACCATGTGATCGAAGGAGCCATCAAGTGAGCCAGCGCACCCTCGTCCTTCTCAAGCCCGACACCGTCCGTCGCGGCCTGACCGGCGAGATCATCAGCCGTATCGAGCGCAAGGCGGGCTGGCAGATCACCGCGCTGGAGCTGCGGACGCTGGACCAGGACACGCTGGAGCAGCACTACGGCGAGCACAAGGGCAAGCCCTTCTACGAGCCGCTGGTGGAGTTCATGGCGTCGGGTCCTGTCGTGGCGCTCGTCGTCGAGGGCGACCGGGTCATCGAGGGCGTGCGCGCGCTCGCCGGGCCCACCGACCCGATCGCCGCCGCCCCCGGCTCCATCCGTGGCGACTTCGGTGTGATCGTCCGCGAGAACCTGATCCACGCCTCCGACTCCGAGGAGTCCGCCGAGCGTGAGCTGAAGATCTTCTTCCCCGGCCGCGGCTGAACCGCCGGGTCCGAAGCGGGCCGAGCACCGAACCGCAGGCACCGGGCCGTAAGTATTTCGAGAAACTTTCTGAGGGGGCGTCAGCCCCACTCGGGTGTCTGACCTGGGGCGGCCGTGGATTTCCGGCCGTCCCGTGGCATATGCGTGCCGATCGGGGGAACGCGTACCCCCGATGGCCCGTCTCCAGGAGCGGGGCGGCGTCTCATCTGCTGACAATGGCGAAGACCCTCGCGCAGTGTTCGTGCAGGCGCGTCTACGATGGAAGCCTTCACGTCACTGCACCCACCTCGCCGTCCTAAAAAGCCGTCAAAGCTCCACTTGGGAAGGCCAGACGAATCCTGATGGGGAACTCAATGTCGTTCATCGGCCGTGACATGGCTGTCGACCTCGGGACCGCCAACACGCTGGTGTACGTCAGGGGTCGCGGGATCGTACTCAACGAGCCGTCCGTCGTCGCGATCAACACCAACACCGGTGGAATTCTCGCGGTCGGCGCGGAAGCGAAGAAGATGATCGGGCGGACCCCTGGCAACATCGTTGCCGTGCGTCCGCTGCGGGACGGTGTGATCGCCGACTTCGAGATCACCGAGCGCATGCTCCGCTACTTCATTCTGAAGATCCACAAGCGGCGCTATCTCGCCCGCCCCCGTGTCGTCGTCTGTGTGCCCTCGGGCATCACGGGCGTCGAGCGCCGTGCCGTCATCGAGGCGTCGTCCCAGGCCGGGGCGCGCCAGGTGCACATCATCGAGGAGCCCATGGCCGCGGCCATCGGTTCCGGCCTGCCGGTCCACGAGGCCACGGGCAACATGGTGGTGGACATCGGCGGCGGCACCACGGAGGTCGCGGTCATCTCGCTCGGCGGCATCGTCACCGCCCAGTCCATCCGCGTCGCGGGCGACGAGCTGGACAGCTCGATCATCCAGCACATCAAGAAGGAGTACTCACTTCTTCTCGGTGAGCGGAGTGCCGAACAGATCAAGATCACGATCGGTTCGGCGTACGACCTCGACAATGACGAACACACCGAAATCCGCGGCCGGGACCTCGTGTCCGGGCTGCCCAAGACCGTCGTCATCTCCGCGGCCGAAGTGCGCAAGGCCATCGAGGAACCGGTCAACTCGATCATCGACGCCGTGAAGACGACTCTCGACAAGTGCCCGCCGGAGCTGTCCGGCGACATCATGGACCGCGGAATCGTTCTGACCGGCGGCGGAGCCCTGCTGCGCGGTCTCGACGAGCGGCTGCGCCGCGAGACCGGCATGCCGATCCATATCGCGGAGGACCCGCTGGACAGCGTTGCGCTCGGCGCCGGTAAGTGCGTCGAGGAGTTCGAGGCGCTGCAGCAGGTTCTGGACGCCCAGCCGCGCAGATGAGGTAACTCTTCGATTCCGCCGTACGAGATGCACCCTTCTCGTACGGCGGATCGTTGATATTCAGGCATAAGCTCCCCCATAACATCCTCAACACCCTTGGCATTTCTGCTCGGGGTGCGCCCCTGTTGACCCACGAAGGAAGGCACGGCCGCCGCACGTGAGGGACACACGAGAGAGCCGGCTGCTCCTGGTGCTGCTGATCGCCATCGCGTTCGCTTTGATCACGGTGGACATCCGCGGTGGCGAGGATTCACCGGTCGACGGTGCCCGGGGGGCCGCCGCCACGGTCTTCGGCCCGATCGAGAACGGGGTGGCGTCCGCGGTCGACCCCGTCGGCAACGCGATCGCGGCGGTCCGCGACTCGGGCGAGCGGCACGACCGCATCGCCCAGCTCGAGAAGGACAACGCGGCCCTGAAGGTGAAGCTCGGCAGCGACGACCGCAACAGCAGCCGGCTCACCCAGCTGGACAAGATGCTGAAGACGGCGGGCGCCGGCCAGTACGGCATCAAGGGCGCCGAGGTCATCGCGATAGGAGCGGCCCAGGGCTTCTCCTGGACCGTCACGATCGACGTCGGCTCCAGCGACGGCATCACCCGCGACATGACCGTCCTCAACGGAGACGGACTCGTCGGGCGCGTCACCACCGTCGGCCCCAACACCGCCACCGTGCTGCTCGCCAACGACCCCGACTTCACCGTCGGCACGCGCATGGAGTCCACCGACGAGCTCGGCTTCGCCTCCGGGCAGGGCGACCAGCCGTTCCGCGTCGAACTCCTCAACGGCAAGGCCAAGATCAAGAACGGCGACCGTCTGGTCACCTTCGGCTCGCAGGCCGACAAGCCCTTCGTGCCCGGCGTCCCGGTCGGCGTGGTCTCCCGCGTCGACCCCTCCGGCGGCGACCTGACCCGCACCATCTACGTCAAGCCGTACGTCTCGTTCACGAAGCTCGACATCGTCGGCGTAGTCGTCGAGGCCCCCAGCAAGGACCCGCGCGACGCCGTGCTGCCGCCGAAACCGAAGCCAACGCCCACGCCGACGGTGACCGTGACGGTCACCCCCTCGGCGCTCGTGCCCGTCGACGGCCAGCAGCAAGAGCAGTAGGAGCCGAACCCCCATGCGTTTCAACCGGATGCTGCTCTCCACCACCCTGGTGGTTGTCGCCCTGGTGATCCAGGTGAGCGTCCTCGCCCGGCTCCACCTCCCGGGCGCCGTCCCCGACCTGCTGCTCCTCACCGTGCTGGCCCTCGCCATGGTCTACGGCCATGTCGGCGGCGCCCTCATCGGCTTCGGCGCCGGCCTCCTCGCCGACCTCGCCCCGCCCGCCGACCACGCCGCCGGGCGCTACGCCCTCGTGCTGTGCGTCATCGGCTATCTGGCGGGCCTGGTCAAGCCCGAGAGCGGCCAGCTCAAGTCCGCGACAGGACCGATGGCCGTGGTCGTCGCCGCCGCGGTCGGATCCACCCTGCTGTACGCCGGAGTCGGCGCCCTCGTCGGCGACACCTCCGCCCGCCATGTGGGCCTCACCGGGCTGCTGTTCACCGCCGCCCTGTACGACCTGCTGCTCGCGCCCTTCGTGGTCCCCGGGCTGATGGCCCTGGCCAGACGCGCCGAGAACGATCCGCTCGCCGAGGCCAATTCGGGCGGCAAATCGGGCGACGTCGCCTCGGGCTGGCTGTCGTCCGGCACCGGGCTGCGCATCGGCAGCCAGCGCGGGGGACTGCGGGTGAAGGCCGCCAAGGCACGCGTCGCCCGGGCGGGACGCATCAAGGGGGTCAAGCGGCTTTGAGCACGCACCAGTTGGTGGCCCGGTCGGTGGCCCGGCCACACAGGTTCACCGTGTACTCGTATGACTCGTACGCACACTGAGAGGGGGAGGCAGCAGCAGTGACCAACATCCCCGAGACCGGTCGGACCCCAAGGGTCCAGATCCGACTCGTCGTCATCCAGATTCTCGTACTCTCCCTCCTCGGCACCCTCGGCGGACGCCTCTGGTACCTCCAGATCCGCAACGGCGACGAGTACGCCAAGGAAGCATCCGGCAACCATGTCCAGCAGGTCGTGAGTCCCGCCGTACGCGGCTCGATCCTCGACGCGCGCGGGGTGCCGATCGCCGACAACGAGACCCGGCTCGTGGTCTCCGCCTCGCGCACCGACCTGCTGAAGATGAAGGACGACGGCAAGGCCGTCCTCACCAAGCTCGCCGCCGTCCTCGGCATGAAGCCCCAGGACGTCATGGAGAAGGTCCGCCTCTGCGACGCCAAGACGCCGCAGCCCTGCTGGAACGGCTCGCCCTACCAGCCGATCCCCATCACCGACGAGGCCACCGCCAAGCAGGCCCTGCAGATCCGCGAACGCTCCGAGGACTTCCCCGGCATCACCGCCGAGCCCGAGGCCGTACGCCGCTACGCCGCACCCGGCGGCGCCAACACCGCCCAGGTGCTCGGCTACCTCTCGCCCGTCACCGACGACGAGATCACCAAGGCCGAGGACAGCGACTCGCCGTATCTGCGCTCCGACCAGGTGGGCCGCTCAGGCCTGGAGCGCCAGTACGACCAGGAGCTGCGCGGCAAGGCGGGCGTCACCCGCTACGAGGTCGACAACCTCGGCCGCGTCATCGGACAGGCCGAGAGCGACGCGGCCGAGCCCGGTTCGAACGTCGTCACCAGCATCGACGCACGCGTGCAGAGGGTCGCCGAGTACCAGCTCAACGAGGCGATGAAGGACGCCCGTGACGTGTTCGACAAGAACACCGGCGAGAACTACAAGGCGGACTCCGGGGCCGTCGTGGTGATGGAGGCCAAGACCGGCCGCGTCGTCGCCATGGCCTCCAACCCGACGTACGACCCGAACGCCTGGGTCGGCGGCATCTCCGGCAAGGACTACGCCCAGCTCACCGGCAAGACCTCCAACTACCCGCTGCTCAACCGCGCGATCCAGGGCCAGTCGGCCCCCGGCTCGATCTTCAAGGTCGTCCCCACGGCCGCCGCCATCAACGCGGGCTACTCCTTCGACGGCCCCTACGAGTGCTCCAGCTCGTACTCCATCGGCGGCCAGACCTTCAAGAACTTCGAGACCAAGGGCTACGGCCCGATCAGCCTCGGCCGGGCCCTTGAGGTCTCCTGCGACACCGTCTTCTACCGCCTCTCGCACGAGGAGTGGAAGAAGGACGGCGGCATCGACCCGAAGGGGAAGCCGAACGACTGGTTCTACAAGACGGCCCACCAGTTCGGCCTCGGCGCGGAGACCGGCATCGACCTCCCCAACGAGGTCACCGGGCGCATCCCCGACCGCCAGTGGAAGGAAAGCTACTGGGAGGCCAACAAGGACTCCTGGTGCAAGTACGGCAAGAAGGGCGGCACGTACGCCGAGCAGATCGCGTACGAGAACTGCCTCGAAGGCAACAAGATGCGCGCCGGTGACTCCGTCAACTACTCCATCGGCCAGGGCGACACCCTCGTCACCCCGATCCAGATGGCCGCGATCTACGGAGCGATCTCCAACGGCGGCACGCTGTACGAGCCCACCGTCGGCAAGGCCATCGTGAGCGCCGACGGCAAGAACGTCGAGGAGATCGCGCCGAAGGCGAACGGCAAGCTGCCGATGACGTCCAAGACGCGCGACGAAATAGACGGTGCCCTCGCGGGAGTCGCGACGCAGGGTACGGCCGCCTGGCGATTCGGCGGCTGGCCGCAGGACGAGATCCCGATGCACGCCAAGACGGGTACCGCCGAGGTCTACGGCAAGCAGACGACCTCGTGGTTCGCCACGTACACCAAGGACTACACGGTCGTCATGACCATCTCCCAGGGTGGTACGGGCTCCGGCGCCTCGGGCCCCGCCGTGCGCAACATCTACAACGCGCTCTACGGCGTCTCCGCGGACGGCACGATCGACAGCAAGAAGGCGCTGCTGCCCACCCCGCAGAAGAGCCTGCCGAAGATCCAGTCCGACGGTTCGATCGACGCCCCGAAGATCGAGAAGTACGACCCGGAGAAGGAGCAGGCCAGCGAGACCGAGGCGCTCGGCGGGATCGACGGACAGCTCCCGGGCGCGACGGTCTCCTCGCCGTCGGCGGAGAACCGTGACACCCGACGGCGCAGAGCCCGAGGGTGCGGCAGGCGCAGGACGACCGGGAATCGGAGACTGCTCACATGACCGGCGCGAACAACTTCTCCGTCTCCGGGTACGGACCCGAACGCGGCAGCCTCTCCCGGTTGTTCGCCCGTGACTCGCTGGCCCGGCGGCTCGACTGGCCGATACTGTTCTCGGCCATCGCGCTCTCGCTCATCGGCTCGGTCCTCGTCTACTCGGCGACCCGCAACCGCACCGAGATCAACCAGGGCGACCCGTACTACTTCCTGATCCGCCACCTCATGAACACCGGCATCGGCTTCGGCCTGATGGTCGGCACGGTCTGGCTCGGCCACCGCACCCTGCGCACCGCCGTCCCGATCCTCTACGGCCTCTCGGTCGCCCTGATCCTCGCGGTGCTGACCCCGCTGGGCGCCACGGTCAACGGCGCCCACGCCTGGATCGTGCTCGGCGGCGGCTTCTCGCTCCAGCCCTCCGAGTTCGTGAAGATCACGATCATCCTGGGCATGGCGATGCTCCTTGCGGCCCGCGTGGACGCCGGCGACAAGCCCTATCCCGACCACCGCACGGTCCTCCAGGCGCTGGGCCTGGCCACCGTCCCGATGATGATCGTCATGCTGATGCCCGACCTCGGCTCGGTCATGGTCATGGTCATCATCGTGCTGGGTGTACTGCTCGCCTCCGGCGCGTCCAACCGCTGGGTGTTCGGACTGCTCGGCGCCGGCGCGCTCGGCGCGATCGCGGTCTGGCAGCTCAAGATCCTCGACGAGTACCAGATCAACCGCTTCGCCGCCTTCGCCAACCCCGAACTCGACCCGGCAGGCGTCGGCTACAACACCAACCAGGCCCGTATCGCCATCGGTTCCGGCGGTCTCTTCGGCACCGGCCTCGGCAAGGGCTCGCAGACCACCGGCCAGTTCGTCCCCGAACAGCAGACGGACTTCGTCTTCACCGTCGCGGGCGAGGAACTCGGCTTCGTAGGCGCCGGACTGATCCTGGTGCTCCTCGGCGTCATCCTGTGGCGCGCCTGCCGTATCGCCCGCGAGACCACCGAGCTGTACGGCACGATCGTCGCCGCCGGCATCATCGCCTGGTTCGCCTTCCAGTCCTTCGAGAACATCGGCATGACCCTCGGGATCATGCCGGTCGCGGGGTTGCCGCTGCCCTTTGTGTCGTACGGAGGCTCATCGATGTTCGCGGTGTGGGTGGCCGTGGGGCTGTTGCAGTCGATCAGGGTGCAGCGGCCGATGTCGGCCTAGGTGGTGCTCGGGTGTCGCCCCGGAAAACATGAGGCGACACCCGGGAAAACGACAAATGTGGCCGAGATGGCAAGTCCGGACACATGGGGGACTGCCCCCGGGCCGTAATCGCGTCTAGATTCGGTTCATGGCGGACACGAAGCGCGAGATCGAGCGGAAGTACGAAGGTCCCGCGGCCGAGGGTGACGCGGGCCTGCCAGAACTGACGGGCGTCGCGGGGGTCGCGTCCGTCATCGACAAGGGCGTCGCCGAGCTCGACGCCACGTATTACGACACGGCCGACCAGCGGCTAGCCGCCGCCTCGCTCACGCTGCGCCGCCGCACCGGCGGCTCCGACGCCGGCTGGCACCTCAAACTCCCCGTCTCCCAAGACGTCCGCGACGAGATCCAGGCCCCGCTCTCCGACGACCTGCCCCGCTCGCTGAGCGGCCTCGTACGCTCCCGGGTGCGCGACGCCGAGCTCGTCCCCCTCGTACGCCTGCGCTCCGCCCGCGACATCCGCCACCTCGTCGACGACTCCGGCGCACTGCTCGCCGAGGTCAGCCTCGACCGCGTGCGCGCCGAGCGGCTCAGCGGCGGCGAGGGCACCGCCGAGTGGACCGAGATCGAGGTCGAGCTCGCGGACGACGGCGACCCCGCCTTCCTCGACAAGGTCGAGAAGAAGCTCCGCAAGGCGGGCCTGGTCCGCTCGTCTTCGGCGTCCAAGCTGGCGAAGGCGCTGGCGGAGACCGCGCCGAAGACGAAGGGCAAGAAGCCCAAGCCGCCCGCGCCGGAGACGGAACCGGTCACTGCGGGCGACCACGTCCTCGCGTACATCCGCGCCCAGCGCGACGCGATCGTCGAGCTGGATCCCGCCGTCCGCCGCGACGTCTACGACTCCGTGCACAGCCTGCGCGTCGCCACCCGCCGGATGCGCAGCGCCTTCCGCTCGTACGGCAAGGTCCTCGACCGCATCGTCACCGACCCGATCGGCGAGGAACTGAAGTGGCTGGCGGGCGAGTTGGGCGTCGACCGCGATCAGGAAGTACTCACCGAGCGGCTGACGCAGTCCCTCGCCGACCTGCCGCGCAATCTGCTCTCCGGGCCCGTCCGCACCCGGCTGCGCACCTGGTCGCACGCCCGCAGCTCCGGCTCCAGGCGCCGTCTGATCGCCGTACTCGACGGGAAGCGCTACCTCGACCTGCTGACCGCGCTCGACGCGATCGTCGCGGATCCGCCGTTGCTCAAGGCGGCGGCGGGCGACCCGTCGACGGTGATCGCGAACGCTGTACGCAAGGACTTCAAGAAGGTCTCCGACCTGATCGAAGAGGCTCTCGACCGGCCGTCCGGCGCGGACCGCGACTTCGCGATGCACGAGGCCCGCAAGAAGGCCAAGCGCACCCGGTACGCGGCCGAGACCGCCGCGCCCGCCCTGGGAAAGCCGGCCGCCGACCTGGTCAAGTCGATGAAGTCCCTGCAGACCCTGCTCGGCGACCACCAGGACAGCGTGATGGTCCGCGAGGCCGTGCTCGGACTCGCGGCCCAGGCACACGCGGCGGGGGAGAACGCCTTCACGTACGGGGTGCTGTACGGGCGGGAGGAGCAGCGGGCCGCGGCGGCCGAGGCGGCTCTGCCGGAGGCCTGGGAGACGATCGTGGGCCGGGCGGCCGTCTGATCGCGGGGCAGGCGGGGGCGGGGTCCTGGTCCGGCGGTGCGGCGGGTGCCTCGGGCCGCGTTAGGCTAGATGGTCACCTCTGTCAGCCAGCCCTGGCAGCACAGTCAGCTCCCTCTGCTCCCTCAGCTCACGAAGGTTTGCCAGATGCCAGCCGAATCGGTCTTCCCGCAGCTCGAAGCTCTGCTCCCGCATGTGCAGAAGCCGATTCAGTACGTCGGCGGAGAGCTCAACTCCACTGTCAAGCCCTGGGACGCCTGTGACGTCCGCTGGGCGCTCATGTACCCCGACGCGTACGAGGTCGGACTGCCCAACCAGGGCGTCATGATCCTTTACGAGGTGCTGAACGAGCGCGAGGGCGTCCTCGCCGAGCGCACGTACAGCGTGTGGCCGGACCTGGAGGCGCTGATGCGCGAGCACCGGGTGCCCCAGTTCACGGTGGACAGCCACCGCCCCGTGAAGGCCTTCGACGTCTTCGGCCTGTCCTTCTCCACGGAGCTGGGCTACACGAACATGCTGACGGCCCTTGACCTGGCGGGCATCCCGCTGGAGTCCAAGGACCGCACGCTCGACGACCCGATCGTCCTCGCGGGCGGCCACGCGGCCTTCAACCCGGAGCCGATCGCCGACTTCGTCGACGCGGTGATCATCGGCGACGGCGAGCAGGCCGTCCTCGACATGACGGACATCATCCGAGCCTGGAAGTCGGAGGGCCGCCCGGGAGGACGTGAAGAGGTTCTCTTCCGCCTCGCGAAGACGGGCTCCGTCTACATCCCGGCGTTCTACGACGTCGAGTACCTCACCGACGGCCGTATCGCCCGCGTCGTACCCAACAAGTCGGGCGTCCCGTGGCGGGTGTCCAAGCACACCGTCATGGACCTCGACGAGTGGCCGTACCCCAAGCAGCCCCTCGTCCCGCTCGCGGAGACGGTCCACGAGCGGATGTCGGTCGAGATCTTCCGCGGCTGCACGCGCGGCTGCCGCTTCTGCCAGGCGGGCATGATCACCCGCCCGGTGCGCGAGCGCTCGATCACGGGCATCGGCGACATGGTGGAGAAGGGCCTCAAGGCGACGGGCTTCGAGGAGGTGGGCCTGCTGTCGTTGTCGTCGGCCGACCACTCGGAGATCGGCGACATCGCCAAGGGCCTCGCGGACCGGTACGAGGAGGACAAGATCGGCCTGTCCCTCCCGTCGACGCGAGTGGACGCCTTCAACGTCGACCTGGCCAACGAGCTGACGAGGAACGGCCGCAGGTCCGGCCTGACCTTCGCGCCCGAGGGCGGCTCGGAGCGCATGCGCAAGGTCATCAACAAGATGGTCTCCGAAGAGGACCTGATCCGGACGGTCTCCACGGCGTACGGCAACGGCTGGCGCCAGGTGAAGCTGTACTTCATGTGCGGCCTGCCGACGGAGACGGACGAGGACGTCCTCCAGATCGCCGACATGGCGATGAAGGTCATCGCCGAGGGCCGCAAGGTCTCCGGCCAGAACGACATCCGCTGCACGGTGTCGATCGGCGGCTTCGTGCCGAAGCCCCACACCCCGTTCCAGTGGGCCCCGCAGCTCTCCGCCGAGGACACCGACGCCCGCCTCACCAAACTCCGGGACAAGATCCGCGGCGACAAGAAGTACGGCCGCTCCATCGGCTTCCGCTACCACGACGGCAAGCCCGGCATCGTCGAGGGCCTGCTCTCCCGCGGCGACCGCCGCATCGGCGCGGTCATCCGCGCCGTGTACGAGGACGGCGGCCGCTTCGACGGCTGGCGCGAGCACTTCTCGTACGACCGCTGGATGGCCTGCGCCGAGAAGACGCTGCCCGCCTTCGGCGTGGACGTCGACTGGTACACCACCCGCGAGCGCACCTACGAGGAAGTCCTCCCCTGGGACCACCTCGACTCCGGCCTCGACAAGGACTGGCTCTGGGAGGACTGGCAGGACTCCCTCGACGAGACCGAGGTCGAGGACTGCCGGTGGACGCCGTGCTTCGATTGTGGCGTGTGCCCGCAGATGGACACTTGGCCACAAGTAAGTAACAGCGGGAAGAAGCTGCTACCGCTGGCGGTCAAGGGCGCCGCGGGCAGCGGACACGCTCACTGACGTGAGTGAGGGGTTGCGGCGCGTCGTGGAGGTGCTGGGGGACGGCAGCGAGGAAGAGGTGGCTGCTGTCCTGAGGGTGCTTGGCGCTCGGAGTGAGCGGCAGGGGATCGTGCGGGAGGCGCCGAGAACGCCTCTGCCGCTGCCTGGGGGCTCTTCTACCGTTCACTCCGAGGTGGAGTGGGTCTGAGGGGCTGACGGTCCAAGAGGGGGCCATACGAGGCTGACCGTCGCCTGAGTGGCTGCTCTCGGTTCGCGGGGTGGTGTCTGGCTTCCTAGCGTGGCGTTGTCCGCTACGGAGGAGGCTGCCATGGCAGGGAGTGAGCCGCCTTCGGGTGGGCCGCCGGCGAATGGTCCTCGGTGGGGGAGTCGGGGCGACGACCATGCTCGTTCCGGGGGCTGGGCTTCTCCCGCGGTGCCGCAGCAGAAGAAACGGCGGGGGCGCGGCTGTCTCTGGGGCTGCGCGGGGGCCCTGGCCGCCGTGGTCGTCATCGTCGTCGTTGTGCTGGTGATCGAGCTGGGGGAAACGGTCAAGGACCCGAAGGATCCGCCGGCGAATCCGCCGTCGGCCGATGTGAAGGTCACGTCATGCACGGTCGATCCGGTAACTCGGTTCCCTTCGGCCGGGCTTGAGATCCACAACCGCAGCTCGAAGGCTTCGACGTACGGCGTAAGCGTCGAGTTCACTGCATCGAATGGGACGCGTCTGGCTGAGGGCGCGGCTCTGTCCTTGACAGTCGCGCCTGGCCAGAAGGTGAAGACCTCGGTTCTCGGCTTGGACCAGGTCACGCAAAAGGTGACGTGCAAGGTGACGAAGGTGAACCGGTTCGCGGGCTGACGAGTACGCCTGCGCGTCTGTGATGCCTCCACTGCGGTTCGCTGTCTCCATGTACTAGATTCCGCAGTTCCCTCTTGTGCGAAGGCTAGGAAGGGCACACTGGTCTCGGGCGCTGAGGGGCAGCGGACCATGGGGGCTAGGTTGAACACGGAGATCGCAGACTTTGTGGCTCGGGCTAGGCCGTATCTCGAAGCCGCGCTAGAGGCGTACTCCACGCAGGCGTTGAGCCGAGATGAAGACTCGGCTGTAGACACGAAAGCGAATATTGGGCGGCGGCTGCTGCAGGAGGTACAGGATCTACGCGATCCGCAAGGGCGCGCGGAACTACAAATTGCAGTACGAGACGCCGTCGAAGAACCGGATGACGAAGACGCTGCTGGAGCTTTGCGCCAGCAGGTCAAGCGAGCGTTGCGTGAAGACGTGGAGTCGTTGCCGAGGCTCGCAGCGATGTTGCCACCTCCCTCAGGACACACGGTCGTCAGTGGACCCGTTGCTCGGGCGAGAACTATTTCTGAAGAGAACCTCATCAGTCGCAACAACCTCGCCAGCACTTATCAGGCCATCGGGAGCCCCGAACAAGCGATCCCTTTGCTGGAAGACGTAGTCGCCCAGTTCGAGCAAGTATGGGGCGGTGCTCATCCCGACGCTTTGACCAGCCGGAACAACCTTGCCGGCGCGTACTACGCCGCTGGTGACCTTGGTCGAGCAATCCCTCTCTACGAGTCAGTACTCGCTCAGCGTGAGCAGGTCATCGGTGATGACCATCCAGACACTCTGACCAGCCGGAACAACCTTGCCAGCGCGTACTACGCCGCTGGTGACCTCGGTCGAGCGATTCCTTTGTTGGAAGCTGTCCTGGCTCAGCGTGAGCAGGTGCTCGGTGATGACCATCCAGACACTCTGACCAGCCGGAACAACCTCGCCAGCGCCTATCGGGCCGCTGGTGACCTCGGTCGAGCGATTCCTTTGTTGGAAGCTGTCCTGGCTCAGCGTGAGCAGGTGCTCGGTGATGACCATCCAGACACTCTGAGCAGCCGGAACAACCTCGCCAGCGCCTATCGGGCCGCTGGTGACCTCGGTCGAGCGATTCCTTTGTTGGAAGCTGTCCTGGCTCAGCGTGAGTACGTGCTCGGTGATGACCATCCAGACACTCTGACCAGCCGGAACAACCTCGCCAGCGCCTATCAGGCCGCTGGTGACCTCGGTCGAGCGATCCCTTTGTTGGAAGCTGTGCTGGCCCAGCGTGAGCAGGTCATCGGTGATGACCATCCTGGCACTCTGACCAGCCGGAACAACCTTGCCAGCGCGTACTACGCCGCTGGTGACCTCGGTCGAGCGATCCCTTTGTTGGAAGCTGTCCTGGCCCAGCGTGAGCAGGTCATCGGTGATGACCATCCAGACACTCTGACCAGCCGGAACAACCTCGCCAGCGCCTATCAGGCCGCTGGTGACCTCGGTCGAGCGATTCCTTTGTTGGAAGCTGTCCTGGCTCAGCGTGAGCGGGTGCTCGGTGATGACCATCCTGGCACTCTGAGCAGCCGGAACAACCTTGCCAGCGCGTACTACGCCGCTGGTGACCTCGGTCGAGCGATCCCTTTGTTGGAAGCTGTCCTGGCTCAGCGTGAGCGGGTGCTCGGTGATGACCATCCAGACACTCTGAGCAGCCGGAACAACCTTGCCAGCGCGTACTACGCCGCTGGTGACCTCGGTCGAGCGATCCCTTTGTTGGAAGCTGTCCTAGCCCAGACTGAGCGGGTGCTCGGTGATGACCATCCTGGCGCTCTGACCAGCCGGAACAACCTCGCCAGCGCCCATCAGGCGCTAAACAGTATGTCAACACGAAATCACTCGCAGGAGTACGAAAATGGCGAGTGATTCCAGGCGGGCGAGAATCGTAATTGTCGAGCTAAGTGAAAATGATAATACGAATATCTCGGAATTGATTAGAGATATTTCGTCTCAGGGTCCAATGAACGCTTTCGTGATTCGAGAGGTGAAGCACATGGGTGACACGTACAACGTTCCCGGGCAAGCGGGCAATGTGGGTCCCGATGGGCATGTGGAAGGGAATACTTTCCAGCAGCAAAATCGCACCCCCGAGACTCCCTTCGACCTTCCAGCACTGACTGCCCAGCTAGAGACTCTTCGATCAGCGATGAAGCAGGAGGCGAAAACTGCGGAACATGACATGTCGATCGGCGCAGTTGCGCAAGCGGAAGTTACAGCTTCAAACGGCGACACGCCGGGTACGTTGGCTCATTTGAAATCTGCAGGAGAATGGGCGCTCAAGATGGCGCGTGTCATCGGAGTCGAAGTCGCCGCTCTGGCCATCGCGCATTCGCTTGCAGGTGGGTGAAGGTGCCTAGTCGTCAGCGCGATCGAGGTTTATGACGCGCTACGTTGCTGCCCCAGCCGCATATCGCGGTAGTGAAATACACACGGTCCCTGGAAATTCTATGGGAAAGTAGATTGCATGACCACAAATACTGCAGAATTGATGGCGCGATTCGCGCCGTATCTCGCGGCAGCAGTGGGCGTATACGGGGAACGAGCACTTGAACAAGTCGGCGATGTGAGCGTAGACGCGATGTCGAACGCTGGGCGGAAGATGCTGGTAACCGCGTGGCGCCGACAAGGGCTGGAAGGTCGTAGAGCGCTCGAATTGGCCGTTCGCGACGCGGCTGACGAACCTGATGATGCTGACGCAGCGAGCGCATTGCGGCAGCAGATGAAACGGATACTTAGAGAAGATCCAGAACTGAGTAGGGAACTCACCAGTCTCTTGGCTGATGCAGGGGGAAACGTGACAGTAACAGTGTCGGGCGAGCGATCGATTGCCGCACGGAATATCGGAGTTGCTATCACCGGGGACAACGTCACCATTCGACCGTGAGGGTTGCATGAGAACGGGTGCTGGGCGATAGTCCGCCCGACACTCCGGCCGGCCGAAGCTCGCCCACGCTCTTCGCGCGCCCGGGCTGTACTGGTTGTCTCCTTTTGGCGACGGTGTTCCGGTTGGACACGATCCGGGGGTACCGCGAGGAGTGCACGCTGAGGGGCAAGGCGTGGGCATGTGGAACAGGGCCCTTGCCAGAGGCGGAACGTGTACGTGATGGCGTCGAGTGAACAGTGGACCCTGGCATGGTGGGCAACTGGCGCCGCCATCCCTGGGCCATTGGCTCGCTCTGCCTATGAGTGGTGAGAACGTTCCTGGCTGTGGCGGGTACAGGCTGAGGGTTCGCTGTGTACACCCTCGTAGGGACAGGGGTGTCCTGCCCAAACGGCGTCGCTCTCGCCGAGGCCTGAGCGCTACGCCTTCAACCCGGCGCAGCCGCGAACGGTGTCCACGACAGTCTGAGGTGTACCACCCGAAAGCCGAGGGATGAGCGACGACCCTGAGCGTTCTTTAGACGCTGATGGAGAATGAGTTACCGGAAGGATCTCTGATCAGCTTGTCTTGAGGGGTTAGGTGAAGAACAACTTTGTCACTCAGAGCCTCGTCGAATACCGCTGGAGCATCGTTGTCGACAGCGATGATCTGTAGATCATCTGCGTATTCCTCTGCCACATTGAGAAGCAATCGATACATGTCTTGGATTCGTTCTGCATCGAATCCTTTTCTCCCCGCATTGGCAGACAGGCCATCCAATACTAAGAGTCCAGGAAGTGGAATCCCCCTGTCGATAGAGACAGTGTGGTGCGCTAGTGAGTGCGCAACATTGACTAGCGTCTTGAGCCCCTGGCTTGATAGCTCATTGAATGTCCTTCCTGAGATCTCAGGAAGGTAGGTCTCCCTGTTGATTTTTACGGAGAGGCTGTCCCCGAATAGTGGAATGTTGAGTCTCTCCAGGTACTCTTTGATTCGAACTTCGAGGGCGACGATGTTGCCTTCCGCTACCGAGGTCGAAAAGTCGCGACGTTCGATAGCCTCCTCAATCTCTTCTCGCTTCTCTTCCAGTTCTTGCCTAGATTTTCCTGTCTCGTGAAACCTATCCAGCACGGATCGGTAGTCTTCCATCTTGGACTTCTCGGCTAGCAAGTAAGACTTGCGAGCGGCTAGTTCCTGCAACTCGGACGCGCTGTCAGAAACAAAAGAATTTGTCGTGGCATTGAGTTGCTCAGCCAAGAAGGTTTCCGCATGCCGTTTTTCCGTCAAGCCTTCCGCGATTTCTTCCAGGGCCTTCTTGCGAGACGCGATAATAGCCTCCGTTTCTTGAATCTGCCCGACGATACGATCTTGCTCGGTCATAAACGCGTCTCTACTTGCCGTCGGCTGAGGGGGCTGGAGGCACAAGTAACAGTGTTCGGAATCCGAGCGAACGGGGGAGACGTCGCTTCCGCATCGTGGGCAGACAACGAAGTCGAAGTCTACGAGCCATTCATCGGAAACAACGGCCCGTGTCAGTCGCGCGAATTGACTCTTCAATTGCCCTAGAAGATCTTCTAGATCTTGAAGCTGTCCCTGGTTTCGCCGAAACTCGTCGGCCAGTATTGCCAATTCTGTGCGTACCGTCAAGAGTTTTCTTCGTAGCCTCTCTACGTCATGAAGGAGGATCACTTCTTCAGCTTTTTCTCGTCCACCCAAATCCACGGCGCTAAGGTCGCGGTCAATTTCACTTACACGAGCTTCCAAGGCGTCTTGATTTGCGAATGGGGTGCCACTCAGAAACTTATGTTGAAATTCCTCTTCGTGTTCGAGTGCAGCGATTTGGGAATTGATTAGATTCAGGTCCGCGGCTAGCTTGGCAAGGATCGAATCGTACAAACCATAGGCAAGCTCAAAGATCCACTTGCGTTTCTGATTCCTGAATGGGTGAAGATGCCCAAAGACCTGCGAATCAATTTCGTCGCCTGTGACGATGCAGTAGCCGAGCCAGTCGGTCATCGTCACACTCGTCAGGTTGCCGGCTGGCTTTGATTTCGCCTGGGGGACGGAGACGGCAGGAATGCTTGTCTGATCCTGGATGAAGCGCCCAAACGATGTGTTCGCACCAGAGGCCGGCAGTCGGATGGCGATGCCTTCTTCGTCAGCTGGAGGATCAGACTCGACGACGTCAACGGGTGCGGTTCTTGTCGTAACTAGAGGGCGATTGACGATCCAGACCTTTTCTCCAGTCTTGATGACGGCTTTGAGTGAAGAAACGATGCCTGTTTCAGCCGGAAGGTCGTCAGGGACCGTGCCGAGCAAAGCTCTGAGGAGTCGAACGAACGTCGTCTTTCCTGTGGTGATTGTTCCATGAACGAAGTTCAGGCCTGGTTGCATAGTGACTGACCGATTGCCACCGACCAAGTCGATACCCAGAACCATCAATCGGTGGTTCGTTCGGCTCGTAGGAGCTGATTCGTCTTGTGTCATGTCAGTTCCTCATGCCAGGTTGAGTCTGCAACTTCGGGAAGGGAGTACAAATACTCCTTCAACGTCGATCCTGACTTATCCAAATTACGACGCAGGATTTTGACTCTATTAACGATTATTTGAAAGCTCTCGTCACTCCCAATCTTTGTTGAAAGGTCCGCCCCCAATGGAGTGGTGGAGTATCCGAGCCCAGAGGAACCAGGCAGCGGCTCAACTCTTACAAGACCCCTGCCAATGAGTGACCCAAGGATCGCGTAGTACGAAGGGTCCCAGGGGCCATACCGATACCTCATCATTCGAGCATCTAGAGGCGCCTCGTTTTCATCCAATGCATCCATGTTTGACGTGTTGACGTTGAGTGAAGATAGAACCCGACTGAGGTGACGTGGATACCGGAGCAGGAAATCTAGTTTTGCTAGCTTTACGCGGCCCTCCAAAGATCGGGTTCCGGTCCTTGTCCGACTGAAGCCATCAATCAACAAGAGTAGTCTGGCTTCTGCTTCTGGAGACGATCGGAACCTGAACTTGTTGATTGCGTGAGTGCTTCTTCCTTGTTCTCTCATGCCGCTCTCCAAGGGAAGTGGCATTCATCCGAAAGATGACAAAGAAACCCGTAGACTTGAAATCCGTCTCGGCCAAAAAGGTCACCAGAGTCGAGCTGCGCCATTTCGCTTGGCCGACTCAAGAGTTCCGCTGAGATCACGTCTGCAGGACGCGCGGCAGCGGCAGGGTTGGAAGCGGCATTCAAATGCACTTTGTGTGCGCAAGCTCGCGCTACGGTAAGGACTCTTTGCTGTAGATTGGAAAAATCATGCTCTGTGTTCGTGCGGCTCGCAACAACCATAAGTCGCTGAATGTCGGAGCCCGCTCGAAACTCCTGAGCCTGCCTGATTACACTTTCAGAGGCGCCTGCCCTCCGCATCTTGAGCTCAAGCATTGATGTGGCTTCACCCCGTGAAATCCGAGCAAGTAGATCATCGTCAGTGTCGTCGGCTAGCGGTGGTGTCAGTCTGGAGAGTTGATCCGTTTCCAGAAGATGTACTCCAAGCCCTGCGAGAGCCTGAGCATCGGATAGTCCATCCTTTTCCTGATTGAACTTCCGATTCAGGATTCGATGCACTTCCCCAATCGTGCTCTCTCCCGCTTGAGCGGCTGAGGCGGTGTCTAGAAGTCTAACGTAGACGTCTATCAGTTCTGAATGCGTATGAGCGGGCCATAATGCTGACATCTCATAAAGGATCACTGCGTCAATGTGCGCCCTCGTGGGCTGCTGGACCCGAATTACCAGCCTTTGAAGGAAGTCGTCGAGTTGTGCTCGTGGCACACCACGAGCAACAATCTTCTTTCGGATTTCGGCTGATGCGTTTCGAGGATCCTTGAAGAAGTCCACAGTTGCTTTGACATCGGACATTGGACCTTCGAGCCAGAGTTCAAAGGAGGACACGCCATGGAGGCCCAGCTTTCGCGCAGCCGTATATGTGCGAGCGAGTGAATCTATGCCATGGCCTTTGTCGCAGACGAGGCTAGCGCTCCATGAGCCCTTGTCGCGTGTCTTAAGTTGCGCGAAACGAACTCTCTTGGGGTGCACAATAGTAATGTCTTCGGTGCGCTCGCAGATAACGGCGATCGGGCCGTCATTTCTCCTCATGCATGTGAGCCAGTGCCTGACAGCTTGCTTTGCTTGCCAGCGGTAACGCGCGAACGTAGCACTGCCAGTTTCCTCGCTGTCCATTTGCGCAAGTGCGGCAAGAAGTCCGTCTCGCCCGTCGTCGATCGACTCCTCAAGATCCACACATCCCCCAGCTCTTGATATTGTTTGCGCAATTATTGAGTTTTGTCCACCTTTTCAGGCACCCTCCGTAAATGATGCTAGCGACTTGAGTTACGAAGCGCAGTAGGTTGGCTGTCTTTTCGAGATCGGTGTCCTGTCGCGAGGTTGACCCTCCAACCGCCAGTTGACCCAACCCGCGTGTGGTCGTGAGCCTCGAACGGCTGTTGCCCTGGAGGACACATCGTTTTGGGCCCAATGGGACTAACCTTCCCCTTCGCCGCCGTCGAGTGGTCTGCCTGGCGTGGGGTTTCTTCAGGGATGGGTCGTCCTTGCTACGGCTGTTATTCGTAGTGGACGCCAGGTCGTGGTCTCGCCGTTGTGTGTATGGGCTCGGTACGGTCGTGGTGTGTCCGGTGCGCGCTGGGTTGGTCACCTGTCGGCGTGCTCCGGTTGATCGCGCGCGACTAGGGGAGCTGGTACGGGCATGGCGATTGACGCTGCTCGATCGGAAGTGGGGTTCACATCGGTGGGGGCGACGCAGGTGATGGTCGCAGCGTGCCAGGCTGCGGGCCTCGACGACAGAGATGCGGAGTTGATCCGCCTTGGAGAGAACGCGTTGTTCCGGCTGGCCTCGATACCGGTGATCGTGCGTGTAGCGCGCGGGGAGGAGTGGCTGCCGACGGCGCGGAACGAAGTGGCTGTCTCGCGGTGGCTGACGAGTGAGGGGTTCCGCGCGGCTCGCGTCGTTGAGGACTTGGAGCAGCCGTTCTTGATCGACGGTCATCCGGTGACCTTCTGGCATCTGATAGTCGAGGGCGACCGGAAGGCAACATACGGGGAACTGGGTGCCGTCCTACGGGATCTGCACTCCTTGTCGCTCCCAGATGGTCTTGAGCTGCCGTCGTTCGACCCCTTCGACAAGCAAGACCTGCGGCTCAACCGTGCCGTGATCCCGCAGGATGACAAGATCTTCCTGCGGAAGCGGTGGCGGGAGCTGCGCGACAAGTACGCCGAGTTGCGGTTCGAGACCCCCAAGGGTCCAGTGCACGGTGATGCTCACGTGCAGAACCTCATGGTCGACGATCAAGGGAAAGTGATCCTGATCGACTTCGAAGCCTTCTGCTTCGATCACCCGGAGTGGGACCTGATGGTCACGGCCACGGAACATCACAGCCTCGGGTGGCAGACCGATGAGCAGTACGCCGACTTCGTGGCCGCGTACGGGCGGGATCTGTACGACTGGCACGGGTACGAGACGCTGCGTGGACTGCAAGAGTTCGGCATGACGACGTGGCTCATGCAGAACGTGCAGGAGGACGAGCGGACGGCGGCCGAGTACCGCCGGCGTATTGCTGGGCTGCGGAACGACGATGGGCCCCGAGATTGGTGCCCCTGGTGAGCGGCCCGGGCGTAGTCGTTCCCGTGGACAGTCGGCTGCCTCCCCTTGGCTGGCCGGTGCTTGAGTCCTGGGAAGCGGAGCACTCTGTCGTGCTTCCCGAGCCGTATCGCACGTTCATGGCGGAGGTCGCCAACGGGACACGAGCTGAGCGGCCCGACGCTCGCGGACTGCTGCCGCTGGGAGAGATCCCGGCAACCTGGACCGGCTGGGAGTCCGAGAACTGGATGAGCCCAGAACCGTTCAACGCCTCGGCTCCGCGCGACCCGTCCATGCCCTTCCCGCTGAATGAGGAGTGGCAATGGGAGTACGACTACGACGGCCAGGCCGGGCACTCGTCTCTCTTGCATGCCCTGTACCTGCATGGCTCGGTTCTGCTGGGGTGCGAGGACGGTGAGTTTTGGGTGCTGGTCGTAACCGGACCACAGCGTGGGCGCGTCTGGTGGCTGGGGGATGGGTGTGCGACGCCTTACGCCGACGGGACCACTGACTGGGAAGCGCGCAGCGCGTTCGCGAGCTGGATGCGTGAGTGGCACGACTGGGCTGGGCACCAGTGAGTTGAGGGAGGCTACTCGTCGTCCAGTCGGGCGAGTGCGTCCTGTACCTGGTCGTTGAAAGCGGCCACGGTGGGGTTGGTCGAGTGGGCGCTGACCTCGGTCTGGAAGTCGGTGACGTAGCGCTGGAAGCGGGCGGATTGGAGGGAGTCGCCGCCGTCGACTGCGAGGCTGGCGGTGGTGACGGCGGCTTCCAACTCGCCGTTCAGTAGTTGGCTTTGGGCGAGCACCATGCGGCAGAACCCCAGGGTTCGGGCGTACTTCGGGTCGGTGTCGTTGACGGCGCGCTGGGCGTGCTCGACGGACTCGCGGCGCATCTTGAGGTCGCGGAAGCAGTGGCACAACTCGCCCATGAGTTCCGCGGAGTCGAAGTAGCTGAGCCATGCCGGGTCTTCGGCGGTGTCGGCGCGCTCGAAGTAGCGTTCTGCTTCGTTCATGGCTCGGCCGGCACCGATTGGGTCACCTGCGTTGGACAGGGCGCGGGCTTCCATCGCCGAGTTCAACGCCATGGCTCGGGGGGTGGCCCGGCCCTTCGCGCCCTCGACGGCGGCGCGGGCGAGCTGGGCGGATTGGGCGTGGTTGCCGAGGTAATTGGCCTGGTGGCTGAGGTTGCCGAGGATGCGGGCGCCGAACATCCGGTCGTCGATCACCTGAGATAGGCGCAGGGTGGATGTCAGGTATCGGTGGGCGAGCGGGTGGTTTCCGGAGTCGTACGCGGTCCACGCGAGCAACTGGGAGATCTCGGCGGCGGCGCCGAAGAGCGCTGTGCCGACCCGCTCGCTGTAGCTCGCGCTCAGCAGCGGGAGGACCTCGTGCCGGAAGTAGTGCCGCAAGGCCTTGTGGCCGTGGCCTCCGCCGAACTTGAAGTCGAGCTGCATGAACATGTCGGCGGCTGCTCGGATGGCCTTGACGTCCCGCATTCCCACGCGTTGGGAAGCGGGTCTGCCGGCCTGGACACCGTCGGGGCGGGCCACCATCCATGACAGGACTGCGGAGCTGAGATCGGTGTCCGCGATGACCAGCGGTCCGCCCGATGGGGTGTCGGCTCGCTCCTCGGCGAGTCCGTCCAGCATCGACAGCACATCGGGCACGGTGCCCGGGTAGCCAACTGGCTGCGGTGTGGGCTGCTGGAGCTGGCGGAAAAACCCGAGATCGCTGGGCGTGATGCGACGGTTCAGCTTGGCGCCGAGCACATCGGCCATGATCGCTGCTGTCTGGGGCTGGATGCCGGCGCCGTCTCGCCAACGCTGCACGGCGACGTGCGTCGTGCCGAGACTCGTGCCGCGGCGTGCGGCGGCATCCTGCATGCGTTTCGCGAGGCCCTTGTTCGAGACCTTCGCCTCGTCCATGGCGGCGATTAAGTGCGCGTTCGGCTCTCGGCTCATGCTCCCCTGCCAGCCCGAGAATGACAGCGAGTATTCATCGTGGCACAGCGCAGTGACATTGGGGGGTTCATCGGCGAACCCCCTTTGCCTTTGCCGGTGTTCACGTGAACCCCCTGGTGAACGCTCCCGGCTGGGCGGCTCGCGCCGTTCACTGTTCGGCACGGAGCGACGGGCTACGGAGCCTGTCGACAGTCGGGAACGGACGCCATGAATGCTCAACCGAGCAAACACAGAGCGAACACCCTTGGGACGGTCTCGTCGCGTGAAGCGGCGCAAGATCCCTCGACTGGCCACTTCCGGGCGATGACGCTCTTCGACGAGTCCACGAGCACCGTGTGCGCCGCGCGCAACATGGTCGGCGGCTGCCTCCAGGACTGGGGACTTGGCCACATGGTCGATGATGCCCGGCTCGTCGTCTCGGAGCTGGTCGGCAACGTTGTGCACCACGCGGTGCCGGACGACTGCCTGACGCGGCCTGGTGCCGCACGGCGGATCGACGTGTTGGTGAAGGCGTGGCCCGGATGGCTGTTCATCGGCGTCGCGGATGAGGATTCGACTCCGCCTGATCTTCCGGCGGGTGAGTTCGTCTCGCCGGAACTGGTGGGCGACTTCTCCGAGGCGCTGTTGCCGGACCGGGGGCGCGGGCTGCTGATCATTCAGCGGCTGGCCGATGCGGTGTGGTGGTCGCCGAGGGAGCAGGGCGGCAAGACCGTGTGGTGCCGCTTCGACCTCGACGGTACGACGTAGAGATCTTCGGGCCGTCGTCTCCTGTTGGCTCCCACGCGATCGGGAGTGGACGGCGGCCCGGACACCGGCCGGAGTCTGACCCCTCCGGCCGTAAGGGGCGCGGCTCCTCGGTGATCCCGGGAGCTCCCCTCCCGAAGTGAGGGGCCGCGCTTCACAACCTCATACCGAGACCGGACCACCCCCGCGCCTGGACAGCAACTGGGGTGGTCCGGCAGGGGACAGCGGTCCCCGGTGCCTGATGGTACCGGGGCCGTTGCGCTGCGCATCTGCCCTGCACCAAAAGAGAGTTGACGATCCGTTACCGAGATCAGGGCAGAGGTGGGCAAGGTGACTGGCGCGGGTGAGGACTGGCTGAGCGATGGTCTCGACGTCGCGGGTGCGGACTGTGGTCTGTGGGTGCCCGGCGTCGACTACATGACGGGCTGGCGCGAGGCGCGGGAGGCTGCCGACCGGTTGAACCGGGCGTTGCTCGGTGCCGGGTTCGAGTTGTCGGAGGTACGGGCCGTCGCCTCAACGGATGAAAGCGGGCGCGGGGTCGTGCGCCTGGCGGGCTGGCCGGACGCTGCGGAACGGCTCGCCGGCCTCCTGGCGGCGGTCGCGGACGGCGACGGCGGTGCGGCATGAGGCGCCCCTTCGCTGGTGAGTGGCGCGCGTGGGCACGTCGCCGGCCGCAGAGACTTTGGGCGGTAGCTGCCATGGGGCGAGTGAACAGGGGGCCCTACGCTCGCCAGCGGATCGGGCAGTCCTTGGAGCTGCCCGCAATAGCCCGATGGGCCCCCTGTTCTTCGAGGCTCGCCCCATGGGAGCTGCCTAAAGTCTCGGAGGCCGTCGACCCCCAGCCCCGTGGGCCCCGGCCCGAGTCGTCCGGTCGACGACTCCCGTCCTCTGGCGTACTGCGGTGCGGGCAGTCGGGTGACCGGACGGGACCGGCGGCCACGCCGCACGCCCGGCCGGGGCGGCCGGGCTGCCCGGCGCGCCGCAGGCGCGCCCTTGAGGAAGTGCAGAGGATTTCGACCGATTGCCGTTGTCGATCATGTGCGGGTGCGTCGCGCGGGCTGTTTGTCGGCGGTGATTCGGTAGGCGAGTTCGGCTCGGTCCGCCCCGACGCGGAGTTCTTCGAGGATCAAGGGGCGGTCGTGGGTGCCGTGCGTGACGCGGGCCAGGTGCAGGATCGGTGTCGCGTCCGGGAGTTGGAGTGCGGTCCGCTCGTCCGGGAGCGGCATATGGGCGCGGACCGTCTCGGACCACCACAGCTTGTGTCCGGCCTGGGTGAGGATCCAGTAGGCGGAGGCTGGGCGGCGGTCCGGGTCCTCGGCGAGCATCGGGATGCCCTCGGCCACCTCGAACGGGATCAGTGTGCGGTGCATGGCTCGGGTGCCGGTGGCGGGGTCGATGAGCAGCCGGTCGCAGCCGAAGAGGGCTTCCTCCTCGTCGAGTTTGAGCAGCGGGCCGGTGGCCTTCGTGGTGTGCGAGCGGTACGGGGTGGGCTCCTCGGCCTCGTCCCAGACGGCGCCGTTGGGCATCACGAACTTTCCGTCCGGCGTGCGGCTGATGCGGCGTTCGAGGGTGACGGAGGGCTGGCCGTCGGAGCGTACGAAGCTGCCCTTGCCGTGCCTCACCTCGATCAGCCCTTCGGCACGCAGGGCGGCGACGGCGTTGCGGACGGTGGGACGGGACACCTTGTAGCGCTCGATGAGCTGGGCCTCGGAGGGCAGCGGGGCGCCGGGCTCGAACTCGCCCTTGAGGATCGCTTCCCGGATCGCGGCGGCCACCTGCTGGTAGAGCGCTCCGGGGCGCTGGATCTCCGTCATCTCGGCACCTTCGGGTTGAAGTCGTAGGCACGTCGCACGCGCGACATCACTCGTCAGCATAAGTAGTTGCATCCTCGCCGTACAGAGCCACATAGTCGTAACTCGTAATGACAAGTGACGTCTGAATATGTCGGACGTCCTGACTGGCCTAGGAGGCCAAGTAATGCAGTCCATACCCGTGGACACGGCACGACTGGGCGTACTGCGGTGCGCCATCACACCGGAAGCAAAGATCAGCAACTTCGAGACACAGGAGGTCAAGAAGGACCGCGACGGCAACACGATCTACACCGTCGCCGTCATGGTGCGCCAGGACGGACGGCGTATCTCCGTCATCGAGATCGCCGTGGCCGGTGAGCCGAAGGGCATCGAGGAAGGACAGATCCTCAAGGTCACCGGACTGACCGCGTTCGCCTGGGCCATGGGCGACCGGCACGGAATCAGCTTCCGCGCCGACGCCATCACCCCCGTACACAGCACACCCGCGCCCGGACCGGCTAAGGCCGGGGGTGCGTGATGGGTCCGACCGCGCTCGCCTTCACTCTCGCCGCACTCGCGTGGGTACTCGTCCTCGGTGACCTGCTGCGCCGGCACCGTCCGGCCTGGCACTGGTACCTCGCTGGCTACCCGCTGACCGCGTGCCGGGTGCTGTTCACCTGGCGCAAGGTCGCCATGCTCAACGACCTTTCCGTATCGCGGCGTCCGCCCCGCGGGCTCCTCGGGGACCTGGTCGTCAAGGGCGATCCCCTGCGGCCGGTCACTCCCCGGATCTCGTTCCCGCGCGCTACCCGCCTGGGGCTGACGGCGACCGTGCGCCTGCACGCGGGCCAGACCCCGGCGACGTACCTCAAGGCGGCGGATGCGCTCGTGCACGCCTGGAGGGTGCACGCGGTGCGGGTCACTTCGCCGGAACGCGGCCTCGTGCTCCTGACCGCAACCGCCAATGACCCGCTGGCACGGCCCGGCTTAGCCTCGGCGCCCGCCGCGCTCCTGTCCGCGCTCATCGGCGTACTGGAGAGCGGCGGCGCCTGGGTCATGGATCTGCGGCTCGTGCCGCACTGGCTCATCGCCGGGGCCACCCGGTCCGGCAAGTCCACCCTGCTCGCCCGGCTCATCACCGAACTCGCTCCACAACCCGTCGCCCTGGTCGGCATCGACTGCAAGGGCGGCATGGAACTCGGCCTCTTCGCCCGGCGATTGAGCGCGCTCACGACCTGCCGGCGCGAGGCGGTCGCAGTGCTTTCCGCGCTCGTCGTCGACATGCAAGAGCGTATGCGCGTCTGCCGAGATGCGGGCGTGCGCTCCATCTGGGAACTGCCCGAGAAGCTGCGGCCGGTGCCGGTCGTCGTGATCGTCGACGAACTCGCGGAGCTGTACCTCTCCGACGGCCGTCGTGAGAGCAAGGCAGAGGCGGAACAGTGCTCCACGCTCCTGCTGCGCATAGCCCAGCTCGGTGCCGCACTTGGCATCCATCTGGTCGTTGCCGGACAACGCGTCGGCTCCGACCTCGGACCTGGCGTCACCGCGCTGCGGGCCCAACTCGGCGGCCGGATCTGCCATCGGGTCAACGACCCCGGCACGGCGGAAATGACGCTCGGTGATCTCAACAAGGACGCGGTTGTTGTTGCTCAGTCGATTACGGCGGAGGAACAGGGGGTGGCTGTCTGCACCGGGCCTGACGGTGGCTGGAGCCGCGCCCGCTCGCACCTCACATCGGCCGAAGAGGCTTCGGGAACGGCCAGGAAGTACGCGGCGATGACCCCCGAACTGCCCGCCATAGACCGAGCTCTCGCGGTGCTCGAAGGAGGCTCCCAGTGATCAGCGCAGGTACCGCCGTGTCCCTCGTCGTGGTCTTCGGGATCATCACCTTCCTCCTCGTGCGCTCCCGGGACGTACGCGCCTGGGAAGCCGTCTGCATCGCCCTCTTCGGCATGTACCTCGGCCAGACCCCGGTCAGCCTCACCATCAACGGCTTCATGACCTGGGTCCTGAGCGGCTTCTCCCACTTCTAAGCAGGAAGGAACGCCATGTCCATGCGCCGCGTGAGATGCCCCCACTGCAAGGGCGACGGGGCTCGGAAGACCTGGACCGGACGGCTTCGCCGCTGCCGCGTCTGCCGGGGCACCGGAACCATCCGCTGACCCTCCACCCACCACATCCGTCAGGAGTGATCCCCATGACCGATAGCGCGCCACCAACCATCACCCGTGCCGCTTCGGCGGCCCACCCTGGAAGGTCACCACCATCACACCCGAGTCCACCTCGGCTGACAGGCGCGCTGTCCTCGACCGCGCGGCGCGCCTGCGTCAGCTCCCCGAAGCAGACCGCGACGCGATACGCATCGCCCAAGACCCCAAGTTCGCACGCTGGTTGGAACAGATCACGGCAACGGGCGGCTGCGCGCACCCCGTGCACCTGTCCGGCTCGACGACAACGCACGACCCAACGACCGGCGAGATCGTGCACCACTACGACACCCGCACCGAACCCGGCGAACGCCTCCTCATCCGCTGCCGCAACAGACGCGCAACCGTCTGCGCACCCTGCTCCCGACTCCACGCCGGAGACACCTTCCACCTCATCCGCGCGGGCCTCCTCGGCGGCAAGAACGTCCCCGCCACAGTCCGCGACCGCCCCCGGCTCTTCATCACCCTCACCGCACCGTCCTTCGGGCCGGTACACCGCGTCGGGGAGCGCTGCCGCCCCCGTCGTGAACGCAGCGAATGCGGTCATGGCCGCCTCCTTGGCTGCGGTGCCGTCCATGACGCAAACGATCCGCTCGTTGGCCAACCCCTCTGTGCCGACTGCTACGACTACCCGGCCCACGTCCTCTGGCACGCACACGCGGGCAAACTCTGGGACCGCTTCGTCATCGGTGTCCGCCGCCAACTCGCCTCAGCCGTAGGCTTCACGCAGTCCCGCTTCTCCTCACACGCGCGGCTCTCCTTCGCCCGCATCGCGGAGTACCAGAAGCGGGCGGCCGTCCACATCCACGCCGTCGTACGCTTCGACGGCCCGGCCGGACCGAACGACGAACCCCCGGTCTGGGGCACCGCGGCCCGGCTCGCCGATGCCGTACTCGCGTCCGCCCGGCGGGTCCTGGTCCGCACTCCGTACAGTCCCGCCGTCGGCGAACTCTCCCTGCGCTGGGGTGCCCAGGTCGATGTCCGTCCCCTGCGCGCCGACGGCCCCGGCCCGGATGACGACGCCGTGGCCGCATACGTCGCCAAGTACGTCACCAAGGGAGCGAGCGAGACCGGCGCCGGCACCGACCACAGGCTCACGACCTGGGACGACATCGACGCATCGCCGGTATCCGACCATGCACGGAACCTCATGCGAACGTGCTGGCGCCTCGGCGGCTTACCCGCGTACGAACCCCTGCACCTCCGAGCCTGGGCCCACACCCTCGGCTATCGCGGCCACATCCTCACCAAGTCCCGGGCCTACTCGACGACATACGCAGCCCTACGCGCCGAACGTGCACGCCACGTCGGCCATGCCGACATCCCCGGCACGGTCACCGATGCGTATTGGCGCTATGCCGGGTCCGGCCACACCCCGGGCGCTGCCCTGATCGCTGCTGGGGTCGCCGAAGACCTCGAACAGTCCCGGCAGCTTCTCACCGCGGTGCGTGATGAGGGGGAGTGGAGCCAATAGCCGCTGCATCTCAGCGTGAGCCTCTGCTTCCGTGCGAGACCCGCTCACCTCGCGGCCCGGCCACCGAAGCACAGAGCATGATCGAGAGCGAGATCGTGATTGTGGACGATGACGGCAATGAGCAACCGTTCGATCCTGAGACATGGTTCGAGTGAGGCGACGGACACTCCTAGATGTGCTGTCTCGGCACGTTGGTTACGGAGAACTCCTTCCCCGCCACGTGATTCCTTCTAGCCTCGGACCATGGATTGGTTGATGGCGGCGATGGTGGGAGCGGCCGGAGGCGCCTCCATGGAGGCCATCGACGTCATAAAGTCCATCAAGTGGCACCGTCAGATGCCATGGAACGTCCAGTCGGACACGATCGATCCGCCCCAGCGCAGAACTGACATCCGGCCTGGCGAGGAGCACCTGCCCGCACCCGGTTGGAAGGCGTATTGCGTCGCCGGGGTACTGCGGCTGCTCGTCAGCGCAGCCCTGACTGGTGTCGTGGCAGCCACCTATCCGCAAAGCACGAATCCGCTGACGACGTTTCTCATCGGGTTGGGCGCGCTGTCGGCTGTCCAGCAGATCACCACACTGGTGCCCTTGATGGTTAAGAGCGCGGGGCGGGCTGCTCTTGGCGGAGTAGTGGGAGAGGCGCAGCAGCAACCGCAGGTTCTTCAAGAAAACGGGCTGCAGTCTGGCCCTGGGCAGTCGCATGGTGCTCTGCCAGGGCCCCAGACGGGCAGCCCTTCAGCAGGGAATCCACAATCAGGCACGGGCGTTGCCGCACAGCAGGATCCGACTGGCGGAGGAGGCGCGGCGTGACGATTGCTGCCGAGTCCTTCGTGGGCTGCGTCCTGGCTGTGTTTTCACGTCGTTCTCCCGGCTTCCGGCCTCCCCTGAAGACTTCCGCCCTGCTGTTCGCGGCGAATGATCCTGCTACGTCTCGTCCCGCCCCAGTTCTCGATGTTCCTCGCTCCAGTGAGACCTCCCAAGCCGATCCAACCCAAGATGGCCTGACAGGGCCGAGGCTGGCTGACGTGACAGCTCGCTGGAAGGCCGTGTCTCCTCAATGGCGGCTCTGGCGTCGCGGCCACCTTCTAAAGGTTGCAGATTTCCTGGACACCGCCGCCAAAGACCTCAATTTTCACCCGGACCTCGCCCCCGACCTCGTCCGCGACCGCGACCTCACCCTCGACCGCGCCCTCGGCCTCGCCCGCCGCGCTGGCGGCATCCGCGCCCGCGCCAGCACCCGCACTCTCGTCCGCGAACTCGTCCGCGCCCGCGCTCTTGCCCTCGCCCTCGACCGCGCCCTCGACCGCGCCCTCGACCCCGGCCTCGACCTCAACCGGGCCCTCGACCTCGACCGCGCCCTCGACCTCGTCCGCGCCATCGACACCGCCATCGACCTCGCCAGCGACGGCCTCGGCCGCCACCTCGACCGCGACTTCGCCGTCACCCGCGCGGTCAACCTGGCCCGCACTCGCGCCCGCGACCTCATCCGTGACCTCAAGCTCATCCGTGACCTCGACCGCGACTTCGACCGGGCTCTCGCCCTTGCCCGCGAGTTCGACCACGCCCTCGACCCTGCCCTCGACCCCGCTCTCACCCACGCCCGAGCCCGCGCCCGCGTCCTTGACCCCGGCCTAGCGCGCGACTTCATCGAAGCCCGTAGCAATCTGACCGACGCGGCAAATAACTTCGTTGGTGCCGACCTCACCACCGTGAACCCTGCTGCGGTCAACCTCACAGGGATCCGCTGGGACCGCGACACACAGTGGCCCACCCCTGAGTGGACAGCTCGCATCCACAGAGCATCCGTGGAGGATCCTCCTGGCTCCGGTGTCTTCATCGTCCAATCCGAAGAGGGCCACAACTTCGTCGATCACGGTTCCCTGGCACCAATCTCATGAGATGGCACACCTAGAGGGCACTCGCGAAGTCGTCCTCTCGGATCACGAGCCGCTCGCGTACGTCCTTCGGGATCAGCAGGCGGAGGTGAACCTTCGGGGCTCGTACCTTCGGCACCTTCGTGCGGGTGACCTCGCATCGGATGCCGACTCGGTACAGGTCTGCGGACATGGCTTCCATGCCGCCCTCCTGCCAGTGCTCACGGAAGGTCTTGCCACCGTGGACGTTGACCCATCGATCGTGAGCCGTCTCGGGGTCGATGGCTTCGAGCTCCCCGATGAGCTTGTCGAGCGTCGTCTCCGCCTGCTCCTTCGTGAACCGGGTCTTCGTGTACCGGCCCCCGGGTTCGAGCTCCTTCATATATAGGGTGATGGACTCTTGAAGGCGCTTGATCTCCCGCCGTACCTCGGCACCCTCGGCGTACTGGCGAACCTGTACGGGGAAGTCCCCGAGGACCTTGAGCACGTCCTCTACGAGACGTTCGTAGACCTGGTTGGGGTGGGGCGCGCTGAGCCCGCCGCTCTTGCAGTTGCGGCACCGTAGGTAGTGGTAGGTCCCATAGCTGTTGTTCGTGATCTGCACGGTCATGTTCGTCTTGCAGTCGGCGCACAGCAGGACGCCGAGGAACTGGGTCGCTCCGCCGACACGGCGTGGAGGCTGGTTCTTCTTGCGCTTGTCGAGAGCGGCGCCGAGGGTCTCGAACTCCTCCTCGGTGAAGATAGGGGGAGCGACCTTGATCGGCCTGCCGTCCTTGCCGAGGATCGGCTTCGAGCGTCGTTGCCCTCCCTGCTTGTCCTCTTCTACTCGGTAGCCGAGGAGTGCGGGGTTGCGGAGCCGGCGGTGGAGCGTGGCCACGGTGAGGCCCTGGCTCATCAGGCCGGACCGCTTCAGGCAGCGCACCATGTACCGGGCGGAGCGTCCTCGAAGCGCCATGCGCCGAGCCCAGTGCAGTGCCTTGCGCGCCTCGGGCTCGATGACGAGAACGAGCTTCCCCGAGTCGTCTTCATCGGTGACGTAGCCGTACGTCGGCTTGCCGATGATCCAGTCTTCCTGGCTCTTCGCGTAGTCCCACAGGCTCATGACTCGCGTGGAGGTGTTGGCAGCCTCGATCTCGGCGATACCGCCGATGATCGTGACCATGATCTTCCCGGCTGTCGTCGTGAGGTCGAGACTGTCGTTCTTCGAGACCAGGTTCTTCCCGCGCTTCAGGCTCCACTCGATCATCGTTGAGAGGTCGGAGAGGCGACGCACGAAGCGGTCGAGCTTCCAGAAGACGAGCTCATCGAACTCGGGGGAGCGGTTGTTCAGCCAGTCCCCGAGTTCCTTCCTCTTCCATGGCGGAACCTTCGTCGCCGACACGTTGAGATCCGAGGCGACGCCGACGACTCGGCAACCTCGCTCCCTGGCCAGGATGCGGAGGTCGAGCTCCTGACGCACCGGTGATGTCGTGTCGTCTGTCAGTACAGACAGACGGATGGATAACAGAGCCCGAGGAGCGTCCTGGGGGAGAAGTGCGTCGGCTTGCTGCAACTCCTCTAACAAGGCAAGGTCGGCCTTGGTCCACTCGGCTTCCACGTTGTACGTCGCTCGCTCTGCCGCGAGCCGTCGTTGTCCTCGTTTCGCCATGCGGACCAGCGTGGCCTGGTTTTGGGGCTTTTTCCATAGGCCCCGCCATGGACACGACGATTCAGATCGGCCCGACGGGCAAGAAGCTGCTGCCGCTGACGGTCAACCAGCCTGCGGTCAGCGGGCACACGCACTGAGGATCGCCCCGGCCGGGCACTCGGGGCCGGTGGGGCCAAGGAGGGCTGACCATGCTTGCGTCCTGGTACGAGCGACAGGGTCCCGCTGTCGAGGTGCTTCGGGTCGGTGAACTGCCCGACCCGGAGCCCGGTCCCGGCGAGGTCCGCGTCCAGGTGACCGTGTCGGGTGTCAATCCCGGCGACACCAAGAAACGGCGCGGCTGGCTCGGCTCGGCCATGCCCTATCCCCGGGTGATCCCGCACAGTGACGCGGCCGGTGTCATCGACGCGGTGGGCGACGGTGTCGACGCACGCCGGGTCGGTCGGCGGGTGTGGGTGTACGGCGCCCAGTCCTACCGGCCCTTCGGTACCGCTGCCCAGTACACCGTCGTACCCGAGGATCTGGCGGTGCCGCTGCCCGAGCACCTGAGCGACGAACTCGGGGCGAGCCTGGGCATTCCCGGGATCACCGCCCACCGGACCGTGTTCGCCGACGGCCCGGTCGACGGCAGGCTCGTGCTGGTGCACGGCGTGCTCGGCGGCGTCGGCTCACTGGCCGCCCAGCTCGCCCGCTGGGGTGGGGCCACCGTCCTCGCCACGGTGCGACGCGGCGAGGACCTGGACCGCGTCGACCCCGCCGTGGTGTCCCACGCCGTCGCCCTCGACCAGGACGACCCGGCCGGGGCGATCCGCGCGTATGCACCGCGGGGCGTCGACCGCATCGTCGAGGTGGCCCTGTCGGACAACGCCGACCTGGACGCCGCGGTGGTCGCGAACGACGCGGTCATCGCCGCCTACGCCACCCGCACCGACCGCCCCGAACTCCCCTTCTGGCCCCTGCTGTTCGCCAACGTCACCCTCCGCATGCTCGGCAGCGACGACTTCCCCGCCGGGGCCAGGCGCCAGGCCGCCCGCGATCTCACCGCCGCGGCCGCCGTCGGAGCCCTCACCGTCGACATCGGCCACCGCTGCCCGCTCGACGAGATCGCCAAGGCCCACGACCGGGTCGACGCCGGCGGCCGGGGGCGCGTGCTGGTCACCGTCCCCCGGTAACAGCGTTATCGGATCCGGACCGGACGGGGCGCATCCATGCGGTGGGCTGATGCGTCTACGTCGGTATGGATCTGGAGAAAACGCCCGCCGAGCGACCCGTACCCCAGGCGCAGGCCGAGGGGTGCCTCGCGGTCGCGATCCGCATCCCGGTGCGGATCGTGGTGCTCGTACTGGTCGTGCCGGTGCGGATGGTGTGGGACGCGCTGGTCGTCGGTGGCCGGTTTCTGCGGGACTACGCGCTGCGGCCGGTGGGGCGGGCGCTGGCGTTGCTGGCGTGGGCGGTGTTCGTCTGGCCGCTGGTGACGGTGTGGCGGTACGTCGTCGTGCCGGCCGGGAAGGCGGTCGGGTGGCTCGGGCACGTGCTGGTCGTAGTGCCGCTGGTGTGGCTCTACCGGACCGTGCTGACGCCGATCGGGCATGCGCTCGCCTGGCTGGCCCGGGGTGTCGGGGCCGGGATCGCCTGGGTGTTCCGGGGGATCGGGGCCGGGGCCGGCTGGGTGTACGCGCGGGTGCTCACGCCCGTCGGGCATGCGATCGCCTGGCTGGGGAAGGGCGCGGGGATGGTGCTCGCGGCTGTCGGGACCGGGGTGTACACCGCCGTCGCGTGGCTGGTGAGGTATCTGTTCGTCGTGCCGGGTGTGTGGCTGTACGAGTGGGTCCTCGCGCCCGTCGGGAGGGGCATCGCCTGGACCGTGCGGGGGCTCGTGTGGCTCGTACGGATGATCTTCACCGGGATCGGTGTCGCGCTCTACTGGACGTTGCGTGTGCTGCTGGTGCTGCCCGCGCTCGCCGTGTGGCGGTGGGTGCTCGCGCCGATCGGGCGTGTGCTCGTCGTCATAGGGCGGGAGGTCGGTGAGGCGCTCGGGCACGCCTGGCGCGTCGCCGGGTACATCTCGCTCGCCGTCGGGCGGTTCCTCGGGCGACTCTTCCGGTGGATCTTCGTGGAGCCGGTGCGGTGGGTGTACCTGAGCGTGCTGACGCCCGTCGGGCATGCCGTCCGGGACACGGTCCTGCGGCCCGCCGCCGAGGCCGCGCGCAGCGTGGGAAGGGCGACACGGCAGGCCCTCGCGACCGCCCGGGAGTCCGCCCGGCAGGCCCGCGCGGACTTCCGGCGGATGCTTTTCGGGGCGCCTGGGGAGCCCGAGCCGGTGCCGCTCGAGCCCTCGCCCATTCCTTCCGGAGCGTCCCGGAGGGAACCGGGAGCCGACGAGACACGTACTCTAGGTAGTAGTAGGACCGCTCTCACGAAGGACTGAACGACACTGGGCAAGCGACAGCCCGAAGGCCCGCCGCCCGCACTCGCGGTGCAGCGCATCCGACTGCGCTACACCAAGCGCGGCCGCCTCCGGTTCACCAGCCACCGTGACTTCCAGCGCGCCTTCGAGCGTGCGTTGCGCCGTGCCGAGGTGCCGATGGCGTACTCGGCGGGGTTCACGCCGCATCCGAAGGTGTCGTACGCCAATGCCGCACCCACCGGCACGGGCAGTGAGGCGGAGTATCTGGAGATCGCGCTCACCGAGGCGCGTGACCCGGACAAGCTGCGCGATCTCCTCGACGAGTCGATGCCTGTCGGGCTCGACATCATCGAGGCGGTCGAGGCCCGGACCTCCGGGCTCGCCGACCGGCTCACCGCTTCCGTCTGGGAGCTGCGCCTCGACGGCGTGGACCCGGCAGAGGCGGAGCGCGCGGTCGAGGCTTTCAAGGCGGCGGAGGCCGTCGAGGTGCAGCGCAAGACCAAGAACGGCATGCGGACGTTCGACGCCCGCGCCGCCGTGGCAAGCCTTGAAGCAAGCAGCGGATCAAGCACTGCGGCAAGCAGTGAAGCAAGTAGTGAGACAAGCAGTGAGACGAACAGTCCACAGGCTGATAGGTCGAGCGACCAGGCCTGTGCGATACTGCGGCTGGTTGTTCGGCACGTGACGCCTGCCGTTCGACCCGACGACGTCCTGTCCGGTCTTCGCGCCGTGGCCGACCTGGCGCCGCCGGTCGCCGCTGCGGTGACCAGGCTGGCGCAGGGGCTGTTCGATGAAGAGACCGGCACGGTGACCGACCCGCTCGCGCCCGACCGCGAGGCAGTCATGGCAGTCCCTCCCTCTCACGAAGAGGCGGTCGCCGGATCTGCCGCCGCGAAGGCGCCGGTGCCGGAAGGTCCCGCGTAAGGACAGATGTCGTAGCGCCGCCCTCGTACTCGGGAGCCACCTGGGTCGGGCAGTGCACCGACCACAAGACTTTCGCCAGGCCGTACGCACACATGGCGTACGGAACCGGCGAGACAGGACACAGAGAGCTCCCGTGCGGCGCCCGCGCCCCGGACGGCGGCACCGCGCATCGCGCGAGCCGCGGACGTCACCGGCACTGCCGGACCAGGTGCGGCGCCCGGGAGCCTGACGGGAGATCCACCCGCATGCTCGAGCCGATCGAACCCACTGAGGGTTCCGACAACAACAACACTCCCAGCGACACCCTGCCGCCGCGGCGCCGCCGCCGCGCAGCGTCGCGCCCGGCCGGCCCGCCCACGGGCGCCGCCGAAGCCGTGGCCGAGACCACCGCGCCGGCCATACCGGCCGTGGCGTCCGCCGACCTCGCGGAGGAGGCGGACGAAACAGCAGCGGTCGTCCAGGCCGAAGCGGTCGAAGCGACCGTTGAGGCCGAAGACACCGAAGAGGCGGTGGCTGAGGAAGCCGCGCCGCGTCGTGCGCGTCGTCGTGCCACTCGTCGGGTGTCCGCACCCGCCGGTGCGTCGGAGACAGCCGAGGCGGCTGAGGTCGCGGAGACCGTGGTGCCCGCCGAGGCACCCGCCCCCGTTGCCGCCGTCGAAGCCGAGGAGGCCGCTCCGGCCGGTCGTCCGCGTCGTCGTGCGACCCGCCGCGCTTCCGCGCCCACCGGCGCGCCCAAGGCCGCCGAGGCCGTCGAGGAGCCGGTGACGGCCGTCGACGCCGCCCCGGCGGAGCCCGCCGTCGTCGAGGCAGAGGAGGCCGCCCCCGTCGAGGAGGCCGCCCCCCGCCGCACCACCCGTCGTCGCGCCACCCGGCGCGTCTCCGCACCCGCCGGTGCGCCCGAGGGCGACACCGTCGACGAGCGTGTGGAGGCGCCCGTGACCAGCGAGACCCAGCCCGAGGAGCCCGCGCAGACCGAGGTCGCGCAGGCCGAGCCCGCGCAGACCGAGGACGAGGCCCCGCGGCGCGGCCGCCGCCGCGCCACGCGCAAGGCCGCCGTCGGGTTCTCCGCGCCCGCGCCGAAGGAAGCCGAGTCTGCGCGCAAGCCCGCGCGTCCGGCCGTCGCCGTGTTCCAGGCGCCCGTGTTCACCGAGCCGATGTTCCAGACGCCGGAGCGCGCCGCAGCCGCGGCTGCCGCCGAGGCTGCGGAGGAGGAGGTCGAGGAGGTCGTCGAGGCCCCCGCCGCTCCGCAGGTTCGCGAGACCGTCGTAGCCCCTGAGGCCGTCGAGGAGGAGACGGGGCCGCGCAGGCGCCGTCGCCGCCGGGCCGTCGAGGAGGAGCCCGCGGCTGTGGAGCCCGCCGCCGAAGAGGTGGAGGAGCCCGCCGAGGACGTCGAGGATGCCGCAGACGGTGATGAGGGTGACGAGGAGTCCGCGGGCTCCCGTCGTCGTCGCCGCCGTGGCGGCCGTCGCCGTCGTCGTGGTGAGTCCGCCGAGTCGGACGGCGAGTCCGGTGACGACGACTACGCCGCCGAGCAGGCCGCGCAGGACGCCGAGGACACCGCCGAGCAGGCCGCGCAGGACGCCGAGGACACCGCCGAGCAGGCCGAAGAGGACGCCGAGGAGGGCGACGAGCGCGAGGAGTCGGGCGGCTCCAGCAGCAGCCGTCGGCGTCGGCGCCGTCGGCGTCGCGCCGGTGACTCGGGTCCCGACACCGAGCCCGCCGAGAGCGACCCCGAGCGCACCGTCGTCAAGGTCCGCGAGCCCCGCAGCAGCAAGCGGGACGAGCACCCGTCCGACGAGGTGCAGTCCATCAAGGGCTCGACCCGCCTCGAAGCCAAGAAGCAGCGCCGCCGTGAAGGGCGCGAGCAGGGCCGCCGGCGCGTTCCGATCATCACCGAGGCCGAGTTCCTGGCCCGCCGTGAGGCCGTCGAGCGTGTGATGGTCGTCCGCCAGAGCGGCGAGCGCACCCAGATCGGCGTCCTCGAGGACAACGTGCTCGTCGAGCACTACGTCAACAAGGAGCAGTCGACCTCGTACGTCGGCAATGTCTACCTGGGCAAGGTGCAGAACGTCCTGCCGTCGATGGAGGCCGCCTTCATCGACATCGGCAAGGGCCGTAACGCCGTGCTCTACGCCGGTGAGGTCAACTTCGAGGCGCTCGGCATGGCCAACGGGCCGCGCCGTATCGAGAGCGCGCTGAAGTCCGGCCAGTCGGTGCTCGTGCAGGTCACGAAGGACCCGATCGGCCACAAGGGCGCCCGCCTCACCAGCCAGGTGTCCCTGCCCGGACGCTACCTGGTCTACGTGCCCGAGGGCTCGATGACCGGCATCAGCCGCAAGCTGCCCGACACCGAGCGCGCTCGACTGAAGACCATCCTCAAGAAGATCGTCCCCGAGGACGCGGGCGTCATCGTGCGCACCGCCGCCGAGGGCGCGAGCGAGGACGAGCTGCGCCGTGACGTCGAGCGGCTGCAGGGTCAGTGGGAGGACATCCAGAAGAAGTCGAAGAGCGGCAACGCGCCGACTCTGCTGTACGGCGAGCCGGACATGACCGTCCGCGTCGTCCGCGACATCTTCAACGAGGACTTCTCCAAGGTCATCGTCAGCGGTGACGAGGCATGGGACACCATCCACGGGTACGTCGCCCATGTCGCGCCCGACCTGACCGACCGGCTGTCGAAGTGGACCTCCGAGGTCGACGTCTTCGCGACGTACCGGATCGACGAGCAGCTGATGAAGGCCCTTGACCGCAAGGTCTGGCTGCCCAGCGGCGGTTCGCTGGTGATCGACAAGACCGAGGCGATGGTCGTGGTCGACGTCAACACCGGCAAGTTCACCGGTCAGGGCGGCAACCTCGAAGAGACCGTGACCAGGAACAACCTGGAGGCGGCCGAGGAGATCGTGCGCCAGCTGCGGCTGCGCGACCTCGGCGGCATCGTCGTCATCGACTTCATCGACATGGTCCTGGAGTCCAACAGGGACCTGGTGCTGCGGCGCCTGCTCGAATGCCTGGGACGCGACCGTACGAAGCACCAGGTGGCGGAGGTGACCTCGCTGGGCCTCGTCCAGATGACGCGCAAGCGCGTCGGACAGGGTCTGCTCGAGTCCTTCTCCGAGACCTGCGTCCACTGCAACGGCCGCGGTGTCATCGTGCACATGGAGCAGCCGACCTCCGCCGGAGGCGGCGGCAAGCGCAAGAAGCGCGGCCGGGGCGGTTCCGAGCAGGAGCACACGCACGAGCACGAGGCCCTGGGCACGGAGACCGACGAATCCGTCGACGAGGACGAGATCGAGACCGAGGCCGAGGTGGCTGCCGAGGTCGCCGCTCCGGTCCCGTTCGCGCAGCCCGAGTTCGTGCCCGACGAGGAGCTGTACAGCAGCGCCGCCGAGGCGGAGGCCGCGGCTTCCCGTGGGCGTTCGCGGCGCCGGGCCACCCGGCGTGCGTCGGCTCCCGCGGGTGCGCCCAAGGGCGAGGAGCGGGCTCCCCGTGGCAGGCGTGAGGAGCGGAAGTCCCGCGAGGTCGCCGAGGCCGAGCCGGTCGCGGTCGAGGACCCGGTCGTCGAGGCACCGGCCGCGCAGGCTCCGGTCGTCGAGGCTCCGGCTGTCCAGGCGGTCGAGGAGACCCCGGCCCCCGTGGCTGCCGTACAGGAGGACGAGGCCGCTCCCAAGGGGCGTACGCGGCGTCGTGCGACCCGGAAGGTGTCGGCCCCGGCCGGTTCGCCGAAGGCCGCGGAAGAGGCCGTCGTGACGGTCACGGAGCCGGTCGCGGCGCCCGTGTCGGAGGCTGCCCCGCAGGAGCCGAAGGCCGAGCAGGCCGTCGAGGCGCCCGCTGAGAGCGCGGCCCCGGCCCGCCCGCGGCGTCGCGCCGTCCGCAAGGCCACCGCGCCCACCGCGTCCGAGGAGGCGGCCGTCGTGGTCGTCCCGTCGGTCCAGGCGGAGACGGTGACCGAGACGGCCGAAACCGAGGCGGACGCCGAGGCTCCGGCCAAGAAGACGGCCGCCCGCAAGACGGCCAAGAAGGCGACCGCGAAGAAGGCCCCCGCCAAGAAGGCCGTGGCCAAGAAGACGGTTGCGAAGAAGACCGCCGCGAAGAAGACGACCGCCAAGAAGGCGGCGTCGAAGAAGACCGCGGCGGCCGAGCAGCAGGACCAGTCGACGGTGTCGGCGGTCACGGAGGACTGACCCGGTCCCTCCAGCGCCCCGCGCGACGGGGCTGAAGAACGGCGGTGGCCCGCCCGGTGAGAACCGGGCGGGCCACCGCCGTTCTTGCGTGATGGGCCGGATCATTCCGGACCGCGGGTCGTCATCTGTGAATCGCATAGGTGAACGACGTGTGAATCGATGATGCACGACCGGGCTAAGATGAGGAGCGAGATTGACATCAAACTTAGACAAAATGGGATATTTTTCCCTTATGAACATAGTATCTGGGGGCAACACGTGAAGGCTCTCGTGCTCTCCGGGGGAGCGGGCACCCGCCTCCGCCCGATCACGCACACCTCGGCCAAGCAGTTGGTGCCGGTAGCCAACAAGCCTGTGCTGTTCTACGGCCTGGAGGCGATCGCCGAAGCCGGGGTCACCGAGGTCGGGATCGTCGTCGGGGACACCGCCGACGAGATCCGCGAGGCGGTGGGTGACGGTTCCCAGTTCGGAATCAAGGTCACCTACATCCCGCAGGACGCGCCGCTCGGGCTCGCCCATGCGGTGCTCATCGCCCAGGACTTCCTCGGCGACGACGACTTCGTCATGTACCTCGGCGACAACTTCATCGTCGGTGGCATCACCGGTCTGGTGGAGGAGTTCCGGGCCGACCGGCCCGACGCGCAGATCCTGCTGACCAGGGTTCCCAACCCCACCTCCTTCGGCGTCGCGGAACTCGACGACAAGGGCCTGGTGGTGGGCCTGGAGGAGAAGCCGAAGAAGCCCAAGAGCGATCTGGCGCTCGTCGGCGTCTACCTCTTCACCGCTGCCATACACGAGGCCGTCCGCTCCATCGAGCCCTCCTGGCGCGGCGAGCTGGAGATCACGCACGCCATCCAGTGGCTGATCGACGAGAAGCGTGACGTCCGCTCCACCACGATCTCCGGCTACTGGAAGGACACCGGCAACGTCACCGACATGCTGGAGGTCAACCGGTCCGTCCTGGAGACCGTGGACCCGGTGAACGAGGGCACGGTGGACGAGGACAGCGAGATCATCGGCCGGGTGCGCATCGAGGCGGGTGCCCGTGTCAGCGGCAGCCGGATCGTCGGACCCGCGATCATCGGCGCCGGCACGGTGGTGAGCGACGCGTACATCGGTCCGTTCACCTCCGTCTCCGAGGACTGCCGGATCGAGGACAGCGAGATCGAGTACTCCATCGTGCTGCGCGGCTCCTCCGTCACCGGCGTGCGCCGGGTGGAGGCCTCGCTGATCGGCCGCGATGTCGAAGTCACTCCCGCCCCCCGCAACCCCGCAGCCCACCGGCTCGTGCTCGGTGATCACAGCAAGGTGCAGATCTCTTCATGACGACGCCTTCTTCTCCCGCCCGCCCGACCCGGATTCTGGTGACCGGCGGCGCCGGTTTCATCGGCTCCCACTACGTCCGTACGCTGCTCGGCCCCCAGGGTCCCGGTGATGTCTCGATCACCGTCCTGGACAAGCTGACGTACGCGGGCAACCCGGCCAACCTCGACGAGGTGCGCGAGCACCCCGGATTCGCCTTCGTGCAGGGCGACATCTGCGACCCCGAGCTGGTCGGCAAGCTGATGGCCGAGCACGACGAGGTCGTGCACTTCGCCGCTGAGTCGCACGTCGACCGCTCCATCGACGGCGGCGCCGAGTTCGTCCGTACGAACGTGGTGGGCACCCACACGCTCATCGACGCGGCGCACCGGGCGGGCATCAAGACCTTCGTGCACATCTCCACCGACGAGGTCTACGGCTCGATCGACGAGGGCTCCTGGCCGGAGACCCACCCGCTTGAGCCCAACTCGCCCTACTCCTCGGCGAAGGCCTCCAGCGACCTGATCGCGCTGTCCTACCACCGCACCCACGGCCTGGACGTCCGCGTCACCCGCTGCTCGAACAACTACGGGCACCACCACTTCCCCGAGAAGGTCATCCCGCTCTTCGTCACCAACCTCCTCGACGGCAAGAAGGTCCCGCTGTACGGCGACGGCGGCAACGTCCGCGACTGGCTGCACATCGACGACCACGTGCAGGGCATCGACCTGGTCCGCACCAAGGGCCGCGCGGGCGAGGTCTACAACATCGGCGGCGGTACGGAGCTCAGCAACAAGGAGCTGACCGGGCTGCTGCTCGAGGCGTGCGGCGCCGACTGGGAGACCAGCGTCGAGTACGTCGAGGACCGCAAGGGCCACGACCGCCGCTACTCGGTCGACTGCACCAAGATCCGCGAGGAGCTGGGCTACGTCCCGCGCAAGACCTTCGAGCAGGGTCTCGCGGAGACGGTCCAGTGGTACCGCGAGAACCGCGCGTGGTGGGAACCGCTGAAGGAGCGCGCGGCCCTGTGAGTGACACCCGGAACTGGCTGGTGACCGGTGCGGGCGGGATGCTCGCGCAGGATGTCCTGGCCCGGCTCGCCGGCGCCGGCGTCCCGGCGGTCGCGGTCGCCCGCGCCGACCTGGACATCACCGACCCCGCCGCCGTACGGGCCGTTCTCTCGGAGCACCGTCCGGCCGTCGTGGTCAACTGTGCCGCCTGGACGGCCGTGGACGACGCGGAGACCCGCGAGGACGACGCCCTGCGGATCAACGGTGACGGCCCCCGCCACCTGGCCGAGGCGTGCCGCGAGCTGGACGCCGTACTCCTGCACGTCTCCACGGACTACGTCTTCCCCGGCGATGCCGAGAAGCCGTACGCGGAGGACGCCCCGACCGGCCCGCGCAGCGCGTACGGCCGCACGAAGCTGGTCGGTGAGCAGGCGGTCCTCGCGACGCTTCCCGACAGCGGTTTCGTGGTCCGTACGGCATGGCTGTACGGCGCGGGCGGCGGCAACTTCGTCCGCACGATGATCAAGCTGGAAGCCGTCAAGGACACCCTGGACGTCGTCGACGACCAGCGAGGTCAGCCCACCTGGACGGTGGATCTGGCCGACCGGCTGGTCCTGCTGGGCCAGGCCGCGCTGGCCGGCACCGCTCCGGCCGGCGTGTATCACGGCACCAGTAGCGGCGAGACCACCTGGTTCGGCTTCACCCAGGAGATCTTCCGGCTGCTCGGCGCCGATGCGGCGCGGGTCCGGCCGACCACCAGCGCGGCGTTCGCCCGCCCCGCGCCCCGGCCCGCGTACAGCGTGCTGGGTCACGATCGTTGGCAGCAGGCCGGCATCGAACCGATACGTGACTGGTCCGAAGGACTCAGCTCCGCGATGCCCGTGCTGGTCGCAGAGCTTCAGGAGGGGAATCCATGACCGTGAAGGTCAGCATCGTCATCCCGGTCTACAACGCGGGGGAGTACATCGAGCGTCCGATCAGCTCGATCCTGAAGCAGACGCTGCCGCAGGAGGAGATCGAGGTGATCTTCGTCGACGACGGGTCGACCGATGACTCCGCGGAGCGGCTCCAGTCGGTGGCCGAGAAGACCGAGAACTTCCGGGTGCTCTCCATGCCGAACTCGGGCTGGCCCGGGCGCCCCCGTAACGTCGGTGTCGCCAGCGCGCTCGGCGAGTACGTGCATTTCCTCGACCAGGACGACGGCTTGGGCCCGAAGGCGCTGGAGGTCATGTACGACCGGGCGCTGAAGAACAATTCCGACATCGTCGTCGGCAAGGTGAAGGGGAACATGCGTGGCCCCATTCGCCTTTTCCGCGAGTCGGTCGAACGCACCGGTCCGGAGTTCGCCGAGCTGTACGAGACGCTGACTCCGCACAAGATGTTCCGGCGTCAGTTCCTGCTCGACAACGACATCACCTTCCAGGAAGGGCGCTGCCGTCTCGAGGACCAGATGTTCCTGGCGAAGGCCTTTCCGCTCGCCAAGAGCATCACGATCGTCGGCGATGTCGTGTGCTACGACTGGAGCAAGCGCGACGACGGCAGTAACAACAGCAAGGGCCGTACCGAGCCGGCGGAGTACTACCCGTGGCTTGCCAAGACCGCGCAGATCGTCAAGGCCAACACGACTCCCGGACCGGCGCGCGACGCCTTCCTGACGCGTAACTACCGGGTCGAAGTCCTGCGGAACACCGCCACGACGGGTTTCCTGAACGGCGATCCCCACAGCATGGGGCACTACGAGGCGGCCCGGAAGGTAGTCGTCGAGGAGTACTCGGACTCCGTCCGTGAGGGGCTGCCGCCGCTCTGGCGGTTCCGCGCCGAACTGCTCGAGGCCGACCGGGTCGAGGACCTGCGCAAGGTGGCCAAGCGTTACCGCGACGCCGTCAGCGAGGTCGAGTTCAGCGGACCCGTGCGCTGGCGGAAGGGCGCCCTTGTGGCGCCGTTCCGTGCCCGGCTGCGGTACGAGGACGGTGCCACGGTGAAGGTCAGGAAGCTGGGCGACGGCTACGGCCTCGACCTCGCCCTGGTCCATGGGATCGACGGCGGACCCGACTGGACCTTCAAGGACATCGAGAACCGTGCGGCCATCGATTTCCAGCTGCGACAGCGCAACAAGTCGCAGGCCTGGTTCCCCGAAGTCGAGTCCAAGGTGACTGTCACCGCTGACGGGACCGTGGAGATCCAGGGAACCCTCCGCATCGACCCCGACACCGCCGCGTGTGGCGGGCGGCTCCCCAAGGGGCTCTACGACGTTCACGTCAACGTCCAGCTGCTCGGGATCGACCGGATGGCCCGTGTCGAGGGCGGCCCGGTGAGTGAACTGCTGCCCTGCGGCGGTGCGCGCTCGCAGCGCCAGAACATCCAGGCCGCCCCCTACTGGACCCGGGACGGGCGGCTGGCTCTGGACATCGGCGGAAACATGCACAAGGTGCCGGACAAGTCGGCCGGATCCCAGACCGCTTGGCGCAGAGTCGCCAAGAAGGTCAAACGAGTTCTCGCATCCTGACCCGGAGGTCCCGCTACATCATGAAACCCCTCTCTATCGAAGGCGCCTGGGTCTACGAGCCCAACGTCTTTCCGGACGAGCGCGGTAGCTTCCACGAGTGGTTCGGCGGAGCGGATTTCCGGGCGAGCACCGGGCACGACCTGTCCCTGGCCCAGGCCAACTGCTCGGTCTCCCGCCGCGGCACCCTGCGCGGTATCCACTTCGCCGACGTGCCGCCGAGCCAGGCCAAGTACGTGAAGTGCGTACGCGGCGCCGTGCTCGACGCCATCGTCGACATCCGGGTCGGCTCCCCCACCTACGGGCAGTGGGAGCTGGTCCGGCTCGACGACGAGACACACGCCTCGGTCTACCTGTCCGAAGGTCTCGGCCACGCCTTCCTGGCGCTGACCGACGACGCGACGGTCGTCTACCTCTGTTCCGAGGGCTACGCACCGCAGCGGGAGCACGGCATCCATCCCCTCGATCCCGAGCTGGGCATCGAATGGCCGGCGGACGTGGAGCCGTTGCTGTCGGACAAGGATGCTGCTGCTCCGACGCTCGCGGACGCGGCGGCTCAGGGACTGCTCCCCAGATACGAGGACTGCATCGCTTATCGTGCGGACCTTGACAAGCGCTGAGGTTACCGACCGGTAGGTGTTTACTCCCCGGTCAACTCCCCGCTAGCTTCCGTTGGATCGGTGTTTCGTCAACTGCCAGTGAAGGGCGCGTTCCACGTGGATCGGCACGGAATTCTTCGCCAGCTGCACAAGGTTTACCGACCCCGCAACTATCTTGAGATCGGAGTCAATGACGGCCGCAGCCTGACGCTGTCTCGAGTCCCCACGGTCGCCATCGACCCGGCATTCAAGGTGACGTCGGAGCTCAGCTGTGACGTGCACCTGGTCAAGGCGACGAGCGACGCCTTCTTCGAGCGGAAGGACCCGCTGATCCACCTGCGGAACGGGCGCAACCCGTTCCGCGCGCTCGCCCGCCGCGATGTGCTGAACCTCCTCGGCGGTGAGCCGCGGCTCGACCTGTCGTTCATCGACGGCATGCACCTCTTCGAGTTCGCACTGCGGGACTTCATGAACGTCGAGCGCCACTCGCGCTGGTCGAGCGTGATCGTGCTGGACGACATGCTGCCGCGCGACGTCGACGAGGCGGCCCGCGACCGGCACACCGGAATGTGGACCGGCGACGTGTTCAAGGTGGCGCAGGTGCTGCGGCGCTTCCGCCCCGATCTTGTGGTGGTGGAACTCGACACGGTTCCGACCGGTGTCGTCGCGATCTTCGGGGCGGACCCGACCAGCACCGTGCTGAAGGACAACTACGACAAGATCATGGAGGAGTACCGCAGGGACGACCCGCAGGTCGTCCCGGAGGAAGTCCTGCTGCGCAAGAACGCCATCCAGGGCGAGGCCCTGCTCGGGGCGGACTTCTGGCCGGCCCTGGTCAGGGCCCGCAATCTGCGTCGCCCTCGCTCGGCGTTCGCGCCCATCCGCCGCAGCATCGAAACGGTTGCCGGCTGACACCGATTGACCCTCGGGCCGAGGACGACGGCCCGGGGGACAAGGCCGACTTCGTCGGCTGAAATGCGGGGCGCTGCCCCTGCCAGGGCCCGGTTTGACCCCCCGACCGGCGCCCCGTAACCTAGACCGTCGGCGTGTTCATTGCGCGCCATGCCCCTCGTAAACCCTTCCTTCCGGACTCTTCCGGAAGCCTCCCGGTCTCCGGGAGAGGCCGCTCGCCCTGCGTGCGGCTGGACTGCGAGGGTCCCGCTTCGAGTCAGAGAGTGAGATCCGCGTGTACGCCATCGTGCGCAGCGGTGGTCGCCAGCACAAGGTTGCTGTAGGCGACATCGTTGAGGTTGACAAGATTTCCACTGCCAAGGTTGGCGACACCGTAGAGCTCTCTACGCTGCTCGTTGTCGACGGCGAAGCCGTGACCAGCGACCCGTGGGTCCTGGCTGGGATCAAGGTCCAGGCCGAGATCGTGGACCACCACAAGGGCGTCAAGATCGACATCCTTCGGTACAAGAACAAGACCGGTTACCGCCGTCGTCAGGGCCACCGCCAGCAGTACACGGCGATCAAGGTCACTGAGATCCCCGCGGCTGCGAAGTAAGGGACTGAGGAGAGATGGCACACAAGAAGGGCGCATCGTCCACTCGGAACGGTCGCGACTCCAATGCTCAGCGGCTCGGCGTGAAGCGCTTCGGCGGTCAGGTCGTCAACGCCGGTGAGATCCTGGTCCGCCAGCGCGGCACCCACTTCCACCCGGGCAACGGCGTCGGCCGTGGCAAGGACGACACGCTGTTCGCCCTTGACGCCGGTGCGGTGGAGTTCGGTACCCACCGTGGCCGCAAGGTCGTGAACATCGTTCCGGTCGCCTGACCGGTACTTTTCGCGAGGCGGACCTCACTTCCCTTTCGGGAAGCGGGTCCGCCTTTCGCGTGTTTTCAATGGATGTGGCCCTAACGAGGGCACGACATCCAAAAGACTTTCCGTACGTAACTGGAGGCACATCCCATGACCACCTTCGTGGACCGCGTCGAGCTGCATGTCGCCGCGGGTAGCGGAGGTCACGGCTGTGCCTCCGTACACCGGGAGAAGTTCAAGCCGCTCGGCGGCCCGGACGGCGGCAACGGCGGCCAGGGCGGTGACGTGATCCTCGTCGTCGACCAGGCCGTGACCACGCTGCTCGACTACCACCACTCCCCGCACCGCAAGGCGACCAGCGGCAAGCCCGGCGAGGGCGGCAACCGCTCCGGCAAGGACGGGCAGGACCTGATCCTGCCGGTGCCGGACGGCACGGTGGTGCAGGACAAGGCGGGCAACGTCCTCGCGGACCTGGTCGGCCAGGGCACGACGTACGTCGCCGCGGAGGGCGGCCGCGGTGGCCTCGGCAACGCGGCGCTGTCCTCGGCCCGCCGCAAGGCGCCCGGCTTCGCGCTGCTCGGTGTGCCCGGTGGCCTCCAGGACATCGTCCTTGAGCTGAAGACCGTCGCGGACGTGGCACTCGTCGGCTACCCGAGCGCGGGCAAGTCCTCGCTGATCTCGGTGCTGAGCGCCGCCAAGCCGAAGATCGCGGACTACCCCTTCACGACCCTGGTCCCCAACCTCGGTGTGGTCACGGCCGGTTCGACGGTCTACACGATCGCCGACGTGCCCGGGCTCATCCCCGGCGCCAGCCAGGGCAAGGGGCTCGGCCTGGAGTTCCTGCGCCACGTCGAGCGGTGCAGCGTACTGGTGCACGTCCTGGACACGGCGACCCTGGAGTCCGAGCGCGACCCCGTCTCCGACCTCGACATCATCGAGGAGGAGCTGAAGCAGTACGGCGGTCTCGGCGACCGGCCGCGCATGGTCGTCCTCAACAAGATCGACGTACCGGACGGCAAGGACCTCGCCGAGATGGTGCGGCCCGAGCTGGAGTCGCGCGGCTACCACGTCTTCGAGGTGTCCGCGGTCGCCCACATGGGCCTCAAGGAGCTGTCCTTCGCGCTCGCCGACGTGGTCGCCAAGGGACGCGCCGCCAAGCCGGTGGAGGAGGCGACCCGGATCGTCATCCGCCCGAAGGCGGTCGACGACGCCGGCTTCACCGTGGCCCGCGAGGAGGACGGCCTCTACCGCGTCCGCGGCGAGAAGCCCGAACGCTGGGTCCGCCAGACCGACTTCAGCAACGACGAGGCCGTCGGCTACCTCGCCGACCGCCTCAGCCGTCTCGGTGTCGAGACGGAGCTGATGAAGGCGGGCGCCCGCTCGGGCGACGGCGTCGCCATCGGCCCCGAGGAGAACGCGGTCGTCTTCGACTGGGAGCCCACGGTCATGGCCGGTGCGGAGATGCTCGGCCGCCGTGGCGAGGACCACCGGCTGGACGAGCCGCGTCCCGCCACCCAGCGTCGCCGTGACAAGCAGGCGGAGCGGGACGAGGCCGAGAAGGAGTACGACGACTTCGAGCCCTTCTAGGCTCCCTGGCTGCTCGGGGCGCCTGGTACAGGTGCCGGGACGTCCGGCTCGTACAACCCGTACGGCCCATTCCACTCGTACGAACAAACCGGTGCCCTGGGACTCACGCGAGTCCCAGGGCATTCTCAGTCTGTCCTCAGCATCTGCTCTTAATGTCCTCTTACCATGGAGATTGATTGTTCGACACCTGACGCGGCGGCCGCTGAGACGGCCGCGCCGGCCCCGCTTCCGGTGGGTTCCCGGCTGCTGCACATAGGTCCCCACAAGACCGGGACCACGTCGATCCAGGGCGCGCTGTTCGCCGCGAGGGATGCGATGGCCGAGCACGGCGTCGTCTTCCCGGCGCCCAGCAGACACCCGATGGAGGCCGCCCTGGGGGTCTGCGCCCGGCCCGGCATGATGGGCGAGACCAAGCCCACCGAGGGGCACTGGCAGCGGCTCGTGGACCTGGTGCACGCCACCGGGAAGCGCACCTCGGTGGTCAGCAGCGAGTTCTTCGCCGACGCTCCCGACGATGAGACCATCGCCCGGATCGTCGACGACCTGGGCCGGGACCGCGTACACGTCCTGATCACCCTGCGCCCGCTGGCGAAGATCATGCCCTCGCAGTGGCAGCAGTACGTGCAGAACGGCCTGCGCATGGGCTACGAGGACTGGCTGACGCACATGCTGCGCAAGGCCCCGTACGAGAAGCCCAACCCGAGTTTCTGGCGCCGGCACCGCCACGACCGGCTCGTGGAGCGCTGGGCGCGGGTCGTCGGCGCGGAGAACATCACCGTCGTCGTGGTCGACGACAGCGACCGCGGCGGCCTGATGCGCACCTTCGAATCGCTCCTCGGCCTGCCCGACGGCCTTCTGGAGGAGGTGCCGGACACGGCCAACCGCTCCCTCACGCTCGCCGAGACCGAAATGCTGCGGAAGCTCAACATGGAATTCCGCGGCAACGGACTGCCCGACGAGCTGTATTCCAAGCTCGTGCGCGGCGGCGCGGTCATGCATATGAAGAACACCTGCCGCCCCGCTCCGGGAGACGCGCGGATCAGCACACCGGTGTGGGCGCTGGAGGCCGCCGCGGGTATCGGCGCGGAAATGGCCGGGCGGATCGGGGCCATGGGCGTACGGGTTCTGGGCGATCCGGCGCTGCTGTCCGTCGTACCGGCCGTCGTACCGGCTCCGGAGGGCGCGGCGCCGGCGGGTGCGCGGATCGCTCCGGAGGTGGCGGCCCAGGCGCTGTACGGGGCGCTCGCCGTCGCCGCCGCCGCTCCTGCGCGCAGGGCGGCTCCGGTGCGTACGGTTCACCAGACCTCGTCCAGGGAACTCGTCCGGGTACTGGGTCACCGGGTTCTCAAGCGCCTGAAGCGGACCTGAGTGAGGCGAAGCACTTGCCGCCGGAGTGAAGGACGCACGTAAATCGTGTGCAGTTACTCACAGCAAATCCGGACAATCCGGTTCGGGTTCTGGGAAGGCGCCTGCATGCAAGGTGAATAATCGGTTGCGTGCACATATGCAACAGACATCGCTCACCTTGCATGCCAGTAACCGAAAGTGGGACCATTCGTAGGTTCCCTGTCGCCCCAAGGTAGGTCACCTGTGTCTGAGCACTTTGCCAAGCCCCGTACCACCGCAGTGATCCTTGCTGGTGGGACCGGACAGCGCGTGGGTCTGTCGATTCCGAAGCAGCTGCTGAAGATCGCCGGCAAGGCGGTCATCGAGCACACGCTGACCACCTTCGAGAACGCCGATTCGATCGACGACATCATCGTGCTGATGGCTCCGGGCTATGTGCCGGACGTGGAGAAGATCGTTGCGAAGGCGGGCTTCGCCAAGGTGACGAGGATCATCGAAGGCGGCTCGACGCGGAACGAGACCACCGAGCGTGCCATCGCGGCCCTCGGTGAGGGCCTGGCCGAGGGCGAGGACGCCAACGTCCTGTTCCACGACGCCGTGCGCCCGCTGCTCTCCGAGCGTGTCATCGACGACTGCGTCACCGCCCTGGAGCGCTACCAGGCCGTCGACGTCGCCATCCCGTCCGCGGACACGATCATCGTGACCCGCACGCACGGCGAGGACGGCGAGTTCATCACCGAGATCCCGGACCGCTCCCGGCTGCGCCGCGGCCAGACGCCCCAGGCGTTCAAGCTGTCCACGATCCGCCGGGCCTACGAGGTCGCCGCGAACGACCCGAACTTCCAGGCCACCGACGACTGCAGCGTCGTACTCAAGTACCTGCCGGACGTGCCGATCCACGTCGTCGCGGGCGACGAGTACAACATGAAGGTCACCCAGCCCGTCGACGTCTTCATCGCCGACAAGCTCTTCCAGCTCGCCTCCACCGCCGCGCCCGAGCAGGCCGACGAGGCCGCCTACCGGGAGCTGCTCACCGGCAAGACCCTGGTCGTCTTCGGCGGCTCGTACGGCATCGGCAAGGACATAGCCGAACTCGCCGCGCGCTTCGGCGCCAAGACGTACGCGCTGGGCCGCTCGACCACCGGCACGCACGTCGAGAACCCGGAGGAGGTCGACGACGCGCTGTCCACGGCGTACGCGGAGACCGGGCGCATCGACTACGTCATCAACACCGCGGGCGTGCTGCGCATCGGCAAGCTCGCCGAGACCGACAACGCGACCATCGAGGAAGCGCTGAAGGTCAACTACCTGGCCCCGGTGCAGATCGCCCGCTCCTCGTACAAGTACCTGGCCGAGACCAAGGGCCAGCTGCTCCTGTACACGTCCAGCAGCTACACCCGCGGGCGTGCCGAGTACAGCCTCTACTCCTCGACCAAGGCCGCCATGGTCAACCTGACCCAGGCGCTGTCCGACGAGTGGGCCGGCGACGGCATCCGCGTCAACTGCATCAATCCCGAGCGCACCGCGACCCCGATGCGGACCAAGGCGTTCGGCCAGGAGCCCGCGGGTTCGCTGCTCTCGTCCGAGGCCGTCGCGCAGACCTCGCTCGACGTGCTGCTCTCCGAGCTCACCGGGCACGTGATCGACGTCCGTCAGCAGGACCCGACGGCCGGTGCCGGAACGGCCTCCGGTTTCGAGGCGGCCCTGGCCGCCGTCCTGGACCGCCAGGACGGCGTGGCATAATCAATTAATCGATCTTCAGAATTCAGGCCTCTGTGTTCGCGTGTTTTCCACGCATTCGCAGAGGCCTGAATCCGTAAAATTTCAAACTCTCTTTTTTGGCATTAAACCGGCACTCACCCCTCAAGAGCAGGTTTCTCCGTGATTTCCACCGCTATTCGCGTCGCCCGGGTGGGCAGCGCGGCCGAGCTGGCGGCGGCGGCCCTCATGATGCTGGGCTTCCCCTGCCTGATGCTCGCCGCGCTCATTCCGAGCGTCCCCGCCTTCGCGGCCGCGGCCGCCGTGACGTACCTGGCGGACCACTATCTGCACCGGCGTGGCAGCTATCTGATCAACCGCCTCAGCAAGGTACGGGCCGGTCTGTCCATCAGGTTCCTGATCCGGCAGCTGCTCCTGGTGCTGCTCCTGGCGCGCGCCGACCTGTCCGAGAGCACGGTCTTCTACGCGGCGATCGCGTGCTTCCTCGCCTTCTACGGCTTCCAGGCCCCGCACAGCGCGCTGGTCACGCTGATCCGGTCGCGCCGCAAGATGCCCGTCGCCACCCGCAACCTCGACCTGGGCTCGCGCATCCGCATCCCGGACGCGCCCCCGGCGTTCCTGCTGGACCGGAACGCCGAGAAGATGCTCCACCTCGACCTGGCCGCGGTCGTCGGCGTGCTCGTCACCGCGGCGACCGACTCGGCCGTGTACGGGTTCGTCGGCATCGCCATCACACTGGTGCTGGCCTTCGGCTACGTCGTCGCGCTCGTCCCGTACGTCCGCGGAAAGAGCACCCCGCCGAGCGCGGACGAGGTCCTGGCGGCGACCGACTCCTGGCTGCGCGAGCACCGCCCGGAGACGGCGCTCTACTTCTCGGGCTCCAAGGACTCCGCGTACCAGGTCAACATGTGGCTCGAGACGATGGAGGAGCTGGACACCCGGCCGCTGATCATCCTCCGTGAGCGCGCCATCCTGGAGCTCATGGCGCCCACCACCGTGCCGGTCATCTGCGTGCCCGGAGGGGTGCACCTGATGAACATGGACCTGTCCACGGTGCGGGTCGCGCTGTACGCGGCGAACGTCGGCAAGAACATCCACCTGCTGCGCGTCCCGACCATGAAGCACGTCTTCATCGGTCACGGCGACAGCGACAAGCTCGCCAGCGTCAACCCGTTCAGCAAGGCGTACGACGAGGTGTGGACCGCCGGCCGTGCCGGGCGTGACCGCTACGCCATCGCCGACGTCGGCGTCCGCGACGAGGACATCGTCGAGGTCGGCCGCCCGCAGCTGGCGCCGATCCAGCCCTGGCAGGGCGTGCCGGAAGGCATTCCCACGGTTCTGTACGCGCCCACCTGGGAGGGCTGGGACGGCAACCCCGGCAACACCTCCCTCGTGCTCGCCGGCGAGACCATCGTGAAGAAGCTGGTGAAGGCCGACCCGCCGGTCCGGGTGCTGTACAAGCCGCACCCCTTCACCGGCACCGTCAGCGCCGAGGCCGCTGCCGCCCATCGACGCATCACCGCGCTGGTCGAGAAGGCCGCCGTCGCCCGCGCCGCCGACTCCCGGTTCACCGTCGACACGGCCGTCCAGGCGCAGGCCAAGGCCGAGCTGACCCGCATCGAGGCCCGCCTGGCCGAGCTGTCCGGGGCCGGCGCCCAGAAGGGCGACGAGGCCGAGGCCAGCCGGGACGGTGTGGTCGACGTCCAGAAGCACGCGGAGATCGCCCGGCTGCGGGGCGAGTGGGACGACGCCTACTGGCGTGCCATCCCCAGCTGGGAGCACAAGGTCGTCACGGGTGCCGAACCGCGTCTGTACGACTGCTTCAACGTCTCCGACGCGATGGTCTCGGACATCTCCAGCGTGGTCTCCGACTTCATCGCGAGCGGCAAGCCGTACGCCGTCACCGACTCCGCGGAGCTCGGCGCCGAGCAGTTCAAGCGGCAGAACACCGCGGTACGCGCCGCCGTGATCCTGTCCAACTCGGCCGCCGAACTGGGCCAGTTGCTGGCCGCGGTGCGCGACCAGGCGGCCGACGCGCAGGCCGCCGAACGCCAGGAGCTGAAGCGGTATCTGCTCGGGCCCGACGAGCCGACCTCGATCGACCAGTTCAACTCCGCGGTGCGGCAGCTGGCGCAGAAGGCCGAGACGCGCAACCTCGGCCAGGAGAACGGCACTTCGGCCGCGGGCGCTCCGGCCGCGGACCTGGCGAGTGCGCTTCCCGGCGACACCGACGGAGCCGCGGTCAAGGGCTGATCGCGGGTTCCGCTGGTTGCTTCAGGGCCCGGCTCCCGAGGACTCACCTCGGGACCCGGGCCCTTCCGCGTGACACCCGGGCGAAACGCGCGAGAAGCCTGTCCGGGAACTGGACCGATGCGCGACGCCCGGTCCCCTTCACGTAGATTGCCGGGTGGGCAGCAGGACCGGACGCGAGGGGATGCACAGCAGGTGGCAGGGGCAAGGCAGGCCGTGGCACAGGCGCACAGGATCGTCGTCAAGGTGGGTTCCTCCTCGCTGACCAGCGCCGCGGGCGGCCTCGACGCGGACCGGGTCGACGCCCTCGTCGACGTACTCGCCAAGTGCCGCAGCGGCGGCGAGAAGGAAGTCGTCCTCGTCTCCTCCGGCGCCATCGCCGCCGGGCTCGCCCCCCTCGGACTGCGCCGCCGCCCCAGGGACCTCGCCCGGCAGCAGGCCGCGGCCAGCGTCGGCCAGGGCCTCCTGGTCGCCCGCTACGCCGCCTCCTGCGCCCGCCACGGCATCCGCGTCGGACAGGTGCTCCTCACCTCCGACGACACCAGCCGCCGCGCCCACCACCGCAACGCCTCCCGCACCCTCGACAAGCTCCTCGCGATGGGCGCCCTGCCGGTCGTCAACGAGAACGACACGGTCGCCACGGACGAGATCCGCTTCGGCGACAACGACCGTCTCGCCGCGCTCGTCGCCCATCTCGTACGAGCCGATCTGCTCGTCCTGCTCTCCGACGTGGACGGCGTGTACGACGGCGACCCCGGCAAACCCGGTACGTCGCGGATCGCGGAAGTACGTGGCCCGTCCGATCTCGACGGCATCGACATGGGCAGCGCGGGCAAGGCCGGCGTCGGCACCGGCGGCATGGTCACCAAGGTCGAGGCGGCCCGGATCGCGACCGGCGCGGGCATCCCGGTCGTGGTGACGAGCGCCGTCCACGCCGCCGACGCGCTCGCGGGGCGCGACACGGGCACGTACTTCCACCCCACGGGCCGGCGCTCCACCGACCGGCTGCTGTGGCTGCAGCACGCCTCCACGCCGCAGGGCGCGCTCACCCTGGACGACGGGGCCGTGCGCGCGGTCGTCGAGCGGCGCATGTCGCTGCTGCCTGCGGGTATCGCGTCCGTCGAGGGCGAGTTCACCGCCGGTGACCCCGTCGAACTGCGCGACAGCACGGGCCGGGCAGTCGCCCGGGGGATCGTGAACTTCGACGCCAAGGAGATCCCCCAGCTCATCGGACGCTCGACCAGGGAACTGGCGCGCGAACTGGGGCCCGAGTACGAACGCGAAGTCGTACACAGGGACGCTCTCGTGCTGCTGCACCTGTAGTGATCTCGTGCACCCGTACGTGCGGCGCCATGTCGTCGACGTGCCAGTTGCCCCATAAACGTCCGAAAGCCCGTCCTCCGCGGGGGGACGTTCCGTAAAACCGCCACGCGACGGCGCCCCACCTGCTCAACTTTGTTGCAGGGAGACCCCCGGATTCAGCTGGACCATTGCGGACCATTGCGTAAAGGAGGCCGTCGTGAGACGAGTGCGCCCTGGGGCGGCGGCGTCCCGCGGTGGTGCCGCCTCCCGTGCGGTGGGCGAGGAACGGGCGCTGACCAGCGTCGCGGCCGGAGACACGTACTCGAGCGGGGAACCGGCGCACCAGCCCCGGCTGTGGCACGTCACGCTGAGCGTCTCGGGTGACGAGGCACCGTTGAAGGAGGTCAGGCGCGGTCTCGAGCAGCTCGCCCACGACCACCCCTTTCTGCTGACCAGCCGGTACGCCAACGACCACGCCGAGATCCGCTACTGGGAAGAGGCCCGCGACCTGCACGACGCGGCGGCCGTCGCGCTGCGCCTGTGGGGTGAGCACCGGCAGACCGCCAAACTGCCGCCCTGGGAGATCGTCGGTCTGGAGGTCATCGACCGCGGGACCTACCACCAGCGGATCGCGGAGGGCTACGGACCACTGCCGGCGACCCCCGTCGGCGTACATCCCTTTTGAGCCGCCTTCGCCGGGTGTCTTGGAGTTTGGGACAGCGGCGATACAGACCCGTTCGGAGCATTACGCTGCCGACATGACCACGCTCTCGCCGTACGACTCGATGTCTCCGGTCACCCAGGCCGCCTACCGCGCGAAGTCCGCCGCCGCCGACCTCGCGCCGCTGCCGCGGGCCGAGAAGGACGACGCGCTGCTCGCGATCGCGGACGCGCTGGAGGTCCGTACGAGCGAGATCGTCGCGGCCAACGCCAAGGACATCGCGCGCGCCCGCGAGGCCGGCACGAGCGAGACCGTCATCGACCGGCTCACGCTCACGCCCGAGCGCGTGCGCGCGATCGCCTCGGACGTACGCGATGTCGTGTCCCTGCCCGACCCGGTCGGCGAGGTCGTCCGCGGCTCGACCCTCCCGAACGGCATCGACCTGCGCCAGGTCCGCGTCCCGCTCGGCGTCGTCGGGATCATCTACGAGGCCCGCCCGAACGTGACGGTCGACGCCGCCGCCCTCTGCCTGAAGTCCGGCAACGCCGTGCTGCTGCGCGGCTCCTCCTCGGCGTTCGAGTCGAACACCGCCCTGGTCCGCGTCCTGCGCGACGCCGTCGGGGGCGCCGGACTGCCCGCCGACGCCATCCAGCTCGTGCCCGGTGAGGGCCGCGAGTCCGTACGCGAGCTGATGCGCGCCCGCGGGCTGGTCGACGTCCTCATCCCGCGCGGTGGCGCCTCGCTGATCCGCACGGTCGTCCAGGAATCAACCGTCCCGGTCATCGAGACAGGTACCGGCAACTGCCATGTGTACGTCGACGCGCACGCCGACATCGACATGGCGGTCGACATCCTGATCAACTCCAAGGCGCAGCGGCCCAGCGTCTGCAACTCCGCCGAGACGCTCCTCGTCCACCAGGACATCGCGCCCGAGTTCCTGCCGCGTGCCCTGGACGCCCTCGCGGACGCCGGGGTCACGGTGCACGCCGACGAGCGCGTCCTCGCGTACGCCAAGGACTCCAGGGCCACCGTCGTCGAGGCCACCCTCGAGGACTGGGAGACCGAGTACCTCTCGTACGACATCGCCGCCGCCGTCGTCGACTCGCTCGACCGGGCCGTGGACCACATCCGGCTGTGGACCTCGGGCCACACCGAGGCCATCGTCACCACCTCGCAGCAGGCCGCCCGCCGCTTCACCCAGCTGGTCGATTCCACGACGGTCGCGGTCAACGCCTCGACCCGCTTCACGGACGGCGGCCAGTTCGGCTTCGGCGCCGAGATCGGCATCTCCACGCAGAAGCTGCACGCGCGGGGGCCGATGGGGCTTCCGGAGCTGACCAGCACGAAGTACATCGTCACCGGGGACGGACACGTTCGGCGGTAAGGCGACCGCCCGGCGATGTACGGGCGATGTGCGGGCGCGTCCGGCGCGGGGACGGGGCGCGCGGCGCGTGAGACGCGTCTCGTCAGGCGGATGAATTTCCATACCGTCTGCCCAAATTGACACCCCAGGTCTACTCTGGATCCGTGCCGGAGGACGTGGGGGGCTCGCCGTTTCCCGACGGCTGGGAGCCCGACGACGACCGCGACCGCGGGGGTGCGGACGAAGAGTTCGCCTCCGTGGTCTTCGACGAGGACTTCGTACAGGCTGCCGCGATCCACGAGCCGACCGCCGTGGAGCGGCTGCTCTCGGCCGCCCAGGCCCGCGCGGAGGCAGCCGAGGCCGAGACGCGCCGGGCGCACACCCGGGGCGCACGCGGCGACGACGAGCGCTACGAGGACGGCTTCGGACCGGATGCCCGCGGTGATTTCGGCCGGGACCGCGATTTGGACGATCTGGACGACACCGAGGTCCTTCAGGGCCGTTACGGCCTGGCGGGAACGTACGGCAGGGCCTACGGAAAACACACCCGCTGGCAACGCCCCGTCGCCTGGATGCTCGCCCTCGTGATGGGCATCGGCATGGTCGCCCTGGCCTTCGCGGCGGTCTACCGGGGGGCTTCCTCGAACCGCCAGGAACAGGTCCCGCCGCCCGCCTCGACGGGCTTGGAGCAAGGCCTGGACAAGGTCACCGGCACTAGCCCCTCCGCTTCGGCCGACTACTCCCAGCCGGCGGTGTCGGCGGTCCCTCGCACGCCGTGACGAACCGGGGGCGACCCCGTGACGAGCCGGGCTCGGCCCCGCTGCCGGCACCAGGGCGAACCCTGTGCGAATACTCGGACGACTCTGGTGAGAACCTGTCAGAACTTGTCGTGTAGCAGGGCGTTTACCTGAGGTCCCGGAGACCTACTCTGAAGGTATGGGCGGGCCTGGAGAACCACCTGGGGGAACACCCGAGGGTGCTTCCGCCGGTGGAGAGGACGAGTACCGATCCGTCGTCTTCGACGAATCGTTCGTCCGCGCTGCCCGCCTCCAGGAGTTCTCCGCGCAGGAGCGCCTGGCCGACCACGCCCCGGCCGTACGCCGCCGCCCACCCCTCCACCGCGGCCTCTCCCGGCAGGCGCTGATCCTCGTCCTGCTGATCGCCGTCGCCTTCGGCACCGCGATCTACATGGGCGTCCGCCACCCGTACCAGACCCCCGTAGCCCAGCCCCCCGAGCCGCTTCGGATGACGGTCATCCCGCTCGCCCCGCAGGGCGCGGTACCCGGAGCCATGCGCCCCGAGGACCTGTACACGAACAGCCCGGCCGCCCAGTTCCGCATGGGTGCCGAAGGCATCACGCTGCCAGCCTCCCGGCGCACCGCGCACTTCTCCGACAGCCAGGTCGTCACCGCCCTGACCACCGCCAAGGACTACCTCGTCGAGTCCTCCCTCGACCCGGAGGTACTCACCGGCGGCGCCACCCGGCCCGTACGGATCCTGCTCGACCCACAGCAGCTCGACCAGTTCGACGAGAGCTTCGACCGCCCGGCCGCCGACGGGCGGCACGTCCCCACCGGCTGGCTGGTCCGCTTCGACGCGACCCGTGTCGAGCTCGCCGACCCCAAGATCCGTGTGCAGGGCACCCTCCAGGCCGCCGAGTTCGACTCGAACACCCTTGAGGTCATCGCCGACCACACCTTCGTGTACGCGCTGAAGCCGGCGGGCTCGGACGAGAAGGCGGACGCCTCGCTCTTCACCGTCCGGCGCGAGCTGCACTTCCGCTTCGACCGCGACGACCTGCGCATGCACCAGGCGGAGCTGGTCGTCTCCTACGTCCAGGCCGGTCCGCTCGCCTGCTCCGAGGACTCGGTCAACCAGCTGCGCCCGCTGCTCGCGGGGCAGACGGCGAAGGCGGGCGGCCCGGCCGGTACGGACCCGTACGCGACCGGCAGCGCCACCGCGCTGTGCGGATCACTGGCGACCAGCGCGCAGCCTAAGGTCTGAGCTTCTGGGCGCCTTGTGAGCCCGTTTTGCTGAGCTGGTCTCCTTTGCCGAGCTGGTCTCCGGTCAGCCGTTGCCGTTGGGGGTCTCGTCGTCGGGGTGCTCGTCGGTGTCCCTCGGTGGCGCTTCCTTGGTCGAGCTGCCCGTGTCCTTCGGTGAACCGCTCGCGAAGCCTCCGAAGCCGCGTCGCACCCGGCCGCCGAGGTCTCCCGCGCCGCCCGCGATGTCTCCGACCAGCTTCATCAGCGGGTCCTTGGAGTTCTTGACGTCGGAGGCGTAGCTGGCCGCCGACTGCCGGAAGGAGTCCCCGACCGAGGTGTCCTTGTCCTCGCTGCGTCGCGGGTAGTGGCCGTCCATGATCCGCTGGAAGTCGCGGGACTCCGCCCACTTCTTCAGCTCGGCGGCGCGAACGGTGGTGAAGGGGTGCGTGCGGGGAAGGGTATTGAGGATCTTGAGCACGGAGTCGCGCAGGTCGCCCCCGGCCTCGTACTCCTCGGCCTGTGCGAGGAACGCGTCGACGTTCATCTCGTGCAGGTGATTGCCTCCCGCAAGCTTCATCAGGCCGCGCATCGAGGCCTTCAGGTCCTGCCCGACAAGGAGCCCTGCGCGGTCGGCCGACAGCTCCGACTTGCGGAACCACTCGCGCAGCGCGGTCACGATCGCCATGATCGCGATGTTGCCCAGTGGGATCCAGGCCACCCGGAGCGCCAGGTTGGTCAGGAACAGCAGGATCGTGCGGTAGACCGCGTGGCCGGACAGCGCGTGGCCGACTTCATGCCCGACGACGGCCCGCATCTCCTCCTCGTCCAGCAGCTCCACGAGGCCGGTGGTGACGACGATGATCGGCTCGTCCAGGCCGATGCACATCGCGTTGGGCTGCGGGTCCTGGTTGACGTACATCGGCGGGACCTTCTCCAGGTCCAGGATGTGACAGGCGTCCCGCAGCATGGCGTTGAGGTGCGCGAACTGGGCGTCCGAGACGCGCACCGAATCGGACAGGAACAGCAGCCTCAGACTGCGTTCCGGAAGCAGGCCGCTGAGCGCCTTGAAGACCGTGTCGAAGCCGCTGAGCTTGCGCAGGGCCACCAGGGCCGAGCGGTCCGCCGGGTGTTCGTACGCCCGCGAGGAGATCCCCTCGAAGCGCCTGCGCTGCCTGCTCGGCACGTTCTCGTGCCCGTTCTGCTCGTGGCTGTCATCGGACATGTGTTCCCCCATGCTCTGAGTGCCGTGCCCCCGAAGCGGGCTCCAGCGTAGGCGGAGATACCGTCAAGGGGCAGCACACCGTAAGGAGCTATCCCCATGGAGCACATTCCCGCGGCCTTCCGGCTGACCGAGGCGGCCGCCGCCGCAGACACGCAGGGGGCGGGCAATCTGCTCCGCGTCGTGCTGATCGTGATGGTGCTGGGCTCCGTCCTTGTGGCGTGGTTCCTGCTGCGCGGCTACAAGCGGGACGACTGAGGTTCTCGTCGACCGGCGTGCTCACCGCCGGCCTACTCCTTGACTGACGTCGTCCTCGCGGTCGACGTTGCTTCGAGCGGCGTAAGCGGTCGCCGGGGCGGCGCGCGTCACCAACGGCGGAGTCGGCGTGATCGCGGCCGAGCCCCACGCTTACGATGGGCCGACGTCTTTATCCCGCCCACACCGGATAGGTTCTGCCGAGATGAGCTTCCACAGCACCGCCGCACAGTTGGTCACTCTTGCCGCCGAGGGCGAAGAGCACGGCGGCAACCACGAGAGCCTCAGCCCCTACCTCACCGGCGGCGGCGCCTTCTTCATCCTGATGCTGCTGCTGTGGATCACCACGCGTTTCAACCGGGACCGCTGACACCCACCGGGACGGTCAGGGACCCCTGTCGACCAGGGCCCACAGACCGGGCCGGTAGGGTCTGCACGCATGGGAGAGCAGGACATGCCTACCGGTCCGGCGGGTGACACGGAGAGCGGCGCGGCCGACGGCACTGTGAGCGGCGGGATCGCCCGTGGCGCGGTGGGTTCTGGTGCGATGAGTCCTGACATGGTGAGTCCTGGCGTGGTGAAGCGTCTGACGATCGGTCCTGGGAACGCCCCGTCGAATCCGGGCAAGCGCCGCCTCGGCGTCATGGGCGGAACGTTCGACCCGATCCACCACGGACACCTCGTGGCGGCCAGCGAGGTCGCCGCGCAGTTCCACCTCGACGAGGTGGTGTTCGTGCCGACCGGGCAGCCGTGGCAGAAGACCGACCGCAAGGTCACCCCGGCCGAGGACCGCTATCTGATGACGGTCATCGCGACCGCGGAGAACCCGACGTTCTCGGTGAGCCGCATCGACATCGACCGCGGCGGCCCGACCTACACCACGGACACCCTGCGCGACCTGCGCGCGCTCAACCCCGACACGGACCTTTTCTTCATCACCGGCGCCGATGCGCTAGGCCAGATCCTCACCTGGCGGTACGCGGAAGAGCTGTTCTCCCTCGCGCACTTCATCGGGGTCACCCGGCCCGGCCACACCCTGACCGATCCGGGGCTTCCCGAGGGCGGTGTCTCGCTCGTCGAGGTACCCGCGCTCGCCATCTCGTCCACGGACTGCCGCGCGAGGGTCGCCAAGGGCGATCCCGTCTGGTATCTGGTGCCGGACGGTGTGGTGCGCTACATCGACAAGCGTGAGCTGTACCGCGGCTAGTGAGCCGAGAGGGGCACCGGTGAACGACCGATACGACGGGTACGCGGGCGGCGACCAGTACGAGCTCGTCGGCTACGACGAGTTCGGGCAGCCTGTGTACCAGCAGGTGTCGCCCCAGCAGCCTCAGCAGCAGGGCTACGACACCTACGGACAGCAGCAGCCGCAGGGCTACGGCTACGACCCGTACGCGACGGGCCAGCAGCCGCCTGTGTCGCCGTATGACACCGGTCAGCAGCCGCCTGTGTCGTCCCATGACACCGGCCGGCAGCCGCCCGCCCCCACCTACAACACGCAGGACTCCTACGACCCGTACGGCGCCGGCGCGCCCGGTGCCGCCGGGACCTCGACGGGGTACGACCCGTACGGGCAGACGGGCCAGGCCGGGCAGGCGGGCCGGACCGGGCAGACCTCAAGTACCGGTCAGCAGCCCCGGGTTGCCGAGCAGACCGCCTACATCCCGCAGCAGGCGGGTCCCGCGGAGAAGAGCGAGCCCCGGGCCGACCGGGACTACGGCACCGAGCAGTTCGCCTTCGTCGAGGAGCAGGAAGCCGACTCCGAAGACGTCATCGACTGGCTGAAGTTCACCGAGAACCGCACCGAACGCCGCGAGGAGGCCAGGCGCCGCACCCGCGGCCGGATCATCGGCCTGGTCGTGGTGCTCGCCCTGGTCGCTACCGGCGGCGTCGGCTACCTCTGGTACGCGGGCAAGCTCCCCGGCCTGTCGTCGACGAGCGACAAATCCGGCACCGCCACGTCCGCGGCCGCCCAGAAGCGTGACGTGATCGTCGTCCACCTCCACAACACCAGTGGCAGCGGCACCTCCACGATGCTGCTCGTGAACAACACCACCACCAAGCAGGGCACCAGCGTCCTGCTGCCCAACTCCCTTGCCCTGACGGACGACGACGGCAGCACGACCACGCTCGCCAAGTCCGTCGACGACGACGGCTCGGCCGGCACCCTGGACGCCGTCGACACGGTGCTCGGCACCGACATCGAGGGCACCTGGCGTCTCGACACCCCGTACCTCAACAATCTCGTCGAACTCGTCGGCGGCATCGAGATCGACACCAACGCCGATGTGCCGGACCCCGATTCCGACAAGAAGGGCGAGGCGGCCCTCGTGAAGAAGGGCTCGGACCAGTCCCTCAGCGGCAAGATGGCCGTCGCCTACGCCACCTACCAGGCCTCCGGCGAGTCCCAGACCGCCCAGCTGGAGCGGTTCGGGCAGGTCATGCAGGGCGTGCTGCGCAAGCTGTCCTCCGACCCGCAGGCCGCGACGATCACCGTGCAGACCCTCGCGCAGATCCTCGACCCGTCGCTGACCGACAAGGATCTCGGCGCTTTCCTCGCGACCCTCGCCGACCAGGCCAAGGGCGGCGACTACAAGACGGCGCTGCTTCCCGTGCAGCAGGACGGCACCCTGAGCGAGGAGGCCACCGACAGTGTGGTAAAGGACGTGCTCGGAGGCACCGTGAAGAGCCCGGAGGAGGGCGCCGCCGTCCGCGTCGGCATCAAGAACGCCACCGGCGACAAGGACTTCACCGAGAAGGCCCGCGTCGTCCTGGTCAACGGCGGCTACACCTTCCTGGACTCCGGCACGGCCGCCACCAGCCAGAGCGTGTCCCAGATCACATACGCCGACGCCGCCCAGAAGGAGAACGCCGCCGAGGTCGCCAAGACCCTGGGGCTGCCCGCCACCTCGGTGAAGAAGGGCACGGTCACTTCCAACGCGGACGTGTCCGTGGTCCTCGGCCAGGACTACGAGCCCTCGTCCTCGTAGACAGGACGCGGGAGAGGGCGCCCGCCCCGGGACGGTCGACGAGCCGTCCCGGGGGCGGCCGGCGGCAGGGCCGGAGAAACGCGTGGGGTGTCGTCGGCGGTCCGTGAGACCCTTGAGTCATTACTGACCGCCTACGGAAAGCCGCGTAGTGACCGCCACGGACCGCTCCATCGAGCTCATCAAGACCGCCGCACAGGCGGCCGCCGACAAGCTCGCGCACGACATCATCGCGTACGACGTCAGCGACGTACTTTCGATCACCGACGCCTTCCTGCTGGCGTCCGCTCCCAACGACCGCCAGGTCAAGTCGATCGTCGACGAGATCGAGGAGCGGCTGAACAAGGAGCTCGGCACCAAGCCGGTGCGCCGCGAGGGCGACCGCGAGGCCCGCTGGGTGCTGCTCGACTACGTCGACATCGTGGTGCACGTGCAGCACAGCGAGGAGCGTGTCTTCTACGCCCTCGAGCGGCTGTGGAAGGACTGCCCGGAGCTGGACCTGCCCGCCGACGCCCTGGCGACCCGAGGCAAGGGCGCCGAGCACGCCAAGCTCCAGGATGCGGAGGACGCCGCCGAGCTCGGAGAGCTCCGGTGACCGCCGCGGGCGCCGAGGCCGGGAAGAAGCCCGGCCGGGGCCGCCGCGTCATCCTCTGGCGGCACGGCCAGACGTCCTGGAACGTCGAGCGGCGCTTCCAGGGCACGACGAACGTCGAGCTGACCGAGACCGGCATCGGCCAGGCCCGCCGCGCCGCTCGGCTGCTCGCCTCGCTGAAGCCCGACGTGATCGTCGCCTCGGACCTCAAGCGCGCCGCCGACACGGCCGCCGAGCTCTCCGTGCTCACCGGCCTCGACGTCACCCACGACGAGGGCCTGCGTGAGACCTACGCGGGCGTCTGGCAGGGGCTGACGCACAACGAGATCATCGCCCGGCACGGCGAGGAGTACGCCGCCTGGAAGCGCGGTGAGCCCGTCCGCCGCGGTGGAGGCGAACTGGAGAGCGAGGTCGCCGACCGCGCCGCCCCCGTGGTGCTGCGGCATGCCGAAAAGCTCCCCGACGACGGCACCCTCGTGATCGTCAGCCACGGTGGCACGATCCGCACCACCATCGGCCGTCTCCTCGGTCTGGAATCCCAGCACTGGGAGAGCCTCGGCGGGCTCTCCAACTGCTGCTGGTCCGTCCTCGGAGAGGGCGCCCGGGGCTGGCGACTCCTGGAGCACAACGCCGGCACGCTGCCGGAACCGGTGCTCGGCGACGACGACTGAGCGGCCCCTGTCCGGTCCCGCGGACCCGTCGGGACCGGATTTCACTTTCCGGCTGGTCGCAGGCTAAAGTTCTTCTTGTTCGCCCCGCCGGGCGGGAAGAACACACGGGGCTATAGCTCAGTTGGTAGAGCGCCTGCATGGCATGCAGGAGGTCAGGAGTTCAATTCTCCTTAGCTCCACAGATCGACTCTTTTGAGTTGTCAAAGATCAGTGGTGAATGATCCCGTTCCCGTCAGGGGACGGGGTTTTTCGTTGTCTGGACAGTTATGTCTGAACAGCTGTCGGTGCCGCCCTCAGGTCGCGGAGTCGTGCCGTCCGCAGATGCGTCTCCTCGTCGTCCGGCTGGTAGACCACGATCCGGCACTCGGACATGCCGTGGATCGACAGCGAGACGGACGTCATCCGCATCTCACCGACCGCCGTGTGCCGGAACGTCTTCACCCGCGAACCCGGCTGCGCCACATCGCCGACGCTCCACAGTCGGGCGAAGAGAGGGCTGGCCTCCGACAGCCTGCGTATGAAGTCCTCCCAGACGGGTTCGCCCGCATGGAGCCCGTACGACGAGCGCAGTGTCGCCACCATCACCGGGAGCTCGGTGTCCCGGAACACCAGCGGACAGTCGGGCTCGGGCATCGTGAACAGCGTCCACAGCGCGTTGTACGACCGGGTCTTGAGGGCGCCCGGCACGAAGAACACGTCGCGGTAGGCGGGGTTGGTGGCGAGGATGTCGAACCGTGAGTTGTAGACCACCGCCGGGTGCGGGTCGAGGGCGTCGAGGATGCTCTGGACCTGCGGGCCCACGGCTCGCGCGGCGGTCTGGGGATCCGGCTCGTACGGCACCTCGGCCAGGTGGTACAGATGCTCACGCTCCGGCTGGTCGAGGCGCAGCGTGCGCGCCACTGCGTCCAGGACCTGCGCGGACGCGTTGATCGGGCGTCCCTGCTCCAGCCACGTGTACCAGGTGACGCCGACGCCGGAGAGCTGCGCGACCTCTTCGCGGCGCAGCCCGGGTGTGCGGCGCCGGAAGCCCGGCGGCATCCCCACGTCGGCGGGTGTCACCCGCGCCCGCCTGCCGCGCAGGAAGGCGGCCAGCTCCGGCCTGCGGCGCTGTGCCGTGTTCATCGGCATCACATCCCCCGTCACCCATCGTCCGTGCTCGGCCCGTCCGCTGCCAGGTGCTGTCAGTACCAGCATCGGCGGGCTCTCGTTACCCGTATCCACTCGCCGTCAGGCTCGATGCCATGACGACGACAACCCCCTCGGGACCAGGCCCCGCAGCAGGTCCAAGTCCTGTGACCAGTAAAGCCCCTGGCACTGACAATCGCCCCGGACGGCTGCTCGCGGTGGTGCTCGCGGCCCAGTTCATGGCACTGCTCGACGTCTTCATCGTGAACGTCGCGGTGCCCACGATCGGTTCCGAACTCCACGCGTCCGGCGCGGGCCTGCAACTGGTGGTCGCCGGATACACCATCGCGTACGCCGTGCTGCTGATCACCGGAGCGCGGCTGGGCGACCGGCTCGGCCACCGCCGTGTCTATCTGGCCGGGCTCGCCCTGTTCACGGCCGCGTCGCTGGCCTGCGGACTGGCGCAGGGCACCGGCGAGTTGATCGCCTTCCGGCTGGTTCAGGGTGCCGGGTCGGCCGTGATGATCCCGCAGGTACTCAGCCTCATCCAGCGCAACTTCAGCGGCGAGGCGCGGGCCCGGGCGCTCGGCGCGTACGCGGCCGTCCTCGCGACCGGTGCCGCGGCCGGGCAGGTGCTGGGCGGCGTCCTGGTCAGCGCGGACCTGTTCGGCACCAGCTGGCGGCCGGTGTTCCTGGTCAACGTGCCCGTGGGCGTCGTACTCCTGGCCGTCGGCCGACGCATACTGCCGCGGGACGACGCGCGGGCCCTCGAGCGTTCGCGCGGCCTCGACCTGCCGGGGCTCGTCCTCCTCGCCGCCGCTGTCTCGCTGTTCACCGTGCCGCTCGTGCTGGGGCAGGAGGAGGACTGGCCGCTGTGGTCCTGGCTGTCGCTGGGCGCGGCCGCGGTGTGCTTCGGGCTGTTCTGTCTGTACGAGTCCCGCCTCGCCCGACGTGGCGGGGCGCCGCTGATCGCGCCGAGGGTGTTGCGGCAGCCCGGCGTCGGCCTCGCGGTCTTCCGGCTACTGGCCGTGATGGCCGTGAACGCCGGCTTCCTTTTCACACTCACGCTGCACATACAGGGCGGTCTCGGCTACAGCGCGCTGCGCGCGGGGCTCACCTTCGCACCGACCGCGGTGGTCTTCGGCCTGGTCGGTCTGACCTGGCGCAACTGGCCCGCGTCCTGGCAGCGCAGCCTGATTCCGGCCGGCTTCGCCCTCGCGGCGATCTCCGTTGCCGGTGTCGGACGTGTGCTGCGGGACGGAGGTGACGGCGGCCCGTGGCTGTACGTGGCGTTCGCGGGGGTGGGCGTGGGCCTCGCGCTCGGTTTCAGTCCCACCCTCACCAAGGCCCTGGCCACCGTCCGTGCCGAGGACGCGGCGGACGCCAGCGGGCTGCTCGCGACGGTCACCCAGCTCGGTCAGCTGATCGGTGTCGCGGCCTTCGGCACACTCTTCTTGAACCGGCTTGAGTCACTTGGGGCCCCCGGGGCGTATACCTCTGCGGACGCGCTCCTCGCGTGCATGTATGCGCTGGCCGGGACGGCCACGCTGGGTGCCGTGTCCGGACTGGTACGAAGGCGTCGCTGACCGTATTGCTCCGGCCGTGGCAGAATCAAACGGCCGGAAGGGGGCGCGGCCCGACGGGAGGGAGAAGCGATGCCTGCGAGCATCCTCGAGGAGGTCGACGATCTCCTCGAAGCGGCACAGACACGCAGAAAAGTAACTCTCCTTGACTGCCCTTCCTGCGGATCGGTCCATGTCGCCCAGGTTCTCGGCGACAACGGCGGGATCTCCTACGTGTGCACGGCCTGCGGCCACAGCTGGAGCTGATCGATGGGTGCGCACAGGCGAAAGTGCGATTGGTGCGGCAGTGGTACGCCAATCGTCCGCGACATGGAACCGGTCAACCACGACTACCAGTACTGGTGCGAGGAGTGCGCGCGGGCGCTGATCATAAAGGGCGACCCGATCGAGACGTACCGCGAACTGGAGGGCGAGCCGATCTACGGCCGGCTCCTCGACGAGCACTGCACGCTCAAGCGGTTCTATTCGTTCGCGACAGCCTGAGCCCGGCGAGGGCCAGGAAAGCGGAACCGGCCCCTACGTAGAGGGCCGACAAGGTCAACTCGGCGCCGGTCTGGTGCAGTTCGAGCCTGCCCGGGCCGTGCGGCACCCACCACAGCGCGTACGAGCAGAAGGCCGGCGCCGTGCAGAGGGCGGCGGTCCGGCTGGCCGTCGCGAGGAGCAGCACCATCGGTACGCACCACACCCAGTGGTGCGACCACGACACCGGGCTGACCAGCAGAGCCGTCACTGCACACGCGAGCACCGCCCAGGCCCGCCCTCCGCGCAGTTCCGCGGCCACGGCGAGAGCGAGGCCCGCCGCGCCCACCACAGCCGCCGTGGCGGCCCACCAGACGCCGGGCTCGGTGGTGTGCAGCAGTCGGGCCAGGACGCCGCGCAGCGACTGGTTCGCGGTGTCCTCGACGAGCCCCACGCGACCCGCCTCGAAGACCATGCGGGTCCAGAAGCGCCATGAGTCGTACGGCAGGACGGCCGCCGCCAGCAGCGTCGCCCCGGCGAACGCGACGGCCGCCCCGCGCGCGTGCCGTAACCACGGCCCCGCGGAGCCCCGCCTCATGTACTCCACGGCGCCGGTGAGCAGGAGGAACACCGCGAAGAGCGCGGGCGTCAGTTTGATCGCCGCCGCGATGCCGATGCCCACTCCGGCCCAGCGGTGGCCGGGCCGGCGTGACAGGTCCCACAGCACCAGTACGGCGAGCAGCAGATTGATCTGCCCGTACCGCAGTGTCGTCCACACCGGCTCGCACCACACGGCAGCCGCCGAGACCCACCAGACGCGCTCCACGCGCGCGTGCCCGACGAGCCGCAGCGAGAGGGCCACGAACCCCACAAGAAGAGCCAGGTTTCCGGCCGTTGCCAGGGTTCGCATGCTCGCCGTGTCCAGCAGCGTCAGCGGTGTGAACAGCAGCGCCGCGAACGGCGGGTAGGTGGTGGGCAGATGGGCCTCGGTCGTGCGCAGTGCGTAGAGGTCGCCGCCCGCGCGGACCGTCTCGCCCTCCGCCCGGTACACCATCAGGTCGATCATCGACACGTGTGCGGCCCGCTGCGCGCACCAGAAGGCCGCGAACGACAGCAGGCACGCCCCCAGGGCGACGGGCACCCGGCGGCGGACACGGGGCGCGGCGATCACGGTCACGAAGGCCGACACTATCCCGCATATCCGTATTGTCCGCACAGCACGGAAACGATTTGGTGGTGCACCCGGAGGACCGTGTAATGTTGGCGTCGCCGCCGGGGAAACCCGGGCGACACGGTCAAGATGCGGCTTCGCCGCATGGCCACAAGGGGCTATAGCTCAGTTGGTAGAGCGCCTGCATGGCATGCAGGAGGTCAGGAGTTCAATTCTCCTTAGCTCCACAGACGTTGAAAGCGGGCCACCCGATCAGGGTGGCCCGCTTCTTCGTGTTCAGCGACCGGAGCCGAGCGCCCGGCGGCCGCGCTTCTCGGAGAGCACGGGCAGGTTGTTGCGCGCCGGGGCGGAGGACCTGGTGTCCTCCTCGAGGCGCAGCGCCAGCGCCGGGCAGCGGCGTACGGCGCGCAGGGCCTTCGCCTCCGCGTACCGGGGCACCGATGCCTGCGCGACGGTGGGAAAGCCGTCGGCGCCCAGTTCGAAGACCTCGGGAAGGATGTCCGCGCACAGGCCGTGCCCACGGCACAGCGTCCAGTCGACGTAGATCTTCTGGCGGGGAGGACCCGCCTCCAGCTGGTTCTGGCCGCCAGGGATGCCCGTCGGGGTCTGGCCGCCCTCGAAGAGCGGCAGAACGCCCTCCACGGGCCTTCCGCAGCCGTTGCCGAGGACATGCGCGGCGAGGTCGTCGGTGAAGGCCTTGAGCGTCGACTCGATGAACATCGCGGAGCCGTCCGGGTGCGAGCACGCGCCGCGCCGCTTCACGGCCTTGGCGACCTGCTTCACGGCTTCCAGGGCGGCCGGGCCGCCGCCGTTGAGGATGTCCTCCAGGCCGCGTGCCGCGGCGGGCAGACCGAGGTAGCAGGGACCGCACTGTCCCGCGCTCTCCTCGGCCAGCCACTGCGCCACTCGCAGTGACTCACCGAGGGGGCAGGTCTGCTGGGTGATCGGGAGGATCGCGCCGGCGCCGAGGGCGCCGCCCACCGCGTCCAGGTTGTTGCGCGAGACGATCGCCTCGTTGACCGTCGCCGCGTCCAGCCACTTGCCGTGGTACCCGCCGGTCAGCACGCCCTGCGGCATGGGCGGGGCGCCCGCGAGCTGGAGCACGTACCGCAGCGGTACACCGGTCGGGACCTCGATCACCATGGGGCGGGCGACGGCGCCGGAGACGGTCAGCATGACGGTGCCGGGCTCGTCGTACAGGCCCGTGTTGCGGTAGCGGTCGGGGCCGATGCGGGCCGCGATGGCCAGTTGGGCGAACGTCTCGGCGTTGGACAGCAGCGTGGGCGCGCCGCCGACACCGGTCTGCGACGCGCTGATCTTGCGGCCGGGCGGGATGGCCGGGCCGCCGTCGATGGAACGGATCAGCGAGGCCGCCGCTCCGGTCACCATGCGCACCGGATTGCGCTGCACGCGCGCGCGCAGGGGTGATCCGCGGCGGTTGCTCAGGCCGCGCTCGGCCAGCGCGGCCTCCATGGACCGCTGGGTGGACTCACGGGTCACGCCGATCACGAGGGTGCGGGCGCCCATGGCCTCCGCGGCCAGCAGTGCGCCGTCCAGGATGAGGTGCGGGGCTCGGTTGATGAGCACCGTGTCCTTGCGGCAGGCGGGTTCGTCCTCGCTTCCGTTGACGACCACCACGGGGCGGATGCCCTTCTTGATGGCCGATTCCGCCACGGAGCGCAGTTTCTTGGCGAAGGGGAAGCCCGCGCCGCCGCGGCCCTTCAGGGAGATCGCTTCGGCGAGGCCCGCGAGTTGCTCGCCGCCCATGGGTTCGAGCGGCCCGTGCACCTTGAGGTGCATCGGGAGATCGAGTCGTTCAACCAGGTCGAAACCCGACGTGAGCTGCGGAAGTCCGACGACGCGGACTTCCGGGACGTCGGGTAGGGCCTCGTTCACTTAAAGCCTCCGGAAGGGGCGTTCCATGATTCACCGGAGCCAGGAGCGTCGAAGGCACCCGGCAGTACTTCAGTCGTGGGACCGCTGTCGTACGTGTCGTTGGGGTTGTACGTGCCGTAGGCATCGTTCGACTCACCGGTGTCGTACACGTCACTCGTGCCGTACGTGTTGGCGGCTGAATTGTCATAGACAGGGATGTTGTATCCCGTGTCATTGAGCGGGTCGTAGGCAGAGGGGGGCGCGGCACCGACGGGCGGCGGCGAGGGAATCGGCCAACTGCCCGACGTGCTTCCGTTGTCGACGCGCTGGAACGTCTCTGTGGGCTGCATGTCCATGGGCATCTGGAAGCGCTCGGTCGGGTCGGGGCCCAGGGCGTCTCCGCCGGGAGGGCCCGACACTGCGCGGTAGGCGGCTGCGAAGCCGTTGTTTCCGCTGGTCGCGGCCGGGTCGTACGGGGCCTCGTAGGGCGAAGCGGGGGACGCCATGCGCTGCTGGGGCACATACGTGTCCTCGAGGGACTGCCGCGGGCGCGGGGCGAATCCCGGCTGGGAGGCGCCCCCCGCGGCGGCACGGGATGCCTCGAGATCCTCACGGGCGAGGCGGCCACCGTTGCGGTTGTTCTCTCCGATGATCGCGAGGATCCGCTCGGCGATGGCGCGCTTGAGGGGGCCGGAGGACGAGCGCAGGGCCAGGGCGACTGCCACGAAGACCAGGCAGAGGCTGTACATCACGGTGACGTAGGTCGCGGCGGGACGCCCCGCGTACAGGCCGTGCACCAGGGCCGAGCACCAGGCCGGGTACGCCAGCATGTGCACGGCCCGCCAGCGTGCGGCGATCGGCGCGGGGGACGCGAAGGCGCTGCGCAGCGCACCGGTGATGGCCGTGAAGATCATGAGCAGGCCGGCCAGTGAGCCGAAGCCGATGAGTCCGTTGGTGCCCGTGACGCCGAGCCCGAAGGGGACCACGGCGGCGACCACTGTGGTGTGGTCCAGCACCAGCTTGACCGAGACGTGCAGCAGGAGGAAGGCGACCGAGGACACGGCGGTCGTTCTGTGCACGGCCTGCGCGACCAGTCGCTGGCGTGTGTTGAGGAACAGCCGGTCGGTGGCGACGATTCCCCACACCACGGAGCAGGTGAGGGCGACCAGCGACAGCACGCCGGCGCCGAAGTTGAGGAAGTCGCGCAGGCCGTCACCTCCGACCAGCACGACCACGGGTATGAGCAACAGCGCGGCAGCCGTCAGGGCCCCGTAAGCCGATCGGCCCGGCTGGGGAAGCGAGCTGTTCTTACGACGAGGGGTCATGGGGTTACTCCCAAACAGTTCGGGGAAGCGGTCCCGAAGCCGCACTCTAAGTCGAGCCATACCTATGAGTGCGACGTTTGAGTTATTGCGTTGTTATCTAAGGGCCGTGAGGCCCTTGTGTTGTCCCTTAGAGTCCGTTACGCGAAGTAATATTTGAACGTTGTTCAGATTTTTGTGACGATTCCGTGGAGTGGCACGGAGTGCCGACGGGTCCTCGGAAGCTCGTCGCGGCCCGCGCGGGGGCTGCGGTACCCTGACGCCATGCGTGCCGTACGCCTTCTGCTTAGCGAGCCGCGCTGACCAGTCCCGGCCACTGACGAATCGTGGTCGGCATCGGCGCGGCGTCCCCTCCTGTGCGAGGGGTTTTTTCATTTCCTAAGCCGCTGGCAGAGACGATCGATGGAGCTTTGAGGATCATGAGCGAGACGAATACCGCTGCCGCCTCCGAGGTGGCCGCGCCGCACCGCTACACGGCCGCGCTGGCCGCTGAGATCGAGGCACGCTGGCAGGACTTCTGGGACGCCGAGGGTACGTACGACGCTCCGAACCCGAGCGGCGACCTGGCGGGCGACCCGGAGCTGGTCGCCAAGCCCAAGAAGTTCATCATGGACATGTTCCCGTACCCCTCCGGTTCGGGCCTGCACGTCGGCCACCCCCTGGGCTACATCGCCACCGATGTATCCGCCCGGTATCAGCGCATGACGGGCCACAACGTCCTGCACACCCTGGGCTTCGACGCTTTCGGCCTGCCCGCCGAGCAGCACGCCGTGTCGACGGGCGAGCACCCTCGGGTCACCACCGAGGCGGCCATCAACAACATGAAGTCCCAGCTGCGTGCCCTGGGTCTGGGGCACGACAAGCGCCGGTCGTTCGCCACGATCGACCCGGACTACTACAAGTGGACCCAGTGGATCTTCCTGCAGATCTTCAACTCCTGGTACGACGGCGAGGCGAACAAGGCCCGTCCGATCGCCGAGCTGGTCGCCCAGTTCGAGAGCGGTGAGCGCGCCGTACCGGCGACTGACGGCTCCACGCGCGCGTGGCACGAGCTGAGCCCGGCCGAGCGTGCCGACGTCCTGAGCGAGTACCGCCTGGCGTACGCCTCCGACGCGCCCGTCAACTGGAGCCCCGGGCTGGGCACCGTACTGGCCAACGAGGAAGTCACCGCCGACGGCCGTTCCGAGCGCGGCAACTTCCCCGTCTTCAAGGCCAAGCTGCGCCAGTGGAACATGCGCATCACGTCCTACGCCGACCGCCTGCTGGACGACCTGGAAGCACTGGACTGGCCCGAGGCCATCAAGCTGCAGCAGCGCAACTGGATCGGCCGCTCCGAGGGCGCCCGCGTCGACTTCCCGATCGACGGCGAAGCGATCACGGTCTTCACCACCCGCCAGGACACCCTGTTCGGCGCCACCTACATGGTGCTGGCGCCCGAGCACCCGCTGGTCGAGAAGTTCACGCCGGCAACCTGGCCCGAAGGCACCCACGAGGTGTGGACCGGCGGCCACGCCACGCCCGCCGAGGCCGTCGCCGCCTACCGCGCGCAGGCCGCCTCGAAGTCCGACGTCGAGCGCCAGGCCGAGGCCAAGGACAAGACCGGCGTCTTCATCGGCGCGTACGCGACCAACCCGGTCAACGGCGAGCAGGTCCCCGTCTTCATCGCCGACTACGTCCTGATGGGCTACGGCACCGGCGCGATCATGGCCGTCCCGGCCGGTGACCAGCGCGACTTCGAGTTCGCGCGCGCCTTCGAGCTGCCGATCCGCTGCGTGGTCGAGCCGACCGACGGCCGCGGCACCGACACCTCGACATGGGACAACGCCTTCGGGTCGTACGAGGCGAAGATCATCAACTCGTCGAACGACGAGATCAGCCTGGACGGCCTGGACGTCACCGAGGCCAAGGCCCGCATCACCGAGTGGCTGGAGCGCAAGGGCGTCGGCGCGGGCACCGTCAACTTCCGGCTGCGCGACTGGCTGTTCAGCCGGCAGCGCTACTGGGGCGAGCCCTTCCCGATCGTCTACGACGAGGACGGCATCGCCCACCCGCTGCCCGAGTCGATGCTGCCCCTGGAGCTGCCGGAGGTCGAGGACTACTCGCCGCGCACCTTCGACCCCAACGACGCGAACACGTCCCCGGAGACCCCGCTGTCCCGCAACCAGGACTGGGTCAACGTCACCCTGGACCTGGGCGACGGCCGCGGTCCGCAGCAGTACCGCCGCGAGACCAACACCATGCCCAACTGGGCCGGTTCCTGCTGGTACGAGCTGCGCTACCTGGACCCTCACAACGACCAGAAGCTGGTCGACCCGGCCATCGAGCAGTACTGGATGGGCCCGCGCGAAGGACAGCCGACCGGCGGCGTCGACCTGTACGTCGGCGGCGCCGAACACGCCGTGCTGCACCTGCTGTACGCGCGCTTCTGGTCGAAGGTGCTGTTCGACCTGGGCCACATCTCCTCGGCCGAGCCGTTCCACAAGCTGTTCAACCAGGGCATGATCCAGGCCTTCGTGTACCGCGACAGCCGTGGCATCGCGGTGCCCGCCGCCGAGGTGGAGGAGCGCGACGGCGCGTACTACTACCAGGGCGAGAAGGTCTCCCGGCTGCTGGGCAAGATGGGCAAGTCCCTGAAGAACGCGGTCACTCCGGACGAGATCTGCGCCGAGTACGGGGCGGACACGCTGCGCCTGTACGAGATGGCGATGGGCCCCCTGGACGTGTCGCGGCCGTGGGACACACGCGCGGTGGTGGGCCAGTACCGGCTGCTGCAGCGGCTGTGGCGCAATGTCGTGGACGAGGACTCCGGTGAGGTCACGGTCGTCGACTCCGAGGCCGACGAGGACACGCTGCGTGTCCTGCACAAGACCATCGACGGCGTACGCCAGGACCTGGAGGGCATGCGCTTCAACACCGCGATCGCCAAGGTCACCGAGCTGAACAACCACCTGACCAAGGTGGGCCGCCCGGTCCCGCGCACGGTCGCCGAGCCCCTGGTGCTGCTGGTCGCGCCGCTGGCCCCGCACATCGCCGAGGAGCTGTGGCGCAAGCTGGGCCGCACCGACTCGGTCGTCCACCAGGACTTCCCGGTCGCCGACCCGGCGTACGTCGTGGATGAGGCTGTGACCTGCGTCGTGCAGATCAAGGGCAAGGTCAAGGCGCGCCTGGAGGTCTCCCCTTCGATCTCCGACGAGGAGCTGGAGAAGGCGGCGCTGGCCGACGAGAAGGTCGTCGCCGCGCTGGGTGGTGCGGGGATCCGCAAGGTGATCGTGCGGGCGCCGAAGCTGGTGAACATCGTTCCGGCGTAGCCCGGAAGCCGGCGGGTGGCCGAAAGCCGGCGGGTGACCGGACCCTCGTCGGCCTGCGGCCGCCGTGCCCTTCGCACGATGTCGGGTGCGGCCGTCGGGGTAGTCCCCTACGGGCAGGTTCGGGGTTCTTCTGGAACTCCGAACCTGCCCGTAGCGTTTACCGTTGAAGAGTGCCGCGGCAGCTGCCCGCGACCGGCCGGAGGAGGAGCGTGGTGGAAGCCGTGATCACAGTGATCGCCCTGCTCTTCCTGCTGTTCGTGGTGTTGGGCGTGTACGCCACGGTGAAGGTGGTCGGTGCCGCCAAGCGCGGTGTGGACCGCACGATCTCGCAGGCCCGTCGCACCGTCGAGGACACCACGCTGCGCGCCAAGACCCTCGCCCAGCCGGGCCCGCTGGGCGAGCTGGCCCAGCTCCGCCTGAAGCTGCGCACCTCGATGCGGGCCACGCAGGACGCGCTGCACGCGGGCGTGACGGAGGACGAGTCCCTGAAGGAGTCCATCGGCCTCTTCGAGCGGCTCAGCGCACACGGGCACGAACTGGACGCCGATCTCAAGCGCCTGGAGACCGAGCCCGACCGGCGCACGCTCATCTCGTTGCTGCCCGGGCTGCGCGAGCGCACCGAGCGCATCACACACTCGGCGGATTCGTTGCGCTGGGCCGCGCGTGACCGGGCGCACCGGTTCGCGGACGACGACCTGGACTCGCTGAGCGCCCAGATAGACGTCGAGGCCGGCGCACTGCGGCACTGGACCACGGAGCCGGAGTCCGCGGCTTCCTGGCCCGAGGCACCGGCGCCGGACCCGGCCGCCTCCGACGGGCAGACCTGGCCCGACAGCCCGGAATCCCGTACGGCCGAGGAGCCGACGCGTCCCGCCATCACCCCGCCGGGACAGCGGCCCGTCTACCCCTGGCAGAAGAAGCCCCGCCCCGAGAGCACGACTTGATCCGGCCACCCCAGCCGCAGGTGGGAGGGGCCGGGCTGCCGTCCGTGCGCCCCGGCAGGTAACCTCCAGCTCATGTCCCGCCATGTCGCGATCGTCACCGATTCAACGGCCTACCTGCCGCCGCTGACGATGGAGCGCCACGGCATCACAGCGGTGCCCCTGACCGTGGTCCTCGGCGACCGGGCCTTCGAAGAGGGCACCGAGATCTCGGCCCGCTCCCTGGCTCAGGCGCTGCAGAAGCGGCGCTCCGTCACCACGTCACGGCCCAGCCCCGAGGTCTTCGCCGAGACCTACCGCAGGGTCGCCGAAGCGGGTGCCACCGGCATCGTCTCCCTCCATCTGTCGTCCGAGTTCTCGGGCACGTACGACGCCGCGGTCCTCGCCGCGAGGGAAGCCTCGGTGCCCGTGCGCGTGGTGGACACCGGGATGGTCGGGATGGCTCTCGGCTTCTGCGCGCTGGCCGCGGCGGAGTCCGCGGAGGCGGGGGGCACGATCGACGAGGCGGTGACAGCCGCGGAAAAACGGGCCGCGGGCACCTCCACGTACTTCTACGTCGACACCCTCGACTACTTGCGCCGTGGCGGCCGGATCGGAGCCGCTCAGGCGCTGCTGGGTTCCGCGCTCGCGGTGAAGCCGCTGCTGCAGCTCGACGGCGGCCGCATCGAACTCCTGGAAAAGGTACGGACGGCGTCCAAGGCGATCGCCCGCCTGGAGGAGATCGTCGCCGACCGCGCGGGCAGCGCCCAGGTCGACATCGCCGTCCACCACCTCGCCGCCCCCGAGCGAGCCGCGGCTCTCGCGGACCGGTTGCGGGCGCGGGTGCCCGGTCTCGCGGATCTGCATGTCAGCGAGGTCGGCGCGGTGATCGGTGCGCACACGGGGCCTGGGCTGCTGGGAGCTGTTGTCTCGCCCAGGTGAGGCCAGAGGGGCCTGTTGGGGTGCCGTGGCGTATGTGGTGGGTGTGGCGCGTGTGGGTGAAGCAGTTATCCACAACTGGGCAGTAGTCCCCGGGAATCGAGCAAGATCATCGCGAATGTGCCGAGGTGCCGGATCCTCGCCGCATGGCACTTCGATCACGCTCACGCACAGCCACTCCGACCAGCGGCCCGGGTCGCGGGCCCGTCTCCGACGGCCGCACCCGGCATCGCCGCCACCATCCCCGCGGCCGGGCCCGACGCCGCGAGGCCTCGGCCGAGGCACTCCGCCTGCGCGCGGAGGCGCTCTTCGCCGAAAGGGCCGGGGAACGGCGGGAGTTGGGGAACGGGAACGGGCCGCCGGGGGCGGACTGGGATGTGGGGGACCGGGACGTAGGGGACAGCCCGAGGGCGAGAACTGTCGTGGGGGCGGGCGTTGCTGATGTCTGGGGGCTTGAGGGGCGCGGCGGGGCTGCGGATCGTGGTGATGGTGATTTTGGGGTACGCGGGGCCGGGGTCCCGGATGGTTTCTGGGCGAGCAGGACGGTCGGCCGTGATGCCTTCCGGGGGAGCGGGGCGGTCGGCCGAGATGGTTTCCGGGGGAGCGGGATGGAGGATCCCGGTCCTGCCCGGGGGAGCGGGATGGGGGACCGTGATCCTGCCCGAGTGGGCAGGGCGGTCGGCTACGGCGCTTCAGGTGAGGGTGGGGCTGTCGACGCTGGTGTGCGGGGCGATCTCGCTTTGGACGCGGACGCCGGCGCGGGTGCGGGGGCCTGGCGGGATCGGGTCGGGCCGGCCGTGCGGGAGCGGATGCCGCTGTGGTTGCAGTCGAGGTGCGGGCTTGAACGCAGGAGCGTGGCCGCTCTCACCGTGCTGCTCGTCGTCGCCGCGGTCTTCGCCGTGCAGCACTTCTGGGCAGGCCGGACACAGTCGGTGCGGGCTCCCGAGGTCGTACGGGCTGCGGCTCCATTCGGCGAACCGGCCGGACAAGCGAAGCAGCAGGGGGCGGCGCCGGACGCCTCGGCGGGGTCACCCGGCCCGTTCGGTGCGGCCGGGACCGCGATCGTGGTGGATGTCAGCGGCAAGGTGCGCAGCCCGGGGCTCCAACGCCTGCCGTCCGGCTCTCGCGTAGAGGACGCGCTGCGAGCCGCGGGCGGAGTGCGTCCTGGCACGAACACCGAGGGACTCAACCGCGCCCGCCTCCTCACGGATGGAGAACAGATCGTGGTCGGTGCACCCGTGTTCGCGGGGGGATCCGGCGCGGGCGCGGCCGGCACTGGTGGGACCGTCGGCGGTGCGGAACCCGCCGCTCCCGTTTCACTCAACACCGCCACCGTGGAGCAACTCGACGGCCTCCCGGGCGTCGGCCCCGTCCTGGCCCAGCACATCGTCGACTACCGCACCCAGAACGGCGGTTTCCGCTCGGTCGACGAACTTCGCGAGGTCAATGGAATCGGGGACCGCAGGTTCGCCGATCTGCGGAATCTGGTGCGGCCATGAGTGGACGGAGGAGGGTTGTGGGCTTCGCCGGTGCCGGTGCCGGTGCCGGTGCCGGTGCCGGTGCGGGTGCGGGGTCGGGGTCTGGGAATGGCGCTGATGTTGGCGGACCCGGCCTCGGCGTTGCGAATCGGCGGGCTGTGCATGTCGCCTCGGGCAAGCGGCTGGGAGCCTCGAATCCCCGGGAGGAAGGGCCAGCGGATTTACGGCTCGTACCGCCCGCGCTGGCGGCCTGGGCGACGGCGGCGGTGACGTTGGGTGCCCCGCCCGGGTGGGTCGCGGGCGTCACGGTGTTCTGCCTCGTCGTGGGCGGGGCGCTGCTGATGGCGGGGCGAAGGGAGGCGCACACCGAGGAGGGGCGTCGGTTCGGCGGACGGCGTGAGGGGCTTCCGTTCGCCGGCGAGCATCTGGGAGAACGGTCGCGTACATGGCCCCGGGCGTCCGTCGCCGCTGTGCTGCTCTGTGTCGCGGCGGCCGCCGCCTCCGCGGGGTTGCACGGGGCCGATCTGCGCCGGGGGCCTGTTCCCGCCCTGGCGCGGCAGTACGCGCAAGTGACCGCCGAGGTGGAGATCACGTCCGATCCACGGCTCACCCGGCCCCGGATCAAGGGAGATCACGCGGCTCCGGCGGCCGTGCTGCTCGACGCGGAGGTTCGGCGGGTGACGCGGGCGGAAGGGAATGTCGTGGTGACGCGTACGCCGGTGCTGATGATCGTCGACGCAGGTTCGGCAAGGGGCTCGCCTCAGTTGTCCGGTGGGCGTTCACCCTGGCTGTCGCTGCTGCCGTCCACGCGGTTGCGGGTGGCCGCACGGCTTGCGCCGGCCCTGTCGGGTGGGGACGAGATCGCGGCGGTGTTGCGGGTTCGGGGGAGTGCGCCGCCGCAGGTGGTGGGGGAGCCGTCCGGGCCGCAGCGGTTCGCCGGCGGGCTGCGCGAAGGCCTGCGGGAGGCGACCGACGGACTGGAGGCGGACGCGCGGGCGCTGCTTCCGGGACTGGTCGTCGGGGACACTGCTCGGGTCACGCCGGAGCTGGACGAGGCGTTCAAGGCGACGGACCTCACACATCTGCTCGCTGTGAGCGGGGGCAACTTCACGATCCTGCTCGCCCTGTTCATCGGACCACCGGGCCTTGCCCAGCGTGCCGAGCGGCGCGGTCTGGCACCGCGGCTCGGTGTACCGCTAAGGGCAGCGGCACTGTTCGGCGGCGCGCTCACGCTCGGTTTCGTGATCGTGTGCCGACCGGACCCGAGCGTGCTGCGGGCCGCGGCCTGTGGATCGATCGCGCTGCTCGCCATCGCGACCGGCCGCCGCAGATCGCTGATCCCCGCGCTGGCCACGGCCGTCCTGCTGCTGGTGCTTTACGACCCCTGGCTGTCCCGGAGTTACGGCTTCGTGCTCTCCGTCCTGGCGACCGGCGCGCTGCTCACTCTGGCCCCCCGGTGGAGTGCCGCGCTCCAGAGGCGTCGGGTACCGCCGCGCCTGGCCGAGGCGCTCGCTGCCGCCGGCGCCGCGCAGGCCGTGTGCGCACCGGTCGTCGCTGTCCTCTCGGCCAGGGTGAGTCTGGTGGCGGTGCCGTGCAATCTGCTCGCGGAGTTCGCGGTCGCGCCGGCCACGGTGCTGGGTTTCGCGACGCTGGCGACGGCCTCGGTGGCGCTGCCCGTTGCCAAGGCCTTGGCGTGGTGCGCGAGTTGGCCCGTCCAGTGGATCGCGGACATCGCCCGTACCGGGGCGGCGCTGCCCGGCAGTGGAGTGGACTGGCCGGGCAGTTGGACAGGGGCGCTGCTGCTCGCCCTGGTGGCCGTGGCCCTCGTGTTCGTCGGCAGGCGGCTCCTGAGGTATCCGTGGCTGACCGGCGCCTGCTTGGTGCTGTTCCTGCTGGTCGTGGTGCAGCCGCCGCCATTCACCAGGGTGATCACGGGGTGGCCGCCGCCCGGCTGGCGGATGGCGATGTGCGACGTGGGACAGGGAGACGCGACGGTACTCGCGGCGGGTGACGGCACCGCAGTGGTGGTGGACGCCGGGCCCGATCCGGTGCTGGTCGACCGCTGTCTGGGGGCGCTCGGAATCACCCGGATCCCTCTCGTCGTGCTCACGCATTTTCACGCCGATCATGTGGCGGGGCTGACGGGCGTGCTGCGCGGGCGTTCCGTGGGCGCGATCGAGACGACCGGTCTCGAAGAGCCGCCGGACCAGGCCGAGTTCGTGAGAAGAGAGGCGGCTGCACGGAACATTCCGATGACGCGGGCGGTGGCGGGGGAGTGGCGGCGCACGGGCGGTCTCGAATGGCAGGTGCTGTGGCCGCCGCCGAGCCCGGCCTCCACGCCGGACGGCCCGAACGACGCCAGTGTCACCCTGCTCGTACGGTCGGCGGGGCTGAGGATGCTGCTGCTCGGTGATCTCGAACCACCGGCCCAGCAGGCGTTGTTGAGATCGCCCGCGGCTGCTGAGCTGGGAGCCGTGGACGTCCTCAAGGTCGCCCATCATGGCTCGGCCTACCAGGATCCGGACCTCATACGCAGGGTGGCCCCGCGGCTCGCGCTCATCTCGTGCGGCAAGGACAACCCGTACGGGCATCCCGCGCCCAGCACGGTCGCGGCGCTGCAAGCAGGGGGTGCCGTGGTGCTGCGTACCGACGAGGACGGGGCGTTGGCGGTCGTAGGTGCGGGCGGAGGGCTGAGCGTGGCGAGACACTGAGGTCATGAATTCCGCACAGGCCGACGCCTACCTCCGCAGGATCGGGGCTCAGTACCCCGCGTGGCCCACGTCCGATGCGCTGCGCGAGCTCCACCGGCGCCATCTGGAGGCGGTGCCGTTCGAGAACCTGTCGATTCACCTCGGTGAGGAGATCGTGTTGGAGGAGAAGAGGCTGCTGGACAAGCTGGTGGGTGCGCGCAGAGGGGGGTTCTGCTACGAACTGAACGGGGCGTTCGGGGCGTTGCTGGGGGCGCTGGGCTTCGACGTGACGCTGCTGGCGGGGAGGGTGTACGGCGACGAGGGGCGGCTCGGGATTCCGTACGACCATCTCGCGCTGCGGGTGCGGACGGTGGACGGGGGTGACTGGCTGACCGACGTCGGGTTCGGCGCGCACAGTCTCTACCCGCTGGCCTTCGGGGAGCGGGGGGAGCAGGAGGATCCCGGGGGCACGTTCCGGGTCGTCGAGGCGGGGCCGGACGCGGCGGGGGTGCGGGGTGCGGGAGGGTCGCGCGAGCGGGAGGACCTCGATGTCATCCGGAACGGCAAGACGCAGTACCGGCTGGAGGTGCGGCCGCGGGTGCTCGGGGACTTCGTGACCGGGGCCTGGTGGCACAGCACCTCACCGGTATCGCATTTCGCGCGGTCGCTGGTCTGTTCGCGGGTCACCGAGGACGGCGGCAGGATCACGCTCAGCGGTCGGAACTTCACGGTGACGGCGGCCGACGGGGCGAAGGAGGTGTCGGAGCTGGCCACGGACGAGGAGGTGTTGGCGACCTATCGCGACCGATTCGGGATCGAGTTGGGGCGGGTGCCGGAGGTGAGGGAGGCGCGTTAGCTGCGCTGGGTGAGGGAGGTGGTGTGCTGTGACGGGTGCCCCTGGTGTCGGGCCTGTCGGGCGTATCGGAAAATGTCTGCGTGAGTGATGTGAGACATGTGCTGGTACTGCCCGACCGTGATGCCGCGGAAGAGGCCGCGGAGGCACTCGGTGACAGGTTCAGGCTGGATGAGGAACCGCAGCTCGTGCGGGACGCGCTGGCCGGTGAGGACGACGCCGAGGACGCGCAGTGGCTGGTGGTGCTGCGGGATGCCGAGGAGCGGCTCGACCCCAAGGAACTGGACGAGTTCGTGGGGGAGTGGGACGGCTGGCGCGAGGAGCCGTAGCGCTCCGCGGGGGTGCGGGAGTTGTGGGGGTGGTTCGCGAACCGTGGGTTGTCTACGGCCGGCCGTGGACAGGTGGTCCACCCGGCACCCTGACCTCCGGCTTCGGTCCGGCACCCTGACCTCCGGCTTCGGTCCGGCACCCTGACCTCCGGCCTCGGTCCGGCACCCCGACCCCCGGCCTCGGTCCGGCGCCCGACCTCGGCTCCGATCCGGCACCCCGACCCCGGTTCCGGCACCCCGACCCCGGTTCCGGTAGCCCGGTGACCCGGCTGCGGCGTCAGGGTGCGACCGCTCGGGACGCGTTGTCAGTGGCGCGTGGGATGCTTGTCGGGATGGCCAGGAAGACTGCTAATGACGACCCTCTCGCCCCTGTCACGCTTGCCGTGGGCCAGGAGGATCTCCTGCTCGACCGTGCCGTGCAGGAGGTGGTGGCCGCCGCCAGGGCCGCCGACGCCGACACGGACGTACGCGATCTCACTCCGGACCAGTTGCATCCCGGCACGCTTGCCGAGTTGACGAGTCCGTCGCTCTTCTCCGAGCGGAAGGTCGTGGTCGTACGCAATGCGCAGGATCTGCCGGCCGACACGGTCAAGGACGTGAAGGCGTACCTGGGGGCGCCCGCCGAGGAGATCACCCTGGTGCTGTTGCACGCGGGTGGTGCCAAGGGCAAGGGGCTGCTCGATGCGGCGCGCAAGGTGGGGGCGCGGGAGGTGGCGTGCCCCAAGATGACGAAGCCGGCGGATCGGCTGGCGTTCGTGCGGAGTGAGTTCCGGGCGGTGGGGAGAGCTGCCACGCCTGAGGCCTGTCAGGCGCTCGTGGACTCCATCGGGAGTGATCTGCGGGAGCTGGCTTCCGCGGTGTCGCAGTTGACCGCGGACGTCGAGGGGACGATCGACGAGGCTGTCGTCGGGCGGTACTACACCGGGCGGGCCGAGGTGCAGAGCTTTACCGTGGCCGATCGGGCGGTGGAGGGGCGGGCTGCGGAGGCGCTGGAGGCGTTGCGGTGGTCTCTGTCTACCGGGGTTGCGCCGGTGCTGATCACCAGCGCGTTGGCGCAGGGGGTGCGGGCGATCGGGAAGGTGTCCTCGGCGAGGAACGGGCGGTCGGTCGACCTTGCGCGGGAGCTGGGGATGCCGCCGTGGAAGATTGACCGGGTTCGGCAGCAGATGCGGGGGTGGACTCCGGATGGGGTTGCTGTTGCCCTGCGGGCGGTTGCGGAGGCTGACGCGGGCGTCAAGGGGGGCGGGGATGATCCCGAGTACGCCCTGGAGAAGGCTGTTGTGGTGATTGCTCGGGCTGCGCGATCCCGGCGGGGGTAGGTGCTCCTGGGCTGGTGTCGGCCTTGGGGTTTTTCGCCCCCTCCGCCCCTACCCGTCCCTTGTTCCTGGGGGCTCCGCCCCCAGACCCCCGTATCGCGCTGACGCGCTCGTCCTCAAACGCCGGACGGGCTGAAATCCCTGCCCACACGGGTGGGTGGGGGTTCGGGACGGCACCACCTCGTCCTCCAACGCCGGACGGGCTGAAACACCCCCGCCCCCGCGGGTGGGTGGCGGTTCGGGACGCCACCGCCTCGTCCTCGGACGCCGGACGGGCTAGAGCTCATGCACCTCATGGGCTGGAACTTGCCCGCCGAGCTCTCGAACGCCAAAAACCCCGCTCGCCCTCCCGGGGAAGGAAGGGGAAACGGGGTCTCGGTTCAAGATGTTGGAGCCACGCCCGCGTGGCGAACGCAGGTCGTGCGTGGGTCCAGGGGTGCCGGGTAGGAGCGGTAGAGAGGGTCCGCTGGGTCCTATTCGGCGGTTAAGTCGGGTTGGATCAGCCCTTGAGGGAAGCGACCTTGGAAGCAAGCGCCGACTTCTTGTTGGCGGCCTGGTTCTTGTGGATGACGCCCTTCGAGACGGCCTTGTCGAGCGCGCGCGAAGCATCGCGCGTGTACTCGGTGGCCTTCTCGACGTCACCGGCGGCAGCTGCCTCGCGGGCCTTGCGGATCGCGGTCTTCAGGGAGGACTTGACGGCCTTGTTGCGCAGCCGAGCCTTCTCGTTGGTCTTGATCCGCTTGATCTGGGACTTGATGTTCGCCACTGAATGAGCCTTTACAGGTTCAGGCGCGCGAGACAGCACGTCTCACTCGCCGTTTGATTTCCTTGGGTGTGCCTCCTGCAGAGAGGGCATGAGACACAGCTACCCAGGCTACCAGTGCTCCTGCGACCGGCCCAAACCGGTCGCAGCTCCCCGCCCGTGGGACCATGGAGCCTACGTATCGATCCGACCCGAGGCGACAGGCGCCTCAAGAGACAGGACCCTGCGTGCCCGCGACCCCTAACAATGTGCCCGAGCCGAGCCGTACCGCCCCGGCTCTGATCCGCAATTTCTGCATCATCGCGCACATCGACCACGGCAAGTCCACGCTCGCCGACCGCATGCTCCAGCTGACCGGAGTGGTCGATCAGCGGCAGATGCGCGCCCAGTACCTCGACCGGATGGACATCGAGCGCGAGCGCGGCATCACGATCAAGTCCCAGGCAGTGCGACTGCCCTGGGCGCCGACCGAGGATCCGGGCAAGACCCACATCCTCAACATGATCGACACCCCCGGGCACGTGGACTTCACGTATGAGGTGTCCCGGTCGCTCGCCGCCTGCGAGGGGACCGTTCTCCTCGTCGACGCAGCTCAGGGCATCGAGGCGCAGACTCTCGCCAACCTCTACCTGGCGATGGAGAACGACCTCAAGATCATCCCCGTACTGAACAAGATCGACCTGCCGGCCGCCCAGCCGGAGAAGTTCTCCGAGGAGCTGGCCAATCTCATCGGCTGCCAGCCGGAGGACGTGCTCAAGGTCTCGGCGAAGACCGGTATCGGCGTGGACGCGCTCCTGGACCGGGTCGTCCGTGACGTCCCTGCCCCGGTCGGTGTCGCCGATGCGCCCGCCCGCGCGATGATCTTCGACTCCGTCTATGACTCGTACCGGGGTGTGGTCACGTACGTCCGTGTCATCGACGGCCAGCTCAGCAAGCGCGAGCGCATCAAGATGATGTCGACCGGCGCCACGCACGAGCTTCTGGAGATCGGCGTCTCGTCCCCCGAGATGACACCGGCCGACGGCATCGGCGTCGGCGAGGTGGGTTACATCATCACCGGCGTGAAGGACGTCCGTCAGTCCAAGGTCGGTGACACCATCACCAGCAAGGACAAGGGCGCCACCGAGGCCCTCGGCGGGTACAAGGACCCCAAGCCGATGGTCTTCTCCGGCCTCTATCCGCTGGACGGCTCGGACTACCCCGACCTCCGTGAGGCGCTGGACAAGCTTCAGCTCAACGACGCCGCCCTGGTCTACGAGCCGGAGACCTCCGCGGCCCTCGGCTTCGGCTTCCGTGTCGGCTTCCTCGGCCTGCTGCACCTCGACGTCATCCGTGAGCGCCTGGAGCGCGAGTTCAACCTCGAACTCATCGCCACCGCGCCCAACGTGGTCTACCGCGTGAACATGGAGGACGGGAAGGAGCACACGGTCACCAACCCGAGCGAGTTCCCCGAGGGCAAGATCGACAAGGTCTTCGAGCCGGTCGTCCGGGCCACGATCCTCGCTCCCAGCGAGTTCATCGGCTCGATCATGGAGCTCTGCCAGACCCGCCGCGGCACCCTTCTCGGCATGGACTATCTGTCGGAGGATCGGGTCGAGATCCGCTACACGCTTCCCCTCGCCGAGATCGTCTTCGACTTCTTCGACAACCTGAAGTCCAAGACCCGTGGGTACGCCTCCCTGGACTACGAGCCCACCGGCGAGCAGGACGCCCAGCTGGTGAAGGTCGACATCCTGCTCCACGGCGACCGCGTCGACGCCTTCTCCGCCGTCACGCACAAGGACGCGGCGTACGCGTACGGAGTGCGGCTCGTGGCCAAGCTGCGCGAGCTCATCCCGCGCCAGGCTTTCGAGATTCCCATCCAGGCGGCCATCGGGTCGCGGGTCATCGCCCGCGAGACCATCCGCGCGATCCGTAAGGACGTCCTCGCCAAGTGCTACGGCGGTGACATCTCCCGTAAGCGGAAGCTGCTGGAGAAGCAGAAGGAAGGCAAGAAGCGGATGAAGATGGTGGGCTCTGTGGAGGTTCCGCAAGAGGCCTTCATCGCCGTGCTGTCCAGTGACGAGGACAGCGGCTCGGGCAAGGGCAAGAAGTAGACCCGCGGAATGCCGTTGTTCCCAAGGGCCCGCTGCGCTTCGGCGTGGCGGGCCCTTGCGCTTGCGCCCGGTTGCGCTCTGTAGGAAGTGACAGGCCGCGGCCTCTTACGCAGTGGCCGGTCGGGCTTTACTCTGATCACTGCTCGCTAGTTACTCACGAGTTAAACAACAGCCGCACCATTGAGCCAGCCGCGCTGCCGCGGGCCCCGGAGGATGTCGTGAGCGACACACAGACCCTGATCGAGAACCGTCCGCCGTCCGTGGCGGCCCTCTTCCTGGAGCGTGTGGCGGCCACGCCGGACGCCGAGGCGTACCGCTACCCGGTGCCCGCCACCTCGGGCGAGGGCCCGGACGAGTGGAAGTCGCTGAGCTGGGCCCAGGCCGCCGAGCGGGTCTTCGCCGTCGCGGCCGGTCTGATCGAACTGGGCGTGCAGCCGGAACAGCGCGTCGCGCTCGCCTCCTCCACCCGGGTCGAGTGGATCCTCGCGGACCTCGGCATCCTGTGCGCGGGCGCGGCCACGACGACCGTGTATCCGCAGACGAACGCCGAGGAGTCGGCGTTCATCCTCTCGGACTCCGCGAGCAAGGTCCTGATCGCGGAGGACGCGGCCCAGCTCGCCAAGGCGGTGGAGAAGCGCGCCGACCTTCCCGAGCTGACGCATGTCGTGGTCATCGACCCCGCGGGCGTCGAGAGCAGCGAGTGGGTTCTCACCCTCGCCGAGCTGGAGGCCCGCGGCGCCGCCTACCTGGAGAAGAACCCCGATCTGATCAAGGAGAAGGTCGGCGCGATCACCTCCGACCAGCTCGCCACCCTCATCTACACCTCGGGTACCACCGGGCGCCCCAAGGGTGTCCGTCTCCCGCACGACAACTGGTCGTACATGGCGAAGGCCATCGCCGCGACCGGTCTGATCAGCACCGAGGACGTGCAGTACCTCTGGCTGCCGCTCGCCCACGTCTTCGGCAAGGTGCTCACCTCCGGCCAGATCGAGGTCGGGCACGTCACCGCCGTCGACGGCCGGGTGGACAAGATCATCGAGAATCTGCCGGTGGTGCAGCCGACGTACATGGCGGCCGTGCCCCGCATCTTCGAGAAGGTCTACAACGGGGTCGCGGCCAAGGCACGGGCCGGTGGCGGCGCCAAGTACAAGATCTTCCAGTGGGCGGCCGGGGTCTCGCGCGAGTACGCGAAGGCCAGCCAGGACAACTTCCGCCGTACCGGATCCGCCTCCGTCCCCTTCGCGCTCGGGGCCAAGCACAAGGTCGCCGACGCGCTCGTCTTCGCCAAGATCCGCGAGGCCTTCGGCGGCAACCTGCGCGCCTGTGTGTCGGGCAGTGCGGCGCTCGCGCCGGAGATCGGCTACTTCTTCGCCGGCGCCGGCATCCACATCCTCGAGGGTTACGGGCTCACCGAGTCCTCCGCCGCCTCCTTCGTGAACCCCGGTGAGGCCTACCGCACCGGCACCGTCGGCAAGCCGCTGCCCGGCACCGAGGTGCGCATCGCGGACGACGGCGAGATCCTGCTGCGTGGCCCCGGCATCATGGAGGGCTACCACGGGCTGCCCGAGAAGACCGCCGAGGTCCTTGAGGCCGACGGCTGGTTCCACACCGGTGACATCGGCGAGCTGTCCCCGGACGGCTACCTCCGCATCACCGACCGCAAGAAGGACCTCATCAAGACCTCGGGCGGCAAGTACATCTCGCCCGCCGAGGTCGAGGGCCAGTTCAAGGCCGTGTGCCCGTACGTCTCCAACATCCTTGTGCACGGCGCCGACCGGAACTTCTGCACCGCGCTGATCGCTCTTGACGAGCCGTCAATTCTGGTCTGGGCCGAGGAGAACGGGCTCGCCGGCAAGTCGTACGCCGAGGTCGTCGCCGCGCCCGCCACGGTCAGCCTCGTCGAGGGTTACGTCAAGGAGCTCAACGAGGGTCTCCAGCGCTGGCAGACCATCAAGAAGTTCCGGCTGCTGCCCCGCGACCTCGACGTCGAGCACGGCGAGATCACGCCGAGCCTGAAGCTGAAGCGGCCGGTCGTCGAGCGCGAGTACAAGCACCTCATCGACGAGATGTACGCGGGATCGCGCGAGGCATAAGTCCCCGAGGCGTAAGTCCCCGAGGCGTAAGTCCCCGAAGGGGGCGGGGAGTCACAGGCCCCGTCCCCTTCGCATCTCCTTCAGCAGCTCCTCCATCTGCCGTACCTGGTGGCGCAGTTCGAACACGTCCTGCAGGCTGCTCGCGGCCATGTGCGTCTCGATCTTCTTCAGCCGGGCGGCCAGTTCGTCGAATTGTTCCTGTTCACGGGCGAGCAAACGTTCCAGTTGCTGGTTCTTTCGGTGCAGGTCGAGGAAGACGGTGACCTTGGCGCGCAGCACCCATGGGTCGAAGGGCTTCGTCAGGTAGTCGGCGGCTCCGGTCGCGTACCCGCGGAATGCGTAGCCCGCGTCGGCGTCCGTGCCGGTCAGAAAGATGATGGGGACGTCCTTGGTCTGGTCGAGCCGCTTGATGTTCGCGGCGGTCTCGAAGCCGTCCATGCCGGGCATCCGGATGTCGAGAAGGACGACGGCGAATCGCTGCCGCAGCAGCGCCTTCATCGCCTCCTCGCCCGAACGCGCGCGCACCAGCGGCTCGTTGAGGGACCCCAGGACGGCCTCAAGGGCGATCAGATTGTCCTCCATGTCGTCCACGAGGAGGATGCTGGCGCGCTCGTCGGTCGTTTCCTCAGCGCTCATGATGACTGTGCCTCACTCAGTCGTCGGCGGGATCGCGGGCTCCCCTGATGTGCTCGGTCCCGGTACAACGGGTACAGCAGTCTCGGCGGCGGCAGCGTCGTTGGCCTGCCGCTCGGTGTCGTTCGCGCCCTCCGGGTTCTCCGGGAGCTCGGAGTTCTTCGTGCCCTCCGGGTCGAGGAGTGCGCAGACGACGGTGAGCAGTTGGTCGACGTCCACCGGCTTGGGTACGTAGTCGTTGGCGCCCTGCGCGATGGACTTCTCGCGGTCTCCCGGCATCGCCTTCGCGGTGAGCGCGACGATGGGCAGGCCTGTCCAGCGGGGCGTGCGGCGGATGGCGGCGATCGTCTCGTAGCCGTCCATCTCCGGCATCATGATGTCCATCAGGACGAGTTCGACGTCGGGGTTGCGCTCCAGCGTTTCTATGCCCTCGCGGCCGTTCTCCGCGTACAGGACGGGCATGCCGACGCGGCCCAGGACATGGGTGAGCGCGAAGACGTTGCGGATGTCGTCGTCCACGATCAACACCCGCCGCCCCGGCAGGACCTGGCCCGCCCGGCCGGCCTTCCACGCCTCCAGCTTGGTGGGCGTGGGCCAGGTGTCGTCCGTGTCGTGGGCGGTGTACGGCTCGGTGGACAGCTCGGGTACGGGCAGGTCCTGGTCCTCGTGGGTGGGGCCGGTCGGCGCGTGCCCGGGGCTGATGACGGGGACGTACAGCGTGAAGGTGGACCCCTGCCCTGGCTTGCTCTCGGCGACGATCCGGCCGCCGAGCAGTCCGGAGATCTCGCGGCTGATGGACAGGCCGAGGCCGGTGCCGCCGTACTTGCGGTTGGTGGTGCCGTCGGCCTGCTGGAAGGCCTCGAAGATCACCGGGAGTTTCTCCGGGGCGATGCCGATGCCGGTGTCGGAGACGGCGAAGGCGATGACGTCGTCGCTGTTCTCGCGGGTGAAAACGTGGTCCGGGTCCTTGAGGCGGTTGACGCGCAGCTCGACCCGGCCGGTCGCGGTGAACTTGATCGCGTTGGAGAGCAGGTTGCGCAGGATCTGCTGGAGCCGCTGCTCGTCCGACCACATCTCGCGCGGTACGTCGTCGCCGACGGCCACCTCGAAGGCGAGCCCCCGGTCGAGGGTGAGCGGGCGGAAGGTCGCGTGGACGTAGTCGAGGAGCTTGATGAGGGGGAGCTTCTTGGGGCGTACGTCCATCCGGCCGGCCTCGATCTTCGAGAGGTCGAGGATGTCGTTGATGAGCTGGAGCAGGTCGGAGCCGGAACGGTGGATGGTGGTCGCGAACTGCACTTCCTGGTCGGAGAGATGACCGTCCGGGTTGTCCGACAGCAGGCGGGCCAGGATCAGCAGTGAGTTGAGGGGCGTGCGGAGTTCGTGCGACATGTTGGCCAGGAACTCGGACTTGTACTGGGAGCTGGTGGCCAGCAGCGCTGCCTTCTCCTCCAGTTCGGCGTTCGAGCGCTGCAACTCGGCCTGCTGCGACTGGAGTTCGTCCGAGCGGTCCTGGAGCTGGATCGCCAGGCGCTGGGACTCGCCGAGCAGGGACTCGGTGCGGGAGTTGGCGATGATGGTGTTGATCGCGACGCCGATGGTGTTCACGAACTGGTCGAAGAAGGCCAGGTGGACGTCGGAGAAGCGGGAGAACGAGGCGAGTTCGATCACGCCGAGGAGCTTGTCCTCGAAGAGGATCGGGATGATGACGACGCTTGCGGGGGAGGCCTCGCCCAGACCGCTGTTGATCTTGATGTAGTGCGGCGGGGCCTCCTCCACCAGGATCCGCTTCTTCTCGCGCGCCGCCTGCCGGACCAGCCCGTGCACCGGCATGCCGCCCGTGTCGACGGTCGCGCCCTGCGCCGAGCCGTACCCGGCGATGAAGGCGAGCCCCTTGGCCGGGATGGCGGTCCGCAGGGATTCGTCCTCGGGGTCGGCCAGGTAGAAGGCGCCGTACTGCGCGTTCACCAGCGGGGTCAGCTCGCGCAGGATCAGGTCGGCGACCTCCATCAGATCGCGGTGGCCCTGCATCAGCGCGGCGAGCCGGGCGAGGTTCGACTCCAGCCAGTCCTTCGCGCGGGTGGTCTCGCGGAGGTTGGCCACCATCAGGTTGATGTTGTCCTTGAGCTCGGTGACCTCGCCCTGGGTCTCCACCGTGATGGAGCGGGACATGTCGCCCTGGGCCACCGCGGACGCCACCTCGGCGATCGCGCGGACCTGGGTGGTCAGGTTGAGCGCCAGCTCGTTCACGTTCGTCGTCAGGCGCTTCCAGGTGCCGTACACACCCTCGACCCTTGCCTGGCCGCCGAGTTGCCCCTCGGAGCCGACCTCGCGGGCCACGCGCGTGACCTCGGACGAGAAGGAGGAGAGGGTGTCGACCATCGTGTTGATCGTGGTCTTCAGCTCCAGGATCTCGCCGCGCGCGTCCACGTCGATCTTCTTGGACAGGTCGCCCTGGGCCACGGCGGTGGCGACCTGCGCGATGTTGCGGACCTGTGAAGTCAGGTTGTCGGCCATGTAGTTGACGTTGTCGGTCAGGTCGGCCCAGACACCGGAGACGCCGAGCACCTGGGCTCGACCGCCCAGCCGGCCGTCCGTGCCGACCTCGCGGGCCACACGTGTCACCTCGTCGGCGAAGGCGCGCAACTGCTCCACCATCGTGTTGACGGTGTCCTTGAGCTCCAGGATCTCGCCGCGGGCGTCGACGGTGATCTTCTTGGAGAGGTCGCCGTTCGCGACGGCCGTCGTCACCTGGGCGATGTTCCGTACCTGGGAAGTCAGGTTCAGCGCCATGAAGTTGACGTTGTCGGTGAGGTCCTTCCAGACCCCCGACACGCCTCGCACCTGCGCCTGGCCGCCGAGGTTGCCTTCGGTGCCGACCTCGCGGGCGACGCGCGTCACTTCGTCGGCGAAGGCGGAGAGCTGGTCGACCATCGTGTTGATGGTCGACTTGAGTTCGAGGATCTCGCCCTTCGCCTCGACGGTGATCTTCTTGCCGAGGTCGCCCTGAGCCACCGCCGTGGACACCAGGGCGATGTTGCGGACCTGCGAAGTCAGGTTGTCCGCCATGAAGTTGACGTTGTCGGTGAGGTCCTTCCAGACCCCCGACACGCCCCGTACCTGCGCGCGGCCGCCGAGGTTGCCTTCGGTGCCGACCTCGCGGGCGACGCGCGTCACTTCGTCGGCGAAGGCGGAGAGCTGGTCGACCATCGTGTTGATGGTCGACTTGAGTTCGAGGATCTCGCCCTGCGCGTCGACCGTGATCTTCTGGCTCAGGTCGCCGTTGGCCACGGCCGTGGTGACCTGGGCGATGTTGCGGACCTGGGAGGTCAGGTTCGAGGCCATGAAGTTGACGTTGTCGGTCAGGTCCTTCCAGACCCCCGACACACCGCGCACCTGGGCCCGGCCGCCCAGCTGCCCCTCGGTGCCGACCTCGCGGGCCACACGGGTGACCTCGTCGGCGAAGGCGGAGAGCTGGTCGACCATGGTGTTCACGGTGAGCTTCAGTTCGAGCAGCTCGCCCGTCGCCTCGACGGTCACCGTGCGGGTCAGGTCACCGCGGGCCACCGCCGTGGTCACCAGGGCGATGTCCCGGACCTGGGCGGTCAGCCGGGACGCCATGGTGTTGACCGCCTCGGTCACGTCCCGCCAACTTCCGGACAGACCCGTCACCTTCGCGCGGCCGCCGAGCCGTCCCTCGGTGCCGACCTCGCGCGCGACCCGGGTCACCTCTCCGGTGAACAGGGAGAGCTGGTCGACCATCTTGTTGACGGCACGCCCCAACCGGCGCAAATCGCCCCGGAGTTGACGGTTGCCGTCGTGCAGGTCGACCCGTTGGGTCAGATCGCCGCCGGCCACCGCGTCGAGGACGCGTGTCGCGTTCGCGGCGGGTGCGACCAGCGCGTCGAGCAGCTGGTTCACGTTGTTGACCTGGGTCGTCCAGCTGCCCTGGCCCGGGCTCGCCGAGAGGCGCTCGTCGAGGCGGCCGTGGCGCACCAGCTCCCGGCGGACGCGCTGCACCTCGGAGTTGAAGTGCAGGCTGCGGTCCATGATCTGGTTGAACATCGTGCTGAGATCGGCCACGAGGCCGTGTCCGGATTCCGGCACTTTGCTGAAGTCGCCGTCCCTTGCGGCGGTCATCGCGGCGAACAGAGGGCGCAGATCCGATGCCCGAATCTGTCCGTCTTCGAGCACACGCATACCACTGTTCTCACTCATGGCGGCCCACTTCGGTAACTCGGCGCTTATGGGCACAGCCAGTCTGTCACTGTGTCCGCATCGGCTGAGGCCTATTCGTCCGAACTGCTCAGGGAGCCGCACCGTGGGGGCCATTCCGACGCAACGGGAGTCCGAGGCGCGTGCCCTTGATGCGCCCGCGCACCACCGCGCCGGCCAGGACACCGTCACCCGCACCTCGCTGCCGGGCACCCCACTCGCTCCAGGAGCCGCCCGCGACTTTGTTCGCGCCGCACTCGCCGAGTGGGCCGAACTGGCTCCGCACGGCGCCGAGATGATGGACGACCGGCTCACCGATGACGCCCTCGTGGTCGTCAGCGAACTCGTCACCAACGCCGTTGTGCACGCGGGCACCGACGTCCAGCTCGCGTGCCGCATGGAGGGCGAGGAGGGCCAGGGGAGCAGGGTGAGCAGGCAGGACACCGATGGCATCGGGATTTCCGGCAGCGCCGCAGGCACCGACTGCGATTCGCCGGGCTCGCTGGTCATCGAGGTGTCCGACCACCACCCCTCACGCGCGGTACGCGACGACAACTGCGAACAGCCGTACGGCACACCGGAGTACGGGCGCGGCCTGCGGCTCGTCTCCGCGCTCTCCGACGCCTGGGGGATCACGTACCGCACCGGCGTCAAGACCGTCTGGGCGCGGCTGCCCCTCGCCGGAGGCGGCCTCGGCGTGGGCAGGGAGGGGATCCCGGGCGTCGGCAGGATCGTGGAAGTCGACGAGAGGATGGAGGCGTACGCCGGTGAACAGGCCCTGGAACGCGGGCTGCGGGTGGCCGAGATACTCGCCCCCGAGCCGAGGCGCAGAGTCCAGCAGGACCACGACTGGCTCAACCGCGGCGCCCTCTCCTTCCTCGCCGAGGCCTCCGACCTGCTCGCCGGGCAGCTCGACGAGGATCTCGTCGCCGCGCTCGCCGGACAGCTGATCGTGCCGCGCCTCGCCGACTGGTGCGCGGTGTGGCTGGAGGACGAGGCCACCGACCGGGCCGGCGGCCTCGGCATCGCCCTGGGCCCGCGCCTCGCCCGCGTCTGGCACGGCAGCGAGAACCGCATCGAGGACCTGCGCCGCGCCCTGGAGAAGGACCCGCCCCGGCTCCCCGACTCCGTACGCTCCCGGGCCGTACCGGTGCCTTGGCCCGGGGAGGCGCTGGCTTCGGGCGGGGGCGACGGGACGGGCCCGGTGGGCGAGATCCTGGACGGGCATGGGGCTGATGCGGCAGGTGACGTGCACGAAACTGGTGAGTCGGATGTGCCGACCGGGCCCGGGGTGAGCGGGGCGGCGCTCGCGTACCGGCTGATCGCGGGTGGGCGGCCGCTGGGCACGCTCGTCATCGGGCGGGCCGGGGCGACCGGTTTCCCCGACGAGATCACGGGGCTCGTCGAGGACCTCAGCCGCCGTATCGCCCTCGCCATCGGCGCGGCCCGCCAGTACGCGCGCCAGGCCACCATCAGCCGGGTCCTCCAGCGCGGCCTGCTGCCCGGCGCGGTCGCCGAGATCCCCGGGGTGCGCAGCGCCCTCGTCTACGAACCGCTCGACAAGGGCGGGCCCAGCGGCGACTTCTACGACCTGTTCCCGGCCGGCGACGGGCGCTGGTCCTTCCTCGTCGGCGATGTCCAGGGCAAGGGGCCCGAGGCCGCCGTAGTGATCGGCCTGGCCAGGCCCTGGCTGCGGCTGCTGGCCCGCGAGGGGTACGAGGTCGCCGACGTCCTCGACCGACTCAACAGGCTCCTGCTCGACGACGCGACCGAGGCGGCGGACGCGGCGGCCCGCGCGCTCGTGGCGGCGGGCGGGCCCGGGCTCGCCGCGGACCCCGGACCGCAGACGCGCTTCCTGTCCATGCTGTACGGCGAACTGGTGCCCTTCGACGGCGGAGTGCGCTGCACCCTGGCCTCCGCCGGGCATCCGCTGCCGCTGCTCCTCGGCCCGGACGGCGACGTGCGCGAGGTGGCCCGGCCGGGGACCCTCCTCGGCGTCTTCGAGGACGCGACCTACGCCTCCGAGACCTTCGAGCTGTACCCAGGCGACACCCTGCTGTGTGTCACGGACGGTGTCACCGAGCGCCGCAGCGGCTCCCGTCAGTTCGACGACGACGACGGTCTCGCCGAGGCCCTGGCCGACTGCACCGGCCTGAGCGCCGAACTGATCGCCGAACGGATCCGCAGGCTCGTCCACGAGTTCGGTGCCAAGCCGCCGGAGGACGACATGGCGCTGCTGGTGCTGCAGGCGGAATAGGCACGGCCGCAGCTCGTACGAGGTTCGGGCGGGCGTACGGGACAATGGAAGGCATGCCTTCCGCACTTCCCGACGGTGAGCCCGTCCCCGACGACGGGGCGCTGCCCGCGCACGCCCTGGCCGGGGCCGCCGACCGCCCCCTCGGGTTCTATCTCCATGTGCCGTACTGCGCGACCCGCTGCGGCTACTGCGACTTCAACACCTACACGGCGACCGAGCTGCGGGGCACCGGCGGCGTGCTCGCCTCCCGCGACAACTACGCGGAGACACTGATCGACGAGGTCCGCCTCGCCCGCAAGGTGCTCGGCGACGACCCGCGTCCCGTCCGTACGGTGTTCGTCGGCGGCGGTACGCCCACGCTCCTGCCCGCCGCCGATCTCGTACGGATGCTCGCCTCGATCCGTGACGAGTTCGGGCTCGCCGACGACGCGGAGATCACCACCGAGGCGAACCCGGAGTCCGTGGACCCCGGGTACCTCGCGACCCTGCGGGCCGGGGGCTTCAACCGGATCTCCTTCGGCATGCAGAGCGCCCGGCAGCACGTACTGAAGGTGCTCGACCGCACGCACACGCCCGGGCGGCCCGAGGCCTGTGTCGCCGAGGCCCGCGCGGCGGGCTTCGAGCATGTGAACCTCGACCTCATCTACGGCACGCCTGGGGAGTCCGACGACGACTGGCGGGCCTCGCTGGACGCGGCGCTCGGTGCCGGGCCCGATCACATCTCCGCGTACGCGCTCATCGTCGAGGAGGGCACTCAGCTCGCGCGGCGGATCCGGCGCGGGGAGGTGCCCATGACGGACGACGACGTCCACGCGGACCGGTATCTCATCGCCGACGAGGTGCTCTCCGGGGCGGGCTTCGACTGGTACGAGGTGTCCAACTGGGCCACCTCCGATGCCGGGCGGTGCCTCCACAACGAGCTGTACTGGCGTGGTGCCGACTGGTGGGGTGCCGGGCCCGGGGCACACAGCCATGTGGGCGGGGTGCGCTGGTGGAACGTGAAGCATCCGGGGGCCTATGCCGGGGCTCTGGCAGCGGGGAAGTCGCCCGGGGCGGGGCGTGAGCTGCTCTCCGGGGAGGATCGGCGGGTGGAGCGGATTCTGCTTGAGCTGCGGTTGCGGGAGGGGTGTCCGTTGTCGCTGCTCCGCCCTGACGGGCTCTCCGCCTCGCGGCGGGCGCTGTCCGAGGGGCTTCTGGAGATCGGGGCGTACGACGACGGTCGTGCCGTTCTCACGTTGCGGGGGCGGTTGCTGGCGGATGCGGTGGTGCGGGATCTGGTGGACTGAGGGGCTTTTTTCGCCCCCTCCGCCCCTACCCGTCCCTTGTTCCTGGGGCTCCGCCCCAGACCCCGCTCCTCAAACGCCGGAGGGGCTGAATCTTTCCCCGGCCGGAGCTGAAATCTTTCAGTTCCGGCCAGAGAACCTTTCAACCCCGACCGGCAGATCTTTCGCCCCCGCGGCAGATCTTTCAGTCCCGGCCGGGAGAGATCTTTCAGCCCGTCCGGCGTTTGAGGACGAGCGCGTCAGCGCGATGCGGGGGTCTGGGGGGCAGCAGCCCCCAGGAACGGGACGGGAAGGGGCGGAGGGGGCGAGAAAACACCCCTGTCGCTCACTCCGGTGCCGTCACGAAGTCGATCAGTTCCTCCACCCTGCCCAGGAGTTCTGGCTCCAGGTCCTTGTAGGAGTGGACGCGGGACAGGATGTGCTGCCAGGCCGCGCCGGTGTTCTCGGGCCAGCCCAGGGCGCGGCAGACGCCTGTTTTCCAGTCCTGGCCGTGGGGGACCCGGGGCCAGGCGGCGATGCCGACGGAGGACGGTTTCACGGCCTCCCAGATGTCGATGTACGGGTGGCCGACCACCAGGGCGTGGTCGCTGGTGACCGCGTCCGCGATGCGGGACTCCTTCGTGCCGGGGACCAGGTGGTCGACGAGGACGCCGAGGCGGGCGTCCGGACCCGGAGCGAAGTCCGAGACGATCGCGGGCAGGTCGTCGATGCCCTCCAGGTACTCGACGACGACGCCCTCGATGCGCAGGTCGTCGCCCCAGACGCGTTCGACGAGCTCGGCGTCGTGCCGCCCCTCCACGTAGATCCGCCCGGCCCGTGCCACCCGCGCCCGCGCACCCGGCACCGCGACCGACCCGGAGGCGGTGCGGGCGGGACGTACGGGAGCGGCGCCGGAGGGGCGGACCAGGGTCACCACCTTGCCCTCGAGGAGGAAGCCGCGCGGCTCCAGCGGGAACACCCGGTGCTTGCCGAAGCGGTCCTCAAGCGTCACCGTGCCCGCCTCGCAACGGATCACCGCGCCGCAGAAACCGGTGCCGGGCTCCTCGACCACCAGACCGGGGTCCGCCGGGACCTCGGGTACGGGCTTGGGCTTCTTCCACGGCGGAGTCAGGTCCGGCTGGTACTGGCGCATTCGGATGACGATAGGAGAAGCCGGGCCCCCGTGTCGTACGGCCTCCTACGACACGCCGAAACGGGCTGCCAGCGCGTCCCGTTGGGCCCGGACAAACCCCGCATTCACCACCGCCCCGTGACCGGGCACATACAACGCGTCCTCCCCGCCCAGGTCGAGCAGCCGGTCGAGGGCCGCCGGCCAGTGGGACGGGACGGCGTCGGTGCCCGCCTGGGGCTCGCCCGACTCCTCCACCAGGTCGCCGCAGAAGACGACCTCCGGCCATGACGTCGATCCGGGGACCAGGACCACCAGGTCGTGGCCCGTGTGGCCGGGGCCCACGTTCGCGAGCAGGACCTGCGTGCCGCCGCCCAGGTCCAGGGTCCACTCGCCGGACACGAGGTGGCGGGGGCGGACGAGCAGATCGGCGGCCTCGTCCGCCTCCCGCGGGTCGAGACCGTGGCGTACGGCGTCCGCGCCCAGCCCCTCGCGGCCGTGCGCGAGAACCGTGTCCAGGCCCACCGCCCCGAACACCTCCACACCCGAGAAGGCGGCCGCGCCGAAAACATGGTCGAAGTGCGCGTGGGTGAGCGCGAGGTGCGTCACCCGGCGGCCGTCGAGCAGCCCTCGCGCCTCGGAACGCAACCGCGCGCCCTCCCGCAGGCTCGACCCCGCGTCGATCATCAGTGCAGCCCCGTCGCCCACCACGAGTCCGGTCGTGCAGTCCCAGTCCGGAAGACGCCGTCGACCGACCCGTGGCGTCACCCTCTCCCAGCCTGCCTCTTCCCAAGTCACGCTCATGGGCAGACGCTAACGGCGAGGACGTCGTCGGCACGACCGCGCGGGGGCCGCCCTTGCCGGGGGCGTACCTCCCCGCCGTACACTGGGCCGGGGAACGCTGGCACTCGCACGCGCTGAGTGCCAGGGCGAAAGGCCCACCAGGACCACGGGACGACAGCTGGAGGTGTGCGCGATGCTCAGTGAACGCAGGCTCGAAGTGCTGCGCGCCATCGTCCAGGACTATGTGGGGACGGAGGAGCCGGTCGGTTCCAAGGCCCTCACCGAGCGGCACCGGCTCGGGGTTTCTCCGGCTACGGTCCGCAACGACATGGCCGCCCTCGAGGACGAGGGGTACATCGCCCAGCCGCACACCAGCGCCGGGCGCATCCCCACCGACAAGGGCTACCGGCTCTTCGTCGACAAGCTCGCGGGCGTCAAGCCGATGACCGCCCCCGAGCGGCGGGCCATTCAGAACTTCCTCGACGGCGCGGTCGATCTCGACGACGTCGTCGGGCGGACCGTACGACTGCTCGCGCAGCTCACCCGGCAGGTCGCGGTCGTGCAGTACCCGTCCCTCACGCGTTCGACCGTGCGGCACGTCGAGCTGCTGTCGCTGGCTCCGGCCCGCGTCATGCTCGTCCTGATCACGGACACCGGCCGGGTCGAGCAGCGCATGATCGACTGCCCGGTGCCGTTCGGGGAGACGTCGCTGGCGGATCTGCGGGCGCGGCTCAACAGCCGGGTCGCGGGCCGTCGGTTCTCGGACGTTCCGCAACTGGTGCAGGACCTGCCCGACGCCTTCGAGGCGGAGGACCGCGGTACGGTCACGACGGTGCTCTCCACTCTGCTGGAGACGCTCGTCGAGCAGACCGAGGAGCGGCTGATGATCGGCGGCACCGCCAATCTCACCCGTTTCGGACATGACTTCCCTCTCACCATCCGGCCCGTCCTCGAAGCGCTGGAGGAGCAGGTCGTGCTCCTCAAGTTGCTTGGTGAGGCCGGGGATTCGGGCATGACCGTACGGATCGGTCACGAGAACGCCTATGAGGGACTCAACTCCACGTCCGTCGTCTCCGTCGGCTACGGTTCGGGCGACGAAGCAGTAGCGAAACTCGGCGTGGTCGGACCGACCCGCATGGATTACCCCGGCACGATGGGAGCGGTACGAGCGGTGGCACGGTACGTCGGACAGATCCTGGCGGAGTCCTAAGTGGCCACGGACTACTACGCCGTACTCGGCGTGCGCCGCGACGCGTCCCAGGACGAGATCAAGAAGGCGTTCAGAAGGCTCGCGCGCGAGCTGCACCCGGACGTCAATCCCGATCCGAAGACGCAGGAGCGGTTCAAGGAGATCAACGCCGCGTACGAGGTGTTGTCGGACCCGCAGAAGAAGCAGGTCTACGACCTCGGCGGCGACCCGCTGTCCCAGTCGGGCGGCGCGGGCGGCCCCGGTGGCTTCGGCGCCGGTGGCTTCGGCAACTTCTCGGACATCATGGACGCCTTCTTCGGCACGGCGTCGCAGCGTGGCCCCCGGTCGCGTACGCGCCGTGGCCAGGACGCCATGATCCGGCTCGAGATCGAGCTGGACGAGGCGGCTTTCGGCACCACGAAGGACATCCAGGTCGACACGGCCGTGGTGTGCGGCACCTGCAGCGGTGAGGGCGCGGCGCCGGGGACCTCGGCGCAGACCTGTGACATGTGCCGCGGTCGCGGTGAGGTGTCGCAGGTCACGCGGTCCTTCCTCGGCCAGGTCATGACCTCGCGGCCCTGCCCCCAGTGCCAGGGCTTCGGGACCGTCGTCCCGACGCCGTGCCCGGAGTGCGCGGGCGACGGCCGGGTGCGGTCGCGCAGGACGCTGACCGTCAAGATCCCCGCCGGTGTCGACAACGGCACCCGGATCCAGCTCGCGGGCGAGGGCGAGGTCGGCCCCGGCGGCGGCCCCGCCGGCGACCTGTACGTCGAGATCCACGAGCTCCCGCACGCCGTGTTCCAGCGGCGCGGTGACGACCTGCACTGCACGGTCACCATCCCGATGACCGCGGCGGCCCTCGGTACCAAGGTGCCGCTGGAGACGCTCGACGGCATGGAGGAGATCGACATCCGTCCGGGCACGCAGTCCGGGCAGTCGGTCCCGCTGCACGGGCGCGGCATCACGCATCTGCGGGGCGGCGGGCGCGGTGACCTCGTCGTGCACGTCGAGGTGATGACGCCGTCCAAGCTCGACGCCGAGCAGGAGCGCCTGCTGCGTGAGCTGGCCGTGCTGCGCGGCGAGGAGCGGCCCATCGGGCAGTTCCAGCCGGGGCAGCAGGGGCTGTTCTCCCGCCTGAAGGACGCCTTCAACGGTCGCTGAGAGCGCCTTCAGCACTCGCTGAGGTGGGCCTTTCCGCCCCGGGCCGCACAGGCCGGGGCGGGACGTGCGGGTGGCCTATGCCAGGGCGAAGGCTCGATTCGGACTTGTTCGGAGGACGTGACAACATGCCGTCATGTCCTCCGCACTGACCGATCTCTTCCCACACCCGATCGTGCAGGCCCCCATGGCGGGCGGCGTATCCGTCCCGCATCTCGCGGCCGCCGTGTCCGAGGCCGGCGGGCTCGGCTTCCTCGCCGCCGGGTACAAGACCGCCGACGGTATGTACCAGGAGATCAAGCAGCTGCGCGGGATTACCGGACGACCCTTCGGCGTGAACCTCTTCATGCCGCAGCCCGAATACGCGGACAAGGCCGCCGTCGAGGTGTACGCCCACCAGCTCGCGGGTGAGGCCGCCTGGTACGAGACCGAACTCGGCGACCCGGACAGCGGCCGCGACGACGGCTACGACGCCAAACTCGCGGTCCTCCACGACAACCCGGTGCCGGTGGTCTCCTTCCACTTCGGCATCCCCACCCGCGACGTCCTGGACTCCCTCGCCCGCGCCGGCACCCTCACCCTGGTCACCGCGACCACGGCCGAGGAAGCGCTCGCCGTGCAGCGGGCCGGAGCCGCCGCGGTCGTCGTGCAGGGCGTCGAGGCGGGCGGCCACCAGGGCACCCACCGGGACAACCCGGAGACGGACGGCACCGGCATCGGACTGCTCTCGCTGATCGCGCAGGTCCGCGAGACCGTGCAGATCCCGATCGTCGCGGCCGGCGGCATCATGCGGGGCAGCCAGATCGCCGCGGTGCTCGCGGCCGGCGCGAACGCGGCCCAGCTCGGCACGGCGTTCCTCGCCACCCCCGAGTCCGGCGCGCACGCCGTGCACAAGCAGGCACTGACCAACCCCCTTTTCGTACGTACGGAGTTGACACGCGCCTTCTCCGGGCGCCCGGCACGCGGACTCGTCAACCGCTTCCTGCGCGAGCACGGCCCGTACGCGCCCGCCGCGTACCCCCAGGTTCACCACCTCACCTCCCCGCTGCGCAAGGCGGCGGCCAAGGCGGGCGACGCGCAGGGCATGGCGCTGTGGGCGGGCCAGGGACACCGCATGGCACGCGAACTGCCGGCCGGGCAGCTGGTGGAGGTGCTGAGCGCCGAACTCGCCGCTGCGAAGACAGCGTTGTCGGCGGATCCGGAGTCCGGGACGGGTACGGGGGGTGCGGTCCGATGACGGCGCCGGTGTTCGTGGTCGAGCACTTCGACGCGGGCGGCGGAGGACGCTACGTCCTCGACGGGGCCGAGGGGCGGCACGCGGTCTCCGTGAAGCGGTTGCGGGCCGGCGAGGACGTCATCCTCACGGACGGCGCCGGGCGGTGGGCGGACTGCGTGGTGCTCGACACCGAGGGCAAGGACCGGCTCATCGTCCAGATGGACTCGGTGGCCGAGGAGCCGGAGGAGGAGCCCCGCATCACCGTCGTCCAGGCCCTCCCCAAGGGCGACCGCGGCGAGCTGGCCGTCGAGACCATGACGGAGACCGGCGTCGACGCGATCGTCCCCTGGGCGGCCTCCCGCTGCATCACGCAGTGGAAGGACGAGCGGGGACTGAAGGGGCTCGCCAAGTGGCGGGCCACGGCCCGGGAGGCCGGCAAGCAGTCCCGCCGTGTCCGCTTCCCCGAGGTCGCGGACGCGATGACGACCAAGCAGGTTGCCGCACTTCTCGCCAAAGCCGACCTCGCGGCCGTCCTGCACGAGAGCGGCGACGAACCCCTCGCCACGGCCGAACTCCCGGAACAGGGCGAGATCGTGCTCGTGATCGGCCCCGAAGGGGGCGTCTCCCCGGAGGAGTTGGCGCTCTTCACCGAGGCGGGCGCGCGGGCGTACCGCCTGGGGCGCAGCGTGCTGCGCACCTCGACCGCCGGGACCGCGGCGGCCGCGCTGCTGCTCGGCCGCACCGGTCGCTGGTCCTGAACCAGCTGGTCCTGAACCAATGGAGATCCCCTTGGAACTCGCCCAAGTACGCCTGCTCGTCTCCGACTTCCCGGCCTGCTACCGCTTCTACGCGGAAGTCCTCGGCCTCAAGCCCCAGTCGGGCGCGACCGGGGGACCGTACGAGAAGTTCAGCCCGGTCACCGGCTCGGCGGGCATCGCCCTCCAGGACCGCGCGATGATGGCCCAAGTCCTCGGCGAACTGGGCGACATGGCGACGGGACACCGCTCGCTGGTGGTGCTTCGCGTGGACGACCTGGACACGTACTGCGAGCAGATCACGGCCCGTGGCGCGACCATCCTGCACGGCCCCGCACCCATGACCGACCGCATGCGCGTCGCCCACCTCAAGGACCCGGAAGGGAACCTGGTGGAGCTGCAGGAGTGGCAGCTGCTGCTCGCCTGAATCCGCGGTCGGCGCCCAGGTGTTCGAGTGTGACGCGTGAGGATGCGGCAGTGGCCGCATGCGGTCTTCCGCGTCACCCGGGACGGTGGCACGCTGCCAGTCATGGGGGCTTTGAGGCGGATAGGAAGACGGGCCGGACAGCGGCGGACGATGGCGGCGGCCGGTCTCGTGGCGGTCGCCGTGGGCGGCGTCGTCGCGTGCGACCCCGCAGGGCTGAGCTCCGCCTCCGTGGCGTACACGACCGACCAGACCGTGACGAAGGAGCTCGAGCGGCAGAAGGCGGATGTGGCCTGGCTCAGCTGCACGGCGTCGTTCGGCGGCGGCAACAAGGCTTACACGCCCGGGAAGACGCCTTCGCCGACCGAGACCACCGTGGCGGACGTCGACTGCACGGGGGAGACCTCGGACGGGAAGGACATCACCGTCACGGGCAAGGTCACCCGGGCCGTCAACGGCCGGTGCGTACGCGGTGATCTGACCGCCAGGATCGACGGCAAGGAGTGGTTCCACGTGAAGGGTCTCGGCAACTGCGACACCCCCAGCACGCCCGGATACACCCCGCCCGTCAACAACCCACAGCAGCCCGGCCCCACTGTGACCGTGACCGTCACCAAGACCATCTACTGCCAGGGGAACCCCACGTGCTGGCCCCAGGGCAAGTGACGTGCGGGGAGGTAAGTGATCGAAACCCCTGTCCGGGGGCGTGATCGCTGCCTAAGGTGATCGGGTGACAGAGTCCGCACCCTCCGCGTATCTCCGGTTTCCGCATCTGCACGGCGATCTGGTCGCCTTCACCGCCGAGGACGACGTCTGGGTCGCCCCGCTGGACGGGGCGGGCCGCGCATGGCGGGTCAGCGCCGACAACGTTCCGGTGAACCATCCGCGCATCTCCCCGGACGGGACGACCGTCGCCTGGACGTCCACCCGTGACGGCGCCCCCGAGGTGCATGCCGCTTCGCTGGACGGCGGACCGTCCAAACGGCTGACGTACTGGGGGAGTTCGAAGACCCAGGTGCGCGGCTGGACCCCCGACGGGCAGGTGCTCGCGCTCAGTACGCAGGGACAGGCGAGCCTGCGCCGCAGCTGGGCGCGGGCGATCCCGCTCGACGGCGGTCCGGCCACCACCCTCCCGTACGGGCCCGTCGGCGACGTCGCCCACGGCGACGGGGGCGTGCTGCTGCTGTCCGCTCCGATGGGGCGCGAGGCCGCCTGGTGGAAGCGGTACCGGGGCGGTACGGCGGGCAAGCTGTGGATCGACCGGGAGGGCGACGGGGAGTTCGTACGGCTGCATGAAGGGCTGGACGGAAACCTGGAGTACCCCCTGTGGGTGGGGGACCGGGTCGCCTTCCTGTCCGATCACGAAGGCGTCGGGGCGCTGTACTCGTCACTCGCGGACGGCACGGATCTGCGGCGGCACACGGCCATCGACGGCTTCTACGCCCGGCACGCGGCGACCGACGGCACCCGGGTCGTGTACGCGTCCGCCGGTGAACTGTGGCTCCTCGACGACCTGGACGGCGCCGAACCGCGCAGGCTCGACCTGCGGCTCGGCGGACAGCGCGTCGACCTGCAGCCGCATCCCGTGAGCGCCTCCCGCTGGTTCGGGGCCGCCGCGCCCGACCACACCGGACGCGGCAGCGCGATCGCCGTGCGCGGCTCCGTCCACTGGGTCACCCACCGCTCGGGCCCGGCCCGCGCGCTCGCCGCCGAACCCGGCGTACGCGCCCGGCTGCCCCGCACCTTCCGGGCGGAGGGCGAGGAACATGTGGTGTGGGTGACGGACGCCGAGGGCGACGACGCCCTGGAGTTCGCCCCCGCGACCGGGGCCGCGCCCGGAGCGACACCTCGGCGGCTCGCCGCCGGACAGCTCGGGCGGGTCCTCGCCCTCGCGATGTCACCCGACGGCAGCCGCGCCGCCGTCGCCTCGCACGACGGACGCGTCCTGCTCGTCGAGCGCGAGACGGGAGAGGTCCGCGAGGTCGACCGCAGCGAGAACGGCGACGTCAGCGGCCTCGCCTTCTCGCCCGACTCCGCCTGGCTCGCCTGGTCGCACCCCGGCCCGCGCCCGCTGCGCCAGCTCAAGCTCGCCAACACCACCGACCTGTCGGTGACCGAGGCGACCCCGCTCCGCTTCCGGGACTACGCACCCGCGTTCACCCTCGACGGCAAGCACCTCGGGTTCCTCTCGGCCCGGTCCTTCGACCCGGTCTACGACGAGCACGTCTTCGACCTCGCGTTCGTGGGCGGCTCGCGACCGCACCTCATCACGCTCGCCGCGACCACCCCCTCGCCCTTCGGACCGCAGCGCCACGGCCGCCCCTTCGAGGCACCCGACAAGGACGAGACGCCCGACAGCGAGGGCGCCCCCGCGACCCGGATCGACCTCGACGGACTCGCCGACCGGATCGTGCCGTTCCCCGTCGAGGCCGCCCGCTACTCCGGCCTTCGCGCCGCCAAGGACGGACTGCTGTGGCTGCGGCATCCCGTCCGCGGAGTGCTCGGCTCCTCCCGCGCCACCCCCGACGACCCGGACCCCAAGACCGAACTGGAGCGGTACGACCTCGTCCAGCAGCGCATCGAGCATCTCGCCGCCGACGCCGACCACTTCGCCGTCAGCGGCGACGGCAAGCGCGTCCTGCTGTGGACCGACGGCAAGCTCAAGGTCGTACCGAGCGACCGGCGCGCCTCGAACGACGACGAGAGCGACACCAACATCACCGTCGATCTGTCGCGCGTACGGCAGACCGTCGATCCGGCCGCCGAGTGGCGGCAGATGTACGACGAGACCGGCCGCCTCATGCGGGACAACTTCTGGCGGCCCGACCTCGGCGGCACCGACTGGGACGGGGTCCTTCAGCGGTACCGGCCGGTGCTCGAACGGGTCGCCACCCACGACGACCTCGTGGACCTCCTGTGGGAGGTGCAGGGCGAACTCGGCACCTCGCACGCCTACGTCATGCCGCGCGGCGGCGGATGGGGCGGCGGCGACCGTGCGCAGGGGCTGCTCGGGGCCGACATCTCCCGTCACGACGACGGCAGTTGGCGCATCGACCGGATCCTCCCCTCGGAGACCTCCGACCCCGACGCACACGCGCCGCTCGCCGCGCCCGGGGTCGCCGTGCGCGCCGGCGACGCCATCGTCGCGGTCGCGGGGCGGCCGGTGGACCCGGTGGCCGGGCCGGGACCGCTGCTCGTCGGCACGGCGGGCAAGCCGGTCGAGCTGACCGTCTCCCCGTCCGGCGGCGGCGATCCGCGGCACGCCGTCGTGGTGCCCCTCGCGGACGAGGAACCGCTGCGCTACCACGCGTGGGTCGCCGACCGGCGGGCCTACGTCCACGAGCAGTCCGGCGGACGGCTCGGCTATCTGCACGTGCCCGACATGGTCGGCTCCGGGTGGGCGCAGCTCCACCGCGACCTGCGCGTCGAGGTGGCACGCGAGGGACTCGTCGTGGACGTCCGCGAGAACCGCGGCGGCCACACCTCCCAGCTCGTCGTCGAGAAACTCGCCCGGCGGATCGTCGGCTGGGACCTGCCCCGCGGCATGCGCCCGTACAGCTACCCCGAGGACGCGCCGCGCGGGCCCGTCGTCGCCGTCGCCAACGAGTTCTCCGGCTCCGACGGCGACATCGTGAACGCGGCCATCAAGGCGCTGGGCATCGGTCCCGTGGTCGGCACCCGGACCTGGGGCGGCGTGATCGGCATCGACAGCCGCTACCGGCTCGTCGACGGCACCCTCGTCACCCAGCCCAAGTACGCCTTCTGGTTCGAGGGTTACGAGTGGGGCGTGGAGAACCACGGCGTCGATCCGGACGTCGAGGTCGTCCAGGCCCCGCAGGACTACGCCGCGGGGCGCGACACACAGTTGGACGAGGCGATCCGGATCGCGCTGGCTGCGCTTGCCGAGAACCCGGCGAAGGCTGCGCCCGCTTTGCCGCAGCTTTGATCTTTTCTGCGGGTGCGTTGTGGCTTGGAACATCCGCCCCTATCGGGCAGGGCGCCCTTGATCGGTAGGGCCGATACGATGCTGGCGTACTGACCGGACCACGTGAGGAGGCACACGCATGGTGGGAGAGCCGCAGGACGACTGCCTGTTCTGCAAGATCGTCGCGGGGCAGATCCCGGCCGACGTGGTCCAGGAGACCGAGACGACCGTGGCGTTCCGGGACATCAACCCCCAGGCGCCCACCCACATCCTGGTCATCCCCAAGGTGCACCACCCGGACGCGGCAGCACTGGCAGCCGCCGAACCCGGCATCGCCGCGGACATACTGCGCGAGGCCGGCCAGGTCGCGGCCGAGGAGAAGCTCGACAGCTACCGCATCGTGTTCAACACGGGCAGCGGCGCCGGGCAGACCGTCTTCCACGCACACGCCCACCTCCTCGGTGGTCGTGGCATGCAGTGGCCGCCGGGGTAACCGGCCTTGTCCGTACGTGAATTGGTGGTCCTCGGCACCGCCAGCCAGGTCCCCACCCGCCATCGCAACCACAACGGCTACCTGCTGCGCTGGGACGGGGAGGGGCTGCTGTTCGATCCCGGCGAGGGCACGCAGCGGCAGATGCTGCGTGCCGGGGTCGCGGCCCATGATCTGCACCGGATCTGTGTCACCCACTTCCACGGCGACCACTCGCTCGGGCTCGCCGGGGTGATCCAGCGCATCAACCTCGACCGGGTGCCGCACGAGGTGACCGCGCACTATCCGCGCTCCGGGCAGCGGTTCTTCGACCGGCTGCGGTACGCGACTGCCTACCGCGAGACCGTCGCGCTCACCGAAGCGCCGGTCGACGCCGATGGGGTGCTCGCTGTGAGTGCTTCGTACACGCTGGAGGCCCGGCGGCTCTCCCACCCCGTCGAGTCGTACGGCTACCGGCTTGTCGAGCCCGACGGGCGGCGGATGCTGTCCGAGCGGCTCGCCGAGCGGGGGGTCCGGGGACCTGATGTCGGGCGGCTGCAGCGAGAGGGCTCCCTTCCGGGAGTCTCCCTCGACGAGGTGAGCGAAGTCCGGCGCGGGCAGCGGTTCGCGTTCGTCATGGACACTCGGCTGTGCGACGGGGTGTATGCGCTTGCCGAGGGGTGCGACATGCTTGTCATCGAGTCGACGTTTCTTGATCAGGACGAGCAACTTGCTTCGGATCACGGCCATTTGACGGCTGGTCAGGCTGGCCGGGTGGCCAAGGACGCCGGCGTACGGCATCTCGTGCTCACGCACTTCAGTCAGCGGTACTCCGAACCGGATGAGTTCGAGCGGCAGGCTCGGGCCGCCGGGTTCGAGGGGGAGCTGACCGTGGCGCACGATCTGGTTCGGGTGCCGGTTCCCAAGCGGTGGTGACGGTGGTTCGGGTGGTAGTTCGAGTGCCGGTTCCGGAGCTGTGGGGAATCGCCTTTACGATGATTTGATGCCCCTCCCCAAAGCTGAACTGCACCTCCACATCGAAGGCACCCTCGAACCCGAGCTGGCCTTCGCGCTCGCCGCGCGCAACGGCGTGACCCTGCCGTACGCGGACACCGAAGCGCTGCGCAAGGCGTATCTCTTCGACGATCTCCAGTCGTTCCTGAACCTGTACTACGAGCTCATGGCCGTCCTCCGTACCGAGCAGGACTTCGAAGACCTCACGAACGCCTACCTCGCGCGCGCCGCCGCGCAGGGCGTGCGGCACGCCGAGATCTTCTTCGACCCGCAGGCGCACATCGCGCGGGGGGTGGGAATGGGGACCGTCGTCGAGGGGCTCTCCCGCGCGCTCGCGCGCAGTGAGGAGACGCACGGTGTCTCCACCCAGCTGATCATGTGCTTCCTGCGCGACGAGTCCGCCGAGTCGGCCATGGACACCCTGGAGGCCGCGAAGCCGTACCTCGACCGCATCGTCGGCATCGGCCTCGACTCCGCCGAGGTCGGGCACCCGCCGGTCAAGTTCCGCGAGGTGTACGAGGCCGCTGCCGCGCTCGGGCTGCGGCGCGTCGCGCACGCGGGTGAGGAGGGGCCGCCGTCCTACATCACCGAGGCGCTGGACGTCCTCGGCGTCGAGCGCATCGACCACGGGCTGCGCTGCATGGAGGACGACGCGCTGGTCGAGCGGCTCGTGCGTGAGCGGGTGCCGTTGACGCTGTGTCCGCTGTCGAACGTACGCCTGCGGGCCGTGGACATGCTGGAGGACCATCCGCTGGTCGCGATGATGGACGCCGGGCTGCTGTGCACCGTCAACTCCGATGACCCCGCCTACTTCGGGGGATACGTCGGGGACACCTTCCACGCGGTGCGGGAAGCGCTGGGGGTCGATCAGGAACGGTTGCGGGAGCTGGCCCGCAACTCGTTCGAGGCGTCCTTCCTCGAGCACGACGAGGAGCGGCGGGCCCGGTACATCGCCGAGGTGGCGGCGTACGAGTTCGAGTAGACGGGCGTTTTACGTGGGGCCGGGCCCCGGTGCGGCCGCTGTTGCTGCCTGCCGGGGTCCTGCCGTGTCGTACGCCGTCCGCTGGGCCGGGATCGCGTCCAACGAGATCTCCACGACCGTGTGTTCGGGGGTGCTGCCGCGCCTGGTGCGTAGGGCCACGGCCGTCATCGGGACCGTGAGCAGGAGCAGGCCGAGGGCCAGGATCGTGCCCATCGCCGGGTAGCCCGCCCGGGCGGAGAGCAGGCTGCCCGTGAGCGGGCCGCACGCCGTGCCGAGTGAGGAGGCGGAGCCTACGAGGACCGCCCAGCGGCCGCGCGGGTCCAGGGACGCGGCGAGGCCGATCACGTACGAGAGCACCACCGGGTAGAGCGTGTTCCACGCGATCTCGCCTATCGCGAACGACGTCAGGTCGTCCGCCGCCGCGCTGAGCGCGATGCAGCCGGCGATCAGGGCTGTGCCCGCGCCGATCGGCAGCGCGTGTCCCAAGCGCGGGCCCAGCGCGCTCGCGCCGATCACCCCGAGGAGTCCGGCACCGAGCGCCGCCGCGAAGACCGCGCCGACGGTGACCTCGGTGAGTCCCGCCTGGGCCAGGCCGATACGGCCGCTGACGCCCCACAGGGAGTTCTGGGCGAGGGACCAGAAGAGCATGGCGGTGGCGAGGAGGGCGCCGGCGTGTAGGTGGGGGAGGGGGGTTGAGATGCGGAGGGTGTGGGGGGTGGGTTGCCGTGTGTGGGTGGGGAGGTGCCGGGTTGTGGGGAGGACGAGTAGTGCGGTGATCGCTATCGCGGCGAGGGGGAGGCCGTGGGCGCCGCCCAGGTGGGGGATCGTCAGGTACAGCGTGCCTGCGAGGGCGGAGACGCCCAGGAGGCCCAGGGTGGTGGTGCGGTGGGGGTCGCGTTGTGCGGCTATGCCGGTGGCCGCGACCGTGGTGGCCGTGCCGGAGCCGAGGCCGCCGAGGATCGCGCCGGTGACGACCAGGGGGATCGTCGTCGTGGTGGCGGCGGTGCCGTAGCCGGCTGCGGCGAGGAGCAGGCCCGCTTGGGCGAGCCTGCGGGGGCCGAAGCGGTCGACTCGCGAGGCGAGCAGGAAGCCCGCCATGGCCGAACTCAGCAGCAGGGCGCTGCCGATGGAGCCGGCCTGTGTGGCGGAGAGGGGGAGGCCCGCGTCCAGTCTGCCGACGGTGGTCGGGAGGAGGTACGGGGCGAGGTACCCGGCCGTGAAAAGGGCGACGAGGGGCCAGGGGCGGGGGGTGGTGCGGGCGGACACGGGCGTTCCCAGGGCATGCGAAAGAAGCGGCTCAATAGGGGGGTTGGGCGGCTGTCGACGGACAGGAACGCGCGGGCAATTTGTATCAAGGGGGTGGGGGTGCGAAGAAGGGGGGGTGGTGTGATGTGAGGCACGTTGCGTTTGGGGTGGGGGTGGTGGGGTAGCCGTGCGTGTCGTGGCTGCGCCCTGGGGTTGGGTGGTGGGTCGGGGCCGGGGGCCGGTACATCCGCCCGTCGCCGACGGATCAGACCTTGGCCGAGCAGTGAGGCGTCCGGTGACGCGGACGTACGCGACGGGCTTTTGATGTACCGGCCCCCGGCCCCTTCCGTACGTATGTGGCTGCGGGCGCGTGGGCGGCCGGGGGACGACCCTCCCGCAGCACTGTCCCGATCCCTCGCGCATGGGTGGGGGCTGCGCGCACCGTCCGGCCCGTCCGCCGTCTGAGGGCGAGGTAGTGCTATTCCGATTCCCCGCCCACCCGTGGGGGCCGCGCTCTTCAGTCCGGGTGGGGATCCTCCGGCCCGTCCGCCGTTTGGGGGCGAGGTGGTGCCATCCCGATTCCCCGCTGGGGTTTCAGCCCGTCCGGCGTCCGAGGACGAGATGGTGCCGTCCCAATCCCCCACCCACCCGTGGGGGCTCCACTCTTCATCCCGGCTGGGGGAGATCTTTTAGCCCGTCCGGCGTTTGAGGACGAGGCCGTTCAGGCCGATGGCGGGGGTCTGGGGGCGGCAGCCCCCAGGTACGGGTCGGGTAGGGGCGGAGGGGGCGAAAAAATGCCTCTGTGGGGGCCGGGGGTTCAGGCTGAGCGGCCGAAGCCGATGGTGGGGACTGCTCGTCTCAGGGGCCAGGGGCGGGAAGTCTCCGGGAGTAGGGGCTCCAGGAAGGCGTAACGGTCGAGGGCGGCGGGGTCCTGGTCGTCGACCGACTGGACGCGGCGCCACCAGGCGGCGATCTCGGACCAGCCGGGGGCGGAGAGGGAGCCGCCGAACTCCTGGACGGAGAGCGCGGCGGTGAGGCCGGCGAAGGCGAGGCGGTCGGCGAGGGGCCAGTCGGCGAGGGTGGCCATGACGAAGCCGGCGACGAAGACGTCACCCGCGCCGGTGGGGTCCAGGGCCTCGACGGCGATGGCGGGCACCTCGGCGCTCTGGCCGGTGCCGGCGTCAACGGCGTACGCACCCTCGGAGCCGAGCGTGACCACGGCGAGCGGCACGTGCTCCGTGAGCGCGTGGGCCGCGGCCCGAGGCGAGGAGGCGCCTGTGTAGCGCATCGCCTCCTCGGCGTTGGGCAGGAACGCCTCGCAGTGCGCGAGGTCGGACAGCCCCGCCAGATCCCACGCGCCCGTGTCGTCCCAGCCGACGTCCGCGAAGATCCGGGCCCCCTTGCTCGCGGCCTGCGCGATCCACGGCGCGGGCTTGCCCGGCGTGAGCGCGGCGACGGCGGCACGCGCACTCGGCGGGCAGTCGGGCGCCGGCTCCTCCGGAGGCGGCTCGTGGCCGTGCGAGACCATCGTGCGCTCGCCCTCGTACGCCATCGACACGGTGACCGGCGAGTGCCAGCCGGGCACCGTGCGGGACGGGGAGAGGTCGATGTGCTCGCCCTGCTCCAGGGCGTCCCAGCAGTACTCCCCGTAGTGGTCGTCCCCGAAGGCCGCCGCCAGCGAGGTCTTCAGGCCCAGCCGCGCCAGCGCCGTCGCCATGTTCGCCACGCCGCCGGGGCTCGACCCCATCCCGCGCGCCCAGGACTCGGTCCCGCGCACCGGGGCGGAGTCGAGCCCGGTGAAGATGATGTCGAGGAAGACGGTGCCCGTGAGGTAGACGTCCCAGGGCGGATCCTGGGGCGCGCGCAGCCCGGCGAGCGGGTCGACGGGCGCATGGCTGTACGGTCGCTCTCCGTTGGCTGCGGTCACGGTGCGCTCCCTGACGTGGTGCTGATTTCAAGTCAGTCTGCACCACGCTGCGGGCGGAGCGGCGGTGAGCACGCCCGCAACTGCCGTCGCGTCAGGCTCCCGCCGGAGCCGTTCCCGCAGGTCCGGGGGCGGCGTCCGGTGCGGCCTTCGGCGCGGTGGGCGTGGAGGCTCTCGCGGGGCGCGGCCGGATACGGTCGTTGCGGCCGCCGCCGCGGACCAGGAAACCGACCTCGGTGAGTCCAGAGGATCGGCGAGGTCGGCTTGAAGGGAAGCGGCGCCGGTGACTACCAGCGCGGCACGGCCGGTGTGACCCAGTCCGGGGCCGCGATCCGCATCGCCGCCGCGTCGTCGCGGTCGTGCAGTTTGCCGTCGTCGTCGAGCCAGCGCTGGTGCAGGAAGCGGAGTTTGTCCTGGTCGAGTTCGACGCCGAGGCCGGGGGCGTCGGAGACCTTGACCGAGCCGTTCTCGAAGGTGAGGCGCTCGGTGAGTACGTCCTCGGACTGCCAGGGGTAGTGGGAGTCGCAGGCGTGGTGGAGGTCGGGGACCGTCGAGGCGACGTGGGTCATCGCGGCGAGTGAGATGCCGAGGTGGGTGTTGGAGTGCATGGACACGCTTACGCCGAACGTGCGGCAGATGGCGGCGAGTTCACGTGTGTTGCGCAGTCCGCCCCAGTAGTGGTGGTCGGACAGGACGACCTGTACGGCTCCCTTGGTGAAGGCCTCCTGGATCTCCGCGAAGGTCGTCACGCACATGTTGGTGGCGAGCGGGACCGAGGTGCGGGAGGCGACCTCCGCCATGGCGGGCGTGCCGAGTGCGGGGTCCTCCAGGTATTCGAGTACGTCACCCAGCTCCTCGGCGACCCTCAGTGAAGTCTCCACGGACCAGGCGCCGTTGGGGTCCAGGCGCAGGGGATGCCCGGGGAACGCCTCGGCGAGTGCCCGTACGGCGGCGATCTCCTCGTCCGGCGGGAAGACACCGCCCTTCAGCTTGAACGAGGTGAACCCGTACCGCTCGGTGAACTTCCGCGCCTGCTCGACGACTCCGGCCGGGTCGACGGCGGCGCCCCAGTCGTCCTTCTCGCTCTCGACGCCCTCGGGGTGCTCGGCCCACTTGTAGAAGAGGTACGCGCTGTACTCCACCGTGTCCCGCACCTTGCCGCCGAGCAGCGCGTGCACGGGCAGCCCGAGTGCCTTGCCCAGCGCGTCCAGGCAGGCCACCTCGAAGCCGGAGACCACGGACAGGCGCAGCTTGTCGGCGGTCTGGACGCCCCGCAGACCGCCGACGTCGATCTGGTCGTCGACCCGGCCCCGGTCGACGGCCACCTCGTCGGCGACGGTGAACAGGCCGTTGAGGTCGGAGACTTGGCGGCCGACCAGTTTGTCGGCGAAGGGGCGCGCCAGTTCGAGGTACTTGCCGTCGCCGTACGTCTCGCCGATGCCCGTGACGCCGTCCGCCGTGACGACCTCCACGATCAGCCGGGGGGTGTACGGCTGGTGCACGCCCTGCGTGTTGAGCAGCGGCGGGTCGGCCACCAGGATCGGGGTCAGCCGGACGTCGGTGATGGTCAGATCGCGGGTCACAGGGCGGCTCCTACGGAGGCGGAGGTGGAGGTGGAGGTGGAGGTGGAGGTGGAAGCGGAGGTGGAGGTGGAGGTGGGGACGAGGGCGAGTCCGGTGGCGAGCAGCTTTTCCAGGTCGGCGAGGTCCGCGGGCGACGGGTCGGTGAGCGGGGCGCGGACCGGGCCGACGGGGTGGCCGCGGAGCCGGGCGGCGGCCTTCACGAGCGAGACGGCGTAGCCGGGCCGCCGGTCGCGGAGTTCGACGAAGGGGATGTAGAAGTCGCGCAGCAGCCGGTCCATGGCGGCGTCGTCACCGTCCCGGTGCGCCGCGAAGAAGGCGTCGGCGATCTCGGGCGCGAAGGCGTGCACGGCCGACGAGTACGCGGGGACGCCGACGGTGGCGTACGCGCGGGCCTGGATCTCCGCCGTGGCGGCCCCGTTGAAGAACAGGAAGCCCTCGGGCGCGGCGAGGGTGAGCCGCTGCAGGCGGTCGAGGTCGCTGTGGCCGTCCTTGAGCCCGATGACGCCGGGGATGCGGGCGACATGCCTCAACGACTCGGCGCTGAAGGTGACTTGGCCGCGCTGGTAGACGATGAGGGGCAGTCGTGTCCGTACGGCGATCTGCTCCACCTGTGCGACGAGCCCCTCCTGCGGCGCGGCGACGAGGTAGTGCGGCAGCACCAGCAGGGCGTCGGCGCCGGCCTCCTCCGCGATCCGCGCGAACCGGGCGGCCTGGGCCCAGCCGTACCCGATGCCCGCGACGACGGGCACGCGCCCCGCCGCCTCCTCGACCGTGGCGGCGACGACCTTCCGGTACTCGTCCTCGTCGAGCGAGAAGAACTCGCCGGTGCCGCAGGCCGGGAAGACGGCGCCGGGGCCGGTGGCGATCTGCGCGGCCACATGTGTACGGAAGCCGTCGAGGTCGAGGGAGCCGTCGCGGTGGAAGCTGGTGAGCGGGAACGACAGCACGCCGCGTGCCATCCCTTCGCGCAGCCGCTCCACGACGGCCTTCCTGTGCGTGTCCGCGGTCATCCCTGTCATCATCTCCGTATGTAGATGTTGTCTACGTATGAAGATGGAGATTAGGTACGCGAACGAGAGACGTCAATGGGCCGGGCCGCCACGCTTACGATCTGCACATGCCGGAACCCACTGACGAGCGCGGAGTGCGCGAGGTGAAGTCCGCCGCGCGCACGGTCGAACTGCTGGAACTGCTCGCCGCGCGGGGCGACCGTCCGGCACGCCTCCAGGAGCTCGCGGACGCGCTCGAAGTGCCCCGCAGCTCGATGTACGCGCTGCTCCAGACCCTGATCGGCCGGGGCTGGGTGCGCACGGACGTCACAGGTTCGCTCTACGGCATCGGCATCCACGCACTCCTCACGGGGACCAGCTATCTGGACTCGGACCCGCGCGTGCGCGCCGTACGCCCCTACCTCGACGAGGCCTCGCAGGCGCTCGGCGAGACGATCCACATGGGGCGCCTCGACGGCACGGACGTGGCCTACCTCGCGACCCGCGAATCGCACGAGTACCTGCGCACCATCAGCCGGGTGGGCCGCCGGCTCCCCGCCCACGTGGGCGCCCTGGGCAAGGCCCTGCTGGCCGAGCGCCCCGACGAGGACCTGCCCGAGGGCCCGTACGCCGCCGCCACCCCGCACACCCACACCCGGCGCGACGCCCTCGCGGCGGACCTGGCCCGCACCCGCGCCCGCGGCTACTCCGTCGACCGCGAGGAGGGCGTCCTCGGCATCGTCGGGTTCGGCTTCGCCCTGCGGTACGACGTCCCCGCCCAGGACGCCGTCAGCTGCTCGGTTCCGGTGGCCCGGCTGACCCCGGCCCACGAGGACCGGATCATCACGGTCATGCGCGAGATCCGGGCCAAGATCGAGACGGCGGCCCCGGGGGCGGCGGGAGCCCCGCACTGGCGCTGAGGCCGCACGGCGACGGTCCAGGTCACGGTGCGTCGACGGTCCACGTCACGGTGAAAAGCCCTACGGACTTGTCAGTGCAGGGTCGTACTCTTGGAATCGCAAGGCTGCCCCCGTGGCAAGCGTGCCGATCGAGGAGGAAAAGCAGGCCTCAGAGCCGGCCCATGACTCAGACACCCACAGCACAGACCCCCGCACAGGGGCAGGCACGAGCGCGTTTCACGGTCCCCGCGAATCACCCCATGGTCACTGTGCTGGGGTCCGGCGACGCCCTCCTGCGCGTGATCGAGAAGGCCTTCCCGGCGGCCGACATCCATGTCCGGGGCAATGAGATCAGCGCGGTGGGCGACGCCGGCGAAGTCGCCCTCGTCCAGCGCCTGTTCGACGAGATGATGCTGGTGCTCCGCACCGGGCAGCCGATGACGGAGGACGCCGTGGAACGCTCGATCGCGATGCTCAGAGCGAGCGAGAACGGGGAGGGCGACGGCGAGGAGACCCCGGCCGAGGTCCTCACGCAGAACATCCTGTCCTGGCGGGGCCGCACCATCCGCCCCAAGACGCTCAACCAGAAGCGGTACGTCGACGCCATCGACAAGCACACCATCGTCTTCGGCATCGGCCCCGCCGGTACGGGCAAGACGTACCTCGCCATGGCGAAGGCCGTCCAGGCGCTCCAGGCCAAGCAGGTCAGCCGGATCATCCTCACCCGCCCGGCGGTGGAGGCGGGAGAGCGCCTGGGATTCCTCCCGGGCACCCTCTACGACAAGATCGACCCGTACCTGCGCCCGCTGTACGACGCCCTGCACGACATGCTCGACCCGGACTCGATCCCGCGCCTGATGGCGGCGGGCACGATCGAGGTCGCGCCGCTCGCCTACATGCGCGGCCGTACGCTCAACGACGCCTTCATCATCCTGGACGAGGCCCAGAACACGAGCCCCGAGCAGATGAAGATGTTCCTGACCCGGCTCGGCTTCGAGTCGAAGATCGTGATCACGGGTGACGTGACCCAGGTCGACCTGCCGAGCGGGACGAAGTCGGGTCTGCGGCAGGTCCAGGACATCCTGGAGGGCCTTCCGGACATCCACTTCTCCCGGCTCACGTCGAGCGATGTCGTACGGCACAAGCTGGTCGGCCGTATCGTCGACGCGTACGAGAAGTACGACAGCGAGAACGGCACCGAGAACGGCTCCCACAAGGGCCGCAGGCACTAAGAGCCGTAACTTTAAAGCAGGAGACCAGCACAGCCATGTCGATCGACGTCAACAACGAGTCCGGAACCGAGGTCGACGAGCAGGCGATCCTCGACATCGCCCGCTACGCGCTCGCGCGGATGCGTATCCACCCGCTCTCCGAGCTCTCGGTGATCGTCGTGGACGCCGACGCCATGGAGCAGCTGCACATCCAGTGGATGGACCTGCCGGGGCCGACTGACGTCATGTCGTTCCCCATGGACGAGCTGCGGCCGCCGTCGAAGGACGACGACGAACCGCCGCAGGGTCTGCTCGGCGACATCGTGCTCTGCCCGGAGGTCGCCGAGCAGCAGGGCAAGGATGCAGAGACGCAGCACTCCATGGACGAGGAGCTCCAGCTCCTGACCGTCCACGGGGTGCTGCACCTGCTCGGTTACGACCATGAGGAGGCCGACGAGAAGGCCGAGATGTTCGGTCTTCAGGCGGCCATCGTGGACGGCTGGCGCGCGGACAAGGGCATGACGGGTCCCTCACCGGCCCCGACCGTGTCATGAGTCCGCAACTCATCGCCGGCGCCGTCCTGTTGGTCGTCGTCGCGTGGCTCGCCGCCTGCGCGGAGGCGGGCCTCGCGCGCGTCTCCAGCTTCCGGGCGGAGGAGGCCGTACGGTCCGGTCGGCGCGGCAGCGCGAAGCTCGCCAAGGTCGCCGCCGACCCGACCCGCTATCTGAACGTCGCGCTGCTGGTGCGCGTCGCCTGCGAAATGGCCGCCTCCGCGCTCGTCACCTACGCGTGCCTTCAGGAGTTCGACGCGACCTGGGAGGCCCTCGCGGTCGCCATCGGCGTCATGGTTCTCGTCTCGTACGTCGCGGTCGGCGTCTCACCGCGCACCATCGGCCGCCAGCACCCGCTCAACACGGCGACGGCGGCGGCGTACGTACTGCTTCCGCTCGCGCGGATCATGGGCCCGATCCCGCCGCTCCTCATCCTCATCGGCAACGCGCTCACCCCCGGCAAGGGCTTCCGCCGCGGCCCGTTCGCCTCCGAGGCCGAGCTGCGCGCCCTGGTCGACCTCGCCGAGAAGGAGTCCCTCATCGAGGACGAGGAGCGCCGCATGGTGCACTCCGTCTTCGAGCTGGGCGACACCCTCGTCCGGGAAGTGATGGTGCCGCGGACGGACCTCGTCGTCATCGAGCGGTACAAGACCATCCGGCAGGCGCTCACCCTGGCGCTCCGGTCGGGCTTCTCGCGCATTCCCGTCACCGGGGAGAGCGAGGACGACATCGTCGGGGTCGTGTACCTGAAGGACCTGGCCCGCAAGACGCACATCAGCCGCGAGGCCGAGTCCGAGCTGGTGTCGACGGCCATGCGGCCCGCCACCTTCGTGCCCGACACCAAGAACGCGGGCGATCTGCTGCGCGAGATGCAGCAGGAGCGCAACCACGTCGCCGTCGTCATCGACGAGTACGGCGGCACGGCCGGCATCGTCACCATCGAGGACATCCTCGAGGAGATCGTCGGCGAGATCACCGACGAGTACGACCGTGAGCTGCCGCCGGTCCAGGAGCTCGGCGACGACCGCTACCGCGTCACCGCCCGCCTCGACATCGGCGACCTCGGCGAGCTGTACGGCTTCGAGGCGTACGATGACGAGGACGTCGAGACGGTCGGCGGGCTGCTCGCGAAGGCGCTCGGGCGCGTCCCGATCGCCGGGGCTTCGTCGGTGGTCGAGCTGCCCGACGGGCGGGAACTGCGGCTGACCGCGGAGGCTGCGGCCGGACGCCGGAACAAGATCGTCACGGTGCTCGTCGAGCCGGTGGGCGCGGCGGATCCTGCCGAGAAGGAGAAGCCGGAGTGACTCCGCAGCGGCTTCGCGCCTTCTGCCTGTCCTTCAACGCGACCGTCGAGGACTTTCCCTTCAACCCGGACCTCTCGGTCTTCAAGGTGTTGGGCAAGCTCTTCGCGCTGACGAATCTGGGCGCGCGGCCACTGACGGTCAACCTGAAGTGCGACCCCGACGACGCGGTCCGGCTGCGCGAGGAGCATCCGGGCCTGATCATCCCCGGCTATCACATGAACAAGCGGCACTGGAACACCGTGACGGTCGACGGCGAACTCCCGGACCGCCTGGTCCGGGAGCTCATCGAGGACAGCTACGACCTCGTCGTCGCCGGCCTACCGAAGGCCGACCGCCTCCGCCTCGACCGCCCCTGAAGTCTCCGGGCGGCGGCTCCGTCCCAGACCGACCGCGACCAGCACCGCCGCCACCAGCAGGATCGCCGCGTCCAGGGACAGCACCGTGTGGACTCCGGACAGGAGGTCGGTGGACGTGGTGGCCAGGATGCCGAGCAGCGGGATGCCGATGGTGAGGCCGACCTGCTGGGTGGAGGTCACCAGGCCCGTGGCCAGGCCCTGTTCCTCGTTGGGGACGCCCGAGGTGACGGTCAGGCCGTACGAGATGATCGCGCCGAGGTGGCACATGCTGGCCAGCGAGACCGCGGCGGTGGCCAGCCAGACCGACCGGCCGCCCTCGCCGAGGCCGAGCAGCGCGGTGGTGAGAACGCCCTGGCCCGCCAGCGAAGCGACCAGCGTGCGGCGGGCGCCGAAGCGGCCGATGACCTTCGGGGCGTTCACTCCGGCGACGGCCGACATGACGCCCTGCACGCCGAAGACCAGGCCGGTCTCGAACGCGGAGAGGTCCAGGGTCTCCTGGAGGTACAGGGTCAGGACGAAGACCACCGTCGACATCATCGAGAAGGTCACCAGGCCGCCCAGGTTGCCCCACGCCACCGTGCGGCGGCGCAGCATCGGCAGACTCACCAGGGGAGCTTCGGTGCGCGACTCGACGTACCCGAAGGCGGCGAGCAGCGCGACGCCCGCGACGAGGGTCGTGATGACGTCGGCGCCGCCGAAGCCGCGCTCGGCCGCCGTCGACAGCGAGTAGATCAGGGCCAGCAGACCGCCGGTGACCGTGACGGCACCGGGGATGTCCAGGCGCGGGCGGTCCGGGGTGCGGGACTCGGGGAGCAGGCCGGGCGCCAGCGGCAGCACGATCAGTGCGAAGACCGCGAGCAGGCCCATCGTGGAACGCCAGCTCAGTACGTCGGTCAGGACGCCGCCCGCCACCATGCCGACCGTGAAGCCGAGGGACAGGAGCGTGCCGGAGATGCCAAGGGCACGGTCGCGCGCCGGGCCCTCCGGGAACGTCGTCGTCAGCAGCGACATGCCCGTCGGCACGATCGCCGCCGCGCCGAGACCCTGCAGCGCCCGCGCGGTCAGGAACGACGCCGGGTCCCAGGCGAAGGTCGCGAGCAGCGAGGCCGCGCCGAACAGGGCGAGGCCCGTCAGGAACAGCCTGCGGCGCCCGTACAGGTCGCCGATGCGGCCGAACAGGAGCAGGAATCCGCCCGACGGCAGCGCGAAGGCGGTGACCGCCCACTGCAGGGCGGACTGGCTCATACCCAGGTCCCTGCCGAGCACGGGCAGCGCCACGTTCAGTACGGAGAAGTCGAGCGCGACCATGAACTGGGCCGCGCAGAGCACGAAGAGGACGAGCTTGTCGCGGGTCGACAGGCGGGTGGACCGGCGGGTGTCGAGGGGGCGCTGCTTCGGGTGTTTCAGGGGACTGGAGGTTGTGTCGGTCGGCATGGGCAAGAGCTTGCTGCGGCCGGAATAACCGTGGGGAGCCGGAACTTATGCTGGTGGTCGCACCACCAGTCGCCAGTAGGGGGATTCGTACGTGGCTGAAGACGCGGCGCTCAAGACGCACCGACGGCGGGAGTTGCGCGAGTTCCTGATGAGCCGCCGTGCGCGGGTCACTCCGGCCGAGGCGGGGCTGCCGGACGGCGGGGCCCGGCGCCGTACCCCGGGGCTGCGCCGTGAGGAGGTCGCCGTGCTCGCGGGGGTGGGCGCGTCCTGGTACCAGTGGCTGGAGCAGGGGCGGGACATCTCCGTCTCGCCGCAGGTCCTCGACGCGGTGTCCCGTGTGCTGCGGCTGAGCAACGCCGAGCGCCGCCACCTGTATGTGCTCGCCGGGCTGAATCCGCCGGCGCCCGAAGTCGCGCCCGAGGTGCGGGACATGTGCGACGGGCTGCGGCGGCTGATCGACACGTGGATGCCGTATCCGGCGCACATCATGGACCAGTACTACAACTGCGTGATGTACAACGACGCCGCCACCATGGTCCTCGGCATGCGTCCCGAGAACTCCCAGAACTGCATCGTCGACTTCTTCAACGACCCGCTCTACCGGGGGCGTTCCCGGACCTGGGAGCGGAACGCCTGCACGGTGGTCGCCCAGTTCCGTGCCTCCTGTGCCGCCGCCCCGGACGACGAGGGGTTCCAGGAGCTGCTGGCCCGGTTGAAGGCGGGCAGTACGGAGTTCACCGAGCTGTGGGAGCGGCGGGACATCCAGGACGCGGGGCAGATCCGCAAGGAGCTCGACCATCCGCTGGTCGGGGTGCTGGCCGTCGAGTCCACCGCGATGAAGGTGCCCGCGCGGCCCGATCTCACCGTCGTCCTGCATACGCCGCTGCCGGAGGCGAACACCGCGGCGAAGCTGGAGTGGCTGGCTACGCCGGAGGGGCGGCGGGGGTCCATGTATCCGGTGGCGGGCTAGGACCTGGGGAGTGGTGGCCGGGTGTACGAAAGTCCTGGCCGGCGTGTCGATAAGCTCGGTCCATGACCGAGAACTCCGCCCTCGATCCCGAGGACCGCAAGATCGTCACCCTGGCTCGTTCGGCTCGGGCCCGTAACGGTGTGCCCGAGGGGGCGGCTGTGCGGGACGAGACGGGGCGTACGTATGTCGCCGGGACCGTGGATCTGCCCTCGTTGCGGCTGAGTGCGCTGCGGACGGCTGTGGCGATGGCTGTGGCTTCGGGGGCTAAGTCGTTGGAGGCGGCGGCGGTGGTGACGGAGGCGGAGGTCGCCGCTGCGGAGGATCTTGCGGCTGTGCGGGATCTCGGCGGGGCCGGGACGCCGGTGCTGGTCGCCGGGCCCGACGGGGCTCTGCGGGTGAGGGTTGTGGCGGGCTGAGTTTTTCGCCCCCTCCGCCCCTTCCCGTCCCGTTTCTGGGGGCTCCGCCCCCAGACCTCCGTTTCGCGCTGACGCGCTCGTCCTCAAACGCCGGACGGGCTGAAATCAGCCCCTCCGGCTAGGGGCGAAAAAGAGACTTACCCGGGGTAACCTTCAGCCACTTTTGCTGACCCCTGGAGGAATCCGTCGGCAATCGCTTGCGTTGGCGAGCCGCTCGCGCATCAATGGAACCGTCAGTTCCGACGGACCGTCAGAAACACCGCCGCGTGGCGTCCCGCACCACGTACGTGGGCGGTCCGCGTACACAACACTCCGCACCCTCACCGGCGTACCGGTGACGCGTCCGTGTGCCCGGCGCAAGGCGGCGCCGTCCCTCCATCCCCACATGGCAATTCCCGTACAAGGGAAGGGAATCCGATGAGAAGCAAGCGACTCGGGAGTGTCGCGGCGTTAGCCGCAGGCACCCTCGCGGTGACCGGGCTGGCGTTCGCGCCGACCGCCGCGGCCGTCACCCCACTGACGGCCACCATCACAGCGACCTGCAGCATCGTCGGCGACGGTGAGGCCACCCTCACGGCCACGCAGACCGGCACGGCCGCGACCATCACCGTCACCTCCACCGAGATCACGACCCCGCTCGCCCTGGACCAGGACACGGTCAGCGCCACGCTGACCCTGGTGAAGGCGAGCGGCGGCACCAGCGTCTTCAGCGGTACGAAGAACCCCGCCATCCCGGCGGGCGGCGGGGTCTCGGTCGGCCCCCTGGACGGCACTGTCGCCCCCGGTGACAGCCTGGAGGCCTACGGCGGCTCCCTGCAGTTGGTGGTCTTCGGGATCCCCATCACCTGCAACGCGAACGCGCCGCAGTCCCCGGGTCCGTTCGTGTTCGAGTAGGCCCCAGTACGCGCAGACCGGTGCCGCCCGCGCGCAGCGGCACCGGTCCTCGCGTTGACGCGTGTCCAACTGGCCTTCTGCCGCGCACTGTTGGCGGTATCTACGAAATCTGATGGTCCATCAGTTGCTGTGGCCGGATTCCATTGACTTTTCACACTACCCGCACATCAATGGCCCCCTGTCGGCGCAGAAGAGCCGCTGCGCCCGCATCCCTCAGGAGGGGGCAACCATGTCAATCATGGGTTCGACAGCTCGAAGACGCCGCTGGGCGGCGCTCCTCGGGGTGACCGCTCTCGCGGTCACAGCCACAGGCGCGCTGGCCGGTCCGGCCGGGGCGGCCACGAACGTGGACTTCCCCACGCACTGCATCCCGCCGGAGATCGCGGGGATCCCGCCGATCGACGGCACCACCACCGCGGTCATCACGGTGGACAACGCCAGTCCCACGGTCGGCGACACCGTCACGGTGACGTACGAGGTGGTCAAGCCCGCCGCGAACAACCCCACGGCCATCAGCCTGCCGGCCGACATCATGACGCCGTCCGGCAAGGTCACGCTGGGCGGCGCCCAGACCGGGAGCGTCACCGTCGCGGGACCGAAGAAGAACGACCCGGTGGCGGGCAACGCCCCCTTCCCGGGGTTCACCATGACCGGCACCTTCACGGTCACCAGTCCGGGCGCCATCACGCTCTCGCCCGGCGACTACAACATCCACACCAGCTACATCCTGGAGCTGGACACCCCCTGCACGGTCACCAACGCGCCCGCGCCGGTCTCCGAGACGATCACCGCTGCGGACACACCCCAGCCCAACACCCGTGCCATCCAGCTGGGTTCGGCCTCAGGGAACCCCGGTGACAGCGTGACCGTCACCGGCAGCAACTTCACCCCGGGCGCGACCGTCACGCTCGCCGGACGGTCCGGTGCCAGTCAGACCGCGGACACCGCAACCGTGACCGCGACCGCGGCGGGCGCCATCACCGGCGCGCTGACCGTCAACGACAAGACGACGACCGGTGTCGTGGCGTACGAGGGAAGCAGCTGGAGCAGCGACCTGGGCGCGGGCCCGGCCACGTACACCGTCATCGACAACACACCGGTCCCGCCGAACAGTCAGAAGCTCAACACCACAGTGACCGCAGGGTCGTTGTCGATGACCCAGGACGGCGACACCGTCGACCTCTCGGCCGTCGAGTTCGGCAAGGGCGGGCCGTCGACGGGCGCCCTGAACACGGTGACCGTCCAGGACTTCCGCGGCGGACCCGCGGGCTGGTCCCTGGTCGGCAAGGTCACCGACTTCACCGCGCCCGGCGCCAAGATCGACGCCGGACAACTGAGCTGGACCCCGGCATGCGCCACCAAGGCCGGGAGCCCGAGCACCTGCCAGGCCGGTTCGCCCGGCACGGTGGGCAGTTCGGGAGCGACACTGGCGTCCGCCCCCAACGGCACGGTCACCGGTGGTGAGTTCACCGCTGACGCCCAACTGTCGCTGAACGTACCGGCGTTCACCCCGCCGGGTTCGTACTCAGGCGTTCTCACGCTGACGCTCAGCTGATCCGTCCATCCGCACCTCGTGGCCGGGCGCGCACCCGCCCGTCCACCTCGTCCGTGGGGGTCCGCACCCATGCGCAAGCTGTACGTTCTCCTCCTGTGTCTGTTCCTGGCCTCACAGGCCGCACCCTCTTACGCCGCCGACAACGGCAGCTGGTCCGTCTTCCCCGTCTCGACGAAACTCGCCGCGCGGCCGTACTTCTACCTCTCCGCCGACCCCGGCACGACCCTCGAGGACAAGGTCACGGTCGCCAACAAGACCGGCGAGCCGCTGACCTTCCGGCTGTACGCGGCCGACGCGTACAACACCGTGCGCGACGGCGGGTTCGCCGTGCGCACGCTCAAGGAGAAGCAGCGGGGGGTCGGGGCGTGGGCGCGTCCCGCGCGCTCCCGGGTGACGGTTCCCGCGCACGGCTCGGTCACCGTCCCGTTCACGCTCCGGGTGCCGGAGAAGGCCGAACCCGGGGACCACCCAGGGGCGTTGGTCGCGCTCGACGAGCGGATCGACGCGGGCGACGGGGCCCTCGCGATGGGGGTTCAGCGGGCGGTCGCGGCCCGGATCTACCTGCGGGTCGGCGGCCCGACGATGCCCGCCATCTCCGTCGAGAAGGTCCGCATCACCCACCACCAGCCCCTCGTACCCGGTCTGGGCGACAGCACCGCCACCATCTCGTACACCCTGCGCAACACGGGCAACGTGACGCTGAACCCGAAGGTCCAGCTGAAGGCCGAGGGGCTCTTCGGCCGTACGCTGCTCTCGCGGGGACTGACCAAGATCCCCTCGGAGCTGCTGCCCGGGCAGCGGGTCCGGCTGAGCGAGCCGTGGCGGGGAGCGCCCCAGCTGGACTGGGGCGAGGTCACGCTCACGGCTTCGGCCCATGACACCCGTGAGTCGGCGAGCGCCTCGTTCTTCGCGCTGCCCTGGCTGGTGGCGGCGGTGCTGGGGGCCGCGCTCCTCGGGGCCCTGGTGGTGATCAGAGCGCGGCGCGGCGGCAGCTGGCCGTGGACGTCCGGAGAACGTCAACGCCGTACATGGCCATGGGTGTTCAGAGCGCGTCGGGGCCGCGCTCGCCGGTCCGTACCCGCACCACCGTCTCCACCGGAACCGCCCACACCTTCCCGTCGCCGATCTTCCCCGTCTGCGCGGCCCTGACGATCGCGTCGATGACCGCGTCCGAGTCGGCGTCGTCGACGACGACCTCGATACGGACCTTGGGGACGAGGTCGACCTGGTACTCGGCGCCGCGGTACACCTCGGTGTGGCCGCGCTGGCGCCCGTACCCGCTGGCCTCAGTGACGGTCAGACCGTGCACGCCGAGTTCCTGGAGGGCGGTCTTGACCTCGTCGAGCCGGTACGGCTTGACGATCGCGGTGATGAGCTTCATGCCTGGGCCTTGACCTTCTGGGCGGAGGGGACGGAGGACGAGACCGGGGCGCCGTGCCCCAGGACCCCGTGATCGTAGGCGGTCTCGGCGTGCACTGTAAGGTCCAGGCCGGTCTGCTCCTGCTCCTCGTCCGCGCGCAGGCCGATGACCCGGTCGATCAGCTTCCCGATGCCGTACGTGACGGCGAAGGCGTACGCCCCGACGGCCACGACGGCGACCAGCTGCCTGCCGAGCTGCCCGAGCCCACCGCCGTAGAGGAGGCCCTCGGCGCCGCCCGTCATCGACTCCGTCGCGAAGACGCCGATGAGGACCGTGCCGATGACGCCGCCGACCAGGTGGACGCCGACGACGTCCAGCGAGTCGTCGTAGTTGAGCTTGAACTTCCAGCTCACGGCGTACGAGCAGACGAGACCGGCGGCAAGACCGACGACCAGCGCGCCAAGGAGGGAGACCGAGCCGCAGGACGGGGTGATGGCGACCAGGCCCGCGACCGCGCCGGACGCCGCGCCCAGCGTGGTGGGGTGGCCGTCGCGCCGCTGCTCCACGAAGAGCCAGCCGAGCAGGCCCGTGCAGCCGGCGGTGAGGGTGTTGAGGAAGGCGGCGGCGGCCAGGCCGTTGGCGCCGAGGGCCGAGCCCGCGTTGAAGCCGAACCAGCCGAACCAGAGGAGACCGGCGCCCAGCATCACCATCGGCAGGTTGTGCGGACGCATCGCGTCCTTCTTGAAGCCGAGGCGCGGGCCCAGGACCAGGCAGAGGGCCAGACCGGAGGCGCCCGAGGTGACCTCGACCGGCAGGCCGCCCGCGAAGTCGAGCGCGCCCAGGCTGTCGAGGATCCAGCCACCGGGACCCCACACCCAGTGGGCGACGGGAACGTATACGAGCAGCGCCCACAGCGGTACGAAGACCAGCCACGCGCCGAACTTCGCGCGGTCCGCGATCGCGCCGCTGATCAGTGCCGCCGTGATGATCGCGAAGGTCAGCTGGAAGGTCGCGAAGAGGATCGTGGGGACCGTGCCCTGCACGCTGTCCGGGCCGATGCCCGCCATGCCCGCGTGCTTCAGTCCGCCGATCAGCCCGCCGAAGGCGTCGTCGCCGAACGCGAGCGAGTAGCCGGCGGCCAGCCACACCACGGTGACCAGCGCGATCGACACGAAACTCATCATCAGCATGTTGAGGACACTCTTCGTGCGGACCATGCCGCCGTAGAACAGGGCCAGGCCCGGGGTCATCAGCAGCACGAGTGCCGTGGCGGCGAGCAGCCAGGCGGTGTCGCCGGTGTCGATGTGGGGGACAGCCAGGGGCGCGGCCAGGATCACGGTGTCTCCAACGGGGTGGGGGCGTCGTCCGAGGGTCACGGGCCCGCGTTTCCGGTTGTGCACACGCGCGTTTCGGGCGTGTTTCGTGTTGCGTGGGGGTTTCCGGAACCTCACGGTGGTGACCGTTCCGTGGCCGAGACCGCCGCCGCTTTCGTCCGCCGTGCGGCAGGGCTCCGATGATCAGGGACAATGGGCGCCATGAGCGTTCGTACCGAGTCATCCGAGCCGTCCGAGGCCAACCACCGCGCCGGCTTCGCCTGCTTCGTGGGCCGCCCCAACGCGGGCAAGTCCACCCTCACGAATGCTCTGGTCGGCCAGAAGGTGGCGATCACCGCGAACCAGCCGCAGACCACGCGGCACACGGTGCGGGGGATCGTGCACCGGGCCGACGCGCAGCTGATCCTGGTGGACACCCCCGGGCTCCACAAGCCGCGCACGCTGCTCGGGGAGCGGCTGAACGACATCGTGCGGACCACCTGGGCCGAGGTCGACGTCATCGGCTTCTGCCTGCCCGCGAACGAGAAGCTCGGTCCCGGTGACCGGTTCATCGCGAAGGAACTGGCGTCCATCAAGAAGACGCCGAAGATCGCGATCGTCACGAAGACCGACCTCGTCGACGGCAAGACGCTTGCCGAGCAGCTCATCGCCATCGATCAGCTCGGCACCGAGCTCGGGTTCGAGTGGGCGGAGATCGTGCCGGTGTCGGCGGTCGCGGACGAGCAGGTGGATCTGCTCGCCGACCTGATCGTGCCGCTCCTTCCGGAGGGGCCCGCGCTGTACCCGGAGGGTGACCTCACCGACGAGCCCGAGCAGGTCATGGTCGCGGAGCTGATCCGTGAAGCCGCGCTCGAGGGTGTGCGGGACGAGCTGCCGCACTCCATCGCCGTCGTCGTCGAGGAGATGCTTCCCCGCGAGGACCGGCCCGCCGACAAGCCGCTCCTCGACATCCACGCCTTCGTCTACATCGAGCGGCCCAGCCAGAAGGGCATCATCATCGGGCCCAAGGGCAAGCGGCTGAAGGAGGTCGGCATCAAGTCCCGGAAGCAGATTGAAGCGCTGCTGGGTACGCCGGTGTTCCTCGACCTCCATGTGAAGGTCGCCAAGGACTGGCAGCGGGATCCTCGGCAGTTGCGGAAGCTGGGGTTCTGAGGGGCTTTTTTCGCCCCCTCCGCCCCTACCCATTCCCGTCACTTGGGGGCTCCGCCCCCAAACCCCCGCTCCTCAAACGCCGGAGGGGCTAAAAATCTTTAGCCCCTCCGGCGTTTGAGGACGAGGCCGTTCAGGCCGAAAGCGGGGGTCTGGGGGCGGAGCCCCCAGGAACGGGACGGGAAGGGGCGGAGGGGGCGAAAAAACTCAGGGCCGGCCCCCGCTCGGCGACAGGTCCTGCAGCCCCACCACCCGCAGCAGTTGGAGTCGTTCGTGGGACTCCGTGCCGGGGCGGGCCGTGTGGACGATCAGGAACTGGTCGTGGCCGGAGCTGAGCAGGATCTCGCAGTCGAGTTCGAGCAGGCCGACGGTGGGATGGCGGAAGCGCTTCGTGGAGGCACGCCGCACGGCGACCTCGTGGGCGTCCCACAGCTCCGCGAACTCCCCACCGGCCGCCCGGAGTTCGGCCACCAGCCGAGCCGGCCGCGGATCCTCGGGCCGCGCCGCGGTGACGGCCCGAAGGTTGGCGACATGGGCACGGGCCAGCTCAGGATGGTCCTCGACGGGGAAGAGGGCACGGGCCCCCGGTTCGGTGAAGAAGCGGCGCACCATGTTGCGGTCACCGCCCGCATCCCCGACGAGCGCCGCCGCCATCGCGTTCTGGGCGAGCACGTCACCGTAGTCCGTCGCGATCATCGCGGGCGCGTCGTACAGCCGGTCGAGGATCAGCAGCAGCCCCGGCCGGACATGCGCGGACGCGCTCTCGGACCGCGGTGGCTCCTCACCCACCAGGTGGAAGAGATGGTCCCGCTCGTCCCCACTGAGCCGGAGCGCCCGCGCCAGCGCACCCAGCATCTGCCGTGACGGGCGCGGCCCCCGCGACTGCTCGAGCCGCGTGTAGTAGTCCACGGACATCCCCGCGAGCGCAGCCACCTCCTCCCGCCGCAGACCCGGCGTACGGCGCCGGGCACCCGCCGTGAGCCCCACGTCGGAGGGGTCGAGACGGGCGCGGCCGCGGCGCAGGAAGTCGGCGAGTTCGGCTCGGTTCACCCCTCCAGCGTGGCCGAAGGCGCCCGTCTTATCCAGGGAGTGCTGATCCCCTGATCGAGAGGTCTCTCCCGCCGCGCGCCGCCGCGTCCCAGGCTGGCGGCAGGAGAGAGGAGCACATGATGCTGACACTGGTGACGGGTACGACGGGTGAGGTCGGGCGCCGTTTTCTCCCGAGGCTGCTGGCGCAGACGCAGCCCGGCGAGCAGGTACGGGTCCTGGTCCGCGACGAGTCGAAGGCGTCCCGGTTCGCCGAACTGGGCGCGCAGGTCGCGGTCGGGGACCTGCGGGACTCCGACACGCTGGGGAAGGCGCTCGCCGGAGCCGACGCGGTGGTGAACATCGCGGCCTCCTTCCGCGGCGTACCGGACGACGAGGCGCGGGCGGTCAACCGGGACGGGGCGCTGGAACTGGGGCGCGCGGCGGTCGCTTCAGGCGTACGCAGGTTCGTGCAGGTCAGCACGAACCTCGTGTACGGCGCGGGGCGGGGCCGCCCGCACACCGAGTCCGATCCCTACGTGCCCGGCGGCCGCCTGTGGGGCGCGTACCCGGAGGCGAAGCTCGAGGCCGAGCGCGGGCTGCTGGCGATGGCGGACCTCGACGTACGCGTCGGGCGGCTCTCCTTCGTCTACGGCGAAGGGGACCCGCACATCGCCCAGTCGATGCGGTGGGCGGCGCACTGGGCCGCGACCCAGCGCTTGCAGATGGTCCACCACGCGGATGTGGCCCAGGGGCTGCTGCGTCTGCTGTACGCCCCGGGCGCCGACGGCCGTGTGTACAACATCGCGGACGACGCGCCGGTGACAACGGTCGAGCTGCACCAGCTCAACGGCCTCGAAGTCCCCGAGGACCTGCACGACCGGCCCGACGACGACCCGTGGCACGGCATCGTCTCCACCCGCCGCATCCGCCGCGAACTGGGCTTCCGCCCCCTGTACCCCTCGGTCTGGACGGCGGCCGACGTGGGCGCGCTCTAGTGCCTGTCCGGCGGACAGGCCCTAGTCCACGCCCCTGATCCGCCCCACCAGCAGAGCCCCCGCGAGCCCGATCACCGCCGCCACCAGGTACAGCACGCGGTAGCCGCCCAGGTACGTCACGATCGGTGCCGCGAGGACCGGGGCGGCGACCTGGGGGAGGGCGTTGGCCACGTTGATCACGCCCAGGTCCTTGCCGCGGTCCATCGCCTTCGGGAGGACGTCCGTCATCAGCGCGAAGTCGACCGAGGTGAAGACGCCGAAGCCGATGCCGAGGACGGCGGCCGCGACGATGGCGCCCGGCCAGGTCTGCCAGCCGGCGAGGGCGGCCGTGGCGACCGCCATCAGGACGCCCGACCAGATCACGAAGGGCTTGCGGCGGCCCACACGGTCCGACCAGACGCCGCCGACCACCACCGTGGCGAGGAGCGTGACGCCGTTGACCGCGGTCAGGATCAGGACGCCCTGCTCCGGGTCGTCGTAGTGCAGGCGGTCCCGCAGGTAATAGAGCAGATACAGCAGTACGAGCGCGTTGCTGAGGTTGATCAGGAAGCGGGTCAGCCAGGCCCAGGCCAGGTCGGGGTGGCGGCGGGGGCTAAGCCAGAAGGAGTTGAGGAAGGGGCGCCAGGCAAACGCGGGGCGGTCCGACACGGGCAGGCGCAGGTCCTTGTGGCGCAGTACGTACGGCAGCACACCCACGAGCGTGAACACCGCGCACGCCGCGTATCCGCCGCCCACACCCCCGGCCAGCGTCGCGAGCCCCGTCCCGCCGACCACGCCCAGGATCTGGGCCGCCCCCAACCAGCCGCCCACAGAGCCCCGTTGGAGCCGCGGCACCCGGTCGGGCACAGCCGCCGTCACCGCGGCGAAGGCGGCGTTCAGTGTCAGCTGGACCAGGCACCAGCCGGCCGCCATGGTCCAGACGCCGCCCGCGCCCGCCAGGAGCAGCAGTGACAGGGCGCCGCCCGCTGCTCCGGCGACGATCCACGGCGTACGGCGGCCCCAGCGCGCGGTCGTCCGGTCGGACAGCGCGCCGAAGAGCGGGTTGGCGACCAGCGAGACGACCGCACCCGCACCCGTCACCCACGCCAGCATCGTCTCCTTGGACATGCCGGAGCCGGGCGCGAAGTCCTCCGCCTGGGAGGCGAGCAGGATCTGCAGGGGGCCGTACCAGCCCACCCAGATCGCCCCGTTGGCGAGCGAGAGCGACGCGGTCCAGCCCCGGCCGACCCGCTCGACGGGCTCGGCCAGCGCCGCCGCCGAGGGCTCGCTCGCGTCGGTCGAGGGCGCCGTCATCTCTTGGCCCGCAAAGAGTCCCGCAGCGCGTCCCGCAGCCACGAGTAGGACGCCTTCGGGGTCCGCTCCAGGGTTCCGTAGTCGACGTGGACGAGGCCGAAGCGGCGCGCGTACCCCTCCGCCCACTCGAAGTTGTCGAGGAGCGACCACACGAAGTAGCCGCGTACGTCGACGCCCGCCTCCAACGCCCGGTGCAGCGCCCGCACATGACCGTCGAGGAACGTGATCCGCTCCTGGTCGTCGATCCCGTCGTAACTGCAGCCGTTCTCGGTGATGACCACGGGCGGGAGCCGGTCGCCGTAGCGCTCGCGGAACCCGGTGAGCAGTTCCGTGAGCGCCTCGGGGACCACCGGCCAGCCGAAGTCCGTGACCGGGTAGCCTTCCAACTCGCGTACCGAGAAGGGGAGTTCGGCGGGCAGAGTCAGTCCGCTGAACTCGATCTCCGCGCCCTCGGGGGCGCCCACCTTGGTCGGCTGGTAGTAGTTGATCCCGTACCAGTCCAGCGGCTCCGAGATGATCTTCAGGTCCGACTCGATGTCACCGGGGAGCAGGTCGGCGATGCCGTCGGGGTAGCGGCCAAGGAGCAGCGGGTCCGCGAACAGGCGGTTGAGGAGCAGGTCGTAGAAGTCGGCGGCCTCCACGTCCTCCGTGCTCTGAGACGCCGCCCAGGTCGGCCCGTGCGAGTTGGCGATCCCGATGTCGGTGACGCCGGCCGCGCGCAGGGCCCGTACAGCCAGACCGTGGGCAAGGAGCTGGTGGTGGGCCACCGGCAGGGCGTCGAAGAGCAGCTTCTTGCCGGGTGCGTGTGCGCCCAGTGCGTGGCCCAACAGGGTGTGTTCGGCGGGCTCGTTGAGGGTGATCCACTTGGTGACGCGGTCGCCGAGGCGGGCGGCGACGACGGCCGCGTACTCGGCGAAGCGTTCCGCGGTCGAGCGGTTCATCCAGTCGAGGTCGACCGGCAGGTCCCAGTGGAAGAGGGTCGGTACGGGGCGTACGCCCGCCGCGCACAGTTCGTCGACCAGGCGATCGTAGAAGTCCAGGCCGCCGGGGGAGTTCACCCGGGGCCAGGAGATGGAGAAGCGGTAGGCGTCCACGCCGAGGTCGCGGAGGAGGGCGACGTCTTCGCGGTAGCGGTGGTAGTGGTCGCAGGCCACTTCGGCTGTGGAGCCGTCCTTCACGTTTCCCTGTTCGGCGGTGAAGGTGTCCCACACCGAGGGGGCGCGTTTGTCGGTGGCTCCCTCGATCTGGTGGGCCGATGTCGATACGCCCCAGAGGAAGTTGGGCGGGAATTTCGGGAGGGTCGTCGCCATGCGCGCGATCATCCTTACCCGCAGTAATGGAAGTCAACGGTGCCGTGTGAACTGGCCGTTACAGCGTTCCGGGTGTCGGAGGGAATCGGCCTGACCTACGGCGTGCGAGGGGTTGCGGAGGCGAGCTGCATCCGGACCGGAGAGGTCTGGCCGCTCAACGTGGGTCAGGTCTACACAACGGTCCAGCGCCTGGAGCGTGATGGCCTGGTGGTCTCCGACGACACGGAGGAGCCCGGGCCGCAGAAGTGCTACCGGATCACCGAGGCGGGCGGCGAGGAGCTGAGGGCCTGGCTGGCCACGCCATCCACGGCTGATGTGCCGCCGCGCGACGAGCTGGTCATCAAGGTGCTGGTCGCGCTGCGGGTGCCGGGGGTGCGGGTGACCGCGATCCTGCAGACGCACCGCAGGCACGTGATCGAGACCATGTCCCGCTACGCCCGGCTCAAGGAGGGGGCCGGGCCGGACGCCATCGGCCTGTTGCTGGTGGCCGACGCCGAGCTGTTCCGGCTGGAGGCGATCGTGCGCTGGCTGGACGCCGCCGATGCCCGGCTGCGGCAGCTGGCGCCCGCCGAGTCCGCGGACGCCACTGCCAGGGAGAGGGCGGCCCGATGAGTCCGGTGCTCGAACTGCGCGGCATCACCAAGGTGTACGGGGCGGGGGCGGCCCAGGTGCATGCCCTGACCGGGGTGGACCTCACGGTGCGGGCCGGGGAGATGGTCGCGGTCATGGGCCCTTCCGGCTCGGGCAAGTCGACGCTGCTGACCATCGCGGGCAGCTTGGAGCAGCCGACCAGCGGCGAGGTGCTGGTCGAGGGGGTACCGCTCTCCGGGATGTCGCGCTCCGAGCAGGCGCGGATGCGCCGCCGCCGCGTCGGCTACGTCTTCCAGGACTTCAACCTGCTGCCCGGCCTGACCGCCGCCGAGAACATCACTCTGCCCCTGGAGCTGGACGGCATGCGCGCCAGGGTCGCCGCCGCCGCGGCCCTGCGGGCACTGGAGCAGGTCGGCCTCACCGACCAGGCGGGCCGCTATCCCGACGAGTTGTCCGGCGGGCAGCGTCAGCGGGTGGCGATCGCCCGGGCGCTGGTCGGGGAGCGGCGGCTGCTGCTGGCCGACGAACCGAGCGGTGCCCTGGACTCTCGTACCGGCGAGACCGTCATCAGGCTGCTGCGCAGCGCCTGCAGGCAGGGCGCCGCCGCCGTACTGGCGACCCATGACGCGCAGCTCGCCGCATGGGCGGACCGGGTGGTGTTCGTCCGCGACGGGGTGGCCATCGACCAGACCGCGCCGCCGGCCGGCCCCGAATCCCTGCTGGCCGAGTCGTGAGCGCCCTCGCCCCGCCCCGGCCGACGGCCGGACGCCCCGGAGTGCCCGCACGCCGGGCGCTGGTCCGCTGGTCGTGGCGGCTGCTGCGCCGCGAGTGGCGCTCCCAGGCCCTGGTCGCCGTACTGCTCGTCGTGACGGTGATCGCGGCGGTCTGCGGTGCGACGACCATCGCCAATCTGCCGGATCCCGCCGATTCCAGGCTCGGTTCGGCCGACACCGTCATGACGCTGAACGGGAAGGACCCGCAGGCGGTCGCGTCCGACCTGGCGAAGATCCGCGCAAGCCTCGGGACCGTGGAGGTGATCGGGCACAGCTCCGAGAAGGCCCCCGGCCTCGGCACACCCGTCGACTACCGCTCGCAGCGGCTCCATGGCCCGTTCGCCGGGGCCCTGCTGGCCATCCACCAGGGCCGCTATCCGCAGGGGACCGGCGAGGCCGCCATCACCGCCGGTCTGGCACAGCTGCTCGGGCTGCGGCTCGGCGGGACGATCTCGCTGGACGGCCACGCCCGTGCCGTCGTCGGCATCGCGGAGAACCCGAGTTTCCTGGCCGACCAGTTCGTGCTGGTCGATCCGGCCTCGACCCAGCCGCAGTCGTTGTCGGTCCTGACCAAGGGCCCGGTGGGGCCGGGCGGCCTGGGCCTGACCACCGCCAGCCCGACGAGCGGGGGCGCGGGTGACAACAATGACGGAATCGTGGTCGCCACGTTGGTGCTGGGCTGCGCGATGATCCTGCTGCTGCTCGTCGCGTTCGTGGCCGCCGCCGCGTTCGCGGTGCTGGCCCACCGCAGACTCCGCCAGCTCGGCATGCTCGCCGCGATCGGCGCGACCGACCGACAGGTACGGCAGGTCATGACCGCCACCGGCCTGCTGATCGGCGTACTCGCCGCCGTCCTCGGAACGATCGGCGGCCTGGCCCTGTGGCCGCTCGTCGCACCCCGGCTCGAAAGCACGGTCGACCATCGGATCGCGGTGTCGCACATCCCGTGGACGCTGATCGGCGTGCTGCTGGTGCTGGCGATCGTGACCTCGACCGGGGCGGCGTGGTGGCCGGCCCGATCCGTGAGCAGGATGCCGGTGACGCTGGCGTTGTCCGGACGGCCGCCGGTCCGGACGTCCGCCCACCGGTCCGCGCTGCTGGCCGCGGTGCTGTTCATCGCCGGAATCGGGGTGCTGGCCTGGGCCGGGAAGACCCGTCCGTGGCCGGTCGCCGGGGCCACCCTGCTCACCGCGCTGGCCGTCCTGTTCGCCGCCCCGGGCGCGGTCCGGGTGCTGGCGATGACCGGAGCACGGGCCCCGATCGCGGTGCGGCTGGCGCTGCGCGACCTGGCCAGGCACCCGGCCCGGTCCGGTGCGGCGGTCGCGGCGATCAGCCTGGCCCTGGGCGTCCCGGCCGTGCTGGTCATCGTGCTCACCGGCTTCCAGTCGACGCCCACCACCGGCAACCTCGGCGACCGGCAGATGCTGGTCCAGCTCAGCGAAGCCGACGACGACAACCTGGTCCACACCCAGACGCCCTCCGAACTGGCCGCCCTCGCCGGCCAGGTGAACCGGCTGGTGCCGGGAGCGACGGTCGTCCCGTTGACGAAGGCGGTGTCGCCCGACATGCAGAAGGGCGCCGAACCCGACGGCGTCCCCGCGCAGATGACCGTCTCGGCAGGGACCCCGGGCACCGGCGACGAGAGCAGGGATGTGTCCACCTACGTCGCCTCACCAGCCCTGTATCGGCTGCTGGGCGCCGATCCCGCCCGGATCGGCGCGGCCACCGACCTCGTCACCACCCGGTCGGACCGCCTGGTGATCCCGCGCGATGCGCGGGACCCCGCCATCACTCGCGTCCAAGGCCCGGCCTACACCTCGATGCCCACCACGCTCATCACCCCGGCGGCCCTCGCCCGGCACGGCTGGACCACGATCAGCTCCGGCTGGTTCATCCAGTCGGACCGGCCGCTCACCGGGGCGCAGCAGGCCGCCGCACGGAGCTTCGCGGTGAACAACGGGCTGACCGTCGAGATCCGGGACGGCCAGGGCGCCGTCACCAACACCAGGCTGGGCGCCGTGGCCGTCGGCGTCCTGTTCGCGCTCGGCGTCCTGGCGATGACCGTCGGGCTGATCCGCAGCGAGGCCGCCGCCGACCTCCGCACACTCACCGCGACCGGCGCCACCCCGGCGATCCGGCGCATCCTCACGGCCACCACAGCCGGCGCACTGGCCCTGCTCGGGGTGATCCTCGGGGTCGGCGGCGCGTGCCTGGCCATGGTCGCGATCTACCGGCACGATCTGGCCGTGTTCGGCCGGGTGCCGATCGTCTACCCGATCACCGTCGTGGTCGGGACTCCGGTGCTCGCCGTTCTCGCGGGCTGGCTGCTGGCCGTTCGCGAGCCGGCGGCCATCGCGCGGCGGATGGGGGAGTAACAGGCTTGATCACATGACTGGGGGGTCGGCCACGCGCCGTGCACAGAACGGGTACCCGGCCGCCACTTGACCACCGTGCGGGGGAGAGGCCCGCCCCGCCGTACCGACCTGCCCGGCCGGACTACCGGGATCCCTTCTACGCGCCCTCCTTCAACACCCGCGAAATCAGGCTCCGTTGCTCCTCCGTCAGTCTTGGATCGGCCGCGTACACCGTCTTTCCGTCCACCGTGATCTCGTAGCTGAAACCGTCCGGAACGCCGATGGGGGCAGCGCCCCGGCCGGCGGCGATCGCCTGCTCGGCCAGGGTGTGCCACTCGTGGGCATCGGGGCGTCCCGAGGTGTTCACCTCGGCGTGGCGCTCGATGCCTGCGAATCCGCCCGTGCGCCTTACCTGAATACGCATGGGTCCTGTCTAGTGCGAGTCGGGCCGAGGGGCTAGGCGGTGGGTACCCCGACCTGTTCCCACGCCTTCAGGACGGCCTGCAGTTCCTCGCCGTCGTTGAAGCGGGCGCGGGCCGCGGCGATCGTGAGCTTGGCGAAGTCGGTGAACAGGGCCTGCTGGCCCAGTTCGCCGCCGGTGAGGACGTCGTACCAGATCTGCCCCGCCCGCTCCCAGGCGTTGCCGCCGAGGGCGGTGGCGGCGAGGTAGAAGGCGTGGTTGGGGATGCCGGAGTTGATGTGGACGCCGCCGTTGTCGCGGCCGGTGTTCACGAAGTCGTCCATCGTCGCGGGCTGCGGGTCCTTGCCGAGCACGTCGTCGTCGTACGCCGTGCCCGGCTCCTTCATGGAGCGAAGGGCGGTGCCGGTGACGCGCGGGGCGAGCAGGCCCGCGCCGATCAGCCAGTCGGCCTCCGCGGCGGTCTGGCCGAGTGTGTACTGCTTGATCAGCGAGCCGAAGACGTCGGACATGGACTCGTTGAGGGCGCCGGGCTGACCGAAGTAGGTGAGGTTCGCGGTGTACTGCGTGACGCCGTGGGTCAGTTCGTGGCCGATGACGTCGACCGGGATGGTGAAGTCGAGGAAGATCTCGCCGTCACCGTCGCCGAACACCATCTGCTCGCCGTTCCAGAAGGCGTTGTTGTAGTTCGCGTCGAAGTGCACGGTGGCGTCGAGGGGCAGGCCCTCGCCGTTGATCGAGTTGCGCCGGTAGGCGTTCAGGTACAGCTCGAAGGTCGCGCCGAGACCGGCGTACGCGCGGTTGACCGTGGCGTCCTTGCCGGGCTTGTCGCCCTCGCCGCGGACCTTCTTGCCGGGCAGGTCCTGGCGGTGCCGGGCGTCGTAGATCGTGCGGTGCGGCTTGTCCTCGGCGGCTTCCTTCGCCGGGGCCACGGTGGGCGCGCCGATGACCGTGGTCAGACGGCGGTGGGTGCGTTCGAGGGCGTCGCGCTCCAGGGTGCGGCGGGCAGGACCGGCGAGCGCGGGGTCCTCGGCCCGGGCCAGCTTGTCGAGGACGTGGGGCGGCACGATGGTGCAGAAGACAGGCTCGAAGCCTGACGGGTTGGCGGTCATGCGGGCACATTTGCACTGAGTCATGCCTCTGTCACTACCAGCAACCATGATTGGTGAAATGCGGCGATAAGGAACCCCCGGACCGGCCCTGAAGTGGTATGGCGCACTTTTCGCCCTATTTGTGAGGGCGGTCCCGCATACTGATACGAGCCCCCGCACCTGGCGCGGCTCGGCTAGCATGCGGAGCATCATGCGTTTCGGGCTGCTCCTCCTTAGCTGCCGCGGCGAGGGCCTGTAAGTCGAGGCCGACCCCCTCCCCGCGGAGTCTGGCGTTGCGCCGTCGGCCGTCCTTCCGGACACCTTCGAGGAGCCCACGCATCATGGCGAACCGCCAGAACCGCCAGCAGTCCACCTCCATGCCGGTCCACAAGTACCGCCCGTACGACCAGGTCGACATCCCCGACCGTACGTGGCCGGACAACCGGATCACCGTCGCCCCCCGCTGGCTCTCCACCGACCTGCGTGACGGCAACCAGGCCCTGATCGACCCCATGTCGCCCGCGCGCAAGCGCGAGATGTTCGACCTGCTGGTGAAGATGGGCTACAAGGAGATCGAGGTCGGCTTCCCGGCCTCGGGGCAGACCGACTTCGACTTCGTGCGCTCGATCATCGAGGAAGAGGGCGCGATCCCGGACGACGTCACGATCTCCGTACTGACCCAGGCCCGCGAGGACCTGATCGAGCGGACCGTGGAGTCCCTGGTCGGCGCCAACCGCGCCAACGTCCACCTCTACAACGCGACCGCCCCGGTCTTCCGCCGGGTCGTGTTCCGCGGCTCCAAGGACCAGATCAAGCAGATCGCCGTCGACGGCACGCGGCTGGTCATGGAGTACGCCGAGAAGCTGCTGGACGAGCGGACCACCTTCGGCTACCAGTACAGCCCCGAGATCTTCACCGACACCGAGCTGGACTTCGCCCTGGAGGTCTGCGAGGCCGTCATGGACGTCTGGCAGCCGGGCCCTGACCGCGAGATCATCCTCAACCTGCCCGCCACGGTGGAGCGTTCGACCCCCTCCACGCACGCGGACCGCTTCGAGTGGATGAGCCGCAACCTGTCCCGCCGCGAGTACGTGTGCGTCTCCGTCCACCCGCACAACGACCGCGGTACGGCCGTCGCGGCGGCAGAGCTGGCGCTGATGGCCGGCGCCGACCGCATCGAGGGCTGCCTGTTCGGGCAGGGCGAGCGCACCGGCAACGTCGACCTGGTCACCCTGGGCATGAACCTGTTCTCGCAGGGCGTCGACCCGCAGATCGACTTCTCGAACATCGACGAGGTCCGCCGCACCGCCGAGTACTGCAACCAGATGGAGGTCCACGCACGCCACCCGTACGTCGGCGACCTCGTCTACACCTCCTTCTCCGGCTCCCACCAGGACGCCATCAAGAAGGGCTTCGACGCCATGGAGGCCGACGCGGCAGCCAAGGGCGTCACCGTCGACGACATCGAGTGGGCGGTCCCGTACCTGCCGATCGACCCGAAGGACGTCGGCCGCTCCTACGAGGCGGTCATCCGGGTCAACTCGCAGTCGGGCAAGGGCGGTATCGCGTACGTCCTGAAGAACGAGCACAAGCTGGACCTGCCGCGCCGGATGCAGATCGAGTTCTCGAAGATCATCCAGGCGAAGACGGACGCCGAGGGCGGCGAGGTCACGCCGAAGGACATCTGGGCGATCTTCCAGGACGAGTACCTGCCGATCTCCGGGAACCCGTGGGGCCGTATCCAGGTCCGCAACGGCCAGAGCACGACCGACCGCGACGGCATCGACACGCTCACCGTCGAGGCCGAGGTGGACGGCGTCGAGACGGTTCTGGTCGGCAGCGGCAACGGTCCGATCTCCGCGTTCTTCCAGGCGCTGCAGGGCATCGGCATCGACGCCCGGCTGCTGGACTACCAGGAGCACACGATGAGCGAGGGCGCCTCCGCGCAGGCCGCCTCGTACATCGAATGCGCCATCGGCGACAAGGTTCTGTGGGGAATCGGGATCGACGCGAATACGACACGTGCCTCGCTGAAGGCCGTGGTCTCCGCGGTCAACCGCGCGGCCCGCTGAACCCGTTCACCTGGTTTTTCTTCGCCCCGTCCGCCTTTCGAGGCGGGCGGGGCCCCGTCGTTTACCGGCCATTCCATGTGCAGGTCACGGGTGGGTCTCGTCCGGGGTACTGACTCCGCATCAACAATGTGGCTAACATCACGCCAGCGCGGCGATGTTGCCGCGGCGTTACGGAGGTGTGCGCGCGTGCTGCCAGGATGGGGACGAAACGGTCGTGCACTTCCGGTTTCCCGGATCCTGGGCACCCGTACCGCATGGACCACGGTCGGCGACGGCGAGTTCTTCTGCCCGGGCTGCGGAGGCGACCGCAACTTCCAGCGGCTCACCGGCCGGCGACGCTTCACCTGCCTCGGCGTTCCCGTTCTCCCGCGCGGCGAGACCGGGCCCGTCGTCGAATGCGCCGCCTGCAGCCACCACTTCGGCGCCGACGTCCTCGACCACCCCACCACCACCCGCTTCTCCGCGATGCTCCGCGACGCCGTCCACACGGTCGCCCTCGCCGTGCTCGCCGCGGACGGCCACTGCGCCCGTACGTCCCTGGAGACCGCCGCCTCAGCCGTCCGCTCGGCCGGCTTCGACGACTGCACAGAGGACCAGCTCGGCGCGCTCGTCGAGGCGCTCGCCGCGGACACCGGGCGCGTCCTCGGGGAGCCGTGCGGCGCGAGCCTGGCCATAGAGCTCCATGAGGCCCTGGACCCGCTCGCCCCGCACCTCGCCCCCACGGGCCGGGAGGCGATCCTCCTCCAGGGGGCGCGCATCGCGCTGGCCGACGGGCCGTACACGCCCGCCGAGCGGGAGGTCCTGGCGACGGTGGGCGCGGCGCTGACCATCTGCTCGGACGATGTGACACGGCTGCTGGCGGCCGCGCGTACACCGTCGTAATCCTCCCCGTACTCCCGGGGGAGTAGTCCGGCCGCCGAGCCACCCGCGGCGGTATCCCCGAACTCGCCCTCCCGCGCGACGAATCCGGTTCTCCGCGCCGGAAGTCTGGTGTGTGTCCAGACAACCGTCCAGGAGGGGGGACCCCGCCATGGGGCCCGGAAACACAACCACGCGTATGCGGCGAAGGGCCGTGCCCTGGGCGCTGCTCGGGCTCTGGGTGGCGCTGCTCGCCTTCGTCGCGCCGTTCGCCTCCAAGTTGGCAGACGTGCAGCACGACCGGGCCGTGGACTACCTGCCGGCGAGTGCGGACTCCACCCAAGTGGCCAAGATCCAGGATCAGTTGCCCGGCGGCGAGACCACCCAGATGGTCGTCGTCTACCACCGTGACGGCGGGCTGACCGCCGCGGACAGGACGACGGCCGCCGACCAGATCGGCGAGATCGCCAGCGCGCACCCGCTCGCCGCGCAGCCGGAGGGCATCCCGTCCAAGGACGGCACCACCCTGATGTACCCGGTGGCCAGCACCGAACCCGGCACGGACGAGAAGGCACGCGACCAACTCGTCAACGACGTACGGGACATCGCGAAGAGCGAGGACGGACTGAGCGTCGAGGTCGGCGGCGAGGGTGCGTTCGCCACCGACGCGAGCGAGGTCTACAACTCGCTCGGCGGACCCCTGCTCTACACCACCGCCGCGGTCGTGGCACTCCTGCTGATCCTCATCTACCGCAGTCCCTTCCTGTGGCTGGTGCCGCTCGCTGTCGCAGGCCTGGCCGACTACCTGTCGATGGGGGTCGCCTACGGGCTGAACCAGGGGTTCGGGACATCCGTGACCGGCCAGAGCTCCGCCATCATGACGATCCTCGTCTTCGGCGCCGGCACCGACTACGCGCTGCTGCTGATCTCCCGGTACCGCGAGGAACTGCGGCGCATCGAGCGGCCGTACGACGCGATGGTCGCCGCACTGCGCGGGTGCGGACCGGCCGTACTCGCCTCGTCCGGAACGGTCGCCGCGGGCCTGTTCTGCCTGCTCGCCGCCGACCTCAACTCCATCCGGGGTATGGGCCCGCTCGGTACCGTCGGCATCCTGTGCGCGCTGGTCGCCATGATGACCCTGCTGCCCGCGATCCTCGTCCTGCTGGGCCGCCGCGTCTTCTGGCCGCTCGTCCCGCGCTACGGCAGCACCCCCAAGGTCCGCCGGTCGCTGTTCGCCGCGATGGGCAGCTCCGCCGGCCGCCGGCCGCTGACGGTCCTCGCGGGCGGCGCGGTCCTCCTCGGCGCACTGTCGCTCGGCGCGCTGAACCTGCCCGGCAGCCTGAAGCTGGAGGACTCCTTCACCAGCAAGCCCGACGCGGTCGCCGCCATGGAGACCCTCGGCAAGGCCTACCCGGGGTTCGGCACCCAGCCCATCACCGTCATCGCCCCCACCGACCGTGCCGACGCCGCCCTGGCAGAGGCCCAGGACACCCCGGGCGTCGACAGTGCGACCCGCGGCCGCAGTGGATGGGGGTCCCCCCGATCGAGCGAAGCCGAGAGTGGGGGAGGCTGGACCGAGATCACCGTCACGGCGGCCTCCGCACCCCAGTCGGCGGGGGAGACCGCCACCATCAAGGACCTGCGCGACCGCCTCGACGGCTCCTACGTCGGCGGGGCGAGCGCCGAGCAGCTGGACCTTGCGGACACCAACGCCCGTGACCGGATGGTCGTCGTACCGCTCGTCCTCGTCTTCGTCCTGCTGATCCTGATCGCCCTGCTGCGGTCGATCGTCGCGCCGCTGATCCTGGTGGCGGCCGTGGCGGCGGTGTGGGGCGCGGCACTCGGTATCGGCGGACTGGTCTTCGGCCCGGTCTTCGGTTTCGAGGGCACGGACCCGGGCCTGGGCCTGCTGTCCTTCGTCTTCCTGGTGGCGCTCGGTGTCGACTACGGCATCTTCCTGATGCACCGCATGCGGGAGGAGTCCCTCAAGGGCACCGAACCGGTACAGGCCGCGCTGATCGCGCTGCGCACGACGGGCGGGGTGATCGCGTCGGCAGGGCTGGTCCTTGCGGCGACGTTCGCGGTGCTGATGAACATGCCGATGGTCCAACTCGTGGAGATGGGCTTCGTGATCGCGGTCGGTGTCCTGCTGGACACCTTCCTCGTCCGCACCTACCTGGTCACCAGCGCGAGCGTGGCGCTGCGGCGCAAGGTGTGGTGGCCGGGCGCGCTGTCGAAGCAACCGGCCGCGGGGAGCCGGGAGCTGCCCGAGCCGGTCACGGAGACCGTGGGAATGCGCTGAACCGGACGCGGGACAGCCGGCCGGACCTCCGGGCTCACGCCCAGGGGGTCCGGCCTCCGGTCGGATCCGCGAGGATGGAGCACGTGTTGACCACCAGGGAACATCTCGGCCGCCGCGGCAAACGGCTTGCCCGGCCCGCCCGGCGCGACTGGCTCCTCGCGGTGGGGACCGGCCTGGCGTCGATCCCGCTGACGTTCGTGGCGCAGGGCGACAACGCACACACGCCGGACGTCCTCGGCTGGACGCTGTTCGGTCTTTCGGCGCTGACGCTCGCTTGGCGGCGGCACTATCCGATGGGCGCGCTCCTCGTGCTCATCGTCGTGGAGGGCACCTACCACGTACTGGGAAACGCCCACTCCGGGCTGATCGCGGTGACGATCGTCGCCATCTACTCGCTCGCGGTGGCCGGGCCGCGGCGCCGGACCCTGGCCGTGGTGCCGACCCTGCTCGGCTTGAGCGTGATCATGCTCACCAGCATCAATCCGGAACGGGGCATCGAGCTGCTGCGCATCTCCGGCTGGATCCTGGCGTGTGCGATCACGGGTGAAGCGGTCCGCGTGCACCGCAACTACATCGGCGCCGTCGTCGAACGCGCCGAACGTGCCGAACGCACCCGCGAGGAGGAGGCCCGCCGCCGCGTCGCCGAGGAACGCCTGCGCATCGCCCGCGACCTGCACGACCTGCTCGCCCACACCATCACCCTGATCGGCGTGCAGACGTCCGTCGCCGCACACGTCCTGGCCGCCGACCCCGACCGCCTCGACCGCGAGGCCGTAGCCAAGGCCCTCGACGACATCTCCGGCACCTGCCGCAGCGCACGCGGCGAACTGCGCGCCACCCTGGAGGTGCTCCGAGAGTCCCAGTACGGGGGAGACCGGCGCGGTCCGCTGCCCGGCCTCGACGGAGTGCCGGACCTGGCGAAGGCGGCCCGGCTCTCCGGCGCCGAGGTCGAGCTGTCCGTACACGCCGACGACGTCCCGCCCGCGGTCGGCGCCGCCGCCTACCGGATCGTCCAGGAGGCACTCACCAACGCGGTACGGCACGGAGGCCCGGGCGTGCCGGTGCGCGTGGACCTGCGCGCCGAGGGCGGCACGCTCCGGGTGGCGGTCACCGACGAGGGTGCGGGGGACACGGGCGGCACCACACCCGGGTTCGGGCTAGTGGGGATGCGGGAGCGGGCTCGCAGCGTGGGAGGGACGGTGGAGGCGGGGGTGCGGGGGGAGGGCGGATTCGAGGTGGTCGCGGTGCTGCCGCTGGGGGGCGCCGTTGCTGCCTTGCCCGCGCAGAATTCTGTACGTGAAGCAGAGGCCGTCCATGAATCAGCGGCCGTACGTGAGTCTGACGTCGTACGTGAAGCAGAACCCGTCCGTGCGGTAGAGGCCGTGCGTGAAGCCGAATTCGACCGAGGCGAGCTCCGATGACCATCCGAGTAGTCCTCGCCGATGACCAGACCCTCGTGCGGGCCGCGTTCGCGATGCTCGTCGAGTCGGCGCGGGACATGGCGGTCGTCGGGCAGGCGGCCACGGGCCGGGAAGCGGTGGAGCTGGCCCGCAGCGCACGGGCGGATCTGATCGTCATGGACATCCGCATGCCCGACCTGGACGGCATCGAGGCCACCCGGCTCATCGCCGCCGACGCGGACCTGGCCGGCGTCAGGGTCCTGGTCCTGACCACGTACGACACCGACGAGCACATCGCGGAGGCCCTGCGCGCGGGCGCCTCCGGCTTCCTGGTGAAGGACACCAGGCCCGCCGAACTCCTAGACGCGATCCGCACGGTGGCAGCCGGTGAGTCCCTGCTCTCGCCGGGCCCGACCGCCCGGCTGATCGCCCGCTTCCTGCGCAGCCCCTCGGCCCCCGCGACGGGCGGCCCCGAGTGCCTCTCCGAGCGCGAGCGCCAGGTGCTGACGCTGGTCGCCCGCGGCCTCAACAACACCGAGATAGCCGAGGCGTTGGGGCTGAGCCCACTCACCGCGAAGACCCACGTGAGCCGCATCATGGGCAAGCTGGGTGCCCGTGACAGGGCCCAGCTGGTGATCGTGGCGTACGAGTCCGGGCTCGTCACTCCGGGCGCTTGCTGAGCTGACGGCACGTCAATACGGCGTACGGGCAGGCGTATCTCGGGGCTCCTCGGGGCAGATTAGTTTCGGTTGAACATCCCACGTCCTACGTCCCATCTCTGTTCTTCGCCGCCGTTCGTCGCTGTCCGCTGTCCAGGGAGCGCCATGACCGTCATGAGCCGTACGGCCGCGTTCGCGGCAGCCACCGCACTCCTCACGGCCGTCGCCGGCCTCGGTACCGGCACCGCGTCCGCCGGTCCGCTGGCCGCGCAGGACTGCACCTCCTCCGTGCCGTACACCGCGGGCCAGGGCGGCTACGACACGTACCGCATCCCGGCCACGGTCACGACCCCCGCCCGCACGCTGCTCGCCTTCGCCGAGGGGCGGCACAACGGCGCGGGCGACAGCGGCAGCATCGACGTCGTCGTCAGACGTTCCTACGACAACGGCTGTACGTGGGGTGCGCTGCGGGTCGTCGCGTCCGGGAACGGGGACACCCGGGGCAACCCGGCGCCGGTCGTGGACCCGCGCACCGGCCGGATCGTGCTCGTCACGTCGTACAACAGTGGGGCCGTGACCGAGGGTCAGATCATGCGGGGCGAGGTCACTTCGGCACAGAGCCGGCGCGTCTTCGTGCAGACGAGCCTCGACGACGGGCTCAGCTTCTCCGCTCCCCGTGACATCACGGCGGAGGTGAAGCTGCCGAACTGGCGGTGGTACGCCACCGGGCCCGGGCATGCGGTCGCCCTGCGGCACGGGCCGCATGCCGGGCGCCTGGTGGTCGCCGCCAATCACTCCGCCGCGCCGGCTGCCGGGTCCGCCGACACCGGGCAGGAGCCCAAGTACTACGGCGCCCACGCCATCTTCAGCGACGACGGTGGGCTGACCTGGGCGCTCGGCTTCGTCGACGACTCCTACGACGGTGTCGACAACGCGAACGAGTCCATCGCGGCCGAACTTCCCGACGGGCGGATCTACTTCAGCTCCCGTGACCAGAACGGCACGAGTGCCGGCAACCGGCTCGACTCCTACTCCAGCGACGGCGCGGAGACGCTGGACCGCCGGTACAGGGTCCAGCCCTCTCTGGACGATGTCCCTGTCGTGCAGGGCAGCGTCCTTCAGTTGCGGGGCTCGGGTGCGGGGCTGCTCTTCTCCGGGCCGTCCGTTCCCACCGCGCGCCAGTCCATGGCGATCTGGCGCAGCACGAACGGGGGTCTGACGTTCACCAAGGTGGTCACGCTGTCGCAGCAGCGGGCCGCGTACTCCGACCTCGTGCAGCTCGGGACCAGTCGAGTGGGGGTCCTCTACGAGACGGGTTCGACGGGGACGTACGAGAGGATCGAGTTCCGCCGGGTGCGGGTGGCTGACCTGCGGGGGTAGTGGGTTTTTTTCGCCCCCTCCGCCCCTACCCGTCCCTTGTCCCTGGGGCTCCGCCCCAGACCCCGCCAAGGGGCTCCGCCCCCTGGACCCCCGCTCCTCAAACGCCGGAGGGGCTGAATCTTTCCCCGGCTGGCGCTGAAGTCTTTCGCCCTGGCCGGGGAAGATCTTTCAGCCTGTCCGGCGTTTGAGGACGAGGCCGTCCAGGCCGAAAGCGGGGGTCTGGGGGCGGCAGCCCCCAGGTACGGGACGGGTAGGGGCGGAGGGGGCGAAAACCCCCTACAGCAACCCCGCCGCCGCCAGATACTTCCCCACCCGCTCAACCTCCCCCTCCGACAACGCAACCTGCGGCTCCGCCGTGACCGGGCAGTCGATGACCCCCCGCAGATACAGCCCCGCCTTGAACGCCCCGAGCCCCGCCGAACTACCCCCCATCCGCGCCGGATCCCCAACCCCCACGATCCCGAACAACGCACACAACCGCTCCTGCTCGGCCCGAGCACGCCCCCAGTCCCCGTCCCGGCAGAGCCGGTAAAGCCGCACGTACCCCTCGGGGTCGACATTCGCCAGCCCGGGCACAACCCCGTCGGCCCCCAGCGCAAGCGCGGAGTCGACGACGAGCTCGGACCCGGTCAGCACGCTGAAGCCGGTGATGCCGGGATGCGAGCGGGCGCCCATGACGACGGAGCGGAAGCCGGCCAGGTCCCCGCTGGAGTCCTTGAGGCCGGCGAGGACACCGTCGGCGGCGAGTTCGAGGACCAGTTCCGGGCTCAGCTTGGTGTGGACGGACATCGGAAGGTCGTAGGCGAAGACGGGCAGGGGCGAGCGCGCGGCGAGGACGCGGAAGTGGCGGGCGATCTCGGCGGGGTGGGTGCGGGTGTAGAAGGGGGCGGTCACCACGACCGCGTCGGCGCCGGCCGAGGCCGCGTACTCCACGTGGTCCAGCACCCGCGGTGTCGTCATGTCGATCGCCCCGGCAAGCACGGGCAGCTGCCCGCCGACGTGCGAGACGACGGTGGAGACGACGAGCCGCCGGTGCGCGTCCGTCAGATACGCGGCCTCGGAGGAGGAGCCGAGCACGAACAGACCGTGCACCCCGCCCTCCACCAGGTGGTCCACGAGCCTGATGAGGGAGGGGACGTCCACCTCGCGGGCCGGTGTCAGGGGCGTGCAGACGGGCGGAACGACACCGGTCAGCGGGGTGGGGATCGACATCAAGGCTCCCTGGTGTGCTCGAGCGGGACGTCGGCCGTGGCGGCGGCCGGCGAGGCGGACAGCGCCTGCGTGACCAGGTCGCGCGTCGACTGACCCTCCTGCACAGGATGGTGGCACCGGTAACGGTGATCGGGGCGCGACGCGGCCGTGAAGTCCGGCATGGCGCCCGCGCACACCTCGTCGGCCTTCCAGCAGCGGGTACGGAAGGGGCAGCCGGAGGGCGGGCGGGTGGCCGAGGGGACGGGGCCCACCAGGGGGATGGGGTCGATGGGGTCGAGGAGGCCGGGGGTGGCCGAGAAGAGGGCCCGGGTGTACGGGTGCCGGGAGCTGTCGGTGACCTCGTGGGCCGGGGACTCCTCGACGATCCGGCCGAGGTACATCGTGATCACGCGGTCGCTCATCCTGCGTACCGTCTGGATGTCGTGCGAGACGAAGACGAGGGCGAGGCCCAGGCGTTCCTTCAGGTCCAGGAGGAGGTTGAGGATCTGGGCGCGGACCGACACGTCAAGGGCGCTCGTCGGCTCGTCGGCCACGACGAGGTCGGGGTCGAGGGCCAGGGCGCGGGCGATGGCGACGCGCTGGCGCTGGCCGCCGGAGAGCTGGCCCGGCAGGCCCTCGGCCAGGACGCGGGGCAGGCCGACCAGTTCCATCAGCTCCTTGACCCGCTCCTCGCGCCGGGCCGGCGTACCGCGCTTGTGGACGTCGAGGGGGTCCCGCAGGATCTGCCGGACCGTCAGCCGCCGGTTCAGCGCCGTCGACGGGTCCTGGAAGATCATGCCGGTGCTGCCGCCGACGGCCGTACGCCGTTCGGTGGGCGGCAGCGACCACAGGTCCCGGCCGCCGAACGTCACCGTGCCGGACGTCGGCCGCTGCACCCCCACCAGCACCTTGGCGAGTGTCGACTTGCCGCAGCCGGACTCACCGACGACGCCGACCGTCTCGCCGGGCGCGATGGTGAGGTCGGCGCCGGTGAGGGCGTACACCCGGTCGCGGGAGAAGAGGCCCCCGGTGCGGGCCTTGTGGACGACGTGGGCGTCGGCGAGTGTCACCAGCGCGTTCAGCTCGCCGTTCAATTCACCCTTCAATTCACGACCTCGCTTCCGGTCGGTTCCGGTGTCAGGTCGATCGCCGGATGGTGGCAGGCCGCCAGGTGGTAGCGGCTGCCCAGCAGGTCGGGTGCGGTGTCGCGGCACGGCTCGCTCGCCATCGGGCAGCGGTCGGCGAACCGGCAGCCCGCCGGGAAGTCCGCGGGGGAGGGCACGACGCCCTTGATCTGCGTCATCCGCTCGGCCGCCGTCTCCAACGACAGCACGCTGCCGAGGAGTCCGCGCGTGTAGTGGTGGGCCGGCTCCTCGACGAGGTCGGCGGTCACCCCGGTCTCGACGATCTGGCCGCCGTACATGACGACCACCCGGTCGGTGACCGCCGAGATCAGCGCCAGGTCGTGGGAGACGAGGATCAGTGCGAAGTCCAGCTCCGTGCGAAGTCGCAGCAGCAGCTCCATGACCTGCGCCTGGACGGTCACGTCGAGGGCAGTCGTCGGTTCGTCGGCGACGATGAGCTTGGGGTCGCGGGACAGCGCCATGGCGATCAGTACGCGCTGTCGCTGGCCGCCGGAGAGCTCGTGCGGGTAGCTGCGCAGGGTGCGTTCGGGGTCGAGGCCGACCAGCTCCAACAGCTCCGCCGGAGTGCGCTTGCCTCCCCGCCGTACGACCTGTTTCAGCTGTGCCCGGATCGTCATCGCCGGGTTCAGGGACGACAGCGCATCCTGGTAGATCATCGCCATCTCGTGGCCCAGGAGTCTGCGCCGTACGCGCATCGGCTCGCCCACCAACTGCCGTTGGTTGAACCGGACATGGCCGCGGACCCTGGCGCCCTTCGGCTCCAGGCCCATCACCGTCAGCGCGGTCAGCGACTTGCCGCAGCCGGACTCGCCCACCAGCCCGAGCACCTCACCCGGCTGCACCTCGAAGCTGATGCCGTCGACGATGTCCACACCCCCGTGGCGGGCATCGAAGCCGATGGCCAGGTTCTCGACGGCCAGGACGGGCACGGCGCCCTCGGGAAGGGGGCGGGCCCGGCTGCGCAGCCGGGCCGCTGCCTCGGTGAGCCCCGGCAGGTCCAGGACCTTGCCGCTGCCGGGCTCGGGGGCCTCCAGCCGGTCCTTCGCCTCTCGTGCCGGTACGTCGCGCGCGGCGGGCGCGGCCCACGCGTCCGAGACGCCCTCGGAGAGGATGTTCAGCGACAGCACGGTGATCAGCATCAGCAGGCCCGGGAAGACGGTGGCCCACCAGCCGCCGGTGAGCACCATGTTCTTGCCGTCGGCGATGACGCTGCCCCAGGACGGGTCCGGGGGCCTGACTCCCGCGCCGATGAAGGACAGCGAGGCCTCGAAGACGATGGCCTCGGCGACCTGCACGGTGCAGAACACCAGGATGGGTGCGGCGCAGTTGATCGCCACGTGCTTGATGACGATGTGCGGGGTGCGGGCGCCGATGACGTGCTCGGCGGTGACGTAGTCCTCGCCGTACTGGTCGAGGACGTTCGCGCGTACGACCCTGGCGACCGGCGGGGTGAACAGGAACGCGATCGCGCAGATCAGCACGGTGATCCCGCCGCCGAAGACGGCGACCAGGACGGCGGCCAGCGCGATGCCGGGGAACGCCATGACGACGTCCAGGCAGCGCATCAGCGTCTCGTCGACCGCCTTGCGCGAGGTCGCCGCGACCGCGCCGAGGAGTGCTCCCACGACGAGGGCGAGCGCGGTGGCGCCCAGGCCGATGGCGAGGGACCAGCGTGCGCCGTACATCAGCCGGCTCATGATGTCCCGGCCGAGGCTGTCCTGCCCCATCCAGTGCTCGGCGGACGGGGCTCCCGTGCCGCCGATCAGCGGCTGCTGGTCGAGCGGGTCGTCCGGTGCGAGCAGCGGCGCGAACACCGCCACCACGACGACGAGCGTCAGGAAGCAGACCGCGACCCGGGAGAGGAGCGGGAGCCGGTGCCAGCCGCGCAGCCGGATGCCGGGCCGGGACAGGGCCTCGGTGAGACGCTTGCGATTGAACGATGTGAACATCAGGTCGCCTCCCTCAGCCGCGGGTTGACCAGCAGATACAGGATGTCGATGACGAGGTTCACGACGACGAACCCGGTGGCGGTGGTCAGGACGACGCCCTGCACGACCGCCGGGTCGCCGTTCTTCACGGCGTCGATCATCAGCTTCCCCATCCCGGGCAGGGAGAAGATCGTCTCGATGACGACCGCCCCGCCGAGCAGGTACCCCACGCGCAGCCCGAGCACGGTGAGCGGGTTCATCAGGGCGTTGCGCAGGACGTTGCGGCCGACGACCACGTGGGGCGGCAGGCCGCTGCCGATCGCCGTGCGCACGTAGTCCTTGTCGAGCTCCTCGACCACCGAGGTCCGCACGATCCGGGTGAGCTGCGCGGCGACCGGCAGCGACAGCGCGAGCGCGGGCAGCGTCATCGTCTTGAGCCAGCCGGTCAGTGAGTCGGCCGGGTTGATGTAGCCGCCGGTGGGGAACCAGCCCAGGTCCACGGCCAGGTACTGGATCATCAGCAGCGCCAGCCAGAAGCCGGGCGCCGCGACACCGGTCAGCGAGACGACCCGGATGATCTGGTCCGGCAGCCGGTCGCGGTAGATCGCCGCGGTGACCCCGCCGAGCAGCGAGAGCACCACCGCGATGCCGAGGCCAAGGAAGGTGAGCTGGAGGGTGAGCGGCAGCGCGGTGGTGATCTGTTCGAGCACCGGTGCGCCGGTCAGCGCGCTGGTGCCCAGGTCGCCGTGGAGCAGGTCCCCCAGGAAGTGGAAGTAGCGCACCGGGAACGGGTCGAGGAGCCCGTTCTGCTCCCGGAAGTCGATCAGCTGCTGCGGCGTCGGATTGGCGCCCTGGAAGAACGCGGATGCCGGATCGACGTCCGAGAACCGCATCACGATGAACACGAAGAGCACGATCCCGAGCATCAGCGGTACGAGCAGGGCGATACGGCGGAGCAGGATCCTGGCGACGGTGACCACGTGCTGACTACCTCCGGTCTACGCCCACTTGGCTTGCAGGAGGTTGATCCCGGGGTACGGCTGTGCCCTTATCCCCGTGAGCTTCCTCGGGTCCCAGGCGGTCATCAGCTCGTTGTGCACGACCGGGTAGAGCACGGCCTGTTCGGCGACGACGTCGATGTAGTCCTGGATCATCGTCTTCTTCCGGGTGGCGTCCGGCTCCTGCGTCGCCTGGTCCATGTCCTTGAAGAGCTTCTTGGCCACGGGGTCACCGGCCCAGCGGGCGTAGCCCATCCACAGGTTCTGCGGGCCGTAGTTGTAGTGCATGATCAGGTCCGCGTCGAGGCCGAACTGGTTGGGGTTCGAGGCCGCCGCGACCACCTGGTAGTCCTGCTTCTGGTCCATCTTCGTGAAGACGGCCGTGGTCTCCTGCGGGTCGAGCGTCGTCTCGACACCGATCGCGTCCCAGGACGCCTTGATCGTCGGCAGGCAGTCGACGATCCAACTGACGTTGACGGCCATGATGTCGACCTTCAGCCCCTCGACGCCCGCGTCCGCCAGGAGCTGTTTCGCCTTCTGCGGGTCGTACGCGTAGACGGTCTTCGCCGGCCGGTAGCTCGGGTTGCCCTCGTTGAGGAACGAACTCGACGCCCTGCCGTGCCCCTTCAGTGCGACCTGGACCATCTTGTCGGTGTCGATGGCGTAGTGCAGCGCCTGGCGCACCCGGACGTCGTCGAAGGGCTTGTGCTGGGTGTTGAACATCAGGAAGAGGTTGTTCATCCCCGCGCCGCCCTGGACGGTCATGCCGCCCTTCTTGAGCTGCTCGATGTTGGCGTAGGGGATGTTGTCGGCGATCGGCGCTCCGGCGCTCGCCCCCGAGATCTTCGCGACGCGCGGTGCGGCGTCCACCATCGTCAGCCAGTTCATCTTCTTGAAGGCGGCTTTGCGGGGGCCGTTGTAGTCGGCGAAGGCCTCGAAGGTGGTGTTCGACTTCGGGTGGTGGGCGGTCTGCCGGTACGGTCCCGAGCCGATCGCCTTGCCTCTGATCGCCTCCTCCCAGGCGCCCGGCTTGGAGAAGACGTGCTTCGGCATGACCTTCGCGAGGGTGAGCCGCGAAACCCCTTCGGGGAAGGGGAACTTGAGGACCAGCTCGACGTTCATCGCGTCGATCTTCCGGACCTCCTTCAGCCAGCTCGCGAAGAAGCCCTTGCCGAGGGTCTGCGTCTTCGGATCGAGGATCCGGTCGAACACGAACACCACGTCGTCGGCGGTGACGGGCTTCCCGTCGTGGAACCTGGCGCCCGGGCGCAGCTCGAACTTCCAGGAGGTGCCGGTGAGGTCGGCGGGCACCTGCGTGGCGAGCGCGGCGTACGGCTCGCGGGAGATCGGGTCCGTGTCGAGCAGGCCCTCGTAGATGTGGTTGTTGGCGGCCATCGAGAAGGCGGACGCCGTCTGCGTCGGATCCCAGCTGCCGTCGTTTCCGTAGCCGATGACGGCGGTCAGTGTGCTGTTCCCGCCGCTGCCCCCGCCGCCGGTGTCGTTCGTGGACTCCGGCCCCGCCGAGCAGGCCGACAGCGACGAGGAGACGGCGGCGGCCGCGCCCAGCGCGCCGGTGTACTTCAGGAACGACCGGCGGTGCAGCGCCGGAGTGGGGGTCACGTCGCGCACGGTTCCTCCAGTGAGGAGTGGTCCAGTGAGTGGGAGATACGACGTCCTACGTCATAGGGGGCAGCGTGACCCTAAGAGGGGGCGTGAGGGGGGTCAAGGGAACACGCACGAATGGCGTATGTTCCAAAGGTGCGACCAATGGCACCTAGAAATAGGCCTAATTGACGACTTGTCAATTACTGATTGACGTTTCTTCATCCCGGAGGTGGGACGTCGGATGTCCAGCGAGCGTACGATGCGGCGCATGCCCGAGGAGACCGGTAGCCGGCGCAGACCCGAACGCCGGTTGAGCGGCCAGATACAGCGCGAGGTGATGCAGCTGATCCTCGACCGCAAACTCCGGGCCGGCGCGCCGCTGCCGACCGAGGCGGAACTCATGGAGGACCTGGGCGTCAGCCGCAACTCCGTCCGTGAGGCCCTCAAGGCCCTCCAGGCCCTCGACATAGTCGACATAAGGCATGGATACGGCACGTACGTCGGCGAGGCATCTCTGACACCCCTGGTCGACGGACTGACCTTCCGGACGCTCGCACGGCCCAGCGACGACGCGAGCGCGCTGGCCGAGATACTCCAGGTCCGCGAGGTGCTGGAGGAGGGGCTGATCCGCCGGGTCGCCGGCACGCTCTCCGAGGCCGAGCTCGACCGGCTCGAATCCGTCGTGACCCGGATGGAGGCCGCGGGCCAGGAGGGCGGCCCCTTCGCCGAACTCGACCGCGAATTCCACGAGTTGCTGTACGCCTCCCTCGGCAACGCCCTCGTCCCACAGCTCCTCGGCGCCTTCTGGACCGTCTTCCGCCGCGTCTCCGGCATCCGCGGCTGGACCGACGACCCGGCACCCGAGGTCACCGTCCGCCGCCACCGCGACATCGTCACCGCCCTGCGCGCCCACGACGTGGAGGGCGCACAGCGGGCGATGGCGTTCCACTTCCGGGGCATCGAGGCGCGGGCGGCACAGGAGTCACGGGGGGTGAGCTGACGTGAGTGGAACGGCTTGGGACCCGAACGGTGCGGGAGCCGCTGGCGGTGAGCCCGTCCCCGTGACCGGGGCGACCTGGAACCCGAACGGCGCGGGCGTCCTGCGCCTGCCCTCCGGCCGGCTGGTGCGTGGCCGCGGCCTGCGCCGCCCGCTTCCGACCGAGGGCCCGTCACCGACGTACGCCGTGTATCTCCTCGGCAAGCAGCCCCCCGAAGTCCCCTGGGAGGCCCACTGGCTGCGCTGGCCGGACTTCCGCCTGCCCGCCGACCGCACCCGGGCCGCCGAACTGCTCACCGAGGCCTGGAGCCGGACCTCGACCGGCCGCGTCGAACTCGCCTGCGGCGGCGGCCGAGGCCGCACGGGCACGGCGTTGGCCTGCCTGGCGGTCCTCGACGGTGTACCGCCCCAGGAGGCGGTGGACTTCGTACGCCGGCACTACGACCGGCATGCGGTGGAGACGCCGTGGCAGCGCGCGTACGTACGGCGCTTCACCGGCTGCGGTACTGCAGCCCCGTAAGGGGCGCGGGGCTGTGACATATGCGGCTCCGCCGCGTGGGCGCGACCAGCCACGACGGACCCGCAGGCGACGCACCGGACCGCCGGCGGAGCGCTCAGGAACAGTCCGGGCAAAGCCCCCGGTAGGTGACCTCGACGTCGGACACCGTGAAACCGAACCGCTCCTCCGCAGGGAGGTCGGCCAGCGGATTGCCGGCCGGGTGGACGTCACGGATCGTGCCGCACTTGGAGCACACCAGGTGCTGATGCGGGTGGTGCGCGTTCGGGTCATAACGCTTGGCGCGGCCGTCCGTGGAGACCTCTATCACCTCACCGAGGGAGACGAGCTCGCCCAGGGCGTTGTAGACGGTCGCCCGGGAGATCTCCGGCAGCCGCTGCGCCGCACGGGCGTGCACCTCGTCGGCCGTGAGGTGCACGTGTTCGCCGTCGAGGACCTCCGCAACGACGCGTCGCTGGGAAGTCATCCGCCAGCCACGCCCCCGCAGTCGCTCCAGCAGGTCACTCATATCGGTTCACCTATTCAGGTTCGGTGTGATGCCCGGAGTTTACCGGTCTAGGTCCGGGGTCCGGTTGGATATGGGCTTGGCCCGCTTCTTGACTTGGACTCCGTCCATCGTAGGATCGGATCTGGCGATAGCCAAGGGACAGGAAGACTCCAGTACGGCATGAGACAGAGACGTGACGGGACCACCTCGGCGTCGAGGCGATCCATCCCCTCCGGGATGCGCGATCGCGCGGGCCGTTTCTCCCTTGTCGTGCGTGAGGCCCTCCACAGGCCGGAGAGGCCTGTACCCCCGACTTCGCCGTCGCCGACCACAGACTTCGTACCCCCCGCCCGACCGTTCCACCGCCCGCAGTTCCTGAGCACGTGATCCGCCAGGTCCGGAAGGATTCCCATGACTGAGAACAACGACGCAATCGTCACCGACGCGAAATCGGAGGGTGGAGGTGGCTGCCCCGTCGCGCACGGACGCGCCCCGCACCCGACCCAGGGCGGCGGAAACCGCCAGTGGTGGCCGGAGCAGCTCAACCTGAAGATCCTCGCGAAGAACCCCGCGGTGTCCAACCCCCTCGGTGAGGAGTTCGACTACGCCGAGGCGTTCAAGACCCTCGACCTCCCGGCCGTGAAGCGGGACATCGCCGAGATCCTGACCACCTCGCAGGACTGGTGGCCGGCGGACTTCGGCAACTACGGCCCGCTCATGATCCGTATGGCCTGGCACAGCGCCGGTACGTACCGCATCAGCGACGGTCGCGGTGGCGCGGGTGCCGGTCAGCAGCGCTTCGCCCCGCTCAACAGCTGGCCGGACAACGGCAACCTGGACAAGGCCCGCCGTCTGCTGTGGCCGGTCAAGAAGAAGTACGGCCAGAACATCTCCTGGGCCGACCTCATGATCCTCACGGGCAACGTCGCGCTGGAGACGATGGGCTTCAAGACCTTCGGCTTCGCCGGCGGCCGCGCCGACGTGTGGGAGCCGGACGAGGACGTCTACTGGGGCCCCGAGACCACCTGGCTCGACGACGAGCGCTACACCGGCGACCGCGAGCTGGAGGACCCGCTCGGCGCCGTCCAGATGGGTCTCATCTACGTCAACCCGGAGGGCCCGAACGGGAACCCGGACCCGATCGCCGCGGCCCGCGACATCCGCGAGACGTTCCGCCGCATGGCGATGAACGACGAGGAGACCGTCGCCCTCATCGCCGGTGGCCACACCTTCGGCAAGACCCACGGCGCGGGCCCGGCGGAGAGCGTCGGCGACGACCCCGAGGCCGCCCCGATCGAGCAGATGGGTCTCGGCTGGAAGAGCACCTACGGCACCGGCAAGGGCGGCGACGCCATCACCAGTGGCCTCGAGGTGACCTGGACCGCCACGCCGACCCAGTGGGGCAACGGGTTCTTCACGAACCTCTTCGAGTACGAGTACGAGCTCACCCAGAGCCCGGCCGGTGCGAACCAGTGGGTGGCGAAGAACGCCGAGGCGATCATCCCCGACGCGCACGACGCGTCGAAGAAGAAGCTCCCGACGATGCTCACCACCGACCTCTCGCTGAAGTTCGACCCGGTCTACGAGCAGATCTCGCGGCGCTTCTACGAGAACCCGGAGCAGCTCGCGGACGCGTTCGCCCGCGCCTGGTACAAGCTCACGCACCGCGACATGGGCCCGATCCAGCGCTACCTCGGCCCGGAGGTCCCCTCCGAGGTGCTGCTGTGGCAGGACCCGCTGCCGGCGCGCGAGGGCGCGGTCATCGACGCCGCCGACATCGCCTCGCTCAAGGAGCAGATCCTCGGCTCCGACCTGACGATCGCCCAGCTCGTCTCCGCGGCCTGGGCCGCGACGTCCTCCTTCCGCAGCAGCGACAAGCGCGGTGGCGCCAATGGCGCCCGCATCCGCCTCGAGCCGCAGCGCGGCTGGGAGGTCAACAACCCGGACGACCTCTCGCAGGTGCTCCGTACGCTCGAGGGCATCCAGGAGTCCTTCAACTCCGCGGGCGGCAAGCAGGTCTCCCTCGCCGACCTGATCGTGCTCGCGGGCTCCGCGGCCGTCGAGCAGGCGGCCAAGGCCGGCGGCGTCGAGGTCGAGGTGGCGTTCACGCCGGGCCGGGTGGACGCTACGCAGGAGCAGACGGACGTCGAGTCGTTCGCCGCGCTCGAGCCGAAGGCCGACGGCTTCCGCAACTACGCCGGCAAGGGCAACCGCCTGCCGGCCGAGTTCCTGCTGACGGACAAGGCGAACCTGCTGAGCCTCAGCGCACCCGAGATGACGGTCCTCGTCGGCGGTCTGCGCGTCCTCGGCGCCAACTCCGGCCAGTCCAAGCACGGCGTCCTCACCGACAGGCCGGGCACGCTGACCAACGACTTCTTCGTCAACCTGCTCGACCTGGGTACGGAGTGGAAGTCGACGTCCACCGCGCAGGACGAGTTCGAGGGTCGCGACGCCTCCGGCGCCGTCAAGTGGACCGGCACCCGTGCCGACCTCGTCTTCGGCTCGAACTCCGAGCTGCGCGCGCTCGCGGAGGTCTACGCGAGCGATGACGCGAAGGAGAAGTTCGTGAACGACTTCGTCGCCGCGTGGACGAAGGTCTCGAACCTGGACCGGTTCGACCTCGTCTGACCTTTTCTGATCGACTGATCGACCGTGACGTCCAGGTCGGCCCGCAGGGGTCGGCCTGGACGTTTCTGTTGGCCCGGCGTGCTCAGGGGCGGGTGGCCCGGAAGCGCAGCCCGCCGCTTTCCGGGTGCAGGTCCACGGATACGTCCTTGAAGCCCGCCCCCGTCAGACGTGCGGGGAGGGTGTCCGGGCGCAGCGTGTTCATCGTGTCGCGGAAGTGCAACAGCCGGAAGCGCAGGCTGGGTTGGCTGTCGCTGCCGGCGAAGGTGCCGCCGGGGCGCAGGACACGGAAGGCCTCGGCGAAGATGCGGTCCTGGTGTGCGGCCGTCGGGACGTGGTGCAGCATCGTGAAGCAGACGACGGAGTCGTACGAGGTGTCGGGCAGGGTCGTGGCCGCGCCGTCCGCGTGGAGGATGCGGGCGCGCTCGCCCCATGTGTCCTGGAGGAGGCGGGCGGTGTCCCCGTCGATCTCCACGCCGGTCAGACGGGGCACCTGTTCCACGAGTACGCGCAGATTGGCTCCGTAACCGGGTCCGATCTCCAGTACGTCCTCGCCCAGATCAACGCCCTCCAGGGCCCAGGGCAGAATGCGGTCCTTGGTGGTCTGCGCCCACTCCTCGGAGCTGCACAGCTTGCGATGGGCTCGATTCATCGGCATGCCTCCGACGCTAGGCGCCGCCGGGGCCTGTCCACCACGGGCTACGCTGCCGTTCCATGTCGCAGAACGGACAGCGCCCGCGGCCCGCGACGTCGCGGCACGGACCGCACCCGTCCACGTCCGACACCGCGATCTTCGTCGGGCACTTCACCATGCCCCGGGGAACCTCCTTCACCACGCACTGGCACCCCTTCCACCAACTCGCCTGGTCCGCAAAGGGGTTGCTACGCGTCAGCAGCGAAAAGGGCTCCTGGCTGCTGCCTCCCTCGCTCGCCCTGTGGATCCCGGCCGGGCTGCCGCACTCGACGGGGTCGGAGGGCGACGCGGTCATGCGGAGTCCGTACGTCGATCCCGCGAGCTGCCCGCAGATCGCCTGGACGGAGCCGACGGTGGTGGCGGTCGGGCCGTTGCAGCGTGCCCTCGTCGACCACCTGGTGCGTACGGACCTCGCTCCGGAGGCCCGGGCCCGCGCGGAGGCCGTACTCCTGGACGTACTGAGCACCGTCCCGGTGACAAGTGTCGCGGTCCCCGAGCCGCGGGACCCACGGACGCGTGCGATCGCCCAGGCCCTCACCGCCGATCCGGCCGACGGGCGCCCGCTGTCCTCCTGGGGAGCCCAAGTCGGCGCCAGCTCACGCACGTTGGCCCGACTCTTCGTCGCCGAGACAGGCCTCGCCTTCGGCCAGTGGCGCGAGCAGCTCCGCATGCAGGCCGCCATGCCGCTGCTCGCCGACGGCCTGACCCTGGAAACAGTCGCCCACCACGTCGGCTACGCCTCAGCCAGCTCCTTCGTCGCGGCCTTCCACCGCGTCGTGGGTGTGACACCGCGGCAGTACTTTCCGGCGCGTTCCTGAGGGCTCATGTCCGAGGGGCCGCGGCCTTGGAGCGCGTCGGGCTCGTGGCGAGGCCGTCGAAGACGATGGCGAGCATCCGGTGTCGCACCTCCTCCTCGAGGCGGGCGAGTGCGGAGGCTCGTGATGTGGCAACGAGCAAGGCGTACACCTCGGGCAGTTCGACGTCGTCCCGGACGGCGCCGGCGCGTTGGGCATGCTGAAGCAGCGCACCGACGGCTCGGCGCAGTCCGTCCGATGCCTGGGCGGCGTCGCCGCTGTGGTCACCACCGGCGTCGAGCAGTGCCTCGGCTATGGCGATCTTGCCGGCCGCGTCGGCGACCAGGTGGCTGAAGAAGTCGAAGAACGCCGTACCCGGGTCCGTGGCGTCAAACAGCGCTTCGGCCTGCTCGCGCAGGCGATCGAACCGCTGCACGAGAACGGCTTCCAACAGCGCCGCTTTGGTGGGGAAGTGGCGGAAGACCGTGGCGATGCCGACGCCCGCCAGGCGGGCCACCTCCTCGGTGGACGCGGATTCGCCGCCCTTGCCGAAGACCTCATCGGCAACGTTCAAGATCCGCTCGCGGTTGGTTCGCGCGTCAGCGCGTTGCGGCCGCCTGCCGCCGGGGTCGCGGTTGGCAGGGGTGCTGCCGGGGGTGCTGTCTGGGGTACTCATCGCGCTTTCGCTCATATCGCCGCTATCCGAAGTCGCGACTCCGTATAATCGGAGTCCGCACTTCGGATAGTAGTGCGATGCCATTGCAGGCCGGCGCCGGTGCCGATGACGGGAGAGTGTCATGACCCAAGTCCTCAGTGCGCGGGAGGTTTTCCTCGCGCTCGTGAACGGTGTCGCGGAGGGCCGCTGGAGCGAACTGCCCGATCTCTATGCGGAGCAGACCCATGTCGTGCACCCGTTCGACCCGCTTCGCGCCGCCGCACTCCGTACCCGCGACGAACTCCGCGAACACTTCAGGCCGACCGATGACGGCCCCCAACTGCACCGCCGGGCAACCAACATCACCATCCACGAGACGACCGACCCCGAGGTCATCGTCGCCGAGTTCGAGTACCAGGGAACCGTCGCAGAGACCGGAGAACCCTTCGCGCTGCCCGGCATCTTCGTCCTGCGAGTACGCGACGGCGAGATCATCAGCTCCCGCGACTATTTCGACCATGTCACCGCCGCCCGAGTCCGAGGGTCTCTCGACGAACTCGTCGCAGCCGTGCGGGCGGCCCCGACGGTTACTTGAGAACCGGGGGTAGGGTCACCCGGCCACCGCGCGGGTGAACTCCGTCCAGGCGGCGGAGCCGATCATCAGGACGGGGCCGTCCGGGGTCTTGCTGTCGCGGACGGGGACGACGCCGGGGAATCCGTCGGCTACCTCGACGCACGACTCGCCGCCGCCGCCACCGCTGTAGCTGCTCTTGCGCCAGCGGGCGTTGCTCAGGTCGTACTCGCGCATCGTCTGAAGTCCTCCGCCGCCGACTCGACCAGGGACAGGGACGCCTCCGGCGACAACGCGGCGGCCCTGAGCAGATCGTAATCCGCCTGGGTCCGCTTCACCACTGCCGGATCGTCCAGCAGATTCCCCGAATACACCGCCTCTGTATAGACAGTTGGCGGGGCGTCCTCGAACTCCATGAGCGTCATCATCTTGCCCATCGCCGGGTGCGCCCCGGCCGAGAACGGGAGTACCTGCACCAACGTCTTGCGCTCACGCGCCATTGCCGCGATGTGGTCCAGCTGCCGGGCCATCGCGGTGGGGCTGCCGACCGGGACGCGCAGTGCCGTCTCGTGCAGAACCGCCCAATACACGGGCCGTGTAGCGTCCTTGAGGAGCTGGGTGCGGTCCATGCGCAGCCTGATCATCTCCTCGATGTACTTGTCGGCGGCGAGCGGGCTGTGGGCCAGGTAGATCGCGCCTGCGTACTCGGGGGTCTGGAGCAGCCCCGGGACGACCGCCGGTGCGTATTCGCAGATCTCCGTAGCGAGCCGCTCAAGTTCCGCCGCATGCGCGAAGTACTCCGCGTATCGCTCCTCCTTGATGAGTTTTCGCCATAGCCGCTCGAAAAAGCCTCCGGTTTGTAGGATCTCGTCGATCCTCTGTGCCACATCCAACTGCGGCTTACGAATGGCCTGTTCGAATTGCCCAATATAGCCGCCCGACACAAAAACGCGATGGCCCAACTCCGCCTGGGTTAACGCCGCGTCCTCCCGTCGCCGTTTCAACTCCGTCCCGAAGAACTCCCAAGCCGCCTGCCGCGAACCGTTGGCCATGGCCAACCCCCTTGCGCTGCCCTGCATTTGTAGAGCACAGACTCCTGCCGAGTGTAGGCGCAGGGAGTCATGCTGGAGATGAGAAGAGTGAAAGTCGAAAAGGCAGGGGAGCACGGTGAAGGCACAGCACTCGGCGCGGTGCGTCGAAGAGGTGGAGGAAACGGTGAAGGAATTGCGGGCGGCGCTTGCGAACGCCGGAATTACGTTGCCGTCACTAGGGGTCGACCCGGCGAGTTTGGCGCGAGAGGCGCCCTGTCCGCGAGTTGAATTGGGCGGCTGTTCCGTCGAGTTGGCGGCTCGGCTCGCGGCGGCCCTGCGGTGAAGCCGGTGATCGGGTCGTACGCGGTGGACACGCGGACGGGAAAGGTGGGGATGGTCATGGGGCACGAGGGACCGTACGTACAGATGAGATCGATCGGCGGGGGCAAGGAGTGGGACGTCGAGCCGGAGGCGGTCCGCCGGGCGACCCCGGCGGAACGGCTCAGCGCGGCGACGGCGTATGCGAACGCACGCAGCCGCGGTGAGCTGCCCTAGGACCTGTCCGGCCGCCCGTGGCGCGCCTCGGAGCGGACCGACGGCCGCTCCGAGGCGGGCGGGTCAGGCCGGCCAGGTGCTGATGAACTGGCTCTTGTAGAAGATGGTGGCGTCGAAGGTGTCCGGAGTGCCCTCCTTCGCCGAGATGCCGCAGGCCAGTCGCGGCAGACCCGCGGACATCCAGATCGCGGCGCCCTGCATGTCACGGCCGGGGAAAGAGTCCGCCACGTGGTGCTGGTACACCTCCGCGTACGAACCCCCGGTCTGGTTCAGGTCGAGGATCACCAGGTACGAGCCCCTGCCCGCATCGCCGTACGAGAGGTAGACGTACTGGCCGCAGAGCGCGATGCCCTGGAACAGGTCGAGGTCGGAGAGGCCGAGCTCCTTGTTGTTGGGGATCGCGCGTTCGGCCAGGCGGTTGTCCTGGCCGAGACGGCCGGCTGCCGCGTCGGCCATGCTGAACACCGCGATCCGCCACACCCGGTCGGCCGGCTCCTGGGTCGCGTAACGGATGAGCAGCCGGTTCTTGTACGGGTCGATCGCGGGCCGGGGCAGCTTGGCGTAGCTGTTGATCGTCGGCGTACGGTCGTAGATGGTGATGACCGGGTTCGTGTAGTCGAGGGTCAGTCCGTCGACGAAGCGGAAGCGGGCGAGCCGCTGGCCGGCTCCTTCCGCGGACGAAGCGCCTTCGAGCCACAGATACGGCGTCGACCCCGATCCGACCGGTTCCACGCCCATCGACGAGCCGTGGCCGAAGTTCCACAGCGCCATCGCGCCCAGGATGTTCCCCGAGAGGTCGGTCTTCGTGATCCACAGGTCGCCCTTGTTCCCGGCAGCCTGGCCCGACTTGTCCTGCACGAAGTAGATGTGGCCGTTCACGTTGTCGAAGGCGAAGGACTGCATCGCCCAGTTCGGCTGGTGCAGCGTGGCCCGCCGCACGAGGATGTCTCCGTCACCCGGGAGGTAGAAGTGCGGGGTCGCACCGACGTCCGCGTGCGCCACCCCCGCGGCTCCGAGCGTCACCGCCGGCCCGGCCGCCGCCACCGCGGCGATCCCCGCCCCCCTGCGTAACACCTGTCGTCTGCTCGGTCCATGTCGCTGCTGTTCCACTGCGAGCCCCCCTCTGTCCGTGATCCGTTCATCACTGACCGGATTTCTGCAGTCTCCATGACAACTGGGGCCAGTGGAACGGGTGTTGCGTCATGAGAGGGGATTGTGTTCGCCAAGGAAATCGTGGGGTTACCGGTAGGGCGCCGTACCACTCCCGGCGTACGCGAGAATGGCCTCATGAGCCTGTTCCGCGACGACGGCATCGTGCTGCGCACCCAGAAGCTGGGTGAAGCGGACCGCATCATCACCCTGCTCACCCGGGGTCACGGACGCGTACGCGCCGTAGCCAGGGGAGTGCGGCGGACCAAGTCGAAGTTCGGGGCGCGGCTGGAGCCGTTCTCGCATGTGGACGTGCAGTTCTTCGCGCGGGGGAGCGAGCTGGTCGGGCGGGGGCTGCCGCTGTGCACGCAGAGCGAGACGATCGCTCCGTACGGTGGCGGGATCGTGACCGACTACGCGAGGTACACCTCCGGGACGGCCATGCTGGAGACCGCCGAGCGGTTCACCGATCATGAGGGGGAGCCGGCCGTGCAGCAGTATCTGCTGCTGGTCGGCGGGCTGCGCACCCTCGCCCGCGGTGAGCATGAGCCGCATCTCGTCCTCGACGCCTTCCTGCTGCGCTCCCTCGCCGTGAACGGCTACGCGCCCAGTTTCAGTGCCTGTGCGAAGTGCGGGATGGCGGGACCGAATCGGTTCTTCTCGGTCGCTGCGGGAGGTTCCGTCTGCGTCGACTGCCGGGTGCCCGGCAGCGTCGTACCCTCGCCGCAGGCTCTCGAACTGCTCGGCGCGCTGCTGACGGGAGACTGGGAGACCGCGGACACCGCCGAGCCGCGGCACGTCCGGGAGGGCAGCGGACTGGTGTCCGCCTACCTGCACTGGCATCTGGAACGCGGCCTTCGCTCACTGCGTTACGTAGAGAAGTAACAAGAACCAAGGAACCAAGGAGACGAGAAACACATGGCCGTACGCGGGATCCTGGGACGCCAGCGCCGCGAGTACAGGACGCCGGAACCGCACCCGTCCGGTGCCCGCGCGCCCAAGCTCCCCGGTGAGCTGGTGCCGAACCATGTGGCGATCGTCATGGACGGCAACGGACGCTGGGCCAAGGAGCGCGGGCTGCCGCGTACCGAGGGGCACAAGGTCGGTGCCGAGCGTGTCCTCGACGTACTGCAGGGCGCGGTCGAGATGGGGGTCGGCGCCATCTCGCTGTACGCCTTCTCCACCGAGAACTGGAAGCGCTCGCCCGACGAGGTGCGCTTCCTGATGAACTTCAACCGCGACTTCATCCGCAAGACCCGCGACCAGCTCGACGAGCTCGGCATCCGGGTCCGCTGGGTGGGCCGGATGCCCAAGCTGTGGAAGTCGGTGGCCAAGGAGCTCCAGATCGCTCAGGAGCAGACCAAGGACAATGACCGGCTGACGCTGTACTTCTGCATGAACTACGGCGGTCGTGCCGAGATCGCCGACGCCGCGCAGGCCATGGCGGAGGACATCAAGGCCGGTCGGCTCGAACCGTCGAAGGTCAGCGAGAAGACCTTCGCGAAGTACCTCTACTACCCGGACATGCCGGACGTGGACCTGTTCCTGCGGCCGAGCGGCGAGCAGCGCACCTCCAACTACCTGCTCTGGCAGAGCGCTTACGCCGAGATGGTCTTCCAGAACGTGCTGTGGCCCGACTTCGACCGGCGTGACCTGTGGCGGGCCTGCGTCGAGTTCGCCTCCCGCGACCGCCGCTTCGGCGGCGCCGTCCCGAACGACCAACTGCTCGCGATGGAGCGGGACATGCAGGGCAACACAGAGGGCGACACGGAGGCCTGAGGCCGCCGCCGTACGAACAGGGCGGCACCCGGCGCTCCCCACGCCGGGTGCCGCTGTCTGTCGTACGGGACCTACGGGCCGTACGGGCTACGCGATCAGCTGGTCGTGACCGCCGTGTCGTCGATGACGAAGCTCGTCTGGAGCGAGGAGTCCTCGACACCGGTGAACTTCAGCGCGACGGTGGTGCCCGCGTAGGCCGACAGGCTGAGGGACTTCGCCACGTACCCGCTGGCCGCGTTCAGGTTGGAGTAGGTGGCCAGAGTCGTCGACCCGGCGGTGACCGTCAGCTTGTCGTACTGGGTGCTGGTGGTGGTCTCGGCCGTGTCGATGTGCAGGTAGAACGTGAAGGTGGTGCCCGTGCAGCCGCTCGGGATCGTCACCGACTGGGACAGCGTGTCGGTGTGCGTCGATCCGTAGCCGTCCAGCCAGGCCTTGTAGGAGCCGGTGCGGGCGGCCTGGCTGCTGGAGGTGGTGATGACCCCGCTGGTGGCGGTCCAGGTGGTGGCGCCCGACTCGAAGCCGGGGTTGCCGAGCAGTTGCGCCGAGGTGCAGGAGCCGCCGCCGCTCGCGCTGACCGTCCAGGTGAAGGACGCCGTACCCGTGGCGCCCGTGCTGTCGGTCACCGTGACGGTCGTGCTGTAGGTGCCCGCCGTGGTCGGGGTGCCGGAGATTGCGCCGGTGGAGCTGCTGATCGACAGGCCGGTGGGCAGGCCGCTCGCGGCGTACGTCAGCGTGCCGCTGTTGGTGCTGCTCGCCGTGATCGCCAGGCTCACCGCGGTGCCGACCGTCGAGGACTGGCTGCCCGGGTTGGTGACCGTGACCCCCGTGGTCGGCACGGTGATGTGGCTGCCGACGTTGATACCGGCGAAGGCGTTGCCGACCCCGGCGTACTGGGTGGAGCTGGTGCCGTAGAGCGCCCCGGCGGCGCTCAGCGCGGCGGTGCGGGCCTGGGCGTACGTGGTGCTGGACGTCATGTACGTCGTCAGCGCCTTGTACCAGATCTGCAGGGCGGCGGCCCGGCCGATGCCCGCGACGGCGACACCGTCGGAGGTCGGGCTGTTGTAGGTCACGCCGTTGATGGTCTTGGAGCCGCTGCCCTCGGAGAGCAGGTAGAACATGTGGTTCGCCGGGCCCGAGGAGTAGTGGACGTCCAGGTTGCCGACGCCGGAGTACCAACTGTCCGCGGAGCCGCCGTCCTTGTCGGGCTCGTCCATGTAACGCAGCGGCGTGCCGTCGCCGTTGATGTCGATCTTCTCGCCGATGAGGTAGTCGCCGACGTCGGTGGAGTTCGCCGCGTAGAACTCCACGCCGGTGCCGAAGATGTCGGAGGTCGCCTCGTTCAACCCGCCCGACTCGCCTGTGTAGTTGAGGCCCGCGGTGTTGGAGGTGACACCGTGGCTCATCTCGTGCCCCGCCACGTCCAGCGAGGTGAGCGCGTGGGTGCTGCTCGTGCCGTCGCCGTACGTCATGCAGAAGCAGTCGTCGTCCCAGAACGCGTTGACGTACGCGGTGCTGTAGTGGACGCGTGAGTAGGCGGCGACCCCGTCGTTCTTGATGCCGCTGCGGCCGAAGGTGTTCTTGTAGAAGTCCCAGGTCGTCTGGGCGCCGAAGTGGGCGTCGACACCGGCGGTCTGGGTGTTGGAGCCGGACCCCGTGCCCCAGGTGTCGTCGGCGTCGGTCATCAGGGTGCCGGTGCCGGAGGTGCCGTTGCTGAGGCTGTACGTCTTGTGGGTGCCGCGCGTGGTGTCGTTCAGCTGGTACGTCGAACCGGACAGCGTGGTGCCGATGGTGACCGTTCCGCTGTACTGGCTGTTGCCGGTACCGGTCTTGATGTCCTGGTACTGGTAGAGCTCCGCGCCGGTGGCGGCGTCGGTGACGACGTGCAGCCTGCTGGGCGTGCCGTCGTCCTGGAGGCCGCCGATCACCGTCTCCCAGGCGAGCTTCGGGGTGCCGTTGCCGGCCCAGATCACCTTGCGGGCGCTGTCGGTGGTGGCCTTCTCGGCGTCCAGGGCCTTGGCGGCGCCGAGCGCCTTGGTCTCGGCGGCCGACTTGGTGAAGGTCGGGGTGGTGGAGGCGACCTTGATGGTCTGCTTGGTGTTGAAGGTGCTGCTGACCGTGCCCGAGGCCTGCGAGGCGGGCGGGGTGTGCACCACGACGTCGCCGCCGAGGACCGGCAGACCGGCCCAGGTGCGCTCGTACCGTGTGTGCAGCGTGCCGTCGTTGTCCTTGGCGACGTCCTTGACGACCAGTTTCTCCTTGGCGCCGAGGCCCAGGGTGGTGGCGGTCTGCGTGGTCTTCTCGGCCGCGCTCTTGATCAGCGCGGTGTGCTGGGTGGGGGTGAGCTCCGCCTCAAGTGCGCTGGTGCGCAGGGGGCTTGGGCTCGGGGGAGCGGGCTTCGCGGCGGCCGGAACCGTCTGGACACCGACTGCCAGGAGTGCGGCGGCGGCGACCAGCGCGCCGGCTGCGGTCGTCCTGGGGGAGAGTCGACCGGGGGTGAGGAGGGATCTGTGGGGGCTGTTGCGTCTCACTCGTACTCCTACTGCGACGGCCGCGGTTCGGCGGCCGGAGACAGATCCGGGCAGACGGGGGTGTGCAGCCCGGGGCGAGCTGAGCAGCGCGCATCCCTCGTGAGGGGGCAGGGTGCGCAAGACGTGGGGGATGGCTGGAGGAACAGTGACACCCTTGATGAGGGCATGTCATCTGAACCCGGGAGGTCGAGGGTTATCCCTCTGCCTCACGGGTGACCAGGCCGTTCGATGACTCTTCGTTGACGGAACGGCGGCCGGACAGGCCCCGCCGACCCCGCCGGGGATTAGCTCAGCCCCGCCGGGGCTGAGCTTGGGGCGGGTGCGCTTGCCTGCGCTTGCAGGGTGCCGCTCCTGTGGGACGGGCGCCGCCCCTAGCGGCACGCATGCCCACAGCGGGGATGGTTGCGGCGGCACGCATGCCCACAGCTCGTGACGACGGCTAGGCGGCGGCTGCGCACTCCGCGCAGGTCCCGAAGATCTCCACCGTGTGGGCCACGTTCACATACCCGTGCTCCGCCGCGATCGCCTCCGCCCACGTCTCCACGGCCGGGCCCTCGACCTCGACCGCCTTGCCGCAGACACGGCAGACGAGGTGATGGTGGTGGTCGCCGGTCGAGCAGCGGCGGTACACGGACTCGCCGTCGGACGTACGCAGGACGTCGACCTCGCCGGCGTCGGCGAGGGACTGCAGCGTGCGGTACACGGTGGTCAGACCGACGGAGTCGCCCTTGTGCTTGAGCATGTCGTGGAGTTCCTGCGCGCTGCGGAACTCGTCCACCTCGTCCAGCGCCGCCGCCACGGCGGTACGTTGCCGGGTGGAACGGCCCCGTACGGGCGATCCAGCGGTTGTCACCGTTGCCTCCTCCACGTCTGTCCTTGCCCGGCCATTGTGCCAGTCCGGACTGTGCCCGTTCAGACGCCGACCTTCCTGTTCGTTCCGCGGATGGCCGGAATCGCGCACTCCGCCGGGTCCCCTGCCGCCTGCGCGGCCGCCAGCGCCCGGGCCCTGCGCCGTGCGATCGGGGTCGCAAGGGCGGTCAGCACGATGAACGCGCCGATGGTCAGCAGCACGATCGTCGCGCCGGGCGGCACGTCCTGGTAGTACGACGTCACGGTGCCGCCGATGGTCACGCTCACGCCGATCGCCACCGCGATCGCGAAGGTGGCGGCGAAGCTCCGGCTGAGCTGCTGCGCCGCGGCCACCGGAACCACCATCAGGGCGGACACGAGGAGCAGCCCGACGACTCGCATCGCGACCGTCACCGTCACCGCCGCCGTGACGGCCGTGAGCAGGTTCAGGGCGCGCACCGGCAGGCCCGTCACACGAGCGAACTCCTCGTCCTGGCTGACCGCGAAGAGCTGGCGGCGCAGGCCCAGGGTGACGAGTACGACGAAGGCCGCAAGGACGCAGATCGCCGTCACGTCGGACTCCGAGACGGTGGACAGCGAGCCGAAGAGGTACGAGGTGAGGTTGGCGTTCGAGCCGGTCGGCGCGAGGTTGATGAACATCACGCCGCCCGCCATACCGCCGTAGAAGAGCATGGCCAGGGCGATGTCGCCGCGTGTCTTGCCGTACCAGCGGATCAGCTCCATGAGGACCGCGCCGACCACGGAGACGGCCGTCGCCATCCACACCGGGGACCAGGAGAGCAGGAAGCCGAGGCCGACGCCGGTCATCGCGACGTGGCCGATTCCGTCGCCCATCAGGGCCTGGCGGCGCTGCACGAGGTAGATGCCGACGGCGGGCGCGGTGATGCCGACGAGGACGGCGGCGAGCAGCGCCCGCTGCATGAAGGCGTAATCGAGGATGTCCATCAGCTCTGCGGTCCCATCAGCTCAGCAGTCCCGTCCGGATCGGTTCGGCGTCGTGAGCCGCGTGCGGGTGTACGTGGTCGTGGCCGGGCAGCGCGTGCTGGCCGAGCGCCTGCGGTGGCGGGCCGTCGTGCAGGACGCAGCCGTCGCGCAGTACGACCGCGCGGTCGATCAGCGGCTCCAGGGGGCCCAGCTCGTGCAGGACGAGGAGGACGGAGGTGCCCTGGGCGACCTGCTCGCGCAGGGTCGACGCCAGCACCTCCTGGCTCGCCAGGTCGACGCCCGCCATCGGCTCGTCCATGATCAGCAGTTCGGGTTCGGAGGCGAGGGCGCGGGCTATCAGGACCCGCTGGTGCTGGCCGCCGGACAGCGCGTTCACGGAGTCCTTGGCGCGGTCCGCCATGCCGACGAGGCCGATGGCCTTCCGTACGGCCTCGTGGTCCGCCTTGCGCAGCACACCGAAGCGGGCGCGGGACAGCCGTCCGGAGGCAACGATCTCGGTCACCGTCGCGGGCACACCGCCCGCGGCCGTGGTGCGCTGCGGTACGTAGCCGATGCGCGCCCAGTCGCGGAAGCGGCGGCGCGGGGTGCCGAAGATCTCGATCTCCCCGCCGCTGACCGGGACTTGGCCGATGATGCTGCGCACGGCTGTGGACTTGCCGGATCCGTTGGCGCCGAGCAGCGCGACGACCTCGCCGTGGTTCACGGCGAGGTCGATACCGCGCAGGACGGGGCGTGAACCGAGTTCCGCGGTCACTCCGCGCAGGGATATGACGGGCCCGCTCTTCATGCCGCCGTCCTCCGTGTTCGTTGCGTCACTTCGTGCTGCGTTCTGTCACTTCGCGCCCAGGGCCGTTTCCAGCGCCTTCAGGTTCGACTCCATGACCTGCAGGTAGTCGTCGCCCTTGGACTTGTCGGTGATGCCCTCGATCGGGTCGAGGACGTCCGTCTTGAGGCCCGCGTCCTTGGCGATGGTCTTGGCGGTGTCGTCGCTGACGAGGGTCTCGTAGAACACCGTCGTGACGCCGTCCGCCTTGGCCATGGTCTCAAGGTCCTTCACGCGGTTCGCGCTGGGCTCGGACTCCGGGTCCAGGCCGTTGATGGCCTCCTCGGTGAGACCGTAGCGCTCGGCGAGGTAGCCGAAGGCGGCGTGCGTGGTGATGAAGACCTTGCTGGTGGTGTTCTTGAGCCCGTCCGCGTACTGGGTGTTGAGGGCGTCGAGCTTCTTCACCAGCGCTGCGGTGTTGCTCTTGTATTCCCCGGCGTTGTCCGGGTCCTCCTTCTCGAAGGCCTTGCCGACACCCTCGGCGACCTCGGCGTACTTCACCGGGTCCAGCCAGATGTGCGGGTCGGTGGCCCCCGTCTCCTCACCCTCGGTGTCGTCGTGCTCGGCCGCGTGCCCGCCGACCTCGTTGCCGTGCTTCTCCAGGGTGGTCAGCGTCGCGGCGTCGATCTTCGTCTTGACCTCGGACTGCGCCACGGCGTCGTCGACGGCCGGCTGGAGGTTCTTGAGATAGAGGACGGCGTCCGCCTCCTGGAGCTGCGCGGTCTGCTTGGCGCTGATCTCCAGGTCGTGCGGCTCCTGACCGGGCTCGGTCAGGTTGGTGACGCTCACGTGGTCCCCGCCTATCTCCTCGGCGAGGTACTGCAGGGGATAGAACGACGCCACGACGTCGAGCTTCCCGCTGCTGTTGCTGTCGGCGGCGGACGAGTCCGAGCAGGCGGAGAGGGTCGCGAGACCGAGGAAAGTGGCCGCGGTCACAGCGGTCCCCGATATAAGGCGTCGTCGTACGTTCATGACAGTCATTTTCAACAAATTTGGAAACGATTGTCAACAAGGGTTTGGTCACCCAACCGATTTGATACCGGGGTGGGCAGCGCCGGTAACCTGAAGCATTCGCTGCCGTCCGTTCGTAATGAAGAGAGCACCGTGGCCGCCGACAAGATCGACACCATCGTCAGCCTGAGCAAGCGCCGTGGCTTCGTTTTCCCCTGTAGTGAGATCTACGGCGGGCAGAAGGCCGCCTGGGACTACGGCCCGCTCGGCGTCGAGCTCAAGGAGAACATCAAGCGCCAGTGGTGGCGTTACATGGTCACCTCCCGTGAGGACGTCGTCGGTATCGACTCGTCGGTGATCCTGGCCACAGAGGTCTGGGTCGCGTCGGGTCACGTCGCCACTTTCTCCGACCCGCTCACCGAGTGCACCTCCTGCCACAAGCGCTACCGCGCCGACCACCTGGAGGAGGCCTACGAGGCGAAGCACCACCGCCTCCCGGAGAACGGCCTCGCCGACATCAACTGCCCCAACTGCGGCAACAAGGGCCAGTTCACCGAGCCCAAGCAGTTCTCGGGCCTGCTCTCCACGCACCTCGGCCCCACGCAGGACAGCGGCTCCGTCGCCTACCTGCGCCCCGAGACCGCGCAGGGCATCTTCACCAACTTCGCCTCCGTGCAGCAGACTTCGCGCCGCAAGCCGCCGTTCGGCATCGGCCAGATGGGCAAGTCCTTCCGCAACGAGATCACGCCCGGCAACTTCATCTTCCGCACCCGCGAGTTCGAGCAGATGGAGATGGAGTTCTTCGTCAAGCCGGGCGAGGACGAGAAGTGGCAGGAGTACTGGATGCAGGAGCGCTGGAACTGGTACACCGGCCTCGGTCTCCGCGAGGAGAACATGCGCTGGTACGACCACCCGGCCGAGAAGCTCTCGCACTACTCCAAGCGCACCGCCGACATCGAGTACCGCTTCCAGTTCGGCGGCAACGAGTGGGGTGAGCTGGAAGGCGTCGCCAACCGCACGGACTACGACCTGAACGCCCACTCCAAGGCCTCCGGCCAGGACCTCTCCTACTTCGACCAGGAAGCCGGCGAGCGCTGGACGCCGTACGTCATCGAGCCCGCCGCCGGTGTCGGCCGCGCGATGCTGGCGTTCCTCCTGGACGCCTACGTCGAGGACGAGGCCCCCAACGCCAAGGGCAAGATGGAGAAGCGCACCGTCCTGCGCCTCGACCCGCGCCTGGCCCCCGTCAAGGTCGCCGTCCTCCCGCTGTCCCGCAACCCGGAGCTCTCCCCGAAGGCCAAGGGCCTCGCCACCGCGCTCCGGCAGAACTGGAACATCGACTTCGACGACGCCGGCGCCATCGGCCGCCGCTACCGCCGCCAGGACGAGATCGGCACCCCGTTCTGCGTCACCGTCGACTTCGACACGCTCGACGACAACGCGGTGACCGTGCGCGAGCGCGACACCATGAAGCAGGAGCGGGTGTCGCTCGACCAGATCGAGGGCTACCTCGCCAGCCGGCTGATCGGCTGCTGAGTCCGCTTGTACGTCACTGGTGCCGGGTCCCTTTCGCAGGGGCCCGGCACCGGTGCGTTCGCAGGGTTCAGAGGTCCAGGTCCGCGAACAGCGCCGCGTGGTCGGAGGCCTGCTCGGGCCTCGCGGTCACGGTGTCGAAGTGCTCGAAGGTGTTCGGCGCCCAGATTCCGCGCCGCTCCACACCCGTCCCCCGTACGAGCTCCCACAACTGGGGCGAGAACATGAGGTAGTCGAGCTTCTGGGCGGCACTGGTGCCCGTCCCGTGAGTGCCCGGGGCGCCCGTGTAGCTGGGGTGGGTCATCGCGTCCCGGAGGCCGGCATCGAGGAGTTCCTTGATCGGCAGGCTCGTCGGCCGGTCGTTGAGGTCCCCGGCGACCACGACGTGCGCCGACCGCAGGAGCGCCTCCTCGTAGATCTCCTTGACCCTCCTGGCCTGCGCCAGCCGCCGGCCCGCGCCCTCTCCCCGTATCTGGCTCTTGAAGTGGTTGCCCAGGATCCACAACGGCGTCCCGTCGAGCTCTATCTCGAACTCGGGGCAGTCCCGGCTGAAGACGGGCGGGTCGGACGGCTTCGGGTCGAAGATGTGCGACCGCAGGGACGTGATGGGGTGGCGGCTGAGGATGCCGACGTCGATACCCCGGCTGTCATTGCCGTCGATCAGCATGTTGTACGGGTACGGCTCCTTCCCCAGCGCGTCACCCAGGACCTGCCTGTTGAAGCGGGCCAGGGTGAGACGGTCCTCGACCTCGACGGTGAGCAGTATGTCGGCGTTGACCTCGGCGATCACCCGACCGGTGTTGCGCACGGCCGTCCAGCTCACGTCGGAACGCACCAGCTCGGCCCAACCCGCCCATTTCGAACGGCCCTTGGCCTTGATGTTGATGACCGGATCGGCGTCGGTCCCGCCCAGCGTGAAGAGCTTGGCGCCCGCTCCCTTGGTCTGGTTGACGTAGATCGCCCCGGCCCGGTCCGGATCGGCCTCGTAGGCCCGGTGCTTCTTCACCAGCCCGGCGATCCGCTCCTTGTCCGCGTCCGAGTAGAGGTCCTTCGCGATGAGGGCGGCCAACTCGTTGAAGTCGTCCAGGACTTCGTTGCGTTCGCCCTCGTCCTCGATGCCGAAGACCTTGGGGCGGCGGAACAGGTTCTCCGCGTTGAAGGTGGCGATACGGATGGTCATGGCGCCTCCTCGAGCGACGCAGGCGTATCCGCGTGCCGGCGCCAGGCGCCGCAAGAGGTGACTGTTCGCCGACAGCTCGAATTGTCCGAGAGCGGGGCATCGGTGTCCAACGGAACGGCAGGGGAACTTTCGGTGGCGCAAGGAGATTTCCCCGCAGGAAGCACCAATCCGGGACGACCCGCGCTCCGAAGGAGATGTCATACGGCCCGCAGGGGGTGGGCCGTGCACCTTCCACGGGGGCGTACATGCGTAAGCAAGCAGTCATTGGCGTACTGACGATGGCGGTGGCGATCGGGACGGTGGGCGCCGTCGGAACCGGGGCACTGGGCGGAGGGTCCGAGACCTCCGGCTCCGGGGCCGTCGAGGCCAAGGGAGGCACCGGCACCCTGCCCAAGGCCCTCGGCCCGAGCGGGCTGCGGGCCGTCGGGCTCACCGCTGACCAGCGGCTGATCGCCTTCCGGGTCGACCGGCCCACGGACACGGCCCCGCTCGGCAAGGTCAGCGGGCTCAAGGGCGACATGGCACTCGTCGGCATCGACTACCGCGTGCAGAACAACAAGCTGTACGGCGTCGGCGACCGCGGCGGCATCTACACCATCCGTGAAGCCGGCGCCCGCGCCACCAAGGTCTCGCAGCTCACCGTCGCACTCCAGGGCAAGTCCTTCGGCGTCGACTTCAACCCCGCCGCCAACCGGCTCCGCGTCATCAGCGACACCGGCCAGAACCTCCGCCACAACCTCGACGACCCGGCCGGCGCCCCCGCCGCGGGTACCACGGCCACCGACGGCACCCTCACCAACCCGCCGGTGCCCCCCAACCCGGGCGCCACCGCGCTCGGCGTGACCGCAGCCGCGTACACCAACAACGACCTCGACACCACGACGGCCACCACCCTCTTCGACCTCGACACCACCCTCGACCAGGTGTCGGTCCAGTCACCCGCCAACGCCGGCAACCTCGCCCCGACCGGCAAGCTGGGCGTGGACGCGCCGCTGAACTCCGGGTTCGACATCTACAGTTCGGCACGGAACGGGACGAACACCGGGTACGCGGTGACCGGCGGCAAGGCCTTCCGGGTCAACCTGCTGACGGGGAAGGCGACTTCGACCGGTTCGTTCCCGCAGGGGCGGCAGGCGGTGGACCTGGCGATCCCGCTGCGGCAGGGCTGAGGGCTGAGTCGGATCACGTGACGGGCGAGGGGCCCCCGGGTGACCCGGGGGCCCTCGTGTCCTGCGGCCGTCCTCAACGGCCTTGCGGCGCTAACGGCCATGCGGCGCTAACGGCCTTGCAGCGCCTTGACGTTGTCGCCGAACGTCCAGTTCTTCGAGCCGTCCCAGTTGATGGACCAGGTCATCAGGCCCTTGAGCGAGGTGCCGTAGTGCTGCCATGCCTGGGAGACGAGGCTCGGGGTCATGTAGCCGCCACCGGCGCCCGACTGGGCCGGGAGGCCGGGGACCTGCTTGTCGTACGGCACCTTGATGGTGGTGCCCTGGACGACAAGTCCCTTGTTCAGGCAGTCCGTCTGGGCGGTGAAGCCCTGGACGGTGCCCGCGGAGTACGAGTCGGCGGAGCAGCCGTACATGCTGCCGTTGTAGTACTGCATGTTCAGCCACCACAGGCGCCCGTTGTCCGCGTACTTCTTCACGATCGGCAGGTACGAGCCCCAGATCGAGCCGTACGCGACGCTGCCGCCGGTGACATAGGCGGTCTCGGGGGCCATGGTGAGCCCGAAGTTCGACGGCATCCGGGCCAGCACCTCGTCGATGATGCGGATCAGGTTGGCCTGCGAGGCCGAGAGCGTGTTGATGTTGCCGCTGCCGACCAGGCCGGTCTCGATGTCGATGTCGATACCGTCGAAGTTGTACTGCTTGAGGATCGGGACGATCGTCGCGACGAACCTGTCGGCCACGGTGGAGGAGCTGAGGTCGATCCCGGCCGCCGCCCCGCCGATGGACAGCAGGATGGTCTGCCCCGCCGCCTTCGCAGCGCACATCTCGGCCGGCGTCGCGACCTTCACCCCCGTGTCCATCCCGTCCGCCCACAGCGCGGTGCCGTCGGAACGGATCACCGGGAACGCCGCGTTGATCACGTTGTAGCCGTGCTGCGCGATACGGGAGTCGGTGATCGGGGTCCAGCCGAAGGGCGGGTGAACACCGTTGGACGAGCCGTCCCAGTTCTCCCAGTAACCCTGGAGAACCTTGCCGGAGGGGCGGGACTTGACGGCGCAGGTCTCGGCGGCGGATGCGCTCGGAGCGCTGGCGATCGACAGTGGAGCGAGTACGGCTGCCGCCAACGCGACGGCGAGCAGACGCAGCTTCCGACGGATCATGCGAGGCCTCCCGGTGGGGGGTGCGGTGAGGTGTCGTAGGCATGACAGTGCTCTTGGTCCAGACCAGTAGTCAAGAGGTCTGGACCAAATGCGATGCCGATTCGTGGTGGTGGGGGTGGTGGGGCGATGGGGCGGTGAGCGGGCGGCGACTGACAGGTGACAAATAACAGATGACAGATGACAGATATTGAAATCTGTCATCTGTCATGTCATGGTGGATGTGCGCCACCTCCCCGAGCGCGTTCCGCCCGGAACCCCCAAAAGGAGCCCCCATGCAAACCCGCCCCCTCGGATCCACCGGCCCCCAGGTCTCCGCCCTCGGTCTCGGCTGCATGGGCATGTCCGCGCTGTACGGCGAGGCCGACCGGGCCGAGTCCATCGCGACCATCCATGCCGCGCTCGAAGCGGGCGTGACCCTGCTCGACACCGGTGACTTCTACGCCATGGGTCACAACGAGATGCTGATCGGCGAGGCGTTGCGCGGGGTGTCCTCGGCTCGGCGGGAGCAGGCGCTCACGAGCGTCAAGTTCGGTGCGCTGCGTGACCCGGACGGCGGCTGGTCGGGGTACGACGGCCGCCCGGCGGCGGTGAAGAACTTCGCCGCGTACTCGTTGCAGCGGCTCGGCGTGGATCACATCGACGTGTACCGGATCGCGCGGGCCGATTCCGGTGTGCCGATCGAGGAGACGGTGGGCGCGATCGCGGAGCTGGTGGAGGCCGGGCACGTACGGCACATCGGGCTGAGCGAGGTCGGGGCCGACACCATTCGGCGGGCCGCCGCCACCGCCCCCATCTCGGACCTTCAGATCGAGTACTCCCTCATCTCCCGCGGCATCGAGGACGAGGTGCTGCCGACCACCCGTGAACTGGGGATCGGCATCACCGCGTACGGCGTGCTGTCGCGCGGGCTGATCTCCGGGCACTTCACGCGGGACCGGCAACTCGGCGCGAACGACTTCCGTGGGATGAGCCCCCGCTTCCAGGGTGAGAACCTCCAGCGCAACCTGGACCTGGTCGACGCGCTGCGGAAGGTCGCCGAGCAGAAGGGGGTCAGCGTCGCGCAGATTGCGATCGCCTGGGTGCTCTCGCGCGGCGAGGACATCGTGCCGCTGGTCGGTGCGCGTCGCCGGGACCGGCTGGCGGAGGCGCTGGGTGCACTGGACGTGACGCTGGACGCCGACGACCTCGCTTCCATCGAGGAGGCCGTGCCGGACGGTGCCGCCGCGGGCGACCGCTACCCGCAGGCGCAGATGGCTCACCTCGGCACGGAGCGCTGACGGTACCGCCAGGTACGGTCTTCGTCATGGCACCGACCACCGAAGCACTGACCGCCGAGCGCATCCTCGAAGCGACCGAGGAGGTGCTGCGCCGCCACGGGCCCGCCAAGGCCACCGTGGTGGACGTGGCCCGTGCGCTCGGCGTCAGCCACGGCAGCGTCTATCGCCACTTCCGTACGAAGGCGGCGCTGCGGGAGGCGGTCACCAAGCGCTGGCTGGACCGTACGTCGCAGACGCTGGAGCAGATTGCCCGGACGCGTGATCAGACGCCTCCCGTGGCCCTACGGCACTGGCTGGGCGCACTGTTCACCGCCAAGCGGCAGAAGGCGGGGGGCGATCCGGAGCTGTTCGCCACGTACTCGGTGCTGCTCGGCGAGACCAGCGCCGTGGTCGATGAGCACATCGCCGACCTCGTTCACCAGCTCATGCTCATTGTCGAACGTGGCGTGCGGGAGGGCGACTTCGTCATCCAGGATGCCAACCCCTTGTTGACGGCCCGCGCAGTCTTCGACGCCACCGGCCGCTTCCATGACCCCGCCTACGCCCGTGAATGGGAACAGCCGGGCATCGAGGCCGAGTTCACCTCGGTCGTCGACCTCCTTCTGCGCGGGCTGAGCCGCTGAGCTGCTGAGCCGCGGAATTGCTGAGGCCGACCGTGGGCCCGGCGGAGTGTTACCCCTCCGTCGGATCCACCGTCGCCTGATGCGCCTCCGCCAGGTGTTCCTCCGCCTTCAGCCACGGCAGGAACTGTGCCGGCTTGCGCCAGCCGCACGTGTCGCATCTGATCGTGCGCTGTACGCCGGTTCGCTGGACGTGTACGACGTGTTCGCGGCCGTGCTGGTCCCAGCGGCTTACTTTGCTCGTGTTGATCTGCAGCATGCCACCTCCTGGTGATACCGCGTGATGCCGCGTATTACCGCATTCCCTTATGCAGCAAGGAGTGTGCAGCATGGCGAAGATCAACGGGGATTCTTTGGCGGCGAGTTGGCGGCGCGGTCGTCCGTCGTCACGATCCGCCGCATCAGGGTGATCAGAGTCTCACGTTCGGTGGCCGACAGGTCGCTCAGGAAGTCGGCCTGTGAGCGGTCGGCCACCTTCTTCAGCTCCTCCAGCCGTGTTTCGCCCGCCGCCGTGAGGGCGACGCGCTGGCGGCGGCGGTCACGGGGGTCGCGTTCGCGGTGCACGAGGTCCTGTTGCTCGACCTCGTCGAGGTATCCCACGAGGTGGCTGCGGTTGAGGCCGAGGCGGTCGGCGAGTTCGTGCTGGGCGAGGGGGCCGAAGTCGCCGAGGCCCGCGAGGATCGCGAAGTGGGGGAGGCGGAGACCGTGTTCCCTGAGGGCCTCGACCAGGGTGCGGTGGCCGATCCGGGCGACGTGGCCCGCCAGGTAGGAGGGCAGGGCCAGCAGGGTCGGGGGGCGTGTGGCCGGCGAGTCCGGGGGGTGAGGGGTCTCGTCCGGCTTGTCGGTGGGGTCGTCTTCGCGGGTCGGGGCCATGTCGGCAATCCTACCCTCGACGTAATGATGTCGGCATGTAATGATTACGCCGCGATGTGATCCCAGCGGTTGAACACCTCTGTCGAAACCCCTGACGAAATCCCCTGACGAAATCCCCTGCCGGACATCCCTAAGGACTCGCCATGCCCGACTACGGCCACGACCTCCTCTTCGGCGCGGTGCTCACCCCCGACGCCGGACAACCGCACACCGTCATCGAGTTGGCGCGGCTGGCCGACCGGGCCGGGCTCGACCTCGTCAGCGTCGCCGACCACCCGTACCGGCCGGACTTCCTGGACGCCTGGACCCTGCTGGCCGTGATCGCGGCGCGGACCGAGCGGGTGCGGGTCTTCCCGAACGTGGCCAATCTGCCCTTGCGGCCGCCGGCGGGGCTGGCGCGGGCCGCGGCGAGCCTCGACGTACTCAGCGGCGGGCGTGTGGAGTTGGGGCTCGGGGCGGGAGGCTACTGGGACGCCATCGCAAGCGAGGGGCAGCCGCGGCGTACGCCTGGGGAGGCCGTCGAGGCGTTGGGTGAGGCGATCGACGTGATCCGGGCGCTGTGGTCAACCGATGGGGACAGCGGGGGAAATGGGAACGGCAAGGCAGTCAGAGGCAAGCACTACTGGCTCGACGGGGCCAGGCCCGGGCCCGCGGCCGTCCACCCGATCAGCGTTTGGGTCGGCGCCCTGGGGCCGCGGATGCTGCGCCTGATCGGGCGCTCAGCCGACGGGTGGCTGCCCAGCGCGACCCGGGTGCCGCCCGCCGAACTCGCCGTGGGCCAGCGGATCGTGGACGAGGCGGCGACTGCCGCGGGGCGTGACCCACGGTCGGTGCGCCGCCTCTACAACCTGCCCGGCCTCGCCCCGGCCGAGCAACTCGCCGAACTCACCCTCACCCAAGGGGTGAGCGCCTATCTGCTCGCCTCCGACGACCCGTCCACACTCGAACGCTTTGCACATGAAGTCGCCCCGGCTGTTGTGGAGTTGGTGGCCAAGGAGCGAACTAGCTGATCCTGCGCGGCAGTCGCAGGCTCAGGAGCGTTGTCAGTGCCACTATCGCCAGCTGGACCAGGAGTGTTGTCACCAGGGCGTCCTGCATGCCGTGGCCCGGGACGAGGGAGAGGAAGAGGGAGCCCAGGGTGGCCACGCCGAGGGCGAGGGCCGACTGCTGGGTGGTGATCATGACTCCGCTGCCTACGCCGCCTCGCACGGGCGGGACCTCGGAGAGGATGATCCGGAAGAGGACGGGGAGTTGGAGTGCCTGGCCGGCGCCCGCCACCGCCGCGCCCGGCGCCAGCTGCCAGACGCCCAGGTCCGGCCAGGACCGCCACGCGGCCAGCGCGAGGAGGGCCACGCCGATCGCCTGGATCAGTCCGCCTGCGGTGACGACCCGGGTGCCGTAGCGCGCGATCAGGTGCGGGCCGCACAGCGAGACGACGAAGAAGACCGCCGCCATCGGCGCCAGGGCCAGCCCCGCCTGGACCGGACCGAGCCCGGCGCCGTCCTGCAACGCCACCGCGATCACGAACATGAAACCGCTGAAGCCGATCCCGAACGGCACGATCATCACCAGCCCCCGGCGAAACGACGTCAGCGCGAACAGGCTCGGCGGGACCAGTGGCGTACGGCCGCGGCGGTCCTCTCGTCGCTCGACGAAGTAGAACGCCGCCGCCGCGAGCGGGAACAGGGCGAGCGACAGCCATGTCCACAGCGGCCAGCCCGCAGCCCTGCCCTCGGTCAGCGGGGCCAGCAGCGCGAGCAGCGCTATGGCGAGCAGTACCGTGCCCGGGCCGTCGACCGGCTCCGGGTGCTGCGAGCGCGTCTCGGGGACGGCACGTGCGGCCAGGACCAGGCCGAGGATCACCACGGGCACGTTCACGAGGAACACCGAGCGCCAGCCGGTGCCCGCGATGTCCGCCGCGACGAGTACGCCGCCGAGGATCTGCCCGGCCACCATGGAGAGCCCGGCCGTCGCGCCGTACAGGCTCATCGCCTTGGCGCGGCGCGGCCCGTCGGTCGCGGACTGGATGGTGGCGAGCACCTGCGGCAGCATCGCCGCGGACGCCGCGCCCTGCGCGACCCGTGCCGCCACCAGCGTCCAGGCGTTGGGCGCGAGCCCGCACGCCAGCGAGGTCAGGCCGAAGACCGCCATGCCGCCGAGGAAGAGCCGGCGCCGGCCGAAGAGGTCGCCGAGCCGGCCGCCGAGGACCAGGAGGACGGCGTACGAGACTCCGTACCCGGCGATGACGAGTTCGAGGACGGACTCGCTCGCGTGCAGGTCCTGGCCCATGGTCGGCAGGGCGACGTTGACGATGAAGAAGTCGATGAGCGGCAGGGCGGCGCCGAGCAGCACGGTGAAGAGCCCGAGGCCGCCGAGCAGGGGTGGGGCGGCGGGGGAACGGGCGGAGGTGGTGAGGGTTCCGGTTTCGGTCACGTCCTCCAGCCTTCTCCTGGTCTCAGGCTGGTACCAGAGTCTCCTTATCCTGGTAGAAGAAGTACCTGGAAACAGGGTGAGGAGTGCGGCAGTCTGGAGGGTATGACGACGATGGCGCAGGAGCAGCATGCGGGGGCGGCGGTTCGGCACGGCGGGCAGGAGTCCGAGATCCGGCGGCATGAACTGGCCGCCTTCCTGAGGCATCGCCGCGAGCACGTCACCCCCGAGCGGGTCGGCCTGCCCCGCGGCCCCCGCCGGCGCACTCCCGGACTGCGCCGCGAGGAGGTCGCGCAGCTCGCCGCCGTCGGTGTCACCTGGTACACGTGGCTGGAACAGGCCCGGGACATCCAGGTCTCCGTGCAGGTGCTCGACGCACTCGCCCGCGCCCTGATGCTCGACCCGAGCGAGCGCGTCCACCTCTTCCAGCTGGCCGGTGCCGTCGACCCCACCCCGGCCTCGCGCTGCCCGACGATCACTCCGGCGCTGCTGCGGATGCTGGAGCAACTGGAGCCGCTCCCGGCCTGCATCCAGAACAGCCGGTACGACATCCTCGCGTACAACCGCACGTACGCCCGTCTGCTCTGCGACCTCGATGAGGTGCCGGCCGAGGACCGCAACTGCATGGTCCTCATCACGACGAACGAGCAGTGGCGTTCCTCGATCGTGCTGCTCGACGAGACGATGCGGCTGATGGCCGCCAAGTTCCGCGCCTCCATGGCCGGGCATCTCGCGGACCCCGCCTGGAAGATGCTGCTCAAGCGGCTGCGTGCGGAGTCGGAGGAGTTCTGCGAGGTCTGGGAGCGGCACGAGGTGCTCGGCGCGCGAACCAAGCGCAAGGAGTTCCGCAACGCGGACGTCGGCCGGATCACCGTGGACCACACCGACCTGTGGCTGAACCCGGAGGCCGGGTCGCGCATGGTGACGTACGCACCCGCCGACGAGGAGTCCCGCGAACGCCTGGAGCAGCTGCACGCGATCGCCGTGGAGCGCGAGAGCGTGCGGGCGTAGCGCCGCCTAGGCTCGTACGCCCGCCGTGTCCCGTGTCTCCGACACCTCCGGCTCGAGCCGCGCGGCCGTTTCTGCGGCCGTCCGGCGTGCCCAGCGGCCGGTGGTCAGGGCGCCCAGGAAGAGGACCGCGAGGCCGCAGCCGGCGATGATCCACCAGGCGGGGGAGGCGGCCGATACGAAGGTGGCCTTGTACGCCGTCGTGGTCACGCCGGAGGCCAGCACCGCGCCGATCACGGCGACGCCGAGGGTGCCGCCGATCTGGCGGCTGGTCGAGGCGATGGCGGCGGCGACGCCCGCCTGGGAGCGGGGCATGCCGGAGACGGCGGTGTTGGTGATGGGGGCGTTCACGAAGCCGAAGCCGAGGCCGAAGAGGACGTAGCCGATGACGAGGGTGGTGTTGGACGTCTCGCCCTGGAACGCGGCGAACAGCACACCGCTCGCGGTCATCGCGACCCCGGCGATCAGGAGGGGTATGCGCGGGCCGCGGCTGCCGACCAGCCGGCCCGACAGCGGTGCGCAGACGAAGCACATGGCCGCCATCGGCAGCATCCACAGGCCCGCGTGCAGTGCGTCCAGGCCGCGCACGTTCTGCAGATAGAGCGTGGAGAGAAACAGGAAGCCGCTGAGCGCCGCGAACCCGGCGACGGCGATGACGGTGGCCCCGCTGAACGGTGCCGAGTGGAAGAAGCGCAGGTCGACGAGAGGTTCGGTGCGCCGGCGTTCATAGCTGAGGAGGCCGAGCAGCGAGGCGACGGCGACCGCGCCGAAGGCGACGATCTCGACGGCGCCCGAGGTGGGCGCCTCGATGATCGCGTACGTGAGGGAGGCGAGGAGCGCGATGACGAGGAGCTGGCCGACCGGATCCGGGCGGCGGGCCTTGGCGGCGCGGGACTCCGGGACGTAGCGCAGGGTGAGCAGGAGCGCGGCCAGGCCCACCGGGAGGTTGATCCAGAAGATCGAACGCCAGCCGACCGAGTCCACGAGGAGGCCGCCGACCAGCGGCCCCGCGGCCAGCGATATGCCGACCACGGCGCCCCACGCACCGATCGCGCGGGCACGCTCGCGCGGATCCGTGAAGGTGTTGGTGATGATCGACATCGCGACCGGGTTCAGCATCGAACCGCCGACCGCCTGCACCATGCGGAAGGCGATGAGCGAATCGAGGTTCGGGGCGAGGGAGCACAGGACCGAGCCGAGCGTGAAGAGGACCAGGCCCGCGACGAAGACCTTCCGCCGCCCGATGCGGTCGGCTGTCGAGCCCGCCAGCATCAGCAGTGACGCGAGGACCAGCGTGTACGCGTCGATCGTCCACTGGAGGCCCGCCACGCTCGCGTGCAGTTCCTTCTGCATCGAGGGCAGGGCGACATTCAGAACGGTGGTGTCGATGCTCACGATCAGCAGGCTCATGCAGCAGATCGCGAGCACCAGCATGCGGTGGCGGTGGCTGAGCTCGGGCATTCCACCATCGTACGACCGTTTCTATAGTGCGTCTAACTAACGACTGTCGCGGCACTCGCCGACGTACGTGACAATGGGGGAATGTCCACGCCCACCCTCGCCCCCGCGTCCCCGCTGTCGATCGGCCCCCACACCGTCCAGCCGCCCGTCGTCCTGGCCCCGATGGCCGGGATCACGAACGCGCCCTTCCGCACGCTGTGCCGGGAGTTCAGCGGCGGCAAGGGACTGTTCGTCAGCGAGATGATCACCACACGGGCGCTGGTCGAGCGCAACGAGAAGACCATGCAGCTGATCCACTTCGACGCGACCGAGAAGCCGCGTTCGATCCAGCTGTACGGGGTGGACCCGGCGACCGTCGGCAAGGCCGTCCGCATGATCGCGGAGGAGGGTCTCGCCGACCACATCGACCTGAACTTCGGCTGCCCGGTCCCGAAGGTGACGCGCAAGGGCGGCGGTTCCGCCCTCCCGTACAAGAGGAACCTGCTGCGGGCGATCCTCCGGGAGGCCGTGAGCGGGGCAGGTGACCTCCCCGTCACGATGAAGATGCGCAAGGGCATCGACGACGACCACATCACGTACCTGGACGCCGGCCGGATCGCGGTCGAGGAGGGCGTCACCGCGATCGCCCTGCACGGCCGGACCGCCGCCCAGCACTACGGCGGCACGGCGGACTGGGACGCCATCGCGCGACTCAAGGAGCACGTGCCGGAGATCCCCGTCCTCGGCAACGGTGACATCTGGTCTGCGGACGACGCGGTGCGGATGGTCCGGGAGACCGGGTGCGACGGGGTGGTCGTCGGGCGCGGGTGCCTGGGGCGGCCGTGGCTGTTCGGGGATCTGGTGGCGGCTTTCGAGGGGCGTGTGGAGTACGCGCGACCGACCCTCCGTGAGGTCTCGGCCGTGATGGTCCGGCACGCGACGCTGCTGGGCGAGTGGATCGGCGACGAGGCGCGCGGTGTCATCGACTTCCGCAAGCACGTCGCCTGGTACCTGAAGGGCTTCGCCGTCGGCTCCGACATGCGCAAGCGCCTCGCCATCACCTCGTCGATCGCCGAACTCTCCGAGGGACTCGCCGAGTTGGACCTCGACCAGCCCTGGCCGCTCGGCGCGGACGGGCCCCGCGGCCGTACGTCCGGCAACAACAGGGTTGTGCTGCCGGAGGGTTGGCTCAAGGACCCGTACGACTGCGCGGGGATCGGCGAGGACGCGGAGCTGGACACGTCCGGGGGGTGACCGGCCTCGACCCGGTCTCGACAGGGGGAAACCGGGGCGCCGACACTGGGCGGTGTGGCGGACAGCGTGGTGTGGGTCGGGGTGTTCACCGGTGCGACCGCGGTGCTCGCCAGCTGGGTGACCACTCTGGGGAACGCCCGGGCGGCGAAGGTCCAGGCGGAGGCGTCGGCGCAGGTCCAGCAGCGCGGTCGGGTCCGGGAGATCCGGCGGGCCGCCTATCTGGACCTTATGGAGCAGGCGCACATCACGGGCCAGTTGTACTGGACGGCCGGTGACGCCTTCTATCAACTCGCCGACCCTGCAGCGCGATTGACACGCATTCAGGAACTCCGCACCGAGCTGCGCAGCGCCTTCGACCCCCTCATGCGCTGCGTCAGGGTCATCGTGCTGGAAGGCCCGGCCCCGGCCGCCGAAGCGGCCGAAGCCCTCATGCAGACGGCGGCGGAGGCCAACAGTGCGCTGCGGCGGGTTTCGCAAGGCGATCCCGGGGCCCGTGAAGAATTTGACGAGACCCACGAGGCGTTCCGCCACAGGCTGGAACAGTTCATCGCGGAGGCCCGCACCGCCATGATCGCCTCGTGAGGCGCGATGGGGAATTGTCGGATCGACACGCCAGTTGACGAGTGATCAGCACTCGCGATCCCCAAGGAGCCGACATGCCCGACGCCGACGAAGTGTCCAACGCCGACGAAGCGTCGAAGCCCAACGATCCCGCCGTCAGTGAACTCCGCCTGGTCGTCACCGCGGCCGACTACGACGCGGCGCTGCACTTCTACCGCGACGTCCTCGGCCTGGCCGAGCGCGGGGCGTTCTCGTCCCCCGGCGGGCGGGTCACCATCCTCGACGCCGGACGGGCCACCCTGGAACTGACCGACCCCAACCACGCCGCCTTCATCGACGACGTCGAGGTCGGGCGGCGGGTGGCCGGCCATATGCGGGTCGCCTTCCAGGTCGACGACTCCGCCGCCACCACGGCGAAGCTCGCCGCGGCCGGGGCCCAGGTGATCGCGGAGCCGACGCGCACCCCCTGGAATTCGCTGAACTCCCGGCTGGAGGCACCGGGAGCCCTTCAGCTGACCCTCTTCACCGAGCTCGGCGAGCCGACCGAGCTCGACGACTAGCTGGTAGCCCGTAGCCCCGCGCGACTACGCGCCCCCCACCGCCGTAAGCAGCGCCAGCGGCGCCGCCGCCGACCTCGACTCCCGTACGCACGCGTGCGGGTAGGGCACCGGCTCCGAGTGGGTGTCGCGGCCGTAGCCCGCGAGGACCTCGGGGAGGCGGTGGCCCGCGGCGGTGGCCGCGTCGACCAGGGCGTGGGCGACGGTGCGGGCCTCGTCGTGCAGGCCGTACCTCGCCAACCCCAGGGTGATCAGGGCGTTGTCGTGGGGCCAGACCGAGCCGCGGTGGTACGAGAGCGGGTGGTACGCCGCCTGGCCGGAGGCGAGCGTGCGGACGCCCCAGCCGGAGAAGAAGTCGGGTTCGAGGAGACGGCGGCCGACCAGCTTGCCGTACTCCTTGTCGAGCAGACCCGACCACAGGAGGTGGCCCGCGTCGGAGGCGAGGGCGTCGACATGCTGGCCGTCGCCGTCCAACGCCAGTGCGGGGAAGGAGTGTTCGGGCATCCAGAAGTCCCGCTGGAAGCGGTCGCGGAGGTCCCCGGCGGCCTGTTCCAGGAGGGCCGCGTAGACCTCGTCGTCCCAGACCGTGCGGGACAGGTGCGCGGTGCGGCGCAGTGCGTCGTACGCGTATCCCTGCGCGCCCGCCGCCATCACCGGTCCTGAGGGGCGGCTGCCGTCGGCCGAGCAGATGGCGCCGGGGGAGTCCTTCCAGTTCTGGTTGGCGAGGCCGCCGCCGTCCGCGCGGTAGACGAGATAGCCGCGCGAGGTCAGCCCGCCGTGGTCCAGCATCCAGCCGATCGCCGCACGGGCGTTGGCCTCCAGGCGCCGGGCCAGCGAGAGGTCACCGGTCTGCTCGGTGTACGCGCCGAGCAGCACCAGGAACAGCGGCGTCGCGTCCACCGAACCGTAGTAACGCCCGTACGGCACCTGCCCGAAGTGCGCCAGCTCGCCGTGCCGCACCTCGTGCACGATCTTGCCGGGCTGGCACACCGCCTCGGCGCCCACCTCGGTCGCCTGCGTCGCGGCGAGCGCGGGCAGCGTGGCGGCGGCGAGCTGGGGGCGGTAGGGGAGCGCGAAGAGGGAGGTCAGGAGTGCGTCACGGCCGAGGAGGGTCAGGAACCAGGGGACTCCGGCCGCTGGGACGCGGAGTTCCTCGCCGTCCGGGCCCAGGGCGCCGACCTGGAGCGCCGCCAGGTCGGACAGGCCCCGCGAGCAGGCGGCGGCCAGCTCGGGCCAGCCGGTCGGGAAGGGCACGCCCTCGGTGAACTCCCCTTCGAGGGCGAGGAGTTGCTCGTTCGCGGCGGCGGGGGAGAGCGGTACGTCCGGCTCGTGCGCGGCGCCGTGCGGACGTGCCGCGACCCGCAGTGACAGCTCCGCGCTGCCGTGCGGTTCGAGATCGAGGGTCCATACGAGGCGACGGGCGCCCGTGCCCGTCTCCTCCACGCCGTCCGGGGCGGGCTCGGAGGTGACCGTCGTACAGGACCGCCATTCACCGCGCTGGTAGCCGAACTCCACACCGTCGTCGAGGACTTGGCGGGAGCGGACCACGCCCGTCTTGGCGTAGGTGCGGTAGTCGGAGCGCAGCTCGAACTGGTCTGTGAAGTCGGCGTCCGCGGTGACCGCGACGCGGACCGTGGTGGGCGCCGGGCGGTTGCTGGTGACGCGCAGCGCCTCCACGAACGCGCCCTCGGCGACGGCCTGTTCACGGAAGACCGTGTATGCGGGCGGTTCGTTGCGGCCGCCGCGCGGGACGAGTACACAGCGTGCCGTGTCGCCGTCCGCGACCGGCGTGAGTGCCTCGGGCACCGCGCCGTCGAGAGTCAGCTGCCAGCGGCTCAAGTGCCGTGCGTCGCGCACGAATAAGCCGTCCGGGGAACTGCCGCCCCGTACGCCGCTGATGTCCCCGCCGTCGCTCACGGCGGCGAACGTCCCACCGTGCACGAGCAGATGATGCCGGTCCGTCATCCCCGGTCCCCTCCCTTGGCGCCCGTCTCGAATGCGTAGGCGAGCGCGTTCTCGAACGTGCTCGCGCGGTGTGCCTTGTCGAACGTGTCGTGGCCCGGGTGGGAAGCGAACTGGTCCTCCCCCGCAGGCGTGTGCAGCAGGTCGAGCGTCAGCGCGGCCGTCCAGCTGAAGCCGAGTGCGCCACAGGCCTCGCCGGTGTACGGATCCACGTACTCCGCGAAGTCGGACTCGCCGGCCGTGTCGAGCAGCGCGGCCCGCAGCCCGTCCGCGCGCACCTGCTCGCCGTGCAGCCGCAGCCCGCGCTCCAGCAGCCAGTTGGTGTTGAACCAGGCAGGGCCGCGCCAGTAGCGGTGCGGATCGAACGCGTCCCCGGTCAGGTCGTAACTCGGCACGAGCCGCGTGGCGTCACCGAGTCCGAAGTGCGAGCCGCTCGCGGTGCGTACGAGGGTGGCTGCGATGTCGCTGGGCAGCGTGGGCAGGAGGAGCGGGATCAGCCCGGCGACACTGCGCTCGGGGATGAGAGCACCGCGCACCTGAGAGCGGCGCTCTGTTCCGAGAGCACTGCTCTGCGAGCGCCGCTCCGATTCGAGAGCACCGCTCTCGCCGCCCCCGTACACGTCCCGGCAGAAGAACATCCCCTCCGCCGGATCCCACAGCCGGTCCACCAGGGCCGCCGTCAGGCGCTCCGCGCGGGCGTGCCGGGCGGTCCCGGCCGCCCCCAGCTCCTGTGCGATGTGGGCGAGGGCGTGCTCGGAGGCGATCAGCAGCGCGTTGAACGCCGGGTCCTCGACCGCGAACTCGCCCGCCCCGTCCGCGTACCCGCCGTCCCGGTAGTCCGTCGCCAGCCGCACGTACCGCCCGTAGTCCAGATCCGTCGGCCGGTCCTCGGCGGCCCCGTGGTCGAGGTCGGCGCGGCGGAAGGAGCGCGCCGGGGCCGGGGTGATCCGGCTCAGCGGGGCGTCCCAGCAGGGGCTGTTGTCCATGCCCTGTTCCCAGGGGTGGACGACGGAGGCGAGGCCGCCGCCGCCCAGGTCCCGGCGGTGCAGGAGATAGCGGTGCCAGGCGGCAAGGCGGGGATAGACGCGGGGGAGGAAGGCGCGGGCCCGTGAGAGGCCCGGGTCGGCCTGGTGCACCAGCCATGCGGCGAGCGCGTGCACCGGTGGCTGGACGATGCCCGACGTCTGTACGTTGCGCGGGGCGCCCGCGGCGTGCCCCGCGGTCGAGGAGCGCCAGAAGTCGGGGCTCGGGAAGTACGCGTCGAGCGGCACGGAGGGGTTGAAGACGATGTGCGGGATACGGCCGTCGCCCCACTGGGCGCCGAGCAGCGTCTCCAGCTCCGTCTGCGCCCGCAGGGGGGACAGGTGGCGCAGCCCGATCGCGATGAACGCGGAGTCCCAGGACCACTGGTGCGGGTACAGGCCGCGCGAGGGCACGGTGGACGTTCCCGTCCAGTTGTCGTTCAGTACCCGGGCGGCCCTGAGGTGCAGCGACCCCGCCGACTGCGCGGGATCGTATACAAGTGGTCCGGTATGGGTGACCTCACCCCGACCCGGTGGCGACGATGGTCCGGAGGCGTGCGCGGGTGTGCCTGAGGTGCGTACGGAGGTGATGATTCCCGTGCGCAAGGCGGTGAGCTGGGTTGTGCGGTCCACTCAGGTCTCCCGGAAGACATCCTGCCGACCAGTTCGGCTGTAGCTACCGTAGGGTTACGTCTATTTAACACGCAAAACTCAATATGTAATGCAGAGTTGAGGAACGCAAGAGGGTGGGCATGACAGGAAGGGCGGACAGGACCGTGCGCGCAGGGAACCAGGCAAGCTCCGGAGAGCTGCTCGAACTGGTGCGCAGCGGCCGGGCCACGACGCGCGGCGCGCTGCAGCAGGCCACCGGTCTGTCCCGGGCCACCGTCGGCCAGCGCCTCGACCGGCTGTTCCGCGTGGGCTGGCTGCGCGAGGGCGCCGGCGGCCCGGTGGACTCCCCGCTGGGCGGGCGCCCCTCCATCACCCTCGAATTCGACGACGCCCACGCCGTCGTCCTCGCCGCCGACCTCGACACCCGGCACGGCCGGGCGGCCGTCCTCACCCTGACCGGCGAGATCCTGGCCGAGAAGTCGGGCCTCCTGGTCGTCGACGAGGGCCCGGACGTGGTCCTCGGCGAACTCGGCCGCTGGTTCGCCGACCTGCTGGTGAAGGCCGCAAAGCCCGCCGACGCCGTGTGCGGCATCGGCCTCGCGGTTCCTGGGCCGGTCGACAGCGACACCGGCCGGGTCGTACAGCCGCCGATCATGCCGGGCTGGGACGGCTATGACATAAGGGGACGCCTGAGCCGCGCGTTCGCTGAGCATGCGGGTGAGGGCACCGTGAGTGCCGCCGGGGCAGGCGTCCCCGTACTCGTCGACAACGACGCCAACCTCATGGCGTACGGCGAGCAGCGCACCGGCTACCCGGACTGTTCGGCGTTCGCCCTGGTCAAGGTCTCCACCGGTATCGGTGCGGGCATGGTCGTCGGCGGCACCATCTACCGGGGGATCGACGGCGGCGCCGGCGACATCGGGCACATCCGGGTGGGCGCCGACGCGCTGTGCCGGTGCGGTTCGTACGGCTGTCTCGCCGCCGTCGCCAGTGGCGGCGCGGTGGCGCGGCGGCTGGCCGAGTCCGGGGTGGCGGCGGCTTCCGGATCGGATGTGCGGGACTTGCTGACGTCCGGGCATCCGGAGGCGATGGCGCTCGCGCGGGAGGCGGGGCGCCAGGTCGGGGACGTACTGGCGACCGTGGTGACGCTGCTCAACCCGGGCGTTCTGATGATCGCCGGGGATTTGGCCGGAACCCCCTTCCTGACCGGCGTACGGGAGCTGCTGTACCAGCGGGCGCTGCCCCGCTCCACCGCTCATCTGGACGTGGTGACCTCGCGGCTCGGCGAGCGGGCCGGGCTGATCGGGGCCGGGGCGCTGGTCGTGGAGTACTTGTACGCGCCGGAGCGGGTCGAGGAGCGGCTGGCGGCGCTGGGGGTGTGACCGGCGGCGGGTGGACCCCTGTGTGACCCGTACCGGCTCGGGGGTTGTGTGACATCCGTGTGACGTGTCCACATCGCGGTCCGGATGGTGAAATCCGGCCCTCCTTCGGGCGTGATTCTCGCCACGCTTGATAAGGGGTAGGCTCAGATGAGCGGATCATGAGCGGCTGCACTTCTCCAAGGGGTGGCACTCAGTGCCACCCCTTGATCGTTCAGCAGCTGAACTCAGGCGAGTCTGGAGCCGCTCAGATGAGTGAATATCCTGGTCTACGGGCGTTGATTCGTTCAAGAAGTGAAAACATCCCCACCTCATCGCTTGCCAAGCCTTGACTTTCGATCTGGTGGCGGACGAGTGGTTACAGGCGCATGACGCGCAAGTGGACGTACCCAGACGCCTTCGATCTGGGTATGTTCCCCGTCGTCAGGGCAGCCACCGCGACGTCGAGGAGTCGAGACTCGTGTCGGAAAACAAAGATCCCCACGTAGCTGAGAGCGCGGTTGAGGGAGTGAAGTTCGTTTATGACTTCACCGAGGGCAACAAAGACCTCAAGGACCTCCTCGGCGGCAAGGGTGCGAACCTCGCCGAGATGACCAACCTGGGTCTTCCCGTCCCTCCGGGCTTCACGATCTCCACCGAGGCGTGCAAGACCTACCTCGACAGCGGCGAGGAGCCGGCGGCACTGCGTGACGAGGTGAGTGCACACCTCGACGCGCTGGAGCTGCGGATGGGCAAGAAGCTCGGGCAGGCCGATAACCCGCTGCTCGTATCCGTCCGTTCCGGGGCGAAGTTCTCCATGCCGGGCATGATGGACACCGTCCTGAACATCGGGCTCTCCGACAAGTCGGTGCAGGGCCTCGCCAAGCAGGCCGGTGACGACCGCTTCGCGTGGGACTCGTACCGCCGTCTCATCCAGATGTTCGGCAAGACGGTCCTCGGCGTCGACGGCGAGCTCTTCGAGGACGCGCTGGAGGCGGCGAAGGAGGCCAAGAAGGTCACCGTCGACACGGACCTCGAAGCGGCCGACCTGAAGAAGCTGGTCACGAAGTTCAAGAAGATCGTCAAGACCGAGGCCGGGCGGGACTTCCCGCAGGAGCCGCGCGAGCAGATGGACCTCGCCATCCACGCGGTCTTCGACTCCTGGAACACCGACCGCGCCAAGCTCTACCGCCGCCAGGAGCGCATCCCGCACGACCTCGGCACGGCGGTCAACGTCTGCTCGATGGTCTTCGGCAACCTCGGCCCCGACTCGGGCACCGGCGTCGCGTTCACCCGCGACCCGGCCTCCGGCCACCAGGGCGTGTACGGCGACTACCTCCAGAACGCGCAGGGCGAGGACGTCGTCGCGGGCATCCGCAACACGGTCCCGCTCGCCGAGCTGGAGCAGATCGACAAGAAGTCGTACGACCAGCTCATGCAGATCATGACGACCCTGGAGAACCACTACAAGGATCTCTGCGACATCGAGTTCACCATCGAGCGCGGACAGCTGTGGATGCTCCAGACGCGTGTCGGCAAGCGCACGGCGGGTGCGGCCTTCCGTATCGCCACTCAGCTCGTCGACCAGGGTCTGATCGACGAGGCCGAGGCGCTGCAGCGGGTGACGGGTGCGCAGTTGGCCCAGCTGATGTTCCCCCGCTTCGACGACGAGGCGAAGGTCGACCAGATCGGCCGGGGCATCGCGGCGTCGCCGGGTGCGGCGGTCGGCAAGGCGGTCTTCGACTCGTACACCGCGATCAAGTGGTCGCGTTCGGGCGAGAAGGTCATCCTGATCCGCCGCGAGACGAACCCGGACGACCTCGACGGCATGATCGCCGCCGAGGGCATCCTGACCAGCCGCGGCGGCAAGACCTCCCACGCGGCCGTCGTCGCGCGAGGCATGGGCAAGACGTGCGTGTGCGGCGCCGAGGAGCTCGAAGTCGACACCAAGCGGCGGCGGTTGACGTCTCCGAGCGGTGTGGTGGTGGAAGAGGGCGACGTCGTCTCGATCGACGGCTCCACGGGCAAGGTGTACTTGGGCGAGGTCCCGGTCGTCCCGTCCCCGGTCGTCGAGTACTTCGAGGGCCGGATGCACGCGGGTGCCGACGACGCCGACGAGCTGGTCGCCGCCGTGCACCGGATCATGGCGTACGCGGACCGCGTCCGTCGGCTCCGCGTCCGCGCCAACGCCGACAACGCCGAGGACGCGTTGCGCGCCCGGCGCTTCGGCGCCCAGGGCATCGGCCTGTGCCGCACGGAGCACATGTTCCTGGGCGACCGCCGCGAGCTCGTGGAACGGCTGATCCTGGCCGACACGGACGCCGAGCGCGAGGAGTCGCTCAAGGAGCTGCTGCCGCTCCAGAAGCAGGACTTCATCGAGCTGTTCGAGGCGATGGACGGGCTGCCGGTGACGATCCGTCTCCTGGACCCGCCGCTGCACGAGTTCCTGCCCGACATCACCGAGCTGTCGGTCCGGGTGGCCCTCGCGGAGTCCCGCAAGGACTCCAACGAGAACGACCTGCGCCTCCTCCAGGCCGTCCACCGCCTGCACGAGCAGAACCCGATGCTGGGCCTGCGCGGCGTGCGTCTCGGCCTGGTCATCCCCGGCCTGTTCACCATGCAGGTACGGGCGATCGCCGAGGCCGCCGCCGAGCGCAAGAACGCCAAGGCCGACCCTCGCGCCGAGATCATGATCCCGCTCGTCGGTACGGTGCAGGAGCTGGAGATCGTCCGCGAGGAGGCCGACGAGGTCATCGCCGAGGTCCAGGCCGCGACGGGCACCGAACTTAAGCTCGCCATCGGCACGATGATCGAACTCCCGCGCGCCGCGCTGACCGCGGGCCAGATCGCCGAGGCCGCCGAGTTCTTCTCCTTCGGCACGAACGACCTCACCCAGACGGTCTGGGGCTTCTCCCGCGACGACGTAGAGGCGTCCTTCTTCACCGCCTACCTCGAGAAGGGCATCTTCGGAGTCTCCCCCTTCGAGACCATCGACCGCGACGGCGTCGGCAAGCTCGTACGCGACGCCGCCATCGCCGGCCGCGAAACCCGCCCCGACCTCAAACTCGGCGTCTGCGGCGAACACGGCGGCGACCCCGAGTCCGTCCACTTCTTCCACGAGGTCGGACTCGACTACGTCTCCTGTTCACCGTTCCGGATCCCGGTGGCCCGCCTGGAGGCGGGGCGCGCGGCGTCGTCGTCTGCGGGAAGCGACCACCGCTGATCCGCTGAATCCTCCGGGACCGCTGCCGGTCACTCTTGACCCTCACTGACATGGCGGCGGTTCCGGTGCACCGAGGAGGGCGGCACCCTGTGCGGGGGTGCCGCCCTTCGTGCATGATCTGCTGCTGCCGGAAGAAGCTGCGCTGACCTGCGAAAGGTGTCAGCGCAGCTCAGCGGCGCTGCGGCTCGGTCGCGACCAGGGCTGCGACGAGTACTTCGAACGCGGCCACGTTCTGTGGCGAACGGATGCCGAGCCGGCGGGCCGCATCCTTGGCCGCCAACGGGCGCTCCGCGGGTGTCTTCGGCGGCTTCCCGTCGAGGACACCGGCGGCCACGAGCATGTCCACGTGGCCCACGTCGAGTGCGACCGCCAGGGCCTTCAGCGAATCGATCTGCGGTATGAGTTGCCCTGTCAGCATTCGGCCGACGTCGGCCTGCGACATCCCGGTGGCCTGCGCGAGCTCCTTCCTCCCCGCGGCCTGCGAGCCGGCGATGTCGTACCTGGCTGTTCGGGCTGCGGCGGCCACGTACTGCCCGAAGGTACGCGCCGTCGGTTTCAGGGTCTTCGCCACGCTTGGGTCCTCTCGTTCGACGAGGTGCCGGCCCGGTGTCAGCCGGGGTGCCACAAGGGTGTGCGTCGCAACTCCCGCCGCAAATCGCCGAGTTGCCCTTGAGTCCGTTCACTCTGCACCCGCCCCGCGATTCGCGACAGCCCGCCCTGCCTCGTAGAAAAGTCTCAGCCGACCTGCAACCTCGGTGCTGTCGGAACGTCTGTCCGGGTGGAGGCGCCTCCGAGCAAGGCCTTCGCCACGGGACGCCACCCGTGGCGGCGGCCCCGACAGACCAGTCACCATCGACGATTCGAGGAATCACATGTCTGCAGGTCAGACTGCCCGACGCAGCCTCCGCGCGGGCCGAGTGCGTATCGCCCTGGGGGCGACCGTTGTCGCCGCCGCGCTCACCCTCGGTGGCACTTTCGCCGCCCATGCCGACAACTCCGAGCCCGTCCCTGAGCGGGCGGTGCAGGCGCCGATTCCCGGTGAGTGCGCGGAGCCGGCCCCGGTCGACGCGGTGCCGAGTGGGAGCGACGACGTTTCGGACCCCGACGCCAAGGACGTCCAGATCGACATGGGCTCCGACGAAGGCCCGGTCGAGGCGGTTCCCGGTGACGTTTGCGCGGAGCCGGCTCCGGATGAGTACGTCGACGCGGTGCTCGATGAGAGCGACGACGTCTCGGACCCTGACGCCAAGGACGCCCAGGTCTACTACGAGTTCGCCCAGGGGTGACGGGCGAGGAACGGGCGGCCGAGTGCCGCTGATCGGCTCCGGGCCATTCGGCGGCCCGGGCTGAGGTGGAGCTGCCGGGCTCTTGCCCGGCGGCTTCGCCATCCGCCTGGTCGTTCCGGGCGGAGCGAGTGAAGACCAGCACGTCCGGGAGATCCATGAAGGCAGCGACGATCCAGGCCGCCCCGGCCCAGGCCCACGGCGTGCCGGCGGGCGGGTACAGACCCGTATGCTCGCCGCCTCGTGGCTGGGCGGATGTGCTGCACCGGGTATGGGGCGGCCTGGTGCGCGGGGTATCGCAAAGGGGCGAGGAGACTTCGGCGAGCGGGCGGCCGCCGTCGGTGCCGATCTCACCGGCTGCGTACGCAGGCATCGACGAGCCCGGCATCGACGAGATCTACTCCCACCGCCGCTTGGACCTGGTCCGTCTGGCCGTGCTCCTGGTGGACGACCTTCCCACCGCGGAGGACGTGGTGCAGGACGTCTTCGCGGCGCTCTACCGCCGCTACGGTCAGCGGCTGGCCGGCCTGGACAACCCCGACGCCTATCTGCGTACGAGTGTGGTCAACACCTCACGCTCGGTCCTGCGCCGCCGCCGCACGGTACGAGCCCACGTCCCCGAACGCGAAGGGCACGCGCCGTCGGCCGAAGAACCCGTGCTGCTGCGCGAGGAGTACGGAGAAGTGATCGCCGCCCTTCACCGGCTGACCCGGCGGCAGCGTGAGGTGCTGGTCCTGCGGTACTGGTCCCACCTCAGCGAGGCCCAGATCGCCGACACCCTGGGCCTGTCCCGCGGGGCGGTCAAGTCCACCGCGAGCCGGGCACTGGCTGCTCTGCGCCGCCAATTGGATGCCCCAGTCGAAGAAGCCACGCGTGATCCCGGAGGCACCCGATGATCGAACAGGACCCCGGCTCCGGCCTCCACCCGGATCCCCTCGAACAACGGCTGCGTGACGCCCTGCGAGCCCGGACCGACTCCGTCGGCCTGTCCGATCTGCGGCCCGCCGCCCCGCCCTCCGGGCACGCTCGGTTCCGGCTCCCTGCCACCCGTCCCGTCCGCCGCACGGTCCTGGCGTTGCTCGTCGTGGCCGCCGCGGTGGTCGGCGTCCTGTTGGTGGCGGCGCACCGGGAACGGGAGACACCGGTCAGGCCCGCGAACGTCCCGTCGGTGTCACCCACTCCTGAGGTCGCCACGGCAGTGCCCGAGAACGACGCGGTTGACGCGGTGCCTGGTCCTTGACCGAGGAAGCGGACCGCACCCGCACCGCACCGCACCCTCACCGCACCGCGCACGCCAGTACTCCCCGTGCAGCCGTTCCGTTCGGCCAGGTCCACCCGGCGACGATGTGTCGGGACGACCTCTGCGGGGCCTCCGCCTGCCCCAGGACGCGGTTCACCTGGACGTCGAGCCCGTCGGCAGGGCCGGTTCCGTGGACGGTGACCGTCGGGTCAGGGGTGTCGCTCGCGCTCTGTTGCTGCGGAATCGCCTCACCGCGCAGAAGGGCGCCCAACTGGGCCATCAGCACCGGGTCGTGGACGCCGTCGTAGATCCACCGGGTGCCGAGCACACCGTGTTCGGACGTGCCGATCAACGCCTCGCCGGGGGCGCCGTCGAGAGCCGCGTCGCGGTAACTCATCGGTACCAGATAGGCCACCGGCTCCTGCGCGGTGGCGTCCACCACGACCATGAACTCGATCCCGACCGCACCCGCCGGATCGTCCAGACGGAACCCGCCAGCCTTGACCAGTTCCGGCGTCGCCGCGTCGCCCGCGTACCAACTCTGCTTCGGCAGCCAGCCGGTGAGCAGTTCCAGCTTGGTGGGCGTCATGGTGGTGCGGTGGATCGAGGCCATGCGGGCTTCCTCACGCGTAGGTTCTGGTCCCGTCCTTCGACGGTGTGATCGAACCTAACCGACAGTTCGGGTCCGAGTGAGGCGGAGGCCCACCGCTCCCAGGGCGAGAAGGAAGAGGCCGAGTGAAGCGGTAAGGAGAAGGAGGAGGGCGGGTGCTCCGGTGCTGGGCAGTTCGTCGCCCGGTTCGGAGGGGTGCGGGCTGGACGGGGTGAAGGTGCCATTCGGCTGGCCGACCGGCTCGCTGGTCGGTACGTCGGTCGGGTCTGCCGAGGTGGTCCCCCCAGTGGAGCCGGCGCCGCCCGGCCCACCTCCGCCGACGGTCCCTGTGTCGCTTCCCGTGGTGTGCGTCGTAACCACGATCGGCCCGCCGCCGATGTCGCGGTCGGAACCCGCCTGGAACGCCGCGAACGTGGAACCGCCCAGGACAACGGCCGCCGCCACCGCCGCCAGGGCCAGAGTGAGCGGCATCCGCCGCGTGGCGCTACGGGCCCTCGGGCGGGGCGCCGCGCGCGGCGCGCGGGGTACGCCGAGCAGGGAGACGAGATAGCGGCGCCAGAGCGGGGAGTTCTCGGTCGGCCGGTACCGCGCGTACGGCCGGTCCGCGCGTCCCCGCCCTACCAGGGACTCCAAGTACCGGCGCCGGAACGGGGTCCGGCTCACTCCGCGGGTACCTCGCCGGGTGCCGGCGCGACCCCCAGTACGAGACCGTCAGCGATCGGCTGCGGCCGCTGCGGGGCGGACTCGGCCGCCCCCGGTTCCTGGAGCGCTTCCTGCACCTGCCGGGTAGCGCCCAGTTGTTGCAGCAGCGCGGGCGCCGACGCACCGACCGCGACGGCGGCCATCATGCCGATGACCTGGGAGTGGAACAGCCCGCCCGCGATTCCGCCGAGGGCCAGCCGGGTCAGGGCGACCAGCGAGTCGGCGGGCAGGTCGACATGCTCGCGCAGTGATGGCAGGCGTTTCCTGCGCTTTGCCCTCGCCCTGGCCTCGTGTCGTGCCGTCCGCCACTCCGAGACCCGCCCGTAGAAGACGATCGCCTCGATGAGGCAACCTCCGATAGCCCCGCACACCATCGCTGTCGGCCAGTCCACGATTCCCCCGTCGGCCCGAACCCGGCCCGAAATCCCGAGGAATCAGCGTCCCAGAAGAGGCGCAGGCGCGAGAAGGTACGGGACCTGTGAGGGCGCACATCAGACCCGTCTCCTCCTCGCTCCGTACGCCCGCGTACAGCAACTTGCCGAGGGCGCCCCCTACTTGTGTCAGAGCGCCACGGCGACCGAGTTGAACGGTGTGTCCGGGGTCGTGGGGAGGCCCAGTTGGGCGTTGGCGACGTAGAGGAGGTTGCCGAAGTGGGCGGCGGTGGTGGGGATGTTGAAGCGGGGGTCGGTGATCGTGCGGGTCAGGGTGGCGGTGGTGGCCCCCGGGTCGAGGTCGAGGACGCCGATCTGGTTGAGGCGGTTCTGGACGACGTACAGCGTGTGGCCGATCCGTACGAGGCCGTCGCCGTTGGTGAGGGCGGTCGTACCGCTCAGCGTGATCTCGACGGCTTCACCGGTCTCGAGCGGTACGCGGTAGAGCTTGCCGCCGTTGACGACGATCAGGGCCTTGCCGTCCGGGGTGCCGACGAGGCCGTTGGCGCTGATTCCTGTGGCCGACTGCACCCAGTCGCCGCTGATCGGCAGTTCGCGGACGTCTCCCGTTCCGCCGCGCGGCACGCCGTAGAGGACGGCGCCGTAGGAGTCGGTGAACCAGGCGCGGTCGCCGAGCAGGGCGACGTCGTTGATGAAGTGGCCTGTCGGGTCGGTGAGTTGGTAGGTGGCCACGAGGTTGCCGGTTCGGGAGTCGACGATGCGCGCGGCGCCGCCGGTGGATCCGGAGGAGAGGTACAGCAGGCCGTCGTGGTCGTCGACCTTCAGCCCGTTGGTGATCGTGCCGGTCGCGCCCGCGTAGAGGATGGTGCCCTCGCCGGTGCGCAGGTCGGCGCGGTAGACGGCGCCGTTGGCGCGGGAGCCGAAGTAGGCGTACGGCTTGGCGCCGATGGCGATTCCCTCGGGGAGGAAGCCGTTCGGGAGCGGGATCTCGGTCGGCCAGGAGGACGTGGCGGACGTGGCGGACGTGGCGGACGCGGCATTCGCCGTTCCGGCACCGGCCGCGAGCGCCAGCGTGGCGAGGGCGGCACCGCCGAGGACGGCGCGGCGCGTGGGGGAGGGGTGGTTGCGGGGCATGGCTCAAGGCCTCCGGGGAGAACGGGGGGCGGGACCTGGCGAGCACAGGGAATCAGCCGACTCTGAGAGCCGTATGAATCCCGGCTGAGTTCGCCAGGTGTCCCACCCCCTTCCCCCACAGCGGTTACGACCGGAACGGCCCCGTCACCTCGTACGTGATCCCGCCCGACGAACTCCCGCTGGTACCGCGCTGGCTGGAGAAGTACAGCCGCCTGCCGTCGGGTGAGAACGCCGGTCCCGTGATCTCCGAGGCCGACTGGCCGGTGATGCGGAGGAATGGCGCGATCACGTCGGCAGGAGTGATCACGCAGATCTCCATGTTGCCGCCGTCCTCGGCGACGAAGAGGTCGCCGGAGGAGGTGCCGGTGATGTTGTCGACGCCGGTCAGCGGGGCCGTGCCGCTGGTGACCAGGGAGTCGTCGTACGCCAACTCGTAGGTGTTGCTCGCCAGGTTGAGCTGCCAGACGCGGTTGTCGCCCTTGGTGGTGAACCAGACCGTGTTGTCGGCGTAGTGGCAGCCCTCGCCGCCGTTGAAGGACTTCGAACCGGAGACCTGGGTACGGGTGGTCGTCGGCGAGCCGTCCGGGTCGGGGATGGTGGTCCAGGTGAACGAGCCGGAGGTGGCCGTGCCCGCGACCAGGACCTGGAGCGTGCCCGAGGACAGGTTGCCCCAGGTGGTCGGGACGAAGCGGTAGAAGCGGCCGTTGGTCTCGTCCTCGGTCAGGTAGATCACCTGGCGCACCGGGTCGGCGGCGGCCGCCTCGTGCTTGAAGCGGCCGAGCGCGGGCCGCTGCACCGCCGCGTTCACGCCCCACGGGTCGGTCTCGTAGACGTAGCCGAGGGACACCTCCTCGCAGGACAGCCAGGTGTTCCACGGGGTCTTGCCGCCCGCGCAGTTCTGCCGGGTGTTGGAGAGGACGCGGTACGCGGCGGTGACCGTGCCGGTCGAGGAGAACTTCACCGCGCTCGCCCCGCCGGAGGGGTTGATCTCCGAGTTGGAGACGTAGATCCAGCCCGTGCCGTCGGCGTAGCAGGCGCCGCCGTCGGGGGCGCTGTGCCAGGTGTACGAGGTGCCGGTGACCGTCTGCCCGGAACGGGCGATCACCCGGCTGGTGAACCCGCTCGGCAGCTGGATGCCGTTGGCGTCGGCGGTGCCGAGTGCCCCGTAGGGGCCGGTGCCGGGCTGGGCGGGTGCGGCATAGGCGGCGCCGCGCCACAGGGTTCCGCCCAGGACGGCGGACGAACCACCGAGGACGGCTGCACGCAGAAGGGTACGACGTTCCACTCTCGCTCCAGAGGGCCGTGACCGCCCCGCCGCCGGGGTCGACGGCGGGGTCGCGCGCTGACGGATCCTAGACGCGCAGAGTTGACGGGTCATGGACAAATTGCGTCGGGTGGGCGGACGGCTGGGTGGGAGGCCGGCCGGGCCGCGGGGAACGCCTCGCGGCATACGCTGGTGTTCCCGGAACCCCGGGCGCACCCGGAGGGAGCTCAGTCATGACGGGCTGGAACGCGAGCGACATCCCCGACCAGAGCGGCCGTACCGCCGTCGTCACCGGCGCCAACAGCGGCATCGGCTACGTCACCGCACGTGAACTGGCCCGCAAGGGCGCCCAGGTGATCCTGGCCTGCCGCAGCGAGGCCCGCGGCAACGAGGCCGGGGACCGGCTCGTGTCCGAAGTGCCGGGCGCGCACGTCGAGTTCGTACGGCTGGATCTCGGGGACCTGGAATCCGTACGGGAGTTCGCGGCGGCGTACGAGCACGCGTACGACCGGCTCGACCTGCTCATCAACAACGCCGGTGTGATGGCGCTGCCGCTCGGCCGTACGGCGGACGGGTTCGAGACGCAGTTCGGCGTCAACCACCTCGGGCACTTCGCGCTCACCGGGCTGCTCCTGCCCGCCTTGCTCGGCACGCCAGGGGCCCGCGTCGTGACGCTCTCCAGCGGGGTCCACGCGCTCTCGAACATCGACATCACGGACCTCAACAGCGAGCGCCAGTACCGGCGTTGGATCGCCTACGGCCGTTCCAAGACCGCCAACCTGCTCTTCACGCACGAACTCGCCCGCCGCCTCGCCACCATCGGCTCCGAGGTCGTCGCGGCCGCCGCCCACCCCGGGTACGCCACCACCAACCTCCAGACCGCCGGGGCCAGGATGGAGGGCCGCAAGGGCACCGAGCGGCTCATCGAGATCGGCAACCGGGTCTTCGGGCAGAGCGCCGATGCCGGAGCGCTGCCCACCCTGTACGCCGCCACCGCGCCCGGCGTACAGCCCGACTCCTTCACCGGGCCGTCCTTCGCGATGTGGCGTGGCTCGCCCGCGAAGTCCTGGCGGGCCGGGTGGACCCTCAACGACCTTGCGGGGGAGCGGCTTTGGGAGGCCTCGGAGGAGCTGACGGGAGTGACGTACGACGCGCTGAAAGTGTGACAGCGCCAGGTGCGCACGCTCAGGCCGCGCGCACCTCGTACACCGCCACCGAGACCTCCGGATCGTCCAGGCACCGACCCGACTCCAGGTCGAACCGCTGCTTCAGGAGGGGCGAGGCCACGAAGGCGTGGCCCTGGTGGGTGCCGAGGAGACCGCGGGAGAGGACGGCCGCGCCGGTGAACGGGTCGCGGTTGTCGACGGCGTACGTGCGGCCCGCACGGTCGCGGAACAGCGCCACCTGGCGGCCGTCGGGGAGGAGTGCGGCGACTCCGCGTCCGGGCAACAGCAGGGTCAGGTCGCAGACCGTGAACCAGCTGGCGTCCAGGAGGAGTTGGACCTTGAGAGTGGTCGTCTCGGGCGCGAGGGTCATCGCTGGGCGCTTCCTTCCAGGGGGCGGGTGCCGATGGTCAGCAGCGGCAGGTCGGGCTTGATCTGGTCGCGCTCGGGGACGAAGCCGACGACCGGGTCGGGGGTGTCCGGGGCGTTCACGAAGGACACGAACCGGGCCAGCTTCTCGGGGTCGTTGATGGTCTCGGCCCACTCGTCGCGGTAGCCCGCCACATGCGCGGTCATCAGTGACTCCAGCTCCTCGCAGATGCCGAGCGAGTCCTCCACCACCACGTCGCGTACGTGGTCCAGGCCGCCCGGGATCCGCTCCAGCCAGGTGGAGGTGCGCTCCAGCCGGTCCGCCGTACGGATGTAGAACATCAGGAACCGGTCGATGAGGCGGATGAGTTCGGCGTCGGAGAGGTCCTGCGCGAGGAGGTCGGCGTGGCGCGGGGTCGCGCCGCCGTTGCCGCCGACGTACAGGTTCCAGCCGCCGGCGGTGGCGATGATGCCGAAGTCCTTGGACTGGGCCTCGGCGCACTCGCGGGCGCACCCGGAGACGGCCGACTTGAGCTTGTGCGGGGACCGGAGCCCCCGGTAGCGCAGCTCCAGGTCGATGGCCATGCGGACCGAGTCCTGGACGCCGTAGCGGCACCAGGTCTGGCCCACGCAGGACTTCACCGTGCGCAGCGACTTGCCGTACGCGTGCCCGGACTCGAAGCCCGCGTCCACCAACCTGGACCAGATCAGCGGGAGTTGCTCCACCCGCGCGCCGAACATGTCGATCCGCTGACCGCCGGTGATCTTGGTGTAGAGCCCGAAGTCCCGTGCCACCTCCCCGATCACGATCAGCTTCTCCGGGGTGATCTCGCCGCCGGGGATGCGCGGCACGATCGAATAGGAGCCGTTCTTCTGGAGGTTGGCGAGGAAGTGGTCGTTGGTGTCCTGGAGTGCGGCCTGCTCCCCTTCCAGGACATAGCCGTCGGCGCCGATCGTCGGGGCGAGGGAGGCGATGATGGAGCCGACGGCGGGCTTGCAGATCTCGCAGCCGTCGCCGCCCCGGGCGCCCTCACGGCCGTAACGGTCGAGGAGGACCTGGTGCGAGGTGATGCGGAGCGAGAGGACGATCTCGTACAGCTGCTCGCGAGTCTGCCCGAAGCAGCCGCACAAGCCGTGGTCGACCTCGACGCCGCTCGCTTCGAGTTCGTCGTTGACGAGCTGCCCGAGCACCTTCACACAACTGCCGCAGCCCGTACCGGCCTTGGTGCACTTCTTGACCTCGGGCACGGTGGTGCAGGAGTGCTCGGTGACCGCGCCGCGGATGGTGCCCTTGGTGACGTTGTGGCAGGAGCAGATGACGGCGGAGTCGGGGAGCGCGGAAGGGCCGAGTGCGACCGGGGCGCCCGCGCCCGCCGGGAGGACCAGCTGCTCGGGGGCGATCGGCGGGACCGATCCCGTGAAGGCGCGCAGGGTGCCGTACGCGTCGGCGTCGCCGACCAGGATCCCGCCGAGCAGTTCGCCGCCGCGGCCGATGACCAGCTTCTTGTACGTGCCGGAGCGTGAGTCGGAGTAGACGACGTCGAGGCAGTCCGCGGTGGCGCCGTGCGCGTCGCCGAAGGACGCGACGTCGACGCCGAGGAGCTTGAGCTTGGTGGAGAGGTCGGCGCCGGTGAAGCTCGCCTCGTCCGCGGCGATCGTGGCGGCGGCCGTCTCGGCCATCTCGTAGCCCGGTGCGACCAGCCCGTACACCCGGCCGTCCGACGCCAGCGCGCACTCGCCGATCGCGAACACCCGCGGGTCCGCGGTGCGGCACTGCTCGTCGACCTTGATGCCGCCGCGCTCGCCGACCGTGAGTCCGGTGTCGCGGGCCAGTTGGTCGCGAGGGCGCACACCGGCCGAGAACACCACCAGATCCGTGGCGAGTTGGGACCCGTCGGACAGCTTCATGCCGGACACGGCGCCGTCTTCGCCGACGACGATCTCCTGCGTACCCGTGCCCGTGTGCACGGACAGGCCCATGTCCTCGATGGTGCGCAGCAGCGCAGCGCCGCCGCCGTCGTCGACCTGTACCGGCATCAGACGCGGCGCGAACTCCACGATGTGCGTGGTCAGTCCGAGCCCCTTCAGCGCACCGGCCGCCTCGAGTCCGAGCAGCCCGCCGCCCACGACGGCACCCGTGGTGGCGCGCGCCTTCGCGTACTCCTCGATGGCAAGGAGGTCCTCGATCGTGCGGTAGACGAAGCAGCCCTCGGCGTCCTTGCCCGGGACGGGCGGGACGAAGGGGTAGGAGCCGGTGGCCAGGACGAGCGTGTCGTACGCGACCACCAGGCCGGAGCGGGCCGTTACCGTCCGCGCCTGACGGTCGATCGTCTCGGCCGGGTCGCCGAGGTGCAGCTCGATGCCGTGCTCCGCGATGAACTCCGCGTCTGTGAGGGAGAGTTCGTCCGGGGTGCGGCCCGAGAAGTACGAGGTGAGCTGGACCCGGTCATAGGCCGGACGGGGCTCCTCGCACAGCACGACCACGCGGTGTGTGGCGGTCAGGCCGCGCTCGGCGAGCGCCTCCAGGAAGCGCTGGCCGACCATGCCGTGACCCACGAGCACGATCGTGTGCGCGGACCCGTTCCCGTCGGTGGCGATCGCCGCCTTCGTCGTGTCCGTGTGCATCAGGAGCCTCCGTCGTTGGTGAGCAGGTGGAGCAGCGGTGCGCCGTCCGCGGGCAGTGGTTCGGCGCCCTCCCAGGCACGGGCGAGCGCGCCGACGGTGCCGAGTTCGCCGACGAGTACGCCGCCGACGACACGGTCGTCACGGACGACGACCTTGCGGTAGGTGCCGCGGGTGGCATCGGCGAGCTGGACGACGTCGTCGCCCGGGCGGGGGTCTGGCTCGCCGAACGCGGCGAGGTCGAGGAATTCGGGTCCGGCCAGCGTGAGCCGGGTGACCGCGCGCGTTCCCGTGTAGCGGACGCCCGCGTCACCGGCGATCAACTCCGCCAGTGCGTCGGCCTGTTCGAGCGCGGGTGTCGCAAGGCCGTACACCGTGCCCGAGTGCTGCGCGCAGTCCCCGATGGCCCGGATGTGCGGGTCGGACGTACGCAGCTCGTCGTCGACGAGGACACCCTTGTGCACGGCGAGCCCCGCATCCTGGGCGAGGCCCACGCGGGGGTGGACCCCGCAGGCGAGGACGACGAGGTCGGCGTCGAGGGCGTATCCGTCGGCCATCTCGACCGAGCGGACCGCACCGCCGACGCAGCGCACATCGCGTACCCGGCACTCGGTGTGCACCTCGACGCCGAGGTCCGTGAGGTGCCGGCGGACCAGCCGGGACGCGGACGGGTCGAGCTGGCGCTCCATGAGCCGCTCACCCTGCTGGGCCAGCACCACCTGGGCGCCGCGCACCGCCAGCGCGCGGGCGGCCGAGACACCGAGGAGACCGCCGCCGATCACTACCGCGCGAGCCCCCCGCCGTACGGCCTTCGACAGGCTCAGGCAGTCGTCCATGGTGCGGAACGCGTGCACGCCCTCAGGGAGTTCGCGCCGGCCGGTCACGGCATCGGTCGCGAACAGGCCGCGCAGGGGCGGGAGTACGGGGTTCGAGCCGGTCGCGAGGACCAGCGTGTCGTATGCGATCGCCGAGCCGTCGGCGCACTCGAGGGTGCGCGCGGCCCGGTCGATGCCGGTGACCCGGGCGCGGGTCAGCCCGGCCGGCGCGGGGAGGGCGATCACCTCGGGGGCGTACCGCCCGGCGAGTACCTCGGCGAGCAGGACGCGGTTGTACGGGCGGTGCTCCTCCTCGCCGACGAGCGTGACGGAGACGGCGGGCGCGCCGGGAGTGCCCAGCTCACCCAGCCGCCGGGCGAGCCGTACGCCCGCCAGCCCGGCGCCGATCACCACCACACGCGTATTCGAGGTCATGACCGCAGCGTGCGGTGCCGGTGTTACCCGGCCGCATCACCGTTGTTTCCCGGGAGGAACGCTGCCCTCAGCGGGGGCGCGGTCCGGATGTGAGGATTCGGCGGACCCTCGGTCCTGACCTCGGATGACCAGGCCGTACGGGCGGCTCCCACCTGCCGAACCTCAGAAGACCCTCAAGGTTCACGAGATTCATGGACTGCGCATCTATCTCGTCCATAAGGTCGCGATCATGCCCGACATATCGCTGACCATGGTCGCCCTGCTCTGTACAGCCGCGCTCGCGGCGGGCTGGATCGACGCGGTGGTGCGGCGGCGGGCTGCTCCTGCTCCCCGCACTGCTGCTCGGCCTGCCGCCCGGTACCTCCGCCGCGTACGCGCTGGGCACCAACAAGGCGGTGGCGATCGTCGGCACGACGGGTGCGGCGGTGACGTACGCGCGCAAGGCGCCGGTGGACGTGGGCCTGGCCGTACGGATCGGGCTCGCGGCGCTCGCCGGTTCGACCGGGGGTGCGTTCGTCGCGGCGGGCCTGAGCACCGAGGTGCTGAAGCCGGTCGTCATGGTCATCCTGCTGGGCGTCGGGGCCTTCGTGATCCTCAAGCCCGCCTTCGGCACGGCGCCCTCGACCGCTCCGGTCTCCCCGCGCCGGATCCTCGCCGCGATCGGACTCGCGGGCCTCGGCATCGGCTTCTACGACGGGCTCATCGGCCCCGGCACCGGTACGTTCCTGGTGCTCGCCCTCACCGCGCTCCTCCACCTCGACCTGGTGACCGCCTCCGCCACCGCCAAGATCGTCAACTGCTGCACCAACGCCGGCGCCCTCGCGACCTTCGCCTGGAAAGGCACGGTCCACTGGCAGCTGGCCGCGCTGATGGCCGTGTTCAACCTGGCGGGCGGGATGGTCGGGGCGCACACGGCGCTGAAGAAGGGGAGCGGGTTCGTGCGGGTGGTGCTGCTGACTGTGGTGTTCGCGTTGGTGGCGAATATGGGGTATCAGCAGTGGGTGGCGTAGTGGCGGCGGAGCATCACTTCTTCAGTGTGATGGTGGATTCCCAGGCATCGCCGAACGCGTACGTTGTCCCGTCGGAGAACTGCCCGCTCTCCGTAGCCACGCCCTCGAGGCTGAGCTTCTCGCCCGGTGCGGACGACTGAAGGATGTTGCACACCTGCGGGACGGCGTTGACCGCGGTGTTCTTGACGTGGGTGATGACGTCACCGGCGGCTACGCCCTCGCTGGCCGGAGAGTTGCTGTCCACGCTCTTCACGTAGAGACCGTCGATCTCCTTGTTGAGGAGACGCTTCTGAATCGCGTTCGCATCGGCCTGGTCGTTCTCGGAGAAGTAGTAGGCGAAGTTGGGGTCGGAAACCGAGACCAGTCCCTGCCATCCGGGATTGTTCTGGCCCTTTCCCTCGGCGAGGCCCTGGAGATGGGGCTGGGCGTGCTTGCTGCTGATGGAGTAGTACTGGCCCTCGGTGCCCGAGAGGCTGAACGAATTGATTCCGACGAGTTCCGCGTTGTCGTTGAGCAACGGGCCTCCGGAATTGCCCGCGTTGAGCGTTGCCGAATGCTGGACGGTGGACGGCAGATCGGGCGAGGAGGAGAAGCCCGTCGCGGCGACGTCGGGCGACTGGACCACGCCGGTGGTGAGCACGGCTTTCTGCTGACTGGCGTCGCCGGCCGCCTCCGGATAGCCGATCGCCGTCACTTCGTCACCCTGACCGAGTTCGCCGCTGTCGCCGAACTCGACCTGTTTCAGGTCCTCTTGCGGTGTGGAGAGTTTCACGACCGCCAGGTCCTCGCAGGGATCGCTGGCCATCAGCCGAACCGGCACGGGCCCACCGTCCGCGATGCGGACCTGGAGGGCGGTCTGGCCGGCGACCACGTGGGCATTGGTGAGGATGAGACCTTGTTCGGCGTCGTAGATGATCCCCGTACCACTCGACTCGTTACCGAGTACCTGAACGGTCGCCGGCGCCACCCGATCGAAGATCTCATCCGGAGACATGTCGTCGGCTCTTGCCTCCGTCGCGGTTGTCGCCGTGATACCGCCACTCAAAGCAATGGCTGACACGGCAGTGACGACCATTCTGGCAATCGGCCACATCAGGGCCTCCTAGCTCCCGGCCGAGGCGCCAACACTCAGGCCAGGGAAAAGAATCTGCCCTTTTTCAGCGTAATGCCGCCACCGACCTCTGTCGCGGCGAGAGACCCCCGCCGGTCAGCCGTCGCGGCTGCCCGTCAGATGGGCGAAGACGACCACGTTCCCCTGGTATCCCGTCGACTTCGAGTACCCGCCGCCGCAGGTGATGACGCGCAGCTCGGGTCGGTGCGCGGCGCCGTACACCTTCTCGTCGGGGAAGTCGTGGGCGTCGTACATCTCGACGGCGTCCACGGTGAAGACGGCCGTACTGCTGTCACGGCGCTCCACCTCGATGTTGGTGCCCTTCTTGAGGGCGCCGAGGTCGTAGAAGACGGCGGGGCCCTCGGCGTTGTCGACGTGTCCGGCGACGATGGCGGTGCCCTGCTCACCGGGGGTGGTGCCCGCCTCGTACCAGCCGGCGAGGTTCTTCTTCGCGGCGGGCGGGACGTCCAGGCTGCCCGGCGGGGTGAGGCCGAGGCCCATCAGGGGGGCGTTCACCTGGATCGAGGGGATGCGGATGCGGTCGGGCGGGGAGTGCGGAAGCGCGGGGGCCGCGGGTGACTCCTCCTTGAGCCGGTCGGTGCTGGCCTGCGCGGCCGACGGCTGGGGCGGCGCATGCGTCTCGGCGCCGCTGCGCAGCAGCCAGGCGCCGGAGCAGAGGGCGACGACGGTGACGGAGGCTATCGCGATGTTGCCGACCTTGCTGACGTTGCTGAACCGGCGCACGCGGGCCTCCTCTCTGGGTCCGGTTCTGGTCTGGGTTCGGTTGTGTACGGGCCCGGTTGTGTACGGGCCCGGTGTGCAGGGGTCGATCTGTTTCGGGTCCCCTTCCCCCTCCGGGCCGCGAGGGGCGTCGGGCCACGGAGGGGGAGGGGACTGCGGTACCGGCGGACGGACAGCGGAGGGTGTCCGTCAGATCCCGTCGCCTCTCGCCCGGCGATGCAGGAGCCAGGTACCGCCCGCGGCTGCGACGGCCAGGGCCGCCACTCCTGCCGCGGTCTGCACGGGGTCGGGGCCGAGTGCGCCGCCGACCCCCGTCTTCACATGTCCGCGCGGATGGATCTGTTCGCGCGTGGAGGTCAGGGTCACCATCAGGTCGCCCGTGACCTGCCGGCCGCCGGTGCACTTCGCGACGATCTCGTACGTCCCCGGCTGCGCGCTCGGCGGCACCCGGAACTGCCCGATCACGTCCTGCTCGTGCGCGCTGGGGGCCAGCGTGAACGAGCCCGCGCCCACCGCGCTTGCGTCGCCCGCGGCGGTGCCGTCCGCACCGCACGCCGACGTGTTCACCGTGACGTCACCGCCGGGCACGACGGTGGACGGGTACACCTCGAGGCTGCCGGCGTCCCCGCTGTACGCGGGCGCGGCGGCGAGGCCCGCGGCGGCGACGGCGAGCGCGGTACCGGTCACCAGACGGGCTGTGCGTCGCATGGTTGCTTGCTCCTCCGAGGGGGCGCGGCCGGCGACACCCCCAAGCGCCGCTGGATCGGTCGTGCCCCTGCCCTTCCGAGGTAAGTGGCACATGGCCGGGCGCGCTTCCTGATGACACGTCAGAAATGATGTGAACGGGTGTCAGACGGGAGCGCCGGGAGGGTTGGATCGGCGGCATTCCGGCAGGTCACCGGGGTGTGGGTGGTGCGTCGCGGAAAAGAACCCGAAGGGTGTGGGGTGGGGGTGTGAACGGGTGATCGGGGGTGGAGGGGCGGTGGGGTCAGGGCGGGGGCGCCCGGCCGGGCAAGGTGACGTCGGCCGGAGTCCGGTGGTGGCGGCGTCCGCGGGGCGCGGCCCGCGCGGGCGTCTGCGGCCTATGCCGTCGGTGCCGCTCGCGCTGCTCGTGCCGCTCGCGCTGCTCGTGCCGCTCGCGCTGCTCGTGCCGCTCGCGCTGCCCGTGCTGCTCACGCCGCCTGCGCTGCTCATGCTGCCCGTACCGCTCATGCCGCTCACGCCGTCTGCGCCGCCCTTCCCGTCCGCACCGCCCGCCCCACCCATGCCGCCCGCGCTGCCGGCTTGACCTCGACAAAGGTTGAGGTATGAGGCTGTGCGTCATGAAGACAGCCACAGCTGATTCCACCGCCACCGCTCCCACCGCCACCGCGGCTGACGCCCCCGCCCCTGGCAGCGCCCCCGCCCCTCTCCCGGAACCCGACCCCCCTGTACGTCTCACCCTCGTCGTAGGCAGCAACCGCGAGGGCCGATTCGGTCCCGTCGTGGCCGACTGGCTGCTCAGCCGGATCCGCGAACGCGACGACTTCCTCCCCGAGGTCGTCGACGTCGCCTCGGTCCAGCTCCCCACGACGTTCTCCGCGAGCTCCGAGGCGGCCGACGAGCTGGCCAAGGTGACCCCGGCCCTCGCCGCCGCCGACGCGTTCGTCGTGCTCACGCCCGAGTACAACCACTCCTTCCCCGCGGGCCTGAAGAACCTGATCGACTGGCACTACACCGAGTGGCGCGCCAAGCCCGTGGCCCTCGTCTCCTACGGCGGCCTCGCCGGAGGCCTCCGTGCCGCCGAACACCTCCGCCAGGTCTTCGCCGAACTCCACGCCGTCACGGTGCGCGACACGGTGTCGTTCCACGGCGCGGGCGCCTCGTTCGACGAGGAGGGGAAGCCTCGGGACACCGCGGGCCCGGCGGCGGCAGCGGATGTGATGCTGGATCAGCTTGCCTGGTGGGCAAGGGCGTTGAGGGAGGCGAAGAAGAAGCACCCCTACGTCGGGTGAGGCGCCCACTCGTCGATCACCGGGGAGGCACGCCCAAGTTCCGCTGATAGAACCGCACTTGGTGCCACAGCAGTTCCTCGGTGATCGGCGTTCCCATCGCCTGATGCCCGACACCGGGCAGGAGCAGCAGCTCGTGCGGGCGCCCGGCGGCCAGCAGGGCGCTGGACAGGCGCAGGGTGTTGGCCGGGTGGACGTTGGTGTCGGCGAGGCCGTGCATCAGGAGCAGTGGCCGGGTGAGCCGAGGCGCGGCGCGCAGCAGCGAGTCGGTCTCGTACCGCGCCGGGAACTCGTCGGGATGGCCGAGGAACCGCTCGCGCCAGTGGGCGTGGTAGAGCCGCTGGTCGGTGACGCCCGCCCCGGCGACCGAGGCGTGGAAGACGTCCGGGCGGCGCAGTACGGCGAGCGCGGCGAGGGCGCCGCCGAAGGACCAGCCGCGGATACCGACGCGACCCGGGTCGAGGTCGGCGTGGAGCCGGGCGGCCTCGTGCAGCGCGGCCACCTGGTCCTCGAGCACCGGTCCGAACAGGTCGCCGTGGACCTCGCGTTCCCAGTCGGGCCCGCGCCCCGGAGTGCCGCGCCCGTCGGTCACCAGAACCGCGAAGCCCTGCTCGGCGAACCACTGCGCCACGAGCGACCGCCACTCCAGTTCGGCGGTGACCCGCTGTCTGCCCGCCCCGCCGTACGGGTCGAGGAGGACCGGCAGCCGCCCGCTGCCCGGCCGGTGCCAGGACGGGAGATGGAGTACGGCGCGCAGTTCGCGGGGTCCGAGCACGAGCCGCGTCGCGTGTACGTCGAGCACCGGCCGCTCGGCCAACGAGTCGATGGGGAGGGCCGGTTGGCCCTCCCGCAGTACAGCGGTCCGCCCGCCCGGCCGGTCCGCACACCGGGCGACCCGGACCAGGGTCCCGCCGTGGCGCACACCGGAGTGCACCCCTGGCTCGACGCTCAGCCGCCGCAGGCCGCCGGCGGCCGGGTACGTCCACAGGTGGGTCTCGGCCGGATCTTCGGACGCGGTGAACAGCAGGTCGTCGCCCTCGATGCCGAGCACGGCCCGCAGCTGAAGCCGGGGTGGTGTGACGGTCGTTCCGCCAACCGTCAGATACCTGGTGCCGCGCAGATCGGCGTGTGCGACGACGGCGCCGGAGCCGGTGCGCGCGGGCAGGCCGGGGATCAGCTGCACCCAGCGCTCGTCGCGCTGTTCGTTCAGCACTCTCGTCCGGCCGCGGGCCGGGTCGATCCCGAGAAAGCGGACCGTGCGCTGGTCACGGGACTGCACGACGGCGTACGGGCCGTGGGCGTCCCACCCGGCGCCCACCACGTACTCGAACGCCCGCCGGTCCCAACGCACTTCGGTCCGTGACCCGCCCTCGGCCCCCGCGATCCACAGCGTCACCTCGGCGTTGGCCCTTCCGGCCGCCGCGTAGCGCACGGCGCGCGGAGGCTTGGCGGGCTCGGCCGGGTCGGTGATGTGCCAGAGCTCGACCGCCGCGGAATCCGTGCGCGCGACCAGCAGCTGTTCGCCGTCCGGCGCCCACCAGTACCCGCGCGGACCGTCCGTCGACGTGGCGCCCGTGTGCTCACCGACCCCGTACGTGACATCCGGCCCGTCGGGCGCCAGGACCGCCCGGTCCCCGGTCCCGTCGGCCTCGGTCATCCGCAGGGCGCCGCCGCATGCGTACGCGATCCGCCGTCCGGTGGGATCGGGCCGGGGGTCGGTCACCGGACCCTCGACGGGTGCCCGCCGGGCCCGGCCGCCGCCGGTGTCCACCGTCCACAACCCACCGGCCAGTGAGAAGGCGACCAGCCCGGCGGCGGCCCGGTCGGTGGCATAGGCCTCGATCCCGATCGCCTGCCCGGGCGCGTCGACCAGCTTCGCGGGATCCGCGAGCAGGCGCTCCGTCCCGGAGGCGAGGTCCAGCGCCCACAGACAGGCGACGGGATCGTCACCCGCGCGACTGCGCAGGAACAGCACGGCCGATCCGTCCGGCGTCACCGTGAACCGTTCGGGGACGCCGAGCTCGAAGCGTCGCGTGCGGACGAGTTGGCCGGGCAGGGAGATCGTCGCCATGCCTGGCTTCCTGCCCCGGCCCAACCGACTCAAACAGGTGTTCGAAATGATGGCCGTCCGGGGGTGTTGCCGAGTGCACCGTCGGCCGGGTGGGCAGGGCCATGGTGAGGCGTCGAGGGCGTTCATAGTGTCGTCGGCATGGCTGATGACGGACGTAACGACAGCACGGACAACACCATGGGCACGGCTCCGGAATCCGCGGGGCTCTCGCGGAGGCGCGCGCTGTGGGGGCTGGCGGCGGGCGGTTCCGCGCTCGCCCTCGGCGCGGGTGCGGGGACGGTGAGCGCGGCCGGGGGGCGCGGTAGCGGCAGGGTGAGTACGTACGTTCTGGTGCACGGCACGCACAGTGCCGGTGCCTTCTGGAGCGCGATCGGCAGGGAACTGGCGCTGCGCGGCCACCGCGTCGTCGCGGTGGACCAACCGCTGCACGGCGCCGAGGAGTTCGTGCCACAGGCGTACCAGACGCAGGACCCGGCCGCCCTCGCGACGGAACCCTCACCGGTCGCCGCGCTCACCCTTGACGACTTCGAGCGGCGCGTCACGGATGCCGTACGCCGTGCCGCGCGGCTCGGCGGGCCCGTGGTGCTGGTCGGGCACAGCATGGGCGGTCTCTCGGTCAGCAGGGTCGCCGACGCCGTCCCCGAACTCCTCGCGCACATCTGCTACATGGCCGCCTTCTGCCCGAGTCGCAGCATGCCGTCCCTGAACGACTGCGCGGCCTCGCCCGAAGGGCAGCACTCCATCAGTCCGCTGGAGCAGGTCATCGGGGACCCCGGGAAACTGGGTGTGCTGCGGCTCAACTGGCGTACCAGCAGCCGTCGTGACCTCGCGGTGTTCAAGGAGATGATCTGCGCGGACCGCACGGACGCCGAGTTCCTGCGGGTGCTGGGGGGCATGCAGACGGACGAGTCGATGACGGCGTACGAGGGCCGGGCCGTCGGGCGGGCCGGCACCTGGGGGCGGATCCCCCGCACGTATCTGCGGTTCGGCAAGGACAGGACCATTGCCCCCGAGCTCCAGGACCGCATGATCGCGGAGGCCGACCAACTCACCCCGGGCAACCGCTTCACGGTCCACAACTTCCCCGGCGCCGGCCACCTCGGCCCCTCGGACCCGGCACGCGTGACGGACCTCCTGCACGGTCTGTCGCGGTAGCCGCCGGAGCTCAACTGCCGCTCGGGGGCCCGGATCACACTCCTGACGTCGTCCTATAGGCTCCCGTTCTCATGGAGACGGGGGACCCGGGCCACGGTCGGCGGCCGTGGCACGAGCGGCCGGGCAGGCATCGTACGACTGTGGCGCTGATCGCCGGGGCGGCCGGACTGGCCGTCCTGGGCGCCGTGTTCGTGCTTCTGCCGGGTGTGGTGGTCGACCACGATCTCGCCGGGGCGAGCGTCGACCCGAAGGACCGGCTGAGCGCGGTGAACTCCGTCCGTACGACACTTCTGCAGGTCGTCGGAGGCCTGGTCGTGCTGTTCGGGGCGTACGCCACGTGGCGGCAACTGCGGGTGAGCCAGGAGGGTTTGCGTGCCACGCAGGAGGGCTACGTCACCGACCGGTTCACCCGGGCGGTCGACCAACTCGGCAGCGACAAGCTGGATGTGCGCATCGGCGGGCTGCACGCGCTGTGGCGGATAGCGGAGCAGTCCGGCCGGGACCGCGAGGCCATCATCTCGATCCAGGCCGCGTATCTGCGTACGCATCTGCCGTGGCCGCCCACCGGACCGGAGTCACCCGCGGCGGACGCACCCATCAACGACGTGGCACCCCTCGAAACCCGCGCCGCCGACACCCAGGTGGCCCTGACCGCGCTCGGCGTGCTGTGCCAACACCGGGAGAATTCCTGGGTCAACGTCAGCGCCACCGACCTGCGACGGGCCGACTGCGACGGGCTGTGGCTGCACGAGGTCAACCTCGACCGCGCCTGTATGGAGGCGGCGGGTCTCTACCACGCCAATCTGACCCAGGCGTCGCTGGTCTCGGTGAACCTGCGGCATGCCGACATGAAGACCGCGATTGTCCGCCGTGCCCGCTGCGTGCTGGCCGATCTGCGGGGTGCGCGGCTGGTTGAAACCGACCTGCGTGACGCCGACTTCACCGAGGCCGATCTGCGCGAGGCGAACCTTCGCAAGGCCGACGCCCGGAGCACGGTCTTTCGCCGTGCCGACCTGCGCCTGGCCGACCTGCGCGGCACCGACCTGAGCACGGCCGACCTGGCCGAAGCACGCCTGACGGGCGCTCTGGCCAGCGAACACACCCGCTGGCCCACCGGCTTCGACCACTCGGCCGCCGGTGTCATCGACTCCGAGGATCCGGGCCCCGAGCCCTCCCCGCTGCTCCAGCCGCCGGCGATGTCCGGGCAGAAACCGCCGCTGCGTTCCCTGGCGTGACCAGGTGTGCTGTCGTCCCTGAGTGGGGCAGTCAGTCGGCTGCCGCACGGGGTTGGCGTACGCCCCCCAGCCGCACAGCGTCCGCCTCCTGAGCCGCACGCTCCAGCCGAAGTCGACGCTCCTCCCGCGACGCCGCGTCGCCGGACGCCATGTCGTCGTTCCCGGGCCGGTGTCCCACAGCCCCGTCGATGAGTTCCCGGATGATGTCGGCGTGCCCGGCGTGCCGGTCGGTCTCGGTGATCACGTGGACGAGCGTTCGGTGGAGCGTGACCGTCTTCCGCATCTCCTTCCGCATGTCACCGGGCAGACGGCCGAGCGCGTCGAGGGCCAGCGCGTCGATCGTCGCGTCCGAGTGGGCCCACACCCGGCGGTACCGCCCGACGATCTCCTCACGGGTCTCATCGGCCGTCGCCCAGAGGTCCGAGTCCGGCTCGGCGTCGCTGCCGGGGACCCAGGGCGGGGTCGGCCCGCCGAACGGCCTGTCGTAGGTGTCCCCGAGGTACACGGCCTCGGCACCGGTCATGTGCTTGACCAGCCCCAGCAGGTTGGTACCGGTCGGAGTCATCGGCCGGCGGATGTCGTACTCCGACAGCCCTTCGAGCTTCCAGAGCAGAGTGTCGCGAGCGTCCTGAAGATGGATGCGGAGGTCGTCCTTGGGGTCTGATCCGATCATGCGGTCAGTCTGCCGCTCGGGCGATCGGCGTTCACCACCTTTTTCGGTGCCTCGAACTGAGCCTGCTCGGCGTGCTGTTGACGCTGGGCCCATCGGACGGCGAGCGGCGCCGCCAGACCCGTCAGGGCGAACAGTGCGCCTACGACGTACCAGCCGGGGCGGCCCCAGGTGATGCAGAGCGAGATGAGCAGGACCGGTCCGAGGGCTTCGGCCAGGCCGGCGCCCAGGCCGAACACGCCCAGGTACTGGCCGGTGGCGCGCTCCGGGGCGAGGGCGAAGGACACCTCGAACCCGGCGGCAGAGTGCCACAGTTCGCCCACCGCGTGGATCACCACGGCGGCCAGAAGCAGGGTCGCGGCAGCCCATGCCGGTATCCCCGCGGCGAGTGAGATCAGTGAGCAGGAGACGAGAAAGGCCACACCCGACCGGCGGTAGGCGCTTCCGCCGGCCGTGGGGGAGTCGATGCCGCGGCTGGCCCGTACCTGGAACGCGATGACGATCACGGTGTTGACGAGCATGGTGCCCGAGATGAGCCAGCGCGGCGCGGTGGTCGCCACGACCAGCCAGAGCGGCAGGGCCACGGTCAGCACCTTGAACTGGATGGCCATCACGCCGTCGAGGGCGGTGAGCAGGAGGTAGGGGCGGTCCCGCAGGGCGAGCCGGCGTGGGCCGCCACCAGTGGCGGGGGCGGGCGCGACCGCGGGCAGGCGGACCAGGACGACCGCCGAGGCCGCGGTGGAGGCCGCGATGCCGAGAACGAGAAGCTCGTAGGCGCTGTGCGTGCCGACCTGCACGGCCCAGCCCGCCAGCAGCGCGCCGAGGGAGATGCCCACGTTGGTCACCGAACGGAGATAGGCCCGGAACTCCTGCGGCCGGTCACCTCCGTAGTGCCTGATGAGCGGGCTGCGCGCGGCAACTCCGGCCGCCTGCGCCCCAGTTGCCGCGCACACCGCCAGCACGAACGGCCAGAAGCTGTCAGCCAGTACGAAGCAGGCGGTAGCCGCCGCCCGGACGACAAGGGTGGCCGCGTAGACGCCCCGCGCTCCATACCTGTCCGCGAGGTGCCCCGCGCCGAAGCCCAGGGCGAGCGAGACGAAACCGGCGATGCCGAGCCCCAACCCCACCTGGGCCGCCGGGAGATGAACCGACTGGGTGAAGTACAGAACCCCGGCGGTCAGGTAGAGGCCGCTGCCGATGGTGTAGATGAAGTTCGATGCGGCGAGGACGCGCTGAGGTCCGGCATCCGGCAGCAAGTTGGGCATGACGTGGCTCCGCGTCCGTGGCAGGCGGTAAGGGCCGGTCAAGCTTGTTGCATATTACTTGCAATAACAAGAGTGGGGCGATTGATTGGGCTACCGACGGCTCTCGCTGCTGTGTGTGGGTGTCGGCGCGGGCGTCCCGGTCGCGTCGGACGGCGTGCCGTACTTCTTGATGTCGCTCACCGTCGAGAGTTGTACGCCGTCCCAGCGGAACCGCATGACCTGCTCGGCGCCGTCATCGCTCGCCGCGTGCAGCAGCAGGTCGCTGCCGTGGGTGTGGACGGCCACGTGCCTGCCGGTGGTGGTCAGGACCGGGTAGACCTTCCCGTCGCGCACGGAGTAGACGGCGAGGAGTGTGTGGCCGCCCTCCGTGTCGACGGCCACCAGGAGCTCGGGGTTGCTGTTGCCCGACAGGTCCATGTACTGGGGCGACCGGATGCCCGGCTGTCCCGGACTGTCGATCAGTGGATGGTCGGCGTGCGGCTCCATTTCGGGATCGGCGCGCATGATCGCCCGTACGTCCATCCCGGCCAGCCCCTCGGGGCCGACGGCCGGCAGCCCCTTCAGCGCCTCCGGCGACCGGTACGCGGAGGTGTCGGCGCCGGGCGACGCGGAGGGCGTGCCCGGCCAGGCCGTCCACACCGACTCGGGCCCCGGCGGCGCGAACGGTGGCTCGGGCACCCGCGCGCCCAGCGTGTTCGTACTGGGGCGGCTGAGTGAGAGCACGCCGGAGGCCGCCGTGGCGACGCAGGCGACCATCGCGGCGAGGCAGGCGCCGAGGAAGAGACCGAAACGCAGGTTCATGGCACAACCGTCGAGACAGGGGCGGGTGGGCGCTGTCGACGGTAGCGGCCGCTTCATCACGGAAATCGGGACGTTCTGTAACAGGGGGCCTTAATTCCCTTGGGGAACCTGAGGTCGGGACTTCTGGCCTGTCCGGTGGTCCCGGACCGGCTGATCGTGTGGTGGTTGCGGATGCGGATGGCGAGTGCGCCCAACCGGAAGTCGCAGTGCTTCCTTCGGCCGGACGGGGCTGAGGCGAGCGTGAGGGTAGCCGTCAGGACCGCAGAGGATGGCGAGCGGCCGGTTTGTGCGGGATGCCGTAGGTGCGGGTGTGCTGCCGCGTCGTGGTGGCGATGATCATCCGTTGATTTGTACATCTGTTCTTAAGGCTTATACGTTTGTGTCCATGCTGCACATCGAACCGCCGTCGGCGGACCCTCCCGAAGGTGAAACGGCCAAGGAAATGGCCGGTGGTGAGCGCCGGACCTCCGCCGAATCGGGTGGCGGGCGGCGACGGACCCGTCGCAACGACCCCGGCCGCAAGACGCACATTCTGGACGCCACCCTCGACGTCATTGCGGATCATGGGGTGGCCGGGACGACGCATCGGCACATCGCTGCCCGGGCCGGCGTGCCGCTCGGGTCGATCACCTACCACTTCGCCAGCTTGACCGATCTCCAGACGCAGGCGTTCGCCCGGCATGTCGAACTGCAGTCCGCGGTGTTTGAGAATCTGTTCGAGGATGTCGAAACGCACGAGCAATTCGTTGATGTCCTGGTCGATCTCGTCCACGGAGGTCCTGCCAGGCACCGCAGTGCGGTCCTCGGCTTCGAGCTGCACCTGGCGGCCCTCCGCAACCCCGGACTGCGAGCCCTGACGCAGGCATGGACGGAGGACAGCCGCACCGTTCTGGCCCGTTTCACCGGCCCGGACAGCGCCGCCCGCCTGGACCCCCTGCTTGAGGGAATGATCATGCATGCTCTGCTCACGACTGCGCCGGAGTCGCGCGAGAGGACGCGGGACGCGATCGACCAGACGCTCGGCCCAGCCGGTCGGCCGGGATCGTGACCGGAGCGTCTGCCGCCGTCCCGGCGGCGCCGACAGCGCGGGAGGTGACGGCGGGTGCGAGGGCGACCTACGCGGTCTTCGCCGGTCTGGGGCTCGCCGGGTCGACCTGGTCCTCCCGGCTCCCCGAGGTCCGCACGCAGCTGAATCTCGACTCGGCATCACTGGGACTCCTGCTGCTCACCATCGCCGTCGGCGGCGTGATCGTGCTGCCTCTGTCAGGAACGTCGTCACACGCATCGGCCCCCGCCGGGCCGTCACCGTCGTCGCACTGCTCGTCAGCACGAGCCTCATGGCCCTGTCCGCTGTGATCGCCGGGACCACCCGCCGGTCCCCCGACAACCACACGCAGAGCGGCTCCGACACCCAGGCACGCACCGCTGTCATGTGAGAACGAACCCCTTGGAGACCCCCATGACCCGCCACGCGCCCGTGATCGCCGTCCCCGAGGCCGAGCTGAACGAGCTGCGCTCACGGCTGCTCAACACACGCTGGCCGACCCCCTGGCCCGCCACAGGCTGGGAGGCCGGCACCGACTTCGGCGAACTGCGACGCCTCGTCACCTACTGGGCCTCCGAATACGACTGGCGTGTCCACGAAGCCACCATCAACGCCCTGCCGTCCCATCTCGCAGATATCGACGGAACCCCCGTCCACTACCTCCGCTTCGACGGCGAACACCCCGGCGCCCTGCCGATCGTCCTGACCAACGGGTGGCCCAGTTCCTTCCTCGAACTGACCACCCTCGCCCGTCGGCTGGCCACGCCGTCGCGGTACGGGGGCGACGCCGCCGACGCGTTCACCGTCATCGTCCCCTCGCTGCCCGGATTCGCCTTCTCACCTCAGCGGCCCTCGCTCTCCGAGCGGCCGCAGACCCACGAGATCTGGCACCGGCTCATGCACGGCGAACTCGGCTTCGCACGCTACGCCGCGCACGGCGGCGACCTGGGCGCCGGCATCACCTCCCGGCTCGGTGAAGCCCACCCCGAGGCCGTGGCGGGCATCCATCTGACGGCGGTCGCCGGCCCGGTCGCCTATGACGCGGCCGGTGTCACCCCCGAGGAGCAGGAGTACCTCGATTCCGTCGCGATGTGGTCCGCGGAAGAGGGCGGGTACCAGCACCAACAGAGCACCCGCCCTCTCACCCTGAGCTACGGTCTGGCCGACTCACCGACCGGGCTGCTCGCCTGGATCGTCGAGAAGTACCGTGCGTGGAGCGACTGCGGGGGAGACCTGTCGTCCCGGTTCAGCGACGACTTCCTCCTCACACAGGCGTCGCTCTACTGGTTCACCGGCACCATCTCGACCTCCTTCCGGCCCTACTACGAATACGCCCAGCGGCTGACGAGGCGGGTGGAACGGGTCAACGTGCCCACGGCCCTCGCTCTGTTCCCGGCCGACCTCACCCAGCCGCCCCGCAGCTGGGCCGAGCGCACGTACAACATCACGAGGTACACCCGCATGCCCCGTGGCGGACACTTCGCCGCCCACGAAGAACCCGAACTCCTCGCGCACGACCTCACCGCGTTCTTCCGCGCACACCGGTGAACACCGAAACCCGTGAGGGTTCTTGAGCCTCAGCACCAACGCGCCCGTAGCCGGATCGACTTACCTGTCGTCGTCGGCGCCCGGATCCCGCAGGGGCCGCGCTCGCCGCGCACGAACCGCACAGGCGCGGCGCCTTCGGCAAATCGGCACAGAGGCCCCGCCCCGCGGCAGCGGAACGATGCGAAGGTAAACAAAGCGGTAACGGGAGGTGACCGTACGGGGAGTAGGGTCCACCGGTCATGAAGATCTCATTCCTGATCCACAACGCCTACGGAATCGGAGGCACGATCACCACCACCTTCAATCTGGCCCAGGCGCTGGCCGAACGGCATGACGTGGAGATCGTCTCCGTGCTGCGGCACCGGGAGCGCCCGAACTTCACCCCGGACCCGAGAGTGGCGCTGCGGGCGCTGGTGGACCTACGGCACGAGAAAGAGCATCCGCTGCATGGGAGACCGGCCAAGGTGTTCCCCTCCGCCGAGTACCGCTACCAGCAGTACAGCGAGCTGACCGACCAGCGGATCGGCGAGCACCTCGAGGCGATCGAAGCCGACGTGGTCATAGGCACCCGACCGGGAATCAACGTCCACCTCGCGCTCCAGGCTCCGCGCCGCGTCGTACGCATCGGGCAGGAGCACCTCACCCTGGAGAACCATCCGCCGCGGCTGCGCACCGCACTGCGCCGGGCCTACCCGCGGCTCGATGCTCTCACCACGGTCACGAAGGCGGACGCCGCCGACTACCGGCGCAGGATGCTGCTGCCCGGGGTCCGGGTGGAAGCGCTCCCGAACAGCGTTCCCGACCCTGCGCTGGTGGCCGCGGACGGCACCGCGAAGGTGGTGGTCGCGGCCGGCCGACTGGTGCCGGTGAAACGCTACGACCTGCTCATCGAGGCGTTCGCCCCGGTCGCGGCCGCATACCCGGACTGGCGACTGCGCATCTACGGCAAGGGGGAGGAGCACGACCGGCTCCGGCGGCTCATCGAGGACCTCGGTCTGTGGGACAACGTGTTCCTGATGGGCGCGGCGTCCCCCATGGAGGCGGAGTGGGTCAAGGGCTCCATCGGCGCGGCCGCGTCCAACTTCGAGCCGTTCGGTATGACGATCGTCGAGGCGATGCGCTGCGGGCTGCCGGTGGTGAGCACCGACTGCCCCTACGGACCGCGCGAGATCATCGAGGACGGCGTCGACGGCAGACTGGTGCCCGTGCACGACCGCGACGCCCTGAGCGCCGCACTGCTGGAACTCGTCCGCGACGACGCGCTGCGCCGCCGCATGGGCCGTGCGGCCATGGAGAACGGGCGCCGGTTCGCCCCCGGACCTGTGGTGGCGCAGGCCGAGCGCCTGTTCGACGAGGTGATCTCGGCCAGAGAGTCGGGGCGGCCGGTTGTGCCGGAACGCGGCGGACTGCGCCGAGTCCTGGCGGGCAGGAGCTTCGCCGCACGCGACGCCGCCTATGCCGCGGCCGGCAGCATGCTGCGCACGGTACGGAAGGGACAGCGATGAGCGCGGCACGCGCCACGGAACTCCGCGCGGACTGCACGATCGACGCGCACGGCCGGATCACCTTCGGCCTGCGGCTGGACTCGGCCATCCACCCCCAGCTGCTGCTACGGCTCCGCCCCAAGAAGGGGCAGCCCGAACAGGTCGTTCACCTGATCGACCTGGAGCCCGCCGAGGACGGCCGCCGACGCGCCGTCCTCGATTCGGAGCCCGCTCTCGCGGAGGGCCGGTGGGACGCGTATCTCCTGCGGGAGCCGGGAGAGGAGCGGCTCCGGCTGCGCCCGGGGCTGCGGGATCAGCGGACCCTCGTCGACGGGCACACCCGTGACCGGTCGTCGCCGGTGGCCGTGCGGATCCCGTATGCCACCAAGGACGGCTATCTCGCCGTACGGGCCTGGCTGCGCACCGCCCACTCGGAGGCCGGCGCCATCGATGTCACGGACCGGTCGATGACGGTCGCGGCCCGGCTGCACGGTGCCTCCCTCGGTGAGGGAGCCGCCGTACTGCTGCGTCGGCGGGGCGAGGCCGGCGTAGTACAGACACTCGAACCCCGTGCCGGGGGTGACGGCCGGGACTTCTCCTTCACCGTGGACCACCAGGAGTTGGCCGCTGCGGGCGGTACCGGCAGCGGCATCTGGGACGTCTTTCTCCAGCCCGCCGAGGGAGCGCCACGGGTCCGGGTCGGTCGTCTGCTCGATGATCTGGCGGACCGCAAGGAGATATTCGTCTATCCGGCCGCCACTGTCGGCGGCGTCACCCTGCGCCCCTACTACACGGTCGACAATGACCTCTCCGTGGCGGTGACGCGGACACCGTCGTAACGCAGGCGTCCTTGTTCATCCACCGCCTCGGGTACCTGGAGGCCGCCCCGCCGATCGTGCGGCAGGGGCGACCTTCAGGCCGTTGGACCGTTGGACCGTTGGGCTGTTGGGCCGAGGCCGGAACTCAGCCCACGGAAACAGCGCTCCAGGCCGCCGCCACCGCGTTGTACTCCGTGCTGCCCGCGCCGTACAGATCCTTCGCCGCGCTCAGCGTCGCCGTCCGGGCCCCCGCGTAGTTCGTCGAGGACGTCATGTAGACGGTCAGGGCCCGGTACCAGATCGCTCCCAGCTTGGCGTGGCCGATGCCGGTCACCGTCGAGCTGTTGCACGTCGTGCCGTTGTGGGCGACGCCGCCGATGGTCTTCGGGCCGCTGCCCTCGGCGAGGAGGTACGCGAAGTGGTTGGCGACGCCCGAGGAGTAGTGGACGTCCAGGTTGGCGACCGAACTGCTCCAGCAGTCCGCGGAGTTGCCGTCCTTGGAGGGCTGGTCCATGTAGCGGAGGGCGGACCGGCCGAAGCCGGACTTCACGATCTTCTCGCCGATCAGCCAGTCGCCGGGGTCCGAGGAGTTGTTCGCGGAGAACTCCACCAGCGTGCCGAAGATGTCGGACGTCGCCTCGTTCAGGCCGCCGGGCTCACCCGAGTACGTCAGCGCCGCCGTCTTCGACGTGACACCGTGCGACATCTCGTGGCCCGCCACGTCCAGCGACACCAGCGGACCGAACGTCGTCCCGTCACCGTCCCCGTACGTCATGCAGAAGCAACTGTCGTCCCAGAAGGCATTGTTGTAGTTGGTGCCGTAGTGCACACGGTTGTACGAGCCCTTGCCGTCGCCCGCGATACCGCTGCGCCCGTGGACGTTCTTGTAGTAGTCCCAGGTCGCGTCCGTGCCGTACTGGGCGTCGACCGCGGCCGTCGAACGGTCCGAAGTCGCCCCGGTTCCCCAGTGGTTGTCGGCGTCGGTGATGACCGTCGCGGGGGCGCGGCTCAGGCAGATCCCCAGGATGCACAGGTCCGTCTTGTTCGCGGCGTCGCCCGTGTACGTGTTGCCGCGCGTCGGATCCTTGAGCTGGTACGTCGATCCGGACAGCGTCGTCTGAAGCGGGACCTTGCCGCCGTAGAGGGACTGGCCGTCACCGGTCGCCGTCTCGATGTTGTCCCACGCGTCGATCTGCCGGCCGGTACCGGCATCGGTCAGCACCGTGCGGCCGACCGGGTTGCCCAGCGAGTCCTGCCCCACCACCTCGGTGCGCCAGGCCAGTTGGGGCGCACCGTGCAGCACGTCGACGACCAGCTGGGGCTTGGCCGTCAGCTTGCGCAGGGTCTCCCCGAGGTTCACGGCGCGCAGCGCCGCGGTGGCCAGATCGGCGGCTTTGGGGGCGGACAGTGTGGGCGTGACGCTCGAGAGGGCGATGGCGCGGGTGGTGGCGCGGTTGGCGCTGCGATAGGAGCCGTCCGGGGCCAGGTGGACCACGAAGTCGCCGCCCAGCACCGGGAGTTGACGATACGTCCGGTCGTACCGCACATGCTGGCTGCCGTCCGCGTCGATCACTACATCGCGGACGCTGGTGCCCTGGGCGGAGGTCAGGCCGAGGCGTGCGGCCTGCGCGGTCAGTACCGACGCCGCGTTGCTGAGCGCGGTGGCCCTGCTCGGCCGGTCGGCCGCGTCCGCGGTCGGGGTCAGTGCGGCCGCCAGCAGTGCGGCGGTGGCCGTGGCTATGCCGGCGGTGGCGAGGCGTGAACCACGGATCGGCCGTATCTGACTCATCAGTCTCCTAGGGGAGGCGCCGTGGGGCGCGGTGGGGGGTACGCGTGGGGGTTTGTGGAGGGCTGCGGGGGGGGCGCTGAAGTTGAACAAGATTTAAAGGTCCATGACATGGCATGTCCATAGCGCCTACTGGCGGATGTGTGTGGGTGTGTGAGGGTCTTCGGGGGGCGAGAATCGTTTCTGCAAAGACCTCGGAAGGGAGACCGCATCCATGGCCACGGCGCCCTTCTTCGTCTACGGCACCCTCCGCCCCGGCGAGCGCAATCACGACCTCTTCCTGCGAGGACGTACGGAGTCCGAGGAGCCGGGGCGCATGCGGGGAGTCGTGCTCTACGAGGGCCCCGGATACCCGTACGCCGTCGAGGAACCCGGGGGAGTGGTGACCGGCGAACTCGTGACCGCGCTGCCCGGGGTGTACGGCGAACTGCTGGCCGCGCTCGACCGGCTGGAGGAGTACGTGCCCGGCGACCCCCGCAACCTGTACGAGCGCATCGCGCGGGACGTGACCCGTGCCGACGGGACGGCCGTGCGGGCCTGGGTGTACGTGGCCGCACCCGCGGTCGCCGCCCGGCTGCGTTCCCGCGGCAAGCTCATCGAGGGCGGGGACTGGCACAACGGCGGCTGAACTACGCCGGTGCGTCAATTGCACTCGTGCGAGTGGCCGCCCAGAGGGCCCCCGTGCGCCCCCGCCTCCCCGCACGCCCCCGCCCCTATGGTCCGGCCATGACCGACAGCGACATCACCAGACGGCGCGCCCTTGCACTCGGCGGCGTGGCCGGCGGAGCGGCCCTGGGTATCGGGCTCACCTCGTGCTCCTCGGACTCCGAATCGGACGGGTCGAGTTCCGTGACCGCCAGTGCGTCCGCGAGCGCCTCCGCGGCCTCCGACACGTGCGTGCTCAACTCCACCGTCACGGAGGGGCCGTACTACCTGGACGGCGCGCTGTTCCGGAAGGACATCACCGACGGGAAGCCGGGCGTCCCGCTCACCGTGAAGCTGACCGTGCGGGACCAGAGCGAGTCCTGCGACCCGGTGTCCGGCGCGGCCGTGGAGATCTGGCACTGCGACGCCTGGGGCTACTACTCCGGTTACACCACCGCCAACCCCGGCGGCTCCGCGCCCGCCGAGAGCGAGGACACCAGCGGCGCCGACGACAAGACGTATCTGCGGGGCTTCCAGACGACCGGCGACGACGGGGTCGTCGAGTTCACGACGATCTACCCGGGCTGGTACACCCCGCGCGCCACCCACATCCACGTCAAGGTGCACACCGGCGGCAAGAAGGCCGACAACACCTACGAGGGCGGCAAGGTCAACTGGACGGGGCAGCTCTTCTTCGACGACAAGTACGGCGAGGAGGTCTACAAGAAGTCCCCGTACACCGAGCACACCGGGACCCGGACCAAGCTCGACGACGACATGGTCTACGCCGGGGGCGGCGCCAAGGACGGGCTCATGACCATCACCGGGACTGTGGACGACGGTTTCACGGGCGCACTGACCGTCGGTATCGACCCGGACAAGGAGAACGACGGGTCGGGCGGCGGGGGAGAGCCGCCCAGCGGGCAGCCGAGCGGGTCGCAGCCGAGCGGGATGCCCAGCGGTACGCCGAGCCCACCGCCGGACAGCGACGCGAGCGCTTCGGCGAGCGCGTCGTCGTAGGCGTTCACTGCTACGGGCGAGGCACCACCTCGAGACGGGCGTGCGCGTCTACAAGCGGGGCACCACTTCGAGCCGTACGGCACACGCCTTGAACTCCGGCATTCGCGAAGTCGGGTCGAGTGCCGGGTTGGTCAGGGTGTTGGCGCGCCCCTCACCCGGCCAGTGGAACGGCATGAAGACCGTGTCGGGCCGGATGGCGCGGGTGATCCGCGCCGGTGCGACGGCGCGTCCGCGCCGGGAGACCACGGCGACGCGATCGCCTTCCCCCGCCCCCAGCCGCGCCGCCAGCCGTGGGTGCATCTCCACGAACGGTCCGGGCGCGGCGGCGTTCAGCTCGTCGACGCGCCGCGTCTGGGCGCCCGACTGGTACTGGGCGACGACCCGCCCGGTGGTCAGCAGTACGGGGTACTCGTCGTCGGGCTCCTCGGCGAGCGGACGGTGCACCACGGCGACGAAGCGGGCCCGCCCGTCCTCGGTGGCGAACCGGTCGAGGAAGAGACGGGGGGTGCCGGGATGGACCCCGGCGTCGGTCTCCCCAGTAGCGGAGGGGCACGGCCAGAACACCCCCGACTCCTCCGCCAGCCGGCGGTACGTGATCCCCGAGTAGTCCGCCGCCCCGCCCGCGCTCGCCCTGCGCAGCTCCTCGAAGACCTCCTCCGGGTCCCTCGGGAAGCCCTTCTCCACGCCCAGCCGGTCGGCCAGTTCGTGCAGGACGTCGAGGTCGCTGCGTACGCCGTCGGGAGGGGTGATCGCCCGGCGGCGCAGCAGGACGCGGCCCTCCAGACTGGTCGTCGTGCCCGTCTCCTCGGCCCACTGTGTGACCGGGAGGACGACATCCGCGAGAGCGGCCGTCTCGGAGAGGACGACATCGGCGACGGCGAGGAAGTCCAGTGACTTCAGGCGCTGTTCGATGTGCGCGGCCCGGGGCGCGGACACCACCGGGTTCGAGCCCATCAGCAGCAGCGAGTGGATGTCCGTACCCATCGCGTCGAGGAGTTCGTACGCGCTGCGCCCGGGCCCCGGCAGCGAGTCCGGGTCGACTCCCCACACCTCGGCCACATGGCGGCGTGCTGCCGGGTCGGTCAGCTTGCGGTAGCCGGGCAACTGGTCGGCCTTCTGGCCGTGTTCGCGCCCGCCCTGCCCGTTGCCCTGCCCGGTGAGGCAGCCGTAGCCGGCCAGCGGGCGCCCCGAACGCCCGGTCGCCAGACAGAGGTTGATCCAGGCGCCCACGGTGTCGGTGCCCTTGGACTGCTGCTCGGGCCCGCGTGCGGTGAGCACCATGGCGTTCTCCGGCTCGCAGAACAGCCGTACGGCTTCCCGGAGTTCGGGAACGGATACCCCTGTGATCCGTTCCACGTACTCGGGCCAGTGCGCCATCGCCGCCGCCCGGGCCTCCTCCCAGCCGCTCGTGCGTTCCTGGATGTACGCCTCGTCCGTACGCCCCTCCGCGACGATCAGGTGGAGCATCCCCAGCGCGAGCGCCAGGTCGCTGCCCGGGCGCGGCGCCAGGTGCAGGTCCGCCTGCTCGGCCGTACGGGTGCGGCGCGGGTCGATGACGATCAGCGTGCCGCCGTTCTCCTTCAGCTCGGTGAGGTAGCGCAGCGCGGGCGGCATCGTCTCGGCGAGGTTGGAGCCGACGAGGATCACACAGCCGGTCTTCGGGATGTCCTCCAGCGGGAAGGGGAGTCCCCGGTCTAGGCCGAACGCCTTGATTCCGGCGGCCGCCGCGGACGACATGCAGAAGCGGCCGTTGTAGTCGATCTGCGAGGTGCGCAGGACGACACGCGCGAACTTTCCGAGCGCGTACGCCTTCTCGTTCGTGAGTCCGCCGCCGCCGAAGACCCCGCACGCGTCCGGGCCATGTTCCGTCCGCGTGCGGGACAGCCCCTCGGCGATCCGGTCGAGCGCCTCGTCCCAGGTCGCGGGTTCGAGAGTGCCCGCCCGCCGGATCAACGGCGAGGTCAGCCGCACCCGGGACGACAGCAGCGCGGGCGCCGTACGTCCCTTGCCGCACAGCGCGCCCCGGTTCACCGGGAAGTCCGCGCGCTCCGTCACCTCGACGCCTCCGTCGGGCGTGGGCGTCAGGTTCATCCCGCACTGCAGGGCGCAGTAGGGGCAGTGGGTGGGCGTCGCGGTGGCCTGCATACCGGTCAGCGTGCGTCGGGAGTGTTACGGGAGGAGGAGGCGGGCGTTACGCGGCAGGGACGGGGACCTCCCGGCCGGGCGGAGGGCGCCGTGAGGGCGGTGGCGCGTCACTGACGGTTCAGCGAGCGCGTGACGCCCGCCGCGATCGTGGTCGCCAGGATCCAGCCGGTGGCGATCAGCAGATAGGCGAGCCACTGGTACCAGCCGCGCGGCGAGAAGGCCTCCTCCTGCCCGAAGCTGATGATGGGCAGCAGCAGATCGAGGGTGTAGAAGACGGGGATGAAATCGGGGGCCTCGTCGGGCTTCAGCGCCTGCGGATGGTTCAGCGTGAAGGCGAGGGCGCCGGTGAACAGCAGGAGCATCAGCCAGCCTGCCGCCCGCATCGGGCGGAAGCCGTAGCCGACGGTCGCGTCCTGCAGATGGCCCCAGAACCTGGCGTAGCGCGGCAGGGTATTGCGGTGCCGGCGGAGTTTGGCCAGCTGGACGGTGCGTGCCGCGGCGTCGTCACCCGCGGTGCGGTACGCGGCGGCCAACTGCTCGTAGGCGTACGGAAGATAGCCGCCCTCCTCCCTTTCAAGAAGCGGCAGTCGCTCCTTGGCGGGGAGATGCGGGGCGAGACTGCGGTAGCTGAGGCCGTCGATCCTGACATGAGAGGGCCACACCTGAGGAGGAACGTGCAGAAGGTCCAGCTGGGAGCGGCGCAGGTTCACGGCGCCCACGACCGGGGCGGCGTCGCGCAGCCACAGCTCGCCGATCACGCAGCTGCTGGCGCGCAGGGCCTGGCCTTCGGGGTGGGACAGCCGGGAGTAGGCGAGGTTGAGCTGGTGCGGGATCCGGGAGCCGCTCAGGTTGACCCGGCCATGGGCGATCAGCCGCATCGCACGCAGGTCGGTGCCGACCGACAGGGTCTCGGCGTGCAGCGCGGTGCCGCCGGGCGCGTGCAGTTCCGCGTCGTCGAGGTTCACCTGCCCGCCGACCGTGGCCCCGTTCAGCCGGACCTGGCCGTGGGCGACCAGGCCGACGGCCCACAGGTCGGTGCCGATGTCCGCGTGGTTCAGCTGGAGCGCCGCTTCCTCGGGGGTGTCGGAGTCAGCGGTGTCCGGTGCCGCCGGGCTGCCCAGATGCGCCCCGTTGATGAACACGGCGCCGGAGATCTTCGCCCCCTGGAGCCGTACCGGCCCGGTGATACGGGAGCAGCTGAGCCGCAGCGCCCCGTCGACCCGCAGATTCCCCGCGGTGAGCCCGGGCAGCACCGAGTCGCTCAGCACCAGGACGCGGAGCTCCGCCCCGTAGAGCGTCGGGATCTGCTCGAAGTGACAGGACCGCAGCCGCACGGCGTGCTGGACCGTCCCGTACGTGAGATCCAGCTGCCCGGTGATGCGCGCGCCCGTCAGCTTCAGTCCGGCGATCTCACCGTCGTGAGCCGGTCCGTCGATCAGGAGTGCCCGAAGCACCTCGGCGCGCACGGTCCGCTCGGGACCCCACGACGAGCCGGCCGCTGAGCCCTCGTCGGCGCTCTCGCGGAAGTCGATTCCCTCGCCGAGCGGGAAGGCCTCCCAGACGCGGCGTTCCGCGGGCGTGAGGTCGGTGACCGCCATCATTCGCCCGCCGCCGCCAGGGCCTGACCGACCCCGGACTCCTTCGGCCCCAGGAACCGCGGATCGGGCTTGAACACCGCGTCCAGCGCGGCCTTCCCCGCCGCGAAGACCTCCCGCGCGCCCCCGTAGTACCAGGTCGCGTCGTGCTTGGCGTCGACCCCCACCCCGTAGGACTCCACGCCCGCCGCCTGGCACAGCGCGACGGCGCGGCGGATGTGGAACCCCTGGCTGATCAGTACGGCCCGGTCGACCCCGAAGATCTTCTTCGCGCGGACGCAGGAATCCCAGGTGTCGAAGCCCGCGTAGTCACTGACGATCTGCCCGTCGGGCACACCGTGCTCGGTCAGGTACGTGCGCATCGCGTCCGGTTCGTCGTAGTCCACGCGGCTGTTGTCGCCGGTGACGAGGACGACCTTGACCTGCCCCGCCCGGTACAGCTTTGCCGCCGTGTCCAGGCGGTTGGCGAGGTACGGGGACGGCTCGCCGTTCCACAGACCCGCGCCGAAGACCACCGCGACCTCGGTGCGCGGAGCGTCGGCGGTCGTACGCAGCCGGTCGCCCGTCACCGCGTACATCCATGTCGACGGAAGCAGCGCGAGCACGCAGAGCAGCATCAGGGCCTGTACGCCCCGCCGTTGCCCGGCACGGGTCTGCGGCAGGCGCGGCAGGCGCGGTCTGCGCAGCTTCGGCAGCTTCGGACGGCGCATCGGAACGGTCCCCTCCCCAGGTGGCCTCGACCATGGAGGACGCGTCGAACGCTGATCCGGTTCGCCTCCGTGGCGTGACCAGCTTCACTCAGAAACCTGTCACCGCAGGTCACGAAGGCTCACACTCCCGCGCACCCCGGCGTGAACCCCCGGAAAACACCCGTCATACCCGCGCAACGGCGTGGCAACCTCCTACCGTCAGGATCTCTCCATGACGGCGTCGAACCCAGTACGCGACGAGTCCTCGCTCAGCCCCGGTGGCCGCCCGCCGCTCGGCGGCGCCCACCTCGACAGTACGGCGCAACTCATGAACGCGATCACCAGCCAGCTCGGCAGCCAGCTCAGCCGCGTCTCGATCGACGGCGCACGCCGGCCCGCGCCGCCCGCGCTCGTCCTCGTGGCGCACGGCAGCCGCGACCCGCGCACCCTGAGCACCGTACGCAGCCTCATCGAGCGGATCCGCGAGCTGCGCCCGCACCTGGCCGTGCACCTCGGGCACATCGAGCTGAACGAGCCCCTGCTGCCCGACACGCTCGCGTCACTCCAGAGCACCCAGAGCACCCGGACCGGTGAAGCCGTCCTCGTGCCGCTGCTGCTCAGCCGCGGCTACCACGTCAAGCGGGACATCCCCGAAGCCGCGGCCGCCGCCGCCCCGCTCCGCACCCGCGTCGCCGCCCCGCTCGGCCCGCACCCGCTGCTCGTGGAGACGCTGTACGCGCGGCTCGTCGAGGCCGGCTGGCGGACACGCATGAGCGACTCGACCCGGCGCGCGAGCGGCATCGTGCTCGCCGCCGCCGGATCCCGCGACCCCGACGCCGCCGTCGACACCCGCCGCACCGCGCACCTGCTCGCCGAGCGCCTGGGAGTTCCCGTCGTCCCCGCGTACGCGTCCGCCGCCGCGCCCACCGTCGCCGCCGCCGTCCGCGCCATGGCCGCCCGCGGCCGCCACCGCATCGCCGTCGCCTCGTACTTCACCGCCCCCGGCCGCTTCGCCACCGAGTGCGCCGCGGCCGCCCCCTGGATCGCCGCCGAGCCCCTGGGCGACCACCCGGCGATGGCCCGCCTCGTCCTGCACCGCTACGACCAGGCCGTCGCGACCCCCGAGCCCGCCCCCGAACGCGCCCTGGCCACCGCCTGAAGCGTGTCCTGAGCGGACAGCTGTGCCCCGTTTGTCACTGCCTGCGTTTACTGTCGGGGCATGGAAGGCACCGCACCGAAGACCGAAAGCACCGATCCGAACGCATACGCAGAGCACGCCACGCCCGACGGACAGGACGGGCACGGGATCGGGTACGACGTCACCTCCACCGAGCGCTGGGCCGTCGAGCCCGACAAGCGTCCCGGCCGCACCGCCTTCCAGCGCGACCGCGCACGCGTACTGCACTCCGCCTCCCTGCGCCGCCTCGCGGGCAAGACCCAGGTCGTCACCCCCGGCACCAGCAGCCAGATCTGGGACGCCAGCCCCCGCACCCGCCTGACCCACTCCCTGGAGTGCGCCCAGGTCGGCCGCGAACTGGGCGCCGCCCTCGGCTGCGACCCCGACCTCGTCGAGGCGGCCTGCCTCTCGCACGACATGGGCCACCCGCCCTTCGGGCACAACGGCGAACAGGCGCTCAACGAATTCGCCGAGGACTGCGGCGGCTTCGAGGGCAACGCGCAGTCGCTGCGCCTGCTCACCCGCATCGAGCCGAAGCGCTTCGTACACTCCGAAGCCACCGGCGAACTCGTCAGCGTCGGCCTCAACCTCACCCGCGCCGCCCTCGACGCCGCCACCAAGTACCCCTGGCCGCGCGGCGGCCACCCCACCGACCCCAAGTCCCGGAAGTTCGGGGTCTACGAGGACGACCGGCCCGTCTTCGACTGGATCCGCAAGGGCGCCCCCGGCACCCGTACGTGCTTCGAGGCCCAGGTCATGGACTGGTCGGACGACGTGGCGTACTCGGTGCACGACGTCGAGGACGGTCTGCACGCGGGCCACATCGACCCCAACTGCCTGCACGCCGAGCCGGAACGGCAGGCGGTCTTCGCGGTGGCCATCGGGCGGTACGTGCCCGCCGACACCGACCCCGAGGAGCTCGCCGAAGCCCTCGACCGGCTCCTCGACCAGGACTGGTGGCCGCACGGATACGACGGATCGGCCGTCGCGCAGGCCCGGTTGAAGGACGCGACCAGCCAGCTCATCGGGCGTTTCTGTCTCGCGGCGGAGGGCGCCACGCGCGCGGCGTACGGCACCGGTCGCCTCACCCGGTACGCGGCGGAGCTGGTCGTCCCGCGCGCCGCGCGCCTGGAGTGCGCCGTCCTCAAGGCGGTCGCCGACCGGTACGTGATGCAGCGCGCCGAGCAGGAAGCGCTCCGCGCCGATCAGCGGATCGTCGTCGCCGAGCTGGCCCAGGCGCTCACCGTCCGCGCCCCGGACGGCCTCGACCCCCAGTTCCGCGCCCTGTTCGACGAGGCCCCGGACGACAGGGCACGCAAGCGCGTGATCGTCGACCACATCGCCTCACTCACCGACGCCTCGGCGCGTTCCCTGCATCTCAGACTCACCACGCGGTCCCATGGGTCCCGGGGAGTGTGACCCTGCGTGGCCTGATCGGGTCTCTCCCTCTTCCCGCATCACGCTGCGTGCGGGACGCTCGCATATGGCGACATCCTTACGAGGAGGCATCAAGTGGTCGACGCGGATCAGACATTCGTCATCGTCGGAGGAGGGCTGGCCGGAGCGAAGGCGGCCGAGACGCTCCGAGCGGAGGGCTTCACCGGGCGGGTGATACTGATCTGTGACGAGCGCGACCACCCCTACGAACGCCCGCCGCTCTCCAAGGGCTACCTCCTCGGCAAGGAGGAACGCGACAGCGTCTTCGTGCACGAACCCGCCTGGTACGCGGCCAACGACATCGAGCTGCACCTCGGCCAGACCGTCGACGCCATCGACCGGAGCGCGAAGACCGTCCGCTACGGCGACGACGGCACCCTCGTGCACTACGACAAGCTCCTCATCGCGACCGGCGCCGAGCCCCGCCGCCTGGACGTCCCGGGCACGGACCTCGCCGGAGTCCACCACCTGCGCCGGCTCGCCCACGCCGAACGCCTCAAGGGCGTCCTCGCCGCGCTGGGCCGCGACAACGGGCACATCGTGATCGCGGGCGCCGGCTGGATCGGCCTCGAGGTCGCGGCGGCGGCACGCGAATACGGTGCCGAGGTCACCGTCGTCGAGCCGGAGGGGACCCCGCTGCACGCGGTCCTCGGCCCCGAGCTCGGCCAGCTCTTCGCCGAGCTGCACCGCGAGCACGGCGTCCGCTTCCACTTCGGCGCCCGCCTCACCGAGATCGTCGGCCAGGACGGCATGGTGCTCGCCGCCCGCACCGACGACGGCGAGGAACACCCCGCGCACGACGTGCTCGCCGCGATCGGCGCCGCCCCGCGCACCGCTCTCGCCGAGGCCGCGGGCCTGGAGATGGCCGACCGCGCACACGGCGGAGGCATCGCCGTCGACGAACGGCTGCGCACCTCCGACCCCGACATCCACGCGGCCGGCGACGTCGCCTCCTTCCACCACACGCTCTTCGACACCCGGCTGCGCGTCGAGCACTGGGCCAACGCCCTCAACGGCGGCCCCGCGGCGGCCCGCGCGATGCTGGGCCGCGAGCTGACGTACGACCGTGTGCCCTATTTCTTCTCCGACCAGTACGACATCGGGCTCGAGTACTCGGGCTGGGCGCCCCCGGGGACGTACGACCAAGTGGTGATCCGGGGAGACGCGGGCAAGCGGCAGTTCATCGCCTTCTGGCTGAAGGACGGGAGGGTGCTGGCCGGGATGAACGTGAATGTGTGGGACGTCACGGAGCCCATCCAGCAGCTGATCCGATCCCGGGCCCAGGTGGACACCGAGGCGCTCGCCGACCCGCACGTTCCGCTGGACAGTCTGGTCCCGTGACCGACGGCGGCGCTCGACTGTCACACCGTCCCCGTAGAATTCACGCGTGGCCGGAAGGATCAACGACGAGGACGTGAAGGCGGTTCGGGACGCGGTCCCGATCGACGCCGTGGTGTCCGAGTACCTCCAGCTGCGCAACGCGGGCGGCGGAAACCTGAAAGGTCTCTGCCCCTTCCACGACGAGAAGTCCCCGTCCTTCCAGGTCAGCCCGAGCAAGGGGCTGTTCCACTGCTTCGGCTGCCAGGAAGGCGGCGACACCATCACATTCGTGATGAAGGTCGACCACCTCACCTTCTCCGAGTCGGTCGAGCGACTCGCCGCCCAGGCGGGCATCACGCTGCGCTACGAGGAGGGCGGGTACAACCCCGCCAACCAGCGCGGCGAGCGCATCCGCCTGGTCGAGGCCCACAAGGCCGCCGCGCAGTTCTACATCGAACAGCTCGACACCAGCTCCGAGGCCGACACCGGCCGCAAATTCCTCGCGGAGCGCGGCTTCGACCAGTCGGCCGCCGCCCACTTCGGCGTCGGCTACAGCCCCCAGGGCTGGGACCACCTCACCCGCTACCTCCGCGGCAAGGGCTTCACCGACAAGGAACTCCTCCTCTCCGGCCTCTCCCAGGAAGGCCGCCGCGGCCCCATCGACCGCTTCCGCGGCCGCCTGATGTGGCCGATCCGCGACATCGGCGGCGAGGTCGTCGGCTTCGGCGCGAGGAAGCTCTACGAGTCGGACAACGGCCCGAAGTACCTGAACACGCCCGACACGGCGATCTACCGCAAATCCCAGGTCCTGTACGGCATCGACCTCGCCAAGAAGGACATCGCCAAGGCCAGCCGGGCGGTCGTCGTCGAGGGGTACACCGACGTCATGGCCTGCCATCTGGCCGGCGTCACCACGGCGATCGCGACCTGCGGCACGGCGTTCGGCACCGACCACATCAAGATCCTCCGCCGGTTGCTGATGGACAACGGCTCCGCGCGCGTGATCTTCACCTTCGACGGCGACGCGGCCGGTCAGAAGGCCGCCCTGCGCGCCTTCGAGGACGACCAGAAGTTCGCCGCCGAGACGTACATCGCGATCGCCCCGGACGGCATGGACCCCTGCGAGCTGCGCCTCGCGAAGGGCGACGCGGCAGTCGCCGACCTGGCCCAACCCCGCACCCCGCTCTTCGAGTTCGCACTGCGCCAGATCATCCTGCGGTACGACCTGGAGACCCCGGCCGGGCGCGCGGCCGCCCTCGACGAGGCGGCACCCATCGTCGCCCGCATCAAGAACAGCGGCGCCCAGCACGAGGTCGCCGTACAGCTCGCGGGCATGCTCGGCATCCTCGACACCCAGTTCGTGGTCAAGCGGGTGGCCCAGCTGGCCCGTTGGTCCCGCGACCGCGGCGGCAAGGGCCCCGCGCCGTCGCAGCAGCGCACCCAGCAGGCGTACGGCACCACCACCCAGGCACCCAACGGCGGCGGCCCCGCCCTGACCCTGCGCAACCCGGTCTTCGCCACCGAGCGCGAGCTCCTCAAACTCGCCCTCCAGCGCCCTGAGCTGGTCTCCCCGGCCTTCGACGCCTACGGGATCGACGAGTTCACCGCCCCGCCGTACGCCGCCGTACGCCAGGTGATCATGGAGGCGGGCGGCTCGGAGTTCGGCGTCCAGGACCCCCAGGAGTACCTGGTCAGGGTCCGCGAGGCCGCCCCCGACGACGCGGCCCGCGCCATGGTCACCGAGCTGGCCGTCGAGGCGATCATGCGCAAGACGGTCGACGAGACCTACGCGGGCGACCAGCTCGTCATGGTCCGCCGCCGTGCCGTCGACCGCCGCATCCGCGACGTCCAGGGCAGCCTGTCCCGCCTCAGCGCGCACGGCGACCCGGCCCAGCTGGCCGCCGTACAGAACGAGCTGTGGGTCCTCCAGCAGTACGAGCAGGCACTGCGGGAGAGGGGCGCGGAGGCGCTCTGAGGGCGGGGGCGGCCGCCCGGCCCGCCGGGCTTTCACATCGTCTGCCGGGCGTTCACCGGGCCCTCGCGATTTCCCGTCCCGGCGCACTCGCTTCCCACGTGCGCCTTTCAACCTGTTTCGCGCCGCCTAAAACGCGCACTCGTGCATGAAAGTAACCGCGCGGTCACGGACCGGACGCAAAAAGTCACCGCACGCCCCTCGTGGCGGCGATGTGTCGTACTCCACACTGGGTTGCGGTGCCTGAGTCCTCGGAGCGCGGCCGACCCGCACGCGACGGGTCCCCGATCCCCGCGGTTCCGCTAAACGACTACGGGATGGACAGCGGCGAGGCCGTCGACCCCATCCCCGACGTAACGCTGCCGCCCCCCTCAGCAGCGACATTCCTGGAGGTCGCCCCCGTGCAGACCCAGACCCTCGCACAGACCGACAACACCACGGATACGGACGCTGACGCCGAGACCGACGTCGTCGCGGCGGTACCCCCGCAGAGCCGTGCCGCGCACCACCCCGAAGCGGAGCCGGAGAGCCCACCCGAGCTGGACGAGCCGCCCGCGAGCGCCGTCGAGAGCGCCGAGGTGGAAGCCGAGTCCGAGGCTCCCGAGCCCGTCGAACCGCCCCGGAGCCGCGCCGCCGACACCGGCGGACCCTCCTCCGACCTGTTCCGCCAGTACCTGCGCGAGATCGGCCGGATCCCCCTGCTCACCGCGGCCGAGGAAGTCGAACTCGCCCGCCGTGTCGAGGCCGGTCTCTTCGCCGAGGAGAAGCTCCGCCTCGCCGTCGATCTGGACAGCCAGCTCGCCCTCGACCTGGACAAACTGGTCGTCATGGGCCGCATGGCCAAGCGCCGCCTCATCGAGGCGAACCTGCGGCTCGTCGTCTCCGTCGCCAAGCGGTACGTGGGCCGGGGACTGACCATGCTCGACCTGGTCCAGGAGGGAAACCTCGGCCTGATCAGGGCAGTTGAGAAGTTCGACTACGCCCGCGGCTACAAGTTCTCGACGTACGCCACCTGGTGGATCCGCCAGGCCATGTCCCGGGCCCTCGCCGACCAGGCCCGGACCATCCGAGTCCCCGTCCACGTCGTGGAGTTGATCAACCGGGTCGTGCGTGTGCAGCGGCGCATGCTTCAGGAGCGCGGTTACGAGCCGACTCCCGAAGAGGTCGCCGCGCACCTCGATCTGCCGAGCGAGCGGGTCAGTGAAGTGCTGCGGCTTGCCCAGGAACCGGTGTCCCTGCACGCTCCCGTGGGCGAGGAGGACGACGTCGCGCTCGGCGACCTCATCGAGGACGGTGACGCGACGTCTCCTGTGGAGTCCGCCGCGTTCCTGCTGCTGCGTGAGCATCTGGAGGCGGTGCTGTCCACGCTCGGGGAGCGGGAGCGGAAGGTCGTCCAGCTCCGGTACGGGCTGGCCGACGGGCGTCCCCGCACCCTGGAGGAGATCGGCCGCATCTTCGGCGTCACCCGCGAGCGGATCCGTCAGATCGAGTCCAAGACCCTGAACAAGCTCAGGGACCACGCGTTCGCGGACCAGCTGCGGGGTTACTTGGACTGAGGTGGGGTTTGTTTCGCCCCCTCCGCCCCTGCCCATTCCCGTCCCTTGGGGGCTCCGCCCCCAAACCCCCGCTCCTCAAACGCCGGAGGGGCTGAATTTTCCCCGGCCGGAGCAGAAATCTTTCGTCCCGGCCAGGGGGAGATCTTTCAGCCCGTCCGGCGTTTGAGGACGAGGCCGTTCAGGCCGACAGCGGGGGTCTGGGGGCGGCAGCCCCCAGGTACGGGACGGGTAGGGGCGGAGGGGGCGAAAAACCTAGTCCACCTCAGCCACCGCCTGCGCGAACTGGGCCTTGTACAGGCGCGCGTACGCCCCGTCCGCGGCAAGCAGCTCCGCGTGCGCGCCCTGCTCGACGATCGACCCGTTCTCCATCACGAGGATCGCGTCCGCATCCCGGATCGTCGACAGGCGATGCGCGATCACGAACGACGTACGCCCGTGCGCAAGCTTCGCCATCGCCTTCTGGATCAGGACCTCCGTCCGGGTGTCGACGGACGACGTCGCCTCGTCGAGCACCAGGATCACCGGATCCGACAGGAACGCCCGAGCGATGGTGATGAGCTGCTTCTCACCCGCACTCACCCCCGTCCCCTCGTCGTCGATCACGGTGTCGTACCCGTCGGGCAGCGTCCGGATGAACCGGTCGGCGTGGGCGGCCCGCGAGGCTTCCTCGATCTCCCCCCGGGTGACGTCCCGCGAGGCCCCGTACGCGATGTTCTCCGCGATCGTCCCCCCGAACAGCCAGGTGTCCTGGAGCACCATCCCGATGCCGTCCCGGAGTTCGTCCCGGGACATGGCGGCGATGTCGACCCCGTCGAGAGTGATCCGCCCCCCGGTGACCTCGTAGAACCGCATGAGGAGGTTGACCAGCGTGGTCTTGCCGGCGCCCGTCGGGCCGACGATCGCGACCGTGTGCCCGGGCTCCACCTTCAGCGACAGATCCTCGATGAGCGGCTTGTCGGGGTCGTACCGGAAGGACACGTTCTCGAGCGCCACCCGCCCCCGCAGCTCGTCGGGACGGAGCGCCGGAACCGGATCGGCCTCCTGCTCGTCCGCGTCGAGGAGTTCGAAGATCCGCTCGGCGGAGGCCACGCCCGACTGCACGAGGTTCGCCATGGAGGCGACCTGGGTCAGCGGCATGGAGAACTGCCGGGAGTACTGGATGAAGGCCTGCACGTCACCGATCGACAACGACCCGGACGCGACCCGCAGCCCGCCCACCACGGCCACCAGCACATAGTTCAGGTTCGAAACGAACATCATCAGCGGCTGCATGATCCCGCTGTTGAACTGCGCCTTGAACCCGGCCTCGTACAGCTGCTCGTTCTGCTCGGCGAACTGCGCCGCCGACTCCTCCTGCCGCCCGAACACCTTCACCAGGTTGTGCCCGGTGTACATCTCCTCGACGTGCGCGTTGAGCTTGCCGGTGGTCCGCCACTGCTGGACGAAGTGCGGCTGCGAACGCTTGCCGACCCGCGTGGCGATGAAGAAGGACAGCGGCACGGTGATCAGCGCGACCAGGGCGAGGAGCGGCGAGACCCAGAACATCATCGCGAGCACGCCCACGATGGTGAGGAGGGAGTTGACCAGCTGGCCCATCGACTGCTGGAGGGTCTGCTGGATGTTGTCGATGTCGTTCGTGGCGCGGCTGAGGACCTCACCGCGCTGCCGCTTGTCGAAGTAGGACAGCGGCAGGCGGGACAGCTTGGCCTGCAGGTCCTCCCGCATCCGGTAGACGGTCATGTTGATCGCCCGGTTCGAGAGCCGGGTGGACACCGCCATCAGCACGCCGGCCACCACGAACGCACAGAGCGCGAGCAGCAGTACGTTCCCGACGGCGCCGAAGTCGATGCCCTTGCCCGGAGTGAAGTCCGTACCCGAGAGCATGTCGGCCGTGCCGCCGTCGCCGCGTGCCCGCATCGCATCGAGGGCCTCGGCCTTCGTCTGGCCGGCGGGCATCTCCCGTCCGATGATCCCGGCGAAGACCAGGTCGGTCGCCCTGCCCAGGATCTTCGGGCCCAGCACGGACAGCGCCACGCTGACCACACCGAGGGAGAGCATCGCGTACATCGTGCCGCGCTCGGGCTTGAACTGTGAGAGGAGCCGTTTGCCCGACCCCTTGAAATCCATCGAGCGCTGATCGGGGCCGCCCCCGGCCATCATCCGCCCCATAGGCCCGGCCATCAGGCAGCCTCCGCTTCCGTCAGCTGGGAGAGGACGATCTCCCGGTATGTCTCGTTGCCCGCCATCAGTTCGTGGTGCCGCCCGGTGCCGACGACCCGGCCCTCGTCGAGGACCACGATCCGGTCGGCGTCCCGGATGGTCGACACCCGCTGGGCGACGATCACCACGGTCGCCTCGGCGGTCTCCGCGGCGAGCGCCGCGCGCAGCATGGCGTCGGTCTTGTAGTCGAGCGCCGAGAACGAGTCGTCGAAGAGATAGATCTCCGGGCGCTGCACGAGGGTGCGGGCGATCGCGAGACGCTGCCGCTGACCACCGGACACATTCGTGCCGCCCTGTGCGATGGGGGAGTCGAGCCCGTTCTCCAGGCCCTCCACGAACCCCTTGGCCTGCGCCACCTCCAGCGCGTGCCACAGCTCCTCGTCGGTGGCGTCCGGGTTGCCGTACCGCAGGTTCGTCGCCACCGTGCCCGCGAAGAGGTACGGCTTCTGCGGGACGAGTCCGACCGTCTTGGCCAGCAGTCTCGGCTCGATGGTCGCCACGTCCACGCCGTCGACGAGCACCTCGCCGTCCGTGGCGTCGAACAGCCGGGGGACGAGCCCGAGAAGCGTCGACTTGCCACTGCCCGTGGACCCGATCACGGCGGTCGTCTCACCCGGCCGCGCCACCAGGTCGACGGCCGTCAGCACCGGCTCCTCGGCACCCGGGTAACGGAACCCGCCGCCACGGATCTCCAGGTGGCCGTGGCGCCGCAGCTCCACTACGGGTGCGGTCGGCGGCACGACACTGCTGTCGGTGTCCAGGACCTCCTGGATGCGCTCGGCACAGACCTCCGCGCGCGGCACCATCATGAACATGAAGGTGGCCATCATCACGGACATCACGATCTGCATGAGGTAGGCGAGGAACGCGGTCAGATCACCGATCTGCATGCCCCCGCTGTCGATCCGGTGCGCGCCGAACCACACGACGGCGATCGAGGAGAGGTTCACGACGGTCATGACCATCGGGAACATCAGTGCCAGGTACCGCCCGGTACCCAGCGACACCTCGGTCAGATCGGCGTTCGCCTTCCGGAAGCGCTCCTTCTCGTAGTCGTCCCGTACGAAGGCGCGGATCACGCGGTTGCCGGTGATCTGCTCGCGCAGCACCCGGTTCACGGTGTCCAGGCGGACCTGCATGGAGCGGAACAGCGGCCGCAGCCGCCGGATGATCAGGGTCACACCGAGGCCGAGTACCGGCACCACGGCGACCAGCACCCCGGACAGCGGCACGTCAAGGCCGAGGGCCAGCACGATGCCGCCCACACACATGATCGGCGCCGACACCAGCAGGGTGAACGTCATCAGGGCGAGCATCTGCACCTGCTGGACGTCATTGGTGGTGCGGGTGATCAGCGAGGGCGCCCCGAAGTGGCCGACCTCGCGCGCGGAGAAGGACTGGACGCGGTCGAAGACGGCGCCCCGGATGTCCCGGCCGACGGCCGAAGCCGTACGGGCGCCGTAGTAGACGGCGCCGATGTTGCAGACGACCTGCGCCAGCGAGATCGCGATCATGACTGCGCCGAAGGACAGGATGTAGCCCGTGTCGCCCTTCACGACACCGTTGTCAATGATGTGCGCGTTGAGCGTGGGCAGGTAGAGCGTGGCGCAGGTCTGCAGGAGCTGCAGCAGCACCAGCAGGGCGATGGGTTTCTTGTACGGACGGAGGTACGTACGAAGTAGTCGTATGAGCACGCGGGGTCTCTCGGAGTCGACGACGGGCGAGCGGTGGGTGCACCACCCCCTATCGTCGGACACTCCCCCCGTGTTACCTCAACCGATTAACCCAAGTGCAGGCCAAGAACCGACCCGGCCTCAGACCTGGGACGTACGCCCCGCGCTCTGTTAACCCCGGAACGCCCCAGGATGCGCCTGCTCCCGTACGGCCACGTACTGCTGCCGTATGGCCTGGCCCATGGCCAGTTCCTCACCGGGGTCCAGCACCTGTGCGACCGGGCCCTGCCAGGCGGGCGGCGTCCGCGGATCGAGGGTGCCCTGCGAGGCGCCGAGCGCCCAGGCCGCCTGCCGGGCCGCGCCGAACGCCGCGTAGTCCGCCGGCTGCGGCACCACGACCTGCACGCCGAACAGTGCGGGCGCCACGGCCTGTACGGCGGGCAGCTCGGCGGCCTGTCCCAACAGGAAGATCCGCCGTACGTCGACACCCCGGCCGCGCAGCACGTCGAGCGCGTCCGCGAGCCCGCACAGCATGCCCTCGAAGGCGGCCCGCGCCAGATGCTCGGGCCGCATCGACTCCCGTCGCAGCCCGGCCAGCATCCCCGCCGTGTGCGGCAGGTTCGGCGTCCGCTCGCCCTCCAGATACGGCAGCATCACCAGGCCGTGGGAGCCCGGCGTCGACTTCATCGCCAGGTCGGACAGGCTCTCCAGGTCGGGCAGGCCGAGGAGTTCGGCGGCGCCGCGCAGGGCTCGTACGGCATTGAGCGTGGTGACGACCGGCAGATGCATCCCGGTCGCGTCCGCGAGTGAGGTGATCATGCCGGAGGAGTCGAAGAGCGCCTCGGGGTGTACGGCCATCACGGAACCGGAGGCTCCGAGGGAGACGACCGCGTCCCCGAGCCCGATGCCGAGCCCGAACGCCGCCGCCATGGTCTCGCCGGTCCCGGCGGATATGAGGAGCCCCTCCGGGGTGGTCCCCGCCGCGTCGGAAGGGCCGAGCACCTCGGGCAGCCCGGCCTGGTGCCCGAGCGCCATGTCGACGATGTCCGGCCGGTAACCGCCGGTCGCCGCCGACCAGTACCCGGTCCCGGAGGCCCCGCCCCGGTCGGTGGTCCTGCGCACCGGCCGCCCGAGCAGCTGCCACACCAGCCAGTCGTGCGCCTGCATGAGGAACGCGGTCCGCCGCGCGGAATCCGGCTCGGTCTTGTTCAGCCAGCGCAGCTTGGTCACCGGCTGGGCGGCCTGTGGTACGCAGCCCACGGCCTGGGCCCACGCCTCGCGCCCGCCGAGCGCGTCGACGAGATCGGCGGCCGCGACCTGCGTCCGCTTGTCACTGCCGACGAGCGCAGGCCGCACCGTGTTCCCCTGCGCGTCCAGCGGGACAAGACCGTTCTGCTGCGCGGACACGCCGATGGCCTGCACACCTTCGAGCAGTCCGCCGCCCGCCGCCTCTCCCAGGGACAGCAGCCAGGCCTGAGGGTCGACGTCGGAAGGACGCCCGCCGCCCTCGGTGGACTCGACCGGATGCGGCGCGTACCCCTGCTTGAGTACGACACCCGTGTCCGAGTCGCAGACGACGATGCGAGTGAAATCGGGCGAACTGTCCAACCCGGCGACTATCCCCATGGCGCAAATTCTGCCGTACCGCGAGAGGCGACCGCGCCGGACCGGATCGTGCGGGCCCGATCGCTACGTGCTGGAGGCGCCCCTCGCTAGGTGTTGGAGGTGCCCCAGTCGTCCTCACCGCGGCCGTTGGCGTTCCGCTCGCGCAGGGAGCGGACCCGGTCGGTCACCGAGGTGGGGACCCGGTCGCCCACCTTCTCGCTCACCGCGTGGTACGCCTTGCCCGCGAACTCGCGGCCCTGCTGGGCGGCGCTCTCGGCGGTGTTGCGCACCGCCGGGTTCTGCGAGATCTGGCGGGCGGACTTCTTCAGCTGCTCGTAACGCTCGCGCCCGGCGCGAGAGCCCAGCACGTAACCCAGAGCCAGTCCGGCGACGAATGTGAGCCGGTAGCGCATGACGGCCACCCTTCCCTTGCGTCGGCATCGGTGCGGGGGCGGAACCGATTGGCGGAGCACCCCCCTGCTTGCGCTAATGTATGTGTCGCAGCAAGCGCACGCCCCCTGGCGAATACCCAGGTAGGTGCGTTCGATGCAACGAAGCGATCCCCTGTAGCTCAATTGGCAGAGCAGCCGGCTGTTAACCGGCAGGTTACTGGTTCGAGTCCAGTCGGGGGAGCTCGATCTCCTGTAGCTCAATTGGCAGAGCAGCCGGCTGTTAACCGGCAGGTTACTGGTTCGAGTCCAGTCGGGAGAGCAACGGAAGAGGACCCCTCAGGGGTCCTTTTTCATGTCCGCCGGAACCGCGCACGGCACACCGAAGTCCTCATGGTCATGCGTTGCCGACCATCCGAAGCAGGAGATCGTATGAGCGGCTATGCTGCGGCAGACGGCGCGCACAAATGTGCGCGACGCGCCGTAGATGGGGCGGTAGCTCAGCCGGTTAGAGCAGCGGACTCATAATCCGTCGGCCGTGGGTTCGAGTCCCACCCGCCCCACCTGTGCAGGCTTCTGACCTGCGGAAACGTTCATTTTGGGGTGTCGGAGCGTCAACTTTGCCTGAACGGACTGAATCCGCTGCTTGTGGGTTTGGAGTCCCGTGTCGTTCGAGGGAATTCCAACCCCTCTGACCTGCGGTGGAGTAGGCGGAAGAGGTCGTCGCTCGGGGTCAGGGCGGCTGCCCTGAGGACCGATGCCAAGACCCAGGGGCCGTACAGGGGCCGGGACGGCGCGGCCGTGTCCAGGCGACGGTGTCTCCGGGCCGATAGTGCACCTGGTGTTCAGGTGACAGCAGGTACCTGCTGCGAGAGCGTCTGGCGATGGCCGAGGGGGCAAGGAAACGGCCCGAAGAGGAAACGGCCCTATACGGGGTTGACCGACCTTCTCGTGTAGTGGCCCACGGTCCAGCTGGCGTGGCCGTCGAGGTCTGTCCGGCCGATCATGAGACGAGCCAGATACTGACGGCGTTCACCGGCTGAACGGCGCAGGGAGTGACCACATGCGCGCGAGAGCGTGAGTGATCGCTGTTGGATCCGGCCTCGGACCGAAGCGGTTCAGAAGATGTAGGCCGTCGCATCGCCATGCGTTAGAGGCAGCGGCAGATCCGGATGCGGGCCGCTCAGTTCGGCTTCCGCGTCCTTGCAACTGTCACCTACGGAGCGCCGGACGGCCAGCGATTGGTACAGCTGCCTCGTGAATGTCCGGGCCTGCCCGTCGTCCATGGCGTGGGGCCAGCTGATGACCGTGGTCACGGTTAGCGCCATCTCGTGGGCCAGGGCGGTTGAGCCGCAGAAGTTCAGCACGGCGAGGAGTGGCGGGTGGCGGACACGGGAGATCTGCGCGCACAAGGTCTCGTACGCGATGCAGAGGTCTCCGCTCTCCTGGGTGAGGTGGATTCCGCCGAACGAGCTGTGCGCCGCGATGTGCAGGATCGTCGGTCTGAATGTGTCCAGGGCGGGACAGATTTCGGCGAGCCTGACCGATGCCATTTCGGTCAGTTGCATGTAACTCGCGGCGACGGCCTGCCGGATGCATGCTGCCTCGGCGCCGAAGTCGTTGCGTCCAGGGCGTGGATCGCCGGAGACGAATAGCACTCTCGGGGCGGCGCCTGCTGGGGAGAGGAGTCCCACATCGTGGTCCTGCGGGGGGATGTTGGCGGAGAAGACCGAGTTCTGCGACGAGTGGGCGGAGATCGAGGCGGACGATGCCTGGTTCATCAATTCCGACGGGGGCGGTCGCGGGTGACTGGTGGGAGGGTGCAGTGGGTGCCGGGGCAGCAGGTGGCTGCCGATCCTGGTCGGTGCGGTGGGCGGCGGAGGCGCTGGGCGCGGTTTGTCGGTCGTCTCCCGCATGCGGTGCAGGAGTTCTTCCTGCGGGATGCCGAGGGCACGGGTGATGTCCGGCCAGCTCACGCCGTCGGCGCGGTGCCGCTGTACGGCTTTGAGGGCCGCGTCGAGAGCATCTTGCATGGCCCGGTAGCCGGGTGCTGAGTGGAAGAGCCGACCCATGTTGCTGAGGTACGTGATCTCTTCCACCGTGAGTTTGCACGGTGACCCGGAGGGTGGGGGCTGTTCCTCATCCGGCATCGGAGGCGGTTTCGCTTTGCGGGGCCGGCGCGGCCGCGGTGAGGGCGGCGGCCAGCTGGAGCAGCGTGGTCGCGTGGTCCGGGCGGTGCTGGGCAAGTTGGCGGAGGCGGGCCGCGCCGGCTCCTCGCTGTACTTCGGAGCCCTGTGCTGCGGCTTGCTCGATGAGGTCGGTGGGGGACGGGTCGTTGGTGTCGGGGGTTGCCTCGGGTTGTGGGGACTCGGCTGCTGGTGGGGTGGAGAACACCGTGTGTACGGCGAACAGGTACGGAGTGATGAACGGAATCTGCGCGAGGGCTGGTGAAGCGAGGAAGAGCGGGAGGAGTGCGTCCGGTTGGCCCCGCTCGATGAACTCCATGGCTGTGTCGACCGCCGTTGTGGGATCGGTGATCGCGTCGTAGACGTCGGGTGCGGGAAGGTGGTCGGTGAGCTGGAGGATCGCCAGGTGTTGGCGTGACGCCGGGTCGTCCCACTGTGAGTTGAGCAGCTCCCGTACGAGGGGGTCCTCGGTCAGTTGGGGATGGCGGCTGAGGAATTCCAGGTCTTCCGGCCAGGTGGGGGTGGCGAGCCACTCGTCGACTAGATCGGACCTGGCGTTGGTCTCGCGGAGTTCTTCGAGTACCTGGCCAAGGCCTTGTTCGTGTGCGGCGTCGAGTACGGCTGCGAGGTCGCTGAGACCGGTGGTTTCCGGGTACAGCGCACGGGTGAGGTCGAGAGCAGCTCGGCCTTCCGGCGCCGCGAGGAGCGGATAGGCCTGCTGGATGAACGTCTCCTGCTCCGGCCAACTCCGGGCGGAAAGCCAGCCATTGAGGCGGTCGATGACCTCGGGCGGGAGTTCGTCCTTCGACCAGGCGGGCAGGCCGGGGAGGGTTGGCTCCAGCGATTGTCGCGCCAGTACGTGTCGGCTCAGTTCTTCGGCGAGTTCGCGGACGGTACGGCGGGAACGGCCGGACCAGGTGGATTCGGTGGTTTCATCCGCGCGTTGGGCGGCTGAGAGGAGATCTGCCGCCGCGCCGGCGTGATCGTCGTGGAGGTGGCGCCAGCGTGCGCGTGAGACGAGTAGTTCGGCTTGGGGGCCGGAGGGGAGTTCCGAGATCGCTTGGTCGTAGGTGCGCGTTGCTTCGGCAAGACGCTGACGCTCGCTTTGTTGGTTGGAGAGGTTGTTGAGGGCTCCGGCGAGGTTGGGGAGGAAGGCGGTGGGGTTGGCCTGGGCGAGGGTGCGGTAAAGCTCGACGGCTTCGGTGATGGAGGTGAGTGCCCCGTCGCGGTCGCCGGTGCCGCTCTGCTGGACTGCGAGGTTGTTGAGGGAGGAGGTGAGGTCGGGGAGGAAGGCGGCGGGGTTGGCCTGGGCGAGGGTGCGGCGGATTTGGACGGCTTCGGTGATGGAGGTGAGTGCCCCGTCGCGGTCGCCTACCTCGCTTTGTTGGTTGGAGAGGTTGTTGAGGGCTCCGGCGAGGTTGGGGAGGAAGGCGGCGGGGTTGGCCTGGGCGAGGGTGCGGTAAAGCTCGACGGCTTCGGTGATGGAGGTGAGTGCCCCGTCGCGGTCGCCGGTGCCGCTCTGCTGGACTGCGAGGTTGTTGAGGGAGGAGGTGAGGTCGGGGAGGAAGGCGGTGGGGTTGGTCTGGGCGAGGGTGCGGCGGATTTGGACGGCTTCGGTGATGGAGGTGAGTGCCCCGTCGCGGTCGCCTACCTCGCTTTGTTGGTTGGAGAGGTTGTTGAGGGACATGGCGAGGTTGGGGAGGAAGGCGGCGGGGTTGGCCTGGGCGAGGGTGCGGTAGAGCCTGACGGCTTCGGTGATGGAGGTGAGTGCCCCGTCGCGGTCGCCTACCTCGCTTTGTTGGTTGGAGAGGTTGTTGAGGGCTCCGGCGAGGTCGGGGAGGAAGGCGGCGGGGTTGGCCTGGGCGAGGGTGCGGTAGAGCCTGACGGCTTCGGTGATGGAGGTGAGTGCCCCGTCGCGGTCGCCGGTGCCGCTCTGCTGGACTGCGAGGTTGTTGAGGGAGGAGGTGAGATCGGGGAGGAAGGCGGTGGGGTTGGCCTGGGCGAGGGTGCGGCCGATTTGGACGGCTTCGGTGATGGAGGTGAGTGCTGCGTCGCGGTCCCCGATGCCGCCTTGCTGGACTGCGAGGTTGTTGAGGGCTCCGGCGAGGTCGGGGAGGAAGGCGGCGGGGTTGGCCTGGGCGAGGGTGCGGTAAAGCTCGACGGCTTCGGTGATGGAGGTGAGTGCCCCGTCGCGGTCGCCGGTGCCGCTCTGTCGGTTGGAGAGGTTGTTGAGGGCTCCGGCGAGGTCGGGGAGGAAGGCGGTGGGGTTGGCCTGGGCGAGGGTGCGGCCGATTTGGACGGCTTCGGTGATGGAGGTGAGTGCTGCGTCGCGGTCGCCGGTGCCGCTCTGTCGGTTGGAGAGGTTGTTGAGGGAGGTGGCGAGGTCGGGGAGGAAGGCGGCGGGGTTGGCCTGGGCGAGGGTGCGGTAAAGCTCGACGGCTTCGGTGATGGAGATGAGTGCTGCGTCGCGGTCGCCGGTGCCGCTCTGTCGGTTGGAGAGGTTGTTGAGGGCTCCGGCGAGGTCGGGGAGGAAGGCGGTGGGGTTGGTCTGGGCGAGGGTGCGGCGGATTTGGACGGCTTCGGTGATGGAGGTGAGTGCTGCGTCGCGGTCGCCGGTGCCGCCTTGCTGGACTGCGAGGTTGTTGAGGGCTCCGGCGAGGTTGGGGAGGAAGGCGGCGGGGTTGGCCTGGGCGAGGGTGCGGTAAAGCTCGACGGCTTCGGTGATGGAGGTGAGTGCCCCGTCGCGGTCGCCTACCTCGCTTTGTTGGTTGGAGAGGTTGTTGAGGGAGGAGGCGAGATTGGGGAGGAAGGCGGTGGGGTTGGTCTGGGCGAGGGTGCGGCCGATTTGGACGGCTTCGGTGATGGAGGTGAGTGCTGCGTCGCGGTCGCCTACCTCGCTTTGTTGGTTGGAGAGGTTGTTGAGGGAGGTGGCGAGGTCGGGGAGGAAGGCGGTGGGGTTGGTCTGGGCGAGGGTGCGGCCGATTTGGACGGCTTCGGTGATGGAGGTGAGTGCTGCGTCGCGGTCGCCGGTGCCGCTCTGTCGGTTGGAGAGGTTGTTGAGGGCTCCGGCGAGGTCGGGGAGGAAGGCGGTGGGGTTGGCCTGGGCGAGGGTGCGGCCGATTTGGACGGCTTCGGTGATGGAGGTGAGTGCTGCGTCGCGGTCCCCGGTGCCGCCTTGTTGGTTGGAGAGGTTGTTGAGGGCTCCGGCGAGGTTGGGGAGGAAGGCGGCGGGGTTGGCCTGGGCGAGGGTGCGGTAGAGCCTGACGGCTTCGGTGATGGAGGTGAGTGCCCCGTCACGGTCGCCTACCTCGCTCTGGCGGACTGCGAGGTTGTTGAGCCACGAGGCCCGGGCCGCTCGTGCTTCCTCGGACGTATCGACAGCGTCGTCGGGTTCGGAGCGCCTGGCGGCGATAAGCGCGAGGCCGCGAAGTGTGCTGTGTCCGATCGGTACCGTCGTAGCCAACTCGGCCAGTGGCAGTGGTGTTCCCTCGGCTTCGGCGAACCGCTCCAAAGCCTTGACGAAGACGCCACCCTGCGTTGCGGCCACCGAGAGCGCGGGCTGCCACAAGCCGGGGGCGGCGTCCAAGACAGCCTGAGCGATGTCCGCCACGGTGGATTCGTCGCTCGACGAAGCGAACCGTGAGACGCCCACGCACGCGTTCAGCTGCTCATCCTCGTCTGCTGCCTTCAAGCACCCACGGAGCAGCGCGCGATCTGTGCTGAACACGCTGGACGCAAGATGGGTGCCGAGTGGGTCCGGCCGGACCGCCAACGTGCCGTCCTCGGGAGCGGCGGGCAGGAGGTCCGCGAGCAGCGCGGCTATCTCATCGCGCCACTTGCCGTCATGGGCCAACCCTTTGATGGCCTGGAGGGTGTGGTCGAGCCGTTCCTCTTGCGGCGCCAGGAGGCTGAGGCAGGCTCCTGCCTCGCGCAGTATCCCTTTCGTTCGCTTCGAAGGCATGCCGATCCGGGACTTGTACGCCCGCACCCAGTAACCCAGTTCGTGGTCGAGGATCTTCTCGTACAGCTCCTCCTCCGACCCGGGGGTCCCCCCGGTGTCGCCCGCTCGGGCGGCGAGCCAGGCGAGCATGACCAGATCCAGAGTGGTCCACCTGCCGGAGTCGGGGTCGGGAGGCGGGCTGCTGCCCATGGCGACGAGTTCCGACCCGCCGAAGGAGCGCACTGCCGCCCGGTAGACGCCCGTCTGGCGGGGGTGACGGGCGGCCAGAGCACTGTCGTGCAGAGCGTAGGGAAGGCTTTCCTCCCTGAGCGCCACCGCGATCTCCTCGTCCCACCAGCCGCTGACTGTTCGCGCGGTCAACAGCAGGCAGGTGGGCGCTTCGCGCTCCCGCAGGGTCCGCAGCACATTGATGACGTCCCCGGACTTGCGGTCCTCGACGTAGTCGACGACGACCAGCAGCGGGGAGGCGACGTCGCTCAACCATGCCCGGTCCTGGGGGTCGGGGTCGCGGACGAGGAAACCGGCGTACCAGCCGGTGGCGGCAAGCCGGTGGGAGAGTTCCGCAGCCAGGCGGGTCTTTCCCGCTCCGCCGACGCCGTGCAGCAGGGCGATCCGAGTGCGTGGCCCCAGGGGATCAGGTGCCTGGAACCAGTCCTGGAGGAAGCCGAGTTCGTCCCGTGGATGGAAGCGGATGGCGTCGTAGCGGGCCCACAGGAACTTGAGCGGGCCGCCCTTGCTGTCGTCCGCCGCCAGTGACTCTGGCACCGGCAGATACGGCGGTGCTAGGACGTCGGTGGTGGGCCGGTACGGCAGGGGGTGCGGCTCGCAGTGCTCGTAGCCGAGACCGACGTCGATTGTCACGCTCCAGCGGTCCTCGGTGGCTTCCCGTAGGAGCGCGGCAGCGTAGGCGACCGACTGAGCCCAGGACTGCTGCTCTCGCCGCCGCGGGTCGGCCGTATCGACACGGGAGGCGACGCCGGTGATGTCGACGGCCAGGAACGTGCCGGGGGAGTCCTCGCTCTCTGCGAGCTGGTCGACGAAGTCAGGTGGAAGGGTCCCCCAGTCGGGGTCCTCCTCGTCCCAGCGGTAGTCCCGGTGCGCGCGGTTGGACCAGTTGCCGTCAAGCCAGACAGCGACCAGCGCGTGCGCCGGATCACCCGGCTTGGCACCGGCCAGGACAATGATCAGCGGATGGAGCCCGGCGTCCAGGCACGCTCCGGCGAAGGTGACCGCAAGGTCCAGGCAGGTGCCGTGGCGTGGCCGGCGGAGCACCTGGTCCGGCGGCCGGATGGTCTGGCGGCCGGGATCACTGGTGGTCGGCTCATCGGCGTACTGGATACGGAGAGCGGCGAAGGCCTCGTACAAGGCACGTGCGCGAGCGGCAGGAGGACCGTCCCCGGGGGCGGGCATGGGGGTGCCGAGGAGGTCGGCCGGTGCCCCGCGCGCACGCTCGCCCGGACGACCGCGCTGGACGTACTCGATCAGAGCCCTGGGATCGCTGCTCGCCCACCGGCGCCACGCCGTACTCACGAGCCCGCTCCCTCGTACCCAGCGTCGACCACGCCCAGTACGTCCCCGGCCTGAAGACGATCCACCACCGGCACACCGGTGGCCGCGACCTCCACCGAGTACGTCCCGGCCCCCGGCGGCAAGAGCTCCGCCTGCCACCGATCGTCACCGGACCTGGCGCAAGGCAGCCACGGCGTGACGTCCTTCTGCCGGTCGTCGCGTGCACGGACCCGTATCCGTACCTGCGTCCGTTCGTCGGCCCGCGCGCCGTGGAGGTTCACGCCGACCGCAACCGGGTCCCCGGACAGGGCGGTGTCGTCCAGGTCGAGCCCGAGCCAGGGGCGGTCGGGCTTGTCCCCTCGTACGGACTCGAGCGATTCACCGGCGTACTCGGCCAGTATGTCCACCACCACCGACGAGGAGGCGAGTGCCATATGACGCTCCGCCACTCCCCTGCGGGCGCGCATGTCCTGCTGCTCGATGGGGATGGCCGAGATGGCAGGGACCGTGCCATCGCCGAGCCAGTCGGGGTTGGGCAGCCAGCCCGGTGCGCCCTTCGTCACCGACAGGCCGGCAGGTGAGAGCAGGGCCTGCTGGAGGGTGGCGTGACCCCGGCCGAACACGGCTGTCAACTCAGGGCAGTTAGGCTTGTCGGGCAGCTCTGTCCAGGCCGCCTCGATGTCCTGGTGGACGCCGAATGCGTCCTTCGCCCGCGAGACAAACGACGCGTCGACAGCTGCCCCTGCGCCGGCCCCTTCCTCCAACTCGTAGGGCCTGAGCGGTTCCGAGCTGTCCGGCCGTGCCACCGCAGGGTAACGCGGCAGGAGTTCGTACGCCGACGGCCACTGACGCAGCACTGCGGTGAGCCCAGCCAGCCGCTTGGGGCCCACCTTCAGGCCGTTCGCCAGGACATCCAGCGCCTTGGGAGCGCCGCGGTGCGGGGTGCCGAGGGTGATCAGCGCGGCGCAGTCGGCCGCGCCGCCCAGGGGGCCCAGCCAGTAGCGGGCGACCAGGCCACCCATGGAGTGCGCGACCACGATCACACGCCGTCGGCGTGCTCCGGAGTGCTCGCCGCTCAGACGGGCGGCGACATCGGCGGCGAGGCGCTCGGCCGCGTGCCGGATGCTGTGCCGGAAGTCGTACGGGAAGAGGACCAGGTCAGCACGGTTGTCCGGCGCGCGCCCAGGCAGGGAGACATCCACCTGTACGTCATCGAAGCGGTTGCGGATCTTGCGTACCAGGCCGTCATAGCCGGGGACGACGAAGGGGCCGATCAGGGTGATGTCCGGCATCAGACCGACCGGGACCAGGTCCGGATGCGTGTCCAGGCCCAGCCGGTGCGGCCGGGTGGCCGCGGCGACGAACCGCCGTCGGTGCTCGTCCCAGCGGGCGGCCCCCTCCGCTGTCTGCAGGACACTCCCGCCGATTCCGGGCACCACGACGACAAGATGCTTGAGTGAAGCCACTGCTGTTTCCCCCGTTCACGCCCGCCACCGGGGCGCTGGACCAGGGTGACGGTCAATCAGGGGTACGAAGATAGCGCCGGGTCGCCCATGTTCGGCAGGGTTTCACCGCATCGACAATCAGGACCAATGTCATCCGGTGATTCGAGAGGCTGTTTGCCGCAAGTCCGGAACGCAACCGCCAGCTGACGGGGTGTGCCGAACCGGAAACGGTCAGACTGAAAACACTCTGGCGGGAGCGCCGGATGCGACTTCGAGACACTCCGTTGGCTGGGGATGAAGTTTGAATGAAGGCCCTCTGGGTGACGAGACCCACTTCCTCGGCTGACCCGGTCGGCAGGCTGCTGGCCGGGGTCTGTGCGCACTCTGGTCGACAATTTCGCCTCTTGAAGTAGCGATGATGCTCCACCCCGGTATCGGGGTGGAGCATCATCGCGTTGGAAGGGCAATCCGCTACTCGCGATTTTGAAGTCCGGCGCCGCTCGGAGGAGCTCCAACCCCTCTGACCTGCGGCGGAGTAGGTGATCAAGGTTGTTGTCGGCCTCCGGGATGGCTGCCCTGAGGCTCGATGCCGAGACCCAGGGGCCGGGCAGGGGCCAGGGGGCGCCGACGTGTCCGCGCCGACGGTGCCCCCGGGCCGGTTCGTTGTCCTTTGCTTGTTGTCTGGGCATGGGGCTGTCGTCCACAGCGTGGCCAGTCGAGTCCGGCCCGGCAGCGGAGGCGGCGCAGATGTCGGTATGTCTGGTGCGCAGGCCAGGGGGGACGAGGCCGTGGCGCGGGACCGGATCCGGCGGCTCGCCCTGGACCCCACGCAGCGGGCCGGGAAGCTGTCCGCGGCCAGTGGGCACAACTCGCCCTCGGCATAGCCAAGTGGCCCGAGCTGCTCATCCCGGACGAGCCGGTCGCCGCCCTCGACCCGCTGGCCCGATGGGAGTTCATGCAGGACCTGATGGAGGCCGTCGCCGAGCAATGGTGAGCTCACCATCCACAGCGGCTACGGCCAGCACGACCCGGCCGGGAAGAACGGCGGTAACTCCCGCAATGGCAACCGCATCAAGACGGCGCTGATCGACGTCGGGCCGGTCGAGATAGCCGTGCCCCGTGACAGGGACGGCTCGTCGAGCCGAAAATCGTGCGCAAGTGTCGCGGCGTAGTCGCCCAGCTTCGAGTCGCACGACTGGGCCGGCCGTGGTGGCAGGAACTCCCGCAACGGTATGCGGTTCAAGACCGTGCTGACCGACGTGAGGTTCGTGGAGGATTCGGCCATGGTCGTCCCGTCGGACACGGCATCCTGCCCGAGCGCCTTCGCTCGGTGCTGCGGCAGGCCCATCGGTCCGGAATACGTGGACGGAGCGATGTGGTACCCCGCTGTGGCACCACACGCATCGTGAGCAGTACCCCGAGTTGACCTGTTTGGTGCTTAAGGCGAGCCCACGTCGGCGGCTTAGCGTGAGGCCGAACCGTGGGAGAAAGTGCACTGTGCGCCCGCGGTACCGGGCCCGGTAGTTCGGGACGCGGGGAGAGGTGGGGCGGGATCATGCAGAGGCACAATCGCGAAACGTTCTTCCTGGCCGATGAAGGCCGGATCCTGGAGATCAGGGACGGGGAACCGCGATCGAGGGTCCCCCGGGCGGAAGAGCAGTTGACGAGTTTCCGCTTCTCCCGGCTGAGTAGGACGGAGGGCATCCAGGTCAGCCCCGAGCTCCGCGAGAAGCTGGCCAGGGCGATGACAGCGGGCGGTGGTGCCGCCAACCCGGACTCTTCGCCCGGTATACCCGCCGGGTTCACCTACCTGGGCCAGTTCGTCGACCACGACCTGACCCAGGACCGGACGCGGGTGGCGAACTTCGGTGACCCTGTATCTCTAGAGGACATGCTCCAGGGGCGCTCTCCTGCGCTCGACCTCGACTCCCTGTACGGCCTGGGGCCGGGCCACCCGACTTCGGCGGCCTTCTTCGAGGCGGACGGCGCCCGGCTCAAGGTGGGAGAGACCATCGCATCCGGGCCGCCTACTGTTCCGGCGGCCGCGATCTCTCATCCGGGTTTCGACCTGCCGCGTGCCGCAGAGCTGGGCACTGGTACCCAGGCCGACAAGCGCAGGCCGCTCATCCCCGACGGGCGCAACGACGAGAACCTGGTGGTCGGCCAGCTCCATCTGGCGTTCATGCGCTTCCACAACCGGGTGGTCGACCACCTTGTCGAGGAGGGCACGACCAGCTCCGAGCTGTTCGAGCGAGCCCGCGCGACCGTGGTCAAGCACTACCAGTGGATGCTGCGCACCGAATTCCTGCTCCACATCGTCGACCAGGGCATCGTGGACCAGGTGTTCACGTACGGGCGACGGTTCTTCGAACTTCCGCCGGACAACCAGGGCCCGTACGGTTTGCCGCCGCAGAGCGGGGGACCGTACGACAGCGCGCAGCCCGGAGACCGGCCGACGATGCCCATCGAGTTCTCGGTTGCCGCCTATCGGCTCGGACACAGCATGATCCGGGGCCAGTACGAGTGGAACCGCGTGTTCAACAGCAGGGGAGGACTCATCCCCGCCAACCTGGGATTGCTGTTCCGGTTCAGCGGGACCTCCGGAAATCTGACACCCGGATCGCCGACCGATCTGACCGATCTGGATGATCCGGAGTCGGGCGACAACCTTCGGCTGCCGAGCAACTGGATCGCGGACTTCCGAAGGCTGTTCGACTTCGACGCGGCGGGCCGGAAGGACCTGGTCGTCGACACGCTGGACTTCAATCTCACCAAGCGGATAGACACCCTGCTGGTCGATCCCCTCAGCGATCTCCCCGCCGGATCCTTCAACCAGAGGGGACAGGGCACGCCCCCGCCCATCCAGCGCAACCTGGCCTTCCGCAACCTCACCAGGGCCTCCATGGTGAAGCTGGCCACAGGCCCCCAACTGGTGGCGGAGCTGGAGGGGCTGGGTATCACACCGCTGACCAGGACCGAGATCCTGCGCGGCAACGGGACCGATGGCGTGCAGTTCACCGGGGAGAATGTCCTGACACAGCCCGAGGAGCAGGAACTGGTCGAGCACACCCCGCTGTGGTTCTACATCCTGCGGGAGGCTGAGCTGAACTCACAGCGGCCCGGACGGCTCACTGGCCTGGGCGGCAACATCGTCGCTGAGGTCTTCCACCGGGCGATGGAAGGCAGTGTCAACTCCATCGTCAAGGACCCGGACTGGACACCTACGCTACCTTCGTACAAGCAGGGCGATTTCACCATGGTGGACCTGCTGCTCTTCGCCTTCGAGGGCAAGCCGGAACTCCTCAACCCCCTGCTCGACGGCCCCATCTGACAGGCCGCCGAAAATCACAGGCTGTGGCCCCGCTCCGGATGGAGCGGGGCCACAGCGCATCGTCGTTCAGAGGTGGATCCAGTGCGCGGTTGAGGGCACCTTGTTGTCGTCGGTGAGGAAGAGCATGTACCAGCCCGGCGGTGCGATATCCGGATCCTTGGTGACCGCGAGGTCGATCTGCCCGTTCCCTTGCCTGGTGATGGGAAGGTCCACCAGCCGCTGGGAGTTGTCGAAGGCATGCGTGGTGGAGCCGCCCCGGATCAGGCTGGCCCAGAGGATCTGCCCCGCCTGTGGGGTACTGACGGTCACTTCCTGTCCGTAGGCCCATTCCTCGGCTGCCTCGGTGATGACAGGTCGTGGTCCCGCGAACAGATACGGGGGGCTGTAGACCTCCAGTCGCAGCTCCTCGTTCGGGCTGTCTTCCCAGTGGACCTGTGCTCCGTAGGGCGGCGGGTTGCCGCAGGCTGTGACGACTCGTCCGTCGGGCAGTAGCAGCGCCACGGAGTGGTACAGCCTGGGGATCGTCGCGGTGGCGCCGATTCGCCAGGTGTCGGTGGCTGGGTCGTAGATCTCGGACTGAAGCCGTGGCACCGTGTGGGACTCCCGTTTGAGTGCCCCTCCGCTGACGAAGACCGTGCGGTCCGGCAGGAGGACGGCATTGAGGTGCATGCGCGGCAGATTGATCTGTGCAGCGGGCCGGTACTGAGGGTTCGGGACGGACAGGTCCGCTATCGCCGTACTTCCGGTGGCGTTGCTGACGTCCTCCGGGCCGCCGGCTATGAGCATGACCTTCTGCTCCTGGGCGGGGGGCAGCAGCACGCTGGCGGACTGGTTGCGCGAGGCCGGGTCCTGGAGCCCGGGAACGGGAGTGACACCCATCGGCTGTGTCCCCAGGTCGAGGAGGCAGGGGCCCTGTGGGCTCTCGTCGTCCATTCGGCCGCCGCTGAAGAAGACCCGCCCACCGGTGGTCAGAAAAAGGTGAGCGTAGAGCGGCATCCCTGTCAGCTGATCCTCGCCGGGCAGCGGCAGTTGACGCCAGGAATCAACGACCGGGTCGTAAAGCTCGATGGTCCGGTTGAGCGTGCCGTCTGTCTCGTTCAGCCCGCTGACGGCGAGGACTTTGCCGTCGTCCAGGGTCAACAGCGTGGGGTACCAGCGGCCGTGTGCCATCCGGGCGCGCGGCTGCCACTGCCGGGTGACCGGGTCGAGGGCCAGACAGTCGGCACGGCCGAGGTTGCCGTGTCCATCGCCCGGATAGGCGAGGTTGCCGCCGGCGGACAACAGCGAGCCGTCTGCGAGGAGGGTGTCGCCGCCGCAGAAGAAATCAAAGGGCTTGCCATCGGGGCCGAAGCGGGTCTCCGGATGGAAGAAGTTCCCCCCGGGTGGCGCTGCTGGGTCCCAGATGACGCTGGTCCACACACCCTTGGCCATGCTGCCCCAGTCGGGACTGGCCGCTCGGACCTGGCTGTTGCCGGACCCGGAGAAGAAGACCACCTGCCCGGTGTGCAACAGGGCGGCATGGATAGCCAGCACCTGCGAGTTGAAGGGGAGTACCTGCCACGAGCCTCGGACCGCCGGGTCGTCCCGCAACGGGAGCACGGTGCTGAAGCCGGCGTTCTGACCGGGCGGGGCATCGACCATGACGACGAGCAGTTGCGGTGCCCCGCCGATCTCGGCGACGGCGGTGGCGGCTCCCTCGTTCTCCCAGGAGAACCAGTTGGGGACGCCGAGCCAGGTCGACCAGCCGTTCTCGCCCTGCGCGGGCACGCCGGTTGGCCCCACGTCGAACGCGAAGCGATAGAGGGCCTGGTTCTGTCCTGGTGGGTTGTCGATGGTGAAGACGATGAGGTCGGGTTTGCCGTTGGCGTTGAGGTCGGTGATGGCGATTCCTGCGCCTTGGTTTTCCCAGGAGAACCAGTCTGGTATGTCGAGCCATGGGCCCCATTCGCCGGTGATGTTGCCTTGTTCGTCGAGGTCGTGGCCTACGCGGTATATGCCGCGGTTCTGTCCTGGTGGGTTGTCGATGGTGAAGACGATGAGGTCGGGTTTGCCGTTGGCGTTGAGGTCGGTGATGGCGATTCCTGCGCCTTGGTTTTCCCAGGAGAACCAGTCTGGTATGTCGAGCCATGGGCCCCATTCGCCGGTGATGTTGCCTTGTTCGTCGAGGTCGTGGCCTACGCGGTATATGCCGCGGTTCTGTCCTCGTGGGTTGTCGATGGTGAAGACGATGAGGTCGGGTTTGCCGTTGGCGTTGAGGTCGGTGATGGCGATTCCTGCGCCTTGGTTTTCCCAGGAGAACCAGTCTGGTATGTCGAGCCATGGGCCCCATTCGCCGGTGATGTTGCCTTGTTCGTCGAGGTCGTGGCCTACGCGGTATAAGCCGCGGTTCTGTCCCGGTGGGTTATCCACCATGAACACCACGAGGTCTAACTTGTTGTTGCCGTTGAGGTCGGCGACAGCGACTCCTGCTCCCTGGTTGTCCTGCGAAAACCAGTCCGGTATCGCGGAAAATCCCACTGGCATGATCAACTCCCATCAGTAGGTCCTCTATCGGGAACCCTTTGTGGGCAACCTAACCGTCGCAGAGCAGATGTCGAGACCCCGAACTGCTCGTAGTGAAGGTCGCTGAAGTCAACGGCACCAAGCCAGGCGCCTATCGGGTCCTTTCCGGTCAGCTGGGTGTGCCTTGTTGCGCGTTGAGAGGCTGCGGTGAACCCTTATGCCAAGAGATAGATCCGGGTGGCGAGCAGGCCCGCGAACGCGGCAAAGTCCGCGGTCACCTTGCTCCGGCAGATCCCGGCCTCGTTGTCCCGGACCAGCATCCGCAGGACCGCACTCCAGCCGGTCGGCAGCTTCCAGTGCCCGTCGATCAGGTCGCCGGTGGTGCGGGTGGGCAGCATCCGCGCGGCGATGATCCGTGAGTAGCCCGAGACCATCACGAGCACCGGCGGGCGCCCGGACTGCCCATATCCGAGGAGTATGTCTAGGTGCGGGAACCACAGGTCGCACTGGGCCAACTCGCCAGGCTGATACGTCGTGCGCGAGACCGGATCGACCGGCAGATAGGCCGGCCGCAACTCGCGTACGCGCTCCTTGAGGACGGTCATGCCACAGTCCCAGCCGATCCGCTCCGCGATCACCGTCGTCGGCATCGTCGGGGTCTGCTTCAACAGCTCCCGGGTCTGCGGCTCGACCGCGTCGACCGCCCAGCCCTTCGGCGCCCGGGAGTATATCGGCGGCCGGTTGGTGGCCAGCGGCCGCTTCACGGTGTTCTTCGAGATGCCCAGCTGCCGGGCGATCGATTGATCGGTCAGATCCCTGGCCGGAAGACGCGAGGCCCCTCAGACGGGTCCTTGCGGTCGTGGATTGTCACTTTGCCGCGGCCGCAGCCTCACGCACGTGGCGGGATCGCAGATAGCCACATGACGCGTGATTGTTCGGCGAGGGGTTGTCCACCACGATGTCGGCAATCACTTTCGCCCCCGTCCTGAAATCGTCAGCCAGGGTGGTGTCCAGCGTGACGAGGTCAAGAGGGTCGGCGAAGTTCGTCCACAACCGCACCGGGGCGGGAATCCGCAGGGGCCGGGCGATGACGTCCTGGATCTCGGTGTAGCCCAGGGGCGAGCCCAGCGTGATGAACAGCGGAACCTGCTTCTGGGCCAAGCCGGCCTCGCTGAGCACGTCGTAGGCAACGACAGTGCCAAGGCTGTGGCTGACCACCACGACGGGTCCGTTCACGGCATTGAGGACCGTGCGCAGCCGGTCCCTGATCCTTTCCTGGACGCCGGTGAAGAAGTACCCGTTGGCGTCCGGGATGAGGTGGCGCAGCAGCTGCCGCAACAGGAAGCGGCGCAGGGGTCCGGGCAGCGGCAGCAGCTCGGCGACACCGGCGGCGGGGCGGGCGCCTGCGGTCGGGGCGAGGCCCGTCGGGCTCGCGGCGCGGGCTGCCATACTGATCGCCAGGGAGAGGGCGAACTCCTGCCCGACCGGGGCCATCTCGGCGAACGCTTCGCGAACCTCGGCGTCCTCGATGAGCGCGGTATCGGCGAACGCGTCGGACACAAGCGCCCCCAGCGCACCGCTCGCGCTGCACGCATCGGCCGCGATCGCGGCCGGGCGGTCGTGCAGCAGGTCGGCGTAGTAGACCATCCGGGTGCGCTCCTTCATGTCCTGCCCGAACAGATCCTCGTCCCAGGCGCTCTTCAGGTCGGACTCCGGCGGTTTATTGCCAGCACCATGCACATAGATGAACGTGGCGGGGTTCGCGTTGAATTCCATAGAGGAAATCTCCCTTCCGGTTTTCCGTGGCGGGGCGCGGTTGCGGGGAGCATCCCGCTCCAGCGGCTTCCGGTCAATCCGTCAGAAAACGCGGCACAGGCAGGCGTGGTTGCTCGTTCAACGTGCTCTTGGTTCCTGGGAAGGCAAGGAATAAATCGTCACCGACGGCCGACCCAAATGATTCCGCGTCGACGGCGAAAAGTGGGAGACAGGATTCCCGCTCCCGGGGCTGGCCAGCACTCTGCCATCGCGGGATGCTGCGAACCCCAGAGGTGTGAACCAGGGAGAAGTGACCAGCATGCCCGACGACAAACGTGCGCTAGATTATTTGCGACAGTTCGGCTACCTCCCCGACGAAGTCGCCCTCGACTCTCCCCAGGGCCCGGCGGCCGTCCGAGCATGCCAGGCCATGGCCCTGTTGCCGGCCACCGGGGCAGTCGATGCCGAAACAGAGAAAGTGTTCGCACGGCCCCGCTGTGGATTCCCTGACCGGCAGGGTGCCCTTGAGGCCGGCATCGGGACCTTCGTGGCCTTCGGCACGGTATGGGATCACGCGGTCATCACCTACCGCGTCAACAATCTCTCCCGTGACTTGGGGCCCGAGCGGCAGCGTGCTCTTATAGAGACGGCCTGGAGTCGCTGGTCTTCGGTGGTTCCCTTGGTGTTTCGAGAGACCGGTGAGCAACCTGATATCGAAATTCTCTTCGATGCGCAGGCGCACGGAGACGATTTTCCGTTCGACGGGGCCGGAGGCGTTCTCGCACACGCGTTCTTCCCGCCGCCGAATGCCGGGGCGCTGGCCGGAGACGCGCATTTCGACGAGGACGAAACGTGGCAGGAGGGATTTGGAGCCCAAGGCTTCGACCTGCTGACGGTCATGGTGCACGAATTCGGCCACTCGCTGGGCCTGGCGCACACCTCGGTGCCGAGTTCGACGATGAACCCCTTCTATCCGACGCCGTCGGTCCCTGCGGCGGACGACCGCGCGGGGATCCGCTCGATCTACCGGCGCCACATCTGGGTCGCGTCGCTCTACCGCGACATACTCGGCCGCCGCTTCGACGACGGGGGACTCAACGGCTGGGTGCAGGGCCTTTTCTCGGGTGCAAGCCCGCAGGATGTGGCGCGCGGGTTCTGCTACTCGGAAGAGCATTCCGGGCAGATCGCCACGGACCTGTACTTCGCCCTGCTGGACCGGGCGCCGGACGAGGCGGGCCTTGCCGGCTGGCGCAGCCAGCTGCAGCAGGGCATGGGACGCCAGTCGGCGATCGTCGCGTTCCTCGACAGCGCGGAGTACCGGGGCAAGCATCCGGCGGATGACGCGTTCATCGATTCGCTCTACCGCCGTCTGCTCGGCCGTCCGCCGGACGCCGGGGGCTTCGACTTCTGGAGTCAGCGCATGCGGGACGGCATGCCGCGCTTCGAGGTCGCGCGCGGCTTCGTGCTGTCCGAGGAGTACTGCCGCAACCACAGCCGTGATCTCTACCAGCGTTTCCTGCGCCGTCAGCCGGATGCCGCAGGATGGCAGGACTGGACCGACCAGCTGATGCGTGGCCTCAACCACCAGGACGCTCTGATCGGATTTGTCGCTTCACCCGAGTACCAGACCGCCGTAGAAGGCTGGTGGTAGGCGGACCGGCAGGGATGCCGGCCTCAACCGTCGAGGTGTTTTCCCAGGCCGACGGTCCCGTGTTCCCGCTTCCTCGTGACCTCCTCTGCGCCAGCCTCACGGGCAGACTGTGGGCGCCTGCGCCCAGGGCCACAAAAGCGCCGTCCCCTCGGGGCGACGCAGGCGGTCTTGTCCAACCCCCGCTTCTCTGCTGCCCGGGTCACTACGTACGGTGACCATTGAGCCCAGGAAGGGCGCCCATGTTCACCGTTGCCTTCGAGACCCGGGCGGCCGCGCCCGGGCACGTGATCTCCCTTCGTACCTCGAAGGACTGGAACGCGGACATCCCTGGCTGGTTCTCAGACGGGCAGTGGATCTTCACGCTCGATGAGCGAGACTATGGGGACCAGTTGGAGTGCAAGTTCGTGCTGGACCGCACTACCTGGATGGCGGGGAACAACCTCGACGTGGCGACGGCGCCCGGCGCAGCGCGCCGCTTCACGGATGCTGAGATTGTCTTCCTCGCGGAGGAGAAGGTGGTCGCGGAGTCCGGCCGGGTGCAGCGGGCCCTTATCCGGCCCGACTACGACGAGAACCATGTCTACGACGTCATCGTCGTGGGCTCCGGTTTCGGCGGCGGGATCCTTGCCGACCAGCTCGGCGACCGGGGTGCGGACGTGCTCGTTCTGGAGCTCGGGTCCTATCTGTTCCCGACCCATGTGGCCAATCTGCCGCGTCGGTTACGGACCGGAGTCTTCGACAAGCATGTGTGGGGGCTGTGGCAGGACTTCCGCACCGTCAACTACACCAACGGCCCGGGGTCGGACTTCCAGGGTGCCCAGGGGTTCAACCTCGGCGGGCGGTCCGTCTTCTGGGGCGGCCTGATCCCCGCGATGGGGGCGTGGGAACTCGTAGGCTGGCCCGCGGAAATCCGCGAGCACCTCCTCGACATGGGTTACCGGCGCGCGCAGGACGCGCTCAACCGGACAACCCCGGTCGCCTCGGCCTACCAGGAGGACACCAAACGACTGCTGACCGCCACGCTGCCCGACCACGAGCACCTCGACGCGCCGGTGGCCGTCCAATACCAGGGCTACACCTCCGCGTCGATGCCCGGCGGAATGTTCTCCACCGCCGACCTGCTGCTGGAGAGTCTGCTCGTCCAGGACAACACCCCGCCACCGGGCAGGCTCACCGTCAACCTCAACCATGCCGTCCGCGAGGTGCTCACCGACGGAGACCACAGGGCCGACGGGGTGCGCTGCTTCGACCTCCTCAACTGGCGGGAACGCCGCTACCGAGGCCGGAGCATCGTGCTGGCCGCGGGGACCATCGAGTCGGCGAAGATCGCACTCCAGTCCCGGCTGAAGGACCCCAACCAGCTGATCGGACGCGGCATCACCGACCATCCCATCCTCTACACCCACTTCTCGCTCCCCTTCGACTCGCCGCACGCCGTGCCCGCCTCCAGCTCCAAGGTGCTGTCCCGGTATCGCCATGCCTCGGCCGACGACCACCCGTACAACGCGGTGCTGGAACTGGGCGCGGACTTCAACCAGGGTCGCTATGTCGATCCCGACAACCTCGCGCAGCACTGCAAGGACAAGAGGGAGTCGGTGCTCTGCGAACTCGTGTTCCTTCTCCACGCGGATCTGCAGAACGACAACCACGTCGAACTCGGCGGCTCGCTCGATGACCCCGTGACCGTCCATGTCCGGCCCGCCCCCGTCGCGCCCGAGGTCCGAGAGCAGATGGAGCAGGTCAAGCGAGCGGTCTTCGATGCCTTCGGCGCGCAGCCGGTCGGATTCGAGGACCTGTCACTGAAGACCGCGTCACTGGGCGGGGTAGCCCATGAAGTCGGCACCTTGCGCGTCGGCGGTGTCGTCGACAGCGATCTGCGGTTCCTCGGTTACGACAACCTCTACGCCTGCGACAACTCGGTATTTCCCACGTCCCCGGCGGCGAACCCGTCCCTGACGCTGGCCGCGCTCGCGTTGCGCTTGGCGGAGCACCTGGCGCCGGCGGGATGAAACGGTGGACGCCCTGAACGTCCCGGGATGGGGGCGGTGCAGGTGCCCGAGGCAACTCATCGATATATGAGGGCAGCTGGTGGATTGCTGTTACTCGCTTGGTGATTCTGGTGCCCGTGGCGGTTCACCTGCAGTGAATACTGACGGCCGAGCGGGTGTACGCAGACGCGACGCCGACGAGCGGCCTGAGAAGGACGGCCCGAAAGAGATGGTGTACGCCTTCGCTGTATCCAGGGAGAGCTGGCGGTGGACTGACACCCCTTGCGACAACGGCCACAGAGGCTCCGCTCCCGAGTGCCGGAGCTCCGCCCGGGCTCGGCAGGGGCTACGGAAGCGCGGTTGCTGTTCGCTGTTCGTGTTCGACCCGGACCGCCAGGCCGTGATCCTGGTCGGCGGTGACAAGGCAGGCAACTGGTCCGGCTGGTACCGCGTCGCTGTGCCTCAGGCGGAGCAGGCGTACGCAGAGCATCTGAAGCGAATCGATGGAGAGGACGGGGCACGATGACTGATCACCTCAAGGACCCGCAGGCCGTCTCCTGGGGATACCTGGCCGAGGATTTCGCCTTCACCGATGCCGAAAAGGATCAGATCCAGAAGGGGGCACAGGCAATGATCCTGGCCTCCCGTGTGCACCGCCTCGCCGAGTTGCGGAAACGACAGCACACCACGCAGGTCCAGGTTGCTGAAGCCATGGGTGTCACCCAGGCCCGCGTCTCACGCATCGAGAGGGGCCAGCTGGAGCGCAGCGAGGTCGACACCCTCGCTGTCTATGTCAAGGCACTCGGCGGCAAGTTGAAGATCGTCGCTGACTTCGGTGATGAGACCTACATCCTCGGCTGACCCGGTCGACAGGCTGCGGCCGGGGCCAACGCGCACTCTGGTCGACAAGTTCGCCTCTTGAAGTAGTGCAGATGCTCCACCCCGATACCCAGGGTGGAGCATCATCGCGTTGGAAGGGGAATCCGCTGTGCGAGGGTTCTATTCCCTTGGCTGGACTGGGCGGACGCGGCTGCTGTTGTGGCAAGTGTCCAACTCGTCGACCCCCAGGGGCCATTGAGGGGCCACAAGGACAGGAACACATCGACAAGCACCACTCGGGACTGACACTGATCAGCACGTCTGGCCTGGGAAAACGTCAAGGATGAGCGTTGATCGGCAAGGGCCGCCAAGATCCCCAAGGGACTCATAATCCGTCGGCCGTGGGTTCGAGTCCCACCCGCCCCACCATGCATGGCCTCTGACCTGCGGAAACGTTCCTCGTGAGGTGTTGGAGCGTCAACTTCCGTCCAATGGACTGAATCCGCTGCTCACGGCTTTGGAGTCCGGTGGCGCTCGGGAGGGCTCCGACCCATCTGACCTGTGGCGGAGTGGGTGATCAAGGTTGTTGTCGGCCTCCGGGATGGCTGTCCTGAGGCTCGATACCAAGATCCAGGGGCCGGGCAGGGGCCGGGACGACGCCGACGTGGCCGCGCCGACGGTGTACCCAGGCCGGACGTTGTCCCATTTGCCTGCTGTGAGGCATGGGGCTGCCCTCTGCGGCACAGCAGGTTGAGTACCGGGTAGGCAGTGGAGGCGGCGCAGATGTCGGCGCGTCTGATGCGCCGTCAGGGTAGAGCGACTTCGGCTGCTGCCTGTGCGGTGGGGACGGACTGTCGCTTTCGTGCCGCTCGATTCTCGATGTCGGCCAGGGGATTGGCGGCCTCGGTGTCGATATCGGACCTTGAGCTGAGTGGTAGCAGGTGGCCGCTGAGAGGGCGTCCTGGCGATGGCAGGGGGCAAGGAAACGGCCATACGGGGTTGCACCGCCCTCTCGTGTAGTTCCCCACGGTCGGTTGGTCAGATTGCCGGGCGGTCGTCGAGGTCTGCCCGGCCGATCATGAGCGGAGCCGGATGATGACGGCACTCCCCGGCACGACGATGCTGGGGTGATCACCTGGGCAGCCCGCCTGCTGTCGGCGTGCCCGGCTCCCGCGGCCTTTCGGGCCAGTACGGCTGCTCCGACGGCTTCGGCCGAACCGGGCAAGAACACGTTCGAGAGGCTGCTCGCCGCAGTGCCGGAACGCAATGACCGACTGACGAGACCTCAGGTCACTCCGTTGGCTGGAGAAGAAGGCTGGGTAGTGCCGGGTGATGCAGCCCTGTCCAACGCAGTGTTCTATGGGTGCGTACCCCGGACGCCATAGGGGGGTGGCTGAAGGAGAGGGGCTGACCTGATGCACCTACGACGTTGGCAGCCCGTGGCTACTCAGTTCTCATGAAGCCGTACATTCCCACGGGCCGACTGGATTTCCGATATCGCGTCGTCGTCCAGGATCCTCGCGGAGGTCTCTAGGAGCGGTAGGGACTCAGTCCTGGTGCGTGGCGAGCCATCGGTGCAGCATCGCCCAGCGCAGTGCCGTGGTGGGATGTGCCGGAGTGCGGCTGTCGAGCGCGGTGGAACGGACGGGGAGCCAGTCGAGGGTCTGGGCCTCCCATCGGTCCTTGGCGTTGGTGTGCCAGCGTGCTTCGATTTCATCGGCTGTCAGCTCCGGCTTCAGCAGCATGGTCAGAGCGAGGTTGAGCAGGCCAATTTCGATCACAGCTGAGAGGGGCGTAACCCGCGCGGGATGGATTTCGGCGCCGAACTCCTCATGGAAGCCGCGGCATGCCGCATGGGTGAAGGGGTCAGGGTGAGCGCCCATGTCATGCTCGTTGAGCTGTTCCTCGAAGCTGGCCGACCACCGGCCCGGGGCGTACGGGGACTGCGTGCTCCGTCGGCTGAAGAGCACCTGACGGTCGCTGCTCAGCACGATGCAGTGGACGCAGGCGATGCCGGGTAGGACAGTCTCGCCGAGCGGAACGGGCCTGATCCATCGATAGTTGCCGGCTAGGGCATGGCGGCGGTCAGTATTGCGCGCGGAGCCAGGATCCTGGCGCAGGGCGGAGTGGAAGCGGCTGGCTTCTGTCCAGCTCGTCGGAGCCAGCGAAATCTCCAGTGCTCGACGGTCGGCGCTTAGGCCGATACCCGTGAAGCGGTACTTGCGTTCGAGATCGGGGCCGTCGACGGGGCCCTCGAGACGGAGCAGAGCAGGATCCACGAGAGCCGCGGAGGAGTCGCTCTGCAGCTGCACCGACAGAGCGACCGGACTGTCCATCGGCTTGTGTGGCAGGACGTCGAGGGCGTCCGTGTCAAAGTTCGGACCGACGATTTCGGTGAGACTGCGGGCCGCAGCTTCCGCGCCACGGTGCCGGGCGACGTGTGCCGCGTACAACAGTTGGAAGGCAAAGAGCTGGTGCCTGAGTGGCTCGCCGCCCGATCGGTCGAACTGCTGGTGCAGGGCGCGCAAGCAGGCTTCCCGAACCTCCGCGGTGAGCACGTCCCGCAAGAGCTGCTCAAGGAGGGCATCGCGGGCCGCGTCGTCGTCGAAGCAGCCGAGTGCGACGGCGACGGGATAGCCGACGTAGCTCATCGGGTGCTGGAAGCAGTCGATGAGGGCACTGACCACCTTCGGGCCGAAGGCGCGCCCACGTGCTGCTTCGTCTCGTACGTAGGAGGCGTACTCGCGGACCACGTCCCAGTCGGAATAGGGGCCGGATGTGTCGGCGATGCGAAGGCCTTCCACGATCTCCGTTTCGTCCCGCTCGGGCTCTGGCCGACCATCGTGGGCGTGCAGGGTCTCGCGTGCGCGGCGGCGGGTGACGGGGTCGATGCCGGTGTCGTTGACGATGCGCTCCAGGAGATCGGTCGTGGCCTCGTGGGGGTCGAAGCCGCGTAAACCTTGGGCGACATAGCGAAGGCAGGGCAGGTCCGTGCGCCTGTCGAGCTCATGGTTGCCCCTTCGGGTCAGCAGGGCACGGACTTCGGCGGTGCGGTACTTGGCGAGGGCCTCTACAAAGCGGCCCTTGAGCCGGAACTTGTCCAGTCCGTCGGCGAGTACTGGCAGGACCCGTGGTACGTCCGCCACGTCACCCGCCTCGAGCCCGCCGAATGCGGAGGCCAGCGAACTCGCGGCGTCCTGGGTGACACGAGGATGGTCACCGATGGCGCTCGGAGTGCTGCCCGGGCCCGGCCGCTCGACCAGCGATCCGCCGAGCGCTTCCAGTACAAAGGGCATAAGCAGCGGGAGCCGCTGACGCAGCACGTAGGTGACGCCCCAGGCTCGAGCCATGCACACGTCCCCGTCCCGCTTGCAGTCGAGGATGCCGAGGAACTCTGTGAACAGAGTGCGCAGCAGCGGCTCGGCGTGTTGCTCGTGCGCCAGTCGGACCAGCATCGACCCGACCGGCCAGCCGATCTCCGTCTCCATGCGGCCGCACAGCTCGCGGGCCGCGGCGTCCGGGTCAGCCGTGCCGTATACGGCGATTGCCACCGCATAGGCATCGAGCTGGTCGTGGCTGAGGCGCAGTGCGGAGCGCCGCTCCATGAGCAACCTGTCGTCCTTCAGCCGAGCCACCGCTTGAGTGAAGGCGTCTTCGGCCAGGCCGCTGCGTTCGTGGACGGTCGCCCGTGGGATCTCGTACGACATTGCGTGCAGCTGCGCCTCGGCGAGGGCAGTGAGCACAGCGTGCTTGCGGCGCCCGGACACCTGGGGCACTGGCCCACCTTCCTCGGCGGCATCGCGGAACAGCCGTCGGAAGAAGGCGGTTTCGACTGCGGGAATGGTGTCCCAGACCGTGGCACGACGCAGAGCCAGATCGAGGAAGAAGGGGGTCCGTAGCAACCTGTTGCCGATCGCTTCACTGGAGATGCGAAGCGAGTGCAGGATGCGGGCGACGGCGCCTTCGTCAAGTTCGCCCACCTCCTGGACGGAGAAGGCCAGCGACGGGGCGTAGGCGGCGGCCCACACGTCATCCTGGCACGTGATCAGAAGCCGGTCGCAGGAAGCATGCAGGACGTTCAGCAGGCCGATGGTGCGAGTGTGCTTGGGGTCGTCGCCGGGCGGGATCTGGTCGAGGGCGTCGACGACAAAGACCACTTCCTTGCCGTGTTCCTCGCGCAGCGACTGGAGATGGCCGGGCAGATCGTTGGCGGACCGGGCGCCGAGTTCTCCCGCGAGGGCATCGGCGCCGCGCGCAGTGTCGGCGGCCTCAAGCAGGAACGGGTAGACATCTGTGTCAGCGCAGATCCGGTCGATGAAGTGAGCTGCGACCACAGACTTGCCACGCCCTCCCGGAGCGACGAGGACGACAGCGCCGGTATCCGGAACGAGGTTGTCCCACACGTTTTCCCAGAAGGACGGGTAAGGCAGTCTCTGCCCGGCCCAGGCGATGGCTTTCCTGCGACGTGACTCCAGGCGGTCCACGACGCGCTGCACGAGAGAGCGTCGCAGGGCGCGCTCGAGCCCTGCGGGGTCACCGCATTGGTCGTCGCGCCGAGCGGCAGCGAGATAGTGTGTCTCCCCTTCGCCGAGCAGCGACTTGACCGCACCGGCATCGAACTCGACCGGAACAATGACCACTTCTTGTTTACGGGCCTCCTTCAGCTCTTTGAGGATCATGTCGGGTTTGGTCGCGGCCTCCCGGGTGCCGAGGAGCAGTAGGTAGCGAACTTCGGCGAGCGCGCTGGTGATCCTCTTCCACCAGTCGCCGCCGCCGGGGATAGTCTCGCGGTCGACGAAGACCACGCCCTCGTAGGGGAGTCGCTCCTCCAGAATGCGCAGGACGTCGTCGCAGATCGGGGTGGCATCCCTGCTGTAGCTGATGAAAATCTCGTACGGCATGGTGGCAACGCCCCCGGTCAAATTGCGGCGTCGAAACGCGACTTGTGGACGAGCCTGACCCACCTCTGCAGCTCAAGAGTCAGCACAGCTTCCGTACGCAGGACGAGCGCCTGGAATTCCGTAGTTCCTGATGCATCGTCAGTTATCGTTTCGAAGCGGCCGATCAGCGCCCGTAACGACGACTGGCAACGCGCCAGTTCCTGCCGGGTGTAGTCGTACGAGACGGCAAGCTGTCGGAAGGCGAACAGTTCATGAGTCGCGAACAGGCCTGTGCAGAGAGCGGGCAGCACGGCGGCGAGCAGCGCGATGGACGAGGACGCACCGCCGTGCTGCCGATCCGCCGACAGCAGCACCGCGTTGGCCACGGCCACCGCTACTGCGGCCACTACGGTGGCCTGTGTTGTCCGGGTGATCCTGCGTTCGGCGCGCTCGAATGCGATGGTGCTCAGCCCAAACCACATGAGCTGCTTGCCGATGCGGTAGTACAGGTAGCTACGCGCACGGTCCCGGACCTGATCGGGGAGGCCGGGGTCCGCTTCGATGCCCGAGCCAGTGCGTCCCGAGCCGGTGCGGGTGGCCGCTGCCTGCCACAGGCTGTCCACCCACGGCCGTTCGATACCAGGTTCTGGAGTGTCTTGGTCTGCCGTCGAGGCGAGTCGTTCGAGACCTTCCAGATCTCCGGTGGCGATGAGGGTGACTCGCTGCTTTCGGATCTGGGCGGAACTGTCGCGTCCCATCCCCAGATATGGTCCGACCTGGGCAAGGCGAAGGTACTGTTCCCGTCGCAACAGCTCGGCGCGGATCCGGCTGAGCACCCAGTCGAAGCTCGGCTGCTTGTTCGTGTGGACCACCAGGACGAGAACCGCAAGCAGGAGAGCCTCGCCGTAGGCCAGGCCAAGGGCGGTCGGTCCGAGGGTCCGGAAGAAGATTGCCTGAAGAGTGATGAAGCCCACTGCCAAGGTGGGCAGGAACGCCACCTTGACACCGGTGGCACGGTAGCGGCCCTGGTAGTCCGGAGTCTGCTTGAGTTCTGCGTGCTGTGCCTCGTCGATCTCGCGGACACCTGGAAAGCTGCCGGGGGAAGGGACGTCGCCGGGAATGGCGAGGCGCTCGCGTGCCTGCTGCTCAGTGCGCCGTCGCTCACGCCATCGATACGCCCGTAACAGGTGGTAACCGCAGTGCAGGGCGAGAATTAGCCAAGCCGCGAGCGCGATACTGACACTCGTGATGAGCACCGGATGGGCAGAGGCGATGGCGGCAACACCGAGTGCCGCGAGCATCACGCCCGTAGCTATGAGGGTACGGCCGTAGAAGCCGGGAGGGCGCTGCCGTGACACGTCCCCCGCCCAACTCACATGCATGCGCCGACTGTCAGCGACTTGGCGAGCACTGTCAAGGCCCTTCGGCGGGCGCACAGGGGGACGGGACGGGGCGTGTGCGGCGCGCCGCGCTGAAGGCGCAGCGGCAGACGTGCCGGCCGTCCCGGCACACCGCCTCGATGCCGGGATGGGCGCGGACCTAGACGGCCAGGGGCTCGGCCTTCTGGGTCTCCCACACCTCGATCGGTAGGTGGGTTTTCGCGTCGACGGAGACGTGCCGCTAGTAGCTGCTGCGCGTCGAGCATAGAGGACTGCGAGGACCGCAGCCACTGCCATTATGACGTCAGTGGTGTATGCTGCCAGTGTAATAAATTGCAGATGGGGGACGCGTGCATGGCCTGGAAGATTGTCGTGGTCGAGCCGGCTCTATCGTGGCTTCATGGCCTGCGCCGTACTGACCGCGACACCTTGATTCAGGTCAGCCAGGCTGTCACTGCTCTTCAGGAGGAAGGTCCCGCGCTGGGTCGGCCTCTGGTGGACACGATCAAGGGCTCGGTGCTGTCGAACCTCAAGGAGCTCCGCCCTGGCTCGGCAGGGGCCACGGAAGTGCGGTTGCTGTTCGTGTTCGACCCGGACCGCCAGGCCGTGATCCTGGTCGGCGGTGACAAGGCGGGCAACTGGGTCGGCTGGTACCGCGTCGCTGTGCCTCAGGCGGAGCAGGCGTACGCGGAGCATCTGAAGCGAATCGATGGAGAGGACGGGGCACGATGACTGATCACCTCAAGGACCCGCAGGCCGTCTCCTGGGGATACCTGGCCGAGGATTTCGCCTTCACTGATGCCGAAAAGGATCAGATCCAGAAGGGGGCGCAGGCGATGGTCCTGGCCTCCCGTGTGCACCGCCTCGCCGAGTTGCGGAAGCGGCAGCACACCACACAGGTCCAGGTTGCCGCAGCCATGGGTGTCACCCAGGCCCGCGTCTCACGCATCGAGAAGGGTCAACTGGAGCGCAGTGAGGTCGACACCCTCGCTGCCTATGTCAAGGCGCTCGGCGGCAAGTTGAAGATCGTCGCTGACTTCGGTGATGAGACCTACGTCCTCGGCTGACCCGGTCGACAGGCCGCAGCCCGGGGTTAATGCGCACTCTGGTCGACAAGTTCGCCTCTTGAAATAGCGCAGATGCTCCACGCCGATACCTGGGGTGGAGCATCTGCGCGTTGGAAGGGGAATCCGCTGTGCGAGGGTTCTATCCCCTTGGCTGAACTGGGCGGACGCAGCTGCTGCTGTGGTAAGCGTCCAACTCATCGACCCCCAGGGTCCATTGAGGGGCCACAAGGACAGGAACAGACCGACAAGCACTGCACAGGGCTGACACTGATCAGTACGTCTGACCTGCAAGAACCGTGTAAATCGGCAAGGGCCGCCAAGATCCTCAAAGGACTCATAATCCGTCGGCCGTGGGTTCGAGTCCCACCCGCCCCACCATGCGCGGTTTCTGGACCTGCGGAAACGTTCCTTGTGAGGTGTCGGAGCGTCAACTTCCGCCCAACGGACGGAAGCTGCTGCCCGTGAGTTCGGCGTCCGTGTCGTCTCCGGTCCGCCGCACCGCCGGCACGGGCTTGGGCGCCGTGGGTTCGGGCAGGGTGCGGAACAGCAGCCAGCTCAGCACGGGCATCAGGATCAGGGGTGCCAGAGCCGTGCGCAGGGAGGTCGCGTCGGCGACGCTGCCGATCAGGGGGCTGGCCAGGCCGCCGATGCTGACGGTCAGTCCGAGGGTGACGCCGCCGGCCGTGCCGACGCGCGTGGGCAGGTAGTCCTGGCCGAGGGTGACGTGCAGGGAGAAGGGGACGTACAGGCCGATGGAGGTCAGCGCCACGAACGCGTAGAACGCCGGGCCGGGGATGAACACGGTTCCCGCGACGGCGGCGATCGTGAGGAGGTAGGACCAGCGGGCGACGGTGACCCGGTCCCAGCGGTTGGCCAGGCTGCCGCCCGCCACCGAGCCCATCGCACCGCCGATGTAGAGCACGAACAGCGCCACGGTGCCCGCTGTCGTACCGCCTCCCACCCGCTGCTGGGCGTAGAGCGAGATGAACGTGCTCAGGCCGACGAAGACGATGGACCGGAAGACCACGGCCAGCGACAGCTTCACGAAGGACGCCTTGTCGTCGGCGCCGACCACGGCTGGGCCGCATGAACTGCCGGGGGCTGTCTTCTTCTGGAGTGCGCGCAGGACGGGCAGGCACAGCACGCTGCCGGCGAGGGCCGGCAGCACGAGCAGTGGCGACAGGCGCAGGCCGCCGGAGGCGACGACGGCGGTGACCATGAGCGGCGCGGCGGCGAAGCCGAGATTGCCGCCGACGGAGAACCAGCCCATCGCGCTGTGGCTGCCCTCGCTGAGGAGCCGGGCGACGCGTGCGGACTCGGGGTGGTAAGCGGCGACTCCGACGCCTGACATCGCCACGAAGAGCAGTGTCAGCGGGTAGGAGCCGCTCAGGCCGCTGAGGGCGATACCGAGTCCGCCGAGGACGGTGCTCACCGGCAGGATCCAGGGCATCGCCCAGCGGTCGGTGAGCAGGCCGAACACCGGTTGGGCCACCGAGGACAGCACGGACGCGGCGAGCACGATGCCCGAGACCGCGGCGTAGCCGTAGGCGCGCTCGGCGACGAAGAACGGGACGAGAGAGGCGACCGTGCCCTGGTAGATGTCCACACAGGCATGGCCGACGGACAGCAGGGTGATCGATTTGGTCCTTGACACCTCACCATGCTCATCGCCGGGCAGTGTGTCGCGCTTCCGATAAACTGCCAACCAATGTCAGAAATCCGCCACGAGCCCGTAGCGCCGACCCGTACTCAGTGGCTGGCGCCCGGAGCCGCCATCGACGCCCACCGCCACGACGACCACCAGATCGTCTACGCGGGCCGGGGAGTGCTGGCCGTGACCACCAGCAGCGGCTCGTGGTTCGCGCCGGGCAATCGCGCCATCTGGGTGCCGGCCGGCACCGTGCACGCCCACCAGGCCCACGGTGAACTCGAACTGCACCTGGTCGGTCTGCCCGCGAGTGACAACCCGCTCGGTCTGGACGAGCCGACCGTGCTGACCGTCGGTGCGCTGCTGCGGGAACTGGTCCTCGCCTACACCCGCACGCCGCACGACGACAGCGCCGAACGCGGGCGGCTGCGGGCCGTGCTGCTCGACCAGTTGAGGGCATCACCCCAGCAGCCGCTGCACCTGCCCACGCCAACTGCCCCTCTGCTGACGGCGGTCTGCGAGATCCTGCGCACGAACCCGGCCGACGACCGCACCCTGGTGGCACTCGGCAGGGAAGTCGGCGCCAGCGACCGCACCCTCTCCCGCCTCTTCAAGTCCGATCTCGGCATGACGTTCCCGCAGTGGCGCACCCAACTGCGCCTCTACCACGCCCTGGTCCTGCTGGCCGAGAACACCCCGGTCACCGCCGTGGCCCACCTGTGCGGCTGGTCGTCCGCCAGCGCGTTCATCGACGTCTTCCGCCGGACCTTCGGGCACACCCCGGGCACACATCAGCCGCGCGAGAAGACAGGCTGACCGGCCCGTCGTCCCCGTCGCCTGCTTCACGCGTGGGCGTCCTCGACAGCGACTTGTCGCACTGTGCGCAGCGACGACCGGAGACTGTCCGGATCGGTCGAGCCCAGAGCGAGGCGGATCGCCTGCGGTGTGTGCGTCGTGGTGGAGAACGGTTCGGCCGTGGCCACCGAGATGTTCTGACGCGCGAGGGTGGCGGTCAGGCGATCGGCGCGTGCGTCGTCGGGCAGCGGCAGCCAGGTGAAGTAGGACGAGGGGTGGCTGATGAGGGGCAGGCCCGCCAGCTCCTGTCCGGCGATCGCCTGGCGGGCCTTCGCGTCGTCTCGTTTCCGCGCTTCCAGGTGGTCCACCGTGCCGTCGTCGAGCCAGCGGCAGGCGACGGCGGTGGTGAGGGCGGGGGTGTTCCAGGTGGTCGCCCGGATCGCGCGTTCGAGCGACGGCGCCGCGGCGGGCGGGGCGACGACGAAGCCGACCCGGAGGCCGGTGGCGACGCTCTTGGACAGTCCCGAGACGTAGACGGTGATGTCCGGCGCGGTCGCGGCCAGCGGCGGTGGAGGGTCCTCGACGAGGTAGGCGTAGGAGGCGTCCTCGATGATGAGCGGACCGTGCTGCCGGGCGATCTTGATCAGGCGGGTCCGGTCGGTTGCCGGCATCACCCAGCCCAGCGGGTTGTGCAGGGTGGGCATGGTGTAGATCGCCCGGACGGGGCGGGTGGCGCACAGCTTCTCGAGGGCGTCGAGATCCGGCCCGTTGGCGGTTGCGGGGATGGGCGCCAGGTCGAGATGGAAGGCGTGTGCGAGGACCTTGAAGCCCGGGTAGGTGAGTGCGTCGACCGCGACGACGTCACCGGCGTTGAGCGTGGCCATGACGGTGATGGCGAGGCCGTGCTGCGCTCCGTTGGTGATGAGGATCCGGTCCGCGTCCGTGGTGATTCCCCGGCGCCTCAGGTGCCGCGCGATCGAGGCTCTGTCCTGGAGGCGCCCTCGATGTGGCTGGTAGCGCAGCAGTGTGTCGAGGTCACCGGCGCCGGCCACCTCTCGCAGGGCCTGCCGCAGGAGATCGGCCTGTCCGGGCAGTGACGGATGGTTGAAGTTGAGGTCGACCGCGTCCGTGGCGACGACCTGCTGATCGATGCCGTGACCGGCGGGAACCGCGATGTCGCGCACGAACGTGCCGCGGCCCTGTTCCCGGCTCACCAGACCCATGATCTCCAGCTCGGCGTACACCCGGGTCGCGGTCACCACGGCGATGCCCTCACGGGCGGCGAGCCCACGGTGGGTCGGCAGCCGTGCGCCCGCGGCGAGCCGCCCGCTCCGGATGTCGGACGCGAGCGCGTCGACCAGTGTTTTGTACCGCGAGGCTGCCATGCGCCGGATTGTATCCATGACAATTCTTTGACTGTCCTGGTCGATGGTTCCTACCGTCAAGAACGACCGACCACCGACCACCGACCCGGAAGGACAGCCGCCGTGCCGCACATCGCCATCCTCACCTTCGAGGGCTACAACGAGCTCGACTCCCTGATCGCGCTCGGTGTCCTCAACCGCATCAAGACCGACGACTGGCGCGTCACCATCGCCACCCCCAGCCCCAAGGTGACGTCGATGAACGGGGTGGTCATCGAGCAGATGTCCACCCTTGAGGAGGCGTGCGCCGCCGACGCCGTCATCGTCGGGAGCGGCATCGCCACCCGCGAGGTCGTAGAAGACCCGGCGATCATGAACGTCCTGCGCCGCCTGGACCCCTCGCGCCAGCTCATCGCCGCCCAGTGCTCCGGCGCACTCGTGCTGGCCAAGCTCGGCCTGCTGGGCTCCATCCCCGCCTGCACCGACCTGACCACCAAGCCCTGGGTCGTCGCCGCCGGCGTCGAGGTGCTCAACCAGCCCTTCTACGCCAAGGACAACATCGCCACCGCCGGTGGCTGCCTGGCCTCGCACTACCTCGCCGCCTGGATCATCGCCCGCTTTGAGGGCCACGACGCCGCCGAAAGCGCGCTGCACTACGTCGCCCCGGTCGGCGAGAAGGAGGAGTACATCGAGCGCGCCTGGCGCAACATCACGCCCTACCTGGGACCCTCCTGCGTCGCGCAGCCCGTCGGCGTCACCCGATAAGCGACCGTGCAGAAAACGTTCAACGAGTGAAGATTCCCGCGACAAGGTTGATGGCGGTAGCCAGAATGCTGGTGCCGAAGACGTACGACAGAAGGGTGTGCCGCAGGACCACCGAGCGGATCGTCGTGCTGGAGACGTCGGTGTCGGAGACCTGGTAAGTCATGCCCAGGTTGTAGCTGAAGTAGAAGAAGTCCCGGTACGCCGGCGGATGGCCGGAGTTGAAGTCGATTCCGCCCGCGGAAGCCAGGTAGTAGAGGTACGCGTACCGGGTGGCGTACATCAGGTGCAGTGCGGCCCAGGCCATGAACACACCGATGAGGGCCGTCGCCGCATGGGTGGTGTCGGAGTTGCCGAGCATGAACACCACGATGCCGACAAGGCCGCACAGGGCGGCCGCGACCACGGCGATCTCTTCGGTGATGGGCCGCAGGTCCTCGCGTCGGGCGTTTCGGCGGGTGGTTTCGGCGTCCATCGGCCACAGCACGATCCAGCCGACCACCACGAAGCATGTCTCGGTGGCGGCGACACCCGCGAGAATGCCCAGCGGTACATCGGTCGACGAACCGACGGCCACACCGACGGCTGCTCCGACGACGACCGCGTTGGCGAGCCGTGGGACTGCGGACAGGGACATCAGGGATCTCACGCGCACAAGCCATGACGGTAGCCGCTCGTCGCTGGTCAGGTGGGGGCAGAGGCCGGCGAGGGTCCGCGGCGACCGCCCGGGCCACGGCGGCGACAGCGGATCGGGGGCTCCTTCCTGCTGCCCAACGCCTGGTACGTGGGCAGCGCCCGCGTCCTGGAGTCGGCCGGCTTCCCCGCGGTGGCGACCACGAGCGCGGGCATCGCGTTCTCCCTCGGACGTCCGGACCACGACTTCTTCGACGAGAAGGCACCGGACGGCCGTGTCGACCGCGAGACGATGATGCGTCGCGTGCGTGAGATCGCCGACGGGGTGACGGTGCCCGTCAGCGCGGACCTCGAAGACGGGTACGGCGAGGCGCCCGAGACGGTGGCCACCACCGTCTCGCTGACGCTCGCGGCGGGCGCCGCCGGCGGCAGCATCGAAGACTTCACCGGTGACCGCACCCGGCCGCTGTACGACGAGGCGCTCGCGGTGGACCGCATCCGGGCCGCCCGGGCCGCCGTCCTGGAACACGTCCCTCAGACCCTTGCCGAGTGGCTGGGCGACCGAAGGAAATCCACTCCGGCGGGCGAGGACGTCCCGGGGTACGCGTGGGTGGAGGAAGCCCTGACGCGCGGCGCCGCCTTCATGAGCTCCCGCGGGCTCGTCCACTTCGACGCCCACTTCAACAACGTCCTGACCGACGGCCGGCTGATCTACTTCGCGGACTTCGGCCTCGCCCTGAGCTCGAGGTTCGAACTCTCGGAGGACGAGGCCGAGTTCCTCGCCGACCATCACGCCTATGACGGCTGCTACGTCGTGAACCATCTGCTTCGCCACCACCTGCCCGACGGCCTGCGCGGCGAGGCGGAGCACGAGGCGTTCCTGCACGACTGGATCGCGGGCGAAAGGCCCGAGGGGGTCCCGCCCGCGATCGCCGCGATCATCGATCGGCATGCCCGCGCCGCCGCCGTGCTGGACGGGTTCCACCACGGCCTGATCACGGTGAGCAAGCGGACACCGTATCCGGCCGCCGACATCGAACGGGCCAGACCGGGTGGTCGTTCCGCGGGGTAGGAAGGCCGACGTCAGTCCCGGCCGTCGCCCAGGATCCCGCCGGCCATCGTGGAGGCCTGGATACGGCTGGTGACGCCGAGTTTTCGCAGGATGGCCGAGACGTGGACGCTTGCGGTCTTGGCGGAGATGAACAGTTCGCGGGCTATCTCGCCGTTGGTGAGGCCGCGGGACAGGAGGCGGAGGACTTCGGTTTCGCGGTCGGTCAGGCTGAATTCGGTGGCTGCCGGTTCCCGGTCCGGGTCCGTGGGGGCCGGGCGGTCGAGGGTGATGCCCGCGCGGCCGGCGAAGTCGCCGATGTCGCGGGCCAGCAGTTCGGCGCCGATCTCCTGGGCGCTGCGGTGGGCCGCGTAGAGCAGGGGTGCGGCGGTGGCACGTGGGGCGCGGGACATGAGGAGCGCCTCGGCCTGGCGACGGCGGGCGTATGCGGCGAGGTAGGGGTCCAGCTCGCGGTCCCGGTCCGCGGAGAGCTGTTCCCACAGGCCGGGGTCCGGTCCGGCCGGGTCGAGGCGGGAGCACTCGGCTCGGGCCAGCAGCGCGTAGCCGAGGTGGTCGGGCGAGGGTTGGCCTCCGCGCGCCCGGACCTGCGCGACCAGTGAATCCGCGAGATCGGCGAACCGGCGGGCCTCCGCCGACGCCGCGGCTGGGTCGGGGCGGCGGCGGTTGCCGCGGTCCTCCTCGACCGTCTCGGCGACAGCGCGTACGGCTACGGCGCACAGCTGCGGGCCGAGCGCCTCGTATCCGCTCGTATGACGCGAACCGAGTCCCCGTTCGGCCAGTGCCAGCGCGTCCGCCCAGTCGCCGCGGGCGACGGCGAGTTCGGCCCGCCACCGCAGCGTGCCGGCGCTGAACAGCACGTCCTCGGCCGTGAAGATGGGGTCGAGTCCGCCGAGCAGCTCCCCGGCCGCGACCAGCCGCCCGCGCCTGATCTCCAGCCCGGCCAGCTGGAGTTCGATCTGCTGGCAGTAGAAGCGCTCCACGACCTCACTCAGAGCCCGGTCCGCGAGGTCCGAGGCCTCGCTCAGTCGTCCGAGCCGGACCAGCGTACGTACCGCGCTGCACTCGATGGCAGGCGCGATCGTTCCGGTCAGCCCGAGTTCCCTGGTCAGGCGGGCGCCTTCGCGGGACCGCTCCAGCGCCGTTCGCAACTGGCCGGCGGCCACCAGCGACTCGCACAGCGACAGGTAGGCGTGCCCGGCCGCCGGTGGGTCGTCGACCTCCAGCGCGAGCGCGAGCGCTTCGCCCAGCACGGCCAGGCCCTCGTCCAGTCGTCCGAGTTTGATCCGGCACGATCCCAGGATGGACAGGGCGATCGACAGGACCGGGCCCGCACCGGTCTCCCGGGCGTCCGCGATGGCCTGCTCGGCGTAGCCGATCGCCTCCTCGTCGTAGGAGCGCAGCATCAGGCCCTGGGCCATCGCCTCCAGTACCCGGGCGCGTTCGGGCGAGGCGGGCGCGCCCGCCACCAGACGGGCTGCTTCCTCGTACGCGGTACGGGAGGTCTTCTGGTCGGCGGAGGTCAGCGCGTAGCAGCCCTGGCGCTCGAGGAGTACGGCCGCACGCGCCGGCTCGGTGGTCTTGTCGACCTCCAGCAGGGCCTCGGACACCAGGGCGACGGCTCGCGAGTTGTTGCCGGAGGCGGCGGCCGACCCGGCGGTGTCGAGGAGGAGTTGATGACGCGTCATGCCGGCCGGGACCTGTGCGCCCGGGGTCTCCGGCCACACCCGCAGCATCCGTTCGTACTGCACGTGGGCCGCCGCGGGGGAACTGGCCCCTTCCGCGAGGTCCGCCGCCAGGCGGGCGGCCGGCAGTGCCTGCACGGGCTCGCCCGCGGCCTCCCAGTGCCTGGCCAGCTCCGCCGCGTTCGCCGGAGCGGCGTCGGCCGAAGAGGGCCCGCGGTCCTGGAGCGCCCGGGCGGCGCGGCCGTGCAGCCGGGCACGCTCGCCGGGCAGCACCGCGCGCAGGACCGCCTCCTGCGCCAACTGGTGACGGAAACGGTAGCCGTCGGACGTCGGTACCAGCAGGAAGTGGTCCACCGCCTCGCGCAGCGCCTCCTCCAGTACGTCGTCCGGTAGTCGGGCGACGGCGGCGAGCAGCAGGTGGTCGCTGGAGCGGCCGATCACGGAGGCCGCACGCAGCACCTGCCCCGCGGCCGGTCCCAGCCGGGCGAAACGGGCGTCCAGCGCATCGCTCACGGTTGCCGGAACGCGACCGGTCCCGCCGTCGGCGGCGAGCAGTTCCTCGGTGAAGAAGGGGTTCCCCTCCGCCCTGCCGAAGAGGTCGTCCACGAGGGAGGCGGAGGCGCGCTCCCTGAGGAGTTCGCACACCTGTTGCTCCACCTCGGCACGGGTCAGCGGCAGCAGCCGCAGCCTGTCGACCTGCCGGTCGCGGGTCAGTTCGGCGAGCAGCGCGCCGACCGGATGGCCGGGGACCAGTTCGTCGCCCCGCACGGTGACGACCAGCAGGACTGCGTCCTTGCGCAGTACGCGGGAGAGGAACGCGAGCAGGTCGCGGGTGGACCCGTCGGCCCAGTGCAGGTCCTCGACGACCGCCATGGTGGTCTCGCCCTGTCCGGCGAGCAGATCCGCGACCTTGCGGAAGAAGCGCCCGCGGTCCCGGATCCGGGCGGACGCCGGCGAGGCGTCGAGGCCGCGCAGGATGTCCAGGATCGGCGCGTACGGCACGTCGTCCACCAGCGGTGGGCAGTACCCCACCGGGACCCGTACGCCACGCTCGGCGGCGGCCCGGGCGAAGCTGTCCACCAGCCGGGTCTTGCCGATGCCGGCGTCGCCCTCGACGACCACCAGCCGTCCCTCGCCGCCGCCGGCACGGTGCAGCGCGGCGTCCAGAACGGCCAGTTCCAGCGACCGTCCCACCATCACCGGCGAGGAGTACAAGGGGTTCGGCATCGGGGCCGAAGCTAGGACTCGGGGCGCCGCCCGTCAATGGACATATGAGGTAGGGGCGCGGGCGGAAGCAAGGATTCTCCCGATGTGTTGCCGGCGGCGGGCCGTGAGGCTGTGGGGGTCCGACGGCGGCGTCCACGGGGGGTGCCGCGGCGGACACACCCACAGGGGGAATCGGATATGCGCAACACATGCAAGATGGTGCTGGCCACCGCGATCGCGGCGGGGGCGGTCGCCGCCTCCCAGGTGATGCCGGCCGCGGCGTTGCCCGCCGCGCCCGCCGCACCCGGCGGCGCCGCGGTCTCCAACGGGACACTCAGGTACGACGCGCGCGTCAACCAGGTCAACCAGGTCACCGTCAGCCGCACCGGGGTGGCGACCTATGTGGTCGACGACCGCGTCCGGATCACGCCGGGGGCCGGATGCCAGCGTGTCGGCGCCGATGTGACGAGGGTGCGGTGCGTGGGGGTCCAGCGGATCGTGGTCAACACCCTGAACCTGAGCGACTCCGTCGGTGTCAGCGCGAACGTCTTCATCCCGACAACTCTCAACGGGGGCACCGGAAACGACACCCTGGTCGGCGGTTCGGGCCGTGACCTCATTCGTGGAGGCGCGGGGAACGACGGACTCTCGGGGCGCGACGGCATCGACGTGCTCAACGGCGGCTCCGGCAACGACCGGCTGTCCGGAGGAGCGGGCAGGGACACGCTGAGCGACGGCGCCGGCAACGACACGTTGAACGGCGACGCGGGCAACGACCAGCTCAATGGCGGCGCCGGCAACGACACCCTCAACGGGGGCGCGGGCGACGACACGGCGAGCGGCGGCGACGGCAACGACACCATCAACGGGGACGCGGGCAACGACACGCTGCGCGGCGGCCCTGGCAATGACACGCTGCGCGGCGGCCTCGGCAACGATCGGTTGTTCGGGGACGCAGGGCGGGACTCGCTGAACGGCGGTCCGGGCTTCGACCGGCTGAACGGCGGTACGGGGGTCGACACCTGCAGCGGTGAGGTCCGTGTCAGCTGCAATCCGTAACCGATAGGGGGGGGAGGGGCCACCGGCGGCCCTTCCACCCCCTGCTGGTCGGGTGGCAGTTCCGTCAGCGCGTCGCGCAGGGCCGTCGGTTTGTCGGGCCCGGCGGGCCCGGCGGACCCGTCCAGTCCGGCCTCCACGGAAGCCGGCTGCGTCAAGCCCGAGGGAAGGCGATCCTCCCGATGGTGGACGCCGAGGACCCGTCCCGGCGTATCTTCCAGACTGCACACGGTTCGTGATTCGTCCGCACGGAGGCGTTCAGTTCATGGTGTCCCTCAACCCGCCCACGGATGAGGAACTCACGCGCAGGGCCCAGGCCGGCGAGACCGCGGCCCTGGGTCTCCTGCTGGCCCGTCATCAGGCGCCGATGCGCGCGGTGGCGCTGAGCCTGCTCGGCTACGGCCCCGACGCGGAGGACGCGGTGCAGGACGCCGCACTGACCGCGCTGCGGCGGATCGGGGACGTACGGGATCCGTCGGCGGTGGGGGCGTGGCTGCGGGCGATCGTCCGCAACGCCTCCCGCACGCGACTGCGCGAAACCCGGGAGACGCCGGGCCTCGACGGCCTCGACCACCTGCGGCTTCGCGAGCAGGCGCCCTCGCAACCGGAGCGGCTCATCGAGGAACACGCCATGCGGGACTGGATCTGGGACGCGGTGGACGAACTGCCGCCGCAGCTCCGACTGGTGCTGATGCTGCGGCACTTCAGCGGCGTCACCTCCTACCGGGAGATAGCCGCCGTCTGCGAGGTTCCGGTGGGCACGGTGCGAAGCCGGCTCAACCAGGCCAGGGGGAAAATGGCCCAGGTGCTGCTGTCGACCGCCGCACGGACGCACGACGACGCCTCCGCGCTCGCCAAGGAGAGCAGACACGAGGCCGTGGAGACCCTGCAGGCGTCCGAGCGCGGCGCCCTGCCCCGGGAGATCTCCGAGTTGTGGCCGGCGGAGACCGAACTGGTCGGCCCGCTCAGCCGGCCGGGGGAACGCACCCATCCCGTCCCGGTCATGCGGCACATGCTGGAATCCGGGGTGCGCCAGTACCTGCGACATGTGGTGGCCAGCCGCGACATCACCATCTGGGAAATGGACGTCACCAACCCCGTCGGGGCCGCCAACCCCTGCCCGCCGACCATCGCCTGGCTCATGTTCCGCGAGAAGGGGAGAGTCCAGCGACTCCGGCTGATCTTTCCCGAGCCGTCGCGGTGAGCCCTGAACGGTTCCACGGGCGGGCGTTCCCGGCCGCTGCGGCAGCGGCCGGGAACGTGTCGATGCCTCCCGCGGTCATGTCATGACCGCGTGAAGTCCTCCGTCGACGTGCAGGATCTCGCCGGTGGTGGCCGGCAGCCAGTCGGAGAGGAGCACCGCGCAGGCTTTCGCCGTCGGTTCCGGGTCGTGGACGTCCCAGGCGAGTGGCGGGCGGGTGCGCCAGATCTCCTCCATGCGCTCCACTCCGGGGATCGAGCGCGCCGCCAGGGTGCGGACCATGCCCGCCGCGACGAGGTTGACACGGACGCGCCGTTCGCCGAGGTACATCGCCAGGTAGCGGGTGACCGACTCGAGCGCGGCCTTGGAGACCCCCATCCAGTCGTAGCCGGGCCAGGCCAGGGCCGCGTCGAAGTCGAGCCCCACCACGGACGAGCCCTCCTTCAGCAGTGGAAGGCACGCCGTGACCAGGGCCTTGAGGGAGTACGCCGATACCTCGAGGGCCGTCCCCGCGTCCTGCCACGTCGTCTCCAGGAAGGCGCCGCCGAGCGCGGACCGCGGGGCGAACGCGATCGAGTGCACGATGCCGTCGAGACCGCCCAGGCGGTCGGCGACCGCGTCCGGCAGCGCGTCGAGGTCGCCCTGATCGGTGACGTCGAGCCGGATCACGGGCGCGGGCGCCGGCAGCCGCTCGGCCATCGCCTCCGTGATGGGCAGTGCCCGCCCGAACGAGGTCAGCACCACCTGGGCGCCCTCCTGCTGGGCGATCCGCGCCACATGGAAGGCGATCGACGTGTCGGAGAGCACGCCGGTGACCAGCAGCCGCTTCCCGGCCAGCAGCCCGCCGCCCTTCGGCTCCGTGCTCATACGCCCATCCCGAGTCCGCCGCTGACCGGCAGGAACACGCCGGTGAGATACGAGGCGTCCTCGCCGGCGAGGAAGCGCACCACGTTCGCCACGTCCTCGGGGGTGCCGGGGCGGCCGAGCGCCGTCATGGAGAGGTACTCGGCACGCCGCTTCGGGGTGACGCCCGCGACCATGTCGGTGTCGATGAAACCAGGGGCCACGACGTTCGCCGTGATACCCCGGCGCCCCAGCTCCCGGGCGAGCGAGCGGGCCAGCCCTGTGAGACCCGTCTTCGACGCCGCGTAGTTGGCCTGCCCGGGGGAGCCGAGCATTCCGGAGAAGGACGAGATGAAGACGAGCCGCCCCCAACGTCCTTCCAGCATCCCGGGGATGGCCCGCCGGGCCGACCGGAAAGCGCCCACCAGATTGGTGTCGAGGATCTCCAGGAAGTCCTGGTCGGTGGTCTGCAGCGCCAGTTTGTCCCGCATGATTCCGGCGTTCGCCACCAGGACTTGCACAAGGCCGTGCTCGGCCTCGATCTTCTCGTACGCCGCGTCCAGCGAGTCGGCGTCCGTGACGTCGCAGCGCACGCCGAAGAAGCCCTCGGGAGCCTCGCCCGACCGGTGGCCGACCGCCACCCGGTCGCCCTGCGCGGCGAAGGCGCGGGCGACGGCCAGACCGATCCCGCGGTTCCCTCCGGTGACGAAGACGGACCGGCCGCCGGTCATCGTGTGCCTGCTTTCTGGAGGACCAGAACGGCGTTCTGTCCGCCGAACCCGAAGGAGTGGCTGGTCGCCGTGGTGACGCGCTGTTCGCGGGGCGCACCGCTGACGACATCGATGTCGATCTCGGGGTCGAGCTTGTCGAGGTTGGCGGTGGGCGGCACCAGCCCGTGTTCGATGGTCAGGGCCGTGTACGCCACCTCGATGGCGCCCGCGGCGCCGAGCGCGTGTCCGGTGACGCCCTTGGTGGAGGTCACCGAGGGCCGCCCCGTGAGCACGCGGTTGATCAGCTGAGACTCCATCAGATCGTTCAACTTGGTCGACGTGCCATGGGCGTTGACATGGTCGACGGCGTCGGGGGCGACGTCCGCGTCGGTGAGTGCCGAGCGCAGGGCGCGCTCCACGCCAGCGCCCTTCGGGTCCGGCGCGGATGCGTGGTGCCCGTCGGCGCTGGCTCCGAAGCCGGCGATCAGCGCACGGACCGTGCCGCCCCGTGCCCGTGCGTCCTGCTCGCGCTCCAGGACCAGCACGGACGCCGCTTCCGCGGCCACGAAACCGCCGCGGTCCGCGTCGAAGGGGCGGGAGGCCCCCGCCGGGTCGTCGGTGCGGCGGGACAGCGCGCCCATCCGGTGGTAGGCGGCCATCGGTGTGGGGCTCAGCGGTGCCTCGGACGCACCGGCGAGCACGATGTCGCAGACGCCGGACTGCAGCATCTGCCGTGCGGTGCCGACCGCGGTGACGCCGGACGCACAGGCGGTGGCGACCACCAGGTTCGGGCCCAACGCCCGGCAGTGCATGGCGAGATACCCGGAGATCATGTTGACCGGCCAGTTCACCATCACCAGCGGCGAGACCTGGTCGGCGCCCTCCTGGTGGTACGCGGTGTGGGCGTCCTCGTAGGAGGCGGTGCCGCCCAGCGCGTTGCCCATGACGACGCCGACCCGGGCGCCGTCCCACTCCTGCGGGTCCAGGCCCGCGTCGGTCAGGGCCTCCTTGGCGGCCACCAGGGCGAGTTGGCTGACCCGGTCGAGGCGCCAGGCCGTCGAGCGGCCGAGCAGGGCGTTGGCGTCGAAGTCGGGGACCCGGCAGGAGATGTCCACGGGCAGCCCGGCGAGCGCCGGGTCGCGCTGTGCGGTGGGGCGGCCCGACAGGAGCCGCTCCCAGTTCGCCGCCACTCCGATGCCGGCCGGGGTGACGAGGCCGATCCCGGTGATCGCGACGGGCGTGTCCCGTCCGGTGCGCTCGGCCATCAGGCCTTCTCCGCTGCCGTGTTCACCAGCTCGTAGAGGTCCGAGACGGTGCCGCTGCTGTTGAGGTCCTCGGTGGGTATCGCGAAGCCGAGCTGCTTCTGCAGGGTCAGGGCGACCTCGATCAACGCGAGCGAGTCCAGCTCGATGTCCTCCAGGACGGTGTCGGGCTTGATGTCGTCGCGCAGGACGCCGAACTTCTCCTCCAGGACCTGGGAGAGGATCTCGAAGGTGGGGGGCGTGAAGGTGCTCATGGCTGATGCCGCCTTTCGGCTGTGGGTTCGGGTGGGGGGCGTTGTGACGAGGCGCGGTGGGGCGTTGCGACGGTGCGTGAACGGGCGCGTGGCTACGCGGACTTCAGCGAGGGCCAGGTCAGTGCCGTGGCCCCCCACGTGGCGCCGCCTCCGAAGGCGGCGAGGACGACGCGTGCCCCGGGGGTGAGTTCTCCGGTGGCGTGCGCGTGTGCCAGGGCGAGCGGGATGGAGGCCGCCGCGGTGTTGCCGACCCGGTCCAGGTGGATGACGAGCCGGTCCGCCGGGATGTCCAGCTGCTCCGCGACGGCCCGCAGGATACGGAGGTTGGCCTGATGGCCGACCAGCCGGTCGACATCGCCCGGCTGCCATCCGGTGGGCGCGAGCGCGGCGCGCGCCGACTCCGACATGCGGGTCACGGCGTGCCCGAAGACCTCCCGGCCCCGCATCGAGAAGTAGCGGTCGGCCGGGTCGCTGCGTTCGGGGTCGGCGTCGGGGTGGGGTTGCTCGGAGCCGCCGGCCCGCACCGTGATCAGGTCGGCGAGCGAACCGTCGCTGCCGAGCACGATCCGGCCGAGGGCACCGGGCTCGCCGGGCTCCCCGGCCCGCAGTACCACCGCGCCCGCGCCGTCGCCGAACACGACGGCGGAGGAGCGGTCCTGAGGGTCGATGAGGGTGCTGAAGGCCTCGGCGCCGATGACGAGAACCTGATCGGCGGCTTCGGAGGCGATCATCCCGGCCGCGGTGGTGAGGGCGTACAGGAATCCCGTACAGACGGCGGAGACGTCGAAGGCCGGGCGGCCGGTGAGGCCGAGGCGGCGGGCCACCTCGGGGGCGCTGGCCGGGCAGGGGCGGTCGGGCGTGGTGGTGGCGAGCACCACGGCGTCCAGGTCCGCCGTGCCCGCCGACTCCATGGCCCGCGCCCCGGCCTCCGCGGCGAGACGGGAGGTCGGCATCCCGGCGGACACGAAGTGCCGGGTACGGATACCGGTCCGGGTGCGGATCCACTCGTCGGAGGTGTCCATGCGGGCGGCGAGGTCGTCGTTGGTGACCAGGTCGGGCGGCAGCCATGAGCCGATGCCGCTGATGACGGCGGCTCTCACAGGTCGCCTCCCGGGGCCACGACGGTCACCGGCGCGTGCCGCGGTCCGCGCAGGTGCTCGCGGTCGGGGTCGACGGGTACGAGTGCGGAGCCCGGCGCGGTCAGTGCGTCGACCCTGGCCGTGGCGGCCTCGGCTCCGGTGAACTCGACACCGTGCCAGCCGGCTTGCTCCGCCCCCGCGCAGTTGACCGCGAGGTCGTCGACGAGCACGCACTCCTCCGGGCGCGCCCCGGCCCGCTCGGCGGCGAGGCGGAAGATCTCCTCCTCGGGCTTGCGGCAGCCGGAGTTGTAGGAGAGCACCACCGCGTCGAAGAGGCCTTCGGGCGGTACGGCGAGGCGCCAGTGCCGGTCCCAGGCGGGCGGCATGTTCGACAACAGGCCGACGAACACGCCCTGTCGGCGCAGCCGGTGCAGGGTGTCGAGCCAGGGCTGGTTGACGGCGCGGTCGGCGAACCAGCGCGCCGGGTAGTCGCTGAGGTCGACGCGGATGCCGCTGTGGGTCGCGAGGGCCGCTTCGACTCGGCGCTCCCAGGACTCCTGGGTGAGCAGCGGGGTGTCGAGCGGCGCCATGATGTCCTCGCCCGCGCCGCAGTCGCGGGACACCTGCCGCATGGCGGCGAGGAGCGGGGCCGACGGCACGCCGAGCCGGGCGCAGAAGGACTCCATCGACTCGGCCGTCGGAGGGGTCAGCACGCCGCCGTAGTCGGTCCAGACCGCTCGTACGGGCCCGGGTACGGCGGCCATCAGAAGTCCTCCGAGACGCCGACGGTGATCTCGCTGACGACCACGCCGTCCTGCCGGAAGCGGACGGCCACCTCGTCGCAGCGGCGGCGCACGGCCGACACCCGTACAGGGGCGTCGAGTTCGGCGAACCTGGCGAACGCCGAGCGGTAACCGGTGATCCGTACGCCGGTGCCCGCCGCGAGGAGCGCGGTCTGCCGGGCGGCCTCCATGAGGATCATCGCCGTGTAGTGGTCCTGCGGGTGGTCGAAGTGCGTACGGTGTCCGGACGGCACCGCCACCACGGCGGCCACCCCGCCGGCGACACGGCGCGCGTCGGCGAGCGCCACGTTGGCGGGGTCGCGGCGGGCCACCTCGGCGGGTGGCACGGGTGTGCCCGGGGGTACGGCGGGCAGCGAACCCGACTGGGGAGGCGCCGACTTGCGGTGGTAGCGGCGGACGATCTCCGCCTCCTCCGCCGGGGAGTAGCGGGCGGAGATGTCGCAGCGCCCGATCGTTTCGCCGCCGTGCGACAGCTCCAGGACGTATCGCGCGGCGCGCACCGTTCCCGAGCGGACCTTGCTGCGGGTGACGGCGGCCCGGATGTCGAGCTCGCGGGGCCTGCCGTGGGCCGGCGGCGGGGTGGTGCCGGTGAGTTCGAGTGTCCAGTCGGTGACGTGGAAGGCGCTGTCCCGGGTGACGCCGAGGCCGCGGTGGGCGATGCAGGTGGCGGCCTGCCGGCAGCACTCGAGGAGAAGCATGCTGTCGGGGGCGTCGGCGGCCGGTCCGGTGTGGTCACCGAAGTAGTGGTGAGCGGGCGGGAGTTGGGCGGCCGCCAGGTAGTTGTCCGAGGTCAGGTCGGCGTAGTCGGTGAGGAAGACCTCGCTGACCGCCCAGCGGTGGACGTCGCCGCGGTCGATCGTGTGCCGGTAGGAGAGGGCCGGTGCGGTGGTGGCCGCGTCCGGTGCGAGGGCGCTCTGGGGGAGGGGCATCGGTGTGCTGCTCCTTGTGGAGTGGCCGGGCTCGTGGCCCACATTCTTCGAGCGCCTCGCCGCCGCCAGCCAGAGCCTTCTGCCACCCGTGCGGCTCATACCCTTGAAATCGCTACCAGTTACCCCGAGTCAGGGTGCCCCGGCTTTCCGTGGTTTGCGCCAATTCGCGCTGGCTGAAAGCGAGTTGCTGTTCGGCCTGGGGTGCGTCGCCGGCCACCCGACACAGGGCTCACTACGAGCCGCGCAGCCGCCGGGGGCCCGGATTCCCGGCCGGAAAAATCGCCCAGGGTGGTGCTGGACTCAGGGGTATCACGCCCACCACGTCCGGCTCTTGGAGTTCATGCACCATGGTTCTCCGGCGCACCAACCACGCCTACCCCGTATGCCTGTTCCCCCCTGAACGCAGGAGGTGTGACGCATCACCGTGGACAGCGAAGCACTGGTCGTCGGCGCAGGGCCGACCGGCCTGATGATGGCCACCGAGCTGATCCGCCGCGGGATCGACACCAGGATTGTCGATCGCGCGGCCCGAAGGAACCCCCATGCGAAGGCGATTATCCTCCAGCCGCGTGCGCTGGAAGTGATGGCACGCCTCGGCCTGGAGGACCGCATCCGCGACGCGGCACTTCCTGTCGTCGCCGCCAACTACTACGCCCGCGGCCGCCGCGTCGCCCGCATCAACTTCCGGGGCCTGAAAGGCAGTCGCTTCGGCACCCCCCTCTCCCTCCCGCAGAACGAGACCGAGGGACTGCTGCTCGACGCGCTGCGTGAGACGGGCGGCCGGGTGGAGTACGGGCATCCGCTGACCGCCCTCGCCCAGGACGCCGACGGGGTGGACGCCGACCTTTCGGGCACCGTCCACCGTACGGGCCGACTGCTGGGCTGCGACGGCGCGCACAGCGCGGTCCGCGAGCGGCTCGGCGTCGCCTTCACCGGGCCCACGTACCCGCAGTCGTTCGTCCTCGTCGACGGCGAGTGGGAGACGCCGCTCGCCCACGCCGAGGCGCACTACTTCATGGGCCCCACGGGCGTGCTCGTCGTCGTAGGCCTCCCGGGCGGGCGCATCCGTGTCTTCGGCAGCGCCCCCGAGGGCGCGGGACCGGAGAACGTCGAGGAGACCGTCCGCGCCATAGCCGCCGAACGCAGCCCCGTTCCGCTGGAGTTGGTCTCCGTCAGCGGCGCGGGCCACTTCCAGGTCCACCGCAAGATGGCGGACCGGTTCCGTGACGGGCGGGTGCTGCTGGCGGGCGACGCCGCGCATGTGCACAGCCCGGCCGGCGGACAGGGACTGAACACCAGCATCCAGGACGCGCACGAAGCGGCCTGGCGGCTCGCCGACGTGATCCGGGGCAGGCTGCCGGAGACCGCGCTCGGGGCCTGGGAACGGGAACGTACGCATGTCGCGCACGCCGTGGTCGACGACACCGACCGCCAGACCCGCCTGTGGACCTGGAGCGGCTGGCGCGAGCGGGCCCGCGACCTCGCGGCGTCGGCCGCCGAGCGCAGCGGTGTCCTCGACCGGGTGCTGCCCTCCCGCCTCGCGCAGATGGACCTGCGCTACCCCGCCGAAGGGCCCTCGCTGGGACAACTCGGCCCCGGAACCCGGCTGCCGGACGTATCCCTCCCGACCGGCGGCCGCACCCACGACCTGCTGCGCGACGGACGGCACGCACTGCTCGCCCTCGCGGGCCCCACCCCCTTCCCCGAGCGGGACACGCCCGCCTGCGCGCACCTGGACGCGCGGACCGCCCGCGCCCTGGGCGCCCGCCGTCCCGGGGTGGTGCTCGTGCGCCCGGACGGAGTCGTCGCCGCTGCCGCCGCCCTCACCGATCCGGGCGCTCTGCGCCGCCTGGAGCAGCTGCTGCCCGCCGCACACGGCGACACCGGGCCCACCAGCACGCCCGCACCACCCGTAGCCAACGAGGAGAAGGCATGACCACCATCACACCGCGCGCCCTGGACCGCATCCTGCTCGGCGGCCGCCTGGAGGTGTCCGCGATCGGCCTCGGCTGCATGGGCATGGCCGAGTTCTACGGAGACAGCGACGAGGCCGAGTCGATCCGCACCATCCACGGCGCCCTGGACCGGGGCATGGACTTCCTCGACACCGCGGACATGTACGGCGCCGGCCTGAGTGAGGAGATCGTCGGCCGCGCGCTGGCCGGCGGACACCGCGACCGGGCCATCCTCGCCACCAAGTGCGGCCTGATCCGCACCCCCGAAGGTGTGCGGGTCGACGCGAGTCCCCGGCACATCAAGGAGGCCGTCGACGCCAGTCTCAAGCGCCTGGGCATCGACCACATCGACCTCTACTACCTGCACCGTGTCGACCCCGAGGTGCCGGTCGAGGAATCGGTGGGCGCCATGGCGGAGCTGGTCGAGGCCGGAAAGGTGCGGTACCTGGGCCTCTCCGAGGCCGGTACGGCGGCGATCCGCGCCGCGCACGCCGTGCACCCCATCACCGCGGTGCAGACCGAGTACTCCCTCGCGAGCCGCAACCCGGAGCGCGCCGTACTGCCCACCGTGCGCGAGCTCGGCATCGGGTTCGTCGCCTACAGCCCCTTCAGCCGCGGGCTGCTCTCCGGGGAGCTCTCCGGAGCCGAGCTGGCCCCGGACGACATGCGCCGCGGCCTGCCCCGGTTCTCCGAGGACAACCTCGGCTTCAACCAGACCCTGGTCACCAGGATCGGCGAACTGGCCGCCCAACTTGGTTGCTCGCCCGCGCAGTTCGCCCTTGCCTGGCTCGTCGCGCAGGGTGTCGTACCGATTCCGGGAGCCCAGCGGCGTACGCACATGAGTGAGAACGCGTCCGCGGGAGCCGTCACGCTGACCCCCGAAGTCCTGAGCCAGGTCGACGAGATCGCCCCCGCCGGCGCCTTCGCGGGCGAGCGGTTCCCCGACCACCTGCTGGCGTTGGTCCAGGAGGACTGAGGCACGGGGACGGGCCCGGGTGCGAGTCGAATCGCACCCGGGCCCGTCTTGACGTGTCCCGCCCACATGTCAGATGCTCACCAGCCCGTGCCGCTCGCCCCCTCCGCCGGAGCGATGAGCCGGTCGGTGAGCGAGGCGAGCCGCCGCTGGGTGTCCGCGCTGTAGGCGAGGCGGTGCGCCTTGGCCCGGCGGCTCTCGTTGTAGTACTGGCCGCTCGCGCCCCGCGCCCCGTCGTCGATGGCGTGCAGCACGGCCGCGGTCCCCTCGGCCACCGAGGACCAGGGGCGCACCCCGGCCTCGGTGACCATCGTGGTGTCCATGTAGTTCGCGGGGTGCACGCAGTTGACCCGGATGCCCTCGGCCGCGTACTCCTCGGCGATGGTGAACGTGAAGGCGGCGAGCGCGAACTTGCTGCGCGTGTACGCCTCCATGCCGTCGTAGCGCCGGGTGAACTGCACATCGTCCGGGTCGACGGGGCTCTGCCCGATCGACCCGATGTTGAGGACCTGCGCCGAGCCCGCCGCACGCAGCGGGGAGCGCAGGGCGTGGGTGAGGACCACCGGCGCCAAGTAGTTGACGGCGAGCCGCAGTTCGTAGCCGTCGCGACTCACCTCGCGGCGGCGGGAGTCACGGCCCGCGCCCACGCCCGCGTTGTTCACGAGCAGCCCCAGCGAGGGATGCTCGGCGGCCACCCTCCTGCCGAGCTCGGCGGCCTCCTTGAGGGAGGAGAGGTCCGCGAGATACGGATAGGCCGTGCCGCCCGCCGCACGCAGTTCGCCGACGACCTCGGCGCACCTGCCCTCGTCCCTGCCGTGCACCAGGACGGTCCAGCCGCGGTCGGCGAGGGCCCGCGCGAGGCTCCGGCCGAGGCCGGAGGTTGCCCCGGTGACCAGGGCGGGAGTGCTCGGCGGCGGCTGTCCCGCGCCGCTCTGCTCCGCTCGGCCTTCGTGTCGGCTCATGTACTCGGTCCTTCCTCCGGCGCCGTGGGCGTACGGAGTTCGATGGCGACCATGACGAGGGTCTGGTCGGAGAGGTTGTGGACGTAGTGCCGCATGGGCAGGGACTCGCCGCGGTTGTGCACCACCTGGCCGGTCTCCAGCGTCACGGCTTTGATCAACTCGCCGTTCTCGTCCAGGGATTCACCGTGCGCCCCGGAGAGCACGACGGTCACCCAGGGGTGCCGGTGGGTGTGGGCGGGCCGCTGCTCGCCGGGCGGCACGGTCTCCACCCAGCACTTGACGTGCTCCTCGTCGATGAGCAGGTCGGCGCCCAGTTCCTGCCAGGGTTCAAGCGGCATCGCGGGCCTCCGTGGGGTGGGGCGCGGCGATACGGGAGAGCAGCCGCCGCGGATTGTCGACGAGGAGGGTGTGCACGGTCGCGTCGTCGATGCCCGGCTCCTTCAGGAGCATCGGCAGGACGCGCTCGAAGAGATGCACATAACTCCAGCCCGGATAGATCCGCTCCCGCTGCTCGGACGTCAGATAGTCGATGTGCACGGGGTGGTCCTGCGAGACGAGCAACTGGGCGGTGTGGCCCGCCCGTACGAGCGCGGCGAGGGTGGCGTTGCGCTGCTCGTCGGGGGCGAAGGGCGTCATGCCGTACCGGTCGTAGCCCAGCACGCAGCCGGTGTCGGCGAGGGCGCGCAGCCCGTCGAGGTCGGCGGAGTCCCCGGCGTGCGCCACGACCACGGAGCCCGCGGGCACCCCCTCCTTCTCCAGGAGCCGCACCAGCGCGATGCCGTTGCCCTCGAAGGGGTCGCAGTGCACGACGACGGGGACACCGGTCTGCCGGTGCACCTCGGCGACGACGGCGGCCATCCGGTGCGCGGCCCCGTCCGGCGGGGTGCGCTCGCAGGCGAACTTCACCAGACCCGCCCGGACTCCGCTGTCCGCGATTCCGGTGGTGACATCGCGCAACAGCAGCTCGATCAGCGGGTCTTCGGCCTCGATGGCGGCGCCGGGCCCCCGGAAGCGGGCGAAGAGCGGGATGCCGTCGACGCTGTAGACGCCGGTCGCGAGCACGATGTTCACCGGGGTGCGCTCGGCGACCGCGCGCACCAGGTCGATGTCGCGACCCTGGCCGAGCACCGTCATGTCCACCAGCGTCCGCACACCTGCCGCGTAGGCCTGCTCCAACTGCCGCACGGCCTCGCCCACTCCGGCCTCGCGGTCCCACAAGTAGGGGAAGTTCGACTGGAATTCGGAGCTCAGCACGAAGAGATGCTCGTGCGCGAGGGTGACGCCCAACTCGGCTGCGCCGACCGGGCCGCGGACCGTCGGAACCGGGTCGTGCGGGAGTGGAGTTTCCGTACTCACAGAGAACCGCCTGTACTCACAGAGAACCGCCTCGGAATAACAGCCATTTTCGGCGTCGGCAGATGACAGCCATTGCGGCGTCGGGCGAGCCGACAGCGACGGTGCACGCGTACGCCGTGGCGCGCCCCGACCGTTGCGCCGGGCGAGCCGTGGCGCCCGACGACACCCCATGGTGGCGCGCCTGCGAAGGCCTAACCAGGTGGTATTCCAACTAGCATGAATCCTCGCCTCCCTGCCTCACGCGCGAGCTGACAGCGTCATGGGTGGCCGGGCTTTCACTTCTGCCCCGGCCGGTCAGTACTCAACCGCTCGTGACCAATCGCTCGTGACCAGGAGACGACCTTGTCCGCTTCCCCCGTTTCTTCCGCATCCGCCTCCTCGCTCTCCGACGCCCGCGTCGTGGTGATCGGCGGCTCGTCCGGCATCGGCAAGGCGGTGGCCCGCCAGGCCGCCGCCGCCGGGGCGCAGGTCGTCGTCGGCTCCCGCTCCAAGGACAAGCTGGAACAGATCGTCAAGGAGATCGACGGCATCACCACCGGCGTCGTGGACGTCACCGACGAGGAGAGCGTGCGCGCCTTCTTCGCGGGCATCGACTCCCTCGACCACCTCGTCGTCTGCCCCGGTGACATGGCCGTCGGCTCCGTCTACGACGTGTCCCTCGACGCCGTGCGCGCCGCCCTCGACACCAAGATCGTCGGGCAGCTCCTGAGCGTCCGGCACGCCGGCAAGAAGATCTCCGGCCAGGGCTCGATCGTCCTGATCGCCGGTGCGGCCGGCTTCAAGTCGTACGCCGACATGAGCGCGACCGCCGCCGCCAACGCGGGCATCGGAGGCATGGGCCGCTCCCTCGCCGTCGAGCTCGCCCCGGTGCGCGTCAACGTCGTCGTCGGCGGCCTGATCGACACCCCGCTGTGGTCCTTCCTGCCCGACGACGCCCGCGCCGGTCTCTTCGAGCAGACCGCGCAGGCCACGCCGGTGGGCCGCATCGGGCAGCCCGACGACGTCGCGGCCTCGGTGCTGCACCTCCTGCAGAACACCTTCGTGACCGGTGCGGTGCTGCACGTCGATGGCGGCGGCACGCTGTGAGCCAGGCGGCACACGGCGGTGCGACGGGCCTCGCGGGGCCCGTCGCACCGCCGCGGCCGCGAGTCGGCCGGAGCACCGTGCTGCTGCTCGCGGCCGCCTGCGGCCTGTGCGTGGCCAACCTCTACTACCTCCAGCCGATCCTGCCCGAGCTCGCGGCCTCGCTGCACCGCACCCCCGGCTCGCTCACCTCGTCCGTCTCCGCCACCCAGTTCGGCTACGCGCTGGGCCTGTTCGCGCTGGTGCCGCTGGGCGACGCCGTCGACCGCAGACGGCTCCTCACCGTCCTGGTGACCACGGCGGCCGCGGTGCTCGCGGTGATCCCGTGGGCCGACGACGACCTCCTCATCTGGCTGTTCTTCCTGCTCGGCCTGGTGAGCGTCGCCGCCATGGTGATCGTGCCGCAGGCCGCCGGCATGGCACCGCCCGAGCGGCGCGGGCAGGTCGTCGGCACCGTGATGACCGGGGTCATCCTCGGCGCGCTCCTGTGCCGGACGTTCGCCGGCGTGGTGGCGGAACTCGTCGACTGGCGGGCCGTGTTCTGGGGCGCGGCGGTCATGATGCTGGCGGTGTGCGTGACCCTGCGCCGCATCCTCCCCGCGCAGCCCGCCCAAGCCCCCCTCACCGCCCGCGGCTACGCCCGGCTCATCGGCTCGCTGTTCTCCCTCGTCCGCACCCAGCCGGTGATCGTGGAGCGCTGCCTGTACGGAGCTCTGGGCTTCGCCGCGTTCACCGTGCTGTGGACCGCTGTGCCGCTCCGGCTGATCCAGGGTCCCTACCACTACGGTTCCGCGGCGATCGGCGCGATGGGGCTGCTCGGCGCGGGCGGTGCGCTCGGTGCCAATCTGGCTGGCAGGTTCGCCGACCGGGGCCGCCAACGGGCGGTCAGCGCCGCCGCGTTCGCGCTCATCGCGGTCTCCTTCGCCGTGGTGTCGGCCCTGTCGTCCTCGCTGCTCGTGCTCGGCGCGGCGATCGTCCTCATCGACTTCGCGGTCCAGGCCGCGCACATCTCGAACCAGACGACGGTCTTCGGCCAGGTCGGCGACGAGATGCGCAGCCGGGTCACCACGGTCTACATGACCTGCTACTTCCTCGGCGGCGCGGCGGGCTCCGCGCTGACGGGCCCGTTCTGGGCGCACGGCGGCTGGCCGGACACCGCCCTCCTCGGCGGCGCCGCGGGTGCCTGCGCCCTGCTCCTGCTCCTCGGCTACGCGGCCGTGCGCCGCGCCGTGACCTCACGAAAGGCGGCTGTGGTCACCGATGCCTGACGTATCCGTTCCTGACGTACCCGTTCCTGACGTACCCGTTTCTGACGTGACCGTGCAGGACGTATCCGTGCCTGGCGTATCCGTTCCTGAGGCTGCTGCCCCCGGTGGCATGTCCGTCGCACCCCGGATCCCCGCGCAGGGCGTGCCCGCGATCACCCGCGCCGACCCCCGCTACCTCTCCCTCACCACGCGTTCGCGCAACACGCGCTTCACCGGTACCCCGGACCGAGTCCACGTGCCGCGCACCGCGGAGGACGTGCGCCGGGCGGTCACCGCCGCCGTCCGCCACGGGTCCCGGCTGGCGGTCCGCGGCGGGGGCCACGGTCTGGAGGGCTTGGTGGACGACCCGGCCGTGCGCACGCTGATCGACCTGTCCGAACTGAACGACGTCACCTACGACGCCGACAGGCGGGCCTTCGGCATGGGCGCGGGCGCGCTGCTCGGGTCCGTCTACCGCTCCCTGTACCTGAACTGGGGCGTCGCCGTGCCCGGCGGCACCTGTCCCTCGGTCGGGCTCGGTGGCTACGTCCAGGGCGGCGGCTTCGGCGCCCTGTGCCGACGGGACGGGCTGATCGTCGACCATCTGGAGGCGGTGGAGGTCGTCGTCGCCGACGGCCCGGGTGAGGCGCGGACCGTGGTGGCATCGCGGGACCCCGCCGACCCCCATCACGACCTGTGGTGGGCGCACACCGGCGCAGGCGGCGGCAACTTCGGTGTCGTCACCCGCTATTGGTTCCGCTCCCCGGAGGCGGAGACGGACGCCCCGCAGGATCTGCTGCCCCGGCCCCCGGAGACGACTCTCTTCGCCTCCGCCGAGTGGCCCTGGGAGTCGCTGAGCGAGCGGGACTTCGCAAGGCTCGTCCGCAACCACGGCGACTGGCACCGCGAGGAGGACGGCTCGGACCCGGCGTACGAGAGCCTGTACAGCGCGCTGTACCTCAACCAGCGCGCGGTCGGCCGGATCACCCTCAGCGCCCAGCTCGACGGGTCGACTCCCGATGCCCGCAGGCGACTTGACGAGTACATCGCGGCGGTGGGCAACGGCGTGCGGGCCCCGATCCGGGTGACCCGCACCGGGATGCCGTGGCTTCAGGTCAGCCAGCGGGACGTGGAGAACAGGGGAGTGCTGACCCGCTCCAAGAGCAAGGGCGCCTATCTGCGCCGGCCGTATTCGGCCGCGGAGAGCGAGCTGCTGTTCCGGTATCTCGCCGACCGCGACTATGACGGGCATACGACGGTGGTGCTGTTCTCCTACGGCAGGAAGGTCAACGCCGTGGATTCCACGGCGACCGTCGTCGCCCAGCGGGATTCGGTCCTCAAGAGCTATCTGGGTACGTACTGGACCGATCCCGCCGAGGACGAGCGGCACATCCGCAGAATCCGGGAGCTCTACCGGGAGTTGTACGCGGAGACGGGCGGGGTACCCGTCTCCGACTCCCGCACCGACGGGTCGTACATCAACTATCCGGACGTGGATCTGGCCGACCCGCGCTGGAACACCTCAGGAGTTCCCTGGCACGCGCTGTACTTCAAGGGGAACTACCCCCGACTCCAGCGGGTGAAGGCCGTCTGGGACCCAAGGGACGTCTTCCGGCACGCTCTGTCGGTACGACCGTCCGACTGAGCCCCCGGCCGAATGCAGCCGCACCCTGATCCGTTCCTCGACCAGATCGCGGAAGCGGGCGAGCAGGCGGCTGTCCAGGACGGGTTGATAGACGACCATGGTCGCGTCCGCGCTCGACAGGCGCAGCTTCACATAACCGAGTTCGATCCGCCCGAGGGTCGGATGGTCGAAGCAGCGTACGGAGGGGACGGGCGGGGCGAGATCGAGCCGCTCCCACAGTTCCCGGAATTCCGGATACTCGCCCTGGAGGTCGTCGATCATCTTCGCGTATTCGGGCTGGGCGAGTTGATCGGCGGCCTGGGCGCGGAACAGCGCGGCGGTCTCGAGTGCGTCCTGCTCCCAGTTCGGGTGCATTTCCCGGGCCCGCTCGTCGAACATCATCACGAGGGTGTTGCGGCGGCTCTGTTCCAGGGATTCGAAATAGGGGAAGAGCGTACAGAATCCATGGTTCCACGCCAACACGTCGAAACGGTTGTTGACGATGAATGCGGGCAATGGATCCTGGAATTCGAGGAACGTCAGATATTGCGCGGGAATGCTTTCCCTCGACCGGGGTGCCTGTGTGGCGGGTGGTAACTCACCGGCCAGCCGGAACAGGTGCCCGGTCTCCGTCGTGTCGAGCCGCAGGGCCCGTGCGAGTCCGCTCAGAACCTGGCTCGACACCCGGATTCTACGGGCCTGTTCGAGCCAGGTGTACCACGTCACACTCACCCCGGCGAGCTGGGCGAGTTCCTCTCGGCGCAGGCCCGGGGTGCGGCGGCGGCCATATGAATTCTTGATACCGACGGCCTCTGGTGTGAGCCGTTCACGCCGGTTCCGAAGGAAGGAGGCGAGTTCTTTTCGTTGCCGTTCAGTGACCAGCATTCTGCACTCCCCCTGGCATCATGATGCCCGCCGGGGTACGGCGGATTACTCCAAACATACATGCCGCACCCACGCTTGTGTGGAGCAAGTAGCGGCGGCGGACTCCATCGGATATTCCATATTTGGTGGAACTTTTTCGAGTTTTTTACCCAGCGCGTCCGTGGTAACTCCGCTTTAACCTTCGGGACGCCTGGGGCATCTCGTCGGCCGCATGGGACGACCGCCATGTGAGACGAGATTTTAGGTGCCCGGGGGTTACGCCCTGTCATGAGCGGGTGCAGCGGCCCGTGGGTGCGGTGGCCGGCGGGTGGCACTGGAGGCCGTAGTCGGCCGAACTCGTGCTCAGGTAGCGGCCGATGCAGGTGTTCGCCGTGGTCAGGCCGTGCTCCTCGCAGTACGACAGGGCGGCGCGGCCGTCGGTGAAGGGACCCGGAGCGTAGATCACCCAGTAGCCCGCGCGCAGCGAGGCGTAGTCGTCGCTGCGGACGAAGACCGCGTCGGGCACGGACTCCCTGACCTCGGCAAGACGCGTGTCCCGTGCGGAGGTTCCGGAGCTGACGGGCTCGGAGAAGAGCTGGGCGATCCAGCGGCCGGGCTCGGGGGAAGGCGAGGGCGGGCTCGACTCGGCCGGTCCGGGCGTCGAGGTGGAGGCAGTGGCGCTGGGGGACGGCTCCGGCGCGGAACTCGCGGGCGGGGTGGGCGTCCCGCTCGCCGGTGCGCCCGTGCTTCCGCCCGAACCCGCCTCCTTGGTGCCGTCGGATTCGTCGCGCAGGTTCAGGAACAGCGCGCTCGCCGCGGCGACCGCGAGCACCGCGGCCACGGCGACGGCGATTTTCGTACGGCTCCGCTGCCGGCCCCCGGTGTCCGGCGGCCGCGGGCTGTCCGGCCGGGTGGGCACGGGGGCGACGGGCGGCGGGGGAAGGACCGCTGTCGGCGTCGGCCGCGCCCAGTTCGGCGTCGTGCCCGACTCGACCTGCGCGAGCATCCCGTCCAGCCGGGCCGCGTCGGGGCGGGCCGCCGGATCCCGTACGAGCAGTGCCTCCAGGACCGGGGCGAGCGGCCCCGCACGGAGCGGCGGCGGCACCGGGTCGTCGAGGACCGCGGCCAGGGTGGCGAGTGTCGTGGCGCGGCGCAGCGGACTGACGCCCTCCGCGCAGACGTACAGGACGAGTCCCAGGGACCAGAGGTCGGAGGCCGGGTCGTCGCCGTGGCCGCGGATCCGCTCCGGGGCCATGTACTCGGGCGAGCCGACCAGTTCGCCGGTGGCGGTCAGCGCGGTCGAGCCGTGCAGGGCCGCGATGCCGAAGTCGGTGAGGACCGCGGTGCCGTCGGGGCGCAGCAGGATGTTGGCGGGTTTGACGTCGCGGTGCTGGATGCCGGCGGCGTGCGCGGCGTGCAGGGCGGAGAGCACCTGGCGGCCGAGGCGGGCCGCTTCCACGGGCGCCAGGGGTCCCTCGTCGAGTCGGTCCTGGAGCGAGACGCCGGGCACCAGCTCCATCACGATCCACGGGTGCGGGTCCACGTCCACGATGTGGTGAACCGTCACCACGTGCGGGTGACTGAGCCGGGCGAGCGCCCTGGCCTCGCGCAGCACCCGTTCCCGTACCGCCTCGGAGGCCTCCGCGTCCGGCCGTACGGCCTTGAGGGCGACATCGCGGTGCAGCACGGTGTCGCGGGCCCGCCACACCGTCCCCATCCCTCCGCTGCCGAGCCGCTCGAGCAGCTCGAAGCGTCCGTCGACGAGATCCCCCGGTGCGTTCATGCGCGACAGGCTAGAGCAGCCCTGTGTCCGGCCGTGCGGGAGGGCGCCGCCGGCCGCGGGCCGGCCGGGTCCCGCCCGCGAAGCCGACGGCACTCCGGGCGCGCAGCACGCCGGCGGCGCGGTTCGGCGCTGTCCCGGTCGCCAAGTGGGTTTATGTGCAAGCCTGTTGACCTGCGGATTCGTTTCATGGCATGGGCGTTTGGGCAGGGATCGTGCAGCATTTGTCCCGGTCCGCACCGGACCGAGGGAGGGGGGAGCGCTGTGCGTGACCATGTGCGGACGGCGGACGGGCGGCTGCTGCGGGTCGAGACCTCGGGCGATCCGTGCGGCCGGCCGGTGTTCCTGCTGCACGGCACGCCCGGCAGCCGGGTCGGACCCCGGCCGCGGTCCATGTTCCTGTATCAGCGCGGCACGCGGCTCATCAGCTACGACCGTCCCGGGTACGGAGGTTCCGACCGTCAGGCCGGACGCCGCGTCGTCGACGTCGTACAGGACGTGGCCGTCGTCGCGGACGCCCTCGGGCTGGACAGGTTCGCGGTGGCCGGCCGCTCCGGAGGCGCCCCGCACGCGCTGGCCTGCGCCGCGCTGCTGCCGGACCGGGTGACCCGGGCCGCCGCGCTCGTCGGGCTCGCGCCGCGGGACGCGGAGGGGCTCGACTGGTTCGCGGGGATGGCGCCGTCCAACGTGAACGAGTTCCGGACCGCGTCCACCGACCCCGAGCGGTTCGTGGCCCGGCTGATCCCGCGCTCCGCCGCGATCCGCAGTGATCCCGCACGGCTCCTCGAAGAGCTGCGGAGCGAGCTGACCGAAGACGACCGGCTGATCGTCTCGGACACCGGCATGAGGTCGATGATGCTGCGCAACTTCCGTGAGGCGCTGCGCACTTCACCGTACGGATGGATCGACGACGCCCTCGCTCTCGCCGGTCCCTGGGGATTCGACCCCGCCGACATCCGGGTGCCGGTCATGCTGTGGCACGGCGGGAAGGACGTGTACTCCCCGGCCTCCCACGCCTCCTGGCTCGCCGACCGCATCCCGCGGGTCAGGACGGTCGTCGAACCCACCGCGGCCCACTTCTCGGCACTGCGCGCACTGCCCCAGGCACTCAACTGGCTGACCCGGGACACCCCCGACTGACGGCGAGGTGTCCCACCCAAAGAGCCTCAGACCGCCAGCGGCTCCAGATCCCGGTAGATCCGTCGCTTGATCTCGGCGAACTGGGTCATGCCGTTCTCGTCCCCGAGCAGCCTGCGCAGCTCCGGGAGAGCCTCGTCGCGCAGGCGGTGGGCCTCGTCCTCGCGGCCGAGCGCGCTCAGTGTGAGCGTGGAGTTGCTGACGACGGCCAGGGTCTCGGGGTGATGCGGGCCGAGCACCTCGGCGAGGGTGTCCACCGCCTTCTTCTCCAGCTCCCGGGCCTCGTCGAAGCGCCCCTGGTCGGCCAGCACGTTGGCGTAGTTGATGCCGGAGAACAGAGTGTGCGGATGCTGCTCCCCGAGCACCTCCGCCATCCTCGGCACCACCTGGCCGAACACCTCCTCCGCCGCCGCGGCGTCTCCGCAGCCCCAGTGGAAGATCCCCAGGTTGTTGAGAGCGGCCTGCGTGTACGGGTGGTCCTTGCCCGGCACCTTCACATACTCGGCCAGCGCCTCCTGGGCCACCTCGCGCGCCGTGTCGCGCTCGTCGGCGGCGAACAGGTCGGCCGCCATGTTGAGGTCGCAGGCGAGGGAGTCCGGAGTCGGCGCCGGGTACTGGGCCCGGTACTCGGCCCTGGTCGAGGTCGTCAGCCGCCGGGCGTCCTCCAGCTGCCCCGCCCTGCGCAGCGAGACGGCCAGGGACTTCGCGCACCTGAGGGTGCCCGGGAAACTCTTGCCCAGGATGCGCTTGTGCGCGTCGTAGGCGCGCGACAGCAGTGCCACGGACTCGGAGTAGCGGCCGACCTCCCGCAGGTCGCGGCCGAGACATTCGGCCGAGGACAGGGTGTAGGGGTGGTCGGGCCCCAGCACCTCCGTGCGCCGGTCCAGCGTCTCCTGGTCGAGGGCGCGGGCGTCGCTGTAGCGGCCCACCATGCGGAATGCCAGCGCGAGGTTGTTGGCCGCACTGAGGGTGCGCCGGTGCGACTCGTGGAAGATCTGGCTGAAGCCCTGGTGCGCCTCGCGGGCGAGTTCGACCGCGGACCGGTAGGCGCCGAGCGCCGCGAGGTCACTGGCCAGGTTGGACGTCGTGACGTACGTGTGCGGATGCGAGGGGCCGAGCACGCTGCGCTGGCGCTCCAGGAGTTCCGTGTCTATCTCGCGGGCCTCCACATAGCGACCTTGGGAACGCAGCACGCTGGCGAGCTGGCAGCGCAGATACAGGTACTGCACGTCGTCCTCGCCGAGCAGCGGCTTCCAGTGCGCGAGCAGGTCCTCGGCACGCTGCTGGGCGTTGGGGAAGTCGCCGCGCTTCCAGAGGTAGCGGACGCGGTCGATGAGCAGGCGGCGGGCCTCGGCCTCCTTGCAGCTGCGGGCGTCCGACGCGGTGAGGTGCGGCCAGATGACGGCGAAGCGCGGCCATGTCTCGGGGTCGTCGATGGGCTCGTCGCCGTCGGGGCGGGCACCCGCAAGGACGGTGTGCACCACGTGCCGGGCCTGCCGCTGCTCCTCCTCGGTCAGCTGGGCGCGGATCACGGCCTGCACCAGCCGGTGGACCTGGATGCTGTTGCTGACCTGGTCGACCTTGGCGAGCGCGAACCGGCCGATCTCACGGATGACGCGGCCGAGCAGCAGACTCTCCTGGAGCGCGGGGTCGTACCGCTTGAGGTCGTCGATCATCTCCTTGCTGTACAGCAGCTGCGAGGAGATCTGCTCGGGGGCGAGAAAAGCGCAGAGCTGGAGCAGACGGACCGACGCAGGTGAACGTTCCTTCAGCCGGGCGATGGAGATGTTCCAGGTCGCCGCCACCGAGTGGGAGTAGTCGGCGGGCTGGTTGAGCGCCAGCACGTCGGTGGTCTGTTCGGCGAGCTGGCGCAGATAGTCGTCGATCGGGGTGGCCGTCTCCGCCAGCCAGGCCGCCGTCTGCTCGACCGCCAGGGGCAGGTCGCCCACCGCGTTCGCCACCTTGTCGGCCTCGTCCTCGCTGAGCCCGGAGGCACGCCGGGTGAGGTGCTCGACGCTCTCGTCGCGCAGGAAGACGTCGATGGGCATGGACGTTCCCTGCTGCGCCCAGGCCTGGTTGCGCGAGGTGATGAGGATGTGTCCACCGCCGCCCGTCGGGAAGTAGCGGGAGAGCCTCGCCGGGTCGTCGGCGTTGTCGAAGACGAGTATCCAGCGCTTGGTCGGCAGCCCGCGGGCGAGCATCTGCAACGCCTCCTGGCCGGCCAGGGTCATGTCCTCGCCGCCCGGTGCACCGATACGGGCGGCCAGTTCGGCGAGTGAGGCGACGATGTCGTCCTCGTGCTCGGCCGAGATCCACCACACCAGGTCGTAGTCGGCCATGAAGCGGTGTACGTACTCGATGGCGACCTGCGACTTGCCGACCCCGCCGAGCCCGAACAGCGCCTGGGGCTGCGGCAGAACGGCGGACACGCCGCCGCCGAGCTGGTCGCGGACCCGGTCCAGGATGAGATTGCGGCCGGTGAAGGTGGTGTTGCGCTGGGGGGCGTTCCAGATCGCCGGAGTGTTCCCCGGGAACCGGGGTCCCGAAGGCCCGATGTCGACGGGCTGCGCCGGCACGTCCACGGCGCCAAGGAGCTCGGTGACGCACTGGGCGTCGTCGAGCCGGTGCAGGTCGACCGGGTTGTGGTCCCGGTACGAGGTGGGCGTGGGGACGTCGTCGACGCGCAGCGAGACCATGGTGCCGTGCACGCCCTCCGGGTCCGAGTCGCTCAGGGCGCGCCAGATGGCGTCCGCGTACCGGGACTTCTGGAAGGCCTTCGACAGCAGCACGAGGGTGCGCACCGTCGGGTCCGGGCGTTCGACGGGACCGGTGGATATCTCGTGCAGCGTGACGACGCAGCCGCAGCGCCGCAGGATCGCGTCGGCCCAGTCGGCCCAGGTGCGGTTCTCCGCCGCGTACGCGAGGACGACATTGGCCGTCGCCGCCAGCGGCCGCCGCCGCAGGAACGCGTCACGGCAGCGCAGTCGCACCGGCTCGGGTACCGGCGGCAGCGAGGTGATCTCGCCGTCGGAGATGACGGAGGTGAGCCGTTCGAAGGCGGACAGCAGCGAGTTGGCGATACCGCTCTCGTCGCCGACGGTGGCGAGCGTCTCCTCGTACGCGTAGTAAGGGCGGTAGGGGATCTCGACGTTGCCCCAGTACGCGGTCAGGTCCTCGGAACCGAGCTCCTCGCCGCCGAGCCCCTTGGGCAGCCCGTCGAACTTCAGCCGGGCGAGGGCTCGTCCGGCGTCGACCTTCTCCTTCTCGCCCTCGTCGATGCGCATCGGGACGGGCAGCACCCGGATGGTGCGCTTGCGGTAGCCGTCCTCGACGCTGCGGGCCACGGCGGCCGCGCCGTCCAGCGACTGGTCGCTCAGTGTGAAGCAGTCCACGAGCACGTCGGGCATCTGGATGGTGCAGATGTCGGCGTTGTCGGACAGCCCGGTCCGGCTGTCGATGAGGACGTAGTCGTAACTGGCCTTCATGTCGTCGCGCAGCGCGTCGAGGAACAGCCCGCCGCCGAGCCGTTCGTAGAAGTTGTCCCACTCGAAGGAGGACACGGTCGCCGAGTACGAGCGGTCCTGGCGTCCGGCGGACAGGAAGTCGAGCGAACCGCCGTCCTGGAAGCGCAGTCCGAGGCGCTCGGGGGTGAGCGAGATGGCGTGCTGCTCGACGTGCGCGTAGTCGAGGTGCCAGGCGCCGGAGCGCTGGGGTCCGGTGGTCGCGGCCCAGGCGTAGTCGTGGATCAGATTGATGACACCGGTGGTGGCCGCGAGCGCGTTGGGATCGAGGAAGGGGTGGAAGAAGCGGTGCAGCCCCGGAGCCTCCAGGTCCCAGTCGACGGCCAGCACACGCTTGCCGTTGGCCGCGAGGATCCACGCAGTGTTGGCCAGGGCCATCGTGCGCCCTGTGCCGCCTTTGTACGAGTAGAAGGTGATGATGCGTCCGTCCTGCTCCGCCGTCATGCTTCTTCTCCTCCGTATTCGGATCCGCCATCGGGGAGCGGCGGGTGGGTGGGGCCTGTCAGGCGGGGCCTGGGGATCGACGGGCCCGGTGGCGGATACGCCTTGGCATGCTTGAGGTACTGCCGGGTCGCGTGGGCGACGACGGTGGGGAGTACGTCGGTGAAGGCCTTCAGGGTCGGCACGCCGTTGACCGCGAGCCGGCTGTCGGTGCGCCTGCCCCGGTCCAGGATCAGCGGCAGGGTCCGCTCCAGTTCCTCGGTGAGCTTCTGGCCCTCGGCGCCGTGACACTGGATGTCGGCCCGGTTCCAGGGGACGACCGCACTGACCCAGGGGCGGGCGTTCGCGTCGAACGCCTTGAGCCTGCGCCGCCGTTCCTCGTCGGTCAGCGCCCACCGGTCGATGAGCAGAATGCCGGGGTGGCTCGTCGGCGACTTGTCGCCGGCATCGGCGTCGTCCGCGTCGTCCGGCGGCGGGTCCGCACCGGGGTCCTCGTCGTCGAAGGAGGACACCGTGATCCGGTAGTCGAGCGACCGGACCAGCTCCTCGGCGAGCGCGGGCAGCGGCCGGGCCGAATGGTAGGGGTTCCAGTCCTGGGCGTCCTCGCCGTACGGGCGGACGTCACGGTGCTCGGGAACGCTGTGCCGGGTGGGCGCGGCCACCGTCAGATGGATACGCCGGGGGCCCTCGCCGCGTGGCTTGAAAGCGCTGGGCGTCCGCTCGTGGGCGCGGGGCCTGCTGGAGGGCAGCGGCGACTCGTGTGCGACCCGCACGATCCGCTGGGCCAGCCCGAGAACGGTCTCCTCGTACTCGTCGTGCAGCCGGTTGAGTTTGATCAGCCCGTAGATCCCGTTCGCCGCGTACCGGTCCCCGAAGGCACCGTGGTCGACGTGGATGTGCCGTACGGAGTCCGGGAGTTGGGCGAAATCGATGTGCGTCCACAGGGCGGGGACAATGGCTGTACCGGCACTGGCACCGGTGGCCCGCGCCCGCAGAATGCGCTCGTTGAACGCGAACCATTCCCGACCGCAGCTCTCGCTCGTGAAGTAGCGCGGTGAAAAAAGTGGAACGAAGACCCGGCAGGTCGCGAGATTCTCACTGAGTTTCTCCGGCCACCCGTCCCCCGACCGCATCTCCCGGTCCATGAAACCCGCGGGAGCACCGGCCGGAAGATCCGTGAGCGCCATGATGTGGTCGCACAGATCCGTGAAGAGCACATGCACCCAGTGATCGGGATCGCCTCCGTGCGGCCCCCAGGGTGGCGTATGGGCGTAACTCAGAAAGAAATACGGCCGGTTGTCCGAAGCCCGTTCCCGTTCAGGTGTGTCCACGCGCCCCCCTGCTGACTGATGAACCCCCTGGGGGATGTCATCGAGCCGGAACAAACAATGTGCCCGACGCCCTGCCCACGCGTGCCGTTTGTTTCACGTCATTCACTGGCGATATCCGGACATCCGGGCGCCGGTGAGGTCGACGACCACCTACATGTCCCGAAGAGTGACGTCCTTCCCGGCCAAAGCGCCGGACCGTCAACTCCCTGGACGGGGTGAAGAGTTCATGGGCGGCCTCCTCAGGCGAGCTCGTGCGCCTTCGCCCGTTCCTCCCACTCCGCCCACAGCTGCTCGACCAGAGCGGCTCCGCTCTCGGTGAGGTCCCGTTCGGGCAGCGCGGACAGTTCGGTGAGCGTGCTGCGGGCCCGCTCCAGGGCGTCCGCCCGTGATCGCGCCTCCGGGCGTTCTCCGGGCGGCGGGCTGCAGGCCGCCGTGCCGATCGCCTCACAGGCCGCTTCGAGCAGCCGCCCCGCCCCGCTGCCCGCAAGGGCCAGGTCCGTCGTCTCCCGAAGGCCGGTGAACCTGGCCAGGTGCCCGAGCCTCGGCAGGTGCAGCAGGAACTCCTCCGGCTCCAGGTCGACGGCCACGCCCAGCGCGCCGGGACCGTGCTCGCCGAGCCGGAGACCCGAACCGGCCTCCAACGGGGTCACGGTCGTGAGGGTGAGCGCGTTGACGTCACTCCGCCAGCCGGGCATCCGCTCGTCCATCAGCTCCTGCGCCCGCACGACCCGCTTGCGGAACACGCGGCGCTCGCCGGCGTCCAGGGGAGGAGCGACGGGGACGGGGTAGCAGTCGCGGTAGGGATCGGTGTCGTCGATCACCAGCGTGGGGCCCATGGGTGTCAGAGGCCGCCAGTCCGGGGGGTTGTTCTCCTCGTCCGGCCGCACGGACAGGGTGTCCTGCCCGCCGGTGCCGTGGTGCACACGGAAACCGTCCGTCGTCACCTCCACCTCGATCCGGCCGGACCCTGGCAGCGTCAGGGTGCCCAGTGTCGGAAGGTGCAGCTCCGTGTCCCGCTGCTGCCACGACAGGGTCAGGGCGGAACCTGCCCGTACGGCCGCGGCGACGACCAGGGATGCGAGGTGGGCGGTGTCGGCGGGGCCGCCCCAGGCGCGGCGCAGCGCCGTGCGTACGTACGGATGCGTCAGGACCGTGTTGAGATGCGGGGCGCAGTCCGTGTCCCCGTCCAGCACCAGGAGGGCCGCCCACACCTCGCCCCAGTCGTCGTCCTGGTCCGTGCCGCGGTCGTTCAGAGTTGCCAGCAGCTCGCGGGTCAACTCCTGCTGTGCGTAACGGAGTTCTTCGCCGTCGTGCACGGTGGGGGACAGCGCCCGATCGGTGATCCGCTCGGCGACACCCTCGATGAAGCCGCGCAGGTCCGCGCAGAACACGGACGGGTTGTCGAAGCCGCTGCCGGTGCGGTAGCGGTGTGCGTAGAGCCCGCCGCCGCAGGAGTCCAGGACCGGGCACTTCCGGCAGGTCTCGCTGACGCCCTGGATGCCCAACTGCCGGTCGCGCACACCGGGATGCTGGGCGAACTCCTCGAAGGTGTGGTGGAAGACGTCGTATCCGGTGGCGGGAGCTCCCGCGTAGGCGGTCTTGAGCGAGTCGGCCTGCTCGAAGGCGCCGTCGGTCTCCACCACCGCGAGATCGGAGGGGGCCAGGCCCATCGCCTCCGTCAGACTCGGACCGCCGCGCAGCGTGCTCAACACGGAGTCGAAGGTTCTTACCGGCACCCGGCGCCCCTGCTCCTCCCAGCGATCGAAGATCTTGAGGAGCCAGTCGGCGTACGGGGTCTTCGATTCCGTGGACCCGAGGAGGTTGGACGGCCAGGCGGGCGGGGGGTTGTCCCAAGTGGAATGCGGAAGCAGATAATCAATACGGGGCGGATCCAGCGCGGTGAGCGCATCGTGCACCGTGACCGGATCATTCGTCACGTCCACGGTGCACAGCAGTCCGACATAGTGGTGCCGGAATTCGGGAGTCCGCAGAAGGTCGATCCCGCGCAGCACCCGGTCGTAACTGCTGCGGCCCCGGCGGTCCAGCCGGTGACGGTCATTGGCGACCTGGTCTCCGTCGAGGGAGACGCTGACCTTCAGATCGAATTCGTCGAAGATCTCCAAATGCTGTCTTCGTAGCAGCATGCCATTGGTGTGCATGCGGAGATCCAGAGTGGTGATCGGGGCGAGAGCGCGGGTGAGTTCCTCACAGATATGGCGCAGGCGGGCCGGACCTACGAGGAGGGGCTCACCGCCGTGCAGAATTACTGAGAAGGAATCGATTCTCTGGGCTTCCGCATAGCCCGAAAGGCGCTTCGCGACCTGCGCGACCGTTTCTTCGGAGATCACGGCCGGCCGTGTTTTCCAGCTCTGGTCCGCATGTTCGTACATGTAGCAGTGATCGCACGCCAGATTGCACCGGCTGTGGATCTTCAGGACCAGTTCCTGGATGTTGGTCGCGTCACTATAGGGCACTTGGCACAGCGAAGGGGGCGGCGGGGGGCGCTGTCAAGTCAACGTTGTGCCAAAGGAGTTGGCGCCGGGCGTACGCCCCTGGGGTTCCCGGCGCGCCGGGGCGCGGGAACCCCAGGTCATGAAGCCTGGTGCTGCCTTTTCACAGCCCCGCGTTGAAATGCGGGTTCTTGGAGTGCGCTCCGGCGATGTCGGTGAGCCGTCCGGTCGAACGCGCGACGGCGGTGGTGCGGGTGTTGACGGCCGACAGTGGTGTGGGCCGCTTGTGCGTCGCCCGGGAGTCGGCCGAGTCGCGCTGGATCGTCGTCATGCCCCTGGTGTTCATGGCTGTCTCTTGCTCCGTTTTCTGACTAAAGGCTCAGCCGGGTCGGGCTCGCCGCAAGTGGGGACTTCCAACGGTTGAGACCTGAGACAGTCTGAGACCTGAGAAGGGCTGGTGAGCGGGACCTTACCGTAAGAAACACGCCACGGCTCGGCAGTCTGTGGAGCTCTCCACGCATGCTCAAGTATGGGGGTGACCAGCGAGAGCAGCCATTCCTGGTCCGACGTCCATATACGGGGCGGAATCTCTACCTCCGGTTTCTCTTGGAGCTGATTACGAGACGCGGGTCCGTCGGAGTGAGTGACTCGTTCCGGTCATATTCACTCGGTATGTGCGGCCGGGTGATACGGCTGGGAAGCGGGAAAAGGAGAGAGACGTCAGTTCGGCAGGTGCAGGGGGAGCATTGCGGTGACGACCGACCGACCGACCGGCCGACCGGCCGGACGGGGCCGGGCGGTGTGCCGTCGCAGGATTCACAGCGGTGACTGCCAGGTGACTGTCGTACCGGGGCCCTCCCCGTCCTCCCTGGCACCGTCGTCGTACACGGTCAGGCGCAGGCCGGGGCGACCGTCCCGGAGGGTCGCCGTCGCGTCGACCGTGACCTCGATACGGGACACCCCGGGGCGGCGTGACGCGGCAGCCAGTTTGCGGCGCAGGGCGGCGAGGAGGTGACCGGCGACGGGCTCCGTGACGCGGTTCTCCACGGGGCCGGTGAAGTGGACGGACGGCTGGAAGCCGAGGACGGCCGCCGCGCCCGCCGTCTCGCGCAGGACCTTGCCGCGGAAGGTGGTGGGGGCGTCGGCCGGCGGCTGCTGGAGCGCGAAGATCGCGGTGCGCACCTCCTGGATGGTCGACTGCAACTCGTCGACGGCGCGGCCGAGAGTGTCGTCCACGTCGTCGCCTTCACCACCGGTGCCGCGACGCTGGGTGGACTCCAACATCATTCCGGTGGCGAACAGGCGCTGGACGACCAGGTCGTGCAGGTCGCGGGCGATGCGGTCGCGGTCCTCGTAGACCGCAAGCCGCTCCCTGCTGTGCTGGGCGTCGGCGAGGACCAGTGCCAGCGCGGCCTGCGAGGCGAACTGCGTGGCGAGCAGCCGCTCCACCGAGGTGTACGGCCGGTCGCCGCGCCGGCGGGGCAGGGCGAGCGTGCCGATGAGGCGGCCGTCCGCCTGGAGGGGGAGCATCATGCTGGGCCCGAACCGGCTTCGTACCGGCGTGGTCATCCGCGGGTCGGTCGCCGAGTCCTCGATGAACACCGGTTCACCGCCGAGGAGTTGCTCGAGGACGGGACTGCCCGGCTCGATGGTCGTGCCGACGATGTCCCCGGGGTCGTCGAGGGTGGAGGCGGTCACGATCTCCATGCCGCCCTCCGGAGTGGCCTGGAGGATGACGCCCGCCGCGGCGTCGGCGAGGACCCGGGCCCGCTCGGCGACGGTCATCAGCGCGTCGGCGGCGGCCTCACCGGTGAGCAGCGCCGTCGTCACGGCCGCCGCGCCCTCGATCCAGCGCTCACGCTGCCGGGCCGTCTCGTACAGCCGGGCGTTGCCGATCGCGATGCCGGCCTGGGTGGCCAGCAGCTTCAGCAGCTGCTCGTCCTCGTCGGTGAACGGGCCGCCCTCCTTGTCGGAGAGATGGAGGGTCCCGAACTCCTGGTCGTCGACGAGGATGGGGACGCCGAGGGAGTCGTCCGCCGAGTCGTCCTCCGCTGCGGTCCCGCCGTCGGACGGGCCCGCCGTACAGATCTCCACGAGTCCGTCGAGCCCCGGGTCGGCCACGCCCAGCGCCGCGTACCGGGCGCCCGTCAGCTCGGCGGCACCGTCCACGATGTGCTGGAGCGTGACCCGCAGTTCGAGGTCGGTGCCGACACTGAGGACGGCTTCCAGGAGGGGCGGGAGGCGGGGGACGGGATCGGTCATAGGGGGTCCCTCCGGCGCCGGGGACGGGAACGGCTCGTACGGGTCGCTCTGACGCCGGGGACGGGAGTGGTCGTACCGGGTCCCTCCGGCGCCGGGGGCGAGATCGGTCGTACCCCCCCACCGACGCCGGGACCGCCGGGGCGCGTCAGTCCGCCAGCGGGTCGAGCACCAGGGGCTCGATCTTGCCTTCCAGCATGTAGCCGAGACCCTGGACCGCGCACACGTCGGGCCGTTCCGCGATGTGCACCGGCATGCCCGTCGCCTGTCGCAGCATCTGATCGAGCCCGGGGAGCAGGGCGCTGCCGCCGACCATCATGATCCCGCGGTCGGCGAGGTCGGCCACCAGATCGGGCGGGCAGGAGCGCAATACCTTGCCGATACCGTCGAGTACGGCGGTCAGCGGGGTCTGGATGGCATCGCGTACGGCGGCGGTGTCGACCTGCACGGAACGCGCGAGGCCGGTTGCCACGTCCCGTCCGTGGATCTCCGTCGACGCCGGGCCGTGCGGGGTGAGCCCGTTGCCGGAGAGGGCGAGCTGCAGGGGCCGTACGGCCTGACTCGGCAGCATCAGCTCGTGCTGGTGGCGCAGATGCTGCACGATCGCGTGGTCGACGGCCTCGCCGCCCACCGGGATGCGCTCGGCGGTGACGATCGAGCCAAGCGACAGCACGGCGAGCTGGGTCGCGGCCGCCCCGCACACCATGATCATGGTGGCCTCCGGCCGCTCCACGGGCAGCCCGCATCCGACGGCGGCGGCGATCAGTGTGTCGACCAGCTCGACCCGCCGCGCACCCAGTCCGACCAGCGTCTCGATCGCCGCGCGCTGGGCGAGGGGGTCCGCGTCGTGCGGCGTACAGGCGGCCGCCCGCAGCCGCGGCTTGCGGCGCAGGGTGCGGCGGACCTTGTCACCGAGCAGCTGCCGCAGCATCCGCTGCGCCATGTCGATGTCGACGACCGTGCCGCCGGACACCGGCCGTACCACCCGGATGTAGTCGGGCGTACGTCCCGTCATCTTCTCCGCGAACTCGCCGACCGCGATCAGCGCGCCGGTATTCGTGTTGATCGCCGCGACACTCGGCTGGTCGACGACCAGCCCCGCGCCCTTCACATACACACGGGTCCTCGCCGCGCCCAGATCGACGGCGAAGTGGCAGCGGCGCAACTGCTCCAGACTGTCGGTCATGGCAGATCCTCCCGAGAGCGCAGACGGTGGGGCTCCGCCGGGCGGCGGTCCTCTCTCGCATCGTGCGGTCGCTGACGGGGTGTCGCCTTTTGTGGGGGGCCGGGTGGGGTGCCGCTGGACGGGTGGTCTTCGGCGGGCGCCCTATCCGGTGCGGATCGCTTCGAGGATCGGCGCCAGGGAAGTGACGGTGTGTTCGCAACCCGCGCGGGTCAGGTGCCTCTCGATCCCCTCGCTGTGGGCGTAGCCGATGAAGGGGAGGCCGATCGAGTGCGCGGCGGTCAGCTCGGCGACGGAGGAACCGATGAATACGGCGTCCGAGGGGGAGGTGCTGAACTGGTTCAGGGCGCGGTGGAGGCAATCGGGGTTCGGCATCAGCAGGGTGAGGTCGTTGGATCGTGCGTGGACTGGCACGGAGAGTTTGCGCTTCCTCAGATACGCCATGACGGCGCCCAGTGAGTTGTCCGTGACCAGGCTTGCTCCCCGGATGGGGGTGGCGCTGAGCACGCCGACCAAGACGTCGGCGTGAGCGGTGGGCCGCGCTGAGTGGACGGCTCCCAACTCGATCCGGTCGAGTTCCTGGCGCAGGTCGGCTGCCAGCCGGTGGTCCGCGAGCGCGCGCAACAGGTCCAGTGGGTTGACGTTTCCCTCCAGGAGTGACCGGGCGGTGCCCAGCGGCGAGCCGCTCAGCGCCTCGTCCGGATGACGCAGCTCCACCAGGAGGGCGGCGAGACGCCGGGCGGCCTGCTGCTCCTCCGCGTGTCCGGGGTACAGCCGGGCCAAGGGGCCGTCGAAGCCCAGGAGCACGCACTCGGCGCCGTCCAGGGCCGCGGCCAGCGACCGCTGCCGTGCCTCGGCCCTGCGCTTGACCGGGTTGCGTGCCGGGTCCGCGGGCGGGGCCTGCGGCGGCGGGGCGCCCTCGCGCAGCCGTACCGCGCACACCACCGACAGCCCCGGCACCGGCCATCTGCGCAGCGCCTCGCGCACGGCCAGCTGGGCGGCGCCCCCGCGCCCCAGCGGGTAGCGGCGGGTGATCCGGCCCGCCTCCTTGACCAGGTGGTCGAGGAGCTGCCCGGACACGTCGGTGGTTTCGCTGCGGACGAAGGCCACGGCGTCGTCGACGTGCCAGGACAGTTCCACCGACGCGGTGAAGGAGCTGCCGCCCGAGCTGCGCAGCAGCAGCTCGTGACTGGCGTGATGGGTGCTGAGGTCGACCTCGTAGTAGGTGATGAGGGGCCATGAAGTGCGCTTGCCATGAGGCTGGTTGGGGTTCAGGAGGGTCAGCGGGAGGTTGTTGGGCTGGGTGTGCACGATGGCCGCGCGGCCGGGTTCGGGGACGCGGATCGTCCTCAGGTTGCGCGTCGTGAAGGGGCCCCGCACCAGATCGCGGTCGTCCTGATCGGGTTCCGGGGCGATTTCGGGTAGTTCCAGGGAGCAGTGCCAGGCCAGCGGCTGGCCGGTGGTCGACGACTCCTCGTACACCGCGCCGAAGAGGGCGGGGTCGACGCCGGTGGTGTCGCCGCTCATGAGGTCTTCGTAGAGAACGGGGGAGACGGCGATCTCGATGGCCGGGAGGTCCGGGTCGGCCGGGAGGTCCGTCGGCGCGGGCTGGGCGGTGTGCCAGAACGTAAGCCGGACTCTCGGCAGGTCCGTCAACTCCAGGAGGATGCCGGGTAGTTCACGCAGCGCGGTCTTCAGCACGGTCAGTACGGACGTCTCGGGCGGGGTGAGTACGAGGTAGCCGCCGTCGACGGTGTTCATGTCGTACTGGCCCGAGGCCAGGCCGCTCAGTGAGAGCAGCCAGGTCAGGGGGTGGGCGAGCGTGCGGTGGGCCCCCGGCCGGTCGTCCGCGTCGACGCACTCCATGACGATGACGGGCCGGCCGTCCTCGGGCAGGGCGTGCAGTTCGTGGTAGAGCTCGCGCCAGATCGGCCCCAGCTCGCCGGACTGCCGCCGCTCGTGCTCGTCGTACGCCTCGATGGCCTCGGCGATACGGCCCTGGCCCTTGAGCACGAGGATGCGCAGCCGTCGGAAGTCCTCGCGCTGGGGGTGGGAGTGGAGGAGTACGCCGAGGTCGATGGCCGCCCGTTCGAAGTCACCCAGTTCCAGGTCGAGTTCGGCCCGGGTGGCGCAGAGGGTGAGGCGGAGGGCGCGCAGCCGGCCGCGGGCCGTTTCGGCGGCGGGGCCGGGGACGCCGTCGACAGGGTCCCCGATCCACAGGCTGATGGCCTGCTGGACGAACTCGCGGGCCCCCGCCAGGTTCCCGTTGCCCCGCATCGACTTCGCTGCGGTGACGAGGTCTTCGCCGTGGCTGACGTCGACGGTGCCGGGGTTGGCGTGCAGGGCATAGCCCTCGGCGGTCGTGGCCAGGACTCCGGGGCCCAGGGCCTTGCGCAGACCGGCGGCGTACGTGGCCAGGAGACGTTCGGCGCGCTGTGGGGGCCGGGGCCCCCACAGCCCCTGGATCAGTACGTCCTGCGTCACCGGCCTGCCGCGCTGGAGGAGCAGCATGCAGAGCAGGGCCTGTTCCCTGGGGGCGAAGGCGGGGAGGGTGCGGCCGCCCTGCCGGATCAGCACGCGGCCGAGCAGTTGGTAGCGGTACCGGGTCGCCTCGGCGGCCTCGATGACCTGGGAGAAGGAGGGGGTGAGGAAGAGGTCCCTGCCCCGGCGCTGAGCTTCCACCTGCGAGGAGGTGAGAGGGGTGAGGGCGTTGTCGAAGAACGTGCGGAACTCGCCGGGGATTCCGCCGAGTTCGGGGGCGACCACCCCACGGGCCAGCTCCCGGAGCAGGTGACCGAAGTTGTCGAGGTCGGTCGTTTCGCTGCGCCAGGCCGTCCTCCCCAGCGCGAAGCCGGTGATCTTCACGGTGTCGTCCGGGCGGACGATCAGGCCGTTCGGCGTGAGGCTGCCGTGTGCGACGCCCTGTTCGTGCAGCGCTTTGAAGGCTCCCGCGATCTGTTGTGCGAGGGGCGCGAGCAGGGCGATGGGCAGCCCGAAGCCCCCCTCTGCCGTCAGCTCCGCCAGGGTGAGCCCCTCCACGAACTCCGTGACGAGATAGGGGATGTCGCCCTCGATGCCGTAGTCGTACACCGCTATGACGTTGGGGTGGTCGACGGCGGCGAGGGCCCGCGCGTCCTGCAGGAACTGCGCGTGCGGCAGTGGATCGAGTGCGGAGTTCGGGGCCACGTCATACGAGACGCTCGCCTGTAGCCCTGGAGCGAGTGCGGAGTACGCGATCACCACCACGGTCCTGTCGGCCTGCGTGTCCTCGGCCAGCATCACCCGCTTGGCCCGCCCCAGCCGCCGTACGATCCGGTACCGGCCGAGCACCAGCCCGCCGGGCGGGGGCGGCGACACCCCGCCCAGCCGCCGCACACTCTCCTCCCGCACCGTCGCGAACGGCTCGCCCCCAGCGGAGGCATCCCCCTGTCCGGGAACCAGCACCGGGAACTCCCCGGCGGCCATCCCGGCCCGTGCGTCGATCAACGCGCCTATCCGGGACAGGAGTTCGGAGGTGCGGCTGTGGGCGGTGCGCGGCAGGGTGTGCAGCAGGAGTTCTCGTACGCCGGGACGGAAGGCGTACGAGCCGGGTGCGCCCGGGGTGCTGCTGAGGACTCCGCTGAGGATCACCTCGGCGAGATGGCGCGGCTGCGGGTTCTTCTCGATGGCGGCCTGGACGAGGCGCATCACCGGCAACTCCGGGCGCCCGACGGCCAGATGACCGGCGAGCCGGAAGGCCTCGGGGGAGGCGATGGAGCGGAAGCGGAGGACGAGTTCCTCGGGGGAGAGCTGTTCGACGTCGCTCCGGCCCTGTTCGTCCACCGGGGCCGGCGGCGGAGCGAGGTCCAACAGGGCGATGGAGCCGGGGAGATGGGGGGAGCCCGCGACCAGGGACGACCAGTTCGCCAGCCAGGGAGCCGACGGCTCCAGGACCGGGAGGGGGAGCGCGTCGGAGTCGGTGACGTAGGAGTCCACGGCGTACGTGGAGTTGGGGGCCGCCGGCCAGGGCGAGGTGATCCGCGCGGTGGTGGCCGGCAGGGCCGTGGTGCGCCACAGGCGTTCCGGCAGCGGCTGGAGCACCGCCACCGGCATATGGGCCGCCCAGCGCCGCAGCGTGCGGTACCAGCGGGTGCCCGCCGGGCCGCTCCGCCACTGCGGGCCCATGCAGTCGCTGACCAGCAGGGTGACGGTGCGCCCGGTGGCGTACGACTCCTGCGAGCCGGGGCGCACCACCGTGCCGTCGGCGGTCAGCCGGTGCAGCTCCACCGTGCGGAAGACGCCCGACTGGGCGAGGGCGGTGTGCAGTTCGCGGACGAGCGGGCGCCAGACCGGCATGGTCGGCCCGGAGTCGTACACCAGGTGCAGGGTGAGCCAGCGTTCGGTGGTGGGGCGCAGCACGGGCACCCACCAGCGGGGCGCTGCGCCGAGCCGGGCGATGCGGTGCGCGGTCGCCTCCTCGTCGAGCTCCTGCCCGACGGGCGCGTCCACCCGGCGCTTGAGCGGACGCAGGGTGCGCTGGATGGCGAGGGGGTGCGGCAGCATCGGGGGAGCGGGGGCGAGGAGGGTGGTGTGCGGGCCGGGACGGGGCTCGTCCGCAGCGGCTCCGTTCTCGTCGTTCCCGTCGGCGGTCGCGGGCCCGGGCAGCAGCAGGGGGACGCGGTCGTCGGGGCGGTGGGGTTCGGCGGGCGGGTTCGCCGGGGGTATGTCCGGCGGTGTGCCCGGGTGCGCGGGTCCCCCCGCCGGTGGCCGGGGTACGGCGGCGGGGCGCTCGCCGGGCCGGGGCGCGGCGGGAGTCGCCTCGCGCGGGGCCGCGATGTGGCCCGCGAGCCACAGCAACTCCGCCAGCTCGACGGAGGCCGGTGGCGCCTCGCCCGACGCCCGCCCCAGCAACTCGGCGAGTTCGGCGGGTCCTTGGCGGCCCGGGTCCGGATGCCCCGAGGGCCGCAGAGGCTCCGTCGGCTCGACGGAGGTCGGCTGCTTCCCGCCCGCTGCCCGACCCGGCGACGCGGCGGGTCCTTCGCGGCCCCGGTCAGGAGGCCCCTCAGAACTCATCGTCGTCCCGGGTCCGGCTCAGATACGGCATCAGCTGCTCCGCCAGGTCGTCCCGCGACGCCGCGTCGAGCCCCGCCGCTCCCGTCAGGTAGATGGCGTTGAGGAGCTGGTCGGTGGCGAGTTCGCCGCCGGTGCCCCGGGAGAGGAAGCGGGTGATCAGCTCGCGGGCGTAGCCGTCCGGCTCGCCGAGGTGGGCGCGGACGATGCTTTCGAGGTGGGCGTCGCGCGGCTGGTGGAGTTCGAGGCGGACGCAGCGCCGCAGGAAGGCGGGCGGGAACTCGCGCTCGCCGTTGCTGGTCAGCACGACGAAGGGGAAGGCGCGGCAGCGGACCCGGCCGCGGGAGACGGTGGCACGGTCGTCCGTACCGGCGATCATCACCTCGGCCGCCGGGGTGTGGCGGGCGGACCGGACCAGCTCGGGGATCTCGTACTCGCCCTCCTCCAGGATGTTCAGCAGGTCGTTGGGCAGGTCGAGGTCGCTCTTGTCGATCTCGTCGATGAGCAGGGCGCGGGGGCGGCGGTAGGGGAGAAGCGAGGTGCCCAGCGGGCCCAGGCGCAGATGGTCCTGGAGCTCGCTGTCCGCGGGGAGTTCGCGCGCGGCGGCGCGACCGGCGTCGTAGAGGCGGGAGAGCGGGTCGTACTGGTAGAGCCCGTCGTGCAGGATGGTCCGGCTGGTGATGTTCCAGCGGAGCACCGGGCCGAGCTTCAACTCCCTTGCCACCGCGTACGCGAGCGAGGACTTCCCGCTGCCCGGCGGGCCCGTCACCAGGAGCGGGCGGCGCAAGTACAGGGCTGCGTTGACGAGTTGGACCGCACGGTCGGTGGCGCGGTAGGTGCGGGCGCGGTGTCTGCGGTCCGGGGAGGTGGCCGAGGTGTCGCCGTCCGCGGCGGGTGTGTCCAGCTCGGGGCCGCCGTCGAAGTCGCGCCAGGGCGGCGGCGCGGGAAGCTTGGCGATGCCGTCGTGGGGCTCGCTCCCACCCGTGTAGACGGGCCACAGGGTCATGCTCTCTCCTCGCTGCGTTGCCGGTCCCTACGCCTGGCAGGCGGTGTTCAGCCGACCGGCGAGTGCAGATAGCCGACGGGGTCGGGCAGACATCTGGGGTCTTCCCAGAGCAGGGCAAGGTCGTACGCCCAGTGCGGTTCCGGCGCGTCGGAGGCGTACGCCGTCTCGCGCAACTCGTGGATGTAGGTGGGGAGTTCGGACGGCGGCAGGTCCGCCAGGTGTTCTGCCAGGCGGTCCAGGAACGCGGCGCCCGAGCAGTCCTCGTGCACCCCGCCGCGCTGCTCGCCGCGGCAGCCGGTGCGCGGCCACAGCATCACCGGCACCGCCGCATTCAGGCTCGCCTGGAACAGCCGCCGGGTGCCGTCCGCGCGCGGTGGCGAGGCGAAACCCACCATGTCGGCGCCGCGCCGCAGCCCGATCGTCAGCCGGACCGGGTCCTGTCCCACGGCCCCGCAGCCGATGCGGTGCAGCCGTGCCCCGGGCTGCGCATCGAGGCGCTGCCACTTCTTCAGCAGCATGTGCTGCAGGCCGCCGCTGCGCCGCCGCTCCAGGTCCATCACGACGAGCGGCGCGAAGGAGCCGAGCGGACTGTCGTCGTCGGCGCTGCGCTTCCAGTGCGCCACATCCGTGTTGAGCCAGCGCCGCGGCAGTACGAAGGCGATCAACTCCCGGGCGTCGGGCTCCAGTTCGTGGTAGGCCTCGTCGATGCGTTCCAGGACGTAGGCGCGGACGCGCTCGGCGGGCAGGGGGCGTGAGCCGACAACCCGGCGGTGCCGGCCGTTGTACGCGGACACCTCGACCAGGAACTGGTGGTCGCCCGAACCGCTGGGCGCGATCTCCACGAGGATGGGAGACCAGGGCCTCGCCGCGGAGGCGGGGCGGCCGGCGGGAGCGGGTACCGGCGCGGCGCGGTGGTCGCCGGGAGCGTGTACCGGCGGAGCGCCGCCTCGGCCGTGCGGGCCCCGCGGCCAAGTCCGCAGCGCGCCCCTCGTAGGCGCGTCCTCGGTGAAGTCGGCGAGCCGCGCGGCGAACCGGGCGACGGCTCCGGTGTCGGGGACCTCGGAGAGCAAATACCAGGCCGCGTCCCACAACGACGCGAACCCGCGTGACGGAACCGGCGGCCCGAACGGGCCCACTGCGTCCCGGTAGAGCCGCTCGGGACCGCACTCGGGCACCTCCGACGCCCTGTACCCCGCCACCAGTTCCCGCAGCCGCTCCTTCTCCGGCCGCCCGTACTCCGGAGTCGGGATCAGTTCGCCGAGCCGGGGCCAGTAGCGGGCCATGATGTGCGCGGGCAGCATCCGGCCGTTGCGGATCCCGGGGTCGCGGGCGGCGGCGGAGACCATGCCGACGACCCGGCCGGTGTCCGCGAGGGTGAGCGCCGCGCCGCTGAAGCCGGGTACGAGAGGCTGTCCGTGCGCGGCCCACGCCTCCAGCTGGACCCACTCGCCGGCGATCAACTGGTCGGCGGTGGCCCGGTATTCGGCGATCGTCCCCTCGTCGTACCGCTTGGGGAACCCGTAGGCGAGGAGCCTGCGCGGCGGATCGCCGTACGCGTCGGAGGGCGCCGCGAACTCCGCGGGCTTCATCGGCACATCGCGGTCCAGCTCGAGTACGGCGACATCGCCGGGGTCGGCCTCCCGGCCGTCCCAGCCGCCGTGTGCGACCACCCGCGCGGGGATCGCGGCCTCGCCCGGCGCGAAGGAGACGCCCACCGGGTCCGTACCGCTGCGGCCGACCACGTGTGCGCAGGTCAGGACGTGCCGCTCGGTGACCAGGAAGCCGGCGCCGGTCTCACGGCCGCAGGTGATCCGCGCGTGCCAGGAGGCGCTGGTCATGAGGGCGGGGCTGTCTCCTGGGAGCCGTCGGACGGCCCGGGAGACCAGGAGAGTTTGACCAGCAGGTGGCCCTCGACCGCGCTCTTGGCGATCAGGGCGCCCGCCTCCGCCGTGAGCTTGACCCCGAACTCGATCTCGACCGAGTCGGGGCGCAGGCTGCCGTCGCGGAACACCCGCAGCGCGGACTCGGCCGCGGCCCGCACGCCCTCCAGGGAGCCCTCGAAAGTGCGCGCGGCCTGGACGGTCCCGTCGTTGCGGGACACCAGCCGGGAGCCGGACTCGTCCTCGATGCCCTCGACGAGGACCAGCGCCCCGTCGTCGGTCTTGAACTCCACGCGTCCGTCCATGCGTCACGTCCCCGTTGTGTGTGACTCCGCCGCGTCGTGCCTGTGACTCCGCTGCATGGTGCCTGTGACTCTGCCGCACCTTCATTGTTACGGACGGTACTTGGGGCTGTCCCGGTTTCCGCAGCTCGTACCCGTCTGTTCGCACCCGTCTGTTCTGGCGGGAAGCCGCCAGGGCGCCTTCCCGCCAGGTCCCGTCAACTCATCCGCAACACAAGCCCCCCGACACTCTTCGCAGCACACAGGGCATGCCGCCGACGAGAAAGGGCGAAGATGACCAGAGGACCAGCGAGACGCGGGGCGGCGCTGTTGTCGGCCGGGCTCGTGATCGCCTTGCTGCCCACCGGGCAGGCGGCGGCCGCACCGGACACCGGGACTTCGACCGCCACCGGGACGTCGACTGCCACTGGGGCCGCGAGCGCCGCCCGCACCGTAACCCTCGTCACCGGCGACCAGGTGACCGTCACCGACCTGGGCGGCGGGAAGAAGACGGTCACCGTCGAGCGCCCCAAGGGTGCCACCGGCGCCGTGCGCACCCAGGTGGCGAACGGCACCGTCACCGTCGTACCGGACGAGGCGCTGCCGTATCTGCGGGCGGGCACCCTCGACCGGCGGCTGTTCGACGTGAGCGAGCTGATACGGCAGGGGCTCACCGACCAGAAGACGGACGAGCTGCCGCTGATCGTCACGTACGAGAAGAAGGCGCGTGCGGTGACTCCGCGCGGGGCCGAGCGCACGCGTGCCCTGCCGAGCATCGACGGCGCCGCCGTCGACGCGGACAAGGGGCGCACCTTCTGGCAGGCACTCACCGCCCAGGACGGCATCGACAAGGTCTGGCTCGACGGGCGCGTCACGGCCGACATGGCCGAGAGCAACGCGCAGATCGGCACGGCGGCGGCGTGGGAGGCCGGGCTCACCGGCAAGGGGGTCACGGTCGCCGTCCTCGACACGGGCGTCGACGTCGGACATCCCGACCTCGCCGGACGGGTCTCGGCGACAAAGAGCTTTATCGAGGGTCAGGAAGTCGCCGACCGCAACGGCCATGGCACGCACGTCACTTCGACCGTGGGCGGGAGCGGCGCCGCTTCGGACGGGCTGGAGAAGGGCGTCGCGCCCGGGGCCACGCTCGCCGTCGGCAAGGTCCTCAGCGACCAGGGGTCCGGGAGCGAGTCGCAGATCATCGCCGGTATGGAGTGGGCCGCGCGTGACGTACACGCCAAGGTGATCTCCATGAGCCTCGGCTCGACCGAGGCCGGCGACGGCACCGACCCCATGGCCGAAGCAGTCAACACCCTCTCCCGGGAGACCGGCGCACTCTTCGTCATCGCCGCCGGGAATACCGGCGCCCCGTCCTCCATCGGCTCACCCGGCGCCGCCGACTCCGCGCTGACCATCGGCGCGGTCGACTCCGCCGACGAGGCCGCCTACTTCACCAGCGCGGGCCCGCGCTACGGCGACAACGCCCTCAAGCCCGACCTCTCCGCGCCGGGCGTCGACATCCTCGCCGCACGCTCCCAACTCGTGGGCGGCGAAGGCTATTACGAGAGCATGAGCGGTACGTCGATGGCGACGCCGCATGTCGCGGGGGTGGCCGCCCTGCTTGCCGAGAAGCACCCGGACTGGACCGGCGCGCAACTCAAGGACGCGCTGATGTCCACGTCGAAGCAACTCGACGCCTCCGCCTACGTGTTGGGTTCTGGGCGCGTGAGCGTGCCGGACGCGATCGGCACCTCGGTCACCGCCACCGGCAGCGCGGACCTCGGCTTCTACGGCTGGCCGTACGAAGCGAACGAACCCGTCACCAAGACGGTGACGTACACCAACTCCTCCGACACGGCAGTGGACTTGACCCTCGCCGTGCAGGGCGCGCCCGACGGTGTCGCGACCCTCGCCGACTCCACGCTCACCGTGCCCGCGCACGGAACCGCGGCCACCACGGTGACCGGCGACGGCACGAAGGCGGCCGTCGGCAACACGTCCGGGCAGATCGTCGCCTCCGTGGCCGGCACTCCCGTCGCGCACACCGCGTTCGGGCTGGTCAAGGAGGAGGAGCGGTACACGCTCACCGTGCACGTCAAGGACCGTGACGGAGCCGCGACGGCCGCCGGTCTCGTGGTCCAGCAGCTCACGGAGGGCGTCGACCCGTTCTGGGCGCCGGTCGACGACTCCGGCACCCTGGAACTCCGGCTGAAGCCGGGGGCGTACAGCCTGGACACCTTCCTCGACGTGCGCGGCGGCAACGGCGCGGACTCACTCGGGCTCGGCTTCCTCACGGCACCCGAGGTCACGCTCGACCAGGACCGTGAAGTCACCCTCGACGGAAGGCAGTTGAAGGAGATCGAGGCGAAGGTCGACCGGCGGACCGAGACCCGGCAGCTCCTTATGGAGTACAGCCGGAAGGCGGGCGGGGCCGACCTGTTCGAGGCCGTCCAGGTTCCGGTGAAGTACGACAGCATCTTCGCCGCGCCCACCACGAAGGTCACCGAGGGCACCTTCGAGTACCGGACCGTGTGGCGGCTCGGCAAGCCGCTCCTCGAGGTCAAGGGTGTTGCTGGGGCGGTCGTCCAGCCGGGCACCACGCTGATCGAGGGGCGCAGCAAGCTGCCGCTCGTGGATGTCGGGGAGGGCCCCTTCACCGGGGTCAAGGGCAAGGCCGTTCTCGCACGGCTCGGCGACGGCGTCGAACCCGCCGCCCTCGCCCAGGCGGCCCAGGACGCGGGCGCCAAGGCGCTGTTCGTGACCGACGACACGGCCGGACGGCTCAACGCCTGGTTCGGCACGGAGGACTACCTCGACCGGCCGCTGCAGATCGCCACGGTGAACGCGGCGGACGCGGCCAGGCTGCGGGCGTCCAAGAGCGTCGACATGACGGGGACGCGCAACACGCCCTACACGTACGACCTTTCGGAGGGGCACGCGGGCGCCATCCCTCGCGGGGATCTCACGTACGAGCCCGGCGACCGCGAACTCGCCGTTCTCGACACCGAGTTCCACGCCGCGAAGCCCGTGTCGGGCGGCGAGTTCCGCTACTCGATCACCGACACCTTCCCCATCGGAATCGGCTTCAAGGAGCGGATCGACTACCCGGCCGAGCGGACCGACTATGTCTCCACCGGCGCCGGACAGCTGTGGCACGAGTCCGTGGACCTCGGGGACAGCGCGCTGGAGGAGCGCAGCGGACTTGTCCGGTACCGCGGGGGCACCCACCCGGACCTCGACTGGTTCAAGCCCGTCTGGCATCCCTGGCTCGGCACCGGTCTCGGCTGGGGCCAGCAACGCGTCGGCAACCAGATGCAGTTCAACACACCCGGCTGGGGCGACTCCGGGCCCGACCACACCGGCTTCGGCGACGTGTGGAGTACGGACAACGGCATGACCCAGTTCACGGCGGTGTACCAGGACGGAACCCTCGTCGACCGGCGCATGAGCTCGGGCGCGTACGTCTGGGACGCGCCCGCCGACGAGCACACGTACAAGGTCGTCACGGACACGACGCTGGACGCGGACCGCTGGAAGCTGTCCACCAAGGGCCACTCCGAGTGGACCTTCAAGTCGGCGGCCACGCCCGAGGACCGCTGGACCTTCCTGCCACTCCTCAACCTCGGCTACGACATCGACACCAACCTCACGGGCGACGTGCGCGGCGGCAGCCGGGTACCGGTGGGGATCTACGCCGAGTACGTGAAGGGCGCGGCGGACACCGGGACCATTGCGGGCGGGAAGCTGGAGGTGTCGTACGACGACGGGAAGACGTGGCGGACGGTGAAACTCGGTGCCGGGAAGGCGTCCTGGAGCGGGACGCTGACGGTGCCGCGTGACGCCGAGTACATCTCGCTGCGGGCCTCCGCGAGTGACGACCGGGGTGGCTCGGTGAGCCAGGAGATCATCCGGGCGGTGGGGGTGCGGTAGGCCTCCGCGCGGTGAGGTGCGGGGAGCACCCGCGCGGTGGGGTGCGGTCAGCATCCCCCTTCGAGCAGGCGCCGCCTCCCCTTGGGAGGGGGGAGGCGGCGCCACCCAAATCCGGTCATTCCGTCGGGTTCTCCGTGATGCCCCGGACCACTCCCAGCTCCGCCAAGTCCTGTGGACGGATGCGGAGTTGGTCCGAGGTGGAGCGCACCTCGTCCGCGGGGCGCTTCAGGATCGCGGCCGCGAGCTCCGGCGCGATGACCGAGAAGTAACTGTCCGGCGTGGCCCAGGTGTTGCCGGGCGCGGCGAGCGCGAGGGCGCCGCCCGAGCCGCCCTCGCCGATCAACAGCGTGGTGACCGGTGTACGGGCGGTGGCCACGGCCGCGAACAGGTCCGCGATCGCCGACCCCGCGCCCTGACGCTCCGCGTCCGCGTCGTTCGCGGCACCCGGGGTGTCCACCAACGTCAGTACCGGGAAGCCGAGTCGGCCCGCGAGACGGATCAGGCGGGCGGCGGTGCGGTATCCGGCGGGGCGGGTCGCCGTCCCGCACTGCGCGGCGTACGCGATGGTCCGTCCGCCGGGCGTGAGACCGAATCCGCACAGCATGCCGGCGTCGGTTCCGCCGCAGCGGTCGCCGCTGATGGCGGCGCGGTGGGTGAAGTACGCGTCCAAGTAGGCGGCGGCGCGGGGGCGTTGGGGAGCGCGGGCGTGCTGGACGGCTTCCCAGCCGGTGGTGGGGAGGTCGGGTGAGCCGAGGGCGGGTGGGGGTGGTGCGGGCTTGGCGTCGGCGTCCCCGGGTAGGGGTGGTGCGGGCTTGGCGTCGGCCTTCCCGGGCAGGGGTGGTGCGGTCTCGGCTTCGGCGTCCCCGGACGGGGGAGGTGCGGTCTCGGCTTCGGCCTCCCCGGGCAGGGAAGGCGCGGTTTCGGCTTCGGCCTCCGTCGAGCGGCTGGAGCTGGGTCTCGGGCTGGGACCGGGGTTGGTGAGGAGTCTCAGCCACAGCGCCAGCGTCTCCCGTAGCTCCTCCGGCCGTACGACGGCGTCCACCGCGCCCGCCGCCACCTGCGCCTCCGCCGTGTACGCCGCCGGGTCCGCGTCGGGCGGGCGGACCCGGGAGCCCGCGAACCCGACCTGGGCGCCCGGCAGCGCGAGGGTCACGTCGGCGCCCGCGCCCAGCGTGGCCCAGCCGCCGCCCGTCGTCGGGTCCCGCAGGACGGCGATCTGTGCGAGCCCCGCTGCCCGGGTGAGCGCCGACTGGCGGGCCACGCGCTGGAGTTGGGTGAGCGCGAGCATGCCCTCCTGCATCCGGCTGCCGCCGGTGGCGACGAGCGGGACGACGGGGAGACGGTGTTCGCGCGCGTAGGTGTACGCCGACTCCAGGCGGTCGCCGGTGCGTTCGCCGAGTGAGCCGCCCAGGAAGCCGAACTCGAAGGCGATCAGTACGGCGGGGGTACCGCCGATGACGGCACGGCCGCAGACGACGGACTCCTCCTCGCCGGTGCGGGCGGCGGCGCGGGCGCGCGAGTTGTCGTAACCCTGCCAGGACAGTGGACCGTCGGGCTTGAAGTTCCTTATGGGGACGGGCAGTTCACTGAACCCGTCGTCGTCCGTGACGAGGTCGATGACCTCGCGGGCCGTGAGGCGCTCAGTCCGCTCAGTCCGCTCAGTCATTCCGCATCCTTGCGCAGAGCCCGCTTGAGGATCTTGCCCATGTCGTTGCGGGGCAGGGACTCCAGGAAGTGGACAACGCGCGGACGCTTGTGCGGGGCGAGGCGCCGGGCCACGTGGTCGGAGAGCTCGGAGCCGAGGGCGGGGTCGGGGGCGCCTTCCGGTACCACCCAGGCCACGATCCGCTCGCCCAGGTCCTCGTCGGGTTCGCCGGTGACGGCGGCCTCGCGCACGGCGGGGTGTTCGAGGAGCGCGTTCTCGATCTCGCCCGCGCCGATCTTGTAGCCGCCGCTCTTGATCAGGTCGGTGGCCTTGCGGCCGACGATGCGTACGTATCCGTCGGCGTCCAGGACCGCCATGTCGCCGGTGCGGAACCAGCCGTCCTCGGTGAACGCGGCGGCGGTGGCGTCGGGCCGGTTCAGATACTCGGTGAAGAGGTTCGGCCCGCGGACCTGGATCTCACCGACGCTCTCCCCGTCGCAGAAGCCGGTGGGGGCGCCGTCCGTGTCGTACGCGGCGATCGTCGACCCGTCCTCCTCCACGAGCCGCAGGCCGACCCCGGGCAGCGGCACGCCGACGGTGCCGGGCCGGGGCTCACCGTCCACCCGGACACTCGTGTTCATCAGCGTCTCCGTCATGCCGTACCGCTCGATGACCCTGCGCCCGGTCGCGGCCGTGATCCGCTCGTGGTCGTGCACGGGCAGCGCGGCGGAACCGGACACCAGGAGCCGCGCCCGGCCGAGCGCCTTGCCCAACTCCATGTCCTGGTCCAGGACTTCGGCGAGCCGGTGGTACATCGTCGGCACCCCGAACAGCATCGTCGCGCCGTCGTTCAGCTCCCGCGCCACGCCCTCCGCGCTGAACCGCCCCAGATGCCGAACGGCCCCACCGCGCCGCAGCGGCCCAAGGATGCCCAGGATCAGCCCGTGCACATGGAACAGCGGCAGCCCGTGCACGAGAACGTCCTCACCCGTCCACTGCCAGGCGTCGGCCAGCGCGTCGAGGGTCGCGGCGATCGCGCGGCGCGGGATGACGGCGCCCTTGGGCGGTCCTGTGGTGCCGGAGGTGTAGACGACGAGGGCGGCGGCGTCCTCCTCCGGGGCTTCCCGTACGGCCGTACCGCCACCTCTGGGGCGCACTTCGACGTCGATACGCTCCAACTCGCGCAGGGAGCCGGGCAGTTCGACCCCCGCCTCGGCCAGCACCACCGACGGCCGACTGTCGGACAGGATGTGCCCCAGCTCGCTCTCTCCCGACTTCGGATTGAGCGGCACGGCCGGCACCCCGGCGAGCAGTGCGGCCACGACCCCGACAGCGGTCTCAAGGGTCGGCGTCGCCCACACGGCGACACGTCCCGCGTCTCCGATCCGTTCGGCCAGCGGTGCGCTCGCGGCCGCGAGTTCGCCGTAGGTCAGTGAGCGCTCGCCGAAGCGCAGGGCGGGCCGAGCGGCGCAGTCGCCCGACACCAGGGCCGGGAAGAGAGGGGACACGCGTCGTACTCCTTGTCGTCGTTGCCGTACCGCGGTGGCCATACCGCGGTTGCTGCACCGTGGTTGCCGAGTCGCGGCTGCCGTACGGCTTTCGCCGCACCGCCTCGCGCGGTTGTCACCCCCAGCCGGGCACCACCAGCACGAGCCAGACCACGGCGGGGACCACAGCCACCACGATCCCCCCATACATCATCAACTGCCGGAAGAAACGCTCCCGGTCGACCCCGGGTGCCGCTGCCAGCACCAGTGCGCCGTTCGTGGAGAACGGGCTCACGTCCACCACCGTCGCCGACACCGCGAGGGCCGCCACCATGCCGATCGCTCCGATCTCGCCCTGCGCCAGGAACGGCACCGCAAGCGGGATCAGCGCCCCCATGATGCCGACGGACGAGGCGAACGCGGAGATCACCGCGCCGATGTAACACAGGAGCACGGAGGCAAGCAGCGGGATGCCGATGTCGCTGACGCCGTCGCCGGCCCATTTGATCGTGCCCATCTCGTCCAGCACGGCGACATACGTGAGCACGCCGCAGATGAGGAGCACCGTCGGCCAGGCGATCTGGCCCACGGCGTTGCGGCTGTCCTCCGGCCAGCAGGCGCTGAGCACGACGGCGAGGCTGATCGAGGTGAGTCCGGCGTCCAGGTCGAAGGCGAGGACGGCGACGACGAGGGCGACGAGAGCGGCGAGCGTGGCGATACGGGCGGGGGTGAGACGGGTGTCCTCCTCTGCCTTCTTCTCCTCGTCGTCGGGGACTTCGTCCGCGCCCTTGCCTCCGGCGGCTTCCGTTCCGGCGTCGGCGCCCCTCAGTTTCAGCCCGCCGAGGACGACGAAGAGGATGCCCGCGATGACGAGGTTGACGATGAGCGAGGCGAGGAAGAGGGCGATCTCGTTGCCCGGGAGATTCTCGCGCTCGACGATGCCGTTGACGATCGATCCGTAGATGCTGATCGGGGAGAAGCCGCCACCCTGGGCGCCGTGCACGACCATCGCCCCCATCAGCAGCGGACTGATCCCGTAACGGGTGGCGAAACTCAGCGCGATCGGCGCGACGATGGCCACGGCGGCCGGACTGACCGCGCCGATCGCGGTGAGTGCCCCGGTGAGGACGAACATCACCCAGGGAATCAGCGCGACCCGTCCGCGTACGACCCGGATCGAGGCGTGCACCAGCCAGTCGGTGGTGCCGTTGGCGCGAGCGATCGCGAAGAGATACGTCACCCCGACGAGCACGACGAAGAGGTCGCCGGGGAAGCCGGCGAAGATCGTGTCGGTGTCGAAGTCCGCGACCAGTTCACCCACGCCGAACGCGGCGGCGAAGGCGAGAGCGCCCATGTTGATGGATCGGGTTGTGGCGATCACGAACACGGCGACGAGCACGATGATCGAAATCAGTTCGGCGGACATGCGGGCTCCCGTCCCTGGGTCCCTCGTTGATTGGCTCGGCCGATGATTGGTCAAGTGGCTGCACCACTCATTGACCTGGTGGCTGCGCCACTCATTGACCCAGTGGCTGCACCGCCGATTGACCAAGTGGCTGGTCCACATTGGGTGTTGACCGGATGGAGCGTCAAGGAGTCTGACGCGAATTGGCTCAGCCACTTGTCCACAGTCCACTTGTCCACAGGGCCATCGGACCGGTCACCACCCGGTGTTACGCTGCGGCCGCGGGGGACACACGACAGGTAACGACAGTTAGTCGGGCAAGCCGGGCGACGCAACGGACAAGCCGAGCAAGCGAAGTGAGCCGGGCGAGCCGCACAAGACAGGCGATGGGGGAACGGGGATGACCGACGCACTGCGCCCGATGGCGGCCAGGCCACGCATGTACGAGCAGGTCCTCGAACGGCTCCGCAGCTACGTCGCCGAGGGGGGCCTGAGCGCGGGCGACAGCCTCCCGCCCGAACGCGACCTGGCCGCCCGCCTGGGCGTCAGCCGAGCCTCGGTGAAGCAGGCCATCGTGGTCCTGGAGGTCCAGGGACTGGTGGAGGTCCGGCACGGCGGCGGCACATACCTGGTGCGCGACAGCCTCGACATCGAACCCGTCGAGCGGCTCGTCGAACGACGTCGCCGCCTGCCCGACGTACTCGAGGCCCGCGAAGCACTGGAGACCAAGCTCGCCGAACTGGCCGCCGAGCGCCGCACGGACGAGGACCTGGCCGCCCTGCGCTTCTCACTCGCCCGGATGGCGGGCGAGATCGAGGAGGGCAACCACGGCGTGGAGGGCGACCGGCTGTTCCACGCGGCGGTCACCGCGGCGGCGCACAGCAGCATCCTCGCCGAGTTCATGCGCTCGATCGCCGACCAGATCACCGAGAGCCGCAACGAGTCCCTCCGCCAGCCCGGCCGCCCCAGCCGCTCCCTCGCCCAGCACCGGGCCATCCTCGACGCGATCGCGGCCAAGCGCCCGGGACAGGCGGCCGCCGCGATGCGCCGGCATGTGCGGACGGTGGCGAAGGTGCGGTTGCTGGACTGGGATCCGGAGGAGGAGGGCGAGGGTGACGAGCCGGGGTGACGCTCGGGTGGGCCCGGCGGCCGCGGGCTCCGCCCCCGTCAACGCCGCCCACCTTCGCTGCCGTCGGCCACCCGGCATCATGGACGCCATGGACCCGCCGATCACCGACTGGATCACCATCGCGGCCTACGAGAATCTGCCGGGCCGCCTCCACCCGATGGCGGCCACCCGCGCTTGACTGCGCGACCGCGGCATTGACTGGATGCCCTTCGAACCGGACGAGATCCAGTGGGGTTTGGCCTGTGGCATCGGCCCTGACGGCCACTGGCACGGTTGGTTCGACATCCGTATCGACGCCGGCGCGCTGCGACGCCTCGGTCTCCATCCCGACCAGCCCACGGCCAAGGTCACGGGCACATCTCCACCTGGCTGGTGGCATGCCGCCGCGGAACGCAAGCCGCACTAGGGCGGAACGCAAGCCGCACTAGGGGTGAGAGCCTCAAGTGCCGGACAGATCCGGGCAGTCGGACTCCGTACTCACTCACTTGGCGTGGAGGATCCGAAAGCGATCGGGTTCGGCCGGGTCGCGGTCGACGACCTGGACCGGTGCCCAAGCCCATTGCCAGACGCCGATGCCCGGCGGGCGGGAGAACCGGATCGGCCCGCGGGTGCCCTCGACCGCCACGCGCGGCCATGACTCGGCGATGGCCGCCCGGTCCGCGCCGTGGGAGCGCAGCACCGCGGCGAGGACGGCGACGGTGTCCCAGCCCTCGAAGGCGACGAAGGAGGGCGCTTCGCCGAGCTGCTCGCGGAGCTCCTTCCCGACGCGTTCGCCGAGCGGACCGAGGTGCTCGGGCAGGTAGCGGAGGAACGGGATCCCGGCGCCGTCCTCGCCCAGCAGCGCCGCCCATTCGGCGAACTCCGGCTGCCCGGCCGGAGCACCGATCATGGTCTCCGCGAGCCGCCGGTCGCCCCGGACGGCCCTGACGATCGGCACCGCCGGCTCCGGATGGCCGACCAGTAGGAGCAACGCCGTCGCGCCGTGGTCGACGAGCGCGTCGCACAGGGCCTCGGGGGTGAGCGCGTTCGTGTCGAGTTCGACGACGGTGCCGCCGCGGGGAGCGAGGTGGTCGCGCAGGACGCGGGTGCCGGTCGCCCAGTAGACGCTCGGCTGCGTCGCCACGGCGATTCGACTGTGGCCCGCGCCGAGGAGGAAGTCCGCGTAGATCCGCCAGCCGTGGGACTGGGCCGGGGCCAGGCGCGCGACCCACTCCGTCGGCTCCTCGGTGAGTGCGTCGAGCACCGCGGACGAGCAGAGGAACGGCACGCCGAGGGCGTCCGCCCGGGCGGCGGCGGCGCGAGCGACGACGCTGTGATATTCGCCCGCCACGGCGGCCACGCCCAGGCCGGCCAGTTCGTCCACGGCCGCCGCGGCCCGCTCCGGGCTGGCCGCGGTGTCCCGGACCAGCAGCTCAAGTGGTCTGCCGTCGATCCCGCCGGCGTCGTTGACCTCGCGAACGGCCAGGTCGAGTCCTGCGAGCAGGTGTCGGCCCGCCGCGACCCAGCCGGGCCGGGTCAGCGGGACGAGGGCGCCCAGGCGGACGGGCGACCCGTCTGCGTACTCCGGTCCGGACGGCGATACTGGCGTGTTCATCGGGTGGCGTCTCCCCTGGGAGCGTGCGGTTGCGGTCTGCCCGGATCGCGTGCCGACCCGGGCCGGCGGTTCGCGTTCGTCACGTCTCGCCGCGGCGGGCGTGCCCGGGTGGATCATGCCGGCCATTGGATCCACCACCATCGCCGGTGGACAACCGATTATTCGTTGACTGAACTGCCAGGCTTCATCGTCAACTGCCTGCGGACGCGGAGGAGGAGGCCCGGAGTGGAGGGCGACCGGCTGTTCCACGCGGCGGTCACCGCGGCGGCGCACAGCAGCATCCTCGCCGAGTTCATGCGCTCCATCGCCGACCAGATCACCGAGAGCCGCAACGAGTCCCTCCGCCAGCCCGGCCGCCCGAGCCGCTCCCTCGCCCAGCACCGGGCCATCCTCGACGCGATCGCGGCCCAGCGCCCGGGACAGGCGGCCGCGGCGATGCGCCGGCATGTGCGGACGGTGGCGAAGGTGCGGTTGCTGGACTGGGATCCGGAGGAGGAGGGGGACGAGTCGGGGTGAGGCTCGGGTGAGATGGGGCCTGCTCGTCGGCGGCCTGGTCTGGAAGGGCGTACCCCGGGACTTGTACCCGGAGTCGGCCGCGCGATCCGCCCGCTCTGAACCATCTACACGGTGACGCTCCTGTAATGGGTGGTCAGTCTCCCGCCCGCGTCCAACACATGGAACGCGAGCCCGGGCGGGAGGTCCAGGTGGACGTGATCCTGCGCGTGTGCACGGCGTTCCCACGGGAGGCGGCTGGTGGAGACGACGCCGGGAGCCACCAGAAGCGGCAGTCCGGCGAACGTGGTGGCCGCCGGGGTGTGCGCGTGACCGGCCAGGAACGCCGTGAGGCGGGAGCGGCGTGTGCTCAGCTCGGCGAGGCGCTGCTCGTCGAACATCCGGATGCCGTCGACGTACGGCATGTTGAGCGTGACCGGCGGGTGGTGGAAGGCCACCAGGACCGGGGTCGTGGCCTTCGCCAGTACGTCGTCCAGCCACGTCAGTGTCTCGTCGTCCAGGTGGCCGTGGTCCTTGCCCGGGACCGACGAGTCGCACAGGGCGAGGGTGAGACCGGGCCCATGGTGGACCTGGTTGACCGGGCCCGGGGCGGCAGGGAGGCCGAGCAAGTGCTCGCGGAACGCGGTTCGTTCGTCGTGGTTCCCGGGACAGACCAGGACCGGGTGCCGGGAGGTGAGAAGCCGGCGGGCCTCCTCGTACTCGGACGGCAGGCCGTGGTCGGCGATGTCGCCCGTGACGAGGACGGCGTCCAGGTCGTAGGGGAGGCCTTCGAGGTACGTCATGACGGCGCGGGTGCGTTCGATGCTGCGCCGCCCGCTGTCGATGTGGGGGTCGCTGAGGTGGGCGATGACGATCACGGGGGGTCCCTTCGCGGTTCGCTCGTTCGTCCGTGGCACGAACCTAGGCGCCTCCCGGACCACGAATAAGATCCAGTCCCATGCCTGGAAACTGGTCCAGTTCACGGCTCGACCTCCATCTGGATCTCGACGCCGAGGGTGGTCACCGCGCCCGTCTGGAGACGGCGCTGCGTGACGCGATCCGCGCCGGCCGGCTGACCGCCGGGACGCCGCTGCCCTCGACGCGGGGGCTCGCCCAAGAGCTGGGCCTGTCACGTGGGACGGTCACCGCCGCCTACGACCAACTGGCCGAGCAGGGGTACTTGACCACTCGGCCGGGAGCAGCGACCAGGGTCGCCGACGTACCGCCCCTCCATCCGGCTCAGGTACCGGCCGACACCCCTACACGTCCTCCGGCGCACGACCTGCGCCCCGGCCGCCCCGACACCAGCGCCTTCCCCGCCCGCGCCTGGCTCGCCGCCACGCGCCGCGTCCTCGACCGCGCTCGCCCCGACGTGTTCGGCCCCGGCGACCCCCAGGGCCGTATCGAACTGCGTACCGCGCTCGCCGACTACCTGGGCCGCACCCGCGGCGTGCTCACCACCCCGGACCGGATCGTGATCACGTCCGGTTACTACCAGGCGGTCCAGTTGCTCTGCCGGGTCCTGCTGGCCCAGGACCGGAAGGTCGCCGCGATCGAGGACCCCGGCCACGACTTCTACCGGGACACCGTCCGCCGCGCGGGCCTCACCACGTACGCGCTGCCGGTGGACGCGTACGGCGCGGACACCGGGGCCCTGACCGCACGCACCGACGCGGTCTTCCTCACTCCCTCGCACCACTACCCGACCGGCGTACCGCTGCGCCCCGGCCGCCGCCAAGCCGTCTGCGCCTGGGCGCGCTCAACGGGCGGGCTGATCGTCGAGGACGACTACGACGGCGAATTCCGCTACGACCGCCGCCCCGTCGGCGCGCTCCAGAGCCTGGCGCCCGACCAGGTCGCGTACTGCGGTACGACCTCCAAGACGCTCGGCCCCGCCCTCCGCCTGGCCTGGACGGTCCTGCCACCGGATCTGGTCGCACCGGTCGTCAGGGCGAAGCAGGAAGCCGACCTGTACACGGAGACGCTGGGTCAGCTGGTCCTGGCCGACTTCATCGCCACGCATGCGTACGACCGCAACATCCGCGCAGCCCGGCTGCGTTACCGCAGACGCCGGGAGTTGCTGATCGACAGGCTGTCCGTGTTCCCCGGCCTCACGGTCCATGGTGTCCCGGCGGGCCTTCACGCCCTGGTCACCCTGCCGCCCGAAGGGTCCACGGAGGCTGGCCTTCTGACCGCGTGCGCCGACCGGGGCGTGGCGGTGCGCGGTCTCACCGAACTCCACCACGAACTCGAAGGCGACCGCCCCGAGGGCCTGTTGATCGGCTTCGCGGCCCCTTCCGAACGGGCCTACCCGGCGGCCCTCGACGCTCTGTCCGGGGTCTTGGCCGGGCCACTTACTCGCCCGGGTGCTCTCCGTCCAGGGATGCCGCGACTTTGAAGACGGCCCAAACGGTTTTGCCCAGGCTGTGGTCCGTGACGCCGAACTCGTCGGCCAACTCCCGGACCAGGTAGAGCCCTCGGCCGTCGCAACCCTCTGTGTCGGGCTCACGGACCTCCGGGCACCCGTCGCCGCTGTCCAGGACCTCGACCTTGAGTAGGTCGCCGTCCAGGGACAGTTGGAGTAAGTACTGCCGGCCGGGTGGCACTCCATGGAGCACCGCGTTGGTGGCGAGTTCCGAGACGCACAGTCTTATGTCCTCATGCCGGCTGGTGATCCCCTTACTTCGTAAGGGTGGAGAGGGCGAACTCGCGGGCTGCGCGTACTGAGGTGCGCGACCGGGGGAACCGTCGCTGCCGAAGCAGGGACACGGTGAACCACCACCTTGATCCTGAGTTGTGCGATCCTCAGTAAAGTATTGCTATTCGCGAAAAGCGGCAAGGTTGGGGATGGGTGGTTCTTGGCGCCAACTCGCTTACTGTGTAAAGCGGCAAGGTTGGGTCGGCGCGCAGACGCGAGAGGGGAGACGCCATGAGTCCCGGCGAGTGGATCAGTACCTCGATGCCTTATCTGACTCCGCGTGAGCACGGGCAGTCGGACGCCTGGAGTTCGGAACTTGAAGCGCGGGGGCAGCGGGGGAGCCAGCGCGTCGTGTACGCGGGGGAGGTGTCGGCGCCTCCCGGAATCGGCGAGTTGTTGGGCCTGTCCGAGGCGGACACAGTCGTCGTGCGTCGGCGCGTCATCTACCTCGCCGATGAACCGTGCGAGTTGACGGACACGTACTACCCGCGCGACATCGCCCGAGGCACCCGGCTCGCGTCGACGGCCAAGATCCGCGGTGGGGCGGTCACCCTGCTCGCCGAGCTGGGGCATGCGGGAGCTCGGGTGCAGGAGGATGTCGTGGCCCGTATGCCGACCGAGGACGAGCGAGGTGTGCTGAGGACGGCGGACGATGAACCCGTCCTGCAGTTGACCCGGGTCACCCTCGATCAAGACGACCGGCCGATCCAAGTCGACCGCATGGCCATGCCCGCCCACCGTCAGCAACTTCGGTACGAGATCAGGATCGGTGACCGTGCCCAGAGCTGAGGGCGACGACTTCGACCGCCGCTCGCTGCATGAGCGGATCGCGGCCGATCTGCGCGACGAGATCATGGGCGGAGATCTGGCGCCGGGGGCCAAGCTGCCATCCACCGTGCAGCTCAAGGGCCGTTTCGACGCGTCGAACGCCACGGTGCAGAAGGCGCTCCAACTCCTGAAGGAAGAGCGGCTGGTTGTTGGGCGCGCGGGTGCCGCCGTCACCGTGCGGGAGCACCGCCAGCGGACGGTCCGGCCGGCCGTCTACATGGCTCCTGCTGAGCCGGGCGAGCCCTATCCCTGGCTCAAGGAGTCATCCAAGGGTGGGGCGAGGGCCCGCAGCGAGCTGCTTGACGTGGCGGAGGTGACACCTTCTGCGGACGTAGCCGAGGCGCTGGGCCTTCCGTCGGGCGGATCGGCGCTGCTGCGTGGCCAGCTGCTGCTGATCGACGACGAACCGGTGGAACTGGTCAAGTCCTACTACCCGTTGGAGATCGCCCGGGGCACTGCGATGACCAAGCGCCGCAGGATCAAGGGCGGGACGCCCGCGTTCCTTGCGGACCTCGGGTACCCGCCGAGACTGAGCGTGGACAGGGTCTCGGCCCGCGTACCCACGCAGGAGCAGTACGAGATGCTTCAACTCCCCAGCAACCTACCGGTGTTGCGCACGCTTCGCGTCGTACATAGTGACGGTGACCGGCCCATCGAAGCGTCGGTCCTGGTCAAGGCGGGGCATCTGTACGAGCTGCGGTACGAGTTCACCGCCGGGTGAACTCGTGTCGGACTTCTGATGGAACGAGCCTTCCTCGATCCGGCGCGAACCAGGATCAGCTCAGCACCAACAACACCGCCAACGCGATCAGCAGCGAGTCGATCCGGTCCAGCAGCCCGCCCGAGCCCGGTAGCCAGCCCCCGGCGTCCTTGGTCCCCGCGCCGCGCTTGATCATCGATTCGAGCAGGTCGCCGGCCGGGCCGCCGACCGCCACCGCGACCGCCATCTGCCAGGTCGCTACGGAGAGCAGCGCGAGCGTGCCGAGGCCGGCCGCAGCGCCCGCGACGGTTCCGCTCCACCGCTTGGCAGGAGAGAGCGGCGACAGCGGCGGGCCGCCCAGTTTCCGGCCGGCGAAGTACGCCGCGATGTCGGCGATCGAGACGGCCACGAACAGGGCGAGTCCGGTCGCCCCCAGCGGTACCAGCGCGGCGGGCAGACCGAGCCAGGCAAGCCCCAGCAGTCCGGCGCCGAGTCGGCGCAGACCGTGTTCGGAGTCGCCGGACAGCAGCGGCACGGCGGCCACCGCGAGCGCCCCGACCGCGATCACCCGGGGCACCTGCCCGGGTGCCAGCCAGGCGGCCCCCACCACGGCGACCACCGCCGTGGCCAGCATCGCCCGGTCCGGCCACCGCAGCCCCAGCATCCCGCCGTACTCCAGCACCCCGATGACCCCGACCGCGGCGGCGATGACGGCGGTGCCCGGCCTGCCCAGCCAGAACGCCCCGACGACCAACGGCATCCCGAGCGCCCAGGCACACCACCGCACCATCAGCTCACGCCGACGGGAGGCCGCCGCGGCGACTCCCCCCAGTACCAGCGCCCCGCCGAGGTAGGGCGCCAGCGCGGCAACGCTGGTCACCGGGCGGTCATGCCGGTGGGCACACGCGGCGACACCGGCCCGGGCGCGGCCCCGCCGGACCGCAGCGCATCGAGGGCGGTGCGGTACGCGGCCACGATGCGCGCGTTCTCCGCGCTGTCCTTGACGGCGATGCGCAGGGTGCGTCCTTCGTACGCCGTCGACATCGGTGACAGGTCGCGCAGGTAGACGTCGCTGCGGCGGCATTCCTGTACGAGCCGGGCGGCGCTCGGTCCGTCGGGCGGCAGCGTCACGGTGAGGAAGTTGGACACCGCCTCTTCGATGGAGGCGGAGCCGTCCACCGCGGCGAGGTCGACGGCCAGTAGATGGCGCAGCGTGTGGGTCTGCGCCCAGCGGCCGGCGTAGTACGACGGATCGCGCAGCGCCGCCACCGCCGCCAGCTGCGCGGGCAGGCTGACCGCCCAGGGCGGGGTCCACCGGCGGAGCTGTTCGGTGACGGCCGGCTCGGCCACCAGGTACGCGGCCCGTACGCCGGACAGCGCGTACATCTTGGACAGTGAGCTGCAGACCACCACCCGGGGATCGACGGCGGCGAGGTCGGCCAGCGACTCGGACAGGCCGACGTAACCCATGTAGGCCTCGTCGATCCACCACCGCATCGTTTCCGGTGAGTCGGCGATCGCCGCGCGCAGTTCCGCGGCCGGCAGGTGGCGACCGGTCGGGTTGTTGGGGTTGACCACGACCGCGAGGTCGTAGCGGCCGGACAGGGTGACAGCGGCCAGCCGCGCCGGGTCGATCCGCCAGCCGTCCTCGCGGCGCAGCGGCAGCCGGTCCACGTGGCACCCGATCACCTCCTGGGTGACATGGGCGTACTCGCCGTAGCTCGGGTCGAGCAGAAGTACGCGGCTCTCCGGCGTCAGCCACCGTCCGAAGGCCCGGAAGATCAGGTCGGAGGAACCGGCGCCGACGGACAGCGCCTCCACCGGAAGCGCCCGTGCCGTGGCGATCTCGGCCAACAGGCCCTCCGCGCCGGTCGGCGGCGACGTCCGGGCCGTCCAGGCCGGGTCCTCCGCGAGTACCGCCGCGACCTCGGGGGCCGGCGGGAACCAGGCGTCCAGCACATCGGCCGCGACCACCTCGCGGCGCCGGTGCAGGCTGCGGAAGTCCGTACCGATGGCGGCGAACGAAGCCCCGCCGTGCTCGCAGCCGTCCGCCCGCGGAAGGAACGGCATGTCCAACTGCCAGTCGAGACCGGCCCGCAGCCGCTTCACCGCGCCGGCGTACCGACTCATCGCCGTCCTCATCAGCTCGATGACGGCGCCGGTGAGCACCTCGAACGACAGCGCGCCGCTGTACACGGCATGACCGGTCGGCCGCAGTCCGACGGCCTGGTACATGTCGAGCAGTTCGGTGCGGCCCATCACCACCACCCGGCGGCCGCCCCGGGAGGCGATCCAGCGCAGCGCGGCGAACATCAGCAGCGGAGCCGCCCTGGTCGACCGCCAGCGCGGCTCGACCGTGAGGATGCGCACCTCGAACAGGGCGTCCTCGGTCAGCAACGGCAGTTCCTCGCGCGTCAGATACCGCTCGATCCCGTACCGGCCCGCCCACGGCGGCGTAATACTGACGAAGCCCAGCCTGTCCGCACCGCGCGCCACGACCAGGTACACGTTGTCGCCGTCCAGCCCGTCACGCAGCCGTCCTGTGGGATCGGGCGCGTGCTGCCCCAACTCCTTCGCGTACACCCGGTGGCGAAGCTCGTGGATCCAGTCGAGATCGTCAGCGACCGCACGGCGCAACTGCAGGGCATGAGCCACAGAACACCACCTGTTTGGCTTGGAGTTGGGCTCTCAGTGTGGGTTCGAGGGAGCGGGTGCACCTGAGCGATCGGACCCGGGGCGGTGTGAGTACGGGTACTCAGTTGCGGTACGAGTTCACCGCCGCGCGGACCTGATCGTTACTGTGCCCATGTGCTGCCTGACTTCGAGTTGACGCCGCCGGAGCGCCGGATATGGGACGCCTTTCCCGAGGGGCGGCGGGTGGATCTGCGTACGGGCGAGCCGGAAGGGGATGATCCGGCGCGGGGCGGCGAGTGGGGGCCGGAACGTACCGTGCGGGCGGCTGTGCTAGTGGCGTTGCTGCTGGGCGGTGACGCCGCGCCGTCCGGTGCCGTCGCCTCCCTGCGTCTCGCCGGGGCGCGGATCACCGGGCGGCTCGACCTGGACGGGGCCGAGGTCGGCCATGCGCTCTCGCTCGAGCACTGTCGGCTGGAGGAGGCGGTGAGCCTCTTCGGGGCGTCCACGCGGACGATCCGGATCAGGGACAGCTGGGTTCCTGACGTGGAGGCAGGGCTGGCTCGTATCCAGGGAAATTTCGACCTGAAGCGATCGGTGCTGGAAGGGGGACGCCTGTCGCTCATCAACGCCCATCTGGCCGGGGAACTGAGGCTGACCGCGGCGCGGATATCCACCCCCGGGGAATGGGCCGTGTTCGCGGGCGGTCTGGTCATGGAAGGCGGTGTCTTCTGCAAGAACCTCAGCACGCGGGGCGGTGTACGGCTGTTGGGCGCGCAGTTGCCCGGTGGTCTGTTCATGCAGGGGGCGCGGCTCAGCAGCCCTCACGGTGTGGCGCTGGCCGCGGACAGCGTGACCGCGACGACGCTGGATCTGTCGGAGGGGTTCACCGCGGAGGGGGCCGTGCGGCTGCGGGGCGCCCGGATCTCGGACAATCTCAGCTTCGAAGGAGCGATCCTGAAGGGGGCACGCGACGGTGACGGCCCGTCCGTCGTCTGTCTTCAGACGCAGGCCACCGACTTCGACTTCACCGTCGCCGAAACACCCTCCGGGGCCGTCGACCTGCGGGGCGCCCAGGTCTCGTTCCTCCACGAGAACGAGCACAGCTGGCCGGGTGCCGTGGAACTGGACGGTTTTGTCTACGGCTCCATCAAGACGGTCGTGGCGGGGCAGCGGCCGGACGCCGTCGGCCGGCGGGAGACCGTGGCCCGGCATGTGGACTGGGTGCGCCGAAGTCCCGTCTACAGCCCCCAGCCGTACGAGCAACTCGCGAGCTGTTACCGGAAGGTCGGCCACGACGACGACGCCCGCCGGGTGCTCCTGGCGAAGCAGCGCCATCGACGCCGTTTGCTGCGCCCGGCCGCACGGGCGTGGGGGTACGTGCTGGACGCCACCGTCGGATACGGATACCGGCCGTGGCTGGCCGGTGTCTGGCTCCTCGCGCTGATCCTGCTCGGCACGCTGGTCTTCGACGCCAATGATCCGACCGCGGTCAAGCAAGGCGAGGGAGCCCCTTTCCAGCCCCTCGTCTACACGCTCGACCTGCTGATTCCCATCGGCGGTCTCGGTCAGCGGGCCAACTGGTACTGGACGGACGGTGGCCCGCAGTGGCTGGCGTACGGGCTGATCGCCGCCGGCTGGATGCTCACCACGGCTGTGCTCGCGGGCGTGACCCGGACCCTGAACAAGGGCTAGCGCCACGCGAGTCGGCAACGATCGTTCCCAACCCAGGAACGATCGTTCGAAAATCATGGCGCGGACCGACCCGGGCACGTAGTCTCGGCAGAACCGTGACAATTTGATGGGTCAACTTCCGGGAGCCCCTTGGTGAGTGAGTCCCCGCCTCTTGCCGAGACACTCGCGCGCCTGGACACGCGCATCGCCGAGAAGTGCCTGGACCGAGGTGAAGTGCTCGACGTACGTGCGCTGTCGGGCCGTACGGCGATCTCCGAGGGAGAGATCCAGGCCCTGCTCGACGGCGAGGTGCCGCGCGACGGCCGGGTGGACGAGCGGATCCGGGGACGGGTGCGGGCCTTGTACGAGGCGTATCTCGGGGAGAGCGGGAAGCGGCCCGCCGATGTGTGCCGGGAGGTCGCGGGCCGGCTCGGGATCAGTGAGAAGTGGGCGCGCTCGCTCCTCAACGGCGACAAGATGCCGAACGTTCCGGACCTCACCCTGCTCGCGGAGTTCTTCCGTATCGACCAGGGCACGAAGTTCTTCACCGACTCCGCCTCCGTAGCCTTGAACGGGGCGCTTCAGCGCATCCTGCGGGAGCTCGAAGGCGCCACGGAGGACGGGCCGTTGCTCAAGTTCACGACCAAGCACGGAGTCGTCACGTTCGCGCTGCGCGGCAAACGGCTGGCGCCCCGCAAGCAGGAGGCCCTCGCGGTCATGCTGGACGGTCTGCTGAGCGGCGAGGAGGCGGAGCTGCGATGAGGCTCCCCCGTACGATGCGCAGGCTCGTGACCGCTCTGCGGCCGGCCGGGGCCGACTCCGAGATGCGCGCTCTCGCCGTGGAGCTCAGCCGCGCGCTGCGCAAGAGGATCGACACCCCGGTCGACGTACGGGAGTTGGCCCGCGCCCTGTGCGAGGAGATCAGCGGGCGCCGCGACGGCCGTCCCGTACAACTGCGCTTCGAGCGCTTCCCCGACGAGTTCGAGGTCACCGGGCTGTGGATGGAGTTCCATGACTTCGACCTCGTCGTCATCGAGGAGCGTGCCGAAACGGTGCAGCAACTCGTCATCCTCGGCCATGAGTTGTGGCACATGCGGCAGGGGCACCGCAGCCATCGCCTCGACACCCACGTCGACGGGGCGGCCGCCGCGGCACGCGCCCTCGCGGACGGCACCGGCTGGCAGGAGATCGCCCTCACCCTGGCTGCCCGCAACGGATCCCACGCCACCGCCGAGGCCGAGGCCGAGGACTTCGGACTGCACCTCGCGAGCGTCTTCCGCTCGTGGGTCACCGGCCCCCGTACGGACCGGCGGGGGCCCGCCGATCCGGTCGGCCGGGCCATCCAGGCGTCGCTGGGCTACCGCGACCCCCGGGACTGACGGGCGATGGACACCTCCCGCTTCCCCCTCGGGCCCCACATCGCCTTCTGGCTGCCGACCGCCGTCCTCACCGCCGCCCTGGCCATCAAGCTGCCCGGCATCCTCAAACTCTGGAAGGACCCGCTCCTCAGAGCCGTCGGCGGTCTCCTCGCCCTCGCCTGCGCCATCTTCGTCTTCGCGGCGCCGCCGACCATCGCCTGGACCAACCGTGTCACCGGCGTACGGAACATCTCGGCGCCCCTGGTCTACAGCCTCATCACCGCGTTCTCCGGGGCCTGCCTGCTGCTGCTCATCGCCTGGCGCAACGGCGTCTCCGACCGCTCGGACACGACGCGCCGCGCCACACGCTGGGTGGTCACCGCCTACTCGGGCGTGATCGTCGCGCTGTGGGTGCTCTTCGCGCTCGCCGACGTCGAGGTCGAGCGGCTGCGGGACCTCGACACGTACTACGCCACCACGCCCTTCATGCGCGAAGAGATCGTGCTCTATCTGCTCGCGCACACCGTGGCCTGCCTGATCACGGCCACCCTGATCCGGAACTGGATCCGCACCGGCGACCTCGATGTGTGGCTGAGCGGCGGTCTCAGGCTCCTGGGCGCCGGCTACGCGACGAACCTGCTCTTCGCCGCCGCGAAACTCTCGGCGGTCGTCGCCCGGTGGACCGGGCACGACCTGGACTGGCTGAGCACCCACCTGGCACCGCCCGTCGTCTGCGTGTCCGCCATCCTGATCGCGGCGGGCTTCGTCTTCCCGTACGCCGGCCAGTACCTGCACCGCCGCTGGCAGACCCGGATCGCCCACTGGCGGCTGCGGCCCCTGTACGTGCTGATGCGGACCGGCACGGGCGGCCGTGTCCCCTTCCGGCTCCGGGCCACCCCCGAACTGCGCCTGACGCGCCGCGAGACGTTCATCCGCGACGCGCTGCTCCACCTCGCCCGGTACATCGACGAGGACCTTGGCCGACGGGCGTACGACGCGGCGGTCGGCCTCGGACGGGACGCCGAGCGGGCGAAACCGCTCGCCGGTGTCGTGACGATCCAGGCTGCCATCGAGTCCAGGCGACGATCCCAGGAGCGCGACACCGGTTCTCCTCCCCACAGCCCCGACATGGAAGACCTGCTGGAGGGGATCGAGGCCGTGTCCCGGGCTCTCCGCCACACCGACGACATCAGGGCGGTCCGCGAGCGCGCGACCGCCGCAGCAGAGAGCGTGCCAGCCACATGAGTGCCACTCCCCTGAGCGAACGACCGCCCATAGCAAGGCCCTTGAGATCCGCCGTCGTCCTCGGCGGCAGCCTCGCCGGCATGCTCGCGGCCCGCGCCCTGGCCGAGTTCGCGGACGTCGTCACGATCGTCGAGCGGGACGCCCTGCCCGAGGGCCCCGAGCGCCGCAAGAACCTGCCCCAGGCCCAGCACCCGCATGCGCTGTGGTCCGGCGGCGCCCGGGCGATCGAGGAACTCCTGCCGGGTGTCACCGGGCGGCTCGCGGAAGCCGGTGCGCGCCACCTCGCGGTCACGACGGACATGGTCGTGCTGTCGGCCCAGGGCTGGTTCCGGCGCTGGAACGAGTCCCACCACATGGTCCTGATCAGCCGCTACCTGCTCGACGCGATCGTCCGTGCGCTGGTCCTCGACGACGACCGGATCAAGCTCGTGGAGCGCGCGGAGGCGCTCGGCCTCGAAGGCACCGCCGCCGCTGTCACCGGAGTCCGCGTCCGCGGCGCCGACGGCGCCGAGTCCGTCCTGTCGGCCGACCTGGTCGTCGACGCCACCGGACGCGGCTCCCGCGCACCGGAGTGGCTGGCGGCGCTCGGCCTGGCCGCACCGAAGCAGCGCGAGGTCAACTCCGGCCTGGCGTACGCCAGTCGGATGTACCTCGCCCCCGAGAGCGCACGGGAAGGCTTCCCCGTCATCAATGTGCAGGCCGACCCGAGCGAGGGGCGCCCCGGCCGGGCGGGCTTTCTGCTGCCCATCGAGAACGGGCGCTGGATGGTCATGCTGACGGGCACCCGAGGGGGCGAACCGACCGCCGACGAGAGCGACTTCGAGCGGTTCGCCACGGAGGAGCTGAGCCATCCCGTCATCGGGGAGTTCCTCGCGGGCGCCGAGCCCCTGTCCGGCGTCGCCTTCACCCGGTCCACCGTGAACCGCCGCTACTACTACGAGCGTTCGCGGCGCTGGCCCGACGGGTTCGCGGTCCTCGGCGACGCGCTCGCCGCGTACAACCCGGTCTACGGGCACGGCATGTCGGTCGCCGCGCAGAGCGCCCTCGCCCTGCGCGAGGTGATCCGCCGCCGAGGCTGGGGCACCCCCGGGCTGGCACGCGCCGTACAGAAGGCCGTGGCCCGGCCGGTCAACGCGGCCTGGGACCTGGCGACCGGCCTGGACGTCTTCTACCCGGGAGCGACGCAGAACGGCCCCACGCTCAGGGACAGGATCATCGCCGCGTACGCGAACCGGCTCCTGTACACCGCCACCGGCAACGGCCGCATCGCCCGCCGCTTCACCGACGTGTCGTCCCTGGAGCGCGGCGCGCACATCCTGTTCGCCCCCAGCGTCCTCCTCGCCGCCGTGGTCGGCCCGCTCAAGCCGCAGCTCACCGAACCGCCCCTCACGGACGAGGAGTGGAAATCCGCAGGTCAGGCCCGCTTCAGCTAGTCTGCGGCGGGATCACCCCGAGATGTCGCACGAGGACGCCGTACGCGGAACCCGTACGAGGATGGAGTCAGCCGTGGCCCGCAGTGCCGCACGTGCCCGTATCGCGCTCGCCACCTACAACCCGGGCGAGGAGCCCAGCGCGGACCGGGATCTGCCGGTGCTGGCGGCGGCGTTGGAGGAGGCGGGGGCCGAGGTCGGTGTCCGGTACTGGGACGACCCGGAGGTCGACTGGGCCGGGTTCGACCTCGTCGTCATCCGGTCGACCTGGGACTACAGCTGGCGGGCCGCGGAGTTCGTGGCGTGGGCCGGGCGGTGCGGGCAGGTGACTCGGCTGGCCAACCCGGTGGGGGTGGTGCAGTGGAACGCCGACAAGCGGTACATCGGGGATCTGGCGGAGGCGGGGGTTCCGGTGGTGCCGACCCGGTATGTCGCGCCCGGGGACCCCGTCGAGCTTCCCGACGACCGTGAGTTCGTCGTGAAGCCCACCGCCGGCGCGGGCGCCCGGTATGCCGCCCGGTACACCCCCGAGGAGCGGGAGACCGCCGTACGGCATCTCGCGCGGATGCACGCGGAGGGGCTGACCGCGATGGTGCAGCCGTATGTGAAGAACATCGACGCCGGGGGCGAGCGGGCGCTCCAGTTCTTCGGCGGGCGCCTGCTGCACGCCAGCAGGAAGGGCGCCGTGCTCGAGCCCGGGACGTCGTACGACGAGGACAAGGTCGCACATCCGAGGCTCGAGCCCTGGGAGCCGACCCCGGCCGAACTCTCCGTCGCCGAGCGGGCGTTGGCGGCCGTACCGGATGCCGGCGAGGTGCTCTACGCCCGGGTGGACCTGGTCGACGGGGACGATGGCGAGCCGTGTGTCATGGAGCTGGAACTGATCGAGCCCAATCTCTTCCTCTGGCTGCACCCGGAGTCGGTACCCGCGGTCGCGGAGGCGATCGTCACGGCTGCCCTTTGACGCCCACCCGCTGCAACAGCCCCCAGGTGAACTCCGCCGCGCAGTCCTGTCGTACGCCCGACGCGTCCGGGGCCTTGAACGCCAGCCCCCAGCGCGTGGGTGCCGTGCCCTCCAGGGGCCGGGCGGGTGCGAAGGCGCGGGCCGCCTCGTCGACCGTGCAGGACCAGGGGGTCAGGTCGTCGAGGCTCTCGAGGACCGGACCCGGGGCGCCCGGTGCGCGGACCAGCCATTCGTTCCAGGCGATGCCGTTCGAGGCCACCAGGACCTCGAAGCGGAGGTCGGGCCAGAGGGGGACGGGCCAGAGCAGGGCCTCGCAGGCCAGGTCGCCGATCTGGCGAGGGGTTACGGACTCCGGGGTACCGAGGATCGAGCGGTAGCGGGAGGTGGCCGCCCGGGAGCGCGGGGCGTGCAGCATCGCCTGCCAGCGGCGGTTGGCCTCGCGCATGTCGGCGATGGAGACGCCCAGTTCGTGGCGGGCGTCCTCGACGAGGTCAGGATTGTGGTCCGCCATGCGGCGCAGCAGGACCAGCTGGAAGTCGAGAGCGGTGAACGGGGTGGTGGGACGCTTTCCGGACGGCATGGGGTCCATCGTCGCGTATGCGGTACGCGCCCGGGCGGTGGCCGTCCGGGAGGAAGAGCACCGAGTTCACGTAGCGGGGGCCGCGTGGCGGAAGCACCCTGCGCAGCAGGCCCTGCGAGACGACGTGGGACGTCCGGGCCTGGTGGGCCTCCAGGGGGAAGGACGCGAGGGGCAGCCAGGTGTCGCCTGGCAGGACCCAGCCCGCGTAGCCCTGCTGGGCGAGGTGGGAGATCACCGGGGCGACGGGCTGGATACGGGACTCCAGCTCGATGAAGAGAGCCGGGCGGTCGCGGGCGATGAGGGCGCTCGCGCCGCGCAGGACCGCCATTTCATTGCCGTCCACGTCGATCTTGACGAAGTCGACGTTGCGAAGGTTCAGGCTGTCGAGGGTCAGGCAGGGGACCTCCAGGGCGTTGGCGTGGATGTCCCTGCGGACCAGGGACGACACACCCCGGTCGCCCGCGTCGTCCGGCGGCAGCCACAGGCGGGCGGTGCCCCGGCGGTCGGAGGCGGCGGCGTGGATCACGCGCACGTTCGCGGGGCTCGCGGAGGAGAGGAGCCGGGCCAGGTGCGGGACCGGCTCGACGCTCACCACCCGGCCTGCCCGGTCGGCCAGCCGGTGCGTCCAGGGGCCGTACCAGCCGCCCACGTCCACCGCCGTGCGGCAGCCGGGCGGGCAGAGGTCCCCCAGCCGCGCCAGCTCGGGTTCGAAGCGCGGGTAGACGAGCCGGGCGGTCGCGGCGACCAGACGGATGGGCAGGAAGCGGGCCAGGCGGGCGGTCAGGGTCCTCGGCGAAGGGCTGCTCATGGGGCCATCCTCTTGAGGAGTTCCTCGTGTTCGTCCTCCGTCACCTGCTCGCCGGAGGACGGCAGCAGCTGCGGGATGCCGTCCACGATCGGGTAACGGCGTTGCAGGCGGGGGTTGTACAGCGCGGCCTCCGACCCCAGGGACTCATCGGGTACGAGCAGGTGCAGCGGGCCCTTGTCTAGCGGGCAGGCCAGGATCTTCAGCAGCGGGTCGTCGGGGTTCACGGGGGAGTCAACTCCTTGGTGGCAATGGGGGGTTGGGGCGCGGTGTCGTGCTTGGGCATGGCGAGCAGGACGGACACCGCGAGGGCGGTGCCGGCCAGGCGCAGCGCGAGCCGCACCGGTTCGTGCGGCAGCGCCTCGCCGAACGCGAGCGTGCCAAGGACCGCCGTGAACAGACACGTCACCGTCGTACAGACCGGCACGATCAGCGAGGCCCGGCAGCGCTGCAGCGCCGCCTGCGACATGACCAGGCCGAACGCGCCGGTGAAGAGCAGGAGATAGGGGTACGGGGAGCGCAGCAGGCCAACCACCGCTCCGCCCAGTCCACTTGTCGTCAGATAGCTGGACACACCCTTGATGGCGAGCGAGCTCACCCCGTACAACAGGCCCACCGCCACGCCGTATTCGACGCCGGTGGTCGGCATCCGGTGCCGGTGCCGGGAACGGCGCTCGGCGGACCCGTACAGCCAGATGCCCATCGCGAGGGTCGGCAGGCAGACGGTGAGGATCAGGGGCGCCGGAGCGCTGCGGCTGACCGTGTCCGAGTCCTCGCTCAGGGACAGCACCACCATCAGCAGGGCGGCGAGGATCGCGCCGAGTGCGTACCGCTCGCGGCCCGTCGTCTCCTCGCCGAGCAGCCGGGAGGAGAGCAGTACGAGGAGGACCAGCCCGGAGACGAAGATGCCCTGCGCGGCGGCGATGGGAAGCGTGCGGTAGACGGCGAGTTGGGCACCGAACCCGGCCGCGAGGGACAGCGAGCCGCCGATCCACAGGGGACTGCCCAGGACCAGCCGAAGCAGACGGGCGGGGCGGCGGATGTCGACCTCCGGCATGGCCGCCAACGCGCGTTTCTCCAGGACGAATCCGGTGCTGTACAGGACGTTCGCCAGCAGGGCCGCGGCCACTCCCCACCACATGGGCTACGTCCTTCGCGCGTGCAGGAGCAGGATGGAGGACGCCGACGGGACCGCGCAGGCCAGCCGGTCCAGCGCTCGCAGCGGACGCGGTACGCCGTGGAAGGGCGCGCCCCGCAACCGTTCGACCTCGAAGCCCGACGCCGTCACGAACTCCCGCAGCGCGCGGGCGGTGTAGAGCCGCAGATGGCCCACGACCTCCTTGCCGGGGCGGCCGTGGATCGCGCGCAGGCTCACCTCCGAGAACACGGGCTGCACACCGGCAAGGAGCAGGGCGCGGTTGTACCAGGCGGCGAGGTTCGGGGTGGAGAGCATCAGGTGGCCCCCGGGGCGCAGGACCCGGCGGATCTCGTCGAGTGCGCTGTCCGGGTCGACGAGGTGCTCGATGACCTCGCTGAACAGCACGGCGTCGGCCGACGCCGTCCTGAACGGCAGCCCGCCGTCGGTGAGTTCGCCGCGGATCGCGTACGGCACATGGGCGTGGGCCCGTCTGAGGGCGTCCTGCGACCAGTCGACGCCGATGAGGCGGTGCCCGGCGAGAAGGGGCGCGGCGGTCGCGGCGGCGGAGCCGTCGCCGCAGCCGATGTCCAGGACGGTCCTGGTGCCCGCCGTCGCCGGGCCGAGCGCGGCGGCCAGCATGCGGGCCTGGCGCAGGCTGCGGGCGGCACCGGAGGCGACGGGGACGCCGGGGTCCTCGTAGAAGTCGCGAAGTCCCCGGCGTACGACGTCTGTTGCCGGGGTTGCCGCAGGGGCCTTGGTCGTCATGGGCCGTTCTCCTCCGTCGCGTGCAGATAGTGCTCGAAGAGGTCGCGGAGGTGGGCGCCGTCGCCGTGGCTGAGCAGGGTCCGCGACCAGCGCAGGGCGACGTGCAGGCGGCCCGCGGTGGACGCGGTCGTGACGGTCAGCCCGCGGGGCATCCGGGCGGGCGCCGAGAACCAGACCGCGTTGGCGCGGCCCGCCGCTTCCCCGAAGTCCAGCGGGTACGGGATCCGGCCGATGTTGCTCAGCAGCGTGGTCGACGTCCACGGGCCGGCCGCCCTGCGCAGGCCCCGGGTGAGGGCGGCCCGCCAGGCCACCGGGACCACGGGGGCGGTCAAGAGGGCGGCCCCGTGGCCGAGTTGGGGGCGGTCCACGGACTTCAGGGCCTGGGTGCGGAGCGCGGTGCGGCGCAGCAGCTCGCCCATCCGCGCCGGGTCCGTCTTCTCCGGCAGTCTCAACTCTTCGGGTGCAAAGGTGACTTCGACGAGTCTCGTGCCGTTCCCGATGGGCATGTCCATATCCCTGGAGCGGTCGTCGACCGGCATGGTGATCCGCAGCGGGCGTGGCCGGGCGCCGTGTTCCCGGTTCCAGTGGGCGAGCATCAGTGCGGTGGTGACCATGAGCTGGTCGTTCACCGTGTAGGGGGAGCCCTTGGGGCGCCGCGGGACGTTGAGCTCGGTGACGAGCAGCCCGTTGCCGGGGGAGGGTTCGGGGGTGCCGTGGGCCACGCGGGCGGGCGGGGCCCAGCTGGAGGGGGTGTCGACCCGCTGGGCCTCCGGGGCTCCGGGAGTGCGTACGGGGGGTGCGGCGGGGGAGTTGTCCCGGCCGCCGTACAGTTCCGCCGCCGTGGCCAGGATGCGGAGGCAGGCGGGGCCGTCGAGTGCCGTGTGATTCATGGTGAGGAAGAGGACGGTGCCCTCGGACGCGCCGTCCTCGTCGACGACTTCCAGCCGGACCGGCGGTGCGGCCGACAGCGGCGGGGCGACGTCCAACGCCCGGTCGCGGGCATGCTTGAGCGCGTCCCGGTCCGGCGGCGGGAACGTCACCACCTCCACGTCCGGGCCGTCGGTGAGCTCCCACTCGTAGCGCCGGCGGTACCAGGGGCCCGGCGCCTCCCGCATCAGGATGCGCGGGTGCCGGCGCAGGGCCTCGGTGAAGACCGACCGCAGGCGGGCGTGGTCGAGCCGCCCCGGCAGATGGACCTCGATGTGAACGGTCTCCGGCTCCGCCTCCTGGAGGCAGTGCCGGGAGACTTCGTCGACAACGGGGAAGGGAACCCGCGCGGGGGGCCCGACCGGCCCGCCCGCACCGTTCCGCGCCGGGTGCTCGACCGCGGTCATGTGGCCTTGTCCCTGGGCGCGTCGTCCGAGGAAGTCGCCTTGAACCTCGACTTACGGAACGGGTTCCGCACGGTCGGCGGCTCGGGTTCGGGCTGGGCGGATCCGGGACCACGGGCGGAGATGGTCGGCCCGGACTCGGGCCTGGGCTTTTCCAGCTCCGGCCCGGGAGGATCCAGCTCCGCCCGGGGGAGATCCAGCCCCGGCCGGGGAGAATTCAGCCCCTCCGGCGCTTGAGGAGCGGGGTCCGGGGCGGAGCCCCGGGAAGGGACGGGTAGGGGCGGAGGGGGCGAACCAACATCGGTCCCCGACTCGGACCGCACAGCCGACGCACCGGGATCGGCACCAGGCTTCCCCTTGCCCGGCTCGCCCCCGGCGGGGGGCCCAAACGCCCCCGGCCCCGGGTTCTCCCCCCGCACCCGCTGCGGCAACGGCGCCGTCGGCGCCTCCGCCCCGGGAGCCCCCGGCGGCGCCCCCCACTGCCAAGGCGGCGGCCCGGCGGGCACAGCCTCCCGCACAGTCACCAACGCCGCGAACAACCCGATCAACGCCAGCAGTTGAGCCACCGGCCCGAACGCCCCCGCGTCGGAGGCCACCGCCTCCCCGGCCCCCGTCGAGGCGGCAATCCCCGCCCCGGCGAGCGCGAGAAACGCGATCGGCACGAGCAGCGAATGCCGTTTCCACGCGAGCAGCGCCAGCACAGGCACCAGCAGCGCGAAGAACCCCGCGATCACGATCCCCACCAGGGTCAGCGCGACCAGCCCCAGCCACACCCCGGGCCCCGCCGGAACCGGCTGCGGCTCGTCGGGGTTGGGCGAGCGCCGGCGCCACAGCACGAGGCCCACGAGAGCGGCCACGCCGACCCCGCCGCCGATCAGCCCGGCCTCGTACGTCGTCGAGGGCTCGTACGACAGCTTGACCGTGCCGCCCGAGCCGGACGGGATCTGCCAGCCCTGCTGCCAGCCGTCGAGCCGTACCGGCGTGAGCTCCTTGCCGTTCAGCGTCGCCTTCCAGCCGTCGTTGAAGTTCTCGTACGTCGTGAGGTAGGAGGCCGCGCCCGAGCCGACCGTCACCTCGCGGCGGTCGCCCAGCCAGTCGCGTATCCCCAGTTCACGCCCGGCGGTGGGGGCCTGTGTGACCGTCCCGCGGGTCAGCGTCACGTCGGTGACGGTGAGCGGTCCCGCGTCTCCGGCCTCGACCCGGTGCGAGCCGGAGGCGAGGTCCAACTCCGCGTCCTCGCCGTCGTCCTGGCAGAGCGTCAGGTCGATCGCGCGGCGCTCCACCAGGTCCTGCACGGTCCCGGCCGCGCTTGTCGCGTACAACTTCCCGTCGACCGCGAGCACCGGTCCCTTCCCACAGGGGAGCGAGAACTCCCGGGTGGCCGAGGGCTGCGGGGTGCGGTACTGGTCGAGCGCCGGGATGTACGCCTCCGTGAGTCCGACCGGCAACTGCAGGTCGGCGTCCGCGACCGGGTTGTGGACGGTCAGCGGCGCGGTCTCGGTGACGGTGATGTCGAGCTGGTCGGTGGTGATGGGCTCGAAGCGGGCCCAGCCGTTCTCGTCGACGCCGACGATCGCCGCCCCGTCCGGGGAGGAGATGGCGATCTTCGTCGGGCGGGTCGAGAGACCGCCCGCCGGCGCCAGGACGATCGACGAGACCGCCTGCTTGTCCGGCCAGCTCAGGTGGATCGTCGGGTTGTCGCCCGCGATCCACGCCGTCGTCAGGTCGCCGTCCGTGAGATTGCGCGCCGACAGACCCGAGCCGAGCTGCGCCGTCGAGTCCGCCGTCGCGGTGATCCGGCTCTGCTGCTCCGGCGCCACCTCGTAGAGCAGCTTGTCGAGTTCCTCGCCCGGTACGGGGACCGCGCTCGCCTTGATCTCGTACGTCCCCGACGTCGACGTCGAGAAGACGCGGTGCAGGCCCGCCTCCGTGCCCGTCGGAGAGAGCCCGGTGGGGTCGGCGGAGCGGTGCAGGGAGACGATCTCGGCGGTGGCGTCCGAGTCGCCGGCGTCCGTCGGGAGCCGCAGCAGACGGGTCACCTGGACGTTCGGGAGGTCGATCTCGGAGAAGCCCGCACCGGTCAGACCGGCGTGCTGCTCCGTGGAGTCGACGATCGTGATCTTCAGCCAACTCGTGTCGCCGACAGGTGACTTGATGCTCTGCGCCATGCCGTTCGGCTGGAGATAGCTCGTGACGGAACCCTTCTCCGTCTCCACCCGCACCCGCGTCGCCGCGGACCGCACCCCGTCCTGGGGCAGCGGCGTCACCTTGAACGACGACGGCATGTCCACGGAATCGGTGAAGCCGATCCGCAGCCACTGCCCGTCCGCCGAGCCCGCCGCGCCCTCCGCCCATGCGGTGTCCGGGTTGCCGTCGAAGGCGTTCACGGGGTCGTACTGCGGGAGGTAGAACAGCCAGTTGCCGGTCGAGGAGGCCGTCACCGAGCGGGCGCCGCGCAGTTCGGCGACCGTCTGGTGGTCGATGCCCTCCGTCGGCAGGATCTGGTGCGGTTCCTCACCCGCGTCCTGCGCGCTGTCGCTGTCGTTGCGCTGGTCGGCCGTGTACGTGTACGAGGTGTTGGCGTTGACAAGACCGAAGCGGGTGTCGGCGCGCCGCAGCCCGTCGCCGAGGACCTGGAGTGCCGGAGTCCCGAGCCCCGGATGGTTGTCGCCGGTGAGCACGGTGGCGCGGTCCCGCATCGCCGGGTCGGCGGAGAGCGGGAGGAGAGCCTCGGGGCCGCCGGAGACGACGGCGGTGTCGGCGATCGGCTTGAGCCCGGCCTGCCCCGGCCGCGGCACGTCGTCGCTGACCGGCTCGTAGATCTCGACGGAGCGCTGGCGCGGATAGAGGCCCTCGACCTGGAGGGGAGTGTCCTCGGCGATCCGGCCACCGGTCATCACCGGCCCGAAGCCGGTCACGCGCTGGTAGCCCGACTGCTCCAGGGTCCGCTTCACGGTCGTGGTCGGGACGTAGCCCAGCTGGTCGGGGTCCAGGTCATTGCGTACGACGACGTAGTAGAGGCCGGCCCGGCTCAAGTAGTCGGCCAGGCCCGGGACTTCGGAGCCCGACATCAGGGACTGCTCGACCGCGTCCATCGCGCGCCGGTTGCCCGCGGTACCGAAGGGGACGTAATCGCGCTGCGCCCAGCGGGAGTCGGCGAGGACGTCCAGGGGCTGGTCGATGGGCGAGCCCCAGGTGTAGATGCCGTGCGCGGTGGCGGGGACGACGAGGGCGCGGGAGTCGGGGGAGTACTTCTCCAGCCAGTCGGCCGTGCTCTGCCAGTACTTGGGGAGCTCCTGGAACGAACCCGGGTTCAGGATCGACCCGTTGAGATACGGCCAGGCCAGTCCGGGCAGGATCAGGACCGCCGCGATCAGCGGGGCGAGACGGCGCCCGCGGACCTGCCTGGCCCCCCGCTGCTCCGAGGCGACCCCGACCAGATGGGCCAGCCCGAACACGAGGGCGAGCGCCAGCCCCGTCTGGAACTTGTAGATGTTGCGGAACGGGACGAGCCCGCCGTTCAGCCAGTCCTGGACCACGCCGTGGAAGGGCGCGCCGAACGAACCGCCGTACCCGGCAAGGGTGATGAGCGCGACCGTCAGCACGGTCAGCACGAGCCAGCGCCGCTCGGGCATGTCACGGCGGGCGAGCCCCGCAAGGCCCAGGCCCGCCGCGAGCGCCGAGCAGACGATCACGATCACCGAGGCCACGACGGTCCAGCCCGCGGGCAGCCAGGCCTCGCCGAAGTGCAGATAGGCGACCCAGTTCCCGGCCCCGCGCAGGGTCTCCGTCGCCGACATGGTGGCCGTCGTGGTCTGCGAAGTCTCCACGTACGGAAGGAAGTTCTCCCCGTAGATGCCGAGCACCAGCAGCGGGACCACCCACCAGGCGGTCGCCAGGAGCACGCCGGGAACCCACCAGGCGATCAGCTTGCGCTGCCGGGGGCCGCGTGGGCGGGAGAGGAGATACAGGCCGACGGGGAGGAGGGCGGCGAGGGTCGAGGCCGCGTTCACACCGCCCATGAACGGGATGATCAGCGCCGAGCGGAGGGCCGCGATGCGCGCGCTGTAGCGCTCGTTGGTGAGCGGGAGCAGAACCCACGGGAGGAAGGCGCCGGGGAGCGCGGCGGCCGAGGTCGAGCCGACGACGATCGTGAACACCGGCCACAGCGCGTACGCCACGGCGGCGAGCAGCCGGGACGCGGGCGTGCCGATCCGCAGCCGCTCGGCCAGCCGCAGCGCGCCCCAGAAGGCGACGGACACGACGAGCGACAGCCACAGCCGCTCCGCCAGCCACACCGGGAGGTCGATCAGCTTGCACAGGCCGTAGAACGGCAGCATCGGCCAGACATAGCCGACGTACTGGTCCTGGATGCCGCCGAAGCCGCCCCGGTCGTGCCACAGCTGCCCGAGGTCGGACAGGAACTGCCACGGGTCGAGCGCGACTCCGAGCTTGGTGTCGAAGGTCGTGCGCCCGGGGTGCACCACCAGGAACAGCACGAACACAACAGCCCAGAACCCCAGCAGCCACCGTCGCGACCGCGGCCCCTCGGGGGGTCCTGAGGTGGTCGCGACGGGGCGGACGGCTGCCGGGGGTGGAGCCTGGACCGTGCTCGTCATGGTGGACACCGCCGGAGGATGAGGAGGAGATTCCAGGTGGCGAACTCGCGCAGCCCCGGCGCCTTCGCGACGGCTCCCGCGAGGAACGGCCAGTAGCGGGAGCGCGCCGAGACGACCGTGACGTCGTCGCGGGCGCGCACCTGCCGAAGGGTGGTTCCGATGTGGACGGCGAAGAGGTTCTCGCCGAGGGTGTGCTTGGCCGGTTTCCCGGTACGGCGGCTGTAGCGGGCCCGCGCCCGCTCCGCGCCGAAGTAGTGCCAGGGCGCCCACTCGTGACCGCCCCACGGGGAAAGCCAGTTGGTGAACGACACATAGATCAGCCCGTCCGGCCGGGTCACCCGCACCATCTCGCTGATGAAGGTCCCCGGATCGGCCACGTGCTCAAGGACGTTGGAGGAGAAGCAGACGTCGGCGACCCCGTCCGCCAGCGGCAGCAGATAACCGTCCGCCACGACAGCCGAGTCGGGCGGCTTCGGCCCCAACTCCGCCATGTCCGGCTCGAAGAGATAGGCGTGCGCCCCGCGCCGCCGGAACTCCTCGGTGAAGTACCCGCTGCCACCGCCGACGTCCACGACGGTACGGCCCTCGACGGGGCCGTCGTACGCCTCGACCTGGTCGGCGGCGTCCCGGGCGAGCAGCGAGTAGCAGGCCTCGGGGTCGTCCTGCTCGTGCAGGAACGCACGGAAGAGGGCGAGGGAGCGGCGTATGGAGGGGTCCTTGAGACCCGTACCCCCACTCGCGCGCTCGTCCGCGCCCTTTCCCGTCCCGATCGGGGCCGTCATGGCGCCCAGCTCCTCACCGCCTCGCCGGCCACCGCCCTGAACTGGCGGACCGTGTGGTTCCAGCGGTACTGGGCGGCGCGGTCGCGGGCCGCCTTGCCCATGAGGGTGCGGCGGTGGGTGGACAGGGCGAGGGTGCACCAGGCCGCGGCGAAGGAGGACTCACCGCGGGCCAGGACGCCCGTCTCGCCGTCCACCACCGAGTCGCGCAGACCGGGTACGTCGAAGGCGATCGCCGGGGTCTCGCGGACCGCGGCCTCCGTGACCACCAGGCCCCAGCCCTCGACGGCCGAGGGGTGCAGCAGCAGCCAGGCGGCACAGAGCAGCCGGTGTTTCTCCGCCTCGGAGACATGCCCGGCGAACTCCACGCCGGGGCCCGCGAGTTGCTCCAGGCGCTCCCGCTCGGGGCCGTCTCCGACGATCACGAGACGGCCGCCGGTGACCGGGCGTACCCGCTCCCACAGCCGCAGCAGCAGATCGATCCGCTTGTACTCGACGAGCCGCCCCATCGCCAGGAACAGCGGCTCCGGTGAGCGCTGGCCCCGTGGCCCCGGCTCCTCGACGCCGTTGTGCACGACCCGGATACGGTCCCGCTCGACCCCGATCGCACGCAGCGCGTGTGCCGTCGACGGAGAGACGGCGACCAGCAGGTTGCGGCGCTGTGCGGCGCCCGCCAGCGCCCAGTGTTCGAGTCTTCGGCCGATCCGGGCCGCGGGCGCCATCGGTCCGCCGAACCGCATCCGCCACAGGTCGGTGTGGACGTGGTTGACCAGGCAGAGCGTGGGTCCGTGGTGCCACATGGGCGCCAGATACGGCATGCCGTTGCACACCTCGACCAGCAGGTCGCAGTCACCGACCTGGCGGTGGAACGTGGGGCGGGCGCGCAGGTAGTGCCCCAGGTCGCCGCCCGCCGAGACGACCCTGTAGTCGCGGTAGGCCGCGGGCCCGCCGCACAACAGGGTGACCTGGTGGCCGAGTTGGGTCAGCCCCTCGGCAAGTCGGTCGACCAGCAGCTCGGAGCCGCCTGCCGCCGGGTTGCCGAGGTCACGACGGGCGAGGAAAACGATTCGGCGCGGCTGGGGGGGAAGCGCCGGAGGGTGCTGCGCGGAGCGCGGGAACGCGGCGCGCAGCGAGGACGGCACGTGCTGGGGCATGGGTGCTCCAACTCGTCTCAGGGTGCGGAACTCAGCGTGGGGGGTCGGGCGGTTGGGCGTGGCGCAGGGTGCGGGAACTCGGATCCGCCGGGGGCCGGCGGAGCTTCAAATCTTCCGATCTGTGGAGTATTGGGGTACTGGCTGTATCGGGAGTGTGGGCGGGCTGTGCTCGGGTGGGGGTGGACAGTTTTCGCCGAGCCGTCGGATGCTGCTACTCACCGAGGTGACAATTTCCGGGGTTTGTGAGCTGACGCCTCATCACATCGTGGGCGCAGGCTGGGAGGACTCGGGCGTATCGGGATGTGGACGCCCGCGTACGACCAAAACGACTCCCGCCGCGGCGAGGACAAATCCCAGCACACCGGCCCCGATGGGCACCGTCTGCCCCACGGCCTTCAGCTGACCGCTCTCCTCCTTCGCCCGGTCCACCGCGAACTCCTGCGTGTCCGCGGTGAAGGCGATCTTCTCGCTGTCCAGGAGCACCGCCGCGTCCTCGGTGCCGCCCGGCGCCCGCAGGGTCTTGCGCGGTCCGGTCTGCGCGTACAGCACGCGTCCCGTGCGCTGGTCGACGACGAGTTCGACGCCGTGGTTGGCGTACCACTCCTCGGCGAGCACCTGGCTGCGCTCGGGCAGGTCGACGATCGCGCCCGGTACGAGCCGCGTCCCGGTCTTGGTCGCCGGGACCGTGCCGGTGAAGCGGAGGCCCTCGTAACCCCGGATCTTCTTGGTGCCGCGGTAGTTCAGAGTGACCGTCGCGCCAAGGGAGTTGTCCCACCAGCGGTACGCGCGTTTCTGCACGTCGAAGGGGAACTTGAGGTACGCCTCGCCCTCGATGTAGGGCTTCTCCTGGCAGCAGTGCACCGGCTTGTTGGTCGTCCGGTCCATGACCCACCGGTGCGGGGTGAACTCCAGCGCGTCGTGCGGGTCGGCCGCGGGCAGCGACTTGTCCGTGTCGACCGTGGTCGTCACGTCCCAGACCCCGTTTCCGCTGGTCTCGCTGGCGGCGACGTCTCCGCGCACCTTCTGGGTGACGGTGATCTTCTGGTCGGGCACGGTGGCGACCTGCTCGACGTCGAAGACGCTGCCCGTGCCTGTGTAGACGGCGGTCTGGTCGATGTCGATCGGATTCACGGCGGCATGTGGTTTCACGTACCACGCGAGCATCGGGGCCAGTACGAGGAGAAAGCTCCCGAGACCCAGCAGGATCAGGGAGAGTGGCGAGGCTTTCCGGCGCATCCGGGCACTCCAGGGGGCGTGTGGCGGCTCGACGCGCGGGTCGTGCGGGCGGGTCGACACCGTGGGGAAAGTGCACCTGCGGTATGGGCCGGGAACCGTAGGCGCACCCTTGACGGAGTGTCAATGCATTGTCGAGACTGTGGACTTGCCGGACGGGACCGGCGAACATCGGGAACGCACCACGGGATCCAACCGGGGAACGGGCAGGGGCCGCCGGCCGCACGACCATGGGACGACCACGGTCACGCGGGCGAAGCGGCCGGGGTGGGGACGACCTCCGACAGAGAGGCTGACCCGCGATGTCCAGACTGCTCGCCGCCGCACTGACCGTCCTGGCCGCCACCGCACTCGCGATCGGCGCCGCGATCGGCATCGTCGCCCTGCTCGACGCGACCCCCGACCAGCCGAACACCCCACTCATCACGTACGAGAACGCCGGACAGGAGCGCTGACGTGCGCGCCACGGGCTGCTACGCCGGGGTCGAGGCGTCCGCCGTGAACGGCCGTGGCGGGGCTGACGTGCCCGCCGCCGACGGGCGTACCGGGGTCGAGTTGGCTGTTGCGGAGGGCCGCGCCGGAGCCGGCGTGCCCGCCGTGGACGGCCGTGCCGGGGTCGAGGCGTCTGCCGCGGAGGGCCGCGCTGGAGCGGAGGTGCCCGCCGCCGACGGCCGTACCGGAGTCGAGGCGCCTGCCGCGGAGGGCCGCGCTGGAGCGGAGGTGTCTGCCGTGGACGGCCGTACCGGAGTCGAGGTGCCCGCCGTGGACGCCCGCGCCCGAGCCGGCGTGCCCGCCGTCGACGCCCCCACCGGACCCCGCGTAACGCCCCGCCACAGCCGAGCCCGGCCCGGTCGGTCGGTCCGGCCGAGCCCGTCACCCATCGGAGCGCTGACGTGACGCCCCCGCCCGTCGTGCGAAGGAGCGCCGACGTCACTCCACCGGCGGCCGTGCGAGGCAGCGCCGACGTGAGCCCACCGTCGCCCATGCGGGGGAGCGCCGACGTCACCCCGCCACCGCCCGTGCGAGGCGGCGGTGATGCGACCCCACCGTCGGCCGTGCGCGGGAGCGCCGATGCGACCCCCCGCCCGGGGGCCGTTCCGACGCGCTCGGCCTGGCGGGACGTCCCCCGGCTCCAGGTGCGCCAGTTCGCGGCGCTCGCGATGGCCGAGGCGCCGGTGCTCGCCGAGGAGATCCTTCAGGAGATCCGGCACGAGTACCCGCAGCTGCCCGTCTTCCTCGACGACTCGGGCGAGCCCATGGCGCTGATCGGCATCCGGCGCGCCATCGAGGTCTTCGTGCAGCACCTGGAGACCGCCGAGGGCCGCCCCCGCGTGCACCCCGAGGTCTTCCAGGAGTTCGGCCGCGGCGAGGGCCTGAACGGCCGCAGCCTCGACTCGCTCCAAGCGATCTACCGGCTCGGCGTCCGGCTCGCCTGGCGCCGCTTCGCCGAGATCGGGCAGCGGGTCGAGATCCCGCCACCGGCGATGTACGAACTCGTCGACGCCGGATACGAGTACCTGGACGGCCTGGTCGACCAGTCCGTACGGGGCTACGCCGAGGCCGCCGCCCGCCAGGCCGGCGAGCGCCTGCGCCTCCAGCGCCGCCTGATGGAGCTGCTGCTCGCCGAACACCACCGCGGCGACCCCGCCGAGGCACTCGGCGAACGTGCCGCCCGCATCGGCTGGCCGCTCCCCGAGAAGGTGGCCGTCGGGGTACTGCTGCGCCCCGCCCGCGAGGCCGTCGCACCCGCCGTGGGCCAGGGCGTGCTGCTCGACATGGAGTACGAGCAGCCCCGCATGGTCGTACCCGAGCCGGACGCCGCGGGCCGCCCCGAACTGCTGCACCGCGCACTGACCGGCTGGTCCGGCGCCATCGGCCCCCCGGTGCCGCTCGCCGACGCGGCGAAGTCGCTGCGCTGGGCGGAGGCCGCCGTACGCCTCATGGAACGGCGCCTGCTCCCCGCAGGCGAGGTCCTGCACTGCACGGAACACACCGAGGCCCTGGTCCTCCTCCAGCCCGAGGAACTCATCGACGACCTCGCCCTGCGCTGCCTCGCCCCGCTCGCCCACTGCGGCCCCACCCATGGGCGCCGCCTCGCCGAGACCCTGCTCGCGTGGCTGGAAACGCGCGGTGGCGCCCCGGAGGTCGCGGCCCGTCTCGGCGTCCACCCCCAGACGGTCCGCTACCGCCTGCGCCAGATACGGGAACTGTGGGGCGACGAGGTCGACCACCCGGACCGCCGCTTCGAGCTGGAGCTCGTCCTCAGGGCGCAACGCCTGCGCGGCGAGCTCGGCGACCCCAGGACGCGACGGTAGCCACGTACCACCAAGGGCGGTAATCACCCGTCACTCAGGTAGTCCACGGTCACACACAGCGCACACCCATTGCCCGCCCAATACCACTATGAGTAACCTGTGTTCGCCATGCCGATCGTCTGTTGAAATTTCGAACACAAGGGAGGGGGCCGGTTGTGGGACGCCTGGTACCTGCCGTAACCCGAGCTCTGGACATACTCGAGCTCTTCCTCGACGGGGACGGCACGCTCTCCGCCCCCGACATCGTGCGCAAGCTGCAACTGCCGCGCACGACCGTGCACGAACTGGTCACCACGCTCGCCGCCCGCTCGTACATCGTGCAGGTACCCGGCCAGCCGGGACGCTACCGGCTCGGCGTGCGGCCGTACCAGCTGGGCAGCCGGTACGCCGAGCAGCTGGACCTCGCCGCCGAGGGCCAGCAGGTCGCCCGCTCGGTCGCCGAGACCTGCGACGAGACCGTACACGTGGCCATCCTGGAGGGCACCGACGTCATCTACATCGCGAAGGTGGACTCCACGCACGCCGTGCGCATGGTGTCCGCCGCGGGCCGACGGCTGCCCGCCCACTGCACCTCCGTCGGCAAGATGCTGCTCGCCTCGCTCCCCGATCCGGAGCTGACGTCCCGCGTCCCCGACGACGCCGACCTGGTCGCGATGACGCCCAACAGCATCACCGAGCCGGCCGCCCTGCGGGTGGCCCTCGACGAGATCCGGCAGCGGGGCATCGCCGTGGAGAGCCGCGAGTCCAACCCGGACGTGAGCTGCGTCGCCGCCCCGGTGCGCGACCGCACGGGCCAGGTCGTCGCCGCGCTCTCCATCTCCGTACCGATGATCCGCTGGAGCGACGAGCGCCTCACCGAACTCGAGCAGCTCGCCGTGAAGGGCGCCGCCGAACTGTCCGAGCGGCTCGGCCACCGGAGCGTGGGATGACGGCCGTCGAGGTCGCGGTACGCGAGCACGCGACGCTGGGGGAGGGACCCACCTGGGACACCGCCGCCCAGCGGCTGATCTGGGTCGACATCCTCGGCTCGCGGATCCACACGTACGACCCGGTGACCGGTCGCCGCACGGTCATGGTCACCGAGCAGCACGTGGGCGCCGCGAAGCCGCGCACGGACGGCGGCCTGGTGGTCAACCTCCGTGACGGCGTGGGGATCTACGACTTCACGGGCTTCCGCTGGCTGCACCGGGACGTCGTTCCCGGCCGCCGCGGCAACGACGCGGCGGTCGCGCCCGACGGCTCCCTGTGGACCGGCACCATGCGCTACGACGAGGCGCCGGGCGGCGGCACCCTGTCACGGATCGCCCCCGACGGCACCGCGACGACCGTCCTCGACGACGTCGCCGTCAGCAACGGCACCGGCTGGAGCCCCGACGGCCGGCTGATGTACTACATCGACTCACCGACGCGCAGCATCGACGTGTTCGACGTCGGTGCCGACCAACTGCCGGTCAACAGACGGCAGTTGGCCTCGGTGGACGAGGGCTTCCCCGACGGTCTCACCGTCGACGCCGACGGCTGCGTCTGGGTGGCCCTCTGGGACGGCGGCGCGGTCCGCCGCTACACCCCGGACGGGGAACTCGACCGAGTGATCGAGCTCCCCGTACTCCGCCCCACCGCCTGCGCGTTCGGCGGCGCCGACCTCACCGACCTGTACATCACCACAGCCCGTACGGGCCTGGAGGCACCGCATCCGCTCTCCGGCTCGGTGCTCGTCGTCCCCGGCGCCGGCAAGGGGCTCGCGCAGCCCGCGTTCGCGGGATAGCCCCGCTCCGACGACGAACTCCCTGAAGTCCCCGACCGCGTGCCGGTCGGGGACTTCTGTTTTTGCGCAAACCATTGACTAGAAAGCGCTTCCTATCTACGGTCCCGTTCGAAGTTACGAGCGCTAATCGAAATCTCGAACAAGATCATTCCGAGTAGTTCGGACAACAAATCTCCGACAGTAAGGGCAGGGCATGGGACGACCTGACCTGGATCGCCGACACCTTCTCGCCGGCCTGGGCGGGCTGACGGTCGCGGGCAGCCTCGGCTTCGCCGCACTCGGCACCGGCGCGGACGCACTCGCGTCCAGCGCGAGCACCCGGGTCCGCTACTGGAACCTCTTCAGCGGCGGCGACGGCGCCAACATGATCGCGATGCTGGACGCCTTCCGTAAGGCGAACCCCTCCATCGACGTGAAGGACTCCACCCTTCAGTGGGGCAACCCCTTCTACACCAAGCTCGCCATGGCGGCCGCGGGCAACCGCGCACCGGACCTCGGCGTCATGCATATGGGCAGGGTCGCGGGCTTCTCGCCGGGGCGGCTCCTCGACCCGTGGGACGAGGAGCTCCTCGCCAAGTACGGCGTACGCAAGGAGGACTACAACCCGGCGCTGTGGAACCGCGGTGTCATCGACGGCAAGCTCTACGCCCTGCCGCTCGACATCCACGTACAGCTCTGCTTCTACCGCAAGGACGTACTGAAGAAGGCGGACCTGCTCGGCGACGACGGCCGGATGATCCCGGTCACCTCCACCGGCGAGTGGTTCGACGTCCTGAAGAAGGCCAAGAAGGTCCAGAAGAAGGGCCTGCAGACCATCGGTCTGTGGACCAACGACCAGAACTTCCAGTGGTGGTTCTTCGTCGCCTTCTACACCCAGCTCGGCGGTCGGTGGTTCAACGACGACGACCCCGCAAACACAGAAGTCCTGTTCGACGTCGACAAGGCGACCCGGGTCCTGGAGTTCTTCCGCCGGCACGTCACCGACGGGTACGTCATCCCGGGCGCGCCGACCGGCGAGCAGTTCATCAACGGCGCCCCCTTCACCTGGGAGGGCAACTGGTCGGTGCCGGTCTTCTCCGGCGCCGAGCTGGACTACGGCGCGACCCCGCTCCCGCCCGTCTTCGGCAAGCAGGCCACGCACGCCGAGTCGCACGCGTTCGTCCTGCCGCACCAGGCAGGGCGCGGCGGCGCCACCAACGAGGCCGCGCACGAGCTGGCCGCGTACGTCGTCACGCACGCCCTGCAGTGGGCGGCCGGCGGCCACATCCCCGCGTACACACCGACGCTGTCCACGGACGCGTACAAGAAGCTGGAACCGCAGAACGAGTACGTGAGCGCCATGGACCACCAGGCCACCGAGCCCAAGGTGTGGTTCGCGGGCTCCACCGGCGTCCTCGCCCAGGACCTCGGCCCCGTCGTCGTCTCCTCGACCATGGGCTCGGCCAAGCCGGCCGCCGTCGCGCGGACGATGAAGAGCCATCTCACCAAGCTCCTCGCATCGAAGAACCCGATGGACGGCAAGACCGCAGCGCAGGGAGGTGCTGTCGCATGACGACCAGTGCTGAGACCGTCATCGCACCGGCGCGGGTGAAGACCGCCGCCGCCACCGCGACCGTCCGCCGCAAGCAGGGCTTCCAGCACGGGGGTTGGTTCGTCGCCCCGTTCCTGGCGCTCTTCGTGCTGTTCGTGGTCTGGCCGCTGCTGCGCGGCGTCTACCTCAGCTTCACGGACGCCAACATCTCCGGCGACAGCGCGAGCTTCGTCGGCCTCGACAACTACCGCGAGGCCCTGAACGACCAGGCGATGTGGGACGCGCTCGGCCACAGCGCGTACTTCACGCTGCTCGTCGTGCCGTGCATCACGGTCCTGGCCTTCCTGCTCGCGATGCTCGCGCACCACATCGAGCGCGGCAAGTGGCTGTGGCGGCTGTGCTTCTTCGTGCCGTTCCTGCTGCCGTCGACCGTCGCGGCCAACATGTGGCAATGGCTGTTCACCCAGGGGATCGGCCTGTTCAACGAGACCTTCGGGCTCGACACGCCCTGGCTGACCGACAAGTCGTACGCGATGCTCGCCATCGTCATCGCGACGCTGTGGTGGACGGTGGGCTTCAGCTTCCTGCTGTACCTCGCCGCGCTCCAGGGCATTCCCGACCACCTCTACGAGGCCGCCGAACTGGACGGCGCGAACGCCTGGCACCGCATGGTCCACATCACGCTCCCGATGCTGCGCCACATCACCGGCCTGGTGATCGCGCTCCAGATCCTCGCCTCGCTCCAGCTCTTCGACCAGGCCGTCGTGATGATGGACTTCGGACCGGGACCGGAGATCAGCACCCGCTCCTTCGTCCAGTACACCCTCGAACAGGGCTTCACCAGCTACCGCGTGGGCTACGCCTCCGCGATGTCCATCATCTTCTTCGTGATCATCGCGGCCGTCGCCCTCGCGCGGATGGCGCTGCTGCGCAACCGTGAGGAGGGCGGCCGATGACCACGGCTACAACCACCCCTGTACGTAAGTCCCGCAAGCCCTGGACGCCCAGCCAGATCGTCCTCACGCTGCTCGGCGTCGCCGTCTCCGCCGTCTTCTTGGCGCCGATCGCGGCGGCCCTGCTCACCTCGCTCAAGTCGGAGGCCGAGGCAGCCGAAATCCCGCCGCACTGGCTGCCGAAGGTCTGGACGGGCCAGGCCTGGAAGGGCCTCTGGGAGACCGGCAACATCACGAACTGGTTCGTCAACTCCCTAGTGGTGTCGGTCCTTGTGACGGCCGTCGTGGTCACCGTCGCCGCACTCGCCGGATACGGTTTCGCCCGCACCGAGTTCAAGGGCAAGTCCGTCCTGATGGGCGTGGTGATGGCGGGCCTGATGATCTCCCCGGCCGTCCTGGGTGTCCCCCTGTTCACCACGGTCCAGCAGATGGGGATGGTCGACACCTACTGGGGCATGATCCTGCCGCAGTGCGCGCCCGCCGCGATGGTCTACATCCTCTACAAGTTCTTCCAGGGCATTCCCAGGGAGCTGGAGGAGGCCGCCTTCATCGACGGCGCGGGCCGCTGGCGCGTCTTCTTCACCATCATCGTGCCGCTCTCGCGCCCGTCCCTCTCCGCGGTCGGCATCTTCACCTTCATCGCGTCCTGGAACAACTTCCTGTGGCCGTACATGGTGACCAACAACCCCGACCTGATGACCATGCCGAACGGCATCGCGACCGTCATGAACTCCTACGGAATCCAGTGGGCCCAGCTCATGGCCGGCGGCCTGATGGCAGGCCTGCCGCTGATCATCGTCTTCGTCTTCTTCCAGCGGCAGATCGTGGCGGGTGTCGCCCACACGGGATTGGCGGGACAGTGACCCTGCGAAGAAGCCTTGCCGCGGCGGCCCTGGCGACCGCCCTGGCCCTGCTGCCCAACACCGCGCAGGCGGCCGAGAGTTACCCGGACCCGCAACCGATCACCGGCCAGCAGATCATCCACGACCCGACCGTCATCCATCTCAAGTCCGGCGGATACGTGGCCTACTCGACCGGCGGCATCATCGGAGCGCGCACGTCGAAGGACCGCACCCAGTGGGACGACGCGGGCAACGCCTTCGCCAAGCCGCCGAGTTGGTGGTACGAGTACAACGACACCGGCGACCCGTGGGCACCGGACATCTCCTACCGCGCCGGCAAGTACTGGCTGTACTACGCCGTCTCGTCCTGGGGCACCAACCACTCCGCGATCGGCGTGGCGACGTCCGACAGCGGCCTCCCCGGCACCTGGACCGACCACGGCAAGGCCTTCACCTCGGAGACGACCGACACCTGGAACGCCATAGACCCGGCCCTGATCAGCGCGGACGGCAAGCTGTGGATGTCGTTCGGCTCGTACTGGACGGGCATCCGCATGATCGAACTCGACCCGAGTACAGGCAAGGCCGCCAAGGGCACCAAGGTCCACCACCTGGCAACCCGCCCCGACCTCCCGTACGCCGTCGAAGGCCCGTACATCGTCAAGCACGGCCACTACTACTACCTCTTCGCGTCGTACGACGCGTGCTGCGCGGGCGTGAACTCCACGTACAAGATCAGGGTCGGCAGGTCCCCGACGATCACCGGCCCCTACGTCGACAGCACGGGCAAGCCGATGTTGGAGGGCGGCGGCGACCTCCTCCTGGCCGGCCACGGGCGCTACATCGGCACGGGCGGCGAGTCGGTGTTCCGCGACCGAGGCCAGGACTGGCTGGCGTACCACTACTACGACGCAGAGGACTCAGGCACGCCCAAGCTGGGGCTGAACGCCCTCGGCTGGACAAAAGACGGCTGGCCAAGCGTCCGTTAGGGGCGCGGGGAACTGCGCGACCAGCCCAATCGAACCCGCAGACAAAACTCAACCCCCGGAAGGAAGAGATGCGCACCGCCCACTTCGCCCTGGACCCCGCCTTCACCATAGGCAAGGTCAACCCCCGCCTGTTCGGATCCTTCGTAGAACACCTCGGCCGCTGCGTCTACACCGGCATCTTCGAGCCGGCCCACCCGTCGGCGGACGAGGCGGGCCTGCGCCAGGACGTGCTGGAGCTGGTCCGTGAACTCGGCGTCACAACCATCCGCTACCCCGGTGGCAACTTCGTCTCCGCCTACAACTGGGAGGACTCGGTGGGCCCGGCCGAGGACCGCCCCCGCCGCCTGGACCTCGCCTGGCGCTCCACGGAGTCCAACCGGTTCGGCCTCTCCGAGTACATCGCGTTCCTCAAGAAGGTCGGCCCGCAGGCCGAGCCGATGATGGCCGTGAACCTCGGCACACGCGGTGTCCCCGAGGCCCTGGCGCTCCTGGAGTACGCCAACCACCCCTCGGGGACCGCCCGTTCGGACCTGCGGGTGGCGCACGGGGACAAGGACCCGTTCGGCATCAAGCTGTGGTGCCTGGGCAACGAGATGGACGGGCCCTGGCAGACCGGGCACAAGACCGCCGAGGAGTACGGCCGGCTCGCCGCCGAGACCGCACGCGCGATGCGCCAGATCGAGCCGGACCTCGAACTCGTCGCGTGCGGCTCCTCCGGGCAGAACATGGAGACGTTCGCCGCGTGGGAGGCGACCGTGCTCCAGGAGACGTACGACCTCGTCGACCACGTCTCGCTGCACGCCTACTACGAGGAGACCGACGGCGACCGGGACTCCTTCCTCGCCTCCGCCGTCGACACCGAGTCCTTCATCGAGAACGTGGTGGCGACCTGCGACCACGTGGGCGCCCGCCTCAAGTCGAAGAAGAAGATCAACCTCTCCTTCGACGAGTGGAACGTCTGGTACCAGAGCCGCCCCAACCCGCACCCGGTGGAGGACTGGCAGGAGGCCCCGCGCATCCTGGAGGACGTCTACTCCGTCACGGACGCGGTCGTCTTCGGCTCGCTGCTCATCGCGCTGCTGCGGCACGCCGACCGGGTGACCGTCGCCTGCCTCGCCCAGCTCGTCAACGTCATCGCGCCGATCATGACGGAGCCGGGCGGCCCGGCCTGGCGGCAGACGACGTTCTTCCCCTTCGCGCAGGCCTCGGCGTACGGGCGCGGGGAGGTCCTCGACGTACGGGTGGACTCGCCGACGTACGAGACGAAGAAGTACGGCGAGGCGGACCTGCTGCACGCCACCGCCGTGCGCGCCGAGGACGGCTCGGTGACCGTCTTCGCGGTCAACCGCAGTCAGACCGAGCCGCTGCCGATCGAAGTCGCCCTGAACCGGCTGGGGTTGACGACGGTCGTCGAGCACAGTGCGATCGCCGATGCCGACCCGGATGCCACCAACACCCTGGACGACCCGGAGCGGGTCACTCCGCACCGGGTCGAGGGGGCCACCCTCCAGGACGGCACGTTGACCGCCGTCCTGGAGCCGCTGTCCTGGAACGTGATCCGGCTCGGCTAGGCGGATGTGCGGCCGGGGGAGTCCACCGCCTTCACAGGCACTCCGCCGGCCGCGCTGCCCATCAGCGTCAGCTTCACCTCACCGGGACCTGAGGGTGTGGTCCCGTCGGACAGGACAGCGAGGGCCAGCGTGTTGGCTCCACGTGTGCGCAGCACCCCGTTCGGCAGGACGAAGGTGTGCTGGGGGCCTACGTCGTTGATGTACTGGCCCATGTTCCAGCCGTTCAGGAAGATCTGGACGCGGTAGGCGCGGGCGGGGTCGTCGGTGAGCGTGAGCCCGATCGAGGCGTCCACGCCGGGGTCGACGGCGAGCCGGAACCCGGTCCGGTACCAGACGACACCCTGCCGCCGCTCCGCCCGGGGGAAGTCGACGACCTTCCAGTCGCCGTCCGCGAACCCCGGCAGATGCCAGCCCTCGCGTTCCCCGTACAGCCCGCCGTTGTTGAGCGGCCCGCGCACCGGGTCAGCGGCCCCCTCGCCCCGAATCCGCCAAGTGACGGCCGGAGAAGCCCCGTTGAAGGTCACGGCGGTCAGCCCTCGGGCCGCCTTGTGCGTGTCGTCGGCCTTGCCGTCCTGGTCGTGCTGCATACGGCGGACGAGGACGGAGAGGACATGCGGCCCTTCGTCGACCTGGACGGGGAAGGTCGCCGTGTCCGTCCAAGTCCCTTGCCGCACCGTCTTCTTGTCCGGCACCGGCATCCGGTGCGTACCCAGCGGCTTCCCGTCCAGCCACGCCATCAGCAACCCCTGCGTGCCCGTGGTGAAGGCGAGGGACACCGTCTCCGCCGCGCCGCCCTCGAAGTGCCCCCGGTACCAGACGTCCCCGTAGTGGAAGCCGTAGTCGTCGGCGAACAGCACGGGCTGCCCGGCCGGTACGGGCGTGGTGCTGAACGAAGACGTCCTGTTCGCGAGCCGCCACGCCGAGTCGTCGAAGCCGGCCTCGGACTCCGGGTTCTCCGCGGACCGCCGCCAGTTGGCCAGCTCGGGGAGCCGCACACCCGGCACCCCGGGCAGCCGCTGCTCGGCCCGAAGACTCCCGGACTTCGTGGCCAGCGTCCTCAACGTGCCCTGATTCCAGACGACTTCGCTCACACCCCGTGGCCCCCAGACCTCCAGGTCGGCCGCCTCCACGGTGTCCCCGGTGAGATGAAGGGCCGAGCCGCGCACGGTGGCGGTGCGCAGCAGCGCCGGGCCGCGCACCAGTACCGGCCCCGACGGGGTGTCGTACCGCCACAGCCGCCCGGAGGTCCCGTCGTCGGCGAGGAGCAGCAGCAGCGGTGCCGAGGTGCCGCCGCCCTCCACCAACACCCGTACAAGACCGTCGAGTTGAGTGGAGACCCGGAGCACGCCACTCTCGTACTCGTGTACCGCTTCCCCCTCCAGCACGGTGACGGTCGGCTCGCTCGCGCACTCCAACGCGGTCTCGGTGCGCTCGCCGGAGCGGCCTGTGAGCACGGCGATGTCCTGCCGTCCCGCCGAGAGCCAGAGCATCGGCTGTGCGGTGGAGTGCCGCAGCGTCCGCCGCCCGACGGCGATCCCGGTGGCGAGGAGCCGGGCGTCGCGGGCGGGCACGGTGAGCGGCAGCTCCGCGAACGGGAGCGCCGTCGTCACCTCCGCCGCGCTGTCATTGCGTACGACATAGAAGTGGGCGCCGGTGTCCGGGTTGACCAGCGGATACACCTTGACCTGCGGGTCCGTCCCCGCGAGCGCCTTCGCCCGGTCCAGCTTGGCCAGGTCGGGCACGGAACGCAGCAGCTGCCCGATCTGGTGCATCGGGATCAGCTTGGGGGTCGGCCGGCGGGCCTCGTCGAGGGCGGCGCCGTAGTCGTACGAGGTGTAGACGATCGGCGCGGGCAGCCAGCCCCAGGAGGTGCCGCCGAAGGTCATGTAGACGTTGTGGATCTTGATGCCGTTGGCGAGGTTGGTGAGGTAGAAGCGCCGCTCGTACGCCGCGTCACGCGTCCTGGCCGACTCGGCGTACCCCAAGCCGCCGAACTCCACCCCGCCCCACGGATCGAACCAGCCGCCCCCGAACTCGGGCACGAATCCCGGGGTCCGCGGACTCGCCGTCGAGCCGCCCTTCGTACCGCCGACGCCGAAGTAGCCCCAGTCCGGCGGGGGTTTGAAGGGCGACGGATACCCGTCGAAGCCGTACAGGTAACGCCCCTTTTCCCCACCGGTGTCGAAGGTCCCGGGGGCCCAATGGCCGTTCCTGCCCTTGTCGTTGTGGAACAGCGGCACGTCGATTCCGTCGGCGCGCGCCTTGGCGTACAGGTGGGCCATGTAGTCGCGGCCGAGGGGGCTGGTGACGTGGTCCGCGTACTCGTTCTCCAGCTGGTAGAGGACGACCGTGCCGCCGCCGTCGCTGTAGAGGTGCCGGGCGACGATGCGGTCGACGACGGTCAGCCACTCGTCGACGTGCTTCAGATAGGTCGGGTCGGAGGTCCGCGCCGTGCCCTTGGTCGCGGTCAGCCAGCCGGGGAAACCGCCCGCGTCGACCTCGGCGTTGATGTAAGGACCCGGGCGCAGGATCACGTACAGGCCGGTCTCCGCGGCCATGCGCAGGAACAGGTCGAGGTCCCGGACGCCGGTGAAGTCGTACTTCCCGGGCGCGGGGGAGTGGTAGTTCCAGGACACGTAGATGCTGATCGCGTTGTAGCCGTGGGCGCGCAGCTTCTGCAGGACGTCCCGCCACAGGGACGGGCTCGGGAGGCGGAAGGGGTGGACCTCGCCGGACCAGAGGACGACGCGCCTGCCGTCGATCAGCATCGAGTACTTGTCGAAGCCGATGGTGTGCCGGTGGCCGTCGGCGCCGGGCGGTCCGGGTGCGGGTCCGGTGGGTGCGGTACCGGCGGCGTGGGCGCTGCCGCTCCCGCCGGCACTGTTCAGGGTGAGGCCGAGTGCGGTGGTCGTGGCGAGTGCGCTGAAGGTACGTCTGCTCAACACCATGTGGTTCTCCGGTGGACAGGGGCGGCGCGGGTGCGGCCATTGTCCACAGCGATTCGCCCCACAATGGTGGCATGAGGATCTCGGCGCGGGCGGATTACGCGGTACGGGCGCTACTGGAGCTGGCCGTCCGGCAGGACGACGGCGCTCCGGTGAAGGCCGAGGTCATCGCCACCGCGCAGGTGATTCCGTACAAGTTCCTGGAGGGAATCCTCGCCGACCTCCGGCGTGGCGGCCTGGTCGTCAGCCGGCGCGGCGGCAGCGGCGGCTATGTGCTGGCCCGGTCCGCCGACGCGATCACCGTCGCGGATGTCATCCGTACGGTCGACGGCCCCATCGTGTCGGTACGCGGCGAACGGCCCACCCAGCTCACCTACACCGGGCCCGCCGAACCGCTGCTGCCGCTGTGGGTCGCGGTCCGCGCCAACGTACGGCGGATCCTGGAGGGCGTCACACTCGCGGACATCGCGGCGAACGCCCTCCCGGAACCGGTACGGAAGCTGGCGGCGGAGCCGACGTCCTGGGAGAACCCCTGACCCCCGCTGTTCGGATGCCTGTTCAGTTGCCGCAGCCCGTGGAGACGCGGGCCTTGTTGGACCAGGTGTTGGTGGTCACGTCGAGCGCCATCAGCGTCGAGTTCTTCGCGTAGCCGTAGGCGGTGCAGTCCAGCAGGCCGGTCGTGATGTTGAAGGCCCCGCCGTGGCGCCCGGAGAGGGAACGCGCGGTCGTGGTCTTGTACCAGACCGGAACCCCCGGCACGCCACCGTCCTTGAAGAGGACCATCTTCACCTGGCCGCCGATGGTGAAGCTCTGGCCGCGCAGGACGAGGCCGTAGACGCCGATCGTGCTCGGCGAGCGGGTGGCCCAGATGTACGGGTTGTACCCGTAGGCCTTGCCCTCCACCGCGGCAGGCCCGGTGGCCGTCGCAGACGCCGACTTGGCGGCGTTCGTACGGGCGGCCGTGTCCGGGTTCCCGCCGCACCCGGTGGTGGCGACGGCGGCCGCGGCGAACAGGACCGCGAGTCCGAGTGTGGCGGCGCGGCGGTTGGAGCCGGTGATGTTGACCATGTTGTTCTCCCCCTGGAAACCGTCGGCCGCGACCCCGTGGGCGGCCGGCGTGCAGAGGGACACCGGGCCGCGTACGGCGGTTGCGGCGGCGTGTGCGACGAGACCGTCACAGGGTTTGCGGTGGGGTCGGGCGGCGCGCGGAAACCGCAGGTCAGAGGTATTGGCCGGGGGAGGGCTCGGCGGCCGGAGCGTAGCCGTGAATTCGCCTGCGAACGGAGGGCCGTACGTCCCGGGGCACTAGCCGGACCGGGCCCGCTGAGGTAGCCGGGGAGGCGAGGGCCTCCGATGGAGGGCCGGGTTCCGTCTGTGAAGCATCCTCATTCCGTACTAAGGCCGTACTCAGGTTCAGCCCCTAACGTCACGTCCCGTCAATCCCTATCGAATCGATAGGAAAGACCGGAAAGGCCGGAGCGGCCGGAACGACGGCCGGATTGACGGCCAGAACGACGGGACGGATCCCATGCGCACGCTCATCCTGCTGGCTCTCGCGGGCCTCGGGGCCCAGCTGGTCGACGGCAGCCTGGGCATGGCCTACGGCGTGACCTCGACCACCCTGCTGCTCGCCATGGGCACCAACCCGGCGCTGGCCTCGGCCACGGTCCACCTCTCCGAGATCGGCACCACGCTGATGTCGGGCGCCTCGCACTGGCGCTTCGGCAACGTGGACTGGAAGGTCGTCGCCAAGATCGGCGTACCGGGCGCGGTCGGCTCCTTCCTGGGTGCGACGGTCCTCTCCAAGCTCTCGACCGAGGTGGCCGAACCGGCCATGTCCCTGATCCTGTTCGGCCTCGGCCTGTACGTCATGTCCCGCTTCACCTTCCGCGGCATGCCCAAGGGCAACCTCGGCAAGCCGCTGCGCAAACGGTTCCTCGCGCCGCTCGGCCTGGTCGCCGGGTTCCTGGACGCGACGGGCGGAGGCGGCTGGGGCCCGGTCGGTACGCCCGCGCTGCTTGCCAGCGGCCGGATGGAGCCGCGCAAGGTGATCGGCTCGATCGACACCAGCGAGTTCCTGGTGGCGGTCGCCGCGAGTCTCGGGTTCCTGTTCTCGCTCGGCTCCCAGGGCCTCAACTGGGGCTGGGTCCTCGCCTTCCTGCTCGGCGGCCTGGTCGCCGCCCCCGTCGCCGCCTGGCTGGTCCGTCTCGTACCGCCGCGCGTACTCGGCTCCGCGGTCGGCGGCATCATCATCGTCACCAACGTCCGTACGCTCCTGAAGAGCGACTGGATCGGCGCGTCCGGAGCGGTCAGCACCCCCGTCTACGTACTGCTCTACGCGCTGTGGGCTGCCGCCCTGACGTACTCGATCCGCGCCTACCGTCAGGAGAAGGCGGCGGAGGCGGAGCTTGTCGAGGAGCGGCAGCCCGTCGCGGTTTAGCCGGCCGTACCGGTCAGCTGTCGACGCCGACCGTGAGGGTCGCCGCGTACCCGTCCGACACGCTCGACCCGAGCGCCGTCAGGGTCAGCAGACCGGAGGACGCGCCGCCGTCGTCGTAGATGGAGTCGTTGGAGAGCAGGGTCTCCTGGGTGGTGTTCGCCGAGTACGGCGAGGTCGCCTGGATCTCCGTGTTGATGTCCTCGTCGAAGAACAGCTGACCGGTGTGGATGACCTCGCCGCCGGTGTACGAGTCGTCGGTGAGCGTCACGTCCGTGTGCACGCGCATATGGACGTGGACGGCGCGCGAGATGTAGTGGCCGGGCCAGATCGAGGTGATGTTGACCTGGCCGTCGGCGTCGGTGATCTGCCCGCCGCGCAGGAAGGTGCCGTTGTCCTCCTCCTCGTGACCGTTGCCGCCGACGAACCCGGAGTACTCGCCGAGCGAGTCGCAGTGCCAGAGCTCGACGAGCGCACCGGCCAGCGGGGCGCAGTCGTCCGCGACATCGACGACCGTCAAGGTGTACCGGACCTCGAAGCCCTCCTTGTCCTCACGGATGTCCTCACGGACGAGAGCACCGTCGAGGGAGTACGGACCTTCGGTGACCTCGGCGTTGAGGGTGCAGACGGTGGTGGTGGCGGAGGTGGACGCGGATGCGGAGGCCGACGCGGAGGTGGACTTGGTGGGCTTCGGTTTGCCCTTCTTGGCGGACGTCGGGTCGGCCGAGGCGATACCCGCGACCGCGAGTCCGCCCACGACGGCGACGGTGCCACCGCCGATCAGGACGCGCCGCCGCTGGACGCTCTTGTCACGGCGGTGGGCCCCGGCGCCGGGGGTGTTGCCGTGCTGCTCAGGTTGCTCATGTCGAGCTGGGGTCTCAGTCATGGACATGGAAGGTATGGGCGCAGCTGAGGAACTCCTTGATGTGCGCCTGTGAATGCGCTGGGAATCTAAGCCACAACTGACCCTTTTTGAGCGGGAGTTGGGGCAGGTGCCACACGACTGGCAGATCTGTCCCAGCAGCGGGTCGGAAAAAGCCTGGTCGTGCAGTCTGCCGCTGGGACGAATCTGCCAGTCGTGTGGCTGTCGGGGTGAGGGAGGACGGATCAGCTCGATTCGATGCCGAGGGTGAGGGTGCCGGCGTAGCCGGAGGTGGGGGAGGTGCCCAGGGCTGTCAGGGTGAGGAGGCCGGAGGCGGCGCCTCCTTCGTCGTAGATGCTGTCCTGCGCGAGGGTGGTGCGGGTGACTGTGTTGGCCGAGTACGGGGAGAGTCTGCCGACCGCCGCGGTGATCGTCTCGCTGAAGAAGAGCTGGCCCGTGTGGAGTTCCTGGCCGCCCGTGAACGAGCCGTCGGAGGTGAGCGTGACTCCGGTGTGCACCTTGACGTGGATGTGGACGCAGCGGCCCCGGTACCAGCCGGGGTAGATGCTCGTGATCCTCGCCACGCCGTCCGTGCCCGTCAGGACACCGCCGCGCAGGAACGTGCCGTTGTCGGGCTCGTTGTGGCCGTTGCCGCCGACGAATCCGGAGTACTCGCCGAGGTGGTCGCAGTGCCAGATCTCGACGAGCGCCTTGTTCAGCGGCGCGCAGGTGTCGTCGTCGACGACGGTGAGGGCGAGTTCGAGGGGGAATCCCGCCTTGTCCTCGCTGATGTCGGCGCGTACGTAGGCGCCGTCGAGGTAGTACGGGCCCTCGGTCATCTCCTTGGTGAGGGTGCAGACGGCCGCCGCGGCGGCGGGAGTCGTGGCCGCCGTGCCGGCTGTGGGGGCTTCAGGGGCTGCGGCGGCCACAGCCAGCGTTGCGACTGTGGCACCCGTCGCGATCAGCACGGTGCGGCGCCCGAGGGGGGTTGATTCTGAAGTGTCTGTCATGAGCACGTCACCGTAGGGACGGAAGCTGTCGGTGGGCTGTGCGTTCGGCAAAGTGATGGATCGTCAAGTGGAGAGTGAGACAAGGAAGTTGATGGAATGTTGAACGAAGAGGGAAGGGGGTGTCGCTGCTCAGCGTGCCGCCTTCGCGATCGATGTCAGGACCGCCTGCGGATCGCCGGCCGGTGTGACCGCCGCGCCGATCTGCGTCCTGATCGCCGTCGAGACGGCCGACCAGTTGGTCTCGGAGAGCGGATAGAGGTCCATGTTCCCCAGCGTGTCCAGGCCGTTCCAGAGGCTGCGGTAACGGGTGTCCGCGCGCATGGCGGCGCTGACCGACGCGGTGACGGGGAGCAGTTGGTACTCGGAGGCCTGCTGGGTGACGTACTCGTCGCTGTACAGGAAGTCGAGGAAGCGGCCGGTCTGCTCGCGGTGTCCGGCCTGCTTGAAGGCGATGGTCCAGTCCGCGGTGCCCATGGTCGGCTCGGTCTGCCCGGTGCGGCTCGGCAGCGGAATCGTGCCGTAGGGCACGCTCAGCGACGAGTCCTCGATCTGCCGGATCAGGGAGAGCGGGGCGTTGACCATCGCGGCCTCGCCGTCGACGAACGCGTCCAGTGCCTCGGTGCGGTTCAGCCTGCCCGGCTGGACGGGGCCGGTGAGCCCCGCGCCGACCAGGTCCGACCTGAGCCACTCCAGCGTCGACACGTTGGCGTCGGAGGTGAGGGTGTAGGCGCCGCCCTGGGTGTAGCCGCCGTCCCCGGCCAGCAGCCACGTCAGCGTCTCCGCCTCCGCCTCCTCGGGGCCGAGGGGCACCGCGATCGGGTACTTCACGCCCCAGTCCTTCAACACCTCTGCTGCGGCGACGAGTTCGTCCCAGGTGGTGGGCGGATCGAGGTCCGCCCGGGCGAACAGGTCCTTGTTGTAGTAGAGCAGCCGGGTGCTCGCGGTGAACGGCAGGCCGTACTGGGTGCGTTGCAGCTGGCCCGCCTCGGCGAGGCTCGGCGCGAAACTGCCCTGGACCGCGATCGAGAGCAGCTCGTCGGCCGAGTAGAGCAGGCCCTCCGCCGCGTACTCGGCGTAGCTGCCGGTCTGTACGACGTCCGGTGCCCTGCCCTGCTTCACCAGCTCGGCGACCTTCGCGTCGACGGTGTCGGCGGGATACACCTTCGCCTCCACATGGATGTCCGGGTTGGCGGCCTCGAAGTCGAGCGCCACCCGGTCCCAGTAGCCCTGCGAGTTCTTGTGGACGCTGTCGCCGTAGTTGGTCGCGATGACGGTGAGGGTGGTGGCCCCCGCTTCCGTCCCCGCGCTGCCGCCACAGCCGCCCGCGCCTGCCAGAAGGGCCAGCGCGGCCGCCGTCGTCACCATGGTCCGGGCTCTGCGGTGCATGGTCGCCACCCCTGTTTCGGCCGCCGTTGACGCGCGTAGACGAAGCGCGTCGATCGTAGGCCGGACAGTAGGCGGCGCACAGGGCCCCGGCGGTTGCGTTCTGGTTCCGGGTATGTGACGCATGTGGCCTGAAATGACAGGCGGGTGAAGGGAGTTGGGTGGGTGACGGGGCGTTGACGCGTAAGCGCTTCGATTCTGCGGTGCCGGGCTGAAGCCGCCGACCCGGATCAGGCGGCAGGGGGAGGGGCTGCGTCCCTCCCCCTGCCTGGCTAGCCGGCCTGGGTGTACATCGCTCCCGCCGCGGGCCAGCCCATGGCCTGCGGCGCGGACTGCTGCGGTTCCGGCTGGGTCCGGCCGCGGACCTGGGCGGCGGTGAGTCCGCTGGGGTGGGCGCCGCCCTGCGTACCCGTCTGGGGGGCGGGGGCCTGTACGGCCGCGGCCATGCCGGGCATGCCGGTCTGGGTGTAGGCGGGCAGGCCGGCGGCTGGGACCGGGGCGTACCCGGGCATCGGGGCGGGCTGCTGAGGCGGCAACATGGCGGCCGGTGCCGCGACGGGGGCCAGGCCCGGCATGACCCCGGGGTTCTGCGCGGGGGCGGGGCCCGGCCAGGCGCCGGTCTGTGCGTTCTGGATGCTCGGCATCGCCTGTGCCTGCGCCGCGAGACCCGGCATGCCGGCCCCGTTCGTGGCGCCGATCAGACGATCCACCGCCGCCGTACCCGAGCTGTAGCTGGTCCCTGTGCCCATCTCGGGTACGGCGGCTCCCCTCCTGGTCCCGTAGAGCACCTGTTCCAGGCCGGACACCAGGCGACGCACGTCCACCTGGGGGCGCACCACGAGTCTCAGGAAGCGGCTGGAGGAGCCGATCTTGTTGCCGCACTCGCGGACCAGGATGCGGTGCTCGGTGAGCAGCCGGTCCCGGACCACGGTGCCTTCGGCGCCCACGGGAAGGCGTACGAAGAGGAAGTTGCCCTGCGACGGATAGACCGTCAGGCCGGGCAGATGAGCGAGCTGCTGGGCCATGTCGAGCCGGTCGCGGCGGACCATGTGCAGGCTCTGCATGTACTCCTGGCCGTGGTTCTTGAGCATGAACACCACGGTCTCCGCGAAGGAGTTGAGGTTCCACTTGGGCAGCATGGAGCGGACCCGGCCGGCGAGCGAAGGGTTGGCGACCATGTAGCCGAAGCGGATGCCGTGCAGACCGAAGTTCTTGCCGAGGCTGCGCAGCACGACGACGTTGGGGCGCATCACGGCGTCCTCGACGACACTCGGCTCGTGCTCCGCGTCGGCGAACTCCAGGAACGACTCGTCGATCACGATCAGGTCCAGGTCCGCCATCGCGTCCATGAACTGGACGAGCGACTGGCGGGGGATGAAGCCGCCGTCGGGGTTGTTCGGGTTGCAGATGACGGCGACCCGGGTGCCGCGGGCGCGGATGAACTCCGCGTACTTGGCGAGGTCCAGGGCGAAGCCGCTGGACTCCTGCAGCGGGAACATGTCGACCCGCTTGCCGGTCTCCATCGGCTGGTCGGTCCAGCGGCCGAAGGTGGGGACGGGTATCGCGAGGGACTCCCGGACCAGCAAGTGGTCGATCCAGGTGATGAGTTCGGTCGAACCGTTGCCCATCGCGACGCACTGCGGCGGGAGTTGGAGGAGGTTGCAGAGCTCGGACGTGATGGTGTCGGCGCTGCTCGGGTAGTACGTGATGATCTCGCGGAGCCGGCCCGCCAGGTCGTCGAACATGGCGGGCGTCGGGAAGTACGGGTTGCACGGGATACAGAAGTCGACCGGACCGGCCCCTTCGCCGCTCTCACGGGTGAGCGCTGCCATCGAGGGGCTGTGCGCTGCCGTGCCGCGGAACAGCGAGGTGACGTTGTCGGCCATGGAACCTCCGTAGGGGGCGGGCCCGCTGGGGAGGACGGGCCCTCCGGCTTTGGGTGGCCCGCGCGGGGGAGCGCGGGCCGCCCTTAGATACGGATACGGAGGGGGCGCTGTTCAACTCGTGTGAATTTCGTAAGAGTTAGTGATCTCAGGCAACCGAAGCGGCCGGAAACCCCTCAGGCCCCGCTGTGCCCTCAGCTGCCGAACGTGTGCACCGTAGTCGTCCGGTACGTCTGTCCGGGCCGCAGCACGGTCGACGGGAACGACGCCTGGTTGGGGGAGTCCGGGAAGTGCTGGGTCTCCAGGCACAGCGCGTCGCCCTGCCGGTAGATGTGCCCGCCGGGGCCGACCAGCGTGCCGTCCAGGAAGTTGCCGGAGTAGAACTGCAGGCCCGGCTCGGTGGTGGCGATCTTCAGGGTACGGCCGGAGGACGGGTCGCGCAGCGTCGCGACGTGCTCGGGCTTCGCCGTGATCCCCTTGTCCAGGGCCCAGTTGTGGTCGATGCCCTTGCCGTAGAGGAGCTGCTGGTTGGCGACCCGGATGTCCTCGCCGACCGTCTTCGTGCGCCGGAAGTCGAAGGGGGTGCCCGCGACCTTCGCCAGCTCGCCGGTGGGGATCAGCCCCGAGTCGACGGGTGTGTAGCGGGCGGCGGCGATCTTCAGCTCGTGGTCGTAGATCGAGCCGCTGCCCTCGCCGGCCAGGTTCCAGTAGACGTGGCTGGTGAGGTTGACGACGGTCGCCTTGTCGGTGGTGGCCTCGTAGTCGAGGCGCCAGTCGCCGTGCTTGGTGAGGGTGTACGTCACCTTCGTCTTGAGCGTGCCGGGGTAGCCCATCTCGCCGTCGACGCTCGTGTAGTACAGGTACAGGCCGACGTCGGAGCCCTTGGTGAAGGGCTCGATGTCCCAGACGTGCTTGTCGAAGCCCTTGATGCCGCCGTGCAGGCTGTTGGCCCCGTCGTTGACGGAGAGCTGGTAGCTCTTGCCGTCGAGGCTGAACTGCCCCTTGGCTATGCGGTTCCCGTAGCGGCCGATCAGTGCGCCGAAGTACGGGGTCTTGGCGACGTAGTCCTCGATGTTGTCGAAGCCGAGCGACACGTTCTTGTACTTGCCGTGCCGGTCGGGGATCTCCAGGGACTGCACGATCCCGCCGTACGAGAGGACCTTGAGCCTCGTCCCGCCGTTGGCCAGTGACCAGCTGTAGATCTTGGTGCCGTCGGCGAGCTTGCCGAAGAGCGACTTCACCGGGGCTTTGCCTCCCGTGGCGTGTGCCGTACCGCCGAGTGCGGTGGCGGCCATTCCTGCTGCTGCGGCTCCAGCGATGACCGTACGTCTGTTCAGTTCCATGTGCGGCTCCTGCAGATGGAGGGGGCCCCGCCTTCCGGCGGGGCCCGGCTGACTTACGAACCGACCTTGCGCTTGTTCCACACGTCGAAGCCGACCGCCGCCAGCAGTACCAGGCCCTTGATGACCTGCTGCCAGTCGGTGCCGATGCCGACGAGGTTCATGCCGTTGTTCAGCACGCCCAGGACGAGACCACCGATGATCGCGCCGAGGACCGTGCCCACGCCGCCGCTCATCGACGCGCCGCCGATGAACGAGGCGGCGATCGCTTCGAGTTCGAAGTTCAGGCCCGCCTTGGGCGAGGCCGCGTTGAAGCGGGCTGCGAAGACCAGACCCGCCAGGGCCGCGAGCATGCCCATGTTCAGGAAGACCAGGAAGGTGACCTTCTTGTCCTTCACGCCCGACAGCTTGGCCGCGGGGAGGTTGCCGCCGATGGCGTAGACGTGGCGGCCGATGACTCCGTTGCGCATGACATAGCCGAAGCCGACCAGGAGCACGCCCAGGATGAGGAGTACGACGGGGGCGCCCTTGTAGCTGGCCAGGAGCATGGTGAAGGTCAGGACGGCCGCGGTGAGCGCTGCCAGCTTCACCGCGAACAGCTTGGCCGGCAGCACCTCGAGCGAGTACTCCGACTGCCGCTTGCGGTCGCGTATCTCCTGGAGGATCACCACGCCGACCAGTGCGAAACCGAGCAGCAATGTGAGGTTGTGGTAGTTGGTGTCCGGTCCGATCTCGGGCAGGAAGCCGTTGGCGGTCTTCTGCAGGCCCTCCGGGAACGGGCCGAGTGTCTGGCCCTCGAGGAAGACCTCGGTCAGACCGCGGAAGATCAGCATGCCTGCGAGGGTCACGATGAACGACGGCATGCCGGCATAGGCGATCAGGAACCCTTGTGCCGCGCCCGCGGCGGCACCCATGGCCAGGCACAGCAGGACCGCGAGCGGCCAGGGCACATCGTTCCTGACCATCAGTACCGCTGCCACACCGCCGATGAACGCGGTGATCGAGCCGACCGACAGGTCGATGTGGCCCGCGATGATGACGATCATCATGCCGATCGCCAGGATCAGGATGTAGCTGTTCTGCAGCACCAGGTTGGAGACGTTCCGCGGCAGCAGGAGGTCGCCGTCGGTCCACACCGCGAACAGGGCCACGATCACGCCGAGGGCTATCAGCATGCCGTACTGGCGCATGTTGCGGCGCATGCCGTCCAGCAGCAGCCGCAAGAGGCCGTCGGCGGCGGCCGATCCGCTCTTCCCCGGCGGCGCGGGGGCCGGCGTCTTGGCGGTCACATCCGTGCTCATCGCGTTACCTCTTTGTCCTTCGTCATCTGACGCATCAGGGATTCCTGCGAGGCCTCCGCCCGCGAGAACTCACCTGTCAGCCGCCCTGCGGCCATGGTGTAGATGCGGTCGCACATGCCGAGCAGTTCCGGCAGCTCGGAGGAGATGAAAACGACCGCCTTGCCCTCGGCGGCCAGCTTGTCGATGACCGTGTAGATCTCGAACTTGGCGCCCACGTCGATGCCGCGCGTCGGCTCGTCCATGATCAGCACGTCCGGACCCGTGAAGATCCACTTGCTGAGGACGACCTTCTGCTGGTTGCCGCCGGACAGCCTGCCCACCCGCTCGAAGACGTTGGGCGCCTTGATGTTCATGGACTTGCGGAAGCTCTCGGCGACCTTGCGTTCCTCGTGGCCGTCGACGACGCCCCGCTTGGACACCTTGTTCAGCGCGCTGAGCGAGATGTTGCGGCCGACGGTGTCGTCGAGGTTGAGTCCGTAGTGCTTGCGGTCCTCGGTGACGTACGCGATGCCGTGCTTGACCGCCTGGGAGACGGTCTTCGTACGGATCTCCTCGCCGTCCTTGAGGACCGTGCCGCCCGCGTACCGGCCGTACGTCCGCCCGAAGACGCTCATCGCGAGTTCGGTGCGGCCGGCGCCCATGAGGCCCGCGATACCGACGATCTCCCCGCGCCGCACATTTATCGACACATCGTCAACAACCTTGCGCTGCTGGTCGATCGGGTGATGGACGGTCCAGTTGCGGATCTCCAGGGCCGGTGCCGCGCCCGCCACCGCGTCGTGCGGGGTGCGCTCGGGGAAGCGGTGGTCGAGGTCCCGGCCGATCATCCCGTTGATGATCCGCTCCTCGGTGGTCTCCGCGGCCTTCACATCGAGGGTCTCGATGGTCCGGCCGTCCCGGAGGATCGTCACCGAGTCGGCGACCTTCCGGATCTCGTTGAGCTTGTGCGAGATGATGATGGAGGTGATGCCCTGTTCCTTCAACTCCAGGATCAGGTCGATGAGTTTGCCGCTGTCCTCGTCGTTCAGCGCGGCCGTCGGCTCGTCCAGGACGAGCAGCTTCACCTCCTTCGACAACGCCTTCGCGATCTCCACGAGCTGCTGCTTGCCGACGCCGATGTCGGCCACCCGGGTCTGCGGGTGGTCCTCGAGACCGACCCGGCGCATCAGCCGGGTCGCGTGCTTCAGCGTCTCGTTCCAGCTGATGACGCCACCGCTGGCCTGCTCGTTGCCGAGGAAGATGTTCTCCGCGATGGACATGTACGGCACCAGGGCCAGTTCCTGGTGGATGATCACGATGCCGTGGTGCTCACTGGCCCTGATGTCCTTGAACTCGCAGGCCTCACCCTCGAAGAGGATGTCCCCCTCGTAACTCCCGTGCGGGTGGACGCCGGAGAGGACCTTCATCAAGGTCGACTTGCCGGCGCCGTTCTCCCCGCAGATGGCATGGACCTCGCCCTGACGGACGGTCAGTGTGACGTCCGACAGCGCCTTGACGCCGGGAAAGGTCTTGACGATCGAGCGCATTTCCAGGACGGGTCCCGCCATGGTCGTGCCTTCCAATCCCTAGAGTGCGGCGGTTACTTGAGGTCGCTTTCCTTGATGTAGCCCGAGTCGACGACGACCTTCTGGTAGTTCGCCTTGTCCACGCTCACCGGCACCAGCAGGTACGCGGGCACGACCTTCGAGCCGTTGTCGTAGGTCTTGGTGTCGTTGGTCTCCGGCGTCTTGCCGGTGAGCGCCGCGTCGACCATGTTCGAGGCCACCTTGGCGAGCTCACGGGTGTCCTTGTAGACGGTCATCGACTGCTCGTCCGCGATGATCGACTTCACCGAGGCGACCTCGGCGTCCTGGCCGGTGACGATCGGCAGCGGCTTGCTCGCAGAGCCGTAGTCGTCCGACTTCAGCGAGGAGAGGATGCCGATGGAGATGCCGTCGTACGGCGAGAGCACCGCGTCGACCCGCTCGGTCTTGTAGGCCGCGGTCAGGATGTCGTCCATGCGCTTCTGCGCGGTGCCGCCGTCCCAGCGCAGCGTGGTGACCTGCGTCAGGTTGGTCTGGCCCGACTGGACGACGAGCTGCTTCTTGTCGATGTACGGCTGCAGGACGTTCATCGCGCCCTGGAAGAAGTACTTCGTGTTGTTGTCGTCGTTCGAGCCCGCGAACAGCTCGATGTTGAACGGCCCCTTCTTGCTGCCGTCCGCCAGGCCCAGCTTCTCCAGGATGTAGTTGCCCTGGAGCTCGCCGACCTTCTCGTTGTCGAACGACGCGTAGTAGTCGACGTTCTTCGTGCCGAGGATCAGGCGGTCGTACGAGATCACGGGGATCTTCGCGTCGGCGGCCTGCTGGAGCACGTTGTTCATCGACTTGTTGTCGATGGCCGCGATGATCAGGGCCTTCACGCCCTGTGTGATCAGGTTCTCGATCTGGGAGACCTGCTGGTCCGGGTCGTCCTCGCCGTAGACCAGCTGGGTCTTGTAGCCCTTGGACTCCAGGTCCTTGACCACGTTGTTGCCGTCCGCGATCCAGCGCTCGGAGGACTTGGTCGGCATCGCGATGCCGATGGTGCCGCCCTTGGCACTGTCCGCGGTCGCGTCACTGCCACCCTCGCTGTCCTGACCGCAGGCGGTGAGGGTGAGCGCGAGGGAGGCGGCTCCGGCTATGGCGGCGAGTGCTGCTCTGCGGTTTCGCATGATCATCATCCTTGATGTCGTGGGACCAGACTCGGTCTCGCGATGCGGGGACGCTCCGAAGGGCGGTTGCGAGAGAAGACCGAGGAGAGGTGTGTGGGATTGTGTGCGGCTGCGTCGTCTTTTGTGAAGCGGTTGGCCCGGAACGTTATGAGGGCGTTTCGAACCGCTGCAGCGCGCCCGGCAGCCGTGAACCGAGCGGCGCCATGTCGCCGTCCGCTCCGTGCCGCGCGAGCAGGTCCAGGGCGAGCCGGCCGCGCCGCACTCTTTCCCTGGCCGTGTGGAGGGTCAGGTCCCGCAGATGGTGCCCGTACGGGTAGATCCCGGGCGCCTTGGACAGGCCGAACTTCAGATAGATCGGTGCGCCGCGCCGGATCAGCTCGGCGACCTCGTACATCCGCACGTACCCGCCGAGGTCGTCGGGGGCCTCGATGTACATGTCCATGGGGGCGGCGGAAACCCGCCGGATCTCGGTGAGGTGATCGAGCGTCAGATCACTCGGCACATTGAGGGAGTCCGCGCCGAGATGCTCGTACACGGCGTACGAGGCCGGGTTGACCGGACCAACGAGCGCCGAGAGCTTGAGAGTTGTGTCGGCCGGGATGATCCCGGCCACCCGCGCCCGGTGCAGCGTCCAGAGCACGCCCTCGTCGGCGACGAGCAGGCACTTGACGCCCAACTCCGTTGCCCGGACGGCGTCTTCGACGCATCCGGCGACCGCGTCGTGACCGCGGGCACGCAGCCCGCCGCCGCGCGAGTCCGAGCGCACCGAACCGCCGATGTCCCAGGTGCCGCGCGGCCCGGTGAACAGGCAGAGCTCGATGTCGTGTTCGTCGGTCGCCTCGACCATCTCGGTGATCTCGGAGTCGGTCAGCATCCAGACGCCGCTGCCCTGACTGATCCGGTGGATCGGCACATCGAGCCGCGAGGCCTCCTTGAGGACCACGGCAAGCGCCTCGGGCCCCTCCACGGAGGGAACCTCGGTGCGCCAGCGGCCGCCTCCCGGGAAGGTGTGCGGCGAGGCGTCGGCGGGGGAGAGGGCGGGCGCGCCCAGGCCGAGCGCGGCGAGCGCCTGCTCACCGGGTCGACGGGCTGCCGTTGGCGGGGCGTCGGTCACAAGCTGTCCTTCGCGTTCGTTGACTGGTGCGTCCGATATCTCGAACGCGGTTCGTGTCGGTGGGTGTACGCCGGTACGGAGTGGTCAGGCACCCCGTACCGGCGTACTGCTAGGGGCGCCGAAGGACCCGGTTCATGGGCGGAGGACGACCTGGTTCATGGACGCAGAAGGACCTTTCCGACCTTGGGATCGCCGGACCCCACCAGCTCGATGGCCTGTGGGAACTCGGCGAGCGGCAGCTCGTGCGTGACCAGCGGCAGCGGGTTCAGCAGCCCGGCGCCGAACACCCGCACCGTGTGCGCCCAGGCATCCGGCGGCGCCCCGAACACGGTGTGCACCTCCAGCTGCCGTACGACGAGATCGGTGGGGTCGAGACCCTCCGCACCCGGCGCCGGGATACCCGTGAGGACCAGGCGTCCGCCGCGCCTGAGCAGGGAGGCGGCGGTGCGCGCGGCGGACGCGGACCCGGCGGTCTCGACGACCACGTCGAAATCGTCGGGCAGTTCCTGGTCCCTGGTACGGAAGTCGGTGGCGCCGAACGTCCTGGACAGCTCCGCGCGGTCGGGGCGGGTGCCGACGACCAGCAGCTCGGCCGGCGAGCCGGCCTTGAGGAACTGCACGGCGAACATCCCGAGCGTCCCCGTGCCCACGACCGCGACCCGCTCGCCGGGAAGGGCGTTCGCCTTGAGCGCGGCGGCCGCGATGCAGGCGGCCGGCTCGAGGAGGGCCGCCGCCGTCAGGTCGGCGTCCTCGGGCAGGACATGGAGAAGACGGGCGGGGAGGGTGAGAGTGGCGGCCATCGCGCCCGGCTGGGTGAAGCCGGTCTCCTCGTACCCCGCGGTGCACAGCGTGGTCTCGCCCGCGTGGCAGCGGTCGCAGACCTGGCAGTTGCGGAAACCCTCGCCGACGACCTTCCGGCCTACGAGCGAAGCGGGCACCCCGGCCCCGACAGCCTCCACCGTCCCGGACCACTCGTGGCCGGGAGTGAGGGGGTAACGGACGTACCCCTCGGGCCTGTTGCCCTGATAGACCTCGCGGTCGCTGCCGCAGATACCCACCGCGTGCACGCGCACGAGAGCCTCGCCGGCCTCCGGCCGCCTGGGCTCGTGACCGGTCAGCCGGTGCTCGCCCGGCGCCTCGATGACGACCGCCGTACTCACTGCGCACCCTTCGGCTTGCGCTGCTCCCAGCCGTCCGCCCACAGGTCGAACCTGGCCTGCTGCTGCGGGAACTCGGCCGCCGCGTCGACGTCCAGCTCGACACCGAGACCGGGCTCGTGGGACAGCTCGAAGTAGCCGTCGACGACCTGCGGGGCGCCCTTCACGACCTTCTTGATGTCCGCGTCCGCGAAGTCGTTGAAGTGCTCGAGGATCTTGAAGTTCGGGGAGGTGAAGCCGACCTGGAGGGAAGCGGCGGTCAGGACCGGACCGCCGACGTTGTGCGGCGCGACGAGGACGTAGTGGGCCTCGGCGGTGGCGGCCAGCTTCCGCGTCTCCCAGATGCCACCGATATGACCCACGTCGGGCTGGATGATGTCGACGGCCTGGCTCTCGAAGAGCTCGCGGAACTCGATGCGGTCGTGGATGCGCTCACCGGTGGCGACCGGGATGTCCACCTTGGCCGCGACCTTCTCCAGGGCCTTGAGGTTCTCAGGCGGGACCGGCTCCTCGAGCCAGGCGGGCTTGAAGGGCGCGAGCTCGTGGGCGAGGCGGATGGCGGTGGAGGGGGAGAACCGGCCGTGCATCTCCAGCATCAGCTCGGCCTCGGGCCCGATCGCGTCGCGCACGGCCTCGATGAGCGAGACGGCGTACAGGCTCTGCTCGTGGTCGAGCTCGAAGTGCCCGGTTCCGAAGGGGTCGATCTTGAGGGCCTTGTACCCGCGTGCGACGACCTCCTGCGCGGCCTTGTGGTAGGCCTCCGGGGTCCGCTCGGTGGTGTACCAGCCGTTGGCGTACGCCTTGACCTTGTCGGTGACCTTGCCGCCGAGCAGCTGCCAGACGGGAACGCCGAGCGCCTTGCCCTTGATGTCCCAGCAGGCCATCTCGATGACGGCGATACCCGACATCACGATCTCGCCGGCCCGCCCGTAGTCGCCGTACTTCATCCGCCGGACGAGGTCCTCGACAGCGAACGGGTCGGAACCGAGAATGTGGTTGGCCTGCGCCTCCCGCAGATACCCGATCAGCGCGTCGGTGTGGCCCAGCATGCGGGTCTCGCCGACTCCGGTGACACCTTCGTCGGTGTGCACCTGGACGTAGGTCAGGTTCCGCCAGGGTGTCCCGACCACGTGTGTGCTGATTCCCGTGATGCGCACGGCAGTTGCCCCCTGTGCTCTTCGGCTCTGTTCGAAATTTCGTCACACGTTCGAAATGCTGGCGTGACAGTAAGGATTCGGCCCCGGGGGTGTCAATGGGTCGAACACATAACGGTTTCGACGCGATGGGTGCGGGATGGCGGGGAATGGTCGGGGGTGTCCTCAACTCGGCACGCCGGAACGGGTGGTTCACTACACAACTTTCACAGCTGTGACTATGAACGTTACCTGTGGGGAATCTAGTCTTCCGGCGTCATGGACTACTGCCACCCGTGCCGCAGGCACCTCAATGGCGCTCTCGCATGCCCGGGGTGCGGCACACCAGTCGAAAAAGTTCGCGAGCATGCGGACGCGGTCGAACCGCGCCCGGAGGCGGACGATGTCGAGGACTCGTACGAGGGCGACGACGTGCGTCCCAGCGGGCGTGGACGGCGGCGGGGCGCCGCCGCGGGTGGGGGCAGCCGGCGGGACCGGAAGGCCGCCGCGCACCGGCGGCGGCGGCGCGGGGCGCTGATAGCCGGGGCGGGGCTGTTGCTCGCCGCGGGTGGGCTGAGTCTTGCCGAGCTCGGTATAGAGGGGCCCGGGTCCACTCCGCAGGCCGCCACGGCGGACGAGTCTGCCGACGGGGGTGCCAGTCCGGCCGAGACCGCCCTGCCGATCGACGACACGGAGGGCTCCACCGGCACCTCCGCCTCCGACTCGCCGTCCGCGTCCGACTCGGCCTCACCGTCCGCTTCCGCGTCGCCCTCCGCCTCCGCGACGGACGAGGAGTCCGCGTCCGCCACGGCCCCGCAGGCCACGACCTCGGCCCCGAAGCCGTCCCGCCCCGCCGCGACCTCCCAGGCCCCGACAACCGACCCGACCTCGGCGGACCCGACGGCGGACCCGTCGCCTTCGGAGACGTGCAGCCAGTTCCTGTGGTGGTGCACGTAGGGGTTTGTTTCGCCCCCTCCGCCCCTACCCGTCCCGTTCCTGGGGGCTGCGCCCCCAGACCCCCGCATCGCGCTGACGCGCTCGTCCTCAAACGCCGGACGGGCTGACACCGGGCGTAGCCCGGAAGCATGGGACGGGTAGGGGCGGAGGGGGCGAAAAACCCCACCCCAGCCCCCTACGCGGCGAGCATCCGCTGCAACAACCCCCGCAAGGAAACCCGCTCCTCCCGCGACAGCCCCGCCAACGGCTCCCGAGCAAACCGGAGCGACTCCCGCAGCCCCCGGGCAACCCCCCGCCCCTCCTCCGTGCAGGCCGCCAGCTTGACCCGACGATCGGTCGGATCCGGCCGCCGCTCGACCAGCCCCCGCGCCTCCAGCCGGTCCACGATCCCGGTGACATTCGACGGCTCGCACTTCAGCTTCTGCGCGAGCCGCCGCATCGGCAGCGGCTCCAGCGACAGCAGGCTCAGCAGTCGCGCCTGCGCCCCGGTGAGCGCATGCTCGGCGGCAGCGTCCTCGTACTCCTCGTGGTACCGCGCCACCACCGTGCCGATGAGGTCGACCACCTCAAGCGTCAGGGGGTCGATTCGGGGTGTCTTCTGCGTGGCCATGCGCTCCAGGCTACCTCGTTACTTGACATCATGAAATATTCAGGAGCATGGTTGTTTCAGGTACTGAAGTATCTGAGCCACCAGAACCACTAGAGCCCCCCGAACCGCCAGAGCCGCAGACAGCAACCCGCAGGAAAGGCACCCCCTCATGACCGAGACCCCCCAGCTCCCCGCCGTCAGCCGCGAATGGCACCTGGTCAGCCGCCCGGTAGGGGTGCCGAAGCCGGAGGACTTCGCCCTGGTCGAGGCCGAGGTCAAGCAGCCGGGTGAGGGTCAGGTACTCGTACGGAACAAGTACCTCTCCGTGGACCCGTACATGCGCGGCCGCATGAGCGACGCCAAGTCGTACGTCGCCCCCTTCGAGCTGGGCAAGGTCATGCAGGGCGGCGCGGTCGGCGAGGTGGTCGCCTCCAACGCCGAGGGCATCGCGGTCGGCGACCATGTGCTGCACTTCTTCGGCTGGCGCGAGTTCGCCGTGGTGGACGCCAAGCAGGCCGTCAAGGTGGACCCGGAGGCCGCGCCGCTGAGCACGTACCTCGGCGTCCTCGGCATGACCGGCCTCACCGCGTACGCGGGTCTCCTGCGCACCGCCTCCTTCAAGGAGGGCGACTCGGTGTTCGTGTCCGGCGCCGCGGGCGCGGTCGGCAGCCAGGTCGGCCAGATCGCCAAGCTCAAGGGTGCGTCGAGGGTCATCGGGTCCGCCGGCTCCGACGAGAAGGTCAAGCTGCTCGTCGAGGAGTACGGCTTCGACGCCGCCTTCAACTACAAGAACGGCCCGGTGAACGCGCAGCTGCGCGAGGCCGCCCCCGACGGCGTCGACGTCTACTTCGACAACGTCGGCGGTGACCACCTGGAGGCGGCCATCGGCCGGCTGAACCGGGACGGCCGCATCGCCATCTGCGGCGCGATCTCCGTCTACAACAGCACCGAGCCCGTCCCCGGCCCGAAGAACCTCGCCCGCCTGATCCAGACCCGCGGCCGCATCGAGGGCTTCCTCGTCGGCGACCACTACGACATGCAGGCGCAGTTCGTCCAGGAGGTCGGCCCCTGGGTCGCCTCGGGCGCGCTCAAGTACCGCGAGACGGTCGCCGAGGGCATCGAGAACAACCTGGAGGCGTTCTTCGGGGTCCTGCGCGGCGACAACACCGGAAAGATGATCGTCAAGCTCTGAGGCCGTCAGGGGTTCTGCTGGACTTCCGGCATACGGTAACTTCTTTCCGAAGTCGTCGCGATCGTGGGCGCGAGTCGCGGCGGACCTAGGAGGAACGCACCGTATGTCCATCCAGCAGACCGACGTCCTGTACACCGCCGTCGCCACCGCCGAGAACGGCCGCGACGGCCGAGTAGCCACCGATGACGGCAAGGTCGACGTCGTCGTCAATCCGCCCAAGGAGATGGGCGGCAGCGGCGCCGGTACCAACCCGGAGCAGCTGTTCGCCGCCGGGTACAGCGCCTGCTTCCAGGGTGCCCTCGGAGTCGTCGCCCGTCAGGAGAAGGCCGACATCTCCGGCTCGACCGTCACCGCGAAGGTCGGCATAGGCAAGAACGAGGACGGGTTCGGGCTCATCGTCGAGATCTCCGCCGCCATCCCGAACGTGGATGCGGCGACGGCCACGGCGCTGCTCGAGAAGGCCCACCAGGTCTGCCCGTACTCGAAGGCGACTCGCGGCAACATCACCGTGACGCTCGTCTGACAGCAGTCGTTGCACATGGCGGAGGCGGCACCCCAAGGACGTGGGGTGCCGCCTCTGTCGTAGCGACCTGCTAGTGCGCGAGTGCCAGCAACGCCCGTGCCACCTGCGGGAATTCACCCTTCGGGTGGTCGCGGAAGAGCGGTTCCGTGCCGAAGAGGACCGCGTGCGGGCCGCTCACGACGGAGGCCTGGCCCGCGGCAGCCGTGGGCCCCGCCGTACCGTCGGCCAGCGGGCGCCAGTGCCCGGAGACCAGCGGATTGCCCGTCCCGTACGACTGCTCCACGCGGACCCCGGGACCGAGATCGGTGAACCAGAGCGGGGCGTAGACGAAGCTGTGGTCCGGGGCGCCCGTGGTGAGCGCGCCCGAATTCACCACCCGTACAACGCCGTTGGCGTCCCCGTCGCCCGCCACCGGCTGCACGGCGAGCAGCCCTGTGGCGGCGTTGAGGGCCACGCCGGTGGCTCCGCGGCCCACCAGGCCATGGGTGCCGAGGAAGGCGCCGAGAGCGGCCCGTGCGGCCGTGTTGAGGCCTGCGTGGTTGAGCCCCGACGAGGCGAACAGCACATCCGCGCCGGACCAGTCGAAGCCCGCGTTGAGGATGCCCGTCGACACCGGGACCACGTCGAAGTTCATCTCGCGCAGTGCGAACAGCTCGCCCGGGGTCACCGCGGCGGCGACCCGGGTGAGGCGCAGGGGAGTGCCGCCGGTCACCTTCGTCGCGTCGAAGGCGACGTCGTACTCACGGGCCAGCACGACGGCCTTCGCCCGCGCCGAGCCCGGCACGATCGCGCTGCCGTCCGCGGCCTGCCGCACCGAAACCCCCTGCTTCAGAAGGGAGTTGAGGGCCGCGATCTCCTGCGGGTCGTCGAGGCGGAGCCGCAGATCGCCGCGCGGGGCGACGTACCCGACGTCCGTGGCCGCGGCGACCGCGCGCAGCGGGACGGCCGACAGGCTGCCGCTCCGTACGGGCGTGACCGTCGCGCCCCACAGCCGGCCCAGACTCCAGCCCGAGATGTCGTACATGACCGACACCTTGTCGCTGATGTCCGTCCCGTCCGCCAGCATCACATTGGCCATCCCGCGTTTGGCCTGGCGCAGGTCGACGACGTACGAACCCTTCGCGTACGACCGTCCCGCGAGCCGGAAGCCGCCGGTCGCGCGGCTGACGCGGACGTCGTTGGCGAGGAGGTGGTCGACCAGGCGGGCGGCGGCCGTCGCGGAGCGCTGCGTGGCGCCCGCCGGGATGACGTACGCGCGCGGGAACTCGGTCGTGTAGACGTCCTCGGGACCGATGCCCGGGACGCCGGGGACCGTCTCGGCGGAGACCGGCACCTGCGCGGCTCCGGTCACGCCACGCCGGAAGACCTCGATCTGGTCGGCGATGAGCGAAGTCCGGTGCGTCTGCGCGAAGTTGAGGGTGGCGCGCATGGCCGCGCCCGCGACATCGACGTTGATCGCGGAGCGCCGCTTCAGCTCGGCGACCGGCAGCGAGTCGTAGGCGGCGTTGTTCACCTGCATCGGGATCTCGACGGTGTGCGCGGCGACCGTGCCGTGGAACGCCGCGTACTGCGGCGTGAAGATCGGCGGCCAGTCGTCCCAGCCCTCCTCCTGGTCGCGGAAGGGGATCTGGGCCGGGTCCACGCCGTCCTTCGCGGGCGTGTAGCCGAGGCCGTTGACGGCGGCCTCCATGCCCAGCGCGTTGGCGTAGGTGTTCTTGAGGAAGAGGTCGTACTCGTAGTTCTCGCCGTGCGGCGGGGTCGTCGGCTCGATCAGCGTTCCGTTGACGTAGCCGTGCAGGTCGACCATGACCGCGGGCTGCTTGTCGATGCCGATCTGCCGCATCGCGCGCGCCTCGGGCTGCGAGGCGGTGATGAAGTCCCGGTTCAGGTCGAAGCCGTTGGCGTTGGCGCGGGTGCCCGCGATACGGCCGTCCGGGTTCGCGGTGATGTTGAAGTACAGGCGGCTGTGGGCGAGGAGATCGGCGGTCTTGGTGTCCTTGGCCGTCGCGAGCTGCTCGATGAGCCCGAGGGCGGCGTCCGTGCCCTCCCACTCGTTGCCGTGGATGTTGTTGTTGAAGAAGACGGGCGTCTTGTACGTCTTCTTCACGGCCGGGTCCTTGGCCGCCGCCTGCGGAGCGTTCTCGATGAGCTCGCGCATCCGGTCCTGGGCGCGCGTCTCACGGCTGGACTCGGGCGCGGTGACGGTGACGAGGTAGAGACGGTGGCCGCCGGCCGATTCGCCCGCGACCTCCACACTCACGCGATTGCCGAGCTCCTGAAGGGCGTTCAGCTTCGGGGCGATCGCGTGGTACGGGGTGAGGCCGAGCTTGATGGACTTGTCGGCGGGGTTCTCCGGGTCCGGGGGGAGGACCTGCTCACGCGGATAGCCGGCGGTGGAGCCGGAGAGGTCGGTGACGGGGGTGGCGAGGGCGTTGAGGGCGGCGCTCGCGGAGTTCCTGGCGGCGCTGCCCTGGCCGCTCTCCTGCCCGGATCCCTCCCGGACGGGCGGTTTGCGGTCCGCGGTGGCGCTCTGCGGGGTGAGCAGGAGTGAGCCGGTAGCCAGGGCGATGACGGTCGCGGTCAGGACGGGTCTCGGTAGGCGCACGCGTCGTACCTCCTGAGGATTCATGAGGATTCCTGAGATCGGTTCAGGGTCGGGTCGGTCGGATCGGTACGGCGAGGTGTACCCGTTCGACTCTCCCGCAACAAGAGGGCGTTGCTGTCACGTACGTCGTCACGCATGCGTCACGTACGCCGTCACGCACGCTGTTACTGATGCCGTCAGGTCCGCCGTCACATCCGCCATCACGGATGCCCCGGATGGCGCATGCCCGGTGGGTCGGAGAGGGCATCCTGAGTGCGACGGCCGAGCGGTACGCGTAACGAGGAGGGCCCCTCCATGTCCCCGATTCCGTCGCTCCCCAGCAGGGAGGACGTGCTGCGCATGGCACGCAGCACGACCGACATCACCGGCCAACTCCTCGACACGGCAGGGAACATCACCAGAATCGCGGTCAACACCCTGGATCCCAGGGACGGTTCCGGCGCGGAGGCGCTGCGCGTCCTGCGCGAGACCACGGCCGAGCTGGCCGAGGCGAGCGCGTCGCCGCAGGCGCAGGAGGCCTTCTACCGGATCGTGGACACCCTGACCCGGCTCAGCACCAGTGGGGCGCCGTTGGCGGCGCACCCCGTGAGCGAACCCGCGCAGGTGCTCCTCTCCGCGCTCGGCGACAGCCTGCTGCCGGTCCTCGACGCGGTGGCACCCGCGGTGGAGGAGGCGGCCGACGCCCTTGCCGAACTGGTCGACGCCGGCTCGCCGTTGCTGCCCGCGGCGGCCGGGATCACCGCGGGCGTACTCCTCGCACTGGCTCCGGTGATCCGGGCCGCCGCGGACGTCCTGCGCGACACATCTCCCGAACTCCGCCGCATCGCCGACGCGTTGACGGCCGCGCTGGCACCACTCCTCCCGCTCCAGGTGGCCCTCGCGGAACGGGCCGCCGCGGTGGGGGCGGGGGTCGTACGCGCCTCCCTGCCACCCCTGGCCGACCTCACGGAGGCCGCCGCGACCGCGACGAAGGCGGCCCGCCCACTCCTCATCGCCACCGAGGAGTTCCTCGTCTCCGGCCTGGAACACCTCCAGCCGCTCCTCCTGGGCACGGCATCACGGGCCGGGCGCGTGGCCCGCTCGGCAGCGGTCCGCGTGTCGGCGGCGGTGTCGCCTGCGGCGGAGCGGGGGGTGGTGGTCGCGGTGACACCGGTGTGATTCGCTGCCGCTTCAGGGGTTGTTGTGGCGCAGATCTGCCCGCCGTGGAGTGCTCTCGCTGTGCCCATGACAGACTCGGCGATCTGTCAGCCACGCTTGAGGAGGCCCCCTGCCATGCGCCACTTGGCCACCGTGGCGGCCGGTATCGCGGCCGTCGTCCTGCTCACGGGCTGTGGCGCCGGGGATGACGGGAAAGCACCCGCATCGACGTCGAAGAGTGGAGCATCGGCCACGCCGGACTCCGATGGTTCATTCGAAGTCGAGGCGGCGCTCAAGAACGCCGATCCAGCGCCTTACTCGGCCGAGATGACCACGGAAACCTATACGGGCTCCACGCTGACGGTCGTGATGGCCGGCCGGATGAATTTCAACGGATCAGCACCTACGGGCAAACTGACCATGACGTCCTCCGACAGCGTCCCGGAGGACCAGGCGTTCAACGCGGAGACGATCCTGCTGGAGGACGCCACCTACACGCGGACACTTGATGACGACGGAGCAGCTGGGGAGTGGCAGCGCACGGCTCTGGACTCCTCAACTGCGGGCGTATCTGACTACAGCGCTTACGCGCAACTGCTCTTGGACCTCGGACCGAAGGCCCAAAAAGGTCCGGAGGAGATGGACGGAACCTCGGCATACCGGCTTTCCGGGAAGCTCACCCAGGACCAGATCCGAACAGTGGACGGCCAGCTGTACGACAAGATGCGCGCCACAGGCACCGAGGAGTTCGCCTGCGACGTATGGGTCAACGAATCCGGCCGAGTCGTGCGCTTCGAGCAGTGGCTCGAGGTGTCCGGCAGCTCAGCGCACAACGTCGTGACGCTCAAGAATTTCAGCGAGCCGGTGGCTGTGAGCGCACCCGAGTAGCTCCAGCCCAACTGTCGCGCCATGCAGAGATGGCATGTGGCGGCTGACACCAGCGGCTGACACCAACAGCGTGAACAGCGACGGTCGGCGCCGGACATCAGGGGACGATCGACCGAAGCGCAGAGCCGGTTGGGCCTGCGCAGCAGGTTCGGACAACGAACCTGCCGGGGCGAGGGTGCCGCGGGCTGGTGGTGGGCATGGGCAATTGAGTCATTACCGGCGTAGGGGTCTATCGGGTGCCCAAGGGTTGGGCCAGCCTGAGGGGCAGTGGCTCAGGGTTGCTGTGTTCGGGGGTGCGGTGTGACTGAGGCCGGGCAATTCGACGCGTTCGTGTCGTATGCGCATGAGGATGAGCCGTGGGCGAAGGCCTTGGCGGAGAACCTGGTGCGACTCCGCCTTCATGTGTGGCTGGATCAGTGGGAGCTGGTCGGTGGTCAGCTGGTGGCATTGCGGTTGCAGGACGGGCTGGCGGGCGCCGGCGCCGTGGTGCCCGTCGTCAGTCGGCACTGGACGGAGTCGGGGTGGTGCGGTGAGGAGTTCGCGGCCGCCATGGCAAAGGCGGTAGCCGGAGGGCAACGGGTGATCCCGGTCCTGTTGGGCGAGGTGGAGCTGCCGCCCTTCATTGCTTCGCGGCTGTACTTCGACTTCCGCCGTGTGGCTTCACCATCGCAATACGAGACCCTGGTGCGGCAACTGGATAGGGCCGTACGGGGGTTGCCGACGGCGGAGCGCCCGGCGTCGGGCGGGGCGCTGGTGGTGCCCGACGAGGTGGTCTATCGGCCGGCCGGACCGACGTATGCGGAATTGCGGGTCGACACGGGATCGGTCACGTTTTCCACGGCGGGCTCCGAGACGTCCTGTCCACCGCGCGGTGTGGACCGCAGCCTTGAGCAGCATCTGTGGATGTTGCAGCGCGCGCGTGCACGGGCTGTTGGCGGCCTGGCCACGCGGCGTCAGCTTGCTCTGGGGGAAGCAACCGCTCCGGGAGGGGCGGCGGGGGCGCTGGTTGGTGTCGGTGCGGTGTTGGGCGAGAGCTTCGTGTGCGGTGAGGTGGCGGCGGCGCTGGCCAAGGAGGAGGGGCTGGCGCAGGCGCGTCACGCATCGTTACGGATCGGGTTGACCGTCGATGATCCGCGGTGGGTGGATCTGCCGTGGGAGACGCTGGTTGTTCCGGGCGTGGGGCAGCCGTTGGTGTTGTCGGAGCATGTCGAGTTGTACCGCAGGGTGCGGCGGGAGAGTCCTCCTGTCGCGGTGCAGGTGCCTGGTCCGTTGCGGATTCTGGCGGTGGTGGCAAGCCCGGAGTCCGGCGGGGGCGAACTACTGGACTACGAAAGGGAGCTGAGCCGGATCCTGGACGCGGTCGACCCGGCGCGGTCCGGGCACGGCGCATATGTGCGGGTGCTGAACTGGGGCAGCCTGGCCGAGATTCACGCGGCCCTGGAGCAGGAGCGCTTCCACGTACTGCACCTGTCCTGTCACGCCAAGCCGGGGATTCTGCTGCTGGAGGACGAGCGGGGCCAGGTGGACGAGGTCGATGCCCGGCGGTTCATGGCAGAGGGCCTGCCCACCGATCGGGGCGTTCCGTTGGTGGTGCTGGCCGGCTGTTCCACCGCCAGGACCCCTCTTTCCCGCGATTCGCAAGAGCGGCCCGCGGACGAGGAAGGGAACTCTGATGAGGAGGGGGGCCCGGACACGAGCGCCGGTGGCTCCGCTCGTGCTGATGTCAGTCCGGAGGGGCGGGCCCGGGCCGGTCTGGCGCGCGAGTTGCTGGCGCGCGGGGTGCCGGCGGTGCTGGCGATGACCGAAGCCGTCACGGACCACTACGCCACCGAGCTGGCCGCGGAAACCTACGAGGCGCTGGCAAGGGCCGAACACCCCGACCCGCTGACCGCGCTCTCCCACGCCCGCCGCACTCTGGAAGCCCGGCGTCGGCAGCTGCCGGACAATACCCCGCGCGCTATGGGGCCGGAGTGGGCAACCCCGGCCCTGTTCCTGGCAGGGCCGCCGTTGCCGCTGTTCGACCGCACCCGCGGTGCCGATCGGGTGCTGGTTGCGCCGGAGGTGGTGCTGGATGAGGGCATGGTGGTCCGCAAGGTCGGCGAGTTCGTCGGCCGCCGCGCCGAGCTGCGCCAGCTGCTGGCCGCCCTGCGGAACCCCCAGCGGGCCGGAGTGCTGGTGCACGGAATCGGCGGAGTCGGCAAGTCCACGCTGGCCGCCGAGCTCTTGCACCACTACGGCATCCAGAACCGGCTGATCGTGCCGGTCTCGGCCACCACGACGCGTAACGTCGACGCCGTCCTGGAGGCGCTGCGGCAGCGCCTGAACGCATACTGCCTGGCCGCGGACCTGCCGGAAACTGACCCGTTGCGGCGGGTTGCGGTAGCACTGACGGACGCCCGCTCACCCTGGCGGGACCGCTGGGAGCTGGTCCGTCAGATCGTGCTGCCACGGCTCCCGGTACTGATGATCGTGGACAACGCCGAAGACCTCCTCACCCGCACGACGTCCGGCGACGGCTGGCAGCCGTCCGACCCGGCGCTGGCGGATCTGCTGGCCGCGTGGACGGCGGCGAGCCCCCGCACACGGCTGCTGGTGACCAGCCGCTACCCCTTCAGCCTCCCCCAGCGCGCCCACGGACGGCTCACCGTTCATCACCTGGGACCCCTGTCGCTGGCGGAGACCCGCAAACTCATCTGGCGGCTGCCCGGCCTGGACGCCCTCGGTCCGGCCGACCAGATCCGCGCGTACACCGACGTCGGAGGCCACCCACGGGCCCTGGAATACCTCGACGCCCTGCTGCGCGGCGGACAGGCCCGCTTCCCCGACATCGCCGACCGCATGGAAGCCGCGCTGGAGACCCGCGGCATCCATGATCCCGAGCGCTGGCTCGCAGACATGGAGGGAGACTTGGACACGGCGCTGGCCGAGACCGTCACCCTAGCCGTGGACGACATCCTTCTCGACACCCTGCTCGACCAGCTCGGCAACGTGCCCGGGGCGCGGCAGTTGCTGGACGGGATGGCCGTCTATCGCACCCCGGTCGACCGCACAGGGGCCGCCTGGCAGCTGTCACAACTCACCACACCCCCCGAGCCCGACCCCGTCCTCCGGCAGCGTCTCCAAACGGTGAACACGCACATCACCCAGGCCCGCGCAGCCGGAGCAGGACCGGAGAACGGCTATGGCCTGTCGCCTGAGACGATCGCCGAACACGAAGCAGTCTGGAGAGAACTCCAGCGGCCTCCAGTCGACTTGGACACCCAGGGCGGAAAGGCCTTGAAACGGCTGCTGGAGTTGGGGCTGGTCTCCCCGGCCCCCGCGCCCCAGGATCAGGGGGGCAGCCGGCCCAGCGGTTTGACAGTGCACCACTGGACCGCCGACGCGCTCCGGCAACGCGCCCGTCCCGACGCTCTGAAAGCCGCACACCGGCGGGCCGCCGCGTACTGGCAATGGCGCGTCAATGTGTGGCCCCAGCCTCGCGCCGACGACATCACCCAGCTCATCGAGGTACGCCATCATCATCACGAAGCCGACGACCTCGACCAAGCCGATGCTGTCACGCAGTACGTGTGCTCCCAGCTGCACACCTGGGGAGCCTGGGACTGGGAACAACACCTGATTGAGGAGACCCTCACGTGGCTCCCCGCACGCTCCCGTCCTGCAGCCGCCCACATCCACCAACTGGGCATGATTGCGCAGGAGCGGGGGGATTACGGGCAGGCCGAGGAACGCTACCGGGCTTCCCTTGCCATCCTGGAGGAGTTGGGCGACCGCTCCGGCATCGCCAGTAGCTACCACCAGTTGGGCATCATTGCGGAGCTGCGGGGGGATTACGGGCGGGCCGAGGAACGCTACCGGGCCTCCCTCACCATCAAGGAGGAGTTGGGCGACCGCTCCGGCATCGCCAGCAGCTACCACCAGTTGGGCATGATCGCGCAGCTGCGGGGGGATTACGGGCGGGCCGAGGAACGCTACCGGGCTTCCCTTGCCATCCTGGAGGAGTTGGGCGACCGCTCCGGCATCGCCAGTAGCTATCACCAGTTGGGCAGGATCGCGCAGGAGCGGGGGGATTACGGGCAGGCCGAGGAACGCTACCGGGCTTCCCTTGCCATCCTGGAGGAGCTGGGCGACCGCTCCGGCATCGCCAGCAGCTACCACCAGTTGGGCACCATTTTGGAGCTGCGGGGGGATTACGGGCAGGCCGAGGAACGCTACCGGGCCTCCCTCACCATCAAGGAGGAGCTGGGCGACCGCTCCGGCATCGCCAGCAGCTACGGTCAACTGGGCATCATCGCGCAGCTGCGGGGGGATTACGGGCGGGCCGAGGAACGCTACCGGGCCTCCCTCGCCATCGCGGAGGAGTTGGGCGACCGCTCCGGCATCGCCATCAGCTATCACCAGTTGGGCATGATCGCGCAGCTGCGGGGGGATTACGGGCGGGCCGAGGAACGCTACCGGGCCTCCCTCGCCATCAAGGAGGAGTTGGGCGACCGCTCCGGCATCGCCATCAGCTATCACCAGTTGGGCATCATCGCGCAGCTGCGGGGGGATTACGGGCAGGCCGAGGAACGCTACCGGGCCTCCCTCACCATCAAGGAGGAGCTGGGTAACCGCTCCGGCATCGCCAGCAGCTACGGTCAACTGGGCATGATCGCGCAGCTGCGGGGGGATTACGGGCAGGCCGAGGAACGCTACCGGGCCTCCCTCACCATCAAGGAGGAGCTGGGTAACCGCTCCGGCATCGCCACCAGCTACGCTCAACTAGGCGAACTCCGTACTACGCAACAGCGCCCTGCAGAAGGTGTGCCTTACACGCTGCGGGCTCTGACGCTCCAACTGGAGATCGGAAGTCCGCCCGACACCGCCCTCTACTGGCTCGGCCAACAGAGGGCCCTCATGGGCGACGACGCCTTCCGGTCCATCATTGACGACCTGCTGCCAGACGACGCGGCGACAGCGGTCATGAACGCCACGCAACCCCAGGCCGAGCCTCCGCCGCAAGAAGGAGATGACACCACCCGCCCGGACCCAACAACCACAGATCAAGCATGAACCCTTTGAAGTCCTTCACCGGACGGTCCGCAGAGCCTTCGAATTCAACAAACGGTGGTCGGCCAGATTTCCGCCCCATGCCAGGCTTGCCAGACGGTACCGGTAGATCATCCCGGTACCGTGAACAGTAAGACCCGGGGACAATTCGTAGGCAGCCGAGGGGAACATTCATGGCGCGGGCGCCGAAGAGCGTAGATGTGAAGTTGAACCTGCATGTGCTGGAGATTTCCGGCACATGGGAGCCGAACGACGCTGAACGGCGCGCGGCCTGGGAGGTCTACGTGGAACTGGTGACCCGGGTCTCAGTAGTACCACTGCGAGCCGATGAGGGCCTCCTCCGCGAGGCGCTCACCAGCATGTATTCACTGTTTGCCACCACTCGCGACGTGCTGCGCCAACACGGCCCGGAGGTGGCCGAGCCCAAGCGCAACGGGCAGTACAACTTCGGCTACCTGGCCGTCGCCATGCTCAACTTCGGCATCCGCCCCCTGCTCGCCCGCTGGCACCCGGCGCTTGAGGACTGGGAAAACCAGCGCCCCGCCGACCGCTCACGCCGTGATCACGAACAACTCTGGCCCCAATCCGACGAGTTGCGCGCAGCCCTCATGGACACCCGCCGCATCCTCACTGCCTACGCCGACCTCCTCGCAGGCGCCTGCGGCGTGCCCAATCTCCTGGCAGCCGTACCAGCCGGCGACTGACACAGCACCGCCCCAACGCCGAAGCACACCAACGACCCTCACCACAGCCCACCGGCATCGCATCCAGACGACCCGTCAGCGAATAGACCCCTGCGGCTCACCCGTCCCCGGCGGGCTCAAGATGTCCGTGTCAGACACTCCCGTTCCGGCGCGCCCCGAAGGGCGCGTGACAGCACAGGCAGAGCGTCACTCGCCGCCCTCCGGGCGCGGTGGCGCCACCCGCTCGGCGTCGAGGGTGACGCGGCCGGAGGCGGCGAGGAGCGCGAGGAGTGCGAGCAGGGCCAGCAGGATGACGACCAGTAGCAGGATGGTCAGGACTGTCGGGTGGTTCCAGAGTGCGAAGACCAGGGCGACGATCAGCAGGGCGGCCAGGGCGATCCAGTGGCGGTGGGCCTGGGTCCAGGTGCCCACCCGGCCGGTGCGGACCTGGTGGCCGTAGGCCCACTGCGCTGTGGAGTCCGCGGCGCGCTCGGATGTGCCGCGGACGGCGCGTGGCAGCCGTCCGGGGCCGATCAGGTAGGCGCCCAGCGCGATGATCACGCCGAGGACGATCGCCGTGCGCAGGCTGACCTTCAGGAAGTGCAGCAGGGTGTCGAAGATGGCTGCCGCGGCGGCCTCCGACTGCACCTGGGTCGGGAGGTGGTCCAGGTAGTAGCGGCGGGCGATGACCAGGCCGATGGCCACGACCAGGCAGGCGAAGGCCGCGCCGAGGGCGGTACGGGCCAGGGCCCGGCGGCGCCGGTGGGCCAGCAGCACACCGGCCGCGCCGATCAGCACGACGAGCACGGGGAACCAGTTCCCGATCACGTCCAGCAGATGGGCACCGTCGCGGATCTTCTTCAGCTGGTCCGATTGGAAGAGCACCATCTGCTTGTCGACGTCGGGGATCTTGGCGGCCGGCGACAGGCCGGCGTCCACGAGCGCTTCCTTGACCTGGTCGACGGCTTCGCCGACGTCGAGGGTGACTGTTCCGCCGTTCACGCCCACGGCTCCTCGGCCCTCGCCGGTGAGCGCGTGCACGACCGCGGAGTGGGCCTCCCGGTTGGCGTTCGTCCAGATCCGCTCGAAGCGGTCGCTCTCCACGAAGCGTGTGGCCACCTTCTCCACCGTGTCGTTGACCACGGAGTCGAGCTGCGGGCCCAGACCCTTCACGGCGTTCGCTGCCCGCGGCGGTAGTCCCTGCGACTGCAGCCAGGCGGCGATGTCCGCAGCGGCCTGGCTGCCGTTCACCCGCACGTCGGCGGCTTGGGTAATGCGGTTGACCGCCGCGGCCTCGATCGCCGGATCCGAGGCCAGCGGCGAGACCGTCGCCACGTACCGGTCGGTGTCCAGAGCGATGCCGTGCACCCACACCGTGAGCAGTGCGATCGGCACCAGGATGCAGGTGAGGACGATGAGTACTGCCGAGGCGATCTTCCGCGTGATCCGCGCGGCCGCCGAGCCGTGCTTGTGTCCACTTCCGGCCGCGTCACCCGCGTCCCCCTCGGGGGCGGCATCGGGCTCGGACGAATTGTGCGGGGTGGTCATGGAGGGCTCCCGGGGGATTGACCTCCCTCCATTCCCGCCGCTTTACGGCGAGACGGCACGCCCAGGTGGGCCGTACGGGTAGGAGGTGGCCAACCACCCCGGCGCGTGACCCCGCAGTGCGGGCCGCGGTCCGTGCCGGTCGCACGCCGCGTGCGCGCACTGTGTCACCGCGATGGCCGCGACGGCTCCGGGTGAACGCACGCGTCGGCGAGGGCGTCCGCTCTCAGCCTTGAGCCTCGATCTCGGCATCGGCGACGGCGATGACGATGCCGAGTGCCTTGGCGATGTTGCCCGCCGCTGTCATGACGCGGGCGGTGCCCACGATGGGCGCGATGGCGACCAGGACGTCCTGCAACTGTTCGGCGGTGAGACCGGCCTTGAGAGCGGGGTCGATATGGGCCGCGTAGGAGATCGGCGGGGCGTCCGAGGCGGCGAGCGCCGCGATGCGCGTGAGTATGAGCATGTCCGGGGCCAGCCCGCATCGCTCGATCGAGTCGACCGTCATGGCGGCGAGGGTGTCCAGGACAGGGGTTTCAGATGCAGTGGACATGTCGCATGCCCTCCTGGTGAGTTCCGAGCCCGAGAGAGCTACGAGGCGGAGAGAACCGGGTTCCGCGAACGCGAAGCTCCCTACAACCCTAGAACCCCACTCCCGGTCGGGCACCCCGAGGTGCGGTGTGATCCCGGTGGGCCGAGATTGGAACAGCGGCTTCGTGATCTGGGCGCTGTGCACCGCTCCCAGTCCCTCGGAGCGATGAAACGGGGGACAGCCTCGAGGCGCGGCCCGACACCAGGTCGCTTCCGGATCGGAGACACCCATGAAGGACTTCAAGTTCGAGCAGAAGCGCTCGCTGTCACGCCTTGAGGCGGCCGACCAGCTCACGGCACTCGCAGCCGCGCTGCGGAAAGGCGAGGATGCAGAACTGGAACTCGGCCCGGCAACTCTGAGCCTGCGGATCCCCGACGACCTTCGCAGTGAGATCGAGGTCGAGATCGGCGATGGGGAGATCGAGTTGGAGATCGAACTCAAGTGGCCGACGGCGCCGACCCGGGCAGAACCGTCGCGGACGGCGGCACGCACGGAGAAGGCCACAACGCGAAAGAGCGTGCCCGCAAAGCCGAGGCGCACCGGTACGGGCGCCAAAGGAAGCAAAAGCGCGAAGCGGTCCGCTACGAAGACGTCCTGAGTCGCGCCGAGAGCCGAGAGTTGCGCCGAGGGCCGAGCGCCTCGGGCCGGCAGACCACACAGGGTCCGTCAGGCAGCCGACGAACCCCATGAACCATCGACGCTAAAGTTCCCCCATGCGTGACTTCGGGGTGGGCTTCAACTACTTGCTACAGGGCCAGCGATGGGTGGCGAGGCACGGGAAACAGTACGGATTCGGCCTGCTCCCGGGGCTGATCACCCTCGTGCTGTACGCGGCGGCCCTCGTCGCCCTTGCGATATACGGCGACGACTTCATCACCTGGTCGACCCCGTTCGCGGACGACTGGACCAGCCCCTGGCAGGGCCTCTTCCGCGGGTTCCTCACCGCCGTACTGTTCGCGCTCGCCCTCCTGCTCTCCGTGGTCACCTTCACGGCGGTCACCCTCCTCATCGGCCAGCCCTTCTACGAGAACCTCTCGGAGAAGGTCGACCGTGACGTCTCCCCGGACGGCACGGCCCCCGAGTCGGGCCTGCCGCTGTGGCGGGAGCTGTGGATCTCGGCCCGCGACAGCCTCCGTATCGTCGCCAGGGCGGCCCTGTGGGGCGTGCTGCTCTTCGCGCTCGGCTTCATCCCGTTCGTCGGCCAGACGGCGGTCCCGGTGATCGGCTTCTTCGTCACCGGCTTCTTCCTGACGGAGGAACTGGCGGGGGTGGCCCTGCAGCGCCGCCGAGTCGAGCTCCGCGACCGCCTCACCCTGCTCCGCTCCCGCAAGACCCTGATCTGGGGCTTCGGCACCCCCCTCGCGGTCTCGTTCCTGGTCCCCTTCGTCGCTGTCTTCCTGATGCCCGGCGCGGTCGCGGGCGCCACACTGATGGCCCGCGACCTGCTGGGCGAGGAGACGACGGACGGCGACCGGGACAGGAACGGCGCGGACGACCAGCAGCCGGCGTCCGCGGGCTGACCGGCGTCCACGCCCCCCGTCAGGAGGGCTGACCCGCGTCCACCGCCACCGTCAGGATCGCCCGCACCTGCGCGATGATGTCCAGCCGGTTCTGTACGAACTCGGGGTCGGTGACGGTCCCGGTCGCCGGGTCCGTGTTGCCGGTCCCGAACTGCAGCACCGGTGTGTGCACATGCCCACCCGGCAACTCGTCATGCAGCCCGAGCCGGTCGCGCAGCAGCGTCGCGCGGTACGCGATCTCGTTGGAGAGGTAGTTCCCGCCGCCCCCGGAACGGGCCACCGAGCCCGGGGTCGGACCGTCCGGACGTACGACCTGCTCCGTGCCGCCCGCCGGGATCTCGGTCACCGACGTGTTGTCGTACACCGGGAAGCGGCCCGTGCTCGCGTCCACGATCGCCTTGTACGGCAGGGTTGTTGACGTCCACTGCGGCTGCGAGGCCGGATCGGTGACCGGGACGGTCTCGGTCCGCGAGAGGTTCTCGTTGTCGGGGAAACCGCCCCGCCAGGCCCCGTTGGTCCGCTCCACGTCGAACCGGCCGACCCGGCCCTGGCTCACCGTCGTGAACAGGTCCACGCAGGGAAGCTGCTTCCGTAGCGTCCGTTCCACCATCCCGTCGGCAAAGTCCTGCCAGCGGACGGGGAACATGGCCGTCTCGACGCGTGCAGGCCCGTCCGCGGTCTGGATCGTCGTGCCGTCGAGGGCGAGGGCGGTGGCTCCGGAGGGGTTGGAGATCCGGATGTCACGGTCCAGCGTGAACGGGTCGAATCCGGTGACCAGGATCCGCTTCACGCTCTTGCCGTGCGGGTAGCGGATGGCGTCCTGGCCGCGCGAGGTCTCCTCCAACTTGCCCAACAGCTTGTCTCGTTGGGCATCCGTGAGCCCGAACTCCGGCTCCCACTGGCGCACTTCGCGTGTCATGCCCAGCCGCGCCCAGTACAGCGGCCGGTCGTCGTCCCGGCTCAGGTCTCCGCCCGCCGGTCCCCGGCCCTGTGCCCGGTCGACCGCACGTGTCCACAGCTGCGAACCCTGCCGTACGACGATGCGCTCGGCCTGCGCGTACGAGTCGGCCCTGCCCAGCGCCCGCGCGAACTCCGGTGCCACGGAGTCGAATCCGGAGCGCGCCAGGATCTCCTGAGGCGCGGCCTTGTCGAGCCGCAGCTCCTCCACGGTGAAGGTCTCGGCGGCCGAGGAGGCGGCGGACGCGTTGGGCGCCGCCGAGAGCCCCGCCACCAGGGCCAGTCCGAGTACGCCGATCCGAACACGTATGTGCGTCAAGGGAATTCAGGCCTTCCGTCGCCGTGGGGTGCTGCCGGATGGCCGCAGTATCGCGTGACCGACGGGACGTACGCCATGGGGTGTGGCTCAGGTGGGGATCTTCGCGGCCGTCTCCCGCAGTGCCCGAAGGAACGCTTCCGCCGCCGGGGTCAGGGACCGCCCTCGTACCGTCGCCGCGTACACCGCCCGCGCGGGTGCGGCCTCGTCGAGCACCGGGAGCAGCGTGATGTCGGGACGTACGGACTCCGCGGCGAGCGCCGGGATCAGGGCCACGCCGAGACCGGCGGCGACGTATCCCTGCTTGGCGGTCCACTCGGCCACGACGTGCGCCACGCGCGGGCGGAAGCCGTGCCGCAGGGCCGCGTCGAGGAGGGTGCCTTCGGGGCGGGAGCCGCCGGAGATCCAGTCGGCGTCGGCGAGTTGGGGGAGTCGTACCGAGGGCTCGGCGGCGAGCGGGTGGCCGGCGGGGACGGCGACGTACAGGGACTCGTCGAGGAGGTGGTGCAGTGTGTACGCGTCCAGCGGGGCCCGGCCCGTCGTCGAGACGATCGCCAGGTCCAGACTGCCGGCGGACAGCCGTTCCAGGAGTACGGGCGTGAGCCCCTCCTCGCGGGTGAGCCGCACCCCTGGGTGGCGGGTGCGGAACGCGGCGATGGTCCGCGGTACGAGGGCGGCGTCGGCCGTGGCGAAGGCGCCCACCCGCAGCCGTCCGCCCGCCACCTCCCGTAGCGCCGTCAGCTCGCGCTCCGCCCCCTGCAGCCGCTCGACCACGGCCTCGGCGTGCGGCACGAGGATCCGCCCGGCCTCCGTCAGCCGTACGCCCCGGGGCAGCCGGTCGAAGAGCGGGGCCCCGCCGAGCGCCGACTCCAGCGAGGAGATCTGCCGCGACACCGCGGACTGCGTCCACCCGAGGGTGCGCGCCGCCACGGTGAACGAACCGTGCCGGGCGACGTCCAGGAACACCCGCAGCCACACGGTCGAGAGATCGGGAGCGTCCTCGCCGGTTCCGACCGCGTCCGAGGCAGCCCCGACCGCGCCGCCCGTCAGATTGTCATGCGTGTTCTGCATGTCACCCATGCTAGACATTCGCTTGTCGCATCGCCCGTGCGTACCTAGCGTCGAAGGCATGGAAAAGATCGCCTTTCTCGGACTCGGCCACATGGGCGTCCCAATGGCCCGCCAACTCCTGGGATCTGGACACCCGTTGACGGTGTGGAACCGCACCGCCGCCAAGGCGGAGCCGCTGCTCGCCGAGGGAGCCACGCTCGCCGCCACCCCGGCGGAGGCCGTGCGGGACGCGGATGTGGTGATCACGATGCTCGCCGGCCCGGCGGCGCTCGACGCGGTCGCGGACGCCGTCGTGCCGGAGCTGCGCCCGGGCGCGTACTGGGTGGAGATGTCGACCGTCGGCCCGGACGTGATCAGGGAACTGGCCGCCCGGCTCAAGGACGACGTGACGCTCGTCGACGCGCCCGTGGCGGGCAGCACCGACAGGGCCGCCGCGGGGCGGCTCGGCATCCTCGCGGGCGGCGACGTGGCCGGTGTCGAGCATGTCCTCGCGCACTTCGGCACGGTCACCCGCACCGGGCCTCTCGGCTCCGGCGCCGCGCTCAAGCTCGTCGTCAACGCTTCCGTCGTCGGCGGGGTCGCCCTTGTCGCCGAGGCGATGCGCCTGGCGGACGCCCTCGGAGTCGACGAGGACACCGCGCGCAACGCCCTCACCAACGGTCCGCTCGGCGGAGCCGTCGGCCGTGCCTTCGCCGAAGGCGTGCACTTCGACACCGCGCTCGCCGTGAAGGACGCCGACCTGGCGACGAAGGCGGCCCGACTCCCGGTCATGGAGGCGGTGTTGGAGCAGTTCAGGCGCGCTGCCGCGGACCCGGCCGTCGTCCACGAGGACATCGCGAAGGCCGCGGCCCACATTCGCCGCTCGTCCTGACGAACCCGATGGGCCTGATGGGCTCGACGAGTCCGACGGGCCCGACAGGCCTGAGAAACCCGCGAATCCCAACGAATCCGAGGAGCCCCGTGCAGGTCACGCTCGACAACCCGCCCTCCGCACCCCAGCCCGCCAACGCCTACTACTCCCAGGTCGCCCGCGTCGAACTCCCGGGCGGCGGAGCCCTGTTGTACCTCTCCGGCCAGGTTGCCGACGGAGCTGATCTCGCCACACAGAGCCGCGGCGTCTTCGAGACCATCGACGCCCTGCTGAAGGCGCACGGCGCGACCCTCGCCGACGTCATCAATATCCGTACCTACCTGACGGACATCGGCAGACTCCACGAATACGGCGCCGTACGACGGGAGTTCCTCACCGGGACCGCGCCCACCAGCATGACCTTCGAGGCCGCCCGCCTCTTCAAACCGGATGCCCTCGTGGAGGTGGAGGTCGTCGCGGCGGTCAGCCCTCGCCCGGCGGGGAGTCCGACGGGGAGCCCGGCAGGGAGTCCGGCGGGGGATTCTCGCCCAGCAGCGTAAGAAAGTCCCTGAACGCGCCCGGCATGTCCACCGACTCCGGGTCAAGCAGCCACTGGTACTGGAGTCCGTCCATCACCGCGACCAGGAGGGGGGCGGCGCGCTCCGGGCTGAGTCCGTTCGGGAGTCGCTCCCCGTATTCGGTGCGCAGTACCGAAGCCATGCTCGCCCGCACGGCCGCGTACCGCTGGGTGAAGAACTCGCGGGCGGGGTGCCCCTCCGTGACGCTTTCGCCGAGCAGTGCCGAGAAGGTCTGGATGATCCCGGGCCGCATGGCGTTGTACTCGACGAGCGAGCTGAGCAGGTCGACCCGCCACTGGGTGTTGGGGACCGCGTCCCACTGGTCGCGTTCCTTGAGGACGGCGACGAGCAGGGCCTCCTTGGTGGGGAAGTGGTGCAGCAGCCCCTGCTGGGTGAGGCCCACACGCTCGGCGACCGCGGACAGGCTCGCACCCCGGTAGCCGCGCTCGGCGATCACCTCCAGGGCCGCGCGCACGATCTCCGCGCGCCGTTCCTCACTCCTGGTCCTGGTGGTCATGGCGTCACGGTACCGGCATCCGATCACCCCGAGTATAACGTCAAGATAACGAAACCTACCGCTCTACAGGTAACGGGTGCAGGATGAGGACGTCCAAGGACTTCAACGAGGAGGTGCCGCCGTGGCGGAAACAGCGGAGAGCCGGGCCGGGAGCCAGGCCGGAAACACGGCTGAGAGCACGGCCGGAAGCGCGGCCGACCAGGCCCGCGAAGCGGTCGTCGAGGCGGCTCTCGCCAAGCTCGGCATCGACGCGAAGGCGAGGCTGCTCTCCGGGCAGGACATGTGGTCACTGCCCGCGCTCCCCGAGATCGGGCTGAAGTCGCTGGTCATGTCCGACGGCCCGATCGGTGTCCGCGGCGTCCACTGGACCGCCGACGACCCCTCCATCGCGCTCCCGTCCCCGACCGCGCTCGCCGCCACCTGGGACCCGGCCCTCGCCCGCCGCGCCGGCGCCCTCCTCGCCCAGGAGGCCCGCCGCAAGAACGTCCACGTGCTGCTCGCGCCCACCGTGAACCTGCACCGCTCCCCGCTCGGCGGCCGCCACTTCGAGGCGTACAGCGAGGACCCGTACCTGACCGGCGCGATCGGCAGCGGCTACGTGAACGGCGTCCAGTCCGGCGGCGTCGGCACCACCGTCAAGCACTTCGTCGCCAACGACGCCGAGACCGACCGCTTCACGGCGAACAACCTCGTCTCCGAACGCGCCCTGCGCGAGCTCTACTTGGCCCCCTTCGAGGCCATCGTCGAGAACGCCCACCCCTGGGGCATCATGACCGCCTACAACTCGGTCAACGGCACGACCATGACCGAGCACCGCTACCTCGTGAACGAGATCCTGCGCGGCGAATGGGGCTTCGACGGCTTCAACGTCTCCGACTGGATGGCCGCCCGCTCCACGACCGGCGACATCGAGGGCGGCCTCGACGTCGCCATGCCCGGACCGAAGACGGTGTACGGCGAACCGCTCGCGCAGGCCGTACGCGACGGCCGCGTCCAGGAGTCGACGGTCGACGAGGCCGTACGCAACGTGCTGCGCCTCGCCGCCCGCGTGGGCATCCTGGACGGCGCCGAACCGGTCGTCACCGAGCCGCCCGCCACCATCGACGGCGAGGCCCTGGCCCGCGAGATCGCCCGCCGCGCCTTCGTGCTCGTGCGCAACCAAGGAGCCGACCAAGGCGCCAACCAAGCAGCTCTCCCGCTCAAGCCCGGCACGGTCGCCCTCATCGGCGCCGCCGCCCGCGATGCCCGCGTCCTCGGCGGCGGCTCTGCCACCGTCTTCCCCGCCCGGATCGTCTCGCCCCTCGACGGCCTCACCGCCGCTCTCCCCGAAGGCGGCCTGACGTACGCCGTCGGAGCCGACCCGAACGAGGAACTCGCCGTCGCCGACAAGGGGTTCGAGCTGCGCGCCGTCTGCCGCGACGCGGCCGGCGAGGTCATCGGCAGCGGCTCCGCGCCCAACGGCCAGATTCAGTGGATGGGTGACGACCTGCCGGCCGGAGTCACCCACGACACCCTCCACACCGTCGAGCTGACCGGCACCTTCACCCCGCGCGACAGCGGCCCGCACACCTTCGGCGTCAAGGGCCTCGGCGCCTTCACGCTCACCGTCGACGGCACGACGTACTTCGACGACGTCCAGCGCACCGACAAGGACGACCCCTTCGAGGCGTTCTTCGGCGCCCCGGTGCCCCGCGCCCAGGCCGAACTGACCGCGGGCGAACCGGTGACCGTCTCCCTCACCCACGTCGTCACCCTCCCCGAGGGCATCCCCATGAAGGTGATCGGCTTCGCGCTCGCCCACCAGGAGCCGCAGCGCGACGCCGACGAACTGATCGCCGAGGCCGTCGAGGCGGCCCGCGCCGCCGACACCGCCGTCGTCGTGGTCGCCACCACCGACCGCGTCGAGTCCGAGGGCTTCGACCGCAAGGACCTCCGACTCCCCGGCCGCCAGGACGACTTGGTCCACGCAGTCGCCGCCGCCAACCCGAACACCGTGGTGGTCGTCAACTCCGGCTCCCCGGTGGAGCTTCCCTGGCGCGAGGAGGTCGCGGCAGTCCTGCTGAGCTGGTTCCCCGGCCAGGAGGGCGGCGCCGCCCTCGCCGACGTCCTCACCGGCGCACACGAGCCGGGCGGCCGCCTACCCACCACCTGGGGCTCCCTCACGGCCGCCCCGGTCACCCAGGTCGTCCCGACCGACGGCGAACTCGCCTACACCGAGGGCGTGTTCATCGGCTACCGAGCCTGGGACAAGGCCGGCGCCACCCCCTCGTACGCCTTCGGGCACGGCCTCGGCTACACCGACTGGACGTACGAGTCGATCGAGCTCGACGGCACCACCGCCAGGATCCGCGTCCGCAACTCCGGCGAGCGCGCCGGCCGCGAGGTCGTCCAGGTCTATCTGGCCCCGGTGGAGACCGACGCCGAGCGCCCCGCCCGGTGGCTCGCCGGTTTCGCCGGTGTCGAGGCCGGACCCGGCGAGAGCGTCGAGGCCGTCGTGGAACTCCCGGACCGCGCCTTCGAGATCTGGGACGAGACGGCGAACTCGTGGGCATTTGTGAAGGGTTCGTACGAGATCCAGGCAGGACGTTCGATCGCGGACCGTCGCGTCGCTTCGACCATTACGGTCTGAGCCAGGGCGAGCCGTCCTCCCGAGCAGCCCCGGTCCGGAACCTGACATCCGGGCCGGGGCTCGGGGGAGAGCCGAGAGCCCCCAGCCCCTAGTCGCGCACCCCGAAGCCATAAACGGTCTCCGACCTGTACACCCCGCCCGGCCGCAGCTCGGTGCTCGGGAACTCCGGCCGGTTCGGGGAGTCGGGGAAGTGCTGCGTCTCCAGCGCGATGCCGTCGCCGGGCGCGAAGGGCCCTGAGCCGTCGAGGTGGTCGGCGGTGTAGAGCTGGAGGCCGGGCTCGGTCGTCGCCACGGTCAGTACGCGCCCGGAGGCCGGATCGTGCAGCTCGGCGACCTCCACCGGCGTCCCGGTCAGCCCCTTGTCGAGCACGAAGTTGTGGTCGTACCCGGCGCCCACCTTCCGCGCCTCCCGGAAGTCGAAGCGCGTGCCGTGCACGCCCTCGAACTCCCCGGTGGGAATCAGATCCACGTCCACCGGCGTCAACCGCGAGGCGGCGAGGCGGAGTTCGTGCCCGCCCGCGCTGCCCGAACCGCGGCCGCCCAGATTCCAGTACGTGTGGTTCGTCAGGTTCACCACGGTCGGCGCGTCCGTGACCGCCTCGTACGCGATCCGCAGCGCGCCGCCCTCGTCCAGCGTGTACGTCGCCGAGACCTCCAGGCGCCCGGGGAAACCCTCCTCGCCGTGCGGAGCGACCCGCGACAGCCGGACCCCGTGTTCGACCGGCTCCGCGTCCCACACACGCTTGTCGAAGCCGAACTCGCCGCCGTGCAGGGAGTTGGTGCCGTTGTTCTGGGCCAGGTGATACGTCAGACCGTCCAGCGGGAAGCGGCCGCCCGCGATCCGGTTCGCGTACCGCCCGACCAGCGCCCCGAAGTACGGCTCCGGATGCGCGAGATACCCCGCCAGCTCCGCGAAGCCCAGCACCACGTCCACGGCCCGCCCTCCCCGGTCCGGAATCTCGGCCGACTGCACGATCCCGCCGTACGTCAGGACCCGCACCCGCACACCGGAACGCTCCAGCGTCCAGCGGTGGACCGGGGTGCCGTCGGGAAGGGTGTCGAAGAGTTCGTCGTACATGATCGGAAGCCTAGGTCAACCGGTCGCGAACGGACGCCTTGCGCCGGGCTACGGCCACGGCCTGGTCATGCCCGCATCGACAGAGGACGGGCCAGTGGGCCACATGTTGGTGCGGCCTCCGCGTGCAGCGGCCCCGTACCGGCTCGAAGAGGCGTGGCCGGGCGGCCATGACGTACCGCGACCACCTCGGCGGCGATGGACAAGGCGGTCTCCTCCGGGCCGCGCCCGCCCAGGTCGAGGCCGACAGGAGCCCGCAGACGCGCGAGCTGGCGCTCCGTCACCCCTGCCGCGATCAGCGACCTGCTCCGCTCGGCACACGTATGACGTGAACCAATGGCCCCCACATAGGCCAGCGGACGGCGAAGTGCTTCACACAACAGCGGGATATCGAACTTTGGGTCGTGCGTCAGCGATATCACGACCGTGTCGCGATCGGTTCTCGCATCACTGAGATGGCGCGCCGGCTGGTCGACGACGATTTCATGGGCGTACGGGAACCGTTCAGGAATGGCGAATACCGCACGCGCGTCGCACACGGTCACGTGATATCCCAGAAATGCGCCGATCTGTGAGAGCGCCCGTGCGAAATCCACAGCCCCGTACAGCAGCATCCTGGGAGGCGCGGAGATCTCGTGAAGAAAAAATGAGGTTCTCTCACCGGAGTCATTCTTCATATTCAGAACACCGGAATCGCCGGCGGCCCGGCGACGCAGGCATTCACGGTCCCACTCCTCGGCACCGAGTGTGCCGCTGACCGATTCCCCAGTGATGACCAGGGTCGAGCCGAGGCGCTCGGGGTGGACACTGCCGACGGTCAGGGCGAGCGTGACGGCGGCCCCGCGGGCGAGTGACGTCAGGGCCGCCCCGAAGGCCTCGTCCGTGCCCGGGTCGACGCGCCGCACAAGGACCTCCATGCTGCCCCCGCACAACAGACCGGGCTCGAACAGGTCGTCCGACCCGCTGTCGAACCGCACCACCTGGGCGCGGCCGTCGGCCAGCACCTCACCCGCCAGCTCATAGAGCGTGGCGTCCAGGCAGCCCCCCGAGACACCGCCGAGCGCTTCACCGTCCGGACCTCGGACGAACATGGCGCCGGGGCGTTGCGGCGAGCTTCCTTCCACCGCGGTCACCAGGGCGACGGCGAACGCCTTCTTTTCGCCGAACCACTCAGTGAGAGTCGGAAGTAGATCACGCATATGGACCTCCGTCTTGAACAGTATTGATGTACCAGACTCCGTCCGGGGAAGTCCATGCGTCTCATCGAAGCTTCATAGTGCCTTCATATCGGGAATTGCCGCGTTTTCGCTGTTACGATAACCGGGCGCATTTCCTCGGCAGAGCTTTCCGTGGGGAAATGCTTGAGCGCGGCTGACCGAGCTCTCTCGAAGGGCTTGGTGAGTCCGGTCCCATCGCTCTCGGATACCGGAAGGCATGGCATATGTCAGATACGTTCGACGAAGCATCCACCATCAATCGGCGCAGTTTCGTGGTGGCGTCCACGGCGGTCGTGAGTGTGCCCCTGCTGGGCACGGCGTTCACGTCCGACAGCGCTCAGGGGCAGCCACCGGCGGCCGCGGTCCAGGAGTCAGAAGTCAGACTGACGGTCAACGGCGAGCAGCGGTCGGCGTCGGTGGACACCAGGACCTCGCTGCTCGACCTCTTGCGGGAGCACCTGGACCTTCCCGGCACCAAGAAGGGCTGTGACCAGGGCGCCTGCGGAGCCTGCACGGTCCTGGTGAACGACCGCCGGGTGAACTCCTGCCTCACCCTCGCCGTCATGCACGACGGCGCGCGGGTCACCACGATCGAGGGGCTCGCCGACGGCGACGAACTGCACCCTCTCCAGCAGGCCTTCATCGATCACGACGGCCTCCAGTGCGGCTACTGCACGCCTGGTCAGATCCTCTCCGGGGTGGCCTGCATCGCGGAGGGGCACACCAACTCCCCGGCGGAGATCCGCGAGTGGATGAGCGGCAACATCTGCCGGTGCGGCGCCTACACCAACATCGTCTCGGCCATCGAGCAGACCGCCAAAGAGAGGTGAGCTTGCCGTGCATCCTTTTGCCTTCACCAAAGCCGGCACCGAAAAGGCCGCGCTGACCGCAGGAGCCGCCGGTGGCCGGTACATCGCCGGCGGTACCACGCTCGTCGACCTGATGCGGGAGACCGTCGAACGCCCGCCGAGCGTGGTGGACATCAACAGCCTTCCCTACAAGGACATCACGGTGTCCTCCTCGGGGGTCCAGGTCGGCTCCCTGGTACGGATGAGTGAACTCGCCGCACATCCGCGTGTGCGCTCGCTGTACCCCGTCGTCGCGCAGGCGTTGGAGCTGGGCGCCTCGGCACAGCTCCGCAACATGGCGTCCATCGGCGGCAACATCATGCAGCGCCCGCGGTGCCCCTATTTCCGGGACGTCCACTCGGCCTGCAACCGGCGTACCCCCGGCACGGGGTGCGACGCCCGCGACGGCGACAACCGTATGCAGGCGATCCTGGGGACCAGTGCACAATGCGTGGCCACCCACCCCTCGGACTTCTCCGTAGCGCTCGTAGCCCTCGACGCCGTCGTCCACGTGCGCGGCGTCGACGGCGTACGGGCCATCCCCGTCCAGGAGTTCTTCCTGCGCCCCGGGAACACCCCGCAGCGAGAGCAGAGCCTTAAGCCGGGTGAGCTCATCACCTCCGTGGAGATCCCGGCCGGCCCGCACACGCGGCGCTCCGGCTACCTCAAGGTGCGCGACCGCCAGTCCTACGAGTTCGCCCTCGCGTCGGCGGCCGTCGCGCTGGACATCAGGGGCGGCGTCATCCGCGGCGCCCGCGTGGCGGTCGGCGGAGTCGCGACCGTGCCGTGGCGGCTGCCGAAGGTGGAGCGCGCGCTGGTCGGCAAGCGCCCCGGGCGCAAGACCTGGACGGACGCGGCCTCCTACGCCGCGGACGGCGCGACCGCGTTGTCCGAGAACGAGTTCAAGATCGCGCTCATCGAACGCACGGTGCGCCGTCAGCTCATGACCATCGGAGGGCAGTGATGGCCGACACCGTTGTGGGGCAGGCGCTCTCCCGCGTCGACGCCCGGCTGAAGGTGACCGGCGCTGCCACCTACGCCGCCGAGCACCGGTTCGAGGGGCTGCTGTACGGCGTCATCGTCAACAGCACGGCAGCCCGGGGCACGGTGTCCGCCATCGACGTGGACGCGGCCCGCGCCCACCCCGGCGTCGTGCGCGTACTGACCGACTTCAGCAGCCTGACGCTCGCCCACTCAGTGACCGAGCTGGTGTTCTACGGCCAGCCGATCGCCCTCGTCCTCGCCAACACCCTGGAGGCGGCCACGCATGGAGCCTCACTCGTCGAAGCGACGTACAACCGCCAGGACGTCCTGACCGACTTCAACAGCTCAAGCGCCACCTCCGTGACGGCCCCGTCGAACCCCGACTACAGCCGCGGAGACCCGGAGGCCGCCTTCAAGTCGGCGCCCCACAAGGTGGACCTCGATTTCACCATCAGCCGGGAGAACCACAACCCCATCGAGCTGCCGTCGACCATCGCCCGCTGGGAGGGCGACCGGCTCACCCTCTGGGACAAGTCCCAGTGGGTCCAGGGTGCGGCCCGTACCGTGGCGGGCGCGCTCGGCATCCCGGTGGGCAACGTCCGGGTCCTCAGCGAGTTCGTCGGCGGCGGATTCGGCAGCGCCATCCGCGCCTACGACCACGTCACCCTGGCCGCCTTCGCCGCCCGCGAGGCCGGCAAACCCGTCAAGGTCGTCCTGACCAGGCGCCAGTTCTACTACGGCACCGGCTACCGGCCCGCCAGCCGCCAGCGCCTCGCCCTCGGGGCCAACGCCGCCGGACGCGTCGACAGTCTCCTCTACGAGGTACGCACGGAGACCTGCCGCTACGACGAGTACGAGGAGGGCGTGACCGACCTGCCGAAGTTCCTCTACGGCGTCCCCAACACCAGCACCAAGTACCAAATCACCGCCATCGACGCCCAGTCACCGTCCTCGATGCGCGGACCGGGCGTCGTCACCAGCGCCTTCGCCCTGGAGACGGCCATGGACCAACTCGCGCACGATCTGCGCGTCGACCCCATCGAGCTGCGGCTGCGCAACGAACCCACCAGGGACGAGGTGACAAAGCTTCCGTTCTCCACCCGCAAGCTCCGCGAATGCTTCGACACCGGGGCGCGCCGCTTCGGCTGGTCGCGGCGCGACGCCACTCCGCGCAGCCGCACCGAGGGCGATCTGCTGATCGGCATGGGGATGGCCACCGCCTCGTACCACAACAACCGCCGCGATGTCGGCTCGCGCGCACGGATCGACGCGGACGGGACGGCGACAGTGGCCACGGCCACCAGCGACATGGGCCCGGGCACCACCACGTCCGTCATGCAGGTCGCCGCCGACGCGCTCGGCCTGCCCGCCGGGAAAGTCACCTTCAGACTGGGCGACTCCACCTACCCCACCGCGCCCCCGCACGCGGGCGCCACCACCATGGCCAGCGTGGGATCCGCCGCCTTCACCTCCTGCAATGCCCTGCGCAACAAGTTCATCGCCATGGCGGTCGCGGACACCGCCTCGCCCCTGCACGGCGCCGACCCCGCCCAAGTGACCGCCGGTGACGGCTATCTCCGGGTGGGCGACGACGACAGCACCAGGGACAGCTACCGCGAGATCCTGAGCCGGGCCGACCTGCCCAGCCTGGAAGCCACGGCCACCTGGGGGCCGGGCACCATCGACACCAGGATCTCCACCTACGGATACGGCGCCGTCTTCGCCGAGGTGTCCGTCGATCCCTTGCTCGGCCTCGTCCGCATCCGCCGTATCTTCGCGGCCTACGACGTGGGCCGGGTCATCAGCCCCAAACTGGCCCACAGCCAGGCCATCGGAGGCATGGTCGGCGGCATCGGAATGGCCCTGCTGGAAGGCACCTACACGGACCACCGCGACGGCCGGATCGTCAACGCGAGCCTGGCCGACTACCTCGTCCCGGTCAACGCCGACGTCCCCGAACTCGACGCCACGTTCATCAACACCGAGGACCCTCAGGCGGACCCCATCGGCGTCAAGGGACTGGGCGAGATCACCATCGTCGGCGTCCCGGCGGCCATCGGCAACGCGGTCTTCAACGCCACCGGCAAACGCCTCACCGACCTCCCCATCCTCCTGGAGGCCCTGCTCTGAGAACTCCCGCGCCGACATGACGTCCATCCGGCCGACGGCGACCGGATGGACGTCACGTCAGCGCGGGTCAGGCCACCGGCTTCTTCGCCGTCACCATGCGATAGGCCGTCTCCGCGAGCCACGCCTGCCCGGTCTTGCTCGGGTGGAACCAGTCCCAGTGGCTCAACTGATCAGTCCCGAAGCGGTAGTCGAAGACCGCGCCGCCGTCGAAGCGGCAGTACTTGTCCTTGGCGCAGACCTCCTCCAGAACCTTGTTGTACGCCTCCACCCGGTCCTGAACCGTGTCGCGCCGCAGCGTCGCCGCCGCGCCGAGGGAGTCCGCGTCACCCAGCATCGAGGGGCAGATGCCCAGCTTCCAGACCTGCTTGCCGACCGGATTGCTGCGGCCCTCGGACCAGAGCCGCTTCAGGTCCGGCACGCTCGACACATACACCTGCGTCTTGGGCAGCGCGTCGCGCAACGTGCCCAACGCGTCCTCGAAGTCGGCCTGGAACTCGGCGACGGACGTCATCGCCGAGACGGAGGAGCGGCAGGCGTCGTTGGCGCCCGCCATCACCGCCACCAACTCCGGCTTCTCCGTGGCGGCCCGCGCCATCTGCCCGGGCAGGTCGGCCATCCGCGCCCCGGTCACCGCGTAGTTCCAACTGCGCTCGGCCGCCCCGGCCGTCCCCAGCAGCCGTACGGCGAGACTGTTGACCTCCGTGTCGCTGCCGGTCGCCCAGGACGCCTCGGGGCAGTCGGACAGCACGGTGCACGCGTCGAAGCCGCGCGTGATGGAGTCGCCGACCGCGGCCACTGACTTCGGGCTGCGGTCCCAGGCGGGCGTGGGCTTCGGGGACGGCCGCACCTTCGCCGTGGTGCCCTGTGGCGCAGGGGAGTTGCCACCGGTCGCGTCGCACCCGGCGACACCCAGCAGGGCTGCCGCCGCCATGGCGAGGACGGCCCGTGAACGGTGGCTACGGTTCCGCATCCCCTGGTCCCCTCGTTCGTTGTGCAGGGTCGGTCGCCACCCGGGCAGACACGGTCGGTCAGCACCGCGTCCCCTTGGGTGAAACCTCGATATTTCTGGGCGCTTGGACCGACGGTACGTCACACTCCTTGCGCCGCCGCACGGTAGCCTCGCCACGTGGCCGCCCCGCCACTGCCGTTCCGCTAAGTTACAAGATGCGTCGCTCTGTCCGGAGGCCCCAGTGACGACACGTGGAGTTCTCTACGTGCACTCCGCGCCCCGCGCGCTGTGCCCGCACGTCGAGTGGGCGGTCGCCGGAGTGCTCGGCACACGCGTCAACCTCGACTGGATCCGGCAGCCCGCCTCGCCGGGCACCTGGAGATCAGAGTTCTCCTGGAAGGGCGAGGTCGGCACCGCCTCCAAGCTCGCCTCCGCGCTCCGCGGCTGGCAGATGCTCCGCTTCGAGGTCACCGCCGAGCCGTGCCCCACGGCCGAGGGCGAGCGCTACAGCTGCACCCCCGAACTGGGCATCTACCACGCAGTCACCGGAATCCACGGCGACATCCTCATCCCCGAGGACCGCCTCCGCGCCGCCCTCCTCCGCTCCCAGCGAGGCGAAACCGACCTCGAGGCCGAACTCGCCAAGCTCCTGGGCAAACCGTGGGACGACGAACTGGAACCCTTCAGATACGCGGGCGAGGGCGCCCCGGTCCGCTGGCTCCACCAGGTGGTTTAGGGGCGCGGGGAACTGCGCGACCAGCCCCCACCGGCGGCCGGCCGACAAACAACATGTGGCCCGAACCCCTCCGAGGGGTTCGGGCCACACACCGTTCAGCTCAGAACAGCTCAGACCGTCCGGAACGCAAGCACCACGTTGTGCCCACCAAACCCGAACGAGTCGTTCAGCGCAGCGATCCGCCCCTCGACGGGCAGCTTCCGCGCCTCACCACGAACGATGTCGGCATTGGCCGCAGCCTCGGGGTCGAGGTTCTCGACGTTGATGGTCGGCGGCGCCACCCGGTGGTACAGCGCGAGGACCGACGCGACCGACTCCACGCCGCCCGCACCACCGAGAAGGTGACCGGTCATCGACTTGGTGCCGGACACCGCCATGTGGTCGGCGTCGTCGCCGAACACCTTGCGCAGCGCCTTCAGCTCCGCCACGTCACCGGCAGGCGTCGAGGTCGCGTGCGCGTTCACGTGCACGATCTCGGCCGGGTCCAGATCGGTGTTGTCGAGCAGGTTCTGCAGCGCGTGCGCGATGCCGCGGCCCTCGGGCTCCGGCTGCACGATGTCGTGGCCGTCGGAGGAGATGCCCTGGCCGACCGCTTCGACGTACACGCGGGCACCCCGCGCCGCGGCGTGCTCGGCCGACTCCAGGACGAGGACGCCGGCGCCCTCACCGAGGACGAAGCCGTCGCGCGCGACGTCGTAGGGGCGCGAGGCACCCTGCGGGTCGTCGTTGTTCTTGGACATCGCCATCATGTTGCCGAAGGCGGCGATGGGCAGCGGGTGGATGGCCGCCTCCGTACCACCGGCGACGACGACGTCGGCGCGCCCGGTACGGATCATCTCGATCGCGTAGCCGATGGCCTCGGCGCCCGACGCGCAGGCGGAGACAGGGGTGTGCACACCGGCGCGGGCACCGACGAGCAGACCGACGTTGGCGGACGGGCCGTTCGGCATCAGCATCGGCACGGTGTGCGGGGAGACGCGGCGTACGCCCTTCTCCTTCAGCACGTCGTACTGGTCGAGGAGGGTGGTCACGCCGCCGATGCCGGAGGCGATGACGGTGCCGAGCCGGTCGGGGTCGACACTGGTGTCCTCCCCGGCGCGGTCGGTGTAACCGGCGTCCGCCCAGGCCTCCTTGGCCGCGATCAGCGCGAACTGCGCCGAGCGGTCCAGGCGGCGGGCCTGCGGACGGGGGATGACCTCGCCCGGCTCCACGGCGATCTGCGCCGCGATACGGACCGCCTGCTCGGCGGCCCAGTCCTGCTCCAGGGCGCGGACGCCGGAACGTCCGGCGACCAGGCCCTCCCAGGTAGAGGCTGCGTCGCCACCCAGCGGTGTGGTTGCGCCGATACCGGTGACGACCACAGTGCGATTGGTCGGGCTCACGGGAATTCTTTCTCCAACGATACGAGGATTCAGCGGCGCCACCGCCGGGTGGCGGGGCAGTTCAGCCCAGGGATCGGGCGGTCAGCCCAAGTTGATCGGGAGATCAGCCCTGGTTCTTGAGGATGTAGCTCGTCGCGTCGCCGACGGTCTTGAGGTTCTTGACGTCGTCGTCCGGGATCTTGACGTCGAAGCGCTCTTCGGCGGCGACGACGACCTCGACCATGGACAGCGAGTCGACGTCCAGGTCATCGGTGAAGGACTTGTCCAGCTGGACGTCCTCGGTGGGGATCCCGGCGATCTCGTTCACGATCTCGGCGAGACCTTCGACGATCTCTTCCTGAGTGGCGGCCATAACAGGCGCTCCTTCGGTATGTATCCAGAGGGTGTGGCGGTACTCCGGCCGGAGAGATCCGGACGGTGTGCCTAGGGGAGGGTAACGACCGTGGCGGCGTACACGAGACCCGCCCCGAAGCCGATGACGAGCGCGGTGTCGCCGCTCTTCGCCTCGCCGGTCGCCAGAAGCCGCTCCATCGCGAGCGGAATCGAGGCTGCCGACGTGTTGCCGGTGGTGCGTACGTCGCGGGCGACCGTGACGTGCTCCGGCAGTTTCAGTGTCTTCACCATCGAGTCGATGATCCGCTCGTTGGCCTGGTGGGGAATGAAGACGTCCAGCTCGGCCGAGGTGATCCCGGCCGCGTCCAGTGCCTGCTGGGCGACCTTCGCCATCTCGAACACGGCCCAGCGGAACACCGCCTGGCCCTCCTGCGTGATGGCGGGGAACTTGACCTCGCCCTTGGAGTTGCGCGGCAGGGCGGACAGGTCAGAGGCGTGGAACTCGTCCCACGGCACGGTCTGCTTGATCGTGTTGGACTTGTCGCCCTCGCTGCCCCAGACCGTCGGGCCGATGTGCGGCTCTTCGGAGGGGCCCACGACGACCGCACCGGCGCCGTCACCGAACAGGAAGGCCGTCGCGCGGTCCTCCAGGTCGGTGAGGTCGGAGAGACGCTCGACGCCGATGACAAGGACGTACTCGGCGGAGCCCTCGACGACCATGCCCTTGGCGAGCGTGAGGCCGTAGCCGAAGCCCGCGCAGCCGGCCGAGATGTCGAAGGCAGCGGCCTTGTTCGTGCCGAGCTTGTCGGCGATCTCGGTGGCGACTGCCGGGGTCTGGCTGAAGTGCGACACGGTGGAGACGACGACCGCGCCGATCTGCTCGGCGGTGATCCCGGCGTCCGCGATCGCCTTGCCGGACGCCTCGATGGACATCGCGGCGACGGTCTCCTCGTCGTTCGCCCAGTGCCGGGTCTCGATGCCGGAGCGCGAACGGATCCACTCGTCGGACGAGTCGATCGTCTCGAGGATCACCGAGTTGGGCACGACCCGGACGGGGCGGTAGCCGCCCACGCCGAGGATCCGTGCGTACGGGGCGCCCTTGCTGGGCTTGATCTTCGACATGCTCTCAAGCTCCTTGTCAGGCACTGTGCTCGGCGATGAGCTCGCGAGCCGCGTCGAGGTCGTCGGGGGTCTTCAGCGCAAGCGTCTTCACACCGGGCAGGGCGCGCTTGGCCAGGCCGGTCAGGGTGCCGCCGGGGCAGACCTCGAGCAGCGCGGTCACGCCGAGCTCCTTGAAGGTCTCCATGCACAGGTCCCAGCGGACCGGGTTGGCGACCTGGCCGACCAGGCGCGCGACGACCTCGTCGCCGGTGGCGACGGCCTTGCCGTCCTTGTTCGAGACGTACGTGAGCTTCGGGTCCGCGGGAGCCAGCTCCTCGGCGGCCTTGGCCAGCGCGTCGACGGCGGGTGCCATGTGGCGCGTGTGGAAGGCACCGGCGACCTTCAGCGCGATGACCTTGCGTACGCCCTCGGGCTTGTCCTCTTCGAGCGCGGCGAGCTGCTCCAGCGTGCCGGCGGCCACGATCTGGCCCGCGCCGTTCACGTTGGCCGCAGTCAGGCCGAGCTTCTCCAGGTGCGGGACCGTTGTCGCGGGGTCGCCGCCGAGCAGCGCCGACATGCCGGTCCGCGTGATGGCGGCGGCCTCGGCCATCGCCAGGCCACGCTTGCGTACGAGCCGCAGCGCGGCCGTGTCGTCGAGCACTCCCGCGAACGCGGCGGCGGTGATCTCACCGACGCTGTGGCCCGCGACGGCACCCGGGGTCACCTCGCCCAGCGCGCCGGCGGACAGCAGTCCGGCCGCGACGAGCAGCGGCTGCGCCACGGCCGTGTCGCGGATCGCGTCCGCGTCGGCCTGCGTGCCGTAGTGGGCAAGGTCGAGCCCGATGGCGTCGGACCAGGCGGCGAGGCGGTCTGCCGCGCCGGGGAGGTCGAGCCAAGGAGTCAGGAAGCCGGGCGTCTGAGCGCCCTGGCCGGGAGCGACGAGTACGAGCACTCTCACACTCTCTCTTGCGGACGGCCACGACCGCCCGTGGGGACAGGGACGAAGAACACGAGGGGGAATTGTAGGTCCCCGACAAAAGCCTAGGCCTGAGGATCTCCATCGGCCAGACGCCCCAGGATCAGCGCGATCCGCAGCGTGAACGCGGAGCGTACATCGGAGGGCGACCAACCGGTGACGTCAGTCACACGTCGGAGCCGGTAGCGCACGGTGTTGGGGTGGACGAAGAGCATGCGGGCCGCGCCTTCGAGGCTGCTCGCCTGTTCCAGATAGACGGCGAGCGTCTCCAGGAGCGCGGAGCCTGCCTCCTCCAGCGGTCTGTAGATCTCCTCCACCAGCTGATCGCGGGCGGCAGGGTCACCGGCGATCGCGCGCTCCGGCAGCAGATCGTCCGCCAGCACCGGCCGCGGCGCGTCCTGCCAGGCAAAACACGCCTTCAGCCCGGCGGCGGCGGCCTGCGCGGAGCGGGTCGCGGCGAGCAGGTCGGGCACGATGGGGCCCGCGACCACGGACCCGGCGGCATACGGCCCGATCAGCGACTTGGCGACGGCGAGCGGATTGTCGCTGCCACCCGCGATGACGACCAGCCGGTCACCGAGCACCCCGGTCAGCACCTGGAGCTTGGCGTGCCGGGCGGCGCGCCGGATCGCCTCCACCGTCAGCTCGCTGTCACCGTCGGGCGCTGTGCCCAGCACCACGCAGACATGTTCGGGTGAGTTCCAGCCGAGCGCCGCGGCCCGGCTCACCGCGCCCTCGTCGGCCTCCCCGGACAGCACGGCGTTCACGACGAGCGACTCGAGCCGGGCGTCCCAGGCGCCGCGTGCCTCCGCCGCCTGGGCATAGACCTGGGCGGTCGCGAAGGCGATCTCACGGGCGTAGACGAGGAGCGCCTCGCGGAGCACGGACTCGTCACCCGGCGACGCGACCTCGGGGACCGCGCTTTCCATGACCTCGATCGTGGTCCGCACCATCTCGACGGTCTGGCGCAGGGTGATCGCCCTGGTCAGCTCGCGCGGCGCGGTTCCGAACACATCGGTGGAGATGGCCTGCGGGGCGTCCGGGTGCCGGAACCACTCGGTGAAGGCCGCGATTCCGGCCTGCGCGACAAGACCGATCCAGGAACGGTTCTCCGGGGGCATGGCCCGGTACCACGGCAGTGTCTCGTCCATCCGCGCGATGGCCTGCGCGGCGAGACTCCCGGCCGACTTCTCCAGCCGCTTCAGGGTCGCTGCGTGTGCGCGGACGTCGAGCGGTGGGCGTGCGGTGTTGCTGGTTTCGGGTTCGGGCACGGGACAAGACTGCCTTATCCGGACGGAGGTGTGCCGCGGCGGGTCGCAAGTAAGCGCCGGGAGAGCCCGGGGGCGGGGGCTACGGTGGGGCCGTGATGGATGTCTGCCGTGCCGACGAGCGCTACAGCGGAGGGGACCCGGCGACCGGGATCTCCTCGCTCCACGCCTTCTCCTTCGGCCCCCACTACGACCCGGACAACCTCCGCTTCGGCGCGGTGATCGCCTGCAACGAGGAGCGGCTCGCGCCCGGTGCCGGCTTCGACGAGCACCCGCACAGCCACACCGAGATCGTCACGTGGGTCGTCGAGGGCGAGCTGACCCACCTCGACTCCGCCGGCCACGAGTCCGTGGTCCGCCCCGGGGACGTCCAGCGCCTCAGCGCCGGGGGCGGTGTCCGCCACGTGGAACGCAACGACGGCACGGACCCGCTGACCTTCGTCCAGATCTGGCTGGCCCCGCTGGAGCCCGGCGGCGACCCCGCCTACGAGGTCGTCCACGGCATCGCGGACTCCACGCCGTACGCCGTCCCGGAGGCGGGCGCGATGCTCCACGTACGTCGCCTCACGGCGGGGGAGCGGACGGCGGTTCCGGACGCCGCGTATGTGTACGTCCACGTCGTACGCGGCGAAATTCGCCTGGACGGCGAGGAGTTGGGCCCTGGCGACGCCGCCCGCGTCACGGACGCGAAGGACCTGGAGGCGGTGGCGGGGTCTCCGGCGGAGGTACTGGTGTGGGAGATGACGGGATGACGGGCCCGGCCTTCGCGCGACCGGGCCCGGCCACGGGGACGACGGGGCTCAGCCGGACGTGGGTTCCTCGGCGTTGCGCCACACGGTGATGTCCACCGAGACGTAGTCGCTGGGGTCGCCGCTCGGGGCCGAGCTCTGGAAGGTCACCAGCCCGATGTGGCCGGACGCGGTGTGGACGCACATCTGGGTGCCCTTGGAGAGCTGGCCGAGGGTGACGGTCTCCGCGTACCGGGTCTCGGCGCGGCAGGTCTTGAGGGAGCCCTTCACCGAGTTGTTCAGCAGGACGATCTTGTCGCTGCTGCTGCCCACGTGCTTGTCGTTGAGGGTGTCGAACGTGGAGTAGTAGAAGTCCCCGTCGTCCTCGTATGCGCCGCCCACGTCGCTGGTGAGTGGCCTGGGCGGCGAGTCGGCGAAGCGCACGTAGTAGTTGCCGGGGATGTTGATGCCCTTGTAGGTGGCCGGCTTGGGGTCGGCGAGCGCCTCGGAGCTGCCGGAGTCCGAGCTTCCGCCGGAGCCGGAGCCGGCGTTCGTGCCGGCGTTGTCGGAGGAGTCGTCCTTCGTGTCGTCCATGTTGGCGATCAGCGAGACACAGCCGCCGAACATCAGCACGAGCACTCCCGCGATGATCGCGACGACCTTGCCCGAATTGCTCTTGGGCGGCGGGAGGGGCTGGGGGCGCTGGTACGGATACGGCTGGGCCTGCGGCGGCTGCGGCTGCCAGGCGTGCGGCTGTGAGTAGGGCGCCGTCGGATGTGTCTGGTACGCGGGCGGCTGCACGTACGGCGGCGGGGTGGGCGGAGGGGTGGGCGGCGAGGTCGGGACGTGGGCCGAGTGCATTGTGGGCGCGTGCGGGTCGATGCCCGGAGCGCTCAGCTGGGTGACCGGAGCGGTGGGCGGCGGCACCGCGTCGACCGGAGTGGCCGGTGTCGCCGGGGCGTTGGCGCGGGCCGCAAGGAGCTCCGCCGATGCCGAGACCCGCCGGGTGATCTGCTCGCCGATCGGGTCCGGCAGCCAGGACCCGGACTGGCGCAGCGGGGTGGGCGAGGCCTCCTGGCACAGGGCGATGACCTCGGCCGGTGAGGGTCGGCCGGCCGGGTCCTTGGCCAGGAGGCGCGTGATGAACCGGAGTTCCTCCGGGAGGCCGGTGAGGTCCGGCTCCTCGTGGACGATGCGGTACAGCACGGCGTGCGAGGGCCCGTCTCCGTACGCGGAGCTGCCCCGTGCCGCGTACGCGGCGACCTGACCGAGGGCGAAGATGTCCGACGCGGGGGAGAGGTCACCGCGCCCCGAGGCCTGCTCCGGTGACATGAAGGCCGGGGTGCCGATGGAGACACCGGTGTTGGTCAGCGCGGTGGCGTCGGCGGCGCGGGCGATACCGAAGTCGATGACCCGGGGGCCGTCGGCGGCGAGCAGCACGTTGGAGGGCTTCAGGTCGCGGTGCACGATGCCCGCGCCGTGGATCACCGACAGCGCCTCCGCGACCCCCGCGATCAGCAGCAGGACCGTCGGCACCGGCAGCGGGCCGTGCTCGGTGACCGCCGAGGCCAGCGAGGGGCCGGGTACGTAGGCGGTGGCCAGCCAGGGCTGGGTGCTGCTCTCGGTGTCGTGGTCGAGGACCGGCGCGGTGTAGAGGCCCTGGACGCGCTGGGCGGCCTGGACCTCCTGCTTGAACCTGCGGCGGAACTCGGGGTCCTCGCTCAGCTCGGGCCGGATCGTCTTCAGCGCGATCGGATGCCCGCCCGGTGTGTACGTCAGGTACACCGTGCCCATGCCGCCCGAGCCGAGCCGTGCCGCGAGCCGGTAGCCCGCCACGACCGTCGGGTCGCCGTCCTCCAACGGACGGAAGTGCCCGCCCGGTTGTGTCTCGCCCATCGTTCTCCCCCGAAAGTTGTGAGGCATGTGTGCAGGGGGAGGCTAGTCGAACGGATCAACCGACGTCTCAAGGGGGAACTTCAACCGCCGCTTCGTTCACCACATCTTGACGTCGGCGAGCACCGCGTCCGTGAACGGCGGCCACGCCTCGACGGCCCACGGCCCGAACGGGCGGTCAGTTAGGGCCACGCAGGCTGCCCCCGCGTCGGGGTCGATCCACAGGAACGTACCCGACTGCCCGAAGTGGCCGAAGGTCCGCGGGGAGGACGAAGAGCCGGTCCAGTGGGGCGACTTGGAGTCGCGGATCTCGAAGCCGAGGCCCCAGTCGTTGGGGTTCTGGTGCCCGTACCCCGGGAGGACACCCTTGGTGCCGGGGTACTGGACGGTCATCGCCTCCGCGACCGTACGGGGGTCGAGCAGCCGAGGCGCCTGCACCTCCGCCGCGAAGCGGACGAGGTCATCCACCGTCGACACCCCGTCCTTCGCGGGCGACCCGTCGAGCACGGTCGACACCATCCCCAGCGGATCAAGCACCGCCTGCCGCAGATACTCCCCGAAGGGAATGTCCGTCGCCTTGGCGATGTGCTCCCCGAGCACCTCGAAGCCGGCGTTGGAGTACAGCCGCCGCTGCCCCGGCGCGGATGTCACCCGGTGCTCGTCGAAGGCGAGCCCGGAGGTGTGCGCGAGGAGATGACGGACGGTCGAGCCCGCGGGCCCGGCGGGTTCGTCGAGCTCGATCGCGCCTTCCTCGTACGCGACGAGAGCGGCGTACGCGGCAAGCGGCTTGGTCACCGAGGCGAGTGCGAAGGGCCGGGTACCGGGCCCATGGCTCCCGAGCACCGTGCCGTCCGCGCGGACGACGGCCGCCGCGGCGGTGGGAACGGGCCAGTTCTCGATCGACGCCAGGCTCTTCAGGGACATGCGTACGAGCCTAAGCGGCTCAGAGCTGGAGCCGCATCGAGGGGTCCGGCTTGCGCACGAAACCGAGCGAGGCGTACAGCGGCTCCGCCTCCTCGGAGGCGTTGAGGTTGACCTGGGGGACGCCCCGCTCGCGGAACCAGTCCAGGAGTGTCTCCACGCCGGCGCGCGCGTAGCCGCGGCGCCGAGCGTCCGGATCGGTGGCGACGCTGAAGACGTATCCCATCGCGCCGCGCGGATTGGCCGGGTTCCCGATGCGGTAGTCGATGGTCCCGGCGACGAGCGCCGCCAGCGCGTCCGGCCGGTCCGGATGGTCGACGACGAAGGCCGCGAAGTCCCCGTCGGGATCGGCGAGCCTGCCGCGTACGGTGGAGAGCGATTCGGTGTGCCAGGCACTGGACGAATCGGTGCCGAAGACGGAGTCGAGCATCACCTGGCGCAGCCGCAGCACTTCCTCGGCGTCCTCGGGCACGGCACGGCGTACAAGAGTCATGATCCGCAACGTAGCCACCGAGACCGGGCGACGTCACGGGATTTTCATCGGTTCCGCTTGCTTGGAGTGCACTCCAAGGTTTTAGCGTGGAGGTCATGACGGTGATGGAGACCACGGCCGAGGCCGCCGAGACCAGTACCAGTCCCGATCTCTGTGCCGCGCCCCCCGAGCGGCAGCTGCGGCGCCCGGACGGTCAGGACAACTACACGATCAGTGAGGTCGTCGCCTACACCGGCCTGACGGCGCACACCCTGCGCTGGTACGAGCGGATCGGGCTGATGCCGCACATCGACCGCTCGCACACCGGGCAGCGCCGCTACACCAACCGCGACCTGGACTGGCTGGGCCTCGTCGGCAAGCTGCGGCTCACCGGTATGCCGGTCGCCGACATGGTGCGGTACGCGGAACTGGTGCGCGAGGGCGACCACACCTACATGGAGCGCTACGAGCTGCTGGAAGCGACCCGCCGGGACGTCAAGTCCCGGATCGCCGAACTCCAGGACACGCTCGCGGTGCTCGACCGCAAGATCACTTTCTACGCGGACGCCGGGCGTGCCCTGGCGTCGGAGAGGTCCTGATGACGGACAGCAAGATCGCGAAGGTGGAGCTCGGTACCGGAGGCCCCGAGGTCGGGGTGCAGGGCCTGGGCTGCATGGGGATGAGCTTCGCGTACGGTCCCGCGGACACCGATGAGGCGCGGGCCGCCCTGGAGCGGGCGCTGGAGCTCGGCGTCACGTTCTACGACACCGCGGACGTGTACGGGGCGGGCGAGAACGAGAAGTTCCTGTCGCCGTTCTTCAAGGCACACCGCGACGAGCTCGTCATCGCGACGAAGTTCTCGATGACCATCCCGCCGGACGAGCCGACCAAGCGGATCATCCGCAACGACGCGCCGTACATCCGGGAAGCCGTCGAGGCGAGCCTGCGGCGGCTGGACGTCGACGTGATCGACCTCTACTACATGCACCGCCGTGATGTGAACGTCCCCATCGAGGAGACCGTCGGCACCATGGCCGAGCTGGTGCGCGAGGGGAAGGTCAAGCACCTCGGGCTGAGCGAGGTCACGGGCGGGGAGCTGCGGGCGGCGCAGGGCGTGCATCCGATCGCCGCCGTGCAGTCGGAGTGGTCGCTGTTCAGCCGTGACATCGAGGCGGGGGTTGTGCCGGTGGCGCGTGAGCTGGGGGTGGCGCTCGTGCCGTACTCGCCGCTCGGGCGCGGGTTCCTCACGGGGTCCTTCGCGAACGCCGAAACGGATCTGACGGCGGGGGACTTCCGGCGGCACCAGCCGCGGTACACCGGGGACAACGCTGCCGCCAATGCCGCGCTGCTTGAGCCGGTGCGGGTCGTTGCCGATGCGCACGGTGCCTCGCTCGGGCAGGTTGCCCTGGCCTGGGCCCAGCAGCAGGCCGCCGTGCACGGGCTTCCCGTCGTACCGATCCCCGGCACCACCAAGGCCAAGCGCGTCACCGAGAACACCGCGGCGACCCGCATCGTCCTCAGCGACGCCGACCTGAGCCTCCTGGAGCCCATCGCCGCCAAGGTCGCAGGCGACCGCTACTCCGACATGACGTTCACGTCGGCGGGCCGGGAGTAGGCAGTAGGGGGCTGGGGGAGGGCGTTTTTTCGCCCCCTCCGCCCCTACCCTTCCCGTACTTCCGGGCTACGCCCGGTTTCAGCCCGTCCGGCGTTTGAGGACGAGGCCGTTCAGGCCGACAGCGGGGGTCTGGGGGCGCAGCCCCCAGGAACGGGACGGGAAGGGGCGGAGGGGGCGAATCAAACTCCCGCCCCCCGGGGGTCACAGCTCCGCCAGCAGCTCCGCCTTCTTCGTCGAGAACTCCTCGTCCGTGACGAGCCCGGCGTCACGCAGCTCCCCGAGGTGGCGGATCCGTTCGGCGATGTCGGCCGGGTCCCGCCGGGACGCGGGTGCGACGGCAGGTATCGGCGCGCCCGCGCCCGACCCCCGCACCGCCGCCAACACAGCCGCCGCAAACGGCAACGACTCATGCACCGGCCCATACCCGAGCCCGAACACGACCGCCGCCGGATCCTGATCGGCCTGCGCGGGCTGAGCGACGGCCGGCTCGCGGCGCAGCAGCCGCAGATGGCCCTCGAAGACCTCGGGGGAGCGCCACTCGACCCCGCTCAGCGCGGCGAGAGGGAAGGTCTGGTCGCCGGCTTTCCACTTCGCCGACGAGGCCCCCGTCCAGAACCACCGGAAGGACACCGACTTGCCGTCGAAGGACGCCTTCCCGTCGTACGCCTTGAACTGCAACGGCGCTTCGGGAGGGGCGACGAGATACCGCTCGGCCGGTTCGTCGTCCGTCGTGAGCTGGGCGCGCAGCTCGTCGGCGTAGTACTCGGCGAGCGTCTCGCGCTCGGCGGGCAGCACGAGCCGGTAGGGGTCGCACCCCTCTTTGAGCTGTCCCGCGGCCGCCTCGATCAGCGGATCGGCGCCCGGTCTCGGGATCGCGCGCAGCACGACCGTGCCGCGCTTCCCGGGCGTCAGTGTCACCGCCGCGATCGCCTCGAGCGGGATACGGCGTTCGCCGAGCGCCTGGAACAGCTTCGGCGTGCGGATTCCCCGTTCGAAGCGGATGAGCACGGAGTCGGACTCGAACTCCCAGGCGGCATGAAATCCGGCCAGTACGTCACCCATGCGGGCCATCGTATGCGGCAGGCAGGCCTCCGTCGCCTCCCTGGGCGGACCGTAGTTCCTGTCGCGTCTACGCGCGTCCGTCCGACGACCCGTCGGACAAACCCGTCCGGCACCCCTGATCCGTGTGTGCGCAGTCCACCGCGTCGTACGCGCCGATGCCGATCTCGGCCAAGTTGCGGAGGCTGTCCGTGCCCGGCTCGAAGTAGCCGGTGTGGCCCTTCGCGTCCTGCGCGGACAGGACCCGCGCCCCGAACGCCTCCGACACCGGGTCGGCGCCGTGTCCGAGCCCCCCGACCTCGAGGTGGGGTACGTCCTGGATCCAGTCGTCGGAGTCCCGCATCGCCCAGACCTGGGCGGAGGTGCCCAGTCCCGCGACGGTGTCGGCCCGCATGCCGGGGCTGCCCGCGACCGCTATGTCGGAGACCCGTGAGGGCAGTTCGTCGGCGGCGACGCCGCACAGCACGGAGCCGTAGCTGTGGCAGTACAGCGCGACCGACGAGCCCGCGGGCAGCGCCCGCACCAGCGCGTTCAGCCGGACCGCGCCCTCCTCGGCGCGCATCGCGGTGGCCGAGTCGATGCCGAGCCCACTGGGCGCCGTGTAGTCGGCCCAGGCGATCACGGCCGTATGCGTCGTGGGGTCGGCCGCGTGCTCCGCCGCGTACAGGGAGTGCGCCATGCCCACGGGCGCGGAGTACTCCTTGACGGTGCGCTGGAAGGTGAGTAGGTCGGTGTCGACGCCGGGCACCACGACGGAGACGCGCTCGGCCGTGTCGAGGTTTCCGAAGACCTCGGCGACCCGGCCCGACCCCATCGGGTCGAAGGCGAGGATCTTGCGGCCCTCGGTGAGCAGCGCCTCGTAGCGGTGCATACGGCGGCCCGCCTCGTGCTGTCCGAGTTCCGAGAGCCGGGTGTCGTGCATGCGTTTGACCTCGACCTTGCGCTGTTTCTCCAGGGCGAGGCGGTTCGCCTGATAGCGCAGGGTCACGGGTGCGCCGTTCATGTTGCCGACCGCGAGGGGGTAGCGGTGGGCGAGACGGTCGCGCTGGCCGGCGTCGAGCGAGGCGAAGAAGCGGGCCACGAGACCCGGCGCGGAGTCGGTGTCGGGGAGCTGCTGTCCGGCAAGGCTGCCGTGCTCCCACGCGGAGCGCGAGGCCTGGAGGGCGGAGGACCCCCGATGACTGTGGATCGCGGTCCAGCCACTGGTGGCCAGCATCACGAAAACCACGGCCAGCGCGAGCAGTGCGCGCCAGACGTTCAGTTGGGGGGATGCGTCGAAGGAAGTCACTAAGAGGACACACTAGGAGAACGAGAGTGTCTCGCGTTAACCGAGTGGTACGGATCACGTTTCGGATGGGGTGATTGGTGCAAATCGGGTTCAAATTGAGCTAAATGGTCACGCTGGGTAAGTGAATTCGGGTTTCCTGTAGGCGAGATGTGACTCTGCGTGCGGGTTCAGCGGTGTCGCGGGCGCCGGTCCTGCGACCCTCCGTACGGCAGGCGTTATTCCGTTCGCCATGTTTCCGCCAACGCGGGCCCCACGTTGTCGAGATACGAGAGGGTCAGTTCGCGGATCGCCTCGACGCTGATGTCCTCGCCCTGGCCCCACAGGCGGCTCGTCACGCGCATCACCCCGCCGAACACCGCGACCGCGACGCGCGGACGCGGATCCACGTCCACGTCGAGACCCTCGCGCTCGGCGATCAGCCGCGCGATCTCCTCCTCCAGTTCCGCGGAACGGCGCAGATGCACGGCGAGCAGTGCGGGTGTCGACTCGATCAACTGGAAGGTGCGCATGTGCAGTTCGATCGGGATGACGGCCTCGATCGCCTCGCCGATGGTGTCCCAGCTCTCCAGTACTGAGCGCCGCAGGACCTCCAACGGGGCTTCGTGGAGCGGGCGTTCGCGTACGGCGGCGAGGAAGTGCGACTCCGCGAGCCGCTGGGTGAAGAGGGCGACCTCCTCCTTGCCCGCGAAGTACCGGAAGAAGGTGCGCTGCGAGACGTCGACGGCCTCGGTGATCTCGTCGACGGTCGTCCGCTCGTACCCCTGGGTGGTGAACAGTTCGAGAGCGGCCCGCAGCAGGGCGTCCCGGGTGCGCTGCTTCTTGAGCTCGCGCAGCCCCGGTTTGAGCTCACGAAGGCCTGGTCGTGACGCCGTTCCGGTCCGGTCCGCCGTGTCCATGGTCCCTCTCCTCTGGCCGCTCGCCTCCGGACCGTTCTGCACCATCTGAACCGTCTGCCCAGTTCAGGGTATCCGCGAGTGACGTGACAGTTACCGACTTGTGAATTGGTTTGTCAACTGTCAGTGGCTGTCACTAGCCTCGAAGGTATGACTAGTCAGACCACCGTCGACCCGACGGGCCCGGCCGACAAGGCCCCGGCTGCCGTCTCCGGGCCGACGCCGACCCGGGGGCTGCGCGGCCACCCGTGGTTCACCCTGTTCACCGTTGCCGTAGGCGTCATGATGGTCGCCCTGGACGGCACCATCGTGGCCATCGCCAACCCCGCCATCCAGAAGGACCTCGGCGCGAGCTTCGCCGACGTTCAGTGGATCACCAACGGCTACTTCCTCGCGCTCGCGGTCACCCTGATCACCGCGGGCAAGCTCGGCGACCGGTTCGGTCACCGGCAGACCTTCCTCATCGGCGTCGTCGGCTTCGCCGCGGCCTCCGGGGCCATCGGGTTCTCCAGCAGCATCGCCCTGGTGGTCACCTTCCGTGTCCTGCAAGGCCTGTTCGGCGCGCTGCTGATGCCGGCCGCGCTCGGTCTGCTCCGGGCCACCTTCCCGGCCGAGAAGCTGAACATGGCGATCGGCATCTGGGGCATGGTCATCGGCGCCTCCACCGCGGGCGGCCCGATCCTCGGCGGTCTGCTGGTCCAGCACGTCAGCTGGCAGTCGGTGTTCTTCATCAACGTGCCGGTCGGCGTCATCGCGCTGGTCCTCGGCATCCTGATCCTGACCGACCACCGCGCGGAGAACGCGCCCCGCTCCTTCGACATCCTCGGCATAGCCCTGCTCTCCAGCGCCATGTTCTGCCTGGTCTGGGCCCTCATCAAGGCCCCGACCTGGGGCTGGGGCGACGGCCTGACCTGGACCTTCCTGGTCGTCTCGGTGCTCGGGTTCACTCTCTTCGCCGTCTGGGAGAAGAGAGTCAAGGAACCGCTGATCCCGCTGGCGCTGTTCCGCTCGGTGCCGCTGTCGGCGGGCGTCGTCCTCATGGTGCTGATGGCCATCGCCTTCCTCGGCGGCCTGTTCTTCGTCACCTTCTACCTGCAGAACGTGCACGGCATGAGCCCCGTCGACGCGGGTCTGCACCTCCTGCCGCTGACCGGAATGATGATCGTGGGTTCGCCGCTGGCCGGCGCCCTGATCACCAAGACCGGGCCGCGTATCCCGCTCGCGGGCGGCATGGCTCTCACCGCGATCTCCATGTACGGCATGTCCACGCTGGACACCGACACCGGCAGCTTCGTCATGTCGCTCTGGTTCGCCGGGCTCGGGCTCGGGCTTGCGCCGGTCATGGTCGGTGCGACCGAGGTCATCGTGGGCAACGCCCCGATGGAGCTCTCCGGTGTCGCAGGTGGTCTCCAGCAGGCCGCGATGCAGATCGGCGGCAGCCTCGGTACGGCCGTGCTCGGCGCCGTGATGGCCTCCAAGGTCGACGGCGACCTCGCTGGCAACTGGGCCGACGCCAAGCTGCCGCCGCTCACGCCCGAGCAGCTCGACGCCGCCTCCGAGGCGGTCCAGGTCGGTGCCGCGCCGGTCACCCCGGACACGCCGGCCGCCGTCGCCGCCCAGATCACGGGTGTCGCGCACGACACCTTCATCTCCGGGATGAGCCTCGCCTGCCTGGTCGCCTCAGGGGTCGCCGTCGTCGCTGTCTTCGTCGCGCTGCTCACCAAGCGGGGCGAGAACGCGGAGGCGGGCGCCGGAGCCGGGCACATCTAGGCGGGCTTCAGGGGGCGTTTCCCCTATCAGGGTGACAACGCTAAAGATCCCTCGCACCCGGCACGCGCCGCACGTCACAGTGGGTCAAGTCCTCCGTACGGCCTGGAGGACGACCAGAACTGCGGCGCGCTGCCGGAGGGGGGCAGCGCGCCGTCGGTCTGTCCAGGTCACTGCCGCTGTACTTGTTCCTCCGCCGCTCCCGGCACCGGAACCCCGGAGAGCGTGCCGGCCTCCGGCTCCGGGCCCCGCGACAGCGCCGCCACCTCCGCCCGCAGGGCGCGTACCTCCTCCGTGAGGGCGGTGATCGCGGCGGTCTGGCGGCGTTCCTCGACGTCGTCCATCTCGAAGCGGGAGATGAACCAGGCGGCGATGTTGGCGGTGACGACACCGAGCAGGGCGATGCCGGAGAGCATCAGGCCGACCGCGAGGATGCGGCCCAGGCCGGTGGTCGGGGCGTGATCCCCGTACCCCACCGTCGTCATCGTCGTGAACGACCACCACACCGCGTCGCCCAGCGTCTTGATGTTCCCGTTCGGCGACTCCCGCTCCACGGAGAGCACCGCGAGCGAACCGAACATCAACAGACCCACCACCGAGCCCGCGACATACGTCGTGAGCTGTATCTGCGAGGCGATCCGGGCCCGTTGCCCGACCAGCAGCAGCGTGGAGACGAGCCGCAGCAGCCGGATCGGCTGGACCAGAGGCAGCACCACCGCGATCAGGTCGAGCCAGTGCGTACGTACGAACTCCTTGCGCTCCTCGGCCAGTAGGAGCCGCGCGGCGTAGTCCGCGGCGAAGGCGCCCCACACCACCCACTCCACGGCCGTGCACACGGAGGACACGTCGTGGCCCGCCCCTGGCCACACGATCGGCACGGCGTAGGCGACGGCGAAGGCCAGGGCGAACCCCAGCAGCGGCCGCTGCGTGCGCCGCTCCCAGCGGACCTGGGCCGATTGCTGCTTCATGCCCGCATCGTAGGAAAGATCGTAGGAAAGAGAGGAGGGGCGGCGGGACCCTGGGCCCCGCCGCCCCTCAGGAGACGTACGAACTACGCGTCGCCGCCCGCGGCCCCCGGGTCGGCCGCCGTCACGTCGAGCAACTGGTAGCGGTCGATCGCCTGCTTCAGCACCGACCGGTCGACCTTGCCTTCGCGCGCCAGCTCGGTGAGCACCGCGACCACGATCGACTGTGCGTCGATGTGGAAGAAGCGCCGGGCCGCGCCACGCGTGTCCGCGAAGCCGAAGCCGTCCGCGCCCAGGGACTGGTAGGTCCCCGGCACCCACCGGGAGATCTGGTCGGGGACGGAACGCATCCAGTCGGAGACGGCGACGAACGGGCCCTGAGCCCCCGACAGCTTCTGCGTCACGTACGGGACGCGCTGCTCCTCCTCGGGGTGCAGCAGGTTGTGCCGCTCCACCTCGACGGCCTCGCGCCGCAGCTCGTTCCAGGAGGTCGCCGACCAGACGTCCGCCTTGACGTTCCAGTCGGTGGCCAGGATCTGCTGCGCCTCGACCGCCCACGGCACCGCGACACCGGAGGCCATGATCTGCGCCGGGATGGTGCCCTGGTCGCCGGATTTCAAGCGGTAGATGCCCTTGAGGATGCCGTCCACGTCAACGCTCTCCGGTTCAGCCGGGTGCTGGATCGGCTCGTTGTAGACGGTCAGGTAATAGAAGACATCTTCGCTGTCCGGGCCGTACATACGGCGCAGCCCGTCCTTGACGATGTACGCGATCTCGTACCCGTACGCCGGGTCGTAGGAGACACAGCCGGGGTTCGTCGAGGCGAGCAACTGCGAGTGCCCGTCCGCGTGTTGCAGCCCCTCGCCGGTCAGAGTCGTACGACCGGCGGTCGCGCCCAGGACGAAACCGCGCGCCAACTGGTCGGCCATCTGCCAGAACTGGTCACCGGTGCGCTGGAAACCGAACATCGAGTAGAAGACGTAGACGGGGATCAGCGGCTCGCCGTGCGTGGCGTACGCCGAACCCGCGGCGATCAGCGAGGCCGTACAGCCCGCCTCCGAGATGCCGTCGTGCAGCATCTGCCCGGTCGGCGACTCCTTGTACGCGAGCAGCAGATCGCGGTCCACGGACTCGTACTGCTGGCCGAGCGGGTTGTAGATCTTCGCGCTCGGGAAGAACGAGTCCATGCCGAAGGTGCGGTACTCGTCGGGCGCGATCAGCACGAACCGCTTGCCGATCTCCTTGTCCCGCATGAGGTCCTTGAGCAGCCGGACGAACGCCATGGTCGTGGCGATCGACTGGTTCCCGGAACCCTTCTTCACGCTCGCGTACGTCTTGTCCTCGGGGAGCACGAGGGGCTTGGACCGCACGACGCGCGTCGGGACGTACCCGCCGAGCCCCTTGCGGCGGTCGTGCATGTACTGGATCTCCTCCGAGTCGCGGCCCGGGTGGTAGTACGGCGGCGCGCCGCCCTCGAGCTGCTGGTCGGTGATCGGGATGTGCAGCCGGTCGCGGAAGCCCTTGAGGTCGGCGACCGTCAGCTTCTTCATCTGGTGCGTGGCGTTGCGGCCCTCGAAGTTCGGGCCGAGCGTCCAGCCCTTGACGGTCTGGGCGAGGACCACGGTCGGCTGGCCCTTGTGCGCCTTGGCCGCCGCGAAGGCCGCGTACACCTTCTTGTGGTCGTGACCGCCGCGCCCCAGGTGCAGGATCTGGTCGTCGGTCATGTTCTCGACCATCGCGCGCAGCCGGTGGTCGTGGCCGAAGAAGTGATCGCGGATGTACGCGCCGGTCTCGGTGGCGTACGTCTGGAACTGGCCGTCCGGCGTGGTGTTCAGCTGGTTGACCAGGACGCCGTCGCGGTCCTGGGCGAGCAGCGGGTCCCAGGTGCGGTCCCAGACCAGCTTGATGACGTTCCAGCCGGCGCCCCGGAACTGCGACTCCAGCTCCTGGATGATCTTGCCGTTGCCGCGTACCGGGCCATCCAGCCGCTGGAGGTTGCAGTTGACGACGAAGGTCAGGTTGTCCAGGCCCTCGCGCGCCGCGATCGACAGCTGGCCGAGCGACTCCGGCTCGTCCATCTCGCCGTCGCCGAGGAACGCCCACACATGCGACTTGGAGGTGTCGGCGATCTCGCGCGCCTCCATGTAGCGGTTCATCCGCGCCTGGAAGATCGCGCCGAGCGGGCCGAGGCCCATGGAGACGGTCGGGAACTCCCAGAAGTCCGGCATCAGGCGCGGGTGCGGGTACGAGGAAAGCCCGTACGGCGCCTTCGACTTCTCCTGCCGGAATGCGTCGAGCTGCTGCTCGCTCAGCCGGTCCAGGAGGAACGCGCGGGCGTAGATGCCCGGCGAGGCGTGCCCCTGGAAGAAGATCTGGTCGCCGCCGTCGCCCTCGTCCTTGCCGCGGAAGAAGTGGTTGAAGCCCACGTCGTAGAGCGAGGCGGAGGAGGCGAAGGTGGCGATGTGGCCGCCGACGCCGATACCCGGGCGCTGGGCCCTGGACACCATCACGGCCGCGTTCCAGCGGGTCGCGTTGAGGACCTTGCGCTCGATCTCCTCGTTGCCGGGGAAGAACGGCTCGTCCTTGGTGGCGATGGTGTTGACGTAGTCCGTGCTGCGCATCTCGGGCACGGCCACGCGCTTCTCGCGGGCCCTCTCGATCAGCCGCAGCATCAGATAGCGGGCGCGCTCACGGCCGCGCTCGTCGACGGCGGCGTCGAGGGAGTCGAGCCACTCCTGAGTCTCCTCAGGGTCGAAGTCCGGGACCTGGCTGGGAAGGCCGCCAATGATGATCGGGTTGCGATCGGATCCGGAAGCCACGCTGTTCCTTCGCTGTCGGAGGGGTGTCAGAGATCTGCCCGACGCGTCGGGCCGGCTCCGTCGGGGAGCCGGCAGGGAGTTGTCGCAGATCGGTCTGAGGGGGTGTCCAAGGGCGGTCTGGGGGTGTTCTTCTCTGTGTTCACACCGTTCCCCATCGTGTACCCGGCGAACGGAATCGTCATCTCTACCGAGAGGTAACCGAGACGTTCGCGCAGTACGTTGGGACGTGCCCGGCCAAAACGCAACGATACGCTCAGTCCGTGACGCGTTCCGCAAAGTCGTTCGGGTCTCGTACCCTCCAAGGGTTCCGAAATTCGCAAACCGGGCAGAAGGGTGTGGTGTGCGTCACCAGGTGCCGCGATTCCATGCCTGGAGTTGCGTCGACACCGCCGGGAACGTCACCGTTTCGGCGGTCTCGACGGCCGGGTACTTGCGCGATCCGCCCCGTCCGTGTGGACTACGGCCAATGCTTCGCGCACGCGCGTGGCCAGAAGACTTCCTCCAGCTCCGACAGAGCCGGGGGAGACCCCAACCAGAAACATGATCAGGAGGCAACCCGTGAGCGCGACCGCGGACCACGCGGAGGAGAGGACGAACCCTGCCGCAAGGCTGGGGTTCCAGCCCGAGCAGGTGGTCCAGGAGATCGGCTACGACGACGACGTCGACCAGGAGCTCCGCGAGGCCATTGAGGAAGTCATCGGCGGCGAGCTCGTGGACGAGGAGTACGACGACGTCGCCGATGCCGTGGTGCTGTGGTTCCGCGACGAGGACGGCGACCTGACCGACGTACTGGTGGATGCCACCACGTACATCGAAGAGGGCGGCACCATCCTGCTGCTGACGCCGAAGACCGGCCGGGACGGCTACGTGGAGCCGAGCGACATCGCCGAAGCGGCGACGACCGCGGGTCTGTCTGCGACCAAGAGCGCCAGCGTGGGCAAGGACTGGAGCGGCAGCCGGCTGGTCACCCCGAAGGGGGCCAAGTCAGGCAAGCGGTAAGGCTCCGCCGGTCGGCCGGGTATCCGACTCCGGGGGCTCCCGCCCCCGGACCCCGCGGATATTCGGCCTGACGGCCTCGTCCTCATCATCAAACGCCGGACGGGCTGGGTGTACACCCAGCCCGTCCGGCGTTTGGCGTGTGCCTCTGCGTAGGGTGGGCTCACCCGAACAGCCCCCTGGAAGGGAAGCGTGTGACTATGGCGATCGAGGTCGGCACCAAGGCCCCGGACTTCGAGCTCAAGGACAACCACGGTGCCACCGTGAAGCTGTCCGACTTCCGCGGCGACAAGAACGTGGTGCTGCTCTTCTACCCGTTCGCCTTCACGGGTGTGTGCACCGGTGAGCTCTGCTCCCTGCGGGACAACCTGCCGCAGTTCACCGACCGTGACACCCAGCTGCTGGCTGTCTCCAACGACTCCATTCACACCCTGCGCGTCTTCGCCGAGCAGGAGGGCCTGGAGTACCCGCTGCTCTCCGACTTCTGGCCGCACGGCAACACTTCGCGCGCCTACGGCGTCTTCGATGAGGACAAGGGCTGCGCGGTGCGCGGCACGTTCATCATCGACAAGGAGGGCGTCGTCCGCTGGACCGTCGTCAACGCCCTGCCGGACGCGCGTGACCTGAACGAGTACGTCAAGGCGCTCGACACCCTGTGATTGTTCGGTCCCAAGCCCTGCAAGGTGCGGGAACCCGTCACTAGGATCGACTCGTTGATCCGATACCAAACGCGAGACGGGGCATCCCGCCCCTGGACACCAATGGAGGACTCGTGGGAGTCAGCCTCAGCAAGGGCGGCAACGTATCGCTTTCGAAGGAGGCCCCGGGACTGACCGCGGTCATCATCGGTCTGGGGTGGGACATCCGCACCACCACCGGCACCGACTTCGACCTCGACGCCAGCGCCATCCTGACGAACGCGGAGGGCAAGGTCAGCAGTGACGCCAACTTCGTGTTCTTCAACAACCTGAAGAGCCCGGACGGCTCGGTCGAGCACACCGGGGACAACACCACCGGTGAGGGCGAGGGTGACGACGAGCAGATCAAGGTCAACCTCGCCGGCGTCCCGGCCGACATCGAGAAGATCGTCTTCCCGGTCTCGATCTACGACGCCGAGAACCGCCAGCAGTCGTTCGGCCAGGTCCGCAACGCGTTCATCCGCGTGGTGAACCAGGCCGGCGAGGCGGAGATCGCGCGCTACGACCTCTCCGAGGACGCCTCGACGGAGACCGCCATGGTCTTCGGCGAGCTCTACCGCCACGGCGCGGAGTGGAAGTTCCGTGCCATCGGTCAGGGCTATGCGTCGGGCCTGCGCGGCATCGCGCAGGACTTCGGCGTCAACGTCTGAGTAAAGGCCCTACGGCTCAACCGTCCGGCGCCGCACACTTCACGTGCGGCGCCGGACGCGCTCGCCAACTCAACGTATGACCTCGGGGAGGACCACAATCATGGGCGTCACGCTCGCCAAGGGGGGCAATGTCTCCCTCTCGAAGGCCGCACCCAACCTCACGCAGGTACTGATCGGGCTCGGTTGGGACGCGCGCTCCACCACCGGAGCCGACTTCGACCTCGATGCCAGCGCACTGCTGTGCAACTCCGGCCGGGTACTCGGCGACGAGTACTTCGTTTTCTACAACCAGCTCAAGAGCCCCGACGGCTCGGTCGAGCACACCGGCGACAATCTCACGGGTGAGGGCGAGGGCGACGACGAGTCGATCCTGATCGACCTCTCCAAGGTTCCGGCCAATGTGGACAAGATCGTCTTCCCGGTCTCGATCCATGACGCCGACAACCGCGGCCAGACCTTCGGCCAGGTCAGCAATGCCTTCATCCGCGTCGTCAACCAGGCCGACGGCCAGGAACTCGCCCGCTACGACCTTTCCGAGGACGCCTCCACGGAAACGGCGATGATCTTCGGTGAGGTTTACCGCCACGGCGCCGAATGGAAGTTCCGGGCCGTGGGGCAGGGGTACGCGTCGGGCTTGCGGGGCATCGCTCTAGACTTCGGAGTCAACGTTTCGTAAAGCCGGGTACGGCGGGGGGTGAAACCCTCTCCGGACTTCGTCCGGGGGTCACCCCCCAACTCACGATTGGGTAGCCAGTGGTCCTGAAAACCTTCGGCTGGTCGTTCGCGGTCACCGCGCTCGGCTTGGTCGCAGCGGTGCTGATCGACGGATGGACCGCGTTCGGGATCGTACTGATCCTGTCCATCCTCGAGATCTCGCTGTCCTTCGACAACGCGGTGGTCAACGCCGGAATCCTGAAGAAGATGAGCCCGTTCTGGCAGAAAATCTTCCTCACCGTCGGTGTTCTGATCGCCGTCTTCGGAATGCGGCTGGTCTTCCCCATCCTGATCGTGGCGATCAGCGCCTCGCTCGGCCCCATCGAGGCCGTCGACCTGGCGCTGAACGACGCTGACCGCTACCAGGAACTGGTGACCGACGCCCACCCGGCGATCGCGGCCTTCGGCGGCATGTTCCTGCTGATGATCTTCCTCGACTTCATCTTCGAGGACCGTGACATCAAGTGGCTCGGCTGGCTGGAGCGCCCGCTGGCCAAGCTCGGCAAGGTCGACATGCTGTCGGTCTGCATCGCGCTGATCGTCCTGCTCGTCTCCGCGCTGTACTTCGCCCCGGAAGCCCATCTGCACGCCGGGCACGCCGACAAGGCGGAGACGGTCCTGCTCTCCGGCGTCGGCGGTCTCATCACCTACCTGATCGTCGGCGGCCTCTCCGGCTTCTTCGAGAACCGTCTCGAAGAGGAGGAGGAGCGCGAACACGAGGCCGAGGAAGAGGCCAAGCGCGCCGGCAAGCAGCCCACCATGGTCGTGCTCGCCGGCAAGGCCGCGTTCTTCATGTTCCTCTACCTCGAGGTCCTGGACGCGTCCTTCTCCTTCGACGGCGTCATCGGCGCCTTCGCCATCACCAACGACATCATCCTGATGGCGCTCGGCCTCGGCATCGGCGCCATGTACGTCCGGTCGCTCACGGTCTACCTGGTCCGCCAGGGCACCCTCGACGACTACGTCTACCTGGAGCACGGCGCGCACTACGCGATCGGCGCCCTCGCGGCGATCCTGCTCATCACCATCCGTTTCGAGATCAACGAGGTCATCACCGGCCTCGTCGGTGTCGTCCTGATCGCCTGGTCCTTCTGGTCCTCCGTGCGCCGCAACAAGGCGCTGGCAGCGGCCGAGGGAAAAGGTGAGAGCTCGGACGACAAGACCGAAGTGTCGTCCGGGGTCTGATCCCGGTCCGGATCCCGGGGTGTGACCCGGGCCCCGGTGAGGAACGCTCTGAACGGGGCGGCCGTCGAGGACAAGTCCTCACGGCCGCCCCGCGGCATACCGAGGGAACGTGGGGGCGGGAATGGGTATTTGGCAGGACCTGTGGCGTGGGCGCTCGGCGGACTTCGACTCGGGCAGCGCGTCCACCAACTCCATCGAGCTGACCAAGCGGAACCGCACGGTCTCGCTCACCAAGCAGGGCGCGGCCACCGGCAATCTGCGCATCAACCTGTCCTGGCGGATGCGCACCTCCGACATAGGCGGGCCGCAACGCGGCAGCCTGCTGCGCCACCCCTTCCGTACGTTCAAGCCGGAAGTGGTCCAGGCGCACACCCAGAGCATGGTCAACGTCGACCTGGACCTCGGCGTCATGTACGAGCTCAAGGACGGCTCCAAGGGCGTCGTCCAGCCGCTGGGCAGCTTCTTCGGCGAACTCAACGGCCCGCCGTTCGTGAAACTCAGCGGCGACGACCGCTTCGGCTCGGCGTCCGGCGAGACGATCTACGTCAACCTCGACCACCGCGACGACATCAAGCGGCTCCTGGTCTTCGTCTACATCTACGACCAGACCCCGGCCTTCGACCGTACGCACGCCATCGTCACGCTCTTCCCGAGCAACGGCCCACGCGTCGAGATCAGCCTCGACGAACGCCATCCGCAGGCCCGTTCCTGCGCGGTCGTGATGATCGAGAACGTCAAGGGCGAGCTGATGGTGCGCCGCGAGGTGCGGTTCGTGTACGGCTTCCAGGCCGAACTCGACCGGCTGTACGGCTGGGGGCTGCAGTGGGGACGGGGATACAAGTCGAAGGCCGCCCGCTAGCGGAGGGCGTACGCCGGCTTCCTCGCGCCGCCCTCACCGGGCGGACGTCAGCGCCCGATGAACTGCGGCCCCTGCGGCGGCAGTTTGAAGTCCGGGTCGGGGAGCGCGCCGACCGCCTGCGGGAAGCCGTACGCGGGCGCCGCGGCCGGCGCGGTCTGGGGGCCCGGGTAGCCGTAGGCGGGCTGGCTGGAGGGCCCTGGATAGCCGTACGCGGGCTGGGCGGCCGCGGGTGCCGTCGGGGGCCCGGGGTAGCCGTACGCCGGCTGCTGCGGCACCGGGGCCGCCTGCTCGGGCGGCAGGGGTACGGAGGTCTCGGGGGCCGGAGCGGGTGCGGACCAGGCCGGGGCCTCGGGCGCGGCCGCGGCGGCCTCGGAGTCGTCCACCGAGATACCGAAGTCGCTGGCCAGCCCCTGCAGGCCGTTCGAATAGCCCTCGCCGAGCGCCCGGAACTTCCAGCCCCCGCCACGCCTGTACAGTTCGCCGCAGATCAGCGCCGTCTCCGCGCCCGTCTCCGGCTTGATGTCGAAGTACGCCAGCGGTTCGGCGTCCGCGAGGGACGCGTCGTACAGCAGGATGCGCAGCCCCCGTACGCGGTCGAAGGTGACGTCCTCGGCCGATGCGACCAGCAGAATCTGTCCGACAGCGGCCTCGACACCCGTCAGATCCGTCTGGATCGTGTCGGTAAGGCCCTCTGTTCCGCGCTTCTTGCCGAGCAGCCTGACCTTGCCCGAGGGGTGGCGGGGCTGGTTGTAGAAGACGAAGTCCTCGTCGGATCGCACACGACCCTCGGGGCCGAGGAGCAGGGCCGAGGCATCCACATCGGGGACTCCCTGTCCGGGCGTCCAGCGCAGCACGGCGCGTACCGCTGTGGCGTCCAGCGGGACGTTCGACCCCTTCAGCATCGCGTGCGTCATGCGGTCATCCTGCCCTCTGGGGCCTGGTCACGACAACGCGGGGGTGAAGATCCCCGGCGAGGATCGAAGAACAGGTGACACGGCCGAGTTACCTGAACTTCATCCTTGATGGGAACCCCTGACATGGATCCATACGTACTATTACCGGCCACATCAGATCAGGCCGCCTAGCAGCTCCGGGGGAGTTTCATGCGTCATTTTGGTCATATCGCCCCGGAAGAGCGGCAGCGCCTCTTCTACCGGGAGCCCAGCCTCTTCACCGCCGAATCACCGGCCCGCGTCCTCGCGGCGGCCCTCGGAGCCACCCTGTACAGCCCCGCGACCAGGCCGCGGCTGGCAGACGACATCGTCAAGCAGGCCGGGCGCGGCGTCGTCTCCATGGTGCTGTGCCTGGAGGACTCGATCGACGACGCGGAGGTCGTGGGCGCCGAGGAGAACCTCGTCCGGCAGTTCACCGACCTCGCCGGGCGGCCGGGCGGCTCCGAGCTGCCGCTGCTCTTCGTACGGGTCCGTGAACCGGAGCAGATCCCCGACCTCGTCGAGCGGCTCGGCCCAGCCGTGCGGCTGCTGTCCGGATTCGTGCTGCCGAAGTTCACCGAGGAGCGGGGCGTCCCGTTCCTGGAGGCGCTCACGGCGGCCGAGAGCGCGAGCGGGCGGCGCCTTTTCGCGATGCCGGTCCTCGAATCGCCCGGCCTGCTGTACATGGAGACCCGCAGGGAGACCCTGGAGGGCATCCACCGCACGGTCGACAAGTACCGCGACCGCGTCCTCGCGCTGCGCCTCGGCGTCACCGACTTCTGCTCGGCGTACGGGCTGCGCAGAGCGCCCGACATGACCGCCTACGACGTCCAGATCGTCGCCTCCGTGATCGCCGACGTGGTGAACCTGCTCGGGCGGGCCGACGGCACCGGCTTCACGGTGACCGGGCCCGTGTGGGAGTACTTCCGCGTCCAGGAGCGCATGTTCAAGCCTCAGCTGCGCCGCAGCCCCTTCCAGGAGGTCGAGGTCGAGGAACTGCGCCAGTCGCTCATCGAACACGACCTGGACGGGCTGCTGCGCGAGATCGCCCTCGACCGCGCCAACGGCCTCCTCGGCAAGACCTGCATCCACCCCTCGCACGTACCGGCCGTGCACGCCCTGTCCGTCGTCAGTCACGAGGAGTACAGCGACGCGCAGGACATCCTCAGGCCCGAGCGCGGCGGCGGGGGTGTGCTGCGGTCGGCGTACACGAACAAAATGAATGAAGTGAAGCCGCACCGCGCCTGGGCCGAGCGCACTCTCCAGCGCGCCGAGGTTTTCGGCGTCGCCAACGAGGACATCGGCTTCGTGGAGCTGCTCGCCGCCGGGCTTCCCAGCTGAAACGGCCCGACCAGCCGTAGTGACTCGTACAGATACCGATACCGACACAGGTACCGATACAGGTACCGATACAGACAAGGAATTGATGAACAACGTGGTGTGGACGGGGACCTGGGTCGCCGAGCGGCTCGGCGTCGAACTCGTCGGCGACGAGAAGCTGAGCGAACTGCTGGGGCTCGCGCTGCGGCGCAACCCCAAGCGCGCCCATCTGCTCGTGTCGAACGTGCTCGGCAAGCATGTGCCGCAGTCGCCGTCCGTGGTGTACGGGTACGGGTTCGCGCTCGGTCGGCGGGTGCGGGAGCTGCTCGGCGACGAGGAGTCCCGGGCGGCGGTCGTCCTCGGCTATGCCGAGACGGCCACCGGGCTCGGCCACTGCGTCGCGGACGGCGTGGGCCTCGCCCCCTACCTCCACTCCACCCGACGCCCCGTCCCCGGCGTCGCCCGCGCGGGCGGCTTCGAGGAGTCCCACTCGCACGCCACGTCGCACCTGCTCCTCCCCGAGAACCCCGGCCTCCTCTCCGGCTCGGGCCCGCTGGTCCTCGTCGACGACGAGTTCTCCACCGGCAACACGATCCTCAACACCATCCGCGACCTGCACGCCCGCTACCCGCGCGAGCGGTACGTGGTCGTGGCGCTCGTCGACATGCGGTCCGCCGCCGACATGGGGCGCCTGGACGAGTTCGCCCGGGAGATCGGCGCGCGGGTCGACCTGGTGACGGCGGCGTCGGGGACGGTGAGGCTTCCCGAGGGCGTGCTCGAGAAGGGGCAGGCGCTGGTCGCCGAGCACGAGGCGGCGGCGCTCGCGGCACCCGCCGGGCCCGCGGCACTCGCGGCGCTCGCCCGGTCGCGTGCCGGGAGAGTCACCCGCGTCGAGCTCGGCTGGCCACGCGGCGTTCCCGACGGCGGGCGGCACGGGTTCGCGCCCGGCCAGCGAATACGCCTGGACGGCGCCCTGCCCGCCCTGGCCGCGCGGATCGCCGACGCGCTGCCGGACGGCGCCCGACGGGTGCTCGTGCTCGGCTTCGAGGAGCTGATGTACGCGCCGCTGCGGCTGGCCCGCGAACTGGAGCAGGTCGTGGACGCCGAGGTGCGCTACTCCACGACCACCCGGTCCCCGGTCCTCGCCCTCGACGACCCGGGCTACGCGATACGCAGCCGGATCGTCTTCCCGGCCCACGACAACCCGGACGACGGACCCGGCGAGCGCTACGCCTACAACGTCGCAGGGGCCGGCTTCGACGCCGTGGTCGCCGTCGTCGACTCCACCGCCGACACCCCCGAACTGCACGCCGCCGACGGCCTGTTGGCGCAGCTCACCGCGCACACCCCGCACGTCCTGCTCGCCGTCGTCCCTTCGTACGTCCCCGGGCGCCCGTCCACCGAAAGGCCCTCCATGCTCCCCGAGCCCCTCCGCGGCCCAGCCTTCTCCTCGTACGCGCCCGAAGACGTCGGCTGGCTGCTGCAGGACCTCTCGGACGTGACGCTGGAGGCGCCGACCGAGGAGCGCGAGGAGGCCATCCAGAGCGGCGGCGCCCACTACGCGGAGTCGCTGCCCGTCGAGTACCAGCCCAGCGCCCACTACCAGGAGCTGTTCCACGCGGCGCTCGGCACCTCCGCCGCCCGTATCGCCCAGGCCGTCGGCGCGGTCACCGAACTGGTGCTCGCCGAGCGCTCACCGCGCCCGGTGCTCGTCTCGCTGGCCCGCGCGGGCACCCCGGTCGGCGTGCTGATGCGCCGCTGGGCCCAGCACCAGCACGGCCTCGACCTCCCGCACTACGCCGTCTCCATCGTCCGCGGCCGCGGCATCGACGCCAACGCGCTGCGCTGGCTGGCCGCCCACCACGACCCCGCCGACGTCGTGTTCGTCGACGGCTGGACCGGAAAGGGCGCGATCACCCGCGAACTGGCCGACGCCATACGGGAGTTCGAGAAGGCCGAGGGCGTCACCGGCTTCGACCCGGAGATCGCGGTGCTCGCCGACCCGGGCTCCTGCGTACGGACGTACGGCACCCGCGAGGACTTCCTGATCCCCTCCGCCTGCCTCAACTCGACGGTGTCCGGGCTGATTTCGCGCACCGTCCTGCGCTCCGACCTGGTCGGCGAACACGACTTCCACGGCGCGAAGTTCTACCGCGAACTCGCCGGCTCCGACGTCTCCGTCGACTTCCTGGACGCCGTGGCCGCACGGTTCGCCGAGGTCGCCGACGCGGCCTGCGCCCAGGCCAAGGAACTGCTCGCCGCCGACCGCACACCCACCTGGGAGGGCTGGGCCGCGGTCGAGCGGATCAGCGAGGAGTACGAGATCCACGACGTGAACCTCGTCAAGCCGGGCGTCGGCGAGACCACCCGCGTGCTGCTGCGCCGCGTGCCCTGGAAGATCCTGGCCCGCGCCGGAGCGGGCGCCGACCTCGACCACGTACGCCTGCTCGCCGAGCAGCGCGGGGTGCCCGTCGAGGAGGTCGCCGAACTCCCGTACACCTGCGTGGGGTTGATCCACCCGAAGTTCACGCGCGGCGCGACGGGTGCCGACGGCAAGTCGGTGACGGTCTGATGTCCGGGATGTCTGAGACCTCCGCGTCGGCCTCGCCCAAGGTGCTCGTCGCCAGCGACCTCGACCGCACGCTCATCTACTCCAGCGCCGCCCTCGCGCTGACCATGCCGGACCCGGTGGCGCCCCGGCTGCTCTGCGTCGAGGTGCACGAGAGCAAGCCGCTGTCGTACCTGACGGAGACCGCGGCCGCTCTCCTGACCGAACTCGGCGGCATGGCGGACTTCGTGCCCACCACGACCCGCACCCGCAAGCAGTACCAGCGCATCAGCCTGCCGGGCCCCGCCCCGAAGTACGCGATCTGCGCCAACGGCGGACACCTGCTCGTCGACGGGGTGTCCGACGCCGACTGGCACACGAAGGTGACCGCACGGCTGGCGAGCGAGTGCGCCTCCCTCACCGAGGTGCGCGAGCACATGGAGGCCACCGCCGATCCGGCCTGGGTCCGCAAGCACCGGGTCGCCGAGGACCTCTTCGCCTACCTCGTCGTGGAGCGCGAACTGCTCCCCGAGGACTGGGTCAAGGAACTCGCCGTCTGGGCCGAGAACCGCGGCTGGACCGTGTCCCTCCAGGGCCGCAAGATCTACGCCGTGCCGAAGCCCCTCACCAAGAGCGCGGCCATGCACGAGGTCGCGCGACGCACCGGTGCGACCCTCACTCTCGCGGCCGGCGACTCCCTGCTCGACGCCGACCTGCTCCTCGCGGCCGACCGGGGCTGGCGCCCGGGGCACGGGGAGCTGGCGGAGGCGGGTTGGACGGCGCCCACGGTCACGGCGCTGCCCGAGCGGGGGGTCGCCGCGGGGGAGCGGATCCTGCGGGAGTTCCTGGACGGGGTCCGGCAGGGCTCCTAGCGGGTGCCTCCTAGCGGGGCGCGTCGAAGTCGATCGATTCGCTGACCTTGCGCCACTTGGCGTCCGAGGCGGCCAGGTTCTGAGCCATGGCGCCGGCCACGGCGACGGCGTCGCTGCCGAGCAGCAGGCGCACCGGCGGGTCGGCTGCCTCCGTGACGTGGAGGATGGCCAGGGCGGCCAGGGCGGGATCGCCGGGCTGGGTGCCGTCGGCCTGGCCGAGGAATCCGACGACGGGTTCGATGACGGGCTTGTACGGGTCGCTGACCGGCGGCGTACTCATCGAGGATCCGGCCCAGTCGGTGCGCAGTCCGCCCGGCTCGATGACCGTGACCTTGATGCCGAAGGGGGCGACTTCCTGGGCCAGGACCTCGGAGAAGCCCCCGACGGCCCACTTGGCGGCCTGGTACGCGCTCAGGCCGGGGGTGCCGACGCGGCCGCCCACGGAGGAGACCTGGACGATGTGCCCGCTGCCCTGTTCCCGCAGCACGGGCAGCGCCGCCTTGGTCACGTTGACGACGCCGTGCAGATTGGTGTCGATCTGGGCGCGGAAGGCGTCCTCGGTGACGTCCTCGATGGAGGCGACGTCCGCGTAACCGGCGTTGTTGACGAGGACGTCGAGCCGGCCGAAGGAGTCGACCGCCTGCTGGACGGCGGCGCGGGCGGCCGCGGGGTCGGTGACGTCCAGAGCGACGGCACGGACCCGATCGCCGAACCGCCGGACGAGGTCGTCGAGTTGCTCGGGCCTGCGGGCGGTGGCGACGAGTTGATGGCCGGCGGCGAGGACGGCCTCGGCGAGCGCGCGGCCCAGGCCGCGGGAACTGCCGGTGATGAGCCAGGTCTTGGACATGAGTCTCTCAACTTTCCTGTGGGGGGCGGACGTTGACGGTCCGGGGCGGTCAGACGTTGATGGTCTTGAGCTCGACGAACTCGGCCAGGCCGAAGGCGCCCATCTCGCGGCCGATGCCGCTCGCCTTGTAGCCGCCGAAGGGTCCGTCGAAGCCGACGGGAGCGGCGTTGACCATGAAGAAGCCGGTGCGGACACGGCGGGCGAGAGCCAGTGCGCGTTCGGGATCGGTGCTCCAAACGCCGCCGCCCAGGCCGTACGCGGAGTCGTTGGCGATCCGTACGGCGTCCTCCTCGTCCTCGTACGGGATCACCACGATCACGGGCCCGAAGATCTCCTCCCGCGCGATGCGCATGCCGTTGTCGACGTCGGCGAAGAGCGTGGGGCGTACGTAGTTGCCGCCCTCCAGGCCTTCGGGCGACCCGGGGCCGCCGGTGACGACGCGGGCACCCTCGTCGATGCCGATCCGGATGTAGTCCAGCACCCGCTGCTGCTGGACCTCGCTGGTCATCGGGCCGATGAAGGTGTCCGGGTCGGTGGGGTCGCCCACGGTGAGCGACTCCACGAGGTCCTTCAGCACGCCGACGACCTCGTCGTAGCGGCTGCGGGGGGCGAGGATGCGGGTGTGGGCCTGGCAGTTCTGCGAGTTGTTCGCGAAGGAGGCGAACTTCAGGCCGTCCGCCATCGCGGTGAGATCCGCGTCCTCGCAGATGATCGAGGCGGACTTGCCGCCCAGCTCCAGGGAGACCCGCTTGAGCTGTTCACCGGCGATGGAGGCGATCCGGCGGCCCGCGGCGGTGGAACCGGTGAAGGCGATCTTGTCGACGTCGGGGTGCGAGACCAGGTGCTCGCTGGTGGCGCGGTCGGCGGGCAGGATGCTGACGACCCCTTCCGGCAGGCCGAGTTCGTCGAAGATCTCGGCGAGCAGCATGATGCTGAGCGAGTTCTCCGGGGATGCCTTGAGGACCACGGTGTTGCCGGCCAGCAGCGCCGGGATCATCTTCACCAGCGCGGCCATGTACGGGGAGTTCCACGGGATGACCGCGGCGACGACACCGATCGGTTCCCGGCGCACCAGGCTCCCGGACGCGCCGGTGGGGTCGAGGGGCTCCTCCCAGCCGAAGGAGCGCGCGGCGCGCAGATAGGCGTCGGCCTGCTTGTCGAGGGCGGGCTGACCCCACTCGGCGAACCAGAGCGCGGCGCCCGTCTCGGCGCTGATGCGGGCGGAGATCTCCTTGGCCCGGCCGGCCCGCAGTTCGTTGAGGCGTACGACGAAGGCCTGCCGTTCCTCGGGGGTGGTGCGGGACCAGGGGCCGTGGTCGAAGGCCTCCCGGGCGGCGGCCACCGCCTTGTCGACGTCGGCGGTGGTGGCCTGGGCGGCGCGGCCGAGCAGGGAGCGGTCGTGGGGGGAGCGGATGTCGAGGAGCTGGGGATCGGTGGGGTCGGTCCAGCGGCCGCCGATGTAGAGCTTGTCGTAGACGATCATCTTGTCCATCCCGTCCTAATAACTAAACGTTCATTTAGACAGTAGCCCCGATCGAAGGCGGGAGCAACTGAACGTTTATTTGCTTTACTCTGGGGGCATGCCCGAGACACCCCGCGCCCCACGGACCCGCGATTCAGAGGCCGCCAAGGCCCGACTTCTGCAGGCGGCCACGGACGAATTCGCCGCCTACGGCATCGCCGGTGCCCGTATCGACCGCATCGGTGCCGCGGCCAAGGTCAACAAGGCCCAGATCTATACGTACTTCGGAAACAAGGACCAGCTCTTCGACATCGTCATGGACCTGCACGTGACGCGGGTCCTGGACGACGTCCCCTTCACGCCCGGCGATCTCCCGGACTACGCGGGCAAGCTGTTCGACTACCTCATCGCCAACCCGCACCAGCTGCGGCTGGCCACCTGGAACCGTCTGGAGCGAACCGGTGGCGGCCCCGGGCCCGTACGCCTGGCCGCGTCGATGGAACAGAAGACGGCGGCGATCGCCCAGGCGCAGGCCGACGGCAGCGTCCCCGGGGCGTTCGGCGCCGAGGATCTCCTCACGTTCGTACTGGCCCTGGCCGGCGCGTGGACACCGACCAGCGCCATGGCGCCCGGGGGCCTGGACGAGGCCGTACTGCGCTCGCATCGCGGAGCGGTCGTCGAAGCCGTACGGCGTCTGGTGTCCGACGTATAGACGTCTGGTCTCCCGTACGGACGGACGGGTATACGGGTGACCCGCCCGGAAGGTCAGCCGCAGCAGCCCCCACCGCAGCAGCCGCCGCCACCCCCACCGCCGCCCGGGGCCGGTGTCGGCGCCGAGGCCGAGCCGCCCACCGCGACCGTCGACAGGAGCTTCACCGTGTCGTCGTGGCCGGCCGGGCAGGCCGCCGGGGCGGAGGACTCCGCCATCGGGCGGCTCATTTCGAACGTGTCGCCGCAGGTCCGGCAGCGGTACTCATAGCGAGGCATGGGGCACAGGTTAGCGGGCGCCTCGTGCCGCCGACGAGGGTCACTTGCGCAGCTCGCCTCGGTTCGCCTTCTGGAGGGCGAGCGCGTGGGCCTTGGCCCGCAGCCGCTGCTCGTGTTCCTGCTGTTCGGGATGGCGGGACTTCCAGTACGGGTTGTCGTGGGGCAGGGCCGAGCCGACCCTCCCGTACATCCCGAAGAACATCAGCAGGACGCCCACCACAAAGCTGAACAGCACGTTCTGGATGCGGAAGGCGAGGAAGTTGTAGCCGGTGTCGAGCAGCGCCAGGTTCACGAAGCCGCTGAGGATGAAGACGACGCCGAGGATCATGTTGAGGGTGGAGGCGAAGTTCCCGCCGATCACCATCCCCACGAAGAGGAGCAGCCCGACGCAGATCGACAGCACACTGAGCGCGCCGTTGGTGCTCAGCCCCGCGACCTGGTCACCGCGGGTGTCGAAGAAGCCGACCCTGTCGATGAGGCCCAGGATGCCGAATGCGAGCAGCACGAGGCCCATCAGGCCCGCGCCGATCCGGTAGAAGGTGCTGAGACGGTGATCGACGGGCAGATGCTCGTCGAAGTTGATGCGCCGCCGCCTGGTTCCCGGGCGAAGTACGTGTGTGGCCATGTCCGCCTCCTCACGCTCACGCTTTTAGCGGAGGCCGTACGTACCTTCAGCATCCGCCCGGGGTAGCCGGATCGCCAACCCCTGTGCCGCAGGTGGCGTTCTCAGGCCCCGCCGCCCCGCTCCTCCCGGATCTGCGAGACCACCTGGCCCACCGTCTGCCGTACCGCCTCGGTCTCGGTGAGGAAGTGCCAGTAGTCGGGGTGGCGGCCCTCCAGCGTGGTGATGGCGCGCTCCAGGCGGGCCACCGATTCGTCGAGCGGGCGGGCGTGGCGCGGGTCGGGGGTGTTGCGGCCCGACATGGCCAGGCGCTGGGCGTCCCGGATGGCGAAGCGGGTGCGGTCGATCTCCTGCCGCGGGTCCTTCGACACGGCGTTCAGCCGACGCAGCCGGTCGCCCGCCGCGGAGACCGCCTCGTCGGTGTTGTTGAGCAGCGCCCGAACCGTCGAAAGGAGGGAGGTCGCGTCCGGCCAGCGCTGCTCGTCGCGCGCGGCCTTCGCTTCCTTCAGCTTCAGCTCGGCCTGCCGTACGCTCTCCGCGGCCTGCTCCGGAACATGCTGGAGGTCCTGCCAGCAAGGCGCCGTGAACCGGCGCCGCAGCTCGCTCAGCACCGGCTCCACCTGCCCGGCGCGCGTGGTCAGCGCCTGGGCGCGGGTGCGCAGCGAAACCAGCCGGTGGTCGATCTCGGCCGCCCGCTCGGGCAGCCGCTCGGCTTCCGCCCGTACCCCCTCGGCCTCCTTCGAGACCCGCTCGGCGCGCTCCAGCGTCTCCGGTACGCCGTGCTGCCCGGCCCCCTGATTGAGCTTGGTCAGCTCGGGCCCGAGAGCGGCGAGCCGGGCGGCGAGATCGTCGGCCTTGAGCCCCGATCCCCGTACGCCGTCCAGCGCGTTCGACGCGGCCAGCAGCGCCTGGCGGGCGCGCTCGACGGACGGGGCGAGCCGGGCGAGCTGCGTCTCCGCCTTGCCGAGCAGCGATTCGAGGCCCTGTTCGAAGCGGTCCAGCTGCTGCTTGACCCGGCCCAGTTCGTCCTTGGCGCTGGTGAGCTCGGTCCGGGCCTGGGCGGCGACCGACGCCTCCAGGTCGTCACGGTCGAGGTCGTGGGCGTCGACGGCGGTGATGTACTTCTGGCTGGCCTCGTCGATACGCCGTCCCAGCGCCTCGAAGTCGGAGACGGCGCGGCGGGCCGCGGGGGAGGCGTCGACGGCCGTGATGGTCTCTATCGAGATCCGCAGATCGCGCTGGGCGGTGTCCAGCTCGTAGAAGGCGGCCGCGGCGGAGTCCTTCGCGGCCTGCGCCTCTGCCCGCTGACTCTCGGAGCGCCCGCCGAACCAGCGCCGCGTGCCGCCGCCCGCGAAGGCCGCGGGCAGCGTGAGAGCGACGAGCAGCGGCAGGGCCATGAGGGTCAGCGCGTCACGAGCGGCGTACGGGATCCCGGCGGCGCGGCCCTTCCGGGACCTCGGAGGGCGACCACCTTCTGCCCGTGCGCATGGCACAAACGGCGTGTACGGCTGTGAAGGTGTCGCCGTCACATCCCTCTCCCGTGCTGTGATCCGCCCTGCCCGGTGTCATTCTCCCACCCGTTAAGGACGAACACACGGGCTGGTTAGTTCGCGGTTCGCACCGTGATCTTCCCATCGCCGGTGTGGGCGGACACCACATGAGAACTGGCGTCGGCCCGGGGCACCGACACATCCACCGAGCCGTCACCGGTCTCCGTCGTCACCCGGTACGTCTCCTGGGGCAGCGCGATCGTGACGGAGCCGTCCCCGGTGCGGGTCTCCACCAGGTCCGGCACGGCGTCGAGTTCGAGCCGTACGGAGCCGTCGTTGGTACGTGCCTGCACGCGCCGCGAGTCGACGCCGTCCGCGTGGATCGAGCCGTCGGAGGTACGCAGGTTCAGCGGCCCGGAGGAGCCGGTCACCCGGACCGAACCGTCGGACGTACGCAGGTTCAGCGGCCCGGAGGAGTCCGTCACCCGGACCGAACCGTCCGCCGTACGAATACTCAGCGCGTCCTTGAACCCCTGCGCGCGCACGCTGCCGTCCCCGTCCTTCACGGTGACGGCGACGCCGCGCGGCACCACGATCCGGTGCTTGGCCGAGCAGTCGGCGATCACGCCCGAGCACTTCATCCGCAGCACCAGCCGGTCGTCGTCCATCTTCCAGGTCACCTTGGGGTCCCCGCCGACGGCGACGCTGCCCTGGAACCAGCGCGTGACCTCGACCTTGTCGGCCTCGTCCGAGTCCGCCACCACGAGTTCGAGCGCGGAGTCGTCCGAGTCGACGGTGAGCGTGCGGCCCTGCAGTTCGAATGACCGGTGCTCGGGGTCCTTGTCGTCCCCGGCACTGGCACCGCACCCGGCGGCGAGCAGCGCCACGACGGCGACGGCACCGGTGACGGCCACCGCGCGGGTACGTGTCGAGCGAGTGCGGGTACGTACGGTGCGAGCCATGAAGATCTCCCCCTGCGAAGTACGGCGACATGCGCCGGGCCTCTTGGGCACCTGCTCTTCCGACGCTCTTCGACCGTACGGAGCCGGGGGCTGCGGGGGGATCCGGGTCACTCCCGGATACGAGGTAGGGAAAACCCCCGACCCGGCCCCGACCTTGGTTCTCTGTTCCCGGTCCCCGGATACGGGTTTGCGAGGCACACCCTCGGGCAATGTAGGCTGTCGACTCGTCCTGGGCGCGTAGCTCAGTGGTAGAGCGCCGCCCTTACAAGGCGGATGTCGGCGGTTCGAAACCGTCCGCGCCCACCAGGTTCGGGGCATGAGAGAGGCCCAGGTCAGCGGGTATTCACCCGGAGACCTGGGCCTTGAGCTTTTCCCCGGCTTCTATCCTGGCGCGGTGACGCCTCCCGATTTGCTGTTGCGGGCTCTGCACGACACGGGAAACCCGCCCTTGCGCCCGCTGCCGGACCGAGTGGCGGAGCTTCTGAGGAAGCTCGACGCTCCTCCGCGTCTCGCGGCTCATCTGCGGGCCGTTCATGATGTCGCGCACCGGCTTGTCGACTGGTTGGAGGAGCGGCAGCCGGCACTGCGCTTCGACCGCGATGCCGTGCTCTTCGGTGCCGCCACGCATGACATAGGGAAGACGGCGCACGTCGGTGAACTGTCAAGGCCCGGCTCCGCGCACGAGGAGGCCGGACGTGAACTGCTGCTGGCCCAGGGCGTCAGCGCCGAGCTGGCCCGGTTCGCGGGGACCCACGCGGCCTGGACCGGGCCGGACATCGGGATCGAGGATCTGCTGGTGAGCGTGGCCGACAAGATCTGGAAGAACAAGCGCGTCCAGGAGCTGGAGGATCTCGTGGTCGCCCGGCTGGCCGAGGCGAGTGGCCGGACGAGGCGGGAGGAGTTCGTGGCGTTCGACGATGTGCTCGGGGTGCTCGGTGACGGAGCGGACCAGCGGCTGGCCTTCCAGGCGTCCTATCCGGTGGGCCGGTCCCATTGAAACCGGCCCATTGAAACCGGCCCACTGAAACCGGCCCACTGAAACCGGCCCACTGAAACCGGCCCACTGAAACCGGCCCGTTGAGACCGGCCCACTGAAACCGGCCCGTTGAGACCGGCCCGTTGAGACCGGCCCGTTGAAACCGGCCCATTGAGACCGGCCCATTGAAAGCAGAAGGGCGACACGATGGCGACCGAGGCGGCTCCGGGCACTGCGGTCCCGGATCACGTGCGTATCCCCGAAACGAAGACCGGGGGCACGGTCATCCTGCTCAACGGCACGTCCAGCTCCGGGAAGAGCAGCATCGCCCGGGAACTGCTTGGCGTCCTCGACGGAACGTGGTTCCACATGCCGGTGGACGTCTTCCATTCCATGCGCGGCGGGGGCGAGTTGGCTGACGGCGATCTTCAGGCGGAGATCGATCGCACGGTCAAGGGCTTCCACCGGGCCGTCGCGGGTATGGCGGCCGGTGGCAACAACGTCGTCGTCGACCATCCGCTGAGTCGTCGTTGGCGGCTGCTCGATCTTCTCGACCTGCTCGTGCCCGAGGACACCGTTCTGGTCGGGGTGCGCTGTCCGCTGCCCGAGCTGGAGCGGCGTGAGGCCGAGCGCGGGGACCGGCAGCGAGGGCTGGCCGCCATGCAGTACGACGCGGTCCACTCCCACGAACTGCATGACCTCGACGTCGACACCAGTCTTCAGAGCCCGCTGGAATGCGCTCTTCGCGTACGGGACTTCCTGGCGGACCGCCCGCGACCCACGGCCTTCGAGACGCTCCGGCGGACTCTGCGTACACCTCGCAATCCTGCGAATCCTCCGAAGTCGGACTGAGCCTTCGCGTTCACGCCGGGTCCTCGTGGGCGTGCTTCAGGCTCGCGCGGGCGTCGACCGTTTCCGCGGGGATGACCTCCGACCAGAAGCGGTGGCAGCTCACGAACACGGCGAGTTCGCGCTCGCGCTGTCGGAGCTTCTCCACCTCGGCCTGTTCGTCCGCCGTCCAGCCGGGGGAGGCGGGCCGTTCCACCTTGCGCCAGCCGTTGGTGTCGCTGAAGCCGTCCAGGGGTTCGACCGACCAGGGGAGACGCTTCAGCAGGGCCAGTAGCTCGGCCCGGACCTGATGCAGCTCCTCCTGACCGGCCAGGAGGTCACTCGGAAAGTCATAGGTCGCAGCCACACGGCAATGGTACGCCTGTTCGATTTTGGGATGCGAGTTCCTTCCGGGACTTCACGCGAACGGGTGTGGCCGAGCCCTCGCGAACGGCGGGCCGCCGCCCGGCTACCGTGGGGGCTGCGGCCGGTGGAAAACGGGGTGCGGGGGTGCGGGGCCGGCGCCTAGCGTGTCGGCCATGCGCGTCGTCTTCACCAAGGGCCCCGGTACGAGTTACGACATCTCGGTGCACCGCGAGACCGGCGCGGCGCTGGCCCCGCGCAACGGTCCCGGCGGACATCCCTACCTGCCGCACGACCTGGTTCACTTCCTGGTCGAGGCGGAGGCAGGGATCAGGCTCGGGGTGTACGGGCGACTCGCCGCTGGTGACAACGGCCTGTTCTGGCCCGCGGATCCCGCCGAGCGGAACAAGGCGGCACGCCGCCGCAAGTCGAAGCCGGTTCAGCCGTCCCCGCAGGCGCGGGCGGACATGGCGCGCTCGGAGGAGCTGGCGGGCATCGCCGTACCGGTCTGGGAGGTACGCCGCGGCCATGCGAAGACCCTCCCCGCGTATGTACGCGCCGACGAGCTCCCCCCGGTCGTCGACCGCATCGTGCCCCGCCTCGACGAGCACGCGGACCGCTGGCACGCCCTGCCGGTGGGCGGCTCCCTCGAACTCGCCTGGTAGGCCCGAGCCACTCGACCCTGCGGGGCAGGACCCCTGCGCACCCGCCCCGCAGCTCGAGCCGACCGAAACGCGACCGCAGGCTCAACCGGCCGCCGCGCCGAACCACTTGGGCAGGTGGCCGAGCAGATCCCGCTGGTCGTCACCGACCCACGCCACATGGCCGTCCGGCCGCAACAGCACCGCGGGTGCGTCCAGTTCCTCGCTGACGTCGACGACATGGTCGACCCGGTCCGCCCAACCCGCCACCGAAAGCCGGCCGGTCTGGTCGAGCAGCAGTCCGCGGCCGCCGTGCGTCAGCTCGTAGAGGCGGCCCTGCTTCAGCTTCACGTCCCGCATCCGCCGGCCGAGCAGTTCGTGGCCCTCGCCGAAGTCGTAGCGGATCTCGACCGCGGTGATCATCCCGGTCACGTACCGGTTCACCTCCTCGAAGTCCATCAGCTTCGAGAACAGCTCCCGCAGCGCGGTCGCACCCGCGTCGGCCCCAAGGAGCGTGATCTGCGCGCGGGTGTTGTCCAGCACGCGGGCGCCCACCGGGTGCCGTTCGGTGTGGTAGCTGTCCAACAGCCCTTCCGGGGCCCAGCCGTTGACCGCGGCGGCCAGCTTCCAGCCGAGGTTGAACGCGTCCTGCACACCGAGGTTGAGCCCCTGTCCGCCGGTCGGCGGGTGGATGTGCGCCGCGTCGCCGGCCAGCAGCACCCGGCCGACCCGGTAGCGCTCGGCCTGCCGGGTGGCGTCGCCGAACCGGGACAGCCAGCGCGGCGAGTGGACGCCGAAGTCGGTGCCGGCGAACGCCCGCAGCTGCTTCTTGAAGTCGTCGAGGGTCGGCTCGGTCGCACGGTCCTCGGTCACCCCGTCGGCGGGCACGACGACGCGGCACACCCCGTTCTCATCGGGTGGGGCGACGCCGAACCGCAGTTGGGTCTTGTGGACCTCCTCGACGGCGGCGGCGATCGTCGCCGGATCCTCGGTCACCTCCATTTCCCCGAGCAGCGTCTCGACCTTGGCGGGCTCGCCGGGGAAACCGACGCCGAGCAGCTTGCGCACCGCACTGCGGCCGCCGTCGGCCCCGACGAGGTAGCGCGAGCGCAACCGCGTACCGTCCGCCAGCTCGACGGTCACCCCGGCCCCGTCTTCGTCCCCGTCGTCCTCGGACTGGCTCAGCCCGACCACTTCGCAGCCGCGCCTGATCTCCGTACCGAGTTCGAGGGCACGCTCGTTGAGCAGCCGTTCGGTGAGCGGCTGCGGGGTGGCGACGCCGTACGGGTGAGCCGTGTCCAACCGGTCCGGCCACGGCTTCGCGATGCCGCTGAAGAGACCGCCGACCTGGAACTTCTCACTGACCGCGAGGAATCGGTCGAGCAGGCCGCGCTGGTCCATCATCTCGACGCTGCGCGCGTGCAGGCCCTGCCCGCGGGACTGCGTGGTCGGCTCGGTCAACTTCTCCAGCACGACCACCTGCACGTCGTGCAGCCGCAACTCGGCGGCCAGCATCAAGCCGGTCGGTCCGCCGCCGACCACGATCACGTCAATCATCGATACACCCGTTCAATGAGACTGGTTTTCGGCCCGGCCGCCCCGCGCAAATCCGGAGGCACGCCCTCCGCAAATCTGCCATTTCCGCAGGTCCTGGCCTTGGCCGACCATTCTGCGGCACCACCCGGGCCTTGCCGCAAGCCCCCCGGTGCGCTATACGTTGAGAAGGGCAAGGAGTACGAACTCTCCTTGCCCTTCGTCGTGCAGTGGTCTCTTGGCTCAGCCCAAGGTGCGGACGAACACATCCCCGATCAGGTTCGTGTCATCGGGGACCAGGCCTGGGTAGTAGGAGTCGAAGACCACCGTCGACTCGTCCGCGCTCAGCGCCGCTCGCCCCACGGTGAGGGGACTGCCGTCCTGCCCCGGCGACAGCAACTCCTCGTGGCCGGTGGGCAGATCGCGCAGGATCAGCCCCAGCGACCTGCGGTCCACGTCCGCCGTGTTTAGGAGCAGCTTCGAGCCGTTCACCGACAGGTCCGAGACCAGGGTGAGATCGGTGGGGGACCGACCGTCGTACCGCTGGAGCGTGCCCGTGCACAGATCACGTACGAAGGCGTTCCAGCCGTTGTTCGGGTCGGCGTCCGGAACCAGGTTGGTGGCCTGCGAGTTGAAGCCGACCTTGGAGCCGTCGGCGCTCAGCACCGGAGCGATCGCCGACATGTCGGCCGGCGCACCGTCATGGGTGGCATCCGCCTGCACGGTCCGCCCGGTCACCCGGTCGTACACCAGGATGTCGCCCTGGTCGTCGGCGGCCGGCCCGGAGTAGCCCTCCAGATAGGCGACTTTGCGGCCGTTGGCGCTCATCGAGATCTGCTGGCACTGGTGGAAGTTCTTGGAGCCGTCCGAGGGCCGGCTGACCCGCTGCACCTGCTGCGTCCGGCGGTCAAGGAGCATGACCCGGCAGGCGAACGCGCCGTGTTCGTCGACGGTGGGGCGGGCGACGAAGGCGACGTACCGTCCATTCGCGCTGATCGGGGCGATGCCGTACGACACTTGGTAGCCCTCGTCCATCGCGGGCGCCAGGCGTTCTATCAGCCCGGTGTGCAGGTCCATGACGTGCACGGAGGAGGTCGCGGTCGTGGCCGAGTACGAGGTGAAGGTCAGGTAGCGCCCCGACTCGGACAGTTGGGGCGTCGACGTCGTCTCGCCGGGCACCACCACACGCTGCAGCGGTGCGCCCGGGGCCGTCCGGTAGAAGACGTTGTTCCGCACGTCCGTACCGGTCACCAGGTTGGTCGCCGCCGACGCGAAGGCCACGACGCGTCCGTCCGCGCTGACCACCGGATCCACCGAGTGACTGTTTCCGCCGGTGCCGTCGGGGGCCACGCTGATCCGTTCGGTGCTCGGGACCAGGTCGTCGCTCGCCGCCCCCGCGGGCGAGGCGAGACAGGAGACGGCGACCGCCAGAACGGCGGTCAGGGTGATGCGTAAGGAAGGTCTCATCAGGTGGCTCCCCCTTCGGCAGGGGACGGCCACAGCCGCCCCCCGTATCCCGTGCCCCCGGCCCTGCGCAGAGGACTCACAAGGATTCACGCGATGAAAGCGCGCCACCTGCCAAGGGTCAATGCATCGGTATCCGATGGGTCCGACGCCTTTCAGACGTGTCCAGGGGTCGTGACGCGCAGATCGAGGAGCTGTTGGGTGTGCCCCGGTACGTGGTTCTCGGCGAGGCCGTTGATGAGGCCCGCGAGCGGAACCGGCTGGTCCACGACGAGGGTGTCGTTGGACAGGAGGAGCGAGGGCACCAGGACCGAGGCGGCTTCGTCGTTGAGCTGATCGGCGATGTCGCACAGGACGGCGGCCTGGCTTCGGACGTGACCCATCAGGGCTGCCCTGTCCGCGTGCTCGGCGATGATCCTGTCAAGGTTCCAGGTGTCGAGGGAGACCCGGTTGTCGAAGGTGGGTCGCGAGCCGGCGACGACGCCGAGGGCAACCGCTGCGGTCGCGGCGTCGACGCTGAGGAGATGGGCCAGGATCTGGTCGGCGTTCCATCCTCCGTCGTCCGCGTCGCCGAGGTCGGGGAGGGCCGCCGCGTCGAGCAGGCTGTCGTAGGCGCTGCGAAGTGCTGACGAGTCCATGAGTTGTGTCCTTTCGGTCGGGCTGTGTCGACTGCCCTTTCAGTCGGGCCGTTTCAACCGCCCTTTCAGTCGGGCTGTGTCGACCCCGAATCCCGCTCCGCCGCCTCGGCGACGCGTTTGATGTTCGCCAGTCGCCGGTCCCAGTCGGCGGCGAGTGAGGCCATCCACCGTGCCGTCGTGTCGAGCGCCGCGGGCCGGACCGCGTACCGGACCTCGCGTCCGACCCTGCTGCCGGAGACCAGTCCGGCGGAGTCCAGGACGGCGAGGTGCTTGACCACCGCCTGCCGGGAGACGGGAAGCCGTTCGGCGAGTGTCGTCGCGGTGGCCTCGCCCTGTGCGGCGAGCAGGTCGAGCAGCCGGCGTCGCGTCGGGTCGGCCAGTGCGCCGAGGACGCTGTCGACGGCCTCGGCGGCGCCGGTACGTTCTGCGGTCACGTGGACGGCTGTTCCGCGCGCGTCTTGAGCGCCTCGAGCTCCAGGGGCCAGCCTTCGCTGTGGTCCTTGAGATTCTGACTGCGGAGTTCCTCGGACCCGGCCAGCGCCGCGAACCCGCTCTCGACGACGCGCAGCCGCGTCTGGTCGCCCTCCTGGGTCAATGTGAACTCCACGAGGGTGCTGTTGTCCTCGCGCAGCTCTTCTCCGGGGAACGCGCTGGTCCAGCGGTACGCCAGGTACGTCGGCGGCTCGACCTTCTCCACGCGCACCGGGAAGTCGCCGTGCTCTGCGTTCTTCGCCACCATCGACTCGCCCTCCTTGGCCACGGTGCCGGGCAGACTCGCCTTGTCGGCCACCCAGAACCCGGGTTGAGCCACCAGCGACCAGACCCGCTCCAGGGGTGCCGAGATAAGGGTTTCGCGTTCGATCCGGTCCGAGCTCATGAGCTGACTCCGTTCATCGCCGCCATTGACTTGCAACCCCAGAGTTGCACAACGGGGCCCTAGGTGCAACCCGCCGGTTGCGCTTCGCGAGGAGATGGCCTCAGTCCAGACTGTTCAGTTTCAACTGGACAGTCCAGACTGAATAAATTAGCTTGGTGGCATGGACAAAGACGGTGGCATGGACAAAGGCATCGAGGCCCCCGAGGGCATCTCCGGGTCCGCCGCCCGCGCCGCACTCGATCTGCGCGTGGCGTTCAGCCGGCTGCGGCGGCGGATCAGGGAGGTCTCCGAGACGGACGACCTCACGCCTTCGCAGGTGTCCGCGCTCACCCTGGTGAGCAAGAGCGGGGCCGCCACGGCCAGCGCGCTCGCGGCCGCCGAGGGGGTCCGCCCGCAGTCGATGGCCACCACGCTCGCCGCGCTCGACGAGCAGGGGCTGATCGAGCGCAGCCCGGATCCGAACGACGGCCGGCGTCAGCTCGTCACGCTGACCGACGCCGGCCGCGAGCGCGTCGAGGGCACCCGGCAGGCCCGCGAGGAGTGGCTGGCCCGGGCCTTCCAGGACCGCTGCACGGAGGCCGAGCGGCAGACCGTCGTCGAGGCGATGGCCGTACTGGAACGGCTCACCCGGCAGTGATACCGAAACTCGCCCGCTCCACCAGGCCGCCGCGCGCGGCCCCGGCAGGTTTCGACCGGCGGCTGATCGCCCCGATGGTCCTCGGTTCCGTACTCAACCCGGTCAACTCCTCGATGATCGCGGTGGCGTTGGTGCCGATCGGGGCCGCCTTCGGGGCGCCGCCCTCGGAGACGGCGTGGCTCGTCTCCGCGCTCTACCTCGCCACCGCCGTCGGCCAGCCCGTCATCGGGCGGCTGGTCGACACGTACGGACCCCGTCGCCTCTACCTCATCGGTACGGGGCTGGTGGGGATCGCCGGACTCCTCGGTGCCGTCGCCCCCTCCCTGGGCGTGCTGATCGCCGCCCGGGTGCTGCTCGGATTCGGTACGTCGGCCGCGTATCCCGCGTCCATGTACCTCACCCGGAGCGAGGCCGAGCGCACCGGGCACGACAGCCCGACCGGCGTCCTGACCGCGCTCTCGGTCGCCAACCAGAGTGTCGTCGTCATCGGCCCCACACTGGGCGGACTGCTCATCGGCGCGGGCGGCTGGCGGATCGTCTTCACCGTCAACATCCCGTTGTCGCTGGCCTGTCTGGTGCTCGGCTCGCTGCGCCTGCCGAAGCATTCGTTCGAGACGCCGCCTGCGAAGCGGGCCGTGGACCTCGTGGGCATGGTGCTGTTCGCCGCGATGCTCGTCTCGCTGATGCTGTTCCTGATGAACCCGGGCGTCGCCGGCCTGTATCTCCTCGGGCTGACAGCCGTCGCGGGCAGCGGGCTCGTCCTGCGGGAACTGCGCGTCGCGGAGCCCTTCATCGATCTGCGGGTGCTCGGCGGGAACCTGCCCATGCTGGCCACGTTCCTGCGCCAGTTCCTGGCCTTCACCGCCGTGTACGCGTTCCTGTACGGCTTCACGCAGTGGCTGGAGGAGGGGCGCGGGCTGAACGCCTCCGCCGCCGGACTCCTGCTGCTGCCGCTGTCGTTGACCGCGCTGGCCTTCGCCGGCGCTACCGGACGGCGTGAGGCCGTCCGCGCCAAGCTGGTCGTCGGCAGCCTCGCGCAGATCGCCGGCTGTGCGGTGCTCCTTGTGGTGGGCTCCGGCTCCCCGGTCTGGCTGCTCGCCGCCGCGGGCGTCCTCATGGGCGTACCGCAAGGTCTCAACGGCCTGGCCAACCAGACCGCCCTCTACCGGCAGGCCGACCCCGATCGCATCGGCTCCGCCGCCGGACTGCTGCGCACCTTCACCTACCTCGGCGCGATGGGCGCCTCCGCCGCCACCGCGGCCTTCTTCGCCCACGGCGCCGACACCCACGGCCTGCACGAGCTGGCCCTGTTCATGCTCGCCGGAGCCGTGCTGCTCCTGGCCGTGACCCTCCTCGACCGTTCCCTCCGCACCATCACCCCCACCCCCGGAACCCCTGTTTCCGGATCTGGAAAGGCCTGACCATGGCACTCACCACGCTCGACCCCCGTACCGCGCTCGTCGTCATCGATCTGCAGAACGGGATCGTCGGGAACCCGGGCCTCGCCCCGTACCCCGCCGCCGAGGTCCTGGAGCGCGCGAGCCAGCTCGCCGACGCCTTCCGCGGCCACGGCCTCCCCGTCGTCCTCGTACGGGTCACCGCGGCCGCCGACGGATCGGACGCCGCGCCCGGCCGGATCGACGGCGGCAGCCACCCCCGCACCTGGCCGGAGGGTTGGGACGTCATCGCCGACAAGCTGGCCGGGCACCCCGAGGACATCACCGTCACCAAGCGGAACTGGGGCGCCTTCTACGGCACCGACCTGGACCTGCACCTGCGCCGCCGCGGGATCACCCAGATCGTGCTGGCCGGCATCGCCACCAGCATCGGCGTGGAGTCCAGCGCCCGCGCCGCCCACGAACACGGCTACCACGTCACCCTCGCCACCGACGCGATGACCGACATCGACGCCGACACCCACCGCAACAGCGTGGAGCGGATCTTCCCCCGCCTCGGCGAGACGGGGACGACGGCCGAGGTCGTCGAGCTGCTGGCGAAGACCCGCCCCTGACGAGGCTCCGGCCCCCTGGAGGCCGCAGGCGGCGGGTCAGCGACCCGTCGCTGCCAACTCCCGCACCAGCGCGCTCGCCACCGGCACGGGCACCCCGTACCGCTCGGCCGCCCGCAGCAACGCCCCGCCGATCGCGTCCAGTTCGAGCGGACGGCCCGCCTCGGCGTCGCGCTGCATGGAGGACTTGGTGCCGTGCGGGAAGGAGTCGTAACGGGCGAGGGCGGCGGCCGGATCGGCCGGAGCGCCGCACGCGGTGCTGACGGCCGCCGTCTCCTCGGCCAGCGCCGTCAACTCCTCGCGGTGGAGCGTGCGTACGTCGCCGAGCGGCAGCGCGTAGCGGGTGGTCAGCAGGGCGAGGGGCGCGAGGAAGGACATCTTCGCCCACAGCGTCGCCGCCTCGCCGTCCTGGACGCGGGTGCCGATGCCGGTTCCGGCCAGGGCTCCCGCGAGAGCGTCCAACTGCTCGCGCCCGACCGTCTCGCCGGTCAGGTCGACCTCCGCGAAGGGGCTGTCGTGCTCGATCAGCCCCGGGGCCACGCGAGTCGACTCCGCGCGGATCACCGCGGGCGCCACCCGGCTCGGACCGTAGCGCTCGCGCAGGGCCGCCGGGTGTTCGACGCCGTTCAGGAACGGTACGAGCAGGCCGTCGCCCGGCGCGTTCACCGGGACCCGCTGCAGGGCCGCGTCGAGCGCCGTGGCCTTGACCGCGATCAGGCACGCGTCCACGGGCTCGCGCAGCTCGGTGTCCGCCTCGACACGCGCCATGAAGTCGCCGAAGGGCCCGCTGCGCACGCGCATGCCGTCCGCCCTCAGCGTCCGTGCGGTCTCGTCCCCGGCCAGGCAGATCACCCGGTGCCCGGCACGGGACAGCAGTGCGGCGAGCAGGCCGCCGATGCCGCCGGGGCCCAGGACGGCGACCGTCATAGGTGTGACTTGTTCCTTGGTCATGTCTGTTCGGTCCTCTCGTCGGTCGGCCCCCGGGAAGGGTGGCCGCCTCGGAGTGGATCATCGCAGCCGGTACGGGAGTCCCGAAACCCCGGAGGCTGCAGACGTTGCCCGGGGTACGCGCGACACTGGACGTATGTGCCGCAGCATCAAGACACTCCGCCCGCCCGTGATCCCCGAAGAGGCCACCGAGGAGGAGATCCGCGCCGCCGCGCTCCAGTACGTCCGCAAGGTGTCCGGCTTCCGCGCCCCCGCCGCCCACAACCGTGAGGTCTTCGACCAGGCGGTCGAGGCGATCGCGGCGGCCACCGCCGAACTCCTGGGCGGCTTGGAGGTACGCGGGGCGGCAGCCCAGCGAGCGTGAGCGCTCCGCTGTTGGTCCGGTGCGTCGGCTGCGGGTCCGTCGTGGCTGGTCGCGCAGTTCCCCGCGCCCCTTTGGGGCGCTACCAACCGCGCCGGCGTCGCGGCAGCCCAGTGGGCCTGGGCGCTCCGCTGCAAGGCCGTTGCGCCGACTGTGGGTCCGTCGTGGCTGGTCGCGCCCACGCGGCGGAGCCGCATATCGATGCAGCCCCGCGCTCCTTCGGGGGCGCTGCCGGACCCGCTTATGCCCTGCTGACCGGCGCCTCGGTCGCAGGCCGTCGCATCAGGTACGCCGCCCCCGCGCCCGCGCCGAACAGTGCCACGAGTGAAACCCCCGTGGCGAGCCAGGTCGCGCCCAGCCACTGGCCGCCGAAGTAGCCGAGGGCGACGCTGTACACGGCCCAGGACAGGCCCGCGAGGATCGACCAGGGCAGGAACTCGCGGACGCGGCGGTGGGCCGCGCCGGCGCCGAGTGAGACGACCGAGCGGCCGGCCGGGGCGAAGCGGGCGATGACGACCAGCGGGCCGCCGCCCCGTGCGAGGGCTGCGCCGAGACGTTCCTGCGCGCTGGTCAGGCGGCGGGAGCGGGCGATGGCACGGTCGAGGCGTTCGCCGCCGCGCCAGGCCAGGCGGTACGCCACCAGGTCGCCCAGCACCGAGGCGGTGGCCGCGGACAGGGTGAGGAACAGGATGTCGGGCACCGCCTGCGGGACCTCGCCGGTCGCGGTGCCCGCCGCCGCGGCCGTGGCGGCCATGATGACCAGTACGCCGCTGGGCAGCACCGGCAGGAAGACGTCGAGCAGGACCGACAGGGCCACCGCCGCGTAGATCCATGGGCTGCCGGTCAGCGACCCCACACTCTCAAGCACCGAAACACTCCCCTGTACTCCCCCGTAGGCACAACCACGCCGCGGCGTAGCGGGGAGCGGCAAGGCGGCCTGTGACAGCCATACAGCGTACGCGGGGGGTGTGACAGGAGTTCCACGGGGGGCTCGTGGGTCTCTCACATCACGTTCACCCGGCTGCCGCCCCCGCACGGCGCGCGGCGCCGACTTCCCGTACCAACGAAGCAGGGGGATCGACGCGGTGGGGGTGCGCACAGACCCAAGAGGAGTTGGACAGCGATGGTGGCAGGGATATTCGTAGGCGCTCTGGCGTCGGCCGTACTGGCGGCGGGCAGCGGCGGTACGGCCGCCCCCGACGGCTACTGGATGAAGACGGACGCGCGCTTCGCGCCGCCCACCGCCCTCGTCCCGTCGGCGGCACTGACGTACGACATGTCACTCGTGCCCGCGGCGGCCCACATCCAGGTGAGCCAGCACATCGAGGCGAGCGGGGCGACGACCGTGCGGCTGAAGGTGGAGGGGCTGAAGCCGGGGTACGCGTACGGCGTGCATGTGCACCAGAAGCCGTGCGCCGCCGATCCCGCCGCCGCGGGCGGGCACTACCAGCACACCGTGGATCCCGTGCAGCCGTCGAAGGACCCTGCCTACGCCAACGCCGAGAACGAGGTCTGGCTGGACTTCAAGGCCGATGCGCAGGGCGCGGGCGAGGCGGTCGCCCGGCACGGCTGGGGCTTCCGGCGCGACGGGGCCACCTCCGTGGTGCTGCACGACGAGAAGGGCATGAGCGGCTCCCGGGTGGGCTGCTTCACGGTTCCGTTCGGATGGGTGACCGGAACGGGCTGAGCGCGTACGGCGACGGCGCCCACCCCTTCGTACGAGGGGATGGGCGCCGCCTTCGTACGACGGGATGTGCGCCGTCGCGTGAGCGATCAGGCCGCGACGGGCTGCGAGGTCCGCTTGTCCGCCGGGTCCGAGGTGGTGCGGGAGGCGAAGACACGGTCGATGCCGAAGGCGCCGGAGCCGGTGAAGACCAGCAGCAGGAAGGCCCAGCAGAACATCGCCGAGGCCTCGCCGCCGTTCTGGATCGGCCACAGGGCGCCCTGCTGGTGCACGTCGAAGTACGCGTACGCCATCGAGCCGGAGGCGATGAACGCGGCGGCGCGGGTGCCGAGGCCGAGCAGGACGAGGGTGCCGCCGACGAGCTGGATCACGGCCGCGTACCAGCCGGGCCAGGTGCCGGCGTCGATGCTGCCGCCGCCCGCCGCGCCACCGAGGACGCCGAAGAGGGAGGCGGCGCCGTGGCAGGCGAAGAGCAGGCCGACGACGATGCGGAACAGGCCGACGGCATAGGGCTGGGCGCTGTTGAGGCGTCCGGACATGGGGGGTCTCCTTCGGTCGGGCCGGTCCTGTGGGACGGACCGGTCGTGGGGGACGGAACCGAGTGAGCCACCTACGTTAGGTGAACCTAATCAATGCTTGCAAGTTCAACATTCAGCCACGGACCCGCTTCCGCTTGCGCTTCCGTTTCGGCTGTCGTCGCACGTAGTGCCACCCGCAGCACCGCCCGCGCCACCGCGTCGGCGTCCGAAAGCGTGACCGAATCCACCCCAGGTCTGGCCCCGGCCGCGGTCACCCAGTGCACCCCTTCCGTGGGCACACCGAACGCGAACCGCCTTGTGTGCGCCTGCCCTTGACGGTCAATCAGACGATAGGGGCGAGGTGTTACGTCCAGCCCTCCGGTTTCGTAACCGTCAACGGTGTGCGGGCGGCACCGGCCCGTCTTCAGCAGCCGCCCGAGCAGCTCGTCGGCCGTCCGACGCACGTCCGCTTCCGGCAGCCGCGCCTCTATGAGCGTCGTCGCGCGTACGGCCGAACCCGGCACGTCGGGGGAGTGCGCGACCCAGGCCCCGTCCTCGGCCCGCACCTCGAGGCGGGGCCCGAGAACGGTCAGCGTGCCCGCCTCGATCAGTGCCGCCATCTCCTCGACGCGCTGCCGGGGCGGCCCGATGGAGAGGAAGGCGTTGAGCGGCGTATACCAGCGGTCAAGGTGCTCCCGGCGCGAAGCGCCCGACAGGCCGCCGTGATCCACGATCTGCCGCAGCTCGTTGCGCAGGTCGCGCAGCACGTCGAGGGCGGCCTTGAGCGGGCCCTCGACATTGCCGAGCGCGGCCTGCTCGGCGTCCTCGCGCAGATACCCGAGCAGCCAGTCCCGCCAGGCATCGGGCCCCGCGAAGACCTGACCGGCGTACGGGCGTGAAATGCGGTCCCAGGACCAGCGGTTGGCGGCGGGAACCTCGAACTCGTCGAGAAGCACGGCCTCTTGGGGACTTCGGTACGGGACGGCCAGGAAGCGGTCCCGGAACGGCCCCGCCCCAGCCTGCTCCAACAGCCCCTCGTAATAGACCGTTTCCACCTCCTTCGCCACCAGCGGCCATATCTCGCGCAGGAAGTCGGGCGCGTCACCGGAGTCCGCGCGCTTGCGGAAGCCGGCGATCACGTCGTCGGTGAGGACGACGGGAAGGTGCCGGCCGTAGGGGCCCTTCGCGTTGTCGCCGCGAGCCTGGTGCGGGATGCCGCGGCGGGAGCCGGCGTACAGGCGGGGCTCCTCGCCCGAGGGGAGGTAGCGCAGGCCCTGGCGGGTGCGGGCGAAGCGGCCGCCGCGGCCCGTGGTCAACAGGGCCATGTGGTCGAAGAAGTTGAGGCCGAGGCCGCGCAGCAGGACGGGTTCGCCGGGGGTGGGCGCGGAGAGGTCGACGTCGGCCGGGTTGGCGGGCAGCACGCGGCGCAGGCCGTGCCGTTCGGCGTACGCCGTGAGGTGTCTGTCCGCGGGATCGGCGAGGACCGGCAGATGGCCCTGCGCGAGGACCACGGCGGCGAGCCCCGACAGCGTGCGGCCGGTGGAGAGGGTGAGCGTCTGACGGCCGTCGCGCGCGTCGTCGAGCCGGGTCGCGCGGGCGGTGTGCACCTCGACCCGCACCTCGGACGGTGCCCCGCGCACAACCCTGCCGAAGACCCACTCCAGGTAACGGCCGTACTGGGCGCGGGTCGGATAGTCGTCGGGGCCCAACTCGCCGCCCGCCCACGCGTGCAGGCTCGGCCCCGGGCGTATCGGCCCCGAGCAGTCCACGCTCTCGTCGGTGAACAGGGTCACCTGCGAGGCCACGGTGTTCATCAGCAGCTGCGGCGACTGTGCGGTGCGCCAGACGCGGCCGGGTCCCGGTGGGGCGGGATCGACGACGTGGACGGTCAGCCGCACATCGGGCGGCAGGAGCTCCGGCACGGAGGCGCAGAGGCGTTCCAGGACGCTGGTGCCGCGCGGGCCCGCGCCGACGAGGGCGACCGAGGCGTGGGTGGTCCCGGCGGGCGCGGCGGGTGGTGCGGACAAAGGGGTGACTCCCGGGCGTGTGGGGCGCAGGGCAGCAAACCGCCCACTGGAAGCGGACGGTCCGCCTCATCATGCCGTCGTACGGAGCGGGAGCCGAGACCTGGGGCGGATGATCGGCGTCAGGTGTGGGATGCCTCACGAGCATCAGGGACAACGCGCACAACAACCGTACGCAATGCGCCTATTAGGTGGTGAGTACGGACTCCTCCACTGTTTCGAGGCGGGCGCCTCCGCCGCGCAGAGCCCGTGCCTGGTCCAGGCGCAGGGATGCGGAACGCCCGCGCAGCGTCAGGGTCATCAGCTGGTTGCCGAACCAGGGGCCGCCGGCTCTGCGCCACTCGACGGGCGGGTGCGCGCAGCGGCCGTGCCGGGTGAACCGGTGCCCGATCGCCCGCCCGAGGCCGCTCCAGCCGAAGCGGAAGCCGAGCCTTATGTGCAGCGGTATCGAGTTGTGGACGGGGGAGCAGGTCAGCTGGAGCACCCGGGCGGCGGGCTGGGCGCCGCCGGGCCAGGTCGGCTCGGCGACATACGCGTGGTGCACGTCTCCGGACAGCACGCACACCGTCGCCGGGGCGTCGTCCCCTGAGCCCGCCCCGGCGATGAACTCCGTGAGCGCCTCGAACGAGGACGGGAACGCCGCCCAGTGCTCCAGGTCGGCAGCCCTGCGCATCTTCTCCCCGAACCGCGCCCACCGCTCACCCCGTTTCCCCTCGCACAGCGCCGCGTTCCAGGTCTCGGCGTCGTGTATGAGCGGGGGAAGCAGCCAGGGCAGGGAGGTACCGATGAGGAGATGGTCGTACGAGCCGGGCGACTCCAGCGCCTGTTCCCGCAGCCACTGGGCCTCCCCGGGGTCGATCATCCGGCGGTTCTTCTCGTCGAGGACGCGGGCCGCGCGGGTGTCGAGCATGACGACGCGGACGCGGCCGAAGTCGCGGCGGTAGCTCCAGCGGACGGAGGCTGGGTCGGCGTCCGCCTGGGCGGAGAAGGCGCGCAGGACGTCGGTGCCGTCGGGGGTCTCGCGGACGGCGGCGTACAGGAGGTCCTCGGACAGTTCGCGCGGGGAGAGGTTGCCGAGGTGCTGGTGGACCCAGTACGACATCAGGCCGCTCAGGATCCGCTCGCGCCACCACGGGGTGGAGCGCATGTCGGCGACCCAGGAGGCGCTGGTGTTCCAGTCGTCGATGACGTCGTGGTCGTCGAAGATCATGCAGCTGGGCACGGTGGACAGCAGCCAGCGGATCTCGGGGTCGAGCCAGGACTCGTAGTAGAGGCGGGTGTACTCCTCGTAGTCCGCGACCTGGTGGCCCGGGGGGTCGTCGAGGCCGCGGCGGGCGGCGATCCAGCCGAGCGTGGCCTGGGAGACCTCGTCCGCGTACACCTGGTCGCCCAACAGCAGCAGAACGTCCGGGCGTTCGCCTTCCGGAGCCCCGGCGATGCGGGCCGCCAGGGTGTCGAGGGCGTCCGGGCCCACCGGGTCCTTCTCGTCCTCGGGCGGCGCGGCCCAGCGGCAGGAGCCGAAGGTGACCCGGACGGTGTCACCGTCGAGGGTGCTGACGACCGAGGGCGGGAACCCGGAGTCGGGCAGCGGCCAGACGGAGGAACCGTCCAGCAACACCTCGTACGCGGTCGCCGTCCCCGGGGTCAGTCCGCTCACCGGCACCAACGCGTAGTGGTGTCCGGCGACTTGGAAGGTCCGGGCCTCGCCGCGAGAGCCGTCGGCGCAGCGCACCTCGGCGATGCACGGACGGCTCGCCTCGACCCAGAAGGTCGCGGACGAGCCGTCGACGTACCTCAGCAGCGGTCCCAGGCGTAGTTCCGCCAAGTTGATCAGCCTCCTCCGTCGCCCCGTACGGTACGGAACGACGGAGGTCGGCGGGGAGGTTCCGGGAACCGCGACCTTGTGAATTGCGCCGGATCAGCAGCCGCTGAGGACCGAGGTCAGCTTGGTCTTCTCCGCGGTGTCGACCGAGAGGTCGTAGTAGTACTTCACCTGGACCCAGGCACGGACGTACGTGCAGGCGTACGAGGTGACGGACGGCATCCACTCGGCCGGGTCCTGGTCGCTCTTCGACTGGTTCACGTTGTCCGTGACGGCGATGAGCTGCGGGCGGACCAGGTCGTTGGCGAAGTTCTGCCGCTGGGTGCTGGTCCAGCTGTCGGCGCCGGAGTCCCAGGCCTCGGCCAGCGGGACCAGGTGGTCGATGTCCAGGTCGGACGCGGCGGTCCAGGTGGCGCCGTCGTAGACGGAGTACCAACTGCCGCTGGTGGCGGCACAGGCGGAGCTGGTGACGACGTTCGTGCCGTCCCGCTTCAGGACCGTCTCGCGGGTGTTGCAGGTGCCGCTGATGGTGATCCAGTGGTTGAACAGATCACGGTCGTAGCCGGTGCGGTCCTCGGTCGCCACGGTGAGGGAGGCGAGGTAGGTGCGGGCGGTGGCGGCGCTGACTGGGGTGGGCAGCGCGGCGGAGGCGGTCGGGCCGTTGAAAATCCCGACCATGGCTATCAGACCGGTGACGGCTGCGAGTACACTCAGCCGTCGACGCGCGTAGACCTTTGGCATGCGAACTCCCTTGGAGTGGGGGGTCGTTGGGGGCGAGCGAGCACATGCTTGCGGCGGCGTGTTTCCAGAGGATGTGCGTCAGGTGAGAAGTTAGTGACGTGCTCATGACACATCAAGACTTCTGACGAATCTGGCGAACCAGATGTCCTACGCCAGTCCGACGAACCAGAACTCCTACGCCTGCGGCGGGACCAAAGGCCCTACGGGGTCCGCGCGGCCGTCCCGTACGATGGATGGCGCAGAAGGGGAGTAGCTCTTCGCCGGACCGTCGACATACTGCTCAGCTCGTCTGAGCCGGCGCCCGGAGGCAGACCTCGTTCACGGGGCCGGCCAGCGAGACCTTCGGCAAGCAGTGCACAACATGTGCGTCATTCGTACGTTTTCGTACGGGTGCCCCTGTGTGCTGCCGTGCCGAGGTGTCGCGTCGCAGTCACAGCACTCTCGGTGGGGCAGCCCGACCGATTGAGGAATTTTGATTAGCTTCAGTGTCATGGCCGTCGTCTTCGGCGTCGTCTTCCTCGCCGAACTGCCGGACAAGACCGCGCTAGCCGGACTCGTCCTCGGCACCCGCTACCGCGCCTCGTACGTCTTCGCAGGCGTCGCCGCCGCCTTCGCCCTCCATGTAGCGCTCGCAGTCGCTGCGGGCAGCGTCCTGACCCTGCTGCCGCAGCAGATCGTGCACGCCGTCACCGGTGTGCTCTTCCTCGGTGGCGCGGCGGTGCTGCTAATGAAGAAGGACGAGGACGAGGAGGAGGTCCGCAAGCCCGCGAACCAGAGCTTCTGGAAGGTTTCCGGGGCGGGCTTCATGCTCATCCTGGTCGCCGAGTTCGGCGATCTCACCCAGATCATGACGGCGAACCTCGCGGCCCGCTATGACGATCCGCTCTCGGTCGGCCTCGGTGCGGTGCTCGCGCTGTGGGCGGTCGCCGGGCTCGGGATCGTCGGCGGCAAGGCGCTGATGAAGCGGGTGCCGCTGCGGCTGATCACCAAGGTCGCGGCGATGCTGATGCTGGGGCTCGGGGTGTGGAGCCTGTTCGAGGCGGTGACGGGCTGAGGTCCCCGTGCTCGGTCGGGCAGGTGTCCGTGCGGCCTACGGGTGGTGTCTCCCTGCTGTCTTGGGGGTGACTTTCCGTAGGTGCGTTGGTAAAGCAGCTGGTCAGGGCCGGTGGCGCCGAGGCCCTCTTTTTTGTATCGTGAAGGAACAAAGTGGCTCCCGTCTGCACTCCCTGACCGGCGGGCGGGGTCACCTTGTCACTGGGGGCCGTAACCGGTCCCCTTTGCTGGGTTTTCCTCGTATCCCACGTCTTCCGCGCCCTGGAGCATGCCGATGACGGCTCCCACCGTTCTGACCGCCCGCGCCCTCCTGCTCGACATGGACGGCACCCTCGTCAACTCGGACGCCGTCGTCGAGCGCGTCTGGCGCCGCTGGGCCGACCGGCACGGGCTGGACGGCGACGAGGTCATGAAGGTCGTCCACGGCCGGCAGGGGTACGCCTCGATGGCCGTGCTGCTGCCGAGCCGGCCGATGGAGCAGAACTACGCGGACAACGCGTGGATGCTTGCCGAAGAGACCGCGGACATGGACGGCGTCGTCGCGGTTCCCGGTGCGGCAGAGTTCCTCGCATCCCTTGCCGGGCTTCCGCATGCGTTGGTTACCTCCGCGGACGTGGGGTTGTCCACCGCGCGGATGGCTGCGGCCGGGCTTGCGCTGCCGGATGTACGGGTCACCGCCGAGTCCGTCGGGGCGAGCAAGCCGGATCCCGAGGGGTTCCTCAAGGGGGCCGCGGAACTGGGCGTCGCGCCTGAGGAGTGTGTCGTCTTCGAGGACTCCGGGGCGGGGATCTCGGCGGGGCGTGCCGCCGGGATGCGGGTCGTCGGGGTCGGCCCTCGGGCCGGGTTCCACCGGCCCGACGTGGTGGTCCGTGACCTTACGCAGGTGCGGGTCGAGGGTGTGGACGGTGGGGGGATTCGGCTGTACGTGGGGTGAGGACGCGGACCCGACGCGGGTGCGGGGGAAGGGTTTTTTCGCCCCCTCCGCCCCTTCCCGTCCCGTTCCTGGGGGCTCCGCCCCCAGACCCCCGTTCGCCCGAAGGGCTCGTCCTCAAACGCCGGACGGGCTGAATGGCCCTACCCGGAGCTGAAGAGTGCCGCCCCCGTGGGTGGGTGGGGGATCGGGATGGTGCAGCGTTTTCCTGGACGCCGGTCGGGCTGAATGGCCCTGCCCGGAGCTGAAGAGTGCCGCCCCCGTGGGTGGGTGGGGGATCGGGATGGCGCAGTGTTTTCCCGGGCGCCGGTCGGGCTGAAGGGTGTTCGCCGGGCTGAGAGGTGCGGCTCCGTGGGTGGGTGGGGATTGGGATGGCGCAGTGTTTTCCTGGACGCCGGTCGGGTTGAAGGGTGCTCGCCGGGCTGAGGAGTGTGGCTCCGCGGGTGGGTGGGGGATCGGGATGGCGCAGTGTTTTCCCGGGCGCCGGTCGGGCTGGATGATGATGCCCACCGGCGGGAGGGGGCGTGCCGGTACGTCCAAAGCCCGTCGCGTACGTTCGCGTCACCGGGCGTTTCAGTGCTCGGGCGACGTCTGATCCGGCGGCGACGGGCGGACGTACCGGCACGCCCCCGACCCACCCACCGAGCAGCAGGCCGAAACGGTCACGGCTCCGTCGTCTCCGCTTCCAGGCTCGTCCGGGTCGCCCCGCCGTACACGCCCAGGTCGTCGGCTGTGATTCCCCGGGCCCACTGGTAGCGGCGTACGGATTCCTCGACCTGGTTGTCGTAGTCGCCGTCCGCGTTGCCGACGTACAGGGCCAACTGGGTCAGGCGGAGCTGGAGTTCGGTCACCTCGGGGCCCTCGTCGCCGCGGCGCAGGGTTTCGGTCTGGCGGGCGTCGTCCGATTCGTCGCCGGTGGCCTCCGCCGAGCCGGTGGCGCGCTCGGTCGTCGGGGTCTGGGACGGAGTGGCCGACGGGGACGGGGTCGAGGACGCGGCCGACGAGCGTGACGGTGAGGGGGTCGCGCTGGGCGGCGGCGGCGCCGGGGCGGCCGGCGCCGGGGGCGACGACGACGTGCTCGTGGACGGAGACGCCGAGGCGGACGTGGGGGACGCCTCCGGGACGCTCGCTCGAACGGCGTCCGGCAGGGCGCCGTCCCGCGAGGGAGTGTCGTACGAGAACAGCCCACTGGCGAAGCCCGCCGCGGCGACGACCGTCACCACGGCCCCGGCGACGCCCAGGAGGACGACGCGACGCCGCCGCCCGGACCGGGGTGGTACGTCCGGCGGCGCGCCGGCGCCGCTGGGCACGGCCGCCAGCCGCATCGTCGACGCGGAGGCATCGTCGGAGAACCCCGGTACGGCGACGGACACCGGCACCACGGCCGTGTCCGCGTCCCCCGGCTCCAGTTCCACGTACGGCCGGATCCGCAGCGGATCGAAGTCCTCCGCCGCAGCCGCCTCCGCCGTACGCGCGTCGCGCAGCGCATCCGACGCACGCTGGGTGCAGGCGCACGACGGGCTGCCGTCCGGCGCACGGGGCGCCGCGCACTCGGGGCATATGTGCCCGTTCGGTTCATTCACGCGTGGATCCATCCCCTGTCCTCCCCCTGAGGAACTCCCGAGGTTATCCGTACGTCCCCCACACAATCTCCCCGGAGCCCCCGGAATCCCGGCCTCCGCAGGACTCAACAGGCCATAACCGGTCACACCGATCAGGATGGAGGGTGACCGGGACGCTACCGGGGCCCTCGGGGCCGGCGGGAGGTCTGGATGACCGAGGACGGGCACGGCACGGACGGCGGGCCGTCCGCGCCGCTGGGCGTGAACGAGAGCGCCGTCAGACGGCGCGAGGCGGCCGCCACCGACGCCGGCGAGCACGTGCACGGCAGCGTCCTCGTCTCGATCGGCGCGCTGCTGCTCGGCATGCTGCTGGCCTCCCTCGACCAGACGATCGTGTCGACCGCGCTGCCGACGATCGTCAGCGACCTCGGCGGCCTGGACCACCTGTCGTGGGTGGTCACCGCGTACCTGCTCGCGTCGACCGCGGCGACCCCGCTGTGGGGGAAGCTCGGCGACCAGTACGGCCGGAAGAGGCTGTTCCAGGCCGCGATCGTGATCTTCCTGATCGGCTCCGCGCTGTGCGGCCTCGCGCAGAACATGCCGCAGCTGATCGGCTTCCGGGCGCTTCAGGGCCTGGGCGGCGGCGGACTCATGGTCCTGTCGATGGCGATCGTCGGAGACCTCGTCCCGCCGCGCGAACGCGGCAAGTACCAGGGCCTGTTCGGCGCCGTCTTCGGCACGACCAGTGTGCTCGGCCCGCTCCTCGGCGGACTCTTCACCGAACACCTCAGCTGGCGCTGGGTCTTCTACATCAACCTGCCCATCGGCGTCGTCGCGCTCATCGTGATCGCGACGGTCCTGCACATCCCGAGGAAGTCGGCCAAGCACGTCATCGACTACCTCGGCACCTTCCTCATCGCGGCGGTCGCCACCGCCCTGATCATGGTGGCCTCGTTCGGCGGCACCACCTGGGGCTGGGGCTCGCCGCAGATCATCGGCCTCGCGGTCCTGGGTGTCGTACTGGCCGTGGCCTTCGTCTCCGTCGAACGCAGGGCGGCCGAACCGGTCCTCCCGCCCAAGCTGTTCCGCATCCGCACCTTCGTCCTGTCCGCCGTCATCAGCTTCATCGTCGGCTTCGCGATGTTCGGCGCGATGACCTACCTGCCGACGTTCCTCCAGGTCGTGCAGGGCGTGACGCCGACGATGTCCGGCGTGCACCTGCTGCCGATGGTGTTCGGGCTGCTGCTCGCCTCCACCGCCTCGGGGCAGATCGTCAGCCGCACCGGCCGCTGGAAGGTGTTCCCCATCGCCGGTACGGGGATCACGGCCCTCGGCCTGCTGCTCCTCCACCAGCTCGACGAGTTCAGCAGTACCGGCGAGATGAGCGCGTATTTCTTCGTCTTCGGTCTGGGCCTCGGCCTGGTCATGCAGGTGCTGGTGCTGATCGTGCAGAACGCGGTCCCGTACGAGGATCTGGGCGTCGCCACCTCGGGCGCCACCTTCTTCCGCTCCATCGGCGCCGCGTTCGGCGTGGCCATCTTCGGCTCGGTCTTCGCGAGCCGCCTGGGCGACAAACTGACGACCGCGCTCGGCGGACAGCAGCTCCCGGCGGGCACCAGCGTGGACTCGCTCAAGGCCGACCCGAAGGGCATCGCCGACCTGCCGGCCACGCTGAGGCCGCCCGTCCTGCACGCGTACGCCTCGGCCATCACCGACGTCTTCCTGTACGCCGCCCCGGTCGCCCTCCTCGGCTTCGTACTGGCGTGGTTCCTGCGCGAGGACAAGCTGCGCGGGTCGGTCATGGCGCCGGACGCCACCCAGACGCTCGCGAGCAATCCGGTGGAGCGTTCGTCGTACGACGAGGTGTGCCGGGCGCTGTCCGTGCTCGGCACCCGGGAGGGGCGGCGCGAGATCTACGAGAAGATCACCGTGCGGGCCGGCTACGACCTGCTGCCCGCCGCGAGCTGGCTGCTGCTGCGCATCAGGAAGTACGGGTGGGCCGAGCCCGCGCAGCTGGCCGAGCACAGCGCCGTACCGCTGACCGTCGTGATGGCCGCGGCCCGGCAGGTCGAGGAGCGCAGGCTCGCCGTCCGCGAGGGACTCGACCTCGTGTTGACGGACGAGGGCCGCGAGGCCGCCGCGACGCTGTCCAGGGCGCGTGAGGAGTCCCTCGGGGAGCTGCTCGGCGACTGGTGGGGGCCGGACCGCCCGACCGATCTGGTCAAGCTGGTCGAGGAGTTGAACGCCGAGTTGTGCGGGTCCGACGAGGAACGCCCGCACAACGGGACGGTGCCGCAGCGCTCGGTCTGATGTTGTGCCTACCTGTTGAGCCGTTTCTCGAACCAGTGCTCGGCGTAGATGTCGTCGTTGTGCCGCTCGGTCTCCTCGTAACCGTGCCGGGCGTACAGCGCACGGGCCTCCACCAGGTCGCTTCGCGTGTCGAGGATCAGCCGCTCGGCGCCGAGCCCGCGTGCCGCCTCCTCGGCCGCCGAGAGGAGCACGGGGCCGCCGCCCTTGCCGCGCAGCTGCTCGCTGACGAAGACCCGTTTCAGCTCACCCGTGCCCGCGTCGAGCATCCGCACGCCCGCCGTGCCGCCGGGCTCGCCGTCGTACCGCGCGACCAGCAGCACCCCGCCCGGCGGCGCGAGATAGTCCCCGGTGTCGGCGGCGACCTCCCGCTCCAGCTCCGCCGGATCGGTCGGGTGCCCCTCGTGGAGCAGGTACCAGCGGTCGCTGACCTCCGTGTAGTACGCCCGCCACAGCGCGGCGGCGACGGGGGAGTCGAAGGGTTCGGGGGCGACGGTCCAGGAAGCCGGCGTACGGGTCATGGCGGTCATTGTCACGAGGTGCCGTACGCGGTCCGCAAGCGGATTTCGGCGGGCGGTCTCCGGGGCGTTCCTGTTTGAGAGGCGTTCTGCGGGCAACCCGGTGCGGGAACCGGCCCGTTGGGTCGAGCAGTTCGAGCAGATCGAGCAATTCGAATAAGTCGGAGTACCCGGGAAGGCACCCATGTCCACAGGCGTGATCATCGCTCTGATCGTGATCGTGGCGGCCGTCGCCGTTGTCGCGGCCGCCGTGACCATCCTTGCTCGAAGGCCGCAGGGCGGACGCAGCCTGCAGCGGCGCTTCGGGCCCGAATACGACCGGACCGTCGCCCGGCACGACGGCGACACCAAGGCCGCCGAGCACGACCTCGCGGAGCGCGTGAGGCGGCACGGTTCGCTGCGGGAGCGGGCGTTGGAGCCCGCGGTCCGCGATAAGTACGTGGTCCGCTGGGCGGCCGCGCAGGAACGCTTCGTCGAGTCGCCCCGGGAGGCCGTGGCCGAGGCCGACCGGCTGATCGGTGAGGTGGCCGGGGCGCGGGGGTTCCCCGACGGCCAGTACGAGGAGCAGTACGCCGCGCTCTCCGTCCACCACGGGCCCCATGTCCTCGGCTATCGCCGGGTGCACCGGGCCGCGCTGGCCCGTACCCCGGACGGTGACGGCGCCAGCACCGAGGGGCTGCGCAAGGCCATGGTCGAGGCGCGCGCCCTCTTCGAGGAGCTGGTGACGCCGATCCGCCAGGACACGTCGAGCAACGGGGCGGACGAGAAGTCGTCCACCGCGCCGACCGCATCCAACCGCCCGGAGGGCTCCGTCCCCGAGGGTCGAACCCACCTGCCCTGGTCGTTCACCAGGCGTCAGGCGAAGGGGAGTTGAACATCATGAAGGACATGCCGGCCGACGAGACCAAGGACCCTGCGCGCCCCGACCAGACACGGTCCGACCCGACACGCTCCGACCCGACGAAGGGCAGCGTGCGCCCGGCGCCCGGCGAGGCGGCTCCCGCCCGCGAGGCCCCGACCGGCGGCGAGGACACGCCTGTACAGCGGGCCATCCCCGTCCGGCCCGCTCCTGGCACGGGGGCCCGCGAGGGGGTCGGTACCTCCGCGGACGAGTCGGTCAGCGGCTCGGCCGGTGCGGTCCGCGGGAGTGATCCTGACGCTCGGCGAGGCACCCACGGTGCGTCGTCCCGCGAGGGCGCCGGCGGTCTTGGCCGTGACACCGGGGACGGTGCGGTCCGTGAGGGCAGGGGCGATACGGCGGTCCGCGGGCGGCCCGTGACGTCCGGAACCCGGCAGGTCCCGGACCATGACGCCCGGCTGCTTCCGCAGGACGAGTGCGACAAGTTCGAGCTGCGGATCCGGCATGCCGTCGGTGGGTTCGTCGACGAACCCCGGGACGCCGTGGCGGAGGCCGACCAGGTACTGGAGGAGCTCGCCGCGCGCTTCACCGACGCCGTCTCCCGGCGTCGCACCAAGCTGCGTACGTCCTGGCAGGAGAAGACCGGCGCCGACACCGAGCAACTCCGGCTCGCCCTGAGGGACTACCGCGAGGTAACGGAACGCCTACTGAGGTCCTGACCCCGGCGACACCCGGCCGACGCCGGAGCACCGATTTTCTTCGCCCCCTCCGCCCCTACCCGTCCCTTGCTTCTGGGGGCTGCCGCCCCCAGACCCCCGCTTCGGCCTGAACGGCCTCGTCCTCAAACGCCGGACGGGCTGAAAGATCTCCCCCCGGCCCGGGGCTGCAGAGTGGAGCTCCCACGGGTGGGTGGGGGATTGGGACGGCACTACCTCGTCCTCGGACGCCGGACGGGCTGAAAGATCTCCCCCGGCCGGTTAGAAGGATCTGCCGCCGGCACTGAAAGATCTGCGGCCGGGGCGAAAGATTTCAGCTCCGTCCGGGGAAAGATTCAGCCCCTCCGGCGTTTGAGGAGCGGGGTCTGGGGCGGAGCCCCAGGAGTAAGGGACGGGTAGGGGCGGAGGGGGCGAAAAAACACCCCCGCGACCCCCCACCGGCAGCCGCCCGTCGGTGTCACTGAGGCCGCGCCCCGGACCATGTTCCGGGGCGCGGCCTCAGTTGTCAGTGGAGGGGGTCGGGCCCTCCCGGTGTTCTTGCCAGTCTTGGACGATGTCTTCGACGTCGTACGGCTTGAGGCCGAGGGGTGGGCCGGGTGGGGGTTTGAACATGACTTCGCGGATCTTGGTGTTGATGTCTTCGATGATGCGGCGTACGACCCGCTCGGAGGGGGCCGCGGCGGCCGCTGCGAGGGCGTCCTCGGCCTCTTTGCGGAGGGCGAGGGTGGGAGGCAGTACGGACAGGCCCTCGCGGGCCATCTTCCGCTTGATCCACCACAGTTCGTCGTACGACGTGTCGGTGATCTCGGGCATGGGCCGCCCTGCCCCGGGAAGCTCCGCGAACTCCCCGCGCGCCTCCGCCTCGCGGATCTGCCGGTCGATCCAGGACTCGAAGCTGACACCGGGTGGCTTGCGCTCGGTCATGAGTCCATTGTGCAGGAGGCTGCACGGAGGGGCGACGGGGCGAACTATCATGCGGCGGCGGCGCGTCAAACACGCTCCGTACGTGGACAATTGGACCGGCAGGAAACTGAAGGAGCGCACGTGCTCGAACTCACCATGGCCTCGGTAACAGGGGCGGACGCGGGCGCGACGGCCGGGATGCTGATGGCCGACGCACCGAGCGACCCCGGTGCCATGCTGCGGGTGGGCAGGGACAAGGCCGTGTGCCGTCTCGCGACCCCGGACGACTGGCTGTTCGTGTCCCGGGTGCACCTGGAGTTCCTGTGCGGCCCGGACGGCTCCTGGCAGGTCACGTGGCTGCAGGGCTCCCGCCCGGAGCCCTCGTCCGAGGTACGGCTGACGATGGCGGGCCAGCTGACCCAGCCCCTCCCGTACGGCGGCACGGCCAGGCTCCCCGCGGGCAGCGCCGGAGAGATCGTCATCCTGGACCGCACCGGCCCGTACAGCGTGAACGTGGGCTTCTACCACGAGGTGTGAACAGCGGCCTCAGGCCAGTACTCGGGCGAGCGCGAACCCGTCGTACCCCTTGCTCCCCACCGTCTGGACCGCCGTACCGCTCAACTTCGGGTGTGCGGCGATCAGTTCGAGCGCGGCCCGGGTGCCCCGCACGCTCCGGTCGGTGCTGTCCGCGTCGGTGACCGCGCCCTCCCGTACGACGTTGTCGAGGACGATCACGCTGCCGGGACGGGTGAGCTTGACGGCCCACTCGATGTAGTGCGGGTTGTTCACCTTGTCCGCGTCGATGAAGACGAAGTCGAACGGCTCCGGGTTCTCCTCGGCCAGCTTCGGGAGCGACTCGAGGGCGGGCCCGACCCGCACTTCGGTGATCTTGTCGAGGCCGGCGCGGGCGAGGTTGCCGCGGGCGACCTCGGCGTGTGCGGGGTCGTACTCGAAGCTGATCAGGCGGCCGTCGGCCGGGAGGGCGCGGCCCAGCCAGATCGTGCTGTAGCCGCCGAGCGTGCCGATCTCCAGGATGCGGCGGGCGCCCTGGATCTGGGCGAGGAGCTGGAGCAGCTTGCCCTGGTTCGGTGCGACGTTGATGGGTGGCAGTCCGGCCGCGTCGCTGTCGCTCAGGGCGGCGGTCAGGGTGTCGTCGGCGGGGGCGAGGAGGGCGGTGAAGTAGTCGTCGACGTCGTTCCAGAGCTGCGACTCGCTCATGCACCATGCCTTTCGTATGCCTATTTAGATGGGCTAACTAGTCCGAGAGGTGAATCTAGTCGCGGGCGCCGAGGTTTTCCAGCGGTTTGTGCCGGGTGTTCGCGGCTGGATCCGGTCGATGAAATGCCGCGTGCGCAGGCGGGGCGACCTGGCCGTTCGGGGCCTTTCGGGGGGTCGTCTGTGATCTGTGTCGCGGACCTGGGGTGGAACTGAACCGTTCGCGCACTATCGTCATCCGGACAAAAGATGGAAGGACGTCAGGTGAAGTGGGGGTTGCCTGCGTCTCACATCGGAGGCGGTGTGAGCCTCAAGGGGACCGGTACAGATACCCGCGCGTGGGACGCGTGGGACGGACGGGGCGGGAGGGCCGACGCGGCGTGGCGAATGTGGAGCACGGCGGAAGAGCGGGTAATGCCTTCGGGGCGGGGGCGGCCGAGACGGCGAAGGCACGGCTGAAGGCTGTCCGCATCGGGCTGTGGGTGATCGCCGCGGTGCTGGCCGTACGGCAGCTCACCGTCGTCCTGAGCACCCCGAAGGGGGAGCGGCTGACGGATCTGGAGACCTGGGTCGGGGAGAACGGCGTCCTGCATGTGAAGGGGTCGCTGTACGACTCCTCGCAGTTCACCGGGACCCCGTTCGGGGGACTCGTCCTCAAACCTCTCACCCGTTCGGCGGAACAGGCCCTCGGCTGGGGCTGGACCTTCGGCACCCTGCTGCTTGTCGTCGCGCTCGGCCTGGTCGTGGCGCGCGCACTGCCCAAGCCCGTGACCCGGCGGGCCTCGCTGCTCGCCGCACCCGTCGCGATCAGCCTCCTGATGCTGTCGCTGCCCGTGCGCAACACCCTCTACCTCGGCCAGACCAGCATCATCCCGGTGCTGCTCGTCCTGCTCGGCTGCTTCGCCGTACGCGGGCAGCGGGCCAGCGGCGTCCTGATCGGCCTCGCCGCCGCCCTGCAGCCGACCGTGCTGCTCTTCGCGCCGCTGCTCTGGTTCACCGGCCGCAGACACGCCGCCGCGACCACTGGTGCCACCTTCGGGGCCCTCACCGCGCTCGCCTGGGCCGCGATGCCGCACGACTCGTACACCTACTGGGTGCACCACCTGGCGGGCGTCGGTCTCGGCGGCAAGGCGGACGGCCTCGGCAACCAGTCCCTGCACGGCGCGCTGCTGCGGCTCGGCCTGGAAGGCCCGCTGGAGATCGCCCTCTTCCTGCTGCTCGGCGCGGCCGTCGCGTTCCTAGGGCTGCGCAGGGCCGTGCGCTACGCGCGCGACGGTCAGCTGCTGCTCGCCGTCGCGATCACCGGCTGTGTCGCGGTCGCCGTCTCGCCCACGACCTGGCAGCACCAGCTGCTGTGGGTGCTGCTCGCGGTGGTCGGACGGGTCGGCAAGAAGACCTCGGACCGCTACATGTGGCCCGTCGCCGTCATCCTCGTCATCACGCTGCCCGCGAAGATGATGCTGCCGAACATGCCGGCCCTCTACCCGCTGCGCGACAACGTGGTCCTGATCGCCGCGCTCGCCGCCGCCCTCGCCGTGCCGTTCCTGTCCCGCACGTCCGAGTACTACCGCAGGCCGATCCCCACCGAGTACGCGCCCGTCGTCCCCGCGCGCTGGTCCCGTGTCCCGCTGCTCCCGTTCCTCGGCCGGGTCCTCAGCCGCCCGAACCTGCTGCTCGAACTGCTCCTGATCCGCGTCGGCTACTCCGCGTACCAGCAGGTCAGGCTGGCCGCGACGGGCGGCACCAACACCGGTGGGCGGATCACCGCCGAGCACCACGCCGACCAGATCCTCTCCATCGAGCGCTTCCTGCAGCTCGACATCGAGCACTGGGTCAATCACGCCGTCGTGAAGGTCGACTGGCTGCGGAGCTTCTTCGACTTCTACTACACGTCGTTCCACTTCATCGTGCCGCTGTCGGTCCTCGGCGTGCTCTACGTCCGCCGCCCCGCCGACTACCGCTGGGCCCGCGCGGCGCTCGGCTTCGCCACCCTGTTCGCGCTCGTCGGTTTCTGGCTCTACCCGCTGGCCCCGCCGCGCCTGATGCCGGGCCTCGGCATCATCGACACGGTGCACGGCGTCCAGGACTTCTCCAAGCCGGACTACGGCACGCTCACCGCCCTCACCAACCAGTACGCGGCGATGCCCTCGCTGCACTTCGGCTGGTCGCTGTGGTGCGGGCTCGTGATCGCGATCCTGGCGCCGAAGTGGTGGATGAAGGCACTGGGCCTGCTGCACCCGTTCTTCACGGCCTCCGCGATCGTGGCGACCGGCAACCACTGGATCCTCGACGCGGCGGGCGGCGCGGTCGTCGTGGGCGCCGGCTTCGGGCTGACCTACCTGCTCCAGGGCCCGCGGCCCCGGACGCTGCTGAAACCGGTCGAGGTCAGCACGGAGGAACCGGTCCCGGTGACGGGCCGTACTCGGAGCTGATCCGGTACTCGCCCGGCCGGGAGACCGTCAGCCGCGTGAACTCGCCGTCCTGCGCCAGGCAGCCCCCGTCGGCGCGCAGCCACGGCGAGTACGCGACCCGCACGGTCACCGAGCCGGGCTTGGGTATCCGCACGTCGACCTCGGCGCTCGTGGTCCGTACGACGGAGGCGGGCGCCGACACCAGCGGCGCCGCGTCGCGCACCCGGAACACCTGCCAGTGGGCGTCGCTCCACACCGGCTCCAGCCACGCGGGCGGGTTCCGGACCAGGCGGGCCTCCGCCTCGGCGAACCCGTCCGGCTTGCCGCCGGGCAGGACGACGAGGCCGACGGCCCAGTGGTCCAGCCAGGCCCGGTAGGTCGCCGCCGAGAAGGTGCCGTCGTAGAACAGCCGGCCGCGTTCGATGTCCAGCTGGCGGTTCCAGCCGCGCGCCAGGTTCACGTGCGGGGCGAGCGCGGTGGCCTCACGGTGGTTGCGGGCCGGGACCACCTCGACGCGGGTGCGGTCGGCGCCGAGCCGGTCCAGGGCGGTGATGACGCCCTGGGTGTCGGCCGCCCAGGCGGGCACGTTCGTCGACACCTCCAGGTCGTCGACGGTCTTCTGCCCGACCCAGAAGAGCGAGTAGCACAGGGCCGCGATCAGGGCGGTGCGCCTCAGGGGCTTGAGACTCGGCGCGCCCAGCAGCACCGCAAGGAGTACGGCGGGTGCGAACAGTTCCGCGAAACGCTCTACGTTCGTGCCGACGGGCGAGGGGATCAGATACGTCAGGACGGTCCCGGCCGCGTAGACGACGCCGCTCCACCGCGCCACCCGCCAGCCGCGCGGGGCCAGCACGGCCACCGTCAGCCCGAGCAGCACGGGCGGCCCGATGCGGCCCGGCGGCATCAACTGCTCGCCGCTGAACGGGAACAGCAGCGTGGTCGCACCCACCACGATGGCGGGCGGCAGCAGCAGCACCCCGGCCCGCACCCGGTCCCGTGCGACGAGATACGCCGCCCCCACCACCACCAGGAACAGCCCGGCCACCGGACTCGCCATCGTCGCAAGGGCCGCGTACGCCGTCGCGAGCAGCAGCCGCCGTTCGCGCGTCAGCAGCACACAGGCGGCGAGCCCGAAGGCCACGCCGAGCGCGAACGTCGTACGCCCCGAGGCGACGTTGCACCACAGCGCGAGTGAGGCGAGCAGTGCCGGGGCCACCGGCCGCCGTATCCCCGTACGGCCGATCAGCACTGCCGCGAGCCAGGTGGCGGCGAGCCCGGAGGCCACGGTCACCGTGCGGACACCCAGCGTGGCCATCAAGTACGGGGATATCAGGCTGTAGTTGGCGGTGTGCATCCCGCCGTACCAGAACAGGTTGTACGCCGATCCGCCGTTCCGTGACGCGAACTGGGCCCATGCCTCCTGGGCCGCGAGGTCGCCGCCGCCGGTGGCGAGGAACACCCACCACACGGCGTACAGCGGGAGCGTGGGGAGCGTCGCGAGGAGCGGGAGGCGGTGGCGGTGCCAGAACCTGCGGACGGGATGGTTCCGGGGCGGGGCCGTGCGGTCCGGCCGGACGAGGGTCAGGTCGGTCAGTGCGGCAGAGGCCACGGCTCTGGGTTTCCGTTCGATGTCTTCGAAGGTGCGGGTCGGCTGCGCCAAGTGTGTAGACGCGAAGTGGACCGAAAACGTTCATCAGGGAGCCACGGGAAGTCGCGACGTGGACAAAGCCGTTGCCTCCGCGTGCTGCCACAGTGCGGCCGCGAGCCAGATCAGGACGGCGCCGACCAGGATGTGCAGCGCGACCGTGAGCAGGGAGTCGGGCAGCGAGGTCAGGAACGCGAACAGCGGCAGCACGACGGCGTATCCCCACGACGGGATCCTCGGGAACACCCGGGCGCGGATCAGCGTCGCCCCGAACAGGGCACAGCCCACAGCGAAGACGGCTGCGGACCCGATGAGCACGGGGACCGTGGGGCCGCCGGCCAGAGCCTCGTCGATGACGGCGTCGTCGAAGTGGAACAGCACCAGGTTCGCGGCGAACGCGGCACCGCCGAACAGCCCGAGACCGACGAGGTTCACGGTGTGGGCGAGGTCCCCGAAGCGGCCGGTGACCGCGCTCTGCCTGCGGTGCAGCGCGGTGAGCAGAGGCAGCGCGAACGCGGGGGAGAGGGCGAACAGGACGCTGGTCGCGGAGGTCTCCCCGGTGAACGCCTCGATCAGCGCGGGGAGGGCGAGCAGCAGGCCGGACAGGGCTCCGCACAGGGCGGCGGTACGGAAGGGCGAATACATGGGGTCTCTCCGGTTGCTCGGACGGTGGGGCAGGGCGGCAACCGTAAGAAGCGGTCGAGGGGGGAGAGGAGGTGCAGAGCGGCCATGACAGCGGACGGAAGTCACCATCTCCCGTGCGGGGGAAGGCCGTTCGGCATGTGCCGTTCGGCCCGACCTGCCCTGAGTTCTCCCGCCGGTCTCACCCAGGGGCCGCCCCCGGCTTAGCCTGGCGACGACAGGGGGTGCCTATGGCCGTGTTCGTGCCCGTGCGGTGGGTGGCTCCGCTGCTGTACGGCGTGGTCCTCGTCGGCGGTCTGTACTACGCGGTGGCCGGCCCGGGACCGACGGGGTGGTGGCGGCCGGCCGGCTTCGTCGCCGTGCTCGGGGCGCTCTTCGCCTTGGAGGCCATGGGAGGGCGCCGGCCCGCCGCCCGGGTGCCGTTGCTGCTCGCGCGGTGCGCTCTGATCGGGGCGGTGGTGGTCCTCGACGCGTCGGGACTGTCCCAAGTGCTGTTCGTGCTGCTGCCGTTCACCGCCTACTTCGCCTTCGGCCGCACGACCGCGCTCGCCCTCGGCGCCCTGTGCCTGGCCGGGCTGCTCACCGTGTACGTGCTGACCGCACCCGGCTGGTATCGCGACCTGGAGCACGTGTCCGACCTGCTGATGCTCACCGTCGGCCTGGTCCTCGCGCTCTCCATGGCCGCCGTGGCGGTCGGCGAGCAGCGCGCACGGCGCGAGGTGGAGGAGTACGCCGAGCAGGTCGCCGAGCTCTCCGCCGCCACCGAACGCAACCGGCTGGCCCGCGACATCCACGACAGCCTCGGGCACCATCTCACCGCGATGTCCGTGCAGTTGGAGATGGCCTCGGACTTCCGGGCCCTGGACCCCGACGCGGCCCAGCGCGCACTGAACGAGGCCCGGCGGTCGGTACGGCTCGCGCTGGGCGACGTACGACAGTCGGTGCGTGCGCTGCGCGACGAGGCGGCGCGGCCTTCGCTCTCGGTCGCGCTGGCCGGGCTTGCGGAGGACAGAGCGACGCCGCCGCGGGTCACCGTCGAGGTGAGTGGAGACGAGAACGCTTACGGAGCAGCCGAGTTGACCGCGTTGTACCGGGCCGCGCAGGAAGGCGTGACCAACGCACGGCGTCATGCACGGGCTTCGCGGGTGACGGTGGTGGTCTACCTGGAGGGGGAGGCGGCGCGGATGGTCGTGACCGACGACGGCCTGGGCTTCGCGCCGGACGCGGAGGATTCGGCGGCCGGTGGGTTCGGTCTTGTCGGGATGCGGGAACGGGTGCAACTGGTGGCGGGGAGTGTGGACATCGAGAGCGGGCCGGGGGCGGGTACGCGGCTTACGGTGACGGTTCCGCGAGGAAAGACGTGACATGGACGAAGAGTTGGTGCGGGTGAGAGTGCTGGTCGTCGACGACCAGCGGCTCATCCGCGACGGGATCGCCTCCCTGCTGTCCATCCGTCCCGGTATCGAGGTCGTCGGTACGGCGGTCGACGGCCGGGACGCCGTCGCCAAGACCCTCGAACTGAGCCCGGACGTCGTCCTGATGGACGTACGGATGCCGGAGATGGACGGCGTCGAGGCGGTGGCCGTGCTGCGCGGCCGGGCGCCGGAGTGCCGGGTCGTGATGCTGACGACTTTCGACGACGAGGAGTACGTAGTCCAGGCTCTGCGCGCCGGAGCCCACGGCTACCTCCTCAAGGACCTCCCCGCCGAGGAACTCGCCCAAGCGGTACGCCTGGCCCACGCGGGCGTCACCCAGCTCGACTCCACCGTCGCCCGCCACCTGACGGCTGCCCTCCCGTCGCCCGCACCCGTGGTGAAGGCCGCCCCCGCCGTCTCGCTGAGCCCGCGCGAGACGGACATCCTCCGGCTCCTGGCCCACGGCCACACCAACCGGGAGATCGCCGCCCGCCTGTACCTCAGCGAGGGCACGGTCAAGAACCACGTCTCCCGCATCCTCAGCCGCCTGGCACTGCGCGACCGTACGCAGGCGGCGCTGCGGGCTCGGGATCTCGGGCTGCTGTGAAGGCCTGCACCACCGGCAGAACTGCTCAACCCCCGCTGACCGCCGCCGACTCGTAGCCCGTGATGTCGTCGGGTGTCACCAAGCCGTCCTCGATCGCCCGGGCCAGCATGTCCGCCTTTGTCGGTGCGGTTCTGCCGACCTGCGCGTACTTGACTCTCGCGCGGCGGATGTACACGTCGACCGTGTGAACCGATACGCCCATGCGGCGGGCGACCGAAGCCTTCGACATGGACTGGAACCACCAGAGCAGGGCGGTGCGTTCCTGCGAGGACAGTTTGGGTCTGCTCGCGCCGCGGTCACCGACGAGGACGCCCGCGGCCGTGGGCGTGACGTACGGTCTGTCGCCCGCCGCCGCCAGCACCGCGTTCACCAGGTGGGCCCGTCCTTCGTTCTTCGCGACGAACTCGCAGGCGCCGGCCTCCAGCGATTCGAGCACCACCCGCTGCTCGGTGAACTGCGAGAAGGCGATGACCCGTTGGCCCGCCGCGGCCAGCGTGGCGATGTCGCCGATGACGAGTGTGCCGTGCAGATTCAGATCGAGGATGAGGACATCCGCGACGCCGGGCTCCACATCCGCGGTTTCGCCGGTGTGCTCCACCGAGATCCGCGGCTCCTCGGACAGCCAGGTCTGGATGCCTTCGATGACGACAGGGTGGTCGTCGACGATGGCAACGGTCAGGGAGCCGGACGTAAGGGCCATCGGGTTTCCCACCACAACTGATCCTCCTCCTGGTCGTACGCGGCGGACACGGTGAGCGGGCCCGGCGATTCCACGAGCGTCTCCGGCGGGGCGTCGGCCACCACGCTCACCACCACGTCCTCGGGTGTCGTCACCACAGTCACGCGCGCTCGGGTGGCTGCGGTTGCCAGGACCAGCAAGGTTCCTTCCGCCAGTTCGCGGCGGGCGGAGGCCGGCAGGTCGGGCAACTCGCCGTAGCTCAGCAGGGTCACGCGTACGCCACGCCGCTCGGCGACATCGGCACAGGCCCGCAGTTCGTGCAGGAGCGGGTGCGGGGTGTCGTCCGTCTCCACGAACAGCCTCCGCAGCCGGGCCGCCTCCACGGCGGCACGCTGGCGTACGACGGTGTCCGCCGGGTCCAGTCGACGTTCCGCCAGACCACTCAGCAGTGGTTCCACCCTGATGCGCAGGTACTCATAGCGGCGCCGGCGCTCGGCGTGCACGGTCTCGTCGGCGGTCGCGCGGGCGAGGTACTCCGCCTGTCCCGCGGCGATCTCGGTGGCTTCCCTCGCACCGTCGTTGAGCTGCCGTGCCAGGTACGCGAAGGTCAACTGGATACCGGCGGTGGTGTAGATCATGGCCAGCAGGCGGGAGACGGTGACATGGTCGAGTGCGCCGTCGGCGGCCAGGAAGCCCACCGTGACAGCCGTGTTGGCGGCGAGCAGGGTGATCAGCTCCCACAGCGGACGCTGTATCAGCAGCAGTACGCCGAACCAGCCCACGGTGTTCCCCGCCCAGCTCACATCGCCGATCGCTTCGCCCGCCGGGTACGCGGCGGTGGCGACGACGCCGGTGACCAGCGCCGCCCCCGCAAGCATCCGCGCGGTGCCCGTGTCGAGCGCCGAACGCAGCAGCAGGACCGCACCGACCGTCAGCACGAGCGTGAGGGCCAGCCAGGAGCCCGCGGCGGCGGCCCGCGGCTCGTACACCGGCCAGCCCCTGAGCACCAGCAGGGTGTCCAGGCCGAGGTGCCAGACGCCGACGATCACCACAAGACCGATGTTGACGGCCGTGGCGAAACGGGTGGCGACCATGCCCTTTACGACGTCGGCGGTTATGGTTCCCACCTCAGCACGACCCGGGTGCCGGCGCCGGGGGACGATTCCGCCCGGGCGCTGCCGCCCACGGCACGCATCCGGCCGTAGACCGATTCCCGCAGTCCGCGTCGGTGGGAGGCGACGGTCATGGGGTCGAACCCGCTTCCGCTGTCGTGGACTTCGACGGTGACGCCCTCACCGGCACGCCGGGCCGTGACCCGGGCGGCGCGGGTGTTCGCGTGCTGGGCCACATTGGTCAGGGCCTCGGCGACCCCTTGCGAGAGGGCCACCACGACCTCGTGCGGCAGGTCCAGCGGCGGCACGTCGAACTCGATGTCCAGTGGCGGGAGTCCGACGCGGCGCGTCAGAACGACGGTGCGCAGCTCGACATCCAGCGGGGCGGGGTCGTGCGCCACATCGCGTGCCGCGCCGGGGTGCGCCCGCAGGTTCTCGATGACGGCCAGGTCGGCCGCGGCCCGTTCCGGCAGCGCGGCGGAGTAACGGGTGATGCTGCCGGTGCCCACGATGGTGAGCGTGGCGAGCACGGTGTCGTGCAGCAGCCGCTGCTGCTCCAGTTCGTCGCTGCGGGCGGCGGACCGGGCCCGCGCCGACGCCCGCGCCGATGCCTCCTCCGACAGTGCGCGGTCCGCCCTGCGCGCTCCGTGCCGCAGCAGGACCACGACGGCGGCGGCCAGCAGCCCCTGGAGCACCAGGATGACGGGGGCTTCCCGTACGCCGGGGGCGCCCACCGCGTAGGCCACCGCGATGGCGATCGCCGCCGCCATCGCCCAGGGCTGCCGCAGCACGAACTGGGCGATGAAGACGCCGGTGCTGGCGACCATGTCGACCCATCCGCTGCCCGCGCTCGCTCCCAGGACCTCGGCCGGGACGAGCTTGCCGTGCGCCAGGCAGAGCAGCAGGACGACGGCGATGTCACCGGCGTAGAGCCAGGGCCGAGGTTCCGGGCGGAACATCAGGACGGTGAACAGGCCGCTCCACACCAGCAGTCCGACGACCGCGACGGCCACCCAGGCGGGGCGGGCGGGCGGTGCGAGGCCGACCACGGCGACCACGGCCGCCCCGACGGAACTGGCCGCCCGCAGGACAGCGGACAGGCGCGCCGACTTGCGCCGAAGCTGAAGCTGGGCGGGTCCCTGCGTCAACACGGATTCTCCGCCAAAGGAATTCCCGCCTCCGCTAAGAGAAGTGAGGGAATTTCGACCGCTTTCCTCACAACGTTTCCTCCGCACGCCGACGAGACCGGCTGCTGAGCTTAGACGAACGCGAGCGCGACCGACAGGGGCACTCGCGATATCTCGCGGCGCAGGGGCGGCGGCGCATGTCACGCGTTCGCGTGACATGCCTTCCTCCGGCCCGCCCCGTAATCTTCGGAACCGGGCCGATCGAGGGGGAATCTCGGGTGTTAGGGGGGAATCTCGGGTGTTATTCGAAGTTCGTGTGAAGGGAAAATCCTCCGTCCTTCTTTCACTGGCTCTCATTGTCTGCCTGGTGGCCGGCTGCGAGGCCGAGAGCGGAAACCCGAAGGATATGGAACGGCCGCAGAAAGGCGAGGCGGTCGGCGGGGCGGGTGAACAGGTCGGAGACCTGACCGTCGCTGAGGAGGTCGAGGTCGACCGCGCGGAGGAAGAGCTCGTCGAGGAGTGCATGGAGCGTCAGGGCCACCCGTACTGGCCGGCGCCGGTGGCGAGCGTCGCGGAACGCAAGGCCGGGGCGTACGTGGTGGACGACGTGGAGTGGGCTCGCCGTTACGGCTACGGCCGGCCCTTCGACATCGCGGCCGAGAAGGCACGCCTCAGTCACCCCAATGTCACCTACCACAACGCACTCCCCGAGCAGGAGCGCATCCGCTACTCCCGCGCGCTCGACGGCGATTTCGACGACGCCATATCCGTCGGGCTGCCGTCCGGCGGCACCATCCGGACACCACGCGAAGGCTGTCACGTCGAAGCGCAGGAGCGGCTCTACGGCGACTATCCGACCTGGTTCCGGGTCAAGAAGACCGTGACCGGGCTGACTCCGCTGTATGTCCCACGGATTCTCCGGGACGAGCGCCTGGTCACCGCGGTCAAGGCATGGTCCCGATGCATGAACGAGTCGGGAAACCCCTTCAGGAGCCCGGACGAGATACGCCAGAAACGGGAGTCTCTGGTCAAGGGAATGAATGCGGACCAAGCCCAGAGCGCCGAGGTGAAATTGGCTGTGGCCGAGGCCGAGTGCGCCCGTGAAACATCCCTCGGGGAGACCGCACGTTCCCTCGAAGGCGAATACAGGGAAAAGACACTTCGTGATTACCCCGAAGAGTTCGCGACCTATCAGCAGCTGAGGATGACCGCCCTTTCCCGGGCCAGGAACCTCGAAAACCGGTAGGCGCCCCACCGAAGATTTCCGTGGCGTCATGGCCGCGGGGAGTCCCACCCATCAGATGATCGAGGAGTTACACCCATGAGAAAACTGTCCGCCACCCTGACCGTCCTGGGCATGGCCGCTCTCGGAACCGTCGTCCCCGTCTCCGCCGCGCACGCCGCCGAGACCTGCTCCGACAACTACTCGGCCGCCACGGCCGGCTACATGTACGCCTACGACTATGTCGACTGCGTCGGGCAGCTCGGCAAGGTCTCGGGCAACGACTCGGACTGGGGCGTCGACTCCAACAAGGCCTCGTCCATCCTCAACAAGGGCAACTTCCAAGAGGTCCAGTTCTTCAACGGAACCGGCACGGGCTGGACCGGCGGCCACACCTGCCTCTCCCGCAACGAGGGCTACGCCTCAGACCTCACCAACAACTACTTCACCAGCGGCTACTCGGCCAACAACTCCATCAGCTCGCACCGCTGGGTGAACGCCAGCACCTGCGACAGGTGGGCGACCTGACCTCTGCTTCCACGTAGCCGAGGCTGACGAGCCTCTGTGCCTTGCGGGGATGCCTCTCTCATGGCATCCCCGCAAGGCCGGGGGCGGCGGCGCTGTCACGCGTTCGCGTGACATGTCCTTCTCCAGCCCGTCCCTTAATTTCGTACCAGGCCGCCCTGGGCGGAATCGACCATCAATCACGGGGGATCTTCATGCAGGGATTGCTGAGACGGCTCACGCTGTTTCTCTCCGCGGTGCTGGCACTTGCCGTCACCATGCTCACCGTCACGCCGGCCAGTGCGGCGCCGTCCCGGTCGACCACGAACACCAACACGGTCATCTTCGTGCACGGGATCCAGGGCGATCCGACCAAGTCCGGACACGACTGCCGCACTACCTGGTCCGCCGCCCGTAATCACTTCGCGGACAAGGGGTGGCGCGGAAGCCTTCTGACCTTCGGCTACTACAAAGCCAACACGAACTGCAGCCACGAGTTCCCCGGGAACAAGGACACGCCGATCAGGGTGGTGGCCCAGGCATTCGCCAACTACGTCTACGACAACTTCTCAAAGCCCTCGAAGGGGAGCAAGAAGATCGACGTCGTCGCCCACTCCATGGGTGGTCTGGTCGTCCGTGCCGCGCTGCACTACACCAAAATCCACGCCGCGGGCTTCCCGGATTACCTCTACATCGAGGACGTCGCGACGCTCGCCACCCCCCACGGCGGCAGCACCAACGACGGCCTCTGCAGGTTCGTGTGGCAGCAGTGCAAGGACATGCGGCCGAGCAGCGCGTTCCTCGATTCGCTCCCGAGCACCATGCCCGACTCCGCTATGAGTGGTGGCACCGACTGGACCACCATGTCGGCCTTCCACGACGGCTACGTGTCGGAGTCCTCCGGTATCGCAGGTACCGCGGAGCACGAGATTCAGTACAACGACAGCCGGGTCGGTCACGTGAGCTTCCCCAAGCTCGCCACCGGAACGTACAACTCGCGGATCAAGAACAACTCCACGTGGACCAGTTGGAACCGGTACGCCGCTCCTGTGGAGATGGCACGCATTGCGGTGTACCGCCCGTCCACAGCCTGAGTCCCGCAGCCCGCGAGCGTCATCGGGAAGCCGGTGGCAACACGCAGTGAACGAGGGGCGGTCGTCGTGCGGATGGCGACCGCCCCTCTTTCGGGTCGTCCGCATGACCGCCGGAATGTCAGCCGCTGGGGCGGCGGTTGCGGTACGTGGAGAGTGCGGTCAGTACGAAGATGAAGGGCAGTCCCAGTCCCATGACCGTGAGCGGGGACAGGATCGACTCCAGCCACTCCGGGAGGTCGACGAAGAGTGGGAGCAGCATCAGTACGGTCAGCGGGATGAGCGCGATCATCGCGACGGCGAACCCCGCCATGAGGGCCGCCTGGCGGGCATCGCGCCGGTCGATGCGAACGGCGGCCGCCGGGTCAGGCGCCCAGTCCTCACCGCGCAGTTCCTGCCATGCCTCCAGCAGCAGCGTGAGTTCACGCTCGACGTTCACATGAATGTCGTCGACGAACGGCAGCAGCACCTTGGCGCCATTCCGGTCGTACGCGTGCACCAGCACGCTGGCCGCACCGCTCTGCGCCGCCCCCGCCGCGCTGAACTCCGACCTGATGTCCTGGATGTCCTCCCATGCCAACCGCCGGTGCCTGATCATGCCGCGCACATCGAGCGCCTTGATGTTCGCGCTGGTGGAGCAGCGCAGGGTCGCGTAGAAGAGCCACCCGAAGAGCAGCACCCATCCCAGGAGGAAGAGGTACTTGAACGCGGCGGGTAAGTCGTCGGCGGTCACCATGGGCAGCACCACGGCCAGTGTGCCCACGACCATCACCCCGAGGAACGCGTTCCTCCGGGACGGTCTCATCCGGTACTCGCGCGGCAGTCGTTCGTATCCCACAGTGACCCCCCCTGGCTCGGCATGGCCCACCCGTCGGCATATGCCATGGGGCACCATGGTGAAGCTCCAACTACCCTGTGTCGAGGGGTTGTTGTGACTTCGGGACCATTCCGGGACGCCTCTAATGCCTTTCGTCCTCCTTGGCCGCAGCGCACTCGAACCACACCGTCTTGCCGCCTCCGGTCGGCTCCACACCCCACTCGTCGGCCATCGCCTCGACGAGGACCAGGCCTCGGCCGCCCTCCGAGTCACCGTCGGGGGCCGAGACGGTCGGGAGGTCGGCCGAGCTGTCCGACACCTCGACGCGGACGCCGTACGACTGCCGCAGGACCAGCAACTCGCAGTTGCGGTCCGGGACATGACGCAGAACGTTGGCGAGCAGCTCGGTGACCGCCAGGCCGACGGGGTCGGTCAGGTCCGGCATGCCCCAGTGGCGGAGGTAGGCGCGGACGATCCGCCGTACGTGACCCGCCGAGTGCTCGCCGACCGTGAAGCGCATGCCGTACTGGACGGGTGGGGGAGGGAAGAGTTCGTTCACAGGACGATCGTGGCGGCCGTTCGCTACGCTGAGCTACCGACCGAACACAACTGGCTCGTAAGCCGAGTTGGGTGAGAGGGGCCGTCCGTGACCAACATCAGCGTCCTCGATCCGAGCGCGTCGCCGCTCGATTACTACGGTTTCGAGCTGCGGCGGCACAGGGAGGCCGCCGGGCTCACGCAGAAGGAGTTCGGAGACGTCGTCAACTACACCGGGTCGCTGGTGGGACAGATCGAGACGGCTCGGAAGCTGCCGACGGATGTGTTCAGCGAGCGGGCGGATGCGGCGTTGGGGACCGGGGGGTTGTTGTCGCGGTTGGTGGGGCTGGTGTTGAGGAGTCAGCTTCCGGCTTGGTTCCAGCAGGTGGCGGAGCTTGAGGCTCGGGCGATCGAGATCTGTACCTTCCAGACGCACATGGTGCACGGCCTGTTGCAGACCGAGGCGTACGCGCGTGCCGTGCTCGGCGCTCTGGACTCCAGCAGGCTCGACGACCGGACCGCCGTACGGCTGGCGCGGCAGCGCATCTTCGAGAAGGCCGAGCCGCCGGTGCTCTGGGCGGTCATCAGCGAAGCCGCGCTCTACCAGGAGATGGGCGGTCCGGAAGCCATGCGGGGCCAACTGGCCCGGCTGTTGGACTTCGAGGAGAACCCCCGGATCAACATCCAGGTGCTGCCGTACTCGGCCGGTGCCCATGCCGGGCTGACGGGGTCCTACAACCTCTACCGCTTCGCGAGCGACCCGGACATCGTCTACACCGAGGGTTACGGCGTGGGGCATCCGACCGCCAACCCGGACACTGTCAAGGACTGTTCGCTCCGTTACGATCATCTTCAGGCCGCCGCTCTCTCCCTCAGGGATTCGGCGGGGCTGATCCGGCACGTAATGGAGGAACGCTATGAGGAGCAACGCGGTTCCGACCGGGATTCAGTGGCGTAAGTCCAGCTACAGCAGCGACCAGGGGGGCGACTGCGTCGAGTGCGCGCCGCTCGGCACCGTGACCTGGCGCAAGTCGACGTACAGCAGCGACCAGGGTGGCGAGTGCGTCGAGATCGCCTCAACCCCCTGCGCCACCATCGCCGTTCGCGACTCCAAGGTCCCCGACGGTCCCGCCCTCACCCTCACCCCGGCCGCCTTCACGGCCTTCGTCGCCCAGTTCGGATAACGAGAGGCTCGGGGCTATCGCTTGAGCGATCAAGTAACGTGTCGTCCATGACGAGCGGTACAGACCAGTCGGGGGCGGCCGGCGAGCACGCGGACCTGTGGCTCAGTCCGGGCGAATTGGAGTCGTGGCTGTCGGTGGCCAGGCTGGTCACCCGGCTGCCCTGGGCCATTGACGCGCAACTGCAGCGCGACGCGGGCCTGAGCATGGCCGAGTACATGTCCATGGCGATCCTGGCCGACACGCCCGAGCGGACGATGCGGATGAGCGAGCTGGCCGAACGCGTCAGCTCCTCGCTCTCCCGCCTGTCGCACCTGGTCAAGCGACTTGAGAGCCGTGGCTATGTCCGGCGCGAGCCCGATCCCGTGGACGGGCGCTTCACCAACGCCATCCTGCTGGACGACGGGTTGCGGAAGCTGGAGTCGGCCGCACCCGCTCATGTCGCCCACGTACGTCACTTGGTGGTGGACAACCTCTCGGCCGAACGGCTGCGCCGCCTCGGCCAGGACGCCAAGCGCATCCTTGAGCGCATCGACTCGCCCGCACGCTGAACGGCACCGGTCGGCGCGGACGCGCCGACCGGTGCCGGGTGCGGATCACTGGATCCAGGGCGCCTTGTAGGTGCCGGTGTCGTTGAGGAACGCGGTGAAGTCCTCGGAGGCCCATTCCTCGCTGATCTTGCCGTTGCGCAGCTTGTAGAGGTCGATCGCGTCCCACTGGACCTTGCGTCCGCTGGCGGGTATGCCCAGCAGGGGGCCTTTCTGCGTACCGGTGACCACCAGGCGGACGACGACCTCGTCGCCCCGGCCGAAGATGTCCTTCACCTCGGTGTGCAGGTCGGGGATCGCGGTCACCACGGTCGTCATCAGCCCGGCGACGTTGTCCCGGCCGGCCACGGTGCCGACCGTCCCGCCGTGCCACTGCATGTCCTTGGTCAGGTACCGGGTGGCGTGACTCCCGTTGTGCTGGTTGAGGACGTCCTCCATGAACCCCTCCACCACTCGCTTGTTCGCCGCGACCTTCGCGGACTCGTTCCAGTGGGACGCTGCCGCCGCGGCCAGTCCGTCGGGCCGACTGGCGGAAGGCTTCCCGTTCGCCATGGCCCCTGCGGTGGTCAGGCCGCCGACCGTGGCGGTGAGGGCTGCCCCCAGGGCGATGCGCTGCCAGATCTTCATGACGATCTCCTCGTTGACGCGTCCCCGGGAGGGGGCGGTGCGGTCGGGCTGAGGCTTGAGCGCCAGCTCGTGGAGTGACTTTAACATTCAAGTCATTGGCGCCCGCAAGGCGAAGAATGTCACTCAAGTAACGGGAATGAAGCTGGAGTTAGGTAGGTTGTCGATTGAATGCTCAAGTGCAATTCGGTGATGGAAGCCCCTCCGTGAGTGGCCTCTCGGAGGGTTGGAAACACGATCGAACCGGGCGCAATCGAACCGGGCGCAACCGAACCGGCAGCGCCCGGTCGAGGCTCAGCCGCCCGCGAAGGTGGTCGTGGCCGTGGCAGTCACCAGTTCTTCCGTCGTCACGACCCTCGCGAAGTCGCCTCCGTGCAGCGTCACGGCGGTCGCGCCGCTCAGTTCGTCGGCGGCGGGGTTGTTGCGCGGGATCGAGGACGCCATCTCGTCGAAGCCCTGCTGCACGTCCACCACTATCAGCGCCGCGTTCTCTGTGATCTCCATACGGACTGCCTTGCCAACCCGCTCACATGCTGTTGGCGGCGTGCTTGCCGGACGGCAGGTGCGCTGAGACGGACCTTGCGGCGGGGCGGGAGCGTACCCGGTCAGGCGCCCCGTGTGCCGGAACCTACTCGGCCGCCGCGCAGGTGCTCAGCGCCGAGATGGCGCTCTGGACCTGGTCCGGCAGGGTCTTCATGTCGGGGCTGCGGTTGTGCTTGGCGCTGTCGGCGAGGCCGCGGTAGACGGTGCTCAGCTGCTCCGCCGCCTTCTTGGCCTCGGGGTTCTTGATCTTCTCGGCGTCATCGGCGAACTGGTCCGCCGCGTCCTTCAGATCGGTCTGCGCCTTGGTCCGGTCCTCGGCGTCGGTGGTGATCTTCTGGCCCACGTCGTCGATGTGGGTCATGGTCGCCCGGCACGGTCCGCCCTTGCCCGGGGTGGTCGAGTAGTCCCGCGGGCCCTTGCTCGCCGTGGATGCGGCCTCCGGGTCCGACTCCGACGAGGAGCAGCCCACCGCCGCGACGAGTGCGAAAGCGGTCAGCGCGACCGCGGCCAGTCTGCGGCCCGTGTTCCCTGACATGAAGTTAACCCCCTGCGATGGATTGGCGGTGGGGAGTTGACCACGATCATGACGTGACGTCAACATCCCGATGCGTGGAGCCAGGATGGCGATCGTGAGGGGGCGGTGTCCGTCGTGGAGGGCCGCGGTCCGGCTTGTCCCGAAGGTCGGACGGGCGGGAGATTCGGCGCGTTCGCGCGGCGGGAAGGGTCTGCTTTGTCGCGACATGTTCGCGCGGTGGGACGGGTCGCACTTCGTCGCGGAGCGCCCGAATCACCCATAGAGCGCCAATTTTGACTTGACCTCAAGTTTATTGTCCAGCGCGGTATTTGTCGTTGCTGCGGAAATCTTGCTCCAGTAGCGTGCCCTCGCTTTGGATCTTGTAAATTCAATCGAGGGCGGGGTTTTGACCTTCATACGTACCGGCCGAAGATCGGCCGGCTCGCGCACAGCCGCGACCGCGATCGTCCTGGCGATCGCCGCGTCGACCGTAGGCACCACCATAGGAAGGGCCGACGCCGCGACCGCGGCGTCGGCCGCGGCGTCCGCCGAGTCCGATCTGGAGACCCGCGAACAAGCGATGTCCGACGCCGCCGACGCGCGCGCCGAACAGGCCATGTTCGCCCGCATCATGCACAGTGGCGGCCCGGCCATGAAGGCCAACGCCGGCGAGTGGCTCGCGGGAAGCGACGAAGGCCCCTGGGCCGGCTGGAACGTCTACCTCGGGTCCCGCTCCAAGGACATCGTCCTCGACAACGACGGCGAGGAGACCGACAACTCGGGCCTGGGTGAAGGCATCGGGCCGGTCGCGCAGAGCGCCCAGGCCACCATGGCCAACGGCCAGCTCCACGTCGGCATGCTCACCCGCGACGGCAGCGTCTACGACAACGTGCGCTACCCGGACGGCACCTGGACCGGTCCGATCCTGATCGACGGCGGGACGAACACCACCGCGATCGCGGAAACCGCCCTCCCCAACGGCGAGCTGCACTTCGAACTGCTCTCCGCCGACGGCAGAGTGACCGACCGCACCTACAAACCCGACGACTACCCCGGCTACTTCATGCTCAACGGGGGCGTGAAGAAGGTTCTCTTCGACTCCCTGCCGGGCAAGGTCAAGGGCCTCGCGGCGACCGGTACGTCGACCAACGAGCTGACCCTCGCGATGCTCACCGGTGACGGCAAGACATGGGGCAACGTCCGGCACAGCGACGGCTCCTGGACCGGTACGGCCGTGATCGACGAGGGCACCGCCCCCTCCTCCGCCGTGGCCCTGGCCACCACCGCGAGCGACCAGGTCCACCTGGAGATGCTCGGCACCGACCACACCGTCCGTGACCGCGTGCGCGGTTCGAGCGGCACCTGGGCCGCCGCCACGGTCGTCGACTCCACCGGCAAGGCCCGCGCCCTGTCGGCGGTCTCCGTACCGACCGAGCGGCTGCACGTCGCCACGCTCACCGACACCGGTACGGTCATCGACCGCACCCTTCAGGACAACGGCAGTTGGGCCACGGCGACGGTGACCGCGCCGCACGCCACCGCGTTCTCCCTCGGCGCCCAGCCCACCGGCGAACTGCACGTCCAGGCCACCGCCGACGACGGGCGGCTGTGGAGCACCACCCGCGCGGTCTCCGGCACCTGGAGCACGCCGTACGTGGTGGACGGGGCCTTCGGCCACGCCAGGGACCTGCAGCTCGCCACTCTGCCCAACGGCGACCTGCACGAACTCACGCTCGCGGACGACGGGACCGTCTGGGACCAGGTCCGCGGCGCCTCCGCCGACAGCTGGACCTCGGCCCTCTCCGGCTCGGTCGTCGTGGACGGTTCCGGCAAGGCCCGCGCCGTCGCCGCCGCGGCCACGACCGACGGCAATGTGCACGCCGTCGTCATCGACGAGAGCAACACCGTACGTGACTACGTCGGCCACCCGGACGGCAGTTGGGCCGCACCGGTCGTCGCCGACCAGACCGGCACCGCCCGCGCCGTCTCGGCGGTCGGCACGCCCGACGGTGAACTGCATCTGGGCGTACTCAAGGCGGACGGCACCGTCCAGGACACCGTCCGTCACACGGACGGCAGTTGGACGAGTTCGGCCGTGACCACCCCGCGTGCCGACGTGCTCGCCCTCGCGGCCACCCCGGCCGGCGAGCTGCACGTCTTCGTCTCCGGAGACGGCGACAAGGTGTGGGACACGGTCCGTGGCACGGACGGCACCTGGGCCGCGGCCAAGGCCGCCTCGACCGGTTCGTACAAGGCCGACGCCATCGCCGCGACGGGTCTCGCGGACGGCCGGGTCCGCCTGGTCGCCCTGGACGCCGCGGCCGGGACGTACTCCGCCCATCTGGGCGGGACCAACGGCAAGTGGTCCATCGAAGTGGGCCAGTTGGGCTGGCCCCTCGCGTACGCCAAGAGCGTGTCGGTGACCCAGCTCGCCAACGGCGACACGCACATCAGCGAGTTCTCCGAGCCGCAGGTCGACGACGCGTTCACCGTGGACGACCGAACCGCGAGCGCCTACGACTCCGCCCGGGCGGCCACCGACACCGGGCTCGAGGAGTTCATCAAGCCGTACGCGACCTCCTCGGACTACGAGCTCCCGCAGTACGACACCGACGTCACCGACTTCATGTCCTCGGCGGGGATGTTCCAGCGCGACTGGACCAACCTGTGGGCGACGCCGGAGGTGGTGAAGGCGAGCCAGGAGGCCCAGGACCGGGTCACCGAGATCGTGCAGGAGATCATCGCCGAGAACGACGGCGAGGACCCGCTCGGCATGTACACGTTGCTCGGCTCGCTGACCAACAGCGGGTCCGCCGACGACGTGCGCCGCTTCATCCAGTACCACGGTCTGCCGACCGTCGCCCCGCCCAAGGGTTCCCCGGAGTTCGAGGTCGAGGTCGAGGCGCTGAAGGCCCGCTGGTCCAGCGGGGACACCTCCAACCCGACCGACTGGAACCACGTCCTGGTCGAGGTGGAAGAGGTCGCCTCCAGTGAATGGCAGGCCGAACAGGCCGCGCAGGCCGAGCCCCGCAACGACATCGTCGACGCGGAGCAGGGGGCACTGACCTCGCTGGAGACCGGCGCCCGCGCCATGCACCAGGCGCTCGGCTACGGCTGGGCCGCGAACCAGCTCCTCACCTGGCAGGCCAACCCGTCCCTGCGCAAGACCGGCACGGGAGCGAAGACCACCGCCCAGGCTGTGGCCGACCTCGCCACCATCAAGGAACTGGTCACCGGACAGGCGCAGGTCGCGCGGAAGGCCGCGAACGACGCCGCCACCGCAGCGGCGAAGGCCGACGCCGCTGTGGAAGCGGCCAAGACGATCGCCCATCGTGACGGCACTCCGCTCGGACGTGGTCTGTACTACGCCCAGCAGTCCGCCCAGGTGACCAAGGCATCGGCGGCCGCCGCGCTCGCCACCGCGAACGCGCTGGACACCGCCGTCGCCGCGACCGACGCCTCGGCGGCCGACAGCGCCACGCTGCTGGCCAACGCCCAGGCGCAGTCCGCCGCCGCTCGTGCGGAGTTCCTGCGCGAGTCCGCCGAGCAGTCCGCCAAGGACGCGGCCGACCTCGCCGCCGACGCCAAGAAGCGAGCCGACGAGGCCGCTGCCGCAGCCGCCCAGGTCGCCGAGGCGAAGGCGACGGCCGTCCAGGCCCAGGCCGACGCCACCGCGGCGAACACCCGCGCGAAGACCGCGGCCGCCAATGCCGAGACGGAGCGGCAGAACGCCGCCACCGCCAAGGCGACGGCCCAGACCGAGCGCGACAAGGCCGGGGTGGCGCTGAAGAAGGCGCTGGAACAGGGCAAGGAGGCCGCCACCAAGCGGACGGACTCCAACACCGCCGGCTCCGACGCACGCAAGCTGGCCTCCGCGGCCGAGCAGGCTGCGGCGAAGGCGGCCGTCGCCCGTGACAACGCCGCCTCCGCACAGCGGAAGAAGGACGTCGCGTCCGCCAACGCCCAGGCGCTCGCCGCAGCCGCGGTGGCCGCCGAGGGAACCTCGTCCGCGGCGGCGGCCAAGGCCGCAGCGGAACGTGCCGCCGAGGCGGCCGAACAGGCCAGGACCGTGGCCGACACGGCGGCGGCCGACGCCCAGTCCACCAGCGAGGCATCGATCGCGGCCCGCAAGGCGGCGACCGACGCCGCTGCCGCGGCGGCGCGCTCCACCACGTGGGCCGCCGACGCCGACGCCAACGCGCTGATCACGTTCCACGCGGCGATGTCGGCCGAGTCGGCTGCCGCGACCGCGATCGACAAGGCGGCCACCGCCGCCCAGAAGTCCGTCGACGCCGCCGGTGACGCCACCGACGCGGCGCAGGCGGCACTGGCGGCCAACTCCAAGGCCGTAGAGGCGGGTCAGCAGGTCGACGCGGCGCTCAGCGCGTCCGCCGAAGCCGCCGGAAAGGCGTACGCGGCAGGCCAGGCCGCCGACGTCACCCGGGCCGCTGCCGCGCAGGTGGCCGCCCCGGCCACCTCCGCGATCGAGCTCAGCGCCCCGTACGCGGCGACGGACTCCTCCGCGGGTCTGGCGACGCTGGTGTCGCAGAGCGCCCAGACCCTCGCCGAACAGCAGACCGCGGCCGCCGACGCGAACGCGGCCCAGGCAGCGACCGTCGCCCAGCAGGCGCAGGACGCGGCGGACCGGGCGACCGGCGACGGAAAGCGTGCCGCCCAGGCAGCGGCCGACGCCGCCGCCTCCGCGGCCGAGGCGGCAGCCTCGTCGGAAGCGGCGCAGAAGTCGTCGACCTCCGCCGAGAACGACGCCAAGGCCACCGAGGACGCGGCGGCGAAGACCGCCGAACTCGACGCCGAGGCACAGGCCACGGCCAAGGCGGCATCCGCCTCCGCACAGGCCGCCACGGCCGACGCGCAGGCGGCCGACTCCGCGGCGAGCCAGGGCGAGAAGGACGCGGCAGCCGCCGCCGCGACAGCGGCCACGGCCGGCGCGGACGCCACGAACGCACAGGAGGTGGCCGACAAGGCGGCCAAGGACGCCACCGCGGCGGAGAAGGCCGCGGAATCCGCCGCCGAGGACGCGACGAAGGCCGAGAACGCCGCCGCCGACGCCGAGGAACAACTGCGCAGCGACGAGGCGGCGCTCGCCGCACAGGTCGCCGCCGCGCAGGCGGCCGCCCAGGCCAAGCACGACCTGGACGCCCGCGCGAAGATCATGGACGACCAGGCCAACATCCGTATCGGCCGGGAGAACCTCGCCTATCTGCTGCACGTGGGCGGTGTCGCCTCCAAGACACTGGCGGCCACTCGGCTCGCCGGGTCCGGCCAGATCAGCTCCACCACAGCCCTGTTTGACCAGGACGTGTGGGATGCCTGGGACGCCGACGTGCAGGAGGCGCGCGACCAGTCCGAGGGCATGACAACGCGGACCGACGAGCGCCAGGAGACCGTCTGGAAGTACTTCACCTCGGACTTCGCCAACTCGGAGCCCCAGTACGACACCGCGGTCACCTCGTTCCTCAACCCGGGCACCGTCTACCAGCGGATCGGCTCGGCCGTCGGCTGGGGCCGTCTCGCCCAGGTTCCGCAGGCCAGCCCGGCCGCCCAGGCCAAGGCCACGGAGATCCTCCAGGAGAAGATCGACGCCGGGGGCTGGTACGGCTGGTGGCAGCTGATGCTGGACAACCAGCAGCTGCGAGGATCGGCCGACGACGTCCGTCGCCTCATCCAGTACAAGGGCTACCCGACCGTCGCCCCCGAGAAGGGGACCGCCGAGTTCGAGGTGGAGGTCGAACGCCTCAAGACCCGCTGGGCGAACGGTGATCCGACCAACCCCTGGGACCCGTTCCAGGTGATGGTCGAGGTGGAGGAAGTCGCCTCGGCGCAGTGGGAGGCCGAGTACGCCGCTCAGGCCGGGGACCGCAACAAGATCGCCAACGCCGAGATCAAGGCGCTGAAGGCCCTGCAGTCCAGCGCCGTCGCCATGCACGACGCACTGGGCAACGCCTGGGTCGCCAACAACCTGATGGAGGCCGAGGCCGACCCGAACAGCGCCTGGAACACCTTCATCAAGGACTGGCCGACGACGATGGGCGGGAACTTCTCGTCCGACGGCAAGCCGGTCTCCGTCACCGCGGACCTGGCGACTCTGAAGAACCGGGTCGACGCACTGTCGGCCACGGCCACGCAGAACGCCAAGGACGCCAAGGCGGCGGCCGCCGCGGTCGTCGCAGCTGAGGACGAGGCCGCGCAAACGGCGGAGTCCGGCGGGGTTCCCGAGGGACGAGCCCTCGCCTACGCCAACCAGTCGGCGCAGGTCACCAAGTCGGCGGCGGCAGCCACCGAGGCGACCTCGCTCGCCATGAAGACCGCCGTCGCCGCGACCAACGCCACCGTCGCGGACAGTGCCGCCCTGCTGGCCAACGCCAGCGCCCAGGCGCACGCCGCACGGGCCGCCTTCCTGCGGGAGACGGCACAGGACAGCGCGGAGAAGGCGGAAGCGGACGCGGTCGCCGCGCACGGCAAGGCCGTCGCGGCTGCCAACGCCGCAGCCATCGTCGCCGCGGACAAGGCGAAGATCGGTCCGCTGGAGACCAGCTCGAAGGCGGCTGCCGCACGCGCCGAGAGCGCCGCGGCCACCGCCGCTGCCCAAGGCCAGAAGGCCGCGACAGCACGGGCGACCGCGGAGTCGGAACGCGACAAGGCCGACGCCGCCGAGGCCGACGCCCAGGTGCAGGCCGCGACAGCGGCCGAGCACGAGTCCGCCGCGGCGTCCGAGGCCGATCGGGCCGCGGGCGACGAGGCGACCGCGGCGCAGGCGGAGCAGGACGCCGCCGCAGCCAAGACCCGGGCGACCGCCGCCCGGAAGGCGATGGACCAGGCGCGGGCCAACGCCGCTGCCGCCGACGCGGCTGCCGCAGCCGCCGTAGGAACCAGTGCGGCCGACGACGCCGCCGCTGCGGCCAAGCAGGCACGGCTGGAGGCCAATGCCGCTGCTCTGGCAGCGGATCAGGCCAACACCGACGCCAACGACGCCACCGCGGCAGCCGCCGCGGCACGGTCGGCGGCCACGGTGAGCACTGCCGCCGCGGCGAAGGCCACGGAGGCGGCCAAGGTCGCCGACAAGGCCGCCGCGCAGACCTCGGCCAACGCGGCCGAGGGACACGCCCTGGCGGCCGAGGCGATCGAGCAGGCAGGGGTCGCCGCGGACAACTCCGACGCGGCCCAGGCCCTGTCGAAGGACGCCGCCAAGGAAGCGGACAACGCCAGGGTCGCGGCCGAAGGCGCCCGCGACGAGGCGGACGGGGCGGCTTCCGACAGCGCCACCGCCACCGGTCAGGCGCACGCCGCTGCTCAGCAGGCGGAGATCGCCCGTGACACCGCGAACGCGGTGACCGCCCCCGCGGACCAGGCCATCGAGCTCGGGATCGCGTTCGCGGCCACCGACGCCACGGCCGGTCTCTCGGTGGTCGTCTCCGACGCGGCGAAGACCCTCGCCGAGCAGGAGGTCGAGGTGGCCGAACTCCGCGCCGCCGAGGCCGAAGCGTTCGCCGAGGCCGCACAGGACGCGGCCGACCGCGCCGACGCCGACGCCAAGCTCGCCGCCCAGGCGGCGGCGGACGCGGCGGCTTCCGCAGCCACGGCCGCACGGGAAGCGGCCAACGCCCTCAAGTCGGCCACCCAGGCCGCAGCAGACGCGAAGGAGGTGAAGGCCGGCGCGGAGCGTCTCGACGTACTCAACTCCAAGGCACAGACCAGTGCGTGGGAGGCGAACGTGTCGGCGAGCGACGCCCGGACCGACGCCGCCGCCGCACGGTCCGCGGCGGACGAGAGCGAGCTCGACGCCTCGTCGGCACGGGACGCGGCCAGCAGGGCACAGACCTCGGCCGACAACGCGGCCGAGGACGCCGACGACGCGGAGACGTCCGCCGAGATGGCCGCGAAGTCCGCGGCCAACGCCCAGGCGGACGCCGACGAGTCCGAGAAGATCGCGGAGGCCACCACCCAGCTCGAAGAGGACCGGACGCCCTCCGCGAGCCAGCCGACGAGCGGCGAGCTGGACAGCGAGCTCCCCGGAGTGGTCGTCGAGCCGATCGATCTCAAGCAGACCGCGCAGGCGACCGACCAGTGCAGAGCCAACTCGAACATCGGGCACTGCACCATGCCGGTCGACGTCACCATCACCGGTACGGCGATGTTCTTCCTGGTCACCTGCGCGGATGCCGAGGCCACGGCCGCGCAGTGCATAGCGTCCGGCCACTACGAGAAGGACTATCTGGACAAGGCGAAGATCGACTTCACCGAGCACCGGATTCTGGACGTCAACGTCTGGGAATTCGATCTGAACCTGGCGAAGGCCATCGGGTACGCCCTGGTCAGTGACTTCATCGGCTGCGCCAAGCACTTCGATCTGGGTAGCAGCGACTGCCAGTGGGCCATCGCCTCCATCGCTCTGCCGGTGATGCTCAAGGCCGTGGTGAAGGGTGCGGCCGCGCTGCGGATGGCCATGGCCATCGGTGACATGGTCGGCATGGACGCCGCCCTGAACGTCCTGACCAACCTGGCCAGGACCGGTGCCATCAACGCGATCACCTTCCGCAACCTCAGGAACGCGTCCCTGGTGATGCGGCTCCGGGCTCTCGCGGCGGGCACGACCTGCGTGGCGCTGCACAGCTTCCCCGCCGGTACGCAGGTGCTGATGGCGGACGGCAGCACCAAGTCCATCGAGGAGGTACGTGTCGGGGACGAGGTCCGGAGTGCTTCGGCCGGCGGCGATTCCGTGTCCCGCACCGTGGAACACACCTTCGTCACCGAGACCGACACCGAGTTCACCGATCTCACCGTCACCACGGCCGATGGCCCACAGGTCATCACCAGCACGCAGAACCACCCGTACTACGACGTCAGCCGGGGAGCGTTCGTCGACGCCTCCCAGCTGTCCGTGGGTGACCGTCTGCAGACCACCGGTTCGCAGACGGCGGTCGTTCGCGCGGTGCGCAACTACACCGACACGATGGTCACGTACGACCTGACGGTCAACGATCTGCACACCTACTTCGTGGTGGCCGGGGCGGTGCCCGTCCTGGTGCACAACAACGCCTGCCAGGAGGTGGCGCTCGACGCCAACACGCTGATCTCCATCTTCTCCGAAGGCCACGGGGCCCGGGTCGACGCCGCGCTCGCGGGCCGGAAGCCGGTGATCTCACCCCAGGCGTTCAAGGAGGCCACGGTGAAGCGCCCCGAGAGCGTGGTGATGCAGTGGATCACCGATCGCGGCGGACGTATCGGGTCGGAGGCGAGCGATGACGTCGCGCAGGCTTTCCAGGAGTACCTGCAGGAACTCTGGAAGGCCGGCTACAAGCCCGTACTCCATGACGAGGACGCCGCTGTCCTCGCCTCGGCTTTCGAGGACGGGCTGCCGATGATCACCAATGATGTGAAGTTCTACAAGAAGCTCGACCTGTTCAACTTCCCGAATGAGAGGTACTGAGACGTGAGCGTGTACGACCGCCTCTTCGTACCGCGCCCGGCTCCGTGTCCCCGGTGCGGTTCCGAAGCGGAGTTGGTGATCCAGTTCCACTTCGGAGACACCGACCACCACAAGTTCCACATCGGCGACTCGATCGCGTGGTCGGAAACGGCCATCGGGTCCCCCCGGACGGGCCGCTTCGAGATCCCCGGCTATGCGGAGGGGTGCCCCTCGTGCGGGCTGGAGGACGAGGGCTTCTATGTCGTCGAGTTCGACGGCGATGTGATCACCGGCTACCACCGGGCCACCGAGGAGGAGATGGAGGGATTCGAATGGTGAGTCCCGGGGCCTGACGGATCCGCCCCGGGACAGCCGACGACACGGCGGCCCCCGCCCGGTTCATTCCGGGCGGGGGCCGCCTCCGTCTCGGGCCCCAGGCATCAAGCCGTGGATCCGGGCTGGGCCGCAGCCAGCAGCTCCTTCGTCGTCACCACCCGGGCGAAGTCCCCTCCGTGCAGCGTCACGGCGGTCGCGCGGCTCAGTTCGTCGGCCGTCAGGTGCCAGCCGAACGGGCCCGCCTGGTCGAAGGTGTACGTGGCGTCGAAGGCGAACAGGACGTCGTAGCCGAGGTTGCCGCCCATGCGGGCCGTGGTCTCCGCGCACATGTTGGTCTGGATACCGGCGATGGCGATCTGGTTGATGCCCGAGGCCTTGAGCCAGGCGTCCAGGTCCGGGGCGCCGTAGAAGGCCGAGTTGACGGTCTTGGTGATGAACAGCTCCGGGCCCTTGCCAAGGCCGCGCCGCTGCTCGACGTACTCCTTGAAGTCGTTGCCCGGGTACCCCGGCCTCAGGGGCGAGTCCGGCTTGGTCGAGTCATGTCGTACGAAGACGACCGGGCGGCCCGTGTCCTGCCAGGCCGCGATGAGGGAGGCGATGTTCTCGTCGGCGCCGGGGTTGTTGCGCGGGATCGAGGACGCCATCTCGTCGAAGCCCTGCTGTACGTCCACCACTATCAGCGCCGCGTTCTCTGTGATCTCCATGCGGTCCATCGTGCCGCCGTCCGGCCGCTCACCCCAGGGGGCAGGAAGCCAGCGTTCGATGGTTTACTGCCAGGGTGACCCAGTCGACGACACGCGCCCATCGCATCGCGCTCCTCGCCTTTCCCGGCGTCCGGGCCTTCGACGTCAGCATCATCACCGAGGTGTGGGGTGTGGACCGTACCGACCGTGGCGTACCCGCCTTCGACCTGCGCCGGGTCGCCGCCGACCCCGCCCCCGTGGCGATGCGCGGCGGACTCGCGGTCACCCCGGACCGGACGCTGGCCTGGCTGCCGCGGGCCGAGCTGATCGTGGTCCCGGGGCTCGATGATCATGTGACGCCCGCGCCCGGACCCGTGCTGGAGGCGCTGCGGCGTGCCCATGCCCGGGGTACCACCATCGCGGCGCTGTGCGGCGGTGCCTTCACGCTGGCGCAGGCGGGGCTGCTCGACGGGCGTCGCGCGCTGACGCACTGGAATCTGATCGACCTGCTGCGGGAGCGGCATCCGGGGGTGCGGGTCGAGCCGGACGCCTTGTTCGTCGAGGACGGCAACATCTGGACGGCCGCGGGGACGGCCGCCGGGATCGACCTGTGCCTGCACCTCGTCCGTACCGTTCATGGCGCGGAGGCCGCCGCGGCGGTCGCCCGTTCGATGGTCACGGCGCCGTTCCGGACCGGCAGCCAGGCCCAGTTCATCGAGCATCCGGCCGCACCCGCGGACCCGGACGCCGACGCGCTGGCCGCCGTACGCGAGTACGCGCTCGGGCATCTCCACGAGCCGCTGACCGTGCCCCGGCTCGCCGCCCGCGCCGGGATGTCGCCGCGTTCCTTCGCACGGCACTTCGCGGCGGCGACGGGGTCAACTCCGGTGCGCTGGTTGCTGGATCAGCGGATCGCGGCCGCGCAGAGGCTGCTGGAGCGGACCGGTCTTGCCATGCCGGAGGTCGCCCGGCGGGCGGGGTTCGGGAGCGAGGTCACCATGCGGCAGCACTTCGCGGCGCGGCTCGGGACGAGCCCGCGGGCCTACCGCTCGTCGTTCGCGATCCGGCCGGTCTCACCCGTCCAACAGTCGGAGTCACCCGCCCAGTAGCCGGATTCAACCGCCCAACATCCGGCCTCACCCGCCCAGTAGCCGGATTCAACCGCCCAACATCCGGACTCGCCGGTCCGGCCGGTCTCACCCGTCCAATCGGCCTCGCAGGTTCAGGAGGGAGCGCCCGACTGAGGTTCGGTCTGGGCTTCGGCGCCGCGACCTGGGCCTGCGCCCGTGCCAGTACCGGCCGCCGCGTCGGCCGTGATGGTCACGGCCAGCTCCGGACAGCCCGCCGTCTCCGTGCACAGATTCGTCTCGACCTTCGCCAGCAGCCTGGCCAGCTCGGCACGCTCGTCCGTGTCCAGCCCGGCGAGCGTGTACTCCTCCAGATTCGTCCAGGCCGCCGTCACCTCGGCGTTCAGCGCGCAGCTGTCGTCGGTGGCCTCGACCATCACCGCGCGCCGGTCCGCAGAGTCGGGGCAGCGGCGTACATGCCCGGTCTGTTCCAGGCGCTGGAGCATCTTCGTGACCGTCGAGGGATCGAGATCGACCGCCTTGATCAGCTCCGACTGCCGAAGGGGACCGGCTTCCCACAGGCGCATCATCAGATGCTCCTGACCGGGGTAGAGGCCCGCGCCCTTGAGCACCCTGCCCATCGCGATGCGATGGAGTCGCGCGACCCGGGAGAGGGCATGGCTGACGGGACCGCCGCGGGCCGCCGCGGGCAGCAACTCGGCGGTACAGGCGGGGTCTTGTGGCGCCCCGGGAGTGGCGGACAACGCGGCCTCCTTGCCCAGGTCCCCACGGCGACGGGGGATGTCCGTCCGCCGTGGTGCCGCGCTCTGCGCGGCGGCGATCCAGTGGCCCGTACGACCCCCGGTTGAGATACCGATGGTACTCACCCAAATATAACATTGGTCGGCCAAGTAATGCGCTACAGTGTCTCCCGGCGTAAATGTTTGGCCGACCATGTAACTCTCTGGGAGCGTCTATGACCACCGCGTTCGACCCCATTGAACTGTCCGGCACGCGGCTCGCGAACCGCATCGCCATGGCGCCGATGACCCGCAGCCGCGCTTTCGGTGAGGGCCTCACGGTCACCGAGTCCACTGTCGAGTACTACAGCCAGCGCGCCTCGGCGGGCTTGATCGTCACCGAGGGCATCCAGCCCTCCGTGCAGGGCCAGGGCTACCCGAACACGCCCGGCCTGCACACGGACGAGCAGGTCGCCGCCTGGCGCAAGGTCACCGACGCCGTGCACGCCAAGGGTGCGCGGATCTTCGCGCAGATCATGCACGCCGGGCGGATCGGCCACCCGGTGCTCTGGCCGGGCGAGGAGCGGGTCAGCGTCGCGCCCTCCTCCGTCGCCCCCGACGGACAGCTCTACACCCAAGAGGGGCCGAAGGACTTCATCGCGCCGCGCGAGCTGGACGCCGGCGAAATCCCCGCCGTCATCGAGGAGTTCGTAGATGCGGCGCGCAACGCGGTCGCGGCCGGCTTCGACGGCGTGGAACTGCACGGCGCCAACGGCTACCTCATCCACCAGTTCATCGCGGACAACACCAACCTGCGTACCGATGAGTGGGGCGGCTCGGTCGAGAACCGCATCCGCTTCGCCGTCGAGGTGACCAAGGCCGTTTCCGCGGCGATCGGCCCTGAGCGGACCGGGCTGCGCATCTCGCCTGGGAACCCTTACAACGACATCGCCGAGACCGACCCGAAGGCCACCTACCCGGCCCTGGTCGAGGCACTGGAGCCGCTGGGCCTCGGCTATCTGCACATCGTCGAGATGACCCCGGGCTACCGGGACATCACGCTGGAGCTGCGCGAGCTGTTCAGCGGCACGTTCATCCTCAACCCGGCGACGGAGGGCCCGACCGATCACAAGGCGCTGGGCCTGGTGGAGGACGGCGTCGCGGACATCCTCGCCTTCGGCGCGCTGTTCCTGGCCAACCCGGACCTGCCGGTCAGGCTGAAGAGCGAGGGTCCGTACAACGCCCCGGACCCCGCCTCGTTCTTCGGCGGCGACGACAAGGGCTACACCGACTACCCGACGCTCGGCGAGAGCTGAGGGGGCACGGGGACTACGGGGGTAACGGGGGACTACGGGGGATACGGGGTAGCGGGGGCGCCCGCGCCTTCCGTGAGACGGGCCGACGGTGCCGGGAGGCCGTCGGCCCGAGCTCGGTTGACGGCGTGTCAGGTATGGCTGACCTGGAGTTCCTTGACGCCGTTGAGCCACGCGGAGCGGAGGCGGCGGGGGGCGCCGACCAGGCGGAGGTTCGGCATGGCGTCGGCGATGGCGTTGAAGATCAGGTCGATCTCGAGGGTGGCGAGGGACTTGCCGAGGCAGAAGTGCGGGCCTCCGCCGCCGAAGCCGAGGTGGGGGTTGGGGTCGCGGGTGATGTCGAAGAGTTCCGGGTGGTCGAAGATCTCGGGGTCGTTGTTGGCGGAGGAGTAGAAGATGCCGACGCGGTCGCCCTTCTTGATCTGCTGCCCGCCCAGTTCGGTGTCCTGGGTCGCGGTGCGCTGGAAGGAGATGACCGGGGTCGCCCAGCGGACGATCTCCTCGGCGGCGGTACTCGGGCGTTCGCGTTTGTAGAGGTCCCACTGGTCGGGGTGGGTGAGGAAGGCGTGCATGCCGTGGGTGATGGCGTTGCGGGTCGTCTCGTTGCCGGCGACGGCCAACAGGAGGACGAAGAAGCCGAATTCGTCCGAGGCCAGGTTGCCTTCGTCCTCGGCCGCCACCAGCGTGCTGACGATGTCCTTGGCCGGGCACTGCTTGCGGTCGGCGGCCAGGTTCATGGCGTACGAGATGAGTTCGGTGGCCGACTCGGCGCCGACCTCCTCGGTGATCGCGTACTCCGGATCGTCGTACGCCACCATCTTGTTGGACCAGTCGAAGATCTTGGCGCGGTCGTCCTGCGGGACTCCGATGAGCTCCGCGATCGCCTGCAGGGGCAGTTCGCTGGCGACCTGGGTGACGAAGTCGAAGGCGCCGTCGGGACCCGCGCCGGCGATCGCGTGCTCGACGATCGAACCGGCGCGGGCGCGCAGGGCCGCCTCCAGGGAGCGGATCGCGCGCGGGGTGAAGCCGCGCTGCACGATCTGCCGGACCCGCGTGTGCTCGGGCGGGTCCATGTTGAGCATGATCAGCCGCTGCATCTCGATCGTCTCGCGCGGCATGTGCTCGTGGAAGCGGATGACGGCGGTGTTGAGGAACGAGGAGAACAACTCGGGGTGTGTGGACACGTACTTGACGTCCGCGTGGCGCGTCACGGCCCAGTAGCCGTCGTCCTGGAAGCCCGCGACACCTGGCTGTTGGGGGATCCAGTGGACCGGTTCCGTCCCGCGCAACTCGGCGAACTCGGGGAGGGGTATGCGGTGGTGCACCACATCGGGGTCGGTGAAATCGAACCCGTCGGGCAGCGCTGGACAGGGCATCGGCAACTCCCGCCGTTCAGACGGCCTTCTGGTCTTCTGGTCTTCGCGATGACTTCTGACGGTTCATCAGGAACGGGAAACTGCCGTGAAGGTAGTAACGGGTTCTACAACTAGCAAGAGGCGCGGCGACCCGAATCATGTGTGGGATCTGTACGGAAGGCGACTTCCACGGCTGCACGACCCTTGCGGCGCGGGGGGTTGGCTCAGCAGACTGCACACAGAACTAGAACGCGTACTAGTTCGGCGCGGCGGGTGGCCGGGACGCCCGCGCCGCGCGGGTGGACAGGCCCAAGGAGAGGACGAGCCCCCATGGTCGCGGAACCCGTCATCGTCGAAGCCGTACGCACCCCCATTGGCAAGCGGGGCGGCGCGCTCGCCAATCTGCACCCCGCCTACCTCCTGGGCGAGACCTACCGTGAACTCCTGGGCCGCACAGGCATCCAGGCCGACTGCGTCGAGCAGATCGTCGGCGGCACGGTGACCCACGCCGGCGAACAGTCCATGAACCCCGCCCGTACCGCCTGGCTCACCATGGGCCTGCCGTACGAGACCGCCGCGACGACCGTCGACTGCCAGTGCGGCTCCTCGCAGCAGGCCTCGCACATGGTCGCCAACATGGTCGCGGCGGGCGTCATCGACGTCGGGATCTCCTGCGGCGTCGAGGCGATGTCGCGGGTGCCGCTGGGGTCCGGATCCAAGCACGGTCCTGGCAAGCCGTTCCCCGACGAGTGGAACGTGGACCTGCCCAACCAGTTCGAGGCGGCGGAACGCATCGCCCGCCATCGCGGACTGACCCGCGAGAACGTCGACTCGCTCGGACTGATCTCGCAGGAGCGCGCCGCCATCGCCTGGTCCGAGGAACGCTTCAAGCGCGAGACCTTCGCCGTACAGGTGCCCACCACGGAGGAGGAGCAGCGGGCAGGGCAGGGCATGTGGCGGCTCGTCGACCGGGACGAGGGGCTCCGTGACACGACCATGGAGGCGCTGGCCCGGCTGAAGCCGGTCATGCCCACGGCCGTCCACACCGCGGGCAACTCCTCGCAGATCTCCGACGGCGCCTCCGCGATCATGTGGGCGTCCAAACGGATGGCACGCGCGCTGAAGCTGCGCCCGCGGGCGCGGATCGTGGCGCAGGCGCTGGTCGGTTCCGATCCCCACTTCCACCTCGACGGGCCGATCGACGCGACGCGGGCGGTGCTCGGGAAGGCCGGCATGTCGCTGAAGGACATCGACATCGTCGAGATCAACGAGGCTTTCGCGTCCGTGGTGTTGAGCTGGGCGCAGGTCTTCGAGCAGGACCTCGAGAAAGTCAACGTCAACGGCGGCGCGATCGCGCTCGGGCATCCGGTGGGGGCCACGGGGGCGCGGCTGATCGCGACCGCGCTGCATGAACTGGAGCGGCGGGACAAGGAGTTCGCGCTGGTGACGATGTGTGCGGGTGGGGGACTGGCGACCGGGACGATCATTCAGCGGTTGTAGTCCGCCGGGTGATGAGGCGGGGCGGTCCAAGAGGAAGCCGTTGGTTCGAAATACCGGCCTTTGGATCGCCCCGTACTCTGTTAATTCCCTATTGGTTAACGGACTGTTCAATTCCGATCTCTTCGTCGGCGCGCGATCGATCAGTTGTCCATTGAAACCTTGACGGTGTGCGTTCAATCTGAGTACAACTGTGGCCTCAATGTGAAAGCTGTGCGGCTACGGGGGCTGTTGTGCTGTCAGATGTGATGCACCGTCATGTCGGCGTACGAAGAGGGAAGTTGCGTGATGTCGCGGTCCTCGTGACGTCCATGGCCGTACTGGTCGGGATTCCGGCCGGTGTCACGTCGATCGCCCCGGCGGCGCACGCGAATTCACTCTCCGCCGATTCCGCTGGTTCTCCGAAAAACCTCTCCGAGGGTGAAAAGGCCGCCGAGAAAGCGGTCGAGACCGGCGAACGTGTGGAGATCGCGGGAGAACGCACCGAATACACGACGACATACGCGAATCCGGACGGTCTCACCTTTTCCCTCAGCCAGTCCACCGTGCCCGTCCGTGTGCAGCAGAAGGACGGATCGTGGGCCGAGCCGGACGCGACCCTCGTGCGGCGGTCGGACGGCACCGTAGGCCCGAAGGCGGCGGTGGCGGACGTGTCCTTCTCCGGCGGGGGCGACGGCGCCGACCTGGTGGCCGTCGAGGAGAGCGGCAGGTCGCTGACGGTCGGCTGGCCGGGCGAGCTGCCCGAGCCGACCCTGGAGGGCGCCTCGGCGGTGTACGCGGAGGTGCTGCCCGGAGTGGACCTGCGGCTGACCGCGACCACCGAGGGCTACCGCGAGGTGCTCGTCGTCAAGACGCCCGAGGCGGCGGCCCACGAGGACCTGACGAAGCTGGACTTCCCCGTCGAGACCGAGGGGCTGACCCTGCGCGGCGGGACCGGCGGCGGCCTGGACGCCGTCGACGAGAACGGCAACGCGGTGTTCCGTACGCCTGCCGCGCGGCAGTGGGACTCCGCGGGGGACGCGGCCACGTCCGGGGCATCAGGAGTGTCCACGATGTCGCTGGCCGCCGCTGACGACGAGCCTGTCCAGGACGGCGACGGCGAGTCCGCGCCCGACCCGACGCAGGGCCCCGGTGACGGCGACGCATCCGCCGTCCTGCCGGTCACGGCGGACACCGACTCGATCACCGTCGTGCCCGACGCCGGGCTGCTGACCGGTGACGACACCGTCTACCCGCTGTACATCGACCCCGACGTGTCCTGGAGCGAGTCCGAGCGGACGCTGCTGTCCTCGGACGGCGACACCTTCTACAACTTCTCCGGCGGCTCGGACGGCGAGGGTGTCGGCTACTGCGGCACGTACGTCACCGGCGGCGTCGGCTACTACTGCGGCTCGGGCTACAAGCAGCGGATGTACTTCGAGTTCGCGCCGACCGCGCTGCGCGGCAAGCGGGTCCTTGACGCCACGTTCCGGGTGACCGAGCGCTGGTCGATGTCGTGCGAGAAGACGACGGTGCAGCTCGTCCGGACGCCGAACATCTCGTCGGCGACGAGGTGGCCGGGCCCGACCACGAGCTGGGACATCATGGGCGACCGTACGGTCTCGGCCGGCCGTGGAACGGCGTGCGACCCGGACCAGCCGGACGCTCCGATCGAGTTCAACGACGACCCGGCGCAGAGCTACGAGAACCTCACCAACACGGTGAAGGCGTTCGCGGCAGGCGGCTTCTCCCGGCTGACGCTGATGCTGAAGGCGTACAACGAGTCGGACCCCAACGGCTGGAAGCGGTTCGACGACGACGCGGTGCTGGACGTCACCTACGTGGGCGTCCCGGCTCCGCCGACCAGCCCGGGCGTGCTGTCCGGGGAGATCTCCTCCTGCGAGACGGACGCGGCCGATCCCGATGTGCTCTCGGACCCGACGCCCACGCTCACCGGGGTGGTCCAGACCCTCGCCGGCGGCGAGAACGACGCGAACCTGCGTGCGCACTTCTACGTGCAGAAGAAGAACGGCACCGCGTGGGACCTGGTGACCGAGCCGGTGCGGCCGGTCAGCCCCGGGTACGTCAACGACAACCAGAAGGTGTCGGTCAGTTCGCCGATCACGCTGACGGACGGCGGGACGTACCGGATGGCGGTGTTCACCCGCTCCTACTACAACAGCGGCAACAGCTATCTGCAGTCCTCCAGCACGGTGACGACCAAGGGCTGGTGCTACTTCAAGGTCGACACGACCGCGCCCAAGGCACCGCTGATCACGTTCGGCAGCCCTTACTCGCTGTGCACGGCGAACGCCTGCGAACCGGCCGGCGGCCCCGGCGTGAAGGGCAAGTTCATCTTCAACCCGGCGGCGGGTGACGCCGCCACGGTCGTCGCGTACCGCTACAAGTTGTCCTCGTCCAAGACCTGGTCGGCCGCGATTCCCGGAACGACAGCCGTGACCAAGGAGATTCCACCGGAACTGGCCGGCACCCAGGTGCTCCAGGTGCGGGCGCTGGACAACGTGGGCAGCGGACGCTGGGGCGCCATCGCGAGCGTGCGGTTCAACGTGCAGGAGAGCCAAGGGGCCACCGGGCGCTGGCAGTTCAACGACAGCGCGGTCGGCTCGGGTGAAACCGTCGCGTCCGACTCCGCGACGACTGCGGGGACGCGCCACCCGGCGACCCTCTACACCACCGGCAGCGGCTGGTCGTCGCTGGGACGACGTGGCTCCTCGGACCGTTCGCTGTGGCTGAACGACGTGGTGGACCCGACCCGGCACGAGGGATACGCCGCGACCTCGGCCGCCGCCGTCAACACGCAGTCCTCGTACACCGTTTCCGCCTGGGCGTACCTGACGGAGAACACCGACTACCGCACCGTCATGTCCCAGACGGGCAGCGACAGTTCGGGCTTCTCCCTCTACTACTCCTCCGGCGTCAAGAAATGGATCTTCCGCTTCAACTGGACCGACAGCAGCGGCACTCGGCAGTACGTCGCCGCCGGCGCGGACGTGGCGGGCGTACCGCTGCGCGTGTGGACCCACGTGGCGGGCGTGTACGACGCCGACGCGAAGACCATCCAGCTGTACGTCAACGGCCGGCCCCAGGGCACCCCGGTGACCGTGCCCGCGGGCGGCGAGAAGCAGACTCCGGACGGGGCCCTGCAGTTCGGCCGCGCGAGCTATGTGTCCGGCACGTACGTGCAGTACTGGCGGGGCCGTATCGACGAGGCCGCCGTCTTCCAGGAGGCGCTGCAGCCGGGCGACGTGGCCAAGGAGGCCAGGCTGCTCGACTCCACCGACACGGCCACGGCCACCGAACTCGTGGGCGCCTGGAACCCGGACGGCGCGAGCGTCACCGCGACCACGCTCGCCGACACCCTGACCGGCTACACGGAGCGCACGCTCACCCTGTCCGGGGGCGCCTCGATGGACGGTGAGGCGATCGTCCTGGACGGCACGAACGACGCGGCCACGGTCACAGGCCCGGTCGTCGACGACACAGGTTCCTTCACGGTCACCACCGAGGTCGAACTCGACCAGGCCGTGCTGAACACCAAGGGCACCGGCTACATCGGCCAAGTGCTGGGCCAGCGCACCGCGGACGGCTCGGCCTGGGGCCTCTGGTACGAGCAGACCGGCACCGAGACCCGGTTCGACGACGACGACAACCCCTACGAAGTCCCCGTCGGCTTCTGGCGGTTCGGCCGCCTCGCCGCCGACGGCACCTTCACCGCCGCGGACTCCGACGAGGCAGCGGTGGTCGGCAGCCGGGTACGGCTGACCGGGGTGTACGACGCACAGGCCGGCACCGTCGCCCTCTACCTGGACTCGACACAGAACGACACGGACACCCCGTACACCGCTGTCGTCGGCTCCGGTGAATTCGCGGCCGGCAAGGCGTATGTGGGCAGCGCCTGGGGCCACTACTTGCCCGGCCGGATCTCGGACATCCGGATCTGGGTGGGGGCGGCGGCGGACGGTACTCAGGTGGACACGATGACCGGCTGACGGCCGTACGCGCCGGGCGCCCGCCGACCTCAGCGGGCGCCCGGCCCACTCCTTCTCCTTTCCATTCCGTGGTCGCTGGTGTGGTCGCGGCCGTGCCTGACGGGGGTTTGTCGTGAACACCGGTACGAGAGTGGTTCGTTGGCTGCGTGGCAGACGCGTGGGTGTCGTGGTGGTGCTGGCGCTCGCGTTGACCGCGACGGGTGCGTTGCCCGCCGCGCAGGCGGCGCCGGCCTCGGCGGGTGGGCTGGGGCGGCCGGAGGTTCCGGAGCAGCGGGACAGTGACGTCAGCGCGGTCACCGGCCTGGGGGCGAAGCAGGCTCGTGCGGATGTCGCCGAGTCCCGGAAGAAGAACAAGGCCCAGGCCGACCGGGCCGCCGCCGAGCAGGACGCGGTCTGGCCCGCGTCCGGGCGGGTCACGGTTGCCATCCCGGGTACCCGGTCGGGTCGCGCTGCCGTCGAGGCGGGTGGTCTGCCGGTCACGGTCGCCCGCGGCAGTGTGGGGAACGTGGCCTCCGGTGATTCGACGATCCGGGTGCTGGACCGGAAGGCGACAACGGCCGCCGGAATCAAGGGTGTTGTGTTCACCGCGACGGCTACGAAGCCGGGCCGGGCTCATCTGACGCTGGACTACTCGGAGTTCGCCTCGGCCTACGGCGGCGGCTGGTCGGGCCGGCTCGGCCTCATAGCGTTGCCGGCCTGCGCCCTGACCACACCGGAGAAGGCCGCCTGCCGCACCCGTACACCGCTGGCCTCCGACAACGACGCCGCCGGACAGTCCGTGTCGGCCGACGTTGCGCTCTCCACCGCCTCCTCGGCCACCGTTCTCGCCCTGGCCGCCACCTCCGAGGCGTCCGCGACCGGTGCCGGCGACTACTCGGCGACCCCGCTGACCTCGTCCTCCACATGGGAGGCGGGCGGTTCGTCCGGCTCGTTCTCCTGGTCGTACCCGCTGGACACCCCGTCCGCGGCGGTCGGCCCCCAGCCTGACCTGGCGCTGTCGTACGACTCCGGCGGCATCGACGGCCGCACCGCCTCGACCAACAACCAGTCCACCCAGGTCGGCGAGGGCTTCGACCTCTCGTCCGCGTCCTACGTCGAGCGCTCCTACGGCTCGTGCGACGAGGACGGCCAGGACGGCAAGTCCGACCTGTGCTGGAAGTACGACAACGCCTCCCTCGTCCTCAACGGCAAGTCCACCGAACTGGTCAAGGACGACACCAGCGGCGAGTGGCGGCTGAAGGCCGACGACGCCTCCACCGTCACCCACTCCACCGGTGCCGACAACGGCGACGGCGACGGCGAGACCTGGACCGTCGTCACCGGCGAAGGCACCAAGTACGTCTTCGGCCTGAACAAGCTGCCCGGCGCCGGCACCGAGCGCACCGAATCGGTGTGGACCGTGCCGGTCTACGGCGACGACTCCGGCGAACCCGGCTACGACCAGGGCACCGCCTTCGCCAACCGCTCAACTGTCCAGGCCTGGCGCTGGAACCTCGACTATGCCGAGGACCTCAACGGCAACGCCATGTCGTACTGGTACACGCCCGAGACCAACTACTACGGGAAGAACGGCGGAACCACCGCCACCACCGAGTACGACCGTGGCGGCTACCTCAACAAGATCCTCTACGGGCAGCGCGCGGACACCCTGTTCACCGGAGTTACCTCCGACAAGGTCACCTTCACTTACAACGAGCGCTGCACCGCCGCCGACTGCTCCGACCTGACGGACGCCACGTCCGACAACTGGCCCGACGTCCCCTCCGACTCGATCTGCAAGAAGGACGCGGACTGCGATGTGCGGGGTCCGTTCTTCTTCACTCGCAAGCGGCTCACTCAGGTCGACACCTACGCCTGGTCGGCGGCCACGAGTGCCTTCACCGCCGTGGACACCTGGGCGTTCACGCAGGAGTTCCTGGACGGCGGTGACATCGGGGACACCAGTGACCAGACGCTGACGCTGAAGAGCATCCGGCACACGGGCAAGAACGGCACCGACATCGCGCTGCCGCCGGTGGCCTTCACGTACCAGATGCGCAAGAACCGGGTCGACGCCACCGACAACATCCTGCCGCTGCGGCGCCCGCGCATCGAGAGCGTCACTTCGGAGACCGGTGCGATCACCCGGGTCACCCTCTCCGAGCCGGAGTGTGTGCGCGGATCGAACATGCCGAGCGCCGCCGACACGAACACCAAGTCCTGCTATCCGCAGTTCTGGAACATCAACGGGGCGGAGAACGCCTCGATCGACTGGTTCCACAAGTACCGGGTCCTCGCGGTCAACACCTCCGACCCGACCGGCAAGAACGACGCCGTGGAGAACCAGTACTCCTACTCCGCGCCCGCCTGGCACTACAACGACAACCCCTTCACCCCCGCCGACGAGCGCACCTGGTCCATCTGGCGTGGCTACGGCCAGGTGACCGCGACCAAGGGCGTGGGCAGCAACCAGACCAAGACCGTCTCGGTCTACCTCCAGGGAATGAACGGCGACCGGCTGCTCAAGGCGGACGGCACCCTGGACGCGGACGCCCGCCGCTCCGCCACCGTCGCCGGGGTGGACGTCAGCGGCCTCGACGTCGCCGACCAGACCGACAGCGACACCTACGCGGGCGTGCTGCGCGAGAAGATCACCTACGACGGGTCGACGCCGGTGAGCGTCACGGTCAGTGATCCCTGGTCGAAGAAGACCGCCACGCAGCACAAGTCGTACGCGGACACCGAGGCGTACTACGTCCGCGTCGGCAAGTCGTACACCCACACCTATCTGACCGCCTCGTCGAGCTGGCGCACCCGCACCAGCGCCACCACCTACGACGACTACGGCATGGCCGCCGCCGTCGACGACACCGGCGACACCGCCAAGTCCGGCGACGAGACCTGCACCCGCACCTGGTACGCCCGCAACGCCGACCTCGGCCTCACCGCCCTGGTCTCCCGCAGCAGGGTCGTCGCCCGGCCCTGCTCGGTCGCCGAGACCTCACTGTCCCTGCCGACGAGCTTTGCCACCCGGGGAGACGTGCTCTCCGACACGGCGACCGTCTACGACAACGCCTCGACCACGGCGTGGAGTTCGGCCCAGACCCCGACCCTGGGCCTCGCCACCTGGAAGGGCCGCGCGTCCGCCTACCCGGCCACGGCGACCGGCGGTGAACGCCACCCCACTTCCTGGCAGACGCTCAGCAAGACCACGTTCGACACGGCGACGACGAAGCTCGGCCGCCCCCTGTCCGTCACCGACGCCGCGGGGGCCACCACCACCGCGGCCTACACCCCGACCAACGCGGGTCCGCTGACCCGGATCGTCACCACCAACCCCAAGAGCCAGAAGAGCTACACCTACCTGGACCCGGCGCGCGGTTCCACGACCCAGGTCTACGACGTCAACACCAAGCTGACGGAGACGTCGTACGACGCGCTGGGCCGGGTCACCGCGGTCTGGCTGCCCAACCGCTCCCACTCGTCGTCGCAGGCCGCGAACTACACGTACGCCTACTCGGTCACCAGCGGCGCCCCCTCCTGGACGTCCACGTCGACCCTCAAGGCGGACGGCGACACCTACAACACCACCTACAGCATCTACGACGCGCTGCTGCGTCCCCTGCAGACGCAGTCCCCGACCCCGCTCGGCGGCCGGATGCTGACCGACACGCGCTACGACAGCCGGGGCCTGGCCTACGAGTCGTACGCCCAGATCTTCGACCAGGACAAGACTCCGAACGGCGCCTACACCCGCGCCGAGTACGGCGAGGCCGCCCAGCAGACCGCCACCGCCTACGACGGCGCCGAACGGGCCACCAGCAGCACCCTCTACATCTACGGCGTCAAGCGCTGGGCCACGACGACCGGTTACACCGGCGACTCCACCGCCACCGCCGCCCTGGCAGGCGGTTCGGCGACCCGCGTGATCACCGACGCGCTGGGCCGCACCACCGAGCGGCGCGAGTACTCCGGCACCTCGCCGGCCGACGCCGGCTACGGCTCCGGCACCGGAGTCCCGTACACCTCGACGTCGTTCACCTACTCACCGGACGGCAAGGAGTCCACGGTCACCGGACCCGACCGCGCCGTCTGGTCCTACACCTACGACCTGTACGGCCGCAAGGTCACCTCGACCGACCCGGACAAGGGAAAGACCACCACCGGCTACACCGCCACCGATGAGGTCTCCTGGATCAAGGACGCGGCCGGACGCGTCATCATCTCCGCCTACGACACACTCGGCCGGGTCTCCGGCACCTGGAGCGCGCCGGCCACGGCCGACCTGACCTCCACCACCGAGGAGCAGGTCGCCGCCAACCAGCTCACCGGCTACACCTACGACACCCTGGCCAAGGGACAGCTCGACACCGCAGTGCGCTACGTGGGCGGCAGCGGCACCACCGGCACGTCGTACACCAAGAAGGTCACCGCCTACGACGCCCTGTACCGCGCCACCGGATCCCAGCTGACGCTGCCCGCGGGCGACGCACTGGTGAGCTCCGGCGCACTCCCGTCCGCCACGCTGGACTTCTCGTCGTCCTACAACATCGACGGCACCCGGGAGTACACCAAGGAACCCGCCGTCGGCGGTCTCGCCGCCGAGCAGATCACGACCAAGTACAACGACGTGGGGCTGCCCACCACCGTGTCCGGCGAGAGCGGTTACCTGCTGGGCAGCAGCTACTCGGCGCTCGGCCAGACCGAGCAGCTGACGCTGGGCACCTCCGCCGCCACCGGCACCAAGAAGGCGTACCTCACCAACGCCTACGAGGAGGGCACCGGGCTCCTCAAGCAGTCCGTGGTCACCGACCAGACGCACGGCTACGAGCTCCAGGAGCTCAACTACACCTACGACGACGCCGGCAACGTCACCGCCATCACCGACCCCACCACCCTCGGCGGCACCTCGGCGGCGGACAACCAGTGCTTCGCCTACGACGGTTACCGACGGCTGACCGAGGCGTGGACCCCGAAGACCGCCGACTGCTCGACCGCGGGCCGCACCACCGCGAACCTCGGCGGCGCGAGCCCGTACTGGACCTCGTACACGTACCAGGACTCCGGTGTCCGTGCTTCCGAGACCACCCACACCACCAGCGCCGACACCAAGAAGACGTACTGCTACGGCAGTTCACAGCTCCACACCCTGACGGCCGTGACGACAGCGGCCTCCTGCACGGGCGTCACCCCCACGTACGTCTACGACGCCACCGGCAACACCACCACCCGCCCCGACGGGACCGCTTCCCAGTCGCTGGCCTGGAACGAGGAGGGCGACCTCGGCAAACTCGTCGAGGGCAGCAGCACCACCGGCTACGTCTACGACACCGACGGCAATCTCCTCATCAAGCGCAACGCCGCGGGGGAGACCGTCCTCTATCTCGGCACCACCGAGGTCCACCTCGACACCAGCACCAGCACCACCAAGTACTGGGCCCAGCGCTACTACAGCGCAGGCGACTCCACGATCGCGCTGCGCAGCAACAAGTCCGGGACCAACACCCTGACCTGGATCGCCGCCGACCGGCACGGCACCTCCGCGCTGGCGGTCGAGGCGACCACGCAGGCCGTCACCAAGCGCTACACCACGCCGTTCGGCTCCACGCGTTCCGGTGGCACCGGGACCTGGACCGACGACAAGGGCTTCCTCGGCAAGACCGCCGACGCGAGCACGGGGCTGACCCACGTCGGCGCCCGCGAGTACGACCCGACCATAGGCCGCTTCGTCAGTGTCGACCCGGTCCTCAGCACGGATCAGGCCCAGTCCCTCAACGGCTACACCTACGCCAACGGCAACCCCGTCACTCAGTCCGACCCGACCGGCCTCGAGTCCTGCTACCCCCACTTCTGCTCGGGCAGCAACGGCACGTACGGCACGTACAAGCCGGAGAACGACCCGGAGTCCGACAGCTACGACGGGTCCAGCCACGACGGCGACGACGACAGCACCCCCGTGCCGGCGGCGGTCGGCGGCGACAGGACCACGCGGCACAACCAGGCGCGGGACGCCGCCATCGTGATCATCAAGATGCAGGTCAAGAAGCTGGGCATCAAGAACTTCACGATCGACACGAAGATGCAGGTTCCGGGCGCGAGCAAGAAGTGCATGAAGAATCCCGCGGGGCCGTGCAACAAGGGGCTGCCGGACATCGTCGGATACGACCCCAACCACGACGTGTACTACGTCTGGGAGGTGAAGTCGGCGGGTGTGGCAGGGAAGGCCGTTCCAGAAGCGAACTGGTACGTGGGCAAGATGCGCGCGAACGGTGACAAGGCAGTGCTGGGCTGGACCATCGGAGGCCCCTACCCCGTTCCCAACGGGGACCAGGTGATCGGCCCGGAGCCGGGCGCCATCATCTACGGCAAGCCCAACGACAAGAAGTTCAAGCGCGTCCTGAGTTCCAGCCCCACGGCTGTGGTCCAGCAGCAGTCCGCGCAGCCCACCCCATCGCCCACCCCGGGTCCGGGTCCCGGTCCTTACCCCGGGACCATCGACCAGCCGGGTCTGGGCATCGTGCCGCAGGCGACGGACGGGGTGAACCAGTGGCCACTGCTGGTGCCGATCGTGCTTGTCGGTCTGCCCTTCATCGCTCCGGAGGCGGGCGCGGCAGCGGGCGGGGCGATCACCGTGGGCGTCGCCGCTACGCTCTTCGAACTGGCGGCGTGAGCAGGAAGGCAGGCAGCGGACATGAACCCACTGGACACCCTCATCCGGGAGCACGTGGTTCCCGTGATGAAGGCAGCCGGTTTCGCCAAGAAGGGGCGGACCTTCCGGCTGGCCGCACCCAACGGCGATCACCTGTTCATGCAGGTCTGGCCGGAGGCCGTCGACCCAGAGAAGTACGTCTTCGACGTGTTCTTCTCGGTCGTACCGCTGCCGCAATGGGCATTCCTGAACCGGGAGTACGCGAATCCGCCGACGCCCGACGCCAGCGGTGCCCTGGCGAAGTACGAGGTGATTCCGCCGGCGGGGGTCGCTCACCAGCCCGACTCGGAGATGCCGTTCAGGTCCCGGTGGGCGTTCTCGGAGCCGGAGACGCGTGAGGGCTGCGGGCGAGAACTGGCCCGCGCCCTCACGGAGGTGGCCCTCCCGCGGACGGTGCCCCTGCTGGACCGCAGGACCCTGCTGGCGGAGACACGCACCAACCCGAACGACGGCCTCCTGCGGCTCAAGAACGCGACCGTCAGCGAGATCGTGCTGCGCGTGGACGACGACCCGGTCGCGGATGTGGCGGCCCTGGTGGACAAGGCCGAGGCCGACGGGGAGTTTCCGCCTTTCGTCGCCTGGGCGCGCGAGCGGCTTGCCCGGCGTGCGGCCGGCGCGTAGGCGTTCAGGCGTTCAGGCGGAGGAAGAGGACGCATGGGGTTCTGGGGTTCGTTCGTCGTGTGCCGGAGTGAGACTCCGCTCGACGAGTTGTCGGCCGTCGTCGAACGTCACGACGGTATCGAGGAGCACTGGCGGCGGGCCGACGGCTGGCAAGTCGGCCAGTACCCGGGCCCCGAGCTCGCGGACGATGCTCCCGCGCTGCTCGCCGAACTGGTCGAGGAGACGGGGGCACCGGCCCTGACCGGCTTCGTGCTGGACAGCGACGCGGTCCACGTGGAGGGCTTCTCGGTGGCCGGCGGGCACTGGAAGGCCTGCCTCGCGCGCGAGGCGACCGAGGCCTACTGCGAGGACGACGACGAGGACTTCGACGCCGAGTTCCCGTCCCCGGAGGCGGCCGCACGCGCCGCGGCCGCCTGGGCGAGCGCGGCGGGCCGCACGCCGGACATGCCGGGACTCGCCGAGGTCTTCGCCGAGGAGGACTCGGACTTCGCGGAGGAACTGTTCTTCCGGCTCCTCGACAAGCTGGGCATGTGACGGCCGGCGGTCAACCCCAACTGGTCCCGAGGAACAACGGTTTCGCGATCGAGGTGATCGATCGTCCCGCCTCGGGAGACGCGGCCGGTGCGCTTCCGGAGACGGTGGGGCGGATCAGGGTGGGGGACTTCGCGGAGTCCTTCACTTCATGACCATCACGTTCCGTGTGGTGATCCTCAACTGATGAACGGGGAACGGGTGAGCGAGCACCGAGAACAGCCAGGCGCGAAGCGCGGTAGCGCCTGGCTGTGGGCGGCCTTGCGTCGGGCGGCCTTGCGGCGGGTGACCTTGTGGCGGGTGGCGGTACCCGCCGTCGCAGTCCTTCTGGTGTCCGGCTGCTACGCATCGACGGACTACGGGCGGTATCCGGAAGGAAAGCTGGTCCAGAACGCCGTCCTGGTGCGCACCTGGGCGGGCGAGGGAGCCGAGCTGGCGTTGAAGGAGAACAAGGTCTTCTCTGCGGCCGGCCTGACCCTCAAATACTTCTCCTGCCCCGCGGACGGACTTCGGAATAAGTCCGGTGACGGCACGTGGAGTTCCATCGACGACGGTGACTCCACCTCCGTGCTGATCCGTTTCGAGGACGGCTGCACGGCCACCATGTGGACCGGCGAATCCGAAGGCAAGACAGTCCTCTGGGCCACGACGGAGGACGAGAACCAGGTGCTGACCCTCAAGTGACGGCGTGATTCGTGTGGTTCACGCCGGCTGCCGTCGGTCAGCTCGGCAACCGCAGTCCCGCGATGAGGAGTTCGACCAGTCGGCGGGCGTCGTACTGGGGGTCGCTGTCCGCGCCGATGCAGAGGTTTCCGACGCCGCGCATGAGCTCGTAGGCCTTCAGGTCGGAGCGGATCTCGCCGGAATCGGCTGCGGCGTCCAGTAGTTGGGTGCACACGGGCACGAGGCGGTCGAGGAAGTACGCGTGCAGCGTGTCGAAGCCTGGGCTGTCGGACTGCAGTACGCCGGCGAGTCCGTGCTTGGTGACCAGGAAATCGACGAAGAGGTTGATCCACTGGCCCAGTGCGGCGTGCGGCGTCGCGCTGGTCGCCAGTAGGGCGGGACCGGCCTCGGCGCAGGCTTCGACCTGGTGCCGGTAGACGGCGATGATCAGATCCGCCCGCGTCGGGAAGTGGCGGTAGATCGTGCCGAGGCCGACGCCGGCCTTGGCCGCGATGTCGCGTACCGGTGCTTCCACGCCCGAGGTGACGAAGACCGCGGCGGCCGCGTCGAGCAGGGTCTCCTTGTTGCGCCGGGCGTCCGCCCGCTTGGGCTGGGCCGCGCGCCCCGCGCCCGCACTCTCATCGCTGTCGCTCACCGCGCCACTCCCTCCGCCACTGATGCGTGCCGAACCCGCCACTGAGACCTGCCGAACCCGCCATCGAGGCGTGCCGAACCCGCCGCCGAGGCTTGCTAACCGGAACAGTGTTCCGTATCGTCGTTCCGGAACGAGGTTCCGTTTGCTCATGATGCCAGAGCACGGGCCCGGCGGCCAAGCCATGCACTGCCGTCACGCTCCATCCAGGCCTCATCCATGCCTCATCCGCGCGTCACCCCGCCATGGAGGAACACAGTCATGCAGTACCGCACCTTGGGCCGCACCGGTGTGCAGGTCAGCTCCCTCGCACTCGGCGCGATGAACTTCGGCAAGATCGGGCGCACCACCCAGGACGAGGCCACCGCCCTCGTCGACGCCGCCCTCGAGGGCGGGATCAACCTCATCGACACCGCGGACATGTACAGCGACGGCGAGTCGGAGGAGATGGTCGGCAAAGCCATCGCCGGCCGCCGCGACGACATCGTGCTGGCCACGAAGGCGAGCATGCCGATGGGTGACGAGCGCAACCACCAGGGCGGTTCGCGCCGCTGGCTGGTCACGGAGCTGGACAACAGCCTGCGCCGTCTCGGCGTCGACCACGTGGATCTCTACCAGATCCACCGGTGGGACCCGACCACCAGCGACGAGGAGACGCTGTCGGCCCTGAACGACCTGCAACGCGCGGGAAAGATCCGCTACTTCGGCTCCTCGACCTTCCCGGCGCACCGCATCGTGCAGGCCCAGTGGGCCGCCCGCGAGCATCACCTGAGCCGCTACGTCACCGAACAGCCCAGCTACTCGATCCTGCAGCGCGGGATCGAGACCCACGTCCTGCCCGTCACCGAGGAGTACGGGCTCGGTGTGCTGGCGTGGAGCCCGCTGGCCTCGGGCTGGCTGTCGGGCGCCATCCGCGAGGGCCGGGAGATCACGACCAGCCGCTCGAAGTTCATGCCGGAGCGCTTCGACACCGCCATCCCCGCCAACCGGGCCAGGCTCGACGCGGTCGAGCAGCTGGCCAAGGTCGCCGACGAGGCAGGCCTCACGCTGATCCAGCTCGCGCTCGGATTCGTGACCGCGCACCCCGCCGTGACCAGCGCGATCATCGGCCCCCGCACCGTGGATCACCTCCACTCGCAGTTCGCCGCGGCGGACACCGTGCTCTCCGCCGACGTACTCGACGCCATCGACGCCATCGTCGCCCCCGGTGTCGACCTGGCCGCGCACGAGAAGTACGACACTCCGCCCGCGCTGCTCGACCCGTCGCTGCGGCGCCGCTGAGCGTCCGAGGAACGGTCCCCACATCCTCGAAAGGAGCACCGACTCCATGCCGCCCACACCCCGACCCCGTTTCGGGATCATGACCGCCCCCATGCAGGTCGACTACCAGGACATCCTGTGCGTCTGGCGCGAGGCGGACACCATCCCGGAGATCGAGCACGCGTGGCTGTTCGATCACCTCATGCCGATCGGCGGCGACCCGGACGGACCGGCCCACGAAGGCTGGACGCTGCTCTCGGCCCTCGCCGCCCACACCCGACGACTTCGGCTCGGCCTGCTGGTGACCAGCAACCGGATCCGGCCGCCCGCGCTGCTGGCCAAGATCGCCACGACCGTCGACATCGTCTCCGAAGGGCGGCTCGACTTCGGCATCGGCGTCGGCTCACGCCCCAGCCCTCCGCAGGCCCGCCGCGAGTACCCGGCACACGGTCTGCCCTTCCTGGACACCCCGCAGGCTGTGGAGAGCCTCGCCGAAGCCTGCACGGTGATCCGTCGGCTGTGGACCGAGGAGAAACCCTTCGACTTCCACGGCACCCACCACCAGCTCACCGGTGCGTTCGGCAACCCCAAGCCCGTCCAGCGCCCCCACCCGCCGATCCTCATAGGCGGACGCTCGTCGGCGACGCTCCGCATAGTCGCCGAGCACGCCGACCTGTGGAACATCCCCGGCGGCGACATCGACGACGTAAGAAACCGCAGCGCACTGCTCGACCGCTACTGCGCCGAGATCGGCCGCGACCCCGCCTCGATCACCCGCTCGATCCACCTGGCCGTCTCCTACGACCGGCCCGGCGTCACCCGACAGGCGATCGGCGAAGCGATCGACGCCGGCTTCGGGCACATCGTCCTCGGACTGCCGGCGCCCTACCCCGCCGATGTCGCACGGTGGGTCGCCGACGAGCTCATCAGCACGTCGGGGTGACGCAACGAGCTTCCGTCGGGACTCCCCGCCGATCCGTCACCGCCAGTGCTCCCGCCCCGACGTGGTCACCGCCAGCACCCCCACCGCCACGGCGGAGATGAGCAGCGGAACACCCAGACCGTGGTCGAGCACCAGCCACGCGCCGAGCAGCGCGCCCGCGAGCATCGCGACGACCGCGGCGACGCGGCGTGGGGAGTGGGTGCCCTTGCCGCCGGCCAGGCGGGAGTCGGAGGCGATGCCGGTCAGCGTCATCGTCAGGACGGTGGTCGTCAGATCGGGTACGCCCAGCTTGCGTACGGTCGCGTTGCGCAGGCCCATGGCGAGGGCGGTGAGGGCGATGATCGCGTACGTCGTGCCGGTCGCGTCCGGGGCCGCGAAGGCCACCACCGACGCCGCGCCCACCAGCACCGCCTCGGCGGCGAGCGTCACCCGGGCCCAGGTGCGGCGCGATCCGCCGCCGAGCCATCTGGCGACGCGTCCTCCGATCACCGCACCCGCCAGGAAGCAGCCCAGTGACGCCGCCGTGTGGGACACCGAGAAACCCGGCGCCCCGGCGGCGGCGAAGCCGAGCACGACCACGTTGCCGGTCATGTTGGCGGTGAAGACGTGGTGGAGCCCCAGATAGCTCACCGCGTCGATCAGCCCGCTGACCACGGTCAGTACAAGGAGCACGACGACCAGGGGGAGGCCGCGGGCCTCGGGGTCGCGTGCTTCGGGGTCGTGGGTCCCCGGCTCGGGTGGCTCGGTGGTCACTGGTCCAGTGGACCATGTGCGCCCTCGTATGGCCGGGCGCGGGTACACGGAAGCGGCGGCCCCGGGAATCGGGGCCGCCGCTTTCACATGCTTGCTGGGGTGGCTCAGTACCAGCCGTTGGCCTGCCAGAAGTTCCAGGCGCCGACCGGGCTGCCGTAGCGGTCGTTCATGTAGTTGAGACCCCACTTGATCTGGGTCTCGGGGTTGGTCTTCCAGTCGGAGCCGGCGGAAGCCATCTTCGAGCCGGGCAGAGCCTGGACCAGGCCGTAGGCGCCGGACGAGGAGTTGGTGGCGTTGACGTCCCAGCCGCTCTCGTGCTCGACGATCTTGCTGAACGCGTTGAACTGCGCGGCGTCCGGGATCACCTTGTGCGCGATCGTCTTCGCGGAGGAGGCCGAGGCGGTCGTCGCAGCCTGCGCCGGAGCGGCGGTCAGCACCATGCCGGTCGTGGCGGCGGCCAGGGCGACGGCGGTGAGGGCCTTCTTCGGGGAAGCGATGCGACGGATGACGGAGACGGACACGGAGAACCTTTTTCTTCGGGGACATGGAGTCGTCGTACGCATGCCGGAGCCACGAGGTACGTGGTGGGGAATGCGTGGGCGCCGCGAACCCGGGTGGGCTCGTGGCGCCTGGCGACTGCTCCAGAGAAACAGGCTCAGGGTCCGTCCGCAATGACCCCTTTTACTAGTGGTGGTCGCATGCGAGTAGAAAGTACCTTGTGTGATCTGGCTCTCAAACCCCAGGTCAGAGGGGTTGCGGGCGCGTACATGTCATCAATTTCGGCTACTACCGCGCTTCGTATGTGACCAAGGTCCTGTGGGACGGCTCACCCCGCGTGTGACGGACGGCGTACGCATGTGTACGGGGTGCGGCCGGGCGGTGTGACGGGCGCCGCAGATCAACTGGGTTCGAACGTGACCGGGGTCTCGAATGCGGCCCGCCGGGTGGCCCGGCGCAGCGCCTTGAGGAGGGTCGCGCCGAGCGTGAGGGTCAGCACGACGGTGACGACGGCCCGGCCCAGGTCCCAGCCGAGCGAGGTGGCCAGGCAGTACGCGACGAAGCGGGCCAGGTTGGCGGGGAGGGTGCTCCCCGGGTCGAAGGCGACGTTCGAGGCCTGGGCGTCCATGAAGGGCCAGCCCGCGAGGTTCATGACGGTGCCGTATGCGAAGGCCGCGAGGAACCCGTACGCGGCGAGCATGGCCAGCTCCCCGCGCCCGCGCAGCCGGTCAGGGCCCGGCAGCAGCCCGGCGCCCATCGTGAACCAGCCCATGGCCAGCATCTGGAACGGCATCCAGGGCCCCACGCCACCCGTGAGCAGCGCCGACGCGAACATCGTCACGGAGCCGAGCACGAACCCGAACCCCGGCCCCAGCACCCGCCCGCTCAGCACCATCAGGAAGAACATCGGCTCGATCCCGGCGGTCCCGGCCCCGATCGGCCGCAGCGCGGCGCCGGTGGCGGCCAGCACACCGAGCATCGCCACGGCCTTCGGACCGAGACCGGACTCCGAGATCGTCGCGGTGACGACCCCTACGAGGAGGACGAGGAGGCCCGCGAAGAGCCACGGCGCGTCCTGTGCGTGCGCGCTGACCTGGGAGGACGGGTCGGCGAAGAGGGGCCAGGTGAAACCGGCGAGGCCGGTGGCGCCGGCGAGGGCCAGGGCGAGGAGCGAGCGGGGGCCGAGGCGGATGGCGCGGGCCTGGCGCTGGGGTCGGCGGGTGGTCATGAGAGCGCCTCCCTGACCTGGGCGACGGTCAGCCACGGCTGCGGGGCCAGGATCTTCGTGACCTGCGGGGCGAAGGACGGGGACGCGACGACCACCTCGGCGGTGGGGCCGTCGGCGACGACCTCGCCGTCCGCGAGGATCACCACACGGTGGGCGAGCTCGGCGGCGAGCTCCACGTCGTGGGTGGCCAGGATGATCGCGTGCCCCTCGGCGGCCAGCGTGCGCAGAAGAGCGACCAGGCGGGCCTTGGCCGCGTAGTCGAGGCCGCGGGTCGGCTCGTCCAGGAGCAGCAGCGGGGGGCGGGCCGTCAGCACGACGGCCAGCGCCAGCGCCAGCCGCTGGCCCTCCGACAGGTCACGCGGGTGCGTGCCGTCCCCGATACCCGGCAGCAGCTCGGACACCAGCGCCCGGCAGGTACCGGGCCCGGCGCCCGCATCGGCGTCGGCCGCCGCGCACTCGGCGGCCACCGTGTCCGCGTACAGCAGATCCCGCGGTTCCTGCGGTACGAGACCCACGCGGCGTACGAGGTCCCGCGGGGCGGCGCGATGCGGGACCGCCCCACCGACCCGCACGGATCCGCCCGCCGGCTCGACCAGCCCGACCAGCGCACCGAGCAGCGTGGATTTCCCGGCGCCGTTCCGTCCCATCAGCGCGATGGTCTCGCCGGGGGCGGCGGTGAGATCGACGCGGCGGAGCGCCTCGATGCGGCCGCGGCGGACGGTGAGGGCTTCGACCTCGGCCGGTTGCTGGGGTACTGGGGCTTCCGAGGTGTGCTTGCGCAGGAACCGGGCACGGCGGGGTGGCCCGGCGACGGGGGCGGGTGTGGGTGTAGATACGCGTACGGGTGGGGGAGTCGGCGTCGCGAGTCGTTCCCGTAGCGCGCCCGCCCTGCGTCGGGCGTCGCGGACCGTCAGGGGTAGGGGGGACCAGTCGGCCAGGCGGCCCAGGGCTACTACCGGTGGGTATACCGGGGAGACCGCCATCACCTCGGACGGGGGGCCGAGGAGTGGGGCGGCGCCGGGGGAGGGGAGGAGGACGACCTGGTCGGCGTACTGGATGACGCGTTCCAAGCGGTGTTCGGCGAGGAGGACTGTGGTGCCGAGGTCGTGGACGAGGCGTTGGAGGACGGCGAGGACCTCCTCGGCGGCGGCGGGGTCGAGGGCCGACGTGGGTTCGTCGAGGACCAGGACCTTCGGGTGCGGGGTCAGTACCGAGCCGATGGCGACGCGCTGCTGCTGGCCGCCGGAGAGCGTCGCGATCGGGCGGTCGCGGAGGTCGGCGAGGCCGAGGAGGTCGAGGGTCTCCTCCACGCGGCGGCGCATCACGTCCGGCGCCAGGCCCAACGACTCCATGCCGTACGCGAGTTCGTCCTCGACCGTGTCCGTGACGAAGTGGGACAGCGGGTCCTGGCCCACCGTCCCTACGACATCGGCGAGTTCACGGGGCTTGTGCGTGCGGGTGTCCCGGCCGGCGACCGTGACCCGGCCGCGCAGAGTGCCTCCGGTGAAGTGGGGGACGAGACCGCTGACCGCGCCGAGGATCGTCGACTTGCCGACCCCCGACGGGCCGACCAGCAGCACGAGTTCACCCTCGGGGACCTCGAAGTCCACGCCCTGGACGGTGGGTTCGGCCACCCCGTCGTACGTCACGGAGACATCCTCGAAGCGGATCATGAGGGTTGCTTCCTGGGAGTCGGAGTCGGAGTCGGAGTGGGAGTTCGGGCGGGAGCCGGGGTGACGAAGGCGGGCAGCAGGCCGAGCAGGATCGCCGCCGCCGGCCGGAGCGGGAGGGTGGGGGCCACCAGGGGTACGACGCCCGGGCGCAGCGCCGACGGGTCGTACGAGGCGGACACGATCAGCAGCGCGGCGACGGCGACCCCCGAACCCGCGACCAGCCAGGCCCGTACGCCCCAAGCGTCCGGCCGGTACCGCGTCCGCACCGAACGACGGCCGCCCAGCCACAGGCCTCCGAGCGCCGCGGCCAGCCCGGCGAGCAGCACGGGCAGGCCGTACGTCCCGCCTTCGGCGGTCAGCAGTCCGTACGTTCCCGCGCAGACGCCGAGCAGGCCGCCCAGCGTCAGGGCGGCCGTGGTGCGGCGGACGGCGGGCGGTACCTCGGCCGTCCTGCCGTACCCGCGCGCGTCCATCGCCGCCGCCAGCGCGACCGAGCGTTCCAACGCGCCCTCCAGGACCGGGAGTCCGACGTGCAGCAGGCCCCGCAGGCCCCGGTCGGCGCGGCCCCGCAGACGGCGGGCGGCGCGCAGCCGTTGGGCGTCCGCGATCAGGTTCGGCGCGAAGGTCAGCGCGACGACTACGGCTACGCCCGCCTCGTACAGCGCGCCCGGCAGCGACTTCAGCAGCCGCGCCGGGTTGGCGAGGGCGTTCGCCGCGCCTACGCAGATGAGGAGCGTGGCCAGTTTCAGGCCGTCGTACAGGGCGAAGACCAGGCCTTCCGCGGTGACCCGGCCGCCGATCCGGATGCCTTGGGCCCAGTGGGGGAGGGGGACTTCGGGGAGGGTGACGATGACGTGCGTGCCGGGGATGGGGGAGCCGAGGACTATGGCGAAGGCGAGGCGGATGCCGAGGACGGCTATGCCGAGCTTGACGAAGGCGCCGTAGGAGCGGGCCCAGGGGGCCTCGCTCCTGCGTGCCGCCACTACGTATCCGGCTACGCCGATGAGGAGGGTGAGGAGGAGGGGGTTCGTGGTGCGGGTGGCGGCTGTTCCGAGCCCTAGTGCCCAGATCCACCAGGCGCCGGGGTGGACGGCGTTGGTGCGGGTCGCCTTCGGCGTGAGGTCACGGCGGTGCCGTGAGCCTTGGCTTTGGATGGCACCCGGCGCTGGTGGCTGTGCCCACCCGTCCCGCCCTGCGGGACGATTGCCCACAGCGGTAGCAGCAGACGTGCTCCCCCGCCAGGCGAGCCGTTTGCCGGTGTTTTCGTCCTTGCCCGTTGTCATCGTCGGCTCAGTTTCGCCGGCGTCGGGACTGCCAGATTGCTGCTCCGCCCAGTGCTGCGACGGCTGCTGCTCCGGCCAGGAGGCCGAGTGACGGGCCGCCCTGGTCGGTCGGTTTGGGCTTGGCGGTGGTGGAGATCTGGTCGGCGCAGCCCGTTGACGGGTAGCCCGCGATGGCGCACAGGAGGGCGTTGGTGTCGTAGCGGAGGGGTCTCGCGACGGCGGCCAGGGCTTCGGCGGAGGTGGCGTCGGAGGGGACGCGGGCGCAGGCCGTACGCGGGGACGGTGGGGTCTCGCCGGACGGCGCGTCCGTGGGCGTACCGAAGTCGATGACGAGGGCCACGCGCTTCTTGCCCTGCTGGGCGGGCGACTTGGCGCAGATGGAGGCGAAGTCCGTGTCGCCGCGGGGCTTCGACGCCTGTTGCGAGTCCTCGCTCACCGCGAAGCGGAAACCCTGGACGTCGCCGTCGGACGGCCGCGCGGTCGACGGCCCCTGCGTCGCGTACGTCCACCGGCCGCCGGTGAGGTCCCAGAAGGACCAGTAGCGGTAGCCGACGGCCTGGGCCTGCCCCGCCGTCCCGAGCAGGAGGAGGAGAACGGCGAGGACCAGGGCAGTCGTACCGCGTCGGCTCACAGCTGCTGCCTCTTGTTGCGGCCGCTGATCAGGAAGCCGACGCCGATACCGGCGACGAGACCGACGCCGACGATCCACCAGACGCCGAGCCCGTCGCTGTCGCTCTCCTCGTCGGCGCTGGGGGCGGTCGACTCCTCGGTCGATTCGGCGGCCGTCTGCGGCGCGGGACCCGTAGCGCCCAGCTGCTCGACGAGGTCCCGGCCGCCGAAGTCACGCGGATCGAAGCCGCTCGCCTGCGCGGCGAGGATCAGCTGCGCGTACGCGGCCGGTCCGCTCTGCGCGGCCCACTGCGCGGAGTTGCTCTCCAGCCAGCGCACCGAGTCGGCCGCCTTGTCGCCGTGACCGGCGGTGGTGAGCGCCACGACCGCGTCCGCGGTGTTGCCGAAGTCGGGCTGGTCCTCGGAGCCGGCCAGCGCCGACGTGAGGTACTTGTCCTTGGCGAGGGCCCCGACGAGGTACGCGGCGCCGTTCTGTGCGGCCTGCTCGGGGTCGACGCCGGCGGTGGTCTTGCACGAGGCGCCGTCGCCGGCCGGCTTCACGGCTTCGCCGGCGAAGCCCTTGCCGAGCGAGCCGGTCACGGCCGCCGCGGTCGCGTCGGCGTTCGCCGCGAGCTTCCCCTTCTTGTCCGGCTGGTAGGCGAACGCGCCGCCGCCGTCCGCGTCGCAGGGAATCGACAGCTCCGCCAGGGCGTCGTACGGAGACTCGCGACCCTTCGAGGTCACGTCCAAGGGCTTCTCGCCCGTCGCGGCCAGCGCCCCGATCACCACGGACGTGGAGTTCGCGTCGCTCGCCCCGCCCGCGACGTATCCCCACCCGCCGTCCGTGTTCTGCACGGACTTCAGCCAGGCGACGGCCTTGCCCGTCTCGGAGTCGTGCCCGCCGAGGGCGGCGAGGGCCTGAACGGCGGCCGCCGTGTTGTTGGTGTCGACCATCGTCTTGGCGTCGCACTTGGCGGTGGCGTCGGCGCGGTACGGAGCGAACCCTCCGTCCGCGCACTGCTGCCCGGTCAGCCAGTCGACGGCCTTGGCCGCGGGCTTCACCCCCACGGTGTGCTGGGCGAGCAGCGCCAGCGACTGGCGCCAGACGCCGTCGTAGGTGGGGTCGGTGGAGCCGTACAGACCGGACGGGAAGGCCTGGGAGGGGGAGGCGGAAGGGGACGCGTCGTCGGCCAGGGCGGCCGGCGCGACGGCCGTACCGATCACGGCGGTGGCGGCCGATACCGCGGCCACCATCGCGGCACGTACCGCGACGTGTGCCCTGCCGTGTGCCGTGGCGTGTACCGCGGCCTGTACCGCGGCGCTGCGGCGAACAAACATGACTCTCCCCTGTGGGGGATCCGGGCAGCACCGGGCACGCTGGAGTATCCGGGCGGCTCCGGCCCCGTATGCCTCGACGGTGCCTGCCACCGGCGGACTGCCGATGGCGCGAGCCGGTCACGTCCCGGACGTGGCGATCCGGCTCACCACCTGTCCAAGCCGTTCAGGCTGCTCAAGTGGCTCACGGTTGCGGGTCAGCGCCGGATTTGCACCGGCTTCCCCCCGTACGGGTGTGATGACGACGCGTTCACTCTACCGGCCCATGGGAGAGCCGCTGAGGGCCGCCTGTGAGCCCCGGGTAGGTTCGGGCCATGAGGACGACGGGGAGACTGCTCGGCTCGGGGCGTACGGCGGACGTCTACGAGATAGACGCCGCGTGGGTGCTGCGGCGGGACCGCGAGGGGTGGGGCGACGCCACCGCCGAGGCCGCGGTGATGGAACACGTACGAGGTCACGGTTTTCCGGTGCCGGGTGTGCGGCTTGCGACCCGTACCGACCTGGTGATGGAGCGGCTGTCCGGGCCGACCATGCTGGAGGCGTTCGGAGTGGGGCTGCTCGGCCCCCGGGAAGCCGGCGTCATCCTCGCCGGGCTGCTGCGCGCGCTGCACGCCGTGCCCGCCCGGCTCTCCGCCGACCCCGCCGTGCGCGTCCTGCACCTGGACCTTCACCCCGACAACGTGATGCTCACCCCCGAGGGCCCGAAGGTCATCGACTGGGCCAACACCGAGGAGGGCCCGCCCGGACTCGACTGGGGCATGTCCGCCGTGATCCTCGCCCAGGTCGCCGTCGGCGGCGAACTCCACGCGGAGGTGGCTCGTGATGCGCTGGCCGCGATGCTCGGGGACGGCACACCCGGCGTGACCGACGCCGGCCTCGCGGAGGCGAGGCGGCGACGGGCGGCCAATCCGACGATGAGCGAGGCGGAGGTCCAAGTCCTGGGGGATGCCGAGGAGTTGATCCGCGGGCTGCTGCCGCCCCAGGTGCTCAGGCCTTGAACCGGTTCTTGAAGCGGCCCTTGGATCAGTCCTTGAACCGGCCCCTGAACCGGCCCATGAATCAGTCCTTGAAGTAGTGGGCTTCCTCAAGGTCCGCGATGAGCCCGGGCTGTACGGGCTGCCATCCCAGCTGCTTTCGCGTCAGGGCGCTCGACGCGGGGACATCCAGCGCCAGGATGGCTCCGAGCCAGCCGAAGTGGTCCGCCGTCTCCTCGCGGGAAACGGCGGTCACCGGCAGTTTCAGCTGCTGCCCGACGACGTCGGCGATGTCGCGGACCGGTATCCCTTCCTCGCCGACCCCGTGCAGTCGTGTGCCCGCCGGCGCCGCTTCCAGAGCCAGCCGGAACAGGTGCGCGGCGTCGAGCCGGTGCACGGCGGGCCAGCGGTTGGAACCGTCGCCCGGGTAGGCCGAAACACCCTTGGTCCGGGCGATGTCGATGATCATCGGGATGAAACCGTGATCACCTTCGCCGTGCACCGTCGGCGGGAGCCGCACCGCCGAGACGCGCACACCGCGCTCGGCGAACGGCAGCGCCGTCTGCTCCGAGACCCGGGGCACCACGGTCGCCTCGGGCACACCGTCCTCCTCCGTCACGAGACGGCCGGGTGCGAACGCGGTCCCGGAGGCGACGACGAAGGGCCGGCCTGTTCCAGTGAGCGCCTCGCCGAGCGTCTCGATGGCACGCTGATCCGTCCGGGCGGCGTTCGCGAAGTCGGTGAAGTCGTGGACGAACGCGGTGTGGATCACCCCGTCCGCCGCCACCGCTCCGGCGCGCAGGCTGTCGAGGTCGTCCAGAGCGCCGCGGTGCACCTCGGCCCCCGCGGCGGTCAGTGACGCGGCGGACTTGTCCGAGCGGGCGAGGCCGAGTACCTGATGCCCGGCGTCGATGAGCTCGCGGACGACGGCGCTACCGATGAATCCGGTCGCGCCGGTGACGAACACGCGCATGGTGCGCTCCTTACGGCATGCCACTTATGGCTTGCGAGTCATGGCTTGCGGCTTGCGGGTTATGGCTTGCGGGTTATGTCCAGGACTCTGCGCGTGCCGAGGGTTCCGCGTCCAAGGCCTGTTCCGTATGAGGCGATACGAACCAGGCATCACCCCAGTTCAGAGCGCATGCATGGGTCTGACCGGTGAACGGAGGCGGATACTATCCGGGTATGACCGACTCGTCGCAGTCTCCGCCGGACCTCGATCTGCGGCTGGTGCGGTACTTCACCGTCGTCGCCGAGCACCTGCACTTCGGCCGTGCCGCCGAGGTCCTCCACATCAATCAGCCGTCCCTGAGCCGGCAGATCCGCCGCCTGGAGCAGCAGTTGGGCGCCCGGCTCCTCGACCGCACCTCGCAGGGCAGCCGGCTCACCGAGGCCGGGGAAGTCTTCCTGCCCCGGGCCAAGGCGCTGCTGCGGTCCGCCGCCCAGGCCGCGGCCCACACCCGTGCGGCCGCCGAGCCCAGCCGGATCACCATCGGGTACACGATGGGCATCATCGTCACCCCGGCGGTGCGCGCACTGCGGCGCCGGCACCGGGACGCCGACGTACAGGCCCTGCACGTGGCGTGGAACGAACGGCGCGGATGCCTGCTCGATCGCCGAGTGGACGCGCTGGTGACCCGACTGCCGTTTCCGACCGACCAGTTGAACGTGACGGTCCTCTACGACGAGCCCCGAGGGTTGCTCATGCCCGTCGGACACCGCCTGGCAGGCAAGGAGTCCGTCACCCTCGACGACATCGCCGACGAACCCCTGCTCCGCGTGCCCGACGCGGACTGGAACGCCTTCTGGCGCATCGACCCCCGGCCCGACGGAAGCCGGGCACCCGACGGACCCCTCGTCGAGGACTTCGAGAACAAGCTCGAACTCATCGCCGACGGCCAGGCCATGACCATCATCCCGGCCACCGCCGCGGGCGGCCACCGCCCCGACCTCACCATGGTCCCCCTGCACGGCGTCGAGCCGAGCCACGTCGTCCTGGCGACCCGCGCCGACGACCGCAGCCGCCTCGTGGCGGACTTCCGCACGTGCGCCCAGAGTCAACTCGACGGCCCGAGCGGGGGCCTTGACCACTGACTTCGGTCAGGACCGGCTCGTACGCCACCTCACGGCACGCGTACCGGGATCGTCGATGCCGCCGGCTGGCACAGGACGAGGGCCAGGTCGTCGGTGAGGGTGGTGCCGGTGTGGGCGGTCAGGCGGGTGTAGAGGGTGTGGAGGGCCTCTTGGGGGAGGGGTTCACGCAGGGCCAGGGCGGCTTCGCCCAGGACGGGGAAGGGGGTGCCTTCCGGGTCGCGGGCCTCGGTCAGGCCGTCGGTGTAGAGGAGGAGGCGGTCGCCGGGCTGGAGGCGTACGCGGTACTGGCGGGGCTCCGGGCGCAGGCCCAACGGCGGTGTGGGGACCAGGGGTTCGAGGAACTCGACGCGGTGGCCGGAGCGCAGGGGCGGCGGGTGACCGCAGTTGACGAGGCGAACCTCGCCGGGCGCGAACTCGGCGAACACGGCGGTGACGAAGTCCTCGGGGCCCAGCTCCGGGGTGAGGCGGGCGTCCAGGGCGCCGACCAGGGCGGTCAGAGTGGGCGCGGTGTAGGCGAGTTCACGGAAGCCCGCGATCGTCTCGGCGGTCAGCCGGACGGCGTCGAGACCGTGACCGCGTACGTCACCGACGAGGACGCGCAGTCCGTACGGTGTCACCGCGACGTCGTACAGATCGCCGCCGACGGTCGACTCGCGGGCGGCGCAGTGGTACCGGGTGTGCACCTGAGTGCCGTCGAGGGTGCGGGAGATGGGCCGCAGGATCGCCTCCTGGGTGATCCGGGCCACCTCCCGGGTCTGGGCCAGCGTCATGGTGAGACGCTCGCGCTGCCGGGCCGCGTACACGGTGAGGGCGCAGCCGAGCAGCAGTCCGCTCCACTGCACGCCGAAATCGAGACCCGGCACCGAACCGTCACCGATCCCCATCGCCAGGCCCAGCGCCGCCGACCAGCAGCAGACCACCACGGTGTGCCGCACCCCGAAACTGACGCACGCGAGCAGCGGGCCGATCAACAGCAGCGTGACGAGTGGCGGCACCCGGGAGACGAGCAGATCCGGCACGGCGATCAGTAGACAGGCAATCAGCGGGGCCGGCAGCAGCCACCGGGCCCGCCACTCCGCCGCGAGCGGCACCGACAGCCGTCGCCGCGCCCGGTTCTTGAAGCCCGACGCCCGGTTCTCGACGCCCGGCCAGGTCGGCAGCCGACGCCGCGCCCGTTTCTCGATGTCCAGCTGGGTAGGCAGCCGTCTCCGCGCCGGTCTCTCGATGCCCGGCTGGGCCGGCAGCATTCGCGCCGGCCTCGTGGCGTCCCCGGGCCAACTCTCGTCGCCCCCATCGCCTTCACCGCCTCCGCCCGTGGCGGCCATCCGTTCCTCAGCTCCCTCTCGCCCGTCACTCACTCGCCCGACAATCACCGAATATCGCCCTCCCCCACCTCACCAACAGGGAGTTGATCGCATCTCGTCGAAAGGTGCCCGGAAGTGATGGGGCTCTGTCGCCTTTCTGTCCGAGTTGTCGGACAGTGGCAACGCGTGAGCATCGCCGGGTCAGACTGGTCGGTGTGTCCGACGAGACGAGCGCGGGGCGAAAGCGGGTTCAGTCCGGGGCGAGCGGGAGCGGTGGTCGTCCGGGAGGCCCCGGCCGTCCCGGCAATCTGCTTCCGGAGACGCGGAGTTTCGTCGGGCGAGGTGAGGAACTCGCCTGGCTGGACGGGGAGTTGGACCCCGGAGTCGGTATCGGTCGGCTTGTGAGCCTCGTCGGGGTCGGCGGGGTCGGCAAGACACGGCTTGCGGCACGGGCCGCCGCCCGGGTCCGGGACGCCTACCCCGACGGCGTATGGCTGGTGGAGCTCTCCGCACTGCACACCGCGGGGCTGGTGGGCCTGGCCGTCGTGGAGGCGCTGCGGCTCGCGGACCAGTCGACGGGACCGGTCACCGAGGTGGTGGCCGAATGGGCCAAGGGCAAGCGGCTGCTGCTGATCCTCGACTCCTGCGAACACGTGCTCGCGGACTGCGTGGCGCTCGCCGAGACCCTGCTGCCGGTCCTGCCGGGGCTGCGCATCCTCGTCACCAGCCGGGAGCAGCTCGGCCTGCCGGGCGAGCGCGTCCTGCACGTGGATCCGCTGCCCGTCGCCGACGACGCGGTGGCCCTGTTCGCCGAACGCGCGGCCGCCGCCACCGGATTCGCCCTCGACGACACCAACCGCCCCGCGGTGGAAGCCGTCTGCCGCCACCTCGACGGCATCCCGCTCGCCATCGAACTCGCGGCCGTCCGCCTCTCGGAACTCACCCTGGCCGAACTCCACGGCCGCCTCGGCGAACACCTCCCCTCCCGGCTCGACCTGCTCACCTCCCCGCAGGCCGCGGGACCCCCGCGCCACCACACCCTCCGTACGGCCATCGGCTGGAGCCACGAGCTGTGCGCACCGCTGGAACGGCTGCTCTGGGCCCGCCTCTCGGTGTTCGCAGGCGGCTTCTGCCTGAACGCCGCCGAGGAGGTCTGCGCGGGCGGCCCGCTGCCCGCCGGGCGGATCGCCGGACTGCTCGCCCGGCTCGTCGAGCAGTCCATCGTGCGACGCCACCGCACCGACCCGGCCCGCTTCCAATTCCTCGACACCGTAAGGGAGTTCGGCGCCGACTGGCTGCGCGCGCTCGGCGAGGAGAAGGCCGTACGCCTGCGCCACCGTGACCACTACCGGCACCTGGCCCGCGAGGGCTGCGCCGAGTGGAACACCGGACGCCAGGCCGCCTGGTGCGAGCGCGTCCTCACCGAACACGCCAACTTCCGCGCCGCCATGGACTGCGCGCTCACCGAACCCGACAGCCGAGTCGCCCTCGCCATGGCGGCCGACGCCGGTTTCCTCTGGCGGCACTGCGGCTATCTGCGCGACGCCCAGCACTGCCTGGACCTGGTGCTCGCCACCGACCCGGCCCCGGGACCCGACCGCACCCGCGCTCTGTGGGCACGCGGCGCGGTCGCGCTGCTCCAGGGCGACCTGGAGGTTGCGGCCGGCTGGGCGCAGCGGTGTACGGAGGCCGCCGAGGCGCAGGGCGATCCGGTGGCGGTGGTGGCCGCGGCGTATGTCGGGGGCGGCCAACTGGCCCTGAGCGGACGGCTGTCCGAGGCGATCGACCTGTTGTGCCGCACTCCCCGGCTGCCCGTCCGGGAGGACGCGTACGGCGCCGCCCAGCTCCAGGTCCGCGTGGCGCTCTCCTTCGCACACATGCTGCGCGGCGACCACGGCAGGGCGCGTGTGGTGGCCGAGGAGGTGCACGAGGCAAGCGTGAAGTGCGGTGAGTCGTGGGCGGGCGCCTTCGCCGACGGCATCGTCGCCCAGGCGGACCTGGCCCAAGGTGACGTCCGCGCGGCGGTCGCCAACGCCCGCACCGCCCTGGCCGGACACACCCTGATGCACAACACGGTCGGCGCGGCCATGGCCCTCGACGTCCTCGCCGCCGCGGTCGTCGCGGCCGGCGACGGCCACCGGGCCGCCCGCCTCCTCGGCATCGGCGAACGCGTCTGGGAACTCACCGGCCGCGCCCAGATGGACTCACCCGACCTCATCGCCACCCGCCGCTCCCACGAACTCCGCGTCCGCGACGAGATCGGCGACCTGGCTTATGAGAAGGCGTACGAGGAGGGGCACACCATGCCGTACGAGGAGGGCCTCGACTACGCGGCCCACGGTCGCTGACGGGCCGGGACGGGGCCGGTGCCGCGGCCCGCGAAGGCCGGTGGCTACGGCGACGTACGACACCGGTGGCTACACGGCGACGTACGTCACCGGATCGCTCCCCGTCACCGCCTCCGCCCGCCCCAGTTTCACCAGCCTCCGCACATGGGCCTCGGCCTCCGACACCGCGATGTTCCGCGATCCGTAGGGGATCTGCTCCCAGGGCCGGTTCCATTCCATCCGCTCGGCGAGCTGCCAGGGGGTGAGGGGGGCCGAGAGGAGGGTGAGGAGGCCGGTGAGGCGGTCCTCGTGGTGGGTGAGCAACTCCCCTACGCGGGAAGGGGCATCGGCGAACGCGTGCTGGTGGGCCGGGAGTACCTCCGCGGGGGCGAGACGGCCGACGCGCTCCAGGGAGTCGAGGTAGTCGCCGAGCGGGTCGGTGACGGTGGCGTCGTCAGGATCCTCGTACAGGCCGATGTGCGGGGTGATCTCCGGGAGCAGGTGATCGCCGGAGAACAGGCGCCCGTTGCCCGGGAGTTGGGCGGGGTGAGCCTCCTCCAGGTGGAGGCAGACATGGCCGGGGGTGTGGCCGGGAGTCCAGATCGCGCGGAGGCGGCGGCCGGGCAGTTCGAGGAGTTCGCCGGGGACGATCTCGCGGTCGGGTAGCGCGGGGGAGAAGCCGGGGAAGGTGCTGGAGCGGGCGCCGCGCAGGGGTGCCACGTGTTCCTCGGGCGCACCCGCCGCCGTCAGCTTCGCCGTCATGTACGCGAACCAACGCTCGGGCCGGTTCTCCCGCGTCCGCCGTACGATCGAGGCGTCCGCGGCGTGCATCGCCAGCCACGCCCCGGAAGCCTCCCGCACCTTGCCCGACAGGCCGTGGTGGTCGGGGTGGTGGTGGGTGATGACCACGCCGTGGACCTCGGCGACCGAGGTGCCGCAGGCGGTGAGCCCCTCCGCGAGGGTGTCCCAGGAGGTGGGGTCGTCCCAGCCGGTGTCGATCAGGACCGCGCCGCGGTCGGTGTCGACGACGTACACCAGCGTGTGGCCGAGGGGATTGTCGGGGATGGGGACCTCGAGGGACCGTACGCCCCCACCGTGGTCGGTCACCTTCGTCATGGGCTCCCCTGTCGCCGGTTCCGGCCACTATAACTAGAACCAGTTCCAATGGGAGCCCAAGTCACCTGACAGGTGCGGGCAATGGGTCAGGCGCTGTCGTTGACCGCGTTGATGACCGCCACCGCGTTGGCGTCGTGGGTGGAGGAGAAGAGGTCGTCGTCGAGGCGCTCATCCGTGGTGGCGTCCGACTCGTAGTGGCTGTTGGCGCCGACGATCTGCGGATTGGAACTCAGTGCGCCGATGAACATCGGGCCACCGCTGGCGCCCTTGCCCATGTCGCAGTCCATCTTCAGCCGGTCGTCCAGGGGGTTCAGCGACGAGGCGTCCTCGGTGTTGCCGAAGCAGTACATCATCTGCTCGCCGTCCATGTCGGTGCGGTTGTAGCCCTCGCCCGGGTAGCCGACGGTGAACGCTTCGTCGTAGTCGGTGACGGAGCCGAACTGGTAGCCCAGCGCGCCGATGTTGTCCTGGATGTTGCCGTACGTGTCGCTCGGGGACAGCACCACGGCGGCCATGTCGGACTCCTCGCTGTCGCCCTCCTCCAGCCATTCGGTGGGCGCGTATTCCCGGTCCGCGACCCAGACGCCCCACGGCTCCTGGCCGTCCTTGTAGCCCGGGATGAACTGGAAGTTGCTGAACCAGCCCGCGTCCCCGCTGCCGTCGCCCAGGTGGACGCAGTGGGCCGCGGTCCAGATGGTGTTCGCGGTATCCGAAACGATCACCGACGCGGAGCAGGCGCCCGGGCTGCCGTCGGGTTCGGTGTAGAAGAGCTTGCCCACGACGACGTTGGGGATGGAGGTGGAGGCCGGCACGTCCTGGGCGACAGCGATGTCGGCGGCCGCTGCCGCCTGGGCGGAGACGCTGGAGGAGACAGTGGAGAGGGTGGACGATGCGGCTCCGGCGGCGGGTTGGACCGCGTCGGCGGAGGCGGTGACATGCTCGGCCTCGGCGGCGGACGTGCCCGCGAAGGCCCGCTCGCTCTTGACGTTCCCGGCGGGCACTGAGGGCAGCCGCTCGGGGGCGGCGAGTGCTCTTTTCATCCGCTCAGGGGTCCAGTAGGCCAGGACCTCCTCGGGCGACTTGGTCTCGATGTCGACGCCGACGCCGGACGGGGTCGCCGCCGGGACTGCCGCCGAGGCCGGGGCGACCAGGCCTGCCAGCAGTACGGCGGTACAGGCCGCGGTGGTGGTCAGGAGCTTGAGTTTCATCTGCCTTGTCCTCTATTCGTGACGCGCGCATGACACATCGACGCGGCATGAATGGCGCGTGATGGATGGCGCTGGTGGATGTGGGGTGATGCGCGATGCGCGATGCGCGATGCGTGGTCAACCCGCCGTGGAATGACTGGAGTTGCCGATTACCAGCAGTCCGGGTCGAACAGAACCTTCAGGCCTTCGCACGGGTACACGGTCGGCATGTCGGCGGGTTCCGCGTACTGGACGATGGCCCGCTGCCAGCCGGTCCGGATCTCCGCGGTGCTCATCTTCGAGGTGTCGGGCAGCTGCTCCCCGTGCTCTGTGAGCGTCTTGCCCCAGTCGCGGATCATCTCGTCCCGGGTGGCGGGCGTCGCCGTCTGGCTGGACACCCCGGGGTGCTGCGCCTCTCCGTTCGCCGAAACGGCCCACCCGGCACCGCAGACGGTGAGTGCCACGACCGCCACGGCGATCGCCCACCGGCGGCCCGGCCCTCTGTTGCTCGCCATCCCCGTTTACCTCCCCTTGACTTGATCATCGTAGAGCCGGGGAGATCCGGAAGGTGTGGCGAAGTGGTGTGAGGGCCGTGGACTCCTCCGAGTGGAACTGGTATCAGTTTCCATATCTGATGAACCGTCAGGGAACGTCCCCGGAGAGGCAGTCGGCCATGACCGAGCTTGTGGAACACGGACAGCTGTTCATAGGCGGGGAGTTGACGGACCCGCTGGGCAAGGACGTCATCGAGGTGATCTCGCCGCACACGGAAGAGGTCATCGGACGCGTCCCGCACGCGTCGACGGCGGACGTCGACCGTGCCGTCGCCGTCGCACGGCAGGCCTTCGACGAGGGGCCCTGGCCGCGGATGAGCCTCGACGAGCGGGTCGAGGTGGTGAGCCGGATCAAGGACGGGATCGCCGTACGCCACGAGGAGATCGCCCGCGTCATCTCCTCCGAGAACGGCTCCCCGTACTCCTGGAGCGTCCTCGCGCAGGCCCTCGGCGCGATGATGGTGTGGGACGCGGCGATCACGGTCGCGCGCGGCTTCACGTACGAGGAGACGCGCGACGGAGTCCTCGGGAAGATCCTCGTGCGGCGGGAGCCGGTGGGCGTGGTCGCGGCCGTCGTCCCGTGGAACGTGCCGCAGTTCGTGGCCGCCGCCAAGCTCGCCCCCGCGCTCCTCGCCGGCTGCACCGTCGTACTCAAGCCGTCGCCCGAATCACCCCTGGACGCCTATCTGTTGGGGGAGATCGCGAAGGACGCCGGGCTGCCGGAGGGCGTCCTGTCGATCCTCCCGGCGGACCGCGAGGTGAGCGAGTACCTGGTCGGGCACCCCGGGATCGACAAGGTGTCCTTCACCGGGTCGGTCGACGCGGGCAGGCGCGTGATGGAGGTCGCCTCGCGCAATCTCACCCGCGTGACACTGGAGTTGGGCGGCAAGTCGGCGGCGGTGGTCCTGCCGGACGCGGACATCGCGACGTCAGTCCCCGGGATCGTCGGGGCGGCCTGGATGAACAACGGCCAGGCGTGCGTCGCCCAGACCCGCATCCTGCTGCCGCGCTCGCGCTACGACGAGTTCGCGGACGCCTTCGCCGCGGCGGCGAGCGCGCTGGTCGTCGGCGACCCGCTGGACCCGGCGACGCAGGTCGGCCCGCTGGTCGCGAAACGGCAGCAGCAGCGGAACTTCGACTACATCCGCATCGGCCAGGAGGAGGGCGCCAAAGTCCTCACCGGCGGCGGCCGTCCGCCCGGCCTCGACCGTGGCTGGTACGTCGAGCCGACCCTCTTCGGCGACGTCGACAACTCCATGCGGATCGCCCGCGAGGAGATCTTCGGCCCGGTGATCTGCCTCCTTCCCTACGGTGACGAGGACGAGGCGCTGAAGATCGCCAACGACTCCGACTACGGGCTGAGCGGCAGCGTCTGGACGGCGGACGTCGGGCACGGCATCGAGTTCGCCCGCGGGGTCCGTACCGGCACGTACAACGTGAACACCTTCAGCCTCGACATGCTCGGCCCCTTCGGCGGCTACAAGAACTCAGGGCTGGGACGGGAGTTCGGGCCCGAGGGCCTCAGCGAGTTCCTGGAGCACAAGATGATCCACCTGCCGGCCGGCTGGGAGGCGTAGGAATGGGCGACCGCTGGCAGATCGAGGTCGACCGCTCCCTCTGCATCGGCTCGGCCCAGTGCGTCCACCTCGCCCCGGGCTCGTTCCGGCTCGACACCGGCATGCAGTCCCACCCGGCAGAACCGGAGACCGACGCCAACGAGAAGATCCTGGAGGCGGCGGAGGGGTGCCCGGTGGAGGCGATCATGATCACGCTGCTGGGGAGCGGGGAGCCGGTGTTCCCGCCCGAGGAGTAGGGGAAGCGGCGCTGGTCTCAGCGCCGCTCGCCCGGGTCCGTCAGGTCGATCAGGCGGCAGACCGTCTCGATGTCGATCTTTACCTGGGCGATGGAGGCCCGGCCGGAGAGCCAGGTGATGAGGGCCGAGTGCCAGGTGTGCTCGATGACGCGGACGGCGGAGAGCTGGGCGGGGGTGGGGTCGTCGAGGCCCATCGCGTCGAGGATGATCACCGTGGTCATCCGGGAGACCTGGTCGACCTCGGGGCTGACGCTGCGGTCCGCGAAGGTGAGCGCGCGGACCATGGCGTCGGCGAGATGGGGCTCGCGCTGGAGGGCGCGGAAGGCCCGCATCAGGGTCTCCGCCACGCGCTCGGCGGCCGTGTCCCCGGCCGGCGGCTTCTTGCGCAGGGTGCCGTGCATGTGTTCCAGCTGGTCCTGCATGGTGGCGACCAGCAGATGGACCTTCGACGGGAAGTAGCGGTAGAGGGTGCCGAGGGCGACCTGCGAGGACTCCGCGACCTCGCGCATCTGCACCGCGTCGAAGCCGCCCCGGCTGGCCAGTTGCGCGCTCGCGTGCAGGATCCTGCGGCGGCGCGCCTCCTGCCGCTCGGTGAGCGGGGGAGAGGCGGGGAGCGCGGTGGAGTGTGTGGTGGTGCGCGGGGGGTGCGGCGCGGTGGGGTGCGAGTCCGGTCGCGCGCTGTTCGTGTCCGCCTTGGCTTCCGCAGGCATGGTTCCCGTTCCGTGACATTCCGTGACATCAGCGAGAGAAGCGAGGAGTCGGCGCAGCAGGGTATTCGACCGCCGCGCGGATCGGGCGACCATGCCACCTCGTCGTGGCGTGAATCACCTGATCCACCGCTCACAGCGGCGCTACCTGCCGGTAGATTCAATGCTCCTTGAACGATCAAGTCTGAAACTTGTTCTAGATTAGCGTCCCGGCGTAATCTCGCGGGAAAGTGCAGGGAGAAGGGGGCCGAGAGTGACCGCTGAGGCCATGGAGGCGGGCCCCGGAGAGGGCGCGGCCGCCGACGGCGAACGACCGTTGCGCATCGCGCTTCTCACGTACAAGGGGAACCCGTTCTGCGGCGGCCAGGGTGTGTACGTACGACACCTCTCGCGCGAGCTCGCCCGACTCGGACACCATGTCGAGGTCATCGGCTCCCAGCCCTATCCGGTGCTGGACGAAGGCCTTCCCGCCCTCAGTCTCACCGAGCTGCCCAGCCTCGACCTGTACCGCCAGCCCGACCCCTTTCGCACCCCCAAGCGCGGTGAGTACCGGGACTGGGTCGACGCGCTGGAGGTCTCCACCATGTGGACCGGCGGTTTTCCCGAGCCGCTGACCTTCTCGCTGCGCGCCCGGCACCATCTCCGCGCCCGCCGCGGCGAGTTCGACGTCATCCACGACAACCAGACCCTCGGCTACGGGCTGTTGGGGGACATGGGCGCCCCGCTGGTCACCACCATCCACCACCCCATCACCGTCGACCGGCAGTTGGAGCTGGACGCCGCCAAGGGCTGGAAGCGGCGCATGTCCGTACGCCGCTGGTACGCCTTCACGCGCATGCAGAAGCGGGTCGCGCGCCGCCTGCCGTCCGTGCTCACCGTTTCCGGCACCTCACGCCAGGAGATCGTCGAACACCTCGGCGTACGCGACGACCGTGTGCACGTCGTCCACATCGGCGCCGACACCGACCTTTTCTCGCCAGACCCCTCAGTGCCGCAGGTGCCGGGCCGGATCGTCACCACCTCCAGCGCGGACGTGCCGCTCAAGGGGCTCGTCTTCCTCGTCGAGGCGCTCGCGAAGGTGCGCACCGAGCACCCGGGCGCGCACCTCGTCGTCGTCGGCAGGCGTGCCGAGGACGGGCCCGTCGCGCAGGCCATCGAGCGGTACGGCCTCGAAGGCGCCGTCGAGTTCGTCAAGGGGATCTCCGACGCCGAACTCGTCGACCTCGTACGGTCGGCCGAGGTCGCCTGCGTGCCCTCCCTGTACGAGGGGTTCTCCCTCCCCGCCGCCGAGGCGATGGCGACGGGCACGCCGCTCGTGGCCACCACCGGCGGGGCCATCCCGGAGGTCGCGGGCCCCGACGGCGAAACCTGCCTCGCCGTGCCCCCCGGCGACTCGGGCGCACTGGCCGCCGCCCTGAGCCGCGTCCTGGGCAACCCGGAACTGCGGGCCCGCCTGGGCGCCGCCGGCCGCACGCGCGTACTGGACCGCTTCACCTGGGCCCGAGCCGCCGAGGGCACGGTCTCCCGCTACCGCGAGGCAATGACCCGCTCCGCGGGCGGGCCGGCCGACCACTCCGCGCCCGAACCCCCCAGCCGCTCCGCGGCAGGCCCCCGCCGCTCCGCGCCCCAGACTCCCGGCCGCTCCGCGGCCTCAACAGACCCCGCCCCCGATCGCGAAAGCAGGGCCACGTGCTGACCGTCGATTTCTCCCGGTTCCCGCTCGCCCCGGGCGACCGCGTACTGGACCTCGGATGCGGTGCCGGCCGGCACGCGTTCGAGTGCTACCGGCGCGGTGCCCAGGTAGTGGCGCTGGATCAGAACGCCGAGGAGATCCGCGAGGTCGCCAAGTGGTTCGAGGCGATGAAGGAGGCGGGCGAGGCGCCGGCCGGGGCCACCGCGACGGCCATGGAGGGCGACGCCCTCGCGCTGCCGTTCCCCGACGAGTCCTTCGACGTCGTGATCATCTCCGAGGTCATGGAGCACATCCCGGACGACAAGGGCGTACTCGCGGAGATGGTCCGGGTCCTCAAGCCGGGCGGCCGCATCGCGATCACCGTGCCGCGCTACGGGCCCGAGAAGGTCTGCTGGACGCTGTCCGACGCGTACCACGAGGTCGAGGGCGGCCACATCCGCATCTACAAGGCGGACGAACTCCTCGCCAAGATCAGGGAGGCCGGGCTCAGGCCGTACGGCACCCACCACGCGCACGCGCTGCACTCCCCGTACTGGTGGCTGAAGTGCGCGTTCGGCGTCGACAACGACAAGGTGCTGCCCGTGCGGGCGTACCACAAGCTCCTGGTCTGGGACATCATGAAGAAACCGCTCGCCACCCGGGTCGCGGAGAACGCGCTGAACCCGCTGATCGGCAAGAGCTTCGTGGCGTACGCGACCAAGCCGCACCTGCCCGCCGCCTCCGCCGCGGTGGACGCTTCGTGACAACTCCCCGGACAGAACACCTCGTCCTGCCCGGGGTCCTCACCGCCGAGCAGGCTGCCGCCACGGTGCGCGGGATCCTCGCGGTGCAGCGCCCGGACGGTGCCATCCCGTGGTACCGCGGACATCACCTGGACCCCTGGGACCACACCGAGGCGGCCATGGCGCTGGACGCGGCGGGGGAGCCCGAGGCGGCGGAGCGCGCGTACGAGTGGCTCGCCCGCCACCAGAACCAGGACGGCTCCTGGTACGCGGCCTACGCCGACGGGGACTTCGAGGACGTCACCGACCACGGCCTGGAGACCAACTTCTGCGCGTACATCGCGGTCGGCGTCTGGCACCACTATCTCGCGACGGGCGACGACGCGTTCCTGGACCGGATGTGGCCGAACGTCTACGCGGCGATGGAGTTCGTGCTCCGGCTCCAGCAGCCCGGCGGGCAGATCGGCTGGAAGCGCGAGGCCGACGGCCGGGCCGTCGACGACGCGCTGCTGACCGGGAGTTCGTCGATCCACCACGCGTTGCGCTGCGCGCTCGCCATCGCCGAGCAGCGTGAAGAGCCGCAGCCCGACTGGGAGTTGGCGGTGGGCGCGCTGCGGCACGCGATCCGCAGGCACCCCGAGCGGTTCCTCGACAAGGACCGCTACTCGATGGACTGGTACTACCCGGTGCTCGGCGGCGCGTTGACCGGCGCCGAGGCCAAGTCCCGTATCGAGGAGGGCTGGGACCGCTTCGTGGTCCCCGGAGTCGGCGTCCGCTGCGTGAGCCCCAACCCGTGGGTGACCGGCGGTGAATCGGCCGAACTCGCCCTGGCGCTCTGGGCCGTGGGTGAATCCGACCGCGCACTGGAGATCCTCCAGTCCATCCAGCACCTGCGCGACCCGAAGACGGGCCTGTACTGGACCGGCTACGTCTTCGAGGACCGGGCCATCTGGCCCGAGGAGCTCACCAGCTGGACGGCCGGCTCACTCCTGCTGGCCGTCGCCGCACTGGGCGGCGACGAGCCCACCTGCGCCGTCTTCAGCGGCGAACGCCTCCCGACGGGCCTGGACCCCGACTGCTGCCAGTAGAGGTCCAGTTCCGCAGGTTCTCAGCGCCGGTGCATCCGGTTGGCCACGGCGTGGCCGACGAAGAGGTAGACGATGGCTGCGAGGCCGTAGCCCGCGACGACGCGAGCCCATTCCTCGTCGAACGTGAACAGGTCGCGGGACCAGCCCGCAAGCCACGCCGCCACGTCGTGAACGAACTGCACCAGATCGTTGGCGCGGTTCGCGTCCATTAGATACATGATGATCCAGAGACCGATGATCACGGCCATCGCATTTGCGACGAGCGCGATGACCGTCCCCGCCGGGTTGGAACGATTCTCAGGGGCCATGCCCTCCGGATTGCCCGCGAAGCGTGGATGAAACCCGAACGGGTTCGCTCAAGTGGCGCAATCGCGGGCCCCGGGCGACGCTGCTGGAAGAGCCGTGTTCTCCCGGAACCGGGGAGGACCGTTCCCTTCCCGGAGGACCCCGTGCCCGTACCGATACGGCGCCTCGTCGTGGCGCTCAGTCTCTGCTGCGCCCTGCTCGCCGGAGCCACCGCCTGTGGCAGTGGCTCAGCCACCCAGGACACCGCCGCGGTGGTCGCGGCCGCCACTCCGACGCCGACCACCTCGGCCGAGAAGCAGAAGTTCGCCAAGACCCGTTTCGTGGTGAACGCGGGGCTCGCGGCCGGAGCCACCTACCAGTGGATCGTGAAGCCCTGGAAGGCCGGCAAGTTCAAGAAGGGCGCCAAGGGACGCAGGCTCGCCCTCGTGAAGGCCGGCGTCGCGGGCGCGTTCACGTACAACCGCCTCAAGGCCGCGACCAAGAACGCCCAGGGCGACCCGACGCTCGCGAAGGCCGTCGCCCCGCTCGCGGCGGGCATCGCCGCGCTCAAGGACCTGCCGTCCAAGCTCCGCAAGGGCGACTCGACGGACGCGGTCGTCGGCTCCTTCGACGACATCATCAACGACGTGAAGGACGCCGGGAAGAGCGCCGGTGCCGAGGTGACGGACCAGGTACCTTCGGCTTCCCAGCTGACCGGCGGCTAGGGCCTGTCCGCCGTACAGGATCTAGGAGTTGAGCTCGGCGAGTACGCGGAGTGTGGGCGGGTCGGAGGAGAGCACCAGCAGGTCGGTCACCGGGCCCTTCCGCCACAACTCCAGGCGCTCGGCGATGCGTTCACGCGGGCCGACGAGTGAGATGTCGTCCGCGAAGGCGTCGGGGACGGCGAGTACGGCCTCCTCGCGGCGCCCGGCGAGGAACAGCTCCTGGACGCGCCGGGCCTCCTCCTCGAAGCCCATCCGCGCCATCAGATCGGCGTGGAAGTTGCGGGCCGCGTGCCCCATCCCGCCGATGTAGAAGCCGAGCATGGCCTTCACGGGCAGCAGCCCTTCGGCGAGGTCGTCGCAGACGTGCGCGCGGGCCATGGGGGCGATGAGGAAGCCGTCCCGCAGGTCCGCAAGCGAGGCCTCGTACGCCTGAGGACGTGTCGGCGACCAGTACAGCGGCAGCCAGCCGTCCGCGATCCGCGTGGTCTGCGCGATGTTCTTCGGGCCCTCGGCGCCGAGCAGGACGGGCAGTTCGGCCCGCAGGGGATGAGTGATGGACTTGAGCGGCTTGCCGAGGCCGGTGCCGTCCGGGCCCCGGTAGGGGTGGGAGTGGAAGCGTCCGTCGAGTTCGACCGGGGCCTCGCGCCTGAGGACTTGGCGTACGACATCGACGTACTCCCGGGTCGCGGTCAGCGGCGACTTCGGGAACGGGCGCCCGTACCAGCCCTCGACGACCTGCGGCCCCGACAGGCCGAGGCCGAGCATCATGCGCCCGCCCGAGAGATGGTCGAGGGTGAGCGCGTGCATCGCGGTGGTGGTGGGGGAGCGGGCCGCCATCTGCGCAACCGCCGTACCCAGCTTGATCCTTGACGTCTGCGCGGCGATCCAGGTCAGCGGGGTGAAGGCGTCGCTGCCCCAGGACTCGGCGGTCCACACGGAGTGGTAGCCGAGGCGCTCCGCCTCTTGCGCGAGCGGTACGTGGTCGGCGGAGGGGCCGCGTCCCCAGTAGCCGAGTGCGAGCCCGAGCCGCATGTCTCCTCCAGGCGCGCTGTTCTGACGGTATGTCAGATGCAGGCCCGGTCGAGCGTACGACAACGGCCCCCCGCCCGGAAGGGCGAGGGGCCGTGCGGAACCGGAGTGCGGATCAGCCGCGCTGGATCCCCGACGTGTCCTGCAGAACACCGCGACGGCCGTCCTGCGTCTGCGCCACCAGGCTGGGGCCGCGCTGCTCGACGGCCAGGTACCAGGTGCCCGGCGCCAGTTCGGCGATCGGCGTCGGCGAACCGTCCTCCGCGTACAGCGGACGCGGCACCGGCACGGCGAACCAGAACGGGGAGAAGTCCCCGGCCGGCTGCTGCACCTGCGGCGCCGGAGCCTGCTGCGGCTGGCTCGGCTGACCACCGAACGGCTGGCCCTGCTGCGGCTGCGCGCCGTAGGGCTGGCCGGGCTGCTGGGCGCCCGGGTAGCCGTAACCACCCTGCGGCTGACCGCCGTAGGGCCCCGGGGCGGCGGGCTTGGGAGCCGGGAGGAGCGCGGCCGTCAGGGCGGGGACGAGCGGGGTGGCGATCGCGGCGCCGGCCAGGATCAGAGCGGCGAGCAGGCCGAGGATCAGACCCATGCCCGTGTCGATTTCCGCGGAGCCGAAGCTGTCGCTGAACGCGCCCAGCGGGTCGAAAATCGTCCAGAGCGAGGTCCACGCGGCGAAGATCGTCAGGGCCACCCCGAGCTGACCGAGGTCGAGCCCGATGACCTTGCGCGGCTGCGGGAGCGCGCGAGCGACAACGATCAGAGCCGCACCGATGATGCCGCCGACGTACACGCTCATCAGAAGGCCCAGGTTGTCCCAGGCATTGGGGATGTCGTCGCCGGAGGTGTCGTACGTGCCGAGGAACGAGGCGATCAAGAGCAATACCGCTGCTCCGATCACCACGCCGTCGCCTCGAGTGAGGGAGCGGATATTCACTTCAGTCGGTCCTTCGTGGTCGTCTCGTCGTCGGTGGAGGCGTCGCTGCCACCATGCCGCCGTAAGGCCGTGGTGTGAAGCGCGGGGGTGGCCCCTCATCGTAGAGACGACACTATCGCCCGCTTCACCAGGGTGTCCGCCGGGTTCGACGCACTGATCGTCACCCGCGCAGGAAACTCACGATTCCATCAGAGATCCCACTTGCCGCCTTCTGCCGCCACGCGCCGCTGGTCAGCCGGGCGGCGTCCTGGCTGTCACGCATGTTGCCGCACTCGATGAACACCTTTGGAACCGTTGACAGATTGAGACCGCCGAGATCCGTCCGGACGTCGAGACCCGTGCCTTCGCCGATGTAGTTGGAGGGCGCGGTGCCGGTCTCGCGGGCGAAGTTGCCCGCGATGCGCACGCCGAGATCACGGGACGTCGCGATGATCGGGCGGGTGTCGGCGGCGCCGTCGTGGACGGTTCCGGGAAGGATCACGTGGAAGCCGCGCTGGCCGGCGCCCGCGCCGTCCGCGTGGATCGAGACGACCGCGTCGGCGTTCGCCTTGTTGCCGATCTCGGCCCGCTCGTCGATGCACGGGCCCCAGGAACGGTCGCCGTTCTGGGTGAACTTCACCGTGGCGCCCTGCTGTTGGAGGATCGTGCGCAGCCGCCGCGACACGTCGAGGGTGAACTGGGCCTCTGTATAACCCGCGTTGGTCGCGGTGCCCGTCGTGTCGCACTCCTTCGAGTTCGTTCCGATGTTCACCTTGCGGTTGATCTCGGCCGTGTGCTGGAAGTTGCCGGGGTTGTGCCCGGGGTCGATCACGACGACCTTGCCCTTGAGGGGGCCGGAGGCGGCGGGCGCGGACGACGTGGGGCTCGGTTCCTTGCCGTCGCCGGTGCTCGAGGGCGTCGGCGACCCGGAGGCGGAGGAGGTGGAGGGCGCGGAAGAGGCGGCCCCCCGCGTCTGCTGCGGCGCGGCTCCGTCCCCGGAGTCGTCAGCCACCGCCTGCCACACCAGCCACCCGGCCAGCGCACCCGGCACCAGCGCGGCGACCGCCACGGTCAGCGGCCCGCGCCGGGAGCGGCGCGGCTGGGGAGGTTCGAAGTCAGGGCCTACGTACGACACGCCTGCCACCCTACGGGGCGGTGTGCCGGGTGGCCCGCAGGGTCCCCGGGAAGGCGGACCCGCCCTGATCTATTCCTTGCGGCCCGTCGCCGCGACCGTCACACCGAGGCCGATCATCGTGAGCCCGCCGACTCCGCCGACCAGCGCCAGCCGCCGCGGCGAGTTCGCGAACCAGCTCCGCGCGCCGGCCGCGACCAGTCCCCAGGCGCTGTCGAAGACCACCGCGATGACATTGAAGACCAGCCCGAGCAGCAGCATCTGAGCGCTGACGTGCCCCTGGCTCCGGTTGACGAACTGAGGCAGTACGGCGGCGAAGAACACCATGGTCTTGGGGTTGGCCACGCCGACCGCGAACCCCTCCCACAGGGTGCGCAGACCGCCGTGCGCGGGACCGTCACCGGTGAACGCGGCCTGCAGCGACCGGCGCTGCCGCACCGCCTTGACGCCGAGATACACCAGGTACGCGGCGCCCGCCAGCTTCAGCACCGTGAAGACGAGCACCGAGCGCTCCACCACGGCCCCGACCCCGAGCGCCACCGCCACGACGAGCACGCAGGCCCCGAGCGTGTTCCCCGCGACCGTCGTCAGCGCGGCCCGGCGGCCCTGCGCCAGCGCCCGCCCGATCACGAACAGGACGCTGGGGCCGGGTATCACGATCAGCAGGAACGACATGGCCGCGAAGGCCAGCAGTCGGTCGGCAGGCATCATGCGGCCCATGTGAGCACGGAGGCCGCGTCCGTCTCCAGCCAATTTCCACTGGGCGGGCCGGGCCTCAGATCCCCGGCCCGGTACGCCGCAGCACCCGCAGCGAGTCCGTCACCGACACCTCCGTGAACGCGCCGGACTCCAGGGCCCGGAGGTAGACGCGGTACGGAGCCTGCCCGGTGAACTCGTCCACCGGGTCCGGGAACACGTCGTGGATCAGCAGCAGCCCGCCCTCGGCGACGTGCGGCGCCCAGCCCTCGTAGTCGCCGGACGCGTGCTCGTCGGTGTGACCGCCGTCGATGAAGACGAGGCCGAGGGGGGACTTCCAGAACGTGGCGATCTGCGGCGAGCGGCCGACGACCGCGACCACGTGGTCCTCAAGGCCCGCCTTGTGGAGGGTGCGGCGGAAGGCCGGGAGCGTGTCCATGAGGCCGAGTTCCGGGTCGACCGTCGTCGGGTCGTGGTACTCCCACCCGGGCTGCTGCTCCTCGCTGCCCCGGTGGTGGTCGACCGTGATCGCCGTGACTCCGGCCCCGCGCGCCGCGTCGGCGAGCAGGATCGTGGAGCGCCCGCAGTACGTGCCGACCTCCAGGAGCGGCAGCCCCAGCCGGCCGGCCTCGACGGCGGCCTCGTACAGCGCGAGCCCCTCGCCCGTGGGCATGAACCCCTTGGCGGCCTCGAAGGCGGCGAGAATCTCCGGCTTGGGTGCCGCGGGCATGGGGTTCCTCCATGGAAGCAGTACGGAACAGGGCGTACGTGTGTGTGGGCGCCCCATGGTGCACCAACACCCCCGTCGCCTGGGCGACGGGGGTGCACAGAACACACGACAGCTCAGGCCCGAACGGCCTCGCCCGGCAGCGCCAGGTCCACGTCGACCGCACGGTCGTCCCCGGCGTGCGTCGCCGACGAGGCGAGCGGGCCGTGGCCTGTGGCCTTGGCGGCCAGGACGTACGGGCCCTCGGCGGGTACGGCGAGCGCGTAGCTGCCGTCCTCCGCGGAGAGGGTCGCGCCCGCCTGGCGGCCGCGCCGGTCGATGAGGGTGACCTTGGCGCGGGCGACGGGGTCGCCGCCGGCGTCGAGGACCCGGCCGCGGAAGCCGCCGAGAATCTCCTGCGCCCGCTCCAGGGCGGCGTCCTCCTCGCTGCTGGCGCGCAGCTGCGGCGCGGTCGCCGGGCGTCCGCGGGGCAGGAAGAGGGCCATCAGCAGGCCGACGGCGACGGCGCCGGTGGCGATCAGGAAGGAGACCCGGAAGCCGTGCATGGTGGGGACGGCGACGCCCCCGACGTTGTTGGCCGTGTTGGCGAGGACCATGCCGATGACGGCGCTGGACACGGACGTACCGATCGAGCGCATCAGGGTGTTGAGGCCGTTGGCGGCGCCGGTCTCCGAGGCGGGGACAGCGCCGACGATCAGCGCGGGGAGCGAGGAGTACGCGAGGCCGATGCCCGCGCCCAGGACCACCGCGATGACGATGGTCTGCCAGGCGGCGCTCATCAGGCCGAGGCCCGCGCCGTAGCCGATCGCGATGATCAGCATGCCGAGGATCAGGGTGACCTTGGGGCCGTACTTCGCGGAGATCTTGGCGTACACCGGCGCCGTGAACATCATCGTCAGGCCGAGCGGCGCCACGCACAGGCCCGCGACGACCATCGACTGGCCGAGGCCGTAGCCGGTGGACTTCGGCAGCTGGAGCAGCTGCGGCAGGACGAGCGAGACGGCGTAGAAGGCGACGCCGACCATGATCGAGGCGAGGTTGGTGAAGAGCACCGCGCGGCGGGCGGTGGTGCGCAGGTCCACCAGCGGGGCCTTCACGCGCAGCTCCATCACGCCCCACAGGAGGAGGACGACGGCCGCGGCGCCGAACAGGCCGAGCGTGGTGACCGAGGTCCAGCCCCAGTCGCTGCCCTTGGTGATCGGCAGCAGGAAGAGGATGAGGCCCGCGGAGAGTCCTATCGCGCCGAGGACGTCGAAGGTGCCCTTGGCGCGCATCGGGGACTCCGGTACGGCGACGAGGGTGAGGACGATCGAGACGATGCCCAGCCCTGCGGCCAGGAAGAAGAGGGCGTGCCAGTCGGCGTGCTGCGCGACCAGGGCCGCGAGCGGCAGTGCGAGTCCGCCGCCGACGCCGATCGAGGAGCTCATCAGGGCCATCGCCGAGCCGAGCTTCTCGCGGGGCAGCATGTCGCGCATCAGACCGATGCCCAGCGGGATCGCGCCCATGGCGAAGCCCTGGAGGGACCGGCCGACGATCATCACGAGGAGCTGGCTGGTGAAGCCGGCGATCAGTGAGCCGACGACCATCACGGACAGGCTCAGGAGCAGCATGCGCCGCTTGCCGTACAGGTCACCGAGGCGGCCCATGATCGGCGTGGCCACGGCTCCCGCGAGCAGGGTCGAGGTCATCACCCAGGTGGCGTTGCTGGGCGCGGTGCCGAGCAGCTCCGGCAGGTCCTTGATGACCGGCACCAGCAGGGTCTGCATCACCGCGACAACGATGCCCGCGAAGGCGAGCACCGGCACGATCGCGCCGCTCGGCCTCCGCGTGGGCTGTTCTGTCGTCGTGTGCGTCATTACGTGAGGCCTCCAGGCCGGAAGAGATTCAGGGGTGGGTGATCCGTGCGGGATACGTGCAAGGTGAACCCGGTGTGCCCGGGCAACTATTCCGATGCTTCATCCTGCTAACGAATTCTTGACCGAGTCATGAGGATCTGACCTACCGTCAGAATGGAACGTGTTCTAGTCTTGCGCGCACCTCGGGGGAAATCCCCGGGTCCAGGTCCTTGGGGAGGCACGCATGGGCGGCGTCGGCATCGGGATCACACCGGAGCAGCGGGAACTGGCCGAGGCGGTACGCGGCTGGATCGCGCGGGCCGCGCCGCCCGAGGAGATCCGCAAACTGCTCGACGCGCCGGGAAGCGGCAGACCCTCCTACTGGGACGGACTCGCCGCGCAGGGGCTGCTCGCCGTGCACCTTCCGGAGGCGTACGGCGGTGGGGGCGGGAGCCTCGTAGATCTCGCCGTGGTCGTGGAGGAGGCCGCGCGGGGGGCGTTACCCGGGCCGTACGCCGCGAGCGTGCTGGCGTCGGTGGTGCTGGCGCGGGCGGGGGCGTACGGGCTGGTCCGGGCCTTGGGGGAGGGGTCGCGGATCGGGGCCGTGGCCCTGGACGCGGGGACGCTGACCGCCGTGGCCGCGGGTGAGGGGTTCGTGCTCGACGGGACGGCGCCGCCCGTGCTGTCGGGCGCCGACGCGGATCTGCTGGTTCTGGCGGCCTCGGGGCCCGGGGACGGAACGGTGTGGGTGGCGGTGGACGCCGCGGATCTCCTCGTACGGCCCCACGAGAGCGCCGATCCGACGCGGGCGACCGCCGAGGTACGGGCCCAGGGGGTGCGGGTCCCGGCCGACCGCGTCCTCGCCGTCGGCTCGACTCTGGTCCGCGACCTCGCCGTCGTCGTCCTCGCGGCGGACGCCTGCGGCACTGCCGCCTGGGCGCTGGACACCGCCGCCGAGTACGCCAAGGTCCGCGAACAGTTCGGCCACCCCATCGGCCGCTTCCAGGGCGTGAAGCACCTGTGCGCCGACATGCTCGTACGGGTCGAGCAGGCACGAGCGCTCACCTGGGACGCGGCGCGGGCTTCCCAGGAGCCCGACGGCGTACGGGAGTCGGTCTCCGCCCTTGCGGCCGGGGTCGCCCTCGACGCCGCGTACTCCTGCGCCAAGGACTGCGTGCAGATCCTCGGCGGGATCGGGTTCACCTGGGAGCACGACGCCCACCTGTATCTCCGACGGGCCCTGGTGGCACGGCAGTTGCTCGGCCCCGGGGACGGACACCTGCGGCGGGCGGCCGGGCTCGCGCGGGACGGCGTACGGCGGGAACTGCGCCTGGAGCTGCCCGAGGAGGCGTCCGCGTACCGGGCGGAGGCGCGGGAGGCGATCGGGGGCGCGCACGGACTCGATCCCGCGGCCGTACGACGCTTGCTGGCACCCACCGGATATGCCGCCCCGCACCTGCCCCCGCCGTACGGGCTGGGTGCCGGCCCCGTTCAACAGCTCGCCGTACAGCAGGAGTTGGCGGCGGCGGACGTACGGATCAGCGGCCTGGGCATCGCCACCTGGGTCGTACCCTCCCTCGTCGCGTACGGGAGCGACCGGCAGAAGGAGCGCTACCTCCTGCCGACCCTGCGCGGGGACCTGCTCTGGTGCCAGCTCTTCTCGGAGCCGGACGCCGGGTCCGACCTCGCGTCGCTGCGCACCCGCGCCGAGCGGACCGCCGACGGGCGCTGGCGCGTCAACGGGCAGAAGGTGTGGACGAGTTCGGCGCGCTGGGCGGACCACGGGATCCTCCTCGCCCGGACGAATCCGGCGGCGCCCAAGCACCAAGGGCTCACCTACTTCGTCGTCGACATGAAGAACACCGACGGCATCGACATCCGCCCCCTGAAGGAGATCACCGGCGACTCCCTCTTCAACGAGGTCTATTTCAACGACGTGCTGCTCCCCGCGGACGCGGTCGTCGGCGAGGTCGACGACGGCTGGCGGGTCGCCCGCAACACACTGGGCAACGAACGTGTGCACATGGCCGACCAGTTGGACTTCGGTGCGGGGCTTGAGGCGTTGATCGCCCGCGGGGACGGGGTTGATGCGGCTCGTCTCGGCGCGCTGATCGCCGAGGCGCACGCGTTGGCATGCATCGGGCTGCGGACGACTCTGCGGCAGGTTTCGGGGGTGGAGCCGGGGGCCGGGGCCTCGGTGCGGAAGTTGATCCAGACTGTGCATCGACAGAAGGTTGCCGAGCTGGGGCTCGAAGTCCTTGGTGCTGCGGGGGCGTTGCGTGAGGGGGTGGGGGAGCGGGCCGTGCATGGGTTTCTGTTGTCCCGGTGTCTGACCATCGCCGGTGGCACGACGCAGGTTCAGTTGAATGTTGTTGCTGAGCGGATTCTTGGGTTGCCGCGGGATTAGGAGCTGTCGTGTGTGTCGCCTGCGGGTGCGTTGTGGCTGGTCGCGCAGTTCCCCGCGCCCCTGAAGGGGCGCTCCCGAACCCGGTGTGTCAGAGCCACCCTTGCTGCCGGGCCTCCCGCATCGCCTCCATGCGGTTGCGGGTGGACGTCTTGCCGATGGCGGCGGAGAGGTAGTTGCGGACGGTCGACTCGGAGAGGTTGAGCTTGGTCGCGATGTCGGCGACGGTGGCGCCGTCCGCCGAGGCGTTCAGGACGTCGCACTCGCGGGCGGTGAGCGGGTTGGGCCCGGCGCTCAGCGCGACCGCGGCGAGCGCGGGATCGATCACGGTCTCACCGGTCAGCACCCGCCGGATCGCCTGGGCGAGCTCCTCCACGGGGCCGTCCTTGACGAGGAAGCCCGCGGCCCCCGCCTCCATGGCCCGTCGCAGATACCCGGGGCGGCCGAAGGTCGTGAGGATCAGGACCCGGCAGTCGGGCGCCTGGTCGCGCAGCTCGGCCGCCGCGTCCAGCCCGCTCATCCCCGGCAACTCGATGTCCAGCAGCGCCACATCGGGCCGGTGCGTCAACGCCGCGTCCACGATCGCGTCCCCCGCCGACACCTGCGCCACCACCTGGATGTCCGCCTCCATCCCCAGCAGCAGAGCGAGCGCGCCCCGCATCATTCCCTGATCCTCCGCGAGCAGGACGCGAATGGACTTGGCGGGCCGGTGATCCCGGGGCATCTCGTTCACGGGGTCAGGGTATGGCTCGGGGGCCGCTGGAGGAGTTTTGCGGACAGGGTGCGGATCTGGGCGTGTTCGGCCGTGGTCAGGGGCGCGGTCAGGGCGGCGATCCGCTGGTCCACCTCGGTGGTGCAGCGGTCGGTGAGCTGCCGGCCGAGCGGGGTGAGAGCGACCAGGACGGCGCGGCCGTCGTCGGGTGAGGGCAGGCGCTGGACCAGGCCGCGTTTCTCGGCGCGGGTGACCAGGCCGGTCATGGAGGACTTGTCCAGGCCCAGGTGACGGGCGAGTTCGAGCATGCCGGGGCGGCGGTCGCGCAGGATGCCGAGGAGGCGGACCTGGATCAGGGACAGGTCGTGGTTGGCGGCGATACCCGTCACGACGCCTTGGACCAGGAACGACAGCTGGATCAGGGCGTCCGCGGTGGTCTGCGGTTCGGCGGTGCCTTGCGGTTCATCGGGCCGCAGGCCACCTGCAGCGACTGCCGGGGCCGGATCCGGGGTGGGGCTGGGGGAGCTTGGGCTCATCGTGGCTGCCTCCGCTTGACTTAGTACGTGACGCAAACTAACTTCGAAGTAGTACGCGACACAAACTACTTCCACTGTTGCGCAAAAGTAGTACGCGCCGCAAACCATACGTGTGTCCACTCGATCCAGGAGGTCAGCCATGTACGCCGCCGTCGTCCACTCCTTCGACGCCCCGCCCCGCTTCGACACCATCGACACACCCCGGCCCGACGGGGAGCACGAGATCCTGGTGGACGTCCTGGCCGCCGGTCTCCACCCGCGGGTGCGCTCCGACGCCGACGGCACCCACTACACCTCCGGCGGCGTCCTGCCCCTGGTCCCGGGCATCGACGCGGTCGGCCGCACCCCGCAAGGGGAGCTCCTCTACTTCGTGGCCCCCGACACCGCCCTGGGCACCATGGCCGAGCAGGCCGTCGTCGACCGCCGCCGCGCCATCACCCTGCCGGCCGGCGCCGACCCGGTCGCGGTGGCCGCCGCGATGAACCCCGGCATGTCCTCCTGGGTCGCCCTGCGCCGCCGCGTCACTCTCGAGCCCGGCGCCCGCGTCCTGATCCTGGGCGCGACGGGCAACTCCGGACAGCTCGCCGTCCAGATCGCCAAGCACCTCGGCGCCGCCCATGTCGTGGCCGCCGGCCGCGACCCCGAGCGCCTGGACCTCCTGCCCGGCCTCGGCGCGGACGAGACCGTCTCCCTGCTGGGCGACCCCGAGAAGGTCGCCGACCAGCTCGGCCGGAGCGCGGGAGACGCGGACGTCGTCATCGACTACCTGTGGGGCCCGGTCGCCGAACACGCCATGCCCGCCCTGCTCGCCGCCCGCCCCGAGCGCGCCAAGCCGCTGGCCTGGATCCAGATCGGCTCCATGGCAGGCGCGGAGATCACCCTGCCCTCCTACCTGCTGCGTGCGGCGAACCTCCAGATCATGGGCAGTGGCCAGGGCTCGGTGACCACCGCCGGAATCGTCGCCGAACTGCCCTCGCTCGCCACGGAGATCGCCTCCGGCACCCTGGCCGTCGACCCGCTCGCCCTTCCCCTCTCGGGGGTCGAGCGGGCGTGGAGCACCCCCACGGCGCCTGGTCAGCGCATCGTGCTCACCCCTGCTGACTGACCAGCTGCGGTTCCAGCGGATCCCTCAACCCCTCCGGATCCACCGGCAGTTCCGCCGACACCGTGAACCCGCCCCGCGAACCCGGTCCCGCCTCCAGCGAGCCGCCCGCCGCCGCGAGCCGTTCCTTGAGGCCCTTGAGGCCGGTGCCCGCGACGGGCTCCTGGACGGGGGTGGAGGCGCCGGTGCCGTCGTCCGTGATGGTCAGGCGGACGCGTTCGGGGGTGCCGTCGACGGTGATGTCACAGCGGGCGGCGCCGCTGTGCCGTACGACGTTGGTGACGGCCTCGCGGACCACCCAGCCGAGGAGGGCCTCGGTCTGGGGCGCCAGGGGCGTGCCCGACCGGCGGACGGCGGGCTCGACTCCCGCGGCGGACAGCATCGAGCGGGCGCCGTCCAGCTCCGTGGCGAGGCTGCCCGTGCGGTAGCCGGTGACCGCCTCGCGGATCTCCGTGAGGGCCTGGCGTCCGACCGACTCGATGTCCGTGACCTGGACGAGCGCCGCGGTCAGGTCACGGTGGGCCAGCCGGCGGGCCGCCTCCGACTTCACGACGATCACCGAGAGCGTGTGGCCCAGCAGGTCGTGCAGGTCGCGGGAGAAACGCAGCCGCTCCTTCTCGACCGCGCGGCGCGCCAACTCCTCGCGGGCGGCGCGCAGTTCCCGTACCGCGTCGGAGAGGGACAGGATCGCGGCGGTCACCGCGGTGGACAGGAAGGTGCCGTACGCGATGTTGATCGCGGCCCAGCCCTCGTGGAACCAGCCGATGGTCCCGGCGAGCACGCTCAGGCCGACGGCGAGGCGGCCCAGGAGCTTGCCCCGGACCACCGAGCCCACGGCGAGGCCGAGCAGCGGGAAGAACCACAGCCAGGAGTCGCCGTAGCCGATGGCGAGACCGCAGGTCAGCAGGCCCATCAGGACGAGCGCCACCCGGGTGGAACGGGCCTGGCGCCACTCCTTCGCGAAGGCGCGGAACACCACATGGATGTAGAGGGTGTTGAAGGCGAGCAAACCCAGGCCGCCGATCCAGGGGTTCGGCGTCTTGCCCTGGACGAGGTTGGAGAACGCGCCCATGCCCATCAGCAACCACGGCAGCATCGTGAAGCCGCTGGGCGGCGGGCCGATGTCGTCGGGTCGCGCCTCCCCGGACTTCCGAAGGGTGGCGGTGTTGCAGTTCTTCTTCCAGGCCATCGCTTCTCCCCCTGGTCCATCTTGTCCGTGCGATGAGTAAGACGCTACGGATCAGGGGCGCCGCCCGGCCAGATGCGTTTGTAAGGAGTTGGGCGGGACAAATGTCATGGCTCGTCGATCCGGCACAGATCTGACATGGTGTCAGGAGGCTTCACAACTACTGGGCGCTGGGCTATACAAGGGGTCGCCGGACTGGAACGCGTTCTAGAAGAGGCGCTTTCCACGGCCCAGTGTCGACCTCGGTGCGGCCGACGGTGCGGACGGCCGCACCGGGGTCTCCATGCCACAACCGTCTCCATGCCACAACCGGATGACGTACGCGCTAGCGATCAGGAGTCCCATGCCCATTGACGCCGCCAAGGCCGTCGCCGCCGAGCCCCGGGCCGGAGAGATCGCCTGGAATCACAAGGACGTCCAGCTCTACCACCTCGGCGTCGGCGCGGGCGCCAATCCCGACAGGCCGAGCCCCGCGACCGACCCGGACGAGCTGCGCTACACCCTGGAGTCCAGGCTGCACGTCCTGCCGAGCTTCGTGACCGTCGCGGGCGCGGGCTCCCCGGGCGTGATCGGCGGCCTCTCCATGCCCGGCGTCGAAGTCGACCTCGCCCGCGTCCTGCACGGCGGCCAGAGCATCCGGCTGCACCGCCCGATCCCGGTCGAGGGCAGGGCGACGACCACCTCGCGGATCGCCGCCGTGTACGACAAGGGCAAGGCCGCGATCCTCGTCATGCGCACCGAAGTCACCGACACCGAGGGCCCGTTGTGGACGAACGACGCCCAGATCTTCGTACGCGGGGAAGGCGGCTGGGGCGGCGACCGCGGCCCCTCCGCCCGCCTCGAACCACCAACAGGCCCCGCGGACAAGACCGTTGACCGCCCGGTCCGCGAGGACCAGGCCCTGCTCTACCGGCTCTCCGGCGACTGGAACCCGCTGCACGCCGACCCCGAGTTCGCCAAACTCGCCGGGTTCGACCGGCCGATCCTGCACGGGCTGTGCACATACGGGATGACGCTCAAGGCGGTCGTCGACACGCTGCTCGGCGGGGACGTGACCCGCGTCCGCTCGTACTCCACGCGCTTCGCCGGTGTCGTCTTCCCCGGCGAGACCCTGCGCATCCGGATGTGGCGGCGGGACGCCGGGGTCCAGGTGACGGTGACCGCGGTCGAACGGGACGAGGCGCCGGTCCTCGCCGACACCCTCGTCGAGCACGCCTGACAGTCGTACGTACCTCCGTGACGTTCTTCCAGGACGTCCTTCCTGATCCGGCACGTCCTTCCTGAGGGGAGCCGCACCAATGCGCGCAGCCGTACAGCACGAGATAGGCCAGGACAAACTGGAAGTCCACGACGACGTCGAGGCCGTGGGCTTCGGTCCAGGCAGGGTCAGGATCCGGGTACGGGCCACGGGGCTGTGCCACTCGGACCTGTCGGCGATGAACGGCGTGCTGCCGCAGCCCGCGCCGTTCGTGCCCGGACACGAGGGCGCCGGTGAGGTCGTCGAGGTCGGCGAGGGCGTCACCAACGTCAAGCCCGGCGACCGCGTCGTCGTCTGCTGGCTGCCGGCCTGCGGAGTCTGTCCCGCCTGCAAGCGCGGCCAGACCGAACTGTGCCTGGCCGGGTTCATGAACGCCGGCACGCCCAACTTCAAGCGCCCCGGCGGAGACGTCTTCGGCTTCGCGGGCACCGGCACCTTCGCCGAGGAGGTCGTCGTCGACGCCGGGTGCGCGGTGCCGATCCCCGACGACGTGCCCTTCGACATCGCCGCCCTCATCGGCTGCGGGGTCACCACCGGACTCGGCGCCGCCCTCAACACCGCCGACGTGGAAGCCGGTTCGTCGGTCGCCGTCATCGGCTGCGGCGGCGTCGGCATCTCCGCGATCCAGGGCGCGCGACTCAAGGGCGCCGCCGAGATCGTCGCCGTCGACCCGGTCGCCTCCCGCCGCGAGGCCGCGCTGAGGTTCGGCGCCACCCATGCCGTCTCCCCGGACGAACTCGCCGACGCCAAGCAGCGGATCACCGCGGGCGAGGGCTTCGACTACGTCTTCGAGGTCGTCGGCCGCTCGGCCACCGCCCGCACCGCGTACGAGAACACCCGGCGCGGCGGCACCCTCGTCATCGTCGGCGCGGGCGCCATGGACGACTACCTCCAGCTCAACATGTTCGAGCTGTTCTTCGACGAGAAGCGGATCCTGCCCTCGATGTACGGCGGCGGAGACGTCCTGCGTTCCTACGAGCGGACCGTCGCCCTGTGGCGTGCGGGGCGCATCGACCTGGAGGGCCTGATCACCCACCGGGTGCCGCTGGCCGAGATCAACGAGGCGCTCGACCAGATGCGGACGGGCACGGCGCTGCGTACGTGCATCGAGATCTGAACCCGCCGATCCTCACAACCCCTAAGGACCTTGATGTCACTGCCACTTGAGGGGCTGGCTGCGATCGTCACCGGCGCGGGGCGCGGGCTCGGACGCGTCGAGGCGCTCGAACTCGGCCGGCTCGGTGCGGCCGTCGTCGTCAACGACTACGGCCAGTCCGGGCGCGACGGTTCCGGCGCGGCGTCGGCCGGCCCCGCGGAGGAGGTCGCCGCCGAGATCCGTGACGCGGGCGGGCGGGCCGTCGCCCACACCGGCGACGTCGCCGACCACGAACAGGCCCGAGAACTGGTCGAGTTGGCGGTCGCCGAGTTCGGGAAGCTCGACATCCTGGTCAACAACGCGGGCATCCTGCGTGACCGGATGGTCTTCTCGATGTCGGAGGGCGAGTGGGACTCGGTCATCCGGGTGCACCTGAAAGGCCACTTCAACACGACCCACTTCGCGTCCGTCCACTGGCGGGCGCGGTCCAAGGCGGCGGGCGGGCCGGTGTACGGGCGGATCGTGAATACCTCCTCGGAGGCGTTCCTCGCGGGCTCGGCCGGACAGCCCAACTACGCTGCGGCCAAAGGGGGGATCGTGGGGCTGACCACGTCCACGGCGCTGGCTCTCGCCAAGTACGGCGTGACCGCGAACGCGATCTGCCCGCGCGCCCGGACCCGTATGACGCAGGACGTGTTCGCCGGTCTCGCCGAGCCCGACGACGGCCTCGACCCGCTCGCCCCCGAGCATGTCGCCCCGCTCGTCGGCTACTTGGCCTCGCCCGCCGCCGCGCAGGTCAACGGTCAGCTGCTCGTCGTGCACGGCGGCATGGTCGCGGTCGTCGAACGGCCGCGGGTGGCAGCCAAGTTCGACAGCAAACAGGACACCTTCACCTACGACGAGCTGGACGCGCTGCTCACCCCGCACTACGCCGGGCGGCCGACGGGGGAGACGTTCGCGGCGGCGGAGGTGTTGGGGCTCAAGCGCGGGTAGCCCTTTTGCGGGCGGCAACTGGACTGGGGCATACGGGCGGCTACTGGCTGCCGGTTACTGGCTTGGTGCACGGAACGGCCCCGCTCGCTGTGCAGCGAGCGGGGCCGTGGAGTTGCCTTGCCGATTGTGACCGTGACCAGTCGTCAGGCCCTGTTGCCCTGGTCGGACGGCTTGCGGTGGCGGCCCTGCGGGGTCGCGTCCGCGTCCCCGCCGGAGACCACCGGGCCGCGGTGCTTGCCGTGGCCCTCGGCCTGGGCGTCAGTCGTCGGCCATTCCATCGTGCTGGTGTCGCTCATCTGGTGTTCACCCCGTAAACAAGATCCTTCTTGTGCCGGGGGATTCTAACCAGGGGCCAAGGCCGGGGTTTCGGTGGGTGTGCTTTTTTCGCCCCCTCCGCCCCTACCCGTCCCGTTCCTGGGGGCTGCCGCCCCCAGACCCCCGCTGTCGGCCTGGACGGCCTCGTCCTCAAACGCCGGACGGGCTGGGGGTGTTGCTGGACGGGCTAGGGGTGGCGCCGGATGGTCTGGGGGTGTTGCCGCGCGGGCTGGGGGCGGCGCTGGACGTGCTGGGGGTGTTGCCGCGCGGGCCGGGGGTGTTGCCGCATGGGCCGGGAGTGGCGCCGGACTGGGTGGAAGTGCCGCTCGGCTTGTCAAAGGTGCCTGTTGGAGAGGGACCGGGCGGGGTGTGGCCGCCCGTTCCGGCTCCGGCTCCGGGGGAGCGGGCGTGGCCCTCTCCGGTTGTGCCGCGGGCGCCTGCACCTTCGCCACCCCGTACGCCACCGTCCCCGTCGCGTACGGCAGTTGGAGCACGCCCTCCCTGCTCCACAGGCCCGCCCCCGTCAACCACCCCTCGGGCGCCGGGAGATGGTGGACCTGTCGTTCGGAGGGGCGCCACAGGCCCACCCAGGTGCCGGACGGGCCGTCGATACGCAGGGCGACCGAACAGTTCTCCGGCATCAGTACCTGGCCGGGCTGGATCGCGAACGGGGTCACCGCGCAGTCAGCCGGGTGGAGGCTCTCCGGGAAGCGGACCGGCAGGGTGCTGCCGAGGACACCCCAGCCGAGGCGGTCGTGGCCCGGGGACGGGGCGTCGGAGCGGATGAGGAGCAGCCCGCTGTCGGGGTCCGCGAGGAGCAGCCGGTCGTTGCTGGTCTCGGCGATCTGGAGCAGGGGGGACATCTCGCCGCCGCGCTCCAGGTCGACGACGACCGTCTTGGTACGGCCGTCCTGGCAGCGGTCCAGGGCAAGGAGGCGTCCCGTGCCGTCCAGCCACACCCCGCCCGCGCAGCGGCCCGGCACCTCGGCCAGATGCTCGGGCCCGAACGCGCCGCCCGCCACCAGCCACACCGCCGTGGACCCCCGTCCCACGGCGAGGGCGTACGCGCGATCCCCGTCCGGCGCGGGCGGCAGCAGCCGCAGCCGGGTGCCCTGGTCCGGACACTCCACCGCGCCGAGCGGCAGCTCGCCGGTGCCCGGCCCGGTCGGGTACAGCAGCGAGAACGCGTGCCGCCCGTCCGCCTCGCGGTGGATCAGCACCCGGCCGTCGGTCAGCGGCAGCACCTCGGTGCCGGGCTCCTCCGGCTGGTGGGCGGGCAGCGGTACTGCGTACGGCTCGGCGCCGTCCAGGGTCCAGCGCTCCGGGTACCAGGACTGGGACTCGCCGTCGAGGGCGAGGCGTGCCGCGTACGTTCCGTCAGCGGTGATCACGCAGGCGGGGCGGGCGGCCGGCTCGTTCTCGTTCTCAGCCGCCCCGTTCCCGGGTTCGGTGGCACAGGCCGTCATCGTTCGGTCACCTCCGGCCACGAAACTAGTTTTCGCACGCACAGACGTGGGACCGGCGGGCGCACGTTTCACACATAAGGATGGCCATGTCCCGATTCGCCTGAGGGAACGGGGGCGGATGTGCTGAACGGGACGGACGGCGGGGAAGGGAACAGGAGAGGGGAGCGGGGTGACCGCGGCCCGTCCGTCGCCGGGGACCCGGCCGATCCGTCGCCCGTGTCCTGGCGGAGTGGCCCGCGGCCGGTGGGGGACCGGCGTGAGCCAGGTAGCCTTTCCCCGTGCCCCGTCTGTCTGAAGTCATCGCCGCGCTCGACGCCCTCTGGCCCCCGGAGCGGGCCGAGGGATGGGATGCGGTCGGCACCGTCTGCGGCGACCCCGACCAGGAGGTCACGCGCGTACTGTTCGCCGTCGACCCCGTCCAGGACATCGTCGACGAGGCGGTGAAACTGGGCGCCGGCCTGCTCGTCACCCACCACCCGCTCTACCTTCGCGGTACGACGACGGTCGCGGCCGACACCTTCAAGGGCCGCGCCGTGCACACCCTGATCAAGAACGACATCGCGCTGCACGTCGCCCACACGAACGCCGACCGCGCCGATCCGGGAGTCTCCGACGCCCTCGCGGGCGCGCTCGACCTCCGGGTCGTACGCCCCCTCGTGCCGGACCCGACCGACCCTGAAGGCCGCCGGGGCCTCGGCCGCGTCTGTGAGCTGGACCACCCGCTCACCGTCCGCGAGCTCGCCGCCCGCGCCGCCGAGCGGCTGCCCGCCACCGCGCAGGGCATCCGTGTCGCGGGCGACCCCGAGGCCCTCGTACGGACCGTCGCGGTCAGCGGCGGCTCCGGCGACGGCCTCTTCGACGACGTACGCGCCGCGGGCGTGGACGCCTTCCTCACCGCGGACCTGCGCCACCATCCGGCGTCCGAAGCCCGCGCCCACAGTCCTCTCGCGCTGCTCGACGCGGCGCACTGGGCCACCGAGTGGCCCTGGTGCGAGCTGGCCGCCGCCCAGCTCGACGAGATCTCCGACCGGAAGGGATGGGGACTCCGCGTCCACGTCTCCAAGACGGTCACCGACCCCTGGACCGCCCACGCGGCCTCGACTACCGATACATCAGGAGCCCCCAACTGAACGCCGCGCCCGCCGACCAGATCCGACTCCTCGACGTCCAGTCCCTCGACGCGCGCCTTCAGCAGCTGGCGCACAAGCGCAGGTCGCTGCCCGAGCACACCGAGATCGAGTCGCTGAACAAGGACCTCACTCAACTGCGCGACCTGCTCGTCGCCGCGCAGACCGAGGAGGGTGACTGCGCCCGCGAGCAGACCAAGGCGGAGCAGGACGTCGACCAGGTGCGCCAGCGCGCCGTCCGCGACCAGAAGCGCCTCGACTCGGGTGCCGTGTCGTCCCCCAAGGACCTGGAGAACCTCCAGCGCGAGATCACCTCCCTCGCCAAGCGGCAGGGTGACCTGGAAGACGTCGTCCTGGAGATCATGGAACGCCGTGAGTCCGCGCAGGAGCGGTCCACCGAGCTGACCGGGAGGGTCTCCTCCGTCCAGTCGAAGATCGACGACGCGACCGCGCGCCGCGACGCTGCCTTTGAGTCGATCGACGGCGAGGTGGCCACCGCGACGAAGGAGCGCGAGGTCATCGCGGGCTCCGTCCCCGCCGACCTCCTCAAGCTCTACGACAAGCTGCGCCAGCAGCAGGGCGGCGTCGGTGCGGCCCGCCTCTACCAGCGCCGCTGCGAGGGCTGCCGCCTCGAGCTCAACATCACCGAGGTCAACGAAGTGAAGGCCGCGTCCCCGGACGCCGTCCTCCGCTGCGAGAACTGCCGCCGCATCCTGGTGCGCACGTCCGAGTCCGGCCTGTAAGACCTATAAGGAGCTTGTGCGGTGCGGGAGTTCATCGTCGAGGCCGACGGCGGTTCCCGGGGCAACCCGGGACCCGCGGGCTACGGCTCCGTGGTCATCGACGCGGCCACCGGGGAGACCCTGGCGGAGGCCGCCGAGTACATCGGCGTCGCCACCAACAACGTGGCCGAGTACCGCGGCCTGATCGCCGGCCTCAAGGCCGCCCGCGACCTTGACCCCTCCGCCCCGATCCGCGTCCGCATGGACTCCAAGCTCGTGGTCGAGCAGATGTCGGGCCGCTGGAAGATCAAACACCCCGACATGAAGCCCCTGGCGGCAGAGGCGGCCAGCATCCTCCCCCCGTCCCAGGTCACGTACGAGTGGATCCCGCGAGAGCAGAACAAGCACGCGGACCGACTCGCCAACGAGGCGATGGACGCAGGCAAGCGGGGCGAACAGTGGTCCCCGTCGGCGTCGACGGCGGACCTGGACACGAGGGCGTCGAGGCCGGCCGCACCTGAGCCCTCGGGCCCACCCGGGGACGCAACGGCGGGCGCGGCAAGGGTAAGGGCGGCAATGTCAGGGTCGGTGCCCTCAGACACACAGGGTGCGGCAGCGCCCCTTCAGGGGCGCGGGGAACTGCGCGACCAGCCCCCGACGACCCGCACTCCGAGGACTCCCGACAGTTCCCCGTCACCGGGAGGCGCAGCCCTTGGCGCGCCGGGCTCGGGAGCGCCCCTTCAGGGGCGCGGGGAACTGCGCGACCAGCCCCCGACGACCCGCACTCCGAAGACTCCCGCCAGCCCCCCGTCCGGCGGCGCAGCCGCAAAGGCCGAAGCCGACGTGCGGGCCGCGCGAAACGTGGCCACGACGGCCCCGTCAACAGGCTGGGGTTCAACCCCGGACATGGGCGCCCCCGCCACCTTCGTACTCCTACGCCACGGCGAGACCCCCCTCACCCCCCAGAAGCGATTCTCAGGCAGCGGCGGATCGGACCCGTCCCTGTCGGACGTAGGCCGAGACCAGGCCGAACGAGCCGCCACCGCACTGGCCGCCCGCGGCACGATCCAGGCGATCGTGGCGTCCCCCCTCACCCGCACAAGGCAGACCGCCGCAGCCGTAGCCGCCCGCCTGGGCCTCGACGTGACCGTCGAAGACGGCCTCCGCGAGACGGACTTCGGCGCCTGGGAGGGCATGACCTTCGCCGAGGTACGGGACCGCTACCCCGACGACCTGAACGCCTGGCTCGCGTCGCCGAAGGCCGAACCCACCGGCGGCGGCGAGAGCTTCGAGGCCACCGCCGGCCGTATGGCCATCACCCGCGACAAGCTCATCGCCGCGTACGCGGGCCGCACCGTCCTGCTCGTCACCCACGTCACCCCGATCAAGACCCTCGTACGCCTCGCGATCGGCGCCCCGCCGGAGTCCCTGTTCCGCATGGAGCTGTCCGCGGCCTCCCTCTCCGCGGTGGCGTACTACGCGGACGGCAACGCGAGCCTGCGCCTGTTCAACGACACGTCCCACCTCCGCTGAGGTTGCCGTTACCGGCGCAAGGCGGCAGCCTCCCGCGCCAGCGACTCGATCCGCCCCCAGTCCCGCGCAGCGACCGCGTCCTCGGGAAGCATCCAACTCCCGCCCACACACCCGACGTTGGGCAGCGCCAGATACTCCCGCGCGGAGACCGGCCCGATACCGCCCGTAGGACAGAACCGAGCCTGCGGCAGCGGCCCCGCCAGCGACTTCAGATACGCCGTACCGCCCGCCGCCTCCGCCGGGAAGAACTTCATCTCGCGCACCCCCCGCTCCAGCAGCGCCACGACCTCGGACGTCGTGGACACCCCCGGCAGGAACGGCACCCCGGACCCCTCCATTGCGGCAAGCAGTACGTCCGTCCAGCCCGGGCTGACCAGAAAGCGCGCCCCCGCGGACACGCACTGATCCACCTGAGCCGGCGAGAGAACCGTCCCGGCACCCACCACCGCGTCCGGCACCTCCGCCGCGACCGCCCGGATCGCGTCGAGCGCCGCCGGTGTCCGCAGCGTCACCTCGATCGCACGCAGCCCGCCCGCGACCAGCGCCCGCGCGAGCGGCACGGCGTCGGCGGCGTCCGTGATCACGACGACGGGGACGACCGGAGCGAGGTCCAGCACGGAGGCATGCGGAGATGAGGGCAGCGGCGAAGTCATGCCGCTCATCCTGCCCGGGGTGTGCAGCATGCGCAATGGTCATTGCACATGCTGCAATGGAGTTAATGAGGCCTCAGTGGATCTCCGTAACCACCACGTCCAGCGCCCAAGGCCTGCCCGCCTTCCCGGGCGCCGCCACCTCCACCGCGTACCCGAGATCCCGCAAGGCCTCCACCAGCTTCGCCGGAGTCTTCGGCGCCGCCCCCGCCGTGAGCAGGCTGCGCACGATCTTCCCCTTGGTCGCCTTGTTGAAGTGGCTGACGACCGACCGCTTCTCGACGCCGTTCACGATCTGCGAGTGGAGCACCCGGACGGTCGCGGTCCGCTCGGCGACCTCGCCCTTCGGCTTCCAGGCGGCCGTGTACGCGGAGGACCGCAGATCGAGGACGAGTCCGTCGCCGGCCGCCTCGGGGAGCGCGGCGGCCATCGGCGTACGCCAGTACGCGCCCAGCGCCCCCAGCGCGGGCAGCTTCACACCCATCGAGCAGCGGTACGACGGGATCCTGTCGGTCACCCGGACCGCGCCCCACAGACCCGAGAAGACGAGGAGGGAGCGGCCCGCGCGGCGCTTGGCCGCAGGGTCGAGCGAGGCGAGGTCCAGGGCGTCGTACAGGACCCCCGTGTAGATCTCCCCGGCCGGGCGCGCGCCCGCCGTCCGCAACTCCGTGTTCTTGGCGATCTCGCCGCGCAGGCCCTCGCTCAGCCCGAGCACCTCGCGGGCCTTCTCCTCGTCTCCGACGCACAGCTCGACCAGCTCGTCGAGGACCGCCTGACGCGCCTCGGTGAGCCCCGGCAGCGACAGCGACTCCAGCTTCAGCGCGGTTCCCCGGCCGGAGGGCGCCTTGCCTTCGGAGGGCGGCAGCAGCACGAGCACGGTGGTATCTCCCTACGGTGGAATTGGCCCGGGCCAGCCTAAGGGGTGTCTGAAAGCGTTCGGAGTGCCGCCTTGTGCGGCGTCGGCGTGCCGCCCGATGCGGCGCGGCCTACGCTCGACCCATGCCTCGCCGTCGCATCCGTGTCACCGGCGCAGCCGAGGCCCCCCTGCGGGCCGCCCTGCGCGCACTGCGTACCGAGCTCGACGTGCCCGAGAGCTTCCCGCCCGAAGTGCTCGAGGAAGCCGCGCGGCCACCCCGCCTGCCCGCCCGCGACGCGACGGACATCCCTTTCTTCACCATCGACCCGCCGACCTCCAACGACCTCGACCAGGCGATGCACCTCTCACGCCGCGAGCGAGGCTTCCGTGTCCGGTACGCGATCGCCGACGTCGCCGCATTCGTCGCACCCGGCGGCGCCCTGGACGCCGAGGCCCACCGCCGTGTGACGACCCTGTACTTCCCGGACGAGAAGGTCCCGCTGCACCCGGCCCGGCTCTCCGAGGGCGCCGCCAGCCTGCTCCCGGACCAGACCTGCCCGGCCGTGCTGTGGACCATCGACCTCGACGCGGACGGCCGTACGGAGACCGTCGACGTGCACCGTGCCCTCGTACGCAGCCGCGCCAAGCTCGACTACGCGCACGTACAGCGGCGGATCGACGACGGGACGGCGGAGGAGCCGCTCGCGCTGCTGAAGGTCGTCGGGCTGCTGCGCGAGGGCCTCGAGGTGGAGCGCGGCGGCATCTCGCTCAACGTGCCCGAGCAGGAGATCGTCGAGAAGGACGGGACGTACGAACTCGCCTACCGCGCCCCGCTCCCCGCCGACGGTTGGAACGCGCAGATCTCCCTGCTCACCGGGATGGCCGCGGCCGATCTCATGCTCGCCCACGGCACCGGCGTCCTGCGCACCCTCCCCGCCGCACCCGACGGCGCGGTCGGCCGGCTCCGCCGCACCGCCAAGGCCCTGCACATCGAATGGCCGCACCACGTCTCGTATGCGCGACTCATCCGCTCCCTCGACCCGCACCGGCCGCACCACGCGGCCTTCCTCCAGGAATGCACGACGCTGCTGCGCGGCGCGGGCTACACGGTGTTCCAGGACGGCGTCCTCCCCGAGGTCACCTCGCACGCCGCCGTCGCCGCGCCCTACGCCCACTGCACGGCACCACTGCGCCGCCTCGCCGACCGCTACGCCTCCGAGATCTGCCTCGCCGCCGTCGCCGAACAGTCGCCCCCCGACTGGGTGTTGGCCGCCCTCGCCGAACTCCCCAAGGAGATGGCCGACGGCACCCGGCGTCAGGGCACCGTCGAGCGCGAGTGCGTCGACATCGTGGAGGCCGCGCTGCTCAAGGACCGGGTCGGCGAGGTTTTCGACGGCTGCGTGGTGGACGTACAGGAGCGTGAACCCACCGTCGGGACCGTGCAGTTGGAGTCTCCGGCGGTGTTCGCCCGGCTGGTGGGCGGGCCCGCGCCGCTGCCGCTGGGGGAGCGGCTGCGGGTGCGGCTCACGCAGGCTGATCCGGGAGCGGCGAAAGTGCGGTTCGCGCCCGCGTGAGGCTCCGGACCAGTTCGTCGGGGTCGTCCGCGTGGAGACGTACTAGATGTACGGTCTGCTCCCGGCCCATGAAGGTGAAGTGCCGTACGGGGGTGGCGAGTTCGAGAGTGACCTCGGTCTGCGCGCTCACGGGGAGGTTCAGTTCGCCGTCCGCCCGCTCGTGGGTGAAGCGCATCTCGCGGCGTACGGAGGTGATGTCCTCCAGCGGTATCCGTAGGTCGACATGGGCGCCGTTGCGCACCCGCAGGGCGGTGGAGTCCAGCACGTGGGGCCGGGTGACGCCGGCCGCGTAGAGGCCGATCACGAAGACCACCGTGTAGACGTCGAGGACGAGGACGACCTGGTGCGTGACGGGATAGTCGCGCAGCAGCACGGACATCCCGACACTCTCAACGACGCAGACGAACGCGAACCCGAACATCATCGCGGCCTGCCCACGCGCATGACCGAACCCGCGCCCCTCGCCCACCCCGTGGGGCGGCCGCCGGGCCACCCACCGCCAGAGACTCACGATCAGCCGCAGCTCGTGGGCAATGAGCAGCCGTAGCAGCCGTAGCAGTCCGTACACGGCCCTCATGGTGAACTCCCTTCCGTACGCTGTCGCTCCGCGACCATCCGCATCGTGCGGCGGATCGCCTCCGCCTGGGCCGGCGGGAAGTCGGCGAAGAAGGCACGCAGGAAGCTGTTGTCCTGGTCCACGTCGCCGCTGGGCAGCAGGGCCTCCGGCATGCTGTCGGCGAGAGCCCGTGCGGCCTCGTCCACGCGCGGGTCGCCGGGATCCGCGTCCGCCAGCTCGTCGAGCAGCGCGTACGCCTTGTGCGCACGCTCCACCGCACCCGGCGCCGCGAATGCCGCGCGCAGCGCTGCCAGCAGCCGGTCCCGGTCCTCCGGGTCGGCCGTCGTATCGATGAGCGCGAGCATCTCGCGGTCCTTCGCCGCCATGGCGGACTCGGGTCCGTGCCCCGTGCCGTGCGCCATCTCGCCGAACAGCGCGGTCAGTTCGGGCGAGACGGGCCCTTCCGGCGGCACCCCCTCGCGCATGAGCGCCCGCAACCGCTCCCGCCGCTCCCGGATCGCCTCCTCCTGCCGCGCCAGATCCTCGTCCAGCTCCGCGAGCACCTCGGCGAGCTCACGCCCCGCGTCGTCCGCGAGCACGTCCCGTACCTCGGCGAGCCCGAGCCCCAGCTCGGTCAGCCGCCGGATCCGCGCGAGGACGACGGCGTGCCGCAGCCCGTATTCGCGGTACCCATTGGGCCGCCGCTCGGGCTCGGGCAACAGCCCGAGGTGGTGATAGTGCCGCACGGTCCGCGTCGTGACACCGACGGCCGTGGCGAGTTCTCCGATCCGCATGACCCCAGTAGAAACGTTGACGTTGCGGCAGGGTCAAGCGACGCTCTGAGCGCGTAACCCGCTCGCGGCATGGAAGCGGGGCGCTCAGGCGTTGCACCCCTGAGAGTGAGCCGAGGTTGCGGAGGGGCACGGGGTGAGCGGACGTGAGCAGGCCCTGTGGACCCGGGCCACCCTCGGGCGGGACGGGGGCCCGCTCGATCTGCTGACCGCCCGCTTCGACCGGCACCGTTACGCCCCGCATGCCCACGCGGAGTTCACCGTCGGCGTCTGCGTCCGCGGCGCCGAGCTCATCGACTACCGCGGCGGCCGGATCCGCACCGGCCCGGGATCGATCGTCGTACTCGCCCCCGGCGAGGCGCACACCGGCGGGCCCGCCGAGTGCGAGGGCTATGCGTACCGCGCCATGTACCCGGCCCCCTCCCTCCTCACCGAGGGCACCCTGACATTCCCGCACTTCCGCGAACCGCTCCTCGACGACCCCGAACTGGCCGCCGCCCTGCGCACCGCGCACACCGAACTCAGCGCCTGCCCCGACCCGTTGGAGGCCGAGTCCCGCCTCCCATGGCTGCTCACCGCCCTCGCCCGCCGCCACTCCACGGCCCGCCCGGTGTGCGACACGATCCCGGGCGCCGGCCACATCGCCCACGCGGTACGCGACCGCCTCGCCGACGAACTGCAAAGCCCTCCCTCCCTCGCCGCGCTCGCCGCCGACCTAGGCCTCTCCCGCTACCAACTCCTGCGCGCCTTCCGTACGACGATGGGGATGCCGCCGTACGCCTGGCTCGCCCAGCACCGGGTGACGCAGGCCCGCGGTCTCCTGGAGGCCGGGCGGCGCCCCGCAGAGGTGGCGGGCCTGGTGGGCTTCGCGGACCAGGCGCACCTGACACGCTGGTTCCGGCGGGTGCTGGGTGTGACTCCGGCGGCGTACCGCATGAGCGTGTTCCCGGCGGCGTAGCTCTTCGCGACCCCAGCACCGGATGGGCCGGCGCAACAGCGTTCAAGACACGCCCGTCGCCCCGCCCCGAGACTGCCCGCATGACTGCACGCGGCTGGCTTCTCTTCTCCCTGATGGGAGTCCTCTGGGGCATCCCCTACCTGATGATCAAAGTGGCGGTGGACGGGGTCTCCCCGTCCATGGTCGTCTTCACACGCTGTGCGCTGGGCGCCGCGCTCCTGCTCCCCTTCGCCGTACGGCAAGGGGGCCTGGTCCGCGTCGTACGGACGCACTGGCGCCCGATGCTGGCCTTCGCCGTCATCGAGATCATCGGCCCCTGGTGGACGCTGACGGACGCGGAACGCCACCTCTCCAGCTCCACGGCCGGCCTGCTGATCGCGGGCGTACCGATCGTCGGAGTCGTCCTCGCCCGCTTCTTCGGCGACACCGAACGCCTCGGCATCCGCCGAATCACCGGCCTAGGCCTGGGCCTGTCCGGCGTAGCGGTCCTGACCGTCCCGCACCTCACCGGCGGCGACGCCCGCTCCCTCGCGGAGATGCTGATCACGGTCCTCGGCTACGCGACCGCACCCCTGATCGTCGCCCACTACCTGAAGCCGGTCCCCACGCTCCAGCTGATAGCCCCGTGCCTGCTGCTCGCGGCCCTGGTATACGCCCCCGCGGCAGCGCTGACCTGGCCTTCTGAGGTCCCCTCGCCCTCGGTCCTGGCCTCCCTCGCGGGCCTGGGAGTCATCTGCACGGCCCTCGCCTTCGTCGTCTTCCTGGAACTGATCCGCGAGGCCGGCGCGACGAGGGCGGTCGTCTTCACGTACGTCAACCCGGCGGTCGCGGTGATAGCAGGCGTGACCTTCCTGGACGAGTCCCTGACCACAGCCGTCGCGGTGTCCTTCACTCTGATCCTGGCGGGCTCCTTCCTGGCCACGGCGGCCTCGGGCTCAAGACGAGCCACACGCCCGCTACCATGGTCGACACGGCAGACGAGCCGGGCGGACGGCCGCGTGGAGGTTCTAGTGGACCTCCTCGAGGAACGTCCGGGCTCCACAGGGCAGGGTGATGGCTAACGGCCACCCGGGGTGACCCGCGGGACAGTGCCACAGAAAACAGACCGCCAGGGACTTCGGTCCTCGGTAAGGGTGAAACGGTGGTGTAAGAGACCACCAGCGCCTGAGGCGACTCAGACGGCTAGGTAAACCCCACCCGGAGCAAGGTCAAAAGGAAACACCCCGGTGTTTCTGCGCGGACGTTCGAGGGCTGCCCGCCCGAGTCCGCGGGTAGACCGCACGAGGCCGGCGGCAACGCCGGCCCTAGATGGATGGCCGTCTCCCCGGCCGCCGCGAGGCGGCCGGGTGACAGAACCCGGCGTATAGCCCGACTCGTCTGCCATCAGGGCTCTGGCCTGGCCGTATGGCCTGGTCGGGGCCCCTGTCCGTACGGGCGGACTTCCCTCTTCTACCTGGGACTTCCCGGGAGTTCCCGCGGAAGTGTGCACGCGTTGTGCACGGGGAGACCGCCTGCAAGTAGCCCACGCTGGGCCTTCAGAGGGATGCGCAGCAGGAGGCGGAGGGGCTGAGCCGTGGGTCCTTTCGGGCGAGCTCGTCATCGTCGGCGGTCTCTGCCCAGTACGACTTCGGCGTAGCGCTCAAGCCTTCTTCCCCAGGGCTCAATGGTGGCCTTAAGCACGCAGTGGCTTGGTTGAGGCGGGAGGGCTTCACCGTCGTAGAGCCCCCAAGTCCTTCCACCGGCGAGTGGGAGATGTCCGGCCAGCCCGTCGTGCGACGGGCCCTGCCCTGCGCCGCCCCTTCTTCTCCTCTGGGCAATCGGGCAGACCGTGGCCGGAGCCCCCGCATGCAGTCATGGTCGGCCACCCGTGATGCCGTCGCGCCGCTCATGGTGACGTACGGCCAGGTGGAAGACGGTTCGGATGGAACCCGTTCCCCGTTCTGGGCTCTCACCCGTGATGAGCTCTGGACCATTGAGCAGGGACAGGGGCTCACTCTGACCAGCCGAGGGCGGCGCCCCACTCCGGAATCTCTAGAACGCGGTCCATCCTTCTGGCGGCCTGCGCGAGGACGATTACAACCTGCTCCGCTCGCACCCTGATGCCGCAGCCTCAGCGGCGGCCGACTGATACTCCGCTACTTCCATCCGCTTCCGGCAGGCTTGTCGGAAGACTTCGGCCTCCACGAGCTGCTCGCCGGCAGGTGGACAGATGCTCTGCGGCCTCTGCTCGGGGAAACGTTCAACGACCGCGAGGCCATCGGGGGCACCTACGGCGGACAGAAGATGGCAGGGATCGGCTGCCTCGCCGACGGCATCCTGAGCGTCTTCTCGGACGACAAGGGACCGTACGCCGACGGACGCATCCCGGATACAGACTGGATCGCCTACGTTGGTGATGGTCTCTCGGGCGACCAGAAGCTGACTGATGGCAACGAGCTCATGGCCGAGCATCAAAGCGCTGGCCGCCCGCTGCGCTACTGAACACAAACCGTTCCAGGGACAGTTCAGCTTCGAAACTTGGGCTGTGATCGTGCAACGCCAGCTTCACTGGGGCATTGGAGCTGACAAGCAGCCTCGCCGCGAGTTCCTCTGGGTCCTGGCGTCTGTCCCCTCCCCGGAGCGTGGGACCTGGCCTCTTGCGAGGTTCTTGAGGCACTGGAGATTGATACGGGCGAGCTGCACGACGAAACGGGCGACTACCGCGCCAGCGACGTCGATCCAGAAGCGCCCGGCACCGGAGAGAGCGACAAGGACGCGTACAGGCGCTTGGCGCAGAGGGCAGAAGCGAAGGCCGAGCGTCGGGGCCAGATGAAGAAGCCCACGCTGGTCGACAAGTACCTGCGTGACCCCAGCGTGAGAGCGGCAGTCATCAAACGCTGTCGAAACAGGTGCGAAAGCCCTGGCCAAAGGCGGACCTGACGTCCCCTGGAACATGATCGCTCTGCGCCCAAATTGCCACGCCCTCAAGACCTACGGCGAGAACAGGGAGAAGCTTCGACGCCTCCTCGCAGTTACTGCGCGCCGCCTCCATGAGGCGAAGCTCAAGCGACACACCTGCTTCGGTGCCTGCCTGTGCACTCCAGGGGCAGGCACCGAAGCACGACGGGAACGGCTTTCAAGAGCGTCGCGACGTAACGACCGAACCCAACCGTGACCTGCGCCTATGCGTTAACTGGTTCGATCTTCCAGCCTGTTGGCCCACACATGGCCCACGGCACCCTGCCAGACCCGCTTACCCGGCGGAGACACGTCGATGCCATCCAAGTAGGCAGCGTCCCGCATGCCTACTCTGTGCGGCCACCACCGTGCGTTGACGATGGCGAGGCGAGCGCAACGGTTACCAGCGCAGGGCAATTCCCCTCCCCGTGCCGCGGCTGGGGCCCCGGTCGATGACGCCGAGCTCTTCCATCCTGTCCAGTTGGTACGCGACTGACCCCGTGTTCGCGAGTCCCACGCTTCGGCAGATCTCCCGCATCGAGGGAGTCTCTCCGCGGTCGGCTACCCAGTCCCTGATGCACTGCAGGATGCGTTCCTGCTGTTCCGTGAGGCGGCCCTCCGCCTCCTCCAGCTCCCGGACCTGTCGGCGCAGTTCGACCCTCGCCGCGGGCGACCGGCCGGCTCTCGTCTCCCAGAACGGGTGGGAGGTAAGCCGGGCGGAGAGCTGCTGCAACCGACGACACAGCGCGGCCGTGTGGAGCGGTCGACGCTCAAGCGCCGCATAGGTGCGGTTCCAGTCGCGTTGGGCCTGGATCAAGTCGAGCGGGAACGTCGTGTGCGCCATGGCCAAAATTCAATCATGTGTTCGATTTGGGGCGCGAGAGGCACCGGGCACGTGTTGAGACGGTCACAGAGTGCGTTCAGTGTCACGAACCCCAAGCAGCTCTAGCCAGCACCTGTATGGAGGTCGCCACCATCCCCGGCGCCGCCGACGCGTTTGCCGTCCGTGACAACAAGCCTGAAACCGCGGGTGGCGACCTACGGTTCAGCGGCTCCCAGGAAAACACTCTGATGCCGACTGGCCCGTGACGATCGCGGCGTCGGCGCGTCAGCAATCAACCTTACGACTACGGATTTCGGTCGAAGGGGTCACACAGCGTTGCCTGTCGGGTCTACTATCTGCACATCACATGGAGGTGGCATATGCCGAGGCATCAGTTCGCGCTGTACGAGATTCGGATGCGTAAGATCCAGGAGCCGAAGTCGTATCGCCAGGTGTATTGCTTCAATCCCCGAAAAGATGATCTCTTCGAGGTCTATACAAAATTCCTGGTGGATGGTGTAGGCACAAAGGGTGCGACCGTTGAGAAGTCTGAGCGCTACGCGCGACTGCACTCGCTAGAGGAATCTGGGCGAACACTCTGGTTCACTGTTGAGTCCGGCAGGTATGGCACTCGCGGTAAGGTTGTCGACACCGAGACCGGGGATGACGCATATGAAATACAGGACGATGATGCGGCGGCCTACCCGCTGAGGCAGGCACTATTCGTTCCAACGGTGGGAGACTTCGCCCTGTGGGCGACGGAGGTCATCGGACACACGAGTGCAATCGGTTCACTCAGTCCCATGTTTCGTGACTGGTTCAAGGAACGATACGACTCCGAAAGGCTCTCGGTCGATATCAACTATTTCCAGGACACGAATGCCTGGACAAAGTTCATTGAGGAATCCAGCCTGCAGGAGATCACATACATCACCCGAGAGCGCGATGGCGATGATCGCAGCGTGGGGACGCGGGTTCAGGAGCACCGCATCAAAGCCGCTCGGCGTCTGCGGCTACCTCGCGACTGGATTAAGCGTGCGATCGAGAAGAAACTGCCCCCTGATTCTGTCTTCTCGGTGAGCGGGCTCCCGGAAGCAGACGAGGTGCGCCTCCAGATCGAACGGGGTGGACGGTCCCGTACCATCGTCGTCGATCGGGACTGGCCACGCTTCAACTACGCACTTGAGGGGCCCCGCGACGGCCCTCCTGGCGACGATGTGTTCCGGCGTGAGGTGTTGTCAGAGGTAGGTGCTTCACTTGAGTACCTGGGCGCGGACCGGGGTGCCTGGATGATCTAGTCGACGTCGCACGAGGGGGCCGCCGTGAGTGGTAAGTGGGATGTACGAGACATCGCGGCGGCTAACTTTCAAACCTATGTGGATGCCGATGGGAAGAGGCGATTCGGCGATGTCGTGGTTTTTGTCGCCATGCCGCTATTGCTGGGCATGACTTGCGGGACACTAAGGCACTTTGATCACCTGCATATTCTTGACGTATCTAAGCTCATCGGAGGAGTGGGGGTTTTTACCGGCCTGCTTTTTGGGCTATTGACGAACGTTTTCACACTTAGCCTGCGCGTGCGGCGAGACGAGGGACTCAATCCGGATCATGTCATCATTCGTGATGTTCGTGAACTATTTGCAAATTTGAGCTGGGCCGTATTGATTGGCCTACTTCTCGTTGTGCTCCTGGTTACAGTGGCTGCCACGCATGATCCCAAGAAATCCATCGGTGATATATGGACTGGGATCTTAGTGGCAACTTTCTCTCATCTTATTTTGTCGCTCCTTATGAGCCTTAAGCGGCTATGGTTTGCGCATCAAAATGTCTCCGAACTGCCTCCTAAGGTGGTGTCCTAGGCGGCGGAGTCTCAATGGGGTAGTCAAAGCCTTCTTCTTGCCCTGGGTCCTACCGGCGATCCCCGGCACCTGTCTTTCCGTCGGTCTGAGGGCTCACGGCCACACGACGGCCCGAGGAGCCCGTCATGCGGTTGCCGTCGGTGCGCGACTGATCCGGGACCTTGGTAGGAGGTCAAGGCTGCGGTGCCCCGGCAGCAATCTCGAATCCGAAGGGCTCCGTGTGAGCGTGGGTACGGTCGTCTACCGTTGAACGACGAAGGCCCCTCCCCGACGTCAACGGGGAGGGGCCTTCGCCATGGGGTGAGCTGACTACTTCTTGTACCAGCTAGTGACGGCGTCGGCGATCCACGTGAGGTTCTGCTGCCGCATGACCGGCGCATTGGCCCCGACCTCGAACGACTCCGAAGTCTTGGAGTCCTGCCGCCACACGGATTCCTGCGTCACTGGCGCTGCCATATGAGGGTTGAGGGAGCGGAAGAAGTCCGTGACCGCCTGACCGTCCACGCCCTTCTCGGTCAGGTTGCGGTAGACAGCGGCGAGGACGCGGAGGATGCCGACGGACCCAAGGAGTGACTTGTCCCGCAGGTCCTGCGGGCTGAGGCTGCCGTCGGCCACCGCAGCGAGGTCAGGGAATGCCTCGGTGATGCAGTCGAGGAAGTCGAGGACCCGGTTGACGACCTCGTGGTCCTCGAAGGAGGACTCCTTCGCCTTGCTGGTGCGGCCGGAGATGCCGAACATGACGCCGCGGGTGATGTCGGCGACGTGCTTGGCACCGATCAGGTTGGTGTTGGCACGGGTCATCCGGTCCTGCTCCATGTCGACACGGCCACGAAGCAGGGCGTGCTTAATGACCTGGTCGAGCGTGCGGTTGGCGACCTTCGAGGAGTCGAAGCGAGAACGGACGGCAGCCGAGATGCCGCGCGCGTTATCAGCAACGTCGACGAACATCTGACGGGCCGCAACGCCATCGGGCTCGTGGTAGATGTCGACACCGATGGACTCTGTGCGGAGCCGTTCGAGTTCCCCAGTGAGCTGCGCCTTCTCCGCGTTGAGCTTGGCGATGCGGTCCTCCTTGAGCCCCTTCTTGGCCAGCGCGCGGTCGATGGTGAGGATCTCGGATGTGATCCGCTTGATCTCCAGGAAGATGCCGAGAATGCGGTGCTGACCGTCGATCGTGAGGATCAGGGACATGCCGCTGTTGGTCCACGGAATGGTGAGATAGCCGACCATTCCGTCGGATCCGTCGAGGGGGGTGTAGGTGCAACCGCCGGCGTCGCGGGCGAGGAGAGCGGGGGCCACCCAATAGGGGTTCTTGAGGTAGAGGCCGAACTCCTTGGCGTGGCGGACGTTGACGCGCCGGTTGTCCGCGTCGACGTAGTCGGGGTCGGGGATCGGCATGACATCGATCAGGTCGTGGAGGGGCACGCGGATGCTGTAGACCTCGCGGCCGCCCTGCACCGAGCGCATGGCGAGGTAGGTCGAGGAGCGCACCACGCCGCTGAGACGGCTGGTGTCGACGGTAAGGGTCATACGAGAGTAACTCCTTATCCTGGGTCGTAGCGTCTTACTTGGTTCCAGTAAGACGCTACCAGCTTCGATAGTGCACTACGAACCGTCAATAACTTTTTATTTTCCGGAACTTGTCGCTCCGCGTGCGGCAACGCCTGCACCTGGTAGACACCTTGGAGAACCGATATCGCCACGGCGCGACCGCACCCCGAGGGCCACACCGGCGCACCCAGGGGCTCTGTCAGTGCCCTGATCTACGGTGTGGCCCATGGCACCTGCTGAGATCACGCGCGCGGGGATTCTCCAAGCGATTGCAGAGCACGACCGGGTCGGGCGGGAGACGTTCCTCGCTACCTACGGCTTCCGTGCAGCTGCTTCCTATCTACTCGTTCACGATGGGCGGGAGTACGACTCCAAGGCCATCGCCGGCGTTGCTCATCTCTACGACTTCGGGGAAGCCCTCAAACCCTCCCAGTTCAGCGGGGGCCACAAGCACGCGGTGGCCTGGTTGGAGCGAGAGGGCTTCACTGTCGTGGAGCCGCCAAAGACGTTTCACAGGCGAGTAGGAGACGTGCGACCGGCACGTCGCGCGGGCGGCACAGCCGTACACCGCCCCGCGCTCCTCCTGTGGGCGATCGGGCAGGCCGTAGCTGGCGCGCCCCGCATGCAGTCCTGGTCAACCACGCGCGATGCAGTGGCACCCCTCATGGAGAAGTACGCCCAGGTTGAGGACGGCATGGACAGCGTCCTCTACCCGTTTTGGGCGCTCGTGAGCGATGACCTATGGGCCGTGGACCGCGTCGAGGACCTCACCCTGACCAGCCGGGGCCGCCGCCCAACTCTGGAGTCTCTGAATCGCGTTAACCCGTCAGGGGGGCTGCGCGAAGACGACTACAACCTGATGCGCTCACATCCAGAAGCTGCTGCCGAAGCCGCAGCGGGACTGCTCCTCCGCTACTTCTACCCGCTACCCGTAGGCTTGTTGGAAGACTTCGGCCTTCATGACTTGCTCGCCGGCAGGTGGGCCGACGCCCTGCGCCCTCTCCTGGGGGAGAACTTCAAAGACCGGGACGCCATCTGGCGCACCTACGGCGGCCAGAAAATGGCAGGCATCGGTTGCCTCGCTGACGGCATCCTGAGTGTCTTCTCGGACGAGAAGGGACCCTATGCCGACGGACGACTCCCCGACACTGACTGGATCGCCTACGTCGGAGACGGCCTGACGGGCGATCAACAGATCACTGACGGCAACGAACTCATGGCGGAGTACCAGTCCGCCGGCCGCCCCATGCGCTACTGGCACAAGCCATTTCAGAAGCAGTTCAGCTTCGAAACCTGGGCCGTCATCGTTCAACGCCGGTTGCGTTGGGGCCTAGGAGCCGACGGCCAGTGGCGCCGCGAGTTCCTCTGGATCCTGGCCTCCGTACCCTCTCCGGAGCGCGAGAGCTGGGCTCCGGAGGTGCTGGAGGCGCTAGCGGCTGACACCGGCGTGCTCCACGACGACACAGCTACCTACCGTCCGGGCGACTTGGATCCCGAGGAGCGCGACACCGCCGAGACCGACGAAGACGCCTACAAACGGCTGGCGCAAGCCGCGGAAGCCAACGCCAAACGGCGAGGGCGGTCCAAGAAACCTTCGCTCGTTGACCGCTTCATCCGTGACCCAAGCGCCAGGGCAGCCGTCATACGACGTAGCGGAGGGAACTGCGAGAGTCCCCAGTGCGCCGGCCACCCCAAGGAGCGCACTGCTGCGGGCGAACCAATCTTGCAGGTCGACCATGTGCATGACCTGGGAAAGGGCGGGGTTGATCTCCCTTGGAACATGATCGCCCTTTGCCCAAACTGCCATGCGCTCAAGACTTACGGGGCCAACAGGGACAAGCTTCGGCGTCTACTCGCAACCACGGCCCGCCGCCTACATACAGAGGCTCTTGGCTAGGCCCTGCCGGCCAGGCCGCGCGTGGTCGGTGAACAGCTCCTGCCTGTCCGGAGTCGCACTTTGGAACCCCTTGTCTAGGTCTGGTTGGGGCCCAGATGAGGAACACTGTGCATGTGACGATCGACGACGCCAAGCGCCCACGATTCCGGCGGCGCACCGCGGCTGTGGCTGGTGCGGCGGACCCGGAAACCCTATTCGGGGAGCTGCCCCGGACGCCCAACGGCGTGGGCGCCCTGTGGTCGCACCAGGCCGACCAGCTGCGGACTTACGCCATTGAGCACCGTGCCACCCCGGACGTAGCGCTTGAGCTGCCGACCGGCTCAGGTAAGACGCTGGTCGGCCTTCTCATCTCGGAATGGCGACGCCGAACACTCGGTCAACGAGTGATCTACGCCTGCCCTACTAAGCAGCTCACCCGCCAGGTGCTACAGAAGGCGAACGACCAGGGCATCCCGGCCGTCCTCCTGATCGGCTCCCACCGTGACTGGGACCAGGCGGAGCTCTCCCGCTACACGCGTGGCGACGCCATCGCCATCACCGCGTACAGCGCCATCTTCAACCTTAATTCGCACCTCGGCGACGCTCAGACCCTGGTGTTCGACGACGCACACGCCGCCGAGGGGTTCGTCGCCGAGGCCTGGGCGCTGAACGTCAATCGCAAACTAGGCCAGTACGAGCAGCTCTTCGACGCTTTGGGCGACTCCGTCGAGCCGACCTTCGTCGCCCGGATGATCGCGCCGGACGGGCCGGCCGCCGACGCCAGCGAGGTGCGACTCATCCCTGTTGGAGCCGTCGCACGTCACGCCGAGGACATCGATCGCGTCCTGGCGGGGTTGAACGGCGATCCTATGTACCGATTCAGAATGCTGCGAGAGAATCTCACCTCATGCTTGTTCTACGTCTCGCGGCGTGGGTTCTACATCCGCCCAATGATCCCCCCGACGTTCGAGCACGGGCCGTACACCGACCCGATCCAGCGGCTCTACCTGTCCGCGACACTTGGGGACGCAGGCGAACTGGAGCGCGCCTTCGGCCGGGCTGACATCAAGCGAGTGCCCGTGCCGACGGCGTGGGACCGTGCTGGCAGTGGTCGCCGCTTCTTCGTGTTCCCCGAGTTGGCGGCCCCTCCGTCCGAGGTTCCGGGCAATGTCGACGACATCGAGGTCGCGCCGGATGCAGGCTTGGTGGGCGATTTGCTCGACCTGGCCAGGAAGCGCTTGGTATTGACGCCTGATGACAACTCGGCTATCAAGATCGCTGATTTGCTGGGTGTCCCGGCATCAGAGCGCTTCACCGCCAAGGACGCCGACACCGGCATCCAGCCGTTTATCGACGCGGACAGGGGCACTCTGCTCGCGCCTAATCGCTACGACGGCATGGACTTGGCCGCCGACTCATGCCGCATGATGCTCATGTCCGGCCTGCCCACGGCCTCACACCTGCAGGACCGCTTCCTCGAGACGAAGCTGCGTGCTTCGGAGGTGCTCCAGGAGCGCATCCGCACCCGCGTGCTCCAGGGCGCAGGGCGGTGTACCCGCGGCCCGAAGGACTGGGCCGTCGTCGTGGTGGTTGGCGAGGACATCCTGCGCTTCTTGTCCCGGGCGGAGGTTCGGAAGTCGCTCCCGGTTGAGCTGCAAGCCGAGATCACGTTCGGGCTCGAGCAGAGTCAGGAGCCCGGTGACGACTTGGTCTATCTCGCCGAGAGCGCACTCGAACAGGACCAGATCTGGCAGGAGGATGCTGAGCCCGAACTTGCCAAACTCCGGCGGGAGGCCAGCCGCGAGCCGCAGCCGAACGTGGCCGAGCTAGCAGCAAGCACCCTACGTGAGGTGCGTGCTTGGACCTACGCCTGGCAGCAGGACTGGGAATCGGCAGCGCGGGCGGCGGTTGAGGTGTTCGAGAACCTGCAGGCACCCGGTCTGCGGCCGTACCGCGCTCTCTGGGCCTACCTCGGCAGCGCCTGGTCGGCGCTGGCCTCCACTGACGACGCCTCCCCCGCTGCCTTGCGCAGTTCTGACCTGCTACGCAAGGCGCACACCGCCGCAGTCGGCACCACATGGCTCAAAGAGGTGCAGCCACTCCCGAGCGCTAACTACGACTCCGACCCAGTCGACGCGGAGGGCGTCGAGGGTGTACTCGCCCTACTCAAGGGCCGCCTGAGCTCGCCCGTGAAGTTCGAGAATCAGTCCGCCAACATGCTGGCCCACCTCAACCAGCGGGAGGCCACCAAGTACGAACAGGGGCTCGTGGCACTCGGCCAGATCCTCGGCTCGGAGGCCTTTAAGCCGCCTAGCAAGGGCAGGGCCGACGCCGCGTGGGTCTGGGAGTCGTTTTGGATGACCCTGGAGGCCAAAAGCGAACAGGAATCCGAGGGCATGTTGAGCATGGACTACGTGCGCCAGACCAACACCCAGCTCGCATCCCTGGCGGCCGACCGCGGAGTTGAGGCTCCCCCCGAGGGGAGCATTTCGATTATCGTCTCGCCACGGAGTGTGGTCGACCCGGACGCCGTGCCGATCGCTGCCCCCCAGGTCTACCTGGCAGCGCCGAAGCTCGTGCTGGACATTGCGCACGACGCGGTGCGGGCGTGGAAGGAACTGCGCGGCATAGCTAAGGGGGTGGGCGGAGAAGTGCTGCACGCTACCGTCGCCCGCATCCTGTGGGAGCATCGCGTGCTACCCACGCAAGTACGGGAGAGGCTGTCTCGGGATCCGATCCGAGGCTCCTGAGGATGACGGCCGCCCGCCAACCAAAATCGACTCCGGTGCCCCCGGGTGATCCTCTGCCATCTCCAGCCAACATCTCAGTGGGCGTTCTGTGAGTCGTCGGTGTCGTTGTCCGGTTTGAGGGCTTGCGGTTGGCCGGGTGCGCGGTCTGCTGATGGGTATGGGCGGGCGGCAGCCGTACCCGAGTGATCTGTCGGATGAGGCGTGGCAACTGATCCGGCCGGTCATCACGTCCTGGAAGGGACAGCACCGCTCGGTCAGCGGCCATGAGGGCCGTTACGACATGCGGGAGATCGTCAACGCGATCCTGTATCAGGCCCGGGTCGGCTGCCAGTGGCGCTACTTGCCGCACGACTTCCCGCCGTACACGGCGGTGTACTACTACTTCGGCAAGTGGCGCGATGACGGCACCGACCAGGCCATCCATGACCTGCTGCGCTGGCAGGTCCGCGAGTCGAGGGGCCGACACGAGGACCCGTCCGCGATCGTGATGGATGCCCAGACGGTGCACGCCTCGGTCAATGCACCCAAGGAGACGACCGGGCTGGATCCGGGCAAGAGGAGCCGGGGCCGCAAGCGGGGCATCGCCACCGATGTGCTCGGCCTGCTCATCGCCGTGATCGTGGTCGCCGCGAGCGTCCACGACAACGCGATCGGAATCACGCTGCTGGACAAGGTGGCCGCGGCAAACCCGTCGGTGACCAAGGGCTGGGTGGACGCCGGGTTCAAGAACGCTGTCGTCGAGCACGGCCGGTCGCTGGGCATCGACGTCGAGGTGGTCTCGCGTGATCCGCAGGCGAAGGGGTTCGCGCCCATACCGAAGCGGTGGGTGGCCGAGCAGACTTTTGGCACCCTGATGCTCCACCGTCGCCTGGCCCGCGACTACGAAGCACTGCCGGCCAGCGCGGTCTCGATGATCTACTGGTCGATGACCGACGTGATGGCTCGCCGGATCACCGGCACGACCACGCCGACCTGGCATGACCCTCCGCCGGCCGGGGCCAGATCCCTCATCAGCGAGGCAGCCCATGCGTGAACTGCTGGCCAGGATCGAGGCACGACAGGCCGCCGCGAGAGAAGAAGCCGACCGCCTGCGGGAGCAGATCACCCGGCTCGGCGAGCAACTCACCGCCGTGGAAGACCGGTTGGAGCGGCTGGCCGTCACCCGCCAGACCGTCCTGGAGATCGTCGAGGACAGCGATCCCGGCGGCCCCGAGCCGCTGCCGTCCGCCTACCGGCAGATCCTCGCCCTGTTCGAGGACGACGAGCACGGCCTGCGGGCCAAGGACGTCTGCGAAGCCCTGGGCGCCGGCACCGAGAACCGCCACGTCGAAGGCGCCCGGGCCAAGCTCAAACGGCTCGTCAACCGCGGCATCCTCACCGAACCCGAGCCCGGCCTATTCACCATGCCCCGACCGGCAACATCCCCGCCAACGTAGCCCCGACCGAAGGCTCACAGAACGTCCACTCAGAGTGCAGCAGTCGCCGGTTTGCAAGTTGTCCAATCTTGGTCTGGGGGCGTCCATGGACGCCCCACCGTGAGGCTCGCGCCCCTGTTCAGAGATCTGCCGGACTTCCGTGGACGTCAGCGAATCACCTTGGACTAGCGGCCGGTGATGCCAAAATTGAGACCGCGGCCTCTCCATCCCAAACGCGATCAGGTACCTGTGTTCGGTGTGCCTTGGTGATGTTGGCTTGCCTACCCCGCCGGGATCTGGCGTCCGGGCCCTGGTGAAGTTTACGGATTTAGCTAGCAGAGGTCCCCCATTCGGCATAACCTGACATCACAGCTCAGTAGGGGGTGGTCAGTCATGTCAAATTATCGTTCCGGATCTTTCACATCCGGCTATGAGGAGTTTCTGCGGAAGTCGACAATGGAAGTCGACGAGGCAATTAAGTCCAGTGTAGTCATTCTGGACACCAATGCCGTCCTAAATCTCTACCGAATGAAGCCGTCGGCGAGACGTGAGTACTTGCAAGTTCTCAAGAAGATTGAGTCTCGCATCTGGATTCCCCGGAAAGTTGCCGACGAGTTCCACGAGAACAGGCTCTCAAGCGTATCCTCTCACGTGAACTCACTAAAGAAGAAATCAGAGGCAGTTTCCCAAGCTGCCGAGGTTTTGCGGGCCGCATTGCGTGATTTCTACAAACTACACTCTCTCGCCGATGGCAAGTCTAACGAATACCTGACACCCCTCAATTCGTCAATTTCGGACATAACGGGGGCCGTGGAGAAAGAAATTACCGACTTTGATCTGACGCCGGAGAAGCTGTTGTCCCGGGACCCCATCCTAGAAGAGTTGGCACTACTCTTCGATGGAAAGGTTGGTGATGAATTTTCAGACGAAGTTCGGGATGAGGTTGAGGAGGAAGCTCTACGCCGAGGGAAGGAGAAGATTCCCCCTGGTTACGTAGACGTGCAGAAGAAAAACGTGGAAGGAGTGGGCGACTATTTCATTTGGCGGCAGATGCTGGACAAAGCAAAATCAGGTAAGGAAAGTATCCTCTTTGTCTCAACTGACACGAAGGAGGACTGGGTTCGGGTTCAATGTGGGCTCCCGGTTGGCCCCAGGCCTGAACTAGTGCGTGAAATGCGTAATACTGCCGGAGTTGCCTATTATCAGCTCCCGTTGGCGGTATTTCTGTCGCGAGCGGCACGTGTTTTGGATGTCAGTGTCAGCCAAGATACAATTGATCAGGTCAACGCACGAGGTTCTGAAGAAACCCGGTCGGTGAGGAACTCTCACGAGCGCCACATACTTGAACGTGTGCGGCGTCTCGCTGGTGTAGAAGCGAAATTGGACTCACTGAGGGAGAGGCTCGGCAACGCAGCTGCGGAAAGCGAAGTCGCGGATCAAAGAGTTCGAGATATGCGAACCTTGTTGCATCGGGCCAAGGCGGCAAGTGCAGGGAGTCCCGAGGGCACCGAGAACCGCGAAGTAAGTAGGTTCGCAACAGACCTGGATATAGCCCATTTGAACCTAGAGCAGAATCTTAATCGATTTCGAGTTTTGCAACACGAATATGAGGAGCTCTTGGCGATGCGTGATTCCTATCGTGAAGAAATTGAGCTTTTGCAAGACGCTCCGTTGAGTTTTTCCCAGTCACAGGGAGTATGGGGCTGACGGCGCACAGAATGGGCCTGCACTCCAGATGGCTTTAGTCCCGTACGCCCCACAGTCCTCTCGACTGCGGGGCGTGGCCAATTTGCATCGGCTATCTCGGGACACCGACAGGCGGAGGG
>NZ_JAPENY010000002.1:0-1332500 GCF_026341825.1 Streptomyces sp. NBC_00620
CTTGTCCCGCAACTGAGCTTCATGTCGATGCGGACGCGCTCGGTTGGGGTGTTGCCTGCTCGTCTATCCGGCGAGGGCGATGTTGTGCAGGCGGGCGATGCCGAGCATGGCGTGGTGAACGCCGTCGCCCTTGAGCCGGCAGTCGCGGAGGATCTTCCAGGTCTTCATGCGGGCGAAGGCGTGTTCAACGCGGGCGCGTACCTGTTTGTGGGACTTGTTGTGCGCCTGCTTCCAGTCGGGCAGTTGCTCACCCTTGCGACGCCGGTGGGGCATGACCAGGCCGGTTCCCGGGTAGCCGCCGTCGGCGATTGTCATCGTGTTGCCGACGGCTGCTTTGGCACCGGATTCTTCCCATGCCTTGCAGTCGTTGCGGTTGCCGGGAAGCGGCCGGCCGACCACGACGACCAGACGGCTGTCGGCATCGATGACGACTTGGTTGTTGGTGGAGTAGCGGTAGTTCTTGGACTGTTCGGCCACCGTGTGGTCGCGGGTGGGCACCAGGGTGCCGTCCACGATGAGCACGGTGTCCTTGCGGAACCGCTTGCGGGGCTGGAGCGCGAGCAGAGGCCCGAGGTGGTTGATGACGCGGTCAGCCGCGGACTTCGAGACGCCGAACAGCGGGGCGAGCTGGCGCATCGTCAAGTTCGTGCGCCAGTACGCCGCGACCAGTAGTACCCGATTCTCCAGCGACAGACCCCACGGCCGACCTCGCCGTGCAGCGTCAGCACCGGCGCGCCGCAGTGCGGTCACCAACTTGCCCAACTGACGAGGGCTCAGCCCGGTAAACGGCTCTATCCAAGACGGCTCCGACACCGTGATCACAGCAACCACGCCGCGATCATCGCACTGGACTGGCATGCCCAGTCAGCAAGCCACCTTGCTTCAGTGAAACTCGTGGACCACCTGGATGCCGCCGACAATGTGGGCGTTGAAGTCCTCCAGCTCCTCAGCCGGAACCCAGAGCTCGAGGATCGTCTGCCCGCCGGCCTGCTGGACGGGATACCGACTCAAGAACACCGACTCAACCTCGAATCGGGTGACGAAGCCCGCACCGTCGTGCTTCACGTTCCAGTCCCGCGCAATCTTGATCGCGTAGTCCTCATTGAGGACCGGGTAGAAGATCGGCTGCTCGGGGAGCCGAGGGGGCCACGCACGCCAGTTCAGATCGCGGACCAAGTCCAGCTCCATGGGGCCGGTGGGGCGCCACAGGGTCGTCGTTGCTTGCTGGCTGGTCATGTGAATCGCTCTCTAAACCTGGGAAGCCGCTGGTACGGCTGGTTGAGAGACCGGACCCTACCGGCAACGTGAACTCAGCAGCTACCGAGTTTCCGCACCCGACCACCGCCGTGACCTGCAGTTGCGGGACAAGTCTTACGACCTCGTGCATGGTTGGCCGTGGCTCGGCCTCGGGTGGCTCGTTGAACTGGGCATGATGGGGGCTGGGGCGCGCGAATTGATCGTGGCGGAGTATCGGATTACTGGGTTGTCGCCGACGGTGATCGCTGAACTCGTCGCTGAGATAGGGCCGTTGTGGCACGCACAGCATCAGGTACGTCTGACGGCTCGGCCGCGGCGGCGGGCGGTAGGGGCCGGGGCGAAGCACAAGTTCGTCTTCATTGACCGACTGCTGGCCACTCTGGTGAGCCTGCGCCATGGCACCACGCATGACGTGTTGGCCTGCTGGTTCGGCGTGGACCGCTCCACCATCACCCGCGCCGTTAGCGAGGTGCGGCCTCTGCTCGCGCAGCGGGGCTGCACCGTCGCGCCGGACGTCCGGCTGAGTAGTCTCGCCGAGGTCATCGAGTTCCTCGGCGCCGGCGGTCGGACCGGGATCATCGACGGCACGGAGATCCGCGTGCGACGCCCGGCCGCTGGCCGCAAGGACCGGGACAAGTTCGTCTCCGGCAAGACCAAGCAGAACGCCGTGAAGTCCATGGTCCTCACGGACACCGAGGGGCGCGTGTTGTTCTGCAGCCCGGTACGGCCAGGCAGTTGCGCCGACATCACCCAGGCCCGGCAGCTGGGACTGGTTGCGGCCCTGGCCGACAGCCCGTTCATAGAGATCCTCGCGGATGCCGGCTACCAGGGCATGGGTGCGCAGACCGGTGGACGCGTGGTGACACCGCCACATCGCAAGTTCAAGAAGAACGCTCCCGCCTGGTACGAGGAGCGGCACGAACAGCAACGGAAGGCGCACTCTTCACGGCGCATCCACGTCGAGCACGGCATCGCACACCTCAAGAACTGGCGGGCTCTAGCCCGCCACCTTGGCCGCCGTGAACACATGAGTGACATCGTCCAAGCCGTCGCCGGTCTGCTCTCACACCAGCAGACCGCCACCCTCGACCACGGCCTTCGAGCGTGAACACCGACAACGCCACACACCTCGACGCGTCACGGCCAACCGTGCACGAGGTCGTTAGAGAGCTTGGGTGCGCCAGTACGTCACCCAGTCATGGGCGTTGCGGGCCATGTGCTTCTTCCAGTCTGCCGAGTCGTGGCGGGCGATCTCGTCCCATACGCGAGCGTTCGCCTCGGAGAACGCGGCGACCGATGCGTGTGGTGCTGCTGCCCATGACGGGACGTGCTCGCGTGCCCATGCGTCCGCGTCCTTGGCTGTGTGGCCGGCTTCCATGAGTCGCAGGATGAGCACTGCGGGGTCGATCCATGCGGCGCCGCGGGTGGGCCATGCCCAGTCGATGAGGTGCGCTCGGTCGTTGATGAGCAGGTTGTGCGGGGCGAGGTCGGTGTGCAGCAGGGTGTCGCCGGCGAGCTGCTCGATGCCGGCGGGGCCGGCGTACTTGCTCCATCGGTCCTCGGCGATCTTGAGGTCGTTGAGGTTGGGGCACGGGGTGTTCTGGAGTTCGGTCAGTGCCTGGGCGAGCAGCGGTAGGTCGCCTGAGTCGGGGGAGTAGTCGGCGTGTCGTCCGACGAGGTATTCGTATCCGAGCAGGTCCCATCCGGCGGTCTGGACGCGCCAGAGCAGCCGGGGGCAGGACGGCGGTAGATAGGGGTTGACTGCGGCTTCACGCTGCTGTGTGCGGGCCTGTGGGTGGTCGAGGGGGATGCCTTTGACGAACTGGGCGGGGCCGGCGGTGTGGGCCGTGACGGCGATGCCTGAATTTCTACCGCCGGCGACTGTCTCGGCGTGGTGGATGAGGCCGGTCTGTTCCTCCATGGCGCGGCGGGCGTCGAGGGGTAGGTCGTCCCAGTGGATGCGGTCTACGGGCATGTGGGGTTCCTGGGGGTGGACGGACGAGCCGCCCCCGACCCTATGACGGGTGGGGGCGGCTCGGTGGCGCGTGTCGATTTAGTACACCTGGTCGTCGCTTGCCGTGCAGGAGCAATCGGCACCTTCGGTGAACTCGCCGATGTTCGTGGTGATCCGGATCTCGTCGTCAGCGATTGGCCGGGACGTGATCGTGACGGGGAGCGGGCTGGCTGCGGTCGGGCGGGGCATGATCTCGAGTGACACGGGGCTGGTGGTGCGGGGCTCGATGGCGGTTGCCATGGGTCACCTCACTGGTTCGGGGTCGGGATGCTGGCAGTACATGTTTCGTGGTGCCTTCGCCTCCTGGTAGAGCTTGGCCATGGGGCGGCAGGTGGTGCAGCCGCCCGGGTTGCCGTCGGTGTCTTTCTGGCCGAACGTGCAGCCGGCGCAGCCTCCGGTGCGAAGTTGTAGGCCGTCGGCGATGCCGCCGAGGCGTTTGAGTCCCTGGATGCCTTCTTGCATCAAGGCGATGTGGGGGTCGCGGGCGATTTTGCAGATGGACGCGTGGCCGAACGGGTCGGCGTGGAAGAAGGTGTGTCCCGAGTTGCAGCCGGTGAAGATCTTGCGCGGGCGTAGGTACTTGGCGGCCTGCTCGGGGATGGGTGCTGCGTCGCCGGTGATGGTGGGCGACATGTTGGTGAAGACAGAGCACTCGCCGTAGCTCTCGGCGAGGGTCACCATTGCGTCGACCTGGTCGGCGTTGTCGGCTGCGACGATGACGTTCATTCGCATGCGCAGGCCGGCCTCGCGGGCGGCGTCGAGTCCGCGGGTGAAGCGGTCGAACGCTCCTCGGTTGCCGGTGAAGCCGTCGTACGTCTCTGCGGTCGCGCCGTAGATGCTCAGGGACAGGTGATGTGGTGGCCGACTGGTGAGCGTCTCCAGGATCTTCGGCTTGTGGAGCTGTGATCCGTTTGTGGAGATGGTCAGCATGATGCCGAGGTCGTGGGCGTACGCGTACGCCTCGAGGAACTCGCGGTCGATCAGCGGCTCGCCGCCCGTGATCTGAAGCCAGAGCACGCCGGCGTCACGCATGATGTTGAGCAGCCGCACCTTGTCGTCCCAGGGCATGCCCTCGAACCGTTTCAACCCGAGGTAGCAGTGCGGACAGTCGTAATCACAGCCTTTGTTGATCTCGTAGGACGCGCGGGCCATGCCGTATGGGGAGGGGGCGCGTACGAGGACGGTGTCGCGTAGGGGGCGGTGTGCGGGCAGGTCGAGGGCCCATGCCTGATGTGCGGCGTCGGCGAGCCACTGCGGCGCGTCATCGTCGGTACTCGCCGCCTTGCTGAGTTCGAGGTACCGAGTGAGCGGGATCTGCACGCCGGTGTCGTGTCCTGGGCGTAGGACGAGGTACTCGTCGAGGAACGGGCTTGCGATCAGTTGGTGCATACAACCTCCAGCGTCTCAATGCGCGGCGGTGCAGGAACGGGGCGCCGAGTGGACTGGTGCGAGGGGCAGCAGCAGCTCGTCGGGCACGAGGAATCGGTCGAACGGACGGACCGTCCACTCAACCCACGTTCCGTCACTGCTGATCGAGAATCCGCAGGGTTCGCCGCGGTGCAGTGCGCCCATGGCTTGCAGACAACCGCCGGCGTCGGTCCAGTCCAGCGCGCGGTGTTGTTCGAGAGGCGGGAGGGTCTGCGCCAACCGCCGTACCGTGACACGGATCTTGCGGACCGCCTCGGCGGGAGTGTCGACGACGTAGCGCTCGGGACACTTTTTGATGTTGAAGTCTGTTTCGTAGCTGGTGTGCTCACACCAGAATGCGCGTCTCAACTCGACTGCGAGGCGCGGCGCTTGCTGCGGCACTCCCGCCTCACGCTGCTCTACCGAGTTGGATGGGGCGCGCATGTAATGCCCTCCTGCCGCAGTGTCACAGTTGCCCCCTCCCCACCTGAAGGCGTGGTGCAGGGGGGAAGGGGGCAACCCTCGGGCCTCTCCCCAACAAGTGCAGAGACAGGGAGAGTTACCGCCGTTCCGGGCACGGCCTCGCCGAGGAATCAGCCCGGTGTGGCGACACAGTGGGAAGATAGCGCGAGCTACAGATCCGTATCAACTGTTTGACGTCTAATGGGTGAGACGGCATATGCCGATGATTGATACGGCAGAAATAGGCGACCCCCCGCCGAGAAGGGCAGGGGGTCGGTCGCGCGCGTGGGGGAGCTAGAGGAGGTGGTCGAACTCGCTCGCCTTGGCTCCGGCGAGGAACGCCGACAGCTTCGCTCGGGTGGTCCTGATCACTACGTCGGGGTTGTCGCTCTCGCGTACGAGGATCTCGTCGCCCTGCGTCGCGAGCTCCAGGCAGTTGCCCTCGGAGTCCGTCGAGAACGAGGACTTTTGCCACTGAATTTCCACTATTCCCACGCCTTCATACTTGTTGTGCTATTTCATAAATAAAGTCGCGTGACTTCACGGCGTCGAGGGCCCTCTCTTCGGTTCGGTCCAGGACCGCCCGATAGTTGGCGAGGCGCGTCTCTGCGTCGAGGAACGCGGGCCCGTGTGGGGTGTCCGTCTGTACGGTGTCGAGCTGCGGAACCGGTCCGTACGCATAGAGTGTCGAACTTCCGGCGTTCGGGAAACCGCCGACGGCGAACGGGACCACGCGCACGGTCACGTTGTTCCGATCGGACTCCTTCAAGAGGTAGTCGAGCTGCGCGCGGGCGATCTTCCGTCCGCCGAACTCCATCCGCAGTGCTGCCTCATGAATCAAGAACGTGCATGCCGGCGGGGACGGGCGGTCGAGTACGTCTCGGCGCCTCAGTCGGTGCGAGAGTCGTCGACGGAGGTCCGGGTCACTCAGGGGCGGCACTGCTTCCTCGAACACGGCGCGAGCGTAGTCCTCCGTCTGGAGCAGGCCGGGCATGTGCATGATCTGCACGGCGCGTAGTGCGGTGGCGTGGTGCTCAAGCTCGGCGAGGTCAAGTGCGCCGACGGAAAGGTCGCCGCGGTAGTCCTCCCACCAGCCTTTTCCGCGCTCCTCGGCTATGGCGGCGAGCGCCTCGACATATGGAGCGTCGGGGCAACCGTAGTGTCCGGCCCAAGCGCGGACCCGTTCACCACTCACGCCGAAGCGGCCCGACTCGGTGTTGCTGATGCTGGTTCGATCGGTCCCCAACTGGGCCGCGGCATCGACGAGCGTGAGGCCGGCGTGCTCCCGGATCTTTCGCAGTTCAACACCCAATCGGCGCTGACGTGCGGTCGGCGCCTTCCTTGGTGGCATCGGCTCCCCTCCTGTCGGGTCTCAGTGTGACTCGTGCCCTAACGAGGGTCCACCTCGTTCTATGGTTTATCCATTGGGGTACAACTTGTGAGACGCATCCGCTACCGTCTTCAGCAGCACAGCGCAGCACGCCGGTAAAACCGCAGTGCAGCCGTTGACGCGCGCCCGGCGGGGCTGCTGCGTCGTTCTTGAGGCCGAGCCATGGTGGCGGGCAGCGCGCGCTACAACCGCGTTGGGAGACGACGAAATGCCTACAGCTTTAGTACGTCCTGCACCACCGGGAACTATCTCCACAACCAGCTATCGCCTTTCTACGGCGAATGCGGACACCGCCCCCGCCGTACTCCGTGATCTGGTCGGCGCCCTGCTCCGCACGACCGGGCACGAGACGCTCGCAGAATCCGCTCGGCTCTGCACGAGCGAAGTGGTCACGAACGTCTATCGCCACACGTGCGCGCTACTCGTTCACGTCGAGGTGACCGTCGACGCGCAAGGCGTCACGGTGTATGTGCACGATGACCAACCGCGCGATCTACCGATGCCCCCCGAGATGAGCGACGGCGAGGGAGGGCTCGGGCTCTACCTCGTCAACGACTTCGCCGAGAGCTGGGGGACCACCTTCTACGGCGGGTTGATCCCGAAATCAAAGGCCGTATGGTTCCGCCTCGTTGAGGGAGGCAGGGCGACTCATGATCCGGCCTGACACCGTGCACGTGTCCAAGAGGGAGCGTGCCGACACCTCCGCGGATCTGTGGCTGCACTTCGACATGCGTCTGCTCGTTGAGCTTGCGCCCGAGCTGGCGCGCTCCCTCGTCTTCGAACTCGCCGATGAGTTGGGTCTGTTCGTTTCTCCCCGCTCAGTTGTTGCGGAGGTCTCGCCGTGACGTCAGCCGTGCTCGACCGCACTCTGTGGGGAGTCGTTGCCCTGTCTGTCGGCCTGGCGCTGCTCGCACTTCTTGCGATCTATACGTCGATGCCGAGTCCGCACCGCGCGCAGACGCCACCCCCGATCGACCGGGACGGATACACCTACACCTGCTACTGCTACAGCGATCCGGTACGGGTGAAGATCCTTGCGCCTTCCAAGTCGAGGCGTGCCGCCCGGCACGGACGTCACGCCCGCCCCGATCGACCGTCGCAAGACCGCCGCATCCGACCACACCATGTCTCCCTCGCGGGGGCGGATGGCGGAGGGAAAGGGGGGACCGTTCCCGTGACGGTGGCCGCATAGGTACGCCTGCACGGTGACCCCCAACCATGACCCCTGTCGGCCACGGCCGGCGGGGGTCAGTCATGCCCAAGCGAAAAAGCGCGCCCCCGTCCCCCGGCATTGAGGACAGAGTCAAGGGCTCTCTTTTCTCACGGAGTTGGGCGAGTGCGGCGAGGATGAGGCCGGCCAGTCCGGTAAGGGCACCGATGCTGGGGAGCGGCCACCCCCGGCGTTCAAGCTCGTCGAGGCGTGCCGCGAACTCGTCTAGTGCTGTGACCGCATAGGTTCGCCGGGTCGGTGGTTGTGACGGTTGGATGTGCGGTGACATCCGATCCGACCGCTGGAGGCGCGGTGGCCGATCCTGTCCGTGTGCGCAGACTTACCGACCAGGAGGGGCAGAAGCTGCAGCAGGTCGTGCGCCGGGGCAGCACCAGTTCGGTGCGTTACCGGCGGGCGATGATGCTGCTGGCCTCGGCCGGCGGGAACCGGGTGCCGGTGATCGCCCAGCTGGTGCAGGCCGACGAGGACACCGTCCGGGACGTGATCCACCGCTTCAACGAGATCGGCCTGGCCTGCCTGGACCCTCAATGGGCGGGAGGCCGTCCCCGCCAACTCAGCGATGACGACGAGGACTTCGTCGTCACGACGGCCACTACCCGACCGGTCAAACTCGGCCAGCCCTTCACCCGCTGGTCGTTGCGCAAGCTGGTCTCCTACCTGCGCAAAGTGCACGGCCGGTTGATCCGTATCGGCTGCGAGGCATTACGCGGCCTGCTCGCCCGCCGCGGGATCACCTTCCAGCGGACCAAGACGTGGAAGGAGTCCCCCGACCCGAGCGCGACGCCAAGCTCGACCGGATCGAGCACGTCCTGGAACTCTTCCCGGACCGGGTGTTCGCGTTCGACGAGTTCGGTCCGCTGGGCATCCGCCCCACTGGCGGCCACAGCTGGAGCCCCTCCAATCACCCCGAGCGGCACCCGGCCACCTACCACCGCACCCACGGCGTGCGGTACTTCCATGGCTGCTACTCGGTCGGCGACGACACCCTGTGGGGCGTCAACCACCGCAGGAAGGGCGCTGGGAACACACTGGCCGCGCTGAAGTCCAACCGCGCCGCACGGCCCGACGGCGCCCCGATCTACGTGATCCTGGACAACCTGTCCGCCCACAAGGGCACCGACATCCGACGCTGGGCGAAGAAGAACAAGGTCGAGTTGTGCTTCACCCCGACCTACGCCTCGTGGGCGAATCCGATCGAAGCGCACTTCGGACCGCTGCGGCAGTTCACCATCGCCAACTCCCACCACCCCAACCACACCGTTCAGACCCGGACCCTGCACGCCTACCTTCGCTGGCGCACTGCCAATGCCCGCCACCGTGACGTCCTGGTCGCCGAACGCAAGGAACGCGCCCGCATCCGCAGCGAGAAAGGCATCCGCTGGGGCGGCCGACCGGCTCTCGCCGCATGATCAGACAACATGGCGAGCGTTTCAGGTCACAGCACCACCTCCGCCGCGGATCTGTCTGGGCTACTTGACCAGCCGGAAGGCGGGGTGCCCAACCCAGGCCCGCAGGAACTCCGCCGATCCCAGCGCCATCCAGTCGTCGCCCGCGATCCCCAACACCCCCGGAAGGCCAGCGACGACCGACGCCTGTCCATCCAGCAGCTCGACATTGACCACGCCCCCGATGACGTCCATGACAGCGGCGGTCAGCAGGGCCGTGGCCACGTGGTCGATCTCGCGATTGCAGCAGGCGCTGACATTGACGGCATGGGTCGGTCTGAAGCCGAGGATGGCCTCCACCTCGGGCTCGTCCGCGTGCTCAGCCTCGAAGGTGCTCTCGTCGCCGACCCCCGGCCCCATCAAGTAGACCAGGAAGGGCCGACACCAGTCCTCGCGCTGCGGATTGAATCCCACCAGGGCTGCGAGCTCCTCGTCCGCGATGGTGTTGCCGAGGAGTGGAAGCGGGAACGGCTTTCGCCAGTCCTTCTCCCGCCTGTCCTCGACGCCCAGTCGCTCTGCGGGCACGTTGACGTCGAAGAATCCGGGCCGCCTTTCGGCGAAGTGGGAGGAGAGCCCCACCATCAACGCGCGGAACTCCCGCAGCGCAGCCGGGGAGAGCGGCTCCGCCAACTCGATCACCAACGTCGGACCAGACATGCTGGGAGCCTAGTTTGATCGGCTCCGCGACTGCTCAAATTCTTCCCACACCGAGCCCAGCCGGTCCGAGCACCGACGCCGCCACCCCGGCGAACCTATGCGGTCAGAGCACTAGCCGCTCGTCGGTCTGGTCGCTGCGCTGTACGAGCAGGGCGAGCGCACCATCGATGTGGGCGAACTCCACCTCGACCGTTCCGCTCCGTCGAGCAGGTCAGCCACGCAGCGCCCGCCGAACCCTGCGCAACGGTCAACTCGCTGATGACCGTGGCCTCGCGGTTTGCCGGGTTTTCAAGGAACTTCGCCTTCCGACCGGGAGAGTGTCGGGCGGTGAGGTCCTCGTGTACGCGCGCGGCTTATGGGGTGACGCCGGCGACGAGGTCGTGCTCGTCGACGGTGGCCACGCCGGAGCGGTCGAGGGTGCCCTCGGCGATCGAGACCTCTTTGCGGGACTCGGCGAGCAGGTGCTCGGCGCCGAGCAGCAGTCCGCGCACGGCGCCGGCCAGAGCTCGGCCGAGGGCCTGGTCGGCGTTCCATCGGATGCGTGCGCGGGGGCGGCGGCTCATTCGCAACTCACCTCCGTGCAGGCCGGAACCGGGAGGCCCGGGGCGGTGTGGTGGGCGACGGTGATCGCGGTTGTGGTGCGGCTGTCGGGCAGCGTGACGCGCGAGTCGGGCGGACAGACGAGGCCGGGGGCGGTGATGAAGGTCGCCGCGGCGGTGACCTTGCGTCCGTCCGGGGCGCGCACCATGTGCGGGGAGGATTCCACCTGGCAGGGTGTGCTCGTCGCCCGCGCGCGGCCTCGATCGCGTCCTGCGACGGGCGCGGCGCGGCGGAGGGGAGATTGCCGGCGCCGGGCTGCTCGCGCTCGCGCTCGCGCCGGCGGATGAGTTCGGGATGGTCGGACAGGTGGCCGCGCATCCGGCCCTGCCACGCGCGCACGCGTGCATCGGCCGCGTGTTTTGCCTCGGGGGTGGTCGCCGCGGCGGCGCGGTTCTTCCACTTGCGAATGCCGCGCTCGATGGCGCGCTGCTTCTGCGTCGCCTTGTACCCGTCGGGGTCCTCGGACGCGTCCTCGGGAACGCGGGTCAAACCAGGGAGGTAAGCGGCGACGGAGTGCCGGGCAGTTGGGATGCTGAAAGCCTGCTTGGCGTGCTGCGTCGAGTGAGCCGACCACGTGCACGCGCACGGTGCGGCCGTCGTCGAGGGCGTGCTCGACGTCTACCTCGTGCGGTCCGTCGGGGCCGTCGATGCTCAGCACTTTGCCCTCGTACGGTCGACAGATGGGGCACCCGTGCGGCGCGTTCGAGACGGGGCCGAGGCCAGCGGCGCGCAGTCGGTCGGTGTGCCCCCCACCGCGGCTCGACCGACCGAGGTACGGGTCGCCATCTCCGCGTATGAGGTCATCTGCCACACGCGCCCGCTCTTGTCGACGAACGTGCGAAATCCGAGGTCGGAGAACCGTTCCATGGCGCGTTGCCACTGGTCGTTGAAGTGGCGGCTGAGCTTTTCCGGCGAGGTGTAGTGCTCGGTGCCGGCATGGCGAGGCTCGGTGGGCATCATGGACTCGGCCCCGAACAGGCTTCCGGGGCGGACGAAGGACTGCATACGTGTGACGAAATCGGCGAGAGGGCGGTGGTGGTTGGCACTGCAATGCCAGGAGAGCTTGGTGTGCCCGCGGACCTGTCGCGTCAGCAGCATGGCTTCGGTTCGGGTCTCGCCGAGTGCATCTGTGGGCACGTCCGTGCCTGGAGGCCTGCCCGAGCCGCCGAGCCCCTGATCACCACATACCCGGAAGGGACGCCAGACAGTGAGCTCGTTGGTGGCGCCGTGATCGACCGGCCTTCCGTGCGGCTTGTCATCACCTACTGATGTGGGTGGGAACGGCCGAGGCGCGGCCCCACCTATCGAAGCGAGAGACGAGCTTTGGCGGACTGCTTTCCTGGACAGGTCCTCGTGCAATACAACTCGCAAGCCGTCCGTGCGCTGCCTCGGCTCCGCATCGAGGCCGCACGCGCTGCGCACTCAGCGCTCAGACACCTGTATGCGCAATCTGCTGGTGGTCGGGTGCGCACGCATAGCCTCCGGGGCCTACGCAGGCCCCCTTGGTCCGTTGGTCCGTGACCCCACCTGCGCAGCCGTCCACGAGCACTGCGCATCCACTGCGCACTCGATGTGCGCAGTGCTAGTGCGTATCACTGTGACCTGCGGTGGGCGGGTCTTGCGCAGGTGTGGTCGGGTCCATGGTCGGGGTGCTGCGCAGGTGTGGTCGGGCTCATGGTCGGGGTGCTGCGCAGGTGTGGTCGGGCTCATGGTCGGGGTGCTGCGCAGGTGTGGTCGGGCTTATGGTCGGGCCTTGCGCGGACGGCGCGCGCTGCGCAGGGTGTTTACAAGGGCGGCGAATGAGTCCATGGGACTGCGGTGGCGGGGTCTTGGACGGGGTGCCAGACCGGTGCGGAAGGGCCGTTGTTGCGCAGGTCTGTCAGCGATGCCGCGAGGACGGGAACGTAGCGCAGGAAGCTGACCGCCGCCGGGTCCCTTGCAGCTGCACGGAGGGCGCGGATGCGGGTGGTGATGCCGACGGGGCCAGTGCCGTCCAGGACGAACAAGACGCGGGGGAAGAGCGGATAGTGCCGCCGCCACTCTTCCTGCACGGGGTCCTGCGCGATGGCCGGTCGGCGGCGCGCGATGGGTGTCGAGATGTAGCCGTGGAGGCGAGTGTAGGCGCCGATTTTCGCGGCCAGGCGTTCCGGGCCCATGGTGGCCCGGTCGACCTCGACGAAGGCCCGCAGCATCGCCCCGTCGTCGCCATCGGCGGGACCGCGCCGGTAGTACATGAGGGCGTCGGGTATGACGGCCTCGCCGCCGCCAAGGGAGTGGTGGACCTCGAGGATCCAGTCCAGTGGTCGGCACAACTCGCCGCGCCGGCGCGCGTCCTCGAGGAAGGCGAGCGCGGTCTCGGTCACCGTCAACGTGTGTCCGACCTGCAGCCGTGCGGCTGTCGGATCGGACAGCGTCCTCGGTGGTCGTCGTCCGCGCAGCTCCGGCCACTCCGAGGCGATTTGCGCGCCGTACGAAGTCGGGAACCACACGCGCAGCCGTCCGGCCCGGGGCAGGGTGATGCGGTCGATCAGTCCCTCATCCCGTAGCTTGGCCATCCGTCGCCGCGTCTGCTCGACGCGCACCCCCGGCGCGATCACCCGGTGCATCTGCTCGGTGGTGGCCATCCGGTACTGCGTCAGCACCGCCAGCGCCAGGTGATCCCCACCGCCTGCATCCACGTCCGTCATCGTCGGCCTGCCTCTCGTGTTCAGGGAGCGCCGTCATGCTCGGCGCCACGCGTACGGCCACAGCAGCAGCTGACCCCGACCACACCTGCGACCACAAAGACCCGACCACGGTCACGATGCGACAACCCCCCTGATGACCAGGCTGACAACCCCGCCGACAACCCCCGCGACAGCCGTCAGTACCCTGCGCGCCATGGGCGGCATATCCGCAGGTCACCACAGTGATCACGGCGTGGTCGCCAGCCCGACATCCCCCTCTGCACACCCCCGCGCTCGCCCCGAATCAGAAGAAAAGCAGGTGACAGGGGACGGCGGGCGAATGGGCGGGCGCGTGCCGCCGGGGGATCGAGGCGCCGTTTCCCATGTTGCGCGCCGGCGACCGCCGACGCGCTCGCGCGCCGAACCCGGCGCACACCAGCACCACCACGCACCACCGGTGTCCGGGCATCAGGCACGTTCGCCCCGGCCAGCGACGTGTAAATATGCGCGAGCCCGAGCCCCACACGCCTCAGCCGGATTCCCCGAACCTTCTCCGGAGTGTCAGTGCCGGTCCGTGCGCTCGACAGCATGGTGGGGGACGAACTGCGCGAAGAACCACAGGGCGAGCGGTCCGACAAGGGGAGCGGCAGCGAGACCTGGCAACGGCTGAGCGCGTACGCCTACCTCAGCGCACCCGAGCGACTGGAGTACGTCGCGGCGATGCGGGTGTTCTGCGGCACCCTGCTCGCGGACCTCGCCGTACCCGACGTGCTCGCCAAACTGGCACAGCCCGGACACTCGGCGGCAGTGCTCGACGCGGAGACACTCACCGCCCGGCTCGAACAGCTCGTGCGCTGGGGCAATCTGCTGCGCAGCACGCACACGGTCACAGCGACCAGCATCGCCGAGTACCAACGCTCCCGGTCCCGCTACCAACTGTCAAAACTGGGCGAACGAGTGCAGCGCGACGCCGACGAGGTGCTGGCGGGAGCGGACGCCGCGTGAGGTCAGCAGCGAGCTACTCACCCTCGTCGACCGGGGACTCAAAGAGATCGCCGCCCTGGCCGCCGCGCAAGGCGGCGCAGACCCGCAGCAGGCACTGGAAAGGATCAGCACCCTCTTCGCACAGTTCGCCGAATTCGCAGAGTCGATACGGGACTTCTACGCCTACCTCGGCCAGGTGCTCGCCCGCTACGACCTCGACGGAGCCGAGTACCAGGGGTTCAAGGAACTGCTGCTCGACTACTCCGACCTGCATCGGCCGTTGATGCTCCTCGCACCTTCCTGACCAGCCCGGCAGACCTCAGCCGCTAGCCCGCCCGTAGTTCGCGTCGAGAGGTAGCGCCGCAGGGCCCCGGCTCAGGTCGGTGCCCATCACTGCGCCCGGGTGGTCGAGCACGTGACCGGGTCATTGAGACTCCGCCGACCGCGCCCGTCAGCTAGCCGAAGTCCTCCCCAGCACAACACCTCTGGGCACACTTCCATGCACGTGGCACATCGCGTTAGGGCGTAGCACCCTTGTACAGCAGAGGCTCCACGTCTAAGTCCGAGCACCACAGCGGTAGTAGGGGCGTGCCACCGACGACAACAGTGCTCGTCGAGGACGCTTCGGTGGTGCTCGCGAAGCCGCTAGGCCGGGATGAGGAATGCGCAGCCTTACACGAGCGCAGGCACCTCGACCCCGGACGTCGGGTGAATGAGCGACCGCAGCTTCTCGCGAGTCTCCGGATCCGTCGAGTAGACGATCGTGCCGACCATGCCCCGGGTCAGCAGCACTTTGTAGGTGTTCCGGATGAGCCGGTCGATGTCTGCGTCGGACGTCGCCTTCGTGAAGGACGGGTCCTTCGAGGCTGACCGGTCCACGACCCAGCGGTCCGTTCGCCACACCAGGTCGGGGCCGATGATTACGCCGGACCAGTCGTATTCGAAGCCCTGCGCGGTGTAGACGCAGCCGACTTGGCCGAAGCCGGCTGGATCGGTGGCCCATAGGGGCGCGGGCGGCGCCCCGAGCAGGGATCGGTCGCCGTACACGTTCCAGGGGCGGGCCCACTGGCCGATGACGACGTCGGTGGGCAGCGTCGTCATGTCGGGGGTGACCTTGGTGGTCCACTTCCAGCAGTAGCCGGCCGACATTCGGGCGCCGTAGTCCTCTTGGCGGCGCGCGATGAGGAAGTCCTCGAGTTCCTGGGGACTTTCGGCGGTCAGCAGCTCGAACTTGCCGTCCGGCTCCCACTGGCCCGGCGTACCGGCCTCCAGGCCGAGCAGGTCGACGACCCACTTCTCGTACGCGTCACTGCCGCCGCAGCGGAACTGGCTGTCCAACTCCACCACCGTGCATTCCAGGCCCTGTTCGGCGGCGGCCTGCTTGATCTCCTCCTTGGTTCCCATCTCGCCGGGACGTACCACCTGGTGCTGGTCGAGCAGGAACACCGGTACCCGGGCCGCCTCGATCAGCTCCGCCACCTGAGGGCGGCCAGTGCGCAGCGCCGCCTTGGTGTAGCGGTTGGCGGACGTCTTCCGGAGGCGGTGGGCCTCGTCGCAGATCAGTACGTCGAGGTCGTTCGGCTCCGCGTCCATGAAGCTGTTGAAGTACTTGAACAGCTGCTGGACCTCGGGCTTCTTGGCCCCCGCTACCCTGCGCATGGTCTTGGTGAACGACGCCGACCCGGTCGCGTGCAGAGCGGGCACCCCGCGCCGGTACAGCTCGCCCAGCAGCGACATCGCGATCACGCTCTTGCCGGAGCCGGGACCGCCGGTCACCACGACTACCTGCTTGTGGTTCGACCGCTTGGCCTTGCGAACGGCCGACATCACCTTCTCGTAGGCGACCCGTTGCTCCGCGATGAGTACGAACTGCTCGCGGTCGCGGATCTCGGCCGCCGCGACGGCCATCAGCTGCTTGGAGGGCCGGATTTTGCCGTCGATCAGCACGTCTGCCGCCCCCGCCCCGGGCTTCGCGGCGAGCCGCGAGCGCAGGAAGTCCAGGAAGGCGCCGCGCTGTTCGCCGGTGTACATCCGGCCGTGCTGGTCCTCGGTGACGGTGCGCAGCCCGGCGATCCCGAACTCGGTCGCGTTGTGCAGGAACGCCACCCCGGCCAGCGACTTGGGCATCCGCTCCAGCGCCCCGTTGAACGACAGCAGGTACTCGCAGTAGCCACGTACCTGCTCGATGGGGTTGAGGACCGGCTCCGCGTACGCGTCGATCCGGCACAGCAGCGGCTCGTCCTCCTCCGGGTACGCCGCGCTCCACTGCTTGAGTTCCACGACGACGTACGACGGCTCGCCCGTGGTGGGGTGCACACCGGCGAGTACGGCATCCGCGCGCTTGCTGGTGAGGGGCAGGCTGTACTCGACGAGGACTTCGACGTCGTCGAGCCCGGCATCGAGGAGGGCGTTGACGAGCGCGGGGAGGCTGCGTTCCCAGGACCGTATCTCCGCCTGTGCGGGACTCCGGCGGTGCTGGTGACGGAAGTTCTCGGTCAGGTGCAGCGCCAGCGACCCTTCGAGGATGCGGGCGGCCACGGATGCCGCGGACTCACGGAACAGCAAGAAAATGCCCCCAGGCAGCACGAAGAAGACTCGTGCGGGTGGGGGCATGTCCTCCGATGTCCGCGCGCAGGCGGATCAGGAAGCCCGTCGGGCCGCTGAGATGGTTCTCGCCATCCTAGGTGAGTATGTGGATCACGAGGAGGGGATGGGCGGGTTTGGGTTGGCGCGGCTGCGGGCGTCAGTAGCCACCATGGATGCCTCAAAGCCCAAGCTCTGTGCGACGAATCGGCCGTCTGTCTCCGCCACTTCCACTCCATGCCGCTCGACCTCAAATGACATGGCGTCCGACCTCAGCTCTTCGGTTCGCCGAGTGCCGCCCTGAGCCAGTCCAACGACCCCGTCTCCAGCACCGCGTCAGCCAGCGCTTGCCCTGTCTTGGTGACGATCCGAACCCGGCTGTTGTCGATCCACCGCTGAGCATTGGCGTAGCCCTGGGCGCGGTACTCGATGCCCTGGATCATGCACTCCAGCTTGTCGGCGTCCCGTGCGCAGATCGCTTCCGGGGACTCCTTGGCCTCGTACTCGGCGACCAGGTCGCGTACGGCTTCGGCCAGGAGGGCGGGCATGCCGGTGACTTGGTCGGCGGTGATGTCGCGGGGGTCGGGTTCTCCGACGGTGTACTTCTTGCCGAGGTGGTTGACGTCTCCTGTGCGGGATTCCTGGGAGTCGTGCCAGACGGCGAGGAATGCGGCTTGGGCCGGGTCGGCGCCCTTCAGCTTTGCGATGATCGTTGCGATGAGGGCGGTGCGTTAGGAGTGTTCGGCGACCGACTCGGGGTGCTGCACGCCGACCATCCACCATCCGGTGCGGGCGGTGTTCTTCAGCGTCCCCGCTTCGTACAGGAAGTTGGCAACCGCGGTCAGGTCCTCGGACACCGTGGGCTCCTCTCACGCCTCGGCGAGGCGGATCGCGTACCGGATTGCTTTCGCCCGCACAGGTCAGAGGCCATTGTCGCGAACCATGTAGCTGTCCCCGGCGTACAGCCCGACTCGTCTGCCGGCTGGGCACCGAACAGCCGCGGCCAATTCACGCACCGGAGCCCCAAGCCTCGATCAGCCGCTCAGGCTCATACGTAGCCGCCAGCCCATCCACCGTGAACCCAGAGCGGGACACCGCGACCAGTGGGGTGTCCTCGTCGGCGCCGGGTACGGCCAGGGCGTCTCGGGCCAGGGCGGACAGGGCGCGGTGGTCGAAGGGGCCGCGTTCGTGCCACTTGATCGAGCCGACGAAGCCGATTTCGCGCGCCGGTGAGCGGTCCGCCCCCACCAGGTCCACCTCGGGATTGTTCGTACGGGGCCACCAGCCGCCCACCTCCCGGACCTGCGGCCAGGTGTCGTCGGGGAGAAGTCGGGCCAGTGACTCCCTCACGACGGGTTCGATCGCTCGGCCGCGCCATGACGTCCATCCGCGTTCGATCGCCTCGGCGACGATTCGGCTGCGTCCGCGCTCGATCTCCGGGATTCCCTGTTCGAGGAAGGCTAGCCAGAAGCGGAGGTAGGGGTCGGCGACGCGGTAGCGGCGGTCGCGGTCTCCTGGGCGGGTGGAGAGAGGGGTGTCGACGGCGATTAGGCGTTTGTCCGCGAGGGTGCGTAGGGCCGGGTTGAGTGAGCCGGGCGGGAGTGGTCGGTCGGCTGCTCCGGCTTTCGCGGCGATCGTGCCGAAGGTTCGCTCGCCGCTGCCGATCACGGAGAGTACGTGTCTGGCCTGGAGGGCGGTGGGGAACTCGGCGGCCAGCATCCGTTCGCCGGAGACGAGGAGTGGGGAGGTGGGGTCGTCGAGGGCGCGGGAGAGGAAGTCGACGCGGGTCTCGCCTTCCTGCCACTCCTGGCAGACGAGTGGTAGTCCGCCGGTGATCAGATGGGCGTCGAAGGCGTCCGCGGCCGGGAGGCCAGTCATCGCCATGACCTCGGAGGGGGAGAGGGGCGCGAGTACCATCTCGACGCCTCGCTGATGGAACGGGCGGCCGTAGGCGGAGAGTTGCTCCATCATGGCCAGGTCGCTGCCGATGAGGATGAGTAGCACGGGTTTCCGGCTCAGTACCCGGTCCCAGACGGTCTGCAGGGTGCCTTCCAGTACCGGGTCGCCTTCGAGCATCCAGGGCAGCTCGTCGAGTACGACGATGCTGGGGGCGTCGTCCGGGAGCACCGCGGCGAGCTGGCGAAGGGCCGTGTCCCATTCGGCGACGGTTGTGACGCCGGCGAGGAGCTCGGTTTCGGGCAGCGAGGAGTGCCTGACCTCGGCGAGGAAGCGGGCCCGTTCCCGGTGGGCGTCCTCGCCCCGGGTGGCCTGGTGCACGACGTACGGCACCTGGGCGCGCTCGCAGAAGAGGTCTACGAGTCGGGACTTCCCGACCCGGCGTCGGCCGCGGAGCAGCAGGGCCCGGCCGCGCTGGTCGCCCCGGCCGTCGCGTACCCAGGCGAGGTGGCGTTCCAGGGCGGCCAGCTCGGACTTGCGGCCTACGAAGCCTGGCATGGGTCACCCTTCGAGTTTGCTCATATTGAACATACTCAAGTGAACCATAGTATGGATGGATCGAGTAGTTGATTGGTTGCTTCGCGTGACGGGCTCTCGCGGTCACGCCAACGGATCACCGGTCATCGTCCTCGTCGTCAAGCCTTCGAGACGTGGCGTGCATCCGGAGGGTGGACGCGCGCTTCGCGCCGCTCAAGCCCTGGACAGGGAGAGCGCCCCGGCCGGGCTCTCCGTGCGCGGTCGTCCTCCGCCCTCGTGCCCCCAACCTCCCTCCCATTGCTGGGAGTTCCCGGGGAGTCTCATGTGCGGGGTGTGAATGGCGTGCTACGTAAGGTAAACATGCGTGGGATGGCTGAGAAACTTTTTCGAATTGACCACGAAATCTCCTCAAGCCGTCGGAGGATGTGTGACGGCAAGGGTGCGGGCTGACGGGCACGCGCTGCTGGCGGCCATGTTTGGTGTTTGCTTATTCGCTTTGGTGTGGGTGCGCAAGAAGGTTTTTTGCTGTCCTGGTGCGGGGTTTTCGCCATGCGGCAATTTACGTAATAAGCCCAGGGGGGCTCTCGTGTACGGGTTTTCGCGGAAGGCTGCCGTCTGCGCGGCGGCGTTGTTAGTCACGTTTCTGGCGCCTGTGACCGGGGCCAGAGCTGATGAGTTGGAACCGAGAATCGACCTCAGGGTGTTGGTGGTCGATGACGGTGGCGCGGCTACCGAGGCTGTTGCGGCTGAGCTCGAGGGAGCTGGGACGCCGTACACCGAGGTTGATTTGAATGACGCCGGGAGGTCGCAGATCGACGCGGGCTTTCTGAGCGACACCGTCGACGGGCGGCCGAGGGCGAAGTTCCAGGCCGTGGTGCTGCCGAACGACAACCCCTTCGGGGCGGGGTCGGGGGAGATGGCGGCGCTTACGGCGTACGAGCAGACGTATGGGATTCGGCAAGTCGACGCGTACACGTATGCCCAGCCGGCCGTGGGGCTCAACTGGGCGCAGGATCCTGGGTACATGGGGTCGCTGGACGGTACGACGGCGCAGGTGACGGCCGCCGGGTTGGCCGGGCCCTTCGGGTATCTCGACGGTGCGGTTCCGTTCGAGGACAACTCGGCCGAGGTGTCGGAGAGTTACGGGTTCCTGGCGGTGCCGCTCGCCCAGCAGGCGGAGGGGGCGGAGTTCACGACCTTCGTGGAGGCGCCGATTCCCGGTACCGCGGTGAGCGGGTCGCTGATCGGGGAGTACGCGCACGACGGGCGCCGGGAACTCGTGGTGACGTTCGTCTACAACGAGGCTCAGCAGCAGTACCGGCTGCTCGCGCGCGGCATCGTGGAGTGGATGACGCAGGGCGTCCATCTGGGCGCCGACCGCAACTACTTCGCGGTGCACGTCGATGATGTCTTCGGTGCCGATGACCGTTGGGACACCGAGCTGAACTGCACACCCGGAGACGTGGACTGCACCGGGGGTGAGGGGACCGAGGATCCGATCCGGATGACGGTCGCGGACGCCCAGTACGCCAAGCAGTGGTCGCAGGAGCACGGTCTGACGCTCGACTTCTTGTTCAACGGCGCGGGCAGCGAGACCTACAAGGACGAGAACAGTGGCGTGGACGCGCTCACCGATCAACTCGTCGCGGACAAGGACGCTTTCCGGTGGGTGAACCACACCTACGACCACCCGTTCCTGGGCTGCGTGCAGAACGTGACCGTTGTGCCGTGGGTGTGCTCCACCGACTCGGCCGGGAACGTGCAGTGGGTCAGCCAGGCGGAGATCACCGCGCAGATCGCGGACAACGTGAACTGGGCCGCAGGGAAGGGCCTGACCCTCGACAACACCGAGCTCGTCACGGGTGAGCACTCGGGCATGAGGGTGCTTCCGCAGCAGCCCGACGACAACCCGAACCTGGCGCCCGCGCTCGCCGCGACCGGAGTGACCTCGCTGGGCAGCGACAACTCGCGTGACCCGCAGCAGCGGCAGGTCGGCCCGGCGCTGACGGTGCCGCGCTTCCCGATGAACATCTTCTACAACGCGGGCAAGGCTGCGGAGATGGTGGACGAGTACAACTGGATCTACACCAGCGCCGCCGACGGCGGCAGCGGGATCTGCGACGGCTCCACGACGACCACCTGCCTGGACGCCCCGCTGGACACCGCGACGGGATACGCCTCGTACATCGTTCCGACCGAGAGCCGGATCGCGCTCGGCCACGCGCTGTCGAACAACCCGCGCCCGCACTACATCCACCAGTCGAATCTCGCCGAGGAGCGCATCGCCTACCCGGCCCTCGAGAAGGTCCTGAGCGACTACGCGGGCCTCTTCGCCGACAGCACCCCGCTGGTCAACCAGGGGCTGAAGGACACAAGCGTCGAGCTGCAACGTCGGGCTGCGTGGGACGCCGCCGTCGACGGCGGTCAGGTCACCGCCTACCGGATCGGGAACACCGTCACAATCGACGCGCCCAGTGGGGTGCAGGCTCCGGCGACCATGCCCGCCGGGACGGCCGGCTTCGGCAGCCCGTACGCGGGCCTGAGATCCGGATGGGTCGACAGCGGCTCGCTGGAGCCGGCGGCCTTGGCGGCGCCGGCAGAGGTAGGGGCAGTGGCAGCGGCCGGGTAGACGCTCGCCCGGCAACACCGGCCGCCACCGGCAACACCGGCCGCCACCGGCAACACCGGCCGCCACCGGCAACACCGGCCGCCACCGGCAACACCGGCCGCCACCGGCAACACCGGCCGCCACCGGCAACACCGGCCGCCACCGGCAACACCGGCCGCCACCGGCAACACCGGCCGCCACCGGCAACACCGGCCGCCACGCGGCCGGAACCGCGGGCCTTGACCAGGCCCGCGGCATGAACTGACCGTTCCTTGGGGGGAATGAGACGCATGTCCACGCGAGAGCTCCTGCACGCCGTGCCGCCGCCAGGCACGGACGACCAGGCGGTGGTGACACTGCTGACGGAGGGAACGTATCCGCACCAGCACGGCGGGGTGAGTGTGTGGTGCGATCAGTTGGTACGGGGGATGCCCGACGTCGGCTTCAGGGTCGTCGCGATCACCGGGACCGGCCAGGAAGCGTTCGCGTGGGAGCTGCCCCCGAATGTGGGCGGGGTGGTCTCCGTACCCCTGTGGGGACCGGTTCCGGACGGACGCGCGCCGCGGGGGCGGCGGCTGCGCCGTTTCCTCGGCACGTACGAGCGGTTCCTGCTCTCGCTCCTCGAGCCCGGCTCGCCGACTGCCGGGGCGGACTTCGCCGACGGCCTGTACGCCCTCGCCGCGCGGGCCCGCAAGGGGGAACTGTCGGCGGCCATGCGCACCGAGGACGCGCTGCGCACCCTGACTGCCGTGTGGAACCGGCCGCACATAGCCGTGGCCGCGGCCCGGCCGACCCTGCATGACGCGCTCACCGCCACCGAACTCCTTGAGCACGCCCTGCGTCCGCTGTCCGTCGTACCGCCGGAGGGCGGAGTGGCGCACGCCGTCAGCGGGGGTCTTGCGGCACTGCCCGGGCTGATGGCCCATCAACTGCACGGCACACCACTGCTGCTCACCGAGCACGGCGTCTACCTCCGCGAGCGCTACCTCGGCTACCGCACGGGCGGTTACCGCTGGCCGGTGAAGTCACTGCTGCTCGGCTTCTTCCGGCTGCTGGCCCGGGAGACCTACGCCCGCGCCGCCCTCGTCACCCCGGGCAACCGCTACAACCGGCGCTGGGAGGAGCACGGCGGTACGGAGCCCGACCGGATACGCACCGTCTACAACGGGGTCGACCCCGGCGCCTTCCCGCCCGCCGGTCCCGAACCCGAACTGCCCACCCTCACCTGGGCGGGACGTGTCGACCCGATCAAGGACCTGGAGACGCTGATCCGCGCCTTCGCCCTTGTACGCGAGGAGTTGCCGCAGGCGCGGCTGCGGCTGTTCGGCGGTACCCCGCGGGGCGGGGAGGCCTACCGGGAGCGCTGCCAGGCCCTCGCCGAGGAGTTGGGGGCCAGGGACGCCGTGGTCTTCGAGGGCCGGGTGGAGGACATCCGCGACGCGTACGCGGCGGGCAACGTGGTGATGCTGTCCAGCATCAGCGAGGGCTTTCCCTTCACCCTCATCGAGGCCATGTCGTGCGGGCGGGCCACCGTCTCCACCGACGTGGGCGGCGTGCGCGAGGCGGTCGGCGACACCGGCCTCGTCGTACCGCCGCGCGAACCGCGGGAGATGGCGCGGGCGGCGCTTGAGCTGCTGCGTGATCCGTCGCGACGCGCGTCGATGGGCGAGGCTGCTCGGCTGAGGGTGATCGAACAGTTCACGCTCCGGCAGACCATCGACACCTTCCGCGGGATCTACGGCGAGCTCGCCGCGGGGTCTGCCACCGGGCGCGAGCGGTACGCCGAGTCCGGTGCCGCCGATGGACGTGAGCGGCAGCAGGAGCTTGCGGTGCACGGCGTACGGCGGGCGGGTGAGGCGGGGTGATCGCGCGGACGATCTGCTCTTTCCGCGGGATCCACGGCGAGCTCGCGGCCACCACCGCGGCCGGGTCCGACGCCGGATCCTCCACCAGGCCCGCCGCCGGATCACCCGCTGGGTACGCCGGCGACTTCGCCGCTGGGCGTGAGCGGTTCGCCGAGGGGTCGGCTGCCGGGCGCGGGCGGTTCGCCGAAGGGGCGGCCGACGGGCGCGGGCGGTACGTCGAGGGGTCGGTTGCCGGGCGGGAGTGGTCCGCCGAAGGGGCGGTTGACGGGCGCGGGCGGTTCGCCGAGGGATCGGCCGCCGGGCGTGAGCAGTACGTCGAGGGGTCGGTTGCCGGACGCGAGCGGTCCGCCGAAGGGGCGGTTGACGGGCTTGAGCGGTACGTCGAGGGGTCGGCCGACGGGGGCGAGCGGTTCGCCGACGAGTCCGCCGCCGGGCGCGAGCGGCACACCGAGGGATCGGTCGCCGTACGCGAGCACTCCGCCGAAGGACCCCCCGCCAGCCGCGAGCCGAACCACCACCCCCACGCCACACGGCAGGCAGGTGACCCGAAGTGAGCGGCCCCTTGCGCCTCCTGCCGGGCACCGGCGACACCGCACAGGAACACGCAGCCCGCCGCCGGTTCCCAGCGGGATGGCCGGACAACACAACTGACGGTCACGCCGGCCACGCCGGCCCCCACACCCCCGACTCCCTCCCCACCCTCACCCCCCGCCCCCTCCGCCGCCGTCGACCCTCCTGGGCCGAGGACCCTTTCGACGAGCTCGCCGAACGCCTGGCGGACGTGTGCGGTGCGGCCGTACACCCCGACGAGATCGCCGCCGTACTGGAGTCGGACGGGCTGACGCAGGAACAGATCACCGGCCGGTACGGACGGCGGGACCTCTTCGAGGTCGCCGAGGAGTTGTACGAACGGGTACCTCGCCGCTTCCCGGACCCGGAACCCCCGCCCGACCCCTGGCAGGCCAGCCCATGGCGGTGCGTATTGCGCGGGGCGGTCTTCGGACTACCCGGGCTGGCGTACGTACTTGGCGCCGGGCTTCTCGCGAGCGGTACCGGCGCGATCGCCGGGCTGGCCGCCTCCGCGCTGGTCGCCTGGGCGTGGAACCAGGGCCTGGCCCACCGCGCGTATGTGCGGCTCGCGAGTGGTGGCCGCCGTGCCGCCGCGCGCAGCCTGCGCGTCGGAGCACCGGTCGGCGCGCTGGGCGCGATGGCGGCAGGGTTGCTGCTGTCGGGGCCGGGCACGATGGCCGCGTTCGCCGCCGGGCAGGCGCTGTATCTCGCGGCGGGCACGGTGCTGTTGGTGCTGGGCCGTGAACGGGACCTGCTGCTCGCGCTCGCCCCGACGGTCGCCGGAGCGGCCTCACTGCTCCTGTGGGACCCCGGCCCGTTGGCCGTCACCGCCCTGCTCCTCGTCACCGTCGCGGCTGCGGTGCTGCTGGCGGCCCGCGAGATCGTACGGTCGGGGCGCACGGAGAGCACGGCGGGCCCCGGCAACGGGCCACCCGTCACCGCCTCCCTCCCGTACGCGCTGTTCGGCCTGGCGGCGGGGGCGCTGACGTTGATGGCCGCGTCCGCCGACGGGACGGCCGTGGTCGTACTCACCCTGAGCATGGGCGTGGCCGAATGGCTCCTCTACCGCTACCGGAGCCTCGGCCTCGCCGCCCTGCGGCACAGCACCACACCCAGGGGCTTCCAACTCCGCGCCGGGCGGGCGCTGTTGCTGTGCCTCGCCGGATATCTGGCGGTGCTGGCCGCGCCCACCCTGATCCGCGGGGTGTCGCCGGGGCCGCTGCTCGCGCTGGGAGCCGTCCTGTGGACCGCTCTGCTGCTCCAGGCCTTCGGAACGGCCTGGCCGCCCGCCGCGATCTGTCTGGCCGCGGCGCTGGGTGCGGCACTGGGCCCCGCCGCCGTCCGCCCGCTCGTCTGCGGCTGCGCCGCCGCCGCGCTGGTGCTCATCTCGTACGCCCTGCTGGGCCGGGCCACGGCCCACCGCTGAAGCCACTTCCGTTGAAGCCACTTTCGTCACCCGCATCACCCCTGACAACAGAGGAGACAGACCCGTGACCGATTCCCGACCGGGACCCGGACCCGTAGCCGTCACCGGCGCGGAGGGATTCATCGGCTCGCATCTGGTGGAGGCGCTCGTCGCCGCCGGGCACCGGGTGCGCGCGATGGCCCAGTACAACTCCTTCTCCTCCTACGGCTGGTTGGAGACCCTGCCGCGGGACGTGATGGACAGCGTCGAGGTCGTGCTCGGCGATGTACGCGACCCCGGCTCGGTGGACCGGCTGCTGGCCGGCACGGAGGCCGTCTACCACCTGGCGGCGCTGATCGCGATCCCGTACTCCTACCAGGCCCCGCACAGTTACGTGGACACCAACGTCACCGGCACCCTCAACGTCCTGGAAACGGTCCGCCGGCTCGACATCCCGCGCCTGGTGCACACCTCCACGAGTGAGACGTACGGCACGGCCCAGACTGTGCCGATCACCGAGGACCACCCCATCAACACGCAGTCCCCGTACGCCGCTTCGAAGGCGGGCGGCGATCGGCTGGCCGACAGTTACCACGCGAGTTTCGGCACCCAGGTGGTCACCCTGCGGCCGTTCAACACCTTCGGGCCGCGCCAGTCCATGCGGGCGGTCATCCCGACCGTCATCGGGCAGGTCGCGGCGGGGGAGCGGACCATCACCCTCGGCGACCTGCGGCCCACCCGCGACTTCACCTTCGCCAAGGACACCGCGCAGGCCTTCCTCGCGGTGGGCACCGCGCCCGCCGAAGCCGTCGTCGGGCGCACCTTCAACGCCGGTACCGGCGGCGAGATCTCGGTCGGCGACCTGGTCACCCTGATCGGCAAGCTGATGGCCGCCGACCTGGAGGTCCGTGAGGACGCGCAGCGCATCCGCCCGGCCGGATCGGAGGTGATGCGGCTGGTCTGCGACGCCTCGCGACTGCGCGCGGCCACCGCCTGGGAGCCCGCCCACAGTCTCGAAGAGGGGCTGGAGGCGACCATCGCCTTCTTCCGCGATCCGGCCAACCTCGCCCGCTACAAGACGAACGTCTACAACATCTGACGGCGACCTGGCCCCTCGATCCACCGAATCCCTGGCTCCCCGATCCACCGAATACCTGAACCCAGGAATCCTGCGACACCTGACCACAGTCGGAAGGAAACCCCCACGATGCATGCAGTCATCCTGGCCGGAGGCAAAGGCGTGCGGTTGCGGCCCTACACGACCGCCCTGCCCAAGCCGCTCGTCCCCATCGGCGACCAGCACGCGATCCTGGAGATCGTGATGCGGCAGCTCGCCGGAGCCGGCTTCACCACCTGCACCATCGCCATCGGGCACCTCGGCCACATCATCCGGGCCTATGTCGGCAACGGCTCCCAGTGGGGGCTGCGGGTCGGCTACTCCACCGAGGACAGCCCGCTGGGCACCATGGGCCCGCTGCTGACCATGCTCGACCGGCTGCCCGAGCACTTCCTCGTCATGAACGGCGACATCCTCACCGACCTCGACTTCGGCGCCGTACTGCGCAGTCACGAGAAGTCCGACTCGCCACTCACCATCGCCACCTACGCGCGTACGGTCGCCATCGACTTCGGGGTACTCACCACCGAAGCCGGCAAGGTCGTCGGCTTCGCCGAGAAGCCGAGCATGGACTACCGGGTCTCCATGGGCGTCTACGGACTCACCCGCGACACCCTCAACGGCTACACCCCCGGACTGCCGCTCGGCTTCGACGAACTGGTCCTGGACCTGCTCAAGGCCGAAACCCCGCCCGCCGCCTACGAGTTCGACGGGTACTGGCTCGACATAGGCCGCCCGGACGACTACGACCGGGCCAACGCGGAGTTCACCACCCGCCGCCCCGCCCTGCTCAAGGGAGTGTGACCCGGCATCATGCGCATCCTCGTCCTGGGCTCCACCGGGTTCCTGGGCGGCCATGTCGCCGGGCAGCTGCGCACCCTCGCGGGTATGCGGGTGCTCGGCGGCGGCCGCTCGGTGAACCCCGGTCTGCCCGTGAACCTCCCCGTGGATCTCGCCGCCATCTCCGTCGCCGGACTCGTACGGGCCCTGCGGGCCCTCGCCCCGGACGCGGTCGTCAACTGCGCGGGCGCCGTCGGCGGCGACCCCGTACGCATGGCCGAGACCAACGCCCGCGGCCCCGCCGTACTGTGCGAGGCGCTGCGCGAGGCGGCCCCCGGCGCCCGTCTGGTCCACCTGGGATCGGCCGCCGAGTACGGGCCGACGCCCGCCGGGCAGACGCTCACCGAGAGCTCGCCGGTCAGCCCGCAGGGCACGTACGGGGCGACCAAGCTGGCCGGGTCGTACGCGGTCACGGAAGCCGGAGCGACCGGCCTGGACACCGTCGTCCTGCGGGTGTTCAACCCCGTCGGCCCCGGCGCGCCAGCCGCGAGCCTGTCCGGACGGCTCGCCGGGGAACTGCGGAGTGCGGGCCCCGACGGCACGGTCCGCGTCGGCGACCTGTCGGCCTACCGCGACTTCGTCGACGTACGGGATGTGGCGCGGGCCGCCGTACTCGCGGCCACCGCCCCCGGCCCCCTGCCACCCGTCCTCAACATCGGCAGCGGCACGGCCACTTGTGCCCGGGACCTCGCGTCGGAACTGGCGCGGGCCGCCGGATTCCAGGGCCGGATCGAGGAACGCGGCGCCGGGTCGCAGCGCTCGTCGGCCGTGTCCTGGCAGCGGGCTGACGTGACCGCCGCCGCGGACGCCCTCGACTGGCGGCCCGAACTGACGCTGAACGACTCGCTCACCGGCCTGTGGGCCGAGCACACCCGGGTCCCGGCGTGACGGACCCGGCGACGGTCCCCGGCCGGGGCGGACTGCTCGTCCCGCTCTACGTCCACCCGGCCGTGGACCCCGCCGCCTGGCGCGCCCTCATCCGGGCCGGTCCACAGCTCTACGGCGTCGTCCTCAACGTCGCCGACGGCCCCGGCGCCACCCCCGACCCGGCCTTCGTCGAGGCGGTCGCGCAACTGCGGGAAGCAGACGTGCGGGTGCTCGGCTACGTCGACACGGAATACGGCGACCGGTCGGTCCGCGAGGTCGTCGGTGACCTGCGCCGGTACCGCCGCTGGTACGACACCGACGGCGCCTTCCTGGACCGCGCGGCCTCCGGCACCGAGTCGCTGCGCCACTACCGCCGGCTGGTGCGCGCCGCCCGGGTCTGTGGTTCCCGCACCGTTGTCCTCAACCCGGGCGTCCATCCGGCCCCGGGCTACGCCGAGTTCGCCGACCTCCTTGTCACCTTCGAGGGCACCTGGAAGACGTACCGCCACACCGATTTCACGGTGCCCGCCTGGACCGGCACTCATCCGCCCGACCGCTTCTGCCACTTGGTGTACGGCGTTCCGGACGGGCTCTGCGATGTCGCGGCGCGGACCGCCCGGATGCGCGGCGCCGCCGTGCACTGCGCCGTCCCGGGCAGCGGCGCGAACCCGTGGAGCGGGCTGCCGCCGACCTTGGAGAGGGAAGCGTCTTGAGGCACGCCGCACGGCCGGTATCCACAACTGCCCTTGCCCTCATGGCCCTTGTCCTGCTCCTCGCGGGCTGCACCACCAACACCTCTGCCGCTCCCGGCCGTTGGCAGCCGCGCCCCGGCACCGCCTGGCAGTGGCAGCTCAGCGGCCGGGTCGACACCTCCGTACAGGTCCCGGTGTACGACATCGACGGCTACGAGAACAGCGCGGCCGTGGTCGAGCGCCTGCACGCCGACGGACGCAAGGTGATCTGCTACATCAACGCCGGTGCCTGGGAGGACTTCCGCCCGGACCAGAAGGCCTTCCCCGCCGGCGTCCTCGGCAAGGGCAACGGCTGGGACGGGGAACGATGGCTCGACATCCGCCGCCTCGACGTACTGCGCCCCATCATGGCCAAGCGCATGGACATGTGCCGCGAGAAGGGCTTCGACGCCGTCGAGCCCGACCTCCTGGACGGCTACACCAACAAGACCGGCTTTCCCCTCACCGCCGCGGACCAGCTCGCGTACAACCGCATGATCGCGGACCTCGCGCACGACCGGGGCCTGGCCGTCGGGCTGAAGAACGACCTGGAGCAGATCCCGCAGCTGGTCGGGGACTTCGACTTCGCCGTCAACGAGCAGTGCGCGGAGTACCACGAGTGCGTGTCGCTCACACCGTTCGTCAAGGCACGCAAGGCGGTCTTCCACGTGGAGTACGAGGTGTCCACAGGGAAGTTCTGTCCCACCGCCGAACGGCTGGGCCTCGACTCGATGCTGAAGCGGCTCTCACTGGACGCGTGGCGGCGGGCCTGCTGAGCCCGAAGTGACCTCCTGTGACCGCCTCTTGAGGATCACCGTCACCTGGCCATCTCGGCCTCTTCCTCCTCCACCACGCCCGGCGTGCCGGCACGCCCGCCGAGCGTGAAGCCCGGCAGTGCCACGAGGAAGGCGACGGCGGCCAGGGCGGCAGCGCCGATGAGGCCGGTCTGCGCGGCGGCCGCCCAGTCGCCGTGTGTGGCGGCGATCCGGCTGAAGAGCAGGGAGGTCGCCAGCGCCGTCCCGAGCGAGGTGCCGATCTTCATGCCGGTCTGGTAGACCCCGGCCGCGGTGCTGCCCTCCTTGCGCGGTACGCGGTGCAGGGCGAGCGTCTGGTTGGCCGCGATGACACAGCCCGCGCCGCAGCCGGCGACCAGCAGCGGTCCGGCGAGCAACAGCCCCATGGGCGCGCCGGAGCCGGAGGAACCGCCGACCACCAAGGCCGTCGCGGCCAGCCCGACGGCGGTCACGGCGGTGCCGCCGATCACCAGCGGGGCGCCGACGCGGTGCACGATACGGCCGCTGATCACGCCGCAGACCGCCGAACCGACGGTGAAGGCCACGATGGACAGCGCCGCGTGCAGTGCCGTGTAGCCAAGACCCTGCTGGAGGAACTGGGTCAGCACGATGAAGATGCCCGTGAACCCGCCGTACAGCGAAGCCGCGACCAGTGTGCCCACCCAGTAGTGGCGTTCACGGAACAGGTTCAGGTCGACCAGCGGCTGCCGGCCCTGCCGTGCGACAGCGCGCTCGCGCAGGACGAAGACGACAAGGAGCGCGAGGCCCGTCCACGTCAGCCACCACCGGCGGTCGACCCAGTCCCCGCTCTGCAGCAGGGGCAGCATCACGGCCGTGACGGCGAGCCCGAGGACCAGGACACCGACCAGGTCGAGGGTGCGGCGCGCCTCGACACGGTTGCCCTGAGGCAGCAGACGCAGGGCGAGGAAGAGGACGACGACGTCCAGCGGGATGAACGCGAGGAAGACCCAGCGCCAGCCGTCGCCCGTACCGAAGACATGCAGGATGACGCCGCCGAGAAGCGGGCCGATCGCCGTCGACAGGCTCACCGTGGCGCCGTAGTAGCCGAAGGCCCGGCCCCGTTCGCGCGCCGGGTACATCTGGTGGAGCATGCCGACGACCTGGGGCGCGATCAGGCCGGCCGCGACACCCCTGGCCAGCCGTGACGCGTCCAGCCACACGGCGTCCGGTGCGACTCCGCACAGCACCCCGGTGACGATGAACAGCACCATCCCGATGACGAAGATCTTCCGGCGGCCGAACTCGTCCCCGAGCCTGCCCGCCGGGACCAGCATCAGGCCGAAGGTCAGCGTGTACCCGGCGAGCGACCAGGTGACGTCGGCGGGCGTCAGGTGCAGATGCTCCTCCATCGAGGGCAGCGCGACGGTCACGATGCTCACGTCGAGGAGGGTCAGGAAAGCGGCGGCAATGCAGATGAGCAGGGCCTGCGCGCGTCGCCCGGGGGTCGGGTCGGGCGGTGTGGGTATCGCGGTTGTCGCGAGGTCTTCAGGCGTCATTGCCATGGTGCACCTCAGTTTCCCATCGGCTGTCCGTGCGGGCATTTCGATGCCGTGCGGGGCGCGCCGGGCGCCCCACGGGGAATGCGGCTCCTCACTGGAGTACATCCGTGTCCGGTGGTGCTGACCGGGATCCGCCCCGTCCCGAGGGCGGATCCCGGCCGTCCGGCGCGGTCAGCCCGCGTCGGCCACCAGGCCGGCCTGTTCCACTCCGAAGACGGCGACGAGCTCGTCGTTCTCGGGGCGCTCGCCGCTGACGCCCACCGCGCCGAGCAGCTCGCCCTCCTTGTCCCGGACGAGCACACCGCCCCGGGAGGAGGCGATGCGGCCCTCGGAGATCGAGGCCAGGGCGGCGAAGAAGGCGGGGTCACGGGTCGCGTGCCGCGCCCCGGCCGCGCCGCCCGAGCCGGTGCCGAGGCAGCCCCATGCCTTGGCGTGCGCGATCTGCGGTCGCAGGATGCCCGCGCCGTCCTCCCGTTTGACGACCTGGGGGTGGCCCCCCGGGTCGAGCACGGTGATCGTCAGGGGTCGCAGTCCCAGGTCGCGCGCGTGGCTCAGCGCGGCGTCGACGATCTCGGACGCCTGGGTCAGACTCAGACCGGTCATGTCCGTGGCTCCTCTGCATTCTTGCTGTTCTGGGTGTTATGGGATTTCTGGAGTGCGGTCAATGGGTCGGGTGAGGTCAGGGGGTCTCCTCTGCGGCGGAGTTGATGCTTCCGCCGACCGGTGCGGGGGGCGGGGATCGTGCTCGCCGCGTCGGCGTCGCTGACCCGGGTGGCCGCGTACAGGCCCAGCAGGTTGAGCGCGGCGGCGGTGAGGAAGGCGGCGCGGTAACCGGACATGTCCGGGGCGCTTCCGGTGCCGGACCCGCCGCCCGTGGCCGACACGAGGACGGTGGTGGCCACCGCGACTCCGGTGGCGCCGCCGAGCCTGCGGCCGACGTTGAACAGGGTCGAGGCCCGGCCGGAGGATGAGGAGGTGACCGTGGCGAAGGACGCGGACTGGGTGCCCACGAACACCTGGCCGACGGAGAGGCCCATGGCGAAGAGCAGTAGCCGGACCCACCACAGACCGGTGTCCGTGTGCCACAGGCTCATCAGCGCGATGGTCGTACTCGTGCCGGCCGCGCCCAGCATCAGATGCCTGCGGGGGAGCAGCCTGCGGTAGAGCAGCCGGCTCGCGAGCTGCGAGCCGGTGACCACGCCCACGGCCTCGGCGAAGATGGTCAGTCCGGCGGCCAGCGGGGTCATTCCCCGCTCGTCCTGGAGGTAGAGCGTGACCGTGAACAAGGTGCCGAGGAAGGCCACCGACTGCACGGTCATCACCGCGGTACCGGACGCGAACAGACGGTCCGACAGCAGCCGTACGTCCATCATCGGGGACTCCTTGCGGAGTTCGACGACGATCATCGCGGCGACCAGGACGACGCCGAGGGCCACGCAGGCGGCGATCGGGGCCGTGGTCCAGCCCCGCTCGGGCCCCTCCGAGACGCCGTACATCAGCAGACCGAGCCCGGACGCCGCGAGCAGGAACCCGGCCAGGTCGAAGCGCTCCGTGGGCCGGGCGGGCTCGTTGCGCAGGTACAGCACGCCGAACACGACCGCGAAGACGCCGACCGGCACATTGACGTAGAAGATCGCCCGCCAGGAGACCTCGGTGACCAGCAGGCCGCCGACCACCGGGCCGAGGGTGGGCGCGAGGCCGTTGGCGATGCTCAGGATCGCCGAGGCCCGCACCCGTTCCCCGGGGGCGAAGGCGCGCAGCAGCATCGCCATGCCGACCGAGGCGAGCATGCCGCCGCCCGCGCCTTGCAGGACACGGAACGCGACCAGCTCACCGATGCTCGTCGCCATGCCGCACAGCGCCGAGCCGACGGTGAAGACGGCGACGGCGGTCAGCAGGGTGCGCTTGCCGCCGAAGCGGTCGCCGAGCCAGCCGGAGGCGGGGACGAAGACGGCCAGGCTCACCAGGTAGGAGATCGAGACCGTGTCGACGGCGGTGGACGGCACGGAGAAGGCACGGCCGATCGACGGGAGCGCGACGTTGACGATGGTCATGTCCAGCGTGCTCAGGAAGAGCCCGGCCACGTAGACGACGCCGACGGCCACCTTCTGACTGACGACGATCCGGGGGCCGCGCCGCCCGTCCGGACCGTCACCGGCGGGCACCGCGACCGGGTTCCCGCTCACCCGACCGGGTCGCCGAGCCGGGCCGCGGAGAGCGTGACGGTCAGCCGGCGCAGCTCGTCCAGCATGGCCGACGCGTCCGCGTCCAGCCCGGGGGAGGATTCGAAGGTCCCGCCGGCGGTCATGGCCGTCCGGATGGACGGGATGTGCACGGAGTGCGAGAGCGGCACCATCTTCAGCGCGGACACGACCGGGATCAGCGCGGTGACGGCTCTGGCGCCCCCGGAGACACCGCCGTAGGCGACGAACGCGACCGGCTTGCCCGCCCACTCCTTCGCCAGGAAGTCGAGGGCGTTCTTGGTCGCCGCGTTGTAGCTGTGGTTGTACTCGGGGACGACGAACACATAGGCGTCGGCGGCGCGTACGGTCTCGCTCCAGCGCCGGGTGTGGTCGTGGTCGTACTGGCCGCGCTGCGGGGGGCGCGGCTCGTCGAGCAGCGGCAGGCCTACCTCGGCGAGGTCGACGAACTCGATGCCGAAGCCCTCGTGCCGGACCGCCAGGTCGTGGAACCAGGTGCCGACGGCATGGCCGCGGCGGCCCGGGCGGGTGCTGCCGACGATGATCTGCAGGTGTGGTGCGGGCATGACCGACCTCCGGTGGCTCGGTGGGTGAGTGGCTCAGCCGCTTGGTGGTTCAGCCGCTTGGCGGCTCAGTGGTTGAGTGGCTGAGCGGCTCATTGGCTCATCGGCTCAGTGGTTGAGTGGTTGAGTGACTCAGTCGTCGAGGACGACTTTGTTCTCGATGACTCCGAGTCCTTCGACCTCGCCTCGGAGCACGTCGCCCGGCCGTACGAGGCCGTGGCGGAGCGGTGTTCCGGTCGAGAGCACGTCGCCGGGCACCAGGGTGAGTGCGGCGGTGAGCCAGGCCAGTTGCTCGGGAACGGAATGGAACATCTCGGCGGTGCTGCCGTCCTGGCGCAGCTCGCCGTTGATCCAGGAGCGGATGCGCAGGTCGTGCGGGTCGGGGATCTCGTCGGCCGTGACGAACCAGGGCCCGGTGATTCCGTAGCTGTCGAAACCCTGGGCGCGGTCCAGACGGTTGCTGTCCAGCTCGGAGACGTCCCGCGAGCCCGTGTCGCAGAAGCCGACGTAGCCGGCCACGGCCCGCATGGCGTTCTCGGGGGTGAGCCGACGCGAGCGGCGGCCGATGACGACGGCCAACTCCAGCTCCGGGTCGACCTTCTCGGCGATGACCGGACACCGGAGTTCGTCGTGCGGGCCCGCCAGCGAGCCGATGGCCTTCAGGAATCCCCGGAGCGCCGGCTTCGGCCGGTCCTGCGACCCGGGCGGCTCGTCCTCTGGCCGCCGACGCGGGTAGTTGACCTGCACGCACCAGACGGTCTGCGGCCGTCCGGTCGCTGGGCCGAGCCGTCCGGCCTCGTCGGACCAGAGGCAGTCCTCGTGCAGCTCGCCGGTGTCGGCGTGGTCGACGGCCCAGTCGAACACCGCCCGTACGGCGGTGAGTTCGGGGTCCGCCTGGAGGAGCGCGGGCAGGTCACCGGGTACGTCGAGGCGGGAGCGGGCCAGGGCGTCGTCCCGGTGGACGCCCAGGCTCTCCAGCCGTCGTACGAACGCGGCCTGGACGTCGATGAGTTGGTGGGGGATGACTTCGGCGAAGCAGAGGCGGTCGCCGAAGGGGGTCCGCCGGGTGGCGAGTTTCACGGGGGGCTCTCCGTGGGTGCGGGTGCGGTGGGTGGGTTTGGTCTACGGGGATGGGGCTCGCGGGGGTGATCCGTCCGGGGTCGGGGTCGGGGTCGGGGTGACCGGAGGGCCGGGCCGGAGACCGCGGGGACGGGGGTGATCCGGCGGCGGGACTCGGGAAGGGGGTCGGCCCGAGCCCCGCCTGCTCTGGGAGACGCTCGGGCCCGGGGGGCCGTACGCGAGTGGGGTCGGCGGAGTTGTCGGTGAGGAAGCCGCCAGCTCCGGTGGCCGCCCGTCCGGGGAGCTGCCGGTCGGCGAGCCGCCCGCCAAGGCAACTGCCGTTCGGCGAGCCGCTTGGCCCGGGGAACTGCTGGCTGACGAGCCGCTTGGCGCGGGGACCTTCCGGTCGCGAGTCGCTCGGCCTGGGGAGCTGCCGGTCGGCGAGCCCCTGGCCCCAGGGAACTGTCGGCTGACGAGCCGCACGGCGCGGGGAGTGGGGCCGGGGCGGCGTCGGCATCCGGGCGGCTGTGCCCCGCGGGCGGGATCGTGCGGCTCGCCGACCAGCTGGTTCAGGCGTACGGCTGTGATCAGCCCGTATCGGTGTAGGGCCACGGCCACCGGAGTCACCGCGTACGGCCGTCTCCTGACCGTGTCGGCCGGGGACCGAGTGGGGCCGGGACCGAGCGCGGCCGGTGTCGGCGTACGGCCGGTGCTCGGCCGGATCGGCGTGCCGATCCATTTCGGCCCGTGCAGCCCCTTGTTCGCTCGGTCGGCCCCGCGGTCACTGCCCCGACCGGTGCCCGCGCAGGCCCTTCGCGCTCGCCCCGCGTCGGCCCCACGACCCTGCTCAGCCGTCGGCTGCGTCCTTCGCGTTCTCGAACCGGATGCCGCCGTCGGTGAGGGAGGTGACGAACTTGTCGTCGTCGGGCTCGACGGGCTGCTGGATCGGGGGCAGGCCGACGGTGAAGAGGATCAGCTCCTCGGTCGCCGTGAAGCGGACCTTCTCCCCAGGGTCGGCGTCCACCGCACCCAGCTTGGCGACCGAGGTGTCCTCGATGGTGCCCGCGCCGGACAGCATGACTGTCAGGCGGCGGGCGTCCTCGCTCTGCGACACCCATTCGGCGCCGGCGTCGATCTTGAGGAACTCGATCCAGAACTCCCGCTCGGTGTAGGTGCCGACGGGCTTGCGCTTGACGCCCGGCCAGCCTGCCAGCGGCAGCCAGTTGAGGTGGTCCGGGTTGCTGATGACCACGCCGTTGTAGCGCGGCTTGGGGAACCGCTGCTCGCGCACCGCGCGCTGTTCGGCCTGGGCCTCCTTGTTGTCCGGGCCGCGTCCCCGGCCCGCGCCCATGCCCAGTGCGGAGGCGCCGGCGAACTGGAGCACGAGCTGCAGCTGCTTGGGGTCGGTCAGCGGGTCGTCCTGGGGGCCGTAGGTCTGGCCCTCGGGGAAGTAGCCGACCTCGCCCTCGCGCAGGATGCCCTGCTCGCCCAGGTTCATGTCGCCGACCAGCGGCAGCCGGATCTGCTCGAAGGTGTGGCAGTGCCGGGGCATCAGGAAGTCGGCCTCCTGACGGCCCAGGATGTAGCGGTAGTTGTCCATGGGCCTGCTCCGGTCGCCCATGAGCAGGTAGTTGAACGAGACCGTCCCCCTGGGGTGGTCCATCTTGAACGCGTTCTCGTCGAACGGAGCGATCTTCATCGCGGGTCCTCCGTAATCCGATGCGAGCCGTGCGCGGCCGGTGTGTCCGGGGCGGCTTCGCGCCGATGGGCTGATGACTGTGTTCGTGGCCGTGACCGTCCGGGTCCGTCGGCGCATCCGCGGGTCCCACTGCGGCGCGCTTTCCAGGTGACATCCGGTCGTCACTACAACCAAGAAACCTTCTTGGTAGGTTTGTGTCAAGGTAGGTGGTGAGCTTTTCCTCGAATCGCTCGAATCGAGGGAACGAACCCGAAGGAGTGAGCCGTGGCCGAGGTTGATCTCAAGGGGACCGTCACCGTGGTGACCGGGGCTTCGAGCGGGATAGGTGCCGCCGTGGCGCGCGTCCTGGCGGCGCGGGGCTCGGCCGTCGCGCTGGTGGCCCGGCGCGAGGACCGGCTCGCCGCGCTGGCCGCGGAGCTGACGGCGGCGGGAGGGCGGGCGCTGTCGGTGCCGGCCGATGTGACCGACGCGGAACAGGCCCGCGCGGCGGTGGAGTGCGCCGTGGAGGCGTGGGGGCGGCTCGACATCCTCGTCAACAACGCCGGCGTGCCCCAGCGGGGCCCGCTGATGGACTCCTCGCCCGCGGAGTTCGAGCGCGTGGTGGGGGTGAACCTGCTCGGCAGCCTGTACTGCGCGCATGCCGCCCTGCCGCACCTGGTCCACGCGGCCGCCGGTGAGCCCCGTCGGGTCGCCGACCTGGTCAATGTCAGCTCGGTGGCGGGGCGCGTCGTGCACAAGACCACGGGCGTGTACAACGCGAGCAAGTACGGGCTCAACGCGTACACCGAGGCGCTGCGCCAGGAGGTGGCGGGCCGCCGGGTCCGCGTCTCGGTCCTTGAGCCCTCCGCGGTGGAAACCGAGCTGTTCCCGCCGCGGATCCGGCAGGAATTCGCCGGCAGGACAGGCGCCTATGAACGCCTGAGTGTCATGGATGTCGCCGACGCCGTCGAGTACGTCGTGACGCGCCCCGCGCATGCCGCCGTGAGCGAACTGCTCATCCGTCCCAGCGAGTCGGAGCGCTGAAGGAGTCCTGAAGGAGCCTTGCAGACGCCTTGGAGGAATCCTGAAAGCCTTGATTCAACCTACCTAGTAGGTTAGCTTTCTTGTTGGATGGGCCATCGAGGTCCCCGGGCCATGGAGGTTCGGGGGGCGAGGTCCAGGAACCCCCTTGGGAGTGTCATGTCCGTGCCTCATACCCCCGCGAAGCTCTACCGCGGCCGGGTGGCCGACCAGATCGTCGAGGACCTCCGCGAGCAGATCCTCACCGGTGCCCTGCCGGACGGCGCGCGGCTGCCCTCCGAACGGGAGCTGGCCGCGTCGTACGACGTCAGCGCCCCCACCATCCGTGAGGCGATCCGCGTACTGACCGCGATGGGTCTGGTCACCACCCGCAACGGCAGCCGGGCGACGGTCAACGCGCAGGGCGACACCCTGCTCGCCATGTCCATCGCCTCCGTCGTCCAGTTCGAGAAGGTCGGCGCCCGTGAGGTGCTTGGCCTGCTCAGCGTGCTCAACGCGTACGCCGCCGAACTCGCCGCCGAGCACGCCTCCGACGAAGAGATCGCCCGACTGCGGGAGGCGGCCGAGGGCACTGCGGCGGCCGAGGACGTCGAACGCTCCGCCGCAGCGCTCCAGCACTTCTTCGCCACCCTCTCCGACATCTCCCACAACCCGCTCCTGGCGGCACTGTCCCGGTTCATCACCGAGGTCCAGGTCGGGCTGGCGGTCAAGCTGTCCGGCGGCAAGGGCGGGGACTGGGGACAGGTCGCGGGCGCCCTCCAGCCGGAGCGGCTGAGGATCGTGGACGCCGTCGCCGGCCGCGATCCCGCCGTCGCCGCCGCCACGGTCCGCGAATACCACCGGCACGTGGTCGAACGGATCATCTCCGTCCGCAAGGGAGGGGAGGCCGCCGCATCCGAGGCCGGTGTCACCGAGGCCCTGATCGCGTGGCTGCGGGCCAACGTCGGGCTGGGCGGCCAGGTCGCGAACCGAAGGAGCACCTTGTCGTGACACGAGCAGTGGAGACGAGCGCGGAGGCGACCGTGCTCGAGACCAGGGCTGTCGGGACAAGTGCCGTTGGAGTAGCGGCCGTTGGCGCGAGCGCACCCGCAACCCGCACCGTCCGCGACGCCGCCTTCGACGTGCTGCGTCTGCACGGGCTGACCACCCTCTTCGCCAATCCGGGCTCGACGGAGGTGTCCCTGCTCACCGACCTGCCCGCGGACCTGGAGTTCGTACTCGCCCTGCACGAGGGCTCGGTGGTGGGCGCGGCCACCGGCTGGGCGCTGGCGCGCGAGGAGCCGGCGCTGGTGCTGCTGCACACGACGGCGGGCCTCGGCAACGCGGTGGGCGCGCTGGCCACCGCCCGTGTCAACCGGGCACCTCTGGTGGTCCTCGTGGGCCAGCAGGATCGCAGGCACCTCGCCCAGGAGCCGTTCCTCGCCGGGCAGTTGCACGGCCTGGCCGGGGACTACCCGGTCCGGGTGGAGTCGCCGGTACGCGCCCAGGACGTGCCCGGCGCCATCGGCCGGGCCGTGCACGCCGCCCGCGAGGGGAGGGGGCCCGCGCTGGTCCTCGTACCCATGAACGACTGGGCGGAGCCGGCCGAGGATCTGCCGGTTCCCGCACCCGCCGTGCTGCGCCGGGCGGCGTCGGCGGACGCGTCGGTCGTCGCCGAGGTCGCCGCGCTGCTGGCCGGGGCCACCGCGCCGGCCCTCGTCGTCGGAGCGGGCGCGGACAACGACGGGACCTGGACCGCGCTCAGCTCGCTCGCCGAGCGGCTCGACTGCCCGGTGTGGCAGGAGCCCTTCGGGGCGCGGGCCGGATTCCCGCAGGACCACCGGCTGTTCGCCGGGCACCTGCCCGCCGACCGCCCGAGACTGCGCGCCGCGCTCGCCCCGTACGACCTGGTGCTCTGCGTGGGCGCGCCGTTCCTGCGCCAATACCCGTATACGCCGGGGGAGTTGACCGGCGCCCGAGTGGTCGTCGTCACCGAGGACCCGGCCGAGGCGCAGCGCGCTCCCGCCGAACTCGCGGTGGTCGCCGCGCTGCCGGACTTCTGCGACCGGCTCGCCCGCCGCACCCCGCCCCGGCCCCCGACGTCGGAGCCGGCCTCGCGTACTCCGCACCCCGAACCCCCCGCCCCCGGGGAGCAGTTGAGCCCAGCCCACGTACTGGCGGCGCTCGCGCGGCGCCTGCCCGCGGACACCGTGATCGTGGAGGAGACCCCCTCCTCCCGCCCCGACCTGCACGCGCTGCTGCCCGCCCGACGGCCGCTCGGCTTCCTCAGCGCCGCCATGGGCGGACTCGGCTTCGCGATGCCGGCCGCGATCGGGGTGCGCATGGGGCAGCCGCGCCGCCCGGTGGTCGCCGTCGTCGGTGACGGATCCTCGCTCTACCAGGTCCAGTCCCTGTGGACCGCCGCCCACTACGGCGTCGGCGCCGTCTTCGTCGTCCTCGCCAACGGCCGCTACGCGGTGATGGACCGGCTCGCGGACCAGCAGGGCGGCAAGCCGCCGTGGCCCGCCTTCGAGGAGGTCGACGTGGCAGGCCTCGCCGAGTCCCTCGGTTGCCCGGTCCGCCGGATCGACAACTACCCGGACCTGTGCGAGACGCTCGACGTGCTCTGCCCCACCCTGGCCGACCGCACGGAACCCCTCGTCCTCGAGGTCGCGGTCTCCGCGGACGGCGAGTTCAGGCCCTGACGTCCGCCGCCGCTCAGGGAGTTCGCGCCGGGCCGAGTGAGCGTTCCTCGACGCCGGACAGGTGGGTAGTGAACACCTCGCGGGCGTCCGGGGCCAGGGTGCGCAGGGCGACCAGGGCGGTGATCGCGACGTCGCAGAGTTCGGACCGGACGTCGTCCCAGGTGTGGCTCGTGCCCTTGCGGGGGTTCTGGCCGGTCGCGCCGATCACCGCCTGCGCGACCTCGCCGACCTCCTCGGAGAGTTTCAGCATGCGCAGGAGGAGCAACTCGCGTCCGGTGTGCGCCTGGTTGGCGTCCAGCCAGGCGTGCAGCCGGTCGATCGTGTCCCAGACGTCGTACTCGTCAGCGCGGTTGTCAGCCATGGGAGCAGCCTCCCATCCCCGGGACGGCGGCCGGACACCTGCTCGTCGACCACGAGTCCGCTGCCGCGGGGCACCTACTCGTCCAGTTGCTGGCTGAACGCCTCCTCGTCGAACAGCGACTCCTGCTCGCCCTCCGCGATCTTCCGCACCCGCTGGTTCCGCGCCCCCACGACCACCGCCGTGACCGCCGCCGTCACGCCCAGCGCCGTCGGCACCATCCAGCCGCGGTTCACCGCGTGCCCCAGCACATGGTCGAGGGAGAGCCGGCCGGGGCCGGTCACGGCGAGGCCCGCCGCCGTCAGGCCGAGGCTCGCCGCGTACTCGTAGCCGCCGCCGTGCGCGAAGAACCCGTTCGGCGCATGCACCGCCGCCGCGCCTGCCATCGCGCCGGCCGCCGCCGCCCCGGCGGCGGGTGTCGCGAGGCCCAGTGCCAGCAGCACGCCGCCGCCAGCCTCGGAGAGGCCCGCCGCCGTCGCACTCGCCTTTCCCGGCGCGTAGCCCATGGACTCCATGGCCGCCCCGGTGTCTTCGAGCCCGCCCCCGCCGAACCAGCCGAACAGCTTCTGCGCCCCGTGCGCGGCCAGCACCCCGCCCGTGCCCAGACGGAGCAGCAGCAGTCCCAGATCGCGTCGGTCGAAACAGGTCACGGTGACTCCCGGAACGGACGGAGTGAACAGACGGACGGAGGTGAACAGACGGAGTGAAGGGACTTCCACCGTCGCACCGATCACCCCACCCCACGCGCCCGCGCGGCCGTTCGGGTGGCGGGCCCGGGGGAGCGGTGTGACTCTGTCTGGCATGACGATTCAGGTAGCCAAACTCAGCGACCCGGCCGTCCGGGCGTTCGTCACCGCTGTGAACGCCCACGACCTTGACGCCTTCCAAGCCCTCCTCGCCCCCGGCGCCACCATGTCCGACGACGGCTCCGACCGTGACCTCGCCGACTGGACCGACCGGGAGATCTTCTCCTCCCACGGCCACATGGACGTCGACAACGAGTCCAACGGCGGCCGCTCCCTCATCGCCCACTACAGCAACGACACCTGGGGCGAGATGAAGACGAAGTGGAGCTTCACGGTCGACGACGGTGGCAAGATCTCCCGCTTCGAAACGGGCCAGGCCTGAAGCACCGCCCACCGTAAAGGCCTTGCCTTCGTGTGCACTCCAACTCCTAGCGTCCAGAGGCATGGAGAACACCGAGCACACCAACGGGACCAGGACACTGGGCCGCAGCGGCATCGAAGTGAGCGCCCTCGGCTTCGGCTGCTGGGCCATCGGCGGCGAGTGGGCGACCTCCGACGGGCAGCCCCTGGGCTGGGGCAAGGTCGACGACGAGGAGTCCGTACGGGCCGTACGCCGCGCCCTCGACCTCGGCGTGACGTTCTTCGACACCGCCGACGCGTACGGCACCGGGCACAGCGAGCGGGTCCTCGCACGCGCCCTCGGCAAGCGCCGCGGCGACGTGGTCGTCGCCACCAAGTGGGGCAACGTGATCGACGAGGAGCGCCGCATCGCGCTCGGCAGCGACGACTCGTCGGCGTACGCCCGCCGCGCGCTGACCGCGTCACTGCGCCGCCTGGACACGGATTACATCGACCTGTACCAGCTGCACATCTCCGACGCCGACCCGGACCGTGCGGCCCAACTCCGCGACACCTGCGAGGAGTTCGTACGGGAAGGGCTCATCCGCGCCTACGCCTGGAGCACCGACGACCCCGAGCGTGCGGCGGTCTTCGCGGCGGGCGAGCACTGTGCGGCCGTACAGCACCGCCTGAACATCCTCCAGGACGCGCCCGAACTCCTCGCGCTCTGCGAGGAATCGGAGCTCGCGAGCATCAACCGCAGTCCCCTCGCGATGGGTCTGCTGACCGGGAAGCACGCGGCGGGGCGCGCCCTCGAAGCGGGGGACATCCGCAACGCGCCGCCCGCCTGGCTGCCGGGCTTCACCGAGAGCAGTGGAGCCGACCCGGAGTGGCTCGGCAGGGTCGACGCCCTCAGGGACATCCTCACCAGCAACGGCCGTACCCTCGCGCAGGGCGCGCTGGCCTGGCTGTGGGCGCGCAGCCCGCGCACCGTCCCGATCCCCGGGTTCCGCTCGGTCGCCCAGGCCGAGGAGAACGCGGGCGCGATCGCCGAAGGGCCGCTCACCGCCGAGCAGTTGACCGAGGTCGACCGCGTTCTGGGACGGTGAGCGGCCCGAAGGTCCGCTGCGGGACTACTGGGCGAACTGCTGAGGAGCGGGGGCGCGGCGCACCGTGCCACCGTTCTGCTCCTTCAACGTGATCTGCCCCTTCTTGATGGTCGCGAGGCGGGGCGCGCGGCGGGCGATGGACGAGTCGTGGGTGACCATGATGAAGGTCAGCCCGTACTCGTGCCACAGGCCTTCGAGCAGGCCCATGATGTCGTCGCGGGTGCCCTCGTCGAGGTTGCCGGTCGGCTCGTCGGCGAGGAGCACCTTCGGCTTCTTGACCAGGGCGCGCGCGATGGCGACACGCTGCTGCTGGCCGCCGGACAGCTCGGCAGGTGCGTGCGTGAGGCGGTCGCCGAGGGCGACGGAGGCCAGTGCCTCGGCGGCCCGCTCGCGCCGCTCCTTGGGCTTCACACCGAGCGGTACGAGCGCCGTCTCGACGTTCTCCTGCGCGGTCAGCGTCGGGATGAGGTTGAACGACTGGAAGATGATGCCGATCTTCTCGGCGCGCAGCCGGGTCAGCTTGGCCTCGCTGATCTCGGCGAGGTTCACGCCGTCCAGCTCGACGCTGCCGGAGGAGGGGCGGTCGAGACCGCCGATCATCTGCAGCAGCGTCGACTTGCCGCCGCCCGTGGGGCCCTGGATGACGAGCTGGTCGCCGTCCTCGATGGTGAGGTCGATGCCACGCAGCGCCTCCACGGTCTCCTTGCCCCGCGTGTAGCGCTTGGTGACGCCAGTGAGCTTGTACATGAGTTCTCCGAAGATGAAGCAGGTGAAGAAGGAAAGGGGGGTGGGGCGCCGCGACCCGGGGGGAACGGACGCGGCGCCCCAGCTCGGGGGAGGTGGCCCGAGGGCGGGTTACTGGACGCTGCGCAGCGCGTCCGCCGGGCGCATCCGGGAGGCGCGCCAGCCGCCCATCGCACCGGCGATCAGACCGCCCGCGATGGCCAGGCCCGCCGCGAGCGCGATGGTGGTCAGCGAGACCGGAGCGGAGAGCGCGATGTCCATGGTGCTGGACGCCGCCTGCTGGCCGGGGCCACCGCCGCCCATGCGACCGCCGCCGCCACCCGCGCTCGCCGTGGAGCCGAGCTCCGCGGTCAGCGTCGGGCTGATCGCCGTCACCGTGTACGCCGCGGCGAGACCGATGCCGATGCCGAGCGCGCCGCCGATCAGACCGTTCACGATGGACTCGCCGACGACCTGCCGGGTGACCTTGCGGGACGGCCAGCCGAGCGCCTTGAGGGTGCCGAACTCACGCACCCGGCGGGAGACGGCGGAGGAGGTGAGCAGCGCCGCCACCAGGAACGCGGCGATGAGCACCGCGATGGACAGCCACTTGCCCACGCTGGTCGCGAGGTTGGAGGCCGTGGACAGCGAACCCGAGACGGTGTCCGCGAGGTCGGCGGAGGTGGTGACCGTCGTACCCGAGATGTTCTTCTGGATGGTCGCCTTGACCGTGTCGATCTGCTTCGAGTCGGTCGCCGTGACGTAGATCGTGGTGACCTGGTCGGCCGAGTCACCCAGCGTCTGCGCCTGCTTCAGCGGCAGGTAGACGTCGGTGGTCGACTCGCTGCTGTCGGGAGTCGCGATGCCGATGATGTCGTACTTGGTGTCGGAGATCGTGATCGTCTTGGCGATCGTGAGCTCGTTCTCCTTGGCGTACGAGGCGCTGACCACCGCGACCTTCGAGTTGGTCTGCGCGGTCGTGAAGGTCTTGCCCGTGGTGATCTTCGACGTGGCGAGCGGGCCGAGGCCCTGGTTGGTGACGTCGACGCCCGCGACGGTGTACGAGTTGACGTCGAAGTTGGCGCCGCCGCCCTGCACACGCGGCTGGCCGGTGGACTGGCCGCCGCCCGGGCCGCCCTGCTGCGAGGAGCCGGAGTCCGAGGACTCCGCCGTGCCCTGGGTGAAGGAACCGTCGACCTTGGTGACGTTCAGGCTCAGCGCGCCGACCGCGCTCGCCACGCCCGTCTGCTTGGCGACGTCGGTGACGAGCGAGGCCTTCAGCGCCTGCCCGCCCTGCGTCATCACGCGGTCCGAGCTCTGGGTGTCGTCGCTGTCGGAGCCCGCGTCGAACTCGAACCGGGGCCTGCCCGACTCGCTGTCCGTGGGTGCTGCCTGTGCCTTGGTGACGGTCATGTCGGTGCCGAGCCCGTACAGCGACTTCAGGACCTTGTCCTGGGCCTGTGTCATGCCGGCCGACACCGAGTTGACGGTGATGACCAGCGCAATACCGAGCGCCAGACCCAGGGCGATGACCAGGGCCGCCTTCTTGCGCCGGCTCAGCTCACGCTTGAGATAGATGCCAAACATCCCGTTCCTCAAAGGTTCTTGGCGCCCGCTGTGGGCGCGGCCACAAGCTATGGAGAAACCTTTGAGTCGGGCTGAGTAAGTGATGTGTAAGGGCTGAGAAAGTGAGGCCCGTTATAAATGTTCCATCAGACAGCTGATTCCTAAGTTCCCTAGGGCTTAATGCCAGGTAGTGACTGTTGAGTGGGTTCTTGGTGAAGAACAGCGGGCCCGCCCGGTGCGTATCTCCCGGTGGGACGGTGGATGGGCGTACGGGGCGGGTCCGTGCCATTTCCGCATGGGCCCGCGCTCTTTTCGCATGGTGCCGGGTGCCGCCGCTGCCGCGTTCCCACCCGCTGCCTTTGCGGTTTCTTTGGAAGCGCAGTGGATTTCCTTTGTCACCCCGCCGTCCGGTGTCACAGACTGCCTTTGTACGGTCCCGGGATGCGTGATTCCACCCGGCTCTCCCGTCGTGCCGCCCTCGGCCTTGCCGCGGCCGCCGTCCCGCTGACCGCCGCCGCCCCCGCCTCGGCGGCCACCACGATCGGCGGTGAGCGGCTCGCCCGCACCGGCGTCCAGGTGAGCGGCGCCTCGGGCCTGCCCAGGGGCCTCACCGCCCGCTCCTGGCTCGTCGCGGACCACGACAGCGGCGAGGTGCTCGCCTCGTACAACGCGCACCGGCGCCTCGCGCCCGCGTCCACCCTGAAGATGCTGTTCGCGGACACGGTCCTCGAGAAGTTCGAGCGGACCGAGAAGCGCACGGTGACCGCCGCCGACCTGGCGGGGATTCCCTCGGGCTCCAGCCTCGTCGGCATCCAGGCCGGAACCACGTACACCGTCGAGGAGTTGTGGCTCGGCGTCTTCCTGCGCTCCGGCAACGACGCGGTGCACGTGCTCAGTCACATGAACGGCGGTCTCGACGAGACGGTCGCGCAGATGCAGGCCAGGGCCGAGGATCTGCAGGCCCTGGACACCAAGGTGGTCAGCCCCGACGGCTTCGACCACGAGGGTCAGCTGTCCTCCGCGTACGACCTGACCCTCTTCGCCCGGCACGGCCTCGCCGACACCGACTTCCGCGCCTACTGCTCGACGAAGACCGCCGACTTCCCGGCCGGCGGCAAGAAGACCTTCCAGATCCAGAACACCGACCGCCTGCTGACGGGCGCGTACGGCGTGGCGGCGTACGACGGCCTGATCGGTGTCAAGAACGGTTACACGAGCAACGCGGGCAACACCTTCACCGGCGCGGCGACCCGCGACGGGCGGACCCTCCTCGTCACGGTGCTGCACCCGGAGAGCGGCGGCAGCGGCGTCTACGAGGAGACGGCCGCGCTGCTCGACTGGGGGTTCGGGAAAGGGGCCGGGGCGAAGTCCGTGGGCACGCTGGTCGAACCGCTCAGTGAGGGGGGCGGAGCGAGCGTGACGCCCACGCGGAAGGGGGCGGCCGGTGCTTCCGCTTCCAGCAAGGCGGAGCAGTCCTCGTGGGGGATGGCCGGAGGGGCCGGGGGAGCCGTCGTGCTGCTCGCGGGCGCGCTCGCCGTGCGCAGTCGCAGTCGTGGACGCGGTTCCGGGGGAGGCAGTCATCGCCGCTGACGGACGCGGAGGGGTCCTTTGTGGTGCAGCCGTCCGCGGACCGGTGCATACCCCGCGGTCCCGCGCGAGGTCCGCCCCCATCCCGGGCCGCGGACGGCTGCTCCTCCCCCCTCGGTATGGTCCGTGGTGTGCACCGTGGCCGTACCGAAGTCTCGTGCTCCAAGTGTGAAGCTCTGATGGAGGAGATGTTGAGCATAAGCCCGCTACCGGGCTTTATGGTCCGGAGGTTCAGCTTCCGTTTGTGCAAGTTGAGGAGTTGACGAGGCGGGTGCGGGACGAGGGGTGGACTTTTCAGCCGCGTCCCACGTACGGCATCGCCGTCGCGAGGACCGTCGCGAACTGCACGTTCGCCTCCAGGGGCAGCTCCGCCATGTGCCGCACCGTGCGCGCCACATCGGCCACGTCCATCACCGGTTCGACCGCTGTCTCCCCGTTCGCCTGGAGGGTTCCGGTTCGCATGCGCTCGGTCATGTCGGTCGCCGCGTTGCCGATGTCGATCTGACCGCAGGCGATCCGGTACGGACGCCCGTCCAGGGACAGCGACTTGGTCAGGCCGGTCAGCGCGTGCTTGGTCGCCGTGTACGCGATGGAGTGCGGGCGGGGCGTGTGCGCGGAGATCGAACCGTTGTTGATGATCCGGCCGCCCTGCGGGTCCTGCTCCTTCATCCGCCGGTACGCCGCCTGCGCGCACAGGAACGCGCCGTTGAGGTTGGTGTCCACGACGTGCCGCCAGGCCTCGTACGGCAGCTCTTCGAGCGGAACGCCGCCGGGGCCGAACCTGCCGGCGTTGTTGAAGAGCAGGTCGAGCCGCCCGAAGCGGTCGTGTACGGCCGCGAAGAGGGCGTCGACGTCATCGGGGCGCGAGACATCGGTCCGTACGGCGATCGAGGGTCCCTCGGGGGCGAGGGCGGCCGTCTCCTCCAGGGTCTGGGGCCGGCGTCCGGCGAGCGCCACCGACCAGCCGGTGCGCAGCAGTTCCACCGCCACCGCGCGGCCGATGCCGGAGCCCGCCCCGGTCACCACCGCGATCTTCGTTTGCATGGCATTCATGGCCCCGCAGCGTACGTGAGGCTTCCGGTGGGGTCCGCCTTGCGGAACTCATCAGTCCGCCATCTGGCTGTTGTGTACGCGCCAATCCCACGTTGACCCCGGCCACTCCAATGACAGGCACCACAACTGTCAGGGGAGGGCCAAGATGACACCCGCAGCCCACAAGCATCCGTCTCCGCACGCCCCCGAACTCCGCGCCGTCGCCCGTCACATCGGGCGCCGCCGCTTCCTCACCGCCACCGGCGCGGCCGCCGCGCTCGCCTTCGCCGTCAACCTGCCGACCGCGGGCGTGGCGAGCGCCGCCGAACTCGACGCGGCGAAGATCACCGAAGACCCCTTCACGCTCGGCGTCGCCTCGGGCGACCCGCAGCCCGGCTCCGTCCTCCTGTGGACGCGGCTCGCCCCGGTGCCGTACCAGGCCGACGGCGGGCTGCCCGCCGAACGCGTCACCGTGCACTGGGAGTTGGCCCACGACGACCGGTTCCGCCGGATCGTCAGGCGCGGCACGGCCACCGCACACCCCGAGTTCGACCACACCGTGCACGTCGAGGTCGGCCACCTCGCCGCCGACCGGGTCTTCTACTACCGCTTCAAGGCGGGCAGTTGGATCAGCGAGACCGGCCGCACCCGCACCGTGCCCGCCACCCACGCCCAGGTGTCCGGCCTCAAGTTCGCCGCCGTCTCCTGCCAGGCCTACACCGACGGCTACTTCACCGCGTACGGCCATCTCGCCGAGGACGACGTCGACGTGGTCTTTCACCTCGGCGACTACCTGTACGAGTACGCGGTCAACTCCGTCGGCGGCTACCGGAACTACACCGACCGGGTGCTCCCCGACCTCTTCAACCACGAGACCGTGAACCTGGAGGACTACCGCCTGCGGTACGCCCTCTACAAGTCCGACCCCGATCTGCGCGCCGCGCACGCCGCGCACCCCTTCGTCGTCACCTGGGACGACCACGAGACCGAGAACAACTACGCCGACGACATCCCCGAGAACGACCTGCCGCCGGAGGAGTTCCTGCTGCGCCGCGCCGCCGCGTACCGCGCGTACTGGGAGAACCAGCCGCTGCGCCGCCCGCAGCAGCCGGAAGGGCCCGACATGCAGCTGTACCGGCGGCTGCGCTGGGGCCGGCTCGCCCAGTTCGACATCCTGGACACCCGGCAGTACCGCTCCGACCAGGCGTACGGCGACGGCCTCGACCTGCCGGGCCCCGAGATCGACGACCCGGCGCGCACGATGACCGGCGAGACGCAGGAGCGGTGGCTGCTCGACGGCTGGCGCGGCTCACGGGCCCTGTGGAACGTCGTCCCGCAGCAGGTGAACTTCGCGCAGCGCAAGCTCGACCTCACGAACCCGGCACGGCTGTCGATGGACTCCTGGGACGGCTACCGGGCCTCGCGCCGCCGGATCCTCGACGGGGCCAAGTCCGCCGGGATCGAGAACCTGATGGTCCTCACCGGCGACGTGCATGTCGCGTACGCCTACGACATCAAGGACGACTTCGACGACCCCGCTTCCAGCACCCTCGGCACGGAGATCGTCGCCACGTCGATCTCGAGCGGCCGCGACGGCGCCGACAAGCCCTCGACCTGGGACACGTACACGGGAGCCAACCCGCACATGAAGCTCTACAACGGGCGGCGCGGCTATGTGACGGTCGAGCTGGGGCGGGAGCTTGCGCGGGCCGACTTCAAGACGGTGACGGCCGTGACCACGCCGGGAGCTCCGATCACGACGGCGGCTTCGTTCGTGACGGAGGTGGGCGACCAGGGGTTGAAGCCGGCCTGAGGCGCTGCTAGGACCTGTCCTAGTCGGTCTCGCTGGGATAGCGGACGCCGATGCGGTCCCGGATCGTGTCGAGCGTCCGCATCACGGCGAGGGTGCCGTCGAGGGGGACGAGCGGGGACTCGGTCTCGCCGGCGCGCAGGGCTCGCATGACCTCGGCGGCCTCGTGCCTGAGGCTGTTGCGGGGGCCGTGCGTCGGCTCGGCAGTGAACTCCTCGGGTTCGCGGCCGTCGCGGTGCAGGACGAAACGGTCCGCGAAGAAGAAACCGTCCGGGATGTCGATGCGGCCCGCGGAGCCGGTGACCGAGGCGGCGACGGGGGTGCCGCCGTGAATGGAGCAGTGCACCGAAGCGAGAGCACCGCTCTCCCAGGAGAGCAGTGCACCCGTCTGGAGATCAACGCCCTCGTCGGAGAGCACCGCTCTCGCGGAGACGTCCGTGGGCTCCCCGAGCAGCAGCTGCGCGAACGACACCGGGTAGACACCGAGATCGAGAAGCGCGCCGCCACCCTGCGCCGGGTCACGCAACCGGTGCGAGGGCGGGAACGGCCCCGCCAGCCCGAAGTCGGCCTGCACCGTGCGCACGTCACCGATCACACCGTCGTCGACGAGCGCCTTGAGCCGCCGGATGACGGGATTGCAGTACATCCACATGGCCTCCATCAAGAACCGGTCGTGCCGCCGCGCGAGCGCGACCAGCTCCTCCGCCTCGCCCGAGTTCAGCGTGAACGCCTTCTCGCACAGCACATGGCGCCCCGCCTCCAGACACATCCCGGCCGCGGCCCGGTGCGCCGAGTGCGGAGTGGCGACGTACACGATGTCGACGTCCGCGTCCTCGGCGAGCGACGCCCAGTCCCCGTACGCCTTCGGTATCCCGAACCGTTCCGCGAACGCCTTCGCCGAGGCGTCCGTCCGCGAGGCCACGGCCACCACCTCGGCGTCCGCCATGTCCACCAGGTCCGCCGTGAACGCCGCAGCGATCCCGCCCGTCGCCAGAATCCCCCACCGCACGCGATCCACTGCCATCCCCGGTCCCTCGCTCTGTGACCTCTGTGACCCCGAACACTCTGTTCGAACTGAGAGCATAGGTGGCGGATTACTCGGAGAGGGAGGGGCACATGCCCGAGCGTGGCCGTACCACGCGGGACCAGGAGAGCCCGGGGGGCGACATAGCGAAGACGGCGGTAGCCGTACCGCCGGGCGTACGGGACACCGCCGCCCTCCGCCGCACCGGACTCCTCGTCACCCTGATCCTCGGCGGGCTCGCCGCCACACCCCCGCTCGCGATGGACATGTACCTCCCGGCGCTGCCGGAGGTCACGAACTCCCTGCACGCCCCCGCCGCGACCGTGCAGCTCACCCTCACCGCCTGCCTCGCGGGCATGGCGTTCGGACAGCTGGTCGTCGGCCCGATGAGCGACAGGTGGGGGCGGCGCAGGCCACTGCTCGTGGGCCTGCTCGGCTACATCGTCGCCACCGCCCTCTGCGCCGTCGCCCCGAACATCGAAACCCTCGTCGCCTTCCGCCTGGCCCAGGGCCTCGCGGGCGCGGCCGGAATCGTCATCGCGCGGGCGGTCGTACGCGATCTGCACGACGGCATGGCGATGGCCCGCTTCTTCTCCACGCTCATGCTGGTCTCCGGCGTCGCCCCGATCATCGCGCCGCTCATCGGCGGGCAGGTCCTGCGCGTCACCGACTGGCGGGGCGTGTTCATGGTCCTCACGGTGGTCGGCATCGCGCTCACCGCGGTCGTCTGGTTCCGGCTGCCCGAGACCCTCCCGCCCGGTGAGCGGCACAGCGGCGGCGTGGGCGAGGCGCTGCGCGCGATGCGCGGACTGCTCGCCGACCGGATCTTCGCGGGCTACATGCTCACCGGCGGGTTCACCTTCGCCGCGCTGTTCGCGTACATATCCGCCTCGCCCTTCGTGATCCAGGAGATCTACGGCGCCTCCCCGCAGACCTTCAGCCTGCTCTTCGGCGTCAACTCCGTCGGCCTGGTGATCGTCGGCCAGATCAACGGCAAGATCCTGGTCGGCCGGGTCGGTCTCGACAAGGTTCTCGCCGTCGGCCTCGCGGTCATCACGCTCGCCGCGACCGCGCTGCTGCTGATGTCCACCGGCGTCCTCGGCGAGGCCGGGCTCGTTCCGGTCGCCGCCGCGCTGTTCGTGCTGATGTCCGCGATGGGCGTGGCCCTGCCCAACACCCAGGCACTCGCGCTGATGCGCGTCCGGCACGCCGCGGGTTCCGCTTCCGCGCTCCTGGGCACCTCCTCCTTCCTCGTCGGCGCGATCGCCTCACCCCTCGTCGGCATCGCCGGGGAGCGCACCGCCGTCCCGATGGCCGTCGTCCAACTGGCCGCAGTACTGGTGGCGGCCGCCTGCTTCGTGGGACTGTGCCGTCCCTGGCAGGGAAGACGCACATCGGACGGAAAGGCGGCGGACAGCTGAGCGCACCGAGACTGCGCATCGACACACCGGAACGGGCCGGGCTCGACCCCGGAGAACTGAAGCATCTCGTACGGGAGGTCCACGCCCTCACGGGCGGGGCGGACCCCTGGGCCGCGGGCGCCGTGCTGGTCGCCGGGCGCGGCCCGGTCATCGCCGTCGAGGAGGCCGCGGGGTGGGCGGTCCGCTACGCCTCCTACGACCAGGAGACGGACACGGGGGTCGAACTGCCGCCCGGGGCACGGGTTCCCATGACCGCCCACACCCCCTTCGACCTCGCCTCCCTCACCAAGCTGTTCACGGCGGTCGCCGCGGTGCAGCAGCTGGAGCGGGGCACGCTCGGCATCGACGCGCGGGTCGGCGCGTATCTGCCGGACTTCCGGGCGGCCGCCGAACACGGCATCACCGTACGGCAGTTGCTCACCCACACCTCCGGGCTGCGGCCCGAACTCCCGCTGTACGACTGCCCGGACGACCGGGCGCGGCTCACGATGCTCCGTGCGGAGGCGCCCGTGTCGGAGCCGGGGGAGTACGTCTACTCGGACGTGAATCTGCTCCTCCTCCAGTACGTCCTTGAGCGCACCACCGGGCGAGCCCTTGACGTCCTCGTGCGTGACGGGATCACCCGGCCGCTCGGGATGACGGCCACCCGCTTCGGGCCGTGTCCGGGGGCCGCGGCGACGGAGGATCAGCGGTGGCCGTGGGCCAAGGCCGACCGGGGCATGCTCCGTGGTGTCGTCCACGACGAGAACGCCTGGGCCCTCGGGGGTGTGGCCGGTCATGCCGGCCTCTTCTCCACGGGCCGCGACCTCGCCGTCTTCTGCCGCACCCTCCTCGCGGGCGGCTCCTACGGCCCCGCCCGCATCCTCGGCCCCGACTTCGTCGAACTCATGCTCACCCCGCCCGGTCTCGGCTTCGCCCTCGACCAGGCCTGGTTCATGGGCGGGCTCGCGGGGCGTGGTGCGGCGGGGCACACGGGGTTCACGGGGACGTCGTTGGTGCTGGATCCGGCGACGGACACGTTCGTGGTGCTGCTGGCGAATACGGTGCATCCGCGGCGCCGGGCCGCCGACAGCGCGCCAAGGGCGGCGGTGGGGACTCGGGTTGCGCGGGCGGTGCGGGGGACTTGAGGCGTTTCTTCGCCCCCTCCGCCCCTACCCGTCCCTTGCTTCCGGGCTACGCCCGGTTTCAGCCCGTCCGGCGTTTGAGGACGAGGCCGTCCAGGCCGACAGTGGGGGTCTGGGGGCGGCAGCCCCCAGAAACGGGACGGGTAGGGGCGGAGGGGGCGAAAACCCACCCCACCCCAGCCCCCACCCCCCGACCGTAGAATCACGACGTGAACGCCGCCCCCGCCGAAACCCTCCGCACCGCCCTCGCCGGCCTCCTCGACGGCCTCCCCCCGAAGGCAGCCACCCAGGCGGTCGAGCGGCTGATCGCGAACTACCGGGGCCGCACCCCCACCCACACCCCGATCCTCCGCGACCGCGAGGACGTGATCGCGTACGCCGCGTACCGGATGCCCGCGACCTTCGAGGCGGTACGCACGGCACTGGACGCGTTCGCGGACGCGGCCCCGGGCTGGGCGCCCGACAGCCACGTGGACATCGGCGGCGGCACCGGCGCCGCGACCTGGGCGGTGAACGCGACCTGGGAGGGCACGCGCCCGGTGACGGTCCTCGACTGGGCCGAACCGGCGCTCGCACTGGGCCGGGAAATCGCCGCGGCGAACCCGGAGTTGAAGGCCGCCGAGTGGCACCGCTCTCGTATCGGAGCGGCGCTCACCATCGAGAGCACTGATCTCGTCACCGTCTCCTACGTCCTCGGCGAGCTGGCCGACGCCGACCGCGCCTCCGTGGTCGACGCCGCCGCGTCCGCCGCCCAGGCCGTCGTGATCATCGAACCCGGCACCCCCGACGGCTACGCCCGCGTCATCGACGCCCGCGACCGCCTGATCGCCGCCGGGTTCCGGATCGCCGCGCCCTGTCCGCACAGCGCACGCTGCCCCATCGTCCCCGGCGAGGACTGGTGCCACTTCTCGGCCCGGGTCAGCCGTTCCTCCCTGCACCGCCAGGTCAAGGGCGGCTCCCTGCCGTACGAGGACGAGAAGTTCAGCTATGTCGCCGCGACCCGCTTCCCGCCGGCCCCGGCCCCCTCCCGCGTCGTCCGCAAGCCCCAGATCCGCAAGGGCCAGGTACTCCTGGAACTGTGCGAGCCCGACGAGTCCCTGCGCCGGGAGACGGTGACCAAGCGCCACGGCCTGCTGTACCGGGCGGCCCGAGACGCAGCCTGGGGCGACGCCTGGCCGCCGCCCCAGGGTGACTAACCCCGCTCCTCCTCCGCACGGTCCTCCGCGTGGCCATCCGCGCGTTCCTCCGCACGTCCGTCCACAGGTCCCTCCGCGCGGCCCTCCTGCAGCCTGCGCAGCAGCTCCCGCTTCTGGCTCTGCGGATCCTGGCCCCCGCCGACCTGCTTGCCCCGGCCCCCGCCGCGCAGCGCCTTGCGGCCCAGGTTGCTGCGGGTTCCGCCGACGCCCAGCATGTTTCCGTTTCCGCCCCGGCTCATCTCGGTCTCCCTCTCCGGTCAGCAGCGAGACGGTTCGTCTCGCCCGATGCTCACCACTGTCCGGCGAGACGCATCGTCTTGTCAACCTGATAAATTCGCCCCATGGTCCAGAAGCCGCCCGTCCAGAAGCCCTCCCCGTCCTCGGGCAAGCCCACCCCCGACTCCACCCGCCGCAGCGAGAAGTCCCGCCGCGCGATCTACGACGCCGCCCTCGCCCTCGTCGGCGAGGTCGGCTACCCGAAGACCACCATCGAGGGCATCGCCGCCCGCGCCGGCGTCGGCAAGCAGACGATCTACCGCTGGTGGTCCTCGAAGGCCGAGGTGCTCCTGGAGGCGTTCATCGACCTCAGCGCCCAGGCGGCGGAGGCCGCGGCCCGGCCCGAGATCCTGGGGGAGCAGGCGGCGTACGAGATCCCGGACACCGGTGATCTGGAGGCCGACCTCAAGCTGGTCCTGCGTGCCACCGTCGACGAGCTCCTCGACCCCAAGTTCGAGGTCCCCTCGCGTGCGCTGGCCGCCGAGGGCGTCGTCAACAAGGAGGTGGGCGTCGAGTTCGTGACCAAGCTCCTCGAACCCCAGCTCCAGCTGTACGTGAAGCGGCTGCGCTCCGCCCAGGACGCCGGCCAGGTGCGCCAGGACATCGACCTGCGCATCGCCCTGGAGCTCTGGGTCTCCCCGCTCGCCCAGCGCTGGCTCCAGCACACCGGCCCGATCACCTACGACTACACGGACGCCCTCGTCGACTACGCCCTCCACGGCCTCGCCCCACGCTGAGCGCTACCGAGACGGCGAGATAAATCACACCAAAGCATGCAAACAGGCCTGATTCCGGCCGAGAGCGCATCGCCCCCACCCACCCCGGATGTCAGCTCTGGCCACCCGGGGCGCAGGATGGTGGGACCATAGGGCAAGACGTGGGGTATCTAGGGCTAGGCGAGGGGATACATGAGCGCAGAGTTCGGCCGCCGCTCAGGCGCGCAGGGCAGGATCTCCCAGTGGCTGCGTGGACGCCGTCCGAAGGAGACCGCCGATGGTGACGGCGGGCGTGAAGCCCTGCTGCTCGCCGCTGCCGCCGCCGGGCTGCCGCTCGCGCAGGCCGCGTACCCCTCCGGGTACCGGTGCTCCTGTGACCGCGTCGGCTGCCCCACCCCCGCGCGCCACCCCATCTCCTTCGCCTGGCAGACCCAGTCCACGACCGACCGCGCCCAGATCGAGCGGTGGGCCCGGCATCAGCCGCAGGCCAACTTCATCACCGCGACCGGCATGGTGCACGACGTCCTCGACGTACCGCTCGACGCGGGGCGCGAGGCGCTGGAGCGCCTGCTCGCCTCCGGTATCGACGTCGGACCCGTCGCCCAGTCCGGCGCCGACCGCATGCTCTTCTTCACGGCCACCCGCGGTACGCCCGAGGACGAGGACGAGTGGTGGCCCTGCGAGCTGGACTGCCACCCCGAGACGATGGACGAGCACCCGGGCCTGCGCTGGCACTGTCGCGGCTCGTACGTCCTGGTGCCGCCGGCCCAGCTCCCCGGTGACCTCTCGGTCGACTGGGTACGAGGCCCCGAGCACCCCCTGCCGGACCCGCTCACCATCCTCGAAATCCTGACCGACGCCTGCGCCCGCTACGCCGGCGACGGCACGGAGCAGCTGGCGGCCTGGCCCCACCGGGGCTGAACCGCCCGCCTCCGCTACTCGCCCTTCGCCCCCGTCAGCCCCTGCACCCGGCTCAGGAACTTCACCTGCTGGTCCCCCGACCCCTTCGCCGGGTCGAGGACCGCCTCGTTGGCGACGAACTCCAGCGTGAGGGCCTGCTTCACCTCGCCCGTCATCAGGGCCTTGATGTTCGCGTCGGTGACGTTGATGTCGACGCCCTGCGCGGCGGTCTGCTTCTCGAAGTGGCGGGTGGTGAAGAAGACCAGCGCGCCGCCGTCCTTGGTGCGCAGTCCGACGGGGGCGTAGTCACCGGAGTTGAGCGGCTCGTCGACGTACTGCCGGGCCAGGCCCGGCTTGCTCTCGTTCTTCTCGCGCAGGGCCCGCAACTCCGAGGTGTAGGCGCCGGGCGCGAAGGTGTCGCCGCCGCTCGCCAGATAGGTCGCGTACGCCTGGCCCAGCTTGTCCGGCTCGACCGCGAGGGCCGCGTCGTCCGCGGTGACCGGCTGCGCCCAGCCGTCCGCGTCCTTCTCGAACTCCGGTATGCCGTCGGCGGCGAGGACGGTCAGATACGAGGCCTCCCACACGTCGCTCGCGCTGCCCCGGGTGAACACGACCAGCCAACGGGTGTCGTCCGAGCCCTTGTTGGAGTCGGTGTCGGCCAGGAACCAGCGCGGCCAGCCCGCCTTCTCGGGGATGGTGAACTTCGCGTCGGTCAGCTCCAGCGGAGAGTGCGCCGCGTTGCCTGCCGGGCTGTTCTTGTGCCCGGCCTCCAGCTTCGCGCCGTCGATGTCCGCGAGCGGGCCGGTGACCTGGCCGGCGTCCAGCGAGCGGTCGTACGCCTTGTCCGCCTCGTTGTACGCGGTGGTGAAGTCCTTGAGCGCGCGGGCGGCTTCCGCCCGGGTCGCCGCCGGCACGATCTCCCGCTCCCCGTGCACGACCACGCAGCCGCTCGCCGTCAAGGACAGAACGGTCACCGCGCCCGTCGCCAGGGCGAATTGGCCGCGACTACGAAGCCTTCGAATGGTGCGATCCCCGCGAACCCTGCGATCCCTGCTCATCAGGCGTCTTCACCCTCCCCTTCCCGGAGGCGAACCCTACCGGGGCGAGGAAAATCGCGAGAGTCGGGATCAGGTACAGCGCCCACACCGTGACCTGGAGGACGGTCGGATCGGGTTGGAAGTTGAAGACGCCCTTGAGAAGGGTGCCGTACCAACTGTCCGGCGGGATGGCGCCGCTGATGTCGAACGCCTTGTTCGTCAGGCCCGGCAGGAAGTCGGCCTCCTGGAGATCGTGGAAGCCGTACGCCAGCACGCCCGCGGCGACCACGACCAGCATGCCGCCGGTCCAGGTGAAGAACTTGGCCAGGTTGATGCGCAGCGCGCCGCGGTAGAACAGCCAGCCGAGCAGCACCGCCGTGGCGAGGCCGAGGAGCGCGCCGAGCAGCGGTTTGAACGTGCCGTCCTCGGAACCGGCCGCGTGCACCGAGGTCCACACGAACAGCGAGGTCTCCAGGCCCTCCCGGCCGACCGCCAGGAACGCGGTGGCCACCAGTGCCCCCGTGCCCATCAGCAGCGCCGAGTCCAGCTTGCCGTGCAGCTCCGCCTTCAGATGCCGGGCCGTGCGCCGCATCCAGAAGACCATCCAGGTCACCAGGCCCACGGCGACGATCGACAGCGAACCGCCGAGCAGCTCCTGCGCCTTGAACGTCATCTCCTGCGAGCCGTACTCCAGGGCGAAGCCGAAGCCGAGCGAGATCAGCACCGCGACGCCGATGCCGATCCAGATCGGCCGCAGCGCTTCACGGTGCTCGGTCTTCACCAGATAGGCGACGAGGATGCAGACGACCAGGCTGGCTTCCAGCCCCTCGCGCAGGCCGATCAGATAGTTCGCGAACACGGCTACGCCTCCTTGGAGAACAGCGTCCGGCCCCACCAGTCGTCCTTGTCCCGGACGCCCGGTGGGATCGCGAAGACCGCCGAACCCACGTGCTGGATGTACTCGTTGAGCGTGTCGATGGCCAGGTTGCGCTGCACCGGGATGAAGCCGGTGCGCACATCGCGCTGGTACGCGAGGAAGAACAGGCCCGCGTCGAGGCGGCCCAGGCCGTCCGTGCCGTCGGTGAAGGAGTAGCCGCGGCGCAGCAGCGTCGCCCCGTCGTTGGAGTCGGGGTGCGCGAGCCGTACGTGCGCGTCGGGCTTCATCGCCTTCAGGAACGGCTCGTCGCGCTCCTTCGCCTTGCCGACGGGGGCGCCCTCACGCTTGTCGCGGCCGAAGATGTCCTCCTGCTCCTGGAGCGGAGTACGGTCCCAGGTCTCGACGTTCATCCGGATGCGCCGGGCGACGAGGTACGAACCCCCGTTCATCCAGGCCGAGTTCTCGTCGACGTCCTTCTCGTCCACCCACACGAACTTCTTCAGCCGGTCGGTCTCCGTCCCCGCGATGTTGCGGGTGCCGTCCTTGAAGCCCATGAGGTTGCGCGGGGTCTGCGCGTCCGGCGTCGTCGAGGAGGTCTTGCCGAAGCCCAGCTGGGACCAGCGCATCACGACCTTGCCGAAGCCGATCCGGGCCAGGTTGCGGATCGCGTGCACCGCGACCTGCGGGTCGTCCGCGCAGGCCTGGATGCACAGATCGCCGCCGCTGCGGTTCCTGTCCAGGTTGTCGCCCGCGAACTTGGGCAGGTCGACGAGGGCCTCCGGCCGTCGGCCCGCCAGGTCGAACTTCTCGAACAGGGAAGGCCCGAAGCCGATGGTGAGGGTCAGCCGCGAGGGCTTGAGGCCCAGCGCCTCACCGGTGTCGTCCGGCGGCGCCTCGGCCAGACCGCCGTACGCCCCCTCGCCGACCGCCTGCCCGGCGGTGACCCGCCGCGCCGCCTCGGTCCAGTCCTTCAGCAGCTGGACGAACGCGGCGCGGTCGTCCGTCTTCACGTCGAACGCGGCGAAGTGCAGCCGGTCCTGCACCGGCGTCGCGATGCCCGCCTGGTTCGCTCCGTGGAAGGCGATCGCGGCGCCGGACTCGGCGGCCGCCGGATCCACATCATTGCCCGTACGGGTCATGGCCACCGCGCCACCGGCCGCGGCGGCACCGAGCGCGAGCCCGGCACCGCCCCAGCCGATCAGTGAACGCCGGGAGGGGGTGGAAGCGCTGGAGGTGTCCGTCATGGTGGTCCCTCGTCTACTTCACGACAGCGGCGGCGAGCTTGGACAGGGGCTCGGCGAGCGCGTTGACCGCGTCCGAGAGCTCCTTGCGGTCGGCGGCACCGACCTTGTCGTACGAGGTGAACTCGTAGGAGGTCTTGTCCTCGCGGTACTGGTCGAGCAGCGTGTTCAGCGCAGCGAACTGCTTGTCGAGTTCCTTCGTCAGCGCCGCGTCGTTCTCGGCGGCGACCGGCTTCAGGAGGGTGTACGACTCCTCCGCGCCCTCGACATTGGCCTTGAAGTCGACCAGGTCGGTGTGCGAGTAGAACTCTTCCTCGCCGGTGACCTTGCCGGTGGCGACCTCGTCGAGGAGCTCCTTGGCGCCGTTGGCCATGGAGGTCGGGGTGATCTCGGCGGTGCCGACGCGCTTCTGCCAGTCGGTCAGGTCGGTGACCAGCTGGTCGGCGAGCTCGGAGTCGCGGTCGGTGAGCTTCTTGTCCTTCCAGAGCGAGCGCTCCAGACGGTGCCAGCCGGTCCAGTCCGTCTCCGGGTCCTGGCCCTCCTCCAGACCGTCCTCGCGGACGTCGACCTTCGGGTCGATGTCACCGAAGGCCTCGGCGACCGGCTCGGTGCGCTCCCAGCCGATGCGCGAGGGCGCGTACGCCGCCTTCGCGGCCTCCAGGTCGCCGGCCTTGACGGCGTCGGTGAAGACCTTGACCTTGGGCAGCGTCTCGTCGGCCTGCGCCTGCGCGTACTTGCGGTAGGCGGCGACGGCCTTGTCGAGCCGCGGGTCGCGCTTGGCGACCGTGCCGCCGGTGGCCTTGACGTCCTGGCGTATGCCGTCGCCCTTCATGCCGGGCTTGCAGGCGATCGTGTAGTCGCCGGCCTTCACCTCGGCGGTGACCGTCTGCTTGGTGCCCGGGCCGATGTTCTCGCGCTCGGTGACGATCCGGTCGTCCGGGAAGAGGAGGTACATCTCGGTCACCTTGGAGCCCTTGTTCTCCACGGCGATCTCGACGTGCCCGGCGGGGAACTCCTTCTTGGACACCTCGCACTTGGAGTCGGTGGCGGTCACTTCGATGAGGTTGTCACCGCTGGACGAGGCGTTGCTCTTCTCGGTGCAGCCCGTGACGGCGGTCAGGGCCGCCGCGGCGGCGACGGCGGTGGCGACGGAGAGTCGGACGGGGCGCATACGGGCTCCAAGGCGAGGGCTCTGCGGGTTCACGGGGAGTGCATAGATCCAGGTGAGGCCGACCTAACTTATCTGAGGCTTACCTGAGTACTACCCGTCCGTCCAGTGATTCAGCTCTCATGGACGGTGTATGGGCTCGGCTTGATCACGGTGGCTCAATCCGCACCCCATGGAACGGCAAAGAGCGGGTCAAAAGCCGCGGAATGTCAACCGGATTGTCAACTACCGTCCCCGTAGAGCTGCTTCACGATCGACCTCAGCACCTGGTCCGTGCGCGGCCCGTAGTTGAGGAGCACCCCGTCCTCGACCGACACGACCCGGCGCTCCATCCCGGCCGGAGTCTGCGCGACGCCGGGGATCTTGACGAGACCGTCGATCCCGCCGACCGATTCGAGGCCCTTGGTCATCACGAGGATCGCGTCAGGGGCGGCCTGGGCCAGCGCCTCGGTGGTGATGGCCGTGAAGTCCTTCTCAAGACCCGACTCGGCGCCGGCGTCGACCGCTCCGGCCGCTTCGAGCAGCGAGGTGGCTCCCGACCCCTTGCCGCCGATGAGATACACCGAGGCCGAGCCGCGGAGGTAGAGGAAGGCGACGCGCGGATGCTCCTCGCGGGCCGGAATCTCCTTGCGTACCGCGGCGATCCGGTCCTCCGAGCGCTGGGTGAGCCGCTTCCCGTCGGCCGGTACGCCGAGGACGTCGGCCACCGTCTGGATGCGCGGGCCCACATCCTCCAGGCCCTGCGCCGGGTCGACGACGAGGACCGGGATGCCCGCGTCGCGGATCTGCTCCATGGCCTCGTCGGGCCCGGTCGTCGTCTCGGCGAGGACGAGGTCCGGCTTCAGCGAGAGCACGCTCTCCGCGGAGACGTCGTGGTTGCGGGTGACGACCGGCAGCTTCTCCGCCTGGTCGAAGGTGGCGGTGATGTCACGGGCGACGACCCGGTCGCCGAGCCCGAGCGTGAAGACGATCTCGCTGAGGCCGCCGGAGAGCGGGACGATCCGGTCGGCGGCCCGGACCGTCACCTTCTTCCCGTCGGACGAGCCCACGGTGACGGGGAGTTGGGGCTTCGCGGGGTCCGTGAGGGGTTCGAGGCGGTTGGCGGAGGTGGCGGTCTCCTTCGCGGTCTCCTTTGTGGACTCCGCGCTCTCGGCCGGGCCCCCGCAGCCGGTCGCGGCCGTCAGGAGGGCGAGCGTGGACAGTAGTGCGCCCGCCATTCGTGTGCGCCGACGGCGCACGGTCCCGTCCTTCATCCTCGTCCATCCATCCTCTCGGTCTGCTTCCGGCTGCTCCTGGCTGCGTCCGGTCGCCGCCAGTTGCTTCCAGCCGCTCCGGCCTCTTCCGGCACCTGCCGGGCATAGCTTAGGTTAGCCTTACCTTTCTAGCCATGAGTGGCCGGTTACCGACTGCCGAACCCGGAGGACATCCATGCCCGTGCGCCTGAGGGCCCCGATCACCGCGGTGTGCGTGGCCGCGCTCGGAGCTCTGCTGGGGGCACTGCTCCCCGCCACCGCCGCGCACGCCGCCGGCCGCAGCGTGCAGGGCGGGCGGCTCGACTGGGGCATCAAGTCCTCCTTCCAGAGCTATGTCACCGGGCCCATCGCCAAGGGGAGTTACTCCCTCACCGGCGGCGCGGCCACGGTCGGCAGCAGCCAGTTCCGCTTCCACTCCGCGACGGGCACGTACGACAGCGCCACGGGCGCCTTCTCCTCCTCCTTCTCCGGCGGGGTCCACTTCGTCGGGCACAAGGAGGACGACGGCACCTACCAGCTCGACCTCACGATCAGCCGCCCCACCGTCCGCATCTCCGGCGGCAGCGGCACCCTCTACGTCGACATCACCAGCAAGGCGAAGGGCACCGGGACGGTCACGACGTCCTCACAGGTGCCCTTCGCCTCCCTCTCCCTCGGCGGGATCGACATGAAGGGCGGCGGCAACTCCGTACAGCTCAACAGCCTTCCCGCCACGCTGACTTCACAGGGCGCGCAGTCCTTCGCCGGGTACTACACGGCCGGGACCGCGCTCGACCCGGTGAGCCTGTCCGCGGACGTGCGGGCGGCGGCCACGCCGAAGGCGTCGAGCACGCCGACGCCCACGAAGTCCTCCGTGAAGAAGGAGACTTCGGGCGCGATCGCGAACGGCGCCGTCGACTGGGGCGTGCGCCGCACCTTCCGCGAGTACGTCACCGGGGACATCGCCCAGGGCAAGTGGACCCTGTCCTCGGGAGCCCAGGACGGCGGCGCGCTCTTCCGCTTCGCCGGCGGTGAGGGGACGTACAAGAAGGACGACTCCTCGCTGGAGGCGGAGTTCGAGGGCGCGGTGCGCTTCACCGGCGAACAGGGTCTCGACCTGAAGCTGAGCAGCGTCCGGGTGGCCGTCGAGGACGCCAAGGGCACGCTGTACGCCGATGTGACCAGCGAGGGCTTCACCGGCAAGAAGGTCGCGATCGTCACCTTCACGGCGAAGGACCTCACCCCGAAGGACGACCTCGTCGAGCTGACCGAGGCGCCCACGAAGCTCACCGCCAAGGGCGCGAAGGCCTTCGGCGGGATGTATCAGGCGGGCACCGAGATGGACCCCCTCTCGCTCGCCGTCGCCCTCACCGACGACGCGGCCCTGCCCGCGCTGCCCGACCTGGGCAGCTCGGCCACCGCGAGCGCGACCCCCTCGGCACCGGAGACGGCCGCCGAAGCCAAGACCGACACGACCGAGGCCGCCGCGGACACCTCCGACGGCGCACCGGTTCTTCCCATCGGCCTCGTGGCCGGCGCCCTGCTGGTGGCGGGCGCGGCCTACGCGATCGCCGTCCGCAGGCGCCGTGGCCGCCAGGCCCCCGCAGTCCCTGATGAGGGCTGAACCCCATTACACCGTCCGCCACTTGGCGGACCACCCATCGAGGAGAACCACCTTCATGTCCGTCAGAGCCCGCCGCCCTCTCGCCCTCGCCGCAGCCGTCGCCACGGCCGCCGCGCTGGGTGCCACCGCGCTCGCCACCGCAGGCGCGACCACTGCCGCGGCCGCCGAAACCCCCCTCAGCGGCTACGAGTTGACGTGGGGCATCAAGCAGTCGTACCGCACGTACGTGACCACCTACGCGGGGGGCACCTTCACGGCGACGGACGGCGCCACGCAGGCCGTGGACAACGGTGCGTTCACCTTCGTGGACGGCACCGGCACCTACGACACCACGGCGCACACGCTCGGCCTCGGCTTCAAGGGCAGCCTGAACATCGTCTCCCAGGCGCACGGCTTCGACATCACCCTGTCCGACGTGAAGTTCGACAGCGCCACCACCGAGATCACCGCCGACGTGACGAAGACGACCACGCCGGCGACGGGCGGGACGCCGGTCACCACGAAGTCGGAGGACGCGCCGCTCGCCACGGTGACCGTCACCCGCGACATGAAGGACATGGCCACCAAGCTGACGGCGGAGGCGGCGGACATCCTCGGCAGCGCGTCCTACGCGGACGCGGCCGGCGACCCGTTGACGCTGGTGCAGAAGACGACCTCGCAGTCCCCGGACCCGGACACGTCCGACTCGACCTCCCCGTCCCCGTCGAACTCCGACTCGACCTCCCCGTCTCCGTCCGCGTCGGACTCCGAGTCCGCTTCCGCGAGCGCGTCCGCGTCCGCGTCGGCGTCCGCCTCGGCGGCCCCGACCGTGGGCGACATCACCGACGGCACGCTCGGCTGGGGCGTGAAGGAGTCCTTCCGTACGTACGTCGTGAGCGGCGTTGCCCAGGGCAAGATCACCGCGTCCGGCGGCGCGACCCAGGCCACCGGCAACGGCGTCTTCACCTTCGTGGACGGCACCGGCACCTACGACACCGACGCCGACACCCTCTCCGCCTCCTTCGAGGGCGCGGTCAACTTCAAGGGCCACGAGGAGAACGGCGAGTACGGCCTCGACCTCACCCTCAGCGACCTCAAGGCGGAACTCGACGGCGGCACCGGCGAACTGACCGCCGACGTCGACAGCCTCGGCGAGAAGTCCGAGGACGTCGTCCTCGCCAAGCTCAAGGCCACATCGGGCCAGTTGACGGTCGAGGACGACGTGATCGAGCTCGACGACGTCACTGCCACCCTCACGGACGCGGGCGCGGAGGCCTTCGGCGGCTTCTACACGACGGGCACCGAGCTCGACCCGGTGGACCTCGCCGTGGCCGTCGACGAGGACGCCCAACTCCCGGGCGGCAACGACGAGTCGACCACGCCCAGCTCCAGCGCCTCGGCCACCTCCGGCACCACGGGCGGCACGACCGGCTCCACCACCGGCGGCGACACCGGTTCCCTCGCCTCGACCGGCTCCGACGTACCGGCCGGCGCGCTCGGCGCCGTCGCCGCGGTCACCGTCGCGGCAGGCGCGGGCGTGGTCCTCGCGGTACGCAGGCGCCGTACGGAGGCCTAGTCGCCATCCACTGGCGCGACTGACACAACAGCCCGCCCCAGCCCTGGCCGCCCTCTGGCGGTCGCGTGGGCTGGGGCGGGCTCGTTGTGCGAGTGGTGTTTGAATGCTGGAGTGACTGATTACGACGTGCTGCGGGTCTTCTGTGGGCCCGGTGGGCGATACGGCAACGAGCTCGGGGTCGTTCGTGAGGGATCCTTCATGCCGGACGTCGAGGAGCGGCAGGCGTTCGCCGCGAAGCTCGGGTTCAGCGAGACGGTGTTCGTGGATGATCCCGAGCGTGGGGTCATCGACATCTACACGCCGACGCTGCGGCTGCCGTTCGCCGGGCATCCGTGCGTCGGGGTGGGCTGGCTGCTCGATGTGCCCGAACTCGTCACGCCCGCCGGGGTGGTGGGGGTCCGGCTGGACGGTGAGTTCAGCTGGATCGAGGCTCGGGCGGAGTGGGCACCGGCGCGTACGGTGCGGCGGTACGACTCCGCCGCCGAGGTCGACGCGCTGCCCGTGCCGCCGTCCGGGGAGTGGATCTATGCCTGGGCCTGGGAGGACGAGGCCGCGGGGCGGGTGCGGGCGCGGGCGTTTCCCGGCCGGGACGACGGGATCGTCGAGGACGAGGCGACGGGGGCGGCGGCACTGCTACTGACGGCTCGGCTGGGGCGGGCGCTCAACATCGTCCAGGGGGCCGGGTCCCAGATACTTACGGCGCCGCAGCCGGGGGGATGGGTTGAGGTGGGGGGTCGGGTGCGGTTGGTGCGGGGGTGAGGGTGGGGGTTTGTTCGCCCCCTCCGCCCCTTCCCGTCCCGTTTCTGGGGGCTGCGCCCCCAGACCCCCCTTTCGCGCTGCGCGCTCGTCCTCAAACGCCGGACGGGCTGAAAGTTACGCGGTCAGCGGGAACTCTTCCCCCAGTGCCTGAAAGACCGCCGTGTTCAGGGCGAACGCCCGCTTGCACTCCGTCACGATCCGCTGCTTCTCCAGGTCGTCGGCGTGGATGCTGTCCAGGAGTTCGCGGTAGGCGCGCTTGAAGGCGGCGGGGTTGGTGATGTCCTCGAAGACGTAGAACCGCACGCCGTCGCCCTTGCGGGTGAAGCCCCAGGTCTGTTCCGCCTTGCCGCGGATGATCTGGCCGCCGGAGAGGTCGCCGAGGTAACGGGTGTAGTGGTGGGCGATGTAGCCGCCGGGCCAGGTGCGGGCGCATTCGGCGACGCGGGCCGCGTACGCCTGGGTCGCGGGCAGAGCGGTGAGGGTGGTGTGCCAGTCGGGGCCCCGGAGGTGGGCGAGGTCGGCCTCCAGCGCGCTGCGGCGCATCAGTTCGCTCTGGATGAAGGGCCCGGCCAGCGGGTCGGACGCCAGCTTCCCGGCGTCCGCCTCCAACGCCTCGTACACGAACCACAGTTGCTCGGTGTAGCGCGCGTACGCCTCGACACCGAGCCTGCCGCCGAGCAGGTCGCTCATGAACGTCGAGGTCTCCGCCTCTGTGTGCTGCTCGTGCGAGGCGGTGCGGATGAGCGTCGAGAACGCCGTACCCGACGAGTTCATGTGGACCTCCGGTGGTGAGGACAAGACGACAGCAAGTCGGATTTTCTATGGTTAGCCTTACCTAAGTCAACTGGTTCCCGACGTCCTGTCGGTAAAAACGTACCCCGAATCCCGGTCGGGCCCACATGGAAGAGCCCGCCCTGTGGACAGGGCGGGCTCTGGGGGCGCGGAAACCACCGCACGCGAGGCGGCGGCGAGGCGGGACTACGGCAGGGTGAGGATCTCGGCGCCGCTGTCGGTGACGACCAGGGTGTGCTCGAACTGAGCCGTCCGCTTCCGGTCCTTCGTGACGACCGTCCACCCGTCGTCCCACATGTCGTACTCGTGCGTACCGAGCGTGAGCATCGGCTCGATCGTGAAGGTCATCCCGGGCTGGATGACGGTCGTCGCATGGGGGCTGTCGTAGTGCGGAATGATCAGACCGGAGTGGAAGGAGGAGTTGATCCCGTGCCCCGTGAAGTCCCGGACCACCCCGTACCCGAACCGCTTGGCGTACGACTCGATGACGCGCCCGATGATGTTGATCTGGCGGCCGGGCTTGACCGCCTTGATCGCACGGTCGAGCGACTCACGGGTCCGCTCGACGAGCAGCCGGCTCTCCTCGTCGACGTCACCGACGAGGTAGGTGGCGTTGTTGTCGCCGTGGACCCCGCCGATGTACGCCGTCACGTCGAGGTTGATGATGTCGCCGTCACGCAGGACCGTGGAGTCGGGGATGCCGTGGCAGATGACCTCGTTGACGGAGGTGCACAACGACTTGGGGAAGGCGCGGTAGCCGAGGGTCGAGGGATAGGCACCGTGGTCGCACATGTAGGCGTGCGCGACCCGGTCCAGCTCGTCCGTCGTCACACCGGGTGCGATGAGCTTCGCGGCCTCGGCCATCGCCCGCGCGGCGATCCGCCCGGCGAGCCGCATCGCCTCGATCGTCTCGGGCGTCTGCACCTCCGGACCGGTGTACGGCGTGGGCGTGGGCTTGCCCACGTACTCCGGGCGCCTGATGTTTCCCGGGACGGGACGGGTGGGAGAGAGCTCCCCTGGTACGAGCAGCGACTGGCCAGACATGCCAGCGAGTCTAACCAGCGGGCGTGGGGGACCATGTCCGTGGCGAAAGGAGCCGGTCATGGCCCTCTTCAAGAAGCGCACCGTCGGCAAGCCCGGCGAGTGGTACTACTGCCTGGAACACAAGACCGTCGAGGAAGGCCCCGACTGCCCGGGCAAGGACCGTTTCGGTCCCTACGCCTCACGGGCGGAGGCGCAGCGCGCGATGGAGATCGCCCGCGAACGCAACCTCGAGTGGGAAACGGACCCGAAGTGGCACGATGCGACGGGGGCGGCGCCGGGGCCTGACGAGGACTGAGGGCGCGGGTGGCCCGTGCGGGGCGGGCTCCCGGGGTACCGGGTCCACCGCCGGAGGGGCTGCGAGCTGCCCGCCGAAGGCGGCGCGGAGTGGCGAGTCGGGCGGGTGGGCGGGAAAGGCCTTTCGACGGTGTCCGCCGCAGGCGGGTAGGAATGCCGAGTCGGGTGGGCGGGCGGGAAAGATCCGCGAAGCGGCATACGACCCGTTCACCACCGCGCAGACGGCGGAGCCGTCAGCTGATCCGCTAGCCGGGACAACCGGTCCCGAACCCGCCGCCGCCCCCGAGGCGAGGGCAACGCGTTCTCCCCGGCCCCCGCACTCACAAGATGCTGAACGGTATCGAGGTCGAGCTCGGGCCCGCCCGGCACGGCCAGCACCTCATGAGCCAGCGCCGGCAACTCGGCGTCCCCCGCGGACAGCGCAAGCACCGTCGCCCCGGCCCGCCGAGCATCGTGAACCCGCTCGAGCAGCGGAGCCCCCACCGCCCCGGGCGACACGACAAGCAGCGTCTCCCCACGCCGCGCGGCCTCGATCCGCCCGAGCCCCACCGCAAGGTGAGCCGGATCCGAGCCCGCCGCCCCATGCCGCACCAGCGTCGGCGAAAGCTCCGGCGTCCCCGACCACGCGGCCTCGTCAACCAGATGCGCGGCGAGATGCCACGGCTCGTACTCCTCCGTGCCCACCAGCAGCAACCCGCCCCCGTACGACACCACGGACCCCCGCAGCACCCCGGCGAACCGCCGCGTGGCCCCCAACCACTCGGTCCCGGCAAGCACTTCACGCAGCAGCGCGACCCGTACGGCATCCATGCAGACGCATCCTGCCGCAACCGGCCACTCGTGACCCGGAGTTCATCCCAAATTCGCCCAAGCTGGGCAAGGGGCCGGATCAAGCGGTAAGGAGAGACACATGACAAGCACCGAGGCCACCGAGACGTCCGTGCCGTTCACAGCGGGCCAAGAAGGCTACGCAAGCTTCCGTATCCCGGCCGTGGTCGCCACCGCCACCGGGACCCTGCTCGCCTTCTGCGAGGGCAGGGTCGGCTCCCGGGACGACTTCGGGAACATCCACATCGTCCTGAAGCGGTCCACGGACGGCGGCCGCAGCTGGGGCCCGCTCCAGGTCGCGGCCAAGAATGCCGAGCACCTCTCGGGCAACCCCGCCCCCGTCGTCCTGGACACCGGCCGCGTCCTGCTCGTCCACGTCCGCAACACGGCCCTCGCCACCGAGGACGCCATCCGCCGCGGCAAGCTGTCGGCCGCCGACGGCCGCCGGGTCTGGGTCCAGCACAGCGACGACGAAGGCCTCACCTGGTCGAGGCCCGCGGACATCACCGCGCAGACGAAGAAGGAAGACTGGCGGTGGTACGCCACCACGCCGGGCCACGCCCTCCAGCTGACCTCCGGCCGGGTCGTCGTCCCCGCCAACCACTCCCTGCCGCCGAAGGGCACGGACAACGGCACCGAGGGCAAGTACAACGGCGGCCACTGCCTGCTGAGCGACGACGGCGGCCTGACCTGGCGCATCGGATACGTCGACGACAACCCGAACGGCTACATCAACGCGAACGAGACCACCGCCGCCGAACTCCCCGACGGACGCGTCTACTTCAACACCCGCAACCACGCCACCGCCCCCGGCACCCGCGCCGACGCCCACTCCCGCGACGGCGGCGAGACCCTGGCCAAGCCCTTCCGCCCGCAGGCCGGCCTCACCGCCCCCGTCGTCCAGGGCAGCGTGCTCCAGCTCCGCGACCCCGACCTGCTCCTCTACTCGAGCCCCGCCGCCCCGGGTTACCGCGCCCTGATGACCGTGCGCGCCTCCACCGACGGCGGCGTCACCTGGCGCCCCGCGCACACGGTCGACGGACTGCCCGCCGCGTACTCCGACCTTGTACGCGTCGACACCGCGACCGTCGGACTCCTCTACGAGACGGGCGACTTCGGCGCGTACGAGACGATCACCTTCCGCCGTATCCCGGTGCGGGCTCTCACCTGACCCCCACCCGTGGGACCGGCGCACGTAAAGTCGGCCCATGACCTCTACTGACAGCGCACCGAACGCCGTACCGAACGCCGCCCAGAAGGCCCCCGCCAAGGACCCCTGGGACCTCCCCGACGTGTCCGGGCTCGTCGTCGGTGTACTCGGCGGCACCGGCCCCCAGGGCAAGGGCCTCGCCTACCGGCTTGCCAAGGCCGGACAGAAGGTGATCATCGGCTCCCGTGCCGCGGACCGCGCGCAGAGCGCCGCCGACGAGCTCGGGTACGGCGTGGAGGGTGCCGACAACGCCGAGTGCGCGCGGCGCAGCGACATCGTGATCGTCGCGGTGCCGTGGGACGGACACGGCAAGACGCTGGAGTCCCTGCGCGAGGAACTGGCCGGCAAGCTCGTCGTCGACTGCGTCAACCCGCTCGGCTTCGACAAGAAGGGCGCGTACGCGCTGAAGCCGGAGGAGGGCAGCGCCGCCGAGCAGGCCGCCGCCCTGCTGCCGGACTCTCGGGTCACCGCGGCCTTCCACCACCTGTCCGCCGTCCTCCTCCAGGACCCGGAGATCGCGGAGATCGACACCGATGTGATGGTCCTCGGCGAGGAGCGGGCGGACGTGGAGATCGTGCAGGCGCTCGCCGGACGCATCCCCGGCATGCGCGGCGTCTTCTCCGGGCGGCTGCGCAACGCCCACCAGGTCGAGTCCCTGGTCGCCAACCTGATCTCGGTGAACCGGCGCTACAAGGCCCATGCCGGCCTGCGGGTGACGGACGTCTGAGCCGCGTGGGGGACACTGGTGGCAAGCAGTGTCCCCCGACAGGAGCCGATGTCCCATGCCCCGCCTTGCCGTCTACGCCCTCGCCGTCTGTCTGCTCTCCGTCGCCGCGGCCGTGGTCTCCTTCGTCCAGGGCAGCCTGCTGGGGATCGTATGGGTGCTGATGGCCGGTCTGTCGTCCAACATGACGTGGTACTACGCCCGGCGCGGCAGGACGCGTGGCGGCTCCGGATCCGTCACGGGCTGAAGGTTCACGAGCTGACGGCTCACCGGCTGACGGCTCACCGGTCGACGGCTCACCGGTCGACGGTGCAGTACTCGTTGACGTCGCCCCAGAAGCGGTACAGGTTCTGACCGCAGTAGCGATCGACGTCGTCGATGCCCAGGCCGCCCAGGATCCAGTAGATCGCGTCGAAGAACGCGGCGTTCACCTGCGGGATGAACAGCACCCCGAACACGGCGAGCAGGCCGAACGGCGCGAACGGCTCCACCTGGCGGCGGATGTTGTGCGACAGCCAGGGCTCGATCACGCCGTAGCCGTCGAGGCCCGGCACGGGCAGGAAGTTCAGGATCGCCGCCGTGATCTGGAGCAGTGCGAGGAACGCCAGCGCGTAGCGGAACGGTCCCGGCACCCCGTCCAGGGCGCCCAGCCAGAACGGGGCCGTGCAGACGATCGCGAACAGCACGTTGGTCAACGGGCCCGCCGCCGAGATCAGACTGTGCCTCCAGCGACCCTTGATCCGGCTCCGCTCGATGAAGACCGCACCGCCCGGCAGACCGATCCCGCCCATGATCACGAAGATGACGGGCAGCACGATGCTGAGCAGTGCGTGCGTATAGGCGAGCGGGTTCAGCGTCAGGTAGCCCTTCGCCCCGATCGAGATGTCCCCGCTGTGCAGGGCGGTGCGCGCGTGCGCGTACTCGTGCAGACAGAGCGACACGATCCAGGCGGCCGTCACGAACAGGAACGCGGCCAGTCCGGGCTGCTCGGCGAACCCGGTCCAGGTCGCCCAGCCGGTCACCGCCGTCACAGCCACGATCCCGATGAAGACGGGGCTGATCCTCCGGTCACTGCGGCGGGTCGCTGCGGTGGTCATGGGGCTCCCTGGACTGATACGCATGAGCTGGGCCTGCCCGACCGTACCGGGCGCATTCGGAAAACGTCTCGCGATCGGCCATTGGTTCCGGGGAGGGTGGGGGTATGGGGTCCTGGCAGGTGTGCGGTACGAAGGACCGGGCCGTCCGGTGCCATGACCAGGCCGGGCTCCTGGCCGAACCCCACATGCCCGGTCCCCGCCCCTGACGCCACCGGAGACAATGGACCCCGTGCGCTACCGCATCCTCGGCACCACCCAGGCACTCCGCCCCGACGGCACGCCCGTCCCGGTCGGCGGGGCGCGGCTGCGTGCTCTGCTGACCGTGCTCGCGCTGCGGCCCGGGCGGACCGTGCCGGTGTCCGTCCTGGTGGACGAGGTATGGGACGGGGAGCCGCCCGCGGACGCGTCCGGCGCGGTCCAGGCGCTGGTCGGGCGGTTGCGCAGGGCGCTCGGCGCGGGTGCGGTGGACTCGGTGGACGGCGGATACCGGCTCACCGCGGGCGCGGACGACATCGACCTGCACCGTTTCGAGCGGCTGGCCGGCGAGGGCACCCGCGCGCTGGCCGACGGCGACCCCGCGAAGGCGGCCGTCGTCCTCGACGACGCCCTCGGGCTGTGGCACGGCCCGGCCCTCGCCGACCTCCCCGACCGCACTGCCGTGGCGGCCCGCTGGGAGACCCGCCGCCTCGACGCGCGCCGCGCCCGCTTCACCGCGGCCCTCGCCCTCGGCGACGCCGAACGGTCCCTGCCCGAACTCACCGCCCTCTGCGACAGCCACCCCCTCGACGAGCCCCTCCAGGCCCTGCGCCTGCGCGCCCTGCGCGACGTGGGCCGCCCGGCGGAGGCCCTGGCCGCGTACGAGTCCGTACGACAGCTCCTGGCCGACCGCCTCGGCTCGGACCCGGGCCCCGAACTGCGCGCCCTGCACATGGAGTTGCTTTCCCCGGCGCACACCGAATCGCCGCGCCCGGCGTCCCCTGGCAACCTCCGCGCCCGACTCACCTCCTTCGTCGGCCGGGAGGCCGACATCGACGCCATCCGGGGCGACCTCGCGGCGGCACGGCTGGTGACACTGCTCGGGCCCGGCGGAGCAGGAAAGACACGGCTGTCGCAGGAGGCGGCGGAGGCCGTGGCGTACGCGTCGCGGGACGGGGTGTGGCTCGCCGAACTCGCTCCGGTGGACGACCCGAAGGCCGTCCCCGAGGCCGTGCTCACCGCCGTCGGCGCCCGCGAGACCGTGCTGCGCGGCGCCGGCGCCGAGGAGATGCGGGCCGTCTCCGAGCGCCACGACGACCCCCTCAACCGACTCGCCGAGCACTGCGCCAAGCGCCGCATGCTGCTCATCCTCGACAACTGCGAGCATGTCGTGGACGCCGCCGCGCACCTCGTCGAGGAGCTCCTCGAGCGGTGCCCCGAACTGACGGTGCTCGCCACCAGCCGTGAACCCCTCGGCGTACCGGGGGAGTTGCTGCGCCCCGTGGAGCCGCTGCCCGAACCCGTCGCGCTGCGGCTGCTGGCCGACCGCGGGGCGGCGGCCAGGCCGGGGTTCCGGATCGAGGACGATCCGGAGGCGGCCGCCGAGATCTGCCTGCGCCTGGACGGACTGCCGCTCGCCATCGAACTCGCCGCCGCCCGGCTGCGATTGCTCACCGCGCGGCAGATCGCCGACCGCCTGGACGACCGGTTCCGCCTGCTGACCTCGGGTGCCCGCACGGTTCTGCCCAGGCAGCAGACGCTGCGCGCCGTCGTCGACTGGTCCTGGGACCTGCTCGACGAGGACGAACGCGACGTACTGCGGCGGCTGTCCGTCTTCGCGGGCGGCTGCGATCTCGCCGCAGCCGAGGCCGTCTGCGGACCCGCCGCACTGGAGTCGCTGGGTTCCCTTGTCGACAAGTCCCTTGTCGTGGCCGCCCCTTCGGCGGACGGCGGGATGCGCTACCGGCTCCTGGAGACCGTCGCCGAGTACGCGGGCGAGCGGCTCGACGAGTCCGGCGACCGCCCGCCCGCCGAGCGCGCCCACCTCACGTACTACCGCGAACTCGCCCGCACCACCGACCCCGAACTGCGCGGTCACGGCCAGGCCGCGGCGATCGCGCTCCTTGAACTCGAGTACGAGAACCTGCGCACCGCCCTGCGGCACGCCGTCGCCGAACGCGACGAGCAGGAGGCCATCTGCCTCGTCCTGTCGCTGAACTGGTACTGGCAGATGCGCGACCAGCGCATCGAGGCCCGCACCTGGTCCGCCCAGGTCATGGTCCTCGGCCCCGACCCGTTCGCACCCCCCGCGCGCCCGGCCGCCCCGCTGTACGAGAGCGTCACGGCCACCCCGCCGCCGCTGCGCCCGGAGGTCCTCGAAGAGGCGCGGCGCGGTGTGCACCTCGTCCATCTCGCCGGTATGGACATGGACTTGGACGCCTGGCTGACCCCGGAGGCCCAGGCGAGGCTGCGCGTCATCGCCGAGACCTACCGGCCCGGCCTCCCGCAGACCTGCCGCAGCCCCGGCAGCCTCTGGTTCTACGCCGTCCTGCTCACCGGCGACATGGAGCGGATGCGCTCCGTCATCGACGTGACCGTCTCCACGTGCCGCGAGCTCGGCCTCGAATGGGAACTCGCCGTCGCCCTCCAGATGCGCGCCAACATCCTCGCCAACCGGGCCGACTGGGCGGGCGACGCGACCCGTGACGCCGACGAGGCGCTGGAGATCTTCGGCCGCGTCGGCGATGCCTGGGGCGGGGCCGAGGCGCTCTCGGCGCGCGGTGAGGCCCATGAGCGACGGGGTGAGTACGGGCCGGCCGCCACGGACTACGCGGAGGCGATGGCGTACGCCGAACGGCTCGGTGCCCGCGCCCAGGCGGCGGTGCTGAGTGTCCGCCTCGGCAGTATGTACATCGAGCTGGGCGAGCCCGAGCGGGGCGAGGCGATGCTGCGCGAGGTGCTCGCGCAGGGCTTCGGTGCCGTCAACGAAGCCATGCCCGCGGGCCGGCTCTTCCTCAGCATGCGGCTCGGCCGCACCGGCCGGATCGCCGAGGCGCGCGAGCAACTGCGGCTGCTGCGTGAGGAGTTCGGGGCCAGCACATTCGTGATCTTCGATGGGTACGTGATCGGGATGGACGCCTGGCTGGACACGCTCGACGGACGGTACGCGGAGGCCCGGGACAAGGCGCGGCGGGCCGTGGAGCGGTCCCTGGACCCGCTGTCGCGGATGATCACGCCGAACCTGATCTCCACGCATCTGACCACCGCCGTCATCGCCCTCACCGGCCTGTACGGTGCCGACCGCGCCCGCGACGGGGCCCGACTCCTGGGCGCCGCCGACCAGTTCCTGCCGCCGGGTCACTTCGCGCCCCCGGCCGAGGACGAGATGCGCACCAGGGCGGAGGCCGGCCTGCGGGCCGTACTCGACGACGCGGCGTACGAGGCCGCGTACGCCGAGGGCGGCGGGCTCTCCATGGAGGAGGCCGCCGCCCTCATCTGACGCGGACCGGACCGGGGCAGTCGCTCCGACTGCGAACGACTGCGAACAACTGCGAACGTCAGCTCTTGGTGCGGAACTTGTGGATCGCGATCGGCGCCATCACCAGCGTGAGCGCCGCCGTCCAGCCGAGGGTCACCCACAGGTCGTGCGTGACCGGGCCACCGACCATCAGACCGCGCGTGGTGTCCGCGAGCGAGGACAGCGGGTTGTAGTCGGTGAAGTTCTGCAGCCAGCCGGGCATGGTCTGGGTCGGGGAGAAGATGGACGACCCGAACTGCAGGGGCATCAGGACCAGGAAGCCCATGGCCTGCACGGACTGGGCGTTCTTCATCGTCACACCGAGGACCAGGAAGATCCACATCAGGGAGGAGCCGAAGAGGGCGGAGAGCCCCACGGAGGCGAACAGGCCCGGCCAGTTGGTGATGTCGAAGCCCACGAGCACGCCGACGACCATCAGGATCGCCGTCGCGACGAGCATCCGCATCAGCTCGACCACGATCTTGGCGAAGAGGACGGAGCCCTGGCCGATCGGCAGGGTGCGGAAGCGGTCCATCACCCCCTTCTGGAAGTCCTCGTTGAAGCCGGTGCCGACGGCCATCGCGATGTTCATGCACGTCATCGCCATCAGACCGGGCACGACGTACTGCACGTACTGGTCCTGGCCGCCGCCCAGCGACTGACCGATGGAGCCGCCGAAGACGTACACGAACAGCAGGGTGAAGACGACCGGCATCAGGATGGCGTCGAACATCGACTCCGGGTCCTGACGGATCCACAGCAGGTTGCGGCGGACCAGGGCGCCGATGTGCCGCGCGTGAGCGCGCGGACTGATGCGGGCCTCGTCCTTCGCGGCGAGGGGGGCATCGATGACGGCGGTACTCATGCGGAGACCTCCTCGTAGGCGCGGGCCGGGGTGTTGTCCTGCGGGGCGGTGGCCTTGTGGCCGGTGAGGGACAGGAACACCTCGTCCAGACTGGGCAGTTCGGTGCTGATCGAGCCGATGGTGATGCCGCGCGCGGTGACCGCGCCGACCACGGCGGTGAGCTGTTCGTCGCTGAGGATCGGGACCAGGATCGTGCCGCTCTCGATGTCCACGGAGGAGGCGGCGAGGCCGGTGATGCCCAGCTCGTCGAGCATCGAGGCCAGCGGGCGCAGCTCCAGCGGGTCCACCGGGCGGACCCGCAGCGTGCGGCCGCCGACCTTCGCCTTCAGCTCGTCGACCCGGCCGCTGGCGATGACCTTGCCGCGGTCGATGACCGTCAGCTCGGACGCCAGCTGCTCGGCCTCCTCCATGTACTGGGTGGTGAGCAGCACGGTGGCGCCGTCGGCGACCATGCGCTTGACCTCGCGCCACACCTCGTTGCGGGTGCGCGGGTCGAGGCCGGTCGTCGGCTCGTCCAGGTACAGCACGGCTGGGCTGCCGATCATGGAGGCGGCGAGGTCCAGACGGCGGCGCATACCACCGGAGTACGTGCCGGCCGGGCGCTTGGCGGCGTCGGTGAGCGAGAAACGCTCCAGCAGCTCGTCGGAACGCCTGCGGGCGTCCTTGCGGGGCAGATCGAGCAGCCGCCCGATCATGTACAGGTTCTCCCAGCCGGAGAGCTTCTCGTCGACCGCGGCGTACTGGCCGGTGAGCCCTATCACGCGGCGCAGTTGCCGGGGCTGCTTCAGCACGTCGTAACCGGCGACAGTCGCCAGGCCGGAGTCGGGGGTGACGAGGGTGGACAGGATACGGACGAGGGTGGTCTTGCCTGCGCCGTTGGGACCGAGCACACCGCGGACGGTGCCCTCGTGCACGTCCAGGTCCACACCGTCCAGCGCCTTGGTCTCGCCGTAGTGCTTGACCAGCCCCCGTACGGTGACGGCTGCCTTGCCGCCTGTGGGCTTGTTGTCGATTCGCGTCATGACCATCAAGGTGCCAGCCGCCACCGACAAACCGCCTACAGCTTGCCTACAGCCGCCTACAAGCCACCGACACCGCAGTGTCTTCGCAGGTCAGCCCTGTTGTATGAGGGGTCGCGCAGGGTCGGCCGACCACTCCTCCAGGGAGCCGTCGTACAGCGTGACGTCCTCGCGGCCCAGCAGTGTCAGTGCGAGGGCGGCCCCGGCCGCGGAGATTCCGCCGCCGCAGTACAGAACGACGGGGGAGGCGGTGTCGTCGAGCACCGCCCCGACGCGCGCGGCGAGTTCGGCGCGCGGCAGGAACCGGCCCGCCTCGTCGAGCAGCCCCCGGCCGGGCAGGTTCAGGCTGCCGGGGATGTGCCCGCGCCGCGAGTACCGGGTCGGCGCACTGCCGTCGAACCCGGACTCCGGAAGCGCGCAGACGAGGGTGCCGGGCCGCTCACCGCGCAGGACGGCGTCGACGTCGGGGAGGGTGGCCCAGGCGTGGGGGAGGGGGACGGGGGTGAGAGTTTCGGCTGCCGGAGCGGGTTCCTCCTGCCCGTTGAGGACCGGCCGTCCGGCCGCCTCCCAGGCCTGCAGGCCTCCGTCGAGTACCGCCGCCGGTACGGAGATCGCCCGCAGCATCCACCACAGCCGGGCCGCCCAGATGCCGCCCGCGCTGTCGTACGCGACGACCTCGCTGCCGTCCCGCACACCGAGCCGACGCAGGGCGGCGGCCAGCGCCTCAGGTGCGGGAACCGCGAAGTGGTACGGCGCCTCGTGGTCCGAGAGCTCGCCCGTGAGGTCCGCGTGGCGGGAGCCCGGGATGTGCCGCCCGGCCCACTGGGCGTGGCCGCTGCCGGAGCGGTAGTCGCCGTCGTGGCCCGGCGACGGAAGCAGCGCGGTGGCGTCGAGGACGACCAGCCGGGGGTCGTCGAGACGGGCCGCGAGCCAGGCGTCGTCGACCAGCGGTCCGGGAAGCAGCGGTCCGGGGAGCGGGAGCCCGGAGAGCGGGAGTCCGGGGAGCGGGGCGTCGGTCATGGCGGGGATGCTAACCCGAGGGCATGTGCGGAGCACGCCTGAGCTGGGACATCTCACTCACCGGGCACATTCGTCCCACATAGTGGATCACGCTTGCGCAGGCATGGTCGGCGGGGGTTATGGTTTCGGCCATCTACGCGGGAGCCCCTACCCGGTTGGGCTGAGAGGGCGTCTGGGATCCGAGTCGGCGTTGTGCCGGTGACGATCCCCATGGGAACGCCGACCGCACCACTTGAGCCTCGGAGACCGCTGCCCGATCCCGGTCGGATCGGACGACGGCCTCCGTGCCCCGCGTAGGAGTACCGCATGTCCTCAGCAGTCGAGCAGAAGTGTCCCCCGGCGCTCGCCGCGGCGGCCCGCTCCTGTTGTTGACCCACGCGGTCTCCCCTTCCCTCCTTCTTTCCCCACCAGGCCCGCACCCTGAGTGCCGCCCTGCCGTCCGCGGAGTTGTCTGCCGATGTCGCACGTCCGAGTCATGCTCGACTACTTCCACCCCTGGCCGAATTCCGCCGGTCTGTACGTCGCCCGGGACCGCGGCTGGTACCGCGAGGCCGGCCTCGACGTGGAACTCGCCGTCCAGGATCCGGGACGCGGTGACACCCTGGAGTACCTGACCCGCGGCGAGGTGGACTTCGGCATCTTCCCGCCGAACCGCCTCCTCGCCCGCCGCGCCGCCGACGGCTCCCCGCTGCTCGGCGTCGCCGCCGTCAACCACCGTGCCCTGGAAGCGATCCAGACCGCCCGCTCGACCGGGATCACCCGCCCCCGCGACCTTTCCGGCCGCCGCCTCGCCTACAACCCGACTCCCCGCGGTCGCGCCATGGTCCGCCACCTGGTCGCGGCCGACGGCGGCGACCCGGACGCGGTGATCACCGTCGACGCCGGCTACCGCGAACTCACCGTCGACGACATAGCGGCCGGCGAGGCCGACGCCACCTTCGGCAACTACTGGTCCTGGGACGCCCTCCGCGGCGACCTGCCCGAGACAGCGCGGCTGACCTGGCCGGTCGACGAGATCGGCGCCCCGCGCTACCACAGCTACCTCCTCGGCACGAGCGAGGCCTTCGCCGACGCCCGCCCGGACCTGGTGCGCGCCTTCCTGTCCGCCACCGCCCGCGGCTACGCGGCCGCCGCAGCCGAACAGGACTACACCCGCGCCCTGCTGGAGCGCGTGATCCCCTACTTCTCCCGCCCCCTGATCGCCCGCTCCCTCGCCCTGGTCGCCCCGACCTGGACCGGCGCCGACGGCCACTGGGGCGAGATCGACGAGACCCGCATGGGCCCGTACGCCGACTGGCTCGCCCGGTACGGCGCCATCGCGCACGCCCGCGACTGGGCCTCCTCGTACACGAACGACCTGCTCGGAGCCCATGCCCCGGCGGCCGCCAAGTGACCTGCCAGGCAAGGGATCTGACGAGGCGTATGGCTGTGGACCTGATGCGGGTCAGCAGCGCGCTGTGTCGGGCGTGAGCTGCACCGCCACGTCCCCGTCATCGCCGCGCCGCCCCCTTCGAGGATTCCCATGAGACGCCGTACGTCCGCCCTGCTCGCCATATCCACCGCCGCCGCTCTGGCCCTGACCGGCTGCGCCTCGGGCGACTCCACGTCCGCCGCCGCCGAGGACGGCACCACCACGGTCACCCTCGCCCTGGACTGGACCCCCAACACCAACCACACCGGGATCTACGTCGCTCAGCAGAAGGGCTGGTTCAAGGACGCCGGGATCGACCTGAAGATCGTGCCGTACGGCACGACCGCGCCCGAGACGCTGGTCGCCAACCACAAGGCGGACTTCGGCATCTCCTACCAGGAGGGCATCACCACCGCGCGCGCCGCGGGCCAGGACATCAAGTCGGTGTACGCCGTCACGCAGAAGACGAACGTCACGGTCTCCGTGCGCGCCGACCGAGACGACATCACGTCCCCCAAGGACCTGGACGGCAAGACGTACGCGGGGTTCGGCGCCCCCTACGAGAAGGCCCTGCTCCAGAAGGTCATCCAGGCGGACGGCGGCAAGGGCGACTTCAAGCAGATCACGCTCAACACCTCGGCGTACGCGGCCCTTTACGCGGGCAAGGCGGACTTCGCGATGCCGATGCCGACCTGGGAGGGCCTGGAGGCCAAGGAGACGGGCAAGCCGCTCAAGGACTTCGCGCTCGCCGACTACGGCGTCCCGGCGATCTACTCGACCCTCATCGCCTCCTCCGGCCAGTACCTGAAGGACAACCCGGAGATCGCCAAGAAGTTCATCGCCGCGCTCAACAAGGGCTACGAGTACGCCGCCGACAGCCCGGACCAGGCCGCCGACCTGCTCATCGCGGCCAACAAGAGCACACTCACCAACACCGAACTGGTCAAGGAGAGCGAGCAGTTGCTCGCCAAGGAGTACTACCGGGCCGCGGACGGCACCATCGGCACTCAGAGCGCCGAACGCTGGCAGGACTTCGCCGACTTCGACTTCAAGTCCGGCCTGCTGACCGACGAGAACGGCAAGAAGCTCACCAAGGCCCCCGACGCCTCGGAGTTCTTCACCAACGACTATCTCCCGGCCGCCCAGTGAGAGCGGCACTGCGTGCCGTCTGGCCACCCCTCCTCGTCCTCGCCGTCGTGGTCGGCGGCTGGCAGACGTACGTCACCGCCGCCGGCGTCGACCCGACGGTGCTGCCCAGCCCCGGCCGCGTACTGAACCAGGGCTGGGCCAACCGCACCGACCTGTGGGACCAGACCCTGCCCACCCTCCAGGAGACCCTGCTCGGCTTCGCGCTCTCCTTCGCCGCCGCCTGGCTGGTCGCCGTGATCCTGGACTTCTCGGCGGCGGCCCGCCGGGGCCTGTACCCACTCCTGGTCGCCTCGCAGACCATCCCGATCGTCGCAGTGGCGCCCCTGCTGATCATCTGGTTCGGCTTCGGACTGCTGCCGAAGATGCTGGTCGTGACCCTGACGACGTTCTTCCCGCTCGCCGCCAACCTGGCGGCGGGCTTCGCGTCCACCGACCGCGACGCGATGCGCCTGCTGCGCTCGCTCGGCACGGGCCGCTGGCGCGCCTTCCGGCTCGTCCGCGTCCCGAGCGCGCTGCCGCACTTCTTCACCGGGCTGCGCGTCAGCATCACGTACGCCGTCGTGGGCGCCGTCTTCGCCGAGTACGCGGGCGCCGAGAAGGGCCTCGGGATCTACATGCAGGCGCAGAAGAGCGCGTTCCGCACGGATCTCGTCTTCGCGGCGGTCGTGGTCACCGCGCTGCTGAGCATCGCCCTGTTCGGGGCGACGTATCTGCTGCAACGGCTCGTCCTGCCGTGGGAACGGGCGCTCCTGAAGGAAGGCCGGACATGAGTCTCCAAGTGCGGGGAGGTCTCCAAGTACAAGGTGCCGGAAAGGCGTTCGGGTCGCTCGAAGTGCTGCGCGATCTCGAACTCACCGTGGAACCGGGCGAGTTCGCGGCCGTCATCGGCCCGAGCGGCAGCGGCAAGAGCACCCTGTTCAACCTGATCTCCGGCCTGGACACGCCCACTTCGGGCGAGATCCTCATCGACGGCGCCCCCGCGTCCGTGGCCTCCGGCAAGGTCGCGTACATGCCCCAGAAGGACCTGCTGTTCCCCTGGCGCACGGTGCTCGACAACACCGCGCTCGGGCTCGAGGCCCAGGGCGTACGGAAGAAGGAGGCGCGGCGCCGGGCGGGCGAGCTCTTCGAGGCCTTCGGACTCGACGGCTTCCAGTCCTCCTACCCCTTCCAGCTCAGCGGCGGCATGCGGCAGCGCGCGGCCCTCCTGCGCACGGTCGTCCTGGAGCGCCCCGTACTGCTGCTCGACGAGCCCTTCGGTGCGCTCGACTCCCTCACCCGCACCGAGATGCAGCTGTGGCTGGCCGACATGTGGCAGCGCTACCGCTGGACCGTCGTCCTCGTCACCCACGACATCCGCGAGGCCGTCCTGCTCGCCGACACCGTGCACGTCCTCTCACCCCGCCCGGCCACCGTCGTCGAGCGGGTCGAGGTACCGCGCTCGGGCCCGCGCGGCCTGGAGGCCCTGACCGAACCGGAGTTCGCGGCAACCGAGCGGCGCCTGTTCGACGCGCTGAGCGGCCGGCCGAGCAAGGTGGAGCAGGAAAAGGTGGTGACCGGATGAGCCGCCTGCTGGCCCACGGCATGGGCACCGCCCCCGTCGCCCCCGACTGGCCGCCCCTCACCGACGCCGAGGTCGAGGCCGTCGTCGGCCCCGCGCGGGTGCTGTGGCGCAGCCCGCGCCCGCTGTCCGCAGCCGCCGTCGTCGACCGTCGCGGACGGCGGCTGTTCGTGAAACGCCACCACCGCGACGTACGCACCCTCGAAGGCCTGGCAGAGGAGCACGCCTTCCTGCGGTACCTGCGCGAGCGGGGCGCGCCGGTCGTCGAGGTCCTTGGCGCCGAGGCGCGCGGGGAGTGGGTGTACGAGGTCCACTCGGCCGGGACCGGGACGGATCTGTACCGGGATGCGCTGTCCTGGTCGCCCTTCGTCTCCGTACGTCATGCCCGTGCCGCCGGTGCCGCGCTGGCCCAACTGCACCTGGCCGCAGAGGGGTTCGAAGCCCCTCGCCGCCGCACGCAGCACCTGGTCTCCTCCTTCACCGTGTTCGCGGCGGTCGACCCCGAGGCGGCCCTTGAGGCGTACGCGACCCAACGCCCGGCGCTCGCAGCCGCGTTGGCGCACCGCCCCTGGCGGGACGACCTGCGGGAGGTCCATCTCCCCTTCTACGAGCGCCTGTTGCCCTACCTCAGCCGTCTCGCCCCCCTCTGGACCCACAACGACTGGCATGCCTCGAACCTCCTCTGGGACACGGCGTCCGGCGAGGTGTCCACCGTCCTCGACTTCGGCCTCAGCGACCGCACGACAGCCGTCCACGACCTGGCCACCGCCATCGAGCGCAACACGGTGCAGTGGCTGGACCCGTCCCGCCCGGTGCGCTTCGAGGACGTGGACGCGCTCCTCGACGGCTACACGTCGGTACGCCCGCTCAGCGCCGTCGAGTCGGCCGCCCTGCCCGAGCTACTGCCGCTCGTGCACGCCGAGTTCGCGCTCTCTGAGATGGGCTACTTCCACGGGGTGACCCGGTCCGCGGAGAACACGGCGCTGGCGTACGAGTACTTCGTGGGGCATGCGCGGTGGTTCGCGGGGGAGGACGGGGCGTTGCTGCTGAAGAGGGTGCGCGAGCGCGTGTAGAAACGGCGACGACCCGTCGACGGGGGAAGTTCGACGGGTCGCCTCGTTGCCGCAGTGGCTCAGTGGACCTCGTAAGGCCCTTAATTGATCTCAGTGCACGGAGTGCTCGTCCAGCGGGAACGTTCCGCCGATGACATCGTCGGCGAACGCCTTCGCCGCGTTGCCCATGACCTCACGCAGGTTGGCGTACTGCTTGACGAACTTCGGCATCCTGCCGCCGGTCAGGCCGAGCATGTCGGTCCAGACGAGGACCTGCGCGTCCGTCTCCGGGCCTGCGCCGATACCGACCGTCGGGATGTGCAGGGTGCGGGTGACCTCGCCGGCCAGCTCGGCCGGGACCAGCTCCAGGACGACGGCGAACGCGCCCGCGTCCTGGACCGCCTTGGCGTCGCGCAGCAGCTGGTGGGCCGCCTCCTCGCCGCGGCCCTGCACCCGGTAGCCCATGGAGTTCACGGACTGCGGGGTCAGCCCGATGTGGGCCATGACGGGGATGCCCGACTCCACGAGCAGCTCGATCTGGCGGTGCGAGCGCTCGCCGCCCTCCAGCTTCACCGCGCCGACCCCGGCCTCCTTGACGAGGCGGGTGGCCGAGCGCAGCGCCTGGACCGGGCCCTCCTGGTAGGACCCGAAGGGCAGGTCGCCGACGATCAGGGCGCGCGAGGTGCCCCGTACGACCGCGGCCGACAGCATGGTCATCTCGTCCATCGTGACGGGCACGGTGGTCTCGTACCCCAGGTGGCAGTTGCCCGCCGAGTCGCCGACGAGCATGACCGGGATGCCGGCCTCGTCGAAGACGGACGCGGTCATCGCGTCGTAGGCCGTGAGCATGGGCCACTTCTCGCCGCGTTCCTTGGCGGCGGTGATGTCGCGCACCGTGATTCGGCGGGTGCTCTTACCCCCGTACAGCGCCTTGCTGCTGTCGGTGGACGGGCGCACACCCTCCGTGGGCTGCTCAGCGGCAGCCGAAAGCTGCGTCATCGCAACGGCTCCTTCTGTCATCTCGAGGCGCCCTGACGGCGTCCCCGGATCACCTCCATGGTGGCACCTCGTGCCAATCGCGGCTAGACCGGCCCCCAGACCCACCCGGAGGGCCTCGTCCCTGCGACCTAGGTCTCTTCGTAAGGTCTCCGTAAAGCATTTTCGATACGAGACGGTGTCGTATCGAATATCGCTAGGCTGTGCCGCATGACAACTTCCGCTCCCGCTACCGAACGACATGTGTCCGAGGCGGTGCACAGGCGCCGCTGGGCCATCCTCGGCGTGCTCATGTTGAGCCTGCTGATCGTGGTGCTCGACAACTCGATCCTGAACGTCGCGATCAAGACGATCTCGACCCCCGAGCCCATCGGCCTCGGCGCCACCCAGGGCGAGCTGGAGTGGGCCATCAACGCCTACACGCTCGTCTTCGCCGGACTGCTCTTCACCGCGGGCCTCCTCGGCGACCGGCTCGGCCGCAAGAAGATGCTGCTCGCCGGTCTCGCCGTGTTCGGCATAGGTTCGGCGCTCGCCGCCGAGTCCGGCTCGCCGGTCCAGCTCATCGTGTTCCGGGCGGTGATGGGCCTCGGCGCCGCGTTCGTGATGCCCGCCACCCTCTCCGTCCTGATGAACGTGTTCGAGCGCGACGAGCAGCCCAAGGCCATCGGCATCTGGGCCGGCGGCGTCGGCCTCGCCATCGCGATCGGCCCGATCACCGGCGGCGTACTCCTGGACCACTTCTGGTGGGGCTCGGTCTTCCTGGTCAACGTGCCGATCGTGCTGCTCGCGCTGGTCCTGATGATCTGGCTGGTCCCCGACTCCCGTGACCCGAACCCCGGACGCGTCGACCCGATCGGTGTGGTCCTGTCCGTCGTCGGTCTCGTCCTGCTCGTCTACGGCATCATCAAGGGCGGCCAGCTGGCCGACTTCACCGATCCGACGGTCCTGCTGACCATCGGGGCCGGACTCGCGGTGCTCATCGGCTTCGTCGTCTTCGAGAAGCGCAGCGACCACCCGTCCATCGACGTCACCTACTTCAAGAACAAGGTCTTCTCGGCCGCGATGTCCGCCATCGCGCTCGTCTTCTTCGCGCTGATGGGCGTGACCTTCTTCTCCGTCTTCTACACGCAGAGCGTGCGGGGCTACTCGCCGCTCCAGACCGGCCTGTTGATGCTGCCGCTCGCCGCCGCCCAGCTCATCTTCGCGCCGCGGGCCCGCCTCGTCGTCGACCGCTTCGGCAACAAGGCCACCTGCACGGCGGGGCTGCTGATCATCGCCGCGATGCTGGCCGCGTTCGCCACCCTGGAGGCGGACACGCCGATCTGGATCCTCGAGGTCATCTTCTTCTTCATGGGCACCGGAATGGCGCACATCATGACCCCGACCAGTGTCGTGATCATGCAGGCCCTGCCGCGCGAGAAGGCGGGCTCCGCGTCCGCCCTCAGCAACACCTTCCGCCAGGTCGGCGGCGCACTCGGCATCGCCGTCCTCGGCTCCGTCCTCTCCGCGGCCTACCGCGGCGGCATCGAGGACAAGCTCACCCTCGTCCCGGCCGGCCTGCGCCACACCGCCGGCGAGTCCATCGAGGCCACCCTCGGCGTCGCCGCCAAGCTCGGCCCCGAGGGCAAAGCCCTCATCACCCCCGCCAACGACGCCTTCCTGCACGCCATGCACGTCACCGCCCTGTGCGGCGCGGGTGTCGCGATCATCGGCGCGCTGGTCGTGTTCCTGTTCCTGCCGGGCCGCACCCCCGCGCCGCAGGAGGGCGAGAAGGAGGCGGAGTTGGTGAAGGCGGAGCACTGACCAGCCGCGTTCACCGGGGAGAATAGCCCCAGGTCCGACCAAGGAACGGAGTTCGAAGTGAGCCTCGCCGGCAGCCAGGACAGGCAAGAGGGCCCCCCGAGGGGACGCCCCCGCAGCGAGGCCGTGGAACGCTCCATCCTCGAAGGCGTGATGAAACTCCTCGAGGAGGGCGTACCCCTCGGCGAGGTCTCCATCGAGCGCGTCGCCCGCACCGCGGGAGTCGGCAAGGCGACCATCTACCGCCGCTGGAGCGGCAAGGAGGAACTCTTCGTCGACGTCCTGCGCGCCGCCGAGCCCCCGGACCCGGAACTCCCCGGCACCTCGATGCGCGACGACCTCGTCGTCCTCCTGGAGTCGCTGCGCCGGCGTGCCCTGGCCAACCGCAGCTCGGCGATCCTGCACAACGTCCACGTCCAGATGAAGGCCAGTCCGAGGCTCTGGAGCGCGTACCACGCGACCGTCATCGCCCCGCGGCGCAGGATGGGCGAGGAAGTCCTGCGCCGCGGGCAGGAGAACGGCGAGCTCCGCGACGACATCGACATCGAACTGCTCAACGACATGTTCGTCGGCCCCATGCTCGTACGCACCGTCATGCACCCCGACTCCGCACTCCCCGAGGACCTCGCGGAACGGATCGTCGACACGGCCCTTGAGGGACTGCGCCCCACCAAGCCGTAGTTGGCACGACCGCTCACGCGACCGCCCACCCCACTGATACCCGCTGCTACCCGCGCGATTTCTGACGGGTCGAATATGCGCGTTTCGTCACAGGCGAGGCGTTCCACCTCCACATTCGGAACTCCGGACACGAAGTTGTACGTCCTCGTGCCCGTACGGCCGTCATGGGACGGCAGGAAGGACACGGATCATCCCCTAGGGTCGTAGCCGCGGGGCAGTCGGTGTGCACGGCAAGTTGTGAGGCGACGGTATGGCGCAGGCGTATATGACGGAGACGGGCAGCGGCGGCCAGGGGCCCGACCGCAGAGGGTCCCGGCTTCGGCGCCTGCTCGACGGCTGGCGCGGCGACCGCGGCATCTGGCGCCGCGGTCTGATCCTCGCCGCGCTCGCGGTGGTCCTCGCGCTGGTGATGGTCCTGCACGCGCGGATCCCGAACCGGATCGGCAACCTCGGCAGCCTGACGGAGACGTTCCTGCCCTGGTTCGCCCTAGCCATCCCGGTGCTGCTGGTCCTCGGCTTCGTACGGAAGTCGGCGACCGCCGTGATCGCCGTGCTGCTGCCCGCGATCGTCTGGCTGAACCTCTTCGGCGGGCTCCTCACCGACAAGAACGGCAGCGGCGGGAACCTGACCGTCGCCACGCACAACGTCAACGCGGACAACCCGGACCCGTCGGGCACCGCCGCCGACGTGGCCGCGTCCGGCGCCGACGTCGTGGCCCTCGAAGAGCTGACGGCCACAGCGGTCCCGACGTACGAGAAGGCACTCGCGTCGACGTACAAGTACCACTCGGTGCAGGGCACCGTCGGGCTGTGGAGCAAGTACCCGCTGACCGGCGTCGGGCCCGTGGACATCAAGCTGGGCTGGACCCGTGCGATGCGCGCGACGGTGACGACGCCGGAGGGCCCGATCGCCGTGTACGTCGCCCACCTGCCCTCGGTACGGGTGAAGCTGGAGGCCGGGTTCACGGCCCGCCAGCGCGACAAGAGCGCCGACGCGCTGGGCGAGGCGATCACCAACGATCCGCTCAAGCAGGTCGTCCTGCTCGGCGACCTCAACGGCACGATGAACGACCGCGCGCTGAACGCCGTCACCGCGCAGATGCGCTCCACGCAGGGCGCGGCGGGCAGCGGCTTCGGTTTCAGCTGGCCCGCGTCGTTCCCGATGGCCCGGATCGACCAGATCATGGTCAAGGGGATCGAGCCGGTGACCTCGTGGACCCTGCCCGAGACAGGCAGCGACCACCTCCCGATCGCCGCCCGCGTAAAGATCTCGGCAACCGAGTCTTAACCTCCTGGAATACTGGGCCTGAGAGGCTTTGTTCCACAGATGAACTTACGCGTCCCGTGCACATCGGTGTGCACGGGCGCAGCCCTGCGCGCACGTACGTCCCCACGCATCGCCGCGCGCCCGCGATTCCCTTGAAAGGCCCCTCATGCCTCTGGCCCTGCTCGCCCTCGCCGTGGGCGCCTTCGGCATCGGCACCACCGAGTTCGTGATGATGGGCCTGCTGCCCGACGTCGCGGACGACCTGCACATATCGATCCCCAGCGCCGGCCACCTGGTCTCCGCGTACGCGCTCGGTGTGGTCATCGGCGCCCCGCTCCTGGCCGCGGCCACCGCTCGCGTGTCCCGCCGCAAGGTCCTGATCGGCCTCATGCTCCTCTTCGTCGCGGGCAACGTGCTCTCCGCCTTCGCCCCCGACTACCACTGGCTGCTGGCCGCCCGCTTCCTCAGCGGCCTGCCGCACGGCGCCTTCTTCGGCGTGGGCGCCGTCGTCGCCACCAACCTGGTGGCCCCCGAACGCAAGGCGCGCTCCGTCTCGCTGATGTTCCTGGGCCTGACGGTCGCGAACGTCGTGGGTGTCCCGGTGGCCACGCTCATGGGCCAGCACATGGGCTGGCGCTCCACCTTCCTCGGCGTCAGTGTGATCGGCCTCCTGGCTGTGGTGTCACTGGCGCTCCTCGTCCCTCGCGACGGCACTCACGGGCTCGCCGCGGGCCTGCGCGGCGAACTTGCCGCCCTGCAGTCGCTCCCGGTCTGGCTGGCCCTCGGCACGACGGTCGCCGGCTTCGGCGCGCTGTTCGCCGCGTACAGCTACATCACACCGATGCTGACGGACGCCGCCGGGTACGCCGACTCAAGCGTGACCCTGCTTCTTGCGCTGTTCGGTGTCGGCGCCACGGCGGGCAACCTGCTGGGCGGGCGTCTGGCGGACCGGTCGATGCGGGGCACGCTCTTCGGCGGCCTGGTCTCGCTCGCGGCGGTCCTGGCGCTGTTCCCGGTACTGATGGCGACGGCGTGGAGCGCCGCGCTCGCAGTGGTCCTGCTCGGCACGGCGGCGTTCGTGACCAGTTCGCCGCTGCTGCTGATGGTGATGGAGAAGGCGTCGTCGGCCCCGTCCCTCGCCTCCTCGGCCAACCAGGCGGCGTTCAACCTGGCCAACGCCGGGGGCGCGTGGATCGGAGGCCTCGCGCTCGCAGCGGGCCTCGGCGTGACGTCCCCGGCGGTCGTGGGCGCGGGGCTGGCCGTGCTGGGGCTGGGAGTTGCCGGGGTGGCCTACGTGGTGGACAAGCGGGGCCCGGTGTCGGCGGGCGGCCGGGAGCGTGTGGTGGCCTCACATGTGCCGGAGCACGCGGAGTCGGTGCACCACTGAGAGTTTCGCCCCCGCCGCCCCTACCCGTCCCATTCCCAGGGGCTCCGCCCCTTCGACCCCGCCAAGGGGCTCCGCCCCCTGGACCCCGGCTCCTCAAACGCCGGAGGGGCTAACCCCTAGCCCGTCCGGCGATTGAGGACGAGGCCGTTCAGGCCGATGCGGGGGTCTGGGGGCGGAGCCCCCAGCAACACGGGACGGGTAGGGGCGGAGGGGGCGAGAACCTCTCCTGGCCGTCCCCACGCACCCGCACCGGACTAGTCGAAGCGAGCCAGGTCCCGCAGCCAGACCGTCGCCGAACTGTCCGACGGTGCTCGCCAGTCGCCTCGCGGTGACAGCGAACCGCCCGCCGAGACCTTCGGCCCGTTCGGCATGGCCGAGCGCTTGAACTGCGCGAACGCGAAGAAGCGACGGCAGAACACCTCCAGCCACTGCCGGATCTCCGGCAGGTCGTACGCCACTCGCTTGGCCTCGGGGAAGCCCGGCGGCCAGGCGCCGGCGTCCGCGTCGTGCCAGGCGTGCCAGGCCAGGAAAGCGATCTTCGACGGCCGGAAGCCGTAGCGCAGCACATGGAACAGGGTGAAGTCGTGCAGCGCGTACGGGCCGATCTTCGACTCGGTGGACTGCATCTCCTCACCCGGTACGAGTTCCGGGCTGATCTCGGTGTCGAGGATCGCGGCGAGGATCTTGCCCGCCTCCTCGCCGAACTGGTCGCTGCCGATGACCCAGCGGATCAGATGCTGGATCAGCGTCTTCGGCACTCCCGAGTTGACGTTGTAGTGGCTCATCTGGTCGCCCACGCCGTAGGTGGACCAGCCGAGCGCCAGCTCCGAGAGGTCACCGGTGCCGAGCACGATGCCGCCGCGCTGGTTGGCGAGCCGGAACAGGTAGTCGGTGCGCAGTCCGGCCTGGACGTTCTCGAAGGTGACGTCGTACACCGGCTCGCCGGAGGCGAAGGGGTGGCCCATCTCCTTCAGCATCAGCCGGGCGGTCGGCGTGATGTCCAGCTCGGCCGCGGTGACGCCGAGGGCGGCCATCAGCTTGTGCGCGTTGTCCTTGGTGTGGTCGCTGGTGGCGAAGCCGGGCAGCGTCCAGGCCAGGATGTCGCTGCGCGGACGCCCCGCGCGGTCCATCGCGCGGGCGGCGACGATCAGCGCGTGCGTGGAGTCGAGCCCGCCGGACACCCCGATGACCACCTTCGCGCCACCGATCGAAGCGAGCCGCTGCTGCAACCCCGCGACCTGGATGTTGTACGCCTCGTAGCAGTCCAGGGCCAGCCGGTCGGGGTCCGCGGGCACGAACGGGAAGCGCTCGATACGCCGCCGCAGGCCCAAGTCACCGGTGGGCGGGTCGAGTTCGAACGACACCGTCCGGAAGTCGGCCGTACGGGCGCCATGCGTGCGCCGGTTGTCGTCGAAGGTGCCCATCCGCTGCCGCTCCTGCCGCAGCAGGTCGAGGTCGATGTCGGCGACGGCGAACTGGTCGTCGAGCGGGAAGCGGTCGGACTCGGCCAGCAGCACCCCGTTCTCGTAGATCAGGGTCTGGCCGTCCCAGGACAGGTCGGTGGTCGACTCGCCAAGACCGGCCGCCGCGTAGACGTACGCGGCGAGGCAGCGCGCGGACGCCGAGCGGCACAACAGCTTGCGGTCCTCGGCGCGGCCGACGGTGATCGGGCTGCCGGAGAGGTTGGCGAGGACGGTCGCACCGGCCAGGGCCGCCTCGGCGCTCGGCGGCACAGGCACCCACATGTCCTCGCAGATCTCCGTGTGCAGCACCAGCCCTGCCACGTCGTCCGCCGCGAACAGCAGGTCCACGCCGAACGGCACCGACTCCCCGCCGACCCGGATCGTGCCGCCGCGCTCGCCGTCGCCCGAGGCGATCTGCCGCCGCTCGTAGAACTCCCGGTAGTTCGGCGGGTACGACTTGGGCACGACACCGAGGACCCGCCCGCGGTGCACGACCACCGCGCAGTTGTAGACCCGGTCGCGGTGGCGCAGCGGGGCACCGACGAGCAGGACAGGCAGCAGCTCGGCCGACCCCTCCACCACGTCCCGGAGCGCCTCCTCGACCTGGTCGAGCAGCGCGTCCTGGAGGATCAGGTCCTCGATCGAGTAGCCGCACAGCACCATCTCCGGGAAGACGGCGACGGCCACGCCCTCGTCGGCGCATCTGCGCGCGTGGCGCAGGACCGCCTCGGCGTTGGCGTGCGGGTCCGTGATGACGGTGTGGCCCGTACAGGCGGCGACGCGTGCGAAGCCGTGCTGATAGAGCGACCGGAAGTTCAGTGGAGGCACGAGGATCAGTGTAATCGTCAGAGCGACGCGATGGGGTGGCGGGCGCCTCGCGCCCCCGGGCTGGGGGGCGAACGTACGCCCGCCCCCGACGAGACCTCCGTCGGGGGCGGGCGCGGCGGACCACCGTGTGGACCTCAGTGGCGCCGGTACGACTGGACGTAGCCGCTCGCGGGCGTACCCACGCCGGTGACGTCGTCGTAGCCCTTCACGGCGGACAGCGAGCTGTCCTTACCGAGACTGCGCACCGACGTCGTGAGACCGTCCGTCGCGTCGTAACCGTTGACGAAGTCGACGCGCGCCACGGCGAGCCCGGACCCCGTGGGGTTGTCCGTGACGTCGTGGTACGCCTTCGAGCCGTACTTGGCATAGATCGCCGGGTTGGCGAAGCCGATCGGCTTGCCGCCCCGCGTCTGCTGGGCCAGCGCCTGGACACCCGCGATCACCGGCGCGGCGAGCGAGGTGCCGCCGATCCGGTACTCGCTGTACGCCTGCGTCCCGTCCGGCTGGGTCTGCGTCTGGCCGACCTTGAACCCGGTGTTGGGATCGGCGACCGCCGAGATGTCCGGCACGGTGCGCATGGCGGTCGTACCGTTCGCCTTGGCGAGCGAGGAGGGTACGACACCCTTCTGGTAGAAGGGCTGCGACACGGTCTTGCTGGTGCCGCCACCCGCGCCCGAGGTGAACGCGCCGGGGAAGTCCGTCCAGCCGGCGCCATCCGCCGACAGCACGGCCCGCTCGGTGCCCCAGCCGGTCTCGAACTTGTACTTGTCACCCTTGCCGACCGCCAGCGAGGTACCGCCGACAGCCGTCACCCACGCCGAGTTGGCCGGGGTGTCGACCTGCTTCGTACCGGTGTTGGCGACCTCGTCGCCGTTGTCGCCGGAGGAGAAGTAGAAGCCGATGCCCTCGACCGCGCCGAACTGGAAGACCTGGTCGTAGGCGGCCGCGATGTCGGGCGTCTCGTTGGCCTCGATGTCGCCCCACGAGTTGGAGACGATGTCGGCGAGGTGCCCGTCGACGATCTTGTTGAGCGAGTCGAGCAGATCGTCGTCGTAGCAGGAGGCGGCACCCACATAGGTGATGCTCGCGCCGGGCGCGACAGCGTGCACGGCTTCGACGTCGAGGGTCTCCTCGCCGTACCAGCCCGCGGCCCCGCACTCCTCGGTCTTCGTGTAGTCGCTCGGCAGCACCTGGCGCAACTGACCGCTGCTGTACTTCGCGTCACCGTGCTTCTTGGCGTAGGTGGCCGCGTCGTAGGCGATGGTCGGGGAGGCGTACGCGTCGGTGATGGCGACCCGCACCCCCTTGCCGGTGCTCGTGCCGGCCCCGTAGGCGGCGCGCAACTGCTTGCCGGTGTAGCCCTGGACGGCGTACGGGATCTTCGTGCCGTACGCGTCCGGCAGCGTGCTCGCGATGTTCGAGCCGTAGTACGAGGAGAACGGCCCGGCGTTGTTGAACACGGCGTCCGGCGGCGGCAGGGTGTCGCTGTGCGTCGCCTTGTGCGGAGCGGTGTCCAGACCGGTGACGGTCAGGACGGCGCCGTCCAGGGCGGCCGGCGCGGAGGCCGTCTTCGACGGCGCACGGTAAGTCTTCGTGCCCTTGGCGTAGTTGTGCAGCTGGGTGTCGAACGCCTTCTCGGCATCGGCGACATCACCCGTCACGGAGACGTAGTGCTGCGTGGAGCCGGTGACCTTCAGACCCGCCGACTTCAGCCACGAGGTCACCGCGGCGACCTGCGCCTCGGTGGCGCCGAAGCGATTCTGCGCCTGCGTGGCGCTGAGGTACTTCCCGTAAGAGGCCGACTCCGGATCGGACACGGCCTTGGCGTACGCGGCCAGACCGGAGGCGTCCCGGCCGGCGAGGTAGACCCGGGCGGAGACCTGGGAACTGTCGGCCGTGGCGCCCTTGTCCGCCTTGGCCGTCGCCCAGGTGGGCTTCGTACCCGCGAGGGTGTCCCGGCCAGGGCCGTCCGCCGCCTGGGCCACGGGTATGCCGAACGCCAGCGCCCCGGCAAGCAGAGGCAGTGTCGCTGCCATGCTCACCCCGGCGCGCAGCACTGCGCGGTTGGATCTCATAAAACCCCCTGCGATGCGGTTCGTCGCATGTAGTGGTCGGTCGGTGATCCGCACAGACCCCTGCGCCACATGGGTGCACAGGGAATGGATCACGCGATGGGGGCCACTCTGACGATGAACCGTCCATGCCAGGGAAATGAACAGGCCAAGGAAACCCCAAGTAGCCACTTCCGGAAGACATTTGGGACGACCCAGCACAAGCCCACAAAACTGACAACCTGTCAGCAAACGGCGAAAGGAGGCACCACCGGCACCCGCGAACGCACGGAAGGGGCAGGGAGGGCCGGACGCACCGGCACCCACATACGCACGGGAGGGGCCGGGGGCCGGTACATCAAATGCCCGTCGCGTACGTTCGCGTCACCGGACGCTTCCCTGCTCGGCCAAGGTCTGATCCGTCGGCGACGGGCGGATGTACCGGCCCCCGGCCCCGACCCACCACCGGCCCCCGGCCCCGCCCCCACCGAACCCCAGGCGCCCGAGACGGGCTCACGCCCCCCGAGCCTCCAACATCCCCGCCATGAGATCGATCTCAGACTCCTGCGCCTCCACCATCCCCGTGGCCAGCCTCCGCTCCACCCCGACCTCACACTTCTCCACACACCCCTCGGCCATGTGAATCCCGCCCTTGTGATGCGAGGTCATCAACTGCAGATAGAAGACCTCGGCCGGTTTGCCGCTAAGCGTGTTGAGCTTCTCCAGCTCGGTATTGGTCGCCATGCCGGGCATCAGCGCCCCGTCCTCGCCGGAGACCATCCCGTCCATGCCCATCCACGCCATGGGCCCGTCCGAAGACACCTTCGGCAGCTCCCACAGATCGAGCCACCCCAGCAGCATGCCCCGCTGGTTCGCCTGCGTCTGCGCGATGTCGTACGCGAGACGCCGTACCTCCACGTTCTCGGTGCGGTCCCGCACGATGTACGACATCTCGACGGCCTGCTGATGATGGACCGCCATGTCCCGGGCGAACCCCGCGTCGGCGGAATCGGCAGAGGGAGTGACGACCCCCGAGTCGTCACTGCCACCAACCCCGTCGGCGACCGCATACGTGATCGCCCCCGCAGCGACGAGCACCGCCGCCGCGGCCCCGGAGATCCAGCCGATCTGCTTCATCCGGTTCATCCGGCTCACTGGGACAGCCCGCCGGTGCACGCGGCACCCGGCTCCGGCGTCTGGTCGCCCTGCACGAAGGACTCGAAGAACTTGCCGACGTTGGCGTCGGTCGCGCTCGACACCGTGCGCTGCTTGCCCCACGCGCTGAGCATGATCGGGTCCTTCTGGTCCTCGACGGGGCTCATCAGCGTGTACGGGGTTGTCTTGACCTTCGCCGCGAGCGCCTTGACGTCGGCGTCAGAGGCCTTGCTGTTGTACGTCACCCAGACCGCGCCATGTTCCAGGGAGTGTACGGCGTTCATGTTGTTGACCGCCTTGGTGTAGACATCGCCGTTGCAGTTCATCCAGACCGCGTTGTGGTCACCGCCGACCGGAGGCTCCATCGGGTAGTCCACGGTCTTGGTGACGTGCGTCTGGGAAAGCTTCGCGCTCCAGGTCTTCACCCCGTCGGAGCCCGTGGTGAAGTGCCCCGAGCCCGCCTTGGAGTCACTCGCGGCGTCGTCCTTGTCGGACTGCGACTGGACGAGGACGACACCACCGACGACGAGCCCGGCGACGACGACCACACTGGCGCCGATCACGAGGATCCGATTGCGACGCTCGCGGGACTGCTCGGCGCGGCGCATCTCCTCTATGCGGGCCTTGCGCGAGGCGCTGCTCGTGTTCTTCGCGGAACCCATGGCGAGTCCTTATACGTGGGGGACGGTCGGGACAGCTGATCGTAGTGGGATAGGGGCCGCCCATTACAGATGAGCCCCCGAGCAGGCACTATGGGCATCAGAGCAGGACCACAACAGGATGCCGGGGCGGAACCGAACAGGATCCGAAGCCGGACATCTGCCGTACGCGAGGCGTTCACGCCGAGGTCGGCCGGCCGATCAAGGTCGGCAACGCGCATGAAATGCTGTTGTGGTGGGATGCTCAGGTGCCCCGACCGTCCCCGAGGCGTGGGAGCAGGCGGCCTGACCAGCAAGGATGGGTGGAAGCGGAAGATGGACAAGCAGCAGGAGTTCGTGCTCCGGACACTGGAGGAGCGTGACATCCGGTTCGTACGCCTGTGGTTCACGGACGTACTCGGCTTCCTCAAGTCGGTGGCCGTGGCCCCGGCAGAGCTGGAACAGGCCTTCGACGAGGGCATCGGCTTCGACGGCTCGGCGATCGAGGGCTTCGCCCGCGTATACGAATCGGACATGATCGCCAAGCCGGACCCCTCGACCTTCCAGGTCCTGCCGTGGCGCGCGGAGGCCCCGGGCACCGCCCGGATGTTCTGCGACATCCTGATGCCGGACGGCTCCCCGTCCTTCGCGGACCCGCGCTACGTCCTCAAGCGCACCCTCACCAAGACCTCCGACCTGGGATTCACCTTCTACACCCACCCGGAGATCGAGTTCTTCCTGCTGAAGGACCGCCCGCTGGACGGCACGCGGCCCACCCCCGCGGACAACTCCGGCTACTTCGACCACACCCCGCAGAACGTCGGCATGGACTTCCGCCGCCAGGCGATCACCATGCTGGAGTCGATGGGCATCTCCGTCGAGTTCTCGCACCACGAGGGCGCGCCCGGCCAGCAGGAGATCGACCTGCGCTACGCCGACGCGCTGTCCACGGCGGACAACATCATGACGTTCCGCCTGGTCATGAAGCAGGTCGCGCTGGAGCAGGGCATCCAGGCCACCTTCATGCCGAAGCCGTTCTCCGAGCACCCCGGCTCGGGCATGCACACGCACCTCTCGCTCTTCGAGGGCGACCGCAACGCCTTCTACGAGTCCGGCTCGGAGTACCAGCTCTCCAAGGTCGGCCGCTCCTTCATCGCGGGCCTGCTGAAGCACGCCGCGGAGATCTCCGCGGTCACCAACCAGTGGGTCAACTCCTACAAGCGCATCTGGGGCGGCTCGGAGCGCACCGCGGGCGCCGGCGGCGAGGCCCCCTCGTACATCTGCTGGGGCCACAACAACCGCTCCGCCCTCGTCCGCGTCCCGATGTACAAGCCGGGCAAGACGGGCTCGGCACGGGTCGAGGTCCGCTCCATCGACTCGGGCGCGAACCCCTACCTGGCGTACGCGATGCTCCTCGCCGCCGGCCTCAAGGGCATCGAAGAGGGCTACGAGCTCCCCCCGGGCGCCGACGACGACGTCTGGGCCCTCTCCGACGCCGAACGCCGCGCCATGGGCATCGAGCCCCTGCCCCAGAACCTCGGCGAGGCCCTGAGCCTCATGGAACGCAGCGAACTCGTCGCCGAAACCCTGGGCGAACACGTCTTCGACTTCTTCCTCCGCAACAAGCGCCAGGAGTGGGAGGAGTACCGCAGCGAGGTCACCGCGTTCGAACTGCGGAAGAACCTGCCGGTGCTGTAGGCGCAGGTCAACGCGACTATCGAGCTGGAACGAGACGTAGGGCCGACGGTCGTTGACCGTCGGCCCTACGGCGTCTTACTGGCCCTGGGCCGTCTCTGGGCCGTCAGGTGCTGAATCGGTGCCTGCGTACAGGCTGTCCACGGCCCTTCGGGTCCGCCCGTCGCTGCTCGGCATGAGGTGCGTGTACACCCGGAGTGTGAACCCTGGGTCTGTGTGACCGAGGTACGTACTCAGGGCTTTGACGTTCTCTCCTGCGTCCAACAGCACGGGAGGCGTAGAAGTGCCGCAGAGCGTGCATGCCATGTTCTCGCGCTGCCTGGTGCCGCTCGCCGGGCTTCGGCTCGGGGATGACGCCGGCCGTGACGAGGGCGGGCTTCCACGCGCGCAGGTTGAAGTCTGTACGGCGAACTGCGCCGACTCCGTTGGCCCTGGTGAGTAACAACCGCTTGGTGACGAGCGGACCGTCCGGCCGAAGCCAGGGCAGCGAGACTTCTGCATGTCGAATCTCGGATTGGCTCCCTCCGTTGTGCGCTTCTACGGCGAGACCGTGGACGAGAGCGGGCGCCTGCATCGCTCAGCGGATGGAACTCCTACGCCGCTTCCTGCCGCCGGCGCCCGCGAAAGTTCTGGACGTCGGCGGCGGGGCGGGGGTGCACGCGGAGTGGCTGATCAGGGACGGATACGCGGTCTCCTTGGCGGACCTGTTCCTCGCCACGTTGAGCAGACATCGGCTATCTGCCCGGCGTCGCTCGGAGATGCGCGAGCGCTGGAAGCGGGTGACAAGAGCTACGACGTGGTTCAGCTACTTGGCCCGCTTTACGACCTGCCCGACGCCGCTGACCGCCGTAGAGCGCTCGCTGAAGCGCGACGCGTAGTGAAACCGGGTGGGCTGGTGGCCGCAGCAGAGATCAACCGCTACGTCTCGCTGTTCGAGCACGTCACGTACGCACACCTGCACACCGAGCGCATGCAAGAACCGGTTTCCAAGATTCTTCGCACAGCTGTGCACGACGGTCCTCCCTTCACTCTGGCGTACTTCCATCATGCGGAGGAACTTGTGGACGAGCTAAGAGAGTCGGGACTTACTGGCGTGGAGGTTTTCGGGATCGAAGGCCCGGCGTGGCCTCTCGTCAAGGCTGTTGAACAGCAGCCTGGCGAGGGGCCTACCGATGACCTGATGGCCTCCGCCATGACCGCCGCGCGGATGGCTGAGCCGTATCCGGAGTTGCTCGCAGCTAGTTCGCACCTGCTCGCGGTAGGACGGGCGCCCGCTGATGACGTGGCCTGACCCGTGCTGAGGCATGGGCGGAGCTCTCGCGAGACCCTTGCAGCCCTTTGGCGGTGATCATCATCCTCACTCCGAGGCAGAGGAATCGAGCATCGAGTGGCCGAACGAGCAAGGCACGCTGGACCATGTCATGTAGGGCGCATTCCGGTAAACGAGATTCCTGATGGAGGAGATGACTGGAATCTAACGACCCTGTCATAGATACTCGGCAGGTCTTCAATGGTTTCGTCATCTGCGACCCAATTGAGGATCTCCGTCGCGAAATCAATACTCACCTCGTCAAGCTTTAGTGAAATGAACTGAATCACTTCAGCGATGTTTGCCCGCCCGGATGCTGCGGCTTTCTTAATGATGGTCATTCGCTGCTGTACATCGTCGTGATCCTTTGGCGGAATGATTTGCATCGCCGCCAATCCCACGGTCATCGCAACTTCAGGGTCCCTATCCAACTGTGTTCGCACCCTTTGCCACTCAGCGAGTACTTTGTTGCAGGTCGCCGGATCGACCCCACTCCGAGCGAATTGGGGAATTACTAGGCGTCCTAGACCCGCGAGCTCGAAGTGATTTGACCAATATTCTACGACGTCAAATTCTATGTACGGCATCCAGAAGTCGCCGATCTTCGTATATCGGCCAACGCGGTCGAGCACCTCCATCCATTCTGCATTGCATGGCACTGCGCCGAGCCATCCCAGCGGCGTGTGGCTTCCATGGCTCGCATAATTGGCGAGCTGCATGACTTGGTGAGGCGTTGCGGAAACTCCGATTTCTCCGTGAGCTCCTCGGTATGGATCGGTCACAGCCGTCATAACATGAGAGGCGAGTCTCGACCTATCACTCAAATCCGTCCTGTTGCCGATTATCGAAAGCATGCTGTCTAGCGATCTTTCGAATAGCGTCCCAGGTATGTGGCTTCGTGCAAGCAAAAATCGAGACGATCGAACTGGTATGAACGGAACTCGGTCCCTCAACCAGTCATCGAAGCTGTTGGACAGATGATTCAGAGAGAAGTCGAGCCAAGAATCCTCAACAGCATCCCAGTCCTGGAGCTCACCCAAGCGGCCATCTGAAATTTCGGCAATCGTAGATCGCCCCTTTTCCACGCTGGATAGAGCTTCAACGAAGATCCACGGGAGGAATTGTCTGAGAGGCTTGACAGACGGCGCGTTTGGCAGCGCTGCATTCACGGCATCAGCCAGGCTTATGGAATTTGGATTCCTGCAAAAGTCCACAACTCGCATGAGCCAATGATTTTCCGGAAAATTGGAATCTTGAGCTTCTTGGAGCGGTTCCCAGGAACGGGATCGAACTTTGGAAAGTCGAAGAGTTACTAGTCGGCCATTCGGGCCACGAAAGAGCGCTATCTCGCAATCGTTTCGCCCTCGACTATTAGTACCGGAGAATGCGGCAAAGAGAGGGGCTAACCATGCAGGCGCCGAAAAGCTGCCAGTGAACTCTCGAAGCTGGATTGCCTCGTGGGAAGATCGTAGTGCAATGTACGGTAGACGATTCGTTGTTTCCGGCGAAGCCAAGCATCCTGCCATCGATTGGAAAAGTGATGGGATTGCACACTCAAGGCCGATTTCCAGTACCCGAAGGCGTTCTTGGCTGCTGCCACTCTGTAGACTCTGGAGGGCTTCAACAGCCCAGGGATCACGGTGATCGGCTCTAATGCCAATGAATTGCAAGGTAGCTTTGCTGGGAATTGTTCCAGCCCGCAGTTTGGTTTCGATGGCGTCTCTAGCGATAGCCATGCCGCGTTCACTAATGCACGTGCCGAGCATGGCCACATGCTCGGCAGGCGGTAGCGAGAAGAGCTTCAATGCTTCCTCTACCAGTGTCACTTCGTAACGCGGCGCCTTGACCATCCCGTCGTGCAGGATCTCTACCGCCAACCTTGAGCCCGTAAAAGTGCGGCGTGGGAGATTACCAAAGACATCTGAGTGAGTGTTGAGTTCAGAAACCAGCATCATCACCGAGTCACGCAGCGTGCGCCGATTCACGAAGATGTTACCAAGTGCGAACAGGAGAACGTTACGCCAGTGGGAGTTAAGAGACATAGCCTGAAGGCGATTGGCTATCTCTTCCTCACCGCATTTGAGCAATGCGTCGGCAGCCCAGAATTCTTGCAATGACCGAATCTCGAAACTGACTTCACCTTCCCTGGAAGGAACTAGGAAGACGAGCCTGTCAGTCGCCAAACGACTAAGGGACGCGGCGAGTTGCAGTAGCGCTTCTCCCTCATGTCCCTCTTCCTGTAGACGTTCGAAAATTATCTCATTTAGCTCCAGTAGGGTGAGGCGGGATTCAGTTTCTCCCGATCTTTCACTTCGCTCCTGGAGGAGTAATCCGACATCGGCATGTATGGAATTGATGTCCGTCCAGTGATCGCGCAGCAGATTGCTTGCAGCGCCCTCCTTTTCGAGCTCACGTTCATAGATCACGCGGTAATACTCGGCGAATAGAGTAAATCGATCCTTCGGTGCTTTTCCTACTCTGTCCAGTAGAACAGCCATGATTGTCACCTGCAAGGGAGTCCCCATGAGGTGTGCAGTTGAAGCCTCTGCGGAAGCTTGTTGCAGGCGACTCATCAGCCTGCTCACCTTTTCGGATTCTGCGCCGTGCCGAGATATTGCAAGCTTCAATCCATAAGCGAGGGCGTGCTCACCTTCGAGTGGGAGAAGTACGTAGTGACGGAAGTTTTCGGGTGAAAATTCGTCCGTGTAGCCCTGAGGCCTGGTAGTGGCTACGATGACGAGATCGGCTCCTGTCTCGTCGGCCTCGATCTGAAATTCGTTGATTCGATTCATCACTTGGGCCCTGTTGCTTGTCCCTGGGACCTCGTCGAGTCCGTCCAAGATGAGAAGCCAAGGGAAATCGCGCAACCAATCTCGAATCTGCAAGGCCGAGACAGAGACAGCTGATCCCTCGCTAACTTGCTCGGCGATATAATCAAGGACACTGTGGCAACGTCCCCGAGCGAGCTCGTCTGCGAAGCGCGTCAACGGAATCTTAACGGGCCACCTGCGTGCTCCCGGTACGAGTGACTCTCTTTCTGCTTGTTCTGTGATTCTTGAAACAGCAGTCTTCACATCGGCATTACGCATTGATACGGTCTCACGTACCAGAAAAGCTCTGTAAAGCTGGCACATGAATTGACTTACTGTGCTTTTCCCCTGCCCGGGCCCGCCCACGAGCACGAACTTATTCGGAGTGGTCTCTCGGTCAGGGTCTTCCCATCGATTTGCCTGGTTAACGTCGCAGGCGGCTATAAGTGTCTCAAGGCAGCGCGCTTGGAATGATTGCGAGCGCTCCGCCGCGAGCCCAATGGGAAGATCCACAAAAACATCAGCCAGTGGGGTTGTTCGGTCGTCCGCGGCACCAGCTTGATCGAGATTTGCGTAACGGTCTTTAAGTAGCTCTCTGGCGAGGAAGGAGCGAATTGCCTGCGCAGTCTCTATTTTCTCTCTCTGTATGTTCCCGTAGAGAGATGAAAGTATGTCACCGGGAAGAATCCAGGCCGAGTAGGAAGTGCGTATACCATCATGCTTTTCGAGGAAGCGGCAGATATTCTCGGCGTGCCAAACGGCCCATCCTTTAATACCAAGCTTGGCGCATTGCGTTTCCATCTCTTTTGTCACTCGGTCGATTCCACCGGTTCCAGGGGTGGCCGAAAGGGAGACGTTGCTCGCAAAAATGATATAGTCAGGTTTGGGGGATCGCTTCTCGGATTCCTTCCACTCCTTGAACTCTTTACGGATTTCTCGAATCAGCCATGAAGCCTCCTCTCTTGGGGGCGCCGGTGTCTCCTTGTATTTCGCTTGCAGAACTCCGTAGCCGTCCCAAACGCGGCTCCCTTCGGGTGCTTTTATCGTTCCGTTGAATGTTGCCTCCCTTCCGCCGTCGGGGCCGGGGCCAAGCATGGTCACAAAGGGGCCAATTTCTGCTGAAGCTATGGCTTGGGTGAGGTTCTCAAACTCTCGGGGCCCTAGGCGGTAGAGATCGAAGCGCATGCTCCAAGTATGGCGAGGCGGGAAGGCCGTTGGCAGCAGAATGGGCGGATCGCACCTATGTACGTTAGCGGCGGCTCGTGCATCGTCGGGCCGGAGCGCTATGGCAGCCCAGGGCTCACGAATCCGTTGCAGCGGGTCCCACGCTCAGGGACCTAGGTCAGGGGTAGTAGGAAGGCGGGTCACCGTCTCTGTAGTTGTTGGTGTACGCTCAAAAGAGCGGGACGCACTGGCTGAGACTCCTGGAGATCACGTCACTAGCTCAGTGATTCTGTGGGTGGCCCCACACGGCACCAGCAACCTCACGGAGTATTTTCAAGATCAGGACGAGACGTGGATGGGGATCGAACACTCCGCTCACATATCTTCTAAAAGTCCTGGTCAGGCGAGTTCTTAGTGTGTGATCTTGAGGGGACTGTAAATCTACCGAGGTGCTCAAGCGGGGCCGTCTGTGGGTGGCCCACAGCGGCCAACAACGACCAATGACGGCCGTTCGATCACAGGTCAGCGCTGCACCGACGTCGATCGCGGGAGGTCTCTCCGTGCCGCCGCCACTTCCTCCGCAACAAGCGCCAGGAGTGGGAGGAATACCGCTCCGAGGTGACGGCGTTGGAACTGCGGAAGAACCTGCCGGTGCTGTAAGCACAGCTCAGCGCGGGCGCTCCACTTAAACAGCACGTAGGGCCGACGGTCTCGAACCGTCGGCCCTACGGCGTTTCAGGGCCCCGTGACGTTCCGTTGACGGTCGGTTCGGACACTGGCCGTGCCTGACGCGTTCGGGTGTCGCCCACCGACCCGCACGATGAGGACGCGACGATGAAAATGGCCCCCAGCCGACGAAAGCCGGTCAGCATCGCACCGCCGATGGTTCACGATGTGCTCCGCGATCCGGGTAGGCCTTTGCCGGGGGCGCTTCATCGGGACATGTCGGCCAGGTTCGGGTGGGACTTCAGCGAGGTGCGGGTGCACAGTGACCCGAGTGCCGACCGGTCGGCCGCCGGTGTCGGGGCAACGGCCTACACCGTCGGCACGCATATTGTGCTGGGGCAGTCGATGCCCGACCTCGACAGTGCGCCTGGCCGGCGCATCCTGACCCATGAACTCGTGCATGTCATGCAGCAGCCGGATGCGGCGCCGACCGGCCCCCTGCCCGTCAGTAAACCTGGCGACGCGGCCGAGCGTGAGGCTGCGGATCCCTCCGCGCGGACCGCTCATAGGAGCGTCCCGCTGAGCGTGCAGCGCGAACCCGAGCCACGCCCGAGCACTTTCTCGGCCGCGAGCCCAGGCCTTCTGCCCGCGGTTTCCGTCGCTCTCGAACCGCTTCCCATGTCACCGCCCCGCGCGAGGCTGCTCGGGTCCTATGAGGACACCGTAATCAGCGAAGAACTGTATGGGCGCCCTGGGGTCCCTATCAGATACACGGCCGTCGACGAGATCGAGGTCCTCTACAGCAGCCTGCTGCCGGAATGGAAGCAGGTATTCAGAGAGGCTGCCTCAGAATTCGAACGGGTTGGTGCGGAAAGAAGGGGGAGGATCGGTACCTACCGGGATGACAAAATTGAATGGGCGGACCGTCTCATCTGGAAGCCGGTCCGAGATGTCCGGCGCGGCGGGATGGTCATCGGGTATAGGAGGTCCTCCGGCGGATACACCGAGGTGCGGAACACGGCCGGAGAACTCATGGGAGTCCATGAGATTCCCATCGAGCCTGTCCGCATCCCGATTCTTGACGACGTCTTGGAGCAGGCCGGGTATGCGCTGGTGGGCGCGGTCGATACATGGCTGGAGGACAACTGGCGCGCGTTGGGGCTGCCTCCCCAGGACGAGCCTCTCGCGCGACTTTTCCAGATTCCGTCCGACATGGTCGCGTACCGGATCGGTCGCGGTGCCGGTCATGCGCTCAGTCTTCTGCAGGCGGGCGCCGAGCTCGTCGGGGGAGCGGCACTGATCGTCGGCGGCTCCGGCGAGTTTCTAGTCGGAGTGGCCACGACTCCCGCGGGGGTCGGCCTGGTGGTCATGCCGGTGGGGGCCGTTACGGTAGCCGCCGGAACCACCGTCCTGGTACACGGCGGTGTGCTCGCGGGCGCGGTCTTCATGAGCGCCGCGTCTGGCGGCGGCGGTTCCGGCGAAGGACGCGGGTGGGGGCGGGGGCGTAAACCCGACAACAAGCAGGTGGACGACGTGGCGAGGCAGTACGGGATCGATCGGGATAGATTCGGCAAATTCATCGAGAAAGAGAAGGAATTGGGCAACGGTGGAACGGCCAATGATAGAGGCGACTTCACCTATCAGGAGCTGCGTCAGAAAGCAGTCGAGTTCTTGGAATTGTCGGTGAAATGAATGCAGCGTTTGGCGGGCCTAGGGATTTAACGAGATGCTGTGGCGGCTGCGGACCAGTACGCCGTCTCGGTGGACTCCACGATCACCAGGGCCCATCAATATTCCGTGGGGGAACCTGACGGGACCCTGTTACGGCGCTGGGGAATCATCGCAACGATCCCCGAACGCCGCGACCAGATCGCCAACCGGCAGCGCCGTGGCTCCCACGGCGGCCGTGGCCCACCTTCGACGAGGCCGTCTACAGGTCGTCGGGCAGGATCCGGAATGCCGGGTGCGAGGTGAGTGGACGGATGGCCCGAAAATCCTTCCGGTCCAGAGTGAGCACGGTATCCGTGGCGTATTCGCGGGCCAGGACCGCGATGACCGAGTCGGTCAGGTCCAGTGCAAGGTCCCGGTACCGGCGCTGGACGAGCCTTGCGTCCGCGAGAGCGTCCGCACCGGCGTCGCCGAGGACGTAGCGACCGGTCCGCGCTTGCGCGATGAGTTGGTCCATGACCTGCCCGGCAGCGTCCTTGTTGAACCGGCCGCTGAGCAGGTGGTCCAGTTCGGCCAGTACGAGTTGAGGGATGACGAGCAGGCCTGCGGTGTCCATGACGTGGCGAGCCGCTTCGTGCTCGGGGCAGCTGCGGTCGACGGAGGCGATGATGCCCGAGGTGTCGGCGATGACGATCACCTATGAGGCCCGACTCCAGTCGCCGAAACCGGTGTCCCGCAGTATGTCGTCGGCACGCTCCGCGAAGGTGGGGTCCCCGCTGTCGAGGACGGGGAGGCCCACGGGTTCGTCCCACACGCGGTTCCGTGCGATCGCGAGGCGGACGCCCTCGCGGATCAGCTCGGCCTCGCTGACTCCTTTGCGGGAGGCGGTTGCCTTGAGGTCGCGGAGATCCTCGTCCTCAAGATAGACCGTCGTTCGTTTCAGGCTCATGTGCTATATGGTACACCTGCCATACATTCGGTTGCTTGTGCAGGGGCAGTCGCGGCAACCCCGGTCCTGTGTGTTGTCGGACCAACGGCGTTCGGTTCGGTCCGCGACTAGCGGCGGCCGGCACCGCGATACTTGGGAAACCACCGCTGCGCGTAATCAACAGCATCAGCGAACCCAATCACCCGACACCGTGCCACCCCCACCGTGCCGACCCGCACCGCCGCCTCCGCGCCCAAGCCCGCGCCCTCGAACTCCGCTCCCAACTCCCCGAAGTCACTGTCGTCCAGGGCGACATCGTCGTACTCCCACCACTGGCGTCGGCCGTCGCGGCGGATCACGCACCTGTAGGACCGATGGGGAGGGGAGTCGACTCGGTACTCGCCGAGATGGAAGGCGGTGCATCTGTTGAAGCCGACGCCGAGCAGCAGGATCTGTGCCCCCAGCTCGTACAGCCGGGCCAGAGGGGAACTCTCGCCCAGGAGGCAGTCGGGGTGATGGTCGTCGGTGATCTTCGCCGCTTGGGGGCCGAGGGCGGCGAAGGAGGTCTGGGGGTGGGCGCTGCGCAGGGACTGTGGGTGGAGCCGGGTCGTCTCGGCCAGGATTCCCACGTCGGTCGACGGGGTGGTCGCCGGGTCGAACGGCGGCATGTTGTCCCGGAAGGCGGCGCGGGCCTCGTCGCTCAGGCCGCGGACCCGTTCCATGTGGGCGTTCGACGTGGACGAGTTGTCCGAGGTGAACGCGGGAACGACCACGGTGCCATCAGGGCCGAGCACGCGGCGCAGCGTGCGGAGCACGGTGGCCGCTCCTCCCTCGACCTTTCCGAGGGAGCGCAGGGAAGAGTGCACCAGCAGGACGCCCCCCTCGTGGATTCCCAGCTCGGTGAGCTGGTGAGTCAGCTGTGACTCGGTGAGTCCGGTCCCGTCGGCAGCCGTGCTCAAGGTTCCTCGTCCCCCTCCGCCGCAAAGCCGCGGCACCAAGGCGCGCCGCGGCTTTCCCGTGTTGTGTCGAAGGTAGTGAACTACTGCTGCTGCGCGGCCAGTTCGCCGAGCAGCTTGTGCAGGGGCTTCGCCGCCCGCTGCCGGTACTCCTGGATCGCCCAGCCGTTCCCGTCCGGGTCCTTGAAGTACATGAACGTGGCGCCGTCCTCCGGCGAGAAGGCCTGCGGCTCGCTGACGTCGAGACCCCGCTCCCGCAGCTCCTCGTACGCCGCCTTGGCGTCCTCCACACACAGCTGCATACCGTGGTACGTCCCCGGCTGCGGCGTCCCCGTCGGGATCGGGAGGCCGTCGATGAGCGCGATGGAACACCCGGACCCGGGCGGCGTCAGCTGCACGATCCGCACGCCCTCCATCACCTCTCGGTCGAGGTCCACGTGGAAACCGACCTTGTCCCGGTAGAACTCCTTGGCCCGGTCCACGTCGGTGACCGGCATCATGATCACTTCGAGGGTCATGTCCATGGGACGGCTCCTTTGTCGTACGACGTCATGTACTGGATCAACTTGATCCACTGGATCCATTCGGTCCGCTGGATCCAAAGATCACTCGAATCGCCAGCGCGTCTGGCTGAACGGCTCCCCCTTACCGAACCCGAAAGCGGTCCGGGGCGCCACAGCGAAGACAAGAGCGGGTCCGCCCTCTCCCTGGAACGTGCCCTGGAACTCCGCGTCCTCCCCTACCTCGAAATGCCACTCGGCGCCGTACTTCTCCTCCCACGCCTTGGCCAGGCCGTGCAGTCGGGCCTGGTCCGTCACGCGGACCGCCTCGCCCTCGACGACGAGGTCGTAGCCCTCGGCCCAGGTGTTGGTGCCCGTGGTGAGGACGACCTGCGGATTCCCGGCGAGGTTGAGCGCCTTCCGCTCCTGCGCGCCGGTGGCGAAGTGCAGCGCCCCGTCCTGCCAGACACCGATCAGCGGCGTCACATGCGGCCGCCCGTCCGGCCGTACCGTCGACAGCCAGTACAGCTCGGCCGCGGCCAGCCGCGCCACGGCCTCCGGCCAGGGGGTCGCCCCCGCTCCGGGGCTGCCGTAGCGCGGGTCGAGCTCGGTCTTCGGTTGTGTGTCGGGCATGGCTCTCCTCCTGCATCGACATGGTCCCGCCGTAGGGGAGACCCCGCACACCGGCGGAAGTCATCGGTCCCCGGTGATGGCGGCCGCCCCGGCGCTTCCGACCAGGTCTGCGGTTACGCTCAAGGTCGTACGACCTTGATCCGACGGGAGGGCCGAGGATGACGGCGCCGGGGCGCAGGAGCAGTACCTTCACGCGGCTGCTGCGGCACGGTTTTACCGATCCGTCGGGGGCCGAGCGGCTTCTGGAGAGTGTCGAGCTGGCGCCGATAAAGGCCGATCCGGTGCTCCTCGAGGCGCTGGGGGCCACCGCCGACCCGGATCTGGCGCTGCTCGGGCTGGTACGGCTCGTCGAGGCGCAGGACGGGCGCCCGGAGCGGCGTGAACTGCTCGACACGCTCATCGCGGCGAAGCCGCTGCGGGACCGGCTGCTCGGCGTGCTCGGCGCCTCCGCGGCGCTCGGCGACCATCTCGCCCGGCATCCGCGCGATTGGCAGGTGCTCGTGACGTACGAGCCGCAGGACCTGCACCCCGGGGTGGAGGAATTCGAGCGCGGGCTCGCCGAGGCGGACGACCCAGTCACGCTGCGCGTCGCCTACCGGCGCTGCCTGCTGTCCATCGCCGCGCGTGACGTGTGCGGCACGACCGATCTCGCGCAGACGGCCGCCGAGCTCGCCGATCTCGCGACGGCGACCCTGCGTGCCGCGCTCGCCATAGCCCGGGCCGCCGCGCCCGACGACGCCGCGCTGTGCCGGCTCGCCGTCATCGCGATGGGCAAGTGCGGTGGCCACGAGCTCAATTACGTGTCCGACGTCGATGTGATCTTTGTGGGGGAGGCGGCGGACGGGGCCGATGAGGGGAAGGCGATCCAGGCCGCCACCCGGCTTGCCTCGCATCTGATGCGGATCTGCTCCGAGACCACCGTCGAGGGCAGCATCTGGCCCGTCGACGCGAATCTGCGGCCCGAGGGCAGGAACGGGCCGCTCGTACGGACGCTCAGCAGCCACCTCGCGTACTACCAGCGGTGGGCCAAGACCTGGGAGTTCCAGGCCCTCCTCAAGGCGCGGCCGGTGGCCGGCGACCTCGTGCTCGGCGAGAGTTACGTCGCCACGCTCGCGCCCCTCGTCTGGCACGCCGCCGAGCGCGCGAACTTCGTTCCCGACGTGCAGAAGATGCGGCGGAGGGTGGTGGAGAACATCCCCGTCGCCGAGGTCGAGCGTGAGCTGAAGCTCGGGCCGGGAGGGTTGCGGGATGTCGAATTCGCCGTACAGCTGCTGCAGTTGGTGCACGGGCGTGCCGATACTTCGCTGCGGAGCGGGACCACACTCGACGCGCTGAAGGCGCTGGCTGCGGGTGGCTATGTGGGGCGCGCCGACGCCGTGCAGCTCGATGAGGCTTATCGGTTTCTGCGGTCCATGGAGCACCGGATACAGCTCTACCGGCTGCGGCGGACCCACCTTGTGCCCGAGGAGGACGCCGATCTGCGGCGCATCGGGCGGTCGTTGGGTCTGCGCGCCGATCCTGTCGTAGAGCTGAACCGCGAGTGGAAGCGGCACGCTGCCGTCGTACGGCGGCTGCACGAGAAGCTCTTCTATCGGCCGCTGCTCGATGCCGTCGCCCAACTCGCCCCCGGCGAGACCAGGTTGAGCGCCGACGCGGCCCGGGAGCGGCTGGTCGCGCTCGGGTACGCCGATCCGGCGGCGGCGCTTCGGCATCTGGAGGCGCTGGCCTCCGGGGTTTCGCGCAAGGCTGCGATCCAACGGACGTTGTTGCCCGTGCTGTTGGGGTGGTTCGCGGATTCCGCCGATCCCGATGCGGGGTTGCTCAACTTCCGTAAGGTGTCGGACGCGTTGGGGAAGACGCCGTGGTATTTGCGGCTGTTGAGGGACGAGGGTGCTGCCGCTGAGAATCTGGCGCGGGTGCTGTCCGCCGGGCGGCTCGCGCCCGATCTGCTGATGCGTGCGCCTGAGGCGGTCGCGCTGCTCGGTGACGGGGATGGGGGTAGGGGTGGGCTCGAACCTCGGTCCCGTGGCCATCTGGAGCAGGAGATCCTTGCTGCGGTGGGGCGGGCTGCGGGGGGTGAGCAGGCGGTTACGGCGGCGCGGGGGGTGCGGCGGCGGGAGCTGTTTCGTATCTCCGCCGCCGACATCGTTGCCTCGTACGGGACCGAGGAGAATCCTGCCGTTGCGGACCAGGGTGCGCTTGTCGATCTGGTTGGTGGTGCGGTTTCTGACCTTACTGCGGCGACTCTTGCGGGGACGTTGCGGGCCGTCGTGCGGGACGGGTGGGGGGAGACTCTTCCTACTCGGTTCGCCGTCATCGGCATGGGGCGGTTCGGGGGGCATGAGCTGGGCTACGGGTCCGATGCCGATGTGCTGTTCGTGCATGAGCCCCGGGACGGTGTTGATGAGCAGGAGGCGTCTCGGGCCGCCAACTCTGTTGTCTCCGAGATGCGGCGGCTGCTTCAGATCTCGAGTGCGGATCCGCCCTTGTTGATCGATGCGGATCTGCGGCCTGAAGGGAAGTCCGGGCCGCTGGTGCGGACGCTTAATTCCTATGAGGCGTACTACCGGCGCTGGTCGCTGGTGTGGGAGTCGCAGGCCTTGTTGCGGGCCGAAGCCGTTGCCGGTGACGAGGACTTGGGGCGGCGGTTCATCGAGCTGATCGATCCTCTGCGGTATCCGGCGGAGGGGCTTGGGGACGATGCCGTACGGGAGATCCGGCGGCTCAAGGCGCGGATGGAGTCGGAGCGGATGCCGCGTGGTGCCGATCCCACGCTGCATACCAAGCTCGGGCGGGGTGGGTTGTCCGACGTCGAGTGGACCGTGCAGTTGCTGCAGCTTCGGCATGGGTGGGTGGAGCCGGGGTTGCGGACCACCCGGACGCGGGAGGCCTTGGCGGCCGGCTGTGCGGCGGGGCTCCTTGCCGGAGAGGACGCGGCGATTCTGGATGAGGCGTGGGTGTTGGCTACGCGGGTGCGGAACGCGGTGATGCTGGTGCGGGGGAGGGCCGGGGATACGTTTCCGTCGGATGGGCGGGAACTGGCTGCGGTGGGGCGGTACTTGGGGTACGGGCCGGGGCATGTGGGGGACATGCTCGACGACTATCGGCGGACTACTCGGCGGGCTCGGGCCGTGGTGGATGAGTTGTTCTACGGGGCGTGAGCGTCTGGCGGGGTGCGGTGTCGGCTGGGGTTTGGTGGGTGGGTGGGTCGGGGCCAGGGGCCGGTACATCCGCCCGTCGCCGACGGATCAGACCTTGGCCGAGCAGTGAAGCGTCCGGTGACGCGAACGTACGCGACGGGCTTTTGATGTACCGGCCCCCGGCCCCTTCCGTGAGTCGGCCCCTACCGTGCGGCTGCGTCCGCGGCTGCGGGTGCGTCGGGGATCGGGCCTTGGGCTGTCGGCTTTGGGGTTTTGCGGGACATTGCTACGCCTGTCAGGACTATTGCCATGCCTGTCAGGACTCGTAGGCCTATTTGTTCGTCCAGGATCAGGGCGCCTAGGGCTATGGAGACCACTGGGAGCAGGTAGCCGACTGTGGCTGCGCTGGTGGGGCCCTCTTCGGCGATCATGCGGTAGTTGAGGTAGAAGGTGATGCCTGTGCCGAAGATGCCGAGGATCGTCACGGCTGTGAGGGCTGTGGCGTCTGCGTTGGTCAGGGGGCCCGCTGTGGGGAGGGCCAGGGTGCTCCAGGCTGTGGCGGTGAGGAGTTGGGCTGCCGATACGGCCAAGGGGGCGCCGTGGGTGGTGAGGTGGCGGGCCATGTAGGCGAAGGCGATCGCGTAGCTTGCGGCGGCTGCCAGTAGGGACAGGGCTCCCCAGCTGGCCAGGCCCTCCTGGTTCCAGGGGGCGAAGATCAGGAGTACGCCGGCGAAGCCCAGGAAGAGGCCGGTCAGGCGTAGGGGGTGGAGGCCTCGGTCCGTGCCCAGGAAGACGCCTATGAGGAGAGACCAGAGGGGGGTTGTCGCGTTCAGTACGCCTGCGATGCCGGAGTCGACGGTCTGCTCGCCCACGGCGAAGAGGGCGAAGGGGATGGCGTTGCAGAGCAGGGCCGCGACGGCCAGGTGGGCCCAGAGCTTGCGGGTGCGGGGGAGGTGTTGCTTCGCCCTGTGGGCCAGGAAGAGGAGTACCGCTGTGCCGAGGGCGCAGCGCGTGATCGTGATGTGGACGGGGGACAGGCCGTGGTTCAGGGCCAGTTTGATCCAGAGGAAGCCTGAGCCCCAGAGGAGGGCCAGGGCCGCCATACGGAAGGAGGACGCGAAGGGGCTTGGCTGGCGTGGCATGCGTCCACGGTCCATTGATTGACTTGTGAGGACAAGTGAAGAGTTTTGTATGGACTGTTAAGCTGTGCTGCATGCTGGATGTGAGGCGTATGCAGGTTCTTTCGGCTGTGGTGGGGTGCGGGTCCGTTACCGCTGCTGCGGCTGATCTTGGGTACACGCCGTCTGCTATCAGTCAGGCGATCGCCGCTCTGGAGAAGCAGGCCGGGGTCGAGTTGTTGGAGCGGGTCGGGCGTGGGGTGCGGCCCACCGCGGCCGGGCTCTTGTTGTCCGAGTACGCCGATGTCATCGGGCGGCAGGTGGCCGAGGCGGAGACCGCTCTTGGGGATCTGCGTGCCGGGCGTACGGGGCGGCTCGCTGTGCGTTATTTCGCCACGGCGGGGGCCTCGCTGGTGGCTCCTGCCATTGCCCGGTTCCGGGGCGAACATCCTGGTGTGGAAGTTGAGTTGAAGCTCGTCGATCCCGAGGATCCGCTGCCCGATGTGAAGGAGGGGCGGGCCGACCTGGCGCTTGTCGTGCGGCCGCCTCATGACTCCGGCGGGCCCGAGGGCGTACGACTGGAGCGTCTGCTCGATGATCCGTACCGTGCCGTGCTGCCCAAGGGGCACCGGTTGGCCGGCAAGCGCGCTCTTGAGCTGGCCGAGCTCGCCGATGAGCCGTGGGTCGGGAGTGAGTGGCCGGGGTCTTGTCTTGACGCTCAGCTCGATGCTTGTGCTTTGGCCGGGTTCAGGCCCCGTTTTGTGGTCGAGAGTGAGGACTATGTGACCGCTCAGGGGTTTGTGGCGGCCGGGCTGGGGGTCTCGCTCATTCCCCGGCTCGGGCTGGGGGGTCTGCATCCGGATGTGGTCATTCGCAAGGTGCGTGATCCTGAGCCTCGGCGGGCTATTTATGTGGCGGTGCGGGAGACGGCTCCGGAGCAGCCTGCTTTGCGGGGGCTGATCGACTGCTTGCGGGATGCAGCCCGCATCTAGGGGGTCAGGTCTTGATCGGCAGCAGTTGAGCTCCGCGCGTTCCCGGTACCCACTGCGGGAGCGCGTACGGCAGTGCTCCGTACCAGACCCGTGCCACCGCGAAGCCGAAGGTCAGGCAGAGCATGCCGCCTGCCGCGTCGAGCCAGAAGTGGTTGGCCGTGGCGACGATGACCACCAGCGTCGCCGTCGGGTAGAGGAGGCCCAGGATGCGGGCCCAGGGGGCGGAGGCCAGGGCGAAGATCGTCAGGCCGCACCACAGGGACCAGCCGATGTGCATGGACGGCATCGCGGCGTACTGGTTGGACATGTGCTTCAGGTCGCCGGAGGCCATCGAGCCCCAGGTCTGGTGGACCAGGACCGTGTCGACGAAGCTGCCGCCGTTCATCAGGCGGGGCGGCGCGAGCGGGTAGAAGTAGTAGCCGACGAGGGCCACCGCCGTGGTGGCGAAGAGGGCGAGACGTGTCGCCGCGTAACGGCCGGGGTGCCAGCGGTACAGCCACACCAGAACACCCAGCGTCACCACGAAGTGCAGCGTCGCGTAGTAGTAGTTCATGCCGATGATCAACCATGTCACCGAGTTCACGGCGTGGTTGACGGACTCCTCGAAGGCGAGCCCGAGTTGGTGCTCCGTGTGCCAGATCCAGTCGGCGTTGCGCAGGGCTTGGCCCCGCTGCTCCGGAACCGCGTTCCGGATCAGCGAATACGTCCAGTAACTCACCGCGATGAGCAGGATCTCGAACCAGAGGCGGGGGCGACGCGGGGCCCGCAACCTGCGCAGGAAACGCTGCCCCGCTTTCTCCTCCGCGACGGGCTGTGGAGGGGCCTGCTCCCGGCCTTCCAGTGTCGTCACGGTTGTCTCACCCATAGACACAGAGTCTGCCAGAAAAGCCTTCCCCCACCGATCATCCCTTGGTCGGGTCCCGGTCGCATGTTCTACGCCGAGAGGAGGCCAACCCCGCTCCTACTCAGGGAGGATTACGGGCGATTTCGGTCCCCAGGTGCCGAAGCCGTGGAACCGCGCACCACCAGCTCCGGCATGAACACGAACTCGCTGTGCGGCGCGGGCGTCCCGCCGATCTCCTCCAGCAACGTCCGTACCGCCGCCTGTCCCATGGCGGGCACCGGCTTGCGGACCGTCGTGAGCGGCGGGTCGGTGAAGGCTATGAGCGGGGAGTCGTCGAAGCCGACGACCGAGATGTCCTTGGGGACGTCCAGACCGCGCTGACGTGCCGCCCTTATCGCGCCGAGGGCCATCATGTCGCTGGCGCACACCACGGCCGTACAACCGCGGTCCATGAGCGCGGAGGCCGCGGCCTGGCCGCCCTCCAGCGTGTACAGCGAGTGCTGGACCAGTCGCTCCTCGATGTCGGCGGAGGCCAGCCCCAACTGCTCCTGCATCGTGCGTATGAAGCCCTCGATCTTGCGCTGCACCGGCACGAACCGCTTGGGGCCGAGCGCGAGTCCGATGTTGGTGTGGCCGAGCGAGACGAGGTGGGTGACGGCCAGGGCCATCGCCGCGCGGTCGTCGGGCGAGATGAACGGTGCCTGGACCTTCGGCGAGAAACCGTCCACCAGGACGAAGGGGACGCCCTGGGCGCGCAACTGGTCGTAACGCTGCATGTCCGCGGAGGTGTCCGCGTGCAGGCCCGAGACGAAGATGATGCCGGCGACGCCCCGGTCCACCAGCATCTCCGTCAGCTCGTCCTCTGTGGAGCCGCCGGGGGTCTGGGTCGCGAGGACCGGTGTGTAGCCCTGCCGTGTCAGCGCCTGGCCGATGACCTGCGCCAGGGCGGGGAATATGGGGTTCTCCAGCTCCGGCGTGATCAGGCCCACCAGGCCCTCGCTGCGCTGCCGCAGACGTACGGGGCGCTCGTAGCCCAGTACGTCGAGCGCGGCCAGGACGGTCTGGCGGGTGGTCGCGGCGACGCCCGGCTTCCCGTTCAGGACGCGGCTGACAGTCGCCTCACTGACCCCCGCCTGGGCTGCGATGTCGGCAAGCCGTGTGGTCACAGGATTGGACTGTACCGGCCGGGTCTCACCTTGCCCACCAACCAGACGCCGTGTGCGGGCGGTTGTACGGCCCGCTCCGGGCTGCTGCGTCATCGCGCTCCCTCGTGTAGTGGTCGGCTCGGCGTCCCGGGCGTGCGCCGCGGGAAGGGGTGGCTCCTGCAAGGCGCTGACGGAGCGATGATCCCCGTACCCGGCAGGCGTGGCAAGAGCTTGCAGAGTCTTGCACAGGGGGTCGCATGTCTGCTGAGCGGCCTTGTACTGGGGTTTCGGGGCCTTCAGGTGGAGGTCACGGGCACGTAACTCTCGGCAGTCCTTGCACTTTTTTGCTGCAAGGTCTTTCGCGGCGCTTACAACGCTGTTACGTTCACGTCGCCCGGCGGACGCAACGGCGCAGTCGGCAAGTCGGCAAGGGGAGCGGGCGGGACCGCTGCCTCAACCACTCGGGCTTTCACCCTCAAGGAGATCTCATGCGGCGTGGCATAGCGGCCACCGCGCTGGTGGCGTCCATCGCCCTCGCGGCGACGGCCTGCGGCGGCAGTGACAGCGGCAGCGACAAGTCGGACGGCCCCACCACCATCACCTGGTGGGACACTTCCAACGCCACCAATGAGGCGCCGACGTACCAGGCCTTGGTCAAGTCTTTCGAGAAGGCCAACCCTGACGTCAAGGTCAAGTACGTCAACGTCCCCTTCGACCAGGCGCAGAACAAGTTCGACACGGCCGCCGGTGCCAGCGGCGCCCCGGACGTCCTGCGCTCCGAGGTCGGATGGACCCCGGCGTTCGCCAAGAAGGGCTACTTCCTGCCGCTGGACGGCACCGAGGCCCTCGCGGACGAGAGCAAGTTCCAGCCCAGCCTGATCGAGCAGGCCAAGTACGACGGCAAGACGTACGGTGTGCCGCTGGTCACCGACACGCTCGCCCTGGTCTACAACAAGGCGATCTTCGAGAAGGCCGGCATCGAGGCCCCCACCACCTGGGCCGAGCTCAAGACCGCCGCCGCCACGATCAAGAAGAAGACGGGCGTCGACGGCTACTGGGGCTCGACCCAGGCGTACTACGCGCAGTCCTTCCTCTACGGCGAGGGTACCGACACCGTCGACGCCGACGCCAAGAAGATCACCGTCAACTCGGCCGCCGCGGTCAAGGGCTACGAGACCTGGGAAGGGCTGTTCGACGGCAGCGGCCTGCACAAGGCCGACACCACCGTCGACGCGTACGCCCACATCCAGGAGGCGTTCGTCAGCGGCAAGGTCGCCTCGATCATCCAGGGTCCGTGGGAGATCACGAACTTCTACAAGGGCTCGGCCTTCAAGGACAAGGCCAACCTCGGCATCGTCAGCGTCCCGGCCGGCTCCACCGGCAAGGCGGGCGCCCCGACCGGCGGTCACAACCTCTCGGTGTACGCGGGCTCGGACAAGGCCCACCAGGAAGCGTCGCTGAAGTTCCTGAAGTTCATGACCTCGGCGACGTCCCAGGAGACGATCGCCCTCAAGAACTCCACGCTGCCGACCCGTGACGACGCCTACACCGCCGACGTCAAGGCCGACCCGGGCATCGCCGGCTACCAGACGGTGCTCGCCTCCGCCCAGCCGCGCCCGGCGCTGCCCGAGTACAGCTCGCTGTGGGGCCCGCTCGACATCGAGCTGAACAAGGTCGCCGCCGGCAACGAATCGCTGGACAAGGGCCTGAGCACCGCGGAGACCGCGATCGCCAAGCTGGTCCCCGACTTCAGTAAGTGACCCCGTGTGGCCGCCGGATCTGCCTGAATTGGGGGGACAGATCCGGCGGCCATCGGCCTGCGTGCGCCCAACCCCTGATCTTCCAGAAGGTGTCGAACCATGACAGTCGTCATCGACCGCGCGACCGGTAAGCGCCGTGGTGACCGAGGGCCGCGCCCCGGGCCGCTCCAGCGTCTCAAGCACGGGTACCAGAAGTTCTGGTACGCGTACGCGATGATCGCTCCGGTGGTCCTCGTGCTCGGCGCGCTGGTGCTCTACCCGCTGGTGCGGGGCATCTACCTGACGTTCACGGACGCCAACAGCCTCAACTCGGCCCGCCAGATCGGCGTCAACCACATCGACGCCACCTACAAGTTCATCGGCCTGGACAACTACGCCGACATCCTGTGGGGACCGACCTCGTACGACCGCTTCTGGTCGCACTTCATCTGGACGATCGTGTGGACGGCGCTGTGCGTCCTGCTCCACTACACCATCGGGCTCGGTCTCGCCCTGCTGCTCAACCAGAAGCTGCGCGGCCGCACCTTCTACCGGCTCATCCTGGTCCTGCCGTGGGCCGTACCCACCTTCGTGACCGTCTTCGGCTGGCGCTTCATGCTCGCCGACAACGGCATCATCAACTCCGCCCTCGACGCGATGCATCTGCCGTCGCCGCTGTGGCTGGAGGAGACCTTCTGGCAGCGCACCTCCGCCATCATGGTCAACACCTGGTGCGGTGTGCCCTTCATGATGGTCTCGCTGCTCGGCGGTCTGCAGTCCATCGACTCGACCCTGTACGAGGCCTCCGAGATGGACGGCGCCAACGCCTGGCAGCGCTTCAGGCATGTGACGCTGCCGGGACTGAGGCCCGTCAGCTCCACCGTCGTACTCCTCGGCGTCATCTGGACCTTCAACCAGTTCGCCGTCATCTTCCTGCTCTTCGGCGACACCGCCCCCGACGCGCAGATCCTCGTCACCTGGGCCTACTACCTGGGCTTCGGCCAACAGCCGCGCGACTACGCCCAGTCGGCCGCCTACGGTGTCCTGCTGCTGTCCATCCTGATCGTCTTCACCTCCGTCTACCGACGCTGGCTGGCCCGCAATGAGCAGCAGCTCGCGAACTGAGGCAGGAGCCCCCATGAGCACCACAATCAAGAGCTCCGCCCCGGCGGACAAGGTCCCCACGGACGACGCCCTGCCGCCCCGCAAGTCGCGCCGGCGCGGCGAGAACAGCCTCGCCGGGTCGATCACCTCGCACGGCATCCTGACCGTCGCCAGCCTCGTCGCGCTCTTCCCGATCGCCTGGCTGGTCTACCTGTCCCTCGGCCCGGACAAGGACGACTACCTGCACCCCGGGGGCATCCTCGGCAAGATGACGCTCGACAACTACGCGTTCGTGCTCCAGCACACGCCGTTCTTCAACTGGCTGTGGAGCACGCTCGTGGTGTCGCTCGGCACCACCTTCATCGGTGTGCTGGTCGCCGCCACCACCGGCTACGCGGTCTCCCGCATGCGCTTCCCCGGCTACAAGAAGTTCATGTGGGTACTGCTCGTCACCCAGATGTTCCCGGTCGCCGTACTGATGGTGCCGATGTACGAGATCCTTTCGGAACTCCAGCTCATCGACAACTACTTCGGCCTGATCCTCGTCTACTGCTCGACCGCCGTGCCGTACTGCGCGTGGCTGCTCAAGGGCTACTTCGACACGATCCCCTTCGAGATCGACGAGGCGGGACGCGTCGACGGACTCAGCCCCTTCGGTACCTTCGCGCGGCTGATCCTCCCACTCGCCAAGCCGGGCCTGGCGGTTGCCGCCTTCTACAGCTTCATCACCGCGTTCGGCGAAGTCGCCTTCGCCTCGACGTTCATGCTGTCCGACACGAAGTACACCTTCGCCGTCGGCCTGCAGAGCTTCGTCAGCGAGCACGACGCCCAGCGCAACCTGATGGCCGCCACCGCCGTGCTGGTCGCGATACCCGTCTCCGCGTTCTTCTACCTTGTGCAGAAGAACCTGGTGGCCGGCCTCACCGCGGGCGGCACGAAGGGCTGACGCCCACTCAGAAGCTCCCGCGCGACCCTGTCGCGCGGGTGGCGGCCGCGGTGACCATCCGACCCCGCTGTCACCGCGGCCGCCTCGTCCGTTGCCTCCACACACGCCCATGACCCGACCACATCCCCCACTCTCGGCTCCGCTCGACCGGGGGACCCCCATCGCCTCAAGGACGCCATGAGCCAGCACTCCACCGACCAGGCCCCGACCTCCGCCCTCGCCACTGTCGCCGCACACCGCGACTGGTGGCGCGACGCGGTGATCTACCAGGTCTATCCGCGCAGCTTCGCCGACAGCAACGGCGACGGCATGGGCGACCTGGAGGGCGTACGTTCCAGACTTCCGTACCTGCGCGACCTCGGCGTGGACGCCGTGTGGCTGAGCCCCTTCTACGCCTCGCCGCAGGCCGACGCCGGCTACGACGTGGCGGACTACCGGGCCGTCGACCCCATGTTCGGCAACCTGCTGGACGCCGACGCCCTGATCCGCGACGCCCACGAGCTGAGCCTGCGGATCATCGTCGACCTCGTCCCCAACCACTCCTCCGACCAGTACGACTGGTTCAAGCGAGCTCTCGCCGAGGGACCCGGTTCCCCTCTCCGCGAGCGCTACCACTTCCGGCCCGGCAAGGGCGAGAACGGTGAACTGCCGCCCAACGACTGGGAGTCCATCTTCGGCGGCCCCGCCTGGACCCGGGTCACCGAACCGGACGGCACCCCCGGCGAGTGGTACCTGCACCTCTTCGCGCCCGAGCAGCCCGACTTCAACTGGGAACACCCGGCCGTCGGCGACGAGTTCCGCTCCATCCTCAGGTTCTGGCTCGACATGGGCGTCGACGGCTTCCGCATCGACGTGGCGCACGGTCTTGTGAAGGCCGAGGGCCTGCCGGACCTGGGTTCCCACGAGCAGCTGAAGCTCCTGGGCAACGATGTCATGCCGTTCTTCGACCAGGACGGCGTGCACGACGTCTACCGCCAGTGGCGAACGATCCTCGACGAGTACTCGGGCGAGCGCATCTTCGTCGCCGAGGCGTGGACCCCGACCATCGAGCGCACCGCCAACTACGTGCGCCCCGACGAGCTGCACCAGGCCTTCAACTTCCAGTACCTGGGCACCCATTGGGACGCGCCCGAGCTGCGCGACTGCATCAACCGCACGCTGGACGCGATGCGCCCGGTCGGCGCCCCCGCCACCTGGGTCCTTTCCAACCACGACGTGACCCGGCACGCCACCCGCTTCGCCAACGAGGCCGGGCTCGGCACCCAGATCCGCACGGCGGGCGACCGCGCGCTTGGCCTGCGCCGGGCACGGGCGGCGACCCTGCTGATGCTGGCGCTGCCCGGCTCCGCGTACCTCTACCAGGGCGAGGAGCTCGGCCTGCCGGACGTCGTGGACCTGCCGGACGAGGTGCGCCAGGACCCCGCCTACTTCCGGGGCGCGGGCCAGGACGGCTTCCGTGACGGCTGCCGGGTGCCGATCCCGTGGACCCGCGAGGGCTCGTCGTACGGCTTCGGAAGCGGTGGCAGCTGGCTGCCGCAGCCCGCCGAGTGGGCCGAGCTGAGCATCGAGGCGCAGACCGGCACGGCGGGCTCCACCCTGGAGCTGTACCGCGAGGCGCTCGCCGTCCGGCGCGAGCGGCGCGACCTCGGTGCGGGCGACTCCGTCGAGTGGCTGAAGGCGCCGGAGGGTGTACTCGCCTTCCGCCGCGGCGAGTTCGTCTGCACCGCGAACACCGGCACCGAGGCGGTGACCGTCCCGGCGTACGGCCGTGTGCTGATCGCCAGCGGCGAGGTGACGCTCTCGGAGGACGGCGGCGAGGCGAAGCTGCCGGCGGACGTCACCGTGTGGTGGACGGTCTGACATGCGTATGAGCGGTGCCCCGGTTCACGGGGCACCGCTCAACTCCTTGTAGGGGGGCTACTTCCAGGTGTCAGTCACGCTGTAGCCCGCCCCCGAACCCGTGCTGTAGGTCCGGTTGGCGCCCGACTCCCACGTCACGTTCCCGGACGCGTCCTTCTTGATGTACTTGTACTCGAACGACGTCGACTTGGGCACGATCGCGAGCCTGCCCCAGTACGGGTACGAGGCGGAGGAGAGCGGGATCGCGTCGGCGGTGTTCCAGGAGCCGAGTGACGGGATCGAGCCGACGACGTACACGTTGGTGCCGCTGGTGGTGGTGGCGTTCACGCCGAAGGTCACATCCGTGGCGTTCGCGCTCGCCACGTTCCAGGAACTGTTGGTCTCCACGGCCGAAGTGCCCGTGGTGAGCGTCCTGTTGGCGTTGGACTCCCAGGTGACGTTGCCGGAGCCGTCCTTCTTGATGAACTTGTACTCGATGCTGCTGCTCTGCGGCACGGAGACGTCCGTCTTCCAGACGGGGTAGCCGGACGACGAGAGCTTCACCGCGCTGGAGGTGTTCCAGCTGCCAAGCGCCGAGACCGAGCCGACCACGTACACATCGGTGCCGGAGGTCGTCGACGCGTACTCGTTGAAGGTCGCCGTGACCGTGCCGGTGCCCGGATCGGTGCCGCCGCCGCAGTTGACGGTGCAGATGTAGTCCGGGTCGTAGAAGGCGACCGCGCCCTTGGCGGGCACCGTGAGTGTGGCCTTGCCGCCGGAGACGGTGACCGTCGTGGCGCCGCCGTCGATCACATTGGGGTAGCTGCCGTCGGCGAGACCGGTGGTGTACGCGTAAGTGTTCGCGCCGGAGCTGTTGTTGATGGCGACGAACCCGGCGCCGCCCCGGCCGAAGCCGATCACATTGGACGCGGGGGACTGCCAGTTGGCGACGGAGTAGCCGGTCGCCGCGTTGTGCCAGCCGACCATGCCCGAGACCGTGGTGTCGCGGTCCAGGCAGGACCAGCCGCTGGCGCAGTTGGTGTCGGTGACGAAGCCGCCCGAGTTCGGCGGGGCCTCGTCGCTCTGGCTGAAGGTCCAGCCGGCGTAGACGGACGGCGTGCCGTAGCCGCGTGCCAGCTGGAAGACGTTGGCGAGCACGGCCGTGGAGCCGTCCTTGTAGCTGAGCGAGTAGCCGTTGCGCTCGGTGTCGTGGTTGGTGACGAAGGTGTTGGAGTTCGCCTCGGTGGCCAGCCCCCAACTGCTCCCGAAACTCGACAGGTTGGCGATGTCGCCCTGGAACTGCGACTTCACCTGCGAGGCGAAGGTGAAGTCGAGGACGTCACCGGTGCCGTAGTACTCGTCGAGCGAGGGCGGTGTACCCGGGTAGATCTCCTGTGTGATGTACGGCGCCGAGCCCGCGGTCGTCGTATGCAGTCCGGCGACGATGGCGCTCATGTCCGCGGCCTCGATGTGCTTGGCCGCGTCGACGCGGAAGCCGTCGACACCCAGGTCGATCTGCTGGTTGAGGAAGCCGATGATCTTCGTGCGGACGCCGCTCTCGGCGGTGTCCAGGTCGGGCAGGCCCAGGAGTTCGCAGTGCTGGACCTGGTAGCGGTTGGTCCAGTCCGTGATCGTAGTGGTGCAGTCGTCGCTGTCGGCCGGGTCGTAGTCCGGGGTGTCGTACTTGGTGGTGAGGACGGTGCCGTTGTAGCCGGTGCCGGTCTGGGCGGCGGTGTGGTTGATCACCGCGTCCGTGTAGACCTTGATACCCGCGGCGTGGCAGGTGTCGACCATGGTCTTGAACTGAGTCGCCGTCCCGAAACGGCTGTTCAGGTTGTACGCGTACGGCTGGTACACGTCCCACCAGTAGAAGTTGGACTGCTTGAGCGATTCGGCGGGCGGCGCCACCTGCACCGCTCCGTATCCGGCCGGGTCGAGCACGTCGGTGCACTCGGCGGCGACCGACTTCCAGTTCCACTCCCACAGGTTGGCGATCACATCCCCGTTGGGTATACCGGTGTCGGCCGCGGCGGCCTGCTGGGCGGGCAGCGCGGCAAGACCGCCTACCGCCAGCGCGGCGGTCAGCAGCAGCCTGGTGATCCTTCTGCGTCTTAAGGCCATCATGGTGCGGCTCCTCTTCGGATCCGGCCGGCTCGACCGGGACGCGCGGGGCGTCGGCTCGTGTGGAGCGTGGGACTGCCGAAGGGTCCGCGTCAATACAGGAGTTGGAAGTTCTTTCGACATCTTGCTGAAACTTGCGTGCAAGAGATACGTTCCGATCCCCCCACCCGCACAAGGAAGTGCAGGAGCACTCACATGGCAAGGAAAACGCTTGCCGCCACGCTCGCCCTCGCGGCGGGCCTGGCGGTCACGGTGGCTGTACCCCCAGGCACGGCGGCGGCCTCCCCGCCCGGCACCAAGGACGTCACGGCCGTCCTCTTCGAGTGGGACTTCGACTCCGTCGCGACGGAGTGCGCCAGCCGGCTCGGCCCCGCCGGGTACGGCTTCGTCCAGGTCTCACCACCCGCCGAGCACATACAAGGCTCGCAGTGGTGGACCTCGTACCAGCCGGTCAGCTACCAGATAGCCGGGCGGCTCGGCAACGCCACCGACTTCCAGGAGATGGTCACGGCCTGCCACAACGCGGGCGTGAAGGTCGTCGTCGACACGGTCATCAACCACATGTCGGCGGGCAGCGGCACCGGCACCGGCGGCTCCTCGTACACGAAGTACAACTACCCGGGCCTGTACTCCTCGTACGACTTCGACGACTGCACCGCCACCATCAGCGACTACACGAACCGCACCAATGTGCAGAACTGTGAGCTGGTCGGTCTCGCGGACCTCGACACGGGCGAGTCGTACGTCCGCTCCGCCATCGCCGGCTACATGAACACCCTGCTCGGCTACGGCGTCGACGGCTTCCGCATCGACGCGGCCAAGCACATGCCGGCGGCCGACCTCGCCAACATCAAGTCCCGGCTGAGCAATTCGAGCGTGTACTGGAAGCAGGAGGTCATCTACGGCTCGGGCGAGGCCGTCCAGCCGACCGAGTACACCGGCAACGGCGACGTCCAGGAGTTCCGGTACGCGTACGACCTCAAGCGGGTCTTCAACAACGAGAACCTCGCCTACCTGAGCAACTACGGCGAGGGCTGGGGCTATATGAGCAGCGGTGTCTCGGGTGTCTTCGTCGACAACCACGACACCGAGCGCAACGGGTCGACCCTGACGTACAAGGACGGCGCGAACTACACGCTCGCGAACGTCTTCATGCTGGCCTGGCCGTACGGCGCGCCCGACATCAACTCGGGCTACGAGTTCTCCTCCACCGACGCCGGACCGCCCAACGACGGTACGGTCAACGCCTGTTGGCAGGACGGCTGGAAGTGCCAGCACGCCTGGCCGGAGATCCAGTCGATGGTCGCCTTCCGCAACACCACCCGCGGTGAGTCGGTCACCAACTGGTGGGACAACGGCGCCGACGCCATCGCGTTCGGCCGCGGCTCCAAGGGCTATGTGGCCATCAACCACGAGTCGTCCTCGCTGACCCGCACCTATCAGACCTCCCTCGCGGCGGGCACGTACTGCAACGTCCAGAGCAACACGACCGTCACGGTGAACAGTTCGGGCCAGTTCACGGCGACGCTCGGCACGAACACGGCGCTGGCGATCTACTCGGGCAAGTCCAGCTGCTGAGTAGTGGCAGAAGAGGGCCCGTTCACCGATCACCCGGTGAACGGGCCCTCGGTCTGTCGGGCCTCGGTCTGTCGAGCCCTCCCTCCGGGCAGGATGTGAAAGTTCTTGCCATCGGTTTCAAGACTCTTGCTGTAAACCTTTCGTAAGCGATACGGTCACGCCGGCGCCCGGCAACGAAGCTGAGCCGCGGCGTGGGGTCGGACCCGAATGAGCCGTAATCGCAAGGAGTTCAGGCCTGTGATACCGAGATGGTCGGCGCCCTGGGCGCACCGCACCCCCCATCACACCGCGCGGCGCGGACGGATCGCGGCCGTCGCCGTGGTCGCCCTCACCGCAGCGCTCGTGCAGCCCCTCGCGGCCCGCGCCGCCACCCCGCCCGCGCCCCCGTCCGATGCGGCCCTGGCCAAGACGGCCGCCCGCAATGACGCGACCCGCGAGCAGTTCTACTTCGTCCTCCCGGACCGCTTCGCCAACGGCGACACCTCCAACGACGAGGGCGGTCTGACCGGTTCACGTCTGTCGACCGGTTACGACCCCACCGACAAGGGCTTCTACCAGGGCGGCGACCTCAAGGGTCTGACGAAGAAGCTCGACTACATCAAGGATCTCGGCACCACTGCCATCTGGATGGCGCCGATCTTCAAGAACCAGCCCGTACAGGGCACCGGCGACAACGCCTCGGCCGGCTACCACGGCTACTGGATCACCGACTTCACCCAGGTCGACCCGCACTTCGGCACGAACAGGGATCTCGAGACGCTGATCTCCAAGGCCCACTCCAAGGGCATGAAGGTCTTCTTCGACGTCATCACCAACCACACCGCCGACGTCGTCGACTACGAGGAGAAGTCCTACGGCTACCTCTCCAAGGGCGCCTTTCCGTATCTGACGAAGGACGGTGAGCCCTTCGACGACGCCGACTACGCGGACGGTTCGCAGGACTTCCCCGAGGTCGACGCCGACTCCTTCCCGCGCACGCCGACCGTGACGGCCGCGAAGCAGGACGCCAAGGTCCCGTCGTGGCTCAACGACACGACGATGTACCACAACCGCGGCGACTCCACCTTCGCCGGGGAGAGCTCCGAGGGCGGCGACTTCTCCGGCCTCGACGACCTGTGGACCGAGCGTCCCGAGGTCGTCAGCGGCATGGAGAAGATCTACGAGAAGTGGGTCCGCGACTTCGACATCGACGGCTTCCGGATCGACACCGTGAAGCACGTCAACATGGAGTTCTGGACGCAGTGGGCCACCGCCCTCGACGCGTACGCGGCCAAGCAGGGCCGCGACGACTTCTTCATGTTCGGCGAGGTCTACTCCGCCGGCACGTCGATCACTTCGCCGTACGTCACCGAGGGCCGCCTCGACTCCACGCTCGACTTCCCCTTCCAGGAAGCGGCCCGGCAGTACGCCTCCCAGGGCGGCAGCGCGCAGAAGCTGGCCTCGGTCTTCGGCGACGACTACAAGTACACGACGGACAAGGCCAACGCGTACGAGCAGGTCACCTTCCTCGGCAACCACGACATGGGCCGCATCGGGTACTTCCTGAACCAGGACAACCCGAACGCGACCGACGCCGAGCTGTTGAAGAAGGACAAGCTCGCGAATGAGCTGATGTTCCTCAGCCGCGGCAACCCGGTCGTCTACTACGGCGACGAGCAGGGCTTCACCGGCGCGGGCGGCGACAAGGACGCCCGCCAGACGATGTTCGCCTCCAAGACCGCCGACTACCTCGACGACGACGAGCTCGGCACCGACCGCACCCACGCGAGCGACGCCTACGACACGAGTGCACCGCTCTACAAGCAGATCAGTGCTCTCGCGAAGCTCCGCAAGGACAACCCCGCGCTCGCGGACGGCGTCCAGACGGAGCGGTACGCCGCCGACGGCGCCGGTGTCTACGCCTTCTCCCGTACGGACGCGAAGACCGGCACCGAGTACGTCGTCGCCGTGAACAACGCCGGCGAGGCGAAGACGGCGACCTTCGCCACGGGCTCGGCGGACATGAGGTTCCGCGGGATCTACGGCACCCAGGACACCGTCACCAGCAACGCCGACAGCAAGGTCACCGTCACCGTCCCGGCCGGTTCCTCGATCGTCCTCAAGGCGGCGGGGAAGCTCGCCGCACCCGCCGCGAAGCCGGCGCTCACCCTGAAGGCCCCGGACACGGGCGCCACCGGCACCGTCGAGCTGAGCGCCGACGTCACCGGCGGTCAGCTCAACCGTGTCGTCTTCGCCGCCCAGGTCGGCAACGCCAAGTGGCAGACGCTCGGCTCCGCCGACCACGCCCCGTACAAGGTCACTCAGGCCATCGCCGAGGACGTACCGGCCGGAACCGCCTTGCGCTACAAGGCAGTTGTCATCGACTCGGCCGGACGCACATCGAGCGCCACGGCAACCTCGGTCACGGGCACACCGCCCGTTGCTGAAATCCCGACGGCGTCCTCGCGCGACTACGCGATCGTCCACTACAAGCGCACCGACGGCGACTACACCGACTGGCGGCTCTACGCCTGGGGCGACCTCGCCGACGGCGAGTCGACGACCTGGCCCGAGGGCCACGACTTCATCGGCCGCGACGCCTACGGGGCCTTCGCCTACGTCAAGTTGAAGCCGGGTGCTTCCAGCGTCGGCTATCTCGTGATCGACAAGGACGGCAACAAGGACGTCTCCGCCGACCGCACGATCGACGTCACGAAGACGGGCGAGATCTGGGTCGAGCAGGGCAAGGAAGCCGTCCTCACCGAGAAGCCCGACTACCCGGCGCAGGACAAGACGAAGGCGGTCCTGCACTACCACCGTGCCGACGGGAACTACGACGGCTGGGGACTGCACGTCTGGACGGGCGCCGCGACGGGCACGGACTGGTCGAAGCCCCTGCAGCCGGTGGACACTGACGCCTATGGCGCTGTGTACGAGGTGCCGCTCGCCGAGGGTGCCACCAGCCTCAGCTACATCCTCCACAAGGGCGACGAGAAGGACCTCCCCACCGACCAGTCGCTCGACCTCACGGCGAACGGCCACGAGGTGTGGCTGTTGAACGGCCAGGAGAAGTACCTGCTCCCGCAGCCGGCGGGCAGTGCGGCCGCGCTCGACCTGACCACGTCCAAGGCCGTCTGGATCGACCGGAACACGGTCGCCTGGAACGGCTCCGACGCGGCCGTGTCCACCCAGCTGCTCTACTCGCGCGACGGCTCGATCGCGGTGAAGGACGGCGCGCTGACCGGGGACGCCAAGTGGCTCCGCCTGTCCAAGTCCACCCTCACCGACGCCCAGAAGGCCGCCTTCCCGCACCTCAAGGACTACACCGCCTGGACCGTCGACCCGCGCGACCGCAACCGGGTCCGTGAAGCGCTGAACGGTCAGATCGTCGCCTCGCAACGCGCCGTGAACGGAGCGGTGTTGGCAGCGACGGGCGTCCAGATCGCCGGCGTACTCGACGATCTGTACGACGCGACGAAGGCGGACCTCGGCCCGACCTTCCGCAACGGCGTTCCCACGCTTGCCGTGTGGGCGCCCACCGCGCAGAGCGTCGCCCTGGATCTCGACGGCACCTCGGTCAGGATGAAGCGGAACGACACCACCGGCGTCTGGTCCGTCACCGGCAAGAAGTCCTGGGCGAACAAGCCCTACCGGTACGTCGTCAAGGTGTGGGCGCCGACCGTCCAGAAGGTCGTCACCAACACGGTCACCGACCCGTACTCGGTGGCCCTGACCGCAAACTCGGAGCAGAGCCTCGTCGTCGACCTGGACGCCAAGTCCCTTGCCCCGAGCGGCTGGTCGACCCTCAAGAAGCCCGCGGCGGTGGCGCTGAAGGACGCCCAGATCCAGGAGCTGCACATCCGGGACTTCTCGGTGGCGGACACCACGGCCGAGAACCCGGGCACCTACCTCGCGTTCGCCGACAAGGACAGCGACGGCTCCAAGCACCTACGGGAACTGGCCAAGTCCGGCACCTCCTATGTGCACTTGCTGCCCGCCTTCGACATCGCCACCATCCCCGAGAAGAAGTCCGACCAGGCGACCACCGACTGCGACCTCGCCTCCTACGCGGCCGACTCCGACAAGCAGCAGGAGTGCGTGGCGAAGATCGCCGCGAAGGACGCCTACAACTGGGGCTACGACCCGTACCACTACACCGTTCCGGAGGGCTCGTACGCGACCGACCCGGACGGCACGGACCGTACGGTCGAATTCCGCCAGATGGTCAAGTCCCTGAACGAGGACGGCCTCCGGGTCGTCATGGACGTGGTCTACAACCACACCGCCGCGAGCGGCCAGGCCGACACCTCCGTGCTCGACAAGGTCGTACCCGGCTACTACCAGCGGCTCCTCGCCGACGGCAGCGTCGCCAACTCCACCTGCTGCTCCAACACGGCGACCGAGAACGCCATGATGGGCAAGCTGGTGGTGGACTCGATCGTCACCTGGGCCAAGGAGTACAAGGTCGACGGCTTCCGCTTCGACCTCATGGGGCACCACCCCAAGGCCAACATCCTCGCGGTCAGGAAGGCCCTCGACGCGCTCACCCTGGCCAGGGACGGCGTCGACGGCAAGAAGATCATCCTGTACGGCGAGGGCTGGAACTTCGGCGAGGTCGCCGACGACGCCCGCTTCACGCAGGCCACGCAGAAGAACATGGCGGGGACGGGCATCGCGACCTTCTCCGACCGTGCGCGTGACGCCGTACGCGGCGGCGGCCCCTTCGACGAGGACCCCGGCGTCCAGGGCTTCGCCTCCGGTCTCTACACCGACCCCAACTCCTCGACCAGCAACGGCACTTCGGCCGAGCAGAAGGCCCGCCTGCTGCACTACCAGGACCTCATCAAGGTCGGGCTCAGCGGCAACCTCGCCAAGTACAGCTTCACCGACACCAGCGGCAAGGAGGTCAAGGGCTCCGAGGTCGACTACAACGGCCAGGCCGCCGGATACGCGGACGCGCCGGGAGACGCCCTCGCGTACGCCGACGCGCACGACAACGAGTCGCTGTACGACGCCCTCACCTACAAGCTGCCCGCGGCGACGAGCGCGAGCGACCGGGCCCGGATGCAGGTCCTGGCCATGGCGACGGCCACCCTCTCGCAGGGCCCGTCCCTCTCCCAGGCCGGCTCCGACCTGCTGCGCTCCAAGTCCCTGGACCGCAACTCCTACGACAGCGGCGACTGGTTCAACGGCATCCACTGGAACTGCCAGGACGGCAACGGCTTCGGAGGCGGGCTGCCGATGGCGGCCGACAACGCCTCCAAGTGGCCCTACGCCACACCGCTGTTGACGTCCGTCAAGGTGGGCTGCGACCAGATCGACGGAACCTCAGCCGCGTACCAGAACCTGCAGAGGATCCGTACGACGGAGAGCGTCTTCTCCCTCGCCACGGCCGACCAGGTGCAGTCGAAGCTCTCCTTCCCGCTGTCCGGGACGGATGAGACACCCGGTGTGATCACGATGGAGCTCGGCGACCTCGTCGTCGTCTTCAACGCGACTCCGGACAAGCAGGAGCAGACCGTCGATGCGCTGGCCGGGACGGCGTACGCGCTGCATCCGGTGCAGGCGGCGGGCGCGGACTCCACCGTCAAGTCCTCTTCATATACGGCGAAATCAGGCACGTTCGCCGTTCCGGGACGCACTGTGGCGGTATTTGCGCGGACTTCCTGAAAAGGGCATTACCTTGGTGGGGCAGACCCCGAACCCGGGTCTGCCCCATCGGTGTGTCCAAAGGCTGGCAGATGGATGTCAACGGCAAGCGGACAGAAACGACCGTGCTGGTCGTGGACGATGTGGCGGCCAGCCGGTACGCCATGAGCGCCGTGCTGCGGCGCGCCGGCTACCAGGTCGTCCCGGCCGCCAGCGGATCCGAGGCGCTCGTCGAACTCGATGTACGGCAGCGCAAGGGCGCCCTGCCCGATGTGGCGCTCATAGACGTGGGCCTGCCGGACATGAGCGGCTTCGAGCTGTGCCGTCGGCTCAAGGCCCGGCCGCACATGGCCGGTCTGCCCGTCGTGCACTTCTCGGCCGCCTCCGTCGCTCCCGCCGACCGCTGCCAGGGCCTTGACGCGGGCGGCGAGGCGTATCTGACGGTGCCCGCCGAGCCCGAGGAGATCGACGCGGTGGTCCGGGCCGCGGTGCGCGCCGCGCGGCTGCGGGCCGACGACCAGGCGCTGGCACGCCGGCTGACGCGGCTGGCGGAGACGATCGTCGCCATCCAGACGGCCCGCTCCCCGCAGGAACTCGCCGATGCCGCCGCCGAGGGCACCGCGCGGCTCACCGGCGGTCCCGCCGCCGTCTTCGTCCTCGGCCCGGACGACGAGCTGTACCGCGGCACCTCACGCGACCGCACCTCGCTCGCGATGCCGGACGAAGGCGCCCACCGGACCGTGGCCGGTCTGCTCCGGCGGCTCACCCGCGGGCAGGCCGGAGTACGGATCACCACGGTTCCCGCACCGCTGTGGCCCGCCGGGTTCTTCCGGCCGGAAGTGCAGCACGACGCCCGGATGGCGCTGATCCCCATCCAGGACGGCAGGGCCGCGGTGTGCCTCGCCACACCCACCCGCGGTGTGCGCCGGGTGAACCCCGAGGGTGAGGCACTGGTCGCCCGGCTCGCCGAGGCCACCGCGCTCGCCGCCGAGCCGCTGCTCATGTACCAGGTCGAGCGGCACGTCGCCCTCACCCTCCAGCACAGCTTCCTGCCCCAGCCGCACCGGCTGCCCGACCTGCCGGGCCTCGAGGTCGTCGTCCGGTACGTGCCCGCGTCCCAGGAGACCGAGATCGGCGGCGACTTCTACGCCGCCCTGCGCACCGACGAGGGCGTGCTCGCCGCGGTCGGCGACGTCGTCGGACACTCGCTGGAGGCGGCCACCGTCATGGTCGAGATCCGGCACGCGCTGCGCGCCTACTGCGTCGACGAGAGCGACCCGGCCGTGCTCGCCGAACGCCTCGACCGGATGCTCCAGCGCTACCACCCCGACGTGACCGCCACCGTCTGCCTGCTCCTGATCGACCCGGCCACCGGACGCACCCGGATCGCCAACGCGGGCCACATCCCGCCGCTGATCATCCGGGACTCCGGCAGCGCCGACTACGCCAAGGCCGCAGGGCCGCTGCTCGGCGTGGGCCTGCCCCACCCGCCGCCCACCGAGCTGTTCCTCGAACCCACCGACCGGCTCCTCATGATCACCGACGGTCTGATCGAGACCCGCGGCACCGACCTCGCGGCCTCGATGGAGCACCTCCGCGCGGCTGCCTCCGGTGCCCTGCCCGGCCTGGACGCCCTGTGCGACACGCTCCTCGCCTCCTTCGGCCGCGACCGGGAGGACGACATCGCGCTGCTTGCGCTGCGGCTAGGGTGATCGGGATATCCCTAGAACAGGAGTGCCCATGCCGCAGATCGCCGTCGAACGCTCCCCGGGGCTCGATCACGTCGACTGGAACGCCTTCGCGCTCGCGCTGCACCCGGTGGTCGTCGAGGTGGCGGCCGCGCGCATCGAGGCATGCAAGACGCGGGTCCTGAGGACCGAGGACGAAGTCGTGGGAGACGTGGCGGCAACGGGCACGGGCGGGCCGGCCATCGTGCATGTCACGCTCGCCCTGCTCCCCGGCCGCTCCGACGAGACCAAGGCCGAACTCACGGAAGCCGTACTGGAGCTGCTGCACAAGCACATCGAACCCACCGACGGGGTCTCGACGGTGCACGCCTCCGCCGAAGTACGCGACCTCGACCCGTCGTACCGGAAGTACGAGGAGTAGCAGCCCTTACGAGGCGGGCGGCGACGCCAGTGCGATCAGCCGGACGACGAGGTCACTGAACGGCCCGTCGCCCGGCTCGCTCTTGAGCGACTCGCGCAGCAGCTCGCTCAACTCCTCGTCGTAGGCGGCACTCACCGCCGCCAGTGCCCCGAAGTCGTGCACCAGCTGCCGTTCCAGCTCGGCGCGCGGGATGCGCCGTCCGTCCAGCCAGATCAGCGCCGTCGACTCGACGAGCGAGATCCAGGAGCGGATCACCAACTCCAGGCGGGCAGGCGGGTTTTCGACCTTCATGTGCGAGAGGATCTGGAGGTACGCGGCCTGCCGCACCCCGTCGACCAGCGCGTTGGTGGTCGACGAGCCCACCGCGGGACCGCCTCGCATCAGCGCCGCGAAACCGGGCCCGTGGTCGTCCACGAAGTCGAAGAACCGGCGCATCACCCGCAGCAGCCGCGAGCCCAGCGCCCCCTCCTCGGGGACCACGAACCGCCCCGCGAGATCGTCCGAGGCCCGCTGCAACGCCGCCTCGTACAGGCTGAGTTTGCCGGGAAAGTAGTGGTAGACCAGCGGCCGCGAGATGCCCGCGGCCGCCGCTATCTCGTCGATGGAGACCTCGTCGGGCGAGCGTCGGCTGAAGAGTTCGAGGGCGACGCCGATCAGCTGCTGCCGCCGCTCCTCGACACCCATCCTGCGGCGTACCCCGGTTGTCATACGAACACCTTACCGATCGGATCCGGCCCGGAACGGGCCGGTCCGCCCACGGCGGTTCACATGTCCAGCACGATCCTCTCACCACGCGCCCGCGATACACAGATCGGGAACGTCCGCGAGGAGCACGCCGAGATCGGGCCGCCCCGCAACGACGGTCACCCGGCCCGCGCCCAGCTTCTCGACCTCCTCCAGGAACGGCATCGAGGCCCGCGTCCGCCCGCAGTACAGCAACCGCCACTCCACACCGTCGGGAAGAGCCCGCAGCATCGGCAGAACCGGGGTGATCCCGATGCCGCCCACGACGAAGACGTACGACGGGGCCTCGACGAGCGGGAACCGATTGCGCGGCCCGCGGACCTCCAGCTCCACGCCCTCCCGCACCCGTTCGTGCAGCTCGCGCGAACCGCCCCGCCCGTCCTCGACCAGCCGGGTCGCGACGGTGTACGACGAGCTGTCCGCCGGGTCGCCGCACAGCGAGTACTGCCGCACAAGGCCCGAAGGCAGCACCAGATCGAGATGCGCCCCGGGCTCCCAGCGCGGCAAGTCCCGCCCCGCCAGGCGAAGTTGTACGACCCCCTCGGCGACCGGCTCGTACGAGCTCACCGTCAGCCGCAGCGCACGCGACCGCGGCCGCCCGGACACCGGCTCCTCCAGCGCGGGCAACGGCCACAGCGGCGAGGCCTGGATACGGCGGCGCATCGCCCGCTTGGCGAGCAGCGCGGCGCCCGCGACCACCGCGACGGTCCCGAGCCGGGGCATCACGCGCCCCGCTTCTCCGCGGCCAGCGCCGCGGGGGAGGAGGCGAGATAGGCGACTGCCTGCTCGGTCGACCCCTCCTGGGAGGGGTGGTAACTCCGGCTGAGATAGCGCGGGATGGACTTGAGCATGTCCCCGGTCGACGGCAGCACTCCCGCCTTCCCGCTGACGTACAAGTCCTTGAAGCTCGCCCTGCCCGCCGTCAGCGTCGGATCGTTCGCCATGAAGAACCGCGCCCCGCGCTGCCACAGGAAGACGAGAGCCGTGAACGCGGTCGCCCAGGTCCGCGCGCGCCGCCGGTAGTCCCCGTCGACGTGCATGAACAGCTCGAACGCCACGGCCCGGTGCTCGACCTCCTCGGCGCCGTGCCAGCGCAGCAGATCCAACATGGTCGGATCGGCGCCCCGCCGGTCCAACTCCTCCGCGTTCAGCACCCAGTTGCCGAGAAAGGCGGTGTAGTGCTCGATCGCCGCGATGATGGCGACCCGCTCCATCAGCCACCACTTGCGGGCCCTGCCCGGCGGCAGCGTCCGGTCGCCGAGCAGCTTCTCGAAGAGCCAGTCGACCTGGGCGGTGTACGGGGTCGGGTCGAGCCCGAGTTCCCTGAGGTGGGGGAGTACCTCGTCGTGCGCCTGCGCGTGCATGGCCTCCTGGCCGATGAACCCGATGACGTCCTCGCGCAGCCGCTCGTCCCGGATGTACGGCAGCACCTGCTTGTACACATGCACGAACCAGCGCTCACCGGCCGGCAGCAGCAGATGCAGCACATTGATGGTGTGCGTGGCGAACGGATCGCCCGGCACCCAGTGCAACGGCGTGTCCTCCCAGGAGAACGACACCTTGCGCGCCTTGAGGGGTATCCGCTCGGAGTCGACCGGCTGGGGCAGCCGGGCACGGGTGTTAGACATGCCGTCAATGTACTGACGGGTAGTTGCGGGGAGAACCCCCGTGCAGCGACTTGTTGACGCAAGTGTCAGCTAGGTGTCCCGGTCAGCCTCAGCGCAGCCCGGTGATGTCCCGCCCGTCCTCCAGGCTCCCCTTCAGCTCGGCCTGCGCCCCCTGCTTCGTCCGTACGGCGAGCAGGGCGCCCTGCGCCGACCCGGTCACCCCGCCGGTCGCGCTGACCGAGGCCGTGTCCTTGCTGCCGGCCGCGAGGAGATACCAGGTCCCCGCACCCGACTTCCACAGCACGCCCGCCAGCACATGGGGGTCGCGGGCGCCGCACGCGGGCGAGTTCTCGGCCTTCGCGGCGACCGCCCCGTACGCCCCGCCCGGCGTCCGGAACTGCGCGAGGACGCGCGTGCCGCCGCCCCGCCAGGTGTCGGCCCGCGTGCACACCCAGGTCGCGCTGCCGCCGGAGTCGGGCAGTTGCTGCCGGGCGTACTGCCAGGCGTTCACGGACCGCACGCCCTGTGAGCGCACGGAGGCCAGCGAGCAGGCGAACGGGGCCCAGTTGCGCAGCGCCTCGGCGCCGGACGCCTCGGCGGGTGCCGCGGGACGGCCCGAGGTGAGGTGTGCCGGGATCAGCTCGCCGAGGTCGGTCAGCAGGCGGGTGCCCGAGTTGTCCTTGAGCTGCAGCACATTCCACGAAGTGCACGCGCCGGACCGCTGGGCCGGGCTGGCCAGCGGCGTGGTGGTGCCGTCGGCCGAGAGGGTGAGATCCATCTCGCCGGAGGACGGTTTCATCAGGTCCCGCTCGGCGGCCTCGGTCACCCAAGGGGCCGTCAAATAGCGGACGTTGCCGTCGGTCCGGCCGAGGACCACCGCCTCCGCCTCCGCTCCCTTCGCGCTGTCGACCCGCGCGAAGTCGAGGGCCGCGCCGTTCGTGCCGTCCGTGGGCTCGGCGTAACGGGCGATGCGCAGACCGTCGTAGAGCAGCACGACGCGCGCCTGGTCCACCTCGCCCGCGTACAGGAGCTGTGGCGGTCCGGGCGGGGCGCCGGACGGGGTGCCGGGGGTCGCCGAGACCGCCACGGACTCGCCGGGCCGCGCCCACACGGCGAGGGCGCGCCGCAGCAGCGCGCTGTCCCCGGTGAGGTTCCCGCGCGCGGGCCACACGGAGAAGTCGGTGCGCGCCGACTGCTGCCAGGCCAGGGCCGGCACCTTCGTCAACTGCGCCGGATCCAGGGCGGCCTGGGCCGCCGGGTTCTGCGCGTACGGCGGCGCCGCTGCACCGTCGGGCCCCCACCCGTCGCCGGGCAGGCCGAGCAGCGCACCGCACACCACGACGGCCGCGGTCGCGGCGAGCGCGGCCTTCATGTGCTGCCTGCGCCGCATCAGGTCGGTGGGCCGCGCGTGCAGCGAACAGGGGTCGAACTCGGGGGAGTCGAGGAGGGCGTCCTGCGCCTCCAGACCGGAGGCCACCGCGAGCGCCGCGCCCGGGTCCTCGACACCCGCCGCCGTCAGCACCTTCCGTACGTCCGCCTCGGACAGCTTCTCCAGGCCGCGCAGGACGTACGCGGCACGGGCCGGGCCCGAGAGCGCGGACAGCCGCTGGTCCAGGGCGAGTTCGTCGGCGCCGCCCGAGCGGGGGAAGAGCCTGAGGCCCCACACCTGGGGCAGCAGCGGCGGCAGCTGGGACCGCTTCGGCCACGCCCGCCGTGTCAGCGGCAGGCCCGCCTCCAGCGCCGTACGCACCACTTGGAGGCGTACGAAGGCGTAGCCCGGGTCGCCGTCGCGGCCGCCGCCGGTCTGCTGGGCCGGGATGACCGTCGCGTCACCGGACGTACGGCCCCGGGGCAGCGCGCGCTGGGTGAGGGCATGTGCGGTCAGCACCCGGCGGTTGCGGCCGAGGCTCGGCGGCAGCACCAGATAGGCGAGCCGGACCAGCCGCGGATAGTGCTCGACGAGCGCGGCCTCGGCCTGCTCGACGTCGACGACCGGGCCTGAGGCGGGTGCGGGGCGCGGGGCTACATCCTGTGACTGCACACATCGCAAAACGAGTGACTCGGGGGATGGTCACCCGCCGTCCGCTACTCGGGCTCGACCAGGAGCCGCGCGTAGTTCGCCATCGACCGCTGATAGCGGGGCAGATGGGGTGCGAGGGCGCCGATCACCAGGGCGAGGCCCTCGCGTTCGCGGCCCAGGTCGGCGAGGCAGAGGGCGAGGAAGCCGCGTATGGCGTCGTCCAACTCGTCGGAAGGGGCGTCGAGTTCGGGGCCGAGGAGCTCGAAGCCCTCCTCCGGCTTGCCGAGGTTCCGCAGGGAGCTGGCGAGCTGGATCGTGGCGCGGCGCCGGCGGTTGCCGCCGAGGCCGCGGGCCAGCGCCTCCCGGTACAGCGGTACGGCCTTGTCCGAGTGGCCCGTCGAGTCCCAGGCGCCTGCCTGCTCGAACGGTCCGAGGGGGCTGGCGGCGGGCAGCTCGGCCACCAGCGCGTCGATCACCGCCCGGAAGTCCGCCGCGTGCCCTTCGTCATAGTCGTGGAGTGTGGCCCACGCCGCCGCCGTACGCTCTTCCCAGTCGTCGTTCATGGGCCCCACAGTCGCACGGGTGTGCCCACCGGGGCTCCTGATTTGAGCGCTGGGCGCCCGGTAGCCGTATCCAGGGCGAGGGCCCTCGTTCGACGGGGCTCCCGGCGGCATGGGCGCCGACACAGACGGAGGTACGTAGGTATGAGGTTGACGCGACCGAAGCTCGCGGTGGCCGGAGCCGTGGCGCTGCTGGCGCTCACGGGCTGCGCGGCCGACGACACGACCGACGACGCGTCCGACGCGGTGCCGGCCGCCGCGACCGGCAGTCTGGAGCACATCGCGAGCGAGGCGGGCTGCGACCCGAACCTCACGACGGACGCGGACGAGATCCGCCAGGCCACCTGCAAGAACACCGACGGCAAGTTCATCCTCGCGACCTTCGCCACCGACCGCGGCCAGCGCGAGTGGATCAACGGGGCCAAGGACTACGGCGGGTTCTACCTCGTCGGCCGCAAGTGGGTCGCCGTCGGCGAGCAGAAGGTGGTCAAGGCGCTGCGCGGCCAGCTCGGCGGGACCCTGGAGGTGGGCACCGATCACAGCGCGACACACGGCGCGACGCACTCCGCTCACGCGGGCTGACCGCGCAGGGTGCGGGGAATGCCGAAGGCCGGCGGTGGAAATCACCGCCGGCCTTCTTCAGTGGGTCCTAGCGGATCACTGGCACTTCTTGCCGGTGTTGATGCACTTGACCATCTTGTTCATCGTGTTCGTCGAGAAGAAGTTGATGAAGTCGTTGTGGTCGGTGATCGGCTTGTGCAGGTTCTCCGGGAAGGAGTCGACCGCGTACGGGTTCACGACCGTGCCGTTCTCGATGGTCGGGGCGGGAACGTCGTAGACCAGACGGACCTGGAGCTGGGGGATCGCCTTGAAGCCGTTGGCGCAGGTGCCGTCGGCCTGGACGAACGCCACGTGCGTGCGGTGGTTGGCGCTGTCGATGTTCTGGCCGTCCCAGCAGCTCTGGAAGTTGGTGGTCCGCACCACGTCACTGCCCTCGGGGCAGATCGGGTACTTGTCCTCCAGCTGCACCTTGTTCTCGAAGCCGGTGCAGCTCCAGTTCACGTTGGCGTTGGCGTTGCCGTTGATGAAGGCCTTGGCGTCACCGGTGATGATGCGAAGGGCCGACGGCATCGCGACGACGCTGCCCTTCTTGTTGCCGACGAACTTGAGCTGCGCCTGGGCGGGCTGCAGGATCTTGCCCACGTTGCCCTCGGTGCCGCCACCGGCGTTGTTCTGGTCGAAGTCCTGCGAACCGTCCTGCAGACGGAGCACCGGCCAGAAGTACGAGGACTTGTCGCCCTGGTTCTGGCAGGTGGTGTCGGCCGCGGCCAGGTCCTCGTCGCTCGCGAAAGCGTCGTTGTTCTGGTTGCCGACGTAGTCGTGCAGGTGGTGGGCGCCGTTGGTGACACCCGGGGCGACGATCACGTTGTCCGTGTTGTGGTTGTCGTTCCCGTTGGTGCCGCACTTCGTGGTGAAGGTGCCCTTCGAACCGGACCTCCCGTTCGCGGGGAGCCCGTTCGCGCCCACGCCGAGCTGGGCGTTGGCCTGGACGGTGGTGATGTCCACGAAGTCGTCGGCCGACGGGCCGTTGCCGCCCTGACCGCCGTTGACCGGGGGAGCGGTCTCGCCGGCGTCGTCCCCGCCGGTGTCCTCGCCGGGAGCGGGACTCTCGGCGTTCTGGTCGTCACCGCCCTGGTTCTGGTCGTCGCCGTTCTGGCCGTCCCCGGCCTGACCGTCGTTGGTCTGCGGCTGTTCCACGGCCTGGCCGGTACAGGTGGCGAGACCGTCCAGCGAGTCCGGGGCGGAACCGCCGACCCGGGTGATCTCCAGCTGGATGCGGTCGATGATGTTCGCACGCCGGTCCTTCAGCGGTTGGAGTACCGCGTTCTGGACGAAGCTCGCGTCCCGGGTCTGCGCGTCCCGGGTGGTGGCCAGACGCTGGTAGGCCTCGGTTATCTGCTGGTCCAGCGTGGCCAGTTCACCGTCGACCTCCCCACGCGCCTGGTTGGGTACATCGGTGAGCTGCTGACCGACATCGGGGCAGTCGATCGTGGCCACCTGAGCGGCGGCGGCCTTGGTGCTGTTCTGCGTGGTGTTGTTCTTCTCGTGAGCCGAGGCGTAGAAGTTCGCCCAGACCAGACCGCCTCCCCCGATCGCGAGGGCCGCGGATGCGGCCACAGCGCGAACGGCCAGTGGCGAACGTCGTTTTCGTGCATTGCGTCCCATGGAACTCCTCAGACTTCCTTGCGGGGCAGCGGAGGCGCCCGACAGGAGTGAAGCGGCTCCATTCCATACGCATGAGGCGTGTGGGGTGTTCAGAAACCCTGGAAAATCTTAGAAGTTCGTGAGGTCAATTCCGTCACAATGGGCGCAGAAGCCCCCGATTCTCCGGGAGTTGATCTCCGAAAACAGGTTTGTAACGGCGCTGAATGATATTCAGCGCCGCTGAATACCTGTCAACGGTGCCATCGCCGTCAACGGCGTCAATGAGGTCCGTGGTCGAGATAGGCGAGTACCGCGAGTACGCGCCGGTTGTCGTCATCCGAGACCTCTAGTCCCAGTTTGGCGAAGATATTGGAGGTGTGTTTCGCGATCGCCCGTTCCGTGACCACGAGTTGACCGGCGATCGCCGCGTTCGTGCGCCCCTGCGCCATCAGCTCAAGCACCTCCAGCTCGCGCGGGGTGAGCCGCCCGAGCGGCTGGTCGCCGGCCGAACGCCGCGACAGCAGCTGCTGGATCACCTGCGGATCCATGGCCGTACCCCCTCCCGCGACCCGCCGTACGGCGTCGATGAACTGCTCCGCGTCGAACACCCGGTCCTTGAGCAGATAGCCGATCCCGCCCGTGCCGTCGGCGAGCAACTCCCGCGCGTACAACTGCTCCACATGCTGGGACAGGACGAGCACCGGCAACCCGGGCCGGTTCCGGCGGGCCTCAAGCGCGCACTGCAGCCCCTCGTCCGTGTGCGAGGGCGGCAGCCGTACGTCGACCACCGCGACGTCCGGCTCCAACTCGGCCAGCGCCCGGCTGAGTTCGGGCCCGCTCTCGACAGCCGCGGCGATCTCGAAGTCGTACGTCTCGAGCATCCGGACCAGTCCGTCGCGCAGCAGGAACAGGTCTTCGGCTAGGACAACTCGCAAGGGATCTCCATGGTGACCATGGTGGGACCGCCCGCGGGGCTGCTGACGGCCAGGACGCCGTCGAATGTACCCAGTCGCCGGTCGACTCCGGTGAGTCCGGAGCCCGCGTCGAGCCGGGCGCCGCCCATGCCGTTGTCGGTGACCGCGATGCGCAGCATGCCGTCCCTGTGGTGGACGTCCACCCAGACGCGTTCGGCGCCGGAGTGCTTGACCGCGTTGGTCAGCACCTCGCTGACGGCGAAGTACGCCGCGGACTCCACCGGCGCGGCCGGCCTCCCGTCGAGCTCGACGTCCACCTCGCTCGTCAGGGGCAGCCGCAGCGCCAACGCCCGTACGGCGTCGCCGAGTCCGCGCTCCGCGAGTACGGGCGGATGGATGCCCCGTACCAGATCCCGCAGTTCGGTGAGCGCCTCGGCGGAGGACCTGCGGGCCTGCGCCAGCAACTCCTTGGCCTTCGCCGGGTCCTTCTCGACCAGCGCCTCGATGGTCCCCAGATCCATCCCCATGGCGACCAGGCGCGCCTGTGCCCCGTCGTGCAAGTCCCGCTCGATACGCCGGAGTTCGGATGCCGAGGTGTCGACGGCGTCGCGTCGTGTCTCGGTCAGTACGCGTACCCGCTCGGCGAGTTCGCCCTCGCCCGGGCCGAGCAGGGAGCGGGTGAGCAGGAAGTGGACGCGCAGGAGGGGCGGGGTGAGGTGGTAGGAGGCGACGAGGAGTGCCGCGCCGAGCGCGCCCGCGAGGAGGGCCGTGCCCTGGCCGGAGACCGGTACGAATCCGTACCACCAGTCGCCGTCCGTCGCGGTCGTCAGGACTCGCCACAGTCCGAGCGGGAGCGCGAAGCCCTCCAGGGGGTAGAGGAGCAGTACGGCCGGGAGCAGTGCGGTGACGAAGCCGGCGGTCATGTCGACCGGCAGCCATGCCAGGTCCCGCCACGTCGCCGGGTCCCGGAGCATCCGGAAGCAGCGTTCCCATGGGTTGGCGCCCTCGGGTATCGGCCGGTACGTGGCCGGAATCCGTACCCCGCTCCACTCCGCCGCGACCGCTCGCCGCCAGTTCGCGAAGGCGCGTACGCCAGTCAGCACCCACGGTGTCGTGACGATCCCCACGCCGATCGGCACCAGCGCGATCGACACGACCGCCAGCACGAACAGGATGACCGACCCGGCCAGCCCGACCACACAGACCAGGAGCCCCCGTCCCCCCGCCACGACGACTTCCCGCGCCCGCGCCCGCACCTGGCTGCTCTCCGTATCCATGCGCTCAGTCTTCACCGACGGGGTGGGGTGGGTCACTGGGCCGAGCACCCCGGCCGGGGGTGGTGGTGGGTGCACCCCTTGGTCTTTCGCCCCCTCCGCCCCTGCCCGTCCCGTACCTGGGGGCTGCCGCCCCCAGACCCCCGCTTTCGGCCTGGACGGCCTCGTCCTCAAACGCCGGACGGGCTGAAAACTCTTAGCCCCTCCGGCGTTTGAGGAGCGGGGGTTTGGGGGCGGAGCCCCCAAGTGACGGGAATGGGTAGGGGCGGAGGGGGCGAAAAACGTCTTACCTCAGGCCCAGTACCTTCGCCTCCGTCGCAGGATCGAGCCCCACCGCGGGCCGGTCGGCGCGTTGGGGTGCAACCCCGCCGAGACCCTGGAGCCAGCTCCAGGTGTCGGCGACGGTCTCCGACACGGACCGGCACCGAAGCCCGGCCTCGACCGCCCGCGACACATCGGCGCCATGAAGCGCATCGTGCAGTTCGCTGCCACCCGGCACCCACACAGGCAGATCACCCCACGGCTCGATCCCGGCCCCGAGAATCACGGACGCCTCGGTCCACCGCAGATCCCCCTCACCTCCGGTGACCTGGACGCACGCGTCGAGGAGCCCGCCCATCGTCGTATGCCCAGAAGGAGAGACCAGGTTGTACGCCCCGCCGAGCCCCCGCTCCACCGCCCCGAGGATCCACTCGGCGAGATCGCGGACGTCGATGTACTGGAGGGGGAGCTCACGAGGCCCGGGAGCAAGGACGGGCCCGCCGCGGACGACACGGTTCAGCCACCACGGCAGGCGCCCCACGTTCTCGTACGGCCCGAGGATCAGCCCGGCCCGTACGAGCAGCGTCGCCTCCGCCCCGAAGGAGCCGAGCACGGCCAGCTCCCCGCCCCGCTTGTCCCGCGCGTAGTCGGTCTGCTCGGCGTCCGCGGAGGCGCCGTCGACGAGGGCGGCGTCCTCGGCGGCCCCGCCGGTCCGGGGCCACGCGTACACGGAGCGGCTCGACACGTACACATACCGTCCGACCCGGCCGGCCAGCAGCCGCGCCGCGTCCCGCACGGCCCGCGGCGCCGCCGACCAGGTGTCGACGACGACATCCCACTCACCGTCGGCAAGCGCCAAGAGCCCGTCGGGCGCGGTGCGGTCGCCGTGCAACGACCGCACCCCGGCGGGGGGTTCGTGCCGCCCCCGGTGGAAGACGGTCACCTCCCAGCCGCGCCCGAGCGCCGCCTCCACGACGGCGCGCCCCGCGAACTCCGTACCACCCAGCATCAGAAGTCTCATACGGACGACTCTGCCCGGACGGCCCGCCGCACGGAACTCAAATCTGCTGACAGAAGAGCGGCCGTGAGCGGTGCTGAAGTCGGCCGTAGGGTCAACGTCCGGTCGGCGGCGTGTACTTGTAGCCCACGCGCCGCACGGTCTGGATCGTCTGCCGGTGCTGCGCGCCGAGCTTGCGCCGCAGCCGGGCGACGTGGACGTCGACGGTCCGCCCGTCGCCCACGTGCCCGTAGCCCCACACCGTAGTGACCAGCTGATCCCGGGTGTGCACCCGGTGCGGGTGTGCGACGAGGTGCGCGAGCAGCTCGAACTCCAGGTACGTGAGGTCGAGTTGCCGCCCGTCGACCTGGGCGGTGCGCTGCACGGTGTCGATGTGGACGAGCGGGTTGCCACCGCCCGCGGCGCCCGCGGTGCCGAGCGGCTCGGGCCGGTCGGGCACGGCGACCGGCAGCAGGGGCTGCTGGTCGGCCGGGACGAGGACCAGGTAGCCGATCATCGGCGGCTGCCCCGGCAGTACGGGCAGGGTGTGCGGGGGAGCGGGCAGCCAGGTGGCGCCCGGCGGCAGGAAGTCGGCGACGTCCACCACCTCGTCCCGGTCGACGGCACGCAGTCGGTGCCGTCCCGTGGTGGAGGTGGTCGCGGGAGCGGTCGCGAGGGAGGAGAAGGAACGGGTGTTCGCCATGAGAGGTCAGCTCTTTCGCGCGAGAAGTTCGTCGGGGAGATCGACGGCCGCGAGTTCGTGGTCGGGACCGTCAAGGACGTACGTCGTGCGCGCTGGCCGGAGGCCGGGTGTCGGCTTTAGAGGGCCCGCGCGTTCATCGCGCGACAACACACCCGGTCGAAGTCATGGTGCTGACGGGAGGGCCAGAACGGCTCGAGGTCATGGCGACCTGTCGCGGTGTACCTCTGGAAGCTGGCCATGCCCCCATTGAAGCAGAACCCGGCGCCCGGCAGGAGAGTCCTCTCACCGGTCGGACGCTTCCTTGGCGTGAACTTGATACTGCAACCTCGTGAAACCACGCGAAGAGGCGCCCACCACGACGGTGGGCGCCTCTTCGAGCAAGCTGGGAGCTGGGCGGATCAGATCTGGCCGGCCTTCTCCAGAGCGGTGCAGCAGGTGTCGACGATCAGACGCGTCACGACGTACGGGTCGACGTTGGCGTTCGGACGGCGGTCCTCGATGTAGCCCTTGCCGTCCTGCTCGACCTGCCACGGGATGCGGACCGAGGCGCCGCGGTTGGAGACGCCGTAGCTGTACTCGTTCCACGGGGCGGTCTCGTGCAGGCCCGTCAGACGGTCGTCGATGCCCGCGCCGTAGTTCTTGACGTGGTCCATCGGCTTCGAGCCCTCGCCCAGCGACTCGCACGCGGTGATGATCGCGTCGTAGCCCTCGCGCATCGCCTTCGTGGAGAAGTTGGTGTGCGCGCCCGCGCCGTTCCAGTCGCCCTTCACCGGCTTCGGGTCCAGCGTCGCGGAGACGTCGAAGTCCTCGGCGGTGCGGTAGAGCAGCCAGCGGGCCACCCACAGCTGGTCGGAGACCTCCAGCGGGGAGACCGGGCCGACCTGGAACTCCCACTGGCCGGGCATGACCTCGGCGTTGATGCCGGAGATGGCGAGACCCGCCTTGAGACAGTTCTCCAGGTGCGCCTCGACGATGTCACGGCCGAAGATCTCGTCCGAGCCGACGCCGCAGTAGTAGCCGCCCTGCGCGGCCGGGAAGCCGCCCTCGGGGAAGCCGAGCGGGCGGGTGCCCTTGAAGAAGGTGTACTCCTGCTCGATGCCGAAGATCGACTCCTGCGCGGCGAACTTGTCCGACACCTCGGTCAGCGCGGCACGGGTGTTGGACTCGTGCGGCGTCATGTCGATGTTCAGGACCTCGCACATGACGAGGACGTCGTCGCCGCCGCGGATCGGGTCCGGGTAGGTGGCGACCGGCTTGAGTACGCGGTCGGAGGCGTGACCCTCGGCCTGGTTCGTCGAGGAACCGTCGAAGCCCCAGATCGGGAGCTCGGCACCCTTGGCGTCGTCGGCCAGTATCTTCGTCTTCGAACGGAGCTTGGCCGTCGGCTCGGTGCCGTCGATCCAGATGTACTCAGCCTTGAACGTCACGGGCCACATCCTTCGGGGGTGGGTCTTCATCGCACTTGCGGGTGCTGCGGCGCTGCGGCACTGAGGCGCCGCGTAGATGCAGGGCAGCCTGTCAACAGGCGATTTCCCGATCATTGCTCGAATGTGAACCCCGTGTTACCTGAGCTGTGTGTGCCCGTTGTCACTCGGCATCGCCCGACGGGGGCGCTTGCGACCGCGACCGGCGGCCCTGCCGGTCGGTGGCACGCGGTGTTCCGCGCTGCTCCCGGCCCCACGGCTCGTATGCGATGGGTTTGCGGGCGCGTATGGGGAGGGGCCCTGCCGCTCCTGGCCGGATAGCGGCAGGACCCCGGTTCACACGGATCCCGTCAGTTCATACCGATCCCGTCAGCCCACCTTCTCGATCAGCGCGTTGCGGATCAGGAACTTGCCGGGTTCCCGGACCAGCTCGAAGGCCGCGTTGTTCAGCAGGGCGCAGCTTCCGGAGGTCGCGGTGACCTCCACGGTCGTGGACTTGTTGTTGTCCAGGTTCGTGACCTTGAGCAGCGTCCCGGCGGGGAACTGGTTGCTGGACGCGGCCGGGGCGCCGGCCTCTCCGGAGAGGGTGACGGTCGAGCCGTTGCAGACCTGCTCGCCGGTGGCGGCGCCGGCATCGGCCCCGGTGTCCTCGGCGGGGGCGCTCTGCGCGGGAGCGGAGGCCGCCGGGGGAGTGGAGGCCGCGGGCGGCGTGACGGGCTGGGAGTCCTGAGCCGACTCCCCGACCTCGCAGCCGGACGCTTCCTGCTGGACCTTGATCTGCGCGAGGACCGCTTCGCGGTTGGCGATCCGGGCCTCCGACTGCGCGTCGGGGTTGGCCCGCTGGTCGGCGATGAACGTCTCGTTGTTGCCGAACGCGGTGGCCAGTCCCTGGCAGACCGTCGAAGTCGCCGCGTTCTGCACCGACGAAGCGTTCGAGGTGGCGGCAAAGGCGAAGGCCCCTCCTCCTGCCACGGCCGCGGCGCTGACCAGCAGTACGAGCTTCTTCTTGGTGCTGAGGGTTCTCCTGCGCGACATGAGCGCCTCCTGTGTGCGGGGGTGCGGTACGTCGCTAGGTACGAGATGCCGAACAGAGTTACTCAACAGTTACAGGAGTCACCGAAGTAACGTGGATCACACGGGAGTTGGTGGCCGGTGGGAGCTATCGGGACAGGGCATCCCGTACCGCCTCTTCGCTGCGTGCCACGACGGCCGTCCCGTCCTCCGCGGTGATGATCGGCCGCTGGATGAGCTTGGGGTGCTCGGACAGTGCCTTGATCCACTGATCCCGTGAACCGGCGTCCCGGGCCCACTCCTTGAGCCCCAGCTCCTTGGCGACGGCTTCCTGGGTCCGTGTGATGTCCCACGGTTCGAGCCCCAGCCGCTCCAGTACGTCATGGATCTCGTCCTGCGTCGGTACGTCCTCCAGGTAGCGGCGCACGGTGTAGTCGGCGCCCTCGGCGTCCAGCAGGCTGAGGGCGCTTCGGCACTTCGAACAGGCCGGATTGATCCAGATCTCCATGCCGCACACGTTACGCGAGACACCCTTTTCCGCTGGTGTCCCGAGAGCCCCAGAACCCTTGTGGCCAGCGGCTTTTGTCAGTGCTCGGCGGTAGAATAGAAGCAGTGTTCGAGGGTGTCGCCGGGGGGTCCGGCGGCTCCCTGACCGCGACAGGAGGATGCCTGTGCCCGCTGCCGCACTGAAGCCGCTGCCCACCCAGTCCACATCCAAGAGGGCGGTCCTGCTGGACCTGCCGTACGAGCCCGTGGAGAAGCGCCCGCTGCCGCCGGGGCGCCCCCGCGATTGGTACGTCACGCACAACCGCCGGCTCAAGGCGATGCGCCTCGCGATCGCCCTGCTCGACTCCGGCGTCTACATGCCGAACCAGGCCCGCAACGAGAAGATACGCACCACCGCACAGCAAATCGGCGTCCACCCACCGTCGGACACCACGTGCCACATGGTGCGGGCGCTGATGAGGTACGCGCGCTGATTCCGGAACGCCGGACGGGCTGAAGTTCTTTGGCCTGTCCGGCGTTTGAGGACGAGCCTGTGCCATCCCGATCCCCCACCCACCCGCGGGGGAGATCTTTCAGCCCGTCCGGCGTTTGAGGACGAGCGCGTCAGCGCGATGCGGGGGTCTGGGGGCGGCAGCCCCCAGGAAGCAAGGGACGGGTAGGGGCGGAGGGGGCGAAAAACTCACCCCGCCCCCAACTCCCGCTCCAACGGCGTCCGAAACCGCGGAGTGATCCGCGTCGACCCCAGCCACGCCCCCACCCGCGCAGCCTCCGCCGAGATACCCGCCCGAGCCTCCCGCCCGACCCCGTCGGCGTCCAGCACCCGCCACACCACCTCCCCGGAGGCCCGCTGCGCCCACCCCCCGACCACCCGCCCGTCCCACCACACCGTCGGCCCCACATTCCCGCTGCGGTCGAAGAGGGCCGACCGCAGGGCAGGGTCGAGATACCAGTCCCGCTCCTGCCACCCCATGGCCGTCGGATCAAGCCCGGGCAGCAGCGCGGCCCACGGCTCCGCGGGCCCGGCGACAGGACCGTCGTCACCATCGGCCACGTACCCCGTGACCCCGCCGTCGAGCGTGACGGCCACCGCCCCGACCGCGGCGAGCGAACGCCGTACGTCGGTGACCCTCCACCCCGTCCACCACTTCAGGTCCGCCTCGGTAGCGGGCCCGCACACCCGCAGCCAACGCCGCAACAGCTCCGCCTGGGCCTCGGCCACCGGAAGCCCGGGATGCGGCGGAACGACCGCCCAGCGGAACTGGGACGACGTCCACGAACCCAGCGGACGCCCGCGCACGACCCGCCCCTCGACACCGAGCACCCGCATCAACCGCGAGGACACGGTCTGCGGAGCCTCGTAGCTCTTACCGGCCCCGTACGTGAACTGCTCCTTCAACCGCGGTTCGTCCCGGGTGAGTTCGTTCACGGTGGCCTGCCCGCGCCGGGCCAACGCGGCGAGCGCGGACGCCTCGACCTCCGCGAGCCACTCCTCGGTCAGCCGGCCGTCACTGCCGGTCGCCATGTCCTTGACCAGCCCGGCACGGGCCTTCGCGGCGATGGCGAGCCCGGTCGACGCGTGCACCACGGCGGCCAGCCCGGTCGGGAACACGAACACGGTGTGCCGCATGCCGTGCATCCGCACCAGCGTCCGGTCCTCGTACAGCGCCCGCTCGACCTCCGTCACCGTCTTCCCGGCATCCGCCAGCCGCGCGCCGACCGCCAGATACACCGTTGCCGGATCGGTCCCGTGCAGCGCGACCAGCGACTCGGCGACCTCCTCGGGGCTCTCCGCCCGCGCGGACACCGCGAGCCGATGCCCCAGCGCGAGCCGAGCCCGCCGCTCCGCAACCCCGATGTGCCGCCGCTGTCCGCCCATGCGTCTCCACCCACCCGTAGTACGCCGTCGTTCCCGTCCTCATCCTCGCGCGCACCTCACCCGATCGCCGTACCCGGCATGCGTACGCCCCGCTCCCCGCCTTGACTGAGGCAACCGCGAGGAGCGGAATCCGGAGGAGCACGAGGGACGACGTCGGGAGACGCGATGAAGAGGCACGACGTACGAGGACTGGCCCTCGCGGTGGCCGCGACGGCGGCCCTGGCCGCGCCCCTCACCGGCTGCTCCGACGACACCACCCCCTCCGACGCCGCCTCCAAGGCCGCGTCCGCCGCCTCCGAGGCAGGCGACGCGCTGTCCTCCGCCACGGCCCAGCTCGGCGACACCCTCGCCTCCGCCACCGCCGAGGCCGGCCAGAAGTTCGACGAGTTCAAGAACGGCGTGAACGCCAAGGGCGACGTGAAGGTCGGCGAGGCGAGCACCGGCTCCGACGGGCGTTCCACCGCCAAGGTGACCGTCACCAACTCCGCCTCCTCGTCGAAGTCGTACGTCGTCCAGGTCGACTTCCGTGACCCGAGCGGCAACCTCCTCGACACCGTCGTCGTCACGCTGAACGACATCGCGGCGGGCGCCTCCGAGGACGCGACCGCCCGCAGCCACCGCACCCTCTCCGGCGACGTCACCGCCGAAGTGGCCCGAGCCGTGCGGAACTGACGGCAGTGGCCCCGATCGGCGCCACGGCCACCCCCGCGGACCGCGCCGCACAGGGCAGAGCGGCCCGCAAACGCGTCTCCCGTTCCGCGCACGCCGCCTGGATCCCCGGCGCCGACCGCCCCGACCCCGTGGCCGTACTGGAGCGGCAGGGCAGGGACCGGCTGCCGGAGCTGCTGCCGATCCGGTACGGGAGGATGACGGCGTCGCCGTTCGCGTTCCTGCGCGGCGCCGCCGCCGTCATGGCCGCCGACCTGGCGGCCCAGCCGCACACCGGGCTCACGGTGCAACTGTGCGGGGACGCCCACCTCCTCAACTTCGGCCTGTACGCCTCCCCGGAACGCACCCTGCTCTTCGATCTGAACGACTTCGACGAGACGCATCCGGGCCCCTTCGAATGGGACGTCAAACGGCTCGCGGCCAGCGTCGCGGTGGCGGGCCGCGAGAACGGGCACACGGAGGCGCAGGCCCACAGCGCGGCCCAGGCGGCGGTGGGGGAGTACCGCCGAAGCATCCGGCGGCTGGCGGGGAAGGGCGAACTGGCGGTCTGGTACGAGCGCATCGACGCCGACCGCCTGCTTCCGCTGGTCCGCTCGGCCCGCCACCGCAGGCGGGTCGAGTCGAGCCTCACCCGCGCCCGCCGGCGCACCAGCCTGCACGCACTCGGCAAGCTCACCGAGACCGTCGACGGACGCCGCCGCATCGTCCAGGACCCGCCCCTGCTGGAGTCGGCCGGAGTCACCGACATGGCCTCGCTCCGCAAGATCTTCAGTGACTACCGCTCCACACTCTCCGAGGAACGCCGCTTCCTCCTCGACCGCTACCGCTTCGTCGACGCCGCCCGCAAGGTCGTCGGCGTCGGCAGCGTCGGCACCCGCTGCTTCATCGTGCTGCTGGCCGGGCGGGACGCGGACGACCCGCTGTTCCTCCAGATCAAGCAGGCCGGCAGATCCGTACTCGAAGAGCATCTGCCCAGCGGCCCGTACGTCCATCCAGGGCACCGGGTCGTCGCGGGGCAGCGCCTGCTGCAGGCGGCGAGCGACATCTTCCTCGGCTGGATGACCGGGCCGCAGGGACGCGCCTTCTACTGGCGGCAGTTGCGCGACATGAAGGGCTCCGCGGACGTCGCCGGCATGACCCCCGACGCGCTGCTCGCCTACGCCCGCCTGTGCGGCACCGCCCTGGCCCGCGCCCACGCCCGCTCGGGCGACCGCATCGCGATCGCCGCCTACCTCGGCGGCGCGGACACCTTCGACCACGCCGTCGCGGACTTCGCGCTGCGCTACGCGGACCAGAACACCGCCGACCACGCCGCCCTGGGCGCCGCCGTGACGGCGGGCGTGATCAGGGCGACACAGGACGTGTGAGCGCACGCATCCCCTCTGGCCGAGGGTGTACCGCTCTCCGTGAGGGATATGTCGAGAGAAATGCAGATGCGCGCCGACGGCTTGTTTCCCTACGCTGGACAGGCGTTCCGGAGGCGCTGAGTATCGCTTCTCTCCCGACAGGTATCAGCGGGCGGACTCAGAGCTACTCTCTACGCACCGACGGACGGCAGCCTCCCCCAGCGCCCCGTCGGTCTTCAGGCAAGACCTTCACGCCATCAAGATCCAGTCACCCACGCACGCAAGGAGTCCCGTCATGGGCACCTTGATCATTTCAGCGGTCGCGATCCTGGTCGTCATGGGCTTCTCCAACCATGTCCTCTGGCTCGCGGCGGTCGCTCTGCTCTTCCTGTACGTCCGCTACGGCCGCACCGGGGGCGGCAGCACGGGCGGCACGTCGGCGGCATCGGCACCGGGCGCCTCCTCGGGAGGCGCGTCCGGATCCGGCGGCCGCGCGGACTCCACCTACCGTGCCTACCGCGCCCGCCGTGACCGGCAGGCCCAGTGGGAGCGCCGCTACCGCCGCGAACGTCCGATGGAGGCGCGGCGCCAGGAGCGCCAGAAGTAATCCGGTGCCCCGGGTCACAGACCCGGGGCGCCCCAGATCGGGAACCAGCGGCTCAGGTCCTGCTCGATCCGCAGATCGTCGGCCAGCGCGGCCTTGATCTGCAACTCCAGCGCGTTGTTGCGCTGTTGGCCGCCGCCGGCCAGTGGCGCGAAGGGGTAGAACGTCCCGCGCTTGTAGAGATAGACGAGCCCGAGCCGCTGTTGGTCGGTGCCCTGGAAGCTCGCCACTGAGCAGAGCAGCTGCGGCCCGAAGCCACTGCCCTCCAGCGCGCTGTTGACCGCGTGCAGATCACTCACCAGCGCGGGCAGATCATCGGGCTCCCGCTGCGAGACCAGCCACGAGTACCCGTACTCGTCACGGCTGACCTCCACCGGCGGGCCCTCGCGCTCGGCGTCCGCGTCCAGCAGCTCCTGGACCTCCTTGTGCGCCTCGGCGAAGGCCGCCCCCTCGACGGTCGCGAAGCACACCGCGCCCGTCCCCGTCGGCGTGAACCCGGCGGCCGCCTGCAAGGTGATGGCGGCCGACGGCAGGGCGAAGAGCTGGTCGAGGTCGGGCGCGACGGGTCTGCTGCGCCCCAGCAGGATGTCCAGTAGCCCCATGTTCAGTCGGCCTTCCCGGGGGTCGCAGCCTCACCCAACTCGGCGGAGATGCGCGCCAGTTGTTCGAGCCGCTGCTCCAGGCTCGGGTGGGTCGAGAACAACCGCGCGACACCCGGCTCGGCGCCGAGGGCGGGCGTGAAGTAGAAGGCGTTGAAGGCCTGGGCCGTCCGCAGGTCCTTGGACGGGATCTTGGCGATGTCCCCGGTGACCTTGGTCAGCGCGGACGCCAGTGCCGAGGGCCGTCCGGTGAGCTGGGCCGCGGCCCGGTCGGCGGCCAGCTCGCGGTACCGGGACAGCGCCCGGATGAGCATGAAGCTGATCGCGTACACGGCCGCGGAGACCGTCATGACGGCCATGAACACGAGAGCCGTGTTCTGGTCCCGGCGCCCGCCACCCAGGAGCTGCGAGTAGAAGGCGAACCGGACGATCAGCCCGGCGATCACGCCGAGGAAGGAGGCGATGGTGATCACCGCGACGTCCTTGTGCGCCACATGCGACAGCTCGTGCGCAAGAACCCCTTCGAGCTCATCGGGCTCCAGCCGCCGCAGCAGTCCGGTGGTCACACAGAGCACTGCGTGATCGGGGTTCCGCCCGGTCGCGAAGGCGTTGGGCATGTCCATATCGGAGACGGCGACGAGCGGCTTCGGCATGTCGGCGACGGCACACAGCCGGTCGACCACCCCGTGCAGCTGCGGATACTCCTCCCGCTCCACGATCCGCCCGCGCATCGCGAACAGCGCGATCCGGTCCGAGAACCAGTACTGCGCCCCGAGGAACGCCGCCGCGATCACCACGACCAGCACCCAGGACTTCATCAGCACGATCAACGCGGCGATGAAGGCCACGTACAGCAATCCGAGCAGAAACAACGTGACCGTCATGCGCACGGTCAACCGCCGATCGCTCTGGAACCGGCTCTGCATCATGCATCACCCCACACTCGGGCACTCGTCCCGCTTTCCATTGTGCGCCCGGGTACCCCCATGGACAGGCCCCGATCGGTTCGCAGCGGGCAAAGATCTGGCCTGTCAAGAGCCACTTATTTATGGGGAGCACACGCGGGGGAGGTGCGTCAGAAAGGGGGCGGCGCCGCCTCGAAGTGCTCGCCGCCGTAGAGGGACTCGTAGTGGATCTCGATCACCAGCCGTTGGGTGATGAGCTCCCAGAACCAGCCGTGCTCGTCCTCGCTGAACTCGTCGAGGTGCAGCAGGAAGGCGGACTGCCCCGCGAGGACGACGGCACCGGGTCGCAGGGAGTACACCTTGGGCCGCACCGGCAGATTCTCCGAGACACGATCATGGGCGTGCGGGTTCCAGTGCCCGATGTCCTCGCCGTCGAGTCGTACCACGGAGTTCGTCACTATGGCCGGACCGAGCCCCGCGTTGATGATCCGCAGGCCCGCCTTGTGGTCTTCGTATCCCTTGACGCGGCGCATCACCAGCAGAGGCCTGACGGACTGACGGTTGTGCAGCCGGGTGGCCCTGATCTGCGAATAGCCGAGCCAGAGCGAGCAGAGCGCTATCGCCGTCGCCGATATGGCCGTGACCGTGTCCGAGTTCACTGGCTGCCCCCCACGACGCCGAGACCGTAGTCCTGCCCAGCCGCCCCGGTCATAACGCGCCACCGGACAGCACATCGGCCGTGCCCCTCCCGAAGGGAAGGACACGGCCGATGCCGTACGGCTGGTGCGGCGTTCTTACACGTCGTAGTACAGCTCGAACTCGTGCGGGTGCGGACGCAGCTGCAGCGGAGCGATCTCGTTGGTGCGCTTGAAGTCGATCCACGTCTCGATCAGGTCCGGCGTGAAGACGTTGCCCGCGAGCAGGAACTCGTGGTCGGCCTCAAGGCGGTCGAGGACGGCCGGGAGCGAGGTCGGGACCTGCGCGACGCCCGCGTGCTCCTCGGGAGCCAGCTCGTAGAGGTCCTTGTCGATCGGCTCGGCCGGCTCGATCTTGTTCTTGATGCCGTCGAGGCCCGCGAGGAGCAGCGCCGAGAAGGCGAGGTACGGGTTGCCGGAGGAGTCGGGCGCACGGAACTCGACGCGCTTGGCCTTCGGGTTCGAGCCGGTGATCGGGATACGCATGGCCGCGGAGCGGTTGCGCTGCGAGTACACCAGGTTGACCGGGGCCTCGAAGCCGGGGACCAGGCGGTGGTAGGAGTTCACCGTCGGGTTGGTGAAGGCCAGCAGCGACGGGGCGTGCTTGAGGATGCCGCCGATGTAGAAGCGGGCGGTGTCCGAGAGGCCCGCGTAACCGGCCTCGTCGTAGAAGAGCGGCTGGCCGCCGGCCCACAGCGAGGAGTGGATGTGCATGCCCGAGCCGTTGTCACCGAAGATCGGCTTCGGCATGAAGGTCGCGGTCTTGTTGTTGCGCCAGGCGACGTTCTTCACGATGTACTTGAAGAGCTGGAGGTCGTCGGCCGCGGCGAGCAGCGTGTTGAACTTGTAGTTGATCTCGGCCTGGCCCGCGGTGCCCACCTCGTGGTGCTGGCGCTCGACCTGGAGGCCGGACTTGGCCAGCTCCAGGGAGATCTCGGCACGGAGGTCGGCGAAGTGGTCGACCGGCGGGGTCGGGAAGTACCCGCCCTTGTAGCGGACCTTGTAACCGCGGTTGTCCTCGACCGCACCGGTGTTCCAGGCGCCCGCCTCGGAGTCGATGTGGTAGAAGGCCTCGTTCGACTTGGTGTCGAAGCGCACGCTGTCGAAGACGTAGAACTCGGCCTCGGGGCCGAAGTACGCGGTGTCGGCGATGCCGGTCGACGCGAGGTACGCCTCCGCCTTCTTCGCCACGTTGCGCGGGTCACGGGAGTACTGCTCGCCCGTGATCGGGTCGTGGATGAAGAAGTTGATGTTGACCGTCTTGTCGCGGCGGAAGGGGTCGACGCGCGAGGTGGACAGGTCGGCGCGGAGCGCCATGTCGGACTCGTGGATGGCCTGGAAGCCGCGGATGGAGGAGCCGTCGAAGGCCAGTTCCTCGCTCGGGTCGAAGGCCTCTGCCGGAATGGTGAAGTGCTGCATCACACCCGGCAGGTCGCAGAAGCGGACGTCGACGAACTTGACGTCTTCGTCCTTGATGAACTTCTTGACCTCGTCGGCGTTCTGGAACATCCAGCTCCTCCTACTCCCGCTCACTTCGGACCGGGGTGGTAGTTCGTTCGTGCGGCCAGTGCGGTGGCACACGCTGAGCCCGACCTTAGGGACGGGTGATTTCTCAAGCGTGACCCATTTGTTTCGCCCAAGTTAACCGGATCAGGTCCGGCATACCCCACCTGTCCACATGCCAAAACGACCGCAGTACCGTGGACGGGTGGACAACAGGGATGCAATCGGATCATGGCTCTCCGGACCGCGCGAGGCCTTGGAGAAAGCCGGTGTGGAGCTCGGTTACCGCGGTGAGCAGCTCGGTCTGCCCGAGCACGGCCCCGGCTCGATCGCCCGCCCCGGACGCCGCCTCGGTGCCCTCGCCGTCGACTGGGCCCTCTGCCTCTTGATCGCATACGGCCTGCTCACTGACGGCTACAACCAGGCCACCGGCAACTGGGCCCTGCTCCTCTTCTTCACCCTCGGCGTCCTCACCGTCGGCACGGTCGGCTTCACCCCCGGCAAGCGCCTGTTCGGCCTGCGGATCGTCCCCGAGAGCGGCGGCCGTCTTAATCCCCTGCGCGCCGTCCTGCGCACCGCGCTCCTGTGCGTGGCCATCCCGGCCCTGATCTGGGACCGCGACGGCCGGGGCCTGCACGACCGCCTGGCCCGCACGATCGAGGTCCGCAGCTAGCGACTGCCCTGGCCGGCCGATGTCCTTGCCGGCCGTGACGCCGGTCGGGTGACGGATCGCCCCGACCGGCTCGGGGTCCGGTCGGTGATGAGCCCTGCCGGAGACACTGCGTCCATTCCCGGTGGAGGTGGTGGACAGCATGTCGCACGACAGCAAGTCGACGATCGTGGCCCGAGCGCCGCAGGTAGCCGAAATCGCGGCCCAGTACAGCGACGAGGCGGAAACCGCCCGTCAGCTCTCGCCGCAGGTGGTCCGCGCGGTGCGGGACGCCGGGTTCGCGCGGCACTTCGTACCGGCCGCCCACGGCGGCGAGACCGGCGGTTTCGCCGAGCTGACCTCGGCTGTGGCGCTGGTCGGAGAAGGGTGTACGTCAGCGGCCTGGGCGGCCTCGCTGGCCGCCTATGCCGGGCGGTACGCGGCGTTCCTGCCCGAGGCGGGGCAGGCGGAGATCTGGGCGGAGGGGCCGGACGTGGTGCTGGCCGGGGCGCTCATGCCGTCCGGCAAGGCGGAGCCCGTCGCCGGCGGCTGGCGGCTGAGCGGTGAGTGGAAGTACATCAGCGGGGTGCACTTCGCCGACTGGGCGCTCGCCTGCGCGGCCGTACCGGCCAAGGACGCCGAGAACCCCCCGGAGCGGCCCGAGGTGCTGTTCTTCGCGGTGCCGCGCGCCGATTTCTCCATCGAGGACACCTGGTCCACCGTCGGCATGCGCGGCACCGGCAGCCACACCCTGCTCCTCTCCGACGTCTTCGTGCCCGATCACCTGACCCTGCCGCGGTCGGCCGTCCACGCAGGGCGCGCGCCCGCGTCCGACGCCCGCTGCCACATCGTCCCGATGTACGCCGTGAACGCCCTGCCCTTCGCCGCTCCGCTGATCGGGGCCGCCCGAGGCGCACTGCGCGCCTGGATCGCGCGGACCGGACAGCGCGTCGACCGCCGGGGACGGGCCGTCCGGGAGATGCCGTCGGCGCAGGTCTCGCTGGCCCGCTCGGCCGCCGAGGTGGACGCCGCGGAACTCCTCATCCTGCGGACGGCGGCGGTGGCCGACGGAACGGAGTGTCCGCCGGAGGGCGAGGCGGCGGTCCGGGGCGCCCGGGACCTCGCACTGGCGGTGGAGCTGCTCGTCTCGGCGGTCGACCGGGTCTTCCGCGCGAGCGGGACGTCGGGACAGTCCTCGTCCGACCCCGTACAGCGGTTCTGGAGGGATGTGAACAGCGCCGCCTCGCACGTGGCGCTGTCCTTCGAGACCACCGGTGCGGCCTACGGCGCCTGGGCACTGTCCGACGACAAGGGGGACAAGGGGGACAGGAGGGCGGAACCGGTGCGATGACCACGTCCCCGCACGACGCTTCCGGCACCCGTTCGGCGGTATCTCCCGAACAGGTGCCCGCCCGGGCGCGAGGTCAGGAGTGCCGCGTCGCCGCAGGTGGTGGGCGCCGTCGGGAGACCGCTCGCCCGGTTGCCCGTCCGGGACGGCGACGGCATAGTCGTCCTGGATGCGCGTGACATCCCGAACACGGTCGGTGGCCGCCACATTGCCGTAACCGACGTCCACGATCGCCACGAATGCGGCCAGGCAGAGCGCTCACCTGTCAGTCCTCCGGGAGTTGACGATGGTTCAGCAGATCGATGGCGGTTCGGCCGCCATCACGGATCGCCAGGACGCGGTGGACGCCGAGGTGGCCCCCGAGCAGTTCCGCGCCGCGATGGCGCGCTTCCCCTCGGGCGTGGTCGTGGTGACCACCCGTTGCGCGGACGGCACCCCCCGGGGATTCACGGCCAGCTCCTTCTGCTCGGTGTCGCTTGAGCCGCCGATGATCCTCGTGTGCCTGGCGAACTCGGCCGACTCGGCAGCGTCGTTCGAGTGCTGCGACCGTTTCGCGGTGAGTGTGCTGGCCCCGGACCACCGCCCGCTCGCACTGCGCTTCGCCACCAAGGGCAGCGACAAGTTCGCGTCGGGCGGGCTGTGCCTCAGCCCCGACGGGCTGCCGACGGTCGAGCGGGCGCTGTCCGAGCTGGACTGCGCGGCACACGCCCGTCACCCGGCCGGGGACCACACGGTCCTGATAGGCCGGGTGAAAGGCGTCCGCCTCGGTGAGGGATCCCCGATGGTGTACTACGACCGGTCGTTCAGAACCCTGGCCTGAGACGGAAACCTGACACGGAAGCCCGAGACGGAAGCCCGGCACAGAAGCCCGACTCGGAGCCCGAAACAGAGATGCTCCCCGTCATCCACATGACGGGGAGCATCGGAACAAGTCTTGTCAGCGCATCTTGCCGCCGCGCGGCATGCGCATCCCCTTGGGCATAGGACCCTTCGGCAGCGGCATGTTGCTCATCAGGTCGCCCATCGCGCGCAGCCGGTCGTTGGTCGTGGTGACCTGCGGGCCGGAAAGGACCCGCGGCAGCTTCAGCATCGTCGTGCGGAGCTTCTTGAGCTCCACCTGACCCTCGCCGGTGCCCACGAGAATGTCGTGCACCGGGACGTCCGAGACGATCCGCGCCATCTTCTTCTTCTCGGCGGCCAGCAGGCTCTTCACCCGGTTCGGGTTGCCCTCGGCCACCAGCACGATGCCGGCCTTGCCAACCGCGCGGTGCACCACGTCCTGGCTGCGGTTCATCGCCACCGCGGGGGTCGTGGTCCAGCCCCGGCCGATGTTGTCCAGCACGGCAGCGGCTGCGCCCGGCTGGCCCTCCATCTGCCCGAACGCGGCCCGCTCGGCCCTGCGCCCGAAGACGATCGCCGTCGCGAGGAAGGCGAGCAGGAGGCCGAAAATGCCGACATAGATCGGGTGGCCGATCAAGAAGCCGATCGCGAGGAAGACACCAAGGGTGGCAATTCCGACAGCCGCGAGTACAAGACCGATCTTGGAGTCGGCCTTGCGGGTCATCTTGTAAGTCAGAGCGATCTGCTTGAGTCGCCCGGGTTCGGCAGCGGCGTCCGCTGCGCTTTCCTTCCTCGCCATGCCTGGAAGTCTACGTGGCCCGGGAAGCGCCGACGACGGCAGTACCGGGGGAGCGGCGGGCGAGGCGCCGGAGGAAGCGGGACGGCACTACGAACGCGTTGCGACGGCTTCCAGTACGCGCTGTGCCTCGACCCTGTCCTTGGCGTGGCGGCGGTCCTCCAGGACGGAGGTCCAGGCGTTGCGACGGGCGGTGCGCTGGCCGCCGCTCATCAGGATCGACTCGACGGCACGGAGTGCATCGGTGAACGACGGGATGGCGGTGGCGCGTACGGGCGCAGCCTGCATGATGGTGTTCCCTCCTCGGGGTGGCGGCTCTGGCGGGTGCTTCACGTGGCGTAAGACCAGGGTCACTGATTGGTGTTACCAGGGCGTGACCGACCGGTCAAACGCCAATGAAACCTTGATGCACCGGGCACGATCGCTGACGCGCCCCTGACAGCGTCCCCATCTGCGGGTAAGACCTCCGCCGTGCCGAACGGGCCATTGTGAAGGGGGAGTTGCTTGTGCGCCGATTCACACAAAAGCGGTGGCACTCAGTGCCACCGCTCTCGTTGGACCGCTGTCTGCGGCGAGTCCTACCGCCTAGGCCGTACGGGGTCGTCGTACGTGCCGGTGCGTCGGCTCAGACCGCCTGTGAGGCGACGTACGCGCCACGCTTCTCGACGGCCATCTGGTACAGCCGCCCGGCGCGGTACGAGGAACGCACCAGCGGGCCGGACATGACACCGGAGAAGCCGATCTGCTCGGCCTCGTCCTTCAGCTCCACGAACTCGTGCGGCTTGACCCAGCGCTCGACGGGGTGGTGACGCACCGAGGGACGCAGGTACTGCGTGATGGTGATCAGCTCGCAGCCCGCCTCGTGCAGCTGGCGGAGCGCCTCGCTGACCTCTTCGCGGGTCTCGCCCATGCCGAGGATCAGGTTCGACTTCGTGACCAGACCGTAGTCGCGGGCCTCGGTGATGACCTTCAGCGAGCGCTCGTAGCGGAAGCCGGGGCGGATGCGCTTGAAGATCCGGGGGACCGTCTCGACGTTGTGCGCGAAGACCTCCGGGCGCGAGGAGAAGACCTCGGCCAGCTGGTCGGGCTCGGCGTTGAAGTCGGGGGCGAGCAGCTCGACCTTGGTGCGGCCGGCCTCCCGGCCCGAGGTCTGGGCGTGGATCTGGCGGACCGTCTCCGCGTACAGCCAGGCGCCGCCGTCATCCAGGTCGTCGCGGGCGACGCCGGTGATCGTGGCGTAGTTCAGGTCCATCGTGACGACGGACTCGCCGACCCGGCGGGGCTCGTCGCGGTCCAGCGCCTCGGGCTTGCCGGTGTCGATCTGGCAGAAGTCGCAGCGACGGGTGCACTGGTCTCCGCCGATGAGGAACGTGGCCTCGCGGTCTTCCCAGCACTCGTAGATGTTGGGGCAGCCCGCCTCCTGGCAGACCGTGTGCAGGCCCTCGCTCTTCACGAGGGCTTGCATCTTCGTGTACTCGGGACCCATTTTCGCCCGGGTCTTGATCCACTCGGGCTTGCGCTCGATGGGGGTCTGGGCGTTCCGGACCTCCAGGCGCAGCATCTTGCGTCCGTCGGGTGCGACTGCGGACACATCGGCTCCCTGTAGCTTCGATTCTTCGGCGTACACCAGGGTACGCCCGTTCGTTTTCGGTCTACGAGACGGGCAACCCTGCGGAACAGGGGCCCATTCCCGCTGGGCTACGCAGACGCCCGCTCGATCTCCCGGGGCAGCAGTTCCGCATTCTCCAGCACGTCCTTCAGGTGCCGCTCGACCACCGGCAGGACGTCGGCGATCGTCACGTCGCGGCCCAGTTCGTTCGCCAGGGACGTGACGCCGGCGTCGCGGATACCGCACGGGATGATGCGGTCGAACCACACGTTGTCCGGGTTCACGTTCAGCGCGAAGCCGTGCATCGTCACGCCCTTGGCCACCCGGATGCCGATCGCCGCGATCTTGCGGTCCTCGCGGCGCTGGCCGGCGTTGGAGGGGGCGTACTCGGGGCCGTTGAGCCGGGCGTCGAACTCCTCGTCGTGCAGCCGAGGGTCGAAGTCCAGGGAGAGGCCGCCCAGCGTGGGGCGCTGATCCACCGGGTCGCCCAGCACCCAGACTCCGCTGCGGCCCTCGACGCGGCTGGTCTCCAGGCCGAACTCCGCACACGTACGGATAAGAGCCTCTTCCAGGCGGCGTACATGTGCTACGACGTCCACCGGGCGCGGCAGCTTCTGGATCGGGTAGCCCACCAGCTGGCCCGGTCCGTGCCAGGTGATCTTGCCGCCGCGGTCCACGTCGATGACCGGGGTGCCGTCGAGGGGCCGCTCGTTGTCCGCCGTGCGCCTGCCCGCCGTGTAGACCGGCGGGTGCTCCAGGAGGAGGCAGGTGTCGGGGGCCTCGTCCAGGAAACGGGCGGCATGTACGCGCCGCTGCTCGTCCCACGCCTCCTGGTACTCGACGGCCTCCGCACCGAATCCCATACGGACGAACCGCAACTCACTCACGGCAAGCGCCTCCCTAGAAGCTTCGTCAGGCACGCGGAACAAGCGAAGTACCTGTGTCAGGCATGTAACGCGACCACGCCACTGTACGTCCGGCCGATGCCCGTCAGCCCGGCGGTCAATCCTCACACGATCGGATGAATGCCCGTCGAATTGTGCGACCACGTGCTCACGCTCCGCTACATTCGCGCCGTTCAAGAGGCCAAAAGGGCTGCTCACAGGCAATCCGGGCCACCTCGGCGGCCCCAAGGCCGCTCAGAGGCCCGAAAGGCAGGAGACCGCACCGCAGATGACGGAACGACCCGCGCAGCGCACCCCCAACCGCCAGCTCGCCGCGCTCATCGCAGAAGCGGGGTTCTCCAACGCAGGTCTCGCCCGTCGCGTGGACCAGCTCGGCCTCGAACACGGCCTGGACCTGAGATACGACAAGACCTCGGTCACCCGGTGGCTGCGCGGCCAGCAGCCGAGAGGGACCACGCCCGCACTCATCGCCGAGGTGTTCACCCGCCGCCTCGGACGCCGGCTCAGCGCACAGGACCTAGGACTCGACGCGTGCGCCCCGGTGTACGCCGGGCTCGAGTTCGCCGCGACCCCCGAGGAAGCCGTCGACATCGTCAGCGGCCTCTGGCGCAAGGACTCCGGCAGCCACGCCGAGCTGCGCAAGATCGCCTTCACCCCGGCGGGACTCGTCGTCCCCAGCCGGGACTGGCTCATCGGGAAGGCCGACGACCGGGTGAGCCGCGGCGACCCCGGCCCCGGACGCGTCCCCGTGCAGGGCCGCCCCGCCGTGCCCCGGCAGCGCAACCAGACCGAGCGCGGCCCCGGCCAGAAGGTCACCGGCGGCGACATCGCCGCGCTGCGCTCGGTGGGCGAACTCTTCCGCACCCTCGACCACGCCTACGGCGGCGGACATGCACGCCAGGCCCTGGTCCGCTACCTGGAGCACGAGGCCGAGCCGATGCTGCGCGGCGCGTACGGCGAGCAGACCGGGCGGCGCCTGTTCGCCGCCACCGCCGACCTCACCAGGCTCGCCGGCTGGACCTCGTACGACATCGCCGCGCACGGGCTCGCCCAGCGGTACTTCGTCCAGGCGCTGCGCCTCGCGCAGGCGGCAGGGGACCGGGCGTACGGCTCCTACGTCCTTGTGACGATGAGCAGGCAGGCCGTCTATCTGGGACACGGGCGGGAGGCCGTGCAGCTCGCGCGGGTCGCCCAGCAGGGCGTCGGGTCGGCGGCGCCGCCCGTGATCCAGGCGATGCTGCACGCCGTCGAGGCACGCGGGCACGGGGTGCTGGGGGAGGTGCGGGCCTGCACGGCGTCCCTGGTGCGCGCCGAACGAGCCCTGGAGGCGGCCCGCTCCGGCGACGAAGTCCCCTACTGGGCGCGGCACTTCGACGAGGCACAGCTCGCCGACGAGTTCGGGCACTGCCATCGGGACCTCCAGCAGTACCGGGCCGCCGCGCAGCACGCCGAGCGCTCGCTGCAGTTGCGGGCGCCCGGCTATGCGCGCAGCCGGCTGTTCTGCCGGGTGGTGCTCGCCTCGGCGCGGCTCGGGCTCGGGGAGCTCGACCAGGCCTGCCAGTTGGGCGCCGAGGCCGCCGGTCAGGCGGTGGAGATGCGGTCGGTACGGGCTGTCGAGTACGTACGGGACTTCGAGCGGCGGCTCGAGCCGTACCGGGACGCGGCGCCCGTACGCGGCTACCGCGAGCGGGTGGCGGCTCTGGGCTGAGGCTCAGGCCGCCGACTCCAGGGGCTCCTCCAGTAAGGCCGGGCGGGAGGAGCCCAGGTCCATGAGCACGGCGTGGGCCGCCCGGCGGGCCGAATGGAGCGCGCCCTGGACCGTGCTCGTGTCACGGTGGTCGCCGCAGACGTACAGCCCCGCCAGGAGCCGTACCGGGCGGCGCAGATCGTGCGGCGGGGGCATCGCGGGGACAGCCTCGGGGTCGTGATGGACCGCGAGGAGCTCCCAGCGCGAGGTCGACGTCCCGTAGAGGCGGGCCAGTTGGGCGCGGACCGCCGCGTCCAGATGGGCGGCGGCCGGCGGAGTGCCGAGCACGGTCGAGGAGATGAGGGCCCGTCCGGCCGGCGCGCGGGTCGCGTCCACCTGGCTGATGACCGCCGTGTGCGCCACCGGGCCGCTCCTGTCCGCGTCCAGGAGCAGGGCCCCCTCCGAGAGCGGGGGCTCGTCCGTGGTGTGGTGCAGGACCGTCACCGGATGGAAGGCGGGCAGGTGCAGCCCGGGCAGCAACTCGGCGGCGGCCCGCGCCCCGGTCGCCAACAGGACGGCCCGGCAGGTGAGTTCGCCGTGGTCCCGCGTCGTCACGCTCGTCGTGGAGACCGTACGGACCTGGACGCCCGTGTGGACCGTGCCCGGCGGGAGCGAGGCCGCGAGAAGTTCCGGGAGTGTGTCGGCGCCGCCCTCCGGCAGACACAGCCGGCCCGTCGCGAAGGAATGCAGCGCCAGATCCGCACAGCGGCTGGAGGTCTGCAGCGCCGGATCGCAGAGCAGTGCGGCGAGGAGAGGACGCAGGAAGCCGTCGACCGTGCGGGGCGGGAGGCCCCGGGCGGCCAGCGCCTGCGCGGCGGGGAGGTCCGGTCGGGCCAGGAGGCGGGCCGGTGGGACGGCGGCGAGACGGGCGAGCGCGGTGGAGAGACGGGTCTGGTCCATGGGGCCACCGAGGGGGCCGGGGCGGGGGGCTCCGCCCGGGGGGCGTGGCCGGGGGAGGCGGGGGGCGCTCGCGAGGGCGCGTGCGGCGGTGAGTGCGCCCCTCGCGCTCCGGGGGGCGCCGGGGGCGGCCGCGCGGTGGTGCAGGCCGTCGCTGTGCAGCAGGACGCCCGGCGAGAACGGGCGCAGGGTCAGGGTGTTCAGGCCCGGGGTGATGCGTAGTTCGGGGTACGCCGTGGAGAGGAGCCGGCCCGTGCGGTCGAGCCGGAAGCCGTCGACTTTCTCCGTGGACATGCGGCCGCCCACGTTCTGGGCGGCCTCCAGGACCGTGGCCGTGAGGCCTGCCCTGGTCAGATGCTGGGCGGCTGCGAGGCCGGCGACCCCGGCTCCCACGATGACGACGTCCACGTCTTGCGCCAGGCGAGCGGGCTCTAGCACGTGCTCCTCCTCGAGGTTGCGCGGCGGCCTTGCCGGGTGGGGACGTCATGCCCCCAACGGGCTCCAGGGATACCCGAGTTCGGATCGAGGGTAGGGGCGTGGCCGCCGGGGGGAAGTCGCGCGGGGGCCGTGCACGGTCGCATGGGGGTGCGTGCGGGCGGGCTCGGGGTGGGTTTTTCGCCCCCTCCGCCCCTACCCGTCCCTTGTTCCTGGGGCTCCGCCCCAGACCCCGCTCCTCAAACGCCGGAGGGGCTGAAAATCTGCTCACCGCCCCTGAAGGCGCGCCGCCAGCTCCCGGATCGCCGGCAGGCGGGCCGTCAGGGCGGCGCCCGGGCAGCTGGTCATGAAGCCGTCGTTGTGGCCGGCCAGGGTGGGCAGCACGGCGGACGTCCCGGCGGCGAACCGGGCGAGGTTGTTGCTGGAGGTCAGCCGGACCGTGGCACGCGGATCGACGTCCGAGAGACCGAGCTTCCACGCGGTGAGCGCAGCGATCGCATCGGTCATCGCCCGCGGCACCGGCGTACCCGCCGTGAACGTACCGATCGCCGCGACCCCGGCGGTGCGATGGTTGAAGCCCTGCGCGTGCGCCCCGGTGACGGGCCGGTCGACACCCCCCGCGCGGCCCTCGTAGATCGTTCCGCAGCGATCGACGAGGAAGTTGTACCCGATGTCGTCCCACTGCCGGGCACCGGTCTGCCCGGCGTACAGATAGCGGATGATGCGAGGCGCGTCGGCGCAGTCGTACCCGTTGGGCGAATCGGTGTGGTGGACGAAGACGGCGACGACCCGGTCGTCGTAACGGGCGGGCGGCTGGTCGTGGGTGCTCTCGGCGTCCAGCCACCGCGACCGCGGCACGATGGGCGGCTTGGCCGCGGGGTGGACCACGGCGGGCCGGGCGGCGACCGGCGGCCGCGCGGGACGGTCCCCCGTACGACCCACCCGTACGGCGCACACGACGAGCAGCAGAACGGCGACAAGCCCGGGCACGCACGCCAGCCCTACGAGAGCCGCCCGCGGCAGCCGCACCCTCCGTGACCGAGCACGCGGCGACCACCCGCCGCGAGACCGCGCACTCCGCGGCCGATCCCCCCGCGACAGGGACAGGGACGACAGAGGCAGCCGGCGCACCGCACGCCTCGCCCGCCCCCCGCCCCGTATTCGTGCCCCCCGCGTCTTCCGGAAGACACGCATGCACTCACCCTGACCCGGAACCGCGCCCCCCGCGATGTGTGTTGTGCCACCCGGTGGAACCTTCGTGGAACCATCGGCCCGGTCCGGGACGTTTTTAGAGGTCCAGGCACGTGCGCGTGCCTGATCACTGGGCCCGCGTCACGCGTACTAGGGGGCCCGAGAGAAAGGCGGCCCCGTGGACCTGCTCGACCTCCTGCTGTTGCTGGTGATCCTGGCCTACGCGGCGTCCGGCTACCGTCGCGGCCTGGTCGCAGGCTGTGTCTCGCTGGCCGGTTTCGTGGGCGGCGCCGTCATCGGCGTATGGGTGCTGCCGTGGATGATGGACCTGGTGGAGCCGGGGACACCCGGGGCCACGGTGACGGCCGTCCTTACGGTGCTCGTGCCCGCCGTGGTGGGCCACGAGCTGATGGGACGGCTGGCGCTGAAGCTGCGCCGCGAGCTGGACCGCGGGCCGCTGCGGGTGGCCGACGGAATCGGCGGAGCCGCGGCGAACACGGTGGCCGTGCTCCTTGTGGCCTGGGTGGCCGCGAGCGTCCTTGGCGCCTCCTCGTCCGCCGTCGTCACCCAGTCGATCCGCAACTCGGCGCTCCTTGGCGCCGTACAGGACGCGATGCCGGAGACCACACCGACCTGGTTCTCGCGCGCGACCTCGGCGCTCACGGAGGCGGGCTTCCCGCAGGTCTTCAACCCCTTCGAGAACGAGCCGGCGGCCGGTGTGGCGAAGCCCTCCGGGGACAGCGTCACGGCGACCGCGACGAACGCCGCCAAGCTGAGCACGGTGAAGGTCGAGGGCGTCTCGGGCAACCAGGGCCGCGAGGGCAGCGGCTTCGTCTACGCGTCGGAGCACGTGATGACCAACGCCCATGTGGTGGCGGGCATCGACGAGCCGACCGTCCGGGTGGGCGGCGTGGGCCGTGCGTACGAGGCGACGGTGGTGCTCTTCGACCCGCAGAAGGACGTCGCCGTCCTGTACGTCCCGGGCCTCAAGGCGCCCGTGCTCCCCTTCGACGACACCGCCACGCGCGGCGACTCGGCGGTCGTGGCGGGCTACCCGCAGGACGGCGGGCTCGACCTCCAGGCGGCCACGGTCGCGAGCCGGATCGACGCGACGGGCCAGAACATCTACAGCACGGGCACCGTCACCCGCGAGATCTACTCGATCCGCTCCACCGTCCGCCCCGGCAACTCCGGCGGCCCGCTCCTCACCACCGACGGCAAGGTGTACGGCGTCGTCTTCGCCCGCTCGACCTCCGACGACGAGACGGGTTACGTTCTGACGGCGGACGAGGTCGCGGGCGACGCCCGGCAGGCGGCGAACGCCACGGCGGCGGTGGACACGGGCGACCTCATCGCCTCCTGACACTCAGGAGCCGGGGTCGGCGTTACGCCCCTGTGGCACGTTTTGCCATGTCGGCGTAAAGCGCCCCCGCACCGATTCCGGGCGTACCCTTTCTCCGGTGAGCAGCCAGCCGTCCCCCGCACCGCCCGCCCGCTCCCTGACCGAGCGACGCAAAGCGGCGACCCAGCTCGACATCGCACGCGCGGCGGCGGAACTCTTCATGGAGTACGGCCCCGACGGCACCACGGCGGAGGACATCGCCCGCCGCGCCGGAGTCGCGCTGCGCACCTTCTACCGGTACTTCCGCAACAAGCAGGACGCCGTCGGCCCGCTGCTCTCCGCAGGCGGAGACCACTGGCGCGACCTGCTCGCGGTGACAGAACCGGGCACAGCGCTTCCCGAAGCACTGGAGAAGGCGATCAAGGAGGCGTTGTCCAGCCCCGACAAGCACGCGGCCGAGGGCCTGAACCTCACCCGTGCGCTGCTCCGGGCGGCCGTGGACGACCCGGCCCTGCGCGCCGTCTGGTACCGCGTCAACCAGGACTCCGAGGAGAAGCTGATCCCGGTGGTGACCCGCCTCGCCGGTATCGGGGCGGACCCCCTGGAGGCCCGCCTCGCCGCCGCGGTGGCCACGGACGCGATCAGGGTCGCCCTGGAGGCCTGGGCGGAGACGGACGCGGACGTACGGGGGCCGGGCTCCCCGGCCGAACTGGCGGTGCGCTGCCTGCGTCAACTCATGGGCGGCATGCGCCCGTTGCTGGCCGGAAGTCCGGCAGGGGGAGGGGAGGGCTGATCGCAGCCGGCACCTCACGGTCAGAGATGGCGCCCCATCAGTACGTCGTCCACGTACGCGCCGTCGAGCAGGAACTCCTCCGGCAGGATCCCCTCCACCACGAACCCCTCGGACTCGTAGAGCTTCCTCGCCGGGGTGTTGTGCCCCAGCACGCGCAGCGTGATGCGCCGGGCCCCCTGCCGCCGCGCCTCCTCCTGCGCGGCCCGTAGCAGCGCCCGCCCGACTCCGGCACCGCGCGCCTCGTCGGCCACCGCGAGGCCCTGGATCTGCCGCACGTGGGAGTTGCAGGGGAGGGGGGTCGGGAACCCCAGCCGGATGTAGCCGACGACATCGTCGCCGAGCTCGGCGACGAGGTGATCACGCGGCCCGAACCGCTCGTTGTAGAAGGGTTCGTACGGCGGACGGGGGCGCGGCGTGACGGCGTGCAGCGGGGACCAGGTGACGCGGTCGAGTCGGCCGAGCGTGTCCTCGTCGTCGAAGGTGGCGAAACGTATATGCGGAACCGGCATGAGGATCACTGTACGGCGGCCCCACCCGGCCCTCTGATTCCCCGGCGGGCGCGGCACTATGGACCCATGAGCGACTCACGCCTTGCCCCCGGTTCCCGCGTCGCGATCGCCGGTGCGTCCGGTCTGATCGGGTCGGCGCTGGCGCGTTCCCTGACCTCGGACGGATACGAGGTGATCCGCCTTGTCCGCCGGGCGCCCGTCGGGAAGGACGAGGTCCAGTGGGATCCGGAGGGCCACCGGCTCGACGCGGCGCGTCTTGAGGGGTGCGCGGCGGTGGTCAACCTCGCCGGGGCGGGGGTCGCTTCGCGGTACTGGACCAAGGCGTACAAGGAGAAGATCCGCCGCAGCCGGGTGCTCGGCACGAAGACGCTGGCCGACGTGGTCGCCTCGCTCGACTCGCCGCCGGGGGTGTTCGTCAACGGCAGTGCGATCGGGTTCTACGGGGACACCGACGGGCGGGCGGTGGACGAGTCGGCGCCGGCCGGGGACGGGTTCCTCTCCTCCCTCTGCGTGGAGTGGGAAGGGGCGACGGCTGCCGTCCAGGAGGCGGGCGTCCGCACGGTCCTCGTCCGTACGGGGCTGGTGGTGGCCCGCAAGGGTGGGGCCTGGGGGAAGCTCTTCCCGCTCTTCAAGGCGGGGCTCGGGGGGCGGATGGGGTCCGGCGGTCAGTACTGGAGCTTTGTCTCGCTGCACGACGAGGTGGCCGCGATCCGGCACCTCATCGACACCGAGTCGCTGTCGGGTCCGTTCAACCTGACGGCCCCGGAGCCGCTCACCAACCGTGAGATCACCGAGGCGATGGGGCGCGTCCTGCACCGGCCCACCGTCCTCGCGACGCCGGCGCCCCTTCTCCGCCTCGCCCTCGGCGGCATGTCCGACGACATCCTCGGCAGCCAGCGGGTGCTTCCCGCGCGGCTTCTTGAATCGGGCTTCACGTTCGCGTTTCCGACGATCGAGGGGGCGTTGCGGGCGGCGCTGCGGTGAAGAGGTTTTTTCGCCCCCTCCGCCCCTACCCGTCCCTTGCTCCTGGGGGCTGCCGCCCCCAGACCCCCGCTTCGGCCTGGACGGCCTCGTCCTCAATCGCCGGACGGGCTAGGGGGTAGCCCCTCCGGCGTTTGAGGAGCGGGGTCTGGGGCGGAGCCCCAGGAACGGGACGGGTAGGGGCGGAGGGGGCGAAAAAAACTATGCCCGCACCCGCCCCAACGCCATCTCCGCCAGCACCGCCGCCCCCGCCGGTATCGCCGCGTCGTCGAACACCGCGTACGCGGAGTGGTTGAGGTGCTCGGCGGCGTACCAACTGGCCTCGCTATACAGGTCGGTCACGACCTCACGGCACATCCGGAACCACCGCGACAACCACAACCACAGCCATGCCGCAGGTGGTTCACAGAATTCCCAGAGCCGGGCGTCCTACCGTCGTCGTACGCACTGACTGGAGGTGGGGATCATGAGCGGCAGTCGTAGGCAAACCCCGGAGAAGGGTGCCGGCTGGGCCAGGGCGGCGCGCGGTCCGTGGACTGTGGTCTGCGCGATGGTGACGGTCGTCCTGGGGCCGGCCGCGGTCACGGCGTCGGCCCTGGACCAGGCCAACGCGGCGCCGATGTACCACGCGGTGAAGCTCGACCAGACGCAGGCGTACATCCCCTCGGACACCGGCCGCCGGAAGACTCTGGCGACCTGAGGCCGGCGGCCTGAGGGTTCAGCCCCTGAACCGCTCCCACAGCTTCGGATAGCGATCCGCGAGCGCCGACTCGTTCTCGAAGTCGACCGGTGTGCCCTCCGGCTCGGGCGGTGCGGGCGGAATACCCAGGTCGGGGGCGACGACGCCGGTGAGCTGTTCGTACGCCTCGTCCGCCGAGTAGCCCAGTTCCTCGCCGTCGCCGTCGATCTCCTCGTCGAAGTCGTCCACGAGATCGGCGAGCGAGTCCGGGTCGTGCAGCGCGCCCTCGAAGACCTCCCGGCCCTGGCCGATCAGCCAGCACCGGAAGAAGTCGAAGGCGTCGTCGCTGGCACCGTCGAGCAGAACCCAGGCCGCGCCCCACAGATCCCAGCGGTAGGCGCGGTTGTAGCGGGACTCGAAGTGCCGGGCGAAGTCCAGGACCGAGTCCGGGTCCATCTGGAGGAGCCGCTCGACGAGCAGGTCGGCCTGCTCCTCGGGGTCGCCCTCGGCGCCCTCACGGGTCGCGTCCACCAGCTCCCAGAACTCCGTCTCGTCCATCACGGGTCAAGCATCGGGCCTGGACGGGAGGGACGCACGTGGAGTGCCGCAGATTGTTATGCGTGCACATGCCGAAGGTAAAACCGCCGGGTTCGGGCGGATTTTCGAGGGAGCCGTGTCAGCGGGCCGAGACGGGCGGGTGGGTGGGAGACCCGTCGCGGAGCGGCGGAGAAGGGTGCTGGGGAGCGGGGCGAGTCGGGTGGGTGGGTGGGAGAGCCGCCGCGGAGCGGCGGGGATCGGTGCCTAAAGGCGCGTTCACCGGTAAAGGGAGGCCAGCCGAGCCGCGTCACCAGCGAAGCGCTCACGTAGCGCCGCCGGCGACAGCACCTCCACCTCCGCCCCGAGCCCCGTCAGCTGCGAATGGGCGACCTCCTCGGACTCGACGGGGAGGGTGACGGTCACCCGGCCTCCGCTGTCCGGCGGCCCGGAGACGGAGAGTGCCTCCCGAGCGGACGCGGGATCGACGACGTACGGAAGTCTCCGTACGCCCTCGGGAGACAGCCGTACGACGACCTCCGCCCGCAGGATGGACCGGGCGAACTCCTCGGCCCGCTCCGCCCAGAACCCCGGCAGGTCGAACCCCTCCTCCCGGCTGAAGCGGTCCGCGGCACCGTCCACCGCCGTGAACCGGTCGATCCGGTACACCCGGAAGGACCCCGCCTCCGGCACCCGCGCGCACAGGTACCAGACGCCCGCCTTCAGCACGAGCCCGTACGGCTCAATGGCCCGCTCCACCTCGGCCTTCCCACGCCGGTAGCGCGCGGTGATCCGCCGGTCGTCCCACACCGCGTCCGCGACCATGGGCAGCAGCTCGGGCGCCTTGGGCTCGCTGAACCAGGCCGGCGCGTCCAGATGGAACCGCTGCGCCACCGTCCGCGAAGCGTCCCGCAGCGAGGGAAGCAGCGCCGCGGACACCTTCAGCCGGGCCGCCGAGGCCGCATCCTCGAGCCCCATCTCCCGCAGCGCCCCCGGCACCCCGCTCAGGAACAGCGCCTCCGCCTCACTCCGGGCCAGCCCGGTCAGCCGCGTCCGATACCCGCCGACCAGCCGGTACCCGCCGGCCCGCCCCCGGTCCGCATACACCGGGACCCCCGCCTCCGACAGCGCCTGCGCGTCCCGGGTGATCGTCCGCTCGGACACCTCCAGCTCCCGCGCCAGCTCGGCGGCGGTCATCGACGGCCGCGACTGGAGCAGCAGCACCATCTTGATCAGGCGGGCAGCACGCATACGTTCATGATGCCGCGCCCCACCGACAGCCAAGGGGCACGGCAACCGCCGTACCCCTTCGCCTCGGAACTGCGGAACCTACAGGCCGTACCGCTCCCGCGCTTCCTTCACCGCGGTGGCCTTGACCTCACCACGGCGCGCGAGCTGCGCGAGCGCCGCGACGACGATCGACTCCGCGTCGACACCGAAGTGGCGGCGGGCGGCGTCACGGGTGTCGGACAGACCGAAGCCGTCGGCACCGAGCGAGGAGTAGTCCTGCTCGACCCACTGCGCGATCTGGTCCGGGACCTGGCGCATGTAGTCGGAGACCGCGAGGACCGGGCCCTCCGCGCCGTGCAGCGCCTGGCGTACGAACGGCACCCGCTCCTCGCCGCGCAGCAGCGCCGCGTCGGCGTCCAGGGCGTCGCGCCGCAGCTCGGTCCAGGAGGTCGCGGACCACACGTCGGCGGCCACACCCCACTCCTCGGCGAGCAGCTTCTGCGCCGCGAGGGTCCAGTGGATCGCCGTACCGGAGCCGACGAGCTGGATGCGCGCGGCGTTGGCGGCCGGGGAAAGACCCGCCGACTCGGCCGTGTTGAAGCGGTACAGGCCCTTGACGATGCCCTCGTCGATACCGAGTCCGGCCGGCTTGGCGGGCTGCGGGATCGGCTCGTTGTAGACCGTCAGGTAGTAGAAGACGTTCGGGTCCTCGCCGGGCGCCGCCTCGCCGTACATGCGGCGCAGACCGTCCTTGACGATCGTCGCGACCTCGTACGCGAACGCCGGGTCGTACGACATGGCCGCCGGGTTGGTCGCCGCGATGACGGGGGAGTGGCCGTCGGCGTGCTGCAGGCCCTCGCCCGTCAGCGTCGTACGGCCGGCCGTGGCGCCGACCAGGAACCCGCGGCCGAGCTGGTCGCCGAGCTGCCACATCTGGTCGGCCGTGCGCTGCCAGCCGAACATCGAGTAGAAGATGTAGAACGGGATCATCGCTTCGCCGTGCGTGGAGTACGCGGTGGACGCGGCGATGAAGTCCGCCATGGAACCGGCCTCGGTGATCCCCTCGTTGAGGATCTGGCCGTCCTTGGCCTCCTTGTAGTACATCAGCTGGTCGCGGTCGACCGGCTCGTACGTCTGGCCCTTGGGCGAGTAGATGCCGAGGGACGGGAAGAGCGACTCCATACCGAAGGTGCGCGCCTCGTCGGGGACGATCGGCACCCAGCGCCTACCGGTCTGCTTGTCGCGGACCAGGTCCTTGACCAGGCGTACGAACGCCATGGTCGTGGCCACGTTCTGCGAGCCGGAACCCTTGTCGAAGGACGTGAACGTCTTGTCGGCGGGGGCGGGCAGCGGCGCGAGCGCGTGCGTACGGCGGGCCGGGGCCGGGCCGCCGAGGGCCGCGCGGCGCTCCTGGAGGTAGCGGACCTCGGGGGAGTCGGCGCCGGGGTGGCCGTAAGGCACCACACCGTCGATGAACTGGCTGTCGGAGATGGGCAGTTCGAGCAGGTCACGCATCTGCTTGAACTCGTCCGTGGACAGCTTCTTCATCTGGTGGTTGGCGTTCTTCGACGCGAAGCCCTCGCCGAGCGTGAAGCCCTTGACCGTCTGGGCCAGGATGACCGTCGGCGCGCCCTTGTGCTCGACGGCCGCCTTGTAGGCCGCGTACACCTTGCTCGCCTCGTGACCGCCGCGCGAGAGGTGGAAACACTCAAGGATCTTGTCGTCGCTGAGCAGCTGCGCCATCGCGACGAGCGCCGGGTCCTTGCCGAAGAAGTCCTGGCGGATGTAGGCGGCGTCGCGGGTCTGGTACGTCTGCACCTGGGCGTCCGGTACCTCGCGCAGCCGGCGTACGAGCGCGCCCGTGGTGTCGAGCCGGAACAGCTCGTCCCAGGCGTTGCCCCACAGCGACTTGATGACGTTCCAGCCGGCGCCGCGGAACTGGGCCTCCAGTTCCTGCACGATCTTGAAGTTCGCGCGGACCGGGCCGTCGAGACGCTGCAGGTTGCAGTTGATGACGAAGGTCAGGTTGTCCAGACCCTCGCGGGAGGCCAGCGCGAGTGCCGCCGTCGACTCCGGCTCGTCCATCTCGCCGTCACCGAGGAACGCCCACACGTGGGACGCGGACACGTCCTTGATGTTGCGGCTGGTGAGGTAGCGGTTGAAGCGCGCCTGGTAGATCGCGGAGAGCGGGCCGAGGCCCATCGACACCGTCGGGAACTCCCACAGCCAGGGGAGGCGGCGCGGGTGCGGGTACGAGGGCAGACCGTCGCCGCCGGACTCGCGGCGGAAGTGGTCGAGGTGGTGCTCGGTCAGCCGGCCGTCGAGGAAGGCGCGGGCGTAGATGCCGGGGGAGGCGTGGCCCTGGATGTAGAGCTGGTCGCCGGACCCGTCACCCTCCTTGCCCTTGAAGAAGTGGTTGAAGCCGGTCTCGTAGAGCCACGCGGCGGAGGCGAAGGTGGCGATGTGGCCGCCGACGCCGTATTTGCTGCCCCGGGTCACCATCGCGGCCGCGTTCCAGCGGTTCCACGCGGTGATCCGGTTCTCCATCGCCTGGTCGCCGTCCGCTACGGGCTCGGCGGCGGTGGGGATGGTGTTGACGTAGTCGGTCTCAAGCAGCTTGGGCAGCGCGAGGCCGTTGCCCTCGGCGCGCTCCAGTGTGCGGCGCATCAGATACGCGGCACGGTGCGGCCCGGCCGCCTTGGTGACGGCGTCCAGGGAGGCCTGCCATTCGGCGGTCTCCTCGGGGTCGCGGTCCGGGAGCTGGTCGAGCTCGCTCGGCTGGATAGCGGTGGGGTCGGTCATTGCGCCGCCTTCCGGATGCGGAGGGGGGTTCCCTCGTCGGTAAGGGGTTTTCGGGTGCCCTTGATGTCTTTGGCAGGACAGGGCTGAGGGCTCTGGTGGAAGCCCGGGGTGACTCTAACTCCCTGATCGATGATCGATCAAAGGGTTCCAGGGGAAAACCTCTCCAGATCGAGAAAGTCGGCACGGGGTGCCTTCAAGGCAGGCACGGGGTGCCTTGGATTCAAAGGGTTTTCCCAGGTGAGCGGGGGTGCGCTCCGCTGTGTCGCGTGCTCTGCGGTGCGTGTGTCGCGTGCTTCAGGCGCGTGGCGCGCAGCCCAGTACGTGCGCCTTCACGAGGTCGGCGATCAGCGGGTCCCGGCGGCGGAACGCGTCCACGAGGGCCTCGTGCTCCTCCGCGTACGACTGCTGTACGGTCCCCAGCCAGCGGATCGACAGGGCCGTGAACACCTCGATGCCCAGGCCCTCCCAGGTGTGCAGGAGGACCGAGTTCCCGGCCGCCCGGACCAGCTCCCGGTGGAAGCCGACGGTGTGCCGGACCTGGCCGGTCCCGTCGGACAGCCGGTCGGCCTCGTAGAGCGCCGTGACGTGCGGCTCCAGGGCCGAGCAGTCCTGGGCGAGCCGCTCGGCCGCCAGCTCCGCCGCGATGGCCTCCAGACCGGCCCGTACGGGATAGCTCTCCTCCAGGTCGGCCGCGGTCAGATTCCGCACGCGGACGCCCTTGTTGGGCGCCGACTCGATCAGCCGCAGCGACTCCAGCTCGCGCAGCGCTTCCCGCACCGGCGTCTGGCTGACCTCCAGCTCGGTCGCGATCCGCCGCTCCACGATCCGCTCGCCCGGCTTCCAGCGCCCGCTGACGATCCCCTCCACGATGTGCTCGCGGATCTGTTCGCGCAGCGAGTGGACGACGGGCGCGGTCATGAAGTGCTCCTTGTGCTGGGGGCGTGCCGGCCCCAAGGGCGTTTGACGTTTAGACAATAAGGCCGCGCCCCCGCCGAGGAGAGGCGCACAGGGGCGCTTTCGCGCAGGTGAGACGAGACTTACACGCTCGCAGAGCGAGCGTTCTTGTAAAGACCCGTACCGGGTGCGGTGCGGAGGTGTCACGGCCGTGTCACCCCGTGAACTCGCGGGGCCCGCACAGCGTGGGGGTCGGCACAGGGGTCGCCGTCAGGAGCGCCCCTGGGCACAGCAGGGGGATGACATGAACGAGCGCGGGCTTCGCCGGGCGACGGCGGCAGTGGTGGCAGGGCTGGTTGTGGGCTTGACGGGATGCCAGCAGATGGCCACGGGGGCGGCGGCGGAGCCGGGCGGCGGTACGAAAACCGTCGTCGGGATGGCGGGGCCCCAGCAGCCCACCGGCTCCGGCGGCGCCTGCGTCTTCGTCAAGCCGGACGGTGCCCAGAAGCTCGGGCACGTCGGCTGGGGCTTCCGGATCACGGGAACGAACCGCTGGGTCTACGGCGCGGTGGAGAACCCCTCCGGCAAGCTCCACACCCCGCCCGGCGGCGACATCGGCGCCTGGCACGCGGAGGGCACCTACGCCCGCATGCTCGGCGACATGTCCCGGGACGCGTACTACCCCGGCAGGTCGGAACACCCGTACAGCCGCTACCGCTGCACCGGATCCACGAGCAGTGATGTGCCGGCCGCCCGGGCGATGATCCGCAAGGTCGAAGGGCGCGGCTTCCTTGTCGGCAGGGACCCGAAGACCGGAAACCTCACCTCATGGGACTGCCTCGACGCGACGTACGACGTCCTCAGGGCGTACCGGACGCAGCGGCTGACGCCCGCCGCCAAGCTGTCCATTCCGAACGTGTGGGTGGAGACGCTGTGGGGCTGGTCGGACAAGACGCTGAAGCCGCGCTAGAAATGCGATGCCCCCGCCCGGAAGTTCCGGACGGGGGCATCGCACAAGCGGTTCGGTTACAGGCCGAGCTCGACCTCGAACTCGCCCGCTTCCAGGATCGCCTTGACCGCGGTCAGGTAACGGGCCGCGTCGGCGCCGTCCACCAGACGGTGGTCGTAGGAGAGCGTCAGGTACGTCATGTCGCGGACGCCGATGACGGTGCCCTCTTCCGTCTCGATGACGGCCGGACGCTTGACCGTGGCGCCGATGCCCAGGATCGCGACCTGGTTCGGCGGCACGATGATCGTGTCGAAGAGCGCGCCGCGCGAGCCGGTGTTGGAGATGGTGAAGGTCGCGCCGGACAGCTCGTCCGGGGTGATCTTGTTGGCCCGGACCTTGCCCGCCAGTTCGGCGGTGGCCTTGGAGATACCGGCGATGTTCAGGTCGCCCGCGTGCTTGATGACCGGGGTCATCAGGCCCTTCTCGGAGTCCACCGCGATACCGATGCTCTCGGTGTCGAAGTAGGTGATCGTGCCCTCTTCGACGTTGATCCGGGCGTTGACGGCCGGGTGGGCCTTCAGCGCCTGGGCCGCCGCCTTCACGAAGAACGGCATCGGGGAGAGCTTGACGCCCTCGCGGGCCGCGAAGGAGTCCTTCGCCTGCGCGCGCAGCCTCATCAGCCGCGTGACGTCGACCTCGACGACCGAGGACAGCTGGGCCTGCTCGTGCAGGGCCTTCACCATGTTGTCGCCGATGACCTTGCGGATGCGGGGCATCTTGACGGTCTGGCCGCGCAGCGGAGAGGCCTCCAGAGCAGGCGCCTTCTTGGCGGCAGCCGGGGCAGCGGCGGCCGGGGCAGCGGCGGCCGGAGCCGGAGCGGCTGCGGCGGCCTTCGCGGCCTCGGCGGCGGCGATGACGTCCTGCTTGCGGATACGGCCGCCGACGCCGGTGCCCTTGACGGTGGCCAGGTCGACGCCGTTCTCGGCGGCGAGCTTGCGCACCAGCGGGGTCACGTACGCGCCTTCGTCACCGGAGGTCACGGCGGGAGCCGGGGCCGGGATGACGGGAGCGGGCGCCGCGACCGGCGCGGGAGCCGGGGCCGCGGGCTGGACCGGAGCCGGAGCGGCGGCCACCGGAGCGGCAGGCGCCGGAGCCGGAGCAGCGGGTGCCACGGGGGCAGGCGGAGCGACCGGAGCCGCGGGGGCGACCGGAGCCGGGGCAGCGGCGGCGGGAGCGGCCGGAGCCGCCGGGGCAGCCGCGGCCGGAGCAGCGCCGGGAGCGCCGATGACGGCCAGCCTGGCACCGACCTCGGCGGTCTCGTCCTCGCCGACCACGATCTCCAGCAGTACGCCGGCGACCGGCGACGGGATCTCGGTGTCGACCTTGTCCGTGGAGACCTCGAGCAGCGGCTCGTCCTCCGCGACCTCCTCGCCGACCTCCTTCAGCCAGCGGGTGACGGTGCCCTCGGTGACCGACTCGCCCAGTGCGGGCAGTACGACGTCGGTACCGGAGGCGCCACCGGCCGGAGCGGCAGGGGCGGCGACGGGGGCGGCCGGAGCCGCGGGGGCCTCGGCCACTGGGGCCGGGGCAGCGGGGGCGGCCACGGGCTCGGCGACGGGGGCCGGGGCGGCAGCGGGCGCACCCGTGCCGTCGTCGATGACGGCCAGCTCGGCGCCGACCTCCACCGTCTCGTCCTCGGCGACCTTGATGGAGGCGAGCACACCGGCTACGGGCGAGGGGATCTCGGTGTCGACCTTGTCGGTCGACACCTCCAGCAGCGGCTCGTCGGCCTCGACGCGCTCGCCCTCTGCCTTCAGCCAGCGGGTGACAGTGCCCTCGGTGACGCTCTCGCCGAGCGCCGGAAGGGTTACGGAAACCGCCATGGTTTCTGTTGCTCCTTACGAATGGTGCGGAAGTCTGTGGTCGTCGTCGCGCCCTACTCGACGCGGTGACTGGGGACAGCCGGTGGCTGAAGGTCAGCCGCCCGCCGGTCAGTCGTGCGAGTGCAGCGGCTTGCCCGCGAGGGCCAGGTGGGCCTCGCCGAGCGCCTCGCTCTGCGTCGGGTGCGCGTGGATGAGCTGCGCGACCTCGGCCGGCAGCGCCTCCCAGTTGTAGATCAGCTGGGCTTCGCCGACCTGCTCGCCCATACGGTCACCGACCATGTGGACGCCGACCACGGCACCGTCCTTCACCTGGACGAGCTTGATCTCGCCCGAGGTGTTGAGGATCTTGCTCTTGCCGTTGCCCGCGAGGTTGTACTTCAGAGCGACGACCTTGTCCGCGCCGTAGATCTCCTTGGCCTTGGCCTCGGTGATACCCACGGAGGCGACCTCGGGGTGGCAGTACGTCACCCGGGGGACACCGTCGTAGTCGATCGGAACGGTCTTGAGACCGGCCAGACGCTCCGCCACCAGGATGCCCTCGGCGAAGCCGACGTGCGCGAGCTGGAGCGTCGGGACCAGGTCACCGACGGCGGAGATGGTCGGGACGTTCGTGCGCATGTACTCGTCGACCAGGACGTAGCCGCGGTCGATCGCGACGCCCTGCTCCTCGTAGCCCAGGCCCTGCGAGACCGGACCGCGGCCGACCGCGACGAGCAGCACCTCGGCCTCGAACTCCTTGCCGTCGGCGAGGGTGACCTTGACGCCGTCGGCGGTGTACTCGGCCTTCGAGAAGAAGGTGCCCAGGTTGAACTTGATGCCGCGCTTGCGGAACGCGCGCTCAAGCAGCTTGGAGGAGTTCTCGTCCTCGAGCGGGGCGAGGTGCTTCAGACCCTCGATGATCGTGACGTCCGTACCGAAGGACTTCCACGCGGAGGCGAACTCGACGCCGATGACGCCGCCGCCGAGCACGATCGCGGACTGCGGAACGCGGTCCAGGACCAGCGCGTGGTCCGAGGAGATGATGCGGTTGCCGTCGATCTCCAGGCCCGGCAGCGACTTCGGCACGGAGCCGGTCGCGAGGAGCACGTGGCGGCCCTGGATGCGCTGGCCGTTCACGTCGACCGACGTCGGGGAGGAGAGGCGGCCCTCACCCTCGATGTACGTCACCTTGCGGGAGGCGATGAGCCCCTGCAGGCCCTTGTACAGGCCCGAGATGACCCCGTCCTTGTACTTGTGGACGGCTGCCACGTCGATGCCCTCGAAGGTGGCCTTGACACCGAACTGCTCGCTCTCGCGGGCCTGGTCGGCGATCTCACCCGCGTGCAGCAGAGCCTTGGTCGGAATGCACCCACGGTGCAGGCAGGTACCGCCGACCTTGTCCTTTTCGATCAGGGCGACGTCCAGACCCAGCTGCGCTCCGCGCAGCGCCGCGGCGTAACCGCCGCTACCGCCGCCGAGAATCACTAGGTCGAAAACGGTGCTGGCGTCGTTCGCCACGTCACGTCCTCCATGCATGTGCGCCTCACGCCGGTCAACTGTGACCGGGCGGCGGCTGGTGTCCGGCCGCTCTTTCTCCGGCCCTGTGGTGGGGGCCCTGTCCTGCCGAGAACCCATCTTCGCACTTGTCGGCGACGAGCGAGACGCCGGGCCGGTGTGTGACACGTCCCACCTGGATTGCAGAGGGGACAAAACGGCCCCGGGTGAACTTGTCACCCGGGGCCGTACAGCAGCGCCCCTTCAGAGGCGCGAGCGACCACGACGGACTCGCGGTCGCCCCACGCTGCTAGCCGAGATCCCCCGCGGCAGTCAGCTCGGCAAGCCGCACCAGCGTCCGAACCGCCGACCCCGTACCCCCCTTGGGCGTGTAACCGAACGGCCCGGCCTCATTGAACGCGGGCCCGGCGATGTCCAGGTGCGCCCAGGTGATCCCCTCACCCACGAACTCCCGCAGGAACAGACCGGCGACCAGCCCGCCGCCCATCCGCTCACCCATGTTGGCGATGTCGGCGGTGGGGGAGTCCATCCCCTTGCGGAGATGCTCCGGCAGCGGCATCGGCCAGGACTCCTCGCCGACCTCCTCCGCGGCCTCGACGATCGAGGCGCGGAACGCGTCGTCGTTCGCCATGACGCCGAAGGTGCGGTTGCCGAGCGCCAGCACCATGGCTCCGGTCAGCGTCGCCACGTCGATGATCGCGTCCGGCTTCTCCTCGGAGGCCTTCCACAGCGCGTCGGCGAGGACGAGACGGCCCTCGGCGTCCGTGTTGAGGACCTCGACGGTCTTGCCGCTGTACATGCGCAGCACGTCGCCGGGGCGGGTCGCGGAACCGGAGGGCATGTTCTCGGCCAGCGCGAGCCAGCCGGTGACGTTGACCTCGAGACCCAGGCGCGCGGCGGCGACCACGGCGGCGAAGACCGCCGCCGCACCGCTCATGTCGCACTTCATCGTCTCGTTGTGCCCGGCGGGCTTGAGGGAGATGCCGCCCGAGTCGTAGGTGATGCCCTTGCCGACGAAGGCGAGGTGCTTCGTCGCCTTGGCGGAGGTGTACGACAGCTTCACCAGGCGCGGACCGGCGGCCGAGCCCTTGCCGACGCCGAGGATGCCGCCGTAGCCGCCCTTCTCGAGGGCCTTCTCGTCGAGCACCTGCACCTTGATGCCGTGCTCCTTGCCGGCCGCGGACACGACGGCGGCGAAGGACTCGGGGTTCAGGTCGTTCGGCGGCGTGTTGATGAGGTCGCGGGCGCGGTTGAGCTCCTCGGTCACGGCGGTGGCGCGCGCGATCGCGGCCTTGTACGCCGCGTCACGGGGCTTGCCGCCGATCAGGGCGACCTCGCCGAGCGGGGCCTTGCCGTTCTTGGCGCCGTTGCCGTTCTCCTTGTACGCGTCGAAGGCGTACGCGCCGAGGCGGGCGCCCTCCGCGACGGCACCGGCGTCGGCGGGGTCCGAGATCGGCAGGGCGAACGCGGCCTTCTTCGCACCGGCGAGGGCGCGGGCGGCGGCACCGGCCGCGCGGCGCAGCGCCTCGGCGCCGTAGGTGTCGTCCTTCTCCGGGACCGCTCCCAGGCCGACGGCCACGACGACCGGGGCCTTGAAACCGGAGGGCGCGGGCAGCTTCGTCACCTCGCCCTCGCCGCCCGTGGCGCCGAGGGTCTCCAGGATGCCGGCGAGCCCGCCGTCGTACGCCTTGTCCACGGCCTCGGCGCCCGGTGCGACGACCGGACCCTTGGGGCCCTTCGCGACACCGACGACGATCGCGTCGGCCCGCAGACCGGACGCCGCGGCGGTGCTGAGAGTGAGAGCAGTCACGGTGGTGAAATCTCGCTTCCGTTGAAATTGCTTCGGCCGAGTGGGGATGGGTCGACCGGGCCCGACGATCGACCCTAGATCCGGCCCTGAGGGCGGGCTCTACCGGGGCGGGCGAGTACCCGTGACGAGCCTACGCTCGGGGCCGGGTTTCGCTCATTCTTGCGACCATTCACCGTCTGGTGGCGTCATGGCCTCTTCTCGCCTCTCACTCCCGGTGACCTGAGTAACACTCATCGTGTTCCGGTGGGCGCGACGCTCACTGCTTCGCGACATTTCCACAGATCCTCCTCGGTTCGGCCGAGTTCGGCCGAGGTCATTTGGGTTCGGCCAGGTTCATCCGGGTTCGGCCAAAAGGGGATCTTCAAGGGGGAGGGCTACACATGACGCAACATGCGTGCAGATGGAGACGGGCATCCGCGGTCCTGACGACCGCCGGTCTGCTGGCGCTGGGTCTGGGGGCACCCGGCGCGTCCGCGGCGACCACACCGCGCATCGATCTCAAGGTCCTGGTCGTCGACAACGGCGTCGGCCAGGTCGGCGCCATCACCGCCGAGCTGAAGAACACCGGCATCCCGTACACCCTCGTCGACCTGGGGGCCCCGGGCCGCCCGACCATCGACGCGGCGTTCCTGAGCGACACGGTGAACGGCACCCCGCGGGCCAAGTACCAGGGCGTCGTCCTGCCGAACGAGGCACCGTTCGGCCTGGGTCCGGCCGAGCAGACCGCCCTGGAGACGTACGAGAGGACGTACGGCATCCCGCAGGTCGACGCCTACACCTGGGCGCACCCCGGGGTCGGGCTCGACTACACCGACCAGAACGGCGGCTGGTCCGGCACGCTGGACGGCGCGCTGACCCAGGTCACCGCGGCCGGCACGGCGGGCCCGTTCGGCTACCTCGACGGGCCGCTGACCTTCGAGGACAACGACCCGTCGGTGCAGGAGAGTTACGGGTACGCGGCCCACCCGAGGGACGGGTTCACCAGCTACCTGGACGCACCCACGGGCGGCACCCTGCTCGGCCAGTACGCGCACGACGGGCGCCGTGAACTCGTGGTGACCTTCGCGTACAACCAGAATCAGCAGCAGTTCAAGCTGCTGGCCCGCGGCATCGTCGAATGGCTGACCCAGGGCATTCACCTCGGACAGAGCAGGAACTACTTCTCCGTCCACGTCGACGACGTCTTCGCACCCGACGCCCGCTGGGACGCCGAGCGCAACTGCACGCCCGGCGACATCGACTGCGTGGGCACCGGCGGCGAGGAGGCCGCGCCGATCCGGATGACCGCGGCCGACGCGGTGTACGCCGCCCAGTGGCAGCAGGCCAACGGCTTCACCCTCGACATGGTCTTCAACGCGGGCTCCGGCGAGGAGTGGAAGACCGAGAACGGCGGCACCGACGCCCTCACCACCCAACTGCTCGCCGACAAGGCCAAGTTCCGCTGGATGAACCACACCTACACGCACAAGTTCCTCGGCTGCGTGCAGAACACCGCGACGGTGCCGTGGAGCTGCGCGAAGAACGCGGACGGCTCGACCCAGTACATGAGCCGGGCCGACATCTCCGCGGAGATCGCCAACAACAACAACTGGGCGCAGTCGCACGGTCTGTCGACCGACCGCACCGAGCTGGTGACCGGCGAGCACTCGGGTCTCAAGACGCTGCCACAGCAGCCCGCCGACAACCCGAACCTCGCGGGCGCCCTGTCCGCCAACGGCGTCAAGTGGACGGGCTCCGACAACTCCCGCGAGCCCGCCCAGCGTGCCGTCGGCAGTGCGCTGACCGTGCCCCGCTACCCGATGAACGTGTACTACAACACGGGTACGCCGCAGGAGATGGCCGACGAGTACAACTGGATCTACACGTCCAGGGCCGACGGCGGCAGCGGCATCTGCGAGAACAACGCCACGTCCACGTGTCTGCCGGCACCGCTGGACACCGACTCCGGCTACGCGTCGTACATCGTCCCGCGGGAGGCCCGCACCGCACTCGGGCACGCCATCGGCAACGACCCGCGCCCGCACTACGTGCACCAGTCCAACCTGGCCGAGGGCCGCATCCTGTACCCGGTCCTGGACCAGGTGCTCGCCGGCTACAAGGCGCTGCACGCCGACAACACCCCGCTGGTGAACCCCCGGCAGAGTGCGATCGGCACCGAACTCCAGCGCCGTACCGCCTGGGCGACCGCCGTCGCGAACGGCAAGGTCACGGCGTACCGCGTCGGTACGAAGGTCACCGTCACCGCTCCGTCCGGCACACAGATCCCGGTGACCGCACCCGAAGGGACCAAGCAGCAACTCCTGCTCGGTACGGCCACGTTCGGCACGCCGTACGCGGGCAAGCGCTCGGCCTGGACCACGCCGGCGGCGCTGCAGTCGGCGCTCACGCTGAACCTGCCGTAGGGGGCAGCGCCCCAAAGGGGCGCGGGGAACTGCGCGACCAGCCACGACGGACAAGCAGTCGGCGGCCGGTCCGCAGTTCCCCCTGGAACATCCGCATAAACAGGGGGAGCCGCGCAGCGATGCGTACAGGCCGTCATGTCACCATGCTCACCGAAGGTACCTATCCGCATGTCCACGGCGGGGTCAGCACCTGGTGCGACCAGCTCGTGAAGGGCATGCCCGAGGTCGACTTCCACATCGTCTCGCTCACCGGCAGCGGCCGCGAACCCGTGACCTGGGAGCTGCCGCCCAACATCCGCCGACACACCTCCGTGCCGACCTGGGGCCCGCGGCCGGGGCACACCCGGGCGCCGCAGGGCCGGGGCCGGCGCCGGTTCATCGACACCTACGAGCGTTTCCTGCTGTCCTTCCTCGACCCGGACGCGCACTGCGACTTCGGCGAGGCGCTGTACCAGCTGGCCGAACTCGCCCGCGACGGAGGCCTGTCGGCGGCCCTGCGCACCGAGGCCGCGCTGCGCTCGCTGATGTGGATCTGGACGATGCCGCACCTGCCGACGGCCGCCGCCCGCCCCACCGTCCACGACGCGCTGACGGCAACGGACCTGCTGGAGCACGCACTTCGCCCACTCGGCATCCGCATCCCCGAGGACACAGTGGCCCACGCGGTCAGCAGCGGCCTGGCCACGCTGCCCGCCCTCGCCGCGCACCAGCTGGACGGGGTCCCGTTCCTCCTCACCGAGCACGGCATCTATCTGCGCGAGCGCTACCTCAACTACCGCGGTGCCGAACAGCGCTGGCCCGTCAAGGCGTTCATGCTCGGCTTCTACCGCGAGCTGAACTCCCTCGGCTACCGGGCGGCCGACCTGATCACCCCGTGCAACCAGTACAACCGCCGCTGGGAGGAGCGCGGCGGCGCCGAGGCCGACAGGATCCGCACGGTCTACAACGGCGTCGACCCGGCCGCCTTCCCGCACGCGGGCCCCGAGCCCGAAGTCCCCACTCTCACCTGGTGCGGTCGCGTCGACCCCATCAAGGACCTGGAGACACTGCTCCGCGCGTATGGCATGGTGCGCGCCGAAATGCCCGAGACCCGGCTGCGGCTGTTCGGTCCTGTGCCGCCCGGTGGGGAGGAGTACCGCACCCGGCTGGAGAAGCTCGCCGCCGAACTGGGCGTGACCGACGGGCTGACCTTCGAGGGCCGGATCAGCGAGGTCTGGCGCGCCTACGCGGCAGGCCACCTCGTGATGCTCTCGTCGATCTCCGAAGGCTTCCCCTTCTCGATCATCGAGGCGATGTCCTGCGGCCGTACGACGGTCTCGACCGACGTCGGCGGTGTCCGCGAGGCCGTCGGCGACACCGGTCTCGTCGTCCCTCCGCGCGAGCCTGAGAAGATGGCCGCCGCCGCGCTGACCCTGCTGAAGGACGACCGACGCCGCCTGGAACTGGGCGAGTTGTCACGCCAGCGCGTCATCGATCGGTTCACACTGCGCCGTTCCGTGGACGCCTTCCGCACCATCTACCAGGAACTGGCGGGCCTGCCCGAGGTGTACGAGCCCACCGTCGAGACCGTCGCCGACTGGACCGTCGAACTGCGCGACCCCTGGTACCAGGCGGTCGCCACGGACGGGACCGGCTGGTGAGCGGTTCGCTTCGCACGCCGTCGCCCGGTGCACACGGGGAAACACTCCCGCATGTGCCGCTCCAGCGCCGCACACCGAGCTGGGCGCAGCCGGACCCTGTCGACGAACTCGCCACACGCATACGGGACTTCATAGCCGCGGCCGTCCACCCCGACGAGATAGCCGCGCTCCTGGAGTCCGACGGCATGTCGGACGACCAGATACGCGAGCGCTACGGCATGGAGAACTCCTTCGCCCTCGCCGAGGAACTGTACGAACGGGTCGAGCGCCACTACCCCGAGCCGGAAGGCCCATCTCACGACCCGTGGCAACTCAGCCTCCTCGGCTGCCTGTTGCGGGGTGTCGTCTTCGCCCTGCCGGGCCTCGGATACGTGCTCGGGGCGCCGCTCCTCGCAGGCCCCAAGGGCGAGTTCGGGCTCCCCGCCGGCACGGTCCCGCTGCTCGCCGGGGCGCTGTGCGGCTGGACCTGGAACCAGGGGCTGGCACACCGGGCGTACTCCTTGCTGGGGCTGGGCGACCGCTCGGCCGCCCGCCGCTCACTGCTCGTCGGCGCCCCGGTGGGCATACTGCTCGGCTCCCTGGTCGCGCTCGCCGCGGCGGGCACGGCCGCACCGACGGCGGTGGCCTTCGCCGCCGGGCAGTCCTGCTATCTCGGCGCCGCCACCGTACTGCTGGTGATGGGCCGCGAACGGGCCCTGCTCGCCGCCCTGCTGCCGATGACCGCGGGCGCGCTCCTCGCCATGCTCCATCCGGTCCCCGACCTGCCGAGACTGCTCCTGCTGACAGGCTCACTGGCGGCGGTCACCCTGCTCGCACTGCTCGAAGTGGCGCCTTCTGTACGGGAGTCGGGGAAGGGCAGCTGGTCCGCGGGGCTCGCGGCGCTGCTGCCGTTCGGGACACTGATCGGCGTGACCGGGCGGCGCCCGGCCACGACCGGGTCGACGGCCACGACCGGCTCGACGGCCACGAGTGGCGAGCGTGGGCGGGCGGATGGCCCCAGCGGAGACCGCGGGCGGCCGAACCGTGGCCCCGGCGACCGTCCGACGGCCCGTGACGCTCCGCGCAAGGCCCGCGTCACGCCCGGCGCTCGGGGCGCGCGCCTGCGGTCGTTCGCCGAGGCGGCGCGCTCTCGCGGTGCCGCCACGAACCGTGGCGGCCGGTCGGGGGCTCCCGCTGCTCCGCGCAAGGCGCGCGTCGCGCCCGGTGCCCGGGGTGCCCGTCTGCGGTCGTTCGCCGAGGCGGCGCGTCCTCGCGGTACCGCCGCGAACCGTGGCCGTGGGTCGGCGGCCCCCGCTGCTCCGCGCAAGGCCCGCGTCGCGCCCGGCGCCCGGGGCACCCGCCTGCGGTCGCTCGCCGAGGCGGCGCGTCCACGCCGTACCGCCGTCCCGTGGCTCGCCACCTCCTTGCCCTATGCCCTCTTCGGACTCGGCAGTGGAGTCCTCGTGCTCTACGTGGCGCTCGGCGACGTACTGGCAGGTGACGCGCACACCGCGGTGGCCGCGCCTGCCGCGGTCGCGCTGACGCTCAGCATGGGTCCGGCCGAGTGGCTGCTGTTCCGCTTCCGCAGCGGGAGCCTTGCCGGGCTGCGGTCCAGCGGCACGTCGAAGGACTTCTGGCGCACCACGTCCGGCACCCTCGTCCGGTGCCTCACCGGCTACCTCGCCGCGCTGTTCGCGCTCAGCCTCGCCACGTCCGCACTGTGGCCGCACGCACCCGCGGTGACCGGCGGCGTACGGCTCGCCGGGCTGCTCCTGCTCGGCGTGGTCCTGTGGACCGGGCTGTTGCTCCAGTCCTTCGGCGCCGTCCTGGGCACCGCCTCGGTCTGCTGCGTCGCCGCGCTCGCCCAGACCGCGGCACTGGCGGCGCACGCGGGCAGCCCCCACTGGGTGGGCCTGATCGTCAACGGCGCGGCGGCCGGCGCCCAGACCGGGCTCGTCTGCGGCCTGTTGGGAAGGGCGACCGCCCACCGATGAACCAGCCCGGCAAGTCCCTCCTCGTGCCCTACTACGAACACCCGTCCGTCCGCCCCGCCGAGTGGGAGGCGCTGATCGCCGCAGCGCCCCGCCTCCACTCCGTCGTGCTGAATCCGGCGAGCGGCCCCGGCGAACGCCCCGACCCGGCGTTCGCCGCGGTCGCCGAACGGCTGCGCGCCGCGGACGTGCGGGTGCTCGGGTACACCGACACGGACTACGGCCGCAGACCGTGCGCCGCCGTCGTGCGCGACCTGTCACGGCACCGCTCCTGGTACGGAACCGACGGGGCCTTCCTCGACCAGGTCGCCTCGGGAATCGCCGAGTTCGCGTACTACCGGCGGCTCGCGACAGCCGCCCGGGGGCTGGGCTGCGGCACCCTCGCCCTCAACCACGGCACGGCGCCGCACCCCTCGTACGCCAGGATCGCCGACGTACTCGTCACCTTCGAGGGCACCTGGGACACGTACGACATGTACAGGGAGGACCGCCCGCCACCGTGGACGGACGCAGCGACGCGGCTGTGCCACCTCGTCCACGGTGTGCCGGCGGGCGCCGACGTGGCGGCGCCCGCCCGCGCGCGGGGCGCCGGCCTGCACTGCGCGGTGCCGGGAACGGGCGAACACCCCTGGGGAACCCTGCCGCACGGCCTTGCGCCCGCTGAGTGAGAGGCCACCCGAGAGGCCACGCATGGGCTGAGCCGATGTCAGCCGAGTGACAGCACCACGAGCGCCGTCGTCGCGGCCGTCTCCGCCAGGCCGCCGAAGACGTCGCCCGTGATGCCGCCGAAACGGCGTGTGCAGTGGCGCAGCAGCAGTTCGGCGGCGACGCAGGCGGCGAGGACCGCGAGCGCGGCGCGCACGAGGTCGTACGTCCCGAGGAGCGCACCAGCGCCGGCCGCCGCCCCGACGACCACGGCCGCCACCAGCAGGGCTCCGCGCACCGGCACCGTGCCCGCCACCGCCGCGCCGAGGCCCTCGGGGCGGGCCGGCGGGACGCCGGTGCGGGCGGCCAGCGTGAGGGCGAGCCGGGCCGCGGTCGCCGAGACGACGGCCGCGAGCACACCCCGGGCCCAGGAGGTGTCGTACGCCTGGAAGAGTGCAGCCACCTGGGCGAGCAGCACGAAGAGCAGGGTGATCACCCCGAACGGGCCGATGTCCGACTGCTTCATGATCCGCAGCGCGTCCTCGGCGGGCTTGCCGCTGCCGAGCCCGTCCGCGGTGTCGGCGAGCCCGTCCAGGTGCAGACCGCGCGTGAGCGCGGCCGGTACGGCGGCGGTGGCCACGGCGGCCAGCAGCGGGCCCGCGCCCATCGCGAGCAGCGCCACCCCCACCAGAGCCGCGCCCGCTCCGACGACCAGCCCGGCCACGGGCGCGCACAGCATCCCGCCGCGCGCGGCCGCACGGTCCCAGCGGGTCACCGTCACGGGGAGCACGGTGAGGGTGCCGAAGGCGAAGCGGAGGGCGTCGGGGAGGGGGGTCTTGGACACCGGCGCAGGTTACCCGGGGGTCTCGGGGGCCCGTACGGCGGCCATGGACAGTCGTGGATAAAGTGCGCGATATGGGTCATTGGTTGCAGCGGAACATCATCGAGCCGGGGAAACTGCCGCTGCTGCTGGCGCTCGCCTCGTTCGTGCTGACCTTTGTGATCACCCGAATCATCGTCCGGATGATCCGGGCCGGCAAAGGGCCGTTCGGCAACGTGAAGGCAGGCGGTCTGCACATCCACCACGTCGTCCCCGGTGTCGTGCTGACGGTGATCGGCGGTTTCGGGGCGGTGGCCAGCAGCCGGTACGGATTCGGTGCGGCCGTGTTCGCCGTGGTGTTCGGGGCCGGTACGGGCCTGGTGCTCGACGAGTTCGCGCTGATCCTGCATCTCGACGACGTCTACTGGACCGAGGAGGGGCGCAAGAGCGTCGAGGTCGTAGTGGTCACGGCGGCCCTCGTCGGCCTGGTACTCAGCGGATTCCTGCCGTTCGGCGTCAACGACCTCAGCGACGAGGAACTGCAGGACCGGGGCGGCGTGATCGTGAGCATCCTCGTGAACTTCGGTATCGCGCTGCTCGCCCTGGGCAAGGGCAAGGCCCGCATGGCGATCTTCGGCGTCATCATTCCGTTCGTCGCGATCGTCGGCGCGGTCCGGCTGGCCCGCCCCGGCTCGCCCTGGGCCAAGCGCTTCTACCGGCGCAGGCCGCGCGCCCGGGCCAAGTCCACCCTGCGGGCCTACCACCACGACCGCCGCTGGGCGGGCCCCAGCCGAAAGCTTCAGGACTGGATCGGCGGCAAACCGGACCCCGAGCCCGTCCGCGCGCTGCCCGGCGGCCGGTGACGCCACGCGGAGACCCCGCACAGCAGCAGCACCACGGCGATGGCTGCGAGATGTTCCTTGCCCGCTAGGTTCTCCTTGACAGTGACCTCGACGAGCATCGCCGCGATCACCAGACCGCCCGTGACGTACGCGCGATAGCGCCAGCACACGAAGACGGCCAGGCCGACCACGGCCGCCGAAGGGCCGGTGTCGACGACAAGCCGGTCCGCCGAGGGCAGCCCCAGCGGACTCCCGGGGCCCAACGCGATGCCCACGCGCGCGTAGAGCGTGCCGGCCAGCGTGGCGACGTACGCGATGACGAGGGTCCGCCACCGGCCGAGACAGATCTCGGCGATCCCGAACACCAGGAGGATCTGCGCGAGCGCGCCCCACACCGGGAGGTCGAGCGCCGGTACGAAGAGGGAGAGCGGGGTGCGTGCGAGGGCGAGCGGGAGCGGGTCCTCGGCGCGGACGGAGCCGATGTCCTGGACGAATTGATAGCCCCAGGACTGGTTCTGGACGAACTGGAGGGCGGCCGTCAGGCAGACCGTCCCGATGGTCATGGGGATCGCCCGCCACCGTTTCCTGAGGAGCGCCTCGCGCACGGTGACGTACAGCAGCCCCCATTCGGCGCGGGCCCAGCGGGCGGGCCACCTCACCTCTGCGACTTCATCCGTGCGACTTCATCTCTGCGTCCTCATCCGTACGACTTCATCCGTGCGACTCCAGGTGCTTTCGGTGCAGCCATTTCGGCAGGCCCGGTGCCTCCAGGAACCCTTCGGCGCGCGCGGACGCGACGCCGATGCGCAGCAGGTCCGCGCTCTTCTCGAAGAGCAGGAACCGCGGCTCCCAGATGGGCCGGTACTTGGCGTTGGCGCGGTACAGCGACTCGATCTGCCACCAGCGGGAGAAGAAGCTGAGCAGGGAGCGCCACAGCCGCAGCACCGGCCCCGCGCCGAGGCGCGCGCCACGTTCGAAGACCGAGCGGAACATGGCGAAGTTGAGTGAGACCTGGGTGATCTGGATCTCCTGGGCACGGTTGAGGAGTTCGATCACCATGAACTCCATCAGCCCGTTCTCGGAGTCGCGGTCGCGCCTCATGAGGTCGAGGGAGAGTCCGTGCGGTCCCCACGGCACGAAGGACAGCACCGCCCTCAACTCACCGTCCCCGTCAGTGCATTCGAGCATCATGCACTGCCCGTCGTCGGGATGGCCGAGCCGCCCGAGCGCCATGCTGAACCCGCGTTCGGTGGCGCCGTCGCGCCAGTCGTCGGCGCGCTTGAGGAGGTACGCCATCTCGTCGGCCGGGATGTCCTGGTGGCGCCGGATGCGCACCTCGTACCCGGCGCGCTTGACCCGGTTGTAGGCCTGCCGGACGGTGCGCATGGCCCGTCCGTCGAGCGTGAACTCGGCGGTTTCCACGATGGCTTCGTCGCCGAGCTCCAGGGCGTCCAGGCCGTGCCGGGCGTAGACGGTGCCCGCCTCCTCGCTCGCGCCCATCACCGCGGGGATCCAGCCGTGCTCGCGCGCCTCGGCCAGCCAGGGTTCGATGGCGCCGGGCCAGGCCTCCAGATCGCCGATGGGATCACCGGAGGCCAGCGAGACCCCGCCGAGGACGCGGTAGACGACGGCCGCCTTGCCGGTCGGCGACCAGACGGCGCTCTTCTCGCGGCGCAGGGCGAAGTAGCCGAGCGAGTCCCGGTCGCCGTATCTGTCGAGGAGCGCCCGCAGCCGTCGCTCGTCGTCCTCGGTGAGCGGGTCGACGGCACGCCGGGAGCGGAAGGCGGCGTAGAAGACCGCGAGGATCAGCAGGGTGCTGAGCACGTTGATGGTGACGTTGACCCAGTTGGGCGTGGTGATCCCGGGGAAGCGGGAGTCGTCGGCGGCGACGGAGACGAGCCGCAGGACGCCGTAGCGCCAGCGGTCGAGGAAGGTCGAACGGTGCGCGTCGTGGGCGTCGTTGGTGACCGTCACCAGGAACGCGGCGAACAGCGAGGTGACCAACAGCCCGCCGACCGCGACGGCCGCGGCCAGCTTGGGATTCGACCGGTCGCCCTTGGCGTAGAACTCCCGGCGGCCGACGACGAGCGACGCCACGAAGGCCGCGGTCAGGATGCACGAGATCCAGTTCTGCGGGTACCGGCGGATCTCCGGGAAAGCCAGCGCGAACGCGAACAGCAGCAGGAACAGCCCGCTGAGCACGAGGTTCAGGATCCACGCGGCCCGCTTCCGGCGGCGCATCGTGATCGCCAGGAACATCGTGAAGACGCCGGACGCGAATCCCGCCGTCAGCAGATACGGGGTGAAGTAGTTCTCGGTGTTGTGCCGCCGCAGGTCCTGCCCGAAGGAGACCCACACAGCACTCAGAAAGTTCAAGAACGTGACAACGCGCAAGTACCAGACCGCGAAGGAGGCGGCCCGCTGGGCGGCGCCCCGCTCCCGATCGGCGACAATTCGGGCATCTCCCATGGGAGGGGATGATATGGGGCGCCGGGCGGCGACAGTTTCAGCCCCTCCGGCGTTTGAGGAGCGGGGTCTGGGGCGGAGCCCCAGGAACAAGGGACGGGTAGGGGCGGAGGGGGCGAAAATCCCCTGCCCCGGCCACTACTCCGCTTCCTTGTCCTGACTGGAAAGCCCTCCCTGGCCGGAGGTCTCGTCCTGGCCGGAGACGTGGTCCTGGCCGGAGGCCTCGGGCGACGGCTTCTCCGGAAGCTCCGCCGCCAGCGCGGCTGCGGCCTGGACAAGGGGGAGCGCGAGAAGCGCCCCCGCCCCCTCGCCCACCGTGACCCCATGGTCGAGCAGCGGCTCCAGAGCCATCCGGTCAAGCGCCTTCGCCTGCGCCGGCTCCCCACTGTTCTGACCGGCCAGCCACCAGTCCGGCGCCCGGAAGGCGACCCGCTGCGCGACCAGCGCGCAGGCGGCCGAGACAACCCCGTCGAGAACCACCGGCATCTTCCGCACCGCGCTCTGCAGCAGGAACCCGGTCATCGCCGCGAGATCGGCCCCGCCGACCACCGCAAGCAGCTGCAGCTGATCCCCGAGCACCGGCCGGGCCCGCCGCAGCGCATCCCGCACGGCGGCACACTTGCGCATCCACGCGAGGTCGTCGATGGCAAGCCCGCCCCGCCCGGTGACCACGGACGCGTCGGTCCCGCACAGCGCGGCGACCAGCACGGCCGCCGCCGTGGTCCCGCCGACGCTGATGTCGCCGAGCACCACCAGATCCGTACCGGAGTCGGCCTCTTCGTCCGCGACGGCGACGCCCGCGCGGAACGCCGCCTCCGCCTCCTCCGCAGTCAGCGCGTCCTCGACGTCGATACGACCCGAACCGCGCCGCACCCGATGCCGTACGACCTCGTCGGGCAGCCCCTCCGGATCGCAGTCCAGCGCCATGTCGACGACGCGCACCGGAACGCCCAGCCGGCGGGCGAGGATCGACGCCGGGCTCGCGCCCTCCAGGACCGCCCGCACCAACTGGTCGGCGCTGCCCGCGGGCCGAGCCGACACGCCGAGTCCGGCGATCCCGTGATCGCCCGCGAACAGCACCGCGCGCGGGTGCTCGATCGGCCGCACCGGCACCGCGCCCTGTGCCGCCGCCAGCCATTCACCCAGGTCGTCGAGGCGGCCCAGTGCGCCGGGCGGCACGATCTGGCGCTCCCGGTGCGCCTCGGCGTCGCGGCGGACGCCTCCGTCGGGACGCTCGATCAGATCGGTGAAGTCGTCGAGATTAAGCGAGCTCATTCGCTGAACAGTACCGGCACCGATCGAACACGGCTGCGCCACGTCGGTGCACCTGAGATCGCCATCCGCTACGTACCTTTTGTGTCGGATTGTCGTACGGCTTTCGTGCGGCTCTTCGTCCCCACAGGAGCACGCAGGAACAACAGGAGCACCCATGCCCCCCACCCCGCAGTCGGCCGCCGAACGCCGCGCCGCCTGGCTGAGCGAACTCGCCCAGGGCACCGACCGGTTCCATGAACCGCGCCGGGACGACTGCCCCTGGTGCGGCTCGAAGCGGCTGCGCACCCGGCTCCGCACACCGGACCTGCGGCAGCGCAAACCCGGCACCTTCGTCGTCGACGAGTGCGGGGACTGCGCCCACGCCTTCCAGAACCCCCGGCTGACGGCCGAGGGAGTGGCCTTCTACCACCGGGACTACCACCCCGACCGCCAGGCGGACGCACACGACGGCCTCGCCGAGCGGATCCTCGCCGCCCGCGCCGGACACGGCCGTCATCTGGCCGCCGCCCGCGCGATGCTGCCCCACCCCGAACCGGAGAGCTGGCTCGACGTCGGCACCGGGCACGGCTACTTCCCCGCGGTGGCCAAGGAGATCCACCCGTACACCGCCTTCGACGGGCTCGACCCCACCCGGCGCGTCGACAAGGCACGGGCCGCCGGACGGGTGGAGGAAGCCCACCGCGGCAGGCTCACCGACCCGGAGATCGCCGAACGGCTGCGCGCCCGCTACGACGTCGTCAGCATGTTCCACCACCTGGAGCACACCCCCGACCCGCGCGAGGAACTGCGCGCCGCGCTGACCGTGCTGCGCCCCGGCGGACACCTCCTCGTCGAAGTCCCGGACCCCGACTGCGCGTTCGGCCCGCTCCTCGGCAAGTGGTGGATGTCCTACGGCCAGCCGCGCCACCTCCACCTGATGCCGCTGCCCAACCTGCTCGCCGAACTCGAATCGCTCGGCTGCGAGATCGTCTCGACGGACCGTCGAGAACCACACATCCCGTACGACCTCTCAGGCGCCCTCGCGCTGGTCCTCAGCCGCGTCCTGCCGGGCCTCGATGCCCCGTGGCGGCCGGCCCCGCCCACCGTCCTCCAGCGCCACCTGCGTACGGCCCTGACGCGCACGTCCGTCCCCCTGCTCGCCTCAGCCGTCGCCCTGGACCATGTGTTGGCCCCCCTCTTCCGCCGCACCCGCTTCTCGAACGCGTACCGCATCATCGCCCGCCGTTGAGGCTTTACACCGCTCCGCGGCCCCTGCCTTGGCCCGCTCCGCGGTCCTTTCCCCGCCGCTCCGCGGCGTTTCCCCCGCCCACCCGCCCTTCCGGCCCGCTCCGCGACCCCCACCACCGCGCCGCTCCGCGGCCCCCTCACCCCCGCAACGACACCGCCTGCCCCGCCACCACCAACAACAGATGCTCACACTCCGCCCCGAACCCCGCGTTCAACCGCCCCAGTTCATCCCGGTACCGCCGCCCCGAAGCCGTGGCTGGCACGATCCCCGACCCGACCTCGTTGGAGACGGCGACGACCGTGCGGCGGGTCTGCCGGACGGCGGTCGTCAACTCCTCCACGCGGGCGCGCAGTGCGCGTTCCCCGCCGCCGGACCACTCCGCGTCGTCCCAAGCGTTCACGGAGTCCATCGCGTCGGTCAGCCAGAGGGAGAGGCAGTCGATGAGGAGGGGGGCGCCGTCCTGTGCCAGGAGGGGCACGAGGTCGCAGGTCTCGGTGGTGCGCCAGGAGCCCGGGCGCCGCTCGCGGTGGGCGTGCACGCGTGCCGCCCACTCGTTGTCGCCGTTGCGGGCGCCGCCCGTCGCGACGTACAGGACGTCGGGGAAGGCCTCGAGGCGCCGTTCCGCCTCCACCGACTTGCCCGACCGCGCGCCGCCGAGCACGAGCGTGCGGCGCGGCACGTCGGGGACGTCCTCGTAGACGCCCACGTCCAGCGTCGACCCGTCCGGCACCGCCCGTGCGCCGGCCGCCGCGAGCCGCCGCCGCAGTTCGGCCCCCGGCGGCACGTCGTGGTCGAGATGCACCGCGATCACGTCCGTCGCCGGACCGGCGGCGCCCACCGCACGCAGTTTCGCCAGGGCGTCGGGGCGCCCCACGACATCGGCGACGACCATGTCGTACGGCGGGTCGCCGTTCACGTCGAGCCCGGCGGGCGCCGCGCCCGGCGGCAGATACAGCAGCCGCTGCCCGTCGGGCCCCGTCACCGCGTACCCCGTGCCGGGCGCGTCCATCGGCACGGCCCGCACCCGGTGACCGGTCAGCAGCGCCAACTCCCGCCCGTCGGGGACCCGCCCGGGCTGCGGCAGCCCGGCCGGCACCTCGACCGCGGGGCCGTCGTGCGGGTGCGAGAGCAGTACCTGCCGTACGCCGCCCAGCGAGTGCCCGGAACGGGCGGCCGCGAACGCCACGCCGGGGGTGAGGTCGAGCAGCAGCGTGCCGTCGACGAGCAGCGCGGTCGCCGCCCGCGCGTGCTCGCCGAGCGCGGTCGCGCAGGCCGCGCAGGGGCAGTCGGGGCGGGGCAGGCCGTCTGGGGCGCCGGTGCCGAGCAGAGTCAGTTCCACGGGGATGATTTTCGCGTGTCCCCGCAGGTCTTGCAGGTCCGACTAGGCTTCGGGCAGGAGCCGGATCTTGTCCGGCTTCCGCTGTGCAGTGTGCTCATACCTGGGAGGCGTACATGGCGGCATGGACGTGGCGGTTCGAGAAGGCCGACGGGACAGAGGTCCAACCCGTGGTGCAGCCCGAGGAGTTCACCACGCAGGGGGACGCGGAGTCCTGGATCGGCGAGGTGTGGAAGGAGCTCCTGGAGGGCGGCGCGGAGCAGGTGTTCCTCTTCGAGGACAGCACACAGATCTACGGACCGATGAGCCTGCACGCCGCTGCGGAGGCGTAGGCCGGTCGGGGCTGCCGGGCCTGCGCGCAGCTTCGGAGGCGTAGGCGGGCCGATGCGGTAGCGGCGGGTGCCGGGGTTCGCCCCCGGCACCCACGTTCACGGCACCGTTTCTACTGCTCGCTCCCGGCACCCATGTGTCCACCGCACCGTTTCTACTGCTCGCCCAAGGTCACATCCACCGTCTTCTCGCTCCCGCCCCTCGTGTACGTCACCGCCACCTTGTCGCCCGGCTTCTCGGCGGCGAGCGCCTCGGAGAGCGAGGTGATCGTGGTGATGTCGGTGTCCCCGATCTTGGTGATGATGTCGCCGGGCTCGATGCCCGCCTTGTCGGCCGCGCCGCCGCTCTTCACCTCGACCACGGCGACCCCCGCGGCTGCCTGGTAGTCGTCGTCCACGACCGTACGGGCCGTGATGCCGAGCGCGGCCCGCCCCGAGTCGGTGACCCTGCCGTCCTTGATGATCTGGTCGGCGACCTTCGTGACCATCGACGCGGGGATCGCGAAGCCGATACCGGGCGCCGTGCCCCCCAGGGTGGGATCGGTCGCGGCGAGCGTGGGGATGCCGATGACCCGACCGTCGAGATCGACCAGCGCGCCGCCGCTGTTGCCCGGGTTGATCGCCGCCGACGTCTGCACCATGTTCGCGATGGTGGCGCCGGTCCCGCCCCCGGTGCTGCCCTCGCTGACGGTGCGTCCGGTCGCCGACACGATGCCCTGGGTCACGCTGGACGACAGCCCGAGCGGCGACCCCATCGCCAGCACGATCTGGCCGACCTGCACCTTCGAGGAGTCCCCGAAGGACGCCGCCTTCAGCCCGTCCGGCACCTTGTCCAGCTTGATGACGGCGAGGTCCTGCTGCGGGTAGGCGTAGACGAGCGTCGCGGTCAGCTCGTCCTCGCTGTTGGCGGTCGTGACCTTGAACGTCTTCTCGTCCCCGACCACGTGCGCGTTGGTGACGATGTGCCCGTTGTCGTCGTACACCACCCCGGACCCCAGATCACCGCTCGCCCGGATCTGCACCACCGACGGCAGTACGTCCTTGATCACCTTCAGGTAGTCGTCCTGGAGGTCGTTGGCCGCGGCCGGGGCCGCCGCCTGCGTCGTCGTGCCGTCCTGGGCGGGTGACGACCCGGAGCCGGAGGAGCAGCCGGCGATCAGAGCGACGGAGCAGACGAGCGCGGCCAGCGGGAGGTGCAGCCGGGCACGGGTACGGGAAGCATCCATGCCCGAAGTGTCCCTTTCGGGGACTTGCCCCGACCTGCCATGCGCACCCGAACGGGTCGTCAGCCCCGCACCCCGCACAGGTGCAGCAACGCCGCCACCTGGCGATAGGGATCGGTCCGCCCGGCCCGTTCCTCCGCGGCGAGGAGACCGTCCAGATCCGCGGGGAGGGAGGCACCGTCGGCCGCCGTGTCCGTGAAGACCCGCACGCCGAACCAGGTGTGCAACGGCGCCCCGATCCCGGCGAGCGTCGACGTCAGCGTGGAGAGCCGGTCGGCGCGGACGTCGAGGCCGAGGCGGTTCGTGTACGCGGTGGTGTCGAAGGCCGTCAGCGCCGCCGCCCAGTCCCCGGCCAGCCCGGACCGCATGGCCAGCGCGTCGGCGTTCCGTACGAGCAGTGAGAGCAGCCCGCCGGGGGCCAGCATCCGCGCGAGGCCCGCCAGCAGCGGGTCGGGCTCCTGCACGTACATCAGTACGCCATGGCACAGCACCACGTCGAAGCTGCCCGGCAGGAAGTGGACACCCGTCTCGCGCCCGTCACCCTCGATGAGGCGCACGCGCCCCCGGATGCCTTCGGGCTCGGCGGCCAGCGCCTGACGTGCCACGGCGAGCATCTTCGCGTCCTGCTCGAGGCCGGTCACCTGATGCCCGGCCCGGGCCAGCCGCAGCGCCTGCGTCCCCTGGCCCATCCCGACGTCCAGTACCCGCAGCCGCTGCCCGACGGGATACCGCCCGGCTATCTGCTCGTCGAGCTGCCGAGCCACCAGCTCCTGCCGTACGACATCACGCAGTCCGCCCAGCTTGCTCAGCCAGGCATCCACCGCGCCCCCGGAGAAAGATGTCGCGCTCAGGGCCGCTCTCCGCGCTTGACCTGCGGCTTCGGCAGCCGGAGTCGACGCATCTGGAGAGTGCGCATCAGCGCGTAGGCGACCGCGCCCTTCCTGGGCAGATCCGGGAAGCGCGTGCTCAGCTGCTTCTTCAGCCGGATCGCGATGCCGATCGAGTCGACCACGATCAGCAGGATGACCACGAGCCACAGCAGCAGCGCGATGTTCTGCAGCGAGCCCACCCGCACCATGCTCAGCACGAGGATGATCACGGCCAGCGGCAGGAAGAACTCGGCGATGCAGAACCGCGAGTCCACGAAGTCGCGGGCGAACTTCCGCACCGGGCCCTTGTCGCGGGCGGGCAGATAACGCTCGTCACCGTTGGCCAGCGCCTGACGCTGCCGCTCCATCGCGGCGCGACGCTCGTCGCGATTCCGCTTGGAAGCCTCCTTGCGCGTCGTCGGCGTGTTCGCCACGCTGCGACGCTGGGTCTGGGCCTCACTGCGCTTGGGCGTGGGGCGGCCCTTGGGGGCCTGCGGATCACGGGTCTGCTTGGAGTCGGTCACGGCCGCCTTGTCGGCGGGTGCCTTCTCTTCCTTGGCGCGGCTACGAAACACAAAACCCAAGGGTACGCGGTGTGCGCGCATGGACGTCATTCGAGTGGGGAACGATCCGGCAACACCGTACGTCTGTACTGGGAAAGTACTGGGACAGACGGGACGTTGCGCATGGTTTCGCCGGGCGGGCTCGCAGGAATTCCCCAGGTGTTCCACGGGAACCCCTGGTGGACCCCGAGATCCACCTACTCCCTACGCCGGAGCGGCGTCGTACGCAGTCGTCCTTGGGGATGAGCGCATCCGTCCCCGAACAGTGCGGTAATGGATGCAGGGCCCGTACTGTGGGTTCTGTTGCAGTACCTGGAGCTGGAGTCCGTCAGAAGGGGGCGCGCGAAGCCCATGAGCGGTGTCATGAAGCGTATGGGGATGATCTTCCGCGCGAAGGCGAACAAGGCCCTTGACCGGGCCGAGGACCCGCGCGAAACCCTCGATTACTCGTACCAGAAGCAGCTGGAGCTGCTCCAGAAGGTGCGCCGCGGTGTCGCCGATGTGGCGACCAGCCGCAAGCGCCTGGAACTGCAGCTGAACCAGCTCCAGAACCAGTCCTCCAAGCTGGAGGACCAGGGCCGCAAGGCGCTCGCCCTTGGCCGTGAGGACCTGGCCCGTGAGGCGCTGTCGCGCCGGGCCGCGCTCCAGCAGCAGGTGACCGACCTGGAGACGCAGCACCAGACCCTCCAGGGCGAGGAGGAGAAGCTCACCCTTGCGGCGCAGCGCCTCCAGGCCAAGGTGGACGCCTTCCGTACGAAGAAGGAGACCATCAAGGCCACCTACACCGCCGCCCAGGCGCAGACCCGGATCGGGGAGGCCTTCTCCGGCATCTCCGAGGAGATGGGCGACGTCGGCATGGCGATCCAGCGTGCCGAGGACAAGACCGCGCAGCTCCAGGCGCGGGCCGGTGCGATCGATGAGCTGCTCGCCTCGGGTGCCCTCGACGACCAGTCGGGTCTTGCCAAGGACGACATCCAGACCGAGCTGGACCGGCTCTCCGGTGGTACGGATGTAGAGCTGGAACTGCAGCGCATGAAGGCCGAGCTGGCCGGAGGCTCCGCGGCGAAGCCGGCGATCGAGGGCGGCTCGGGTCAGGGCCAGTCGCAGTCCCAGCCGCAGGACACCCCCCGCTTCGACAAGCAGTAGCCCACGCCTTAGGAGGGCGACATGATCGTACGGATCATGGGGGAGGGGCAGGTGAGGCTGGACGACGTCCACCTCACCGAACTGAACAAGCTGGACGACGAGCTGCTCGCCGAGATCGAGAGCGGCGACGAGTCCGGCTTCCGCCGCACCCTGGGTGCCCTCCTGGAGGAGGTCCGCCGCCTGGGCACTCCGCTCCCCGACGACGCCCTGGAACCCTCGGAACTGATCCTCCCGTCCCCGGACGCGACCCTCGCGGAGGTCCGCGAGATGCTGAGCGACGACGGCTTGATCCCTGGCTGAGGATCTTTTAGCCCGTCCGGCGTTTGAGGACGAGCGCGTCAGCGCGATGCGGGGGTCTGGGGGCGGCAGCCCCCAGGTACGGGACGGGTAGGGGCGGAGGGGGCGAAAAACCCTCACGCCCGGCAGCGCCGGCCGGCACCCGTTCCAACCCCCGCACCCGCCCCGTACCGTAAACGACGTGAGCACCCCCCTACAGCGCACGAGGTGCAGAGCCCGCGCCCACCCCTTGGCGGTGGACGCCACGCTCGCCGCAGGCGTCCTCGCCTGCATGCTGGCCGGCTCCTTCGTGGACCCCCACGCGGAGAACGGCGCGACCTGGATCACCCGCACCCCGAACGCCCTCAGCCTGACCCTGATGGTGCTCGGCGCCGCAGCCCTGGTCTTCCGCCGCCGCACCCCCATGACGGTCCTCGCCGCGACGGGCACCGTCTCCCTCGTGGAGCTGGTGGTCGGCGACCCCAGAGCCCCGGTCGCGATGTCCGCCGTCGTGGCCCTCTTCACGGTCGCCTCGGCCACGGACCGCCACACGGCCTGGCGCGTGGGCCTGCTCATGATGACCGTACTGACGGCGGCCGCGATGCTCGCGGGCCCGCTGCCCTGGTACGCCCAGGAGAACCTGGGCATCTTCGCGTGGACCGGCATGGCCGCCGCCGCGGGCGACGCCGTACGCAGCCGCCGCGCCTTCGTGGACGCCATAAGGGAACGCGCCGAACGCGCGGAGCGGACCCGGGAGGAAGAGGCCCGCCGGCGCGTGGCCGAGGAGCGGCTTCGCATCGCCCGCGATCTGCACGACGTCGTGGCCCACCACATCGCCCTGGTCAATGTGCAGGCCGGAGTGGCCGCGCACGTGATGGACAAGCGGCCCGACCAGGCCAAGGAGGCGCTCGCCCACGTACGCGAGGCCAGCCGCTCCGCCCTCAACGAACTCCGTGCCACCGTCGGCCTGTTGAGGCAGACCGGGGATCCCGAGGCGCCCACCGAGCCGGCCCCGGGGCTCGGACGCCTCGACGAGCTCGCCGACACCTTCCGCAACGCGGGGCTCCCGGTGGAGGTGGCCCGCGCCGAGCAGGACGCAGGCCTGCCCGCCGCCGTGGACCTCGCCGCGTACCGCGTCATCCAGGAAGCCCTCACCAATGTGCAGAAGCACGCGGGCCCGGAGGCGAAGGCCGAGGTCAGCGTCGTACGCGTGGGACCGAACGTGGAAGTGACCGTCCTGGACAACGGGCCCGGGCAGTCCGCCGAGCACGCTCCACAGGAGGGCGGCGGGCACGGGCTGCTCGGTATGCGTGAGCGGGTCACCGCACTCGGCGGGAGCTGCACGGCCGGTCCCCGCTACGGAGGCGGCTTCCGGGTCCATGCGATCCTTCCGGTCAAGAACCTCACGCCTGCCAGAGGGGCCGCCGTATGACCATCCGTGTCCTGCTCGCCGACGACCAGGCGTTGCTGCGCAGCGCCTTCCGGGTGCTCGTCGACTCTGAGCCCGACATGGAGGTGGTCGGCGAGGCGTCCGACGGCGCCGAGGCCGTGCGCCTTGTACGGCAGGAGCGGGCCGACGTCGTGCTCATGGACATCCGGATGCCGGGCACCGACGGGCTGGCCGCCACCCGGCTGATCACCGCCGATCCGGGGCTCGCGCACGTACGGGTCGTGATGCTGACGACCTTCGAGGTCGACGAGTACGTGGTGCAGTCGCTGCGGGCGGGCGCGTCCGGGTTCCTCGGGAAGGGGGCCGAGCCCGAGGAGCTGCTGAACGCGATCCGGATCGCGGCGGGCGGCGAGGCGCTGCTGTCCCCGGCGGCCACCAAGGGACTGATCGCGAAGTTCCTCGCGCAGGGCGACGGTCTGGACGACGAACGGGATCCCGCCCGCGCCGAGCGGCTCGACGCGCTGACCGGCCGCGAGCGCGAGGTGCTGGTGCAGGTGGCGGGCGGGCACTCCAACGACGAGATCGCCGAGCGGCTGGAAGTGAGCCCGCTGACGGTGAAGACGCATGTCAACCGGGCCATGGCCAAGCTGGGTGCGCGGGACCGGGCCCAGCTGGTCGTGATCGCGTACGAGTCGGGGCTGGTCCGTCCAAGGGTGGAGTGAGATCCACCGGGGTGTACTGCGCCTGTAGTGGGCGCCGTACAAGGAAATGGACCGAGGGCGACGGATCGCACGCCGAGGGCGTAGGGCGGGCCCCGCGTACATGTACGAGGTGGCCCGCTCCTGTCGCGTATGCCACAGTCTGTGGCTGTCCCGATTCAGCGTCGCTGATGAGCTGAGGTGTTCCTGGGCCGACTTGGGATTTCGGGCCTGCCCGTGGCGTGGGCTGGACTCCTGCCCCGAGTCGGTGCCCGCGCGGTTGGCTGCCGCGTGGGTGCTCATCGTGTGCGGTACCTGCCGCCTCGCTCACCGCTGGCCGCGGCGGTTCGGTGACTCGGGTATCCGCCCCGCCGGACGCTTTCCGCCCGGTGTGGACCCGGGCGGGGCGGGGACCCCGCGTCGCTTTCCTGGGCGCGGGGCGCTTTCTCGGTCGATCAGCTTCGGAGAGCTGACTGCTGCTCCGTACAACGACTCCATCCTGCTCAGGACACGGCTGAAAGTCAGACAACCGGATCGCCTGCTCGCCGTCACCTCCGACAGGGACCAGCAGGCGCTCTCCGACCAGCTCGACCGGACGGTCGTGCCCGACCTGAAGGGCATCGACGGGGTCGGACAGGTCACCGTCGACGGCGTACGCGACCTCCAGGTCACCGTCACGCCCGACGACACGAAGACGGCGAAGGCCGGGCTCACCTCGGCCGCGATCGGCCAGGCCCTTCAGGCGGGCGGTGTGACCGTCCCGGCGGGCTCCTTCGACGAGGACGGCAGCAACCGCACCGTCCAGGTCGGCGGCGGCTTCACCTCGCTGAAGCAGATCCAGGACCTGATGGTCACGGGCACCCCGGGCAAGAAGCCGGTACGCCTCGCCGACGTCGCCACCGTGAAGGAGGAGCAGGCCACCGCCGACTCCATCACGCGTACGGACGGCGAGCCGAGTCTCGCCTTGAACGTCACCATGGACCACGACGGCAGCGCGGTCGCCATCTCCGACGCCGTCCAGGACAAGCTGGCGGACATGCGCAAGGACCTGGGCGCGGGGGCGACGATCACCGTCGTCAGCGACCAGGGTCCGGCCGTGAAGAAGTCCATCGACGGTCTGACGACCGAGGGCGCGCTGGCGTCGGTCCGCCTGCCGCCGGTGAACAAGAACGTCGAGTGAACCGACGCTCTTGTTCACCGGCGGCAGGGTGGGCGAGCTGTTCGGCTCCTTCAGCGTCTCTGATTGGCTTGGCGATCCCGTGGGCAGCACAGGATCAGAACGTGGGAACCCACGCCCTGAGCCAATCGTCTTCGTGCCCTGGTGCCGATGGTCAAAGCCGACGGCCCTCGTGGCACGTCCCTCCGGACGCTGGCCAACCAGGCACGTACATGCCCGATCGGGGAGGGTGCTCGACGTCGCCTGGGCGCCGAGCGTGCGCGTCACACTCTGCCACAACGCGACTACGGTTGGCTAATCCGACTGGTGGGCCTGACGGTCACGGCGGCGCTGCTCGCGTCCCTGCTCGTCTCGCTCACGGTCGTACCGGTGCTGTCGTACTGGTTCCTGCGCGCCCCCAAGGGCACCCCGGCGGACGCCGAGGAAGCGCGACGCCAGGCGGAGGAGAAGGAGGCGCGCAGCCGTCTCCAGCGCTTCTACGTTCCCGTGCTGCGCTTCGCGACCCGGCGCAGGCTGACGAGCGTGGCGATCGCGATCGTCGTCCTCGTCGGCACGTTCGGCATGGCGCCCCTGCTGAAGACGAACTTCTTCGACCAGGGCGAGCAGGAAGTCCTCACCGTCAAGCAGGAGTTGAAGCCGGGCATCAGCCTGGCGGCGACCGACGCCTCGGCCCAGCAGGTCGAGAAGATGCTCGCCGGTGTCGACGGCATCAAGGACTACCAGGTCACCATCGGTTCGTCCGGGTTCATGGCCGCGTTCGGCGGTGGCACGGACACCAACCAGGCCTCGTACCAGGTCATGCTGGAGGACTCGGCTTCGGCCGACGAGGTCCAGGACCGGATCGAGGAGGGGCTCGGCAAGCTCTCCGGTGTCGGTACGACCACGGTCGCGGCCGGGGACGGGTTCGGCAGCCAGGATCTGAGCGTCGTCGTGAAGGCGGCCGACGCGGGCGTCCTGCGCGAGGCGGCCGAGGAGGTCCGTGACGAGGTCGCGAAGCTGGACGACGTGACCGACGTGACGAGCGACCTGGCGCAGAGCGTGCCGCGTATCTCGGTCAAGGCCAACTCCAAGGCGGCGGCGGCCGGTTTCAACGACGCGACGCTCGGCGTTGCCGTCGGTGAGGCGGTGCGCGGCACGACGAGCGGCAAGGCGATCCTGGACGACACCGAGCGGGACGTCGTCATCAAGTCGGCGAAGCCGGCTCAGACGCTCGCCGAGCTGAAGAACCTGTCGCTGGGTGCGGTGAAGCTCGGTGACATCGCGACGGTGCAGCTGGTCGACGGTCCGGTCTCCATGACCCGGATCGACGGGCAGCGGGCCGCCACCATCACGGCGAAGCCGACGGGCGACAACACGGGCGCGGTCAGCGCGGACCTCACCTCGAAGCTGGACGCGCTGAAGCTGCCGGACGGTGCGACCGCGGAGATCGGCGGTGTCTCGCAGGACCAGGACGACTCGTTCGCGGCGCTGGGCCTGGCGATGCTGGCGGCGATCGCGATCGTCTTCATGCTCCTTGTGGCGACGTTCCGTTCGCTGATCCAGCCGCTGATCCTGCTTGTCTCCATCCCGTTCGCGGCGACCGGCGCGATCGGTCTGCTGATCGCCACCGGCACCCCGATGGGTGTCCCGGCGATGATCGGCATGCTGATGCTCATCGGCATCGTGGTCACCAACGCGATCGTGCTGATCGACCTGATCAACCAGTACCGCAAGCAGGGTTACGGCACGGTCGAGGCGGTCATCGAGGGCGGCCGGCACCGGCTCCGGCCCATCCTGATGACGGCGCTCGCGACCATCTTCGCCCTGCTCCCGATGGCCCTCGGCGTCACCGGCGAGGGCGGATTCATCGCCCAGCCGCTGGCCGTGGTCGTCATCGGCGGTCTGATCACGTCGACGCTGCTGACGCTCCTCCTGGTGCCGACGCTGTACACGGTGGTCGAACTTCGCAAGGAGCGGCGGGCGAAGAAGAAGGCGGCCAAGCGGGCGGCGAAGTCCGGTGGGGCGGCTGCCCTCGCGGGCGAGGAGGACAAGTCTCCGGAGCCTGCCGGAGTCTGATCTTTCCTGCCTGTTGAAGGGCCCTCCTCCCGGCGCAACTCGCGCCGGGAGGAGGGCCTTTGGCCATTCCATGGCCTGTTCGGACATCGTTCTTGAATTGGTCCATACCAAAACCTTGACGCGCTTTCGTTCACGCCTTAAAACAAGCGGTGAAGGACTTGCGAAGGTTCAACCCCCCTCTTTCGACTCCCCACTTGAGCGCAAAACGGCGAAAGGTATGACATGGGCATGAGAAAAGGCTGGAGGCGTGCGGCCTACGCCGCCGCCTGCTCCCTCGTCGTGGGTCTGCTGAGCGTGCTGCCCGCGTCTCCCGCCGCGGCCGCCACCGGCCAGATCAGCGGCCTCGCGGGCAAGTGTGTCGACGTGGCGGGCGCTTCGACCGCCAACGGCACGGCGGTGCAGCTCTACGACTGCAACGGCACCGCGGCCCAGCAGTGGAACGTCGGCTCCGACGGCACCATCCGGGCGCTCGGCAAGTGTCTGGACGTGTCGAACAACTCGACCGCCGACGGCGCGCTGATCCACCTCTGGGACTGCGTCGGCGGCGCCAACCAGCAGTGGGTCGTGACGGCCGCGCGTGACATCGTCAACCCCGCGGCGAATAAGTGTCTCGACGTCGCCGGCAACAACTCGGCCAACGGCACCCGGCTGCAGATCTGGACCTGCACCGGCGCCGCGAACCAGAAGTGGACGGCTCCGGCCACCGGCGGCGGCACCACCCCGAGCGGATTCGTCGTCACCGAGGCGCAGTTCAACCAGATGTTCCCGAGCCGGAACTCCTTCTACACCTACAGCGGTCTGACCGCCGCCCTGAGCGCCTACCCGGCGTTCGCCAACACGGGCAGTGACACGGTGAAGAAGCAGGAGGCGGCGGCCTTCCTGGCCAACGTCAACCACGAGACCGGCGGTCTGGTCTACATCGTCGAGCAGAACACCGCCAACTACCCCACGTACTGCGACTGGGGTCAGTCCTACGGCTGCCCGGCCGGTCAGGCGGCGTACTACGGCCGTGGCCCGATCCAGCTCAGCTGGAACTTCAACTACAAGGCCGCGGGCGACGCGCTCGGCATCGACCTGCTGAACAACCCCTGGCTGGTGCAGAACGACGCCGCGGTGGCCTGGAAGACCGGCCTCTGGTACTGGAACACCCAGAACGGTCCCGGCACCATGACCCCGCACAACGCCATGGTCAACGGCGCCGGCTTCGGCCAGACCATCCGCAGCATCAACGGCTCCCTGGAATGCGACGGGCGCAACCCCGCGCAGGTCCAGAGCCGCGTCGACGCCTACAACCGTTTCACCGGGATCCTCGGCGTCACGCCCGGAGCCAATCTCTACTGCTGACGGCTCCCTTCCCCGCGTGACCTCACTCGCCACCGCCGCACCTCACGGCGGTGGCGAGCTGGTGCGACCCCCTGTTTCACCTCTTGTGCAATCCGGTTCCCCCCCGATCTAAGGACCGTCATGAACGCCCCCCGCGGCTCCCTCCGTACCGCCATGCGCCCGCACCGCACGATCCTCGGCGCCCTGGCGCTGGCCGTGCTCGGCACCTTCGCCTCCGCCCCCACCGCCAGCGCGAACGAGCCGCTGGAATGGAAGGGCAACCTCAATGACTTCATCGCCGCGGGAGCCCCCGACTGGCAGTTCGCCCGCGCCCTCGGCAACGACACCTGCTGGCCGTCGAGCGCCTTCGTCAACGGTGACCAGCAGGCGCCGCCCGCCGAGCTGAGGCCGTGGCCGGACACCGACTACGGCTGCGCCGCCCCGGGCACCTACTTCCCGACGTACACGACGGTCAAGACCTGCTTCGGCACCGAGGTGCGGGTCATCTACACGCTGTTCTTCCCCAAGGACGGCTTCAGCGGTGTCATCGGCCACGCGTACGACTTCGAGCACGTGGTCACCACCTGGAAGTACGCGGGCGACAACAAGTGGACCCGCTCCTCGCTCCTGCTCAGCTCCCACGGCGGCCACAAGGTCCTGACCGACTGGACCAAGGTCGAGTCGGCCGACATCAACGCCGACAACTGGGGATACGGCAAGGAGCGGCCCAGCGTCTACGTCGGCTGGGGCAAGCACGCGATGTTCAACAACCAGGGCGGTCTGACGGACTGGCTGTCGCAGACCACGGACAACGAGTTCCGCAACGACGACTACGCGGGGGACAACACCTCGTACGTGATCGTCGAAGAGGGCAGCGCGATGGCCAACAAGTTCGACGAGTACAACTGGGGCAGCGCGAGCAGCGACCCGACGCAGGTCTCGCGGGACCTCTGCTCCTACTAGGGCGATGAGTGCAGGACCTCTGCTCCTGCTAGGGCGATGAGTAAGGGGCGCCGGCAACGGCCGGCGCCCCTTACCTGCCCAACAGCCGTACGGACTACGGCAGCGCCAGCATCCGCTCCAGCGCCAGCTTGGCGAACTGCTCGGTCTCCCGGTCCACCTCGATGCGGTTGACGAGGTTGCCCTCCGCCAGGGACTCCAGGGTCCACACCAGGTGGGGGAGGTCGATGCGGTTCATGGTCGAGCAGAAGCAGACCGTCTTGTCGAGGAAGACGACCTCCTTGTCCTCGCTCGCGAAACGGTTCGCGAGCCGCCGTACGAGGTTCAGCTCCGTGCCGATCGCCCACTTGGAACCGGCCGGAGCCGCCTCCAGGGCCTTGATGATGTACTCCGTGGAACCCACGTAGTCCGCCGCCTCGACGACCTCGTGCTTGCACTCGGGGTGCACCAGGACGTTGACACCGGGTATCCGGGCGCGCACGTCGTTCACCGAGTCGACGGAGAAGCGGCCGTGCACGGAGCAGTGGCCCCGCCACAGGATCATCTTCGCGTCCCGCAGCTGTTCGACGGTCAGGCCGCCGTTCGGCTTGTGCGGGTTGTAGAGGACGCAGTCCTCCAGCGTCATCCCGATGTCGCGGACGGCGGTGTTGCGGCCCAGGTGCTGGTCGGGCAGGAAGAGCACCTTCTCGCCCTGCTCGAAGGCCCACTCCAGGGCCCGCTGGGCGTTGGAGGAGGTGCAGATCGTGCCGCCGTGCTTGCCGGTGAACGCCTTGATGTCCGCGGAGGAGTTCATGTACGAGACGGGCACGACCTGCTCGGCCACCCCGGCCTCGGTCAGCACGTCCCAGCACTCGGCGACCTGCTCGGCGGTGGCCATGTCGGCCATCGAGCAGCCCGCGGCGAGGTCCGGCAGGACGACCTTCTGGTCGTCGCCGGTCAGGATGTCCGCGGACTCCGCCATGAAGTGCACGCCGCAGAACACGATGTACTCGGCCTCGGGGCGCGCGGCCGCGTCCCGGGCCAGCTTGAAGGAGTCACCGGTGACGTCCGCGAACTGGATGACCTCGTCGCGCTGGTAGTGGTGGCCGAGCACGAAGACCTTGTCCCCGAGCTTCTCCTTGGCCGCGCGGGCGCGCTCCACCAGGTCCGGGTCGGACGGCGAGGGCAGGTCTCCGGGGCACTCGACACCGCGCTCGCTCCTCGGGTCGGCCTCGCGGCCGAGCAGCAGCAGGGCGAGGGGCGTCGGCTGTACGTCGAGCTCCTGGGTCTGGGCGGTGGTCACGACACGCACCCTTTCTGTTCTGCGGCTCGCCGGCTCGTGGGAGCGATCCGGCGGGACATGCGGGACAAGCCTTTTCGTCGAAATGACGTTATCTATCATAACTGCTTCACGTCACTTTGACGACGGCCATAACGTCGATGTGACGTGAATCCCGGACGCCGCTACGGCAGGTGGCGTGCGGGTGTCCACGGGGTTGTCCACAGGCCGCTGTCCGCGCTTGTGGGCATGTGCGAGCATGAAGAGAGAAGGCAAAGACACACGCTCGGCCCGGAATGAATCCGCGGCCCCGCAGGTTGCCATTGTCGGCAAGCAGTCTCCGTACAACCCGGGAGAGAAGCAGATGTCCGTATCGGACGAGACCACCACCGTGAACGACGGCATCATGCTGTCCGAGTCGGCCGCGGCCAAGGTCAAGGCCCTGCTCGACCAGGAAGGCCGCGAGGACCTGGCGCTGCGCGTCGCCGTTCAGCCCGGCGGCTGCTCCGGCCTGCGTTACCAGCTCTTCTTCGACGAGCGCTCCCTCGACGGCGATGTCGTCAAGGACTTCGGCGGCGTCAAGGTCGTCACCGACCGTATGAGCGCCCCCTACCTGGGCGGCGCGTCCATCGACTTCGTGGACACCATCGAGAAGCAGGGCTTCACGATCGACAACCCGAACGCGACGGGCTCCTGCGCCTGCGGCGACTCCTTCAGCTAAGTCGCGCCCACGGCTGAGCGCCCGGCTCACCGCTGCCCGCGTACGAAGGCGGCGTCCCCCTCCGACAGGGACGCCGCCTTCGCGTGCTCACGGCCGCTTCCGGGGCCGCGGTGACGTTGCCGCCGTTCTGCGGCGGCGCCGACCTGGCCGCCGTGACTACGGCTGTGTCGACCCGCTCACCGTGACTGCGGCTGCGCCGGCCCGCTCGCCGCTACTGCGGCTGCGCCGACTTCTCCACGGCGCCGAGGTCCTTCCCCTCCGGGATCTCCTTGCCGTTCGTCCCCACGACCGTTCGGTCACCGATCGGCTCGTCCAGGTGCACCGTGAGATCGATCGCCTTCGCGAGCATGATGCAGACCTGGTCCGGCTTCGACGTGCCGGTCACGGTGACCGTCACCTTGCCGGAACTCTCGCTCGCCGAGGCCGTGTACTTGCTGCACACCCCGCCCCAGAAGCTCACGGTCAGGTCCTTGCCGTCGGCGGTGTAGCCCTCCACCTTGACGTCACTGGACGTGGTCGTCCCGGTCAGCGAAGGCGTGGGGGCCGGGGTCGGCTCCTGGGCGGCCTTCGGCGAGACCAGGTACTGCGGATCGACCGCCGGATGCGTCACCGTGAGGACGTCCTCCGCGCCAACGGCCCGGACCTCGAACAGCCAGGACGGCACCAGCGCCTGCCGCCCGTCCACCGAGTGCACCGCCAGCCCGAACGTGGCCTTCTCGACGGTCACCGACGCGGGTGACGGCGCCACGGTCGATGCCTCGCACGGCACCTCGTTCCGGTCCTTCAGCGGTACGGGACTGGCGCAGCCGCCGATGCCATTGGCCCCGCCGCCCGAGGCCGACGCCGCCCCGTTCATCAGGTCAAGGGTCTCCTGCGCGGTGATGACGGGGTACGTGTCCCCCTTCACCGGCGCCTTCAACTGGCCGCTGCCGCCGATGATCTTGCCCTCGGAGCTGACCTGGATGCCGGTCGTCCAGCCGTAGGTGGGCAGCCCGCCGAACTCCGGGTCCGCGTTCACCACCCGTACCTGGTCGTCGTTCATGAGCTGAGTGGCGTCCAGCTTCGCGTCGTCCTGGCCGACGGCCTTCAGCACGGGGGCGGCCGCCTTCTTCGCCTCCTCCTCGCTCACCGCCCCCGGTCGCAGACCGGCAAGGCCGCTGGACCCGACCGGGATGCAGCGCTTGTCCTTGGGGCAGTTGTCGGTCCCCGGCAGATACGAGCTGTACGTCCAGGTCCCCGGCGCGGCCCTGCTCACCCGAAGGTTCGGTTCCGAGGCGTCGTTCGTGGAACCGACCGTCCAGTCCTCCCCGTCCGTCCGCGGGGTGCCCGCCACTCCGAGCGCCTCGGCAAGCCGCGCCACCTCGGCCTTCGTCACCTCGCCCTTCGCCGTGTACACGGGCGCCGAGTCCGGGCCGTCGGGGAGCTCGCCGTCCACGCGATAGGTCGCTCCGTAGGGGTTGGGCTCACCCGGCGCGATGCCGTTCGGGTCGCCCGTACCGCCCGAGTCGCTCGTCCCGCTCTCGGAGTACCCGTCGAGGGCGAGCGCCGGGGGAGTGCCGTCGCCGCCGGGTGTCCCGGAGCCGCTGCTGCCGTTCCCGCCACCGGACGCGGTCGTGGCGAAGAACGCCCCGCCGCCCCCGACGAGCAGGACCGCGGCCGCGACCGAGGCGACGGCCACCGGGGAATGCCGCCGGCGCGGCTTCGCCGTCTCGCCACCCTCGGCGGAATCGGTCGCCTCGTTGTCCGGTCGCTCGGTGCTCACCGCATCGCTCCTTCGACTCCACTGCTGTCCAGACGACCCGGCCCGGTCAAAACGGGGCGCCGAAAAAGGGCGCTGAGGGTCGTATACCGCATCCCCTTTACGGGGGACAGCGATGGGACGCAGCGGGGGAGCGCACGGTTCCCTGCGGGCGCTGTTTCAGCCCGCCTTTTCCAGGTTCGTCAGTCGCCGTAGTCCGACATCGCGTCCAGCAGCCGGGCCGAAGTGGGCGGCACCGTCACACCGTGGATGAGGGAGGGCGGGACGGGGAGGGCGGTGACAGGAGCGGGCGCCGTCCAGTGCTCGGCCATCCGCGCGCAGTCCCCGCGCAATGAAGCCAGATCGCCTTCGAGGTCTTGCGGAGCGGTGCCGTGGACCTTCAGGTTTGTCATAGCGGCACCGTAGGCACGGTTCAGCCCGCGAAGAAAGATCTACTATCGGGTAGTTTTTGCCGCTTCAAAGCCCGCGTGCCGACCGGGTAGCGTGAACTGTCAACGCCAGCCCCTTCACATCCCTCTCGCAGGAGCGTGTCCTCGCCGTGCGTATCGCAGTCACCGGCTCCATCGCCACCGACCACCTCATGACCTTCCCCGGCCGTTTCGCCGACCAGCTGGTCGCGGACCAGCTGCACACGGTCTCCCTCTCCTTCCTGGTCGACAACCTCGACGTACGCCGGGGAGGGGTCGGCGCGAACATCGCCTTCGGCATGGGCCAGCTCGGCACCAAGCCGATCCTGGTCGGGGCGGCCGGCTCCGACTTCGACGAGTACCGCGCCTGGCTGGACAGGCACGGCGTCGACACCGGCTCCGTACGCATCTCCGAGGTGCTGCACACCGCGCGCTTCGTGTGCACCACGGACGCCGACCACAACCAGATCGGCTCCTTCTACACGGGCGCCATGAGCGAGGCCCGCCAGATCGAGCTCAAGGCCGTCGCGGACCGCGTCGGCGGTCTCGACCTCGTCCTGATCGGCGCGGACGACCCCGAGGCGATGCTGCGCCACACCGAGGAGTGCCGCACCCGCGCGATCCCCTTCGCGGCCGACTTCTCCCAGCAGATCGCCCGGATGAGCGGCGACGACATCCGGATACTGCTGGACGGCGCGACGTACCTCTTCTCGAACGAGTACGAGAAGGGGCTCATCGAGTCCAAGACCGGCTGGACCGAGGAGGAGATCCTCGGCAAGGTCGGCCACCGCGTCACGACCCTGGGCTCGCAGGGCGTACGCATCGAGCGCGTCGGCGAGGACCCGATCGAGGTCGGCTGCGCCGAGGAGGAGCGCAAGGCCGACCCCACGGGCGTCGGCGACGCCTTCCGCGCGGGCTTCCTCTCCGGCCTGGCCTGGGGCGTCTCCCACGAGCGCGCCGCCCAGGTCGGCTGCATGCTCGCCACCCTGGTCATCGAGACGGTCGGCACGCAGGAGTACCAGCTGAGCCGCTCCAACTTCATGGACCGCTTCACCAAGGCGTACGGCCATGAGGCCGCCGCCGAGGTCCAGGCCCACCTGGTGTAGCTAGGACATCCGGCGGACCACGTACACAGAACCGTGGTCCGCCGGCTCCTCCCCGACGTACTCCTGCCCCCGCATCTCGCACCACGCCGGAATGTCCAGGCGCGCCGCCTCGTCGTCCGACAGCACACGGACCGTGCCGCCGACCGGGACGTCGCCGATGACCTTGGCCAGCTCGATGACCGGGATCGGACACCGCCTGCCCAGGGCGTTCACGACGAGCGAGTCGACGGCGGCGGCAGTCTTCGTCGGCGCGGCCGGGGCGCCCAGCTTCTCCCGTACGGCGGAGACCGCGGCCGGCAGAACCGACAGGAACCGGTCGACGTCCGCCTCCGGGACACCCGGCGGCAGCGACACCCGGACGTTGCCCTCGGTCAGGACACCCATCGCCTTCAGGACATGGCTGGGCGTCAGCGTGCTGCTCGTGCACGAGGAACCCGAGGAGACCGAGAAACCCTCCCGGTCCAGTTCGTGCAGCAGAGTCTCTCCGTCGACATAGAGACAGGAGAAGGTGACGACGCCGGGCAGCCTGCGTTCGGGGTCACCGACCACCTCGACGTCCGGGACCAGTTCGGGCACCCGCAGCCGGATCCGGTCCGTCAGTTCCCGCAGCCGCGCGCCCTCCGCGGCCGCCTCGGCCCGCACGGCCCGCAGCGCCGCCGCCGCGGCCACGATCCCGGGAATGTTCTCGAACCCGGCCGCCCGCCCCGACTCCCGCTCGTCCACGGGCCCTTGAGGAGCGAACCGCACACCTTTGCGTACGACGAGCAGCCCGACCCCCGAAGGGCCGCCCCATTTGTGGGCACTTGCCGTGAGCAGGGACCACTCGCCCTCCACCCGGCCCCATCCCAGCGACTGCGCCGCGTCCACCAGCAGCGGTGCGCCCGCCGCCCGGCACGCCTCGGCCACCGCGGCCACCGGCTGCTCCGTGCCCACCTCGTGGTTGGCGGACTGCAGACAGGCGAGTGCCGTGTCGGGGCGCAGGGCCGCCGCGTACGCCGAAGGGGACACCGCGCCCGTTCGGCCGACCGGTACCTGGGTCACCGACCCGCCCGCCGACTCGTGGACCTCGGCCGAATGGAGCACCGAAGAATGTTCGACCGCTGACACGATCAGGTGGCTTCCCACGCGCCGCCGCCCGGCCAGCGCGCCCGCGATCCCGGAGTGCACCGCCCGCGTACCCGACGAGGTGAAGACCAGTTCGTCCGGCCGGCAGCCCACCGCCTCGGCCGCCGCCTCCCGCGACGCGTCGAGCAGCAACCGGGCCCGCCTTCCCTCCCTGTACAGACGTGCGGGATCCGCCCACCCCTCGTCCAACGAGGCCTGCAGGGCCTGCCGGGCAACGGGATGAAGGGGAGCGGCGGAAGCAGCATCGAAGTAGGACACACAGCAACGCTAAAGCGTCCTGTCACGGGAGCGCCCCGCAAGGGGCGCGGGGAACGGCGCGATCAGCCACAACGAACCCGCAGCCGCGCTGCAAGAGTCACCCGTCGAGCTGCTGGGCGCCCCGAACCCCCCGTCAGAAGCAGCCAAGAGCAGGGCAACTCACCCCCTCCGCCAAACCCAGCGGCGCGTTGCGCCCCCCTCCCCGCGCGACCCCAAATAGCGTCCAGTAGGGTTTGCTCCGCATAAACATCCAAACCCCTGCCCGTGTGCCAGGGCGGCGAGCGACCAGCGAGAAGGCCGTAGCCAACCAGCGCGGGCGAGACTCTCGGGAAGGCGCTACGTGAGTCCCAACGGCTCCGACCGCTCGCCGCGGCGCCCGATGCGGCGGAAGCTGCTGCAGGCAATGACTGCGGGCCTGGTCCTGGCTACCGCTACCGGTTGCACATACAAGGACTTTCCCCGCCTTGGTTTTCCCACCCCGGTCACGGACGAGGGTCCGCGGATCCTCTCCCTCTGGCAGGGCTCGTGGGCGGCCGCGCTCGCCACGGGCGTGCTGGTCTGGGGCCTGATCCTGTGGAGCGTGTTCTTCCACCGGCGCAGCCGTACCAAGGTCGAAGTTCCCCCGCAGACCCGGTACAACATGCCCATCGAGGCGCTGTACACCGTGGTCCCGCTCATCATCGTCTCGGTGCTGTTCTACTTCACCGCCCGCGACGAGACGAAGCTCCTCAGCCTCGACAAGAAGCCCGACGTCACCATCAACGTCGTCGGCTACCAGTGGAGCTGGGGCTTCAACTACATCGAGAACGTCGACGGTTCCACCGGTGACGCCACGACCGACAAGAACCTGGACGCCATTCCGGACCGGTTCAAGGAAGACTTCCCGGCCAACGCCGGTGGCGTCTACGAGGTCGGCACGCCGGGCGAGCGGAACCCGCAGACGGACAACCCCGGGCCGACCCTCTGGCTCCCCGAGGGCAAGACGGTCCGCTTCATCCTCACTTCGCGTGACGTCATCCACTCCTTCTGGGTGGTGCCGTTCCTGATGAAGCAGGACGTCATCCCGGGCCACACCAACTCCTTCCAGGTGACCCCCAACGCGGAGGGCACCTACCTGGGCAAGTGCGCCGAACTCTGCGGCGTCGACCACTCCCGGATGCTCTTCAACGTGAAGGTCGTCTCTCCCGAGCGCTACGAGGCCCACCTCAAGGAGCTCGCGGAGAAGGGCCAGACGGGCTACGTCCCGGCCGGCATTGAGCAGACGGACCCCGAGAAGAACCGGGAGACGAACAACCTGTGAGCATCCTCAACGAACCTCAGGGTGCCGCCGACGCAGCGGAGGACTCGTACGAGAACGAGCTGCCGGTACGGCGCAAGCAGCCCGGCAACGTTGTGATCAAGTGGCTCACCACCACTGACCACAAGACGATCGGCACGCTGTATCTGATCACCTCGTTCGCGTTCTTCTGCATCGGCGGCGTCATGGCGCTGCTGATGCGCGCCGAACTGGCCCGTCCCGGCACGCAGATCATGTCGAACGAGCAGTTCAACCAGGCGTTCACGATGCACGGCACGATCATGCTGCTGATGTTCGCGACGCCGCTGTTCGCCGGCTTCACGAACTGGATCATGCCGCTGCAGATCGGCGCGCCCGACGTGGCGTTCCCGCGGCTGAACATGTTCGCCTACTGGCTCTACCTGTTCGGCTCGCTCATCGCGGTCGGCGGCTTCCTCACCCCGCAGGGCGCGGCCGACTTCGGCTGGTTCGCCTACAGCCCGCTCTCCGACGCGGTCCGCTCGCCGGGCATCGGCGCCGACATGTGGATCATGGGCCTGGCCTTCTCCGGCTTCGGCACGATCCTCGGCGCGGTCAACTTCATCACCACCATCATCTGCATGCGCGCCCCCGGCATGACGATGTTCCGCATGCCGATCTTCGTGTGGAACGTGCTGCTGACCGCGGTCCTGGTCCTGCTGGCCTTCCCCGTCCTCGCCGCCGCGCTGTTCGCGCTGGAGGCGGATCGGAAATTCGGGGCACATGTCTTCGACGCCGCCAACGGCGGGGCATTGCTGTGGCAACACCTCTTCTGGTTCTTCGGCCATCCAGAGGTGTACATCATCGCCCTGCCATTCTTCGGAATCATCTCCGAAGTGATCCCGGTGTTCTCCCGCAAGCCGATGTTCGGCTACATGGGCCTGATCGGCGCGACCATCGCGATCGCGGGCCTCTCCGTGACCGTGTGGGCGCACCACATGTACGTCACCGGCGGCGTACTCCTCCCGTTCTTCTCCTTCATGACGTTCCTCATCGCCGTGCCGACAGGCGTGAAGTTCTTCAACTGGATCGGAACGATGTGGAAGGGGTCCTTGAGTTTCGAGACCCCGATGCTCTGGGCGACAGGCTTCCTGATCACCTTCACCTTCGGTGGTCTGACCGGTGTCATCCTGGCCTCGCCGCCGATGGACTTCCACGTCTCGGACTCGTACTTCGTGGTGGCGCACTTCCACTACGTGGTCTTCGGCACCGTCGTCTTCGCGATGTTCTCCGGCTTCCACTTCTGGTGGCCGAAGATGACCGGCAAGATGCTCGACGAGCGCCTCGGCAAGATCACCTTCTGGACGCTGTTCGTCGGCTTCCACGGCACGTTCCTGGTGCAGCACTGGCTGGGTGCCGAGGGCATGCCGCGTCGTTACGCGGACTATCTCGCGGCCGACGGCTTCACCGCGCTGAACACGATCTCGACGATCAGCTCGTTCGTGCTCGGTCTGTCGATCCTGCCGTTCTTCTACAACGTGTGGAAGACCGCCAAGTACGGCAAGAAGGTCGAAATCGACGACCCGTGGGGCTACGGCCGTTCGCTCGAATGGGCCACGTCCTGCCCGCCGCCGCGGCACAACTTCCTCACCCTGCCGCGGATCCGTTCGGAATCCCCGGCGTTCGACCTGCACCACCCCGAGATCGCCGCTCTCGACCAGCTCGAGAACGCCGGTCACGGTGAGAAGGCTCTCGCCGGCGGCAAGGAGGCGGGCAAGTGAAGGTCCAAGGCAAGCTGTTCCTCTGGCTGGCGGTCTTCGTCCTCGCCATGGCGATCGTCTATGGCGTGTGGTCGAAGGAGCCCGCCGGCACCACGGCGCTCTTCCTGGGCTTCGGCCTGTGCGTCATGATCGGCTACTACCTGGCCTTCACGGCCCGGCGGGTCGACGCGCTGGCGCAGGACGACAAGGAGGCCGACGTCGCGGACGAGGCCGGCGAGGTGGGCTTCTTCAGCCCGCACAGCTGGCAGCCGCTCACGCTCGGCATCGGCGGAGCGCTCGCCTTCCTGGGCGTCGTCTTCGGCTGGTGGCTGCTGTACTTCTCGGCCCCGATCATCGTGATCGGCCTGTGGGGCTGGGTCTTCGAGTACTACCACGGTGAGAACCGCACGCAGTAGCACGCGATGATCACCGGGAGCCCGGACACTCCGTCAGGAGAGTCCGGGCTCCCTCGTTTGCCACGCCATATGTCCCTCGCACGGCTCACTCGGCGCGCCGTGACCGACGACGGTTCATAGCGTGAACGCATGAACCACTCACCGCGATTCCGCACGGTAGCCAGCTGCACCACGCTGCTGGTCGCCCTCGGCGCGGGCGTCACCGCCTGCGGCTCCGACGGCCACCCGCTCTCGGCCAAGCCGTACGACGCGGCGGGTCAGATCTCCTTCAACGGCCCGGCCGGCGACAGCCGCAAGGCCGACCCCGACAAGCCCCTGGAAATCACCGCCGACGGTGACGAGGGGCGCATCACCGACGTGACGGCCACCGACGCGTCAGGCCGCTACGTGGCGGGCGAACTCTCCGCCGACGGCGGCCGCTGGCACAGCACCTCGCCGCTGGCCGCGGGCGCCCGCTACACCGTGCACGTGAGCACGGAGGACGAGGACGGCGCCCCCGGCCGCAAGGTCATCAGCTTCGACACCAGCACCCCCAAGACGAAGAAGCGCCTGAACGTCACCTTCGGGCCCGAGGCGGGCAAGTACGGCGTCGGCCAGCCCGTCACGGCCGAACTGAGTGTCCCCGTCAAGGACAAGGCCGCCCGCGCCATCGTCGAGCGCGCCCTCAAGGTCGACTCGAAGCCCGCCGTGGAAGGCGCCTGGCACTGGGTGGACGACAAGACGCTGCACTACCGCCCCAAGGAGTACTGGCCCACCCACGCCACCATCCAGGCGCACAGCAACATCGGCGGCATCAAGGTCGCCGAACGCCTCTGGGGCGGCCAGGCCAAGCCCCTGAAGCTCACCACCGGCGACCGCCTGATCGCCGTCACGGACGCCTCCGCGCACTCCATGACGGTCTACCGGAACGACGAGGCGATCAACGAGATCCCCGTCACCACCGGCAAGCCCGGCTTCGAGACCCGCAACGGCGTCAAGGTCGTACTGGGCAAGGAGTACTTCGTACGGATGCGCGGAACCAGCATCGGCATCGCCGAGGGCACCTCCGACTCGTACGACCTGCCCGTGTACTACGCGACGAGAGTCACATGGAGCGGCGAGTACGTGCACGCCGCGCCCTGGTCCACCGGCTCCCAGGGGTACGCCAACGTCAGCCACGGCTGCACCGGAATGAGCACGGACAACGCCGCGTGGTTCTACGAGACCGTCCGAGAGGGCGACATCGTGAAGGTCATCAACTCGTACGGCGAGGACATGGACCCGTTCGGCAACGGCTTCGGAGACTGGAACGTCACCTGGAAGAAGTGGCGCAAGGGCAGCGCCCTGGTGGGCGGAGCCCCCGAGGGCCCGCCCCCGCAGGACCGCGCCAGGCTGCGCCCCGAGTCAGTGTGAGACCGGGGCGCGGAGAACCTCTCTCAGGCGCCCGCAAGGGCCTTCCTGCGGAGCAGAGAGGCCAACGTGGCGGCGAACTCCACAGGATCCACCGGCAAGGTCACCGCGGCGTCCGCACGGCTCCACGTGGCCAGCCAGGCGTCCTGGGGCCGCCCGATCAGCACGAGGACGGGCGGGCAGTTGAAGATCTCGTCCTTGATCTGGCGGCAGACACCCATCCCGCCCATCGGCACGGCCTCGCCGTCCAGCACACAGACGTCGATCCCGCCCTTGTCCAGTTCCGTCAGGACGGCGGCGGGCGTCGCGCACTCGATGAACTCGACCAGGGGAACGTCGGTGGCCGGCCTGCGGCCGGTCGCAAGCCGCACCTGCTCCCGGGTGTTGGAGTCGTCGCTGTAGACCAGCACCGTGGCGGTCGGCTGCATTCTTCCTCCGAGACGTCGGCGTCCTCAAGGCGAGACGGACAGGGTCCGCTGGGCGGATGCTACTCCTCCGAACACCTCGTCAACACCGGTTCGGACAGGGCTTCGATGGGCCATACGGGCTGGACACACCCCATCAACACTCCGAACGGCACCCCCCGGGGTGAGGGCGGGATAAGCGACCGACATAATGTCGGTCGTGGCGACAGCAACGACAGTAGAAACCGGGCACGCGCACCCGTCGGTCAATCGGCCGAACCTCACCAGCGTCGGAACCATCATCTGGCTGAGTTCCGAGCTGATGTTCTTCGCGGCCCTCTTCGCGATGTACTTCACCCTGCGATCGGTGACCGGGCCGGATCACTGGAAGGAAATGGCGTCAAGCCTGAACTTCCCGTTCTCCGCGACGAACACCACGATCCTGGTGCTCTCCTCCCTGACCTGCCAGCTCGGCGTGTTCGCCGCCGAGCGCGGGGACGTGAAGAAGCTCCGGATGTGGTTCATCGTCACCTTCATCATGGGTGCGATCTTCATCGGCGGTCAGGTCTTCGAGTACACCGAACTGGTCAAGAAGGACGGGCTCTCGCTCTCCTCCGACCCGTACGGCTCGGTGTTCTACCTGACCACCGGCTTCCATGGCCTGCATGTCACGGGTGGCCTGATCGCCTTCCTGTTCGTCCTCGGCAGGACGTACGCGGCCAGGAAGTTCACCCATGAGCAGGCGACCGCCGCCATCGTCGTGTCCTACTACTGGCACTTCGTCGATGTCGTCTGGATCGGCCTCTTCGCCACGATCTACATGATCAAGTAATCGGGCCCGGCGCCCGAAAACATCCAGAAGCATCGACGCAGAAGATCCTGACACCGGGGTAATCCGTGAAAAAGCTCTCCGCACGACGACGCCATCCGCTGGCGGCGGTCGTCGTCCTACTCCTCGCGCTGGCGGCCACCGGGGGGCTGTACGCCGCGTTCGCACCCGCGAGCCAGGCGCAGGCCGACGAAACCGCCCAGTCCCTTGCCATCGACGAGGGCAAGAAGCTCTACGCCGTGGGCTGCGCAAGCTGCCATGGCACCGGCGGTCAGGGCAGTTCCGACGGTCCGAGCCTGGTGGGCGTCGGCGCAGCCGCCGTCGACTTCCAGGTCGGCACCGGCCGTATGCCGGCCCAGCAGCCGGGCGCGCAGGTCCCGAAGAAGAAGGTCATCTACTCGCAGGCCGAGATCGACCAGCTCGCGGCGTACATCGCCTCGCTGGGCGCCGGTCCCACGGTGCCGACCGAGAACCAGGTCAGCCCCGAGGGCGCGGACATCGCCAAGGGTGGCGAACTCTTCCGCACCAACTGCGCGCAGTGCCACAACTTCACCGGCAAGGGCGGTGCACTGTCCGAGGGCAAGTTCGCGCCCGACCTGGAAGGTGTTTCCCCGAAGCACATCTACGAGGCCATGCAGACCGGCCCGCAGAACATGCCTTCCTTCCCTGAAACGATCATGTCGGAGCAGAACAAGAAGGACATCATCGCGTACCTCGACGCGGTCAACGGTGGCGACACTGTGGACCCGGGCGGTCTCAGCCTGGGTGGCCTGGGGCCGGTCAGCGAGGGCCTGTTCGCCTGGATCTTCGGACTCGGTGCCCTGATCGCTGTCGCCGTCTGGGTCGCCGCTCGGACCGCAAAGGCCAAGAAGTGATGAGTAGCCAAGACATTCCAGAAGAGAACCTGCCCGCCGAGCGGGCCACCGACGACCATGGACACGGTGCCGTGTCGGTCGCGAACGAGAAGGACCCGTTCGCCGACCCGGGGCTGCCGCCCCACGAGCACCGCGTCCAGGACATCGACGAGCAGGCAGCGAGGCGCTCCGAGCGTGTGGTCGCCTTCCTGTTCACGCTGTCGATGGTGGCCACGGTCGGTTTCATCGCCTCGTACGTGGCGATCCCGGCCGACAGGGCCGTCTACATCTTCCCGATCGGGCACGTCAGCGCGCTGAACTTCGCGCTGGGCATGACGCTCGGCGTAGCGCTGTTCTCGATCGGCGCGGGCGCGGTCCACTGGGCCCGCACCCTGATGTCCGACGTGGAGATCGCCGACGAGCGTCACCCGATCGAGGCGTCGCCCGAGGTCAAGGCCAAGGTCATGGCCGACTTCAAGGACGGCGCCAAGGAGTCCGCGATCGGTCGGCGCAAGCTGATCCGCAACACGATGTTCGGTGCGCTGGCCCTGTTCCCGCTCTCCGGCGTCATGCTGCTGCGCGACCTCGGCCCGCTGCCGGGGACCAGCCTCCGTCACACGATGTGGCGCAAGGGTCTGCAGCTCGTCAACATGAACACGAACGAGCCGCTGCGTCCCTCGGACGTCGTCGTCGGCTCGCTCACCTTCGCCAAGCCCGAGGGCCTGGAGGAGCACGACGAGGAGTTCCAGACCGAGATCGCCAAGGCGGCCCTGATGATCGTCCGGCTCCAGCCGGACAACATCAAGGACAAGCAGGAACTCGAGTGGTCGCACGAGGGCATCGTGGCGTACTCGAAGATCTGCACCCACGTCGGTTGCCCGATCTCCCTGTACGAGCAGCAGACGCACCACGTCCTCTGCCCGTGCCACCAGTCCACCTTCGACCTCTCCGACGGTGCCCGAGTGATCTTCGGCCCGGCCGGTCACGCCCTGCCGCAGCTGCGCATCGGTGTGAACGCTGAGGGCTACCTCGAGGCGCTCGGCGACTTCGAAGAGCCCGTCGGTCCTGCTTTCTGGGAGCGCGGATGAGCACTACGAAAACCCCCGACTCGGGCGAGTCGACCTCGCGGGAGAAGGCACCGGCGGGCGAGCGCGTCGCCGACTGGGCGGATGGCCGGCTGGGGATCTACTCCCTGGCCAAGACCAACATGCGCAAGATCTTCCCCGACCACTGGTCGTTCATGCTGGGTGAGATCTGCCTCTACAGCTTCATCATCATCATCCTCACGGGTGTGTATCTGACGCTGTTCTTCCACCCGTCGATGAACGAGGTGACGTACGACGGCAGCTATGTCCCGCTCCAGGGACAGCTGATGTCGGAGGCGTTCAACTCGACCATGCACATCTCCTTCGATGTGCGCGGTGGTCTGCTGATCCGCCAGATCCACCACTGGGCGGCGCTGATCTTCCTCGCCGGCATGTTCGTGCACATGATGCGTGTGTTCTTCACGGGTGCGTTCCGCAAGCCGCGTGAGGTCAACTGGCTGTTCGGCTTCCTGCTGTTCGTCCTGGGCATGTTCACCGGCTTCACCGGCTACTCGCTCCCGGACGACCTGCTCTCCGGCACCGGTGTGCGCTTCATGGAGGGCGCGGTCCTGTCCGTGCCGATCGTGGGCACGTACCTCTCGTTCTTCCTCTTCGGCGGCGAGTTCCCGGGCGGCGACTTCGTGGCCCGCTTCTACTCGATCCACGTACTGCTGCTGCCGGGCATCATGCTCGGCCTGGTGGTCGGCCACCTGATCCTGGTCTTCTACCACAAGCACACGCAGTTCGCGGGCCCCGGAAAGACGAACAACAACGTCGTCGGCATGCCGCTGCTGCCGGTCTACATGGCCAAGGCCGGAGGCTTCTTCTTCCTGGTCTTCGGTGTCATCGCGGCCGTCTCGGCGATCGCCTCGATCAACCCGATCTGGACCATGGGCCCCTACCGTCCGGACCAGGTGTCCACCGGCGCCCAGCCCGACTGGTACATGGGCTTCTCCGAAGGCCTGATCCGGTTCATGCCGGGCTGGGAGATCAACCTCTGGGGCCACACGCTCGTGCTGGGCGTGTTCATCCCGCTGGTGATCTTCCCGCTGGTCCTGGTCGCGATCGCGGTCTACCCGTTCATCGAGTCCTGGGTCACCGGCGACAAGCGCGAGCACCACATCCTGGACCGCCCGCGCAACGTCCCGACGCGTACGGCCTTCGGTGTCGCGTGGATCACCTGGTACATGGTTCTGCTGATCGGTGGTGGAAACGACCTCTGGGCCACGCACTTCCACCTGTCGATCAACTCGATCACCTGGTTCGTACGGATCGCGTTCTTCGTCGCTCCGGTGCTGGCGTTCGTCATCACCAAGCGGATCTGCCTCGGCCTTCAGCGCCGGGACCGGGACAAGGTGCTGCACGGCCGCGAGTCGGGCATCATCAAGCGCCTGCCGCACGGTGAGTTCATCGAGATCCACGAGCCGCTCAGCCAGGCGGCTCTGCACACGCTCACGGCGCACGAGCAGTACGAGCCGGCCCAGATCGGCCCGTCGGTCGACAAGAACGGTGTCGAGCGCAAGGTGAAGGGCTCGCAGAAGCTGCGCGCCAAGCTCAGCAAGGGCTACTACGGGGAGGACCAGCAGATCCCCAAGCCCACCGTCGAGGAGTACAAGGAGATCACGAGCGGCCACGGCCACCACTGATCTCCTCGACGATCCTCGCTGATCGCCACGGCTGGAGCCCCGTCCATTGCATGGACGGGGCTCTTTGCCGTCTCCCGGGCTGGATAGGGTGGACTCACCCCTACGTACGGGGGTGAGTCCACCCTCGTACCTCTCTGAGAACCCAGGAGCGACCATGAGCGCTGTGAACCCCGCTGGAGGCGACACCGCGGCGGGCCGTTCCTGGCCGGCGTTGCTGAACGGCCTGCTCGACGGCCGTGACCTGAGCGCGGACGACACCGCCTGGGCGATGAACCTGATGATGCGCGGTGAGGCGACCGACGCGCAGATCGCCGGGTTCGCGGTGGCTCTGCGGGCCAAGGGAGAGACCGTCGCGGAGATCACCGGGCTCGTACGGATGATGTACGAGCACGCCAATGTGATCGAGGTGCCGGGGGACACCGTCGACATCGTCGGCACGGGCGGTGACGGGGCGAAGACCGTCAACATCTCCACCATGTCGGCGATCGTCATCGCCGGTACGGGCGCGAAGGTCGTCAAGCACGGCAACCGGGCGGCCTCCTCGGCCTCCGGCGCGTCCGACGTGCTCGAGAAGCTCGGGGTCAACCTGGAGCTGACGACGAAGCGGGTGGCCGAGGTGGCCGAGGAGGCCGGGATCACCTTCTGCTTCGCGGTGAAGTTCCACCCGGCGCTGCGTCATGTGGGCGCCGCGCGCGGGCAGTTGGGCATCCGTACGGTCTTCAACGCACTCGGTCCGCTGACGAACCCGGCACGGGTGAAGGCGCAGGCGGTCGGGGTCGCGGACCCCCGCATGGCGCCGATCGTGGCGGGCGTCTTCGCGGAGCGCGGCAACTCCTCGCTGGTTTTCCGCGGCGACGACGGGCTCGACGAGCTGACCATCACGTCCACGTCCCGGGTGTGGGTCGTACGGGACGGAAAGGTCACCGAGGAGACCTTCGACCCGAGGGACGTCGGCATCGACCTGGTCCCGATCGAGGCGCTGCGGGGCGCGGACTCCACGTACAACGCGGACGTGGCGCGCCGGCTGCTCGACGGCGAGACGGGCCCGGTGCGGGACGCCGTACTGCTGAACTCGGCGGCGGCGCTGGTCGCCCTGTCGCCGGGCGCCGGACCGCTCGCGGACCAGATCCGCGCCGGGATGGCGAAGGCGGCGGAGGCCATCGACTCGGGGGCGGCCAAGCGGACGCTGGAGCGGTGGGTGGCGGCCACCAACGCGTAGGCAGCGGCCGGGACGGGCCCAGCGGGTCCGTCGTGGCGTTTCGAGTGGGGCCGGGGTAGGACGCCCGGCCCCTTTCGCGTTCCGGGATCCGGACACGGGTTGCGGTGCCCCGATTGGGTCGCGTAGGTTTTTCGGCAGGTCATGAGTGACAGTCATGAGGCCCCGGCCGACTGTCCAGCAACCCTCCGTCCGTGGCGGGGTGCTCCGGGTGAAGACCAGGCCGTAGGCAGCGAGGTCTACGGCAAGCGCGGACCCCTCGCCCTCGATTGAGGGATGGAGCCCAGGGGTCCTGGTCATTCGAGGGAGCCTTCTGTGAGCAAGCGAATGCGATAGGGCGCAGAGCCCCTCTCCGCATACCCCTTTCACCTTTTCCCGCGCTGAGCCGTACGTCCCCGTACCCGCTCGCGCGGTGATTCCCCCTGCCTCTCACAGGAGCTCGCCATGTCTGTCTCCACCGCTGCCGCCGACCAGACCATTTGTGCCCAGCTGCCCGTTCTGGGCCGGGATGTCACCGTCCTGCTCGTCACCGGTGGCGAGGTCACGTACGCCGCTCTCGACTACGCCGCCAGCGCCCCGGCCCTCCAGCGCGTGTGGGACGACGTGGCCGCGTACGCCCCGTACTACGGCAGCGTGCACCGCGGGGCCGGGTACCTCTCCCAGCTCTCCACCGACCTCTTCGAGAACTCCCGCACCACCGTCGCCGAGTTCCTGGACTGCCGTGCGGACGACCAGGTCGTCTTCACCCGGTCGACCACCGACTCGCTGAACCTGCTCGCCGGGGCCCTTCCGGCCGGTTGCCAGGTCTTCGTCTTCGAGACCGAGCACCACGCCTCGCTGCTGCCCTGGCGGGACGCGCGGGTGACGTACCTGAACGCCCCGCGTACGCCTCAGGAGGCCGTCGCGACCCTGGAGGGCGCCCTCGCCGCCCGCGACCCCCAGGGCCCCGCCCTCGTCTGCGTCACGGGCGCCTCGAACGTCACCGGTGAGCTGTGGCCGGTGCGTGAACTGGCCGCCGCCGCCCACGCGCACGGCGCGCGCATCGTCCTCGACGCCGCGCAGCTCGCCCCGCACCACCCGGTGTCGGTGCGCGACCTCGACGTCGACTGGGTCGCCTTCTCCGGGCACAAGCTGTACGCCCCCTTCGGCTCCGGTGTCCTCGCGGGCCGCTCCGACTGGCTGCGCGAGGCCGAGCCGTACCTCGCGGGCGGCGGCGCCAGCCGCAAGGTGTCCCGGCGTACGGACGGCGGCGTGGACGTGGAGTGGCACGAGAGCGCCGCCCGGCACGAGGCGGGCTCGCCGAACGTGATCGGCGTGTACTCGATCGCGTCCGCCTGCAAGGCGCTCACCGAGGCCGGTTTCGACACGCTCGTCGCCCGTGAGCAGCAGCTCATCGAGACCGTCCGCGCGGGTCTCGCCGAAGTGCCCGAGGTGCGGGTCCTCTCGCTCTTCGGCGACGACGCCCCGCGCGTCGGCGTCATCTCCTTCGTCGTCGAGGGCTGGAACAGCTCGCACTTCGCGGCCGCGCTGTCCGCCGAGTACGGCATCGGGGTGCGCGACGGCCTGTTCTGCGCCCACCCGCTGGTGCGCACCCTCCTCGGCAGCGACCCTCAGACCCAGGGCGAGTGCGGCGCCCCCGAGGCCGCGCCCGGCGAGAAGTCCCTCAACGCCATCCGCGTCAGCTTCGGCGCGGGCACCCCGGACGAGCACGTCGAGCGTTTCGTCCGCGCGGTCAAGGAGCTCGTCCTCGATGGCGCCAAGTGGAACTACCGTACGGAGGACGGGCGTTGCGTCCCGGCCGTGTAATCGCCTGACAGGAGCACGGCGTATACGCTCCCCCTCGGCGGCCGTACGGCAAACAGGGGAGTTGCGGGGAGTGCAGGCGCTGCGGGAGACGGATCCACGGCGGATCGGTCCGTACGAGGTGCTCGGGAGGCTTGGCTCGGGCGGCATGGGCGAGGTCTATCTCGCCGAGTCGCGGGCCGGGCTCCGGCTGGCCGTGAAGGTGGTGCGGGCCGAGCACGCGGAGGACCGCACCTTCCGCGCCCGGTTCCGCCAGGAGGTGCGGGCCGCGCAGACCGTCGGCGGGACCGGGACGTACACCGCGCGGGTGGTCGACGCGGACCCCGAGGGTGAACGGCCTTGGATGGCAACGGAGTTCGTCGACGGGCCGAACCTGCGCGACGCGGTCCTCGACGGCGGGCCGCTGCCCGAGGACGCGGTACTCACCTTCGCGGCGGCACTGGGCGAGGCCCTCGCCGCGATCCACGCCAAGGGCATGGTGCACCGCGACCTCAAGCCGTCCAACATCCTCCTCGCACCGGACGGTCCGCGGGTCATCGACTTCGGGATCGTACGGGCGCTTGAGGCGACGGCGATGACCCGCACCGGCACCATGGTCGGCTCGGTCGGATACGTCTCGCCCGAACAGATCCGCAACGGCTCCGAGGTGGGACCGCCGAGTGACGTCTTCGCGCTGGGCGCCGTACTGGCGTACGCGTCGAGCGGCCGCGAGCCCTTCGGGGAGGGCCAGGACTCGGTGATCCTGCTGCGCATCATGACGCGGGACTTCGATCTCTCAGGGGTCCCGGCGCGCTTGCTTCCGCTGGTCGAGGCCTGTCTGCGGGAGGAGCCCGGGGAGCGGCCCACCCCGGAGGAAGTGGTCACGGCCGCCGGACACACGGCGGCCTCCCTGCGGGCAGGGCTGCGGCCGGGGTGGCTCGCCCCCGCACCGGCGACGGCCGCGGGGGACGAACGGTGGCTTCCGGAGCGCGAGTCGGGCGAGGGAGAGAGCCGCGTCGAGTACGTCGCCCCGATGACGGTCACGGGAGCTTCGGCGCCGACCGTCGCATCGGCACCCGAACGGCCTTCGAGGAGGCGGCTGTTGACGGCTTTCGGGAGCGGGGCGGTGGTCGCAGCTACCGGGGGAGCCGGCTGGTGGCTGTGGCTGCGCAGGCCCGGGCAGGAGAGCGGAACGCAAGGAGCGGGTTCCCCGGAGTCCCCCGAGACCGCGTCCGCGGCGGGCGTGCAGAATCCCGCCGCCCTCGCCTGGCAGTACGACGCCGCAGGGCTCGGCGGCATGTACGGACCCTGCGTCGCCGTGTCGCCGGACGGCGAGGTCGTCTACTTCGGGGACGCGAACGGGAAGCTGCAGGCGCTGTCCCGTGCGGGCGGGCGGCGCTGGGCACTCAAGCTCGGCGAGGAGGTGTCGACGCCCGTCGTCACCCCGGACGGGATCTTCTGTGTCGTCTGGGACCAGGAGCGGGTGCGGCGCCGGCTGTGCGCGGTGGACGCGACGGGGAAGCTCATGTGGACCAGCACCCTCGGCGAGAACGGCTACGCCTCGCCCGTTCTCGCGGGTGCGGATGTGGTGGTGGCCACCGGCGACACCGACGTGGGAGGCCTGCGCTGCTACGCCGCCGACGGCGCCGTGCTGTGGAGCGCCACCACGCCCGCCGGTCCGACCGGCATCCCTCTGGTGGCGGGCGAAGTGATCTACACAGGAACCTTCGGCGACCGCCTGGTGGCCCTGAACGCCACCGACGGCACCCGGATCTGGTCGGTCGCCGCGGGCACCGACATCGGCCGGCCCGCGCTGGTCGGCGAGATCCTCCTGGCCGAGTCCGGCGGCGAGACGAACCGGCACGCCTTCAGCCTGGACGGCAAGAAGCTGTGGGAGCGGTCGACGGACGGCAACGGGCTGCTGGTCACCGGGAACAAGTCGCTTGCGATCACCACCGGGCAGGGCACCGTCGACGCGATCAGGGCGGCCGACGGCTCCACCGCGTGGACGTACGAGATCGGCGGCGACTGGCTGCCGGGACCGGCGGTGGCCGCAGACCGAATCTATGTGCGAAGCGGGCTCGTCCTGTGCGCCCTGGGCCTGGACGGCAAGCCGCTGTGGAGCGAGGCGCTCGGCAAGTCGACCGGGGAGGACCAGCACAGCCCCGTACTGAGCGACAGGCGCCTCTACGTTCCCTCCGGGGGCGGAATCGCCGCCGTGGACGTCAGCGCCTGACCGGGACCGGCTCTCAGCCGTCCAGACCGATCGCGAACGCCGCCTCCAGGTCGTGCTGGGAGTACGTACGGAACGCGACGTGGGTGTCCGTGCCCTCGACGCCCGGGATCTTGCTGATCTTGCCGGGGATGACGTCCGCCAGGTCGTCGTGGGCCTTCACGCGGACCATGGCGATCAGGTCGTACGTACCGGTGACCGAGAAGACCTCGCTGACGCTGTCCAGGGCGGCGATCGATTCCGCGATCTCGGGGATCCGGTCCACGCTGGTCTTGATGAGCACGATCGCGGTGATCACGGCTGGTTTTCTCCCTCGGGGGCCGCGGCTGGGGTTTTCACTCTAGCCGTACGGCCGAAGCGCACCCACGCGTAGACGAAGCCCAGCGAGAAGCCCACCAGGTGGGCCAGATAGGCGACCCCGGGACCGGCGGAGACGCGGCCCGCCGCCAGCCATTGCAGGGTCACCCAGAAGGGCAGCACCACCCAGGCCGGGAAGCGCAGCGGCAGGAAGAAGAGGAACGGGAAGAGACTGGTCACCCGGGCCTTGGGGAACAGGTACAGGAACGCGCCGAGCACCGCGGAGATCGCCCCGGAGGCGCCGACCAGGGTCTGCTGGGACTCGGCGTTGGCGGCCGCGTAGCCCAGCAGGGCGAGATAACCGCAGCCCAGATAGAAGAGGGCGAACTCGACGTGCCCCATGCGTTCCTCGGTCATCGCCCCGAAGACGTAGAAGAAGAGCATGTTGCCGAGGAGGTGGAGCCAGCCGCCGTGGACGAACAAGGCCGTGGCCGGAGTGAGCGCCGCACGCGCGTCCCCGGTGAACAGTTCGGAGGGCACCACCCCCCAGCGGCGGAAGTAGGCCCGCTGGGCGGCCAGCAGCTCGTCCCCGGTGCCGTACACCGGATTGAGTCCCGAGGCCGGGCCGATCACGAAGACCAGGCAGCACAGGACGATCAGCCCGTACGTCACCGGCGCCGACCGACCCCGCACCGTCCTGCCGACCGTCGTACTCCAGTTGCCGATCATGGTGCAGAGCATGGCGTAACCGGACGGATGAGCACAGACCGCCTCGCCGCAGTGGACGGCCGAGCGTCGAGTACCCGCCAGGCCTTAGGGTTACGAGCCATACGCACCAGGGAGACTGGCGCGGTACGGATACCAGAAGGAAAGCGACACCTACATGACGGTTCCCCTCCCGACTGCCGAGACCCGGTGGCGCTGCACGCTCTGCGGCAACCTCACGCGGTTCGACGTGACCCGTTCGTCGAAGGTCGTCGAATATGTGCACCTCGACCTCGCCGGGGAGCCCAAGGTCGAGGAGCGCGAGGTGGTCAGTGAGACCATCGAGTCGGTGCGCTGTCGCTGGTGCAACGCGTTGGATCAGGTGGAACTCGTGGACAGGCCGGGTGCCGGCTCCTGAGGGAGCGGGCCCCACTGATATTGGGGTGACGGATGGTGGAGACCACAGGCGGGGAGCCGGACGACGGCGCCGCCGAGGTGCTCGACCGTCCGCTGCCCGACGGCGTGCGCCGGCGGGTCGTGCAGATCGTCTCCGACGGCTTCGGCGGGCTGACCATCGGTGAACTGCCCACGCAGTTGCGGCAGTTCGCGCGGTTCGCGCCGAATCGGCGGGCCAAGTTCGCCGGTAACGCGATGGCCTCCGCGCTGGAGACCGACCCGCTCTTCAGGCAGCGTATCGCCGAGAAGCTGAGAGAGGCGCAGCCGGAGCTGACCGGCGCCCTCGACTCCGGCGCGCCGCCCCCGGCCGCGGATCCGCTGGACGTGGCGGCCGCGGCCTATGTGCTGCGACCCGCGGGCTGGGTGAAGCTGGTGGCCGCCGCGGGCGAGGAGGCCCTGCGGGCGGACGCCGAGCGCGCCGACGAGGAGAGCCGGGCGGAGCTGGAGCGGCTGCGCCAGGAGCTCGCGGAGGCCCGCGGCCATACGAAGGCGGAGACCGAACGGCTGCGTACGGAGCTGGAGTCGGCGAAGAAGGAAGCCGAATCGCTTCACCGCAAGCTGCGCGGCGCCCTCAGCGACGTCAAGCGCGGCGAGGCGGCCGTGCGCAAGCTCCAGGCCGAGACGGACACCGCGCGGGCCGAGGGGCAGGCCCAGCTGTCCGCCGCCGAGAGCGAGGCCCGGCGGCTCAAGGCGCGGCTCGGGGAGGCCGAGGCGGCCCTGGAGGCGACGCGGAGAGCGGCGCGCGAGGGCCGCAGCGTCGAGGACATGCGCGTACGACTGCTGCTCGACACGGTCCTCGAGGCCACCCAGGGGCTGCGGCGGGAGCTCGCGCTGCCGCCCGTCTCCGTGCGGCCCGCCGAGACCGTCGACGCGGTCGAACCGGGACGGATGACGCCGAAGGACATCGCCGCCCGCGCGCTGTCCGAAAACGATCCCGCGATCCTCGACCAGCTGCTCGCGCTGCCGCAGGCGCATCTGGTCGTCGACGGCTACAACGTCACCAAGACCGGCTATCCGCAGATGCCGTTGGAGAAGCAGCGGCTCAGGCTGCTCGGGCAGCTCTCGCAGCTCGCCGCGCAGACCGGCGCCGAGGTGACGTGTGTCTTCGACGGGGCCGAGCTGGCCGCGCCCGTGCTGCTCGCGCCGCCGCGCGGGGTGCGGGTGCTGTTCTCCAAGGCCGGTGTCACGGCGGACGAGTTGATCCGCCAGCTGGTGCGCGCCGAGCCGCCGGGGCGGCCGGTCATCGTGGTCTCCACCGACCGTGAGGTGGCCGACGGGATCGCCAAGGCGGGTGCGCGCCCGGTGGCCTCGGTGGTGCTCCTCAAGCGCTTCTCGCACGGTTAGCCCGAAGCGCTTCTCGCACGGTTGGCCCGCGCGTTCGGCCGGATGCCGCGTACGCCCCAAAGGCAACCTACGCACCATGCGTAACGTCTGGGCGTGATGCCCGGATTGGTGAGACCTTCACGCAACGTACTGTCAAATGTGCATTACTGCATGTGAGTTGTGTGCAAAGAATGCGCTCGGTGACCGAGATTTTTCCCATCAGGATTTGAACTGATCACAAGAAGGTCACTAGGGTCAGGCCTCGAACCTTCGCTCGGGTGATCACTCATTGGGAGTGACGGTGAAGGGGGCCCCGCCCGTCGGAGCAATCGGCAGGCGGCTGGAGGAAGAAGGAGCTCGCCTTCGTGGCGTCCCACCGTCGTCCCAAGCAGCCGAGCCGCACCCGTGTGACCGTGCTCACCACCGCCGCGGCAGCCGCCGTGGTCCTCAGCGCGAATGCCGCGAACGCCGCGCCGAGCGAGAAGCCGAGCGTCGACGAGGTCAAGACCAAGGTCGACAAGCTTCAGGAGGAGGCCGAGCAGGCCTCCGAGAAGCTCAACGGCGCCACGGAGAAGCAGGACAAGCTCCAGAAGCAGATCGACACGCTCCAGGACAACGTGGCCCGCGGCCAGGAGGAGCTCAACGACCTGCGCGACGGCCTCGGTTCGATGGCCACCGCCCAGTACCGCACCGGCGCCATCGACCCCTCCGTGCAGCTGTTCCTCTCCGCGGACCCGGACGACTACCTCGACAAGGCGTCCACGATGGACCAGCTGAGCAATCAGCAGGTCGAGACCTTGAAGAAGGTCCAGGAGAAGCAGCGTTCGCTCGCCCAGCAGCGCGAGGAAGCCTCCGAGAAGCTCAAGGACCTCGCCAGCACCCGGACCGAGCTGGCCAAGAACAAGAAGGAAGTCCAGGCCAAGCTCGCCGAGGCGAACCGGCTCCTCAACACCCTGACGGCCGCGGAGCAGGCAGCCCTCGACGCGAAAGAGGCGCAGGCCAGCAGCGCCGCTCAGGCCGCCGCCGGCGGGTCGACCGCTCCCGCCTCGGGCCGCGCCTCCTCCGCGTACGCCGCCGCGCAGTCCAAGCTCGGCTCGCCGTACGTCTACGGCGCCTCAGGACCCTCCTCGTTCGACTGCTCGGGTCTGACCTCCTGGGCCTACGCCCAGGCCGGTGTCTCCATACCGCGCACCTCGCAGGCGCAGGCCAGTGCCGGCACCCGGATCTATTCGCAGAGCGATCTCCAGGTCGGCGACCTGGTCATCTTCTACAGCGACCAGCACCACGTCGGTTTCTACGCGGGCAACGGCCAGGTGCTGCACGCCCCGCGCTCCGGCACGGTCGTGCGCTACGAGTCGATCGGCAACATGCCCTTCCAGTTCGGCGTCCGCATCTGACGCACCCGCTCCCGGGAGCCTGTCGCCACGCCGCCCAAACGGGCGAATCGCGGTGACTCGAGCTGACCCCACACCCCGTCGGTGACCTGCGTCTCCGGCGGGGTGTCACGTTGTGTGCCCGCCGGGGTCTTTGGTCGGTGCGTAGTCGCACGGCTACTGTCTGCCGCGTTTCCCCCAACTCCGGGGGAGCGTCAGCGGAAGGGAGTGCGGCCACTCGTGGGGTCCCATCGCCGCCTTGCACCGTCCGGCTCCGACCGGGCCTTCGGCGCCGCCGGTTTCGCCGTCTGCGTGATGTCCGCCGCCGCCGCGGCCCTCGGCGCCGTACCGGCCGCCGGAGCGCCCCAGGACGACACCCGGGCCGAGGTGGACCGCCTGTACGAGCAGGCCGAGAAGGCCACCGAGGAGTACAACCAGGCCGACGAGCGCGCCGACTCGCTGCGCGAGCAGGTGAGTGACGCCCAGGACGAGATCGCCCGGCAGCAGGAACGCATCAACACCATGCGGGACGCGCTCGGTTCGCTCGCCGGGGCCCAGTACCGCTCGGGCGGCATCGACCCCTCCCTCGCGCTGCTGTTCTCCGACGACCCCGACGACTACCTCGACAAGGCCGCCGTGCTCGACCGGATCAACGCCCACCAGGCCGGCGAACTCAAGGACCTCCAGTCCGCCATGCGCGACCTCGCCCAGCGGCGCGAGGAGGCCACCGGCAAGCTCGTCGAGCTGGAGAAGAGCCGCAAGGCCGTCGCCCAGCACAAACGCACCGTCGAGCAGAAGCTGACCCGGGCGCGGCAGCTGCTCAACGCGCTGCCGGACTCCCTGCGCGCCGCCTATGACCGGGCCTCCCGCTCCGGGCGCTCCGACATGCCCGACTTCGGGGGCGCGGTCCCCGCCTCGGGGCGTGCGGCCGCCGCCGTCGCCGCGGCCCGCTCCGCGCTCGGCCGTCCGTACGTGTGGGGCTCCAACGGGCCCGGCGGCTTCGACTGTTCGGGCCTCATGCAGTGGTCGTACGGGCAGGCCGGGGTCGGTCTGCCGCGCACCTCGCAGGCCCAGCGGTACGCCGGACGGCAGGTGCCGCTCGGCCAGGCGCAGCCCGGCGACCTGGTCGCCTACCGCGACGACGCCAGCCACATCGCGATGTACATGGGCAACGGGCAGGTGATCCACGCGCCCTACCCGGGCGCGCCCGTCCGCTACGACCCGGTGGGCATGATGCCGGTCTCGTCGGTCACCAGGGTCTGACCCCGCGCGAACTCACCGTACGATCGGGAACGTGGCTGGTCGAAGGCGCGCGTCGCGAGCGGGGCTCTCCCTGGTGCTGTTGCTCGCCGTGCTGGTGGGCTGCGGCGGCCGCACCGCCTCGGACAGCGCGCAGGCCGAGGTGCAGCGGGTACTGGACCGGCGGGCGGCGGCCGTCCTCGACCGGGACGAGCCGGCGTACCGGGCCACCGGTCAATCGGCCGCGTCCGTTGCCGAGTTCGGGAATCTCCGCGAGGTCCCGCTGGCGGCCTGGTCGTACCGCGTGACCGGCTTCCACCGCTCCGGCGACCGGGCCACCGCCGACGCCGAGCTGAGCTACCGCGTCGAGGGCTACGACAAGGCGCCCGTGACGGCCGCCCGCGACCTGAGCCTGACCCGTAGCGGCGGGAAGTGGTACGTCGTCTCGGACGAGCCCGCCAAGGACGCCAGCGAGCAGTTGTGGGAGCAGGGGGCGGTGACGGTCCTGCGGGGTGAGCACAGCCTCGTGATGGGCGTCGGGCAGTCGGGCGAGCGGCTGCGCGCCTACGCGGGCATCGCGGACCGTGCCGTGCCCGCCGTGTCCCAGGCATGGGGCACCGACTGGTCGGCCCATGTCGTCGTGCTCGTACCGAGGTCGCTGGAGGGCATGGCGGGACTGCTGGGCGCCGAGGCGTCCGGGTACCAGGGCATCGCGGCGGTCACCACCGGCGAGGCGGGCGCCTCGGCGAAGGCACCCGCGGACCGGATCATCGTCAACCCCGACGCGTACGGCGTCCTCGGCGACTTCGGCAAACAGGTCGTCCTCACCCACGAGACCACGCATGTCGCGACCCGCACCCACACCACCGCCGCCACCCCGCTGTGGCTCTCCGAGGGCTACGCGGACTGGGTCGGCTACCTCGGCAGCGGGCGCACCGCCGTACAGGTCGCGCCGGAGCTGGAGCGTGCCGTCGTGGACGGGCATGTCCCGGCCGCGCTGCCGGTCGACGCGGACTTCGGGTTCACCGGGGACGCGGGGAAGCTGGCGCAGGCGTACGAGGGCGGCTGGATGGCCTGCCGGCTGATCGCGGACCGCTGGGGCGAGGTCCGCCTCAACGACTTCTACCGGGCCGTGGGTGAGCACGAGAAGCGGTCGGGGGCGGTCGAGGACGCGCTGCGGGATGTGCTGGGTACGACGCCGCAGGAGTTCACGGAACTGTGGCGGGACTATCTGCAGGCGCAGCTGGGCTGAGCCTCGGCAGGCTCGGCCGGTTCAGCTCTCCAGCTGTGTGATGGCCTCCGCCAGCCACTTCCGCTCCGCCTCGCCCGTCGCCCGCGCCACCCGGAGCATGCCTTGCCGGAAGAGGTCGTCGGTCTCCTCCGCCCGTACGGGGCTGCCGTCCCGGTAGAAGAAGCTCGCGGGCGTGTCCAGGAACTCCTGACGGCGGCGCAGCACCGCAGCCTGCTCGCGGGGGTCGGGCAGGTGGCGCAGGAACGCCAGCAGCGTGTTGAAGCGGACCTGGTCGGTGATCTCCGTCTGCTTGGGGTGGCGCAGCCGCTCCAAGAGGTCCTCGCGCCCCTTGTCGGTGAGCGACAGGATGCGGCGGGGGGCCGCGCTGCTGCCGGACTCGGCGTGCTGGTCCAGCTTGCCCGCGGTGATCAGGCGCGTGATCGCCGGGTAGAGGGCGCCGTCACTGACCGGGCGGACATGGCCGCTCAGCGCCTTGATCCGCTCCTTCAACTCGTAGCCGTGCAGGGGCTCTTCGGACAGGAAGCCCAGGATCGACAGCTCCAGCATGCGGCGACTCCTCGTGGACGATGCGGCCGATGTTGACGATTGCGCGTCTCGCACGAACATGCTACCTCTTATCGAGCTACCTCTAAACGAGGTAGCTCGCATCGAGATCGCATCGAGGGAGTCCATGTGAACGCCCATCGCAAGCAGCTCATAGCGCTCGCCCACCCCGTCTACCTCTCCCTGCTCGCCTCCGTCGCCGCCGGGATCATCAACACCGTCTGGGTCTCCCGGCTCGGCGGCGCCGCGGTGGCCGCCGTCGCCGTCGCGACCAACGCCGAGAACGTGCTGCTCGGCGTCGCCCTGGTCTTCGCCTCCGGTACGACCGTCCTGGTCGCGCACGCCAGAGGGGCCCGGGACCCGGGCGCGGTCCGGGCAGCCGTCCGCGGGGGATGGGCGCTGTTCGCGGTGGTGACGCCCGTGGTCGCCGTGGGCGGATACCTGCTGCGGGAGCCGCTGGCCCGGCTCGTCCTCGGCGGCGACGGACGCGCCCTGTCCCTGGCCGTCGGATACTTCGCGATCTCCCTGCCGGGCATCGCCGTCTTCTTCGCCCAGAACCTCGTCGACGGCATCCTGAAGGGCACCGGCGACACCCGCACCCCGATGCGCCTGGCCCTCCTCGCCAACGGCCTCATCCTCGGCCTCGACCCGCTGCTCATCCACGCGTACGGCGTCCAGGGCGCCGCCGTCTCGACGGTGCTGTGCCGCTGCCTGGCCCTGGCGGTCGGGCTGCGCGCCCTGCGCCGCAACGCGCTGCTGCGGGAGTCGGCGCCCTTCCCGCCCGCGGAGGCCACCGGAGCCGCACTCCGGCGCACCCTGACGACCGGGCTGCCGATGTCCGCCGACTTCACCGTGCGGCAGGGCGGGGCGCTGGTCCTGGTCGCGATCGTGGCCCGGCTCGGGGTGACGGCGGTGGCCGCGTACTCCATCGCGTACAAGGTCATGTACGTCGCGACCATGGCGTTCTACTCGGTCCGGCAGGCCGCCTCGATCCACACGGCACACCTGAGGGGCGCGGGCCACGACGAGCGGGATGCCGTCGGACGGCAGGCCGTACTCGTCTCGGGGGCGGCCGGGCTGCTCGCGGCGACCCTGCTCGGCGTTCTCGCCCCCTGGATCATGGCGGCCTTCGGTGCCGGACCCGAGGTCGCGCACGAGGGGGTGCTCTTCCTGCGCTGCGTCGGGCCCTACCTGCTGCTGATGGCCTGCTTCATCGCACTCGGCGGGGTCTTCGAGGGGAGCGGGGGAGCGCCGCTGCTGCTACGGGTGACGCTGCTCGGGACGGTGTTCCAACTCCCGCTCGCCTACGCCTTGTCGGGGCTCGGGCTGCCCGGGATCTGTCTCGCCCTGGCGCTGTCCATGACCGTGCAGTGCGCCGTTCTCCGGGTGTGGGCCGGGCGTCAGGAGGACGCCGAGGTCTCCTTGGTGCGGGCCGCCTGAGCGGGGAGCGCCAGGGAGGGCTCGGAGACCGTGTCGCGCCAGAGCAGCACGGCGGCGGACACGGTGGCGATCACCAGGAGGCCGTTGCGGACGAAGAGGAGGGTGACGCCGAGACCGTCGCTGACCACGACGTGCGAGAACCAGACCGGGAACTCCAGGACCGTCACGAACGACGCGATCAGCACCAGGCCGACCGGCAGGCCCATCCGACTGCCGCGGAAGCACAGGCAGACGGCCGCGAGTCCGACCAGCCACACCATGTACTGCGGGCTGATCACCCGGCTCGTGGTCGTGAACATCAGCACCGCCACGAACGCTGCGTCGGCGAGCGTGTGCGCCAGGAACCGCTTCGCGCACAGCCGCCACAGCAGCAGCCAGCCGAAGGAGACCGCGGTGAGCACCAGCGCCACCGTGCTCACCAGGTCGACGCCCTCGCCGAGGAACTCCACGGAACCGTAGTTGAGCAGCACCTGCCCGTCCCAGCCGTACTGCCGGGCCACATGGAAGACCAGGGAGCCGAGCGACTCCACCTCGGTGCCGCGGTCGCGCTGGAAGGTCAGGAAGGCGAAGGCGCCCGGCATCGACACCGAGAACAGCACCGCGATCCCCGCTGCGGAGACCGCCGCCGCGGCCCACGCACGGCGCTTGACGGCCCCGACGAGCAGCAGCACCGGCCACACCTTCAGCATCGCCCCGAAGCCCACGAGCGCCCCCATCACCCGCGGATGGCGCGCCCCGGCGAGCAACGCCGCCACCACGACGGCCGTCACCATCACGTCGTACCGCGCGTACACGGTCGGCCCGAGCAGCGGTACGCCGATCACCCACACCCAGGCGCCGCGCAGCGACTTGCCGGAGCGCAGGCCCGCGTACTGGAGGAGCCCGAACACCACGAGGTCGGCGAGGAAGGCCAGCACGAAGAAGGCCGACGCGTAGTCGAGGAAGGGCAGCAGCCCGGGGGAGAGGATCGGCAGGGCGGCGGCCGGCGGGTACTGCCAGGTGACGTCGTCCAGCGGGAAGGTGCCGGTGCGCAGGACCTCGTACCAGCCCTGGTAGATCACCGAGACGTCGCTCGTGACGTCCGGGCCCGGGAAGACGAGGACCTTGAAGACGAAGAGCAGCAGTACCAGCCTGGTCAGACCCCAGGTCCCCACCATCGCGTACGGGAACCTCGCCCCCCTTGCGCCCGTCATTCGCACCTGGCCCTTGTTCGTCCGGATCTCGCGCGTCCCGCGAGTGCTCCGAGGATGTGGTCTGGCGGGGTCATGATGGCGCGCGGTGCTGTGCGGAAGCCATCAAGCGCGGCCGTGCGGACCTGTGAGTATAGGTTCGCTAGTGTCGAACACGATGCACAAGACCCTGATCGTGACGAACGACTTCCCGCCCAGGCCGGGCGGCATCCAGGCCTTCCTGCACAACATGGCGCTGCGTCTGGACCCCGAGCGGATCGTCGTCTACGCCTCCACCTGGAAGCGCGGCCGCGAGGGCGCCGAGGCCACGGCCGCCTTCGACGCCGAGCAACCCTTCACCGTCGTACGCGACCGCACGACGATGCTGCTGCCCACGCCCGCGGCCACCCGGCGCGCCGTCGGACTGCTGCGGGAACACGGCTGTACGTCGGTGTGGTTCGGGGCGGCGGCCCCGCTCGGCCTGATGGCGCCCGCGTTGCGCCGGGCAGGCGCGCGACGCCTTGTGGCCACCACCCACGGGCACGAGGCCGGGTGGGCCCAACTGCCTGCGGCGCGTGGGCTGTTGCGCCGGATCGGCGAGTCCACGGACACCATCACCTACCTCGGGGAGTACACGCGCTCCCGGATCGCCGCCGCGCTCACCCCGGACGCCGCCTCGCGCATGGTCCAGCTGCCGCCCGGCGTCGACGAGAAGACCTTCCACCCCGGCTCGGGCGGCGACGAGGTCCGCGCCCGGCTCGGGCTCACCGACCGCCCGGTCGTCGTCTGCGTCTCGCGGCTCGTCCCGCGCAAGGGGCAGGACACCCTCGTCCTCGCGATGCCGCGGATCCTGGCCAAGGAGCCGGAGGCGGTGCTGCTGATCGTCGGCGGCGGACCGTACGAGAAGCAGCTGCGGGGGCTCGCACACGAGACGGGGGTCGCCGGCTCGGTCCGCTTCACCGGCGCGGTGCCCTGGTCGGAGCTGCCCGCGCACTACGGCGCGGGCGACGTCTTCGCGATGCCCTGCCGTACGCGGCGCGGCGGGCTCGACGTGGAAGGGCTCGGCATCGTCTACCTGGAGGCGTCCGCGACGGGGCTGCCGGTTGTCGCCGGCGATTCCGGGGGCGCGCCGGACGCGGTGCTTGACGGTGAGACGGGGTGGGTCGTCCGGGGCGGCTCCCCTGAGGAGGCCGCCGACCGTGTCACCGCCCTGCTCGGCGACTCCGAGCTGCGCCGCCGGATGGGGGAGCGGGGGCGGGAGTGGGTCGAGGAGAGGTGGCGGTGGGATCTGTTGGCGGGGCGGTTGAGGGAGTTGCTGTAGTGCCCAACGGGGTGCCGCTTGCTGACCTACGGCGACTGCGGGTGGTTGTGGGCTGGCCGCGCAGTTCCCCGCGCCCCTAAAGGGCGCCTCCACAGGAGCGCCCCTTTAGGGGCGCGGGGAACTGCGCGAGCAACCAGCCACGGCCGGTAAGCCGCGAGAACACCCCCGCCCCTACGGCGGGATTTCGTCGCTGGGGCGTCAGCCCCGATAAATCGCCTCGATCTCGTCGGCGTAATCCTTCGCCACCACGTTCCGCTTGAGCTTCAGGGACGGAGTCAGATGCCCCGACTCCTCGCTGAACTGCTGAGCGAGGATCCGGAACTTCCGTACAGACTCCGCCTTGGACACCGCCGCGTTGCCGTCGTCGATGGCGTCCTGGATCGCCGCCAGCAGATCCGCATCCTCGCGGAGCGACACCGCGGTCGAGTCGGCAGGCTTCCCGTGCTCGGTGGCCCAGCGGCCCAGGAACTCTTCGTCGATGGTGACCAGCGCGCCGACGAACGGGCGCCCGTCGCCGACCACCATGCATTCGGCGACCAGCGCGTGCGCGCGGATGCGGTCCTCGATCACGGCCGGGGCGACGTTCTTGCCGCCCGCGGTGACGATGATCTCCTTCTTGCGGCCGGTGATCCGGAGATAGCCGTCCTCGTCGAGGGTGCCGATGTCACCGGTGTGGAACCAGCCGTCGGCGAGGGCCTCGGCGGTCGCGGCCTCGTTGTTCCAGTACCCCTTGAACAGGTGCTCGCCGTGCAGCAGCACCTCGCCGTCGTCCGCGATCCGCACGACCGAGCCGGGCAGCGGCTGGCCGACCGTACCGATCTTCTGGCGGTCCCACGGGTTGAAGGCGGTCGCCGCACAGGACTCGGTCAGACCGTAGCCCTCCAGGACCGTGAAGCCGATGCCGCGGAAGAAGTGCCCGAGGCGCTCGCCGAGCGGGGCGCCGCCGGAGATCGCGTACTCGCCCTTGCCGCCGAGTACGGCCCGCAGCTTGCTGTAGACGAGCTTGTCGAAGGTCTTGTACTTGATCTTCAGACCGAGGGACGGGCCCGAGGGGGTGTCCAGCGCGCGGCTGTACGCGATCGCCGTGTCCGCCGCCTTGTCGAAGATCTTGCCCTTGCCGTCGGCCTGCGCCTTGGCGCGCGCCGAGTTGTAGACCTTCTCGAAGACGCGCGGCACACCGAGGATCAGCGTCGGCCGGAACGAGGCCAGTTCGTCGGTGAGGTTCTTGATGTCCGGGACCATGCCCAGCTTGATCGGCGCCATCATCGGCGCGACCTGCACGAGCCGCCCGAAGACGTGCGCGAGCGGCAGGAAGAGGAGCACCGAGCACTCGCCCGTACGGAACAGGGGGCGCAGCCGCTCCACGATGTTGCCGCACTCGGCGAAGAAGCTGCGGTGGGTGAGGACGCAGCCCTTGGGGCGGCCGGTCGTGCCGCTCGTGTAGACGATGGTCGCCGCGTCGTCGGCCTTGGCGAGCGAGCTGCGCTCCTCGACCGTCTCGTCGGTGACGTCCTTGCCGGCGCGGCCCAGCTCCTCGACGCCGCCGCCCTCGATCTGCCACACCTGCTTCAGCGCGGGCAGCCGGTCACGCACCGACTCCACGGCGGCCGCGTGCGCGTCCAGCTCGACGACGCAGGCGGTCGCGCCCGAGTCGCTGAGGATCCACTGCACCTGCTCCGCCGAGCTGGTCTCGTACACCGGCACGGTGACCGCGCCCGCGCTCCAGATCGCGAAGTCGAGCAGCGTCCACTCGTAGCGGGTACGGGACATCAGGCCGACCCGGTCGCCGGGCAGCACGCCCGACGCGATCAGACCCTTGGCCGCGGCCCGTACCTCGGCAAGGAAGACGGTGGCCGTGACATCCGTCCACGCGCCGCCGACCTTGCGGGCGATGACAGCAACGTCGGGATGCTGCGCGGCGTTTCTGCGGACGATGTCGGTCAGATTTCCGTCCGCAGGGACCTCGTACAAAGCCGGAAGGCTGAACTCGCGCAAGACTGCTGCTCCTCATAGGGCGCCGACGCCACGACTCTGTGTGCTGCGACGGTGCGGTCCAAGGCTCGGGCAGGCACTCAGAGAGATCATTGTTGAAATCCTGAGTACGACTGGACTGCCCGGACGTTACCCGTCGGTATGGCTTCTTCGACAGGGGGGTCCGACGAGATGTTCGCTGCGTCACACAGGTTGGTGTTCCTTCGCGCACAGTAGTCCACGGCTTTCTTCACTGGCCAGTAACCGCAGGTCCGGCCCTCTTCTATTCACGTATGCCGCACAGGCCTACGCTTGATCGTCATGGCACCCACACCAGGCGGTAACCGCAGGACGCGCATTCATGTGGTCAGTGACGTGCACGGCAACGCGCGTGACCTGGCCAGAGCCGGCGACGGCGCGGACGCGCTGATCTGCCTCGGTGACCTCGTACTCTTCCTCGATTACGCCGACCACTCGCGCGGCATCTTCCCCGACCTCTTCGGTGTGGAGAACGCGGACCGCATCGTCGAGCTGCGCACCGCCCGCCGCTTCGAGGAGGCGCGGGAGTTCGGGGCCCTGCTGTGGTCCGGCATCGGCTCGGACCGGGCCGCCGCCATCGAGAAGGCGGTGCGCAAGCAGTACGCCGAGATGTTCGGCGCGTTCCCGACGCCGACGTACGCGACCTACGGCAATGTCGACATGCCGATGTTGTGGCCCGAGTACGCCGGACCCGGCACGAGGGTCCTCGACGGCGAGCGGGTGGAGATCGGCGGCCGGGTCTTCGGCTTCGTCGGCGGGGGACTCATGACCCCCATGCGTACGCCGTACGAGATCAGCGACGAGGAGTACGCCGCGAAGATCGAGGCGGTCGGCGAGGTCGACGTGCTGTGCACGCACATCCCGCCGGAGGTGCCGGAACTGGTCTACGACACCGTGGCCCGCCGCTTCGAACGCGGCAGCCGGGCCCTCCTGGACGCGATCCGTCGCACCCGGCCCCGCTACTCGCTCTTCGGCCACGTCCACCAGCCGCTGGCGCGGAGGATGCGGATCGGGGCGACCGAGTGCGTGAACGTGGGTCACTTCGCGGGCTCCGGGCGGCCGTGGGCCCTGGAGTGGTGAGCCCGCCGCCCTCCCGTACCCGGTGCGGGTGACTGCGCCCCGTCCGGTGCGCGGTAGCCTTCACGCTGCACACACGTGCGCACCACCCTCCCTCACCGGACCGTATCTGGAGGAGCCACGGCGATGGCTGAACACACCAGTTCGAGCATCACGATCGAGGCGGCACCGGCTGATGTCATGGCGGTCATCGCCGACTTCGCCCGCTACCCGGACTGGACCGGCGAGGTGAAGGAGGCGGAGGTACTCGCCACGGACGGCCAGGGCCGCGCCGAGCAGGTGCGACTCGTCATGGACGCCGGCGCCATCAAGGACGACCAGACCCTCGGCTACACCTGGACCGGCGACCACGAGGTCTCCTGGACCCTGGTCAAGTCCCAGATGCTCCGCTCCCTCGACGGCTCGTACATCCTCAAGCCCGCAGGCACCGGCGCCACAGAGGTCACCTACCTCCTGACGGTCGACGTCAAGATCCCCATGCTCGGCATGATCAAGCGCAAGGCAGAAAAGGTCATCATCGACCGCGCGCTGGCGGGCCTGAAGAAGAGGGTGGAGTCGGGGGAGGTGTAACTCTCCAGCCCGGCCGGGGGGAGATCTTTCAGCCCGTCCGGCGTTTGAGGACGAGCCCTTCGGGCGAAACGGGGGTCTGGGGGCGGAGCCCCCAGGTACGGGACGGGTAGGGGCGGAGGGGGCGAAAAAAAGCCTCCACGCCAGCCCGGGCGCCGGGTGCCATACAAACGGGGTGCCCCCAAGCCCCGCCAAGGCGCCCCGCCAGCCCAGGTACCGTTCACCCTCATGCGCACCCTCCTGATCACAGGCCCCGGCGGCACAGGCCGTACCACCGTCGCCGCCGCCACCGCGCTGAAAGCCGCCCGCGAGGGCACCCGCACCCTGGTCCTGAGCGCCGACCGCACAGACACCCTGGGCGCCGCCCTCGGCGTACGGACAGGCCCCGCCCCGGTGGAGGCGGGCACCAACCTCACCGCCTGGCGCCCCGACGCCGCAGAGCGCTTCCGCGCCGACCTCACCGCCTTCCAGGCCCGCGCCGGCACCGCCCTGGACCTGCTCGGCGCCGCCCGCCTGGACGCCGAGGAAGTCACCCCCCTCCCCGGTGCCGAGGAGCTGGCCCTGCTCCGCGCCCTGCGCGACGCGGCGACCTCGGACACGTACGACCTCCTGGTCGTCGACCTCCCCCCGACCCCCCAGGCCCTCGCCCTCCTCGCCCTCCCCGAGGAACTCCGCCGCTACCTGCGCCGCCTCCTCCCGGCAGAGCGCCAGGCGGCCCGCGCCCTGCGCCCCGTCCTCGGCCGGCTCGCGGGCGTCCCGATGCCCGCGGAGTGGCTGTACGAGACGGCGGCCCGCTGGGACCTCGAACTGGCCGCCGTGGAAGCGGTCGTCGAGGACCGCGCCACGACCGTACGGCTGGTCGCGGAGCCGGGACCCGCCGGCACCGACGCCGTACGCAGCGCCGGCACCGGCCTCGCCCTGCGCGGCCTCTCCGTCGACGCCCTGGTGGCCAATCGCGTGCTGCCGGGTGCCACGAACGACACCTGGCTCGCCGCCCTCGCCGCCCAGCAGCGCAAGGCACTCGACGAGTGGCAGGAGACGTACGACGTCCACGAGGTCCCGCACCGCGGGCACGACCCGCGCGGCACCGACGACCTCGGCGCGCTCCCCGTACCCGGTGTCGTCAACGAAACGCCGTCCCCCGTCGAGTGGCCCCTCACCGACCACCTCGCCGACGAAGGCGTCCTCGTCTGGCACATCCCGCTCCCCGGCGCCATACGCGACGAGCTGGACCTCATCCGGCGCGGCGACGAACTCGTCGTCACCGCCGGGCAGTTCCGCCGGATCGTGCCGCTGCCCTCCGCCCTGCGCCGCTGCACCGTCGACGGCGCCGCCCTGCGCGAGGGCGAGCTGAGGATCCGATTCGCGCCGGACCCCGATCTGTGGCCACGGACACGGTGAACCGCGTACCTCCGTTCGGGTACCGTCGGAGGGACGAAACGTAGTCAGGAGAACCGCCATGAGCGAAGAGCGCCCGCCGTCCGACGCCGCTCAGGAAGCGACTGACGAAGTCCGTGCGTCCGCCGTCGATGCCGACGCCTGGGCGACCGCGGCCGCCGAGGATCTCGCGGCGGAGAAGGCCCGCCGCCGCGCCCAGTACGGCACACCGCCGGGCTCGGCGGCCGAGGAACTGCGCAAGCTCGTCGACGCCGTCGCCGACAAACTGACCGGAATGCAGTCTCCGCTGCTCGGAGCGGTCGCGGGCGGTGCCGCCCAGCAGGTGGTCAACCAGGTCGTCCAGCAGGCCAAGGCAGCCGTCGAACCCGTCATAGAGCGCAACCCCGACGTCTTCGACCACCTGGCGGCCGCGGGCTCCGAGCTGCTCGCCGCCTACCGCTCGGCCGTCGAGGCACAGGAACGGCGCTGGACGTCCAGGGACACGGATCCTCGCGACGAGGGCACCGGTCCAGGGGAACACATCGACTTGGACTAATGGCAGCTCGGGTACGGTTGGCCGTAGCGGGGCTCGACCGAAACTGAGGGATTCATGGGACTCACCATCGGCGTCGATATCGGCGGCACGAAGATCGCGGCCGGTGTGGTCGACGAGGAAGGCAATATCCTCTCGACCCACAAGGTGCCGACCCCCACCACACCGCAGGCCATCGTGGACGCCATCGCCTCCGCAGTGGACGGTGCCCGCGCCGGGCACGAGATCGTGGGCGTGGGCATCGGCGCCGCCGGCTACGTGAACCGCCAGCGCTCGACGGTCTACTTCGCGCCGAACATCGACTGGCGGCAGGAACCGCTCAAAGCCGAGGTCGAGGCGCGGGTGGGGCTGCCGGTAGTCGTCGAGAACGACGCCAACGCGGCCGCGTGGGGCGAGTACAAGTTCGGCGCCGGCAAGGGCCACCGGAACGTCATCTGCATCACGCTGGGCACGGGCCTCGGCGGCGGCATCATCATCGGCAACAAGCTGCGCCGCGGGCACTTCGGGGTGGCCGCCGAGTTCGGTCACATCCGGATGGTGCCGGACGGGCTGCTGTGCGGGTGCGGGTCGCAGGGGTGCTGGGAGCAGTACGCCTCCGGGCGCGCGCTCGTCCGGTACGCGAAGCAGCGGGCCAACGCGACCCCCGAGAACGCGGAGATCCTGCTCGCGCTGGGTGACGGCAGCCCCGACGGCATCGAGGGCAAGCACATCTCGGTCGCCGCGCGCCAGGGGGACCCGGTCGCGGTGGACTCCTACCGTGAGCTGGCCCGCTGGGCCGGTGCCGGTCTCGCCGACCTGGCCTCGCTCTTCGACCCGTCCGCCTTCATCGTCGGCGGTGGACTGTCGGACGAGGGCGAGCTGGTACTCGACCCCATTCGTAAGTCGTACAAGCGTTGGCTGGTGGGGGGCAACTGGCGGCCCGTCGCCGATGTCATCGCGGCGCAGCTGGGGAACAAGGCGGGGCTCGTGGGGGCCGCCGACCTGGCCCGGGAGCCGGACCCGATCATGTGACGTTCGCTGTGTGATGTGCGCCCGCCGTGCCCCTCGGGGTCGGCGGGCGTCGTCGTGCGCGGTCCCTACCCGGCGGGCACCTTGAGGGCTGCCAGCACCGGCAGATGATCGGTCGCCCTCCTGAGGTCACCCTCGGCCACACCGTCAAGACCCAGCGGAACCCCGCACCCCAGGACCTCCACGCCCTCCGTGGCGAAGATCGCGTCGATACGCTGGTGCGGGTCCTGGGGAGTGGAGGTCTGCTCAGCGCCCCAGGGCCGGGTGGCCCAGCCGTCCTGGAGGGCCCCGGCAAGCCGCTTGAAGGTGCGCCCGTCCGGCCGCTCATTGAGGTCACCCCCGACGACAGCATGCGGAGCGCCAAGACGGGCCAGCCGCTCGAGGAGCATGCCCCCCTGCTCGTACCGCTCGTCCTTCTGCAGCGAGAGATGACAGCTCAGAACACCGAGGCGGGCCCCACCGAACCGGACCACCGCGGTGGCGAACCCACGCCGGTGCAGTCCGGGCGTGAGCGGAAGCAGAACATCCTCGGTCCGCTCGACCGTCGCCCGCAGGGAGCACAACAACGCAGGCCCGGACGCGGTGGCCCCACCGGACAGAATCATCTGCCCGGAAGCCGCCGCGAGCCGAGCCAGCTTCTTCCGCCACCGAAAGAACCGCGGGGCCTCCTGCACCAGCACCAGGTCCGGCGCACAGGCCCCGATCACCCGCGCAAGCGCATCAGTGTCATCGCGCATCGAACGGATGTTGTAGCTGAGCACCCGGACAACAGCCGAACCATCGGATTCAGTACGGGAGTTGGGCAGCGCCCTGACCCCACCGGACGAGTTCGTAGGCATGGCGATCAAGATACGACAACACAGCCCTGCCCCCCAGGCACCCCGCAGCGACCCACGCGCGGAGGGGGGCGCGGTCAGACCACTGCGCCCCGGCCGGGGTCGTCGCCGTCCTCGTCGTCGCTCTTCATGCGTGTCACCAGGGTGGCGAAACCGCCCAGGAAGCCGCCGATGCCGAGGGTGGCGAGCCACCAGGTCATGTCCCAGCCGAGCAGGATGGCCAGCAGGAGCAGTACGGGGCCGCCCAGGACTGCCAGCCAGGCGAACTTGGCCGTGGTGTCGGCCGAGGGGAGCGGGGGCGGCTCGGGCGGTACGAAGTGGCCCTCGTCGGTGTCGTCGAAGTCGTCGTCCGTGGACTCGGGGGCCTGGAAGTCACGCGGGCCGGCGACGCCGGGGGCGAAGGCCACGGAGCTGCCGAGGGGCTTCGCGGGCGCGGTCTTGTCCCCGGTCTTGTCCTCGGGCTTGTCGTCCTGGCTTCGCTTCTCGCTGTCCGCGTCGTCGTTCGTCTCGGGCTCGAGAAGGGCCAGGTCTTCCACCGACTTGAACGGTTTCGCGCCGGGCGGGTCCTTGGGCTCCTCGCCGTAACCGGACACGATCGCCTGCCAGGCGGCCTCCTCGTCGAAGGGCACGCTCTGCTCATCGCCGAGGGGCACGCCCTTCTCCTCGGAATCGTCGCGGTCCGCCTCGTGCTCAGCCACCGGTGGCCGTCCCTTCCTGCTGAACCCCTCGACCAGTGTCGGACTCCTTGCCGACACCGGGTGCGAGCCGGCCGATGAACGCGTAGCTCTCCTCGAAGATCCGGTCCGCATCGTGGTCCAACGTCGCGACGTGGTAGCTCTGTTCCAGCAGGATCTCCGTCACGTCCGTGGACGACACCCGGCTGAGGATCCGCTCCGAGTCGACCGGCGGCACCACGTGGTCCTGCGGGCTGTGCAGGAGCAGCAGCGGCTGGGTGACCTGCGGCAGCTCGCCGTCCAGCAGGCGGTAGAAGTTGCGCATCGAGTGCGCCGCGTGCAGCGGCACCTTGTCGTAGCCGATCTCGGCGCTGCCTTCTTTGGCGATGTCGCTCGTGATGCCGGGCACCGTGCGCACGAAGTGCCGGAGCACCGGAAGGGCGTGCGCCGCCAGGCCGTGCACCTTGTTCGCGGGGTTGACGACGACGATGCCGCTCACCTCGTCCCCGTGCTTCGCAGCCAGCCGCAGGGCCAGCGCGCCGCCCATGGAGAGGCCGAAGACGAACACGTGGGCGCACCGCTCGCGGAGCGCGCGCAGCTCGCGGTCCACCTCGGCGTACCAGTCCTGCCAGCCGGTGAGCTGCATGTCCTCCCAGCGCGTGCCGTGCCCGGGCAGCAGCGGCAGCGCGACGGTGAGACCGCGCTCGGCGAGATACTCCGCCCAGGGGCGCAGCGACTGCGGGGAACCGGTGAAACCGTGGCACAGAAGGACGCCGACCTCTCCGCCTTCATGGCGGAACGGCTCGGCTCCAGGAAGGACCGGCACCTTCGGTCTCCTGTTCGTGAGACGGGCGGAAGCAAGAAATCGCCCCGGGACTTCGAGGCGTACTTCACCGTACGCGACCGCACTGACACCGACCAGGGTCGTCGGGGCCTTTGACAGTGCTCCGGGTTAAGGTCTGACCTACGACACAGGAGGCACTCGGTTGATCTACGGCGCAATGAAGTTTTCCATCGGAGGGCCGCTGAAGCTCGCCTTCAGACCCTGGGTGGAAGGCCTCGAGAACATCCCCGCCGAGGGCCCCGCCATTCTGGCGAGCAATCATCTGTCGTTCTCGGACTCGTTCTTCCTGCCCGCGGTCCTCGACCGCAAGGTCACCTTCATCGCGAAGGCCGAGTACTTCACGACGCCCGGCATCAAGGGCCGGATGACCGCCGCCTTCTTCAAGGGCGTCGGCCAGCTCCCCGTGGACCGCTCCGGTGCGCGCGGCGCGGGCGAGGCGGCCGTCAAGAGCGGTATCGGCGTCGTCGAGCGCGGTGAGTTGTTCGGCATCTACCCGGAGGGCACACGCTCGCCCGACGGCCGTCTCTACCGCGGCAAACCCGGCGGCCTCGCGCGCGTGGCGCTCGCCACCGGAGCGCCCGTCATCCCGGTCGCGATGATCGACACCGAGAAGATCCAGCCGCCGGGCAAGGTGATGCCCAAGCTGATGCGCCCGGGCATCCGCATCGGCAAGCCGCTCGACTTCAGCCGCTACAACGGCATGGAGCACGACCGTTTCGTGCTGCGCGCCGTGACCGACGAGGTCATGTACGAAATCATGAAGCTCTCCGGCCAGGAGTACGTCGACGTGTACGCGACGGCCGCCAAGCGGCAGCTCGCGGAGGCGGCGAAGGCCGAGAAGCAGGCGCACAAGGAAGCCGAACAGGCACAGAAGCAGGCGGAGAAGGACGCGACGGCCGCCGAGGCCGAAGCGGCTGCCTCGGCAGCCGACACGGAACGGGCCGGCTCCTAGGCGAGTCCGTCAGGGGTATGGGGTGGGGGACATGGCCAAGCGCGAGCGAGTCATGAGGATGTCGGTCGAGCAGCCGCTGTGGCGTGCGCTCAGCGGCTACCGCGTGCTGACGATGCTGTACGCGACCGGGCTCTTCGCCACCGCGTACGACGAGTTCGCCCGGCCCTGGGTTGCCATCGTCTACTACGTCGTCCTGTTCGTGTGGACCATCGCGACCCTTCCCAGGGTCGCCAACGCGGCCAGCTGCACCAAGCGGTTCCTCGCCGCCGACCTGACCATCGCGCTCACCGGCATCCTGCTCACCCGGGTCGCCGACAGCGCGGCCCGGATAGACGCGGGCGGTCCGACCCTGCCGTCGATATGGACCGCCGGCTCCGTCCTGGCGTTCGCGATCAAGGGCGGCTGGCGCTGGGCGGCGTTCGCCTCCACGCTCGTCGCGGCCGCCAACCTCGTCCACCGCGGCGCCCCGACCCGCGACACCATCCACAATGTGCTCCTCGTCTGGGTCGCCTCCATCGCCATCGGATACGTCGTCGAGGTCGCCCGGGCCTCCGAGCTCACCCTCGCCCGCGCCCTGGAGATCGAGGCCGCGACCCGCGAACGGGAACGCCTGGCCCGCGACATCCACGACGGCGTACTCCAGGTCCTCGCCATGGTGCAGCGGCGTGCTTCCGCCCTCGGCGGCGAGACCGCCGAGCTGGGCCGGATGGCCGGTGAGCAGGAGGTGGCGCTGCGCACGCTGGTCTCGGGCGGCCTGGTGCCCGTCTCCCGGGTGTCCGAGGACGCCGCGCTCGGTGCCGTCGTACGAGCCGTCGAAGAACCGGGCGACGACGAGGACCCCACGGGCCCCGTGGACCTGCGCGGGCTCCTCGCCCCGTACGCCACCGCGCGCGTGACGCTCTCCGAGCCCGGCGCACCCGTGCCGCTCGCCCCGGCCGCCGCCAAGGAGCTGGCCGCCGCTGTCGGTGCCGCCCTGGACAATGTCCGCAAGCACGCGGGTGCGGACGCCAGGGCCTGGATCCTGGTCGAGGACGAGCCGGACGCGGTGATCGTGACCGTGCGCGACGACGGCCCCGGCATCCCGGAGGGGCGGCTCGCCCAGGCCGAGGGGGAGGGGCGGCTCGGCGTGGCCCTGTCGATCCGCGGCCGGCTGCGTGAGATCGGCGGCGCGGCCGAGCTGATCTCGGTCCCGGGGCAGGGCACGGAGGTCGAGCTGAAAGTGCCGAAGGCGCCGAAGGATTCGAAGGCGCCCAAGGGTTCGAAGGTTTCACGGGGGAAGGCGGAGCGAGCATGAGTGAGCAGCACGAGGGTTCGATCAAGGTCATGGTGGTGGACGACCACCCCATGTGGCGCGATGCCGTCGCCCGCGACCTCGCCGAGGCCGGCTTCGACGTCGTCGCCACCGCGGGCGACGGCGAGCAGGCCGTGCGCCGCGCCCAGGCCGCTGCGCCCGACGTCCTCGTCCTCGACCTGAACCTGCCCGCCAAGCCCGGCGTCCAGGTCTGCAAGGAACTGGTCGGCGCCAACCCGGCGCTGCGCGTCCTCGTCCTGTCGGCCAGTGGTGAGCACGCCGACGTCCTGGAGGCGGTCAAGTCCGGCGCGACGGGCTATCTGCTCAAGTCGGCGTCCACGGCGGAGCTGACCGACGCGGTGCGCCGCACGGCCGTCGGCGACCCGGTGTTCACACCGGGCCTCGCCGGACTGGTCCTCGGCGAGTACCGCCGGCTCGCCTCCGACCCCGGACCCGCCACGGGCGGCGACGAGCCCAGGGCACCGCAGCTCACCGACCGCGAGACCGAGGTGCTCCGCCTGGTCGCCAAGGGCCTCAGCTACAAGCAGATCGCCGAGCGCCTGGTCATCTCCCACCGCACGGTCCAGAACCACGTGCAGAACACCCTGGGCAAGCTCCAACTCCACAACCGTGTGGAGCTCGTTCGCTACGCCATAGAGCGCGGACTGGACGACGCGTAAACCACGGGTTACCCACCTTCGAGTGAAGGTGGGTGATCAACTCCCGCACAATTCACCGGAATTGACCTTCCGCACCATACTGAAGTGACCTGGATCACTATTAGCGTGAGTCCCGTCAGCCAACCATGGCGAAGGGACTTTCCATGCGGGTCGGAGTACTGACCGGAGGCGGCGACTGCCCCGGGCTCAACGCCGTCATCCGGGGCATCGTCCGCAAGGGCGTGCAGGAGTACGGCTATGACTTCGTCGGCTTCCGGGACGGCTGGCGGGGTCCGCTCGAGGGCGACACCGTCCAGCTCGACATCCCGGCCGTGCGCGGCATCCTGCCCCGCGGCGGCACCATCCTCGGCTCCTCGCGCACCAATCCGCTCAAGGTCGAGAACGGCATCCGCCGGATCAAGGAGACCCTCGCCAAGCAGGATGTCGAGGCGCTCATCGCGATCGGCGGCGAGGACACGCTCGGTGTGGCCGCGCGCCTCACCGACGAGTACGGCGTCCCCGTCGTCGGCGTACCGAAGACCATCGACAACGACCTGTCCGCCACCGACTACACCTTCGGCTTCGACACCGCCGTCAACATCGCCACCGAGGCGATCGACCGGCTGCACACCACCGCCGAGTCGCACATGCGCGTGCTCGTCTGCGAGGTGATGGGGAGGCACGCGGGCTGGATCGCCCTCCACTCGGGCCTCGCGGGCGGCGCGAACGTCATCCTCATCCCCGAGCAGCGCTTCGACGTGGAACAGGTCTGCTCCTGGGTGACCTCTCGCTTCAAGGCCTCGTACGCCCCGATCGTGGTCGTCGCCGAGGGTGCCATGCCCAAGGACGGCGACGTGGTCCTCAAGGACGGCACGCTCGACTCCTTCGGACACGTCCGGCTCTCCGGTGTCGGCGAGTGGCTGGCCAAGGAGATCGAGAGGCGCACCGGCAAGGAGGCCAGGACCACGGTCCTCGGGCACGTCCAGCGCGGCGGCACCCCCAGTGCCTTCGACCGCTGGCTCGCCACCCGCTTCGGCCTGCACGCCATCGAGGCCGTCCGGGACGGCGACTTCGGCAAGATGGTCGCCCTGCGCGGCACGGACATCGTCCGCGTCCCGATCGCGGAGGCCACGGCCAAGCTGAAGACGGTGGACCCGAAGCTGTACGAGGAGGTCGGGGTCTTCTTCGGCTGAGGAGGCTGAGGCGGCTGGGGCGGCCGAGTCCGCGGGTCCTGCCGCTCCGTTGACCCGGCGACCTGGGGTTATGGGCCGTATATTCGGCCCATAACCCTCCAGGACGGGAGTAGCCGGTGGAGATTCTGGCGTTCGGTGTGCAGGCCGACGAGAAGCCCCTGATCCAGAAGGCCTTCGCGGGACACCACGACGTCCGCTGCCTCGACGTCTTCCTGACCGAGGACACCGCTCCCATCGCGGCCGGCCACGAGATCATCTCCACCAGCGTCAACTGCGGCCTCGGCCACCACGTCCTGCAGACCCTCGCGGCCGGCGGCACGCAGATGATCGCCCAGCGCTCCACCGGCTTCAACAACATCGACCTCGACGTAGCCGAGCGCCTCGGCATGACCGCCGCACGGGTCTCGTACTACTCGCCGTACTCGGTCGCCGAGTTCGCCTGGACCCTCGGTATGGCCGTCAACCGCCGTATCGTCCGCGCCGCCATCCGCACCCGCGACTTCGACTTCCGCCTCGACGGCTTGATGGGCCGCGACATGCACGGCCGCACCGCGGGCGTCCTCGGCACCGGCAAGATCGGCGAGGCGTTCACCCGGATCGCCCACGGCTTCGGCATGAACCTGCTCGGCTGGGACGTCGCCGAGAACCCGGCCTGCGTGGACCTCGGCATGAAGTACGTCCCCAAGGAGCAGCTCTTCGCCGAGTCCGACCTGATCACCCTGCACGTCCCGCTCATGCCCGAGACGCAGCGGCTCATCGACGCCGCCGCGCTGCGCACGATGAAGGACGACGCGATCCTCGTGAACTCCAGCCGCGGCGGCCTGATCGACACCGCGGCCCTCGTCGACCAACTGCGCGAGGGCCGCTTCACGGGCGTCGGCCTCGACGTGTACGAGGCGGAAGCCGGGCTCTTCTTCCTCGACAAGTCCCTGGAGGCCGTCGAGGACGACACCCTGGCCCGCCTCGTCACCTTCCCGAACGTCCTGGTCACCTCCCACCAGGCGTACTACACCGTGGACGCCGTCGGCCAGATCATCGACACCACCCTGAGCAACGTCCTGGACTACACCGCGGGCCGCCGCTCGGAGAACGTGCTGGTCCCGCGCAGCTGACCCAGCAACTCCCGTACGATCCCGGTGCCGCGCAGCGTCAGCACCGACTCCGGGTGGAACTGGACGCCGGCGAACCCCGGCCCTCTCAGCGCGTGGACCTCGCCCGTGCCGCTGCGGCTGACCTCGACGCCATGGGCCGCCAGCTCGGCAGCCGTCTCGTCGTCGCACCGCGCCACGAAGCTGTTGTAGAAGCCGACGGTCTCCGGCCGCCCGAAGAGGTCGACCTCGGTCTGCGCGCCCTGGTAGGGCACCTCCTTGCGCACGATCTCCAGCCCCAGTTCGGCCGCGATCAGCTCATGGCCGAGGCAGACGCCGAGCACGCCGTGGCGGTGGGTGCGCAGGACCTCGGCGGTGAGCCCGCGCAGGAAACGCATCTTGGGGTCGTCGACATCGCCCGGATCACCGGGCCCCGGACCCAGGATCAGCGGCCCCTCATGGGCGAGCACGACCTCCCGCAGCCCGGGCTCGTCGTACCGCCGCACGGTCACGTCAAGGCCCGACGACCGCAGCACATGCGCGAGCATCGCCGTGAACGTGTCCTCGCCGTCCACGACCAGGGCGTGCCCCTCCAGCGCGTCGGTCCGCTCCTGCATCCGCAGCCAGAACGGCGCCAGTGAGCCCCGTCGCCCGTCGAGCGCCGCCTGCACCCGCGGATCGTCGGCCATCTTCGGCCGTACGCCCTCCTCGCGCGGCCTGCCTTCGAGGACCCCCAGAGCCGCCAGGACTCCCGCCGCCTTCGCATGCGTCTCGGCGACCTCGCTCGCCGGATCCGACCCCCGGACGAGGGTGGCGCCGACCGGCACCCGCAGCCGCCCGTCTGCGTCGATGTCGGCGGTCCGGATGAGGATGGGGGAGTCGAGGGTCTGGGCCCCGCCCGCGTCCCGTCCGACGAGGGCAAGGGCGCCCGCGTAGTAGCCGCGTCCGCCGACCTCGTGGCGCTCGATGACCCGGCACGCGTTCTGCACCGGCGACCCGGTCACGGTGGCGGCGAACATGGTCTCGCGCAGAACCTCCCGTACGTCCAGCGACGACCGGCCCCGCAACTCGTACTCGGTGTGCGCGAGATGGGCCATCTCCTTGAGCCGCGGCCCGATCACCACCCCGCCCATGTCACCGACCGTGCACATCATCTTGAGCTCCTCGTCGACGACCATCGAGAGCTCCTCGATCTCCTTGCCGTCGGCGAGGAAGGCGAGCAGATCCTCGGGCGTCGGACCCCCGGCCGGGTAGCGGTACGTCCCGCTGATCGGGTTCATGACGACCGTGCCGCCCGCCATCCGCACGTGCACCTCGGGACTCGCCCCGACCAGCGTCCGCTCCCCGGTGTGCACGACATACGTCCAGTACGCGCCCCGCTCACCGACGAGCAGCCGTCGGAAGAGGGCCAGCGCGTCGGCCTTCCCGAACCCCGGGATCTGCCCCTCGTACGTACGACGGATGACGAAGTTCGCGCCCTCGCCGCTTCCGATCTCCTCGTGGAGCACGCGCCCGACGATCCTCGCGTACTCCTCGTCGGCGACGTCGAAGCCGCCGCCCTCGACCCGCACGTCGTGCGACGGCAGCTCCGCCAGGGCGCGCTCCAGCGGCAGTTCGTACGTCTCCTGCGGGGTCAGTACCGCGAGCGGTGTGCCGTCGTCGCGGACGTCGAAGCCGCGCTCCCTGATCTGGCGGAAGGGGATCAGCGCGAGGCCCTCGTCGGGGAGGTCGGCGAGGCGGTCGTACGTGCTGACCGGGCCGAGCAGGACCTCGACCACGTCATGGTCGTGACCGGGTGTGCGGCGGCGCAGCAGGGCGAACGGACGGGGATCGTCCAGCAGATCGAGCAGGTTCATCGGTCCTGTTCCTTCTCGGTGAGGTCTGACCGACTCAGAGAGGAACGGGCTCCGGGAAACGCCGAAGGCCGCCCCTCGGGCGGCCTTCGCGAAGTCTTGAGTACGCGCGATCAGTGGGCCGCCGGATGAGCGGTCCACCACCAGGTCTGGGTCGAATGCGCGAACATGCGCCGCACCCTACCCGACGCCGGGGGCCGGGCAACAGCGTGAACCGCGCGGGCACCGGGTTCGGATCGCCCGGTCGGCGGCCATTGATGGGTTCACAGCCCGACCGAGGAGCCCGACCGAGGAGAGAGTCATTCACGCAGCTCGTTCACCCCTGTCCCGCCGGAGCGGCGCACGCGCGCTCACGGCCCTCGCCGCAGCCGCGGTCCTTGCCGCCGGCTGGCCCGGCGCCGCCCAGTCGGCCCCGCGCCCCGCCGAATCCGACGACACCACCCAGGTCAGCTACCGCAGCCACGAGTTCACCGTCCCCGCCTCCTGGCAGGTCGTGGACCTGACGGAGAACCCGGAAGCCTGCGTCCGCTTCGACCGGCACGCCGTGTACCTCGGCACGCCCGGCGGCCGGCAGGACTGCCCGGCGCGTCTGAGGGGACGTACCGAAGCACTCCTGATCCAGCCCGCCACCGCCGCGCGGAGCGCCGTCACCGAGAACCGCACGGCCCGCACCTACCGGGCCACCGCGGACCGCATCACCGTGACCGCCGCGTACGGAGACGACCGGGGCAGCATCCAGCGGATCCTGCGCAGCGCCGGTCTGCCCGTCGCCGCCCCGGAGACGGAGCAGACAGCCGTGGCGCCCGTCCCCGCGGACGCCACCTCGTTCCGGGGCGAGGGCTTCGACGCCTGCACCGCACCGAGCCAGTCGGCGATGGACGCCTGGCGGGACGCGTCCGACTACGGCGCCATCGGCATCTACATCGGCGGCCTCAACCGCGCCTGCGCCCAGCCGAAACTCACGGCCGCGTGGGTGCGCACGCAGTACGCCAACGGCTGGCGGTTCTTCCCGCTGTACGTCGGCCGGCAGCCCTCCTCCGACGGCGGCAGCTGCGGCGGTGGCTGTGCGTCGATCACCGACCCGGTACCGCAGGGCACCGCGGCCGCCGACGACGCCGCCAAGCAGGCCGCGGCGCTGGGCCTCGGCAAGGGGTCGGTGATCTACAACGACCTCGAGCACTACACCCGCGGCACCACCGTGACCGCCCGGGTGCTCGCCTACATCGAGGCCTACACCGAGCGCCTGCACCAGCTGGGCTACCGCTCGGGCGCGTACGGCAGCGTCTCGTCCCTGATCACCGACCTGGTGGCCAACGTGAAGACGATCACCCCGCCCGACGTGATCCACTTCGCCCGCTGGAACGGTGAGTCGACGCTCACGGACCCGTCGATCCCCGCGAAACTCTGGGCCGACCACCAGCGCATCCACCAGTACGTGGGCGACACGACCGAGACCCACGGCGGTGTGAAGATCAGCATCGACCGCAACCGGCTCGACGTGGACTAGCCGACTCTCGCCTGCTCCGGGCGGCCGTACGCACCCGTCGTACGGCCGCCCGGAGCTCGCCCCGATCGAGCGCGCCCCGTCTCAATTGATGAGCAGGTGGATGGACGCCCGACACGACCCCGTAATGTTTACGGGGTGACCGTGAACGCTGATTCCCAAGCCATCGCCGCCAAGGCGACCTGGCGAGACCTGCCCGCGGCGCAGCAGCCCGAGTACCCCGATGCCGAGGCTCTGCGCGATGTGATCGCGGACCTCGAGTCGTATCCGCCGCTCGTCTTCGCCGGCGAGTGCGACCAGCTGCGCGCCCGTCTGGCGGCCGTCGCGAAGGGCGACGCGTTCCTGCTGCAGGGCGGCGACTGCGCCGAGTCCTTCGACGCCGTGAGCGCCGAGCACATCCGGGCCAAGCTCAAGACCCTGCTCCAGATGGGCGCTGTCCTCACCTACGCCGCCTCCGTGCCGGTCGTGAAGGTCGGCCGTATCGCGGGCCAGTACTCCAAGCCGCGCTCCAAGGGCACCGAGACCCGTGACGGCGTGACCCTGCCGACGTACCGCGGTGACTCGGTCAACGGCTTCGACTTCGACGAGAAGTCCCGCATCCCGGACCCCGAGCGCCTGAAGCGGATGTACAACGCCTCCGCCTCCACGCTCAACCTGGTGCGCGCCTTCACCACCGGCGGCTACGCCGATCTGCGCCAGGTGCACGCCTGGAACCAGGACTTCGTCAAGTCCTCCCCGTCCGGGCAGCGCTACGAGCAGCTGGCGCGCGAGATCGACAACGCGCTGAACTTCATGCGGGCCTGCGGCACCGACCCGGAGGAGTTCAAGACCGTCGAGTTCTACGCCTCCCACGAGGCGCTGCTCCTCGACTACGAGTCGGCGCTGACCAGGGTCGACTCGCGTACGGGCCACCTGTACGACGTCTCGGGCCACATGGTGTGGATCGGTGAGCGCACCCGTCAGCTGGACGGCGCGCACATCGAGTTCGCCTCGAAGATCCGCAACCCGATCGGGATCAAGCTGGGCCCGACGACGACGGCCGAGGACGCGCTGCAGTACATCGAGCGCCTCGACCCGGACCGCGAGCCGGGCCGTCTCACCTTCATCGTGCGGATGGGCGCGGACAAGGTCCGCGACAAGCTGCCCGAGCTGGTCGAGAAGGTCACCGCCTCCGGCGCGACCGTGGCCTGGATCACCGACCCGATGCACGGCAACACCTACGAGGCGGCTTCCGGCCACAAGACCCGCCGCTTCGACGACGTGCTGGACGAGGTCAAGGGCTTCTTCGAGGTCCACAAGGGTCTGGGCACCCACCCGGGCGGCATCCATGTCGAGCTCACCGGTGACGACGTCACCGAGTGCGTGGGCGGCGGCGACGAGATCTTCGTCGACGATCTGCACCAGCGCTACGAGACGGCCTGCGACCCCCGTCTGAACCGCAGCCAGTCCCTTGACCTGGCCTTCCTGGTCGCAGAGATGTACCGCGACCAGTAGCGGGCGGACAGCTGTTTCGGCTGTTACAGGAGCGTGAAGTGGGGCGCGGATCACATACGATCCGCGCCCCACGGCACTTTTACGGTTCCTGACAGGCGGGTAAGGTTAGGTTAGCCTCACCGATCATCGGGATGGCACGACCTACGAAATCCCTGTCGGGAGGTGGACCGCGTGTACGTCTGCAACTGCTTCGGTGTCACCGAGGCGCAGGTGAAGAAGCACGCGGAGGGCGGTGCCTGCACCCCCCGCCAGATAGCGTCGGAGTGCAAGGCGGGCACGGACTGTGGTTCGTGCGTCCGCCGAATTCAGGCCCTGCTGGGCCGGGGCGCGTGCCCGCGCCGCGAGCTGGTGGGCGAGGGCAGGCCGGTCCTCTCCGAGGTCTCGGTGTCCGCAGCCGAGGTTCCGGTGTCCGCGACCGAGGTTCCGGTGTCCGCGTCGCTGGACGAGGCCGCCTAGAGGGCGGACTAGCTGTCCGGCTGCTCGATCTGCTGCGCGATGTAGAGCGCCTCGCCGAGCTTCTCGACCAGGTCGAGCTGTGTGTCGAGATAGTCGATGTGGTGCTCCTCGTCCTCGAGGATCGACTCGAAGATGTTCGCCGACGTGATGTCGCCCTTCGCGCGCATCACCTCGATGCCCCGCTTGAGGCGGTCGATCGCCTCGACCTCCACCTGCCGGTCGGCCTGGAACATCTCGGTGAGGGTCTGCCCCACTCGCACATGGAACAGCCGCTGGTAGTTCGGCAGGCCGTCCAGCATGAGGATGCGCTCGGTGATCTTGTCCGCGTGCTTCATCTCATCGATGGATTCAGAACGCGTGTACTTGGCGAGCTTGGTCCAACCGTTGTTGTCCTGGATGCGGTAGTGCAGCCAGTACTGGTTGATCGCCGTCAGCTCGCCGGTGAGCTGTTCGTTCAGGAACTCGAGGACCTCGGGGTCGCCCTGCATCGCAGAGGCTCCTTCCAGGAAGGGGAGTTGGCAGGTTGCGCCGCATCCTTGCACCGGCTTCCTGAGGGCGTCCAGTAAGTGCATGCTTAGTAGGAGTTGCCCGAATCCGACTTTGGCTGGTCATGTGCACTGCCCCAGGTCTGTCAGGATGGAGTCATGGGTCAGCCGGTGGAGCGTGAATCTGGAGAAGCGGCACAGTCGGAGCTTCCGCCGGGGCAGCGACTGCAGCGCGGCTGGCCGGTCACGCACTACGGGCCCGTACCCAAGTTCCGCCCCGAACGCTGGGAGTTCAGGGTCTTCGGCGCCACCGCCGACGGTGAGAAGCACTGCTGGACCCACGAGGAGTTCACGGCCCTGCCGTACGCCTCGGTCGTGGCCGATCTGCACTGCGTCACGAAGTTCAGCATGATCGGGGCCGAATGGGGTGGCATTCCGGCCCGTACGATCCTGGAGATCGCCCCGCCGGCGCCCACTGTCACTCATGTCATGGTCTGGGCCGAGTACGGGTTCAGCTCCAACCTCCGCCTCGACGACTTCGCCTCCGACCGCACGATCTTCGCCACCCACAAGGACGGCGAACTGCTGACGGCGGAACACGGCTTCCCGCTCCGCCTCGTCGTGCCGCAGCTTTATGCCTGGAAGGGCCCCAAGTGGGTGCGCGGCGTCGAGTACATGACGGCGGACCGCCGCGGCTTCTGGGAGGAGCGCGGGTACCACAACGTCGGCGACCCGTGGCGCGAGCAGCGCTACTCGTACCAGGAGGAGCCCGGGGACGGCCCCGAGCTCTGAGTCCTGCCCTTACTCCTGCTTTCTGTGCCGGTCAGTGGTACTGGTGCACCACCGCATGGCCCTTGCCGCGGCCGATCATCCACTTGTTCACGGGCAGGGTGATCGCGAAGGCGGCGGCCAGCGCGAGGGCCAGGACCCACCAGAAGGACGCGTCCGAGAGTCCGGCGTCCATCGCGCCCGGCCAGAAGGCGATCACGCCGTTGTCGATCAGCTCCATCACGGCGATCGACAGGGTGTCCGCGGCGAGCGCGACCCGGAACGCCGTCCGGAAGTCGACGCCGGCCTTGAGCACGCTCCGCAGCGTGAACGAGTAGCCGAAGACGAACGCCAGGACGATCGCCAGGATCAGCGTCGGCACATTGCCCCAGCCGAACGCGGTCCCGATCACCATGCCGAGCACCTCACCGATGGCGCAGCCGGTGAGGCAGTGCAGGGTCGCCTGGGCGGCCGTGGACCAGGTGACCTTGCCGATGCCATGGGCGTGGCCTTCGTGCGTGTGCCCGGTGTGCGCGTCGTGCTGCATGAGAAGCCCCCGGAGTCAGGTAGCGGTTCCTGTCGCGAGCAACAACTACATACCCCCAGGGGGTATTCCTTACTCCCGGAGCTTCTTCAGGCGCTCGATGTCCCCGGCGTGCCCCTCCTTGCCGCCCGGCGTCTCGATGATCAGGGGTACGCCCTCGGTGGCCGGGTGGGTCATCAGCGCGCGGAACGGGTCCTCGCCGATGTGGCCGGAGCCAATGTTCTCGTGGCGGTCCTTGTGGGCGCCGACCACATCCTTGGAGTCGTTGGCGTGGATCAGCTTGAGCCGGCCCTCGCCGACCGTGTCCACCAGCAGGTCCAGGGTCTGGTGCATCCCGCTCGGACCAGTCAGATCGTGGCCCGCCGCGTAGATGTGGCAGGTGTCGAGGCAGACACCCAGCTTCGGATGGGCGTCCAGCGCCTCGAAGTACGGCCCGAAGTCCCAGGTGCGGGAACAGAGCGAAGCGCCCTGACCTGCGGTCGACTCCAGGAGCAGGAACGGGTCCTCTTCGTGGGTCAGCTCGTCGAGCAGCGGCAGCAGGTGCTCGCGCACCTGCGCGAGGGCCACGGAACGCTCCCTGCCCCCGGTGGCGCTCCCCGTGTGCACGACCACGCCCAGCGCGCCGATCTCCCGGCCCCTGCGCAGCGAGTGCCGCAGTGACTCCACGGACTTCTCGACCGTGGCCTCGGTGTGCGAGCCGAAGTTGATCAGATACGGGGCATGGACGTACGCCGCGATCGATTCGGCGGCGCAGGCCGCGCGGAACTCCTCGTCTTGGCGGGGGTTTCCGACGGGCGTCGCCCAGCCGCGCGGGTTGGCGACGAAGACCTGGACGGTCTCGGCCTTGAGCTCACGGGCGTAGCTCAGGCCGACGGAGTTGAGGCCGCCGGCCACGGGGACATGGCCGCCGACGGGGTTGCGGAGTTGCTTGCTGGTCACACCCGTCAGGGTGTCACGCGCGCACTCCCGCCCTGTCGGCGGACCTCGTGGTCATCGGCCGGCTTGGTGCGGCGCGGCTCAGTCGATCTCGATCGTGATCGTCGAGCCCTTGGGTGCCGTGTCGCCGCCGTCCACCGACTGGCTCTTGACGGTGTTCCCGAAGAGGTTGAGCAGGCCGCGGTCCTCGTCGACCTGGAACCCGGCGTCCTCCAGCGTCTGCTTCGCGTCGTCCACGCTGTCGCCCACGACATCCGGGACCTCGACCATCTCGGGACCCTTGGAGATCGTCAGCGTCACGGTGTCGCCCTCGGCGGCCTCATTGCCCGCGCCGGGGGACTGTTCGGCGACCAGACCCTTGTCGAACTCCGAATTGACCTGCGCGGAGGCGATCTTCACCTTCAGACCCGCCTCCTCCAGCTCCGCGGTGGCGTCCTCGACGGACGCTCCCGTGACGTCGGCCACCTCCACCGGGCTGCCCTTGCTGACGGTGATCGCGATGGCCGAGCCCGCGTGGCGCTCGGTGCCCGCCTCCGGGTCCGTACCGATCACAGAGCCGTTGGGTACGTCGTCGCTGAACTCCCGGGTGACCAGGCCCGCCGCCAGGCCGCCGTCCTCCAGCGCGGCCTTCGCCTTCGCCAGAGTGGAGCCCTGGAGGTCGGGCACCTTCACCGTCTCCGGGCCGTCGGAGATGGTCAGGTTCACCGAGTCGTTGTCACGGATCTTGGCGCCGACGTCCGGGTCGCTGCTGATGACGGTGCCGCGCTCCACGGTGTCGCTGTACGCGTGCTCGACCTGCCCGGTGTCGAGCCCGGCGTCCGCCAGCCGGTCCTTGGCCTCCGCCTCGGTGACCGCCAGGACCGCCGGGACCTTGGTGAACTGGCCGGAGTTGATGTACCAGACGCCCGCGCCGACACCGAGCACCAGCAGGAGCGCCGTGACGATCGCGAGCATTCCGCGCCGGGAGCCGCCCGGGGCGCGTCGCGAGGGCGGGCCCGGCTCGGACGCGAACTGGCTGGTCCGCTCGAACCGGCTGGTCGGGTTGAGCACGGCGGCATCGGCGTACTCGGCGGGCTCGTTCACCGGCAGCGGGCGCGGCACGGACAGCGAGCGCGGGATCACACTCGTACGGTCCTCGGCGTTGTGGTGCCCCGTGGCGAGTGCCTGCGGTGGTACGGCGTCGAGCTGCTCGGCGCTGAGCCCTGCCCGCGCCTCGAGGACCTGTCCCAGCAGCGCCACCGCGTCGTGCGGGCGCACTGCGGGGTTGCGCGCGGTCGCGGAGGTGACCAGCTCGTCGAGCTGGTACGCCAGCCCCGGCACGGCGGCCGACGGCGGCGGTACGTCCGCGTGGAGGTGCTGGTAGAACACCTGGGCGGGGGAGTCCCCGGAGTGCGGCTTGTCGCCGGTGAGCATCTCGTAGAGGACGATTCCGCAGGCGTAGACGTCGACGCGGGCGTCGGCCGTGCCGTGCTCGATCTGCTCGGGGGCGAGATACGAAACGGTGCCGAGGACGGCGCCTGTCGTGTTCGTCACGGTGTCCACGGCCCGTACGAGCCCGAAGTCCGCCACCTTGACCCGGCCGTCATCCCCTATGAGGACGTTCTCCGGCTTCATGTCGCGGTGCACGAACCCGGCGCGGTGCGCGGCTCCGAGCGCGGCGAGCACCGGCTCCAGGATGTCCAGCGCGGCCCTCGGCTGGAGGGCTCCGCGCTCGCGCAGCACGTCACGCAGGGTGCACCCGGCGACGTACTCCATGGCCAGATAGACGTACGACCCGTCCGTCCCCTGGTCGAAGACCTGCACCACATTGGGGTGCGCGAGCCGGGCCACCGACTTGGCCTCGCGGATGAACCGCTCCACGAACGAGCCGTCGGCGGCCAGCGCCGGGTGCATCACCTTGAGGGCGAGCACGCGGTCGAGGCGGGTGTCCAGGGCCCGGTAGACCGTGGCCATCCCGCCGACCGCGATGCGCGCGTCCACGCGATAGCGGCCGTCGAGCAGCTGCCCGACAAGCGGGTCCTGAAGGGTCGTATCCACGCAGGTGAGTGTACGAGCCGCCACTGTCAGCCCCCACCCGTTCAGCCGATACCGGGGCTGTACTGAAGCCGTCCTGTGACGCACGTCGCAGGACGGAGAACCACGCGGCAGCCGCCGACGGCGCGGGACCCCCACGGGAGACCCGCACCTTTCAACGGAGTGGAAACGGGCGGTGCGCGGTCGGGGAAGTCCTGAAGCAGCAACCACGGACGGCAGTCAGAAGGCAGGCCGCTCCGGATCCAGCCGGGCAATCCCCTCCGCAGGAGACGACGCCTCGGCGAGGTACCGCCGGGGAATCCGCCCCGCGCGATAGGCGAGCCGCCCCGCCTCCACCGCGTGCCGCATGCCCTCGGCCATGAGCACGGGCTCCTGGGCCCGGGTCACGGCCGAGGCGAGCATCACACCCGCACACCCCAGCTCCATCGCGAGCGCGGCATCGGACGCCGTACCGGCCCCCGCGTCCAGAATGACCGGCACGCGCGCGTGCTCCACGATCAGCTGGAAGTTGTGCGGATTGCGGATCCCGAGCCCGGACCCGATGGGCGAGCCCAACGGCATGATCGCGGCGCAGCCGACGTCTTCCAGCTTCCGCGCGAGGACGGGGTCGTCGTTCGTGTAGGGCAGCACGGTGAACCCGTCGTCCACCAGCGTCTCCGCCGCGTCGAGCAGCTCGATCGGATCGGGCAGCAGGGTGCGCTCGTCGGCGATGACCTCCAGCTTGATCACGTCGGTGCCGAGAGCCTCCCGCGCGAGACGGGCGGTCAGCACGGCCTCGCCGGCGGTGAAGCACCCCGCCGTGTTCGGCAGCACCCGGATGCCGAGCCGGTCGAGCACGGACAGCACCGAACCGTGCACGTAAGCGTTTACGCGCCGCATCGCGACCGTTGTCAGTTCCGTGCCGGAGGCGACGAGCGAGCGCTCCAGGACATCGAGGCTGGGCGCACCCCCCGTACCCATGATCAGACGGGACGAGAAGGACGTACCACCGAGGACAAAGGGATCGTCGGCCATGGGTCAGCCTCCTTGGACGGCGGTGAGGACTTCGACGCGGTCTCCCTCGGAGAGGGAGGTGGACGACCACTGCCCGCGCGGGACGACGGTTTCGTTGAGCGCGGCGGCGACGCCGGACGGGGCCGGGGTGAGCGCCGCGACGAGCGTGTCGAGAGCGGTGCCCGCGGCGATCCGCTGCCGCTCTCCGTTGACGAAGACGCTGACGAGGATGTTCATGCGGGCTGCTCCGTGAGGGCCGGGCTGAAGCGCTTGGGGGTGAAGGGGCGTGCCACTTCCGGGAGTTCACCGGTGGCCAGGGCATGCGCCAGCGCGTCACCGGTGACGGGGGTCAGCAGGACGCCGTTGCGGTAGTGCCCGGTCGCCAGCAGGAGCCCGTCGAGTTCGGTGGGGCCGAGCAGTGGCGCGTTGTCCGGCGAGCCGGGGCGCAGTCCGGCGCGCGTCTCGGTGAGCGGCAGCTCGGTGATCCCGGGCACCAGCTCATGGGCATCGCGCAGCAGCTCGTACACGCCGCCCGCGGTCACCGTCGTGTCCCAGCCGAGCTCCTCGTTGGTCGCGCCCACGACGAGCTCGCCGTTCTCGCGCGGCACCAGGTAGACATGGCTGCCGCGGACGACGGCACGCACGGTCCTGCTCAGGAAGGGCGCGTACGGCTTCGGCACGGTCAGCCGCAGAACCTGCCCCTTCACCGGGCGCACGGGTGGCAGTACGGCGTCGGGAACGCCCGCGAGGCGCCCGCTGAGGCTGCCCGCGGCGAGGACCACCTGCTCCGCCGACAGCTCGGTGCCGTCCGCGGTGACGACTCCGGCGGCCCGGTCCCGTACGACGGTCAGGCGCTCGGCCCACGTCCGGTGGAACACCACTCCGGCCCGCTCGCACGCCGTGACCAGGGCCTTGGCGAGCCGGCGCGGATCGACCTGGTGGTCGCCGTCGACCCGCAGCCCGCCGCGTACGCCGGGCGCGAGCATCGGTTCGAGGCGGCGGCACTCACGCCCGCTGAGCCACTCCGAGTCGAGCCCCGACTGACGTTGCAGGGCGTGCAGTTCACGCAGGTGGGCGCGGTCGTCGGCGTCGAGTGCGACGGCCAGGGTGCCGCACCGGCGGTAGCCGAGGTCCTGGCCCGTCGCCTCGGTGAGCTCGGCGACGAAGTCCGGGTAGCGGTCCGCGGAGGCGAGGTTGAGGCCCAGCAGGGTCTGCTCGCCGTAGTGCAGTTCCGTGACGGCGGCGAGCATTCCGGCCGCGACCTGCGCGGCGCCACCGCCGGGCTCGGGGTCCAGGAGCGCGGTCGTGAACCCGCGCTGCGCGGCCCGCCAGGCCGTCACAAGACCGATGATTCCGCCCCCGACGACAAGGACGTCCGAGGTGCCCGATGACTGGAATGCAAGAGATGCGAGAGATGCGTCTGATGTCTGGGATGTGTCTGACGGTGTACGCGACATGGGCGTCCAGCCCCTCCCTTCGCCGGCATGACCCGGATCAGGTTCGTACGGTCGGAGGCCGTCCCAGCCTCCCTCTCAGCCCGGTGCGTCCGGACTCCCGCGAGTGCTTTACGTTGGCCAGCCTAGCCCGCTGCGGTATGTCTCAGTAAGGGAGCCCGCGTCCATGGCCCGTTCGCTCGACGGCCTCGTCCTGTCCCCGGTCGCCGACCAGGCACCAGGTCAGGTGGGTACCCGCACCCGGTTCACCTACCACGAGCGGAACGGCGAGATCTGGGCCGACTACGCGGGCGGCGATGTCGTACGCGGGCATCTCCTGGGTACCCGCGAGGGTGACCGTCTCGACTTCCGGTACGTGCAGTTGAAGCGCGACGGCAGCACCTCCTCGGGGCATTGCGTGTCCCGCGTGGCGGAGCTGCCCGACGGGCGCGTGCGGCTTGAGGAGACCTGGGAGTGGGAGTCGCAGCGGGGCAGTGGGACGAGCGTCGTGGAAGAGGTCGGGGCGAGCGGCGTGGACGAGGCCGGGACGAGCGACGCAGGTCAGGACGGGCGATGTGGAACAGGTCACTGAGCACGTCCGCTGACTGACAAATCGTCAGCTGTCTATGGTGATCAGGTGACCGAGAAGACGCGGGTTCAGGAGCGGACGGTACGGCAGGTCGTCGTCGTGGGCGCCGGCATGGCGGGTGTGCAGACCGCGGTCGCCCTGCGAGAACAGGGCTTCGACGGCGGTGTGACGCTGATCGGGGCGGAACCGCACCAGCCGTACGACCGGCCACCGCTGTCCAAGGCCGTGCTGCTCGGCAAGGCCGAGGGCTCCGCCTTCGACATCGACTTCGAGGCACTGGGCATCGAACTGCAGCTCGGACGCGAGGCGCTCGGCGTCCGCCCCGAGGATCATGAGCTGGACACCGCCACGGGCCCGGTGCCTTACGACGTCCTGGTCGTCGCGACCGGCGCCGAACCGATCCGGCTGCCGGGCGCGGAGGGCGTCCCCGGGGTCCATCTGCTGCGCACCCTGGACGACGCCGAGCGGCTGCGTCCGGTGCTCGCCCAGCAGCACGACATCGTGGTGGTCGGGGCGGGCTGGATCGGCGCCGAGTTCGCCACGGCGGCGCGTGACGCGGGGTGCGTGGTGACCGTCGTCGAGGCCGCCGACCGGCCGCTCGCCGGGGCGTTGCCCGCCGAGGTCGCCGAGCCGATGGCCGCCTGGTACGCGGACAGCGGAGCCGAATTGCGCACCCACGCGCGCGTGGAGCGCATCGAGCCCGGCGCGGTGGTCCTGGACGACGGCTCCAGGGTGCCCGCGGACGCCGTGGTCGTCGGCATCGGCGCGCGCCCCGCCACCGCCTGGCTCAGCGGCTCGGGCATCGAGCTCGGCGCCCACCGCGAGGTCGTGGCCGACGACCATCTGCGCACCTCCGCTCCGGACGTCTACGCGGTCGGCGACTGCGCTTCCTTCCCTTCGGGCCGGTACGAGGACCGCCTTCTGGTCCACCACTGGGACAACGCCCTCCAGGGCCCGCGCACGGTGGCGGCGAACATCATCGGCGAGTCCCCCGTCGCGTACGACCCCGTCCCGTACTTCTGGTCCGAGCAGTTCGGCCGCTTCGTCCAGTACGTCGGCCACCACGCCCCCGCCGACACCACCGTCTGGCGCGGCGACCCGTCCGGCGCCGCCTGGACGGTCTGCTGGCTCCACGACGGCCGCCTGGTCGCCCTCCTGGCGGTCGGCCGCCCCAGGGATCTGGCGCAGGGCCGCAAACTCATCGAGGCGGGCACCCTGATGAACCCGGAGCTGCTGTCGGACCCGGCGCGACCGCTGAAGACGGCGACGGCGTAGGCGGTACGGATTCGCCGCCGAGGGGGCGGCCATCAGCGGTTCTGATTGGTTTTGGGTGGTTTGTGCCCTGTCGGGGCGGGACTCGGGTACCGAGTGTCAGTCCGGGATGGCAGGCTTGTCCCGTGACCGAGATTGACGCAAAGATCGATGCTCTCGTACCCGCCTGGCTCACCCTCCCCGACATCGCCGAGCAGTTCGGCGTCGAGGTGACCCGAGTCCGGCAGCTGGTCAAGGAGGGCCAGGTGATCGCCGTACGCCGTGGTGAGAACCGCGCGCTGCACGTCCCTGCCGCCTTCATCGACGGGGACAAGGTGGTCAAGGGCCTGACAGGCACCCTGACGCTCCTGAGGGACGACGGTTTCTCCGATGAAGAGATGCTCGAGTGGCTCTTCACCCCCGACCCGAGCCTGCCCGGTACCCCCGCGCAGGCTCTCAGCGAGAATCGCGGCACGGAGGTGAAGCGTCGCGCCCAGGCGCTCGCCGTCTGACCTGAACAGACCGTCCGACGTCCGGACCACGGCGGCCACGGACCACCCCGGCCGCCGTGGTCCCCACGCACCGACAACGGGGGACACACCCATGCCCGACAACGCCGCCGCAGCCGCACGCGCCCAGCTCGCCGACGCCCGCGTGTACCTGTGCACGGACGCCCGCAAGCGTCAGGGCGACCTCGCCGATTTCCTGGATGTGGTCCTGGAGGGCGGTGTCGACATCGTGCAGCTGCGCGACAAGGGCATGGAGGCGGCCGAGGAACTGGAACACCTCCAGGTCTTCGCGGACGCCTGCGCACGCCACGGCAAGCTCCTCGCGGTCAACGACCGGGCGGATGTCGCCCACGCGATCGGTGCCGACGTGCTCCATCTGGGCCAGGGCGACCTCCCGGTTCCCGCGGCCCGCGCCATCCTCGGCGACGAGGTCCTCCTGGGCCGCTCCACGCACGCCGAGTCCGAGGCCGCAGCGGCCGCCGTCCAGGAGGGCGTGGACTACTTCTGCACCGGCCCCTGCTGGCCGACCCCCACCAAGCCGGGCCGCCACGCACCCGGCCTCGACCTGGTCCGGTACACGGCCTCGCTGGGCACCGACCGCCCCTGGTTCGCCATCGGCGGCATCGACCTCGGCAACCTCGACGAGGCGCTGGAGGCGGGCGCCCGCCGCGTCGTCGTCGTACGGGCGATCACGGAGGCGGACGACCCGGGAGCGGTGGCGGGAGAGTTCGCGAAGCGGCTGCGCGGCGTAGAGCTGTCCGAGTAGCGGCGCAAAGCTGCCCGAGTAGCGGTCCGATGGCCTGAAAAGCTGTCCAGAAGCTGTCCGAGGGGTGGACAAGAAGTCGACAAATCGGACAATTCTCGGTCGTTCGGTTGGGGGACCCGATCCCCCTGGCTAACCTGCGGGTATGGCCCTCGGATCTGCTTCCACCAGGACTGACCGCGCACGAACCGTGCGCGACATGCTCGCGACCGGCAACAAGACGTACTCGTTCGAGTTCTCCGCGCCGAAGACCCCCAAGGGCGAGCGGAACCTGTGGAACGCGTTGCGCCGGGTCGAGGCGGTCGCGCCGGACTTCGTCTCCGTGACGTACGGAGCAGGCGGATCCACTCGTGCGGGCACGGTCAAGGAGACCCAGCAGATCGTCGTCGACACGACGCTCACCCCGGTCGCCCACCTCACCGCGGTCAATCACTCCATCGCGGAACTGCGCAACATCATCGGCCAGTACGCGGACGCCGGGATCCGCAACATCCTCGCCGTCCGCGGCGACCCGCCCGGCGACCCGATGGGCGACTGGGTGCCGCACCCCAAGGGCCTGACCTACGCGGCCGAACTCGTCCGGCTCATCAAGGAGTCCGGCGACTTCTGCGTCGGTGTCGCGGCCTTCCCCGAGATGCACCCGCGCTCCGAGGCCTGGGACCTCGACGTCGAACACTTCGTCGACAAGTGCCGCGCCGGCGCCGACTACGCGATCACACAGATGTTCTTCCACCCCGAGTCGTATCTCCGCCTGCGCGACCGCGTCGCCGCGGCCGGCTGTGAGACTCCGGTGATTCCCGAGGTCATGCCGGTCACGAGTGTGAAGATGCTGGAGAGGCTTCCGAAGCTCAGCAACGCCTCGTTCCCGGACGTCCTGAAAGAGCGAATCCTCACAGCCAAAGCCGATGCAGCGGCTGTACGCTCCATTGGCATCGAGTTCGCCACGGAGTTCTGCGCGAGGCTGCTGGCCGAGGGAGTCCCCGGACTGCACTTCATTACGCTCAACAACTCCACGGCGACGCTGGAAATCTACGACAATCTGGGTCTGCACCACCCACAGCAGGCCTAGACCGGTCGCACCCACGTACGACACACTGCGTAGCGGCCACTGGGAGAGGGGCGTACATGGGCTGGACGGTCCTCTATATCGCGTTCGGCGTCGTCGCACTGTGGCTGCTGGGCGAGGTCCTGCTGCAGTACAAGGCGCGGTTGCGCTACCGGCTGCTCGCCTTCGCCGGCTTCCTCGGCGTGGTCCTCGGCGTGCTGATTCCCTCCGTGGTGGTCATCGGCCTGGGCGCGGCGGCCTTCGCGGTCGGCCAGACGTACGTCACGCTGTCGTTCCGCCGCGGGTTCGCGGCCGGCTGGGCCGTCGGCAACCGCCAGGGCGCCGACAAGATCAAGAGCAAGCGCCGCCGCGGCGAGCCGGAGCACCAGGATCCGTCGCTGGAGGTCTCCGGCCTCGAAGCGACCGACGGCATGGTGAATCCCCAGGGCGACGAGTACGCCGGCGAGGACAACGTCTTCTCGCCCGCACAGTCCGACCGCTTCATGCCGCCCGGCTCGGGCCGGCCCGCCGCCGCCGAGACCACCGCCGTGTACGAACCGCAGCCCCTGCCCGACGACACCGGCTCGTACGGCATCTACGACGCCAACGCGTACGCGGCAGCGGCCGACCAGTCCTACGAGGCCACCACCGACCAGTCCTACGCGACCGCCGCCCAGGCCCAGGACCAGCAGGCCTACGCGTACGACGGCTACTCCGGCTACGACCAGCAGCAGTACGGCTACGACAACGGCCAGCAGCAGTACGCCGCCTACTCCGACCCGTACATCGGCACGCAGACGTACAGCGGTGCCTCGTACGACAACACCACCTACGGTGGCGGCGAGCAGCAGCAGTACACGCAGCAGGCCTACGGACAGGACCAGTACGCCGCCGGCAACTACGGCGGCGACACCACCCCGCCCGGCGGCGTCTGGGTGCCGCAGCAGCGCACCGACGAGTACGGCGGCGAACTCCCGCCGGAGCAGCCGTACCCGTACCAGGAGAACGGCAACGGTAACGGCAACGCCACCGGGTACGACGAGCAGCAGTACCGGTACTGAGTGACGGCCCGCACCTGACCTCGCGCGGGCCTCCTCTCGTTCAGCGCACCGGGGTCACTGCGAGCCGCGGAACTCCGGTCCTTCCACGATCAGTCCGGCCACCAGCGCGCCCGACATTCCCGCGTGCGGCAGGCCGCCGCCGGGGTGGGCCCAACCGCCGGCCGCGAACAGGCCAGGCAGACGGGTGCCGTTCGCGGGATGCAGCAGGGTCCCTGTCGCGCCCGCCAGTGAGGGTGCCGGTATGCCGCCGCCCTGCGCGCCCGTTTCTTCCTCCGTGTGCACGGGAGTGCGCACCTCGCGCCACAGCACCCGTTCACCCAGCCCGGGAACGGCCCGCTCGGCGGCGGCGACCATGCGGTCCGCGAAGGCGTCCGCCGCTCCTGCCGCCGTCCAGTCGTGATGGGCCTGGGACGGCACCGTCGCCGTGAGCACCACGGACTCGTGCGCGTCGTCGGGGCGCAGCCGCGGGTCGTCCGGCCGCTCGACCCACACGGTCGGCCGCTCGGGCGGTGTACCGAGTCCGAAGAGGTCGAGTTCCGCCTCCCGGTCGGTGGTGTGGACGACCGTGCGGTGCGCGGCGCCCGCCTCACGCGCGCCGCGCAGCGCGAGGCAGACCACGACCTTGCCGGAGAAGAGGGCCTCCGGGTTCGGCTCCACGTCGTCCCCCACGTACAGCTCGGGACGGCTCATGCCGCTCAGCCGCCAGGGCCCCGTGCCGACGACCATGTCCGCCTCGGCGACGGTCCCGTCCCGCAGCTCGATCCCCGCGGCCCGGCCGTCCTTCTCGACGATCCCCGTGACCTCGGCACCGAAGACGAACTCGACCTTCCGAGCGACACACCGCTCGTACACCGCGCGCGCCAACTCCCGTATGCCGCCGCGGACATACCAGGTGCCGAAGGCGTGCTCCATGTACGGCAGTACCGCGGCGCTCGCCGGGGCGACGCGCGGGTCGAGCCCGTAGGCGAGGGCGTGGCTCTCCAGGAGGGCCGTCAGGCGCGGGTCACGCAGCTCCCAGTCGCCGACCTCGGCGAGGGTGCTCGCCCGCCGGGTGCGCAGCAGCCGCTTGTGAGGCACCGCGGGGTAGGGCTCGCGCTCGGCGAGCACCGACCAGTTGGGCCACAGTGGCTCCTCCAGGAGCGGCCTGCGCGTGCGGTCCCAGGCCTCGCGCGCCCGCACCAGGAAGTCGCCCCACCGCTCGCCCGCGCCCGCGCCGAGTGCCTCGGTCAGCGCGGTGACGACGCCCGCGCGGGACGCGTTCGGCAAGGAGACGTCCGTGCCGTCCGCGAAGACGTGCCGCGACGACGGGTCCACCTGGACCAGCTCGACGCACGCCTCCAGCGGCTCCTTGCCCGTCTTGAGGAACAGATCGCGGTAGACCGCGGGCAGCGCCAGCAGCCCCGGACCCGTGTCGAACGCGAAGCCGTCGCGCTCGAAGCGGCGCACCGCTCCGCCGTACGTCGCCGTGCGCTCGTACACCACCACCCGGTGGCCCGCGACGGCCAGCCGGGCGGCGGCCGCCATCGCGCCCATCCCGGCGCCCATCACCGCAATTCGTGCCATGCCAGGGACTTTATCGGCCACCACTGACAGTCCGGCCCGGGCCCTTCGCGAAGGGATCAGCCGGGTGGCTCTGCCACCCGCGCCGCCAGCCGTCTCTCCTCCCGGCGCTGGGCCCTGCGGCGCAGGAACCGTCTGATCCGCGAGACCAGGAAGAAGAGCACCACAAGTCCGGCGAGCAGCAGGACGGCCGCGATGATCGCCGCGGCCTCCGGATGGAACATCGCGAAGGTGAGGATGCCGGCCACCCCGAGGTCCTCGGCGGTGCTCATGAGGAAGTTGCTGAACGGCTCCGGCGAGGTGTTGATCGCCATGCGCGTGCCGGCCTTGACGGTGTGGCTCGCCAGCGCCGTCGAACCGCCGATGGCCCCGGCCGCCAGGTCGGAGAGCGAACCGCTCTGCCCGGCGAGCAGCGCCGCGACCACCGCGCCCGACACGGGCCGGATCACGGTGTGCACCGAGTCCCACACCGAATCCACGTACGGGATCTTGTCGGCGACCGCCTCACAGAGGAAAAGCACGCCGGCTGTGACGAGGATCTCAGGGCGCTGAAGCGACTCCGGGACATCGTCGCTCAGGCCGGTCGCGCCGAAAATGCCGAGGAGCAGCACCACCGCGTACGCGTTGATGCCGCTGGCCCAGCCGCTGGTGAAGACCAGGGGGAGTACGGACACGGGGGCGATCGTAACCAGTCGGCAACGGTGCGTCCTGGGCATGAGTGCGTACGGCTGAGTACTCGTACCTAGCCAGTGAGATGAGTACGCGCGCGGATGGGCCCGACCTGCGCGAACGGGAGAGTGGAGACACGGAAAGGGGCGCGGCTCCGGTACCGCCGACACGGGGCGGCGGAACGGTTCTCGCGCCCTTGGCCGCTCCTTCCGCCGATTCGTCGGCGGGAGCGAGGCACGGGGGACCCGGGGATGACCGGACGGGGCCCAACGGGGGATCGGGGGGAGCACGGGGGAGCACGGCGAAGCGCCGGTTCGACTGGCCCGCGGGGGACGCGGCCACATCGGACCGGCGCTTTCGTGCGTGCAGGGGGCGCCCGGTCCCGGGGTGCGCTAGCGGTTGCCGCTCACACGCCCCTGGAGCAGCCGTGAGAGGGCCGCGTGGACGTCGTCCAGGGAGTGCTCGGGCTGGAAGGCCTGCCAGTCCAGGGCAGCCACAAGGACCATGCCGACCAGTGCGGAAGCTGTCAGCGGGATGTCGATCTCGTCGCTGAGCTCGCCGTTCGCCACGCCGTCGCGCAGGACGCCCTCCACGACCGCGACCGCTTGCTGCCGGACCACCATGAGCGTGGACTGCCAGGCCCGGTTGGTGCGCCACAGCTCCGCCACGTAGAGCTGCGTGAAGGCCGGATAGCGGTCGATGAAGACGAGGCCGGCCCGGATCATCGCGTCCAGCGCGTCGACCTTGCTGCCGCCGTCCCGGTCGGTCTTCTCGGCCGCCTCCCGGAGGGAGGCGGTGAGGAGCTCGACGCCGTGCCGCAGCAGCTCTTCGAAGAGGACGGATTTGCTCGCGAAGTTGTAGTAGACCGTGCCCTTCGCGACCCCGGCGCGCTCGGCGATCTCGTCCACCGTGGTGGCGGAGAAGCCCTGTTCGGCGATCAGGGTGACGGCCGCCTCGTAGAGCTTCTGCCGGGTCGCCTCGCGGCGGCTGCCGCCGCCTGCCGTGGTGTTGCTGCTTTCCATGACCCTGATTGTCACAGGAGTGGTCGTGTGCGCGGTCACAGGCTCAGCTCCGGGTGCAGCCGGTCGAGCGTCCACACCTGCTTGCGGCGCGCGGACAGGGCGGTGAGAGCCAGGGCGCCGGCGGTGAACGCGGCCAGGACGGCGCACGCCTGCCAGACCGGCCCGAGGCCGCCGCCCGTAATGAGCCTCCTGAGGGCATCGACGACGTAACTCATCGGCAAGAAGGGGTGGATCGCGTTGAAGAAGTCCGGACTGGTCTGGACGGGGTAGGTGCCTCCGGCCGAGGTCAGCTGGAGCATCAGGAAGGCGAGGACGAGGATCCGGCCCGCCGCTCCGAAGCGTGCGTTCAGCCACTGCACGATCGCCGCGAAGCACGCAGTCACCAGGAACAGGAAGCCCACCGTCCCGGCCGCGTGCACCATCTCCAGGCCGACCGCCCAGTGCAGCACGGACATCAGGGCCGCCGTCTGCAGCACGCCTATGGCGGCCACCGGCAGCCAGCCCGCCAGCGCGATGCGCCAGGCCGAGGCGCCCGCCGCGAGTGCGCGCCGGTTGAGGGGCTGGATCAGCATGTACGCCACCATCGCGCCCACCCACAGGGACAGCGGGATGAAGTACGGGGCGAAACCGGTGCCGTAGTTGGGCGCCTTGTGCAGGTCCTGCGAGGCGAGCTGAACCGGGTCCGACATGACGTCGGTGCGCTGGTCGCGGTCCTCCTTGTCGTAGTCGGGGATCTGGTCGGCGCCGTCGTGCAGTCCGTCGGCGAGCGTCCCGGAGCCGTCCGCGAGCTTGTACAGGCCTGCGTCGAGGTCGTTCGCGCCCGTCTTCAGCTTCCCCACGCCCGTGTCGAGGTCCGCCGCGCCGGTCTTGGCCGTACCGAGCCCCGAGTGCAGCGTCTTCGCCCCCTCGGCGACCTTCCCGGCGCCGTCGTTCAGTTCGTTGATCCTGGAGACGGCGTCGGCGAGGTCCTCGGAGAGGTTCGGCGAGCGGTCGGCGAGCGCCTGAGCCTGCTTCTGGAGCACGGCCAGGTTCTTGTCGAGCTTGTCGAGATCGCCGTCCTGGTCCTCGATCAGGGTGTTCACGTCGTCGGCGACCGTGGCCACGTCCGCGGCCGCCTGCTTGGCCTTCTTCAGGTCGGGGCACGCGGCGTCGGGAACCGGCAGGGTCTCGCAGCGTGCCTTGTAGACCGTGTTGAGCGCGGCGGAGGCCGTGTGGGCGCCCTTGGCGGCGGCCGGGGCCGTCTCGACCAGGGTGCCGAGGTTGGCGCGGATCCCCGAGGCGGCGTCCGCGACCAGCTGGGCAGTGTCGCCGATCGACTTCTCGTTGTCCTTCAGGAAGGGGCCCACCTGGTCCGCGACCCCGTTGACCTTGTCGGCCAGGGTCTGCGTGCCGTCCGCGACCTGCTGCGAACCGTCCTCCAGGTCACCTGCGCCCGTGTTGAGCTTCTTCAGGCCCGTGGAGAGCTTCCCGCTGCCCTTCTTGGCGTCCTTCAGACCGTCCGCGAGGTCCTCGGCCCCCTTCTCCGCCGTGCCGATCCCGCTCTCCAGCTTGTCGGCGCCCTTAGCGGCCTTCTCGGTCTCCCCGTGGATGCCCGAGAAGGAGACGTAGATCTTGTCGAGGAACGACCGGGAGGCCTTCGTGGACGCGGCCGTGCGCACCTCGCTGAACACCGTCCGGGAGATCTGCCCGACGATGTAGTTGTTCGCGTCGTTCGTACGCACCTGGAGCGCGCCCGTCTCCGGTGACTCCCCGGAGCTGGAGGCGATCCGCTCGCTGAAGTCGCCCGGCATGGTCAGCGACAGGTAGTACGTGCCGTCCTCGACGCCCGCCCGGGCCTCCGCCGCGCTCACCTCGTGCCACTCGAAGGTGTCGCTGCCGCGCAGCCCCTTGGTGATGTCGTCGCCCGCCATGACCTTCTTGCCCGCGGCGGTCGCCCCCTTGTCGGCGTTCACGAGCGCCACGGGGATGCGGTCGAGACGGCCGTACGGGTCCCAGAACGACCACAGGTAGAGGGCGCCGTAGAGCAGGGGCAGCAGCAGGAGCGCGGCCAGCGCGGCGCGCGGGAGCTTGCCCCTGCCGAAGCGCCTGAGCTCAAGCGAGGCCAGTTTCGGCGAGCGCATCGGCCGTCTCCTTGTTGTCGTTCTCGGTGTTCTCGGTGTTCTCGTCGTTGTGCTGCTGCTCCGCCGCGGTTTCCGGCGCAGGCTTGGGGCTGGTGGACACGACGACGGCGTCCTCGGGAGCCTCGCTGCACACCGCGACGACCGTGGTCCCGGACTCGGTGAGAGACCTCAACAAGGCCCATGCCTCGGCCCGTTCGGCGTCGGACAGCTTGAGGTCGAGGTCGTCGACGGCGAGCAGGTGCGGACGGCCGATGAGAGCCAGCGCGACGGACAGCCGCAGCGCCTCCAGGCGTTCCAGGTCGCGTACGGACGTCCGGGAACCCTTGGGCAGCGTCTCCCGGTCGAGCCCGGCGGCCGTCAGCGCCGTGTCGATCCGCAGTCTCGCCTCCGTCACCCGGTCCCCGCGGGGCCGCAGCAGCCCCCGCAGTGAACCGCCGAAGCGCCGTTGCAGCAGCGCCCGTTCCAGCAGGTGCTCCCCGACGGTCAGGGCCGGGTCCAGGTCGGTGACGCCCGGGACATGGGCCGGCGCACTGATCCGGCGCACCGCGGACATCTGCTTGGGCAGCCGGAAGGAACCGACAGCCGCGTGCCCCTCGCTCGGCTTCATCCGCCCACTGAGCGCGAGCAGCAGACAGGTCCTCCCGGAACCGGACGGTCCCTCGACAGCGATCAGCGAGCCGGGCTCCGCGGTGATGTCGATGCCGCGGAAGGCCCAGCCGCGCGGTCCCTTGAGCCCGAACCCCTCGGCGCTGACGGCGACTCCATGGTGCTCGCCCACAGCTCCCCCTCTTCGAGCCGACCGACACCGGCGGCTCTTGAACCGATTCTTTTGAACTGACTGGTCAGTGCAAAAACTATCTCGAACCTTCGATCGAAGCAAAAGCCCAGGTCAGAACGGATTGTCAGTGGCATACCTCACGATGGACACATACGGCCACAGAGCCGTCACACAGACGACAGGAGGTTCGTCATGGCCAACTCATCCGCAGCCGCCTCCCACCGGCGCCGCGCCACCGGCCCTGCCCCCTCACTGACCGGTCCGGCGAGCGACGTGCACCCCGTGCTCCGCCGGACCACGGCCCCGCCCGCCGCCCTCGAACTGCTCGCACAGGCCCACGCCGGACTCGACGAGGCGACCGCCCTCGACACACCCAACGAGCGCTATGCGACGGCCCACTTGGCCGCCCTGCGCACCGCCGCGGCCGTCCTCGCCGCGCGGGGACGCCCGGAACCCACGCCCCGACGCAGGGCACGCATCCGGAGCGCCTGGGAAGTGCTCCCCGAAATCGCGCCTGAACTCGCCGAGTGGAGCGCGCTGTTCGCCGCCGGAGCGACCCGCCGTGCTCGCGCCGAGGCGGGCATACAGGGCGCGGCCGGCAGCCGCGACGCCGACGACCTCATACGCGACGTGGCGATGTTCCTGCGCCTCGTCGAGCGGATGCTGGTGCTGCAACCCGTGCTGCCCCAGCCCCGGCAGGACGGAGACCGGCAAGTCCCGGACGCGGGCTGACCGGCACGGGAGCCGCGAACCGCCGTTTCCTCCGAGGAGCCTCACGCTTCACGGCACAGAGCCTGAGACTCCGGAGCCGGTCGGTATTGACTCGCTGCGCTGCCCATTAGGGTGGAAGCGCATGAAGCCTTCCGCCCCGGAAATGGGCCCGGGAGGCCCCCCGATCGCTCCGCCGTGCAAGAGGCGGTGCCGCGCCGAGGAGTCAACTGCCGTGTCGGACCCGATGCGCCCCCGCGCTTCTCTCCGTACCGCCGTGGTCTGGGAGGTCCTCAAGGACGCCCTGGACCGCCGGGTCAAGGCCACGGGGCGGGATGCCCTGGACGTCCTCGACACCGGGGGCGGCAGCGGCAACTTCGCGGTGCCCGTGGCCCGCCTCGGCCACCGCGTCACCGTCGTCGACCCCAGCCCGAACGCGCTGTTCGCGCTGGAGCGCCGGGCCGCCGAGGCCGGAGTCGCCGACCGCGTGCACGGCGTCCAGGGCGACGCACACGGCCTCTTCGACGTCGTCGAGCGCGGTGGCTACGACGCGGTGCTCTGTCACGGAGTCCTGGAGTACGTGGACGACCCGGCCAACGGCGTCCGCAACGTGGTGGACGCGCTGCGCCCCGAAGGCGTCCTCAGCCTCCTCGCCGCGGGCCTGGGCGGAGCCGTGCTGGCCCGCGCCCTCGCCGGGCACTTCAAGGAGGCCAGGCAGGCGCTCGACGACCCGGACGGACGCTGGGGCGAGGGTGACCCTGTACCCCACCGTTTCACCGCCGAACAGCTCACCGCGCTGGTCGAGGGCGCGGGCCTGAAGGTCGCCTCCGTACACGGGGTGCGGGTCTTCGCGGACCTGGTCCCCGGCGTCCTCGTGGACACCGAGCCCGGGGCCCTGGAAGCACTGCTGAAGCTGGAGGCGGCAGCGGCCGAACTCGCCGCGTTCCACTCCGTGGCGACGCAGCTTCATGTGCTCGGTGAGACGCAAGGGGCCGGTGAGCGCTGAGCCGCCTCCCGTGGTGCGCCGCTGATCAGGGGCTTGGCTGCAGATGGAGTACGCCACAGGCCCCCCGATCGGGCGCTCGGCGCCGTATGATCGAGGGAGACCGTTCGGCATGACGGGCCGTTCGCTGGGGAATGCACGCCTCAGTGGATCCGGGCGTCATGGCGGGTTCCGGTTGGCTAATTGGCGTAGAGGGGCGGGTTTCACGGGGGCGATTCCCTGCCTATCCTGAAGGGGACCCCCGGTCGCCCCGGCGACTGCACGATGAGGAGGACTCCGTGCCGCTCTCGGAGCACGAGCAGCGAATGCTCGAGCAGATGGAGCGAGCGCTGTACGCCGAAGATCCCAAGTTCGCGACAGCGCTTGAGGGAAGCGGGCTGCGTACGTATACCCGGCGACGGGTCTACCAGGCGGTCGCGGGCTTCCTGGTGGGTATCGCGCTCCTCATGGCCGGAATGGTCGCCGTGCAGATCTGGCTAAGCGTGGTGGGTTTCCTCGTCATGCTGGGCTGCGCGGTGCTTGCCGTAACCGGTTGGCGCAAGGCCCCCAAGCCGGGTGAACAGCCGACCGCGCCAGGCGCGCCGGCCGCCCGCAGCCAAGGCCGACAGCGCCGCTCCATGATGGACCGCATCGAACAACGCTGGCAGCGCCGCCGCGACGACCAGGGTGGCCAGTAGCCCCCGAGCGCCGCGGTCAATGACATCGCCTGAGGGGGTGTCCACCAGTCCGGTGGACACCCCCTCACGCACGCCCTGAACCGGGCGCAGCGGCACTCACGCCGCAGCCGTGGGCACGCGCGCCGCGGCAACCTTCCTCGCTGTGGGCATGCGTGCCGCTAGGGGCGGCACGGGTGGGCATAGCGGCACCCCGTACAGCGCCGGGCCGCGCGACCCACCCGACCCCAGCCCCCACGCCGGGCTCCTCGGCAACAGAGCGCCCCGGTGCCTGACAGCGGTGCGGCCCCCGCCCCAGTCAGGGCAAGGGCCGCACACAGCGCAGGGACGGTCAGCCGTTCTGCCCCGAAGGCCGCCGCAGCAAGGTCTCCCGCCGGGCCGCCAGGCGGGCAGCCAGAGCGGTCCAGTAGTCCGACGCCGCCCACACCACCCGGATGGCTGAGCGGGGAGCGAGGAGTGCACGGAGACGGGCCGGACGGCTTGCCAAGGTGCGGAAGCCGTCCGCGACCTGACGGGCGTCCTCGGAGAGACCCGCCGTCGGACGGGGATGCGGAGCGTAGAGCACCTGCTCCACAGCCGCCGCCACCCGGTGCACCGCATCCGCCGCCGTCGGTTCGAGAAGCCCGAGACGGACAATCCGCGCGGCAGCCTTGCGAGGCGTCTGCGAGTCGTCCGGCTCGATCCCGTAGTCCCACGCCGTATCGGTCACTTCCAGCCAGGCACTCAGCGTGTACACCGCCGCATCCGCGTCGGTGCGCCCGTGCGCGCCGAGCCGCACGGCCCGTATCCGCATGCGCCACAGCATCGGCAGCAACGGCACCCCAAGGACCAGGAGTCCGGCCAAGGCCAGCCCCAGGATCTGGAGCCACGGCATACCGTCGTCGTCGGAGCCCACCGTGGCCAGCGCGGATTCGCTCGCGCACGCCTCGAGCTTCCGCTCCTGCGCCGTGCAGCTCTCGCTCGCCGACGCCGAGGCGGCAGGCGCATCGGAGGCCGACTGCGTCGGCTGCGGTGCGGCCGGCACATCGGTGCCGGACGTCTCCGGCTGGGTGTAGTCCGGAACCGAGCCCCGGTTGGGAGTGGGCTCGAAGCGCGTCCAGCCCACCCCCTCGAAGTACAGCTCGGGCCAGGCGTGCGCGTCCCGCAGCCCCACCGTCATCGAACCGTCGGGCTGCGTGGAACCGGGCGTGAAGCCCACCGCCACGCGGGCCGGTATCCCCAGCGTGCGGGCCATCGCGGCCATCGCGAAGGAGAAGTGGACGCAGAAGCCCTCCTTGTCCTTCAGGAAGCGCGCGATCGCGGCAGAACCGCTGCCGACCTGCACCTCCGTGTCGTACGTGAATCCGCCGCTCACGGCGAAGTAGTCCTGGAGCTTGACCGCCTGCTCGTAGTGGTTGGCCGAGCCCGCGGTCACCTCGCGCGCGGTGTCGGCCACCACCGAGGGCAGCGAATCCGGCACCTGAGTGAACTCGCGCTTCAGAGCCGGATCCGGCTCCGGCGCCGTCGCGAGCTGCTCCGCGGTCGGCTGCACGAGCAGGCTCGTGACCTCGTACTGCACGCCTCGCGTGTTCTGGCCGTGGTCCCCGACGAGCGTGCGCCCCACCGGCTCGTACCGCCAGCTGCCGTTGATGTCCACCCGGGTGGCCGGATAGGGCATGGGGAGCCAGTCCTGCGCGTACCAGTCGGCCGCCGAGACACGGGTCTGGATCGCGGTCCGCTGGACGTCGCTCCCGAGGCCGATCGGCGTCGGGAACGTGTCCGGCACATCGACGATGTGCCGCTGGGCCGGCTTCCAGGCCGTGCCGTCGAAGTCGTCCAGGGAGACGATCCGCAGATACATGTCTTGGGTGTCGTCGGTGTTGGTGCGGTACGACATGACCTCGCGGTCCTCGTCCACGTTCAGACTGTCGCGGAGTGAGACCAGCGGGTTGACCGCAGAGATCGTGCCACCGCCTCCGGAGCCCGAGCCCACACCCGTCCCAGTACCGTCCAGCAGACCGCCGTCGAGCGAGGGCAGGGCGAGCGGCACCACCAGGGCGATGCCCAGCGCGACCGCGCCGATGCGCCGCCCGGTGCGCACGGGCGCGACGGCGCCGCCCGAGGGTTCGGGGCCCGGCGTTCGGGACGCCGCCGCTCCGCCGAAGACGCGGCCCCACTGCGAGAGCCGGTCGCGGCCCTCGGCGAGCAGCAGCATGAGATAGCCGGCGGCCGCGAGCAGGAACCACAGCCATGCGGCACCGCCGCCGGAAAGCCCCGCGGCGACCGAGTACAGCGCGAGCAGCGGGAGTCCCGCGGGAGCCGCGCTGCGGAACGTCACCGCGAGCGCGTCCACCAAGAGCCCGATCACCAGGACACCGCCGACCAGCATCAGCCGGATGCCGTCGGACAGCGGCGCCGGAATCGCGAACCGCCCGACGTCGTCCGTGCCCGCCTGCAGCAGCACCCCGAACTGGTTGAAGGCCTCGGGCCCCGGGATGATCCCGAGGAAGGCCTGCTGCCGGGCGAAGACCAGCGTCAGCAGCATCAGCGTCACCAGCGCCTGCACCGCCACGGTCAGCGGCCGGGCCAGCGGAACCCGCCGGGTCAGCGCGCCCGCACCGGACTGCATCGCCAGCAGAAACGCCGCCTGGAAGAACCAGGTCGCCGGATCGACCAGCGGCAGCAGAGCAGTCGCGGCCATGAGAGTGGCCGCCGCCGCGAATAGCGCCAGTCGCGCCCGCCCGCTCATGAGCCACCACCCCCCGCCGTACTTCCCGTCGACGCGACGCCCGTGCGCTGCCGGTCCGCCTCACGCCACAGGTCGGCGATCCCCGCCCCCCGTGGCACCCTCACAGCCGTCCAGCCCGCCTCGCGCAGCATGCGCAGTTGATCCTCGCTCTTGTCCAACGGCCCGGGGACGTCCGCCGGTTCCCGCATCCATGCCTCGCTGTCCAGCAGGAAGGCGACGGCCCCGCCGCTGCGCTGGCGCATCTTGGCGAGCACTGTCGCCTGTTCCTCGTCCAGATCGCCGAGGAAGGCGATCAGCAGCCCTTCGTTCCCGCCGCGCAGCACGTCGTAGGCGCGGGACAGACCCGTGCCGTCCGAGTGGTCGACGACGGCGAGTGTGTCCATCATCAGTCCGGCCGCGTCCGCCGACTCCGGGCTCGCGCCCGCGAAGCCGTCCGCGCCCTCGCCGGGCACCGAACTGCCGGTGTCGGTCAACAGCCGTACCGAAAAGCCCCGTTCGAGCATGTGCACCAGCGTCGACGCCGCGCCCGAAACCGCCCACTCGAAGGCCGAATCCGGGCCCGCGCCCTCGAAGGCGACCCCCCGGGTGTCCAGCAGCACCGTGCAGCGGGAGCGCTGCGGCTGCTCCTCGCGGCGGACCATCAACTCGCCGTAGCGCGCGGTCAGGCGCCAGTGCACCCGGCGCAGATCGTCGCCGTAGCGGTAGCCGCGCGGGATTATGTCGTCCTCGCCGGCCAGCGCCAGCGAGCGCTGCCGCCCGTCGCCGTACCCCTTCGCCTCACCGGTCAGCCGCACCGGCGGCAGCGCCTCCACGCGCGGGATGACCGTCAGGGTGTCGTACGTCGAGAAGGAGCGCGTCAGTTCGCACATTCCGAAGGGGTCCGTGAGCCGTAGTTGCAGCGGGCCCAGCGGATAGCGGCCGCGCAGGTCCGAGCGCACCCGGTAGGACACCTCGCGGCGGCCGCCCGCCTCCACCCGGTCCAGGACGAACCGGGGCCGCGGGCCGAGCACGTACGGCACCCGGTCCTGGAGCATCAGCAGTCCGGTGGGCAGCCGCGAGACGTTGTCCATGCGCAGATGGACCCGCGCCTCGGAACCGGCGGGCACGCGCGCGGGGGCGAGCCTGCGGCTGCCCGCGACCCGGTAACGGGTGCGGTACAGCACGGTCGCGCACACCAGTGGCAGCACCGCCAGGAGCAGGCCGACCCGGAGCAGATCGCTCTGCCCCAGGACGTACGCGCAGATCGCGGCCGCGACTCCGGCGGCCAGGAAGGAGCGGCCCCGCGTGGTGAGCCCGGCGAGCGCTGTGCGCAGCCCGCCCTTGTCCTCCTCGGCGGTGTACCCCGTCCCTCCTTGCGTCATCCAAGCCTCCGCGGCGGCTGCTGGCCGTAGGCGGTGGCACCGCGGCCCACCGTGAAGCCGGACTGCTGCTGGGGCGCGGCGGGAACGGGGATGCGCTGCAGGATCTCCTGCACGACCTGTTCGGCCGTGCGCCGGTTCAGCTGTGCCTGTGCCGTGGGCAGCAGACGGTGGGCCAGGACCGCCACGGCGAGTGCCTGGACGTCGTCCGGAAGTGCGTACTCCCGGCCGCTGAGGGCGGCGGACGCCTTCGCCGCGCGCAGCAGGTGCAACGTGGCACGCGGTGAGGCGCCGAGTCTGAGATCGGGGTGCGTGCGCGTGGCCCCGACCAGCTCCACCGCGTACCGCCGCACCGGGTCGGCGACGTGGACCGAGCGGACCGCGTCGATCAGCTTCACGATCTCGTGTGCGTGCGCCACCGGCTGGAGGTCGTCCAGCGGGTTCACCCCGCCATGGATGTCCAGCATCTGCAGTTCGGCCTCCGCGCTGGGATAGCCGATGGAGACACGGGCCATGAAACGGTCGCGCTGGGCCTCCGGAAGCGGGTAGGTGCCCTCCATCTCGACCGGGTTCTGCGTGGCCACCACCATGAAGGGGCTGGGCAGTTCGTACGTTGTCCCGTCGATGGTGACCTGGCGCTCCTCCATGGACTCCAGGAGCGCGGACTGTGTCTTGGGCGAGGCTCGGTTGATCTCGTCGCCGATCACGATCTGAGCGAAGATCGCGCCCGGCTTGAACTCGAAGTCCCGGCGCTGCTGGTCCCAGATGGACACACCTGTGATGTCCGAGGGCAGCAGGTCGGGCGTGAACTGGATACGCCGCACCGAACAGTCGATGGACCGTGCCAGCGCCTTGGCCAGCATGGTCTTGCCGACGCCGGGAACATCCTCGATCAGAAGATGACCCTCGGCGAGCAGCACGGTCAGCGAAAGCCGTACGACCTCAGGCTTGCCTTCGATCACTCCTTCCACCGAACTGCGGACACGCTCCACAGTGGCGGTCAGATCTGTAAGGCTCGCTCGATCGTCATAGGTCGTCACCCGGCCCTCCTCGGCCCTTTCTCGGGCCGACGCCCTGTGCGGACCGGCCCACCCCAAAACACGGACACCAAGCGGGAAAAGTTCCGCGTGACGCCACACTCGCATTCTTGTTGCCGTTACCGGTTCGTGTCATCCGCCTGTGGATAACTGGCCGCGATATGTCTGCCTTGCGGTCTTTTGGTCGGCCCTGGTTCATGATTTTTAGTGAACAGAGGCTCCCACGAGGCCCAGAAAGCCACCGTGAAGGCCCGATGAAGATTGTCAGACCGGGTCGATCTCGCGCAGCAGACCCGTCGTGACGTCGAAGACGAAGCCGCGTACGTCGTCGGTGTGCAGAAGGAACGGCGAGGTGCGCACGCGCTGCATCGACTGCCGTACGTCCTGCTCGACGTCCCGGAAGGCCTCGACGGCCCAGGCCGGCCGCTGGCCGACCTCCATCTCCAGATCGTGCCGGAAGTCCTCGGTGAGGGACTCCAGGCCGCAGCCGGTGTGGTGGATGAGGACCACACTGCGGGTGCCGAGCGCCCGCTGGCTGATCGTGAGGGAGCGGATCACGTCGTCGGTGACGACTCCGCCGGCGTTGCGGATGGTGTGACAGTCGCCCAGCTCCAGGCCGAGCGCGGCGTGCAGGTCGAGCCGGGCGTCCATGCACGCGACCACCGCGACGTGCAGGACGGGACGGGCGTCCATCCCCGGATCGGCGAAGGCGGCGGCGTACTGCTGGTTCGCGTCGACGAGACGGTCGGTCACGGTGCCGTCGCTGGATATGGCGCCTTCGGGCCCGGTGGGAACAGATGCGGAGGTCGTCATGCCTATGACGGTACTGGTCACATATGAAGCGGTCCTGCCGTGAGAGGGGACAAAGAACGTCATCGTGGCTTGTTGTGAGGTAACCCACACGGGCGGTGTCGGCTCGCCCGTATGGGTTGTTCTTTCCGATTCACGGCTTCATCGGGAGCAGGACTCACGACGCGCATGCCGGTTGATTGACCGCGAGACACCGTGGACTAAAGTGACGCGAAGCGGGAGGCGAGGCTCTCCCTGCTGGACTGCTTTCCCCCGGAAACCCGGCGATTTTCCGGCGTTTCCCCACGTGCGCGGCGCGTACGTACGGCTCGGCCTCCTCCCGCTCCCGGTCGGCTGACGCCACTCTCCCGGCGCCAGCGGGCCTCCCCTTCTCCGGGGGTCCCCCCAGCGTCAGCTGGGGGAGGGCGGGGACCCGGCGGTGCGTACTGCCTTGCCGGATCTGAGAGGGCCCCTTGAGCCAGAGTCGACACGTCCCGGTGATGCTCCAGCGGTGCCTGGACATGTTGGCCCCGGCCCTCACCGGGCCCGGAGCCGTCGTCGTCGACTGCACCCTGGGACTCGGCGGCCACAGCGAGGCGCTCCTCACCCAGTTCCCCGAGGCCCGTCTCGTGGCCCTGGACCGCGACAAGGAGGCGCTGCGCCTCTCCGGGGAGCGGCTCGCCCCCTTCGGTGACCGGGCGACCCTCGTGCACGCCGTCTACGACGAACTCCCCGACGTACTCGACCGCCTGGGCATCCCGCGCGTCCAGGGCATCCTGTTCGACCTGGGTGTCTCCTCCATGCAACTCGACGAGGCGGACCGCGGGTTCGCGTACGCGCAGGACGCTCCGCTCGACATGCGCATGGACCAGACGACCGGCATGAGCGCCGCCGAGGTGCTCAACACCTACCCGCCGGGCGAACTGGTACGGATCCTGCGGGCGTACGGCGAGGAGAAGCAGGCCAAGCGGATCGTGTCGGCGGTCGTGCGTGAACGCGCGAAGGAACCCTTCAGCAACAGCGCGCGCCTCGTCGAGCTGATCCGCGACTCGCTTCCCCAGGCCGCCAAGCGGACCGGCGGCAACCCCGCCAAGCGCACCTTCCAGGCGCTGCGCATCGAGGTCAACGGCGAACTCAGCGTCCTGGAGCAGGCGATCCCCGCGGCCGTGAAGGTGCTCGCCGTCGGCGGCCGGATCGCCGTTCTGTCGTACCACTCGCTGGAAGACCGGCTGGTCAAGCAGGTGTTCGCGGCCGGCGCCGCCAACACGGCGCCGCCCGGCCTGCCGGTCGTGCCCGAGCGCTACCAGCCCCGGCTCAAGCTGCTCACGCGCGGTGCCGAACTTCCCACCGAGGAAGAGGTCGCGGAGAACCGGCGAGCGGCTCCCGCCCGGCTGCGGGGGGCGCAGCGCATCCGCGAGGAAGCCGAGTGAGGCGCGGGGAGAGGGAGGACGAGTGAGTCGGAAACCCGAACTCGCGAGGTCGGGAGAGTGGGACATCCCAACTCGCGGGCCGCGACTCGGTGCGGCATCCAAACTCACGGGACCGAGTGGGTTGGGGATCCAGACGCGTTGTCGGCGTCCGGGTAGGACATCCGAACTCACGGAGCGGAGCGAGTCGATGATCCCGGCCCGCGAGGCGACATGGGTGGGAGATTCGAACTCGCGGCGCGGCCGCGAGTCGGGAAACCGAACCCGCAGGGAGGGCGCGTGAGCAGGAAACCCGAACTGAGAGGGCGGGCCGCCAAGCTCGCCCGGCTTCTCCCGGCAGGTGCCGGGACGGCCGCCCGTACCCCCTTCGTCCTGCTGGTCGTGCTCCTGCTCGGCGGCGGCCTCATCGGGCTCCTCGTGCTGAACTCCGCGCTCAGCGCAGGGTCGTTCCAGCTCGACGACCTGCAGAGGGACACCAAGAGCCTCACCGACGAGGAGCAGGCGCTCCAGCGGGACGTGGACGCCTACGCCGCCCCCGACGCCCTCCAGCGCCGAGCCCGCGAACTGGGCATGGTCCCCGGCGGCGACCCGGCCTTCCTCAACCCGGACGGCACCGTCAAGGGCGTCCCGGGAGCAGCCGCCCAGCAGTCCTCCGCACGTACCCCGGTGGTGCGCCCGCCCGAAGTCCTCGCCCCCGCGCCGAGCCCGACGCCGACCGCGGTCCCAACGCCCACCCCCACGCCGTCCACGGCCGCCGCCTCCGCGCAGCCGCCGGCGGCCACCCCGTCCGCACAGCCCTCCACAATCCCCGGCAGGTGACGGAAGTGTCCGACAGGGAACCGCCGCGCCGCCGAGTGCCCGGCCCCGCCAGGCCCGTACGACCCTCAGGCCAGCGGCGTCCGGACCCCGGCGCCCGCCCCGCGCGCCGCCCGGGCGCGCCGAGGCCCGCCGGCCCCCGTGTCATCCGGCTCGGCAGCCCGCGCCCCCGGCTCCGTATGGTCAGTCTCGCGCTGACCCTGGTGATGATCGCCTTCGTCGTGCGGCTGCTCCAGGTGCAGGCCGTGGACGCGAGCACGTATGTCGCCAAGGCCGAGCAGAACCGGTACGTCGGGCGCACTCTGGCTGCCGAACGCGGCGGGATCACGGACCGCAACGGCGTCGAGCTGGCGACCAGCGTGGACGCGTACGACATCACGGCCGACCCCACGATGTTCACGCAGAAGGCCACGAAGACGGCGGACGCGCCCGAGCAGGCCGCGGCGCTGCTCGCCCCGATCCTCGGCCAGGACGCGGAGAAGGTCACCAAGAAGCTGAAGACGAAGAACACGCGCTACACCCTGCTCGCGAACCGTCAGACCCCTCAGGTCTGGAAGCAGATCAAGGACATCAGGAGCACGCTCGCGGCCAAGGCGGAGACCGACCCGAGCACGGTAAACGTCCTCGCGGGCATCGTCGCGGTCCCCGCCAGCAAGCGCGTGTACCCGAACGGAGATCTCGCCGCCGGGATACTGGGTTGGGTCAACGCCGACGGCAAGGGCGGCGGCGGGCTCGAACAGGAGTTGAACAAGGAACTGGCCGGCAAGGACGGCGAGATCCGGTACGCGCAGTCCGGCGGCCTCCAGGTGCCCACCGCGGGTTCCACCGAGACCCCCGCCGTGGCCGGCTCCGACATCGAGCTGACCATCGACCGTGACATCCAGTGGGCCGCGCAGAACGCCATCACCGAGCAGGTGAAGGAGTCGAAGGCGGACAGCGGGTACGTGATAGTGCAGGACACGCAGACCGGCGAGATCCTCGCGATGGCCAACTCGCCCGGCTTCGACCCGAACGACCTCTCCCAGGCCGACCCGGCGGCGCTCGGCAACGCGGCCGTCCAGGACGCGTACGAGCCCGGCTCCACCGCCAAGGTCATGTCGATGGCCGCCGTGCTGGAGGAGAACGTCGCCACGCCCGCGACGCATGTGGTCGTGCCCAACCGGCTGCAGCGCGGCGACCGGCTCTTCCAGGACGACATCGACCACCCGACCTGGAGCCTGACGCTCAACGGCGTGCTCGCCAAGTCCAGCAACATCGGCACCATCCTGGCGGTCGGCCAGCTCGGCAAGACGCAGACGGAGGCCAACAAGGTCCTCTACTCGTACCTGCGCAAGTTCGGCATCGGCGGCAACACCGGGCTGGACTTCCCCGGCGAGACGAAGGGCATCCTCGCGGCCCCCGAGGACTGGTCGACCTCGCAGCAGTACACGATTCCTTTCGGCCAGGGAGTGTCGCTCAGCGCGCTGCAGGCGGCCTCCGTCTACTCGACGATCGCCAACGGCGGCGTACGGATCGAGCCGACTCTGGTGCGCGGTACGGAAGGTGCCGACGGCCGCTTCACGCCCGCCTCCGAGCCCAAGAAGACAAGGGTCGTCAGCGAGAAGACGGCGAAGACCCTCGCCCAGATGCTGGAGTCCGTCGTGGACGACGAGCAGGGCACCGGCACCAAGGCGCGCATTCCCGGCTACCGGGTCGCGGGCAAGACGGGTACGGCCAACCGCGTGGATCCGGCCACCGGCAAGTACAACGGCTACACCTCGTCGTTCGCCGGATTCGCACCCGCCGACAACCCGCGGATCACCGTGTACTGCGCGATCCAGAACGCCACCAAGGGCAGCTACTTCGGAGGCCAGATCTGTGGACCCATCTACAAGGAGGTCATGGAGTTCGCCCTGAAGACACTTCAGGTACCGCCCACCGGGGCCAAGGCCGCGAATCTCCCCGTGACCTTCACGCCCTGATCAGCACGGAAACCAGCCAGGAACACCTCGTGACAACGATCACCCCCGATCCCGGGAACCACGCCGTGCCGCACACCCCGGCGCACGGCCCGTCCACGCCCTCACTTCGCTCCGGCGGGGGTGCGCCCGGTACGCTCACCGCCGTGCCAGACGCTGATCAGTCCCAAACCACCCAGAAGGGCGTTCCTGTGACATATCCGGGGCCGCCGCGACCGGTTCAGAACGCCGCCACACCCCTGGCGGAACTCGCCGATCAGCTGGGTGCCCAGAAGCCACAGGACACCGCTGTGGAGGTCACGGGTATCACCCATGACTCCCGCGCCGTGCGCCCCGGCGACCTGTACGCCGCGCTGCCCGGCGCCCGCCTGCACGGCGCCGACTTCGTGACGCAGGCGGCCGGACTCGGCGCCGTCGCCGTGCTGACCGACCCGACGGGCGCCGAACGCGCCGCGGCCACCGGGCTGCCGGTCCTCGTTGTGGACGACCCGCGAGGGCAGATGGGAGAGCTGGCGGCCACGATCTACGGCCACCCGGGGCGCGACCTGCTTCAGTTCGGCATCACCGGCACCTCCGGCAAGACCACCACGGCGTACCTCGTCGAGGGCGGTCTGAAGACGGTCCGGAGCACCGGACTGATCGGCACCGTCGAGACGCGCATCGGCGACGAGAGCATCAAGTCGGAGCGCACGACGCCGGAAGCCACCGACCTCCAGGCGCTGTTCGCGGTCATGCGTGAACGCGGGGTCGAGGCGGTCGCCATGGAGGTTTCCAGCCATGCGCTGGTCCTCGGCCGGGTCGACGCCTGCATCTTCGACATCGCCGTCTTCAACAACCTCAGCCCGGAGCACATGGAGTTCCACTCCGGCATGGAGGACTACTTCCAGGCCAAGGCACAGCTGTTCACGCCGGAACGCAGCAAGCTGGGCGTGGTCAACCTCGACGACGAGTACGGGCGCCGGCTGGCCAAGGAGGCCACCGTCCCCGTCGTCACCTTCTCCGCCGAGGGGCACCCCGACGCCGACTGGCGGGCCGAGAACGTCGAAGTCGGCCCGATGGACTCGACGTTCACCGCTGTCGGCCCCAAGGGCGAGCGGGTCACCGCCAGGTCGCCGCTCGCGGGCCCCTTCAACGTGGCGAACACGCTCGCCGCGCTCGTCTCCCTCGCCGTGGCCGGAATCGACCCGCAGACCGCCGCCGACGGCATCGCCGCCGTACAGGGCGTACCGGGCCGCCTGGAGCGGGTGGACGCGGGCCAGCCCTATCTGGCCGTCGTCGACTACGCGCACAAGACGGACGCCGTCGAATCGGTCCTGCGCGCGCTGCGCAAGGTGACGACAGGTCAGCTGCACGTGGTGCTCGGCTGCGGCGGTGACCGCGACAGGACGAAGCGGATGCCGATGGGTGCCGCCGTCGCACGGCTCGCCGACACCGCCGTACTGACCTCCGACAACCCCCGTTCCGAGGACCCCCTCGCGATCCTCGCCACGATGCTCGCGGGAGCCGCCGAGGTGCCGCAGCACGAGCGAGGCGAGGTCCAGGTCTTCGAGGACCGGGCCGCAGCCATCGCCGCCGCCGTCGCCCGCGCGCGGCCCGGCGACACCGTACTGATCGCGGGCAAGGGCCACGAGCAGGGCCAGGACATCGCCGGGGTGGTGCGTCCCTTCGACGACCGCCAGGTGCTTCGCGAAGCTATCCAGAAGACCCAGGGATGAACTTGTGATCGCCCTCTCTCTCGCCGAGATCGCAGCAGTCGTCGGCGGGCAGACGTACGACATACCGGATCCGGCGGTACAGGTGACCGGACCCGTCGTCAGGGACTCCCGTGAGGTGGAGTCCGGCAGCCTCTTCGTCGCCTTCGTGGGCGAACGCGTGGACGGCCACGACTTCGCCCAGGCGGTCGTCGACGCGGGCGCGGTAGCCGTACTGGCCTCCCGGCCCGTCGGCGTCCCCGCGATCGTCGTGGCGGACGTACAGACGGCCCTTGGCGCCCTCGCACGCCATGTCGTCGAACGGCTCGGCGCGACCCTCGTGGCGCTCACCGGCTCCGCCGGCAAGACCAGCACCAAGGACCTCATCGCGCAGGTCCTGCGCAGCAAGGCGCCGACGGTCTTCACACCGGGCTCGCTCAACAACGAGATCGGGCTGCCGCTCACCGCGCTCAGCGCCACCGAGGAGACCAGGTTCCTGGTGCTGGAGATGGGCGCCCGGGGCATCGGCCACATCCGGTACCTGACGGAGCTCACCCCGCCGCGGATCGGCCTCGTCCTCAACGTCGGCACCGCCCACATCGGGGAGTTCGGCGGCCGCGAGCAGATCGCGCAGGCGAAGGGCGAGTTGGTCGAGGGCCTTCCCGAGGACGGCGCCGCGATCCTCAACGCCGACGATCCCCTCGTACGCGCCATGTCTTCCCGTACGAAGGCGCGCGTGATCCTCTTCGGAGAGTCCGACGAAGCGGACGTACGCGCCGAGAACGTCCGTCTCACCGAGAGTGGACAGCCTTCCTTCAGCCTTCGCACACCCTCCGGGTGCAGTGACGTGACCATGCGCCTGTACGGTGAGCACCACGTGTCGAACGCGCTCGCCGCGGCCGCCGTCGCCCATGAGCTGGGCATGTCCGCAGACGAGATCGCCGGTGCGCTCTCCGAGGCGGGCACCCTCTCCCGCTGGCGGATGGAGGTCACCGAGCGCCCGGACGGCGTGACGGTCGTCAACGACGCCTACAACGCGAACCCCGAGTCCATGCGAGCCGCTCTGCGCGCGCTCGCGGCCATGGGCAGAGGGCGTCGTACGTGGGCGGTGCTCGGTCAGATGGCCGAGCTCGGGGACGAGGCGCTCGCCGAGCACGACGCGGTCGGGCGGCTCGCCGTCCGGCTCAACGTCAGCAAGCTCGTCGCGGTCGGGGGCAGGGAAGCGTCCTGGCTCCAACTGGGCGCATATAACGAGGGTTCGTGGGGTGAGGAGTCGGTGCACGTGTCCGACGCACAGGCGGCTGTCGACCTGTTGCGCAGTGAACTGCGCCCAGGGGACGTCGTGCTCGTGAAGGCGTCCCGGTCGGTCGGGCTCGAACGGGTGGCGCTCGCGCTGCTCGACAGCGGCGTTGAGGGTGAGGTTGCCGCCCGATGATGAAGCAGATCCTGTTCGCAGGAGTCATTGGCCTGTTCCTGACCCTGATCGGCACCCCGCTGCTGATCAAGCTCCTGGCCCGCAAGGGTTACGGCCAGTACATCAGGGACGACGGCCCGCGCGAGCACCACGCAAAGCGCGGTACGCCGACGATGGGTGGTATCGCCTTCATCCTGGCGACGATCATCGCGTACTTCATGTCCAAGGTGATCACGGGCTACGCGCCGACCTTCTCGGGTCTGCTGGTGCTCGGCCTGATGGCGGGCATGGGCCTGGTCGGCTTCCTGGACGACTACATCAAGATCGTCAAGCGGCGCTCGCTCGGTCTGCGGGCCAAGGCGAAGATGGCCGGACAGCTGACCGTCGGTATCGCCTTCGCGGTACTGGCCCTGCAGTTCGCCGACAACCGCGGCAACACTCCGGCCTCCACGAAGCTCTCCTTCGTCCAGGACTTCGGCTGGTCCATCGGCCCGGTGCTGTTCGTGGTCTGGGCGCTGTTCATGATCCTGGCCATGTCGAACGGCGTGAACCTGACGGACGGTCTGGACGGCCTCGCCACCGGCGCCGCGACGATGGTGTTCGGCGCCTACACCTTCATCGGTGTCTGGCAGTTCCAGGAGTCCTGCGCCAACGCGCAGACCCTCACCAACCCGGCCGCCTGTTACGAGGTACGAGATCCACTGGACCTCGCGGTCGTCGCCTCGGCCCTGATGGGCGCCTGCTTCGGCTTCCTGTGGTGGAACACCTCGCCGGCCAAGATCTTCATGGGTGACACCGGTTCGCTGGCCCTCGGCGGCGCGCTCGCCGGTCTCGCGATCTGCTCCCGCACGGAGATTCTGGTTGCCCTGCTCGGCGGCCTCTTCGTCCTCATCACCATGTCGGTGGTCATCCAGGTCGGCTCCTTCAAGATGACCGGCAAACGAGTCTTCCGAATGGCGCCACTCCAGCACCACTTCGAACTAAAGGGGTGGTCCGAGGTCCTTGTCGTGGTCCGCTTCTGGATCATCCAGGGCATGTGCGTGATTGTGGGTCTCGGCCTCTTCTACGCAGGATGGGCAGCCAAGAAGTGACCAACTGGCAGGGCAAGTACGTCACCGTCGCCGGCCTCGGCGTCTCCGGTATCCCGGCGGCCCGTGTGCTGCACGGCCTCGGCGCGGTCGTCACGGTCGTCAACGACGGCGACGACGAGCGCTCCCGGGCGCAGGCCGCGGACCTGGAGGCGCTCGGCATCACCGTGCGCCTCGGTGACGGCGCCACCCTGCCGGAGGGCACCGAGCTCATCGTCACCACGCCCGGCTGGAAGCCGGACAAGCCGCTGTTCGCCGCGGCCGCCGAGGCCGGCGTCCCGGTCTGGGGCGACGTGGAGTTGGCCTGGCGGCTCAGGGGCCCTGACGCGGCTCCCTGGCTCGCCGTCACCGGCACCAACGGCAAGACCACCACGGTCCAGATGCTCGCCTCGATCCTGAAGGCGGCAGGGCTGCGTACGGCTGCCGTCGGCAACATCGGGGTCTCGCTCCTGGACGCGGTCCTCGGCGAGGAGACGTACGACGTCCTCGCCGTGGAGCTGTCGAGCTACCAGCTGCACTGGGCGCCCTCACTGCGCGCCCACTCCGCCGCCGTACTGAACCTCGCGCCCGACCACCTCGACTGGCACGGCTCCATGGAGGCGTACGTCGCCGACAAGGGCCGTATCTACGAAGGAAATCGGGTCGCCTGCGTCTACAACGCGGCCGACAAGGCCACCGAGGACCTGGTGCGCGAGGCGGACGTCGAGGAGGGCTGCCGGGCGATCGGCTTCACCCTCGCCGCGCCGGGGCCCTCCCAACTCGGTGTCGTGGACGGCATCCTGGTCGACCGTGCCTTTGTCGACAACCGGCAGAAGAACGCCCAAGAGCTGGCGGAGGTGTCGGACGTCAATCCGCCCGCCCCGCACAACATCGCCAACGCCCTTGCGGCGGCGGCCCTGGCGCGTGCCTTCGGGGTGCCCGCCGCGGCCGTACGGGACGGTCTGCGGGCCTTCCGGCCGGACGCCCACCGCATCTCGCACGTCGCCGATGTGGACGGGGTCGCGTACATCGACGACTCCAAGGCCACCAACACCCATGCGGCGGAAGCCTCTTTGGCCGCGTACGAGTCGATCGTGTGGATCGCGGGCGGGCTCGCCAAGGGCGCGACCTTCGACGAGCTGGTCGCCAAGTCGGCAAAGCGGCTTCGGGGTGCCGTGCTGATCGGTGCCGACCGGGCTCTCATCCGGGAAGCGCTCGCGCGACACGCGCCGGAAGTACCGGTCGTCGACCTCGACCGGACCGACACTGGGGCGATGCTCGCGGCGGTTCAGGAGGCGCGGGGGCTCGCTCACGCGGGCGACACGGTGCTGCTGGCGCCGGCTTGCGCCTCCATGGATATGTTCGCCAACTACAACAAGCGCGGTGACGCTTTCGCGGAAGCGGTTCGCGAACTCGGCGCCGCGAGCGCCTGACGGCGGGTCTGAGCCGCTGTCCCGGGCGCCCGGGATCCTTGGGAGCGACGCGTGACGCCATTGTGGTCGGTGCTTCGCCGGCGGCTTTCCGCCGGTGGCACGGCGCTGTGCCAGCCTGTCCCGCCCCGCGGCGACAGGAGCCGCTGATGCCCGGCAGTCGTACCGGCCGCCCCCCTGTCCAGCGGGCCTCGAAGCGGCCCGCCGCCGCCCGGCCCCCGCGCGACAACCCCCTGCGCACCCTCTACGTGCGCGCCCGCAAAGCCTGGGACCGGCCGCTGACCGCGTACTACCTGATCCTCGGTGGCAGTCTGCTGATCACCGTGCTCGGCCTTGTGATGGTCTACTCGGCTTCGCAGATCACGGCGTTGCAGCTGTCGCTGCCGGGGTCCTACTTCTTCCGGAAGCAGTTCCTGGCGGCCTGTATCGGTGGCGTGCTGCTCTTCGTCGCCTCGCGGATGCCGGTGCGGCTGCACAGGGCGCTGGCGTATCCGATGCTGGCGGGCTCCGTCTTCCTGATGATCCTGGTGCAGGTGCCGGGGATAGGAGTGGCGGTCAACGGCAACCAGAACTGGATCTCCGTCGGCGGCCCCTTCCAGCTGCAGCCCAGTGAGTTCGGCAAGCTCGCGCTCGTGCTGTGGGGCGCCGATCTGCTCGCCCGCAAGCAGGACAAGCGGCTGCTGACGCAGTGGAAGCACATGCTGGTGCCGCTGGTTCCGGTGGCCTTCATGCTGCTCGGGCTGATCATGCTCGGCGGTGACATGGGTACGGCGATCATCCTCACGGCGATCCTCTTCGGGCTGCTGTGGCTGTCCGGAGCGCCCACCCGGCTGTTCGGGGGTGTGCTGTCCATCGCCGTGACGCTCGGTTTCATCCTCATCAAGACCAGCCCGAACCGGATGGGCCGCCTCGCCTGCATCGGTGCCACCGACCCCGGCCCCAACGACCAGTGCTGGCAGGCCGTGCACGGTATCTACGCCCTCGCCTCCGGCGGGCTCTTCGGGTCAGGACTCGGTGCCAGTGTGGAAAAATGGGGCCAACTGCCCGAAGCGCACACGGACTTCATCTTCGCCGTCACCGGGGAGGAACTGGGCCTGGCGGGGACGCTGTCGGTGCTCGCCCTCTTCGCGGCTCTAGGCTATGCGGGTATCCGCGTGGCCGGACGCACGGAGGACCCCTTCGTGAGGTATGCCGCGGGAGGCGTGACCACCTGGATCACGGCCCAGGCCGTGATCAACGTCGGTGCGGTGCTCGGTCTGCTGCCGATCGCCGGTGTCCCGCTCCCGCTGTTCTCCTACGGGGGTTCCGCCCTGCTGCCGACCATGTTCGCGATCGGGCTGCTGATCGCCTTCGCGCGCGACGACCCCGCCGCGCGGGCGGCGCTCGCGATGCGGCAGCCTCGCTTTGGCAGAAAGCGGGCTGCGGTGAGAGGCTCCGCGGGGGCCGCGGGGCCTCGGAGATGGAACACAATGCGACGGTGTGCCTCGGCGGCGCGTTCGTCCGGAGAGCGGTGAATTTCGGTGCATGTCGTACTCGCCGGCGGGGGGACCGCCGGCCACATCGAGCCCGCGCTGGCCCTCGCGGATGCCCTGCGCAGGCAGGACCCGACCGTGGGGATCACGGCTCTGGGCACGGAGCGCGGCCTTGAGACCCGACTCGTACCCGAGCGGGGCTACGATCTCGCGCTGATTCCCGCCGTCCCACTGCCGCGCAAGCCCACCCCCGAGCTGATCACCGTCCCCGGGCGGCTGCGCGGCACCATCAAGGCGGCCGAGCAGATCCTGGAGCGCACCAAGGCGGACGCGGTCGTCGGCTTCGGCGGCTATGTCGCGCTGCCCGGCTACCTCGCGGCCAAGCGCCTCGGCGTGCCCATCGTCATCCACGAGGCCAACGCCCGGCCCGGCCTGGCCAACAAGATCGGTTCGCGGTACGCGGCCCAGGTCGCCGTCTCGACGCCCGACAGCAAGCTCCGCGGCGCCCGCTACATCGGCATCCCGCTGCGCCGCTCCATCGCCACCCTCGACCGCGCCGCCGTACGCCCGGAAGCCCGCGCCGCGTTCGGCCTCGACCCCGCGCTGCCGACCCTGCTCGTCTCGGGCGGCTCCCAGGGCGCCCGCCACCTCAACGAGGTCATCGAGCGGGTCGCCCCGTACCTCCAGCAGGCCGGAATCCAGATCCTGCACGCGGTCGGCCCGAAGAACGAACTGCCGCAGGTCCACCAGATGCCGGGAATGCCCCCGTACATCCCGGTACCGTATGTGGACCGGATGGACCTCGCGTACGCCGCGGCCGACATGATGCTCTGCCGCGCGGGCGCGATGACCGTCGCCGAACTCTCCGCCGTCGGGCTCCCCGCCGCCTACGTCCCGCTGCCCATCGGCAACGGCGAACAGCGGCTGAACGCCCAGCCGGTGGTCAAGGCCGGCGGCGGCCTCCTTGTCGACGACGCGGAACTGACGCCCGAGTGGATCCAGGGCAACGTCCTGCCCGTGCTCGGCGACCCGCACCGGCTGTACGAGATGTCCCGCGCCGCCAGCGAGTTCGGCCGCCGGGACGCCGACGACCTGCTCGTCGGCATGGTGTACGAGGCGATCGCCTCGCGCCACCGCTAGCAGCGTATGAGGGAAGGCAGGGAGCGTGGCCGGACCGACGACCGCCGAGCGCGGTGAACGGCAGAAGCTGGAGTCCGGCCCGCCCCGGCCGCCCCGTCTCGGGCGGCTGTCCAGGCCCCGTACGCTCATCATCCTTATGATCGCCGCGGTGTTGCTCGGCGCCGCCTCCGTGTGGGTCCTCTACGGCTCGAGTTGGCTGCGCGTGGAGCGTGTATCGGCCTCCGGGATGCGGGTGCTGACGGATCAGCAAGTGCGCGAAGCCGCCGGAGTTCCGGTCGGATCCCCGCTGATTTCCGTCGACACCGATGCCATTGAGGAACGGCTGCGCCGGAAATTGCCCCGAATTGACTCGGTTGATGTCGTCCGATCCTGGCCGCATGGAATCGGACTGAAAGTGACCGAGCGCACTCCGGTCCTGATTGAAGAAAAGGGCGGAAAGTTCGTCGAAGTGGACGCCAAGGGCGTGCGTTTCGCGACGGTTTCGGATGCTCCGAAGAGCGTGCCGCTGCTGGAATTGACGGTGCCTCAGTCGGCAGGGCTACGCCGCTTCGGGACCGACCGGCTGGTGCGCGAGGCCGTGACGGTCGCCGGTGACATTCCGGCCGCCGTCGCCCGCGACACCCAGGTCGTCAAGGTCCGTTCGTACGACTCCATCTCGCTGGAGTTGAAGGACGGCCGCACCGTCGAGTGGGGGAGTGGCGAGAAGGGCGCCGCGAAGGCGCGTACGCTCACCGCTCTCATGAAAGCCGCTCCCGGGGCGCGGCACTTCGACGTAAGTGTTCCCACCGCCCCTGCGTCATCAGGGAGTTGACGCACATCTGCGCAGGCCAGCACCCTGGTTGGGCACTGCTACGGCTGATCACATAGGGTGAAAAGAAAAACGGGAGGTTCGGCGTGTTCGTTGAACGTGCGCCACTTGTCGACTTAGTGTCCTGTTCGGAAGAGTCCAAGGAACAGACACACTGGTAACCCTAAACTTCAACGTTAGGGTTCGGGTCGGCGTTCGGACCGTCCCATTCGGCATCAGTCGTCGGATCGCGAGCGTGCGAGGCGACGACACGTAACTCGAGGCGAGAGGCCTTCGACGTGGCAGCACCGCAGAACTACCTCGCAGTCATCAAAGTCATCGGTGTCGGCGGCGGTGGTGTCAATGCCATCAACCGGATGATCGAGGTCGGTCTCAAGGGCGTCGAGTTCATCGCCATCAACACCGACGCGCAAGCTCTGTTGATGAGCGACGCCGACGTCAAACTCGACGTCGGCCGCGAACTCACCCGCGGACTCGGCGCCGGAGCCAACCCGGCCGTCGGCCGCAAGGCGGCGGAGGACCACCGCGAGGAGATCGAGGAGGTCCTCAAGGGGGCCGACATGGTCTTCGTGACGGCCGGCGAGGGCGGCGGCACCGGCACCGGCGGCGCGCCCGTCGTGGCCAACATCGCCCGCTCGCTGGGCGCCCTCACCATCGGCGTGGTCACGCGCCCGTTCACCTTCGAGGGACGGCGCCGGGCCAACCAGGCGGAGGACGGCATCGCCGAACTCCGCGAAGAGGTCGACACCCTCATCGTCATCCCGAACGACCGGCTGCTGTCCATCTCGGACCGCCAGGTCTCCGTCCTCGACGCCTTCAAGTCGGCGGACCAGGTCCTGTTGTCGGGTGTTCAGGGCATCACCGATCTCATCACCACGCCCGGTCTGATCAACCTCGACTTCGCCGACGTCAAGTCCGTGATGTCCGAGGCGGGTTCGGCCCTCATGGGCATCGGCTCGGCCCGCGGCGACGACCGCGCGGTGGCGGCGGCCGAGATGGCGATCTCCTCGCCGCTCCTCGAAGCCTCCATCGACGGCGCCCGCGGCGTGCTGCTCTCCATCTCCGGCGGCTCCGACCTCGGTCTGTTCGAGATCAACGAGGCCGCTCAGCTGGTGAGCGAGGCCGCGCACCCCGAGGCCAACATCATCTTCGGTGCGGTCATCGACGATGCCCTCGGCGACGAGGTGCGGGTCACCGTCATCGCCGCCGGTTTCGACGGCGGCCAGCCGCCCTCGAAGCGGGACACCGTCCTCGGCTCGTCCTCGGCCAAGCGCGAGGAGCCCACCCCGGTGCGGTCCTCCGACAGCCGTCCGTCCTTCGGCTCCCTGGGCAGCGTCACGCCGAAGGAGACGTCGGCGCCCGCCCCGGAGCCGGTGAACGAGATCCCGGTCTCCCCGCCGGTCCCGCCGTCCCGCTCGTACTCGGACAGCGCGGCCGAGGAGCTGGACGTGCCGGACTTCCTGAAGTGATAGGACAGCGCTCCGGAACGAGCACAGTGAGCGGCGCGCACTTCGCCTTCACCGACAGGTGGGGCGGGGTGAGCGCCGTTCCGTACGAGGAGCTCAACCTCGGCGGAGCGGTCGGCGACGACCCCGCCGCCGTAGGGACCAATCGGCTGTGGGCCGCCAAGTCCCTGGGACTCGACGCGAATCGCGTGGTCTGGATGAACCAGGTGCACGGCAAGGACGTCGCCGAGGTCGACGGGCCGTGGACCGACCCCCGGTTCACCCCGCCGGTCGACGGTCTGGTGACCGCGACCCGGGGCCTCGCCCTCGCCGTGCTCACCGCCGATTGCGTCCCGGTCCTGCTGGCCGACCCCGTCGCCGGGGTGGTCGCCGCGGCCCACGCGGGGCGGCCCGGCATGGTCGCCGGGATCGTGCCCGAGGCCATCGACGCCATGGAGTCGCTGGGCGCGGAGGCCGCGCGCATCGTCGCCCGCACCGGGCCCGCCGTCTGTGGCCGTTGCTACGAAGTGCCGGAAGCGATGCGCGCCGAAGTCGCCGCCGTCGAACCCGCGGCGTACGGCGAGACGAGTTGGGGGACTCCGGCGGTCGACGTGGTCGCCGGGGTGCACGCGCAGCTCGAACGGCTCGGGGTCCGCGACCGGGAGCGGTCGCCGGTGTGCACGCTCGAATCGCGGGATCACTTCTCGTACCGTCGCGACCGCACCACGGGGCGGCTCGCGGGATATGTCTGGCTGGACTGATGGACATGACGGACCGTAGGGCTCAACTCGCCGGAAATCTGGCGAAAGTGGAAGAGCGCATCGCGGCGGCGTGCACGGCCGCCGGGCGCAAGCGTGAAGAGGTGACCCTGATCGTGGTCACCAAGACCTACCCCGCCAGTGATGTGCGGATCCTGTCGGAACTCGGTGTGCGGCAGGTCGCCGAGAACCGTGATCAGGACGCGGCGCCCAAGGCGGCGGAATGTTCCGATCTGCCCCTCTCCTGGCATTTCGTCGGTCAGTTGCAGACCAACAAGGTGCGTTCCGTGGTCGGTTACGCGGATCTCGTGCAGTCCGTCGATCGTTCCAAGCTCGTCACGGCTCTGTCGAAGGAGGCGGTGCGGGTGGAGCGTGAGGTGGGGTGCCTGATTCAGGTCGCGCTGGACGCGGAGGAGGACGGCCGGGGGGAGCGGGGAGGCGTGGGGGTCGGCGGAATCGAAGAGTTGGGCGACCTCGTCGCGAACGCTCCGGGGCTCCGTCTCGACGGGCTGATGACCGTCGCGCCGCTCACCGGGAGCTACGCGGGACGCCAACAAGCGGCGTTCGAGCGGCTGATGGATTTGTCGACTGCTATGCGCCGCACGCATCCGGCTGCGAACATGGTGTCCGCAGGGATGAGTACGGACCTCGAACAAGCCGTGGCGGCCGGAGCGACACATGTACGCGTCGGTACTGCGGTACTCGGAGTCCGACCCAGGCTCGGGTAACGTCGCCAAGAAGTCGGACCACAGCAGAAAATATGGTCATTACCGCCGAAGGCGGGCATAACGACCTCGTGGATCGCGGGCACTTGGCAACTCGTCAGCCGATCCACCACAGAGCGGAGGACTCAGAGCATGGCCGGCGCGATGCGCAAGATGGCGGTCTACCTCGGCCTCGTGGAGGACGATGGGTACGACGGCAGGGGATTCGACCCCGATGACGACTTCGAGCCCGAGCTCGACCCTGAGCCCGAGCGGGACCGTCGGCGGCACGAGCCGCCGCACCAGTCACACCAGGCGCATCAGTCCCAACGGGACGAATCGGTACGAGTGGTGCAGCCTCCGGCGCAGCGCGATCCGGTGCCGCATTCCGCTTCGCTGGCCGCGGAATCCGGGCGTCCGGCGCGAATCGCCCCCGTGGCGTCCATCACACAAGAACGTCAAAGCATGGAGAAGAACGCCCCGGTGATCATGCCCAAGGTCGTGTCCGAGCGAGAGCCTTACCGGATCACCACATTGCACCCCCGGACCTACAACGAGGCCCGTACCATCGGGGAACACTTCCGTGAGGGCACCCCGGTGATCATGAATCTGACTGAGATGGATGACACAGATGCGAAGCGACTTGTCGACTTTGCGGCCGGTTTGGTGTTTGGTCTCCACGGCAGCATCGAGCGGGTGACGCAGAAGGTGTTCCTGTTGTCGCCTGCTAACGTCGATGTCACGGCGGAGGACAAGGCTCGTATCGCAGAGGGCGGGTTCTTCAACCAGAGCTGAGACGCTGGACCGGAGTCAAGGTACGGAAACGTACGGAAACAGGGGAGAGGGAAGCACGGATCATGAGCGTGGTCGGGCAGGTTCTCTACATCGCGCTGATGTGTTTCCTCATCGTGCTGATCTTCCGGTTGGTCATGGACTACGTCTTCCAGTTCGCCCGCTCATGGCAGCCCGGCAAGGCGATGGTGGTCGTTCTTGAGGCCACCTACACTGTCACCGATCCACCGCTCAAGCTTCTGCGGCGGTTCATTCCGCCGCTGCGTCTCGGGGGCGTGGCGCTCGACCTGTCCTTCTTCGTACTGATGATCATCGTCTACATCCTGATCTCCGTCGTGAGCCGGCTGTGAACGATACGGTCTTGCCGAATGCCGACGACTACGTTGAGGTGAAGAGATGCCGTTGACCCCCGAGGACGTGCGGAACAAGCAGTTCACGACCGTCCGCCTCCGAGAAGGCTATGACGAGGACGAGGTCGATGCCTTCCTCGATGAGGTCGAAGCCGAACTGACTCGCTTGCTCCGCGAGAACGAGGACCTGCGCGCCAAGCTGGCGGCGGCCACGCGCGCGGCTGCGCAGAACCAGCAGCAGGGCATGCGCAAGCCGCCCGAGCAGCAGGACCAGCAGCAGGGCCCGCCGCAGGGCATGCGCGGTCCGGGTGCCCCCGTGCCCGCCGGCATATCGGGCCCGCCGCAGCAGCAGATGGGCGGCCCCATGGGCGGCCCGCCCCAGCTGCCGAGCGGTGCGCCGCAGCTGCCCGCCGGTCCCAGTGGCCAGGGTGGTCCGCAGGGTGGCCCCATGGGCCAGGGCCCGATGGGTGGGCCGATGGGCCAGGGCCCGATGGGTCAGCAGGGTCCCGGCCAGCAGATGCAGCAGCACCCCGGCCAGATGCAGCCGCAGATGCAGCAGCAGATGGGTGGCCCGATGGGCGGACCCATGGGTGGCCCGATGGGCGGTCACGGCCCGCAGATGGGTCAGCCCGGTCAGGGTCCCGGTGGCGACAGCGCCGCCCGTGTCCTCTCGCTGGCCCAGCAGACCGCCGACCAGGCGATCGCCGAGGCCCGCTCCGAGGCCAACAAGATCGTCGGCGAGGCCCGCAGCCGTGCCGAGGGCCTGGAGCGCGACGCGCGCGCCAAGGCCGACGCGCTGGAGCGGGACGCCCAGGAGAAGCACCGCGTCGCGATGGGCTCCCTGGAGTCCGCCCGCGCCACGCTGGAGCGCAAGGTCGAGGATCTGCGCGGCTTCGAGCGCGAGTACCGCACCCGGCTGAAGTCCTACCTCGAGTCCCAGCTGCGTCAGCTGGAGACCCAGGCCGATGACTCGCTGGCTCCGCCGCGGACTCCGGCGGCCGCTTCGCTGCCGTCGCCTTCCGCGCCCTCCATGGCTCCGGCCGGTGCGAGTGCGCCGTCCTACGGTGGGCCGATGGGTGGCGGTCCGGCTCCGGCCGGGCCCTCCTACGGTGGGCAGCAGCAGATGTCTCCGGCGATGACTCAGCCGATGGCGCCGGTGCGGCCGCAGGGGCCGTCGCCGATGCAGCAGGCTCCCTCGCCGATGCGTGGGTTCCTCATCGACGAGGACGACAACTGACGGCCTGCGGTACGCCTTAGGCGTCGGCAGCGTTCAGGGCGGGGCCCCCGGTTTCGGGGGCCTCGCCCTTTTGTGCGTCGCCCTTGCGGGCAGCTGTGCGGGGTACGCAACGCCGAAGGCCCGGGGCCACCAAGAATCTTGGTGGCCCCGGGCCTTCTTGTGCGGGGTGTGGGGGTGCGCGTGGGAGGTGTTCGCCCCCTCCGCCCCTTCCCGTCCCGTTCCTGGGGGCTGCGCCCCCAGACCCCCCTGTCGCGCTGCGCGCTCGTCCTCAAACGCCGGACGGGCTGAAGCCACAGCCTCCGTGGGTGGGTGGGGGATCGGGATGGCGCTGTCTTGTCCTCGAACGCCGGACGGGCTGAAACCGCGGCTCCCATGGGTGGGTGGGGGATCGGGATGGTGCCGTCTTGTCCTCGAACGCCGGACGGGCTGAAACCACGGCCCCCGTGGGTGGGTGGGGGATCGGGATGGCGCCGTCTCGTCCTCGAACGCCGGGCGGGTTGGCCCGCCCGGCGTTCGGTGTTACGCCTTGCGGAGGCGGAACGTCAGGGACAGGGGCTCGTCCGTGAACGGGGGGCCGTAGGTGTCGTCCGCCTCGGACTGGGCGAAGTCTGTGGCGAGGACCTCGTCGGCGATGAGGGGGGTGTGTTCGGTGAGGGCCGCGATGACTGCCGGGTCCGTGGAGGTCCAGCGGAGTGCGATGCGGTCGGCCACGTCGAGGCCGCTGTTCTTGCGGGCCTCCTGGATCAGGCGGATCGCGTCACGGGCGAGGCCCGCCTGGCGCAGCTCCTCGGTGATCTCCAGGTCGAGGGCGACGGTCGCGCCGGAGTCGGATGCCACCGACCAGCCCTCGCGCGGGGTCTCTGTGATGATCACCTCATCCGGGGCCAGCGTCACCGTCTCGCCGTCGACCTCGACCGAGGCCGTGCCCGCGCGCAGGGCGAGGGAGAGGGCGGCGGCATCGGCTTCCGCGACGGCCTTCGCCACCGCCTGGACGCCCTTGCCGAAACGCTTGCCCAGGGCGCGGAAGTTCGCCTTCGCGGTCGTGTCGACCAGGGAGCCGCCCACTTCACTCAGAGAAGCCAGCGAGCTCACGTTCAGCTCTTCGGTGATCTGTGCGTGCAGCTCGCGGTCCAGAGTCTCGAAGCCCGTCGAGGCGATCAGCGCGCGGGACAGCGGCTGGCGGGTCTTGACGCCCGACTCCGCTCGGGTGGCGCGGCCCAGCTCCACGAGACGGCGTACGAGCACCATCTGCTTGGACAGCTCCGGGTCGATGACGGACAGGTCCGCCTCCGGCCAGGAGGAGAGGTGTACGGACTCGGGGGCGCCCGGCGTGACCGGCACCACCAGGTCCTGCCAGACCCGCTCGGTGATGAACGGGGTGAGCGGGGCCATCAGGCGCGTGACCGTCTCGACGACCTCGTGCAGGGTGCGCAGCGCCGCCTTGTCGCCCTGCCAGAAGCGGCGCCGGGAGCGGCGTACGTACCAGTTGGACAGGTCGTCGACGAAGGCCGACAGGAGCTTTCCGGCGCGCTGGGTGTCGTACGCCTCCAGAGCCTGCGTCACCTGGTCGGTGAGCGCGTGGAGTTCGGACAGGAGCCAGCGGTCGAGGACCGGGCGGTCGGCGGGGGCCGGATCGGCCTCGCTGGGCGCCCAGTTGGACGTGCGCGCGTAAAGGGCCTGGAAGGCGACCGTGTTCCAGTACGTGAGGAGCGTCTTGCGGACGACCTCCTGGATGGTGCCGTGGCCCACTCGGCGCGCGGACCACGGGGAGCCGCCGGCCGCCATGAACCAGCGGACCGCGTCGGCGCCGTGCTGGTCCATCAGCGGGATCGGCTGCAGGGTGTTGCCCAGGTGCTTGGACATCTTGCGGCCGTCCTCGGCGAGGATGTGGCCCAGGCAGACCACGTTCTCGTACGAGGACTTGTCGAAGACGAGCGTGCCGACCGCCATGAGGGTGTAGAACCAGCCGCGGGTCTGGTCGATGGCCTCGCTGATGAACTGCGCCGGGTAGCGGCTCTCGAAGAGCTCCTTGTTCTTGTACGGGTATCCCCACTGCGCGAACGGCATCGAACCCGAGTCGTACCAGGCGTCGATGACCTCCGGGACGCGGGTCGCGGTCTGCGCGCACTGCGGGCAGGGGAACGTGACCGCGTCGATGTACGGGCGGTGCGGGTCCAGGTTCGACTGGTCGGTGCCCGTCAGCTCGGAGAGCTCCGCGCGGGAGCCGACGCACGTGAGGTGGCCCTCCTCGCAGGTCCACAGCGGGAGCGGGGTGCCCCAGTAGCGGCTGCGGGACAGCGCCCAGTCGATGTTGTTGTTCAGCCAGTCGCCGAAGCGGCCGTGCTTGACCGACTCCGGGAACCAGTTGGTCTTCTCGTTCTCCTCGAGGAGGCGGTCCTTGATGGCCGTGGTGCGGATGTACCAGGACGGCTGCGCGTAGTAGAGGAGCGCGGTGTGGCAGCGCCAGCAGTGCGGGTAGCTGTGCTCGTACGGGATGTGCTTGAAGAGCAGCCCGCGCTCCTGGAGGTCCTCGGTGAGCTTTTCGTCCGCCTTCTTGAAGAAGACACCGCCCACGAGGGGGACGTCCTCCTCGAAGGTGCCGTTCGGACGGACGGGGTTCACCACGGGCAGGCCGTACGCGCGGCAGACCTTGAGGTCGTCCTCACCGAAGGCGGGGGACTGGTGGACGAGACCCGTACCGTCCTCGGTCGTGACGTAGTCGGCGTTGACCACGTAGTGGGTTTCCACGTCCGCCGGGAACTCCACCAGCTCGAACGGACGTTGATAGGTCCAGCGCTCCATCTCGGCGCCGGTGAAGGTCTCGCCGGTGGTCTCCCAGCCCTCGCCGAGGGACTTCTCGACGAGCGGCTCGGCGACGACGAGCTTCTCCTCGCCGTTGGTCGCGACGACATAGGTGACGTCGGGGTGCGCGGCGACGGCGGTGTTGGAGACCAGCGTCCACGGGGTCGTCGTCCACACCAGGAGCGCTGCCTGGCCGGCGAGCGGACCGGAGGTGAGCGGGAAACGGACGTACACGGACGGGTCGACGATCGTCTCGTAGCCCTGCGCCAGCTCGTGGTCCGACAGACCGGTCTCGTCGCGCGGGCACCACGGAGCGACGCGGTAGTCCTGGACCAGCAGACCCTTGTTGAAGATCTCCTTCAGCGACCACCAGACGGACTCGACGTACTCGGGGTCCATCGTGCGGTAGGCGTCGTCGAGGTCGACCCAGTAGCCCATGCGGTCGGTGAGCTCGGCGAAGGCGTCGGTGTGGCGGGTCACGGACTCGCGGCACTTGGCGTTGAACTCGGCGATGCCGTACGCCTCGATGTCCTGCTTGCCGGTGAAGCCGAGCTCCTTCTCCACGGTCAGCTCGACCGGGAGGCCGTGGCAGTCCCAGCCGGCCTTGCGGGCCACGTGGTAGCCGCGCATGGTGCGGAAGCGCGGGAAGACGTCCTTGAAGACGCGCGCCTCGATGTGGTGGGCGCCCGGCATGCCGTTCGCGGTGGGCGGGCCCTCGTAGAACACCCATTCGGGGTGGCCCTCGGACTGCTCAAGGCTCTTGGCGAAGATCTTCTGCTCGGCCCAGAAGTCGAGCACGGCGTGCTCGAGGGCGGGCAGGTCGATCTGGGCGGGCACCTGGCGGTACGTCGGCGCTGTCATCAGCGAACTTCCTCCAACGGACTTTCTGCCTTCCGTCGGAGGGACGAGAGCCTGTGCGGCTGCCTAGCAGCCGCTGCGGACGCCGTGTGCGGCGCGCTCCCGCGGTACCACCCTCCTTGGCTCTCCGGTGCTCTGTGTGCTCCGGCGAGCCCCCTCATTGGGGTCGCGATACCGGGTCTACCGGCCTTGGCCGCTGGGCCCAGGCTTTCTTCCGGCGGCTCCGGGGTGATCTTCGCGTCGCGCTCGCCCCCGGGCTTCCACCGTCCCCGGGTCGCTCTTGGCCGCTTACGCCGTTACTCGTCCCCATCCACGCTTCTCGCTGCGCCCAGTGTACGGCGCCGCGAGGACAGCGGCCGACCGGTTTTCCGGGGTGGCCCGGTGGCCTGCGAAGTGACCCGAATGGCGAGGTGCGGATGTCCGGATCCTGGGACGCCGGACTCGGCGGATTACCCGGCGGGGAGCTGGGCACAACGCTTGCAGGCTTGTCGTGCGGGACCCGCGGGGCGGGCGAATCGCTGGTGTGCCCCGTTGCCGCGGGCCAGAAGTCGATTTATCGTCCCAGCACGATTCGCGAGCAAGATCACAATATGTGAAGGGGCCGCGGCCATGGTGGCGAAGAAGACCGCCGTACAGCAGTCGGCGTCCGGCAGATCCACGGGTCCGGCGGCCAAGGATGTGGGTGGGAAGAAGAGCGCGCAGGGGGCACCGGCGGAGGGCGGTGCCGCCGCCAAGCCGGTGAAGAACGCCTCCAAGACGGCTGCCAAGGCCTCCAAAGCGGCCGCCAGGAAACCGGCCACTTCCAAGGCGGCGGCTTCGAAGACGGCCACCTCTGAGGCGGCTGACGCGAAAACGGTCGCTCCGAAGGCGGCTGTTTCGAAAACGGCGGCCAAGAAGGCCACCGCGAAGAAGGCCCCTGCCAAGAAGGCGGTGGCCAGGAAGACCGTCGGGAAGAAGGCCGCGGTGGCGGAGGCCGTTCCGGAGGAGACCGGGGTGGCGAAGGGCGGTACTAGGAAGAAGGCCGGTGCGAAGCGCGCCGCCAAGAAGAGCAGCAGTACGGCGAAGACGGCGGTCGCTTCCGCGGCCCAGGGCGCGGCCCAGGCCGCGATGACGACGGGAGCCACGACGGTGGTTGCGAAGAAGACTCCTGGTACGGCCACGGCGGCGAAGAAGCCCACCGCTGTTCCCAAGGCGCGGGTCTCCGCGCTGGTGGAGCCCGGCGAGCTCGCGGTGCGCCCCGGCGAGGACCCCTGGACCCCGGAAGAGGTAGCGGATGCGCGCGCGGAGCTCCAGTCCGAGGCGCTGCGGCTGAGCTCCGAGATCTCCGCGTCCGAGGAGGCGCTCGCGGGCCTGATGCGCGACTCCGGCGACGGCGCGGGCGACGACCAGGCGGACACCGGCACCAAGAACATCACGCGCGAGTCCGAGATGGCGCTCAACGCCAACGCGCGCGAGATGCTGGAGCAGACCGAGCGGGCGCTGCAACGCCTCGACGCGGGCACGTACGGACTCTGCGAGAACTGCGGCAACCCCATCGGCAAGGCGCGGATGCAGGCCTTCCCGCGGGCCACCCTGTGCGTCGAGTGCAAGCAGAAGCAGGAACGCCGCTACTGAACGGCGCGGGAGGGCTCCTGAGCACGTGGGCGCCAGGGGGCGTGTCGTACCCTCGTCCTCAGTCAGGAACCTAGGTTGAGGGACTCACGTGGCAGAGGCGGAGCGCATCATCGGTACGCCGGACATCCCAGGGGCGGCGGGATCCGGGCCGGAGCAGTCCGACGAGAACGCGGCGTCGGGCGACGGCTCCGGCTCGGACGGGTCGGCCCCGGCCGAGCGGTCCGGCGCGGACGGGACCGCGACCCCGGACGAGCGGCCGAAGGGCAAGCGCAGGATCGCCGTCCTGTTCACGGTCGCCGCCCTGGCGTACGTCCTCGACCTCGTCAGCAAGATGATCGTGGTCGCGAAGCTGGAGCACCACGACTCGATCGAGATCATCGGGGACTGGCTGAAGTTCGAGGCGATCCGCAACGCGGGCGCGGCCTTCGGTCTCGGTGAGGCCTTCACCATCATCTTCACGGTGATCGCGGCGGCCGTGATCGTGGTGATCGCCAGGTTGGCGCGCAAGCTGTACAGCCTGCCCTGGGCGATCGCGCTCGGCCTGCTCCTCGGCGGCGCGCTCGGGAACCTGACCGACCGGATCTTCCGCTCGCCGGGCGTCTTCGAGGGTGCGGTCGTCGACTTCATCGCGCCCAAGCACTTCGCGGTCTTCAACCTGGCCGACTCGGCGATCGTCTGCGGCGGCATCCTGATCGTGCTGCTGTCCTTCCGCGGGCTCGACCCGGACGGAACCGTCCACAAGGACTGAGCCTCACCCTCCACAAGGACTGATCCGCCGGGACGGCGTACGGAGCCCTCCGCGCGTACTGATGTTCGGGCTGTGGTCGGGCGGTGTCGGACCCGTCCGGCATACTCGACGGGTGAGCACCATTCCCGAGATCCGTAACCTGCCCGTGCCCGACGGTCTGGAGGGCGAGCGTGTCGACGCCGCCATCTCCCGTATGTTCGGCTTCTCCCGCACGAAGGCCGCCGAGCTCGCCGCGGCGGGGAAGGTCACGGTCGACGGCTCGGTGGTCGGCAAGTCCGAGCGGGTGCACGGCGGCGCCTGGCTCGAGGTGGAGATGCCGCAGGCCCCCGCCCCGGTGCAGATCGTGGCCGAGCCCGTCGAGGGCATGGAGATCATCCATGACGACGACGACATCGTCGTGATCGTGAAGCCGGTCGGCGTCGCCGCGCACCCGAGCCCCGGCTGGACCGGGACCACCGTCATCGGCGGCCTCGCCGCCGCGGGCTACCGGATCTCGACCTCCGGTGCCGCCGAGCGCCAGGGCATCGTGCACCGGCTCGACGTCGGCACCTCCGGCCTGATGGTGGTGGCCAAGTCGGAGCGCGCGTACACGTCGCTGAAGCGCCAGTTCAAGGAGCGCGTCGTCGACAAGCGCTACCACTCGCTGGTCCAGGGCCACCCGGACCCGATGAGCGGCACGATCGACGCTCCGATCGGGCGCCACCCGAACCACGACTACAAGTGGGCCGTGACGGCGGAGGGCAAGCCGTCGGTCACGCACTACGACCTCATCGAGGCGTTCCGTGCCGCCAGCCTCCTCGACATCAAGCTGGAGACGGGGCGCACGCACCAGATCCGTGTGCACATGTCGGCCCACCGGCACCCGTGCGTGGGCGACCTGACGTACGGGGCGGACCCGACGCTCTCCAAGCGGCTCGGGCTCACCCGGCAGTGGCTGCACGCGGTGCGGCTCGGCTTCGAGCACCCCGGTGACGGGCAGTGGGTGGAGTTCGAGAGCGGCTACCCCGAGGACCTCCAGAAGGCGCTCGACAAGGTCCGCGAGGAGAGCTACGCGTGAGTGTGCCGTACGAGGTGCGGGTCGCCGAGGAGGCAGCCGACCGCGAGGCGTGCTTCGCGGTGCGCAAGGAGGTCTTCGTCGGCGAGCAGGGCGTACCCGAGGACATCGAGTACGACTCCTACGACGAGGGTGCCCTGCATGTGCTGGCCGTCCGCGAGGACGGGGTGCCGCTGGGCACCGGGCGTCTTCTGTACGGCGAGGAGGCCGCCGCCAAGACCGACGGTGACCTGACGGTCGGCTCGCTCGGGCGGCTCGCCGTGAAGCGGGAGACGCGTGGGCTCGGTGTCGGCGCCGCGATCGTCGTCGGCATCGAGGACGCGGCACGCGCGCGTGGACTCGCCGCGGTGGATCTGCACGCGCAGACGCATGCCCTGGGGTTCTACGAGCGGCTCGGATACGTGGCGTACGGCGCGGAGTTCCAGGACGCCGGAATCGCACACCGGGCGATGCGCAAAGCGCTCTGAGCGGTGCCGCGAGCTGTCGCCGCCGCTTTGTCGTAGGCGCGTGGCACGCTTGAGGTCTGGATCTTCCTAGATCGCCCAGACCCCGCCGGAGCGTTGACCGTGGATCAGCTGGCCCTGTTGTTCGCGCTGTTGCTCGGGGCCGTGCTGAGCGTCCCGCTGGGAGACCGGCTGGGGCTGCCCGCGCCGGTGCTGATGACGCTTCTCGGGATCGTCCTCGCCGTGCTGGACTTCGTGCCCAACGTGGACATCCCGCCCGACCTGATCCTGCCCGCGCTGCTGCCGCCACTGCTCTACGCCGCGGTACGGCGCACGTCATGGAGACAGTTCGCGGCCAACAAACGACCGATCTTCCTGCTGGCCGTGGCGCTGGTGTTCGTCACCACCGTGGCGGTGGCCATGGTCGCGAGCGCGATCGTGCCCGGGCTGCCGATCGCCGCTGCCGTGGCGCTCGGCGCCCTCGTCGCGCCACCCGACCCGGTCGCGGCGACCGCCGTCGCGGGACAACTCGGGCTGCCGCGCCGACTGGTGTCGACCCTGGAGGGGGAGGGGCTCTTCAACGACGTGACGGCCATCGTGCTGTACCACGTCGCGATCGCCGCGGTGGTCAGCGGAAGCTTCTCGCCGTGGCAGGCCGGCCTCGACTTCGTACTGTCCGCCGTCATCGCGCTCGCCGTCGGGCTGGTGCTCGGCTGGGGCACGAACAAGCTGATGGGCCTGCTCGACGACGCCACGCTGCACATCGGTCTGACGCTGCTCGTGCCGTTCGCCGCCTACGTGCTCGCCGAGGAACTGCACGGGTCCGGGGTGCTCGCGGTGCTCACCACGGCGCTGTTCCTCGCGGAGTACGCCACCGATGCCGACGACGTCCTGATCCGGCTCGCCGGGCAGTCGTTCTGGGATGTGGTGGACACACTGGTCACCGGGGTCGCGTTCGGGCTGATCGGACTCGAACTGCACAACGCGATCAGGACCGCCTCGGGGCGGTGGGGCGAGATGCTGGGGTGGGCCGGGGCGATCGTCGCCGTCGTCGTGCTCGTACGGCTGGCGTGGCTGCTGCCGGCGACCTGGCTGACCAAACGGCTGCACGCCAAACGGGACTACGACGAGGACATTCCGCTGTCCTGGCGCGAGACCGTCGTGATGTGGTGGGCGGGGATGCGAGGGGTCGCCTCCGTGGCCCTCGCGCTGGCGATTCCGCTGAAGACGGACGACGGGTCGGCGTTCCCCGACCGGGACGAGATCGTGTTCATCGCGTTCGGGGTGATCATGGCGACGCTGGTGCTGCAGGGGCTGACGCTGCCCTGGATCGTCAAGAAGCTCGGAGTGCAGGCCGACACCAAGGCCGAGAAGGCCTTCGAGAGAGAGCTCGCGGTGCGCGCGGCGAAGGCCGCGCGGGGGAGGCTGAAGGAGATCGAGGCGGTGGAGGAGCTGCCGGACGAGGTGTCCGAGCAGTTGCGGCGGCGGGCGCTCGACATCGGGCTGCGGATCAGCCCGGATGTGGGGGAGGGAGAGCGCCGGGAGGGGCATGAGCACCGGGTCCGGCGGATCAAGAGGCTCCGGCGGATTCAGGGGGAGATGATGAGCGCGGCTCGGCACGAGGTGCTGTCCGCGCGGAGTGAGCCGGGGGCGGATCCGGAGATCGTGGACCGGGTGTTGCGGCATCTGGATGTGCGTAGCCTGCGGTGACGCGGCGCTGGGCTTGGGCGGGTTCTCTCCCGCCCGCGCACCGCCCGCTTCTGCCTCGATGACAAGTGCACGTCTCCCGTGGGGGATTCTCGCCGTTGGCGGCTGCGGGTTCGTACGATCGGCTGTCGCCGTGTGCGTGCGGCCGCGGTCAGCCCCTGATCGGGCCCGTCCGCGAGTCAGCCTCTGCCCGGGCCTGTCCGTGGTGGCTCGTGGGCGCGGTCGCGGTTCGGGCGTGGTGGCTGGCCGTTGGTGTTGCCCGGTGGCAGCGCCGCGTCCGCCGTGTTGACGCGGGGGAGCGCGTAGGGATGTTCCTCGGTCAGCCAGCGGATCATCTGTTCGCGGACCGTGACCCGTACCGTCCAGATGTCGTCCGCGTCCTTGGCGGTGACCAGGGCGCGTACCTCCATGGTGTTGGGTGTCGAGTCCGTGACGGCCAGTCCGTAGTCCCGGCCGTCCCATGCCGGGCACTCGCGCAGGATGTCCCGCAGCTGCTCGCGCATCGCGTCCACGGGTGCGGAGTGGTCGACCTGGAAGAAGACGATGCCGGTCATCTGGGCGCTGCCGCGCGACCAGTTCTCGAAGGGCTTCGAGACGAAGTACGAGACCGGCATGGTGATCCGGCGCTCGTCCCACGTCCGTACCGTCAGGAACGTCAGCGTGATCTCGTCGACCGTGCCCCACTCGCCGTCCACCACGACCGTGTCACCGAGGCGCACCATGTCGCCGAAGGCGATCTGCAGCCCGGCGAACAGGTTGGCCAGCGTCGACTGGGCGGCGACACCGGCGACGATGCCGATGATGCCGGCCGAGGCCAGCAGGGAGGCACCGGCCGCGCGCATCGCCGGGAACGTGAGCAGCATCGCGGCGACCGCCACCACGCCCACGATCGCGGAGACCACGCGCTGGATCAGCGTCACCTGCGTCCGCACCCGGCGGACCCGCGCCGGGTCGCGGTGGGCGTTCGCGTAGCGCGAGTACGAGGTCTCGACGATCGCCGTCGCGATCCCCACGATCAGCCAGGCGGTGGACCCGATGAGGACCAGTGTCAGGATCCGGCCGACGTCGGCGGAGTACTCGCGGGCGATCTGGGCCTGGTCGTACGAGCCTCTCAGCAGGGCCACGCACAGGACGAACTGGAAGGGGACGCGGGCGCGGCGGAGCCGGCCCCACAGCCCGGTCTCGCTGTGCCGGGCGTCGGCCCGTCGCAGCAGGAGGTCGACGGCCCACCCGATGAGCAGTGTGAGCACGACCGAGCCACCAAGGACGATCAGAGGGCGCAGCACGTTCTCCATGCCTGAGACCGTAACCGGCCCGGGGGGTTCATGAACATGAGTTCCCGGTCAGGTCCGGGTCCAGGGCCGGGTCCGGTCCGACGTACGGCCTTGAGCAGGGCGTTGTCAGTGCCGGCTGGCACCATGGGGCTCATGAACATCATGCTCTTTCACTCGACCTACGGGCTCCGGCCCGCGGTGCGCGCCGCGGCGGACCGGCTGCGTGCGGCGGGCCACGAGGTGTGGACGCCCGACCTCTTCGAGGGGCGCACCTTCGAGACCGTGGAGGAGGGCATGGCCTTCAACGACGGGATCGGCAAGGACGAGCTGCTCAGACGCGCGGTGCTGGCCGTCGCGCCCTACTCCGACCGCGGCCTGGTGTACGCGGGATTCTCGCTCGGCGCCTCCGTCGCGCAGACCTTGGCGCTCGGCGACGAGAAGGCCCGCGGACTGGTGCTCCTGCACGGCACCTCGGACATCGCGGCGAGTGCGTCGGTGGACGAGCTGCCCGTCCAGCTGCATGTCGCCGAGCCCGACGCGTTCGAGACGGACGACTGGCTGAGCTCCTGGTACCTGCAGATGCGCAGAGCCGGGGCCGACGTGGAGATCTATCGGTACGCCGGTGCGGGGCACTTGTACACCGACCCCGACCTTCCCGACTACGACGCGGAGGCCGCCGAGGCCACCTGGAAGGTGGCGCTCGGCTTCCTCGACAGCCTGTGACCGGCTACTGGCGCCGTCACACCGGGTCGTACGTCCGCTCCACCTTCTGCGTGCCGCTGCGGGTGCGGTACGAACGGGCCCAGGACGAGGTCGCGTTCGCCTTCGTGCGGTCGGAGAGGACGTAGAAGTCCATCTGCGCGCGGTCGGCGGTGATGTCCAGGACGCCGTAGCCGTGGCGGTCGGTGTCGACCCAGTGGACGTGCCGGTTGGCGGCGCGGATGATCGGCGCGGCGATGGCCGAGACGGTGCCCTCGGGGACCTTGACGATGTCGTCGAGGTTGTCTGAGGTGACCGAGGTGACGACGAACTCCGTGGCGGCGGAGGCGGACAGCGGGTACGTTCCGGCGTTCACCGGCACGTCGTTGGCCCAGGCCATGTGGATGTCGCCGGTCAGGAACACCGTGTTGCGGATCGCGTTGGACCGCAGGTGGGCCAGGATCTCGCGGCGGTCGTCCGTGTAGCCGTCCCACTGGTCGGTGTTGAGGGCCAGGCCCTCCTTGGGGAGGCCGAGCAGCTCGGCGAGCGGCTTGAGGAGGTCGGCGGCGAGCGAGCCGATGGCGAACGGCGAGATCATCACCGAGTTGCCGACCAGCCGCCAGGTGGTGTCGGAGGCCTTGAGCCCCGACTTCAGCCAGTCGAGCTGGGCCCGGCCGGTGAGCGTACGGTCCGGGTCGTCGACCGAGCCGCTGCCCGTGGACGCCTGCTGGGAGCGGAAGGACCGCAGGTCGAGCAGCGAGAGGTCGGCGAGCTTGCCGAAGCGGAGACGGCGGTAGGTGGTGCCCGCGATCGCGGGGCGCACCGGCATCCACTCGAAGTAGGCCTGTTTCGCGGCGGCCTGGCGCGCGGACCAGGTGCCCTCCGTGCCCTCGGTGTGGTTCTCGGCGCCGCCCGACCAGGCGTCGTTGGCGAACTCGTGGTCGTCCCAGATGGCGACGACCGGGGCTGCGACGTGCAGGGCCTGGAGGTCGGGGTCGGTTTTGTAACGCCCGTGCCGGGTGCGGTAGTCGGCGAGGGTGGTGATCTCGTTGGCCGGTGCGTGCGGGCGTACGACGGTGTCGCGGGTGCCGTACTCGCCGGTCGCGTACTCGTAGATGTAGTCGCCGAGATGCAGCCAGGCGTCCAGGTCGCCGCGTGCCGCGAGATGGCGGTACGAAGAGAAGTAGCCCGCCTCCCAGTTGGCGCAGGAGACCACGCCGAAGCGCAGGCCGGTCACGGCGGCGTCGGCCGCCGGGGCGGTGCGGGTGCGGGCGGCGGGTGAGTCGGTGCCGCCGGCGGAGAAGCGGAACCAGTAGTCGGTGGCCGGCTGCAGGCCCCGGATGTCCGCCTTCACGGTGTGGTCGGAGGCGGCGGACGCGGTGGTGGATCCCTTGGCGACGACCGAGCCGAACGCCTTGTCGGCGGCGACGGTCCAGCTCACCTCGGTGTCCGGGCCGAGCCCGGAGCCGGGTATCGCCTCGGCGGTCGGCGTCACCCGGGTCCACAGCAGAATGCCGTCGGGCAGCGGATCCCCGGAGGCGACACCGTGCAGGAAGGCGGGGGCCTCGGTGGCGGCGCGGGCCGGGAGGGCGGCGGCCAGGGGGCCGGCGAGGACGGCGGTGGCGGCCGCGGCCTTGACGACCGTACGGCGGCGCGGGGCGCGGGAGTTGACGGCGCCCGAGGGGTCGGATGATCTGAAGCGACTGGTCACGAGCGAGCAGGTTACCGGCCAGTACAAGACAAGAGCGGGCGAACTCCGAAAAGTTCGCCCGCTCTTCGACTGCTGGACCCGTGAGGCGCGTGCGGACATTGAGCCCGCTGGGCCGTCAGGCCTTGAGCGCCGCGTCGATCGCCGTCGTGAAGTCGGCCACCGTCATCGGGGCGTTCTGGCCGTCGGAGCCGGTGAGCGTCTTGCCGTCCATCTTCAGGGTCGGCGTGCCCGTCACTCCGCTGTCGTCGAACTTCGCGGACATCGTCAGCGCCCACTTGTCGTAGGTGCCGTCCTTGACGGCCGTCTGGAACTTGGTGTTGTTCTTCAGCGCGGAGACGGTGTCCGCCACCTTGATCAGGTACGAGTCGTCCTTGAACTTGTCGTCGGTCTCCTCGGGGTGGTACTTCGTCGAGTACAGCGCGGTCTTGTACTCGAGGAAGGCCTCGGGGCTGACGTTCAGCGCGGCGCCCAGGGCGCTGAGCGCGTTCTTGGAGCCCTCACCGGACAGGCTGTTGTCGAGGAACGTGGCGCCGATGTACTGGACCTTGTAGTCGCCGGCCTCGATGCCCTTGTCGACGGTCGCGCCGACGGTCTGCTCGAACTGGGCGCAGATCGGGCAGCGCGGGTCCTCGTACATCTCGAGGGTCTTCTTGGCGGTGCTCTTGCCGATGACGACCGTCGTGCCGTTCGTGCCCGTGGTGTTGGCCGGCTTGACGAGCTTGTCGTCCTTCGCGGCCTCCCAATAGCCGGGCTTGTTGCCCTGCACGACCGCGTAGCTGATGCCGCCGGCTATCGCGAGGACGCCGACGATGGAGCAGGCGACGATGACCTGGCGCTTGACCTTGTTGCGCTTGGCCTGGCGCTCGCGCTCGACGCGCAGTCGCTCACGGGCCGCCGTCTTCGCGGCCTTGCTGTTCCGCTGGCTCATGTTGGTGATCTCCATGTGGGACGCGCACACGTCGTACGCGGGATACGTATGGGGGACTGCTGGTGCTCAGGTGCTGTCGCTCAGGCGGGGTTGCTTGCGCCGGCTTGCTTACGCGGGCTTGCTCACGCGAAAGCGACGGAGCTCGGCGGTCCGCGCCGTCCCAGGGAGTGCACGAACAGGCGCGTGCGGGCGGTGGCCGCCCGGCGCGTGGGGCGGGCCGGCAGGCGTACCGGGGCGAGCAGCCGTACCGTCACCGCGGCGACCGCGATCAGCAGCGGCCGGAAGGTGGACGCGGCCGCCGCGCGCAGCAGCTGCTCGAGCGCCCGCTCTCCGCGGCGCAGCCAGGCGGCGGCGAGGAGTCCGACGCCGATGTGCGCGCCGAGCAGCAGCCAGGCGGCGGTCGGGTCGGCGTGGATGAGCAGGGCGGCGGCGCGGTCGCCGCCGGTGCCGGTCACCCGGGCCAGCGGGGTGCCCACGGCGCCCCCGCCGCACAGCACGTCGAAACCGACCGAGCGAAGCGGACCCGCGACCGGGCCGCCCGCCCTGCCGTAACAGACGTGCTGGCCCGTGGTGAAGACGGTGTCGGCGGCCAGCTCAAGCGGTATCAGCAGGGCGGCGATCCGCCCGAAGCCGCGCTTGCGGCCCCCCAGGGCGTAGGCGAGGACGAAGACGGCGGCGGCGATCGCGGCCACCGTCCCCATCGGCAGCGGAACCCGGGACAGCAGCACGTGCGACGCGGTGCTGAGCGTCACGACCATGGCCGTGAACAGCGCCGCGCGTACGGCTCTGAGCTGGGTCCCGGATATGTCCATAGCGGGGAGAGTGTGTCACGAGCTCCTGTAAGGGACCCCTAAAGGGACCCTGTCAGTTAGCCGCCCGCTACAGACCCGGAATCCGTCCGTTACGGAACAGGTCCACGAAGATCTGGTGGTCCGCACGCGCGCGTGCGCCGTAGCTGTGCGCGAAGTCCTCCAGGAGGCCCGTGAAACCGTCCTCGTCGGCCGCGATCGCCGCGTCGATGGCCCGCTCGGTGGAGAACGGCACCAGCTCCGAGTGGCCGCTCTCGTCGTCCGCCGCGGCGTGCATCGTGGCCGTGGCCCGGCCGAGGTCCGCGACGACCGCGGCGATCTCCTCCGGGTCGTCGATGTCGCCCCAGTCCAGGTCCACCGCGTACGGCGACACCTCGGCGACCAGCTGGCCCGCGCCGTCCAGCTCGGTCCAGCCCAGCCACGGGTCGGCGTGCGCCTGGAGGGCGCGCTGGGAGATCACCGTGCGGTGGCCCTCGTGCTGGAAGTAGTCGCTGATCGAGGAGTCCGTGATGTGCCGGGAGACGGCCGGGGTCTGGGCCTGCTTGATGTAGATCACCACATCGTTCTCCAGGGCGTCGGTGGCGCCCTCCAGAAGGATGTTGTACGACGGCAGCCCCGCCGAGCCGATACCGATGCCGCGCCGGCCGACCACGTCCTTCACCCGGTAGGAGTCCGGGCGGCTCAGAGAGGACTCCGGCAGCGTCTCCAGATAGCCGTCGAAGGCCGCGAGCACCTTGTAGCGGGTCGCCGCGTCCAGCTCGATGGAGCCGCCGCCGGGCGCGAAGCGGCGCTCGAAGTCACGGATCTCGGTCATCGAGTCCAGCAGTCCGAAGCGGGTCAGCGAGCGGGCGTCGCGCAGCGCGTCCAGGAGCGGGCCCTCGGCGGTGTCCAGCGTGAAGGGCGGCACCTCGTCGCTCTTGGCGCCGGTGGCGAGGGCGTGGATGCGCTCCCGGTAGGCGGCCGCATAGGTGCGCACCAGCCCGCTGATCTGCTCGTCGCTGAGCGCCTTGGCGTAGCCGAGCAGCGCGACGGAGGCGGCGAAGCGCTTGAGGTCCCAGGTGAACGGCCCCACATAGGCCTCGTCGAAATCGTTCACGTTGAAGATCAGGCGGCCCTGGGCGTCCATGTACGTGCCGAAGTTCTCGGCGTGCAGGTCGCCGTGGATCCACACGCGGGAGGTGCGCTCGTCCAGGTACGGGCCGCCCCGCCTCTCCTGCTCCAGGTCGTAGTAGAACAGGCCCGCGGTGCCCCGGTAGAAGGCGAAGGCGGAGGCCGCCATCTTGCGGAACTTCACGCGGAACGCGGCCGGGTCGGCGGCCAGGAGCTCGCCGAAGGCGGTGTCGAAGACGGCGAGGATCTGCTCGCCGCGTTGCTCGTCGCTGAGCTGCGGGACCGACATCGCTGGGTGCCTCCTGGTGCAGGTGGTGCATGACGTGTGGGACATGTGTGGCGTCCGCCGGGAAGGGCTGCTTCCGTCCAGTTCCAACGGACGAAGGTACGCGGGAGTGCCCGGATTACCCGGACGAAGGTACGCGCTCGGTTCCCGAGTACCCGCATGAAGGTACGTGTGATCCGCCGCCGAGTGTCAGTGCCCCGGCATAGACTTCGACGCTGTCCCCCCAGACTGTCCGCAGCCTGTCGCCCAGCGTTTCCTCAGGAGGCCGAAGCCGTGTCAAAGCCGCCGTTCACGCACCTGCACGTCCACACCCAGTACTCGCTGCTGGACGGTGCCGCGCGGCTCAAGGACATGTTCAATGCCTGCAATGAGATGGGCATGACGCACATCGCCATGAGCGACCACGGCAACCTGCACGGGGCGTACGACTTCTTCCACACGGCGAAGAAAATGGGCGTCACACCGATCATCGGCATCGAGGCGTACGTCGCCCCGGAGTCCCGACGCAACAAGCGCAAGATCCAGTGGGGCCAGCCGCACCAGAAGCGCGACGACGTGTCCGGTTCGGGTGGTTACACCCACAAGACGATCTGGGCGGCGAACAGTACGGGCCTGCACAACCTCTTCAAGCTCTCCTCGGACGCGTACGCCGAGGGCTGGCTGCAGAAGTGGCCGCGCATGGACAAGGAGACGATCTCCAAGTGGTCGGAGGGGCTCATCGCCTCCACCGGCTGTCCTTCCGGTGAGCTCCAGACGCGCCTTCGCCTCGGCCAGGCCGACGAGGCGCTGAAGGCGGCCGCCGAGTACCAGGACATCTTCGGCAAGGACCGGTACTTCCTGGAGCTGATGGACCACGGCATCGAGATCGAGCGCCGGGTCCGCGACGGCCTCCTGGAGATCGGCAAGAAGCTCGGCATCCCGCCGCTGGTGACGAACGACTCGCACTACACGTACGCGCACGAGGCGACCGCCCACGACGCGCTGCTGTGCATCCAGACCGGCAAGAACCTCTCCGACCCGGACCGCTTCCGCTTCGACGGCACCGGCTACTACCTGAAGTCCACGGACGAGATGTACGCCGTGGACTCCTCGGACGCCTGGCAGGAGGGCTGCGCCAACACCCTCCTGGTGGCCGAGCAGATCGACACGGCCGGCATGTTCGAGGCGAAGAACCTCATGCCGAAGTTCGAGATCCCGGAGGGGTTCACCGAGGTCACCTGGTTCAAGGAGGAGGTCCGCCTCGGGATGAACCGCCGCTTCCCCGGCGGCGTCCCGGACGACCGGCAGAAGCAGGTCGAGTACGAGATGGACGTCATCATCCAGATGGGGTTCCCGGGGTACTTCCTCGTCGTCGCCGACTTCATCATGTGGGCCAAGAAGCAGGGCATCGCGGTCGGTCCCGGCCGTGGTTCGGCGGCCGGTTCGATCGTCGCGTACGCCATGGGCATCACCGACCTCGACCCGATCCCGCACGGTCTGATCTTCGAGCGGTTCCTCAACCCCGAGCGCGTCTCCATGCCCGACGTCGACATCGACTTCGACGAGCGCAGGCGCGTCGAAGTGATCAGGTATGTGACGGAGAAGTACGGCGCCGACAAGGTCGCCATGATCGGCACGTACGGAAAGATCAAGGCGAAGAACGCCATCAAGGACTCCGCGCGCGTCCTTGGCTACCCGTACGCGATGGGCGACCGCCTCACCAAGGCGATGCCCGCGGACGTCCTCGGCAAGGGCATCGACCTCAGCGGCATCACCGATCCCGCCCACCCGCGCTACGGCGAGGCCGGCGAGATCCGCGCGATGTACGAGAACGAGCCGGACGTGAAGAAGGTCATCGACACCGCCAAGGGCGTCGAGGGCCTGGTCCGGCAGATGGGCGTGCACGCCGCCGGCGTCATCATGTCCAGCGAGCCCATTGTCGACCACGCCCCGGTGTGGGTGCGGCACACGGACGGCGTGACCATCACGCAGTGGGACTACCCGCAGTGCGAGTCGCTCGGCCTGCTGAAGATGGACTTCCTCGGCCTGCGCAACCTCACGATCATGGACGACGCCGTCAAGATGGTGAAGTCCAACAAGGGCGTCGACCTCGACCTGCTGGCCCTGCCGCTCGACGACCCCAAGACCTTCGAACTCCTCCAGCGTGGCGAGACGCTGGGCGTCTTCCAGTTCGACGGCGGCCCCATGCGCTCGCTGCTGCGCCTGATGAAGCCCGACAACTTCGAAGACATCTCCGCCGTCTCGGCGCTCTACCGTCCCGGCCCGATGGGCATGGACTCGCACACGAACTACGCGCTCCGCAAGAACAAGCTGCAGGAGATCACGCCGATCCACAAGGAGCTGGAGGAGCCCCTCCAGGAGGTTCTGGCGGTCACCTACGGCCTGATCGTCTACCAGGAGCAGGTGCAGAAGGCCGCCCAGATCATCGCCGGGTACTCGCTCGGCGAGGCCGACATCCTGCGCCGCGTGATGGGCAAGAAGAAGCCCGACGAGCTGGCGAAGAACTTCACCATCTTCCAGGCGGGCGCCAAGAAGAACGGCTACAGCGACGAGGCCATCCAGGGCCTGTGGGACGTCCTGGTCCCCTTCGCCGGATACGCGTTCAACAAGGCGCACTCCGCCGCGTACGGCCTGGTCTCGTACTGGACCGCGTACCTGAAGGCGAACTATCCCGCCGAGTACATGGCGGGTCTGCTCACCTCGGTCAAGGACGACAAGGACAAGTCCGCGGTCTATCTGAACGAGTGCCGGCGCATGGGTATCAAGGTGCTCCCGCCGAACGTCAACGAGTCCGAGCAGAACTTCGCCGCGCAGGGCGACGACGTGATCCTCTTCGGCCTCTCCGCCGTCCGCAACGTCGGTACGAACGTGGTCGAGTCGATCATCAGGAGCCGCAAGGCCAAGGGGAAGTACGGCTCGTTCCCCGACTACCTCGACAAGGTCGAAGCGGTCGCCTGCAACAAGCGGACCACCGAATCGCTGATCAAGGCGGGCGCGTTCGACACGATGGGGCACACCCGCAAGGGCCTCACCGCGCAGTTCGAGCCGATGATCGACAACGTGGTGGCGGTCAAGCGCAAGGAGGCCGAGGGACAGTTCGACCTCTTCGGGGGTGGCGACGAGGACACCAGCGAGCCCGGCTTCGGACTCGACGTCGAGTTCACCACCGACGAGTGGGACAAGGTCTATCTGCTCGCCCAGGAGCGGGAGATGCTCGGTCTGTACGTCTCCGACCACCCGCTCTTCGGTCTGGAGCACGTGCTGTCCGACAAGGCGGACGCGGGCATCTCGCAGCTCACCGGAGGTGAGCACGCGGACGGCGCGGTGGTGACCATCGGCGGCATCATCTCGGGCCTCCAGCGCAAGATGACCAAGCAGGGCAACGCCTGGGCGATCGCCACGGTGGAGGACCTCGCCGGTTCCATCGAGTGCATGTTCTTCCCGGCGACCTACCAGCTGGTGTCGACCCAACTCGTCGAGGACGCCGTGGTGTTCGTCAAGGGACGCCTCGACAAGCGCGAGGACGTGCCGCGCCTGGTCGCGATGGAACTCCAGGTCCCGGACCTGTCGAACGCGGGCACCAACGCGCCGGTGATCCTCACCATCCCGGCCACCCGGATCACCCCGCCGATGGTGAGCCGGCTCGGTGAGATCCTCAGCCACCACAAGGGCGAGAGCGAGGTCCGCATCAGGCTCCAAGGCCCGACCAAGACCACGGTTCTGCGGCTCGACCGGCACCGGGTGAAGCCGGATCCGGCGCTCTTCGGCGACCTGAAGGTGCTGCTCGGCCCGTCCTGCCTGGCCGGCTGACACATCCGGTTGCTCGGCGTACGCGAGGGGCGCATCCGAATCCGGATGCGCCCTTCGGTGTGTGCCTGGGCCTCAGCAGCCCCGTGGGGCTTCAACAGCCCTGTGCAGGGCCTCAGTTGTGGCCGAAGCGCTTCTGGTGCTTACGGGCAACATCCGCGGGGCTGCCCTGGGCCTGCGGCATCGGCGACTGCTGCGCCTCTGTCGAGGACCGTTCGGCCTGCTCCTGCGCACGCTCGGCCTGCGAGGAGCGGTCCTGCTGGCCGCCCTGCTTGCGGTTCTTGTTCTTGGCCATGGTGATTGCCTCCTACGGGGGTTTCTAGGGGCCAGGGCCGGGACCAGACTCACATAGGCTGAGAAGTGGCGCATTTCGGAGAATTACCGTGCGTAATAAGCCCTGTCGGAGGGTGATACTCCGATCCGCCACGCCGAAGATCGAGTTCCGGCCGTTAACCTCCGCGAGGTCGGGCAGACTCGAAGGAAGCCCAAAGCAAACCTCCCGGAAAGAGGGTGGACCGCGTGGACCGCTGCATCGTCCTGGTGGACGCCGGGTATCTGCTCGGGGCTGCTGCCAGCCTTCTCGCCGGGGACTCCTCCCGTTCCCGGATCACCGTCGACCACGCCGCTCTCATCCAGGGCCTGCGCGAACGCGCCGAATCCGATACGGAACGGCCGCTGTTGCGCATCTACTGGTTCGACGGCGCCCCCGACCGCGTGCCGCAGCCGGAGCACCGCAGACTGCGCGTGATGCCACGTGTCACGGTGCGGCTGGGTGCCCTGACCCGTAGCGACGGGCGGTGGGCGCAGAAGGGCGTCGACGCCGCCATGCACGCCGAGCTGACCGAGCTGGCCCGCAACCGGGCCTGCTCCGACATCGTCCTGGTGACCGGCGACGGCGATCTGCTGCCGGGCATGATGGCCGCCAAGGAGCACGGGGTCGCCGTACACCTGTGGGCCGTGCAGGCGGCCGACGGGGACTACAACCAGTCCGAGGACCTGGTGGCCGAGGCCGACGAGCGCCGCGTGCTCGACCGGACCTGGATCACCAAGGCCGTACGCGCCAAGGAGCTCGGCGGGATCTGCGCGCCGCAGCCCGCGCCGCGCCCCGAGATCGCCGCTATCCTCTCCGCGCCGCTGCCCGAGTCGGCGCATGCCGCCGCGGCCGAGCGGTCGGCGGCGGAATCGGAGCACGGCCCGGCGGCCGAGTCGCCGAACGGCACCGAGGAGCGGGTGCCCGCGCCCAAGGGCGTACCCACCCCGAAGGACCTGGCCGCGCTGCGCGGGCCCGGCACGCAGCCCGCCCAGCATCCCGCGAGCGCGACCCTGCGCTGGTCCTCCGACAAGGGCTGGGTCGAACGCCCCGGGGGCGCCGCGGAGTCTGCGGAGGCCGCCTCGCTGCCCACGCTCGCCCAGCTCACCTCCGCCGAGCAGCGCTGGGCCGACCGCGAGGAGGACATCACCACGGTCGGCGGTGATCCCTACGAGGTGGGGCAGGTCTTCGCGCGCCGCTGGATGGAGCGGCTCACCGACCAGAGCCATCTGCAGAAGCTGTCCGCGATGTATCCCCGCGTTCCGCACCGGGTGGACGGCGAACTGCTGCGCTACGCGGCCCGCTTCGGGCTGCTCACGCACAAGGACGACCAGATCGACGAGCACGACCGGTACGCGATCCGGGCGGGGTTCTGGCGCGAGATCGACGTGCGTACGGCGGCGGAACACGCGCCCGTGGGGGAGTGAGCCGAGGCCCCGAGCGCATAACGGGGCATCGGACCCCGTAGTCTCGTTCATCGTGAGTACGCGCACGGCAGGGGCAGTCCGCAACGGGCACAGGGGTGATGTCGTGTGCTCGGTGCGCGGTCTCACCAAGACCTACCCGGCCGCGCGCGGACGACGCGGCACTCCCGGTACGCCGGAGGTGCGGGCCAACGACGAGGTACGCCTCGACGTCCGGCGCGGTGAGATCTTCGGGCTGCTCGGGCCGAACGGCGCCGGCAAGACGACCCTCGTACGGCAGCTGACCGGGCTGCTGCGTCCCGACAGCGGCAGCGTGGAGATCCTCGGGCACGACATCGTGCGCCACCCCGAGCGGGCGGCGCGGCTCCTCGCGTACCTCGGACAGGAGTCCACCGCCCTCGACGAGCTGACCGTGTCGCTCGCCGCGGAGACGACCGCGCGCCTTCGCGGGCTCGAGCTGCGTGCGGCGCGGGCCGAGCGGGACGCCGTACTCGACGAGCTCGGCCTCACCTCGATCGCCTCCCGACCCCTGAAGAAGCTCTCCGGCGGGCAGCGGCGCCTCGCCTGCCTCGCCACCGCGCTCGTGGGGGAGCGGCCGCTGCTCGTCCTCGACGAGCCGACCACCGGCATGGATCCCGTCGCCCGCCGAGCCGTCTGGGCCGCCGTAGACCGGCGGCGGGCCGAGCACGACACGACCGTCCTGCTGGTCACCCACAACGTCATCGAGGCCGAGACCGTCCTCGACCGGGTCGCCGTCCTCGACCGGGGCCGGGTCATCGCCTGCGACACCCCGGCCGGGCTGAAGGAGCAGGTCGCGGGCGCGGTACGGGTCGAACTGGTCTGGCGTGAGCGTGCCCCGCTCGATGTTCCCGAGGTCGCCGCGCTGCGCGAGCACGCCGTCGAGTCCGGGCGGCGCTGGACCCTGCGGCTCGCCCCCGAGGAGGCCCGCGCAGTCGTCGCCACGGTCACCGGAGGCGCCGCCTTCGCCGCCCTGGACGACTTCACGCTGGCCACGCCGAGCCTGGAGGACGTGTATCTGGCGCTCGGCGGCGACACCACGCAAGGGTTGGTGAAGGCTTGAGGGTCTTGAGTGTGCGGGGCGCGGGATCCGTACGGGAGTCTGTACGGGAGCTCGCATGGACGGGGTGGAGCTTCGTGGGCCTCGAGAACAGGACTGCTGCCGGAGTGAAGAGGAGCAGCTCGACGTGAGTGTCGTACCCGCTGAGGTGCTGCCGGGCAGTGCGCTGCCCGTGGCCGAGGACGTCTGCGATGCCGCGGAACTGGGGCCTCGTGCGCGGCTGTGGCCGTCGCTGGCCGCCGTGTACCGGGCGCAGCTGTCCCGGGCGCGCGTCGCGCGGATTCCGCTGCTGTTCGTGGCCACCTTCCAGTCCATCGGGATCATGATCCTGATGCGGGGCGTGGTGGACGGCGGCGGTGAGGCGCAGGCCGTAGTGGCGGGGTCTTCGGTGCTCGTCGTGGCCTTCGTCGCCCTCAATCTTCTGGCCCAGTACTTCGGACAGCTGCGCGCGAGCGGCGGGCTCGACCACTACGCGACGCTGCCCGTGCCACCGGCCGCCGTCGTGCTCGGCGCCGCGGGCGCGTACGCCTCCTTCACCGTGCCCGGGACCATCGCCACCGCCGTCTGCGGCTGCCTGCTCTTCGGGCTGCCGATGGCCAACCTGTGGGTGCTCGTCCTGGTGATCCCGCTCTCGGGCGCCGCGCTCGCCGGGCTCGGGGCGGCCTTCGGGCTGCTCGCGCCGCGACCCGAACTCGCCACGCTCCTTGGACAGTTGGGGATGTCGGCGGCGCTGCTGCTTGGTGTGCTGCCGGCGGACCGGTTGCCGACGGTCGTGCAGTACGGGCGGGATCTGCTGCCCTCGACGTACGGGGTCGACGCTCTCGCGCGGAGCTTCGACGCGCATCCCGACTGGGCCCTCGTCCTCGGTGACCTCGGCGTCTGCGCGGGTGTCGGGGTGGCCTCGCTGGCCCTCGCGACCTGGGCGTACCGCCGGGCGGCCGTCCGGTGACGCGGCTGACAGGCGGGCCTGGCACGATGTCAGGGTGACCGCTCCGCTGACTCCGCCTCCGCCGCCGCATCATCAGCCCTCGCACGACCCCTGGCAGGTTCCGCCTGCCAATGGTGTGGTGGAGGCCGCCGGATATGAACAGGACGGCCCCGGGATGAAGACCGAAGTGCGCGAGGCCGCCGTGATCGCGGTGGCCGTGGCGCTCGGCGGGGTGCTGCTCGGGGTGCTGTGGTGGTGGCTGGCACCGTCGGTGCCGCTGATCGCGGACGACACCGCGGTGTACCTCAAGGACACCGAGGGGGAGCAGGCCATCGGGGTCGACGGAACGTTCACTCTGCTGGCGCTGGCGTTCGGCGCGGTGAGTGCGCTGGCCGTGTTCCTGTGGCGGCGGCGCGGGGGTGTTCCGCTGGTCGTCGCTCTCGCGGTCGGCGGGGTGCTCGGGTCGCTGCTCGCGTGGCGGATCGGGATCTGGCTCGGGCCCACCCAGGACGTGGTCGCGCATGCCAAGGAAGTGGGCAAGGACGTCATCTTCTCCGCGCCGTTGAAGCTGGGTGCGAAGGGGGCGATGCTGGCGTGGTCCCTGTCGGCGCTTGTGGTGCACCTCGGGCTGACCGCGCTGTTCGGGCCGCGGGATCCTGATCCGTATCTGAGCCCGTACGAGGCTGCGCCGCCGGTGCCTCCGGCGGGGTGACCGGCAGGTGGGGGGTGGGGGTGGTTTTTTCGCCCCCTCCGCCCCTACCCGTCCCTTGTTCCTGGGGCTCCGCCCCAGACCCCGCTCCTCAAACGCCGGAGGGGCTGAAAATCAAACGCCGGAGGGGCTGAAAATCTTCACGCCGGCCGGTGGCCGTGGTTGGAGCGGCCCTTCTTGATGCGCCATTTGCGTTTTCGTGTTTTCTTCGACATGCCCTTCGTGCTTAGCCGAGGACGGGGTGTTCGTCGAGGGGTCACGCACGGCCGATGGGGGCGGCGACCGCTTCCGTGAGATCGGTGAGGTCGGAGGGGGAGAGCTCCACCTCCAGGCCGCGGCGGCCCGCCGAGACGCAGATCGTGGTGTGGGCGGCGGCCGAGGCGTCGAGGACCGTGGGGAGCTTCTTGCGCTGGCCGAGGGGGGAGATGCCGCCGCGGACGTACCCCGTGGTGCGCTCGGCCGCCGCCGGGTCCGCCATCGCGGCACGCTTGCCGCCGACCGCCGTGGCCAGCGCCTTCAGGTCGAGGGAGCCGGCCACCGGGACGACCGCGACGACGAGGGCGCCGTCGACGTCCGCCACCAGCGTCTTGAAGACACGGTCGGGGGAGACGCCCATCGCCTCGGCGGCCTCCTCGCCGTACGAGGGGTGCGCGGGGTCGTGTTCGTAGGCGTGGACCGTGTACGGGACACCCGCCGCCGTCAGAGCCACGGTCGCCGGGGTGCCCCCGGCCTGCTGCTTCTTCGACTTCTTCGCCAAGGTGCCGATGCCTTACGTCAGTTGAGACTCGTCGGGCCGCGCGTCAGGTCCGACGCCGGCAACGACGGCAGATTACGGATGATCGCGGTCTCCGCGCGCAGGAGTTTCAGCTCCTCGCGCAGGCGGGCGGCGGTGTCCGGGGTCCCCAGCAGCCGCTGCTTCGCCGGGATGTCCAGCATGACGGCGGCGGCCACCAGGTAGGAGACCACGGCGGGCTCGTCCGGAAGGTCGGCGCCGGTGGTCAGGGAGCGCTCGCGGGCACCCGCCAGACGCTTCTGGTACTGGCGGAAGGCCCGCAGGACGCCCTCGGCGAGCGCGCCGGCCTCCTCGCCCGGGTCCTCGGGCAGCTCCTCCAGCTCGGCCGTGAGGAACGCGCCGGAGGTGTCGACCGAGACCAGCCGCACGCGTGTCGTCCCCGTCGCCAGCACCTCGAAGCTGCCGTCGGGGCGCTCCCGGATGGTCGCCGCGTCCGCGATGCAGCCCACCTCGTGGAAGGCCTTGGCCGGGTCGTCGCCGAAGCCGGCGGCGGGCCCGCGCTCGGGCACCGCCGTCTGGTCCGGCATGCCGGGGGCGGTGGGCGCGACCTCGTGGCCGTCGCGGATGGCGACGACGGCGAACCGGCGCGGTTCGTCCTCGGGGGTCTTCAGCAGATCGCGCATCATGGCGCGGTAGCGCTCCTCGAAAATGTTCAGAGGAAGCACGAGCCCCGGGAACAGAACCGAGTTCAGGGGGAAGAGCGGGAGCCGGACGGTGGTCACGACGGGAAAGCCTAATGGTCTCCGGAGCGGGCGCGTCCGCTGTGCTCACTCCGTGGATGCAGGGGCATGCCCGCGGCGACCTCCAGACGGACGCCGTCGCGCAGTTCCAGGAACTGGCCGAGGGGATCGTCGGAGACCCGGTCCCAGGGGAACGACGTCGCGTACGGGCCGATCAGGCGCAGCTGCTCCAGGGCGTCCTCCCAGCGTTCCAGCCTGACCAGGACGTACGCCAGGAGGTTGCGGACCTCCGCGGGCCACGAGTCCCCTGCGGCGTACGTCGCCGAGACCGCGATCGCGAGGTCGGCCGCAGCGTCGAGGCGCTCGCGCAGCACCAGCGCCCCGCCGCCCTCGGTCAGGTAGGCGAAGGCGGCGCGCACCGGCAGCGCCTGCACCAGGGAGCCGGGCAGCGCGTCCTGCGCGGCCCGCTCGGCGAAGTCGAAGCACTCGCGGTGCGAGCCGTACCAGGCGGCCGACAGATACCGCAGGGCGGCCACATGGCAGCCGTAGTGGTGCGGGGAACGGCGTACGGCCTCGCCCCACAGCTGCTCGAACTCGGTGTGCCCGGCGTTCGTGCCGCGGGCCTGGTCGAGCGCGATCCGCCAGGGCACCGGGTCACGCGGATCGCCCTCCGCCGCGGCGGAGATCAGCGGGCCGACCTCGCGCAGCAGCTCCACGCGGGCCGGGGACTCCCAGCCCCGGGACACCGCCAGCTCGGCCTTGACCAGCAGGGCGTCCGGGTCGTGCGGGGAGGCGTCCTGCCATGCCCGGAGCCAGTCGTCGCGGGAGCGCGCGAAGGTGGCGAGTCGCATCGCGTACCGGTCGCGGTCCTCCCACTCGGCGGCTTCACGCGTGGTGGTGAGCAGCTTGGCCGCGGGGGTGTACTCGCCTCGGCCGGCCGCGACGAGGACGGGACCGAGCCGTTCGTCCGGGGCGTCGAGCAACACCTCGTCGTCGGCGGGCAGCCCGGCGGCGAGGCCTGAAGCGTTCCGGGCCATCCGGGCGGTGCGGATGAACGCGCGCAGCAGTGCCATGGTGGAGACCATTGAAAACCGCAGGTCGGAGCTGTACCAGGGGGGCGCTGTGAAGCTTTCGTAACCGTCAATAGGTTGTATGGAAGATAGTCAAGGGCGAGTAAAAGGTGACTGATGTTCTACTGGTGATTTCCTGTCATGAGCCTGTCGGCCGGTGAGCCCGCAGCCGCAGGTCGGCCGCGTGTCAGCCGCGCCGCAGCAGCCGTGTCGCCCCGGCCGCCACCGTCGTCGCCAGGATCCAGCCAAGGAGGATCACCACCGCGGACAGCCACTGCCAGCCGCCGCGCAGCTGCCAGAAACCCACCTGGCCGAGGTCGATCACCGGCAGCAGCAGGTCCAGGGCGAACAGGGAGGAGTTCCACGGCGGATGCTCGCCGCTCTTCATCGGCGGGTGGCTGGCGTGCGAGAACGCGATCGAGGTCGCCGCCCACAGCACCGCCATCCACAGGGCGGCCCGCCCGGGCCGGTACCCGTAGGCGACCGTCCAGTCCTGCGCGTACCCCCAGAGCTTGGCGGCGAGCGGCAGCGTCTCGCGGCGGCGGCGCTGCTTGGCGAGCAGCACCTCGCGCGCGTCCTCGTCCTCGCCGGAGTTGCGCAGCACGGCGGCCAGGCGCTCGTACGGCTCCGGGTTGTACTCGGCGGTCGCCGCCGCCACCCACTCCAGGCGCCGGGTCAGCGGGAACGCGCCCTGCGGCACGAGGTTCTCGTAACCGAAGCCGCCCATGTGGAGGCCGCCGGGCCCCGGCCAGCTGGCCGCCCGGTCGACCAGGTTGACCACCTTCGCGCCCGACAGCACCACCTTGCCGCGCTCGGGTCTCTCCCCGAGGAAACGCAGCTCGGGCGTCTGGACCCGGCGCAGCGACAGCTCCTGGTCGTCGTCGAAGAGGAAGCGGGCCCGCTCCAGGTCGAGTGCGTCCCCGAACCGCCCGTCGTCAAGACGGATCCCGCCCTGGCACTCGAACCGCTGCACCACCGTGCCGCGCGCCGGGGTGGTCCCGCTGGTCAGGATGGGATTGCCGACGCCCGCAGGGGTCATGTACAGCGTGCGGTTGACGGTCAGCTGGGGGGCGTTCAGCGCGAGACGCGTGTACGGGTTGCTCAGCTTGCTGCCGCGCAGGCTGAGCGACACGCCGACGGTGGCGCCGCGCAGACTCAGTTCTCCGTGCGACTCCAGCATCTCGGCCTGCAGGTCCTGCCCGACGGTCATGCCGTCGCCGGTGATCGAACGCCCGCGCCGGTCGCGGTAGACCACGGCCTGGTTGAGCAGCAGATCGGTGCCGATGTGCGCGTCGGTGAGGCGTACCCCGTTGTGGAAGCGGCAGCGCGGCAGATGCAGGTCGCCCTCGGTGTGCAGGCGGGCCGCCTCCAGGCGGGGCACCGAGCAGTCCACCAGCCGTACGGTCTGGAACCGGGCCTCCGGTAACAGGATCTCCTTCTCGAACCGGCACCCCTTCAGCTCGACGTACGGCACCACGGTCCCGCCCGCGAGATCGAGCACGTCGGTGATCTGCACGCCGGTCAGCTTCAGGGAGGCCACGCGGCCCTGGAGCGCGGGGGGCCCGTCGAGCAGCAGCCACGCCACGATCCGGGCCCGCACACTGCGCTCGGGACCCCAGGGATGGCCGCCGTGCGGATCGTCGGCGGTCGTGTCCCCGCTGCGCAGGTCGTACACGCTGCCGTTGCGGAAGGACTGCCACATTCCGGCCTCGGCGGCGGTCAGCTCGTCCGGCAGGTCCCCATTGCGGATGCCGGCACCCTCACTCACGGTTTTTCCCTTCCTCCCCAGCTACAGGCGTCCTCCCCAGCTACTCGCGGGTTTCGGACAACCGTTCAATGCCCGCTGGGTGACGCCCCGAACGCTAACGGTGAAGCTGATCTTCCGGGGCTTGTATCAGCCATTGATACAGGCGTCCGGCGCCTTATCGCCGTCTGAGAGAATTGGGCACGTGATCTCCCGAATCGATCTGCGCGGCGACGCCCTCCCCGAGGGCCCCGCTCTGCGCGACCTGCTGCCCCGAGCCGACTTCGACGTCTCGGCCGCCCTGGAGAAGGTGCGTCCGATCTGCGAGGCCGTGCATCATCGGGGAGACGCGGCGCTGATCGACTACGCGGAGAAGTTCGACGGCGTACGGCTCGAGTCCGTACGGGTCCCGGCCCAGACGCTCACGGACGCCCTGGAGCAGCTCGACCCCGCCGTGCGCGCGGCCCTGGAGGAGTCCATCCGCCGCGCCCGCATCGTCCACCGCGAGCAGCGCCGCACCACGCACACCACCCAGGTCGTGCCCGGCGGCTCGGTCACCGAGAAGTGGCTGCCGGTCGACCGGGTCGGGCTGTACGCGCCCGGCGGCCGGTCCGTCTACCCGTCGTCCGTGATCATGAACGTGGTCCCGGCGCAGGAGGCCGGCGTCGAGTCGATCGCCCTCGCCTCGCCCGCCCAGGCCGAGTTCGGCGGCCTGCCGCACCCGACGATCCTCGCCGCCTGCGAGCTGCTCGGCGTCGACGAGGTGTACGCGGCCGGCGGCGCCACCGCCGTCGCGATGTTCGCGTACGGCACCGAGTCCTGCCCGCCCGCCAACATGGTCACCGGCCCCGGCAACATCTGGGTCGCCGCCGCCAAGCGCTACTTCGCGGGCAGGATCGGCATCGACGCCGAGGCCGGTCCCACCGAGATCGCGATCCTTGCCGACGAGAGCGCCGACCCGGTGCACGTCGCCTCCGACCTGATCAGTCAGGCCGAGCACGACCCGCTGGCCGCCGCAGTCCTCGTCACGGACTCCGTGGAACTGGCCGACGCGGTCCAGAAGGAGCTCGAGCCGCAGGTCGCGGCGACCAAGCACATCGAGGACCGGATCGTTCCGGCGCTGGCCGGCAGGCAGTCTGCGATCGTCCTTGTCGACGGCATCGACGAGGGCCTGCGGGTCGTCAACGCGTACGGCGCCGAGCACCTGGAGATCCAGACGGCCGACGCGAGCGCGGTCGCGGACCGCGTACGGAACGCCGGTGCGATCTTCGTCGGCCCCTGGGCGCCCGTCTCGCTGGGCGACTACGCGGCCGGCTCCAACCACGTGCTCCCCACCGGCGGCTGCGCCTGCCACTCCTCGGGTCTGTCGGTCCAGTCCTTCCTGCGCGGGATCCACATCGTGGACTACACACGCGATGCCCTCGCGGAGGTCGCCCACCACGTGGTGACACTCGCGGAGGCGGAGGACCTGCCCGCGCACGGCGCGGCGATCAAGGCCCGGTTCGAGTGGAAGGTGCCCAGCAAGTGACCGGCATCGACGATCTCCCCGTACGCGACGAGCTGCGCGGCAAGACCCCCTACGGCGCGCCCCAACTCGACGTCCCCGTACGCCTCAACACCAACGAGAACCCGTACCCGCTGCCCGAACCGCTCGTCGAGCGGATCGCCGAGCGGGTGCGCGAGGCCGCCCGGAACCTCAACCGCTATCCCGACCGGGACGCGGTGGAGTTGCGCACCGAACTGGCCAAGTACCTGACGAGGACCGGCAAGCACCCGGTCGGCGTCGACAACGTCTGGGCTGCGAACGGCTCCAACGAGGTCATCCAGCAGCTGCTGCAGACCTTCGGTGGACCCGGCCGAACCGCGATCGGTTTCGAGCCCTCGTACTCGATGCACGCGCTCATCTCGCGCGGCACCGGGACGGGCTGGATCTCCGGTCCGCGCAACGAGGACTTCACGATCGACCTCGCCGCCGCCGAGCAGGCCATCGCCGAGAACCGGCCGGACGTCGTCTTCATCACCACCCCCAACAACCCCACGGGCAACGCGGTCCCGCCCGAGACGGTCCTCGCGCTGTACGAGGCCGCGCAGGCGGCGAAGCCGTCGATGGTGGTGGTCGACGAGGCGTACATCGAGTTCAGCCACGGCGACTCGCTGCTGCCGCTGATCGAAGGTCGGCCGAATCTCGTCGTCTCGCGGACGATGTCCAAGGCGTTCGGCGCGGCCGGGCTGCGGCTCGGCTATCTCGCCGCGCACCCGGCGGTCGTCGACGCGGTCCAGCTCGTCCGGCTGCCGTACCACCTGTCGGCCGTCACGCAGGCGACCGCGCTGGCCGCCCTGGAGCACACCGACACCCTGCTGGGTTACGTGGAGCAGCTGAAGGCCGAGCGGGACCGGCTGGTCGTCGAACTGCGCGCGATCGGCTACGACGTGACCGAGTCGGACGCCAACTTCGTGCAGTTCGGGCGGTTCGCCGACTCCCACGAGGCATGGCAGAAGATCCTCGACCGGGGCGTCCTGGTCCGGGACAACGGCATCCCGGGGTGGCTGCGGGTCACCGCCGGAACCCCCGCCGAAAACGACGCGTTCCTGGACGCGGTCCGTGAACTGAAGAAGGAGCAGAGCGCATGAGCCGCGTCGGAAGAGTTGAGCGGGTGACCAAGGAGACGTCGGTCCTCGTCGAGATCGATCTCGACGGAACCGGCAAGGTCGATGTGTCGACAGGTGTCGGCTTCTACGACCACATGCTCGACCAGCTCGGCCGGCACGGTCTGTTCGACCTGACCGTGAAGACCGAGGGCGACCTGCACATCGACTCGCACCACACCATCGAGGACAGCGCCCTCGCGCTCGGCGCCGCCTTCAAGCAGGCGCTCGGCGACAAGGTGGGGATCTACCGCTTCGGTAACTGCACGGTCCCGCTGGACGAGTCGCTCGCCCAGGTGACCGTCGACCTCTCAGGCCGCCCCTACCTCGTGCACACCGAGCCCGAGAAGATGGCGCCGATGATCGGCGAGTACGACACGACGATGACCCGGCACATCCTGGAGTCCTTCGTCGCGCAGGCCCAGGTCGCGCTGCACGTGCACGTGCCCTACGGGCGCAACGCGCACCACATCGTGGAGTGCCAGTTCAAGGCGCTGGCCCGCGCGCTGCGTTACGCCTGTGAGCGTGACCCGCGCGCCGCCGGCATCCTCCCCTCCACGAAGGGTGCGCTGTAAAGCCATGACAGGCCTCAACACCGTCCTCATCGTCGTCGGGCTCTTCCTGCTCGGCGGTGTCTACTCCTTCGTCAAGCAGAAGATGCCGATGAGCCTCATCGTGCTGCTCTCGATCGGTGCCGCGATGTGTCTCGTGGCGGGGGTCCTGCGGTTGGAGGTGTGGAATTGACCGCCCCCAAGAAGGTCGTCGTCTTCGACTACGGCTTCGGCAATGTGCGCAGCGCCGAGCGTGCTCTCGCCCGCACCGGTGCCGAGGTCGAGATAACGCGTGACTACGACAAGGCCATGAACGCCGACGGGCTGCTGGTGCCGGGTGTCGGCGCCTTCGCCGCCTGCATGAAGGGCCTCCGTGAGGCCCGCGGCGACTGGATCATCGGCCGCCGGCTGGCCGGCGGGCGCCCGGTCATGGGCATCTGCGTGGGCATGCAGATCCTCTTCGCGCGCGGCATCGAGCACGGCGTGGAGACCGAGGGCCTCGACGAGTGGCCCGGCTCGGTCGAGCCGCTCCAGGCCGAGATCGTGCCGCACATGGGCTGGAACACCGTCGAAGCCCCGGCCGCCTCGCAGCTCTTCGCGGGTCTCGAAGCAGACGCGCGCTTCTACTTCGTGCACTCCTACGCCGTCCACGACTGGTCTCTCGAGGTCGGGAACCCGCTGATACGGCCGCCCCTGGTGACCTGGTCCACGCACGGCAAGCCCTTCGTGGCGGCCGTCGAGAACGGCGCCCTGTGGGCCACCCAGTTCCACCCCGAGAAGTCCGGCGACGCCGGAGCGCAGCTGCTGAACAACTGGATCGGAACCCTCTGATGCCTTCGAAGCTCGAACTCCTCCCCGCCGTCGACGTCCGCGACGGCCAGGCCGTCCGGCTCGTCCACGGCGAATCCGGTACGGAGACCTCGTACGGCTCCCCGCTGGAAGCCGCGCTCGCCTGGCAGCGGTCGGGCGCCGAGTGGCTGCACCTCGTCGACCTGGACGCCGCGTTCGGCACCGGCGACAACCGCAAGCTGATCGCCGAGGTCGCCGGCGCCATGGACATCAAAGTGGAGCTGTCCGGCGGTATCCGCGACGACGACACCCTGGCCGCCGCGCTCGCCACCGGCTGCACCCGCGTCAACCTCGGCACCGCCGCCCTGGAGACCCCCGAGTGGGTCGCCAAGGTCATCGCCCAGCACGGCGACAAGATCGCGGTCGGTCTCGACGTACGCGGCACGACGCTGCGCGGCCGCGGCTGGACCCGCGACGGCGGCGACCTCTACGAGACCCTGGAGCGCCTCAACTCCGAGGGCTGCGCGCGGTACGTGGTGACGGACATCGCCAAGGACGGCACGCTGCAGGGCCCCAACCTGGAGCTGCTGCGCAATGTGTGCGCGGCGACGGACCGCCCGGTCGTCGCCTCGGGAGGCGTGTCCTCCCTGGACGACCTGCGCGCCATCGCCGAGCTCGTGCCCCTCGGCGTCGAGGGCTCGATCGTCGGGAAGGCCCTGTACGCGAAGGCGTTCACCCTGGAAGAGGCACTGGAAGCGGTGGCTGCCCTGTGAGCGGCGTACGACGGATCTCGACCGGCGCGCCCTGGGAGGAGGCCTTCGGGTACTCCCGCGCGGTGGAGCTGCCGAACGGTCTGGTGCTGGTCGCCGGGTGCACGTCCGTGGTCAACGGGGAGATCGCCGCCGGCGCCCCGTACGAGCAGACGGTCAACTCCTTCAACGTCGCGTTCGCGGCGCTCGAGCAGCTGGGCCTCGGCCGCGACGATGTTGTCCGCACACGTATGTACATCACCCATGCCCGTGACGTGGAGGATGTCGGCCGCGCCCACAAGGAGCTGTTCGACTCCGTCCGCCCCGCCGCATCGATGATCATCGTCTCCGGTTTCGTGGACCCGAGTCTGGTCGTCGAGGTCGAGGTGGAGGCGTACCGGGGGGCCTCCGAGTCATGACGCTCGCCGTACGAGTCATCCCCTGCCTGGACGTCGACAACGGCCGGGTCGTCAAGGGTGTCAACTTCCAGAACCTGCGCGACGCGGGCGACCCCGTCGAGATGGCCAAGGTGTACGACGCCGAGGGCGCCGACGAGCTGACCTTCCTGGACATCACGGCGTCCTCCGGCAACCGCGAGACCACGTACGACGTGGTGCGCCGCACGGCCGAGCAGGTCTTCATCCCGCTGACCGTGGGGGGCGGTGTCCGCACCGCCGAGGACGTGGACAAGCTGCTGCGGGCGGGCGCCGACAAGGTCGGGGTCAACACGGCCGCGATCGCCCGGCCCGAGCTCATCCGCGAGATCGCCGAGCGGTTCGGGCGGCAGGTGCTCGTGCTGTCGGTGGACGCCCGTCGCACGGAGAGCGGCTCCTTCGAGGTCACCACCCACGGCGGACGCAAGGGCACCGGCATCGACGCCGTGGAGTGGGCGCACCGGGCCGCCGAGCTGGGCGCGGGGGAGATCCTGCTCAACTCGATGGACGCGGACGGCACGAAGGACGGCTACGACATCGAGATGATCGAGGCCGTACGCAAGCACGTGACCGTTCCGCTGATCGCCAGCGGCGGCGCGGGGCGGCTCGCCCACTTCCCGCCGGCCATCGCCGCGGGCGCCGACGCGGTGCTCGCGGCGTCCGTCTTCCACTTCGGGGATCTGCGGATCGGCGAGGTGAAGGAGACGCTGAAGGGGGCGGGGTATCCCGTTCGCTGAGGTCATCCGCCTTTGAGCCCCGGCACGTTGGTGGCCGGGGCTCAGGTGTGTCCGGACATCCCGAGACGTGAAAGGAAAGTTGCGCAATTTTAGTTGCGCAATTTTTCTTTCACATCTACGGTGGGGGCATGGCAAGCAAGGAGAACCGCCGCATCACGGATGTGGGCACGCTCAAGGCCCTGGGACATCCGCTGCGGATGAAGCTATACCGGGCGTTGAACGTGACCGGTGCCGCGACCGCGTCCCAGCTGGGCGAACAGGTCGACGAGGCGCCCTCGCTGGTCAGTTACCACCTGCGCAAGCTCGCCGAGCACGGGCTGATCCAGGAGGCCGAGCCGCGCAGCGGGGACGGCCGGGAGCGCTGGTGGGAGCCCGCCTCGGACGGCGTGACCGTCCGGGGCGTGGACTTCCGGGACGCGCCCGAGAGGGAGGCCGCGCACCTGGCCTTCACCCGGCTCTTCCACGAGGAGCGCGGCGACCACTACCGGCGCTACCTCGACGAGCGCGCCACCTGGCCCACCGAGTGGAACGACGCCGCCGCCGACGCGGAGGCCACGCTCCGGCTGACCGCCGCCGAACTCGGCGCGCTACAGGAGGAGTTGCTCACGGTCATCAGGAAGTACGACGACCAGGGCCGCGCCGACGAAGCGGCCGGCGCCACCGAAGGGCGCGAGAACGTCGCGCTGCACCTGTACGGCTTCCCGTTCCGCCCCTGAGAGGACGCGTTCCGTGACCACGACCACCCTGCGCCAGGCCTCGGCCCCGGCCGCCCCCGCCGCCCCCGAAAGGCCCGCCCACCGCGACGGAAACGTGCTGCGCTGGCTCGGCGCCTACACCGCCTCGATGCTCGGCGACAACGTCTACTACATCGCGTTGTCCTGGGCGGCAGTCCAGGCCGGTACGCCCTCGCAGGCCGGCCTCGTGATGGCCGTGAGCGCCGTGCCGCGGGCGCTGCTGATGCTGGGCGGGGGAGTGGTCGCCGACCGCTTCGGGCCGCGGAAGGTCGTCATCGGCAGTGACGCCGTGCGCTGCGCGGCCGTCCTCGCGGTGGCCGCGCTGCTGTTCGCGACCGGCCCCGGGTTGTGGCTGCTCGCCCTGCTCGCCATAGTCTTCGGCACCGTCGACGCCGTCTTCATGCCCGCCGTGGGCGCCCTCCCGGCGCGCGTCACGAGCCGCGGCCAGCTCGCCCGCGTCCAGGGCATGCGGGGTCTCGCGATCCGCTTCGCCAACGTGGTGGGCGCTCCGCTCGGCGGCCTGTGCGTGGCTCTCGGCGGCGCGGCGGCGGCCTTCGGGCTCGCGGGGATGCTGATCGCCCTGTCGGTGCCGCTGCTGGTCTCCGTACGCATGAAGGAGCTGCCCGCCGACGGCGAGGTCGCGGAGCGCACACCGTGGCGCGACCTCCGTGACGGGCTGCGGTACATCCGGCGGCACCCCGTCCTCGCGCCGCTCATCGCCGCCATCGCGCTCGGCGACCTCGGCTTCGTCGGACCGCTCAACGTGGGGCTGACCCTGCTGGCCGACCAGCGCGGCTGGGGCGCCTCCGGGATGGGCTGGGTGCTCGCCGGGTTCGGGACCGGTGCGGGGGCCGCCGCCATGCTGCTGACCGTGCGAGGCCGACTGCCGCGCGCGGGGCGGCTGGCCGGGGTGGCGATCCTGGCGGGTTCGGTGGCGATCGGTTCGCTCGCGTACGTGCCCTCGCTGGCCGTCGCCGTCGGTGTCGCGCTCCTCATCGGGCTGCTCGCCGGGCTCAGCGGCGCACTGTGCGGGGCGCTGCTGCAGACCCAGGCGGACCCCGCCTACCTGGGCCGGGTCGGCTCCGTCTCCGGCATCGTCAGCCTCGGCCTCGCACCGCTCAGCATGCCGGTGACCGCCGCCGCGATCGGCTGGTGGGGCACCGGGCCCGTCTTCGTCACCAGCGCGGCGGTCTGCGGGCTCGGCGGGGTGCTCGCCCTGTGCGTGGCACCGCTGCGGCGCGCCGAGCTCCCGAAGTAGCGGGCCGGACCCGGAGCAGCGGTCCGACCCGGAGTAGCGGGCAGAGCCCGGGCAGCGGTCAGAGACCGAGTTGCTTCGCCTCGTGCAGTTTCGCGATCGCGTCCTTGTCGCCCTCCAGCTCGACATCGGCCACCTGCTGCCGGCCGAAGGCGAACATCAGCAGCTCCGAGGGCTCGCCGGTCACCGTCACGACCGGCGTGCCCTTGTGTGCGACCGCCGTCTGGCCGTCCGGCCGGCGCAGCACAAGGCCCGTCGGGGCACTGCGTCCCGTCAGCCGGGCCGCGCGCTCCAGACGGGACCACAGGGCGTCCTGGAAGACCGGGTCGAGGGCGCGCGGCGTCCAGTCGGGCTGCGCACGGCGTACGTCCTCGGTGTGGACGTAGAACTCGATGACGTTCGCCGCCTCGTCGATCTGCTTCAGCGAGAACGGGGAGAAACGCGGCGGACCCGTACGGATCAGCTGGATCAGCTCCTCGTACGGCTTCTCGGCGAACTCCGTCATCACCCGCTCCAGACGCGGCGCGAGCTGTTTGATCCAGGTCCCTCCCGCGGCGTCGGCACGGCGCTCACGCACCACCACGTGCGCGGCGAGATCACGGGTGTTCCAGCCCTCGCACAGAGTGGGGGCGTCCGGGCCCTCGGCCTCCAACAGGTCGGCGAGGAGAAGTCGTTCACGCTTCGCATGGGTCGACATACAGCCAGCGTACGGCTACCCCCACACTCCGCCCAGTGGACAGCGGCGGACGGGGGCCTTGCGGTCCGGCCTGTGGACAACGGCCGGGCCTGTCCCACCGGCGCGGCACAATGGACCGCATGACCAGCACGCCCCCGCCCAGCAGGCCCAGCAGCCTCGACCCCGAGATCGCCGCGCGCCTCAAGCGCGCCGCCGACGGGCTCGTCCCCGCCATCGCCCAGCAGTACGACACCGGTGAGGTGCTGATGCTCGGCTGGATGGACGACGAGGCGCTGCATCGCACGCTCACCACGGGCCGCTGCACGTACTGGTCGCGCAGCCGCCGGGAGTACTGGGTCAAGGGCGACACCTCGGGCCACTTCCAGCACGTGAAGTCCGTCGCCCTGGACTGCGACGCCGACACCGTGCTCGTCAAGGTCGACCAGGTGGGCGCGGCGTGTCACACCGGCGCCCGCACCTGCTTCGACGCCGACGTGCTGCTCAAGGACGCCGACGGACCGATCGAGGGCGCCGATTCCGGCGTACCGGCACGGGATCAGTAAGGTCTGCCGCCATGGACCTCGAGACCTTCCGCAAGCTGGCCACCGACCGGCGCGTGATCCCTGTCAGCCGCAAGCTCCTCGCGGACGGTGACACGCCGGTCGCGCTCTACCGCAAGCTGGCCGCCGAGCGCCCCGGCACCTTCCTCCTGGAATCCGCCGAGAACGGCCGCTCCTGGTCCCGCTACTCCTTCGTGGGCGTCCGCTCCGCCGCGACCCTGACCGAGCGCGACGGGCAGGCCCACTGGCTCGGCACCCCGCCCGTCGGCGTCCCGGCCGACGGCGACCCGCTCGTCGCCCTGCGCGCCACCATCGAGGCCCTGCACACCCCGCACGGCGAGGGCCTGCCCCCGTTCACCGGCGGCATGGTCGGCTACCTCGGCTACGACATCGTGCGCCGCCTGGAGAAGATCGGCCCCGGCGAGCGCGACGACCTGAAGCTCCCCGAGCTGACCATGCTGCTCACCAGCGACCTCGCCGTCATGGACCACTGGGACGGCTCGGTCCAGCTGATCGCCAACGCGATCAACCACAACGACCTCGACACGGGCGTCGACGAGGCGTACGCGGACGCCGTCGCGCGCCTGGACGCCATGGAGGCGGACCTCTCGCGCGCGGTCTCCCAGCCGCCCGCCGCGCTGCCGCCCTCCGAGCTCCCCGAGTACACCGCGCTCTGGGGCGGCCCCGACTACCAGGACGCCGTCGAGGACATCAAGGAGCGCATCCGGGCGGGCGAGGCCTTCCAGGTCGTCCCCTCCCAGCGCTTCGAAACGCCGTGCACGGCAAGCGCGTTGGACGTGTACCGGGTGCTGCGGGCGACCAATCCCTCCCCGTACATGTACCTGTTCCGCTTCGACGGATTCGATGTCGTCGGCTCGTCCCCGGAGGCCCTCGTCAAGGTCGAGGACGGGCAGGCGATGGTGCACCCCATCGCGGGCACCCGGCCGCGCGGCGCCACCGTCCAGGAGGATCAGGCCCTCGCCGACGAGCTGATCGCCGACCCCAAGGAGCGCGCCGAGCACCTCATGCTCGTCGACCTGGGGCGCAACGACCTCGGACGGGTCTGCGAACCCGGCTCCGTCGAGGTCGTCGACTTCATGTCCATCGAGCGGTACTCGCACGTCATGCACATCGTCTCGACGGTCACCGGCCGGGTCGCGCCGGGCCGCACCGCCTTCGACGTCCTCACCGCCTGCTTCCCCGCGGGCACCCTCTCCGGCGCGCCCAAGCCGCGCGCGATGCAGATCATCGACGAGCTGGAGCCGTCCCGAAGGGGGCTGTACGGCGGCTGCGTCGGCTATCTCGACTTCGCGGGCGACTCCGACACCGCCATCGCCATCCGTACGGCGCTGCTGCGGGACGGCACGGCCTATGTGCAGGCCGGGGCGGGCGTGGTCGCCGACTCCGACCCGGTCGCGGAGGACAACGAGTGCCGGAACAAGGCCGCCGCGGTGCTGCGCGCGGTGCACACGGCGAACCGGCTCGGGCAATAGGACGAGTGTCACGTGAACCCCGGGTGACGGTTCGCCCGGGGTTCAGGCGATAGTGGAGTACGTGACTGCTGTTCCGCATCCCCGATCCGAAGCCGCCGGACCCGCCAGGTCCGGCCGCCGCAGCCTTGCCGTCGCCCTGCTCAGCGGCGCCCTCGGCGCGGCCGTGGCACTGCTGGCGACCCGCCAGAACTGGTCGGCGGGCACCGCGACGGTGGCCGGCGGCGACTTTCCGCTGACCGCCGCGGGCAGCGACGTCACGGGCGTGCCCGCGGCGCTCGCCATAGTGGGCCTCGCCGCGCTCGTCGCCGTCTTCGCCGTACGCCGCTCCGGGCGCTTCCTGGTCTCCGCGCTGCTCGCGCTCTCCGGCGCGGGCATCGTCGTCGCGGCCGTGCTCGGCGCCGGCGACAGCTCCGCGCTCGACGAGAAGGCCGCGGCGGCCTCCGGCGACACCGCCGCCACCGCGGCCGCGCTCAGCCACACCGCCTGGCCGTACGTCGCCGCCGCGGGCGGCGCACTCATCCTCATCGCGGGTCTCCTCGCGCTGCGCTACGGGCGGCTCTGGCCCGCGATGTCGGGCCGGTACGAGCGCGACGGGGCGCCCCGGCCGCGCAAGGCCAAGCCGGTCGACCCGGACCGCCCCGAGGACATCTGGAAGGCGCTCGACCGGGGCGAGGACCCGACGGGTCCTGACCCGGCAGGGACCTGAGTCACCTGAGTCCCGGTCTTGGGAAGGACCTCCGGCCCGGGACTTTCGTCACGACCCTGCGGAACCGACGCGCGAGGAGAGACCCCCCGCTCACCTCATGCCCGCGAGTACGGGACAATGGTCGTCGAGCGTCCGACCCACCACACGTACGCAGCACATACACAGCAACGAGGAGCAAGTCATGGCGGGCAGCAGCCACGGTCACACCCCGGCCGCCTGGACCGGTGTCACCATCGCCTTCATCGGGTTCTGCGTCTCCGGCGCCTTCACGGTGCTGGCCGACCCGCTGGGCTTCTGGGCCGGTCTGGTCATCGTCGGTCTCGGTGGTGTCGTCGGCATGGTGATGCAGGCGGCGGGCCTGGGCAAGACGAAGGCCAAGCCCGCGGCCCCGGTCCGTGAGCGTGAGGCCGTCGGCGTCGAGGGCTGAGCGTCCCGTAGACCTGGTGAGAGGCGGTTCCGGCGTATGTGCCGGGGCCGCCTCTCACGCGTACGGGCGTTCCGGGCGGGGGAGGGGCAGAATGCGTGGGGTGAACGCCGAATCCCAGAGGGTGGCACAGGGCGCGGAGTCCGGAGCCGGCGCCGTACTGCGGCGGCTCGCCGTTCCCGGTGGGGTGCTCGCGGCCGTCGTCGGTGCCTTCGCGTACGTCGGGGCCGTCGACCCCAACCAGCCCGGGCACTACCCCGTCTGCCCGCTGCTGCGGCTCACCGGCGTGTACTGCCCCGGCTGCGGAGGTCTGCGCAGTGCGCACGCCTTCGTCCACGGGGACTTCGCGGCGGCGCTCACGGACAACGCGCTCGCCGTCGTGGGGTATCTGGGCTTCGCGGTGGTGTGGACCGTCTGGGTGGTCCGGTCGGTGCGCGGGCGCCCGGCGCGGATCGAACTGGGGCGGGTTCAGCTGTGGACCGTCGGCGCGTTGGTGCTGGTCTTCACGGTTGTCCGGAACCTGCCCTTCGGTGGCTGGCTGCACCCTTGATCAAATGACAAAGGTCCAGGTAGTGGGACCGGCGTCAACCGGATGCGAGGTCTACGCCTTCCTCCGGATACCATCGCAGTGACGCGTCTGACACGTCCGAACCGTCCCAGGCGGTGAACCCGGGTCAGCCGCTCAACCGCTTCAACTCTCCACCGCAGGGAAGGGGGCCGCTCGCGTGAGTGTGCTCGACGAGATCATCGACGGAGTCCGTGCCGACCTCGCGGAGCGGCAGGCGCGCGTCAGCCTCGACGAGCTCAAGGAGCGCGCGGCGAAGGCTCCGGCGGCCAAGGACGGCGTGGCGGCCCTGCGCGGCGACGGCGTCAAGGTCATCTGCGAGGTCAAGCGCTCCAGCCCGTCCAAGGGCGCGCTCGCCGCGATCGCCGACCCGGCCGCCCTCGCCGCGGACTACGAGGCGGGCGGCGCGGCCGTCATCTCGGTCCTCACCGAGCAGCGCCGCTTCGGCGGCTCGCTGGCCGACCTGGAGGCCGTCCGGGCCAAGGTCGACATCCCCGTACTGCGCAAGGACTTCATCGTCACGTCGTACCAGCTGTGGGAGGCCCGTGCGTACGGCGCCGACCTCGCGCTGCTGATCGTGGCCGCCCTCGACCAGGCCGCCCTGGAGTCCCTCATCGAGCGCGCCGAGTCCATCGGGCTCACGCCGATCGTCGAGGTGCACGACGAGGACGAGGCCGAGCGGGCGGTGGACGCCGGCGCGAAGGTCATCGGCGTCAACGCGCGCAATCTCAAGGACCTCAAGGTGGACCGCTCCACCTTCGAGCGCGTCGCCCCCGAGATCCCGGCCGGCATCGTCAAGATCGCCGAGTCCGGCGTCCGCGGCCCGCACGACCTCATCGCGTACGCCAACGCCGGCGCCGACGCGGTCCTGGTCGGCGAGTCCCTCGTCACCGGCCGCGACCCCAAGACGGCGGTCTCCGACCTGGTAGCGGCGGGGGCCCACCCCGCCCTGCGCCACGGACGGGGCTGACACCCCGGTGCCCACCTCGCCCCACGCCACCGCCACCTCCCGTCCGGGCCCGCGCCCCGACGGGGGTTCGGCCTGCGTGGGGTCGGCCGTGCCGCTCCCGGCCGCCCAGGACGCCTACGCCCGCCTCGCCCGGGGCTGCCGCCCGCGCGGCTGCCGGGCGCCCGCGCGCCGTGTCCACGGACGCCGTGTTCGCTATGTCATCGGCGATGAGCCGGGCCAGGTCAACGGCATGCGATGGCGCCTCGCGCGCGCACGCTGACACCGTCCCGGGCCGTTTCACCCTGCGGGTGAGCCGACCTGGAAAGAACTCCGGCTCCGCCGTCCGGCTCGGGCTCCGCCCGCTGCCGACTGTGGTTCCGGCCGGTTCGGCACCGCCGATCACCGTCATCGGGCTTCTCGCCGTCGCGGCGGAGAGAACCGCCTTGCGGTGCTTCCTTCGCCTCCCTGCCGTTCGGGTAGGGCACCCATCCCAGGTAAAGGCCGGTGGGTGGGAAAGCAGGCGAGGAACCGGCGGGCTTGGCCGGTCCGGCAAAGGTGCCCCCAGCGGGGCCCGTCGCCCGAGGCATGCGTGCGTACGTCGATAACGTGAACCCCTGTCCGACCCGTAACCGGGGCCGACGCCCCTGCGAGGTAGCCGCATGCCCAGCGAGTTCTTCATTCCCGACCCCGAGGGTCAAGTTCCCAGCGCCGAGGGGTACTTCGGCGCGTACGGCGGCAAGTTCATCCCGGAGGCGCTGGTCGCCGCCGTGGACGAGGTCGCCGTCGAGTACGACAAGGCGAAGTCCGACCCCGAGTTCGCCCGTGAGCTCGACGACCTGCTCGCCCACTACACCGGGCGGCCCAGCGCGCTGACCGAGGTGCCGCGCTTCGCCGAACACGCCGGTGGCGCACGGGTGTTCCTCAAGCGGGAAGACCTGAACCACACCGGATCCCACAAGATCAACAACGTCCTCGGGCAGGCCCTGCTCACCCGGAGGATGGGCAAGACGCGCGTCATCGCGGAGACCGGAGCGGGCCAGCACGGCGTCGCCACCGCCACCGCCTGTGCCCTGTTCGGCCTCGAATGCACCATCTACATGGGCGAGATCGACACCCAGAGGCAGGCTCTCAACGTCGCGCGCATGCGCATGCTGGGCGCCGAGGTCATCGCCGTGAAGTCCGGCAGCCGGACGTTGAAGGACGCCATCAACGAGGCGTTCCGCGACTGGGTCGCCAACGTCGACCACACCCACTACCTGTTCGGGACCGTCGCCGGGCCCCACCCCTTCCCCGCCATGGTGCGCGACTTCCACCGGGTCATCGGGGTCGAGGCACGGCGGCAGATCCTGGAGCGCGCCGGACGGCTCCCCGACGCCGCCGTCGCCTGTGTCGGCGGCGGGTCGAACGCCATCGGGCTCTTCCACGCGTTCATCCCCGACGCCGGCGTACGCCTCATCGGCTGCGAGCCGGCGGGGCACGGCGTCGAGACCGGTGAGCACGCCGCGACCCTGACGGCGGGCGAGCCGGGCATCCTGCACGGCTCGCGGTCCTACGTCCTCCAGGACGAGGAGGGGCAGATCACCGAGCCCTACTCCATCTCGGCCGGACTCGACTACCCGGGCATCGGACCCGAGCACTCCTACCTCAAGGACAGCGGCCGCGGCGAGTACCGCGCGGTCACCGACGACGCGGCCATGCAGGCCCTGCGCCTGCTCTCCCGCAGCGAGGGCATCATCCCGGCGATCGAGAGCGCGCACGCGCTGGCCGGAGCCCTGGAGGTCGGCAAGGAGCTGGGCCCGGACGGGCTGATCCTCATCAACCTGTCAGGCCGCGGCGACAAGGACATGGACACGGCCGCCCGCTACTTCGGCCTGTACGACACCGACGCGTCCGTCGCCGCGGACGCCGAGGGCGAGAACGCCGAGATCGAGGGGGACGCCAAGTGAGCGGCAACATCCAGCTGTTGAGTGACGCCCTCGCCGGTACCAAGGCGGAAGGGCGGTCCGCTCTCATCGCGTACCTGCCGGCCGGGTTCCCGACCGTCGACGGCGGCATCGAGGCCATCAAGGCCGTCTTCGACGGGGGCGCCGACATCGTCGAGGTGGGCCTGCCGCACAGCGACCCCGTCCTCGACGGCCCCGTCATCCAGACCGCCGACGACATCGCCCTGCGCGGCGGAGTCAAGATCGCCGATGTGATGCGGACGGTCCGGGAGGCGTACGAGGCGACCGGCAAGCCGGTGCTCGTGATGACGTACTGGAATCCGATCGACCGCTACGGAGTCGAGCGCTTCACCGCCGAACTGGCGGAAGCGGGCGGCGCCGGATGCATCCTGCCCGACCTTCCGGTGCAGGAGTCGGCGCTGTGGAGGGAGCACGCCGAGAAGCACGGGCTCGCGACCGTCTTCGTCGTCGCGCCCAGCAGCAAAGACGCCAGGCTCACCGAGATCACCGCGGCGGGCTCCGGCTTCGTGTACGCGGCCTCGCTGATGGGTGTCACCGGCACCCGTGCGTCGGTGGGCGCCCAGGCGCAGGACCTGGTGCGGCGCACCAAGGCCACCACCGAACTGCCCGTCTGCGTCGGCCTCGGCGTCTCCAGCGCCGAGCAGGCCGCCGAGGTGGCCGGCTTCGCCGACGGTGTGATCGTCGGGTCCGCCTTCGTGAAGCGGATCCTGGACGCGCCGGACGAGGCGGCCGGCCTGGAGGCCGTACGCGCGCTCGCCGCCGACCTTGCGAAGGGTGTGCGAGGGGCGCTGTAACAGACAGTGCCTACGTGTACGTAACGGACAATCCGCTCACTCGAACGGGTGGACCTGGGACCGGGGAGGCGCGCTGCGCCTTCCCGGTTCGTTCTGCCGGATGTGAGCGAGAAGAACCGTGACGGAAAGCGCAATGCCCGCGAGCGGCTGGCGGTCGAGCGAGAGAAGCAGAAGACCGCGGAGAAGCGCCGTCGGGCGCTGATCGTGGGGGCTTCGGTGGTCTGTGTCCTTGGCCTGGCCGCGGTGATCGGCGTGGTGGCCGCCAACTCCGGCAAGGACAAGAAGAGTGACGCCTCCGGCCCGGTCGTGACGCCCTCGGGCGCGACCGGCAAGGACAGCCTCGCGATCCCCGTCGGCAAGGACACCGCCAAGTCGACCCTCACGGTGTGGGAGGACTTCCGCTGCCCTGCGTGCAAGTCCTTCGAGACCGCCTACCGCTCGACGATCCACGAGCTGGTGAACGCCGGCCAGCTGAAGGTCGAGTACCACCTCGTCACGATCATCGACGGGAACATGGGGGGCAGCGGCTCCCGCAAGGCCGCCAACGCCGCGGCCTGCGCCCAGGACGCCGGAAAGTTCACCGCGTACCACGACGTGCTGTACGAGAACCAGCCCGAGGAGACCGACGACGCCTTCGCCGACAACAGCAAGCTCATCGAGCTGGCGGGCAAGGTCGACGGCCTGGACACGGCCGCGTTCCAGAAGTGTGTCAACGACGGCACGCACGACAGCTGGGTCGTGAAGTCCAACGCCGCCTTCCAGAGCAGCGGTTTCAGCGGCACGCCGACCGTGCTGCTCGGCGGCACGAACATCTACGCGGACCAGTCGATGACCCCGGCGAAGCTGAAGCAGATGGTGGAGGCGGCGAACAAGGGCTGAGCCCTTCGTCTCCCGGCCCAGTGCCCCCGGCTTCTCGCAGGCCGGGGGCACCTCCCGTTATGGAGCCGTTGCCGGGCCGCTTGCCGTGGGCCGCGTCCGGCACGGTAGCGTCGACCCTGCCATGGAATTTGCCTATATCCCCAGTCCGTCGCAGGGTGTGCTGCATCTCGGCCCCATTCCGCTGCGCGGCTACGCGTTCTGCATCATCATCGGCGTCTTCGTAGCCGTCTGGCTCGGCAATAAGCGCTGGATCGCCCGCGGTGGGCTGCCCGGCACGACGGCCGACATCGCTGTCTGGGCCGTGCCGTTCGGCCTGGTCGGCGGCCGGCTCTACCACGTGATCACGGACTACGAGCTGTACTTCAGCGAGGGCCGCGACTGGGTGGACGCCTTCAAGATCTGGGAGGGCGGGCTCGGTATCTGGGGCGCGATCGCGCTCGGTGCGGTGGGTGCGTGGATCGGCTGCCGCCGACGCGGTATCCCGTTGCCCGCCTGGGCCGACGCCCTCGCTCCCGGCATCGTCTTCGCACAGGCCATCGGGCGCTGGGGCAACTGGTTCAACCAGGAGCTCTACGGCAAGTCGACGGACCTCCCCTGGGCGCTGAAGATCACGTCCTCGACGGACGGCCGGGTGCCCGGGCTGTACCACCCGACGTTCCTGTACGAGTCCCTGTGGTGCGTCGGTGTCGGCTTCCTCGTGATCTGGGCGGACCGCCGCTTCAAGCTTGGGCACGGGCGGGCGTTCGCGCTGTACGTCGCCGCGTACTGCGTCGGCCGTTTCTGGATCGAGTACCTGCGCGTCGACGAGGCCCACCACGTCCTGGGCATGCGTCTCAACAACTGGACCGCGATCGTGGTCTTCCTCCTCGCGGTGGTCTACCTCGTGCTCTCGGCGCGGATGCGGCCGGGGCGCGAGGAGGTCGTGGAGCCGGCCGCGGTGGCCTCCGGCGAGGGTGACAGTGAGGGCGACGGTGACGCCGTCGACCTGGACAAGGCCGAGCCGGCCGATACGGAGTCCGCTGACGCGGAGCCGGCTGACGCCGAGGCCCCGGAGTCCGACGAGGACGCTGAGCCCTCGGAGTCCAAGGAGTCCGCGGCGGACGAGGCCGAGTCGGCCAAGAAGAGCTGACGGTTTTCTGTACGTCGAAGGGGGCGCCGCATCTCAGGATGCGGCGCCCCCTTCGCGTGCCCGCGTCAGCCCCTTCGGTGTGCCAGGGCCAGTGTCCGGTGGGCGCCTGCTACCACTGCCGCGTCCACGAAGGTGCCGTCGGGGAGGGCCTGGGCGCCGGGGTCGGTGGTGGCTGCTTTGAGGATTGCTTCGGCGGTTTCGATTTCTTCGGGGGTCGGGAGGTAGGACTGCTCGATGACCGGGAGCTGGCGGGGGTGGATGGCGGTGCGGCCGAGGAAGCCGAGGGTGCGGCCGTGGGTGCAGGAGGCGGCGAGGCCGTCGAGGTCGCGGATGTCGGGGTAGATGGACTGGGCGGGCGGCGCCAGGCCTGCGGCGCGGGCGGCCACCACCACGCGGGCGCGGGACCAGTCCAGGCCCGCGTCACCCCGTACGCCCAGGTCCGCCCGTAGGTCGGCCTCGCCGAGCGCGATGCCGCGCAGGGCCCGGTGCGAGGACGCGATGGTGAAGGCCTGCTCCACGCCGAGGGCCGTTTCCAGGAGGGCGTACAGCGGGATCGCGCCGCCGCCGGAGGGGGTCGCGTTCTCCGCGACCCGTACGACGTCGGCGGGCGAGGTCACTTTGGGGAGGCGGAGCCCCGACAGACCTGGAAGCGGGGAGAGGGTCTTGAGGTCGGCTTCCGCCTGTGGGCTGTCCAGGGCGTTCACGCGGACGTGGACCGGGACGGGCGGGGGCTCGGAGAGGAGTTCCGCGGTGGCCGCGCGGGCGTACTCCTTGCGGTCCGGGGCGACCGCGTCCTCCAGGTCGATGAGAACGACGTCCGAGCCCGACACCAGCGCCTTGGCGACGATCTCCGGGCGGTCTCCGGGGACGTACAGCCAGGTGAGGGGGAGGTGCCCCGCGGTCACAGGGCTCCCTCCGCTCGCAGGGCGTCGATCTCCCGCTCCGTCAGGCCGAGTTCGGCGAGGACCGTGTCGGTGTCCGCGCCGTGCGGGCGGCCCGCCCAGTGGATCGCGCCGGGGGTGGAGGAGAGCCGGAAGAGGACGTTCTGCATACGGAGGGGGCCGAGTTCGGGGTCCTGGACGGTGGTGATGGTGTCCAGCGCCTCGTACTGCGGGTCCGTCATCACGTCCCGGACGTCCTGGATGGGGGCCACCGCGGCCTCCGCCTTCTCGAAGGCCTCCAGGACTTCGGTGCGGGTGCGGTCGGCGATCCACGCGCCGACCGCCTCGTCCAGGACGTCCGCGTGGCGCGCGCGGTCCGCACTCGTCGCGAACCACGGTTCGTCGATCAGCTCCGGGCGGCCGACCAGCCGCATCAGGCGTTCCGCGATCGACTGGGCGGAGGTGGAGACCGCGACCCAGGAACCGTCGGCCGTGCGGTAGGTGTTGCGGGGCGCGTTGTTCGCGGAGCGGTTGCCGGTGCGGGGCTGGACGTGGCCCAACTGGTCGTACCAGAGCGGCTGCGGGCCGAGGACGGTCAGGATCGGTTCGATGATCGCCATGTCGACCACCTGCCCCTCGCCGGTCCGCTCGCGGGCCGTAAGCGCGGTCATCACGGCGTACGCCGTCGCCAGGCCCGCGATCGAGTCGGCCAGGCCGAAGGGCGGCAGGGTCGGCGGGGCGTCCGGCTCGCCGGTGATCGCCGCGAAGCCGCTCATCGCCTCCGCGAGCGTGCCGAAGCCCGGGCGATGCGCGTACGGCCCGAACTGGCCGAAGCCGGTGACCCGGGCGAGCACGAGGCGGGGGTTCGCGGCCGAGAGTTCCGCCCAGCCGAGGTCCCACTTCTCCAGCGTGCCGGGGCGGAAGTTCTCGATGACGACGTCGGCGGTGGCGGCGAGGCGGAGGAGGGTCTCGCGGCCGCCCGGTTTCGACAGGTCGAGGGTGATCGTGCGCTTGTTGCGGCCGAGGAGCTTCCACCAGAGACCGATGCCGTCCTTGGACGGGCCGTGCCCCCGGGACGGGTCGGGCTTGGTGGGATGCTCGACCTTGACGACCTCCGCGCCGAAGTCGCCGAGCATGGTCGCGGCGAGCGGCCCGGCGAAGAGGGTGGCGAGGTCGAGGACGCGCAGGCCGGTGAGGGGTGCTTGCCCCGGGTGCGCGTTCATGAGGTGGGCCGCGGGTGCTGCGAGACCTGGGACGCCTGGGTCGTCTGGGACGCCTGGGCGTCGATCTCGGCGCGGTACGGCATCGAGGACGACGCTCCTGCCTTCTGCACCGAGAGTGCGGCAGCGGCCGATGCCCACGCGAGGGCCTCCGGCATCTCCCGGCCTTCGGCGAGGGCCACAGCGAGGGTGCCGACGAAGGTGTCGCCCGCGCCGGTCGAGTCCACGGCGGTCACCCGGGGCGCGGGCACGGTCATGGGTGTGGCGCCGCGGGCCGCGTACAGGCTGCCCGCCGATCCCAGCGTGATGACGACCTCCGGGACCTGGTCGAGCAGGGCGGCGGCCGCCGCGTGTGGATCGGTGATGCCGGTGAGCGCGGCGGCCTCGTGTTCGTTGGGCACCAACAGGTCGATGGTGGCGAGGAGTTGGGGTGGCAGCGGCTGGGCGGGGGACGGGGTCAGGATGGTGCGTACGCCGTGGCTGCGGGCCGCCTCGGCGCCCGCGAGGACCGCGGACTGCGGGATTTCGAGCTGCAGCAGGAGGGCGTCGGCGGTGGCGATGAGGCCCTCGTCGCCGGGGGCGAGGGCGGAGACTGTGGCGTTCGCGCCGGGGATGACGACGATCGCGTTGCCGCCCTCGTCGTCGACGACGATGTGCGCGGTGCCCGACGGGCCCTCGGTGGTGCGCAGATGGTCGGTGTTCACGCCCGAGTGCTCCAGCGTGGACCGGAGTTGGCTGCCGAAGGCGTCGTAGCCCACCGCGCCGATCAACGAGACGTCGGCACCCGCGTGCACCGCGGCCACCGCCTGGTTGGCGCCCTTGCCGCCGGGGATCGTACGGAACTCCCGGCCCGTCACGGTCTCGCCGCGCTGCGGGGCCTTGGCGACGTACGCGACGAGGTCCATGTTCGTGGAGCCGAGAACGGCGATGTGGGTCATGGGCGGGGTGCCTCCCGGCGGGTGAGCAGGTGGGTCAGCTGGGCGAGGTTGTCGAAGCCGGTGCCGTTGAAGTCGGCGATGGAGGTGGCCAGTCGGTTCTTGAGGGGAGTGGTCCAGCGGTCGGGGAGTGCGGTGGGGGAACCCGCGAGCAGGCCCGCGATGCTGCCGGCCGTCGCGCCGTTGGAGTCGGTGTCCCAACCGCCGGACACCGCACGGCAGATGGAGCCGGAGAAGTCGCCGTTCGCGTGGGTGAGGGCGGCGGCGATCAGGGCGGTGTTGGGGATGGCGTGGACCCAGTGGTAGGCGCGGTGGGTGGTGTGCAGTTCGTCCACGAGGTCGTCGAAGTTCTCTGTCGTACGGGCGAGTTGGACTGCGTGCCGGACCGCCTCGGCCAGCCGGGAGCCGGGCGGGACCACGGTGAGTCCGGTGCGCAGGCAGGTGTGGACGTCGCTGCGTCCGGTGGCTGCCTCGGCGATCGTGGCCGCCGTGAACATCGCCGCGTACACGCCGTTCGCCGTGTGGGTGAGGGTGGCATCGCGGTGGGCCTGTTCTGCCGCGGCTGCCGGGTCGCCCGGGTTCGTCCAGCCGTGCACGTCGGCGCGGATCAGGGCGCCGATCCATTCGCGGAACGGGTTGCGGTGGCGGGCGGTTCGTGGGGGTTCGATGCCGGTGAGGAGGTTGCGGTAGGCGATGCGTTCCGCGGTGAACGTGCGGCCTGCGGGGAGTTCGTCCAGCCAGAGGCGGGCCACGTCCGTGGTGGTGAAGTCTCTGCCGTGGCGTTGGATCAACAGGGTGTTCAGGAGCGGGTAGTTGAGGTCGTCGTCCTCCGGCATGCCGTCGATGTTCTCGGCGAGGGAGGTTTGCGCGGAGCGTTTGTTCCACGGGTGGGCGTGGGTGAGTTCCTCGGGGACGCCTTTTGCTGTGAACCAGGTGTGCAGGGGCCAGTTGCCTGTGGCTCGGGCCAGGTCTCGGATCCCTTGTAGGGGGAGCTTTTCTACTGGTTTGCCCAGTAGGCAGCCTGCGGCTCGGCCCAGCCAGGCGGCTTCCAGGTGGGCCTGGGTGGGGGCTGGGGGTGGGGTGGGTGCGCTTGCCTGCGCTTGCAGGGTGCCGCTGTGCCCACCCGTGCCGCCCCTAGCGGCACGCATGCCCACAGCGGGGTTGGCTGGGGCGGCACCCGGCGTCGGCGGCGCAGTTGGTGACGGCCAGTCCGGGCAGTGGGCCTTGATCTGGGTCAGGTCCGTCGGCTCTTGGTCTGCCAACCTGCTTGGCAGGTCTGCCAGTTCGTCCAAGAGGTCCTCTGCGAGGGCCCGGAGGTATCGGGACGTCGGAGTTGGGGACGCGCCGGCGCGGGATGGTGCCGCCGGGCCGCCCGCCGCTCGCCAGCGTGCGGCGATGGCCGATGGCTCGCGGCCGTCCTGGGTTGCCTGGGCGAGTTCGTGGCCGAGGAGGTCCTCGGGCTGGACCCAGGTGAGGCGCAGCGGTGTCACCGTCGGTCCGCCAGCACGGTGTACGCCGTCTCGTGTGTTCGTCGGCGGTGTACGTCCCGTTCGAAGATCTCCCGGGCCACCGCCGTGAGCGACTTCGCCGGGGTCTCGAGGTCGAGGCGGCTCGCCTCCGCGACCGTCTTGGCCCAGTCGCGGGGGATCTCCGAGCCGAGGGCTCCCGCGAGGGCGCCGGACATGGTGGCGATGGAGTCGCAGTCGCGGCCGTAGTTCACGGAGCCGAGGACCGCGTGGCCGTAGTCGCCGCCGGAGAGCACCAACATGCCCAGGGCGATGGGGAGTTCCTCGATCGTGTGCAGCCGGGACGGGCGGCGGGCGCCGAGGGAGGGGGACCGGTAGTCGGGGCCCACTGTGTCGTAGGGGGCGACCGCCTCGCGCAGCGGGACCAGCGCCGACTCGAAGTTCGTGTGGCGGGCGGCGACTTCGCAGACCGCCTCGATGGCGGCGCGGGTGCCGTCCTTGGCCAGGGCCAGACACGCGGCGACGACCGAGTCGGGCGTCGCTCCCGGTGCGCAGGCCGCCGCCACCGCAGCCGCGAAGACTCCGGCGGCCTCGCGGCCGTACGAGGACTGGTGGGCGCCCGCGATGTCGAGGGCCTCGGCGTACGCGCCCGCCGGGTTGGCCGCGTTGACCAGGCCGACCGGGGCCATGTACATCGCGGCACCGCAGTTGACGATGTTGCCGGTGCCGGCCTCCCGGGGGTCGACGTGGCCGTAGTGCAGTCGCGCCACGAGCCACTTCTCGGCGAGGAAGATCCGCTGGAGCGGGAGGGCCTCGGCCTCCAACTCGGGGATCCAGCGCGGGTTGGACATGAGGTCGGGGACCAGGTGCTCGGCGACCGCGTACGCGTCGAGGTGGTCGCGGACGGTGGCGTACACGCGTACCAGCGCGTGGGTCATCAAGGTGTCGTCGGTGACGTGCCCGTCGCCCTTGTGGTACGGGGCGATGGGGCGGGCGGTGCGCCAGGCGTCGCCGTTCCAGGGACCGACGATGCCGTGGACGCGGCCGCCGTGGCGTTCCGTGATCTGCTCGGGCGTGTAGCCCTCGACGGGGCCACCGAGGGCGTCGCCGACGGCGGCCCCGACGAGGCTTCCGGTGATCCGCTCTTCCAGACTTGCTGCTCCTTTGGGCGTCATGCCCGAATCATCCCTCTGGGGTACTCAGTTCCGTCGCTTCCAGAAGGTCGGCGAGTCCGATCAAGTCCGTGCCGGTCAGGCGGGGCAGGGCGCAGCCGGAGAGGGTGCGGCAGGCGTCGCGCCAGGAGGCCGGGATGGCGTCGCCGCCGCCGAGTGCGCCGGTGAGCGCGCCCGCGAGGGCCGGGGCCGAGTCGGCGACGCGGGACAGGCACGCGGCGGCGGGCACCGCCTCGGCGATCCGGCCGCGCGCGGCGGTGGCGAGAGCGAGGGCCACGGGGACGGTTTCCGCCGCCGCGATGCCGTAGCTGTACACGTGATCGACGATCTGGTGTTCCAGCAGGGGGACCAGGGCGAAGGTGCCCTCGCTGTCGCGGGCGAGCTTCAGCGCGTGGCGGGCGTTGCGGCCGATCTCCGTCGACTCGGGGAGTTCGGCGAGGGCGGCGTCCGCGCAGGCGTCGACGTCGGCCCCGGCGAGGGCGAGCGAGATCGCGGCGGCCATCGCGCGAGCTCCGTGCACGCCGTCGCCGTCCTGGGTGTAGCGGGCGTCGAACTCGGCGAGTTCGGCGGCGAGCCGGGGGTCGCCCGGGTGGGCCACGGCGAGCACGCAGGCCCGTACGCAGGCCGCGTCGTCGAAGTAGTGGGGGTTGTCGTGGCCGGTGGCGGGCGGGCGCAGGCCGGTGGCGAGGTTGCCGAGTCCGGCCCGTACGGAGATCCGGGCGCGGAGCGGGAGCAGGGCCGATTCGACCTCGGGGGCGCGTTCGGCCGCCGCGGCGACCTCGCTGGCGATCGCGTTCCACGACAGGTCGATGGACGCGCGCATACGCCGCTCCCGGCTCAGGTCCCCGAGCGCGGTCGCGTCCCCGGCCCGCAGCACCGCCTCCGCCGCGAACGCCGCCCACTCCGCGTCGTCCGACGGACCGAGCCGCAGCGGCTCCGGCGGCTGGTTCAGCGCGATCGGCACGGGCAGCGTCGTCGTCGCGTTCTGCTCCGCGAACGTGTCCAGCTCCCGCGTCAGCCGCCGCGTCCACTCGGGCATCCGAGCGGCCCGATGCCGCGCGGCGGGCCAGCCGGCGGCATCGCCTGCGGCGAGACCGAGAAGCAGCCCCTCGATACGGCGGGGCCGCCCTGGGAGGGCGGCGGCTCTCTTTTCGCCGGGGGCGGGGAGGGGGTCCGCCCCGGGGGCGGAGTCCGCCGAGGGGGCAGGCTCTGCCGAGCGGGCAGTGCCTGCGGCGAAGGCGGAGCGCGTGAAGAGGGCAGTGGCTGGGGCGAGGGTCAAGTCTGTGGCCAGGGCAGTGCCTGCTGGCAGGGCGGAGTCCGTAGAGAAGGCCGTGCTTGCTGAGGGGGCGGAGTCCGTGGGGAGGCTGGAGTCCGTGGACGGGGCAGCGTCGGCTGGCAGGGCGGCACCCGTTGCGAGCGCAGTGTCCGTGGAGCCGCGGGAGTCCGCGGAGGAGACATTGCCTGCCGAGCGGGCGGAAGCATCCGGGGAAAGGGCAGCGTCTGCCGACGGGGCAGTCTTTGTGGAGAGGGCGGAGTCCGCCGCGGGGTCGGAGTCCGCGGGGGCGGTGGCTGTGGCGAGGGCCGTGTCTGTTGAGGGGTCGGAATCCGGCACAGGGTCGGAGTCCGTGAGGGCGGTGGCTGGGGACAGGGCTGAGTCCATCGTCGGGGCGGAGTCCGCTGAGGGGGCCGGGCCCTCGTCCGGTTCGTCTCGCATCAGGCCGGGGGTCATCGCTGTACCTCGTCCTCGTCGGCGGCGAGGACGAACGCGTCCGGGTCGGGGCCGGGCCACGTGTCGTACGGAGCCGCGTTCCGGGCGGGCTCGCGCCGGTCTCGTACGGGCCCGGCCCACTCCCGTACCGGCTGAGCCGCTCCCTCTCCTGCGGGCCCAGCCCACTCTCGTACGGTCTCAGCCCCGTCGCGTAGGGACTGACCTCCCCCTGCGGGCCCCGCCCCCTCCCGTGCGGGCCGGCCGGCCTCTCGTGCAGGGCCGGCCCAGCCTCGTACGAGCTCGTTCTCATCTCGTACGAGTCCTCCCGCACCCCACTTCCCGTCGTCCCCCGGTGTCAGCAACTCCGCCACGTCCAGTACGTGGTGGCCTTCCATGGAGGGGAGGCAGCTGCCCAGCGCGGGTCCGATCGCTGCCGCCCACGCGGCCGGGATCGAGGAGGCGCCGCGGGTTGCTCCGGCGAGGGCGCCGGCGACCGCCGCTGTCGTGTCGGCGTCGCGGCCCATGTTGACCGCGGTGAGGACGGACTCGGTGAAGTCGCCGTCGGCGGCGGCGTACGCGCCGAAGGCGAGGGCGACGGCCTCGGGGGCGAGGTCGGTCCACGGGTAGCCGCCGATGACGACCGCCGAGCGGACCGCGCGTTCGCCGCGGTGGGCGACGGCGACTGCGCGGCGCAGTGAGCGGGCGGTCCAGGAGTCGTCCGGGATGACGGCGAGGGCGGAGGCGACGACGGCGATGGTCGGGGCCCCCGCCATGGCCGCCGCGACCCCCGCGGCGACCGCCTGGCCGCCGTAGATGCCCTCACCTTCGTGGCTCACCGAGCCGTCGATCGCCACCAGGCGGGCCGCTTCGGCGGGGCGGCCCGCGGCGAAGACGCCGAAGGGCGCCGCGCGCATCGCGAGACCGTCGCTCCAGGCATGCCGGTGCTGGGCGGAGATCGGTGCGGCGAGCCCGCGGCGGAGGTTCTCCAGGGTGCCCCGTTCGCTGAACCCTGCGCCCCGGAACGGGCCCTCGTCCCGGTCCGCGATCCACTGGTGCCAGGCCGCCTCGACATGGGTCACGGTGAGCGCCGAACCGTGCCGGGCCAGCAACAGGCCCGAGAAGATCGCGTACTCGGTGTCGTCGGTCCCGGCCGGGTGCTCGGCGACGTACCCCGTGATCCGGCCCCACTTCGCACGGATCTCGGAGGGCTTCATGTTCTCGGCGGGCGCGCCGAGCGCGTCCCCCACGGCGAGGCCGAGCAGCGCGCCGCGCGCTCGTTCGCGGAGTCCGGCGGCGTCTCCGGGCGCCGGGGCCGAGGGAATGCAGGCGATGGAAGCCATGGGTGCTTCTCCTCTCAGGGCTCCATCGCCGCCGTTCGCGACGAGTCGACGCGCGGAAACCTGGGAAACCCGCGCGGAACCCTTTGCGGATCTGTCCCACCTACGCGGTTCACCAGAGCCTCGCGCACCTCAGCATCACCCGGTCGACATCTGCGCTTCACCTGGCACAGATGAGCGAAAAACCGTAAACGTGCAGGTAAGCCCAGCCTTTCCTTGCTGGCGAGCGCGAAATTATCGGCGTAGTTTTGGGGTTGTCGAAAAGTAGAACCTGTCCAAGAAGTAGTCCGAGAAGCAACCCAAGAGGCAATCCGAGAAGCGCATCCCAGGGGGACCCGCATGGCCATCATCGAGACCGAGGCGACGCTGCACGAGGCGCATCGCGACAACCACACCCACCGCGACGTCAACGGTGGCTGGCTGCGGCCCGCGGTGTTCGGCGCGATGGACGGCCTCGTCTCCAACCTCGCGCTCATGACCGGTGTCGCCGGCGGATCCGTGTCCCATCAGACGATCGTCATCACCGGGCTCGCTGGTCTCGCGGCGGGTGCCTTCTCCATGGCCGCCGGTGAGTACACCTCCGTGGCCTCGCAGCGCGAACTCGTCGAGGCCGAACTCGAAGTCGAGCGACGGGAGTTGAGGAAGCACCCGAAGGACGAGGAGCGGGAGCTCGCCGAGCTTTACCAGGCGCGCGGTGTCGACGCCCCGCTGGCGCGGGAGGTCGCCCGGCAGCTGTCCCGCGACCCCGAGCAGGCCCTGGAGATACACGCCCGTGAGGAACTCGGCATCGACCCGGGCGACCTGCCCTCGCCGACCGTCGCCGCGGTGTCGAGCTTCGGCTCCTTCGCGCTCGGCGCCCTGCTCCCCGTACTGCCGTTCCTGCTCGGCGCGACCTCTCTGTGGCCGGCGCTGCTGCTCGCGCTGATCGGGCTCTTCGCCTGTGGCGCGGTCGTGGCCAAGGTGACCGCGCGATCCTGGTGGTACAGCGGGCTGCGACAGCTCGCTCTCGGTGGTGCCGCGGCGGGTGTGACGTACGCCCTGGGCAGTTTGTTCGGTACGGCCGTAGGATGACTCGTCGGGCACCTATGCAAGGGACTGCATAAGTAGCCGTTACTCGGCGGTTTCGAACGCTTAACCACTGGGCATGAGCCGTAAGCGCTGTGGGCAATGAGGCCTGCTCCGCACAACCGCGGCGGGTGACGTTGCCTGCCGCGCTCCGGGCCGACGGGCACTGATCTGTCCGCTTAGGCCCCCTTAAACTCCACCGCTGCGCGCGGTACCCCCGCCGCGACCCTCCGGTGTCCGCATGTTGGAACGCAGTATCCGGTTCCCGAGATCCGCCCCATCATGTAACCTGCACGAAATTTTGCGCACATAAAGCAGAGGGCCAACGTCGTCCCTCGGCACTCGCATATGCCACGACGACGACGGGAGAGCCGATGCGTACGCCGCGCCAGCCGTCCCAGCACTCCACGAATGGCCAGAAGTGGTCCTTCATGGATGCTCGCCCTGCAGCGCAGGGTATGTACGACCCCCGCAACGAGCACGACGCCTGTGGCGTCGGCTTCGTGGCCACCCTCACCGGTGAGGCGAGCCACGCGCTGGTCGAGCAGGCGCTCACGGTTCTGCGCAACCTGGAGCACCGAGGAGCCACCGGCGCCGAACCCGACTCGGGTGACGGCGCGGGCATCCTCTCCCAGGTGCCGGACGCCTTCCTCCGCGAGGTGGCCGGATTCGAGCTTCCCGCGGCCGGCGCGTACGCGGTGGGCATCGCCTTCCTGCCCGAGGACGGCATCACCGACGCCGTCTCACGGATCGAGACGATCGCCGCCGACGAGGGCCTCACCGTCCTCGGCTGGCGCGAGGTCCCGATCGCCCCCGAGCTGCTCGGCGCCACCGCGCGTTCGACCATGCCCGTCTTCCGCCAGGTCTTCGTGTCCGACGGCGGCTCCTCGGAGGGCATCGACCTCGACCGCAAGGCCTTCGTCCTGCGCAAGCGCGCCGAGCGCGAGGCCGACGTGTACTTCCCGTCGCTCTCCGCCCGCACCATCGTCTACAAGGGCATGCTGACCACCGGCCAGCTGGAGCCCTTCTTCCCGGACCTGTCCGACCGCCGCTTCGCCTCCGCGATCGCGCTCGTGCACTCCCGGTTCTCCACGAACACCTTCCCGAGCTGGCCGCTCGCCCACCCGTACCGCTTCGTCGCGCACAACGGCGAGATCAACACGGTCAAGGGCAACCGCAACTGGATGGCGGCCCGCGAGTCCCAGCTCGTCTCCGACCTCTTCGGAGCCGAGGACAAGCTCGACCGGATCTTCCCGATCTGTACGCCCGAGGCGTCCGACTCCGCCTCCTTCGACGAGGTGCTCGAGCTTCTGCACCTCGGCGGCAGGTCCCTCCCGCACTCCGTGCTGATGATGATCCCGGAGGCGTGGGAGAACCACACCTCCATGGACCAGGCCCGCCGCGCCTTCTACCAGTTCCACGCCACGATGATGGAGCCCTGGGACGGCCCGGCCTGCGTCACCTTCACCGACGGCACCCAGGTCGGCGCGGTCCTCGACCGCAACGGTCTGCGTCCCGGCCGCTACTGGGTCACCGACGAGGGCCTCGTCGTCCTCGGCTCCGAGGTCGGCGTCCTCGACATCGACCCCGCGAAGGTCGTCCGCAAGGGCCGCCTCCAGCCCGGCAAGATGTTCCTCGTCGACACCGCCGAGCACCGCATCATCGAGGACGAGGAGATCAAGGCCGGCCTCATCGCCGAGAAGCCGTACGCGGAGTGGCTGGAAGCCGGCGAGATCGAGCTCTCCGACCTCCCCGAGCGCGAGCACATCGTGCACACCCACGCCTCGGTCACCCGCCGCCAGCAGACCTTCGGCTACACCGAGGAAGAACTGCGCATCATCCTCGCGCCGATGGCCAACACCGGCGGCGAGCCGCTCGGCTCCATGGGCACGGACTCGCCGATCGCGGCCCTGTCCGAGCGCCCCCGGCTGCTGTTCGACTACTTCACCCAGCTGTTCGCGCAGGTCACCAACCCGCCGCTGGACGCGATCCGCGAGGAGCTCGTCACCTCCCTGCGCTCGTCCCTCGGCCCCGCGAGCAACCTTCTCGAGCCGACCGCCGCGTCCTGTCGCAGCGTCACCCTGCCCTTCCCGGTGATCGACAACGACGAGCTGGCCAAGCTCATCCACATCAACGCCGACGGCGACATGCCGGGTATGAAGGCCGCGACGCTGTCCGGCCTCTACCGGGTCTCCGGTGGCGGCGACTCGCTGGCCGCCCGCATCGACGAGATCTGCACCGAGGCCGACGCCGCCATCGAGAACGGCGCCCGGCTGATCGTCCTCTCGGACCGGCACTCCGACGCCGAGCACGCGCCGATCCCGTCGCTGCTGCTCACCGCGGCCGTCCACCACCACCTCATCCGCACCAAGCAGCGCACCCAGGTGGGTCTGCTCGTCGAGGCGGGCGACGTCCGCGAGGTCCACCATGTGGCCCTCCTCATCGGCTTCGGTGCCGCGGCGGTCAACCCCTACCTGGCGATGGAGTCCGTCGAGGACCTCGTCCGCGCGGGCACCTTCCTCCAGGGCATCGAGCCCGAGCAGGCCATCCGCAACCTGATCTACGCGCTCGGCAAGGGCGTCCTCAAGGTCATGTCCAAGATGGGCATCTCGACCGTCGCCTCCTACCGCGGCGCCCAGGTCTTCGAGGCCGTCGGCCTGGACCAGGCCTTCGTCCAGAAGTACTTCAGCGGTACGGCGACGAAGATCGGCGGCGCAGGACTCGACGTCGTCGCCAAGGAGGTCGCGGCGCGTCACGCGAAGGCGTACCCGGCCTCCGGCATCGCGCCCGCGCACCGCGCCCTCGACATAGGCGGCGAGTACCAGTGGCGCCGCGAGGGCGAGCCGCACCTGTTCGACCCGGAGACGGTCTTCCGCCTCCAGCACTCCACGCGCACCGCCCGCTACGACATCTTCAAGAAGTACACGGGCCGTGTGAACGAGCAGTCCGAGCGCCTCATGACGCTCCGCGGACTCTTCGGCTTCAAGTCGGACCGCGAGTCGATCTCCATCGACGAGGTCGAGTCGGTCGAGGAGATCGTCAAGCGCTTCTCCACCGGCGCCATGTCGTACGGCTCCATCTCCAAGGAGGCGCACGAGACCCTCGCCATCGCCATGAACCAGCTGGGCGGCAAGTCCAACACGGGTGAGGGCGGCGAGGACGCGGACCGCCTCTACGACCCCGCGCGCCGTTCGTCGATCAAGCAGGTCGCCTCCGGCCGCTTCGGTGTCACGTCCGAGTACCTGGTCAACGCCGACGACATCCAGATCAAGATGGCGCAGGGTGCCAAGCCCGGCGAGGGCGGCCAGCTGCCCGGCCACAAGGTGTACCCCTGGGTCGCCAAGACCCGGCACAGCACCCCCGGCGTGGGCCTCATCTCCCCGCCGCCGCACCACGACATCTACTCCATCGAGGACCTGGCCCAGCTGATCCACGACCTGAAGAACGCGAACCCGCAGGCGCGGATTCACGTGAAGCTGGTCTCGGAGGTCGGCGTCGGCACGGTCGCCGCCGGTGTGTCCAAGGCGCACGCGGACGTCGTGCTCATCTCCGGCCACGACGGCGGTACGGGCGCCTCCCCGCTCACCTCGCTGAAGCACGCCGGTGGTCCCTGGGAGCTCGGTCTCGCCGAGACCCAGCAGACCCTGCTGCTCAACGGCCTGCGCGACCGCATCGTCGTGCAGACCGACGGCCAGCTGAAGACCGGCCGTGACGTGGTCATCGCCGCGCTGCTCGGCGCCGAGGAGTTCGGTTTCGCGACCGCGCCGCTCGTCGTCTCCGGCTGCGTCATGATGCGCGTCTGCCACCTGGACACCTGCCCGGTCGGCATCGCCACCCAGAACCCGGTGCTCCGCGAGCGCTTCGCCGGCAAGGCCGAGTACATCGTGAACTTCTTCCGGTTCATCGCCGAGGAGGTCCGCGAGATCCTCGCCGAGCTGGGCTTCCGCACCATCCAGGAGGCCGTCGGCCACGCCGAGAACCTCGACGTGGAGCGGGCGATCACCCACTGGAAGGCGCAGGGCCTGGACCTGAGCCCCCTCTTCTACGTGCCCGAGCTGCCCGAGGGCACCCCGCTGCACCAGGTCATCCAGCAGGACCACGGTCTGGAGAAGGCGCTCGACAACGAGCTGATCAAGCTCGCCGCCGACGCGCTGGCCGCGGACTCCGCGACCGACGCCCAGCCGGTCCGCGCCCAGGTCGCCATCCGCAACATCAACCGCACGGTCGGCACCATGCTCGGCCACGAGGTGACCAAGAAGTTCGGTGGCGCGGGCCTGCCCGACGACACCATCGACATCACCTTCACCGGCTCGGCGGGCCAGTCCTTCGGCGCCTTCCTGCCGCGCGGTGTCACGCTCCGCCTGGAGGGCGACGCCAACGACTACGTCGGCAAGGGCCTCTCCGGCGGCCGTGTGATCGTCCGTCCCGACCGGGGCGCCGACCACCTCGCCGAGTACTCGACGATCGCGGGCAACACCATCGCGTACGGCGCGACGGGCGGCGAGATCTTCCTGCGCGGCCGCACCGGCGAGCGCTTCTGCGTCCGCAACTCCGGCGCGACGGTCGTCTCCGAGGGCGTGGGCGACCACGGCTGCGAGTACATGACCGGTGGTCACGCGGTGGTGCTCGGTGAGACGGGACGGAACTTCGCGGCCGGTATGTCCGGCGGTGTCGCGTACGTCCTCGACCTGAACCCCGAGAACGTGAACGTCAGCAGCGTCGGGGCCGTCGAGGCCCTCGGTGACGCCGACGCGCAGTGGCTGCACGACGTGGTGCGCCGGCACGCGGAGGAGACCGCTTCGACGGTCGCCGAGAAGCTCCTCGCCGAGTGGCCCGCCTCGGTGGACCGCTTCAGCAAGATCATCCCCAGCACGTACAAGGCAGTGCTCGCCGCCAAGGACGCCGCCGAGCGAGCCGGACTCCCCGAGTCCGAGATCACCGAGAAGATGATGGAGGCGGCGACCAATGGCTGATCCCAAGGGCTTTTTGAACCATGGCCGCGAGGTCGCCAGGACCCGTCCGGTGGACGTGCGTCTCAAGGACTGGAACGAGGTCTACGTTCCGGGCTCGCTGCTCCCCATCATCAGCAAGCAGGCCAGCCGCTGCATGGACTGCGGTATCCCGTTCTGCCACAACGGCTGTCCGCTGGGGAACCTGATCCCCGAGTGGAACGACTACGCGTACCGCGAGGACTGGTCCGCCGCCTCCGAGCGCCTGCACGCCACGAACAACTTCCCGGAGTTCACCGGCCGCCTGTGCCCGGCTCCGTGCGAGTCGGCGTGTGTGCTCGGCATCAACCAGCCCGCCGTGACCATCAAGAACGTCGAGGTCTCCATCATCGACAAGGCGTGGGACAGCGGCGACGTCGCGCCCCAGGCCCCGGAGCGCCTCTCCGGCAAGACGGTCGCGGTCATCGGCTCGGGTCCGGCCGGTCTCGCCGCCGCCCAGCAGCTCACCCGGGCCGGCCACACGGTCGCCGTGTACGAGCGCGCCGACCGCGTCGGCGGTCTGCTCCGCTACGGCATCCCCGAGTTCAAGATGGAGAAGCGGCACATCAACCGGCGCATCGAGCAGATGCGCGCGGAGGGCACCAAGTTCCGCACCGGCGTGGAGATCGGCCGCGACATCGACGCGGCGAAGCTGCGCAAGCGGTACGACGCCGTGGTCATCGCGGCGGGCGCGACGACCGCCCGTGATCTTCCCGTCCCCGGGCGGGAGTTGAAGGGCATCCACCAGGCGATGGAGTACCTGCCCCTCGCCAACAAGGTCCAGGAGGGCGACTTCGTGGCGCCCCCCATCACGGCCGAGGGCAAGCACGTCGTGGTCATCGGCGGCGGCGACACGGGCGCGGACTGCGTGGGCACCGCCCACCGCCAGGGCGCGGCCTCGGTCACGCAGCTGGAGATCATGCCGCGGCCCGGCGAGGAGCGGAACCCGGGTCAGCCCTGGCCGACCTTCCCGATGCTCTACAAGGTCACCTCCGCGCACGAGGAGGGCGGCGAGCGCGTCTACGCCGTCTCCACCACCCACTTCGAGGGCGACGAGGACGGCAACGTCCAGTGGCTGCACCTCGTCGAGGTCGAGTTCATCGAAGGCAAGCTGACCCAGAAGCCGGGCACGGAGCGCAAGATCCCCGCCCAGCTGGTGACGCTCGCGATGGGCTTCACCGGTACGGACGTCGAGAACGGCCTGGTCTCCCAGTTCGGCCTGGAGCTGGACGCGCGCGGCAACATCGCGCGTGACGCCGACTTCGCGACGAACGTCCCCGGCGTGTACGTCGCCGGTGACGCCGGGCGCGGCCAGTCCCTCATCGTCTGGGCGATCGCGGAGGGCCGCTCGGCCGCCCGCGGGGTCGACCGCTTCCTGACGGGGGTCAGCGAACTCCCGGCTCCGATCCGCCCGACGGACCGCTCTCTGATGGTCTGACGCTCCACCCCAACAGACGTCCCGTACAAAGGCGTACGGAACTGAACGCGGCGCTCGCCTTGTCCCCGACCGGACGGTGGTGAGCGCCGTGGTGCGTCCCGGCCCTGCCCGGCCAAGGCGACCGGGTGGCAGGTCAGGACACCCGGAACGTTTCTCCGTACACCTTCCACTCCAGCGGTGTGCGCAGGTCGAGGTTCCCGTCGTACAGGAAGGTCCGCTGGGCCGTGTCGATACGGGTCGTGTCGAGGTGGACGTCGTCGCCCTTCATCGTCTTGCGGCGGATGTCGAGGAAGATATCGAGGTAGGACTTCTCGGAACCGCCCTGGGAGGGTGTGTCGGCCTCGGCCATGGCTCGGTCGCGCAGGCCGTAGAAGCCGTCGGCGCCGGTACCGGGGCCGTGCAGGACCATCGCGTCGTAGTAGATGAACTGGCCCAGCGTGCCGAGGCCGTCGAGTTTGGCGAGGCGGACCGCGGGATCGAAGTACACGCTGTCGCGTTCGGAGTCCTGGGCGGTGCGGAAGGCGGCCACCGAGGCTTCCTGGCGCCAGGCCGCCGGGAAACCGTCGAGGCCCTCGTGGGAGTCCGTGCCGTCGACCTTGCGCAGGGCGGGCAGATAGCGGGCGAGGCCGTTGTCCGGGTGGGACTTCGTGTAGTCCTGGACCAGCGTGAGCAGGTCGTGGGTGCCGGTGCAGAAGCCGACGATTCCCGCCGTGTAGCCCTGGCCGTCGCCGATGTCCTCGACGTAGGCGTAGGTGGTGCGCCAGTTCAGTGTGGAGTTCTCGGCGCTGGCCACGATCTTCTGGGCCAGCTCCTTCTTGTCCGGCGCGGTCAGACCGGGCGGCAGGTCGGCGATCAGTTCGTCGTCGGCCGCCTGCTCGGCCAGGGACTTGGCGTCGGGCCCGGGCTGCTGCGACGCGGTCGCCTGGGCCTGCGCCGTGCCCGCGTTCTCGGACGTGGCGAGGTAGACCGCCGCCGTGGCGAGGAGCGGGACGGCGGCGAGCAGGAGGCAACCGGCTCTTCTCATGGCGCCCACAGTAAACGCAGACCTACGCCGTCCCGTTCTTCAGTTCGATAACTTTCCCTGCCGCCGACACCACCAGCAGCACCAGCAGCCCCACGCACGCCGCCACCTGTATCGGCGTACGGCGCCGGTCACGGGGTGCGTACGCGTACGCGAGGGTGACGGCGGTGCCGGTCAGGAGGCCGCCGAGGTGGCCCTGCCAGGAGGTGAGCCCCGCGGAGATCAGCAGCCACAGCAGCAGGCCCGCCATGAAGCGGTTGACGCTCTGCATGTCCGCGCCCAGCCGGCGGGCCATGACGTAGTACGCGGCCCCCAGGCCGAAGATCGCGCCCGAGGCGCCGAGCGTGGGCGTTTCCGGCGCGATCAGCAGCACGAGGACCGAGCCGCCGAGCGCGGACAGCAGATACAGCGTGACATAGCGGATCCGGCCGAGCTGGGACTCCACGACGCGGCCGATGTTCCACAGCGACACCATGTTCATCACGATGTGCAGAACCCCGAACGTGCCCTCCGTGGGCGGCAGATGGAGGAAGGCGCCGGTCAGCAGCCGGTACCACTCCCCGTCCACCACACCCTCCGCGTGGAAGTCCGAGGGGTAGACGGCCTGCCAGACGTAGTACAGACCGTCCGGACCCACCAGACCCGCGCCCAGCATCTCGAACCGGTCCACGATCGCCGGACGCACCAGCTCACCCACGTACGCCAGCACATTGAGCGCGATCAGTACGTACGTCACCACGGGCGCCGTCGAGATCCGGCCGCCGAAGGCCGTGCGGGCCTCTCTCACGGACCGCACGCCCTCTTTCACGCACTCCGGGCACTGGTGACCGACGGCCGCCTCGCGCATGCAGTCCGGGCATATGTAGCGGTCGCACCGGGTGCAGCGCACATGCGACTCCACCTTGGGATGGCGGTAGCAGGTGGTGACGGTGGACTCGGGCTCCACGTCGGCTCCTCGGGAGATGTGTGCGGGTGACAGCGGGACGGTGAGCCGGTGGGGCTGCGGCGAACAAAATAGCGAATGCCGGTGTATGCGTGGGACGGCAGGGGCCTGCGATGCCTGCCCGTGCCTGCGGTGACGTAATCTCGGCACTTCCGCGACCCTCGCGCGATGGGAGCCCCGCATGGCCGGAATCAGCCTCACCAAGGTGGAGGAGACCGCGCCCGCGCTGGTCAGTCTGTACAAGAGCGCAGGGGTCTCCCTCACCAAGCACGGGCTGAGCGGGCAGCGGGCCGCCGTGTACCTGGTCGTGGACTACTCGGGGTCGATGAAGCCGTACTACAAGGACGGCAGTGTGCAGGCGCTCGCCGACCGGGTGCTGGGGCTCTCGGCGCACCTCGACGACGACGGGACGGTGCCGGTCGTCTTCTTCTCCACCGACATCGACGCCGTCACCGACATCGCCCTCGTCAACCACCAGGGACGCATCGACCAGATCGTGTCCGGGCTCGGGCACATGGGCAAGACCAGCTACCACCTCGCCATGGACGCGGTCATCGACCACTACCTCGACAGCGGCTCCAAGGACCCCGCCCTCGTCGTCTTCCAGACCGACGGCGGACCGATCAACAAGCTCGCCGCCGAACGGTACTTGTGCAAGGCGGCGAAGCTTCCGCTGTTCTGGCAGTTCATAGGGTTCGGGGATCCGGGGAGCAGGCAGTTCGAATTCCTGCGCAAGCTGGACGAGTTGCCGGTGCCGCAGAAGCGGATCGTCGACAACGCCGGGTTCTTCCACGCCGGTTCGGAGCCACGGCGGGTGTCCGACAGTGAGCTGTACGACCGGCTCGTGGGGGAGTTCCCGCTGTGGCTGGCGGCGGCGCGGGCGCGGGGGATCGTGCAGTGACCGTACGTCTCCTGCCCGCCGCCGACCGACTCGCCGTGCCCTGGAAGAACGGGGGCGGGGTGACCCGCGAGATCGTCGCTTCGCCCGAAGGCGCGGGCATGGACGACTTCGACTGGCGGGTGAGCCTCGCCGAGGTCGCCGCGGACGGGCCGTTCTCGGCCTTCCCCTACATCGACCGCACCCTCACCGTCGTCGAGGGCGCGGGCATGGACCTGACCGTGGGCGGGGAGCGGCGGCTCGTCGACTCCCGTTACGTACCCCAGGACTTCAGGGGCGACGTCCCCACCGACTGCCGGCTGCTCGACGGCCGGGTCGTGAACCTCAACGTGATGTGGCGCCGGGGCGCCGGTCGCACGGCCCCGACGGTCGCCGTCGTACGCGGCCGCCTGACCCTCCCCGCCGCGCCCGCTCTCGTGGTCGCCCTCGACGGGAGCGCCGAGGTGGCCGGGCTGGCCCTTCGCCGGTACGACGCCGCGCTGCTCACCGGCGAGGAAGCAGCCGTGCTGCACGCGGTGGGCCCTGCCGCCGTGGTCGGTATTGCCCAACAGGCCCAGTTGGCGGGGATCCTGACGCTCCCGTTGGCTTAGCCGGGACGCCGTGCCACCCTGAGGGAAGCCGAGGGGAAGGCTACGTATGGGCGCGCGATCGGTGGAGGCCGGGCGGAACGGGCGACCGGTGCAGCCGGCCAAGGGTGAGCGGCTCGCGGACTGGGCCGACGGGCGTCTCGGGCTGTACCCGATGGCCAAGACCAACCTGCGCAAGGTCTTTCCGGACCACTGGTCGTTCATGCTGGGCGAGGTCTGCCTCTACAGCTTCATCGTCCTGATCCTCACCGGCGTCTACCTCACGCTGTTCTTCGAGCCGAGCGGGATCGAGGTCGTCTACAACGGCTCCTACGAACCCCTCAACGGCGTCATCATGACGCGGGCGTACGAGTCCACGCTCGACATCAGCTTCGACGTGCGCGGCGGACTGCTGATCCGGCAGATCCACCACTGGGCGGCGCTCGTGTTCGTCGCCGGGATGCTCGTGCACATGATGCGGGTGTTCTTCACCGGCGCGTTCCGCAAGCCGCGCGAGGTCAACTGGGTGTTCGGCTGGACCCTGTTGTTCCTCGGGATCATCACCGGCCTGACCGGCTACTCGCTCCCCGACGACCTGCTCTCGGGCACCGGTGTCCGCTTCGCGCAGGGTGCGATCCTGTCCGTCCCGGTGGTGGGGACGTACCTCTCTTTCTTCCTCTTCGGAGGGGAGTTCCCGGGCCACGACATCATTCCGCGGTTCTTCCCGATCCATGTGCTCCTGCTGCCCGGGATCATGCTGGGCCTGGTGGTCGCCCATCTGATCCTGGTCTTCTACCACAAGCACACGCAGTACCCCGGGGCCGGACGGGACCAGAAGTCCGTGGTCGGCATGCCGTTCATGCCGGTCTACATGGCCAAGGCGGGCGGCTTCTTCTTCCTCGTGTTCGGGGTGCTGTCGATGATGGGGGCGATCGCGACGGTCAACCCCGTGTGGGCCTTCGGGCCCTACCGCCCCGACCTGGTCACCACCGGCGCCCAACCCGACTGGTACCTCGGCTTCTCCGAGGGGCTGATCCGGGTGATGCCGGGATGGGAGATCAACGCATTCGGCCACACACTGGCGTTGGGCGTCTTCATCCCCTTCTCCCTCTTCCCGCTGATCATGCTGGCGATCGGCGTGTACCCGTTCATCGAGTCATGGATCACCGGGGACACCCGCGAACACCACATCCTGGACCGGCCGCGCAACGCGCCCACCCGCACGGGTCTCGGCGTGGCCTGGCTGAGTCTGTACGGGGTGCTGCTGATCGGCGGCGGCAACGACATCGTGGCCACGCATCTGCACCTGTCGATCAACTCGATCACATGGTTCGTGCGGATCTCCTTCTTCGCCGTGCCGGTGCTCGCCTTCGTCGTCACGCGGCGGATCTGTATGGGGTTGCAGCGCAGGGACCGCGACAAGGTGCTGCACGGACGGGAGTCGGGCACCATCAAGCGGCTCCCCGACGGCGAGTTCGTCGAGGTCCACGAACCGCTCACACAGGCACAGCGGTTCGCCCTCACCCAGCACGACCAGGCGACGCCGTACGAGGTGGGTCCGCTCGTCGACGCGAACGGTGTCACCCGCCGCGTCGGTCCCTCGCGCAAGTTGCGGGCGCGTCTGGCCCGGGCCATGTACGGGCCCGACACACAGATCCCGAAGCCGACGGCGGAGGAGTACCGGGAGCTTACGAGCGAGGATCACCACCACTGACCGCGGTGAGGACTTCGGCCCTGCATTCGGCCGGGCTGCCCCACGCGGTGCGCAGGGCACGGGCCTTGGTGAGCCAGAGGGACAGGTCGTACTCGGCCGTGTAGCCGATCGCGCCGTGCAGTTGCAGCGCAGTACGGGCTGTCGCGTACGCCGCCTCGCCCGCCGCGACCTTGGCCGCCGCGACGTCGGCCGGTGCCATGGACAGCGCCGCGCCGAACAGCAGGGGCCGCGCGAACTCCAGGGCGATCTTCGCGTCCGCGAGCTGGTGCTTGACGGCCTGGAACGAGCCGATGGGGACACCGAACTGGGTGCGCTGCTTGACGTACTCCACCGTCCGGTCGAGGAGGGCGAGTCCGACACCGAGCGCCTGGGCGGCGGTGGCGAGCCGGGCCCAGGCGAGCGTCTGGGCGGCGGCGCGGGTCACGTGGGGGCCGGTGGCGAGGAGCTCGCCGTTGGGGTGGGGGAGGGTGAGACTTCTGGCGGGGTCGAGGGAGGGGCGTGCTGATCCTGTGGGACCGCTGCCGCTGCCGCTGCCGCTGAGGTGCAGGCGGGCGGGCGGGGTGGTGTCCCGTGTGGGGGCTTCGGGGGAGTCCACCGTCAGGTGGATGTCCGCCGCTTCCGCGTCCAGGACGAACGGGCCTCCGCCGGGCAACGCGACCGTCGCCAGCGCCTCGCCCGAGGCCAGCGCGGGCAGCAGGCGCTTGGCGGGGCCCGACTCGCCCAGCTCGGAGAGCAGCGTGGCCGCGGCCACCGTCTCCACCAGTGGGCCCGGCACCCCGTGGCGGCCCAACTCGACGAAGGCGACGGCCAGTTCCACGGGAAGGGGGCCCACGCCCTCGTACGCCTCCGGTACCGCCAGTGCGAAGACGCCCGAGTCGGCGAGGCGGGACCACAGGGCGCGGCCGGGGGTACGGTCGCCGGTGGCCCAGGCACGTATGACCGGCGGTGTGTCCGCCGCCGTCAGCAGCGCGTTCAACGAGTCGGCGAAGGCGCGCTGCTCGGGGTCGAGGAGGAAGCGCATCAGCGGCGGCCCTTCGGGAGGCCGAGGAGGCGCTCGGCGATGATGTCGCGCTGGATCTCGTTGGTGCCGGCGTAGAGGGGGCCGGCGAGGGAGAAGACATAGCCCTCGGACCAGTCGGTGTCCGCCAACTCGCCCTCCGGGCCCAGCAGATCGAGCGCCGTCTCGTGCAGCGCGATGTCGTACTCGGACCAGAAGACCTTGTTCAGGCTGGACTCCGGCCCGATCGGCTCCCCGGCGGCGAAACGGGAGGCGCCGGCGTAGGTGAAGAGCTGGTAGGCGCGGGCGCCGATCACCGCGTCGGCCACCCGGTCGCGCAGGGCCGTGTCCGCGGGGTCGGCGCGGGTGCGCCACAGGTCGGCCAGCCGGTCGGCGGCGGCCAGGAAGCGGCCCGGGGAGCGGAGCGTCAGACCGCGTTCGTTGCCCGCTGTCGACATGGCGACCCGCCAGCCCTGGCCCACCTCTCCGATCACGTCCTCGTCGGGGACGAAGACGGAGTCGAGGAAGAGTTCGGCGAAGGCCGGTCTGCCGTCCAGGCGGCCGATCGGGCGGACCGTCACACCCGGTGCGCGCAGGTCGAACATCAGGTAGGTGAGGCCCTGGTGGGGCTTCGGGGTGTCCGGCTCGCTGCGGAACAGGCCGAACGCGCGGTCCGCGAACGCGGCTCGCGAGGACCACGTCTTCTGCCCGCTCAGCAGCCAGCCCCCGTCCGTGCGCACCGCGCGGGAGGTGAGCGAGGCCAGGTCGGAACCGGCCTCGGGCTCGGACCACGCCTGAGCCCAGATGGTCTCGCCCGTCGCCATCGACGGCAGCACGCGTGCGCGTTGCTCCTGCGTCCCGTGGTCGAAGAGGGTGGGGGCCAGCAGGTTGATGCCGTTCTGGCTGACCCGGCCCGGCGCGCCCGCCGCGTAGTACTCCTCCTCGAAGACCAGCCACCGGACGATGTCCACGCCCCGGCCGCCGTACGCCGTCGGCCACGACACCACCGACCAGCGGTCCGCGGCGAGTTCGGACTCCCATGCCCGGTGGGCGGCGAAGCCCTCCCCGGTCTCCAAGGAGGGGAGGGGGACGGGCGGCACATGGGCCGTGAGCCAGGCCCGGGCCTCGGCGCGGAACGCCTCGTCGGCGGGGGAGTGGTCGAGATCCATCGGCAGCACCCTTCGGGGAACCCTTCGGCGGCAACCTTCCCTAACAAGTGTTTGGTAGGTTAGCGTGGAGCCATGAGCGACGTCGAGAGTCCGGCGTACGTATCCGGGCACGGGCTGCTGAAGGGGCGTACGGCCGTCATCACCGCGGCGGCCGGCGCCGGTATCGGCGGAGCCACGGCGCACAGGTTCCTCGAAGAGGGCGCCCGCGTGCTGATCGGCGACGCGCACGCGCGACGGCTCAAGGAGAGCGCCGAGGCCCTGGCAGCCGAGTTCGGTGCCGCGAGTGTCGCCTCGCTGCCCTGCGACGTCACCGACGAGGACCAGGTCCAAGCCCTCTTCGGCACGGCTCGAGAACTGCACGGAGGCCTGGACATAGTCGTCAACAACGCCGGTCTCGGCGGTACTTCGGCCCTCGTCGACATGACCGACGAGCAGTGGTCGAAGGTGCTCGACGTGACGTTGAACGGCACGTTCCGGTGTACGAGGGCGGCCCTGCGGATGCTCAAGGAGCAGGCGGGCGGCGGAGTCGTCGTCAACAACGCCTCCGTCGTCGGCTGGCGGGCCCAGGCCGGGCAGGCGCACTACGCCGCCGCGAAGGCCGGGGTCATGGCGCTCACCCGCTGCGCCGCGATCGAGGCCGCCGCTTACGGAGTGCGGGTCAACGCCGTGTCACCGAGCCTCGCCATGCACCCGCACCTGGTGAAGGTGACCACTCCGGAGCTCCTTGAGGAGCTGACGGCGCGCGAGGCGTACGGGCGGTACGCCGAGCCCTGGGAGGTGGCCAACGTGATCGTGTTCCTGGCGTCCGGCTACTCCTCGTACATGACGGGGGAAGTCGTCTCCGTCAGCAGCCAGCACGCGTAGGGGCGAGGCGGCCGGCATGCGTGGATACGAGGAGCACAGGACCACAATGGGCCCGTGCCTACCAAGAAGAAGCCCCAGGTGACCGCCTCGCCGGAGCGGCGCCGCGAACTGCTCGACACGGCCGCCGAGGTCTTCGCCGAGCAGGGCTACAACGCCACCACCGTACGCAAGATCGCGGACCAGGCCGGAATGCTCGCGGGCAGTCTCTACTACCACTTCGACTCCAAGGAATCGATGCTGGAGGAGATCCTGCGGACCTTCCTCGACGAGCTCTGGGACGGGTACGACACCGTCCTGGACGCCGAACTCGGCCCCCGGGAAACCCTGGAGGCCCTGGTCACCGAGTCCTTCCGGGAGATCGACCGGCACCGCGCCGCCGTCGCGATCTACCAGAAGGAGTCCAGACACCTTGCCGCGCAGCAGCGCTTCGCGTTCCTCACCGAGTCGCAGCGCAACTTCGAGAAGGCGTGGCTGAGCACGCTGGAGCGCGGTGTCGCCGCCGAGGTCTTCCGGGCCGACCTCGACATCCGGCTCACCTACCGGTTCGTGCGCGACACCGTGTGGGTCGCCGCGTCCTGGTACCGGCCCGGCGGGCACCACAGCCCGGAGGAGATCGCCCGGCAGTACCTGTCGATGGTGCTCGACGGGATCTCCGTACGCGAATAAATCCATGTCCGCGAGCCCCATGTCCGCATTTCCCTGAGGGAGTTGTCATGGCCGAGGCCTACATCGTCGAAGCGGTCCGTACGCCCGTCGGGCGGCGCAGGGGAGGCCTGAGCGGCGTCCACTCGGCCGACCTCGGCGCGCATGTCCTCAAAGCCCTGGTCGAGAGGTCGGGCGTGGACCCGGCCGCCGTCGAGGACGTCGTCTTCGGGTGCCTCGACACGGTCGGGCCGCAGGCCGGGGACATCGCCCGCACCGCCTGGCTGGCCGCCGGGCTGCCCGAGGAGGTGCCCGGAGTCACCGTCGACCGGCAGTGCGGGTCCTCCCAGCAGGCCGTGCACTTCGCCGCCCAGGGCGTGCTGTCCGGCACCCAGGACCTGGTGGTCGCGGGCGGCGTCCAGAACATGAGCCAGATACCCATCGCCTTCGCCTCCCGCCAGGCCACCGAACCGCTCGGCCTCACTCAGGGCCCCTTCGCGGGCAGCGAGGGCTGGCGGGCGCGCTACGGAGACCGGCCCGTCAACCAGTTCCACGGCGCCGAACTGATCGCCGCCAAGTGGGGGATCAGCCGTCTGGACCAGGAGGAGTTCGCCCTCCGCTCCCACGAACGCGCGATCCGTGCCATCGACGAGGGCCGCTTCGCGCGCGAGACCGTGTCGCGCGGGGAGGTCACGGTCGACGAGGGCCCGCGCCGGGACACCTCGCTGGAGAAGATGGCCGCCCTGAAACCGGTCATCGACGGTGGCACCGTCACCGCCGCCTGCTCCTCCCAGGTCTCCGACGGCGCAGCCGCCATGCTCCTCGCCTCCGAACGGGCCGTCCGGGAACACGGGTTGACCCCTCGCGCCCGCGTGCACCACCTCTCCGTACGCGGCGAGGACCCCATCCGTATGCTGTCGGCCCCCATCCCGGCCACCGCGCACGCCCTCAAGAAGACCGGCATGTCCATCGGCGACATCGACCTCGTCGAGATCAACGAGGCCTTCGCCCCGGTCGTCCTCGCCTGGCTGAAGGAAACCGGCGCCGACCCGGAGAAGGTCAACGTCAACGGCGGCGCGATCGCCCTTGGCCATCCGCTGGGCGCCACCGGCGTGAAGCTGATGACGACCCTGCTGCACGAACTGGAGCGCACCGGGGGCCGGTTCGGGCTCCAGACCATGTGCGAGGGCGGCGGTCAGGCGAACGTCACCATCATCGAGCGGCTCTGAGCAGCTCCAAGGACTTCAACGCCTCCTCCGCCTCGGTCATGATCCGGTCCACCAACTCGGTGCACGAGGGCAGGTCGTCGATCACCCCGGCGACCTGCCCCGACGCCATCACCCCGAGGTCCGTACGCCCGTCCACCATCGCGGACTTGAGCAGCATGGGCGTGTTGGCGGCGAGGAGGACCTGGCTCCAGGACAGGTTCTTGCCGTGCTTCATCGCGAGGCCGTCGCGGATCATGGCAGGCCAGGAGAGTCCGGATATCTTCCTGAAGCCGGCCGCCCGGCGGACGGCCTGAGCGAGAGCCCTCGTACGGCCCGACTTCTCGAGGGAGTCGACGAAGTCCGTACGCAGCATGCGGTGCGGGAGTCCGTCGACGGCCGTCGTGACCGTGACGTCCTTGACCGTCGCCGCCAGGTACCGCGCCTTCACCGCGTCCGGGACCGTCGAGTCGGAGGTCAGCAGGAAACGCGTGCCCATGGCGACGCCCGCCGCGCCGTACGCCAGCGCGGCCACCAGCCCCCGCCCGTCGTGGAAACCGCCCGCCGCCACGACCGGGATGTCCACCGCGTCCACCACCTGCGGCAGCAGCACGGTCGTCGCCACCTCGCCGGTGTGCCCGCCGCCCTCACCGCCCTGCACGATCACCGCGTCCGCACCCCAGGCGGCCACCTTCTCGGCGTGCCGGCGCGCCCCGACGGAGGGGATGACGACCACGCCCGCCTCCTTCAGCTCCGCGATCAGCTCGCGTGAGGGGGCCAGTGCGAAGGAGGCGACGCGTACGCCTTCGTCGATGATGATCCGCACCCGGTCGCCCGCGTCCCCGGCGTCGGCCCGCAGATTCACGCCGAACGGCGCGTCCGTGCGGGACCTGACCTCCCGTACGGCGTCCCGCAGTTGGCCGAGGGGCATCGTCGCGGAGGCCAAGACACCCAGTGCGCCCGCCTCCGCCGTGGCGGAGACCAGGCGGGGGCCCGCCACCCAGCCCATGCCGGTCTGCACGATCGGGTGGCGGATCCCGACGAGCCGGGTGAACGCGGTGTCCATCAGCGGCCCCCGGCCTTGGCGGTCCCGGTCTTTGTGGGCCCGGTCCTGGCGGCCCCGGGAATCATTCCCGCCCCGGGAACCTCGCGGTCCCGTGCGCCCTTCGGGTCGATGACCTCGCGGATCAACTCCAGCTCCACCGGGGTCGGTTCGCGGGTGTACGGCACCTCGTCGGGGACGTACAGCTCGAAGCCCGTCGCCTCCCTGACCCGCTCGACGGTGACGCCCGGATGCAGGGAGGCGAGGCGCATCGAGTGGTCGGGGGTGGCGAAGTCGAAGACGCCGAGGTCGGTCACCACGCGGGGGATGCGGTGGAAGCGGGTGGCGCTCGGACCCGCCGCGGCGGCGCGGTCGTACCCCACCCCGCACACCATGTCGACCTTCGGGACGAAGACGCGCGTGGAGTGTTTCGGGATCCAGTAACTAGTCGGATTGTTGAGGGTGTTGACCGGCCCGCCGCGCACGCCGAGCAGTTGGCGCTTGGGCCTGGCCCAGTCGCCGACGCACGAGATGTTCTGGTTGCCGAAGCGGTCGATCTGGCTCGCGCCCATCATCACGTGCCGGCGCCCGCCGGTCACCATCGTCAGGTGCTGCCGGTACGGCAGCCAGCCCTCCGGCGTCCCGTCGAGGCCGACGAGCATCGCCTCGCCGTCGGTCAGCAGCAGATCGGGGGAGAAGGTGCGCTTGGCGAGGCGGGCGCCGATGGACGGGATCAGGCCCATGGGGCTGGCGAGCACCTCGCCGTTGTCCCGCCAGGCCTCGGCGCAGGCGATCACGCAGTACTCGGCCGGTGTCGGGTTCACTGGTGCTGCTCCTTCTGCCAGGCCTGGACGGCGCTCTGGTAGGCGTGTTCGTCGCCGCCGAGGAACCGCTCGGCGAACTCCGCGTACGGCGTGGTCGCGTACAGCTTCTGGAAGGCCTCGTCGCGTCCGTGCTCCGGCGCGCAGGATGTGAAGTGCGCGCCGTTCGGAGCCTCGACGACACCCGTCACGCTCGACCGCTTGAGCAGCAGGGTCTGCGGCGCGGCCTCCTTGGTCAGCTCCGCCGTGTCGACGATCCGCTCGCAGGAGACGTACGCCGCGTCCGCCGCCTCGCAGAACAGGTCGTCGAAGTACGGGTCCGGGCCCAGGTACTGGCCGTTGCCGAGCCGGTCCGCGCGGTTCATGTGGACCAGGGCCGCGTCCAGCCGCAGGGCGGGCATGGCGACGAACTCCTCCCTGACGCCGGAGAGTTCATCGGCGTACGGCGAAGTGACCGTCCGCAGCCCGGGGTTGACCCGCATCACGTCCGAGCCGAGCCCGGCGCGCACCGGCAGGAAGGGCAGCCGGTTCGCGGCGGCGTGCAGCCCCCACATGAACATCGCCTCGTCGACCTCCATCAGCTCGAAGGCCCCGCTCTCGCGCGCCGCGCGGTAGTGCGGTTCGAGCGGGATCGAGTCGAGGGTGACGAAGGCGGTCACCAGCTTCCGAATCCGCCCGGCGGCGGCGAGCAGGCCCACGTCCGGGCCGCCGTACGAGACGACGGTGAGATCGGTGATCCCGGACCGGAGCAGTGCTCTCACCAGGGCCATCGGCTTGCGGCGCGAACCCCAGCCGCCGATGCCGAGGGTCATCCCGCTCTCCAGGCGGCCCACGGCCTCCTGGGCCGACATGGTCTTGTCGCTCACTGAGTGGCCTCCTTGCCGAAGCTGTCGCGAACGCGGTCGGCCACCCCGCTGAGAGTGGCCTCGTAGGTGAAGCCCTGCTCGAAGCGGTAGCTGCGGCGTACGTCGACGGGGTCGATGCCGTTGATGGCGGCCTTGGCGAGCCGGACGAGACGGCCGTCCTTCGCGGCGATCTCGCGGGCCAGCTCCAGGGCGGCCGCGCGCAGTTCGCCGCGCGGCACGACCTGCCACACCGAGCCGTGCGCGTGCAGCTCGGCCGCGGTCGCGGTGCGCGAGGTGTAGTAGAGGACGCGCATCAGGTGCCGCGGGACCAGACGGGCCAGATGGGTGGCCGCGCCCAGTGCCCCGCGGTCCAGCTCGGGCAGCCCGAAGGTGGCGTCGTCGCTCGCCACGATCGCGTCCGCGTTGCCGACGAGGCCTATCCCGCCGCCCAGACAGAAGCCCTGCACCGCCGCGACCACCGGCACCTCGCACTCGTACACCGCCGCGAACGCCTCGAAGCAGCCGCGGTTCGCGCCTATGAGCACGTCATGACCTTGTGTACCGCCGGTGGTGTCCCGCTGTATCTCCTTGATGTCCACGCCCGCGTTGAAACCGCGGCCCTCGGCGGTCAGTACGACACAGCGGATCCCCGGGTCGCGGCCCGCCGCGCGGACGGCGTCGGCCAGGTCGAACCAGCCCCGCACCGGCAGTGCGTTCACCGGCGGGAAGTCGACCGTGACGACGGAGATCCCCTTTTCCGGGGTCGAGGTGGAGACACCCATGGGCACATCAGCTACCTTCAGCTATCTTTCCACCAAACGTTTGTTAGGTGCGATTTCGAAGCTAGCAGCGAATGCATCCCAGCGGGAGGCCCTGTGGACAACGTGGATCTCGGCGGCAGGACCGTCGTCGTCACGGGCGGCACCCGCGGGGTCGGGGCCGGGATCGCGCGGGCCTTCGCACGGGCGGGCGCCGACGTCGTGGTCTGCGCGCGCAGGCCGCCCGAAGTGCCGGTCGAGGGTGTCGGGTTCGCGTCCGTGGATCTGCGTGACCCGCCCGCCGTCCGCGACTTCTTCGACGCCCTGCCCCGGCTCGACGTCCTGGTCAACAACGCGGGCGGTTCCCCCTACCTGCCGCTCGCGGAGTCGGACGCCGAACGCCATGCGCGGGTGATCGAGCTCAACCTCATCGCGCCGCTGACCGCCTCCCTCGCCGCGCACCGCCATCTCCGGCGGGCCAAGGGGGCGGTCGTGATGATCGGCAGCGTGAGCGGGACGCGGCCCTCGCCCGGCACGGCGGCGTACGGGGCGGCCAAGGCGGGACTGGAGAACCTGGCCCGTTCGATGGCCGTCGAGTGGGCCCCCGACGTCCGGGTCAACACCCTCGTCGTCGGCATGGTCCGCACCGAACGGTCGCATCTGCACTACGGGGACGAGGATGCGGTCGCCGCCGTCGCGCGGACCGTGCCACTGGGCCGCCTCGCCGAGCCGTACGACGTCGGAGAGGCCGCCGTCTTCCTCGCCTCCGACGCCGCCGCCTACATCAGCGGGGCCTCGCTGCTCGTCCACGGGGGCGGGGAGCGGCCCGCCTTCCTCGATGCCGCGACCGCCAACAAGGAGAGCTGAGGAGAGCTGGGATGAGTGCACCGTTGCTGTGTGAGGGCCGGGTCGTCGTCGTCACGGGTGCGGGCCGCGGGCTCGGCCGGGCGCACGCGCTCGCGTACGCCGCCGAGGGCGCGCGGGTCGTTGTCAACGACCTCGGGGTCGGTCTCGACGGCGCACCCGGTTCCGGGTCTCCCGCCGTGCAGGTCGTCGACGAGATCCGCTCGGCGGGCGGGGTGGCGGTGGCCCACGGGGGCGACGTCGCGACGACCGAGGGTGCCGCGTCCCTCGTGCGCGCCGCGCTGGAGACGTACGGGCGCCTCGACACCCTCGTCAACAACGCGGGGTTCCTGCGCGACCGGATGCTGGTCAATCTCGACGAGGACGACTGGGACGCCGTGATGCGGGTCCATCTCAAGGGGCACTTCCTGCCGTTGAAGCATGCGGCGTCGTACTGGCGGGCGGAGGCCAAGGCCGGGCATCCGCCTGTCGCCCGGGTGGTCAACACCAGTAGCGGGGCGGGGTTGTTGGGGTCTGTCGGGCAGGGGAACTACAGCGCTGCGAAGGCCGGGATCGTGGGGCTGACGCTGGTCGCCGCCGCCGAGTTGGGGCGGTACGGGGTTCAGGTCAACGCGATCGCGCCTGCCGCGCGGACGCGGATGACGGAGGGGGCGTTCGCGTCGATGATGGCCGCGCCTGAGGGTGGCGGGGGCTTCGACGCGATGGCGCCGGAGAACGTGTCTCCGTTGGTGGTGTGGCTTGGGTCCGCGGCGAGTGCCGGGGTCACCGGGCGGGTCTTCGAGGCCGAGGGTGGGCGGATCACTGTGATGGAGGGGTGGCGGGCGGGGCCCGGTGTGGACAAGGGGGCGCGGTGGACTCCGGTGGAGGTGGGGGATGCGGTGGTGAAGTTGTTGGCGGGGGCGGAGGTGCCGGGGGCGGTGTACGGGGCGGGGTGAGGGTTGGGTTTTTTCGCCCCCTCCGCCCCTACCCGTCCCGTACCTGGGGGCTGCCGCCCCCAGACCCCCGCTTCGGCCTGGACGGCCTCGTCCTCAAACGCCGGACGGGCTGAAAGATCTCAGCGCCGGCCGGGGAAATCTTCAGCCCCTCCGGCGTTTGAGGAGCGGGGGTTTGGGGGCGGAGCCCCCAAGTGAACGGGAATGGGTAGGGGCGGAGGGGGCGAAAAACCCCTCACCCACCGAGCATGGTCGCTATCTCCGCATGCCCCGTCTGCTGGTCGTTGCCCGCCGTCGGGTTGCCTTCCGCGTCGAGGAGTTGGACCTCGATGATGACGCCGCCGTCCGCCGGGTGGCGGTGGGTGACGGAGCGGCGGCCGGGGCCGTAGGCCTGCTCGAGGCCCGCGCGGGGTTCGGCCTCGACGTCGAGGGCCAGCCAGCGGCGCGCCTCCGCGAGGGCCTCGGAGCGGGACCGCGCGCCGTGCGCGAGGAGGGCGCGCACGCAGCCGGGCGACCCCCGCCGCGCGGCCGCGACCAGCGGGAGCTCGCCGCTCGGCCCGGGCCGGTCCGGATCCGCGCCGCCCGCGAGAAGGGCCTCCGCCACGGCGACATGGCCGCACCGCAACGCCCACGCCAGCGCCGTGAACCCGAACTCCTCCACGGTGTCGGGACCGGCTCCGGCCGCGAGCAGGGCCCGTACGACCTCGGTGTGCCCACCGCACGCCGCCCCGCACAGCGGAGCGTCGGAGCCCGCGCTGAGCCGGTCGGGCGCGGCGCCGGCCGCAAGCAGCAGTCGTACGATGTCGGGCTGGTCGCTCACCGCCGCCAGGTACAGCACCGTCTGGCCGTCCTCGTCCACGGACTCCGGATCCGCGCCGGAGCGCAGCAGCCGTACGACCGCGTCCTCGTCACCCTCGTACACAGCGGTGAAGAGAAGCGCCGTGGGGTCGTTCGTGCTCATCCTTCGACCCTCGCTCCCGAAGGCCGGGTGAGGCAAAGGCTTTTGGGGTGTTCTGCCTCACCTCTTACGTCTCGTCACCTACGTGTCGCACTCCAGCACCGTCCGGCACAGCGCGCACCGTGCCCGTACCCGGCCGCGTACCGGCACCCTGATCCGCTGGTGGCAGGTGGGGCAGGGGAACGACACGCGCAGCGGGCCGCGGCCGTCGGGGGTGAAGGTGTAGGGGACGCCGGGCCCTGGGCCGGGGGTGTGGTGGTCCTGGGCGTAGCGGCGGTCCTTGGCGTAGCGGTGGCGGCCCGCCCAGCCGGCGGCGGTCAGCGGGGGCTGCCGCTCGTCGTGGTGGGCCTGGGCCATGCCCTTGGTGTACGCGGTGTACGCCTGCGGGCTGGTGAACCAGATCGAGGGGTCCTCGCCGAAGACCAGCGCCCGCTTGGCGAGGACGTAGCCGAACTCCTCCGGCGTCAGATAGCCGAGCTTCTGCGAGGAGTCCGCGTCCTCGCGGAAGGCGTCGAGGAGGAGCCAGCCCGCGCCGAGGTAGGTCGCCGCGGTGTCCGTGAGGATCTCGGTGTCGCGGGTGCCGGGGAAGTCGAGGCCGAGGCGGTGCAGGTAGACGTGCATGACCTCGTGGGCGAGGGCCGCGCCGATGTCCCGGCGGTGGGTGCGGAACCGGTCGTTGAGTTCGATGAAGTACTCGGGGCCCGCGGCGAGTTCGACGTTCGCCGCGTGCGTCATCTCGCGGAAGCCGACGATCATCCGGGCGTCCGGGAGGTGGTAGTGGCGCACCATCTCCTGGGCCACGCGCTGCGCGCCCAGATGCAGGTCGTCGGTGTCGCTGAAGGCCACGTCGGCGGGGGCCACGCTGGTCGCGAAGGTGTGGACGGTGTCGTACGAGAGCCGTTTGTAGAGCGCGGTGATCGAGGCCCGCACCGTGTCGAGGTGCGGGTAGCCGTGCTCGACGGGTCCGCCGTTCGCCACGTCCGCACCCCCTGAAGACGCCGGAACTGACTTCCACTGTAGGCCGGGGGTCCGCCGGGCGGCGGGTGGTGGACGCGGGTGGCGGACTTGGTGTGGCTGGAATGAGGTCCTTGCCGGGGGTGCGGAGGGCTCTTCATAATCCGCAACAGCTTGGCAGGCACATGCCACGCGTTCGGGTCGGTCGGCTCCATCGGTGCCGCGGCCCAGTGCTGTGCGTGACGTGCGGCTCCCCGCCGCGCGTTCAACCCCCCACGAAGGGAAGCACGTTGAAGTTTCTGAAGAGATTCACCGGCGTCAAGAGAGCGCTCGCCATCGGCGCCGTCCTTCTCGCGGCCGTCTCGCTCCAGCCCCTCTCCAGCGCGCAGGCCGCGCCCGCGCCCGTCGTCGGCGGAACCCGCGCCGCGCAGGGTGAGTTCCCGTTCATGGTCCGGCTCTCCATGGGCTGCGGCGGCGCGCTCTACACGCAGCAGATCGTGCTCACCGCCGCGCACTGTGTGAGCGGCACCGGCGCCAACACCAGCATCACCGCCACCGCCGGTGTTGTCGACCTCCAGTCCACCACCGGCCGGGTCCAGGTCAAGTCCACCTACGTCTACCGGGCCCCCGGCTACAACGGCAACGGCAAGGACTGGGCGCTCATCAAGCTCGCCTCGCCCATCACCACCCAGTCGACGCTGAAGATCGCCACCACCACGCAGTACAACACCGGCACCTTCACCATCGCCGGCTGGGGCTCGGCCTCCGAGGGCGGCGCCCAGCAGCGCTACATGCTGAAGGCCACCGTGCCGTTCGTCAGTGACGCCACGTGTCGTTCCTACAGCGGCTACAGCGGCCTCGTCGCGAGCGACGAGATCTGCGCCGGCTACGCGGCGGGCGGCGTCGACACCTGCCAGGGCGACTCCGGCGGCCCGATGTTCCGCCGGGACAGCGCCAACGCCTGGATCCAGGTCGGCATCGTCAGCTGGGGCATCGGCTGCGCCCGCGCCAACGCCCCCGGCGTCTACTCCGAGGTCTCGACGTTCGCATCGGCCATAGCCGCCGCGGCGGCAACGCTCTGACCCTCTGACGCCACACGCGCTCGTGGGCGCCCGCGACCTGCCCCGGTCGCGGGCGCCCTGCTCCCACGGTCAGCCCCGGGCCGGGCCGCGCAACACCGGCGAAGACGAAGGCTCAGGAAGCCGCGGAGCCTCCTGAAGTTCCAGCACCCACACCTCGTTGACACCCTCGCGCAGGACAGGACCGGGGACGTACAGCGAGCGCTGCGGGCCCACGGACCAGTAGCGGCCCAGATTGAACCCGTTGATCCACACGAACCCCCTGGTCCAGCCCGGGAGTTCGAGAAAGGCGTCCCCCGCGCCGCGCACCGTGAAGGTGCCCCGGTACAGGCCGCGGGAGCCGTCCGCGGGGAGTTCGCCGAAGGGGACCGGGCCGACGTCGTCCACCGCGTCCAGCCGCAGACCCTGCGCCCGCACCCCGTGCAGATACTGCCGCTCGTGCAGGATGCCTCCGGTGATGCCCTTCGGCTCGCCGCTGCGCGGACCGTAGTTGACCCTCCCCAGGGACTCCACCCACAGCTCCACGCGCGCGTGCCCCGCGACGGGCTCCTTGAGCCGTGCGTCGTCCTCGGTCAGCACCCCGGCCGCCGCCCCGTCGACGTACACCACCGCCAGGTCCCGCAGCCCGCGCAGGGTGAGCGGGTACGGCTGCCGGGGGCCGGGCACGGTCACCTCGTACTTGACGAGCCCCTGGTCGACGTCCAGTTCCTCGAAGGTCGGCGGCACGGGGTACTCGTCCCCGGGGCCGCCAAGGGTCCGCAGTACGTCGTCCAGGGAGGCCCATGCGTCGAGGTCCAGCGCGACGGGCTCGGCGAGCACAGGGGGCGCGGGCGGGACATCGGGCAGCGGACCGTCCGCGTACTCGGCGAGGATCTCCCTGAAGCGCCAGAACTTCTCGGTGGGCCGCCCGAGTTCGTCGATGGGCGCGTCGTAGTCGTAGGAAGTGACGTCGGGCTCCAGCGGTCCGTCGTGCAGCGCGCCGCCGCCCCGGTTGGCGCCCGCCCAGCCCGCGAAGTTCGTCCCCCCGTGCGCCATGTAGAGGTTGACCGACGCACCGCACTCCAGGATCTCCCGCAGCGCCTGGGCCGCGTCGTCCGGATCCCGTACGACATGACCGGCGCCCCAGTGGTCGAACCAGCCGCACCAGAACTCCATGCACATCAGCGGCCCCTGGGGCTGGTGACGGCGCAGCGTCTCGAAGGCCACGCGCGCGTGGGAGCCGAAATTGGCGGTCGCGAGGACTCCCGGAATCGAGCCGCCGGTGAGCATGTGGTCCTCGGGGCCGTCCGAGGTGAACAGCGGGACGGTCACGCCCCTGTCACGCAGCAGGTCGGCCAGCCGGCGCAGATACACCCGGTCCGAGCCGTAGCTGCCGTACTCGTTCTCGACCTGCACCATGAGCACCGGGCCGCCCCGGTCGATCTGCCGGGGCACGATCTCGGGCAGCAGCCGGCCGAACCAGCGCTCCACCTGCCGCAGATACTCCGCGTCCCGGGTCCGCGGCCGGCCCGTCAGCCAGTGCGGCAGCCCGCCGTTGTCCCACTCCGCGCAGATGTACGGGCCCGGACGCACGATGGCCCACAGACCCGCCTCACGGGCCGCGTCCAGGAAACGCCCCAGCTGCTCCACTTCGCGGAATTCGCCGGGCCGCGGCTCGTGCAGATTCCACGGAACGTACGTCTCAACACAGTTGAGCCCCATCGCCCGCAGCATCCCGAGCCGGTGCTCCCACAGCTCCTCGCGCACCCGGAAGTAGTGCAGCGCGCCGGACAGCAGCCGCACCGGCCGCCCGTCCAGCAGAAAATCCGTGTCCCCCACCGTGAACTCGCTCATGGGCCCACCCTCACCGCTGGCGACGGCCCGGTCCATGGACAAAGATCAAGGCTGGTTGGACAGATCTGAGGAGCCAAAGGGGAGGGGCTAAAGCGGATGTACCACACCTGGATGCGCTATTTCACCCCCGGTCCCGTGCATCACCGGCTCGGTCTCGTCTGCCTCGGCGTCGGCCTCCAGTACGGCGAGCTGCCCACCGTCGGGCCCCGCACCCTCGACCACCACGTGGCCGTCGTGATCGGCGAGGGCGGCGGCTGGTACCGGACACCCGACGGGCACCGCCTCACCGTCACCGCGCCCGCCCTGATCTGGCTGGTCCCCGGGGTACCGCACCACTACGGGCCCGACTCCGGCTGGGACGAGTGCTTCGTCGACTTCACCGGGCCCGCGACGGCGACGTACACCGAACTCGGCTACATCGAACCGGACCGGCCCGTCGTGCCCCTCTCCGACGCCGCCGGCGCCCGCGCCGTCATCGGCCGCATCGCCCGCGCCGCCCGCCGCGACAACCCCCTCCTGGAGGTCGAGACGGGTGCCGCCGTCCACGAACTCCTCGTCGCGCTGCGCCGCGCCCGCGCCGATCTCGCCCCCGACGGCTCCCCGGTCCTGCAAGCCCTCGCCCGCGACGCGTTCCAGCCACTGTCCGTCGCCGAGCACGCGGCCCGGCACGGCATGACCCCCGCCGAACTGCGCACCGCCGTCCGCCGCGCCGCCGGACGCAGCCCCAAGGACTACCTCCTCGGCATCCGCCTGGGCCGCGCCAAGGAGCTGCTAGCCGCCACCGATCTCCCCGTCGCCGCGGTCGCCCGACAGGTGGGCTACGACGATCCCGCCTACTTCTCCCGCCTGTTCACCCGACGCGTCGGCATGGCACCCGTCCGCTTCCGGGAACAGCAGGGCCGTACGGTGCCCGGCGGCTGGAGCGACCGGATACCTGACCCCGACGATCCACCCATGATCGAGCGTTCGCCCGCCACATAGGGAGCGCCCATACGCCTGCAGGGAGTGTGTGCACGCCACGTAGGGTTGGTCCCCATGACCAACAGCAACACCAACGAGGCGACCGCCGGCGCGGGCCCCCGGGTCGACCCGGCCGTCCGCGCCGAACTCGACCGGCTGCGCGACAGCATCGACAACATCGACGCCGCCGTCGTCCACATGCTCGCCGAGCGCTTCAAGTGCACGCAGCAGGTCGGCCACCTCAAGGCCGCCCATCAACTGCCGCCCGCCGACCCGTCCCGCGAGGCCCACCAGATCGCCCGGCTGCGCAGACTCGCCGAGAACGCCAAGCTGGATCCGGCCTTCGCCGAAAAATTGCTCAATTTCATCATCGCCGAGGTCATCCGGCACCACGAGCGCATCGCGGACGGCACTGTCGACACCATCGCCGACACGGGGGAGTGACAGCGGCCCGCCCCACCGTGCATCCTGCGCTGAGCGCTCTGCGCTGCCTTTGCACCGAGCACTCCTTCTCCACCGCGGGCGCACGTCGTGAGTCCGTGCGGGCATAAGCTGGTATGTCCAAACGAGGGGACGTCGGGCCATGCCTTCGGACGCCAAGATCCTCATCGTCGACGACCATGAGGACACGCTGTACGCCCTGGAGAGCGCCCTGGCCCCGCTGGGTTACCTCCTGTCACGGGCGACCAGCGGCGACGAGGCGCTCAAGGAAGTCCTGCGCGGCCAGGTCGGACTGCTCGTCCTCGACGTGCGCATGCCCGGCGTCAGCGGCCTCGACGTCGTGCGCTACATGCGGCGCGTGGGACAGACCCAGCACATCCCCATCATCCTGGTCACCGGCTTCGGCCCCGACGCCGAACTGACCGCCACCGCCTTCGGCCTCGGCGTCGCCGACCTCGTCATGAAACCCATCGACCCCTGGGCCCTGCGCACCAAGGTCCGCTACCTGTACGACACCCACCAGCGCTACCAGAGCCTGGAACGCGAAGTGCGCGAACTGCGCGCCCTGGTCAAGGAACACACCCCGGACCCCGCCCTCGCGCACCCCGACACCCGCGTGCCCCTCCAGCGCGAGGCCCGCCACGGGAAGCTGAGGCAGGACCGGACCTCCTAGCCAGGTTGGGGGGCAAAGGCCGTAAAGCGGGCCACCTCTGTGCGCTGTCGGACCCATCAGGCAGCATGTCCCCATATCCGTACTGACGCGCGACGAAGCGCAGACCCGTGCCAAGCTCCTCGACGTCCACCACTACGGGATCGCACTCGACCTGACCGGTGGCGACGACACCTTCGACTCCCGGACCGTCATCCGGTTCACGGCCCGCACAGACGCGGACACCTTCGTCGAGCTGAAGCCCGCCGAGCTGCGCTCCGTCACCCTCGACGGGCAGCCCCTCGACCCCGAGACCCTCGACGAGAACCGGCTGCCGCTCAAGGGCCTGACCGCAGGCGAGCACGAGCTGCGCGTCGACGCCGCGATGCGCTACTCCCGCACCGGCGAGGGCATGCACCGCTTCACCGACCCCACCGACGGCGAGACCTACCTCTACACCCAGCTGTTCATGGAGGACGTCCAGCGCGTCTTCGCCGCCTTCGACCAGCCCGACCTGAAGGCCGTCTTCGAGCTGTCAGTCACCGCCCCCGAGGGCTGGACCGTCCTCGCCAACGGCGTCACCGAACACCTCGGGGAGGGCCGCTGGGAAGCCGCCGCGACCCCGCTGATCTCCACCTACCTCGTCGCCGTCGCCGCGGGACCCTGGCACTCCGTACGCACCGAGCACCGCGGCCTCCCCTTCGGCATCCACTGCCGCCGCTCGCTGGCCCCCTACCTGGACGCCGACGCCGACGAGATCCTCGACGTCACCCGCGCCTGCTACGACCGCTACCACGAGAAGTTCGACGAGCCCTACCCCTTCGACTCCTACGACCAGGCGTTCGTCCCCGAGTTCAACGCCGGCGCCATGGAGAACCCCGGACTCGTCACCTTCCGCGACGACTTCGTCTACCGCTCCGCCGTCACCGACACCGAGCGGCAGACCCGCGCCATGGTCATCGCACACGAGATGGCCCACATGTGGTTCGGCGACCTCGTCACGCTGCGCTGGTGGGACGACATCTGGCTGAACGAGTCCTTCGCCGAGTACATGGGCTACCAGACCCTCACCGAAGCGACCCGGTTCACCGAGACCTGGACCGAGTTCGGCGTCAGCCGCAAGCCCTGGGGCTACGACGCCGACCAGCGCCCCTCCACGCACCCCGTCGCGCCCGACCCGGACGCGGTCCCCGACACCGCGTCCGCGATGCTCAACTTCGACGGCATCTCCTACGCCAAGGGCGCCTCCGCGCTGCGCCAACTCGTCGCCTGGCTCAGCGAGAAGGACTTCCTCGACGGCATCAACACCCACTTCGCCCGCCACAAGTTCGGCAACGCCACCCTCGCCGACTTCATCGACTCCCTCGCCGGGGCCACCGAGCGGGACGTGCACGCCTGGGCCGACGCCTGGCTGCGCACCACCGGCGTCGACACCCTCACCACCACCGTCACCGACGACAGGCCCGGCTGGTCGCTCACCGTCGACCGCGACGGCAGCCGCCCGCACCGTGTCGAGGTCGGCCTCTACGACCGCGAACCCGCCGACGGCCGCACCCTCGTCGCGCGCGAGCGCATCAGCCTCGACCTGCCCATGGACGACACGGCCCAGAGCTTCCCCGGACGCCGCCCCGCCCTGGTCGTCCCCAACGAGGCGGATCTGACGTACGCCAAGATCCGCCTCGACGAGACCTCCCTGGAAACCGTCCTGCGCGGCCTCTCCGCGATCCCCGACGGCCTCACCCGCGCGGTCCTGTGGAACACCCTGCGCGACATGGCCCGCGACGGTGAACTCGCCCCGGCCGCCTACCTGGAGACCGCCGCCGCCCACCTGCCCGAGGAGACCGACCTCGCGCTCGTCCAGGGCGTCCTGTCCTTCGCCGCCGCACAGGTCGCCGACCGTTTCGTACGCCCCGAGGAGCGCCCTGCCGCCCTCGGCATCCTCACCTCCCTGTGCCGCGACCTCATCCGCCGCACCGAGGACGGCTCCCACCCCGGCCTGCGCCTCACCGCCGTACGCCACTTCATCGACGTCGCCGCCCACCCGGACACCATCAGCGCCTGGTTCTCCGAGGGCACCGTCCCCGGCGGCCCCGAGCTCGACCCCGAGCTGCGCTGGCGCATCCTGGGCCGGCTCGCCGTCCTCGGCGCGATCGACGACGCCGTCATCGACGCCGAACTCGTCCAGGACCCCAGCGCCACCGGTCAGGAAGGCGCCGCACGCTGCCGCGCCGCACTGCCCGACCCGCAGGCCAAGCAGGCGGCCTGGGAGGCGATGTTCACCAACGACGACCTCTCCAACTACCTCTTCACCGCCACCGCCCAGGGATTCTGGCAGCCCGAACAGGCCGACCTCGTCAGGGAGTACGTCGAGCGCTTCTGGCCCGACGCGGTGGCCCTCGCCGCCCGCCGCGGCCCCGCCATCGCCGAAGCCGCGGGACGCTGGGCCTTCCCCGTCCACGCCGTCGCCCCGGAGACCCTCGCCCTCGGCGAGGCCTGCCTCCGCGACGCCGACCCCATCCCGGCCCTGCGCCGCAAGCTCGCCGACCAACTGGACGACCTGGCGCGGGCGTTGCGGGTCAGGGAGGCGTAGGACCGGCGACCTGAGAGCCGGTTCCCGCAAGACGATGCGGCGGGCTGATCATCCCTCCTAGGCTCGGGGAGGCCAGGGATGATCAGCCCAAGGAGGAGAACGCATGATCGTTGTGACCGGTGCCACCGGGAACGTGGGCCGTGCGCTCGTCGGCCGTCTGGTCGCCGAGAACCGGCCCGTGCGGGCCCTGACCCGGGACCCGGAACAGGCGACGCTCCCCGCGGCGGCCGAGGTCGCGCGCCTCGACCTCACCGACCCGGCCGCCCTCTTCAAGGGCGCGTCCAAACTGTTCCTCCAGGTGCAGGCCACCGGTGACCGGACCGGAGCGGTGCTCGACGCGGCCCGTGCGGCGGGCGTCCGGCACATCGTGATGCTCTCCTCCGGGATCATCCGGGAGGGCGCCGACGAGACCCACCCCGTCTACGCCTGGCACGCCGCCATCGAGAGACAAGTCCGCGACAGCGGCGTGGAGTGGACCTTCCTGCGCCCCAACGCGTTCGCCGCCAACGCCCGCCAGTGGGCCCCGCAGATCCGCTCCGGCGACACCGTCCGCGGCCCCTACGCGGGCGCCCTCACCGCGCCCATCCACGAGGGCGACATAGCCGCCGTCGCCGCCCGCGCCCTCCTCGACGACGGACACACCGGCGCCGTCCACCGCCTCACGGGCCCCGCCGCGGTCACCACCGGCGAGCAGATCGCCGCGATCGGCCGTGCCCTCGGCCGCGAACTGCGCTTCGTCGAGGTCCCGCCCGACGAGGTGGGCCGCGACCTCTTCCCGCACGTCCCGCCTCAGATGCTCCCCGGCGTCCTGAAGTCCCTCGCGGCCACCGTGGGCATACGCCCGGAGATCACCAAGACGGTCGAGGCGGTCACAGGGTCCCCGGCCCGCACCTTCGCCGAATGGGCCGTCGACCACCGGGCCGACTTCACCGCCTGAGGAGAGGGCCCCACGTCAACGCGCGGCGTCAACCCGGCCCGCGCGCACGACTCCTAGCACCTCGGCCGCTCCAACACGTTTCCTCCGTACGGCAGTACCCCCTTTTGGGTCGGATCGTTGTCCTTCGCGGGCGCGCCGACCCGATCTGCGTACAGGCTTGGACTCCACCCTGCCGCGCGCCCACCGGAGGACACCCATGAGCAGGCCGCCTCTCGCCTCAGGTCCCGAAGGCCCCGGCGCGCTGCGGCCGTTGCTCGACACCGTGCTCGACGCCCTGCGCGAGGGCGGCGAGGCGAGGGGAGGGCCGCTGCCCGCCGGAGGGCCGGAGGCGGTGGCACGACGGGTGCGGGATGCGGTCGGCGACGTACTGCCCCGGCAAGGCAGCGACGACGCCCTGCACACCCTCGTACGGGCCCTCGCCGAGGGCGCCGCAGACCCCGCCCACCCGCTGTGCGCCGCCCACCTGCACTGCCCGCCCCTCGCCGTCGCCACCGCCGCGGACCTCGCCGTCTCCGTCCTCAACCCCTCCCTGGACTCCTGGGACCAGGCCCCCGCCGCCTCCGAACTGGAGGCACTCGTGACACGGGCGCTGGCGCGCGAAGCCGGCGCGGCGGACGCGCTCGTCACCACCGGCGGCACCGAGTCCAACCAACTCGCCCTCCTCCTAGCCCGGGAAGCACACGGAAGCGCACACGGCGGCGTGCGGCTCGTGCACGGCGCCAACGCCCACCACTCCCTGCCCCGCGCCGCCTGGCTCCTCGGCCTGCCCGACCCCGTCGTCGTCCCCGCCCCCGCCGGCACGATGGACCCCGCCGCCCTCTGCGAAGCCCTCACCGAGCTGCCGGGCCCCCTGCTCGTCGCCGCCACCGCCGGCACCACCGACGCCGGCCTCATCGACCCGCTGCCCGAGATCGCCGACCTGTGCGCGGCCCACGGCGCCCGCCTCCACATCGACGCCGCCTACGGCGGAGGCCTCCTCTTCAGCGACCGGCACCGCGGCCTGCTCGACGGACTCGACCGCGCCCGCACCGTCACCCTCGACCTGCACAAACTCGGCTGGCAGCCCGTCGCCGCGGGCCTCCTCACCGTCCGCGACGAACGCGACCTCGCCGCACTGGAACACCGCGCCGACTACCTCAACGCCGACGACGACACCGAAGCGGGCCTCCCCGACCTCCTCGGCCGCTCCCTGCGCACCACCCGGCGCCCCGACATCCTCAAAATCGCCGTCACCCTCAAAACCCTCGGACGAGAAGGAATCGGCGCCCTCGTCGACCAAGTCTGCGCCCGCGCCCACGAGTTCGCCGACCTCATAGCCGCCCACCCCGGCTTCGAGCTCTACGACCGGCCGACCATCAGCACTGTCCTCTTCCGGCCCACCGAAGCCACCGACGACGCCGTCGCCGCCGTACGCCGCACCCTCCTGCACGAAGGCCGCGCCGTCCTCGGCCGCGCCACCCTCGACGGCCGCCGCTGGCTCAAAGCCACCCTCCTCAACCCCCACACCCGGCCAGGCGACCTGGCCACGCTCCTGAAACTGGTGGAAGGACACACCCCCCGATGAGCCCGACGCCCAACCCCCCACACCCCGCAGCCGTTGCACCCCGCGACCTGGTGGGCATCGGCATCGGCCCCTTCAACCTCTCCCTCGCCGCCCTCGCCCAGCCCCTCGCCGAACTCGACACCGTCTTCTACGAACAGCGCCCCGGCTTCGACTGGCACCCCGGCCTCCTCATCGACGGCGCCACCCTCCAAGTCCCCTTCCTCGCCGACCTGGTGACCCTCGCCGACCCTGCCAGCCCCTGGTCGTTCCTCAACTACCTCAAGGATCGCGACCGGCTCTTCCCGTTCTACTTCGCCGAGCGCTTCCACATCCAGCGCGCCGAGTACGACGCCTACTGCCGCTGGGTCGCCGACAGCCTCCCCGGACTCCACTTCGGCCACCAGGTCGACGCCGTCCGCTGGAACCCGGAACGCGCCCTGTTCGAAGTCGACTTCAGCCAACTCGACGCCGACGGGGAAGCCGAATGCCTCGGCCGCTCCTACACCCGCAACATCGTCCTCGGCGTCGGCACCGCCCCCAACATCCCCGAACCGCTCAAGCCCCTCGTGGCGGCCCCCGGCGTGCCCGTCATCCACGCCGCGGACTACCTCAAACACCGCGAGCAGTTCCTCACCGCCGAACACATCACCGTCATCGGCGCCGGACAGTCAGGCGCCGAAGTCTTCCTCGACCTCCTGCGCAACCGACCCGCAGGCCGCGAGAAGATCCACTGGCTCGCCCGCACCGAAGCCTTCGCACCCATGGAGTACTCCAAGCTCGGCCTGGAGCACTTCACCCCCGACTACACCCGCTACTTCCACCACCTCACCGAACCCGTACGCGACCGGCTCGTCGCCGCCCAATGGCAACTCCACAAAGGCATCGACGCCGACACCATCGCCGCCATCCACGACGAGCTCTACCGCCGCACCCTGCACGGCGGCTGGCCCGACGCCGTCCTCACCCCCGCCGTCACCGTCCGCACCGCAGGACGCGTCGCCACCACCAAAGTCGAACTCCACCTCGAACACACCCAACAAGGGGCCCGCTCCCGCCTCACCACCGACGCCGTCGTCCTCGCCACCGGCTACCGCGAACGCCCCCTCGGCCGCATCCTCGCCGGACTCGACCCCTACCTGCGCCGCGACAGCTCCGAACGCCCCCGCATCGACGACCAGTTCCGCCTGGTCCTCGACCCCTCCGTCACAGGGCACGTCTACGTCCAGAACGCCGAACTCCACACCCACGGTGTCGGCGCCCCCGACCTCGGTCTCGCCGCCTGGCGCAGCGCCACCATCCTCAACTCCCTCACCGGCAAAGACCCCTACCCGCTCCCACGCCGAACGGCCTTCACCAGCTTCGGACTCGATCAACAACCACAGATCCCGTCCGCCCGCCAGGAACGCACCCTGATCCCCTTGGTGGAGGGCAGGTAAGAAGCGAAGCCTTCCAAACACGGCTCAGCACCCGCGACGGCAAGAAGCCGCTGGAGATCACCCGGGCCATCGGCGTTTCCTGCGGGCCGCCACCCGGGCTGCCGTGGGGGATGGTTTTTCGCCCCCTCCGCCCCTACCCAACCCGTACCTGGGGGCTCCGCCCCCAGACCCCCGCTCGCCCGAAGGGCTCGTCCTCAAACGCCGGACGGGCTGGAGAGCGGAGCCCCTGTGGGTGGGTGGGGGATTGGGATGGTGCTGCCTTCCTCAAACGCCGGACGGGCTGGAGAGTGGAGCCCTCGTGGGTGGGTGGGGGATTGGGATGGTGCTGCCTTCCTCAAACGCCGGACGGGCTGGAGAGTGGAGCCCTCGTGGGTGGGTGGGGGATTGGGATGGTGCTGCCCTCCTCAAACGCCGGACGGGCTGAAAGATCTTCCCCGGCCGCGCTGAAAGGTGCGGCCCCCGCAGGTGGGCGGGGGATCGGGCACCGGACCCCCCGCCCGCAGCCGCCCACCGGCGGGAGGGGGCGTGCCGGTACGTCCAAAGCCCGTCGCGTACGTTCGCGTCACCGGACGTTTTCCTGCTCGGCCGACGTCTGATCCGGCGGCGACGGGCGGACGTACCGGCACGCCCCCGACCCACCCACCCGGCATCAGCCCCCGCCCCACCCGCAGCTGCATCGTCAACCACGGCCTAGAACACGGCCGTGCCGTCCCGAGTCAGCTTCCAGTCCACCGAAGCGAACTCCGCCGGGTTCAGCGACCCCTTCGCGGTCACCCACTCCGCGATCCGCGTGCGGATCTCCGTCGACTCGGCCCACACCTCGGTAGCCGACGCCACATGCGGGAAGGCACCGCCGCCATTGGCGCGGTAGTTGTTCACCGCCAGCACGAACTGCTGCGCGTCGTCCAACGCCGCACCGTTGTACGTCAGGTTCTTGATCCGCGACCCCTCGGCCTGCGCGATGTCGATGTCGTACCGCAGCCCCGACACGTAGTCGTAGTTGTAGTCCGGCCGGTTGTTCGCGTTCGTCAGCTTCGCCGTGTCGATCACCGCGTCCGCCGCCGTCCGCACGAAGTAGTTCGCCGAGTACTCCAGGTACGCCCGCACCTGCGCGCCCGTCATCACCTTCGCGACCAGCGTGTTGTCGTACACGTACAGGCTCGACAGATCCCGGATCGTCACATTGCCGGCCGGGATCTCCGAGGTGCGCGAGAACGGCGAGGCCTGCGCGATCACCGGCAGCGAGGCGTACTCCGTACCCACGAGCGCCGCCTTGACGACGTCCTCCTGCACCTTGGTGATCAGGTCGATGATCGGGGCGTCCTTGTACCGCGCCTCGACCGTAGTCAGCGTCTCCGTGGCCGTGCCGACCACCTGGTTGACGTACGCCACGACCACGTCGTGCTCGTCCTTGAGCAGCTTGGTGATCTTCGGGTCGTCGACGACCGAGTTCGAGTTGCGGACCGACGCCGCCACCGACTCGACCGTCCAGCGGCCCTTCTCGAAGACCAGCTCGAAGTCGAAGAGGGACAGGCGCTCCGCGTAGGCCAGCGGTTCCGAGAGAACCACCGTCTTGCCGGTCGCGGTGTTGGTGACCTTCAGCTCGGGAATCTCCACATGCGCGTGCCCGACCAGAATCGCGTCGATCCCCGGCACCTGCTGCGCCACCAACCCCGCCGAGTTCTCGACGTACGGCAGCTGATCACCGTACGAGGACGTGCCCGACGAACCGGAGTGCGCCGACACGACCACCACGTCCGCCCCCATCGACCGCAGCTTCGGCACCCACTTCGCCGCCTGCTCCTCCAGCCCCGGGAACGTCAACTTGCCCTGGACATAAGCCTTGTCCCAGATCGCGATACCCGGGTTGGTGAGACCGAGAACGGCGACCTTGACCGGCGGCGCACCCTTCACGTGGAACGTCTTCATGAAGTACGGCGGGAAAGCCGGCTTCAGCGTCTTCGCGTCCAGCGCGTTGGCGCCGAGCAGCGGGAAACGGCACTGCTCCTCGAACTTCCGCAGCGTCTCGATGCCGTAATTGAACTCGTGGTTGCCAAGGGCCACCGCGTCATAGCCGATGGCGTTCATCGCCTGCGCCATCGGGTGGACAGGACCGCCCTTGGCGGTGATCGGGTCGACCTTCGCGTAGTAGTACGTCAGCGGAGTGCCCTGAATCGTGTCGCCCGCGTCCAGAAGCAGCGTGTTGCCACGGCCCTTCTCCTTGCGGACCGCGTTCACCAGCGTCGAAATCCGCGCCAGCCCCTGCGCGTTGCCCGCCGTGTCCTTGTACTCCGCGTCCTTGAAGTAGTCCCAGTTGAAGACATGACCGTGCAGATCGGTCGTGCCCATCACCGTCAGGGAGTACCGCTTCACGGGCTTCCCGCCCTTCTTCGCCTCAGCAGCCGTGGCAGCCGGAGCCGCCACCGCCCCGGCGAGCGCGACCCCCGCCCCCGTCACGGCGGACTTCTTCAGGAACTTACGGCGGTTCAACGACATCTCAGCGACTCCTCAGGAAACGGTCAACGACGCGCGTAGATTCTGGCCCACGAGCCACCACCGCAACAGGTCCGGGAGGTTTCGATCTGGTGACCTGTGGGCACCCCAACCGGCCTCCCAGTGACAGAGTGGGACGTATGGCACCCACCGCAGAGGAACCCCAACCCGCCCTCCCCTACGGCACTCCCGACTCACCCCGCATCGCCGTCCGCGGCGAAGCCCGCCTGGAGGTCGATCCCGAGATCGCCCGCATCGGCATCACCGTCACCGCACGCGGCACCGACCGCCGCGACGCCCTCGCCGACCTCACCCGCCGCAACACCACCGCACTGGACCTCGTGAAGTCGTACGGCGACGCGGTCGAACACGTGGAGACCGGTGCCTTCTCCATCAGCCCCGAACTCACCAAGCACGGCCGCGGCGAACGCATCCGCGCCTATCACGGCCGCGTCCACATCACCGCCGAACTCACCGACTTCACTGCCCTCGGGGAGCTGACGACCCGGCTCGCGGACCTCGACCTCACCCGCGTCGACGGACCCTGGTGGGCCCTGCGGTCCGACTCGCCGTCCTACCGCCAGGCCCGCCGGCAAGCCGTCCACGAAGCCGTCCAGCGCGCCCGCGAATACGCCGAGGCCCTCGGCACCACCCTCTCCGCCCTCGTCGAACTCGCCGACATCGGCGCCGAGAACGCCGCACCGCCCTACCCCGCGGCGCCTGGCCGCGCCATGCGCTCCATGGCCTACGCCGCGGACACCGCCGAAGAGGCCGCCCCCCTGGACCTGGAACCCCAACGCCAGCGCGTCTACGCGCAAGTCAACGCCCGATTCACCATGGCGCCACCCCAGCTCTAGTCCTGCTCCAGTCCTGCTCCAGTCCTGCTCCAGTCCTGCGAAGAAGTATTCGGAATTGTGGCCGAGGGCGTACTGAAAGCGACCACCGGCGCTCATCAGAGCACCCCGGCGCACAATTCAACGCTTGTCAATAACCCTTCACGCAAAGGTTGTTGAGTAGTCATGCGGCACCAATTCCCTACCCGCCGGTAAGGCCTACGCTCGAAACATGCGCCGAGCAAAGATCGTCTGTACTTTGGGCCCCGCCACCGACTCGTACGACCAGATCAAGGCACTGGTCGAAGCCGGAATGGACGTAGCCCGCTTCAACCTCAGCCACGGCAGCTACGCCGACCACGAGGAGCGCTACCAGCGCGTACGCAAGGCCTCCGACGAGTCCGGCCGCAGCGTCGGCGTCCTCGCCGACCTTCAAGGCCCGAAGATCCGACTCGGCCGCTTCACCGAAGGCCCCGTACTGCTTGAACGCGGAGACACCTTCACCATCACCGTCGAAGAAGGCTTCGAGGGCGACCGCCAGACCTGCGGCACCACCTACGCGGGACTGGCGGGAGACGTCACCACCGGAGAGCGCATCCTCGTCGACGACGGCAAGGTCTGCCTCGAAGTCACCGCCGTCGACGGCCCCCGCGTCCACACCACCGTCATCGAAGGCGGCATGGTCTCGGACAACAAGGGCCTCAACCTCCCCGGCGTCGCCGTCTCCGTCCCCGCCCTCTCCGACAAGGACGAAGCGGACCTCCGCTGGGCCCTGCGTATCGGATGCGACGTCATCGCCCTGTCGTTCGTCCGCAGCGGCCGCGACATCGAGGACGTCCACCGCATCATGGACGAGGAAGGCCGCCGCCTTCCCGTGATCGCCAAGGTGGAGAAGCCGCAGGCCGTAGAGAACATCGACGACATCGTGGCCGCCTTCGACGGCATCATGGTCGCCCGCGGCGACCTCGGCGTCGAAATGCCTCTGGAACAGGTCCCGATCGTCCAGAAGCGCGCGATCAAGCTGGCCAAGCGCAACGCCAAGCCCGTCATCGTCGCCACCCAGATGCTCGACTCGATGATCGAGAACTCCCGCCCCACCCGCGCGGAGGCCTCCGACGTCGCGAACGCCGTCATCGACGGCACCGACGCCGTGATGCTCTCCGGCGAGACCAGCGTCGGGAAGTACCCCATCGAGACCGTCCGCACGATGGGCCGCATCGTCGAAGCAGCCGAAGAGGACATCCTCGAAAAGGGCCTCCCGCCCCTGACGGAACGCAACAAGCCTCGCACCCAGGGCGGCGCCGTGGCCCGTGCCGCCGCCGAGATGGGCGACTTCCTCGGCGCCAAGTTCCTGGTCGCCTTCACGCAGTCCGGGGACACCGTCCGCCGTCTCTCCCGCTACCGCTCCCCGATCCCGCTGCTCGCCTTCACGCCGGCCCCGGAGACCCGCTCCCAGCTCAACCTCACCTGGGGCGTCGAAACCTTCCTGGGCCCGCACGTCGACTCCACCGACGCCATGGTCGACCAGGTCGACGAGCTGCTCCTGAAGTACGGCCGCTGCGAGAAGGGCGACATCGTCGTCATCACGGCCGGCTCCCCGCCCGGGGTCTCGGGCTCGACGAACCTCGTGCGGGTGCACCACATCGGCGAGGACGACAGCCCCAAGTAGGCGGGCACGCTGTGTCACCGACCGTGGCAGCGTGCAGCAAAAAGCGGAGGCTCACGAGATGTGAGCCTCCGCTTACGCGCAAAATGTGCCGGGTGCGGGATTCGAACCCGCAAGCCCTCTCAGGCAGAGGTGTTTGAGACCTCCGTGTATGCCGTTCCACCAACCCGGCTCAAGTGGCTGCCCGGAAGCATACCGGGTCACCGCAGCTTGCTGCAGCTAGGTAGGCTCTTGGGCAGCAGCACTGCCCGGCCCGTAATGAGGAGCCCCCGTGACCGCCCCCGAGTCGCCCCAGCCCGTAGACGCGCCCGACGACGACAAGTCGCACGTGCCTCCGCTGACGACCCGCGTCGTCATCGCTGAGGACGAGGCGCTGATTCGTCTCGACCTCAAAGAGATGCTGGAGGAAGAGGGCTACAGCGTCGTAGGAGAGGCGGGCGACGGTGAGCAGGCCGTCGAGCTGGCCCGGGAGCACAAGCCCGACCTGGTGATCCTCGACGTGAAGATGCCCAAGCTCGACGGCATCTCGGCGGCGGAGAAGATCGCCGAGGAGGGCATCGCCCCGGTGCTCATGCTGACCGCCTTCTCGCAGCGCGACCTGGTCGAGCGGGCGCGCGACGCCGGCGCGATGGCGTACCTCGTGAAGCCGTTCAGCAAGAGCGACGTGGTGCCCGCGATCGAGATGGCGGTCTCGCGGTTCACGGAGCTGAAGCAGCTCGAGCAGGAGGTCGCGGACCTCAGCCAGCGGCTGGAGACCCGGAAGCTGGTCGACCGTGCGAAGTCGGTCCTGCAGACCCAGTACGGACTGACCGAGCCGGCCGCGTTCCGGTGGATCCAGAAGACCTCGATGGACCGGCGTATGTCCATGCAGCAGGTCGCCGAGGCGGTCATCCAGGACGCCGAGGAGAAGAAGTCCGCGAAGGGCTAGCCGGACCCCGTAGAACGGGAGAGGCCCGCACCCCCGGCAAGGGGTGCGGGCCTTCTCGTACGCGCGGAAGGAGCTAGTCCTCGCCCAGGTACGCCTTCCGGACCGACTCGTCGTGCAGGAGGTCCTGCCCGGCGCCGGAGAGGACGATGCTGCCCACCTCCATGACGTGTCCGTGGTCGGCGAGGGAGAGCGCCGCCTGGGCGTTCTGCTCGACGAGGAGGATCGTCGTGCCCTGGGACTTGAGCTCGGCGATGGTCGACATGATCTTCTGCATCATGATCGGCGAGAGGCCCATGGAGGGTTCGTCGAGCATGAGCAGCTTGGGCTGGGACATCAGCGCCCGGCCCATGGCCAGCATCTGCTGCTCACCGCCGGAGAGGGTTCCCGCGGCCTGCTTCCTGCGCTCCCCGAGGATGGGGAAGAGGTCGTAGGCGCGCTGGATGTCCTTCGCGATGGCCGGCTTGTCGTCGCGGAGGAAGGCACCGAGCCGCAGATTGTCCTCGATGGTCATGCGGGGAAAGATGTGCCGACCCTCGGGGGAGTGGGCGAGTCCCAGCGAGACGATCTGGTGGGCGGGGGTCTTCTTCAGCGACTTGCCCTGGAACTTGATCTGGCCGCCGACGGGCTTGAGGAGGCCGGACAGGGTGCGCAGGGTGGTGGTCTTGCCGGCGCCGTTGGTGCCGATGAGGGTGACCACCTCGCCGGCCTCGACCTTGAACGAGATGCCCTTGACGGCTTCGATCTTGCCGTAGGCGACTCGGAGGTCCTCGACTTCGAGCAGTGCGGTCATCGGTCGTTCTCCTTGCCGGGCGCGGCGTCCGTCGTGGTGTCGGCGTTCGCCTCGGCGGCTTCGACCTCGGCGAGCTCTTCGTGACCGGGGGCGTCCTCGAAGGGCTCGCCGAGGTAGGCGGCGATGACGCGCTCGTCGCCCTGGACGGTTTCGCTGTCGCCCTCGACGAGCTTCTCGCCCTGGACGAGGACGGCGACGCGGTCGCAGAGGTTGAAGATGAACCGCATGTCGTGCTCGATGACGAGGATGGCGATGCCCATGTCCCGGATCGCGAAGACGAGTTCCTCGGTGGCCCGGGTCTCCTGCGGGTTCATGCCGGCGGTGGGCTCGTCGAGAAGGAGCAGGCCCGGCTCGCTGGCCAGGGCTCGTGCGATCTCGAGCTTGCGCTGCTCGCCGTAGGGGAGGTTCCTGGCGAGGTGGTCGCGCTTGGCGGCCAGGCCGATGAACTCCAGGAGCTCCATCGCGCGCTCTTCGGAGGCCTTCTCGGCCTTCTTGAAGCCGGGTCCGCGCAGGAGGGCCGACCAGAGGCCTTCCTTGGTGCGGGTGTGGCGGCCCACGAGCACGTTCTCCAGGACCGTCATGTTGGCGAAGAGACGGATGTTCTGGAAGGTACGGGCGACGCCGGCCGCGGTGACCTTGAAGGACTTCGGCGGCAGGACGGTGCCCTTGTAGCGGACCTCTCCCTCGGTGGGGATGTAGAGCCCGGTGAGGCAGTTGAAGAAGGTCGTCTTGCCGGCGCCGTTGGGGCCGATCAGTCCGACGATCTCGCCGCTGTTGACGGTGAGGTCGACATTGCGTACGGCGGTGAGGCCGCCGAAGCGCATGGTGACGCCGCGGGCGTCGAGTACGACTTCGCCGGGGGAGTTGGCGCCGGAGGAGGCTGCCGGGGTGGTGGTCTCGGTAGTCATGGTGGTCAGACCCCTGCCTTGCTGAGGACTGTGGGTGCTTCCGCGTCTTCGTGGAATTCGAGCTGGCGGCGCCGGTTCGGGATGAGGCCCTCAGGGCGGAAGCGCATCAGCAGGACGAGCGCGAGGCCGAAGGCGAGGAGCTGGTAGTCGTCCAGGAACTGGAGCTTGGCCGGGATGAGGTAGAGCAGTGCGGCGCCGACGAGCGGTCCGCTGATGGTGCCCATGCCGCCGAGGACGACCGCCGCGAGCAGGAACGCCGAGTTGGGGGGGACGACGTTGGCGAAGGTGTACTGCTCGGGGGTCACGGTGTAGGTGACGTGTGCCTGCACCGTACCCGCGAGGCCGGCGAGAGCGGCGCCGAGGGCGAAGGCGATGAGCTTGACCCGGAAGCCGTTGATGCCCATGGCCAGAGCGGCGGTCTCATCCTCACGGATGGCGATCCAGGCGCGGCCGATGCGGGAGTCGCTGCTGCGCCGGAAGACGATCACGACGACGAACGTGATGAGGAGCATCAGCAGGAAGTAGTTGGCGAATCGGGCGATGGTGAACCCGGCAAAGCTGTGTTCCGCGCCGAAGTCGAAGCCCAGGATGTTGAGGTTCGGGATCGACGCGATGCCGTTGGAGCCGTTGGTGATGTCCGGGCCCGAGGTGCCGTCCATGTTGAGGACGGCGATGCGGAAGATCTCACCGAAGCCGAGGGTCACGATGGCGAGGTAGTCGCCGCGGAGCCGCAGGGTGGGCGCGCCGATGAGGACGCCGAAGACCATGGCGACGGCGGCGCCGAGCAGGGCCGAGGCCCAGAACGGGAAGTGGACGTCGAACGGCGAGGACGGGGAACCGGAGACCATGGCCGCGGTGTAGGCGCCGACACCGAGGAAGGCGACGTATCCGAGGTCGAGGAGGCCGGCGAGGCCGACGACGATGTTCAGGCCGAGGGCGACGGTGGCGAAGATCAGGATGTAGACGCCGATCGTCGCGTACTGGTCGTCGGACTGGGTGAAGGGGAAGGCGGCGGCGGCGAGGAACGCGCCGAGCATCGTCACGTTGCGGTGCTTCGCGGTGAGCGCGGAGATTCGGCTGACGAGGCCCGCCTTGGCGGCGGCGGCGAAGGCGAAGCCCGTGGTGATGAGGAAGCCGACGAAGAGCTCGTCGTACTCGGTGCCGATGCCGTACGTGAAGACGATCAGACCCAGGGCGAGCGCCGCGACGATGATCAGGATCTCGGCGTACGAGGGCAGCTTGCGGGCCGGGGCGGGGGTGCCGGAGGCGAAGGCCGCCTTGATGACACTGACCTGGTTGCGTACGTCGAGGAGAAGCCGCTCGCGGGGGGTGTCCTCGGGGTCGGCGATGTCGGGTTCCGGCCGCTGGAACGGCAGGGAGAGAGCGCCGAGGAGGGAGCCGAGGGTGGCGATCGCGACGATGTAGCCGCCGGGTTCGAGGTTGACGATCCCGCCGAGCTGGACGGTGATCGCGATGACTGTGAACCAGGCGGTGGCGAAGGTGCCGAGCGCGGCGAGCTTCAGGGCGCTGGAGGCGCCCGCGGGTACCAGCCAGCCCAGGCCCTTGACGCCGTACGAGGCGAGGCCGAACAGGGTGGTGAGGGCGCCGCCGATGAGGACGAGGACCTGGAGGCCGCCCGGGTAGCCGTAGACGGTGAGGTCACCGGGGAACTCGTCGGTCCAGGTCCAGGCGAGGAAGGCGGAGACGACGGCGAGTGCGCCGCCACCGGTGGCGAGGGCGCGGCCGATGGTGGGGGGGATGGCAACGAGGCCCTTGAGCTCTCCCGGGTCCGGGGTGCTGGGCGTCTCGGGAGCGGTGGTCTGTGTGGTCATCGGTGTCACGCCCTGTCCGCCACGCGCTCACCGAGCAGGCCCTGTGGCCTGAACAGGAGTACGAGGATGAGAAGTACGAAGGCCCAGACGTTGGCCCAGGACTGGCCGCCGAGCTGCGACATTCCGGGGACGTCGGCGATGTAGGCGGTGGCCATGGTTTCGGCGAGGCCCAGGACGAGGCCGCCGATCATGGCTCCGTAGATGTTGCCGATGCCACCGAGGACCGCGGCGGTGAAGGCCTTGAGGCCCAGGATGAAGCCCATCCGGAAGTTGATCTCGCCGTACTTGAACCCGTAGGCCACGCCCCCGATGGCGGCGAAGGCGGCGCCGAGGGCGAACGCGACCACGATGATGCGGTCGGTGTTGATGCCCATGAGCTTGGCGGTGTCCGGGTCCTGGGCGGTGGCCTGCATGCCGCGTCCGGTGCGGGTCTTCATCACGAAGTAGGCGAGGATCGCCATGCTGATGGGGGCGGCGACGAAGAGGAAGATGTCGCCGGTCTGGATGGTGACGCTGCCGATCTCGAAGGGCCCGCCGGGGATGCTCGGGAAGATGATGGCGGACTTGGCGTCCGGGTACCAGGCCCACACCGCCTGCTGGAGGGCGAGGGAGAGGCCGATGGCGGTGATGAGGGGGGCGAGGCGTGGTGCGCTGCGCAGCGGTCGGTAGGCGAACCGTTCGGCTCCCACAGCGACCGTGGTGGAGACGACGATGGCGCCGATGAGCATCAGGGGCAGCGCGAGCCACATGGTGGTGCCGTCGGGCAGGATGTACAGGTAGACCGTGAGAGCGCCGAAGGCCCCGGTCATGAAGATCTCGCCGTGGGCGAAGTTGATGAGCTGGACGATGCCGTAGACCATTGTGTAGCCGATGGCGACGAGCCCGTACATGGATCCCAGTAGCAGGCCATTGACCAGCTGCTGCGGCAGTTCGTTCACCGCATGTCCTCCGAGACGTTCGGACGTCGGATGTTCGACGAGTGGGGGCTGGATGCGAGTCCGCGCGGGGCGCCTGTGGTGCAGCGCCCCGCGCGGCTCGTCTGTGGTGCGGGTGGGGGTCAGCCTGTGTAGGTGCCGGACTTCACGGCCTTCCAGGCGCCGTTCTCGACCGCGTAGACGGTGAGCTGCTTGTTGGTCGCGTCACCGAACTCGTCGAAGGAGACCTTGCCGGTCACACCGTCGAAGGAGACGTTCTGCATGGCAGCGGTGACCTTGGCGCGGGCGTCGGACGGAAGCTTGCCGTCGTTGTCGTCGACGACCTTCTTCACGGCCTCGATGATCGCCCAGGCCGAGTCGTAGGAGTAGCCGCCGTACGCCTCGTAGGCGTCCTTGTAGCCCGCGGCCTTGTAGTTGGCGACGAACTCCTTGGCGGAGGCGAGCTCCTCGACCGGCGCGCCGACCGAGGTGGCGAGGTCGCCGGTGGCCGTGGAGCCGGCCAGCTTGATGAAGTCGGCGCTGTAGATGCCGTCACCGCCGACCACCGGGATCTTGGCGCCCGCGGCCTTGATCTGCTTGCTGAGCGGGCCGGCCTGCGGGTACTCGCCGCCGTAGTAGACGACGTCCGCGCCGGAGCTCTTCACCTGGGTGGCGACCGCGGAGAAGTCCTTGGTCTCGGGGTCGATGTGCTGCGTGCCGACCACAGTGCCGCCGAGCTTCTTGAACTCCTCGGTGAAGGTGGCGGCCAGACCGGCGCCGTAGGTCTTCTTGTCGTCGATGACGAAGACCTTCTTCTTCTTGGAGTCGTTGTAGACGTACTGCGCGGCGAACGGGCCCTGGATGGCGTCCGTGGTCGCGGTGCGGAAGTACGACGCGTACGGGCGCTTCTTCGTGCCGGTGTTCCACTCCGTGCCCTGGGTCAGGGCCGGGTTGGTGTTGGCGGGAGAGACCTCGACGAGCTTGTTGTCGTCGAAGATCTTCTGCATGGACTCGGCGACGGAGGAGTTCAGCGGTCCGACTACGCCGAGGACCTCCTTGTCGGCGACGAGCTTGGAGGCGTTCTGCTGGCCCGAGGAGGGCAGCGCCTGGTCGTCGAGGGCCTCGATCTTGAAGGTGACGCCGTCGACGTACTTCTGCTCGTTGGCCTGCTTGGTCGCGAGGTCCACGGAGTTCTTGATGCCGAGGCCCAGAGCGGACAGGTCGCCGGTCAGCGGGGCGTCGATGCCTATGGTGACGGTGGTGCCACTGTCACCGGAGCCCGAGCCGCCGTCGTCGTCGCGCGAGCCGCAGGCGGTAAGGGTGAGTGCTCCCGCCGCCAGCGCGGCGGTGATGGCGATGAACGAACGTTGACGCACGGTCAGTCCTTTCCCTGGCGCGGCCCTCCCCCATGGAAGCGGCCGAGTCGAGCGCTGAGCTGAGCCGAAATGATTTCGAATCCCTGGCGCGGTGACTGGGCGTGACTCTAAGCGGGTCCGGGGAACATCGAGGAGGGTCTGGCGAAGGCTGTGACGCTCTTGTTATGACACGAGGTAATGCAGAGCGGTACTGAGTGGGTGGAACAGCGGAATTCCGGCTGATTCGCCCTGTCCGCATGTTGAGAACGCGCAGGACCCGGAGGGGTGTGTTCAGGAGTGTTCTAGGACTTTGGTGATGACATGGAATTGTTGCCGCAGGCTACCTGGAGTGCTTCCGAGAGGTCTTGTGCGTATAGCTCACCCAGGATGAAGCTGTGCACTTGTATTGCGTGCGTATTACGCAGAGTTACGTCCAGGAAAGGGAACCCGGCGTTCCGGGGCACTTTCGCGCATTCGTTGACGTGCACGGTGATCGTGATCCTGTGAGGAAAACCGGCCCTTGTCCGGAACGGAGGGTGCGGATCCGAGGTGAGGGAGAAGCCGGCGGAGGGCTGATCGATCCGCAACACGGTGACCGGAGGGCCGGAACTCACGGTGAGCTCCACCGCGAAGGTGAAGGCCCCGCGCGGGTGGTTCGGGGGCGGGCCCTCCTTGCCCGCGTAAACGACCTCGGTCACCTGGGACGGGTAGGGCGGGGCGGGGGCCGGAGGCTGCCGGGGCCGGGTGGCGTAGAGATAGCCGCCGACGACGAGGACGGCGGCGGACATCCCGGCGGCGAGCGCGGCGCGGCGGTGCCGGGCGTACAGCTGCATGAGCGGCCCGCGCGGGGCCTCGGGGGGCCGTGGGGTCTCCGGATCCGGGGTGTCCCGTGCGTGGGTGCCTTCGCCCGGTTCGACGGGACCGATGCCGCTCACTGCCAGGGACCTCCGCTCGGGGCGCCGTCGCGGTAGCGCTCCGCGCACAGTTCGCGCGCCCGGCGGTCGATCAACAGCTCGGCCGCCTCCTCGCCCTTGCGCTTCTCCTCGGCCCGGGCGGCGTCCACGACCTTCACCAGGATCTCGTACTGCCCGTTGGACAGGCCCATCGACTGGTAGTCCCCGTAGGAGTCCTGGTCCAGCGCCTCCCGCGACCAGTACGAGACGAGTTGGGCGCACAGGTCCTCGGGAGGCGTGACCTCGGGGGAGGGGGAACCGGACGGAGACGGGGTGCCGGAGCCGGTCCGCGAGGCCGTCGTCGTCCCGTCCTTCGCGCCGGATTCCCCGCATCCGGTGAGCAGGACGCCGGTGAGAAGAGTCAGTCCTGTCCCGAGCGCTGCCCGCGTCCAGCCGGCTCCTGCCGTTCCCATACCTTGACGCTAAGGGGCCGGGTGCCCGGGATCAACGGATGCGGACCGGACAGGATGGAGGACCGTGAACTGGAACGAGCACCTCGACGAGTACTGCGAGCGAGGGTCGGCGGCCTTCTGGGCCGAACCCGTCAACGCGTTGACCAACCTGGCCTTCCTCGTCGCGGCGTTGGCGATCTGGCGCATCCTCAGGCCCTGTCGGTCCGTGCCCGCGAGCATCGGGCTGCTGGCTCCGCTCATGGCGCTCATCGGCATCGGCAGCTTCGCCTTCCACACACTGGCGACGCGGTGGTCCCAGGCGCTGGACGTCGTGCCCATCACGCTGTTCGTGCTCTTCTGCCTCGGGTGCGTCCTGCGCTGGTTCTACGGCCTCGCCTGGCGGCGGTGCGTGCTGGGAGTGGCCGGTTTCGGGGCCTTCACCGCCGTGTTCGGCGTGCCGGCCGGCGAGTTGATCCCCAACCGCTCCGGCATGTACGTCCCCGTGCTGCTGCTGATGACCGGCCTGGCGGTGACGCTGCGAGGATCCGCGGACGCGGGCCGGGCCGCCCACTGGCGGCAATTCGCCCTGGCGGCCGTGGTGTTCGCCCTCGCGCTGTCCGCCCGCACCGTGGACCAGGAGATCTGCGGGGCGTTCCCGCTCGGCACGCACTTCCTGTGGCACACCCTCGACGGCGTACTGGTCTTCCTGGTGTCCCGCGCCCTTGTCAGCCGCTGGCGCCAACTTGCGGACGCCGACCGGGACCCGCTCGCCGCCCCCGCTCCGTAGCGGCCGCGGAGGAGCCGCCCGGCACCGGCGGGTGCCACCGCCGGCCGGTGCCGAGGCGTCCGCGTCAGCCGGTGGGCGCGTCCTTGAGCATGCAGGTCAGCCGGGCGGAGCAGACGCGCTTGCCGGCCTCGTCCGTGATGACGATCTCGTACGTCGCCGAGGACCTCCCGCGGTGCACGGGCGTGGCCACACCCGTGACAAGGCCGGAGCGCACCCCGCGGTGGTGCGTGCAGTTCAGGTCGACCCCCACGGCGAGCTTGGAGCTGCCGCCGTGCAGCATCGCGCCGACGGAGCCGATGGTCTCCGCGAGGACGGCGGAGGCGCCGCCGTGCAGGAGGCCGTAGGGCTGGGTGTTGCCCTCGACCGGCATCGTGCCCACGACGCGCTCGGCGGAGGCTTCGAGGATCTGCACGCCCATGCGCTGGCCGAGGTGGCCCGCCGAGAAGAGTGCGGGCAGGTCGACGCCGAGCGCCGCGTACTCGTCGATGACCTCTTGCGGGAACTTCACGGTGTGCTGCTCGCCCATCGGGCCCGACTCCGTCCGTCGTGGATCACTGTGTGCGGATCGTTGTGGATCGATCCCACCGGCTCACTGAGCAAACGCTCAGTCGGTTGCCGATTGTTCCAGACGCACGACGACGGATTTGCTGGCAGGGGTGTTGCTGGTGTCGGCGGTCGCGTCCAGCGGGACCAGGACATTGGTCTCCGGGTAGTAGGCGGCCGCGCAGCCCCGGGCGGTGGGGTAGTGCACGACGCGGAAGCCGGGCGCGCGGCGTTCGACGCCGTCCCTCCACTCGCTGACCAGGTCGACGTACGAGCCGTCGGCGAGGCGGAGTCCGGCGGCGTCCTCCGGGTTGACGAGGACGACCCGGCGGCCGTTCTTGATGCCCCGGTAGCGGTCGTCCAGGCCGTAGATCGTGGTGTTGTACTGGTCGTGCGAGCGCAGGGTCTGCAGGAGCAGCCGGCCCTCGGGGAGCTTCGGGTACTCCACGGGCGCGGCCGTGAAGTTGGCCTTGCCGGTGGCCGTGGGGAAGCGGCGCTCGTCGCGTGGCGCGTGCGGGAGCGCGAAGCCGGAAGGGTTCGCCACGCGTGCGTTGAAGTCCTCGAAGCCGGGGATCACGCGCGCGATGCGGTCGCGGACGGTCGCGTAGTCCTTCTCGAACTCTTCCCAGGGCGTACGGGATTCATGGCCGAGCACGCGACGCGCGAGCCGGGCGACGATGGCCGGCTCGGACAGCAGGTGCTCGCTCGCGGGCTCCAGGCGGCCGCGTGAGGCGTGCACCATGCCCATGGAGTCCTCCACGGTCACGAACTGCTCGCCGCTGCCCTGGAGATCACGCTCGGTGCGCCCGAGGGTCGGCAGGATCAGGGCACGCGCGCCGGTGACCGCGTGCGAGCGGTTCAGCTTCGTCGACACGTGCACGGTGAGGCGGGCGCGGCGCATGGCCGCCTCGGTCACCTCGGTGTCGGGGGAGGCCGACACGAAGTTGCCGCCCATCGCGAAGAAGACCTTCGCGTCGCCGTCGCGCAGTGCGCGGATGGCCCGTACGACGTCGTAGCCGTGCTCGCGCGGCGGCGCGAACCCGAACTCCCTTTCCAGGGCGTCCAGGAAGGCTGTGGAGGGCCGCTCGAAGATGCCCATCGTGCGGTCGCCCTGCACGTTCGAGTGGCCGCGGACCGGGCACACGCCCGCGCCGGGGCGGCCGATGTTGCCGCGCAGCAGAAGGAAGTTGACGACCTCGCGGATCGTCGGCACGGCGTGCTTGTGCTGGGTGAGGCCCATGGCCCAGCACACGATGGTGCGCTTCGAGGCGAGGATCAGGCGCAGGGCTTCGTCGATCTTCTCCCGGGTGAGGCCGGTTGCGGTGAGGGTTTCGTCCCAGTCGGCTTCCCGGGCGGCCTCGGCGAACTCCTCGTAGCCGTGGGTGTGTTCGCCGATGAAGTCCTCGTCGAGGGCGCCTTCCGTCTCCAGGATCAGCTTGTTGAGGAGGCGGAAGAGTGCCTGGTCGCCGCCGAGGCGGATCTGCAGGAACAGGTCGGTGAGGGTGGCGCCCTTGAGCATGCCCTGGGGGGTCTGCGGGTTCTTGAAGCGCTCCATGCCCGCCTCGGGCAACGGATTGACCGTGATGATCTTCGCGCCGTTGGCCTTGGCCTTCTCCAGGGCGGAGAGCATGCGGGGGTGGTTCGTGCCCGGGTTCTGCCCGGCGACGATGATCAGGTCCGCCTTGTAGAGATCGTCCAGCAGGACGCTGCCCTTGCCGATGCCGATGGTCTCGGAGAGGGCGGAACCCGACGACTCGTGGCACATGTTGGAGCAGTCCGGCAGGTTGTTCGTGCCGAGCTCGCGGGCGAACAGCTGGTAGAGGAAGGCCGCTTCGTTGCTCGTGCGCCCGGAGGTGTAGAAGAGGGCCTCGTCGGGGGAGCCGAGCGCGGCGAGTTCCTCGGCGACGATGTCGAAGGCCCGCTCCCAGGGCACCGCTTCGTAGTGCTCGGCGCCCTCCGCCAGATACATGGGGTGGGTGAGGCGGCCCTGCTGGCCCAGCCAGTAGCCGCTGCGGGTGGCGAGGTCGGCCACACTGTGGGCGGCGAAGAAGTCCGGGGTGACCCGGCGCAGGGTGGCCTCCTCGGCGACCGCCTTCGCGCCGTTCTCACAGAACTCCGCCGCGTGCCGGTGCTCCGGCTCCGGCCAGGCGCAGCCCGGGCAGTCGAAGCCGTCCTTCTGGTTGACCCGCAGGAGGGTGAGCGCGGTACGGCGCACGCCCATCTGCTGCTGGGCCATGCGCAGGGTGTGCCCGATGGCGGGCAGTCCCGCTGCCGCGTGCTTCGGCTCGGCGACCTGCGGCGCGTCCTGAACCGGATCGCTCTTGGGCGGCTTGCTGGCCATCGCGGGGACCCCTTCACCTGCACGTGTGATGCACATCCACCTGCGTGTGTGATGCACGTCTCCGATCCTCGCACGAGGCGCCGACAACGACCGTGCCGGACCGCGACGGCTCTCAGTGTCAGTGCCACGTGGCAGGATCGGGGTCGTGGCAGAAACAGCATCGAAGAAGAGCGACAAGACCTCCGGCGAGACGCGTCCCCGGCTGATGCTCATGGACGGGCACTCGCTGGCGTACCGCGCGTTCTTCGCGCTGCCCGCGGAGAACTTCACGACCGCGACGGGCCAGCCGACGAACGCGATCTACGGCTTCGCGTCGATGCTGGCGAACACGCTGCGCGACGAGGCGCCCACGCACTTCGCGGTGGCCTTCGACGTCTCCCGCAAGACGTGGCGCTCCGAGGAGTTCACCGAGTACAAGGCGAACAGGTCCAAGACCCCCGACGAGTTCAAGGGCCAGGTCGAGCTGATCGGCGAGCTGCTCGACGCGATGCACGCCGAGCGGTTCGCGGTCGACGGCTTCGAGGCGGACGACATCATCGCGACGCTCGCCACGCAGGCCGAGGCCGCGGGGTTCGAGGTGCTGATCGTCACCGGCGACCGCGACTCCTTCCAGCTGGTCTCCGAGCACACGACGGTGCTGTACCCGACGAAGGGCGTCTCGGAGCTGACCCGCTTCACTCCGGAGAAGGTCTTCGAGAAGTACGGGCTGACGCCGGCCCAGTACCCCGACTTCGCGGCGCTGCGCGGCGACCCGTCCGACAACCTGCCGGGCATCCCCGGCGTCGGCGAGAAGACCGCCGCGAAGTGGATCAACCAGTTCGGTTCCTTCGCGGAGCTGGTCGAGCGCGTCGACGAGGTCAAGGGCAAGGCCGGGCAGAACCTCCGCGACCACCTGGACGCGGTGAAGCTCAACCGCCGTCTCACGGAGATGGTGAAGGACGTCGAGCTGCCCAAGACGGTCACCGACCTGGGGCGCGCCGCGTACGACCGCAAGGCCGTGGCGATGGTCCTGGACACCCTGGAGATCCGGAACCCGTCACTGCGTGAGCGGCTCCTCGCCGTCGACCCGGGGGCCGAGGAGTCCGAGGAGACGAAGCCGGTCGCCGAGGGCGTCGAACTCGACGGCACGGTGCTGGGCGCGGGCGAGCTGAAGCCGTGGCTCGCCGAGCACGGCACGGAGATCCTGGGGCTGGCCACGGTCGACACCTGGGCGCTCGGCGCGGGCTCCGTGACCGAGGTCGCGCTCGCCGCCGCCGATGGCGCGGCCGCGTGGTTCGACCCGACGCAGCTGGACGAGGCCGACGACAACTCGTTCGAGAAGTGGCTCGCCGACCCCGGCAGCCCCAAGGTCATGCACAACGCCAAGGGCGCGATGCGGGTCTTCGCCGAGCACGGCTGGACCATCGAGGGCGTGTCCATGGACACCGCGCTCGCCGCGTACCTGGTCAAGCCGGGGCGCCGCTCCTTCGCCCTCGACGCACTGTCCCTGGAGTACCTCGGCAGGGAGCTGGGGCCCACCGCCGCGGCCGACGGGCAGCTCGCCTTCGGTACCGACGACCAGGCCGAGGCCGACGCGCTGATGGTGCAGGCCCGCACGATCCTCGACCTGGGCGAGGCGTTCGGCGAGCGGCTGGAGGAGGCCGGCGCGGCCGATCTGCTGCGCGACATGGAGCTGCCGACGTCCGCCCTGCTGGCCCGTATGGAGCGGCACGGCATCGCGGCCGACCGGACCCATCTCGAAGCCATGGAGCAGATGTTCGCGGCCGCCGTGCAGCAGGCCGTGAAGGAGGCGCACGCTTCCGTGGGACACGAGTTCAACCTCGGCTCGCCCAAGCAGCTCCAGGAAGTCTTCTTCGGCGAACTCGACCTGCCCAAGACGAAGAAGACCAAGACGGGCTTCACCACGGACGCGGACGCGCTGGCCTGGCTGGCCGGGCAGACCGACCACGAACTGCCGGTGATCATGCTCCGCCACCGTGAGCAGGCGAGGCTCCGGTCGACGGTCGAGGGCCTGATCAAGACGATCGCGGTGGACGGCCGCATCCACACCACCTTCAACCAGACGGTGGCCGCGACGGGCCGCCTGTCGTCCACGGACCCGAACCTGCAGAACATCCCGGTCCGCACCGACGAGGGCCGCGCGATCCGCCGCGGCTTTGTGGTCGGCGAGGGCTTCGAGTCGCTCATGACCGCGGACTACAGCCAGATCGAACTGCGCGTGATGGCCCACCTGTCCGAGGACGAGGGCCTGTTGGAGGCGTTCACCTCCGGGGAGGACCTGCACACCACGGTCGCCTCGCAGGTGTTCTCCGTGGAGCGGTCCGCGGTCGACGCGGAGATGCGGCGCAAGATCAAGGCGATGTCGTACGGACTGGCGTACGGCCTGTCGGCCTTCGGCCTCTCCCAGCAGCTGAACATCGACGCGGGCGAGGCACGCGGGCTGATGGACACGTACTTCGAGCGGTTCGGCGGCGTACGCGACTATCTGCGCCGCGTCGTCGACGAAGCCCGCGCCACGGGCTACACGGAGACCCTGTTCGGCCGCCGCCGCCACCTGCCCGACCTCAACAGCGACAACCGGCAGCGGCGCGAGACGGCCGAGCGGATGGCTCTCAACGCGCCCATCCAGGGCACGGCCGCCGACATCGTCAAGATCGCCATGCTCAAGGTGGACAGCGCCCTGCGCGAAGCCGATCTCAAGTCCCGGATGCTCCTCCAGGTCCACGACGAAATCGTCCTGGAGATCGCGCCCGGTGAGCGCGCGAAGACCGAGGAACTGGTCCGGCGCGAAATGGCGTCCGCGGTGCAGCTCCGGGCGCCCCTGGACGTGTCCGTCGGCTCCGGGGGCGACTGGGAGTCGGCGGCGCACTAGCGCTCCGCTGCGTTTGCGGTTCGTTCACCGCGGGCCCGGTGGGGGCTCGTCGCGCAGTTCCCCGCGCCCCTTCGGGGCGCTGCCGAACCGCACCGGGCTTCGCCGGCCGCGTTCAGCCTGACCGGGCGGACCCCCTGGGTCCGCCCGGAGGCGGTGGCCCGGAGGCGGTGGCCCGGAGGCGGTGGCCCGGAGGCGGTGGCCCGGAGGCGGTGGCCCGGAGCCCGGTGCGGAACCTTGACGTACGCCCCCCACCCCGGCCGGTGTCACTCGCGTGGCCCCCGCAAAGGCGCCCCGCGGCCGAGGCGCCCGTAAGGATGCGGGCATGGGTATACGCATGCTCAACCGCCACACGGCCATAGCCACGGCCGTCGTCTCGGCGCTCCTCGCGCCGATACCCGCGGTCGCCGCGCACGCGAGCACCGCGCAGGTGCCCGCGGCCTGCCGCTCCACCCGTGACCCCGACCTCGCCGCCCGGATGTCCCGCGACCTCCGGGCGGCGCTTTCGTCCCGCCAGGGCACCGTCTCCGTGGCGGTGCACGACGACGACACCGGCCTGACCTGCACCCTCGCGAGCGCGCGCCAGTACGACTCGGCGAGCGTCGCCAAGGTCGTGATCATGGAGGGCGCCCTGCGCCGGGCCGAGGAACTCGGGCGCAAACTCACCGGCTGGGAGCTGGCCAACGTCCGCCCGATGATCACCAGGTCCGACAACCCGGCCGCCCTGCGACTGTGGACCGACCTCGGCCACGCCTACCTGGGCCGCATCCTGGCCCGCGCCGGGACGAAAGGCACCGCCCTCGGCCCGAAGGGCTACTGGGGCCTGACCCGCACCACAGCGGCCGATCAGATGCGGCTGCTCGCCGTGCTCACCAACACCCGCTCGTTCCTGAAGACCCGCGCCTACGGTCTGAAGCTGCTCAGCCAGGTCCGCCGCGACCAGCGCTGGGGCGTGCCCGCCGGTATGCCGAAAGGCCTGAAGGCCCACGTCAAGAACGGCTGGCTGCCGCGCGCGACGCACGGCTGGCGCGTACACAGCGTCGGCGCGTTCACCGGCCGCGGCCGCACGTACCGCATCGTCGTCCTCTCGCACGACAACCCGACGATGGCGTACGGAGTGCGCACCATCGAGCGCATCGCGCAGGCCGTCCACCGCGGACTCAACCAGAAGCGCGGCCTGAGCGACGGGCGCGGTCTGGTGCAGGGCCCCACCCCCGAGAACGCGATCAGCGAGGAGTCGGACGGCTCGGCTCCGTACGAGCCGCTGCCGGGCTGGGACGAGCCGGAGCGGGACGCCACGTCCTGACCCCCAGCGCGTACAGGGCGAGGCCGAGCACAAGCCCGGCGCCCGCGCCGAAACACAGCGTCGGGATCCACTCCCAGGGCTTCGCGTCGGCACCCCGCCCGGCGAGCCAGAGCGAAGCCCGCTGCACCGCGCCCACCAGCGCGCAACCCCCGATCACGGCACCGGCCGCCCACCGGTCGGAACCGGACAGCACGGGCACCCCCACGGGCTCGCCCGACGGCGTACGCCGCACCGCGACGAGCACGAAGAGCGCGATGACGACGGCCGCCACCGCCGAACTGCCGTACTGCACATACCAGTACAGGGGCGAGCCTCCCGCCTGCCGGCCCAGGACGGGCACCAGCTCCACACCCCACCGGTCGTGATGTGTGAACGCGTCCCACACGACATGCGTCAGCGCGCCGAGCGCCGCCGAGACATACCATCGCAACACCGCCGACGGACACAGACGTTCACGTGCCGCCCCGCAGCGCAGCAGACCCGCGACCCGCCGCTGCCGCGCCCGCGGCAGCAGCGCCACCAGCGGCTCGCGCAGCACCAGCCACGCGCCCACGAGAGCCCAGGCGACGAGCACGTCGAAGGTGAACACGCCGGTGAAGGAGTGGGTGAAGGCGCCGAACTCCATCGCTCCGGACAGCACACTTGCCGCGTAATAGGTCATGTCGGGAGCGAACGAACCGGCCACGAGGACCGCCGGCACCAGCCGGCCGCGGCCGCTTCCGTCGCCGCGCACAGCGGGCAGCACGGCCGCGGCATGGCTGAGTGTGAAGGGCAAGTCGTCCCCCTGGGGCTCACGTTGGCCGGGTATATCGGTCGCCGCGGTCACCGGCACCCGGTGGACGCCCAGTATGAGGGACGCATGAGAACTGTCCGGGGGGACACCCGGGGCGGCGTCCTACCGCACAATCGGACATGGCCAACTGGTGAAAATCGGGCACGAACGGGTGCCCCGGCGACTGGAGTTGTCGTAGGGTCACCTGGGTCGCCGTGCAGGGGAACGCGGCCGAACGACCAGAGGAAAACGCAGAAGAAAACGCACCAGAAGCAAGTGCACAGGTGCAAAGCGCACGGCAAGAAGGTGCGTAAGCGGATGTCCATGGGAGGGACTCACTCAATGGTGGCGCATTTCGGTACGAGGCTGCGCAAGGGAGCGATGACCACGGCTGTGGCCGCGGCCGCGGTCGCGGCTCTGTCCGCTTCCCAGGCCCCGGGAGTGACCACCGACGGCCAGGGCAGACAGACCACCGGCGCCGACGCCGAGTCCACGCCCGACGGGAACGGCGACGGCAGCGCCACCGGCAACTCGCCGTACTACACGGACCTTCCGCCCCTGAACACGCCCGTCCCCGCGCCGACCATCGGCACCCCCGCCGCCACCGGCGAAGCCGAGGCAGGCATACCCGCGACCGTCCTCGACGCCTACAAGAAGGCCGCGGACTCGCTCAGCGCGTCCAAGCCGGGCTGCAACCTCCCCTGGGAGCTCCTCGCCGCGATCGGCAAGGTCGAGTCCGGCCAGGCCCGCGGAGGCAACGTCGACGCCGCCGGCACCACCATCACCCCGATCCTCGGCCCGGTCCTCAACGGCAACGGCTTCGCGAACATCGGCGACACCGACGGCGGCGCGTACGACGGCGACAGCACCTACGACCGCGCGGTCGGCCCGATGCAGTTCATCCCGTCCACCTGGGAGTGGGCGGGCGAGGACGGCAACGGCGACGGCAAGAAGGACCCCAACAACATCTACGACGCGGCGCTCGCGGCGGGCAACTACCTGTGCCGGTTCAGCTGGGACCTGTCCGACCAGGCCGACCTCAACAGCGCGATCCTCAGCTACAACAACTCGACGGAGTACCTCAACACCGTCCTGTCGTGGCTGGAGTACTACCGCAAGGGCACCCACGAGGTGCCGGACGGCACGGGCACGCTGCCCTCGAACCGCAGCGACGGCTCGGACGGGGCCACCACCTCGCCGAGTCCGAGCCCGAGCCCGAGCCCGAGCACGCCGAGTACCCCGAGTACCCCTGCACCGACTCCGCCGAAGCCGAGCCCCCCGGCGGGCGGCGGCACCACAACCCCCACCCCGACCCCGCCCGGTCCGACCCTCCCCACCACGCCCACCCCCACCGAAACCGTGGACCACCTGGAGGACGCGGGCACCGGGGCGCTCACCGCGACGGCGGGCGACGCCTTCGGTGAGCAGGTCGCGGTGCGGACCGAGACCAAGGCCGGCAAGGCGGTCGCCAAGGTCCGGGTGCGGTTCACGATCGTCGGCGACACCACGGACGCCACCTTCACCGGCGGCGAGACCGTCGCCACGGTCGTCACCGACAGCGCCGGCACGGCCACCGCGCCCGCGCTCGTGGCAGGCGAGAAGACCGGCGACTTCATCGTCCGCACCACCGTCGTGGGCCGCACGCTGACCGGCCTCGACTACACGGCGAGCGTCACCGCGCGCCAGGCCGACACCCTCGTACGCACCAGCGACACCGCGCTGACCTGCGTGCCGGGCGGCGAGTTCGCGGACCAGGTCGAGGTGAAGGCCACCTACAACGGCGCGGTCGCGGACAAGGTCGCGGCCACCGCCACCCTCATCAAGTCGGCGGACGACGCCACGGAGAACGACAAGGGCCCGTACTTCAAGGACGTGGACGGCAACACCGTACGCACCCTCGCGGACCTCACCACGGACGCCGACGGGCTGCTGAAGCTCCCGAAGCTGTACGCGGACGACACCACCGGCACGTTCCTGCTCCGCATCACCACCACGGGCGGCGCGACGCTGACGGTCGAACTGACGGTGGCCGCGGCGGCCACCCCGGAGCCGGAGCCGACGACCACGTCATAGTCCGTACGTCCGTACGCGCACGGTCAGGGCGCCCCTCCGCTTCCGGCGGAGGGGCGCCCTCGTCGTTGTGTGTGCAACGTGTTCTCATCTCGCCCCGCCGTTGCTACGGTGCCGGACCTGACGATGTATCAGTTCCATTTTCCGGCCCCCGGGGAGGCCCCGCATGCGTGCCCTCATAGCCGCCGCGATCGGTCTCGCCGTGGCGCTCGCCCTGGTGTTCACGGTCACGGCTATGGGCTCACCGGCAGGCAAGACCTCGCCGAAGCCGATGCTCACCACTGTCCCCACACACCCATAGCGCTCAGGGAGGACGCCGACATGCGCCGCAAGGTCAGCCTGATCCTGCTCGCCTTCGCCGTGTTCTTCGCGGCACTGTCCCCCCTGTTGCACTGGTACGCCTTCCCGCGCCTGGCCAAGGTCCCCGCCAGCCAGTACCAGGACATGGTCCTGGAGGCGAAGGACGCGACCCTCCTCGACTACGGCACCATGACGGCCAAGAAGGTCCCCAAGGTCACCATCGTGCAGACCCTCAAGGGCAACGTCGAAGAATCCGAGAAGATCGAGAAGACCGCGGGCCGCGACGTCGTCGTCTGGGACTCCCTCTCCTACGTCCAGGGCCCCGACGGGGAGATGGTCTCCAAGCTCCCCGAGCGCTACATCTTCGACGCGCACAGCCAGGACCCCGTCCACGCCACCGGCGAGTCGGTCGACGGCGACCCCGTCACCCGCGAGGGCATCGAGTTCAAGTGGCCCTTCAACACGGAGAAAAGGGACTACGAGTACTTCGACGCGCAGACCCGTACCTCGGCCCCCATCCACTACAAGGGCACCCAGAAATTCCGGGGCGTAGAGGTCTACTACTTCGAGCAGACCATCCCCTGGACCAAGGTCAAGTTCCCGAAGATCATGCCCGTGGAGGGCGTCACCCCGGAGTCGGTCGCCAAGACGGGCACCACCCGCTGGTACACCACGGTCCGCAAGTTCTGGGTGGAGCCGGTCACCGGAGCGCCCGTATACGGCGAGGAGATCCACCAGGAGGAGCTGCGCGGCGGCACCCTCCTGGGGGACCGCGACAAGGTGACGGCCTTCTCCGGGCACGTGAAAATGCGCGAGGACTACATCGAGTACACGGTCGACCTGGTCAAGTCCAACCGCACCCTGGTCCTGATGATGACCACGTACCTCCCCTGGGGCTTCCTGATCCTCGGCGCGGGGCTCCTGTCGCTCTCCCTCTACCTGGAGGCACGCAGCCGCCGCGGCGGCGACCCCGCGCCCACGGGCGCGGCGGAACCCGAGCCGGTCAGCGCCTGAGCCGCGCGTTCGTGTACCGCGTCGGCTCGGCGGTCGCCGGGTCCTCGGGCCAGGGATGCCTGGGGTAGCGCCCGCGCAGTTCGGCCCGTACGGCCTTGTAGCCCTCCCTCCAGAAGGAGGCCAGGTCGGCGGTGACGGCTGCGGGCCGCCCCGCGGGCGAGAGCAGATGCACGAGTACGGGCACACCGGCGACGCGCGGCGTCCGTGCCAGCCCGAACATCTCCTGCAACTTCACCGCGAGTACGGGTTGTTCGGGGTCCGCGTAGTCGATCCGGATTCTGGACCCGCTGGGTACCCCGATCCGCTCGGGCGCGAGCTCGTCGAGGCGGGCGGCGTCCCCGGTGGCCCAGGGCAGCAGACGGTTCAAGGCCTGCCCCGCCTCGATCCGCGCGAGATCGGCCCGCCGCCGGGCGCGGCTCAGCTCCGGCTCCAGCCACTCGTCCACGCGCGCGTGGAGCGCGTCGTCGGACACGTCGGGCCAAGGGGCGCCCAGATGCAGCCGCAGAAACGCGAGCCGCCGCCGCAGCACCTCGGCGTCCGCCGACCACCGCAACAGGCCGAACCCCTCCTCCCGCAGCCCTTCAAGAAGCGCATCCCGTACGAGCCCGGCGTCGGCGTTCCTGATCGGCCGCACCGTCAGCTCCACGGCCCCGAGCCGCTCGACCCGCCGCGCGACGACGTCACCGTCGGCCCAGTGGACCTCGTCGCCCCGGGAGAGCAGGCTCGCCGCGGCCCGCATCGCCGTCTCCTCGTCGATGACGGCCGCGAGCCGCACGCGCGCGTGCCCGGCGCCGACCGGCCGGTCCGCGACGGCCACGGCGAGCCAGGGCGCCCCGCGCAAGCCCGAACCTTCCGACACCTCGGCCCGGGTCCCCGACACCATGAGGTGGGACCCGCCCCGGGCCCGCGCGACGCGTTCGGGGAACGCCAGGGCGGCCACGAGCCCGGCGACCCAGTCGTCCCCGGCACCCGGCTGAGAGGCACGGGCCGACGATCCGGTGAGGGCCGTGGATGACGTGCGCAGACGGCGGGACTCCGTGCGCCAGCGGGCCGCGTAGGCGTCGCCGCCGCGCCGGGCCGCCCGCCAGGCCGCCGCCAGATCGTCGCCGTACTCCCGTGGCGGCTCCTCGCTCAGAAGGGCGACCACCTCGGCGGCCCGGTCCGCGCCGACCACGGGTGCCGCGTCCAGCAGGGCCCGGGCGAGTCGCGGATGCAACCCGAGCCGGGACATGCGCACACCCCGCTCGGTCGCCCGCCCCGCGGCGTCGACGGCACCCACGGCCGACAGCACCGTGCGCGCCGCGGCCATCGCGCCGCCCGGCGGCGGGTCGAGGAGCGCGAGCCCCGTGGCGTCCGGATCGCCCCAGCAGGCCGCCTGCAGGGCGAACGCCGTCAGGTCGGCCACCTTGATCTCCGGCGCGGGGAAGCGGGCGAGACGCCCATCCTCCGCCTCGGACCAGCAGCGGTACACCCGCCCCGGTGCCTCACGACCGGCCCGCCCAGCCCGCTGCCGCCCTGCCGCCTGCGAAGCCCGTACGGTCGCCAGCGCGCTCAGCCCGCGCGCGTGGTCCACCCGCGGCTCCCGCGCGAGCCCGGAGTCGACGACCACCCGGACCCCCGGAACCGTCAGCGAGGACTCGGCCACGGAGGTGGCGAGGACCACCCGGCGCCCCGCCCCGCCCGACAGCACCGCGTCCTGCACGGCAGCCGGCGCCCGGCCGTGCACCTGGAGCACCTCGACACCGCCGAGATCCCCCAACTGCCCGGCGACCCGCGCGATCTCACCGACCCCCGGAAGGAAGCACAGGACGTCCCCCTCGTACTCGGCCAGCGCCCGGCGCACCAGCGACGCCACATGTGTGAGGAGTACAGGGTCCACGCGCATCCCATGGGGCGGTCGCACAGGGCGCACGGGCGGTGCCCACACCACCTCGACCGGATACGAGATCCCCTGTGCCTCGACCACCGGCGCGTCGCCCAGCAAATGGGCCCACCCCTCGGCGTCGGTCGTCGCGGACGCGGCCACGAGCCGCAGCTCGGGGCGGAGAGCGGCCCGCACGTCCAACAGGAAGGCGGCCACCGTGTCGGCGTCCAGATGCCGCTCATGGCACTCGTCGAGCACGACCACGTCGATGCCCGCCAACTCCTGGTCCCGCTGGAGCCGTTGCAGCAGCACACCGGTCGTGACGACCTCCACGCGCGCGCGTGGCCCCACCACACGCTCCCCGCGCACGGTGTACCCGACGCTCTCGCCGACCTTCTCCCCGAGCAGCCACGCCATCCGCCGCGCGGCCGCCCGGGCGGCGATACGGCGCGGCTCCGCGACGACGACGCGGCGTGCCGGGCCCTCGTCCAGCAGCCCGGCGAGCGCCAGGGGCACGAGGGTCGTCTTGCCCGTACCGGGCGGTGCGACGAGGACCGCCGCACCGTGCGCCTCCAGGGAGTCGCTCAGGCCGGGCAGCGCGCCGCGTACGGGCAGCAGGTCCAGGGCGTCGTAACGGATCACCCGCTCAGTCTCGTACGCAGACGAAGATCGCCGTGCCCGGGATCAGATTCCCGCGCAGCGGGGACCAGCCGCCCCACTCCTGGGTGTTCCACGCGGGCCACTCCGGCTCGACGACGTCGAGGAGGGTGAAGCCGCCGGCCACGATGTCGCGGACACGGTCGCCGATCGTCCTGTGGTGCTCGACGTACACCGCGCGGCCCTCCTCGTCCTGCTCCACGTACGGAGTGCGGTCGAAGTAGGAGGAGGCGACCGACAGGCCCTCGGGGCCCGGCTCGTCCGGGAAGGCCCAGCGGACCGGGTGCGTCACCGAGAAGACGAAACGGCCGCCGGGACGCAGCACCCTGCGCACATCGCGCAGCACGCGCACCGGGTCGGCGACGAACGGCAGCGCACCGTACGCCGAGCACGCCAGGTCGAAGGAGCCGTCCGCGAACGGCAGGGCGCCCGCGTCGGCCTCCACCAAAGGCACGGTTCCGCCGATCCGCAGCGCGTGCTGGAGCTGGCGGTGGGAGAGGTCGAGGGCCACCGGACGCGCCCCCTGCCCGGCCAGCCAGCGCGAGCACTGGGCCGCGCCGGCGCCGATCTCCAGGATGTCCTTCCCCTTGAGGTCCTCCGGCGGGCCGAGCAGCTCGGCCTCCACCTCGTCGAGCCCCTCGGGGCACCACACGAATCGGTCGTCTCCGAGGAAGGTGCCGTGCTCGGTCTGGTACTCGTCCGCGTTCCGGTCCCACCAGCCGCGATTGGCGCGGGAACTCTCCGTGACATCCGCGTCGCGTCGGGTGGCTTCGGGCTCGAACGGTTCGGGCTCTTGGATGATCGGCTCCCTCGTATTAGTCTGCGGACCCATCCTCCTCAACCCGTCCGGGGACGGGTCACGGCAGGGGCCAACTACGGCCCGCGTGGCCTCGTGTGACAGGTCTTGTGCCGGGTATGCGGCGTTCCGCCCCGGGTGTGCGCCTTCGCGCATTGACCCTGTCCGGCTGCCCCCGTATGCTACAAGTTGCGCTGCGGGCCTGCGCACCTCAGACGTAGCAGGTTGCGCTCGCATCTGTATGTATGACCCCTCGGTTTTCGGGGCGCCACCGGCGGTGTTTGTTCACAAACACCCTCCGGATCCGGCGCTTCCTTGGCTGTCCGGCCTTCTGCAGAGCGAAACGGGCTCCCGGCGTAAGCAGTACCTACGACTCACTGTCCGTACCGGAGCCCTTACCCACATGACGAGCAGCACCGAGACCACCGCCACCACTCCGCAGGTTGCGGTCAACGACATCGGTGACGAGGAAGCATTCCTCGCCGCGATCGACGAGACGATCAAGTACTTCAACGATGGCGACATCGTCGACGGCGTCATCGTCAAGGTTGACCGGGACGAGGTTCTCCTCGATATCGGTTACAAGACCGAAGGTGTCATCCCGAGCCGCGAGCTCTCGATCAAGCACGACGTCGACCCGAACGAGGTCGTCAAGGTCGGCGACGAGATCGAAGCCCTTGTTCTCCAGAAGGAGGACAAGGAAGGCCGCCTGATCCTCTCGAAGAAGCGCGCCCAGTACGAGCGCGCCTGGGGCACCATCGAGAAGATCAAGGAAGAGGACGGCATCGTCACCGGCACCGTCATCGAGGTGGTCAAGGGTGGTCTCATCCTCGACATCGGCCTCCGTGGCTTCCTGCCGGCTTCCCTCGTCGAGATGCGCCGCGTCCGCGACCTCCAGCCGTACGTGGGCAAGGAGCTCGAGGCCAAGATCATCGAGCTGGACAAGAACCGCAACAACGTGGTCCTGTCCCGCCGTGCCTGGCTCGAGCAGACCCAGTCCGAGGTTCGCCAGACGTTCCTCACGACCCTGCAGAAGGGTCAGGTCCGCTCCGGCGTCGTCTCCTCGATCGTCAACTTCGGTGCGTTCGTGGACCTGGGTGGCGTCGACGGTCTGGTTCACGTCTCCGAGCTCTCCTGGAAGCACATCGACCACCCCTCCGAGGTTGTCGAGGTCGGCCAGGAAGTCACCGTCGAGGTCCTCGACGTCGACATGGACCGTGAGCGTGTCTCCCTGTCGCTCAAGGCGACGCAGGAAGACCCGTGGCAGCAGTTCGCCCGGACGCACCAGATCGGTCAGGTCGTCCCGGGTAAGGTCACGAAGCTCGTTCCGTTCGGTGCGTTCGTCCGCGTGGACGAGGGCATCGAGGGCCTGGTCCACATCTCCGAGCTGGCCGAGCGCCACGTGGAGATCCCGGAGCAGGTTGTCCAGGTCAACGACGAGATCTTCGTCAAGGTCATCGACATCGACCTCGAGCGCCGTCGCATCAGCCTCTCGCTGAAGCAGGCCAACGAGGCCTTCGGTGCCGACCCGGCCTCGGTCGACTTCGACCCGACGCTGTACGGCATGGCCGCGTCGTACGACGACCAGGGCAACTACATCTACCCCGAGGGCTTCGACCCCGAGACCAACGACTGGCTCGAGGGCTTCGAGGCTCAGCGCGAGGTGTGGGAGACCCAGTACGCCGAGGCGCAGACGCGCTTCGAGCAGCACCAGGCGCAGGTCATCAAGTCCCGCGAGGCGGACGCGCAGGCCGAGGCCGAGGGTGCTGCCGCCCCCGCCGCCGGTGCTGCCGCGGGCGTCACGGGTGGTTCGTACTCCTCGGAGTCGGACGACACCTCCGGCGCCCTGGCGTCGGACGAGGCTCTGGCCGCCCTCCGCGAGAAGCTGGCCGGAGGCCAGAGCTGATCGCTTGAGCCGGCTCCAGCTGGTCGGTAAGTAACTGCGGGCCCGCACCCTTCTGGGTGCGGGCCCGCAGTGCGTTTCCTGTGCCCTGTGCGGGTGTCCGCTGTGTCGCCGGGATTGCAGAAACGTGGGGGATACACGATGAACGGACGTGCCGTAACGGGGCGTTGGGAGGCTTCCTCGATCGATCAAGATCGACAGAGGAGCCGAAGCCATGGCAGAACTTCAGAGTGGGCCGGGTGCGAGCCGGCGTTCGTTCCTGCGCAATGTGGGTCTCACCGGTGGTGCGGGCGCGATGTTCGCCACCATGGGAGCCCTCGGTCTCGCGCCCACCGCGCAGGCCGCAGGCCGTGAACAGCCCTTCCGTGCCCTGAAATCGAGCGACTTCACCCTCACCGGACGCGGCGCCGCCAAGGTCGTCATCGTCGGTGGCGGCATCGCCGGACTGGCGGCCGCGTACGAACTGGGCAAGGCCGGCTACGACTGTACGGTCCTGGAGGCCAGGGACCGCACCGGTGGCCGCAACTTCACGGTCCGCGGCGGTGATTCGACCACCGACCTCTACGGCAACACCCAGAAGGCCCGCTTCAGCGAGGGCCAGTACATGAACGCGGGCCCCGCCCGCCTCCCGCAGTGGATGGTCACCCTCGACTACTGCCGCGAACTCGGCGTCCCCATCGAGGTGTTCACCAACACGAACGCGGACGCGTACATCTACAACGAGTCGACCGGCATGACCAAGCCGATGCGGTACCGGACCGCGAAGGCCGATGTCTACGGCTATGTCTCCGAGTTGCTCGCCAAGGCCACCGACAAGGGTGCCCTCGACAAGGAGCTGACCGCCACCGACCAGGAGAAGCTCGTCGAGTTCCTCAAGGACTTCGGGGAGTTGGGCGACAAGCTGGCCTACGAGGGCGGTGAGCGCCGCGGATACACCACGGTCCCGGCCGCCGCCGGAACCCCCGGCGTGCTCCTCGGCGACGTCCCCACCGCCTCCGAGATCTTCGCCACCGGGGTGGGCCGCTACTTCTCCTTCGAGTTCGGGTTCGACCAGGCGATGCTGATGTTCCAGCCGGTGGGCGGCATGGACCAGATACCGCGCGCGCTCACGAAGGCGATCGGGGCCGGGCGCATACGTACAGGGGCGGCCGTTTCGAAAATCACCGACAAGGGGAGTGGCGTTACCGTCACTTACACCCAGGGCGGCCGCACCAGGTCCATCGACGCCGACTACTGCATCGGCGCCCTGCCGCCCAACATCCTCGCCAAGATCCCGCACAACCTCGGCTCCGGAGTGCAGAGCGCCCTGGAGGCGATCACTCCCTCGTCGGCGGGCAAGATCGGGCTCGAGTACCGCTCGCGCTGGTGGGAGCTGGACCACAACATCTACGGCGGTATCACCGAGACCGACCAGGACGTCACCCACATCTGGCACCCCTCGTACGGGTTCCACGGCGAGCGGGGCGTGATGATCGGCTACTACAACTACGGCGACGACGCGGACTCGTACGCCAAGCTCACCCCCAAGGCCCGCGAGACGCGTGCGGTGGCCGCGGGCGTGAAGATCTACGGCGAGAAGTACCGCACCGAACTCGCGTCCTCCTTCTCGCACCACTGGCGCCAGACGCCCCACCTGGAGGCCGCCTGGCACGACACCCCGGGCGGCCCCGACGACGCCCGCTACAAGCCCTTGAACGAGCCCACCGGCCGCGTCTACTTCGCGGGCGACTGGCTCAGCTACACCGACGCCTGGCAGCATGGCGCGTTCACGTCCGCCCGCAAGGCGGTCACCGCGCTCCACGCGCGCGTGCTGTCCGCGTGACACTCCTGTAGTAGTCCGTAGTCGTCTGTGACCGTTCGCAGTCGTTTTCTCAGCCGCTCGTGGGGGCTGAAAAGTCGGTAAGAGGTGACCGTGTGGAGCGCTGGAGGGGAATGCCCGCGCTCCACACCACGTTGTGCAGTACGAACACGAGGAGGAGCGGTCACAGTGCTTGATCCGCAGGGTTTGTACGCATGGGAGCCGAAGGGCTTGGCTGTTGTCGACATGGCGCTCGCCCAGGAGTCGGCAGGACTGGTCATGCTCTACCACTTCGACGGATACATCGACGCGGGCGAGACCGGCGACCAGATCGTCGACCGGCTGCTCGACTCGCTGCCGCACCAGGTCGTGGCCCGTTTCGACCACGACCGGCTCGTTGACTACCGGGCCCGGCGTCCGCTGCTGACGTTCAAGCGCGACCGCTGGACCGACTACGAAGAGCCGACCCTTGATGTACGGCTCGTACAGGACGCCACCGGCGCGCCCTTCCTGCTGCTCTCCGGCCCCGAGCCGGACGTCGAGTGGGAGCGCTTCGCCGCCGCCGTCCAGCAGATCGTGGAGCGGCTCGGCGTCCGCCTCTCCGTGAACTTCCACGGCATTCCCATGGGCGTCCCGCACACGCGTCCCGTGGGCCTCACCCCGCACGGCAACCGCACCGACCTGGTGCCGGGCCACCGCAGCCCCTTCGACGAGGCGCAGGTCCCCGGCAGCGCCGAGGCGCTCGTCGAGTACCGCCTCATGGAGGCCGGGCACGACATCCTGGGCGTCGCCGCGCACGTGCCGCACTACATCGCCCGCTCCGCGTACCCCGACGCCGCGCTGACCGTTCTGGAGTCGATCACCGCCGCGACCGGCCTGGTGCTCCCCGCGATCGCGCACTCCCTGCGCACCGAGGCGCACCGCACCCAGACCGAGATCGACCGGCAGATCCAGGAGGGCGACGAGGAGCTTGTCGCCCTCGTCCAGGGCCTCGAGCACCAGTACGACGCCGCCGCGGGCGCCGAGACGCGCGGCAACATGCTCGCCGAACCCGTGGAAATCCCTTCGGCCGACGAGATCGGGCTGGAGTTCGAGCGGTTCCTGGCAGAGCGGGAAGGCGAGGGCTGACCCCCTCGCCCCGGGGGCTCAGGGGCCGTTGTCAGAGGCGGGCTCTAAGCTTCTGGGCATGCTGAAAGTGGGCCTGACCGGTGGTATCGGCGCCGGCAAGAGCGAGGTTTCGCGGCTGCTCGTCGAGCACGGCGCGGTGCTGATCGACGCGGACAGGATCGCGCGTGAGGTCGTCGCGCCCGGAACTCCCGGGCTCGCGGCGGTCGTCGACGCCTTCGGCGAGGACGTGCTCGCACCGGACGGCAGCCTCGACCGGCCGAAGCTGGGCTCGATCGTCTTCGCCGACCCGGAGAAGCTCGCCACCCTCAACTCGATCGTGCACCCCCTGGTGGGCGCCCGCTCCCGCGACCTGGAGAACGCCGCCTCCCAAGACGCCGTAGTCGTGCACGACGTGCCCCTGCTCGCCGAGAACGGCCTTGCCGCGCTGTACGACCTCGTGATCGTCGTCGACGCCAGTCCCAGCACTCAGCTCGACCGTCTCGTACGGCTGCGCGGCATGACCGAGGAGGACGCCCGCGCGCGCATGGCCGCCCAGGCCACCCGCGACAAGCGCCTGGAGATCGCCGACGTCGTCATCGACAACGACGTACCTCTCGAGGAGCTGGAGCGGCGCGTACGGGAGGTATGGGCAGACCTCGTCGAGCGAGCGTCCAGGGCGACCTGAGGGGGCGGGAAGTGGTCGTACTCGCGGCTTTGACGGCTCTCAGCGGCCTGCTGGCGCTGCTGGCGGGGGCGTACGGCCTGCGGCAGACACGGCGCATCAGCGCGGCGGGGCAAGTCGCCGAGGCATTGGTGAAACCTCCGCAGCCGGGCCTGGACCGGCCGTTGCTGCAGTTCGAGACGGCGGACGGACGCGTCGTGGAGGTCGTCTCGCCGGTGCCGCGCAGCCGGCGCCGGCCGCTGCCCGAGGGCGGTCACATACGTCTCGCGTACGACGCCGACGACCCGCGCGAGACGGTGCTGCTCGGCAGCGAGCGCGCCGGAGCGGACTGGGCCTTCGTCGTGGCGGGCGGGGCGCTGATGGTGCTGGGCCTGGTGCTCGGGCTGCTCGCTCTGTGACGATGTCCGAAGGCGGGTGGCGGGCAGCCGCGGGAGTGCTGCGACTGTGCGCCGGCGGGGGCAGGGGACGCGTGTGACGAGCGACTACGGGCGCCTTGTGACGACGACCATGAGAGCTGCGTGACGACAACCATGGAATAGGGGCCCCCGATCGGGGCGTTGAACCCGTGCAGTGAGGGAAGGACTCAGCCGTGCCCGAGACCAGCGGTTCCACCGGACGTACTCCGGAGACGCATGTCATCGACTTCCGCGCCGCCGAGCAGCTGCTCGCCGCCCGCGATCCGCGGGGCGCGGTGAAGTTGCTCGACTCAGTCATCGACGCGCATCCGGAGAACACGGCCGCGCGGCTGCTGCGCGCGCGTGCCTTCTTCGCCGCCGCGCAACTGCGTCCCGCCGAGCTGGAGTTCACGATCGTTCTGGAGCGCGAGCCGGACAACGCGTTCGCGCACTTCGCGCTCGCCCGCACCTATGAACGTCAGCTCCGCCCCGAGCAGGCGAAACGCCACTTCAGGCTGGCGGCGGCGCTCGACCCGAAGCCGCAGTATCTCGAAGCGGCGCGCTTCGACTCGTAGGTCCTCACAGGCCTCTCGCGGGCTCTGATCCGGTTACGGGTGGTGCTGTTCCGGCGGGCGGTACGGCGGGATGTCGCGGCCCGGCTGGTAGTGCGGGCCCTGGTGGATGTGGCGCAGGATCATGGCCATGTCCACGGTGACGATCACCCACAGCACGCCGCAGGCGGCCGCCCATCCCGGCCGCCCGGCCAGGGCGAACCCGGCCGTCCCGGCGGTCGCCCAGATCAGGCCCCAGGCGCTCAGCCAGAAACGCATCCGCAGAGCACTGCGCGCTGTCGTCGGTTCACTGCCTGTACGCATCCGGATCACTACTCCTACCCGGAAAACGTACTCTTCGTGGTGCACGTTCACCATGGGACGGCGGTTGGGCGACGGGGGAGGCGAAGGTGCTGCTGGAGGCGCTGCGGGCGGACGCGAGGCTCGCCGACTGGCTGAGGGACCTGGAGAGTGAGGGCGCGCCCGGCGTGGAGGCGCTGCTTCCGGACGCGGACGAGCTGCCGGACATCCTGCTCGACCTGACCGTGGCCCATGAGCACATCAACGAACTCGTCGCGCTGCGCGCCCGGTTGGTGGCGGACCCGGAGGCGATGACGCTCCTGGCGCGGTGCGTCCGCCGCTTCGTGCGGGACATGGGGGAGATCGACAAGGGGTGGGAGCCGCCTCCGTTCCCTGCGTCGACGGGTGCGCTGGGACGCTGCTTCCACCTGTACGTCTTTGTCGCGGCGCTCCCGTTCGTGCGCGCGTACCACCGCTCGCGCGGTATCCCGGACGACGTGTCCCGGCGCACCCTCGCCGACCTCGGCCGGCATGTGGCCGTGCACCATCGACGGCTCGGTACCTCCGGGCTGCTGTTCCCGTGGTGGATCGCCCTGCATTTCCACGGTGAGCTGTTCCAGCTGGGCCGGCTGCAGTTCCAGCGGGCGCGGCTGGGGCAGCGGATGGGGCGGGCGGTCGCGGCGACGGGGCCGGGCGGAGGGCCCGCTCCAGGGCCGGGCGACTACTGCCTGAGCCTGCACATCACCGACTTCCATGGCCCCTTGAGCCCGGCCGCCTGCGACCGTTCGCTCGCCCTGGCACGGGAGTTCTTCGCCCTGCACTACCCCGACGAGCGCTACGACGTCGCCATCTGCCACTCCTGGCTGCTCGATCCGCAGCTCAAGCGGTACCTGCCGGCGGACTCCAACATCGTCCGCTTCCAGGACCGCTTCGAGATCGCCTACGAGGAGACGACCCCGGACGACCAGGTGCCCGTCGGCTTCGTCTTCGGCGATCCGGAGCTGCCGGTCGAGCAACTGCCGCGGCGCAACAGTGTCGAGCGGGCGGTGGGGGATCATCTGCGGGCGGGTGGGCATTGGTACGGAGGGCATGGCTGGTTCGCGTTGTGATCCACCCGAAAGAGTGACGGCGGGGTGGGAACGGGCGTGCGGAGGCCGCCCGTTGGACGGGTATGAAGATTGAGATGCGTGAGGGGTACGAGGGAACCGGACCCGGTGCGATCACTCCGGACGGCTGTGCGGTCGAGCTGTATACGCGACTGTCCGTCGGTGAGGAGCCGGACATCGTCAGCGCGGCCGTGCCGGCGGGCGCGCGCATCCTGGAACTGGGCAGTGGGGTGGGGCGGGTGACCCACCCGCTCCTGGAGCGCGGGTTCACGATCACGGCCGTGGACGAGTCGGCCGAGATGCTGGAGCGGGTCCGCGGGGCGCGCACGATATGCGGCCCGATCGAGGACCTCGACCTGGGCGAGACGTTCGACGTGGTCATGCTCGCGTCCTTCCTCGTGCACGCCGGTGACGTCGAGGTGCGGCGCGGGTTGCTGAAGACATGCGCCCGCCATGTCGCCGAGGACGGCTGTGTGTTGATCCAGCGCGAGGGGCCGGACTACCACACGAACGTGCCCCGCGAGAGGCTTGACCCCACCGGCTTCACCATACGGATCGTGTCGGCGGAGCCGGTCGGCGACGGGGTCGACTCGATACACGCGGAGTACGTGTTCCCGGACGCCACGTGGACCCAGACATTCCTGGCCCGACCGCTGACGAAGGAGCAGTTCGAGGAGGCGCTGGGGGACGCGGGGCTGAGGGTGGATCGGTATCTGACGGAGGACGGGATGTGGGTGAGGGCGGTGAAGGGCTGAGCTGTTCAATCTGGGGAGGGATCTTCAGCCCGTCCGGCGTTTGAGGACGAGCCCTTCGGGCGATCGGGGGTCTGGGGGCGCTGCATCCATCAGCGGCTCCGCCGCGGGCCCCAGGAGACGGGAATGGGCAGGGGCGGAGGGGGCGAATCAAATCCCTTCCCGCGCCGATGAGTTCCGGACGCGCACCCGGTCTACCTCTGTGAAAGCAACAGCGACCGCTTCACACAGGAGACCCCGATGTCCGAGACCACCATCCCCGTCACCTCTGTCACCTGCGCCCCCTCCGCCACCACCGCCGGAACCCCCCACAGCCGCGGCGCCCGGATCTCCCTCGGCGCCCTGCAGATCACACTCGGCCTCTTCTTCGCCCTCGCGAGCGCGCTGCCCAAGCTGATCGCGCACCCGTCGGCGGCCGAGGGCTTCGACAAGCTCGGGTGGGGCAGCACGGGGATGTACATCATCGGCGTGCTCGAACTCGCCGGCGGTATCGCGCTGTTGATCCCGCTGCTGTCCTCGGTGGCGGCGGTGTCGCTCAGTGCGCTGATGGTCGGTGCGTTCATCGTGAACGTCACGGTCCTGCACGGGCCGTACGTGGCGACGCCGCTCATCCTGATCCTGCCGCTGGCGTTGATCGCATGGGCCCGCAGGAGTCACACCACGGAGCTGCTCCGCCTGGTGCGACGACGGGCCTGAGCGACCGGTCGCCGACCACCGTGCACCGTCGAGGGCACCCCAGAACGACAGGGGCGCCCTCTACGGTGCATCGGCGTACCGGTTCTCGGAAGTTCCCCTGACGGCTGACGGCTGACGGCCGGTGGCCGGTGGCCCTGGGTGTTCAGGAGCCGTCGGGGCCGGCCGGCGGGCCGGAGAGCCCGCGGAGGCGTTCCATCTCGCGGCGGTCGCGCTTGGTCGGGCGGCCGGCGCCGCGGTCGCGGATGCCCGCGGGGGCGATGGCCTCGCGCGGCGGGGGCGGCGGGCTGTTGTCGACGAAGCACTCGGCGGCGACGGGCGGGCCGACCCGCTTGCGGATCACGCGCTTCACGACGACGACCCGCTCCCGGCCCGCATGCCGCAGCCGTACCTCGTCGCCGACGCGCACGGCGTACGCGGGCTTGACGCGCTCGCCGTTCACTCGGACATGCCCGCCCCGGCATGCGGTGGCACCCATCGAGCGGGTCTTGACCAGACGCACGGACCAGATCCAGCTGTCGACCCGCACGCTCTCGCCGCCGGCCGGGCCGGCGGCCTTGGCCGCGGCTACGGCATCGGCCGAACCGCCCGCGTCCTTCTTCTCGACCTTCTCGACGCCTTTGTCGACATCTGCGTCGACACCCGCATCGACGTCGACGTCCGCACCCTCTGAAGCCATGCCTCGACTTTAGTCCCCCGGCCCGGGCGGCCCGGGGGAAATTTCCGTCGCACGGCCCACCCCGGATGCGACCGCCCGAGGGAGCCCGGAGGCTGTTGCCTGAGGTCGTCCAGGCGACAGTAGGCGGCGAGGGGCGGCAGCAGGCAACGGCAGGCAACAGCGAGGGGCCCCACGTGGAGACAGCAGCGAAGGTCGACGCGTTGATGGACGGCCTTCGCGCCGACCTGGAACGGCTCGCCGCCATTCCCTCCGTCGCCTTCCCCGGATTCCCGGCCGAGCCGGTCCAGGAGGCCCACGATCTCCTCGTACGGCTGCTGCGGGAGGCCGGAGTCGAGCGGATCGACCGTATCGACCTCCCCGACACCGCGCCCGTGATCTTCGCCGAGATCCCGCCGCCGAGCCCGGACGCGCCCACCGTCCTCCTCTACTCGCACTACGACGTGCAGCCGCCCGGTGACGAGAAGCTGTGGCTGTCGCCGCCCTTCGAGCCGACGCCAGTCGAGGGCGGACTCAGGGCGCGCGGGATCGCCGACGACAAGTCGAATGTGATCGCGCATCTGGGGATGCTGCGGGCGTACGAGGGGCGGCCGCCGGTCGGGGTGAAGATCGTGTTCGAGGGGCAGGAGGAGTACGGCAGCCCCTTCGACGACTATCCGCCGAGCGATCCCGAGCGGTTCGCCTGCGATGCCATGGTCATCGCCGACCTGGGGAACCTGCGGCCGGGCACGCCCACGCTGACCACCGGGCTGCGCGGTGCCTCCGAGGTGATCGTCGAGGTCCGCACGCTCGAAGAGCCGCGCCACAGCGGGGAGTTCGGCGGCGCGGCACCGGATGCGCTGCTGGTCCTGCTGACGGCTCTGTCCACGCTGCACGACGTGCACGGTGACGTGGCCGTGGAGGGGCTCAGGCGGGACGAGTGGACGGGGACGACGTACACCGAGGACGAGTTCCGGAGCCTGGCCGGTGTACGGGAAGGGCTGCCGCTGATCGGCAGCGGGAGCCTCGGTGAGCGGCTGTGGAGCGGGCCCGCGATCACCGTGATCGGCCTGGACGCGCCGAGCGTCGAGCACGCGGCGTCGGCCGTCGTCCCGTACGCGCGCGCCAAGCTCAACCTCCGCTTTCACCCGAAGCAGGACGCGAAGGAGGCGCGGGCGAGGCTCGTCGAGCATCTGCGCTCGCTGCGGCCCTTCGGTGTCCCGCTCACCGTCACGCCGGGCGACACGGGCCCCGGCTACGAGGCCTCGACCGGCGGTCCCGCCTACCGTGCCGCCCTCACCGCGCTGCGCGAGGCCTGGGGCGAGGACGCGTCGTACGTCGCGACGGGCGGTTCGATCCCGCTGGTCAACGGGCTGGCCCGGGCCGCCCCGAACGCCGAGGTGCTGCTCTTCGGCGCGCAGGACAGCATGTGCAATCTGCACGCCCCCAACGAGCGGGTGCTCTTCTCGGAGCTGCGCAACACGGTGGTGGCGATGTGCGCCTTCGTACGGGAGTACGCGGCCGACTTCCGGGCCGAGGGGGCGCCTTGACCAGCACGATCGACACCGAAGAGCCTCCGCGTAAACACAAGTTCACCTTTCCCAGCGCGCTGACCGTCCTCGCCATCGTCACGATCGCGGTCTGGGCGCTGGCGTTTCTGATCCCATCCGGGCAGTACGACCGCGACGACGCGGGCGCGCCCGTCCAGGGCACCTACCACCGGGTCGACTCCGGCCAGAGCTTCGTCGACCGGCTCAACGACCTCTTCCTCTCTCCCGTCAACGGCCTCTACGGCGTCCAGGACGAGAAGAGCGGGCAGGTCGGGCCCGACATGGCCGGTGAACTGTACGGCAGCGCGGGCGTGTTCCTCTTCGTGCTCGCCATCGGGGCCTTCATCACCGTCGTCTTCGCCACGGGCGCCCTCGACCGGGGCATCGGGCGGCTCGCCCACCGGCTGCGTGAGCGCGGGGCGTTGCTCATCGCGGGCGTGATGGTGGTGTTCTCGGTGCTCGGCACGGTGGAGGGCTTCGCCGAGGAGACGCTCGGCTTCTACGGGCTGATCGTGCCGTTGATGCTGGCCCTGGGGTACGACCGGATGGTGGCCGTCGGCGCGATCATTCTCGGTGCCGGGATCGGTGTGCTGTGCTCGACGGTGAACCCCTTCGCGACGGGTGTGGCCTCGTCCGCCGCGGACATCTCGCTCGGTGACGGCATCGTGCTGAGGTTCGTGATGTGGGTGGTGCTGACGGCGGTGACGGTCGCGTACGTCATCCGGTACGCGCGGCGCGTGCAGAAGACCCCGGACCGGTCGCTCACCGGGTTCCTGCCCGGCGACCGCGAGCAGGCCAGCGAGGCCGCGGGCGAGGTGCCCGAGCTGACCGGCCTGCACAAGGCGGTCCTTGTCGCGACGGCGCTGGTCTTCGCCTTCATGATCTTCTCGGTGGTGCCCTGGGCGAGCGCGCTCACGGGCGAGGCGGACGCGACACCGTACGGCTTCGAACTCGGTTGGTCCTTCCCGCAGTTGGCGGCACTGTTCCTGTGCGCGGCGGTGCTGATCGGGCTGGTGGCGCGGATGGGCGAGCAGAAGCTGAGCGCGACGATCATCCAGGGTGCGGCGGACTTCATCTCCCCGGCGCTGGTGATCGTGCTGGCGCGCGGAGTCACCGTGATCATGAACAACTCGAAGATCACCGACACCGTGCTGCATTCCATCGAGGGCGTCGTGAAGGGCACCTCCTCGGGCGTCTTCGCGATCATCGTCTTCGTCGTGAACCTGCCGCTGGCCTTCCTCATCCCGTCCACCTCGGGCCACGCGACCCTGGCCATGCCGATCCTCGCCCCGCTCGCCGACTTCGCGGGCGTCTCCCGCGCGGTGGTCGTCACCGCCTGGCAGTCCGCCAGCGGCTGGATGAACCTCTGGGTCCCCACCACCGCCGTCACCATCGGCGGCGTCGCCCTCGCCAAGGTCGGCTACGACAAGTACCTCCGCTTCGTCTGGCCGCTCCTCGCCATCCTGTTCCTGCTGATCTGCGGGTTCGTGGCGGCCGGCGCGGCGATGACCTGACCGACCTGACCGACCTGACCGACCTGACCGACCTGACCGACGTGATCGCCCCGGTCGTACGGTGGTGGCATGGATGTCGGCGGTCTTGCGGAGCTGGACGGGCGGATCACGGGGTGCCGGGCCTGTCCCCGCCTTGTCGAGTGGCGTGAGGACGTGGCCCGTACCAAGCGCGCGGCCTTCGCCGACGAGACGTACTGGGGACGGCCGGTCCCGGGGTTCGGACCCGCCGACGCGTCCCTGCTGATCGTCGGCCTCGCGCCCGCCGCGCACGGTGCGAACCGGACCGGGCGGATGTTCACAGGGGACCGCTCCGGGGATGTGCTCTACGCGGCGCTGCACGAGGTGGGACTCGCGTCGAAGGGGACCGCGGTGAGTGCGGACGACGGGCTGGAGCTGTACGGCGTACGCATCACCTCGCCCGTGCACTGCGCTCCGCCGGCCAACAAGCCGACGCCGGACGAGCGGGACGCCTGCCGGCCGTGGCTCGTGCGGGAACTGGAGCTGCTGCGGCCCTCACTGCGGGCGGTTGTCGTACTCGGAGCCTTCGGGTGGCAGGCCGCGCTGCCTGCCTTCGCCGCGGCGGGGTGGGCGGTGCCCCGTCCCCGCCCCGCGTTCGCACACGGAGCGCGGCTCACGCTCGGAGCGCCGCTCGAGTCCGGACCGCCGCTCGCGTCCGGCTCGATCGAGCTCTTCGGATGCTTCCACGTCAGCCAGCGCAACACCTTCACCGGGCGGCTGACCCCCGAGATGCTGCGGGAGGTGCTGCGCGCCGCGGCGGATGCGGCGGGGCTGCCGACGAAGCCGTACCCGGGCTAGTGGCCGCTCCCCGCGTGCGGGGGTTCGCTAGCCGTCCCCGAAGAGATGGCGCACCGTCGACCGGTAGTTGGCCTGGACGTGTGCGAGGGCGTGCGCGCGGGCGCGGTCCGGGTCGCCGGATGCGATGGAGTCGTACAACTCATGGTGTTCGGTGAGGAGTTGGGGCCACTCCTCGTTCTGCCGGGTGAGCCAGCGCAGGCGGCCGTCGACCGGTTCCATGACGGAGATCAGCAAGCTGTTGCCCGCCATGGCGAGGATGCGGTCGTGGAAACGGGTGTTGATGTCGGTGATCGTCTCGGCGTCCCCGGCGCGGGTCGCGGTCGCCGCGCGGTCGAGCAACTCCCGTAGTTCCGCGAGGTCTTGCGGCGTGGAACGGGAGGCGGCGAGCCCGGCCGCGTAGACCTCGAGGGCCTCGCGCAGTTCGAAGAGTTCCTTCACGTCGGTCGGGGTCAGCCGGCGCACCACCGTGCGGCGCGGCGTCTCGAAGTGCACGAACCCCTCGCCGACCAGTGAACGGATCGCCTCGCGGACCGGGACCCGGGAGACCCCGAAGCGCTCGGCGAGCTCGCGTTCGACCAGCCGGTCGCCGGGGCGCAGCCGTCCGGCGATGATCTCCTGCCGTAGCGCGGCGAGAACGCGCTCCCGCACCGCACCCAGGGGTTCGATCTTCGTCATGGGTCCATGTTCGCCGACCTCGGGGGTGTTTTACGGAGTCGTAACTGCAAGGACATGGGCGGACGTCATCGGCGGCGGGACTATGACGACAGTTTGGTATACCAAAGTGATCTCAAAGCTGTACCGAACAAGACCGAAAGGCCGCCCTCCGTCCCCTCGCCCATGGAGGCCCCGTGTCCCTCGCCGACCGTGCCGAAGCCACCGGCACCGCCGCGTTCGTCCCCGATCCCCGCCTCACCAACGAAGACCTCGCGCCCGCGCAGAAGCGGAACTGGAAGGTCTTCGACCTCTTCGCCATGTGGATGTCCGACGTCCACAACCTCGGCAACTACACGTTCGCGGCAGGCCTGTTGGTCCTCGGCATGAACGTCTGGCAGATCTTCACCTCGCTGCTCGTCGGCTTCGTGATCATCTACGCCGGGATGAACCTGATGGGCCGGGTCGGGCAGCGCACCGGTGTGCCCTTCCCCGTCGTCAGCCGCATCAGCTTCGGCGTCTGGGGTGCCAACATCCCCGCGCTGATCAGGGCGGTCATCGCCATCATGTGGTACGGCATCCAGACCTATCTGGCGTCGGTGGCGGTCAACGTGATGCTGCTCGCGGCCTGGCCCGGCCTGGAGTCCTGGACCCACCACTCCTTCCTCGGCCTGGACGCGCTCGGCTGGGTGTCGTTCGTCGCGCTCTGGCTTGTCCAGGCGATGATCATCAGCCAGGGCATGGAGTCGGTCCGCAAGTTCCAGGACTTCTGCGGCCCCGCCATCTGGCTGGTCATGATCGCCCTCGCCATCTGGGTTCTGTCCAAGGCGGGTTGGACCATCTCCCTCACCTCGACCCCGCACCCGGTGTCGGTCGGCGAGCAGTGGCGGCAGTGGTTCGGCGCGATCGGGCTGATCCTGGCCACCTACGGCACCCTGATGCTCAACTTCTGCGACTTCTCGCGCTTCGCGCCCGGCTACAAGACCGTCAGGCGCGGCAACTTCTGGGGCCTGCCCGTCAATTCGACGGCCTTCGTGATCGTCTCGGTCATCGTCACGGCCGGTTCCATCGAGGTGTTCGGCGAGGCCATCACCGACCCGGCGCTGCTCGTCGCCAAGGTCGGCAACACCTGGGTCCTCGTCCTCGGCGCCCTGACCTTCGCCATCGCCACCATGGGCGTCAACATCGTCGCCAACTTCGTCTCACCGGCGTACGACCTCGCCAACGTCTGGCCGCAGAAGATCACCTTCAGGATCGGCGGCATGATCAGCACGGTGGCCGCGCTCCTTGTGACCCCCTGGAACCTCTTCTCCAACCCCACGGTCGTCAACTATTTCCTCGGCGGCCTCGGCGCCTTCCTGGGACCGCTGTTCGGCGTGATCATGCTCGACTACTACTGGGTCAAGCGCGGCCGCGTCGACGTCGACCAGCTCTTCAACGCCCAGCCGGGATCGCCCTATTACTACAAAAAAGGCGTCAACCCCAAGGCGCTGTGGGCGTTCCTTCCCTCCGCGGCGGTCGCGGCGGTACTCGCGCTGGTTAAGGACTTCAGCGACGTGGCCCCGTACTCCTGGTTCATCGGTACGGCGCTGGCGGCCGGACTGTACGCGCTGTTGTGCCGCTCGGAGCGCGCCGCCGTCCCCGCTTCTGCGGCGGGCTGAGCGTGCGGATCGTCGTCACCAACTGCAACACGACGCAGGAGATGACCGAGGAGATCGTACGAGGTGCCCGGGCCGCCGCAGGCCCGGGCACCACCGTGACCGGACTGACCCCCGCCTGGGGACCGGAGTCCGCGGAGGGCTGGCTCGACAGCCATCTCTCCGCGGCGGCCGTCCTCGACACCCTGCGGACGTACGAGGGTCCCTACGACGCCGTCGTCATGGCCGGGTTCGGGGAACACGGACGCGAGGGTGCCCGGGAGCTCGTCGACGTACCCGTCGTCGACATCACCGAGGCCGCCGCCCATCTCGCCTGCCTGCTCGGGCGGCGGTACGGCGTCGTCACCACCCTGGAGCGCTCGCGCGGCCAGATCGAGGACAGCCTGCACACGGCCGGGGTCGCCGCCCACTGCGCCGCCGTCGTCGGCACCGGGCTCGGCGTCCTCGACCTCGGCGACGCCCAGCGCACCGAGGATGCCTTCGTGGCAGCCGCCGAGCGGGCCCGGGCGGCCGGCGCCGAGGTACTCGTCCTCGGGTGCGCCGGGATGACGGGGCTGCAGCGGGCGGTGGGGGAGAAGCTCGGCCTGCCTGTCGTCGACGGGGTGGCCGCGGCGGTCAAGCTCGCCGAGTCGCTCGTCTCGCTGGGGCTCACGACCAGCCGGGCGGGGAGCTACGCGAAGCCGTTGCCGAAGCGGCGGACGTGGGGGTCCCCCGGAGGCACGGGCACCGGTACTGGCAGGGGCACGGCCTCGCCTCCGTCGGAGTGATCCTGCGGCGACCCGGCCGTGGACGGTGGGGCGGCGGCGGGCCCTGACCGCACCCTCTGGGGAGGACGGACAGTCGCCCACCCCGTGAACGGAGCCGCCCGTGCCGTCGCTGAGAGCACTCCTGGCCGCCGCACTCGTTGGTCTCTGCTGCACCGGCGCCTTCGGTGCAGCCGACGACCCCTTCTGGGTGGACCCCGACTCCCGCGCCGCCCGGCAGGCCGCCGAGTGGCGGGCCACGGGACGCACCGCGGACGCCCTGCTCATGGACCGCATCGCCACCCGCGCCCAGGCCGAGTGGCTCAACGGGCCCGGCCCGGAAGCGGTCGTGCGGGACCGTACGACCGCGGCCGCAGGCCAGGGACGTACGGCCGTGCTCGTCGCGTACTACATCCCGAACCGCGACTGCGGCGCCTACTCCGGCGGAGGAGCACCGACCGCGGCGGCCTACCGCACCTGGGTCGACGAGTTCGCGGCGGGCCTCGGGGACCGGGGCGCGTACGTGATCGTCGAACCGGACGCCGTGGCCCAACTGGTGGCGGGCTGCACCCGGGTCGTGGCGAAGGAGCGGTACGCGCTGCTCGCGTACGCCGTCGACCGCTTCAAGCGGCAACCGGGCACCCGCGTCTACCTCGACGCGGGCAACTCCGCCTGGATTCCCGAGGCATGGCGCATGGTCGACGCCCTGACGGAGTCGGGGGTCACCCGCGCGGACGGCGTCGCGCTCAACGTCTCCAACTTCCAGACCGACGCGGCCAGTTCGGCGTACGGGAAGTCGCTGTCGGAGGACCTCGGCGGCACGCACTTCGTCGTCGACACGAGCAGGAACGGCAACGGGCCCTACACCGGTACGGATTCCTGGTGCAATCCGCCGGGCAGGGCCCTGGGTACGCCGCCGACCGTCCTGACGGGGGATCCGCTGATCGACGCGTATCTGTGGATCAAACGGCCGGGGGAGTCGGACGGGACGTGCCGGGGCGGGCCGGCGGCCGGGCAGTGGTGGGAGTCGTACGCGCTGGAGCTGGCGCGGAACGCGGGTACGCCTTAGGTGCGGTCCGGCTCGGGCACGACTGCGGTTGCCGTGATCTCCACCAGCTGGCCGGTGTACCCGAGGCAGGCCACCCCGATCAGCGTCGACGAGTGCGGGCCGACGCTGAGCCCGGACGCCTCGACGACCTCCCAGACCGCGGACAGCACCGCCGGCTCACTGCCGACGACGTACACGTCGGTCGACACGACATGCGTCATGTCGCTGCCGACCGCGCGCAGTTGCTCGTCGAGATTGGCCAGCACCTGCTGGGCCTGCCGTACGGGATCGGCCTCGCCGACGATGTTCCCCTTGGCGTCGAGGGGTACGGACCCGGCGAGGAAGGCGAGCTTCGTGCCTGCCTCGACCACGGACGCGTGGGAGTAGAGGGGCGGGGTGAAGAGGCTGGGGACGGTGACGCGCTGAACCATGCGGGCTCCCGGGGATCTTCGGCTTCGGCCCGGCTCGGGCCTTCTTCGCCGGCGGTGGGCAACCTGCCGATGATGCGGGGCATGGGGGCGGGGCCGCATCCGAATATCGGGTCCACGTCGAGGGGCGAGTCGCGTCCAAGGTTCGAATCGTGCCGGGTGTCCGGGGCACGATTCGGTATCTGCGCCCCGATCCGCTGCCGGCCCGCCCCTGCTCGCGAACCGGCAGTCGCTCCTGCCCGCGAACCGGCAGTCGCCCCTTACTTCGTGGTGAACTGCGCCGTCCCCAGCGTCGCGAACCACGTCCGTATCTGCTTCTCGTCGTCCGTCGCCGCGAGGGAGAGGAGCAGGAGCAGCCGGGCCTTCTGTGCGGTCAGATCCTCCGCGCCGATGACGCCGGTGGTGCCGGCCGAGTCGTACACCGCCCCCGACCCGGTACGGGTGGTCGAGGCGAACGTCACCCCCTTCTTCACCGCCTCGGTCCGCGCGGTCGACATCGCGGGCGAGATACCGCCTGCGCCCGTGCCCGCGGTGACGATGCCCTTCGCCCCGGCGTCCGCGAACGCCGTGATCGCCTCACCGCCGGCGTCCTGGTAGGAGTACGCGATCTCCACCCTCGGCAGAGGCGTGCTCGACTTGTCACTCACCTTGCCGACGATCCGGTCCAGGTCGAAGGGTGTACGCCAGCTCGCCTTGCCGCACTTCTGGACGCGGGCCGGCGCCCGGTTGAGCCGGATGTTGTCCTGGTCGATGACGCCGAGTTCCCCGGAGGGACCGCTCTCGAAGGTGTCCATGCGCAGGGCGTTGGTCTTGCGGACCTCCCGCGCGGCCTGGATCTGGTCGTTGAGCATGACGACGGTGCCGTAGCACTTCGTCTTGTTGCTCGCGGCCAGCTTGATCGCGTTGTAGAGATTGGCGGGCGCGTCGGTGCCGATGACCGTCCACGGCCGCATCGAACCGGTGAGGATCACCGGCTTGTCGCTGCGCACGGTCAGGTCGAGCCAGTACGCGAACTCCTCCATCGTGTCCGTACCGGTGGTCACCACCACCGCGTCGTTCTTCTTGAGCGCGGCGTCGACGGACGCGGTGAGCTTGCGGTAGTCCGCGATGGAGTACCCGCTCGACCCCTTGTTCCCGAACTGCTCGGTCGTCACATCGGCGACCCCGTCCACCTCGGGCCGCAACTCGTCCACCATCTTGGAGATCGCGAGCTGCCCCGACTTGTAGTCCTGGAAGGAGACGCGGCTGGTACTGACTCCGGAGATGGTGCCGCCGGTCCCGATCACGGCGACCTCGGGCGCATCCTCCTTCTCCTTGGGCTGGGCACTCGCGCTGGACAGCGAGACCCCCGCGGCGACGGCGAACGTACAGAGCAGGGCGGCAGTACGGTGGGCGATCTTCACGTAACACGGCTCCTAGCAGGTCGGCGACAGACGCTCGCCGCCGACCGTAGGAAGCGGTGTTTTCCCAGGCGTTGCGTGTACGTGTCAATTACCGTGCCGTGGCGTCGAGTTCGAATGCCAGGTGGAATTCGCGGACAAGGTGCGCGGGAGAGGAGTGCATCCGGTGACTGTGTCGGGGTGTGTGCGCCGAGGCGGTAATCCGGAGCCGTAGGCTCCGTCGAGTCTCCAAGGAACCTCGAAGGACGCCTCCCATGACTGTTCCCCCCACCTCCCACCGCGCCCGGTCCCGTGTCACACGGCGCGGGTTGATCGGCGCCGCGGGCGCGGTCGCGGCAGGCGCCGCGCTCACGCCCGTCGTGATGGCGAACACCACGCCCGACGCCACGGACTCGGGTGCCGCCGAGGCCGGTACGAACTCCGAGACCTTCCCCAGGACCCGCGCCAAGGCGGCCACCGGCGAAGGGCCCGTAGAGGCGGCTTTCCCCATCGGTTACGTGGGTGTGAGCTGGGCCGATACGAGTGAAACCGCGGGCGGCGGCATCCGGCTGACCAACGCCGACGGAGGCAAGGGCACCTGGAAGTCCCTGAGCGGCAGCGGCTGTTCGGGCAGCAACGGCGGCGCGCTGCTCATCCCCGCCGACCAGGCTTCCGGATATGAGCTGAAGGCACCGGACGGCGCGAGCGGTCTGCGCTCGCTGGCCCTCGACACCACGCAGGGCCCGCGGCGCGAGGTCGCCGTACCGAAGGACACGACCCGCGTGCGGGGCGTCGCCTATCTGTCGCGCGCGGCCTGGGGCGCGGACGAGTCGCTGCGCTTCAAGGCGGACGGTACGGAGAACTCGCCGACGGTGTACTACCCGTTCCAGACGCTCACGGTCCACCACACCGACACCCCCAACGGCGACCCGGACCCGGCCGCCACGGTGCGCGCGATCTACCAGTTCCACGCGGTCACCAACGACTGGGGCGACATCGGCTACCACTTCCTCATCGACGAGAAGGGCCGTATCTACGAGGGCCGTTACTCGGGCGACGACGGCATCCCCGCGCACGACGCCGACGGCAAGCTCGTCACCGCCTTCCACGTGGGCGGCTTCAACTCGGGCAACCTCGGCATCGCCCTCCTCGGCACCCTGGTCGACCAGGGCCCCACCGAAGCCGCCCGCACGGCCCTCACCCGCCTGACCCGAGTCCTGACCCGCCTCCACGGCGTCGACCCCAAGGCCCAGGTCACGTACACCAACCCGGTCAACGCCACCAAGAAGGACGTCCCCGAAATCAGCGGCCACCGCGACTGGATGGAGACGGACTGCCCGGGCGGGACGATGTACGGGGAGCTCGCGGCGCTGCGGGAGGCGGTGGCCGGGAGCTGACACCGGGACATGCCCCCGGGCCCGACGCCGAATAATCGTTCGAGAAGGTCCTGTTGGCGCTGATACCGTCACCGACGTGGCGAAACTCAATCAGATCATCGCAGTGGAGAAGGGCATCAAGTCCAAGTCCCATCAGGACCTGACGTCCGCTCATCATGGGCTGCAGAAGCCCGCGTTGCTGGCCGGCATCTCGCGGACGTACCAGCCGAAGGACGAGGAGGGCGAGCAGTTGCCGCCCGAGTCGACTCGGGTGCAGGTGCAGGCCGAGGACGTGCTGCGGGAGACCGCGGGGACGCTGACGCGGCTGTTCGATGTGACCGCCACCAAGGACTGGGCGAACTGCACGGCGCGCGCGGATGTGAAGGTCGACGGGCGGGTGCTCGTCGCCGAGGTGCCCGTGTCGTATCTGCTGTTCCTCGAGAAGCAGCTCACCGACCTCAACACGTTTGTGCGGAAGCTGCCCGTCCTCGACGCCTCCGAGTCGTGGGTGCAGGATCCCTCCACCGATGCGTGGAAGACCGAGCCCGTGCGGACGCTTCGTACGAAGAAGGTGCCCCGAAACCACGTCAAGGCCGAGGCTACCGAGAAGCATCCCGCTCAGGTCGAGGTGTACTACGAGGACATACCCGTCGGGTACTGGACGACCGTGAAGTTCTCCGGCGCCCTGCCCGCCCGGCGCGTCAACGAACTCCTCGGCCGCGTCGAGAAGTTGCAGCAGGCCGTCAAGTTCGCCCGCGAGGAGGCGAACGGCGTGGACGTCGTCGACCAGCACGTCGGCGACTCCGTGTTCGGCTACCTGTTCGGGTAGCCTCCAGAACTCCCGGCCAATGCACCACGGCCGGGGTGCGCGAGGAGCGCAAAGCTGAAGCTGAAGCTTGTCGTGATGAGCGGTCGTACCCACCAAAGCAGTAAAGGGCGGACCGCGGTCAATCTCAGACTCTTGCTCCAGACTCAGTATTCGCCGCCCATCGCCGGATCGACCGGGCCCAGGCCCCGGACGTCGAAATGCCGGTTCAAGTCCGGCCCGCACAGCTCGATGTGCGGTGGTCCAAAGGCAGGACGCGGCGACATGACGACTGACCTGGGTCCTCAAGCGTGCCGGCGTGTGAATTGGGTGGCATCACAGGGTCCGGGGGCCGGCTACGCCCTCGGGCCCGCTCCCGTTTTTGCGTACATCGGCCATGGACGCCGGTCGCGTGCATCGGCTTCGTACAGGGGTTGCGTTCATAAAGAACGCGCCCTCCACGCGAAGCGTCACCTCGCCGAAACACTTGCGTTCCATTCCCTCCAGTAACTCGATCTACCGTAGGCACCACAACAGCCCGGCCGATGTCGCCCGAAGGCGCCCCCGCCCTCGCCCGACAGGAGCCCCGTGCCACTCCCCAGCGTCGCCCTGCCGCCCTGGCTCGCCCATGCCCTGCGCGCCCAGCGGGGACCCGTTCCCTGGAGCGCGGTCGTCCGGGGTGCGCTGGCGGCCGGGCCGCTGCTGCTCGTGGCGGTGGTCGCCGGGCAGCCGTCCGTCGGAGTGGTCGCGGCGCTCGGGGCCATGCTCGCCGGGATCAACGACCGGCCCGGGAGCCGGCGGGCCGCCGTCAGGAGGATTGGGGTGCCCGGCCTCGCGGGGGCCGGAGGGCTGCTCGTCGGGTCGTACGCCGGAGAGCATGTCGGGGCGGTGACCCTCACCCTGTTCCTCACTGTTCTCGGGCTCGTCGCGGGCGGCATGAGCGCCGTCGGGCCCGTCGCCTCCGGGGCCGGCACGCAGTTGCTCGTGGCCTGCGCCATCGGGGCCGGGATGCCGCTGCCCGAACCCGGGTGGCAGCGCGCGCTGTTCTACCTCGCCGGCGCCGGGTGGCTCATCGCGCTGCGGCTCGCGCTGCCGACGACCGCGGTCACTGCCGGTGACTACCGGTTCGACGGGGAGCGGGACGCCGTCGGCGCCGTGTACGACGCGATCGCCGAGCTGCTGATCGCCGCAGGGGGGACGGACGCGACCGCTCGCAGGGTCGCGCTGACCGCCGCGCTCGACCACGCGCAGGACGCGCTCGCCGGGCCCCGGCTGCGGCGGTACGCCAGCTCCGGGGCCGAGCGGCGGCTGCATGCGCAGTACGCCGCCGCGCTGCCGCTCGCCGAGGCCGCGACCGCGCTCGCCTGGGTGGGAGAGGCGGTGCCCGCGCGGGCCGCGGAAGGACCCCGGCGGCTCGCCACCGCCGTACGGACCGGCGCGCACACCGGACCACTGCCCGCGCCCTCCCGCTCCGCGCCCGCCCTGCGCGCCCTCGACGACGCGCTGCTGCACGCCGCCGACGCCTTCGACGGGGGCGGCACCGGAAGGAACCTGCACACCCGGCGTCGTACCGCCCTGTCCCTCGCGCGCACCGCCTTCGGCGCGGGAGGGCGTGAGTACGGGCTCCGGGTCGCCCTCTGCTTCGGCGCGAGCGCGGGCGTGGCGCAGGCCCTGCACCACGCCCAGTGGTACGGGAACCACTCCCACTGGTACTGGCTCCCCGCGACCGCCGTCTTCCTCGTCAAGCCCGACCTCGGGCCGCTCGCCTCGCGGGTGCTGTGCCGGGCGGCGGGGACCGTCCTTGGCGCCATCGTCTTCGCGGGGCTCGCCGCACTGCTGCCCAGGCCCGCCGGGCTGGTCGCCGTCGTGGCCGTATGCGGCGCCCTGATCCCCGTCGCCACACGGCACTTCGCGGCGCAGACCGCCGTCGTCACCGTTCTCGTGCTCGCCCTCGTCATGGTGGCGGGGGAGCCGCCGGCCGCCTGGAGCCGCATCGGCGAGACGCTGCTGGCCTGCGCGATCGTGCTGCTCGTCGGGCATCTGCCGGCGCTCGGGCAGCGCGGAGGGACGGTACGGGCCCGGCTCGCCCGCGCCGTGGAGGCGGCGGACGCCTACCTCGCGCATGTGCTGAACGAAGGCACGACGGACGACAAGGCCGGCCGCTGGGCCCTGCGCCGCGAGGCCTATCGCGCGCTCGCCGAGGCCCGTGCCGCGATCGACCTCGCCGCCGCCGAACTCCCCGCCCTCGCACGGCACGCGGAGGGCACGGACGAGGTGGCGGCCACCCTCGAACGACTCGTCGACACGACGACGGCGTGCGCGGTCCAGCTCGACGACAACGGGCGGCTCACGCCCCGCCACACCGAGCGGATCGTCGAACTCCTCCACGAACTGGCCGAGGGGCGGGCGCGGGCGGGGCTTCGTGTGAAGCAGGGGTCCGAGGTGCCCGTCGCTGTGTGACGGTCGTGGCTGGTGCGGCCACCGGCTCGGTACCGGATCCGCCCTTCATGTCCCCCGGCGCCACGACACCGTCGTACGGTGACGCAATGACGCCGTCTCCCGCGACTCCGTCCCCGGCCTCTTCCGGGCAAGGCCCCTCCTCCGCGCAGGGCCCCGCGGATCTCCTCATCACCGGATGCACCGCCCTCGTGCACGACGACCACGAGGGGATCGCCTTCGTCGAGGACGCCTCGATCGTCGTACGAGGAGGGGTCATCGAGGCCGTCACCGGCGGCGCGTCCGCCGTGGACGCCGTCGAGCGCATCGACGCCCGTGGCCAGGTGGCGATGCCCGGCCTCATCAACTGTCATACGCACTCGCCGATGGTCGCGTTGCGCGGCATCGCCGAGGATCTGCCCGCCGAGGAGTGGTTCAACGACTTCATCTGGCCGATCGAGTCCAACCTCACCGCCCGGGACGTTGAGTTGGGGGCACGGCTCGCCTGCGCCGAGATGATCCGCGGCGGGGTCACCTGCTTCGCCGACCACTACTTCTCGATGGACACCGTCGCCGCCGTGGTGGCGGAGAGCGGGCTGCGCGCGCATCTGGGGGAAGCGTTCTTCTCCTCGGGAGGTCCCGAAGGCCGGGAAAAGTCACTGGAGTTCGCGCTGCGGCACCGCGGATCGGCCGACGGCCGCATCACCACCGCCCTCGCCCCGCACGCCCCGTACACCGTGGACGACGCCGACCTCGCCGCGACCGCCGAACTCGCCCGCGCGCATGGCCTTCCCGTACACCTCCACGCCTCCGAGAGCCGCGACCAGACCGACAACAGCCTTGCCCGGCACGGCCGTACACCCATCGAGATCCTGGAGCGGACCGGGATCCTCGGCACCGGCACCAGTGTGCTCATCGCGCACGGCACCGGCATCATCGAGCGCGACCTGCCGGTGCTGGAGCGCGCGGCGGCAGCGGGATCCGTTGCCGTCGCGACCGCGCCCCGCGGGTACTTGAAGTTCGCGTGGGGGCCGACGCCGGTGCGCGCCCTGCGTGAGATCGGTGTTCCCGTCGGGCTCGCCACGGACGGCGCCGCCTCCAACAACTCCCTGGACGTGTGGGAGTCCATGGCGCTCACCTCACTCGTCCAGAAGTCGACCGAGGGCGACCCGCGATGGCTGACATCACGTCAAGCCCTGCACCACGCGACGCTCCAGAGCGCGCGGGCCGTCGGTCTCGGCGAGCGGGTCGGAAGCCTCGCGCCGGGGCGGCGGGCCGACATCATCCTGGTGGATCTCACCGGGCCGCACACCCAGCCGGTGCACGACCTCGCGGCCACGCTCGTGCACAGCGCCCGCGCCGGCGACGTACGGACGACGATCGTCGACGGCCGGGTGCTGATGCGGGATCGCGAACTGCTCACACTCGATCTGCCGTCCACCGTCAGGGAGTTGGGGGAGCGGCTGCCCGCCTTGATCGACCGCAGTCACGGGAAGCGGATCCAGGAGTACGACACCTGATCCGGGGCCACGACACCTGATCGACATTGCCTAGGGTGGAGCCATGTCCACCCCACAGGACCCCGCAGCGGGCCTCATCGACAACCCGTACGCCGTCTACGACCGCCTCCGTGACACCGCGCCCGTGCACCGCATCGCCGGTACCGACGGCAACCCCGCCTGGCTCGTCACGCGGTACGACGACGTACGCGAGGCCCTCGCGAACCCGCTGCTCTCACTCGACAAGCGGCATGCGCTGCCCGGGAGTTACCAGGGGCTGGCACTGCCGCCCGCCCTCGACGCCAACCTCCTGAACATGGACCCGCCCGATCACACCCGCATCCGGCGCATGGTCGTACGGGCCTTCACACCGCGCCGGATCGAGCAACTGCGCACGCCCGTCAGAGAAACCGCCGACCGGCTCCTCAACGAGCTCGGAACACACGGCGCGACGGACCTCGTCGCCGCGTACGCCGCGCCTCTTCCCATCACCGTCATCTGCGATCTGCTCGGGATTCCGGACGAGCACCGCCGGGACTTCCGGGTCTGGACGGACGTGCTCGTCGCACCCGACCCGGCTCGTCCGTCGGCGGCGAAGGAAGCGGTCGTGGCCATGCTCGGGTTCTTCACCCAACTCCTCGCGGCCAAGCGGAAAGAGCCCGCGGACGACCTGCTCTCGGATCTGATCGCGGTACGGGACGAGGGCGACCGGCTCACCGAGGACGAGCTGATGTCGCTCGTCTTCCTCATCCTGTTCGCCGGGTACGAGAACACGGTGCAGCTCATCGGCAACGCCGTCCTCGGGCTGCTCACCCACCCCGACCAGCTGGCCGCGCTGCGAGCGAACCCGGACCGACTCCCGGCCGCCGTCGAGGAGTTCGCCCGCCACGAAGGGCCCGGGCTGCTCGCCATCCGGCGCTTCCCCGTCGAGGACGTGACGATCGGGGGCGTCACCGTTGCCGCGGGCGAGACCGTCCTGCTGTCCCTGTCCGCCGCCAACCGGGACCCGAGCCGCTTTCCCGACCCCGGCCGGCTCGACCTCGGCCGCGACGCCTCCGGCCATCTCGCGCTCGGTCACGGCATCCACTACTGCCTGGGCGCGCCGCTGGCCCGCCTGGAGACGGAGATCGCCCTGTCCGCGCTCCTGGAACGCCTCCCGGATCTCGCCCTCGACGCCGACCCGGCCGAGCTGCGGTGGCGGCCCTCCCTGCGCGCCCGCGGCCTGCTCGTGCTTCCGGTGACGTACTGACGCCGTGACGTACTGATGCTGAGTGACGTACTGATGCCGGGAAACCGGTCCAGAAAATTCTGCGTTCCGCCGATGAGTTCCGCTCCTCCCTCCGGTCCACCCACAGAAGGCACAGGTTTCATAGGAGGGGCACATGACGCTTCCGCAGATCGTTTCGCGCGACGAGTGGCGCGCCGCGCGCGAAGAACTGCTGGCCAAGGAGAAGGCCGCCACGCGTGCGCGGGACGCGCTCAACGCGGAGCGGCGCGGGCTGCCGATGGTCGAGGTCGACAAGGAGTACGTGTTCGAGGGCGGCGACGGGAAGGCGACACTGCTCGACCTCTTCGACGGACGCCACCAACTCGTCGTCTACCACTTCATGTTCGCGCCGGAGTGGGCCGCCGGCTGCCGCAGCTGCTCGGCGTTCCTCGACCAGATCGGGCACCTCGCGCATCTGCGGGCCAGGGATACGGAATTCGCCGCCGTCTCCCGTGCACCGCACACGAAAATCCTGCCCTTCAAGGCGCGCATGGGCTGGACGGTGCCGTGGTACTCGTCGTACGACAACGAGTTCAACTACGACTACCAGGCATCCTTCGGCGGTGAAGAGCCCTACGAGCGGCCGGGGATGAGCTGTTTCCTGCGGGAGCGTGACCGTGTCTTCCACACGTACTCGACGTACGAACGCGGACTCGACGGGCTCGGCTCCACGACCAGCCTGCTGGACCTCACCGCGCTGGGACGGCAGGAGGAGTGGGAGGAGCCCAGGGGGCGCTCATCGGCGCTGGGAGCACCCGCGGGCAGTGAACGGATCCGGTACCACGACGAGTACGCGGACTGATGCGCGTACCCCTCGCCGCATTCGCAAAAGGTGTGAACGGGCCGATAACGCCCTCACATCGAACCTGCGACGAAGTGTCGACTACGTCTCAGTACCGTCACTTTGCGAGCCGTTCACCCCATGGAGGGCGTTTAACTCTACGAGAGCAGCGCTACGTGGAGGTACAAGGTGAACGGGCGAACGGTGCTGGAGCGCTTCCCCGCAGGTGGGCCGCGTGGGTCCTGGCCCGCGGAGGAGTTCGCGCAGGCGCGTCGCAAGGAGGGCCAGGCCGTGGAAGTGGTCATGGATCTCTCGACGGACGCGTTCTTGGTGGTCTTGCGTGTCGGCGACCTCGTCGAGTGAGGTCGGGGGCTGGCCGGGGCTTCCTCCCCGTCACTGACCTGCGGCTGCCCGGGGCTTTCTCCCCGGCGGATCGACCTGCGGCCTCGCCGGTGGGTCAACCGGCCTCCCTGGTGGTCACCTTCGCGGTGAACTGCCCCGCCTGGAGCGAGTACAGCTCCGCATAGACGCCGCCCGTGGCCAGGAGTTCGTCCGGGCTGCCGGACTCCACGAGACGGCCCTGGTCGAGGACGTGCACGAGATCGGCGTGGCGCACGGACGCCAGCCGGTGCGTGATCAGGATGACGGTCTGGCCGGTGCCCGCCAGCGCCCTGATCTTCTCGAAGACCTCCAGCTCGGCCCGGGCGTCGAGCGCCGCCGTCGGTTCGTCCACGATCAGGATGGCGCCGCGCCGGTACGCGGCCCGCGCGATGCCGAGCCGCTGCCACTGCCCGCCCGACAGCTCGTGACCGCCGCTGAAGCCGCGGGCGAGAAGCGTGTCGAGGCCGCGGGGCAGATCCGCGACGACGTCCTCCGCCCCCGCCTCGGCCACCGATGAGGCGAGCCGCTCGTCCGTCAGTGGCGCCGAGGTGCGGCCGACCGCGACGTTGACGCGGGCCGTGAACGGCCACCGTTTGAAGTCCTGCGCCACCATCGCGATGCGCTCGGCGAGTTGATGCCGATCGGCGGTCGCCGCGTCGACGTCGTCCCACAGGATCCGGCCGCGCTGGGGCGCGTACAGGCCCGCGAGCAGTTTCACCAGCGTGGTCTTGCCCGAGCCGTTCTCCCCGACCAGCGCCACGATCTTGCCGAGCGGCACGTTCAGGGTCACATCCGCGAGCGCGGGCCGGGTCGAGGTGCCCGGATAGGTGAACGTGACGTTCTCGAAGCGTATTTCGCGCGGATCGTCGGGCAGCGGCTCGCCGCCCACGGGGATCGCGCGCTCGGCCGCCTCGACGTACAGGCGCTGCAGGTCGCCCACGAACAGGCCGTCCTCGTGGAGGGAGTTGATCTCCAGGACGAGTGTGCCGAGGCTCGCGGAGCCGGTGCGGATCGCGATCACCGCCGTACCGGCGACGGAGAGTGCCATCGCGCCGGCGAGCAGCAGTCCGCCGAGGGTCGCGTACGTTGCCACGGTGGCGAGGCCGGTCCAGGCCGCCGCGATCAGGCCGGTGCGCGCGGAAAGCCGGGCCAGGCGCGCCTGTTCGGCCTCGGCGGACTCCGACATCGAGCGGTAGTGGCGCAACAGGAACGGACCGACGCCGTGTACGCGGATCTCCGGAGCCGCAGCGGGCTCGGTGAGCAGGTTGCTGATCAGACGCCCGGCGCGGATGTGCTGCACCCAGGTGTGGAACGACTCGTAGTGGCGCCGGGCGTTCGTCAGCGCGCTCCACGCGCTCGGCAGCGTCATCGTCACGAGCAGCGGAAGCAGCGCGGGATGCAGCACGGTCAGGACACCCGCCGCCGCGCACAGCGAGATGATCGCGTTCACGACCCGGGCGGCGATCGTGATCATGCGGCGGGCGGAGTGGGCGCCGTACTGCGCGGTGTCCAGCAGCTTGTGGAAGGCGTCGTCCTCGATCGCGGCCAGCTCCACGGCCGCCGCCCGTTCCAGATACAGCTCGGTCGCGACCCGCTCGACCTTCGGCTCCAGCCGCCCGGTCGCATACGTCGACGCGGCCCGCAGCAGCGCCGCGAGCAGCATCACGACGGCGACGGTGATCAGCGCCGGGAGCGCCCCGCGCAACCGGTCCTCGACCGGGCCGCTCGCCATCAGCCGCCCCAGCACACTGTTGACGGCCAGCAGACTCACCGCCTGCGCCGCGCCGCGGGCCAGTTCGGCGCCCAGCACGATACGGGCGGCGCGGCGGTCCGCCTTCCAGGCGAGCCGGAAACTGGACGCGAGCAGGGACGGCAGCCGCGTCATCATGGCGCGGAAGTTCAACTCCAGGAACGCGTCGGCGTGTTGGGACCAGCCCATGTCGTAGCGGAGCGGGCCGCCGAAGAGCAGGTGCTCCGATTCGGACGGTGCCGGTTTGTCGTCGTCCCGCTTGCCGCGCCGTGCTGTTTTCCTCGCGGACTTTCTCACCGTTGGCCTCCCCCGGAGTGGACGAACGGTGCATTCCCCCGGAACGGGGCGCTCCACCCAGGGCGGCCGCAGAGGTTCGAGGCAACCGGCGCACTTCGGATGCCGGCGCATTCGGATACGCCGGTGAGACTCGGCCGGGGGGACCTACGCGCTGATCGGACGCGACCAGACGGGTGTAGTTCCCGTCACCTGGCACACGGCCAGATAGAGGGGGATCGGCGGGGTGTAAGGAACGGTGCCGGCGGGCTTGTGGATGAGCCCGGGGGTGTGGGGCGCGTCGGGTACGACCGCGCCCGTGGCGTAGTGCGCGGGCGCCGGCCACTCCAGGGCGACGTCGGAGTCGGAGGGCACGATCCACCACCAGCTCGCCCGGTCGGCGTAGACACAGCCCACGCGGGGCAGTCGCGGCAGCAGCAGCGGTCCGAAGCGGGCGGGCACCGACACCGCGTCGCACCCCAGCGGCACTGTCATGCCCTCGGGCACGGGGAGACGTCTGAGCGGCCCGGACGCCTGCTGCATGCGCTTGAGGCGGACGAGTGTGTCCAGGCTCAGGACCTCAGCCCGGGGCCCCGCGACCGACGTACCCCTCACAACACCATCCCCCAGCATGCTTCCGTCCCGGCGCCCCGGCCGTCGGCCGGAGGCTTCTTCGCGCTCCACCCGAGGTCGGAGCGGGGCTCGGTGGCCGCGTCACGCCGACTGGTCGAACGTCCGTTCGGTGAGTGCTCCAGCTCCGCCCAGACCAGCAGCCCGGGGCCCGTTTCCTGAGCCCCCCAGGCTCTGCACATGGCCTCGACGAGGAGCAATCCCCTCCCGTGCTCCTCCTCGGGCCGCTGGGACGAGGGGCGCGGCTCACCCGGGGCGCAGCCCTCGTCACGTACGGCTATCCGCACCAGGTCGTCTTCGTGGTGCAGCTCGCAGACGACCCGCTCACCGGCGGTGTGCACGATCGCGTTGGTGACCAGCTCGGAGATGACGAGGGTCGCCGTGTCGCAGGTGTCCTCGCACACCGCCCAGCCGGACAGCCAGGCGTCGGTCAGACGTCTGGCCCGGGCCACGGAGCCCGGGTGCGCGGCCAGCTCAAAGCGGAACCGGCGCTCGGCGGCCAGGCCGGAGCGGGGCCCGGCGGCGGCACGGAGACCGGATCGGTCCTCGATGGCGGCACCGGGACCAAGCTGGTCCTGGGCGGCGGCGCCGGGACCGCAGCGGTCCTCGGCGGCGTCTGTTCCTAACGGCACGGACGGAGTCACGCTTGCCACTATCGCCCCGCCGTGAACACTTGGCAAGAGCCACTATGAAAAATGCAGAGTGCTGTGTGACTCCGTGAAGGCGCGTGGCACACTGCTCGCAACAGCACGCCGAGCGGCGCCAGTTGGGATCGTGGAACGGACCCCGAACGGCGCCGTCCGGACTGTCAGGACCCTGTGAACCGACTGTGAGGCACCCTGTGGAGGTGGGACGTGAGTGAACCGCGGTCCGCGCCGACGGTCGGCCAGGTCGTTCTCGGCCGACGCCTGCTTGACCTGCGGGAACGCGCGGGTCTCAAGCGTGAGGAAGCCGCGCGTGTGCTGCGCGTCGCGCCCGCCACGGTCCGCCGCATGGAGATGGCCGAGGTCTCCCTCAAAATTCCCTACCTCCAGCTCCTCCTGAAGTCGTACGGCGTCTCGGACGAAGAGGCCGAGGGCTTCGTGCTTCTGGCCGAGGAGGCCAACAAACCGGGCTGGTGGCAGCGGTTCCACGACATCCTGCCGGGCTGGTTCTCGATGTACGTCAGCCTGGAGGGCGCCGCGGCCCTGATCAGGCAGTACGAACCCCATTTCGTGCCCGGCATCCTGCAGACCGAGGAGTACGCGCGTGGCGTCCTGAAGGCGGGCGCCATCGGCCAGACGAGACCCGAGGACATCGAGCGGCATGTGGCGCTGCGCATGCAACGCCAGGATCTGCTCACCCGCGCGGACGCCCCGCGGATCTGGGCCGTGATGGACGAGACGGCCCTGCGCCGCCCCATCGGCGGCCCCGAGGTGATGCGCGCCCAGGTCGACAAGCTGCTCCAGGCCACGAAGCTGCCCAACCTGACGCTGCAGGTGATCCCGTTCTCCTCGGGACCGCACCCCGGCACGTACGGGCCCTTCGTGCTCTTCCGTTTTGCCGTGCCGGAACTCCCGGACATGGTCTACAGCGAGTACCTGACCGGCGCCGTCTATCTGGACGCGCGCTCAGAGGTGGCGACCCACCTCGAGGTCATGGACCGCATGGCGGCTCAGGCCGCTACTGCACATCGCACGAAGGAGATCCTCCGGGATCTCCGCAAGGAGCTGTGAATGGAACGCATCAGGCCGCGGATACGCAACGCGCGCATCTACAACGGAATGCCCGCCCGCGAACTGGGCAGCGAGGGCTGGCACAAGCCGTGGAGCGGTGGCAACGGAGGCAACTGCCTGGAGGCGATGAAGCTCGCGGACGGGCGCATCGCGGTACGCCAGTCGGCGGATCCGGACGGACCCGCCCTGATCTACACGCCCGGCGAGATGACCGCGTTCATCCAGGGGGCGAAAGCGGGGGAGGCGGACTTCCTACTGTCCTGATCCGATTGCGCTCCTCTGCTTACTGCTGTCTCAACTCCCTAATCTTGGTGCCGACTTGAACACCCACTACAGCTTGGACTTACGGAGACCGTCATGACCGGGCAGGGCCCCGTCGAGATCGACACGAGCAAGCCGCATCCCGCGCGGATGTACGACTGGTTCCTCGGCGGCAAGGACTGGTCGGGAGCCGGCTCCGCATGCGGCGCGTGACTGGAGCTAGAGCCAACTCCACATGCGGCGTGGTGCGTCCACCAGGCGGCTGATCGCGATCACCGGGAACGGCGGCTGGTCCGCGCGGCCCGGGCCGAGACTCAGCCCGTAGTAGATCTGCTCGATCGACGGCGGTCCGACCGCGAGATTGCGCCGGACCGCCGCCGGAGGCGACTGCTGTCCGGTCCGTACGAGATACGCCGCGGCCATCGCCCCCGTACGGCCGACCCCCGCACCGCAGTGCACGAACACCGGCCCCGATGCCTCGCCGACCACATGGAGGAAGAGCTCCACCTGGCCGGGTGTCGGGGTCTGTCCGTCACGGACGGGCAGCCGTACGACATCGAGTCCGGCCCTGTGGGGACCGGCCAGCTGGGCCGCTGTGAGGTCCTCGGCGCGCAGGTCGACGACCGTGGTGACGCCGAGGCGCGCGAGCGCCCGATATCCCTCGGGGGAGGGTGCGGCCCCCCGCCACAACTTCCCCTGCTTGCCGACGGGTTGGAAGTGGTGGATGCCCTGCACCGAGTGCGTCCCTTCGGGTGCCGGGGTCTCCTCGCGGGCCCAGTACGACAGCGCCAGGACCCCGAGCGCGCCGGTGGCCCACAGGGCGAGATAGCCGAGGGTGACTCCGGCGAGGTACCGCAGGATCGTCCTGCGCAACCGGCGTGTGGGCAGGGTGGGATGGGGCGGGGGTGCGGCGACGACAGCCATGGGCGACCCGGTGATCGGGGACGATGGGCGCGTTCGCATCGTAACCCGGGCCGGTGATATGGGCGTTGTGCGCGCGGGCACTGTGCTCGCCGGTAGTGGCCCGGGCTCAGTCGTCGTCCGCGTCCGTGTCTCCGATGCCGACGACCGTGAGGTGGGTCCGGTCGAGGCTCGCGTCCTCCAGACAGCCGGTCAGCCTCATACGGTCGTGGTCGGTGAGCGCGGGCCGCACGACACCGGCGTACAGGCCGTCGCCCAGGCTGCCGAGGGTGGCCCGGCTCAGTGGCACGGACGTCGAGTCCCGGCAGCGTTCCCAGAGTTGGTGTGCCGCGAGGGTGCCCCGCTCCGCGGTCATGTCCTTGCCGCGCATGTCGATCCGGACGAGTACGGAGGTCGCCTCGGAGTCGTTCCCGTGCTCCTCGCGGGTCTGGGTGAGCTCGGCGAGGGCGCCCACGAGCGCGGTGAGCAGGACGGCACCTACGACACCTGCGACGACCAGGCGGACGGTCCGGCCCCGGTCGCGCCGGGCGCCGATCGGCGGCAGGTCGTCCAGATCGGTGTTCCCGGCCGCATCCGGCGCGGCCAGGATCGCCAACCGCCCGGCGAGCCGCCGCTCGGCCGACGGCCGTGCCGTGACCGACGCGATCCGCTGCACCAGCCACGCGAGCCCGGACAGCAGCACGCCGGTGACCATGAGCACGGGCACGAAGACGTACGAGTGGCTGCTGGGGTCGTCCAGCCATCGGAACCGGTCGTTCGACGGTTCTCTCTGGCGTAGCCGGGCCAGTACGTCCTCCTGCCGCGACCCGCCCGACGCGCCCTGTCGGTGGAGTCGGGCGAACGCGTCCTCCTGGCGCCGGTCGGTCTCGCGCATCCGCTCCTCGATCCGCTCCTCGATCCGCGAAAGCCGTCCGAGCAGCACGATCCCGAGCAGCATCACCTCGACGACGAGCAGCAACACCCCGCAGAGAATGGCCCGTTGCCACTGCCACCGGTACAGGTAGACGACGACATACACGCCCGCGCCCGCGGCGGCCGAGCCTCCGAAGAGGTAGGCGACGCGCCTCATCGCGCGGCTCCCGACACCTGGCCGGTCATCAGATGTACGTCACCGGTGGTGCCGTCGACCGTGAGGCGGGAGCCCGGCCGGAACCGGTGCACCGCATCGTCCGCGCCGACGACCGTGGGCAGGCCGAACTCCCTTGCCAGCACGGCAAGATGGGACAGCGGACTGCCCGTCTGGGCGACCAGTCCCGCGAGACCCGGCAGGAGCGGCGCGAGCGCCGGGTCGAGGGTGCGTACGACGAGGACGGCGTCCGGCGGGCGGGGCCCGATGCCGTCCCAGGCGGTACCGGCGGCGCGTCCGCCGGCCACCCCGCGCGCCCCGCCGCCGGTCCGCCGTCGTTCGGCGACGACCACCCCGCCGTCGGCCAGCCGGAACGCGTCGGGGAGTGGGGCGGACACGGACCGGGGGAGCCGCTCCTCCACGTCCCCCGGCAGCCGTGCGCCCTCCAGCGCCGCGACGAACTCCTCCCACCGCAGCAGCCCGACGCGCCCCGCATCGCTCAGCCCACCGCGCACCGTCAGCCTCAGCGCCCCCTCACACACCAGCCGCACCTGCAACTCCTGCACCCAGCGGATCCGGAGACGGAGGGCCTCACGCGGGGGGAGCGGGCCGGGGGAGGTGCGGCGGAGGGCGGTCACGAGGGTGGGACTGGCGCTGTACGGCGTGGAGGCGGGGGCGCGATGGCTTGGTCCGGCTTCCTCGGCCGTGCGATGGCTTGGTCCGGCTACCTCGGCCGCGCGCCGCAGGACCTCGTCACCAGGGCCCGGCCGGGTCTCGTCCCGCAGGACTTGCCGGGTCCCAGTCTCGTCACCCGTGCCCGTCCGAGCCCCGATCGCGTGCCCCGCGCCCTGCTGGGGCCTGATCAGGTCTCCCGCGCCCTGCCGGGGCCCGATCGCGTCTCCCGTACCCTGCCGGGTCCCGGCCTCGCCCCCCAGCCCCCCGGGCAGGCGCAACTCACCCCGCAGGCTGGGCGCCACGAGCGCCAGGACAACCGGCTCCGCGGCCACGATCCGGTTGTCCGGGACGCCCCGGGCGCGGGATTCCGCGAGGGCGACGAGGGCGGTGCCTGCCGCCGTGGTCGTGCGGTTCTCCGGGAGCAGGGCCCCGGCCAGGGCTTCCTGGGCGTGCAGGGAGACCAGGGTGGTGCGGGTCCAGCGGAGGGCGGCGACGAGGGCCGGCCCGGGGAGTTCGGCAGGCCGCGGGGTCTCGGTGAGCCGCCGGTCGACATCCGCGACGAGGTCCGTCGCCAGGCCCGGGAGCGCCACAGTCAGACGGCCCACCCGCCAGGCCGCACCGAGACGGCGGGCGCCGGGCGCCGGGTTGAGGAACGCCAGCCGGCGGTGCATCGCGGGTACGACCCCGAGCAGCCGCAGATCCGCGGCGGCGCGTCCCCCGACCGCCGTGACGACCGGCACCGCCCGCAGCTGCCGCCGTGGCGCGCTGCCCCCGATGTCGAGCGCGGCGGCGAGCCCGCGCGCCATGGGCGCCAGCCACAGATCCTCCTCCAGCGGCTCCAACTGCCCCGGCAGCGTCTCCGCCACCGGCCCGGGCCCGAGCAGCCGCGCCCGGCGCGCGGGCCGGGCCGCCATCGCCGTGATCGGGCGGCTCTGGAACAGCCACAGGCGCCCGTCACCGTCGAAGCCGAACTCGATGTCCTGAGGGCCGCCGAAGACGCGCCGGGCGCGCCGTGCGAGCCGGGCCAGACGGCGCAACTGGGCGGAGCTGAGCGGAGGTTCGTCCTCAGGAGAGGTACCGCTCGGCGGTTCCGTCCGAAGGGCCCGGCCCCATCGGTTCAACGAGTAGTTCGTGCCGGGCTGTTCACCGCTGACCAGCGTGTCGGGGCCGCCCCGCACCGCGCTCACCAGCATCCGGTCGGCCCGCCCCTCGACCGGATCCGCCCCGAAGAGAACACCTCCGACACGGGCCCTCAGCATCGGCTGCACGAGCACCGCCATCGGCGCGGTGCTCCCGTCGGACCGGTGAGCCGAGTCGAGAACGGTCCGTATCGCCGTACGGAAGTCCCGCCAGCCGCGTACGTCGAGCACAGAGGCGAACTGGCCCGCCAGGGACGACTCCTGCGTGTCCTCCTGCGGAGAGGAGGACCGTACGACGAGGGGCCGGGCACCACCACCGGAGAGCTCGTGCCAGGCGCGGCGGAGGGCGGCGGGATCACCCGAGGTCTCGGAGATGCCGGAGATGTCGGAGACACCGGAGGCTTCGTACGGAACCACGAACCCGGGAAGCACCGGCAGTCCGGCGCGCGCCGCCCGCGCGAGATGCGCGGCCTTGGAACCTGCGAACTGGGGGAGTGCTGCGGTGGGTTGATCCAAGGGGACGGCGTCGAGGCCGCGCGCCGCGCGCGCACTCCCGCCCCTGAGCTCTTCCCCGTCGCGCGCCCCGTCTTCATGCCGTTCATCGAGCGTTGTCATCGCTCACCCTCCAGGACCGACCGTCAACAGGGGGGACGCGCGGGGGTGGCCCTGCGCCTGACGACGGAACGAAGGATGGGGGCGGGCCACCGTCATGACCGGTTCACGGCCGCGACAGCAACACGCCTCCTACGTTCAATGATCCCACCGTGGTTGGTTTGTATGTCAGTTGGAGGTCACTTTCTGGCCAGCGACGACCGGCGGCGGGCAGTGGTGGTGGGCGGCGGCCGGTGAGCCCGGGTCGTCATCCCGGTGGCAGCACCCCGCACAACGCGTCAAGTGCCGCCCCATAGGCATGCTCGGCCGGCGTCGCGTACCCGACGACAAGGCCGTCCGGCGCCGACATCACCGCCCGCGGATGCCGGAACTCGCTCAGCCCGTCGAGCGCGACGCCCTGCCAGACCGCGGCCTTGACCGCCGACTGCTCGGTCCCCGGCGGCAGTCGCAGCACCGCGTGCAGCCCGGCCGCGATGCCGGTGATCTCGATGTGCGGGGCCCGTGCGGCGAGCGCGGCGACGAGACGGTCACGGCGCCCCCGGTACCGCTGCCGCATGCGCCGCACATGACGGTCGTACGACCCGGACGTGATGAAGTCGGCGAGCGCGAGCTGCTCGGGTACGCCCGCCCATGCCTCCCGCTCGCCCTTGACCGCGAGCACGGCGTCGACGTACCGCTCCGGAAGGACCATCCAGCCGAGCCGCAGCGCGGGCGACAGGCTCTTGCTGACCGAGCCGATGTGGATGACCCGCTCCGGGTCAAGGCCCTGCACGGCGCCGACCGGCTTGCGGTCGTAGCGGAACTCCCCGTCGTAGTCGTCCTCCAGGATCACGCCGCCACGCGCGCGTGCCCAGTCGATCACGGCGGCACGCCGTTCGGGGTGCAGCGGTCCGCCGGTCGGGAACTGGTGCGCGGGCGTGAGCAGTACGGCCCTCTCCCGGCCCAACTCGCCGACCTGGGCGCCGTCTTCGTCCAGAGGCAGCGGCACGGTCCGTACGGACGCGGCGGTCAGCAGCTCGCGGTGGAAGCCGAGGCCGTACGACTCGACGGCCAGCGGGCCCCGTAGCACCGCGGGAAAGAGCAGCCGCAGGGCATGCGCGAAACCGGAGCAGATCACGATCCGCCCGGGTTCCGTGCGCACGCCACGCGCGCGTGCCAGGTACTCGGCGAGCGCGTGACGCAGTTCGACGCGGCCCGCCGGATCGCCGGGCCCGAAGGCCTCGTTGGGCGCCTGCTGGAGGGCCCGCCGGTAGGACGCGAGCCAGGCGGTGCGCGGGAACGACGACGCGTCCGGCGTGCCCTGCCGCAGGTCGTGCAGAGGTCCACGCGCGCGTGGAGGTGCCTTTTTCGGTACGCGCGCGGGGGCGCCCAGTGCTTCGGCGCGCTCCGCGACCCGCGTGCCCGAGCCCTGCCGGGCGGTCAGCCAGCCCTCGGCGACGAGCTCGGCGTACGCGTCCGCGACCGTGTTGCGCGCGACGCCCAGGTCGGCCGCGAGCGAGCGGTACGGCGGCAGCCGGGTGCCCGGCGTGAGCCTGCCGCTGCGTACGGCCTCACGCAGGGCGCGGATCAGCGCGGCCCGGCGCCCGCCGGACCCGGCCATCTCCAGGTGCAGGTCAGCACCGATCCGCTCGGCCGAATTGACCCATGTTTCTGCCACAGAAATGCACCCTACAGCGGGTCTTTCGGGCCCGTAGATTCATGGTCATGACGACGAACACGAACACGAACATCGCTGAGGCTGCCGGAACCGCCGTGGCCGAAAACGGCCGCCTCGACTTCGCGAAGTCCGCGCCGAAGGTCTTCCGGGCCCTCATCGGTTTCGACGCGGCGGCCCGCGAGGGGCTCGACCCCGCCCTCGTCGAGCTCATCCAGATCCGTGCCTCGCACCTCAACCACTGCGCGTACTGCCTCCACATGCACACCAATGACGCCCGCAAGGCCGGCGAGAGCGAGGACCGGCTGCACCTGGTCGCGGTGTGGCGCGAGGCCCGCCACTTCTTCACGGAGAAGGAACGCGCCGCCCTCGCCCTCACGGAGGCGGTCACCCTGGTCGCCGACGGAGGCGTCCCGGACGACGTCTACGCACAGGCCGCCGCGGTCTTCGACGACCAGGAACTGGCCCACGTCCTGGCCCTGATCCTCACGATCAACACCTGGAACCGGGTGGCGCTGTCGACGGCGAAGGTGGCGGGCACGGACGGGCGTGCCTGACAGATGTGCCTACACCGCCATGGGCCGGTCGTACGGCCCGATGGGCGCCGGCAGTCGCGAGTCGCCGCCCGTCAGCCTGCGGTCCACCGCGGCCGCCACCGCGCGGCCCTCGGCGATGGCCCACACGATGAGGGACTGGCCGCGGGCCGCGTCCCCGGCTGCGTACACCCCGGGGACGTTGGTCGCGAACTCCGCGTCACGGGTGATCGTGCCGCGCGGATCGAGGGCGATCCCCAACTGGTCGATCAGGCCGTCGTGGCGGTCGGGCCCGGAGAAGCCGAGCGCGAGCAGCACCAGGTCGGCGGGGAGCGTCCGCGCGGAACCGGGGACCGGGCGGCGCCCGGCGTCCACCTCGACGAGATGCAGCGAGCGCACATGCCCGGCAGCGTCCCCGGTGAAGCGGAGCGTGGACGCCGCGAAGAGCCGCGCGTCCGCGTCCGCCGCGGGCGCCGTCTCCAGCGCACCGGCCTCCTCGTGCGCGGCCGAGAGCCGGTAGATCTTCGGATACGTCGGCCAGGGCTCGGCGTCCTCGTCGCGCTCCGCCTCCGGCTGCGCGTAGATGTCGAGCTGGGTCACGGACGCCGCGCCCTCACGCACGGCGGTCCCCAGACAGTCGGCGCCGGTGTCCCCGCCGCCGACGATGACGACATGCTTGCCGGCGGCGGACAGCGGAGACGTCTCCAGGTCGCCTTCGCACACCCGGTCGGCGAGCGGCAGGTACTCCATCGCCTGGTGAATACCCTGCAACTCCCGCCCTGGTACGGGTAGTTCGCGCCAGGCAGTCGCACCCACGGCGAGGATCACGGCGTCGTAGCGTGCCCGCAGCTCCGCCGCCCCGATGTCCCGCCCGACCATCGTCGACGTACGGAACTTGGTTCCCTCCGCCCGCATTTGACCGAGTCGCCGGTCCAGATGCCGCTTCTCCATCTTGAACGCCGGGATCCCGTACCGCATGAGCCCGCCGATCCGGTCGGCCCGCTCGTACACGGCGACGGTGTGCCCGGCCCGCGTCAACTGCTGCGCCGCGGCAAGCCCGGTGGGCCCCGACCCGATGACCGCGACGGTCCGCCCGGAGAGCCGGTCCGGCGGGCGGGGTGGCGTGAGACCGTCAGCCCAGGCGCGGTCGGCGATGGCGACCTCGACGTTCTTGATGGTGACCGCGGGCTGGTTGATCGCGAGCACGCAGCCCGCCTCGCACGGCGCGGGGCACAACCGCCCGGTGAACTCGGGGAAGTTGTTCGTCGCGTGCAGCCGGTCGCTCGCCGCCCGCCAGTCGTCCCGGGAGACGAGATCGTTCCACTCGGGGATCAGATTGCCCAGCGGACAGGCGTCGTGGCAGAACGGGATCCCGCAGTCCATGCAGCGGTCCGCCTGCCTGCTGATGATCGGCAGCAGCGCCCCGGGGACGTACACCTCGTTCCAGTCCCGCACCCGTTCCCCGACGGGCCGACGCGGGTACTCCTCGCGCGGTGTCGTCATGAATCCCTTGGGATCGGCCATGGCCGTCTCCCTTGCGTACGCGACGGGCACGGGGCCGCGCGGCCGTCGGACGTCTTCGGCCCACGGCCTTCGGGCGGCACTCCTTTCCCGCCACGATACGTCGCCTCCGTGGGCCCCGCCGCTCAGCTGAGGGCTCGGACGAAGACTCAGGCGAGGGCAAGGACGTACGAGATCGACGCGGCGGCCGCCGCGAACGTGCGCACGTGGTTCCACACCGTCCACTCGCGCACGTACGTGGGCCAGTACGCGGCGGCCTCCTGGCTCCCGGGGTCCATCTTGGCGAGCGCGTCGTTGCGCGGGACGTTCGCGGCGATGGTCACCCCGAAGCACCCGACCAGATACAGCGCACTCCCCAGCAGCAGTTCCACCGTCCCCTCGTCCGGCCACAGCACGAACGTGACCACCGCGATCACGGCGCACAGCAACGCCGACCCGATGAACGCCAGCATGAACGCCGGCCGCAGTACGACCACATTGATCGACTTCATCGCGGCGACCCCCTGCGCGGGCGGCAACTCGGCGAGCGCCCGCATCACGAACGTCGAGAACCCGTAGAACACCCCGGCCACCAGCCCACACCCGAGCACACCCAGCAACGTCAGCACGAAGTACGGCCCATCGATCATGTCCACTCCCACATCGACCCCGAAGTCCATCACCACAAGTGAAAACCCGTACGACGACGGTGACCATGCCTGAGCGGCGCGCGAACATACGCGAGCGTCCAGCCGACGGCACTCTCCGACGCCGGAGATCCTTCAGCCCGTCCGGCGTTTGAGGACGAGCGCGTCAGCGCGATACGGGGGTCTGGGGGCGGAGCCCCCAGGTACGGGACGGGTAGGGGCGGAGGGGGCGAAAACCTGCCTCTACCTCGGCGTGGGTGAGACATCCGGCTGGGATGGGCACCTGGTCGGGGATGAAGTGCCCGGGGACGAGACGGCCCGCGCAAGCGAGGCGACCCCACGCCCTCGTCACGACGACACCTCCCCAGCCCGCCACCCCCGCAACACGCCCTCCACCACCCCCGAGACCCGCCGCCGCGCCTCAAACCGACCCACACCACTCATCAGCAACTGGTCATACCCCGTGTCCACGTGCCGCACGGCCGCCCCCACCGCCGAGACCACCGCGCCCTCGGACAACGCCCGGCCCGCGGCACTGCGCCCGACCCGCCCACTACCACGCACCGACGCGTGCGCGGCGATGTCCCGAGCCCGGTCGCCCGGACAGCCGGGAAACATCCGGAGGATCTCCCGCGCGAACGCCTCCGTGAACCGCAGATCCTCCGCCTCCCGCCGCCGAGTGTCCCGCGCCCGGCGCCGCCGCCGGGCCTCCGCGTCCGCCAGGCACCGTTCCTCGGCCCGGACGAGCGCCGCCTCCTCGACAAGCACGCCCTGCCGCTCGTACCGGCTCCTGCGCCGGTTGAACCGCACCACCACCGCCGACAGCGCACTCCCCTCCCGCGACCTCCGCGTCAGCGCGGTGTCGCCCCGCGGCAGGAACACCAGATGCCCGAGATCCGCGCAGTCCAGGCACCACGGCGCCCCCTCCTCCAGCACCAGCAGCGTGAGCGGCCCGGTCCGGCACGCGGCACACTGCCGCTTCTTGAGCGGCTGGACCACGAGAAGTCCAGTGCGGTGTACGGAAGTTGCGATCGGTGCCATAAGCGTTTCATTCCCCCGTCCGCCCCGGGATCTACGTCGTGGGCGAGCCGTCCCCAGGTAGCCACCGGATCCGCGCAACCCGGATGCCCCCTCCTCGACGCCACCCGCGCTTGAACTGCGACGCATCTCCCTCACCTCCCGCCCCACACACCTACGAGAACGCGTCCTGATCGCGGCATCATGGGCCCTGTGCGACTCGAAGCGATCACCTGGGAACGGCTCGGCGACCTTCTCGCCGAGCGGCTGCTCGACCTGAAACCGGACGACGGCAGCCCCTGGCCACGTATCGCCTTCGACGGTGCCCCGGCCTCCCGCCCCGGCGACCTCGCGCACCGAGTCTCCGAGGCGCTCCGCATACGCGGCCGGTCCTCGCTGGTCGTCGGCACGGAGGGCTTCCTGCGTCCCTCGTCGCTGCGGCTCGAATACGGGCGCGAGGACGTGGATTCGTACTACGACGGCTGGTTCGACACCGGCGCGCTGTGGCGCGAGGTCTTCGGCCCCCTCGAACCCGGTGGTGACGGCCGTGTCCTGCCCGACCTCTGGGACCCGGCCACCGACCGCGCCACCCGCAGCCCGTACGTCCAACTCGCGCCCGGCAGCCCCCTGTTGCTGCACGGCCCCCTCCTCCTTCGCCACTGGTTCCCCTTCGACCTCAGCGTCCATGTGCTCCTTTCCCCGGGCGCGCTCCGCCGCCGTACCCCCGAGGCCGAGCACTGGACCCTCCCCGCCTTCGCGCGCTACGAGACCGAGACGGACCCGGGCGCCACGGCCGATGTCCTGGTGCGCGCCGACGACCCGCGCCATCCGGCGTGGAACGGCTGATCGCGATCAGTTGTCCAAAACCCTTCTACATGCACGTGCATGTAGTTATGCTGCTGGTCATGACGATCTCCTTCGGTGAATCGGCCCGCGCTCTCCTCGATGCCAAGAACTTCGCCAGCGTCGCCACCCTCGGCCCCGGCGGCGCTCCCCAGAACTCCGTGGTCTGGATAAAACGTGAGGGCGACACCGTGCTGTTCTCCTCCACCGCCGGACGCCAGAAGGTGCGCAACCTCCAGCGGGACCCCCGCATCAGCCTCTCGGTCTTCGACCTCGCCAACCCCTACACCTCCGTGGAGATCCGCGGCACCGCCGAGATCCTCCCCGACGACGCCAAGCGCCTCCCGTACGAGCTCTCGCACAAGTACCTCGGCATCGACCCGCCGGCGGAGAAGGATGACGAGGTCCGCGTGATCATCCGTGTCGTCCCGGAGAAGATCGTCGGCTTCTCCGCCTGATCCGGAACCGGGAAATCCGACCCGGAACCGGGAACTTCCGGGTGCGTTTCTCCGGGCGCGCGGCGAGAATGTAGGGCGCCGGGACTAGCGGTGCGTTCGCGCCGCGCCGGCCGTCCGGCACCGGGAGGTACTTCATGACCACCGCCGGAGACATCATGCATCGTGGTGCCCAGTGGATCCCCGCCCACGAGACCCTGGACCGCGCCGCCCAGCTGATGCGTGACCTCAACGTGGGCGCCCTGCCCATCAGTGACGAGAACGAACGGCTCTGCGGCATCCTCACGGACCGCGACATCGTGGTCGGGTGTGTGGCCATGGGTCACGACCCGGCACGGGTCACCGCGGGCGAGATGGCCCAGGGCACTCCGCGCTGGATCGACTCGGGCGCTGATGTCGGCGAGGTGCTCCAGGAGATGAAGGGGCACCAGATCCGCCGGCTTCCCGTGATCGAGAACAAGCGCCTGGTCGGCATGATCAGCGAGGCTGACCTGGCCCAGCACCTGACGGACGAGCAGCTCGCCGCCTGGGTCGAGAGCGTCTACGCGAGGAGCGCGACGAGCTGACCTCGTCGATCTTCCCGATCCCGCCGACCGCACCGATGCGGCCGCTCCCACTCCCAGTCCCGCTCCCGCGTCCCGTTCGTTCCCGAGTACGCCCCCTCGTCCGGTCGGCCGTGCCGGGCGAGAGGCGTCCCCGGGGTGTCACAGCCAGCCGTTGCGCCTGAATCCCCGGTACAGGACGAGGCAGGCGACGGTGATCACGCCGATGACCAGCGGGTAGCCGAACCGCCAGTGCAGCTCCGGCATGTTGTCGAAGTTCATGCCGTACACCCCACAGACCATCGTCGGCACGGCGATGACCGCCGCCCACGCCGTGATCTTCCGCATGTCCTCGTTCTGCGCGACTGTGACCTGTGCCAGATGCGCCTGCAGGATGGAATTGAGCAACTCGTCGAAGGCGGCGATCTGCTCGGTGACCCGCATCAGATGGTCGGAGACGTCGCGGAAGTAGGCCTGTATCTCCGGGGGGACCACCCGTATCGGCCGGGTGGTGAGCTCCTGGACCGGGCGGGCGAGCGGCACCACGGCCCGCTTCAGTTCAAGGAGTTCACGCTTGAGCTGGTAGATACGGCCCGCGTCGGCCCGTGCGCCGTTCTCGGCGAAGACGTCGGCCTCGACCTGGTCGATGTCCGCCTGGACCGAGTCCGTGACATTCACGTAGTCGTCGACCACATGGTCCGCGATCGCGTGCAGCACCGCGGCCGGCCCCTTGGAGAGCTGTTGGGGATCGGACTCCAGCTCCTCGCGCAGCGGGCCCAGTGACCCGTGCCGTCCGTGCCGCACCGTGATGACGAAGTCGGGTCCGACGAAGACCATGATCTCGCCGGTGTTCACGACCTCGCTGGTCGCCGTCAGTTCCTTGTGCTCGACGTAGCAGACGGTCTTGAACACCGCGAACAGCGTCTCGCCGTACCGCTCGAGCTTCGGGCGCTGGTGGGCTTCCACCGCGTCCTCGACGGCCAGGGGGTGAAGGTCGAAGAGGTCGGCGATGCCCGCGAACTCCCGGTCCGTCGGCTCGTGCAGCCCGAGCCAGACGAACCCATCGCTCTTCTTGCGGACCCGCTCCACGGTGTCGACCAGATCGCGGCCGCCGGGGACTCTGGCACCGTCCTGGTAAGCCACGCAGTTCACCACTGCCGTACCCAGCGGGGACCTGGCGTGGTGGCTCAGGTCGACACGGGTGTGTCGCCGTGCCAGCCGCGCCACCTTGCGGAGGCCGCTGACCTTGTCGAGGCCCGCGACCTTCCGCAGATTCCCTGCCATGGACATCTGGATCTCCTTGCGTGGATCCCCTCGCGCCGCACTTTGCGCCTTGGCGTGCCAGTTTGCCAGGCCGGTTCGCTCGCCGGGGAAGCCTGTGGGAACGGAGCATTCCGTTCCGGTATGCAGGTGGGTGCCGGGTTGTGGGTGAGTGTCGCCAACGGGAGCGTCGGCGATTCCGGACAAGCGGTCCAACTGGGATGATCTCGCCATGACGCGAACCGACGGGTATCTCCTCGACAACCGACAGACCGAGGCGGGACAGCGCTTCGACGCCTTCGCCACTCTCTTCGACCCCACGACGTTCCGGCACCTCGAGCGCTTCGGCATCGGGTCCGGCTGGCGCTGCTGGGAGGTCGGCGCGGGCGGCACGTCCGTGGTGTCCTGGCTCGCCAAGAAGGTCGGCCCCACCGGACGGGTCATCGCGACCGACATCGACACGTCGTTGGTGGCGCCCGCCGCCCGTCCGCCGGTCGAGGTACGCGTCCACGACGTGGGTGCCGAGGAGCCGCCGGGTGAGGGCTTCGACCTCGTGCACGCCCGGCTCGTGCTGGTTCATGTGCCGGACCGGGAGCGGGCGTTGCGGTCGATGATCAAGGCTCTGCGGCCCGGCGGCCGGCTCCTCGTCGAGGACGCCGACCCCGCCCTGCAGCCACTGCTCTGCCTCGACGAGTACGGCCCCGAGCAACAGCTCGCGAACCGGCTGCGCCAGGGACTGCGCAGTCTGCTCGCGGAGCGCGGCGCCGATCTCGCGTACGGCCGAAAGCTCCCGCGGCTGCTCCGCGAGGCAGGGCTGCGCGGCGTGGAGGCCGACGCGTACTTCCCCGTCACCTCGCCCGCCTGCGCCGAGCTCGAATCCGCGACGATCCGTCAGATCCGGGACCAGCTCGTCACCGCGGGCCTCGCCACCCACGAGGAGATCGACCGCCACCTGGCCAATGTGGCCTCCGGTTCCCTGGACCTGGCGACGGCACCGATGATCTCGGCCTGGGGGCGCAAGGGTTAGGAACGAGAGGGGAGTCGGCGAAGCGCGGTCACGCACTTGCCGGCGGTCTCCCTCCGACCCGCTCCACCGCCATCGCCCCCGCCCCGCACCCCTCCACCGCTGCCTCCTCGGGCTCCGCGCCCGAGAGCAGGGCGGCGAGGAACGCTCCGGTGAAGGCGTCGCCCGCGCCCGTGGTGTCGTGAGGTGTGGCGGGCGACGCCGGAACACGGGCGTGGACGGCGCCCGCACGGGCCACCAGGGCTCCGTCGCCGCCCTGCTTGGCGACGACCAGGGGGACGTGGTGGCTCAACTTGGCCGCCGCGTCCGCCGGATCGGGCAGCCCCGTCAGCAGGAAAGCCTCGTCACGGCTGGGCAGCAGGACATCGACACCCTCGGCGAGTGCGAGGAAGCGGTCCACGCCCAGTTGCGTGAGGAACCCCGCCGATGCCGGGTCCAGGCTCACCGGTACGCCACGCGCGCGTGCCGACTCAAGCGCCACCGACACCAGCGCCCGCCCCGACCCGGAGAAGAGCAGGTAACCCGACAGATGCAGCCGCGCGACCCCGTCGAGCAACGCGGCCGACCAGTCGCCGGGTTCGAGCCGCAGCGCGGCTCCGCTGTCCGTGAGGAACGTGCGCTCCGCCGAGGCGCCCGCGTCCACCAGGCAGATGACCGTCCCCGTCGGCGCCTCCGGATCGACGACGAGAAGAGGACGTACTCCGCAAGCCGCCAGCTCACGCTCGTGCCATACGGCCGCGTCCGCACCCACCCGTCCCAGCAACCGCACATCCGCGCAGCCCCAGTACGCCGCCCAGCATGCGACGTTGGCGCCTGCCCCGCCCGGCAGGGTACGTATCGTGGCGGCGGTGTCGGTGCCCGTCGCGAGCGGGCCGCGGTGCCGGGCGACGACGTCGGTGACCACGTCACCGACGACGAGCAGCGCCCCCGTAGGCGCGCTCCCGGCAGCCGCGTGATGTCTCGCGCTCACGCCGCTCCGGCCCAGGCGGCCGCGATCCGTCCCGCGAGGCGTACGTTGCCGCGTACCGCCGCGAGGTTGGCGCTCAGCGAGGCGCCGTCCGTGTGCCGGACCAGATAGTCGAGCAGGAACGGCGTCACGGCCTGCCCTGTCACGCCCTCCGCCTCGCACGCGTGCAGTGCGTCGGCGAGCACGCGCGCGTGGAGCGCGGGATCGAGCTGCTCCTCTTCAGGGACGGGGTTCGCGACAATGAGCGCCGACTCCGGACCGTCCAGCGTGTCCTGCGCGCGCATGACATCCGCCACCTGCCCGGGCGACCGAAGCGTCCACTCCACCGGATGCCCCGAGTCGGACAGATAGAAGCCGGGGAACCGTTCCGTGCCGTATCCGGCCACCGCCACGCCCAGCGTCTCCAGGCGCTGCAGCGTCGCGGGTACGTCCAGGATCGACTTGACGCCCGCACACACCACCGTGATCCGGGTACGCGCAAGAAGGCCCAGGTCGGCCGACTCGTCCTGCGTCACCGTCCACTCCCGGTGCACCCCGCCGAGCCCGCCCGTCGCGAACACCCGTACGCCCGCGCGGGCAGCCAGCAGTGCCGTCGCCGACACGGTCGTGGCCCCGCTCGCTCCCGACGCCACGGCGAGCGGCAGATCGCGGTGGCCCAGCTTGCGGATCCCGTCCTCGTTGGCGACGCGCTCCAACTGCTCCTTGTCCAGTCCGACAAGGGGCCGCCCGTTGAGCACGGCGATCGTCGCGGGGACGGCGCCCTCCTGCCGTACGACATCCTCCAGCTCCAGAGCGACCTGCAGATTGCGCGGGCGCGGCAACCCGTGCGCGATGATCGTCGACTCCAGGGCCACCACCGGCCGGCGCGCGTCGAGCGCCTCTCGCACCTCTTGGGACACCACGATCACGCGTCTGCCTCCTGTTTGGTCGGTCGTCTTTCCTCATCTCTGGCGAGCGGCACGCCAGGTCAAACCCTTGCGGCCACCGCCGCGCGCCCTCAGCCTGGGGGCATGACGGACAACTCGACACGTCTCGACCATGTCGTCCTCTGGGTGCGCGATCCGGTCGCCTCGGCCGGCTTCTACGAGGAGGCGGTCGGCCTGGAGCCCCTGAGGGTCACCGAATTCGCCGCGGGAAAGGCACCGTTCCCCTCCGTACGCCTCAATGAAGAGACCATTTTCGATCTGATGCCGCTCCCCATGGCGGCGTACATGAACATGGTCCCCGGAGGTGCCGACAGCGCCGGCCACCCGGTCAACCACGTATGCCTGTCCCTCCAGGGGGACGATTTCCAGGCGCTGCGGACCCGTCTGGAGGAGCGGACCGTCCCCGTCTCGGAATTCTCCTACGACTCCTTCGGCGCCCGCGGAATGGCCAAGCGCAGCTTCTATTTCCGTGACCCGGACGGAAACGTCTTCGAGGCGCGGCACTACGAGTAGCGCGCGAAGGGGTGCCCACGCGCGCGTGGGCACCCCTTCAGGACCTCAGACCGGCCGTACGCCGGCCAGTGCCCCATGCGGATCGAGTACGTACTTGCGGCTGGCGCCCTGGTCGAACTCGGCGTAGCCGCGCGGTGCGTCGTCCAGGCTGATCACCGTGGCGTTGACCGCCTTGGCGATGTGCACGCGCTCGTGCAGGATCGCCTTCATCAGCCCCCGGTGGTAACGCATCACCGGGCACTGCCCCGTGGTGAACTGATGACTCTTCGCCCACCCCAGGCCGAGCCGCACCTTCAGCGTCCCGGTCCGGGCGTCCTGGTCGACCCCGCCGGGGTCGTCCGTGACGTACAGCCCGGGTATGCCCAGGGCGCCGCCCGCGCGCGTGACGCCCATCAGCGAGTTGAGGACGGTCGCGGGCGCCTCCTGGGCGTTCGGGCCGTGGGCCCGGGCCTCGAAGCCGACCGCGTCGACGGCCGCGTCGACCTCGGGCTCTCCGAGGATCTGCGCGATCTGGTCCTCCACGCTGCCGCGTGACACGTCGACGGTCTCGCAGCCGAAACTCCGTGCCTGGGCGAGGCGTTCGGCGTTGAGGTCCCCGACGATGACGACCGCGGCACCAAGGAGCTGCGCCGAAGCCGCGGCTGCGAGACCGACCGGGCCCGCTCCTGCGACGTACACCGTCGAACCGACCCCGGCGCCCGCGGTGACCGCGCCGTGGAAGCCGGTCGGGAAGATGTCCGACAGCATGGTGAGGTCGAGGAGCTTCTCCCGTGCCTGGTCCCGGTCGGGGAACCGCAGCAGGTTGAAGTCCGCGTACGGGACCATGGCGTACTCGGCCTGCCCGCCGACCCAGCCGCCCATGTCGACATAGCCGTAGGCGGCGCCCGGCCGGGCCGGGTTGACGTTCAGGCAGATGCCCGTTTTCTGTTCCTTGCAGTTGCGGCACCGCCCGCAGGCGATGTTGAACGGCACCGAGACGATGTCCCCGACCTCGACGAACTCGACGTCCGGGCCGCGTTCCAGTACCTCTCCGGTGATTTCGTGTCCGAGGACCAGCCCCTCGGGCGCGGTCGTACGGCCCCGCACCATGTGCTGGTCGCTTCCGCAGATGTTGCTGGCGAGCACCTTGAGGATGACCCCGTGCCGGCACTTGCGGCCGACGTTGTCGGGTGCCACTCCCGGCCCGTCCTGCAGTTCAAGCGTCGGGTGGTCGATGGTCCTGACCTCCACCGCACCCGGCTTGAGATACGCGACTGCCCTGTTTCCGGTCATGCCTGTTCGCCGTCCTTTCAGCCCCGTTGCTTCGGACGTCAGCGGCTGTGCGCATGGCGGAGTCTGCTACCAGGTGTGCGGTCCGGCCACCCTTCGCGCCAGGGGTTTCTGGTCCCTGATGGCGGCTTGCCCTTAAGGTGACCGCTCATGACCACGAACACCCAGGCCACGCCGTCCTTCGCCGTGCACATCCCCGATGCCGAGCTCGAGCCGGAGCCGCTCGACCCGGCCCAGATCGTCTCCGGCGACCCGGTCGTGACGGGCAAGGTGCTGTGGGAGTCGGCCGACGGCAAGCAGCTGCGCGGCATCTGGCAGATCACGCCCGGCGTGGTGACCGACACCGAGGCGAACGAGCTCTTCGTCGTCGTCAGCGGCCGTGCCACGATCGAGGTCGAGGACGGCGACGTCATCGAGGTGGGCCCCGGCGACGCGGCGATCCTGCGCGAGGGCGACCGCACGACCTGGACCGTCCACGAGACGCTCCGCAAGGCGTACCACATCAGCCTCTGAGGGCCTGTTCGGCGCAGGGCACGCTTCCGCCTGGAAGAGCAGGGCCCGCTCCGCCTAGAACAGCGGCTCCGGAAGCACCCCTTCCAGCGCGAGTAGCTTCCGCTTGGTCTCCAGCCCGCCCCCGAAGCCCCCGATACCGCCGTCGCGCTCGACGACCCGGTGGCACGGCACGACGACCGGCAGCGGGTTCGAGCCCATGGCCACGCCCACGGCCTGCGCCGCGCCCGGCTGGCCGACCCGGCCCGCCAGGTCGCCGTAGCCCACGACCGCGCCGTACGGGACGCCGGACGCCAGCTCGCGCAGCACCTGGCGGTTGAACCCGGAGATCAGCGACCAGTCCAGCGGCAGCTCGAAGTCACGCCGCTCGCCCGCGAAGTACGCCGTGACCTGACGTATCGGCTCGGCCAGGAGCGGGGAGCCGGGTGCCTCGACGGGCTCGCTGCCCAGACGTGAGGCGAGCCGGTCGAGCGCCTTGTCGCGCACCGCGTCCGTGGCGTGGAACACGACGTTCACCAGGCCGTCGCGCGTCGCCGCCAGCAGCAGCGGACCGATGTCCGTGCCGACGACCGCCCATACGACCTGCTGCTCGTTCTGCCCGTGGCTGTTCATGCGATCCACCGTACGGCGCACCACTGACAACGCCCCGCGACCGGACACGGACAGCATGAGCGTGACGGCGGAGAGTCAGCAGGTGCGGCCGGTGCCGGCGTGACACAGGAAGGCCAACGGAAAAGGGGTACGGGATGGCCACATATTGAATGGAGTTGGCCGAGTCCACACACTGGCGCCGCACAAGTGGGGCGAGGCCGTGTTTCTTTGCCGGAAAATCGTTCGACCGTTCCAGTGGGGGTCATACTCTCTGCCTCAACCCTGACCGTTCTTACGGTCCCGCGGGTGGGGGCAATTCAGAAAATTCCGGGCGAAACCGGGCGGGAAGGATAGCCGCGCATGCAGGGCACGGTCGACGGCTTCAGCTACGGACTCGTCACACCGGTAGTGGCATATCTCATGGCCTGCCTGGGAGGAGCGCTGGGGCTGCGCTGCACCACCAGATCGCTTCTCGTCGCCCGTTCCTGGCGGGCCGGCTGGCTCGCACTCGGCTCGGCCGCGATCGCCTCGGGCATATGGACCATGCACTTCATCGCGATGATGGGGTTCACGGTCGAGGAGACCCCGATCCGCTACGACAAACCGCTGACCTTCGCGAGCCTGGGCGTGGCCATCGTGATGGTCGGCGTCGGGATCTTCATCGTCGGCTACCGGGGAGCCACCGGTACGGCGCTCTTCACCGGGGGCACCATCACCGGCCTGGGAGTCGCCTCGATGCACTACCTGGGCATGGCGAGCATCAGCCTCAACGGGAGGCTCGAGTACAACACCCTCACCGTCTCCGCCTCGGTCGTCATCGCCGTCGTCGCCGCCACCGCCGCCCTGTGGGCCGCCGGGCAGGTCAGGGGATTCCTCTGGAGCGTGGGCGCCAGCCTCGTCATGGGGCTCGCCGTCACCGGCATGCACTACACCGGCATGGCCGCCCTCAGCGTCCATCTGCACAGCACGTCCAGCACTCCCGTCGGGGACTCGACCGCCGCCCTGATCGCGCCCATGATGATCGGCCCGCTGGTCTTCCTCTGTCTGGCGGGCGTCGTCGTGATGTTCGACCCCCTGATGGTCATGGGGAAGCCCGACTGGACGCCCAAGGACAACAGGCCGGGCATCCCCGCCCACCCGGCCGTCCCGCACCCCGGCAGCCGTCCGCCGCTCCGCCCCGGCCGGGACCGTGGACGCCGGAGCTCCCGCACCCCGCAGAACTGGTGATCCGGCACCGTTGTCAGTGCGGGGTCGTACGGTTGATTCCATGCGGCCCGTATCCAAGATCGAACGTTCGGTGGCGCCCTTCGAGGTCGTCAGCCCCTACCAGCCGAGCGGTGACCAGCCGGCGGCCATCGCCGAGCTGGAAAAGCGCATCCGCGCAGGTGAGAAGGATGTCGTCCTGCTGGGTGCGACCGGCACCGGCAAGTCCGCCACCACCGCGTGGATGATCGAGAAGCTCCAGCGCCCCACGCTCGTCATGGCACCGAACAAGACCTTGGCCGCCCAGCTGGCCAACGAGTTCCGCGAGCTGCTGCCGAACAATGCCGTCGAGTACTTCGTGTCGTACTACGACTACTACCAGCCCGAGGCGTACGTCCCGCAGTCGGACACCTACATCGAGAAGGACTCCTCGGTCAACGAGGAGGTGGAGCGCCTGCGCCACTCCGCGACCAACTCGCTGCTCACCCGCCGCGACGTCATCGTGGTCGCCTCGGTCTCCTGCATCTACGGCCTCGGTACGCCGCAGGAGTACGTGGACCGGATGGTCCAGCTCAAGGTCGGCGACGAGATCGACCGCGACGACCTGCTGCGCCGCTTCGTGGACATCCAGTACACGCGCAACGACGTGGCCTTCGCGCGAGGCACCTTCCGGGTCCGCGGCGACACCATCGAGATCTTCCCGGTCTACGAGGAGCTGGCCGTCCGCATCGAGATGTTCGGCGACGAGATCGAGGCCCTCTCCACGCTCCATCCGCTCACCGGCGAGGTCATCAGTGACGACACCTCGCTGCACGTCTTCCCGGCGTCCCACTACATCGCGGGCCCCGAGCGACTGGAGCGCGCCGCCAACGACATCGAGAAGGAGCTGGGGGAGCGCCTCGCCGAGTTGGAGAAGCAGAGCAAGCTCCTGGAGGCCCAGCGCCTGCGCATGCGTACGACCTACGACCTCGAGATGCTCCGCCAGATCGGCTCCTGCTCCGGCGTGGAGAACTACTCGATGCATTTCGACGGCCGTGAGCCGGGCTCCCCGCCGAACACACTGATCGACTACTTCCCCGACGACTTCCTGCTCGTCCTCGACGAGTCGCACGTCACGGTCCCGCAGATCGGCGCCATGTACGAGGGCGACGCCTCCCGCAAGCGCACCCTCGTGGACCACGGTTTCAGGCTGCCCTCCGCGCTGGACAACCGTCCCCTGAAGTGGGAGGAGTTCCAGAAGCGCATCGGGCAGACGGTCTATCTGTCCGCTACCCCGGGGAAGTACGAACTCTCGCGGGGGGACGGTTTCGTCGAGCAGATCATCCGGCCCACCGGTCTCGTCGACCCCGAGGTCGTCGTCAAGCCCACCGAGGGCCAGATCGACGACCTGGTGCACGAGATCCGCAAGCGCACCGAGAAGGACGAGCGCGTCCTGGTCACCACGCTCACCAAGAAGATGGCCGAGGACCTCACCGACTACTTCCTGGAGCTCGGCATCCAGGTGCGCTATCTGCACAGCGACGTCGACACCCTGCGCCGCGTCGAGCTGCTGCGGGAACTGCGCGCGGGCGAGTTCGACGTCCTGGTCGGCATCAACCTCCTCCGTGAGGGCCTGGACCTGCCCGAGGTCTCCCTGGTGGCGATCCTCGACGCCGACAAGGAGGGGTTCCTGCGGTCGGGCACCTCCCTCATCCAGACCATCGGCCGTGCGGCGCGCAACGTCTCCGGTCAGGTCCATATGTACGCCGACAAGATCACCCCGGCGATGGAGAAGGCCATCGACGAGACCAACCGCCGCCGGGAGAAGCAGGTCGCCTACAACAAGGAGAGGGGCATCGATCCGCAGCCTCTCCGCAAGAAGATCAACGACATCGTGGCGCAGATCGCCCGCGAGGGCGTCGACACGGAGCAGCTGCTCGGCTCGGGTTACCGCAAGGGGAGCGAGGGCAAGGGTGCCAAGGCCCCGGTGCCCGCGCTCGGCGGCAAGGCGGCCAGGTCCGCCAAGGGCAAGGGCAAGGAGACGGTTCCGACCGACCGCCCCGCGGCCGAACTTGCCGGGCAGATCGAGGAGATGACGGCGCGGATGCGTGCCGCGGCGGCCGATCTCCAGTTCGAGATCGCGGCCCGGCTGCGTGACGAGGTCTCCGAGATGAAGAAGGAGCTGCGGCAGATGAAGGAAGGCGGGCTCGCCTGACGCCCTTATACCGGTGCCGGACCCCGGCCTGTACGCACTGTGTTGCAAGACCGACACAAAGTGCGCCCCAGGGTTCGGCACTGTCAGTGCCGCTGCGTAGGGTTCTGGTCATCCGTGGACTCCGCGGAAACAGGGGACAGTTCGAGAGGGGATCTGCGCGTGGTCGACGTATCCAAGGGCGGTACGCCCGGTGGGCCTGGCGTCAATCTGACCAAGGGTCAGGCCATCAGTCTGGAGAAGAAGGGCGGGGGCACCCTCACCGCTGTGCGGATGGGGCTCGGCTGGCAGGCGGCACCCCGGCGCGGCCTGTTCGGCTCGCGCACCCGGGAGATCGACCTCGACGCCTCGGCCGTGCTGTTCGCCGACAAGCAGCCCGTCGACGTCGTGTTCTTCCGTCACCTCGTCAGCGACGACGGCTCCGTGCGGCACACCGGTGACAACCTCGTCGGCGGTGCGGGTCAGGGGGGCGACGACGAGTCGATCCTCGTCGACCTGCAGCGCATCCCGGTCCACATCGACCAGATCGTCTTCACCGTGAACTCCTTCACGGGCCAGACGTTCCAGGAGGTGCAGAACGCGTTCTGCCGTCTGGTCGACGAGACCAACGGCCAGGAGCTCGCCCGCTACACGCTCGCAGGCGGTGGGCAGTACACGGCCCAGATCATGGCGAAGGTGCACCGAGCGGGGGCGGGCTGGCAGATGACGGCCATCGGCACGCCGGCCAACGGCCGCACGTTCCAGGACCTGATGCCCGCGATCCTGCCGCAGCTGTAGGCAGCCCGGCGCGCAGCACACGAAGCGACATAGGGGGACAAGGCGATGACGGCCGAGCTGGTCCGGGGGCAGAACCATCCGCTCTCCCAGGTCCGTCTTGAGGTCCGCGTTTCGGCCGGCAAGCCGATCGTGGCCGGGGCCACGCTCAGCGATGAGCAGGGCAGGGTCCGCGGCGTCGAGTGGGTGGCCCACCCGGGCGCGCCCACTCTGCCCGGACTCGAGGTCTCCAGGCAGGCGGCGGCCGACCACCGCCTCGCCTTCGACCTGGACGCCCTGTCGGAGGCGGTGCACCGGGTGAGTGTGCTGCTCGCGCTGCCCTCCGGGGTCGGCGGCCCGGTCCGGTTCGGAGCCGTCGCCGCCCCCTTCGTCGCCGTCACCGGGCTCGACGGCTCCGAGGTCGCCAGCTACACCGTCACCGGCCTGGACGCCGAGTCGGCCGTCGTCGCCCTGGAGCTCTACCGCAGACAGGACGCGTGGAAGGTCCGTGCGGTCGGCCAGGGATACGCGGGCGGTCTCGCGGAACTCCTCGCCGACCAGGGCCTGCCCGAGGCGCAGCAGCTCGCGGGCAGCATCAACGATGCGGTGGCCCAGGGACTGGCCCGCTCGGTGGCGGCACCCCCGCCCCGTACGCCGGACGCGGACCGCTCACGACAGGCGGCCACCTCGGCGACGGGAGGGGACCAGCCGTACGCGGGACCGCCCCAGGGCGCCTCCGGGAACGTATCGCCGCCGCAGTCCCCGTACGACCTGCCCGGTGCGCAGGGCACCACAGCCCCGCAGACGAACTACCCCACGGGCGCCTCGCAGGCCGACCCGTCCGCCGTCACCCAGCCGTCCGCACCCGGCGCCGGCGATCCGATCAACTACACCCACCCCGGCAGGCAGAACGCCGCGGCGCCTCCGCCCCCGCCGACCGCACCTCCCGCACAGCCAGGGCAGCCCGCCCAGCCCGTCGCGGGCCACGCCACCGGCTGGTCCATGGAGGAGCGGCTCTACAACCAGGTGTGGGGCATGTTCGAGGACCTGGCCCGCACCACCGCCGCGTATCGCAGCGCCGTCGACTTCGCCGACTCGCGGATGGAGCAGGAGCTCGACAAGGTCCTGTCCGACCCGCGCAGCCGCATCGGCGGGCAGGGCGATGCCGCGCGCGAGGCGGCTCAGGCCAAGCACGCCCAGCTGGTGGACCAGGCCCGGGCCGCCCTCGACCGGGACCTCGCGCAACTCCGTGCCGAGGCCGATGTCGTCGAGCCCGCGCTGCCCGCCGCGTACGCGCGCTGGGACAACCCGGTCTGGCACGGCTACCGGGTGCCCATGGAGGTTCCGATGGCCTTGCGCCTGGGTGATCTCCGTCTGCCGGAGAGTGAGAGTCTGAGCATTCCGATGCTGGTCCGGCTGCCGTTGGAGCGCGGGCTGTGGATCGACAGCGGCCGCGCCGCCCTCGGCGACTCGCTCGCGGACTCCGACGAACTGCGTCGCCTCGCCATGGACACGGCGGTGGCGCATGCCGGGCGGCTGCTCGCGGTGCATCCCCCGGGCGAGTTCACGGTGCACGTCATAGATCCGGCCGGGTCGGGCGCCTCCTCCCTCACGCCGCTGGTGCGGTCGGGAGTGCTCGACGGCCCGCCCACCGTCGGAGCCGCGGGGGTGGCCGACGTCCTGGCCCGGCTCACCCAGCGCGTCGACCTGGTGCAGATGGCGGTGCGTGGGGGAGCGGCCGACTCGCTGCCCCCGGACCTCGACACCGCTGAACAGCTGCTGATCGTCAACGACTTCCCGCACGGTTTCGACGACCGCGCCGTGACCCAGCTGCGCTATCTCGCCGACGAGGGGCCGGCCGTCGGAGTCCACCTGATGATGGTGGCCGACCGGGAGGACGCCGAGGCCTACGGGCCGCTGCTCGACCCGCTCTGGCGCTCACTGCTGCGACTCACCCCGGTGCCCGACGACCACCTCGCCGACCCCTGGGTCGGACACGCCTGGACGTACGAGCCCACGCTCGTCCCAGCGGGCAGTCAGGTGCTCCAGCAGGTCCTCACGCAGGTTGCGGCGGCCCGCCGTTCCTGGAACCGCTGAGGCCTTCAGAGGGTGTACCAAGTATCAGTAAAGTCTCCTGACCAGCAGTTTTGGTCTTTCTTTTACTAATCTCTTTACCTTTCCTTGGTGGTTCGGGTACTGTTTTCCTCACGGAGGGGAGTACTCCCTATCTACTGCGGCGCACCCGTCAATACGGATCAGGCCAGATCCCGGGGCGTCGGTCCGCAGGCACCGGGCGCATCACGCGCGCCGGCCGCCACGGGCGGAAGAGACCTCCAGCAGCGACGACGCTGAAATCTGCCGTTACGAACTGCCGGAGGCGCAGTGGATGTTTCCGTGGCCCTATGGGTCCTGACGATCGCGGGCCTTGCCGCCCTCATTGCCGTCGACTTCTTCATCGGCCGCAAGCCGCATGACGTATCCATCAAGGAAGCCGGAATCTGGACGATCGTCTGGATCGTCCTGGCCGGACTGTTCGGGCTCGGACTGCTCGTCTTCTCCGGCGGCCAGCCCGCCGGAGAGTTCTTCGCCGGCTTCATCACCGAGAAATCGCTGAGCGTCGACAACCTCTTCGTCTTCGTCCTGATCATGGCGAAGTTCGCGGTGCCCACGCAGTACCAGCAGCGGGTGCTCCTCGTCGGTGTGCTCATAGCCCTGGTCCTGCGCGCGATATTCATCGCCGCCGGTGCCGCGGTCCTCGCGAACTTCGCCTGGGTCTTCTACATCTTCGGCGCGTTCCTCATCTACACCGCCTGGAAGCTGATCCAGGAGGCCCGCGCCGACGACGAGGAAGAGGACTTCGAGGAGAACCGGCTGCTCAAGGCCGCTGAGCGACGCTTCGGCGTGGCCGACCGCTACCACGGCACCAAGCTGTGGATCCAGCAGAACGGCAAGCGCGTCATGACGCCGATGCTGGTCGTGATGCTCGCGATCGGCACCACCGACGTGCTCTTCGCGCTGGACTCGATCCCCGCGATCTTCGGCCTGACCCAGGACCCGTACATCGTCTTCACGGCCAACGCGTTCGCGCTGATGGGTCTGCGACAGCTGTACTTCCTCATCGGCGGCCTGCTCAGGAAGCTGGTCCACCTCAGCTACGGCCTGTCGGTCATCCTCGGCTTCATCGGCGTCAAGCTGGTGCTGCACGCGCTGCACGAGTCGGGCGTCCATGTTCCCGAGATCTCCATCCCGGTCTCCCTCGGCGTGATCTGCGCTGTCCTGGTCGTCACGACGATCACCAGCCTGATCGCCTCCAAGAGGCAGGCGGCGCGGGAAGAGACCGAGAGCGCTCCGAAGGACAGCATCGACGTCTGACGACGCCGGACGTAGGAACAACCACCCCCGGGAGCGGTACGCGGCGAATTGCCGAGCACCGCTCCCGGTGCTTGCTTGGGACCTGAGCGCTCCCCGGCCGGGGGAGGCCCGGCCGGGTGGAGGCACCCATGAAGTTCGTGCAGATCATCGACTTCGAGACCGAGCGCATGGACGAGATGCGGGAACTGGTGGACCAGGCGGCCCAGCGCGCCGCGGGCCGCACCGGCGGCCCCACACACCGTCTCGTTCTTCAGGACCGCAACACGCCCAACCGCTATCTCGTGCTGATCGAGTTCGAGTCGCACGAGGATGCCATGCGCAACAGCAACGACCCGGAGACGACCAGGATGGCGGAGCAACTGGCCGCGCTGTGTACCAGGCCGCCTTCCTTCACCGACTGCGACGTACGGGAAATGACCGAGCTGAAGTAACGGCCCGGTCCCGGGACAGGAGCCCCGCATCACCGGAATGCGGGGCCCCTGTCCGCCTGAAAGGATCACTGCATGATCGTTCGGTTCCGGTCACTCATGACGCGATGGACGTCCGTCGTGCCCGTGATCGCACTGGTCCTGCTGGCCTTCACCTGGGGACGCGACCTGCCCGGAGCGGTCGTCGCGGTGGTGACGGTGGTCCTCGCCGGAGCCGTGCTGGCCGCCGTGCACCACGCCGAAGTGGTCGCTCACCGGGTCGGGGAACCCTTCGGCTCACTCGTCCTCGCCGTCGCCGTCACGATCATCGAGGTCGCCCTGATCGTCACCTTGATGGCGGACGGCGGCGACAAGAGCTCGACCCTGGCCCGCGACACGGTGTTCGCGGCCGTGATGATCACCTGCAACGGAATCGTCGGCGTGTGCCTGCTCGTCGCCTCACTGCGCCACGGACTGGCGGTCTTCAACGCGGAGGGCACCGGGGCCGCCCTCGCGACCGTGGCGACGCTGGCCACCCTCAGCCTGGTGTTCCCGACCTTCACCACCAGCAAGCCGGGCCCGGAGTTCTCCACGGCCCAGCTCACCTTCGCCGCGCTCGCCTCGCTGGTCCTGTACGGCCTGTTCGTCACGACCCAGACCGTGCGGCACCGCGACTACTTCCTGCCGATCACCCGACAGGGCAAGGTCATCGACGTGGACGACCACGCCGACGCCCCGTCCGCCCGTACGACCCGCATCAGCCTGGGGCTGCTCGCCGTGGCCCTCGTCGGTGTGGTCGGTCTGGCCAAGGGCGTGTCGCCGACCATCGAGTCCGGGGTCGAAGCGGCGGGCATGCCGGCCGCCGTGGTCGGTGTGATCATCGCGCTGCTCGTGCTGCTCCCCGAGACCATCGCCGCACTGCGGTCGGCCCGCCGCGACCGCGTGCAGACCAGCCTGAACCTCGCTCTCGGCTCGGCGATGGCCAGCATCGGCCTCACGATCCCTGCCGTCGCGCTGGCCTCCGTCTGGCTCTCCGGACCGCTCGTGCTCGGTCTCGGCGCCACTCACATGGTGCTGCTTGCGCTGACCGTGGTGGTCAGCTCCCTGACGGTGGTTCCCGGGCGAGCCACGCCACTGCAGGGCGGCGTCCATCTGGTGCTGTTCGCGGCGTACCTGGAGCTGGCGATCAACCCCTAGGGCGCGTCACTCGGTGGTTCGTGCCGCAAGCGGTACGTCACTCCGTCGCCGGTACGACCGTCAGCCGCGGCACCGGCCGGGTCTCCGGCAGCAGTGCGAAGCACCCCAGGCTGAGCAGCGCGATCCCCGTCAGATAGGCGGCCACACCCCAGGGGACCCCTTCCCCCTGCGCCACCGCCGTCGCCACGATCGGGGTGAGCGCGCCCCCGAGGACGCCGCCCAGGTTGTAGCCCACCGCCGCGCCGGTGCAGCGCACCCGGGGTTCGTACAACTCCGGCAGATACGCGGCGATGACGGCGAACATCGTGATGAACGAGATCAGCGCCACCAGGAAGCCGAGGAACATCAGCAGGGGTTCACCGGTCGAAAGCAGCGCGATCATCGGGAACATCCACAACGCGGCGCCCGCGCAGCCCACCAGACACAGCGGTCGCCGTCCGTAGCGGTCGCCGAGCAGCGCCATCAAGGGCGTCAGGGAGCCCTTCACCACCACGGCGGCCATGATGCAGGACAGCATGACGGTACGGCTCACACCGAGCCGTTCGACTCCGTACGCGAGTGCCCAGGTCGTCACCGCGTAGAACACCGCGTATCCGACCGCGAGGCCGCCGGCCGTCAGCAGCACCAGCCGCCAGTGATCGCGCACCACTTCGGCGAGCGGCACGCGCGCGTGGTCCCGCATTTCCAGGAACTGTGGACTCTCGACCAGCGAACTGCGCAGCCACAGCCCGGCCGCCGCGAGCACGCCCGCCGCCCAGAACGGCACCCGCCACCCCCAAGCCGCGAACTGTGCGTCGGACAGCGTCGCCGACAGCACCAGCATCACGCCGTTGGCCAGCACGAACCCCAGCGAAGGGCCGATCTGCGGGAAGCTCGACCACAGCCCGCGCCGCTCGGCGGGAGCGTGCTCGGCAGTCAGCAGCACCGCCCCGCCCCACTCCCCGCCAAGTCCGAGCCCTTGCAGAAAGCGCAGCACCAGAAGGAGTACGGGAGCGGCCACACCGATCGTGTTGTACGTCGGTACGCAGCCGACGGCGACGGTCGCCGCGCCGGTCAGCAGCAGCGAGGCGACGAGGACCGGCCGCCGCCCGTGCCGGTCCCCGATGTGCCCGAAGAGCACCGAGCCGAGCGGGCGTGCGACGAAGCCGACGCCGAACGTCGCGAAGGCCGCCAGTGTCCCCGCCAGCGGAGAGAACGTCGGGAAGAACAGCGGCCCGAGGACCAGCGCGGCCGCGGTGCCGTAGACGAAGAAGTCGTAGAACTCGATGGCCGTCCCGGCGAGCGAGGCGGCCGCGAGCCGGAGCATGGAGGGCTTCTTAACTGTGTGTACGTCTTGCATGCCGCGTCAACTACCCACGGTGATCGGCGGTTACGGGGGCGCGCGGAGGCTCGTTCCGTGTCAGTAGGTGACCGTGATGCGCCGGGCCGGGCCGTCGACGCGGATGGTGCCTCCATAGGGGATGACGATCTGCGGATCGGTGTGACCGAAGTCCACATCGAGGACGACCAGCATGTTGGGCGCATATATGTCGACGGCCCGGAGCACCGCCTCGTGCTGCTCCCGTACGTAACGGGCTCTGGCATCGGCGTCGTTGGGCTGCTCGAACGACCACGCCTTGGGGCGGGCCATCAGGAGCGCCGGGAAGCGCTGCAGCAGGCCGCGTTCGCCCATGCTGCGCAGGATCCAGAAGACGTCGCTCGCTCTCGGCATCTCCTCCGAGGTCTCCAGGAACAGCACGTGTCCGTCGTACACGGAAGGATCACGGGCGATCTCGCGGTCCGCCATCAACAGCCAGGAGAGGATCTCGAGGTTGCCGCCCCAGGAGCGACCCTCGACTACGCGGTCCGGGCGGTGCCAGGTCCAGCCGTCGCCCGGTTCCGTCGGCGGCTCGGACTTGAAGGTCGCCGGGTCCTCCCAGGGGCGGTTGACCTCACCGAATCGGTCGGCCGCGCGCAGCTCGTACGGCCCGGAGGTGAACAGCGCGGCCCGCAGCGACTCGGCGGTCAGCGGGTCCATGGCACCGGGGCGACCGAGCTCGCACATCACCGATCCGCCGTGGTAGCCGACGATTCCGGCGTTCCACAGGTATGCGAGGAGGTTGGTGTTGTCGCTGTACCCGAAGAACGGCTTCGGGTTCGCGCGGATCAACTCCCGGTCCAGCAAGGGCAGCACGGTGATCTGGTCGTCGCCGCCGATCGAGGAGATGACGGCCTTGATCGTCGGATCGGCGAACGCCGCGTGGATGTCGTCGGCACGCTCCTGAGGCGTCGAGCCCATCTTCCGGGTCGCCGGATACTCGGCCGGTTCGAGGCCGTACTCCTTGCGCAGCCTCTCCAGCCCCAGCTCGTACGGAAGCGGCAGGAGCCCGGGGAGTCCGGAGGACGGCGAGATCACCGCTGTCCGGTCGCCCGGCGAGGGCTTGGGAGGGTACGAGGGCGTCGTCATGACGGGAGGGTATGGGGCGCTACCGGCTCGGCGCACCGTGATAAACCGGGTCTGAGCAGCGGTCCTCAATGGGCCGGCAGACCTGGAAGGACCGGAGGAACTGTGCCCCGCACACTCGCCAACGCCCCGATCATGATCCTCAACGGGCCCAACCTGAACCTTCTCGGGCAGCGCCAGCCGGAGATCTACGGCTCGGACACGCTCGCCGACGTCGAGGCCCTGTGTGCCAAGGCGGCGGCCGCGCACGGCGGCACGGTGGACTTCCGCCAGTCCAACCACGAGGGCGAGTTGGTGGACTGGATCCACGAGGCACGCCTGAACCACGCCGGGATCGTGATCAACCCGGCCGCCTACTCGCACACCTCCGTCGCGATCCTGGATGCGCTCAACACCTGCGACGGCCTTCCGGTGGTGGAGGTCCACATCTCCAACATCCACCAGCGCGAGGAGTTCCGGCACCACTCGTACGTCTCCCTCCGCGCCGACGGGGTGATCGCGGGGTGCGGTGTGCAGGGGTACGCGTTCGGGGTGGAGCGGGTCGCGGCGCTCGCGCGGACGGGTCAGACGGAGGCCTGACGGTGCTGGTCACCCGGAGGCCTGATGGTGCCGGGCAGGCGGAGGCGCGACGGCGTGGGGCAGGCGGAGGCGCGACGGCGTGGGGCAGGCACAGGCGCAGACCTGACGGAGCGGGGGCGTGCGACCGCCTGGCGAAATGGCAAGCGGATGCATGGAGTCCGATTGTCGGTGGCGGATGCCACGATCAATTCATGGATTTCTTCGAGGGATTGATCGCCCCGGACGAGCCGGACGAGCCGCAACCGGAGACGCATCACCGGCTGGGCGCCTATCGGCCGGGCGGGGACGAGCCGTTACCGCCCGCCGACTGGTTCCTGCCCGCGCAACTGCCGCAGGTCACCGAGCTGGGCGTCGGCCCGGATGTCCGGATCATGCTCACCGGCTGGCAGGTGTGGCCCGGTTCGGTGACGCTCCGGCTGGGCGTGTTTCTGCGGACGATACGACAGGGCGGCCAGACGCACCCCGTGCGCTTCGGGGCAGGACGCGCGGGGGCCGGAGCTCTGCGCTTCGGCGTGCTGCTCGCCGACGGAAGGCGGGTCACGACCCTCGACGGGCACCCGTGGCCCGCGCCCACGGAGGGGCCGCCGCGGCCGACGCTCCAGTTGCGGGGCGGGGGCGGCGGCGGATTCCACTACCAAGTGGAGCTGCATCTCTCGCAGTTGCCGCCGGAAGGGCCCATGCAACTGGTGGCCGAGTGGCCCGACCAGGGTGTGCCCGAAACCCGTACGGAGATCGATGCGACGGTGCTGCGAGCCGCGGCCGCCGAGGCGGTCGAGATCTGGCCGGAGAGCGAGCCCCCACCCCCTGCGGAGCAGGGCGGGAAAGCGGGGAGTTTCGCGATCATCAGTATGGGGCCGTCGGAAATCATGGCGCAGGCGATCGTAGGCCCCGCGGGGCGGCGCGGCAGCCGGCCGGCAGGTCCGCCGCCGCCGACCCCGGAGCGCGGTGACTGGGAGGGCATGGGACTCGCGGGATGGCAGGACATCGACCTGGTCAGAGCACGCCTCGCGCACGGCGCTGACCCTGTGGCGCGACTGGATTCCTGGTCCGACGAGACGCCACTGCACCGCGCCGCGGAGTATGGCGTACCCGAGGTCGTCGCCGAACTCCTGAGGCACGTGCAGGACGTGGACGTGCCGGCGCGCGAGGAACGCACCCCGCTGTGGGAGGCGGTCTGCCACGGCAAGAGGGAGGCAGTGGAGTTGCTGCTCGCAGCGGGCGCCGACGCCTGGAGCCCGCAGATGGGCGGACGGTCTCCTGGCCGCCTCGCACTCGCCACCGAGCTGGCCCCGCTTTTCCAGGCCCTGCCAAATGCCGTGCTCCTCACGCCGGATGAGCACGCGGCCCAGGAAGACGCCGACCGCAGGGCCGCCGTCTTTCACGACATGCACCTCGAGGGATTGTCGGTCGCCTTTGTGGCGTCGATCGACGAGGAGACGGCGATACGCCGCCTGGGCGCCGACCCGGCCGCCGCTCCGGTACTGGACCTCGACAGGGAGCCGGGTCCGTACGGCACAGGGCCCAACGGGTTCGACCCCGATGACTACGACCTCGCCGAGCGCTTTGTGGGCGTGACCGGAGTCCCCGGCGGGTGCGTCCTGATACAGCCCGCCTGGTACTACCTCAGCAGGCCGGACGTTCTCAACGCCCTCTCGCCCGGAACCACCGCGTACGGGCTCTACTTCAATCCCAAGGGAGGCACCTTCGGAGAATTCTCGCGAGATGGCCGCAGCGAGCGGCACGAGGAGATCGGCTCCGTGTCCGGGGACGAACCCGACCTCCACTGGCTGTACCGCTTCTGGCAGTGGGACAAGCCCGGGATGTGGGGCGCCCACTCCCTCGCGTACGCCTCACACATGGGCGGAATACGCGTGACCAACCGTGCTGCGGTCGTGGGGCCGCCGCGGCGCTGGGCGGAGATACCCGAGGACAGCGAGCTGCTGAGCTGACGCACGCCTTCCCGAGCGCCGTGTCACCGGCTCCAAGGCCGATGTCATACCGGCTCCAAGCCGTGGGTCAGAGCCGCCCCGCCTCCACGATGCGCCGCAGGAAGCGCTGCGTCCGCTCTTCTTGCGGGTTCCCGAAGAGCTCCTCGGCCGTGCCGCGTTCGAGGACCACGCCGCCGTCGAGGAAGCAGACCTGATCCGCGACCTCGCGGGCGAAGCCCATCTCGTGCGTGGCCAGGACCATGGTCATGCCGTCGTCCTTCAAGTCCCGGACGACGGTGAGCACTTCGCCCACGAGTTCCGGGTCGAGGGCGGCGGTGATCTCGTCCAGGAGCAGCAGCCGCGGGCGTACGGCCAGCGCGCGGACGATCGCCGCTCGTTGCTGCTGGCCACCGCTCAGCCGGTCCGGATACTCGGCCGCCTTGGCGCCGAGCCCGAGCCGGTCGAGCAGCTCACGGGCGTGCGCCTCCGCCTCCGCGCGGCTCACGCCGTGCACACGGCGCGGAGCGAGGGTGATGTTCTCCAGGACGGTCATGTGCGGAAAGAGGTTGTACGCCTGGAAGACCACGCCGATACGGCGGCGTACCGCGTCCGGGTCGGTCCGCGGGTCGGTGATCTCCTCGTCGTCCAGCCAGATCGCGCCGTCGTCGATGTCCTCAAGGAGGTTGGCGCAGCGGAGCAGGGTGGACTTGCCGGAACCGGAGGCGCCGATCAGCGCGGTCACCGTGTGCGGGGCGACATCGAGGTCGACGTCCCGCAGCACGACCGACTCGCCGAAGGTCTTGCGGACGGACTCCATGCGCAGAACCGGAGCGGCGGTCATATGGTCCCTCCCTGTGCCCGCTGACGGTCCATCCGGGCCGTGACCCAGTCCGTGAAGCGGGTCATCGGGATGGTCAGTGCGACGAAGACCAGTCCCGCGACGATGTACGGCGTGTAGTTGAGGCTGCGGCCCACGATGATGTCCGCGGCACGCACCGCGTCGACGGCGCCGCCGATCGAGACGAGTCCGGTGTCCTTCTGGAGGGACACCAGGTCGTTGAGGAGGGGCGGCACCTGGCGGCGTACGGCCTGGGGGAGTACGACGAACCGCAGGGACTGCCGGTTGGTGAGGCCCAGCGAGCGGGCCGCGGCGCGTTGCGAGGGGTGGATGGACTCGATGCCGGCGCGGAACACCTCGGCGACGTAGGCCGAGTACGTGAGCGTGAGCGCCGTGCCGCCCAGCAGGATCGGGTCCACCGTGACGCCCTGGAGCCGCAGCGCGGGGACACCCAGGACCACGATCATCAGGTTGATGATCAACGGGAGACCGCGGAAGAAGTCGGTGTACGCGGCGGCCAGCGCCCGCAGCGGGAAGAAGACCGGGCCGCGCAGGGTACGCGCGACGGCGATGAGCATGCCGAGGACGAGCACCGCGACACCGCAGATCAGGAGCAGCCGGACGTTGAGCCACAGCCCTTCGAGGACCTTGGGGAACGCCTCGCGCGCGTACTGCGCGTTGAAGAACGTCTCCTTGGTGCGCGGCCAGCCGGGAGCGTTGACGACGACGAGGTACAGGACGACGCCGGTGATCAGGGTGGAGAGCGCCGCGATCGCGGTCGCGCGGCGGGAGCGGGTGCGCTTGTAGCGCTCCCGCTCGATCCGCCGCTGCGACGGGACGTACGCCTCGCGCATGTCCTCTTCGGCGGAGCCGCCGCCGGGCTCGTCCTTCACGACCGTCACTTGAGTACCGGAGCGTCAACGGCGTCGGACAGCCACTGCTTCTCGATCGAGGCCAGCGTGCCGTCCTCGCGCAGGGTGTCCACCGCGTCGGTCACGCACGAGGTCAGCGCGCTGCCCTTGTCGAGTACGAGCCCGAACTGCTCGGGCGTGCCACCGCTGTTCTCGAACTGTCCGACGATCTTCGCGTCCGTCACCTCGGCCGCTGTGATGTAGAAGGCGGTCGGCAGGTCGACCACGATGGCGTCGACCTGGCCGTTCTTCAGCGCGGACTTGGCCTGGTCGTTCTTCGCGTACGCAGCCGGGGCCTCGGTGGGCTTCACGACATCGTTGATGTAGTTGAGGCTGGTGGTGCCGACCTGGGCGCCCAGCTTCACGTCCTTGAGGTCCGCGATGCTCGTCGCCTTCGCCGCCTTGGAGTCCTTCAGCGCGATGACGGCCTGCCGGACGTCGTAGTAGCCGGACGAGAAGTCCACGGCCTTCTTGCGCTCGGCGCTGATCGACACCTGGTTGATGTCGAAGTCGAAGGTCTTCTCGCCGGGCGCGAAGGCCTTGTTGAAGGGGACGCTCTGCCAGACCACATCGCTCTCGGCATAGCCCAGCTGCTTCGCCACGGCGTACGCGACCGCCGACTCGTAGCCCTCACCATTGGCGGGCTTGTCGTCCTTGAACCACGGTTCGTACGCGGGTTCGTCGGTCGCGATCGTCAGCTTGCCCGACGTCTCGGTGGCCAACTTGCCCTTGTCGCAGGCGTTCGCGGAGGGCGTGGCGTCAGCCTCGTCCTCGGGCTGCGGGGCGCAGCCCACGGCGACGACGGCGAGCAGGGCGACGGTGGCGGCGGACGCGGTGCGGCGCAGGGCGCGTTGGGCGAGAGGCATGGCGGGAGAGTGACAGTGCGGCGTCCTGTTTGTCCAGGTCACAAGGGCAACTGTCCGCATAGTGGGAACGGGTGTTGCATTCTTGTGAACGCACGCTGAGAGGGCCCGTCGAGCGTCCCGTCGAGACACTTCGCCGGGGCCGCCGGCCGAGGGCGGGGATCGATAGGCCGGCGGCCCATCCGCGCAGGAGCCGTCATCCTGCACGGGGCTGCACTCATTGGACTGCGCCGGGGCGCGCACCGGGAGCGCGCGCGTGGCACCGGCGCGTGCGCTCGGTTCACACGGGGCGCGTGTTTTACGAAGCGCGCAGGGCGTGTGTGCATGGCTCACGCGGGGGCGTACGCCTCATGACGTGCGCGGGGCGCGTGCGCCCGAACTCGCGCCCCGAACCGGGGTTCACCACCCCGCCGCGGCGTTCACCACCCGCGTGCGCGCCACTCCGGCAGATGCGGTCGTTCCGCGCCCAGCGTCGTGTCGTTGCCGTGGCCCGGGTAGACCCAGGTCTCGTCGGACAGCGCACCGAAGATCTTTGTCTCGACATCGTGGATGAGGCTGGCGAACGCCGCCGGGTCCTTGCGTGTGTTGCCCACACCGCCCGGGAAGAGACAGTCCCCCGTGAACACATGCGGATGCCCGTGCGGGTCGTCGTAGACGAGCGCGATCGAGCCCGGCGTGTGCCCCACCAGGTGGCGTGCGGTGAGTTCCACGCGCCCCACCCGGATCGTGTCGCCGTCCTGGAGCGGCACATCGGTCGGCACCGGGATGCCGTCGACGTCGTCGCGGCCCGCGTAGGTGCGGGCGCCCGTCGACGCCACGACCTCGGCGAGTGCCTGCCAGTGGTCGCCGTGCTGGTGGGTGGTGACCACGGACGCGATGCCGTCGTCGCCGATCAGCGTGAGCAGGGTCGAGGCGTCGTTGGCCGCGTCGATCAGGAGCTGCTCGTCGGTCGCCCGGCAGCGCAGCAGATAGGCGTTGTTGTCCATCGGGCCCACCGCGACCTTGGAGATCATCAGGTCCTGCAACTCGTGCACATCGGCAGGGCCGCCGACCTTCACCGCTCCGCTGTACGTCATGTCGGCAGCCTATAGCGGCGGGAGGGCGGGGAGCGGGCCGCCGTCGGTGGTCAGCGCCGAACCGTCGCGGCGCCCGGCGAGCCAGCCGAGCAGATCGGCCTGGCGACCGGTGACGGTGATCGGTTCTCCCTCGCGGCGGCCGGAGGAAACCAGGCGGCCGTCGTCCCCCTCGATCACGAACGCGGGTACGTCGGGATGGCCCCGGAATCGGTCCGCAAGGAAGTCGATCTCGCGCTGAGTGAACTCCTCGGGGAGGTCCTCCAGCTCGTACCCGGTCCCCAGATCCACATGGTGCAGTTCGACCTCGACCCACCGCCGGAACGGCACCCTGGACGCGGAGTCCGTGACCCCGTTGCGCAGCTCCACTGTGCGGGACCAGTCCGCGGGAGCGGCGCCGGCCTCCTGGAAGCGCACGGCGCTCTCACGCACGTCTGTGAGCTGCACGTTCAAGGGGCGCGGGGCGTCCCGTTCGATTTCGGCGTCCCGCGCCTCTCCGGAGACGTACATGGGACGTCCGGCGAGGACGTTCACCAGAGCGTCCGCGTTGCGGGCGAGGTGGGCGAGGACATGGCCGCGGCTCCAGCCGGGAAGCCGTGACTGCTCGGCCACAGAAACGTTGTCCAGTTTGGCTGCTGCGGTGAGCAGCCGTTCGGTTGCGTCACGTACAGACGCCAGGTCACGCACATGATCGTTCATGGGCTCGACGATAGCCCCGCCACACGTTCGGGTGAAGGCCGTTGGCCAGCCCCGCAAATCGAATGCACGTGCTATAGGCTCGGGCGCGGCGTCGGGCATGCTGGATGGCCCGGGATTGTTGTGAACCAGGGAAACCGACCCGGCGCTGTCAGTGGCTCCCCCTAGTCTGAAAACGACGGGGGCCTCGCCCCTGTCACTTCTCTCAAGAAAGGTGCGGACCGGCGTGGCCGACCGTCTCATCGTCCGTGGAGCGCGCGAGCACAATCTGAAGAATGTCTCGCTCGACCTTCCGCGCGACTCGCTCATCGTCTTCACGGGCTTGTCGGGGTCGGGCAAGTCCTCCCTCGCCTTCGACACGATCTTCGCCGAGGGGCAGCGCCGCTATGTCGAGTCGCTGTCCTCGTACGCCCGGCAGTTCCTCGGGCAGATGGACAAGCCGGACGTGGACTTCATCGAAGGCCTCTCCCCGGCGGTCTCCATCGACCAGAAGTCGACCTCGCGCAACCCGCGCTCGACGGTCGGCACCATCACCGAGGTCTACGACTACCTGCGCCTTCTCTTCGCGCGCATCGGCAAGCCGCACTGTCCCGAGTGCGGCCGCCCGATCACGCGCCAGTCGCCGCAGGCCATCGTCGACAAGGTCCTGGAGCTGCCGGAGGGGAGCCGCTTCCAGGTCCTGTCGCCGCTCGTGCGCGAGCGCAAGGGAGAGTTCGTCGACCTCTTCGCCGATCTCCAGACCAAGGGGTACAGCAGGGCCCGGGTCGACGGCGAGACGATCCAGCTCACCGAGCCGCCCACGCTGAAGAAGCAGGAGAAGCACACCATCGAGGTGGTCATCGACCGCCTCACGGTGAAGGACGGTGCCAAGCGCCGCCTGACCGACTCCGTGGAGACCGCCCTCGGCCTGTCCGGCGGCATGGTCGTGCTCGACTTCGTCGACCTCCCCGCCGACGACCCCGAGCGCGAGCGCATGTACTCGGAGCACCTGTACTGCCCGTACGACGACCTGTCCTTCGAGGAGCTGGAGCCCCGCTCCTTCTCCTTCAACTCGCCCTTCGGCGCCTGCCCCGAGTGCACCGGTATCGGTACGCGCATGGAGGTCGACGCCGAGCTGATCGTCCCGGACGAGGACAAGTCCCTCGACGAAGGCGCCATCCACCCGTGGTCGCACGGGCACACCAAGGACTACTTCGGCCGTCTCGTCGGCGCGCTCGCCGATGCGCTGGGATTCCGGACCGACATCCCCTTCGCCGGTCTTCCGCAGCGCGCCAAGAAGGCCCTGCTCTACGGGCACAAGACGCAGATCGAGGTCCGCTACCGCAACCGGTACGGGCGCGAGCGTGTGTACACCACCGCTTTCGAAGGGGCCGTCCCCTTCGTGAAGCGGCGGCACAGCGAGGCCGAGAGCGACGCCAGCCGCGAGCGCTTCGAGGGCTATATGCGCGAGGTGCCCTGCCCCACCTGCGAGGGCACGCGCCTGAAGCCGCTCGTTCTTGCGGTCACCGTCATGGAGAGGTCGATCGCCGAGGTCTCCGCGATGTCCATCAGTGACTGCGCCGACTTCCTGGGCAAGCTGAAGCTCAACGCGCGCGACAAGAAGATCGCCGAGCGCGTGCTGAAGGAGGTCAACGAACGGCTGCGCTTCCTGGTCGACGTCGGCCTCGACTACCTGTCGCTGAACCGGGCGGCCGGCACGCTTTCCGGCGGCGAGGCCCAGCGCATCCGTCTGGCCACTCAGATCGGCTCCGGACTCGTAGGCGTCCTGTACGTCCTCGACGAGCCCTCCATCGGCCTGCACCAGCGCGACAACCACCGCCTGATCGAGACCCTGGTCCGACTGCGCGACATGGGCAACACGCTCATCGTCGTCGAGCACGACGAGGACACCATCAAGGTCGCCGACTGGGTCGTCGACATCGGCCCCGGAGCGGGCGAGCACGGCGGCAAGGTCGTGCACAGCGGTTCTCTGAAGGACCTGCTGGCCAACCCCGACTCGGTCACCGGGCAGTACCTGTCGGGCAAGAAGCAGATTCCCCTCCCGGACATCCGCCGCCCCGCCGACCCGAGCCGCAGGCTCACGGTGCACGGCGCCCGGGAGAACAACCTCCAGGACATCGACGTGTCCTTCCCCCTCGGTGTCCTCACAGCCGTCACCGGTGTGTCGGGCTCGGGTAAGTCGACCCTGGTCAACGACATCCTGTACACGCACCTGGCCCGCGAGCTCAACGGTGCGCGGAGCGTTCCCGGGCGGCACACGCGCGTGGACGGCGACGACCTTGTGGACAAGGTCGTGCACGTCGACCAGTCGCCCATCGGCCGTACGCCCCGGTCCAACCCGGCGACGTACACCGGAGTCTTCGACCACGTCCGCAGGCTGTTCGCCGAGACGACCGAGGCGAAGGTGCGGGGCTATCTGCCCGGCCGCTTCTCCTTCAACGTCAAGGGCGGCCGCTGCGAGAACTGCTCCGGCGACGGCACCATCAAGATCGAGATGAACTTCCTGCCGGACGTGTACGTCCCCTGCGAGGTCTGCCACGGGGCGCGCTACAACCGGGAGACCCTGGAGGTCCACTACAAGGGCAAGTCCATCTCCGAGGTCCTCGACATGCCGATCGAAGAGGCGCTCGGCTTCTTCGAGGCCGTGCCCGCGATCTCCCGCCACCTCAGGACGCTCAACGACGTCGGTCTGGGTTACGTCCGGCTCGGCCAGTCCGCGCCGACGCTGTCAGGTGGTGAGGCGCAGCGAGTGAAGCTGGCCTCCGAGCTCCAGAAGCGGTCGACGGGACGCACGGTCTACGTGCTCGACGAGCCGACCACCGGTCTGCACTTCGAGGACATCAGCAAGCTCATCACGGTGCTGTCCGGCCTGGTCGACAAGGGCAACACGGTCATCGTCATCGAGCACAACCTCGACGTCATCAAGACCGCGGACTGGGTCGTCGACATGGGTCCCGAGGGCGGCAACGGCGGTGGTCTCGTGATCGCCGAGGGCACGCCCGAGGAGGTCGCCGGGGTTCCGGCCAGCCACACCGGCAAGTTCCTGCGCGAGGTCCTCGGCGCCGACCGGATCAGCGACGGGACTTCGGTGAAGGCCCCGCGCAGGGCGGCGGCCAAGAAGACGGTGGCGGCCAGGTCGACCCCGACGAAGACGGCCACCAAGGCCGTCAACAACACGGCGACCAAGAAGGCAGCCGCGGTCACGAGGAAGACGGCCGCAAAGGCGACGACCACAGCGACGACGGCCACGGAGAAGGCGACCCCGGCGAAGAAGACCACGCGGGCTCGCAAGGCCTGACAAGTCATCAAAAAAGCGGCGCCCCACGGGAACTCCCGTGGGGCGCCGTCCGTTGCACAGTCAGCCGCCCTGTTCCTGCGGTTCCACGAACTGCATGTCCAGTTGAACCTTGACAACATCACCAAGGAATCCAGTCCCGAAATCGAGTCCGAAGTCGCTGCGCCGGATCTCGCCCGTCGCCTCGAACCCGGCGTGCTTGCGACTGTCGACGGGGGAGTCCACCACCCCGCCGAACTCGACGGCGAACGTCACAGGACGGGTCACGTCCCCGATGGTCAAGTCCCCTTCCATCGACCACTCCTCACCGTCGCCGGACACCCGGGTCGAGCGGAACGCCATCGTCGGACGCTTCTCGACGTCGAGCAGTTCGGCCGAGCGGGTGTGCGCGTCGCGGTCCGGGTTCCCGGTGTCGATGGAGGCAAGAGCGATCTCGGCACTCACCCTCACATCGTCGGCCGTCCCGCCGACGTAGAGTCCGGCCTGCACCTCACCGAAGCGTCCGCGCACCTTGGCGATCCCGAGGTGGCGAATGGTGAAGTTGACGGCCGAGTGGAGAGGGTCGAGCTCCCAGTCGCCGGATGCTAGCGGCAGTGAAGCGGCATGCGTGGTCGTGGAGTTGTCGTAGGTCATGGACCCACCCTGCGCCGACCGGCGAGCGGGAGGGAGACCGGGCGGATGGTGGTAGTGACAGGGCCACGATCCGGTGACGCACACGTTGTACGTTCTACCGGTGAGCGACAACGAGTTGGGCACCTTCCTCCGCGCACGCCGGGAAGCGATCACACCCGCCGAGGCCGGGCTGCCGACCGGGCCGCGCCGTCGCACGCCGGGGCTGCGCCGCTCGGAGCTGGCCACGCTCGCCGGGATCAGCGTCGAGTACCTCACCCGGCTGGAACAGGGCCGCGACCGCAACCCGTCGGCCCAGGTGCTGGGCGTGCTCGCCGACGCGCTGAATCTGCCGGTGGCGGAGCGGATCCTGCTGCGCCGGATCGTCAAGGAGGCAGGCCACGACGCCGTGTTGTGCTCCGCGGCGACGGAACCCACTCGCACCGTCCGCCCGACCGTGCGGGCGATGCTGGACGGGCTGGAGCCCGCACCTGCCGTGCTCATCAACTGGATCGGCGACATCCTCGCGTACACCACCGGCTATCGAAGCCTCGCCGGACCGCTCGGAGTGCTCGACGGGCAGCAGCCCAACATCCTCCGGTACGTGTTCACCGACGAGCGGGCGCGCGCGGCCTACTCCGACTGGGACCGGCTGGCCGACGAACAGGTCGCGTACCTCAGGCATGAAGCGCCGCTGCACGACCCTCATGTCACCGCCATGGCAGATGAGTTGACGGTGACGGCTGGAGCCCTCTTCGCCGACCGGCTCGCCGCCGTACCCGCCCTGCCCCGGCGCGCGGGGACCGACCTCGTCGTCCACCCGGAGGCCGGCCCGCTGCGCCTGGCGTACGAGACGCTCGCCCTGCCCGACGACGGTCACCGCATGGTCGTACACCTTCCCGCCGACGACGCCACGGCCACCGCACTGGACCGTCTCAACGGGCGTCGGCCGGGGGCGCTGCGGGCTGTCAGTGGCTGAGGGCGGACCTTCAGGCGCTGAGTTCGGAGGCGTACGGCGGTTCCGCTCCCGCTCGTGAGCAGGTGATCGCCGCCGCACGGGCCGCGAAGCGCAGCAGGTCGGTCCAGCCCTCGGGGCCCAGGTCCGCCAAGGCCGCCGGGGACAGGGCGTCGCGTGCGGCCAGGCCGTGCAGCAGTGCCGCGTTCACCGTGTCGCCGGCGCCGATGGTGTCCACGACCTCGACCTCTTCGCCGGGTACGGAGTGCGCCGAGCCGTCGCGGGTGAACGCCGTCAGACCATCGCCGCCCTGAGTGATCACCACGGCGGCGGGCCCGGACGCCAGCCACTCGCGCGGGGTGCCGCCGAGCCACAGGGCGTCCTCCTCGGAGAGCTTGAGGAGTGCCACCGACGGGAGCCAGCTCTTGAACCGTGCCCGGTAGGCGTCCGCGTCGGGGATCAGCCCGGCCCGGATGTTCGGGTCGAGGGTGGTGAACACGCCCTGTGCGGCGGCGGTCCGCATCAGCTCCTCGTACGCGCTCGCGCCCGGCTCCAGGACGAGCGAGCAGGTGCCGAAGGACACCGCCCTTGTCTCGTCCGGGAGTTGGGCGGGGGCCGTGAAGAGGCGGTCCGCCGTGCCCTCGACGTAGAAGGAGTACGAGGCCGAGCCGTCCGCGCCGATCGAGGCGACGGCGAGGGTCGTCGGCTCCGCTCCGCGCTGCACGGAGGACACATCGACGCCCGCCTCGCGCAGCCCGTTCAGGAGTGCCTCGCCGAACGCGTCGGACGAGACCCGGGAGCAGAAGGCAGTGGGGGAGCCGAGGCGGCCCAGTGCCACGGCGGTGTTGTAGGGCCCGCCGCCGAGCGCCGGTTGCAGGCCCACGAGCGCGCCCGCGCCCTGCGGTACCAGATCGATCAGGGCCTCACCGGCGACGACGATCACGACACGGGTCCTTTCTCGGTGCTCTGGGGGTGCCCGGGGCTCGCGAAAGCCTCGGTCTTCTCAGGATCCTCGGGGCAGCCGCACGAGGTGCGGTGGACGAGGGTGGAGGGCAGCCGGACGGTACGGCCCGGACGGCTGGGTGACGCGAGCCGTTCCAGGAGGAGTTGGACGGCCTGGGCGCCGATTTCCTTGCTGGGCTGGGAGATCGCGGTCAGCCGGGGCGTGAACAGGTCAGCCCAGGCGAAGTCGTCGAAGCAGCACAGGGCCAGGTCGTCCGGTACGGACAGGCCTCGCTCGCGCAGGGCGCGCAGTGCGCCGATCGTCATGGCGTTGTTGCCGGTGACGAGTGCGGAGGGCGGTGCCGCGAGAGAAAGCAGGGCGTGGGTGGTGCGCTCGGCGGCGGAGGACTGGGAGTCGCCGTGCGCCACGAGCCGTTCGTCGTAGGGGAGTCCGGCGTTCGCGAGGCCGTGCCGGTAGCCGGAGATCCGCTCGGTCGTGGTGCTGAGCCCGGGCAGGCCCGCGACCAGTCCGATGCGTTTGTGGCCCAGTTCCGCCAGATGCGTGACCAACTGCGCCATGGGTTCGGCGTTCTCGGTGCAGACCTGGTCGAAGCGGAAGGAGTGGAAGGAGGTGTCCTGAGGTGCGCCCGAAGAGTCGTCGGAGGGCGTCTCGGCGGCTGTGCCGACGCCTGTGCCGACGCGTGTGCCGACGCGTGTGTCGGCGGCTGTGTCGACCAGTCGGTCCAGGAACACGGTCGGCACGTCGTGTTTTCCGAGGTAGTCCAGCAGTTCGTCCGGATCCGCCGAGGGCGCGACGATCATGCCGTCGACGCGGCGCTCGTGCAGTAGTTGGACGACCTTCCGCTCGTGTACGGGGTCGTCGTGCGGATCGGCGATGAGCAGGCCGTAGCCGTGCTCCAGTGCTCCGGCCTCGACCCCTTGCAGGATTTCCGTGAAGTACGGGTTGCTGATCGCCGACACTGCGAGGCCGATGGAGCGTGTTCGTGAGGTGACCAGTGAACGGGCCAGGGTGTTGGGCGTGTAGCCGAGCGCGTCCATCGCTTCGAGCACCGCCTGGCGCGTGGCCGGCCGCACGGGGCGCGTGTCGTTGAGTACATGCGAGACGGTCGCGGTGGACACACCCGCGCGCTGGGCCACATCGACCATCGTCGCCATTGAGTTCCCTCCCCTGGGACCCGGTTCCTCGCGAGGGAACCTATCCCATCAGGCGGCACACGTAAACGCTTACGTAAGCGTTTACGTGCGCCTCGGCGCCGACCTCCACCCCGCGCCAGGCGGAATGATCTGTGCCGGTATCGTCGCCATGCGAGGACCCCGGATGTACGGGTCATGTATGCGTCATGCATGCGTCGTGCACCTGTAGTGCCCTCATCGCGCTCGACCGATTGACGCACCACCGATTGGCATATCGCCGATTGACACAACTTCGACCAGTGGAGATGCCATGCCCGGCCGTCCGTCCGCGAGCCGCCGCACCATCCTGCGGGGAGCGGCGCTCACCCCGGTCGCCGGGGCGGCTCTCGCCGCCTGCTCCGGCGTTGGAGACGGCGGGACGCCCGCGAGGCCGACCGCGCCGGTCGAGCTGGGCGTGGACAGCGAGGTCGCCAAGGGGAGCGCCAAGCTGTACCGGGATCAGAACGTCGTGGTCAGCCGCGCCGAGAGCGGTGCGCTGAAGGCGTTCAGCTCGATCTGCACGCACGCCGGGTGCCCCATCGACAAGCTGGAGGGCACGACGCTCACCTGCTCGTGCCATGGCAGTCAGTTCGACGCCACGACGGGCAAGGTCCTCCAGGTGCCGGCCGCCGTGCCGCTCAAAGAGCTGTCCGTCGAGGACAAGGACGGGAAGATCGTCGCGGGGCCCGGCGCCTGAGCCGCCGCGGGGCCGGCACGCCGGACCAGGTCAGTGCCGGGCGTGCCTGTCCGAGCCGGTGCCGGACCAGCCGGTGCCGGAAGTGCCCGCCCGAAGCGGCGCCTGGGAGCGGTTACTCCCAGTCCCACCCGATCCCCACGATCCCCGACCGCACCCGCGGCTCGACCAGGTGCACCGAGCGATGGTGACCGCTCAGTGTCAGTTCCTGGCGGCCACTGCGCGGGGCCGCCGCCGAGTGCTGGGTGAACCGGTGGCAGCGCACGGGCAACGTCTCCTCGGCGAACCGCACTTGGAGGGCGTACTGCCCGCCCGCGAAGCTGAATCCGCGCACGTACTCGCTGGACACCCCGGCCGTGCCGTCGTCGAAGCCGTAGCGGAAGAGGTATGTGTCGCCCGGGCGCAGCCGCGTGTCGAAGAGCAGCTCGGCCACGAATACTCCGGTGTCCCGGTGCCAACGCACGCGCCCCGTACGGCAGTTCTCCAGGGCGCGGACCGCCATCCGCTCCGGAGCGCAACCCGGGTCGCCATGGTGGATGGCCATATAGCGGTCCACGCCCTCCTTGTGGGCGCGAACTATGTGGTGCGACTCGCGGCCCATCAGCTCGCGGTGCGCGCCTATGCGTACGCATTCGTGGTGGCCGAGAGTGTGCAGCCCGCTGTCGAGGGGCGACTCCAGTTCGGCGAGAAGCCGCTCCAGGACGCCGGAGGCCTCCACGAGAGCGCGGTACGAACGGCCCGCGGGGCGTTCCGGGACGGGGTGCTCGTCGGCCTTGGCGAGCAGTCGGATCAGTGACTCGTCCGGGAGCTGGAGGATCTCCTCCAAGGCGCGGACGGCGCGCAGCGATTCGGGGCGTTGCGGGCGCCGGGCGCCCTGCTGCCAGTAACTCAGGCTGGTCACCCCGACTTTGACCCCGTACCGCGACAAGTGGTGCTGTACCCGCTGCAGGGGCAGCCCGCGGGCGGCGATCGCGGCGCGCAGCGCGATATGGAAGGGGCCGCCCCGCAGGGCCGTCTCCAGTTCCGCCGTGGCGAGGTCCGCGTGCTGTGTGCCGTGCCGCATGCAGGGGCCTTTCTGTGAATGCTCACAACGGCTGGTCAGGCCGCTCGTGCGGGTGGTCGGGGCCACCGGGTCGGCGCGCGGGGTCTGTTCACGCGCGCGTGTCGCCGTTCGCGGCCTCAAGTTCCACCGCATTGAAGCGTGTTGACCAAGCCGCGACAACACCTGATGCGCAACAGGCGCCCCAGCAGGCGCCCGACCCTCGCGTCCGGGTGACCGTACGCCCGCGCCCAGCGGTCGCCTAGCCCTCGCATCCGAGCAACTCCCGTATCGCCGGCGCCGAAAGCGCCGACTTGTGGAGGAAGCCGTGGGCCGGGCTGGCCGCGACGAGTTCCTGGAAGTCCTCCAGGGAATGGGTGGAGAGGAGGATGACGGCGGGTACATCGCCCGCAAGCCGTCGCGCCACGTCGAAGCCGTTCTCGCCGTCCAGGTCGATGTCGACCAGGGCGACGTCCGGGGACAGTTCAGCCACTCGTGCGAAGGCTTCCGCGCCCGTCGAGGCGATACCGACGACCTGCACCCCGCCATGTTCGAGCAGGGCGCGCGCGGCCTCCAGGAACCGGGCGCTGTCGTCGACGAGGAGACAGCGCATGGACATGCTGGCAGCTTCCCAACGGGTGGACCGGTGCGCCTTGCAGCTAGCCGGAAAGTGCTGGAGTCCTTTGCCGGAAACGGAGTTTCGCGCTCACGGAGAGCAGCGGTGAGTCACGGGCGGTAGCATGACGATGCCCTGGGGTGGCCGTGTCCCGTCGGTTGGATGGGAGTGCACGTTGAAGTTGCTCCAACGGAAACCAAGCCGAACTTGGCGGCGGGTGTTCCTCCCAGGAGCGCTCTGTGCGGCCCTCCTGCTGGCCGGATGCGGTGGGGGAGGGGACGACGGAGAGCGTTCCAGGGCGCGCGGGGACACCACGTGCGACGGAGAGCTCAAGGGCACCACCGACATCACCATGTGGTTCCACGCGGGCCCGAGCGGGGAGTTCGAAACGCTGCGCCGTCAGGTCAAGGACTTCAACGCCGGGCAGAAGGCCGTACGGGTCGAACTGATCTCGCTGCCCGAGGAGCGCCAGTACACGGATCTGGTCGAATCCGCGGCCGCCAGCGGCGAACTGCCCGACCTGCTCGACTTCGACGGCCCGAACCTCTACAACTACGCCTGGTCCGGCAAGCTCAAGCCGATCGACTCCTGTGTGCCCGACAGCGTGAAGAGCGATCTGCTGCCCTCGATCCGCGAACAAGGCACCTATGCGGGCCGTTTGTGGGGAGTCGGCACCTTCGATTCCGGCCTCGGCCTGTACGTACGCCCCTCGGTCCTGAAGAAGGCCGGCATCCGCATCCCGAGCGGCCCGGACGACGCCTGGACGGCCACCGAGCTGACCGGCATCCTCCACACGCTCCGCGAACAGGGGTACGAGAGCCCGCTCGACCTCCGGCTCAACTACGCGGCCGCGGGCAGCGAATGGAACACCTACGGCTTCGCGCCCGCCGTCTGGTCGGCCGGCGGCGATCTCATCGACCCCAGGACCCACCGCACGGCCGACGGGTTCCTGAACAGCCCTGAGACGGTCGAAGCCCTCACCACCCTGCAGAACTGGTCCAAGGAGGGGCTGATCGATCCCGACAAGGACGACAAGGCCTTCACGAAGGAGCGCAGTCCGATCTCCTGGGTGGGGCACTGGATGTACGGCGAGTACACGAAGGCGTTCCCGGGCGACGTGAAGATCGTCCCGCTGCCCGACTTCGGCGAGGGCACGGTCACCGGCATGGGGTCCTGGCAGTGGGGTGTCACCACCGGAGCCACCGACGGCGACGCGGTCTGGCGCTTTCTCGCCTATCTGCTCAAGCCCGAGCAGATCCGCCGTATGACGCAGGCGAACGGGGCGATCCCGGCGACGAACAGTGCCGTGAAGATCTCGCCGGCCTTCGCGGAGGGCGGCCCGGAACGCCTGTTCATCGACCAGTTGAGGACGGTGGCGAGGCCACGCTCGCAGACGCCTGCCTACCCCGCTGTGACCTTGGCCTTCTCCAAGGCCTTCGCGAAGATCGTCGTCGAACACGCTCCGGTGAAAGCCGCACTGGACCAGGCGGTCAGCGAGATCGACAAGGACCTCGCCGATCACCAGGGTTACCCGGCCGACGGGCCATGAGACTCACTCCCGGCATGCGGGGCGCCCGCCTCCTCGTACGCCGCCGGCGCCCCGCGCGCGTGGCAGGTGCCCGCCCACCGCTGCTCGCGCGGCTGAGGGTGCGCACCAAGCTGATGCTGCTCGTCCTGCCGCCGGTCGCCGGGCTGCTCGCCTTCACGGTCCTCTCCGCGATGGCCCAGTGGAACGAGGCGCACACCCTCAAGGACTTCAAGGCCTCGACCGAGGTGTCCTTCGCGACAGCCGGGTTCTACGACGCCGTCGCCCGCGAACGCCTCGCCGAGGTCCTCGCCCAGGCCGCTCCGGACCGGCCGGGCACGGTGGCCGACCGGAACGCGGCCCGGCGGGCCACCGACCGCGCCCTCACGGCCGCCGAGGGCACCGCCTCCGGCCACGAGGGACAGCCCGACGTCGCCGGCGTCCTCGGGTCCGTGGACAACCAACTCCACGCGGTCCGGCTGGAGTCGGGCAGCGGTGCGCTCACCGCGGCGCAGATCGAACAGAGGTACGCGACGGTCGCGACGTATCTGCTCGACACCGTCCGCCGCCTCGACTCCGGCCGGCCCACGCGGGCCTCGGGCCGCGCCGGTGACGCCTACCTGGCGGTCCTGGGCGCCATCGAGGCCGCCGCGCGCGAACGCGTCGCGCTCGCCGCCCTGCTCGCGACACCGCACCCGGACGGCCAGGACGCCGCTGCCGGCCGCTGGTCCGCCCTGGAGGCCGCCCAGCTCGACACCTTCCGCCAGACCGCCTCGGGGCCGCTCCGCGCCCGCCTCGCGGGCGTGCTGCTGCAGCCCGCCGGCCGCACCGTGCGCGCGACCCGGGAAACCCTCCTGGCAGCCGGAGGCGCACAGCCGCAACTCCCCTCCCTGGAGCACTGGCTCACGGCCTCCGGCGACCGGCTCACCGCTCTGCGCGGCATCGCGCACGACGCGGCAGACGAACTCGCCGCCGACGCCGACCAGGGCCTGAAGGCCGCCCAGGCCCGCGGCGAGCGCGAACTCGCCCTCTCCGTAGGGGTCCTTTTCGCCGTGACCGTCCTCGCTCTGGTCCTGGGCGGCTCCATCTCACGGCCGCTCAGCGAGGTGTCCGAGGGCGCCAAGGCCCTCGCCGAGGGCGATCTGTCGTACGACGTCCACTACACGGGGCGCGACGAGATAGGCGTCGTCGCCGACACCTTCCGCGAACTCCATGTGACCAGCGAGCGCCTCGCCGCCGAGATCCGCACCATGAGCACGGCGATCGACGACAACCGGCTCGGCCATCGCGCGGACGTCGCCGCGTTCGACGGCGCCTGGGCACAACTGCTGGGCGGCATGAACGCCACCATGGCGTCCTTCGCCGCCGCGCACGGCCGGCGCCGCAAGGCCGAGCGGGAACTGGCGAGCATCTTCCACCTCTCCCTCGACCTGCTGTGCATCTGCGGGACCGACGGCTACTTCAAGCGACTGAACCCGGCCTTCGAACGCACCCTGGGCCACCCCGCCGGCACGTTGCTCGCCAGGCCCTGGCTGGAGTTCGTCCACCCGGCGGACCGGGCACGCACGCGGGCCGTCCTCGACCGCCTGGCGAACGGCGCCGAGTCCGCCGAGTTCGAGAACCGCTGCCTGCGCGCCGACGGCACCGAGCGCTGGCTGCAGTGGAGCGCTCGCCCCGTGACCGGAGAGGGCCTCATCTACGCCGCCGCGCGCGACGTCACCGAGAGCCGCCGCGCCGACCGCGAGCAGGCCGCGCTGCGCCGCGTCGCCACCCTCGTGGCCCGCGGCGACCCGCCGCACGAGGTGTTCGCGGCGGTCGCGCGAGAAGTCGGAATGGTGCTGAGCACGGGCCCCGCGGCCGTCCTGCGGTACGAGGCCGACGGCGCCGTCACGGTTCTCGGCTCGGCCCACGCCGACACGAGCGCGGGGGAGGAGGCGGCCGCAGAGGTGGCCCACACCCGCGGTCCGGCCCGCGCCGGACGCTCGGTCGGCGCCCCGATAGTCGTCGACGACCGCCTGTGGGGTGCCGTCGTCGCGGCCTCCACGGGCCCGGAGCCGCTGCCTCCGGGCACCGAGTCCCGGCTCGCGGACTTCACCGAACTCGTCGCCACCGCCATCGCCAACGCCGACAGCCAGGCCCAGTTGAGAGCCTCACGCGCGCGCGTGGTGGCCGCTTCGGACGCGTCCCGGCGCCGTATCGAGCGCGATCTGCACGACGGTGTCCAGCAGCGTCTCGTCTCGCTCCAACTGGACCTTCGGACGGCCGAGTCCATGATGGAGGACCGATCGGCCGATGTCTCCCAGCAGTTGGCGCACATCGGCAAAGGCCTCGACGACGCCTTCGAGGACCTGCTGCAGATCTCCCGCGGCATCCACCCCGCGATCCTCTCCAGAGGCGGTCTGGGACCCGCCCTGCGAGCCCTCGCCCGCCGCTCCGCGGTCCCCGTGGAGCTGGATCTCCGGCTGCCCCCCGACCGCCTTCCCGAACCGACCGAGGTCGCCGTCTACTACGTGACCTCCGAATGCCTCACCAACGCCGCCAAGCACGCGCGCGCCACGGTCGTACAGGTGGAGGCCCGGACGTACGACGACGTCCTGGAGGTGACCATCAGCGACGACGGGAGCGGTGGTGCCGACCCGGGTGGCGGCTCCGGTCTCATCGGGCTCGTCGACCGCGTCGAGGCGATCGGCGGCAGGCTCGGCATCACCAGCCCACCAGGAAGCGGCACGACCCTGACCGTACGGCTGCCGCTGCGGGAACGGCCGACGGACGTGTGACCGCCCCCGGGTCCGGAGAGGCAGGAAAACGCCTCGGGGCAGGCATCAGGCGTCAGACGGACACCAGGCAGCCGCTACGGGCAAGCGGTGCCGTCACGCCGCACGAGCCGCAGACCCTTGGCGCGCACGATGTCGGGATCCCGCGGGTCGAGGGCGTCGCGGAAGGACCGCACCTCGTCCTCGTACCGGCGGACACGGACCGACCGCCGTCGTTGCTCGATCCGTGTCCGCCGCATCTCCCGCTGTCCTTCCGTCAAGTGGCCCGCCGTCCCTCGCCCGGGACGGCCGGCCCCTTGCATCTGCACTGGTTCGAGCATGGACCCGCGATGTCCGCGTGTCGTCACCGCCAGCCCCCAATTCCGCTTCCGGCTAGCAGTAACCCCCGCGTTCCGGCAGGCTGTTGGGGGCGCATCGCGCCACACACGCGGGCAACGGGAGCCGGGACCATGGACGCCAATAAGCAGCCCGCGCGGGGACGGGTCGTCCTCGCCGACGACGACATCCTGCTCAGGGAAGGCCTCGCGAGTCTCTGCGAGCGCGTCGGCTACGAAGTGGCCGGGCAGGCCGGTGACGCCGTACGGCTCCTGGAGCTGGTCGCCGACGAACGCCCGGACCTGGCGATCATCGACATAAGAATGCCGCCCCACCACTCGACCGAGGGCCTCAAGGCGGGCCGCACGATCAGAGAGCTCCACCCGGCCACCGGCATCCTGGTCCTGTCGGCCTACGTCGAGGTCGAGGACGCCCTGGAGCTGCTGGCCGGGGGCCACAAGGTCGGGTACCTCCTGAAGAGCCGGGTCACGGCCGTGGACGAGTTCATCGAGTCGCTCGACCGGATCCACCGGGGCGGCTCGGTCGTCGACCCCTCCCTGGTGCGGGAGCTGTTCTCCGCCCAGCGGCGCGACGACCCGCTGTCCTTCCTCAGCGGCCGCGAGCGGGAGGTTCTCGCGCTCATGGCGGAGGGCCGCTCCAACGCCGGCATCGGCCGCCGGCTGTGGGTCACCGAGGGCACCGTCGAGAAACACGTCCGCAGCATCCTGGGCAAACTCCACCTCCCGGAGGCCTCCGACGACCACCGCCGGGTCCTGGCCGTCCTGACATTCCTGGAATCGCGCTGAGACCTTGCCCTACGTTCTGTCCACAGGCGGAGCCGGGAGGCCGCCGTGGTGTCAGCCCTCGCCAGTAGGGTGTGAGACATGGCCGACCCCTCCAGCTACCGCCCCAAGCCGGGACAGATCCCGGACTCTCCCGGGGTGTACAAATTCCGCGACGAGCACCGCCGGGTGATCTACGTCGGGAAGGCGAAAAGCCTGCGCCAGCGCCTGGCCAACTACTTCCAGGACTTGGCCGGCCTCCACCCCCGCACCCGCACCATGGTCACCACGGCCGCGTCCGTGGAGTGGACGGTCGTGTCCACGGAGGTCGAGGCGCTACAGCTGGAGTACTCCTGGATCAAGGAGTTCGACCCCCGTTTCAACGTCAAGTACCGCGACGACAAGAGCTATCCGTACCTCGCGGTGACGATGAACGAGGAGTTCCCGCGCGTCCAGGTGATGCGCGGCCACAAGCGCAAGGGCGTGCGCTACTTCGGTCCCTACGGACACGCGTGGGCGATCCGCGACACCGTGGACCTGCTGCTGCGCGTCTTCCCCGTACGCACCTGCTCCGCCGGTGTTTTCAAGAACGCCGTCCGCACCGGCCGCCCCTGCCTCCTCGGCTACATCGGCAAGTGCTCCGCCCCCTGCGTCGAGCGCGTCTCCGCCGACGAACACCGTGACCTGGCCGAGGAGTTCTGCGACTTCATGGCAGGGCGTACGGGGACGTACATCCGCCGCCTCGAAAAGCAGATGACGGACGCGGCCGAGGAGATGGAGTACGAGCGGGCGGGCCGCCTGCGCGACGACATCGAGGCCCTGAAGAAGGCCATGGAGAAGAGCGCGGTCGTGCTCGCCGACGCGACCGACGCCGACCTGATCGCCGTCGCCGAGGACGAGCTGGAAGCGGCCGTGCAGATCTTCCACGTACGCGGCGGCCGTGTGCGCGGCCAGCGCGGCTGGGTCACGGACAAGGTGGAGGCCGTCACCACCGGTGATCTCGTCGAACACGCGCTCCAGCAGCTCTACGGGGAGGAGACGGGCGACTCCGTCCCCAAGGAGGTGCTCGTCCCGGCGCTGCCCGAGCTGGCGGAGACCGTCCAGGAGTGGCTGACCGAGCGCCGCGGGTCGAACGTCTCCCTCCGGATCCCGCAGCGTGGCGACAAGAAGGCGCTCATGGAGACGGTGCGGCGCAACGCACAGCAGTCCCTCGTCCTGCACAAGACCAAGCGCGCCTCCGACCTGACCACCCGCTCGCGCGCGCTGGAGGAGATCGCCGAGGCCCTCGAACTGGACAGCGCGCCCCTGCGCATCGAGTGCTACGACATCTCGCACCTCCAGGGCGACGACGTCGTGGCGTCGATGGTCGTCTTCGAGGACGGGCTCCAGCGCAAGAGCGAGTACCGGCGCTTCCAGATCAAGGGCTTCGAGGGCCAGGACGACGTCCGGTCCATGCACGAGGTGATCACCCGCCGCTTCAGGCGCTACATCGCCGAGAAGGAGAAGACGGGGGAGTGGGCGGACGGCGAGAACGCGCTCACCGAGGACGACGGGCGCCCCAAACGCTTCGCCTACCCCCCGCAGCTCGTCGTCGTCGACGGCGGGCAGCCGCAGGTCGCGGCCGCCAAGAAGGCCCTGGACGAGCTGGGCATCGACGACATCGCCGTCTGCGGCCTCGCCAAGCGCCTGGAGGAGGTGTGGCTGCCCGACGACGACAACCCGGTGGTCCTGCCCCGCACCAGCGAGGGCCTGTACCTGCTGCAGCGGGTCCGTGACGAGGCCCACCGCTTCGCGATCACCTACCAGCGCGTCAAGCGGGCCAAGCGCTTCAGGTCGGGCCCGCTGGACGACGTGCCGGGCCTGGGCGAGACGCGTAAACAGGCACTGATCAAGCACTTCGGTTCGGTGAAAAAGCTGCGATCCGCGACAATCGACCAGATCTGCGAGGTTCCCGGTATAGGCCGCAAAACGGCCGAGATGATCGCCGTGGCCCTCGCCCAGGCGGCCCCGGCCGCCCCCGCCGTCAACACGGCGACTGGAGAGATCATGGAAGACGAGGAAGACGGGGCGCCCGAAACGACGGCGGGCTCCCCGGAGGAGCCCGTGACCGCGGGCACCTCGGACAAGCGACGGGGGCAGGAGACATGAGCGAGAACGAACGACAGGAACACGAACCACGGACCGGCGACGGTCAAGTGAGCGACGCACAGACCGACGACGGTCAGGCAAACGAACCACAGTCCGACAAGGGTGCGGACGGTACCGACAGCGCACAGGAGAGTACGACGATGGACACGCCCGCGGTGCCGGACGCCGCCATCCCCGAGCTGGTGATCATCTCCGGGATGTCCGGCGCCGGCCGGTCGACGGCAGCCAAGTGTCTGGAGGACCTCGGCTGGTTCGTCGTCGACAATCTGCCGCCCGCGCTGATCCCCACCATGGTGGAGCTCGGCGCCCGCTCCCAGGGCAACGTGGCGAGGATCGCGGTCGTCGTCGACGTACGCGGCCGTCGCTTCTTCGACAACCTCCGCGAGTCCCTCGCCGACCTGGCGTCCAAGAGCGTCACCCGGCGGATCGTCTTCCTGGAGTCCTCCGACGAGGCACTGGTGCGCCGCTTCGAGTCGGTGCGCCGCCCGCACCCCCTCCAGGGCGACGGCCGCATCGTCGACGGCATCGCCGCCGAGCGTGAACTGCTGCGCGAGCTGCGCGGCGACGCCGACCTGGTGATCGACACCTCCAGCCTGAACGTGCACGAGCTGCGCGCCAAGATGGACGCCCAGTTCGCGGGCGAGGAGGAGCCCGAGCTGCGGGCCACCGTGATGTCCTTCGGCTTCAAGTACGGCCTTCCGGTCGACGCCGACCTGGTGGCGGACATGCGCTTCCTGCCCAACCCGCACTGGGTCCCGGAGCTGCGTCCCTTCACCGGCCTCAACGAAGAGGTCTCGGCGTACATCTTCAACCAGCCCGGCGCCAAGGAGTTCCTCGACCGCTACGCCGAGCTGCTCCAGCTCATCGCGGCCGGATACCGCCGCGAGGGCAAGCGCTATGTGACCATCGCGGTCGGCTGCACCGGCGGCAAGCACCGCTCGGTCGCCATGTCCGAGAAGCTCGCCGCCCGGCTGGCCTCCGAGGGAGTGGAGACGGTCGTCGTCCACCGGGACATGGGCCGCGAATGACCGGACGTGCATCACTGCGGCTGAGCAGGCTGCGCCGGGTGACCCCCGACGGCCGCGGCGGCAAGCCGCGCCGCCGCGGCACCCAGCCCAAGGTCGTCGCCCTCGGCGGCGGCATGGGCCTGTCCGCCTCGCTCGCCGCACTGCGCCGGATCACCGGCGACCTCACCGCCGTGGTCACCGTGGCCGACGACGGCGGCTCCAGCGGACGCCTGCGCGACGAGCTGGGCGTGCTCCCGCCCGGCGACCTGCGCAAGGCCCTGGCCGCGCTGTGCGGCGACGACGACTGGGGCCAGACCTGGGCCCGGGTCATCCAGCACCGCTTCCAGTCCAAGGGCGACCTGCACGAGCACGCGGTCGGCAATCTGCTGATCGTCGCCCTGTGGGAGCAGCTCGGCGACCATGTCCAGGCCCTTGACCTGGTCGGCAGGCTCCTCGGCGCGCACGGCCGCGTGCTGCCGATGTCCGCAGTCCCCCTGGAGCTCCAGGCGCTGGTCAAGGGGCACGATCCGGACAGGCCCGACGACATCGACACCGTGCGCGGTCAGGCCACCGTGGCGCTCACGCCCGGTGAGGTGCAGTCCGTGCACGTCGTGCCGCACGACCCGCCCGCCGTCCCCGAAGCCGTCGCGGCGGTCCTCGACGCGGACTGGGTGGTGCTCGGACCGGGCTCCTGGTTCTCCTCGGTGATCCCGCATCTACTCGTGCCCGAACTGCTCGACGCGCTCATCCAGACGAAGGCGCGCCGGGTACTCTCCCTGAACCTCGCCCCGCAGCCCGGAGAAACCGATGGCTTCTCTCCGCAGCGTCATTTGGAGGTTTTGGGACGACACGCCCCTAAACTCGCCCTGGACGTGGTGCTGGCCGACGAGGCCGCCGTGCCCGACCGCGACTTGCTCACCGATGCCGCCAAGCGGCTCGGCGCCGCGGTCGAGCTGGCGCCGGTGGCCCGGACCGATGGATCTCCGCGGCACGACCCGGAGCTGTTGGCCGCCGCGTACGACCGTATTTTTCGGATGCATGGAAGGATCGGCCCATGGCGATGACGGCAGCGGTGAAGGACGAGATTTCCCGGCTCCCCGTCACCCGGACCTGCTGCAGAAAGGCGGAGGTCTCCGCCATTCTGCGGTTCGCCGGCGGCCTCCACCTGGTGAGCGGCCGGATTGTGATCGAGGCGGAGCTGGACACCGCGATGGCGGCGCGCCGGTTGAAGCGGGACATTCTGGAGATCTTCGGCCACAGCTCCGAACTGATCGTGATGGCGCCCGGCGGTCTGCGCCGCGGCTCCCGCTATGTCGTACGCGTTGTCGCGGGCGGCGACCAGCTGGCCCGTCAGACGGGGCTCGTGGACGGCCGCGGACGCCCGATCCGAGGCCTGCCCCCGCAGGTGGTCTCGGGGGCCACCTGCGACGCCGAGGCGGCCTGGCGCGGGGCGTTCCTGGCGCACGGCTCGCTCACCGAGCCGGGCCGCTCGTCCTCCCTGGAGGTCACCTGCCCCGGCCCCGAGGCGGCGCTCGCCCTGGTCGGCGCGGCGCGCAGGCTCCAGATCGCGGGCAAGGCCCGCGAGGTCCGCGGCGTGGACCGCGTGGTCGTACGGGACGGAGACGCGATCGGGGCGCTGCTCACCCGGCTCGGCGCCCATGAGTCGGTGCTGGCCTGGGAGGAGCGGCGGATGCGCCGCGAGGTCCGCGCCACGGCGAACCGGCTGGCCAACTTCGACGACGCCAACCTGCGCCGCTCGGCCCGTGCCGCCGTCGCCGCGGGCGCCCGTGTGCAGCGCGCCCTGGAGATCCTCGCCGACGAGGTGCCGGAGCACCTCGCGGCCGCCGGACGGCTGCGCATGGAGCACAAGCAGGCCTCGCTCGAGGAGCTGGGCGCGCTCGCCGACCCGCCGCTGACCAAGGACGCCGTCGCAGGCCGTATCCGCCGGCTGCTCGCGATGGCCGACAAGAAGGCCCAGGACCTGGGCATCCCCGGGACGGAGTCGAGCCTCACCGAGGAGATGGCGGACAACATGGCCGTCTGAGGCCGTGCGGACAGCCTGATGGCCTGGTCCTGAGCGGAGGGCACAGCGCCCTCGTGGACAACTGGCCGGGACGGGCGTGCAGTTCACGCCGGAAGCCGCTGGTGCCGATTCGGGCACCAGCGGCTTTTTGCCTCTCTTTGATGCCGTCTTGACATGATCATGGAGCGTGACCAGCCTGGCGTCTGCGCACAGATGTGCCGGACAACTGCAAGGGGGGCTCATGAGACGAAGAGCGAGATCGATCCTCGCCGTCGCAGCACTCATGCTGGGCGGGGCGAGCTTGGCGCCCATCGCTCAAGCGGACAACGGCAGTTCGGCCGACCCGGCCGCGGACGCCGTGAAGGTGTTCCGCGCCGATGTCACAAAGGAGCAGGTACCCCTGCTGCTGGCGGCCGGTCAGGACGCACACGAACTCGGCGAGCAGGTACCGCAGAAGGGCACCGCCGAGGTCGAGGTCTACCTCACCGACAAGCAGGCGGAGCAACTGGAGGACAAGGGCGTCGACCTCGCCGAGCACAAGGTCTCGGCGAAGGCGCTGGCGAGGGTGGCGGCCGCGGGGGACGGCGTGTACCGCCCGTACAGCGGAGCGGGCAATCTCCAGGAGGAGATCGTCAAGACCGGCCAGGCCCATCCCGACCTCACCAAGGTCGTCTCCATCGGAAAGACCCTCCAGGGGCAGGACATTCTGGCGCTCAAGCTCACCAAGGGCGCCAAGAAGACCAAGGACGGCGCCAAGCCCTCCGTGCTGTACATGTCCAACCAGCACGCCCGTGAGTGGATCACGCCCGAGATGACACGGCGTCTGATGCACTACTACCTGGACAACTACTCGACGAACAAGCGCATCAAGAAGATCGTCGACTCGACCGAGCTGTGGTTCGTCATCTCCGCCAACCCCGACGGCTACGACTTCACGTTCGACGCCGCCGGTGACCGCCAGTGGCGCAAGAATATGCGCGACGTGAACGGCGACGGCGTCATCACCACCGGCGACGGCGTCGACCTCAACCGCAACTTCGCCTACAAGTGGGGCTACGACGACGAGGGTTCGTCCCCCACCCCCACCAGCCAGACGTACCGCGGCGCGAGCGCAGGCTCCGAGCCCGAGACCAAGGCACTCGACGCCTTCGAGAAGCGCATCGGCTTCACGTACGGCATCAACTACCACTCCGCGGCCGAACTGATCCTCTACGGAGTCGGCTGGCAGGTGGCGACCCCGAGCCCGGACGACGTGCTGTACGAGGCACTTGCCGGTACACCTGAGAACCCCGCGATCCCGGGCTACCACCCGCAGGTCTCCTCCGAGCTGTACACGACCAACGGTGAGGCCGACGGCCACGCGTCCAACGTCAACGGCCTGGCGATGTTCACTCCCGAGATGTCGACCTGCCAGACCGCGTCGAACATCGACCCGAACGACGCCTGGAACGCGGCCGACTGCGAGTCGATCTTCACCTTCCCGGACGACGAGAAGCTGATCCAGCAGGAGTTCGCGAAGAACGTCCCGTTCGCCCTCTCCGTCGCCGAGACCGCGGTCCACCCCGACCAGTCGACCTCCTCGGTGGTCGGCCTCGACGCAGCCGACTTCACGCCGGCCGCCTTCTCGACCTCGTACTCGCGCGGCGCCGACCAGGAGGTCTCCGTCGTCGTCCGGAAGTCCGTACGCGACAAGGAGCTCAAGTACCGCGTCAACGGCGGCCGTACGTGGGACCAGGCGCTCAAGCCGTGGAAGGGCGGCGAGACCTTCGGAGGCGAGGACAACCTCTACTTCGACGAGTACCGCGCCCTCGTCCAGGACGGCGTCCCGGGCGACAAGGTCGAGGTCTGGTTCACCGGAGAGACGAAGAGCGGAAAGCCCACCTCCAGTGAGCACTTCACGTACACCATCGCCGAACGGCCCCGCGCCGACACCCTTGTGATCGCCGAGGAGACCGTCACCGCCACCCAGACCCAGGCGTACGTCGACGCGCTCAAGGCCAACGGCCGCAAGCCCCTCGTCTGGGACGTCGCGGCGCTGGGAGCACCCGACGCGCTCGGCGTGCTCGGCCACTTCAAGACGGTCGTCCACTACACGGGCGCCGACCGGCCGGGTTACACCACCCAGCTTCAGCTGCGCGCCTATCTCAACGAGGGCGGCAAGCTGATCGAGGCCGGCGAGCAGGCGGGCGGCACCGTCGCACTTCCGGGCGCTCTGACGAACGACTTCAGCCAGTACTACCTGGGCGCCTACTCCCGTACGACCACTCCCGGGGCCACGGCCTTCACCGGGTCCGGCAAGCTCGCGGGCGCCGCCGGAGCGCTCGGTGACGCACCCGGCAACCCGCTCAACGCGGCGGGGGCCTACAGCGTCACCTCGGACACCCTGCCCGCGGCGACGTTCCCCCAGTTCACGAGCGCGGGAGCGGGACAGTACCCGGGGACCGTCAATCCGTACGGCCCCTACGAAGGCGCGTCCATGGCGGCCGTCACCCATTCCGACTACGCCTGGAACCGCCTCACCCGCACCATCGACCTCACCGGGGTGAGCGCGGCCGACGCGCCCACGCTGCGCACGCAGCTCCTGTGGGACACCGAGGAGGCGTACGACCACGCCGTGCTGGAAGCGCACACGGCCGGGGCCGACGACTGGACCACGCTCCCGGAGAAGGGCGGCGCCACCAGCACCGCCGTTCCCGCGGAGTGCGAAGCCGGTTTCTTCATGCAGGGGCATCCCGCCCTCGCCCGCTATCTGACCCTGGGCGCGGGCGCCTGCACGCCCACCGGCACCAGCGGCTCCTGGAACAGCTTCACCGGAGCCTCCGACGGATGGCAGGAGGTCAACTTCGACCTCTCCGCGTACGCCGGAAAGACGGTTGAGGTGTCGCTGAGCTACATCACCGACCCGGGCTCGGGCGGTCACGGAGTTCTCGCCGACAACGCCACCGTCGTCATCGGCGGCGCGGCCGGCGCGGTCGAGGGCTTCGAGACCTCGCTCGGCGCCTGGAGCGTCCCCGGACCGCCCGCGGGCAGCCCGGCGGTCGTCCAGGACTGGGGGCTCTCCGGTGAGCTCTTCAAGACGTACGGAGCGGTCACCACGGACGACACCGTGCTGCTGGGCTTCGGCCTGGAGCACGTCACCGCGGCGGCCGACCGCACGGCCCTCATCGGGAAGGCGCTTGCCGCGCTGAGCAGCTGACTCTGCGTGACAATCGCATGAACATGGCGGGCGGTCCGTACCCCTACTGGTGGGTACGGACCGCCCTGCCGTGTATGGGCCGACTCGATGTCACCCCGGGGGCCTCAGGGAGGTAGGGTCGTAGCCGGTCGGGGACATCCCATACAACTCGCCGACATCTGAGTCGGCGTACCTAACGAGGAGATCGGTTCGTGACGATCCGCGTAGGCATCAACGGCTTTGGCCGCATCGGGCGCAACTACTTCCGCGCGCTGCTGGAGCAGGGTGCTGACATCGAGATCGTGGCTGTCAACGACCTGGGTGACACCGCGACCACTGCTCATCTTCTGAAGTACGACACCATCCTGGGCCGCCTCAAGGCCGAGGTGACGCACACCGCCGACACGATCACCGTCGACGGCCGCACCATCAAGGTGCTGTCCGAGCGCAACCCCGCCGACATCCCGTGGGGCGACCTGGGCGTCGACATCGTCATCGAGTCGACCGGCATCTTCACCAAGAAGGCCGACGCCGAGAAGCACATCGCCGGCGGCGCCAAGAAGGTCCTCATCTCGGCTCCGGCCAAGGACGAGGACATCACCATCGTGATGGGCGTCAACCAGGACAAGTACGACGCGGCCAGCCACCACGTCATCTCCAACGCCTCCTGCACCACCAACTGTGTGGCGCCGATGGCCAAGGTTCTCGACGAGAACTTCGGCATCGTCAAGGGCCTGATGACGACGGTCCACGCGTACACGAACGACCAGCGCATCCTCGACTTCCCGCACTCGGACCTGCGCCGCGCCCGCGCCGCCGCCGAGAACATCATCCCGACCACGACGGGTGCCGCCAAGGCCACCGCGCTGGTCCTCCCGCAGCTCAAGGGCAAGCTCGACGGCATCGCGATGCGTGTCCCGGTCCCGACCGGTTCCGCCACCGACCTGGTCGTGACGCTGCAGCGCGAGGTCACCAAGGACGAGGTCAACGCCGCGTTCAAGAAGGCCGCCGACGACGGCGACCTGAAGGGCTACCTGACCTACACCGAGGACCCGATCGTCTCCTCGGACATCGTCGGCGACCCGGCCTCCTGCACCTTCGACTCCCTCCTGACCATGGTCCAGGAGGGCAACACGGTGAAGATCCTCGGCTGGTACGACAACGAGTGGGGCTACTCCAACCGCCTCGTCGACCTCACGGTCTTCGTCGGCGGCCAGCTCTAGGTCCCAGAGCCAGGCACCTCGATGTGACCACGGGGCCCGGGCAGCGCGAGCCGCGCTGCCCGGGCCCTGCGGCACGTACTGATCGATCAGCCCTCTCGGATCGAAAGAGCCTCCCTAGGAGTCCACTTATGAAGACGATCGACGAACTTCTCGCCGAAGGCGTGGACGGCAAGCGGGTCTTCGTCCGCGCCGATCTGAACGTGCCGCTCGCCGACGGCCTCATCACCGACGACGGCCGCATCCGCGCCGTCCTGCCGACCGTCAAGGCCCTCGTGGACGCGGGCGCCAAGGTGGTCGTCGCCTCGCACCTGGGCCGCCCCAAGGGCGCCCCGGACCCGGCGTTCTCCCTGCTGCAGCCCGCCGAGCGGCTCGCCGAACTCCTCGGCGCCCCCGTCGCGTTCGCCCAGGACACCATCGGCCCCGCCGCCCACGACGCGGTGAACGGCCTCCAGCCCGGCCAGGTCGCGGTCATCGAGAACCTGCGCTTCAACGCCGGCGAGACGTCCAAGGACGACACCGAGCGCGGCGAGTTCGCCGACCAGCTCGCGGCCCTGGCCGATGTCTACGTAGGCGACGGTTTCGGTGCCGTGCACCGCAAGCACGCCTCCGTGTACGACCTCCCGGCGCGCCTTCCGCACTACGCGGGCTACCTCATCGCCACCGAGGTCGGCGTCCTGAAGAAGCTCACCGAGGACGTCCGGCGCCCCTATGTGGTCGCGCTCGGCGGCTCCAAGGTCTCCGACAAGCTCGCCGTCATCGACCAGCTGCTCGGCAAGGCCGACAAGCTGCTCATCGGCGGCGGCATGGCCTTCACCTTCCTCAAGGCGAAGGGGTACGAGATCGGCGCCTCCCTGGTCCAGGAGGACCAGCTGCCCGCCGTCACCGAGTACGTCGAGCGCGCGGCGAAGAACGGCGTCGAGCTGCTCGTCCCGGTCGACGTCGTGGTCGCGGCCCAGTTCCCCGACCTGAAGACCAAGGCTCCGTCCAACCCGACCACCGTCGCCGCGGACGCCATCCCGGCCGACCAGATGGGCCTGGACATCGGTCCCGAGTCCCGCAAGCTGTACGCCTCGAAGCTCACCGACGCGGCCACCGTCTTCTGGAACGGCCCGATGGGCGTCTTCGAGCACCCCGACTATGCCGAGGGCACCAAGGCGGTCGCCCAGGCCCTTCTCGACTCCCCGGCCTTCACAGTCGTCGGCGGTGGCGACTCCGCCGCGGCCGTCCGCATCCTGGGCTTCGACGAGACGGCATTCGGCCACATTTCGACCGGCGGCGGCGCCTCCCTCGAATACCTCGAGGGCAAGACGCTCCCCGGCCTCGCCGCACTGGAGGACTGACCTTAATGAGCACGCGCACGCCGCTGATGGCGGGCAACTGGAAGATGAACCTCAACCACCTCGAGGCCATCGCGCACGTCCAGAAGCTCGCTTTCGCCCTGGCCGACAAGGACTACGAGGCCTGTGAGGTCGCCGTCCTGCCGCCCTTCACCGACCTGCGCTCCGTGCAGACCCTGGTCGACGGTGACAAGCTCAAGATCAAGTACGGCGCCCAGGACGTCTCGGCGCACGACTCCGGTGCCTACACCGGCGAGATCTCCGGCCCGATGCTGGCCAAGCTCAAGTGCACGTACGTGGCGATCGGCCACTCCGAGCGCCGGCAGTACCACGCCGAGACCGACGAGATCGTCAACGCCAAGGTGAAGGCCGCCTACAAGCACGGCCTCACCCCGATCCTGTGCGTCGGCGAGGAGCTGGACATCCGCGAGGCGGGTAACCACGTCGCGCACACGCTCAGCCAGGTCGAGGGCGGCCTCAAGGGCCTCCCGGCCGAGCAGGCCGAGTCGATCGTGATCGCGTACGAGCCCGTCTGGGCCATCGGCACCGGCAAGGTCTGCGGCTCGGACGACGCCCAGGAGGTCTGCGCGGCGATCCGTGGCAAGCTCGCCGAGCTGTACTCGCAGGAAGTGGCCGACGCCGTCCGTATCCAGTACGGCGGCTCGGTGAAGTCCGGGAACGTCGCGGAGATCATGGCGAAGCCCGACATCGACGGTGCACTGATCGGCGGTGCCTCCCTGGACGCCGACGAGTTCGTCAAGATCGTCCGTTTCCGGGACCAGTGAGCCGGAGGCTCGCGGCCGCGAGTATGCGGTAGCGGCGATCCGTCGTACCCTAGCGGGGGCCAGGTGGGCAGCCACCCGGCCCCCGTCGTCCGTCCAGATCCGAGGAAGTTGGTCCAGCCGTGGTTATGGGGTTCTCGATCGCCCTGATCGTCTTCAGCGGGCTGTTGATGCTGCTGGTGCTGATGCACAAGGGCAAGGGCGGCGGCCTCTCCGACATGTTCGGTGGCGGCATGCAGTCGTCCGTCGGTGGCTCCTCGGTCGCCGAGCGCAACCTCGACCGCATCACCGTGGTGATCGGTCTGCTCTGGTTCGCGTGCATTGTCACGCTCGGCATCCTGATGAAGGTCAACAACTGACCAACGGCCGACATTGGCCGTCCCACATCGGTACAACTGCACATTACGCACGCACTTTGCGCACGTAAGGCCCCATGTTCGGTACGCGACGTAAATCGCGACCTATCATGGGGCTTGCGTCTAGGGGCGGGGGTGTAACTCCAATCACTGGACGCGCGTTGGGCCTTACGTAGACTGAGGCGCTCGCAACGAAGCGAAAACGCCGACTCGCTTCGCGGCACCATCACGCAGGGAGTTACGACCGTGGCAAGTGGCAACGCGATCCGAGGAAGCCGGGTCGGGGCGGGGCCGATGGGCGAGGCCGAGCGTGGCGAGTCCGCGCCGCGGCTGCGCATCTCCTTCTGGTGCTCCAACGGGCACGAGACGCAGCCCAGCTTCGCCAGCGACGCGCAGGTTCCCGACACCTGGGACTGCCCGCGCTGCGGCTTTCCCGCCGGACAGGACCGGGACAACCCGCCGGACCCGCCGCGCACCGAGCCGTACAAGACGCACCTCGCGTACGTACGGGAGCGGCGCAGCGACGCGGACGGCGAGGCGATCCTCGCCGAGGCGCTCGCCAAACTGCGGGGCGAAATCTAGTAGTTGAAAACCGGCCGGGTGCCCACGGGTGCCTGGCCGGAGCTGTTTCGCTCGTCTCCGGGCCGATACGGCCCGGGTACGCCCGGCCCGTTCGGGGTCCGAGGCGATTGTCAGTGGTGCCCTCTACGGTTCTTGAAGTGGTGGAACCGAGGGGGGCGTTGTGACGGCGACGGACGTGGCGGGGGTACGGGCGCCCGCGTGGCGCGGGGGGTTCGGGCGGCTGTGGACCGCGGCTGTGGTGTCGCGGTTCGGGGACGCGCTGCGGACTGCCGCGCTGCCGCTGCTCGCCGTGCACCTCACCGACGATCCGCTCGTCATCGCCTCCGTCACGGCCTGCGGCTATCTGCCCTGGCTCCTCTTCGGCCTGCTGGGCGGGGCGATCGCCGACCGGGTGGACCAGCGGCGCGCGATGTGGGCCGTGGACGCCGTACGCGGCACGCTGATGGCCTGCTTCGCCCTCGCCGTCGGGCTCGGTCACGCGTCGATCGTCCTGCTGATCGCGCTCGCCTTCACACTGACCACCCTCCAGACCCTCTTCGACAACGCGTCCACGGCCCTGCTGCCGTCCCTGGTGGACCGTGCCGCCCTCGGCAGTGCCAACGCCCGGCTGATGACCGGCCAGCAGCTCGCCGGCGGCCTGCTGGCGAGCCCCTTCGTGCCGCTCCTCCTGGTAGTCGGGGCCGCCATGCCGTTCGCGGCCGACGCGGTCACCTATCTGCTGGCCGCAGCTCTCGTGGCCTCCCTGCGGATGCGGATGCCCGAGCGGCAGCCGCGTCCGGCCGGGAGCACCCTGCGAGCCGAGATAGGCGCAGGGCTGCGCGCCCTGTGGGGCGACCGGGTGCTGCGGGCCATGTGCATGGCCACCCTGCTGTGCAACATCGGCATGGGCGGGCTCATCGCCACCCTCGTGCTCCATGTGACGGGCTGGCTGCACGCGGGGAACGCGGAGTACGCGGCCGTGATGACCGCCTTCTCGGTCGGCAGCCTGGCCGGGGGAGTGCTGGCCCCGCGGCTGGCGCACAGGGTCGGGCGGGCGCGGAGCCTGTTCCTGGGCGGCTGCGTCCAGACGTCGGCGCTGGTGCTCGTCGGCACCGTCCGTCACCTGGGCGCCGTCGTCGTGGGCATGGCGCTGCTCGGAGCGATGAACATGGTGTGGAACGTCAACCAGGTCACGCTGATGCAGGAGCGCAGCCCGGACGCCATGGTGGGCCGCATCAGCTCCGCGTTCCGCACGGCCTCGACGTCCGGGGCGCCGGTCGGTGCCCTGTTGGGAGGCGTCGTGGCGGGGGCGTACGGGCTGAACGGGCCCGCGCTGTTCGCGGCCGTGCTGTTCGCACTCGCCGTCGCCTCGCTGATACCTGCGTGTCTGCCGGACGTATCTGTTGTTGAGCCGGACGACGGTGCTACGACAGCTCACGTCAAGCCCTGATCAATTAGGTTGGGACCGGCAGCGGGGCAAGGTACGCAGCAGCACAGGCAGGAAAGAAGGCGGAAGTCCGAGATGAACGCAGAAGGCCGTACCAGGCTCAACCAGACCCCCGAGTGGACCGCGCTGGCCAAGCACCGCGAGGAACTCGGGGAGACCCACCTGCGCGACCTGTTCGCGGCTGATCCCGGGCGCGGGACCGGATACACACTTGAGGTCGGCAATCTGCATGTCGACTACTCCAAGCACCTGGTCAACGACGAGACGCTGAGGCTGCTGCGCGAGCTGGCCGCGTCGGCCGACGTCTTCGGGCTGCGGGACGCCATGTTCCGCGGCGAGAAGATCAACACGACCGAGGACCGCGCGGTGCTGCACACCGCGCTGCGCGCCCCGAGCGGCACGGTCGTCGAGGTCGACGGCGAGAACGTCGTCCCGGCCGTGCACGCGGTGCTCGACAAGATGGCCCGCTTCTCCGAGCGCGTCCGCTCCGGTGAGTGGACCGGCCACACCGGCAAGCGCATCAAGAACATCGTCAACGTCGGTATCGGCGGCTCCGACCTCGGTCCGGCGATGGCGTACGAGGTGCTGCGCTCCTTCACCGACCGCGACCTTACGGTCCGCTTCGTGTCGAACGTGGACGGCGCCGACCTGCACGAGGCCGTGCGGGACCTCGACCCGGCCGAGACGCTGTTCATCATCGCCTCGAAGACGTTCACCACGATCGAGACGATCACGAACGCGACCTCGGCCAGGAACTGGCTGCAGACCGAGCTGAAGGCCGGTCAGGAAGCCGTCGCCAAGCACTTCGTGGCGCTGTCGACCAACGCGGAGAAGGTGTCGGACTTCGGCATCGACACGGCGAACATGTTCGGGTTCTGGGACTGGGTCGGCGGGCGGTACTCGTTCGACTCGGCGATCGGTCTCTCGCTGATGATCGCCATCGGGCCCGACCAGTTCCGGTCGATGCTCGACGGCTTCAGGATCGTGGACGAGCACTTCCGCACCGCGCCCGCCGAGTCCAACGTGCCTTTGCTGCTCGGCCTGTTGGGCATCTGGTACGGCAACTTCCACGACGCCCAGGCGCACGCGGTGCTGCCGTACTCGCACTACCTGTCCAAGTTCACCGCGTACCTGCAGCAGCTGGACATGGAGTCCAATGGCAAGTCCGTGGACCGGGACGGGGTTCCCGTGGAGTGGGAGACGGGTCCTGTCGTGTGGGGGACGCCCGGCACCAACGGGCAGCACGCGTACTACCAGCTCATCCACCAGGGCACGAAGCTGATCCCGGCCGACTTCATCGGCTTCGCCGAGCCCGTCGCCGATCTGCTGCCCGGTCTGGTCGCCCAGCACGACCTGCTGATGGCGAACTTCTTCGCGCAGACGCAGGCGCTGGCCTTCGGCAAGACGCCGGACGAGGTGCGGGCGGAGGGGGTGCCCGAGGAGCTGGTGCCGCACAAGACGTTCAAGGGGAACCACCCGACGACGACGATCCTCGCGCGGGATCTGACGCCGTCGGTCCTGGGGCAGCTGATCGCCCTCTACGAACACAAGGTGTTCGTCCAGGGGGCCGTCTGGAACATCGACTCCTTCGACCAGTGGGGGGTCGAGCTCGGCAAGGTGCTGGCCAAGCGGATTGAGCCGGCGTTGGCGGAGGGGGCCGATGTGCCCGGGCTCGACGCGTCGACGACGGCGCTGGTGGCCAAGTACCGGGAGTTGCGGGGGCGTTAGCCGGGTGGGCGGTGGGTTTCTCGCCCCCTCCGCCCCTACCCGTCCCGTTCCTGGGGGCTGCCGTCCCCAGACCCCCGCTGTCGGCCTGAACGGCCTCGTCCTCAAACGCCGGACGGGCTGAAAGATCTCCCCCGGCCGGGATGAAGAGCGCAGCCCCCACGGGTGGGTGGGGGATCGGGATGGCGTCGCTTTGTCCTCAAACGCCGGACGGGCTGAACCCCGCGGAGCGGGGGTTCGGGGGCGGAGCCCCCAAGGGACGGGAATGGGTAGGGGCGGCGGGGGCGAAACAAATCCCCTGCCGCCCCTACCCTCACGCCGAAGCCGGCGGATACAGCGAGCGCGGCAGCTGGGAAGCCGCTGCCGCGTCCAGGAGCCACAGGGTGCGGGAGCGGCCCTGGGCGCCGGCGGCCGGAGCCTGTACCTCGCCCGCGCCCGACAGGGCGATCGCCGCGGCCTGGGCCTTGTCCTCGCCCGCCGCGAGCAGCCACACCTCGCGCGCGGAGCGGATCGCGGGGAGGGTGAGGGAGATCCGGGTCGGCGGAGGCTTGGGGGCGCCATGAACGCCGACCACCGTGCGTTCGGTCTCCCGTACCGCGGGCAGCTCGGGGAAGAGCGAGGCCACGTGGGTGTCCGGGCCGACGCCCAGCATCAGGACGTCGAAGGTGGGGACGGAGCCGTGGTTCTCGGGGCCCGCCGCCTTCGCGAGCTCGGCCTCGTACGCCTCCGCCGCAGCGTCCACATCGGAGCCGTACGGGCCGTCCGACGCGGGCATCGCGTGCACCCGGGCGGGATCCAGCGGCACGGAGTCCAGGAGCGCCGCACGGGCCTGCGTGTCATTGCGATCCGGGTCGCCTCCCGGCAGGAACCGCTCGTCGCCCCACCACAGGTCGAGGCGGCCCCAGTCGACGGCGTCCCGGGCGGGGGCCGAACTCAGCGCCGCCAGGAGCCCATTGCCGTTGCGGCCGCCCGTGAGCACGATCGAGGCGTAGCCGCGCGAGGCCTGCGCGTCCACGATCTTCGTGATCAGCCGGGCCGCGGCGGCCTGGGCCATCAGCTCCTTGTCGCGGTGGACGACCAGTTGCGGAGTGCTCACTTGGCCGTCCCCTTGGCCGGGGGCATGTGCGCCGGAGTGGGCCGGCTGCCGTCGCCGCCGGCGGACGCCGACTTCGACTTCGAGGCCGAGTCGGACACGGCGGACGCCGGAGTCCGGGTGGGAAGCGGAGACCTGTCCGCCGACGACGGAGTGCCTCCCAGCCGGTCCACCCCGAACCGCAACGCCGACGCGTAGGTGTCGTCCGGGTCGAGCCGGCGCAGCTCCTCCGCCATCAGCTCGGAGGTCTCGCGGCGCTTGAGCGCCACCGCGCGGTCCGGCTGGCCCTGGAGCGTCAGCGTGGCCATCGCTCCGTCCGGACGGTGCAGCGTGACGGGACCACCGGTGGTCTCCAACCGCACCTGGGTCAGCCCAGGGCCGCCGGAGACCCCGCGCCGGACGTGCACATGCAGCCGGTCGGCGAGCCACATGGCCAGCAGTTCGACGCTCGGGTTGAACTCCTCGCCCGACACCTCCGCCGAGATGACCTCGCAGTCCACCTGGTCGAGGGCGGCGGCCAGCATGGAGCGCCAGGGGGTGATCCGGGCCCACGCCAGGTCGGTGTCGCCCGGCTCGTAGTTCTCGGCGCGGGTGCGCAGTTCGTCGACGGGCTTCTCCGACGAGTAGCTGTCGGTGACCCTGCGCTGGCCCAGGGCCCCCAGGGGGTCCTTGGCCGGGTCGCTGGGGGAGCCCACCGGCCACCAGACCACGACCGGCGCGTCCGGCAGGAGCAGCGGGAGTGCGACGGACTGGGCGTGGTCCGCGACCTCGCCGTAGAGCCGCAGGACGACCGTCTCGCCGGTGCCCGCGTCCGCACCGACCCGTACCTCGGCGTCGAGGCGGGACTGCGTGCGGTCGCGCGGCGAGCGGGAGACGCGCTTGACCACCACGATGGTGCGCGAGGGGTGCTCACGGGAGGCGTCGTTGGCGGACTTGAGGGCGTCGTACGCGTTCTCCTCGTCGGTGACGATGACGAGGGTGAGCACCATGCCGACGGCGGGGGTGCCGATGGCCCGGCGGCCCTTCACGAGCGCCTTGTTGATCTTGCTGGCTGTGGTGTCCGTGAGATCTATCTTCATGGGCGACGCCAGCTCCGTCCGTCTCGCTCGAGCATTTCGTCCGCCTCGACGGGTCCCCAGGTGCCCGAGGGGTACTGGGCGGGCTTGCCGTGCTTGTCCCAGTACTGCTCGATCGGGTCGAGGATCTTCCAGGACAGCTCGACCTCTTCGGTGCGCGGGAAGAGGTTCGAGTCGCCCAGGAGGACGTCGAGGATCAGGCGCTCGTACGCCTCCGGGCTCGACTCCGTGAAGGACTCGCCGTACGCGAAGTCCATCGAGACGTCCCGGATCTCCATGGAGGTGCCGGGGACCTTGGAGCCGAAGCGGACCGTGATGCCCTCGTCGGGCTGGACGCGGATGACGATCGCGTTCTGGCCCAGCTCCTCCGTGGCCGTGTGGTCGAAGGGGGAGTGCGGGGCGCGCTGGAAGACGACCGCGATCTCGGTGACGCGGCGGCCCAGGCGCTTGCCGGTGCGGAGGTAGAAGGGGACCCCGGCCCAGCGGCGGTTGTCCACCTCCACCTTGATCGCGGCGTAGGTGTCGGTCTTCGACTTGGGGTCGATGCCGTCTTCCTGGAGGTAGCCGACGGCCTTCTCGCCGCCCTGCCAGCCGGCCGCGTACTGCCCGCGCACGGTGTCGCGGCCCAGATCCTGGGAGATCTTGACCGCGCCGAGGACCTTGGTCTTCTCGGCCGCGAGCGCGTCCGCGTCGAAGGAGGCGGGTTCCTCCATGGCCGTGAGGGCCATCAGCTGGAGCAGGTGGTTCTGGATGACGTCACGGGCCGCGCCGATGCCGTCGTAGTAGCCGGCCCGGCCGCCGATGCCGATGTCCTCGGCCATCGTGATCTGCACGTGGTCGACGAACGACCGGTTCCAGACCGGTTCGAACATCGTGTTGGCGAAGCGGAGCGCCAGGATGTTCTGGACGGTTTCCTTGCCCAGGTAGTGGTCGATACGGAAGACCTGGTCCGAGGCGAACACCTCGTGCACGACCGCGTTGAGCTCCTCGGCCGACTTGAGGTCGTGTCCGAAGGGCTTCTCGATGACCGCACGGCGCCAGGAACCGCTCGCCTGTTCGGCAAGGCGGTGCTTCTTCAGCTGCTTGATGACCACCGGGAAGGCGGACGGCGGCACGGAGAGGTAGAAGGCGAAGTTGCCGCCCGTGCCCTGTGCCTTGTCCAGCTCGTCGATCGTGGTGCGCAGCCGCTCGAAGGAGTCGTCGTCGTCGAAGGTGCCCTGCACGAAGCGCATGCCCTGGACGAGCTGCTGCCAGACCTCCTCGCGGAAGGGTGTGCGGGAGTGTTCCTTGACCGCGTCGTGGACCTCCTGCGCGAAGTCCTCGTTGGCCCACTCGCGCCGGGCGAAGCCGACGAGTGAGAAGCCCGGCGGCAGCAGACCCCGGTTGGCGAGGTCGTATACGGCGGGCATCAGCTTTTTACGTGACAAATCGCCCGTGACGCCGAAGATGACCAGGCCCGACGGCCCCGCGATACGCGGGAGCCGTCGGTCTGCGGGGTCACGCAGCGGGTTGCTGCTTGACAAGATTTCAGCCCTCCGAGGGGGCGAGGCGCTGGAGCTCTGCCTCTGTCGACTTGAGCAGGTCGTTCCAGGACGTCGCGAACTTCTCGACGCCCTCGTCCTCCAGGAGCTGGACCACGTCGTCGTACGAGATCCCGAGCTTCTCGACCGCGTCGAGCTCGGCACGGGACTGGTCGTACGTACCGGCGATGGTGTTGCCGGTGATCTTGCCGTGGTCCTCGGTGGCCTCGAGCGTGGCCTCCGGCATGGTGTTCACCGTGTTCGGCGCGACCAGGTCGTCGACGTACAGGGTGTCCTTGTACGCCTTGTCCTTGACGCCGGTCGAGGCCCACAGCGGGCGCTGCTTGTTGGCCTGCGCCTTGTCGAGGGCGGCCCAGCGGTCGGAGGAGAAGACCTCCTCGTACGCCTCGTAGGCCAGCCGCGCGTTGGCGAGGCCCGCCTTGCCGCGGGCGGCCTTCGCCTCGTCCGTGCCCAGGGCGTCGATCCGCTTGTCGATCTCGGTGTCCACGCGGGACACGAAGAACGACGCCACCGAGTGGATCTTGGAGAGGTCGAGGCCGGCGGCCTTGGCCTTCTCCAGGCCCGCGAGGTAGGCGTCCATGACCTCGCGGTAGCGGGCGAGCGAGAAGATCAGCGTGACGTTGACGCTGATGCCCTTGCCGATGACCTCGGTGATCGCGGGCAGGCCCGCCTTGGTCGCCGGGATCTTGATGAGGGTGTTGGGGCGGTCCACCAGCCAGGCCAGCTGCTTGGCCTCGGCGACGGTGGCCGTCGTGTTGTGGGCAAGGCGCGGGTCGACCTCGATCGAGACCCGGCCGTCCTGGCCCTGCGTGGCGTCGAAGACCGGGCGCAGGATGTCGGCGGCGTCACGGACGTCCGCCGTCGTGATCATGCGGATGGCCTCGTCGACGGTGACCTTGCGGGCAGCGAGCTCGGTGAGCTGCTGCTCGTAGCCGTCGCCGCCGGCGATCGCCTTCTGGAAGATCGACGGGTTGGTGGTGACGCCCACGACGTGCTGCTGGTCGATCAGTTCGGCGAGATTGCCGGACGTGATCCGCTTGCGCGACAGGTCGTCCAGCCAGATCGCGACGCCTTCCTCGGAGAGGCGCTTGAGTGCGTCTGTCATGGAAATTGCATCTCCTACGTGTCGTGTACCAGCGTCAGCGCTGGGCTGCGGCGATCGATTCCCGGGCGGCGGATGCGACGTTCTCGGCAGTGAAACCGAACTCGCGGAAGAGCACCTTGCCATCGGCAGAAGCACCGAAGTGCTCCAGCGAAACAATGCGTCCCGCGTCCCCGACGAACCGGTGCCAGGTGAGACCGATACCGGCCTCGACCGAAACCCGCGCCTTCACCGAAGGCGGCAGCACGCTGTCCCGGTACCCCTGGTCCTGCTCGTCGAACCACTCCACGCACGGCATGGACACGACCCGAGTCGGGATGCCCTCGGCCTGGAGCTGCTCACGCGCCTCGACGGCGACGTGCACCTCGGAGCCGGTGCCGATGAGGATGACCTCGGGCGAGCCGCCCTCGGCCTCGAACAGCACGTAACCGCCCTTGGCGGCATCCTCGTTGGCCTCGTACGTCGGTACACCCTGGCGGGTCAGCGCGAGGCCGTGCGGGGCACCCTTGCCGAACACCTTGGTGTAGCGCTTGAGGACCTCGCGCCAGGCGATCGTGGTCTCGTTGGCGTCCGCGGGACGGACGACGTTCAGACCGGGGATCGCGCGCAGCGAGGCCAGGTGCTCGACCGGCTGGTGTGTCGGGCCGTCCTCGCCGAGGCCGATCGAGTCGTGCGTCCACACGTACGTCACCGGAGCGTGCATGAGGGCCGACAGCCGCACCGCGTTGCGCATGTAGTCGGAGAACACCAGGAAGGTGCCGCCGTAGATGCGGGTGTTGCCGTGCAGCGCGATGCCGTTCATCTCGGCGGCCATCGAGTGCTCGCGGATACCGAAGTGGATCGTGCGGCCGTACGGGTTCGCCTCCGGCAGCGGGTTGTCCGCCGGCAGGAAGGAGCTCGTCTTGTCGATGGTCGTGTTGTTCGATCCTGCGAGGTCGGCGGAGCCGCCCCAGAGCTCGGGGATGACCGCACCGAGGGCCTGGAGGACCTTGCCGGACGCGGCACGGGTGGCGACACCCTTGCCCGCCTCGAACACCGGAAGCTGCGACTCCCAGCCCGCGGGCAGCTCACCCGCGGCGATGCGGTCGAACTCGGCGGCACGCTCAGGATTGGCCGTACGCCAGGCCGCGAAGCCCTTCTCCCACTCACCCTTGGCCTCACGGCCGCGGTCCAGGGCCCCGCGGGTGTGCGCGAGGACCTCCTCGGCGACCTCGAAGCTCTGCTCCGGGTCGAAGCCGAGCACGCGCTTGGTGGCCGCGACCTCGTCGTCGCCGAGCGCCGAGCCGTGCGCGGCCTCGGTGTTCTGCGCGTTCGGGGCGGGCCAGGCGATGATCGAGCGCATCGCGATGAAGGAGGGCTTGTCCGTCACCAGCTTCGCGGCCTCGATGGCGTTGTAGATGGCGTGCGGGTCGAGGTCGCCGTCCGGCTTCGGGGCGATCCGCTGCACATGCCAGCCGTACGCCTCGTACCGCTTGACGGTGTCCTCGGAGACGGCCGTCTCGGTGTCGCCCTCGATCGAGATGTGGTTGTCGTCCCACAGCAGGATCAGGTTGCCGAGCTCCTGGTGACCGGCCATCGAGGACGCCTCGGCGGAGATGCCCTCCTGGAGGCAGCCGTCACCGGCGATCGCGAAGATGAAGTGGTCGAACGGGGACTCACCCTGGGGGGCGTCCGGATCGAACAAGCCGCGCTCGTAACGGCTGGCCATCGCCATGCCCACCGCGTTGGCGACACCCTGGCCGAGCGGCCCCGTCGTCGTCTCCACGCCGGGGGTGTGCCCGTACTCGGGGTGGCCGGGCGTCCTGCTGCCCCACGTCCTGAAGGCCTTGAGATCGTCCAGCTCCAGGCCGAATCCGGCCAGGTACAGCTGGGTGTAGAGGGTCAGGGACGAGTGCCCCGCGGACAGCACGAAACGGTCGCGTCCGGTCCAGTCGGGGTCCGCCGGGTCGTGCCGCATCACCTTCTGGAAGAGGGTGTACGCGGCGGGCGCCAGGCTCATCGCCGTACCGGGATGGCCGTTACCGACCTTCTGTACGGCATCGGCGGCCAGGACGCGGGCGGTGTCCACAGCCCGCTGGTCCAACTCGGTCCACTCGAGGTCTGTGGTGGTCGGCTTGGTGCTCACCCTGGGTCAGGGCTCCTCTCCACATGTTCCACATGTCGAATGCCGGCGCGCGTGCGCCCACCGGCCGTTGTCGAGCCTACCCCCGTAAGTACGTGCGTTTTTTCGAGTCATTCCAGACTGCCGGGAGTCTCCGGGATCCGCCTCCCGACCGGTCCATTCCGCATTCGGCAAGTGAATACGGAGCCGCTCGTCCGAGTGCTCAATCGAGCTTTGACACGCCCGTTGCGCGTGCGTCACCAGGCACCTGGTGCGACGTCCGCCAACACGACCCACCCCCGCGAATGTCGGGGTATGGGCAACGTCTACAGTGGCGTGGTACGCGCGAGCCTTTACGGGGAGTTCACACCCGGGGGCTTGCTGGGATGTCTCTGTCAGGGGTGTGCGTGACGGCCGTCGAATCCCGTCCACCGGGGGTGCTCGGGACGAGCAGCAGCCCAAAACATCGGCCGTTCGGGGCCCGTGTCATGGCTTTCGTGGCGTTGACCAAGCCACGAATCATCGAGCTACTGCTGATCACCACCGTCCCGGTGATGTTCCTGGCCCAGCAGGGGGTGCCCGACCTGAAGCTGGTGCTCCTCACCTGCCTCGGCGGCTACCTCTCGGCGGGCGGCGCCAACGCGCTCAACATGTACATCGACCGGGACATCGACGCGCTGATGGACCGGACCTCACAGCGCCCGCTGGTCACCGGCATGGTCAGCCCGCGTGAGTGCCTGGCCTTCGGCCTCTCGCTCGCCGTGGTCTCCACGCTCCTGTTCGGCCTGACGGTCAACTGGCTCTCGGCCTGGCTCTCCCTCGGCGCGCTCCTCTTCTACGTGGTCGTCTACACGATGATCCTCAAGCGTCGTACATCGCAGAACATCGTCTGGGGCGGCATCGCCGGCTGCATGCCCGTTCTCATCGGCTGGTCGGCGGTGACCAACTCGATGTCGTGGGCCCCGGTCATCCTCTTCCTCGTCATGTTCTTCTGGACGCCGCCGCACTACTGGCCGCTGTCGATGAAGGTGAAGGACGACTACGCGCGCGTGGGCGTGCCGATGCTTCCGGTCGTCGCCTCCAACAAGGTGGTCGCCCGGCAGATCGTCCTCTACAGCTGGGTGATGGTCGCCGTCTCGCTGCTGCTCACCCCGCTCGGCTACACCGGCTGGTTCTACACGGCGGTCGCCCTGGTGGCCGGCGGCTGGTGGCTGTGGGAGGCGCACGCGCTGCAGAACCGCGCCAAGGGCGAGGCGACGGGCGGCAAGCTCAAGGAGATGCGGCTGTTCCACTGGTCCATCACCTATGTGTCGCTGCTGTTCGTGGCGGTCGCGGTGGATCCCTTCCTCCGTTAGGCCCATCTCTTCCGTTAGGCCCATCCGGGATTTCGACGGGCGGGGTGCGTGGTCAAGGCCACGCACCCCGCCCGTCGCCGTTTGATCTACCCGTCGGTAGCATCCTGGCCATGGCAGACACGCAGCAGGTTGACGAGGGCACCGACGCCAAGCAGGCCGCCAAGGCCGAGCGCAGGGCCGCCAAGCTCGCCAAGGAGATCGCCGCCTTCGCCGAGAAGCACGGCGGGGCCGAAGGCCATGTGGAGTACATCGGGCAGCGCGGCGCCCGGATCGTGCTCGTCGGTGCGGACGGTGGCTGGGGCGACCTCGTGGCTCCCGCGTACGCGATCGCCGAGCAGGCCGTGAAGAAGGCCGGAATCACTGTTCATGAAGAGTTCGACGGCGAGTTCGCGGCGAAGGTGAAGACGGGGCCGTACGAGTGGAAGCGGATGGCGGGAATCCAGCTCGGGGCTCCCAGCAACGGTTGAACCAGGCCTCAGGTGCAGCGCCCCGCCAGGGGCGCGGGGAACTGCGCGGCCAGCCACCGACAGCCCGCGGTTTCCGAACCACCGCCACTCCCGAACGGCAGAAACAGCGGAGCGTCTTCGCACGGGGTGTGTGCAAGCAACACCTGATACCCGGTTCACCCGTTAGGACCTGAGAAGGCACGGTCCAGTCGCGGGGAGTCCGGATGATCGAAACGCCGTCCCTGGTGGACCAGTACTGCCACGGCGTACTGAGGACGGAGCTGGGCCTCGGTACCTTCGAGGCCCACCTCGCCAGGACCGAGGGCCCGCCCGCTCCGGGCACCACCTTCTTCGACACCCAGACCGGTTTCGCCGTACGCCGCTGGTGTCCGCCGCTGCTCGGCCTGGAGCCGCACTGTCCGCCCGCCCGCTATCTCGCCCGGCGTCGCGAACTCGGCGTACTGGAGTCGGGCCGCAGGCTGCTGCGCGGCAGTGGCATCACGACGTATCTCGTCGACACCGGGCTGCCCGGCGATCTGACAGGACCCGGCGAAATGGCCACCGCGGGCGCGGCCGACGCGCATGAGATCGTCCGGCTCGAGCTGCTGGCCGAACAGGTCGCCGACACCTCCGGCACGGTCGAGTCCTTTCTCGCCAATCTCGCGGAGTCCGTCCACGGTGCCGCCGCGAACGCCGTGGCCTTCACCTCGGTGGCGGGAGTACGGCACGGCCTGGCGCTCGCGCCCGAGCCGCCGGGGCCGGGAGAGGTACGGGGCGCGGCGGGGCGCTGGCTCGCCCGGCGCCGGGTGGGCGGGGCGCTCAGCGACCCGGTGCTGCTCAGACACCTGCTGTGGATCGCGATCGCCTCAGGCCTGCCGCTCCAGCTCCATGCCGGACTCGGCGAACCGGGCCTGCGCATCGACCGCACCGACCCCGTCCTGCTCACCGACTTCGCCCGCGCCACGGCCGGGCTCGGCACCGATCTGGTCCTCCTGCACGGCTACCCGTACCACCGGCACGCGGCGCACCTCGCCGGGGTCTTCCCGCATGTGTACGCCGACCTGGGCGCCGCGCTGGTGCGCACCGGAGCGCGGGCAGCGGCCGTGTTCTCCGAGATCCTGGAACTGGCGCCCTTCGGCAAGCTCCTCTTCTCCAGCGGCGCACATGGGCTGCCCGAACTCCATGTGGTCGGGGCACGTCTCTTCCGCGAGGCGCTCGCCCGGGTGCTCGGCACGTGGGTCGCCGAGGGCGCCTGGTCGCTGGTGGACGCGCAACGGGTGGCGGGGCTCATCGCGGCCGGGAACGCCCGGCGGGTGTACGGGGTGGAGTGAGCCCTCCAGACTCGCTCTCATGACCGACGCCGCCGACGCCACGGCCCGCCTGCTGGACCGCTTCCTGACCGAGCTGCGCGCCCTAACTCCCGTCGCTCTGTGGGTGCACGGCTCGCTCGCCGGGGGTGACTACCAGGAGGGCCGCAGCGACCTGGACCTGATCGCCGTCCTGGAGGATCCCGTCTCGCTCGCCACGATACGGAGGCTGGTGCGGCTGCACCGACGACTGCGCGTCGACGAGCCGCTCGCCGTGAAGCTGCACTGCAGCTACATGACCCCCGACACCATGGCCGGTGACGAGCGCTCGTACATCACCTGGGCGCACAACGTGCTGATGAAACGGCCGGTCACCCCCGTCACCCGACGCGAACTGCACGCCTTCGGACTCGTCATGCACGGCAAACCGCCCGAGGACCTGCTGCCGCCTGTCCAGGACCGGGAACTCAAGGCCTTCGTCGTACGGGACCAGAAGGAGTTCTGGCGGCCCGCGGTGGACAAGGCCCGGCTCTGGGAGCAGGACGTGTGGGTCGACCTCGGGATGGTCACCTTCGCGCGGGCGACCGTCACCCTGCGGGAGGGGCGGCTGATCTCCAAAGGGGAAGCCCTGGACCTGCTGCCGGGACTGGGCGCGCCCCTCGAGCTGGTCGAGGACATACGACGACGGCGGTACGGGGATCCGGGCCCGCACCCCGACGCGTGGCCGTCCCGCCGGGCCCAGCTGACCAGGGGCTACCTGGGCCCCGCGATCGACGGCCTGGTCACCGCGTACGACGGGTTCACGCGCGCGTGAGCGTCGTTTCGGTGGAAGGGCCCGGCACATCCGCCAGGATCTCCGGCCGTTCGCGCAGCGACAGCAGGACCCGCAGGACCCCGATCCACACCAGGCAGGAGCCGAACATGTGGAGGCCGACCAGGACTTCGGGGAGGTCCGTGAAGTACTGGACGTAACCGATGACGCCCTGCCCGAGGAGGATGAGGAACAGGTCCCGGGTGCGGTCGAGGGGGCCCTTGGGGGCGTCGACGGCCTTGAGGACGAACCACAGGGCGAAGGCCAGTGTCACGACGATCCAGGCCAGCACCGAATGGAGCTTGGTGACGTTCTCCCAGTCCAGCGGGATGCGCTCGACCTCGCTCGAGTCGCCGGCGTGCGGGCCCGCGCCGGTGACGACCGTGCCGAGCGCGATCAGCAGGACGGTCGCGGCGACCAGCACCCACACCATCTGCTGCACCGGCTTGCCGACGAGGGGGCGCGGCTCGGCGTCGCCCTCGCGGGTGCGCTGCCACATCAGGGTGGCGACGGCGATGAGCGCGGTGGAGAGGAGGAAGTGGGCCGCGACCGTATACGGGTTGAGGCCCACCAGCACGACGATGCCGCCGAGCACCGCGTTGCTCATGACGACCCAGAACTGCGTCCAGCCCAGCCGGGTCAGGCCACGCCGGTACGGCTTCCGCGAGCGCGCCGCGATGATCGCCCAGCCGACCGCCGCGCACAGCACGTACGTCAGCATGCGGTTGCCGAACTCGATGACGCCATGGACGCCCATCGCGCTGGTCGTGGTGAGCGAGTCGTCGGTGCACTTGGGCCAGGTCGGGCAGCCGAGGCCCGAACCCGTCAGCCGTACGGCACCGCCGGTGACCACGATCACCACCGCCATGACGAGCGCGGCCAGAGCCGCCCGCCGCACCGTCCCCTTCGTCGGGGTCCAGCGTTCGGCGATGAAGGCGAGCGGGTTGCGCACGGCGGCTACGGCGTCGGCTCGGGTCACGTTTGGCACGGGCTCCATGCTAGGCGGGGGCTTGTGCATGAATTCACGCGGGGTGGGCATGTCCGGACAGATCGCGTGCTCGGCTCTTGGGCCGGCTCTTGGACCGGATGACGGCTACGTGTGCGTGGGTGTCCCGCCCCCGATCGCGTCCTTGATGTCCTGCGCACGGGTGCGGAAGTCCGCCGCCCGCTGCGCGTCCGTGGTGCACAGGGCCAGCCGCTCGTACACGGCGCTCAGTGAGGGATGGACGTCGCCCAGCCGTCCGCGGATGATGCGCTCCGCTTCGTGCAGGGTGTCCTGCGCGCCCGGTCGGTCACCGGCGGTGAGCAGCACGGGGCCCAGTCGGGAGAGCGTCTTGGCCCGGTAGTGGTGCCCGCGTCCGTATCGCGCGACGTAGATGCCTTCGGCCTCGCGCAGCGTCCGCAGGGCCTGTGCCGTCCGGCCCTGCGCATGTTGCAGGGAGCCCAGCTTGTTGAGGCAGGCGGCGTATTTGTGGTCCTCGGCCTCGCGACGCTTGCGGTGCAGCTCGACGACAGGGGCCAGCAACTCGGCGGCTTCCCGCAGGCGTGCACGTGAGTCCTGGCGCAGGCGCCGCCACAGCAACGGGTTGTAGGTGTCGCGGGCGCGGGCACGGAGTTCCTCGCCCTGGCGGCGGCGTACGTCCGCGAGGAACTTGGCGACCTGGGAGGTCTCGAAGTCGTCGGCGCCGCGGTTCGCCCGGAAGGCCGAGAGTGCTTCGGACAGCTCCCGCTCGGCGGTCTCCAGATCGCCGCGGTCCTGCGCCACGATGCCGGTGTCACGCCGGAGCATGGCCCTGAAGACCAGATGCTCCCGGGGTTCCTCACTGCCCCGGCGCGGGATCCTGCCGGTGGCTCGCTCGTAGCAGCCGAGCGCCTTGGTGAGCTGGCCGGCGTTCCTGTGGATCATGCCGGCCTCCTGCTCGGCGATGGCCCAGTCGAGCCCGTCCCACTCGGCGCCGTGGCGCTCGTAGATGTCGATCGCCTGTTCCACGGCTTCCAGTGCCTCGGTGAACTGGGTGTCCTCGCGCAGAATGCCGCCGAGCTGCCTGAGGCACTGCGCCCGCAACGGGAGGAAGGCGGGATCGTCCAGCCGCTGCAGACACTGGTCCAGTGCCAGTCGGCACTGCGCCTCGGCGTCGTCGAGGTGCGCCAGCAGATAGTGCTGGCGGGCCACGGCGAGCTGCGCGGTGGCGAGCCCCAGGGCGTCGTCCTGGAGGGTTTCGCGGAGTGCCGCCTCCTTCTCGAAGTACTCCAGGGCGTGCACCCAGTCGCAGCGGTGCTCCTGGTAGACACCGACGCGGTGCAGCAGCCTGGCCAGGGCCTTGGGGTCGCGGGCCGCCCCGTACTCCTGGTCGTCCGTGTCGGCTCCCCACACCAGCTCGGCCGACACCGCCTCGACATGCGGCATCAACGTCTCACAGGCGGCACGCTCGTCCAGCAGCTCGGGCGCCCTGGGGAACGCGGCTTCCAGCAGTTGGACCGCGGACTGTGACCAGAGCAGCCTGGCCTGGGTGTCCATGCCCTCACGGACGAAGAACTGGACCTGCGGATGCATGGCGTAGATGACGCTGGCCACCCGGCTGTCCCCGCTGCGGCTGAGCAGCGAGTGGTTGGACAGGCGCCGGACCACCCGGTTGAAAGCGGCCTGGTCCTCCATCACTTCCCTCAAGGGCGAGGGGATCACCAGGGGATGGCGCAGCAGCATGTCCTGCCGTACGTCCTCCGACGCGAGGAAGGAGCACAGCCGCATGAGGTCCTCGGCGACCGGCTCGGCGGAGACGATCCGTTCGATCGAGAGCCGGAAGGTGGCTGCGGCGCTGCTGACGGGATGGCCGGGGAGCCGGCGCAGATACTCCTTCACGGAGATCTCGGCATCCGCGATGTACGCCCCCGCCTGGTCCAGGGCGAGGGGCAGCCAGTGCAGTTGGGTGCCCAGCTCGACCAGCGCCCTCTCGTCGTCCTCGGCGCCGATCCGCTTGCTGAGGAGGGCGAGTCCGTCGTCCGCGTTCAGGTCGGGCAGCGCGATCCGCTCGACCGAGTGGGCGGGGAGGTTCTCCCAGCCCTCGCGCCGCTGCGTGGTGATGAGTACTTCCCCGTGTCCCGTCCTGGGCAGGAGTGAGGGCCGCGCGTCGTTCGTCTGCTCGTTCAGCGGGCCCAGGCTGTCGTCCTGCGCGTCGTCGTAGACGAGGACCCAGCCGGGGGTGTCGCGCAGCCGTCCCCAGAGCCGGTTGAGCATCACGCTCTTGGAGTTGTGCTCCGGTATACCCAGACACGCGGCGAGTTCCAGCAACTCGCCCATGAGCCGTTCGTAACTGGAGGCGTGGAGCCACCAGACGAGCGAGCGGTGCTGCCGCAGGCGGCCGTCGGCATACGCGGCGGCCAGCTGGGTCTTGCCCAGCCCGGCCCGTCCGTGCACCACGCAGACCCGCATTCCACTGTTGCGCTCCCTCGGCCTCAACGCCTCTGAGACCGCCTTGAGTTCGTCGCTACGACCGGTGAAGTAGCGCGACAGGGTGGGGAGATTGGGCGGAGGTACGTACATCGGGTCATGGTCCGCGCTGCCAATGGCGGAGGGGCCGGGGCGGGAGCGATGCACGAAGTAACCGGAAATCGCCGAAACGCCGCCCAGGGCACCGGCACTTGAGGCCAGGAATATCAGGGGGGTGCCATGAGTGTCCTGCGCGAGAACGGACAAAAAAACCGCCCCTGCCCCGGTCAGGGAGCTGAGAGCGGTGTTGAAGCGACGCCGGGCTACGAGTGAGCCGTTGCGGTCGCCTAATGCCCAAGGCATCACCCGTATCGTCCGTATCGCCATAGTGCCCCCCGGTCGCCGTGCGTGTACTACAGTCCATTGTCCTCGCCGGTGGCGCACGCAACCAGGCAACCGCACGGAACCAAGCCGCGTCTATCAGTGTCCTCATCCTGTACTAGTCGTTGATTCTGCGTTTCGGGCATCTACGACTCGCGGAGGCGCGGTGGGCCAGCAGCAGGCAGGATCCGATGAGGAAGCCGATGCCCAGCAGGGGCAGAAGCTGCACATCGGGCTGGTCCACTGGTCGTTCCCACCCGTCGTCGGTGGGGTGGAAACCCATCTCTGGGACTACTCCAAGGCGTTGGCGCGCCGGGGCCATCGGGTCACCGTGTTCACCGGATCGGTCGGCGCCCATCGGCCGTGTGACGGCGTAAAAGTGATCCGGCACAAGATGCTCGATCTGTCGGCCGGACATGAGGACAACGAAGCGACTCTGAAGGAGCTGCGCGAATGGTTCCGCAGCCGGCTCACTTCGCCCGGGGACCCCATCCGGCTGATCCACGGCCACAACCTGCACCACTTCTCCAGCGCCCCCGCACGTGCCCTGAAGGCTCTTCAGAGCGAACTGAACCTCGTACTGCTGCACACCTACCACAGCATCTGGCGCACCGACGAGGGTGAGCGGATCGCAAGGGAGTGCGCCGTTTGGGACGTCCATCATGCGGTGTCGGATTTTCTCGTCAAGGAGTGCCGCGAGGTGCTGCGGCAGGGTGCCAAGCGCACCGATCTGGAAGTGGAACGCACCTATCTGGGGGTGGACACGCGCCAGTACGAGAGCATTCCGGAGGTCGAGGAAGAGCCCGGTCGTCATCCGGTCGTTCTGCTGCCGGCCCGGCTCATCCCCAACAAGGGCGCCGATGTGGCGATCTTGATGCTGAAGCTCCTCGTCGAGCGTGCGAAGGGGTGCAGGGGGAAACTGGCGTTGCTGCGTCCTCGGCTGGTCCTCACGGACCCGTTCGAGACGGTCGACTTCCACGGTGAGCGCGGTCAGTTCCGCGGCAAGCTGTCCAAGCTCGTCGAGGTGTGCGAGCTTTCGGAAGGGCCAGGGCAGGACGTCGAGTTCAGGCCGGCCGGTATTGAGGACATGCGGAAGCTGTACCAGGAGGCCACCGTCGTGGTGTACCCCTCGCGTTTCGACGAGCCCATGGGCCTCGCCCCCCTGGAGGCGATGTGCGCGGCCCGCCCCGTGGTGGCCACCGGTGTGGGAGGCCTGGGTGAAGGCGGCAGCGCACTGGTCACCCCCGACCAGGACGCGGAGAAGCTGGCGTCCCGCCTCGCCGACGAGTTGTGGCCCCTGCTCACTGAGCCCTCGCTGGCCAGGAAGGCCGGATACATGGCCCGCGAGCACGTCCGCGACCGCTTCGACCTGGAGGAGGTCTACGTCGACCCGATGCTCGACGAGTACTGGACGCTCCTGGCGACAGGCCCTGGCCCCTACAAAGGGGACACCCGCCAGCCCTCCGGCAGCCCCGAGACCCTCGCCTCGCCCTCCCTGTCCACTTCCACGGTCAGTCGCTGACCCGCAAGGACCAGCCCACGTACCGTCATCGGCCACTGCGGTACCGGGCGTACGCGCAGTGTTCGGCTGCTGACGTCGGGCTTCAGGCCGAGCAGGGCGGACAGTACCGCCACCCCCGAGGCCGCCGACCAGCCCTGCGGGCGGCAGGCGGCCGGGTAGGCGAGCGGGGCGGGGGAGTCATCGGTGCGGGCGTCGCCCGCGTACAGCTCGGGCATGCGGTACGAGAAGTAGGTGGCGGCGTCCAGGAGGCCGTCCACGAGTTGGCTGGCCTCCTCGTGGCGGCCGGTCGCGCACAGGCCCTGTATGGCGATCGCGGTGTCGTGGGTCCACACCGAACCCCCGTGGTAGCTCAGCGGGTTGAAGCCGGGCACGGCGGCCGAGCGGCTGCGCAGTCCCCAGCCGGAGTTGAGCTTGTCGTCCGCCAGCCAGGCGGCGATATCGCCGGGGCCGTCGGGATCGAGGATGCCTGTTGACAGCAGCTGGCCCATGTTCGACGCCGGACCGCTCACCGGCGTGAGTCCCTGGCCCACGGCGATGGCCACGTAGCGTGACGCGGGGCCGTTCCGGGTGGGTATCCAGAAGGAGTCGGCGAAGCGTTTCCGAAGGGAATCCGCCCAGGCGAGCAGGCTTTGGGCGGCCTCGCGTTGGCCACGGCTGTTCAGCAGTGAGGCGAGGCCCACGGCAGCCTCGTACGCGTATCCCTGTACTTCGCAGAGAGCCAGTGGGGGTTCGATGTGCCTGCCCTCGGCGTCGCGTACCGCGTCGTCGCTGTCCTTCCATGACTGGTGGCGCAGGCCTCCGGCGCGCGGGTAGTAGCGCAGCAGGCCGTCCTCGTCGCGGCTGCTGGACTTCAGGACCCAGTCCATGGCGCGTTGCGCGTGGGGCAGCAGGGCGGTCACGTCCTCGTCGGACAGTCCCCAGTGCCAGGCCTCGACGAGCAGCGTCACGAAGAGCGGTGTGGCGTCCACCGATCCGTAGTAGTACGCGGGTAGGAACAGGCCGTGGCCGTGCTGGGCCTCCGCCGGACGCAGTTCGTGCAGGATCCGCCCCGGCGCTTCCTCGCGGTAGTGGTCGTGCACTCGCCCCTGTCGGCGGGCCAGTGCCCAGAGGGTGCCGCGGGCCAGGTCCGTGCCCAGCGGCAGCATCATCCGTGCCGACCAGATCGAGTCCCGGCCGAAGAGCGTGAGGTACCAGGGGCAGCCCGCGGCGATGAACTGGTCCTCGGGTCCGGTGTCGGCGGTGCGCTGAGGGTCGGCGAGGCGCAGCGCACGGAGATCGCCGAGCCCCCGTCTGACCAGCCCCATGAGCCGCCGGTCGCCGGCGACCACCGGGTCGTTCCAGGGAGCGGGGGTGGTGGGGGCCACGGGGTGTCCCGGAGGTGTCGGCACCGCGCGGCCGGTGACGGCGAGTTCGACCTGCCAGCTCTCTCCCGGTCGCAGTACCACCAGGGGCCAGGTCATGGTTCCCCCTTCCGGGCCCCCGGAGGTCTCGGGCCTCGGGCCGGTCACGACGGTGATCCGGGCACGGCCGCTGGGGGAGCGCCAGGCGAGAGAGGCCCGGGCCGCCGCGCAGCGCAGTACCGGGCGGCTGTGCCCGCGCTTGACGTCGGCGATGTCCGCGAGGTCCGACGCGGCGGCCAGCTGTACGTGTAATCGGCGTTCGGCGGTGCCGATGTTGCGCAGGGATATGGTCTCGCCGCTGCCTGCGGTGCGGATGCGCTCGACGATCAGCGTCGGGTCGTCGGTCCGGTCCCGTGGGTAGCGGTGGACGGCGGTGAACCTGACCTGGTGCGGGCCCAGGGGCTGGACACCTATGGGTTCGGGTTCGCGCTCGTCCAGGAGCAGGCAGAGCGTGTGCAGCAGACGGCGGTCGTGGTCGTAGAAGCCCTCTGCCCGTATGCCTCTCAGCTGCCCGTCACGGGACGAAGCGGCGAAGGCCGGGGCGGCGACACAGAAGACGACGTCGTGCAGCAGCGGTTGTAGAGCACGCTGACTCGAAGCTTCCACGGACTCGAACACGGAGCGTCTCTTCCCACTCCGTACGAACGTCACTCCCGCGAGACGGCAGGACGGCCGGACGCCGTTCTCCCCCGGGGGGCGTCACTCCCACGCGGTTCCCTCAGGGGCGTCACTCCCAGCGGAAGAACTTCCCCGCCGCCCCCAGCCCCACGACCGCCCACACCGCCAGGATCCCCAGGTCCCCCCACGGCATCCCCGCCCCGTGCTGCAGCACATCCCGCAACCCGTCCGACAGGGCCGAGATCGGCAGCAGGCCGAGGGCGTCCTGGGCGCCGGAGGGGAACTTGTCGAGGGGGACGATCACGCCGCCGCCGACGAGGAGGAGCAGGAAGACCAGGTTCGCGGCGGCCAGGGTGGCCTCCGCCTTCAGGGTGCCGGCCATCAGCAGGCCGAGGCCCGAGAAGGCGGCGGTGCCGAGGATCAGGAGGAGCAGGACGGCGAGGGGGTTGCCGTGCGGGGACCAGCCGAGGGCGAGGGCGATCACCGTCAGCAGGAGCACCTGGAGGATCTCCGTGACCAGGACCGACGCCGTCTTCGCGGTCATCAGGCCCCAGCGGGGGAGCGGCGAGGCGGCGAGCCGCTTCAGGACGCCGTAGCGGCGCTCGAAGCCCGTCGCGATCGCCTGGCCCGTGAACGCCGTCGACATCACGGCGAGCGCGAGGATGCCGGGGGCCAGGAAGTCGACCGCCTTGCCGGAACCCGTGTCGACGATGTCCACCGCGCTGAACAGGACCAGCAGGAGTGTGGGGATGACGACCGTGAGAAGGAGCTGCTCGCCGTTGCGGAGCAGCATCTTCGTCTCGAGGACGGCCTGTGTGGCGATCATCCGGGGGAGCGGGGCCGCCCCGGGCTTCGGGGTGTACGTACCGGCGGTGGCGGTGGTCACGAACGCAGCTCCTTGCCGGTCAGTTCCAAGAACACGTCTTCGAGTGTGTGGCGTTCGACGGAGATCTTCTCCGGCATCACCCCGTGCTGTGCGCACCAGGAGGTGACCGTCGCGAGCAGCTGCGGGTCGACCTTGCCGCCGACCCGGTACGAGCCCGGCGTCAGCTCCGCCGCCGTACTGTCCGCGGGGAGCGCCTTGAGCAGGGAGGCCACGTCGAGCCCTGGACGGCCGCTGAAGCGCAGGGTGTTCTCGGCGCCGCCGCGGCACAGTTCGTCGGGGGTGCCCTGGGCGATGACCTTGCCCGCGTCGATGATCGCGACGTCGTCCGCGAGCTGTTCCGCCTCGTCCATGTGGTGCGTGGTGAGGATGACCGAGACACCGTCGGTGCGCAGGTCGCGGACCAGGTCCCAGGTGGCCCGGCGGGCCTGCGGGTCGAGCCCCGCCGTCGGCTCGTCGAGGAAGACCAGCTCGGGGCGGCCGACCACGGCCATCGCCAGCGCGAGGCGCTGCTGCTGGCCGCCTGACAGCCGCCGGTACGTCGTACGGCCGCAGCTTTCGAGACCGAGCCGTTCGATGAGCGCGTCCACGTCGAGCGGGTGCGCGTGCAGTTTCGCCACGTGGCGCAGCATCTCGTCGGCCCGTGCGCCCGAGTAGACGCCGCCGGACTGGAGCATGACGCCGATCCGCGGGCGCAGCTGCCCGGCCTGCCGGACCGGGTCGAGGCCCAGGACGCGCACGGTGCCGGAGTCCGGCTTCCGGTACCCCTCGCAGGTCTCGACCGTGGTCGTCTTGCCTGCGCCGTTGGGGCCGAGCACGGCGGTGATGCCCGCCTTGGCGACCAGGTCGAGGCCGTCCACCGCGGTCTTCCTGCCGTACCTCTTCACCAAGGCCTGGACCTGGACCACGGGCTCGCTTCGCATGAGGAGCAAGTCTAGGGACGCGTCCGGGGCTCCCGGGCGCGGGGTGCCGCATCCACGTACGGCTCCCGCGGCCGGTGCAGCGCGAGCCACCGCTCCGCGTACGCCACGGCGTCGGCCACCGGGAACAGCCGTGTATCGGCCGCGCCCACCCGGCCCCGTACGACGGGACGGTCGCGTTCGAAGTCGGAGCCCAGCTCGTCGAAGCGCTCGGAGCTGATCGACACCTCCGTCACCTCCTCCCAGCCGCCCGCGGCCGGCCGGCCCACCTCGACCAGCGGCGACGGAATCCGGTATTCGGCCAGGTGGAAGGCGGTGCACGCGTCGTACCCCGCGCCCAGCAGCAGCACCCGGGCGCCCATCTCCTCAAGGCGGGCCAGCGGGCTGCGCTCCCCGAGGCGGCAGTCCGGCGCGTGGCCCTCGACGACCGCCGCCGCGCCCGGGCCGATCGCCGCGAACGAGGTCTGCGGGTGCGCGCTGCGCAGGGCGCCGGGCCAGTTGCGTACGGTCTCCGGGATCACGCCGACCCCGCGTGCGGGAGTGACGAGGGGGTCGTACGCGGGCATCGCCGCCCGGATGGCCGGCCACCATTCCTCGGGTACCGGCGGATTGCTCCACAGCGCCGGGTCGGAGAGGTCGCCGGACTGGGTGGGGACCACCAGGGTTCCGTCGGGGCCGAGGGTGTCGAGCAGTCCCTGGACGACGGCGACGGCTCCGCCGCAGACCCAGCCGGGGGAGCTGAGCGAGGAGTGCAGAAGGAGCGTTTCACCCGGCCGTACACCTAACGACTGCAGCTGTGCCGAGACTGTGTCGCGGGTGACGAGTGGGCCGGTGGGAGGGGGTGTCGGCATGGTTCGGCAGTGTCCCCGAGTGTCTGTCCTGACGCCAGTGAATTGATCGATCAAAGATCGTTTCTGCAGGTCAGCTTAGGTATACCTAAGTGATGCACGGCACCGTCCACGCCTCGGGCGCGGCTTGTCAGGCTCTGAGGAATTACGCAACAATGGCGTTGTGAAAAACGTTGGCGAGGCTCCACAGGAGGAACTCGCGACCGGGGAGCGCTCCACGCGCAACCGGCTCGTGCGCTCCGTCCTGGACCACGGCCCGTCGACGGTGGCCGACCTCGCCGGACGGCTGGGACTGACCCACGCCGCCGTACGCCGGCATCTCGACGCACTCGTCGCCGACGACATCGTGGAAGCACGTGAGCAGCGGGTCTACGGAGCGCGCACGCGCGGCCGCCCCGCCAAGGTCTTCGCCCTGACCGACTGCGGCCGGGACGCCTTCGACCAGTCCTACGACAAGCTCGCCGCGGACGCCCTGCGCTGGATCGCAGAGCGCGAGGGCGGGGACGAGGCGGTCGTTGCCTTCGCCCGCGCCAGGATCGCCGCACAGGCGGGCGCCTACCGCACGGCCATAGAGGCCGCCGCCCCCGAGAAGCGCACCGAAGCCCTGGCCAAGGCCCTGAGCGAGGACGGGTACGCTGCTACGGCGCGAAGCGCACCGGTCGGCGAGCAGCTCTGCCAGCACCACTGCCCGGTCGCCCATGTCGCCGAGCAGTTCCCGCAGCTGTGCGAGGCGGAGACCGAGATCTTCTCGCAGTTGCTCGGCACCCATGTGCAGCGGCTGGCGACCATCGCCCACGGCGACGGCGTATGCACCACGTTCATCCCCAAGATTTCCAAGACAGCACCTAACGCATCTGCAAGTACCGCCGGGAGGAACCCCGCATGACGCTCCCCATCGAGGAGACTGCCCACCCCGAGCTCGACGGGCTGGGCAACTACGAATACGGCTGGGCCGACTCCGACGTGGCCGGTTCCTCTGCCAAGCGAGGGATCAACGAGGACGTCGTCCGCGACATCTCCCAGAAGAAGTCCGAGCCGGAGTGGATGACCAAGCTCCGTCTCAAGGGCCTGCGCCTGTTCGAGAAGAAGCCCATGCCGAACTGGGGCTCGGACCTGTCGGGCATCGACTTCGACAACATCAAGTACTTCGTGCGCTCCACGGAGAAGCAGGCGGAGTCCTGGGAGGACCTGCCCGAGGACATCAAGAACACGTACGACAAGCTCGGCATCCCGGAGGCGGAGAAGCAGCGCCTCGTCGCCGGTGTCGCGGCCCAGTACGAGTCCGAGGTCGTCTACCACCAGATCAACGAAGAGCTCGAGGCGCAGGGTGTCATCTTCATGGACACCGACACCGCGCTGAAGGAGCACCCGGAGCTCTTCAAGGAGTACTTCGGGACCGTCATCCCGGTCGGTGACAACAAGTTCGCGTCGCTGAACAGCGCCGTGTGGTCCGGCGGCTCCTTCATCTACGTGCCGAAGGGCGTGCACGTCGAGATCCCGCTCCAGGCCTACTTCCGTATCAACACGGAGAACATGGGCCAGTTCGAGCGGACGCTGATCATCGTCGACGAGGGCGCCTATGTGCACTACGTCGAGGGTTGTACGGCGCCGATCTACTCCTCGGACTCCCTGCACTCCGCGGTGGTCGAGATCATCGTGAAGAAGGGCGGCCGCTGCCGCTACACGACCATCCAGAACTGGTCGAACAACGTCTACAACCTGGTCACCAAGCGCGCCGTGGCGTACGAGGGCGCGACCATGGAGTGGATCGACGGCAACATCGGCTCCAAGGTCACCATGAAGTACCCGGCCGTCTACCTGATGGGCGAGCACGCCAAGGGCGAGACCCTGTCCATCGCCTTCGCGGGCGAGGGGCAGCACCAGGACGCCGGCTCCAAGATGGTCCACATGGCGCCGAACACCTCCTCCAACATCGTGTCGAAGTCCGTGGCACGCGGTGGCGGTCGTACGTCCTACCGCGGTCTCGTCGAGATCGGCGAGGGCGCCCACGGCTCCAAGTCGAACGTGCTGTGCGACGCGCTGCTCGTCGACACCATCTCCCGCTCCGACACGTACCCGTACGTCGACGTCCGTGAGGACGACGTGTCCATGGGCCACGAGGCGACCGTCTCCAAGGTCAGCGACGACCAGCTCTTCTACCTGATGAGCCGGGGCATGACCGAGTTCGAGGCGATGGCGATGATCGTGCGCGGCTTCGTCGAGCCGATCGCCAAGGAGCTGCCCATGGAGTACGCACTTGAGCTCAACCGGCTGATCGAGCTCCAGATGGAGGGCGCTGTCGGCTAAACGCCGATCGCCGTCCCCGTCAAGCCACTCACGCAAGAAAGCGAGCAGACCGACAGCCATGGCTGAGGCTCAGAACATTCCGGTGGGGTCCACCACCGCCGGCCAGATCGCGGTGGCCGCCGAGTCGACCGTCGCCACGCGCATGAGCGCGCCCCCGTCCTTCGACGTGGCGGACTTCCCCGTCCCCCACGGCCGTGAGGAGGAGTGGCGGTTCACGCCGCTGGAGCGGCTGCGCGGGCTGCACGACGGCACCGCGGTCGCCACCGGCGACGGCCTGAAGGTCGACATCGAGGCGCCCGAGGGCGTCCTCGTGGAGACCGTCGGCCGTGACGACGTCCGGCTCGGCAAGGCCGGCACCCCGGTGGACCGGATCGCCGCCCAGGCGTACTCGGCGTTCGAGAAGGCCGGTGTCGTCACCGTCCCCAAGGAGACGGTGCTCACCGAGCCGATCCGCATCGCCGTGCACGGCGAGGGCGGGGTCGCCTACGGCCACCAGGTCATCGAGCTGGGAGCCTTCGCCGAGGCCGTCGTCGTCATCGACCACACCGGTGACGCGGTCCTCGCCGCCAACGTCGACTACATCCTGGGCGACGGCGCCAAGCTCACCGTCGTCTCCGTCCAGGACTGGGACGACAAGGCCGTGCACGTGGCCCAGCACAACGCGCTGATCGGCCGGGACGCCACGTTCAAGTCGTTCGTGGTCACCTTCGGCGGCGATCTCGTACGCCTGCACCCGCGCGTCGCGTACGCCGGCCCCGGCGGCGAGGCCGAGCTCTTCGGCCTGTACTTCACGGACGCCGGCCAGCACCAGGAGCACCGCCTCCTGGTCGACCACAACGCCCCGCACTGCAAGTCGAACGTCGCCTACAAGGGCGCGCTCCAGGGCGAGGGCGCCCACTCGGTGTGGATCGGTGACGTCCTCATCGAGGCCACGGCCGAGGGCACGGACACCTACGAGATGAACCGGAACCTGGTTCTGACCGACGGCGCCCGGGTGGACTCCGTGCCGAACCTGGAGATCGAGACCGGCGAGATCGTCGGCGCGGGTCACGCGTCCGCGACCGGCCGCTTCGACGACGAGCAGCTCTTCTACCTGATGGCCCGCGGCATCCCGGCCGACGAGGCCCGCCGACTGGTCGTCCGCGGCTTCTTCGCCGAGCTGGTCCAGCAGATCCGGGTCGACGACATCCAGGAGCGCCTTCTCGCCAGGATCGACGAGGAGCTGGAGGCGTCGGTCTGATGGTCACGTTCGTACGCGCCTGTGGGCTGAGCGAGCTGGAGGAGGACACCCCGAAACGGGTGGAACTCGACGGCACGCCGGTCTCGGTCGTGAAGACAGAGGGCGAGGTGTTCGCGATCAACGACATCTGCTCGCACGCGAACGTCTCGCTCTCCGAGGGCGAGGTGGAGGACTGTCAGATCGAGTGCTGGCTGCACGGCTCCAGCTTCGACCTCCGCACCGGCAAGCCGTCCGGCCTTCCCGCGACGCGCCCCGTCCCCGTATACCCCGTAAAGATCGAAGGGGACGACGTGCTCGTCTCCCTCACCCAGGAGTCCTGAGGAACCCATGGCAACGCTTGAAATCCACGACCTGCACGTCACCGTCGAGGCCGACAACGCCACGAAGGAGATCCTCAAGGGCGTCGACCTGACCGTGAAGCAGGGCGAGACCCACGCCATCATGGGCCCGAACGGCTCCGGCAAGTCGACCCTCGCCTACTCGCTCGCGGGCCACCCGAAGTACACGATCACCGGCGGCACCGTCACCCTCGACGGCGAGGACGTCCTGGAGATGTCCGTCGACGAGCGCGCCCGCGCGGGCCTGTTCCTGGCGATGCAGTACCCGGTCGAGATCCCCGGCGTCTCCGTCTCCAACTTCCTGCGTACGTCCGCCACGGCCGTCCGCGGCGAGGCCCCCAAGCTGCGTACCTGGGTGAAGGAGGTCCGGGAGGCCATGGAGCGCCTCAACATGGACCCGGCCTTCGCCGAGCGCAACGTGAACGAGGGCTTCTCCGGCGGTGAGAAGAAGCGCCACGAGATCCTTCAGCTCGAACTGCTCAAGCCGAAGATCGCGATCCTCGACGAGACCGACTCCGGCCTGGACGTCGACGCCCTGCGCGTCGTCTCCGAGGGCGTCAACCGCGTCCGTGAGAGCGGCGAGGTGGGCACCCTGCTCATCACCCACTACACGCGCATCCTGCGCTACATCAAGCCCGACTTCGTCCACGTCTTCTCCGCGGGCCGGATCGTCGAGTCCGGCGGCGCCGAACTCGCCGACAAGCTGGAGAACGAGGGCTACGAGGCTTACACGAAGGGTGGCGTATCCGCGTGACGCAGCTGCCGGGCCTCCTCGACACCGAGGCGATCCGCAAGGACTTCCCCATCCTGGACCGCCAGGTCCACGACGGTAAGAAGCTCGTGTACCTGGACAACGCGGCGACTTCGCAGAAGCCGCGCCAGGTGCTGGACGCCCTGAACGAGTACTACGAGCGGTACAACGCCAACGTCCACCGCGGTGTGCATGTGCTCGCGGAGGAGGCCACGGCGCTGTACGAGGGTGCGCGCGACAAGGTCGCCGCGTTCATCAACGCGCCGAGCCGCGACGAGGTGATCTTCACCAAGAACGCCTCCGAGTCGCTCAACCTCGTGGCCAACATGCTCGGCTGGGCCGATGAGCCCTACCGGGTCGACCACGAGACCGAGATCGTCATCACGGAGATGGAGCACCACTCCAACATCGTGCCGTGGCAGCTGCTCTCGCAGCGCACGGGCGCGAAGCTGAAGTGGTTCGGCCTCACCGACGACGGCCGCCTCGACCTCTCGAACATCAACGAGATCATCACCGAGAAGACGAAGATCGTCTCCTTCGTGCTCGTGTCGAACATCCTGGGCACCGTGAACCCGGTCGAGGCGATAGTGCGCCGGGCGCAGGAGGTCGGGGCCCTGGTCCTGATCGACGCCTCGCAGGCCGCACCGCACATGCCGCTGGACGTACAGGCCCTCCAGGCCGACTTCGTGGCCTTCACCGGCCACAAGATGTGCGGCCCGACGGGCATCGGCGTCCTCTGGGGCCGTCAGGAGCTGCTCGAGGACCTGCCGCCGTTCCTGGGCGGCGGCGAGATGATCGAGACCGTGTCGATGCACTCGTCGACGTACGCTCCGGCCCCGCACAAGTTCGAGGCGGGCACGCCCCCGATCGCCCAGGCGGTCGGTCTCGGTGCGGCGATCGACTACCTGTCCGCGATCGGCATGGACAAGATCCTCGCCCATGAGCACGCGCTCACCGAGTACGCGGTGAAGCGGCTCCTGGAGGTCCCCGACCTGCGGATCATCGGCCCGACGACGGCCGAGGACCGCGGCGCCGCGATCTCGTTCACGCTCGGTGACATCCACCCGCACGACGTGGGCCAGGTCCTCGACGAGCAGGGCATCGCCGTCCGGGTCGGACACCACTGCGCACGGCCGGTCTGCCTGCGGTACGGAATTCCTGCGACCACACGAGCGTCGTTCTATCTGTACTCCACGCCGACCGAGGTCGACGCACTGGTCGACGGGCTGGAGCACGTACGGAACTTCTTCGGCTGAGGAGCTGGCTGAGTCGTGAAGCTTGATTCGATGTACCAGGAAGTCATCCTGGACCACTACAAGCACCCGCACGGGCGCGGTCTGAGGGATGGCGACGCCGAGGTGCACCACGTCAATCCCACGTGCGGGGACGAGATCACGTTGCGCGTGAAGTACGACGGCGAACGGATCGCGGACATCTCGTACGAGGGGCAGGGCTGCTCCATCAGCCAGGCCTCGGCCTCCGTGCTGAACGAGCTGCTGGTCGGCAAGGACCTGGCCGACGCGCAGAAGACCCAGGAGACCTTCCTGGAGCTGATGCAGTCCAAGGGCCGGATCGAGCCGGACGAGGCGATGGAGGAGGTGCTGGAGGACGCGGTCGCGTTCGCCGGTGTCTCCAAGTACCCGGCCCGGGTGAAGTGCGCGCTGCTCAGCTGGATGGCGTGGAAGGATGCGACGGCCCAGGCACTGGGATCGGACGCCGCCGAAAGGAAGACGGCATGAGCGAGACCATCGAGATGAAGCCGGCCTCTGAGGAAGAGGTCCGTGAGGCGCTGTACGACGTCGTCGACCCCGAGCTGGGTATCGACGTCGTCAACCTCGGCCTCATCTACGGCATCCACATCGACGACGCGAACATCGCGACGATCGACATGACCCTGACGTCCGCGGCCTGCCCGCTGACCGATGTCATCGAGGACCAGGCCAAGTCCGCCACGGACGGCATCGTCAACGAGCTGCGCATCAACTGGGTCTGGATGCCGCCGTGGGGTCCGGACAAGATCACGGACGACGGGCGCGAGCAGCTTCGGGCGCTCGGGTTCAACGTCTGAGTTCCGCGTACCTCTGAGCTCCGCGTGTACGTGTGTGGCCCCCGGCAGTGCGCCGGGGGCCACAGCTGTTTCCGGGGCTCAGCTCCGGTCTTCCGGGCTCAGCTCCAGTTCCCCAAGCCCTTCACCAGCCGGAACGTCCAGTCCTCGCGGTCGTCACGGTCGTGCCGGTGGTTGTCGCGTCCGTCCAGAGCGTCCAGGCGCAGCTGGAAGTCGTCGTGGTGCAGGTAGCGGCCCGGATAGTTGACCGACTCCAGCATGATCGCGCCGGAGGACGACGTCGGCCGGGGACAGAAGGTCGCATCCTTCTTGAAAAGGTCGGAGCCGTTGTTGTGCTCGGCGCGCAGGACGAATTCGCGGTGGCGGAGGTAGTTGCCGGCGACGGTGACGAAGGAGTAGCAGGAGGGGTCCGCGAGTCCCTTGACCCGCTTGAAGCTCGAGTTCTGCTTGGCCGCGGCCGAACTCTGGGAACTCACCTGGTCGAGCTGCACGACGCTGTTGCTCACGCGCCAGTACCGGTCGGGGTAGTTGACCGACTGGACCGACGTCAGCGCGGAGGCGGTCGCGGAAGCGGAGGGCTTGCTCGACGCGGTGGGCTTCGGCGCCGGGGTGACGGGCTTGTTGTCGGACCCCTGTCCCGAGGGCTTCGGCGAGGCGGCGGGCGCAGGGGAGGACAAGCCGGTCTTGCCGCTCGGTGCCACGGCGGCCTCGGTGGCCGCGGCGGAGACACCGGGTATGAACGGGACGTCCGTGTCGGAGGCGGGCCGGTTCGCCCGTTCTTGTGACGGCGCGTCAGTACCACTGTCCAGTACGGCGATCGCGGTGGCGGTGGCGATGAGAACCGCTATGGCGAGCCCGCCGGCCAGCCACAGTCGCCGGGTGCCCGGCAGCCGGGCCTCCTCCGGGGCCTCATCGGGCTCCCAGGGCATCGGGATCCTTGCGAAGGGCGGCATCTCCGCCGGGTAGGGGGCGCCTTGCGGGGTGGGACTCCAAGCGGCGATCTCCGTTGAGGGGATGGGTCTCTCCTCGGAGCCGGCGGGCTGGTCGGGCCCGGGCTCCGGGTTCTTTTCTGGCATGCGCGTTCCTCCAGCGTCGCCCATGGCGAACGCGGATTCGTCTTCTGGTCTGAGCCAGGAGCTTCTGGTCTTGGCACAAGAGAGGGGCGCAGGCACGTGAACGGCGGTAACCGTGGGGAACACGTGCGCGACTGGTGAAACAGTAGTGGACCGGATGGGCTCCGAGCAGCCGTTTCCCCCAGTGATCCAGCGGAATTCCCGGCCCCGCCGCGCGCGGGGACGGTGTGCGGCGACGGCCCCCGGCGCCCCGGAGTTCACACGGCATTCTCAGCGCCGTCCCAGGCAGGGCTCATGGCGGCGCGACAGCGTGGAGTCGTGCCTGCTTCTGTACGACCCGTCTTCGTCCTCGGCTGTCCTCGCTCGGGGACCACACTTCTGCAGCTCATGCTGCACGAGCACCCGCGGATCGCGCTGCCGCCCGAGACGCGTTTCGTGCTGCCCGCGTACGAAGGGCGGCTGGGTTTCGGGGATCTGCGGGAGCGGGGCAACCGGGCCGGGCTCGCACAGTGGATCACGGGGCGCAAGGAGACGCGGTTCCACGAGCTGGGGGTGGACGCCGGACGCGTGGCCGAGCGGATCACCGAGGGGCCGCCGACGCTCGGGTCGGCGCTGGGCATCGTGCTCAGGGCGTACGCCGAGGAGCACGGCAAGGTGCGCTGGGGCGACAAGCGGCCCGCGTACGCCCTCCATGTGCCGGAGATACTGCGGCTGTTTCCCGACGCGCAGTTCATCCACCTCGTCCGGGACGGACGGGACTGTGTCGCCTCGCTGCTCGGCATGCCCTGGTGGCATCGAGGCTTCCACGAGGCCGTGGCCACCTGGGCCCAGGTCATGGACACCACGCGGACGTACGCACGGAAACTGGGCCCCGGCAGCTGGCACGAGCTGCGCTTCGAGGACCTCGTGGCCGACCCCGAGGGACAACTCCGCGGAGTGTGCGGGTACTTGGGGGAGGAGTACGCCCCCGAGATGCGTGAGCCGTACCGGGTCGCCGAGGTGGCGGTGCCCGCCCGCAAGACCTGGCACCGCCGTACGCACGGCGCCCTGGACAGCTCGCGGGCGGGAAGCTGGACCACCCGGCTGACACCGGCTCAGATCCGGTTGTGCGACGACGTGTTGGGCGACCGGCTCACCTCGTACGGCTACGAGCTCGCCGGAGCCGTCCGCCCCGACCCGGCCGAACTGCTGCGCTACCGGCGGGTGGAGATGCTGCGACGGGCCGCCCACGCCAAGCGGCGGATGTCCGACCGCCTGGCGCGGGTGCGTGAACCGGGGCCCGTGGCCTGTCGGTTGACGGCCACCACCTCGGAGTTCAGGGCCTGATCGTTAGGGAGTGATCCGGACGACCTGCGGGTCGTGGTCGCTGGTCTGGTCCGGGAACTCGCTGTTGATGTGGACGATGTCGTAGTCGTACGACGTGATGGCGGAGCTGACCAGAGTGTGGTCGAGGACCTGAGAGTTGCCGTCGTAGACGTAGGTGTACTGCTGCGAAGCGGGCAGGGTGTCCACCAGGTCGGTCAGTACCCCGCCCTCGAGGGTCGAGACGGTGGTGGAGAACTGGTAGTCGTTCAGGTCGCCGAGCACGATCACGTTCGCCGTGGACTGGGCGGCGAGGATCGAGTCGGTGAAGGAGTTGACCTGCGCGGCCTGACTGGTGCGCTGGGTCTCCGAGGCGCGGGCCGGATCCTGGTGCTGGCTGTGCAGTGAGTAGTCCTCGCCCTTCGACACGAAGTGGTTGGCGATCAGGAAGAACTTCTCGCCGCCGAAGGTGAATTCGGCGGCCAGCGGCTTGCGGCTGGCCGACCAGGCCGAGTTGGAGGGCGCGATCCGGCCCGGGTTGTAGGTCAGCTGGGCCACACCGCCGCTGGTGGTCACCGAGTTCGCGGTGGTGGCCGTCGCGCTGCCGCGGGCGGTGAAGCCCACGCGTGCCGGGTTGTAGAGGAAGACCTGCCGGATGTTGCCGCCGGTCTCACCGCCGTCGGCGTCGTTCGTCGGGTTGATCTGCGTGTACGAGTACGTGGGGCCGCCGGCGGCCGTGATCGCGGAGATCAGCGTGGACAGGGTGGTGGTGGCCGAGACCGTACCGTCGTCGGTCGCGCCGTTGTTGTCCTGGACCTCCTCCAGGGCCACGATGTCGGGCGACTTGAGGTTGCCCACGATGCCCGAGGCGAGCGCCGTGAACTTCGAGGCGGCGTCGGTCGGGTCGAGGTTCTCCACGTTGTACGTCGCCACGGAGAGCTGGCTCGTCGACTGCGTGGCCGTCGTCTCCTTGGCGAGACCGCCCGAGGTCACCGTGCCGAGTGTGGTGGCCTGGAGGGTGTAACCGCCGTACGCGATGTAGTCGAGCGGCCCGGTCGCCCCGGAGAGCGTGTCGCCCACCGTCGCCGTCGGGAAGGTCGACGACAGCAGCGTGCCGATCTGGACGCGCCCCGAGTTCTGGCTGCTGTACGAGGAGTAGAGCGAGCCGCCGCGCGCCGAAGTCACCTGCGTGGGCTTCACGTTCACCCACAGCTCGGCGTACTCGTTGCTCGCGCCGACGACCGGCGCGCTGCCCACCGCGACGCGCATGCCCTCCAGGGACTCGTAGTAGTCCAGGGCGTACGTCGTCGGGGCGAGCGTGAAGGAGTTGATGGAGCCGCCGCTGTTGGTGCGCGTGTAGGTGGCGGGAACCGTCGCGTTACTGATGGTCGTGGCCGAAGGCAGTGTGTTCCCGGTGGAGTTGGTGGTCCAGGTGGCGCCGGAGATCTCGGTGAGCGACTGGCTGCCGTTGGCCGAGCCGGGGTAGTACTCGGCGGCCGTGCCGGTGACCGTGACGCTGTTGCCCACCGTGGTGCTCGGCGTCGTCGAACCCCGGTAGACGAAGACCGCGTCGCTGGTCGCCGCGTTCCCGTCACCGCTCGCGCTCTGGATCCAGAAGCCGCGCGAGGAGCCGGTGGAGCGGATCGCGGTGACGATGCCGGTGGTGGTGACCGAGGTGCCGTTGTACGGGGAGATCCGGGTCGAGCCCTGGAGGGCGGAGATCGTGACGGTGGCCGCGTGCGCCGGGTGGGGGAGGGCGACGAGCGCCCCCGACGCGATGAGAGCGGCTGCCATGGCGCGAGCGCCGAGCCCGAGTGTTCTGTCCATGTGCGTCCCTTCAACGAGCGGAAGAGCGGGGCGAGTTGGTGCATGGACGTGCGTGACTGCTTGCTTGACCGGTCGCGCAGATTTCTAAGGGCTGCGTGTTACCAACCGATGTACGGACGGTGTTCTACCCGTGTCGTCTACGCGCGTCAATCGTGGTGAGTGGAAATCCGTCCGGAATGTCGAGCGGGGCTGTGAGCTGGCTGTTCGTCCGCTGTGGGTGCGGCGCGGCGGGCCCTGAGAGGTCCTGGCCGGCCGAGACCCGTTGACGGCCTTTGTGTACGGTCGTACGCATCGATGTGTACACTCGTACGCATGGGATACATACTGCTCGCCGGAGCCATTGCCGCGGAGGTGGCCGCGACCACGGCCATGAAGTACAGCGACGGCTTCAGCAAGCTGTGGCCGTCGCTGGTGACCGTCCTCGGATACGTCATCGCCTTCGCCCTGCTCGCACAGACTTTGAAGACCGTCTCGGTCGGCACGGCCTACGCGATCTGGGCCGGGGCCGGGACCGCCGTCATCGCCGCGATCGGCATGATGTTCCTCGGCGAGGGGCTCAGCGCCGCGAAGCTCGGCGGGATCGCGCTGATCATCGGCGGGGTCGTGCTGCTGAACCTCGGCGGGGCGCACTGATGGCGCGCCGGTACGACCCCGAGCGGCGCCAGCGGATCATCGACGCGGCGATCCGGGTCGTGGGCGCCAAGGGCATCGCCGGGCTGAGCCACCGCTCCGTCGCCGCCGAGGCCGATGTGCCGCTCGGCTCCACCACGTACCACTTCAAGACCCTCGACGAGCTCATGGTCGCCGCGCTCCGCCAGGCGAACGAGGGCTTCGCCAAGGTGGTCGCCGCGCGCGGCGCCTTCGAGGACACCCGGGCCGACGTGGCCGGTGAACTCGCGGCGCTGATCGGCGAGTGGCTCGCGGGCGAGCGTACGGGTGTGGAGCTGGAGTACGAGCTCTATCTGGCGGCACTGCGCCGCCCCGCCCTGCGTCCCGTCGCCGCCGAATGGGCCCAGGGCCTCGCCGAGCCTCTCGCCCGGCGCACCGACCCCCTCACCGCTCGGGCGCTCGTCGCCCTGGTGGACGGGATCTGTCTGCAGGTGCTGCTGACGGGGACGGCGTACGACGAGGGGTACGCGCGGACGGTGCTGGCGCGGATCGTCGACGCGGGGGCGTGAACCCTTTTCGCGTCCGCGGGGAACAGCGGGTGACATGCTCACCCCGACCACGCCCACGGAGGCCACCGACTTGACCGGACCACCAGATCCAGACGCCTCCCAGGACGCCGAGGTCGTTGCCCAGTCGCTGGAAGAACCCGAACTCTTCGCGCGCCTCTACGACCGGTACGCCCCCGACATCCACCGTTACGCGACGCGCCGCCTCGGTGCGGGCGCCGCCGACGACATCACCGCGGAGACGTTCCTCATCGCCTTCCGCACCCGCGTCCGTTACGACACCGACCGTCCCAACGCCCGGCCCTGGCTCTACGGCATCGCGGGCAACCTCATCGGCAAGCAGCGCCGAGCCGAGGTGCGGGCCCTGCGGGCGCTGGCCCGCACCGGGCACGACCCGGTCGCCGAGTCCTGGGCCGAGCGTGCCGACGCCCGGGTCACCGCACAGTCGGCGCACGCCCCACTCGCCGGGGCGCTGGTCGGTCTGTCCGCCGGTGACCGGCACGTGCTGCTGCTCGTGGCCTGGGCGGATCTGACGTACACCGAGGTCGCCGAGGCGCTCGGCATCCCCGTCGGCACCGTCCGCTCCCGGCTCAACCGGGCCCGCCGCAAGGTCCGTTCGGCGCTCGGCGCCGACCCCGCATTCACGCTGGACACCACGGAGGTGGTCTGACCATGGACGAGATGACGACGGTCCGTGAACTGCGGGCCGGGGCCCCCGAAGCGACGCGCGCACAGCTGGCGGTCGGACGGCAGCGGCTGCTGCGGGAGCAGGCCCGCCGCACCCGCCCGTACAGGGTGCGGGTCAGCCGGCGGTACGCCGTGGCCGGGGCGGTGGCCGCGATCACGGTGGTCGCGGTGATCGGCACGCAGGTGCTCGGCGGCACCGAGGGCGTCCAGCCGGGCGCCGGACCGGGCTACACCCTCGAGTTGGGCAGCGCGAAGGCCCTGCTGAACGACGCCGCGGACGTGATCGCGGCCGGCCCCGCGGTCACCGCCCACGACGGGCAGTGGATCTACACGAAGACCGTCGAGACGAACGTCACGGACGACGAGAAGCCCGGACCGCAGACCAGCGAGAACTGGACGAAGTACGCCGATCCGAAGATGGAGGACGGCCGGGCCGGCGACGACCACTCGCCGAGGGAGGAGTACGAGTTCCTCAAGAGCCTCCCGGACGACCCGGCGAAGGTACGGGCGAAGGCACGCGCCTTCTTCTACGCCACCGACGCCTCCGAGACCCGTACGGAACACGAGTACCGGGCGCTCACCGCGGTCCTCAGCCGCGCTTACGTCTACGACCCCGAAGGGCTCGCCGAGATCTACCGGGCGCTGGCCACCATCCCCGGAATCCGGGCCAAGCAGGTCCAGGACGCGGCCGGGCGTGACGCCGTCGCGCTGTACCTGGGGAGCAGCGGGAACGAGACGCTGATCGACCCGAGCACCTGCCTCTACTCCGGAATCCGCTTCGTGGCAGGGAGTGCCGGCTACGAGCCGGATCTGAAGAAGGGTGACGTGATCATCAACGGCGCCCGTCTCTCCCTGGCGGTGGTGGACAAGGAGGGCGATCGGCCCTGAACCGTCCGGTGCGCCCGGCACGTGAGATGCCGGGCGCACCGGTTCGCCCGCGCGGGCCCCGCCAAGTTAGGTTTCCCCTATGACCGACACGACTGCACCCCGCACCACCGGCGCCGTTGCCGCCGGGCTTGCCACCGTCGCCGCCGACGGTACTGTCCTCGACACCTGGTTCCCCGCCCCTGAGCTCTCCGTCGAGCCCGGCCCGGCCGGTACCGAGCGGCTGTCCGCCGAGCGTGCCGTGGAGCTGCTCGGTGAGGGCGCTGCGAAGGCCATCGGGCCCGACGCCCGCCGTGGCGTCGAGGTGGTAGCGGTCCGTACGGTCATCGCCTCGCTGGACGAGAAGCCGCTCGACGCGCATGACACCTACCTGCGCCTGCACCTGCTCTCGCACCGCCTCGTACAGCCGCACGGCCAGAGCCTGGACGGCATCTTCGGCCACCTCGCCAACGTCGCCTGGACCTCGCTCGGCCCGGTCGCGGTGGACGACGTGGAGAAGGTGCGCCTGAACGCCCGGGCGGAGGGCCTCCACCTGGCCGTCACGTCCATCGACAAGTTCCCGCGCATGACGGACTACGTCGCGCCGAAGGGCGTCCGCATCGCCGACGCCGACCGTGTCCGCCTCGGCGCGCACCTCGCCGCGGGCACCACTGTCATGCACGAGGGCTTCGTCAACTTCAACGCCGGCACGCTCGGCACCTCGATGGTCGAGGGCCGCATCTCGGCCGGCGTAGTGGTCGGCGACGGCTCCGACATCGGCGGCGGCGCGTCGACCATGGGCACGCTGTCCGGCGGCGGCAACGTCCGCATCACCATCGGCGAGCGCTGCCTGATCGGTGCGGAGGCGGGCGTCGGGATCGCACTCGGCGACGAGTGCGTCGTCGAGGCCGGCCTGTACGTCACGGCCGGCACCCGGGTGACCATGCCCGACGGGCAGATCGTCAAGGCCCGTGAGCTCTCCGGGGCCTCGAACATCCTCTTCCGCCGCAACTCGGTCTCCGGAACGGTTGAGGCGCGGCCGAACAACGCGGTGTGGGGCGGGCTGAACGAGGTTCTGCACAGCCACAACTGAGCGGCTTATGTGCGTTGCGCCGCCGCGAACTCCTCAAGTGTCGTGAAGTCGGTCTCGCGCAGGCCCAGTCGGGGGCTGACGTGGTGGAGCAGCGCGGGTCCGGCATGGTGGGCGGTGACGTACGTGTCGTCGGCCGGGCCCTGTTCGTCGTCCACCCAGGCGAACGGGCGGCCGTCGGCGTACGCCACGATCCGCTCGGTCTTCCAGTGCACTCCGTCGGGCCGGTCGGCGAACAGGGCGCCGGTGAAGTCGACGTACGGGAGTTCGGGGAGGCCGATGACCGGGGCGATCCAGCGGTTGGCGGAGTCCATCCAGGTGGTCGCCCAGCACAGTTCGTAGCCGAGGCCGAGGAGTTGGCGGCCGTGCTCGGGGTGCAGCCAGACGCGCAGGGGCCTGCCGGGAGTCAGGGCCACCCGGATCGTCGTATAGCCCTCGGGACGCCGCTCCGGCTGGGCCGCGTACGGATTGAGAGGGCCGTCGACGTCGAGGAACAGCAGGGGTCGGCTCACCAGGACACCGTAGGGGAGGCGGGCGCGGTCCCGGCCGTGGACCGCCTCCTGAACGTGCGCGACGCTCACCCCTCCGTGGAGTGCTGCCGCTCCACCACATGATCACGTATGGGTTGCTCAGCGTGACCTCGGGGCGGTTTCGGCAGATGAACGGGTGCACGCGGAATCCGATCAGAAGCCGAACCGATGAGACGAGGGGTCGAACGATGACGAACGAGTGGGCGAGGGCCGCAGCCCGTCCGCTGACCGGAATGCTGGCCGTGGCGGCACTGTGCTCCCTGTCGGCCGGAACCGCGCACGCCGACGAGACCAACACCGGCTCGCACAACGGCCCGCGGATCGGATTGGTCAACACCGGCCAGATCGACGACCCGATGGAGGACGTGCTGGAGCACTTCCTGCTGTTCGGCGACGGGTATGTGTGGGACTGACGCGGCTTGATGCACCGGGCCGGGGCCCGTACCGCGCACGGACGCGGTACGGGCCCCGGCCCATTTACGGTGTGGCGACGATTTTTTTCACCACAGGTGGCATAGCGGGACGCCGCCGCCCGCGTCACAAGGGGCACAGGGACGGTGCACAGGTGCCGTCGGGGAAGAGACGGCGACGATGGATGGTGCAGGGCAGAAGAGTTTTCGGGAGTTCGTGGAGAACCGGTCGTCGGCGTTGCTGAAGACGGCTGTGCTGCTCAGCGGCGGGGACCGGCACGCCGGTGAGGACCTGTTGCAGAGCGCGCTGGCCAAGGCGGCCGGGCGGTGGCAGCGGATCGACGAGCCCGAGGCGTATGTACGGCGGATTCTCTACCGTCAGCAGGTCAGCCGCTGGCGACTGAAGTGGCGCGGACGTGAGGTCACCGTCGCCGAGCCGCCCGAGGCGGGACTGCCCGGCTCCGACGCCGCGGCCGCCGCCGAGCTGCGCGTCGTGATGCGCCATGCGCTGTCCCGGCTCACCGCCCGCCAGCGCACCGTGCTCGTGCTGCGCTACTTCGAGGACCTGCCCGAGGCCGACGTGGCGCGTCTGCTGGGCTGCTCGGTGGGCACCGTACGGTCCACCACCCACCGCTCCCTCGCCCGCCTGCGCACCCTCGCGCCCGAACTCGCCGCCCTCGGGCCGGCCGCCGCCGAACAGCCGCAGCCGTCCCGTGACTATGCGCCCGTGGAGGTGCGTCCGTGAACGTCGAGGAACTCGTGCGCGACTCGTTCCAGGAGCAGGCCGCCGAACAGGCCCCGGCGGGGCCGGGGTTCGCCGACCGGGTGCTCACCGCCCGGCGGCGCCGCCGTACCCGCACGATCGCGTCCGTCGCCGCGGCCACCGCCGCCGTGGTGGCGATCGCCGTCGGCGTGCCGCTGCTGGACTCCGGGAAGAAGGACGTGCGGCCCGCGAATGTCCTGAACCAGGACGGCATCCACGCTCACCCCGACCAGTCGCCGCCGCGCGACCTGATCGGGGCCGGGGACGCGGTGCTGGCGGCGTACTACACGGTGAAGCTTCAGCCGCAGACCGACCAGCAGGCCGTCTCCGCGCGCACCTACTGGCTGCTCGATGCGAAGACCGGGAGGTATGAGAAGGACACCCGATGGTCCTTCGTCGCGGTCGCTCCCGGCATGAAGACCGCCGCCGTGCTGGAGCGGAACCTGCCCGCGCACCGGGTCGGCCTGCTCGACCTCGCGACGGGGGAGGTCGAGCGGTGGATCCCGTTCGAGCAGGGCGTCGGCGGGCTCGCGTTCTCGTACGACGGCAGCAAACTCGTCGCGACGACCTACGACGAGAACCCCGATCTGCGGGTCAAGGAGAAGGTGCTCGGCAAGGACGGCCAGGAAGAGTGGGTGTGGGGAGCCACGTTCGGCGACTCCAGCCGGTCCGGCTTCCTCGTCCTCGATCTGGCCGGGGGCGGGGGTGGCTTCTGGAGGAAGGTCGAGCCCGACCGCAACCTCAACCCCCGCCAGGACTTCGCTTTCAGCCGCGACGGCGACCTGGTGTACTCGCAGGTCATCGGCGAACGGGACGGGATGCAGCAGTTCTACGACCTGGGCGGCAAGGTTGCCGCACCCGCGAACGAGAAGTACCTGCGCTCCGACGTCCCCGCTCGGCTGTCCCCGAACGGCAAGCTCGCCGCCCTCGGACTGGCGAAGGAGGTCGCCGGCAACCCCGGCAAGGGCTACTCGTCGATCCGTGATCCCCGTACGGGAAAGGAGATCACCAAGGTCCGCAGCGGTCACCTGCTCGCCTGGGTCGACGACACGCACCTCATCGGCTGGGAACGGGTCACGAGCCTGGAGGAGGAGTACCGGCCCCAGCTCGTGCTGGTCACGATCGGCAGCGACAAGGTCGTACCGCTGAGTGGCATCCGTGAGCCGACCAGCAAGAGCGCCGATCAAGAGGAGTGGGAGCCCATCTTCGCTCGCCGCTGATCAGCTCGCGATGAACTCCTCGTACGCCGCCCGCAGCCCGTCGACCGCCTCGCGGCCGGCGGGCCGCAGCGGCGACCGGACCGGGCCCGCGGGCAGCCCCAGCACGCCGAGGAGCGCCTTCGCGGTGACCGTGCCGGGGAGGCCGGAGGACATCATCAACTCGATCAGAGGGACGGCTCGTTGCTGCAGGCGGGCCGCCCCGGCCGTGTCGCCCGCCTCGAACGCGTCGAGGATCGCCCGGAACTGACGGGGCGCCGCATTCGCGACCGTACTGATGTATCCGCAGCCGCCGATCGCGCGCATCGCGAGGACGTACTCGTCGCAGCCCGTGTAGTACGCCAACTCCGTGCGGGCCAGGACCTTCTGGGTGCCCAGGAGGTCGTAGGCGCAGTCCTTGACCGCCACGATCCTCGGGTGCTCGGCGAGCCGGATCATGGTGTCCGGCTCGATGCGGGTGCCGGTGCGGCCCGGGATGTCGTACATCGCGAGGGGCAGGCCGGACGCGTCCGCGATCTCCCGGAAGTGTGCCTCGACCGCGTCCTGCGGAGGCCTGCTGTAGTACGGAGTGACCACCAACAGCCCGTCCGCGCCCGCCTTTTCGGCCTCCAGAGCCAGTTCGACGGTGTGCCGGGTGTCGGCGGTGCCGACGCCCGCCACGATGGAGGCCCGGTCGCCGACCGCCTCGCGGACCGCCCGCACCAGCGCGGACTTCTCCGCGTCCGTCGTGGTCGGCGACTCACCCGTGGTCCCGGACAGGACCAGCCCGTCGCAGCCCTCGGAGACCAGCCGCTCCGCGAGCAGCCGTGCCCCGTCGAGGTCCAGCGCACCCTCCTCGGTGAAGGGCGTGATCATGGCGCAGAGGGCGCGGCCGAAGGGGGGAGTGTCGTGAGGTGAGGCGGTCATGGGAGTAGTGTCGGCCTCCCAATCGTGAAGCTCCACTTAATTCTTCTACGAGGTATTGGCAACGGATGCTACGCGATTGGCGGGCGGACCTCGCGAGGCACTAGTGCCAACCCGGGCCCCTATGGGTCACCATGGCGAGGACGGAAGTCGACGGCAGATCGCGGGAGGCGTCATGAGGCTGGGCAAGGCACTCGCCACCGGAGTCGCGGAAGAGAAGGCTCACGCGCAGGACGAGGAACTCCAACTTCCTGAGGAGATCCAGGAGTTGGAGGCGTCCGCGCCTGAAGAGGTTCCGGCCGCCCGATGAGGCTGCGGCTCCCCGAGGAACGCCCGACGGAGCCGCCGACCGGATACAAGATCGCCCACCCGGTGCTGTCCCAGGACGGCACCCGGGCCGGGTTCACCGGCGTCTCGCTGGGCGGCGCACTGCCGTACGGAGTGCTGGACGAGGCGGGCTGCGTCTACGGGCGGCGGCACCGGGCGCCGCACCGACGCTGCGACTGCGGTTTCCACTGCGTGCATGAACGGGCCACGGCCGAGGCGCTGTTGTGCACCGCCGAACACCGGGCGGCCGTCCTCCTCGAAGTCTCCGTGCTGGGTTCCTACATCCGTTTCGAACGCGGCTTCCGCTACGCCCGCCAGTGGGTGCGGACCGCGACCGTCGGCCCGTGCGCATGCGGCGCGGTGGCCGGTGCGCTGGCCGACGCGGGCTGGGGCAGGCCCGGTTGGCGCGCCCTGGCGGCGGCGTGCGCGGGATGCGTACGCGGTCGTACGTCGCTGTCGCTCGCCTCCTTCGCGCGGCTGGCCGGGGAGGGGCTGCGGGTCCGGGCCTCCGGCGGAGGCGGCGTGGGAGAGGCGGCCGTGACCGTCGCCGGCCTCGGCGTGTCCGAGCTGGTTGCCGAGGCGGCGCTGCTTCAGGCCCGACTCGACTGGTTCCAGAGCCAGTTGGCCCGTCTGGATGAGCGCGGGACGCAGGCGGGCTGATCGCTCACCCCGGCGAGGGGCCGACGGCTGAGCGCTCCTATCTTATCGAACTGGCGTTCGGTGCATGCCTCCCATCGACTCCGTGACCGACAACTCCAACCGTCTGGACAAAAAAAGTTTTCGGTGAGACGGTGGAGTCATGTTGGACGTGACCGTGATCGAGGACGCAGAGGCCGCCGCCGTCTCGCTGGACCCGATAAGGGCCAGACTGCTGTCGGAGCTGGCCGCAGGGCCCGCTTCGGCCGCCATGCTGGCCGGCAAGGTCGGGCTGCCCCGGCAGAAGGTGAACTACCACCTCAAGACGCTGGAGCGGCACGGTCTTGTCGAGCTGGCGGGCGAGCGCCGCAAGGGCAATGTCACCGAGCGGCTGATGCGCGCGACCGCCGCGTCGTACGTCATCTCGCCGCTCGCGCTGGCCGCCGTACGGCCCGATCCGGACCGCTTCCGGGACCAGCTGTCCGCCCGCTGGCTGCTCGCGCTCGGCGCCCGGCTGGTGGGGGACGTCGGTTCGCTGATCACCGGCGCGGCGAAGGCCCGCAAGGGGCTCGCCACGTACGCGCTCGACGGCGAGGTGACGTTCGGCTCGGCAGCCGACCGCGCCGCGTTCATCGAGGAGCTGACAGCGGGTGTCAGCGGGCTGATCCGCAAGTACGACGCCCCCGACGCCGAGGGCGGCCGGAGCCACCGGATCGTCGTCGCGGTTCATCCCACGGTTCGCCCCAAGGCCGAACAGGGGACCCCAGCAGCCGAATTGCCCATCAGCACCGACGTCAGTACCGAGGAGTGACCACCATGTCCAAGGAATTCGAGAGCGCCCACGAGATCGAGGTCGACGCCACGCCGGAGCAGGTGTGGGACGCGATCACCGAAGGCGTCGGCGGCTGGCTGTGGCCGATGGAGGCGCCCGAGCCGCGCGAGGGCGGCAGCGGCCCCTTCGGGTCCACGATCACGGTCTGGGACCCGCCGCACCGCTACACGAACCGCGTCCAGGACGTCGAAGGCATCTCCGAGCAGACCCTCAACCAGCTCGACTACACCATCGAGCCGCGCGAGGGCGGCCGCCGGGCCTGGGTGCGCTATGTGCACAGCGGCATCTTCGTCGACGACTGGGACAGCCAGTACGACGGTGCGAACAAGCACAACGCCTTCTATCTGCACACCATGGGCGAGTACGTGACGCACTTCCGTGGCCGCCCGCTCACGTTCGCCATGTTCGATGGACCCGAGGCGTCCAAGGCGTCCGACGCCTTCACCGCCGTAGGCCGTGCGCTCGGCCTCGCGGACGACACCGCCGAGGGTGCGCGTGTGCAGGCCCGTGGGCCCGAGGGCGAGCTCCTCGACGCCGTACTCGACTACCGCAACCCGTACTTCATCGGACTGCGCACCGACGACGCCCTCATCCGCTTCTTCGGACGCAACCACTGGGGCGCGCCGGTGGGCATCAGCGTCCACGACTTCGCGCCCGACGCCGACGGCAAGCGCAACGAAGCCGCCTGGCAGGGCTGGCTGAACGGTGTCTTCGCCGCGTGAACCCGGGCCCTGATCCCGGGCATGGGACGAGCCCGGCCCCCCGGACGACGGGGCCGGGCTCATCCGTACACAGGGTTACGGCTTGAACCGCAGCACCTGCGGGTCGTGGTCGCTGATCTGGTCGTTGAACTCCGAGTTGATGTGCACGCTGTCGTACTCGAAGTCGCAGCCCTTGTAGATCGAGGGGCTGACCAGGATCTGGTCCAGGACCTGGCTGTTGCCCTGGTAGTCGTACGTGTAACGCTCGCTCTTGGGCAGCGACTTGATCGCCGACCAGAGCGCGCCGTCGTCCTCCAGGAGCTTCGTCGTGCCGGAGAACTCGAAGTCGTTGATGTCGCCGAGAGTGACGACGTCCGCGTTCTTCTGAGTCGCGAGGATCTCCTTGACGAAGGTGTTCACCGCGGTTGCCTGGAGGTGACGCTGGGTCTCCGAGCTGCGCGCCGGCGGCTGGTACTGCGAGGTCAGACCCTGGTCGCCGCCCTTCGACGCGAAGTGGTTGGCGATCACGAAGACCGTCTTGCCGCGGAAGACGAACTCGCCCGCGAGCGGCTTGCGGCTGGTCGTCCAGGCCGTGTTGGCCGGGTCGATGCGGCCGGGGGAGGCCGTGAGGGCCGCCTTGCCGTTCACCTTCGTGACGCCCACGGCGGTGGTCGTGTCGCCGCCCGCGCGGTCCGTGAAGGAGACCCGCTCGGGGTTGAACAGGAACACCTGGCGGATGTTGCCGCCGGGCTCGCCGCCGTCCTTGTTGTTCTCCGGGTCGATGGAGCGCCAGTCGTACGCCGGGCCGCCCGCCGCGACGATCGCGTCGATCAGCTTCTGTACGGTCTGGTCGGCGGCGACCGTGCCGTCGTTGGTGGCGCCGTTGTTGTCCTGGATCTCCTCCAGGGACAGGATGTCGGGCGACCTCAGGTTGTTCACGATCGCGGACGCGTGGGCCGCGAAGGACGCGTCGCCCGGGTCCAGGTTCTCGACGTTGTACGTCGCCACGGCCAGCTCGCTCCGCGACTGCTTCTGCGTCGTCTCGCGCTCCAGGCCGCCTGCCTCCAGGGCGCCGATCTGGTTGGCGACGAGGGTGTAACCGCCGAACTGGTTGTAGTCGAGCGGGCCCGCGGTGGTGCCCGTGAGCTCGTCGCCCACGTTCGCGGTCGGGAAGTCGGCGGTCGCGCCGAGCGACTGGATCTGCAGGCGTCCGGTGTTCTGCGAGGTGTACGAGCCGTACACCGTGCCGCCGCGGCGGTTGGCGTTCTCGTGCGGCTTCACCGTGACCCACAGCTCGGTGTACGGGTCGGTCGCGGTGACCACGCGGGCGTCGGAGACCTGGACGTTCATGCCCTCCAGGGACTCGTAGTAGTCCAGGGCGTACTTCTTCGGCTCCAGGGTGAGGCCGTTGACCGAGCCGCCCGCCGCCGTGTCACCGGCGGCGGTGTAGACGCCCGGGACCGACTTGGCGTTCACGACCGTGGCGGCCGGGACGGCGTTCCCGCTGGAGAGCACGGTCACCACCGGCTTGGTGATCTCCGTGATCGTCTGGTTGCCGGACGAGGAGCCGCCCGGGACGTACTCCGAGATCGTGCCCGACACCGTGACCGAGTCGCCGAGGGCGACCTTCGGGACGGAGCTGGTGAAGACGAAGACGCCCTCGCTGGTGGCCGGGTTGTCGTCCGCGTTCGGGTCCTGGATCCAGAAACCGCGCGACGAGCCGTAGGTGCGCACGCCGGTGACGATGCCCGCCACGTCCGTGACCGCCTGGCCCGCGTACGGGGAGATCCGGGTGGTGCCCTGGATGTCGCGAATATGAATGGTGTCCGCGTGGGCCGGTGTGGTGAGCACCACGGCGGAGACGGTGGAACAGACCGCGGCGACGGTCAGCGCGCCTATGCGCGCGGTTCTCTTGCTCGGCAAGGGAATCCCTCCGGGGACGTACTTGGGCGCCGGGACGAGGGTGGAGCGGTGGGGGAGCGCGGGCCTGCGTGGGGCTGGTGACGCGCGTAGAAGCAGGTGTGGCTGGCGACCGTCGTACTTCTACGCGCGTCAATCTCGTGCGTGGGCGGGGGAGTTGTCAAGGTTTCAGCGGTGTACGGCGCCTGTCAGGGACATGAACCGGGCGGCATGGGTGGAAATCCGTCTAGGCTGAGCCGTTGGTGCGGCGCTTGTGCTGCCGGTGTTGCTTGGATGGCTTGCGCCGGTTCCGTTGCGCGGTGGCATCGCCTGCTCGCGCAGCCGGGTCGGCATTACTTGCCCGCGCCGCCTGCCCGCACCGTATGTCCTGCTTGTCCGGAGGAGAACCCAGCTGATGTCAGACAGCTCCCCCTTGCCGCCGGTGCGGCTGCACTCCGAAGCGGAGCTGGCGCGGGAAGCGCTCGCCGCGCCGCTGCTCTCCCGCGCCGCACGCCTGGCCCGCTGGGCCGGTCCGGACACCCGGGTCGGCGCGGGCGGCGAACTCGCCGAGGAACAGCTTCCGGAGGCCGCGGCCGAACTCGGTCTCGACGGCGACGAAGCGGCCGCGTACGCCAGTGAGGCCTGGCGGGTGGCCGTGGACATCGGGCTCATCGAGATCGTGGACGAGGAGGAGGGCACGGTCACCGCGGGCGAGGACCTCGCGCTGCTCACCTCCGGGGCCCCGCAGGACGTCCTCGGAGTGTGGCTGGGCGCGCTGGACACGGTGCTGGCCGACGCCAGCGTGCCCGACCTCGACGATCTCGTCGGCGCGATGGCGGACGGCGGGGAGGTCGACCTCTCCTCCCTGGACTGGGATCCGGAGGCGGAGGCCGAGTTCCTCGACGGGGTGCTCGGCAACCTGTACCTGCTCACCGTGGGCGAGGAGGCGCCCGACGAGGGTCCGGTGCCGCTGCCCGCCCTCGCCGCGTCGATGATCGTGCCCGACGACATGGGGGAGCCGACCAACGACGTCCTGGAGCAGGTGTCGGACGCGATGATGCGGCTCGACGACCAGTTCCGGCTCCTGGAGCCCATCGGGATCGTCGACTTCCAGCCGGTCGACGAGGCGCTGATGGCGGAACCCGACGAGGAGTCCGCGGAGCCGGCGGCCTTCGACGACACGGACGTCACGCGGTACGGGATGGTACGGCTGACTCCGCTCGGCCTGTACGGGATCCGGGCGCGGCTCCTCGAGGCGGGGATCTCCGCCCCCGCGGTCGGGGACCTGGCCGACAAGGGGGCCGACGCGCTCCTCGACGGCACCTCCGCCTTCCCGCCGGCCGCGGCACAGGCCGAGACCGAGCAGTGGCTCGCCAGGCGTGAACCCCTGCCCGCCGCACGGGAGTTGCTCGCCGCGGCCCGTGGAGCGGACGCCGGGGCGCCGCTGCGCCGCCTCCGCTGTCAGCAGGCGCTCTCCCTCGTCGGCACGGAGGCGGAGCCGGCCCTCCGCGAAGTCCTCGACGACGCCGAGCTGGGCGGGCTCGCGCGGGTCTGGCTGAGCGAGCACGGGGCGGCCGACGTGCCCGTTCCGTCCGAGGCGATGGTCTTCTGGCTCACCATCGACACCCTGGCCGCGCAGCTCGCGGCCGAGGGCAACTCGGCCGAACTGCAAGCCCTCGTGGAGGGTCTCGCCCAGCAGCACAGCGGCTTCTTCGCCGCGGCCTGGCGGGTCGAGCACCCGGCCACGCCGGACGTGCTGGAGGCGATGGGACGGCTGCACCCGGACAAGAAGGTGGCCAAGGAGGCTCGCAAGGCGGCGTTCAAGGCGCGGTCGCAGCAAGGGGGTTGAGGGCGCGGCGCGGGTTGCGGGCGCGACGCCGCGGCGGGGGCAAGGTTTGCCCCCGCCGCTCTATGCGTCAGGTCAATCCGTAGTGAGTGATGCGTCAGCCGTCAGCCGTCAGCCGTCGTACGGCAGCCGTCATCCGTCAGCACTGGTAGCGCGTCGTGTGCTTGAACGACGATGACGCGCCGTCGAAGCCGTATGTGCCGCGGTAGGCCGACGGGTTCTGGAACTCGCCGACGATGGTGATGGTCGTGGCACAGGAACCCTGGCCCGTGCGCTTCGCGTCGAGGCGAATCGTTTCGCCTATGAAGCCGCCGGTCAGGTCCCAAGGAGCGCCGCAGATGCCGGAGGAGATCTTGCCGCCGGTCACCACGTGCGGGTATGTGTTGGGGTTGTACTGCACCTCGATGGCGAAGGTGACCGCCCCGTTGTGCAGCTCCAGCTTGGCGTCCGTGGAGACCGCCTCGGCGGACAGATCGCGCTGCGCGGCGAACGCCTCGTCGCGCGTCTTGACCTCCGCGCCCTGCGCGTTGTGGAAGCGGCGCTCGGAGCCGGCCTGGCTCTTCGACCGCTTTGCCTGCGTGGTCATGTGAATTCCCTCTTCCCGAACGGGTACTGAGTGACCGTCAGGCCAGCTGCTCGGCGATTTCCACCCGAAGCAGCGCACGGACGTTCTCGATGTGGTTGGTCACGGTCACGACCGAGGAGCCCGCGAACAGCAGCCCGAGCGCGACGTTGTCGAGGGAGGTCACCAGCGAACCGGAGTCGCCGCCCGCCGAGATGTTCGTCGTGAGGATCTGGTCCCTGAAGCGGGCCGTCCCCGCCGTGCCGTAGTTGACGTCGATCGTCGCGTCGACCGCCATGATCCGGCCGAAGCTGAGGTTCGTCGTACGGCCGGTCTTCTTCACCAGGTCGCCGACCGCCACATTGGACTTGCGGCGCCAGGCGCGCGGCGCACCGCTGAAGTACTGCTCACGGGTGGCGTCCTGGAACTCCACCGAGGCGAGCGCGCAGTCCACCACGTTGCTGTGGCGCTCCAGCGGGATCTGCGGTGCGAACTGGATCGGGATGAACCGGTCCAGAGTCCCGATGCCGTCCGCCGGGTCCGTGCCGCCGTCGAACACTCCGGGCTGCAGGATCGCGCTGCCCAGCTGTGCCCGGTTGGAGTCGGCCAGCACGTGGTTGTTGGACAGGATGTAGAACTTCGCCGGTGTGCCGAGCCCGGGACCCGGCGGGTCCACGGAGGCGCCCGGCAGGAAGTCGTACACCACGCTGCCCAGCGTGCCCGCCGTCACCCGTACGTTCCCGACCGAGAAACCGGAAGGGGCCGGGCGCATACGGCGCTTGAGGAGCTGCGGCTCGAACGTGCCGAGTCCGCCGAGCTCTTCCATCAACGGCTGCGAGAGGCCCGCGAGTTGCTCGGCCCTGCTGCCGTCGGGCTGGTAGGAGGCACCGCGGTCCTCGGAGCGGCCCGAGCCCCTGCGCTGCTGCTGACGCTGCGCGGCGACATGGCCGACCGCGACGACGTCGGTGGGGGTACCGTCGTCCATCTGGGCGGGGACGACGTCCCGCTCCGGGAGCTGGGACTCCGGAACCTTCTGGGTCACGAACACCAGCACGGCTGCCTCGCCCGTGGGCTGTCCGTCGATCCACTTCACGCCGTGGCCGAAGCCGACGACGTTGGCCAGCGGCGACTGCGGCCGCAGGAAGTCAGACATTGCTTGCTGGCGGGAGCTGTCACTCAGCTGACCACCAGTCGGTCCTCGCATCATTTCGGGCTGGCTCACGCCAGACCACCTCTTCGATTTCGGCTCTGGGTTCCTTACGAGTCGCGGCGCGGTTGCTCAGCGCCCAGGGCTCACAAGTTCTCTTCCTGAGCGTTCACTTCACCGATCGCGAGCACGCGCACCGGAACGCCGTCGAGCTCGTCCGGAACCACGTCTTCTTGAAGGAGCCGGTCACGGGGCACTTTCCGGGTGACGAAGACGATGATCACGTCCTGTCCCGAGTGCTCGTCCCTCCCGGTGCCGACTCCGCTCACATTGGCCAGCTTCATGAGCCGGCCTTCGTGGAGGCGTCTTACCCGCTTCGCGTCCATCGGGCTTCGCCTCCCCTTCGGGTGGTGTGCTCTTCCTGTCTATGGCCGGGTGCATCCCGAGTCAAGGCATTCTGAAATGAATCACGAGTTTCATTATGATCCGTGCGTGTTGACCTTGTTTACGAAGATTATCCCGCCCCATGGTTTCGAATACAGGGGGTCGGACGGGTTCACAGAAGCGGGCCCTCTGAAGTACACCCCTGTTCAACTTCCGTTCAGGCGTGGGCGGGAGCGTGTGGCCGAAACCGAGGTCCGCCACCCCGCCCCCCACGACAGACCCACTCCACCGTCACAGGAGAAAACATGTCGCTCACCCGCAGGGACTTCGCCAGTAAATCCGCGGTCACCGGTGCCGGTGTCGTGCTGGCCGGCAGTGTCGGCGCCCTCGCCACCGCGCCGAACGCCCTCGCGTCCACGGAGACCGAGACCGACAGCGAGAGTGCGGACGCGGAATCGGCGGACCGGAAGCACGGCGTCGGCTACGGACCGCTGATCCCCGACCCGAAGGGCCTGCTCGCGCTGCCCGCCGGGTTCTCGTACCGCGTCATCACCTACAGCGGCAAGACCAAGCTGGAGTCGGGCGAGTCCACGCCGTCCAACCACGACGGCACGTCGACCTTCGACGGCCCGCGCGGCACCACTCTCCTCGTCAACAACCACGAGCTGGCCGGCCCCCGCGCCAACTGGCCCCACCCGGTGCCGCTCACCGAGGGCCTGGTCTACGACCCGGCCGCGGCCGGCGGCTGCACGGTCGTCGAGATCCGCCCCGGCGGCCAGGTCGCCGAATGGGTCGGCATCGCTGGCACCGCCACCAACTGCGCGGGCGGCAACACCCCTTGGGGCACCTGGCTCACCTGCGAGGAGACCGAGGACAAGACCGGCACCAACGGCTTCACCAAGGACCACGGCTACGTCTTCGAGGTCGACCCCGAGGACCGCCGCCGCAACAAGAACCCCAAGCCCATCAAGGCACTCGGCCGCTACGCCCACGAGGCCGTCGTCGTCGACCCCAAGCGCGGCCGCCTCTACCTCACCGAGGACGCCTCGGGCCCCAACGGTCTCCTGTACCGCTGGACGCCGCCGCAGGGCTTCGAGCACGGACACGGCCAGCTGGCCACCCTCGCCGACGACGCGGGCGCGTACCAGGCCTTCAAGTGCTTCGACTCCGGCGGCAAGTTCGTCGACGACCTCTCCCGCGCCACCAAGATCGGCACGGTGTACGGCGTGGACTGGGTCGACGTTCCCGACCGCGACGCCAAGACGGTCTCCGTCCGCAAGCAGTTCACCACCGGTCAGGTCACCCGCGCCCGCAAGCTCGAAGGCATGTGGTGGGGCGACGGCGGCGTGTACATCGTCTCCTCGTACGCCCGCACCGAGAGCCCCGGTCAGGCGCACGACGGCGCCGTCTGGTTCTACGACCCCAAGCGCCGCACCCTGACGCTGAAGGTCCTGATCGGCGTGAACCCCGACCCGTCCGTCGACGGCGCCTTCGACGGCCCCGACAACATCACCGTCTCCCCGTACGGCGGCCTCGTCATCGCCGAGGACGGCGAGGGCATCCAGCACCTGTTCGGCGCAACCGACAGCGGCCGTACGTACCCGATCGCACGCAACGAACTGAACATCGGCACCGAAGCGGAGCCGGAGTACAGCGAGTTCACCGGCGTCACGTTCTCGCCCGACGGCAAGACGCTGTTCGCCAACATTCAGGTGCCGGGAATCATGCTGGCCATCAAGGGTCCCTGGAAGCGCCAGAAGCGCGGCTAGTTAATTCGCTCGCCCGTCCCGCGGTACGCCTCTTACAGTGATGCATGTCCAGGTGCGAAGGCAGGACCTACTTCCACTGATAATGGGGCGGCCGCGGGTTCGAGTCCCGTCACCGGTACAACGCGCCGGTGTAGCTCAGGGGTTAGAGCACCTACGTCGGTTCCGCCGGCTTTGAACTCTGGACACCACAACTTCATGCACCTCCCGGTGCGAAGGCTGCGGCTACTTCTCTCTCAAAGAATCCAGGCCGCCGCCGATTTGATCTCGGGAGGCGCAGCTCATGGTGTGTGCCCGGTGCGCAGGCAGCGGATACTTCGGGAACTGGTGGGGAAGATTCCTCATGCGGGTTCGAATCCCGTCATCGACCTCGGGTCGGTGTGGCGGAATGGAAGACGCGCCAGTTTATAAGCAACCGTCGCCGATTCCGACCTCGGGCACGCTCCATTTGCTGCGCCTCCCTCCGTTACACCAATGAATTCGGGGGGAATTCACCATGGCACGATTCAACATCAAGTCCGCGAAGGCTCAGCCCACTTCGCGTGTGACGTCGACGGGGCGAGTGCTCCGTACCTATCAGGGCGGCCGTGGTCAGGAGCGTGACCCGCGCTCCGAGCTCTTTCTGCTCGCCGTGGCCAACTTCGTTTCGCAGCAGACCTTTTACGAGACCGGCGCGGACCGCGACGACCGGTTCGCCGTGCTGGTGCGCGAGCTCGCCGTCGCCGACCCGTCGTGGACGGCCGCGCTGCTCGGCTGGCTGCGCGGCGAGGGCAACCTGCGTACGGCCTCGATCGTGGGCGCCGCCGAGTACGTGAAGGCGCGCCTCGATGTGGGCGCCACCGACGGCCCGACGAACCGCCAGGTCATCGCCTCCGTGCTGCGACGCCCCGACGAGCCCGGCGAGCTGCTCGCCTACTGGACCTCCCAGTACGGCCGCAACGTGCCCAAGCCCGTCAAGCGGGGCATCGCCGACGCCGTACGACGTCTCTACAACGGCAAGTCGCTGCTGAAGTACGACACCGCGTCCAAGGGGTACCGCTTCGGCGACATCCTCAACCTGGTGCACGCGGCGCCGGACCCCGGCAAGCCGTGGCAGGGCGAGCTGTTCCAGTACGCGCTGGACCGGCGGCACAACCCGGACACGGCCGTCGTGCCCAAGTCGCTGCCCGTACTCGTGGCCCACCGTGACCTGATGGCGCTGCGGCCCGCCAAGCGGCGCAAGGTCGTGACCGGAGCGCACGGTGCGGAGCGCCTGGCCGATGCGGGCATGACCTGGGAGGCGCTGGCCGGCTGGCTGCAGGGCCCGATGGACAAGGCGGCCTGGGAGGCCGTCATCCCGTCCATGGGCGCGATGGCGCTCGTCCGGAACCTGCGGAACTTCGACGAGGCGGGTGTCAGTGACGAGGTGGCGGCTCAGGTCGCCGCGAAGATCAGTGACCCGGCGGAGGTGGCGCGTTCGCGGCAGTTCCCGTTCCGCTACCTCGCCGCGTACCAGCACGCGCCCTCGCTGCGCTGGTCGTACCCGCTGGAGCAGGCGCTCGGCCACTCGCTGGCCAATGTGCCCGCGCTGCCGGGGCGGACGCTCGTCCTCGTCGACCGGTCGGGCTCGATGTTCTTCTCGCGGCTGTCGGACCGGTCCGAGCTCAACCGGGCCGACGCGGCGGCGATCTTCGGTACGGCGCTTGCGCTGCGGGCGGCGGACGCGGATCTTGTCGAGTTCGGTACGAGCAGCAAGCGTGTGAAGTTCCGCCGGGGTGAGTCCGTGCTGAAGGTGCTCGAGCGCTTCGGCGACCTCGGCGGCACCAACACCACCGAGGCGGTCCGGCAGCACTTCAAGAAGCACGACCGGGTGCTGATCGTCACCGACGAGCAGGCTGCGGCGAGCTACTACGGCGACCCGACCGAGCAGGTTCCGGCGCAGGTACCGGTCTATACGTGGAACCTGGCCGGGTATCGGGCGGGGCACGGTCCGTCGGGCGCCGGGAACAGGCACACGTTCGGGGGGCTCTCGGATGCGGCTTTCCGGATGGTGCCGCTGCTGGAGGGGGCTCGGGATGCCGATTGGCCTTGGGGTGCCTGACTGAGTCCGGGTTCGGTTTGGTTTGGGTGCGACCCGTGCTTCGGTGCGGGTCGCACTCTTGTGCGGGAGCTGCCTGACATCTAACATTTCAGTGCATGGAAGCGATACCTCGGACCCTGCTCAGGGACCGCGCGTACGAGGCGATACGGGACGCCATCGTGGCCGGCGACATTGCGCCGGGCGCCGTCGTGAAGGACGCCGAGCTGGCCGAGCGGCTCGGGCTTTCGCGGGCGCCCGTACGGGATGCCTTCTCCCGGCTCGTCGACGAAGGCCTGCTGGAGTCCAAGCCGCAGAGCTACACGCGGGTGACCGCTGTGGTGGCCGCCGATGTCCGCGACGCCGCGGCCGTCGTCGGCGCCATGCACGAGCTGGTCACTCGGGCGGCGCTGCCCCGGCTTGGCGCCGACCACATCGGTGCCATGCGGGAGTCCAACGCGCGCTTCGCCGCGGCCGTGCGCGACGGTGACGTGTCCGCCGCGCTGCGTGCCGACGACGAACTGCACGACGTACTCGTCCGGGTGAGCGGGAATCGTGCCGCCGCCGCCACCGTCGCCCGCTACACCCCGCTCATCCGGCGCCTGGAGCGGCGCCGGTTCGGCGAGGGCGGCAACTGCCGTTCGGCCGGGCTGCACGACGAGTTGATCGACGCCTGTGCCGTCGGCGATGTGGACGAGGCCATCCGCGTCACGGCGGAGATCTGGCGTGGCCTCGAAGACCTGGCCGATCTCGATACCTGATCCGTGGAGGACCCATGTCACTTGACTCGTATGCCCGTTACCCCCTGCTCTTCGGTCCCTCGCCCGTGCACCCGCTGGAGAGGCTCACCAAGCACCTCGGTGGCGCCTCGCTCTGGGCCAAGCGGGAGGACTGCAACTCCGGGGTTGCTTACGGGGGGAACAAGACCCGCAAGCTGGAGTACCTCGTCGCCGACGCGCTTGCGAAGGGGTGCGACACGCTTGTTTCCATTGGTGGGGTGCAGTCCAACCACACCCGTCAGGTCGCGGCCTGCGCGGCGCGGGCCGGGCTGAAGTGTGTTCTGGTTCAGGAGAGTTGGGTGGAGTGGCCCGACTCCGTCTACGACAAGGTCGGGAACATCCTCATCAGCCGGCTCGCCGGAGCCGACGTACGGCTCGTGCGGGCCGGGTTCGGGATCGGGTTCAAGGAGAGCTGGGAGCGGGCGCTGGCTGAGGTGGTGGAGGCGGGCGGTATGCCGTACGCCATTCCGGCGGGGGCTTCCGATCATCCGTTGGGTGGGCTGGGGTTTGCCGGCTGGGCCTACGAAGTCGCCGAGCAGGAGCGGGAGTTGGGGGTTTTCTTCGACACCGTTGTGGTGTGTTCGGTGACCGGGTCTACCCAGGCCGGGATGGTCGCCGGGTTCGCCGCACTGGAGGAGACGGGTGGGCGGTCGCGGCGTGTTGTCGGGATCGACGCGTCGGCTGCGCCTGCGCGTACCCGTGAGCAGGTTGCCCGGATTGCCCACGGGACGGGGCAACTCATCCGTGTGCAGAAGGAGTTGACCGAGGCGGACGTCGAGCTGGACGAGCGGTATCACGCGGGCACTTATGGGATACCCGATGAGGCCACGCTGGACGCGATGCGGCTTGCTGCGCGGACGGAGGGGATGGTCACCGACCCCGTGTACGAGGGGAAGTCGATGGCCGGGATGGTGGATCTGGTGGCGCGGGGGGAGATCGCGGGGGACTCGACCGTGCTGTACGCGCATCTGGGCGGGCAGCCTGCGTTGAACGCCTACAGTGCGTTGTTCTGAGACGGGGGCTCGGGGCCGGCGACCCGTCTGAGTAAGGTACGGAGAGGGTCCCCGGTTGGCGAGGAGTGTCTGGATGGCGCAGGTCAAGCCGATGCGGGCGGATGCGCGGCGGAACTATGAGCGGCTGCTCAAAGAGGCGGCGGTCGCCTTCGCCGAGCACGGGGAGGGCGCGTCGCTCGACGACATCGCGAAGAAGGCCGGGGTCGGGTCCGGGACGCTGTACCGGCACTTTCCTACGCGGCGGGCGCTGTTGGAGGCCGTGTACGTCGACACCATCGAGGCGATTGCCGCTCGCGCGGACGCGATCGCGGCGGTGTTGCCGCCTGGCGAGGCGCTGGTGGAGTGGCTGAACGAGCTGAGCCTGTCCATGATCCAGGTCCGCGGGCTGAAGGCGCTGCTGGGGAGTGCTGTCGCGGAGTCGAGCACCGCCGTGCGCACTGCGTGCGGGACCTCGCTGAACAGGGCGGTCGCTCGGCTGGTCGAGGCGGCTCAGCTTGAGGGGACGCTGCGGGGGGATGTGCTGCCTGTCGAGGTGTTGCGGCTGGCTCTTGGGGTGGCCAGTGCGTCGGAGCTGACTGACGGCGAGGGGAAGCAGATCCGGCGGTATCTGGCGCTGCTCACGGAGGGGCTTCGGCCTTAGCGCCGGGTGCGCCCTGAGTGCCTGCTGTCCGGTGGGTGGGTCGGGGGCGTGCCGGTACGTCCCCGCCCGCCGCCGCCGGATCAGACCTTGGGCGAGTGGAGACGGGTTCGGTGACGCGAACGTACGCGACGGGCATGGGACGTACCGGCACGCCCCCTTCCGTCGTTTGCGGGTGCGGGAGGGGGCGGTGCGTGGTGCGTGGTGGTGCCGTGCGTGGTGGCGCCTTGCCGTTCGGTGTGGTCAGAGGGACTGGGCTGCTGGCTTCACCATGCCGCGGACTGTGCGGGACTTGACGAAGTCGCCCAGGGCTGTCATTTCCCATTCGCCGGAGAACTGCTTGATCAGCTTTGCCATGATTACGCCCGTCTGGGCTTCGGCGCTGGTGAGGTCGAAGCGGACCAGTTCCTCGCCTGAGGCGGCGTCCAGGAGGCGGCAGTAGGCCTTGGCGACCTCGGTGAACTTCTGGCCGGAGAAAGAGTTGACCGTGAAGACCAGGCCCGTGACCTCCTGGGGGAGGCGGCCCAGGTCTACGACGATCACCTCGTCGTCGCCGCCGCCCTCGCCCGTGAGGTTGTCGCCGGAGTGCTTGATCGCGCCGTTGACGATGGAAAGCTTGCCGAAGTAGCAGCTGTCGATGTGGTTGCGCTGCGGGCCGTACGCGATGACCGAGGCGTCCAGGTCGATGTCCTTGCCGCGGAACGCGGGCTCCCAGCCGAGGCCCATCTTGACCTGGGAGAGCAGCGGGCGGCCGCCCTTGACCAGGGAGACGGTCTGGTTCTTCTGGAGGCTTACCCGGCCCTTGTCCAGGTTGATCTTGCCGGAGGGGGGAGGGGTGGGGGCCGCGGTCGTGGTGGGGGGAGCGGACGGGGGCGGCGGGGTCGTCACCTGGGGCTGGGGGGTGGGCGGGGTCGGCTGCTGTGCCGGTTCCTCCACCGAGACGCCGAAGTCCGTGGCGATGCCTGCCAGGCCGTTTGCGTAGCCCTGGCCTACGGCTCGGGCCTTCCAGGCGCCGTTGCGGAGGTAGACCTCCACGATCACCAGGGCCGTCTCCGAGCCCAGCTGGGGCGGGGTGAACGACGCCAGTACGGAGTTGTCGTCCGCGTTGCGGATCGTGGCCGTGGGTTCGATGCCCTGGAAGGTCTGGCCCGCGGCGTCCGGGCTTGCCGTGACGACGATCTTCTCGATGCCAGGGGGGACCGCGGACGTGTCGACCGTGATCGCGTCGGGGGCCGAGCCGCCGCCCGAGCGGTAGGTCACTCCCGGGCCCGCGGGCTGGTTGTAGAAGATGAAGTCGTCGTCGGAGCGCACCTTGCCGTCGGCGGTGAGCAGCAGGCTCGAAACGTCGAGCCGCACCGGGGCGGCGACGTCCACCGTCACGCGGGCGACGGGGAGAGGGATGTTCGAGCCGGGGGTCATAGCTGTCATGACTGGGGTAACGAGCGGGGGCGCTTTACCGTTCCCTTACCAAGCGAGGAGTTGCTCCGGGTGGGGGGTGGGGCCCGCCCGAAGCAACTCCGGATGCCTTATGGCACTACTACGATCTTCCTTCCCACTCCCGACGCGAACTGCTCCAGCGCCTGTGGGTAGCTGGTCAGCGGCATGCGGTCGCTGATGAAGATGTCGGGGTCCAGGACACCGGTCGCGAACAGTTCCGCCGCTCGTTCGAAGCTGTGGAGCACCGCCATGGAGCCGGTGATCGTGATTTCTTGGTTGTAGATGCGGTACGGGTCGATCGTCACGCGGGTTGCGTAGTCGGCCACTCCGAACTGGAGGAAGGTGCCGGCCTTCGCCACGCGGTCCAGGCCGTCCTGGATCGCGGCCGCGTTGCCGGTCGCGTCGATGACCAGGTCCCAGCCCTGCGGGCGGTCCAGTTCGTCGGCGCTCGTGGCCGAGGAGGAGACCCCCAGCAGTTGGGCCGTCGACAGGCGCTGCTGGTTGAGGTCCACCATGTCCACGCTCGCCGCGCCTGTGCGCTTCGCCAGCTCCAGCATCATCAGGCCCATCGTTCCGGAGCCGTAGATCAGGACATGGGCGCCGAGGCGGGACTGCAGGACGTCGTAGCCGCGTACCGCGCAGGACAGGGGTTCGACCAGGGCCGCGTCCTGGGTGCGGACGTGCTCCGGGAGCTTTACGCAGTTGGCCACTGGGGCTACGGCGAACTGGGCGGCTCCGCCGGCTGTGGTGACACCGATCGCTGCCCAGCGTTCGCAGAGGTTGTTGTGGCCCGAACGGCAGTAGCGGCACTCGTAGCAGTAGAGGGAGGGGTCCACGGCTACGCGGTCGCCGGTCGAGAGTTCCGTTACCTGGGTGCCGACGGCGACCACCTCGCCCGCGAACTCGTGGCCCGGCACGATCGGCAGCTTGGGAGCGAACTCGCCCTGGAGGATGTGCAGGTCGGTGCCGCAGAGGCCGCATGCGGCGACCTCGACGACGACCTCGCGGGGGCCCGGCGTCGGGTCCGGGACCTCGGCCACCACGGCGCGGCCGACGGACTCGATGACTGCGGCCTTCATTTCACGGCTCCCAACGACAGGCCCTGGACCAGCTTGTCCTGGGCGGCGAACCCCGCGGCGAGCACCGGCAGGGAGATGACGAGCGAGGCTGCGCACACCTTCGCCAGGAACAGGCCCTGGCTGGTGATGAAGCCGGTCAGGAAGACGGGGGCGGTTTCCGCGACCACGCCGGTGAGGACCCTGGCGAAGAGGAGTTCGTTCCAGCTGAAGATGAAGCAGATCAGGGCCGTCGCGGCGATTCCGGGTGCGGAGATCGGGGCCACGATGCGAGCGAGGATCGTGGGCAGCTTCGCGCCGTCTATCTGCGCCGCTTCGATGACAGCCACTGGGACTTCGGCCAGGAAGGACTGCATCATCCACACCGCGATCGGCAGGTTCATGGAGGTGTAGAGGATGACCAGGAGCCAGATGTTGTCCAGCATTCCGGTGTTCTTCGCGAAGAGGTAGATCGGGAGGAGGCCCGCCACGACCGGGAGCATCTTCGTCGAGAGGAAGAAGAACAGGACGTTCGTCCACTTCTTCACCGGGCGGATGGAGAGCGCGTACGCCGCCGGGAAGGCGAGGAGCAGGACGAGGAGGGTGGAGGCCAGTGACGCCGTGACCGAGTTGAGGAGCGCGGGCCAGGGGCTCGCGCCGCCGCCGGTGCCGAAGAACTCGCGGTAGCCGTCGAGGGTGAGGGCCGCGCCGAAGGACGGGGGGTTGGTCGCCGCGTCCGACTCGGAGTGGAAGGAGGTCAGGGCCATCCAGGCGATGGGGAGGAAGAAGATGATTCCCAGGAGCCAGGCGGCCAGGCCCAGGCCTGCTCCCCGCCTGCGGCGAGTGGGGTGCGTGGGGGGAGCGGGGGTCGTACGTGCGGGTGTTGCTGTCGCGGTCATCAGCGGGACACCTCCTCGCGGAACAGGGACGAGACCACGCGGAGCGCGAAGGTCGCGATGATGATCGAGCCGATGACGACCAGGACGCCGGCGGCGGAGGCGAGGCCGTTCTCGTGGGCCTGGTAGAAGCTCTGGTAGACGGTGTAGGGGAGGTTCGCCGTCCCCAGGCCGCCCGAGGTGATGGTGAAGACCGCGTCGAAGTTCTGGACGATGTAGATCGAGCCCAGGAGGGCGCCCAGTTCGAGGTAGCGGCGCAGGTGGGGGAGGGTGAGGTAGCGGAAGACCTGCCAGTCGCTCGCGCCGTCCACCTTCGCGGCCTCGATCTGCTGGTGATCGCGGCTCTGCAGGCCCGCGAGCAGGATCAGCATCATGAACGGGGTCCACTGCCAGACGAGGGATGCCTCGACCGCCAGGAGCGGGGTGTTGGAGATCCAGTCCGGTTCCGGGCCGCCCACATAGTGCAGCAAGCCGTTGAAGAGGCCGTACTCCGGGTTGTAGAGCACATGCTTCCAGAGCAGGGCCGCCGCCACCGGGACCACCAGGAACGGTGCGATGAGGAGGGTTCGGACGATGCCCCGGCCGCGGAACTTGCGGTCCAGGAGCAGGGCCAGGAGCAGGCCGAGGACCAGGCTGGCCAGGACCACTGTCACGGTCAGGAGGACCGTCGTCCAGACCGAGTGGCGCAGGTCGGCGTCGGTCAGGACGTCCGTGTAGTTGCTGAAGCCCGTGAAGTGGCGGGCGTCCGGGTAGAGGGCGTTCCAGTCGAAGAAGGAGATCACCAGCGTGGCCACGAACGGGAGCTGGGTCACGGCGATCATGAAGATGAGGGCGGGGAGGAGTGGGGCGCGGGTGGCCCAGGCGCGTATCCGGTCCGAGGGCGGCTTGCGGGTGGCGCTTACCGAAGCGGTGGCAAGGGGGGCTGTTGTCGTGGCGGTCATCGTCCCTCGTACTCCTTCGAGATCTCTTCGGCGAGACTCTGGGACTTCTTCAGGGCCGACTCGACGGACTGGCGTCCGGCGATGGCCGCGCTGATCTCCTGCGAGACCTTGGTGCCGAGATCGGTGAACTCGGGGATGCCGACGAACTGGATGCCGGGCGCGGGGCGCGGCTGCACGCCGGGGTCGGTGGGCTTGGCGCCCTCGATGGCCTCCTTCGTCATCTCCTGGAAGGCGCCGGCCTCCTTGAGGTAGTCGGCGTTCGTGTACGTCGAGGCGCGCTTGCCGGCCGGGACGTTGGACCAGCCGATCTCGTCGCCGACCAGCTGCTCGTACTCCTTGCTCGACGCCCAGGAGACGAACTTCCAGGCCTTGTCCGGGTTCCGGGACGCGTCCTGGATGCCCCAGGCCCAGGTGTAGAGCCAGCCGGAGGAGTCGGTCTTCTCCACCGGAGCGGGTACGTAGCCGATCTTGCCCTTGACCGGGGAGTCGGCCGCCTCCAGTGAACCGGCGGCGGAGGTGGCGTCGTACCACATGGCCGTCTTGCTCTGGGTCATGTTGTTGAGGCACTCGGCGAAGCCGGACTGGGGAGCGCCCGATTCACCGTGCTCGCGGACGAGGTCCACGTAGAACTTCGTGGCCGCCTCCCACTCGGGGGAGTCGAGCTGGGCGTTCCAGTCCTTGTCGAACCAGGTGCCGCCGAAGGTGTTCACGATGGTGGTGAGCGGGGCCATGACCTCGCCCCAGCCGGGCAGGCCGCGCAGACAGATGCCCTTCATGCCCGACTCGGCGCCGTCGGCCTGCGCGGCGAGGTCCGCGACCTGCTCCCAGGTGGGATGCGCCGGCATCGTGAGGCCCTTCTCCGCGAACACGTCCTTGCGGTACATCAGGAAGGACGACTCGCCGTAGAACGGCTGCCCGTAGAGCTTGCCGTCCTCGGCCGTGAGGGACTCCCGCATCGGGGTGAGGATGTCCTGCTCGTCGAAGGCGCTGTCCTTCTGCACGTAGGAGTCCATCTCGTGCAGCCAGCCGTTCTTGGCGTAGATCGGTATCTCGTAGTTGCTGAGCGTGGCGACGTCGTACTGGCCCGCCTGGTTGGCGAAGTCCTGGCTGATCTTGTCGCGGACGTCGTTCTCCGGCAGCACGGTGAAGTTCACCTTGATGCCGGTCTCCTTGGTGAAGTGGGCGGCGGTGAGCTTCTGCAACTCGACCATCTGCGGGTTGTTGACCATCAGTACGTTGATGGAGTTCCCGCCGGAGCCCGCCCCGCCCGCTCCGGTCCAGCAGCCGGAGAGCAGCGGGGTGAGCAGCGTCCCTGCGGCTGCCGCGGCGAGCAGTGCGCGCGGCCTCCGTCGGCTCGGGGTTCGCATGGATCACTCCTGGACGTAGACGTAGACGTATGGGGAGATAAGGGGCGTGGATGGGTGGGGATGTGCCTGGGTGGGTTGGGTTTTCAGACTTGGCGGGGAGGGGTCGGTTTGTTTCTCAGACTCGGATGACCTGGGGGCCCTGCAGTGAGTACCGGTGTGCCTCGGCCGTTGGAAGCAGCGTGCTCGTGACGATCGCCTCCAGGGAGCTGATGTCGGCGAACCGGCAGAAGCTGACCGCGCCGAACTTGGTGTGCACGCCTGCGAAGACCGTGCGCCGGGAGGCCCGGATCGCCTGGGCCTTGACCTCGCTGACCGCCGGGTCGGGGGTGGTGAGGCCGTGTTCGCGGGAGATGCCGTTGGCGCCGATGAACGCCAGATCGATGACGAAGCCGGCGAGCATCTTCGTCGTCCAGTGGTCCACGGTCGCGAGCGTGCCGGGGCGGACCCGGCCGCCGAGCAGCAGGACGCTCGTGTTGTCGGCCTCGGCGAGCGCGCCCGCGGTGGCCAGGGAGGCGGTGACCACCGTGAGGTGCCGGTCCCTGGGCAGTGCCTCGGCGATGAGCTGCGGGGTGAACCCCTCGTCGACGAAGACCGTCTCGGCGTCCCCGAGCAGTTCGGCCGCGGCGGCCGCGATCCGGCGCTTCTCGGGCACGTGGCTGGTGGTGCGGAAGGCGAGCGTCGTCTCGAAGCCGGCGCTCTCCACGGGATAGGCGCCGCCGTGGGTGCGGCGTACCAGGCCGTGGTCCTCCAGGGTGCGCAGATCGCGCCGTACGGTCTCCTTCGCGACGCCCAGTTCGGTGGCGAGCGCGGTGACGTCGACCGAGCCGGTGCGACGGGCGGCCAGGACGATCTCGCGCTGACGTTCCTCCGCCGTCATGGGCGTCATGGCCGTCACCTGCTCCCTCGCTCCGGAGTACGCCGCTCCGCGTACTGCCCGTTCGGGCCGGGTGGGCCCTTGTAGGGAAGTTGTACAGCGGCTATCAGCCACTGACCAGGCCTGTTGCATGCCCGATGGTGCCCGGCTGTGCCCGTTTCGCGCCACGGGTGCCCGCGGCGGACCTGGGGCGGAGCGGACGGGGAGGTGGGATCGGGCAGGGTCGGTGCCCGAACACGGGGGCGGGCGGGCCCGTTCGGTGCCCGCCCGCCCCCGTGCGCAGTGGCCTGCCGCCGCCGCGGCCTCAGTACGGCCAGATCGGCGGGTGCGTGGTGAAGTGGCCGCCCAGGTGGGCGTGGTCCGGGTTGTCCGGGTCGAGTTCGCCCTGTTCGGCGACGATCTTCTCGGCGTACGGCTCGGAGTCGTCCCGCGGCTCGTAGCCCAGCGCGCGGGCGGTCGAGAGGTCCCACCACAGGCGGGTGTTGGCGGAGGAGCCGTAGACGACCGTGTGCCGTACGTCCTCGGCGGTGAGGGCGGCGTGGAAGAGGCGGGCGCCGTCCTCGGGGCTCATCCAGACGGAGAGCATGCGCACGCTGGTGGGTTCCGCGAAGCAGGAGCCGATGCGGACCGAGACCGTCTCCTGGCCGTGCTTGTCCCAGTAGAACTGGGCCAGGTCCTCGCCGAAGGCCTTCGACAGGCCGTAGAAGGTGTCCGGGCGGTGCGGTGTGTCGATGGGGATGAGGGGGTCGTCGCCCTGTGGACGCGGGGCGTAGCCCACCGCGTGGTTGGAGGAGGCGAAGACGATGCGAGGTACGCCTTCCTCGCGTGCCGCCTCGTACAGGTTGTACGTTCCCTCGATGTTCGCCTTGAGGATCTTGTCGAACGAGGCTTCCAGAGAGATGCCCGCGAGGTGGATGATCGCGTCGACGCCCCGGACCGCCTCGCGCAAGGCCGCTTTGTCGGAGAGGTCCGCGGTGATCGCGTCCGGCTCGCCCTCGGTGGGGAGCAGGTCGAGGAGGCGCAGTTCGTAGCCGTACTTCGGCAGCAGCCCCCGCATCAGGGTGCCGACGCCGCCGGCGGCGCCGGTGAGCAGAACGGTGCGGGGAGCGGGCATCCTCGGGTCTCCTTGAATCGGCAGCGTTAGTCGTCGGCCTGGATCGACAGCCGTAGAACATGCGCATGTGTGTACTGAATTCACATCCATGGACACGCTAAGGATTGCCGACGGGCTGCGTCAAGTCTCGCGCGGAGGCGGGAAATCCGCCTCCGTGTTGCGAGTTCGTGCGCTTGACCGGCCCCAAGGTCGCGGCTTAGCGTGGTCGCGTTCAGAAATATGGACGTGGATCAGAAACATGCACCGAGAGAACATGCACCGAGAGACGTGCACCGCGAAGCGTGCACCGCTTAGGGAGAGTCCGTGACGTCAGCCCCCCTTGCCGCTCGGCTCAGCATCCCCAGTGGGCCGCTGTTCTTCCCTGTCACCGCGTACGGCCCCGACGGCGGCGTCGATCTCGACGTCTACCGGGAGCATGTGCGGCGCGGTGTCGAGGCCGGAGCCGCCGCTGTCTTCGCCTGCTGCGGCACCGGGGAGTTCCACGCGCTCGCGCCCGAGGAGTTCGAGGCGTGCGTACGGGCGGCCGTCGAGGCGGCGGACGGGCGCGTGCCGGTCGTCGCGGGCGCCGGGTACGGGCCCGCGCTCGCCGTGCGGTTCGCGCGGCTCGCGGAGGCGGCCGGGGCCGACGGGCTGCTCGCCATGCCGCCGTATCTCGTGGTGGCCTCGCAGGAGGGCCTGCTGCGGCACTATCGGGAGCTCGCGGCGGCGACCTCACTGCCGGTCGTCGTCTATCAGCGCGACAACGCCGTGTTCACGCCGGAGACCGTGGTCGAGCTGGCCCGTACCGAGGGGATCATCGGGTTCAAGGACGGGCTCGGGGACCTGGACCTGATGCAGCGGATCGTGAGCGCGGTGCGCAGCGAAGTCCCGGGGGAGTTCCTGTACTTCAACGGGCTGCCCACGGCCGAACTGACCGGGCTCGCCTATCGGGGGGTGGGCATCACGCTGTACTCGTCCGCCGTGTTCTGCTTCGCTCCCGAGATCGCTCTCGCCTTCCACCAGGCGCTCAACGCCGGGGACGACGAGGTCGTGAACCGGCTGCTCGACGGTTTCTACCGGCCGTTCGTCGATCTGCGCGCCCAGGGCCGCGGATACGCCGTCTCGCTCGTCAAGGCGGGGGTGCGGCTGCGGGGGCTGGACGTGGGTGAGGTGCGGCCGCCGCTGCACGAACCGACCGAGGACCATGTGAAGCAGCTCGCGCAGCTGATCGAGCGCGGGTACTCGCTGATCGAGGAGGGCGTGTGAAGGCGTCGGCGTTCGTCTACCCCTGGGACGTCAACGGAGACCCGGAGGCCGCCGGTCGGATCGCCGGGCTCGGCGTCCGGCAGGCGACGCTCGCCTCCGCGTACCACTCCACGCGCGCCCTGACGCCACGGCATCCCCGGCACCGGATCGTCACCGCCTCGCACGCCGCCGTGCTCTACCCCGCGGACGAGCGGTGGGAGGGGCGAAGGCTCCGGCCGTACGCCGCCGGGGACTGGGCGCCGGGCGACGCGTACGGGGAGGCCGCCGACGCGCTCGCCGGGGCCGGTCTCGACGTACACACCTGGGTGGTGCTCGCGCACAACTCCCGTATGGGGGAGGAGTTTCCGGACACCTCCGTGGTCAACGCCTACGGGGACCGCTACCCGTGGGCACCCTGCATCGCCCAGCCCGACACGCGCGCCTACCTGGTCGAGCTGGCCGTCGAGGCGGCGGTGCGGCCCGGGGCCGGGGGTACGGAGCTGGAGTCCCTCGGGTGGTACGGGCTCGCGCATCTCCACGCCCACGACAAGACGGCGGGGGTGGGCCTCGGGGACGCCGGGCAGTACCTGATGTCGCTGTGCTTCTGCCCCTCGTGCCGCGAGGGCTACGCACAACAGGGGCTGGATCCCGAAGAGTTGGCGATCGCCGTCCGGCGCGCTCTGGAGCCCGTGTGGCGGGGCGATACTCCGGCCGGGGGCTGGGAGGCCGTGGAGAAGCTGCTCGGGAGTGAGCTCGCCGGGGCCACGCGTACCTGGCGGGAATCCGTGGCGCGTTCGCTCCAGTCGGACGCGGTCGCTGCGGTGCGCGCGGCCGCTCCGGACGGGTTCCAGATTCTGCTGCACGCGGACCCGGTCTCGTACCACTGCGGCGCGAACGCGGGAGTGGACCCCGAGCACATTCTGTCGGTGGCCGATGGTGTCGTCGTGCCCTGTACCGGCGGTTCGGGGCTGCTGACTCCCTTTGCCGACCGGGGTGTTGGCGGGAGTGTGCTGGCGGCCAACTTCACCGTGGTGGGCGGCATGGGAGGCCGCCCGGAGGCTCTCGGCGAGGACGTGGCACGGGCGGTGGGGTATGGGGCCACCGAAGTGCGGCTGTATCACGCGGGGTTGGCGTCCGACGAGGATCTGTCGCTCGTGACTCAGGCGCTCGCGCGGCTCGGCTGAGACCCGAGCAGGGGCACCGCCGTCACCAGTCGCACCGTCCCGAGCGCCGCCAACAGCACCTGGTGGTCGACGAGTTCGACCAGGCCCGCGCCCAGCGCGAGACCTATCGCGTTCGGAGCGAACATCAGGGTGTTGGCGGTCGCCGCCGTACGGCCCAGGAGTGCGGCCGGGGTCTCGCGCTGGACCGCGGTGAGCGCCGCGATCAGCACGCACGGGAGGCCGATGCCGACCGCCGCGGCCGAGGCGAGGGCCACCGTGTCGTACGGGAGCGCGCGAGCCGTCACCGCCAGCGCGGTGAGCGCGATGCCGTACCCCGCGAACCGCCGCTCGCCCAGCCGGCGCAGAAGGGGACCCGCGGCCAGGCCGATCGCCACCGAGCCGGCGCCCTGGACGGCGTAGAGGAGCCCCACGTACGCGGGTGAGTGGCCGAGGCCCTCGACGACGGCGTAGACCGTCGCGCCGTTGACGCCCGCGAAGAGCATGGTGGTGCCGCCGGCCAGGACGAGGGGGCGCAGCCGGGGGTGGGCCCAGAGGTGGCGGGCGCCTTCGGCGGTCTGCGTGCGCCAGGTGGAGGTGGCCTTGGGCGGCGGGGTCTCGCGCAACCGCAGGAGGGCGTACACACCCGCGGCCAGCGCGAACGTCACGGCGTCAAGGAGCGCGACCCGTGCCCCGCCGTACACCGCGTACAGGCCCGCCCCGGCGAGCGGGGCGACCAGCTTCATCCCCTCGTTGGCCGTCATGCGCAAGCCGTTGAAGTCGCCGAGGAGGGACTTGTCGACGGCCGAGGCGATCAGCGCCGACTCCGCCGCGTCATGGACGACGCCCGTGGCGCCGTAGACCAGGAGCACCGCGAAGAGGATCCACAGGCGGCCCGGCGCGTCCACGGCGAAGAGGGCCGGCAGCAGCGCGGCCAACAGCAAGTTCGCCGCGATGAGGAGCGGCCTGCGGCGGACGCGGTCGGCGAGTGTGCCCAGGGCGGGGCCGATGAGCGTGGGGGCCCAGAGGGCGAAGACGCAGAGGGCGGCCAGGCCGTCCGAGCCGGTCAGGTCCTTGACCCAGATGCCGGACACCAGCCACAGCGCCGACGAGCCGAAGCCGGAGACCACGACCGCGCTCAGATACAAACCCGCGTTGCGGTCCCGCAGGACGCGCGTGACTGTCCATGTCGCCATGGCTGGTGATCGTGGTGCTAAGGACCTGCCTCAAGGATCAGGCAGATGCCCTATAAGACGCAGGCAGACGTCTTCAGATGGTGATCACGAGCTTGCCCCGGGGATGGCCCTTCTCCAGGTGTCGGACGGCGTCGGCGGCCTCGTCGAGGGGGTAGGTGCGGTCGATGGCCGGGGTGATCTTTCCGTTCTCGGCGAGGTCCTTGAGGGTCAGGAGGTCCTCGTGGCGGGGGAGGGAGACGAGGTTGCGGAAGTTCTGGCCGACGAAGGGCGAGAGCAGGGAGGCCCGGATCTCGCGGCTCATCCCGCCGAAGAAGGCGCTGCCGCCCTCGCCGCCGACCATGACGAGGGTGCCGTGCGGGGCGAGGACGCGGCGCAGGTGGGGCAGCGGGCGCAGGCCCGCGCAGTCGACGATGACGTCGTAGCGGCCGGAGCCGGCGGTGACGTCCTCGTGGGTGTAGTCGAGGACGTGGGCGGAGCCCAGGGAACGTACGAGATCCGTGTTGGTGGGACCGCAGACGCCGGTGACCACGGCGCCGTACATCGCGGCCAGCTGGACGGCGAAGGTTCCGACGCCACCGGAGGCACCGATGACGAGAACCTGGTCGCCCGGCTTGGGGCGGCCCTTCCCGCTCAGCGCCTGGAGGGCGGTCATGCCGGAGACGGGGAGGGCGGCGGCCTGCTCGAAGGTGACGTTGGGCGGCTTGAGCACGAGCCGGCGGGCCTTGGCGCGCGCGAACTCGGCGAACGAGCCGTCGCAGTTGCCGAAGACCTCGTCGCCGGGCTTGAACTCGGTCACCTTCGCGCCCACGGCCTCCACGCGCCCGGCGCCGTCCCAGCCCCGCACGGGGTTCTTGGGCCTGCGGACTCCGAGGACGACACGGGCCACCAGGGGCCTGCCCGTCATGAGATGCCAGACGCTCGGGTCGACGCCGGCGGCGCGCACCTCGACGAGCACCTCGTCGTCACGGGGTACCGGTCGGCCGATCTCCCGCAGTTCCAGCAGGTCGGCGGTTCCGTAGGAATCCTGGACGATCGCTTTCACGGTGGTTCTCCTTCTCGCGGGCCTCTGACGTCGAGCAGTCGCCTCTGACATCGAGCATTCCGGCGATTCGAACGCCTGACCAGCGTCCTGAGGGCCGTCCTGGGAGCCCGAGCGATGAGTTTTCGTACGTTCGCCGGTCTACCCGATGACTGGAGACGAGTACGAGCTCTGAGGAGAAGCGGATGACCGACCGGATTCTTGACCTGGGGCCGCAGGCCCGGATCGTCGCGAGCCTCGCGGCGGGTGCGACCGACGAGCAGCTGGCGGGCGCGACCCCCTGTCCGGAACTCGCGGTGCACAACATGCTGGGGCACCTGATCGGGCTCGCCGCCGCGTTCCGGGACGCCGGGCGCAAGGATCTGGGGCCCACCACGGACACCAGCCCGACCTCCGCCGTGCCGGACATCGAGCCCGGTTGGCGCGAGGCGCTGCCCAAGGTGATGGACGAGCTCGCCGAGGCCTGGCGCGACCCGGCCGCCTGGACCGGGGAGACCCGGGCGGGTGGCGTGGACCTGCCGGGTGCGGTCGCGGGCGCCGTGGCCGTCGACGAGCTGGTCGTGCACGGCTGGGACCTCGCGCGGGCCACCGGCCAGGAGTACGAGCCCGACGCCGCCGCCCTGCAGATGTCCTACCAATTCCTGCTGGCCTCGGCCGAGGACCCGACCCGGGGCGGCGGCATCTTCGGGCCCGTGGTGCCGGTACCCGACGAGGCGCCGCTCCTCGACCGGGCGATCGGACTCAGCGGGCGGGACCCCGGCTGGAAGCCGTAGAGCTCCAATGGCGGGACCCCGGCTGGAAGCCGTAGAGCTCCAATAAGGAGGCGCCCGCGGGACGGCGGTTTCGTACGCTCCCCGCATGTCCCTCACCCTCACCGTCCTCGGCACCGCCTCCCCGCACCCCGGCCCCGGCCGCCCCTGTTCCGGCTATCTGCTGCGGGGCGGGGACGCCGAGGTGTGGGTCGACGCCGGACCCGGAACCTTCGCCGAGTTGCAGAGGCACACGGACCCGGCGCGGCTGTCCGCGATCTGGATCTCGCATCTGCACGCCGACCACTGTGCCGATCTGCTGTCCGCCGTGTACGGGCTCGCGTACGGCGGACTCACCCCCGCCGCGCCCATTCCCGTGTACGCGCCGCGCGATCTGGGGCAGCGGCTCGCGGGGTTCTTCGGGCAGAGTGATTCCGGGTTCCTGAGCGGGATCTTCGACCTCCGGCCCCTGTACGACGGCCATGAGGCGCGGGTGGGTGAACTGCGGCTCCGCAGCCGTGCCGTCGTGCACGACACCGAGGCGTACGGGCTGCGGGCCGAGTGCGCGGGGAGCGTGCTGGCGTACTCCGGGGACAGCGGGCCCTGTGCTCAGCTCGCCGAACTCGCCCAGGGGGCCGACCTGTTCCTCTGCGAGGCCGACATCGACCGGCATCGCGAAGGCGAACGAGTCCATCTCACTCCGGAGGACGCCGCTGCGGTCGCACGTGCGGCGGGGGTGCGGGAACTGCTCGTCACCCACGTCGGACCCACGCTCACCCCGCAGGACGCGACGGCCCGTGCGGCCAGGGCCTTCGGCGGGCGTACCGGCCAGGCCCGCGAAGGTGACGTGAAGGTCGTCTGAGCGTCGACGCCGGCTTCTTTTGTCAGAAGCGTTGACGAAACATGAGCGCGCTCCTACCTTCAACGCGTCGTACTTCGTACGTCATATATGAGACGCGATATGTGAGATCCGAGAGGCGCGCATGACCTCTGTGCCCACGCCGATTCCGTCCCGCACGCAGTTCGTGCTGGAGGGGATCAAACACCGCATCCTCACCGGGCAGTTGACCCCGGGACAGGCTCTGGTCGAGACCGAGCTCGCCGCACAGTTCGGGGTGTCGAAGACACCCGTGCGGGAGGCGCTCAAGACCCTGGCCGGTACCGGGCTCGTCGTGATGAACCAGTACAAGGGCGTCACGGTGCGCATGGTGGACGCGGACATGGCGCGCGAGGTGTACGACGTACGGCTGCTGTTGGAGCCGGAGGCGCTGCGGCGTGCCGTCCGTCGTGAGGCCTCGCTCGACGCGGCGCGCGACGCCCTGACCCGCGCCGACGAAGCCGCCGACACCGCCGAACGCTCCCTGGCCAACCGGGAGTTCCACCGCGCCCTGTACGTGCCCTGCGGCAATCCGCTGCTCGGCCGGATGCTCGACGAGGTGCGGGACCAGGCCGCGCTGGTCTCCGCCGTCGCCTGGGCCGCCAACCCCTCCTGGGAGCGCGAGGCCGCCGAGCACCGCGAGATCCTGCGGCTCGCCCTCGACGGCGACGCCGACGGCGCGGCCGCCGCACTGCACGCGCACATCGCGTCGTTCGTGCAACGGGCCTTCCCCCAGGGCCAGGACGAGGCCTTCCCCCAGGGCCGGAAAGAGGACGGACAGGAATGACAGCGACGTACGAGACCCAGCGGGCGGCGCTCGCCGAGGTCGTGGCGATCCCCGTGACTCCCTTCGCGCAGGACGGGACGATCGACCGCGACACCCACCGGGCCCTGCTGCGTCGACTGCTCGAAGGAGGCGTCAAGACCCTTACGCCGAACGGCAATACGGGTGAGTTCTATGCCCTGACACCCGAAGAGCGGCAGCTCGTCACGGAGTTGACCATCGAGGAGACGGGCGACCGGGCCGTCATCCTGGTCGGCGTCGGGCACGACGTGCCGACCGCCGTGGCCACCGCGCGGCACGCACGCGAGCTCGGCGCCGAGATGGTGATGGTCCATCAGCCCGTGCACCCGTACGTGTCGGAGGGCGGCTGGGTCGACTACCACCGGGCGATCGCCGAGTCCGTGCCCGAGCTGGGAGTCGTTCCCTACATCCGCAATCCGCTGCTCCCCGGCGAACGGCTGGCCGAACTCGCCGACGACTGCCCCAACGTCGTCGGTGTGAAGTACGCCGTGCCGGACGCCGCCCGCTTCGCCGCCTTCGCACGCGACGCGGGGCTCGAACGCTTCGTGTGGGTCGCGGGCCTCGCCGAGCCGTACGCGCCCTCGTACTTCTCGGCGGGCGCCACCGGCTTCACCTCGGGTCTGGTGAACGTCGCCCCGGCCGTTTCGCTGAACATGATCGAAGCGCTTCGATCCGGCGACTACCCGGCCGCCATGAAGGTCTGGGAGCAGATCCGCCGCTTCGAGGAACTGCGCGCGGCCAACGCCTCCGCCAACAACGTGACCATCGTCAAGGAGGCCCTCGCCTCGCTCGGCCTGTGCCGCCGAGACGTCCGCGCACCGAGCAAGCCGCTGCCCGAGGACGAGCGCGCGGAAGTCGCCGCCATAGCCGCGGGATGGTCCATATGAAGCGCCCCGAGGACCTCAGAAGCCACCAGTGGTACGGCACGGAAGGGCTCCGCTCCTTCAGCCACCGGGCCCGGACCCGCCAGCTCGGCTATCTGCCCGAGGAGCACCTGGGCAAGCCGGTCATCGCGATCCTCAACACCTGGTCCGACATCAATCCCTGCCATGTGCACCTGCGGGACCGGGCGCAGGCAGTGAAGCGGGGGGTGTGGCAGGCCGGGGGCTTCCCGCTCGAGTTCCCGGTCTCCACGCTCAGCGAGACCTTCCAGAAGCCGACCCCGATGCTCTACCGCAACCTGCTCGCCATGGAGACCGAGGAACTGCTGCGGTCCTACCCGGTGGACGGGGCCGTGCTGATGGGCGGCTGCGACAAGTCCACGCCCGCGCTCCTGATGGGCGCCGCCTCCGTCGACCTGCCGGCCGTCTTCGTGCCCGCCGGGCCCATGCTGCCGGGGCACTGGCGGAACGAAGTCCTCGGCTCCGGCACCGACATGTGGAAGTACTGGGACGACAAGCGCGCCGGGCTCATCGGGGACTGCGAGATGACCGAGCTGGAGAGCGGGCTCGCCCGGTCGCCCGGGCACTGCATGACCATGGGTACGGCGTCCACGCTGACGGCAGCGGCCGAGGCACTGGGGGTGACGGTGCCGGGCGCGTCCAGCATCCCCGCCGTCGACTCCGGGCACGACCGGATGGCCGCCGCCTCGGGGCTCAGGATCGTCGAACTCGTCCACAAGGACCGGAAGTTGTCCGAGCTCCTCACCGCGGAGGCCTTCGAGGACGCCGTGACGACCGTCCTCGGGCTCGGCGGTTCCACCAACGCGGTGATCCATCTGATCGCCATGGCCGGACGCGCGGGCGTCACGCTCACACTCGACGACTTCGACCGGATCGCGCGGACCGTGCCGGTGCTCGCCAACGTCCGCCCCGGCGGGGGCCCTTACCTGATGGAGGACTTCCACTTCGCGGGCGGCCTGCCCGGGTTCCTGTCCCGGATCACCGATCTGCTGCACCTGGACCGGCCGACGGTGTCGTACGACAGCATGCGCGAGCAGCTCTCAACCGCCTCGGTCCACAACGACGATGTGATCCGGACCAGGGAGAACCCCGTCGCCGACGAGGGCGGAGTCGCCGTCCTGCGCGGCAACCTCTGCCCCGACGGCGCGGTCATCAAGCACATCGCCGCCGAGCCGCACCTGCTCAAGCACACCGGCCCCGCCGTCGTCTTCGACGACTACAGGTCCATGCAACGGACCATCAACGAGCCCGACTTGGGCATCACGGCGGACACCGTGCTGGTGCTCCGCAACTCCGGCCCCAAGGGCGGTCCGGGCATGCCCGAGTACGGGATGCTGCCCATCCCCGATCATCTGCTGAAGCAGGGGATCAGGGACATGGTGCGGATCTCCGACGCCCGGATGAGCGGCACGAGTTACGGCACCTGTGTGCTGCACGTGGCACCCGAGTCGTACGTCGGCGGGCCGCTTGCGCTGGTGCGCACCGGAGACACGATCACCCTCGACGTCGAGGGGAGGTCGCTCCGACTCAACGTGGACGACGAGGAGTTGGCGCGGCGCCGGGCGGAGTGGACACCGCCGCCCGAGCGGTACGAGCGCGGCTACGGAGCGCTCTACAGCGAACAGATCACCCAGGCGGACACCGGCTGCGACTTCGCGTTTCTGGCCCGGCCGGGCAAGGTGCAGGACCCGTACGCGGGCTGAGGGGACGCCCAACCCCATCCCTCTTGTCCGAGATGTCGAACGACGTACGCGAAGCGCTTCACCGCGATGACGCTTCCATGCACAGGAACGGAGAACAGTCATGGCCCAAGCCGCAGCCGTGGCGAAACAGCCCGCGGCGCCACCCCGGCGGCGCCGTGGCTCAGCGACGCCCCGCAAGCTCCCGTATCTGCTGATCGCCCCGGCGGGCCTGCTGATGCTGGGCTTCATCGCCTACCCGGTCATCAGCGTCTTCTACTACAGCCTGCAGAACTACAACCCCACCAAGCCTTGGCGCAACGGCTACGCGGGCTTCGACAACTTCGTGCACGCCTTCACCGACGACCCGCAGTTCTGGGACACGCTGACCTTCAGCGCCAAGTGGGTCTTCGTCGAGGTCGGACTGCAACTGCTCTTCGGTCTCGCTCTCGCGCTGATCGTCAACCAGACCTTCGTCGGGCGGGCGATCGGCCGCGCGCTGGTCTTCTCGCCCTGGGCCGTCTCCGGTGTGCTGACCTCCGCGATCTGGGTGCTGCTCTACAACTCCCAGACGGGCATCACCCGTTACCTCGCGGACGCGGGCATCGGTACGTACGGCACCAGCCTGCTGTCGGACACCTCGACCGTCTTCCCGGCCGCGGTCGTCGCCGACCTGTGGCGCGGAGTCCCCTTCTTCGCGATCCTGATCCTCGCCGATCTCCAGTCCGTCTCCAAGGACCTGTACGAGGCCGCGGAGGTCGACGGCGCGAGCCGCTTCCGGCAGTTCCTGCACATCACACTGCCGCACCTGAAGGACGCCATCGTCCTGTCCACGCTGCTGCGCGCGGTGTGGGAGTTCAACAACGTCGACCTGCTCTACACCCTGACGGGCGGTGGACCAGCAGGCGAGACGACCACGCTTCCGCTCTACATCGCCAACACCAGCGTCGACGCCCACAACTTCGGCTACGCGTCCGCCCTGACCACCGTCGCGTTCGTGATCCTGCTGTTCTGCTCGATCGTCTACCTGCGGCTGAGCAAGTTCGGAGGCGGAGACAAGTGATCACCAAGGAGGCCGTCGAGGTCACGCCCACTCCCGCACTCGCGCCCGCCGAGCCGCAGCGCCCACGGAAGAGGCGCCGGGCCTGGGACGAGGTCCCGCGCTGGCAGATCTACGTTCCGCTCGGCATCTACCTGCTCTTCACCCTCATCCCCTTCTACTGGATCCTCCTCTTCGCGCTCCGCCCGGCGGGCTCCACCTCGCTCGTGCCGTGGCCCATGACCTTCGAGCACTTCGACAAGGTGTGGACCGAGCGCAGCTTCGGGACCTACTTCCAGAACAGCATCCTCGTCGGCGTCGCCACGCTCGTGATGACCACGGTCGTCGCGCTCGCCGGCGGATACGCCCTGGCCCGCTTCGACTTCAGGATCAAGCGCGCCTTCATGCTCGCCCTGCTCTGCTCCCAGTTCGTGCCGGGCGCGCTGCTCCTCGTCCCCCTCTTCCAGATCTTCGCCAAGCTCCAGATGCTCAACTCGCTCGGCAGCGTCATCATCGCCGAGACGGTCTTCCAGCTGCCGCTGTCGATGATCCTGATCAGCGGGTTCATCAGGAACGTGCCGTACTCCCTGGAGGAGGCCGCCTGGGTCGACGGCTGCAACCGCTTCACGGCCTTCCGGGTCGTCGTACTGCCGTTGCTGCGGCCCGGGTTGATCGCGGTCGGCTCCTTCGCCTTCGTGCACTCCTGGAACCACTTCCTGTTCGCCCTGATGTTCCTCAGCAACCAGGACAAGCAGACCCTCCCTGTCGGCCTCAACACGCTGATGAGCTCCGACAGCGTCGACCTGGGCGCGCTCGCGGCGGGCGGCATCATCGCCGCCGTGCCGGTCGTCATCGTCTTCGCGTTCATCCAGAAGTGGCTGATCACCGGCTTCAGTGCGGGGGCGGTGAAGGGATGAGCACGCTCGGGAACACGCTTCCGCTGCCGGTCGTCCTCGCCGGTGCCCGCGGGCACGGCCGCTGGCACCTGGAGAACATCCGCCGGCTTCAGGACAAGGGTCTTGTACGACTGGCGGGCATCTGCGAGCTGACACCGCTGACCGAGGAGGAGCTCGACTGGGACCAACTCCCTGAGCAGTCCGCCGACTTCGGGGCACTCCTCAACTCCACCGGCGCCGCGATCGCCGTGATCTGCACGCCCATCCCCACCCATACCGGCCTGGCGCTGACCGCCGCCGCGAAGGGCGTACACCTGCTCCTGGAGAAGCCGCCCGCGCCCTCGTACTCCGAGTTCCGCAGGATGGCCGACGGGGTCGCCGCCGCCGGAGTCGTCTGCCAGATCGGCTTCCAGTCGCTCGGCTCGCACGCCGTGCCCGCGATCCGGAAGCTGATCGCCGAGGGCGCGCTCGGCCCGGTCGTCGGGATCGGCGCGGCCGGGGCCTGGGCGCGCGACGAGGCGTACTACCGGCGGGCGCCATGGGCGGGCAGGCGGCGCATGAACGGCGCCGACGTGATCGACGGAGTGCTGACGAACCCGCTCGCACACGCCGTCGCCACCGCGCTGGCCCTTGACGGTTCCACCCGCGCCGAGGACGTCGAGCGGATCGAGACCGAGCTGCTGCGGGCCAACGACATCGAGTCCGACGACACCTCGTGCGTGCGCATCACCACCGCGAAGGGCCGTATCACCGTCGCCGCCACACTCTGCGCCGAACAGCCCGACGAACCGTACGTCCTGGTGCACGGCGGCAGCGGGCGGATCACCTTCTGGTACAAGCAGGACCGCGTGCTGGTGCAGCGGTCCGGGCGCGGCCCCGAGGAGCTCGAGTACGACAGGACGGACCTCCTCGAGAACCTCGTCGAGCACCTGACGGACGGGGCCGAGCTGCTGGTCACCCCCGAATCCACGGGTGCGTTCATGAAGGTCGTCGAAGCGATCCGGCAGGCACCCGACCCGGTCGAACTGCCCGCGGACGCCTGGGAGCTGCTCCCCGGGGAGAACCGCCGGGTCGTCCACGGCATCGACAGACTCGTGGCCGCCGCTGCCGACACCCTCGCCCTCTACTCCGAGATGGGCGCCTCCTGGGCGCTCCCGAACGAGGTGAGCACGCGATGAACTCCATGAGCTCCATGAACAACGACTCGCTGGTCCTGCGGATCGGGGACCGCCCGGTAGGCCGGTACATCACCCGGCCCGAGCTGTCGCCCCGCCTCTCGCCGCGCCCGTATCTGCACCCCGTCACCACCCTGGCCGGCACGGCTGTCACCGAACTCAGCCCCGCCGACCACGCACACCACCTCGGCGTCGGTGTCGCCGTTCCCGACGTCGAGGGGCACAACTTCTGGGGCGGGCGCACCTATGTACGCGACCAGGGGCCGACCGAACTGGACAACCACGGCGCCCAGCGGCACCTGAGCTTCCAGCTGCGCGACCCCGACGGCTTCGTGGAGGAGCTGCGCTGGGTGGCCGCGGGCGGCGAGCTGCTGCGCGAACGGCGTACCGTCTCCGCCACCGAACTCACCGACACCGCCTGGGCGTTGGATTTCACCTTCTCGCTGACCAATACGACCCCGGACGCGCTGTCCCTCGGCAGTCCCGCCACCAACGGGCGGCCCGGCGCGGCCTACGGCGGCTTCTTCTGGCGGGCCCGCAAGGAGGCCGAGGCACCGGTCGTCTTCACCGCCGGTACCGAGGGCGAGGACGCCGTGCACGGCAGCCGCGCCGACTGGGTCGGTCTCGCGGGTGCCGGCTGGACCCTCGTCTTCGCCGGGGCCACCGAAACGACCCGGCGCGACCCCTGGTTCGTGCGCACGACCGAGTACCCGGGCGTCGGCTCCTCCCTCGCCCACGACGAACGGCTGCCGGTCGCGGCCGGGGAGACGGTCGTACGGCGGATCGTCACCGTCGTCGCCGACGGCCGCCTCGAACGCGGCGAGGCCGCGGCACTCGTACGGAAGGCGGTGAGCCCCTGATGGCCCTGCCCTCCTCCGACCTCGGTGACGGCACCTACCGCAACCCCGTCCTCGACGCCGACTGGTCCGACCCCGACCTCCTCCGCGTCGGCGACGACTACTACCTCACCGCCTCCAGCTTCGGCCGCGTCCCGGGCCTGCCGCTGCTGCACTCGCGCGACCTGGTCAACTGGACGCTCGTCGGACACGCTCTCCAACTCCTCGAACCCGCCAAGGAGTTCAGGAGGCCGAGGCACGACTGCGGAGTGTGGGCGCCGTCCCTGCGACACCACGACGACCGCTTCTGGATCTTCTGGGGCGACCCGGACCAGGGCATCTTCCAGGTCAACGCCCCCGAGATCAGAGGACCTTGGACCCGCCCGCACCTCGTCAAGCAGGGCAAGGGACTCATCGACGCCTGTCCGCTGTGGGACGACGAGAGCGGCGAGGCGTATCTCGTGCACGCCTGGGCCAAGTCCCGCTCCGGGGTCAAGAACCGGCTCACCGGTCACCGGATGCGGCCCGACGGCACCGGACTGCTCGACGAAGGCAAGGTCATCGTCGACGCCGACCGGCTGCCCGGCTGGTTCACCCTCGAAGGGCCCAAGCTCTACCGCCACGACGGCTGGTTCTGGATCTTCGCCCCCGCCGGGGGAGTGGAGACCGGCTGGCAGGGCGTCTTCCGCTCGCGCGACTTCTTCGGCCCGTACGAGGAGCGGGTCGTCCTCGAACAGGGCGGCACCGAGGTCAACGGCCCGCACCAGGGCGCCTGGGTGCGCACGCAGCACGGCGAGGACTGGTTCGCGCACTTCCAGCAGCGCGGCCCGTACGGGAGGGTCGTCCACCTCCAGCCGATGCGCTGGGGCCATGGGGGCGCCTCCGGGTCGAGCGAAGCCGAGACCGGGGGAGGCTGGCCGGTACTCGGCGACGAGGGCGCCCCCGTCGCCGTACACAAGAAGCCCGATCTGCCGCCCCAGCCGCCTTCCGCGCCCGCCACCGACGACGACTTCCCCGGCGGCCGGTTCGGACGCCAGTGGCAGTGGACCGCCAATCCGCAGGACGGCTGGGCCACCCAGCACTCCGCCGACGGACTGCGGCTGACCTGCGTACGGACCGTCGACGCGCACGATCTGCGCAAGTTACCGAACGTCCTCACCCAGCGGCTGCCCGGGATCGCCGCCACCGTCGAGGTCGAACTGTCGCTCAACAGCGAGGACTTGGGAGCCAGGGCCGGGCTCGCCGTCCTCGGAGACGCCTTCAGCTGGATCGGGCTACAGCGGGGCGAAGGCGGGTCGGTGCAGCTCGTACACCGGTTCGCCGAGTCGGTCGCCGAGCGGGAGCGCGAGGGCGCGCATCCGGTGGAGGCGCCCGGGGGACGGGCACGGCTCTGGATCGAGATCGGCGCCGGAGCGCGCTGCCGCTTCTTCTACGACGTCGGCGCCGGCCGGCAGCCCTCGGGCCAGGTCTTCGCCGCCACCCCCTGGCGCTGGGTCGGCGCCCTGCTCGGACTCTTCGCGCTCGCGCCCGTCGGCGGGGGACACGCCGGCGCGGCCTCGTTCACGCAGTTCCGCATCACCGCGACCCCCTGAGGGTCACTTCCTGCCATCCGTACGCCTGTTGGGAGCCGCAATGACGCACCTCCATAGCAAGCGCTTGCCGGGGCCGCCGCCCCGAGGGAGGACCCTGGCCGCCGTGGTGGGCCTGGTGGCCGCCCTGACCCTCGGGGCGATCGGCCAGGCGAAGGCCGCCGCACCGGCGCCGGACCGCGCGTCCGGGAACACGTCCTCGGCCGACCGCTGGACCGACCGGGCCCATGGATTCGCCTCCCTCGACGGCGGCACCACCGGCGGTGCGGGCGGCAAGGTCGTCACGGTCACCGATCAGGCCTCACTCGCCCGGTACGCGGCCGCCGAGGAGCCGTACATCATCCGGGTGTCCGGGGCGATCGCCGTCGAGCCCTTCGGCTCGGACATCGTGGTGGCCTCGGACAAGACGGTCATCGGCGTCGGCGACAGCGGCGAGATCGTCCACGGGGAGCTCCATCTCAACCCCGGCACGCACAACGTGATCATCCGCAATCTGACGATCCGGGACTCGTACGTCGAGGGCGACTGGGACGGCAAGACGCAGGACTTCGACGCGATCCAGATGGACACCGTCGACCACGTGTGGATCGACCACAACAGGTTCACGCACATGGGCGACGGGCTGCTCGACATCCGCAAGGACAGCCAGTACATCACCGTGTCCTACAACCGGTTCGCCGACCACAACAAGGCGTTGGGGATCGGCTGGACGTCCAATGTGCTCACCCAGATCACCATCGACCACAACTGGTTCACCGGCACGAAGCAGCGCAACCCCTCCGCCGACAACTGCGCCTACGCACACCTCTACAACAACTACCTCTCGGCACAGGTCGATGACGGCGATCCGGTGTGGACGTACGGCAACTGGTCGCGCGGCCACACGAAGATGGTCATCGAGAACAGCTACTACGACGGCGTCCAGCACCCCTACCAGGCCGACGCCACCGCCGAGTTGGTGCAGCGCGGGTCGATCCTGCGGAACACCGCCGGGCGGCACGACGAGTGGGGTGCCGCCTTCGAACCGCGGGACCTCTACGACTACCGGCTGGACCCTGCTTCCGCCGTCCCGGCCCTCGTCACCCGCTTCTCCGGACCGCAGGAGCGGATCGGCGCCGTCGAACTGAACGTCCCCTCCGACTATCCGACGGTCCAGGCCGCCGTGGACGCGGTTCCGGACGGCAACAACAGTGCGGTGACCGTGTCGATCGCGCCGGGAACGTACCGGGCGAAGGTGTTCATCCCCGCGGCCAAGCCCCGGATTCTGCTGCGGGGGACCGGACAGGACCGCTCCGACACCGTCATCGTCCACGACACGCCGGCCGCGTACGGCGGCTCCACCGGGAGTGCCACCGTACGGATCGCCGCGAACGACGTCACGGCGCGCAACCTCACCTTCAGCAACGACTTCGACGAGGCCGCGCACGAACTGAACGGCGAGCAGGCCCTCGCGATGAAGACGACGGGCGACCGGATCGTCTTCGAGGACACGGCCTTCCTGGGCAACCAGGACACGCTGATGACCGACAGCCCCAGCCTGACCGCCATCAGCCGGGTCTACATCCGCGACTCGTACATCGAGGGCGATGTCGACTTCATCTACGGACGCGCGACCACCGTCGTCGAGCGCTCCGTCATCAAGGCGCTCAGCCGCGGCTCGGCCACCAACAACGGCTACATCACGGCCGCTTCGACCTGGAAGGGCAATCCGTACGGGTTCCTGATCACCCGGTCGAGGATCGTGAGCGACGCTCCTGCCGAGTCCTTCCACCTCGGCCGGCCCTGGCACCCCGGCGGCGAAGTCGACGCCGTCGCACAGGTGTTGATCCGCGACACCGAACTGCCGGCCGCGGTGAAGTCCTCGCCGTGGACCGACATGAGCGGCTTCTCGTGGAAGGACGCGCGGTTCGCGGAGTACCGGACGTACGGGCCCGGTTCCGCCGTCACCGCCGACCGGCCGCAGCTGCCGGATGCCGACGCGGCCACGTACACGGTCGCCAACTACCTGTCCGGGGCCGATGGCTGGGCGCCCCACGCCCACCACTGACCTCTGCACACCAGTGTTTCCATCCAGAAGAAGAGAGCCGATCAATGAAGATCAGTACGCGTAGAAGCAGCCGAGGCGGGCGACGTGCGGCCGCGGCCGTCGCGGTGGGCGCCGTGCTCGCGCTGACCGCCACCGCCTGTGGCGACGACGGCAGTGGTGCCGGCGGCGACAAGGGCGACGAGGGCTCGGGCAAGGGCGAGATCACCTTCTGGGACAACAACACGGCCGTCCGTCGTGACATCTGGATGGAGATCATCAAGGACTTCGAGAAGAAGTACCCCGACATCAAGGTCAACTATGTCGGAGTGCCCGCCGAGAACGTCCAGTCCAAGTACGACACCTCCATCCAGGGCGGCGGTCTGCCGGACGTCGGCGGGGTCGGCGCGGCGATGCTCGCCGGGATCGCCGCACAGAACGCCCTCGAACCTCTCGACTCGCGTCTGGAGAAGAGCTCGCTCAACGGCAAGCTGAACGAGGGCATGGTCGAGTCGGTGACCGCCGCGGGCGGCCAGGAGAAGCTGTTCACCATCCCCACCTCGGCCAGCAACGGTGTGCTGTACTACCGCACCGATCTGTTCGAGGCGGCGGGCCTGGACGCGCCCACCACCTGGACGAAGTTCTACGAGGCCGCGGACAAGCTGACCGACCGGGACAAGAACGAGTTCGGCTACACCATCCGCGGCGGCGCGGGCTCCATCGCGCAGGCCCTGGACGCGATGTACGGCCAGACCGGGATCACCGAGTTCTGGAACGGTGACAAGACCACGGTCAACGACCCGAAGAACGTGGCCGCGTTGGAGAAGTACGTCGCGCTCTACAAGAAGGACACCCCCGAGGCGGACGTCAACAACGACTTCACCAAGATGGTCGCCCAGTGGGACAGCGGCAAGATCGGCATGCTGAACCACAACCTGGGCTCCTACCAGGATCACGTGAAGGCCCTGGGCGTCGACAAGTTCCGTGGGCTCGCGAACCCGACCTCGGACGACGGCACGCGCGTTCAGGTCTCCAACCCCGTCGACGGACTCGCCCTGTTCAAGTCCAGCAAGAACAAGACGGCGGCCTGGAAGTTCATCGAGTTCGCCGCGTCGCACGAGTCGAACAGCAAGTGGAACGAGTCCGCTGGGGCGATTCCCTCCAACACGGAGGCCGCGCAGGACGCTTGGATCGACGAGGCCGAGCCTACGAAGCTCGCCGCTGAGGCGTTGAGTAGTGGCAGCACCAAGATTGTGCAGCTGCCGTATTACCTGCCGGACTGGAACACGATCTCCAAGGCTGACAACGAGCCGAATTTCCAGAAGGTGTTGCTCGGGAAGATGTCGGCGGAGGAGTTCCTCGACACGGTTGCCGAGCAGCTCAATGAGGCGCAGGCCGAGTGGACGGCACAGCAGGGCTGACGTTGATGCCGCGGGTCGGTCCGTGGTCTGAACCGTTGTGTTCCGGCCGCGGACCGGCTGTGGCTGGTCGCGCAGTTCCCCGCGCCCCTTGAATCGCACTCCCTCTTGGAAGGCACAGCGTCGTGTCCCTTAGCCGTAGACAGATCACCACCGCGGCCCTTGCCGCCGTTCCCCTTGCCGCCGCCTCTGCATCCCCCGCGTCGGCCCGCACCGGACGCACCCTCTACATCGCCGGTGACTCCACCGCTGCCCAGAAGTACGCCGATGCCGCTCCCGAGACCGGCTGGGGGATGGCTCTCCCGTTCTTCCTCCGTGAGGACTTGGCGGTCGCCAACCATGCGGTGAACGGGCGGAGTTCGAAGAGCTTCGTCGACGAGGGGCGTCTCGACGTCGTCCTCGAAGCGATCAGGCCCGGTGACCTCCTCCTCGTCCAGTTCGGGCACAACGACGAGAAGAGTGCCGATCCCGTCCGGTACACCGAGCCCTGGACGACGTATCAGGACTACCTCCGGCTGTACGTCGACGGAGCTCGGGCCCGTGGTGCCCGTCCCGTTCTCGCCACCTCCGTGGAGCGCAGGAAGTTCGACGCGGACGGCAACGCCGTGCCGACCCACGGCGACTACCCGGCGTCGGTGCGCGCCCTCGCGGCGGACGAGGGAGTCGCGCTGCTCGACATCCAGGCCCAGTCGCTGGCCCTGTGGCAGCGGCTCGGAGTGGAGGAGACGAAGAAGTACTTCAACTGGACCGCGACCGAGCAGGACAACACGCACTTCAACCCGCCCGGGGCGATCGCCGTGGCCCGGATGGTCGCGGCCGGGCTGCTGCACCGGAGGGTGCTCGCGCCCAGGGACGTACGCCGTCTCGGCGAAGAGATCCCCGAGTCGTGGATCACCTGGCCCACCGCCTGACCCCCTGATCCGACGGAAAGAGAGCCGCACAATGAGCACACGGATGTGTCATGCACGCGTCATAGCTTCGCTGGTCGGGTGCACTGCCCTGGTCCTCGCCCTCACGGGCACCACGGCACAAGCGCAGGCCGGCGATCCCGGCCGCCAGACCCTCGCCGCAGGTGACGGCTGGGGCTCCGAGGGCACCGGCACCACCGGCGGTTCGGCCGCCGACGCCGACCACGTCTACACGGTCACCACCTGGGCCGAGTTCAAGGCCGCGCTCGCCGCGGGCGGCACGGCGCCGAAGATCATCAAGGTCAAGGGCACGATCGACCCGGTCGCCGAGGGCTGCGCGGCCTTCGAAGCGACGGGCTACGACTTCGCCGCCTACCTGGAGAAGTACTCACCGGAGAACTGGGGTCTGGACACCGACCTCACCGGGGAGCCCGCCGACAGCCCCGAAGGACTGCGCGCGGTCTCCGCCGCCAACCAGGACAAGGTCATCAAGGCGAACGTCCCCGCCAACACCACCATCCTCGGCGTCGGCAAGAACGCCGGCATCCGGGGCGGCAGCCTCCAGATCAAGGGCGTGGACAACGTCATCCTCCGCAACCTCACCTTCGAGGCCCCGCTCGACTGCTTCCCGCAGTGGGACCCGACCGACGGTGCGACCGGCGCGTGGAACTCCGAGTACGACGCGGTCGTCGTCTACGGCTCCACCCATGTGTGGATCGACCACAACACCCTGAGCGACGGCCGCTATCCCGACAGCACACTGCCGACCTACTTCGGTGAGGTCTACCAGCAGCACGACGGCCTCCTCGACATCGTGCGCGGCGCCAACTACGTGACGGCGTCCTGGAATTCCTTCCAGGACCACGACAAGACCCTGATGATCGGCAACAGCGACAGCGCCGCCTCGACCGACACCGGCAAGCTCAAGGTCACGCTGCACCACAACCTCTTCGAGGGCATCGTGGAGCGCGCGCCGCGTGTCCGCTTCGGGCAGGTCGACGCGTACAACAACCACTTCGTGGTCGCCGAGGGCCAGTCGTACTCGTACTCCTTCGGCGTCGGTATCGCCTCGCAGCTGTACGCCGAGAAGAACGCCTTCTCGCTGCCGGCCGGCATCAGCGCCGCCAAGACCCTGAAGAAGTGGAGCGAGGCGCCGCTCACCGCCGAGAACAACTACGTCAACGGCGTGCTCGTCGACCTGATCGCCGTGCACAACGCGGAGATCCCGGCCGAGACGCTCCAGTCCGGCGCCGGGTGGACGCCGACGCTGCGCACGAAGGTGGATTCGCCGAGGGCCGTTCCCGGCATCGTCGACCACCGCGCGGGCGCCGGAGAGATCTGCTGACCATGGCCGAACTCCCGCTCAGCAGAAGGGCGTTCGTCGTCGCGAGCACCGGAGCCGCACTGGCTCTCGGGCTCGCGGCCCCCGCCGCCCGCGCCGCCCGCGTCATGGAACGCGCCCCCTTCGGGCGTTACGGTTCGCCGTCCGCACGCCTCACCGGACAGACCCTGTACGTCCACCCGGGCGGCCTCGGCGACCACACCACCGTCCAGGCCGCCGTCAACGCCGCGACCGGGAGCGGCCGTACGCTCGTCATCGCGCCCGGCACCTACCGCGAGACCGTCGCCGTCGGCACCGACCGCACGGAGATGACCTGGATCGGCGCCTCCGAGAACCCGCGCGATGTCATGATCGTCTACGACAACGCCAACGGCACGCCCAAGCCCGGCGGCGGCACCTACGGCACGACCGGGTCCGCGACCACGACCGTGCAGGCCGACGGGTTCACCGCCCGCCGGATCACCTTCGCCAACGACTGGCTGCGCGCCGAACACCCCGAGATCACCGGCACCCAGGCCGTCGCCATCAAGGTGCAGGGCGACCGCTCGGCCTTCGAGCACTGCCGGTTCCTCGGGCACCAGGACACGCTGTACGCCGACTCGATGGCGCTCGGCACCGTCGCCCGCCAGTACTTCGCGCACTGCTTCATCGAGGGCGACGTCGACTTCGTCTTCGGGCGGGCGACGGCCGTGTACGAGCACTGCCACTTCCACACCCTGAACCGCACCGACCTGGCCACCGCCCCGTACGGCTTCGTCTTCGCGCCGTCCACCGCCGTCGCCAACCCGCGCGGCTACCTGGTCACCCGGAGCCGTGTCACCAGCGAAGCCCCCGACACCTACTACAAGTTGGCCCGACCCTGGGTGCCCGGCTCGGACACCACGGCCCGGCCCATGCTGACCGTCCGCGACACCCGTCTCGACGCCGGCATCGACGCGGTGGCGCCCTACACCAACATGTCGGACACCTATCCGTGGCAGAGCCAGCGGTTCGCCGAGTACCGCAACACGGGTCCAGGGGCCGAGATCAGCGCCCCGGCCAACCGGCCTCAACTAACCGACGAACAGGCCGAGTTCGCGACGCGTGAGGAGTATCTCGGCGACTGGGCGCCCTGGCGTGGGCGCACTCTCCAGGTCCGTCCCGGTGGCTCCGTCCAGGCCGCCGTGGACGCCGTGACCGGCCCCGGCTGGACGATCGTCGTGCACCCGGGTATTTATCGCGAAGTCGTCAACATCCCTGCGAGCAAAGGGGACTTGACGATCCGAGGCGCCAGCCGTGACCCGCGCGCGGCCGTCATCGTCTACGACAACGCCAACGGGACGCAGAAGCCGGACGGTTCAGGGACGTACGGCACCGCGGGCTCCGCCACCTTCACCTCGGTGGCGCCCGGGCTGACCGTACGAGGGCTGACGATCGCCAACGACTGGCTGCGCGCGGACCACCCGGAGATCACCGGAACGCAGGCCGTCGCCGCATACGTCACCGGCGACCGCTCGTCCTTCTCACAGGTACGCCTGCTGGCCCACCAGGACACCCTGTTCGCGGACACCACGGCGCTCACCTCCTTCGACCGGCAGTACTACCGCGACTGCTACATCGAGGGCGACGTCGACTTCGTCTTCGGGCGGGCCACCGCCGTCTTCGAGCGCTGTCACTTCCACACCCTCGACCGGGACGTCACCTTCAGACCCGAGGGGATGGTCTTCGCGCCCTCCACGGCCCGCGCGAACCCGTACGGCTTCCTGGCCGTGGGCGGCCGGATCACATCCGGCGCCGAGGACGGGGCGTACAAGATCGCGCGGCCCTGGGTGCCCTCGTACGAGACGACGGCCTGGCCCTCACTCGTCGTACGGGAGACCCGACTCGGCGCCGGCATCGACGCGACCACGCCCTACATCAACATGCGCGAGGCCTACCCGTGGCAGACCATGCGCTTTCGCGAGTACCGCAACACAGGCCCCGGCGCGGAGATCACCGTGCCGGAGAACCGCCCCCAACTCACGGACGCCGAGGCCGAGGCGCACACCCGTGCGGCGTATCTCGGCGACTGGCGCCCGTGAACTCCCCGTACAGATCGCTGAATCGCTGAATCGACGAAAGGACCGCACTCCATGTCTCGTCGTACCGCTCTCTCCCTCGGCGCCGCCCTGGCGCTGGGCGCAGGCCTCGCCGCACTCCCCACCCAGGCCCAGGCCGCGACCGTCGTCGTGGACACCACCGCCGAGCTGACCAGCGCGATCTCCGGCGCGAGCGCCGGCACGGTCATCCAGGTGCGCGCCGGCACGTACTACCCGACGGCCACGCTCCAGTCGACGGCCAACGGCACCTCGTCGAGCCCGGTCACCCTCCAGGCGTACGGCTCGGAGACGGTGAAGATCGACGGCTCCTCGCTGCCCGCCGGCGCCTGGATCTTCAAGCTGACCGCCGACTACTGGAACGTCTCGGGCATCACCTTCCAGAACTCGCCGGACAGCGCCGTCGTCTGCCAGTCCTGCACCGGCACGGTGTGGAGCAACATCAAGACCATCAACGGCGGCGACTCCGGCTTCACGCTCACCGGCGACGGCACCGTCAACAACACGGTCAGGAACATCGACTCCTACGGCCACTACGACGCCGCCACCCACGGCGAGAACGCGGACGGCGTGGCCGTGAAGTTCGGCTCCGGCACCGGGAACCTGATCACCGGCGCCCGCCTCTACAACAACTCGGACGACGGCCTCGACTTCTGGTCCTTCTCCTCGCCCGTCACCGTCGAGCACACCTGGGCCTTCGGCAACGGCAGGAACCGCTGGTCCGACTCGGCCTTCGCGGGCGACGGCAACGGCTACAAGCTGGGCGGCGACGGCGAGGTCGTCGCGCACGTCGTCAACAACTCCGCCGCCTGGGACAACGCGGGCAGCGGCTTCACCGAGAACTCCAACACCGGCGCGATCGTCATCAACCGCACCACCGCGTACGCCAACGGCAAGTACGGCTACTACTTCGCCACCAGCTCCGCGAAGCTCGGCAAGAACCTCGCCGTGAGCAACGGCTCGGCGGCCGTCTCCAAGGGCTCCTCGGTGACCTCCGCCGGCAACAACTGGGACTCCGGCATCTCCACCCCGTCCTTCATCTCCACGGACGCGTCCACCACGTACAACTCCCGCCAGTCCGGCGGCGCGCTGCCCGCGACGACGTTCCTGACGACGGGGTCCACGACGATCGGCGCCACGATGAACTGAAACCGGCCAGAGAGCGCGAGGCCTAAAGGTTGTCTATGAACTCGGTAACCATCAGGCAACGAGTCTCGCGCTCGGGCGGGTTACGCGCGTAGAAACCTGTCATGCATAAGCCACTGCGTATAGCGGCCATCGCCGCCACCTGTGCCGTCGCCGGTGCCGCCCTGTACGGCACCGGTGTCGCCACCGCCGACCAGTCGACGGCGAACAGCACCACCGAGCCCCACAACATCGGGCTCCTGGTCCAGGAGATCGACACCTACTACGGCACCACGCTCGACAGCAATGGCGTGTATCAGGCGTCCAAGGACAGCCCGTACGCCAAGGACCTCGCGCGCATCGAGGCCGACGCGAAGAAGTACATCAAGAAGGTCGCGGACAAGGCGAAGCACAAGGGCGAGAAGCCCGCGGTCGTCTTCGACATCGACGACACGCTGCTGCTCTCCCTCGACTACGAGAAGAAGTCCAATTACACGTACAGCTCGGCCACTTGGGCCGAGTACGTGGCCAAGGCCGACCGTCCGGCCGTCTTCGGCACCCCCGAACTCGTCGCGTACGCCGAGTCCAAGGGTGTCGAGGTCTTCTACAACTCGGGCCTGAAGGAGTCGCAGCGCGCCTCCGCGGTCGCGAACCTGAAGAAGGTCGGCGCCGACATCAATCTCGACGCCGACCACATGTTCCTCAAGGACGCGGCCAACCCGCCGTCGTACCTGAGCGCCTGCGCCACCGCCGCCGCCTGGAACTGCACCACCGTGCAGTACAAGTCCGGCACCCGCAAGCACATCGAGTCCCTCGGGTACGACGTCGTCGCCAACTTCGGCGACCAGTACTCCGACCTCGAGGGCGGCTACGCCGACAAGACGTACAAGCTCCCGAACCCGACGTACTACGTCAGCTAATTCGTAGATGTAGATACGGGCTTGATCGACTCCAGGGTCGGCACCACCGGCTCAATCGTTCCGTCGGCCGCGAACGTCATGCGGTCGATGGTCGTCTCCCGGTGTGTGCCGTCCCCGCCCGGCTTTCCGGGACCGTTCAGGGCGAACCGGTGGTAGACGATGTACCAGTCGTCCGTGCCGGGGGTGTTCACCACGGAGTGGTGGCCGGTCCCCTTGATGCCGTACTCGGGGCGCTTGGACAGGATCGTGCCCCGCTTGGTCCACGGGCCGAGCGGGGACGGTCCCGTCGCGTAGGCGACGTGGTAGTTCTCGCTGCGGGTGTCGTCCTCGGACCACATGAAGTAGTAAGTGCCCTGGCGCTTCACGACGAAGGACCCCTCGCGGAAGTCCGCCTGGGTGATGTCCTGCACCTTCGCGGCGTCGAACGACACCATGTCGTCGTTGAGCGGCACGACATATCCGCGCCCGTTGCCCCAGTAGAGATACGACTGTCCGTCGTCGTCCGTGAACACCGCCGGGTCGATCATCTGGCCCGTCAACTGGCCTTTCGCGACCAGAGGTTTGCCCAGCGCGTCCTTGAAGGGGCCCGCCGGGGAGTCGGCCACCGCGACGCCGATCTGCTGCTCCGCGCAGAAGTAGAAGTAGTACTTGCCGTCGCGCTCGGCGATCGCCGGGGCCCAGGCGTTCTTGTCGGCCCACGACACGTCGGGACCCAGGTCCAGGATCACACCGTGGTCCTTCCAGTGGACGAGGTCCTTCGACGAGTACGCCTTGAAGCTCGTCCCGCTCCAGCCCGCGTAGCCGTCCGTCGTCGGATAGATCCAGTAACGGCCGTCCAGGTACTGGACGTCAGGGTCGGCGTTCAGCCCGGGAAGCACGGGACTTCGCGTGGGCACCGCCTCCACCGTCCACGTCCGGCTCGTTCCGTCCGCCGCCGTCACGGTGTACTTCTGGGGCTTGCGGAAGTCCCGGCGGGTACCGGAGGCGGGCGTGACCGTTGCACCCGCACCGACCCACAGACGCGGGGCGAGCCCCGACGGATCGGCGTCCGCCTTCATCGGCAGCACCACCTTCGAGGAGGCTTCGGTGACGATCGCGTACCCCTTCTGCCCGCGTGCCGTCGCGTCCACGACCGACGTCGGGCTCACCGGATACGCGGCCATCAACCGGTCGTACTCCGCCTGCGTCACCGGCATCACCGTGCCGTGCCGGGGGCTGGCCGGCAGCTGGTAGTCCGTCGACATCGTCCAGTCACCTGAGTCGAGATCGGTCGTCTCGAAGGGCACGTAGCCCCGGCCGCCGTACTCGTCGATGAACAGGTACCACTTTTCCTCGGTGTTGGACTTGAAGACCGTCGGGCCCTCGCCGCGGTCGATCGAGCCGCTGCCGATGCAGTCGGCCACGAAGTCGTACGAGGTGTCGGTGAGGCTGGTCGACTTCTCCCCGGTGATGAACTTCGAGCAGGGGCTGGAGGAGGTGGGGTCGCGCTCGTCCTTGGTGTAGCGGTAGTAACTGCCCTTGTTCTTGATGACCGTTGAGTCGATCACCGAGTAGCCGGGGTCGTCCCAGACCTTCGGCTCGCTGAAGGTGCGGAAGTCCTTCGTGGTGGCGTACAGCATCTTGTTGTACGTCGATCCGGTGTGGTCCGGGTCGTCCTCGGCGTAGAGCTTCGAGGCCCAGAAGACGACGTACTCGCCGAGCGACTCGTCCCAATAGGCCTCCGGGGCCCAGGTGTTGCCCGCGGTGTCAGGGGAGACCTTCACCAGGCGCTGGTCGGTCCAGTGGACCAGGTCGGTGGACTCCCAGATCATGATGGACTTGCTGCCGTGGCGCTGGACGTAGTCCCAACTGCCGCTGGAGTTGCGGTACATCTTCAGGTCGGTGGCGATCAGATAGAACTTGTCGCCCTCGGGGGAGCGGATCACGAACGGGTCGCGCAGCCCCTTCTCGCCGAGCTCGGAGGTGAGGACGGGCTTTCCGGCGTTGAGCTCGCGCCAGTGCAGCGGGTCGTTGCCGCGGCTGAGGGCGTAGCGGATCTGCTCGCCGTCGGCGGTGCCCTCACCGGTGAAGTAGGCGAAGAGGTAGCCGGCGTACTTCTGCTTGGTCACGTGGGGTGCTCCGGGTTGAGCGGCGGGGCTTGGCGGGGCGGCGAGCAGGCTCAGCAAGAGGGCGAACAGAGGGACCAGGAGCGTGCGGGCAGTGCGGCTTCGCATGACACATCCTGTGGGGGTCTGATGGATTCTGTTGGATGAACCGTCTTCGGAGTGTCAACAGTTGGGGACGGTGCGTCAATCGATGCGGGCGGGACGGGAGCGAGCGAAAATTTCGATCGTTTTCGCGGGGGCTCGGCAACCCTTTCCGGCGCGGCGGCGACCAGAGAACAGAAGCGGGCCGGGGCGGCCCCTCCGGCCCGCTTCGCACCCCCATTCCCCAGGAAAGGAACCGCCCCGTGCGTCAGAGCATCGGACGCCATCGCAAGACCCGCACACTCTCGATCGCCGCCGCGGTGGCCGTCGCCGCGGGGGCGGGTGGCGTCTACCTCGGCCTCTCGGACAGCGGCGAGGCGCAGGCCGCGGGCACCACGGTCACCGTCTCCAGCACCGCTCAGCTGGAATCGGCCGTCGCGAACGCCGCCGCCGGTACGACCATCCAGGTGCGCGCCGGTACGTACACCCCGGCGAACGCCCTCAAGTCCACCGCGAACGGCACCAGTTCGGCCCGGATCACGCTCACCGCGTACGGCAGCGAGAAGGTGAAGATCGACGGCTCCAAGCTGGCCGCCGGCTCCTGGCTCGCCGGCATCTACGGCGACTACTGGACCGTCCAGAACATCACCTGGCAGAACTCGCCCGCCCAGGGCTTCGTCGTCACCTCGTCCGTCGGCGGCATCTTCAAGAACCTCGTCACCGCGAACAACGGCGACTCCGGCTTCACCCTGCGCGGCGACGGCACGACGAACAACCTCGTGCAGAACCTGGACAGTTACGGCAACTACGACGCCGCGGGGCACGGGCAGAACGCCGACGGAATCGCCGTCAAGTTCGGGTCCGGCACCGGCAACAAGATCACTGGCGCCCGGCTCTACAACAACTCGGACGACGGCCTCGACCTGTGGCAGTTCTCCTCGCCGGTCACCATCGACCACTCCTGGGCCTTCGGCAACGGCAAGAACCGCTGGAGCGACGCGGCCTTCGAGGGCAACGGCAACGGCTTCAAGCTGGGCGGCGGGGGCGTCACCGTCGCGCACGTCGTGAACAACAACGCGGCCTGGGACAACACGCTGAACGGCTTCACGGAGAACTCCAACACCGGGGCGATCGTGTTGAACCGCAACACCGCGTACGCCAACACGGAGGCGGGGTTCTACTTCGCCACGGGGAAGGCGCGGCTCGCGCGGAACCTTGCGGTGAGCAACAAGGGGGGCCTGGACAAGCTCGGTTCGTCGACCGTGTCCGCGGCCAACAACTGGGACAGCGGTGTCTCGACGCCTGTGTTCAAGTCGACGGACGCCGCGACCGCTTATGCCTCCCGGCAGTCGAGCGGTTCTCTCCCCTCGACCACGTTTCTCACTACTGGCTCGACCACTATTGGCTCGACCATGAACTAGGCCGGTTCTGAGGCTGCGGGCTGCATGTGGCTGGTCGCGCAGTTCCCCGCGCCCCTAAAGGGCCGCGCCCCTAAGGGGCCGCGCTCCTAAAGGGCGAACGCCCCGCCGGTCGTCACCGGCGGGGCGTTCCTCTGCTTGGCCGAGGGGGGCTCAGGCCAGCAGATCAATGCAGTCGAACGACGTGCCGGGGCTCAGGAACGCCGAGCCCGTCGAGCCGCTGACCACGTTCAGTTTCAGCACGTTGTACTGGCTGACATCTGTTTTCCACGCACTGGTAGGGACGTTGAAAACGAACGTCTGGTTGTTTCCCCGGTAGGAACCGGTGGTGAGCGAGCGCGTCGAAGGCTGTGTGGGGGCCGAAGGGATGGCCGACACCCAGTCGTTGACGCTCACGCGCGGACGGCCGTTGATGTACGCGTCCGTCACCCCGACGCGCAGGGTGTGCGCGGCGGCGGCCTGCGCCGCGGTCAGCTTGAAGTAGAGAAGGATGCCGTCGTTGACGTCCTTCCAGATGTACGCCGGGAAGGACGCGGCCTCGCCGCCGCCGCCGATGGTGACGTTGCCCGTCCACTTGGCCGCTCGGGCGTCGGAGGGATGCGCGTACGTCATCAGCTCGGCGTTCTTGAACTCGCCGGGCGTGCCGTCCCAGTCGCCGAGCCGCCAGATGGTGCCCGCGCTGCTCGGATCGCTGCCGATGGTGAGGCTGTTCAGGGCCGTCGAGCCGCCCGCGGTCACCGTCACCTGGCGGGTGTGGACGGCGAGTTCACCCTTGAAGACCGTGAGGGTGTACGTCCCCGGCAGCATCCCCTTGCAGGAGAAGGCGCCCGTGCCGGCCGCGGCCTTCGCCCAGTACTGCGCGTCGGAGTTGGCGAAGCCCACCGTGTACGCGTACTTCGCGTCCATGCCCTTCAGGCCGACGCCCGCCACCTTGCCGCGGCCCGCCCTGCCCACCCAGCCGGTGATGCCGAGGCCGTCCACCCACGAGGTGTCGAGGTTCGCGTGGAACAGCGACGAGGAGGGCGCGCCGCCGTCCGTGAAGTTGAGGACGTACGGGCCCTGCAGCCCGTAGCGCTCGGGCTCCGTCTGGGCCTGGTTGTAATGCAGGATCTCGTACAGCGCCGCTCCGCCGTCGTTCGAGTGGCGCAGCAGCGAGCGGTAGAAGGGGCCGCCGGAGGCCTTCTCGTGATTGGAGCGGACCAGCCACAGGGCGGCCGAACCGGTGGTGAAACCGATGTGGTCGTAGTCGATGACGCGCTTGCCCGAGTAGTGCTTGGAGTGAGTCGTGCCGTCCGCGCGCCTGAAGACGTCACCGGCCTCGATGACCGAGTCCGAGGCCTCGATCCAGGAGTCCGGGCCCTCGTTGGGGAAGACCCCGGCCTTGAGGCGGACGATGAAGCGGGTCGCCGTGAAGGACGCGTCGGCCTTGTCCGTCCACAGGTAGACGCTGTTCTGGCCGCTGCGGGCCGCGATCCACTGGGTGATCGAACCGTGCGCCACCTTCACAAGGATCGTCGACCCGGACAGCTTGATGGTCACGGTGGAGGCGCCGAGCCCGGACTCCACGTGCGAGTGCCTGCCGCCGTAGCCCTCGTACTCCTTGCCCTTGTAGGCCAGCGACGTGATGTCGCCGGTGGACTTGGAGACCTTGAGGACCAGCGAGGCTCCCGTGGTGATCACGTAGTTGGAGCCGTCGTCCGTGTAGCCGAAGGTCGCGGCGGACGCGGAGGAGAGGAGGCCGGCGCCCGCCGCGACCGCGGCGCCCGTTCCGGCCACGCCCACGGCTGACGCGGCGAGCAGGCGGCGCCGGGTGAGATGTCTCTTGTGCGCGCTCATGGGCGGTGCTCCGCCGTGCAGCGGCGGGGTACGCGCGGTTCAACTCGTGCAGTCATGAACCAGTGTTCCTTGAGTGGGAGGAGGGCCTTGCGTCTCCTGGTCGCCACTGCCGGGGAATGGGTTGCCGAGTCTTCCGGACTTCTTTACAGAAGTTCCCTACGAGTCGCCCTCCGCCGCGGAGTCCTCGGCCTGTGCAGCGAAGTCGCCCGCCACGTCCAGCTGTTGGTCCGCGGTCCCGGCGGTCGCCGCGTAGCTGTCGTCCTTGGCGTCGCGGCCGCCGCGGTCGTGGTCGTACTGGCCCGCGAACACCCACTCGCCGGGCCAGACCTTGTGGCCCGGCTTGAGCACCCAGGTGTAGACGAGGAAGCCGTCCTTCTCCACGACCGTCGTCGCGAAGTCGTCCTCGGGCGCCGAACGCCAGGCGCCCGCGTTGGTGACCCCGCCGGTCTGCGCGACCTTCAACTCGATGGTGAGCGCGGTGAGTTGCTTCGAGGTCTTGAGGGTCACATTGCTCTGCGCCCAGAAATCGTTGCTGTGCGGGTCGACCGAGCCGTCGGACCACAGCGGCCCGTCCTCGCTGCCCGCGTCGGCCGAAAGGTCCGCGGCGGGCGCGGAGGTCTTCGGCGACGGGGTGGCCGACGGGGACGAACTCGGCGTCCGAGGCGGCTTCGACGCACCGGAACCGGTCGTGGGAGCGGGCGGGACCGGCGCGCGGCTCGTCGCGTCCGGCGACACCTCGGGCGTCGGTGAGACCGCGACGGTCTGCTGCGGGGGCTCGTCCTTCACGGCCGAGGCGACCGCGTAGCCGCCCACCGCGAGGACGCCGGCGACCGCGGCCGTGGCGCTCACGACCCTGGCCCAGCCGAACACCGGCGGACGCGTCGCGCGCCGCACGGGCCGGGCGTCCTCGCCCGCCATCCCGCGCTCGACCCGGGCCAGGATGCGCGCGCGGTCGGGCTCGTGCGCCTCGGCCGCCTCACGCAGCCCGGCGCGCAGCTCGTCGTGCACGTCCTGCGCCTTCCTCATCGGTCCCTTCCTCCGGCTCCACCCGTCGTGGGCAGCACTCCCACGTGCACCCGCATCGGCGCCTCGTCGGTGCCGAGGAGCCGCTTCAGTTCGGCGATGCCCTTCGACGTCTGGCTCTTCACCGTACCGACCGAGATGCCGAGGGCCAGCGCGGTGTCCTTCTCCGAGAGGTCGAAAGCATGCCTCAGGACGACACACGCGCGCTTGCGGAACGGCAGTCTGCGCAGGGCGTCCTGGACATCCACCACGCCGGGTATGTCGGGGTTCTCGGTCTTGTCGTCGCGCTGCGACCAGAACAGGGTGATCCGCCGGCGCTCGCGCACCGCGCTGCGGATCCGGGTGCGGGCCAGGTTGGCGACGACGCCGCGCGCGTACGCCGCCGGATGGTCCGCCGCGCGCACCCGGTCCCAGCGGTGCCACAGCGCGAGCAGCGCGTCGGCCGCCAGATCGTCGGCGGCGTCCGGCTCGCCCGTCAACAGGTAAGCCAGGCGGGCCAGTTCGGCGTAGTGCCGCTCGAAGAAGGCGTGGAACTCCACGGAGGCGGCGTCGTCGACGACAGTGCCCACGGGACCTCTCCTCGCTGCGACTCCCGGCGCCGGTGAAGGCGCGTACGTATACGGCTCCCCTGTGTCACCCGTGAAGAAGTGGTGTGCCTGTGGGGCGAGATGCGAGAGCGTACCAGCCACTCGTACAGGACTTCGAACAACGTATGGCGGGCCGAACCCGATTCCGTAACACGGAGAAAACCTGAAACAGGTTCAACACGGGAACAATCCAGCCAGCATCCGCACACCCAGCACGCAGGCAACGAGGAGTATCGCCATGTCCGATTCCCAGAAGGTGGCCGACCGGCCAAGTGCCGCGCCACCCCCGGCGAACAGCATCGACCAGTTCTTCAAGATCTCCGCCAGGGGCTCCACCTTCGGCCGTGAGATACGCGGCGGCTTCGCCACGTTCTTCACGATGGCCTACATCCTTGTCCTGAATCCCATCATCCTGGGAAGCGCCAAGGACAAGTTCGGCCACCAGCTCGACACCGTCCAACTGACCACCGCCACCGCCCTGGTGGCCGCGGTCATGACGATCATCATGGGCGTCGGCGGCAACCTCCCGCTCGCGCTCGCCGCGGGCCTCGGCCTCAATGCGGTCGTCGCCTTCCAGATCGCCCCGCTGATGAGCTGGGACGACGCGATGGGCCTGATCGTCCTCGAAGGCCTGCTGATCTGCGTGCTGGTGGTGACGGGGCTGCGCGAAGCCGTCATGCACGCGATACCCCAGCCGATGAAGCAGGCGATCAGCGTCGGCATCGGCCTCTTCATCGCCTTCATCGGCTTCGTCGACGCCGGGTTCGTGACCCGTATCCCGGACATCGCCCAGACCACCGTGCCGGTCCAGTTGGGTGGCACGGGCCTGCTCTCCGGGTGGCCGGTCCTCGTCTTCTGCCTCGGCGTGCTGCTGACCATCGGTCTGCTCGCGCGCAAGGTCAAGGGCGCGATCCTGATCAGCATCGTGAGCATGACGATCCTGGCGATCATCATCGACTCCATCGCCGACATCAAGAGTTGGGGCCTGACCACACCGAAGGTCCCCGACGACATCGTGGCCTCACCGGACTTCGGCCTGCTCGGTCACTTCAGTCTGTTCGGCGCCTTCGGCGAGACCAGCGCGATCACCGTCGTGCTCCTTGTCTTCACCCTGGTCCTGTCCGACTTCTTCGACACCATGGGCACGGTCGTCGGCATCAGCGCCGAGGCGGGCCTCCTCGACGAGGAGGGCAAGGTGCCCAACCTCGGCCGCGTGCTGCTCATCGACGGCGCCGCCGCGGTCGCCGGCGGTGCGGCTTCGGCGTCCTCCTCGACCTCGTACATCGAGTCGGCGGCGGGTGTCGGCGAGGGCTCCCGCACCGGCTTCTCGAACCTGGTCACCGGCGGGCTCTTCGCGTTCGCGCTCTTCCTGACCCCGCTGCTCACGATCGTGCCGCTGCAGGCCGCGGCGCCCGCGCTCGTCGCGGTCGGCTTCCTGATGATGACCCAGGTCAAGCACATCGACTGGGACAAGTACGAGGTCGCCATCCCCGCGTTCCTGACCATCGCGGTGATGCCGTTCACGTACTCGATCACCAACGGCATCGGCGCCGGGTTCCTGGCGTACGTCCTGATCAAGACCGTCCTCGGCAAGGCCAAGGAGGTGCACTGGCTGCTGTGGGGAGCCTCGGCGCTGTTCCTGGTGTACTTCGCGATCGACCCGCTCGAGCAGCTGTTCGGCGTGAAGTGACGCGCGTGCGGCGTGAAGTGACGCGCAAGTTCGGCGTGAAGTGACGCGAAGGGCCGCCCTCCAGGGGTGCGAGGGCGGCCCTTCCGTACACGTGGTGGCTGCTCAGTCCTTGAGCGCCGCCTGCATCATCGCCTTGGCCACCGGCGCCGCGAGGCCGTTGCCGCTGACCTCCGAGCGGGCCGCGTCCGACTGCTCGACCAGGACCGCCACGGCGACCTCCTTGTCGTTGGAGTCGGACTTCGCGTACGAGGTGAACCAGGCGTACGGCGTCTGGCTGTTGTTCTCGCCGTGCTGGGCAGTGCCGGTCTTGCCGCCCACGGTCGCGCCGGAGATCTGAGCGTTCGTGCCCGTGCCGTCCTCGACGACCGTCTGCATCGCGGACTGGAGCTGCTCGGCCGTGGAGGAGCTGACGATCTCCTTGCTCTCCGTGCTGTCGTCGTAGTTCGTCAGCACATTGCCGTCGGAGTCACTGGTCTGCGACACCATGTGCGGCGTAACCAGCTTGCCGTCGTTCGCTATGGCGGCCGACACCATGGCCATCTGGAGCGGGGTCGCGGTCACATCGAACTGGCCGATGCCCGTGAGCGCGGTGGACGACTTGTCCATGTCGGAGGGATACACGCTGGTGTACGCCCGCACCGGCACGTCCTGCGACTCGTCGTTGAAGCCGAACTTCTCCGCCTGCGCCTTCAGCTTGTCCTGGCCCAGATCGACGGCCATCTTCGCGAAGACGTTGTTGCACGAGTACTGCAGCGCCACCCGGATCGAGGCGTTCTCGCAGGGCGCCGACGCGTTCTCGTTCGCCAGCTCCGTGGTCGTGTCCGGCAGCGTGTACGGGTTCGGGCTGTCCGTCTTGGCGTCCACGTCCGAGTACAGACCGTCCTCCAGCGCGGCCGCCGCGACGACCAGCTTGAACGTCGACCCCGGCGGCAGCGGCTGGCGCAGCGCCCGGTTCGTCATCGGCTTGTCGGCGTCCTTGGTCAGCTTCGTCCAGGCGTCCGAATCGCCCGCGCTGAGCTGCGAGGGGTCGTACGACGGGGTGGAGACCACCGCGAGGATCTTGCCGGTCGTCGGGTCGATCGCGACGGCCGCGCCCTTCTTGTCGCCGAGGGCCTCGTACGCCGCCTTCTGCACATCCGGGTCGATCGTCGTGACCACGTCACCCGGGTCGGCGCGCTTGTTCGTGATCGTGTCCAGCGGGGTCTTCAGCTGGAGGTCCGTGCCGTCGAGCAGGTTCTGGTAGATGCCCTCCAGCTGCGTGGCGCCGTACACCTGCGAGCTGTAGCCGGTGACCGCCGCGAACAGACTGCCGTCCGTGTATGTGCGCTTGTACTTGAGGTCTCCCGTCGTCTCGGCGGAACCGGTGATCGCATCTCCGGCCACGATGATGTTCCCGAGCGGGTTCGCGTACTGCTCGATCGCGTTCCGCCGGTTGTCCTTGTCGTCCGCGAGTGCCTGGCCTTCGTAGAACTGCACCCATGTCGCCCTGACCAGCAGGGCGAGCACGAGCAGCAGAGTGAAGACGGCGGACCGCCTGATCGTCTTGTTCATCCCGCTCAGAAGGACGAGCGGGCGGGAGGGAATCGTTCCCTTCCGCCCGCATTTCTCATAGACCGTTCATGAAGTCATAGGCCCTTCATGAAGCCCGCCGTCCGTGAGCGGGCTCCCTCGGTCACAGCCTCCGCGTCGCCAGCGTCAGGCGGTCGCGGGCGTCGAACAGTGCGTCCTTGACCATCTGCTCGTGCGCGGGGGTCAGACGCGCAACAGGCACCGAGCAGCTGATCGCGTCACGGGCGGGCGTCCGGTACGGGATGGCGACGCCGAAGCAGCGCAGGCCAAGGGTGTTCTCCTCGCGGTCCACGGCGAAGCCCTGCTCCCGGACCTGGTGCAGCTCCTGGATGAGCTTCTCCCGGTCGGTGATCGTGTGCTCGGTGAGCGCCGGCAGGGTCTCGGGAAGCAGCTTGCGGACCTGCTCGTCGGTGTGGGTGGCGAGCAGCGCCTTGCCGAGCGAGGTCGAGTGCGCGGGGAGGCGGCGGCCGACCCGGGTGAAGGGGCGCAGGTAGTGCTGCGACTGCCGGGTGGCCAGGTAGACGACGTTCGTGCCGTCCAGGCGGGCCAGGTGGATGGTCTCCGTCGTGTCGTCGGAGAGGCGGTCAAGCGTCGGGCGGGCCGCGGCGACCACCTCGTCGCCGTCGATGTACGAGGTGCCGACGAGCAGGGCCCGTACGCCGATGCCGTACCGCGTGCCCGTCGCGTCCGTCTCGACCCAGCCGAGCTCCACGAGCGTGCGCAGCAGCATGTACAGGCTGGACTTCGGATAGCCGACGGCTTCCTGCACGGAGGCGAGGGAGTGCATACCGGGCCGGCCGGCGAAGTACTCGAGCAATTCCACGGTCCGCACCGCGGACTTGACCTGCGCCCCGCCGCCTGTCTCGACTGCCGACATCGCCCTTGACCCCTTCGTTGGACGGGAAATAGTCTCCAACAGCATATTCACCATCAGAGACGGCGTTCAGCATATCGAACGCCCCTGGTGAGTGACACAGAACTGCGGCATCACATCTTGGAGGGACCCGCGGTGGCAGCAGCACCAGTCTGGAGTGTCGACCCCCGAACCGGGAAGCAGCGGGAACAGGTTGCGGTGGAGGCCACAGCCCAGGAGGTCGACGAGGCCGTCCGCGCCGCGCACGCCGCGCGCCCGGCCCTCGCCGACCGCACGGTACGCGCCGCCTTCCTGCGCACCGCCGCCGACCTGCTCGAAGGCTCGAAGGACCACCTCGTCGAGGCCGCGGACGCGGAGAGCGCGCTCGGCCCGGTCCGGCTCACCGGCGAACTCGCCCGTACCTGCTACCAGTTGCGGGCCTTCGCCACGATCGTCGACGAGGGCGCCTTCCTCGACGTCGTGATCAACCACCCCGACGACACCGCGACCCCGCCGATCCCGGACCTGCGCCGCTACAAGGTGCCGCTGGGCGTCGTCGCCGTCTACTCCGCCTCGAACTTCCCCTTCGCCTTCTCGGTCGCCGGCGGCGACACCGCGAGCGCGCTGGCGGCGGGCTGCCCGGTCGTCGTCAAGGCCCACCCGGACCACCCGGGGCTCTCCGAGCTGGTCGCGGCCGTACTGCGCAGGGCCGCCGCCCAGCACGACATCCCCGCGGGTGTCCTGGGCCTGGTCCACGGCTTCGAAGCGGGCGTCGAGCTGGTCAGGCACCCGCTGGTCTCGGCGGCCGGCTTCACCGGTTCCGTACGCGGTGGCCGTGCCCTCTTCGACGCGGCGGCCGCGCGCCCCGTGCCGATCCCCTTCCACGGCGAGCTGGGATCCCTGAACCCCGTCGTCGTCACCGAGGCCGCGGCGGCCGAGCGCGCCGAGGCCATCGGTACCGGGCTCGCGGGCTCGATGACCCTTGGCGTCGGCCAGTTCTGCGTGAAGCCGGGGCTCGTCCTCGCCCCCGCGGGCGCGGCGGGCGACCGTCTCGTCAAGTCCCTCACGGACGCGGTCAGCGACACCGACGCGGGCGTCCTGCTCGACCACCGCATGCGCGACAACTTCATCGCCGGGGTCGCCGAGCGCGCCCAGCTCCCCGACGTGGAGGCCCCGGTGACCCCGGGCGCGGGCAGCGAGCACACGGTGAGCCCCGGCTTCCTGACCGTGCCCGCGCAGAAGCTCACCGCCGAGGGCGAGCACGACCTGCTGCTCGAGGAGTGCTTCGGCCCGCTCACCGTGGTCGCGCGCTACGAGGACGAGGCCGAGGCCAGCGCGGTCCTCTCCCGTCTCCCCGGCAACCTCACCGCGACCGTGCAGCTCTCCACCGAGGAAGCGGCGGGCAAGGGGCGCGGCGCGGAGATCCTCGCCGAGCTGACCCCGCTCGCCGGCCGTGTCCTGGTCAACGGCTGGCCGACCGGCGTCGCGGTCGCCCCCGCCCAGCACCACGGCGGCCCGTACCCGGCGACGACGTCCACCTCGACCTCCGTCGGCGGTACGGCCATTGAGCGCTGGCTGCGTCCGGTGGCGTACCAGAACGCGCCCGAGGCGCTGCTGCCGCCGGAGCTGCGGGACGACAATCCGCTGGGGCTGCCGCGCCGTTACGACGGCCGGCTGGAACGCTGAGTGGGAGCCGCCCGGGACATGGCAGGGACGACCTGGAAGACTCGGCGGATGGACGTCGAAATTCCCGAACTCCCGTTCCGGCTTCGCACCTACGGGCCTGACGGGCACTGGTCCTACGAGGACGGGGTGCTCACCGGCTGGGCGGGCGCGCGGCAGGACCGCTTCGTGCCGCCCACCGGTGAGGCCCTGGACGCCGCCTCCGACGCGCCTCGCCTGCTCGGCGCGCCGGAGGGCGACTTTCAGCTGATCGCGCGGGTCACGGTGGGGTTCTCGGGGTCCTTCGACGCGGGCGTGCTCTACGTCCACGTGGGGGAGCGGGCCTGGGCGAAGCTCTGCCTGGAGTACTCGCCCGATGTCCCCACTGTCTGCACGGTGGTCACCCGGGGCCACTCCGACGACGCCAACTCCTTCACCGTCGACGGCAGTTCCGTCTGGCTCCGCATCAGCCGCACCGGCCGAGCCTTCGCCTTCCACGCTTCCCGTGACGGCGCCCACTGGACCTTCGTCCGCCTCTTCACCCTGGGCGACGAGAAGGAGACCGGGGCGGCTCTCGTCGGCTTCATGACTCAGTCCCCCATGGGGGAGGGCTGCGTGGTGACGTACGACGGGATCGAGTTCCGGAGGAACTGGCCGCGGGACCTGAGGGACGGAAGCTGATTTCGCCCCCTCCGCCCCTTCCCATTCCCGTCCCTTGGGGGCTCCGCCCCCAAACCCCCGCTCCTCAAACGCCGGAGGGGCTGAATATTTCCCCGGCCGGCGCTGAAATCTTCCGCCTCGGCCGGGGGAGATCTTTCAGCCCGTCCGGCGTTTGAGGACGAGCGCGTCAGCGCGATGCGGGGGTCTGGGGGCGGAGCCCCCAGGAAGCAAGGGACGGGTAGGGGCGGAGGGGGCGAAAAACTCCCTAGCGCGTCACCCGCAAGCCCACCGAAGCCACCGCCGTCGCCGCCAGCAAACCGGCACTGAGTGCAAGACTCACCCGCAACCCCGCCTCGAATCCCCCCGACACAAGCGACCCGAACGCAGCGATGGCAAGCCCCCCGGAAACCTGCCGGGCCGAGTTGAGGACCCCCGCCGCCAGCCCCGCCCGGTCGGAGGGCACCGCATCCATCATCAACGCCGTCAACGGCGGAATAGTCAACGCGCACCCCAGTGCCATCGGCACGAGAAGCACAGCCACCACCACAGGCGGGGTGGACGCGTCGACGCACAGCAGGACCAGCACCCCCACCACCGCCAGCGACTGCCCGAGCAGCATCGGCAGGCGCGGCCCGAACCGCCCCGCCAGCTTGCCCGCCGCGATGTTCGTGACGGCGATGAGCCCGGTCATCGGGAGGAACATCAGCCCCGCATACAGCGCCGAACGCCCTTGGACCTGCTGGAAGAAGAGGGAGAAGAGGAACACCACGCCGTAGAAGGCCACGCTGCACGCCGCCCCCGCCGCGACGGCCACACTCACGTTCCGGCTGCGGAACAGCCCCAGCGGAACGACCGGATGCGCCTGCCGCGCCTCGACCCGGACGAAGACCGGACCCGCGACCACGGCGACCACCAGCGAGACCACCCCCGCCGTACCGCCCTCGATGACCGCGAAGGTCACCGCCGTGAGCGCCACGACGGCCGCCAGCTGTCCGGGCAGATCCAGCGGCGCGGGCCGGCGTTCCGAACGCGGCGCCCGGACAAGGAGCGTCAGCGCCACCGCCCCCAACGGCACGTTGATGAAGAAGATCCCCCGCCAGTCCCACACCGTGGTCAGCGCACCGCCCGCCACCGGCCCGAGCGCCACCGCGACCGACCCGCCCGCAGCCCACAGGGCAACGGCCCGCGCCCGCTTCGCGGCATCCGCGTACGCCTGCCGCACCAGCGCGAGCGAGGCCGGCAGCACCACGGCCGCAGCGGCGCCCTGCACGACGCGCGCACCGACCAGCACCGGCAGACTCGGCGCGAGCCCGCAGGCCACGGACGCCAGAGTGAACACCGTGATCCCGATCCCGTACGCGCGGCTCGCCCCGGCCCGGTCCGAGAACGCCCCGGTGGACAGCATCAGAGCCGCGAAGGACAGCGTGTACGCGTCCACGACCCACTGCAGGCCCGACATCCCGGCCCCGAGCGTCGACCCGATCGACGGCAGCGCCACGTTGACGACCGAGGCGTCAAGTGTGATCAACGCGAAGCCGAGGAGGGCGGCGGTGAGCGTGAGGGCGGGGGAGGGAGCGGGTGAGCGCCCCAACTCGGCCTTTGTGTCATGGACTTGATGAGCGGGAGACCCGGTTTCGGTGGTCTGGTTGGTCGACATGCCTCCATGCTGCGGATCTTCGGAGCGGTACAGTAGTGGCCCGAATGCCATATGTCCGGAGGTTCTGGCCATGGCCCGATCGACCACCTCGACCTCCTCGACGACCCTGTCGAGCGGCCCCCGCCGCGTCGCCGTCATCGCGGCGACCCCTGTGTCGATGTTCAACCTCGCCATCCCGGAACTCCTCCTTGACAAGGTCGAGATCGACGGCGGTCCGGGCTACGAAGTGGTCATCTGCGCCCCGGATCCGGGTCCGGTCCCCACCACCGGGGGCCTCGACCTGTATGTCCGGCACGGTCTCGACGTCGTGCGGGACGCGGACATGGTCGTCGTCGTGGGCACCGGGCAGCGGTACACGCCCGACCCTCGTACGGTCGGGGCGGTGAGGGAAGCCGCCGCCGCGGGCAAGCGGATCGCGTCCATCTGCAGCGGCGCGTTCGTGCTCGCCGAGGCGGGCCTGCTGGACGGCCGCCGGGCCACGACCTACTGGAACCAGGCCGAGGAACTGCGCAGGCGGTACCCGCGGATCGACCTCACGGACGACGTCCTCTATGTGCAGGACGGCCAGATCATGACGTCGTCCGGGTACGCCGCCGGAATCGACCTCTGCCTTCACATCGTCCGCACCGACTACGGCGCCGCCGTCGCCAACGAGGTGGCCCGCACCGCGCTGGTCGCCCCCGTACGGCCCGGTGGCCAGACCCAGTTCGCCCAGACCCCGCTGCCGCCCGAGCGCGGCATCGCGTGCGCCGACACCCGGGGCTGGGCGATGCGCAACCTCGACAAGCCGCTCACCCTCACCGACCTGGCCCGCCACGCCGGCGTCAGCGTGCGCACCCTCACCCGCCGCTTCCACGCCGAGAGTGGCGTCAGCCCTCTCCAGTGGCTCCTCCACCAGCGCATCGAACGCGCCAAGGAACTCCTGGAAACGACCACTCTCCCCATGGACCAGGTGGCCCACGCCAGCGGCCTGGGCACCGCCGACTCGCTCCGCGCCCATCTGGTCCGTCGTGCCGGTCTGACACCGAGTGCGTACCGCACCCAGTTCAGCCGCCTCGGAACCACACCGGAGCCCGTCACGTCCTCCGCTGCGTGATCAGAACGCACCGAACCATCGGCCACCCGCTGATCAGAACCGCCCTGCCCAGCGAGGCCACCGCCATCGCCGAGCTGCATACGCGGGCCCGCGCCACCTACTACCCGGACGGCCTGCCGCAGGACGGCTTCGACTGGTCCGCGCGCTGGCGGAGCGCCATCGAGCGCCCGGACGCCCACGTCCTGTGCGCGATCCGCGACGGACGCCTCGTGGGCATCGCCTCCTTCCGCACCGAGGAGGACGCCCCCGCCGACACCGTGACCCTCTTCCAGTTCCACGTCGACCCGGACCACTGGAGGGCCGGAATCGGCGCGGACCTCCACGCGGCCTGCGTGGAACAGTGGCGGGCCGACGGGAAGCGGACCGCCACCCTCGACGTGCACGTCGACAACGAGCGCGCTCAGGTCTTCTACGCCCGCCAGGGCTGGACCCGTGACCGGGAGCCCGTGGCGGACGAGCACCATGTGACGCTCGGTTTCACGGTGATCACCGGGGAATGAGCCGCGCCGCTTGAACGTTCACACAGTGAGCGGAGGGCGCCTCCGTGCCCGTACGACATGGAGAGAGCCGAAGACATGCGCGTCGAGATCTGGAGCGACATCGCCTGCCCCTGGTGCTACGTGGGCAAGGCCCGCTTCGAGAAGGCGCTCGACGCCTTCCCGCACCGCGACGAGGTCGAGGTGGTGCACCGTTCCTTCGAGCTCGACCCGAACCGGGCCAAGGGCGACATCCAGCCCGTCCTGAAGATGCTGACCAAGAAGTACGGCATGAGCGAGGCGCAGGCGCAGGCCGGCGAGGAGAACCTGGGCACGCAGGCCGCCGCCGAGGGGCTCGAGTACCGCACCCGGGACCGCGACCACGGCAACACCTTCGACATGCACCGCCTGCTCCACTTCGCCAAGGCGCAGGGCAGGCAGGACGAGCTGATCGGCGCCCTCTACCGGGCGAACTTCGCCGAGGAGCGGTCCGTCTTCGGTGACGACGAGCGGCTCGTGGAGCTGGCCGTCGCCGCCGGGCTCGACAAGGACGCGGCCCGCGAGGTGCTCGCCGACCCCGCCGCGTACGCCGACGACGTGCGCGCCGACGAGCGCGAGGCCGCCGAGCTGGGCGCGAACGGCGTGCCCTTCTTCGTCCTCGACCGCAAGTACGGCGTGTCCGGCGCCCAGCCCGCCGAGGTCTTCGCCCAGGCGCTGACGCAGGCGTGGGGCGAGCGGCCGCCGCTGAAGCTGATCCAGGAATCCTCCGACGGCTCGGAGGTCTGCGGACCGGACGGGTGCGCCGTACCGCAGGGCTGAAAAGCGCAGGTCGGAGGGCATCTATAAGCGGTCCTTGGCGGATCCACGTAGAAATCGGCAATGGACGTGGTCTTCATGGGGCCGCAGAGTGGTCCCATGGAGACCTTCGAGACTCTCGTACGTGCCGAGTTCGCCCCGAAGAACACCTACCTGAACACCGCGAGCACCGGGCTGCTCCCGGTCCGCGCGGTCGACGCCATGCGGGCCGGCGTCGAGTCCGTGGCGGCGGGGCAGCCGCAGGACATGTTCGCGGACGTGGAGGCGGCCAGGTCCGCCTTCGCGCGACTGGTCGGCGTCCCGGACCGCAGGGTCGCGGCCGGGGCCTCGGTCGCCGTCTACACCGGCCTGATCGCCGCCTCGCTCCCCGAGGGCGCCGAAGTCCTCACCGCAGAGGCCGACTTCACGTCCGTCGTGAACCCGTTCCACATGCGCCGCGACCTCAAGGTACGCACGGTGCCGATGGAGCGGATGGCCGAGTCGGTGCGCCCGGACACGGCACTCGTCGCGGTCAGCGCCGCACAGTCCGCCGACGGACGGATCGCCGACCTGCCGGCGATCCGCGAGTCCGCGCGCGAGCACGGCGCCCGTACCTACGTCGACGTGTCCCAGGCCGCCGGATGGCTGCCGATCGAGGCGGACGCGTACGACTACGTCTCCTCCGTCGCCTTCAAGTGGCTCGTGTGCCCGCGTGGAGTGGCCTTCCTGGTCGTTCCGGAGGACCTCGGCGGGCTCATCCCGGTCTTCGCCGGCTGGGTCGCGGGCGAGCATCCCTGGGACAGCTGCTACGGCCCCGTCGAGGAACTCGCCCACTCCGCACGGCGGTTCGACGAGAGCCCCAGCCTCTTCTCGTACGCGGGCGCCCGGCACTCCCTCGAACTGATCGAGCAACTGGGCGTCGACACCGTACGCGCCCATGACCTCGGCCTCGCCGACCGCTTCCGCACGGGCCTGCACGGACTGGGCCACGAACCCGTCGCCGCCCCCGGCTCGGCCATCGTCTCCGTGCCCGGACTCGGCCGCCTCCAGCCCCAGTTGAGCGCCGCCGGAATCGAAGTCTCGGACCGGGCGGGCAACTTGAGGGCAGCCTTCCACCTTTACAACACCACCGCCGACGTCGACCGACTGCTCGACGTCCTGTCCGGCTGAGCGCCCTGCCCACTGGCGCGGGGTGCGCGGGGGCGCTAGGAAGGGCACCACGAGGTGGTGGTGCCGGTGGAACCTACGCTCGCGGACGCCGAGTTGCATCGGCGGCTGGTGTACGGGGACGAGTCCGCGCTCGGCGAGGTGTACGCCGCGTACGGCGCGCTCGTGCGAGGGGTGGCCGTCCGGGTCACCCGCAGCCCGGCCGCAGCCGACGATGTCGCGCAGGAGGTCTTCGCGCAGCTGTGGAGCAGGCCGTACGCCTTCGACGCGCGCCGCGGCTCGCTGCGCACCTGGCTGTCCATGCTCGCCCACCGGCGGGCCGTGGACTGGGTGCGCAGCGAGGCCAGGCACCGCAAGGACGTCCGCGCGGACGACTCGGCGCTGCACGCCATCCCCGACGCCGCACCCGGCCCCGACGAGACGGTCGTCGACCGCGAACGCTCGCTGCTCCTGCACACGGCCCTCGCCGAACTCCCGGGACCCCAGCGCGAAGTGGTCCACCTCGCCTATTTCGCGGGCCGCACCTACCGCCAGGCCGCGGTCGAGCTCGGCATACCGGAGGGCACTGCCAAGACCCGGCTGCGCTCGGCGCTGCGCAAGCTCGCGGAGTCCCTTGCCGATCCACCGGATCCGGCACTGGAAAGGGGTGCGTGATGGCGGCGGGGGTGGCTCCGGGCGGGCCGGGCGTGCGTATGGTGGGCTCAGCGGGGCGAGGTGCGGCCGCCATGCCGGCCATGTCCCGGAAGGGCGGCATGTGATGAGCACCGAGCACGAAGACGTACGGGACCTGCTGGCGGCCTGGGCCTTCGGCGCGCTGCCGGCCGCGGAGCGGCAGACGGTTCCCGCGCACCTCGCCGACTGCGAGTCCTGCGCGGCGGAGGCGGAACGGCTGCGGGAGACGGTCCGGATACTGGACGGGCCTCCGGGAGCCGCCAACGGCTCGCAGGAGTCGGGGGGCGCGCTCGCCCTCGCCCTGCGCACCCGGCCCGCGGCGCCCCGGGTGGCCCCGCACGCCGCCCCCTACGCCGCCGCGGTCGCCGGACTGCAGTCGCTGCTGAGGGAGTTGGACGGGCTCGGAGCGTGGAGTACGCCGGTCGTGCACGACTGGGACGTGCACAGCACCGTCGCCCATCTGATCGCCGCCGACGAGCCGTTGGCCACCAGGCTCGGCCTCGACGCACATGTGCCGACATCGGAGCCCGTGCCGGAGGGGACGCGCTGGGAGGACGTCTGGGCCGCGCGGACCGCCGACGTGATCGCGTACGAGCAGGGGCGCACACCCGAGGAGACGGTCGCCGCGTGGAGTGCCCGGGCCGGGGCACTGCTCGCCACGCCCGAGGCGCGCGACTCCGAACTGGCCTCCCTCGCCACGACGTTGATGGGCGTACGGCTGCCGGTCGCGGACCACTTCGTCGTGCGGGCCTTCGAGGCGTGGATCCACACCGACGACATCGGGCGCGCCCTCGGGTTCCCTGTGCCCCCGCCGCCGGATCCGCACCTGTGGCAGCTAGTCCGCCTGGCCGTCCGCATCCTTGGCATGGCGCTGGGGTCCGAGGCGCCCCCGGTGCTGTTCGCGGTGACCGGGGCAGGTGCCGACGCCCAGTGGGTGCTGGGCTCCGAGGACGAGCCCGTGCGGGCCGAACTCGTCCTGGATGCCGTCGACTTCTGCCTGCTGGTGGGCGGCCGGTACACACCCGAGGACGTGCCGAGGGGCGCGGTGGGGGACGACGCCGCCGTCGCCAACGTACTGACGAGGGCGGCGTCACTGGCCTGGCTCTAGCTCAACTCACCGGCGACTCACCTCACCAGTGGTTCACTTCACCGGCGTGAAGTCCCGCGCCCCGATGAACTCGGGCCGCCGCACCGGCGCCGCGAACGGCTCCACCGCCGCGTTCTCCACGCTGTTGAACACGATGAAGACGTTGCTGCGCGGGAACGGCGTGATGTTGTCCCCCGAGCCGTGCATGCAGTTGCAGTCGAACCAGGTCGCCGAACCGGCCCTGCCCGTGAAGAGTTTGATGCCGTGCCGGGTGGCGAAGCGGGTGAGGGCCTCGTCGGAGGGCGTGCCCGCGTCCTGCATCTGGAGCGACTGCTTGTAGTTGTCCTTCGGCGTGGCCCCCGCACACCCGAGGAAGGTCTTGTGCGACCCCGGCATGATCATGAGGCCGCCGTTGGTGTCGTAGTTCTCGGTCAGCGCGATCGACACGGACACGGTCCGCATGTTCGGCAGACCGTCCTCGGCGTGCCAGGTCTCGAAGTCCGAGTGCCAGTAGAAGCCGCTCGCCCCGAAGCCGGGCTTGACGTTGATCCGCGACTGGTGGACGTACACGTCGGAGCCGAGGATCTGCCGGGCCCGGCCGACGACCCGCTCGTCGCGCACCAGGCGGGCGAAGACCTCGCTGATCCGGTGCACCTCGAAGACGGACCGGATCTCCTGCGACTTCGGCTCGACGATGGACCGCTCGTCGGCGCGGATCGCGGGATCGGTGACGATCCGCTCCAACTCCTGCCGGTAGACGGCGACTTCGTCCTCGCCGATGAGCTCCTCGACGGGGAGGAAGCCATCGCGCTCGTACGCCTGGAGCTCGGACACCGCGATCGGGCCCGGCGTGCCGGGGGCGCCCCAGACGACCGGGTCCCGGCGGGGCGCGGACACCTCGACGGCGGCGCGGCTCGGGTAGAGATCGGTGAGCGTGGTCATGGGATTCAGACCTCCTCGGATTCGGTCAGCAGGGGGTAGACGCCGTTCTCGTCGTGGTCCTCCCGTCCGGTGACGGGCGGGTTGAAGACGCAGACACACCGGAAGTCGGTCTTGGGACGCATCGTGTGGCGCTCGTGGCCGTTCAGGAGGTACATCGTCCCCGGCGCGATCCAGTGCGTCTCGCCGGTCTCGTCGTTGGTGAGTTCGGCCTCGCCCTCGACGCAGAGCACGGCCTCGATGTGGTTCGCGTACCACATCGACGTCTCGGTACCCGCGTACAGCGTCGTCTCGTGGAGGGAGAAGCCGACCTTCTCCTTGGCGAGGACGATGCGCTTGCTCTCCCAGGTGCCGGATGCCGCCTTCACATGCCGGTCGGTGCCTTCGATGTCCTTGAACGAACGGACTATCACGGTGGTGCGCTCCCTCTCTCTTGCGTGCTCTCGCGTGTTCTCTCGTGCCTTCTCAGACGGTTTCGCGTACGGCGCGGGCGAGGGTGCGCAGCCCCTCGTCCAGCTCCTCCGGCGTGATCGTCAGCGCCGGAAGCAGCTTGACGACCTCGCCCTCGGGGCCCGAGGTCTCGATGAGCAGCCCGAGTTCGAAGGCGCGCTGCGCGATGCGGCCCGCGCGCTCCTTGTCCTTGAACTCGATGCCCCAGACGAGGCCCCGTCCCCGGTACTCCTTGACGTCGGCGAGGTTCTCCTCGGTGATGGAGATCAGCCCCTGCTCGACCTGCTCGCCGCGGGCGCGGGTCTGCTTCTCCATGGCGGAGCCGTCGGCCCAGTACGCCTCCAGGGCGGCGGCTGCCGTGACGAACGCCGGGTTGTTGCCGCGGAAGGTGCCGTTGTGCTCGCCCGGCTCCCAGATGTCCAGCTCGGGCTTGAACAGGCACAGGGACATGGGCAGTCCGTACCCGGAGATGGACTTGGACACGGTGACGATGTCGGGCACGATCCCCGCCTCCTCGAAGGAGAAGAACGCGCCCGTACGCCCGCAGCCCATCTGGATGTCGTCGACGATCAGCAGCATGTCCTGGCGCTCGCACAGCGCGGCGAGGGCCCGCAGCCACTCGGGCCGCGCGACGTTGATGCCGCCCTCGCCCTGCACGGTCTCCACGATCACGGCGGCGGGTTTGTTGAGCCCGGAGCCCTGGTCCTCCAGAAGCCGCTCGAACCAGAGGAAGTCCGGGACCTGGCCGTCGAAGTAGTTGTCGAACGGCATCGGGGTGCCGTGCACGAGCGGGACGCCGGCGCCGGCCCGCTTGAAGGCGTTGCCGGTCACGGCGAGCGAGCCCAGCGACATCCCGTGGAAGGCGTTGGTGAAGGACACGATCGCTTCGCGCCCCTTCACCTTGCGCGCCAGCTTCAGCGCGGACTCGACGGCGTTGGTGCCCGTCGGCCCCGGGAACATGACCTTGTACGGCAGATCGCGCGGCTGCAGCACGACCTTCTGGAAGGACTCCAGGAACGCGCGCTTGGCGGTCGTCGACATGTCGAGACCGTGGGTGACACCGTCCCGTTCCAGATAGTCGATCAACGCCCGTTTGAGTACGGGGTTGTTGTGCCCGTAGTTGAGTGATCCGGCGCCCGCGAAGAAGTCCAGGTACTCATGGCCGTCCTCGTCGTACATCCGGCTGCCCTGCGCCCGGTCGAAGACGGTGGGCCAGCTGCGGCAGTAGCTCCGCACCTCCGACTCCAGGGTCTCGAAGACGCTCAGGTCGGGCTGGGTGATGGTCACAGCGGATCTCCTCCTGGGAGACGAAGTCGTGGGGGGTCGAAGCCGTGTGGGGCCGGGGTTCGAGCCGGGTGGGGTTCAGAGCGACAAGGGCCCGATGCGGTACAGCACCTCGGGGTCGTGCGAACCGTCCGGGAACTGCCCTGCCTGGAACAGCACTTCACGCTCGACGCCCGCACCGTGACGTGCGGCGTACGAGGTGAACAGCCGCTCGGAGGCGGTGTTGCCCGGCGTGATGGTGGTCTCGACGACGGTCGTCCGCCGCTCCTTGGCGACCCGCGCGGTCAGCCCGTCGAGCAGCGCCCCGGCGAGACCGCGCCCGCGGTGGGCGCCGTCGACGGCCACCTGCCACACGAGCAGCGTGCCCGGGTGCTCGGGCCGCACGTACCCGGTGACGAAACCGACGGGCGCGCCGTCCGCGTCCCGCGCCACCGCCGACGTACCGGCGAAGTCACGGCACCACAGCAGATAGCTGTACGAGGAGTTCAGGTCGAGGGTTCGGGAGTCCTTGGCGATACGCCAGAGTGCGGCCCCGTCGGCCACCTCCGGACGGTCGATCCGAAGGCCCTCCGGCATTTCCAGGAATTCCGCTTGCGGGTCTGCGTGTGCGGCGGTCATGCGGATTGAACTTAGCGAGGGAAATTCGAAATTGCATTGACCCACGGGGTTACGCACGAGGCGCCCGAGTGTTATCACGCGGGCGCGTGCAGCCGCATGAGTCGGCTCCGTTTGATCCCGCTTTACCCGGAAAATTCAACAGGAACCGGACGTCCTGTGGAGTGCGTCACAGCCACGTAATCACCACGAGATGTGCCCGAATTACGAGGTTGGCGTTCGCGAAATCTTAGCGTTTACACACGAGAAAACCGGGCAGGAGAATATGGGAAGCTGTGCAGAATTAATAGCAGGATAAGCGAGACGAATTTAGCCCGTCCGGCGTTTGAGGACGAGCGCGAAGCGCGATAAGGGGGTCTGGGGGCGCAGCCCCCAGGCACGGGACGGGTAGGGGCGGAGGGGGCGAAAAACCCCACCGCTCACCCCCACGCCCCCGCCACAGCCCGCCGAGCCCCCTCAAGGTCAACACCCAGCCCCGCCTCAGCCAGCGCAGCGCCCAGCGCCGCAAGGCTGGAGTGCACAACCCCCCGAGTCGCATCGGGCCCGTAGTGGTTCACCCGGATCATCGACTTCGCGAGCGCACCCCCACCCGCGACCAACGGCAGCACCGGATCCGCGGCCAGCGCCTTGGCGACAAGCCCGGCCGCGTCGACCCCCGACGGCGCCCGCAGGGTCGTGGCGACGGGCGCCGCGTCCACCGCCTCGTACACATACGGCTCAAGCCCCCCGCCCAGCGCAAGCGCCCCGGCGCGCGTGGCCGCCGCGGCCGAAGCGTGCCGCGCCATCACCGCATCGAGCCCCTCGCCCTCGATCCGCTCGACACACGCCTCAAGGGCCAGCATCTCCAACTGCGCGGGCGCGTGCAGCAGCGCCTTCCGGCCCCCGTCGACCCACCGCTGCTTCCAGTCGAGCAGCGAGAGATACGACCGGCGCGGAGCCGCGGGATTGGCGGCCATCCGCGCCCACGCCCGCTCGCTCACCGACACGGCCGACACCCCGGCCGGCCCGCCCATCGCCTTCTGCGCCCCGATCACGCACAGGTCGACACCCCACGCGTCCGGCAGCACCGGCTCGGCCCCGATCGACGCGACGGCGTCGAGGTAGAAGAGCGCCCCGTGCTCCCGTACGACCTCACCGATCTCCGCGACCGGGTTGGTGTTCCCCGTCGCCGCCTCCGCGTGCACCAGCGACACGAAGTCGATCGAGGGATGCTCGGCGAACGCCTCCCGCACCTGCGCGGCGGTGACAGCCGTGTGGAAGGGCACCGCCAGGTCGATCACCGTCGCGCCGCAGTCCCGCAGCCAGTCCCCGAAGGTCTGCCCGTAGGGACCGGTGATCACATTGAGCGCGGTCGTGCCCGGCCCGGCCGTGCCACGGATGGCCCCCTCCAGCGGCAGCAGCGCCTCGCCCTGCATGATCACGACGTCCTGCTCGGTGGAGAGCAGCCGCGCCACCCGGTCCTCGATCGACGCGAAGTGCGCCGCGCTGAGCGGGGCCAGGTCCAGGAAGGGGTGGGTCACGACGGTGCTCTCTTCGCTCACGGGGTCTAACGAGGCCCATGGGGGGCAATGGATCAGAGCGTAACCGGCGATACCGCACCGGTTTGGACCGGCGACTTCTGAGGCCGGACGGCGCGGTGACCATCGGATTGATTTGAGTGAGTCAAACCTTTCCTTATAATCAGAACCCTCAGTCCCCCCACAGGAGGTCTCCGTGAACTCGGTCCTCGGACGCCGAACCCGCTTTCTGGCCGCCACCACCGCGACGGCCGGGCTGCTGCTCGTGGCCGGCTGCTCCTCGGACGACGGCGGAGGCTCGACCACCGTCAAGGGCGTCAAGCTCGTCAAGGCGGATCAGATCACCACCTGCACCCACCTCCCGTACCCGCCCTTCCAGTCGGAGATCGACGGCAAGGTGCAGGGCTTCGACGTCTCGCTGATCGACCTGGTCGCCAAGGACCTGGGCGTGAAGCAGGAGTTCATCGACACGCCCTTCGAGAACTTCAAGACCGGCGCGTTCCTCAACTCCGGCGAGTGCGACCTCGCCGCGGCCGGCATGACCATCACCGACGAGCGCAAGAAGAACGTCGACTTCTCGGACCCGTACTTCGAGGCGACGCAGGCCGTCCTGGCCGACAAGAAGAGCGGCATCACCTCCTTCGCCGACCTCAAGGGCAAGAAGGTCGGCACCCAGGCCCAGACGACCGGCGAGGACTACGCCACGAGCCACGGCCTGGACCCCGTCTCCTTCGAGTCCTCCGACGCCCTCCTCAACGGGCTGCGCACCGGCCAGGTCCAGGCCGTCATCATCGACTACCCGGTCGTCCAGGGCTGGCTGAAGGACAAGGCCAACGCGGACGCCTTCGAGGTCGCCGACAACATCAACACCGGTGAGCAGTACGGCTTTTCGGTGAAGAAGGGCAACACCGCGCTCGTCGACGCCATCAACAAGGCGATCGCGGACGCGAAGGCCGACGGCACGTACAAGACGCTGTACGAGAAGTGGATCGGCCCGTACGACGCCGCTGCGGCCTCCGCCTCCCCGTCCGCCTCATGAGTGGAGCCGACGCACAACTCCAGCCACGCAAAAGCGGTCTGACCCGGCGTCAGAAGCGTGCGCTGTCACGCGGCGTCCAGTACGTCGTGTTCGTCGCGGCCGTGGTCGCCTTCGCGGCCACGGCCGACTGGGGGCGGCTGAAGAACCAGTTCGCGCAGTGGGACCTGGTCACGCAGATGTTCCCGGACGTCATCACGATGGCGCTGAAGAACACCGTGCTCTACACCATGTCCGGCTTCGTCTTCGGCCTCGTGCTCGGCATGGTCGTCGCCCTGATGCGGCTGTCCCCGGTGGGCCCCTACCGCTGGGTCGCCGGCATCTACATCGAGATCTTCCGCGGCCTGCCCGCCCTGCTCATCTTCGTGTTCGTGGGTGTCGCCGTGCCGCTGGCGTTCCCGGGCACGGAGATCCCCGGCGGCACCTACGGCAAGGTGGCCCTGGCCCTCGGCCTCGTCTCGGCCGCCTACATGGCCGAGACGATCCGCGCGGGCATCCAGGCCGTGCCCAAGGGGCAGATGGAGGCGGCCCGTTCGCTGGGCTTCTCGCACACCCGGGCCATGGTCTCGATCATCATCCCGCAGGCCTTCCGCATCGTGATCCCGCCGCTCACCAACGAACTCGTCCTCCTCTTCAAGGACTCCTCGCTGGTGCTGTTCCTCGGCGTCACGCTGGAGGAACGCGAACTCACCAAGTTCGGGCGCGACCTGGCGAGCCAGACCGCCAACTCCACGCCGATCCTGGTCGCGGGCCTGTGCTACCTGCTGGTCACGATCCCGCTCGGCTTCGTCGTGCGCCGCCTCGAGACGAAGGCCGGGGAGGCCACCAAGTGAGCACGTCTCAGCCACCAGAGATCCGTAGGACACCAGAGATTCAGGTCAAGGGCCTGCACAAGTCCTTCGGCGACAACGAGGTGCTGCGCGGCATCGACCTGGAGATCGGCTCGGGTGAAGTCGTCTGCGTCATCGGCCCGTCCGGCTCCGGCAAGTCCACACTGCTGCGCTGCGTGAACCTCCTCGAGGAGCCCACCAAGGGCGAGGTCTTCGTCGGCGGTACGGAGGTCACGCACCCCGACGTCGACATCGACGCCGTACGCCGCCGTATCGGCATGGTCTTCCAGCAGTTCAACCTCTTCCCCCACCTGTCGGTGACCGACAACCTCACGCTGCCGCAGCGCCGGGTGCTGAAGCGGGACAAGGCCGAGGCCTCCCGGATCGCCGCGGAGAACCTGCGGCGCGTGGGCCTCTCCGAGAAGGCCGACGCGTACCCCTCCTCCCTCTCCGGCGGCCAGCAGCAGCGCGTCGCGATCGCCCGCGCCCTGGCCATGGGCCCCGAGGTGATGCTCTTCGACGAGCCCACCTCGGCCCTCGACCCCGAACTCGTCGGCGACGTACTCGCGGTCATGCGGATGCTCGCCAACGAGGGCATGACGATGATGGTCGTCACCCACGAGATGACCTTCGCGCGCGAGGTCGCCGACCGCGTCGTCTTCATGGACGGCGGCGTGATCGTCGAGGAGGGCGCCCCCGCACAGGTCATCGGCAACCCGAGCCACGAGCGGACGCGGCACTTCCTGTCGCGCCTGCTTGACCCCGCGATGGCGGATGTCGAGGAGGACCGCGCCCCGTAAGGGGCGCGGGGAACTGCGCGACCAGCCACGAACCACCTGCAGTCGGCGAACTAAGGTTCAGCCCATGAGCGATCAGGCGGTGCTCCGTGTGAAGGGCCGGGTCCTCGTCGGACCCGACGACGTCCGCGACGAGTTGTGGGTCGTCGGCGGGAGGATCTCGTACGAGCGCCCCGCCGGCGCCCGTGACATCCGTACCGTCGAGGGCTGGGCCCTGCCCGGTCTCGTCGACGCGCACTGCCACGTAGGGCTCGGCCTGCACGGCCCCGTCGACGCCGACGTCGCCGAGAAGCAGGCGCTGACCGATCGCGAGGCCGGCACCCTGCTGCTGAGGGACGCGGGTTCGCCCTCCGACACCCGCTGGATCGACGACCGCGCAGACCTCCCGAAGATCATCCGCGCGGGCCGCCACATCGCCCGAACCCGCCGCTACATCAGGAACTTCGCGCACGAGATCGAGCCGGAGGACCTCGTCGCGTACGTCGCCCAGGAGGCCCGGCGCGGCGACGGCTGGGTCAAACTCGTGGGCGACTGGATCGACCGCGGCACCGGCGACCTGAGCGCCTGCTGGCCCCGGGACGCCGTCGAGGCCGCGATCGCCGAGGCACACCGCCTCGGCGCCCGCGTGACCGCGCACTGCTTCGCCGAGGACTCCCTGCGTGATTTGGTCGAGGCGGGCATCGACTGCGTGGAGCACGCGACGGGCCTGACCGAGGACACCATCCCGCTCTTCGCCGAGCACGGCGTCGCGATCGTCCCCACGCTGGTGAACATCGCGACCTTCCCGCAGCTCGCGGCCGGCGGCGACGGGAAGTTCCCCCAATGGTCCGCGCACATGCGCCAGTTGCACGAACGGCGCTACGACACCGTGCGCGCGGCCTACGACGCCGGGATCCCCGTGTACGTCGGCACCGACGCGGGCGGCTCGCTCGCCCACGGTCTTGTCGCGGGCGAGGTCGCCGAACTCGTCACCGCCGGCATCCCGCCCGTCGAGGCGCTGTCGGCCACGACGTGGGGCGCGCGGCGCTGGCTGGGACGGCCGGGCCTCGACGAGGGGGCACCGGCGGACCTCGTGGTGTACGAAGGGGATCCGCGGGCGGACATACGCGTGCTGGCCGCCCCGCGGCGGATCGTGCTGAACGGGCGGGTCGTGGGTTAGGCGCCACGGATCCCCGGGATCCCGGTACAGAGAGAGTCACTTGCCTTCAACGAGGGAGCGCTGGCGGAGATGATCGATCCGGCAACCATCGACGTGCCCGAATTCCTGGAGCGCTGGTACGGCCCTCCCGACGGCCCGTCCGGGACGCTCCCGACCACCTGCGACTGGCTCCCGGCCCCCCTCAAGGAGTGGCACAGGCTCGCGTCCCGGTGGTCGACCCCGCTCATGACGGTGAACCGGATGATCGCGCCGGAACAGGTGAAGGCGGGCGAGGACAGCACGGCCGTCTTCATGGAGGACGCGACCGGCGACTGGCGTTGGGCGTTCGGCACCGCGGAGCCGGACGTGGTCCACGAAGCCGAGCTCTACGAGCCGTGGCAGCGGTGCGCGGAGAGCCTCCCGGAACTCCTGACGCACAGCGTCCTGTACGAGGCCACGTACACGGGCAGTTCGTGGCGGGAGTGCGCCCAGGTGGAGGAGCACCGGCTCGACTCCGTCCTCGCGCCGATGACACGGATCGCGTTCGGCGGCTGGGGTTCGCCCCGCCCCGGTGGCCGGATCTTCATGAGCGACACCCTGGTCGCCGCGACGGGGCCCGCGATGGCCCCCGGAAGCCCCTGGGAGAACAGGCCGGGATACGCGGAGGTGCGCGTGGCCACCACGGAGCCCGAGCGTCTGGCCTACCTGGACGACATGACTGACATCCCTTGGATCAAGCCGTTCCCCTGACCGCCGTCAGACAGGCCATCGGCCCCGGCAGCACGAGGTTGCCGGGGCCGATGAGCGCGGAGCGGGATCGGTCAGATGGTCAACGCCCCAGGAAGGGCAGTTGCCGGATCGCACCCCCCGCGTCCCGGAAGATCACCGTCAGCGTCGCGCCCGACGGCAACATGGTGGGCAGGGCGGCCGTGCATCCTCCGCAGACGTAGTTGCCGCTGATGAACAGCCGGGCCTCGGTGGCACCTTGGGCCCGCATCGCGCCCGCCGCCTGCGCTTCCAGGTGGTGGAAGTTCTGGCCGGTCGCCCCGGGCGGAAGGTTGCCCGCGTAGGACGGGCTGAGGTTGCGGCTGCCCGAGGACACGGGGATCGGACCGTTCCAGCCCGGCAGGTGCAGGGCGCCGGTCATGCCCCCGGGGTTCGCGAACTGGTTCGCCGCGTCGGCCGCCTGCTGCAGTCCCTCTTCGAGATCGTCCGGACCGCAGCCGTTGTGTACGAGGACCGGACTGCCCCCGGCCACCACGTAGTACGTGTGGACCCCGGCGACCGTGAGGTTGTGGACGGTCGCCTTCGCCGACCAGGGGTCGACGGCCGTGATCTGGATCCAGCTCCCGCTGCCCGTGCTCAGCCACTGCCCGGGTTTCAGGTCGCCGGCATCCACCCAACGGCCCACGTCGGGCAGCCAGAACGGGTGGCCGTCCGTGGCCGTGATCGTCGACGTGGCGTCCCCGGCACGGCCGTCGGTGTCGACGGTGAGCGTGACGAGCTGCTTGGCGCCCTTGCCGGTGATGGTGGCGGTCACCGCACGGGACCGGGTGTCGTCGGTCTCGACGTCGGAGGCCGCGACCCGGTCTCCGACCAGGATGTCCTCGATCGCCTTGGTGGTGCCGTCGGCCATCAGGACCTGGGTGCCCGGGGTGAAGCTGTTGCGGACCTTGCAGCTCGCACCGCTGCTGGGCGGCTGCTCCGGAACCTTCGGCGGGGCCGGGGCCGGGGCGGGCACCGGATTCGCCGGAGCCGGAGCCGGAGCGGCATTGGCCGGCGGAGCCGCGTTCGCGGGCGGGGCGGCGCCCGCCGGAGGAGCGGCGCCGGCCGGCGGCAGGGCGTTGTCGGCCGTGCGGCGGACGTCGTTGGCGGCATCGACGGCGTCGATCACCTCGTCGCCGTACTTGACCGCCTTGGCCGCCGAGGCGCCGTACCCCGCGAACGGGATCGCCGACGCGCAGGACAGGCCCGCGTCCACATAGTTGCCCTCGGCCGCGTACCAGCCGCAGTTGGCGAGGTCGGCGATCTCACCGACGGCCGGGATCAGGCCGACGACGTCCAGGGCCAGGTGACCGATGTCCGACCACGACATTCCGAACAGGTGCCCGTCGATCTCGACGAACGAGACCGGGTTGCCGCCCGCGAAGGCGTACCGGTTGCCGGTGAACGGGTCGGTCGTCAGGCCCATGTCGGCGAGCGCGCCGCCGTACATGTCGCGGGTCAGGAACCGGTTCAGGCCGGGGTCGTAGGTCCGGAAGCCCATGTCGTAGGTGCCGGACGTGGAGTCGAAGCGCTTGCCGTTGAACCGGTAGGAGTTGTACGGCTCCTCGCCGCCCGACCCGGGCTTGTCGGCGCCGGTGAACTGGGCGTTGTCGTTCTTGCCGTACGCGGTGTAGCCGTACGTCGCCTTGGTGTTGCCGTCCTTGTCGGTGAGCGCCTCGACGTCACCGTGGGGGTGGTAGGCGTACTGGGTGGTCTCGGGGTCCTTGTCCTCCTCGTCCTTGATCTGGGTGAGTTTCTGGCCCCAGGAGGCGTACTGGAAGGACGTCACGGACTCGTCCGACACTTCCTCCCGCAGGGACAGGGAGGTGATCCCGAGATACGTGAAGAGGGTGGTCTTCGCGTCGTCGCCGCTGCCCTGGGACTCCTTGACGGTGCGGTCGAAGGCGTCGTACGTCATCCGGGTCGTCTTCGCCGCGTCGCCGCTGCCCGCGGTGATCGAGGCGGGCCGGTCGAAGCCGTCGTAGCGGTACTTCTGGATGCTCTCGCCGCCGAAGGAGACGGTGTCGAGACGGCCGAGCGGGTCGTAGTTGTACGTCGAGGAGGCGCCGTCCTCGGTGGAGGTGAGGAGCCGGTTGCGGTCGTAGCGGTGGGTGGTCGTGGTGTCGTCGACGGTCTGCCGGATCACATTGCCGGCGGCGTCGTGCCGGTACTCCTCCGTCGCCTCGTCGTCGCCGGTCTTCGTCACCTTGGCGATGCGGTCCTGCGGGTCGTAGCCGTACGCGTAGGTGTTGTCGACGGTGTCGCCGTGGTCGTCGGCGTCCATCACCTTGAGGACGTCCTCGAGCTTGTGACCGTTGGCGTTGTAGGTCAGCGCGTGTTCGGCGACGACCGTGCCGTCGGACTTCTTCTCGCTCGTCCGCTTCGTCGCCCCGTCGAGGTAGTAGTCGACGGTGAGGACATTGCCGTTGGGCTTGGTCTCCTCGGCGAGTTCACCGCGGGAGGTGTACTCCAGGCCGGTCACCTGCTGGTCCCCGGCCGTCGGAGAGGCGGCGTTGGTGATCCGCTCCACCCGGTCCAGGGCGTCGTACTCCAGCTTGCTCCAGGTCAGGTCGTGCGTGGTGGTGAGCGTGTTGCCGTTGGCGTCGTAGGTCAGCTCGGCGGTGTTGCGGACGGAGTCCCCGTCGTGCTCGACGACCTTGGTGAGCTGGTTGATCCCGTCGTAGCCGAGGGTGTACCGGTCGACCTCGACGCCCGGGCTGCGGTCGGTGATCTCGGTCTGGTTCCCGTTGGCGTCGTAGCGGTAGGAGAAGTCCTTGTTCTCGTTGTCGGTGTCGCCGGAGTTGTCGCGGACCAGCCGCACCGCGTCCGCGACGACGACACCGGTCGCCTTGTCCGTCAGGGTGACGGCCTGGCCGGCGTTCTCCTCGAAGGTGTACTTGCCCAGTGACCGCCATTCACCCGGGAGTTCGGTCTGGTCGAGGGTCTTCTCCTCGGTTCCGTCCTTGTGCTTGATCTCGTACGTGGCGTCCTTCGCAGCGCCCTCGACCTTCGGGTTGCGGACGTAGACCGTGTAGTCGCCGTTCTGCGGGATGTTCAGCTGCCACACGAACCGGGACTCGCCGGACCCCGCCGCATGGGTCTGCGCGTTGAAGCCGTACGAGCCCTCTGCGGTGACCTCGTCCCAAGTCCCCTGTGTCGCCGTGTTGTTGACGTCGGAGTTGTCGACGAGCGCGACCTGGAGACCGACCGGGACGCCGTTGTCCGACCGGGACTTCAGCGCGCCGCTCGGATAGAAGGCGGAGTTGAGGGTCCGGGAGACCGAACCGCCCGCGCTGGTCAGGGTGTTCTGGATCTGCTGACCGAGTTCGTTGTACTCGTAGGTGCTCTTGATGTCGAAGGCGTCGGTGGACGTCCGGATCCAGCCGGTGTCGAAGTAGCTGTACCGCGACTCGTTGCGGACGGACTGGCCCTCCGACGGCGGGGCGCTGACCTTCACCGGCCGGCCGACCTCGTCGTACTGGTAGATCGTCCGGTCGGGCTTGTTGTAGCGCTCGTCGTCCGGGTCGTAGGGGGTGAGGGTCTCCTTGACCCGGTTCAGTTCGTCGTAGACGGTCTCGGCGGCGAAGTCCTCGGGGTCCGCGCCCGTCTCGACGCCGCGCGGGGTGATGACCCGGGTCTGGTTGCCCGCCTCGTCGTACTCGAAGCGGGTGGTGCGCAAGACGGTGTCGGCACCGTTCTTCTCGTGCGGGGTGCGCGCCTCGACCAGGGCGGCGCGGGCGTCGAGGACCAGCTCGGCGCGGTTCCCGTCGGCGTCCGTGGTGGCGGTGGTCAGCCCGTCCCAGTCGTAGGTGCTCGTCGTCGAGTTGCCGGTCGCGTCCGTCGTCTCAAGGAGCCGGTGGTCGAGGTCGTAGCGGAACCGGCTGGTGTAGTCGTCCGGATCCTGGCTCTCGGCCTTGCGCGCGTCAACGACCTCGACCAGATCGCCGACACCGTCGTACGCGGCGGTGGCGCGGTGACCGGCCGCGTCCTCGGTCGCGATCCGCTGGTAGATCTCGTTGTAGGTGATCTTCGTGGTGTAGTCGTCGGGGTCCTCGGTCAGGGTGCCCTTCGGCTGCGTCGACGTCAGCTGGTTGCCGACCTTGTCGAACGTGTACGTCGTCCGCCGCAGCGGGTCGCCGGCTTCGTCGCCGGGCTGCACCAGCTCGACCTGCTGGTCGGCGGCGTCGAAACGGCTGGTGCTCGACGCGCCGTTGGGGGAGGTGAACTCGACGGTGTTGTCGTTCCTGTCGTACACCGGCGCAGGTGTGACGAGGAAGTCGCCCGCCTCCTGGTCCTTGGGGATCCGGTTCTCCAGCGGACGCCCGAACAGGTCGTACGTCTGCGTCGTCGTCGCCCCGTTGGCCTCCTCCAGCTCGGTCACGTTGCCGCGCACGTCGTACGTCGTCCGCGTCCGGTTGCCGAGCGCGTCGACGATGGTGCGCGGATAGCCGGACGGGTCGTAGTCCTCGAACCGGGTGGTGTGCTCGTTGGCGTCGGTGGCCGCGGTGAGCCGGCCCCGCGCGTCATAGGTGCTCGTCGAGGTGTAGTCGCCCTCGGGCTCGGTCGTGACGCCCTTGGGGTCGGTGACCGAGGTCGGATTGCCCACGGCGTCATGGCCGAAGCGCCAGATCCGGCCCTCGGGGGAGACCCGCTGGGTCAGATCGGCGATGTAGCCGTTCTCGCCGGTGGCGTACGTGAGGGTGGCGGCGGGCCGGTCGTTCTTGACCGCCTCGGCGTCCCTGACCTCAAGCGGATAGCCGGTCTTGGGGTCGTACTTCCAGGTGCGGGCGGCGCCGTTGTTCTCCTCCAGGCGCGTGACGTTGTTGTCCGCGTCCCAGGCGAGCCTGGTGGTCTGCCGTTCGGCGTTGGTGAGCTTCACCGGCCGCCCGTAGCTGTCGAGAAGCTGCGTGCTCGGATTGCCCTCGGCGTCGGTGACGACGGTCTGCGCCGCCTTGCCGTCATGGCCGTCCGGGTCCGCGTAGCGGTAGCCGGTCAGACCGCCAAGGCGGTCCTTGATCGACTTGGTGTACCCCAGGTAGGGCAGCTGGTCCTTGTCGTCGTGCGGGCCGACGTAGTCGAGCTCGGTGGCGTGACCGAGCGGGTCGGTGACCTGGACCAGCTTGATGCCCGGGTGGTCGAGCTCCTTGCCGTAGGTGAACCCGAACTCCTTGCGCAGCTTGTCGTTCGCGCCGGCACCGTCCGTCAGCCGCCCGAGCAGCCCCTTCTCGGTGAACGTGAAGTCGACCCGCCGCCCCGAGATGTCGGTGACGGAACGGACCTTGTCGATGATGAACGGGTTGAGGAGATGGTCACCGGTGCGCAGCTCGCCGTCCTCGTCGAGGTACGAGTACGGCTCGCCCTTCTCCCAGTAGTCGACGGTGAGAGTGCGCCGTCCCTCGGCGTCGGTGACGTACTTCAGCAGCTTCTGGCCGAGCAGCCGCTGCTCGTAGGTGAACTCCATCCGGTTGCCGTTCTTGTCCACCATGGCGCTCGGATAGCCCTGGCAGTCGAAGAGGAACCGGGTGCGGTCCGGGCGCAGGAACTCCCAGGCCTCCCGCTCGTGCGGGTGCAGCAGACAGCTCTTCTCCAGCTGCCTGACCTTGAAGTGGACCCCGGAGGGGGAGTCCCACTCACCCTTCTTGTTCTTGCTGAAGACATGGCTGGTGCCGTCGCCGTCGGTCATCGTGATGCGGGCCGGCAGCAGCGCGGAGGGATGGAAGTCCAGCGGGGTGCCGAGCCGGACGGGCGAGGACGCCTGGAGGGACCAGCCGGGTCCGGCCGGAGTGGAGGAGGCGTCCTGCGAGTTGTAGGAGAGCCGCAGGAAGGTCGAGAAGCCCAGGGACGGGTTCGAGAAGGCGTTGTACGACCAGACCGCGTTCCCCGCGTAGAGGTTGCTCATCAGGGCGGAGCCCGCGCCGGTGTTCTTGCCCGCGTAGGAGTAGAAGTCCTCGAGACCGAGCTGGTCGGAGGTCGGGTACTCGGCGGTCACCTGGTGCTTGGACGGCGGTACCCCGTCGGTCTCGGAGAGCCACTTGCCGGTGGCCTTCTCCCGCAGGTCCCACTCCAGGCCGAAGGTCAGCCGCTTGTCGAGCGGGTCGATGAGGACCGGCGCCTTGAGCTGCGCGTCGAAGGTGACGGAGCCGCCCGGCGGGACGTCCTGGGGGAGCGGGGTGGCGTCCTTGTTGAGGAGGCTGGTGACGTCCTTGCCGTCCAGCGTCCAGCGGTACGACAGGACGCGCTCGCCCTTCTTCCACACCGTGCCGGTGGTGTTGGTGAGCGTCGCCTCGACGGTGGAGGTCTCGCCCGGGACGACCCGCGTCGGCGTGTACGGCAGGAAGTAGGTCTCGGCCTCGGGCGCGGCGAGCAGTTTCCCGCCCTGGGCGACCTGCCCGACGGCAGGCAGCTCAACCGCGCGGACCGGGCTGGTCAGCAGCTCTCCGCCCTTGGTGTGCACGGCGACGAGGTAGTGGTACGTCCTGCCCTCGTCGCCGACCGGCGCGGGGGAGGCGGAACGGTCGGCGAAGGTCCGGGTGTCGCGGTCGACCGGGGCGAGAAGCGTCTCGGCGGTCGGCTTGAAGTCCTTCGTGGTGGAGCGGTGGACCTCGTACTCCAGAAGGTCGTTGCCCTGGTAGGGAGTCCAGACGAGGTCGGCACCGGTGGCGTGCGCCGTGCGGGGTTCCTCGATCCTCACGCCCTCGGCCTCGCCCGCGACCGCCGGGCGGGCGGAGTCGGCGCCCCGGGTGCGGTCGAGGGCGATACCGGCGGGCTGTTCGCCCTTGAGCGGGTCCTCGTTCCTGTCGTCGCCGCGTTCACTGTTGGGACGCCAGCCGTCACGTGGATCGCTGGTGTCGGGGCCGGAAACGGCGGTGGGTCTCGCCTTGTCCTGGACCGAGGGGGCCGCCGGGGCGGCGGCCACGATCATCGCCGACGCCACGACACCGATCACGGCGGTGCGGAGGCCGGAGCGGCGTAAGGGTCGGTGGAGGAAGGGGGCGAAGCGGATGCGGGTGCGGTCTGAGGTTGCCATGTGGTGGGCTCCTTGTCCCCGTGGGCACAGCGGACGCACAGGAATCGCCAAGCGCACCTGTCCTATCAGGCTTCTCCAAAAGCTTGTCAAGGGCATGCAAAATGGAAAGGTGAGTTCCGGACTGTGAACGATGTTGACGGGGCGTGACGTGTCAGCTCGCCGTCTCGTTGAGCACTTTCACCCCGCGCGCTGGGTGGTGAACGGCGCGCCGCTCGATATGGGGGTGTGGGGGTGGCGTCGTGGAACATCCGTGCCTGGGGATTCGAATGCATGCACCAAAAAGCCACGTTGGAGTGAAGTCACGCAGGATCGCTCACGGTTCACTCGCTGTGCGTAATCCTGACCGGGTCCCAAGCATGTCTCTTACGAGGGGTCCCCCACCTTGAACGGCAACAACTTCCGCATGCCCGCACGCCGGTTCGTCACCGTCGCCGCCGCAACGGCTCTGGCCGCAGGCCCCGCCGCGCTCGCCGGCGCGGGGTCCGCGCACGCGACCGACGACACCGGCGAGCAGGGCAGCGCGAGCGCCGTCGTGCTGCGCACCGGGCTCGACGTGTCCCTGCTCAACAAGACGGTGAACGTTCCGCTCACCGTCTCCCTCAACGAGGTGCGGGCGCCGCAGAGCTCCGAAAAGACCGCGCTCACCGCCCGGTTGGAGGGCGTCGACGGCGGGCAGCCGTTCAGTGTGCTGGGTGCGGAGGTCGCTGCCGCGAAGGCGACGGTGTCCGCTCGGAAGGCCGAGGGGTACACGAACCTCGCCCATGCGAAGGTCCATGTTCCCGGGCTTCCGCTGCTCTCCCTCATCGAGGTCGAGTCGGTCACGTCCCGGGCGACCTGTGAGGCGGGCGAGAAGCCCGTGGCCACGTCGAATCTGCTGGGCGGGGTCACTGTCCTCGGCAAGAAGGTGACGCTGTCCGCCGGTGGGCCGACCGTGGTGGAGGTGCCCGGGGTCGGCTCTGTTCGCCTCGACCTCTCCAAGACGTCGACCACGTCCCGTACGGCGGCCGCGTCCGCGCTCGAACTCAAGGTGTCCATCAACCCGTTGAAGCTGAATGTGGCCGAGGTGGAGGGGACGGTGACTCTGGCGGGGGCGACGTGTGAGGCGCCGGTCGTGTCGTCCGACGACGCCCCGGTGGCGGACGTGAAGCCGCAGGGGGCGCCTGCGGAGGCGGGGCTTGCGGAGACGGGAGGTGGGGCGATGACGCCGTATGTGGTGGGTGGGGCGGTTGTGTTGCTTGCGGTGGGTGGGGGAGCGGTGGCTTTGGGGCGGCGTAGTCGGGGGTGAGGGAGGGTTTTTTCGCCCCCTCCGCCCCTACCCGTCCCATGCTTCCGGGCTACGCCCGGTGTCAGCCCGTCCGGCGTTTGAGGACGAGCGCGTCAGCGCGATACGGGGGTCTGGGGGCGGAGCCCCCAGGGGACGGGACGGGTAGGGGCGGAGGGGGCGAGCAAACACCACCTCAACCCCCAACCACCGTCACCGCCCGATCCAGCGCCAGCAGAAACCCATTCACAGTCACCCGGTCCCGAACCGCCAGCCGGATCCACTCCTCACCCAGCCCGGGAAACGTGTCCCCCCGCCGCACGGCGAACCCGAGCCCCCGCAGCTGACGCCGCACAAGGGCAGCCCCACGAATCCGCACCAGCACGAACGGCCCCTCCGCAGGCTCCACCACCCACAACCCGTCCACCTCGAACTCCTTGAGCCCAGCCACCAGATGGGCCCGATCCGCCGCAACCCGGTGGGCAGCGTGGGCGGCCTCCGCGAGCGCCCGGGAGGACACACACGCCGAGGCCGCCGCAAGCGCGGGCGTGGACACCGGCCACAACGGCTGGGCGCGCTCCAGCTCGACGATCGTCTCGGGGGCGGCGAGGACGTAGCCGATCCGCAGCCCGGCCAGCCCCCACGTCTTGGTGAGGCTGCGCAACACCACGAGCCCGGGCACATCCGTCCGCCCGGCAAGCGCCTCCCGCTCATCCGGCACGGCGTCCATGAACGCCTCGTCGACGACCAACGTCCGCCAGGGCCGGGCGAGTTCGGCGATCAGGCGAGCCGGATGCAGTACGGACGTCGGATTGGTCGGGTTCCCGATCACGACGAGATCCGCGTCCTCGGGAACGGCCGCAGGGTCGAGCCGGAACCCGTCCTCCGCGCGGAGCAGGACACGGTCGACGGAGTGCCCGGCGTCCCGAAGCGCCGCCTCCGGCTCGGTGAACTGAGGATGCACGACCACGGGCCGGCGCACCTTCAGAGCGCGCGCGAGCAGCACGAAGGCCTCGGCGGCACCCGCGGTGAGCAGCACCCGCTCGACGGGCAGCCCGTGCCGCGCAGCCACCGCGGCCCGCGCCTCCCGCCCGTCGGGGTAGGCCGCGAGCCCGGTCAGCGAGGCGGCGATCCGCTCGCGCAGCCACTCGGGGGGCGTGTCGGCGCGGACGTTCACGGCGAGATCGACGAGCGCCGAACCGTCGTCGCGCACCTCGGCGTCCCCGTGGTGCCGCAGATCGTGTGCGTCGCCGTCGGACGCGCCCTCAGTGTGCGTGGGAGTGTGCATGGCCGCCATGGTGGTGTCCGTGGTGTCCTTGGTGGTCACCGTCGTCGTCGGGGTGGAAGTGCGGTTGCTGGGGCAGACCGACCTTGTCCTCGAAGCCGGGCAGGGCGATGCGGTAGACGCAGGAGTCGCAGTTCATCCGCAGGTCGCCCCGCACGGCCTCGCGGTAACGCTCCATGACCAGGTCGAGCAACTCCGGCTCGGGACCGATGACATCGGCGGAGCGCACCTCGACCTCCGGATGCGCGGCCGCCCAGCCCTCGGTCTGCTGGCGCACCCGCTCGGGCAGGATGCCGGTGAAGAGGAAGTAGGGGAGTACGACGATCCGGCGCGCGCCCAGCTTCACACAGCGGTCGAGACCGGACGGCACATCGGGCGCGGCCAGCGACACGAACGCCGTCTCGACGCCCGCGTAACCCCGGCCCTCCCACAGCAGCCGCGCCGCCTTGAGCACCTCGGCGTTGGCGTCCGGGTCGGTGGAACCGCGCCCCACCAGCAGGACGGTCACATCAGAGCGGTCCTGGGGCGTACGGGAAGTGGAGCCGAGGGCCTCGTCGAGGCGCCGCTCGAGGACGGCGAGGAGCGCCGGGTGCGGGCCCAGCGGACGCCCGTAGGTGTACGAGATCCCGGGGTGCCGCTCCTTCTCACGGGCCAGCGCCGCCGGGATGTCCCCCTTGGCGTGCCCGGCGGACACCAGCATCAGCGGAACGGCGGCGAAACGCCGTACCCCCTGCTCGACCAGTTCGGCCACGGCGTCACCCAGCGGCGGCGGGGACAGCTCGATGAACCCGCCCGCGACGGGCAGTTCGGGGTGCCGGCGCCCCAACTCCCGTACGAAGTCACGGAAGGCCTCGGCTCCGGCCTCATCCCGGGTGCCGTGTCCGGCGATCAGCAGGGCGGGGGACGGGGTGGTCACGATTTCTCCTTAGAGGGCTCGAAAGCCTTGGATACGGGGTGGTACAGGAGGGCGTTGAGCGCCGCCGCGGCGACTGCGGAGCCGCCCTTCTCGGACACGTTGCTGACCGCGGGCAGTCCGCTCTCGCGCAACGCGGCCTTGGACTCGGCCGCGCCGACGAAACCGACGGGCAGTCCGATGACGAGCGCCGGGTCGGCGTTCAGGGTCAGCAGCTCCTCCAGGGCGGTCGGCGCACAGCCGATCACCCAGAGGGCGCCGGGCCCGACGTCCTCGTACGCGAGCCGGATCGCGTGCGCCGAACGGGTCAGCCCCGGACCGGACTTGGCGTCCTTGAGCCGGCAGACGGTGTCGCGGCGGGTGATGCCCGCCGCGACCATCTCGACGTCGACGACGACGGGCGCACCGGCGTGCAGCGCGGCATGCGCCCGCTCCAGGGCGTGTTCGTCGGTGACGAGGTCCGCCGCGTAGTCGAGGTCGGCCGCGGAGTGGATGACCCGTTCCACGACCGCCCGCGTCAGCGGCGGGAAGTGCGAGGTGTCCAGGCGCGTGCGCAGCCGCCGGAAGGACTCCTGCTCGATGGGGTGCACCACACGTGTCACCCCGGTCGTAGCGCTCACTTGGCCTCCTCCTGCCAGCGGTAGCCGCGCGGCGTCACCATGCGGCCGGCGATCTCACGGGTTGCCGTGTTGCCCACGGTCACCACGGTCATCATGTCCACCGTCGCCGGGTCGAGTCCCGAGAGGGAGGTGAGACGACTGGATTCGTCCGGCCGTGAAGCGTTCCGTACGACACCGACCGGCGTTGTCGGCTCCCGGTGCTCGCCGAGGATCGCCAGCGCCTTGGGAAGCTGCCAGTCCCGGCCCCGGCTGCGCGGGTTGTAGAACGTCACCACGATGTCGGCCTCGGCCGCCGCCCGTACCCGCCGCTCTATGACCTCCCACGGCGTGTGCAGATCGGAGAGGCTGATCGACACATGGTCGTGCCCGAGCGGCGCTCCCAGGATCGCCGCGGCCGCCAGTGCGGCCGTCACCCCGGGCACCCCGACCACGTCGATGTCGTCGGAGGCCTCGGCCAGCGCGGGCGACGCCATCGCGTACACCCCTGCGTCCCCGCTGCCGATCAGCGCGACGGCCTGCCCGCGCCGGGCCTCCGCGACCGCCGTACGCGCCCGCTCCTCCTCGGCGCCGAGCCCCGACTCCAGGACCCGGGTACCCGGCCGCAGCAGATCGCGGATCTGGTCGACGTACTGGTCCAGCCCGACGAGCACGGACGCCCGCCGCAGCTCCGCCTTCGCACGCGGCGTCAGCAGATCACGCGCACCGGGCCCGAGCCCGACCACCGCGAGCCGGCCGCGCGCGACCCGGCGTACGACCGCACAGGTCGCCATCGCCGGCTGCCCGTCCGCCCGTACCGACTTCCGCTTGGGCACCAGGAGTTCACCCCCGCCCGCGAGCGCCGCAGCCTCCGCGACAGAGGGAGTACCGACGGCGGCGAGCGGCGCCTCGGACGGGTTCGGCACCTCGACGCCCGCCAACTCCTCGGCGCCGTACGTCACCACGGGCACCCCGAACCGCTCGGCCGCCCCCACGATGCCCGGCTCCCCGGCCTTGGCATCGACGGTCGCGAACTCGGCAACGGACTTCGCCGACAACCCGGCGTCCCGCAGGGCATCTTGGACGAGCCCGAGGACTTCGTCGACGGGGGCACCCTTAGAAGCTCCGACCCCGACGACGAGGGACGGCGGACGGAGGACCACTTCATGGTCGGCGGGTTCAAGGACACGGTCGGTGAGGAAGATCCGGTACCGCTCGTCCCGCTGGGCGGGACGGGAAGGCACAGCTTCCAGCGCCGGGCTCCCAATGTTCGACGGCAGCGCGGGGAGCGGCCACTGGAAGTCAGCCTCCAGAGCAATGGGCTCCCCGTCCAACATGGCCCGAGAAACCCCGGCGACATCCCCCTCCACCGGGAACCCGAGCGTATCCAGCCCAGGAATCCCCACCGCATCCGTCGCGGTAGTCACCACAGGCTCGGCCCCGAGCAACTCACCCACCTCGCGGGCGAGTTCATTCGCACCACCCCCGTGGCCCCCCACGAGGGACACGGCAAACCGCCCGCCCTCATCGACGCACACGACCCCCGGGTCGGACGCCTTGTCGCTCAACAGCGGCGCGACAAGCCGCACAACCGCCCCCGTCGCAAGAAAACACACCACCTGGTCGCACTCGGCGAACGCCCGCCGAACGGCGTCCCCGACGGACCCGTCGTACACCCGCGCACGCGTGGGCCAGGCCGCGGCCAGCCGGTCACGGGCAGCCGCGCCCGCCGCTGTCGCGGAAATCAGGCCGATCACTGGGGGACTCCTTCGGTACGGGCCGGAGGCCGGACGCCCCACAGCAGAAAGACGGGATTGGTGGCCGCGAGCCGGTCGACGCCACCCGGCAGCGGCGCGAGCCGGGACGACTGCAGCAGTACGCCGTCGCAGTCGAACCCGGCACCGGTGAGCGCGTCCCGGGCCGCCGGAACCCGGTCGAGGGCGGCCATGGCGATCACGACGGCCCGCCGGGCCCGCCGCGCGCAGGCCGTGACGATGGCGGGCAGTTCGCGCCCGCCGCCGCCGATGAAGACCGCGTCCGGGTCGTCCAGATCGGACAGCACCGTCGGCGCGGCCCCGTGCACGACCTGTACATCGACGCCGTGCGCCTCGGCGTTGGCGCGGATGCGGTCGCAGCCGTCCCGCGTCTTCTCGATCGCGGTGACGGCGGCGCCGAACCGCGCGCACTCGACGGCGACGGACCCGGAGCCCGCGCCGACGTCCCAGACCAGTTCGCCGAGCCGCGGCCCGATCCGGGCCAGCGCGAGCGCCCGTACCTCGAACTTGCTGATCATCGAGTCGCGGTGCGCGAACTCGCTCTCGTCCAGGGCCCATCGGACGGGTCCGGCGGACGGTCCGGCCATGGTTCGCACGGGGGCCAGGGCACGCGACTCGTCCAGGCACAGGACGACGCTCACCGCCGTACCCCAGTCACGGGCCGCGGCCTCGGCGGGCGTGACCCGCTCCACTTGCTCGTGCGCGGGGTCGCCCAGGGCGCTCGCGACGACGAGCACGCGGTCCCCGCACCGGTAGGCGAGCGCGGCGCCCAGCTCGGCGGGTCCCGAGCCGGGACCGGTCAGCACGGCCACCTTCGGCTGTGACCGGCAGACGTTGACGGCCGTACGCAGATCGCGGCCGTGCGCGCTGACCACCACGGCGTCGTCCCAGGGCAGCCCGAGCCGGGCGAAGGCGGTGGCGACGGACGAGACACCGGGCCGGACGTCCAGCCGCTCCGCCCCGAAGCGTTCGGCCAGCGCCCGCACGATCCCGAAGAACCCGGGATCACCGGAGGCGAGCACGACGACCCGCCCCTGCTTGTCCCCCTTGTCCACGTGCCGCTCGATCACATCGAGCGCCGGTGCGAGCGGACCGAGCACGACACGCTCCGCCCCCTCCGGCAGCAGTGCCGCGGCCAGATGCCGCGCGGCGCCGACGACGAGCCCGGCCCCGGCTACGGCGGACATGGCATCCGGAGGCAACGGCGCCCCCGTACCCGTACCGACGACGGTGATCGCAGCCGTCCCCGCGACGGTGACCGCATCCGTACCGACGACGGTCGTCACGACGGACTGCCCTTGCGCGCCGCACGCCGCTCCGCGCGCAGTTCCGCACGCGCCCGCGGGTCGGCCTTGCGGAACTCGTGGAAGTGACCGGGGTGGTAGAGGTGCGAGCGCGTGCCGCTCGCGTCGAGTGCAGGGCCGACCAGGAAGAGGGTGTGCTTCCAGAGCTTGTGCTCCTTGACCGTCTCCTCCAGCGTCTCGATCGTGCACTTCACGAGCAGCTCCTCCGGCCAGGTCACCTGGTACGCCACCACGACCGGCGTGGACGTGGGGTAGCCGCCCTCCAGCAGCTCGCGCACCAGCTGACCGCTGCGCGCCGCCGACAGGAACAGCGCCATCGTCGTCCCGTGGCGGGCGAACTCCCGTACTTCCTCTCCGGGCGGCATCGGCGTCTTGCCGCCGCCGAGCCGGGTGAGGATCACGGACTGCGCGACCTCGGGAATCGTCAGCTCGCGCTGTGCGAGCGCGGCCACGGCGGAGAAGGACGAGACACCCGGGATGATCTCGGTCTCGACCCCGATGTCCGCACACCGGTCGAGCTGCTCCTGCGTGCCGCCCCACAGCGCCGGGTCGCCGGAGTGGATGCGGGCCACCTTCAGCCCCTCCTCGGCGGCACGCTCGTACACGGCCACCACGTCCTCGAGGGACATCGTCGCCGAGTCCAGGATCTCCGCGCCCTCGCGCGCGTGGTCGAGGACCTCCGCCTGCACCAGGCTGGCCGCCCAGATCACGACGTCGGCCTCGGCGATGGCGCGCGCGGCGCGGAACGTCAGCAGGTCGGCGGCGCCGGGCCCTGCCCCGACGATGGTCACCTTGCCGGTGGGGGCGTCGGCCATGGGATGGGGTCCTCTCCTACGGAACATGTGGAACTTGCGGAACATCAGTGCGCTCGAACGGTGCGTGTGTGACGAAACTTCAGGGCGTACACGCGGACACGGGGCCACGGGCGTGCGTGAACGGCGGTCGATCGGATAGCAAGGGCCTATGGCGGTCCTCGTCGCGCTCGGCGCGTTCCTGATGACGCTGGCCGGCGGCTGGACGGCACAGCGGGTGACCGACCGACGTCATCTGGTACTCGGCCTGGCCGGCGGCCTGATGCTCGGCGTGGTCGGCCTGGACCTGCTGCCGGAGGCGCTGAGCGCGGCGGGCGACGAGGTCTTCGGCGTACCGGCCGCGCTGCTGCTGTTCGTGGCCGGATTCCTGCTGGCCCACCTGGTGGAACGCCTGCTGGCCGCCCGGCAGGCGGCACACGGCGCTGACGAGAACGGCGGCCGGGCGCCGGAGGTCGGCCTCACGGCGGCCGCCGCGATGGTCGGCCACAGCGCGATGGACGGCGTGGCGATCGGCGCGGCCTTCCAGGTCGGCGGCGGAATGGGCCTGGCGGTGGCCCTCGCCGTCATCGCCCACGACTTCGCGGACGGCTTCAACACGTACACGCTCACGAGCCTGTACGGGAACGACCGGCGCAAGGCGATCATGATGCTCGTCGCCGACGCGGTGGCCCCCGTGGCCGGCGCCGCCTCGACGCTCTTCGTCACCATCCCGGAGCAACTGCTCGGCTGCTATCTCGGCCTCTTCGGCGGCGTACTCCTCTACCTCGCCGCCGCCGAGATCCTCCCCGAGGCACACCACGAGCACCCCGCCCGCTCGACCCTGCTGTGCACGGTCGCGGGCGCGGGTTTCATCTGGCTGGTGGTGGGCCTCGCGGGCTGAGCCCTCGCCGGGTCGGCTCACAACTTCCCGCCGCGCCCGCCCTCGCGCCGCGCGGGCGCGATGAGCGTGGAGAGGTAGGGCAGCGGCCCGCCGTCGAGCTCGGCCGCCGGCCGGATGGACTCGCTCTCAAGACCGAGCGCCGACCCCCACACGGCGTCGTCGAGCCGCCCCGTCTCGCGCAGCGCCTCGGCCACTTCCGCGGCCTGCCGCCCGAACTTGTACGCGACGACGGTGCCGGGCCCGTTGAGAGCGTCCTTGAGCACGGCCGCCCCCGCGGTCACCGGAACGAGGGTCAGCGGCTCGGTCCCCTCCGTGAGCACCGCCCCCGACCGCGCGGCGAGATCCTGCATGGCGGTGATACCGGGCACGGTCTCGATGACGGTCCCCGGCACCAGCTCCGCGATGGTCTGCGCGAGATAGGTGAACGTCGAGTACACGTTGGGGTCGCCGATGGTGGCGAAGGCGACGGTCGCGTGCGCGCGCAGCAGCCCGGCCACCCGCTCACCGGCCGCGTCCCAGGCGGCCTCACGCCGCCCCCGGTCGGTCCGCTCGTTCAGCGCGAACACGACCCGGACGACCTTCTCCTGGGGCACGTAGTGCAGGACGGTGGCCTCCGCCCGCCCCCGCTCTCCTGTGTCCATCACCGGTACGACGACGACCTCGGCGGCGCGCAGAGCGTTGACGCCCTTGACGGTCACCAGCTCCGGGTCACCGGGCCCGACCCCGACTCCGGTCAGCTTGCTGCTCATGACGTCAGGCACCTCTCCACGAACCGACGGGCGACACCGGGCTCGGACGCCCAGTGCGTGTGCAGATAACTCGCGTGCACACCTTGTTGTACGAAACCTTCGACCCGCTTCCGCGGGGTACGCACCCCCCAGGCGGGAGCCGCCCCGGCACCGGGCTCGACAACGGTCCGGTGGAACTCGTGCCCCCGCATCCGCGTCCCCGCCACGGCGAGCACACTGTCGGACACGGCAACGGCATCCCGGTACCCGAGGGTCAGCTGCTCGTCCATACGGGCCTTGGCATCGATGACCCCACACATGGGCTGCCCGTCGAGCTCGCGAGACAGATACAGCAGCCCGGCACACTCGGCGGCGACCGGCGCACCGCGCTCAGCGAGCGCCGCAACAGCCTTCCGCAACGGCTCATTGGCAGACAGCTCAGGCGCGTACACCTCGGGGAACCCACCTCCGATGACCAACCCGCCGACACCTTCGGGCAGTTGCTCATCGCGGAGAGGGTCAAAGGTGACAACTTCGGCCCCGGCGGCGGAGAGCAGCTCGGCGTGTTCGGCGTAGGAGAAGGTGAAGGCGGCCCCACCGGCGACAGCGACGACTTTTGTTTTTAGCCCGTCCGGCGTTTGAGGACGAGCCCTTCGGGCGACCGGGGGTTCGGGGGCGGAGCCCCCGAGTTCGGGAACGGGAAGGGGCGGAGGGGGCGAAGAACCAACCACCTCAGCCACATCCCAAGCCGCACCCGACAACGCGGGAGCACTACGCGCCAACGCAAGCAGCCCCCCGAGATCACACCCCTCCCGCACCTGCGAGGCCATGGCAGCAACCGCCGAAACGGCTTCCGACGCCCGCTCGGCAACAGGCACCAACCCCAGATGCCGAGAAGGCGTGTCCACCTGCGGAGCCCGCCGCAGAACCCCGAGCACGGGAACCCCCGACTCGTCGAGAGCCTCCCGCAGCATCCCCTCATGCCGCACGGACCCCACCTTGTTGAGAATCACCCCGGCCACCCGCACCTCGGGATCCCAGGAAGCAAACCCATGCACAAGCGCAGCCACGGACCGAGCCTGAGACGAAGCATCGACAACCAGCACCACAGGCGCCCGCAGCAACTTCGCCACATGAGCGGTGGAAGCCAACTCCCCTTCCCCCGCAGCCCCGTCGTACAGCCCCATCACACCCTCGACAACAGCGAGATCGCACCCCCGGGCCCCATGCCCGAACAACGGCGCGACAAGCTCCGCCCCACACAGATACGCATCGAGATTCCGCCCCACACGCCCGGTGGCGAGCGCGTGATACCCGGGATCGATGTAGTCGGGCCCCACCTTGTGCGGAGACACGGCAAGCCCCCGCGAGGCGAACGCCGCCATCAGCCCCGTGGCAACGGTGGTCTTGCCGCTGCCCGAAGAAGGCGCGGCAATGACCAGCCGAGGAACGGAAATCACCACTCGATGCCCCTCTGGCCCTTCTGACCGGCGTCCATCGGATGCTTGACCTTGGACATGTCGGTCACCAGATCGGCGAACTCCACCAGCTTCTCGGGAGCGTTGCGCCCGGTGATCACCACATGCTGGGTCCCGGGCCGATCCCGCAGCACGGCCACGACCTCGTCGACGTCGATCCACCCCCAGTGCATGGGATAGGCGAACTCGTCGAGCACATACAGCTGGTACGTCTCCGCCGCCAGGTCCCTCTTGACCTGCTCCCACCCCTCGCGGGCCTTCTCCTCGTTGTCCATCTGGGAGTCGCGCTGCACCCAGGACCAGCCCTCGCCCATCTTGTGCCAGTCGACGGACCCGCCCTCGTCGCTGGCGCCAAGCACCCGCAGCGCGTTCTCCTCGCCGACCTTCCACTTCGCCGACTTGACGAACTGGAACACCCCGATGGGCCACCCCTGATTCCAGGCACGCAGGGCAAGCCCGAACGCGGCGGTGGACTTCCCCTTCCCCACCCCCGTGTGCACCACGACAAGCGGCCGGTTACGCCGCTGACGTGTCGTCAGCCCGTCGTCCGGCACGACACTCGGCTGCCCCTGCGGCATTACGCGGCCCTCCTGCTGTTGCCCTGCACGTCCCTGACAAGACCGGCGATGGAATCGGCCCGCAACTCGTTCAAAGTCACCGCGGTGCCGCCCAGTTCCACCGCGAGCTGCCCGGCAAGACCCAGCCGTACGGCCCCCGCCTCGCAGTCCACGACCACGGACGCGACCGAGTCGGCCGCGAACAGCCGCGCCGCACGCCCCGCGAGCGCCACCGGCTCCGGGCCACCCGTGGCACGCCCGTCCGTCACCACGACGACCAGCGGCCGCCGCGCGGCATCCCGCAGCCGCTCGACCCGCAGCACGTCGTGCGCCCGCAGCAACCCGGCCGCGAGCGGCGTCCGCCCACCGGTGGGCAGCGACTCCAGCCGCGCGGCGGCGGCATCCACCGAAGAGGTGGGCGGCAGCGCGACCTCGGCCGCGGACCCGCGGAAGGTCACGAGCCCCACCTTGTCCCGCCGCTGATACGCGTCGAGCAGCAGCGAAAGCACCGCACCCTTCACGGCACTCATCCGCTGCCGCGCCGCCATCGACCCGGAGGCGTCCACGACGAAGAGCACGAGGTTCCCCTCACGCCCCTCCCGGGTGGCCTGCCGCAGATCGTCCCGCCGTACGACGAGCCCGCGCCCCGACCGCCCGCGCGCCAGCTGATGCGGCGCCGCCGCCTGCACGGTCGCCGCCAAGTGCAGCTTGGTGAGCGCCCCTTGGGGCCGCCGCGACCCGGTGGTCCGCCCGTGCTCGGTCCGCGCCCGCGAACGCCGCCCGGCGGCACCCTCCCCGAGCCCGGGCACGCTCAGCACCTTCGTACGGAAGGGTTCGGCGGCCCGTACGGGGGACTGCTCGCCGCCACCCTGAGGCTGCCCACCCTCGCCGGACTCGGCCTGCGCAGGGGCATCGCCCGGCCCGGAACCGTCGTCGGGGTCCTCCTGCGGAGGCTGCCCGCCACCACCGGGCCCGTCCGGATCCGGATCGTCGTCCTCGCCGCCGCCCTGCTCGCCGAACTCCTCCAGCGTCTCGTCGAGCTTGTCCTCGTCAAGTCCCGGCGCGTCAAAGGGATTCCGCCGACGCCGGTGCGGCAGCGCGAGCAGCGCCGCCTGCCGTACGTCCTCCGCGAGCACCTCGGTCCGCCCGGCCCACGCGGCCAGCGCGGTCGCCGTGCGCGCCATCACGATGTCGGCGCGCATACCGTCCACCTCGAAGGCCGCACAGGTCGCCGCGATCTGCCGCAGCGCCCCGTCCCCGAGCAGCACGGACGGCAACAGCGCACGCGCCGCCACGATCCGCGCCCGTACGGCGGACTCCTCGTCGTCCCAACGGGCGGCGAACCCCTCGGGATCGTCGTCGTACGCGAGCCTCCTGCGCACCACCTCGACCCGCTGATCGGGCTCCCGCGAGGCGGCCACCTCGACGGTCAGCCCGAACCGGTCGAGCAACTGCGGCCGCAGTTCCCCCTCTTCGGGGTTCATGGTCCCGACGAGCAGGAAACGGGCGGCATGTCGTACGGAGACGCCCTCGCGCTCGACGTAGGAGGCGCCCATCGCGGCCGCGTCAAGGAGCAGGTCGACCAGGTGGTCGTGGAGAAGATTGACCTCGTCGACGTACAGGATCCCGCGGTGCGCGTCGGCAAGGAGCCCCGGCTCGAAGGCCTTCACGCCCTCCGCGAGCGCCCGCTCGATGTCGAGGGCGCCGACGAGCCGGTCCTCGGAGGCACCGACGGGCAGCTCGACCATCCGCGCGGGACGCTTCGTTCCGGGTCCGACCTCGTGCGGCCCGTCGGGGCAGGCGGGGTCGGGGGAGGCCGGAGCGCACGAGAAGCGGCACCCGGCGACGACGTCGACCTCCGGGATGAGCACCGAAAGGGCGCGTACGGCGGTGGACTTGGCCGTGCCCTTCTCGCCACGCACCAGCACCCCGCCCACCGCGGGCGACACGGCATTCAGCAGCAGCGCGAGCCGCAGGTCGTCCTGGCCGACAACGGCCGTGAACGGAAAGGGAGTACTCACTTGTCGTCGCCCTCCAAGTCGCCTTCGAGCTCCAGATAGGTGGCGCGCAGCCGCTCCAGGGTGTCAGCGTCGGGCTCGGCCCACAGCCCGCGGTCGGCCGCTTCCAGCAGCCGTTCCGTGATCCCGCGCAGCGCCCAGGGGTTGGACTTCTTCATGAAGTCCCGGTTCTCGGGGTCGAAGACGTACTCGGCCGACAGCTTCTCGTACATCCAGTCGTCCACGACCCCGGCCGTCGCGTCGTACCCGAAGAGGTAGTCGACGGTCGCCGCCATCTCGAAGGCGCCCTTGTAGCCGTGGCGCCGCATCGCCGCCATCCAGCGCGGGTTGACCACGCGGGCGCGGAACACGCGGTGCGTCTCCTCGCCCAGCGTCCGGGTCTTCACCTGGTCGGGCGTGGCGGAGTCACCGACGTACGCCTCGGGGCTGGTGCCCGTCAGATGGCGGACCATGGCGACCATGCCGCCGTGGTACTGGAAGTAGTCGTCGGCGTCGACGAGGTCGTGCTCGCGGGTGTCGACGTTCTTGGCGGCGACGGCGATGCGCTTGAACGCGGTCTCCATGTCCCCGCGCGCCGCCCGCCCGTCGAGCCCGCGCCCGTACGCGTAGCCGCCCCACACCGCGTACACCTCGGCGAGGTCGGCGTCCGAGCGCCAGTTCCGCGCGTCGATGAGCGGCAGCAGCCCGGCCCCGTAGGCGCCCGGCTTCGACCCGAAGATACGAGCCGTCGCGCGCCGCCGGTCCCCGTGCTCGGCGGTGTCCTCGTCGGCGTGCTTGCGCACGTAGTTCTGGTCCGCGGGTTCCTCCAGCTCGGCCACCGCGCGCACCGCGTCGTCGATGAGACCGACGACGTGCGGGAAGGCGTCCCGGAAGAACCCGGAGATACGGACCGTGACGTCGATACGCGGCCGGCCCAGCTCCTCAAGGCTCACGACCTCGAAGCCCGTCACGCGCCGCGAGGCGTCGTCCCACACCGGGCGGCAGCCGAGCAGCGCGAGGATCTCCGCGATGTCGTCGCCCTGGGTGCGCATGGCGGAGGTGCCCCAGACGGTGAGGCCGACGGACGTCGGGTACGCGCCGGTGTCGCTCAGGTACCGCTGGATCAGCGAGTCCGCGAGGGCCTGTCCGACCTCCCAACTCAGCCTGGACGGGATCGCCTTGGGGTCGACGGAGTAGAAGTTGCGGCCGGTCGGCAGGACGTTGACGAGTCCGCGCGTCGGCGATCCGGACGGTCCCGCCGGGACGTAACCGCCGTCGAGTGCCTTGAGGATGTGGTCGATCTCGTCGGTCGTCTTCGCGAGCCGGGGCACGACCTCGTCGCAGGCGAACTTCAACACCGCGACGGCGTCCGGGAGTTCGACGCCCACGACCTCGCGCACGAGGGCGGGGACGGCCGCCGCGTCCCAGGCGCGTTCCTCCATGCCCTCCGCGAACCGGCGGCACAGTTGCTCAAGGAGGTCGATCGCATCGGCGCCGGACCGCGCGGGCCCCTCGACCAGCGAGGTCAGTTCGACCGGCACCTTCACCGGCGCACCGGGCTCGCCGAGCAACTCCTTCTCGACCAGGCCGAAATGCTCGGCGAGGCAGGCCCGCAGACCGGGCAGTGCGTTCGCCGTGCCGCCCCACACCTGCGAGGCCCGCAGTACGGCCAGTACGAGATTCACGCGCGGTTCGGCCTCAGGGCCGCCGCCGAGAATGTGCAGGCCGTCCCTGATCTGCACGTCCTTGATCTCGCACAGATAGCCGTCGATGTGCATGACGAACGAGTCGAAGTCGCCGTCGTCCGGCTGGTCGTCGACATGCAGGTCGTGGTGGAGCTCGGCCGCCTTGACCAGCGTCCAGATCTGCGCGCGCACGGCCGGGGCCTTCGTCGGGTCCAGGTCGGACACGAGGGCGTACTCGTCGAGGAGTTGCTCCAGCTTCGCCAGATCGCCGTAGGTGTCGGCGCGCGCCATCGGCGGTACGAGGTGGTCGACGACCGTGGCGTGCCCGCGCCGCTTGGCCTGGGTGCCCTCGCCGGGGTCGTTGACGATGAAGGGGTAGATGAGGGGGAGTTCACCGAGTACGGCGTCGGGCGCGCAGCCGCCGCTGAGCCCGAGTCCCTTGCCCGGCAGCCATTCCATCGTGCCGTGCTTGCCCATGTGCACGACGGCGTCGGCGCCGAAGGAGTTCTCCAGCCATCGGTAGGCCGCCATGTAGTGGTGCGACGGCGGCATGTCCGGGTCGTGGTAGATCGCGATCGGGTTCTCGCCGAAGCCGCGCGGCGGCTGGATCATCACGACGACGTTCCCGAACTGGAGGGAGGCCAGCACGATGTCGTCGCCGTCGATGTACAGGTTGCCCGGCGGCTCGCCCCACGCCTCCAGCATCCCGTTCCGCAGCTCGGGATCGAGCTTGTCGAACCAGGCCTGGTAGTCGGCGAGCGGCACGCGTGCGGGGGCCGAGGCGAGCTGTTCCTCGGTCAGCCACTCGACGTCGTGGCCGCCCGCCGCGATGAGGCGGTGAATCAACTCGTCGCCGTTGTCCGGGTATTCGGTCAGGGAGTACCCGGCGCCCCGCAGCGCGTCCAGCACCCGCACAGCCGAGGCGGGCGTGTCGAGACCGACCGCGTTGCCGACCCTGGAGTGCTTCGTCGGGTAGGCGGTGAAGACGAGCGCGAGCTTCTTGTCCTGGTTCGGCTTGTGCTTCAACAGGGCGTGGCGCACCGCGATCCCGGCGACGCGCGCGGCCCGTTCAGGGTTGGCGACGTACACCGGGACGTCGTCGGGACCCTGCTCCTTGAAGGAGAACGGCACGGTGATGAGCCGCCCGTCGAACTCCGGGATCGCGACCTGCATCGCCGCGTCCATGGGGGAGAGGGCGGCGTCGGAGGCCTCCCACGCGGCGTGCGAGGAGGTGAGGCAGAGCCCTTGCAGCACAGGGATGTTGAGGTCGCCGAGCTCCCCGATGTCCCAGGCCTCCTCGTCACCGCCGGCGGACGCCTCTGAGGCGTGCGTGCCGCCGGCCGCGAGCACGGTCGCGACCAGCGTGTCGGCCTTGGCGAGGATCTCGTACAGTCCCGCGTCGGCGCCGCGCAGCGAACCGCAGTACACGGGAAGGGCGTTGGCCTCCCGCGCCTCGATCGCGTCGCACAGCGTGTCGACGAAGGCGGTGTTGCCGGACAGCTCGTGCGCCCGGTAGAAGAGGACGCCGATCGTCGGGCGGCCCTCGACGAACGCACGCTCGCCGTGGACGCCGTACTCGGCCGTCTTGCGCGGCTCTTCGAAGCCCTCGCCGGTGAGCAGCACGGTGTCGGAGAGGAAGCGGGCCAGCTCGGTCAGGTTCTCCGGGCCGCCCTCGACGAGATAGCGCAGCGCCTCGGCGACCACACCGGCGGGCACCGACGACTCGGCCATCAACTCCGCGTCGGGCACGGACTCCCCGCCGAGCAGAACGGTCGGAACGCCGGACGCCTTCAGGAAGGCGAGCCCGTCCTCCCAGGCGCGCTTGCCGCCAAGGAGTCGTACGACGACGACGTCCGCGCCCCCGACGAGCGCGGGGAGTTCGGCGGCGACATCCACCCGGGTCGGATTGCCGATCCGGTACGCGGCGCCGGAGGCCCGGGCCGCCAGCAGATCCGTGTCGGCGGTCGACAACAACAACACTGTGCTCATGCGGGCGCTCCCGGTGGAATGAAAGGCAGTCCTGTCGGCGCGCCGGACTCGATGAGCCGCCACAGCGCGTCCGTATCCGCGTGTTCCTCGATCAGATCGCCGAGCCGGTCCAACTGCTCCTCGCGCAGCGCCGCGAACGACGTGTCGGCGGCCGGTACGAAACGACGGCCCGCGGCGGCCGCCACCTCGCGCAGGAAGGCGCGCCGGAACCCGTCCGACTCCAGCGAGCCGTGCCAGTGCGTGCCCCAGACCTCACCGACCCGGCACCCGTCCAAGAAGGGCTCCCCGCCGGTGACTTGGGCGACGCCATGGTGGATCTCGTACCCCTCGACGGGCTCGCCCAGCGCTTCGCCCACGGGCCGCGTGAGCGTCTTCTCCCGCGCGAACCGCACGCGTACGGGAAGCAGTCCGAGCCCGTCGACATGACCTGCCCGTGACTCGACCTCGTCCTCGATGTGCTCGCCGAGGAGCTGGAAGCCGCCGCAGATGCCGAGCACGGGCCGCCCCTCGGCGGCCCGTCGCGCGATCGCGTCCGCGAGCCCGCGCTCCCGAAGCCACTCCAGCGCCTTCACCGTCCCCCGGGTCCCCGGTACGACGACGAGGTCCGCGTCGGCCAGCTCCTCGGCCCGGTCCACGAAACGCACGACGACACCCGGCTCGGCGGCCAGCGCGTCCACGTCCGTGAAGTTGGACATCAGGGGGATCGCGCAGACGGCGACCCGCAGTACGTCTTCGCCGACGGGCGCGGTGACCGTGGATTCCCGGACCGCGCCCCTCATGGAGACCCTCCCCCACTCTCGGCTGCGCTCGAGCGGGGGGACCCCCATCCCGTCCTCCTCGTCGATCCCGAGGCCGTGCTGGAAGGGCAACACCCCGTAGGAGGGCCGCCCGGTGAGCCCGTGGAGCATGTCGAGCCCCGGCTCCAGCAGGGAGACATCCCCGCGGAACTTGTTCACGAGGAACCCGGCGACCAGCTCCTGGTCCTCGCGGGACAGCAGTGCGACGGTCCCGAAGAAGGACGCGAAGACGCCGCCGCGGTCGATGTCGCCGACGACGAGCACGGGCAGCCGCGCGTTGCGCGCGATCCCCATGTTCACGATGTCGGTCCGCCGCAGATTGATCTCGGCGGGACTCCCCGCTCCCTCGCAGATCACCGCGTCATACGTGCCCCGCAACTCGGCTAGGCACTCCAGCACGGTCCCGAGCAGAGCTTCCTGCCGCCCTCCGTGCAGCCTTTCCCCGGGGGACGACCCCCCAGACCCCCCGAAGAACCCGCGAGCACTCATCTCACCCACGGGCTTCCCCATGAGCACGACCTGACTGCTGCGGTCGCTCCCCGGCTTGAGCAGCACGGGATTCATCAGCGCGGTCGGCTCCACGCGAGCGGCCTGCGCCTGCATGGCCTGCGCCCGGCCGATCTCGGCGCCCTCACGTGTCACGAACGAGTTCAGCGACATGTTCTGCGCCTTGAAGGGCGCGACCTTGACGCCCTGCCGCACCAGCCACCGGCAGATCCCGGCGGTCACGACGCTCTTGCCCGCGTCGGAAGTGGTTCCGGCGATCAGCAGCCCGCCGCCGCTCATGAGTTCCCTCCCCGTTGCCCCAACAGCCGCCCGGCGGCACACACACCCAGCGCGAGCCAGCTCACGCGCCGCGACAGCCGTACGGCCCGCTCGATGTCGCCGACCGCGACGGCGCGACCCTTGCCGTTCAGTACGGGCCGGTGCTCGACCCTTCCCCCGTACGCGAGGGTCCCGCCGAGCCGCACCCCGAGCGCCCCCGCGAACGAGGCCTCCACGGGCCCGGCGTTGGGGCTCGGATGCTTGCAGGCGTCCACCCGCCAGGCGCGCAGGGCGCCTTGCCGGTCGCCTCCGGCCGCGGCCGCGAGAACGGCGGTGAGCCTCGCCCCCGGCCAGCCCGCGACATCGTCGAGCCGCGCGGAAGCCCAGCCGTAGCGCCGGTACTTGGGGGACCTGTGCCCGACCATCGCGTCGAGCGTGTTGACGGCGCGGAACCCGACGAGCCCGGGCACGCCGGCCACCGCGCCCCACACAAGAGCCCCCACCACGGCGTCGGAGGTGTTCTCGGCGACGGACTCGACGACGGCCCGGGCGATCCCGTCCGCGTCGAGCGCCTGCGGATCCCGCCCGCACAGATGCGGCAGCCGCTCCCGGGCCCCCTCGACATCACCGGCTTCGAGCGCGCTGCCGATCGCACGGGCTTCCCGGCCCAGCGAGGTCCCGCCGACGACGGCCCAAGTGGCGGCGGCGGTCAGCGCGATGGAGGCGGTACGGGATCCACGTACGGAACGACTCGCGAGCGCCGCGAGCCCGGTGGCGCCGCCCACGCACACGGCCGTGTGCAGCGCGCCCCACCCCCGGTGGTCCCGCCACAGCACCCGCTCGACGGCTCCCGCTCCACGTCCGAACGCGGCGACCGGATGGCCCCGGCGGGGATCGCCGAGCAGCAGGTCACCGAGAAGGCCGGCGGCGGCGCCGTACGCGAAGACGCGATCGGCACGCACCGGTTCAGCCGACCGTCAGGTCAGGCACAACCGTGGTTCGCATGGCACTTGGGCAGCCGCGCATGGCGATATGTCCTCACTCAGGGTGTCCACGCCCTGGTTCGAAGAGACCGGCGGTGAGAGTTCCTGGCTTCCGGGGATTTCTTCCCCGGTGACAGTGGCGGGACCGCGCCGGATTCGCACCGGCTTCCTCTCTTGCCGCCGTACTTGGCTCCGGCAGTCCACCATGGGGTTGGAAGACCCGTCAACTTGCTGTTGACCTGCGGGGGGAGAGTGTGCGAAGGCCCACATACGGGTGGGGCGCGGGACGTTGATACGTCCCGCGCCCCACCCGAGGTGATGCCTTACTTGTGCTGTTTTGGTGCGACCGTCAGGCCACGATGAGATAGATCCCGTACGCCACCGCCGCCGCGCACGCCGCGAAGCAGGCGTACGCGCCGGTGACCGCGAGAGCGGCGGAGCCGCCCTGCGCCGAGGCCGACTCGCGCTTGGAGAGGCCGACGATGCCCAGGGTGAAGAGGCCGACGAGGGCCACGGTGGACACGAGGCTGACTCCGAAGACGGAGCCGAGGGCTGCCCAGTCGATGTGCATGCTGTTCGTTCCTTAGACCGTGGCCGGAGCGGTGGGCTCCGCGTCCGGGGACGGGATGGTGGCCTTCAGGTCGCCGGTGAGCGGGCCCGCGGGGGGCGGGGTGACCGCGGCGATCGCCGCGGTGACGACGCCCGAGGGCTCGGCGCCGACCTCGTTGACGTTGTCGATGGTCACCGGCTGGCGGCGCGACAGGTTCCAGATGGTGCCCGCGCCGGCCACCAGGAGTGCACCCGTCAGGACGATGCCCCACGTGCCCTGCTTGGTGAGGAACTCGGCGCCCGCGCCGACCAGACCGGCGGCCGGGAGCGTGAGGCCCCAGGCGATGAACATGCGGGTCGCGGTCGACCAGCGGACGACTCCGCCCTTGCGGCCGAGGCCCGAGCCCATCACGGCGCCGGAGCAGGACTGCGTGGTGGAGAGCGAGAAGCCGAGGTGTGAGGAGGCCAGGATGACCGTGGCCGCACTGGTCTGGGCGGCGAAGCCCTGCGGCGGCGCGAGGTCGGTGAGGCCCTTGCCCATGGTGCGGATGATGCGCCAGCCGCCCAGGTAGGTGCCGAGCGCGATGGCCATACCGGCCGAGACGATGACCCAGGTGGGAGGGTTCGAGTCCGGCGCGATCACACCGCCGGTGACCAGCGCGAGGGTGATGATGCCCATCGTCTTCTGGGCGTCGTTCGTGCCGTGGGCCAGCGAGACAAGACCGGCCGAGGCGATCTGACCGGCGCGGTAGCCCTTGGCGGTCGCCTTCTCGTCGGCACGGCTGCCGATCTTGTACGTCAGGCGGGTGGCCAGCATCGCGGCGAGTCCGGCCACGAGGGGCGCGGCGATCGCGGGGAGCAGCACCTTGGTGATGACGGTCGAGCCGTTCACCGACGACCAGCCGGCCGACATGACCGCGGCGCCTATGAGGCCGCCGAAGAGCGCGTGGGAGGAGCTGGACGGGAGACCCAGAAGCCAGGTCAGCAGATTCCAGAGGATGGCGCCGACGAGCGCCGCGAAGATCACTTCGGTGCGTATGCCCTCTTCGTTGATGATGCCGCCGGAGATCGTCTTGGCGACCTCCACGGAGAGGAAAGCACCGACGAGATTCAGCACGGCGGACATGGCCACCGCCGTCTTCGGTCTGAGAGCACCAGTCGAAATGGTCGTCGCCATCGCATTGGCGGTGTCGTGGAAACCGTTCGTGAAATCGAACACGAGAGCGGTAACGATCACGATTCCGAGGAGGAGCGTGATGTGTTCCATTAACCCAGGCTTCTGTTGGACGTCAGTGGCAGGTGGACCGTAGGCAACCTGAATGAACGGAAAGTGAACTGGCGGGGCATTGAAAGTGTCTCATGTGTCGAGCCACCCCTTCGATGGTGCTGAAGGGGTGGCTCGATGACTGTTTCGGTGCCCGGCTCGACGTCTCGAACACAGGCGGAACAACGGGTTCCGGTACTTCCGCTACCCCCTGGCGAGCTTCTTGAGCTGGGCGGTGGAGCCGTTGAAGAGATTCTGGTCACCCGGCAGGCTGCCGCTGTTGTCGTACTGCCAGAAGGTCCAGAAGGTCCAGCCGGCCGGCAGCGCTCCCGCGGTCGCCGAGTCGTAGCGCGCGAGCCACAGGGAGTGGTTCGCGCCGAAGGCGCGGCTGCTGCCGGTGCAGGTGTTCCACCAGTGCGTGGTCGTGTAGATCACCGGACGGCGTCCGGTCTGCCGTTTGACCTCGTCGCTGAACGCCTTGATCCAGCTCACCATTTTGGCCTTGGTCAGGCCGTAGCACTTGTTCCTGCCGTACGGGTTGTACTCGATGTCGAGCGCGGGCGGCAGCGTCCACCCGTCCCCGCGCCAGGCGCCGCCGTAGCGCACGAAGTGTGCCGCCTGGGCGGTGCCTGACGACTTGTTCGGCAGGGCGAAGTGGTAGGCGCCGCGGATGATGCCGGCGCTGCGCGCCCCGTTGTACTGCTGGCTGAAGTAGGGATTGCGGTAGGTGTGGGACTCGGTCGCCTTGACGTAGACGAACTGCGCGCCCTTCGCCTTGGCGCTCTGCCAGTCGACGTTCTTCTGGTGCGAGGAGACGTCGTGCCCCTTGGGCTTGCCAGCTGCGGATGCGGGAGCCTCGGCGAGAGCGGTCCCCCCGACGGTGAGCGCCGTGAGGGTGGCCGCGACGACGCGGGCACGGTGGCGGGACGGTCTGTGATCACGGGCCATATTTCCCCCCGGAATGGCGACGTGCGTGACAAATCCCCCAGAGGCTACTGGAAGATCATCGAAAGCTCGTCGATCTCCGGCCAATCCCCCGCAGAGGGTCGATCTATGCCCATATGCGATCTTACGGACGCCCGGATTCCGCCCTAAAGTGCCCTCGCCGACGCCGCGTTGGCGACAGCGCCTGGCAGGATCGCGGCATGGCTGAACAGCGGCGGGACGCGCGGGGCGATCGGGGCGGGCGGGAGGGCGCACAGGTGGCGCGTGAGCGGCACGCGCCGGATGTGCGGGGCGCGGAGGAGCGGGCATGGGACGAGCTCGTCGCGACGGCCCGCCGCACCGTGACCGACGGACTGGTCGTCGGTACGTCGGGCAACGTCTCGGTACGCGTCGGGGACACCGTCCTGGTCACGCCGACAGGAGTGCCGTACGACCGGCTGACGCCGGGCGACATCGTCGGCGTGGACCTCGACGGCCGGCAGGTGCGCGGTTCGCTCCTTCCGACGAGCGAACTGCCCATGCACCTCACCGTCTACCGCGCCACCGACGCACGCGCCGTCGTCCACACCCACGCCCCGCATGCGACGGCCGTCTCGACACTCGTCCCCGAGCTCCCGCTGATCCACTACATGGCGGGCGATCTGGGCGGCCCGGTCCGTGTTGCCCCCTATGCGACCTACGGCACCCCAGAGTTGGCCGAGAACATGCGCCAGGCCCTCACCGACCGCGCCGCCTGCCTTCTCCAGAACCACGGCACGATCGCCCACGGCTCGTCCCTCGGCCAGGCCTACGACCGCACCGCCCAGCTGGAGTGGATGTGCCGCGTCTGGCTGACAGCCTCGTCGGTACCGGGACTGTCGCCCACGCTGCTGACACGCGAGCAGGTGGAGGAGGCGGGGGAGCGGCTGAGGGGGTACGGGCAACGGGGGTAAGGGGGACTACTCGTACCCCCTTGGCCGCTCCGCCGGGCGGGGCTCGGCCTCGCCGCGCCGGGTGGGAGCTCCTTCCCGCCGCAGCGGTGCTCGCCTCCTTCCGGCCGTAGCGCTGCTCGGCCCGGACGCACCGATTCGGCGGTGCCGAACCATCCGGCAGCCCTGGAGGTCTGTCCGCGCGACAGCGCGGGTGTCTCTCCCCGCGGCGGTGCGCCGGAAGTCCCTGCTCGCCGTGGCGCGCAGCCGGCTCCCCCCGACACGCCCCGGGGCCGCCGAATCACACGCACCCCCGGAAACAAGAGCCCCACCCGCGCCGGGGTACGTCATCCCGAGCCCCGCTCCCGCTGGCCGATAACGGGCTCCCCCGGGAGACTGAACGCGTGCGCACTGTCAAAGCGACGGCCGCAGCCGTCACCGTAGCCATCGCCGCGGGCGCGGCCTCCGTCGCGGCGGGCCGGTTCGCCAGCGACGCCGCGCTCAAGGCGTCGCCCGGCAGGCCGCTGCCCACCGAGCCCCGGCTCACCGTGCACGCCACGGCGGCGGGCGGGATCACGCTCACCCGTGACCTGGCCTCGCTGCGCCCTGGCAGGTACGGCCTCTCCGGCGACGGCTCCCACGCCGTCGTGGGCCCGGTCATGGAGGCCACGCCCCACCCCGCCGACACGGTCGTACGCCGCCTGGAACGCGTCACCCACGGCACCCTGGAGCCCGGCGACAAGGTGTGGCTCACCCCGAACGTCCACATCGGCAACCCGAGCGCCGCCCTCGGCCTCGACCACGCCGACATCGACGTCCCCGGCGAACTCGGCTCCCTGCCCGCCTGGTTCGTGCCCGGCGTCCGCGACACCTGGGTGATCACCGTGCACGGCCTGGGCGCCACCCGCGAACACCCCATGAACGTGCTGGAGTTCCTGAACCGCCACCAGTTCCCCGTACTTGACCTCGCCTACCGCGGCGACCTCGGCGCCCCCCGCTCCCCGGACGGTCTCAACCACCTCGGCGAGACCGAGTGGCGCGACCTCGACGCGGCGATCCGCTACGCCGTGCGCTACGGCGCCGACCAGGTCGTCCTGTTCGGCTGGTCCACCGGCGCCACGATGGCCCTGCGCGCCGCCGCGCACTCCGCGCTGCGCGAGCGGATCTCCGGCCTCGTCCTTGACTCGCCCGTCCTCAGCTGGGAGACCACGCTGCGCGCCCTCGCCACCGCCCGCCACACCCCCAAGCCCCTGCTGCCGCTCGCGGTACGCGCCGCCCAGGGCCGCACGGGCGTACGCGGTGACCGCATCGAGAACGCCGCGCACCCCGACCACCTCAAGGTGCCGACCCTGCTGGTGCACGGCCCGGACGACACCATCGCCCCCTGGGGCCCCTCACGCCGCCTCGCCGAGCGCCGTCCGGAGCTGGTCACCCTGCGCACGGTCCCGCACGCCCCGCACGGCGCCATGTGGAACGCCGACCCGGCAGGCTACGAAGAGGCCCTGCGCCGATTCCTCACACCGCTGATGTAGAAGCCGATGGGAAGCGCCGGAGGGGCTGTTTTCGGCCTGTCCGCCGTGCGAGGACGGGCCCGTTCCGGCTGAACGGGGGCTTGAGGGCAGGGCCCTCGGAAGGGCCAAGCCTCATTCCGTTTGGGTTTTCGGACTGTCAACCGGAAGACTGCACCCGTGACGTCCCGTAATCCGCGCGACTCCAGGCTCCGACTCGTCCGCCCGCGGCCCCTGGCTGCCGCCCCCCGAGCGGTGACCCAGCGCCGCTCGCCCCGCCCCGCACCGCGTCCGCCCGAAGGCACACCGCCGCCCGGGGAACTGGCCCGTATGGCACGCACCGGCCTGTCCGACGCCGCCCGCGTGGCCCGCTGGGCAGATGCCGCACTCGGCCCCGGGCGCGACGGCGCGACGCCCGACGGCAAGGGCACCCTCTCCGACGCCTCCGCCGAACGGGCCGCCGCCGAACTGGGGCTGACCCCGGTTCAGGTCCGCGCGGACTGGGACACCGCACGCCTGGCGGGCCTCATCGAGGTACACGGCGGCAACGCCCGCCCGGGCTGGCGACTGCGCGCCTGGAACCGCGACGACAGCGCCGTACTGCGCGGCTGGGTCGCCCTCTTCGACGCCTGGTCGCTGGCCTATCCGGAGCCCGCGGACCACGAACCGTCCGCCGTCGCCGAAGTCGTCTCCGCGATGCCCCAGGTGCTCTCCTTCCTCCAGCTCTCCGCGGGACCCGTCCCCATGGAGCAACTCCTCGACCTGCTCGAACAGCGCGTCACGGAACTGCGCACCGAGCGCTGCGAAATCCCCTACGGCCCCCAGCCCGAACCGGCCTCCCAGGCCGCCGCCGAGAACACCCCGCTCGCCCCCCTCCTCGACTGGGCCCTGCACGCCCTGGCCTCCGTGGGCGCGCTCACCTGCGCCGACGGACAGGCCACCCTCACCCCGCTCGGCAGCTGGGCGGTCTGGGTCAAGCTGGAGCAGATCTGCGTCGCCGCGCAGAGCCCCGCCGGGAACATCGAGGCCTCCGCCGAGGACATGCTCCGCGGCTGCGCCCAGCTGCGCCCGAACGCGGCCCGCGCCGAATACCGCGCCTGGCTCGCCGCCCGCCCCGTCGGCAGCGCCATCACCGAACTCCTCGACGCCGCCCGCGGCGAGGACGCCCTCAGCCGCGGCCTCGCCTTCGAGGCGCTGCGTGTGGTCGGCGCCCCCGCCGAACCCGATGTGCGGGCCGTGGCCGAGGAGACCTCGCTGCGCCCCTACGCCCTGCTGTGGCTCGCCGTGCACGACGGCCACGACCCCGAGGACGCCCACGAGGTGCTCACCCGCACGGAGGCCACCTGGCTCTGGGTCGACACCGCTGCCGCCGTCGCCGACCACGGGGAGGCACCGCTCCTCGTACGCCACCTGGAGTCGGCCGTGCAGCCCACCGTGCCCATGCTCCTCGACGAGGTGCGCGCGGTCGGGCATCCCCGCACCGTGCAGGTCCTGGTCGCGCTGGCCGCCGCCCACCCGGACCCGGCGCTGGCCAAGGCCGTACGCCGGGCCGCCTTCCAGGTGCACACCGGAGGGAACTGACCGGACGGCCCGACGCCTGCCCGGGAGGTGCCTACGCCGCTATCTCGGGGGCGTAGGTGCCGAAGCTCCAGATGTTGCCCTCGATGTCCCGGGCCATGTAGTCCCGCGAGCCGTACTCCTGGTCCGTCGGGGGCATCAGGATCTCCGCGCCGTGGTCCACGGCCTGCTGGTGGTGTGTGTCGACGTCGTCCACGACGACATACACCCCCGTCGGGCCCGCGCCCTTCATCGCACCGTCGAAGACGCTGCCGGTGCCCTTGGAGCCGAGCATCACCGCGCCGTTCCCCTGCACGAGTTCGGCGTGCATCACCGCGCCGTCCTCGCCCTCGTACACCGACAGCTCGGTGAAGCCGAAGGCCTCCGTGAGCTGCCTGATCGCCGCCTTCGCGTCCGCGTACAACAGTGTCGGGTAGATGCTCGGGCGCCCGCCGTCGATGCCTGCCATGCCGATCACTCCCTCTTGTCCCGCCGCCGGAATCCGATCCGCTGCCCAGTCTGGCACCGGGCACTGACAACGCCCCGGCCCAAGAGGGGAGGGCTCAGCGGAAGGTGTTGCACTGGGCCATGTCGCCGGTGCTGTAGCCCTGGTGGAACCACTGCTGCCGCTGCTCGGCCGAGCCGTGCGTCCAGGTCTCCGGGGTCACCTGGCCCTGGAACCTCTCCTGGATCCGGTCGTCGCCGACGGCCGCCGCCGCGTCCATGCCGTCGCGGATGTCGGCGTCCGTGAGGCTCGTCATCAGCGGCTTGCCCGTCGACGGGTTCTTCGTGGTCGTCGCGTGGTGCGCCCACACCCCGGCGTAGCAGTCGGCCTGCAGCTCGACCTTCACCGAGTTGCTGTTCGCGCCGGTCACACCGTCCTGCGACCTGCTCAGCGTCCCCATCAGGTCCTGCACATGGTGCCCGTACTCGTGCGCCACCACGTACGCCTGCGCGAACGGGCCGCCGCTCGAGCCGAACTTGGTGCGCAGCTCGTCGAAGAAACCCAGGTCCAGATAGACCTTGCGGTCGCCCGGGCAGTAGAAGGGCCCCACGGCGGAGGTCGCGGTGCCGCACGCCGTGCCGACGCGGCTGCCGAAGAGGACCGTGGGGGAGCGCGTGTAGGTGCCGCTGCGGCGCGTGAACTCCTGCGTCCAGTAGGTCTGCACGCTGTTGACGACCGCCACGATGCGGCAGTCGTCCTTGGTGTTCGCGTCCTGCCCCGTCCTGCACGTCTGCTGTACCTGCGCGAGGGACGAGGCGGTCGCCGCGGGCTCGTCGCTGCCGGAGGAGAGTCCGAGCTGGTCGGGCCCCACCCCGAGGAACAGCCCGAGGAGGAGGGCGATCAGCCCGGCGATGCCGCCGCCCACGGTCGCCTTGCCACCGGGGATCCGGCTCCCGCGCACGTCCTGAACCTCGGAGGTGTCCAGGTCGGCGTCGTCGTCGAACTGCATGGGCACACCACCCTCTGCCGTACGTCGCTCTGTGGCGCCATCCTCGTACGCCCCCAGGACCCCGGCCCCGAGCGGAGGTCCGAACGGGGGACGCCCCCGCCCACCCGCCGTGTCCCGGCAGCCACTGCGCCGGCCCACGCCTACGCTCTGCGCCTGATCCGTGGACCGAGTGGGCGAAGAGGGGGAAAGGTGGTTGTTCTACCGGTCGAGGTGACGGCCCCGCACCCGGACGCGGCACCACCCCGGCCCCCGGCCGCGGAGCCCGCCCCGCAGCGGTCCGCGGCCCTGCCACGCCCCGCGCACCCCGCGACCGTGCCGCTCGCAGAATCCGCGCCTCAGCACCGCCCGTGTCACCCCCTCCGCCGCTTCCTGCCCCCGGCCCTCGCCCTCCTCCTCGCCGCCCCCGTCCTCGCGGCGGCCCACCAAGCCCGGTCCACCCCCTTCGGGGACCACATCACCGTCCACGCGCGCGTGGCGCACGAGGCACGGCCGTCACTGCGTACGACGAGCGACGCCGTCGAGGCGTACGACGCGGAGACGGGCCGCCCGCGCTGGAGCTACGCGCGGGAGGGCCGTCGCCCGCTGGCCGTGGTCCCCGCGCGCGGGGAGGCGATCGCGCTCTGGGACGACGGGCTGGTCACCGACACCGCGCGCGACGACGGCGGCGCGGTGCGCTGGCACCGGGCCCTTCCGGGCGCCTCCCCGTGGCTCGCGGACCACGGGGGGAGTGGCGTGCTGCGGCCTCTCGGCGCCCGCATGCTCGCCGTCGTCACCCCGCAGCGCATCGCCGCCTACCGCATCGCGGACGGCGATCTGCGCTGGGTACTGCCCGCCCGACGGGGATGTGAGTTCGCGCCCGCGCGCGCGGTGCGCCTCGGCACGGCGCTCCTGATCGCACAGCCCTGCCCCGCCGGTGACGCCGCCGGCTCCTGGACCGGCGAGATCATCGCGGTGGACGACCTCGGCAGGATCACCCCGGACCGTACGCCGCTGGGCAATGAGCGTCACAGTGCCGGACACCCGAAGGCAGAAAAAGTGGTTGCACGGCCCCGTTAGACTTGGCCCATGGCCATTCTCCTCGCGCATTAGACGGCGGGAACGTCCTCAGCCGTCCACCCCGCCAAACAACCCTGCCCTGGAGTCTGTCCGTGATCTCCGCCTCCGGTATCGAGCTGCGCGCCGGCGCCCGTCTCCTCATCGAGTCCGCCACCTTCCGTATCGCCAAGGGCGACCGCATCGGCCTGGTCGGCCGCAATGGCGCGGGCAAGACGACGCTCACCAAGGTCCTCGCAGGTGAGGGCACCCCCGCCGGTGGCAACGTCACCCGCTCCGGCGAGGTCGGCTACCTGCCCCAGGACCCGCGCACCGGCGACCTCGACATACTCGCCGGCGACCGCATCCTCTCCGCCCGCGGCCTCGACACCCTGATCCGCAAGATGCGCGAGAACGAGCAGCGCATCGCCAACGGCTCGGGCGCCACCCGCGAGAAGGCGATGCGGCAGTACGAGCGCCAGGAGACGGAGTTCCTCACCAAGGGCGGGTACTCCGCCGAGGCCGAGGCCGCCACCATCGCCGCCGCGCTCAACCTGCCCGACCGCGTGCTCCACCAGCCCCTGCACACGCTCTCCGGTGGTCAGCGCCGCCGTATCGAGCTGGCCCGCATCCTGTTCTCGGACGCCGACACGCTCCTCCTCGACGAGCCGACGAACCACCTCGACGCCGACTCGATCGTCTGGCTGCGCGACTACCTGAAGACGTATCGCGGCGGCTTCATCGTGATCTCCCACGACGTCGACCTTGTGGAGACCGTCGTCAACAAGGTCTTCTACCTGGACGCCAACCGCGCCCAGATCGACGTCTACAACATGGGCTGGAAGCTCTACCAGCAGCAGCGCGAGGCCGACGAGAAGCGCCGCAAGCGCGAGCGGCAGAACGCCGAGAAGAAGGCGGCCGTACTGCACTCGCAGGCCGACAAGATGCGCGCCAAGGCCACCAAGACGGTCGCCGCGCAGAACATGGCCAAGCGGGCCGACCGGCTGCTCGCCGGACTCGACGCGGTGCGTGTCTCCGACAAGGTCGCCAAGCTGCGCTTCCCGGAGCCCGCGCCCTGCGGCAAGACCCCGCTCATGGCCGAGGGACTGTCGAAGTCGTACGGCTCCCTGGAGATCTTCACCGACGTCGACCTGGCCATCGACAAGGGCTCCCGCGTCGTCATCCTCGGCCTGAACGGTGCGGGCAAGACGACCCTGCTCCGGCTGCTCGGCGGCGTCGAGACGCCCGACACCGGCTCGGTCGTCGAGGGCCACGGCCTCAAGCTCGGCTACTACGCGCAGGAGCACGAGACCCTCGACCCGGAGCGCACGGTCCTGGAGAACATGCGCACCGCCGCCCCCGACCTGGACCTCGTCGAGGTGCGCAAGACGCTCGGCTCGTTCCTGTTCTCCGGGGACGACGTCGACAAGCCGGCCGGCGTCCTCTCCGGCGGCGAGAAGACCCGTCTCGCGCTCGCGACCCTCGTGGTCTCCTCCGCGAACGTCCTCCTCCTCGACGAGCCCACCAACAACCTCGACCCGGCCAGCCGCGAGGAGATCCTCGGCGCGCTGCAGACCTACAAGGGCGCCGTCGTCCTCGTCACCCACGACGAGGGTGCGGTCGAGGCGCTCCAGCCGGAGCGCATCATCCTGCTGCCCGACGGCGTCGAGGACTTGTGGGGCGCGGACTACCAAGACCTGGTTGCTCTCGCCTGAGCCCCGGGACGCCGTCGTCCGAGCCCCGTGCGACCGGTCAGCGCCGCTTGATCGAATGACTGATCCACTGCGTATGGATCATTCGGCCGATCCGTGATCCATCAATGGTGTGAGATCTCCTCGTACCGAGGTGTGTCCTACATCGATTTTCCGGCCGAGCCCTTCGATCCCAAGGGCTCGGCCGTCCTGCGTCTCTGACCTGGCACTTCGCGGATGAACCCGTTCGGCCGTATGGACACCGCACGGCGGAATCACAGATTCCAGTCGTGGGGACGGGCTCCTGTCGTCAAAACCTTGTCTTACGGACCTTGCCGAATGGGTGGCCATGAGGCCCGGGAGGGGTGATCATGAGAAGTCCAGAGCGCACTTCCCATGAGGAGGCACGGGTGGCCGAGACTCTGAAGAAGGGCAGCCGGGTAACCGGCGCCGCGCGCGACAAGCTCGCGGCAGACCTGAAGAAGAAGTACGACTCCGGTGCGAGCATTCGAGCGCTGGCCGAAGAAACCGGCCGTTCGTATGGCTTCGTGCACCGGATGCTCAGCGAATCGGGCGTCACGCTTCGTGGGCGTGGCGGAGCGACGCGGGGCAAGAAGGCCGCCTCGGCCTGAGGCCGGGCGTCCCCATCGGCTTCGGTGGTGACCACCCGGTCGGTCCGTTGATCGACCGGGTGGTTACTGTGCAGTCACTTAAGGATGTCGTCATTCGGCATCCACTCTGACCGCACGCATCGGAGGCGTCCATGGCTTCGCTCGACCCCGTTCTCGACAAGGACGGCGTACGGCTCACCGTCGACGAATCGGTCGCCACGGTGACCCTGACCAACGCGGCCAAGCGCAACGCCCAGAGTCCCGCGCTGTGGCGGGCGTTGACGCAGGCCGGTCGGTCACTGCCGGGCACCGTCCGTGTGGTCGTGCTGCGCGCCGAGGGCAAGTCCTTCTCCGCGGGGCTCGACCGGCAGGCGTTCACGCCCGAGGGCTTCGATGGCGAGCCGTCGTTCATCGACCTCGCGCGCGGCTCCGACGCGGAGCTGGACGCGACCATCGCCGAGTACCAGGAGGCGTTCACCTGGTGGCGGCGCAGCGACGTCGTGTCCATCGCCGCCGTGCAGGGGCACGCCATCGGTGCGGGGTTCCAGCTTGCCCTCGCCTGTGACCTGCGCGTCGTCGCGGACGACGTGCAGTTCGCCATGCGCGAGACCAGCCTGGGCCTGGTGCCCGACCTCACCGGGACGCATCCGCTGGTGAGCCTCGTGGGGTACGCCCGTGCGCTGGAAATCTGCGCGACGGGGCGGTTCGTGTTGGCCGAGGAGGCCGAGCGCACGGGGCTCGCCAACCTTGCGGTGCCCGGCGGGCAGCTTGATGACGCGGTACGTGATCTCGTCGGCGCCCTGTTGTCCGCGCCGCGGGATGCCGTCGTCGAGACGAAGGCGTTGCTGCGCGGGGCGCAGGACCGCACCTACGAGGAGCAGCGTGTTGCCGAGCGGGCCGCTCAAGGGCGCCGGCTGCGGGATCTTGCCGGGGTGGGGGACTGAGGCCGTCCGCTGGCTGCGGGCCGGTGGGGGCTGGTCGCGCAGTTCCCCGCGCCCCTGAAGGGGCTTCTCTAGTGGGCCCTGGTTACCAGTACCGCCACTGATGGGGTGTCCTTCAGGGCGTTCGTGACGGCTGTTCTGACTGCCCTTGCCACGTCGAGGGCTCGCTCGTCTCCCGAGACCGCCACTTCCACGCGTACATGGCGGCGTGGCACCGTCGCGTCGCCGCCCCGGGTGTCCTCGATGTGCACCGGGCGCCCCAAGGTGTCCGTCAGGTGGGTCACGCCCGGGACGGACAGGGCGGCGGTGGCGACCCGGGACTCGTCGGCGTGCGTCGGCTCGGCAGCCGGGTGCTCGTCGGGTCGGGGCGCGGACGCAGGGGTTTCGTCGGCGTCCAGCCCTGTCACCCGCAGGTCCACTTCCGTGACCGTCAGGCCCAGTCGTTCCGTTGCCGCCGTGGCCAGGGACTGGCGCAGGCGGGCCGCCGTTGTCGGGAGGGGTTCGACGCCGGGGGCCGTGGGGTCCGCCGAGGCCGTGAACTCCGCGCTGATGCGGAGGGGGCCCGGCGGCAGCGCGCTGGGCGGCGGGGGCACCGCGGGGTCGTACGACTGGTCGGGGTCGGCGAGGGCGATCCGGAGCGTGCCGAGGCGGATTCCGCGCACAGGAGCCGCCGCGCGCCGCAGTACGGAGTCGGCGGCGCCCTCCGTGATCCACGCGCCGTCGCGCGGGCCGCCGAGGGGCAGCAGCCTGCCGAGCCCGAGCTGATGCCGTACGACCTGAGCCCATCCGTCCGCCGTCATTGCTCCAGCCTGCCGCATCCCCGGCGCGGGAGGGCGCAACCCCACTTACTGTGGGCGAAGGACGACGACCGAAAGGGATGTACGGCGATGACCGACATGACGGAGCGGAAGCGGCCGGAGACCCCCGAGGGCGAGAAAGAGCCGCTGGGGACGCGTAAGCCCACCAAACGTGGCGGTGGTGACCCCGCGACCAGGGGCCGGACCACCATCGCGGACGGAGTGGTGGAGAAGATCGCCGGGCTCGCGGCCCGCGATGTACTGGGCGTGCATGCGATGGGGAGCGGGCTCAGCCGGACCTTCGGGGCCGTGCGGGACCGGGTGCCCGGCGGTACGAAGTCCGTGTCACGGGGTGTCAAGGCCGAGGTCGGGGAGCTGCAGACCGCGCTCGATCTGGAGATCGTCGTCGATTACGGCGTGTCGATCGCGGACGTGGCCCGCGCAGTGCGGGAGAACGTCATCGCGGCCGTCGAGCGCATGACCGGACTCGAGGTCGTCGAGGTCAACATCGCCGTCAGCGACGTAAAGCTGCCGGACGAAGAGGACGAGGAGCCGGAGTCGCGGCTCCAGTGACACCTCGGACGCTGAATCGACCAACCCCGCCACCACACCGCTCGAACCAGCCAACGAACCGCTGAGGAGCGCACCATGAGCTTGGCCGTGATCGGCATGATCGCCGGAATGGCGCTGGGCTTCGCCGGGTACTTCGGGGGTTTCGGGGCCTTCCTCCTGGTGGCCGCCCTCGGTGCCATCGGCTTCGTCGTCGGTCGGTTCCTCGAAGGGGACCTGGACGTCGGGGACTTCTTCCGTTCCCGCGACGACCGGCGGCGGTGACGCGTGCCCCCTCAGCCCGACCGGCTCGGTGAGACGCGGCGGCGAGCGGCGGACATCGCGCCGGCCGAGCGGGGCGCGACCCGGATCGCCGACCGGGTCGTGGCGAAGATCGCCGGGCAGGCGGCACGCGAGGTGCTGGAGGCGCTGCCCCCGGACGCCGCGCCCCCGCACGCCACGGTCGTCGTCCACCACGACACCGCCCGCATCCGCGTCAGCCTAGAACTCGACTATCCCTCCGACATCGGTGGCCGGTGCAATGCGGTGCGTCGTCATGTCGCCGAGCGGGTAGATGCGTTGGCGGGGATGGAAGTACCGGAGGTGGCCGTCCAGGTGGAGCGGCTGCATCTGGTGCAGGCACCCGGCGCGGCACACGGGAGGACGCAATGAGCGAGTCCCAGGGATCCGAGGGCAGCACCCAACGGCTGCCCGTCTTGGAGAAGGCCGCCGAGACCGAACTCGGCCAGTCCGCCTCCGCGGCGGCCTACGAACCGCTGCCCACCCTCGACGACGAGGACGGGGGAGAAGGCCGCTTCTGGTCGGCCCGCCGCATCCCCGCGGGGATTCTCGCGGTCCTTGTCCTCGTCGGCGCGGGCGCCCTCCTGTACGACGTCGCGGCCGTACGCGCCGACCGGCCCGCCATGCACTGGCGCAGGTCGCTGGCCCAGCAGCTCGCCGAACGCCCCCTCGACGACACCTGGGTCCTCGTCGGCGCCGGAGTGGCCACCGCCCTCGGGCTCTGGCTGATCGTCCTCGCGGCGACGCCGGGACTGCGCGACGTACTGCCGATGCGGCGCACCCACGCCGACGTACGGGCCGGTCTGCACCGGGACGCCGCCGCGACCGCGCTGCGCGACCGGGCCATGGAGGTCGCCGGAGTCCAGTCGGTCCGCGTCCGTATGGGACGGACGAAGGTCGACGTCCGGGCGGTCTCCCACTTCCGTGAACTCGACGACGTACGCGGCGACTTGGACTCCACCCTCGCCGACGGCATCAAGGGGCTCGGCCTCTCCCGGCCGCCCGCCCTGTCGGTGCACGTCGCCCGCCCCGGCCGGAAGGGATGAGACGGATGCTCCGGATCGTCAACCGGGTACTGCTGGGCGTCATCGGCCTGGCGCTGGTCGTCCTCGGCGGCTCCGTGCTCGCGGTGGGGCTGGGTGCGAGCCCGCCTTCGTGGTGGATCCACGACGGGCGGCACGACGTGCTGCTCAGCGACGCGGACCGTGCGCGATGGCGGGACGAGGGCTGGTGGTGGCCGGTCGTCATCGCCGTCCTCGCGCTGCTCGTCCTGCTCGCCCTGTGGTGGCTGTCCGCCGTGCTGCGGCGGCGCCGGCTCGCCGAGGTGCTCGTCGACACCGGCGACGGCGAGGGCGCGCTGCTGCGCGGGCGGGCCCTGGAGGGCGTACTGGCCGACGAGGCCGGGCAGTTGGACGGCGTCCAGCGGGCGCAGGTCCATCTGACCGGGCGGCGCAGCGGCCCCGAGGCACACGTCCAACTGCTCCTTGAACCGCACGTGGACCCGGGGCAGGCACTGCACTCGCTGACCACGGAGGCGCTCGCGCACGCACGCGACTCGGCGGGCCTTGCCGCCCTCCCTGCCGAGGTACGCCTCCGCGGGGTCAAGCACCGCGCCGAGCGCGTCAGTTGAACCCGGCCAGGCGTACTGGGCTGGGCCGGCGAAGTCCGGTGCGGTTCGGCAGCGCCCCGAAGGGGCGCGGGGCTGTGACATATGCGGCTCCGCCGCGTGGGCGCGACCAGCCACGACGGACCCGCAGGCGACAACCGGCCTTCCAGAGGAGCACTCAGCGCCCGCTCAGAACCCGCTCCGCATGCCGCCGTCCACCGGCAGCATGATGCCCGTCAGGTACGAGGCCGCCGGGGAGAGCAGGAACGCGGCCGCGCGGCCGAACTCGTCCGGAGTGCCGTAGCGCCGCAGCGGAATGCGGGACTCGTTGGCGGCGCGGGTCGCGTCCGGGTCGGGCGAGAGGCCGTCCAGCTCACGGACGCGGTCCGTGTCGATGCGGGACGGGAGCAGGCCGAGGACGCGGATGCCGCGCGGGCCCAGCTCGTCCGCGAGGGACTTGGCGAACCCTGCGAGGCCGGGGCGCAGCCCGTTGGAGATCGTCAGACCCGGGATCGGCTCGTGCACGGAGGCGGAGAGCACGAAGCCGATGACGCCGCCCTCGCCGAGCTCCGCCGCGGCCGTACGGGCCAACCGGACCGCGCCCAGGAAGACGGACTCGAACGCGGCCGTCCACTGCTCGTCCGTGTTGTCCGCGACGAACCCGGGAGCCGGGCCGCCGACGCTGATCAGGATGCCGTCGAAGCGGCCGAAGTGCTGCCGCGCGGCCTTGACGAGCTGAGCGGCGGCCGCGGGGTCGGCATTGTCGGCGGCCACCCCGACCGCGTTGGGGCCGAGCGCGGTCGCCGCGTCGGTGACGGTCTTCTCGTCGCGCCCGCTGATGATCACCTTCGCGCCGTCGGCGACGAGCTCACGCGCGGCGGCGTTGCCCAGACCACGGGTGGCTCCCGTGACGACGTACACACGGTCCTTCAGTCCAAGATCCATGGCCCCTATTCTGTCCCCTCGCTCCCGAACAGGGCGAGGGCGGTGCTCACCAGGCCGATATGGCTGAACGCCTGCGGGAAGTTGCCGAGCTGGCGGCCGGCGAGCGGGTCGTACTCCTCGGCGAGCAGGCCCACGTCGTTGGCCAGCGCCACCAGGCGCTCGAACAGCTCGTACGCCTCCTGCGTACGGCCCGTCAGATGCAGCGCCTCCGCGAGCCAGAACGAGCAGGCCACGAACGTGCCCTCATCGCCCGGGAGTCCGTCGACCTCGTTCTCCTCGAGGCTGTAGCGGCGCAGGAAACCGCTGTGGCCGAGCTCGTCGCGGACCGCGTCGACCGTGCCGATCACCCGGGGGTCGTCGGGCGGCAGGAAGCCGACGCGGGGGATGAGCAGCAGTGAGGCGTCCAGCTCGCTTGAACCGTAGGACTGCGTGAAGGTGTTCCGCCCGGGGTCGTAGCCGCGCTCGCACACCTCCTGGTGCACCTCGTCCCGCATGGCGCGCCAGCCGTTCAGGTCGCCGCCGAGTTTCGGGTCGGCCTCCAGGGCGCGTACGGCGCGGTCGGCGGCTACCCAGGCCATCACCTTCGAGTACACGAAGTGCCGGCGCGGGCCGCGCACCTCCCAGATCCCCTCGTCCGGCTGCCGCCACGCCGTGCGCAGGAACTCCATCAGCGCGACCTGGACCCGCCACATGTGCGGCTTCATGGGCATGCCCGAACTCCGGGCCAGCGAGAGCGAGTCGATGACCTCGCCGTACACGTCCAGCTGCAACTGGTTGACGGCGTCGTTGCCGACCCGGACCGGGCTCGAGCGGGCGAAGCCGGGCAGCCACGGGATCTCGTACTCGGTCAGCCTGCGCTCGCCGGAGAGGCCGTACATGATCTGCAGGTCCGCCGGATCGCCCGCGACCGCGCGCAGCAGCCAGTCGCGCCAGGCCTCGGCCTCCTCGTGGTAGCCGGCCGACAGGAGCGCGCCGAGCGTGAGGGTGGAGTCGCGCAGCCAGCAGTAGCGGTAGTCCCAGTTGCGGACGCCGCCCAGCTCCTCGGGCAGCGAAGTGGTGGGGGCGGCCACGATGCCGCCGGTCGGTTCGTAGGTGAGGGCCTTGAGGGTGATCAGGGAGCGCATGACGATGTCCCGGTGCGGGCCGTCGTAACGGCAGCGCGCCGACCATGCCTGCCAGTCCTCGACGCTGGTGCGCAGCGCCTCGAAGGGATCGCAGAGCGCCGGGCGCGGCCGGTGCGAGGGGTGCCAGGTCAGGACGAAGGCGACCTTCTCGCCCTCGGCGACCGTGAACTCCGAGTGCGTGCGGAAGTCCTTGCCCCAGGTGTGCACGGGCGGCTCGCTGCGCAGCCACACCGCGTCCGGCCCCGCGACCGCCACCCGATGGCCGTCCGCCCGGCGCATCCACGGCACGACAAGGCCGTAGTCGAAGCGCAGCCGGAGCAGGCCGCGCATCTCCACCCGGCCGCTCAGCCCTTCGACGATGCGTACGAGATCGGGGGCGCCCTCGCGCTGCGGCATCAGGTCGGTCACCCGGACCGAGCCCTCGGCCGTGTCCCACTCGGTGTCGAGCACCAGAGTGTCGGGCCGGTAGGCGCGCCGGGTGCAGTCGCCCGCCCCCTTGGGCGCGATCCGCCAGTGGCCGTGCTCGTCGCCGCCGAGGAGCGCGGCGAAGCAGGCCGCGGAGTCGAACCGCGGCAGACACAGCCAGTCGACGGAGCCGTTCCGTCCTACCAGGGCGGCGGTCTGTTCGTCCCCGATGAGCGCGTAGTCCTCGATGCGTCGTTGCACGGTGGACGGGTTCCCGAGCGGGAGGCCGGTCAATCGGGCCGCCAGAGTGGCGTGAACGCCGACCCCCGGGCTTCGCGGACCGGGCTCTGCTGCTAGACGGGTGCCGGAGCCGTCTCCGGCGTCTCCCGCGCCGCCGCTGCCTCCGCCCGGTCACGGCGTTCGCGGCGGACCAGGATCACCCAGCCCACGGGGACGCCCGAGGAGAAGAGCCACCACTGGACCGCGTACGCCATGTGCGGACCGATGTCGTTGTGTTCGGGGGCGGGGATCAGCTCGGGGATGTCGCCCTTGGGCTCCGGGGCGGTCTGCTCGATGTAGCCGCCGAGGACCTGCTTGCCGAGCCGCTTCGACTCCTGCTCGCTGTTGATCAGCATGACCATGCGGTCGGGCAGGCCCTGGACGTTCTTGATGCCGCTGTCGGCGGTCGTCTCGTCGGGCATCAGCCGTCCGGTGACGGTGATCTCACCCGTCGCGGGCGCCGGGATCTTCGGGAACTCGCTCTGCGCGCCGTCCGCCGCGATCCAGCCCCGGTTGACCACGAGGACCCGGCCGTCGTCCAGGACGAACGGGGTCAGGACGTGGTAGCCGACCTCACCGTCGGAGTTGGTGCGACGGCGTACGACCTCCTCGTGCGCGGTGTCGAAGTGGCCCTTCGCGGTCACCCGCCGGTAGAGGTCGTCGTGCGTGACGGTCTGCCCCGGCGCGGTGAGCGACTCGGCGGGCACCGGCGTGGCGCCGAGGGAGTTGGCGATCACCGTGTTGAGCGCCACCTTGTGCTCATGGCGGTGCAGCTGCCAGAAGCCCAGCTTGATCATCGTGGGGATGAGCGCGAGGGCCAGGAGGGTGAGAATCACCCACTGCCGGGACAACAGGAAGCGGTACACCCCACGACCGTACAACTCGGTCGTGGGGCGTATTGAGGGGGGTACGCGTCGAAGCGGGCGCGGGGCCCGGCTCCCGGGGGAGGCTCAGACCTTGTCGATGATCCCCACCTTCCCCTCCGCGCGGGCGCAGTGCCCGCCGCAGAACCAGTGGCCCTCGACCTCGACCCCCTGGCCGATGATCTGGACGCGACAGTGCTCGCAGATGGGGGCCATCCGGTGGATCGCGCAGGAGAAACAGTCGAAGACGTGCACCGCGCCCTGCGCGTGCACCTCGAACGTCATGCCGTAGTCATTGCCACATACTTCACATCTCGCCATGCGCCACAGGGTGGGGCGCCGACGCGGCGCGGGCGAGCGGACGCCGGGCGAGTCGCCCCGCAATCACCCGTCTGACGCCCAGGCCGGTCAGGCCCCGACGCCCGCGTCGGTGAGGATCGTCATGCCGGCTCCACATCCCGCAGCAGCTGCCCGAACGCCGCCTCGTCGATCACCGGCGTCCCGAACTGCCTGGCCTTGACCACCTTCGACGTACTGGAGTCCGGGTCGTTCGTGACGAGCAGGCTGGTGAGCCGGGACAGGCTCGTCGCGACATGCAGTCCGGCCTCGACGGCTCGGTCCTCCAGCAGCTCGCGGTCGACGGAGGTGTCCCCGGAGAACGCGATCCGCATGCCCTGCTTGAGTGGTTTGTCCTCTTCGTAACGGCCTGGGTTGGGGTAGGGGCAGGCGGGGCGCTTGCGTGAGGGCCGCCAACTCCCGGACGGGTAACCGCCGGACTGCTGCCGCCCGATCGACGGGGCGGAGGACCACTCCGTGAGCGGCCGGCATTCGAGGAGGGGCAGCCGGACGCCGCGGTCCGCGGCGGCCCGCAGGCTCGGCCGGAACGCCTCGGCCAGCACGCGTGCGTCGTCCAGCGCGTGGTGCGCCCGCTGCTGTACGACGCCGAAGTGCGCGGCGAGCGACGCCAGCTTGTGGTTGGGCAGCGGCAGTCCCAGCTCCTTGGAGAGCGCGATGGTGCACAACCGCTGCCGTACCGGCGCCTCACGCTCCGCGCGCGCGTACTCCCGCGCGATCATCGACCAGTCGAAGACCGCGTTGTGCGCGACCAGTACGCGGTCCGCGAGCCGGGCGGCGAACTCCTCGGCGATCTCCTGGAAGAGCGGGGCGCCTTCGAGTACGTCGCTCGTCAGGCCGTGGATCCACACCGGGCCCGGATCCCGCTCCGGGTTGACCATCGTGTACCAGTGGTCCTCGACCTCACCGCGCGCGTCCAGCCGGTAGACGGCCGCCGAGATTATCCGGTCGTCCCGGGCCAGGCCTGTGGTCTCCACGTCGACGACCGCGTATCCCTGTGGATACGCGGCCGGCCAGGAGGCTGGGGACGCTGCGGTCGTCAGGTCTTCGAGCATGGTCACTGAGAATACGGGGCGCGACTGACAGTCCCGTCCCCGACTCCGCACTCTTCGGAGTACCCGTCAGAAGCCCACGGCGCCGACGGCCCGGTGCCCGCCGCGTGGCGAGCCCCGGCGGGAGTTGCACAGGTTTCTGCCGGGTCCCCTCGTGCGGGTTGGGGCGAAGCCCGAAGCGCATGGCTATGGACCTTTGGCCCGCCTGGTGCGAACGTGCTGCGCGCCCAGTGGACGACGGCCTGCGAAGGGCGGTACGAGACATGGCACGAGTGAGGTACGGCGCACGGACCGAGGCGGAGATCGCCGCCGCGCGCACAGCGAGCTCCAAGCTCCCCGACATCTGGTCGACCGGTGTGGTCGCCGTCTGGGAGAGCGACCCGGACGCGGTCGCGGCGGTCCTGCCGCCCCCGCTCAAACCCACCGGGCGGCCCCTGGTGCGGGTCAACATCAGCAAGGTCGACCTGCCCGGATACCCGCTGGGCGCCGGCTCGTTCGCCGTCGCCGCCGCGCACGACGGCGTCGAGGGCTGGTACCCGCTCGTCATGCCGATGACCCATGAACGGGCCCTCATCGGCGGGCGCGAGGTCTTCGGGGAGCCCAAGAAGCTCGGCGAGGTGACCGTCGAGCGTGAGGGTCTCGTCGTACGTGCCTCACTGGCCCGGCACGGCATCGCGTTCGTAGAGGTACGCGGCGCCGTCAGCGGTGACCTGCCGCTGCCCGAGCCCGCCCAGAAGACCGACTTCTACTTCAAGTTCCTTCCCGCGGTGGACGGTTCGGGCTTCGACGCCGAGCCGGTCCTCGTGCACTGCGTGCGCAACGAGAAGGTGCGCAAGCTGGAGCGCGTGACCGGGGACGTCGTGCTGCGCGAGTCGATGTACGACCCGGTCGCCGACCTCCCCGTACGGCGGCTCGTCGAGATCACCCTCGGCGAGAAGACCACCGACCAGCGGGGCAAGGTCGTCGAACGTGTCAGCGCCCAGGCCCTGTTGCCGTACATCCACCAGCGCTACGACGATCCCCAGCAGATCCTCGACGGGCCGCCCGAGGGGAGCGCCTGATGGAACTGCGGGAAGGGCAGGTCGCCGTCGTCACCGGCGCGGCGAGCGGGATCGGGCTCGCGATGGCGCGGCGGTTCGCCGCCGACGGGCTGAAGGTGGTCCTCGCGGACGTCGAGGAGGGGGCTCTGGAGAAGGCCGCTTCCGGGCTGCGGGAGGACGGGGCCGAGGTGCACGCGCGCGTGGTGGACGTCGGGGAGCGCTCGGAGGTCCTGGCGCTCGCCGAGGACGCGTACGAGACGTACGGCGCGGTTCATGTGCTGTGCAACAACGCGGGGGTCGGCTCCGGGGCCGAGGGCCGGATGTGGGAGCACGACCCGAACGACTGGAAGTGGGCGTTCGCCGTCAACGTCTGGGGCGTCTTCCACGGCATCCAGGCGTTCGTGCCGCGGATGATCGCCTCGGGCGAGCCGGGTCACGTCGTCAACACCTCGTCGGGCGACGGCGGGATCGCCCCGCTGCCCACCGCGTCCGTGTACGCCGTCACCAAGGCGGCCGTCGTGACGATGACCGAGTCGCTGTACGCGCACCTCAGGGCGGAGCACGCGCGCGTGGGTGCCTCCGTGCTCTTCCCCGGGCCCCACATGCTGCGTACGGGCCTGTGGGAGTCGCACCGCAACAGGCCCTCGCGCTACGCGAAGGAGCGGCCCAGGAAGACCCCGTACCGCAGCCTCGGCCAGTGGGAGGCCGCGATGAAGGAGGCGGGTCAGGAGGTGCGGTTCACGCCGGTCGAGCAGGTCGCCGACCTGGTGGCGGACGGCATCCGTGCCGACCGCTTCTGGCTGCTGCCCGAGAGCGAGCACAGCGACGCGCAGATCCGGGCGAGGTCGCAATCGATGCTGGACCGGGCCGATCCGGCGTACCTGGAGAACTTCATTCTGGATTGAGGGAGTCGTGATGACGGAACCGCAGGACCCGTACCTGATCATCTCCTCCGACTGCCACGCGGGCCTCCCCACCGAGGAGTACCGGCCCTATCTGGACGCCCGCTTCCACCGGGCCTTCGACGAGTTCCTCGCGGGGCGTGACGCGCGCCGCGAGGAGATGACACGGCTCGGCATCCGGAACGAGGCGTTCGCGAACAAGTGGTTCCAGGACAACGAGGAAGGCCTGAAGGGCGGTTGGGACAGCGCGCAGCGGCTCAAGGAGCTCGACGGCGACGGGGTGGCCGCCGAGGTGGTCTTCCCCGACGCGGACGCAGTGGACAGCCAGACGGCCGCACCCTTCGGCGTGGGCCTCGGTCTCTCCGGCGACCAGGACCCGGAGCTGGGCATGGCGGGCGCGCAGGCGCACAACCGCTGGCTCGCGGAGTTCGTGGCGCAGAACCCCGAACGGCACTGCGGGGTGGCCCTGTTGCCCATCACCGGTGACGTCGAGCGGGTCGTGGGCGAGGTGTACCGCGCCAAGGAGTCGGGGCTCGGCGCCCTGATGATCCCCTCCATGTGGGTCGACAAGGCGCCGTACCACGACCGCCGTTACGACCCGGTGTGGGCGGCGGCGGCCGAGTGCGGGATGCCGGTGGTGACCCACTCCGGGGCGGCGCCGCGCCATGAGTACGGCGACCATCTGGGCATCTATGTGAGCGAGGTGACCTGGTGGCCCGCCCGGCCGCTGTGGTTCCTGCTCTGGGCGGGGGTCTTCGAGCGCCATCCCGGCCTCAAGTTCGGCGTGGCGGAGTCGGGTTGCTGGTGGCTGCCGAACCTCCTGTGGTTCATGGACCGCCTCTACCTGGGCGCGCACGGCGGCAAGAAGCTGTCGCCCTTCGCGGAGATGAAGCGGCCCCCGCACGAGTATCTGGACCGTCAGGTCTTCATCTGCGCGACGAACACCAAGCGCCGTGAACTGGCCCAGCGGTACGAGATCGGTGTCGACAACATCCTCTGGGGCAGCGATTTCCCGCACCCCGAAGGGACCTGGCCCGACACGCGCGCGTGGCTGTCGAAAACCTTCCACGACATCCCGGTCGAGGAGACCCGCCGCATGCTCGGTCTCGCGGCGGCGGAGGTCTTCGGCTTCGACGTCGGACAACTGACCCCGCTCGCCAGGCGCATCGGCCCGACCCCCGCCGAACTCGGCCAGTCCGAGGACCAGTCGGCCGTCGAGGCGTCCTGGGCGCGTTCGCGCGAGGTGGGCCGCCACTGGCTCACCGACCACGACTTCCCGACTCTGGGGGTGACCCCGTGAACGATCGCTACACCGTCGTCTCGGCCGACTGCCATGCGGGCGCCGATCTCCTCGACTACCGGCCCTACCTGGCCAAGGAGCACCACGAGGACTTCGACTCGTGGGCGGCCACCTACGTCAATCCGTACGAGGACCTGCTCGCCGATACCGCCGACAGGAACTGGAACTCCCAGCGGCGCCTGGCGGAGCTGGAGGCGGACGGGATCGTCGCGGAGGTCGTCTTCCCGAACACGATCCCGCCGTTCTTCCCGTCGGCCTCCTTGATGGCGCCCGCGCCGACGGCGGAGGAGTTCGAGCGGCGGTGGGCAGGGCTGCGGGCCCACAACCGCTGGCTCGCGGACTTCTGCGCCGCCGCGCCGGGCCGCCGCGCGGGTGTCTTCCAGATCCTCCTGAACGACGTGGACGAGGCGGTGAAGGAGATCCGGTGGGCCGCCGGCGCGGGGCTCAAGGGCGGGCTGCTGCTGCCCGGCACACCCCCGGGCTCGGGTCTGCCCGAGCTCTACTCAGCGACGTACGACCCGATCTGGGCGGTGTGCGCGGAGCTGGGTGTGCCGGTGAACCACCACGCGGGCTCGGCCTCGCCGCCACTGGGGGACGAGCCTGCCGCGCGGGCGGTCTTCATGGTGGAGACGACCTGGTTCTCGCACCGGGCGCTGTGGCACCTGGTGTTCGGGGGCGCGTTCCGCCGTCACCCGGAGCTGCGGCTCGTCCTGACCGAGCAGGGCTCCGGCTGGATTCCGGGCGTGCTCGACATGCTCGACTACTACCACGGCCGACTGGTGGCAGCGGCGACGAGGTCGTCCACCGCGGAGTCCAAGTTCGGCGCGGGCCTGGCCGCTTCGATGGGCAAGGGGCCCTCGCAGGTCTGGCGCGACAACTGCTGGGTCGGCGCGAGCTTCATGCGCCCCCACGAGGTGCCGCTGCGCGACCGCATCGGCCTCGACAAGATCATGTGGGGGAGCGACTACCCGCACGACGAGGGCACCTACCCCTACTCCCGGGAGGGCCTGCGGATCGCGTACGCGGGTCTGCCGCAGGAGGAGATCGCGGCGATGGTGGGCGGGAACGCGGCCCGCGTGTACGGCTTCGACCTCGGCCTCCTCGACCCGATCGCGGCGAAGGTGGGACCGACCGTGGAGGAACTGGCGGAGCCGCTGGGGGAGCCGCCGGCGGACGCGACGAGCCCGGTGTTCGCGAAGGGAGGGTCGGTACGGGTGTGGTGACGGGTCGATACGTCACCGGTGGCGCCCGGGGTGCGATCCTCCCCGTGTGACGCAACCTACGCACGACGAGGCCCACGGCGGCAGCCTCGGTTCACGCCTCAACTGGCTGCGGGCCGCCGTCCTGGGCGCCAACGACGGCATCATCTCCACCGCGGGCATCGTCGTCGGCGTGGCCGGCGCCACCAGCGACCGCCAGACGCTGCTCACGGCGGGGCTCGCGGGCCTGCTGGCCGGGTCCATGTCGATGGCGGCGGGCGAGTACGTGTCGGTGTCCACACAGCGGGACTCCGAGAAGGCCGCGCTGGAGCTGGAGAAACGGGAGCTTCGGGAACAGCCGGAGGCCGAACTCGAGGAACTGACCGAACTCCTGGAGGAGCGGGGCCTGACCCGGGACGTGGCCCGCGAGGCGGCCGAGCAACTCACCGAGCGGGACGCGTTCAGGGCCCACGCGCGCGTGGAACTCGGCATCGACCCCGACGACCTCACCAACCCGTGGAACGCGGCCTGGGCGAGCTTCCTGTCGTTCACGGTCGGCGCGCTCCTGCCGTTGCTCGCGATCCTCCTCCCGCCGAGCGACTGGCGCGTGCCCGTCACCGTGGCGTCGGTCCTCGCCGCCCTGGTCCTCACCGGGTGGGCGAGCGCGGGCCTTGGGGCGGCGGACCCGCGGCGGGCGGTGCTGCGGAACGTGGTCGGGGGCGGGCTGGCGATGGCGGTGACGTACGCGGCGGGGGTCTTGCTGGGGTGAATCCGGCCGGGGCCCTCGCGCAGAGCCCCGGCCATTGGCGGAGATCACCAAGAAGTAAGCGCGTACCGCCGGTAATACTTGTCGGTAACAACCCCTAGCCGGGGCTCACCAGCGGTCCTACGGTTCACCCATGCCGAACCTGCCCGATGTCGTGCTGTGGTCGATACCCGCCTTCCTGCTGCTCACCGTGATCGAGATGGTGAGCGTCAGGATCCATCCCGACGAGGATGCCGCGGGTTACGCGGCGAAGGACGCCGCTACGAGCGTCGGCATGGGACTCGGCTCTCTCGCCTTCGACTTCCTGTGGAAGATCCCGATCGTCGCCCTGTACACGGCGATCTACGAACTGACGCCCCTGAGCGTGCCCGTCCTGTGGTGGACCGTCCCGCTGATGCTGCTCGGGCAGGACTTCTTCTACTACTGGTCGCACCGCGGGCATCACGTCATCCGTATCCTCTGGGCCTGCCACGTCGTGCACCACTCCAGCCGGAAGTTCAACCTCACCACCGCCCTGCGCCAGCCCTGGACGACCTGGACCGTCTGGCCCTTCTACGTCCCGCTCATCGCCCTCGGCGTGCATCCGGCGGCGCTCGCGTTCTGCTCGTCCGCGAACCTCGTGTACCAGTTCTGGATCCACACCGAGCGCATCGACAAGCTGCCCCGGGCCTTCGAGTTCGTCTTCAACACGCCCTCCCACCACCGCGTCCACCACGCTTCCCAAGGCGGCTATCTGGACCGCAACTTCGGGGGCATCCTCATCGTCTGGGACCGCCTCTTCGGGTCGTTCACCGAGGAGACCGAGCGGCCCGTCTACGGGCTCACCAAGAACATCTCCACGTACAACCCGCTGCGCGTCGCCACCCACGAGTACGCCGCCATCGCCAGGGACCTGAAGGCGGCGGGCAGTTGGCGCGAGCGGGCGGGGCGGGTCTTCCGCGGGCCCGGCTGGCAGCCCGCGCAGACGCCCGCTCCGAAGACGCCGGTCACGGAGACCGTCGCGTGAACCCACGCCTCGCGCGCGTGCTCCTCGTCTCGTTCGGCGCGGCGGCTGCCGCGGACCTCGTCTCTCTGGCCGCGGACTTCGACCCCGGGCACACGCTTGCCAAGCCTCTCCTGATGCCCCTCCTCGCCGCCCATGCGGCCGCACGCGGCGGACCCCGGCTGCTCATCGCCGCACTGCTCTTCGGCTGGGGCGGCGACACCCTGCTCCTCCTCGACGCCGAACCCGCCTTCCTCGCGGGGATGGCGTCCTTCGCGGCGGGTCACGTGTGCTACCTCGCGCTCTTCAAGAGCACTCCACGCGCGCGTGGAGCATGGCTCGCCGGCGCGTACGGCATCGCCCTCGTCGCCACCGTCACCCTGCTGTGGCCCGGCCTGCCCGCCGAACTGCGCCTCCCCGTCGCCGGATACAGCCTGCTGCTGACCGCGATGGCGTACGGCGCGACCCGGCTGGGGCCCGTGGCGGGCGTCGGCGGCGCCCTCTTCATGCTCTCCGACACGCTCATCGCGACCGGGGTCGCCGACTGGCCGCAGCTCCCCAGGCCGGACTTCTGGATCATGCTCACGTACGTCGCCGCCCAGTTCCTGCTGGTCAATGGCGTGCTGGGCACCCTCGGCGCGCGTTCGGCGCCGAGGGCGGCGTACGGTGGGATGCGCTCAACCACCCCCTGAGCGCATCCCACCGCCGCCCCGCACGAGAAGGACCCTCGCCATGCGCGCCACCACCATCCACGCCCCGTACGACATGCGCGTGGAGGACGTTCCCGAGCCCGTGGTGCAGCTGCCCACCGACGCGGTCGTGCGGGTGCTGCGGTCCTGCATCTGCGGCAGCGACCTGTGGGCGTACCGCGGCGAGGCGGCCCGGCAGCCGGGGCAGCGGATCGGGCACGAGTTCCTCGGCATCGTCGAGGAGACCGGCTCCGAGGTAACCGGCGTCAGGCGTGGCGACCTGGTCGTGGCCCCCTTCATGTGGTCCGACGGAGTGTGCGACTACTGCCGCGAAGGGCTCACCACCTCCTGCGAGCACGGCGGCTTCTGGGGTGCCGTCGGGCACGACGGCGGGCAGGGCGAGGCCGTCCGCGTTCCCTACGCCGACGGCACCCTCGTGCAACTGCCCAAGGACGCGGCCTCGGACGACCACCTGCTGTCGGCCCTGCTCACGCTGTCCGACGTGATGGGCACGGGGCACCACGCGGCGCTCGGCGCAGGGGTCCGCAAGGGCTCCACCGTCGCCGTCGTCGGGGACGGCGCCGTCGGGCTGTGCGCCGTGCTGGCCGCCAAGCGGCTCGGCGCCGAGCGGATCATCGCGCTCGGCCGCCACCAGGCGCGCACCGACATCGCGCGCCTCTTCGGAGCCACTGACATCGTCGCCGAGCGCGGCGACGCGGCCGTCGAGGCCGTCCGGGAGCTGACCCGGGGCCAGGGCGCGCACTGTGTCGTCGAGGCGGTCGGAACCGAGCAGTCCATGAAGACGGCCTTGAACATCGCCCGCGACGGCGGCGCCATCGGCTTCGTCGGGGTTCCGCACGGCAGTGGTACGGGGCTGGATCTGGGCGTGATGTTCGACCGGAACGTCGCCCTGCGCGGCGGGGTCGCGCCGGTGCGCGCGTACATCCCGGAGCTGCTGCCCGACATCCTCGACGGGACCATCGACCCCTCGCCCGTCTTCGACCGGACGGTCGGCATCGAGGACGTGCCCGAGGGCTACAAGGCGATGGACGAGCGCACGGCTCTCAAGGTGCTCGTCACCAACTGACGCCGTTCGTCGGGCAAGGTGCTGGTCACTGGCTGACGCCGTCCTTCAGGCTCACCACCGGATCGGCACCGGCAGTGCCGTCAGCACGCCCGAGACCACGACGACCACGCCCAGTGCCAGCACCTCCGCGCGCGCGGGGGAGCAGGCGCTGAGCGGGTCCGTGGCCCGGCGCAGCCGCAGGCGCGCCCACAGGGCCAGGACGGCCACGGCGACCACCAGGAGCAACTTGGCGAGCAGCGTGCGCCCGTACGCCGTCGTCGTCAGCTGGTCCAGGACCGTCCCCGGCGGCATCCGGCGCAGCGCGCTCCAGGTGCCCGTCGCGGTGAGCGCCGCGAACAGGACGGCCGCCACGCGCGCGTAGAGGCCGAGCAGCGCGACCCCCGTCTCCGTAGGACCCGATTTTCGCAACTCCCGCAGCATCCGCAGGACGTACAGCAGACCGCCCACCCACAGCGACGCGCAGATCAGGTGTACGAGCGTCAGGCCGGAGCCGACCAGCGGGCTGTCCTCCGTCGGGGGATGGGCGCGCAGCGCCTCCGCGACGGCCACCGCGGCCAGCGGCCACACCTGGAGGGCGGGGCGGCGATAGAAGGCGCAGAGGCCGGCCACTCCGAAGGCGTTCACCTCCAGGAGCGCGAGCTTGCCCTCCCGGGTCTGGTAGAGCCCGCCGACGTCCATGTCGGAGAGGTGATGGGGCAGCAGATTCCCGGTGGCCACGACCGAGGCCAGCCCGAGCGCGGCCACGAAACCGGCGGCCGCGGCGAACGGCGCCCAGCTGCGCGGCGCATCACCCAGGGGCGCACCCACGCGGCGGGCCAGCCGGGCCGCGAACAGCTCGCCCACGGGGACGCACAGCGCCGCGAACAGCACCGCGCGCAGCAGGGCGATGCCGCCGGCGCCGGGGGGTGCGGCCTCTCCGGTGCCGTCCAGCGCGGCGCGCGGCCCGAGCAGCGGGATCAGGGCCGCCACCGCCACCAGGGCGAGCACGGCGACGGCCCGGCCGGTGGCATGGCGCCGGGCCGGCTCGGGTCCGTCGGCCACCTCGGCGGTCGGTCTTGTCAACGTCACCTCAAGATCTTCACCAGTCGTCACAGATCGGGGCAAGTGCAGTGAAACAACTGGCGGAACGGCATTCCGCCCATGGGTACGTCTCCGTCGGCCGGGCGACTCAGGCCCAGATCCGGGATCAGGCCCAGGCCCGGGCCCGGGATCAGGCCCAGCGGGCCGAGTCCGCCCCCAGAGGAACCGGCGGCTGTGCCCAGTCGTCCGGTCCGCCCGCGAAGGACACCGGCGGCCGGGCGTACCGCAGCCTCCCCAGCCCGCTGTCCCTCTCGGTGAGCCAGGCGTCCGCCTCGTACGGGGCATCCGCGGCCCCCTCACCCGAGACGTCGAGCCCGCCCACCAGCCACGCCGCCGTCTGCGCAAGGGCCAGCCGTACGAGCCGGGTCCCGCCCTCCTCCGACTGCTCGGTGAGCGAACGCAGCACCGCGGCGGCCAGCAGATACCCCGTGCCGTGGTCGAGGGCCTGCGCGGGCAGTGCACCGGGCCGCTCCGCCGAACCCTCCGTCGCCGCGATCCCGGTCGCGACCTGCACCAGACTGTCGAAGCCGCGCCGCTCCGCCCACGGCCCGTACCCGCCCCACGCCGACAGCTGCGCCACCACCAGGCCGGGACGCCGCTCGGCCAGCGCCTCCGGCGTGAGCCCGAACCGGTCCAGGGCGCCGGGCCGGTAGCCGGTGACGACGACGTCGGCCCCGGCGAGCAGCGCCTCGAAGGACTCCCGGTCGTCGGCGTGGCCGAGGTCGAGGGAGGCGGACCGCTTGCCGAAGCCCGTGTCGGCGTGCTGGTCGGGGAGTTCGGGCAGCCGCGGCGAGTCCACGCGCAGGACGTCGGCGCCGAGCAGCGCGAGCGTACGGGTCGCGACCGGGCCCGCGATGACCCGTGTGAGGTCCAGGACGCGTACGCCCGCCGCGGGCAGCAGCGGGTCACCGGCGAGCGGCGCGAGCGCACGTACCGGCGCGTCGCCGACCCGCTCCCGGCTCAGCAGCGGCCTGCGAGCCACCGCCGCGCCCTGCTCGTGCGCCGCCCACTCCTTCGCCGTACGCAGGGCGACGGCGAGGCCCCCGGCCGCGCACACCGTGTCCTCCACCTCCACGGCGGACCGCTCCGCGAGGCGACCGGCGACGGTGTCCACCGACGCGTCCCCGGGCAGCCCGAGCGCGCTCAGCAACCGCGCCCGGTGATGCGGATAGTTCGCGTGCGTCCGCACCCAGCCGTCCGCGGCGCGCCAGAACCGGGACAGCGGCGCGAAGTTCACCGGCGCCCGCCCGTCGACCAGCAGATGGCGTTCACTCACGAACGCCGTGGCGACGGCACCGTCGTCGACCCGCACCTCGGGCACGTCCGGCAGCCCGGCCCGCCGCGCGCCCAGCTCGGCGCCCGCCAGCGCGCAGGCCCCGACACAGGCCCGCGCCAACTCCCGTACGGGCAGCCGCGCTTCCAGCACCCCACCCCGTACGACGTTCGATATCCGCGAGACCAGGGCGGCATCGCCACCCAGCGCCGACCAGACGAACTCGGTGTCCTCAGCAGTCATAGAGGCACTATGCCGGGTGTACTGAATCAACATGTCGACCCGGGGTGAGAGGGGAAGCATGCCGGGGCGGAATTCCGTGAGTGGGGAACAGGCCGTTCCGGCCCGCTGTCCAGCCTCCTCCCTGTTCCGGATGTTCCGGAACCCGACCGGTACGTCGGCAGGGGCGACCCGCGGGCGGATCGGGAAGCAGGGGAACACCAACCGGAACCGGCAGCAGACAGCAGGGCATCTCGGGCTTGTGGACGACGACCGGGCGCCGGCCATGGCTCCGGATGTCGGCGCACCGCCGTGAACAGCCGTCCGGCGCAGAAGTCGCGCCGGAGAGCCCATCCTTCGCCGCACGATCATTTGTCTTGAACTGTGAAAGTTTTGCGATCAATTGGTGACTACTCTCCACTGATATTGATCAAGTCCCGTACAGCGGGGCCGATTTCAGGGGGTGGAGAGTGGCTGGGAGAAACCCAGGACTCGTAGGAAGATCGGTCATGGCGTTCGCGCTCGTGGCCGGATTGTCGGCCTTCGCCGGCAGCGCACAGGCGGGTACGACCGAGTGCAAGCTTCCCGAGACGGGGGAACTGGGCGTCGAGCAACTGCCCACCGGATCGTCCGTGATTACGTGCGGCGCGGTCGGACGGGTCGTCGTCCACGACGGTGCCGGTGTGACCGTGCCCGAGCCGGGCATGGCCGTGAGCGTCGACATGCTCACCGTGGACGGCGAGTCACACGGATTCACGCTGGAGGTCGCGGCGGACGGCAAGATCTCCTACCTCCTCGAAGGAGCCACCGCGGACTCCTCCACCGCCGGCTACGACGTGTCCGAGTCGACGACACCCGACCCGCAGTCCGACGTCCCGGCGGAGGCGGACACGGTCACCGACTCCGCGGACTCCTCCACCGAGGCCGAGGTGGCCGACGTGGACGCCGCCGCCTCGCCGTCGGCGTGCAGCGACGGTGCGTACAAGACGGACGACCGCAAGGAGTACGGCACCTACAACTGGTACATCGGCGACGGCGGTCTGCCCGCCGGGCTGTCCAAGAACGACGCCATATACGTGTTCATGGACGCCCTCGACAACATCACCGACAGCTACAACAACTGCGGCTACAGCGACTCGGTCGGCGCCAAGGAGAACTACCTGGCCACCACCAGCCGGGAGGCGAGCGTCAACAAGAGCAGCCAGTGCACCGGCCAGGACGGCCTGAGCGTGTGGGACGCCGGCGACATCAAGGACACCGCCGTCGCCACGACCTGTTCGTACACTTGGTCGATGCCGGGGGTGAAGAACGATCTGCGTGAGGCCGACGTCCGGTTCAACACGTACGACAAGGACTTCACGAACAAGCCCACCAGCACTTGCGCGAACAGGTACTTCGACGTCCGCTCCGTCGGTACGCACGAGGCCGGCCACATCTTCGGACTCGGTCATGTCGGGGCGGGGCACGAGAACCTCACCATGTACACGGATTCGTTCAGGTGCAAGACGATCGCCAGGACCCTCGGCAAGGGCGAGATCCTGGCGCTGCGCAGTATCTACTAGGCAGCCCCCATGGAGGCGTCGATGAGATGGTCCGGGCGATCCGCGGTTCTGCCAATGATGTTGACGGCGTTGGCCGTGGCGGCTGCGGCGTGCACGACGAGCAGCAGCAGTGACGGCGACGGGGCGGCGTCCTGCGCCTACCGGATCCTGTACCAGGACCGGACGTACGAGGACGTCGCGGACGTGACGTTCAAGGCCGGCGGAGAGCTGGGCACCGCCACCCACCCGGCCTGCGACGACACCGGCGGTCAGGACGAGACCCTGCCGGCGGACACGATGACGGCCTACGAAGTGGACGGCATCCCACCCGAGATGGCCATCGCGGTCGGCGACACGCCCGCGGACGCGCGGCTCGTCGCCGTCTACTCGAACAAGGAACTGCCGCCCGAGGTGCAGAAACTGGTCGACGGATCCTGACACCGGTGCGGGGCGTCACCGCCCCGCACCGGCCCGGCCTGCTGTTTCCAGTCGTTCGCCCGGGGATCGTCCCCGGGGTTACTTGACCGCCTTCAGCGCGTTGATGATCCCGGCCCCGTAGAAGCCGTTCAGGCGCTTGCCGCCCACGCAGGTGGCGTCGACGACACCGTCACCGTTCCCGTCGTACGGGTCGGTCGGGCAACCCGGGTTGTCCGCCTGGGCCTTGAGAAGCGCCTGGAGCTGGGCCGGGGTCGCCTTGGGGTACTTGGACTTCAGCAGCGCGGCCACGGCCGCGGCGTGCGGCGACGCCATCGACGTGCCCTGCAGGAAGCCGTACTGGTTGTTCGGCATCGTGGAGAGGATGCGGCCGTTCTGCGACGGCGTGTCCGGGATCTGGTAGCGGTCGCCGCCCGGCGCCGCGACGTCGATGACACCGTAGCCGTAGGTGGAGAAGTACGACTTGGTGCTGTTGACGCCGGTCGAACTCACCGTGACGACACCTGGCAGCTGCGTCGGGATGTCGAAGCACTCGTGCGGGTCTATCGTGCGGGGCACCGGAGTCGAGTCGTCGGGGCTGGACTCGTCGAGGATGGCGTCCGAGTCGAGGTCGTGGTTGGAGTTGCCCGCCGCGGCGACACTGAGGGTGCCCTTCTTCTGGGCGTACAGCTGGGCCCGGTTCACCGCGTCGACGATCGCCCGCTGGTCGGGGTCGTCCAGGCAGTTGTAGAGCCACGGGTCCACGTAGTAGCTGTTGTTGGTGATCTCGACGCCGTGGTCGGCGGCGAACACGAAGGCGCAGACGACGCTCTCCGGGAAGAAGAGCTGACCGGCGTCCGGCTCGGCCACCGTGATGCCCGCGACCTTCACACCCGGCGCGACGCCCGCCACACCGATGTCGTTGCGGGCCGCGGCGATCTCACCCGCGACATGCGTGCCGTGGTAGTGGTCGGCGTCCACGGGGCGCCAGGCGCCGTACGTCGTGTCCGGCTTGCCGCCCACGCAGTTCGCGGACTGCGAGGCGGAGAAGTTCGGGGCGAGATCCGGGTGGGTGTCGTCGACGCCGGTGTCGATCACGGCGACCGTCACGTTCCTGCTGCCCGGGTTGATCTTCGCGGCCTTGTCGGCGCCGATCGCACGCAGGTCCCACTGGTCGGCCTCGAGGGGCTCCGCGCCCGCCACGGCGCTCTGCGACAGCTCGGCGGCGTCCGCGGCCGACAGCATCTGCGCCGCGCCTTCCTCCGTGGTCCCCGCGGCGGTCAGCGGCGCCGTCCGCGTCGCACCCGCCGTCTGCACTCCGCGGGCCGCGCGGATCTGCTCGCCGAAGACCGGGTTGGCCGAATGGACGACGATCACACCGATCTTCTCGTACGCGATGACGACGGTGCCGCCGGCCTTGGCGATGGCCTTCTTCACCGACTCGACCGTGCGGTGGTCGGCCTTGGTGTTGACCACGTACGACAGGACCGGGCCGTCCGCGCTCGTCGCGGCGGTCGCCGTGAGCGGGGCGGCCGTGGCGGCACCCGGCAGGAAACCGAGCGAGGCGGTGAGCGACAGGACGACCGGCACCGCGAGGGCGAGGCGGCGTCTGGAACGCAGATGAGCCATGGGATCTCCACATCATCCGGAAAGCGAGCGGCCCGAACACGGGTGGTGCCCGGGCAGGTACATGACGGAGTGGTGCAGGCCGAAGCTATCTCCCGCCCGACCTGGCCAGCAATGACTTCCGAGGACGACTTCCGAAAGAAGTGATCCGAGTTGAACCGGTCCATGCGTGGCGCCGTGACGTTGAGCAGGGAGCACGAGCACGATCGTGCCCCCTGTTGGATCACGCCCGTGGACACCTGACATCGCCGTCCGGCCCACGTGGTCCGCGTAAACGTGAGGTCAGAAACAGCCATGTCCGTGCCCAGCCCGTCCCCGTCCGCGAGCTCCGACTCGCCCCCGTCCACCGTCGTCACCGCACCCGCAACGCGAGGAGACTCCGTGGCTACCGACGCACCGCCCCCCTCGAAGACAGAACCCCACGCCCCCTCCACCCAGGAGTTCATCGAGGTGCAGGAGAGCGCCGAGTTCGGTGAACTGCGCCGCTCCCACCGCTCCTTCGCCTTCCCGCTGACCATCGGCTTCATCGCCTGGTACCTGCTGTACGTCCTGCTCTCGAACTACGCGGGCGACTTCATGGGCACCAAGCTCTTCGGCAACATCAATGTCGCCCTGGTGCTCGGTCTCGCCCAGTTCCTCACCACGTTCCTCATCGCCTGGTGGTACTCGCGGCACGCCGCCGCGAACCTCGACCCCAAGGGCGAAGCCATCAAGTCCCGGATGGAGGGCGGCGAATGAGCCCCCAGTTCGTTCTCGCCGCCGGTGAAGCCAGCGAGCACCGGCCGCTGATCATCTCCCTGTTCGCGGTGTTCGTCGTGGCGACCCTCGTCATCACCGTCTGGGCGGGCCGCCAGACCAAGGACGCGGCCGACTTCTACGCCGGCGGGCGCCAGTTCAGCGCCTTCCAGAACGGGCTCGCCGTCTCCGGCGACTACATGTCCGCCGCGTCCTTCCTCGGCATCGCCGGCGCGATCGCCCTCTTCGGGTACGACGGCTTCCTCTACTCCATCGGCTTCCTCGTCGCCTGGCTGGTGGCGCTGCTCCTGGTCGCCGAACCGCTGCGGAACTCCGGCAAGTACACGATGGGCGACGTGCTCGCGTACCGGATGCGCCAGCGCCCGGTCCGTACGGCGGCAGGCACCTCCACGATCGTCGTCTCGATCTTCTATCTGCTGGCCCAGATGGCGGGCGCCGGCGTCCTGGTCTCGCTGCTGCTCGGCATCACCAGCGACGCGGGCAAGGTCGGCATCGTCGCGCTCGTCGGCCTGCTGATGATCGTGTACGTGACGATCGGCGGCATGAAGGGCACCACCTGGGTCCAGATGGTCAAGGCCGTCCTGCTCATCAGCGGCACCCTGCTCATCACCTTCCTTGTGCTGCTCAAGTTCAACTTCAACATCTCCGACCTGCTCGGCTCGGCGGCCACCAACAGCGGCAAGGGTTCGGCCTTCCTGGAGCCCGGCCTGAAGTACGGCCTCACGACCACCTCGAAGATCGACTTCATCTCGCTTGGCATCGCACTGGTCCTCGGCACCGCCGGCCTGCCGCACATCCTGATCCGCTTCTACACGGTGCCGAACGCCAAGGCCGCGCGGAAGTCCGTGAACTGGGCGATCGGCATCATCGGCGGCTTCTACCTGATGACCATCGCGCTCGGCTTCGGCGCGGCGGCCCTCATCTCGCAGGACGAGATCATCGCCTCCAACAAGGCGGGCAACACGGCGGCCCCGCTGCTCGCGCTGCACCTCGGCGGAGTCGACTCGGCCTGGGGCGCGATCCTGCTCGCCACCATCTCGGCGGTCGCCTTCGCCACCATCCTCGCGGTCGTCGCCGGCCTGACGCTGGCCTCGTCCTCCTCGTTCGCGCACGACATCTACGCGAACGTCATCAAGAAGGGCACGGCCACCGAGAAGGAAGAGGTCAGGGCCGCCCGCTACGCCACGGTCGCCATCGGTGTCGTCTCCATCGGCCTCGGCGCCCTCGCCCGCGACCTGAACGTCGCCGGTCTGGTCGCGCTCGCGTTCGCGGTCGCCGCCTCCGCCAACCTGCCGACGATCCTCTACAGCCTCTTCTGGAAGAAGTTCACGACGCAGGGCGCCCTCTGGTCGATCTACGGCGGTCTCACCACGGCCGTCGGCCTGGTGCTGTTCTCGCCGGTGGTCTCGGGCAAGGCCACGTCGATGTTCCCGGACGTCGACTTCCACTGGTTCCCGCTGGAGAACCCGGGCATCATCTCGATCCCGGTCGGCTTCCTGCTGGGCTGGCTCGGCACCATCCTCTCGAAGGAGGAGCCGGACACCGGCAAGTACGCCGAGCTGGAGGTTCGCTCCCTCACCGGTACCGGAGCGCACTGAGTATTTCTCCGGTGACGGCCGCGTCGTAGATCTCTACGACGCGGCCGCGCCGTGTCTCGTGGGATCGGGCCCCTCTCGATGTCAGTCCTGTCACGTAGGCTCGCTGGTGTCTGACAAAAATGAACCGCATCGAGGGGAGGGGGCCCACGTGCTCATCGACACCTACGGCCGAGTGGCCACCGACCTGCGCGTCTCGCTGACCGACAAGTGCAACCTGCGTTGCACGTACTGCATGCCCGAGGAGGGCCTGCAGTGGCTGACCAAGTCCGAGGTGCTCACGGACGACGAGATCGTCCGCCTCATCGGCATAGCGGTCACCGGCCTCGGCATCACGGAGGTCCGCTTCACCGGCGGCGAGCCCCTGCTGCGCCCCGGCCTCGTCGGCATCGTCGAGCGGGTCGCCGCCCTGGAACCCCGCCCCCAGATGTCCCTGACGACCAACGGCATCGGCCTCAAGCGCACGGCCGCGGCCCTGAAGGCGGCGGGCCTGGACCGGGTGAACGTCTCGCTGGACACCCTGCGCCCCGACGTCTTCAAGACCCTCACCCGCCGTGACCGCCACAAGGACGTCATCGACGGCCTCGAAGCCGCCCGCGACGCCGGCCTGACCCCGGTCAAGGTCAACACGGTCCTGATGCCGGGCCTCAATGAGAACGAGGCCCCGGACCTGCTGGCCTGGGCCGTCGAGCACGACTACGAACTGCGGTTCATCGAGCAGATGCCCCTGGACGCCCAGCACGGCTGGAAGCGCGAGGGCATGGTCACCGCCGGTGACATCCTCACCTCGCTGCGCACCCGCTTCGAGCTCACCGAGGAGGGCAGCGCCGAACGTGGCTCCGCCCCCGCCGAGCGCTGGCTCGTCGACGGCGGCCCGCACCGCGTCGGCGTGATCGCCTCGGTCACCCGCCCGTTCTGCTCGGCCTGCGACCGTACGCGCCTCACGGCCGACGGCCAGGTCCGCACCTGCCTGTTCGCCAGGGAGGAGACCGACCTGCGTGCCGCCCTGCGCTCGGACGCCCCCGACGAGGAGATCGCCCGCATATGGCGGCTCGCGATGTGGGGCAAGAAGGCGGGCTCCGGCCTGGACGATCCGTCGTTCCTCCAGCCGGAGCGGCCGATGTCGGCGATCGGCGGCTAGCGGACTTCGTCCGACTCCCACTCCGCCAAGGGCACCACGTCCTTCAGGAAGCCGCGTACACCAAGGAACTTGGAGAGGTGCTCGCGGTGGTCCTCGCACGCGAGCCACGTCTTGCGGCGCTCCGGAGTGTGCAGCTTCGGGTTGTTCCACGCGAGCACCCACTCCGCGTCGGCGCGGCAGGCCTTGGCCGAGCACTGGGGAGTGGAGGGGGAGTCATCGGGGAAGAACGGGAAGGTCACGCCTCCACCCTAGACGGCGCCGGAACGGCACCGGAAACAGCTCCCGAAAAGGCGACGCCGAGCAGCCACGGGGGGAGCTGCCCGGCGTCGGTCCGTCGCTCCGACGGGGGATGCGGAGCGCGTACGAAGTATGTCATGGGGGACCCGGTGCCTGGCACCGGAACAACATGATTGATCTGAGCTTTTCTTGAGCTTGGCGCCCGCTTGGATTCCGTTTTCGGCGGATCCTCCATGGTCGGCCCGGGGGTGGTGAAGGGCCGGGACGGGGTCAGCTCGGGTCGTGCGGTTCGGCCCGCAGCCGCGCCCCGGGGTCGGCCGCGACGTCCTCCGGCACGGGGTCCGCGAAACCCTCCTGCCTCGGCGGCGCGATCATCGGACGGGTGGGGGCGGCGACGAAAGTAGAGGGAAGCGACGGCACGTTCTCGCGGCCCGCGTTGGCGATCACCACGGAGATGTACGGCAGGAGTACGCCCAGTACGAGGGCGACAAAAGCGACATGGCGCTCGACGTTCCAGAGAGTGGCGGCGAGGATCACGGCGACCGTGCGGACGGACATCGAGATGACATAGCGGCGCTGCCTGCCCCGTACGTCGTCGTCGAGCCCCTGCCTGGCCCCGGTGATCCGGAAGACCTGGCCGTTGCTCCGCTTCCGCAGCACTTTCCACCACCCGCCTGTGTCGGACTCTCCCCGGCCCGTGCCCGGTCCGAACGCGGTCAGGGAAGCAGGCCCGAACACGCTCCACGTTACGCCGTGGCTGCGTCGTCTTCGAGACCGGGGCCGGTTCCCACGGGCCGGACTTCCTGCGTCGTACCGCGTATGGCTCCGCCCGACATGCGCCGTATGGAGGACAGACCGAGACTGAGCGTACTGCTCACGTAGAGCCGTACTAGGAGGCAGACATGGGCTGGTTGTGGGCGATCATCGTCGGGTTTGTGCTGGGCCTGCTGGCCAAGGCCATTCTTCCGGGCAAGCAGCACAGCCCTCTCTGGCTGACCACTGTCTTCGGCATCATCGGCGCCATCGTCGGCAACGCGATCGCCCGGGGCATCGGGATCGACGAGACGCGCGGCATCGACTGGGGCCGGCACGGGCTGCAGCTGGCGGCCGCGGTCGTCATCGTCTTCCTGGGAGACATGGCCTACATGGCAGTACGGGGCAACAAGCAGAAAGCCTGAGCCTGCGTACGTACGGCGAAGGGGCGAACCCGTCACGGGCCCGCCCCTTCGCCGTACGTACGCAGGACCTCAGCCCCCCGTGACCTCCACCGCCGCCAGGTTCTTCTTGCCGCGGCGCAGCACCAGCCAGCGCCCGTGCAGCAGGTCCTCCTTGGCGGGGACCGCGTCCTCGGCGGGGACCTTCGCGTTGTTCACGTACGCGCCGCCCTCCTTGACCGTGCGGCGCGCGGCCGACTTGCTGGCCACCAGGCCGACCTCCGCGAAGAGGTCCACCACGGGAGCGAGCTCGGCGACCTGGACGTGCGGCACCTCGGAGAGGGCCGCGGCCAGTGTCCGCTCGTCGAGCTCGGCCAGCTCGCCCTGACCGAAGAGGGCCTTGGACGCGGCGGTCACGGCGGCCGTCTGGTCGGCGCCGTGCACCAGAGTCGTCAGCTCCTCGGCGAGCGCGCGCTGTGCGGCGCGGGCCTGGGGGCGCTCCTCGGTCTGCTTCTCCAGCTCCTCGATCTCCTCGTGGGACCTGAAGCTGAAGATGCGCAGGAACTTGGAGACGTCCCGGTCGTCCGCGTTCAGCCAGAACTGGTAGAACGCGTACGGCGTGGTCATCTCGGCGTCCAGCCAGATCGTGCCGGACTCCGTCTTGCCGAACTTGGTGCCGTCCGCCTTGGTGATCAGCGGGGTGCCCAGCGCGTGCACCACGGCCTCCGGATCGACCCGGTGGATCAGGTCGGTGCCCGAGGTGAGGTTGCCCCACTGGTCGCTGCCGCCGGTCTGCAGCGTGCAGCCGTGCCTGCGGTACAGCTCCAGGAAGTCCATGCCTTGCAGGATCTGGTAGCTGAACTCCGTGTAGCTGATGCCCGCGTCCGAGTTGAGCCGCCGGGAGACGGCCTCCTTCGCGATCATCTTGTTGACCCGGAAGTGCTTGCCGATGTCCCGGAGGAACTCGATGGCCGACAGGCCCTGGGTCCAGTCCAGGTTGTTGACCATCACCGCGGCGTTCGGACCCTCGAAGTCCAGCAGCGGTGCGATCTGCGCGCGCAGCCGCCCCACCCACTCGGCGACGACCTCGGGGGAGTTCAGCGTGCGCTCCGAGTTCGGCTTCGGGTCGCCGATCAGGCCGGTGGCGCCGCCGACCAGGCCCAGCGGGCGATTGCCCGCCTGCTGGATCCGGCGCATCGTGAGGATCTGCACGAGGTTGCCGAGATGCAGGCTGGGCGCGGTCGGGTCGAAGCCGCAATAGAACGTGACGGGACCGTCCGCGAACGCCTTGCGCAATGCGTCCTCGTCAGTGGAGAGGGCGATCAGCCCCCGCCACTGCAGTTCGTCGACGATGTCCGTCACGGTTCTCTTATCTCCTTGGAAGGTCCGGTCGAGCTCGTACGAGGTTATACGCCCTGACTGACAGAGCTCATATTGAAGTCCGGGATGCGGAGCGCGGGCATCGCAGCTCGAGTGAACCAATCGCTCCACTCGCGCGGCAAAGTCTTTTCGGTCCGCCCCGCCTCCGTCGCCCGCCCCAGCAGATCCACCGGCGACTCGTTGAACCGGAAGTTGTTGACCTCACCGACGACCTGGCCGTTCTCGACCAGGTAGACGCCGTCCCGGGTCAGCCCGGTCAGCAGCAGGGTCGCCGGGTCGACCTCGCGGATGTACCAGAGGCAGGTCAGCAGCAGACCGCGCTCGGTGGCGGCGACCATCTCCTCCAGGGAGCGGTCCGCGCCGCCGTCCAGGATCAGGTTGCCGATCGACGGCGCCACCGGGAGCTTGGTCAGCCCCGCGCTGTGCCGGGTGGTCGACAGATGGGCCAGCGTGCCCTCACGGATCCAGTCCGTCGCGGAGAGCGGCAGTCCGTTGTCGAACACGGACGCGTCGTCGCCGGAGGAGTGCGCGAGGACGAAGGGGGCGCATTCCAGGCCGGGTTCGTTCGGGTCGCTGCGCAGCGTGAGCGGCAGCTCGGTGAGCTTCTCGCCGACGCGGGTGCCGCCGCCGGGCTTGCTGAACACCGTCCGGCCCTCGGCGGCGTCCCGGGCCGCCGCCGACCACAGCTGGTAGATCAGCAGGTCCGCGACGGCGGTCGGCGGCAGCAGCGTCTCGTAGCGCCCCGCCGGCAGGTCGATGCGTCGCTCCGCCCAGCCGAGCCGTACGGCCAGCTCGGCGTCCAGCGCCGCCGGATCGACGTCCTTGAAGTCCCTGGTCGAGCGCCCCGCCCAGGCCGAACGCGTACGGTCCGGCGACTTGGCGTTGAGCTCCAGCGTCCCCTTGGGCTGGTCGTGCCGCAGGCGCAGTCCCGTCGACGTACCCAGGTAGCTGGTCACGAGCTCGTGGTTGGCGAACCCGTACAGCTCGCGGCCACCCGCCCGCGCGCGGGCGAACGATTCACCCAGCGCCGGCGCGAAGTCCGCGAACACGGCGGACGAGGTCTCACCGGGCGCGTCCGTGAAGTCGGGGGACTCCGCCACGCCCGAGACGAGCGGCTGGGCGTCCTCGGCCGGACCGGCGCCGCGCGCCGCCGCCTCCGCGGCCCGCACCAGGGGCTCCAGCTCATCGGCGGTCACGGCCGAGCGCGAGACGACGCCGGACGCCGTGCCCTCGCGGCCGTCGACGGTGGCGATGACGGTGAGCGTGCGCCCGCGCGTGACCCCGTTCGTGGTCAGCGCGTTGCCCGCCCAGCGCAGGTTCGCGGTCGACTCCTCGTCGGCGATCACCACGCAGCCGTCGGCGCGGGAGAGTTCGAGGGCGCGCTCGACAACCTCGTGCGGCTTGTTCGTACGAGACGTCGTGCTCATCGACCGGCCTCCTGCGTGGTGTTGAGAATGTTGACGCCCTTGAAGAGGGCCGACGGGCAGCCGTGCGAGACCGCCGCGACCTGACCCGGCTGGGCCTTGCCGCAGTTGAAGGCGCCGCCCAGGACGTACGTCTGCGGGCCGCCCACCGCGGCCATCGAGCCCCAGAAGTCGGTGGTCGTCGCCTGGTACGCGACATCGCGCAGCTGGCCGGTGATCCGGCCGTTCTCGATCCTGAAGAACCGCTGCCCGGTGAACTGGAAGTTGTAGCGCTGCATGTCGATGCTCCAGGACCGGTCACCGACGACGTACACGCCCCGGTCCACACTCCCGATCAGATCCTCGGTCGAGAGCCCCGCGGGATCCGGCTGGAGCGACACGTTCGCCATGCGCTGCACGGGCACATGGCCGGGGGAGTCGGCGTACGCGCACCCGTTGGAGCGGTCGAACCCGGTGAGCTTCGCGATGCGCCGGTCGAGCTGGTAGCCGACGAGGGTCCCGTCCTTCACCAGATCCCAGGACTGGCCCGCCACGCCCTCGTCGTCGTACCCGATGGTCGCGAGCCCGTGCTCGGCGGTCCGGTCACCGGTGACGTTCATCAGCTCGGAGCCGTACCTCAGCTTGCCCAGTTGGTCGAAGGTGGCGAAGGAGGTCCCGGCGTACGCCGCTTCGTAGCCGAGCGCCCGGTCCAGCTCGGTGGCGTGCCCGATGGACTCGTGGATGGTCAGCCACAGGTTGGACGGGTCGACGACGAGGTCGTACAGCCCCGCCTCCACGCTCGGCGCGCGCATCTTCTCGGCGAGCAGCTCCGGGATCTGTTCCAGCTCGGACTCCCAGTCCCAGCCGGTGCCCGTCAGGTACTCCCAGCCACGCCCGACCGGCGGCGCGATGGTCCGCATCGAGTCGAACTCGCCGCTGGACTCGTCGACGGCGACGGCGTTCAGCTGCGGGTGCAGCCGTACGCGCTGCTGTGTGGTCACGGTCCCGGCGGTGTCGGCGTAGAACTTGTTCTCGTGCACGGTCAGCAGCGAGGCGTCGACATGGCTCACGCCGTCGGCCGCGAGCAGCCGCGCGCTCCACTCCGCGAGCAGTCCGGCCTTCTCCTCGGCCGGTACGGAGAAGGGGTCGATCTCGTACGAGGAGATCCACGTCTTCTCGGCGTGCACCGGCTCGCCCGCCAGCTCGACACGCTCGTCGGACCCGGCCGCCTTGATCACCTGGGCCGACAGCTTCGCCATCGCCACGGCCTGCGACGCGACCTTCGCGGCCGCGTCCATCGTCAGATCGACCCCCGAAGCGAACCCCCAGGTCCCGCCGTGCACCACCCGCACCGCATACCCGAGGTCCGTAGTGTCGGAGGACCCGGCGGGCTTGGCGTCCCGTAGCCGCCACGCCGCGCTGCGCACCCGCTCGAACCGGAAGTCGGCGTGATCGGCGCCCAGGGCACGGGCCCGCGCGAGCGCGGCATCGGCCAGGGCGCGCAGCGGTAGTGCCGTGAAGGCTTCGTCGATGGAATGAGGCACGGAGGTCTCCCTGCTGTCGTGGCCTGTCGGACCGATCATGTCGCGCGGGCGGGCCCGGAGGCCACGCCTTTCCGCTGCCGGCCGCGCCTTTCGGTCGGCCGGCGCCTCTTTCGGTCCGCGGACCGTGCCTCTCGCCCTGCGGACTATGGATTTCGGTCTGCGAACCACGGCTTTCTGTAGGGATCCGACAGTGAGTCCCCTACGCCACTGTCGGTGCCCGATTCTTCGCGAGCCGGACAGGACCGATAGGTTTTCGAGTAAGGCGCCTGTCCTGCAGGGGTTCCAGACCGTTATCGAAAGGGTGATCCGTTGAGCCGCTCGGTTCTCGTCACCGGAGGCAACCGGGGCATCGGCCTCGCCATCGCCCGCGCGTTCGCCGAGGGCGGCGACAAGGTCGCGATCACATACCGCTCCGGTGAGCCGCCGACCGCGCTCACCGAACTGGGCTGCCTCGCCGTCAAGTGCGACATCACCGACACCGAGCAGGTGGAGCAGGCCTACAAGGAGATCGAGGCCGAGCACGGTCCGGTCGAGGTCCTGATCGCCAACGCGGGCGTCACCAAGGACCAGCTCCTGATGCGCATGTCCGAGGAGGACTTCACGTCCGTCCTCGACACCAACCTCACGGGCACCTTCCGCGTCGTGAAGCGCGCAAACCGCGGCATGCTGCGCGCCAAGAAGGGCCGTGTCGTCCTGATCTCGTCGGTCGTCGGTCTGATGGGCGGTCCCGGCCAGTCGAACTACGCCGCCTCCAAGGCCGCCCTGGTCGGGTTCGCGCGCTCGCTCGCCCGTGAACTGGGCTCGCGCAACATCACCTTCAACGTCGTCGCGCCCGGCTTCGTCGACACCGACATGACCAAGGCGCTCACCGACGACCAGCGTGAGGCCATCATGAAGCAGGTGCCGCTGGGCCGTTACGCGCAGCCCGAGGAAGTGGCCGCGACGGTGCGGTTCCTGGCCTCGGACGACGCCTCGTACATCACTGGAGCCGTCATTCCCGTAGACGGCGGATTGGGCATGGGTCACTGATCACCATGAGCGGAATTCTCGAGGGCAAGCGCGTCCTGATCTCCGGTGTGCTGATGGAGTCCTCCATCGCCTTCCACACCGCCAAGCTGGCCCAGGAGCAGGGCGCCGAGATCATCCTGACCGCGTTCCCGCGGCCCACGCTGACCGAGCGCATCGCCAAGAAGCTTCCCAAGCCCACCAAGGTCATCGAGCTCGACGTCAGCAACGACGAGCACCTCGCCCGCCTGGCCGACCTGGTCGGCGAGGAGTTGGGCAGCCTCGACGGCGTCGTGCACTCCATCGGCTTCGCCCCGCAGGACGCCCTCGGCGGCAACTTCCTCAACACCCCGTTCGAGTCGGTCGCCACCGCCATGCACGTCTCCGCCTTCTCCCTGAAGTCGCTGACCATGGCCTGCCTGCCGCTGATGCAGAACGGCGGCTCCGTCGTCGGCCTCACCTTCGACGCGCAGTACGCCTGGCCGCAGTACGACTGGATGGGCCCGGCCAAGGCCGCCCTGGAGGCCACCAGCCGCTACATGGCGCGTGACCTGGGCAAGCAGAACATCCGCTGCAACCTGATCTCCGCGGGCCCCATCGGCTCCATGGCCGCCAAGTCCATCCCGGGCTTCGGCGAGCTGGCCGCCGTGTGGGACTCCCGTGCCCCCCTGGAGTGGGACCTCAAGGACCCGGAGCCGGCCGGCAAGGGCGTCGTCGCGCTGCTGAGCGACTGGTTCCCGAAGACCACCGGCGAGATCATCCACGTGGACGGCGGTCTGCACGCCATCGGTGCGTGATCTCTCGTAGTTCTCCTACGAGGCCGAATTTCTCGTACGAGGCCGACGCCCCGTTTCCCGCAGCGCGCGGGGAGCGGGGCGTCACCCATTAGGCCTATTTGACGGGCATCCGGGACGGCGCACCGCGCACGCTGGGAAGACGCACCGCCCCGCAGCCGTACGGCCGAGGAGGTCCCCTTGTGCGCCTTTCCCGCCATGTCGCCCCGCTGCTCGCCGCTGCCGCTCTCGTGACGGCTCTGCCGTCCGACGCCGTGCCGCACGCGCGCGTGGGATCCGAGAATCCGGCCGTGCCACAGCCGTTCGGCGCCGAGTGCCGCACCACGGTCACCGGCTCGCACGCCGTCGCGTACTGCCACAACCCCTACGTAGACACCGATCGCGTACGCCTGCACATCGAGTGCGACCGCTGGTGGGACATCGACAGCGACGGCGCCCCGGTCGGCGCGGGGCCCGCTGAGACCGTACGGCTGACCGGCCGGTGCTGGAAGGAGATCCGGTCGGCCTGGGTCAGCCACCAGAAGTGATGTCCGGGTCCTTCGGGTCGAGCCGTCCCGGGCGGCACAGGAACGGATAGCCCCCGGCCTCCGTGGCGGCCGTTTCCGCGTCGCCCGCGCGGATCGCGTCCACGAGCCTGGCGTGGTCCATGTACGTCTCCGGCGTCAGCTCCTCGCCGACGTCCTCGCGCAGCCAGTCGCGCAGCACCTCGCCCAGGTCCGCGTACATCGCCGACATGACGTCGTTGTGGGACGCGGCCACCACCGCCAGATGGAAGGTCGCGTCGGCGGTCACGAAAGCCTCGGCGTCGCCCGACTCCCAGGCCTCTTCACGGCGTACGAGCAGGCTGTCCAGCTGCTTGAGATCGCGCTCGGTGCGCCGCTCGGCGGCCAGCTTCGCGGCGCTCGACTCCAGCGTGGAGCGCAGCTCGGCGATGTGCCGCGGATCGGCGTCCGCGAAGCGGCGGTGCATCACGCCCGCCAGCTCGCTGGTCGCCACGACGTAGGTGCCGGACCCCTGACGGATGTCGAGCAGCCCGTTGTGCGCGAGCGCGCGGACGGCCTCGCGGACCGTGTTGCGGGCGACGCCCAGCTGTTCGACCAGCTCCGGCTCGGTGGGGATGCGGGAGCCCACCGGCCACTCGCCCGAGGTGATCTGGTTCCGCAGCTCGGCGATGACCTGCTCGGACAGCGCCGAACGGCGGGGGTGGCTCAGCGGCATGACGGTCCTTCGTGCGGGGCCGGAGGCTCCGGAGACTAGCGCAAGGGGATTGGACAACCAATCATCCCATGATTCTATGATGGGGAACATGGCAAGCGAGGAGACCCGGACGATGACGTCCACACCCATACGCAGCTCCGCAGGCACGGAGACGGAGAGCGAGAGTGAAACACCCGCCACGCGCGCGTGGATGACGCGGCTGGTGGTCGTCGGCATCGTCCTCACGGCCGTCAACCTCCGCCCCGCGATCACGAGCCTCGGCGCCCTGCTGGAAGAGGTGCGCGACGGGCTCGGCATGAGCGGCAGCGTCGCCGGACTGCTCACCTCCGTACCGCCGCTCTGCTTCGCGGTCTTCGGGGTCATGGCCCCGCGGCTCGCCCGCCGCTTCGGGCCCGGCGCCGTCGTCTGCGCGGGCATGGCCGCCATCGCGGCGGGCCTGGCGATCCGGCCGTACGCCGGGAACACGGCAGGCTTCCTGGCCGCCACCGCGCTCGCGCTCATGGGCATCGCCGTCAGCAACGTCCTGATGCCGGTGATCGTCAAGAGCTGGTTCCCGGAGCGGGTCGGCTCCATGACGGGCCTGTACTCGATGGCCCTCGCGCTCGGCACCTCGGCCGCGGCGGCGGTGACCGTGCCCATGACCGACGCCCTGGGCGGCAGTTGGCGGTCCGGGCTCGTGGTGTGGGCGGGGCTGGCGGCGGTAGCCGTACTGCCGTGGACGGTGCTCGCGCGCGTGCGGGGGGCGGGAGCCGAGAGCGGTGGCGTCGGTTCCGCCCCGCAGAGGCATTCCGCGGGGTCCTCCGTGGGCACCGGCTCCGTCCCGCACGAGCCCGACACTCTGCGGATCACCCGGAGCCGTACCGCCTGGGCGCTCGCCGTGTTCTTCGGACTTCAGGCCACCGCGGCGTACATCACGATGGGCTGGATGGCGCAGATCTTCCGCGACGCGGGAGTCCCGGCGGGCACCGCGGGCCTGCTCCTCGCCGTCACGATGGTGATGGGCGTGCCGCTGGCCTTCGTCATCCCGCGCCTCGCCACACGCCTGCCTCACCAGGGGCCGATCGTCGTCGCGCTCGGTGTCTGCGGTCTCGCCGGATACGCGGGCCTCTACCTCGCGCCGGCGGGCGGCGCCTGGGCCTGGGCCCTGCTGCTCGGCGTCTCCAACTGCGCCTTCCCGCTGGCCCTCACGATGGTCGGCATGCGGGCCAGGACCGGCGCGGGCGTGGCCAAGCTCTCGGCCTTCGCACAGAGCGCCGGCTATCTGCTCTCCATCCCGGGACCGCTCCTCGTGGGCGTGCTCTACCAGCACAGCGGCGGCTGGGGGCTGCCCCTCGCGCTCATGGCCGGGCTGATGATCCCGCAGATCGCGGTGGGCATCCTCGCGGGCCGCAACCGCACGGTGGAGGACGAGGCCGCGCGCCGATCCCGTGCGTGAGGGTCCGATTCCGTCCGAGAGGTTGCGACCCCACCCATGAGGGTGCGGGCGAAGGGTGCGAGACTGGGCGTATGCCAGTGCTCGATCCGAACCCCCCGAACGGCCAGAAGAAGATGCTGCTCGTCTTCGGCGCGTTCCTTGCCATCACCGTGATCATCGGCATCATCGCGACGATCGCCTCACCCTGACCGCCGCGCCGTCACTGCGTCCGGTGAGGTCTTCGAGAGGCCCGCTCGGCGGCCATGGTGGTGCTAGCCCCACCATCCCCTAGGGGGTGAGTGTCAGGGTCAAGTGGGTGGATCACCGGATGGGTTGAGGGCTCCGGAGTCCGTAACTTCGAGTTGTGGCCGCGAGGACGCGGCCCACGGAGACTCGAAGACCCACGGAGGCGGCATGTCGGCCCCTACGCACATCCCGCCCCACCCGGCGACCAAGGGCCGCGTCGACATCCGGCTGCCCTGGTGGGCCCTCGCGCTGCCGACCCTGGCCTTCGTCACCCTGCTGCTCCTGATCCTCAATCCGGTGGACGCCCACGCGGCGGGCGGCGCCCCCGCGATCACCGACGTCTTCGAGCACGTCCAGCGGACGGTGCTGCACACGGCACCGTGATCCGCCAGGCGCCAGGCACCGTGAGCCCTCCGCGCGACACACCGTGCTCCGCCGCCCCGCAGGCGCCGTAAGCGCCCGCCCCGGCGTCCCCAACCGCCCCGCACCCCCGCCCCAGGAGCCCCCATGGCCCCTCCCGGGTGAGCGAGTCAACTCCCTGCGCCCCATGGCGTGTTTCATGCGAAGCTGGGACGTATGAGCGTCGCAGAACCCCGCAGGATTGTCCTCTTCCGGCATGCGAAAGCCGACTGGCCACAGGTGTCCGACCACGAGCGGCCGCTCGCCGACCGGGGCCGCACGGACGCAGCCATCGCCGGACGCAGGCTGGCCGACACCGGCATCCCCTTCGATCTGGCCCTCTGCTCCACCGCGGCCCGGACCCGCGAGACCTGGAAGCTCGCCGTCCATGAGCTCCCGCACCGGCCGAAAACGGTCTATGAGGAGCGGCTCTACGAGGCCTCACCCGGCGAGCTGATCGCCGTGCTCAACGAAACCCCCGACGACGCGCAGGACGTGGTCCTGATCGGCCACAACCCAGGCGTGCAGGGCCTCGCCGACATCCTGGCCGGACAGGCCGAGGGCGAAGCCCGCACCCGGATGAACGGCCGCGGTTTCCCCGCCGCCGCCTTCGCGGTGCTCTCCTTCGACGGCTCCTGGAAATCCCTGGAGCCCGGAGTGGCCACGCTGATCGACTACTGGGCGCCGAGCGAGTAACCCGACCGAGCCAAGAGACGGGGGCCCGGCACCACCACGGTGCCGGGCCCCCGTCGCGAGCAGCCTGAGCTCAGCAGCTCACCGGCTCAGTGGTCGTCCAGATGCATGTCCGCCGCCTCGACCTCTTCGCGCGTGACGCCCAGCAGATACAGCACGGTGTCCAGGAAGGGGAAATTCACGGCGGTGTGCGCGGCCTCGCGTACGACCGGCTTGGCGTTGAAGGCGACACCGAGACCGGCTGCGTTGAGCATGTCGAGGTCATTGGCGCCGTCGCCGATCGCCACCGTCTGGGCGAGGGGCACACCCGCCTCGGCGGCGAACCGGCGCAGGAGTCGCGCCTTGCCCGCGCGGTCCACGATCTCGCCGGTGACCCTGCCGGTCAGCTTCCCGTCGGCGATCTCCAGGGTGTTGGCCTGAGCGAAGTCCAGCCCGAGCCGCTCCTTGAGGTCATCGGTGACCTGAGTGAACCCGCCGGATACGACGCCGACTTGGAAGCCGAGCCGCTTCAGCGTACGGATCAGCGTGCGCGCGCCCGGCGTCAGCCGTACCTCCTCGCGCACCTTCTTCACCACCGAGGCGTCCAGGCCCTTCAGGAGCGCCACGCGCGCGTGCAGCGACTGCTCGAAGTCCAGCTCACCGCGCATGGCGGCCGCCGTCACCTCGGCGACCTCCTTCTCGCACCCGGCGTGCGCGGCGAAGAGCTCGATCACCTCGTCCTGGATGAGCGTCGAGTCCACATCCATGACGACCAGGCGCTGCGCCCTGCGGTGCAGCCCGGCCGCGACCACCGCGACATCGACGCCGAGCCCCGCGGCCTCGGGGGCCAGCGCGGTGCGCAGTGTCGCGGTCTCCGTACCGGACACGGCGAACTCGACGGCCGTCACGGGGTACTTGGCGAGCCGGAAGATCCGGTCGATGTTGCCGCCGGTCTTCGTGATCCGCGCGGCGATCGCGGCCGTCGACTCCGCCGTGAGCGGATGCCCGAGCACGGTGACGAGCGAGCGCCCGAGCCCGCGCGGCCGGTTGTCGCCGTGGCCGGAGATGATCTCCGCCTGCATCTTTATCGACTCGGCCCAGCTGTGGACGGTCGCCCGCAGATCACCTTCGAGCCCGCCGGGCGGCTCGGTCACGAGCGCGCACAGCACCATCCGGCCACGGGTGACGACCTGCTCGATGTCGACCACGTCGACGGAGTAGGCGGCGAGGGTGTCGAAGAGGCCGGCGGTGATTCCCGGCCGGTCCTTGCCGAAGATCTTGACGAGAAGTGTGGGGACATCAGAGGTCTGCGATGCGCTCATGGTGGTATCCACCGTATCGGGCACCCTGTGCCTTCCGCCCCTGAGGTCCGCCCTGCGGACAGGAAACACTGGGTGTCCGATTCGTAGCGTGGGCATGTCCCGGCAGCGACGGCCACTCCGGACGGCAGCCGCTGCACTGACCGGTCGCGCCGGGTGACGCTCAGTCCCGGCGCCGAGAGCTCCCCGGTGGCGGCGGCCCCTCCTCGGGCGGGGGCGGCGGCGGAGGAGGCGCGCTCCGCGACCTCGGCCGCCGCTTCGACGGCGCGGGTGGCGGCGTATACGGCCCGATCACCGTCGGCGCACCGTAGACATCGGGCGGCCGCGCCCGCTCGGCCCGCCGGCCGTCCCCGGGTTCCCGCAACTCGTCCGGGATCCGCAGATACGGATTGGTGTCGGGGTTCGGTGCCCGGTGCGGCGTACTCGGGCTGTACGGTCCCGGCTGCCGGGGGAGTTCCGCGGCCCCCTGAGCGACCGGAGCCGTGACGTCACCCCGTGCCAGCGGTGCCGCCCGGTTCCCGGCGGCCCCGCTCGCGTACGCCAGCAGCGCCCCCGCCGCCCCCGCGCCCGCACCCCACAGGGCGCCGAGCAGCAGCGCCATGCCCAGCTGCCCGTGCAGCTCGATCCCCGCGCCGAAGGCGTCGAAGCCGAGCACCGACAGCGAGGCGTCCACGGACACCTCCGTCAGCCACGCCAGCAGCGGCAGTGCCAGTGCCGTCACCACCCCGAGCCGAAGAGCGCAGCGCCCTGCGAAGCCGAGGGCACTCTGCCCCCGTACATCTGTGGCACCCGGTGCTCCGGCAGCAGCGGCATCCCGCGCCCGTACAAATGGCGTACGCGCGGCGGCCAGTACGCCCGCGAACAACATCATCATCGCGGCCGCGACCCCCAACAGCCAGACGCGTCCGTCCAGTTCGGCGAGACGGCCCAGGGTGACGGGCTGGTCGGAGCTGATGCTGAGCAGTTCGTCGATGGGATCCGGCAGCAGCTTGGCGAGTTCGCCCGTGGCCTGGCCGTCCACCGGTACGAGGAGGCCGATCGGGATGCCGAGCCACACCCCGTTGGGTGCGCCGAGCAGGGCCGCGCCCGCGATCCGTTTGGGGTTGTCGTCGCTGATCGCCGCGTACCCCGCCGCCGCGAACCCGGCCAGGACCGCCACCAGCAACACCGTGACCAGCGCGGACGCGGCCGGCCTGACCACCCGGTGCACGGCCTCCCAGCCGCGCGGCAGAGGCGTACGCCGAGAGGCCAGCAGCGCGATCACCAGGATGCCGGCCGCCCAGGCCGCGCCGCCCAGCAGCGTCGGCACGGTGTCGACGGTGAAGCCCACGGCCGCCTTCGCGTCCACGAGGTCGCCGATCTGGTCGGGCAGCAGCCCTCCGATGTCCCCGATGTCCCCGAGCCCGCCGGGAAGCTGGTCCGTGATGTCGCCGAGGCCCCCGCCGCCCGTCACCTCGTCGAGCCCAAGCTGGCTCCCGTCGATGGTGATGATGTCGTGCCCCGCCCAGGCGAGCCCGCCCAGCATCGCCACGAAGAGGACGACCACCGAGCCCGCGCGCGCGAGGAGTTCGGACGGCGCGATCACAACTCCCGCTCCGCGCAGGGAACGTAAGAAGAACCACGACAGCAGGAGCGCGCCCACGAGGCCCACACCCAGTGGCGTGATCTGTATGGCCGTGGTCGCCTCCGCCCCTTTCAGGCCGAAGGCCGACACATCGCCGGACGGCGTGACCGAACCACCCGCCCCAAGCGCCACAACCGCAGCGGTCATCGGCCCCAGCGAGCCCGCCGCGTCCGCGCCGAGCAGATGCAGGCCGAGCGCGGCCGTGCCCGCCATCCCGATCAACGCCCAGCTCACGGCGGCCACCGCGGACAGCAGTACGTCTCCCCACGGCACCCGCCCACCGTGCTCACTGGTCTCGATGCTCATCATCAGCCCCCCGATCCGCGCTGCGGCGAACCACCGCGCATGTCCCCCTCGCGTGGGATTACCACTCTCCGGGCCGGTTTCAACCCCGTCAACGGAAACGGGCAACCCGCCCGTACGCACCCTTCACAAGGCCCGACTTTCGGTCAGGGGGCTCCAACTGAAATAGTTCCCCACGATGTTCGACATCCCTAGACTCCCTGTGATGGGGCAACTTCGGGGGACAACTCAGTGGGGCATGGAGTGCCGGAACTCGTACTGGAATTGAATGGAAGGACCTGGACGCTCGACGCGTCCAGGCCATACACCCTCGGACGTGATCCGCAGGGGGACATCGTGCTCGACGACGCCAGGGTTTCCTGGCGGCACGGGACGATCAGTTGGGACGGCCGCAGTTGGGTCATCGAGGACCACGGCAGCACCAACGGCACATTCGTGCAGGGGCAGCGGATCCACCAGATGGAGATCGGCCCCGGCTCGGCCGTGCACCTCGGCAACGCGACCGACGGACCGCGCCTGAAACTGTCCGGCACCGCGGCCGCCGTCGCGCAGCCGCAGCAGCCGTTCGCGGCGCAGGGCGCGAGCCCCGGCTGGGCTCAGCAGCCGCCGCAGCAGCAGGCTCCGGAGCAGGGCTGGCAGCGGCCGCAGCAGGGCGCGAACATCCCGCAGCAGCAGGGACCCGGTGGAGGCGCGGGGGCGCCGCCGGTCTACGGCGACCGCAGCCCGACCACGTTCCACCAGTTCTCGCTCGGCCGTGTGATGCGCATCGGCCGTGCCCTGGAGAACGAGCTGGTCGTCTCGGACCTGCAGGTCTCGCGCCACCACGCCGAGTTCCACGCGACGCCCGACGGGCGCTGCGAGATCCGCGACCTCGGCTCGCACAACGGCACGTACGTCAACGGTATGCCGATCGCCAAGGGCGGCTCGGCGCTGCTCGGCCCGAACGACATCGTGGGCGTCGGCCACTCGACGTTCCGCCTCGTCGGCGACAGCCTCGAGGAGTTCGTCGACACCGGTGAGGTCTCCTTCTCGGCCCGCCACCTGACGGTCACCGTCGACGGCGGCAAGCAGATCCTCAAGGACGTCTCCTTCGGCGTACCCGAGAAGTCGCTCGTCGCGGTCATCGGCCCCTCGGGCTCCGGCAAGTCGACGCTCCTGAAGGCGCTCACGGGCTACCGCCCGGCCAACGAAGGTGACGTCCTCTACGACAACCGGAACCTGTACAAGCAGTTCGCCGAGCTGCGCCAGCGCATCGGTCTGGTCCCGCAGGACGACATCCTGCACAAGGAACTGACCGTCAAGAAGGCCCTCAAGTACGCGGCCAAGCTCCGCTTCCCCGCCGACACCACGGCGCAGGAGCGCGACGCCCGCATAGACGAGGTGCTGCGCGAGCTGAAGCTGGACATCCACAAGGAGAAGAAGGTCACCTCCCTCTCCGGTGGCCAGCGCAAGCGTGTCTCCGTGGCCCTGGAGCTGCTCACCAAGCCGTCGCTGATCTTCCTGGACGAGCCGACCTCCGGCCTCGACCCGGGCATGGACCGCGACGTCATGCAGCTGCTGCGCGGCCTCGCCGACGACGGCCGTACGGTCCTCGTCGTCACGCACTCCGTGGCAGAGCTGGCGATCTGCGACAAGCTCCTGGTGATGGCGCCTGGCGGTGCGGTGGCGTACTTCGGTCCGCCCGAGGAGGCCCTCAACTTCTTCGGCTACGAGACCTGGGCCGACGTCTTCTCCTCCTTCGAGAACTACCGCGAGTACGACTGGGCGGGCCGCTGGAAGGGCTCGCAGCACTTCCAGATGTACGCCGCGGACATCGACGCCGTCGCCGCGCAGTCGGTGCACATGCCGCCGCCGCAGGCGATGCGCCCGCCGAAGCCGCAGGGCTGGCTGTCCCAGCTGTCCACGCTGATCAGGCGCTATGTGTCGGTGATCGTGTCGGACAAGGGTTTCCTCGGCCTGATGGTGATCCTGCCCGCCGTCCTCGGCGTCGTGAGCGTGCTCATCCCGGCTGATTTCGGTCTCGCCCTCGGCCCGAAGAACGGAAATCCGCCGTTCTCGAACCGGGACGGCAGCACGATCCTGCTGATCCTCGCGGTGGGCGCCTGCTTCTCCGGCGCGGCCAACTCGGTGCGCGAGCTGATCAAGGAACGGGTGATCTACGAACGGGAGCGGGCGACCGGCCTGTCCCGCTCGGCGTATTTGATGTCCAAGGTCATCGTGCTCGGCGTGATCACCGCCCTGCAGGGCGCCATCATGGGTGCCATCGGCCTGTTCTCGCTCGGCGACAAGCTGCCGAAGGAGGGCCTGCTGCTGAAGAACTCGCCCGCCCTCGAACTCACCCTTCCGATCATGGCGCTCGGCTTCACCGCGATGATGTTCGGCCTGATCATCTCGGCGCTCGTGAAGACGGCCGAGAAGACCATGCCGCTGCTGGTGATGTTCGCGATCGTCCAGGTCGTCTTCACCGGCTGCCTCTTCCAGCTGTACGACAAGGTCGGCGTCGAGCAGCTCGCCTGGTTGATGCCCGCGCGCTGGGCGGTCGCCGCGGCGGGTACGACGGCGGATCTGAACGTCCTGCTGCCCTGGGAGCCCGGCAAGGGCGACCCGCTGTGGGAACACGAGTTGAGTCAGTGGTTCATCGACATGGGTGTGCTGATCGGAATCGGCGTGATCTGCGGTTTCGTGGTCGCACGCCTGCTGCGCCGCCACGAGCCCGAGGTCATGCGCAAGTAAGCGCGCGGACACGACTGAAGGGCGGCACCCCGGCTGGGGTGCCGCCCTTCGGCGTACGTGTCAGACCTCCGCGCCCGGCCTCAGTACGCGCTGTTGACGTTGTCGATCGAGCCGTACTTGTCGGCCGCGTAGTTGGCGGCGGCGGTGATGTTGGCGACCGGGTCGTACTGGCTCCAGGCCGTGCCGGCGACGTGGTACGCGTCGAAGGTCGGCTTGATGACCTGCAGCAGACCGATCGACGGGGTGCCGTTCTGGGCGTTGACGTCCCAGCCGTTGATGGCGTTGGGGTTGCCCGTCGACTCCCGCATGATGTTGCGGTACAGACCGTCGTACGTACCCGGGATGCCGTTCTTCGCCATGATGGCGAGGGACTCGCGGATCCAGCCGTCGAGGTTGTTGGCGTACGTCTTCACAGCGACGGTCTCGACCTCGAGGCGCGCGGTGGAGCGGCTCGCGGCCTGCTCCTTCGCGCGCGCTTCGGCGGCCTTCTTCTTGGCGGCGGCCTCGGCGGCAGCCTTCTTCTTGGCCGCTGCCTCAGCGGCCTTCTTCTTGGCGGCGTCGGCGGCGGCCTTCTTCGCCGCGATGTCCTGGGCCTTCAGGTCCGCGCCGGCCAGCTGGTCGGTGACGCTGGCCTTCACGTCCTGGATCTGCTGCTCGCTGTAGGCGACCTTCGCCGAGGAGACGGCGTCGGTCGTGGTGGTCCCCGCGTTGCCCGGCACCAGGGAGAAGGCGAGGGCGGCGGCACCGAGGGTCGCGACACCGGCGATCGAAAGCTTGTAGGTCTTGGTCAGCTTGGGACTATGACCAGGAGTGGTGGTGTTCTTGGGCATGACTGATGGACCTCTTCGAATAGCGCGGAGGTCGCTCCCGGTCCGGTGGGGACAGAGTGTTTCCGGAACAAGCGCCGCGGGGTGGAAACCCGCGGCGCTGAGCGACGGTGGCCATTCTTAGCGGTCGCAAAATCCTGTGGCAAAGGTGTGACGTACGAAGCCGGATAGTGGACCCTGTAAGGGCAAATCGGGACAGACTGTCATGCCTTTCCCGCTCACGTACGTCCCCTTTATCTCCTATGCCCCCTAGTACGTGATGTGCGTCCCGTGCGCGGGGTCACACCGGCCGCGCTCCGGTCTCACCAGCAGTTGCTGGAGCAATGCTCTGAGTGAGGGGTCTCGTCCGGGAGGATGAGGTGCACGTCCCCGAACTCGTGCCAGAGGTAGAGCCCGCTCAGCGCCTCCTCGTAACTGCGGTCGATCGCGGCCCCTCCCGCGATCGCCTCCAGCATCAGCAGATGCGAGGCCTCCGGCTCGTGCAGCCCCGTCAGCAGCCCGTCGACCACCCGCACACCGCGCTCAGGGGTCACCACGAGGTCCGTCCAGCCCTCCTGCGCCCGGACCACCCCGTCGGCGTCCGCCGCGGACTCGACGGCGCGTACGGCCGTCGTACCGACCGCGACGATCCGGCCGTCCCCCGCCTTCACCGCGTTGATCAGCCGCGCCGAGGCCGGAGGCACCTCGTACCTCTCCGGGTACGGCGGCTCGTGCGACTCCGCCGACGCGACCCCGGTGTGCAGCGTGATCGGCGCGAACTGCACACCCCGGCTCACCAGCTCCGCCACCAGACGCGGTGTGAAGGGCCGCGCGGCGCTCGGCATCTCCGCACTGCCCGAGCCGTCGGCGGACGGCAGCGCGAACACCGTCTGATAGACGGACAGCGGCTGGTCCCTCTCCGTATAGGAGTAGCGAACGGGACGCCCGTGCCGCCGCAGCAGCCGAGGCACGTCCGGGTCCGACATCCGCCCCCACCACAGCCGCGGACTGTGCGCGGCCAGCGGCTCCTCCAGTACGAGGCGTGCGTCCCCGGGGAGGTGCACCTCCGTCCCCGCGGGCCCGCCCGCACGCGCACGCGTGGTGCCCCTTCCGTCCGGATCCCGCAGCTCGACGGCCCACCGCCCGTCATCACCGCGCGTGGAGAAATGCACCACCACGCGCGCGTGCCCGATCTTCCCGTCGACGGCCGCCGCCAGAGTGGGGGAGACGTTGACGACGAGCAGGTCCCCGGCTCTCAGCTGCCGCGGCAGCTCCACGAACCCGTGGTGCGAGACATCGGTGCCGCGCGAGACGAGCAGCCGTACGGAGTCCCGGTCGAGCCCCGGCCCCCGCTGCTCGACCGGCACCCGGGCCGACAGCTCCTCCGGAACGCTGCCCCACTCCCGGCTGCGCTCGAACGGGGGGACCCCCATCGCGGTCGTCATCGCGCCTCCAGCAGAGCGGGAGCACCATAACGACCACTCACCGGGCGCTGGTCGAGCAGCCGCAGAAAGGCCGGAACCACACTGTCCGGCGCCGGCCGCGGATCGTCGTCGTCCGGTACGGCCGCCGCGTACAGGTCCGTCCCCATGTCCCCGGGGTCGACCGCCCAGACCCGCAGCCCCGGCTCCTCCTCGGCGAGCACCGCCGACAGATGGTCGAGCGCGGCCTTCGACGCCCCGTACCCGCCCCACGTCTCGTACGCCTCGGCGGCCGCGTCCGAGCTGATGTCGATGACCGAGCCCGCCCGCGCGGCCCGCAGCAGGGGCAACGCCTCCTGGATCAGGCCCAGCGCGGCGACCACGTTGACCTCAAGGGCCTGCCGCAGCCCGTCCAGCGGCAGGCCCTCCAGCCGTACGAGCGGCTCGGCACCCAGCGCGCTCGCGTTGTTCACCAGCAGGTCCACGCCTCCGAGCTTCCGGGCCGCCGCCACCAGCTCGCCGCGGTGCCCGGCGTCCGTGACATCCCCGGGCAGCGCCTCCACCCGCGTCCCGTACGCGGACAGCGCCACCGCCGTCTCCTCCAGCACCCCCGCGGTCCTGGCGTCGAGCACCAGATCCCAGCCGCGCTCCGCCAGGGCCGCACCGAGCGCCCGCCCCAGCCCCTTCGAAGCCCCCGTGATGATCGCTACCGGCATGACCCACACGTCCCCTCGTCCTCGACCGCCTCCGATCGGCGATGACCTCAACCTAGGAACCGGACCACCCCCACCGCCTCGTACGCGGGTCGCGAAGATCCGGGGCCCTTTGCCCTAGGCCCAGCGGCCTAGGCGACGGCAGCCACAGGTCGGATACGGGTTGTCACACCCCGCCGGTACGTTGGGGTCATGAGTCAAGGCCCCAGGTCCGGCCTGTACGCGGTGAGTGCCGCGCTGCTGGCCATGAGCAGGCACCTCGAGGTGCGCGACGTCCTCAAGACGATCGTCGCCTCGGCCCGCGAGCTGCTCGACGCCCAGTACGCGGCGCTCGGGGTCCCCGACGACCACGGAGGCTTCGCCCAGTTCGTCGTCGACGGCATCAGCGACGCCCAGTGGAAGGCCATCGGCCCGCTCCCGCGCCAGCACGGCATCCTCGCCGCGATGCTCCACGAGGCCCGCCCCGAGCGCCTCGCCGACGTACGCAAGGACCCCCGCTTCGAGGGCTGGCCCGGCGCCCACCCCGACATGTCCGACTTCCTGGGGCTGCCGATCCGGGACGGCGACGAGGTCATCGGCGCGCTCTTCCTCGCGAACAAGAACTGTCCCAAGCCGGACGGCGGTTGCGGCTTCACCGAGGACGACGAGGAACTCCTGACGATCCTCGCCCAGCACGCGGCGATCGCCCTGACGAACGCCCGCCTCTACGAGCGCAGCCGTGAGCTCACCATCGCCGAGGAGCGCTCCCGGCTCGCCCATGAACTCCACGACGCCGTCAGCCAGAAGCTCTTCTCCCTGCGCCTCACCGCACAGGCCGCCGCGGCCCTCGTCGACCGCGACCCGGCACGCGCCAAGGGCGAACTCCAGCAGGTCGCCGCGCTCGCCGCGGAAGCGGCCGACGAACTGCGCGCAGCGGTCGTCGAGTTGCGCCCCACCGCCCTCGACGAGGACGGTCTTGTCGCCACTCTGCGCACCCACATCCAGGTCCTCGACCGCGCCCATTCCGCGCGTGTGACCTTCAGCAGCTGCGGCGTACGAGCGCTGCCCGCCTCCCAGGAGGAGGCCATGCTGCGCGTCGCCCAGGAGGCCCTGCACAACGCCCTGCGGCACTCCGGAGCGACCCAGGTCGACGTCACCCTGGAGCGGTACGGACAGGGCGCCGTCCTGCGCGTCACCGACAACGGCAGCGGCTTCGAGCCGACGGTGATACGCAGTGCGGGACGTCACCTGGGCCTGGTGTCCATGCGCGACAGGTCGAGCGGGGTGGGCGGCACGCTCACCGTGAAATCGGCGCCCGGAAAGGGCACCACGATCGAGATGGAGGTCCCTGGTGGCTGACGCAATCAAGGTGCTGCTTGTCGACGACCACCAAGTGGTCCGCCGGGGCCTGCGCACCTTCCTCGAGATACAGGACGACATCGAAGTCGTGGGGGAGGCGTCCGACGGCGCCGAAGGAGTCGCCCGCGCCGAGGAGTTGAAGCCCGACGTCGTCCTCATGGACGTCAGGATGCCGGGCATGGACGGCATCGACGCGCTGCGCAAGCTCCGCGAACTCACCAACCCCGCACGGGTGTTGATCGTCACCAGCTTCACCGAGAAGCGCACGGTCGTCCCGGCCCTGCGCGCGGGCGCCGCCGGGTACGTGTACAAGGACGTGGACCCCGAGGCGCTCGCCGGCGCCATCCGTTCCGTGCACGCCGGGCACATCCTGCTCCAGCCCGAGGTGGCGGGTGTCCTGCTGTCCCAGGAGGAGGTCAACTCGGGTCAGGGGAGAGGAGGTTCACTCACCGAGCGGGAGCGCGAGGTGCTCGGCCTGATCGCCGACGGCCGCTCCAACCGCGAAATCGCCCGCGCGCTCGTCCTCTCCGAAAAGACCGTCAAGACGCATGTCTCGAACATCCTGATGAAGCTCGACCTCGCCGACCGTACGCAGGCCGCGCTGTGGGCCGTACGGCACGGTGCGGCCGGGTGACCGGCAATTCGGAGGGTCTCGCTCCGGGCTGAGATTCATACCGTCGTGTGTATGTCCCCCGAATGGCGCAACCTCTGTGGATCTCGGCCGTTCTCCAGTGCGTGCTGCGGCGCTTGCCGCAGTGATCGCTAGGAGGGCTCAGAAGTGAAGAACCTGAAGAAGGCCGCAGCTGTCACGATGGTGGCGGGTGGCCTCGTCGCCGCCGGTGCCGGTTTCGCCTCCGCCACGGACGGTGGCTCGCACGCGGACGGCAAGGCCGTGGGCTCGCCGGGCGTCGTCTCGGGCAACCTCATCCAGGCCCCGGTCCACATCCCCGTGAACGCGGTCGGCAACAGCGTGAACGTCATCGGCGTTCTCAACCCGGCCTTCGGCAACCTCGGCGTCAACCACTGAGGTCCGTACCGGACCGATCATGACCACCGGCCTCCCGGGTGCCCCGGGGGGCCGGTCAGGTTGTCCGCTCGTCGGCCCAATGGACCGAATGGGCAGTTCGGTGAGGCCTCCCGTGCCATACCGGACGTTTCAGGCGTTGCTCAGCGTACGACCCGCGGCCGGGTCGGATCCGCAAACGCAGGAGGAACGCTTCTCATGAACATCGCCAAGAAGGCCGCCGTGGCCCTCACCGTCGCCGGTATCGCCGCGGGCGCCTCTGCCGGTGCGGCTGTCGCCGACGCGGAAGCCGGAGCCGCGGCCGTGAAGTCGCCGGGCGTCGCCTCGGGCAACGTCGCCCAGCTCCCGATCCACATCCCCGTCAACGTCGTGGGCAACACCGCCAACCTGATCGGCGCCCTGAACCCGGCGTTCGGCAACACGGGCGTGAACGACTGAACTCCGCCCCACCAAAAAAGAGCCCCGCGACCGAACCAGGTCGGCGGGGCTCTTTTCACCCCCCGGCCCGCCCCCGCTGTGGGCATGCGTGCCGCTAGGGGCGGCACGGGTGGGCACAGCGGCACCCCGTACAGCGCCGGGCCGCGCGACCCACCCCGACCCCAGCCCCAACGCCGGGCAACGGGAAACCGGCGCCAAGAAACAACCGCCTCAGCGAACCCCCCGCTCCCGCTCCTCCACAAACGCGTTGTACGCAGCAACCTGCGCCCGCCGCCCCGTCCGCTCCACCGGCCGCAACGCCTCCGCCCGAGCCGCAATCTCCGACGCACTCACAGCCCCGCCATGCCCGTTCTCGTAAGCGACAGAGATCAGCAGCCCCACCCGCTGGGCAAGCTCCAACACCCGTACCGCACGCGGCGGATACCCCGGAGCAAGCACCTCCCGCCCCCGCTCCGCCCGAGCCCGATACGCCTCGACCGCCGCCTCGGCAACCGGCCCCGACCCGGCCACATCCAGCCGCGACAACACCTCCGTGGCGTCACGCAACGCCTCCGCGAGCTCCCGCTCGGCCTCCCCGAGGGACGGCACATCGGCCGGCGGCGCCTCCCGCACGGCGAGGCAGTGCCAGACGACCTCGACATGGACATCGCCGGCGGGCCCGGCCTCGTACACCTCGGGGACGAGCCCGAGCGCCACCCCGTGACAGACAACGGCCTCCTCGGCGTCGAGGGCGCGCGCGTTGAATTCCGGCGGTCCGCTGAGCCCGAGCGGATGCCCCGGCGCGGGCAGCGCGACCCGCAGCCCGGTCGCCCCGAGCGCGCGCAGTCTGCCCAGAGCGAGCGTGAGACCGACCGGCCCCGTCTCGCCCGGCAGCCCCTCGACCCGGTGCACCGCGTCCTCCCCGACGATGGCGAGGACCGCGTCATCCGGTGAAATAAGTCCGGCCAAAAGGGCATTTCCCCATGCGGCCAGTCGTCCTGAGCGTGGTTCCGAGAGCATGCCTCCACCCTAAGGACCGACCGATGGAATGGAGCGGCCGACCGGTGGCGTAGGTTTTCCCTGGGGGCTGCGTCCACAGACGTAAGCGACGGCCGAGACTGCAATGGGAGACAACGCGCTCATGAGCGATGTACTGGAGCTGGAGGACGTATCCGTGGTCCGCGAGGGCCGGGCTCTGGTGGACCAGGTCTCCTGGTCGGTCAAGGAAGGAGAGCGCTGGGTCATCCTCGGCCCGAACGGCGCCGGAAAAACGACCCTTCTGAACCTCGCCTCCAGCTACCTCTTCCCCAGCCAGGGCACCGCCACCATCCTCGGTGAGACCCTCGGCAAGGTCGACGTCTTCGAGCTGCGCCCCCGCGTCGGCATGGCCGGTATCGCCATGGCCGAGAAGCTCCCCAAGCGCCAGACCGTCCTGCAGACCGTGCTCACGGCCGCGTACGGCATGACCGCCGGCTGGCACGAGGACTACGAGGACGTCGACGAGCAGCGTGCCCGCGCCTTCCTCGACCGCCTCGGCATGAGCGACTACCTGGACCGCAAGTTCGGCACGCTCTCCGAGGGCGAACGCAAGCGCACCCTCATTGCCCGCGCCCTGATGACGGACCCCGAGCTGCTGCTCCTCGACGAGCCCGCCGCGGGCCTCGACCTCGGTGGCCGCGAGGACCTCGTACGCCGCCTCGGCCGCCTCGCCCGCGACCCGATCGCCCCCTCCATGATCATGGTCACGCACCACGTCGAGGAGATCGCCCCCGGCTTCACCCACGTCCTGATGATCCGTCAGGGCAAGGTGCTCGCCGCAGGCCCCCTGGAGCTCGAACTCACCTCGCGCAACCTCTCCCTCTGCTTCGGCCTCCCGCTCGTCGTGGAGCAGGTCGGCGAGCGCTGGACCGCGCAGGGCCTGCCCATGTCCTGACCGCGCAAACCTCGGGAAGCCCCCGGTAAGAAGCGTGTTCCAACCTGATCGGCGCCCTGTCCGCGGCGGGACCCGCGGTCCTACCATGACCATGTGGACGACATCAATGCATGGGTGTGGTGGCTGATCGCCGCGGCCGGGCTCGGCATCCCGCTCGTCGTGACCGCGATGCCGGAGTTCGGGATGCTCGCGGTGGGCGCCGTCGCCGGCTCGGTCACAGCGGGCCTCGGAGGCGGTGTCGTACTCCAAGTCGTCGTCTTCGCCGCCGTGTCGGTCGCGCTCCTCGCGGTGGTACGCCCCATCGCGGCCCGGCACCGCGCCCAGCAGCCCCAACTCGCCACAGGCATTGAGGCGTTGAAGGGCAGGCAGGCGGTGGTCCTCGAGCGGGTCGACGGCTCGGGCGACGGCCGCATCAAGCTCGCCGGAGAGATCTGGTCGGCGCGCTCCCTCGATTCCGGACAGGCCTACGAGGTAGGCCAGGAGGTGGACGTCGTGGACATCGACGGAGCCACGGCGATCGTCATGTGACCTCGCACTACGCAAGTGAACCGAACGCCCCACAGCACAGACGACTGTCTGTCACACTCGTCCAGCAAGATCTTCAACAACCATAAGATCTTCAGGAATTACCGAGCGGAGAAGGGTACGGGGAGCAACGATGGAACCGATCATCATCGTCCTGATCATTCTGGTGGTGTTGGTCTTCATCGCCCTGATCAAGACCATCCAGGTGATCCCACAGGCCAGCGCGGCGATCGTCGAGCGCTTCGGCCGCTACACCCGGACGCTGAACGCCGGACTGAACATCGTCGTCCCGTTCATCGACTCGATCCGCAACCGCATCGACCTGCGTGAACAGGTCGTCCCGTTCCCGCCGCAGCCGGTGATCACCCAGGACAACCTGGTGGTCAACATCGACACCGTCATCTACTACCAGGTGACCGACGCCCGCGCCGCGACGTACGAAGTGGCCAGCTACATCCAGGCGATCGAGCAGCTCACCGTCACCACGCTCCGCAACATCATCGGTGGCATGGACCTCGAGCGGACCCTCACCTCCCGCGAGGAGATCAACGCGGCCCTGCGCGGCGTCCTCGACGAGGCCACCGGCAAGTGGGGCATCCGCGTCAACCGCGTCGAGCTCAAGGCGATCGAGCCGCCCACCTCCATCCAGGACTCGATGGAGAAGCAGATGCGCGCCGACCGCGACAAGCGCGCCGCGATCCTCACCGCCGAAGGTATCCGCCAGTCCGCGATCCTCACCGCCGAAGGTGAGAAGCAGTCCGCGATCCTGCGCGCCGAAGGTGAGGCCAAGGCCGCCGCCCTGCGCGCCGAGGGCGAGGCCCAGGCCATCCGTACGGTCTTCGAGTCCATCCACGCCGGAGACGCCGACCAGAAGCTCCTCGCCTACCAGTACCTCCAGATGCTCCCGAAGATCGCCGAGGGCGACGCCAACAAGCTCTGGATCGTGCCGAGCGAGATCGGCGACGCGCTCAAGGGACTCAGCGGCGCCATGGGTAACTTCGGCCCGATGGGCGGCAATTCGGGCGGCGGCGGAGGCAACGAGCGCCGCGAGAAGCCGTCCGTCACCGACTGACGAACGCGCCTGTACGTGACTGGGGCCCACCTTCCGACAAGAAGGTGGGCCCCAGTCACGTACGACGGTTTAGGCCGCCGGCTGCACCAGCCACTGCGGCAGCGCGTCGAAGTCGTCCCGGCCAAGCGCCAGCAGCATCGCGTCCGCCGGCGTCGGCTCGAACGGCTGCCGCAGCAGCGGCATACCCGCCTGCTCCGGCGTACGGGCCGCCTTGCGGTGATTGTCCTCCGCGCACGAGGCGACCGTGTTCAGCCAGGAGTCCTGACCGCCCTGCGCCCTCGGCACCACGTGGTCCACGGTCGTCGCCCGCCTCCCGCAGTACGCGCACCTGTGCCTGTCGCGGATCAGCACACCGCGCCTCGACCACGGAGCTTGTCTTCGGAACGGCACCCGGACATAGCGGCACAACCTGATCACCCGGGGCACGGGTATGTCGAGTGCGGCTCCGCGCATACGGAGTTCGGGGTGGGCCTGCTCGACGACAGCCTTGTCCTGCAGCACGAGAACGACGGCTCGGTTCAACGTCACCGTCGACAGCGGCTCAAAGCTCGCATTCAGCACCAGCGTGTCCCGCATCCAGCCCACCTCCTATGCGCACAAGCCCACTCCCCGGCGGGCTTGGATCAACTCTGGCCGGGCACGCCGAGATGGACAACGCAATAAAAAATGCCCGCCTCTGATCACTTCCAAGACCAGAGACGGGCAAACGTTCAGTGAACCCTCAGCTGTCCGCGAGTGCCGCGTACTCAGCGATCAGCTGGGCTCGTGCCAGGGTGTGGAACCGCAGATTGAAGCCCACGACCGCGGGCGACGCATCCGAATCAGGACCGAGCTTCTCCTGATCCACGGCATACACCGTGAAGACATACCGGTGCGCCGGATCCCCGGGCGGTGGCGCGGCGCCGCCGAAGTCCTTGGACCCGTAGTCGTTGCGCACCTGGACCGCGCCGTCGGGCAGCCCCTCGAACTTGCCGGTACCCGCGCCCGCAGGCAGCTCGGTGACCGACGTCGGGATGTCGAACACGGTCCAGTGCCAGAACCCGCTCCCCGTAGGGGCGTCCGGGTCGTAGCAGGTCACGGCGAAGCTCTTGGTCTCCGGCGGGAAGCCCTCCCAGCGCAACTGCGGCGAGGTGTTCCCCGCCGCGTAGACCTGAGCGTCCTTGAGCGTCGCACCCTGCTCGACATCATCGCTCGCGACCGTGAAGGACGGCACGGGCGGATGGAAGTCGTGGGGGAGCGGCGGCCGCTTGAGCTCGGTCACCTCGGTACCTCCTGATCGGTGGTGACGGTTCCCGGCCGAGCCTAGAACCAGCTGCGCTTGCTGCCGACCTCCGACAGCCACTGGTTGAGGTACGCGGCCCAGTCCGTGCCCTGGTAGTCGTGCAGCCCCACCTGGAAGGAACGGAACGAGTCGCTGCCCTCACTGAAGAGGCCCGGCTTCTTGTCCATCTCCAGGATGACGTCCATCTCACGGTCGTCCGCGACGAAGCTCAGCTCCACCTGGTTCAGCCCGCGGTACTGCGACGGCGGGAAGAACTCGATCTCCTGGTAGAAGGGCAGCTTCTGCCGCGTACCCCGAATGTGACCGCGCTCCAGGTCCGCGTTCTTGAAGCGGAAGCCCAGCTGGATGAACGCGTTCAGGAGCGCCTGCTGCGCGGGCAGCGGGTGCACGTTGATCGGGTCCAGGTCACTGGAGTCGATGGCGCGCGCGATCTCCAGCTCCGTGGTCACACCGATGTGCATCCCACGCAGCGGCTGGCCGTCGATCGTTGTGATCGGCGTCTCCCACGGGATCTCGAGCCCGAAGGGAACGGCGTGCACGCCACCCGCCTGCAGCTCGAAGGCCCCGCCGAGCCGCAGCTTGGTGAACTCGATGTCCTGCTTGTACTCCTGGTTGTCCTGGCCCTCGACCTCGACCTTGGCCTGCAGACCGACCGACAGACCCTCGATCGCCTGGTTCACGGACCCACCCTGGATCCGCACCTCGCCCTGGACGACGCCGCCCGGAACGGTGTTGATCTCGGTCAGCACCGTCTCGACCGAAGCCCCACCGGCCCCCAGGCTCGCAAGCAGCCGCTTGAACCCCATGTCACTTCCTCCCCAGGCAACGCCTGTTCTGTCCTGTGTCTGTCCGGATCCCTTGATCCCTACAAACGCGATCCGACCGCGGCCGGTTCCGCGCCCTCACCCTTGCAAGGGGGACGCCCCCTGACCACCCCGCCGACACGCACCCATCTGGACTACGCTCGGACGTCATGATCGCGGCCACTGACCGTACGCCCCTCACACGCGAGTTCTTCGACCGCCCTGTACTGGATGTAGCCCCCGACCTCCTGGGGCGCACCCTTGTACGCACCACCCCGGACGGTCCGATCGAGCTCCGCCTCACGGAGGTCGAGGCGTACGACGGCCCGAACGACCCCGGCTCCCACGCCTGTCGCGGACGCACACCCCGCAACGACGTGATGTTCGGTCCGCCCGGACACGTGTACGTCTACTTCACTTACGGCATGTGGTTCTGCATGAACCTGGTGTGCGGTCCGGAGGGCATGCCCTGCGGGGTCCTGCTCCGCGCCGGCGAGGTCACCGAGGGTGCAGAACTCGCCCGCAAACGTCGACTCTCAGCCCGAAATGACAAGGAACTGGCCAAAGGGCCCGCCCGCCTGGCCACGGCCCTGGACGTGGACCGCACCCTCGACGGCACCGACGCCTGCGCTCCCGAGGGCGCTCCGCTGACCCTCCTCACGGGCACTCCCGTCCACTCCGACCAGGTACGCAACGGTCCCCGCACGGGCGTGGCCGGCGACGGTGGCGTGCACCCGTGGCGCTTTTGGATCGACAACGACCCGACGGTGAGCCCTTATCGGGCCCATACGCCCCGGCGTCCCCGAACTTGACTCGCCCCTGGGGGGTCCGTAATGTAGCCCGAGCCGCTTGAACCGGTTACGGCGTTCAGCCAGCAGCCGAGAGCGGCCAACCCACTACCTACGACTCCCCTCGGCGGGGGCGAATTCGGCGTGCCTGCATGCCGTAATTCGAACTCGCGGAACTCGATTATGAGTTGCGGAGGGAATCGGCTAACGTAGTGAATGTCGAAAGGCCGGAACGCGAAAGCGCTCAAAGGCCCGAGATAAACCCGCCGACAGGGAATCGGACACGAAAGAGTCTGATAGAGTCGGAAACGCAAGACCGAAGGGAAACTGCCCGGAGGAAAGCCTGAGAGAGTCTCTCGGGTGAGTACAAAGGAAGCGTCCGTTCCTTGAGAACTCAACAGCGTGCCAAAAATCAACGCCAAGTTTGTTGATACCCCGTCTCCAGTCATCATGGCTGGGACGAGGTTCCTTTGAAGTAAAACATCAGCGAGGACGCTGTGGACCGTGGGGATTATTCCTCTCCTCGGTTCCGCTCTCGTGGTGTCGTCCCGATTACGGGAAAACATTCACGGAGAGTTTGATCCTGGCTCAGGACGAACGCTGGCGGCGTGCTTAACACATGCAAGTCGAACGATGAAGCCTTTCGGGGTGGATTAGTGGCGAACGGGTGAGTAACACGTGGGCAATCTGCCCTTCACTCTGGGACAAGCCCTGGAAACGGGGTCTAATACCGGATAACACTCCTGCCCGCATGGGTGGGGGTAAAAGCTCCGGCGGTGAAGGATGAGCCCGCGGCCTATCAGCTTGTTGGTGAGGTAGTGGCTCACCAAGGCGACGACGGGTAGCCGGCCTGAGAGGGCGACCGGCCACACTGGGACTGAGACACGGCCCAGACTCCTACGGGAGGCAGCAGTGGGGAATATTGCACAATGGGCGAAAGCCTGATGCAGCGACGCCGCGTGAGGGATGACGGCCTTCGGGTTGTAAACCTCTTTCAGCAGGGAAGAAGCGAAAGTGACGGTACCTGCAGAAGAAGCGCCGGCTAACTACGTGCCAGCAGCCGCGGTAATACGTAGGGCGCAAGCGTTGTCCGGAATTATTGGGCGTAAAGAGCTCGTAGGCGGCTTGTCGCGTCGGTTGTGAAAGCCCGGGGCTTAACCCCGGGTCTGCAGTCGATACGGGCAGGCTAGAGTGTGGTAGGGGAGATCGGAATTCCTGGTGTAGCGGTGAAATGCGCAGATATCAGGAGGAACACCGGTGGCGAAGGCGGATCTCTGGGCCATTACTGACGCTGAGGAGCGAAAGCGTGGGGAGCGAACAGGATTAGATACCCTGGTAGTCCACGCCGTAAACGGTGGGAACTAGGTGTTGGCGACATTCCACGTCGTCGGTGCCGCAGCTAACGCATTAAGTTCCCCGCCTGGGGAGTACGGCCGCAAGGCTAAAACTCAAAGGAATTGACGGGGGCCCGCACAAGCAGCGGAGCATGTGGCTTAATTCGACGCAACGCGAAGAACCTTACCAAGGCTTGACATACGCCGGAAAGCATCAGAGATGGTGCCCCCCTTGTGGTCGGTGTACAGGTGGTGCATGGCTGTCGTCAGCTCGTGTCGTGAGATGTTGGGTTAAGTCCCGCAACGAGCGCAACCCTTGTTCTGTGTTGCCAGCATGCCCTTCGGGGTGATGGGGACTCACAGGAGACTGCCGGGGTCAACTCGGAGGAAGGTGGGGACGACGTCAAGTCATCATGCCCCTTATGTCTTGGGCTGCACACGTGCTACAATGGCAGGTACAATGAGCTGCGATGCCGCGAGGCGGAGCGAATCTCAAAAAGCCTGTCTCAGTTCGGATTGGGGTCTGCAACTCGACCCCATGAAGTCGGAGTTGCTAGTAATCGCAGATCAGCATTGCTGCGGTGAATACGTTCCCGGGCCTTGTACACACCGCCCGTCACGTCACGAAAGTCGGTAACACCCGAAGCCGGTGGCCCAACCCCCTTGTGGGGAGGGAGCTGTCGAAGGTGGGACTGGCGATTGGGACGAAGTCGTAACAAGGTAGCCGTACCGGAAGGTGCGGCTGGATCACCTCCTTTCTAAGGAGCATCTAGGCCGCCAGGCATTGTCTGGTGGTCCAGGGCCAGTACATCGGCGTACGTCCGGTGCTGGTTGCTCATGGGTGGAACGTTGATTATTCGGCACTCTCAGTCATCTCGGGCTGCAAGTACTGCTCTCGCAAGGGAGCGTGGAAAGCTGATCATGAGTGGCGAGGGTGCCGGGCACGCTGTTGGGTGTCTGAGGGTACGGACTTTGAGTCTGGATCTTCAGTGCCGGCCCCGGTGAAAATCTGCTTCGGCGGGTTGTGACGGGTGGTTGGTCGTTGTTTGAGAACTGCACAGTGGACGCGAGCATCTGTGGCCAAGTTTTTAAGGGCGCACGGTGGATGCCTTGGCACCAGGAACCGATGAAGGACGTGGGAGGCCACGATAGTCCCCGGGGAGCCGTCAACCAGGCTTTGATCCGGGGGTTTCCGAATGGGGAAACCCGGCAGTCGTCATGGGCTGTCACCCATACCTGAACACATAGGGTATGTGGAGGGAACGCGGGGAAGTGAAACATCTCAGTACCCGCAGGAAGAGAAAACAACCGTGATTCCGGGAGTAGTGGCGAGCGAAACTGGATGAGGCTAAACCATATGCGTGTGAGACCCGGCAGGGGTTGCGTATATGGGGTTGTGGGATTTCTCTTTCACGGTCTGCCGATCGTGAGACGAGTCAGAAACCGTTGATGTAGGCGAAGGACATGCGAAAGGTCCGGCGTAGAGGGTAAGACCCCCGTAGTCGAAACGTCAACGGCTCGTTTGAGAAACACCCAAGTAGCACGGGGCCCGAGAAATCCCGTGTGAATCTGGCGGGACCACCCGCTAAGCCTAAATATTCCCTGGTGACCGATAGCGGATAGTACCGTGAGGGAATGGTGAAAAGTACCGCGGGAGCGGAGTGAAATAGTACCTGAAACCGTGTGCCTACAAGCCGTGGGAGCGTCGGAGTGCATGCTTGCATGCACTCTCGTGACTGCGTGCCTTTTGAAGAATGAGCCTGCGAGTTTGCGGTGTGTTGCGAGGTTAACCCGTGTGGGGAAGCCGTAGCGAAAGCGAGTCCGAATAGGGCGATTTAGTAGCGCGCTCAAGACCCGAAGCGGAGTGATCTAGCCATGGGCAGGTTGAAGCGGCTGTAAGAGGTCGTGGAGGACCGAACCCACCAGGGTTGAAAACCTGGGGGATGACCTGTGGTTAGGGGTGAAAGGCCAATCAAACTCCGTGATAGCTGGTTCTCCCCGAAATGCATTTAGGTGCAGCGTCGTGTGTTTCTTGCCGGAGGTAGAGCACTGGATAGGCGATGGGCCCTACCGGGTTACTGACCTTAGCCAAACTCCGAATGCCGGTAAGTGAGAGCACGGCAGTGAGACTGTGGGGGATAAGCTCCATGGTCGAGAGGGAAACAGCCCAGAGCATCGACTAAGGCCCCTAAGCGTACGCTAAGTGGGAAAGGATGTGGAGTCGCACAGACAACCAGGAGGTTGGCTTAGAAGCAGCCACCCTTGAAAGAGTGCGTAATAGCTCACTGGTCTAGTGATTCCGCGCCGACAATGTAGCGGGGCTCAAGCGTACCGCCGAAGTCGTGTCATTCCAGCACATACCCCCAACGGGGGCTGGGATGGGTAGGGGAGCGTCGTGTGCCGGGTGAAGCCGCAGCGGAAGCTAGTGGTGGACGGTTCACGAGTGAGAATGCAGGCATGAGTAGCGATACACACGTGAGAAACGTGTGCGCCGATTGACTAAGGGTTCCTGGGTCAAGCTGATCTGCCCAGGGTAAGTCGGGACCTAAGGCGAGGCCGACAGGCGTAGTCGATGGATAACCGGTTGATATTCCGGTACCCGCTGTGAAGCGTCAAACATTGAACCAGGCGATGCTAAGTCCGTGAAGCCGCCCCGGAGCCTTCGGGCAAAGGGGAGTGGTGGAGCCGACGGACCAGACCTGCAGTAGGTGAGTGATGGGGTGACGCAGGAAGGTAGTCCATCCCGGGCGGTGGTTGTCCCGGGGTAAGGGTGTAGGCCGTGTGATAGGTAAATCCGTCGCACATTAAGGCTGAGACCTGATGCCGAGCCGATTGTGGTGAAGTGGATGATCCTATGCTGTCGAGAAAAGCCTCTAGCGAGTTTCATGGCGGCCCGTACCCTAAACCGACTCAGGTGGTCAGGTAGAGAATACCGAGGCGTTCGGGTGAACTATGGTTAAGGAACTCGGCAAAATGCCCCCGTAACTTCGGGAGAAGGGGGGCCATCACCGGTGATAGCACTTGCTGCTTGAGCTGGGGGTGGCCGCAGAGACCAGCGAGAAGCGACTGTTTACTAAAAACACAGGTCCGTGCGAAGCCGTAAGGCGATGTATACGGACTGACGCCTGCCCGGTGCTGGAACGTTAAGGGGACCGGTTAGTCACTCTTCGGGGTGGCGAAGCTGAGAACTTAAGCGCCAGTAAACGGCGGTGGTAACTATAACCATCCTAAGGTAGCGAAATTCCTTGTCGGGTAAGTTCCGACCTGCACGAATGGCGTAACGACTTCTCGACTGTCTCAACCATAGGCCCGGTGAAATTGCACTACGAGTAAAGATGCTCGTTTCGCGCAGCAGGACGGAAAGACCCCGGGACCTTTACTATAGTTTGATATTGGTGTTCGGTTCGGCTTGTGTAGGATAGCTGGGAGACTGTGAAGCTTGAGCGCCAGCTCAGGTGGAGTCGTCGTTGAAATACCAGTCTGGTCGTGCTGGATGTCTAACCTGGGTCCGTGATCCGGATCAGGGACAGTGTCTGATGGGTAGTTTAACTGGGGCGGTTGCCTCCTAAAGAGTAACGGAGGCGCCCAAAGGTTCCCTCAGCCTGGTTGGTAATCAGGTGTTGAGTGTAAGTGCACAAGGGAGCTTGACTGTGAGACCGACGGGTCGAGCAGGGACGAAAGTCGGGACTAGTGATCCGGCGGTGGCTTGTGGAAGCGCCGTCGCTCAACGGATAAAAGGTACCCCGGGGATAACAGGCTGATCTTCCCCAAGAGTCCATATCGACGGGATGGTTTGGCACCTCGATGTCGGCTCGTCGCATCCTGGGGCTGGAGTCGGTCCCAAGGGTTGGGCTGTTCGCCCATTAAAGCGGTACGCGAGCTGGGTTTAGAACGTCGTGAGACAGTTCGGTCCCTATCCGCTGCGCGCGCAGGAATATTGAGAAGGGCTGTCCCTAGTACGAGAGGACCGGGACGGACGAACCTCTGGTGTGCCAGTTGTCCTGCCAAGGGCATGGCTGGTTGGCTACGTTCGGGAGGGATAACCGCTGAAAGCATCTAAGCGGGAAGCCTGCTTCGAGATGAGTATTCCCACCCCCTTGAGGGGTTAAGGCTCCCAGTAGACGACTGGGTTGATAGGCCAGATGTGGAAGCCCAGTAATGGGCGAAGCTGACTGGTACTAATAGGCCGAGGGCTTGTCCTCAGTTGCTCGCGTCCACTGTGTAGTTCCCAGACAACGAACGGTTGTGCTGGCTGAACAGTTTCACTAATTCAATTGAAAAGTGTGCTTGTTCGCTGCCCGTTCGAGGCCTCGCTTTTGCGGCGGGGTGTCTGAAAGGGTTTCGGTGGTCATAGCGTGAGGGAAACGCCCGGTTACATTCCGAACCCGGAAGCTAAGCCTCACAGCGCCGATGGTACTGCAGGGGGGACCCTGTGGGAGAGTAGGACGCCGCCGAACAAATCTTGAGGACCTCTGGTCCCAGCGACTCGCTGGGGCTAGAGGTCCTTTTTTGTTTTTCCGAAGCGCGCCGGGTACCCGGCTGCGCGAGAATGACTTGCGGTACCGAAGACAGGAGTCACCATGTCCACCAACTCTCCCGATGAGCGACCGGAGCGCGACCAGCGACGCCGGGACAGTGGTGACCGCGGAGGCTACCGCGCGGGCCCGCCCCGCGACAGTGATCGCCGTGAAGGCGACCGCGGGGGTCAGGGCCGGCGCGACGACAGGAGTGGCGGCGACCGTGGCGGTTTCCGTCGGGATGACCGTCCCGCGGCCCCGCGCCGTGATGACAACCGCCGTGATGACAACCGTGGCGGCGACAACCGTGGTGGCGGCGGATTCCGCGGCCGCGACGACCGGCGGGAGGGCGACCGCGGTGGGCGTCCGCCGTTCCGGCGTGACGATCGTTCCAGCGCCCCGCGTCGTGATGACCGTGGAAGCGGTCGTGAGGGGGATCGTCCGGCTTTCCGTCGTGACGATCGTCCCAGCGGTGGCCCGCGCCGGGATGACCGTCCCAGCACCCCGCGCCGTGATGACAACCGTGGCGGCGGGTTCCGTCGTGACGATCGTCCCAGCAGTGGGCCCCGTCGTGATGACGACCGTGGCGGCAGCAGCTTCCGTCGTGACGATCGTCCGAGCAGCGGTCCGCGTCGTGATGACGACCGCGGAGGCAGTGGGTTCCGGCGTGACAGCGGCGACCGTGGTGGCTTCCGTCGGGACGACAACCGTGGCGATGCCCGTCGTGACGACCGCAGGGACGACCGTCCGGCGTTCCGCCGCGACGACAGCCGAGGCGACAGCCGAAGCGGCGGATTCCGTCGCGACGGGGATCGCCCGCCGTTCCGGGGCGGTGATCGCCCGAGTGGCCCGCGTCGTGATGACCGTGGAAGCGGTCGTGAGGGAGACCGTCCGGCTTTCCGTCGTGACGATCGTCCCAGCAGTGCTCCGCGTCGTGATGACGACCGCGGAGGGAGCGGCTTCCGTCGTGACGACCGGCGTGACAGCGGGGACCGTGGTGGCTTCCGGCGTGATGACAACCGTGGCGGCGGGTTCCGTCGTGACGACCGTCCCAGCGGTGGGCCCCGTCGTGATGACGACCGTGGCGGCAGCAGCTTCCGTCGCGATGAGCGTCCGAGCAGTGCTCCGCGTCGTGATGACGACCGCGGAGGCAGTGGGTTCCGGCGTGACGACCGGCGTGACAGCGGGGACCGTGGTGGCTTCCGTCGGGACGACAACCGTGGCGATGCCCGTCGTGACGACCGCAGGGACGACCGTCCGGCGTTCCGCCGCGACGACAGCCGAAGCGACAGCCGAAGCGGCGGATTCCGTGGTCGTGACGACCGCGGTGCTGCCCCGCGTCGTGACGACAGAGGCGGTCGCCCCGCTGGCGGTGGCTTCCGAGGCCGGGACGACCGGCGTGGTGACGACCGGCGCGGTGGTGGCGGTTTCCGTGACGACCGTGACCGGGACCGTGAGCCGATCAAGCGACTGCCGATCCCCGAGGACGTCACCGGCGACGAGATCGACAAGGACGTACGGCAGGAACTGCAGAGCCTCCCGAAGGGGCTTGCCGAGGATGTCGCCAAGAACCTGGTGATGGTCGCCCGGCTCATCGACGAGGACCCCGAGGGAGCGTACGGCTACTCGAAGGTTGCCCTGCGTCTGGCGTCGCGTGTCGCCGCCGTACGTGAGGCGGCCGGTTTCGCCGCGTACGCGAGCCAGAAGTACAGCGAGGCGCTTGCCGAGTTCCGGGCCGCGCGCCGTATGACCGGTGGCGTGGACCTCTGGCCGGTCATGGCGGACTGCGAGCGCGGTCTTGGCCGGCCCGAGAAGGCGCTGGAGATGGCCGGTGCGCCCGAGGTGCACAAGCTGGACAAGGCCGGACAGGTCGAGATGCGTCTCGTGGCCGCCGGTGCGCGGCGTGACATGGGGCAGATCGACGCCGCCATCGTGACCCTCCAGAGCCCCGAGCTCGCCTCGAACTCGACGCAGCCCTGGACCGCGCGCCTGCGTTACGCGTACGCCGACGCGCTGCTCGCCGCCGGTCGCGAGGGCGAGGCGCGCGAGTGGTTCGCGAAGGCCATCGAGTCCGACAAGGACGGCAGCACGGACGCCTCCGACCGGCTCGCTGAGCTGGACGGCGTCGAGTTCGTCGACGCGCTCGTCGAGGATGAGGACGAGTCGGAGACGGTGACGGTGACTGTGACCGAGGTGGAGGCGCCGGCCGAGGTCGAGATCGACACAGTGATCGAGCCCGAGGACGACATCGAGCCCGAGGACGAGTTTTCGCAGGACGAGCAGACGTCGGCCGAGGTCGACGCCGGCGATGACGAGGATGGCTCCAAGAGCGCGGCTCAGGACTGACGCCACGCAAAAGACGTAGACGCGGACGGGCGGGACTCCGGAAGGGGTTCCGCCCGTCCGCGTTTTCAGCGCGCGAGTGCCCGCAGTACCAGGCCCGAGGCCGGTTTCGGGCCGAACGACGTCGACTTGCGGGGCATGGTGACGCCCTGGCGGGCCAGGTCGCGTACGACGTCCTCGCGGACCGGGTGCATCAGGACTGCCGTGCCGCCGTCGCGCTCCGCCTTGTCCACCGTGGCCGCCGTGTCGTGGATGTAGGCGATGTGCTCGGGCGAGTCCTCGGGGATGCCCCAGACGTGTTCGAGGAGCGTGGCGTGCAGGACCGTCGCGTCCAGGGTGCGCCAGGCCTCGGGGTGGTCACCCGGGATCGTACGGGCGAGGAGGTCGGGGGACGGGCGGTCGACCAGGTGGAAGGCGCCGTCGCCGGCAAGGAGGAAGGCGTTTCCGTCCGCGGCTGCCGCGGCCAGGGCGTCCAGGGCCTCGGAGAGGGGGACGTCGAGGTGGCGTATGCGGAAGGAGCCGGTGAGGGTGGCCAGCGCGTCGGCGACCGGCAGGCGGTGCAGGAGGCGGTGGATCGCGCGGACTCGGAGCGGGTAGCGCGTGGTGTCGACCAGGAGGACCAGGCCGTAGTCCCACGGGCTGGGGGAGGGGTGCTCCGCGCGTAGACGCAGATACGTCGCCCAGCGGTGGTGGCCGTCGGCGATGAGGGCCTGGTGGTGACCGAGATCTGTCTGGATCTCGGCCAGGTCTGCGGGGTCGGTGACCGCCCACAGGCGGTGGCTGAAACCGTCCTCCGTGGTGGTCGACAGGAGCGGCGGGTGCTGGGCGGTGCGCTCGATGACGGCAGCGGTGCCGACCCGGGAACCGTTGCCGCGGTAGGTCAGCAGCAGGGGTTCGAGGTTGGCGGAGGTGGCGCGCATCAGGGCCGCGCGGTCCGCGATGACGTGCGGCATCACGTCCTCGTGGGGGAGGACGACGCCGTCCGCCGGCTCCGACAGGCGCAGGGCGCCGATGATGCCGCGTTGCAGCATGCCGTCGCCGTCGCGCTGTTCGTAGACGTACAGACCCGGCTCGGTGTCGGTGGTGAGGACGCCCTCGGACAGCCAGCGGTGCAGGGTTTCGGCCGCCTGCTGGTTGCGCGCGGTGGGGGTGGAGTCCTGCGGGAGGATCAGCCGGACGATGTTGTGCGGGTCCGCGGATTCGAGGTGCAGCAGACCGTCCGGCCGCACGACGACGTCGTACGGCGGTGAGGTCACGGCGGCCAGGCTGCCGACCCGGTCGGGGTCGTAGCGCAGGCCCCGGAAGGGGTTCAGATCAAGGCCCATGCGTGCGGGTACGTGCGCGGGACCTGCATAGTTCATTCAGGCATCGTAAGTGTGTCAGTGGCATGCGCGATGATCGGGGCAAAGGGATCGAACGAGGAGCGATGCGGAATGAGTCAGACCGTCAGGACGCGGCCCGAGGGCAGTGCACAGGCCCTGAGTGAGGCGTACGACACGGCTCTGCTCGATCTGGACGGGGTGGTGTACGCGGGCGGGAACGCGATCGCGTACGCGGTTGAGTCCCTCGGCACGGCCCGTTCGGGCGGGATGCGTCTCGCCTATGTCACGAACAACGCGCTGCGGACGCCGGACGTGGTGGCCGAGCACCTCACGGAGCTGGGGATACCGACCGGGGCCTCCGACGTCATCACCTCGGCGCAGGCCGCGGCACGGCTCATCAGCGAGCAGGTGCCCGCCGGCGCGCGTGTGCTGGTCATCGGCGGGGAGGGGCTGCGGGTCGCGCTGCGTGAGCGCGGGCTCGAACCGGTCGAGTCGGCCGATGACGATCCTGCTGCTGTCGTCCAGGGGTTCGGTGGCCCGGATCTGCCCTGGGGGCGCTTCGCGGAGGCGTGCTACGCCATCGCGCGCGGGGTTCCGTGGTTCGCGTCCAACACCGATCTGACGATCCCGAGCGCACGCGGGATCGCTCCGGGCAACGGCGCGGCGGTGGAGGTCGTGCGCATCGCCACGGGCGCCGAGCCGCAGGTGGCGGGGAAGCCGCTGCCCCCGATGCACCGGGAGACGATTCTGCGGACCGGGGCCGAGCGACCGCTGGTGGTCGGCGACCGGCTGGACACGGACATCGAGGGTGCGTTCAACGGCGAGGTGGACTCGCTGCTCGTGCTGACCGGCGTCACGGACGGCGCCCAGCTGCTCGCCGCTCCGCCGCAGCACCGGCCGACGTACGTCGACGCCGATCTGCGCGGTCTGCTCACCGGGCAGCCGGAGGTCGTCGAGGCGGCCGGGGGCTTCCGCTGCGGCGGCTGGACCGCGACGGCCGGCAGCGAGCGGCTGGAGCTGGAGGGCGACGGGGAGGCCCTAGACGGTCTGCGGGCGCTGTGCGCGGCGGCGTGGACGGCGGCCGGCGACGGGGCGTGCGAGCTGGACGGGGGGAAGGCGCTGGCGCGGTTGGGGCTCTGAGCGCGCAGAGGGCTCAGCAGGCGCGACAAGGAGAGCGGCCAGGAGAGCGGCAGGGGGAGCAACAAGCGGAGCAACAGGCGGCTCATCAGGGGCGACTCGGGATCGAGGCGCAATGGGAGGGTAGGCTAACCTAACTGCGTGTTGGTTGACAGTCCTCCTGAAGAGCGCGCGGAGACCGCCCCCGCGCCCCCAACCCGCCGGGCGATACGTGCTTTTGGGCTCCTCGCGTCCGTGGGGCTCCTGGCGCTCGTCGCGTTGGCGAGCATCGCGATCGGTGCGAAAGCGCTGCCGCTGGACGAGGTCTGGCACGGCCTGTTCCACGACTCGGGGACGTACGCCGATGTCGTGGTCGGTGACCGGCTCTCCCGTACCGTCCTCGGCCTGCTGGCCGGCGCCGCGCTGGGGCTTTCGGGAGCCGTCCTCCAGGCCCTCACCCGTAATCCGCTGGCCGACCCCGGACTGCTCGGGATCAACGCGGGCGCGTCCGCCGCGGTCGTCACCGCCATCACGTTCTTCGGCGTCACGAGCCTGAGCGGCTACGTCTGGTTCGCCTTCTTCGGGGCAGCGGCGGTCGGCGCGCTGGTCTGGTTCCTCGGTGGCAGCCGGGGGGCGACGCCGGTGCGGCTCGCGCTCGCGGGTACGGCGATCAGTGCCGCGCTCTACGGCTATCTGCAGGCCGTGATGATCATGGACAACGCCGCGCTCGGCAAGATGCGTTTCTGGACGGTCGGTTCACTGGCCTCGGCCACCGACACCACTATCAAGCAAGTGCTGCCGTTCCTGGCGGTCGGCACGATCCTCGCGCTGGGCCTCGCCCGACCGCTGAACGCCGTGACCATGGGCGACGACACCGCCCGCGCGCTCGGCGCCAACCTGAACCGCACTCGCGCGCTCTCCATGGCCGCCGCGACCGTGCTGTGCGGGGCCGCGACCGCCGCCTGCGGGCCGATCGTGTTCGTCGGCCTGATGGTCCCGCACGTCGTCCGGTCCTTCACCGGGCCCGACCTGCGCTGGATCCTGCCGTACGCCACCGTGCTGTCGCCCGTACTGCTCCTCGGCGCCGACGTCGTCGGACGGATGGTGGCGCGGCCCGCGGAGTTGCAGGTCGGCATCGTCACCGCGGTCCTCGGCGGCCCGGTCTTCATCTATCTCGTACGACGGCGGAGGACGGCGCAGCTGTGACCACCACACACGATCCGGCCACCCGCCCCCCGGCCCTCCGTGTCCGGGGTACCCGAGCCGTCCGGACACGCGGCGGGCTCTCGGTCCGGTTCGACCTCCGGGCGTTCACCGTCGTCGTCCTGCTGATCGTGGCCGCGCTCACCGCGAGCGTCGTGCTGATCGGCACCGGCGACTTCCCGATCTCGGCCGCGGACGTCCTCAAGACGCTGTTCGGCGAGGGGACCGCGATCCAGGAGTACATCGTCGGCGACCTGCGGCTGCCGCGGGTCCTCGTCGGTCTGCTGGTGGGGGCCTCACTGGGGCTCGGCGGGGCGATCTTCCAGTCCATCTCCCGCAATCCGCTGGGCAGTCCGGACGTGCTCGGCCTCGGCCAGGGCTCCACGGCCGGCGCGCTCATCATGATCGTGCTGTTCTCGGGGAGCGCGAACCAGGTTGCTCTCGGGGCGCTCGTCGGCGGACTCGTGACCGGGATCGCCATCTATCTGCTCGCCTGGAAGCGAGGAGTGCACGGTTATCGACTGGTTCTGGTCGGTATCGGTGTCTCCGCGATCGTCACGGCGGTCAACGGCTATCTGATCACCAAGGCCGACATCGTCGACGCGGCCCGCGCGATCGTCTGGATGACCGGCTCGCTCAACGGCCGTGACTGGAAGCAGGTCTGGCCGCTGCTCGTCATGTGCGCCGTCCTCGTACCCCTGGTCCTCGCCAACACGCGAGCGCTGCGCATGATGGAGATGGGCGACGACGTCTCGTACGCGCTCGGAGTGCGGGTCGAGCGGACACGGCTGCTGCTGATGGTGGCCGCCGTACTGCTCACCGCGGGTGCCACCGCCGCCGCGGGGCCGGTCGGCTTCGTGGCGCTGACTTCGCCGCAGCTCGCCCGGCGGCTGACCCGCTCACCCGGACCGAACATCGTGCCCTCCATGTGCATGGGCGCGACCCTGCTGATCGTCGCGGACTGGGCCTCGCAGCGGGCCTTCGGCGCCGACCAGCTGCCCGTCGGCGTCGTGACCGGAGTCCTCGGCGGCGTCTATCTGCTGTGGCTCCTGGTCACCGAGCGGAAGGCGGGCCGGATATGAGCGCCGCAGCGAACGAGAACACCAAGAGGAGCACCAGCACCGTGAACCGCCTGTCCGCCGACAACGTCACCCTCGCCTACGACCAGCGCGTCATCGCGGAGAAGCTGTCGGTGGAGATCCCCGACAACTCCTTCACCGTGATCGTCGGCCCGAACGCCTGCGGCAAGTCGACGCTGCTGCGCGCCCTTTCGCGGATGCTCAAGCCCTCCGAGGGGCGGGTGCTGCTCGACGGGCAGGTCATCCAGTCGATGCCCGCGAAGAAGGTCGCCAGGACGCTCGGGCTGCTGCCGCAGTCGTCGATCGCGCCGGACGGGATCACGGTCGGCGACCTGGTCGGCCGGGGCCGCTATCCGCACCAGGGGCTGCTGCGCCAGTGGTCCACGGAGGACGAGCGGGTCGTCCAGGAGTCGATGGCCTCGACCGGGGTCGCCGAGCTCGCCGATCGCTATGTCGATGAGCTGTCCGGCGGACAGCGGCAGCGCGTGTGGATCGCCATGGCCCTCGCACAGCAGACACCGCTGCTGCTCCTCGACGAGCCCACGACCTACCTCGACATCCAGCACCAGATCGACGTCCTCGACCTCTGCGCCGAACTCCACGAGGAACAGGGCCGGACCCTGGTCGCCGTACTGCACGACCTCAACCACGCGGCCCGGTACGCCACCCACCTCATCGCCCTGCGCGAAGGCGAGGTCATCGCCGAGGGCGCGCCGAGCGAGATCGTCACGGCCGGCCTGGTCGAGGAGGTCTTCGGACTGCGCTGCCAGGTCATCGACGACCCGGAGACGGGGACGCCACTGGTGGTGCCGGCGGCGCGCAAGGCCCGTACGGCCGTCTCGGACTCGGCGAAGGCGCCGGTGTCGGCGTCGGCGTCGGCTACGGAAGGGTCCTGAGGCGGAAGTCGGTTACAGAAGGGTCCTGAGCCGGAACAGGTCGCGCAGGCCCGCCTCCAGCTTCACCCGGCCCGAGCCCCAGGCCTTCGCGAAGTTCAGCTCGCCGTTCACCATCGCGACCAGGTCGTCACCGCTCATCGTGAGCCGGATCTGGGCCTTCTCGGCCGGCGAGCCCTGGAGTGTGTCCAGCACTTTGATCCGGCCGTCCTGGAGACGGCCGACGAAGGTGATGTCCAGGTCGGTGATACGGCAGCTCAGCGAGCGGTCCAGGGCCGCAGCGGTGCGTACGTCCCCTTCGGCGCTCGCCATGTTGTCCGAGAGCTTCTCGAGCGCCGTGCGGCACTCCTCAATCGTCGCCATCGTGATCGACGGTACCGCAGGGCTTCGCGGTAGCGTCGGGGCATGAGCGACTCAGTGCCGGAGATCCCGTCTCCGCAGGACGAGGTCCCGGAGCCGGAGGTTCCGGTCGATGCCGGCCCCGCCTACGACCTTGCCGCCCCCGCCCCGCTGAACGTGCCCCGCACCCCCACCGGCAACGCGGACATCGACGCCCAGCTCGACCGGCTGGCCGACGCCGACCACCTCGCCACGGACGGACATGTCGAGGTGTACGAGGATGTACACCGGGGGCTGCGCGACGCGCTCACCGCGCTCGACGCTCGCCCGGGACCTCCGGTGCCCCCAACGCCGTACGACCGCAGGAGCTGAACCGAACGTGGCAGGAGTGGCACGCCGCCGCCTGGATGCCGAGCTGGTCCGCCGCAAGCTCGCCCGCTCGCGAGAGCACGCCGGACAGCTGATCGCCGCCGGGAGGGTCACTGTCGGCAAGACCCTCGCGGTGAAGCCCGCCACACAGGTGGAGACCGCGGCCGCGATCGTGGTCACCCAGGACGACAGCGACCCGGACTACGTCTCGCGCGGCGGACACAAGCTCGCCGGCGCGCTGGAGGTCTTCGTTCCGCAGGGGCTGAAGGTCGAGGGACGGCGGGCGCTGGACGCCGGTGCGTCCACCGGCGGCTTCACCGACGTACTGCTGCGCGCGGGAGCCGCCCATGTGCTCGCCGTCGACGTCGGCTACGGTCAACTTGCTTGGTCTCTGCAGAGCGATGAACGCGTCACCGTCAAGGACCGTACGAACGTACGCGAGTTGACGTTGGAGGCGATCGATGGGGAGCCCGTGGATCTTGTTGTCGGGGATCTGTCCTTCATCCCGCTCGGCCTGGTGCTGCCCGCCCTCGCGCGGTGCGCGGCGCCCGACGCCGATCTGGTGATGATGGTCAAACCACAGTTCGAAGTGGGGAAGGAACGGCTGGGCAGCGGCGGTGTCGTGCGCAGCCCGGAGCTGAGGGCCGAGGCCGTGCGCGGTGTGGCCGCGCGTGCCTGGGGGCTCGGGCTCGGTGTACGGGGGGTCACGGCCAGCCCGTTGCCCGGCCCGTCGGGCAATGTCGAGTACTTTCTGTGGCTGCGTGCCGGGGCACCCGAACTCGATCCAGCAGACGTTGACCGTGCAGTGGCGGAGGGGCCGCGTTGACACAGACCCGAGCTCGTACTGTTTTCCTGCTCGCCCACACCGGGCGGCCCGCTGCGATCCGCAGCGCCGAACTCGTCGTCCAGGGGCTGTTGCGCTCCGGGATCGGCGTACGTGTGCTGGAGGCGGAGGCCGCCGACCTGCCGCTGCCACCGACCGTGGAGCTGGTGAAAGAGGCCACACCGCAGTGCCTCGACGGGTGCGAACTGCTGATCGTGCTCGGCGGTGACGGGACGCTGCTGCGTGGCGCCGAGTTCGCCCGGGCCTCCGGGGTGCCGATGCTCGGCGTCAACCTCGGGCGCGTCGGCTTCCTCGCGGAGGCCGAGCGGGACGACCTCGACAAGGTCGTCGACCGGGTGGTGACCAAGGCGTACGAGGTCGAGGAGCGGATGACCGTCGACGTCGTCGTGCACAAGAACGGCGACATCGTGCACACCGACTGGGCGCTGAACGAAGCCGCCGTGCAGAAGGTGTCCGCCGAGAAGCTCCTTGAGGTCGTGCTGGAGATCGACGGGCGGCCCGTGACCGGCTTCGGCTGCGACGGGATCGTCTGCGCCACGCCGACCGGCTCCACGGCGTACGCCTTCTCCGCGGGCGGGCCCGTGGTGTGGCCGGAGGTCGAGGCGCTGCTGATGGTGCCGATCAGTGCGCACGCGCTGTTCGCGAAGCCGCTGGTGACCTCGCCGGATTCGGTGCTCGCGATCGAGGTGCTGCCACACATTCCGCCGGGGGTGTTGTGGTGCGACGGGCGCCGGTCGGTGGAGTTGCCGCCGGGAGCGCGGGTGGAGGTCCGGCGGGGGGCTGTGCCGGTGCGACTGGCCCGGCTGCATCACGCGTCGTTCACGGATCGGCTGGTGGCGAAGTTCGCGCTGCCGGTTTCCGGGTGGCGCGGGGCGCCGCACTAGTCGTACGACGGCTTGGCCGGTGTGCACGTCCTGTGTGCGGAGTTTGTACGGTGGCCCACTCCCGCGGGTGACAACGGACCCTTTGTGGGTCCTTGTCACCTGCGCCTTCGTACCAGGGGGGTGGGGGCCGTCGCACATCCGGTCCCTGACCTCGTAAGGTCGGGGGCGTGTTGGAGGAGATGCGGATACGGTCGCTCGGAGTCATCGACGACGCGGTGGTCGAGCTGTCGCCAGGCTTCACCGCCGTGACCGGTGAGACCGGTGCGGGCAAGACGATGGTGGTCACCAGCCTCGGGCTGCTGCTGGGCGGGCGTGCCGACCCGGCGCTCGTGCGGATCGGCGCCAAGAACGCGGTCGTGGAGGGACGGATCACCGTACCCGCGGGCGGGACGGCGGTCGTACGGGCCGAGGAGGCCGGAGCCGAACTCGACGACGGGGCGCTGCTGATCAGCCGTACCGTTTCCGCCGAGGGGCGCTCACGGGCGCACCTGGGCGGGCGCTCCGTGCCGGTGGGGGTGCTCGCCGAACTCGCCGACGAGCTCGTGGCCGTGCACGGCCAGACCGACCAGCAGGGGCTGCTCAAGCTGTCCCGGCAGCGGCAGGCGCTCGACCGGTACGCGGGGGACGCGGTCGCCGTGCCGCTCGCCAAGTACGCGGGCGCCTACCGTCGGCTGCGCGCGATCTCGGGCGAGCTGGACGAGATCACGACGCGCGCGCGTGAGCGGGCCCAGGAAGCCGACCTGCTGCGCTTCGGGCTCGACGAGATCGCGGGGGTCGAACCGCGCGCGGGCGAGGACGTGGAGCTGGCCGCCGAGGCCGAGCGGCTCGGCCACGCGGAGGCGCTGGCGTCGGCCGCCACGGTCGCGCACGCGGCGCTCGCGGGCAATCCCGAGGACCCGGAAGGCATCGACGCGGCGACGCTCGTCGCGGGCGCCCATCGGGCGCTCGAGGCCGTACGGTCGCACGACTCCTCGCTCGGCGCGCTGTCCGCGCGGATCGGCGAGGTCAACATCCTGCTGCGCGATGTGGCGGGGGAGCTGGCCGGGTACGCCGACGACCTCGACGCCGACCCGCTGCGGCTCGCGGCGGTCGAGGAGCGCCGCGCCGCGCTCACCCAGCTCACCCGCAAGTACGGCGAGGACATCGACGCCGTGCTCTCCTGGGCCGAGCAGGGCGCCGCACGGCTCCTCGAACTCGAAGGCGACGACGAGCGGATCGACGAACTGACCGCCGAGCGGGACGCGCTCCGGTCCGAACTGGGCGGACTCGCCCAGGGGTTGACGGAGGCCCGTACGGAGGCCGCCGAACGGTTCGCCGCCGCCGTGACCGCCGAGCTGGCCTCGCTCGCCATGCCGCACGCGCGCGTGTCGTTCGAGATCCGGCAGACCGACGACCCGGAAGGCGTGGAACTCGGCGGGCGTACGGTCGCGTACGGTCCGGCGGGGGTCGACGAGGTCGAGCTGCTGCTCGCTCCGCACCCCGGCGCGCCGCCCCGGCCCATCGCCAAGGGTGCCTCCGGCGGTGAGCTCTCGCGCGTGATGCTCGCGGTGGAGGTCGTCTTCGCCGGTACGGATCCGGTGCCGACGTATCTGTTCGACGAGGTCGACGCCGGTGTCGGTGGCAAGGCCGCGGTCGAGATCGGGCGGCGGCTCGCCCGGCTCGCGAAGACCGCGCAGGTCGTGGTCGTCACGCATCTGCCGCAGGTGGCCGCGTTCGCCGACCGGCAGTTGCTGGTCGAGAAGACCAACGACGGGTCGGTGACCCGGTCCGGGGTCAAGGTCCTGGAGGGCGAGGACCGGATCCGCGAGCTGTCCCGGATGCTCGCGGGGCAGGAGGACTCGGAGACGGCCCGGGCACATGCGGAGGAGTTGCTGGCGACGGCCAGGGCGGACGGGTAGCCGCCGGCGGGCGGGGGGAATCTCCGCCGCTCCGCGACGGTGTGTGGCCTTGTCCGCTGCGCGGGGTGGCTTTGACCGCTCCGCGGTCCGATCTCCGCCGCTCCGCGGCGTTTTCCCGCCCGCCCGCCCCTTTTGTCCGCTCCGCGGTCCCCGGATCCCGGCCGCTCCGCGGCCCTCCTAAAGTTGCCCGCATGATCACACGCAACGGCAGGACCGCCGCATTCGGAACCGCCCTGACCCTCACCCGCGCCGGAATCACCGCGCTGCGCGCCAAGGCGCCGGGTGGCCCCGCCCGTTGGGAGCGCGAGAACTACGCCGGGCGGACCGTCGAGCTGTACGCCGGCCCCGCCGCTGCCGTGGGAGCGGCGCTCGGGGCCGCGCGGACCCATCGTGGGGCCGGGTTCGCCGTGCTGGTCGCCGGTGCGTGTGGTGCGTACGACGATGTTGCTGGGGCGGGTGATCCCCGGCGGGGGTTCCGGGCGCATCTGGGGGCGCTGCGGGACGGTGAAGTGACCAGCGGGGCGGTCAAGTTGTTCGGGATATCGGCGGCGGGGCTGGTGGCGGGAGCGATGCTCAAGGAGCGGGCCTTCGACAAGCTGTTCGCGGGAGTGGTGATCGCCGGGACCGCGCACTTCGTCAACCTTGTGGATGTGCGTCCCGGGAGGGCCGCCGGTGCCGTGCTCGCCCTGGGGGCGCCCGGGTTGCTGCGGGACGGGACCGCGGGGCGGCTGTCCGCCGTGGCGATGGGGGCCGCGGCGGCCGTACTCCCCGACGACCTCGGCGAACGCGCGATGATCGGCGACACCGGCGCCCACGCGCTCGGCGCGGCCCTGGGCACCGCCATCGCCGCGGGCAACGGCCGGGCGGGGCTCGTCGCACACGCCGCGGCACTGGTGGCGGCGACGGTGTACGGGGACAAGGTCAGCGAGGCGGCGCGGTCACTGGGGTGAGCGACGACGCGCGGGCTCGTACGGTTCCTGAGGCGTGAGGCGTGAGGCGTGAGGCGTGAGGTGTGAGGCGCGACGGCGTGAAACGCGACGGTGTGCGTGCCGTTGCGCCCCGCGCGATCACCAGGTGCACAAACCCGCACGAAAACACGGCACTTCTCACTCATGTGAGTGACTGAAGCCCCCGAGTTGCCCATGCCGTCGCGATCGCGTTCGGGCGGCGGTGTCGGAACGCCCGTGCGGCCTGGCATCCTTGGCGTTGTACGCGGAGCGCGACGTGCGGTACACCCCCTCTGTACGGTTCTCCGCAGGATTCTTCTGTACGTTTCTTCGTGACCGTCCGACGCCGAACCAGGAGCCCCGGCCACGTGAGCCACGTGAGCAGCCACTCACCGCACGGCCAGTCGCCGCTGCGCACCGTGCAGGTGCTCGGCGGCGGAAGCGCGGGCAGCAGCGCGCATGTGCGGTCGCTGGCCTCGGGTCTCGTCGCCCGGGGCGTGCGGGTCACCGTGTGCGCCCCCAGCGATGCCGATCACGCGTACGGGTTCAGCGGTGTGGGCGCGCGGCATGTTCCGGTGCCGCGCAGCAGCGATCCCGCCTCCGTGGCCGCGCTGCGGACGGCCTGCGCGGACGCCGACCTGGTGCACGCGCATGGGCTGCACGCGGCGCTGAGGGCCGCGTTGGCGCTGAGTGGGCGGCGTATCCCGCTCGTCGTCACCTGGCACACGCGCTCGCACGCCGAGGGTGCGCGGGCACATCTGCTGCGCCTCCTGGAGCGGCGGGTCGCCAAGGCCGCCGCCGTGGTTCTCGGCACGTCCTCCGACCTGGTGGACCGGGCCCGCAGCAGGGGGGCTCGCGACGCGCGGCTCGCCGCCGTCGCCTTCCCGGTGCCGCGCGGCTCCGCCGAGAGCGGGGACCCCGACCGGCTGCGGCTCAAGGCACGAGCCGAACTGGGCGCCACCGACCGCCCGTTGCTGATGGCCGTCGGCTCCCTCGACCGGGGCCGCGGTTACGACACCCTGCTGGACGCCGCGCGTGCGTGGCGGGACCTCGACCCCCTGCCGCTGCTCGTGATCGCGGGGGAGGGGCCGCTCAGGACGGTGCTGCAGCGCCGTATCGAGGACGAAGGGCTGCCCGTCCGCCTGGTCGGGCGGCGCGACGACATCACGGAGCTTCTCGCGGCGGCCGATCTCGCGCTGCTGCCCAGCAGTTGGGAGTCCCGCTCCGTCCTCGCGCAGGAGGCCCTCCACATGGGCGTGCCGCTCGTCGCGACCGCCGTCGGCGGCATCCCCGAACTGGTCGGCGACGCGGCGGAACTCGTCCCGCACGGAGACGCGAAGGCGCTCGCCGAAGCCGTCGTACGCCTTCTCGGCGACCCCGCGCGCCGGGAACTCCTCAGGGAGCAGGGCGCCCGACAGGCCGCCACCTGGCCGACCGAGGACGACACGGTGGCCCAAGTGCTGAGTGTCTACGACGAGTTGACCCAGGCGCGACCGCTTCCCTGAGCGAGCCCTGCGCCCCTACGGCACAAGCCTGCGCGCGCGCAGCGCCAGGCTCAACGCCAGTACCGTCTGCGGGTCGTCCAGGTCAGTGCCCAGCAACTCCCCGATGCGGGCCAGGCGGTTGTAGAGCGTCTGGCGGTTGAGGTGCAGCTCCCGGGCCGTCTCCGCCTTGCGGCCCGCGTGGGCCAGATACGTCTCCAGGGTGGGCAGCAGCGGCGGCTTGGAGCGGTTGTCGTGGTCGCGCAGGGGGCCGATGGCGCGGTCCACGAAGGCCGCCAGGTCCGGGTGGTCGCGCAGGCGCCACAGGAGCAGGTCGATGTCGAGGCGGCGGGCGTCGTACCAGGGGCGGTCGGTCAGTCCCTGCGCGGCCGTCGCCGTCTCCGCCGCGTGCCGCAGGCCCGCGGAGGCCGCCGCCCAGCCGCCCGCGACGCCGACGACGACCACCGGCGGCTGCGCGCCGGGCCGCTGCATCCCCGCGCGCTCCACGCCCGCCCGCAGCGCCGCCGCGACCCGGTCCGCGACGGCCGAGCGTTCGGACTCCGAGCGCAGGCCCAGCAGGAGCGGGACACGGCCCTCGACGGGACGTACGCCCAGCAGGACGGGCACACCGACCGAGGCGAGTTCCTCGGCGACCGCGCGGGCCAGGACCGCCCAGCCGCCGCCGGGGGAGAGGCCGTCGGCGAGCCGCATCACCACCGGCAGGAGCGGGCTGCTGCCGGGCTTGAAGCCGAGTACGCGGGCTTGCGCCGGTGCGTCCTCGGCCTCGATACGGCCCTCGGCGAGGTCGGTGAGGAAGTCGCCGCGTCCGCGCGCCGCGAGCTCCTCCTCCTGGCGGGCCTGCATCAGGACGACGGCCAGGATGCCGGCGGCCCGCTCGGTCGCGAGCCGGTGCACCGGGGCGACCGGGGCGTTGACGGGCAGCAGGACGAGCCGGGCGCGGACCGAGCCGGTGCCGGGGCCGCCCCCGGGCACGTCGACGAGTGTCGTCCCGGCGGGCGGTTCCTCCTTGTGCTGGCCGCGCAGCCCCTCCCACACCTGGAGCGGATCGGCGCCCGCGCCCCCGGACCCGGCGGCGTACAGGAGCTGTCCCTCCGCCGTCTCCAGGAACACCGGGTTGCCGCTGAAGTCCGCGAGAATGCCGAGCACCTGGGGTACGCCGCCCCCGCCGAGCAAGGCCTCGGTGCATCGCCGGTGCACCTCCTCGGCCTGTTGGAGCAGGGCGTAGTGGCCGTTGACGATCTCGGTGTGGATCTCCTCCGTGACGGCCACGAAGGGCACCTCGCGGTGTAGCTGGACGAGGGGGAGACCGGCGGATCTGGCGGTGTCCACGAGGGCGGCGGGCAGCCGGGTGAAGCGCGGGCCGAGTTCCACCACGAGGGCCGCGATGCCGCGCTCGGCCAGCGTGCGGACGAACGCGCGCTGTTCGGCGGGTCGGGTGCCGAGGCCGTATCCCGTGGTCAGGAGGAGTTCGCCGCCCTTGAGGAGCGAGGCGATGTTCGGGACCTCGCCCGCGTGCACCCAGCGCACGGTGCGCTGCAGCCGGTCGGCCCCCGCGAGGATCTCCGGGAGCCCACTGCGCAGCCCGGGCAGCTCCAGCGCCCGCTGCACGGTGATTCCGGCGCCCTGGGTGTCGTAACGGCTGTCCATGCTCCCGGACGCTACCCGCGGACGCGGCGCGGAACATCTCCGGCCCCTGACGTGCGCCGTCCTTGAGGAGTGCTCAGCCGGGCACGGGGGCGATGTTGTGGTTGAAGCGGAAGACGTTGTCGGGGTCGTACTCCGCCTTCACCGCTGCCAGGCGCCGGGTGTTCTCTGCCCCGAGGCCGGCCACCACCCGGTCGGCGCCCTCGTCGCCGATGAAGTTGAGGTAGACCGCGCCGGTGCTCCACGGCTGGACGGCGGAGCGGACGCTCTTGACCCATTGGACGCAGCGTTCGTCGTCCGCCGGGTCCTCCCAGACGCCGAAGGGGTGCACGGCCCATGGCGCGTCCCGGTAGGGCACCGGGAATTCGGTGGGGCCCGTGGCGATCGCGCCGCCCTGCGGGAACAGGACGTGCTGGGTGGTGGGTACGGGAACGGTGTCGCCGAGGGCGCAGAAGACGTCCACGAGTTCGTCGGGCAGACCGGTCAGGTACTCGGCGGACCAGTAGTTCCGCATGCCGGGCGGGTCGTCGAGCATGCACTGGAAGTCCACGTAGGGGAGGGCGGTGACGATCTCGGCCTCGTGCGGCAGTGCAAGGAGCGGCTGGGCGAGTTTGCGCATGTCCTCCTCGCCGCCCGCGTACGTCAGTAGGGCGCAGCACAGCGGCTTGCCGACGAGGTGCTCGGGGATGAACTCCTCGGGCGGACCGGTCAGGTAGATGACGCCGCCGCTCGCCTCCTGCGGTCCCGTCGAGATGATCTCGCGGTAGAGGCCGACCACCTCAGGGCCGCGCTCCGGCAGGTACATCAACATGGCGATGGAGAACTCGGGCAACTCGTGCAGCTTCAGGGTCAGCGCGGTGGCGACACCGAAGTTCCCGCCGCCGCCGTGCAGGGCCCAGAACAGTTCCGGGTTCTCCGCCTCGGTGGCGCGGACCGTCCTGCCGTCGGCCGTCACCAGCTCGACGCCGAGCAGATTGTCGACGGCGAGACCGACGGTCCGGTCGAGCCAGCCGCTGCCGCCACCGAGTACGAAGCCGCCGACCCCGGTGGTCGAGACGCGGCCGCCGGTGGTCGCGAGGCCGTGCGGCTGGGTCGCGTGGTCGAGATGGCTCATGAGGGCGCCGCCCTGGACGCGTACCGACCGGGATCCGGGGTGGACCGTCACCTCGTGCATCCTGCGCAGGTCGACGACAAGGCCGCCGTCGTTGAGGGCCATGCCGGCCACGCTGTGACCGCCGCCGCGCACCGCGATGGGGAGGTCCAGCTCCCGCCCGAAGCGCACGGCACGGACGACATCGGCCTCGTTCGCGCACTGGGCGATCACCGCCGGGCGCCGGTCGATCATCCCGTTGTAGACCGACCGGGCCTCGTCGTAGCCAGGGTCGTCGGGGGCGAGCACCTCGCCGGACAGATCCGCGCGGAGCGCGGCGAGAGCCGCGCCCGCCTTGGAGAGGGGAGCCATGGCAGCCGACCCCTTTCAGCAGGGGACAGGACTGCTCTCAGCCTAGGCGGGCACGGTGGATCGGGCGCGTTCAGACGGATTCAGGCGCGTTTATCTGCATTCAGGCGGATTCGTGCGCGTTCAGCCGCCGTACGCCCCGCTCGCCGTCAGACGCAGCGCCGTGTCGATCAGCGGAACGTGACTGAAGGCCTGCGGGAAGTTGCCGACCTGGCGCTTGAGCCGGGGGTCCCACTCCTCGGCGAGCAGACCCAGGTCGTTGCGGAGCGCGAGCAGCTTCTCGAAGAGCTTGCGGGCCTCGTCGACCCGCCCGATCATCGCGAGGTCGTCCGCCATCCAGAACGAGCAGGCGAGGAAGGCGCCTTCGTCGCCCTCCAGGCCGTCCACGCCCGCGTGCTCGCCGCTGGTCGGGTAGCGCAGGATGAAGCCGTCCGAGGTCGACAGCTCGCGCTGGATGGCCTCGATGGTGCCGATCACGCGCTTGTCGTCCGGCGGCAGGAAGCCCATCTGCGGGATGAGGAGCAGCGAGGCGTCCAGCTCCTTGGAGCCGTACGACTGCGTGAACGTGTTGCGCTCCTTGTCGTAGCCCTTCTCACAGACGTCCCGGTGGATGTCGTCGCGCAGTTCGCGCCACTTCTCCAGCGGGCCGTCCGCGTCACCGGACTCGATGAGCTTGATGGTGCGGTCGACGGCGACCCAGGCCATCACCTTGGAGTGCACGAAGTGGCGGCGCGGGCCGCGGACTTCCCAGATGCCCTCGTCCGGCTGGTCCCAGTGGTCCTCCAGGTAGCGGATCAGCTTGAGCTGGAGGAGCGAGGCGTAGTCGTTGCGGGACAGGCCCGTCATGTGGGCGAGATGCAGGGCCTCGGTGACCTCGCCGTACACATCGAGCTGAAGCTGACCAGCGGCGCCGTTGCCGACCCGTACCGGCCCCGAATTCTCGTACCCGGGAAGCCAGTGGAGCTCCGCCTCGCCCAACTCCCGTTCGCCCGCGATGCCGTACATGATCTGCAGGTTCTCCGGGTCGCCGGCGACCGCGCGCAGCAGCCATTCGCGCCAGGCGCGGGCCTCCTCGCGGTAGCCGGTGCGCAGCAGCGAGGAGAGCGTGATGGCCGCGTCGCGCAGCCAGGTGTAGCGGTAGTCCCAGTTGCGTACGCCGCCGATCTCCTCCGGGAGCGAGGTCGTGGGCGCGGCGACGATGCCGCCCGTGGGCCCGTACGTCAGGGCCTTGAGCGTGATCAGAGAGCGTACGACAGCCTCGCGGTAGGGGCCGTGGTACGTGCACTGGTCGACCCAGTCGCGCCAGAACTCCTCGGTGGCCTCCAGCGACTCCTCCGGCTCGGGCAGAGCCGGGGGCGCCTTGTGCGAGGGCTCCCACGAGATGGTGAACGCGATCCGGTCACCGGGCGCCACCGTGAAGTCGGCGTACGTGGTCAGCGCCTTGCCGTAGGTCTCGCAGGCGGTGTCGAACCACACCGAGTCGGGTCCGGCGACGGCCACCGTCCGGCCCTCGTGCTTGTGCACCCAGGGCACCACACGGCCGTAGCTGAAACGCATCCGCAGCGCGGAGCGCATCGGGACCCGGCCCGTGATGCCCTCCACGATCCGGATCAGCTGCGGCGCGCCGTCACGCGGTGGCATGAAATCGGTCACGCGGACCGTGCCGCGCGGGGTGTCCCACTCGGATTCCAGGATCAGCGAGTCGCCGCGGTAGGTGCGGCGCGCCGCCGTCGGCGGTTTGGCGTCGGCGGCGTGCGCCGGGCCGAGCCGCCAGAATCCGTGCTCCTCCGTGCCGAGCAGTCCGGCGAAGACGGCGTGGGAGTCGAAGCGGGGCAGGCACAGCCAGTCGACCGTGCCGTCCCGGCAGACCAGCGCGGCTGTCTGCATGTCTCCGATGAGTGCGTAGTCCTCGATGCGCCCGGCCACGTGCATCTCCAGTCGAACGGCCACGTCGCCCCCGGAGGGGCGGTCGCTCTTGCGGTCAAGGGAACGTTGGTATTGCGTCGCTACGAAACGTCAATTAGTCGGTGCGATTGTCGTTGCGAAACGAACTGACGAGCTCTCGTGTTCCGGGATACGGACGGGGATGGTGCCGTGTGTCGGCCGGGCTCGGCAGCGAGTGTCCGAGCAGGATACGACGCACGTGGAAGATCCGCGTGCCGCTCCCGGTAACCCGGCTGGGCTGATCGAGTGAGTGGCGTGTGGGGCGCGTGGCGACTTGTGTGCGGAGCGTGGCCGGAAGCAGCCTCCTCGCGGCGCTGATACCCTGGTAGCCCGTGGACCGGTGGGAGAAAAACCCCCGAACCGCAGCGACGGCGCCTCCGGAAATCTTCGGACACCATGCCGGCACGCACCCCAGACCGCGACCACGGGAGCCCCCTCTTGGCCATGACGCCCGCTGCTTTTCGAAACAATGCAGCCACGACGACAAAGCACATCTTCGTCACCGGGGGTGTCGCCTCCTCCCTCGGCAAGGGCCTCACGGCCTCGAGTCTGGGTGCGCTGCTCAAAGCGCGGGGCCTGCGAGTCACCATGCAGAAGCTCGACCCGTACCTGAACGTCGACCCTGGCACCATGAACCCCTTCCAGCACGGCGAGGTGTTCGTCACCAATGACGGCGCCGAGACCGACCTGGACATCGGACACTACGAGCGCTTCCTCGACGTTGACTTGGACGGCTCCGCCAATGTCACTACAGGCCAGGTGTACTCGACCGTCATCGCCAAGGAGCGGCGCGGCGAGTACCTGGGCGACACCGTGCAGGTCATCCCGCACATCACCAACGAGATCAAGCACCGCATTCGCCGTATGGCCACCGATGACGTCGACGTAGTCATCACGGAGGTCGGCGGCACGGTCGGCGACATCGAGTCCCTGCCGTTCCTGGAGACGGTCCGTCAGGTCCGTCACGAGGTCGGCCGCGACAATGTGTTCGTCGTCCACATCTCGCTCCTCCCGTACATCGGCCCCTCCGGGGAGCTGAAGACGAAGCCGACCCAGCACTCGGTTGCGGCGCTGCGCAACATCGGTATCCAGCCGGACGCGATCGTGCTGCGCGCGGACCGCGAGGTCCCCACCGCGATCAAGCGCAAGATCTCGCTGATGTGCGACGTCGACGAGGCGGCCGTGGTCGCGTGCATCGACGCCAAGTCGATCTACGACATCCCGAAGGTCCTGCACACCGAGGGCCTGGACGCGTACGTCGTCCGCAAGCTGGACCTGCCCTTCCGTGACGTGGACTGGACGGCCTGGGACGACCTGCTCGACCGCGTCCACAACCCGCTCCACGAGATCAACATGGCGCTCGTCGGCAAGTACATCGACCTGCCCGACGCCTACCTCTCGGTGACCGAGGCCCTGCGCGCAGGCGGCTTCGCCAACAAGGCCCGCGTGAAGATCAAGTGGGTCACCTCGGACGACTGCAAGACCCCGGCGGGCGCTGCCAAGCAACTCGGTGACGTCGACGCGATCTGCATCCCCGGCGGCTTCGGCGACCGCGGCGTGTCCGGCAAGGTCGGCGCCATCCAGTACGCCCGCGAGAACAAGATCCCGCTGCTCGGCCTCTGTCTCGGCCTGCAGTGCATCGTGATCGAGGCCGCGCGCAACCTGGCCGACATCGCGGACGCCAACTCCACCGAGTTCGACTCCGCCACCGCCCACCCGGTCATCTCCACCATGGCCGAGCAGCTCGACATCGTCGCCGGCGAGGGCGACATGGGCGGCACCATGCGCCTGGGCATGTACCCGGCGAAGCTCGCCGAGGGCTCCATCGCGCGTGAGGTGTACGACGGCAAGGAGTACGTCGAGGAGCGTCACCGTCACCGCTACGAGGTGAACAACGCCTACCGCGCCGAGCTGGAGAAGAAGGCCGGTCTGCAGTTCTCCGGAACCTCGCCGGACGGCAAGCTCGTCGAGTACGTCGAGTACCCGCGCGACATCCACCCGTACCTGGTCGCGACCCAGGCGCACCCCGAGCTGCGCTCGCGTCCGACTCGCCCGCACCCGCTCTTCGCGGGCCTGGTCAAGGCCGCGGTGGCACGCAAGACGGGCAAGTGACGCAAGGGTTGTACGGTGGCCGGGGTGTGTGCCTTTCGAGGTGCGCACCCCGTTTTCCGTTGCGGGTACAGGTAACGGATTCTTGTGCGGGGCCGACAGCTTTTTTGCACGTGTGGGAGGACAGGGCATGACCATCAAGGACACCGCCGAGGAGTGGGAGATCAGGGCGAGCGAGACCCCCTTCGTCGGCAACAAGACCTCGGTCCGCACCGACGACGTGGTCATGCCCGACGGATCGGTCGCCCGCCGCGACTACCAGGTCCACCCCGGCTCCGTGGCCATCGTCGCCCTCGACGACCAGAACCGCGTCCTGGTGCTGCGCCAGTACCGCCACCCCGTCCGCCACAAGCTCTGGGAGATCCCGGCCGGACTCCTCGACATCCCCGGCGAGAACCCTCTGCACGCCGCCCAGCGCGAGCTCTACGAAGAGGCCCACATCAAGGCCGAGAACTGGCGTGTCCTGACCGACGCCTACACCACGCCCGGCGGCTGCGACGAGGCCGTCCGCATCTTCCTGGCCCGCGACCTCTCCGAAGCCGAGGGACAGCGCTTCGAGGTCGAGGACGAAGAGGCCGACATGGAACTGGCCCGGGTCTCCGTCGACGAGCTCGTACGGGGCGTACTCGCCGGAGAACTGCACAACAACTGCCTCGTCGTCGGCGTGCTTTCGCTGGTCGCCGCACGGCACGGCGAGGGCCTCGACGCGCTGCGCCCGGCGGAGGCGCCGTGGCCGGCGCGGCCCTTCGAGGTCTGACGGGCTGCCGGCGCCCACCTGACACCCGTCTGACGCAGACAGTCCTACGATCGCCTGATCCGATCGGGGGACGTGCCCGCCGCGCTCCGCACGGATCGTCGCAGAGCGTGAACTAGGCTCTGAAAACGCCCCGTCCGGAGTCCCGGCGGGCTTGCGCGTGCAGTGGGACGGGAGTGTGGCCCGTGACGGATCAGGCGGTGGACAACGGCGGCACGAAGGTGTCGGCAGAGGGGCAGCGCCCGGCTGCCGGGTCCGCTCCTACGGAGAGTCAGTTCCTGGGTCGTACAAGAGAGTTGAAGGAACTCCGGGCCGACATCGAGCGCGCGGGCCTGGACACCATCTCTGGGCGCAAGGCGCCACGCGCGCGCGTGCTGCTCATCGCGGGCAAGCCCGGCTCGGGCCGCACCGCGCTCGCCGAGGAGCTCGCGGAGCAGGTCGCCGAGAGTTACCCCGACGGAGTGCTGCGTGCCCGGCTCACCGAACCCGACGGCACCCCGGTCCCCACCGAGCGCACCGCCCGCGAGCTGCTCACCGCCCTGGAGCGTCCCACGCCGCCCGGGGCGGGCGCCGAGGACCTCGGCGAGTCGCTGCGCGAGGCGCTCGCCGTCCGCCGCGTCCTGCTCGTCCTCGACGACGCGGCCGACGCCGAGCAGGTCGACGCCCTGCTCCCGGACACGCCGGAGTGTCTGGTCGTGGCCGTCTCCGGCGGGCCGCTGACCGGCATCGCGGACGTCCGCCCCTGCACCCTGGGGGGCCTGGACACCAAGTCCGCCCTCGAACTGCTCGGCCGCTTCACCGGTTCGGTGCGCATCACCGTGGACCCGTTCGCCGCCGAGGGCCTGGTCGAGCTGTGCGCGGGCCAGCCCGCCGCCCTGGTGCTCGCCGGCGGCTGGCTCGCGACCCGCCCCCAGTCGGCCGTCTCCGACCTCGCCAAGCAGCTGCGCTCCGACGGCGAGGAGGGCTCGCCGCTGGCCCGCGTCTTCCGGCTCACGTACGCCTCGCTGCCCAGCGCCGCCGCGCGGATACTGCGACTGCTCTCGCTCGCCCCGGCCGGGCTCGTCGACCCGCACACCGCATCCGCGCTCGCGGGCTGCTCGGTGAACGCCGCCCGCACCACACTGGACGACTTCGCCGCGCTCGGCCTGCTGCGGCCCGTGGAGTCGCCGCTGCCGCAGTACGAGGTGCCCGGCTGCCTGCTGCCGCTGCTGCACGCCCTCACCGAGACCCACGACCGCCCCGCCGAGCTCCAGCTGGCCCGCGCCCGGATGCTGGAACGGACCGTACGGCTGCTGGTGTCCTGCCGCGCCATCACCGAGACCGACAGCTCGCCGGCCCGCGAGAAGCTCGCCGGAATGCCCCGCGCCCTGCGCTTCCCGAACCCCCGGGCCGCCGCCGACTGGCTGCGCATCCGGCAGCCCGCGCTGCTCGCCTCCGCCCGGCTTGCGGTCGCCGACGGCGAGCTGGACACCCTGGCCCGCCGCATCATGGCCGCGTTGGTGCGGGCGATGGTCGCGCACGTCGGTACGCAGGCCGCTGCGCCCGAGCTGTACGGCATCCACCGGCTCGTCCTGGACGTCGCCGAGCGCCGGAAACTGCCCCGCGAGAAGGCCGCGGCCCTGCTGAACCTCGCGGATCTGGACGCCCAGACGGGTCGTACGGCGGACGCCCTGGCCCGCTACCGGGCCGCACTCGACGCCGGACGCGAGGCGAACGATCCGTATGCGACCGGCCGCGCGATGGAATCCGTAGGCGGCGCCCACCAGGAGCTCGGGGACTACGACCGGGCGGCCGACTGGTACGGGCGGGCGCTCGCCGATCGGCTCGCCCGCGACGAGCGCGTGGACGCCGCCCGGCTGTACGGCCGGATCGCCGCCGCGCACACCTACGCGGGCCGCTACGGCGAGGCGCTGCGCAACTGGCGGGCCGCCGTAGCCGGGCACCGCAAGAACGGCGATGTGGCCGCCCAGGCACGGGCGTTGAGCGAGATGGCACGTGTCCAGGAGTACGCCGGACGGCCCGAGGAGTCACTGCGCACCTGCCAGGAGGCGGCCGAGTGGGCGCGCCGCGCCGACGACGTACGACTGCAGGCCGCGCTGCAGCTCAGGCTGGCCGACACGCTGGACCGGCTCGGCGACCCGGCGGCGGCGCGACTGCACCGGGGTGCGGCCGAGCGAATGCTGGGTGACGAGCTCCCGGAGAGCGCATCGGCCAGGGAACAAGACGCTAACGCCTGCGAAATCCGTAGTACATCCGAAGAAGATTGATGCATTGAAAGGCTAGACAGAGGGAATCCCTTCATTAGACTGGCTCCGCCGCGCTCTTTCGTGGTGTCTCCCGTTGTGCTCCCGTACGTCGGGTATGACATGCAATGCCCCGGCTCGCATCGCCTCGGCATGCACAGCCCCAGAACCCTCTGAGCCAAGGACCGTGATCGACGTGAAGGTCGGCATCCCCCGCGAGGTCAAGAACAACGAGTTCCGGGTGGCCATCACCCCCGCCGGCGTGCACGAGCTGGTGCGCCACGGCCACCAGGTGCTCATCGAGAAGAACGCCGGCGTCGGCTCCTCGATCACGGACGACGAGTTCGTCGCCGCCGGTGCGCGGATCCTCGCCACCGCCGACGAGGTCTGGGCCACCGCCGACCTGCTGCTCAAGGTCAAGGAGCCCATCGCGGAGGAGTACCACCGCCTCCGCAAGGACCAGACGCTCTTCACGTACCTGCACCTGGCCGCCTCCAAGGAGTGCACGGACGCGCTCGTCGAGTCCGGCACCACGGCGATCGCATACGAGACGGTCGAGCTGCCCAGCCGTGCGCTGCCGCTCCTCGCCCCGATGTCCGAGGTCGCGGGCCGCCTCGCCCCGCAGGTCGGCGCCTACCACCTGATGCGCTCGGTCGGCGGCCGTGGCGTGCTCCCCGGTGGTGTCCCCGGCACGCAGCCCGCGCGGGCCGTCGTCATCGGCGGCGGGGTCTCCGGCTGGAACGCCACGCAGATCGCCGTCGGCATGGGCTTCCACGTCACGCTGCTCGACCGCGACATCAACAAGCTCCGCGAGGCCGACAAGGTCTTCGGCACCAAGGTCCGGGCGATCATGTCCAACTCCTTCGAGCTGGAGAAGGCCGTCCTGGACGCCGACCTCGTCATCGGCGCGGTTCTCATCCCGGGTGCCAAGGCGCCGAAGCTCGTCACCAACGAACTTGTCTCGCGAATGAAGCCGGGAAGTGTTCTTGTCGACATCGCGATCGACCAGGGTGGCTGCTTCGAGGACTCGCGTCCGACCACCCACGCCGAGCCGACCTTCCCGGTCCACAACTCGGTCTTCTACTGCGTCGCCAACATGCCCGGTGCCGTGCCCAACACGTCGACGTACGCGCTCACCAATGCGACGCTTCCGTACATCGTGGAGCTCGCGAACCGCGGCTGGGTCGAGGCGCTGCGCCGTGACGCGGCGCTCGCCAAGGGTCTCAACACCCATGACGGCAAGGTGGTTTACCGCGAGGTCGCCGAGGCGCACGGCCTGGAGCACGTCGAGCTGGAGTCCTTGCTCGGTTAAGTCATCAACGGGTAAAAAGGCGATACGTCAACACGGGTCGTCAACACCGCACACCCGGCCGGACCTTGCCCGACAAGGCCCGGCCGGGTGTGTGTCGGGTCACTTTGTGACACTCGTTCAACTCGCCACGAACGTAACTCTTTAACCGATTCGTACACCGGTGAAACCTACCGTGCGACGGCCTTACGCCCTTGACAGAGGGGTGTTCGGTTGCCGACACATCGGGTCGGGTCCGGCGGATTGTGTTGCTGCGGACCGGTGACACGCCATAGAGTCGCCAACCGTCGGCATGGTGCCACGCTGACCTATCGAGAAGTTTCCTGGTCACCAAGGAGGTAAGACGACTTGTGAATGAGTCGACATTTACTCCCGGGGGTGGTCAACCAGGAATGCCGACGCGGGGCCAGGGCCCCACGGGGCTGGAGGCTGTCGGCTCCGTCGCTGTCCGCACCTTCGCAGCCCAGAAGAGTCCCCGGATGACTCAGACAGCACACCCGAGCATGGATGGCCATCACGTGAACGCCATGGCCGGCAACGGAAGTGGCGAGAACCGCACCCACTTCGCCGACTACGACGAACTGCCCGAGGGGCACTTCTACGACCCCGACGCCGAGTACGAGCCAGATCCCGAATACGCGGCCACGCTCGCGCCCGACGCGGCGCGTCAGCGCCGTGAGCGCGTCGGCCCGACCGGGCGCCCGCTGCCGTACTTCCCGATCCCGGGCCCGCTGACCGACCACGGCCCCGCGACGATCATCGCGATGTGCAACCAGAAGGGCGGCGTCGGCAAGACCACGTCGACCATCAACCTGGGTGCCGCGCTCGCGGAGTACGGACGCCGGGTCCTGCTCGTCGACTTCGACCCGCAGGGCGCGCTCTCGGTCGGCCTCGGCGTCAACCCGATGGAGCTCGACCTCACGGTCTACAACCTGCTCATGGAGCGGGGCATGGTGGCCGACGACGTGCTCCTGAAGACGGCGGTCCCGAACATGGACCTGCTGCCCAGCAACATCGACCTGTCCGCCGCCGAAGTGCAGTTGGTGAGCGAGGTCGCGCGCGAGTCCACACTCCAGCGCGCCCTGAAGCCGCTGATGGCCGACTACGACTACATCGTGATCGACTGCCAGCCCTCGCTCGGCCTGCTCACCGTCAACGCGTTGACGGCAGCCCACAAGGTGATCGTGCCCCTGGAGTGCGAGTTCTTCGCACTGCGCGGTGTCGCGCTGCTCACCGAGACCATCGAGAAGGTCCAGGAGCGGCTCAACCCCGAGCTGGAGCTCGACGGCATCCTCGCCACGATGTACGACTCCCGCACGGTGCACAGCCGTGAGGTGCTCGCGCGCGTGGTCGAGGCCTTCGACGATCACGTCTACCACACGGTCATCGGGCGCACGGTGCGCTTCCCGGAGACCACCGTCGCCGGTGAGCCGATCACCACGTACGCCTCCAACTCCGTCGGTGCCGCCGCCTATCGCCAGCTCGCCAGGGAGGTGCTCGCCCGGTGTCACGCCGAGTGAGTCTGCCGGGGGCCGACGAACTGTTCCGTACCACCGGGGGAATGGCGCTCCAGTCGTCCTCGCCCTCGCGCCGGACCAACGGCGAGCCCCGGGTGCCGGCTCCCGCGGGCGAGAGCGACGCGGCGGCCGCCGGGGAGGACGCACCGCAGTCGGTGCCCGTCCAGGGCGGTGACGGCGAGGGCGACGAACACGTCGCTGCCGACTCCGGCTCGGAGGGCTCCCGCAGCCGGGGTGCGGCTCCGGAGCGCTCGGGGCCAGGTCAGGCGGCGCAGGAAGGTTCTGCCGCCGGGCAGTCCTCGCGCAAGCGCGGACGGGGCCAGGGGCAGGGGCGCCGGCAGCCCAGTGGCCGGGAGCGGCACGACGAGAAGATCACCGTGTACGTCTCCGCCGAGGAGCTCATCGATCTCGAGCACGCACGTCTGGTGCTCCGGGGCGAACACGGGCTGGCGGTCGACCGTGGGCGGATCGTGCGTGAGGCGGTCGCCGTCGTCCTCGCCGATCTTGAATCCCGTGGGGACGCGAGCATTCTCGTACGACGGCTTCGTGGGCGGTAGGAGGTAGCCTGCGAGCGCTATGCCCTCGTACGACGCTTCCGTCCCGTCCGCCGGCCCTGGTGCCGGTCGTCGGCGTGTTCTGGGGCGGGGTCCTGGGCCGGACCCGGCTCCCGCTCCCGCAGAGGATCTGGTCGTACCTCCTCCCGAAGAGGAGCCTGAACCGCCTGCGGCGGTGAGCGAGTCGCCGGTAACCGAGGAACCGCCCGAGCCCGACGACGGTGTCTTCAAGGTGCGGCTCGCGAACTTCGAGGGGCCCTTCGACCTGCTGCTTCAGCTGATCTCGAAGCACAAGATGGACGTCACGGAAGTGGCGCTGTCACGCGTCACCGACGAGTTCATGGCACACATCAGGGCGATGGGGCCGGACTGGGATCTGGACCAGACGACCGAGTTCCTCGTCGTCGCCGCCACCCTGCTCGATCTCAAGGCGGCACGGCTGCTGCCGTCGGCCGAGGTCGAGGACGAGGCGGACCTGGCGCTCCTGGAGGCGCGGGACCTGCTCTTCGCGCGGCTGCTGCAGTACCGCGCGTACAAGCAGATCGCGGACATCTTCAACGCCCGCCTCGAGGAAGAGGCCCGCCGCTACCCCCGTACCGTCGGCCTGGAGGCCCACCACGCCGAGCTCCTTCCCGAGGTGGTCATCAGCATCGGGGCGGAGGGGTTCGCGAAGCTCGCCGTGAAGGCGATGCAGCCCAGGCCCAAGCCTCAGGTGTACGTCGATCACATCCACGCGCCGCTGGTCAGCGTGCAGGAGCAGGCGGGGATCGTGGTGGCGCGGCTGAAGGAACTGGGGGCTGCCAGTTTCCGCGACCTCGTCGACGACACCGACGACACCCTGACCGTCGTGGCCCGCTTCCTCGCCCTGCTCGAGCTGTACCGCGAGAAGGCCGTGTCGCTGGACCAGGAGGAGGCGCTCGGGGAACTCGTCGTGCGCTGGACCGGCGGGGACAGCGACGAGGAGCCGAGGGTCACGGACGAGTTCGACCGGCCGCCCGAGGTGCCGCCCAAAGAGGAGAAGAAGGCGTGAGCGAGGACACCACCGAGACCGAGGGCGGGCCGCGCACCGTCGCCGACCTCGATCTCAAGCCCGCCCTGGAGGCCGTCCTCATGGTCGTGGACGAACCCGCGACCGTGGAGCACCTCTCGAAGATCCTCGAGCGGCCGAAGCGGCGGATCGCGGCCGCTCTGCGCGAGCTGGCCGACGAGTACACCATTCAGGGGCGCGGCTTTGAGCTGCGGCTCATCGCGGGCGGATGGCGGTTCTACTCCCGGCCCGAGTACGCGATGGCCGTCGAACGCTTCGTCCTGGACGGGCAGCAGGCCCGCCTCACCCAGGCGGCCCTGGAGACCCTCGCGGTCGTCGCGTACCGTCAGCCGGTCAGCCGATCCAGGGTCTCCGCGGTCCGCGGAGTCAACTGTGACGGCGTGATGCGCACCCTCCTGCAGCGCGGTCTGGTCGAGGAGGCGGGCACGGAACCCGAAACAGGTGCGATCCTGTACAGGACGACGAACTACTTCCTGGAGCGAATGGGCCTGCGCGGCCTGGATGAGCTCCCGGAGCTCGCGCCCTTCCTCCCAGAGGCGGACGCGATCGAAGCCGAGACGCTGGAAGGGGTCCCGTCGTTCGATCCGGATGCACCGGATGCAGATGCAGACGACACGACGACGACGGAACTTTGATGCGAAGCAGTGGCAGCGGTAGTGGCAGGAACAGCGGCGGGCGCGGCAACCCCCGCGGGACCGGTGGGGGCGGCAACGCCCGCGGGTCCGGCGGCGGTGGCGGCGGTGCGCGCGGGAGCGGTGGGGGCGGCGGTCCCCGCGGTTCCGGTGGGGGCGGTGGCCCTCGCGGTTCCAGCGGTGGCGGTGGCCCCCGTGGTTCCGGCGGTGGCGGCAACCCCAGGGCCGCCGGTGGCGGCGGTGGCTCCCAGCCGAGGAGCGCGGGAGGGCGCGACGACCAGCCGAAGCGCCCCGGCAAGCCCCGTCCCGAGGAGCGCCGCTACGACGTAGGCCCCTCGGCGACCCACGAGGGCCCGAAGTCCGGTCGCGGCAACGCGGCCCGCGGCGGCGCCAAGGGTGGCCCCAGGCAGAGCCAGCAGCGCGGCGGCCGTACGGAGCCCGCTCGCTCCCGCGAGTACGAGACACGGACCGAGGAGCGCAACCGGGACCGGTACGCCGGCAAGCCGGAGATCAAGACGCCCAAGACCCACCCCGGGGCCGAGGAGGAGGGCGAGCGCCTGCAGAAGGTGCTCGCGCGCGCCGGCTACGGCTCGCGGCGTGCCTGCGAGGAGCTGGTCGAGCAGTCCCGGGTCGAGGTCAACGGCGAGATCGTCGTGGAGCAGGGCATGCGCGTCGACCCGGAGAAGGACGAGATCAAGGTCGACGGGCTGACCGTGGCCACGCAGTCGTACCAGTTCTTCTCGCTGAACAAGCCCGCCGGTGTCGTCTCGACCATGGAGGACACCGAGGGCCGTCAGTGCCTCGGCGACTACGTGACGAACCGCGAGACGCGGCTCTTCCACGTCGGGCGGCTCGACACCGAGACCGAGGGCGTCATCCTGCTCACCAACCACGGTGAACTGGCGCACCGCCTGACCCACCCCAAGTACGGCGTGAAGAAGGTCTACCTCGCGCACATCGTGGGTCCGATCCCCCGCGACCTGGGCAAGCAGCTCAAGAACGGCATCCAGCTGGAGGACGGGTACGCCAAGGCGGACCACTTCCGTGTCGTCGAGCAGACCGGCAAGAACTACCTGGTCGAGGTGACCCTGCACGAGGGTCGCAAGCACATCGTGCGCCGCATGCTCGCGGAGGCCGGCTTCCCGGTCGACAAGCTGGTGCGCGTCTCCTTCGGCCCGATCACCCTCGGCGACCAGAAGTCGGGCTGGCTGCGCCGCCTGTCGAACACCGAGGTCGGAATGCTCATGCAGGAGGTCGACCTCTAGGGGTGCCCGCCGTTTCGGCCGGTTCCGGGATTGCCCCGGGACCGGCCGATGCGTTTTCGGCTCCCCGCCGGTCTGTACCGGTGAGCGAAGGGAGCGCGAGATGGGCGCCACGACGGAGCGCGAGGAGTTCGTACGGCTGACCGACCCGTACCGGCGGGAGCTGCTCGCGCACTGCTACCGGATGCTCGGGTCGGTCGACGACGCCGAGGACCTGGTGCAGGAGACGTATCTGCGGGCCTGGCGGTCGTACGAGGGGTACGAGGGCCGGGCGTCCCTGCGGACCTGGCTGCACCGGATCGCCACGAATACGTGTCTGACGGCTCTGGAGGGCCGTGTGCGCCGTCCGCTGCCCTCCGGGCTCGGCGGGCCGGGAGACGCGCCTGAGGGGCCTCTGAGGGCCCCTGTGGCGGATGTCCCGTGGCTGCAGCCACTGCCGGACGCGCTCGTCGACCCGGCGAACGTCGTGGCGGCCCGTGGGAGTCTGCGGCTCGCACTCGTCGCCGCGCTGCAGAACCTGCCGGCGCGGCAGCGTGCCGTGCTGATCCTGCGGGACGTGCTGGCCTGGCGGGCGCCCGAGGTCGCCGCACTGCTCGGGACCTCCACGGCAGCCGTCAAAAGCAGCCTCCAGCGCGCGCGTGCCCGGCTCGACGAGCTGGCACCCGAGGAGGAACTCGTCACCGAGCCCGACGGCCCCGAGGACCGAGAACTGCTCGACCGCTACATGGCCGCCTTCGAACACGCCGACATGGACGCGCTCCTGGGGCTCCTCCAGGACGGCGTCGAGCTCGAAATGCCTCCCTACTTGGACTGGTTCAGCGGCAAGAAGGACGTGATGCGCTTCCTGGGGACGCGGGTCGGCTACGCGGGGCGCCTGCGGATGGTGCCCACGCGGGCCAACGGGCAGCCGGCGGTGGTGGCGTACGCGCGCGATGGAGACGGGGTGTACAGGGCGCACTCCGTGCAGGTTCTCGAGGTGAGCGGTGCGGGCATCGCCAGGATCACCGCCTTCTTCGATGTGGGGCTGTTCGGGCACTTCGGACTGTCCCAGGTGCTCTCGTGAACCCCGGGGAGCTGCTGGAGCGGTCGCTCGCGTATGCGCTGGGGAGCGTCGCCGTAGTGGTGCCGGGGAGCCTCGGGCGGGCCACGCCGTGTTCCGGGTGGGACCTGGGGGAGCTGCTCCGGCATCTGGACGACTCGGTGGAGGCGCTCTACGAAGGGGTCGCCGCGGGGCGTGTCGGGCTGTGTTCCTCGCCGGCCGCCGCCGATCCCGTGTGTGCCTTCCGGGAGCGGGCGTGCGCCCTGCTCGGCGCCTGGGCGGTGGTGTCGGGCGACGTGCCGTCGGCCGAGCCTTCCGTGGGTGTGGGGGACGGGTCGCTGGATCTCGGGCTCCTGGCGGCCGTCGGCGCCGTCGAGATCGCCGTACACGGATGGGACGTGGCGCAGGCGTGCGGGCGGGCGCGGCCGATCCCGCCCGCCCTCGCCGCCGAACTGCTCCCCGTGGCGCGGTGGTCCGTGGCGGACGCCGACCGGGGTGTGCGCTTCGCCGAACCGGTCGGCGCGCCGTCGTCCTGGTCCCGGCCCGGGGACCGGTTGCTGGCCTTCCTGGGGCGGCGTCCTAGCCCGCCGCGATTCCTTTCCGGACCGGGCCCGGTCTGCCTTCCGTGAGTGATCCCTCGACCTCACGAAAGGAACCGTCATGGCTGACACCCTGCGTGTCCCGGTCCGCGAACCAGCCGCCGGTGCCGCTCCGCCACGGCGGGTGTGGACCGTCGTACTGGCCGCACTCGGAGCGCTGCTCTGCTCCCTCGACGTGGTGGTCGTCGTCACCGCGCTGCCCACCCTGCGGGCCGAATTCGGGGCGAGCCTGTCCGAACTGGAGTGGACGCTCAACGCGTACAACCTGGTCTTCGCCTGCCTCACTCTGACCGGCGCCGCGCTCGGCGACCGGTTCGGGCGGCGGCGCATGTTCGTCGTCGGTCTTGCCGTCTTCACACTGGCCTCGGCCCTGGCCGCGCTCGCCGGCGGTCCCGGTCAGCTGATCGCCGCCCGCGTGGTCCAGGGCGCCGGAGCGGCCGTCCTGCTGCCGCTCACGCTGACCCTGATCAGTGAGGCGTTCCCGGCCGAGAAACGGGGCGTGGCGATCGGCGTGTGGGGCGGGGTGACCGGGCTCGGGGTCGCCTCGGGGCCCGTGCTCGGCGGTGCCGTCACCGAGGGCCTCTCCTGGCAGTGGATCTTCTGGCTGAACGTGCTGCTGGGGCTCGCGATGCTTCCCCTGGCCGCCGTCAAACTCCGCGAGAGCTACGGTCCCCGTCCCCAACTCGACGCCGTGGGACTGGTGTTGGCGGCCGTGGGTCTGACCGGGCTGGCCTGGGCGCCGGTACGGGCGCCGGAGGCGGGCTGGGGGAGTGCCGAGGTGCTGGGCGGGCTGGCGGTCGGAATCGTGTTCCTGACGGCCTTCCTCGGCTGGGAGCGGTCGCGGGCGCGCTACCCGATGCTGCCGGTCACGTACTTCGGGCGGCGCGGCTTCTCGACCGCCAACGGCACGATCTTCCTGATGTTCATGTCGCTGCTCGGCTCGATTTTCATGATCACGCAGCTCTTTCAGCTCGGCCTGGGCAATTCTCCGCTGGAGGCGGGCGTCCGGATCCTTGTGTGGACCGGCATGCCGCTGGCCGTCTCGCCGCTCGCGGGCGCGCTCGCCGACCGGTTCGGGAACAGGCCCTTCATGCTGACCGGCCTGGTCCTCCAGGCGGTCGGGCTCGGGCTGCTGGCCCGGCAGATCGAGCCCGGCGTGGACTACGGAAGCCTGGTCGTGCCGCTGATCCTCGCCGGGGTCGGCATCTCTCTGGCCTTCCCCACCATCGCCAACGCCGTGACCTCATCGGTGCCGCCCGGCGGCGCGGGCGTGGCGGCCGGCGTCAACAGTGCACTGCGCGCACTGGGCGGCGTCTTCGGAGTCGCCGTCGCCGCGGCCGTGTTCAGCCGGTACGGGGGCTACGGCTCGGCGGAGGCCTTCGTCGACGGGTGCGGGCCCGCGCTGTGGGTGTCGGCAGGGGCCGCTGCGGCGGGAGCGGCGGTGGCGGCGTTCGCACCCTCCCGACCCGCCAACAAGGCCTCGAACCAGCCCAGTTAAAGGGTTGTGTGAGCCCACTCACCTCCTTATAGTCGTAATGACTATTAGTCGTTCTGACTATTAATAGGGGGTGGGTGGGCGTGCTCGCACGGGAAGGTCGCGCGCCTGGCGGGAGCGCACCCGAGGGCTACGACAAGTACGCGTTCGAGCCCTTCGCCGTCACCGTCGACCTGGCCGTCCTGACCGTCCGCGCGGGCGTGCTCCAGGTGCTTCTCGTCGAGCGCGGGCAGGAGCCGTACATGGGCCGCTGGGCGCTCCCCGGCGGCTTCGTGCTGCCGCACGAGTCCGCGGAGGCGGCGGCCCGGCGCGAACTCGCCGAGGAGACCGGCCTGTCGGACATCTCCGGGCTCCACCTCGAACAGCTGAGGACGTACAGCGAACCCCGCCGCGACCCCAGGATGCGCGTCGTCTCCGTCGCCTTCGCCGCGCTGCTCGCGGACCCTCCCGAGCCGCACGGCGGCGGTGACGCGGCGCAGGCCCAGTGGCTGCGGTACAACGCGCTCGATCCGCTCGCCTTCGATCACGACCGGATCCTCGCCGACGCCCACGACCGCATCGGCTCCAAGCTCGAGTACAGCTGTCTCGCCACGTCCTTCTGCCCGCCCGAGTTCACCCTCGGAGAGCTGCAGCAGGTGTACGAGACCGTGTGGGGCACCGCGCTCGACCGGCCCAACTTCCGGCGCAAGGTCCTCGCCACGCCGGGCTTCGTCGACCCGGTGCCGGGTGCCGCACGCCTCACCGGAGGCCGCGGCAAACCCGCCGCGCTGTACCGCGCGGGCGGCGCCAAAACCCTGCACCCACCCCTGCTGCGTCCCACTCAGGAAGGACGACCCACATGACCACCACGACGCTCGCGAAACGTGCCGCCACCGGATCCCTGCTCGGCCTCGCCCTCGGCGACGCGATGGGGTTCCCGACCGAGTTCAACTCGGTGCCGGCGATCCTCGCGAAGTGCGGCCCGTGGCGCGAGATGGACCTGCCCAGGCCCGCGATCGTCACCGACGACACCCAGATGACGCTGGCGCTGGCACGTGGACTGCGGACGGCCATGGACCGCGGCCTGCTCGGCCCGCTGCGGATGGAGCGGCCGGTGCGCGAGGAGTTCGTGGACTGGTACCAGTCGCCCGACAACAACCGTGCGCCCGGCCGCACCTGTCTCGTCGCCTGCGACCTCCTGAAGAACGAGAAGCGGCCCTGGCAGGAGGCAAGCCAGATCGGCTCCAAGGGCTGCGGCGCCAACATGCGCGTGGCGCCCGTCGGACTCGTCCGCGGACTGAGCGAAGAACAGCGCGCGGGCGCCGCGCAGTTGCAGGCCGCCCTCACCCACGGGCACCCCACGGCGCTCGCCGCCGCCGACCTCACCGCACACGCGATCTGGCTCCTCGCAAACGGGACCGAGCCGATGGGACTGGTCGGCCGGCTGCGGTCGTACGCGTACGAGAACCGTCACCGCTACCACTCCCGCTGGCTCGGCGACCTGTGGACCCGCGGCCAGGACCCCACGCCGGAGCACTTCATCGGGCGCGGCTGGGACGAGTGCCTGGAGATCCTCGACCACCTCCGGCATGCCGTGCGAACGGTCTCGCCCGAGTCCGACCCCTGCCTGGCCACCGGCGGGGGCTGGGTCGCCGAAGAGGCGCTCGCCACCGGCCTGTTGTGCTTCCTGCTGTTCGTCGACGAGCCCCTCACCGCAGTACGCCGGGCCGCCTGCACCTCCGGCGACTCCGACTCCATCGCCTGTCTGACGGGCGCCTTCGCGGGCGCCTACCACGGCTCGGACGCGTGGCCGACGTCCTGGGCCGACCGCATCGAGTACCAAGGCGACCTCATGTCCCTTGGAGCGCTCTGGGACGCTTGAGGGATGACCGACCTCCTGGACCTCGATCTCAAGGCGGTGGTGTCCGAGCAGCCCGATCCCGTGCTGTTCGCCACCGTCTCCGGAGCACACCTCTACGGCTTCCCGTCACGCGACTCGGACGTCGATCTGCGCGGCGTGCATCTGCTGCCGGCGGCCGAACTGGTCGGACTGCGGGAGCCGGAGGAGACCCGGTCCCGGATGTGGGAGCAGGACGGGGTCGAGATGGACCTGGTCACCCACGACCTGCGCAAGTTCGTACGGCTGATGCTGCGCCGCAACGGCTATGTGCTGGAGCAGTTGCTCTCACCGCTCGTCGTGCACACCACCGACGCCCACCGGGAGCTGGCGGGTCTCGCCCCCGGCGTCCTCACCAGCCATCACGCCCACCACTACCAAGGGTTCGCGAACACGCAGTGGCGGCTCTTCGAGAAGACCGGCGAACTGAAGCCGCTGCTCTACACGTTCCGTGTGCTGCTCACCGGCATCCACCTGATGCGCAGCGGTGAGGTGCAGGCCGATCTGCGCGCGCTGATGGGGGAGACCGGGGCTCCTGTCTATCTGCCGGACCTGATCGCCGCGAAGGCGGAGCGGGAGCACGGGGCCGCGGATGTGCGCCACGCGCGCGTGGAGGGCGATGTCGAGCGGCTGCGCATCCTGCTGGACGAGGCGCAGGGCCTGTCAGCGCTGCCCGAGGCTCCGTCCGCGTACGACGCCCTGCACGCGTTCGTCGTCCGGGTCCGACTGGAGAGCTGACGCCCGGCGGACGCGTACGAGGAAGGCCTCGACGCGTGCCTGGTCCGGCTCGGCGGGGAGGGGACTGCGGCCGGCCGACTCGTCCGCCTCCGTCCCCAGTTGGCTCATCCACGTCTCCACCCGCGGCCACGGAACCTCGCCCCGCTTCACCGCGAGCAGCGGTTGGCGCTGATCGCCCACGTCGATCGTCAGCTCGCCCGTGCGCAGCAGATCACGGGCGCTCATCAGGAGCCGAAGCAGGTGCATGGCGTGCTTCCAGCGCGGGGCACCGTGCTGACGTACGTCGGCCTCCAGCTTCTTGCGCTGGCCGAGCGCGTAGCGCGTGAACGTCCCGTGGGCCCGCCGGGAGAGGAACGCCTCGCGCAGGGCGAGGAGTTCGCGGCCCGTGTCGTCGACGTACTCCACGACGGGGGAGTGCAGGCACTCCAGGATGTTCGGGTTCGCGCGCAGGGCCAGCTCGCAGAAGCGCTCCAGCTCCCAGCTGAACTGCTCCTCGGCCGGGCCCTCGACATGGGTCGGCGGCTTCTCGAAGCGCCAGAAGAGCGGGGTCGGGGCGAGGAACACGCCCCGGCGGTCGGTGTCGCTCGTGTCCGTGGCCAGGCCGAAGGCGCGCGAACCCATCACACAGGAGTAGATCGTGTGGTCGCGCACCAGGGCCTGGGGATCCATGTCCGGAGCGTACGTGCCGACTTCACGCCAGGGTGATCGAATTTCCCTTGACCGTGATCTGCTTCTCGGCCAGCGGCTGCGTCGCAGGGGGGTTGGCCACCGAGCCGTCCTTGATGCTGAACTTGCTGCCGTGGCAGTTGCAGTTGATGGTGCCGCCGGAGACGCTGGCCACCGGGCACTGCTGGTGGGTGCAGATGTTGGTGAAGGCCTTGAACTGGTCCTTCTCCGGCTGGGTCACCACCACCTGCTCGTCCTTGAAGATCTTGCCGCCGCCGACGGGGATGTCGGTCGTCTTGGCCAGTTCCTGTCCGGCGGAGGCGCCGGCGGACGACGAGTCGCTGCTGTCGTTGCTGCCGCCGTACTCACTGCAGCCCGCGACGAGAGCCGCCGCGCCGCTCGCGAGAAGAATCGTGCGCCTCGTCGGGCGATGGGTCATGTCGTCACTCCGAAGGTGCGGAAGAACCAGAGGGCGGACGTCAGCCAGATGACGGTGAGGACGGCGAACACGAGTCCGCCGACGATCGGCAGCAGCCAGCCGGGCAGTCGCTCCGAGCGGAGCAGCAGCATCTTGGCACTGAAGGCACCGAAGAAGAAGCAACCCAGGAGGGAGTGCCACAAAACGCGTGATTCGTACGTCTGATAGCCCAGCGCGTACAGACAGTGCACCGCGACCGGCACTGACACCAGGAACGCGATCCGCCCCGACCAGCGGTGCAGCACCGCCGACCAGCTCGGCCCCGGCAGCTTCCCGTACACCATCAACGCCGAGACCACCTGGATGAGCGCGAAGGCGAACGCCACCGTCGCCAGCCATGACTTCACGGCACCCGTGCTGCTGAAGCCGGCGATGTTGAAGGCCGTCCCCGCCGGGTCGTGGACCTTGCCGTACGCCCCGAAGCCGACCGCCACCGCCGCGGCGACCAGGGCCGGGACCAGATAGCGGGCCGGGTTCGGACGGCCGTGCGCGGGCTGCGGAGGCGGGAAGGCCTGGGTGGCGGCGTTCGGATCCACGGTCATGAACGGCTCCCTGCGCGAGAGGGGGTCGGATGAGGGGAACTGGAGGTCAGGGGGTGACGGGCTCGGCAGTGAGCTGCTCCCCGTCGATCGTCACGGCGCCGGTCTCCGGGTCGATGTCGGGCGCCGCCGAGGGCTCGCCGTCGCGGTTGACGATGCCGACCTGATCGCGGCCGTCGCCGGGCAGCACGACCCAGCCGCCGTCGACCTGGGCGCCGCGCACGGTGGCCGTCGCCCGGTAGAGCCCGGACGGCTTGACGGCCTTGTCGGCGGTGAAGCCGTAGCGCTGCCCTTCGAGGTCGACGGTGCCGCGGATCCGCTTGCCCTGGAGCGTGCCGTTCAGCTCGGAGCCGTTCTTGCCGGTGAGCTTCATGGTGCCGTCGTCCTTGACGTCGCCCTTGAGCCAGGACTCCTTGTCGTGGCCGTCGCAGAAGTACGCGATCGCTTTTCCGTTGCGCAGGGAGACCGCGATCGCCGAGGAGTCGTCGTCGGTGCGGCCCGCGTAGTCGGCGTTGGGCGGCGCGCTCTTCGACGGAGTCGGCGAAGCGGTGGTCTTCGTGGGTGACGGGCTCGACGTCGCGCTTGCCTTCGGGCTCGGCGAGGTGGACGCGGCAGGCACCTTTACTTGGGACGACGAGGCGCTCTTCGTCCCCGTCGTCGCGTTGAGCGACAGCAGGAACAGGCCGAGCACCAGTCCCGCGAGAAGGGTGAGAACGGGTCCTGGACGCTTCATACGGGCCATGCGGGCCTCCCCCGAGGCGAGTCTCCCGCTATGAGAGCGGATCCACGCCCCCGCGTCCAGAGGCGCACGGGTGTGTTCTCACTACAAGTGGCGGAATAGGGCGATTCAAGTGACATTGGCAGGGTCTCAGGCCGGGCGGTGACCTGCTCCTGGCCGCACTCTCGAAAGGCGTGACCAACCATGGCGGGTAACGATCTCGGCAGCCTGCTCGGCGGTCTCCTCGGCGGCGGCCAGGGCGGTGCGTCAGGCGGTTCCGGCGCAGGCATCCTGGGGGCGCTGCTCCAGTCCCTGGCCGGCGGCTCGGGCAGTGGTTCGGGAGGTAGCAGCAACCCGCTGGGCGGACTCCTGGAGATGCTCACCAAATCCGGGCTCACCGAGCAGAAGGACTCCTGGGTCGGCACCGGCGAGAACCAGTCCGTGACCGGCGCGCAGATCCAGCAGGCGCTGCCCGACGAGACCCTCAAGCAGGTCGCCGAACAGGCCGGTGTCACCCCCGACCAGGCCGCGATGCAGATCGCCGAGACCCTGCCCCAGGCGGTCGACAAGCTGTCCCCGAACGGTGAGTTGCCTTCCGCCTCCCTGGAGGACCTCATCAAGGCGCAGCAGGTCTGACGCCCTGTGTCGCGTGCGCGGTGGCCGTCTCGTCAGGCGGGCGCCGCGCACCCGCGCGTTGCGGGCTGACTACGCTGGTGTGACAAGACGTCTACGTACATCAGCAAGGAGCATCACCGTGGCGGTACGAGCGGTCCGGGGCGCCGTCCAACTGGAACGGGACGAGGCCGGCCACATGGACGAGCAGGTCAGCGAGCTGCTCACCGCCGTCCTGGAGCGGAACGGCCTCACCACGGACGACCTGATCAGCATCTGGTTCACCGCGACGCCCGATCTGCACAGCGACTTCCCGGCGGCCGCCGCACGCAAGCTCGGCATCGTCGACGTGCCGCTGATCTGCGCACAGGAACTGGACATCGAGGGCGCGATGCCCAGAGTCGTACGAGTCCTCGCGCACATCGAGTCCGACAAGCCCCGCGCCGACATCGCGCACGTCTACCTGGGCGCCGCGGGCGCACTCCGCAAGGACATCGCCCAGTGAGGACCGCCCTCGTCATCGGAACCGGACTGATCGGCACGTCCGCCGCCCTGGCCCTCGCGGCCCGCGGTGTCGTGGTCCACCTCACCGACCACGACCCGGAGCAGGCCCGTACGGCCGCCGCGCTCGGCGCAGGCACGGACGAGGCGCCCGAAGGGCCCGTCGACCTCGCGATCGTGGCCGCGCCGCCCGCGCACGTGGCCGCGACGCTCGCGGACGCCATGCGGCGCGGGGTCGCGCGCGGCTACCTCGACGTGGCGAGCGTCAAGGGCGGCCCGCGCCGGGAGCTGGAGGCGCTCGGCCTCGACCTGTCCTCGTACATCGGCTCGCATCCCATGTCGGGCCGCGAGAAGTCGGGACCGCTGGCCGCCACCGGAGACCTCTTCGAGGGGCGCCCCTGGGTCCTGACGCCCACTCGGGACACCGACACCGAGGTGCTCAACCTTGCCCTCGAACTCGTCTCGCACTGCCGTGCCGTACCGGTCGTCATGGACGCGGACGCCCACGACCGGGCCGTCGCGCTCGTCTCCCACATGCCGCACCTGTTGTCCAGCATGGTCGCCGCGCGCCTGGAGCACGCCGAGGAGGCCGCCGTACGCCTCTGCGGCCAGGGCATCCGTGATGTGACCCGCATCGCCGCCTCCGACCCCGGGATGTGGATCGACATCCTGTCCGCGAACCCCGGCCCGGTCGCCGACCTCCTCTCGGACGTCTCCGCCGACCTCGACGAGACGGTCCAGGCCCTGCGCGCCCTCCAGTCCTCCGACGAGGCCAAGCGGCGCGAGGGTGCCACCGGCATCGAGGACGTCCTGCGCCGAGGCAACGCCGGCCAGGTCCGCGTCCCCGGCAAGCACGGCTCGGCGCCGCGCGACTACGAGGTCGTGGCCGTCCTCATCGACGACCAGCCCGGCCAGCTCGCCCGCATCTTCGCGGACGCCGGGATGGCGGGGGTCAACATCGAGGACGTACGCATCGAGCACGCGACCGGGCAGCAAGCCGGTCTGGTGCAGCTGATGGTGGAGCCGAAGGCGGCGCCGGTGCTGAGCGCCGCGCTGCGGGAGCGGGGCTGGGCGCTGCGGCAGTAGCCCCCGCGCGACAGCTCGCTCGGGATGGCCCCTGGAAGGGCCAGTAAGCCGGGGTCCGTGGAGCCAGTAACCTTGTGCGGGGCGCGCTCGTGTCCCGTACAAGCCTCCGCCCCGCACCAGGAAGGTGTTCCCACCGTGGAAAACGGCGCCGCCCGGACCGTACCGGCTGTGATTGTCGCGATTGACGGCCCCTCCGGCACGGGCAAGTCGAGCACCTCGAAGGCCGTGGCCTCACAGCTCGGGCTGAGCTACCTGGACACCGGCGCCCAGTACCGGGCGATCACCTGGTGGATGGTGAGCAACGGGATCGACGTCACGGACCCGAGCGCGATCGCCGCCGCGGCGGGCAAGCCGGAGATCGTCTCCGGCACCGACCCGGCCGCGCCGGCCATCACCGTCGACGGGACCGATGTCGCGGGCCCGATCCGCACGGACGAGGTCACCTCCAAGGTGAGCGCGGTCAGCGCGGTGCCCGACGTGCGCGCCCGGATCACCGAGCTGCAGCGTTCGATCGCCGCCGGCGCGGAGACCGGGATCGTCGTCGAGGGGCGTGACATCGGGACGACCGTGCTGCCCGACGCCGATCTGAAGATCTTCCTCACCGCGTCCCCGGAGGCGCGTGCCGCCCGGCGCAGCGGTGAGCTGAAGGGCGCCGACATCAACGCCACCCGCGAGGCCCTGGTCAAGCGGGACGCGGCCGACTCCAGCCGCAAGACGTCCCCGCTCGCCAAGGCGGACGACGCGGTCGAGGTGGACACCTCCGACCTCACACTCCAGCAGGTCATCGAGTGCGTCGTCACCCTCGTCGAGGAGAAGCGGGCCGCGAAGTGACCGAAGCACCATCGGTACGGGGTGCCGAGGTCGGGCGCCGTATCGGCGTGGGACTGATGTACGGCCTGTGGAAGCCGCGCGTCCTGGGCGCCTGGAAGGTTCCCGCGAGCGGCCCGGTGATCCTGGCCGTGAACCACGCGCACAACATCGACGGACCGATGGTCATGGGCGTTGCGCCCAGGCCCACGCACTTCCTGATCAAGAAGGAAGCGTTCATCGGCCCGCTCGACCCCTTCCTGCTCTCCATCGGCCAGCTGAAGGTGGACCGCTCGGTCGCCGACCGCACGGCGATCACCAGGGCGCTCGGCGTCCTGGACAACGGCGGCGTACTCGGGATCTTCCCGGAGGGCAGCCGGGGCGAAGGAGACTTCGCCTCGCTGCGGGCCGGGCTCGCGTACTTCGCCGTACGCAGCGGGGCGCCCATCGTCCCGGTGGCGGTACTGGGAAGTTCCGAGAAGAGCAGCCGGTTGATAAAGGGGCTGCCCCCGCTGCGCAGCCGGGTCGACGTCGTCTTCGGCGACCCCTTCGAAGCGGGCGACGGCAGCGGACGGCGTACGCGCAAGGCGCTCGACGAGGCGACCGTACGCATCCAGAAGCAGCTGACCGCGCACCTGGAAGACGCCAGGCGTCTCACCGGACGCCGGGAAAACGCCGGGCGCCCCACCGGGCACTAGGCGACACTTGAGTAGTGGATCTCCCGACACGCGGGCGCTCCACCGATCACCACGAAAACGACGAGGTACGGACTTCATGAACGACCACATCCAGCCCGACGGCTCGGCAGAGCACGAGCACGGGGCGCTTGGCGATGCCGAGTACGCGGAGTTCATGGAGCTCGCCGCGGAAGAGGGCTTCGACGTCGAGGACGTCGAGGGCGCGATCGGGGAGGCGGGCCACGGTCCACTGCCCGTGCTCGCCGTCGTCGGCCGTCCCAATGTCGGCAAGTCGACCCTGGTGAACCGGATCATCGGCCGCCGCGAGGCCGTCGTCGAGGACAAGCCCGGCGTCACCCGCGACCGCGTCACCTACGAGGCCGAGTGGGCGGGCCGCCGCTTCAAGCTCGTCGACACCGGCGGCTGGGAGCAGGACGTCCTCGGCATCGACGCCTCCGTGGCCGCCCAGGCCGAGTACGCGATCGACGCGGCCGACGCGGTCGTCTTCGTCGTCGACGCCAAGGTCGGCGCCACCGACACCGACGAGGCGGTCGTACGACTGCTGCGCAAGGCCGGCAAGCCCGTGGTCCTGTGCGCCAACAAGGTCGACGGTCTGAGCGGCGAGGCCGACGCCTCGTACCTCTGGGCCCTGGGCCTCGGCGAGCCGCACCCCGTCTCCGCGCTGCACGGCCGCGGCACCGGCGACATGCTGGACGCCGTCCTGGAGGCGCTGCCCGAGGCTCCGGCGCAGACCTTCGGCACCGCGGTCGGCGGCCCCCGCCGTATCGCCCTCATCGGCCGCCCGAACGTCGGCAAGTCCTCACTGCTGAACAAGGTGGCCAACGAGGACCGCGTGGTCGTCAACGAGGTCGCGGGCACCACCCGTGACCCGGTCGACGAGCTCATCGAACTCGGCGGTATCACCTGGAAGTTCATCGACACGGCGGGCATCCGCAAGCGCGTCCACCTCCAGCAGGGCGCGGACTACTACGCCTCGCTGCGTACCGCCGCCGCGGTGGAGAAGGCCGAAGTCGCCGTCATTCTCATCGACGCGTCCGAGACCATCTCGGTCCAGGACCAGCGCATCGTGACGATGGCCGTCGAGGCCGGGCGCGCGATCGTCCTCGCCTTCAACAAGTGGGACACCCTCGACGAGGAGCGCCGCTACTACCTGGAGCGCGAGATCGAGACCGAGCTCCTCCAGGTCGCCTGGGCGCCGCGCGTGAACGTGTCGGCGCGCACCGGGCGGCACATGGAGAAGCTCGTCCCGGCGATCGAGACGGCCCTGGCGGGCTGGGAGACCCGCGTCCCGACCGGTCGGCTGAACGCCTTCCTCGGCGAACTGGTCGCCGCCCACCCGCACCCGATCCGCGGCGGCAAGCAGCCCCGCATCCTCTTCGGTACGCAGGCGGGCACCAGGCCTCCGCGGTTCGTGCTCTTCGCCTCCGGCTTCATCGAGCACGGCTACCGGCGCTTCATCGAGCGCCGCCTGCGCGAGGAGTTCAGCTTCGAGGGGACGCCGATCCACATCTCGGTGCGGGTGCGCGAGAAGCGCGGCGCCAAGAAGAAGTAGCGGTGACGGGAAAGGGGCGGCTCCTCGAAGGAGCCGCCCCTTTCCCGTTGTTCCGCCCTCAGAGACCCCTGCGCGGCGCGGGTGGCAGCGCGGCCGGGACGTGGTGCATTCCGGTGCTGTGCTGCTGCCGCCCGCTCGTGTGCTGCCGCGCGGAGTACGCACCCGCGCTGTACGAGCTGTAGGAGTTGTGGGGGCTGTACGAGCCGTACGAGCTGAACGAGTTCGTGCCCTGCGGGAGGCGCCCGAAGGCCGCGAAGTCCAGCTCCTCCTCGCCGTGGCGGTCGCCGGGCAGGGCCCTGAAGGACTTGACCCACTCGGCGTACAGCGCGTCGTAGATCGGCGTGGCCGATGGGCCGCCGGGAGGATCCTGGGCCGGTCGCACGGACTGGACCGGCTGGAAGGGCTGGCGGCGGGGGACGTCGTAGGTGTGCACGTACGTGCCAACGACCCCGCCGCCGGACGGATACTGTCCTGTGCGCCCGAACTGGCGCAGGCCGGGGGAGCGCTCAGGTTCCGGCGAGCGGCAGGGCGCTCCCGACGAGCTTGCCGTTGGCGGCGGCCTTGTCCAGGGCGTCGCGCAGCAGGTCCTCGCGGGGCTGGCGGCCGATCGAGCCGACCGGGGCCGCGAACAGGAGCACCTGCTGGTGCTTGTTGGCGGCGGCGCGCCAGCTGTCGGCGACCTGGAGCGCCTGGTGCGCCTGCCACCAGGCGACGGGCGAGCCGCCGCCGGTGCCCGGCTGGAGCACGGCGTGCAACTGGCCGGCGGCGAGCAGCACGGACCAGCCGTGCAGCACGGGCGGCACCGAGTTGAGCTCGGTCACCGGCATGAAGCCCTGCTCGATGAGGAGGGGCAGGAAGTCGTCGCCGATGTCGGTCGAGCCGGGGCGCACGATGGGCCCGGTCGGTTCGACGACCAGCGCCGGGTGCAACTCGCCGTTGATCAGGATCAGTCCGCTGGTGACCCCGAGCACGGCCTGCTCGGGCCCGGCGCCGGCCGGCCCGCCCTCGGCGGTGATCGAGCGGACGGCGCCCTGGAGTTGCTCCTCGGTGACCTGGACGACCTGAGAGGGCAGGCAGGACGCGTGGGCGAAGGCTAGGACTGCGGTCTCGTCGCCGATGAACAGGACGGTGCTGGTGCGCTCCTGTTCCGAGTCGCCCTGGGTGCGGCAGGACGTGCAGTCGTAACTGCCCGGGGCGTTCTCTCCGGCGAGCAGCCGGTCGGCTTCTTCGTCGCCGATCTCGGCGCGTACGTCGTCGCTGACGTCGAGCATGCGCGGCACGGTGGCTCCTCGGGATGCGGTGCGTGGCGTCGCCGGGTGGCCCCCGGCTCATGAGCTGGGGGGTCCCCGGCTCATGAAGATGACAACGGGCGATCTGTGGCGGGAGTCACGCCCGGGAGCGAACGGAATCGAACCATCCGGCGCGCAGGGTGAGGTCACCTGCGGAATTCGTCACTCCAAGCCAACTTCTGGGTGTACCAGGGAAGTTGGTTCGGTGAAGTGGGTCACAGATCGTCAGGGTGGCAGGTCGACAAATCAGGAAATCACCCAATGAAGTGGGTGGCCGAAAATCGACGATACCCTCGGTAACGGCTAACTGGCCTCGAATGACAAGGAGTTGGTTGATATAGGGCGACAAGCTCCATAGATTCCTCGACCGTGTGCAACGAGCACCGCTCGGGTACGTCCGCCGGCCGAACCAGCCAGCTCGCAGCACAGCCTCCGGCGGACGGGGCGGAGCGCGACAACCGCGTCAAACGCGCAGGGCGTCGCGCCCCGTCTTGGGGGACCCCGGGTCCGTGGAGAGGAATTACATGTCCGCGTGTGCCGAGAACAACACTCATAAAGGTCGTACGACACGTACGGCTGCGGTCCTCGCCGGGGCGGCCCTGCTCGCCCCGCTCGGACTGCTCGCCGCGAGCGGCAACGCCGTCGCGGCCGACAGCGGAGTGTGGGACCGCATCGCCAAGTGCGAGAGCGGCGGAAACTGGCACATCAACACCGGCAACGGCTACTACGGAGGGCTCCAGTTCTCCGCAAGCACCTGGCGCGCGTACGGCGGTGGCGCCTATGCGGCAACCGCCGACAAGGCTTCCAAGGGCGCCCAGATAGCCGTCGCCACCAAGGTCCAGCGCGCACAGGGGTGGGGCGCGTGGCCCACCTGTTCGGCGCGGGCCGGAGCGTACGGAAGCGCGCCCGGATCCTCGGGCGCCGGGTCGGCCGGAGGCTCGGCCACCAAGAAGTCGACGCCCAAGTCGGCGCCGAAGTCGACACCCAAGTCGGCCCCGTCGAAGGCGCCCGAGCGCCCGGCGGACGACCACACGAACCGGAGTTCGTCCCGGGGCGACTACACCGTCCGCAGCGGTGACACGCTGAGCACCATCGCGGTGTCGCACGGGACCACCTGGCGGAAGATCTACGCCGCCAACAAGGCAGTCATCGGCGGTGATCCCGACCTGATCCTGCCCGGGCAGCGGCTCGACCTCTGAGCCCCGCCCGTCGCCCTTGAGAGAGGGGGTCCTGCCCGGTCGGTCCGCCGACCGGGTGGGGCCCCGGCCGAGCCGGGCGCGGCTGGCCGGGCGCGCGTGGCGGGCTGCCTAGCGTGGGCCGATGCATCCCACGCGGTTCCCATCGACCATGTCGGACAAGTGCGTTCGGTACGCGGCCGTGATCGCCGCCGCGCTGGCCGTGCTCGCCCCTTCCCGGGCGATGGCCGCGCCACCGCCACCGCTTCCCGGCCCTCAGGCGGCGCAGGTGCCGTACGACTGCGTCAAGGATCAGTGGCCCTGGGGCTGTCTCGCCGACTGCGAGAGCAGCGGCCGCTGGGACGCGAACACCGGGAACGGCTTCTACGGCGGGCTGCAGTTCTGGCCGCCGACCTGGGAGGAGTACGGCGGCCTGAAGTACGCCGCGCGTGCCGATCTGGCCACGCGCGCGGAGCAGATCACCGTCGCCGAGGGGGTGTTGGCCGCCCAGGGGTGGGAGGCCTGGCCCGTCTGTGCCAAGAGGTACGGACTCCAGGGCCGCATGCATGTGGTGAAGCGTGGCGACACGCTCTCGTCGATTGCCCGCAAGTACCAGGTCAAGGGCGGCTGGCAGGCTCTCTACAAGGCCAACAAGCAGATGATCGGGGCCTATCCGGACCGGCTGAACGTGGGCACTCTGCTCGTCATCCCGAAGGGTTCGGGCGGCGCCCGGATCTCGGCCCCTGCCCTGTTCGGCCCGCCCCTGTCCCCCCTGGCCCCCGTGTCGCTTCGGCCGCCTCTCCGCTGAACACGACCGCGCCGCGGCGCAGTTCATGGACGTACACCGTCCGCCCGGCCCTCTCCAGCAGGCCGGGCGGCAGCCGCTGTTCCGCGACCACCACGCACGCGTCGAGGCCGCCGAGCAGCTCGTACGTCCGTGCCGCGACCCTCGGTGACATGCCCTGCGCCGGCTCGTCGACGAGCACCACGCGCGCGCGTGCCAGCAGGGCGCGGGAGAGGGCGAGCATGCGCTGCTCCCCGCCGGAGAGAGTGCCGGCGCGGCGGGGGAGGAGGGGAAGGAGCTGGGGGTAGGCGTCGAGGGCGCCGGCGAAGTCGTTCTTGGGGGCGGCCAGTTCGAGGTTCTCGCGGACCGTGAGCGAGCCGAAGACGGCCCGGCGCTCCGGGACGAGGCACAGTCCGCGCCGGGCGCGTTCGTAGGCGGGCAGTCGGGTGACGTCCGCGCCGTCCCAGACGACGGCGCCGCCGGACAGGGGTACGTCCCCAGCGAGGGCGCGCAGCGCGGTCGTACGGCCGGAGCCGTTGCGGCCGAGCAGCACGGTGAGGCCGGGGCCGGGGGCGACGAGGGTCACGCCGTGCAGGGCCTCCAAGGGGCCGTAGCGCACGCGCGCGTGGCGCAGGGCGATGCTCATCCGCCGGTCCCCGTCTCGAGTACGCGGTCGGCGGGCCCGGAGGTGACGATCCGCCCCGCGGCCATGACATGGACGGTATGGGCCAGGTCGGCGACCAGATCGAGATCGTGCTCCACGACGAGCAGGGCCATGCCGTCCGCGGCGAGGGCCCGCAACACGCGCGCGAGGGCGGCCACTTCACCGTTGTCGAGCCCCGCGGCAGGCTCGTCGAGCAGCAGCACCCGCGGACTTCCGGCGAGCGCCCGCGCCAGCTCGACGCGCCTGAGCGTCCCGGTCGGCAGCCCCGCCGCGGGCAGCGCCCGCACCGGCCCGTCGAGCCCGAACAGGCGCAACGCCCGCTCCACGGCCCCCGGATCGGGGATGCGTCCCTGCTCGGCGCCCACCCGCACGTTCTCGGCCACGGTCAACGAGGGGAAAACCGCCAGCTGTTGAAAGGTCCGCGCGATCCCGAGGCGAGTACGGGCGTGCGCCGCCTGCCGGGTGATGTCACGCTCCCCGAGCAGTACCTGCCCGCGCGCCGGGCGCAGAGTCCCGGCGAGACAGTGGAAGAGGGTGCTCTTCCCCGCGCCGTTGGGACCCACGACGGCGGTGACCCGCCCGGGCCGGACTTCGAGGTCGACTCCGTCGAGGGCGGTGAAACCCCCGTAGGTGACGTGCAGTCGGCGGGCGCGCAGGGTGGTGGGCTCCAGCGGGGGGTGCGAGCGGCGGGGTGCGGCCGGTGCCGCGCTCGCCGGGCCGGGCGGTGCCGTGGCGTCTCCGCGCGCTTGCGCGGGGCCTCCCGCCCGCACGGGATCGTCCTGTCGGCTCGGGGGCCGACCCGGATCCTGAGCGGACGTGCGGCTACGCGGTGGTGCGGAGTCGTCCCGTCGACTCCGGGGTTCACCCGCTTCCGAGCCGGGAGCCTCGCCCCGCGGCTGTGCCGCACTTCCCGGCTGTTCGGTGCCTCGCGTCGTCCCGTCGGTTCCGGGTTGTCCGGGGGTGTCGGGCGGCGTGGCGATGTGGCCGGGCCTTGCGGTGCTGGGGTGGTCGTGCCGGAGTTCACCGGGACTGCCGGCGGGGGTGTTGCCCTGCGGTTGTCCGGAGCCTGGCGCCTGCCCGCCGATGCCGGGTCGCCCGGCACTGCTGAGCGGCGCGGTATCGGGGGGCGGCTTGGCACCATGCCTCGAAGCTGTGTGGCTCGGCTCGGACAGGCCACCTTGCCTGCCCTGTTGCCCGGAGTGTCCCGCCCCCGAGGGGTCCCAACCGGCTGGACGGCGTCCGCGCTCGGGTAGCCCCGGCCCTCCCGGTGCGTGCCGCCTCGCGGATGTCATCGCGGTGGCCTCCGCCGGTACCAGCTCCCTGGCCGTCCTCGGTCGCACCGGCCGCAGTTGGCGTCGTACGCGGGCCCCCAAGGGGGTGAGTGTCGCCCGGCGGCGCAGGCGCAGCCGGGAAGCGGCGGTGCGCAGGGCCTCGTACGGGCCCCCGGGGAAGCGGCCGACGAGGACGGCCAGTACGCCGATGAGGGCGGCCGCCACCCCGCCGCGCGCCCCCGCGTCGAGCCCGACGAGCAGGGCCGCGGCGGCGAGGGCGCCGAGCACGCTGTCGGCGCCGAGGACGACGACCGCCGCGAACCAGAGCAGGCCGCGGACGGGGTCGTAAGCCGTCGCGTCGAAAGCGCGCAGGCCCATGCCGAGCATGCCGCCGCCCAGCGCGGCCAGGGCGGCGCCCGCCACGAAGGCGGTCAGTTTCAGGGCCGGGACGCGGACTCCCGCCGCCGACGCGCCCGACTCGTGGTCGCGCATCGCGGCCAGGGCCCGGCCCGTGCGGCCGCGGCGCAGCACGCCGGCCGCCAGCAACGCGCAGGCCAGCAGGGCCAGTTCGAGCAGGTAGTACGCGCGGTCGCCGTCGAAGCCCGCCGGGCGGTCCAGGGACAGACCCGAGGTGGCGTACGGCTGGCTGAAGACGAAGCGGCTGACGCCGACGCCCACCGCGAAGGTGGCCAGGGCGAGGGCCAGACCGTGGCGGCTGATGGCGGGCCAGCCGGTCAGGAGGCCGAGCGGGGCGACCAGGATCACCGCCACCGCGAGCGCGGCCAGTTCCGGGAGCCGCGGCAGGCCCGGGAAGCGGCCCGCCGCCAGCAGGGCCGTGAAGAGGGCGCCCAGACCCGCGTACGCCGCCTGCCCGAGCGAGATCTGGCCGCCGCGGCCGGTGACGACGACCAACGACAGCAGCACCACGCCCAGCGCCGGCACCTGCACCTGCACCGACGTATGCAGGTCCGAGCCCGCGAAGCCCAGCGGCAGGAGGAAGAGGACGACCGCCACGATCCACGCCCCCGGTGGTGTCGCCACCCGGGCCGTCGCCGTGCGCGGGAGCGCGTCGCGGGTGCCGATGCCGGGGAGGACGAGGGCCGCGATCAGGAGCGCGACGACGAACAGGTTCGCGCCGACCGCCTGGAGCAGCGGTTCACCCCAGCCGGACGGGTGCAGCCGCGTCAGCTGGCTCTGGGCGACCCCGATGCCCAGCGCCACCACGACGGCCACCGGGAGGTTGCGCATCCGGGCGACCACGGCGACCGCGAGCACCTCCATGACGAGCAGGGGCATGCCGTACGGGTCGAGGCGCACGTAAGGGGCGAGGAGCACGCCCGTCAGACCGGCCGTGAACGAGCCGAACGCCCAGCCCGCCGCGGCCACCCGGTCGGCATCGATGCCGCCGAGCACGGCGAGCGAGCGGTCGTCGACGACGGCGCGCAGCTCCGTGCCGATGCGGGTCCAGCGCGTGACGGCACCGACCCCTACGGCCAGCGCGACGGCCACCGCCAGCTGCCCCCACGGATCCGCCGACACCAGCGTCGGCGCGTCCGCCCGTGCCCCGGTGCCCCACACCAGGGCGGCCCCGCCGACCAGCAGGACGAAGACGCCGATGGACGCGACGAGCGTCTGCGCGGGGTCACTGCCGAGGACGGACAGCGGACGGAAGACGAAACGCTCCAGGGCCACGCCGATCGCCGGGGCCACAAGGAGCAGCGTCACCGCGGCGCCGAGCCACAGCGGCCAGCCCCATTCGACCGTGAACTGGCGCAGCAGATACGCGCACACCATCGCGATCGCGCCGTGCGCGAAGTTGAGTACGCCGGTCGCCCGGTGGGTGACGATCAGCCCGATCCCGGTCAGGGCGGCGGCGCTGCCGACCGAGAGACCGGCGAGGGTGAGGTCGTACGTCAGTGACGCCATCAGTCGTCCGGATCGGCGGCGGACGGCTCGCAGATCGGGCAGGGCCCCAGTTCCCCGCTCGCCAGCAGCAGCGAGTCCACCGGCACGGCCTCCGCCTTCCCGGCGACCAGCGGGCAGTCCGCGCGATGCCACAACGTGCCGCCCGGCACCGTCAGCAGCTCGCCGCTGACGGCGACGGGCACGGCCGCGGCCTGCCCGGACTCGTCCACGTCGGCGGGCTCCGCCGCGACGAGGAGCCCGTACAGCTCCTCCACGCGCGCCGCCGCCAGTGCGTTCCTGCCATGGGTGAGCAGTACCGCGCCCGCGATGATCAGCGCGGCGCCGGGAACCGTGCACGACGCGAGAAACGGCAGCTGCCGCTCCGCGTAGCGCTCGCCCGAGATGCCGTACCAGCCGATCACGCACAACACCGCTCCCGCGGCGAGCGCGGCCCACCCCGCCCACAGGACGGGGTGCACAGTCCGCAGTCGAGCTGTCCGCATCCGGGGCTCCAGCACGTCGTGTGTTTGGTCCGTTGACTGTCCATGTCAGCCAATGGCTTGCACTATGCCTTCTGCAAGCTGACCCTGAAAGCACCGGGCGCACCTGGGCCCGGTCCGACACCCGGTGGTGAGCCAGATGGTTCTCGGGACAGACCTCAGGCGGGGGAACGGCCGGGGGGTGGCGGCAGCGGTGGTCCTGTTCCTCGCCGCGGCCCTCACGGCGTGCAGCGACGAGAGCGGCGGCGGTGACACAAACCCGCCCACCCCCTCCGTGGAGCAGTCCACCAGCGCGGAGCCCAGCCCCACGGCTCCGGCCGATCCCGCGGCGGCCGAGCAGGAGATCAAGGAGAACTGGGAGAAGTTCTTCGACCCTGCCGTCGCACAGAAGGACAAGACGGCCGTCCTGGAGAACGGCGACCAGATGACCGAGGTCCTGGAAGGATTCAGCGGCGATCAGCGCGGCCAGCAGGTGAAGGCCGTCGTCGAGAAGGTCGAGTTCACCTCGCCGACCGACGCGAACGTGACGTACTCGCTGCTCCTGCAGGGCGCGACCGCGCTGCCGGGCGCCTCTGGAACGGCGGTCGAGCAGGACGGCACCTGGAAGGTGTCCGTGAAGACGCTCTGCGCACTGGTGACACTGAGCGGCAATGCGTCGCCGGGCCCGGGCTGCTGAGGCCCTCGCCGCGGGCCTGCTGCTCCTGCTGAGCGCGGCCTGCGGCAGCCGCCTCCCGGAGAGCGACTTCGAGAACCGGTCCACGCCCACCCGGCAGGGCGACACCGCCCCGATCCGAGTCGGCATCATCACCAGCGCCACCAGCCCCGTCGGCGGCTCAGCCTTCACCGGACCGCGCGACGGGGCGAAGGCCTACTTCGACCGGCTCAACGCGCGCGGCGGCATCGGCGGGCGGCCGGTCGAGGTGCGGCTGTGCGACGACGGGGGCAGCGGGGTCGGCAACAACGAGTGCGTGCACCGGCTCGTCGACGAGGACAAGGTCGTCGCCCTCGTCGCCACCACCGCCCTCGACTACGCGGGCGCCCCCCGCGTGTCCCACGCGCGCGTGCCCGACATCGGCGGTCAGCCCATCGGGCCGGCCTACGACACCTATCCGTACCTCTACGGGATCTACGGCAGCCTCGCGCCCCGCGCGGGCACGCCCGGCTGGGGCGGTGAGCTGTACGGCGGCACCGAGGTCTACCGCTACTTCAAGCGCGAGCAGGGCGCCCGCACCGCCGCCGTCGTCTCGTACAACCAGTCCGCCTCGGCCGCCTACGCCCGGCTCGTCGCCCAGGGACTGAAGGCCGAGGGCTACAAAGTCGTCGCCGAACAGGTCGACTTCGCGCTCCCCAACTTCCGTGCCGTCGCGGCCGACCTCAAGGAACAGGGCGCCGACCTCGTCTTCGACGCCCTCGACACGCATGGCAACGCCCAGCTCTGCGAGGCGATGGACGCCGTCGGGGCCTCGGTCATCGCCAAGGTCACCAACGTGCAGAACTGGACGTCCGCCGTTGCCTCGGACTACAAGGACTCTCCGCGCTGCCGCAACGCTCTGTGGGCCACCGGGGCCAGTCGCAACTACTCGGACACCGGGGATGCCGCCGTGCGGGAGTTCCGGGACGCGACGAAGGGGCTGAAGACCCACTCCCAGTGGCAGTTGGAGGGGTGGGCCGCCGCCATGTGGTTCTCGGACGCGGCCGAGTCCTGTGCGTCTACGGGGGTCACGCGCGAGTGTGTCGACCGGTTCATGAACCGGGGGGAGCCGTACAGCGCCGGCGGGTTGCTGATTCCGGTCGTGTACGACCGGCTGTCCGAGCCGCCTGCGACGCGCCGGACGTGTGTGTCGGTGGCGCGCTGGGAGGACGACCGGGGCTGGGTCTCCCAGGGGGACATGAACAGCAACTGTTTTGAGGTGCCGCAGCTGGGTTATCGGCCTTGAGGGGGGTGGCGGGGTGCGGGGGGTGGGTTTTTCGCCCCCTCCGCCCCTACCCGTCCCGTTCCTGGGGGCTCCGCCCCCAGACCCCCGTATCGGCCTGAACGGCCTCGTCCTCAAACGCCGGACGGGCTAAAGATTTTTAGCCCCTCCGGCGTTTGAGGAGCGGGGGTTTGGGGGCGGAGCCCCCAAGTGACGGGAATGGGTAGGGGCGGAGGGGGCGAAAAACCCACCCCCAGCCCAGCTCCCCCTTGCGGACAGCCGCTGTCCGCAAGGGCTGCCAGACTCGCATCCATGTTGGAGACATCGGCACGACTGCTGCGCCTGCTCTCGCTGCTGCAGGCCCATCGCGAATGGTCCGGGGCCGATCTGGCGGACCGGCTCGGGGTCACGCGCAGGACCGTGCGCCGCGACGTGGACCGGCTGCGCGAGCTGGGCTATCCCGTCAACGCCAGCCCCGGCACGGGCGGCGGCTATCAGCTGGGCGCGGGGGCCGAGCTGCCGCCGCTGCTCCTGGACGACGACGAGGCGGTGGCCGTGGCGGTCGGTCTGCGGACGGCCGCGGGGCAGGGCATCGAGGGCATCGGCGAGACCTCCGTACGGGCGCTCGCCAAGCTGGAGCAGGTGCTCCCGCACAGGCTGCGCCGCCGGGTGGGCGCCCTGAACGCGTTCACCGTACCGATGCTGCGCGGCCCGCAGCCGTCAGCCATCGACCCGGCCGTGCTCACCGAGCTGGCCAACCTCTGCAGGGACGCCGAACGGCTGCGCTTCGACTACCGCAGCCATGACGGAGTGTCGACCCGCCGTACCGTCGAACCGCACCGCCTGGTGTGCACCGAGTGGCGCTGGTACCTGGTCGCCTGGGACGTCGACCGCGAGGACTGGCGTACGTTCCGGGTGGACCGCATCACGCCCAGGCCGCCGCACGGACCCCGCTTCACGCCCCGTACGCCACCCGCCGAGGACCTGTCGGCGTACGTATCCAAAGGCGTCTCCACGCGCGCGTACGCCTCGCATGCCGTCATCAGGCTGCTGGTGCCCATGGAGGAGGCCGCCGCGCGGATCTCGCCCTCCGCCGGGACGCTGGAGACGGCAGGGAAGGACAGCTGCATCCTGCGCACCGGGGCCGCGAGCCTCGATGTGATGGTGCTTCATGTGATGATGACGGGCCTGGAGTTCGAGGTGATCGAACCCGCGGAGCTCAACGAGGCGATCAGGACGGCGCGGGACCGGCTGTCCCGGGCTCTGGAGCGGGCGCCGGAGCCGGGGACACCGCCGCGTACTCGGGATGGTGAAGGTCGAACGCCGGGGACTCGGAGCGGATCCGGGGCAGCGTGTTGAAGTTGTGCCTCGGTGGCGGACACGAGGTCGCCCACTCCAGGGAGCGGCCGAAGCCCCAGGGGTCGTCGACGTCGACCTTGGTGCCGTACTTGGCGGTCTTCCAGACGTTGTAGAGGAACGGCAGCGTGGAGATGCCCAGCAGGAACGCGCCGATCGTCGAGATGGTGTTGAGCGCCGTGAAGCCGTCGGCCGCGAGGTAGTCGGCGTACCGGCGCGGCATGCCCTCGGCGCCCAGCCAGTGCTGCACCAGGAACGTCGTGTGGAAGCCGACGAAGAGCGTCCAGAACTGGATCTTGCCGAGCCGTTCGTCGAGCATCTTGCCGGTGAACTTGGGCCACCAGAAGTAGAAGCCGCCGAAGGTCGCGAAGACGACGGTGCCGAAGACGACGTAATGGAAGTGGGCGACCACGAAGTACGAGTCGGTCACATGGAAGTCGAGGGGCGGCGAGGCCAGGATCACCCCGGTCAGGCCGCCGAACAGGAACGACACCAGGAAGCCGACGGCCCACAGCATGGGGGTCTCGAAGGACAGGGACCCCTTGAGCATCGTGCCGGTCCAGTTGAAGAACTTCACGCCCGTGGGCACCGCGATCAGGAACGACATGAACGAGAAGTACGGCAGGAGCACGGCGCCGGTCGCGAACATGTGGTGCGCCCACACGACCACCGACAGGCCGGTGATGGCCATCGTCGCGGCGACGAGCGTCAGATAGCCGAAGATCGGCTTCCGGCTGAAGACCGGCAGGATCTCCGTGATGATCCCGAAGAACGGCAGCGCGATGATGTAGACCTCGGGATGCCCGAAGAACCAGAACAGGTGCTGCCACAGCAGCGCCCCGCCGTTCGCCGCGTCGAACACCTGTGAGCCGAACCGCCGGTCCGCCTCGAGCACCAGCAGCGCCGCCGCCAGCACCGGGAACGCGAAGAGGATGAGGATCGAGGTGAAGAGCGTGTTCCAGGTGAAGATCGGCAGCCGGAACATGGTCATGCCGGGCGCGCGCATCCCGATGATGGTCGTGATGAAGTTGACCGCGCCGAGGATCGTGCCGAAGCCGGCCAGTGCGAGCCCCATGATCCACATGTCGGCGCCGATGCCCGGCGAGCGCTCCAGGCTGTTGAGCGGCGCGTAGGCGAACCAGCCGAAGGCGGCGGGACCGCTGGGTACCAGGAGCGAGCCGAGGACGATCAGGCCGCCGAAGAGGAACAGCCAGTACGAGAGCATGTTCAGCCGCGGGAAGGCGACGTCGGGGGAGCCGATCTGCAGCGGCATGATCTCGTTGGCGAAGCCGGCGAAGGTCGGGGTCGCGAACAGCAGCAGCATGATCGTGCCGTGCATGGTGAACATCTGGTTGAACTGGTTGTTGTCGATGAGCTGCAGACCGGGCCGGGCGAGTTCGGCGCGCATCAGCAGCGCCATCAGGCCGCCGGTCAGGAAGAACGCGAACGACGTGATCAGGTAGAGGTGCCCGATCTTCTTGTGATCGGTGGTGGTCAGCCAGTCGACGATCACGCGCCCCGGCTGCTTGATCCGTACGGGTCGCGCCGCCGCCTGCGCGGTGTCCGTCCCCATCGCTCGCCCCTTCGCGATCGCCTTCCGGGCCTGCTGAGCTCACGCCATGATGCTCGCGTCGCCCCGCGCTCCGACAGAGGGCGTGCGGGGGTTGTGTGCTGGAACCGTGTATTTCCTATGCGGCGTCAGCTTCCGGGACACGCCCCGGAATCGGAATGGAAAGGCCGCGCAGCACGACCGGCTCCGCACATTCCAATGGGCTATTCGGGACGGCGTCACCGTAGTCCCGAATTACGTTCGAAGGCGTGCGAAACACCTACCGAACCCCCCGTACGTGTGACGGAGTTCGGCTGAAACGCTTGTCGTGGTCCTGTGACAGAAATGTGACCGGTGAGGGATAAGAGGCGCATGGTGCGGGGTTGGGCTTCCCCACCGGCGAAGGGCCGCCTAACGTGGCGTTCATGGCACCCATTCCCACTCCTCCCGCAGAGCCCCAGGACAGTACGGAGACCTATGTCGGGCTGGAGGCGAGAAGCGCCGAGCGCCGTGCCCGGGAGCGCGGCTGGTCCACGGTGCGCTCGCTGCCGCCCGGCGCGATCATCACCATGGAGTACCGCGCGGGGCGGCTGAACTTCGAGGTCAGTGACGGCAGGGTGACCCGCTGCTGGAAGGGCTGACGGCGCCGCCGACGGACATACGCGAAGGCCCCCGGTTCGTCAGGAGCCGGGGGCCTTCGCGGTGCGGGGAGAGGCTGTGTGCGTACCGGCCCCGCGGGTTCTGTGTGCTCAGCCGCCTGCCGCGGGGCGGACCGGGGTGCTGCTGGTCGTGCGCGGTACGCGGTCCGCGTGCGGCGGCCGGCGGCTGCCGATCGGTGTGACCGGGGTGCGCTCGGAGCGGGTCGTGTGCGGGCCCGGGGCCAGGTAGACGGGCGCCCGGGGCGGGAGGGAACCGCTGACCGTCTCGCGCGCCGGAGCCTCCCCGTCCACGTCGGCGGGCTGCGTGACCATGACGGGCACGCCGACCGGAGCGGGCGCCTGGGCAGGCGCGGGACGGGCACGACGGGCACGCCAGGAGTCGCGCAGGGAGAAGATCCAGACCTCGGCGCGGGCGATCAGCGGCTCGACCCAGGGCAGCGCCAGCAGGATCAGCAGCCCCGCCGCCCAGCCCAGGACCACGTCGCTCAGCCAGTGCGTGCCGAGGTAGACGGTGGTCAGACCGACACCAAGGGAGACCACGGCGGAGACCGCGGACAGCCAGCGCCTGGCCCGCGGGGTCGAGGCCAGATAGGCCAGGATTCCCCAGGTCACGACGGCGTTCGCGGTGTGTCCCGAAGGAAATATATCGCCGCCGAGACCCATCTCGCTCGAGCCGATCGTGGTCGCGTAGTGCGGGCCGAGGCGGCCCATGCCGATCTTGGCGGCGCCGACCGTGATGTTCAGCAGCAGCAGCGAGGCGCCCAGCGTGAGCAGCGGGCGCAGGGTGTGCTGCCGCCAGGAGCGCCAGCCCAGCCAGGCGCAGACCATCACGGCGGTGGGGCCGCGCTGGCCGAGCACCACGTAGTAGTCGAGGAACGCGTGGATCTCCGGCCACTGCTGATAGGGCCGGAAGAACATGACCTGCCAGTCGAACCGGACCAGCCACGACGTGATCGCCACGGCCCACACAATGGCCAAGTAGAAGGCCAGGGTGGCTACGAAGAGCACAACCCTGTGCCGACTCATCTTCGGCACATCGATGTGGGCCGGTCGTTCCGGCTCACGGTCCAGCCGGGCGAAGACCCGGTCCAGACGCTTGAGGGTTCGTTCGGTACGCACTCAATCGACGTTACAGCGAGTGAGCTGCGTTCAAGGTCGAATCACTCGCTTTGTGATGACGATGTGATGTGGGATTCCTCTCAGGATGATGTCAATTTCCAATGAATCACTAATCCTCCCTGGCCAGACCCTTCAATTCCATCGATCAAGTGTGAGTTCGGTTTTATGTCTCTTATATTTCCGTTCACCTGGAACTGGTGTGGAATTCTCTGGCCGCTCACCGGGCGCCATGGAGTCGATCATGGCGGCCCGGTGCCGTTCAGCCAGAAGGCCCCGTAGGCCGCCGAGGCCGCCGCCACACCGCCGAGCACCAGCGCTGACCTGGGCGTACGCAGCCGGGACAGGGCCACCGCGAGGGGCAGCAGCAGGGGGAACGCGGGGAGCAGGAGGCGCGGTTTCGAGCCGAAGTAGCCCGACGCACAGAGGGCGAGCGCGGTGACGATCCCCGCGTACACCAGGAGCGGCAGCGGCTGGCCCTGCCGCAGGCATGTCACGTACAGCCACACCACCAGCGCGACCCCGACGACCAGTCCCAGGCCGGCCAGGGCGGAGGGGAAGGACGTGAACTTGTCGCCGACGAAGCGGGCGAAAGCGTACCCGCCGTCGAAACCGTTGCCCCACTGCGCCTGGACATCGAGGTAGCCCAGCGGCCCCCCGCCCGTGCGGTGGCCCACCCACAGGACGTACCCGGCGGCGCCGAGGGGCGCTAGGAGCATGCCGAGGGCGCGCCGCCACGCGGGGGCGCCGTCCGGATGCGGCGCGCTTCGATTCGGTACGTACGAGGTATCCCGCTGGGTCGGCGTGTCCCGTACGAACGAGGTGATCGCCGCCACCCACAGGGCCGCGACGACCGCGGCGCCCACCGGGCGGGTCAGGCCCGCGAGCGCGGCGAGCGTGCCCGCCGTCAGCCAGCGGCCGGTCAGTACCGCGTAGAGCGACCAGGCGGCGAGCGCCGTGAACAGGGATTCGCTGTACGCCATCGACTGCACGATGCCGATGGGCAGCACCGCCCACACGAGCACGGCGCAGACGCCGGCCCGGCGCCCGTACACATGGTCCGCGACCGCGAAGATCCCCCAGGCCGTGGCGAGCGAGGCCAGGGTGCTGACGAGCAGACCCGCGTCCGCGTACGACAGCGGGGTGAGCGCCGAGACGAGCCGTTCCAGCCAGGGCAGCAGCGGGAAGAACGCGAGGTTCGAGTGCACGTCGCCGTTCGGGAGGCGGACCTCGTAGCCGTAGCCGAGTTCGGCGACCCGGGTGTACCAGAGCGAGTCCCAGCGGGCGGTCAGCAGCGTGTGGGCGCTCTTGCCGTTCGCCGCGCTCCACACGGCCAGCGTGATGAGGCCCAGGGCGCGCACGGCCGCGTAACCCAGGAGGGCGGGCGCGGCCCGGCGCAGGGCGCCCGTGCGGGGCGGCGTCGCTACGGGCGTCTCAAGATCGGTCACGGGCTCGATTATCGGGGGCCCGCGGAACCGGGGGACCCGCCGGGGCGTGGTGCAGCAAGGGGGAGCCCGGCCCTTCGAGGCCCGGCGTGCCAGGTGGAGCGTGGCGTACGCCACACCCCGCTGAGTGGAACGTGAGAGGTCCGCCACGCGTCATCGGCTGGAACTCGCGTACGCTGACGGCTCACTCGCCTTTGTTGCGTGGGCCGGGATTCCGCTCTCCCAGGCCGCAACCGCAGGGAGTCCCCACCCCGCGGTCCCGCCGAACGCGGGGGAACATCTGGGAGGTAGTGCATGTCCGGGACGACTACGGCCGCTGCGCGATGCCGTCGGGAGACCGGGGCCGTTGCCAACCGCTGGGTCGTCCTCGTCGTCCTCTGCGTCAGCCTGCTCCTTGTCGCCCTCGACGCCACCGTGCTGCATGTCGCGGTACCGGCCGTCACCGAGGACCTCAAGCCCGGCGGGATAGAGCTGCTCTGGATCGTCGACGTCTACCCGCTCGTCTGCGCCTCGCTCCTCATCCTCTTCGGCACGTTGGGCGACCGCGTCGGCCGCCGCCGGATCCTCCTCCTCGGGTACGCGCTCTTCGGCGTCGCCTCCGGACTCGCGGCCCTCGCCGACAGCGCACAGGTCCTCATCGGCGCGCGCGCCCTGCTCGGCGTCGGCGGCGCGATGATCATGCCCGCGACGCTTTCCATCCTGCGCCAGGTCTTCCCCGACCGGCGGGAGCGGGCGCTCGCGATCGGTATCTGGAGCGCCGTGGCCGCCGTGGGCGCCGCGGTCGGGCCGCTCCTCGGCGGGTTTCTGCTGGAGCACTTCTGGTGGGGGTCCGTCTTCCTCATCAACATCCCGCTGATGCTGGTCAGCCTCCCCATCGGGCGACTGCTGCTGCCCGAGTCCAAGGGCGACGGGAAAGGGCCCTGGGACGTCGTCGGCGCGCTCATGGGCGCGGCCGCGCTGTTCGGAATCGTCCTCGGCGTGAAGCGGCTCGGCGGGGGTGAGGCGCCGTTCAGCCCGTTCACGTTGGTGCCACTGCTGGCGGGTGCGGCGCTGATGGTCGCCTTCGTACGTCGGCAGCGGCGGCGCGAACATCCGCTGGTCGATCTGCGGATGTTCTCCAGGCCCGCGTTCAGTACGTCCGTCTGCTGCATCGTGCTCGCCATGCTCGCCCTGGTCGGGCTCGAGCTGATCGCCGCCCAGTATCTGCAGCTCGTGCTCGGCCTTTCGCCGCTGGAGACCGGGCTGCGACTGCTGCCGCTCACCGTCGCGGCGATGGCGGCGGGGCTCGCCGGCGCGAAGATGCTGCGGCGGTTCGGGCCGCGCGCGATGGTCTGCTCCGGGTTCTGCATCACCGCGGCCGCGGTGATCACGCTCGTCCCGATGGGCGGGCGTGACAACACGGGGCTGCTGCTCTTCGGGTTCGTGCTTCTCGGGTTCGGGCTTGAGATGACGCTCTTCGGCGCGTACGAGTCGATGCTCAGCGAGGCTCCTCCGGCGCAGGCCGGCGGGGCCGCGGCGATCGGCGAGACCTCGTACCAGCTGGGCGCCGGGATCGGGATCGCGCTCCTGGGGAGTGTGATGAACGCTGCGTACACACCCCGGCTGTCGTCGGTGCCGGGCGTTCCGGCCTCGGATTCCAAGGCGGCGGGGCACTCTCTGGGGGAGGCGTACGAGGTTGCTGCGCGGCTTGGCGGGCATCCTGGTGCTGCCCTGCGGCATGCGGCTCGGGACTCCTTTGTGCACGGGCTGCATGTGACCCTGCTGGTCAGCGCGGGGCTGTTGCTGCTCGGGGCCGTTATGGCGCTGCGGTTGCCGCGGGTCATGGAGTGCGGGGCGCCTGCGGCGGGCTCGGCGGAGATTCCGGCGCCCCGGGAAGTCGCGTCGGCCCGCGTGCCTGTTTAGTTCTCCCGCCCGCGCACCGCCCGTGCGGCCTGGACAAGAAGTGCGGGTCTCCCGTGGGGGGTGCCCGCCGTCGGCGGCTGCCGGGTCGTGGACCTCTGGACGTACGGGACACTGCGTCGTAACGTCGGCGCCGTATTCGTAACTAGCGGCGCTAGTTTTAGAGTTCCGGAGGCTCTGCCATGTCCGCGTCCTCGAAGTTGCCCCCCTTCGACCCCGCCGACCCCCTCGGTATCGACGACCTTCTGGACGCGGAGGACCTGGCGATCCGCGACACCGTGCGGGCGTGGGCCGCGGACCGGGTGCTCCCTTACGTCGCCGAGTGGTACGAGAAGGGGGAGCTGCCCGGGATCCGGGAACTGGCACGGGAGTTGGGCGGGATCGGGGCGCTCGGGATGTCGCTCCAGGGGTACGGGTGTGCGGGAGCCAGCGCCGTGCAGTACGGGCTCGCCTGCCTCGAACTCGAGGCCGCCGATTCCGGGATTCGGTCCCTCGTTTCCGTGCAGGGATCGCTCGCAATGTACGCCATCCACCGGTTCGGGTCGGAGGAGCAGAAGCAGCGGTGGCTGCCCTCCATGGCCTCCGGTGACGTCATCGGGTGCTTCGGGCTCACCGAGCCCGACCACGGGTCCGACCCGGGGTCCATGCGGACGTATGCCAAGCGCGACGGCGGGGACTGGGTTCTCAACGGGCGGAAGATGTGGATCACCAACGGGTCCGTCGCCGGGGTCGCCGTGGTGTGGGCGCAGACCGACGACGGGATCCGCGGGTTCGTCGTGCCCACCGACGCGGCCGGGTTCTCCGCTCCGGAGATCAAGCACAAGTGGTCGCTGCGGGCCTCCGTCACCAGCGAGCTGATCCTGGACGACGTACGGCTGCCCGCCGATGCCGTGCTGCCGGAGGTCACCGGGCTGAAGGGGCCGCTGGCCTGTCTGTCGCACGCGCGGTACGGGATCGTGTGGGGTGCGATGGGCGCCGCGCGGGCCAGTTTTGAGGCCGCCGTCGAATACTCCAAGACGCGCGAGCAGTTCGGGCGGGCCATCGGCGGCTTCCAGCTCACCCAGGCCAAGCTCGCCGACATGGCCGTCGAACTGCACAAGGGGATCCTGCTCGCCCATCACCTGGGGCGGCGGATGGACGCGGGGCGGCTGCGCCCGGAGCAGGTCAGCTTCGGGAAGCTCAACAACGTGCGGGAGGCGATCGAGATCTGCCGGACCGCCCGCACCATTCTCGGCGCCAACGGCATCTCGCTCGAATACCCAGTGATGCGGCACGCCACGAACCTGGAGTCGGTGCTCACCTATGAGGGCACCGTCGAAATGCATCAACTCGTGCTGGGCAAGGCGCTCACCGGACTCGATGCCTTCCGGTAGGAACTCGCAACCCCGGAAGAACCCGCAAGGACCCCGGCAAGGCAGGGCCGGTGAGCGGCCCTGCCTCAGCTCTGGTTGAAGAAACCGTCCTGCGGACGGCTCGCGGCCTCGCCGCTGACGATCTCCGTGTTGGCAGGGGTCAGCAGGAAGACGCGGGTGGCGACCCGTTCGATCGTGCCGCGCAGGCCGAAGGTCAGACCGGCCGCGAAGTCCACCACGCGCTTGGCGTCGGCGGGTTCCATGGCCGTGAGGTTGATGATGACCGGGACGCCGTCCCGGAAGAGTTCGCCGATTCCACGTGCGTCCCGGAAGCTGTCCGGGGTGACCGTGCCGATCCGGCGGCCCTTTTCCTCCGCCGTCTCGGACGCGACCTTCACACGAGGGTCGGTGACCCAGGCATCGCCGGCCGCCTGGCCCTCGGCGTAGTTGTCGTCGTCGTAGTAACGCTCGTCATCGTTGTCGTCGACGAGGCCAAGCCAGGCACTCGCCTTGCGCACCGATCCCATGGACGCCTCCTCTCACAGCGGTCTTTCTTGCTTTCCGCATCCCCATGGTCGTCCATGATGCGGATGTCGCGCCAAGTGGATAGACGCCGCGCGGGGGTTTCGTGACGGTACTGGTGCACAGCGAATACGTCGAGAGCCCGCGTTTCCCAAGGGTCTTGCTGTGTACGGCTGCTGACTAGGAGTGAAATATGATTCTTCACGGCGTATGGGTGACGGGCGGTGCGTACGGGTGAACGGGGTGATCGATACGATGCCGCAGCTCAACGTCGTACAGGTCACGGGGGAGTGTCGTGTTCGGAATAGTCAGGCCCTGCCGGCACCGTCTCGGTGAGGGGCTGAAGACCCAGTGGATGGCGCATTTGTGCGGGCTGTGCCTCGCGCTGCGCGGGGACCACGGTCAGTTCGCCAGGGTCGTCACGAACTATGACGGCCTGCTGGTCTCGGTTTTGACGGAGGCTCAGGCCGCGCGCGCCACCGGGGGGCGGCGTACGGCGGGGCCCTGTCCCTTGCGCGGTATGCGCACCGCGTCCGTCGCGCAGGGCGAGGGCGCACGGCTCGCCGCCGCCGTCTCGCTGGTGCTGGCGTCGGCCAAGGTGCGCGATCACGTGGCGGACGGGGACGGGCTGTTGGCGCGCAAGCCGGTGGCGCTCGCCGCGCGCCGGGTCGCCAGGAGCTGGGGGCGCGCCGGTGCGCGTACCGGTTCGGCAGTCGGGTTCGACACCGCGGTGCTGGTCGACGCCGTGGACCGGCAGATCGGTGTCGAGGCGCTGGCCGGGCTCGGGACGCCGCTTCTGACGGTCACCGAGCCGACCGAGACCGCGACCGCCGCGGCCTTCGCGCACACCGCAGTCCTCGCCGGGCGACCGGGCAACGCCATGCCGCTCGCCGAGGCCGGGCGGCTCTTCGGACGGCTCGCGCATCTCCTGGATGCCGTGGAGGACAGGGAAACTGACGCCGCGTCGGGCGCCTGGAATCCGCTGACGGCCACCGGGACCTCGCTCGTGGAGGCGCGGCGGCTCGCGGACGACGCGCTGCACGGGATACGGCTGGCGCTGCGTGAGGTCGAATTCAGCGACGGCAGGCTCGCGCACACGCTGCTCGCGCACGAGCTGCGGAACTCCGTGGACCGCGCCTTCGGTACGAGCTCGTGCTCACACCGGTCGCATCAGGCCGATGTATACGGTCCGCCGACCGGACCGTACGCGCCGCCCGGCGGCCCGGGCGGACCGCCGCTTCCCCCGGAGCCGCCGCACCGCGACCGGCGCGGGCTCATCGTGGGCTGCCTGGTGTGGGCGGGGCTGGCCTGTACGTGCCAGATGTGCTGCGGCGAGTACGAGGACCCGTGGAGCCGGGAGCGCAGGGAAGGGCTCTGCAGTCAGTGCGACTGCGACTGCAGTGGGTGCGGTGACTGTTGCGAGTGCGGTGACTGCTGCGGCAATTGCTGCGACGGGTGCGACTGCGGGTGTGACTGCGGCGGCTGCTGAGGGTGGGTTCCGTCCCGTCACGTGTACGGGACGGAACCTGGGTTCGTCGGGAAGCGGCCGCCTCAGTCCTTGATCTCCTGCGGTGAGATCTCCGACTTCTCGATCTCCGAGCCGGTCGTGCCCCACTTCTTGAGGATCTTGTCGTACGTCCCGTCCGCGATGAGTTCGTTCACCGCGGCCTGGAAGGCGGGCGCCAGCTTCGTGCCCTTCTTGAAGGCGAAGCCGACGTCGAGGCGGTGGTACTCGCTGAGGAACTTCACGCCCTCCTGGTGGGCGACCGCGTAGCGCAGGCCGTTGATCGTGCTCATCACGATGTCGCTGCGGCCCTGTTGCAGCGAGGACCAGATCGCGCCCTGCTCGCTGTAGGTCTGCACCTTGTACGCGTCCTTGCCGGCGTCCGTGCAGACCTTCTTGTTGTCCTCCAGGGTCGCCTCGAAGGTCGTGCCCGCGGCGGTCGCGACGTTCAGGCCGCACAGCTGCTTCAGGTCGGTGATCTTCGTGAGTTTGCTGTCGTCGCGGGTGGCGAAGCCCTGGCCGTCGTTGATGTAGGTGACGAAGTCGATGGTCTTGCGGCGCTCGTCGGTCACGCCGAAGTTGCCGATGCCGAGGTCGTACTTGCCGCTGTCGAGGGCCGGCAGGATCGCCTCGAAGCTCGCGGCCTCGTAGTCCAGCTTGATGCCGAGGGTCTTCGCGACCGCGTTGGCGAAGTCGACGTCCTGGCCGGCGAGGGTCTTGCCGTCCTCCAGGTACGAGGTGCCCGGCGGCTGACCGGAGACGCTGACCGCGATGCTGAGACCGGTGGTCCCGGAGGGCAGCAACTTGGCCGCCGCCGCGTCCTTCTTGACGGACGAGAGCACGTCCGCCGTGGGGATTCCGTCGTTGTTGACCGCGGCCTGGGCGTCGGTTCCGCCGGAGCCCGTGCTTCCCGAGTCACCGGAACCGCACGCCGTGAGCAGCAGCGCCGCGGAGGTGACCAGGGCAAAGGGGATGAAATGGCGACTACGGGGTCGCGAGGGCGTACTCATGGCGTACGGATCTCCTGAGCAGGCGTAAGGCAGACGGAAGACAGGGAGAAGGCAGGCAGGGGGCAGCCGGGAAAAGCGGCGGGAAAAGTGAGTTCTGTGCGCGAGGGGAGCGCGGGAAACGCGTGTGAAGGCGTGGGCATCGGCGCTCAGACGGCGCCGGAGAAAAGCAGAAAGCGCCCGTCAGAGGGGGCGCCAGAGGTCAGCTCAACAGGAAGAGGACCACACTCGACCGAAGTCGATGTGGGAGCGCGTGACCAGCCACTGCTGCGAATGCATGGGGCAAGTGGAACAGGCATCCGTTTCCGCGTCAACTGACATGAGACGTAGCGCTCACAGTGTGGACACCCTTGACAGGGACGGGAAACGCCCCCGTACTCTCGACGGACGGCCATGCTGAGGGGCTCGGCCGTGGTGCGTCCTCGTGGCGCGCCGTGTGGTCCGTACGGTCCCTGTGGCCGTGCGGCCCGTGTGAAGGCACCACCGTGTTCGACTCGACGCATCACGGAGCCTTCGCATGTCCTCCGACACCCTTACCAAGGTGGCCGCACCGGAAGATGCGGTGCCTTTGCGCATCGTCCCGCAGCGCCGCCTGGGCCAGTGGACCGCCGCCGTCGTCGTCCTGGTCCTGCTCGGGCTCGCCCTCAACTCCGTAGTGCGCAATGACGCGTTCCAGTGGGACGTCGTGGGCGACTACTTCACGACCGCCGCGGTCCTGCGCGGACTCTGGCTCACCCTCTGGCTGACCGCGCTCGTGATGGCGCTCGGCTTCGCCCTCGGCACCCTGCTCGCCGCGTTCCGGCTCTCCACCAACCCCGTGCTGCGGGCGGTGAGTTGGGGATACGTCTGGCTGTTCCGGTCGATGCCGATCCTGGTGCAGTTGCTGTTCTGGTTCAACATCGGAGTGCTGTACCCGGAGATCCTCGGGATCAAGACGGTGAACCTGCTCGGCCCGGTCACCGTCGCCATCGTCGGCCTCACCCTGCACGAGGCCGCGTACGCCGCCGAGGTGGTGCGCGGCGGCATCCTCTCCGTCGACCGCGGCCAGATCGAGGCCGCGCAGGCGCTCGGGCTGAGCCGCTGGCGCCGCTGGTGGAAGATCGTGCTGCCGCAGGCGATGCGCTCCATCGTGCCGCCGGCCGGGAACATGCTGATCGGCACCCTCAAGGGCACCTCCATCGTCAGCGTCATCGCCGTACAGGACCTGCTCTACTCGGTCCAGCTCGTCTACCACCGCACCTACCAGGTCATGCCCCTGCTGATGGTGGCCACCCTCTGGTACGTCATCGTCACCTCGGTGCTCAGCGTCGGCCAGTACTACGTGGAGCGGCACTATGCGCGCGGTTCGGAGCGCACCCGATGAGCGCCGGGCGGCCCTCGCTGGTGATCGTGGGCGCCGGGCCGCGGGGGACCGGTGTCCTGGAGCGGATCGCCGCCAACCTGCCTGAGCTGTACGGCGATTCGGGGTCGCAAGGCGCGCAGGGCTCGGTGGGCTCCGGGAGTTTCGGGGGCTCCGAGGGTTTCGACATCCATCTCGTCGACCCCTATCCGCCGGGCGGCGGGCGCATCTGGCGCGAGGAGCAGTCGTCGCTGCTGTGGATGAACTCGCAGGCCCAGGACGTCACGATGTTCACCGACGAGACCGTGGCCATGGACGGGCCGGTGCTCGAAGGTCCCACGCTGCACGAGTGGGCGGGCCTCGACGGGCGGGTCTTCGCGGACCGGCAGCGCCAGGGCACGTACCTGCGCTGGGTGTACGAACGGGCCGTGGACGCCCTGCCTCCGGGCGTCCGGGTCCAGCACCACCCGCGCCGGGCCCTGCGTGTCGACGGGCCCCGTGGCGGCCGCCAGCAGGTGTGGCTGGAGGGTCGGCCGGAGCCGCTTCTCGCCGACCTCGTGGTCCTGGCGCTCGGTCATCTCGACGCCGAACTCGACGACGAGCAGCGGGACTTGGCGGCGTACGCCGAGCGTCACGGGCTGGTGCATCTGCCGCCGGACTTCACCGCCGACAGTGACCTGTCCGCGCTGGAGGCGGGCGAACCCGTCCTCGTGCGCGGCTTCGGGCTCGCCTTCGTCGACCTGATGGTGCTGCTGACGGAGGGGCGCGGCGGACGCCATGAGGGGGAGACGTACGTCCCGTCCGGGCGTGAGCCGATCCTGTACGTCGGCTCCCGGCGCGGGGTGCCCTACCACTCCAAGATCGGTTACGGCTGGGAGGGTGAACGGCCGCCGCTGCCAAGGTTCTTGGGGCCCGCGGAGATCGACGAACTGCTGGCGCGCCCGGAGGGGTTCGACTTCCGGCGGGATGTCCAGCCGCTGATCGAGAAGGAGCTGGGGTTCGCGCACTACCACCGGCTGTTCGCGGCACACCCCGAGCGGACGCGGATGGCCTGGACGGACTTCGAGGAGAAGTACGCGGCCACGGACACCGCCGAGATCCAGGCACTGGTGGCGTCCGCCGTTCCCGACCCCGCCGACCGGCTCGACCTCGCCGCCCTCGACCACCCGCTGGACGGGGTGCGGTACACCTCGCAGGAGGAACTCCAGAGGGGCCTGCGCGCGTACATCGAAGGCGATCTGACGCAGCGTCATGACCCGTCGAACAGCCCGGACCTGGCCGTCTTCCTCGGGCTGCTCTCCGTATACGGTCAGTTGGTCCGGCTCGGTGACATCGGCCCGTGGTGGCACGGCTTCTTCAGCTATCTCGCGTCGGGGCCGCCCGGGCCTCGGCTGCGGCAGATGCTGGCCCTGTCGCGGGCCGGGATCCTGAGGTTCGTGGGCGCGGACATGACGGTCACCGCCGAGGACGGGGTCTTCCGGGCGGGCAGCGCCACGGTGCCGGACGCGACGGTCGAGGCCCGCGCGCTCGTCGAGGCACGGCTGCCGCACCCCACGGTCGAGCGCACCAGCGACTCGCTGCTGCGTGAGCTGTACGCCGACGGGGCCGCCGCGACCCCCGAAGGGCTGCTCGCCGTGGACCCCTCCGACGGGCGGGTCCTGGACCGCTCCGGCACCCCGCACCCCCGGCGTTTCGCGCTCGGCCCGCACACCGACGCCCGCGGCTCGGGGGCGTTCACCCGGCCGCGTACCGGAGGTCCGGCCTTCCGGCAGAACGACGCGGCGGCGCGTGCCGTGCTGGCGTTCCTGCGCGCGCTGTCCTGTCGGGCCGCGGCCTGAAGTTCCGGCCCTTACGCCGTAGTTCGGACCATTCCACCGCACCCGCCCGGCGTTCCGCTCATGTCCCATCACGCCCCCGAGGAACCCCCATGTCTCTGACCAGTGATCCACCCCGCACCAAAACGGCCCCCGAACCGGAGGATCTCGGCGCGCTCACGGTGGTGCCTGTCCGGCACCCCTGGCGCTGGGCCGCCGTCGTCGCGACCGCCGTACTGCTCGCGCAGTTCGCGCACGGGCTTGTCACCAACGCCGGCTGGGAATGGGAGGTGTTCGCCGACTACTTCGCGGCGGACGTGGTTCTCAAGGCCGTCTGGGTCACGCTCCAACTCACCTTCTACGGCACGGCGTTGGGCTTCGCGCTCGGCATCGTGCTGGCCTTCATGCGGCTGTCGCAGAGCCGGTTCCTCAAGGCCGTCGCCTTCGGCTATGTCTGGGCGTTCCGGTCGATCCCGCTCATCGTCCAGCTCTTGTTCTGGTTCAACCTGGCCTACCTGTACCCGGAGTTGCAGTTCGGGATCCCCTTCGGGCCGGGGTTCTTCTCCTTCGACACGATGGGCCTGGTCGGGGCGATGAGCGCGGCCGTGCTGGGACTGGCCCTGCACCAGGCCGCGTATGCCGCGGAGATCGTGCGCGGGGGCGTACTGGCCGTGGACGGTGGGCAACTGGATGCGGCGGCCGCGCTGGGCATCCCGAAGCTGCGGCAGATCCGGCGGATCGTGCTGCCGCAGGCGATGCGCTCGATCCTGCCGAACGCCGCCAACGAGGTGATCTCCCTCTTCAAGGGAACCTCCATCGTCTCCGTCATGGCGATCGGCGAACTCTTCTACCAAGTCCAGGTCATCTACGGGCGCAACGGCAGGGTCGTACCCCTCCTGATGGTCGCCACCGCCTGGTACATCCTCCTGACCAGCGCACTCTCCGTCCTCCAGTACTACGTCGAACGTCACTACGCCAAGGGAGCCGTCCGATGAGCGCGCCCACGAACTCCGCCATGGTCGACATCAAGTCCGTCCACAAGAGCTTCGGTTCGCTGGAAGTGCTCAAGGGGGTCGACCTCGAAGTGCGGACCGGAGAGGTCACCGTCGTCCTCGGCCCGTCCGGGTCCGGCAAGTCGACCCTGCTGCGCACCATCAACCACCTGGAGAAGGTCGACCAGGGCTGGATCAGCGTCGACGGCACCCTCGTCGGCTACCGGCGCTCCGGCGACAAGCTGTACGAGCTGCGCGAGCGCGAGATCCTCAAGCAGCGCACGCAGATCGGCTTCGTCTTCCAGAACTTCAACCTCTTCCCGCACCTCACCGTGCTGGACAACATCGTCGAGGCGCCGGTCTCCGCGCTGAAGCGGCCCCGCAAGGACGCCGTCGAGACCGCGCGGAAACTGCTCGAGCGGGTCGGGCTCTCCGACAAGGCCGACGCCTACCCCAAGCAGCTCTCCGGCGGTCAGCAGCAGCGGGTCGCCATCGCCCGCGCGCTCGCCCTGGAACCGAAGCTGCTGCTCTTCGACGAGCCGACCTCCGCGCTCGACCCCGAGCTGGTCGGCGAAGTCCTCGACGTCATCAAGGACTTGGCCCACCAGGGCACCACGATGATCGTGGTCACGCACGAGATCGGCTTCGCCCGAGAGGTCGCCGACACCGTTGTCTTCATGGACGACGGCCGCGTCGTCGAGCAGGGCGCCCCCGGCGACGTACTCGACAAGCCGCAGCACGAACGGACCCGGGCGTTTCTGTCCAAGGTCCTCTGAAGCCCCGTTTCTTCTGGAACGGCTCTTGAAATCCCTTAACACTCATAGGAGTTCGCCCATGCTGTCCCGACGCACCTTCGCAGCCTCCATCGCCGCCCTTGTCACCGCTCCGCTGCTCAGCGCCTGCGGCGGTGACAGTGACGCGGCGACCGGGACGGGCGGCTCGGACACCAAGAAGGTCGGCAACATCAACATCGGTCCCGACCAGAACCGCGTCCGCGGCAAGAAGGTCGACGAGATCGCCGCGCTCGTGCCGGCGGCCGTCCGTGAGCGCGGCACGCTGAAGCTCGGCCAGAGCGCCGACGCCTCGCCGCCACTCGGGTTCTACGCGACCGACGACAAAACCCGGATCGGCTCGGAGATCGACCTCGCGACGCTCGTCGCGGACACTCTCGGCCTCAAGCTCGACAACGAGGAGGTCTCCTGGGAGAACCTCTTCGTCGGGCTCGACAGCGGCAAGTTCGACGCCGTGTTCTCCAACGTCACCGTCACCGAGGAACGCAAGGAGAAGTACGACTTCGCGACCTACCGCCTCGACAACATCGCGTTCGAGGCGAAGAAGGGCGTCGACTGGACGGTCAAGGAGCCCAAGGACGTCGCGGGCAAGACCATCGCCGTCTCCTCCGGCACCAACCAGGAGAAGATCCTCGTCGACTGGAGCAAGCAGAACGAGGACGCCGGTCTGAAGCCCGTGGACATCAAGTACTTCCAGAAGGACACGGACTACTACTTGGCGCTGCAGTCGGGACGTATCGACGCGTATCTCGGCCCGAGCCCGTCCGCGGCGTACCACGTCTCGTCCGCCGGGCAGACCGAGGTCGTCGGCACTCTCTCCGGAGCCGGCGACAAGCTCCAGGGCAAGATCGCGGCCACCACGAAGAAGGACAGCGGCCTCGTGGACGCCTACGCGGCAGCCATCGACCACGTGATCGAGAACGGCCAGTACGCCGAGGTGCTCAAGCGCTGGGGGCTGACGACCGAGGCCGTCGAGAAGTCCGAGATCAACCCTCCGGGCCTGCCGAAGACCGAGTCGTAGTCCATGTGGGTGGCGGCGGGATCCGCACAGATCCCGCCGCCTCCTCGCTCCCCGCTGAAAGGTTCTCCTCAATGACCGCACCGAACGGCCGGGCGCTTCTGCATCTGGCCGCGGCCCTCGACCAGCAGGCGGCCTACGATGCCGCCTCCCATGTGGAGTTGGCGCAGCTCGCGGAGCGTGGGGCGTTCGACTTCGTGACGCTCGGTGACACCTTCGCGCGTCCGGGGCCCGACGCGCTCGCCGTGCTTGCGCGGGTCGCGCCCGTCACCCGCCGGGTCGGTCTGGTGCCGACCGTGACCACCACGCACACCGAGCCCTTCCATGTGCAGGCGGCCGTGGCGACCCTCGACTGGGTCAGTCATGGGCGGGCCGGCTGGCAGATCGACGTGTCGACGTCCGAGGGCGAGGCGCGGCTGTTCGGCCGGCGGCACGCCGCGCCCGCCGACGCACTGTGGCGGGAGGCCGGTGAAGTCGCCGACGTGGCCGCCCGGTTGTGGGACAGCTGGCAGGACGACGCCGAGATACGCGACGAGTCGACAGGCCGCTTCATCGACCGGGACAAGCTGCACTACGTCGACTTCGAGGGGCCGACCTTCTCGGTGAAGGGCCCCTCGATCGTGCCGCGCCCGCCGCAGGGTCACCCCGTCCGGGTCGTCGACGCGACCGAGGGTCACGCCCGGCAGACCGCGGCCCGGTACGCCGATGTGGCGCTCGTACGGGTCGCGCGCCCGGCGCAGGCCCGCGCCGTACGGGCCGAACTGCGGGAAGGGGCCGCCCGGTTCGGGCGCGACCCCGACGACCTGCGCGTCCTCGCCGGACTCACCGTCGACCTCGGTGACGGCGAGCACGCGGCCGAGCCGGGCCACGGCGGCGGCGGACCCCGGCAGACCGCCCAGGGCCCGCTGTACCGGGGCGGCCCCGTCGACCTCGCCGACCTGATCGCCTCCTGGCACGCCGCCGACGCCGCCGACGGCTTCCACCTCACGCCCGTCGAACCACTCCGTGACCTGGAACGGCTCGTCAACGGAACGGTGGCGCTGCTCCAGCACCGCGGCCTGTTCCGCACCTTCTATCCGGGCAGCACGCTCCGGGAGCATCTGGGGCTCGCCCGGCCCGCCAACCAGTACGCCGTGGCAGGGGGAACGTCATGACCGTACGCAAGCAGCTGCACCTCGCCGCCCACTTCCCGGGCGTCAACAGCACCACCGTGTGGGCCGATCCCCGGTCGAAGTCCCAGATCGACTTCGCGTCCTTCGAGCACCTCGCGCGCACCGCCGAGCGCGGTCTCTTCGACTTCTTCTTCCTCGCCGAGGGGCTGCGGCTGCGCGAGCACCGGGGACGTATCCATGACCTGGACGTCGTGGGACGGCCCGAGTCGATCACCGTGCTCAACGCGCTCGCGGCCGTCACTGAGCGGCTCGGGCTCGCCGCCACGGTCAACGCGACCTTCAACGAGCCCTACGAACTCGCCCGCAGGTTCGCCACGTTGGACCATCTGAGCGGGGGCCGGGCCGCCTGGAACGTGGTGACCTCCTCCGACGCCTTCACCGGCGAGAACTTCCGCCGCGGCGGCTTCCTCGACCGCGCGGACCGCTACACCCGCGCCGCCGAATTCCTCGCCACGGCAAGGGAGTTGTGGGACTCCTGGACGCCGGAGGGGCTCCCTCGCCCCTTCGCGCACCGGGGCGAACACTTCGACATCGCGGGCGAGTTCGGCCTGCCGCGCTCCCCGCAGGGGCACCCCGTCGTCATCCAGGCCGGGGACTCCCCGGATGGCCGTGAGTTCGCCGCGTCCGCCGCCGACGTGATCTTCACGCGGCACGGGAGCCTGGAGGCGGGCCGGGAGTTCTACGCCGATGTGAAGGGGCGGCTCGCGAGGTACGGGCGGGCGCCCGAGGACCTGAAGATCATGCCCGGGGTCACCGTCGTGCTCGGGGACACGGCCGCCGAGGCGCAGGAGCGGGCGGCCGACATCCGCCGCCTGCAGGTCTCGCCGCAGAACGCGATCCTCGCCCTGGAGCAGATCTGGGGCGTCGACCTCTCCTCGTACGACCCCGACGGGCCCCTTCCGGACATCGACCCGGATTCGGAGTCGGCCCTGGTGCAGGGGCGCGTGAAAATCGCCGACCCCTTCGCGATCGCCGAGAAGTGGCGGGCCCTGTCGCGGGAGAAGGGCCTGTCCATCCGGCAGACCGTGATCGAGGCGAGCGGCCGGCAGTCCTTCATCGGCACTCCGGAGTCCGTCGCCGCCGAGCTGGACGAGTTCGTGACCAACGACGCCGCCGACGGCTTCATCCTCGTACCGCATCTGACACCCGGCGGCCTCGACGAGTTCGTGGACCGGGTGGTGCCGCTGCTCCAGGAGCGCGGCGCGTTCCGTACGGAATACACGGGCACGACGCTGCGCTCACACCTCGGGTTGCCGGATCCGGTGTGGAAGGGTTGATCACATGACGACGGACGCATCCGAGGACTGGAAGCACTGGCACGAGCACCGCGACGAATCGGTGTCCGCGCCCTACGGACCGCTCACGCTCACGGGCACGTACTGGATCGAGGACCATCCGGAAGGGCAACTTCCGGGCATCCCGGGACGGTGGACCGCCGGGGACGACGCGGTCGTACTGACGGCGACGGCCGAGGACGGTCTCACCGTCGACGGGGAGCCCTTCACCGGCGAGGTGACGCTCGGCGCCGATCTCGGTCCGGCGGACGGGGCCCGCGTCGGGCGCGGCGAGCGCCGGTTCGTCGTCCTCGTGCGGGAAGGGGTCTGGGGCGTACGCGACTTCGACCCCGGCTCACCCGCACGGCAGGCGTTCAAGGGCATCGACGCGACCGGGTACGACCCGCGCTGGTCGGTGCCGGGGCACTTCACGCCGTACGGCGAGGGCCGCACCGTACGCGTCGAGAACGCGGACGGACAGGCGCGCGGTCTTGGGCTGGGCGGGGTGCTCGCCTTCACCCTCGACGGACAGGACCTCACGCTTCAGGTCTCGGTCGAGGGCGACGGCTCGCTCTGGGCCGTGTTCGCCGACTCCACGAGCGGGGAGAGCAGTTACCGCTTCCGGTTCCTGCGGCCCGCGGCGCCCGACGCCGAGGGGCGTACGACGGTGGACTTCAACCGGGCCGTGCTCCCGCCGTGCGCCTTCGCGGACCACTTCATCTGCCCGTTCCCGCCGCCCGGGAACACCCTGGGCACGGCGGTCGAGGCGGGGGAGCGGAACCTGCTCTGAGACGCCCGGTTTCCGGCATGCGCGCGCCGACGGTGGTCTTCGTCGGCGCGCGTTCGTGTGCTCGTATTCCGCCGCCCCGTGCATCCGCCGTGTGCATGACAGGAATACGCCATTCTGGGCCGGCGCGCCGTCTGTTGAGCTTCGGCATCTGTCGCGGGCGGCACTCGCCGACGGCCACTGCGGTGACGTGGTCAATGCCTGTCAACACGCGTAGTTCGTGGGCGTGGTCCGCGCAAGATCTACCTCCCCGCGCTGTCCAACAGTTGAACCCTGTACGGCCGAAAGGCGCCCTTGCGCCCATCAGCCGCGCGGCCGAATACTCCCCCACAGCGCTTCCCAGGAGCACGGCTTGTCCGGAATCCGGGCAGGGGTGTCTCTGGCTGCGCCTCACGGGCCCCGACCCCACGCGGGCCCCTTACTTCCCCTCGGAGGAATGACACGTGAGGATCAAGCGCACTACCCCCCGCAACGGCATAGCGAGACGGACCCGGCTGATCGCCGTCAGCGCCGGACTCGTAGCCGCGGCAGCGATCACCGTCCCCAACGCGAGCGCGGCCGACGTCCACACCTTCAGCACCACCCAACTGAGTTCCGTGAACAAGTCGGTACTCAAGTCCGACATCGCGGGTACCGCCTGGGTGGTCGACGCCAAGACGAACCGCGTCGTCGTCACCGTCGACAGCACGGTCTCGGCGGCCGAGATCGCGGAGATCAAGAAGGACGCGGGCGGCAACGCCGGCGCCCTCACGATCAAGCACACCCCGGGCAAGTTCAACAAGCTGATCAACGGCGGCGACGCCATCTACGGTGGCGGCTACCGCTGCTCGCTCGGCTTCAACGTCGTCAGCGGGAGCACCTACTACTTCCTGACCGCCGGGCACTGCGGAGAGGTCGCCTCGACCTGGTACTCCAACTCCGGTCAGACCACCACGCTGGGCACGAACTACGGCTACAGCTTCCCGACCAACGACTACGCGCTGGTCCGCTACACCAACACGTCGGTCACCAAGTCCGGCACCGCGGGCAACACCGACATCACCAGCTCCGGCAATGCCTCCGTGGGCCAGGCGGTCATCCGTGACGGCTCCACGACCGGCATCCACACCGGGACCGTGACCGGCCTCAACGCCACCGTCAACTACGGCAGCGGCGACGTGGTCTACCAGATGATCCAGACCAACGTCTGTGCCGAGGGCGGCGACTCCGGTGGCGCCCTCTACACCTCCGGTGGCGTCGCGCTCGGTCTGACCTCCGGTGGCAGCGGCAACTGCAGCTCGGGCGGCACGACCTTCTTCCAGCCCGTGGCCGAGGCCCTCAGCCGCTACGGTGTCTCCGTCTACTGACCCGACCGGCGCACCACAAGCACGCGCACGACCTGACCGTGCAGCCAGCAGCAGGCGAGCCCCCGCACTCAACTGACGTGCGGGGGCTCGCCCTTGCTCGGGTGACGGAGTTACCGTCGACGTACATGCCTGATGCGCCCACTTCGGACCCTGGGGGGCCGTAATGGTGGAGGAGCTGGTGGCGGCGGGAGTTACCGTCGCGTCGGTGGGGCTGGTCTATGTGATGGCCGGGGCCCGTGTCGTCAAACAGTACGAACGGGGCGTGGTGCTGCGGCTCGGCCGGCTGCGCACGCAGGTACGCGGTCCCGGGTTCACGATGATCGTGCCCTTCGTCGACAAGCTGCGTAAGGTCAATATGCAGATCGTGACGATGCCGGTGCCGGCGCAGGACGGCATCACCAGGGACAACGTCACGGTCCGGGTGGACGCCGTCATCTACTTCAAGGTGATCGACGCCGCCGACGCCGTCATCCAGGTCGAGGACTACCAGTTCGCGGTCTCGCAGATGGCGCAGACGTCACTGCGCTCGATCATCGGCAAGAGCGATCTCGACGATCTGCTCTCCAACCGGGAAAAGCTCAACCAGGGCCTGGAGTTGATGATCGACAGCCCGGCGGTCGGCTGGGGTGTGCAGATCGACCGCGTCGAGATCAAGGACGTGTCCCTGCCGGAGACCATGAAACGGTCGATGGCCCGGCAGGCCGAGGCCGACCGAGAGCGCCGCGCCCGGGTCATCAACGCCGACGCGGAGTTGCAGGCGTCGAAGAAGCTGGCGGAGGCCGCCGGGGTGATGTCCGAGCAGCCCGCGGCGCTCCAACTGCGGCTGCTGCAGACGGTGGTGGCGGTCGCCGCTGAGAAGAACTCCACGCTGGTGCTGCCCTTCCCGGTGGAGCTGCTGCGGTTCCTGGAGCGGGCGCAGCAGCCCCCGGCATCTCCGGCGGCAGTGCCTCAGCAACCGGTGCAGGAGCAACTCCCCTCTGCCGAGCCCCCGATGGAATCGGACTCCGAGGGGTCGAAAACAGGACAGGACTAGACCTCACAGGCTGCACAACGGGTACTCGCACCCAGTGTTTGCACTGGGAACCGACGTGGCCTGACCACGCAGGGTCAAGTCCGGGGGAGCGTGCGCCCGTTGTCTACGCGCGTCCTGAAGTCGACCTTGTGTGCCCCCTGTCAGGCTGGGAATAGTGGGTGACGAACAAATTGGCATGGACGCGGCGTTTTCTGTTGTGAGCCGGGTACATGTCCGTACGCCTTCCGGTCGGAGAGGTCCCCACAACCTCCCGGCCGCTCCCCCCACAGGAGGACGTAACTTGAAGCACCGACGCATACCCAAGCGGCGTGCCGCCGTGACAGGTGCGGGCATCGCCGCACTGGTCGCCGCGGGAGTCACCTTCCAGACTGCGAACGCGAGTGAGGTGACGAAGACCCCCGCGCCCGAGACCCTCTCGATCGCGGCGGCCGGAAAGCTTGCCTCGACCCTCGGCAAGGACCTCGGCGCCGACGCGGCGGGAACGTATTACGACGCGAAGACCAAGCTTCTCGTCGTCAACGTGCTCGACGAGACCGCCGCGAAGACCGCCCAGGCGGCGGGCGCCCAGGCCAGAATCGTCGAGAACTCCCTCGCCGAGCTGACGAGCGCCCGTACGACGCTCAAGAACGACGCGACCATCCCCGGCACCTCGTGGGCGACCGACCCGCAGACCAACAAGGTCGTCGTCACCGCGGACAGCACGGTCTCCAAGGCCGAACTGGCCAAGCTGACCGAGGTCGTCGAGGGGCTCGGCTCCAAGGCCGAACTCCAGCGTACGAAGGGGGAGTTCAAGCCCTTCGTCGCGGGCGGCGACGCGATCACCGGCTCCGGCGGGCGCTGCTCGCTCGGCTTCAACGTGGTCAAGGGCGGCGAGCCGTACTTCATCACCGCCGGGCACTGCACCGAGGCGATCTCCACCTGGTCCGCGGGCGGAACCGTGATCGGCGAGAACGAGCAGTCCAGCTTCCCCGGCAACGACTACGGCCTCGTCAAGTACACCGCCGACGTCGACCACCCGAGCGAGGTCGACCTCTACAACGGCTCGGCGCAGGCCATCACCCAGGCCGGCGACCCGACCGTCGGCCAGTCGGTGACCCGCAGCGGTTCGACGACCCAGGTGCACAGCGGCACGGTCACCGGCCTGGACGCCACTGTGAACTACGGCAACGGCGACATCGTCAACGGGCTCATCCAGACGAACGTCTGCGCCGAGCCCGGTGACAGCGGCGGCTCGCTCTTCTCGGGCTCCACCGCGATCGGCCTCACCTCGGGCGGCAGCGGCGACTGCACCTCCGGTGGCGAGACCTTCTTCCAGCCGGTCACGGAGGCGCTTTCCGCGACCGGTTCCGCGATCGGCTGACGGTCATCGACTGACGGCTTCACCGCTTCACTGAAGAGACGGAGTCCCGTCCCCGCGCACGTTGCGGGGGCGGGGCTTTCTCGTGTGCGGCGTACTACGGGCGTACTGCCGACCGGGGGAGGGCGTACCACCGCGGAAGCCGGTTTCAGGCGACGTGGGGTGTCACCGCTCCTGCCGGATGCACCGTCCCGGGGCCGAACCGGTTCCGGGCGCGGTCGGCGGCGGCCTCGATGCGGCGGGCTTTCTCGTCGATCGGATCGAAGGCCAGCTGATGAGAGGTCAGTTCGGCGGCGATCAGGTCCTCCGCCCGCAGGGAGAGGGTGCGGACGCGGGCGCGCTGAAGGGCGAGCCGGTCGTGGAGCTCGTAGGCGAGTGCTGTCAGGGAGCGTGTGTGGGCGGTGGGTTCGCTCAGTTTCCGGGTGCGGGTTGTCGTCGAACGGTCCGCGTAGCGGACGCTGAGGGTGAGGGTGCGCGCGGCCTGGGACTCGGCGCGCAGCTGCAGACCGAGGCGGTCGGTGAGCGAGAGCAGGGCGGCGCGCTGCCGTTCCCGGTCCAGTTCGTCCTGGGCGAAGCGGTGTTCGACGCTCATCGAGCGGGACGCTGCTGAGGGGATCACCGGTGTCGGGTCGAGGCCGCGCGCCGCGTCATGGAGGCGGCGGCCGGCGGTGGCGCCCAGGATGCGCTGCAGCGTGCCGAGCGGTGCGGCGGCGATCCTGCCGACGCTGTCCAGGCCGTACGAGGACAGGGTGCGGGCGGTCGCAGGTCCCACGCCTTGCAGAGCGGCGGCGGGCTTCTTCGCGAGGAAGGCGGTGACCGTGTCGATGTCGTCGGGCAGGGTGCGCACTGCCGAGGGCGGGCCGTCGGCCGCGACCATGCGGGCGAGCAGCGGGTTCGCGGCGACCCCGACCGTCGAGCGGAGCCCGTACAGCCCTCCGGTGCGTGCCCGGATGCGCTCGGCCAGTGCCGTGGCGTCCGTGCCGAAGTAGCGGAGGCTGCCGGAGACATCGGCCAGTGCGGCGTCCGGCGGCAGCGCCTGCACCAGGGGGGTGTACTCGGCCAGCAGGGCGAGAAGACGGCAGTGGATCCGCTCGTCCGACAGGTCGTGGAAGTGGATGTAGAGGATGCTCATCCCGCTCCGCCCACTTCCAGCTGCAGGGGTGGTTCGTCCGCCCCCGAACAATATATCGAACGTAATTCGAACACGCGACTTTTGGCAGGTGCGGTGTCGTCGTGACTCGTCGGCACCGGCTTGCGAGTGGGTGCCGTTGTTCGGGAGCGGCAGTGAGGCACCACCCGCCACACCAGGGCCCCTCCTTGTCGAGGTGACCGACAATGGGTTGTGCACCCGCGAAGAGGAGCCACCCCGATGACCGCGGAACATGGAAGACCTGAGCACGGTCAGGCCGTTTCCGACTTGACGGGACGTTCCGCCGAACTGGACCTCATCAGGGCCGTCATCGAGGACACCGCACGGCTGGGCGGATCGCTCACGCTCTTCGGCGAGCCCGGCGTGGGGAAGTCGGTCCTGCTCGATGCCGCCGCCGACCTGGCCGTGGCGAATGGCATGCGGACGCTGCGGGCCGCCGGTGCCGAGTTCGAGGCCAATATCGCGTTCGCGGGACTCAATCAGCTGCTCGTGCCGCTGGCCACGATGTTCCCCCAGCTCGATTCGCCGCACGAGAGCGCCCTGCGGGTGGCACTGGGCTTCGGTGAGGGTGCGACCCCTTCGCGCATCATGATCTCGACCGCAGTCCTGTCACTGCTCCTGCTCGCCGCACAGGACCGGCCGCTGGTCGTCCTGGTCGACGACACCCAGTGGCTCGACGAGGCGAGCGCCGACGTCCTGGCCTTCGTGGCCCGTCGGGTCGACGGCACCGCGGTGCGCGTGCTGTCGACGGTCCGCACAACCGAGAAGCCCCTCCCGGTACGCGGGGAGGTCAACAGCCTCACGATCCGCTCCCTCGACGACTCGGCGGCCGAGACCCTGCTGATCGACCGCTACCCGGATCTGGCCGAGCACGTGCGGCTGCGCATCGTCACCGAGGCCCAGGGGAACCCGCTCGCCCTGATCGAACTGCCGGCCACCCTGACCTCGGACCGGTACCCGACCGCCGAGGCTTTGCCCGCCGTCCTGCCGTTGACCGAGCGGCTCAGCCGGATGTTCACCGACCGTATCGCCGCGCTGGCCTCCGAGACCCAGGATCTACTGCTGCTGCTCGCACTCGACGGCTCGGGCCACGCGCTGTCCGACGAGGGCGTGGCCGGCCCCGGTGCCGCAGCCCAGCTGGACATCGCCGAACGCGAGCGCATTGTCGTGATCGACCGCCACTCGGTGGTCTTCCGGCACCCGCTGGTGCGCTCCGCAGTGGTCGGACTGGCCGGACCCGAGTCGCGGCGCAGGGCCCACCGGGCACTGGCGAAGTGCCCTACCGCGGACCCCGGCCGCCGCGCCTGGCACCTCGCCGACGCGTCCATCGGCCCCGACGAGGAGGTGGCCACCCTCCTTCAGCGCGAGTCGATCCAGGCACTCAAACGGGGAGACCCGTCAGCGGCGGTGGCAGCGATGACCCGGTCGGCCGATCTGAGCCCGGATGCCGAGCACCGAGCACAGCGCCTGGCGGGGGCCGCGCACTTCGCGGCCGAGGTGATGGGAGACCTCCAGTCGGTCTCGCAGCTGCTCACCGACGCACGCCGCCTCCACGCCAACGCCGGCTCGCTCGCGACCGCCTCGGCCGCGGCCTCCCTCATGCTGTACTCCGACGCGGACGTCGTCTCGGCGTTCCGGGTGCTCACCACCGCTCTGCGGGCCCCCGCCGCGGAACCGACCGCGGACGAGGTCAAGGCCGCGATCTGGGTCCTTTCGGTGATCGCCTCGCTCAACGGGCGCAAGGAGATGTGGGACCCCTACCTCGAAATGGTGGACAGGTACCGCGACAAGCTGCCGGGCGGCCTGCTCATCCGCTCCGAGGTCGTGTCCAATCCGGCCACTGTCTCCACGGAGGCCCTGGACATCCTGGACCGGCAGATCGCGGCGCTGGCGACGGAGCGGGACCCCGGGCAGATCATCCGCGTCGGCTATGTCGCCAACGATGTCGACCGCCTCGCCGACCTGCGGGAACCGCTGCTACGCGTCTGGCAGGACGCCGCCCGCACGGGTGCCGTCGCCTCCGTCACCAATGCGCTCATGCTGCTGTGCGCGGAGAGCTATCTTGCCGGGCGGTGGGACGACACCCAGCGTTTCGCCGAGGAGGGGCTCGAACGCGCCCAGGCCTACGGGTACGTCAATTTCATCTGGTTCCTGCACTACAGCAGGGCCCTCGCCGCAGCCGCGCTCGGGCAGCAGGAAGAGGCCGAGGAACCGTTGAAGGAGATGCTGGCCTGGTCGATCCCCCGCCATGCCTTCATCGTGCCGCAGCACGTGCACCGCGTACGGACCCTCGCTGCCATAGGACGCAGCGATTTCGAGACGGCGTACACAGAGGCGACCAGGATCAGTCCACGCGGACTGGAGCCCGGCACCGCCCATCAACTACAGCTGTTCGTGGCCTACGACCTGGTCGAGGCGGCCGTGCGGACCGGTCGCACGGTCCAGGCCCAGGGATTCGTCGACGCGATGCTGCGCATGGGCATCACGAAGATCTCCTCCCGCTGGTCGCTGCTCGTGGCGGCGGCACAGGGGCTGGTGTCCGGCGGCGAGGTGGCCAGTGCCCACTTCGAGCGAGCACTGGCGGCGGCGCCCGAGGAGCTGTGGCCCTTCGAACGCGCGCGCGTGCTGCTGGCGTACGGCGAGCACCTGCGCCGTGAGCGCGCCACGGTCGAGTCACGTGTGCAACTGGCCGCCGCCCTGGCGCTGTTCGACCGCCTGCGGGCCGCACCCTGGGCCGAGCGGGCCAGGAACGAAATGAGCGCCACCGGCCTGTCGCGCCGGCAGGCCGACGTGAGCCAGGTGCAGCTCACTCCGCAGGAGCTCCAGATCGCCACGCTCGCGGCCTCGGGTCTGACGAACAAGGCAATAGGGGAGCGGCTGCACCTGTCCGCGCGCACCGTCAGCGGGCACCTGTACCACGTGTTCCCCAAGCTCGGCGTCACCGCGCGCGCCGGCCTGCGGGACGCACTCACCTCCCTGAGTGAGCAGCACGATGACCCAGAGTCTCCGTAGCCCGGGGCCCTTCGCGACGGGTCAGGCCTCGATGTCGACGACGATCTTGGCGTGGGCCGATCCGTCCTCGACGGCCGCGTGGGCCTGGGCAACCGCGTCCAGGGTGTAGCGGCGGGGGTCCAGCAGCGGCTTGAGCAGGCCTGCGTCGGCCAGGGTGGCGGCTTTGCGCAGGATTTCGCCGTGGTGCTCGCGGCCCTTACCGGTGAGCATGGGCAGCAGGGTGAAGACCCCGGAGTAGGTGGCGCCGCGGAAGGAGAGCGGGGCCAGGCTGTGGCTGCCCCAGCCCAGGGCACTCAGGACGTGGCCGGTGTAAGGGCGTACCGCGGCGAAGGAGTTGTCCAGGACCGTGCCCCCGACGGTGTCGAAGACGATGTCGAAGCCTTCGCCGCCGGTGTGGGCGGCGACGTACTCCTCCACCTCGGTGGTGGCGTAGTCGATCGCGGTGGCGCCGAGCCGGCGGACGGTCTCGGCGTCGGCGGCCGAGGCGGTGGCGAAGACCTCGGCGCCACGGGCGCGGGCGATCTGTACCGCGACGTGGCCGATGCCGCCCGCTCCGCCGTGCACCAGGACCTTGTGCCCGGCACCGACCTGAGCCCGGTCCACCAGCCCCTCCCATGCGGTGACGACCGACAGCGGCAGCGCCGCGGCCTGGCGCATGGTCAGAGTGGCGGGTTTGTGGGCGAGCAGGCGGGCATCGGCGGCGACGTACTGAGCCAGTGATCCCTGCAGGTCGCCGACGCCGCCGCTCAGCCCGTACACCTCGTCGCCGACGGCGAAGCCGGTTACCTGCGGACCGACCTCCTCGACAGTGCCGGCCAGGTCCAGGCCCAGCACCGCGGGCAGGACAGTACGGGCGTGTGAGGCCAGACCGGCGCGGATCTTGGTGTCCAGGGGGTTCACGCCGCTGGCGGCGATCTTGACCAGGATCTGGCCGGCGCCGGTCATTGGTGTGGCGATGTCGGCCAGTTCCAGCGGGGTGGCGAATTGTCTGAGCACGGCTGCGCGCATGGTCACTGTCTTTCGGTGGGTCCGGGTGGTGGCCGCCGTCATGAGGGGCGGTGGAACTGGTGTCGGGCCGGTCGCGCGGGGGTCGCCAGGTCGAGGACCGCTGCCGTGAAGGCGGCGGGGTTCTCCTGGGGGAGGATGTGCCCGGCGTGCGGCACCCGGCGCTGCTGCCCCGACTGTGGGGTGGCGGGGTCCCGGGAGCGAGTGGGGCCGTGGCCCCGGAGGTAGGGCACGATCACTCGCATCACCGGTGTGAGGATCACGGCTGCAGCAGCCACTGGGCCTCGGCACTCGCGCGCGAGGGGCGCCAGTCGATGACCGTGTGCGTGGCCACCTTGGCGATGCCGAACGGGTCCAGGGCCAGGATTCGGTCCAGTGCCTCGCGGTCGGCGGCCCGGGCCAGGACGAGGCCGCCGGTCCTGGGGTCCTGGCGGCCGGAGGCGATGAAGTGGCCGGCCGCGTAGTTCTCCTCCAGCCAGGCGTTGTGGGCTTCCAGGTGGCGGTCGATCTCTTCGAGCGGCGCGGTGTAGTCGAGGATCACAACAAACATGGTGTGCACTTCCGATCTTCGGACGGGGCGGTCAAGGGGGTTGAGGCGGTAGGGGTCAGGCAGGCTCGACCCGGGCCCAGAAGTCGTTGAACTCGACGCTGTCGAAGAACGCGACAGCGCTGACGATCCGCTGGTCACGCATGGTCAGGAACCAGGCGTAGGTGTTGTCGTAGCGAGAGCCGTCCCGCACCGTGGCGCTCGCGTCGAACAGGGCGACCACGGTGTCCCCGTCGGCGTACAGCGCGCGGACGGTCGGCACGAGCGGGCTGCTCATCCGCGCGTTGAACGGGGCGATGACCGTGGAGAGGAACGCCTCGCGGGTGGGGTAGGTGCCGGAGGCGACGCTGTTGCCGACGATGGTCCAGTCGGCGTCCTCGGCGAGGAGGTCGAACACCCCACCGGTGCCGGCGGCCCAGGCGTCGAACGCCTCCGCGACCAGCTGCTTGTTTGATTTCTCGGACATGGGGTTTCTCGTTTCATCGGTGGGGGATTCGGCGGCTGCGCCGTCCTTTCCATGGTCGTCGCCCCTGCCGCGCCGAGCACGAGTCATCCGACCCGGTTCGGGCCGCGCGGGGCCACCACCGGCGCGTGCGGGCACAGGCCCGATGCATGCCTATGTGGGGCCATGGCACGTGGTGCGATGGGCGGCACGGCCTCGGCGCGGCGACGCCGCTGCTCAGGAAGTCCTTGCAGTCAGGTCGGATGACTGGTGCGGGCCGGATGCCCCCGGGATGACGATTCAGTTGTCCCCGCCACTCGGCGGGACAACGCATCCCGACCCAAGGAGCACCCCATGCCGTTCGTCAACGTCAAGCTGGTCGACGGAGTGTTCACCACCCAGGAGAAGCACGACATGGCCGCCGCACTGACCGAGGTCATGGTCAAGTTCGAGGGATCCGAGGCCTTCCGCGAGATCGTCTGGGTCCTCATCGAGGAACTCCACACCGACGGCTGGCACATCGGCGGCAAGCCCTTCGCCGGCCCCGCCACCCTCCTGGACACCCTCGGCCGCTCCGCCGCCACCTACCAGACCATCGACGGCCACCCCGTCACCCGCCCCGACCTCGCCAAGGCCGCCCCCTACGTGGAGAAGTGACACTTCCCGGGCCAAGGCCCGTACGTCCGTGTACCTCGGCGCCGCGACCGCCGATCCGCCGCCCCCCGCGGTGCACCACGCTCCCGCCGGCCTTCGCTGCCGACGGCGTCCCGATCAGTGACGCCGTCGGGGCGCTGGGAGCGGGCGAAGTATCACCTGCCCAGGACCACGAGATCGCCGCCTTCGCGGTCCAGGCCCTGCGCCGCCTCTGACCCGGCGCCCCTCTCGCACCACCGCTCCGTCACATCCAATCCCTCCCCTCCCGCACAGAAAGCAGCGCCATGCCCTACATCACCGTTGCCAAGGAAAACACCACCGACGTCGACCTGTACTACGAGGACCACGGCCAGGGCTCGCCCGTCGTGCTGATCCACGGCTACCCGCTGGACGGCAAGTCCTGGGAGCTGCAGATCCCGGCGCTCCTCGAGGCCGGGCACCGGGTCATCACCTACGACCGCCGCGGCTTCGGCCAGTCGAGCCAGCCCACCACCGGCTACGACTTCGACACCTTCGCCAACGACCTCGACGTACTGCTCGACGTGCTGCGGCTCAAGGACGTCTCCCTGGTCGGCTTCTCCATGGGCACTGGGGAAATCGGCCGTTACATCGGCACCCGCGGCACCGCCAACCTGCGCAAGGTCGCGTTCCTGGCACCCATCGAACCGTTCCTGCTGCAGACCCCCGACAACCCCACCGGCCTGCCTGCCGGCGTGTTCGACGGAATCATCGCGGCCGCGCAGCAGGACCGGTACGCCTGGTTCACCAGCTTCTTCAACGACTTCTACAACCTCGACGTGAACCTGGGCACCCGCATCAGCGAGGAGGCGGTCCGGGGCAGCTGGATCACCGCCACGAAGATGTCGCCGTTCGCGTCGTCCGCCGTCGTGCCCAGCTGGCACACCGACATGCGCGCCGACATCGCCAAGATCGACGTACCGACGCTCATCCTCCAGGGAACCGCCGACCGGATCCTGCCGATCGACGCCACCGGGCGACAGTTCACCAAGGCAGTGCCCGCCGCGCAGTACGTCGAGATCGACGACGCCCCCCACGGGCTGCTGTGGACCCACGCGAACCAGGTCAACACCGCGCTCGTCGACTTCCTCGCTTCCTAGTCATCACGCGGGCGGACGGGAGCCCGGCCACTGCCACCTCCTGCCCGCCCGCGAGACACATGTCAGCCTGCAGAACCCGGGCTCTGGTGCCACAGCTTGCGGCTCTGCTTGACGGACTCGCCGGGCGGCTGCAGATCTGCCCACGGATGCAGCGCGTAACCGGTCTCCAGCTGGAGGCTGCGGTTGCTCGTACCTCTGCTCGGCGGCGGGCCGGTCCTGGTGAGCTGTTCCGTCACCGCCGACAGGCCGCCCTCGCGGCGCAGTTCGGCCAGTTCGGTGAGGTCCCAGGCGGCGGAGCCGGTCACCGACAGCGCCTTGCCGCTGCCTCCGCCGCGGCGCTGCACCACGCCGCGCACGAGCAGTAGCCAGGAGTGGAAGACGGTGTGCGCGCAGGCGTCATGGCTGTCCTCGAAGAACGCGCAGTCCACCAGGCCTGTCGTGTCGTCCAGCGTCGTGAAGATGACCCGCTTGCCGGAACGGACCGGCGGGGTCTGAACGGCCCCTTTCGCGCCGGCGACGAGCACCACCTGTCCGTGCGGCAGGTCTTTCAGCTGCTTCGCGGAGACGGCGCCGAGTTCGTCGAGCAACTCCCGGTAATCGCCCATGAGATGGCGGGAGGTGTCCATGCCGAGCACCCCGAGCTCGGCACCGAGCCGCTCGGCGTCGTCCAGGTCGGGCAGATGGGCAGGGGCGACCGTGCTCTGGGACCCGTCGGCCGCACCCAGAGTCAACTGTCCCTGTGAAGAACGCAGTTGGCCGCGGTGCAGCTCGGCAAGGTGCAGAAGGAGGTCGCGGCGGTTGCGGCCGAAGGCGTCCAACGCGCCTACCTGGGCGAGGCGTTCGGCGACAGGTCGGGACGGCCGGGCCCGGGAGACGAAGTCCTGGAGTGAGCTGTACGGGCGCCCCGCGACGATCCGCTCCGCCTCTCTCTCGCTCATCCCGCGCACGTCGCACAGGGCGAGCCGGATCCCGTGGACGGGCCGATCACCCCATTCGTCAGACACCAGTTCGATTCGATAGGCGGCATCCGACGCATTCACATCCAGCGGCAGGATCGGCACGCTCCGCCGCCGGGCATCCGCGAGCAGTAGCCGTTTCGGATACATCCCCGGGTCGTGTGTGAGAAGCCCGGTGTAGAAGGCGGCCGGATGATGGGCCTTCAGCCACGCCGACTGGTACGAGGGCACGGCGAAGGCGACCGCGTGCGCCTTGCAGAAGCCGTACGCCCCGAACGCCTCGACGATCTCCCAGGTCCGCTTGACGACCTCCTCCTCGTATCCGCGCTTGCGCGCCTCCTGCGCGAACCACGCCTGTACCCGTCCGACCTGGTCGGCGTTCGACAGTGCCCGCCGCGTGTAGTCGCCGAAGGCCAGGGTGCAGCCGGTCATGACCGACAGGATCTTGATGATCTGTTCGTGGAAGACCACCACGCCGTGCGTCTCGCGCAGTGCGGGCTCCAGGTCCGGGTGCGGACAGCGGGGCGCCTGCCGCCCGTGCCGGGCCTTGATGAACGGATCGACCATGTTGGCCGCGACCGGCCCCGGCCGGAACAGCGAGATGTCGACGACGAGATCGTGGAAGGTCTCGGGCTGCAACCGGGCGATGAGGTCGCGCTGGCCGGGTGACTCGGTCTGGAAGCAGCCCAGGGTCTGGGAGGACTTGATCAGCTGGAACGTCTTCGCGTCGTCCGGCGGTACCTGGGCGGCGTCGTCCAGGTCGATGCGGTGCCCGGTGGTCCGCTCGATCTCGGCGACGGCGTGCGCCATGGCGGACTGCATGCGTACGCCGAGCACGTCGAGCTTGAGCAGTCCGAGGTCCTCCACGTCCTCCTTGTCGAACTGGGACATCGGGAAGCCCTCGCCGCTGGTCGGCATGACCGGCGTACGGGCGAGGAGTGTGGCGTCGGAGAGCAGCACGCCGCACGGGTGCATGGCGATGCCGCGTGGGAGTGCGTCCAGAGCCTCGACCAGGTCCCACATGTGCGGGCCGTACGCCTCCGGGTCGATGCCGCGCAGTTCCGGCAGTTCCTGCAGGGCGGCTCGGGCGTCGCGGGCCCGGATATGCGGAAACGATTTTGCAAGCCGGTCCACCTCGGCCGGATCCAGGCCGAGGGCAAGGCCGACGTCGCGCACGGCGTGCCGCACCCGGTAGGTCTCCGGCATGGACACGGTGGCCACCCGCTCCGGGCCGAAGCGGTCGATGATCGCCCGGTAGACCTCCAGGCGGCGGGCGGACTCCACATCGATGTCGATGTCGGGCAGTTCCGCGCGCTTGTCGGACAGGAAGCGCTCCATGAGCAGACCGTGTTCGACAGGGTCGGCGGTGGCGATCCCGAGGAGGTGGTTGACCAGGGAACCCGCGCCGGAGCCGCGGGCGGCGACCCGGATACCGAGTTCGCGGGTGTCGGCGACGACCTGGGCGACGGTGAGGAAGTACGAGGCGTATCCCAGCCGTTCGATCAGGCGCAGCTCGTCCTCGAGGCGCTCCCAGCGGTGGCGGTCGCGGTCGTAGTGGTGCAGCAGCATCGCGGCGGCGCACTTCGAACGCAGCACCCGCTCGGGAGTGCGCCGATGGGCACCGACGAGCCCCGGTTCGGGGAAGTGGACGCGGCCGAGTCCCAGATCGTCCTCGGGGTCGACACGGCAGGCCGCGGCGGTCTCCTCGGTGACCTCGAGCAGTCGACGGGCGGTGCTCGCGCGGTATCCGGCGGCCTCGGCCACCTGCTCGGCGATACGAGCCATGTCCGCGGTGGGCTTGAGCCACCGCTCGCCGGAGTCGCGCTCGCCGCGCGGATCGATCGGCACCAGGCGGCGCGCGGAGTCCAGGACGTCCGCGACCGGGCCCTGGCCGGGGTCGGCATAACGCACGGCATTGCTCAGGACGGGCGTGATCCGCTGGTCGACGGCGAAGCCGAGAGCGCGGGCCGCGAGCCGCAGTGAACCGGTGCCGGTGCCGCTGCGGCCATGGCAGACGACCTCGATGCGCAGTGCCGCGTCCTCGTACCGCTCCCGCCAGGGCGCGAGCAGCTGGGCGGCGCGGTCCGGGCGTCCCGCCGCCAGGGCACGGCCGACGTCCGAGGTGGGGCCGAGCAGCACGGTGAGGTGCTCCCCGCCGAGGGCGTTCCAGGGCAGCAAGGGGCGCTTGCCGCCCGCCGTGTCCACGTGCGCGGCACTCACCAGCCGGCACAGTTCGGCCCAGCCGCGGGCCCCGTCCCGGGCCAGGAAGACCACGCGCTGCGCCGACTCGTCGACGAAGGCACCGCCGCGGGCCGGTGTGCGTCGCCGCTCCGTGCGTCCGGCCGCTTCGGGAGGCGCCTCCACTGCGAGATCCACTCCGAACAGAGGCCGGACACCGGCCTGGCCTGCGGCCTTGGCGAAGCGGACGGCGCCGCCGAGGGTGTCCCGGTCGGTCAGGGCGACCGCGTCCATTCCCCGCTCGGCGGTCCGCTCCGCAAGCTGCTCGGGGTGCGAGGCGCCGTACCGCAGGGAGAACCCGGAGACGGCATGCAGATGCGTAAAACCGCGCATCCGTACCACCTCGCCACTGACTGCCCCCTGTCTCCGTATCGCCACTCCGGTCCCTCCGGGGTGGTGACACCACAATAGACCAGCATCGAACATGCATGCGATTCGAAGCGGCGCTCGCGCAGCAGGCAGCACCGACCGCCGGGCAGTGGGTACTAGCGTTCTCCCATGAGCTGGCGGAGACCGACGTATCGGACAGTGGACGGGGAGCGAATCGACGGGGCCTGGTGCCACGTCTGGCGGCGGAGCGAGTGGAGTGAGGAGTACTTCGTCGAGGATCTGGTCGTCTTCGCGGACGGAGCGGTCCGCTGCGGGGAAAGGACCGACCTGGCCGGTCTGGAGAAGCTGCTGGCCTCGGGCCGGATCTCGGCGCCCCGGCCCGACGCCCCGGCCCGTCCCGCCGAACCGCCCAAGTCCAAGTGGGCCTCCCGCGACAGCGAACTGCTGACCCCGGACGGCTTCCTCCTCGAAGTCGCCGACCTGATCGAGGAGTTGAGCGGACGGCCGACCGTTGTGCAGCGGTGCCACGACGCCATCCAGCGCTACCAGCAGGAGCCGACCGAGCCCCACCGGCTCGCGCTGCGCGACGCCTATCTCGCGGTCCCGCCCCACCTCCGTATCTACGTCCTGGGCGACATGGACCGCCAGGACCGTCCCCTGCGCATCCTGACCACCGCCATCGGCGAGGCCGTCGACGGGGACGGGCCCGTGGTGACGCCGGAACTGCGGCAGGAGGCCCTCGACTACTTCCGTCGCGGAGACGAGGGCGTCCGGCGCGAGGAGGAGCAACGAGCCGTCCGGTACGCCGACGACCCGGCCGGGGCGGGCCGGCCGGCCGTCGTCTCCCACCAGGTCATCTACCCGCGCGGCTGGCCGGAGGAGCCGGACCTGTTCGTGCTGCGCAACGACTACCCCGTGGAGATCGCCTTCGCGGGGCAGACGTACGCCTCCGTACTGCACGGGTACTGGTCGCTGTCGGCGGCCGACGCCACCGACAGCAGGCGCATCCGGGAGGCGCCCTCGGGCCGGGAGGCGCACGACCTGGGCGGCCGGGCCACGCGGCGGGCCGACTGGGCCGAGGTGCGGCTCGCCGTCATGGCCGGGCTGCTGCGCGCGAAGTTCACCCAGCACCCCGGACTCGCGGAAGTGCTCCTCTCCACGGGGGACGCGAGGCTCAGTTACACGGGCTACTCGGAATCCCCCTACTGGAGAGACGTCCCCGACAACCGCGGACGGAACTGGATGGGCCGGCTGCTGGAGCTGACGCGCTCCGAGCTTGCCTGGCAGGTCAGTTGGCCCACGGCGGAGTGAGGACCGTGCCGTCGGCCAGCTCCGCCTGGAGGTCGATGGACGTGGTGACCCAGGAGGTCGCGGTCTCCTGGGTGGGGTTCTCGACGCCGAACGTCGCGCCGGGGTTGATGATCACCGTGTCGCCCGCGGTGATCCGCTCGGCGCGGCCGTCGAGGGTGATCAGCAGTTCGCCGGAGAGGAGATGGAAGATCTCCTCGCGGTTGACGGTGTGCACGGGGGCCTTGGTCCCGGCGGGGATCTCGCCCCGCCAGGCGCACAGCTCCTTGCTGCCGGTGCGGGGAGTGGCGTACGAGACGAAGCGGGCGCCGTGTATCTCGTGGACGAGGCCTTCGGAGGAGCGGACTACGGGCATGGCGGATCTCCCTCTGCAATGGCTATTTGGTCAAGCTGCTTGACTACTTGGTACATAGTCAAGCAGCTTGACCAAGTCGTCAAGAGTGTTTCAATGCTTCCGTGCAGAACTCCGAGGCCATCGCCCTGTCCGCCGTGCTGCTCGCCGCCGCGGGCGAGCTGACGCAGCGTATCCACGAGGGTGTCGTCGCCCGGGGGTTCGAGGGGGTGCGGCCCGCGCACGGCTTCGCGTTCGCGCGGCTCGCGCCGGACGGGGCGACGGTCACCGACCTCGCGGCGCATCTCGGGGTCACCAAGCAGGCCGCGAGTCAGCTCGTCGACGAGGTGGTGCGCAAGGGGTACGTCGAGCGGCGGCCGCATCCCAGTGACGCGCGCGCCCGGCTGCTCGTGCTGACCGAGCTCGGCTGGGCCTGCACACGTGCGGCGGAGGAAGCGGCGGCGGAGGCCGTCCGGCCCTGGGTCGAACTGCTCGGCGAGGGTGAAGTTCGGGCGTTGCGCGACCGTTTGGCGCGTATTGCGCCCTATGGTCCCATCAAGCCCGCCTGGTGACGGTACGTCAGTGGCTTTATCACAGCCATCGACTACCGCTGGAAGTTTTTACTGACGCGTAACTTCACACTTGGACTACTCACTCGTAACTTGACGAGTGAACAGCATCCTCGTGATCCGGATCACAGGGCGTACGCCGTCGCAACTCCCTTGAGCCGCAAGGAGATCACACGATGCTGCCCTGGAAGCGAATGCTCAGACCGCTGGCCGCGCTCCTCCTGACCGCCACGGTCGTCATCGTCCCCACCGCCTCCGCCACCGCCACCGCAGCCACCGAGGCCGCCGCGCCCACCAGCGGTTGGAACAACTACTCCTGCAAACCGTCCACCGCACACCCCCGCCCCGTCGTCCTCGTCCACGGCACCTTCGCGAACTCCGTCGACAACTGGCTGGGCCTCGCGCCCTACCTGGTGAACCGGGGCTACTGCGTCTACTCCCTCGACTACGGGCAACTGCCCGGAGTCCCGCTCTTCAACGGCCTCGGCCCGATCGACAAGTCGGCCGAGCAGCTCCAGGTCTTCGTCGACAAGGTGCTCGCCGCGACCGGCTCCACAAAGGCCGACCTCGTGGGCCATTCGCAGGGCGGCATGATGCCCCGCTACTACCTCAAGTTCCTCGGCGGAGCCGCCAAGGTGAACGCCCTCGTCGGCATCGCGCCCGACAACCACGGCACCACCCTCAACGGCCTCACCAACCTGCTGGCGTACTTCCCCGGCGCCGAGGACCTGCTCTCCACGGCGACTCCGGCACTCGCCGACCAGATCGCCGGATCCGCGTTCCTGACCAAGCTCAACGCGGGCGGGGACACCGTCGCGGGCGTCCACTACACGGTCATCGCCACCAAGTACGACGAGGTGGTCACGCCGTACCGCTCACAGTTCCTCACCGGATCCGACGTCCACAACGTCCTGTTGCAGGACCTGTGCGCCGTCGACCTCTCCGAGCACGCGGCGATCGGCCTCCTCGACCGCATCGCCTTCCACGAGGTGGTCAACGCGCTCGATCCCTCGCACGCCACCGCCACCACCTGCGCGTCCGTGCTCGGCTGAGCACGCCGCCGGGGTCTGTCCTGCCTGAGCCGCCGGACAGACCCCGGATTGCCGTGCCGGGCGGGCCTAACGGCCGTGGCGTCCGCCGCTCACCGCGCGGCGGCGGACCGAAGCGAAGAGCGTGGCCGCGCCGAGTGCCAGGGCGGCGGCGCCGCCGACCGCGAGGTACGGGGTGGTGCCGTCTCCGCCGGTCTCGGCGAGGTTCTCCGAGGCGCCGGCCGCCTGGGCCTCGACCTGGCCGGCCGGGGTGGCGGTCTCCGCGACCGGGGAGGCCGTGGTGGGTCCCGCGGACGTACTGGCGTCGTTGTCGCCGTGGCCGTTGTGCTCGACGGTCGACTTGTCGGTACCGGCCTCGATCTGCTCCTCGGAGGGTGCCGAGGCGGTCGGGGCGGGGGCCGGGGAAGCAGTGGTCGTCGTGCCGCTGCCGCTGTCACCACTGTCATCGCCGGTGCCGCTGTCGCTCCCGCCGTACGTGATGTCCGAGCAGGAGTAGAAGGCTTCCGGGCTGTCCGAGCGCTGCCAGATCGCGTAGAGCAGTTGCTTGCCGGAGCGCTGCGGGAGGGTGCCGGAGAACGTGTAGAAGCCGCCGGAGGCGGTCGGGTCGGTGGCCGAGGCGACCGGATTCTGGAGGTCCAGATCGTCCCAGGCCAAGGGCTGCGACGGGTCGTAGCCGGCCTTGGTGACATAGACCTTGAAGGTGCCCTTGTGCGGCGCGGTCACCCGGTACTTGAAGGTGTACGAGCCACTGCTCACGCTCGTGGCCGGCCAGTCCTCGCGGGCCAGGTCCAGGCCCTTGAACTCGTCGCTGTTCGCGCTGCACAGCTTGCCGTCCGGGATCAGCGCCTGGTGCTGCCCGTTGGCGTCGCCGATGCGAATGCCGTTCCAGTCGTAGAGCGCCTGCGTGCCGCCTGCCGCGACGACCGCCTTGCAGGCGGCCGACTTGGGGCTCTCCGGACCCTCCGCGTAGCACTGGGAGACCCGGCTGACCGGGTCTCCCATCGTGCCGTGCGCGGCGGCCGGCGCGGCGGCGAGCGCGGTCAGGGCGAGCGGGGCGACACCGGCGACGGCGATCGCGGCGGCCTTACGGCGAGTGGGCAGGGCGGCGGTCATGGGGGAACTCCTCGAAACGTCCCGGATGCATGGGCTGAACCTGTGGGCCGAACCCGTGGGGGCGATCAGCAAGCTAGCCCGAAGAAACCGCGAAATCGCCTGCTGGAGGCGGGAGATGGAGATCCTTATGGCGGCGTTAAGGGAGCGCTGAGACTGCGATCAGGTAGGTAGCGTTCGCGCTATGACAGATGCACCGAGAGAGACAGCCGCCTTGAGTGACCTCGATGTCCGTCGGGCCGTCGCTTCCGACGTACCCGCGGTGAAGGCCGTGACCGACGCGGCCTACCACCACTACATCGAACGCATCGGAGTGGTGCCGCAGCCCATGGAGGCGGACCACGCGGCGAACGTGGCGGCGGGGCGGGTGTTCGTCACGGGGGAACCCGTGACGGGCCTCGTGGTGATCGAGGCGTACGAGGACCATCTGTACCTCGACAGCATCGCCGTCCGTCCCGACGCCCATGGAAAGGGCGTGGGACGACGGCTGCTGGCGTTCGTGGACGCACGCGCGCGCGCCCTCGGACTGCCCGAGGTCAGGCTCTACACGAACGCGATGATGTGGGAGAACCAGAAGATCTACCCGAAGTACGGGTACGAGGTCACGGAGCGGCGCGTGGACGGCCCCTACGACCGCATCCACTACCGCAAGCGGCTCGCCTGACTGTTCCCGGGGTTCTCATGGCCGGGCGGGCAGGCGCCGCTCACCCGTCCGGCCACCACGTGCGGTGGATGTCCTTTCGGACCTCCGGACGCTCTACCGGGCGCTCGTCGGCCTCGTCCCGCACGCGGCGGGAGTCCGACTTCCTCAGGGGCTTCTGCAGGGTTACGCGGCGCATGGCTGCCTCCTTGCGTCTACCTATGTCCGCGGTGACACGGAGGTAGACCCTTTCGGGGAGAGTTCCTCATCGGTCGCGATCTGTCTGTGGTGCCAGTCACGATTCGACTGTCAGTGGTGACTGTCACCCTGGTGCACATGGCGAGTAACAACGAGATGAATCCAGTGATTCCAGGGGCTGACGTCGACTGGGACGTAGAGTCCGTCACCTTCGACGAGGAGCCGGACCACGGGCTGCGCGATCCCGTCGTACGGGAGGCCTGGGCCGCCCGGTTGAGCACGTGGCTGCCGGAGCGGGCCTCCGACGTCCTCGACCTGGGTTGCGGCACCGGCAGCCTGTCACTCCTCGCGTCCGGGTGGGGGCATCACGTCACCGGGGTCGACCTCTCGCCGGGCATGGTCGACCTGGCCCGCGCCAAGCTCGCCGGGCGTGACGCGGTGTTCCTGGTCGGTGACGCTGCGGCACCGCCCGTCGGTGAGCAGCTGTTCGACGTCCTGCTCTGCCGCCATGTGCTGTGGACGCTGCCCGACCCCGGGCGCGTTCTGCGGCACTGGTGCGGGCTGCTGCGCCCCGGCGGGCGGCTCGTCCTCGTCGAGGGCGTGTGGGGGACGGTGAGCCCGGTCGGCATATCCGCGGACCGGCTCACCGCGCTCCTGGAGCCCCTCGCGGCGGACGTCCGGGTGGAGCGGCTCTCGGACGACTCGCGGTTGTGGGGGAGGGAGGTCGAGGACGAGCGGTACGCGGTGGTGGCCGGCCTCTGAGTGAACAGGGCCTCCTCCTAAGCGAGCAGGTCCTCGAAGTCACCCTTCCGGGCGAGGAGTTCGAGTTCGTCCAAGGCGTTCTCGGCGGCGGCCGCGGCCGCCGGATCCGTCGTCGCCAGGCCGCTCGCGGCGAACTCGTCCTCGTCCAGGCGGAGTACGGCCGTGCCGTCGGCGGAGCGCCACAGGTCCAGGTCGAGATCCTCGACGACCAGCTCGGCGGCGGCACCGCCGGGGGCGCCGGAGACGACGGCCGGGCGGGTGATGTCGCAGTACCAGCCCTTCAGCACGCCCTCGGCGTCGCGGACCTCCTTCACCGCGTACCAGCGGTCCCGCCAGTAGTACTCGGTGAAGACATCGCCCGCCTCGAAGCGTACGAAGCCGAAGTCGCGGACGCCCTCGCCCGCCCACGGCGCCCGTACGGTGACGCGGGTGCCGTCGTCGGCGAGCAGCTCGGCGGGGTAACGGATCTTCGTACGGCCCGCCTTGACGAGGACGATCTCCAACTGGGGGAGGGATTCAGTCGAGTTCGCGGACATAACGCACCTCCGTGGCGCAGATCTCGTAGCCGAACCACTTGTTGATCGCGATCATCGGACCGTTGCCGCTGTCGTTGCCCGTGAACGCCTCCGTGAAGCCGGCGGCGCGGGCGCGGTGCAGGGAGTCGTTCTTGGCGAGCTTGGCGAGGCCGCGGCCGCGGTGGGCGCGGGCGGTGCCCGTCATCACCGTGCCGTAGCGGGTGCCGCCGTCCGTGCGGGCCGCGCTGAACGCCGCGGGGCGGCCGTCGACGACCGAGACCGAGGTCAGCTCGGGGCTGAAGAGGGGGTGGTTCCAGGTCTCCTGGAGCCAGGCCTCGTAGTCCGTGAACTCCTGGGGGACGTCGCTGGGTTCGTCCGCCATCGTCTCCGCGTCCAGGTCGAACAGGGGGCGCGGATCGGCGGCGTAGTCGGAGCCCTTGCGGAGTTCGACGCCTGGGGGGAGGGCCTGACGGGGTGGCAGGGCACCGTTCGCCAGGTCCAGGCGGAGGAAGTACGCGGAGCGGCTCGCGCGGTAGCCGTGCTTCTCGGCGAAGGCGCGGTTGGCGGGGGAGTCCAGGACCCAGGCGAAGAGCTTCGTGGCACCCATGGCCGTCAGGTGCTCCTCGGCGGCGCGGACCAGGAGCGAGCCCGCGCCCCGGCGTGTGCTGTCCGGAGCGACGTACACGTTGAGATAGCCCTGGTCCGCCTCCGGGCTGTCGTGCACGATGCCGACGTTGGCCGTGCCGATCGCTTCGCCGTCCTGCTCGGCGAGCAAGGGCCGGTAGTGGGCGTCGGGGTGAGCATGCGTGGCGTCGTAAGCGACGGACTCGGGGGTGTGCAGCATGAAGGGGAGGGCGAGGTGGCGGACTCGGGCGAAGCCCTCGGCGTCCCGCCGGTCGTCGGGTCGGACGTCACGGACGATCACTGTCATGAAGACGCACGCTACGCGTGGGCTGTGCAGGGGTGCCTCTCATTTTCCGCCGGGTGCGGGACAATCGGCCCGTGACGCTGAAGATCCACATTGATGAGGGGGCCGCGCCCTACGAGCAGGTGCGCGCCCAGATCTCCGAGCAGGCCCGGTCCGGGGCGCTTCCGGTCGGCTACCGGCTGCCCACCGTGCGGGGGTTGGCCGAGTCGCTCGGCCTCGCCGCGAACACGGTCGCCAAGGCGTACCGGGCGCTGGAGGCGGACGGGGTGATCGAGACGCGGGGCCGCAACGGGACGGTCGTGGCCGCCGCGGGCTCGGCCGCCGAGCGCGAGGCGGCGACGGCGGCGCAGGCCTACGCCGAGCGCGTACGCCGCCTGGGCCTCACGGAGTCCGCCGCGCTGGACGCGGCGCGCGATGCCCTGCGGGCGGCGTACGGGGAGTAGGGGGCGCCTGTGCGCCGGGCGCGCTTGGGAGTAGGGGCGCCTGTGCGCCGGGCGCGCTTGGGAGTCGTATACGCGGATGGGGCGCCCAAGGCCCCAATCCGGCCCCCGGCGGTGCCGGATTGGCTGCGCAGGGTCCGGCACCGCCGAAGACCGCCGTCGTGGCCGATCGCCGTCCCGGCGGGGTTCGACTGGCCGCCCCCTACAGATACAGCCCCGCGTCCGCCCCCTCCCGCGGATCCGGTACCTGCGTCGGAGTCGTGCCCCGGCGCAGCGCGTACAGCTCCGCCAGGGTCGCGCCCTCGCGGGAGACGCCCTCTTCCGTGCCGAGCCAGTTCACGGCCTCGCGGCGGGTCAGCGGGCCGACCTCGATACGGGCGAGGCAGCGGCCGGGGCGGACGACGGCCGGGTGGAGGCGCTCCAGGTCCTCGTTGGTGGTGACGCCGACGAGGACGTTGCGGCCCTGGCCGAGGAGGCCGTCCGTGAGGTTGAGCAGGCGCGAGAGGGCCTGGCCCGCCGTGTGCTTGGCCTCGCCGCGGATCAGCTCGTCGCAGTCCTCGAGGAGGAGCAGCCGCCAGCGGCTCTTCCCCGTGCCGTCCTCCTCGCCGATCGCGATGTCCATCAGATATCCGACGTCGGAGAAGAGCCGCTCGGGGTCCAGGACGCAGTCCACCTGGCACCAGTCGCGCCAGGAGCGGGCGAGGGTGCGCAGGGCCGAGGTCTTGCCCGTCCCGGGCGGGCCGTGCAGCAGGAGCAGCCGGCCCGCGATGTCCTCCGGGGTCGTCTTCATCAGGGTGTCCATCGCGTCCGCCACCGGCGTGGTGTAGTTCGGCCGCACCTCGTCCCAGGTGCCGGCCGAGATCTGGCGGGTGGTGCGGTGCGGGCCGCGGCGCGGGGACACGTACCAGAACCCCATCGTCACGTTCTCCGGCTGGGGTTCGGGCTCGTCGGCCGCGCCGTCCGTGGCCTGGTCGAGGACCTTCTCGGCCAGCTCGGTACTGGTCGCGGTGACGGTGACGTCGGCGCCGCGGTTCCAGCGGGAGACGAGCAGGGTCCAGCCCTCGCCCTCGGCGAGCGTCGCGCTGCGGTCGTCGTCGCGGGCGGAGCGCAGCACGCGGGCGCCGGGCGGGAGCAGTGTCGCCCCGGACCGTACGCGGTCGATGTTGACGGCGTGCGAGTGAGGCTGCTCGCCCGTCGCGAAGCGGCCGAGGAACAGCGCGTCGATGACGTCCGACGGTGAGTCGCTGTCATCGACGTTGAGCCGGATCGGCAGAGCGTCGTGTGGGTTGGCAGACATGCCGCCATGATCCGTCACCAAGGGAACCTATGCACTGGATTTCCGCGGCCCGGTCCAGGTGTCCCCCGTGAGTGGCCCCAGCTCAACCGGCTTTCGGCCGGGTGTCCGAGAGGATCCCGCGCCGCCGCCGGTGTCACGGCCGCCGGAGAACGAGGCGGTTTCGTGGCCATACGGAACCTGTTCCACCGCCGATGCCCGACGTTACTGTTGCCCTTGATGGGACGTCATGGGTGGAATTCGGGGGCACGGCGGTGGCGGCTCACCGCGGTGCTCGGCGTGGGAGCGGCCGCGCTCGCCCTGCTGGTGACCCTGCTCAACACCCTGCCCGGGGACGGCGCGGGCACCGAGGGCACGACCCGCGACGGGGACAAGGTGCACGGCACGCCCGCCGCCCCGGCGAAGGCGGCGGAGCCGGAGGTCGGCTGGGGCTTCACGCACACCCAGTTCAGCGCCGACGAGGGCAGCGCCGCGGCCACCGGGCGCGTGGAGGGGCTGCTCTCGAAGCAGCCGATGCCGCAGATCCAGCACATCATGGGCTGGGGGGCCGGCAACCCCGAGCCGTCCAAGGGGCGTTACGACTTCGTCGAGATGGACCGCCGTGTCGACTTCATGCGTGCGTCCGGCGGCACCCCGGTCGTCACCCTGTGCTGCTCCCCGGACTGGATGAAGGGCGGCGGGTCCGGCGACACCGACTGGAGCGAGGCCGCTCTGGAGACCGCTCCGGACCCCGCGCACTACGACGACTTCGCCGCGCTCGCCGCGACCGTCGCCAAGCGCTATCCGGACGTACGCCACTTCATCGTCTGGAACGAGTTCAAGGGCTTCTGGAACGACTCGAAGGCCCGCTGGGACTACGAGGGCTACACCGAGCTCTACAACCTGGTCTACAAGGCGCTGAAGAAGGTCGACGAGGACATCATGGTCGGCGGGCCCTACCTCGTCATGGACAGTCTCGACCCGCGCCAGACACACGACGCCTCGCCGACCGTGAAGGGCGCCTGGGGCACCATGGACCAGCGTGTCCTGGACGCCTTCGACTACTGGAACAAGCACAAGGCGGGCGCGGACTTCGTCGTCGTCGACGGGTCCAGCTACACCAACGACGACGAGCTGCTGCCCGACGAGTTCGCGGCCACCGACAAGTTCACGGCCGTCGGCGAGTGGGTGCGGGAGCGGACGGGCGACCTGCCGCTGTGGTGGGCCGAGTACTACGTCGAACCGGCCGACGGCGACGACGAGCGCGAGGGCTGGTCCGAGACCCGCCGTGTCGCCGTCCAGGCCGCCGGTCTGATCGCGATGGCCCGCGGCGGCGCCACCTCCGGCTTCTACTGGAACCCGGAGAACGAGAAGGGCCCCGACTGCGCGGGCTGTCTGTGGACGCCGACGGACAGCGCGGACGGCGGTGAGACCCTGCCGATGTTCGACCTCGTCTCGCGGTTCGGCGAGGAGTTCCCGCCGGGGACGGCGTACGAGACGGTGTCCGTCGCCGCCGACGACGTGCCCCGCGTCCGCGTCCTCGCCACCGAAAAGACGGTCCTCGTCGTCAACGCGCTGGACCGGTCGACCAGCACGAAGGTCGATGGGAAGCAGCTCGAGTTGGGCGCGTACGAGGTGAAGTGGCTGGACCGCTGAGCCACTTCACCCTCGTACGCCTACCAAGAACTACTTCATCGTCAGGAACCGCTGCACCAGCGAAGCCAGCAGCACCGCGAGCAGCGGCAGCGCGAACCAGAAGCTGCTCTGCAGCCACCGCAGTTGCCGCACACTGGGCCGGACCGCGACCCGCACGGCCTCCCGCGCCGTCAGCAGCACGATCAGCGCGACGGCCGCGAGACCACCCACGACCGACCACGGCGTCCAGGTCACCTGGGGCCCGATCGGCCCCGGATCGGCCTTCGGGATCTCGCCCTCGGGCTGCTTGCGCAGGGAGTACATCGTGACGTCGTCGTTGACGAAGACCTTTTTCAGCTCCTGTCGTTCGTCGAGGTTCTTGAGGAGCCGCGTCTGCCAGGTCGGTGAATAGCCCACGTCCAGCTGGAGATAGACCACCTGACTGCGGTTGATCATCAGGTACGAGTTCGGGCCCGCGTCCTTGAGCGCCTTGACCAGGCCCGACACCAGGACCGGATCGACGGGCGCCAGCGTGGGCACGTACTCCACCTTCTCCATGTCCCGCGAGCCCCATGGAATCGAGGGCGTGACGTTCTCGACGGTGTCGTTGCTCATCCACAGCAGCCGTACGGTCGGATCGTCGTGCGCGTACACGTAGTTCATGGCGGCGACCTCGCCCGGCCTGACCCGCTCGAAGGGCTCGTTGCCCCAGCGGGCCACCAGGAAGCCGCCCATGAGGACCAGACCCGCCATCAGGGCGGCGAGCGGTGCGAGGCTCACGCGGTCCCTGTCCCGTTCCTTCGCGGTGACTCCGGTGCGCGGGAAGAGGGCGAGTGCGGCGAGCATGGCCGCGCCCGGGAGGGCGAACATGAAGACGCGCAGCGCCATTTCGCCGCCGTACGACTGCATGCCGAAGCCCAGGAACGGCACGAAGGTGAGGACGAGCAGCGAGCGCTCGCGGTACTTGTTCTCGCGGCGGCGCCACCAGCCGTAGCAGGCGAAGGTCATCACGCCGGCGGCCAGCAGCACACGCGTGTAGAGGACGAGTTTGTGGGTCGAACTGCCGCCCTCGATGCGCCCGGAGACCGACGAGGACACGTTGCCGCCCACGCCGCCGACCCCGCCGAACAGCTCGTTGAAGTGGCCCGACCAGTACGGCTCGGCCATGAAGCCGACCCAGACGGCGACCAGTACCGCGAACAGGATGGGCAGGCCGCGCAGTTCGGAGCGGCCGACGAGGACGAGGACCGCGAGGACGCCCAGCATCACGAACGGGGTGAGCTGGTGCGCCGGTACGGTCGCCGCGAACAGGCCGATCAACACCATGAGCAGCACGGCCTGTTGGCGGCGGTTCGCCGGCTCGACCTCGGCCTCGCCGGGCCGCCTCTTCGTCCAGAGCACGCGCGGTGCCCGGAACCAGACGAGGAGGATCGCCACGAAGGCGAGGTACAGCAGATAGGTGAAGCCCTGCGGGGAGAAGTAGTCCTGGCCGACCCAGCCGCTGAGTACGAAGATCCAGATGCCGGTCCACTTGGCCCGCCAGCCCGCCCGCATCGAGCGTACGAGCAGGAACATCGGTGCCAGGTAGAGGAGTTGCATGGCCAGCGGCCACCAGCGGATCACCTCGGTGAGGTCGGTGACTCCGCAGGCCTTCGCGACGAACGCGGCCGCCGCGAAGAAGCCCGGCCAGCTCCAACGGGCGTCCAGGTCGGGTACGGCGGATCCGGTGCGGTCGATGTAGTCCAGGAACCCCAGGTGCTGCCATGCCGTCGCGAACCGTGGCTCCGTCTCGATCACCGCCGGGAGCGCGTGCAGCGAGACCACGGTGGCGAGCAGGGTGACGAGGAGGAGCCCCTTGTGTTCGCGGGCCATCCAGAGCAGTGAGGCGAAGACCGTGATCAGGAGGGCGGCGCCGACGAGGGTCGGCAGGGGCAGCACGGAGATCAGTCCGAGCCCGCCCATGCGGTCGAGGGCGCCGTCGTTGAGGGTGAGTGCGGGGACCCAGTAGAGGAGCAGGGCCGAGATCAGCAGGCAGCCGAGGATCACCCCCGGTTTGGTCGGGGGTGTCAACCCCTTGTGCGGGGACGGGGGTGGGGGGTCTTCCTTGTCTGCCGGGTGCGGGTTCTCTGTGGCTGGTCGCGCCCACGCGGCGGAGCCGCTGGATGTCACGCCCCGCGCCCCTATCGGGGCGCTTTCCGACTCCTGTGCTTCGAAGGGGGCGTCTATCTCCGGAGCCTCCGACGGGCCCACCGACGCCTCCGAACCCGGCTCCCGCGCCTCCACGGGCAGCCCGACCACCGACGGCTTCGTTCCCAGCGCCCAGGTCGGCCGGTGAATGGGCCGCACCGCCGGTGTTCCGGTGGGCGGTGTCCCCGGGCCCGGCCGCACGTCCGGCCGGCGCTCCAGGTGGTCGAAGTCGACATGGACGCCCAGGGCGAGGGTGTCCGCGTCCAGCGCCCACGCGGGCCCGCGCTTCGGCTTGGGCACCTCGCCCGCCCCGAGGTCTGCGAGGTCCCCGTCCGGTGCCGCGCCCGCGGGCACCTCGGCGGGCGCGGTCCGCAGGATCCGGTACAGCCGGGGCGCGGAGATCGTCACGATCACGGCGAGGCTGGCGACCTCCGCGACGCCCGCGCCGGTCAGGCCCATCCGGGGCAGGAGGATCACCGTCAGACCGAGCACCAGCGCGCACAACAGGCCCTGGAGCCAGGCGAGTCCAGCGGTGCGGCTCTGGGCGCGAAGGACCGCGAAGTACGTCTCCATGACGACCCGCAGCAGCCCGCCGATGGCGAACCAGCGCAGCAGCGGTGTCGCCGCGTCCGCGTACCCCTGGCCGAAGACGCGCAGGATGAACGGCGCGCCGAGGAACAGGAGCGCGCCCACCGGCAGCATGATCCGCGCCATCCGCTTGAGGGCGGCCCGGGTGTTGGCGGCCAGCCGCGCCGGGTCGTGCGAGCCCTCGACGGTGAGCGAGGCGCCCATGTTGATGGCCAGCAGGTTGACAGTGCCGCCGATGGTCGCGGTGATGTAGAAGTACGCGTTGTCGGCGGAACTGACCTGCGAGGCCACGATCACCGGGACGAGGTAGACCACGGCGAGCGAGAACAGCGAGCCGGTGTAGTCGCCCGCGAGGAAGCGCCCGATCTCCTTGACCGAGGGTGCTTCCGTGTCCTCCTTGGTCGCCTTCACATGGCGGGGCACCAGGCGCCGGAAGACCAGCCAGCCGAGCGGCACGGCGGACATGGCGATCGCCGCGACCCACGACACGAAGACGCCCGTCGCGGGGATCGCGGAGGCCAGGGCGACGAGCAGCACCAGCTTCACCACGGAGAACACGGTGTTGCCGACCGGCACCCACAGCGCGCTGCGCAGGCCGGTCAGCACCCCGTCCTGGAGCGTCAGCAGCGACCAGGCGACGACCGCGAGGACGAAGCCGAGGCCGGGCAGCGGTCCCTGCAGGAACCGGTACGAGGGTCCCCAGATGTTCAGCGTGAGCAGAAAGGCGACGGCGGCCAGCGCCACGACCACCGAACTGCCCGCGTACGTACGGAAGATGAGGCGCCCGGTGGCGCGGCCCGCGACCGGGATGAAGCGCGCCAGGGCGCCCGTCAGGGTCACCGCGGTGAGGCCCGCGAGGAGCTTCATCGCGGCGATCGCCGCGGAACCCTGGCCGACCGCGGTCTCGGAGTAGTAGCGGGCGGCGACCAGCCAGTAGCCGAGCCCGAGCACCGCGGAGATACCGGTGTTGAGCATCAGGGCGTAGGCGTTGCGGAACAGCTGGTTTCCTCCGCTCCCGCCCTTGCCGCGGCCGGGCAGGCGGAGGCGGCGGCCCGTGCGCTGTGCGGGCGCCTCGGCGGTCGGCGATGAAGCCTGGGTGGTGGTCGTCGTGTCAGACACGGGAACTGATGGCCTTTCGGCGGACCTGTCGTGCTCTTCGGACCATGGCGTACCCCTTGGTGAGGGCGCGGTCCCTGGCGAAGTTGAGGGCGATCGCGCGGCCTTCGACGAGCCGCTCGAACTCCTCTATCCCGGTGCTGCGGCGCACGGTGACACGCTGCAGGGCGTACGGTCCCTGGCGGCGGCGCGCCAGGGCGTTGCCGACGGCGAGCGACTGGGCGAAGCCCGCCGTACGCACCGCTTGGCGCACCCGGCGGCTGGAGTAGCCGTACGGGTACGCGAACGAGGCGGGGCCGGTGCCCAGTTCGTCGGCGATGATCTCCCTGCAGCGCAGCACCTCGAACCGGAGCGCGTCCTCGGCGAGCTGGTCCATCTGCGGGTGCGTATGACTGTGCCCGCCGATCTCGACCTGCTCGGCGGCGAGTTTGCGCACCTGGTCCCAGTCCAGCATGGTGTCGAGGCCGCCCCCGGTGTCGTACGCGCCCCTGATCCACCCCGTCGAGACGAACAGCGTGGCCGCGAAGCCGTGCTTGGCGAGCACGGGCAGCCCGTGCCGGTGCACGCCCTCGTATCCGTCGTCGAAGGTGACGAGGACGGGCCGCTCCGGCAGCGGTCCGCCCTCGCGCCAACTCGCCGCCAGCCGAGCCGTGCTGACCGGGGTGAACCCCTGCTCGTAGAGCAGCGCCATCTGCTCGGCGAAGGCGTCGGGCGTGACGGACAGTTCGCGCGTCGCGTCGCTCGGCTGCCGTGCGATCGAGTGGTACATGAGGATCGGCACAGGTCCGTTCATGCCGCGGCCTCCTCGTCGTCCGCTGCCGGGGGCGGGGCCACCTCGATCTCCACGACGGAGAACGTGGCGCCGCCCCTGCGGGCCCGGATGCTCCCGAGTGCGTACCCGCCCGCGGCCGTCAGCACTCCGGCGACGATGGCTCCCGCGCGGCCCGCGCCGCCCGGGCGTGCCAGTACCGCGTCCCGCAGCCCGCGGGCGACCCCGGCGGGCAGCACACGGGTGGTGTAGCGGCGCTCGGACTCAAGCCCCTTGTCGGCGCCGACACTTCGGGCGACGAGGGCTTTGGAGAGGCCCTCGGCGTACGCCCGCGTGCGGAAGTACGCGAAGTGCTCGCGTGCTTCCGGCACCCGGTGGTGGATAACCGCCCTGTCGTCGATCAGGAGGATCGCGTCCGGTCTGGCGCGGGTGAGGCGGATGCACAGCTCCGTCTCCTCGCAGCCCAGCGGGCGTTTGTCGCCGTCGCGGCCGATGCCGGTCGCGAAGCCCCCGGCCGCGTCGAACGCCGTACGGCGGAACGAGGCGTTGCCGCCGAGGACATTGCGGACCTGGACCCGGCCCGGGGGCAGGCCCCGGTATGTGCAGCCCACCACCCAGTCGAACTCCTCGGGGAACCAGGCCGGCCGGCGGCCCGACGCCCAGATCGGCACCGTACGGCCGCCGACGGCCATCACCAGCGGATCGTCGTACCCTGACGCGAAGTACCGCAGCCAGTCCCGCTCGGCGACGGCGTCGTCGTCGAGGAAGGCGATGATCCCGCCGCGCGCGGCGCCGATACCGGTGTTGCGGCCGGCGGACAGGCCGCGGGGGCCCGCGTTGGCGAGCACCCGCACCCCGTCGGTCTCCTTGTACTCCCTGGTCAGCCGCTCCAGGAGAGCGGCGTTGTGGTCCACGACCAGGAGCGTTTCCAGCGCGGGCAGGGACTGCGCCGCTACCGAGGAGACCGCCGCGAGGATGTCCTCCCAGCGGTCCTCGGTGTAGACGCAGACCACAACGGAGATGTCATGCTCGCTCAAGACACCTCTCCCAGGCCCGAGTTGATCTGAGCGGCGTGCGGCCTGCGGCGCAGCGCACGCCGGTTGGAGCGCTCCTTGAGGATCACCTTGAGCACCCGGATTCCGTCCCGGACGGCCCGCAGATTGCTGGAGCCGTGGATGCGGAGGTACTCGTGGCTCGGGATCTCCTGGACCTTGAGACCCGCCTTGACGACCCGGATGTTCATCAGGGTCTCGACCTCGAAGCCGGTGCAGTCGAGGTCGATCTTGTCCAGGCAGTGCCGCCAGAACGCGTTGTATCCGTAGCAGAGGTCGGTGTAACGCGCGCCGAACTTGGCGTTGACGGCCGCGCACAGCACATGGTTGCCGAGCTTGCGGATCGGTGTCATGTCGGACGTGCCGCCGCCGTTGGCGAACCGCGAGCCCTTGGCGAAGTCCGCCCCGGACACCAGCGCCGAGACGTACGACACGATCTCGTTGCCGTCGGCCGAGCCGTCCGCGTCGACCATCACGATGATGTCGCCGGTCGACGCCTCGAACCCGGTGATCAGGGCATCCCCCTTGCCCTTTCCGCGCTGCTTGACGACCTTGACGTCGGGCCACAGTCCACGGGCCACTTCGACGGTGTCGTCGGTGGAATTGCCGTCCACAAGAACCACTTCATGTATCCAGTCGGGAAGTGTCTTGAAGACGTACGGAAGATTCTCGGCCTCATTCATGGCCGGAATCACCACACTCACCGGTGGCGCAATGGCCAGGTGAGAGGAGATCGGTCGGTATTTGGCGGCCATGGTCGGATCTTGGCCCGAAACTGCTGGGCGCAGAACTGAGCTCATGAGTCTGGTCCCTCTCGTCCGGTGGACCGCCCGCCCCTGGGCGGTCCGGCTCTTTGTCCGGTTCGAAAGGGGGGTTCTCACTTACGGCATAACGAAATAGATCTCCGTGCGTGCCGGGTGAGCTGGCAAAGCTGCCGGCTTTCAGAAAACGCAAAAGCCGGTCGCGCGGACGACTCGGCACAAGTGGTCACCGAGCACGGCACCCCCCTACCGCGCCCCGCTCCGGGCCGTCGTCGCGATCTTGAGCCCTCCCCTAGATCGCATATGCGTTGATGACCCGATGCGGGTGAGATGTACGACGGTATTGATGAATGAGACCGTATGGCAAGACCTGGAACGAAGGCCTCACGTTTTTGATGGTTTGACCGTTACCTAATGCCTCGAACGGATTTTGCCCATCCGCTTGAGGATCCTGTCGGCCGGCTCGAACAGCTCCGGCCGGGCCAGCACCGCATTGCGCAGTGCCCGGACCGGGGCGCGGCGCGCCCGGTGCCCGATGGCGATCGGATGACGCCGGGTCACCCACCCTTCCGATACGGCGAGTTCCCGTGTCTTCAGGGAGTCCTTGTATTCCTTCTGGCCCCGCCCAAGATCCAGATATGCAATTCCGTCGGCGGCGGCCGCCTCGGCCATGCGCAAATGCAGGATCAGCCCGGGGGAGTACTTCGAGAACGCCGGGTCGTACGCCGGGAACCAGCAGGCCAGAACCCGTCCGGAGCGCAGCCCGAAGTGCCCGGCCACCGGCTTGCCGTCCGCGTACAGCACCGACAGGATCCCCGCGAACTGCTCGGAGCGGGTGTGGAAGAGCTGCTGCACCAGATGCGTGATCCAGGGGTGCGCGAAGCGGTCGCTGCGCCCGGTCCTGCGGTACTGCGCGGACTTCCAGTCCATCAGGGTGCGCAGCGCCTCGGGGTCGCGCTCGTCGTGGACGTAGCGCACCTCGCCGGCGTCCCGGCCGAGCTTGCGCTCCTTGGCGAGCGTCGTCCTGGTGAACTTCGGTGACCGCTCGCGCAGTTGGCTCAGATATGTCTCGTACCCCTGGTCGACGTCCATGACCGGGGAGGGGAAGGTGCCGGAGGCGCCCGACTCGAACGGCGCCTGCCCTTCCACCAGATGGTCGAACTCCCATACGGCGAGTCCGCAGGCCCGCAGCAGCTCGTGGGCGTCCCAGGTGAAGCCGGGCCGGTGCACGACACCCTGGCAGTCCGAGACGCCGATGCCGACGGCCCGGCCGATGCCGGCTCCGGTGCGCTGGAAGGGGAAGTACGCCACCCCCTCGCCGTTCTCCCGTACGACGGCGATCCGCACGCCGCGCCGGCAGCGGCCCACCGCGAGCGCGAACTCGGGGGACAGGAACGGGTTCGCCAGCTCGGGCGAGCCGTTCAGATGGGCCTTCGACTGCAGGGCGGTCCACGCCGCCCGGTCGGTGGCTGTCAGCTCGCCGGGACGGTACACGCTGATGTCCACGTCAGGAGGCCCGCCTACTCGAGGTACGGCCACGCAGGCGTCGTACCAGTACCAGCAGGAGCATGAGGGTGCTGAGCGCGGTGACGGCCGCGATCCCACCGGGCATCGACCACTGGTGCAGGGCCAGCATGCCCTGGGCCACCAGCATGTTGACGGCGACCCCTCCGGCGACCGACGCCAGGACGCGGCCGAACGGTTCAAGGCCGCGCAGCGCGGCCGCGATGGCGGCCGACGGCGCGGCGAGCAGGAAGAACAGCGTGAAAGGGCCGCGCAGCGGTGAGTCCGCGTCGGCGAACGCAAGAATCGCGCCGACGGCTCCCACGACCGTCGCGGCACCGGCGAGCAGCGGCAGCAGGTCCCTCCCCGGACCCTGCCCCGTCTCCTCCGTGGTGCCTGATGAAGGTGTCTTCATACGTATGGTCTGCATTGGCGACTTTGCCCCCCGAAGCGCCGGATGCCGGGCTTCAATGTCGCGCAGCGTACGCGTGGCCGTCAAGATGCGGAAGCCGTTGGCGAGACTCACTCCGGTCCTCAGACAACGGTTCCCCGGAGGCGCCGGCTGCCTCCGGGGAACTGCCGCTCAGGTCAAGCGAGTTGGGGCGTTACGGGACGAGCTTCAGGAGCTTGTTCGGCGAGCCGGTGCCCGGGCTGGTGACCACGTTGGACGTGGCACCGGCGACCAGGGCCGCGGAGACCTGCGCCGGGGTGGCCGAGGTGTGGCTCGCGAGGTAGATCGCCGCCGCGCCCGCGACGTGCGGCGTGGCCATCGACGTACCCGAGAGCGTGGCGGTGGCGGTGTCGCTGGTGTTGTAGCCGGCGACGATCGAGGAACCGGGGGCGAAGATGTCCAGGACCGAGCCGTAGTTGGAGTAGCTGGCCCTGGCGTCCGTGCTGGTGGTGGCGCCGACCGTGATCGCTGTGGCGACCCGGGCGGGGGAGTACGAGGAGGCGTTGGCGTTGCTGTTGCCCGCCGCGATCGCGTAGGTCACACCGCTCGCGATGGAGTTCGAGACGGCCGTGTCCAGTGTGGTGGAGGCGGATCCGCCGAGCGACATGTTGGCGACCGACGGGGTGGTGTGGTTCGCGGTCACCCAGTTGATGCCCGCGATGACGCCCGCGGTGGTGCCGGAGCCGGCGTTGTCGAGCACGCGGACCGCCACGATGTTCGCCTTCTTGGCGACACCGTAGGTGGAGCCCGCGATGGTGGTGGCCACATGGGTGCCGTGGCCGTTGCCGTCCTGCGCGACGCTGTCGCCCTCGACGGCGTCGTAGCCGTAGGTGGCGCGCCCGGAGATCTGGGTGTGCGTGATGCGGACGCCGGTGTCGATGACGTACGCGGTCACGCCGGTGCCCGCGGTGTCCGGGTAGGTGTAGGTGGTGGAGAGCGGCAGCGCCGCCTGGTCGATGCGGTCCAGGCCCCAGGGGGCGCTGGTCTGCGTGGTGTCGGTGAGGTGGACCGTCTGGTTCTGCTCGACCGTGGCGACCGACGGGTCGGCGGCGAGTCTCGCGGCCTCGTCCGCCGAGAGGGTGGCCGTGTAGCCGTTCAGCGCGGCGCCGAACGTCTTCTTCACCGTGCCGCCGTACTCGTTGATCAGCTCTTTGCCTTCGCTCGAAGAGGCCTTGAAACCGGCCGCCTTCTTGAGCGTGATGATGTAGCTGTCCTTGACGGCCGTGGGGGAGCCGGCGGCGAGCACCGTGCCCTTGGCCGGTGCGGCCTGGGCGGGGAGCGCGGTGAGTCCGCCTACAAGGGCTGCGGTCGCCACGGAGGTTATCGCGGCGATCCGGATCTTCTTGCTACGCAGTTGTGCCATTACGAGGGAGTCCTCCTCGGGCAGCGGCGCCTGGGTGGGGCGCGCGCGTGTGGGGGTGCGCGGAGATCGGGCGCACAGCCCGGAGTGTCGCGTTCCACCCCGGGTCGAGGTAAAGACTCGGTGATCTCCCCTTGCGACTCAAGGGCGTTGACCTCTTGTCACGACTCTGTCATGAGCACGTAATCAAACTCATGGTGAACACACAGGGTAGGGACCGGAAAGGCCCCGAAAGTCTTGGCATGGACACTTCCTGTCAACACGCGTAGCTGGTACGAAAGTTGTGGCAGAGATCCTGCTAAAGGGAGGTTCCATGAGACGTTCCCGAATTACGGCATACGTGACCTCACTCCTCCTCGCCGTCGGCTTCGCCCTTACCGGGGCAGCGGCGGCGCAGGCGTCCTCAACCCTTGCGGCCACCGGCTATGTGGCCCTCGGTGACTCCTACTCCTCCGGCGTCGGCGCAGGCAGCTACATCAGCTCCAGCGGCGACTGCAAGCGCAGCACGAAGGCCTACCCCTACCTCTGGGCGGCCGCGCATTCACCCTCGTCGTTCAACTTCACCGCTTGCTCGGGCGCTCGTACGGGTGATGTCGTCGCCAACCAGCTGACCCCCCTCAACTCCTCCACCGGCCTTGTCTCCCTCAGCATCGGCGGCAACGACGCGGGCTTCGCCGACGTCATGACGACGTGCGTGCTCCAGTCCGAGAGCAACTGCCTCGCACGCATCGCGACCGCGAAGGCCTACGTCGACTCGACACTCCCCGGCAAACTCGACACCGTCTACTCGGCGATCAGCGCGAAGGCCCCGTCCGCCCATGTGGTCGTCCTGGGCTACCCCCGCTTCTACAAGCTCAACGGCAGCTGCCTGACCGGCCTTTCGGAGGCCGAGCGAGCCGCGATCAACGGCGCCGCCGACTACCTGGACAGCGCGATCGCCAAGCGTGCCGCCAACCATGGCTTCACCTTCGGCGACGTCAGGGGCACCTTCACCGGCCACGAGATCTGCTCGGGCAGCGCCTGGCTGCACAGCGTGAACTGGCTGAACATCGGTGAGTCGTACCACCCGACCGCAGCGGGCCAGTCCGGCGGCTATCTGCCGGTCTTCACCGCCGTGGCCTGACCCTCCCAGTAGAGAGAGACGGAAGTCCTCTCTAGTAAGGAGAGACGGAAGCGGAGGCCCCGTCCGACGGGGTCTCCGTCACGCAAGTGACCGAGAACGGCACCGAGTTGGACGTCGCCTGCACAGGGCTGCGGATCTCCACGCCGATCTTGTTCTCGTACGTCCCCGACTCGTCGTACGTCGTCACCACGACCGCCTTCTGCTGGGTCCTGCCGCCGCTCGCGGGGAACGACACGGTCTTCCAGCCCGGGTCCGACACCTCGCCGGTCTCCGTCACCCAGCGGTACTGGACCTCCGCCGGCACCCGGCCGACCGTGAACGTCGCCGTGAAGGTGGGTGCTTGTGCGTCGGGAGGCGGGCAGGCACCGGAGTAGTCGGTGTGCGCACCGGCGACCGTCACCTGTACGGACTGGGCGGGCGGCGGCGTGGTCGTCCGGCTCTCGCCGGCCGGCGGGCTGGTGGAAGGGCTTCCGCCGCTCGCACCCTGATCGCTCCCGCTGTTGTTGTTCCCCGTCTCCGAACTCGCGCCGCCCGCACCGTTGTTGGTGCCGCCGCTGCTGATGGCGTCCCCTCCGCCGTCGTCCCCGTTGTCGCGGTTGATTAGGGCGTACGTCAGTCCGGCCAGCGCGAGCGCGAGCGCCACCATCCCCGCGATCAACACGACGGCGGCGCGGCGATTGCGGTCGGGCCCCGGCGTGGCGGTGGTCGCGGGAACGGTCGCGCCGGCCGCCGGATAAGGCGTCGGCGGTGTTGATCCGCGGGGATCCTGGGGGAACGCCGCGATCGTGGGCGCCTCCTGGCTCGGGGGCGGCGGGCCGAAGCCCGGGGTGGTCAGGGTGCCCCCCGCCGCGATGATCCGCAGCTCGTGCTCGGCCTGCTCGGCACCCAGCCGCTCGGCCGGGTCCTTGGCCAGCAGCCCTTCGATGACCGGGGCGAGCGGGCCCGCGCGGTGCGGCGTCGGCAAGGGCTCGTCGACGATGGCCCGCAGGGTGCTCAGCGGAGTGTTCTGCCGGAAGGGCGAGTTGCCCTCCACTGCCGCGTACAGCAGCACCCCCAGCGACCACAGGTCCGACTCGGGGCCGGGGGTGCGGCCCAACGCCCGCTCAGGGGCCAGGAATTCGGGCGAACCGATGACCTCGCCGGTCATGGTCAGCGCGGAGCTGCCCTCGACCATCGCGATACCGAAGTCGGTCAGCACGATCCGTCCGTCGTTCGAGATCAGGACGTTGCCCGGCTTCACATCGCGGTGCAGCACCCCGGCCTCGTGCGCGGCACGCAGTGCGGCGAGCACCTCGGCGCCGATGTGCGCGGCACGCTGCGGGGGGACCGGGCCCTCCGCGTCGAGCAGATCGGAGAGGGCGAGGCCCCGGATCAGCTCCATCACGATCCAGGGGCGGCCGTCGTCGGTGGCCACGTCGTACACCGTCACCACATTGCGGTTCGAGATACGGGCGGCCGCCCATGCCTCCCGCTCCAGGCGCGCGTACATCCGATCGACGTCGTGCGCCGGGATCCCGGCGGGCGCCCGGACCTCCTTCACGGCGACCTCGCGCTGCAGCACCTCGTCACGGGCGCGCCACACCGTGCCCATGCCGCCTTCGCCCAGGGGCGACAGCAGTCGGTAGCGCCCCGCGATCACACGTTCACTGCCCGGATCTTCGGACACGGGTGTCCCCCATTTCGTATCCGTTGCGCATCCGCGTGATTTCTCCCCAAAAGTAGCTCAGCCGAGGACGGATGCCGCCCCCCTGAACACCAATCCAGCCCCAAGGGCTACGACCACCAACGCCGATCCCAGAGGTGCGGCCCTTCGCAGCAGGGCCACGGCGGGACCGCCGGACAGCCGTGGCCGCCGGGCCAGTGCCCGGGTCACCCCGTCGCCCAGCTTCACCACGGCGAACCCGGCCGCCGTGAGCGTCAGGGCCAGCCCGACGCCGTACGCGAGGACGAGGAGCAACCCGAACCACGCCTGCCCCAGCGCCGCGGCGCCCACCAGGACGACCACGGCGGAGGGACTGGGCACGAGCCCGCCGGCGAAGCCGAGCAGGATCGTGCCGCGGACGGTGGGGGCGGTGGGGTGGGTGTGGGTGAAGCCGCCGTGGGTGTGTTCGAGGAGGCGGGGGGTCCGCTTGTCCCGTGGGGCGGGGGCGGGGGTGTGCTGGTGGGTGGGGGACTTGGTGCGGGGTGCGGCTTCGGCGGACGCGTGGGCGTGCGCGAGGACCAAGTGGCGTTCGGGCTGCTCGGCGTGCTCGTGCTCGTGGCCATGCTCGTGCGGGTGGCCATGGTCGTGCGCGTCGCCGTCGTCGTGCGCGTGACTGTGCGCGCCGCCGTGTTCGTGGTCGTGCGCGTGGCCGTCTCCGTGGCTGTGCGCGTGCCCGTGCTCATGGTCGTGCGGGTGCCCGCTCCCGTGGGGGTGTCCGTGCCCGTGCCCAGGTGCCCGGTTGCGCCAGGCCCGGCGTACGAGCGTGGCGCCGGCCAGCGTCACCAGGAGCCCGCTCGTCACGCCCAGCCAGGCGATCACGGAGGGCGCCGCGGCCGAACCGGCGGTGATCAGCAGGCCGAGGGCGACCACGCCCAGGGTGTGGGTGACCGTCACCGAGGCGGCCAGCGGCAGGACGTCACGCAGGCCCGCCCGGCCGCCGCGGGCCGCAGCCGTCGCGGCCATCAGGGTCTTGCCGTGGCCCGGTGCGAGCGCGTGCAGTGCTCCGAGGCCCACCGCGATGAGCAGGGCGAGGGCCGCGAAACCGATCGTCAGGTCGTGGCGGGCCACCAGGGCGTCGAGCGCCTGTGTCCAGCGGTCGGCGCCGCGCGGGAGGACCGAGTCGGCCGGCGCGTTCCGGCCGTCCTCGACCAGCGCGGGGCCACCGGCCCGCACCCGCAGGGACGCGGACGCGGTGTCGGCCGGTGACGAGAGCAGTTCCTGCGGGTACTGGGTGAGCTGCCGCGACACCGATTCCTTCGGTACGTCCGAGGCGGTGAGCGTCATCCGGTCACCGCGCGCGGTGATCTCCCGCCAGCCCGGCCCCTTGTCGGCTCCCGCGCCCCGGAAACCGACGTCCACGGTGTCCTGTTCGGGGAGCGCGGCCGTCAACCGGCATTCCACGCGAAGGGTGTTGAGCCCCGCCTGCCCGGGCCGCTCGCGCGCGACGCTCGTGCCGACGGTGAGCGGGACCTCGTTCCCGCCGACGGTGACCTCGCTGTCGCGCGCGGCCGTCTCGCACCGCTCGCGGGCCCAGTCCGTCATCCCCAGCTTCTTGATCTGCGGCTCGGCCTGCGTGGCCGGGATCTCCGCGAGGTCCTCGACGTGGTCGACCCGCAGCTGTCCGGGGGCGAGGACCAGACCGTCGTACCGATTGACCGTGAAGTTGCCGAGCGGATGCGCGCTCGCGTGTCCGGAGGGGACCAGGACGAGCGCGCAGGCGGCCGTGAGGACGGCCGCGCAGGAGCCGAGCGCGCGGCGGAGTGTACGGGTCACTTGTCGGCCTCCAGCGCCTTGCGGGCCGTGGTGGCGCCCAGCGGTGAGAATCCCGGGTTGAGGTCGAGGGCCGATTTCAGGGAGGCGTCGCCCGCGTTCTGGTGGCCGGTGGCGCGCTCGATCATGCCGCGGTGGTAGAGGAAGGACGCGTTGCGGTAGCCCGTGGCCGTCGCCTCGCGGGCGTACGGCAGGGCTTCCTCGTCACGGCCGTTGACGTGCAGCGCCCACGCCAGGGCATCCGCGGTGTGCACGGTGTGGCGGCGGGCCCACTCGGCGCGGGCCGCCTTCAGCGCGGCCTCCTTGTCACCGTGGTCGGCGGCGGCCAGCGCCGTGTCGAGGTCGGCGTTGACGCCGTTGGCACGGGCCAGCGAGACCCACGCGTCCACCAGGGTGTACTGGTCGCGCGCCTTCTGCGCGTCGCCCTCCTTGCCGCGTGCCTCGTACAACTCGCCGAGTTCGACGAGGGGTTGGGGCAGCGGATAACGCTCCACGACCTGCTCCATGCCGCTGATCGCCGCCGCACGGTCGCCCTGCGCCGCCTGGGTGCGGGCGCGGCCTTCGAGCGCGGGGAGATAGGTGTCGTCGGCGGCGAGTGCGCGGGCGTAGTACGTGAGGGCCGAGTCGTACTCGCCCTGGTTCCAGGCGAGTTGGCCGAGCGCGGTCGCCACGTACGTGACGTCGCCGCGGGTCGTCGACGTGTCCAGCGCCTGCTCCAGGACGCGGCGGGCGGTCTTCACGTCGCCGCGCAGCTCCTTGACGTACGCGTACCGCGTGAAGACCGGGACGCCCGGGCGGCGCGAGTCGGCCGTGTCGGCCGCCTTCGACGCGTCCTCGTAGCGGCCGAGTTCGACGAGCGCGTCGATACGGGAGGCGAGGGCCCGCTCGCTGTACGGGTTCTGCTTCAGCGCCTGGTCGGCGTACTTCAGGGCGTCGGTGAAGTCGTGCCGCGCGGCGGCCAGGGCGGCTCGGCCCGCGAGCGCGGGGTCGTTGTCGGGGCGCAGCTTCAAGGACCGGCCGAGCGCCTGCTCCGCCTGCGGGTACCGGGAGGGATCGCCCTTCGTGCGGGCCTGCTCGATGTATGCGAGCCCGAGCGTCGACCAGCTGCCGAAGTCCTTGGGCTGGGACCGGAGATGGTCCTGCAGAGAGGTGATGCTCGCGTCGAGATCCCCGCCGGCGAGCAACTGCGGCGACACCCCGACGGGGGCGGACGCGACGGTCGCCGCTCCGCCGTCGTCCCGTACGGCGCCGATCACTATGGCACCGGCGGTGAGAGCGATAGCCAACGCGGATGCGCAGAAGGCGAGTTGGGCCAGGTGCCGGCGGCGCCCTGATGCGGACAGCCGACGGACGGCGGCGACGCGCTCGTCGGCTACGTCGTCGGTCACCTCGGCGGCGGTGTCGGTCATCTCGTCGCCTGTCTCGGCGGCGGCCTTGTCGGTTGCCTCGTCGCCTGCCCCCGTGGCGGTCCTGTCGGCAGCCGGGGCAGTCGACTTGGCCGTGGCCTCGGCTTCGCCGGCGGCCTTGTCGGTCGCCTCGGTCGTGGCCTCCGCCTCGCTCGCGGCTGAGCCCGATGCCTCGGCCTCGGAACCGGTCCCGCCCTCCGTGGCAAGCGCGGGGCTCTCCTCGGGCATGGCCTCCGCGGCGCGGTCCGCGGGCTCGCTGCCGCGTTCGCTCTCCGGCGCGCTGTCGTTCGTACGCGGGGACATGCCCTCTCCTCAAAGTCCTTGGTGGAAACGGTCGTTGTGGGGGCGGAGCGGCGCGGCCCGCGCCGTGGGGGATGGATACGTGCGGGCCGCGCCAGTCGGTGGGCCGGGTCGGCGGACCCGGCGGGGGATCGGCGCAGCCGGGTCAGTGGCCCGGCTGCGGATCCGTGGGCCGGATCAGTAGGCCCGGTTGTGCATCCGTCGGCGCCACCACAGGAGGCCGGTGCCGATGAGGAGGAACCCGGCCGCACCGGCCGCCGCGGAGCCCGCGATCAGCATGGTGTCGGTCTCGCCGGAGGCCCCCGCGGGCTTCAGCGCGTCGCCGAGCTGGCTGCGCACGTCGGTCCCGCTGGTCGTGCCCTTGGCGAGTGGCCCGCGCGAACCCGAGGTCGGGTTGGCCAGGTACGGGAAGGTGTGGCCGAACTTCTTGTCGTTCTTGTCGACCGCGTCGCCCAAGTCGTTCTTGGAACCGACCAGTTCACCCTCGACGACCTGCAGCGCGATGTCGAGCACGTCGTCGGTGAGCCGGCGGCCGTTCGGGAAGCCCGCGGTGTCGCCGTCCAGCACACCGAGCCGCTTGGGCTTGGCCACCGGCTTGATCGAGGTGTTGAGGCGCAGCTCCTCCGCCGGTGTGACGTGGGGCGGCTGGTTGAGGCCTTCCACACCCTTCAGGAACACGTCGACGAGGTCGTTGCGCGGCTCCGCCGGAGCCGGGATCTTGTAGATCGCCTCGATGAGCTTGGGCAGCTCCGGGTTGGTCACGTTCTTCAGGAAGTCGCCGTCGTTCCAGGGCGAGGACGCGTTGAACTTGTCCTTGTCCTTGATGGGGTTGACGACCTCGTTGACCAGCGGCATGCCCAGCCGGGAGACCTGCGTGAAGTGACCACTCGCGTCCTTGCGCTGAGTGGTGGACCAGATGCCGACGATCGGCTGTTCGGCCGACTCCTGGATCATGTGGCTCGGCACCTGCAGGGCTATGGAGTTGACGTTGTAGCCCTTGAGGGTGTCCCGCCCGACCTCGGACAGGTTGCCGCCGTACAGCAGGTCGAAGACCCGCAGATCCAGGAAGAACGGGTCGTCCGCCTGGCCGGCGAACGTCGTCGAACCGCCCGCGAGCTCGTGGACGGCCTGGTCGCGCAGCTTGCCGTAGTCCGGCATCGACGCCTTGCCGACGTTCGACGGGGCCACCGGCACATCGTCCGCGACCTTCGTCTTCGAGATCAGCTTCTGGTTCTTCAGCCGCAGCAGATCGATGTCGTACGTCTGCGTGATGTTGAGGTCCGGGTCGTCGAGGCTGTCGACCGCACCCGTGTTGTAGAGGAAGGTGTCGCCGTTCTTGACGTGCGTCTTGAAGGTGTAGCGGTAGAGCAACTCGCCCTGCGCGTCACCGTTGTTGTCGATGTGGATGTCGTACTGGGCGTCCTCGGCGAACGTGAAGAAGTTCGGTCCGCCGGCGGGTTCCTCGAAGGGGATCCAGTTCGCCACGATGGTCGTCGTATCCGGTTTGTCCGGGCTCACGAACGCGTACACGTCCGTGTTGTCGTACTGCGGAGCCCCCGAGATCAACGGGGCCTCCCGGTGGCTGGAGGCGGAGGCCGCCCCCGGTACCAACACGGTCACGCCGGCGGCTGCGAGCCCCCCGGCGGCCAGCGCACCACAGACGAGGGTCGCGAGACTCCTGCGCCCCGTGCCACTCCTGAAGATAGGTGTCATGCCGTCCGTCCTCACGTCCCAATTGCCTGACGCACGCCATTCGGAGCGGTCGCCGGGGTGGATTGGTCGAATCCCAAACGTTCTTACGGCGGGTTTCACAGGTTGTTTCAGCGGAGAGCACTGTTTCTCCAGCGGCTGTCGTGGCGGCAAGTCCGTTTCCCTGGCGCCGGACCCGCGTTTTCGGTTCGCTGATCCGTAACCCATCCGTGGGCGCGTTCGCTGCGAACACGTAAGTGAACGGACGGGCCGTACGCGGCCGGAGAGGGGGAACGGGTGGAGGCGGACGAACTCCTGGTGCTCGTGGCCGGAGGCAACCAGAAGGCATTCGAGGAGCTGTACGGACTGGTGTCCGGGCCGGTGTTCGGACTGGTGCGCCGCGTGGTGCGGGACCCCGCCCAGTCGGAGGAGGTGGCCCAGGAAGTGCTGCTCGAACTCTGGCGCTCCGCCGCGCGGTTCGACCCGGGGCGTGGCAGCGCCCTGTCCTGGATACTCACCCTCGCCCACCGGCGAGCCGTCGACCGGGTCCGCAGCGCCCGCGCCGCCACCGAGCGCGAGCAGCGCGAGGGACAGCGCGCCCACCACCCCGCCTTCGACCAGGTCGCCGAGGAGGTCGAGGCCGGACTCGAACGCGAGTGGGTCCGCCGCTGCCTCGACCGGCTCACCGCCCTGCAACGCCAGTCCGTCACCCTCGCCTACTACGACGGCTACACCTACCGTGAAGTCGCCGAACGGCTCTCCCTGCCGCTCGGCACGGTCAAGACCCGCATGCGCGACGGACTGACGCGACTGCGCGACTGCCTGGGAGGTGTCGCATGAGTGTTCTCGACCGCCTGCTGCGGCGTGACCTGCACTCACTGGCCGCGCCCTACGCGCTGGACGCCCTCGAACCCGAGGAGCGCCGCCGCTTCGAACGCCACCTGCGCGACTGCCCGCGCTGCTCCGCGGAGGTCCGGGCGCTCGCCGAGGACGCGATGCGCCTCGCCTGGTCCACCGCCGCCCCTGCGCCGGCCGCGCTGCGGGACCGGGTGCTGACCGCCGTACGGACCACGCCGCAGGAGCCGTCGCCCCATCAGGCGCCCCGCGCGCGCGGCGCCCATCAGCCCGTACGCACGCGCAGCCCCCGCTTCCGCCCGCTCCTCGCGCCGCTCGCCACGGCCACGGCCGCCGCCGCGCTCGTCGTCGCCTCGCTCTTCGCCGTGCAGGCGACGCGGACCCAGGACCAACTGGATCAGGAGCGCGCCCAGGCACGTGAGATCGCCCACGTTCTCGCGGCGCCCGACGCCCGCGCGGCCGGCGACCGGGACGCCCAGGGACGCGGGATCGGCGTGGTCGCCTCCGCGTCGGAGCGGCGCGCCGTCGTGACACTCAGCGGGTACGGCACTCCCTCCGAGGGGCGCGTGCACCAGCTGTGGCTCATGCGCCCCAACGAAAATCCGCGCTCCCTGGGGCTCTTCGACGGAGACACGCCCCTGGTCGCCGACGGACTGAATACGACCGCTACGTCACTCGCTGTCACAGTCGAACCCCCGGGCGGTTCCGTGCAGCCCACTACCGCACCAGTTGTCCAACTCGCCCTGGAATCGGTTGGATTCGGAGAGTAATCGTCAACACCCTTACAGAGAAGGTGAATCATGTGCCCGCGATACACGAGTGCCACGAGGGAGCGATAGGGTTAGCCTGCCCGGGCCGGGTGGACTCGTACGGGTGGGGAGTGACATGGAACAGATAACAGTGCGCAGCAGGGCACGTGTCCCTGCGATCACGTGCGGGAGCAGTGCGACCAGTTCGCGCCTCGACCGCCATCTCGCGGTGCTGGGCGGCCCTGCCATCCCGCAGCGCGAAACGCTCGAGGCGACCTCGCTGATGCGCGAGCTCACCTCGCGTGACACCGCGCACGACAGCAGCAGCAGGGTCGCGCGAGTGAGGCGGGTCTCGCTCTTCGCACCGCTGAAGCGGCTGCGCCGTTCGCTGTTCGGCGGCCGCTGAGCAGCGGTCGGCACCGGCGTTCCCGACCCGCGCCCGGCGGACCACCGCCCCGGCGCAGCGCTGCGCTTCCGCGTCCGTCATCCCCACGGCAGGCAGCAACGCCCGGTGAACCACCGGGCGCGGGTCCGGCCACCCAACCCCGCTCACGCCCTCCGCATGCCCGCCTCCCTACCCCCCCGGCGGCAGCGAGCCTCCCCACCCTCACCCCAACGCGCGCTCCGAGCCAAGCTCGCCGTGTCGTCGGCACGCGTGCCTCCGTCGTCCCCCAGAGTCGCGAGTCCCCACCCGGAGCGCGGCTCGAGCCCTGCTCTCCCACTCGGCATCCGCGTCTCCGCCGCCCTGCCACGGAGTGCTTTCCGTGCGCGGGCCGTCGGTCCCGCGCCCCCTCACCTAGCCACGTCGTCCCGCAGCAGCTCCCTGACCTCCGCGTCCGTCATCCCCAACTCCCGCAGCACCGCTCCCGTGTGCTCCCCGAGCCGGGGTACCGCCCCCATGCGCGCCTCCTCCCCACCCGGCAGCGTGATCGGCGGCAGCAGCGCCCGCAACGGCCCCACCGGTGAGCCCACTTCCCGCCACCGGTCCCTGGCCGCCAGTTGCGGATGGTCCGCGACCTCGTGCACGTCCCTCAGGCGTGCGCACGCGATGCCCGCGCTCTCCAGTGCGGTCACCGCTTCGTCGGCGCCGAGTGCGCCCAGGGCCTTCGCCACCAGGGCATCGGTGCGCGCCCGGTTGGCGACCCGCGCCGGGTTCGTCGCGTACGCCGGATCGTCGGCCAACTCCGGCTGACCAAGGACCTGTTGGGCCAATCGCCGCCACTCCCGGTCGTTCTGCACGGACAGCAGCACCCGCCCGCCGTCCGCCGTGGGATAGGCGTCGTACGGCGCGATGACGGCGTGCGCGAGACCCGTGCGCGCCGGGGGAGTTCCTCCGTGCATCACATGGTGCAGCGGATGCCCCATCCACTCCGCGAGCGCCTCCAGCATCGACACCTCGACCGGGCCCCCGCGCCCTGTCGTACCGCGCCGCACGAGCGCCGCGAGCACCCCGGAGAGTGCGTACATGGCCGCCGCGATGTCGGCCGCCGGAATCCCCGCCTTCACCGGCTGCTCCGGCGTCCCCGTCACCGACACGAGCCCCGCCTCGCACTGCACGAGCATGTCGTACGCGCGTTTGCCGGCGTACGGCCCCGACGCCCCGTACCCCGAGATGTCCACGGCGACCAGCCGCGGATGCGCGGCGCACAGCGCGGCCGCGTCCAGGCCGAGCCGCGCCGCCGCACCCTGCGCGAGGTTCTGCACGAAGACATCCGCGTCCGCGACGAGACGGTGTACGACATCGAGGCCGCGCGGGTCCTTGAGGTCGAGGGCGATGGACTCCTTGCCCCTGTTGCACCACACGAAGTGCGAGGCGAGACCGGCCGCCGCGGTGTCGTAGCCCCGGGCGAAGTCCCCGCCGTCGAGCCGCTCGACCTTGATCACGCGGGCGCCGAGGTCGGCGAGCTGACGGGTCGCGAAGGGCGCCGAGACGGCCTGTTCGACGGCGACGACGGTGATGCCCTCAAGGGGGAGGGGGAGTGGCTGCATGCGGGGGATCATGTCTCCCGCGTCACACCTTTGTCATCCGCGGATGTTGACGGGCCAAGGTGCCGGGTCCGGTTCGCCGACAGGGCGCGGGTGTTCCTCCCGCGGCTCACCGACCGTCGTGTGCGTACCGGCGGACGGCGAGCGGCAGGAACACCGCGATGAGCAGCGCGCACCAGGCGAGCGACCCGGCGAGGGGATGTGTCACCGGCCAGGCGCCGTCCACCGGTACCGGCGCGTTCCCGAACAGGTCCCGCATCGCGGTGGTCACCGCGCTGATCGGGTTCCACTCGGCGATCGTCCGCAGCCAGGCCGGCAGGTTGTCCGTGGGGATGTACGCGTTCGACAGCAGCGGCAGCATGAAGGTCGCGGCACCGAGCTGTCCGGCAGCCTCCTCGCTCCGCGAGGCGAGCCCCAGCAGGATGCCGACCCAGGTCATCGCGAACCGGAACAGCAGCAACAGCCCTACGGCGCCCACCGCTTCGAGTGCCGACCCGTCGATCCGCCAGCCCACCGCGAGCCCGACCAGCATCAGCGGCACCATGCCGACGGTCGTGACGACGAGGTCGGCGGCGGCCTGCCCGAGCGGTACGGCGGCCCGGCTCATCGGCAGTGTGCGGAAGCGGTCCATGACGCCCCGGTGCGAGTCCTGGGCGGCCTGGAACATCCCGGTCATGATCCCGTTGGCGGCGGTCGCCACCAGCAGCCCCGGCACCAGGAAGGCGCGGTACTCCTGCCCGGGGTGCGCGAGCGCGCTGCCGAAGACATAGCCGAAGAACAGCAGCATGTTGATCGGCATGGCCTGGGTGAGGATGAGCAGCCCCGGGCTGTGCCGCATCCGCCGCAGGTTCCGGCCCAGCATCGCGGTGCCGTCGTACGCCAACGCACTCATGTCACAAGCTCCTTGTGGTCGGTCGGGCCGGCGGGCAGACCGGCTGGCGGGCCCGGGGTCGAGCCCGGGGTCAGGCTTCCGGTGAGGCGCAGGAACACGTCGTCGAGCGTCGGCGGACGAAGGCTCGCGTCGAGCAACGGCACACCTGCGGCGTCGAGTTCGCGTACGAGACGCGGAAGCGTCAGGGTCGTGTCGGTGGTGACGGCGCCGACCGCGCGCCGCTCCTGGTCGAACGAGGGTGTGTTGCCGGTCAGTTGGTCCAGGACGGCCGCCGCTCCGGACATCGCCTCCGCGTGGGCGACGACCACCTCCGCGTAACTGCCGATGAGCGCCTTGAGTTCGGCGGGCGAGCCCGTGTGGGCGACCCTGCCCCGGTCCACGAGCGCGATGTCGTCGGCCAGTTGATCGGCCTCCTCCAGATACTGCGTGGTCAGCAGTACGGTCGTGCCCTCGCTCTTGAGCGCGTGCACGGCCTCCCAGATCTGGTTGCGGCTCGCGGGATCGAGCCCGGCGGTGGGCTCGTCGAGGAAGAGCACCTCGGGGCGCCGGATCAGGCTCGCCGCCAGGTCCAGGCGGCGCCGCATACCGCCGGAGTAGGTGGACGCGGGCCGGTCGGCGGCCTCGGCAAGCCCGAAGCGGTCGAGGAGTTCGGCCGCCCGCGCCGCCGTACCCCGCACCCGGTGCAGCCGCGCGAACAGCCGCAGGTTCTCGCGCCCGGTGAGGTCGCCGTCCACCGAGGCGTACTGCCCGGTGACCCCGATCGAGCGACGTACGGCCCCCGGCTCCCGTACGAGATCGTGCCCGGCGACACGCGCGGACCCCGCGTCCGGTCGCAGCAGTGTGGTGAGCAGCCGTACGGCAGTGGTCTTGCCCGCGCCGTTCGGCCCGAGAACCCCGCAGACCGTGCCCTCGGTGACCGCGAGATCCAGCCCCCGGACGGCATGGACCTCCCCGAAACGCTTCTCCAGACCTTCACTAAGTACAGCGTACGTAGTTGTCATGGGTGGACCATAGCGCACTACGTACGGTGTACGTAACTAGGATGGGTTCCGAGGTGATCGACCGATGCCAGGGCGCAGTGCCGTACCCGAAGTGATCTGGGCTCGTCCCGAGCGTGCGGGCCGTGGTCCGCGGCCCGCCTTCAGCCGTGCGGACATCGCGGCCGCCGCGGTGCGGATCGCGGACGCGGAGGGGCTAGACGGGGTCTCGATGCGGCACGTCGCGGCCGAACTCGGCTGCGGCACGATGTCGCTCTACAACTATGTCCCGCGCAAGGAGGACCTGCACGAGCTGATGGTCGACGCCATCAGCGGCGAGCACGACATCTGGGAGCCCTCGGGCGACTGGCGCGCCGATATGCTCCGCGTCGCCCACCAGACCCGCGCCCTCATGCACCGCCACCCCTGGCTGCCGCGCCTGATGTCCCCGGTCTACGGCTTCAGCCCCAACGCGCTGCGCTATCTCGAGCACTGTCTGACCTGCCTCGACCCTCTCGACGCGCCCTACGGCACCAAGTTCGAGCTGATCGCGATGCTCAACGGGGTCGTGACGACGTACGTCGGGAACGAGCTGGCCACCGCCGAGCGGACCCGCTCCCTGCCCTGGTCCGAGGAGCAGGAGAACGCGGTCCGGATCGGCTATCTGGGCGGGCGGATCGCCACCGGTGAGTATCCGCGGATGGCCGCGGCGTTCATGGAGGACGCGGGGCCGATCGACCTGGAGGCGGTGTTCGAGCGGGCGCTGGGGCGGGTCCTCGATGCGTTTGCGCTCCGCTTGGAGGACGGTTAGAAGCCGGTCGTCTGTCGACTGCGGGTCGTCCGTGGCTGGGCGCGCAGTTCCCCGCGCCCCTGACGGGGCACTGCACCTCAGGCGCGATCATCAGATCAGGGCGAACTGGCCTTCCGGGCCTTCCTCGTGGTGGTCCAGTACCGACGCGGGTCGGCGTGCCCCGTCCGGCACCGGGAGTACGCCCGCCTTGCGCAGCTCGGTTCCGGTGATCGGCTCGGACACGCTCAACTCGGCCCGCTGCGGCCGCAGTTCCGCGAGCAGTGCCAGTACCGTGACGATTTCGAGCAGTTCGGACGTCCAGGTCTGTGGCCAGGTGGCGGGGCGGATCGCCTCCAGGGTGCCCGGCTCGGGCGGCTCCGTCCGGGCCGCGAACCACTGCTCCAGTACGCGCACCCCGCCCACCTCGAAGTCCCAGGCCTCCGGCGGAACGGGGGAGATCCGGCCCTCGTCGAGATGGAGGGCCTCCTCGTCGCGGTCGTAGTGCACGTCGACCGGGACGGCCGGAAGTGGGGAGCGGACGTACGGGCGACGGCCCCCGGGGAGCTTCGGACGCTCCCCGTCACGGCGCATCAGCCACAGCATCCGGCGCCCCAACTCGACGCCGTGCGCCCAGAGTTCGAGGTCGGCGGTGAGGGGGACGGCGGGTCCGGCGCGGCCCGCCCGCGCGGTCGCCACCGTCCAGGCGAGGACATCGACGGGCTCGGGGGAGTGGCCGAGGCGGGTGCGGAGGTGGTCCAACAGGCCCGGCGCCAGGTTCGGTTCGAGTCCGCCCGGGCGACGGTAGAGGGGCCGGACGCGGCCTCCGCGACCGGCGCTCAGCGGCAGCACGGAGGAGATCAGCAACACCGGACCCGCCGACTCCGGCACCACCGTCTGCTCGACCACGAACAACTGCCGCTCATCGGCAACCCGCCACAACTCCGGACGCGCCGCGTCGATCAGCCGGTGGTCCGGAATCAGCCACTGCTCGTCGAAAGGAGAGTGCAGCACACGCACCGGCTCCGCACAGGGCCCCGACTCACGCGCCAGCCGGCCCGTCCCGCTCGCCTGCCCCGGCAACTGCGCCACCGCCGAATGCGGCGTACGCGAGCGGGTGACGCCGAACAGCGCCTCGCGCTCCGGCCCTTCGGCCTTCATGAGCGCGTCCCACCGCGCCCTCAGGGACGCGGCGTCGGGAGCCGTCGGCCACCCCCGGCCCAGCCTCGGCGGAGCGGCCGACCACGGCATGAGGTCCGCGAGGAGCGGAGCGTCGTCGTCGTCGTGCGTCACGCTCGGCATCGTACGACGTGGTCGATGACGTGGTCAGTGGGCGTCGAGGGTGACCGTGAACGAGAAGCGGTCGCCGCGGTAGAGGATGCGGGCCACGTCCAGGGCGCGGCCGTCCTCGCCGTGGGTGACACCCGTGTAGTGCAGGATCGGGCTGAGCAGCGGGACTTGGAGCAGCCGTGCCGTCTCCGGGTCCGCGAGCCGGGCCTCCACCGTGTCGGTGATCCGGCTGATGCGGACGCCCACCACATCGCGCAGCACCTTGGTCATGGGCCAGCGCACCAGGTCCTCCGGGTCGATCAGGGCCGCCAGTTCGGGACGTACGAAGTTGCGCGCGTGGTTCGTCGGCTCGCCCGTCTTCTCGTCGCCGCGCAGCCGGTGGTACGAGCCCACCTCGGCCAGATCGGGGAAGTACTCGGCGAGTTCCGCGGACACCGGCACCGTGCCGTGGTCGAGGAGCTCCGTCGTCATCCCCGACTGCTGCGCCACGATCGCGTCGACCGAGCCAAGGAGCCGCACCGGCGCCCCCCGCTGCGCGGTGGGCTCGATGAACGTGCCACGCCGGCGATGGCGCGTGATCAGCCCCTCGTTCTCCAGCTCCTTGAGCGCCTGCCGCATGGTCAGCACGCTCACCCCGTAATGCTCCGCCAACTGCTCCTCGGTGGGCAGCCGCAGCGGGTCCTGGGCGGAGCGGCCGAGTATCGAGGCACGCAGGGACTGCGACACCTGATACCAGAGCGGCAGCTTGCGGTTCAGGACGATCGAATCCGGGGCGAAGGAGGTCACGAGGGTATCCGTACCGGTCGTGGGCGTTCAGTGCAACGGGAGATGACGATCAGTGCGACGGACCGAGCGCCGGGGCGACGGGAACCGGGCCCCGGGCGACGGCGATCAGTCGGCGGCGCGGAAGTGCCGCTGGAGGCCCTGCCACACGTCGTCGTACGCCTGCTGGAGGTGCTCCGCGTGCGCCGCCTGCGCCGTGGCGGTCACCGGCCAGCGGGTCTCGAACATGAAGGCGAGCCCGTCGTCGACCTTCTGCGGCCTGAGCTCGGCGGCGCTCGCCCGGTCGAAGGTCTCCCGGTCCGGACCGTGCGCCGACATCATGTTGTGCAGCGAACCGCCCCCGGGCACGAAACCTTCCGCCTTCGCGTCGTACGCCCCCTCGATGAGCCCCATGTACTCGCTCATCACATTCCGGTGAAAGTACGGCGGCCGGAACGTGTCCTCGCCCACCAGCCAACGCGGCGCGAAGACCACGAAGTCGACACCGGCCAGCCCCGGGGTGTCACTCGGCGAGGTCAGCACCGTGAAGATCGACGGGTCCGGGTGGTCGTAGCTGATGGTGCCGATCACATTGAAACGGCGCAGGTCATAGATGTACGGCACATGGTTGCCGTGCCAGGCGACCACATCCAGCGGCGAGTGGTCGTACGTCGCCGTCCAGAGGTTGCCGCAGAACTTGTTGACCACCTCGACCGGGCCCTCGACGTCCTCGTACGCGGCCACCGGCGCGAGGAAGTCCCGTACGTTCGCCAGCCCGTTGGCGCCGATCGGCCCCAGGTCGGGCAGCTGGAAAGGCGCCCCATAGTTCTCGCACACATAACCGCGGGCACTCTCGTCCAGCAGCTCCACACGGAAGCGGACACCACGGGGGATGAGCGCCACCTGTTCGGGCTCCACATGGAGCAGCCCGAACTCGGTGCGGAGCAGCAGCCCGCCGCGCTCCGGCACGATCAGCAGCTCGCCGTCGGCGTCGCTGAACACCCGCTCCATCGAGGAGTTGACGTGGTACAGGTGCACCGCCATGCCCGTGCGCTGGGCGGCGTCGCCGTTGCCGCCGAGGGTCCAGAGGCCGCCGACGAAGTCCGTGCCGGCCTCAGGCTCGGGCAGCGGGTTCCAGCGCAGCCGGTTGGGGTCGGGCACGGTCTCCGCGAACGGAGCCGTACGGAGCGCGCCGTTGTCCGTACGCGTGAACGCGGGGTGCGCGGCCGACGGACGGATCCGGTACAGCCACGAGCGCCGGTTGTGCGCCCTCGGCTCGGTGAACGCCGAACCGCTCAACTGCTCCGCGTACAGCCCGAGCGGTCCTCGCTGCGGCGCGTTGCGGCCGAGCGGCAAGGCCCCCGGTACCGCCTCCGAGCTGTGTTCGTTGCCGAATCCGGTCAGATAGACCAGCCCCTCGGCGGTCTTCCTCGCGTCCCCGCTCATGATCACTCCCTTGCGCCCGATTCCTATGCTCAACCATAGGAATCGGCTCCGGCGCACGCAAGAGGTCGTACCGCTCGGAGGCCGGACTACTCAGGGGTCGTACTACTCAGGGGTCGGCGTACCGCCAGGAACCCGACTCCAGGGGGATCCGAGTGTCAGTGCGATGTTCTACGCTCCCCGGCATGTCGTGGACGCGTGGACTGCTCGCCGCGCTCGCGGTCTGCGCCCTGCTCGGCGGACCGGCGGGCTGCGACTCCGGTGATGCGCACGAGCGGAAGGACGGAGTATCGGCCTCGCCCGTGGGCGAACTGCTCGACGAGACCGACGAGGCAGGACGGCGCTACCGCGAGATCGACGAGAAGGGCGCACCCGAGGTCGCCATCGAGGTCCAGCCGGACACCGACGGCGGTTGGGACGTGCGACTGACCGTCCAGCACTTCCGCTTCTCACCCGCCGGCACGCGCTCGAAGGCCGTCGCGGGACGCGGCATCGCCCTCCTCTACCTCGACGGCCGGAGCATTTCCACCCTCCGCACCGTCGAATACCACCTCCCCGGCGACCTCGTCCCGCGCGGCACACACCAGGTCACCGCCCGCCTCTACGCGGACGACCACACCGTGTGGGCCGTCGACGACGAGCCGGTCGAGAGCACCGCGGACATCACGTCGTCGCAGGCCAGGCAGTCGTCGCACACGACCGAGCCGTCGGAGCCGTCGATGAGTGCGAGCGGCAGCGAGGCACGTACTGATACCGGAGGTTCACCGGACCCCGGCGGAAAGGCATCATGAAGCCCGTGCCCCATGCGACCTCGCTGCGCCGAGCGCCCGTGCAACGCCGCAGCGCAGAACGACTGACCAGAATCCTCGACGCCTGCGCCGACCTCCTCGACGAGGTCGGCTACGACGCCCTGAGCACCAGGGCCGTGGCCCAGCGTGCCGGCGTACCCATCGGCTCCGTCTACCGCTTCTTCGGCAACAAGCGCGCGATGGCCGACGCGCTCGCCCAGCGCAACCTGGAGCGCTATGCCGAGCGCGTCACCCACCGCCTCCGGGAGACGGACGGCGAGCGGGAGACCGGGGGAGGCTGGCGCGCGGCCGTGGACGCCGTACTCGACGAGTACATAGCCATGAAGCGGACCGCGCCGGGCTTCTCCCTCGTCGACTTCGGCAACCAGATCCCGGTCGGCTCCCGCGCCGAACCCAACACCCGCGTCGCCGACCGCCTCACCGAACTCCTCTCCGGCTACCTCGAACGCACCCCGGACGAAGATCTCCGCCGCGTCTTCCTGATCTCGGTGGAGACCGCCGACACCCTCGTCCACCTGGCCTTCCGGCTCGCCCCGGACGGAGACGAGCGGATCATCGAGGAGACCCGGGTACTGCTCCGGGCCTATCTGGAACGGATTCTCGACTGAGCGGTCGGCGCAGGCGAACGGGTACCCGGGCCTCGGGTACCCGCCCAGGGACCCGCTCGCGGATTTCCGACCTGACCCCCGATGAGCCCTCCCCAGCATGCCTACCGGTCGGTATGCTCGGCCCCAGTCCGTGTGCCAACGCTGCCACCGCCTCCGGGAGGACCCCGTGTCCCGCACCACCGGCACCACCCCCGACACCCGCACCGCCCTGCGTATCTGCCCCCTGTGCGAAGCCACCTGCGGGCTGACGCTCACCATCGAGGGCACCCGGGTGACCGGCGCCCGGGGCGACCGCGACGACGTGCTCAGCAAGGGGTTCATCTGCCCGAAGGGCGCCTCCTTCGGAGCCGCCGACGGCGACCCGGACCGACTGCGCACCCCGCTCGTACGCAAGGACGGCGAACTGCGCGAAGCCACCTGGGAGGAAGCCTTCGATGCGGTGGCCGCAGGGCTGCGACCGGTCGCCGAACGGTACGGGCCGCACGCCGTCGGAGTTGTCCTCGGGAACCCGAACGTGCACACGATGGCCGGCGCCCTCTACCCGCCCGTCCTGCTCACCGGCCTCGGCACCCGCAGCATCTTCACCGCCTCCACGGTCGACCAGATGCCCAAGCACGTGTCCAGCGGACTGCTCTACGGCGACGCCAACGCGATCCCCGTGCCGGACCTGGACCACACCGACCACCTCCTGCTCATCGGCGCCAACCCCCTGGAATCCAACGGCAGCCTCTGCACCGCCCCCGACTTCCCCGGCAAGCTCAAGGCCCTGCGAGCCCGCGGCGGCACCCTGACCGTCATCGACCCGCGACGCACCCGCACCGCCAAACTCGCCGACCGGCATGTGGCGATCAGGCCCGGCACCGACGCGCTGCTCCTCGCCGCCATGACGCACGTCCTCTTCGAAGAGAAACTCGCCGAACCCGGCGACCTCACCCCGCACGTCCAGGACATCGACGAACTCGCCGAAGCCGTACGGGACTTCACCCCCGAAGCCGCGAGTGAGGCCTGCGACGTCCCCGCCGACACCATCCGCGCCCTCGCCCGCGAACTCGCCGCCGCACCCACCGCCGCCGTCTACGGCCGCATCGGCAGCTGCACCGTCCCGCACGGCACCCTGGCCAGCTGGCTCGTCGACGTCCTCAACATCCTCACCGGCAACCTCGACCGGCCCGGCGGCGCACTCTTCCCCCAGGCCGCCACCGACAAGACCCCCCGACCCGCCGGCGCCGGACGCGGCTTCGCCCTCGGACGCTGGCACTCGCGAGTGAGCCGACACCCCGAAGCCAAGGGCGAACTGCCGATCGCCGCCCTCGCCGAAGAGATCGACACCGCCACCGAACAGGGCGAGCCGATCCGCGCGGTCATCGCCGTCGCCGCCAACCCCGTCCTCTCCGCACCCGACGGGGACCGCCTCGACAAGGCCCTCGGCTCACTGGACTTCATGGTCAGCGTCGACCCGTACCTGAACGAGACCTCGCGCCACGCGCACGTCGTACTCCCCCCGCCCCCGCCCTCGCAGAGCGCCCACCACGACTTCGCCTTCAACACCCTCGCCGTGCACAACCAGGTCCGCTACACCCGCGCCGCCGTCCCCCTCGAACCGGGCCGCATGGCCGAGACCGAGATCCTCGCGCGCCTCACCCTGGCCGCCACCGGCATGCACGGCACCGACCCGTCCGCCGTCGACGACATGGTCATCGCCGGCACACTCGGCAAGTCCGTCACCGAGCCCCACTCGCCGGTGCACGGCCGCGACCCAATGGAACTCGCCGGCCAACTCACCGGCGACAACGGCCCCGAGCGACGCCTCGACATGATGCTGCGCCTGGGCCCGTACGGCGACGGCTTCGGCGTACGACCGGACGGGCTGAGCCTTGCGAAACTGCTCGCACACCCGCACGGCATCGACCTCGGACCCCTGCGGTCGCGACTGCCGCAGCCGCTCAAGACCCGCAGCGGGAAGATCGAGCTGCTTCCGGCACCGATCGTCGACGATCTTCCCCGACTGCGGGCCGCCCTGCGCGAGCGCCCGACGGCCCTCGTCCTCATCGGCCGCCGCCACCTGCGCTCCAACAACAGCTGGATGCACAACGTGCCCGCCCTCACCGGCGGCTCCAACCGCTGCACCCTGCACATCCATCCCGAGGACGCCGAACACCTCGGACTCGCCGACGGGGCGGCCGTCCGCGTGAAGGGCGCCGGGGGAGAGGTGACCGCCCCCGCCGAGGTCACGGACGCCGTACGGCGCGGAGTGGTGAGCCTCCCGCACGGGTGGGGGCACAACCGCCCCGGCACCCGGATGAGCCACGCCGCACTCGACCCCGGAGTCAACGTCAACCAGCTCCTCGACGGCAGCCTCCTGGACCCCCTGTCGGGGACCGCCGTCCTCAACGGCGTACCCGTCGAGCTGACACCTCTGAGCTGAGCAAAGCTGTGACCTGGAGTTTTGCGCTTATTGCTCGCGTGTCAACGTCTTGTTAAGACTTGCGCACCCGACCTAACGTCACTCGCACCGCCGTCCCAGGTGGGAGTTCAAGGGCGAACGTTAGGTATCCAACTCATGCTGACCATCCTCGGCTTCACCATGATCGCGACCTTCTTGGTCCTGATCATGCTGAAAAAGATGTCGCCGATCGCGGCGCTCGTGCTGATTCCGGCACTCTTCTGTGTGTTCGTCGGAAAGGGCGCCAAGCTCGGTGACTACGTCATCGACGGCGTCACCAGCCTCGCCCCCACCGCGGCGATGCTCATGTTCGCGATCGTCTACTTCGGAGTGATGATCGACGTCGGGCTCTTCGACCCGATCGTGCGCGGCATCCTGAAGTTCTGCAAGGCCGACCCCCTGCGCATCGTGGTCGGCACCGCCGTCCTCGCCGCCATCGTCTCCCTCGACGGCGACGGCTCGACCACCTTCATGATCACCGTCTCGGCGATGTACCCGCTGTACAAGCGCCTCAAGATGAGCCTCGTCGTGATGACCGGCGTCGCCGCCATGGCCAACGGCGTGATGAACACCCTCCCCTGGGGCGGCCCCACCGCCCGAGCCGCGACCGCCCTCAAGCTCGACGCCAGCGACATCTTCGTACCGATGATCCCGGCCCTCGCCGTCGGCCTCCTCGGCGTCTTCGTGCTCTCGTACGTCCTCGGCCGACGCGAGCGCACACGGCTCGGCGTGCTGACGCTGGACGAGGTGCTGGAGCCGCAGGAGACCGAAACGGTTCTGGTCGGCGCGGGTTCCGGCGCCGGCAGCGGTGGCCCGGTCGACCTCGGCAAGAAGGCCGTGAGCACCGGCGGTTCGGGCTCCGGCACGGACGCCGACGCTTCTGAGGCCGAGGCTCCTGAGGAGGACGACAGCTTCGCCGTCCTCGACCCCAACCGTGCCACCCTGCGCCCCAAGCTCTACTGGTTCAACGCGCTGCTCACGCTCACCCTGCTCACCGCCATGATCATGGAGTGGCTGCCGATCCCGGTGCTGTTCCTGCTCGGTGCCGCCCTCGCGCTCACCGTCAACTTCCCCCACATGCCCGACCAGAAGGCCCGCCTCGGCGCCCACGCCGAAAACGTCCTCAACGTCTCCGGCATGGTCTTCGCCGCCGCCGTCTTCACCGGCGTCCTCCAGGGCACCGGCATGGTCGACCACATGGCCACGTGGCTCGTCGACATCATCCCGGCCAGCATGGGCCCGCACATGGCCCTCGTCACCGGCGTGCTGAGCCTCCCGCTCACCTACTTCATGTCGAACGACGGCTTCTACTTCGGCGTCCTCCCGGTCCTCGCCGAGGCCGGCGCCGCCCACGGCGTCACCCCGCTGGAAATGGCCCGCGCCTCGCTCGTCGGCCAGCCGCTGCACATGTCGAGCCCGCTGGTCCCGGCCGTGTACGTCCTGGTCGGCATGGCCAAGGTCGAGTTCGGCGACCACACAAGGTTCGTGGTGAAGTGGGCCGCGCTCACATGTCTGATCATCCTCGGGGCAGGGCTGTTGTTCGGGATCATCTGACGCTCGTACCCGTACGACTCCTCCAGGAGGTAAAGAACCATGGGGCCCGGTGGAAACCGCGGCTGGCTGCTGCGCCTCGTCATCGCCTTCAGCTTCGCTCAGGGGGCGGTGTCGATGGCGCGGCCCGCCGTCTCCTACCGGGCCCTCGCCCTTGGCGCCGACGAGCGCGCGATCGGCGTGATCGCGGGTGTCTACGCTCTCCTGCCGCTCTTCGCCGCGGTACCGCTGGGCCGCCGCACCGACCACGGCCGCTGCGCACCGCTGCTGCCCATCGGCGTCGTGCTCATCGCGGGCGGCTGCGCCCTCAGCGGCAGGGCGAACTCGCTCACGGCGATGGCGGCTTGGAGCGGAGTGATGGGCCTGGGCCACCTGTGCTTCGTGATCGGCGCCCAGTCGATTGTCGCCCGCCAGTCCGCGCCGCACGAACAGGACCGCAACTTCGGCCATTTCACCATCGGCGCCTCCCTCGGCCAGCTGATCGGTCCGATCGCCGCGGGCACTCTCATCGGCGGTTCCGACATGGCGGGCACCAGCGCGCTGGCCCTGCTCGTCGCGGGCGGAGTCGCCGCCGTCTCGTTCACCTCTCTGTGGCGCATCGAACGCCGTACGCCCGCCAAGTCCCGTACCGCACAAGGCGACCGCGTTCCCGTGCGCCGCATACTGCGCACCCGGGGCGTCCCCGCGGGCATCTTCATCAGTCTCGCCGTGCTGTCCGCGACGGACATCCTCACGGCGTATCTGCCGGTCGTCGGTGAGCACCGGGGCATCGCGCCGTCAGTGATCGGCCTGCTGCTGAGCCTGCGAGCGGCGGCGACGATCGCCTGCCGGCTGGTGATGACGCCGATGCTGCGGCTCCTTGGCCGGACCGCGCTGCTCACCGTGACGTGTCTGGCGGCGGGCCTGGTGTGTGCGGGCATCGCGCTGCCGGTGCCGGTCTGGGCGCTGGCCGCGATGCTCCTGGTTCTCGGGTTCTGCCTGGGCGTCGGTCAGCCGCTGTCCATGACGACGGTCGTCCAGGCCGCCCCCGAAGGCGCCCGTTCCACCGCCCTCGCCCTTCGGTTGACCGGCAATCGGCTCGGCCAGGTCGCCGCGCCCGCCGCCGCGGGCCTGGTCGCCGGAGTCGCGGGGGTGGCCGCGCCGTTCGTGATGCTGGGTGCGCTGTTGCTGGTGTCATCGGGCATCGCGCTGCGTTCGCCCGCGAAGCCGGAGGTCGCGGGCCTTGGTGAGCCGGTGCGGAGCCGGGTGCCTCTGCGCCGTAAGAGCGATATCTGACGGAGTGTCGGGCGCTGCTGCCGCCTTTTCCTGGGCAGATGTGAAAGGGAATCAGGTGCATGTCCAATTTGTATGACAATCACCTGATTCGGAGGAACTCGCATGCCCACCTCGTCCCTTCCAGGCCGCCGCCGGAGTGCCGTCACCCTCGCGGCTCTCGCAGTCGTGGGATCCACCCTCGCCGCAGCCCCGGCCGCGTTCGCCGCTCCCGGTGACAACGGCACCGTCAAGGTCCACGTGGTGGGCACGGCCGTCGAGGCCCGCCTGAACCAGCCCAAGGTGTGCCTGTTCTACCTCGACGCCTTCAACTTCGACGTGGCGGAGGGCATCACCTGGACCCTCGTGACGCAGCCCGCGGTCACCGGCGGTGCCACCCTCGGCGGGAAGATCACCCTCGACACGGGTGCTGGCCGGACGGCGAACCTGACGCTGCCCGACGGGCAGTACAAGCTCACCTGGAAGATCGACGGCGGCAACGGCGCGGGCAAGCACAAGGTCTTCAAGGTCAACTGCCCGGACCGCCCGGGTGGCGGCCCCGGCGGACCCGGCGGTGGTCCAGGCGGACCCGGCGGTGGTCCGGGCGGACCGCACGGCGGGCCCCCCGCGGGCGGCGGCGGCCTCGCCCACACCCAGGACTTCGCGCCGGTCGCCGGGGCGGCGGCCGTAGGCCTTGTCGTGGCCGGGGGAGCCGTGTACCTCCGGCTGCGCCGTCGCCCCGATGGCGCGGCGTAGACGCGCCCGCAGGCCCTGGTACCGGACGCGCGCCTACCGCCTGACACGGACCCTCGTGATGTCCGTCTGTCTGGTGGTGGGCGGCGTCTGGTGGGCGGGGGAGGACGAACCCACGGACGCGACCGCGAACCTGGCCCAGGTTCCGGTCGCCGCCGACGGTAACGGCAGCGGCAGTGGCGATGCGCGCGGTGCGAAGTCCCATCGCGCCGAGGGTGAAGGACGCGGGACGAAGTCCCACCGTTCCGGCGCCGATGGGCGCGGCGGCGCGAACCCCCTCCGCCCCGCGCCCACCCGGCCGGTCCGGCCCGCCCGGCCGAAGCCCCCGCCCAGGCCGCTGCCGCGCTCCCCGGCGGCCTCGCTCGCCATCCCGTACCTCGGTCTGGAGGCGCCGGTCATGGGCCTCGGGCTCGACCGGGAACGGCGGCTCACCGCTCCTCCGGTGGACGACCCGAAACTCGTCGGCTGGTACGCGGGCGGACCGACGCCGGGCGAGCGGGGCACCGCTGTCGCCGTCGGCCACCTCGACACCAGGACGGGGCCCGCCGTATTCGCCGCGATCGGGCAACTCCGGCCCGGCAGACTCGTCGAGGCCCGGCGCGCCGACGGGCGGACCGCCGTCTACACCGTGGACGCGGTGAAGACGTACGAGAAGGCGCACTTCCCCAACAAGGAGGTGTACGGGGACAGGGGGCGCCCCGAGCTGCGTCTGATCACCTGCGGCGGCACGTACGACCGGAAGAAGGGGTACGCCAGCAATGTCGTCGTCTTCGCGCATCTCACGGAGACCCGGGGCCGCGCCCGCGGCACATGAGCCCACGGCAGCGTGAAGCTTCCCGGGCACCTGGGCACCCGGCACCCGGGCACTCTGGCGTCAGAAAACTAACATCGCTAGTTTGGGGGCGGGCGACGCTGCCCTGCCCGGGAGGAACACGATGAAGGCTCATCACGGCATGTACATAGGCGGCGAGTGGCGCCTCGCCGCCGGCGCGGACACGATCGAGGTCGTGAACCCGGTCGACGAGCAGGTGATCGGCCGGGTCCCCGCGGGCACCTCCGCGGACGTCGGCCACGCCGTACGGGCCGCCCGTGCCGCCCTCCCCGGCTGGGCCGCGACCCCGCCCACCGAGCGGGCCGCGAAGCTGGCCGCCCTCCGCGACGTACTCGTCGCGCGCAAGGACGAGATAGCGGAGACCGTCACGGCCGAGCTCGGGTCGCCGCTGCCGTTCTCGCAGGCGGTGCACGCGGGGGTGCCGATCCTGGTGGCGGGTTCGTACGCCGAGCTGGCGGCGACGTACGCCTTCGAGGAGAAGGTGGGCAACTCGACCGTCTATCACGAGCCTGTCGGCGTGGTCGGCGCGATCACGCCCTGGAACTACCCGCTGCACCAGATAGTCGCCAAGGTCGCCCCAGCCCTGGCGGCCGGCTGCACGGTGGTCCTGAAGCCCGCCGAGGACACCCCGCTGACCGCCCAGCTCTTCGCCGAAGCAGTGGCCGAGGCGGACCTTCCGGCGGGGGTCTTCAACCTCGTCACCGGCCTCGGCCCGGTCGCGGGCCAGGCCCTCGCCGAACACCCGGATGTGGACCTGGTCTCCTTCACTGGCTCCACGGCGGTCGGCAGGCGGATCGGCGCGACGGCCGGTGCGGCGGTCAAGCGGGTCGCCCTCGAACTCGGCGGCAAGTCGGCCAATGTCATCCTGCCGAGCGCCGACCTCGCCAAGGCCGTCAACGTCGGCGTCGCCAACGTGATGTCCAACTCCGGTCAGACGTGCAGTGCCTGGACCCGGATGCTGGTGCACACCTCGCAGTACGAGGAGGCTGTCGGGCTCGCCGCCGCGGCCGCGACCAAGTACGGCGACCGCATCGGCCCGGTCGTGAGCGCCAAACAGCGGTCCCGGGTGCGGAGTTACATCGAGAAGGGGATCGCGGAAGGCGCGCGACTGGTGGTGGGCGGCCCCGAATCCCCGCGCGAGCAGGGGTACTTCATCAGCCCGACCGTCTTCGCCGACGTCACACCGGACATGACGATCGCTCAGGAGGAGATCTTCGGGCCGGTGTTGTCGATCATCCGGTACGAGGACGAGGAGGAAGCCGTCCGGATCGCCAACGGCACGGTGTACGGGCTCGCGGGCGCCGTCTGGGCGGCCGAGGAGGCGGAGGCCGTCGCCTTCGCGCGGCGACTCGACACCGGGCAGGTCGACATCAACGGAGGACGGTTCAACCCCCTTGCCCCGTTCGGCGGTTACAAGCAGTCGGGCGTGGGACGTGAACTGGGCTCGCACGGACTGACCGAGTACCTCCAGACCAAGTCCTTCCAGTTCTAGCCCTCAAGTCCCTCTAGTTCTAGTCCTCAGGAGCACGCACGTGGTTCGCGCAGCCGTACTTCCCGCCGTGGGCGCTCCTTTGGAGATCGCCGATATAGACCTGCCGGAACCCGGTCCCGGACAGGTCCGCATACGGCTCGCCGCCGCCGGGGTCTGCCACTCCGACCTCTCCCTGTCCGACGGCACCATGCGGGTGCCCGTCCCTGCGGTGCTTGGCCATGAGGGCGCCGGGACCGTCATCTCCGTCGGGGACGGCGTCACGCACGTCGTGCCGGGCGACGAGGTCGTCCTCAACTGGGCGCCATCCTGCGGAAGTTGCCACACCTGCTCGCTGGGAGAGGTGTGGCTGTGCGCCAACGCGCTGCGCGGCGCGGGCGACGTCTACGCACGGCGCGCCTCCGACGGGAGCGATCTCCACCCAGGCCTGAACGTCGCCGCGTTCGCCGAGGAGACCGTCGTGGCCGCCGGATGCGTACTCCCCCTGCCGGACGGCGTGCCCCTCACCGACGCCGCCCTCCTCGGCTGCGCCGTCCTCACCGGATACGGCGCCGTCCACCACTCCGCCAAGGTCCAACAGGGGGAGACCGTCGCCGTGTTCGGGGCCGGCGGGGTCGGGCTCGCGGCGCTGCAGGCGGCCCGGATCGCGGGCGCCTCGAAGATCGTCGCGGTCGACGTCTCACCCGCCAAGGAGTCACTCGCGCGCGACGCGGGCGCCACCGACTACGTCGTGGCCTCCGACGCCACCGCCCGCGAGATCCGCGCCCTCACCGGCAAGCAGGGCGTCGACGTGGCCGTCGAGTGCGTCGGCCGCGCCGTCACCATCCGCACCGCCTGGGACTCCACCCGACGCGGCGGCCGCACCACAGTCGTCGGCATCGGCGGCAAGGACCAGCAGGTTACCTTCAACGCTCTGGAGATCTTCCACTGGGGACGGACCCTTTCCGGCTGCGTGTACGGCAACTCCGACCCGGCGCGGGATCTGCCGGTACTGGCCGAGCATGTACGGGCAGGGCGGCTGGACTTGGGGGCGCTGGTCACGGAGCGCATCGGGCTGGAGGGGATTCCGGGGGCGTTCGAGAACATGGTGGCGGGGAAGGGGGGACGGGCGGTGGTGGTGTTTTAGAGCGTGCCTCGGGTTTCAGCCCCGGCCGGAGATCTTTCAGCCTCGTCGGCGCTTGAGGGCGAGGTGCGCCGTCCCGATCCCCCACCCACCCGTGGGGGCTGCACCCTTCAGCCCCGGGGAAGATCTTTTAGCCCGTCCGGCGTTTGAGGACGAGCGCGTCAGCGCGATACGGGGGTCTGGGGGCGGAGCCCCCAGAGACGGGACGGGTAGGGGCGGAGGGGGCGAAAACCCCCCGAGCTCAGGCCCGTTCCGGCTCCCGCTCCGGCGCGGCCGCCCTCGGCCGTGACCGGGACACCGCCACCCCGGCCAGGCACAGCACCCCGCCCGCGAGCGTCATCAGCCCGGGGACCTCGCCCAGGAACAGCCAGGACATCAACACCACGAGCGCAGGCACCGCGTACGTCGTCGCCCCCATCCGGCTAGCCGTCGTACGGGCCAGCGCGTACGCCCACGTCGTGAACGCCAGCGCGGTCGGAAACATGCCCAGGTAAAGCATGTTGAGCGTCGCCGACACGGGCGCGTCCGCCGCTTCGTGGACGAGTTGCCCGGCGAACGGCAGGCACGCGACCGCCCCGACGAGGCAGCCGAACGTCGTGGCCTGGAGCGGACTCGCCCGGCCGAGGACGGGCTTCTGGGCGACGACCCCGGCCGCGTAGGTGACGGCCGCGAGCAGACACAGGACGACCCCGAGGACCGAGGAGCCGCCCTCGCCGGACATCGAGAGCCCCACGGCGACCGCCCCCGCGAACGACACCGCCATCCCCGCGAGCAGGCGCGGCGGCATGGCGTCGCCGAGCAGCCGGGAGCTGAGCAGGGCGAGGATGATCGGGCCGATGTTCACGACCAGTGCCGCTGTACCGGCGTCCACATGTTGCTCGCCCCAGTTGAGGGCGACCATGTAGACGCCGAACCAGAGCACTCCGGATATGGCGATGCCCCGCCAGGTCGAACGCGGTGGCCAACCCTCCCTGCGTACAAGGCAGATGGCGCCCAGAATGAGGGCTCCCGCCAGCAGCCTTCCGAGGGCGAGCGCACCCGGCGAGTACGCCGCCCCCGCGCTCCTGATCGAGACGAAGGCCGAGGCCCACAGCACGACGGTGACGGTCGCGGCGCCCGCGGCGAGTTTGTCGGTCCGCCGGGCGGTGGCGTGGGCCGGGGTGGTCATCATGCTCCTGAGGCTAGGTGGGTGTGGAGGCAGGGTCTGGCGGATTTCGGACGGTGTGCCTGGAGGTTCGGTGCTGCCCTCGTTCAGTGCAGTGCCGTGGCCTCGATACCGAGGAGGCCGGCGAAGGCCCGTTCGCCTTCGGGCGTGACCTTGACCGCTCGCTCCGAGCCGATCCGTACGCACCAGCGCGCGTCGAGTGCGTGGCGGCACAGGGCCGCGCCGGCGGTGCCCGCGAGGTGGGGGCGGCGTTCGGTCCAGTCGAGGCAGGAGCGGGTCAGGGGGCGTCGGCCGGTGCGGTCCAGGCCGATGCCGGCGGTGTCGAACCAGCGGAGGCCGGCGTCGGTGAGCGCGAAGCCGGTGTCCTGGCGGAGGAGGCCGCGGTCCGTCAGGGCGTCGGTGAGGGTGATGCCGAGGCGGCCGGCGAGGTGGTCGTAGCAGGTGCGGGCGCGGGCCATCGCGGATCCGGCGCCGGACTCCCGCAGGGTGCGGGGTTGCCTGGTGGCGGTCGGTGCGACCTGGGCGGCGAGGTCCTCGACGAGCTGTGCGACGCCGGTGTCGGCCAGTCGTACGTATCGGTGCCGGCCCTGGCGTTCCTCGGTGAGCAGGCCGCCCGCGACCAGCTTGCCGAGGTGTTCGCTGGCGGTGGACGCGGCGACCCCGGCGTGACGCGCCAGCTCGCCGGCGGTCCATGCCCGGCCGTCGAGCAACGCCAGCAGAATGCAGGCCCGCGTCTCATCGGCGATCAGCCCTGCCAGCGCCGCCAGCCCCGGCCCTGCCGGGTTCCTCGCCCTTGTCATGCCGTCCAGCATGCGCCGGGAACACTTCGGCGGGCACCGAAGGGTGGTGGGGGTGGGATTTTTTTCGCCCCCTCCGCCCCTACCCGTCCCTTGTTCCTGGGGCTCCGCCCCAGACCCCGCTCCTCAAACGCCGGAGGGGCTGAAGATTTCCCCGGCCGGAGCTGAATCTTTCGCCCCGGCGGCAGATCTTTCAGCCCCGGCCAGAGAAGCTTTCAGGCCCGGCCAGAGAACCGAACCCTTCAGTTCCGGCCAGGGAACCTTTCGGCCCCGGCCGGCAGATCTTTGGCCCCCGCGGTAGATCTTTCAGCCCCGGCCGGGGAAGGTCTTTCAGCCCGTCCGGCGTTTGAGGACGAGCGCGTCAGCGCGATTGCGGGGGTCTGGGGGCGGAGCCCCCAGGAACAAGGGACGGGTAGGGGCGGAGGGGGCGAAAAACCCCTCACTCCCCCCGCCCCAGCCCCTCGAACCGCACCGCCAACCCATCCAGCAACGCCCTCAGCCCCACCTCGAAGGCCCGCTCATCGATCTTCTCCTGGTGCTCCGCGAGCAGATGGGCCTGCCCGAGGTGGGGATAGTCCGCGGGATCGTACGCCGCCGCGTCGTCGACGAAGCCGCCGGCGAAGGAGCCGAGGGCGGAGCCCATGATGAAGTAGCGCATCAGCGCGCCGATGGACGTGGCCTGCGACGGCGGCCACCCCGCCTCGACCATCGCCCCGAAGACGGCGTCCGCCAGCCGCAGCCCCGCAGGCCGCCGCCCGGGCCCCCGCGCAAGCACCGGCACGATGTTCGGATGGTCGCGCAGCGCCGCCCGGTAGGACACGGCCCAGTCGTGCAGCGCCGTACGCCAGTCACGCCCGTCCTCGAACATCGACAGGTCGACCTGCGCGCTGACCGAGTCGGCGACCGCCTCCAGGATCAGGTCCTTGGTCGCGAAGTGGTTGTAGAGGGACGGCCCGCTGACCCCCAGTTCGGCCGCGAGCCGCCGCGTGGAGACGGCGGCCAGGCCCTCGGCGTCCACCAGCGCACGTGCCGCGCCGACGATGCGGTCCGTGCTGAGGAGGGGCTTGCGCGGTCGGGCCATGGCGCACATAGTAGGGCTGCGCCTAGAAACTAGCAGTGCTAATTAAAATGTAGTGGGGTGACTCGTCATGAACCTGGAGCTCAGCGAGGAGCAGACCGCCGTCCGGCGGCTCGCCAGGGACTTCGTGGACCGCGAGATCGCCCCGCATGTCATCGAGTGGGACCGTGCGGAGGACGTCGACCGGTCCATCGTGAAGAAGCTCGGTGAGGTCGGCTTTCTCGGGCTCACGATCGACGAGGAGTACGGCGGCAGCGGCGGCGACCACCTCGCGTACTGCCTGGTGACGGAGGAGCTGGGCCGCGGTGACTCCTCCGTGCGCGGGATCGTGTCCGTCTCGCTGGGCCTCGTCGCCAAGACGATCGCGTACTGGGGGAGCGAGGAGCAGAAGCGGCAGTGGCTGCCGGGGCTGACCTCCGGCGAGTACGTCGGATGCTTCGGGCTCACCGAGCCCGGCACCGGCTCGGACGCGGGCAACCTGTCGACGAAGGCCGACCGCGATGGCGACGAGTACGTCATCAACGGCACCAAGATGTTCATCACGAACGGGACTTGGGCCGATGTCGTACTCCTCTTCGCCCGGTCGACCGACGCCCCGGGACACAAGGGCGTCTCCGCCTTCCTCGTACCGACCGACACGCCGGGACTGTCCCGCCGCACCATCCACGGCAAGCTCGGACTACGCGGGCAGGCCACGGCGGAGCTGGTCCTCCAGGACGTGCGCGTCCCCGCTTCGGCGATGATCGCGCCGGAGGGCAAGGGCTTCGCCGTCGCGATGTCCGCGCTGGCCAAGGGGCGGATGTCGGTGGCCGCGGGCTGTGTCGGCATTGCCCAGGCGGCGCTGGACGCGGCGGTGACGTACGCGACCGAGCGGGAGCAGTTCGGCAAGACGATCGCCCATCACCAGCTGGTGCAGGAGCTGCTCAGCGACATCGCCGTGGACGTGGACGCGGCGCGCCTGCTGACCTGGCGGGTCGCCGATCTCGTAGACCGCGGGCTGCCGTTCGCCACCGAGTCCTCGAAGGCCAAGCTCTTCGCATCCGAGGCCGCCGTGCGTGCCGCGAACAACGCCCTCCAGGTCTTCGGCGGTTACGGCTACATCGACGAGTACCCGGTGGGCAAGCTGCTGCGCGACGCCCGCGTGATGACCCTCTATGAGGGCACCAGCCAGATCCAGAAGCTGGTGATCGGGCGGGCGCTGACCGGCGTTTCGGCGTTCTGAGGTGTTCTGCGGCGTTCTTCTGAGGCATCGAGGTCCCGGGGTGGTCCCGGGGTGCGGCTGAGTACGCAAGTGAGTACCCGAGCGGATGTGGTCCGGAGCGCCGTGGCCGACTCTGATTCCCATGAGTGAGACATCGGTCAAGCAGCAGTCCACCGCGGCCTTCTACGGGCAGGCCGTCGCCTCCTTCGGTGTCGCGATGGGGGCCACCGCGCTCGGCATCTTCAACCTCCAGACCGACGCCTGGGTGCGCGCGTTCCTGGGTATCGCCGTCCTCTACCTCGTGACCTCGGCCTTCACGCTGGCCAAGGTGATCCGGGACCGTCAGGAGGCCGGGCAGATCGTCAGCCGGGTCGACCAGGCGAGACTCGAGAAGCTGCTCGCCGAACACGACCCCTTCGAGAAGCTCTGATCCGCTCCCTGAGCGGGCATGCTAAGCGCTCGCTCAGGTTCGGGGGTATGGTGTCACCCTGCCAGTGGAAGGGGCGAACCAGCGATGAGTACGGCGGAGGAAACGGCCGGCGCCGAGGCGCAGGCGTGGGCCGAGGTCACCCCCGACGCGGCCCGGCGGCTGCTGGTCGCCGCCGTGGAGGCCTTCGCCGAGCGCGGGTACCACGCGACGACCACCCGGGACATCGCGGGCCGCGCGGGCATGAGCCCGGCCGCGCTGTACATCCACTACAAGACCAAGGAAGAGCTGCTCCACCGGATCAGCCGGATCGGGCACGACAAGGCGATCGACATTCTGCGGACCGCGGCGGACGGTGACGGCAGCGCCGCCGAGCGGCTCTCGGACGCCGTGCGGTCCTTCGTACGGTGGCATGCCGCGCAGCACACCACCGCGCGCGTCGTGCAGTACGAGCTCGACGCTCTCGGTCCCGACGCGCGTGCGGAGATCGTGGCTCTGCGGCGGCAGACCGACGCCGCTGTGCGCGGCATCATCCAGGACGGTGTCGCGGCGGGCGAGTTCGACGTGCCCGACGTGCCGGGCACCACGCTCGCGGTGCTCTCGCTCTGCATCGACGTGGCGCGCTGGTTCAACGTCAACGGGCCCCGGACCCCCGACGAGGTCGGCGCGCTCTACGCCGACCTCGTACTGCGGATGGTGGGGGCCAAGCCGTAGCCCCGCGGGGACCGGCTCGGAAGCCTCAGAAGTAGTAGCGGGACACCGACTCCGCCACGCACACCGGCTTGTCGCCGCCCTCGCGTTCGACCGTCACCGTCGCCGTGACCTGCACGCCGCCACCCGCTTCGGCGACATCCGTGAGGACGGCGGTGGCGCGCAGCCGGGAGCCGACCGGGACGGGCGCGGGGAAACGGACCTTGTTGGTGCCGTAGTTGACGCCCATCTTCATGCCTTCGACGCGCATCACCTGCGGCACCAGCGCGGGGAGCAGTGAGAGCGTCAGGTAGCCGTGTGCGATGGTCGTGCCGAAGGGGCCCGTGGCGGCCTTCTCCGGGTCCACGTGGATCCACTGGTGGTCACCCGTGGCGTCCGCGAACAGATCGATCCGCTTCTGGTCGATCTCCAGCCAGTCGCTGTGGCCCAACTGCTCGCCCACGCCCGACTTCAGCTCGTCGGCGGACTTGAAGATCCTCGGCTCTGCCATGTCCCTGGCCTCCCGCATGTCAATGTCTAAGCGACTGCTTAGCATGGTCGGGTGCGGGCCGGATGTCAACGGACCGGACGGGTGGCGAGGTGGGTAGGGTTGGAGGGGTGCCCCAGATCCCTGAGAAGATCCACGAGCTGACCGTCGGCCAGCTGTCGGCGCGCAGTGGCGCCGCCGTCTCCGCCCTGCACTTCTACGAGTCCAAGGGCCTCATCAACAGCCGCCGCACGACCGGAAACCAGCGCCGCTACCACCGGGACGCGCTGCGCCGCGTCGCCTTCGTGCGTGCCGCGCAACGCGTCGGCATCCCGCTCGCCACCATCCGCGAGGCGCTCGCCGAACTCCCCGAGGAGCGCACCCCGACCAAAGAGGACTGGGCCCGCCTCTCGGAGGCCTGGCGCTCCGAACTCGACGACCGCATCAAGCAGTTGGGCCGCCTGCGGGACCATCTCACCGACTGCATCGGCTGCGGCTGCCTGTCCCTGGAGAACTGTGTGCTCTCCAACCCCGACGATGTCTTCGGCGAGCGCCTGACGGGCTCCCGCCTCATGGCGGAACGCGCCCGCCCGGCCGTCGGACCGGACAGGCGCGCCGCCGCTCCCGCCGTACCGCAGAAGGAGCCGGAGCCCGAGGACTGCCGCTGAACGGCGCCCCGGGCTCCGTACACCCGACCCCGTCCGCCTACTCGTACTCCGTGCCGCCCTTCCGTGTCAGATACGCCGGGCTGACCGCCTTCGCGATGGCCCGGCCACCCGTCACCGGGCTGTACCGCTCGGCGGCAGGCCGTACGACGACACCCTCGCGCAGGTGCAGCCCGCGCCCGGAGACGGTCTCCCGGCCCGAGGCGATCTCCAGGACGCGGTCGATGTCGTACGGACCCTCGTACAGCCGTGGAACCAGGGGCAGTTCGCCGTCGAGGAGCGCCGCCGCGTCCAGCCAGCGGATCTCGCCGTCGATCTCCGCGGACACGTCGAACACGGAGTAGCCGAGCGTCTCGCGGCGGCCGTCGGCGCCGTACGTCAGGTCCTGTACGCCGGCTCCGTACACCTCGCCGAAGATGCCGACCCGGCGCGCGCCCAGCCGCTCGGCGAGCCGGGCCGCGGCCTCCGGGACGCCGTGGCCGTGCACGGCTCGCCAGTACAGATTGCGTGGATCCTCCTTGAGGGCGAGGGACTTGGCGCCGAAGCCCTTGGAGGAGACATGGACGCGGCCCTCGTCGGCGAGGTACGTCAGCAGGCAGGCCGAACCGTGCAGCTTCTCGGTCAGGACGACGGGCTCGCCCGGCGCGAAGATGTCCGGGTACCGCTGGATGTTCTCGATGTCGAGCCAGGGAAGCAGACCGGCCGCGGACTCGACGTCGCCGTTCATCGTGGGCGGGATCGGCGGCACCCACTTGACGATGCCGAGCGCCTCCGCGAAGTCGGTCCCGTCCTCGGCCGCCTTCGCCAGGTCGACCTCCGCCAGCGCCGCCGGGCGGCAGACGATGCCCTGCGACAGCTCGCCGCGCAGCCGTACGGCTTTGACCCGGTCCGAACTGCTCCCCGCGAGCCGCCCGGTCAGGCCCAGCTCTTCGATGAGCTCGGCCGGAAGCACGGACTGCTCCGGGATGTAGACGGCCCGTTCGCCGGTGCGGTAGGCGCCCTTGGCGACGACGGCTCGGTACAGGCCGACCTGGGCCAGTTCGAGGGCGTCGGCGTTGGGATGCTCATGGATGGTCAGCACTTCGGCGGTGACGCGCAGCGTCGACATCGGGACTCCTCGGGTTTCTCAGCTGTGTTTCATCGCCCCCAACTGTCCGGACGGGAAAGGGTTGGAGCCAGCGGATTTGCGGCTGGTAGCGTCGGGATGGCCGTGGGCGTCGTCGGCGAGGTGTTCGTCTCGCTGCCCTACGAGGAGCGCTGATCCCACCCGTGTTGGTACTGGACGAGGCCCTGTGCCACCAACTGGCCGTTGGATACAGCCAGTTCACCGTCCGGCAGCAGCAAAGTGTCCTCCAGGCCGATCCGGGTGGCGAGCCCCAGTCGCCCCGCGAGTCGCAGCACCGGCCAGGTGCCGCCGTCCATGCCGTGCAGCAGGACGGGGCGTGCGTGGGCGGTGCCGAGGTCTGAGAGCAGGGCGTGGGCCGACCTCTCCGCGGTGTCGGGCGAGGTGTCCATCACCTCGGCGAGGACGCGCAGCACCCGTGGCCCGAGCGGTGACGTCGCGAACCGCGCGGCGCCCTCCGTGCCGGACCAGATGCCCGCCTCCACGCCGATTCCGCGGTCGAGGAGCGCCGCCGCGAGTTCCTCGGCGCCCGGCTCATGCCAGTTGACCGAGGCGTGGTCGGGCAGGACGGTCCAGGAGCGGACGCGCTCCAGGCGGGCCGCGGGGTCCGGCTCGGCCCAGGCGCCGGTGGTCACGCCGACCGGGACGCGCACCCGTGCCCGTATTGCTTCCAGCGTCGGAGTGAGCGCCTTCGGCGACAAGGTGTCGTCCCCGCAGGGAGACTTGGGATGGACATGGATGTCCGACGCTCCGGCCGCGACGGCCCCGGCCGCGGACTCGGCCATGTCCCCGGGCGACAACGGCACGGCGGCACCGTCACCGGCTCCCCGGGCTCCGTTCACACAGACCTGCACCATGCCCTCGATAGTGGCACCCGCCACTGACAACCCCGACGCGGGGAACTGCGCGCCCAGCCACGAACAACCCGCGGCGGACGGCTCACCCGCAGTTCCCGGCCGGCCGATCCGGCCGAACACTCACGCCGACGCGAGCAGCAACTGTCCGCGCCTGGCCTCCGCCAGCGCCTCAGGGGTCAGAACAGGCCGCGGCACCACGATTCCGCAGCGCGTGCAGACAGGACCCGACGACGGCTCGTGCGCCAGGTCGTACTTCCAGTCGAGGCGCCCGCCCGCGCACACCGGGCACACCGCACCCGGCTCGCGTTCCAACGCGGCGATCAGCCGGCGCAGTACCTCGGCCAGTGGTTCATGGGGGTGGATCCGGGGGTCGTCGCACCACGCGACTCCGAAGCCGCCCCAGGTCAGCCGGTGCCAGTCGTCCACGCTGCCCGGCCTGCGCAGCCCGTCGTGCTTCTCTTTCTTGCGCCGCTCCGCGAACCCGGCCTCATAGGCGAGCCAGACGGAGCGGGCTTCCTCCAGCTCGTCCAGTGCGGCCACGAGCCGCGCCGGATCGGGGGAGCGGTCCTCGGGGCCGAAGCCGGCCCGCGAGCTCAGATGGTCCCAGGTCGCCCGATGCCCGTAAGGGGCGAACCTCTCAAGGCACTTGCGCAGTGAGTAGCGCCGCAGTGCCAGATCACTCCTCGGATCTCGCACCTGTCTCGCCAGACTCCGGAAACCGGCCATCGCCCTGCACCTCCGTCACACCTGCACCTGTACTTCGGTCACTTCGGCGTCGTCGTCGTACGGACTTCGCCGAATAGACGTATCGACAAGCGATTCGGCTCCATCCGATTTCCGATGACCACCCATAAGCCATCTGCCGAACCCCTCCTGGCCTACCCCTGAACGCTGTGAGCTGCCTGTTGTCCGTCTGTCGAATGCGGCGACGGGCGGCGCGCCGTGAGGCGGGGAGCTCCCAACGGACACCCCGATCCCAAAAAGTGACGCATGTTCACCTTCAAACACGGGGATACCGGCGGTAACGTCCGGCCCACCCCCGTCGCGAGGAGCTGCCATGACACGGCGCATCCCACGCACCATCCTGGACAGACTGAGAACTCCCCGCAGATTCCCCAAGTTCCTGAAGGCAGCATCCGTATGCCTTCTCATTACCGGCCTTTTGTCTCCGCTTACCCAAGCGTCAGCCGCGGGGACGGCGGTCACGGCGGCCGCCGCCAACGACTACTGCGGCGCTCAGTGCTCCGACATCCTGCCGCCCGGTGAGAACGGCAACGCGACCCTCGCGCAGATCCTGCTCAACCAGGTCTTCGGCTCGCAGCCCGCGCACGCCGAGGACCAGCTGGGCCCCTACGCGAACCTGGCCTCGGGCTACTCCGGACTCACCGACGCCAAGATCAACACCTTCTTCAACGACGCCTCGTTCGGGGTCGCCGCCGATCAGGTCGAGTCGACCACGAACCCCGCAGGACGCACCGACGTCACGATCGTCCGCGACAAGAAGACCGGCGTCCCGCACATCACCGGCACCACCCGCTACGGCACCGAGTTCGGCGCCGGGTACGCCGCCGCCCAGGACCGGCTGTGGCTGATGGACGTCTTCCGGCACGTCGGACGCGGCCAGCTGACCCCCTTCGCGGGCGGTGACCCTTCCAACCAGGGTCTTGAGCAGCAGTTCTGGCGCAGCGCGCCCTATACCGAGGCCGATCTGCAGGCCCAGATCGACAGCGCCACCGCCAACAGCGGCGCCCGTGGCCAGCAGGCCCTCGCGGACGTCACCGCCTACGTCGCCGGCATCAACGCCTACATCGACGCCTCCGACAGCGGCCGCTACTTCCCCGGCGAGTACGTCCTGACCGGCCACAAGGACTCCATCACCAACGCCGGAACCATCGAGCACTTCAAGCTCACCGACCTGGTCGCGCTGGCCTCCGTCATCGGTGCGCTCTTCGGCTCCGGAGGCGGCGGCGAGGTCAGCAACGCGATCTCACTCCTCTCCGCCCAGTCCAAGTACGGAGTGACCGAGGGCACCAAGGTCTGGGAGTCCTTCCGCGAGCGCAACGACCCCGAGGCCGCCCTCACCCTCCACGACGGCCAGAGCTTCCCGTACGCGACGAAGCCCGCGGTCGCGCAGGGCCAGGCCCTGCCCACCGCCGGTACGGTCGCCGAGGAGCAGCTCGTCTACGACCGTACGGGCAGCGCGGCCACCACGACCGCCACCACCACCTCGACGACGGCGGCCGCCACCGCCCTCACCTCGGCCAAGCGCGGCATGTCCAACGCCCTCGTGGTGAGCGGTAGTAAGACGGCGAGCGGCCATCCGATCGCCGTCTTCGGTCCCCAGACCGGCTACTTCGCGCCCCAGCTCCTGATGCTCCAGGAGATCCAGGGCCCCGGACTCAGCGCCCGCGGCGCCTCCTTCGCGGGGCTGAGCATGTACGTCGAACTCGGGCGCGGCCAGGACTACTCCTGGAGCGCGACCACCTCCGGCCAGGACATCATCGACACGTACGCCGTCGAGCTGTGCCAGGACGACTACCACTACCTCTACCACGGCACCTGCACGGCCATGGAGAAGATCGAGCAGACCAACTCCTGGGTGCCGACCACCGCCGACGGCACCGCCGCGGGCTCGTACCGCATGCAGGTCTACCGGACCAAGTACGGCCCCGTGACCCATCGCGCGACGGTCGACGGCAAGAAGGTCGCCTACACCAGTCTGCGCTCCTCCTACATGCACGAGGCCGACTCGATCATCGGCTTCCAGATGCTCAACGACCCCGACTACGTCAAGAGCCCGGAGACCTTCCAGGCCGCGACGCAGCACATCAACTACACCTTCAACTGGTTCTACGCGGACTCGACCCACACCGCGTACTACAACAGCGGCAACAACCCGGTGCGCGCCACCGGCGTCGACGCCGAGTTCCCGGTCTGGGCGCAGGCCGCCTACGAGTGGCAGGGCTGGAATCCGGCCACGAACACCGCCACCTACACCCCGGCGTCCGCGCACCCGAACGACATCGACCAGGACTACTACATCTCCTGGAACAACAAGGTGGCCCAGGACTACGCGACGGCTCCGTGGGGCAACGGTTCCGTCCATCGTGGCAACCTCATCGACGACCGCGTGAAGAAACTCGTGACCGCGGGAGGAGTGACCAGAGCCTCGCTCACGAAGGCGATGGCCGACGCCTCGGTCGCCGATCTGCGGGCCGAGGACGTGCTCCCGGACCTGCTGAAGGTCGTCAACAGTCAGACGGTCACCGACACCGCGGCCGCGGCGGCGGTGAGCAAGCTGTCCGCCTGGGTGACGGCCGGGTCCAAACGCACGGAGACCTCCTTCGGCTCGAAGACCTACGCCAACGCCGACGCCATCCGTATCCTGGACGCCTGGTGGCCGCTGCTGGTGAAGGCCGAGTTCGAACCGGGCCTCGGCACCGACCTGTACACCGCCATTACCACCAGCCTCCCCATCGACGAGGCTCCGTCGGCCGGACACGGGCCGACCGGCTCGCACGCCGGAAGCTCCTTCCAGTACGGATGGTGGAGCTATGTCGACAAGGACATCCGGGCGGTGCTCGGTGAGTCCGTACAGGGTGGTCTGGCGCAGAAGTACTGCGGCGGCGGCACCCTCACCGGCTGCCGGGACATCCTGATCAGCACCCTCAAGACCGCGGCCGGCATGACCGCGGCCCAGGTCTACCCCGGCGACGCCCAGTGCTCGGCGGGCGACCAGTGGTGCGCCGACTCGATCGTCCAGCGGACGCTCGGCGGCATCAAGCACTACAGCATCAGCTGGCAGAACCGTCCGACCTACCAGCAGGTGGTGGAGTTCACTTCGCACCGGTGACGGTGCCTACAGCTGTTGGCCAACGGGCGTTTGTCCTCGCTCGTTGGCCAACGGGTGTTAGGTGTACGAGTGTTGGCCACGCTCGTTGACCGCAAGGTCACCGTACGCGCCCCGCGGCCAGCACCACCTGGGCCAGTTCCCGGTGGCAGATGTCGCTGTGGGCCCCGGACGGGGACCCGCCGCGTTTCACCACCGAGGCGGCGTCGATGTTCACGCATCCGGTGGCGGGCAGCTTCGCCTTCAGGGCTTCGGCCAGTGTGAAGGCGCGGGTGCCCGCCACCGCCTGCACTCCGTCGTGACCCATCGCGCCCCACTCGGGGCCCAGCTTGCGGCCGATGCCGAAGTCCGCCGTGACCGTCCGTGAGTCGTTCGCCATCCGGGAGGCCAGCGGATAGATCGTCCCGAGTGCCGAGTCGAAGCGGGAGTAACAGCACACCAGAGGGCCGTCGATGCGGTTCTGCCGGCCGTTCAGCGCACCGCTCGCCCGTGGGTCGTGCGGCAGCCGCGCCGCGAACGCGTAGTGCGAGAACGCCCCTTGGAGCAGTGTCACGGACTTCACCGCGCGCACGCCCTCGGGCAGTCCGCGCAGGGCGAAGGAGACCAGTCGCCCACCGAAACTGTGCCCGACGAGATGGACGCGCACCTCCGGTGAGGCCTTGGCGAGTTGACCGATCACGGGCCCGAGGCCGCGCTCACCGACCGTGCCGGCCCGTCGCTTCATCGCGTAGTAGGTGGCCTGGCGCAGCAGTTCGTGCGCGCCGTCCCACAGGCGCGGCATGGCGAACGAAGCGCCGCCCGGACTTTCGAGCCCGGCCAGTGCCTGCGCGAACTCGCCGCAGACCGTCGCCGTGTCCCCGAAGAGCATCAGGGGGTCGCCCGCCGGCTCCCCCTCCGCCAGCGTGTCAGCGGCGAAGGAGGCCTGCGGACCCCCTGGCCGGACCTCGACGAGCAGCCGTACCAGACGGCCGAACTCCTCCAACGAGGCTCCCTCGTCCGGCTGTTGGTCCAGTAGCCGGGCGATCTGCTCGACCACCGTCGCGCGGCCCGGGAACACCTCGATGAGGGCGTGCCGGGTGCCCTTGTCGAGCACCGGCCGGGCGGCCGCGGGGACTTCGGCGGCCACCGACGGGGGCAGGTCGGGGATCGGCTCGTCCGAGAACCGCATCGAGGGCCACAGCACACCCACGTATCCCAGGCGGGCCTGCGGCGCGAGCGCCGGCACGGGTTCGAAGAATCGGCTGTAGAGGCGGGTCGCGCCTGAGCGGTCGGTGTTCCAGCCGTGCGAGAAGACGATCAGGTCGCGGACCTTGCGCTGCGCCATCTCCTTGACCAGCCGGTCCCGTTGCCGGCCGTCCACATCTCCGTCCGCGTCGAAGGTCAGTTCCCAGTACGGAGTCACGCTCATTTCCGGATCGGCCATGACGAAGCCCCCTTCGGCCCCCGTAGGCGGTGCGATGTGGGCGCATCGTCCTGCGGGCGCCGGAGGTTGGCCAGACTCCAGGCACTGGGCACACTTCATCGATACACGAGGTACTCCTCGCGCACGCTCCGGAACGCCGCCAACTCGTCCTGCCAGGCGGCCACGACCTCGTCGGGCGTCGCCCCCGCGTCGATCATCGTGCGGACGCTCGTGGACCCGGTCAGCTTGTCGATCCAGTTGTCGGCGCGCCAAGTGAAGCCGCTCCAGACCTTCTTGGCGGTCACCAGGAGGGCGATTCCGGTGCGCACGGGGTCGTACGCGGCCCGGTCGTGCACATGGATCTGCACCCCGCCGATGGTCTTGCCCTGGAACTTGGAGAAGGTGGGAGCGAAGTACGCCTCCCTGAAGTGCACGCCGGGCAGCCCGAGTTGCCCGACCGCCTCGGCCCAGCTCCGGTCGATGCCCTCCGCGCCGAGCAGCTCGAACGGGCGGGTCGTGCCCCGCCCTTCGGACAGGTTCGTCCCCTCGAAGAGACAAGTCCCGGAGTACACCAGGGCGGTGTCGGCCGTCGGCATGTTCGGGCTCGGCGGCACCCAGGGGAGACCGGAGGCATCGTAGAACTCCGACCGCCGCCAGCCCGACATCAGTACGGTCTCCAGTGCCACCGGCGTCGTCAGGAACTCCCCGTTGAACAGCCGTGCCAGCTCCGCCACCGTCATCCCGTGCGACTGCGCGATCGGCTGCCGTCCTACGAAGGTCGCGAACTCCTTGTGCAGGACGGGACCTTGGGCCGCCCGCCCGGTCACCGGGTTCGGCCGGTCCAGCACCACGAAGCGCTTCCCCGCCAGCTGGGCCGCTTCCATGCAGTCGTACAGCGTCCAGATGTATGTGTAGAAGCGCGCGCCCACGTCCTGGATGTCGAAGACGACGGTGTCCACGCCGGAGGCGGTGAAGATGTCGGCGAGGGGCTGACCGCTCTTCAAATACGTGTCGTAGACCGGCAGTCCGGTCGCCGGGTCGTCGTAGCGGCCCTCGGAGCCGCCCGCCTGCGCGGTGCCGCGGAAGCCGTGCTCGGGGCCGAAGACGGCGGTCAGGTTCACGCGGTCGTCGGCGTGCATGACGTCGACGATGTGGCGTACGTCGCGGGTTACGCCGGTGGGGTTGGTGACGATGCCGACGCGCTGTCCGTCGAGGGGGGCGTAGCCGCCTGCGGCGAGGCGTTCGAAGCCGGTGCGGAGCCTGCGGCCGCCGGTTTCCTTCGCTGCGGCCGGAGCCGGTGTCAGAGCCGCCGCCGCTGTGCCGGCGGCGAGCAGTGTCCGTCTGGACAGGCGCATGGTGTGACCTCCGTGATCGCGGAAGGTTGGCATAGGCACGCTAGGCGCTCCCGCCGGAAGTTCGTAGGCTGCGGGCCGCGTGTGGCTGGTCGCGCCGTTCCCCGCGCCCCTTCGGGGCGCTGCCTGGCCCCCTTCCCTCCGTACATACCGACCGGTTAGTCTGGCGACGCAGCAGAGCCGATTCTCGTCGCGTCGAAGGAGACCGATGGTGGAAGCCGTGCAGGATGCCGGAGTGATCGTCACCGGAGCGGGGGGCGGTATCGGGGCAGCGCTGGCCCGCCGCTTCGCCGCCGCGGGGGCCAGAGTCGTCGTGAACGACCTGGATGCCGTCAGGGCGAAGACCGTGGCCGACGAGATCGGCGGCATCGCGGTCCCGGGCGACGCGTCCGCGATCGTGGCCGAGGCCCGGGACGCCCTCGGCGGCACGGTCGACGTGTACTGCGCCAACGCGGGCCTCGCCTCGGGTGGGACGGAGGCGGCCGACGAGAAGGTCTGGGCGCTCGCCTGGGACGTCAACGTCATGGCGCACGTCCGCGCGGCCCATGAGCTGCTCCCGGCCTGGCTGGAGCGCGGCAGCGGCCGTTTCGTCTCCACGGTGTCGGCGGCCGGGCTGCTCACCATGATCGGCGCCGCGCCGTACGCCGTCACCAAGCACGGTGCGTACGCCTTCGCCGAGTGGCTGTCGCTGACGTACCGCCATCGCGGCCTGAAGGTCCACGCGATCTGTCCGCAGGGCGTGCGCACGGACATGCTCGCCGCCACCGGCAGCGCGGGCGACCTGGTGCTCCAGCCCACCGCCATCGAGCCCGAGGACGTCGCGGACGCCCTGTTCTCGGGCATCGCGGAGGACCGCTTCCTGATCCTGCCGCACCCCGAGGTCGCCGGGTACTACGAGGCGCGGGCCACCGACCCCGACCGCTGGCTGACGAACATGAACCACATCCAGCAGAAGTGGGAGTCGAGCCAGTGACCGTCTCCGCGTATGCCGCCCAGCCCTGGCTGGCCCTGCTCAACGATGTCCAGCGCGCACCGGTGAGCCCCGCCGACTCCCTGGTGCACGCCCTGCGCGCGGCCGTGGAGACGGTGCCGGACCGCCCCGCCCTCGCCTATTTCGACGGGCGGCTGAGCTACCGCGAGGTGGACGAGCTGAGCGACTCCGTCGCCGGGCACCTCGCCGCCCGCGGCCTGGAGCGCGGCGACCGGGTCGCGATCCTGCTGCAGAACTCCCCGCACTTCGTGCTCGCCCTGCTCGGCGCCTGGAAGGCGGGCGCGACCGTCGTGCCGGTCAATCCCATGTACAAGTCGGGGGAGGTCGCCCACGTCCTGCGGGACGGCGAGGTCGCGGCGCTGATCTGTTCCGACCGCGCCTGGGACACGTATCTGCGCGAGACGGCCGCCGACTCGCCCGTACGCATCGCGCTCACCGCCTGTGAGTTGGAGTTCCAAACCCGCAACGACGCGCGCGTGCTGGCCTTCGAACGGCTCCCGCAGGCTGCGGACGCCGACGACCTCGTGACCGTCGCCCGGCAGGGCCACAAGGCGCCGGAGGGCCGCGACCCCGGCCCGTCCGACATCGCGCTGATCAGCTACACCTCGGGTACCAGCGGTGCCCCCAAGGGGGCCACCAACACGCACGGCAACATCATGTACAACGCCGAGCGGCAGCGGACCGGCCTCGACCTGCCCGAGGCGCCCGTCTACTTCGCGATGGCGCCCCTGTTCCACATCACCGGGATGGTCTGCCAGCTCGTGGCGTGTCTCAACAGCGCCGGGACGCTGGTCCTCGCCTACCGCTTCGAGGCGGGTGCCGTGCTCGACGCGTTCGCCGAGCACAAGCCCCTGTACACGGTCGGCCCGTCCACCGCCTTCATGGCGCTGGCCGCGCACCCCGCCGTCACGCGCGAGCACTTCGCCTCCTTCCGGAACATCTCCTCCGGCGGCGCGCCGCTGCCGCCCGCCCTGGTGGAGAAGTTCCGCGCCGACTTCGGGCCGTACATCCGCAACGGCTACGGCCTCACCGAGTGCACCGCCCCCTGCGCCTCCGTACCGCCCGCCCTGGAGGCTCCCGTCGACCCGGTCTCCGGGACGCTGGCCGTGGGCGTGCCGGGCCCCGACACCGTCGTACGCATCGTCGACGACCAGGGCCAGGAGGTGCCGTTCGGCGAACAGGGCGAGATCGTCGTACGGGGACCACAGGTCGTGCCCGGCTACTGGCGCCGCCCCGAAGCCACCGCCGAGACCTTCCCGGACGGCGAACTGCGCACCGGCGACATCGGTTTCATGGACGCCGAGGGCTGGCTCTACGTGGTCGACCGCAAGAAGGACATGATCAACGCGTCCGGCTTCAAGGTGTGGCCGCGTGAGGTGGAGGACGTCCTCTACACGCACCCCGCGGTGCGCGAGGCGGCCGTCGTCGGGATACCCGACGGCTACCGCGGCGAGACCGTCAAGGCGTACGTCAGCCTGCGCCCGGGCGCCGATGAGGTCCCCGAAGCGTTCGCCGCGTACTGCAAGGAGAGACTGGCCGCCTACAAATATCCGCGGCAGGTGGAGATCCTGCCCGACTTGCCGAAGACGGCGAGTGGGAAGATCCTCCGTCGGGAGTTGCGTTCCCGCTCACAGGACAGCCAGTAGACAGCCAGGACATCAAGGAAGGCAGGTGGCGGCAGTGCCCAGGACGACGGACGGTGACGGTACGCCCGTCCCGCAGCGGCTCTTGGCCGCCGCCACCCGGCTCTTCGCCGAGCAGGGCTACGACCGCACCTCCGTGCAGGAGATCGTCGAGGCGGCGGGCGTCACCAAGGGGGCGCTCTACCACTACTTCGGCTCCAAGGACGACCTCCTGCACGAGGTCTACGCGCGCGTGCTGCGCATCCAGCAGGAGCGGCTCGACGCCTTCGCCGACTCCGACGCGCCCGTCGAGGAGCGGCTGCGGGGCGCCGCCGCCGACGTGGTGGTCACGACGATCGACAACCTCGACGACGCGTCGATCTTCTTCCGCTCCATGCACCACCTCAGCCCCGAGAAGCACAAGCAGGTACGCGCCGAGCGCCGCCGCTACCACGAGCGCTTCCGCGCGCTCGTCGAGGAGGGCCAGAAGAAGGGCGTCTTCTCCACGGCCACCCCCGCCGACCTGGTCGTCGACTACCACTTCGGCTCCGTGCACCACCTGTCCACCTGGTACCGCCCCGACGGCCCACTCACCCCGCAACAGGTCGCCGACCAGCTGGCGGACCTGCTGCTGCGCGCGCTGCGGCCCTGAAGCTCTGAAGGGCTACGGATCCACGGCCGGCCCGAGTCCCGCCTCGCGGGCCCACGCCGCCGCCTCCGCACGGTCCGCAACACCCAGCTTCGCCAGCACCGCCGACATGTGGTTGCTGACCGTCTTCGGGGACAGACCGAGCCGGGCCGCCACCGTCGCGTTGGGCGTCCCCGCGGCGATCAGGGTGAGCACGTCCCGTTCGCGCGGGGTGAGCGCCGGACACGGGTCGGGCTGCGGCAGCGGGCGGCTGAGCTGCCCCAGCACGCGCCGTGCCACGCCCGGACCGAAGATCGCCTCCCCGGCGGCCACCGCCCTGATCGCCCGGACGATCTCGTCCTGACCGGCGCCCTTGAGCACATAGCCGCGGGCCCCGGCGCGCATCGCCGCGAACACCGAGTCGTCCTCCTCGACCATCGTGAGCATCAGCACCGCCACCGCGGGCGCCACCCGGCCGATCTCCCGGGTCGCCTCGATGCCGTTCATGTCCGGCATCCGAATGTCCATCACGACCACATGCGGGCGCAGCGTCACGGCGGCCCGCACCGCCTCCCGCCCGCCGGAGGCCACCCCCACGACGGACACCCCGGGCGTCCCGTCCCGCACCGACTCCAACAGCGCGGCCAGCCCCGTACGCACGACAGGGTGATCGTCGGCGAGCACGACCCTGAGCGCACCCTCGCCACCGCCCGGTGGCACCGGCTGGAGGCCCCGCTCGCGTGGGGGCTCCGCGTGCTCCTCCGACTCCATGCCCGCCTCCCCAGCTGTTTCAATACCCGGCCTCCCGTGCGGCTCATGCCCCGCTACGGCGGCTCCCCGAGCGGCAGTGTCGCCTCCACCCGCCCCCGCCCCACCACACAGCTGCCGCCGAGCTCCGCGGCGCGCTCCTGCATCGAGGTGATGCCCACTCCGGGGCGCCATGCCGTCTCCCCGTCCACCGGGGAGCCGTCGTCGCAGACCTCCAGGCGCAGTCCTTCGCCGATCTCGATGCGGAGGTCGACGCGGGTCGCACGGGCGTGCCGGGCCGCGTTGGTGAGGGCCTCGGTCGCGATGCGGTAGGCGGCGACCTCCACGGCGGCGGGCAGCGGCGGCAGCAGTTCTGGGGCCCGCACCCGTATGGCGATGGGGGTGCCGTCCGCGCGCCAGGACAGCCGGGCCGAGCGTTCGCGCAGGGCGCCCAACAGCCCCAGCTGGTCGAGGTCCGGCGGCCGCAGCCCGTCCACCAGCCGGCGGATCTCCCCGACCGCCCCGCCGATCTCGGCGCGCAGCTCGGCGAGCAGCCCCGCCGCCCGCTCCGGATCGAACGCGAGCAGATTGCGTACGGCATCGGCCTGGAAGGCGGCCCCGGCGAGCGTCGGTCCGAGCCCGTCGTGCAGATCCCGGCGGATCCGGCGACGCTCCTCCTCCCGCGCGGCGACGATCCGCTCCCGGGAGAGCTGGAGCTGCCGGGACAGATCGGTGGCGTGCAGGGCGGCCGCCAAAGGCACCGCGAGCAGTTCGAGCACCGCGAGATCGGCCGGTGTGACCTGCTGCTCGCCGGGCCGCAGTCCGATCACCAGCTCACCGACACGACGGCCGTCGTAGTCCAGCGTCACGACGTGCGTGAGCTTCCCCGGAGTTCCCCAACTGCCGCTCGGCGCCCCGGACTCGGCGGCCAGATGGGCGTACGGCAGCCGCAGTCCCTCGCCCACCGCCTCGGACACCGCGCCGACACCGCCCCCGGCCAGCCGCTCGCCGATCCGGGAGACCGCGCGGACCGGGTCGTGGCGGTCTCCGTACAGGGCTCGGTCGACCGTGCGCTGCAGCAGACGGCGGGCGGGCTCGAAGGAGACGGCGAGGACAACGGAGATGAGGGCGGGCCCCAGCAGTTCGGGATGGGGGTCGAGGAGCGACTGGAGGAACGTGACGAGGCCTACGTAGGCGGCGACCACTCCGACGGTGAGCGCTCCGTACAGCAGGCCCCGCGAGACCACCAGCCGGATGTCGAGCAACTCGTGCCGGATCACGGCGATCATGATGGCGACCGGCAGCAGCAGGGTGCCGTACGACGTGTAGACCGGCGGGAAGCCGAAGACCTGCAGCATGATGCTCAGCAGCAAGGGCAGTACCCCCGCGAGCAGCCAGAGAAGCCGGCGGCGGTCCTGTTCCCCGCCGCGGCGGTAGCGCAGCCACATGACGGCCATGACGGCGACCAGGACGAGACAGGCCTTGACGGTCACCACTCGCTGAAGGACGGGCAACCAGCCTGGTGACACCGGGAAGTACGACGGCTGGGCTCCGGTGCCGTCGTAGAGCCCCCAGTCGTAACGCGCCCAGTAGGCGATGTCCAGGGGCGACGCCACCAGTTGGGCGATCAGCGCCCAGCGCCAGCGCCGGCCGGGCAGCCTTCCGTCGGGAAACAGGAAGAACACGAACACGAACGCCGTCGAGCTTGCGACGATCCAGGTGTGGCGCCCGATCGTGGTGAGCACGTGCAGCGCCTCGGGGGACCAGCCCGCCCGCAGCCCTTCGACCGCAAGGCCGGTCGACAGCCCCGTGAACGCGTGCCCCAGCCCGTAGACGATCAGCAGCCATCCGATGGGATTACGCGGACGGTGCAGCGCGATCACCGTGCCGCAGACGGGATAGGCGAGACCGACAGCCAGGTCGATGACCATGTCGTACTGGACCAGATCCGCCCCGGACACCCCGGCGACGGCCAACGCCCCTGCTCCCACGGCCACTTGCGTCAGCGCCAGGAGCAGCAGGACGTACGCCGTGACAGTGCGCCGCCGGGTCCGCCCGTACTCGTCCTCCATGTGAGCCATCGTCCTGGCCGGACGCCCGGGTGTCATGGGAACGGTTCCCGGTCCACCCGGGAGAACTTCCGGCGACCGCCCGGCGGTACCCCCTCAACTCCCGGGCCCCCGCAGCCCGATGCTCATAGCAGCGGGCCGGCGGAAGAGCCACCGGACCGGCAACGGGGGAGAACAGTGATGGTTTCAGTGAACCGGCGTCTGGTGGGCCTCGCCTTGGGCTCGGCACTCGCTCTCGGCGGCACGGTGGCCGTGCCCGCCGCAACGGCCGCTCCGGCAGGGGCACCGTCGGCGTGCGGCCACTTGCTCAGCAACAGCTACATCTACGAACGCTGGAGCGATCTGGGCGGCGTGAACGGCATGCTCGGCTGCCCGCGGACCAACGTGCTCAACGTCAAGTCGGCGAACGGGACGAAGCTCGGCAAGCGGCAGTACTTCGACAGCGGGAACGTGACCTTCTCGCCCCGCCAGGGCCAGGAGATGGTGGTCGCCGCCTGGGAGCGCAACGGCTACGCGTACTTCAACTGGGGCCCCACCGACCCGTTCCACTACGACGTCTTCCTGGTCCGCTACACCAGCGCCGCCGACGCGGGCGGCACGCAGGTCACCCTGCGGGGCGGCACCTCCGGCGGGATGTGGGTCCAGAAGCACACCTCTGGGACCTACAGCTTCAAGGTCGAGGGCTGCGACAAGGGCACGTTCGGTCTGAAGTGCCGCCAGGGGTGGACGCTCTCGGCGACCACCCGCAACTGACCAACACCGCTCGGGGGAGAGGGCCGGTGAGGGCGCGTCAGCCCTCACCGGCCCTCGTGTCACACGCCTACCTCGGCGGCGCCCAGCATGGCGTCACACGTACTTCTTGATCTCCCGGTGGGCCAGCGACCGCTGATGCACCTCGTCCGGTCCGTCCGCCAGCTTCAACGTCCTTGCGCTCGCCCACAGTTCGGCCAGTGGGAAGTCCTGGCTGACGCCGCCCGCGCCGTGCAGCTGGACCGCCTTGTCGAGGATGTCGACGACCGTGCGCGGAGTGGCGATCTTGATGGCCTGGATCTCGGTGTGGGCGCCCTTGTTGCCGACGGTGTCCATCATCCAGGCGGTCTTGAGGACCAGCAGGCGCAGCTGCTCGACGGCGACGCGGGCATCCGCGATCCAGTTCTGGACCACGCCCTGCTGGGCCAGGGGCTTGCCGAAGGCCGTACGGGACACGGCCCGCCGGCACATCAGCTCGATCGCCCGCTCGGCCATCCCGATCAGCCGCATGCAGTGGTGGATACGGCCGGGGCCGAGCCGGGCCTGGGCGATGGCGAAGCCGCCGCCCTCCTCGCCGACCAAGTTGGCCACGGGGACCCGGGCTTGATGGAAGACGACCTCGGCGTGCCCGCCGTGGGAGTGGTCCTCGTAGCCGTACACCTGCATGGCGCGCCGGATCTCGACGCCGGGGGTGTCGCGCGGCACGAGCACCATGGACTGCTGACGGCGGATGTCGGACCCCTCCGGGTCCGTCTTGCCCATCACGATGAAGATCTTGCAGTCGGGGTTCATCGCACCGGAGATGTACCACTTGCGGCCCGTGATGACGTACTCATCGCCGTCCCGTTCGATGCGCGTGGTGATGTTCGTGGCGTCGGACGAGGCCACCTCGGGCTCGGTCATCGCGAACGCGGAGCGGATCTCACCGGCGAGCAGCGGCTCCAGCCACTGCTTGCGCTGCTGCTCGTCGCCGAACTGGGTGAGCACCTCCATGTTGCCGGTGTCGGGCGCGGCGCAGTTCAGCGCGGTGGGCGCCAAGTGCGGGCTGCGGCCGGTGATTTCGGCGAGCGGCGCGTACTGGAGGTTGGTGAGCCCGGCGCCGTACTCGGAGTCGGGGAGGAAGAGGTTCCACAGTCCCTGCCTGCGGGCCTCGGCCTTCAACTCCCCGACCACGGCCGGGGTGTCCCACGGCGAGGCCAACTGAGCGCGCTGCTCCTCCGCGACTGCCTCCGCCGGATAGACGTACTCGTCCATGAACGCGAGCAGCTTCCCGCGCAGTTCCTCGGTGCGGGCGTCGAATGCGAAGTCCATGGCGGATCAGCCTTCCTGAAGAGTGGTCAGGCCGTGCTCGATGAAGACGGGGGTCAGTTCGCCGATGCGGTCGAAGCCCGCACCGACCGTCTGGCCCTGCGTGTAGCGGTAGTGGATGCCCTCCAGGATCACGGCGAGCTTGAACCACGCGAACGCCGTGTACCAGGGGACGGCGGACACGTCGCGCCCCGAGCGCGCGGCGTACCGCTCGACGATCTCGGCGGGGTCTGGGTGCCCCGCGGCCGAAGCGGTCGTGCTGATGGGGGAGTTGGGCATTTCGAGCGGGATGCTGTACATGACCAGCAACCCCAGATCCGTGAGCGGATCGCCGAGCGTGGACATCTCCCAGTCCAGGATCGCGTTGATCCGGTCGTCGGCGCCGATCAGCACGTTGTCGAGCCGGTAGTCGCCGTGCACGACCGTGGGTGCGGGGGAGTCGGGGAGCGCCCGGCCCAGTGCCGCGTGCAGTTCGTCGATCCCGGCCAGCTCGCGGTTCCTGGACGCGTCCAACTGCTTGCCCCAGCGACGCAGTTGGCGGTCGAGGAAGCCCTCCGGGCGCCCGAAGTCCGCGAGGCCCACCTCGGCGGGATCCACCGAGTGCAGCTCGACCAGGGTGTCCACGAGCCCGAGCACCGCGCCGCGGGTGCGCTCCGGGCCGAGCGGGACGAGTTCCTCGGCGGTGCGGTACGGCGTGCCCTCCACGAACTCCATGACGTAGAACGGCGCTCCGAGCACCGACTCGTCCTCGCAAAGGATCACGGGGTTCGGCACCGGCACCGCCGTCGGGTGCAGTGCGCTGATCACCCGGTGTTCGCGCTTCATGTCGTGCGCGGTGGCGAGCACATGCCCGAGCGGGGGCCGCCGGACGACCCACTTCGTCGTGCCGTCCGTGACCGCGTACGTGAGGTTGGACCGTCCGCCTTCGATCAACCGGCCGGTCAGCGGGCCGGTCACCAGCCCGGGCCGCTCACGGTCGAGCAGGCCGCGCAACTGGTCGAGATCGAGACCTGGCGGGTGGTCTGGGCTCATCTTCGCTCCTCGGCACACGGAAATCAGGATGTGACCATGATGCCGACCAGTCGGTATGTCGTCCAGCGGGTGAACGAAACGTGATCGGCGTCTCCCCCTCCCGGGAGCCAAGGCAACCAGGGCAACCGGGGAGCTGAGGGGGAGACGCCGAGGATCCGGACAGGTCCTAGTGGTCGTCCCAGTGCCCCTCGTGCTCGGCGTGCCGGTGTCCGTCGTGCACATAGTCGACGTGGTCGCCGTGTTCGACCGCGGGGTGCCCGCAGCCGTCGCCGTGCTGGTGGCCGTGCCCGTCGTGCGCGGTGTGACCGCTCGACTCGCACTCGTCCCAGTGCCCGGAGTGCTCCCGGTGGAGGTGCCCGTCGTGCGCGTAGTCGACGTGATCGCCGTGTGGCACGGCGGTGTGACCGCAGGTGGGGCCGTGGGCGTGCTCGTGCGCTGAGTGCTCCGCGTGGAGGGTGGTCATGGTGCTCACCTTCGGAGGTGGTGGGGAGTCGGAAACGACGTCAGGCTAGCGCCAGAAAGCATCCTAAATCGTGCCATTCCGACTCGCGTGCCGACGTCGTCCCGGTCCCCTCAGAACACCAGCGCCGCCGCGCACACCGCCAGCGCCACCGTGCACAGCGCCGCGAGCGTCGCGTACCGGGGTGTGAGCGCGGGCGGTCCGCCCGGGCCGGGCGCGGTGAGCACGCGGATGCGGCGGTGGGCGATGGCCAGGAAACCCAGCCAGAGCGCGCAGCACAGGACGCAGACCACCACTCCGGTCACCGACAGTCCGCCGTGCAGCGTCGTTTTCGCGGCGAGTACGGCGGCCACGGTGCTCGACAGGGTCGTACGCCGCCACGCGAGCCTCGTACGCTCCGGTTGCAGGCCCGGGTCCCGCTCCTGTTCCCGGGCGGGAGCGGTCATCCTTCCCAGCCGAAGAGGACGACGACGACCATCGCCACGGCGACGACCGCGACCGCGATGCTCAGCACGGCCGGGAAGCGCGACACCGGCAGGTCCTCGCCCTTCCGCATCGCGATCTCGCACCGCACCCAGTGGTTGACGGCCCGCAGGGAGCAGAGCACGCCCGCCGCCAGCAGGGCCAGGGCGAGGCCGACGCGCCATCCCCACCGCAGGTCGGGCAGGAACTGATCCACCGCGAAGCCGCCGCCGATCAGCGCCAGCGCGGTGCGCAGCCACGCCAGAAAGGTCCGCTCGTTCGCCAGTGAGAAGCGGTAGTCGGGCGTGCTGCCCTCCGCCTCGACGTCCCGGGGCGCGAACCACAGCTGGACGTTCCGTACGAATTCGATCACGACCTGGACCCTACCGGGAGCGTTGTCAGTGCGGCTCGCTACCGTTCGAAGCATGGACGTTCCCCTGTCATTGGCCCGGTACGCCGAGCCGGGCCACGGCATCGCGCCGGCCGAGGAGTTGCTCGGGCTGGCCGGATTCTGGCCCGCCTACTTCCTCCCGGGCTGGGACGAGTTCATCGAGGAGCCCGGACTCTTCGGCGCCGACGAGGCGGACGTCGACGCCGCGACCGAGGCGCTGTACAGCGCGCAGGAAGTCTGGCCGGCGTACCGAATACCGCTGGCCGGCGGGCACTTGCTGTGGATCGTCCACCGCAACTTCCCGGACGACCCCGGCACGGACTACCTGATCACCCACCCCGACTGGGACCGGGACGTGCCCCTGGCCTCGCTGGAGGGCCACTTCAGCGGCCCGGGGCTGTCCTGGCCCGAGCTGGTCGCCGTCGCCGACTCGGCCCCGGCGCGGGCCGCGGGCGTACGGGACCCCGCGCTGCGGCTGCTCCTCCTGCTGCCCGCCTTCGGGGACGCGGACGTGCCGGTGGCCGAGGCGGTGTCCAGGATCTCCGGTGCGCTCACCGCCGTGGGGGTCCCGGAGAGCGCGGCGCCCGAAGTGGCCGAGCGGCTCCTCGACCACCCGTTCTGGGACGGGCCGACGTGGGCGACGCAGGGCGAGAGTCCGCTGAGCGGTGGCACGACCGGGGCGAGCCCACTCGCGGTGTGCGACGGGCGCTACAGCCCGCGCATCCTGCCACCCGCCCTGGGCGGCATACCCGCCCACGCGCGGGCGCTGGCCGACGCACTCGCGGGGATCGGGTCGGGTGCGGACGGGTCGCGAGCGGATGGGTCAGGAACGGCTGCGTCGGGAGCGGACGGGTCAGGAACGGCTTCGTCGGGAGCGGGTCAGCTCAGCGAGCGGTAGGCCTTGAGCCGCTCGTACGCCGCCAGGCCGTCCGGGACCCAGGTCCAGTCGGTGAGGTGGCGCTCCACCTCGTCCTCGGGGAGGAACCGGTGCCAGGCGACCTCTTCGACCTGCGGGTCGACCGGGAGCTCGCAGCGGACCTCGTGGACGGAGGACCACCAGCTCTGGCCGGCCCCGTTGTCGTACAGGAACTTGAAGAGGGGAACGGGCTGGGGGAGCCCGGAGACGCCGAGTTCCTCCTCGGCCTCCCGCAGGGCCGCGTCGTCGTACGTCTCGCCCGCGCCGACGACTCCGCCGACGAACATGTCGTACAGGGAGGGGAACACCAGCTTGGTGGGCGTCCGGCGGTGGACGAAGATCCGGCCCTCGGCGTCTCGGGCCTGGATGAACACGCACCGGTGGCGCAGGCCGAGCGCGTATGCCCGACCGCGCGGGGACTGCCCGATGACCTGGTCGTTCTCGTCCACGATGTCGAGGATCTCGTCGGCGGCACTCATGACCCCATCCAAGCAGGGCCGAGCCGGACGAGCGGACCGTCCTCAGTGCGGCTGAAGGTCCAGCGTCGGCTTCGTCGCAGACGTCCCGCGGGGCATCGCCGGATGCAGCCCGAGCAGCACGATGCCCACCACGACGGCCGCGAGCCCCGCCGCCTCCCAGGCGAGCGCCCCGGCGTCCGTACGCAACTGGTCCCCGAGGAACCCGACCCCGCAGACGATCCCGGCCAGCGGCTGCGCCGCGGTGAGCGCGGGCAGCGACATCCTCAGCGGCGCGGTCTCGAAGGCGCTCTGCACAAGCACCAGGCCCGTCACGCCGAGGACGAGAACCGCGTACGGCTGCCAGCCGGTGAGCAGCTCCGCCCAGCCGCCCTCGCCGAACCGCTGCCCGCTGACCCGGGTGAGCGCGTCCTGGACGCCGTACAGCAGACCCGCTGCCAGGGAGAGCAGCACGGGCATGGAGCTGAGCCGGGTCCGCTTCGCGTACGCGGTGAGCAGCAGCGCGAGCCCCACCATGACCCCGATGATCAGCCAGTGCCGCAGGGGATCGCTGATGGCGTCCCCGCCCTCCGGCTGTCCGGCGACGATGAACGCGCTGACCCCGCCCGCGAGCAGCAGGAGCCCGGCCCAGCCCTGCCGGCCCAGCGGCTGCTTGGTCTGATGGCGGGAGAGCGCGAGCGCGAAGAGCAGGTTCGTCGCGAGCAGGGGTTCCACCAGGGAGATCTCGCCCTTGCCCAGGGCGATCGCGCCGAGGACCATGCCGCACACCATGAGGCCGATGCCGCCCAGCCACCGGGGCACCCGGACGAGGTCGAGCAGCAGGCGGGGGGAGAGGAAGTCGCTCAGGGGGGCGTGCGAGGCGGCGTTCTGCTGGAGCACGAAGCCGAAGCCCAGACAACAGGCCGCGCTCACAGAGAGGACCAGAACGAGAACCGACACGCTGTGTACCTCGATACATCGGGAGTCAGTGCGGGCCACGGGTGCGTATCGCGCCGACTGTAGTGCCACGGGCCGGGGCCTGCCCCGACAGTACCCGGATCCGGGCAGTTGACTCGGTCACTCTTCTTGCCGAAGGATCTGACCGATCAGTAACAACGAGTGGTCGAGCACCATCGGCGACCACCGCCTTCCACACCACAAATGTCTCATCAACCAGCGACGAAGCCGATCGGTTCGTGACGAACCTCATGACCATTCTCATGGGGAACTCCATGCCCGAACCCATCCGGCCAGTCGGATTGCCGAGAGGACGGGCCCATGGCCTACGACGCAGATGTGATCGTGATCGGAGCGGGCCTCGCGGGGCTCGCAGCGACCGCGGAGCTCGTGGACGCCGGGCGCAAGGTGATCCTCCTCGACCAGGAGCCCGAGCAGTCGATCGGTGGCCAGGCGCACTGGTCCTTCGGCGGGCTCTTCTTCGTGAACTCGCCCGAGCAGCGCCGCCTGCGGATCAAGGACAGCCATGCGCTGGCCCTCCAGGACTGGATGGGAACGGCCGGTTTCGACCGTGCCGAGGACCACTGGCCGCGTCAGTGGGCCGAGGCCTACGTCGACTTCGCGGCCGGCGAGAAGCGCTCCTGGCTGCACCAGCAGGGCGTCCGCTTCTTCCCCGTGGTGGGCTGGGCCGAGCGCGGCGGGTACGACGCCAACGGGCACGGGAACTCGGTGCCCCGCTTCCACATCACCTGGGGGACGGGCCCCGGCCTGGTCGCGCCCTTCGAGCGGCGCGTGCGGGCCGGCGTCGCCCGCGGCCTCGTCCAGCTGAAGTTCCGCCACCGCGTCACCGGTCTGTCCCGCAGCGCGGGCTCCGTCGACACCGTCACCGGCGAGATCCTGGAGCCGTCCGGCATCGAGCGCGGCCAGGCGAGCAGCCGCACGGTCAGCGGCGCCTTCGAGCTCAAGGCCCAGGCGGTGATCGTCACCTCCGGAGGTATCGGCGGCAACCACGACCTCGTGCGCGCCAACTGGCCCGAGCGGCTCGGCAACCCGCCGGAGCGGATGATCGCCGGTGTGCCCGCGCACGTCGACGGCAAGATGCTCGCGATCGCCGAGGAGACGGGCGCCCGCCTCATCAACCGCGACCGCATGTGGCACTACACCGAGGGCATCCGGAACTGGAACCCGATCTGGGAGAACCACGGCATCCGCATCCTGCCCGGCCCGTCCTCGCTCTGGCTCGACGCCCGCGGCAAGCGGCTGCCGGTGCCGCTCTTCCCCGGCTTCGACACGCTCGGCACCCTCGAACACATCATGAAGACCGGGTACGACTACACCTGGTTCGTGCTCGACCAGAAGATCATCGGCAAGGAGTTCGCGCTCTCGGGCTCGGAGCAGAACCCCGACCTCACCGGCAAGTCCATCAAGGACGTCATCGGGCGGGCGCGCGCCGATGTGCCCGGTCCGGTCAAGGCGTTCATGGACAACGGCGTGGACTTCGTCGTCGAGAAGGACCTGGGCGCGCTCGTGCGCGGCATGAACGCGATCACCAAGGAGTCGCTCATCGACGAGGCCGCGCTGCGCCACGAGATCGTCTCGCGCGACCGGGAGGTCGCGAACCCCTTCACCAAGGATCTCCAGGTGATGTCGATCCGCGGCGCCCGCAACTACCTCGGCGACAAGCTGATCCGTACGGCGACCCCGCACCGCATCCTCGACCCCAAGGCCGGTCCGCTGATCGCGGTCCGCCTCAACATCCTCACCCGCAAGACCCTCGGCGGCCTGGAGACGGACCTCTCCTCGCGGGTGCTGACCGAGGGCGGGGACCCGCTGGAGGGCGTGTACGCGGCGGGGGAGGCCGCAGGGTTCGGCGGCGGCGGAGTCCATGGCTACCGCTCCCTCGAAGGCACGTTCCTCGGCGGCTGCCTGTTCTCCGGGCGCGCGGCGGGCAGGGCGGCGGCCAAGGCGGTGAACTGACCTGACCCCGGCCCGTGCGGTGGACGGGAGCGGGCCGTGGGATCAACACCCCGGCCCGCAAGGGCGGTTGAAACGTGTACTGAGTCCAGCGGCACTTGACGGGAACCTGTGGCTCCGGCTTTGCTGTGCGTGATCAGTCCCTGACAAACCGCGCCCAGTGAGGAAACGCCGCGGTGTCGCCACCCCCGCCACCCCTCGGCCGCGGTCGCAAGCGCGCGGCTCAGGCCTTCGACGCCGCGCTCGACGACGCCGAACTCGTTGCCGCGCGCGCCTCGTTGAACCAGGGGCGGTGGACAGCGGTCCGCGCGCTGCTCGCCGGGACCGGCGACGACTGGGACCGCCGGGGCCATCGCGTCACCGTTCTCGCGCAGGAGCCCGCCGCCCTCGCCTGGGCCCGCGACTGGCAGCTCGCCGAACCCGAGTCCGGCGACGCGGCCGTGCTTTTCGGCTGTGCCACCGTGCAGCAGGCACTGAAGGGGAAGGAGCGCCCGGAGCGCGCCCGCGAGGCCTGCCACACGGCCGCGGCGCTGGTGCCCGCCGATCCCACGCCCTGGCTCGGCCTGCTCCTGCTTGAGCGCTCCCTCGGCGGCGAGGAGGACGTGGTCCGGCTCTTCGACGAGGTGCGCCACCGCTACGCCGATCACCACCACGCCCACCACCTGATGGTCGCGCGGCTCGCCGAACGCGGCGCCAAGTCGGGCCAGGACCCGCTGCACGAGGTGTACGACTTCGCCAACTGGGCGGCCGAACAGGCCCCCGCCGACTCGCCGTTGGCCATCCTCCCGGTCGTCGCGCACGCCGAGCGCTACCGCGTGCTGGCCAACGCCGGCATCGAGTCCCCCGACCCCGTCGCCTCGGAGCACTGGCTCGGGCGCCGGGCCCGCCAGGTCATGAAGGCCGCCTTCGACTGGTGGCTGGAGTGGGAGCGCGACGACCACCCGCGCCGCCATGTCGACCTCAACTTCCTTGCCCACGCCAAGTTCTGCGAGGGCCGGGCCGCCGAGGCCGCCGCCCTGTTCCACCGCATCGGTGAGCACGCCACTCCGGCGCCCTGGTCGTACCCGGACCGAGATCCCTACCTTGCCTTCCGCGCCGCACGCGACAGCGCGCTCGGCGCGGTCTGAACGCCACCCCCCGAAAACCGGACATCCGAACATCCGAAAGGACAACCCCGCGATGACGACGGGCAGTTCGAGTACGTCGAGCACATCGAGTACGGCCGGCACGGGCGGAACGGCCACCGCCGAGGCCGGCATCAGCACCTTCAAGGGCCAGGACCGCGCACTGCGCGCCGACCGGCTCGGCACGGGAGGACTGCTGCTGTCCGTCCTCGCGGCGACCGCACCGCTCATGGTGGTCGCGGGTGTCATGCCCACCACATTCGCGGTGATGGGCATCGTCGGGCAGCCGCTGCTCTTCGTCATCCTCGGCGTGGTCCTGGTGCTCTTCAGCGTCGGGTACGCCGAGATGAGCCGCCACGTCCACAACGCGGGCGCCTTCTACGCGTACATCTCGCGCGGCCTCGGCGGTACCGCGGGGGCGGCCGCGGCGCTGGTCGCGCTGGTCGCCTACAACGCCCTGCAGGTCGGTATCTACGGCATCTTCGGCTTCGAGGTCTCCGGGCTGTTCGCCACCTACCTCGAACTCGAAATCGCCTGGTGGATACCGGCGTTGGTGGCGGTGCTCCTGGTCGGCGCGCTCGGCTGGCTGAAGATCGACGTCAACGCGCGCCTGCTGGGCGTACTGCTGATCGTGGAGGTGGCTCTCGTCGTCGTCTTCGACCTCGCCGCCGTCGCCGACCCGGCGAAGGAGGGCCTGTCGCTGCACGCCTTCAACCCGGACACCCTCACCGGCGCCGGGGTCGGCACCGCGCTGTGCTTCTGCATCGCGGCCTTCCTCGGCTTCGAACAGGCCCCCGTGTACGCCGAGGAGACCAGCAAGCCGCACATCCTGGTGCCGCGCGTGATGTTCTTCGCGGTCGGCGGAGTGGCCGTCTTCTTCGCGCTCAGCAGCTGGGCGTTCACCATCGCGGCGGGCCCCTCCGGGATCGTCGGCGCGTCCCAGGAACAGGGGCCGGGCCTGCTGTTCTCCCTCACCGAGTCGCGGCTCGGCGGCACCTTCACGGACGTACTGCACGTCCTGTTCGTGACCGGCATGTTCGCGGCCATGCTCAGCTTCCACAACGTCGTCGCGCGGTACACCTTCGCCATGGGCCGGGAGGGACTGCTGCCGTCCGCCTTCGGCCGGACCACGGGCACCAGCGGCGCCCCCGGCACCGGCTCGCTGCTCCAGACCGCCGTGTCCCTGGTCGTCGTGATCGGCTTCGCCATCGCCGACGACAAGCCGATTGGTGACCCGACCGCGCCCGTGCTGCAGCTGTTCACCTGGGGCGGCAACATCGGCGCGCTCGGCGTGATCCTGCTGATGGCGGCAGCCTCGCTGTCCGTCATCGTCTTCTTCGCCCGCCGCGGCTCCGCGCGGGCCCAGGCCTGGCGCCTCGCCACGGCGGCGGTCGCGGGCACCGCCCTGCTCATCATCGCGGTCTACACGGTCAAGGACTTCGACGTCCTGGTCGGGGCGGGCCCGGGCTCCTCGCTGAGCTGGCTGCTGCCGTCCATCGTCGGAGCGGCGCTGGTCGCCGGCCTGGTCCAGGGCCTGGTGCTGCGCTCCCGCAAGCCCGAGGCACACGCCCGGATCGGTCTCGGCAACGAAGCGTTCCAACTGGACAAGGCGGCGGAATCCGCTTCCTGAACGGCGCGCTTCCTCAACGGTGAGTAATAAGTGGTTACGGAATTCTGACGAGCACCCGCCGCCCCTGGCCCTTTGGGGGTCGCGGGTGCTCGAATCAATAGGTGAACTCTGAACATCCCGACGAGCGGGAGCCGGAACGACCGCGAGCCCGGGAACCGGAACACCCCGAGGAGCGCGGAGCGCCGGTCGGCCGCCGGGTGTTCCTCGGCACACTCGGACTCGGCGCGCTAGGCGTGCTGGCCGCCCCCACCCTCCAGCGCGGCCTCGAGTCCTTCCTCGCCGGCGCGTCCGACAAGGACCCCACCGGACTGACGGGCCTCCTCCCCAACGGCGGCGGCTTCCGCTACTACTCGGTGGCGTCGTCCGTCCCGCACAAGGACGCGACGGACTACCGCCTCACCGTCGACGGCCTGGTCGACCACCCCGCCTCGTACACCCTCGCCGAACTGAAGGCCCTGCCGCAGACCCGCCTCGTGCACGACGTCCAGTGCGTCACCGGCTGGCGGGTGCCGGGCACCCCCTTCGAGGGGGTCCGCCTGTCCGACCTCCTGGACGCCGCGGGAGTGCGCTCCACGGCCGGGGCGATCCGCTTCACCTGCTTCGACGGCATGTACACGGAGAGCCTCACCCTCGAACAGGCCCGGCGCCCCGACGTCCTGGTCGCCCACCGCATGCAGGACAAGGCCCTCGGCCACAGCCACGGCGGCCCCGTCCGCCTCTACGTCGCCCCCATGTACTTCTACAAGTCCGCCAAGTGGCTCTCCGGCATCACCGTCACCGAGGACGTCCGCCCGGGCTACTGGGAGGAACGGGGCTACGACGTGGACGCCTGGGTCGGCCGCTCGAACGGACGCGACGATGAACCTACGAGTTGACCACGCCCCGGCCCTCGCCTCCCGCGTACGGCGCTTCAGCCGCGCGGAGAGCTGGGTGCACCGGGTGACGGCCCTGCTCATGGGCGTGTGCGTGGTGACCGCGGCATGCCTGTACGTCCCCCAACTCGCCGAGCTGGTCGGCCGCCGCGAGCTGGTGGTCCGCATCCACGAGTGGGCCGGACTCGCCCTGCCCGTGCCCGTCCTGGCGGGTCTCGCCTCCCGCGCCTTCCGCTCCGACCTGGGCCGGCTGAACCGCTTCGGCCCGCACGACCGCGTCTGGCTGCGCGCCGCTCTGCGCCGCGACAAGCGGCACTCGGCCCGGCCCGCCGGCAAGTTCAACGCGGGCCAGAAGGTCTACGCGTCGTGGATCGCCGGGGCTTCGCTGGTGATGGTGGGCACGGGGCTGATCATGTGGTTCACCCACCTCACCCCCTTGATGTGGCGCACGAGCGCGACGTTCGTCCACGATTGGCTCGCCCTGACGATCGGCATCGTCCTGGCCGGTCACATCGGCATGGCACTCGGCGATCCGGAGGCGCGGCGGGGCCTGCGGACGGGCTCGGTGAGCCGCGAGTGGGCGGAGCGCGAGCATTCGCTGTGGCGCCGCTGACCTCATGGGGCCGGTGAAGCCGAGCTGTTGCCGGTGGGTGCTTCCGGGCAGACGCTCGCGGGCGGGCCGGGGGACTCCTCCGGGTCAGGAGCCACGAGGGTGAAGGCGTTCTCCCTGGTCGCAGAGTCGCCGTACCGGACTGTCACGCTCACGGACTTCGGATACCGCCCCGTGGCCAGGCTCGGGGCGGCGATGCAGACGACCGCCCGGTCGCCCGACCCCGACACGAGCACCTGGCCGGTCTCCAGAAGCTCGCCGTCGATGAGGACGGCGGCGTTGTCCCGCAGTTCCCCGTGGTCGAAATAGGTGTCGTGGACCTCGATCGTGACGGCGTCGCCCGGCCGTGCCTCGGTGCGATCGACCACGTTCACCGCCGCGATCCCGAAGTCGCAGGCGTCCTTGCCGGGCGGTGAACTCGGCAACGGCACGGTGGCCGACGGGTGTTGTCGGTGGAACTCCAGGATCCCGCCCAGTACGGCGTACGCGGCGCGCTCCTTGCAGGTGCTGAGCCCACCCGCGGCGGCGGCGTGGTCCGAGGCCGCCGTGGCCCAGCTGCCGCCCTGACCCTGGACGGCGGCGCAGGCGTTGGCCAGGCCGCGGAGCACCTGCCAGCCGGCCTCTGCCGAGATGCTCCGCAGGGTGTCCCGGCAGTCGGAGGGGGTCATGCGGAGGGTGTCGTAGACGCTCTCGGGGTCGGGTGTGTTCCCGGCGTCGGGTGAGCGCGGGCCCGGCGGGAGCCAGGCGGGGGCGTCGATACGGACGCCACCGACGGGATTGCCAGGAGTACTGGGAGCGCTGGGGGTGCCGGGGCTGCTTCCTGAGCCGCTGCCCCCACCGGATCCACCCGAATCACCGGATCCACCCGGTCCGTCCGATCCGCCCGACCCGCTCATCGTGCCGTTGTCGGGCGGCTGCCCGGTGGGCGTACCGGCGGCTGTCCCCCCGTCCGTCCCCCCGTCCGTCCCCCCACTCACTGTCCCGCCCGACACGCTCGTCCCGCCCCCGGAGGAGTCGTCCCGCCCGCCTCCGTGGTCTTCGCAGGCGAGCGCCGTCGTGATCGCCAGGGTGCCGGCCAGGCACACCCCCGCTATGCGCACTCCGAGCGAAGCCCCCATGACACCCCCGATGCCATCGCCCCTGGGCGTCAGCGAGAGGCCGGTGGCCGCGGGCGGCCCCAGGGACAGGTCTCCCATCATGGGACCGTCGCCGCCCGGCGGGAAGTCGATTCCGCCAGGCAGCGACAGCAGTGGTCAGAGGTTGCTCAGGAGGCGAAGTCGAGCAGCACCTTGCAGGACCGCCCGCGGTCGGCGGCCAGTGCGAACGCCGATTCCGCCTCCCGCACCGGCACCACCGCACTGATCAGCCCGTCGAACGCCGGCTCGGCCGCGAGCAGTGTCAGCGCCTCGTCGAACTCGGTGTCGAAGCGGAAAGCGCCCCGCAGTTCGATCTCCCGGCTGACGACCAGGTTGCCCGCGAAGGAGCTCAGCCCCGGCGGCAGCATGCCGAGCTGCACGACGACCCCGCCACGCCGTACGAGGCGGAGGCAGGTGTCCAGACCCGCGGCGACACCGGACGCCTCGATGGCGACGTCGACCTCCGACGGCCACCCGGGATCGCCGGGGTCGTCGGCCCGTACGACCGAGTCCGCGCCCGCCGAGGCGGCGTACGCCAGTGCCTCCGGCAGGAGATCGGTGGCCGTCACCCGCGCGGCGCCCGCGGCCTTCGCGGCGGCCACCACCAGGCAGCCGATGGGCCCGGCCCCCGTCACCAGCACATGCCGCCCGGACACGGAGCCGGCCCGCCGTACCGCGTGCAGTGCGACGGACAAGGGCTCGGCGAGCGCCGCCCGGCGCAGCTCGAGTCCAGCGGGCAGTGCCCGCAACTGCTCGGTGGGCACGGTAACTTGGGCGGAGAACCCGCCCTGGATGTGCGGCATCCGCGCCGCGCTCCCCAGATACCGGGTGTCACGGCACACGTTCCGGCGCCCGTCGGCACACTCGGGACACACGCCGCACGGAGTCGCGGGGTGCACGGCAACAGCCGTTCCCGGTACGGGACCTGAGGCGCCGTCACCGTACGACAGCACCGTTCCCACGACCTCGTGCCCCAGCACCATCGGCTCCCGCAGCCGGAAGTCGCCGACCCCGCCGTGCCGCCAGTAGTGCAGGTCGGACCCGCACACCCCGCCGTACCGGACGGCGACCAGGGCCTGCCCGGGACCGGGGGAGGGCGCGGGCAACTCGTCGACCCGCAGGTCGTTCTCACCGTGGATCACACAGCCGAGCATGGTCGGGCTCCCTTCACCGCGCACTTGTCATGCCGCGTCACAGCACACTCGCCAGGCACGTCACAGCACACTCGTCATGCCGCCGTCGACGTACAGCACCTGCCCGCTGACGAAGTCCGCCGCGGGAGAGGCGAGGAACAGCACCCCGCCGACCAGATCCTCCGTACGGCCCCAGCGCCCGGCCGGCGTACGCCGCCGCACCCACGCGCTGAACTCCTCGTCGGCCACCAGGGGTTGGGTCAGCTCGGTCTCGATGTAACCGGGCCCGAGCCCGTTGACCTGCACTCCGCGAGGACCCCAGTCCGCGCACATGCCCTTGGTGAGCATCTTCAGCGCGCCCTTGGTGGCCGCGTACGGGGCGATGCCCGGACGGACGACCTCGCTCTGCAGGGAGCAGATGTTGATGATCTTTCCGTGGCCGCGCTCGGTCATCCCGCGCGCGGCCTCACGTCCGACCAGAAACGCACTCGTCAGGTTCGTGTTCAGGATCCGGTGCCAGTCGGCGTCCGTGAACTCCAGGAGCGGGGCCCGCAGTTGCATACCGGCGTTGTTGACGAGGATGTCGAGCGGACCCACCCGCTCCTCAACGTCCGCTATTCCGGCGGCGACCGACGGACCGTCGGTGACGTCGAACGCCGCGGTGTGGATCTCACCGGGCAGCTCCGACGCGGCCTTGCTGAGCCGTTCGCCGTCGCGCCCGTTGAGCACCACCGTGCAGCCGGCCTCCGCAAGGCCCCGGGCCAGCGCGAACCCGATGCCGCGACTGGACCCGGTGACCAGCGCCGTACGGCCGCTGATGTCGAACAGAGGGTGACTCATACCCGTACCCCTAGATCACTTAGATCACTAGCGACAGCAGCAGGACCAGCCCGCCCGCGACCACCGAGATGATCGTCTCCATGACCGACCACGTCTTGATGGTCTGGCCGACGTTCAGGCCGAAGTACTCCTTGACCAGCCAGAACCCGGCGTCGTTGACATGGCTGAAGAAGAGCGAGCCCGCGCCGATCGCCAGCACCAGGAGGGAGACGTGCGCGGTCGACATGTCGGCCGCGAGGGGTGCGACGAGACCGGCGGCCGAGATGGTGGCGACGGTCGCCGAACCGGTCGCGAGCCGGATCGCCACCGCGATCAGCCAGGCGAGCAGCAGCGCGGGGATCGACCAGTCCTTGGAGATGTCCAGGATCATCTGGCCCACGCCCGAGTCGATCAGCGTCTGCTTGAAGCCGCCGCCCGCGCCGACGATCAGCAGGATGCCCGCGATCGGGGCGAGCGACTTCTCGACGGTCGTCGACAGCCGGTCCTTGGTGAAGCCGGCCGCGCGGCCCAGGGTGAACATGCCGACTATCACGGCGGCGAGCAGCGCGATCAGCGGCGAGCCGATCACGTCGAAGACGCGCTGGATCATGTGCGTGGGGTCGTCCACGACGATGTCCACCAGCGCCTTGGCCAGCATCAGCACGACCGGGAGCAGCATGGTCGCGATGGTGGCGCCGAAGCTGGGGCGCTTCTCCAGGTCCTCGGAGGCGCGGGCGGGGATCATCTTGTCGGGGGCCGGGACGTCCACCCACCGGGCGGCGCACTTCGAGAAGACCGGACCCGCGATGATCACCGTGGGGATGGCCACCAGGATGCCGAGAGCCAGCGTGAGGCCGAGGTTGGCACCCACCGCGTCGATCGCGACCAGCGGGCCGGGGTGCGGCGGGATCAGGCCGTGCATCACGGACAGGCCGGCGAGGGCCGGGATGCCGATGCGCATCAGGGAGTAGTTGCCGCGCTTGGCGACCATCAGGACGACCGGGATAAGGAGCACGATGCCGACTTCAAAGAACAGCGGCAGACCGATCACCGAGGCGATCAGCACCATCGCCCACGGCATGGCACGCCCACCCGCCTTGGCGAGGATCGTGTCGACGATCTGGTCGGCGCCGCCGGAGTCGGCCAGCAGCTTGCCGAGGATCGCGCCGAGCGCGATCAGGACGCCCACGCCGGCGACGGTCGAGCCGAGCCCGGTCGTGAAGCTGACGATGACCTTGTCCAGCGGCGCTCCGGCGAACGCGCCGAGGGCGAGCGAGCCGATGGTCAGGGCCAGGAAGGCGTGCACTTTGAACTTGGTGATGAGCAGGACGATGACGGCGATGCCCGCCAGCACGGCGATACCCAGCTGAGCATGGCCGGCCGAGGTGATCGGCTCGACGGTGTCCGCTGCCAGCATCTCGGCGCTGAGTCTGGTCACGGTGGTTCCCTTACGTGAGAAAGATCGGCAAAAGGGGGTTAGTTGGAGGGCTGGGGCAGGTCGCGGAGTGCGGCCACGGCCCGCTCGGTGATCTCTCCGGGGTCGCCGGAGACATCCACGGCGACACCCGCCTCGTCCGCCTCCAGCGGCTGGAGGGTGGCGAACTGGGAGTCCAGGAGCGCCGTGGGCATGAAGTGCCCCTGGCGGTGCGACATCCGGTCCTCGATGAGCGCGCGGTCACCGGTGAGGTGCACGAACACGACTCCGGGCGCCGCCGCCCGCAGCCGGTCCCGGTAGCCGCGCTTCAGCGCCGAGCTGCTGACGACCCCGCCGAGCCCCGCCCGCTCGTGCGCCCAGCGCCCGATGGCGTCGAGCCACGGCCACCGGTCCTCGTCGGTGAGCGGGGTCCCGGCCGACATCTTGGCGATGTTGGCCTGGGGGTGGAAGTCGTCGCCCTCGGCGTACGGAACGCCGAGCCGGGCCGCAAGCAGGGGACCGATGGTGGTCTTCCCGGTGCCTGCGACGCCCATGACCACGACGACGTGGGGGGTGCGCGTCAGCTGCATCGTGCTCTCGCTGTCTTCATCGTCTACGTCGACACCTGACATCCGATGTCGACGACACTGAAACGCATTAGGTACGACAAATTCAAGAGTCTGTGACATATAAGTCTGACTTTTTGTTCCGAGGGGCGGACTCGTACGCTGGCTCCATGAGCACACGGGGCCGGGGCCTGCACGAACATGTACTGGGAACCCTCGGGCCGGCGATCACCGCGGGCGAGTACCCGCCGGGCAGCGTGCTGCGCACGGACGAACTCGCCCAGCGCTTCGAGGTGTCACGCTCCGTGATGCGTGAGGCGGTCCGGGTGCTCGAGTCCATGCACCTGGTCGAGTCCCGCCGCCGCGTCGGCGTGACGGTCCTGCCCAAGGTCGAGTGGAACGTGTACGACCCTCAGGTCATCCGCTGGCGGCTGGCCGGAGCCGACCGCCCCCACCAGCTGCGTTCGCTCACCGTGCTGCGCTCCGCCGTCGAACCGATCGCCGCGGGCCTCGCCGCCAAGCACGCCACCGCCGCGCAGTGCGCCGAACTCACCGAGTGCGCGCTCGGCATGGTCGGCACCTCACGCGGCCATCAGCTGGAGGGGTATCTCGTCCACGACGTCGCCTTCCACCGGGTGATCCTCAACGCCTCGGGCAACGAGATGTTCGCCCGGCTCGGCGATGTCGTCGCGGAGGTCCTGGCGGGCCGCACCCACCACGAGGTCATGTTCGAGGACCCCGACCCCGCGGCCGTCACCCTCCACGTCCAGGTCGCGGAGGCCGTCCGCGAGGGCGACGCGGCCCGCGCCGAGGCACTCACCCGCGAGATCACGGTGGGCGCGCTCCAGGAGCTGGACATACTGGCGCCGTAGCGGCTACTGGATGTAGTCGGCCGTAGCGGCTACTGGATGAAGTCCCCGTCCACGTACACCCACGCGCCGTCGACCCGCTCGAAGCGGCTGCGCTCATGCAGCGAGCCGCCCCGGTAGGAGGCCCGGAAGGTCACGGTCCCCGCCGAGTGGAACGCGGAGCCGTCACCCGTCTCCAGGATCTCGAGGCCGGTCCACCGCATCCCGGGATCGAAGTCGACGGAGGCGGGCCGGGTGCGTGGGTGCCAGGTCCGCAGGAGGTACTTCTCGTCCTGCCGTACGAAGGCGGCGTACCGCGACCGCATCAGCGCCTCGGCGGTCGGCGCGGCCGCAGCACCCGAGTGGTAGCGCCCGCAGCACTCCTCGTACGCCCGGGGAAGCCCGCACGGGCAGGAGCGACTGGTCATGGTGCGAATCCCTCTGCGTCTACGCCGAGTCGGCGTTGGTCGGCGGGTAGGTGGGCCGCGCCGGAAGCCGAGAGGCCGTGGGCGAGGGCAGCGGAGGGAGCGCCCTCTTGTCCAGCCATGCGGCGAACATGTCGTCCAGGGGTTCGGCCGCGTAGCGGGTGACATGCGCGGTGAAAGCGGCTGTCGTCACTGCGCCGCCCCGGTACTGAGTGGCCCATCCGCGCAGCATGCGGAAGAAGGCTTCGTCACCCATCGCGCAGCGGAGCGCGTGCAGGACGAGCCCGCCGCGCTCGTAGAGCCGGTCGTCGAACATCAGCTTGCGCCCCGGGTCGGACAGACACAGGTCCTGCGGCAGCGCGGACAGCTTCCGGTGGGCGGCGGCGGCGAGTTGATGCGCCCCGCGGCCGCCGGAACGCTCCGACCACAGCCACTCCGCGTACTTGGCGAACCCCTCGTTCAGCCAGATGTGCCGCCAGTCCGCGATGGACACGCTGTTGCCGAACCACTGGTGCGCCAGCTCGTGCGCGATCAGCCGCTCCGAACCGCGTGCCCCGTCCACGTGGTTGGCACCGAACAGCGACAACCCCTGTGCCTCGACGGGCACATCGAGCTCCTCCTCCGTCACCACCACCGCGTACTCGCCGAACGGATAGGGCCCGAAGAGATCCTCGAACAGCTCCATCATCGCGGGCTGCCGCGCGAAGTCCCGGGAGAACTCGGAGAGCAGATCGGCGGGCAGATGACCGGTCTGCGGCACGCCGCCGAGGCCCGGGTCGCCGAGCAGCACCGTCTGGTACTTCCCGATCGAAAGGCCGACCAGATAGCTGGACGTCGGCGCCGACTGCTCGTAGACCCAGGTGGTCGTCGAAGCCCGCGTCGTACGGGTCAGCAGCCGGCCACCGGCCACCACCGAGTACGCGGACGGTGTGGTGATCGAGATCTGGTAGGCGGCCTTGTCGGCCGGGCGGTCGTTGCACGGATACCAGGAGGGCGCGCCGATCGGCTGGCTCGCCACCAGAGCCCCGTCCTCGAGCTCCTCCCAACCGAGCCCGCCCCAGGGGCTGTTCACCGGCTTGGGATTGCCGGCCCAGTGCACCTCGACGGTGAAGGCGGCACCGGCCCGGATCGGCTTCGGGGGACGGATGCGCAGCTTGCCGCCGCGGTGCGTGTAGTGCGGTGCCTTGCCGTCGACACGGACCCGGCCGATCCGGAAGTCGGCCAGGTTCAGGTGGAACTCGGTGAGCGGGGAGCGGCCCGCTATGGCGTTGAGCCGCACGGTGCCGGAGAGCCGGTTCGGGCCGGGGCGGTAGTCCAGCGCGAGTTCGTACCGGTGCACCCGGTAGCGGGGATCACCGTTGGCCGGGAAGTACGGGTCCGATCCCACTGTCTGCTGAACGCTCACTGCTGCGTCTGCTCCCTGCCCTGTGCTCGTACGACGTGCCGGTACACCGCCCTTCGTATCCGATCCGGCCTTCGCTTCTATGAACGCCATGACTCGATCGGGTTGCCCAGCCAGCGGGTGTCGTCGGGAACGGACTCCGCCGCCATCACGAGCGACGCGGGACCCAGTGTGGAACGGGCCCCGACGGTGCTGCCGGGCAGGACGATTCCGCCCGGACCCAGGGTGGCGCCCTCACGGAGGACAACAGTATCCGTCCGCAAGATCCGGTCGTGGAAGAGGTGAGTCTGCAGGACACAGCCCCGATTCACGGTGGAAGCATCGCCGAGCGACACCAGGTCCGTCTCGGGCAGCCAGTAACTCTCGACCCAGGCGCCCTTGCCGATCCGGGCACCGAGCCCGCGCAGCCACGCCGTCATCAGCGGCGTACCCGGCACGGAACCCGCCAGCCACGGCACGGCCACCACCTCGACGAAGGTGTCCGCCAGCTCATTGCGCCACACGAAGCTGCTCCACAGCGGGTGCTCGCCCGCCCGGTGCCGCCCCACGAGTACCCACTTCGCCACGATGGACAGCACACACGCGAGCGCGCCCACGCCGAGCAGCACCACCCCGGCGAGCGCCCAGGCCCATGCCCCCAGCGCACTCAGCGCGGCCACCGTCAGTACGGCAAGCGCCGCCGAGCAGAACACCGGCACGATCCGGCACAGCTCCACCAGACCGCGTGCCCACAGCAGGTGCGCGGGCGGGTCGTATGTACGGCTCTGATCGCCGCCCTGCGCGGCACGCGGCAGCTTCATCGGCGGCAGCCCCAGATAGGAGCTGCCCTTCTTCGCCTTCTTCGGCGTCGCCGACAGCACTCCGACCAGACCGCCGTCCGGCACGCTGCGGCCGGGCGCGGTCATCCCGGAGTTCCCGAGGAACGCCCGGCGCCCGATCTCGGCCCGCCCGATCTTCACCCAGCCACCGCCGAGCTCATACGGCGCGGTGAGTGTGTCGTCCGCGAGGAACGCGCCCTCGCCGACGGTGGTGAGGCTAGGCAGCGCGAGCACGGTGGACACCTCGGCGCCCCGCCCGATCTTCATCCCGAGCAGCCGCAGCCACACCGGCGTGATCAGCCCGGCGTACAGCGGGAACAGCGTGTCCCGCGAGCGGTCCATCAGCTGCGTGACCGTCCAGGCCTGCCAGCCGATCCGGCTGTGCGTCGGATACGTACCCGCGCGCAGCCCGAGGCTCAGCAGCCGTACGGCGATCAGGAGCAGCAGCGCGTACGCGAGGCCGAAGGCGAGCGTCGCCGGCACCAGGGCCACCGCCGCACCGCGCAGGGCTTCAGCGAGCCCGGCGTCCGCGCTCACGAACTGATGCGCCACGAGCAGTGCGGCAAGTCCCGCGACCAGCGGCAGCGCGGACAGCGCGAAGCCGGTCACGCCGTACATCACGCGCCAGTACGTGCCACGCGCCGGGCGCTCCTTGGGCCAGGCCCGCTTCGCCTTGCCGAGCTTCACGGCGGGCGCTCCGGCCCAGCGCTGCCCGGTGGGAACATGCCCGGCCACGGCGGAACCGGCGGCCACCTCGGCGCGCTTGCCCACCCGCGCACCGGGGAACAGCAGGCTGCGCGTACCGACCACGGCGTGCGCGCCCACCTTCACCGGACCGATCTCCAGCCGGTCACCGTCCAGCCAGTGCCCCGACAGGTCCACCTCGGACTCCACGGCGGCACCCCGGCCCAGCTTGAGCATGCCGGTCACCGGCGGCAGCGAGTGCAGATCCACGTCGGGACCGATCTTGGCGCCCAGGGCGCGCGCGTACCGCTCCAGCCAGGACCCGGTCAGCGAGGTCGCGCCACTGAACTCGACCAGCCGCTCGGCGGTCCACAGCCGCAGATGCACGCTGCCGCCGCGCGGGTGGCGGCCCGCCTTCACACCCCGCAGCAGCAGCCGCGCACCGCCCGCGGCGATCGCGAGGCGCCCCGGCGGGCTGAAGAGCACGAGGGCCCCGGCGGCGACGAGCCACCACGAGGCGGTCGGCGCCCACGGATACGGCCCGAACCAGTGCAGTACGTTCCCGAGCGCGGCCAGCGCCACCGTCCAGCGCAGACCGAGGAGCGTGAACAGCGGGATCAGCAGAAGAAGCTGGGTCGCCTTGGTCCGCAGCGGAACCGGCGCGATGACCCGCTCGGCGCCGTCGTCCTGCGAGGACTCCTCCAGGTGCCGGGCGAGCTTGCGCAGGGTGGGCTGCTGGTAGATGTCGAGGACGGCGGCGCTGGCGTAGCGGGTGCGCAGCTTCGTGGTGAGCTGGGCGGCGGCGAGGCTGCCGCCGCCGATCGCGAAGAAGTCGTCGGACGCGGTGGCGACGGGGATGCCGAGGACCTCGCTCCACTGCTCGGCGAGCCAGGCCTCGGTGCCGTACAGCTGCTCCTTCGCGCCGCCGGTCGCCAGGTTCTCCAGCGGCCAGGGCAGCGCGTTGCGGTCGACCTTGCCGGAGGTCCGGGTCGGCAGGTCCTCGACCGGCGCGAGCAGCGGGACGAGGGCGGCGGGCAGCTCGGCGCGCAGCTTCTCGACGGCCGCGGCCTGGTCCCAGCCCTCCTGGGTGACGACATAGCCGACGAGCAGCTGGTTGCCGCTGCGCGCGGTCCGTACGGCGGCCGCGGCGCCCGCGACACCGGGCAGCGCCTGCAGAGCGGCGTCCACCTCGCCGAGCTCGATCCGGCGCCCGCCGAGCTTGATCTGCTCGTCGGCCCGGCCGAGGAAGATCAGTCCCTCGGGCTCCGCCTTGACGAGGTCACCACTGCGGTACGCCCGCTCCCAGCCCAGCGACTCGAGCGGCGCGTACTTCTCGGCGTCCTTCTCGGGGTCGAGATAGCGGGCGAGCCCCACCCCGCCGATGACGAGCTGCCCGCTGTCGCCCATCGCCACGGGCTCCCCGGCCTCGTCGACGACGGCCAGCTCCCAGCCGTTCAGCGGCAGCCCGATCCGGATCGGCTCCTCGCCGGTCATCAGGGAGGCGCAGGCCACGACGGTCGCCTCGGTGGGCCCGTAGGTGTTCCACACCTCGCGCCCCTCGGTGACGAGGCGCTGGACCAGCTCGGGCGGGCAGGCCTCGCCGCCGAAGATCAGCAGCCGGACCTCGTTGAGCGCCTCCGGCTCCCACAGCGAGGCCAGCGTCGGCACGGTCGAGACGACGGTGATCTCCTGCTCCACCAGCCAGGGCCCCAGGTCGGCGCCGCTGCGCACCTGGGAACGCGGCACGGGCACCAGGCAGGCGCCGTACCGCCAGGCCAGCCACATCTCCTCGCAGGAGGCGTCGAAGGCGACGGAGAGGCCCGCCATGACCCGGTCGGCGGGCCCGATCGGTTCCTCGGTGAGGAAGAGGTCCGCCTCGGCGTCGACGAAGGCGGCGGCACTGCGGTGACTGACGGCCACGCCCTTGGGCTTGCCTGTGGAGCCCGAGGTGAAGATGATCCACGCGTCGTGCTCGGTGCCGGGACGGGCGGCGGGCGTTTCGCTCCTGCCGGTGACGGTCAGCTCGTGCCCGGCCCCCACGACCGCGCGGACCTGAGCCTCCCCGAAGACCAGCTCGGCCCGCTCGTCCGGGTCCTCGGCGTCCACCGGCACATAGGCGGCGCCGGCGGCCAGTACGGCGAGGATGGCGACGTACAGGTCGTTGGTGCCGGAGGGGACCCGGACGCCGACCCGGTCGCCGAGGCCGACACCGGCGTCCGCGAGCCTGCGGCGCAGCGCCTCGACCTCGACGGCCAGCGCACGGTAGGTGAGGGAGCGCTCACCGTCGTCCAGGGCGGGCTCGTCGGGGTACGCCCGGACGGAGGCGTCGAGGATGTCCACGAGCGTGCGCGGGGAGGCGGCGGGGGAGGCGGAGAAGCGCGCGCGGTCACCGAACTCCGCTCGCACCTCCTCGTCGAACAGAGCGAGCGCAGGGCCTTGCTCTAGGGCTGCCATCGGGTCCTCACGTGGTGATCCCGGAGCGTCCGGGGCGCTGGTGGGCCCGCAGGTACGCCTGGGGATATTCCGGTCCAGCTCCAAACAAGCGTGGAATTTTAGTACGACGCTAGTCGCGTACCTGCACGTCAGCCATGTGAGGGGGCGTCGGGGAGCCCCTGGAACCAGTGATTCCGGTGCCCTGCTGGTGCTCTGACGTGGGGATCTGTCACTCTGACGAGATCTGCCCCACATCTTGCCGTAACACGTCGTACGGCAATGCAATGGGTGCGGTTCCACTCGGAGTTGGTGATCTCCCCACCTGGTCCTGCGCACGTCAGCGGGGTTCGAGGAGCCCACAGGGGAGTACGGTTGCAGGTACCGAGCGCCTAGCACGCCGTCATCCGTTTCAGCGTCGCCCTCGGGGAACGGCAAGGCCGGAGCACCTCGTGCCCGGCGGAAATGGGCCGCCCCATGACTGCTCGCTCGAACCGTCGCGCCGACTGCCGCATCCCGTCCCGCGCTCCGCGTTAGCGGTCCTTCCCGCCCCGAGGTGTCTCCGGGGAGCCCCAAGGCGTTCCGGCACTCAGCCACGACAAGAACTCAATAATGAGGAAGCGTATGAGCCGCACGAGCCTGATGAGTCTGGGAGTCATCTCCTCCTCCAACAAGGAGAACGAGTTCCGACTTCCCCTGCACCCCGCGCACCTCGGCCGGATCGGCCCCGACGTACGCGAGAAGATCTTCCTTGAACAGGGCTACGGCGAGCGGTTCGGCGTCGGCGACGATGCTCTGCGGCCCCTTGTCGCGGGCCTGCGCTCCCGAGAACAGCTGATCGCCGAGTGCGATGTCCTGATGCTGCCCAAACCGATGCACGAGGACGTCGCCGAACTGCGCCAGGGCCAAGTGCTGTGGGGATGGCCGCACTGCGTGCAGGACGACACGATGACCCAGCTCGCCATCGACCGGCAGCTCACCCTCATCGCCTGGGAGGCCATGAACCACTGGACCTCCACGGGCGCCTTCAGCGTCCACGTGTTCCACAAGAACAACGAACTCGCGGGCTACTGCTCGGTGTTGCACGCCCTGCAGCTCGGCGGCCTGACCGGCAGCTACGGGCGCCGGCTGCGCGCGGTGGTCATCAGCTTCGGCGCCACGGCACGCGGAGCGGTCACGGGCCTGGGAGCCATGGGCGTCTCCGACGTCACCGTGCTCACCCAGCGCGCCGCCGCCGCGGTGGCCTCGCCGATGCCGTCGGTCGTGATGGGGCACTTCGAGGAGCAGGCGGACGATCCGTCGAAGCTGCGGGCCATCACCGCGGCCGGTTCCGCGCCGCTCGCGGAGTACCTGGCCGGGTTCGACATCATCGTCAACTGCGTACTGCAGGACACCGACTCACCGCTGATGTTCGTCACCGACGAGGAACTCGCCCAGTTCAAGCCGGGGACCTTCTTCGTCGACGTCGCCTGCGACGAGGGCATGGGCTTCGAATGGGCCCGCCCGACCACCTTCGGCGATCCCATGCCCACGGTCGGTCCTGGCTGCCACTACTACGGGGTGGACCACAGCCCGTCCCACATGTGGAACTCCGCCACCTGGGAGATCAGCGAGGCGCTCCTCCCCTACCTGCGCAAGGTCATGAGTGGCCCCACGGCATGGGAGGCCGACGCCACGGTCAGCAAGGCCATCGAGATCCGCGACGGCATCATCCGGAACCCGAAGATCCTCTCCTTCCAGCACCGGACGGCCGCCTACCCGCACGCCCGAGAGATTCCGGCCCCCGCCTCGGCCCAGGCCCAGGCCCCGGCACTGGTCGGCTGATGGCCGCGCGGAGTTGACGTACGACGACGGAAGCTGACGTACGACGACGAAACGCGAACGGTGCCGGCGGAGAATCCACCGGCACCGTTCGCACAGAACCATCTGGTGTCCGAGGGGGGACTTGAACCCCCACGCCCGTTAAAGGGCACTAGCACCTCAAGCTAGCGCGTCTGCCATTCCGCCACCCGGACAAGGTGTCTGTCGCGCGGGGTTTCCCTCGCGGCGACAGAGGAAACATTACCAGGCTTCCGAGGGCGCCCGATCACGCCCCGTTCCCGCGTGAACGGCGTGTGACGGGCCGCGTCCGGCCTTGGACGGGGCGGGGGTCGGAGAGAGGATGAGGGGGGACCACCAGCAGTGACAGTGGGAGGAAGCAGCGTGAGCGAGTCGAGCACGGCCAGGGGCGTCTCTGGCGAGGACGAGGTCGTGGACCTCTGTCGCGAGCTGATCCAGATCGACACCAGCAACTACGGGGACCACTCGGGGCCGGGTGAGCGCAAGGCCGCCGAGTACGTCGCCGAGAAGCTCGCCGAGGTGGGGCTCGAACCGCAGATCTTCGAGTCGCACCAGGGGCGCGCCTCCACGGTCGCCCGCATCGAGGGCGAGGACCCCTCACGCCCCGCGCTGCTCATCCACGGCCACACCGATGTCGTACCGGCCAACGCCCAGGACTGGACCCACCACCCCTTCTCCGGCGAGATCGCCGACGGCTGTGTGTGGGGCCGGGGCGCGGTTGACATGAAGGACATGGACGCCATGACGCTGGCGGTCGTACGGGACCGGATGCGCAGCGGCCGCAAGCCGCCCCGTGACATCGTCCTCGCCTTCCTCGCGGACGAGGAGGCGGGCGGCACGTGGGGTGCGCGGCACCTGGTAGACAAGCACCCCGGCCTCTTCGACGGTGTGACGGAGGCGATCGGCGAGGTCGGCGGGTTCTCCTTCACGGTCAACGAGAAGCTGCGGTTGTATCTCGTCGAGACCGCCCAGAAGGGCATGCACTGGATGAAGCTGACCGTGGACGGCACCGCCGGGCACGGTTCGATGATCCACAAGGACAACGCCATCACCGAGCTCTCCGAGGCCGTCGGGCGGCTCGGGCGGCACAAGTTCCCGGTGCGGGTGACCAAGACGCTGCGCCACTTCCTCGACGAACTCGGCGACGCGCTCGGCACCGAGCTCGACCCGGAGAACATGGACGCGACGCTCGCCAAGCTCGGCGGCATCGCCAAGCTCATCGGCGCCTCCCTGCAGAACACCGCCAATCCGACCCAGCTGGGCGCGGGTTACAAGGTCAACGTGATTCCGGGACAGGCGACCGCGCACGTCGACGGGCGTTATCTGCCGGGCTACGAGGAGGAATTCCTCGCCGACCTGGACCGGATTCTCGGCCCGAAGGTGAAGCGCGAGGACGTGCACTCCGACAAGGCGCTGGAGACCACCTTCGACGGGGCCCTTGTCGACGCGATGCAGACCGCGCTGTCCGCCGAGGACCCGATCGCCCGCGCCGTCCCCTACATGCTGTCCGCCGGCACCGACGCCAAGTCCTTCGCCGACCTCGGCGTCCGCTGCTTCGGCTTCGCGCCGCTGAAGCTGCCGCCGGAGCTGGACTTCGCGGGCATGTTCCACGGCGTCGACGAGCGGGTGCCGGTCGACGCGCTGAAATTCGGCGTGCGCGTACTCGACCGCTTCATCGACGCTTCCTGAACGGGCCTGGTGATGCGGTGAATTGGCCCACTGAAACGAAACTGCACTATTCGCCAGCCTGTGCGGAATTGACTGAGAAGAGTGAATGAGACGATAAGCGCGTAGCCCCATTACTTCCCCCTCGTTACAGGTGATGCGATCCGAAGCTGGGATCGCATTTGCCAACAAGGAGGAATAATGATCAAGAAGATCGTCGCCGCTGCGGCCGCCACCGGTGGTCTGGTTCTCGCGGGTGCGGGCCTGGCCGTCGCCGACTCGGGTGCCCAGGGTGCCGCTGTGGGCTCCCCGGGTGTTGCCTCCGGCAACGTCATCCAGGTGCCCGTTCACGTCCCGGTGAACGTCTGCGGCAACACGGTCTCGGTGATCGGGCTGCTGAACCCCGCCTTCGGCAACACCTGCATCAACAAGTGACGTTGCACCTCATCCCATGAGGGTTTGAGCCCGTCGGCCCCGGAGCGCGTGCCATGCGCTCCGGGGCCGACCGGCTTTTCCGCGCACGCGTCGGTCGGGTGCGTGCGCGTTCCGGATGGTCCAAGCCAAGGGCGAAGGCAGGGATATAGCTATGCGACAGGTCACCCGCAAGGGCCTGATGACCGTGGCGGCAGCGAGTGGCGTACTCGCCGTCACCGGCGGTCACGCACATGCCGACTCGGGTGCGAACGGCGCCAGTTCGGACTCGCCCGGCGTGCTGTCGGGCAACACGGTGCAGGCGCCGGTGCACGCGCCGGTCAACGTCTGCGGCAACACCGTGAGCGTCGTGGGGCTGCTCAACCCGGCGATGGGCAACAAGTGCGCCAACAAGGGCGGCGGGAGCGGTTCGTCCGGCGGCTACGGGGACGGAGGGTCCCATTCCGGCGGTGGCTCGCAGGCGGGCGGGCATGCGAGTAACTCACCGGGGGTCGGCTCGGGCAACCATGTACAGGTGCCGATCGACGTGCCGGTCAACATCTGCGGCAACAGCGTGAACGTGGGCGGCGTCGGCAACGCCGTGACGGGCAACGAGTGCGGGAACGGGGCAGGTGGCGGGCACTCCACCACCCCGCCCGGCGGCGGACCCGAGGCGCCGACTCCGGGCAAGCCGTGGCAGCCCGGCCAGCCGGGACACCCGGGCGAGCCCGGCACTCCGGGGACGCCGGGACATCCCGGTACGCCGGGTCATCCGGTGACGCCGGGGACCCCGGGCCACCCTGCCGGGCCGGCCGGCTGGGGCGGGGAGAACGCGGGCGGTTCCGCGCACGCCGACCACCTGGGCGCGCGGTCCGTCACCCAGCCCGAGGGTGTCGAGCAGCTTGCCCACACCGGCGGTGACCTGCCGCTGGGCGCGATCGTCCCGGCGGGTATCGGCGCACTGCTCGGCGGCGCCGTGCTGTACCGCAGGGCGCGATCGGCGGCGTAAGCGGCACAGGTGTGAGTACAACGTCACAAACCTTCCGTGGTGAGCGGAACGGAGCCGGCCCCGCACTCGCGGGGCCGGCTCCGTTTCAGCCTCTTTCGCTCACCATGTCGCGCGCATCTGACGGATGATCCGCCGACGCAGCCGCACCTTGCGGCTGCCGTCGCGCAGCAGGCTCAGACGGTCCAACTCCCAGTGTCCGTACTCCGCGTGGTCTGTCAGCAGGCGTGTAGCGTCCTTGCGGGAAACCCCGCGTGGTACGTACACGTCGACAAATTCGTATTCCGGCATCGCATCTATTGTGCGGGCAGAGGCTCTGTACGGATAGCGTCTGCACTATGTCTGATGCTGTGCAGCCCACCGCTGCCGAGGTACGCGCCGCCGCCGAGGCGATCAAGACCGCGCTCGACCGTCACCTGGCCGCGGTCGAGCGCAGGACGGGCGATGACGACCCGGCCGTATACGAGGCGTTCAACGAGCTGGCCGCCGCGGCCGAGGAGTACGACGAGCTCCTCTACGACCGCTACGACGAGGTCACACCCTTCGAGATCCCCGGTTCGGAAGACACGCTGCCGCCGTACACGGGCCCGGAGGAGCCGAACGCGCTGAGCGTGCTGATCCGCCGGGACTACGCGGTGGTGGAGCCACAGCGCCTGCTGGCGCAGGCTCAGCGGGTGGAGGCCGTGGAGGAGGACGGAGCCAGTGTCAGCGCGGCCTTCGACGCGGCGGCCGGCACCGTGCACGGGGCGCTCGGTGTCCTGTTCGGCGAGTTCGAACCGGACGAGATCGCCTCCCGGCACAAGGAGTTCGGCCTGGAGGAGGGGGACTCCACGCTCTGGGTGACAGCCGCGGACGAGGCCGCCGAGCCCGGCGAATGGCTTGAGGCCCCGTTCGAATCGATCGACCCGCAGCGCGTGGTCTGCCGCTTCGACGTCAGTGCCGTCTTCGACGACGATTCGGACGACGAGGATCTTGAGGACGACCTCGGCCCCGACTCCGATCTGGAACCGCTGGACGCGGATCGCTGAGCCGAGCCAGTTGTACGGGGTGGCGGTCACCGGGGCCCGGTGACCGCCACCTCTGTGCGTACGGGGTTCAGCCCGCCGCCGGCACGGGTGCGGGCATCGGCATCTGCGCCTTGAGCAGGGCGGGCAGCCGGGTCGTGCGCGGCTTCTGCGGCACCTCCGCCACCGCCCGCGCCAGGGCCTGGTCCACCCCATGGACCACGGACAGGTGGCGCTCGGCGCGGCCGAAGGCCGTGTAGATCCAGGGCCTGGTCAGGGCCTGGGCGGCGTCACCGGGGAGCACCACGACGGCGGCGGGCAGGCGCAGGCCCACCGCCTGGTGCGCGGTGAGCGCCCAGCCGTGCCGCACGGACTGCTCCACCCGCTCCTGGGGTACGACGACGGGGGCGCCCGCGCACTCCAGGTGCAGCCCGTCGGCGTCGGCCTTCACCACGTGCCCGGGCACCGTACGACCCGGCTCGGGGGAGTACGCGATCCGGTCGCCCGGGTCGAAGCCGCCGAAGCGGCCGGGACCGGGGTTGAGCCGCTCCTTGAGCGCGGTGTTCAGCGCGCGCGTGCCGGCCGCGCCGCCGTGCCCCGGAGCGATCACCTGTGTCTGCTCGGCCGGGATGCCGATCGCGCGGGGAACCGAGTCCGCCACCAGCTGCACCGTGCGGTGCACCGCCTCACCGGCGTCACGCACCGGGACGATCACGACCTCCTTGCCGGGCGCCTCGACCTGGTTCAGCTCGCCGATCCCGATGCCGGACACCAGCTCGCCGATGGGCCCGGGGTCCGGTGTCCGCGAGGCCACCTGCGGGCAGACGCGGGCGGCGAGAAGGTCCGCGAAGACCCGCCCGGGGCCCGCCGACCACAGCACCCCCGGATCCCCGCTCAGCACCAGCCGCGCCCCGTCCGGCAGCGACTCGGCCAGCATCGCCGCCGTCTCGACGTCGAGCTGCGGCGCGTCCAGGACGACGAGCAGGTCGAGGGCGAAGGCGCCTTCGGGATCCCGGCCTGGGCCCTCGGTTCCGGAGAGCAGACCGGCGACGGTGACCTCGGGCCGGCCGTGGTCGTCGCCGATGTCCCGCGGTGCTCCCGCGTTCTCCGTCGCCTCGAGCAGCGCGGCGAAGCGGCGGCGGCCGTCCGGCGTGTGTGCGGCGGCGTACGCCCGCAGGCCGAGCCCCCTGGCCGCGGCGACCAGGGCCGCCGGCTCCGCGCGGGACGCCTCGCCGCCGGTGTGCAGGAGGATGCCGTGACCGGCGACGGCGCGGATCAATTCCGCGGTGGAACCGGACGCCGAAGCGGCGGCGGACGCCCAGTCGGTCGCGTCCTCCTTCGGCAGGGCGTTGACCACGCGGGCGAGGCCGTCGGCGAGGCTCTCCTCGGCCAGGGCGTACCGCTCCAGGCCGACGAGGACGCGGACCGGGCGCTCCTCGGCTTCCTCGTCCCCCTCCGGCACGGGGGCCACCGCGTCGGGTGTGTCGAGCGCGTCCTGGAAGACCAGGGCCTCGCCCTCGGCGAGGGTGCTCTGCACGGCCGCGTCGGGGTCCGGCACCGAGCGCTGGGTGAGCGCGGCGGCGAGCGCCGACGCGTCGAGGGCGGTGTGCCCCGCGATCGCCGCCTGCTCGAGGAGCCACACCGTGAGCGCCCGGCCCCGCCGCTCGTCGTCCGGGCCGCACTCCGCGCCGAGCAGCGCTCGGGCGAACTGGTCGGCCTGCTCGGGCCGCACTCCGGGGACCCGCAGCAACTGCCAGGGGTCCTCGCGCAGTTGATCGTCCGCACCCTCGCCCAGAGCGGCGGCGACCTGCGCCGCGAGCGCGTCGGGCGCGCCGCCCTCGGTGAGCACCGCGCGTACGGTCTCGACGGCCTCCGGCGCGACGGCCGACGACGCACCGGCCGGGGCGAGAACGGGCTGAGGCCGCCGCACGGGCTCCGGCGCGGCACCGCGGGGCGCCGGCTCGGGCTCACGGAACGCCCTGGTCACGGGCTTCTCGCCGCTCTCCACGGCGCGTACGGCGGCGAGCAGATCGGCGGCCTTCCCGCTGAGCTTGGTCCCGGCCTGGACCGGCCCCTGCTTCTCCGCCTTCCGCCGCTCGATCCGCTCGCGCTCCAGACGCTGGGCCGCCAACTCGGCCGCTGCCTCGGACAGCTTGGCGGCTTCGGAACCCTCGGCCGCGGTGGCCTCGGTCTCTTCCGTGGCTTCCGCGCCCGCGTCACCGCCCTCGGGGGCGGTGACGTCCGCGGTCTGCGGACCGTCGGCCGCACCCGCGCCCGGCGCCCCCGGCTCGGCGTCCTCCGTGGTCTCGGGCTCCGTGCTCACAGCGTGCTCCAGTCGTGATCGGGATAGTGGTGCACCGGCGCCGACACGTCGTCGAGCGCCCGGCAGATCTCGTCAGGAAGACTAAGGGTCTCCACTGACAACGCGGCCGTGAGCTGCTGCGCGTTGCGCGCGCCGATGATCGGGGCGACGACCCCGGGCCGGTCGCGGACCCAGGCGAGAGCCACCTGCAGAGGCGTCACCGCGAGGCCGTCCGCCGCGGTCGTCACGGCGTCCACGATGCTGCTCGCCGCGTCGTCCAGGTACGGCGCGACGAAGGGCGCGAGATGTTCGGAGCCGCCCCGGGAGTCGGCGGGCGTCCCCTGGCGGTACTTGCCCGTGAGCACGCCCCGCCCGAGCGGCGAGGAGGGCAGCAGGCCGACGCCCAGATCGAGGGCGGCGGGCAGCACTTCCCGCTCGACGCCGCGCTGGAGCAGGGAGTACTCCATCTGCGTACTGGCCAGCCGGGTCCGCACCCCGGGCGCCGCGAGCTGCCAGGTCGCCGCCTTGGCGAGCTGCCAGCCGCAGAAGTTGGACACTCCCGCGTACCGCGCGCGGCCGCTGCTGACGGCGAGGTCGAGCGCCTGGAGGGTCTCGTCCAGCGGTGTCCCCGGGTCGAAGGCGTGGACGTGCCACAGGTCCACGTAGTCCGTGCCGAGCCGTGCGAGGGAGGCGTCGAGCGCGGACAGCAGATGCCCGCGCGAGCCGTCGAAGCGACGGTCCGGGTCGGGCACGCTCCCCGCCTTCGTCGAGATGACCAGGTCCCGGCGCGGCACGAGCCCTTCTATGAGCTGTCCGAGCAGATACTCGGCCTCCCCGTCCCCGTACACGTCCGCGGTGTCGACGAGGGTCCCGCCCGCTTCCCAGAACGCCTTCAACAGGTGCGCCGCGTCATGCTCGTCGGTATCCCGGCCCCATGTCAGGGTGCCGAGTCCGATCCGGGACACACGCAGGCCTGTACGGCCGAGATGCCTCTGCTCCATGGACGCCGAGATTACTGGCCACAACTCCCTGCGTGGGGGCCCTGTGGACAACCAGAATCACCCGAGGCCGAACCCGTCCCTGCCGCGGCGCCCACCAGCGCGCTAGTGTCTCGGAGACAAGGGACGTTACTGATCGGTAAGGGGAATCGGCCATGCAGCTCGGGATCAACCTCGGCTACTGGGGCGCCGGAATGGACGCGGACAATCTCGCCGTCGCCCAGGAGGCCGACCGGCTCGGCTACGCCGTCTGCTGGGCCGCGGAGGCCTACGGCTCGGACGCGGCGACCGTACTCAGCTGGGTCGCCGCCAAGACCGAGCGCATCGACGTCGGATCGGCCATCTTCCAGATCCCGGCCAGGCAGCCCACGATGACCGCGATGACGGCCGCCACCCTGGACTCGCTGTCGGGCGGCCGCTTCCGCCTCGGCCTCGGCGTCTCCGGGCCGCAGGTCTCCGAGGGCTGGTACGGCGTCAAGTTCGACAAGCCGCTGGCCCGCACCCGCGAGTACGTGGAGATCGTACGGAAGGCCATGACGCGCGAGCGGCTCTCGTACGAGGGCCGGCACTGGACGCTGCCCCTGCCGGGCGGCCCGGGCAAGCCGCTCAAGCTGACCGTGCACCCGGAGCGCGAGCACATCCCGCTCTACATCGCCGCGATCGGCCCGAAGAACCTGGAGCAGACCGGCGAGATCGCCGACGGCGCCCTGCTGATCTTCCCCTCGGCCGAGCACCTGGAGGACACCGCGATCACGTACCTCCGCGCGGGCCGCGAGAAGGCCGGCAAGACGCTGGAGGGCTTCGACATCTGCCCGACGCTGCCGATCGCGCTCGGCGACGACAAGGACGTGACCGCGCTGGCCGACATGTTCCGGCCGTACACCGCGCTGTACGTGGGCGGCATGGGCAGCCGCAAGCAGAACTTCTACAACCAGCTCGCCCAGCGCATGGGGTACGAGAAGGAGGCCGCCGAGGTCCAGGACAAGTACCTGTCCGGCGACAAGGAGGGCGCCGCGGCCGCCATTCCGCACTCGCTGATCGACCAGACCACGCTGCTCGGCTCGGTCGACCGCATCGCCGACCGGATGAAGGCCTACGCGGCTGCCGGGGTCAACACACTCACGCTGGCCCCCGCGGGCTTCACTCTGGAGGACCGGATCGCCTCGCTCCGGGCCGGTTGCGACGCCCTGGAGCGCGCCGGTCTGGCGTAACGCGGCGAATGTCCCGGAGATAAGTTCTGCGGCCGTGGTGGGGGCTCGGGGGTCTTCCCCGCCACGGCCGTCACCGGGAACAACGCGCCAGGGCCCCCTTGGGTTACGCCCCTGAGTGTCCCTCTCCGTCCTTCGTTTGGCGGAGTTGTCCGACATATCGGTTGCCGCGCTCCTGCCGACCCATTTGACTCGGTTTCTGCGGAAACCTTGTATGGAGGTGGCAGTGATGCTTTCGGCCAAGAGTCTGTTCCAGGAGATCCTCGACAACGACGAGTCGTTCCGTCTCTTCTGCTCCATCGCTGCCAGCGGGGAGTCGCAAGGGGGCTGGGAGAACGCGCGGATCGCCGCGCTCGTCCCGCCGGGTGAGCGCGAACTCGTACCCAAGATCGCCCGCCATGGCGCGGACGAGGACAAGCACGGGCGGATTTTCAACGCCCTCATGAAGAAGCGCGGCCTGGCCCCCGTGGAGGTCCCTTCCGACACCGACTACACGATGCTCCTGGAGCGGCACGGGATCGGCCTCGCGCACGACAAGCTCAAGAGCGACGAGCCGCTGAGCGTGCAGGACATCGTCACGTATCTCGCCCACAGCAGGGTCACCGAACAGCGCGCCTCCGAGCAGATGGAGCTGCTGCGCAAGCACTTCGCCGACGACCCCGACCTCGGCCGCGCGGTGAAGATGATCTCGAACGACGAGGACAACCACCTCGCGTACTGCCACGAGGAACTGCTGCGCTTCGCGTACGCCGGTCACGGCCCCGACATCCAACGGACGCTGCGCGAGTGCGCGCTCGCCGAGATCCGCGTCTACCGGGATGTCAGCCTCGCCGTGATGGCCCACATGGGGCGCATCCTCGACTGGCCCCTGGCCAAGTCGGCGACGCTCGCCGCGGGCATCCACGCCGTCTACGCCTACGAGCGGGCCGGGGGCTGGCGCCGGATGGTCTCCCTCAGGACACCCGAACGGCGCGACGCGCTGGGCGGGCCCGCGGCGGCGGCACCCGAGTTCGCGTGACCCGTACGACTCGCGGCCACGCGCGCGTGGAGCCTGATTACAGCCAGTCGCCCCTTGGGGACCTGGTCACAGCCAGTCCCGCTGCTTGAACATCCGGTACAGGAGCAACTCCAGGGCCACCATCAGCAGGATCACCGTCGGGTACGACCACAGCCAGTGCAGCTCGGGCATGTGGTCGAAGTTCATGCCGTAGACGCCCGCGATCAGGGTGGGGACCGCGGCCATGGCCGCGAACGCGGAGATCTTCCGCATGTCGTCGTTCTGGCGCACGCTCATCTGCGCGAGATGGGCCGACAGGATGTCCGAGACCAGCCGGTCCAGGCTCTCCACGGACTCGTTCACACGCATCAGATGGTCGTTCACGTCACGGAAGAACGGCTGCGCCTTCTCGTCCACGAAGGGCACGGCCGTGGCGTAGAGGACAGGGCCCGCGAGCCGGGTCAGTGGCACCGCCAGCGGGACCGTGGCCCTGCGGAACTCCAGGATCTGCCGCTTGAAGGTGTAGATCCGTGACGCGGTGTTGCGCGAGCCGCCGAGAGTCGGTGAGAAGACCTCGGCCTCCAGCTCCTCCAGGTCGGTCCCCAGTTCCGTCGCCACCTCCAGATAGTGATCGACGGTGGCGTCGGTGATCGAATAGAGCACCGTGGTGGGCCCGAGCCGGAGCTTCTCGGGGTCCGCCTCCAGGTGGTGCCGCACGGCCGCGAGGGGCGAGCCCTCGCCGTGCCGGACGGTCACCACGAAGGAGTCGCCGATGAAGATCATGACCTCGCCGGTGGAGACGGCGTCGCTGTCCGGCTCGTACACGACCGGCTTGAGGACCATGAACAGCGAATCGTCGTAGACCTCCAGCTTGGGCCGCTGGTGGGCTTTGAGGGCGTCCTCGACGGCCAGCGGGTGCAGTCCGAACTCCTCGGTGACGAGGTCGAACTCCCGCTCCGTCGGCTCGTGCAGCCCGACCCAGAGGAACGTGTTGCCCGCGGCACGGGCCTCGGCCAGGGCGTCGGAGAGGTCGCCGGGGCCCTCCGTCCGGCGCCCGTCGCGGTAGATGGCGGAGTCGACGATCACGGAGCGTATTCTTCCGCCGAACGGGAGGGGCCGCACTCCGGCCACTGCCCCCGGCGGCCCGGACCTGGTCGCTCGGGCGTCCGTTTACGCTGGGCCGCATGCCCACCCTGATCCTCGTCCGGCACGGACGTTCCACCGCGAACACCGCGGGACTGCTCGCCGGCTGGACGCCCGGCGTCGCCCTCGACGAGCGCGGCGCCCAGCAGGCCGCCGCACTGCCCGGGCGACTCGCCGCGCTGCCGATCTCCGAGGTCGTCACGAGCCCCCTGCAACGCTGCCAGGAGACCGTTCGGCCACTGCTCGACGCACGGCCGGAACTGCGGGTGCACACCGAGGAGCGCATCGGGGAGGCCCACTACGGCGACTGGACCGGCCGCAAGCTCGCCGAGCTGATGGACGAGCCGCTGATGGAGGTCGTCCAGACGCACCCGTCCGCGGTGGCGTTCCCCGGCGGCGAATCGATGCGGGCCATGCAGACGCGGGCCGCCGAGGCGGTGCGCGAGTGGAACGCGCGCGTGGAGCGCGATCACGGCGGTGACGCCGTGTACCTCATGTGCTCGCACGGCGACATCATCAAATCCCTTGTCGCGGACGCACTGGGACTTCATCTCGATCTCTTCCAGCGGATCTCTGTAGAACCGTGTTCCATCACCGCGATCCGCTACACACGGATGCGGCCGTTCCTCGTGCGCCTCGGGGACACGGGTGATTTCGCGTCCCTGGCGCCGCGCGAGGAACCCCCGAGCGGTGACGCCCCGGTCGGGGGCGGTGCGGGCGCACCGTGATCGTCGGCCGCAGTAGGGTGAAGCGGTCGAAGCAGCGCAGTAGTTGTCATCCGTAGTTGCATTCGCAGTTGTCAGCAGACTTGTCAGCAACCGATGCGGGCCGACGCCGTCAGCCGGTCCGCATGTCGAAATCAATGGAGACAGGACGTGTCCCGTCAGGTGTTCCTCTACGACCCCCCGGACCGTTTCGTGGCCGGTACGGTCGGGTTGCCCGGGCGCCGTACCTTCTTCCTGCAGGCCACCTCGGGCCCCCGGGTGACCAGCGTGGCTCTGGAGAAGACCCAGGTGGCCGCCCTCGCGGAGCGCATGGACGAGCTCCTCGACGAGGTCGTACGGCGTACCGGAGGCAGCGCGCCCGTCCCGGCCGTGGCCCCCACCGAGGTGTCCGACACCGCCCCCCTCGACGCCCCTGTCGAGGAGGAGTTCCGGGTCGGCACCATGGCGCTGGCCTGGGACGGTGACGAGCAGCGCATGATCGTCGAGGCGCAGGCCCTCGTAGAGCTCGACGCCGACTCCGAGGAGGACCTCGCCGAGGCCGAGGAGCGGCTGCTCCAGGACGAGGAGAACGGTCCGCCGATGCTCCGGGTCCGGCTCACCGGCGCGCAGGCCCGGGCCTTCGCCAAGCGCGCCCTCGACGTCGTCAACGCGGGCCGGCCGCCCTGCCCGCTGTGCAGCCTCCCGCTCGACCCGGAAGGACACGTATGTCCGCGCCAGAACGGATACCGCCGCGGAGCGTGACCACGGCCGAGCTGCTCGCCAAGGGCGAGCTGAAGGTGCGCGGACGGATCCGCGAGGCCTCGAACGCGGTGCTGTACTGCTCCGTCTCGTACGAGGGGCGGGACGCGTTCTGCGTCTACAAGCCGGTCGCCGGGGAGCGGCCGCTGTGGGACTTTCCCGACGGCACCCTGGCGCAGCGCGAGGTCGCCGCGTACGAGGTGTCCGAGGCGACCGGGTGGGGGCTCGTGCCGACCACGGTGCTGCGGGACGGGCCGCACGGCGAGGGAATGTGCCAGCTCTGGATCGAGGCCGTCCCCGAAGCCGAGCTGCTGGCCCTGGTGGACGGTGAGGAGCCCGCGGAGGGCTGGAAGGCGATCGGCTTCGCCGAGGTCGGCGAGGGGAGGACGGCGCTGCTCGTGCACGCGGACGACGCTCGGCTGCGGAGGCTGGCCGTGCTCGACGCCGTGATCAACAACGCGGATCGCAAGGGCGGGCATCTGCTGCCTGGGGGTGAGGGGCGGCTGTACGGCATCGACCATGGGGTCACCTTCAATGCCGAGAACAAGCTGCGGACGTTGTTGTGGGGGTGGGCGGGGGAGGCTCTGACCGCGGAGGCGGTTTCGGTGCTTTCCGCTCTGCGGGACGGGCTGGTGCCCGGTGGGGCGCTCGCCACCCGGCTGGCCGAACTTGTCACTTCCGTCGAGGTGGAGGCCACGCGGGGGCGTGTCGAGGCGATGCTGGCGTCCGGGAAGCATCCTGAGCCGAGTGGGGAGTGGCCTGCGATTCCCTGGCCGCCGGTCTGAGCGCATCCTCGGCGCTGGGGCTGAGCTTGGGGTGGGTGCGCTTGCCTGCGCTTGCAGGGTGCCGCTGCGCCCACCCGTGCCGCCACTAGCGGCACGCATGCCCGCAGTTGTGACGGACGGGTGGGTGGGCTGCCGCGCCTTAGCGGCACGCATGCCCGCAGCTGTGACGGACGGGTGGGTGGGCTGCCGCGCCCTAGCGCCACGCATGCCCGCAGTCGCTGCGCAAGGGTGCCCTCCCGGCCATCGGACCTGGTCCGGTTCGTATACGTAACTTCGGGCCGGTTACGCTCATGGCATGTATGCCTGGCCCGCTTCTGATGTCCCCGCCCTGCCTGGTGAGGGCCGCGACCTCCGGATTCACGACACCGCGACCGGTGGGCTCGTCAGTCTTGACCCCGGTCCCGTCGCCCGTATCTACGTATGCGGCATCACGCCGTACGACGCGACCCATCTGGGGCACGCGGCGACCTACAACGCGTTCGACCTCGTTCAGCGCGTGTGGCTCGACACCAAGCGGCAGGTTCACTACGTCCAGAACGTGACCGATGTCGACGACCCGCTGCTGGTGCGCGCGGAGCGGGACGGCATCGACTGGGTGGCGCTCGCCGAGAAGGAGACCGCCCTCTTCCGCGAGGACATGACCGCCCTGCGGATGCTGCCCCCGAAGCACTACATCGGCGCCGTCGAGGCGATACCGGGGATCGTCCCGCTCGTCGAGCGGCTGCGGGACGCGGGAGCGGCGTACGAGCTCGAAGGGGATGTCTACTTCTCCGTCGAGTCGGATCCGAACTTCGGCAAGGTCTCCAACCTGGACGCCGCCGCCATGCGCCTGCTGTCCGCCGAGCGCGGTGGCGACCCGGACCGTCCGGGCAAGAAGGACCCGCTCGACCCGATGCTCTGGATGGCCGCGCGCGAGGGTGAGCCCAGCTGGGACGGTGGCTCGCTCGGGCAGGGCCGTCCCGGATGGCACATCGAGTGTGTCGCCATCGCCCTCGACCACCTGGGGATGGGCTTCGACGTCCAGGGCGGCGGCTCCGACCTCGCCTTCCCGCACCACGAGATGGGCGCCTCGCACGCCCAGGTGCTGACCGGCGAGTTCCCGATGGCCAAGGCGTACGTCCACGCCGGCATGGTCGCGCTGCACGGCGAGAAGATGTCGAAGTCCAAGGGCAATCTCGTCTTCGTGTCCACGCTCCGGCGCGACGGCGTCGACCCCGCCGCCATACGGCTCGCCCTGCTGGCGCACCACTACCGGGCCGACTGGGAGTGGACGGACTCGGTTCTCGAAGAGGCCGTCGCGCGGTTGGAGAACTGGCGGTCCGCCGTGTCACGCCCCGACGGGCCGTCCGCCGACGCGCTCGTCGAGGAGATCCGCGAGGCCCTCGCCAACGACCTGGACGCGCCGTCCGCGCTCGCCGCGGTCGACCGCTGGGCCGCTCTCCAGCACGAGCGGGGCGGTACGGACGAGGGCGCCCCCGGCGTCGTATCGCGCTCCGTGGATGCCCTGTTGGGCGTGGCCCTGTAGGACGAAAGACAGCGCGGGCCGCACGGGCTCGCGAGAGGGGCGCTTCCTCCGTCCGGAGGAAGCGCCCCTTTTGGTTCGAGCGGACTCAAGCGTGGATCACGCGCCGGTCAGATCCGCTGGATCCGGACGCTGCGCAGGATCGCGGGAGAACCGGTGTCCCAGACGCCGATGACCTGGTGGCCGAAGGCGAACGCTTCCTGGATCTCGTCGTGGGCCTGCGGGGTCGGGTTGTTGAGGACACGGAACTGGTTGTTGATGCGCAGGAAGATCTGCCGCGGCTGCCCCGGAAGCGGGTGAACGATGTCGATGTAGCCGTTCGCCACACCGGCGACGAGCGCCTGCGTCGAGATCTGCTGAAGCGCGGCCTGCGTGACCTGCTGGAGCTGCTGCTGCACCTGCTGCTCGATCTGTTGCTGTTGTTGCTGCTCGCCCTGCTGTTGCTGCCCGAACGGCTGCTGCTGTCCGTACGGCTGCTGTTGCTGCTGCTGGCTCAGCTGCTGAAGCAACTGCTGGAAGGGCTGCTGCTGGGCGAGCTGCTGGAGCTGCTCGAGCGATCCGCTCATGCCCTGGGGTCCGAAAGGCTGCTGCTGCTGGACGTACGGCTGCTGTTGCTGCTGCCCGAACGGCTGCTGCTGGCCGAAGGGCTGCTGCATCTGCTGTCCGTACGGCTGCTGCTGGCCCGGACCCTGCTGCTGGTACGGCGACGTGCTCGGGAACTGCTGCCCCTGTTGGCTCATTTGCGGGGTGATGCTCATGCGGGTGCCACCTTCCATCAATGGTTGGTTGCGGTTCGCCGGTATGTGACGACCAGGTCCTCAGCCCGTGACCACCAGGCCGACGATCTCGTCGTCCGAGAACCAGACACGTACGTCGGGCCGTCCTCCCGCGAAGGCGGAGTGCACCGCCTGGCGGATCTCGGGGGACGGGTTGTTGAGGTTGCGCCAGTCGCCGGCCACGAACAGCCGGAGCCTCGGCGGGAGTTCACGCGGGTACGGCAGCAGCTCGTCCCAGTACCGTTCGGCCAGGCCCGAGCCGACCGCGTCCGGCAGCAGATGGGTCACCGCCGCCTTGATGTCCGGCCGGTTACCGATCCGCTGGGAGGCGGGCCGGGCCGGCGCGTCCTGCTGCGGGGTGCCCGTGGCCCGCAGCACCGCGCGGGCACGCTCCGGGGACATCGGTACCTGCCCGGCCGCTTTGAGCATGCCCTGCAGCGCGGCCAGGGCGCCGACCACCACCGGAGAGGCGGAGGAGGTCCCGGAGAAGGTGTCCGTGTACCAGCCGATCTCCTCGGCACCGCCCTGCAGGTCGCCGGGCCGGTCCCAGGAGCCGCCGGTGGTCGTGACCTCGCGGCCCCAGCCCTGCGCGTCCACGCGGGCCCCGTAGTTGGAGAACGCGAGCCGCGAGCGGTCCGGGCCGTGGTCGCGGCCGTGGGTGCCGGGCGGCGGTGCGCCCGCGCCGACCAGGACCGCGCCGGAGGACTGGTTGGAGGGGTTGAACGGGTTGCGCCACCACTCGGGGAACTCGGCGGGGCGGCGCTCGTACACCCCGTCGTCGAGCGACTCGGCGCCGTTGCCCGCGGCCGCCACGACGAGCACGCCCTTGGCGGTCGCGTACCGGACGGCCGCGAAGGTGTCCGGCCACCACTCGACCGGTATGTAGCCCTGCTGGTCGTCGCGCTCCTCGAAGTCGAACCGCGGGCCCGGAGCGTGCAGTTCGATGAGGATGATGTCGCCCGGGCTCAGCCGGTCGGCCGTCGCGTGGATCGCGGCCGCCGTGCCGATGCCCTGGAAGGACGCGGCCGCGGTCACGGTGTCCGGCACGATGCCGGTGATCCCGTGCTCGTTGCGGTCGCCGCCGATCACTCCGATGACGGCGGTGCCGTGGTTGCGCCAGGCGAGGTCGGTCAGCGGGGTGCCGACGACGACGCCCGCGAGCTTCCCGGCCAGGTCCTGGTGGCCGAGCTGCCAGGCGCCCTCCACGTCGATCACCGTCACGCCCTGGCCCGTACCGCCCGGCCGCTGCCAGGCCCAGTACGCGTCGATCCCCTCGGGCGCCGGGCGCAGATACCCCTGGCGGCTGGTGAAGTCCGGGGTGACGGGCGCCCCTTCCTTCACCCGCTGGCTGTTGTCCGCACTCTGTCCCACCGACCCCACGGAGGCCGGTACGGCGCCCGGCTTCACGTACGCCGTGTCGATCTCGGGCAGTGCGGCGATCCGTGAGCGCAGTTCCTGGGCGCGGCTCTCGACGCCGCGTACCCGGTAGAAGAGCGCGAGGTCGGGGCCGCTCTCGGTGGCCGTCGCCGCGGACTGCTGCAGACGTTCCTCGCTGCCGAACAGCGGCTCCAGGGAGAGCTGTTCGTCGCTGAGGAACATGTTGAGGGCCGACACATCGGCGCCCACCGCCGAACGGACGCCCTCGGTCCTGGCGCGAAGCCTGGCCTCGGGACGTGCGACGACGATCAGCTCCTGCTCGGCTCCTCGGTAGGTGAATCCCGCTCCGTCGGGCCCCGGCCCGGACGTTCCCGGGCCCTGCGCCGGCTGTACCTGGTCGGTCATCGCGTACCGCTCCCTTCGGTCCATGCGGGTGCTTCTGGCTCGGTCCATACGGGTGCTCTGTCGCGGGATGACGCGGTGTCATGTCCCGTCCCCGGGCCGCGCCTTCGGGGCACACCCTGCTCCTCGCACGGCGACTCGTCCACCCCCGATGTCGTCAACTTGGTTTGAAAACAAGTTGAATTGGGCAACCTGTGCAATCCGTCCTGAAACAGATGTCACGAGGCAAACCAGCCAAAGGCTGAGGAGACGGGTGTCATGTGATGGGGCGGGAGCGCTTGCCGACCGCTCGACCGGACCCGGAACGCGACAGGGGCGGTGCACGTTCCGCGCACCGCCCCTGGTGGTTCAGTCCCTCGAGGAAATCCGGGGAGTCCTAGGAATCCTCGGACGTGTCGTCGGGACCCTTGTCGTCCGGCCCGACCTTGTCGTCCGAGCCGGTGCCCTGGTCCGTCCCGGACTCCGCGTCCGCCTCGGGCAGCTGCGGCTTCGGCGGCCGGGTGCGGCCGGCGGGGCCGTCCCGGAGGAACGACGCGGACTCGCCACTCTCGGTGGCGTGGCCCCCGGCCTGCGAGGTCGGACCGCCGCCGTCCCGTCTGCGCAGATACCGCTCGAACTCACGGGCGATCGCCTCGCCCGACGCCTCCGGCAGCTCGGCGGTGTCCCGGGCCTCCTCCAGCGACTGCACGTACTCGGCGACCTCGCTGTCCTCGGCGGCCAGCTGGTCGACGCCCAGCTGCCAGGCCCGCGCGTCCTCGGGCAGCTCGCCCAGCGGAATACGCAGGTCGATCAGGTCCTCCAGACGGTTGAGGAGGGCCAAAGTCGCCTTCGGGTTCGGCGGCTGCGACACGTAGTGCGGTACGGCCGCCCACAGCGACACGGCCGGTACGCCAGCGTGGGTGCACGCCTCCTGGAGGATGCCGACGATGCCCGTGGGGCCCTCGTACTTGGTCTCCTCCAGGTCCATGGTGCGCGCCAGGTCCGCGTCGGACGTCACCCCGCTGACCGGCACCGGACGCGTGTGCGGGGTGTCACCGAGCAGGGCGCCCAGGATCACCACCAGCTCCACGCCCAGCTCGTGCGCGAAGCCGAGCAGCTCGTTGCAGAACGAGCGCCATCGCATCGACGGCTCGATGCCCCGGACCAGCACCAGGTCACGCGGCTTCTCGCCGCCGACCCGGACCACCGACAACCTTGTCGTCGGCCATGTGATCTTCCGGACACCGCCGTCCAGCCACACGGTGGGGCGGTTCACCTGGAAGTCGTAGTAGTCCTCGGCGTCCAGCGCCGCGAACACCTCGCCCTTCCATTCCTTGTCCAGATGCGCGACCGCGGTGGAGGCGGCGTCGCCGGCGTCGTTCCAGCCTTCGAACGCGGCCACCATGACCGGGTCGATCAGCTCGGGAACCCCTTCGAGCTCAATCACCCAGTGCCTCCTTCCGACGTGCCCTCACGAACGCCCCAACCTTACGGCGTGCGAAGGGGGCCTCCGCAGCCCCCTTGCACGGGGGAGTGAACGGATCACTGCCCCGCCGAGGGGCCGGAAACACGCGCGACCGCCACCCTGAAACACCCCCCAGTCATCCGAGGAGTCGCCTCGCGCCCGCCGGGCCGGTCGGAGCGGTCCGGGCCGCCGGGCGGGGGACGGGCGTCTTCGTGACGCGGTTCACAGGGTCGAGCGCAGCCACTGTTCGACGCTCGCGATGTGCACCGTCGCCCAGGAGCGGGCCGCCTCCGCGTCGCGGTCGCGCAGGGCCGTGAGGATCGCGCGGTGCTCGTGCAGGGTGCGGCTGACCGCGTCCTCCTGGGTCAGACCGCGCCAGATCCGGGCCCTGGTCGTGGGCCCGGAGAGGCCGTCGAGGAGGGAGCAGAGCACCGAGTTCCCGGAGCTCTGCACGATGCCGCGGTGGAACTCCAGGTCGGCGGCGACGAGCTCCTCCACCGAGGGCTCGTCGCCGAGCAGGTCCAACTGGGCGGACAGTGCGTCCAGTTGCTGTTCGCTGATGCGTGAGGCCGCCATCGCCGTGGCGGCCGGCTCCAGGATGCGGCGGACCGCGAGGAACTCGAGCACCGTGTCGTCGCGGTGGAAGTCGACGACGAAGCTCAGTGCCTCCAGGAGGAGTTGGGGGTCCAGGCTGGTGACGTAGGTGCCGTCGCCCTGCCGGACGTCCAGGATGCGGATGAGTGACAGGGCGCGCACCGCCTCGCGCAGGGAGTTGCGGGACAGGCCGAGTTCGGCGGCGAGTTCGCTCTCCTTGGGAAGCCGGTCGCCGGGGCGCAGCGAGCCGGAGACGATCATTCCCTTGATCTTCTCGATCGCCTCGTCGGTGACTGCCATGGCGGGCCTCCCTGTCGTTCAGCGTGCAGTTCGGGATGTCGCCAAGGCATCCGCTCAGACGTCCGATGTCTCAGCCCATTATGAGGGTCAGCGGGCTGAACAGGACACGGAATCCGACGTCAGGTCAGGCGAGGGCCTCCAGGTCGGCCAGCGCGGAGGGCTCGTCGAGGGTCGTGAGGGCGCGGTCCCGCATCAGGATCCTGCCGTCGACGACCGTGTCCCGTACGTCCGCCGAGTGTGCGGCGTACGCGAGCGTGGACCACGGATCGTGCAGCGGCCTCAGATGGGGCGCGTCGAGGCCGAGCACGATCAGGTCGGCGCGCTTGCCCGCCTCCAGGGAGCCCAGGTGGTCGCCGAGCCCCAGCGCGCGGGCGCCCTCGATGGTGGCCATGCGGACGGCCTGTTCGGCGCCGACCGCGGTGGGATCGCCGGCCGCCTTGTGGACGAGGGCCGCCTGCCTGACGGCCCCCAGCAGGTCCAGGGTGTTGGAGCTGACGGCGCCGTCCGTGCCGAGCCCGACGGTCACGCCCGCGCTGAGCAGCCTCGGAACCGGCGCGATACCGCAGCCGAGCTTCAGGTTGGAGACCGGGCAGTGCGCGACCGACGTGCCGGTGCGGGCGAGGGCCGCGATCTCGGGACCCGTCAGATCCACGGCGTGCGCGAGCAGCAGGTCGGGGCCGAGCAGCCCGAGCGAGTCGAGCAGTTCCACCGGACGCTTGCCGTGGGCGACCTCGACGGTGGCGACCTCGGTCGCGTTCTCCGCCGCGTGGATGTGCAGCAGCGCGCCGAACTCCCTTGCCAGCGCGGCGATCTCGACGAGCTGCTCGGGTGAGAGGGTGTAGGTCGAGTGCGCGAAGAGGACGGGCCGGACGCCGGGCCGCGCTGTGGCACGGGCGGTCAGATCGCGTCGCGCCCACTCCAGCCGGTCCTCGTACGCGATGCCGTCCGCGGGCTCCGGTACGTCCATGAAGGTCGGCCCGGTGTGCAGCCGCCAGCCCGCCTCGCGCGCCGCCTGCTCGGCCGCCTCGTGGAACCAGTACATGTCGAGCGCGGAGGTCACCCCCGCCCGTACGCTCTCGGCGATCGCGACCCGTACCGCCGCCGCGACGTTCTTCGGGGACAACAACTCGGCTTCCCAGCGCAGCACCCGCTCCAGGAAACCCTGGAGCGTGACGTCGTCCGCGCGGCCGCGCAGCAGCGTCATCGCCAGGTGCGTGTGGGTGTTGACAAGGCCGGGGAGGACGAGACAGCCGCTCGCGTCGAGGGTGTCGGTGGCCGCGTACCGCGTGCGGAGTTCCTCGGCGGGACCGACGGCGAGGATCTCGCCGTCGCGGACGGCGACCGTGCCGGAGCGCACGAAGGTCCCGGCCTCGTCGACGGTCAGGACGTCCCCGCCCTCGACCAGCAGATCAGCGCGCTCGCTCATGCCTTGGACTCCCCGTGCTCCTCCGCCAGCAGCCGCAGCGCTTCCAGCGACACCAGGGCACCCCGCTCCACACCCTCCGCCACGACATCGCGGTGCGGGTTGTAGCCGCCGGTGTTCTCCTCGTCGACCAGCTCGTCCGCGTTCGCGCCGTCGACGACGAGCACGCCGCCCGCCACGAGGCCGCGCAGTGAGGCGGTGACCAGCAGCGCGGACAGCTCCATCTCGATCGCCGCGAGACCCGCGTTGTCGTACGCGGTGAGCGGGATCAGCCCCGGCTGGAAGGCCGCCCGGGTCCAGACGAGACCCCGGTGGTGCGGGGCGCCCGCCGCGCGGGCCGCGCGCTGGAGCGCGAGCACGGCCTCGGGGGAGGACACCGCCGGATACTCGGGCGGCAGCAGCTGCTGGGTGACACCGTCGTCGCGTACGGCGGCCTCCGCGATGACGAGATCGCCGTCACCGATACCGGGGCGCATCGCGCCTGCCGTGCCGAAGCGCAGGAAGGTCGTGACGCCCGCGTCGGCCAGCTCCTGGAAGAGCAGGATCGCGCCCGGCGCGCCGACCCCGTGCGAGGCGACGGTGACCGGCAGGCCCTTCCAACTCCCGCTGAACACACGGTATTCGCGGTGGTACGAGACCTCCTCGGCGCCGTCGAGCAGCGCGGCGACGGCTGCGGCGCGCGCCGGGTCGCCGACGACCAGGGCCTGCGGCGGAAGGCCCGTGCGGGGTATGCGGGTGATGGGCAGCAGGTCCAAGGTCATGAGACGGCTCCAGCGGGGCGGGTACGGCGACGGCGGCGGGCCGTCGTGAGGAAGAGGGCGCCGAGTGTGACGACGTACGGCGCGGCGTCGGTCGCCTGCTGCGGCAGGCCGAGGCCCTGAAGGCGGAAGCCCGCGGCCTCCGCGAGTCCGAAGAGCAGCGCGGCGAGCAGCACACCGAGGGGCAGCGCACGGCCGAGCATCACCGCGACGACGGCGATCCAGCCGCGCCCCGCCGTCATGTTCTCGGAGAACAACGTGACGTTGCCGAGGGCGAGTTGGGCTCCGGCAAGGCCGCACAGCACTCCCGAGACGAGCACCGCCGCGTACTGGTACTTCGCCGGGCTCACCCCGAGCGTGGCCGCCGCCTCGGGGGCCTCGCCGACTCCGCGCAGCCTGAGGCCCCACACATGCCGGGAGAGCATCAGCGCGGCGACGCCGACCGAGGCCCATGCCACATAGGCGAGCGGTGAGAAGCCACCGACCAACGGCAGACCGGCCAGTGACGGATCGTCAAAAGTGCCCTGTACGCCGAAGACCGTACGCAGCAGGAAGCTGGTGAGGCCGACGGCGAGGAGGTTCATGGCGATGCCCAGGACCACCGCGTCGCCGCGCAGCGTCACTGTGCCGACGGCGAGGATCAGCGAGTACGCGGCGGCGGCGAGCGCGGCCGCCAGAACGCCCAGCCAGGGGCTGCCGGTGAACCAGCTCGTGGTCACCGCGGTGAAGCAGCCCATCAGCATCATGCCTTCGAGGCCGATGTTGAAGACGCCCGCGCGTTCGCAGATCGCGCCGCCGAGCGCGGCCAGCAGGATGGGAGTGAGCGCGCGCAGCGCGGACATGACGAGATCGGAGTCGAAGAACATCAGACGGCCTCCTTCTGCCGAAGCCGTTCGGATCGCCCGGACCGGCGCAGCCACTTGTCCGGGAAGCGCAGCCGGGCCGCCAGGAACACGATGACGATGGCCTGCAGCACCTGCGTCAGCTCGCGCGGCACCTCGGTCGTGCGTTCCATGGAGAGCCCGCCGACCTCGAGCACGGCGAAGAAGAACGAGGCGAGGACCGTGCCCAGCGGGCCCGCCGCCGCGAGCAGCGCGGCCGTCAGACCCGTCCAGGTGTACCCGGGCGCCGTGAGCGCGCCGTCGAGGAAGCGGTAGGGGAAGCTCAACACCCCGATCGCGCCGACGAGTCCGGCGAGCGCGCCCGACACTGCCATCAGCTTGAGCGTCAGCCCCTTGCGCTCGACGCCCGCGTACGCGGCGAAGCGGGAGTTGAGGCCGGTCATCCGGATCTCGTAGCCGACCGCCGTACGGGAGTCCGCGAACCAGTACGCGGCCGCGGCGGCCACGATCAGCAGCAGGCCGACGGTCACCGTGGAGTCGCCGAAGGCGGGCAGGGCCACCCCTTGGGGCAGTTGACGCGTCTGGGGAAGGCTGGAGCCGGGCTCCTTGAGCGGATAGCGCACCAGGTACGAGGCGAGCGACGACGCCGGATAGCTGAGCAGCAGGCTGCTCACCAACAGCGGTACGCCCAGGTGGTTCTCGCAGAGCGCTGCCAGGGCCGCGTATCCGGCGCCCGCCGCCATGCCCGCGAGGAGCGCGAGGACGACGGTGAGCGGCGCGGGCAGCGGCGAGTAGAGGCCGGTGACCGCCGCCGCGATGCCGCCGAGCACCAACTGCCCGTCGCCGCCGAGGTTGATGAGCCCGGCGCGCAGCGGGATCGCCAGCGCGAGCGCCATGCCGAGCACGCTGGTGGTGGTGGACAGCGTCGAGCCGATGCCGTCGGAGCCGAGGGAACCGCTGATGACGGCGCCGTACGCGGAGACCGGATCGGCGCCCGTGCCCACCAGGAACAGTGCGCCGATGACGACTCCGGCGAGGACGGAGAAGGTGACGGGGGAGCGCAGGGCCCCTGTTATTCGGGTCATGTCAGTCTCCGACCTCTACCGGGGGCTGCACCGGCGGCTGTTCGGGGGCCGAGCCGCCCGCCATCGCCAGGCCCAGCGTCCGTTCGTCCGCCTCGTCCTTCGTGTACTGGGCCGTCACGCGGCCCTCGTACATCACGAGCACCCGGTCCGCGAGCAAGCGGATCTCGCTGAGCTCGGCCGAGACGAGGAGGACGGCGTGGCCCGCGTCGCGGTAGGCGACCAGTTCGTCGTGGATGTTCTGGATGGCGCCGATGTCGACGCCCCGCGTCGGCTGCTCGACGAGCAACAGCGGGGCGTCGTGGGCGAGTTCGCGGCCGATCAGCAGCTTCTGGAGGTTGCCGCCGGACAGCGCGGAGGCGGGCACCTCGGGCGAGGACGCCTTGATGCCGAAGCGCTCGACGAGACCTTGTGCGTGGGCCCGTACGGCCGAGGGTGTCAGCAGCCCGTGCCGTGAGGACAACGACGTACGGTGATGGCCCATCGCGAGGTTGTCGGCGACGGACGCAGCGGGCGCGGTGCCGACCGCGTGCCGGTCCTCGGGCACGTACGCGAGGCCCTGGGCGCGCCGTTCGGTCGCCGAGGCGTGCGTGATGTCCCGGCCTCGCAGCGCGACCCGGCCGCCGGTGACGGGCCGCAGCCCGGCCAGTGCCTCGATCAGCTCGCTCTGGCCGTTTCCGGCGACACCCGCGATGCCGACGATCTCGCCCGCACGGACGGTGAGTTGGACCTCACGTACCGCGTCCGTGGCGAGATCTTCCACATCCAGCACCACGTCACCCGGGGTGCCCGTGGCGTGCACGCGGTCCAGGTCGACCGCGCGGCCGGTCATCGCCGCGGCGATCTCGTCGGCGGTCGTCTCCGCCGTGCGCAGCCGGGCGACTACGCGGCCGTCCCGCAGCACCGTCACGTTGTCGCTGCCTTCGAGGACCTCGCGCAGTTTGTGCGTGACAAGGATCACCGTGCGGCCCTGTGCGGTGAGCGACTTGAGGACCGTGAACAGGGCGTCGGCCTCGGCGGGGGTCAGCACCGCGGTCGGCTCGTCGAGGATGAGCGTACGGGCGCCGCGGTGCAGCAGCTTCAGGATCTCCACGCGCTGCCGCAGGCCCACCGGGAGCTCGCCGACCCGGGCGTCCGGGTCGACGGAGAGCCCGTGCTCCTCGGCCAGTTCGCGCACCCGGCGCCGCGCCGCCGCGCGGTCGAGAAGACCGAAGCGGCGCGGCTCGGCCGCGAAAACGACGTTCTCGGCGACCGTCAGCGAGTCGAACAGCTTGAAGCTCTGGTGCACCATGCCGAGCCCGGCGGCCATCGCGTCGCCGGGGTCGCCGAAGGACACCTCGCGCCCGTCGATCCGCACCGAACCGGCGTCAGGGCGTTCCATCCCGTAAAGGACGGACATCAGCGTGGACTTGCCCGCGCCGTTCTCGCCCATCAGGGCGTGGATCTCGCCGCGCCGTACGGTCAGATCGACGGCGTCGTTCGCGAGCGTGCCGGGGAACCGCTTGGTGATTCCCCGGAGCTCGACGGCGAGTTGACCGTCGGACGACTGGTGATTTTCAGGCGACCGGTGATCGTCAGCTTGCTGCGGGATCATCGACCTTCAGCTCTCCGGACACGATCTGGTCGCGCAGCGCCTCGACCTTCGTCAGGACGTCCTTGTGGTCGGCGATGACGCACTTGGAGGTGTCGACGCCGTCCTCGAGGCCGGTGAGGCTGATGCCGCCCTCCTTGAGGCCGTACGAGATCGTCTTGCCCGTGTTGCCGTCGAGGACCTGCTTGATGCCCTCTTCCACCGCGACGTCGGTCTTCTTGATCACGTTGTCCACGACCGTGCCCGGCGCCGAGGTGCACTGGTTGACGTCGACTCCGTAGGCGTACGCGCCCTTGGCCTTCGCCGCCTCGAAGACGCCGTAGTTGCCGGCCGCGGCCGCCGCCATGATCTGGTCGGTGCCGCCCGAGAGGAGCGCGTTCGCCTGCTCCTTGGCGCGGGCCGAGTCGTCGAACGGGGACTGGCCGCCGACGAAACGCGTGGAGGCGGTCGTCTTGGGGGCGACCTTCTTGGCGCCGGCCGCGAACGGGTCGCTGTAGCGGCGGAACTGGGGCGTGTCGAGGACGTCCACCGCGCCGACCTTGCCGCTCTCACTGAGCAGACCGGCCTCGGCGCCCGCGAGGTACACGCCCTCGTGCTCACGGAATGTCGCGCAACTCACGTTCTTGAACGTCTTCGTCGCGCACGCGTCGATCACCAGGAACTGCTGCTTGGGGTGGGCCTCGGCCTGCTGCGCCACCAGGTCGGCGAACTCGAAGCCGACCAGCACGATGACGTCGGGGGCTGCGTCCACGGCGGCCTGCACGTTCTGCTGCTCGGACGCGGTGTCCGAGGACTGGTACACCTTCTTCGTCCCGTCGTGCGCCTTGGCAGCCGCTTCCACTCCGGTGACCGCGAGCTTCAGGAACTCGTTCTGCCCGACGGGGTCGGGGGTGACGAGCGTGAAGGACTTGCCACTGCTCGCGGAGCTGTCGGACGCGCTGTCCTTGGCGGCCGCGTTGCAGGCGGTGGCGAGCAGCGCGGTGCCTGCCGCGAGGGCGGCGAACTGGAGGGAACGGCGGTTTCTGCGGTACATCGGGATGACCTTCCGGAGGCTGCGGCAGGGCACGCTGTGCGGGTGCGCGAAGGGGCCGAGCGGTGAGGGTGGAGCGGTGACGGTTACGGCGGGAGCTGAACTGCGAGTCAGCTACGACAGCCGTCGGCGGCGCACCGGCCGAAGTCGAGGAAGCGACGCTTCGTGAGCAGCACAGGTCCCTCCTTCGCGTCGGTCTTGGGCCTGCGGGTGCTGGACTGTAACACCGGTTTTAGGACACTTGCCCGACTGTCTCGAACTGTGGTTCTTCGAGGTCATGTACGGTGTCGCGCACCTTCGGAACATCAGGAGTGCCCCGTTATGCCCCAGGAACTGCGCGCCGTCGACTGGACCGGAAGCAGTCTCGCGCTCATCGACCAGACCGTGCTTCCGCACCGCACCGAGACCCGCGAAATACGTGCCGTGGACGACCTGGTGGACGCGATACAGCGGCTCGTCGTCCGGGGCGCGCCGGCGATCGGAGCGGCCGGGGCGTACGGCGTGGCGCTCGCCCTGCTGCAGGGCGAGCGCGAGGGATGGGACCGCGCGCAGGTGCTCGCGGCGGTCGCCCGGATCCGCGAGGCCCGCCCGACCGCCGTCAATCTCATGGTCTGCGTCGACCGCGTGCTGACCCGGTTCGACGAGGGACTGGAAGCGGTCCTCGCGGAGGCGGCCGCCGTCCAGCGCGAGGACGTCGAGGCGAACCGCGCGATGGGGGCGTTCGGGGCGGACTGGCTCCTGAAGCGCACCGACTTGGGCCGGCCGCTCCGCATCCTGACCCACTGCAACACCGGCGCGCTCGCCACCGCCGGCTGGGGCACCGCCCTCGGCGTCATCCGCGAACTGCACGCGCGCGGCCTGCTCGAGGTCGTGTACGCCGACGAAACGCGTCCCCTGCTCCAGGGATCCCGCCTGACCGCCTGGGAGTTGGTCCAGGAAGGCATCCCGCACTACGTCCAGGCCGACGGCGCCGCCGCGGGCACCATCCTGCGCGGCGAGGTCGACGCGGCGATCGTCGGAGCGGACCGCATCGCTGCGAACGGGGACACGGCGAACAAGGTCGGAACGGTGGGCGTTGCACTGGCCTGTGCGGATGCGGGGGTGCCGTTCTTGGTGGCCGCGCCCACCACGACGGTGGACCTCTCCACTGCCTCGGGTGCCGACATTCACATCGAACTCCGGGGGGAGGACGAGGTGTTGGAGTGGGCGGGGGTGCGGACGGCTCCCGCCGGGTCGCGGGGTCACAATCCTGCGTTTGATGTGACGCCGGGGCGGTTGGTCACTGGGCTGGTGACCGAGCGTGGGGTTCTGGAGGTGTCAGCGGGGGAGCTGCCGGGGGCACGGTTGCGTTAACGCACCGTCGGGGGCGGTGTGTTGAGTGCGGATTGGTGGGGGCTGGTCGCGCAGTTCCCCGCGCCCCTAAACGGCGCTGTTGTGAGGTCGGTGAAGAGGGGACGGAGTCGGTGACTCCGTCCCCTCTTCACCCAGCAGGAATCAGCGGTGTGTCAGTTCCAACTCCAGTAGCCACTCGACCACTTCGGTGTGGTGGCGGGCCTGGCGCGGATCCGCACCCCATACGTACAAGCCGTGGCCGGCTACGACCACCGCCGGCATCTGCGGGTTGCGGGCCGCCTCCAGGCGGTCGCCGAGGACCTTCATGTCCTGGCTGTTGGTGATGACAGGGAGGGTGACCTCGACGTCGTGGGCGGGCTGGCCGACGCCCTTGAGCATCTCCACGTCCTTGAAGACGATGCCGCCGGGCTCGCGGCGGCCCATGGCCACGGACGCGACGGTGTGCACGTGGACGACGGCACCGGCACCGGTCAGCGCGGCCACGTGCGCGTGCAGCTCGGCCTCGGCGGACGGCTTGCCGCCCGACACCGCCGCGCCGGCGCCGTCCACCAACACCACGTCGGCGGGCGTCAGTTCACCCTTGTCGTGCCCGCTCGCCGTGACCGCGAGGCGGAGCGGATCGCGGGACAGGACCACCGACAGGTTTCCCGAGGTGCCGCGCATCCAGCCGAAGGAGGCGAAGCGGGCCGACTCGGCGGCCAGGACCGCGCCCGCCTCCTCCAGGTCCAGTGCTGAGGTCACGACGGTCATGCGGTGCTCCTTGCGATGGTGATCTCGTCGAACGTCCCCGCCTGCGGGTGATCGCCGACGCCCTGCTCGAAATACGGCTCCCCGGGGCGGCGTACGCCCACGGCCTGCCAGCCCGCCGCACGCGCGGCGTCCAACTCGCCAGGCCGGTCGGAGAGGAAGAGAATGCGGCCCGGGGCTTCGCCCAGCGCGGCCGCGATCGTCGCGTACGACTCGGGCTCCTGCTTCGGCCCGGCGTTCTCCGTGTCGTACAACCCCTCGACGAGCGGCAGCAGATCGCCCTCGGGGCTCGACCGGAACCACGCGCGCTGCGCGGCCACCGAGCCGGACGAGTACACGTGCAGGCGTACGCCCGCCGCGTGCCAGCTGCGCAGCGCCGGGACCACGTCGTCGTAGAAGTGCGAGACGAGGTCGCCGCGCGCGAAGCCCTCGGACCAGATGAGGCCCTGGAGGGTCTTGAGGGGGGTCGCCTTGCGGTCCTCGTCGAGCCACTCGTTGAGCGCCTTCTCGACGCGTACGGCATCGGCGTCCGGCTCGCCGATCAGCTCGCGCACCTGCGCGACCGCCCGCACCACATCCGGATCACCGCTCCGCTCCGAGAGCACCGCTCCGAAACGAGAGCGCGAGTACGGGTAGAGCACGTCCACGACGAACCCCGTGGCGCTCGTGGTGCCCTCGATGTCGAGCACCACGGAGTCGATGTCGAAGTGCTCGGTCACGCGGAAGCCTTGTCCTTCGCGTACCCGGCGTCGATCGTGTCGTAGTCCGGGAAGCGGGAGGCGATGGTGGAGCCGGTGAAGCTGCCGATCCAGCCGTCCTCCTCGTGGAAGAAGCGGATCGCGGTGAAGGCAGGCTTCGTGCCCATGTCGAACCAGTGCGTCGTGCCGCGCGGCACCCCGAGCAGGTCGCCCTTCTCGCAGTACACGGCGTGCACCTCGCCGTTCACGTGCAGATAGAAGATCCCGGATCCCGAGACGAAGAAGCGGACCTCGTCATCGTCGTCGTGCGTGTGCTCCTGGAGGAACTTCGCGCGCGCCGCCTTCGCCTTCACCGGGTACTCGGGGTCCTCGCTCGGGTGCAGGCCGAGCACGTCGACCGTGGTGAAGCCCTCCTCGGCGTTGAGCTTGTCGATCTCCGGGCCGTACGCGGCGAACACGGTGTCGCTGTCGGCGTCCGCGGGCACGTCCTCGCGGATCGGCCACTGCTCGTAGCGCACGCCGATCGGGGCGAGCGCGGCGGCGATCTCGGCGGGGTCCGACGTACGGCGCACGACGGTCTCCGAGCCGGTCTCGGGCCAGGTCGTCAGCAGGGTCATGGGAGCAACTCCAGGGGGCTGGAAGGGATGTCCGGATACTGGGACGAGTACCGGGTGGGGGGAGGGACGCGGGCGGCGGGCCGCGGGACGTGCGGAAGGCTCGGGCTGGAGTCGTCAGCCGCGACACGCCGCGCCGGTACAGCGTCGCTTCGCTGTCGCGCGTGGTGTCGTCATCGGAAAGCCTCACTGTCCCGGGTCGGGTGCCGGTTCCGAGATGGTAACTCCAGGCGGGCGGTCGGCCGGGTGTGACGAAGTTGTTGTCTCAACCACTGAGAATTCAGGTCAGGGGTTTTGACGCATGGCTGAAAACGTTCTCATGATCTCCTTATGAAGACGCTGCTGCTCGTGCGGCGGCTGTACGTGGACTTGCTCCGGTCGACCACAGCCCGCTGTCGCTGACCTCACCCGGAGCTCCAAGTCGCCCGAGCCCTCAGGGCTCCCGCCATGTCCGCGGTAGTGGCGCGTTCTCTTCCGATGCTCCGGGTCACGCACGCCCTCCCCCTTCACCCACCCCTTCGCACTGCCCTGCCCAGGAGCACTCATGTCCCGTACCCGTGTCCCCCTTGCCGCGCTGTCGCTGGCCTCCGCCTCCGCCCTCCTGCTCGCGGGCTGCTCCCAGTCCACGAACGCCTCGCAGAGCACCGGCGACAAGGCCGCCTCGGCCTCCGCGGCGACCGCCGCGAAGCCCGCGCCCTTCACCAAGGGCAAGGTCAAGGTGGCCCTGGTCCGGCAGAGCGGCGCCGGCGACTACTTCGAGCAGTGGGGCAACGGCGCCAAGGCGCAGGCCGAGGCCCTCGGCATCGATCTGACCGTGTACGACGCCCAGGCCGACAACGCCAAGCAGGCCACCGACCTGTCCTCGGCCATCAACTCCGGGGCACAGGCCATCATCGTCGACCACGGCTTCCCGGCCACGATCCAGCCGGAGATCGACAAGGCCGTGAAGAAGGGCATCAAGGTCGTCGTCTACGACGTCGAGCAGACCAACAAGGCCGTGGTCAGCACCAAGCAGGACGACGCCAGCATGGCCCAGGCCGTCCTCGACGTGATGACCGAGGAGCTCGGCAAGGACGCCAAGGTCGGCTATGTCAACGTCGCCGGGTACGCCGCCCTCGACAAGCGCGACAGCGTCTGGAAGAAGACCGCCGACGCCAACGGCTGGAAGCAGGAGTTCAAGGTCGGCAAGGTGACCGACTCCACGGCCACCGACAACGTTCCCCTCGTCTCCGCCGCACTCACCCAGCACTCCGACGTGACCGGCGTCTTCGCCCCCTACGACGAACTGGCCAAGGGCACCGTCCTCGCCGTCCAGAACAAGAAGCTCCAGGACAAGGTGAAGGTGTTCGGCGCGGACGTCTCCAACGCCGACATCCAGAACATGACCGCCACGGACAGCCCGTGGGTCGCCACCGCGGGCACCGACCCGTCCGCGGTCGGCGCCGCCGTGGTCCGCACCGCCGCCCTGGAACTGGCCGGTCAGCTGGACAAGACCTCGGTCGAGTTCCCGGCCGTCGCCATCACCCAGGACTTCCTGCGCGAGAAGAAGATCGAGAACATGGACCAGCTGCGTGCGGCGCTGCCCGAGCTGAACCTGTCCAAGGTGAGCACCGCGGACTGGATCCCCAATGTCGCCCACTGACACGCCTTTTGACGGTCCTTTTGACACCGGCGCCGCGGTTCGCCTCCGTGAGGTCAGCATGGCCTTCGGAGGCAAGACTGTTCTGGAGTCCGTGTCGCTGGACATCGCTCCGGGCAGCGTCGTCGCGCTGCTCGGCGCGAACGGCGCCGGCAAGTCCACGCTGATCAAGATCCTGTCCGGCGTGCACACCGACCACGGCGGGGAAGTGAGCGTGAACGGCGAACCCGTCGCGCTCCACTCCCCGCTCGCCGCACGCCAGTTGGGCATCCAGACCGTGCACCAGCGGATCGGCGAGGGCATCGTCCCCGGCCTAACCGTCGTCGAGAACCTGGTCTTCGAGGAGCTGGCCCAGAGCCGCGGGAACCCCTTCCTGAACGGCCGCCGCCTGCTGGCCCGCGCCCGCGAGATCCAGTCCGCACTCGACCTCGGCTGGAGCGACGCCGTACTCAAGCGCGACGTCACCGAACTCGGCATCTCCGACCGGCAGTTGCTGATCCTGGCCCGCGCGCTGGCCACCCGCCCCCGGCTGCTGATCCTCGACGAGCCGACCTCCGCGCTCTCCGCCACCGAGGCGGAGCGCCTCTTCGCGCTCGTCGAGCGGATGCGCGACGAGGGCATCGCGGTCCTGTACGTCTCCCACCGGCTCGGCGAGATCGACGTGCTCGCCGACCGCCTGGTCGTTCTGCGGGACGGCCGTCTAACCGAGGACCAGACCAAGCCCTTCGACTGGGACAGCGCCCTGCGCGCCATGCTCGCCCAGGCACAGGAGGCGACCACCGCACGGCCCCGGAAAGCGGGACCCCGGGGCGAGGTCGTGCTCTCACTGCGCGGAGTCCCGCTCCTCGCAGGTCACCATCCCCAGGACCTCGACATCAGGGCCGGCGAAGTCACCGGCGTCGTGGGCCTGTTGGGTGCGGGCAAGACGGAACTCGCCCGCGGGCTGTTCGGCGCCGACCGCTTCACCGGGGGAGCGGTCGGGCTGGACGGCAAACCGTACGAGCCGCGCCGCCCGGCCGACGCCATCGCCGCCGGCGTACACCTCGTACCGGAGGACCGGCACGCGGACGCCCTGGTGCCAGGCTGGTCGCTGGCGCAGAACATCTCGCTGCCGTTCCTCAAGTCCCTCTCCACGGCAGGGCTCGTGAGCCGCACCAGGGAGGACGCGCTCGGCCGCGCCACCATCGAGCAGCTCGGCGTCATCGCCCGCGACGAACACAGCACCGTCGAGGAACTCTCCGGCGGCAACCAGCAGAAGGTCGTCGTCGGCCGCTGGCTCGCCGAGAGCCCCCGCGTCCTCATCCTGGACGAGCCGTTCCGAGGCGTGGACATCGGTGCCCGCCGCGACATCGGCCGCCGCGCCCGCACCCTGGCCGCCGAGGGCGCCGCCGTCCTCGTCCTGTCCGCCGACGTCGACGAGATCCTGGAGGTCGCCGACCGGGTCGTCGTCCTCGCGGCGGGCGAGATCCGCCTCGACGCGTATGGCGAAGACGCGGAACGCGACCGCGTGATCCAGTCCATCTCGGCGTCCGTCTGATGCCGGGCACAGCCGTCGGCGTCCGCCCGATACCGGTCACACGCCGCCCGATACCGGTCACACCAGGAAGTACGCCATGACCACCACTCAGAGCGCCCCCGCGAAGACGGCGACCCCGTCCCCGCTCGCCGCCGGCCCGCGCATCCAGAGCGCCGTCATCAAATACGGCTTCATCTTCGTCACCGTCACGCTCTTCGCGTACTTCGCGATCAGCGAGCCGTCGTTCCGCGACTCGGCGACGCTGCTCGACACCCTCCGGTACGTCTCCGTCGCCGCGATCCTCGGCCTCGGCGTCACGCTCACCATGGCCGTGGGCGGAATGGACATGTCGGTCGGCGCGGTGGCCGGGCTCGGCGTGACGGTCGCCGCCAAGACGATGGTCTCCTACAACCAGGTCGGCGCGGTCGCGATCCTCGCGGTCATCGCCGCCGGTGCGCTGGCCGGTCTGCTGAACGCCCTGCTGATAGTCGTCCTGAAGATCCCCGACATGCTGGCCACGCTCGGCACCATGTTCGTCATCCAGGGCACCAAACTCATCCTGGTCGACGGGCAGTCCATCACCCCCGGCATGACGCAGTCCGACGGCACCACAGCACCCGGCAGATTCACCGAGGGCTTTCTGCGCATCGACCGGGGCACCCTCCTCGGCATCCCCGTCTCCGTGCTGATCTTCGGCGGACTGACGGTCATCGCCTGGGTGTTCCTCGCCCGCACCCGCTGGGGCCGCGTCCTGTACGCGATCGGCGCCAACCCCGAGGCCGCGCGCCTCGCCGGCATCCGCGTCGGCGCCTACCGGGCCCTGGCGTACGTCCTCTCCGGCGTCCTCGCCTCCATCGGCGGCCTGATCCTGGCCGCCCGCATCGGCCAGGGCGATGTCTCGGCCGGTACGTCCCAGCTCCTCGAGGCCGTCGCGGTGGCCCTGGTCGGCACCTCGGTCCTCGGCCGCGGACGCCCGAACGTCTGGGGCACGGCCCTGGGCGCCGTACTCATCGGGATCATCACCACCGGCCTGACCATCAAGGGACTGCCGTACTACACGCAGGACGTCGTCGAGGGCGCGGTCCTCATCCTCGCCCTGGTCTTCAGCTTCACCCTGTCCAAGCGCCGCACCGCATAAGGGAGTTCACGATGGGCTACCGCATCCTGGAGACCGAGGACGTCGCCGGCTACCTGCGCGAGCGCGGCCACTGGGGCACCGACGAGCCGGAGGTGCGCGAGGTCTCCGACGGAAACATGAACCGCGTCTTCCTCGCCACCTCCGCCGACGGCACCCGGGGCCTCGCCGTCAAGCAGGCCCTGCCCTGGGTCCGCGTGGCAGGCCCCTCCTGGCCGATGAGCCCCGAACGCGCCGAGGCCGAGGCCCGCGCCTACGAGCAGGTCGCCAAGGTCGCCCCGGACAAGATCCCGGCGATCCACGGCTACGACGCCGAGAACTACGCCCTCGTCATGGAGGACATGTCCGACCTGGAGGTCCTGCGCACGGTCCTCAACGAGGGCGCGTCGTACGGCCCGGACACCTCCGCCCGGATCGGCGAGTTCGTCGCGCAACTCTCCTTCGCCACCAGCGACTTCGGCATGTCCTCGGCCGACCGCAAGGCGCTGATCGCGACCTCGGTGAGCCCCGAGCTGTGCAAGATCACTGAGGATGTGGTGCTCTCCGAGCCCTACATCGAGCACGAACACAACCACTGGCACCCGGAGTTGGCCGACCTGGCCGCCGAATTCCGTGCCGACGCCCGGCTGCGCACCGAGGTCGCGGACCTCCGCCATGTCTTCATGACGAGCGGTCAGGCGCTGCTCCACGGCGACCTGCACACCGGCAGCGTCATGGTCGGCGTGCGTGAAGGCGCCCCGGTGGTACGGGTCTTCGACCCCGAGTTCTCCTTCGTCGGCCCGATCGGCTTCGACCTCGGTCTGTACTGGGCGAACACGCTGGTCTCCCAGGCCAGGGCCGACGCGCTCGGCACGGCGACCGACCACGGGGACCAACTCCGGCTGTCCTGGAAGGCGTTCGAGTCCGAGTTCCGCCGTCTGTGGCCGACCCGCGTCGACACCTTCTTCGACGACGCCTACCTGGACCGCTTCCTGGCCCGACTCTGGACGGAGTCGCTCGGCTACGCCGGCACGGAGATCATCCGCCGAATCATCGGCTTCGCCCACCTCACCGACCTGACAACCCTGCCCGACCCGGTCCCGGCCTCCCGCCGGGCCCTGCTTCTCGGACGTGAACTCATCCTCAGGCGAGCCGAGTTGACCGGCCCCGAGGACGTCCGGGCCGTGATCGAGACGCTCGGCTGAACGGGCGGAATTTCGCCCCCTCCGCCCCTACCCATTCCCGTCACTTGGGGGCTCCGCCCCCAAACCCCCGCTCCTCAAACGCCGGAGGGGCTGAAAATCTTTAGCGGGGGTCTGGGGGCGGCAGCCCCCAGGTACGGGACGGGTAGGGGCGGAGGGGGCGAAAAAACACCACCTCACGCCGCCCCTCGGCAGCACACACATGAGGGGGGCTCCCCCCGTGGGAGCCCCCCTCAAGTCACCGCAGGACCTAGTTGTCAAGCAGGTCCTGAACCTTCCCCCGCACCTCGTCCGTCGCAAGCCCCCGAATCGTCAGCGTCGTACGCCGCCGCAGCACATCGTCCGCCGTCTCGGCCCACTCGTTGTCCCGGGCGTAGACGACCTGCGCCCAGATCTCCGGGGCGTCGGGGTGAACCCGCTCGGCGAGCTCCGGGTTGTCGTTCGCGAGCCGCGCGATGTCGAAGGCCAGCGAACCGTAGTGGGTGGCGAGGTGCTTGGCGGTGTCGGCCCCCATGCGCGGCCCGGGCGCCGGGCCGTCGACGAGCAGACGGTGCGCGACAGCGCGCGGATTGGCGACACCCGGCAGCGGCATCTTCTTCGGCAGCTCGGAGATCGGCTCGAAGTCCTCGCCCAGCGGGTGTCCGGGCAGCGACTCCAGCTTCTTCATGACGGTGCGGCCGATGTGCCGGAAGGTGGTCCACTTGCCGCCCGCGACGGACAGCATCCCGCCACGGCCCTCCGTGACGACCGTCTCGCGCTTGGCCTTCGAGGTGTCGCCGGGTCCGCCGGGCAGCACGCGCAGACCGGCGAAGGAGTACGTGATCAGGTCACGGGAGAGCTGCTGGTCGCGGATGGAGAACGCGGCCTCGTCCAGGATCTGGGATATGTCCTTCTCGTTGACCGCGACGTCCGCCGGGTCGCCCTCGTACTCCTCGTCGGTCGTGCCGAGCAGCAGCATGTCCTCCCAGGGGAGGGCGAAGGTGATGCGGTACTTGTCGATGGGGGTGGCGAGCGCGGCCTTCCAGGGGGCGGTGCGCTTCAGAACCAGGTGCGCGCCCTTGGACAGGCGGATGGACGGCGCCGCGTTCGGGTCCTCCAGCTTGCGCAGGTGGTCGACCCACGGGCCGGTCGCGTTGAGCACCAGGCGCGCGGAGACACCGAACTCGTCACCGGAGAGACGGTCCTTGAGCTCCGCGCCGGTCACCCGGCCCTTGGTGAAGCGCAGCCCGGTGACCTCGGCGTGGTTGAGGACGACGGCACCGGACTCGACGGCCGCGCGGACTGTCATCAGGGCCATCCGGGAGTCGTTCATCTGGTCGTCGCCGTACACGGCCACGGCCTTGAGGTTGTCGGTGCGCAGCTCGGGCACGTCCTGCGCGGCCTTCGAGGGGCTCAGCAGGTGCCCGACGCCGTCCCCGAATCCGGACAGCGCCGAGTACGCGAACACACCGGCACCGAGCTTCGCGGCGCCGTGCGGGCCGCCCTTGTACACGGGGAGGTAGAAGGTGAGCGGGTTCGCCAGGTGGGGGGCCACCTGACGGGAGACCGCACGGCGCTCGAAGTGGTTCTCCGCCACCAGCTTCACCGCGCCGGTCTGCAGGTAGCGCAGACCGCCGTGGAGAAGCTTGGAGGAGGCGGAAGAGGTGGCACCGGCGAAGTCGCCGGCGTCTACCAGGGCCACCCGCAGCCCGGACTGCGCGGCATGCCAGGCGGTGGAGATGCCCAGGATGCCGCCGCCGATGACGAGAAGGTCGTACGACGCCTTGGAAAGCTGCTCCCGGGTCTCGGCGCGACTCGGGTTCGAGCCGGGGGCCGGGCGCGTACCGAGGGCAGGTACGGACTGCAGGGTGGACTGGGTAGTCATGCGGGTTCTTACTCCTCGACAGAGTCGTCTTCGAGCCAGCCCATGGACCGCTCGACGGCCTTGAGCCAGCTCTTGTACTCACGGTCGCGCGTCTCCGCGGCCATGTTGGGGGTCCATTCCGCGGCCCGGCGCCAGTTGGCGCGCAGGTCTTCGGTGTTGGTCCAGAAGCCGACGGCGAGACCGGCGGCGTAGGCGGCGCCGAGGCAGGTGGTCTCGGCGACCATCGGGCGCACCACGGGGGCGTCCAGGACGTCGGCCAGGGTCTGCATCAGCAGGTTGTTGGAGGTCATGCCGCCGTCGACCTTGAGGGCCGTGAGCTCGACGCCGGAGTCCTTGGTCATGGCGTCGCTGACGTCACGGGTCTGCCAGGCGGTGGCCTCGAGCACGGCGCGCGCGATGTGCGCCTTGGTCACGTAGCGCGTCAGACCGGTGATCACACCGCGGGCGTCGGGACGCCAGTACGGGGCGAACAGACCGGAGAAGGCCGGCACGAAGTAGGCGCCGCCGTTGTCCTCGACCGAGGACGCGAGCGTCTCGATCTCGGCGGCGGACTTGATGATGCCCATCTGGTCGCGCATCCACTGCACCAGCGAACCGGTGACGGCGATGGAGCCCTCGAGCGCGTAGACCGGCTTCTGGTCGCCGATCTGGTAGCCCACGGTGGTCAGCAGCCCGCTGTACGAGTTGATGACCTTGTGACCGGTGTTCATCAGCATGAAGGTGCCGGTGCCGTACGTGGACTTGGCCTCGCCCTCGGAGAAACAGGTCTGGCCGAACAGGGCCGCCTGCTGGTCGCCGAGCGCGGAGGCGACGGGGATGCCGCCGAGCAGCTCGCCGAGCCTGCCGCCGGTGATCTCGCCGTACACCTCGGCGGAGGAACGGATCTCGGGCAGCATGTTCAGCGGAACGCCGATGGACTCGGCGATCTTCGGGTCCCACTGCATGGTGTGCAGGTTCATCAGCATGGTGCGGGAGGCGTTGGTGACGTCGGTGACGTGCCTGCCGCCGTTGACACCGCCCGTCAGGTTCCAGATGACCCAGCTGTCCATCGTGCCGAACAGGATGTCGCCGGCTTCGGCGCGCTCGCGCAGGCCCTCGACGTTGTCGAGGAGCCAGCGGGCCTTGGGGCCGGCGAAGTACGAGGCGAGCGGCAGGCCCGTCTCGCGGCGGAAGCGGTCCTGGCCGACGTTGCGGCCGAGCTCCTTGCAGAGCGCGTCGGTGCGGGTGTCCTGCCAGACGAGCGCGTTGTGGACGGGCTCACCGGTGTTCTTGTCCCACAGCAGCGTGGTCTCACGCTGGTTGGTGATGCCGATGGCCTTGATGTCGTCGCGGGTGATGCCGGCCTTCTCGATGGCCGAGGCGACGACCTCCTCGACGTTGGTCCAGATCTCGGTGGCGTTGTGCTCGACCCAGCCCGGCTTCGGGAAGATCTGCTCGTGCTCCTTCTGGTCGACGGAGACGATACGGCCGTCCCGGTCGAAGACGATGCAACGGCTGGACGTGGTGCCCTGGTCGATCGCCGCGATGAAGGGGCCTGCGGTGTGTGCGTCGGTCACGGTGTGCTCCTGAAGGTTCCGTATGAAGGGGGCTGTATCAACGGGGCGGTGCTGTTGAGCGGTGCTGTGAAGCGTGCTGTGTGAAGCCGTGCTGTGTGACGCGGTGCTGTGAAGCGTGCGGTCTCGAGCGCTGCGTTCAAACGCTGCTTACAAGCGTGCTCTCTAAGCAAAGGCGACGTTGTATATGCCTGCAGCGATCGCGCCGCCGATCAGCGGACCGACGACCGGGATCCAGGCGTAGCTCCAGTCGGAACCGCCCTTGTTGGGCAGCGGGAGGAGGGCGTGCACGATGCGCGGGCCGAGGTCACGGGCCGGGTTGATCGCGTAGCCGGTCGGGCCACCGAGGGAGAGGCCGATGCTCACCACGACGAGCGCGGTGATCAGGGCGCCCAGGGTGCCGAGGCCGTCGCCGTTGCCGTTCAGGCCCTGCGTGAGGATCGCGAGGATGAGCACGAAGGTGCCGATGATCTCGGTGGCGAGGTTCTGCACCACGTTCCGGATCTCGGGGCCGGTGGAGAAGATGCCGAGCACGGGGCCCGCGCCCTTCTCCTCGGCCTCGACGGACTTGGTCCTGGCCTTCTCGCCCGGATCGCCGACGATCTCGGGGTCGGTGAGGTGCGCCTGGAACTGGCCGTAGTAGGCGATCCAGACCAGTGCGGCACCGATCATGGCGCCCAGCAGCTGACCTGCCCAGTAGATGGGGACGTCGTCCCATCCGCCGTCCTTGATCGCGAGCGCGAGGGTGACGGCCGGGTTGAGGTGAGCGCCGGAAAGGGGCGCCGAGATGTAGACCGCGGTCAGTACCGCGAAGCCCCACCCGAAGGCGATGGCCAGCCATCCGGCGTTGCGTGCCTTGGAGGCCTTCAGCGTGACGGCGGCGCACACGCCACCGCCCAGCAGGATGAGTACGGCGGTACCGATGGTCTCGCCGATGAAGATGTCGGAGCTGGACACCCGCGACTCCTTTGTCCTTCGTCCAGGGGAAGCCGAACCCCGGGTCCCACCGGTGGTTCGTGCTCTCAGGGAGAGAGAGCGATCCGGCCCTTGGCGTTGTCACACTCTAGCGCGTATTGCCGTTAGGTGTTCGACAATGCCGACCGATGGACGGGAGTCTTGCTCTCGTGTTACCGGCACGTCAAGGGCTCGGTTATCGAAAACGCGATCGTTATTGATTGCTGTGAGCTGTCGATCTTGTGAGCGAACGCCGAAGGCCGGGACGCCCTTGGCATCCCGGCCTTGTCTTGTACGAACCTCAGAACTTGCGGAGAAGGCGGAACGGTCCGGCGGACTCAGAACCGTCCGGCGCCCAGGTCCCGCGACACCGCGCGGGCGCAGTCCCGTACCGCCGCGATCAGCTCGGGGCGCAGCTCACCGTCCTTGCAGACCCGCTCCACGGCCCCGGCGATGCCCACCGCGCCGACCGGCATGCGCCGCCGGTTGTAGATGGGGGCGGCGACCGAGGCCACGCCTGTCCAGGTCTCCTCGACGTCGTCCGCGTACCCGCGCGCGCGGGTCAGGTCGAGCACGCCCTCGAACTCGTCCAGCTCGCTCGTCGTGCGCGCCGTGAACACCTTGCGCTCGGCCTCCAGGACCTCGCTGTGGGCGACCGGATCGTATGCGGACAGGACCTTGCCCAGTGCCGTGGAGTGCAGTGGCTGCATGGCCCCGACCTCCAGCACCTGACGGCTGTCGTCCGGCCGGAACACGTGGTGCACGATCAGCACGCCCTGCTGGTGGAGCACGCCCAGATAGACGCTCTCGCCGCTGGAGCGGGCCAGGTCGTCCGTCCAGACCAGGGCGCGCGCCCGCAGTTCGTGCACGTCGAGATAGGTGGTCCCGAGCCGCAGCAGCTCGGCGCCCAGTTGATAGCGCCCGGAAACGCCGTCCTGCTCGACGAAGCCCTCCTGCTGCAAGGTCCGCAGAATGCCGTGCGCAGTACCCTTGGCCAGACCGAGCGAGGAGGCGATGTCCGACAGGCCGAGCTGCCGCTCGCCGCCCGCGAGGAGCCGCAGCATCGCTGCTGCCCGTTCGAGCGACTGGATGTTCCGTGCCATCGCCGTGCTGCCTCCGTCCCCTTCGACCGACGGCGCGCGATTCACTGCCGCCGTTCGGCAATGTCGAACACTACCGGTCCATGCCGACCTCCCGCTAATGGATGGTCGTCACATATTTCGTCCGTCTGAGCACTGCCGTCGCGTGCGCCACGCGCGTCCGTCCCGTGGACGCCCCTGACCCTACGGCCGCGCTCCGGGCTACCCTGACGGCGTGCGCCTTCCATGGGAAGCGCAAAGCCGACAGCCGTCGCACTCCAGGGAGCACCTTCATGGCCTCGTTGCCGAACCCGTCCCTTCCGTCCGAGCTTTCCGAGAGCCGGGCGCGTACTGACGCACTCCGCCAGGCCCTCGCCACCCGTGTCGTGGTGGCCGACGGTGCGATGGGCACGATGCTTCAGGCGCAGGATCCGACGCTGGAGGACTTCCAGAATCTCGAGGGCTGCAACGAGATTCTGAACGTCACCCGCCCCGACATCGTCCGATCCGTCCACGAGGAGTACTTCTCCGTGGGCGTCGACTGCGTCGAGACCAACACCTTCGGCTCGAACCACTCGGCGGCCGGCGAGTACGACATCGCCGACCGGATCTTCGAACTGTCCGAGTCGGGCGCCCGGATCGCCCGCGAGGTCGCCGACGAGTTCGGCGCCAAGGACGGCCGCCAGCGCTGGGTCCTCGGCTCGATCGGCCCGGGCACCAAGCTGCCGTCGCTCGGTCACATCGCGTACGACGTACTGCGCGACGGCTACCAGCAGAACGCCGAGGGCCTGCTCGCCGGTGGCGCGGACGCGCTGATCGTGGAGACCACGCAGGACCTGCTGCAGACCAAGTCCAGCCTGGTCGGCGCGCGCCGTGCGATGGAGGCGCTGGGTCTGGAAGTGCCGCTGATCTGTTCGCTCGCCTTCGAGACCACCGGCGTCATGCTGCTCGGCTCGGAGATCGGTGCGGCGCTGACCGCGCTGGAGCCGCTCGGTATCGACCTGATCGGCCTGAACTGCTCGACGGGCCCGGCCGAGATGAGCGAGCACCTGCGCTATCTGGCCCGGCACTCGCGTACGCCGTTGATGTGCATGCCGAACGCGGGCCTGCCCATCCTGACCAAGGACGGCGCGTACTTCCCCCTCACCCCGCCCGAGATGGCCGACGCGCAGGAGAACTTCGTCCGCGACTACGGCCTTCAGCTGGTCGGCGGCTGCTGCGGTTCGACGCCGGAGCACCTGCGCCAGGTGGTCGAGCGCGTCCGCGAGTTGGAGCCGGGGACGCGTGACCCGCGCCCCGAGCCGGGCGCCGCCTCCCTCTACCAGACGGTGCCGTTCCGTCAGGACACCGCCTATATGGCGATCGGTGAGCGGACGAATGCCAACGGGTCGAAGAAGTTCCGTGAGGCGATGCTGGAGGGCCGCTGGGACGACTGTGTGGAGATGGCCCGCGACCAGATCCGCGAGGGCGCGCACATGCTCGACCTCTGTGTCGACTACGTGGGCCGCGACGGCGTCGCGGACATGAAGGAGCTGGCCGGCCGCTTCGCCACCGCCTCCACCCTCCCGCTCGTGCTGGACTCCACCGAGGTCGACGTGCTGCGCGCGGGCCTGGAGAAGCTCGGCGGCCGTGCGGTCATCAACTCCGTCAACTACGAGGACGGTGACGGCCCGGAGTCGCGGTTCGCGAAGGTCACCCAGCTCGCGCAGGAGCACGGTGCGGCGCTGATCGCGCTGACCATCGACGAGGAGGGCCAGGCTCGCACGGTCGAGCACAAGGTCGCGATCGCCGAGCGGCTGATCGGGGATCTGACCGGCAACTGGGGTATCCACGAGTCGGACATCCTCATCGACACCCTGACCTTCACGATCTGCACCGGCCAGGAAGAATCCCGCAAGGATGGCATTGCGACGATCGGGGCGATCCGCGAGCTGAAGCGGCGTCACCCGGACGTCCAGACCACGCTGGGGCTGTCGAACATCTCCTTCGGCCTGAACCCGGCCGCCCGTGTGCTGCTCAACTCGGTCTTCCTGGACGAGTGTGTGAAGGCGGGCCTGGACTCGGCGATCGTGCACGCGAGCAAGATCCTGCCGATCGCCCGGTTCACCGAGGAAGAGGTGCAGACGGCCCTCGACCTGGTCTACGACCGCCGCGCGGAGGGTTATGACCCCCTGCAGAAGCTGATGGCTTTGTTCGAGGGCGCCACCACCAAGTCCCGGACGGCGGGCCGGGCCGAGGAGCTGGCCGCCCTGCCGCTGGACGAGCGGCTCAAGCGGCGCATCATCGACGGCGAGAAGAACGGCCTGGAGGCCGATCTCGCCGAGGCCCTGCAGAGCCGCCCCGCCCTGGACATCGTCAACGACACACTCCTGGACGGCATGAAGGTGGTCGGCGAGCTGTTCGGCTCCGGCCAGATGCAGCTGCCGTTCGTGCTGCAGTCCGCCGAGGTGATGAAGACCGCGGTGGCCTATCTGGAGCCGCACATGGAGAAGTCGGACGCGGAGGGCAAGGGCACCATCGTGCTGGCCACCGTGCGCGGCGACGTCCACGACATCGGCAAGAACCTCGTCGACATCATCCTGTCGAACAACGGCTACAACGTGGTCAACCTGGGGATCAAGCAGCCGGTCTCGGCGATCCTGGACGCCGCGCAGGAGCACCGGGCCGACGTGATCGGCATGTCCGGGCTGCTGGTCAAGTCCACGGTGATCATGAAGGAGAACCTCCAGGAGCTCAACCAGCGCAAGATGGCCGCCGACTACCCGGTCATCCTCGGCGGTGCCGCTCTCACCCGCGCCTACGTCGAGCAGGACCTGTACGAGATCTACGAGGGCGAAGTCCGCTACGCCCGTGACGCGTTCGAGGGCCTGCGCCTGATGGACGCGCTCATCGGGGTCAAGCGGGGTGTCCCCGGAGCCGTGCTGCCCGAGCTGAAGCAGCGCCGGGTGCGTCCGGCGGTCGCCGCCACCGAGGTCGAGGAGCGCCCCGAGGAGGGGCACGTCCGTTCCGACGTCGCCGTCGACAACCCCGTGCCCACCCCGCCCTTCGCGGGCACCCGCGTCATCAAGGGCATCCAGCTCAAGGAGTACGCCTCCTGGCTCGACGAGGGCGCGCTCTTCAAGGGCCAGTGGGGCCTGAAGCAGGCCCGTGCGGGCGATGGGCCGACCTACGAGGAACTGGTCGAGACCGAGGGCCGGCCCCGGCTGCGCGGTCTGCTGGACAGGCTGCAGACCGACAACCTGCTGGAAGCGGCCGTGGTCTACGGCTACTTCCCGTGCGTGTCCAAGGACGACGACCTGATCATCCTGGACGACGCCGGCAACGAGCGGACCCGCTTCACCTTCCCGCGCCAGCGCCGCGGCCGCCGACTGTGCCTGGCGGACTTCTTCCGCCCGGAGGAGTCCGGCGAGATCGACGTCGTCGGCCTCCAGGTCGTCACCATGGGCTCCCGGATCGGCGAGGAGACCGCCAAGCTCTTCGAGTCCAACTCCTACCGGGACTACCTCGAACTGCACGGCCTGTCCGTCCAGTTGGCCGAGGCGCTCGCCGAGTACTGGCACGCCCGGGTGCGCTCCGAACTCGGCTTCGCCGGCGAGGACCCGGACGCGATGGAGGACATGTTCGCCCTGAAGTACCGGGGCGCCCGCTTCTCCCTCGGCTACGGAGCCTGCCCCAACCTGGAGGACCGCGCCAAGATCGCCCAGCTCCTCGAGCCGGAGCGCATCGGCGTCGTGCTCTCCGAGGAGTTCCAGCTCCACCCGGAGCAGTCCACGGACGCGATCATGATCCACCACCCGGAGGCGAAGTACTTCAACGCGCGCTGATCGGACACGACGTACACTGGTCGGTCCACTGCAGGCCGGTTGCCCCTTTGGCAAAAAGGGCGACCGGCCTGATCGTCCCTCAAGGAGGTGCGCCCGGATGACCAGTACGGTCCCCGCGCTCGGTACCCGTACGGCCGAAGGCTCTGCCCTGGAGGCCGTGCTCCTCGACATGGACGGCACTCTGGTGGACACCGAGGGCTTCTGGTGGGAGGTGGAGGCCGAGGTCTTCGCGTCCCTCGGCCATGTGCTCGACGAGTCCTGGCGCCATGTGGTGGTCGGCGGCCCGATGACCCGCAGCGCCGGCTTCCTGATCGAGGCCACCGGCGCCGACATCACCATCGCCGAGCTGACGGTGCTGCTCAACGACGGGTTCGAGGCCCGGATCGGCCACTCGCTGCCGCTGATGCCGGGGGCGGCCAGACTGCTCGCCGAGCTGGCTGCGCACGAGATCCCCACCGCCCTGGTCTCGGCCTCGCACCGGCGCATCATCGACCGCATCCTGGCCTCGCTCGGCCCCCAGTACTTCGCGCTGACCGTGGCGGGCGACGAGGTGGAGCGGACCAAGCCGTTCCCCGACCCGTATCTGCTGGCGGCCGCGGGACTCGGCGCGGCACCGGCCCGGTGCGCTGTCATCGAGGACACCGCGACGGGCGTCGCGGCCGCCGAGGCCGCCGGCTGCCAGGTGGTCGCCGTGCCCTCGATCGCCCCCATCGCGCCCGCCGCGCGGCGTACGGTCGTGAACTCTCTGGAAGAGGTCGACCTGCCTTTTCTCCGCGGCTTGATGACGGAAATGCGCTAGACGTTCACCCAGCGTGCGGAACCGAATGCGCGAATAGGCCCGAGCGCCTCCCGAAGGGCGCCCGGTGGATCTGCGCCAGAACCCCCTGAGGGAATTCAATCCCGGCGGGATGGCTGAATTCCGGTGCTCCCCGGCTGAGTTGATGCTGTGAGGTTCGCCACTCGCCGGGGGGTCGACATCGGGTCTGGCATATGCCATCGACACCCTTTGGGGGGTGGGTGACGTGCCCTTGTGTCCCGATTGATGGAAGGCTGCACGAATCCTTCCACTGCCGCGTTATCGGTGTGTCCACGCCCGGTCTCGCAGCGTGATGGGAGCTCAACTCCAGTCACTGGGGGCCTCAGTGGCCCTGCGGACTAATGTCATCGCGAGAACATCGCCGTATCCCTGTGACCCCGCAACACCACCCCTGTATGCCGGGTCGCGGAATCTACAGCTCTGGAGAAACTCGAGCATGAACCGCAAGACTTTGGTGCTGCCGGCCGTGATCGGCCTGCTCACCCCGGTGCTCGCCGCATGTGGGGGGTCCGGCAGTGGGGGCGACAGCGGCGACCCGATCGTCGTCGGTACCACCGACCGGTTCATCGCCTCGAAGGATGCCCCGGCTCCCCTCGACCCGGCGTACGCCTACGACGTCGGCAGCTGGAACATCCTCCGCCAGACCGTGCAGACGCTGATGATCATCCCGCGCGGCGACGGAGAGCCCCAGCCCGAGGCCGCCGAGGAGTGCGGCTTCACCGACACGGGCAACGAGCGCTACGCCTGCACCCTGCGCAAGGACCTGAAGTTCGCGAACGGCGACCCCGTCACCGCGAAGGACGTCAAGTACTCGATCGACCGCGCCTTGTCGATCCAGGCCGACAGTGGTGTGTTCGCGCTGCTGTCCACCGTCGACACCGTCGAGACCCAGGGCGACCGCGAGGTGATCTTCCACCTCAAGACCGCGGACGCCACCTTCCCGTTCAAGCTGTCGACCCCGGTCGCCGGCATCGTCAACCCCGACGACTACGAGAAGGACAAGCTGCGCGACGGCTTCAGCATCGACGGCTCCGGCCCGTACACGTTCAAGGCCGACGTGAAGGACGACGAGCTCGTCAACGGCGTCTTCACCAAGAACCCCAACTACAAGGGTGTTCTGTCGGTCAAGAACAGCCAGGTCGAGATGCGCTCCTTCGCGGACGCCGACAGCATGGGTTCCGCGCTCAACAAGGGCGACATCGACCTGATGACCCGCTCGATGACGCCGGAGCAGATCAAGAAGCTCGGCGCGGCCACGGACAGCGACATCGACCTGATCGAGATGCCCGGCCTCGAGATCCGCTACCTGGCCTTCAACACCGACGACCCGGCGGTCAAGTCCACGGCCGTCCGCCAGGCCATGGCCCAGGTCATCAACCGCAGCGAGCTCGTCGCCAAGGTGTACGGCACGGGCGCCGACCCGCTCTACTCGCTGGTCCCCGCCACCATCACCGGCCACTCCAACTCGTTCTTCAACAAGTACGGGGACCCGAGCGTCAGCAAGGCCAAGGCGATGCTGACCGCGGCCGACATCACCACTCCGGTGAAGCTCACCCTGAACTACACGACCGACCACTACGGCTCGGTCACCGCGGACGAGTTCGAGCAGCTGAAGAAGCAGCTCAACGCCAGCGGCTTGTTCGACGTCGACATCAAGGGCACGCCCTGGGACACGTTCGTGCCGGCCGAGCGCAAGGGCGAGTACGAGGTCTACGGCATGGGCTGGTTCCCGGACTTCCCGGACGCCGACAACTACCTCGCGCCGTTCCTCGACAAGGACAACTTCCTCAAGTCGCCGTACTTGAACAGCGCGATCATCGACAACCTGATCCCGGAGTCCCGGCGCGAGGCCGACCGCCTCACCGCCTCGAAGAGCATCACCGAGATCCAGGACATCGTGGCCGACGACGTACCGGTGCTGCCGCTGTGGCAGGGCAAGCAGTACATCGCCGCGCGGGACGACATCACCGGTGCCGAGTGGGCGCTCAACTCCTCCTCGACCCTCCAGCTGTGGGAGCTCGGCCGCGGAGTGAGCGGCTGACCCGGTTTGCCGTCGCCGGGCCTGCCAACAGGCCCGGCGCCCGCTTGATCCGGTGCTCCGGGACCCGGTGCCCCGAGATCCGGCACTTCTGAGAATCAACGACAAGGCACACGCAAGTGAACATGCGCAACCAGTGGCCAGTCCTGTCCGTCGCGACGGGGCTGGCCGTCGGCCTGCTCACCGGCTGCGGCTCGCAGTCGGGCGGCTCCGGGAACAGCGGCTCCTCCATCGTGATGGGGATGTCCGACGACGTCCTGGCCACCGACCCGGCGTCCGGCTACGACCCGGGCTCCTGGCTGCTGTTCAACAACGTCTTCCAGTCGCTGCTGAGCTTCCCCAAGGGCGGTACGGAACCCGAGCCCGAGGCCGCCAAGGAGTGCTCGTTCACGGACACAGCCACGAAGGTTTACTCGTGTACGTTGCAGAGCGGGCTGAAGTTCAGCAACGGTGACGCGCTCACCTCGGAGGACGTCAAGTTCTCCTTCGACCGCATGCTGAAGATCAACGACGACGCCGGTCCCGCGATCATGTTCCCGATGCTCGCCACGGTGGAGACACCGGACGCGAAGACCGTCGTCTTCAAGCTCAAGTACGCCGACGCCACCTTCCCGAGCAAGATCGCCTCCGGCGCCGGCTCGATCGTGGACCACCAGCAGTACGCCGACAACGGACTGCGCACGGACAACGAGGCCGTCGGCTCGGGACCGTACAAGCTGGAATCGTTCGGCGAGGACGAGGCCGTCTTCTCCGTCAACGAGAGCTACAAGGGCACCGCCAAGGTGAAGAACTCCGGCGTGACGCTGAAGTTCTTCCACGGCGACCAGGCCGCCCTGAAGACCGCGATCGAGAACAACGAGATCGACATCGCCTACCGAGGCCTCGCCGCCGACGACATCGCGGACATCGAGAACGACACCGCCACAGGCACGGGCGTCAACGTCGTCGAGGGCACCAGCGCCGAAGTGCAGCACCTGGTCTTCAACATGGACGACCCGGTGGCGGGCCAGCTCTCGGTGCGCAAGGCCATCGCCTACCTCCTCGACCGCCAGGCCCTGGTCGACGAGGTCTACCAGGACACGGCGACGCCGCTCTACTCGATCATCCCGGCCGGCATCGCGGGCCACAACACGGCCTTCTTCGACACCTACGGTGCCAGCCCCTCCCGCTCCAAGGCCCAGGCCGCGCTGCGCGCCGACGGCATCACCGACAAGGTGAAGCTGACCCTCTGGTCGACGCCGTCGCGCTACGGACCGTCCACCGACCAGGAGTTCAAGGCGATCGCCAAGCAGCTCAACGCCAGCGGACTCTTCGAGGCGACCGTCAAGTCCGTCGCCTTCGACGAGTACGAGCAGGACATCGCCGACGGCAAGTACGGCGTGTACGTGAAGGGCTGGGTGCCCGACTACCCGGACCCGGACAACTTCACGGCGCCCTTCTTCGGCGAGGGCAACGTGCTGAGCAACAACTACACCAACAGCACGATCACCGGCCGGCTCATCCCGGACACCGCCGCCGAGAGCAACCGCGCCTCGACCGAGGCCGACTACGGCAAGCTCCAGGACATCGTGGCCGACGAACTGCCGATCATCCCGCTCTGGCAGGCCAAGCAGTACGCCGTCGTCCGCGACAACGTCTACGGCCTGGAGTACTGCCTCGACGCCTCGACCGTCTTCCGCTTCTGGGAGATCAGCAAGGACTGACCCCGGCTCCGCGTACGCAGAGGGCGGCCCCTTCCTCCCGGAGGAAGGGGCCGCCCTCTGCGCTGTTGTGCGGGTCTACTGCGCGCCGGGGCGCACCAACCCGCTCTCGTACGCGTACACCGCCGCCTGTACCCGGTCGCGCAGCCCCAACTTGGTGAGGACGTGCCCGACATGCGTCTTGACGGTGGTCTCGCTGACGAACAGGTCGGCAGCGATCTCGGCGTTGGACAGTCCGCGCGCCACCAGCTTGAGCACCTCGACCTCGCGGTCGGTCAGCGTGTGCAGTGTGTCCGGCACCGGCTCGTCACCGGACGGCAGATGGCTCGCGTACTTGTCGAGCAGCCGGCGCGTGATGCTCGGCGCGAGCATGGCCTCACCCGAGGCGACCACCCGGATCGCCTGCACCAGCTCATTGGCCGGTGCGTCCTTGAGCAGAAAGCCGCTGGCGCCCGCGCGCAGCGCCTCCACCACGTACTCGTCGAGGTCGAAGGTCGTCAGCACCAGCACCTTCGCCGGACCGTCCCGGCCGGGGCCGGTGATCTGCCGGGTCGCCTCGACACCGTCCATCCGCGGCATGCGGATGTCCATCAGAACCACATCGGGCTGCAGGGCGCGGACCTGGTCGAGCGCCTGGAGACCGTCGCCGGCCTCGCCGACGACCGCAAGGTCCTGCTCCGCTTCCAGGATCATCCGGAAGCCGGTGCGCAGCAGTGGCTGGTCATCGACCAGTAGGACGCGGATGGCCACGTAAGTCTCCTTCGCTAGTCCGGCCCCATTCTGCCCTGCGGGGTACCACCGGACTCCGGCGCCCTGACCTGCAGGGGGTAGGGCGGGGGAGTACCGCCGAATTCCGGACATACCGCTTGGTGATCGCACCAGCCGCAGAGTTTGGTGGGCCGGGGCCGCCAGTCGCCCGTCTCGGTGGCCTCCCGGATCGCGTCCCACAGCGCGTGCAGCTTGCGCTCGACGCGCTCCAGGTCCTCGATCACCGGGTCGTACGTCAGGACGTCACCGCTGCCGAGATAGACGAGCTGGAGCCGGCGCGGGACCACCTGCTTCAGCCGCCACACCACCAGGGCGTAGAACTTCATCTGGAACAGGGCACCCTCGGCGTACTCGGGTCTGGGGGCCTTGCCCGTCTTGTAGTCGACGATCCGCACCTCGCCCGTCGGCGCCACGTCGACACGGTCGATGATGCCGCGCAGCTTGAGCCCGGAATCGAGCCGCGCCTCGACGAACAGCTCCCGCTCGGCGGGTTCGAGCCGGGTCGGGTCCTCCAGCGTGAACCAGCGCTCCACCAGCTGCTCGGCCTCGCCGAGCCAGCGCGCAAGACGCTCGCCCTCGGGATCGTCGGCGAACAGCTCCACGACCTCGGGCCGGGTCTCGCGCAGCCGGTCCCACTGGCCGGGGATCAACGACTTGGCGCGCGGCGCCGTACGCTCCGTCGCAGGGGCGTCGAAGAGCCGCTCGAGCACCGCGTGCACCAGCGTGCCGCGGGTGGCCGCCTCGCTCGGCTTCTCTGGGAGCTTGTCGATCACCCGGAACCGGTAGAGCAGCGGGCACTGCATGAAGTCGCTCGCGCGCGAGGGCGAAAGGGACGCGGGTGCCACGGCCGCCCGGGCCGCCACGGGTTCGCCGGGCTCGGCGCCGGTGCCGGTCCCGACCACGCCCTCGGCACTGGTCTCCACGACGCCCTCGGTGCTGGTTTCCATGACGACAGACCTTACGGCTCACCACTGACAGTGACCCACCCGCGGCTCGTGCGACGGCGCGGAAAACAGAGGGGGTGCCGGGGCGGAACGCATCGCGACGGCCGCATACCATCGACCACAGACCCTCCTGCTCCGCATGATCGGGAGCGGGGGACGCTTCGAACGAGGGGACATCGTGGACGAGAGCGGCGGGAGCGGGCAGCCGCGGTCCGGTACCGACGAAGCGACCGAGCGCCACGAGGGGCCCCAGGCCTCCACGGGTCCGGCCGCGGACGCCCCGCGCCCCGGACCGGAGAGTCCGGAGGACCCCACCGGGCCCAAGCCCACGGAGCCGGGCGGCAGCACCGAGACCCCGCGACCCGCGGAGGGGACCGAGCCTGCCACCCGTCCCTCGGACGAGTCCCCGGCCACCCCCCGTCCCTCCGACGAGCCCCCGGCCACCCCCCGTCCCTCCGACGAGCCCCCGGCCCACCCTGACCCCACGGACGACACCCCTTCGCACTTTGGTGCCCCGAGTGACCCCGAGACCACGGGATCCGCCCGGACCTTTGCCAAGTCCGGCTCCGGCAAGGGACGGCCACCGCGGCGCGAGAAGGGACCCGGCGGCGGGCTGCTCATGGGACGTCCCTTCGGCGTACCCGTGTACGTGGCGCCCAGCTGGTTCCTCGTCGCCGCCCTGATCACCTGGGTGTTCGGCGGCCAACTCGACCGTGTGCTGCCCGAGCTCGGCGCCCTGCGCTACCTCGTCTCCCTCTTCTTCGCGGTTGCCTTCTACGCCTCCGTACTCGTCCACGAGCTCGCCCACACGGTCGCCGCCCTGCGCTTCGGGCTGCCGGTGCGCCGGATCCAGCTGCAGTTCTTCGGCGGGGTGTCGGAGATCGAGAAGGAGTCCGAGACCCCGGGCCGGGAGTTCGTGCTGGCCTTCGTCGGGCCGCTGCTCTCCCTCGTCCTCTCCGGTGTCTTCTACCTCGCCATGCAGACCGTCGAGCCGGGCACCGTGCCCGGCGTCCTGCTCGGCGGCCTGATGATCTCCAACCTGATCGTGGCCGTCTTCAACCTGCTGCCCGGGCTGCCCCTCGACGGCGGCCGCATGCTCCGCGCCGTCGTCTGGAAGATCACCGGCAAGCCGATGAGCGGCACGATCGCCGCCGCCTGGGTGGGCCGCGCCCTTGCCGTCTCGGTACTGATCGGGCTGCCCCTGCTGACCCAGTCCGGAGCACTCGGCGACGCCTCCGAGGACATCGGCGGCATGGACACCGTCATGGACGCGCTGCTCGCCGCCATCCTCGCCGCGATCATCTGGACCGGCGCCGGAAACAGCCTCCGGATGGCCCGCCTGCGCGAACACCTCCCGGAACTGCGCGCCCGCGCGCTCACCCGGCGCGCGGTCCCGGTCGAGACCAGCACCCCGCTCTCGGAGGCGCTGCGCCGCGCCAACGACGCGGGCGCCCGCGCCCTGGTCGTGGTCGACGCCGACGGCCAACCGCTGTCCCTCGTCCGCGAGGCCGCCATCGTCGGCGTACCCGAGCACCGCCGCCCCTGGGTCGCGGTCAGCGGCCTCGCCCAGGACCTCACCGACGGCATGCGGGTCTCCGCCGAGCTCGCCGGCGAGGACCTCCTCGACGCCCTGCGCGCGAACCCCGCCACCGAGTACCTGGTGGTCGAGGAGTCCGGCGAGATCTACGGCGTCCTGTCCGCCGCCGACGTGGAGCGCGCCTTCGTGAAGGCCATGGCCCGCCCCTCCTAGTGGTGGCCCGCGGAGTGGTCCACGGCCCCGTCCAGGACCGGTAGGCTGGTCACATGTCCGAACCGACCGGTGCCGCCCGCAGGCGCGGGCCCTTCAAGGTCGGGGACCAGGTTCAGCTGACCGACCCCAAGGGCCGCCACTACACGTTCACGCTCGAAGCCGGAAAGAACTTTCACACCCACAAAGGTTCCTTCCCGCACGACGAGCTGATCGGTGCTCCCGAGGGCAGCGTTGTCCGCACCACGGGGAACGTCGCCTATCTCGCGCTGCGCCCCCTGCTCCCCGACTACGTCCTGTCCATGCCCCGCGGCGCCGCCGTGGTCTACCCCAAGGACGCGGGGCAGATCCTGGCCTTCGCCGACATCTTCCCCGGCGCCCGCGTCGTGGAGGCGGGCGTCGGCTCCGGCTCCCTCAGTGCCTTCCTGCTGCGCGCCATCGGCGACCAGGGAATGCTGCACTCCTACGAGCGCCGCGAGGACTTCGCCGAGATCGCCCAGCAGAACGTGGAGCGCTACTTCGGCGACAAGCACCCCGCCTGGCAGCTCACCGTGGGCGACCTCCAGGACAACCTGTCGGACACCGACGTCGACCGCGTCATCCTCGACATGCTGGCCCCCTGGGAGTGCCTGGAGGCCGTCTCCAAGGCGCTCGTCCCGGGCGGCATCCTCTGCTGCTACGTCGCCACCACCACCCAGCTCGCGCGGACCGTCGAGTCCATCCGCGAGATCGGCTCCTTCAACGAGCCGACCGCCTGGGAGTCGATGGTCCGCAACTGGCACGTCGAGGGCCTGGCCGTCCGCCCGGACCACCGGATGATCGGCCACACCGGCTTCCTGCTCACCGCCCGCCGCCTCGCGGACGGAGTCGAGCCGCCCATGCGCCGCCGCCGCCCCTCCAAGGGCGCCTACGGCGACGACTACACCGGTCCGAACGCCGACGGCGGCATGGGCCGCTGAGGTAACCAACGCACCACAACTGTGGCCGAGTTCCCGGGACAGCCGGGGAACTCGGCCACAGTGCTTTCCTGTTGACGCGCCGCCAGAACTCCGTCGGAAGTCCCTCAGAAGTCCTGACCCCGCCGTTCCACCGCACTGTGACGTGTGGCACCATGCGGGACACCCCCACCGGCACAGCCCTCACAGGAGACACTCCTAGTGCAGCAATCCGCCGTCCCGGAACTGGCACACACGCACACCAGCCCCATCCAGTGGGTCGCCACGGCCACCGCCATCGCCGGAGTCGTCGCGTTCTCCTCCGTACTGCAGCCCGACCCGGCGACAGCGGCCCAGGCCGCCGGTCCCGGCGCGAAGCCGGCCCAAGCCTCCGCCGCGGCTCCCGATCCGTCCGGCGTCGACTTCCCGATCGAGTGCGGGCCCACCAAAGTCCTCGTCCAGAAGAAGGCCTCTGGAGACCTCGACGGCGACGGGCGCCCGGAGACCGTCGCCGTGGTCCGCTGCGACGCGGGCTCGGGGACCCCGCCCAACGGCGTCTACGTCCTCACCCAGGCCGCGGACGAGGCCAAGCCCCGCGTCGTGGCCACCCTGGTCGACCCCAAGGACCGCCTGAGCGTCACCGACTTCGCGCTGAGTGACGACGCCGTCACCGCCACACTCCTCGGCTACTCCTCGTCCGACGTACCGAGTTGCTGCCCGGACGTGAAGGATCTCGCCAAGTGGCAGTGGACGAACGGCGCGTTCGTCCGCTCGACACCCGCCGGAGCCCAGGGCGTCTGAACGCCCTCCGAAGCTCCGGGCATATGAGAACACCCTCCGCGCCGCGGAGGGTGTGAGAAAACAGACTTCGGTGACGCCGGGTGCACCTCAGGTCACTCCGCGTCAGGTCCGTACACCTCGACCTTGTCCGAAACCCGACGTACGTGGATACAGTCGCCCGGACACTCCTTCGCGGAGTCCGTCACATCGCGCAGAAGCGGCAGCGGTACGGGCGTTGTGGCGCCCGGGACCTGCAGCAGTTCGTCGCCTGAGCCCTTCACGTACGCCAGGCCGTCAATGTCCAGCTCAAAGACCTCGGGCGCGTACTGGACGCAGATCCCGTCTCCGGTACAGAGATCCTGGTCGATCCAGACCTCGAGCTCCTCGGCGCCGACTCCGGCCTCCTGCTGCACGGTCACTTCTCCTGCCGTTTCCTGCGCCGAACGACCCGATATCCCTGCAAGTCGGGCCAGCTCTGACGGGTGTTGAACACTTCGACCCTACCTCCGTCCGCTTCCCAATCATGTTGGGTGGGTATTCCACTGGCGTGAGGGAGAGCGCAAGGGTGAAGATCGGACACACCCCGACAGTCTTTGTGATCTAGGGGTTTCAATCGACACCCACCCAGGTAGGGTCTGGAAGCGTCCAGCTCCCCTTGGAGGAGGTGAGGACCGTGGCAGCCCACGACGACGACATGAACCGCGGCATCCGCCCGGGAAGAGGGTCCGATGACCCCGCCGGGCAGATTGCCTACCTTGAGCAGGAGATCGCCGTCCTGCGACGCAAGCTCGCCGACTCTCCGCGACACACGAGGATTCTCGAAGAGCGGATCGTCGAGTTGCAGACGAACCTGGCCGGCGTGTCCGCTCAGAACGAGCGGCTCGCCAACACGCTCCGTGAGGCCCGCGACCAGATCGTGGCCCTCAAGGAAGAGGTCGACCGGCTCGCACAGCCGCCGGCGGGCTTCGGTGTCTTCCTCGTGGCCAACGAGGACGGCACGGCGGACATCTTCACCGGGGGCCGCAAGCTCCGGGTGAACGTCAGCCCCAGCGTGGAGCTCGAAGAGCTCAGGCGCGGCCAGGAAGTGATGCTCAACGAAGCTCTCAACGTGGTCGAGGCCATGGAGTACGAGAGCGTCGGTGAGATCGTCACCCTCAAGGAGATCCTCGAGGACGGCGAACGCGCCCTGGTACAGGGGCACACCGACGAGGAAAGGGTGGTGCGGCTCGCCGAGCCGCTCCTGGACGTCGTCATCCGCCCTGGCGACGCCCTGCTTCTCGAACCCCGTTCCGGCTATGTCTACGAAGTCGTTCCGAAGAGCGAGGTCGAGGAACTCGTCCTCGAAGAGGTCCCGGACATCGGCTACGAGCAGATCGGCGGCCTGGGCAACCAGATCGAGATGATCCGCGACGCGGTCGAGCTCCCGTACCTCTACCCCGATCTGTACAAGGAGCACGAACTGCGGCCGCCCAAGGGCGTCCTGCTGTACGGGCCCCCCGGATGCGGAAAGACCCTCATCGCCAAGGCCGTCGCCAACTCGCTGGCCAAGAAGGTCGCGGAGGTCACCGGGCAGGGCGCCGGCAAGAGCTTCTTCCTCAACATCAAGGGCCCCGAGCTCCTGAACAAGTACGTCGGTGAGACCGAGCGGCAGATCCGCCTCGTCTTCCAGCGTGCACGTGAGAAGGCCAGCGAGGGCACCCCCGTCATCGTCTTCTTCGACGAGATGGAGTCCCTCTTCCGCACCCGTGGATCAGGCGTCAGCTCGGACGTGGAGAACACCATCGTCCCCCAGCTGCTCGCCGAGATCGACGGCGTGGAGGGCCTGGAGAACGTGGTCGTGATCGGCGCCTCGAACCGCGAGGACATGATCGACCCCGCCATCCTCCGCCCCGGCCGACTCGATGTGAAGATCAAGATCGAGCGCCCGGATGCCGAGGCCGCGAAGGACATCTTCGCGAAATACCTCACCGAGCGACTTCCGCTGCACTCCGACGACCTCGGTGAGCACGGCGGTGACCGGGCGGCGACGGTCAACAACATGATCCAGACCGCCGTGGAGCACATGTACGACGAGTCCGAGGAGAACCGCTTCCTCGAGGTCACGTACGCCAACGGCGACAAGGAAGTCCTGTACTTCAAGGACTTCAACTCCGGCGCCATGATCGAGAACATCGTCGGCCGCGCCAAGAAGGCGGCCATCAAGGCCTTCCTCGACCAGAACCAGAAGGGTATTCGGGTCTCCCACCTCCTCCAGGCATGCGTGGACGAGTTCAAGGAGAACGAGGACCTGCCGAACACCACCAACCCGGACGACTGGGCCCGAATCTCCGGCAAGAAGGGCGAACGGATCGTTTACATCCGTACCCTGGTCACCGGAAAGCAGGGCGCGGACACCGGACGCTCCATCGACACGGTGGCCAACACCGGTCAGTACCTGTAAAAGACAGGGCGGCTGCGGGTGCCCTTCGCGGGTACCCGCAGCCGACTGTTTTTCGGGTCAAGGCTGGAGCGAGGCAATGACGCAAATGATCTCCCCACCAGCGCAAAGGCGCTCTAGGCTCTTTCGTACCGCCGAGTCGCGCGTTGCGGGGTCGGGCACCGCACACGCACCGGAGCACCAGCGGTACTTGAGCAGCGTCCCCGACCGAGGACGCTGCCGGGCAAGGAGGGCCGCATGACCGTACGGCGAGTAATGGGCATCGAAACGGAGTACGGGATCTCCGTCCCCGGCCACCCCAACGCCAATGCCATGCTCACCTCGTCCCAGATCGTCAACGCGTACGCGGCGGCGATGCACCGGGCCCGGCGGGCCCGCTGGGACTTCGAGGAGGAGAACCCGCTGCGGGACGCGCGGGGCTTCGACCTCGCCCGCGAGGCCGCCGACTCCAGCCAGCTCACCGACGAGGACATCGGTCTGGCCAACGTCATCCTCACCAACGGGGCGCGGCTGTACGTGGACCACGCACACCCGGAGTACAGCTCGCCGGAGGTCACCAACCCGCTGGACGCCGTCCTGTGGGACAAGGCCGGCGAGCGCATCATGGCGGAGGCCGCGGAGCGCGCGGCCCAGCTCCCCGGCGCCCAGCCGATCCACCTCTACAAGAACAACACCGACAACAAGGGCGCCTCGTACGGCACGCACGAGAACTACCTGATGAAGCGGGAGACCCCCTTCTCGGACATCGTGCGCCACCTCACGCCGTTCTTCGTCTCACGCCAGGTCGTCACCGGAGCGGGCCGCGTCGGTATCGGTCAGGACGGGCACGAGCACGGCTTCCAGCTCAGCCAGCGCTCCGACTACTTCGAGGTCGAGGTGGGCCTGGAGACCACCCTGAAGCGCCCGATCATCAACACCCGCGACGAGCCGCACGCGGACGCCGAGAAGTACCGCAGGCTGCACGTGATCATCGGCGACGCGAACCTTTCCGAGATCTCGACCTATCTGAAGCTGGGCACGACGGCCCTGGTCCTCTCGATGATCGAGGACGGCTTCATCGCCGTGGACCTGGCGGTCGACCAGCCCGTACGCACTCTCCACCAGGTCTCGCACGACCCCACGCTCAAGCGACTGGTCACGCTCCGCAGCGGCCGGACACTCACCGCTGTCCAGCTGCAGATGGAGTACTTCGAGCTGTCCCGCAAGTACGTGGAGGAACGGTTCGGGTCGGACGCCGACGAGCAGACCGTGGACGTCCTGCTCCGCTGGGAGGACACTCTTAACCGCCTGGAGAACGACCCGATGAGCCTCTCCGGAGAGCTCGACTGGGTCGCCAAGCGGGAGGTCATGGAGGGCTACCAGCGCCGTGACGGCCTCGACTGGGACGCCGCCCGGCTGCACCTGGTCGACCTCCAGTACGCCGACGTACGCGCCGAGAAGGGCATCTACAACCGTCTCGCGGCGCGCGGCAAGATGAAGCGACTCCTGGACGAGCAGGACGTCGAGAGGGCCCGTACGAAGCCGCCTGAGGACACCCGTGCCTACTTCCGCGGACGCTGCCTGGAGCAGTACGCGGACGACGTCGCGGCGGCCTCGTGGGACTCGGTGATCTTCGATCTGCCGGGCCGGGACTCGCTCCAGCGCGTCCCAACCCTTGAGCCGCTTCGCGGAACGCGTAATCACGTCAAGGAGCTCCTCGACCGCTGCCGCACGGCTGAAGACCTGGTCAAGGTCCTGTCGGGCGGCTGAGCGGCCGCGCCGGGGCCTGCACGGCCGAAGCGGCGGATCGGGGTGGAAAGAAGCCGCGTCCGGGAATCATCGAGGTGGCTCCCGGACGTTGTAGCAACTGCGGGGCCGATGTCGGACCCTGCTTGTAGGGTCTGATCAAGAACGTCGAACCGAGCGGGGTGAGGGTTTATGGCGACCAAGGACACCGGCGGCGGACAGCAGAAGGCCACGCGTTCCACCGAGGAGGTCGAGGAGCAGGCGCAGGAGGCGCAGGCTTCCGAGGACCTCAAGGAACGCCAGGAGAAGCTGAGCGACGATGTCGACTCCGTACTGGACGAGATCGACGACGTCCTCGAGGAGAACGCCGAGGACTTCGTGCGTTCCTTCGTTCAAAAGGGCGGAGAGTAACGCCAGTTGTCCGCCCCGGAGTCGGCCTGATCCAGCGGGTCGGCGCCGGGACGGATGATCGGCGTTCGCGCGGGTATGGTCCGTGCACAGATTTGATGATCGGCTCGGCCGTCCACGGCGGGCCGCAGCCTACGTGGAAGGAATCGCGTGGAAGCCAACCCTCGTAGCACCGGGCGTCTGCCGGCTGCCTTCCTGACGCCCGGGTCGTCGTCCTTCATGGACTTCCTGTCCGACCACCAGCCGGACATGCTCCCGGGCAGGCGGCAGCTGCCGCCCACCCAGGGTGTGATCGAAGCCCCGCACGGCACGACCATCGTGGCCGTCACCTTCCCCGGTGGTGTGGTCCTCGCCGGTGACCGGCGGGCCACCATGGGAAATGTCATCGCGCAGCGTGACATCGAGAAGGTCTTTCCCGCCGACGAGTACTCGGCGGTAGGCATCGCCGGTACGGCGGGTCTGGCCGTGGAGATGGTCAAGCTGTTCCAGCTGGAACTCGAGCACTTCGAGAAGGTGGAGGGCGCCACGCTCTCCCTGGAGGGCAAGGCCAACCGCCTCTCCACCATGATCCGTTCCAACCTCGGCATGGCCATGCAGGGCCTCGCCGTGGTTCCCCTCTTCGCGGGCTACGACGTGGACCGCGAGAGGGGCCGCATCTTCTCCTACGACGTCACCGGCGGCCGTTCCGAGGAGCACGGCTTCGCCGGCACCGGCTCCGGCTCGGTCTTCGCGCGCGGTGCCATGAAGAAGCTCTACCGCAAGGACCTTTCCGAAGCGGAGGCCACGACCCTCGTCGTCCAGGCCCTGTACGACGCGGCCGATGACGACTCGGCGACCGGTGGTCCCGATGTCGCCCGCCGGATCTACCCGATCGTCACCGTGATCACCGAGGACGGATTCCGCCGTCTGGGAGACGAGGAGTCCTCCGAGATCGCCCGCTCGATCCTGGAGCGGCGCCTTGAGCAGCCCGACGGTCCGCGGGCCGCGCTGCTCTGACAGCGGCTTCTCGACGGCCGCTCCGGCAGCGGTTTCCTGACAGCCGCTCCGGCAGTGGCTTCTTGGCAAAGTGATCCAGTGACTTCGATAGAAAGGGACGGATAACCGGTGTCGACGCCGTTCTATGTCTCACCCCAGCAGGCGATGGCCGACCGGGCGGAATACGCCCGGAAGGGCATCGCCCGTGGCCGCAGCCTCGTCGTGCTGCAGTATGCCGACGGCATCGTGTTCGTCGGCGAGAACCCGTCCCGTGCGCTGCACAAGTTCAGCGAGATCTATGACCGGATCGGCTTCGCCGCCGCCGGCAAATACAACGAGTACGAGAATCTGCGGATCGGCGGTGTTCGTTATGCCGATCTGCGGGGTTACACCTATGACCGTGACGATGTGACCGCCCGCGGTCTTGCCAATGTGTATGCCCAGACGCTCGGCACGATCTTCTCCAGTGCGGCCGAGAAGCCGTACGAGGTGGAGCTCGTGGTCGCCGAGGTGGGGGACACCCCCGAGGGCGATCAGATCTACCGGCTGCCGCACGACGGGTCGATCGTGGATGAGCACGGGTCGGTCGCGGTGGGTGGCAATGCCGAGCAGATCAGCAGTTATCTGGACCAGCGCCATGAAGACGGCATGTCGCTTGCCGAGGCGTTGAAGCTGGCCGTGCAGTCGCTGTCCCGTGAGGCGAACGGGGGGGAGCGGGAGATTCCCGCGGAGCGGCTCGAGGTTGCGATTCTTGACCGGACGCGGCCGCAGCAGCGGAAGTTCAAGCGGATTGTTGGGCGGCAGCTGGCTCGGTTGCTCGAGGCGGACGGGGCGTCTACGGCTACCGAGGCGGAGGATCCTGAGGACGACGAGTGAGTCTCGTCCTTGCCTTGCTCGGCGTGTGCCCCGGTCCCTTGTGGTCGGGGCGCGCGGCGTTTTGGGGCGTCTGCGGGTGGGTGGGTCGGGGCCGGGGGCCGGTACATCCGCCCGTCGCCGATGGGCACTTTTGTTGGTTGTAGGGCTTGGGGGCGGTGTGACCACGTACGCGACGGGCATTTGATGTACCGGCCCCCGGCCCCTTCCGCCGGTGGGCGGCTGCGGGTGCCTGGGGGTGCGCCGTGGTGCTCAGGCAGTGGGGCTTGGCGGGGCTGTGGAGCCTCGTACGACCAGTTCCACTGGGATGTCGCCCTGTGGGGGTGTCTTGCCCTCCAGGACGGCCAGGAGAGCTTGCATGCCTCGTTCGCCGAATAGTTCTGCGTTCAGGCGGACTGTGGTGAGTTCTGGGTCGATGGCTCTGGAGAGGGCCAGGTCGTCCAGGCCGGTGATGGAGAGGTCGTCCGGGATGTGCAGGCCCAGGCGGCGGGCGGCCTTGTAGGCGCCTGCGGCCAGTTTGTCGTCGTCGCAGACCAGGGCTGTTGGGCGGGGGCCTGGGGCTCTCAGGGCGGTCTCGGCGGCCTCCAGGGCGCCCTCTATGGAGATGGGGGCGCGGGCTGTGCGGAGTTCTGTGCCGGGGACCTCTGCCAGGCGTGCGGACAGTTCGTGGGCTCGTACCTCGAAGGTCCAGGAGGGGATGTCGGCCGCCAGGTGCAGGAAGCGGCGGTGGCCGAGGGTCAGGAGGTGTTCGGCCACCTGGCGTACGCCGTCCCTGATGTCCAGGTTGACGGTCGCGGCGCCCAGGCTGCCTGCGGGGTCGCTGTCCAGCATGACCAGGGGGAGCTGGTCGCCGCGGATCGCGGTGAGGGCGTCTGCGGCCATGGAGGAGGCGATCACGCCGTCCAGGGCCGCGGGTGCCGAGCCGAAGGGGTCACGGGCGGGGCCGATGCCTTCGGGGGAGGGGTAGAGGACTACTCCGAAGCCGTGCTCGGACGCCACCCGGGCGGCGCCCGTGTAGACGCCGGCGAAGAACTCGGTGGTCAGCGCGGGGACCACTAGGAGGACGGTGCGGGTGCGGCCGAGGCGGAGGTTGCGGGCGGCGACGTTCGGGCGGTAGCCGAGCTCCTGGGCGGCTTCCCGGACCCGTTCCGCTGTGGCTTCGGAGACCCGGCCGCGCCATTTGTCGCCGAGCACCAGCGAGACGGCGGCCTGGGAGACCCCGGCGACCTGGGCGACGTCCCGGCTCGTGGGGCGCGTGCTACCTCGTGCCACCGTCGACCTGCTCCCTCGTCTGGACTCGCGGACTGCGCACATGGTACGTATGGGAGAGGACGTTATACGTAAAACTTCAGGCGTCACGGGATTACGAGAAGGGCACGTCATGGCCGCGGGATATCTGGAGATCCTCCGGGCGAGGCATGCTGCCCGGCTGCTCACCGGGACGCTGATAGGGCGGCTGCCGAACGCGACCGCTGCCATCGCCGTCGTGCTCTTCATCCGCGCGGAGGGCGGCAGCTACAGCCTGGCGGGTGCGCTGGCCGCCGTGTACGGGGTGTCCAACGCGGTGGGGCAGCCGCTGCTCGGGCGGCTCGTGGATATGTACGGGCAGCCGCGTGTGCAGTTGCCTGCCGCGCTCGTCTCGGCTCTCGGGATGGCTCTCTTCGCGTTCGCGGGCACGGACCCGCTGCCGGTCGCGTACGTCGCGATGGCGGTCGCCGGGCTCTTCACGCCGCCCCTGGAAGGCGGTCTGCGAGCGCTGTGGCCCTCCGTCCTCCGCAAGGAGGAACAGGTGCACACCGCGTACGCGATGGACGCCGTGGCGCAGGAAATCATGTTCACCGTCGGGCCGTTGCTCGTGACGCTGTGCGTGGCGCTCTGGTCCGCCCAGGCAGCGCTGCTCGTCCTGAACGTCATCGGCGTCCTGGGCGCCCTCTCCGTGGTCGTGTCGCCCCCCTCGCGCGCGTGGCGCTCGGCTCCCCGCGAGGCGCACTGGCTCGGAGCGCTGCGTTCGGCGGGTCTTGTGGCCCTGCTCGGCGCGTTCCTGTTCGTCGGTATCGCGCTCGGCTCGATCACGGTCGCAGCGTTGTCGTACTCCGACAGCCATGGCGGGGACGCGGTGTACGGCTGGCTGATGGCGGGCATCGGGCTCGGGGCCCTCGTCGGCGGCACGGTGTACGGCGCGCGCCGGTGGACCGGTGCGCCCGAGCGGCGACTGAGCCTGCTCGTGGCGCTCCTGGCGGTGTGTTACGTGCCACTGATGCTGGTGCCGGGTCCGGTCGCCATGACGGCGCTCACCGCGCTCGCAGGGGTGTTCCTGGCGCCCTGCATCGCCTGCGCGTTCGTGCTCGTCGTCCGGCACGCTCCCAGGGGCACCGTCACCGAGGCGTTCTCCTGGCTTGTCACGACGTTCACCGTCGGCGCGTCCGTCGGAACGGGCCTCGCGGGCCCCGTCGTCGAGTGGGGCGGGGCGGTGTGGGGCTTCGCCGTACCGGGTGTCGCGGGGGCCGCCGCGCTGGTGGTTCTGCTGGCCACGGGGCGGGTCCTCGCAGCTACCGGGAACACGGAGGTGGTTGCGGTCTCATCGGAAAATGATCCAAACCGTGCCGTCGAACCCCGTTTGCGGTCAGGGGATCGGGCGTAATGTTCAGTCATGGACCGCCGCATTTTCGGGCTGGAGAACGAGTACGGCGTCACGTGTACGTTCAGGGGACAGCGACGCCTGTCTCCCGACGAGGTGGCGCGGTACCTCTTCCGCCGTGTCGTGTCATGGGGCCGCAGCAGCAATGTCTTTCTGCGGAACGGCGCCCGCCTCTATCTCGACGTGGGATCACATCCGGAATACGCGACACCCGAATGTGACAACGTGACCGAACTGGTCACCCACGACAAGGCCGGCGAGCGCATTCTCGAAGGACTCCTGGTAGACGCCGAACGACGCCTGCACGAGGAAGGAATCGCGGGCGACGTCTACCTGTTCAAGAACAACACCGACTCGGCAGGCAACTCCTACGGGTGCCACGAGAACTATCTGGTGGCCCGGCACGGGGAGTTCTCCCGGCTCGCGGACATTCTTATTCCGTTCCTCGTCACCCGCCAACTTCTGTGCGGGGCGGGCAAGGTCTTGCAGACCCCGCGCGGTGCCGTGTACTGCGTGAGTCAGCGGGCCGAGCACATCTGGGAGGGCGTCTCCTCCGCGACGACCCGCTCCCGGCCCATCATCAACACACGCGACGAACCGCACGCGGACGCAGAGCGCTACCGCCGGCTGCACGTCATCGTCGGCGACTCGAACATGTCCGAGACGACCATGCTCCTCAAGGTCGGTGCCACCGACCTCGTGCTGCGCATGATCGAAGCGGGCACGGTGATGCGCGACCTCACCCTGGAGAACCCGATCCGGGCGATCCGCGAGGTCAGCCACGACATCACGGGCCGGCGCAAGGTGCGCCTGGCCAGCGGCCGGGAGGCCTCCGCGCTGGACGTGCAGCGCGAGTACTACGAGAAGGCCGTGGACTTCGTGGAGCGCCGCGGTATCCGTACCGGAGTCGTCGAGCAGGTTCTGGAGCTGTGGGGTCGCACGCTGGACTCGATCGAGTCCGAGGACCTCGACCGGATCGGCACCGAGATCGACTGGGTCATGAAGTACCAGCTCATCGAGCGGTACCGGGCGAAGCACAACATGACCATGTCCAACCCGCGCGTCGCGCAGATAGACCTCGCCTACCACGACATCCACCGTCGGCGAGGTCTTTACTACCTCCTGGAGAGGAAGGGACAAGCCGCCCGTATCTGCAACGACTTGAAGATCTTCGAGGGCAAGTCCGTGCCCCCGCAGACCACTCGGGCGCGGTTGCGCGGCGATTTCATCCGGCGTGCTCAGGAACAGCGCCGGGACTTCACGGTCGACTGGGTGCATCTCAAGCTCAACGACCAGGCGCAGCGCACCGTGTTGTGCAAGGACCCGTTCCGTAGTGTCGACGACCGGGTGGAGAAGCTGATCGCGGGAATGTGAGCCGAGTGTTCCGGCCATGTCCCCCACTCTCGACTTCGCTCGAGAGTGGGGGCCCTCACCGGAACGCAACGCGGGGCGCCGTACGTTTTCCGTACGGCGCCCTTCTCAGGTCGTAGAGTTGCGCGCACTCCATCAACCAAGATCGACCGATACGAGGGCCCCCACCGTGCGCCGACGCTCACTCCTTCTAGCCGTACCCGCTGGACTTGTCACACTCGCCGGATGCGGTGACGACGACTCGGACACGGCCAAGTCCAGCAGCAGCCCGTCGGATGCGGCCTCGGATTCGGCCTCCGCCTCGGCGGCACCACCGCCGAAGATCGTCGACGGTCCGCTGCCCGGCATCACGGCCGGTACGAAGTTCGGCGAGAAGCCCACCGTCGCCAAGGGCAGCGGTGACCCGTCGAAGGACCTGGCCGTCAAGACGGTCATCGCGGGCAGCGGCAAGACGGTCGCGGAGAACGACTACGTGCAGGCCCACTACCTCGGCCAGGTCTGGGCGACGGCGAAGGTCTTCGACAACTCCTACGACCGCAAGACGCCGCTGCTCATCCAGCTCGCGCAGGGCAGCATCATCGACGGCTGGCGCTACGGCCTGGTGGGCAAGAAGGTCGGCAGCCGCGTCGAGATGGCCGTGCCGCCGACCTGGGGCTACGGCACGGAGGGGAACACGCAGGCGGGCATCAAGGGCACCGACACCCTGGTGTTCGTCGTCGACATCCAGAACACCTTCAACTCCAAGAGCTCCGCCGCGGGCAAGACGGTCGCGCAGGACAACATCGACCTCCCGAAGGTCGGCACCAACACCGACGGCAAGGCCCCCTCCATCGACGTGCCGAAGGCGGACGCCCCGACGAAGCTCGTGGCGAACTACGTCCTCGAGGGCGACGGCGCGGAGCTCGCGGCCGACAGCACCGTCCTGGTGCAGTACAAGGGCGTGCTCTGGGCCGACGGCAAGGAGTTCGACTCGACGTACAGCAGGGACGCGCTGACCTCGTTCTCGCTCACGCAGGTCGTCAAGGGCTGGGCGCAGGGTCTGACGGGCAAGAAGGTCGGCAGCCGTGTCCTGATCGTCGTCCCGCCGAGCCTGGGCTACGGCGACAGCCCCCCGGAGGGAAGCGGCATCAGCAAGGACTCCACGCTGGTCTTCACGGTCGACATCCTGGCGAAGATGTAACGCCTTCGGGGATGTGAGACTGTCGGTGTTGCTTTAAGGCCTTTACGCGAACAAGCAGGAGCTAGAGACGTGAGCATCGAGAAGCCCGAGATCGACTTCCCGGGCGGCGAGCCCCCGGCGGACCTCGAGATCAAGGACATCTGGGAGGGCGACGGGGCGGTGGCCAAGGCCGGCGACTTCGTCAAGGTCCACTACGTGGGCGTGGCCTTCTCCACCGGCGAGGAGTTCGACGCCTCCTGGAACCGCGGCACCCCGCTCGAGTTCCAGCTCGGCGTCGGCCAGGTCATCAGCGGCTGGGACAAGGGCGTGCAGGGCATGAAGGTCGGCGGCCGCCGCCAGCTGGTCATCCCCTCGCACCTCGCGTACGGCGACCGCGGCGCCGGTGGCCGGATCGCCCCGGGCGAGACGCTGATCTTCGTCTGCGACCTCGTCGCGGTCTGATCGAGAGGATCGAGAGGGTCACGGTCCGATCTTCGTACATCATCTGGCGAAGTCTGACCGGACTTGATCATCTGGGGCCCATGCCTGTCCGGGCATGGGCCCTCGGCTTTTGCCACGACTGTCCGGAGCGGTACGGTCATCGGTCGGAAGCACCATAGGAAGGGCGTCGATGGCCATTGCCAAGGCCGAGCGGCTGATGAACCTGGCGCTGTGTCTGCTGGGGACACGGCGGCCGCTCAGCAAGCGCGAACTTCGCGAGTCCATCGAGGCCTACCTCGAGGCGAGCTCGGACGACTCCTTCAACAGGATGTTCGAGCGCGACAAGGACGATCTGCGCGAACTCGGCCTGGTCATCGAGACGGTGGAGAACCTCGACGGTGAGGTCGGCTATCTCGCGCGCCGCGACAGCAACCGGCTGCCGGCCATCACGCTCGACGCCGAGGAGGCCGCCGCCCTCGGGCTGGCCGCCAAGGTCTGGCAGCAGGCCCGCCTTGCGGGTGCCGCCAGCGGCGCCCTGCAGAAGCTGCGCGCCGCGGGACTGCCCGAGGACGTCGACCCGTACGAGCCCCATGGCGCCCTGGAACCACACATCCCCGTGCACGAGGCGGCCTTCGAGCCGCTGATGCTCGCCTGCCGCGACCGCCGCCCGGTCGCCTTCGACTACCGCAAGGCCACCGCCGTGCGGCCCGAGCCCCGCCATGTCGAGCCGTGGGCCCTGGAGTGCTGGCGCGGTCACTGGTACCTGGCGGGCTGGGACCGCGACCGCGGAGCCGAGCGCGTCTTCCGGCTCTCGCGGATCACCGGCAAGGTCCGCACCCGGGCGGGCCGGTACACGGCCGAGGTGCCCGACGTCGTCACCGTGCGCGAGACGGTCGCGGGCTGGGCGGGCGAGATCGCCGACCGCTCCGCGCTCATCCGGCTGCGCACCGGGTCCGGCTACCCGCTGCGGGCCAAAGCCGTCTCCGTACGGGAACTGGGCGGGGGCTGGGACGAGTTGGAGATTCCGTACGGGCATGGCCTGGACGCCTGGCTGGTCGAGTTCGGGCCCGATGTGGTGGTCCTGGAACCGTCCGAGCTGCGGGCGGATGTCGTGGACCGGCTGCGCGCCGTGGCCAAGGGCTGAGGGGGAACGTAAGAAAGTGGCAGGAAAACCGGCCAGGCCGACGAACGCGATCGACCAGACCCGGCGGATGCTCTCCCTGGTGACGTATCTGCGTGAGCGCCCCGGCGCGCGCGTCAGCGATGTCGCCCGGGCCTTCGGGATCACCGAGGACGAGCTGATCTCCGACCTCGACGTGCTGCCGCTGTGCGGGACCAGCTTCCGCGGCGGCGATCTGCTCGACATCGACACCGACGGCGACCGGATCTGGTGGCGCAACCCGGGTGCCCTCGGCGCGGACGCGGCCGAGCCCCTGCGGATCGCCGCCGACGAGGCGACCGCGCTGCTCGTCGCCGCCCGTGCGGTGTCCACACTGCCCGGACTGCGCGAGGGCGACCGGCAGGCACTGCTGCGCGCCACCGCCAAGGTGGAGGCCGCCTCGGGCGAGGCGGCCGGGGCCAGCTCCCGGCTGTCGGTCACCTTCGAATCCGAGGGCGGCGTCTTCGCGGACGTCGACCGGGCCATCTCCGAGCGGCGCCGGCTGTGGATCCGCTACTACTCGCCCTCGCGCGACGAGCTCTCCGAGCGTGAGATCGACCCGATCCGCCTGGTCAGCGTCGGCCACACCTATGTGGAGGCCTGGTGCCGCCGCTCCGAGGCGCGCCGCACCTTCCGGCTGGACCGGGTCGCCGAGATCCGCATCCTGGACGAGCCGTCCGCGCCGCCCGAGATCGAGATGCGGGACCTCTCCGAGGGGCTTGTGCAGCCGGCGGCCGAGGACCCCGAGGTGGTCGTGGAGGTCGGCCCCGGCGGACGCTGGGTCGCCGAGTACTACCCGCACGACAGCGCGGACGAGCTGCCGGACGGCGGGCTGCGCATCACCTTGCGGACCCCCGATCCCACCTCGCTGCGACGGCTGGCGCTGCGCCTCGGCCGCGACGGCCGGATCGTGTCGCCGCAGGATCTCGCGGACAGCGCCCAGCAGGCGGCCCGTGAGGCCCTCGCGGCCTACGACGGGCCACAGGGAGCTCAGGACGGGCCGTACGACAGGCAGGAGCAGGGGCTTTGAGCACGTCGACGATGTCTGGTGCGTCGGAGAAGACCGGTGTGGCGGGGAGGACCGGAGCCTCGGAGCGGGCCGGTGTGTCCTCGGGCGCACCGGAGATGTCGGTCGTCACCGCGTTCGCCGGGATGAGAAGAGTGGTCGAGACGGTGTTCAGGGCCGGCTGCCCCGACTGCCGGACCGACTTCGAGCTCAGGGCGAGCGCCCTGATGCTGGCCATCGGCGCCTCCAGCCGCACCACCTTCTACTCCTTCACCTGCCCGGAGTGCGGCGCCGCCGTCCGCAAGCCCGCCGGTGAACGCATCGTCGAACTCCTCACGGTGGGCGGCGTACGGACACTGCGTCTGCACTCGACCGGCTAGGACGGTCTAGGGTCGGCTTCATGTTCTGGCCGATGTTTGCGATCGCTGTGGGTTTCCTGGGAATCGCCGTTCTCGGCGTGCTCGCTGTCCGTGTCTTCCTGGAAGCGGAGCGTCTGGGGCGACAGGTTTCCGACTCCGCTCTGCGCATCGGCAGGGCCGCCGAGGACCTGGAGCGCGCGGCTGTGACCACGGCTCGCTCTGTGGATGCCCTGTGAGTAGTGGCGCACGCCGCGGTTTGTATGGCTTTCGCCCTGTCACCTATCCGGCAACGGCAGGTACGCTCATGGTCGCGGCCCGGATAAACGAGGCGCGGGTCGCGAACTGGGAGTACGCACAGGGATTGCCCCGCGTTTACCCCTGAGCGTTACGATCGCTGTCAGCGCGACGATCGGACACATGTCCGACCGATCGGACAGCCCCCATTCCATGCCGCCTCGGTGAGAAGGTAAAGACTTATGTTCGGAAGGCTCGGCGCTCCCGAGATCATTCTCATCCTCGTCGTCATCATCCTGCTGTTCGGCGCGAAGAAGCTTCCGGACATGGCGCGCTCCCTCGGCAAGTCCGCGCGCATCCTGAAGAGCGAGGCCAAGGCCATGAAGACGGAGGGCCAGGACACGGCCGCCGCTCCGGCCGCCCCGCCGGCCACCGACGAGCAGCCCCCGGCTCAGCGCACCATCCAGGCCGCACCCGGCGACGTGACCAGCTCCCGCCCGGTCACCGAGCCGACGGACTCGACGACCAAGCGCTGACGCAGGGCCGGTGACCTCCGGCCCGCCGCACGAGATGGGAACGTGGGTTGCTGAAGCCTGCCCGCCAGAAGGAGAAGGATCCCGAGGGGCGGATGCCCCTCGCGGAACACCTTCGTGAGCTCCGCAACCGGCTTGCGAAGGCGATGCTGGCCATCGTCGCCATCACTGTCGTCGCCGCCTTCTTCTACAACGACATCATCAACCTCATCACCAGGCCGATCCTCGACTCGGTCGGTTGCGAGCAGAGCTTCGAGCAGCTGGCGAAGTCGACGTCCACCGAGCCGTGCGCGCAGATCACGATCAACGGTCTGCTCACCCCCTTCACGCTCGCGCTGAAGGTGTCGCTGATGGCCGGTGTCGTCCTGGCCTCGCCGGTCTGGCTCTACCAGCTGTGGGGCTTCGTCGCCCCCGGTCTGCACCGGCACGAGAAGAAGTACGCCTACGCGTTCGTCGGCACGGGCGCCCCGCTGTTCCTGGGCGGCGCCTACTTCGCGTACTCCGTACTGCCCACCACGGCGAGGGTGCTGATCGAATTCACCCCGAGCGGTACCGACAACCTCCTGCCGCTGGACGATCTGCTGGACCTCGTCACGCGCATGGTGCTCGTCTTCGGCCTCTCCTTCGAACTGCCCCTGCTGCTGGTCTTCCTCAACCTCACCGGGGCGATCACCGGCAAGCGGATGCTCGGCTGGTGGCGGGGCATGATCATGGGCATCACGGTCTTCGCGGCCGTGGCCACGCCCAGCACGGACCCGCTGACCATGCTGGCGCTCGCCGGCCCGATCTGGATCCTGTACTTCGGCGCGGTCGCCTTCTCGCTGCTGAACGACGGGCGCAGGCGCCGGCGCGACGCCGCGGGACCGGCCGACGACGAGGCCTCCGAACTGGACCTCACGCCCGAGGCCATCGGCGAGGTCGAGACGGTGTCGGCCAGCCGGGCGGCCCTGCCGGAGCAGGCGAGCTCGGACCGTGTCAACGGTTATGACGACGTGACCTGACCAGACGCGGAGAACTCGTAGGGTCAGGCTTGTGACCAGCGAGATCACCCTCTTCGTCAACCCCACCGCGGGACGCGGCCGGGGCGCCCACGCGGCGCAGCCGGCCGCTTCTGCTTTGCGTGCGGCGGGGTTCTCCGTCCGTACGGTCCTCGGCGAGAACGCCGAAGACGCCCTCACGCGCGCGCGTGCGGCCGTCGCGGACGGGACGGGCGCCCTGATCGCCGTCGGCGGCGACGGCATGGCGAACCTGGCCCTGCAGGCCGTCGCCGGGACGCGCACCCCGCTCGGCCTGGTCGCCGTCGGCACCGGGAACGACTTCGCGCGGGCCCTGGGCCTGCCCGTACGCCAACCGGCGGCCGCTGGGCGGCTGATCGCCGAGGCCCTCAAGGGGGCCCGGCTGCGCGATGTCGACCTGGGGCGGGTCGGCGGCACCTGGTTCGGCACCGTCCTCGCCTCCGGCTTCGACTCCCGGGTCAACGACCGCGGCAACCGCATGCGATGGCCCACCGGCCGCTTCAAGTACGACCTCGCGATGCTCGCCGAACTGGCCGCCTTCAAGCCCTTCCCCTACCGGATCACACTCGACGACGGCAAGGTCCAGGAGGTCGAGGCGACGCTGGTGGCGGTCGGCAACGGACCGTCGTACGGCGGCGGCATGAAGATCTGCGCCGGCGCGGATCTGGAGGACGGGCTGTTCGACATCACGGTGGTCGGGGACTGCAGCCGTACGACCCTGCTCAAGGTGTTTCCGAGGGTCTACCGGGGTACGCATCTCGATCATCCGAAGGTCGCCGTGCACCGGGCGGCGAAGGTGGAGCTTGTCGCCGAGGGCGTCACGGGGTACGCGGACGGGGAGCCGTTCGGCCCGCTGCCGCTCACTGCTGAGTGTGTGCGCGGTGCTGTGCGGGTGGCGATTCCCTGAGCTGCGGGGATTCCGGGTTTCACAGGTGCGGATCCGGATATTGATCGTCCTGTTGTCAGTGCCTCCCGGTAGTCTCGAAAGCACGATGACAGAGGACCTCTCCCCGGCCGAGCGGTACGCGGCAGCACGGAAGCGCGCTGTCGAGCAGGCCACCGCGCTCGCCTCCTTCCGCGAGATGTACGACTTCGGCCTCGACCCCTTCCAGATCGAGGCCTGCCAGGCGCTCGAGGCGGGCAAGGGTGTGCTTGTCGCCGCGCCCACCGGCTCCGGCAAGACGATCGTCGGCGAGTTCGCCGTCCACCTCGCCCTCCAGCAGGGCAAGAAGTGTTTCTACACGACGCCGATCAAGGCGCTCTCCAACCAGAAGTACGCCGATCTGTGCCGCCGTTACGGCGCGGACAAGGTCGGCCTCCTCACCGGTGACAACAGCGTCAACTCCGAGGCTCCGGTGGTCGTGATGACCACCGAGGTGCTGCGCAACATGCTGTACGCGGGCTCGCAGACCCTCCTTGGACTCGGTTATGTAGTGATGGACGAGGTGCACTACCTCTCCGACCGGTTCCGGGGCGCCGTCTGGGAGGAAGTGATCATTCACCTCCCCGAGTCGGTGACGCTGGTGTCGCTCTCGGCCACGGTGTCGAACGCGGAGGAGTTCGGCGACTGGCTGGACACCGTGCGCGGCGACACCCAGGTGATCGTCTCCGAGCACCGGCCCGTGCCGCTCTTCCAGCATGTGCTGGCCGGGCGCCGGATGTACGACCTCTTCGAGGAGGGTGAGGGTCACAAGAAGGCCGTCAACCCCGACCTCACGCGCCTCGCGCGGATGGAGGCGAGCCGCCCGTCGTACCAGGACCGCAGACGGGGCCGCGCCATGCGCGACGCGGACCGTGAGCGCGAGCGCAGACAGCGCTCGCGGGTGTGGACGCCGAGCAGGCCCGAGGTCATCGAGCGGCTCGACGCCGAAGGGCTGCTGCCCGCCATCACGTTCATCTTCAGTCGCGCCGCCTGCGAGGCCGCAGTCCAGCAGTGCCTGTACGCGGGCCTCAGGCTGAACGACGACGATGCCCGCGTGCGGGTGCGTGAACTCGTCGAGGAGCGCACGGCCTCCATCCCGACCGAGGACCTGCACGTCCTGGGGTACTACGAGTTCCTCGAGGGCCTGGAGCGTGGCATCGCGGCCCACCACGCGGGCATGCTGCCGACGTTCAAGGAGGTCGTCGAGGAGCTGTTCGTACGCGGCCTGGTGAAGGCGGTGTTCGCGACCGAGACCCTCGCCCTTGGCATCAACATGCCCGCCCGCTCGGTGGTGTTGGAGAAGCTCGTCAAGTGGAACGGCGAACAGCACGCCGACATCACACCCGGCGAGTACACCCAGCTGACCGGGCGCGCCGGACGCCGCGGCATCGATGTCGAGGGCCACGCGGTCGTGTTGTGGCAGCGCGGCATCAGCCCCGACCACCTGGCGGGACTCGCGGGCACCCGCACGTATCCGCTGCGCTCCAGCTTCAAGCCGTCGTACAACATGGCGGTCAACCTGGTCGAGCAGTTCGGGCGGCACCGCTCGCGCGAGCTCCTCGAGACGTCCTTCGCGCAGTTCCAGGCCGACAAGTCGGTCGTCGGGATCTCCCGGCAGGTGCAGCGCAACGAGGAGGGGCTCGACGGCTACAAGGAGTCGATGACCTGCCACCTCGGGGACTTCGAGGAGTACATGGGGCTGCGCCGCGAGCTCAAGGACCGCGAGACCGAGCTGGCCAAGCAGGGCGCGGCGCAGCGGCGCGCGGAGGCGGCCGTCGCGCTGGAGAAGCTCAAGCCCGGCGATGTCATCCACGTCCCGACCGGCAAGTACGCGGGGCTCGCCCTGGTGTTGGACCCCGGGTTGCCCGCCGGACGGTCGAACGGCCACCGGGGCTTCGAGCAGCATGACGGCCCGCGTCCGCTGGTGCTCACCGCCGAGCGCCAGGTGAAGCGGCTCGCCTCGATGGACTTCCCGGTGCCGGTCGAGGCGCTGGAGCGGATGCGGATCCCGAAGTCCTTCAACCCGCGCTCGCCGCAGTCCCGCCGCGATCTGGCCTCCGCGCTGCGCACCAAGGCCGGGCACATCGTCGCGGACCGGCACCGCAAGAAGCGGGCCGATGCCGCCGACGACCGCGAGATCGCCAGGCTGCGCACGGCGATCCGGGCGCACCCCTGCCACGGGTGCAACGACCGGGAGGACCACGCCCGTTGGGCCGAGCGTTATCACCGGCTGCTGCGCGACACCTCGCAGCTGGAGCGGCGTATCGAGGGCCGGACGAACACCATCGCCCGCACCTTCGACCGCATCGTCGCGCTTCTCACCGAGCTCGACTACCTGCGGGGCAACGAGGTCACCGAACACGGCAAGCGGCTCGCGCGGCTGTACGGCGAACTCGACCTGCTCGCCAGCGAATGCCTCCGTGCCGGGGTCTGGGAGGGGCTCAGCCCTCCCGAACTCGCCGCCTGCATCTCGGCGTTGGTGTACGAGTCGCGGGTCGCCGACGACGCGATGGCGCCGAAGGTGCCGTCGGGCAAGGCGAAGGCCGCGCTGGGCGAGATGGTGCGGATCTGGGGGCGGCTCGACGCCCTTGAGGAGGACTTCGGGATCACCCAGACCGAGGGGGTCGGGCAGCGCGAGCCGGATCTCGGGTTTGCCTGGGCCGCGCACGAGTGGGCCTCCGGCAAGGGGCTCGACGAGGTGCTGCGGGAGGCGGAGATGCCTGCGGGTGACTTTGTGCGCTGGTGCAAGCAGGTCATTGATGTGCTGGGGCAGATCTCGGCCGCGGCGCCTGTTTCCGGAGCGGCCGGATCGAGTGTCGCCAAGAATGCGCGTAAGGCGGTGGATGGGCTGCTGCGGGGGGTGGTGGCTTACTCGTCGGTCGGGTGACCGGTTGTGGGGCGGGGGAGTTTTTTCGCCCCCTCCGCCCCTACCCTTCCCGTCTTTCTGGGGCTCTGCCCCAGGCCCCGCCAGGGGGCGCTGCCCCCTGGACCCCCGCTCCTCAAACGCCGGAGGGGCTAATAGAGCGCAGGTATGCGCGCCAGCCTCCGTGTGTCGTGATGTCCTCGGCTCCTTCGAGTGCGGACGGTTCGCAGAGGAAGCCGGGGACGTGACTGCCGTCGGTGAGTTCGACGCGGCCCAGGGTCATCGGGCGGGGGAGCTCGGCGAGTAGGCGTCCTAGGCCCTCGGCGGGGAGTCGCCATACTTCGGCCTCGATGGCGGCGCCGGGGTCTTCCGTGCCGACGTGGACCAGGCCCGGCTTGGGCGGTGTGGTGGACAGGGCGTGCAGGCGGTAGACGGGTGCCGTGGTTGTCGTACGTTCCAGTTCCGCGCCCAGGGAGAGGAGCTGGGGGTTGAGCGGCTGGCCGGACAGGTGTGCGCCAAGCACCGCGATCCGGAGCTGCGGCTGCAGCAGGCCCGCGATCCGGGCGAGGCGTTCGTCGGTGAACGCCGGGCCGATCAGCATCACGCCGAAGGGCAGGCCGTCCACCATGCCCGCGGGGACGGCTACCGCGGCCAGGTCGAAGAGGTTCGTGGAGTTGGTGAAGCGGCCCAGGCGGGCGTTGGCGCCCAGTGGGTCGGCGGCGACCTCGGCGAGGGTGGGGTGGCCGGGGGCCGTCGGCAGCAACAGGGCGTCCGCGTCGCCGAGTTGGGCGAGGGCGCGGGTGCGGAGGTCCGCAAGGCGGTCCTGGTCGGCGTACAACTGGTGGGCCGGGATGTCCCGGGCCCGGGTGATGATCCCGGCGACGGTCGGGTCGAGCCCCTCACCGCCCTCAGTGATCAACTTGTCGACAAAGCTCCCCACGGCTGTGTAGCGCTCGGCGACGAACGCGCCCTCGTAGAGCATCGCCGCGGCCTCGGTGAACGGGGTGAGGTCGAGGGTGCGCAACTCGGCGCCCGCCGCGGTGAGTTGCGCCACGGCCGCTTCGTACGCCGCCGCCCAGCCCTTGTCCAGCTCTCCGAGCTGTTCGGGTGCGGCGACGGCGATGCGCCATGGGCCGGGCGTCCGCTGGGGGAGTGCCGGGAGGTCGCGTCCCGAGGGGGAGGTCATGTACGCGAGGGCCTGCTCGGCCTCCGGGAGCGTACGGGCGAAGACGGTCACGCAGTCGAGGGAGGCGCAGGCGGGGACGACGCCGGTCGTCGGCACCAGGCCGCGGGTCGGCTTGAGGCCGACGATGCCGTTGAAGGCGGCGGGGACGCGGCCCGAGCCTGCGGTGTCCGTGCCGAGGGCGAGGTCGACGATTCCCAGGGCTACGGCGACGGCCGATCCGGAGCTCGAGCCGCCGCTGATTCTGGCCGGGTCGTAGGCGTTGCGTACGGCGCCGTGGGGGGAGCGGGTGCCGACCAGGCCTGTGGCGAACTGGTCCAGGTTCGTGGTGCCGAGGACGATCGCGCCGGCGGCTCGGAGGCGGGCGACTGCGGGCGCGTCGCCTTCTGGGGTGTACGCGTATGCCGGGCAGCCGGCGGTGGTCTTGAGGCCTGCCACGTCGATGTTGCCCTTCGCGGCGAGGAGCTTGCCTGCGAGGGGGAGGTGCTCGCCTGCGGCGACGCGTTCGTCGATGGTCCTCGCCTCTTGGTCGACCTCCGCCTGGGGGCGGAGGTCGATCCAGAGCTCGGGGCGGTCGGTGGCCTCGATGCGGGCGTATGCCCTCTGGACTCGGGTGACGGCTGACATCGGTGCTCCTTGGCTGGGGTCTCGTGCTCGACTGCGGGCCGGTGGGTGGTGTGTGCCCACCCGTTCCGCCCTGCGGAACGCCTGCCCACACACCGCGCCATGGGGACGTCAGGTCACCGGCGCCAGCACTATCAGTGCTGTCCCCGCCTCCACCTGGTCCCCCGGTTTTGCGAGAATCTCGGTCACCACGCCGTTCATCGGGGCGGGGACCCTGGACTCCATCTTCATGGCCTCCAGGGCCAGGAGGGGCTGGCCCCGGGTCACCTTGTCGCCGGGGCGGACGTTCAGCTGCCAGACCGAGGCGGCGAATTCGGCCTCTATCAGGCGGCCGCCCTCGGGGACGGTCACCTCGGCGGGGGGAGCCGCGGGGGCCGACACGGACTCCGCCCGGGTGAACTCGCCCGCTGCTTCCCACGCGTCCCGCTCCGCGGAGAACGCGCCGCCCTGCCGGACCCGGAACTCCGCGATGGAGCCGGCGTTCTCGGCGAGGAAGGACTCGTACCCGGCGAGGGAGAACTCGCCCTCCTCGATCCGGGGGACGAAGCGGCCGGAGATGATGTCGGCGCGCAGGTCGAGGAGTTCGTCGGGTTCGACGGGGTACCACTTGACGCGGTCGAAGAAGCGCAGCAGCCAGGGCGAGCCCGGCTCGAACGCGCCGCGTTGCTGCCAGGGCGACCACACCTGGGTCGTACGGCCGACGAACTGGTAGCCGCCTGGACCCTCCATGCCGTAGATGCAGAGGTAGGCGCCGCCGATGCCGACCGAGTTCTCGGCGGTCCAGGTGCGCGCCGGGTTGTACTTGGTGGTGACCAGGCGGTGGCGCGGGTCCAGCGGTGTCGCCACCGGCGCGCCCAAGTAGACGTCGCCGAGGCCCAGTACGAGGTACTCCGCGTCGAAGACCGTCCGGTACACGTCGTCCACCGAGTCGAGGCCGTTGACGCGGCGGATGAACTCGATGTTCCAGGGGCACCAGGGCGCGTCGTCGCGGACGCCCGCCATGTAGCGGGCGATCGCCTCACGGGTGGCCGGGTCGTCCCAGGAGAGGGGGAGGTGGACGGTGCGGGAGGGGACGACGAGTTGGTCGCTCGGTGGGAGCGTCGCCACGATCTGCCGTACGGCCGCGAGGAGTTCGCGCTGCGGGAGCCGCCGCGGATCCGTCTGGATCTGCAGGGAACGGATGCCCGGGGTGAGGTCCGTGACCCCGTCCAGTGCGGCGCCCGCCACCGCCTCCATCAGCGCGTGCACCCGCATGCGCAGGGCCAGGTCCAGCTGCATGGGACCGAATTCGACCAGCAGGTTGTCGTCGCCGCTGCGCCGGTACGTCACGTCGCCGTCCCGGGCGAGTACGCCGCTGTCGACGATCGCGGCCCGCGGCGAGCCGTCGTCGGCGACCGGCGTGAAGCGGACCGTGTCACCGGGGCGCAGCTGCCCGAGCTTCCAGCGCTCCGAGCTGACGACCGTCGCGGGGCAGACGAAGCCGCCGAGCGAGGGACCGTCCGGGCCGAGCAGCACCGGCATGTCGCCGGTGTAGTCGACGGCACCCACCGAGTAGGGCGTGTCGTGGATGTTGGACGGGTGCAGCCCCGCCTCGCCGCCGTCCTTGCGAGCCCAGCGGGGCTTGGGACCGACCAGCCGTACGCCCGTGCGCGCCGAGTTGAAGTGGACCTTCCAGTCGGCGGCGTAGAACTCGTGGATGTCCTCCTCGGTGAAGAACTCCGGTGCGGCATGCGGGCCTTCGAGCGCGCCGATGTGCCAGCGCGCCCCGAAGACCGGTCGGTCGGCAGCTGCCACCGCGGTGCCCGGGACCACCGCGCCCCCGTGCAGCACATCTCCCGTCCGCAGCGTCCGGCCACCGTGCCCGCCGAACCGGCCAAGGGTGAAGGTGGACGCGCTGCCCAGGAACGCGGGCACGTCCAGGCCGCCGCCCGCGAAGAGCACGTACGTGCGCAGGCCGTGCTGGGTGGGAGCGCCGACCTCCAGGACGGACCCCGCCGGCACCGTGACCGGCTCCCACTGCGCGGCCGCCGTGCCGTCCACGGTGACCGCCGCCGGAGCACCCGTCACGCAGACGGTCGTGGCGTGCGTGAAGCGCAGGGCCGGTCCCTGAAGGGTGCACTCCAGACCGGGTGCCCCTTCGTGGTTGCCGAGGGCCCGGTTGCCGAGCCGGAAGGACAGGTCGTCCATCGGGCCGCACGGCGGCACCCCGACCTGCCAGTAGCCGGTGCGGCCGGGCCAGTCCTGGACGGTGGTGAGCGTGCCGCCCGAGACGACCTCGACGCGCGGTGTCGGATCGGAGACGGCGGCGAGTGTCGCCGTCGAATGCGTCGCGGCCCGGAAGGAGCTGTCCGACAGTGCCGCGCGCACCAGCCCGAGGTTCGTCTCGATACCGTCGACGCGGGTCCTGGCCAGCGCCTCGTCGAGCCGTTCCAGCGCATGGGCGCGGTCCGAGCCGTAGGCGATGACCTTCGCGAGCATGGGGTCGTACGAGGTCGTGACCTCCGTCCCCGTCTCCACCCAGCCGTCGACCCGGACCCCGCCGGGGAACTCGACGCGCGTCAACAGGCCTGCGCTGGGCCGGTGTTCGCGCGAGGGATCCTCGGCGTAAACCCGTGCCTCGACGGCATGACCGCGGGGCGCCCCCGGGTCCCGTACGACATCGGACTCGCCGCGAGCCAGCCGCAGCATCCAGGCGACGAGGTCGACTCCGTAGATCTCCTCGGTGACCGGATGCTCCACCTGGAGACGGGTGTTGACCTCCAGGAAGTACGCCTCCTGGCGGGCGGCGTCGTACACGAACTCGACGGTTCCGGCCGAGCGGTAGCCGACCGACGCGCACAAGTCGCGTGCCGCCGACGCGAGTTGCTCGCGTACGGGGGAGGGGAGCCCGGGCGCGGGAGCCTCTTCCAGCACCTTCTGATTGCGACGCTGGAGCGAGCAGTCGCGGTCGCCGAAGGTGACCACGCGGCCCCGGCCGTCGCCGAAGACCTGTACCTCCACATGGCGGGCCCGCTCCACCAGCCGTTCCAGGAAGACCCCGGCCGAGGAGAATGAGGCAGCGGCGACGCGCTGCACGCTCTCCCAGGCCTCGGTCAGTTCATCGGCTGAGCGACATGCCGACATACCGATGCCACCGCCACCGCCGGTGGCCTTGAGCATCACGGGATAGCCGATGCGGTCGGCTTCGAGCAGGGCTTCAGCGAGGTCGGAGAGCAGTCCTGTGCCCGGTGCCAGGGGCACTCCGGCCGCCTGAGCCGCCGCCCGCGCCGTGTGCTTCGCCCCGAACAGCTCCAGCTGCTCCGGCGTCGGCCCCACGAACACGATCCCCGCCTCCTCGCAGCGCCGCGCGAAGTCCGCGTCCTCGGAGAGGAAGCCGTACCCGGGGTGGATCGCCCCGGCGCCGGTCTCCTTCGCCGCCTTGAGGACGAGGTCGGCGTCGAGGTACGACTCCTTGGCGGGCGCGGGTCCGAGCCGTACCGCCTCGTCGGCCAGCCGTACGTGCGGTGCCGAGCGGTCCGGGTCGGAGTACACCGCCACCGTACGCAGGCCGAGTTCGCGGGCCGTCCGGATGATCCGGACCGCGATCTCGCCCCGGTTGGCGACGAGCAGCGTGTCGAAGCTCATTCCGGAGCCCCAAGGGTCATCTGGACCGCGGTCGGCTCGAAGCCGTTGCAAGGGTTGTTGATCTGGGGGCAGTTGGAGACGAGTACGAGTACGTCGCGCTCGGCGCGCAAGGTCAGCTTCAGCCCCGGGGCCGAGATGCCGTCGACGATGCCGAGGGTGCCGTCCTTCTCGACCGGCACGTTCATGTACCAGTTGATGTTCGAGACCAGATCCCGCTTGCCCAGCCCGTACTTGGCTCCCTCCGCGAGGAAGTTGTCCACGCATGCGTGCTGCGACCAGGTGTGATGCCCGTACCGGAGCGTGTTCGACTCCTTGGAGCAGGCGCCGCCGACCGTGTCGTGCCTGCCGACCTCGTCCTCGACGACCGTCATCAGCGGCGTGTGCTCGTTGGACATCAGCACACTGCCGGTGGTGAGGAAGAGGTTGCCCTGCGCGTGGATCGTGTCCGGCGCGCTGTACCGGACAGCCGTGTCGTGGGCGTCGTACACCAGGAAGTCGACGGCCTGGTTGCCGTGCAGGTCGGTGATGGTGAGCGTGCCGCCTTCGGGCACGACGGCGGACCAGGCGGCGCGGGCCGGTACTTCCACGGTCTTCATATGAGCCCCCTCGCGGCAAGGAATTCGGCGGTGTTCAGGAAGGCGCGACGGCCCTCGGGCGTGGCTTCCCACAGCGGATCGCCCGCCTTGGTCGCCTCCGAGCGCCAGGCGAGCACCTCCAGCGGGGAACTGACGTACTCCGGACGGGGATCGGCCGGATGCGGCACGTTCGCGATCAGCACGGTGACGTCCTGCTCGGCGCGCAGGGTCACGCTGCCGCCCGGACCGGCCGAGCCGGTGAAGTCGAGGGAGCCGTCGTCGCGTACCGCCACGCCCTGGAAGAAGGAGAGCGAGGGCGGCAGATCGCGCGGTTCGAGTCCGTTCTTGGCCGCGGCCAGCTTGAAGAGCTCACGCCCGGCCGGGGACGCGGACTGCGGCGTCCCGTCCCCGTACCGCGCGGTATTGCGTACGAGCGTGGAGGTGCCGCACAGCGCGTCGTGCCGCCCGGAGGTGTCGGCGATCAGCGAGGCGAGCACGCGGCCCTGGTCGGACAGGAGGAGCTGACCCTCGCCCAGGTACGCGTTCCACTGGACCTTGACCGTGTCCGCCACATTCAGGCGCTCCCACGGGCGCTCGGCGGCGTGCAGGAGCAGATGCGCGCAGGCGTCGCCGGTCAGGTCGGTGAGGCGCAGTTCGGTGCCGCGGGCCAGCACTCTGTGCGTGTAGTTGCCGCCGGCCACGGTCTCCGCCCACACCAGGTGGCCGGCCTCGCAGGGCGGCGCGGGCCAGCCGCTGGCCGGGACGACGGGCATGGCCTCGGCACGGGTCCCGTCCTGGGAGCGGGCGTGGGCGCGTGCTCCGTATGGGGTTGCTGTCGCCATCGCGGGTCCTCCGGCTCCGGGGTTTCGGTCGAGCGACGTTGTTTCCGTCGCTCACCATTTCTGTCGCTCGACAGAAATTAGGAGCGGAGCGGGTCGACGCCGTGTCTCGTGCGTTGCCGTCCGGTTACCGATCCCTCACGGTGATCGCCGCGTGACCCGGTGTGCGAGGATCGAACACATGGGAACCGGTGGTGGACGACGGGTCGGCCGGCCGCGTGCGGCTCAGCGGCCGGACAGTGGTCTGTCGCCGCGCGACGAACTGCTCGACGCCGCCGCCGACTTGTTCACGACCCGTGGATACGCCGCCACGACCACCCGGGCCGTCGCCGAGCGGGCGGGCATGCGGCAGGCGTCGATGTACCACTACGTCTCCGGCAAGGAGGAGCTGCTCGCCGAGCTCCTGGAGTCCACGGTCACGCCCTCGCTCACCCTCGCCCGGGAACTCCTCGCCGACGACGCGACCCCGGCCGAGGACCGGCTGTGGGAGCTGTGCCGCACGGACGTCGAGCTGCTCTGCGGCGGCCCGCACAACCTGGGCGGTCTCTATCTGCTGCCCGAGGTGCGCGCCGAGGGCTTCGCAGGCTTCCATGCCGTACGGGCCGAACTGAAGGACACCTACCGGCAGTTGCTCGCCGCGACGGCCGCGGGGGGCGCGCTCGCCAAGAGTGAGCTGGATCTGCGGACGGATCTGCTGTTCGGCCTCATCGAGGGTGTGATCCTCGTGCACCGCTCCGATCCGGAACGGCCGGTGTCCGCGTTCGCCGAGGCCACCGCGGACGCGGCGCTGCGCATCGCCGGTATCTGACCAACGGGCCCGCTCGGGACGGTTTTCGCATGCCCGTACGCCGTCACGCACCGTGTGCGAATGAAGCCTCAGCGTACAAATGGAGCCGAGGGTACTCCTGTCGCGTGGGCGATTTCAGGTGCTTGCTGAATATGACACGGCGTTGATCCGGTCGGACTAAGCTCGCCCGCAGCGCACCGAGTTGAGATGTATTCGTGCGCTTGTTCCCAAAAGTTCCGAAGATTCAGTTTGAACCATGCCGTTTCCCCCACAAACTTCCCCGATCCCCCAGTCGACTTGTCTCAGAGGGCATACATGGTGAGTGTTCAATCGCCTCCCGGTGGCCGTGAACTTCCCTACGCGCGCGTGCTGTTGCTGCCGGCCATAGTGATGGCCGCGGCGACCGGAGCCGCCGTCGCCATGGTGACGGACCCGGCCCGGGCCGCCGTCGGCTGGTGCGGAGCCATCGCGACGCTCCTGGTCATCGTGATCGGCGCCGAAGCCGTACGGCGTGGCCGCGTCGCCCGCGATCTGCGCGCCGATCTGGTGCACCGCACCGCATATCTGGAACAGCGCATCGCCGCCCACGATCAGGAGATCCGGCACTTCTCCCGCAAGGTCCTGCCCGTAGGGCTCGACCGACTGCACGCCGGCGCATCCCCCTCGGAGGTGATCCGCACCCTCGGCGAGACCGATCCGGATCTCGGCGAACTCCCCGAGCCGCAGCGCGACTTGCTGGAGACCGTGCTCAACAACATCGACCGCGAGGAATCGATGCGCGACTCCGCGCAGCGAGCCTTCGTCAACATCGCCCGCCGTGTCCAGGCGATCGTCCACCAGCAGAACAAGGAACTGCGCGAGATGGAGGAGGACCACGGGCGCAACCCCGAGGTCTTCGACGACCTGCTGCGCATCGACCACGGCACCGCGCTGATCGGCCGCCTCGCCGACTCCATCGCGGTGCTCGGCGGTGGCCGTCCCGGACGTCAGTGGCCCGAGCCCGTACCGCTGTTCAGCGTGTTGCGCGGCGCGATGTCGCGCATCCTGGAGTACCGCCGCATCGAGCTGCACAACGTCGTCGAGGTCGCCGTCAACGGCGTGTCCGTCGAACCGATCATCCACGCCGTCGCCGAACTCCTCGACAACGCCACGCGCTACTCGCCGCCGCACACCAGGGTGCACGTCACCGCCATCGAGGTGCAGACCGGCATCGCCATCGAGATCGAGGACGGCGGCGTCAGCCTGAGCGACGAGGCCCGCGGAAAGGCCGAGGATCTGCTCCGGCAGGCCGCCCTCGGTGTCGACTTCGACGCCCTCGGCGCGAACCCGCGGCTCGGCATGGCCGTCGTCGGCCGGCTCTCGAAGATGTACAACATGCAGGTCTCGCTCAGGCAGTCCGCGTACGGCGGTGTCCGCGCCGTCCTCGTCGCGCCCCGGGACATGCTCACCACCGACGACGCCCCCGGTCTCGCGCACGGCGTCGGCATCGCCTCCGTCCCGACCATGGACACGGGCGGGGTCGAGGGCCCCAACCGCAAGCCCAAGAAGCGCCGCCCGACCACCGGCCCCCGGCTCACCACTCCCAACGGTGACTCCCAGGAGGACGACGTCCCCCAGGTCACCGAGTGGACGGCCAACGGCCTGCCGCAGCGCCGCAGCCGCGTCAAGGTCTCCTTCCACCAGCGGGCCGCCGATGCCCGCGCGGATGCCGAGGCGGCCGAGCGCGCCGCTGCGGCGGCCGCCGCCACGCCCTCGTGGGCGGCACCCGTCCCGGAGGAGAAGGAGCCCGAACCCGGCCTGTGGGTCGAGGCGTTCATGGAAGGGCTCAAGGGCGACCCGGACCCGGCCGCCGCAACCGGCACGACGATCAAGCCGGCCCCTGTCGAGGCCGACGACGAAGGGGACCCCAAGTGATCCAGCAGCGAGCCAACTTCGACTGGATGCTCAAGGAACTCGCCGACGGGGTACCCGGCGTCCAGCAGATCGTGGTGCTCTCCGCCGACGGGCTGCGCATCGCGCGGTACGGCGGCGACCCGGACGCCGCCGACCGAGTCGCCGCCGCCTGCGCGGGCCTGCAGAGCCTGGCCGGAGCCGTCGCCAGCGAGATCCCCAACAGCGACGGCCGGATGCGCATGGTCATCATCGAGATCAACGGCGGCTACTTCTACCTGATGTCGGCGGGACCCAACGCCTATCTCGCGGTCCTCGCCAACCAGACCGCGGAGCCCGGACTGATGAGCAACCGCATGCGCGACCTCGTCGTCCGGATCGGAGCCCATCTCACGAGTCCGCCGCGGCGCAACGGGCAGACCGTATGACTTCTCCGCAACGCCGACGGCGCTACCCCAAGGAAGAACCCGCGGGACCCCCCATCGAGGGAATCGAGGGACTTCTCAACGAGGACCCCTCCCAAGAGGGACCCTCGAACGAGGGATCTCCGAAAGACGGCCAGGACCGGAAGAACCCCGAGCGCCTGTATCTGCTCACAGGCGGGGCCGAGGGCGGCGACCGGGCCGCCCTCGACCTGGTCACGTTAATCGTGGCGCGCGCCGAGGCGCCGCCGTCCAACGCCCAGCCGGAGAAGTCGGCGCTGGTCCGGCTCTGTACGGCTCCACTGTCCGTGGCCGAGATCTCGGCCTATCTCAGTCTGCCGGTCAGCGTGGTGACCGTGCTGCTCACCGAGCTGCTGGCGGCCGAACTGGTGCAGGCGCGCGCCCCGATCGTCCGCTCGGCGCTCCCTGAACGTTCCCTCCTCGAAGCGGTGATGCATGGACTTCAAAAGCTCTGACACCATCACGGGCCCTCGCGCCGAGGACCATCTGCCGCACACGATCCAGGCAGCCGTGAAGATCGTCATCGTCGGGGGCTTCGGAGTCGGCAAGACGACCATGGTGGGCTCCGTCAGCGAGATCAAGCCGCTGACCACGGAGGAGACCATGACGCAGGCCGGGATCGGAGTCGACGACAACTACGGCTCCGAGACCAAGACGGCCACCACCGTCGCCATGGACTTCGGCAGGATCTCGATCACCGAACAGCTGGTGCTCTACCTCTTCGGCACACCGGGCCAGGAACGCTTCTGGTTCCTCTGGAACGGCCTCTTCGAGGGAGCACTCGGCGCGGTCGTCCTGATCGACACCCGCCGCCTGGAGGTCAGCTTCGACGTGATCGGCCGCCTGGAGGAGCGCGGGGTGCCGTTCGTCGTCGCCATAAACGACTTCCCGGACGCGCCCCGCTATCCGGTCGAGGAACTGCGGACCGCGCTCGACCTCTCCGAGGACATCCCGATCATCAAGTGCGACGCGCGCCGCAGGGCCTCCAGCCGGGATGTCCTGATGACGCTGATGCGCTTCCTGCACTCGCTGGCCATGACACGCACCTGAGCCCCCCGTACGCGTCGAATCAGTACGCAGCTACGCCAACTCCCAAGACACCGGATCCACTTCAGTTTCGGAGCGATCACCGTGACGCCTGAATCCCACTCCCAGACCGGTACGGACGACACCACGCTCGGTCCGCCGCCCGGCTGCCCCGCCCACGGCCTCGGTCCCGGCGGACTGCGCCGGCTGTACGGCCCCGACGCCGAGGATCTGGGAGCCGTGTACGAGAAACTCCGGGCCGAGCACGGCGTGGTGGCTCCCGCCCTGCTCCACGAGGACGTGCCGATCTGGGTGGTGCTCGGTCACGGCGAGAACATGCACATGGTGCGCACTCCCTCGCAGTACTCCCGTGACACCCAGTTGTGGACCGCCCTGCAGGACGGCACGATCAAGCCCGATCACCCGCTCATGCCGATCGTCGCCTGGCAGCCCATCTGCTGCCACGCGGAGGGCGACGAGCACCTGCGACTGCGCGGGGCGGTCACCGGCGCGATGACGACCATCGACCACCGGGGCCTCCGCCGCCACATCAACCGCGCGACCCAGCACCTCGTCAACAAGTTCTGCGAGGAGGGCAGGGCCGAACTGGTCGGCCAGTTCGCAGAGCACCTGCCGATGGCGGTGATGTGCGAGATCCTCGGCATGCCGGAGGAGTACAACGACCGGATCGTGCAGGCCGCCCGGGACATGCTCAAGGGCACCGAGACCGCCATCGCCAGCAACGCGTACCTCATGGACGTCCTGATGCGGCTCACCGTCCGCCGCCGGGCCGAACCCAGGGACGACTTCACCAGCCACCTGATCAACCACCCGGCGAGGCTCACCGACGAGGAGGTCGGCCAGCACTTGCGCGTCGTCATGATCGTCTCGTACGAGGCCACCGCCAATCTGCTCGCCAACGTACTGCGAGTGGTACTCACCGACCCGGGGTTCCGCGCCCGGCTCAACGGCGGCCAGATGACGGTGCCCCAGGCGGTCGAGCAGTCCCTGTGGGACGAGCCGCCGTTCAGCGCCATCCTCCCCTACGTCGCCAAGCAGGAGACCGAGCTGGGCGGCCAGCGCATCCGCAAGGGCGAGGGCCTCATTTTCGGCATCGCGCCGGGCAACGTGGACCCGTGTGTCCGCCCCGACCTCAAGGCCAACATGCAGGGCAACCGCTCCCACCTCGCCTTCGGCGGCGGCCCCCACGAGTGCCCGGGGCAGGACATCGGCCGCGCCATCGCCGACGTGGGCGTCGACGCGCTGCTGACCCGCCTCCCGGACGTTCAACTCGCGTGCGAGGAGGACGAGCTGCGCTGGCGGGCGTCCATCTCGAACCGGCACCTGGTGGAACTGCCGGTGAAGTTCGCGCCGAAGCCCCAGCAGGACGTCATGCAGCGGCCCTCCATCAACCCGCTGCCGCCGCAGCGCGCGAACAACTGGCAGGTGAGCACGCCACAGCCGCAGTCGCAGGCACAGCCACAGTCCACAGCTCCGGAGCCCGCCGCTCCGACGTCGGCGGCGACGCCCGAACCGGCCCGTCGGCCGGGCGTGTTCCGGCGCATCCTGCGCTGGTGGCGCGGCAACTGAGCCGACCGGACGCTGGGGCTACCCGGCCCACTCCTCGTACGACGACCAGGCCTGCAGCACGCGCGGGCTGGCGAACCGGTGCTCGTGCCCCGTGACCGGATCGGTGAACTCCAGGACCCGCGCCAGCAGTTGGAGCGGGCGCCGGAAGTCACCGTCCGCCACGGGGCCGGTCACCACGGGATAGAGGGGATCGCCGAGGATCGGCACCCCCAACGCGTTCATGTGCACCCGCAGTTGGTGTGTCTGCCCGGTGCGGGGTCTCAGCCGGTAGCGGGCCAGGCCGTCGTCCCGCTGTTCCAGCAACTCCACCTCGCTGACGGCATTGGGCTCGCCCTCGACCTCGCGCGCCGCCATGACCCCGCGCTCCTTCACGATCCGGCTGCGCATGGTGCGCGGCAGGGCGAGCGCCGGATCGTACGGGGCGACGGCCTCGTATTCCTTGGTGATGAGCCGGTCGCGGAACAGCGACTGGTACGCGCCGCGCTCCGCCGGGCGCACGGTGAACAGGACCAGCCCGGCGGTGAGCCGGTCCAGGCGGTGGGCCGCGCCCAGTGTGGGAAGGCCCAGCTGCCGGCGCAGCCGCGCAAGCGCGGTCTCCGTGACATGGCTGCCGCGCGGTGTCGTGGCCAGGAAATGAGGCTTGTCGGCGACGACGATGTGCTCGTCGCGGTACAGGACGTCCAGCGCGAACGGCACCGGCACCTCGTACGGCAACTCCCGGTGGAACCACACGAACATGCCCGGCACATACGTCATGTCCCGCGGCACGGCACGCCCGTCGGCGTCCACGATCAGCCCTGCGTCCAGCATCCCGTCGATCACCCCCGCCCCGGCCGCGAGCCGCTCCACCAGATGATCACGCACGGTTGCCCACGAGGCCCCCTGCGGCAGCCGCACCCGCACCGGATCGACCCCGTCGCGCTGCGGCAGGGGGGAGGGCGGGGGCGGAGTACGTCGTCTCATCACGATCAAGCGTACGAGGGGGCACTGACAGCGGCGGTACGAGCCGGTCCCGACCTTGGCTCCTGGGGTCTCCGGCTCAGCTCGGCCGCCGCTCAAACCCCGACCCCAGTGGGGGGCGTGCGCGTCCTGATCGGGCGACCGTTCAAATGTGAGTGCAACACGTTCAAGCCTGGATCAACGGCGGCCACTTCCGGTCTGGACCGAACTGCGATGTGATAGAAGCCGCAACCGCCGAAGGCGGCGCGCCTTGTTCGCGCCACCGCGGAAGGGAGAGCCCGTGGCGCCACTCGTCCCGTCGTCGCCCGCCGTGGCCGCCGCTGCCCCGGCCCTCTTGGAGCACGCCCGTGAGTGGGCACGCCAACAGCGCAGACGGAGATGTCCTCGGACGACACCGTGAAGTACCGATAATCCATCAACTGCTCGGCTTCTCGCTGCCTCGCCCGGCTTCGCGAATTCCGGTGCCATAGAAATGGAGGACTTAGTGCTCACTATGATTCCGACGTATGCGGAGCCCACCCCCCCGACCGTAAGTCCGTACACTCAGAGGATCGAGGAGTACGTTCGCTCACTCGGAGAGAGCCTGGGGCTGAAAGAGACACAGGGTGGCCGAGATCGGCTGGAAGCAGGCTACGGGCAATTTGTTGCCTGGACCTATCCGGAAGCCTCGTTCCGCGATCTCTGCCTCTGCGCGGAATGGCTTTTCTTTACCTTCATCCTGGACGACCTGCACACGTTGAAGGTCTACGACGATCCGGAAGTCTGGGCTCCGGTCCACCGACGCCTGATGGGCATCATCAACACCGGAAAGGACCCTGCCCCCGCCCGGGAGCGGACTCCTTTCACCGAGGCGCTCACCAATCTGTCCATCCGTACTCGCGAAAGGCTCTCGCCGGCGCTCCACCGACGACTGAACCGGCACCTGGACCTGTTCTTCCAGGGATTCACCGAGGAATCCGAGAACCGGTTCCGCGGCACTCCCCCTGGAATTGAAAGTTTCACCCGGACCAGGCGCTTGTCGGTGGGTATGGAGTTCGGCTTCGATCTGGTCGAACTCAGCCAGCGCAGGGAGGTGCCTGAAAGCATCTACGAGACGGGCTTGTTCAGGGAGATCGTCGAAGCTGCGAGCGATGTGGTCGCCTGGCAGAACGACCTGCATTCGATTCACCTGGATGACATGCGTGGAGATTTCCACAACGTTGTCATCGTCATGCAGCATGCCGACGGAGTCACGCTGCAGGAAGCCATCGCCTCGGCCGTTGCCAAGGTTCAGGGACGAGTGGCCGACTTCCTGGCCGCCGAAAGGCAGCTCTGGCCCTTCCTGAAGAGCCGTGGTGTGCCGCCCCGCACCCGTGAAGACATCCTGAAGGTCACTGCGGGAATGCGGCAGTGGACGAACGGATGCCTGCACTGGTACGGGAACACCACCCGCTACACCATCCCCACCGGCTCGGACGAGTCGGATCAGCAGCATGCCCACCTGCAAGAGATGCTCCCGAGCCAGGATCATGCGCTCCGGCACAGTTGCGGGTGATCAGCAAGGAATACGGGCTGGATCGACAAGAAGGGGCAACACGCCATGGCAACGGACCATGAAGGCATCACACAGGCTCCAGGGGCACTGCCGATCGTCGGGCATCTGATTCCCCTGCTCCGTGACCCACTGCGTTTCCTGAAAACCCTCTCCGCCCACGGCGACTTGGTGCAGATACGGCTGGGACCGCAGAAGGCCGTCGTGGTCTGCCGGCCCGAGCTCGTCCAGCAGGTTCTCCTGCATGACCGCATATACGACAAGGGCGGACCCATCATCGAGCGGATCGGGAACGCGCTGGGGAACGGCCTTGCCTCGTGCCCCCACAGCGCTCATCGCCGCCAGCGGCGCAGCTTGCAGCCGGCCTTCTCTCGCGCTTGCCTGCGTGAATACGCGGCCATCATGACCGAGCAAATCGACACGCTCACCATCAACTGGAGCGACGGACGGACTGTCGACGTAGCCGAGCAGATGTACACCTTCGCGAGTGACACCATCGCTCGAACATTATTCACGGCTCCATCCGCGGCACCCGCCATAGACACCGTCAAGGAATGTCTGCCGGATATCTTCCGAGGTATCTACCAGCAGGCTGTCCTCCCGCCTTCGGTGAACCGTCTGCCGCTGCCCTCCAACGTGCGCTACAAGCGGGCTCGCGGCCGAGCATGGGCCGAGGTCAGCAAAACCATCAGCTTGTACCGGCAGGACGACGAGACCCACGGCGATGTGCTGTCGATGCTCCTCAAAACGCGTGACGACGAAGGGGGAGCGCTCGGCGACGCCGAGATCCACGCTCAGATCATGACCCTGCTCGTCGCCGGCATCGAATCCACCGCAGTGGCTCTTACCTGGGCCATGCATCTCCTCTGCCAATACCCCGATGTCCAGGAGCGATTGCGCACCGAGACAGCCGAGGTTCTCGGCACCCGCACCGCCACCTGGGATGATCTTCCCCGGCTCGACCTGGCACGCCGGGTCATCACCGAGACTCTGCGTCTCTACCCGCCCGGATGGATCTTGACTCGAACGACCGCCACCGAAGCGCGGCTGGCGGACGTCGTGATCCCTCCCGAAACCACCCTCATCTACAGCCCGTACCTCATCCATCACGACGCACGATTCAATCCGCGCCCCGACGTCTTCGATCCCGACCGGTGGCTTCCGGAGCAGCAACACGTCCGCGGCGCTTTCATTCCGTTCGGCGGAGGTGCACGCAAGTGCATCGGTGACAACTATGCGATGACCTTGGCGACACTCGCCCTGTCCTCGATCGTGACCCAATGGCGGTTCTCGAGCGCCGAGGAGCAACCGCCGCACATCGAACCCCGTATGACCCTGACCCCGCACGGGGTCCAGGTCCGAGCGGAGTGTCTGCAGGGAGCGCCTGGCTAACGGCGTTTTGCCCAACTGTGCCAGGGCCCCGTGCGCGAAGACACCCTGGGGTTTCGCTGAGCAGTACGCGCCAATACGGTGGCCCGATGATGTCGATCAAGAAGTTCCAGGTCACCTTTGACTGCGCGGAGCCTGAGCGCCTCGCTCGTTTCTGGTGCGAGGTGTTGGGGTACGTCGTGCCGCCGCCACCGGAGGGGTTTGCCACCTGGGACGATTTCAAGCGCTCGCAGCCACTTGAGCAGCAGGACGCATGGTTCGCCTGCGTCGACCCCTCAGGCGTGGGTCCGCGACTGTACTTTCAACGCGTCCCCGAAGGGAAGGCCGCCAAGAACCGGCTGCATCTTGACGTGCGGGTCGGCACCGGGCTCGTGGGTGAAGAGCGCCTCGCCGCACTTGAGGCAGAGTGCGCACGACTCGTCCCGCTCGGGGCGGTACACGTGCGAACACTGTATGACGGCACTGATTCGTGCATCCCGATGCAGGACATCGAGGGCAACGAGTTCTGTATCGACTGAGGGCCCCGCGAACGTGCCCTCGGTCGGTCATGTCCCGCAGAGCGGTGTCCTCCCACACCGTTCGGCGAGACGCCGGCGCACTTCGATGTGCCCCAGACGAGGCGGAAGTCGCAGGTCGCAGCCTGGAACGGTGCAGGAGAACAGTCGTGGCCGCGGACGGCGGAGCCTCAACGGCTGGATTCTGCGGGCACTTCCAGCGGTGCCCCTTCTTCCTCGGCAACCTGCCCTCGATGTGCGCTCTGCCACCGGTACAGGCACCCCAGTGCCACCGTCACCAGCAAGAACAACACCGTGAACCACTGGAAGTACCAGTGCCCGCCCGCCGGGTCGTACACCGCCGCGCGGGGCCAGGCGAGGTTGACGGTCATGAAGAGGCCGTAGACGAGGGCGATCGCGTTGACCGGGATGCCCCAGCGGCCGAGGGAGAAGAGGGGGCGGCCCTCCTCGTCGACGCCGTCCGGGCCGGGGAACTGTCCGCGCAGGCGTCGCACCAGCAGGGGCCCGGTGACCATCGCGTACGCCAGGTACAGCATCACGATGCAGGTGGTGCCGATGGCCAGGAAGGCTTCCGGGGAGGCGAAGTTGAGGAGTAGGACGGCTGCCGCGAGGACGCCGACGACCAGGGCCGGGGCGTTCGGCATACCCGTGCGCGGGTTGACCTTGGCGAGGCGGGCGGAGAAGGGGAGCCGGCCGTCGCGGGCCATGGAGAAGAGCATCCGGGAGGCGGCCGTCTGGATCGCCAGGGTCGCCACCGCGATGGCCACCACCACGTCGGCGAGCAGGGCGCGGCCGACACCGTCGCCGAGGGTGCTGGTCAGCACGTAACTCAGGCCCTCGATCCCGAGTCGTCCGTCCGTGAGGCTGGGGGCGGCGAGCAGTCCGCCGAGGACGATCAGACCGCCGAGCAGGCCCGCCGCGCCGAGCGCGGTGAGGATCGTACGGGGTGCGGTACGGCGTGGATCGCGGGTCTCCTCGCTCATCTCGCCCGCGCTGTCGAAGCCGATCATCACGTACGCCGCCATGAAGGAGCCCACCATCAGCGCCCCGAAGAGGCCGGTGCTGCCCTCGGCGGTGTGGAAGGTGATGCCGGGGGAGCGCTCGGAGTGCGTGAACAGGAGCACGATGATCAAGGCGGCGCCGATGATCTCGGCGGTCACACCGACCCGGTTGATCACGGACATCACCCGGTTGTCGAGGACGTTCACCAGCGTGGTCAGGACGAGCAGGATCACGCCGAAGACCGCCGCGTTGGCCGCACCGTCGGCACTGGTGGGCGTCGGATCGCTGCCCACCAGCTGGAAGCCCGACCAGATCGCCGGCAGCACCATCTGCAGCGCGAGCGCCGCCGCCGCGACCACCACGATCTGCCCGATCACCATGATCCAGCCGGCGAACCAGCCGAAGGAGAGGTTCGAGAGCCGCGAGGACCACTGGTAGATCGCGCCCGAGATCGGATAGCGCGCGGCCAGCTCCGCGAAGCACGCGGCGACCATCAACTGGCCCACGAGGACGGCCGGCCAGGTCCAGAAGAAGACGGGGCCGCCGAACGCGTACCCGAAGGCGAAGAACTGGAAGACGGTCGTCAGTACGGAGATGAAGGAGAACCCGGCGGCGAAAGAGGCGTACCGGCCGAGGCTGCGGTGCAGCTCCTGGCGGTAGCCGAACTCGGCGAGGGAGCCGTCGCCGGGGGACTCGGGAGGGTCGGGGCGGACGTCGGAGGGGGCGGTGGTCGTCACGTGGCACCTGCCTTCGGCGCGGAAGGGTGGGCGGAATTCCTGTCGGGTGACAGAAATTAGGGAGGGCCTGTTTCGCTCGTGTGACGTGGCCATGTCTGGGGCGGGCCTAAGTTCTCACGCCCTTGAGTCGGCAGTCCTCACGCCCTTGCGCCGGGCTCGGAAACGCCCAAGCACCCTTGCGCCCGGCTTCGAATCGCGATACATCGTGTCTATTGACGACTACCCGGAGACGCGATATGTTCGGCCACGGATATTCGGAGACGAGGTGAGGTCGTCATGGCCCTGAAACGGCGCAAGCTGAGCAACCCGCTGGCGCTTGCCGTGATGACGACCCTCCTGCAGAAGCCGATGCATCCGTACGAGATCGCCCAGACGCTGCGCCGCCAGGGCAAGGACACCAGCACGAAGATCAACTACGGATCGCTCTACACGGTGGTGCAGAACCTGGAGAAGCACGGCTTCGTCGAGGTCACGGACGTGGAGCGACAGGGCAACCGCCCGGAGCGCACGATCTACGGCATCACCGACTCCGGGCGCCAGGAGATGACCGAGTGGCTCTCCGACCTGATGGCCGTCCCGGCGCGGGAGTACCCGATCTTCGAGACCGCGCTCTCGCTGATGGGCGCGCTGCACCCCGACGAGGTGACGCGCCTGCTCGAAGAGCGGCTCAACTCCCTCGAGGTGCAGGCCGCGAGCGGCCGGGGAGCGCTGGAGAAGCTGTACGAGTCGCTGCCCCGGATCTTCCTCGTGGAGACCGAGTACCAACTGCACATGGTCGAGGCGCAGGCGGAGTGGGTCCGCGGCTTCCTCGCTGAGATCAAGGCGGGCGCCCTGCCCGGCGTGCAGGCCTGGCGGAGTTTCCACGAGACCGGGGAGATGCCGTCGGAGTTCCAGGACTTGGAGGACCGCCCCATCGACGAGTGACCCGATATGAACAGACCCCGGCAGGGCTGTTGGAGCAGCCCCGCCAGGGTCTCGAACCCCGAACCGGACCCGCGGTGAGGCAGGCCAGGCGATCGAGGTGCGGCACACCCAGGATAGCCCGGCGCTCTTCACGCGGATCGGTCCACATCCGCTGCCTGCGGATGTGCAGTCGTCCGCTCACAAGGAGAGCAGTCGTCATGAATACCCGTGCGCCCGCAGTGCAGGCGCGTCAGCTGATCAAGACCTATCCCGGTGACGTCACCGCCCTGCGCGGCATGGACGTGACCGTCGAGGCGGGCACCGTCTTCGGGCTGCTCGGCCCGAACGGCGCCGGCAAGTCCACCACCGTCAAGATCCTCACCACCCTGGCCCGCCCCGACTCGGGCACCGCCACCGTCGCGGGCCACGATGTGCTGCGCCACCCGGACCGGGTGCGCCGTGCGATCGGCGTGGTCGCCCAGAGCTCCGGCGCGGACCCGGTGGCGACCGGCCGGGAGAACCTTCAACTCCAAGGCAGGCTCTACGGGTTGAAAGGCGCCGACCTGGGCCGCCGGGTGGACGAGCTGCTCGGCCGCTTCAAGCTCGCGGACGCGGCGAAGCGCCCGGTCAAGGGCTACTCGGGTGGCATGCGACGCCGCCTCGATGTCGCCCTCGGCCTGGTTCACCGCCCCGAGGTGCTCTTCCTCGACGAGCCGACCACCGGCCTGGACCCCGAGGCACGCACGGCCATGTGGGACGAGATCGCCCGCCTCGCCGGGGACGAGGGACTGACCATCCTGCTGACCACGCACTACCTCGAAGAGGCCGACCGGCTCGCCGAGCGCATCGCGATCGTCGACCGGGGCCGAGTGGTCGTCGAGGGCACGCCGGACGCCCTCAAGGGTGAACTCCGCGGGGACGCCGTTCACTTGGAGCTGCGCGAAGCGATCGGCGAAGCCGGTCGTACGCTGCTGAACGGCGCCCTCACCCAACTGGGAGGCGTGCACGAGGCGTTGTTCGACGGGCGCCGGATCAGTGTCCGCGCCGACGACGGTGCCTCCGCGATGCCCGCCCTGCTCGGGGCACTTGAGCGGGCCGGGGTCGGCGTCGCCGCCGCGACCGTGGCCCGGCCCTCGCTCGACGACGTCTATCTCCGCTACGCGGGCCGCCGTTACTCCGAGGCGGAGGCCGAAGCGGCCGACTCCACCGGGAACCTCGCACTCGCCGGAGGTGCGCGATGAGCACGGCCGTCTCCCAGACCTGGTACATGACGCAGCGTCAACTCATGGTGTTCGTAAGGCAGCCGGCCTTCCTGCTGATCACGCTGATCCAGCCGGTGGTCTGGCTGTTCCTGTTCGGCAACCTCTTCAAGAAGGTCGTCGAGCTGGGCGGCTTCGGCACCACCTCGTATCTCGACTACCTCGTCCCCGGCGTGGTCGTGATGAGCGCGCTCAGCTCCAACATGTGGGCGGGCATGACCACGCTCGACGAGATCCAGCGGGGCACGCTCAACAGGTTCCTGACCACGCCCGTCAGCCGGGCGGCCCTGATGAACGGCAATGTGGTCAACAACGGCCTGGTCACCGCGTTGCAGTCGGTCATCATCGTGCTGCTCGGACTGCTCGGCGGCGCGGATTATCCGGGCGGGACCGGTGGCGTCCTCATCCTGATCGTCGCCTCGGTGCTGCTCGGCACGATCTTCGGGGCGCTGTCCAACGCGCTGGGCATGCTGGTCCAGGAGCGTGAGTCGATCATCGGCATCAACACGTTCCTGCTGCTGCCGCTGACGTTCCTGTCCACGGCGTTCATGGCACCGTCCCAGATGCCGGGCTGGATGCGGCACATCGCCGACTTCAACCCGCTCAACTGGGCGATGGTGGCGGGCCGTTCGGCGCTTTCCGCGGACCCCGACTGGGGAGACGTGCTCAGCCGGGGCGGTGCGCTGCTCGCGCTGGCGGTCGCGGCGGTGTGGCTGTCGATCCGGACGTTCAGGTCGTACCAGCGGGCGGTCTAAGCAGGTCGGGCGAAGTCCGCTGCGGTTCGGCAGCGCCCTGAAGGGGCGCGGGGAACTGCGCGACCAGCCACGACGGCGCCGCAGACGAGCAAGGGCACATCGTGGCACTTCCAGCGGAGCGCTCAGCACGCGCTGCGCTGGTACGAGGCTTGTCCCGTACGGCGGTTCAGGAGGCGGTCACCCGAGCGTGGCCGCCTTCCGCCGTGCACGTCTCCGGGCGATCAGGCGGACGCCTCCTGCTCCGCCTCCACCTGCGCGTTCCACTCCCGCTTCGTCGCCTGCCAGCCGTCCTCGTTGTGTCCGAGCCGCCAGTAGCCGGAGATCGACAGGTCCTCGCGCGAGAACTCGCGCTCGACCCGCAGCAGCCGGCGCAGCTCCTTCACGAAGCCCGCCTCGCCGTGCACGAAGGCGTGCACCCGGCCCTCGGGGAACTCCAGCGAGCGGACGGCCTCGACGAGCGCCTGGCCGACGGGCCGACCGCCTCGGTGCAGCCAGACGACGTCCACGTCGGAGTTGATCTTCTGCTCCTCCTCGGGCCCAGAGACCTCGACGAAGGCGTGCGCCACGGCGCCGTCGGGCAGCGCCTCCAGGGCGGCCGCGATCGCGGGCAGCGCGCTCTCGTCACCGGCGAGCAGATGCCAGTCCGCGCTCGCGTCCGGTGCGTAGGCGCCGCCGGGGCCCATGAACCGTACGAGCTCGCCCGGCTGGACGTTCGCCGCCCAGGGGCCGGCGAGGCCCTCGTCGCCGTGCACCACGAAGTCGAGGGTCAGCTCGCGGTGTTCGGCGTCCCAGTGGCGCACCGTGTACGTGCGCGTCACGGGCCACTGGTCGCGCGGGAACTCCTCGCGGATGACCTTCATGTCGAACGGCTCGGGGTAGGTGACGCCCTCGGCGCCGAACAGCAGCTTCACATAATGGTCGGTACTGGTGCCGACGGTGAATTCGGCGAGGCCCTCGCCGCCGAGGACGACCCGCTGCATGTGTGGGGTCAGCCGCTCGGTCCGCACCACCAGCGCGGAGTGAGGCTTCGGGGTCCTGCGCTCCGGACGCTCTGCCATGAAGGCCTCCCAATTCACTGTGCTTAGGCTTGCCTAAGTTAGCACCTCTCTCTAGTTAACACCTCAAACCTGAAGAGTCGAGAGCAACCTGTGCAACGAACCGCCCAAACCCCAGCGTACGGCCAGTTCGTCCAGGGCTGCCGGATCGCGCGGCGTGTGCGGCAGCGCGGTGTCGACGTCCGGCAGGGGGACGTCGCCGGCGACCTTGACGACGGTGGGTGCCACGGCGACGTAGGGCCGTGACTCGTCGAGGCGCTTGCGCTGCGAGGGCGTCAGCTTGGCCTTCGGGTCGTCGACGGCGGCCATGATCCCGGCCAGGTCACCGAATTCGGCGAGCAGCTTGGCCGCCGTCTTCTCCCCGATGCCGGGGACACCGGGCAGTCCGTCGCTGGGGTCGCCGCGCAGCAGCGCCAGATCCGCGTAACCCGGGCCGTCGACGCCGTACTTCTCGCGCAGCCATGCCTCGTCGGTGACTTGGAGCATGCCGACGCCCTTGAGGGGATAGAGGACGCGGACTCCCCGCTTGTCGTCGACCAGTTGGTACAGGTCGCGGTCGCCGGTGACGATGTCGACCGGGCCGGTGGAGCGTCCGGCGAAGGTGCCGATCACGTCGTCCGCCTCGTACCCCTGGACGCCCACGCGCGCGATGCCGAGCGCGTCCAGGACGTCCTCGATGACGGGCACCTGGGGGGACAGCGTGTCCGGCACCTCTTCCTCGTCCGGGCCTGTCTCGGTCTCCACCGCCACGCGGTGCGCCTTGTAGGACGGGATCAGATCGACCCGCCACTGCGGGCGCCAGTCCGCGTCCATGCAGGCCACCAGGTCGTCCGGGTGGTGGTCCTTGACCAGGCGGTCGATGAATTCCAGCAGCCCGCGCACGGCGTTCACAGGCGTGCCGTCCGGGGCCTTCACGGAGTCGGGAACCCCGAAATAGGCCCGGAAGTACAGGGAGGCGGTGTCGAGCAGCATCAGGCGTCTGGTCACCCTTCGCATCATGCCGTACGGCACTGACAGCGACCGCCCCACAACGTGACCTGAACCACTCTTGTGTTTGCTGCGCATAAGCGGGGGCAGGCGCCGCTTCTGAGCAGAGCCGGTTGCGTCTTCAACCGTCGTGCAAACGACGTTCGACGGACCAGCCGTTCAAGCGCTCCACCGTCGCAGCGCTCAAACCGTCCGACCGAAAGGCACACGTGGCATCCAGGCTAGAAGCCGAGCACCTGTACAAGGTGTTCGGCAGACGACCCGAAGAGGCGATGGAGCGACTCCAGCAAGGAGTCGACCGTGAGGAACTGCGCGCCGACGGCATCACCGCCGCGGTGATCGACGCCTCCTTCACGGTGGAGCCGGGCCAGATCTTCGTCGTCATGGGCCTGTCCGGTTCCGGTAAGTCGACGTTGCTGCGCATGCTCAACGGACTGCTGGAGCCGACCGGGGGCCATGTGCGCTTCGACGGCCAGGACCTGACGCAGCTCAGCGCCCGCGAACTGCGCGAGGTTCGGGCAAGGAAGATCAGCATGGTCTTCCAGCACTTCGCGCTCTTCCCGCACCGCAGTGTCCGCGAGAACGCGGCGTACGGCCTTGAGGTGCAGGGCGTGCCGCGCGCCGAGCGCAACGAGCGCGCCGCCAAGGCACTTGAACTGGCGGGCCTCGCGGGCTGGGAGAAGTCCTGGCCCGACGAGCTGTCCGGCGGTATGCAGCAGCGCGTTGGCCTGGCCCGCGCGCTTGCCACCGACGCCGATCTGCTGCTGATGGACGAGTCCTTCAGCGCCCTCGACCCGCTGATCCGCCGCGACATGCAGGACCAGCTGATCGAACTCCAGAAGAAGCTCAAGAAGACCATCGTCTTCATCACGCACGACCTCAACGAGGCCATGCGCCTGGGCGACCGGATAGCCGTCATGCGCGACGGCCGCATCGTCCAGATCGGCACCGCCGAGGACATCCTGGTGCGCCCCGCGGACGACTACGTCGCCTCCTTCACCCAGGACGTCGACCGTTCCCGTGTCCTGACCGCGGGCGCGCTCATGGACACCTCGGTCACGCGCGAGGCCCCCCTCTGCGCCTGCGAGACCGCGACCGCCGAGACACCGTTCGCGGAACTGTGCGCGATCAGCGCCCGTCTGTCGCACCGCGTCTCGGTCGTGGACGAGGCCAACCGAGTCATCGGTGTCGTGCAGCGCCAGCGACTGCTCGGCTTCCTCGGCGACGAGGCAGCCGACCCCGCGCCCTGCGACAACCCGGACGGGAAGGTGGCCGTCCATGCCTAGGATTCCGTTCGGTGACTGGGTCAACGACACCGTCGACTGGCTCCTCAACCACATGGCGTGGTTCTTCGACTTCCTCAAGACCGTGTTCGACGGTGCCTACGACGGCGTCAACGCCGTCCTCCAGGCCCCGCAGCCGCTCCTCCTCGCGGGCATCTTCGCCGTGATCGCGTTCTGGCTGCGCGGTACGTCCGCCGGTGTCCTCACCTTCGTGGGATTCGCCTTCATCGACTCCCTCGAACTGTGGGAGGACGCGATGGTGACCCTCTCGCTCGTCCTCGTGGCGACACTGATCGCGCTCGTCATCTCGGTGCCCGTGGGCATCTGGGCGGCACGCTCCGACAGGGTCAGCAGCGTCGTGCGCCCCGTGCTCGACTTCATGCAGACACTGCCCGCGATGATCTATCTCATCCCGGCCATCCTGTTCTTCGGCACCGGCGCCCCCGCGGGCATGGTCGCCACCCTGATCTTCGCGCTGGCCCCCGGCGTCCGTATGACCGAGCTGGGCATCCGGCAGGTCGACAAGGACCTCGTCGAGGCCGCCGACGCGTTCGGCACCACCCCCCGCAACACACTGCTGCGCATCCAGCTGCCGCTGGCCCTGCCCAGCGTCATGGCGGGCGTCAACCAGGTCATCATGCTGGGCCTGTCCATGGCCGCCATCGCCGGCATGGTCGGCACCGGCGGCCTCGGCGGCGACGTGAACCAGGCCATCGGCCAGCTGAACGTCGGCCTCGGCTCCGAGGCGGGCGTCGCCATCGTCATCCTCGCGATCTACCTCGACCGGATGACCAGCGCCCTGGGCACCCAGGTCTCGCCGCTGGGCCGCCGCGCCGCCGCCAGGCTGCGCGCCGCGCAGGGCCTGAAGATCTGGACCTACCGCCCCCGCCCCGCCGTGGCCGTGGTCGGCGTCGTCGTGCTCGCGCTGGTCGCGGGCGGCATGGGCATCTTCGGCGGCACGGACTCGACGTCCACCGCCGCCGACGGCAAGAACGTCGGCCAGGGCAAGAAGATCAGCATCGGCTACATCCCGTGGGACGAGGGCGTCGCCTCCACCTTCCTGTGGCAGGAGATCCTGGAGCAGCGCGGCTACGAGGTCGAGACGAAGCAGCTCGACGCGGGCCCCCTCTACACCTCGCTCGCCCAGGGCGACATCGACTTCGAGACGGACTCCTGGCTGCCGACCACGCACGCGGAGTACTGGAAGAAGTACGGCAAGGACCTCGACGACCTGGGCTCCTGGTACGGCCCCACCTCGCTCGAGCTGAGCGTGCCCTCGTACATGAAGGACATCAACTCCCTGGCGGACCTCAAGGGCAAAGCCGACGAGTTCGGCGGCAAGATCACCGGCATCGAGTCCAGCGCCGGAATGATGAGCCTGCTCAAGACCAAGGTGCTCAAGGAGTACGGGCTCGACAAGGAATACAAGGTCGTCGACAGCTCCACGCCCGCCATGCTGGCCGAGCTGAAGCGCGCGTACGCCAAGAAGGAGCCCGTCGTCGTCACGCTCTGGTCGCCGCACTGGGCGTACAGCGACTACGACCTGAAGAAGCTGAAGGACCCGAAGGCCGCCTGGGGCTCCGGTGACGGCGTGCACACGCTCTCCCGGAAGGGCTTCGCCGAGGAGAACCCGGTCGTCGGCGAGTGGCTCAAGAACTTCAAGATGACCGAGCAGCAGCTCACCAGCCTCGAGTCGGAGATCAACAAGGCCGGCCAGGGCAAGCAGCAGGACGCCGTGCGCGCCTGGCTGAAGAAGAACCCCGGGGTCGTCGACAAGCTGGCCCCGGTGAAGACCGCCACGGCCAGTGCCGAGACCAAGCGCGCGCTGGACGTCGCCTGGTTCCCCTGGGACGAGGACGTCGCCGTCACCTACCTGTGGAAGAACGTCCTGGCCCGGCGCGGCTACACGATGAACATGAAGCAGATGGACGTCGGCCCCGTCTACACGGGCCTTGCCTCCGGTGACCTCGACCTCAACTTCGACGCCTGGCTGCCGTACGCCCAGTCCAACTACTGGGATCAGCACAAGAACGACCTGAGAGACCTCGGTACCTGGTACGAACCGACCTCACTGGAGATCGCCGTCCCGTCGTACGTGAAGGACGTCAAGTCCCTCGCGGATCTCAAGGGCAAGGGCGACACCTTCGGCGGGAAGATCATCGGCATCGAACCGGGCACCGGCGAGATGAACCTGCTCAAGACGAAGGTGCTGCCCGGCTACGGCCTGGACAAGGAGTACAAGGTCGTCGACGGCTCCACGCCCGCGATGCTGGCCGAGCTGAAGCGCGCGTACGCCAAGAAGGAGCCCGTCGCCGTCGTCCTGTGGTCCCCGCACTGGGCCTACAGCGAGTACGAGCTCACCAAGCTCGCGGACGACAAGAAGCTGTTCGGCGAGGGCAACACGATCCGGACCATCTCCAGCAAGGACTTCCCGGAGCAGTACCCGCAGCTCACCGAGTGGATCAAGAATTTCAAGATGAGCGAAGCCGAGCTCGGCAGCCTGGAGGCCGAGATCAAGGACCAGGGCCAGGGGCATGAGGAGGACGCCGTGGCCGCGTGGCTGAAGGAGCACCCGGACATGGTGGAGCGGATGACTCCGCAGTAGTCCGCAAGTTCGCAGGTGGTTCGGCGAGGGGTGGCCCTTCGTCGCACGGGTCCCGTGTCCCGTGTGGCGAAGGCCACCCCTCGCGGAGTTCCCCGGGCCCGCGACTCCTCCGTACGCTCGGCTCTCCCCTTCCCCGTGTTTCTGTGAGACCCCCGTGCGATCTCTCCTCCGCTCCGGCCATCTCGTCGCCCTCCTCGTGGTGCTGGTGACGGCCGTGCCGCCGGGCGCGAGCGCGGAGCCCGCGTCCGCCGCCACGGCGAGGCTCGCCTCGCTCGTCGGGGACGTACGGGAGGCCGACGGCTACGCGTACGACCTGCGGGACGACACCGGCCGCACCATGGACACCGCGCAGATCATCCGGACGCCGGACGGCACATATCTCGCCGTCTACCACTCGACCCTCGCCGACGGCCGCTTCCACTCGGCCGTCGCCACCTCCACGGACCTGCGCACCTGGACCCGCCGCCACGACTTCGGCGCGGGCACCAGCCAGCCCACGCTCGCCGCCGACGGCGCCGGTGGCTACGTACTGGCGTACGAGAAGGATCCGGACAACCACATAGCGGTACGCGGTTACGTCGATCTCGAAGCCCTGCTGGCCGGGAAGGCCGCCCGCGCCTACGACGCGCCGCGCACTCTCTCGCGCTGCGCCGAGGGCACGCCGGACATCACCTCCGTGCACGACGGCACGGTCGAACTCACCGGGCACTACCGGGCGCGGTGCGACACCGACCGTCAACTCCGGGCCACACTCAGGGACTTCACGACCTGGCACGCCGAGCCCGACCAGCGCCTCGACCGGGCGCTGGAGGCCTGGGGGACCAGCGGCAACATAGGCGACCGCTCGTCCCTCGAACTCGGTGGCGGCGAGCTGGTCTTGATAGAGGGGCAGCGGAGGCGCGAGGACTTCGGGAGCTGGCGGACGTACGCCTACGATCCGGCGACCGGACGGGCCGACCGGCTGACCCTGCGCACCCACGGCGCAAGCCAGGCCTTCGCCAATCCTTCCGCGACCCTGCTCACCGACCCGGAGGGGCATCCGGCCCTGCTGGTCAGCGTTTTCGTCCCGAGCGAGGGCGCGGCGCCCGGGGAAGCGGGCCAGCTCCTCTATTGGCGCGAACTGTAACCCTGACCCTCCTTCCATGTGTCGGCGATGTGACGGGTGCGTGAAACGGTTTGCCGAACATGCGTAGGGTGCAAACAACTCATCAGAAGTAGTGGCCCGAAGCAGTAGCCGTAGTAGCGGCGGACCGACGATTCAAGGGAGGGAGCCGGAGCGATGGGCGACCACAAAGAACAGCCCCTTCGGGTGGGCGCGGCAGTACGGCGGCGCCGCCGTGCACTGGATCTCACCCTCGCCGTCGTGGCCGAGCGCAGCGGCCTGTCGGTCCCCTTTCTCAGCCAGGTCGAGAACGAGCGGGCCCGGCCCAGCAAGAGCTCCCTGGAGAGGGTCGCCGACGCGCTCGGCACCACCGCCGTCGAGCTGCTCGCCGCGGCCGACCCGGCGTGCAGCGTCGACGTCGTGCGCGCCGACAGCGCCGAGTACGCCCCCGAGGCGCGAGTGCGCCCCCTGGTGCGCGGTCACCACCAGCTGCACGCCACCGAGTTCACCGGCGACCACGACGAGGGGCGCGAACTCCAGCTCCGCAACGACAAGTTGATGTACGTCGTCGACGGCGCCGTCGAGGTCGAGGCGGAGGGCCGCGCCCATCGCCTCGGGCGCGGCGACACGATGTATCTGACGGGCGGCGTGCGGCACCGGTGGCGGGCGACCGTGCCGGACACCCGGGTGATCGTGGTCGAGGTCGCCGACCACATCGACGCGGTGGAGGACCGCCACAACGTTGGCAGGCGCTGACGCCCCTCGCGTGGTGTCGCTGGTGCCCTCGCTCACCGAGGCCGTGGCCCTCTCCCTGCCCGGAGCCCTGGTCGGCGCCACGGACTGGTGCAGCCATCCGGCGGACCTCGACGTCGTCCGGATCGGCGGCACCAAGAACCCCGACGTCGAGGGCATCGTGCGGCTCGCCCCCGACCTGGTCGTCGCCAACGAGGAGGAGAACCGCGCCCCCGACCTGACCGCCCTGCGCGCGGCGGGCATCGAGGTCCTGGTCACCGAGGTACGGGACGTGCCGGGGGCCTTCCGCGAACTGGAGCGGGTGCTGCGGGCGTGCGGGGCTTCGGCCCGGCCGCGCTGGCTGGACGAGGCGGAGGAGGCGTGGGCGGAGCCGGTGGTTCCCGACCGTCGTACGACCGCGATCGTGCCCATCTGGCGGCGGCCCTGGATGGTGCTCGGCCGGGACACCTTCGCCGGGGACGTACTGGCCCGACTGGGCGTCGACAACCTGTACGCGCACCACGAGGACCGCTATCCGCGCATCCCGCTGCCCGAGCTCAGGGCAGCGGGCCCCGACCTCGTGGTCCTGCCCGACGAGCCGTACCGCTTCACCGCCGAGGACGGACCCGAGGCGTTCGAGGGAGTGCCCTGCGCGCTCGTCGACGGACGTCTGCTCACCTGGTACGGGCCCTCGTTGGCGCAGGCGCCGCGGCTGCTGGCCGAGGCGCTGCGAGCAGCTCGCCGCTGACCAGGCCGCGGGCGGTGCGGACGGCGGCCACCGACCAGGCGGCCACGAGCAGGACGTACAGCGCGATGGCGAGCCCGTCGAAGGCGACGAGGCCGGTGTGCCGGGCCAGCCCCTCCGCGCCGGTGACACAGGTCCCCACCGGGAAGGTGAACGCCCACCACGTCATCGAGAAGCCCATGCCCCGGCGGCGGGCGCGCAGCACCATCGCGGTGGCGAGGGCGAGCCAGAGCAGCGCGAAGCCCATAACGGGGACGCCGTAGAGGACGGCGAGAGTGCCGAAACCCTGGTCGTACGGTGCGGGCACCACGCCGGGCGCGAAGTCCGCGAACTTGCCGACCGCGGTCGTGGACTGCCCCAGCGGGCCCAGCAGGAGGAACAGGGCCGGAGTGAGGGCGAGCGGGAGCGGGCCGCCGGTGACGAGCCTGGCGAAGATCATCGGCAGCATCAGCGAGGTGGCCAGCAGGCTCAGCCCGAACATCGCGAAGCAGCCGAGGAGCAGCGTCTCCTGCGCCTGCCCTGCCGGGAGATGGGGGACGAGCAGGGGGCCGAGGGCCGCGGACACCATCGGGGCCACGACGGGGAGCAGCCATACCGGGCTCGCCTGACCGGGCTCGATACGGTGCCGGACCACCATGAGGTACGGGACGGCCACCGCGCAGGTGAGACCGACGACCGTACCGGCGCTGAACAGGACGGCGTCCAGCGCGACGGCCGCCTCCGTGCCGATCCAGTCCTGGCCCACGACCAGGGCGCCGCCGCCCACGGCAAGGAGGGCCATCGACAGGCAGCCGTAGAACGGGGCCGTCGCCGGGTCGAGGAGGCCGGCGCGGGCCTGGTCGCTGTGGTGCGTCCAGTGCAGGGTCCGGGCGGCGAGCAGGACCACGAGCATTGCGAGCGACAGCGCCCAGACGGCGGCGCACAGGGTCCGCAGGCCCGGCACGGCACCGGGGAGTCCGGCGCCCGCCGTGGCCACGATCGCGGTGCCCATCACCGAGGCGTACCAGTTCGGGCCGAGGTGCCGGAGGGTGGTGGCGCGTGGGGTTCCGGCCTTGGGGAACGGCGTGACGTGCTGGACTGCGGTGACCATGTGTCCACCGTCCCGCCGCTGTGCGATCCCCACCAGGGAGCACCGTTCTATGAGGGCATAAGCTGGGTTTATGAGTGGCAGTGCTGAGGAGCGGACGGGAATCGCGCACCGGGTGCCGGACCTGGGGGCGATGGAGTTGTTGCTCGGGGTGGCCCGGCTGGGGAGTCTCGGGCGGGCCGCGCGCGAACTGGGAATCACACAGCCCGCGGCCAGCGGCCGGATCCGCTCGATGGAACGCCAACTCGGCGTGGCCCTCGTCGACCGCTCACCGCGCGGGTCTCGCCTCACGGACGCGGGGGCGCTCGTCACGGACTGGGCGCGGCGGGTGGTGGAGGCGGCCGAGGCGTTCGATGCGGGGGCGCAGGCGCTGCGGGACCGTCGTGACTCGCGGCTGCGGGTCGCGGCGAGCATGACGATCGCCGAGTACCTCCTGCCGGGGTGGCTCATCGCGCTCCGCGCGCAGCGGCCGGACACGGCGGTGTCCCTTCTCGCCGGGAACTCGGCGGCCGTCGCCGAACGCCTTCTCGCCGGCGAGGCCGACGTCGGCTTCGTCGAGGGGCTGTCCGTGCCGGCCGGCCTCGACTCCGCGGTCATCGCCCATGACCGGCTGATCGTGGTGACGGCGCCGAGTCATCCGTGGGCGCGTCGTCGGTCGCCTCTGTCCGCAGCGGAGTTGGCGTCCACGCCGCTCATCCTCCGTGAGGAGGGGTCGGGCACCCGGCAGGTCCTCGACACGGCCCTCGGCGGCCTTGCCCGGCCGCTCATCGAGCTGTCCTCCACGACGGCGGTCAAGGCCTCGGTCGTCAGCGGTGCGGGGCCTGCGGTCCTCAGCGAACTGGCCCTCGGCGAGGAGCTCTCCGCTCACCGGCTGGTGAGCATTCCGCTGTCCGACGTCCAACTGCGGCGGTCCCTGCGGGCGGTGTGGCCTACGGGGCATCGGCCTACGGGGCCGGCGCGGGATCTGTTGTCGCTTACGCGGGGGGTGTGAGGGGGGTGGTTTTTCGCCCCCTCCGCCCCTACCCATTCCCGTCACTTGGGGGCTCCGCCCCCAAACCCCCGCTCCTCAAACGCCGGAGGGGCTGAATCTTTCCCCGGCCGGGGCTAGAGATCTTTTAGCCCGTCCGGCGTTTGAGGACGAGGCCGTTCAGGCCGATAGCGGGGGTCTGGGGGCGGCAGCCCCCAGGTACGGGACGGGTAGGGGCGGAGGGGCGAAAAACCGCTGGCGCAACCCGATTCGCCCCCCGCACCATGCGGGACATGACCCCGACCGCCCCGCCCGCCGCAGGCGTCCGCACCCCGTGGGGAGACCTACCCCACCCCGTCCGCGAGGCAGTCGCGCAGGTGCTCGGCGCCAAGGTGACCAAGGCCGTCACCCAGCACGGCGGCTTCTCACCCGGCGTAGCCGCCCGCGTCACCACGGCGAACGGCCACCGCGCGTTCGTGAAGGCGGTCAGCGCCGACACGAACCCCCACAGCCCCGCACTCCACCGCAGGGAGGCGAGAAACGCCGCCGCGCTGCCACCCGGCACCCCCGCCCCCCGCCTCCTCGGGAGCTACGACGACGGCACCTGGGTAGCCCTGGTCTTCGAGGACGTGGAGGGACGCCAGCCACACGTCCCTTGGCGTGAGCCCGAGTTGAGGCTGGTCCTCGACGCAGTGGGCGAGCTGAGCCGCAGCCTCACCCCGTCACCGGTGGACGCACCACCGGTGACGGAAGCGATGGCGGACTCCTTCCGCGGCTGGCAGCACATGACCGACGAGGGCGACACCGGCGAAGGCCTCGACCCGTGGACCGCGGGCCATCTGCGCGAGCTGGCCGAACTCTCCGCCCCCTGGGGCGACTTCGCCGCGGGCGACACCCTCGCGCACAGCGATCTCCGCGCGGACAACCTGCTCCTCACGGAAGACCGGCGCGTGGTCTTCGTCGACTGGCCGCACGCCATGAGGGCCGCGCCCTGGTTCGACCTGCTGGTGATGCTGCCGTGCGTCCGTGCCCAGGGCGGCCCGGACCCGGAGGAGTTGTTCACCGCCCACCCGCTGGGCAGGGACGCCGACCCGGCCGGCGTCACGGCCACCCTTGCGGGCCTCGCCGGCTTCTTCGTCCAGCACTCCCGGCAGCCGCCGCCCCCGGGCCTGCCGACCCTGCGCCCCTTCCAGCGCGCCCAGGGCGACGCGGCCCTGGAATGGCTCAGGAAGCGGCTTGGACCAACGCCCGCATGACCCGCAGGTCCTCACCCATCTCCGGATGCCACTGCACGCCCAACACCCAGGCGGGCCCGGGAAGTTCGATGGCCTCCACCGTGCCGTCCAGGGCGTGTGCCGAGGGCAGCAGGCCGGCGCCGAGACGGTCCACCGCCTGGTGGTGATAGGTCGGTACGGCGGTCGGTTCCGGCGCGACACCGGCGTACAGACTCCCGGGCACCGGGGTCACGTCATGGCGCCCGAACACCCCGATGTCCTTCACATGCCCGTCGAGGTGCTGGACGAGCGTGCCGCCGAGGGCGACGTTCAGGAGCTGCATGCCCCGGCAGATGCCGAGGAGCGGGGTGCCGGAGGCCAACGCGGCATGGATCAGGGCGAGTTCCCAGGCGTCGCGCTCCGGCGCGGGCGGCCCGGTGCGCGGGGAGCGCTCGGCGGCGTAGCGCGCGGGATCGACGTCCGGCCCGCCCGCGACGACCACCGCGTCGAGGCGGGCGACGGCCTCCGACGCGTACGCCGGATCGTCCGGCGGCAGCATCACGGCGAGCCCGCCGGCCTGCTGCACGAGCCGCGGATAGCCGACCGGCAGCAACGCCGCCTCCAGCTCCCAGACGCCCCAGCGCGCCTTGGACTCCAGATAGGTACTCACACCGATCAACGGCCTGTCCACGCCGCCTCCTTCGAGCTCAATGGAACGTCCCGATACCTTTCCCGCGGCCTCACGTCAGGAACCCCCGCAGCAGCGCCGCCGTCCCCGCGCAGTGCTCCCGCATCATCTCCCGCGCCCCGTCCGCGTCCCCGTCGAGCACCGCCTCGACCAGCGCGATGTGCTGCCGCTGGGAGTGCTCCAGGTTGCGTACGAGGAGCGGGATGCAGTCGAGGAGGTCGTTCACGGAGGCGCGTACGGCCGCGTACTGGGCGGTGAGCGAGGGGGAGCCGCACAGTTCGGCGAGGGTGAGGTGGAGCATGGTGTCCAGGCGGCGGTAGTCGGCCAGCGGAGCGTCGTGCGTGCGGGCGAGCGCCTCGCGCAGCCGGTCGGCCTGCTCGTCGTCGAGGCCGTGGGCCGCGCACAGGCCCGCCGCACCCACCTCGAGGACCTCACGGAAGCGCAGTACGTCCTCGATGTCGACCTCGGCGAACCGACGCCGCAGCTCGTGCTCGCCGGGCGCGTCGGCCCTCGGCAGCACGAACGTGCCGCCGTACCGGCCGCGCCGCGACTCCACCAGACCCTGGTCCTGCAGCACCTTCAACACCTCGCGCAGCGTCACCCGGCTGATCCCGAGCCGCTCCGCCAACTCCCGCTCGGCGGGCAGCCGTTCGCCGCCCGGCACCAGACCGAGCCGGACCACCTGGAGGATCTGCTCCAGCGCCTCCTCGAAACCGTTGCCCGCCCGCACCGGCCGCAGCACCGGCGTGAGCCGGTCGTCCAGGCCCGCCGGACCGCCGCCCACGCCGCCCGGAGCGCCCTCAGGACCCGCCTGCGTCATCTGGTCGTGCCCCCTTCCCAAGCAATGGTTCTCAGCAATACCTTATGACTCTCGGCTGACCCAAGGAGGCTTTTCCGGTGGCAGACCGCACACCCCCGCTCACCGTCGAGGAGTTGCACGCCCTCGTCGCGGGCGGCGAGATCGACACCGTCGTCCTGGCCTTCCCCGACATGCAGGGCCGGCTCCAGGGCAAGCGGTTCGCCGCGCGCTTCTTCCTCGACGAGGTCCTCGAACACGGTACGGAGGGCTGCAACTACCTCCTCGCCGTCGACACCGAGATGAACACGGTCGACGGGTACGAGATGTCCTCCTGGGAGCGGGGATACGGCGACTTCGCCATGCACCCCGACCTGAGCACGCTGCGCCGGGTGCCCTGGAACGAGGGTACGGCCCTGCTCATCGCCGACCTCGCCTGGAACGACGGCTCCCCGGTGGTGGCCGCGCCCCGCCAGATCCTGCGCCGCCAGCTCGACCGCCTCGCCGAGCTCGGCCTCACCGCACAGGTCGGCACGGAACTCGAGTTCATCGTCTTCAAGGACACCTACGAGCAGGCCTGGGACGCCCACTACCGGGACCTCACGCCAGCGAACCAGTACAACATCGACTACTCGGTACTGGGGACGGGACGGATCGAGCCGCTCCTGCGCCGCATCCGCAACGACATGCAGGCCGCGGGCCTCGTCGTCGAGTCCGCCAAGGGCGAGTGCAACCCCGGCCAGCACGAGATCGCCTTCAAGTACGACGAGGCCCTCGTGACCTGCGACCAGCACGCCATCTACAAGACCGGCGCCAAGGAGATTGCCTCCCAGGAGGGCGTCTCGCTCACCTTCATGGCGAAGTACAACGAGCGCGAGGGCAACTCCTGCCACATCCACCTCTCGCTCGCCGACAAGGACGGCAGCAACGTCATGGCCGGGGACGGCCCCGGGGGCATGTCGGAGATCATGCGGCACTTCCTCGCCGGGCAGCTCGCCGCGCTCCGCGACTTCTCGCTCCTCTACGCCCCGAACATCAACTCCTACAAGCGGTTCCAGCCGGGCTCCTTCGCCCCGACCGCCGTCGCCTGGGGCTATGACAACCGCACCTGCGCCCTCCGCGTCGTCGGCCACGGCCGCTCGATGCGCTTCGAGAACCGGCTCCCCGGCGGTGACGTCAACCCGCACCTGGCCGTCGCCGGACTCGTCGCGGCCGGTCTGTACGGGATCGAGCAGAAGCTGGAGCTGCCTGAGGCGTGCGCGGGCAACGCGTACACCGCCGGGTACGAGCACGTCCCGACCACCCTGCGCGAGGCCGCCGAGCTCTGGGAGAACAGCCCCGTCGCCCGGGCCGCCTTCGGCGACGAGGTGGTCGCGCACTACCGCAACATGGCGCGCGTCGAGCTGAACGCCTTCGACGCCGCGGTGACCGACTGGGAGCTGCGCCGCTCCTTCGAACGTCTGTGAGGCCGAAGTTGTCGCACCTGTACGAACTGGACGTCCTCAACCCGGCGACCGAGGAGGTCATCGCCACCGTCCCGGGCGCCGGCCCGGAGGACGTCGACGCCGCCGTCGTACGGGCGGGAAAGGCGCAGGCCAGGTGGGCCGCCCTCGCACCCGGGGAGCGCGCCCGGCTGCTGCGGCGCTTCGCCGTCGTTGTCGACGAACACCTGGAAGAACTCGCCCGGTTGGAGGTCCGCGAGGCCGGACACGTGATCGGCAACGCCCGCTGGGAAGTGGGCAACGTCCGTGATCTGCTCGACTACGCGGCCGGGGGAGTGGAGCGCCTCACCGGCCGCCAGATCCCCGTCCACGGCGGCCTGGACATCACGATCCTCGAACCGCTCGGCGTCGTCGGGATCATCGCCCCCTGGAACTTCCCCCTGCCGATCGCCGCGTGGGGCACCGCTCCGGCGCTCGCGGCCGGGAACGCGGTCATCCTCAAGCCGGCCGAGACGACACCACTCACCGCCCTGCGCCTGGCCGAACTCGCCCTGGAGGCCGGTCTTCCCGAGGACCTCTTCCAGGTGCTCCCGGGTGCGGGTCCCGTCGCGGGCAACGCGCTCGTCGAGCACCCCGGCGTCGCGAAGATCGTCTTCACCGGCTCGACGGCCGTCGGCAAACAGGTGTTGGCGAAGGGCTCGGCCCTCCTCAAGCGCGTCACCCTCGAACTCGGCGGCAAGAGCCCGAACATCGTCTTCGCCGACGCCGACATCGAGGCCGCCGCCGCTGCGGCTCCCATGGCCTTCCTCGACAACTCCGGCCAGGACTGCTGCGCCCGCACCCGCATCCTCGTCCAGCGCTCCGCGTACGACCGCTTCCTCGAACTCCTCGCCCCCGCCGTCGAGTCCGTCGTCGTCGGCGACCCTTCCGACGAGCGGACCCAGATGGGCCCGCTGATCTCCAGGGTCCAGCTGGAACGCGTGCGTTCGTACGTCGCCGCCGACGCGCCAGGTATCCACGGCAAGGCCCCCGAGGGCCCGGGCTTCTGGTTCCCGCCCACCGTCCTCACCGACGTCGAGCCCCACGCGCGCGTGGCCGTCGAGGAGGTCTTCGGCCCGGTCGCCGTCGTCCTGCCCTTCGAGGACGAGGCGGACGCGATCCGGCTCGCCAACGCCACCGAGTACGGCCTTTCCGGCTCCATCTGGACCCGTGACGTGGGCCGCGCCCTGCGCGTCTCGGGGGCCGTCCGCGCCGGGAACCTGTCCGTCAACTCCCATTCCAGCGTCCGCTACTGGACCCCCTTCGGCGGCTTCAAGCAGTCGGGGATCGGCCGCGAGCTCGGCCCGGACGCCCTCACCGCCTTCACCGAAACCAAGAACGTCTTCATCAGTACGGAGGGCCCCGCACAGTGACCGCATCGACCCCGGACATCATCTGCCGCCGCCTCGTCGGCCGTACCGCCGTCATCACCGGCGCCGGCAGCGGCATCGGCCTGGCCACCGCGCGCCGGCTCGCCTCCGAGGGTGCCCATGTCGTCTGCGGCGACATCGACGAGACGGGCGGCAAGGCGGCCGCCGAGGAGGTCGGCGGGATCTTCGTCAAGGTCGACGTCACCGACCCCGAGCAGGTCGAGGCGCTCTTCAAAACGGCGTACGACACCTACGGCTCCGTCGACATCGCCTTCAACAACGCGGGCATCTCACCGCCCGACGACGACTCCATCCTGGACACCGGCCTGGAGGCCTGGAAGCGCGTCCAGGACGTCAACCTGACCTCCGTCTACCTGTGCTGCAAGGCCGCGATCCCGTACATGCGGCGCCAGGGCAAGGGCTCCATCATCAACACGGCGTCCTTCGTGGCTCGGATGGGCGCGGCGACCTCGCAGATCTCGTACACGGCCTCCAAGGGCGGTGTGCTGGCCATGTCCCGTGAACTGGGCGTGCAGTTCGCGAGGGAGGGCATCCGGGTCAACGCCCTGTGCCCCGGACCGGTCAACACCCCGCTGCTGCGCGAGCTGTTCGCCAAGGACCCCGAGCGGGCCGCACGCCGCCTCGTGCACATCCCCGTCGGCCGGTTCGCGGAGGCGGACGAGATCGCCGCGGCGGTCGCCTTCCTCGCCAGCGACGACTCCTCGTTCGTCAACGCCAGCGACTTCCTGGTGGACGGCGGAATCTCGGGCGCGTACGTCACGCCGCTGTAGCGGGGTTCTAGAGTGCCGGGATGAACAGCACGCCTCCGCCCGGCTGGTACCGCGACCCGTCGTACCCGCACGTCGAGCGCTGGTGGGACGGGACCGCGTGGACCGACCACCGGCGCGAGCCCGAGATACCCCAACAGCCCTCGGCGCGGCCGGAGTTCCCACAAGCGAACTCCGGCCGCGCCAAGGCCGTCGCCCTCGTCGTCGCCGGAGCCGTCCTGGTCACCTCGATCGTCACCGGCGCCGTGATCCTCGCCCGGAGCGACGACACCGTCGACGCGGCGGTGAACACCACGCCGACCACCCCGGCCCCCTCGGTGACCACCTCCGAGCCACCGTCCGACGAACCGGACGCCGACGATCCGGCGGTCGTCGTGGACGAACTCAACGGCATCACGCTCCCGTTGCCCGACGGCTGGGCGAGACCGGAGAACGTCGTCGAGGACGATGTCGTGATGACGACTCCGGGCACGTACGACTGCCCCGGCGACCCCGGTCTGTGCCGCCGCGGCCGGGTCGTCTCGCGCACGGTCACCGGGAACGACGAGAAGTCCCCGGAGGTCCTCGCCAAGCAGGACATCGAGGACGCGGCGGACAGCGCGTACGACCGTGACCTCGTCAACCGGCGCCCCTACAACGGCATCGACTCGCATCAGCAGGTGAAGGCGGGCCCGGTCGCCGTCGCCGGGCGTGCCGGGTACCTCGTGCGCTGGCTGGTCAAGACCGAGGCGGGGCCCGGGGGTTACGTCCAGTCGCTGGCGTTTCCGTCCAGCACGGGTTCCCAGGCGCTGGTCATCGTCCGGTTCGCCTTCGACGCGGGCGAGGACGGGCCGCCACTTTCCGACATGGAGAGGATCACCAAGGGGATCCGGCCGGTGGGCGACGCGGACACCGGTGGGGGTGTGGGCAGCAGCATCGGCGCGTCCCAGTAGGCGCCGCGGGCGTCAGAGGAAGGTGTGCCCCTCCCCGCGGTACGTCGGGACGGCCGCCGTCACCGAGTCGCCGGCCACCAGATGGAGCGTGTCGAACCGCTCGCACAGCTCCCCGGCCTTGGCGTGCCGGAACCACACCTTGTCGCCGATGAGCAGATCGTCCGCGGGGGCGCCGATCAGCGGGGTCTGCACCTCGCCCGGACCCTCCTGGGGGTCGTACTTCAGCCCTTCCGGGAGGTAGGGCACGGGCAGCCGGTCGGGACCCGGGGCGCCCGACGCCGGATAGCCGCCGCCCAGCACCGTCACGATCCCGACGCCCGGCCGGCGGACGACGGGCTGGGCGAACAGCGCGGCCGGACGCCCGCTGAACGAGGTGTAGTTGTCGAAGAGCCGCGGCACGTACAGTCCCGACCCCGCGGCGATCTCCGTGACCGCGTCCTCGGCCGCCGTGTGCTGCACGCTGCCGGTGCCGCCGCCGTTCACGAACTCCAGGTCCGGCTCCACGGCCCGTACGGCCCGGACGACTTCGGCGCGCCGCTGGACGAGCTCCTTGCGGGCGGTGGCCTGCATCAGGCGGACGGCACGCGAACGGAAGGGCCGCCCGTCGACCGCGTCCCCGACACCGGCGATGTGACCTTCGTACGCCATGATCCCCACGAGCTTGAACCCGGGCCGCCGGGTCACCGCGCGGGCCATCTCGGCGAGTTGGGCGGGGGAGCGGAGCGGTGAGCGCAGGGCGCCGACCCGGACCCGCCCGCCGAGCAACTGGAGGGAGGTGTCCAACTCCAGGCAGACGCGCACGACTTCGGTGCCGCCCTGGCGTGCCTCGTCGATGAAGTGGAGCTGGGCCGGGTCGTCGACCATCACGGTCACGGCGGCGGCGAGCTTGGGGTCGGAGGCCAGCTCGGCGAAGCCCTTGGTGTCGGCGGACGGGTAGGCGAGCAGGATGTCGTCGAAGCCGGAGCGGGCCAGCCAGATCGACTCGGCGAGGGTGAAGGACATGATTCCGGCGAAGCCGTCCCGGGCCAGAACGCGTTCGAGCAGGGCGCGGCAGCGGACGGATTTGCTGGCGACACGGACCGGCTTGCCGCCGGCCCTGCGGACGAGATCGTCCGCGTTCGCGTCGAAGGCCTCCAGATCCACGATCGCGACAGGGGCGTCGAGGTGAGTGGTGGCCCGGTCGTAGCGGGCCCGGTCTGCGGCGCGGGCAGTCATGACCGAAGCCTGCCAGACAGGATTACCGCAGGGTAGGGGGACGATCCGGGCAGATGCCCCGGGCCTGCGGACTGGTTCCCGCCAAGCCTGCGTCAACCCGTAGAGTGACGCGCACGCAGGGAGGAACGACCTTGCCCGGGCGGGGTGCGCCCGGGGTGACGGCCCCCCGGCGCGGGTATGCGTGCCCGTGGCGGGCGACCCGAACGGACGCCCTCCCCGCCCGCGACAGCTGCAAGGTCCCGGAAGAGCTCCGAGGCGAGCCGACGGCCCGGGTACGAGGAAACGGGGGGTGCATGAGCACGGAAGCGCGCCGCGCCTCAATTCCCCCACGCCCACCGGCCCCACCCCGCCCGGCAACCCCGCCCCACCCGAACCAGCCACCTTCCCCGGACGACTCGCAAACCCCGCCCCAGCCACCGAGGCCGGGCCATGTGCCGCCCCCGGCTCAGGCGCCGGCGGCCGGACAGCTGCCGTCGCCGGATCAGTCGTCGTCTTCGGACTGGCTGCGAACTCCGGCCCAGTCTTCGTCCCAGGGACGGCATTCGACGCCGGATCAGTTTTCGACGCCGGGACGGCCGTCGTCGCCCCAGCCCTCGTCGCCGAGCAGGCCCTCGTCCGCCCAGCCCTCGTCGGGCCGCCCCTCCATGCCGGAACGGGACCCTGCGCCGGGCGCGGTTCCTCCGTCAGGCGGGACCGCCGAGACCGGCGAGGCCCTGCCGCCGTCCCGTACTCAGAGCCCGGTATCGGGACGGCCCCCGATGCCCGGGCGCCGTCCCGTGCCCCCGCGGCCGGGCGAAGCCCCGTCGCGGCCGTCCAGCCCGCAGGTGCCTCCGGCGGGCGGCGTCTCGTCGGCTCGGCCGCCCCGACCGATGGGCCCGCCCCCGGCGGGGAACGGCGTCGGGTCGGCCCCGCCCCAGCGCGGATCACAGCCCCGAGAGGGCGACCACGGCCCCCGGTCGTCGGGCGCCGGGCGCGCTCCCCGCGTACCGTCGCCGCCCCGCTCGTTCGACTTCTTCGATTTCTCCAACGATGCGGAGGCGCAGACTCCGGACGCGACGCGTGCCCCGGCACAGTCGCCCGGTGAGGCCCCGCGCCGCGAGGAGGAGACCCCGCGCTTCCCCGGCCCGGTGCCCCCGCCCCCGCCGGCGGCCTCCGCACGGTTCCCCGACGCGCCCCCGGCGCCCGGCGACCGGCGTACCACCGTGCCCGCGGAGAGCGCCGCGGAGACGACCAGGCGGCTGCGGCCCATCCCGGCCGAGGCACCCGCACCGCCCCCGGCCCCCGCACCCCCGTCGGAAACCCCTGGCGTGGAGCGCCCGTTCGTGTCCTTCGGCCGGCCGGAGACGTACGACGACTCCGTGCGCGTACGCCGCCGCAGCGGACGCACCCGGCCCAGGACCCTGGCAGCCGCGGCCTGCGTCGTGCTGGGGCTCGGCCTCATCGGCGGCGCGGTGACCGGGAGTTGGCTGACCGGGGACAGCTCGGCCGGCACCGACGCGCGGAGCGAGTTCGCGGCGGCCGGGGAGCTCTGGCACAGCGTGCCCGTGGACCAGCTCTTCCCGCCCACCGTGCAGGGCGAGGGCGCGGGACCCGGCGGCGCCGACCGCACCTGGACACGGGTGGCCGTCGCCCCGGACACCGGCTGCGCGAACGCCTTCGACCCCCTCCTGCGCAAGGCCCTCGCACCGGTGGGCTGCCTGCGGCTGCTGCGCGCCACGTACACGGACGCGACCCGGAGCCTTGTCACCACCGTCGGCCTGCTGTTCACCAAGGCGGACGCCACAGCGATGACCTCCCTCAAGGCCCGCTTCCAGAAAGAGGGCCTGGACCGCCGCACCGACCTGATGCCCCGCCCGTACGCCGCCGAGGGCACCGTCGCGGCCGGCTTCGGCGACGAGCAGCGCGCCTCCTGGACGGTGTCGGTCCTCACCGACGCCCCCGTCGTCGTCTACGCCGTCTCCGGCTTCGCCGACGGCCGTGCCGTCACCGACCCGCAGCCCGCCCAGGACGCCATGAAGTCCGGCGCGACCACGGCCCCGGCGCAGGCCGGCCTCGGCCACGACGCCCAGGGCCTCGCCGACCGCGTCGAGCGCGGCTTCCGCAAGACCGTCACCTCGGCCACGGAGAAGCCGTCATGACCCGCAGGACCGTCATGACCCGCAGGACCGGCGTCCTGAGCGTCCTGCTGGCAGCCTCCCTCGCCCTGATCCCCTCCACCGCCGCGCACGCCGACGGCATACGCGCCCAGCAGTGGGCCCTCGACGCCATGCACACCCAGGAGGCCTGGCGGACCACCAAGGGTGCGGGGATCACGGTCGCCGTCCTCGACACCGGCGTCGACGACCAGCACCCGGACCTGGAGGGCAACGTCCTCACCGGCAAGGACATGGTCGGCTTCGGAGCGACCCGCGGCGACCGGGCGTGGGCCCGGCACGGGACCGCCATGGCGGGGATCATCGCCGGCCACGGACACGGCTACGAAGACGCCGACGGCGTCATGGGCATAGCCCCCGAGGCCAAGATCCTCCCCGTCCGGGTCATCCTCGAAGACGGCGACTCCTCCCGTACGAAGGCCCGCAACACCCGCGGCAACGCCCTCGCCGAGGGCATCCGCTGGGCCGCCGACCACGGCGCCGACGTCATCAACCTCTCCCTGGGCGACGACTCGGCGTCCGCCCACCCCGAACCCGCCGAGGACGAAGCCGTCCAGTACGCCCTGAAGAAGGGCGCCGTAGTCGTCGCCTCGGCCGGCAACGGCGGCGAGAAGGGCGACCACATCTCCTACCCGGCGGCCTACCCGGGCGTGATCGCCGCGACCGCCGTCGACGACAACGGCACCCGCGCCTCGTTCTCCACCCGCCGCTGGTACGCCACCGTCAGCGCCCCCGGCGTCGACGTCGTCATCGCGGACCCGGACGAGCAGTACTACGAAGGCTGGGGCACGAGCGCCGCCTCCGCGTTCGTCTCCGGCGCGGTCGCCCTCATCAAGGCGGCCCACCCGGGCCTGTCCCCGGCCCAGATCAAGCAGCTCCTGGAGGACACGGCCCGCAACTCTCCCACCGGCGGCCGCGACGACTCCCGCGGCTACGGCTTCGTCGACCCCGCAGCGGCCATCAAAGAGGGCGGCAAGATCGAGCCCGAGGGGCTGCAGGCGGCGTACGGCCAGGAGTACTTCGGATCGGGCCCGGACACCCCCGAGGACGACACGGACACCGTCGGCTGGGCGGGCCCGCTCGCCGGCGGCCTCGGCGTGGTCCTGCTGGCCGCGGCGGTCGTCCTGTGGCGGGGCCGCAGGGGCCCACGCGAACACGAACACGACGGCTTCTGACAAGCCGCCGTACGAACTACCGCCGTACGAACTAGTCGGTGGCCGTGGCCGCGGCTGTGACCTTGTCGGCGGTCGTGTCCTGGAAGGCCGAAACCGCCGCCTTCGCCGCCCCCTCGACCAGCGTGATCCCCGTCGTCTTGGTCGTGGTGCCCTTCGACAGCACGGCGATCAGGTAGTCGTGGCCGTCGACGGTGACCCGCCCGATGCTGTTGATGTCCCACAGCCCGGTCGTGCTGCGCGGCAGCCACCCGTTCTTCAGGGCCCACTCGGAACCGTCCGCCGCGGCCGACACACCCCATTGCTGATCGACGGCTATCTCACTCATGAGCCCCTGAAGGTACGTCCGCGAGGTCTCGCTGAGCTTCGAGTCGTCCCCGAACACCTGCTGCAACAGGGTCAGTTGATCGGCCGCCGTGGTCTGCGTCAGCCCCCACAGCTCGCCGTCGCCGCCCGCCGTCTCCGTCAGCCCGAAGCTCTTGTTCGCGGTGTCGAGGCCGTCCGACTGCCCGATCGCGTTCCACAGGGCGGTCGCGGCCGTGTTGTCGCTGTTCTCGATCATCAGGGTGGCGTTCGCCTTCTGCGACGCCGTCAACTCCCGGTCCCCGTCCTGCGCCTGGAGCAGCAGCGTGGCCAGGATGTCGACCTTGACGATGCTCGCCGTGTCGAAGGCCCCCTCGCCGTACGAGGCGCTCTCGTCGGAGTCGACGTCGAGGACCGCCACCGACATCTTGGCGCCGTCCTGGACCGTGACGGACTTCATCGCCTCGGCGAGCAGCGCGTCGCGGTCGATCGCTGGCGCTGTGACGGGTTCCACCGTTGCCTCCTCGCTGACGCTCGGCGACGCCGAGGGCGCAGAGGACGACGCTACGAGGTCCGGGCCGTCGTCCGCCTGGGCCTTCACATATACGGCCCCGGCCGCCGTACCGCACACGAGGACGACGGAGGCCACCGCGGCGTACACGAGGGGCCTGCGCCCGGACGGGCGGGCACGGCGTCGGCTTGCTCTGTGACGGTCCATCCCGCGATGCTGGGCGCCCGGCCTGTGTCCGTGGTTAGACGCTTGTGAAATGTGCGTCATGGATGGATGAGAATCCCATGAGTCCCGTCAAGTCAAGGTTTCCGGGGCCGCACAAGCCCAGCAGCATCCCCCCGATAGGGTCGGGGACCGTGGCGAACAAGAACATTCCAGACTCCGGCTTCTCCGACGACGACGGCTCCGCCGATCCCCGGCTGAGCGCGGCGCTCACCGCCTGGGCCGAGGACCGCACCGCGGTCGGGCCGGTCCTGGAGGCGCTCAAGGGCGCCCGGCTGCTCGTGCCCGTCGTCGCCGTCCTCGGTGAGGTCGAGGAGGACGCGAACGGGCTGCGCCACGAGAAGACCAGCGACATGGCCGTGCCGACCCTGAAGGCCGGCAACCGCACCGCACTGCCCGCCTTCACGTCCACCGAGTCACTGGCCCGCTGGGATCCCGAGGCCCGCCCCGTCGCCGTACCCCTGCACCAGGCCCTGCAGGCCGCCGCGCACGAGAAGGCCGACACCGTCGTCCTCGACCTGGCGGGTCCGGTGCCGTACGAACTGACAGGACCCGCGCTGCTCGCGCTCGCCGAAGGGCGTACGAACACGGATCCCCTCGCCGACCCGGCCGTGACCGGAGCCGTACGCGCGGCCGTCGCCGCCGAGTCCGTCGTGCTCAGCGCACATCTCGGCCCGGGGCAGGCGGACGGCACGCTGGCCCTCGTACTGGACCCGTCCGCGGTCCCGGCCGAGGCCGCCCGCGCGATCGCCGAACGGCTGGCGGCCGACGAGACACTCAGGGCCCGCCTGGTGCGCGGCCTCGACCTGGCAATCCTGCCGGCCGGGGCGACGCCGCCCGGCGAGCCCTTCTACGTACGACGGTAAGAGGGGTCAGCCGTAGACCGGGCCCGTGTACTTCTCGCCGGGGCCCTGGCCCGGCTCGTCGGGGACGATCGACGCCTCGCGGAACGCCAGCTGGAGCGACTTGAGGCCGTCGCGCAGCGGGGCCGCGTGGAAGGAGCTGATCTCGGTCGTGCTCGCGTCGAGCAGGCCGGCCAGCGCGTGCACCAGCTTGCGGGCCTCGTCGAGGTCCTTGTGCTTGTCTCCCTCCTCGGTCAGACCGAGCTTCACTGCGGCGGCGCTCATCAGGTTGACGGCGACGGTTACGATCACCTCGACCGCGGGGACCTCGGCGATGTCGCGGGTCATGGCGTCGTAGTCGGGCGTCTGGGGAGGGGTGTCACTCATGCCCCACACGATAGGTGCCTGGCGGATACCGTCCCCAATGGGCCTCGGTTAGCCCTTCCCGGTCCAAGCTGCTAACCTTGTGTAACGACCGGTCGGACGCGCCAAGAAACATGTAGCGTGCTCGGCCCACAAGTGGAGGCTCCGATCTCCCACCTGACTGTCCTCCGGGACGGCGGGTCACCCGGTCAGGCGGTCACCATCGTTCCGTACGGACGATGGAGTCGCCCGAAGTGCGCCCCGCGGATCACCGCGGCGGTGCTCCGGTAATCCATGGAGCCCCGCCTGTGTCCCGTCCGGGGCATTTTTCATGCCCCGCGTCGGTTGGTCCAAATGTCATCAGAGACATACACGGCTGTCCGCCAGACCGCCGTGTGGTGCTACCGAGGAGGATCCATCAGCACCGAGCCCCGCATCAACGACCGGATTCGCGTTCCCGAGGTGCGACTTGTCGGTCCCAGCGGCGAGCAGGTCGGGATTGTTCCGCTTGCCAAGGCCCTGGAGCTTGCGCAGGAGTACGACCTCGACCTGGTCGAGGTGGCGGCGAGCGCTCGTCCGCCCGTCTGCAAGCTCATGGACTACGGGAAGTTCAAGTACGAGTCGGCCATGAAGGCCCGTGAGGCGCGCAAGAACCAGGCGCACACGGTCATCAAGGAAATGAAGCTCCGGCCGAAGATCGACCCGCACGACTACGACACCAAAAAGGGTCACGTCGTCCGGTTCCTTAAGCAGGGCGACAAGGTCAAGATCACGATCATGTTCCGTGGTCGCGAGCAGTCCCGGCCGGAACTCGGCTACCGACTGCTGCAGCGTCTGGCAACGGACGTCGAGGACCTCGGGTTCATCGAGTCGAACCCGAAGCAGGACGGCCGAAACATGATCATGGTTCTCGGTCCGCACAAGAAGAAGACCGAGGCGATGGCCGAGGCCCGCGAGGCCCAGGCGGCTCGCAAGGCGGAAGCGAAGGCCAACCCGGGCAAGTCGCAGAACCACACCGGCGACGACATCCCCGAGGTGGACGACGTCGACGCCGAGACAGCCGAGGCTCCGGCCGAGGCTTCCGCCGAGGTCTAGATCCCAGGGCGAAGGCCCGGGGAGCCCAGGACGAGAGTCCGGGGCGTCCAGGGACACCAGTCCAGGGATGTCAACCGATACATATGACGTTCCACCGTGCCCGGTTTCACGACCGGGCACCGGAACGCCACTGACGAGGAGAGAACGGCGCTATGCCGAAGAACAAGTCGCACAGCGGTGCCAGCAAGCGCTTCAAGATCACCGGCTCCGGCAAGGTGCTCCGTGAGCGCGCCGGCAAGCGCCACCTGCTCGAGCACAAGTCGTCCCGAGTGACGCGTCGCCTCACCGGCAACGCCGAGATGGCCCCGGGCGACGCCAAGAAGATCAAGAAGCTTCTCGGCAAGTGACGTACCGGCGCCTGATCATTCGATCGCCGCGCGCCGTACGCCAGGACCGGGACCCCATCGATTTCGGGCCGTGTGAGTCCAACCACGGCCCCGCTACAAGGAGTTAACAAGTGGCACGCGTCAAGCGGGCAGTCAACGCCCACAAGAAGCGCCGGGCGATCCTCGAGGCCGCCAAGGGCTACCGCGGTCAGCGTTCGCGCCTGTACCGCAAGGCCAAGGAGCAGGTCACCCACTCCCTGGTCTACAACTACAACGACCGCAAGAAGCGCAAGGGCGACTTCCGTCGGCTGTGGATCCAGCGCATCAACGCCGCTGCCCGCGCCAACGGCATCACCTACAACCGCTTCATCCAGGGTCTGAACGCGGCCAACATCGAGGTCGACCGCAAGATCCTCGCGGAGCTGGCCGTCAACGACGCCAACGCGTTCGCCGCGCTCGTCGAGGTCGCCCAGAAGGCGCTGCCGTCGGACGTCAACGCGCCCAAGGCTGCCGCCTGAGCCGTGCGTCAAGCCGGTCAACCGGACCCGTAGGCCCCCGGCCTACGGGTCCGGTTGCGTCTGTCGCCGTACGTTGTCCTCCGTCTGCCGGTGGTGGTGGGTTGCTCGCGCAGTTCCCCGCGCCCCTGAGGTCCCCCTCCCCAAAGGTGAGTCGCATGGTTGCCGCCCCTGAACTGATCTCCCCCAAGTCGCCCCGCGTCTCCGCCGCCCGGCGGCTCGGCAGGCGGAACTTCCGCGGCAAGGAGCAGCTGTTCCTCGCGGAGGGGCCGCAGGCCGTGCGGGAGGCGGCGGCGCACCGCCCCGGCGGGACCGCCACCCTCGTCGAGCTGTTCGCGACGGTCGAGGCAGGGGAGCGGTACGCCGACATCGTCGGGGACGCCCTGGACGCCGGCGCACGGGTGCACTTCGCCGCCGAGGACGTGATCGCCGACATCTCGACGACCGTCACACCGCAGGGCCTTGTCGGCATCTGCCGCTTCCTGGACACCCCCTTCGAGGAGATCCTCGGGGCGCGGCCCAAGCTCGTCGCCGTACTCGCGCATGTACGCGACCCCGGGAACGCCGGCACCGTGCTGCGGTGCGCCGATGCCGCGGGTGCCGAGGCCGTCGTACTCACCGACGCGTCCGTGGATCTCTACAACCCCAAGGCCGTACGGGCCTCGGTGGGCTCCTTGTTCCATCTGCCCGTCGCCGTCGGTGTGCCCGTCGAGCGGGCCGTGCAGGGGCTCAAGGACGCCGGTGTGCGGATCCTGGCCGCGGACGGCGCCGGGGAGGACGACCTCGACGACGAGCTGGACAAGGGGACGATGGGCGGGCCGACCGCCTGGGTGTTCGGGAACGAGGCGTGGGGGCTTCCGGAGGAGACGCGCGCGCTGGCGGATGCCGTCGTGCGCGTACCCATCCACGGAAAGGCCGAAAGCTTGAACCTCGCCACCGCCGCAGCCGTATGTCTCTACGCGTCCGCGCGTGCACAGCGCGCCTCCGGAGGGTGCCGTTCCGTCACCCAGAGCTAGTAGGGTGACCTGCTCGGGGCCCACTGCCGGACGAGAGGTGGGGTACGGGGATGAGTGTCGGCACGAGCGGTGCGCAGAAGGCGCCGCGAGCACGGGACGTGCGCGGTACGCCCGCGTCCCGGCGCGGTGACGCCGCCGAACTCGGAGCCGACCGGGAAGCCGAACCGGGAGCCGAACTGGCAGCAGGCCCCGGAGCCGGTCTCGGCATCGACCCCGACGACCTCCCCGACGGACTGGTCGTGGCCGACGAGCGCGGCCGCGTGATCTGCTTCAACGCCGCCGCCGCCCGCATCGCGGCCGTGTCCGCCGCCGACGCCCTCGGACGCCCGCTGGAGTGGGCCCTCCCGTTGGAGGATCTGGAGGGCCGCAGGTGGTGGCAGCTGACCGACCCGTACGGCGGTCTCGCCATCCGTGTCGGACAGCCCGAGCGGAATCTGCTGCTTCCCGGCGGGCGCGAGGTGCTCGTCTCCGCGAGGTACGTGCGCACGCACCCCACCGGGCCCATCCGCCGTGTCGTCGTCTCCCTGCGGGACACCGAGGCCCGCCGCCGCACCGAGCGCAGCCACGCCGAGCTGATCGCCACCGTCGCCCATGAACTGCGCTCGCCGCTCACCTCCGTCAAGGGCTTCACGGCCACCCTGCTGGCCAAGTGGGAACGCTTCACCGACGACCAGAAGAAGCTCATGCTGGAGACCGTCGACGCCGACGCCGACCGGGTCACCCGGCTCATCGCCGAGCTGCTCGACATCTCACGGATCGACTCCGGCCGGCTCGAAGTGCGCCGCCAGCCCGTCGACATGGGCGCCGCCGTCGGCCGCCACATCCAGGCCTACGTCGCCTCCGGCCAGTCGGCAGACCGATTCCTGGTGCGCATCGAGCATCCGCTGCCCGCCCTGTGGGCCGACCCTGACAAGGTCGACCAGGTGCTCAGCAACCTGATCGAAAATGCGGTGCGCCACGGCGAGGGAACCGTCACCATCGAGGTCACGCCCTCGGCGTCCCCGCGCGAGCGGGAGGACCGGGAAGAGGCGGCGAACGCCGCGACGTCGGTCACCGTGAGCGACGAGGGCACCGGCATCCCGGAGGAGTCCATGAACCGCGTCTTCACCCGCTTCTGGCGGGGCAGCAAGCGCGGCGGGACGGGCCTCGGGCTCTACATCGTCAAGGGCATCGTCGAGGCCCACGGCGGCACCATCACGGTCGGCCGCGCCCCCGGCGGCGGCGCCGAGTTCCGATTTACGTTGCCCGTGGGCACCCCGGCGTATCTGCTCTGACGCCGAAGAGGCCCCACGGGCGCATTCACCCACCTCACCCCCGTTAGACTCGGCCTTTGGCACCTTTGCGTCCCCGTTTCAGGGACAAGGCGTCCCCCGAGTCGGGACGGGGACCATCCGCCAGCCAACCGGAAGCACGGGAAGAGATGTCGGCACCGAATAAGTCGTACGACCCAGTAGAGGTCGAGGCCTTGAAACCGGAAGAGATCGAGCGCATGCGGGACGAGGCGCTCGCCGCCTTCGCGGCCGCCGGTGACCTCGACGCGCTCCAGGAGGCCAAGGTCGCCCACACCGGCGGCACCTCCCCGCTGGCCCTCGCCAACCGCGAGATCGGCGCCCTGCCCCCGCACGCCAAGGCCGCCGCCGGCAAGCTCGTCGGCCAGGCCCGCGGCGCGGTGAACAAGGCCCTCGCCACCCGCCAGGCCGAGCTGGAGGCCGACCGCGACGCCCGTGTGCTGGTCGAGGAGGCGGTGGACGTCACACTGCCGTACGACCGCGTACCGGCCGGCGCCCGGCACCCGCTGACCACGCTTTCGGAGCGCATCGAGGACGTCTTCGTGGCCATGGGCTACGAGGTCGCCGAGGGCCCCGAGGTCGAGGCCGAGTGGTTCAACTTCGACGCCCTGAACATCGGCCCGGACCACCCGGCGCGCGGTATGCAGGACACCTTCTTCGTGCAGGGCCCCAAGGGCCACGAAGAGGAGTCGAACATCGTCCTGCGGACCCACACCTCGCCGGTGCAGATCCGCTCGATGCTCGACCGCGAGCCGCCCGTCTACGTGATCTGCCCGGGCCGCGTCTACCGCTCCGACGAGCTGGACGCCACGCACACCCCCGTCTTCATGCAGGTCGAGCTCCTCGCCATCGACGAGGGCCTGACCATGGCCGACCTCAAGGGCACCCTCGACCACATGGTCCAGGCGCTCTTCGGATCGGACATGAAGACCCGGCTGCGCCCGAACTTCTTCCCGTTCACCGAGCCGTCCGCCGAGATGGACATGGTGTGCTACGTCTGCCGCGGCGAGTCCGTCGGCAACCCCGACCGGCCCTGCCGCACCTGCTCCTCCGAGGGCTGGATCGAGCTCGGCGGCTGCGGGATGGTCAACCCCCGCGTGCTGGTCGCCGCGGGCGTCGACCCCGAGAAGTACAGCGGATTCGCCTTCGGGTTCGGCATCGAACGGATGCTGATGTTCCGCCACAACGTCGATGACATGCGAGACATGGTCGAGGGTGACGTCCGGTTCACCCGGCCGTTCGGGATGGAGATCTGATGCGGGTCCCGCTTTCTTGGCTGCGGGAGTACGTCGACCTGCCGGCGACGGAGACCGGGCGCGACGTCCAGGCCAAGCTCATTTCGGCAGGCCTCGAGGTCGAGACCGTCGAGCAGCTCGGCGCGGGCCTCAAGGGCCCCCTCGTCGTCGGCCAGGTACTGACCATCGAGGAGCTGGAGGGCTTCAAGAAGCCCATCCGCTTCTGCACCGTCGACGTCGGCCAGGCCAACGGCACGGGTGAGCCGCAGGAGATCGTCTGCGGCGCCCGCAACTTCGCCGTCGGCGACAAGGTCGTCGTGGTCCTCCCGGGCGCGGTGCTGCCCGGCGACTTCGCGATCGCCGCGCGCAAGACGTACGGCAAGACCTCGCACGGCATGATCTGCTCCGGCGAAGAGCTGGGCATGGGCGACGACGGTTCGCACGGCATCATCGTGCTGCCGCCCGAGCACGAGGTCGGCACCGACGCCATCGAGCTCCTTGAGCTCGTCGACGAGGTCCTCGACATCGCCGTCACCGCCAACCGCGGCGACTGCCTGTCGATGCGCGGCATCGCCCGCGAGATGGCCATCGCGTACGGGCTGCCGCTGCGCGACCCGGCGCTCCTGGACGTCCCCGCCCCGAACGCGTTCGGCTACCCGGTACAGGTCTCCGAGCCGACCGGCTGCGACCGCTTCACGGCGCGCACCGTCACGGGCCTCTCCAACGAGGCGCGCTCCCCGATCTGGCTGCAGCGCAGGCTGCAGAAGGCCGGGATGCGCCCCATCTCGCTCGCCGTCGACGTCACGAACTACGTGATGCTGGAGGTCGGCCAGCCCCTGCACGCGTACGACCGCTCCCTCATCCAGGGCACGATCGGCGTACGCCGGGCGGAGCAGGGCGAGAAGCTCACCACGCTCGACGGCGCGAAGCGTGTCCTCGACGCCGAGGACCTGGTGATCACCGACGACCGCGGTCCCATCGGTCTCGCGGGCGTGATGGGAGGCGCCAACACGGAGATCGCCGACCATGACGACGCCGAGCGTGCCACCAACGATGTCGTGATCGAGGCCGCGCACTTCGACCCGGTCTCCATCGCCCGCACCGCCCGCCGTCACAAGCTGGGCTCCGAGGCGTCCAAGCGCTTCGAGCGCGGCGTCGACCCCGAGGCCGCGTCCGCCGCCGCCCAGCGCACCGTCGACCTCCTGGTCCTCCTCGCGGGCGGCACCGCCGACGCGGGAGTCACCGAGGTCATCGCCCCGTCCGCGCCGCACACCATCACCACTCCGGCGAACCACCCGGACAAGGTGGCCGGTGTCGACTACGGCCGCGAGACCGTCGTACGCCGTCTCCAGCAGGTCGGCTGCGACGTCTACGGGCAGGACGAGCTGATCGTCACCGTGCCGTCCTGGCGGCCCGACCTCGCGGCGCCGAACGACCTCGCGGAGGAGGTCATCCGTCTCGAGGGCTACGAGAACCTGCCCTCCACGCTGCCCAGGCCCCCCGCGGGCCGCGGCCTGACCGAGCGCCAGCGGCTGCACCGCCGTGTCGGCCGTGCCCTGGCCGGGGCCGGTTATGTCGAGGCGCTGAGCTACCCGTTCGTCAGCGAGGGCGTCTTCGACCAGCTCGGCCTTGCGGCGGACGACCCGAACCGCCGGGTGGTCAAGTTGGTCAACCCGCTCTCCGATGAGGAGCCCGCGCTGCGTACGTCGCTGCTGCCGGGGCTGCTCGGTGCGCTGCGCCGCAACGACGGCCGGGGCTCGCACGACCTCGCGCTGTTCGAGACCGGCCTGGTCTTCCACCCGCGTGAGGAACAGCGTGTCGCCGTGCGGCTGCCCGTCGACCGCCGTCCCACCGACGAGGAGATCGCGGCGCTGACCGCCGTCCTTCCCGTCCAGCCCCGGCACGTGGGTGTGGTGCTCGCCGGTGCCCGTGAGCAGGCCGGCTGGTGGGGCAAGGGCCGCCCGGCCGACTGGGCCGACGCGGTCCAGGCTGCGCGGACCGTCGCCGGTGAGGCGGGCGTCGAACTGATCGTCCGCCAGGGCCAGTACGGACCCTGGCACCCGGGCCGCTGCGCCGAGCTCGCCGTGCTGATCGACGGGGAGGAGCAGATCGTCGGGCACGCGGGCGAGCTGCACCCGCGTGTGCTGAAGGCGCTGAACCTGCCCGCACGCACCAGCGCGATGGAGCTCAACCTCGACCGCCTGGAGCAGGCCGGCACCGGTGCCCTGCAGGCCCCGCGGATCTCCGGATTCCCGGTCGCCACGCAGGACGTCGCCCTGGTCGTCGACGAGTCGGTCCACCACGCGGACGTCGAGGCGGCGCTGCGCGAGGGCGCGGGTCAACTCCTCGAGTCCATCCGGCTGTTCGACGTCTACGAGAACAGCGAGCAGCTCGGCGAGGGCAAGAAGTCCCTGGCGTACGCGCTGCGGTTCCGTGCCGCCGATCGCACGCTGACCGTCGACGAGGCCTCCGAGGCTCGCGACGCGGCGGTGGCCCTCGCGGGTGAGCGGACCGGGGCGGTGTTGCGGAGCTAGCTCCGCCGGGCCCATCAGTACCGGGGAACTGCGCGTCTTCTGTCGGCCGCGGCACGTACGTGGCTGATCGCGCAGTTCCCCGCGCCCCTTTCAGGGGCGCTTTTCCCCTGCGCTCACCTGCATAAATGCATGTGTCCGAAGACTCCTCACTCATTCGGGTGACAAGTCCGGGCGATCTGGCCCGATCGGGGCATGCGGTCGACAGAATCGGACCGGCCTCGCGGAGGCCGTCTGCGCTGTCAGGGCCTATTGGGGGGCCAATCGGCATGATCCGTATCAAGGCTGGTGGGGCACCCTGCAGGGCAACGCCCCGTACGCATGCGCGGGTGCTGGCCCGGGCGGTGCGCGGAGCAAGAGGGCGGCCGGTGCGGAGGCGTGGCCTCCGGATCGGTCTGGGCCGGGCGGTCCGGCGGGCCGACCGGAAGCCGCTGCGGCGGGCGCTGAGCCTGGGGCTGCCCACCGTCTGGGGCGCGATGGCGATCACGTACAAGCTGGCCTGTCCGCTCGCGCAGCAGAACGGGTTCGGTGCCCGGATGGCCACCTGCGCCGTCTTCTTCGCGGTCGGTACGGGGCTGATACTCCACGTCAGGAAGGCGCTGCTGCGGGAGCTCCGGCAGATCCGGGAGGTCGCGGGCGCCGCCCAGAGCGTGCTGCTGCGGCCGCTGCCCCCGCGGATCGACGGGCTGAACGTCGCCGCGGCACAGCTCTCCGCGGACCGCGGCGCGAGCGTCGGCGGTGATCTGTACGAGGTGATCGCCACCGAGCACGGTGTACGGGTTGTCATGGGCGACGTCCGCGGGCACGGTATCGGCGCCATCGGAACCGTCGCCGCCGTCCTCGGCAGCTTTCGTGAGGCCGTGCACGACGAGCCCGAACTCGGCTGCGTCCTGAGGAGACTTGAGCGGGCGCTGGCCCGGCATCTGCGTGAGCGGGCCCGTGCCGAGCACCCCTCGTCCGGCCTGGACCCAGACAGCCCGGTCGCCGAGGAGTTCGTCACCCTGCTGCTCCTGGAGATCCGCCGCGACGGCGAGGTGTACGCCCTGAACTGCGGTCATCCGTGGCCGTATCTGCTGCGCAGCCATGTCGAGCCTGCCGGTGTGCGCGGTCATGTGGTGCGGCTGGCGTTCGGTGAACCCCTGCCCCCGCTCGGGCCGTTCCCGCTCCCGGCCGAACTTCCCGTCGTGCGCTGCGGTCAACTGCTGCCGGGCGAGGGGCTCTTCCTGCACACCGACGGAGTCGAGGACGCGCGCGACGCACAGGGCCGCTTCTTCCCGCTGCCGGCGGCGCTCACCGACGCCGTCCAAGCCCAGCCGGTCTCGCCCCAGTCGGTCCTGAACTCGGTGTTCTCCCAGGTCCTGAGCCACACGGGCGGGATGCCGGCGGACGACATAGCGCTGCTGGTACTGCGCAACGACCGCAAACGGTTACCCGCGCAGCTGTCCCACCCGGTGGCCCATCAAGTGACGTGAGCGCAGGGTTTTCAGGGGCGCGGGGAACTGCGCGACAAGCCCCCACGCGCCCGCAGCCGATGAAGCACCCGCAGTGACCCGGCGAAACCAACGGAGTGTCGCCGTCCGCCCCGCCACGGAGTGTCGGGCAGGCAGCTGGGCGGACGGCGCGGGTGCGGGCCGCCGCACTGTACGAGGGGGAGCCGGCGGCCCGGCCGGCCTCTTGCGAGGCATTTCAGTCAACCGGCCGGAAACGCTCTGCGACAGCGCGCGTACTGCCCGGATACGAGCACTCCGTTCACACCCCGTGTGAAACAGGACGCACTACTCTGACGGCACCGAGTCACCCGGGGGGCCTCACATGCAGCCCAACACTCTGCTCGACGCGATTCTCGACGAGGCCGGCATCTCCCATGCGGGGCTCGCCGCTCACGTCAATCAGGCGGGACGAGCGCGCGGTCTTGCGCTCAGGTACGAACACACCGCCGTGGCGCGGTGGTTGAAGGGGCAGCGCCCGCGCGGACAGGTGCCCGACCTGATCTGTGAGGTGCTCGCCGGGAGACTCCACCGGCCCGTCACGCTCGACGACATCGGTCTCGGCGTACCCGGTGAACCGTCGACCCCGCACGGCACCACGCTCTCCGGTTTCGTCGAGCGGGCCACCGCGCTGTGGCGCTCCGATGAACAGCAGCGCCCGCACATCCTCGGCGCGCCGGCCGTCACCGGAACACCGGCCGTGATGCCCGTGTGGGAGTGGGAGAACCCGCCCGAGGACGTGGACGTCTCACGCGGCGGACGCCACCAGGTGAGCATGGCCGACATCGAGATGCTCCGCGCGGCCCGCGCCCACTACGAGCAGATGTACCGCAAGGCGGGCGGCATCGCGACCCGCACCCGGATCGTCGGCTTCCTCAACTCCGAGACGGCGCCGCTGCTGCGCGGCAGCTACACCGACGCCACCGGACGCCAACTCCACCGTGCGACCGGCGGGTTGGTGGCCATCGCGGGTATCTGTGCCTACGACTCCGACGCGCACGGACTCGCCCAGCGCTACTTCCACCAGGCACTGCGCCTGGCAAAGGCCAGCGGGGACAGAGGACTTGGCGCGTACGTCATAGCCCTCCTGGTCAACCAGTCGCTGTTCATGCGTGAGCACCGGCAGGCCGTCGCCTTCGCCGAGGCCGCGCTGCGCGCCGCCGGGCGGCAGATCACTCCGGCGCTCGCCTCCGACCTCTACGCGATGCAGGCCAAGGCGTACGCGCACCTCGGCGACGGCAGCAGCGCACTGTCGTGCATCCGGCGTGCCGAGCAGGCCGCCGACCGCATCCGGCGCGGTTACGAGCCCGACGAGACCGGCTATGTCCAACCGGGCCTGGTCAACGTACAGGTGGCGGAGGCACTGCTCAGTCTCGGCGACCTGATGGCGGCGGACGAGCACGCGGTGGCCGCCGTCGACAATCCGGCCCACGACCGGGGACGGGTGCACCGGCTCGCCGTGCTCAGCCAGATCGAACTGCGCCAGGGCAACGCCGACAAGGCGGTCGCCACCGCACTTCAAATGGCCGAACAGGCACGGGGGATGGAGTCCCAGCGGCTGCGTGACAGACTTCGCGCGGTACGCGAACACCTGGTGGCCAGTGGGTGCGCGGGCACCTCCGAGGCTGCCGAACTCATCGACGGCGCACTGCGCGTACCGCTGTAGAACACCGAACCCGTCCAGCACTGTGCGCCGCTGTGCGCCTGCTGTCAGGAGGCTCCTACTGCCATATTGCCATCTACTCGGCGGAAGGTGGCAGAACCGTGCAGTGGACGAAACAGAACGAACAAACTGTGTACGCAAATCGCTGGTTCACCGTCAATCTCGCAGATGTGGAGCTGCCGGACGGCCGGCACCTGGATCACTTCCTGATACGGCTGAGGCCCGTGGCCGTGGCCACCGTGGTGAACGCGGCCAACGAGGTGCTGCTCCTGTGGCGGCACCGCTTCATCACCGACAGCTGGGGATGGGAGCTCGCGGCGGGCGTCGTCGAGGACGGCGAGGACATCGCCGTCGCGGCGGCCCGCGAACTGGAGGAGGAGACCGGCTGGCGACCAGGACCCCTGCGCCATCTGATGAGCGTCGAGCCCTCCAACGGGCTCACCGACGCCCGGCACCACATCTTCTGGGCCGATGAAGGCGCGTACATCGGACACCCCGTGGACGACTTCGAGTCCGACCGTCGGGAATGGGTTCCCCTCAAGCTCGTCCCCGACATGGTCGCCCGCGGCGAGGTCCCGGCCGCCAACATGGCTGCCGCACTGCTCCTTCTGCACCATCTCAGGCTCGGGCAGGACGCGTTGCCCTGATCCACCCCCCACGCGGCGTCCAGGGACCTAGTGGCCCAGAGCCTGCCAGACCGCCACGGCCACCGCGCCCACGGCCGCGACAGCCGCGAGGGTGGGCAGGGGCCAGCGGGTGTGTTCGAGGGCGACGACCCGTGCGCTCAGGTCGTCGAGATCCTTGGCGGTCTGGTCGTCGCGCTGAGTGAGCAGTGCCAGTCCGCCCTCGATGCGGGTGAGGCCCACTTCGATGGACCGGCGTAACTCTGCGAGTTCCCTTGGTGCCACGGGATGCTCGGGGTCGGCGGTCACGAGTCCGCTCCTTTCCGTAGTCGTCTCGTCTTTTACATGCGCACGGAAAGTCAACTCGCCTGGTGGGCGCAAGGGGAGCGTGTGCGAGGGGCATATGCGGGCCCGGCGCGCACACGGTGTGTGAATGGCGCGGGCCCGGCACCCCCATGGGTGCCGGGCCCGCGTGAGCCTGCGTTTTACCGTGCGTAATCAGGCGTAGGTGTAGAAGCCCGAGCCCGACTTCCGGCCCAGGCGGCCCGCGTCCACCATGCGCTGGAGCAGCGGGGGAGCGGCGTACAGCGGCTCCTTGTACTCCTCGTACATCGAATACGCGACCGAGGCCACCGTGTCGAGGCCGATCAGGTCGGACAGCTTGAGCGGGCCCATCGGGTGGGCGCAGCCCAGCTCCATGCCGTTGTCGATGTCCTCGCGGCTCGCGATGCCCGACTCGAACATCCGGATCGCGGACAGGAGATAGGGGATCAGCAGCGCGTTGACCACGAAGCCCGAGCGGTCCTGGGCGCGGATCGCATGCTTGCCGAGGATCTTCTCGACGAGCGCCTGAGCCCGGCTGAGGGTGCCCTCGGACGTGGTGAGCGCCGGGATCAGCTCGACGAGCTTCTGCACCGGGGCCGGGTTGAAGAAGTGGATGCCGATGACCTGGTCGGGACGCGAGGTGGCGACGGCCAGCCTGACCAGCGGGATCGAGGAGGTGTTGGAGGCGAGGATCGCGTCCTGCCGGGTCACCACCTGGTCGAGGACCTGGAAGATCTCCGTCTTCACCTGCTCGTTCTCGACGACGGCCTCGATCACCAGGTCGCGGTCCGCGAACTCACCGAGGTCCGTGGTGAAGCTGAGCCGCGCCAGGGTCGCGTCCCGCTCCTCCTCGGAGATCTTCCCGCGCTCGGCCGCCTTGGAGAGGGAGTTGAAGAGCCGGGTACGGCCGAACTCCAGGGCTTCGCCGGTGGTCTCGGCCACCTTGACGTCGAGACCGGCGCGGGCGCACACCTCGGCAATGCCCGCTCCCATCTGTCCGCAGCCCACCACTCCGACGCGTTCGATGTCGGTCACATCGTCCCTTTCCGCTGATCATCGGCCTTGGCAGGTTCCCCGTTGTGCGGTGCCTGCTCCGATCGTGCACGTTACTCCCAAGTATCGATGATCGATCGTGCGGGTCGGGCATGCTGTGCGAGGAGACGATCCGTGACCGGACGGATCCGTTGTGTAGGGGGTGTGGAGATGGGGCGACTGTCACGTCGCGCGTTCGCCTTGGCAGCGGCGGCGACGCTGTCGGGATTCGCGACCGCCGGAGACGCCGCGGCCGACACGAACAGGCCTCGTGCGGCGGGGGAGATGCGCGGGATGTGGCTGGCGACGGTCTCCAACCGCGACTGGCCCTCGCGCACCGGGCTCACCGCGGCACAGCAGCGCACCGAACTCCTCGCCCATCTCGACACGGCCGTACGCCGCGGCCTCAACGCCGTGATGTTCCAGGTGCGCCCCACGGCCGACGCGCTGTGGCCGTCGTCGTACGAGCCGTGGTCCCAGTACCTCTCCGGAGTCCAGGGCAGGAACCCCGGCTGGGACCCGCTGGGCACGGCGGTCACGGAGGCGCACGCGCGCGGCCTGGAACTGCACGCCTGGTTCAACCCGTACCGGATCGCCAACCACACCGACCCGACGAGGCTCGTGGCGAACCACCCGGCCCGCGAGCATCCCGGCTGGGTCGTCCCGTACGGCGGGAAGCTCTACTACAACCCCGGACTGCCGCAGGTCCGCGCCTTCGTCCAGGACGCGATGCTCGACGCGCTGCGCAAGTACGCGATCGATGCCGTGCACTGGGACGACTACTTCTACCCGTATCCGGTCGCCGGGCAGGTCTTCGACGACGACGCGGCGTACGGGGCGTACGGCGCGGGCTTCCCCGACCGGGCGGCCTGGCGGCGCGACAACATCGACAGGCTGGTCCTTGAGACGGCTGCCCGCATCAAGCAGATCCGGCCGACGGCGCGCTTCGGGATCAGCCCCTTCGGGGTGTGGCGCAACGCCGCGACCGATCCGCTCGGTTCGCCGACTCAGGCGGGCGTGGAGACGTACGACGATCTGCACGCGGACACCAGGAAGTGGGTCCGGGAGCACTGGATCGACTACATCTGCCCGCAGTTGTACTGGAACATCGGCCTCGCTGCCGCCGACTACGCGAAGCTGGTGCCCTGGTGGGCGAAGACGGCCGAGGGTACTGGCGTGGGGCTGTACGTGGGGGAGGCGCTGTACAAGGCCGGTGATTCGGCCCAGCCGGCCGCCTGGCAGGATCCGGCGGAGCTGTCCCGGCATCTGACGCTGGCCGCGCGGTATCCGGAGGTGAAGGGGCACGTCTTCTTCGCCGCCAAGGAGGTCGGGGCGGACCGGATCGGTGCGATGGCCCGGGTGGTTGCTGATCACTACTGAAGCGGGGGGATCACCCATGGGTGGCATACGGTCGCGCGAGGCGGAGAACGTGCGGCAGGCGTGGGGCCGTGTCACGCGATGGCTTGAGCGGAACGCTCCGAAGAACGCGGCGGCCCTGTGCGGACCCGCGACACCGAAGATGATCGTCGATGCCGAAGCGCGTCTCGGCGTGAGCTTCCCGCAGGAAATGTGGACGTGGCTGCTGACGAACAACGGCGTGCGTATGGCCGACGGGGAAGACAGTAGATTCGCCGCCCCTGGCAGCAGCTTCCTGTCCTCTGGGTGGCACTTGCTGTCCGTGGAGCAGATCGTGAACGTCCATGAATGGCGTACGGGAATAGCGGCAATGGAGCCGTCACAGCATCCGGATCGCGAAACCCTGGCATGGCGCCACGACTGGGTCCCCTTCGCGGTGGAGACGGACTGGCTCTACGGCCGGTTCATCGACACCAGCACAGGCATGCTGGGGAAGTGGAGCGACGGGGACCTGACCCGATTCGAGACGCACGCTTCACTGGCGGAGTACTTTCACTCCCTCGCCGACGACATGCGTCAGCGCGCGACGGCCCAGGACGGCCGCCTCGTCTGGGGAACCCGCACAAGACGGCCGGCGGAACCCTTGCGCTGAGTCAGTGGGCTGCGTCCTTGTGGCGGATTTCGGAGTCCGGGCCCGGTGAGCACACTGCCTCGTGCCCGTCCTGGAAGCGGACGCGGTACGGGGGAGTGCCCTCCGTACCCAGTACTTCGACGATCTCTGAGATCTTGTCCTGCTGCCCGACGACCCTGCCGTGCTGCACCAGCTGGTCGCCCTCGACTGCATGCATCTGAACGGCCTCCTCGTCATCTGCGGGAGTAGCGGTCCGTGGTCGCAAGTCTACGACTGGTGGCGCCGGTTGGCCCGGCCCTTGCCCGTCCGTCAGTCCCGGGCTCGCTGGGTGACCGCGATGCATACCAGTACGGCGGCGGCCGTCAGGGGCGCGGCCGGTGTGAGGTGCTCACCCAGGAGCAGTACCGACCACACCAGTGTGAGCAGCGGCTGCGCCAGCTGCAACTGGCTGGCCTTCGGGATCCCGATCGCCGCCATGCCGCGGTACCAGACGACCAGACCGAGGAACTGCGATCCTGCCGCCACCCACAGCAGCCCTGTCACGCTGTGCGCGCTCAGGTGCACCGGCTCGTACGACAGCGCGACCAGTGCACCCGGCACCGTGAGGGGCAGACACAGGACCAGTGCCCAGCCGACGACCTGCCAGCCGGGCATGACCCTGGAGAGTCGTCCGCCCTCGGTGTAGCCCGCCGCGCAGATCAGCAGTGCGCCGAAGAGATAGGCGTCCGCGCTGGTCAGAGCGCCACCGCTCTGCAGCACGGTGAACGCGATCACCGCGGCCGCGCCCGCGACCGCCGCCACCCAGAACGTCCGCGAGGGCCGTGCCCCCGTGCGCAGCGCCGAGAACAGCGCGGTGGTGAGCGGCAGCAGACCGACGACCACGGCCGCGTGGGCGGTGGTGGAGGTCTGCAGGGCGAGCGTCGTCAGCAGTGGGAAGCCGAGCACGACGCCCGCGGCAACGACGGCGAGGCCCGTCCAGTGGCGCCTGACCGGCGGGGGCACGCGCAGCGCCAGCAGACAGCCGCCCGCGATGACCGCGGCCAGGACGCTGCGCACGGCCACCAGGGACCAGGGGCCGAAGCCCTCCAAGCCCCAGGCGGTGGCGGGGAACGTGAGCGAGAAGGCGGTGACGCCGAGGGCGGCCTGGAGGGTGCCGGAGCGGTGGGAGGGCGCGGAGGCGACCGCTTCCGAAGTGGCGGGGAGCGCGCCTGCGGTGGTCCGGGCAGACGTGCGAACTGCTATCCGGGTATTGGCGGTAGCGCTATCCTTAACTCTCATGAATGAGAGTAGCAGTGTGGGCGGGCTGGCGAATCAGCTGCGGCGGGAGCTGAACCGATACTCTCCTGGTGGAAAGCTGCCGTCGAGTCGGGCACTTGTCGAACGGTTTCGGGTGAGCCCGGTGACTGTGTCGCGGGCGCTGGCGCAGCTCTCGGCCGAGGGGCTGGTCGTCACCCGGCCCGGGGCCGGCGCGTTCCGGGCACAGCCGCGTGCCGCTGCCGAGCCCGCCGGGGACACCTCCTGGCAGGAGGTCGCGCTCAGCGCGGACGCCGCAACCGAACTCGTGCCGCGCACGGTGGACGCCTCCGGAGTCATGGTCTCGCTCGCCGCTCCGCCGCCCGGTGTCATCGAGTTCAACGGCGGCTATCTGCACCCGTCGCTGCAGCCCGAGCGGGCGATGGGCGCGGCCCTGTCCAGGGCGGGCCGCCGTCCCGGCGTCTGGGGCCGGCCGCCCGTGGAGGGACTCGCGGAGCTGCGGGAGTGGTTCGCGCGGGGGATCGGCGGTGCGGTCACCGCCGCCGAGGTGCTCGTCACGGCGGGCGGTCAGTCCGCGCTCACCACCGCCCTGCGCGCGCTCGCGCCGCCCGGGGCACCGGTGCTCGTCGAATCGCCCACGTACCCGGGCATGTTGGCGATCGCCCGCGCGGCCGGACTGCGGCCCGTGCCGGTGCCGGTGGACGCCGACGGGGTGAAACCCGCCCTGCTCGCGGACGCCTTCAAGGCCACCGGTGCCCGTGTCTTCGTCTGCCAGCCGCTGTTCCAGAACCCGACCGGCGCCGTGCTCGCGCCCGAGCGGCGCGGTGAGGTGCTGCGGATCGCGAGGGAGGCGGGTGCGTTCGTCGTGGAGGACGACTTCGTACGACGTCTCGTGCACGAGGACGCGGGCCCGCTGCCGCGTCCGCTGGCCGCCGAGGACCCGGACGGGGTCGTCGTGCACGTCGGCTCGCTGACCAAGGCGACCTCGCCGAGCTTCCGGGTGGGTGCGCTGGCCGCGCGGGGCCCTGTCCTGGAGCGGCTGCGCGCCATCCAGGTCGTCGACACCTTCTTCGTGCCGCGCCCGCTCCAGGAGGCCGCGCTCGAACTCGTGGGCTCGCCCGCATGGCCCCGCCATCTGCGTGCCGTCGCCGCCGAGTTGAAGACCCGCCGGGACACGATGACCACCGCACTGCGGCTGAACCTCCCCGAACTCTCCCTGCCCCACATCCCGTCCGGCGGCTACCACCTGTGGCTGCGCCTACCGGACGGCACGGACGATTCCGCCCTCGTCGCCGGCGCCCTCCGCGCGGGCGTGGCCGTCACCCCGGGCCGCCCCTACTTCAGCGCCGAACCTCCCGCCGCCCACCTGCGGTTGAGCTTCGCGGCGGTGGCGGGCACGGAGGAGATCACGGAGGGGGTACGGAGACTGCGGGCGGCTTGCGACGAGGTGTTGGGCTGAGATCTTTCAGCCCGTCCGGCGTTCGAGGACGAGACCCGGCCATCCCGATCTCCCACCCACCCACGGGGGCATTTCAGCCTGTCCGGCGTTTGAGGACGAGCCCTTCGGGCGATACGGGGGTCTGGGGGCGGAGCCCCCAGGTACGGGACGGGAAGGGGCGGAGGGGGCGAAAAACCGCTCGACCCCCGGCACCCTGACCTGCAACTCTCCCCGCATGACCGATACGCAAAGCCTCCCCGAGGGCTACGAGATCTCCGCCGACACCGCCCGCATCGACGTGGACAGCGTCCACCGCTGGCTCTCCACCGACGCGTACTGGGCCACCGGACGCTCGCGAGAGAAGCAGGAGCGTGCGATCGCCGGATCGCTCAACTTCGGCGTGTACGACGGGACTTCGGGGGAGCAGGTCGCATACGCCCGCGTGGTCACCGACGAGGCGACCTTCGCTTGGCTCTGTGACGTCTACGTGGCCCCGTCGGTCCGCGGCAAGGGACTGGGCACCGCCCTGGTCGCCGCCGTACGCGACCACCTCGAACCACTCGGTCTGCGCCGGATCCTGCTCGCCACGGCGGACGCGCACGGTGTCTACGAGAAGCTCGGATTCAAGGTCCTTCAGAGGCCGGACCAGTGGATGGCGCTCATGCTGCAGTGAGCCCGCGTGTACCCTCCGTAACCCCTCTTGACCTGCGGAGTTCCGCGTTCCACGATCACCGCATGCATCTTCGGGTCACGTTCGTCGCCGCCGCGCGCAGCTCCTCGCTGCTCGCTGAACGCTTCGAGGACGACCGGCCGCTGGACCAGGCCGGCTGGGAGGAAGTGCAGCGCGCCGCCCCGGAGCTGGTGCCGCTGGCGGCGGCCGAACTGCGCTACTGCTCACCGACGCCGCGCAGCCGGGCCACCGGGGACGCCCTCGGATACGCGCCGCTCGTCCAGCTCGCGCTGCGCGACTGCGACATGGGCCGCTGGCGCGGCCTCACGCTCGGCGAGGCGATGGCCCGAGAGCCCGAGGCCGTCGACAGCTGGCTCGCCGACCCGCGGTCCACGCCCCACGACGGCGAATCGCTGATGACCTTCATCGCCCGCGTCGGGAACTGGCTCGACACCCGGCCCGCCGACGACGGCGGCCGTATCGTCGCGGTGGCCGAACCGTCCGTGGTCCGGGCCGCCCTGGTCTACACCCTGAAGGCGCCGCCCTCGACGTACTGGAACGTGGACGTCCGCCCGTTGTCGACGATCACTGTGACGGGCCGTGCGGGGCGCTGGAACCTGCGCTTCGAGGGGGCCTACTCCCAGCCCTCGCGTGCGTAGTCCGTGGTGAGGGCGAGGTCCTTCGCGGGGCCCGCCACGCGCCACACGGACCGCCAGTGGTGCTCGTCGAGAGCGGTGAACTCGCCGCGGTAGAGGTCCGCCGAGCAGGGGTGGTCGGCGAGGCAGTACCCGGAGGTCAGGTCCAGGTCGTGGAAGGGGCGGCCGTCGGAGAACCGTACGGCCGCGGTGCCCGCGCGGTCTCCCGACAGGAAGCGCAGCGTCCGCTCTGCCGGCCTGGGCGTGCCCTGCCATACGAAGGTCCCGGATTCGTGGTGCAGGAGACCCGTGTCCGCCGGGTTCTCCAGCGGTCCGAAAACCGTCGTCCCCACGAAGTGCCCCTCCGCACCGCTCGCCAGATCCCGCACCGCGCGCTCCACCCGCCAGCTCCCGGCCAGGTGCGCCAGCACGTCGGCCACTGGCCAGAACTCACCCATCCCGTCCCGCTTTCCGTCACATCCGATGCTGCGCAACCCATTGACGCGCTCTGACCCCCTCCCTATCTTGCCGTTCGAAGTGCTGATCAATGTCCGGCATTTCGAACAATTCAAGACTACAGAGCCGCGGAGTATCCATGTCACGCACCCGCACCCGCTGGAGACTCGGACTCACGGCCACCGCCCTCCTGGTGGCCTCCGTCGTCGTCCCGGCGCCCGCGAACGCCGAGGACGTCACCGACTACGCGATCACCGTGGATCCGGCCGCCAAGGGCGCCAAGATCGACGACACCATGTACGGCGTCTTCTTCGAGGACATCAACCGTGCCGCGGACGGCGGTCTGTACGCGGAGCTCGTGCAGAACCGTTCGTTCGAGTACAGCACCGCCGACAACCGCTCCTACACGCCACTCACGTCCTGGGGCACCTCAGGCACCGCGCAGGCCCTGAGCGACGACGGGCGCCTCAACGCCCGCAACCGCACCTATCTCGCCCTCGACGGCGGCTCGTCCGTCACCAACTCCGGTTACAACACCGGGATCTCGGTCGAGAGCGGCAAGGCGTACGACTTCTCGGTCTGGGCCCGCGCGGATGCGGCGGCGCCCCTGACCGTGACGCTGCACGACGCCGACGGCACGCTCGCCGAGGCCCGCCGGGTCACCGCGCGCGGCGGCTGGGCCAAGTACCGGGCGAAGTTCACCGCGACCCGCAGCAGCACCACGGGCCGCCTCACCGTCGCGGCCGAGGGCCCGGTCGCGCTCGACATGATCTCGCTGCTGCCCCGGGACACCTACAAGAGGCACGGTCTGCGCGAGGATCTCGCCCAGAAGATCGCCGCGCTCCACCCGGGCTTCGTGCGCTTTCCGGGCGGCTGCCTGGTCAACACCGGGAGCATGGCGGGATATGACGAGGCGTCGGGCTACGAGCGCAAACGCTCGTACCAGTGGAAGGACACCATCGGCCCCGTCGAGCAGCGCGCGACGAACTCCAACTTCTGGGGCTACAACCAGAGTTACGGACTGGGCTACTACGAGTACTTCCAGTTCTCCGAGGACATCGGCGCGATGCCGCTGCCCGTCGTGCCCGCCCTCGTCACCGGCTGCGGCCAGAACAAGGCCACCGACGACGACGCCCTGCTCAAGCGGCACATCCAGGACACCCTCGATCTGATCGAGTTCGCGAACGGGCCCGTGACGAGCGAATGGGGCAGTAAGCGGGCGGCGATGGGCCACCCGAAGCCCTTCCACCTCACCCACCTCGAAGTCGGCAACGAGGAGAACCTGCCGAGCGAGTTCTTCGCCCGCTTCACGGAGTTCCGCACCGCCATCGAGGCCGAGTACCCGGATGTCACCGTCATCTCCAACTCCGGCCCGGACGACTCCGGTTCGACCTTCGACACCGCCTGGCAGCTCAACCGGGACGCGAACGTCGACATGGTCGACGAGCACTACTACAACAGCCCGCAGTGGTTCCTGCAGAACAACGACCGCTACGACTCCTACGACAGGAACGGCCCCAAGGTCTTCCTCGGCGAGTACGCGTCGCTCGGCAACACCTTCAAGAACGCCCTCTCCGAAGCCGCGTTCATGACCGGCCTCGAACGCAACGCGGACGTCGTGAAACTCGCCTCGTACGCCCCGCTGCTCGCCAACGAGGACTATGTCCAGTGGCGCCCGGACCTCATCTGGTTCAACAACCACGCCTCATGGGGATCGGCCGACTACGAGGTGCAGAAGCTCTTCATGAGCAACGTCGGCGACCGGGTGGTGCCCTCGACAGCCACCGGAACACCCTCGGTGAGCGGCCCCATCTCCGGCGCCGTCGGCCTATCGACCTGGGCGACCACGGCGGCGTACGACGATGTGAAGGTGACCGGCGCGGACGGGACCGCGCTGCTCGCCGACGACTTCAGCGGTGACGCGTCCCGGTGGACCCACACCGGCACCGGGAGCTGGAGCGTCCAGGACGGTCAGTACGTGCAGAGCGACGAGGCCGCGACCAACACCATGGTCCAGGCGGGCGACCCGGCCTGGCACGACTACGACCTGCACGTGAAGGCCACCAAGAAGTCCGGCAAGGAGGGCTTCCTCGTCGCCTTCGGCGTCAAGGACACCGGGAACTACTACTGGTGGAACCTCGGCGGCTGGAACAACACGACCTCGGCGGTCGAACAGGCCGTGGACGGCGGCAAGTCGACGCTCATCTCCAAGGCGGGGTCCATCGAGACGGGCCGCGCCTACGACATCGACATCAAGGTGAGAGGCCGTCAGGTGACGCTTCTGCTGGACGGCCAGGAGTGGGGGAGCTTCACCGACGACAAGCCCGCCGAGCCGTTCCGCCAGGTCGTCACCCGGGACGCGAAGACCGGCGACCTGATCGTCAAGGTCGTCAACGCCCAGGCGGCGGACGCCCGTACGGCGATCGACCTGGGCGGGGCGAAGGTGGGCCGCAAAGCTGCGGTGACCACGCTCCAGGCCGCACCCGACGCGGTGAACACCGAGACGAGCACGGCGGTCGCCCCGGTGAAGTCCACCTTCGAAGGGGTCGCCGACAGGTTCACGTACACCTTCCCGGCGAACTCCGTGACGTTCCTGAGGATCAGGAAGGGGTGACCGGTAAGGAACGAGCGGGCTAGGAACGGCCGCGGCGGGGTTTGCCGCGTTTGGTTCCCTTGGCGCCCCCGGAGCCGCCGCTCCGGGGGTTCCTGCCCGTCGACTTGCCGGCCGCGGGCTTCCGCCGTCCACCGCCGCTCGTCTCGGGGCGCTTGGCCTTGGCCTTCGGCTCGGCCGGGGCCGGTGCGGGGGCGCGTCCCCGGGTGCTGTTGACGGTTCGCCCGCGGACGATCCCGATGAAGTCCTCCACCAGGTCGGTGGTCTTCTCCTCCGGCCACGACAGCGCGACGCGTGACTCCGGGGCGTCCGTGACCGGGCGGTAGGTGAGGTCCTTGCGGTGGTGCAGGCGGGCCAGCGACTGGGGGACGACGAGGACACCGATGCCGGCCGCCACCAGGTCGACAGCGTCCTCCGTGGTGGCGGGGCGCTCGATCGCGGGCTGTCCCGGCAGGCGCTCCCAGCCGAGGGTGTCGTCGAGGGGATGCAGCACGATGTCGTCGGCGAGATCGTCCGTGGACACCTGGTCGACCGCCGCCACGACATGGTCCTTGGGGACCACGACCACGGTCGTCTCGGTGTAGAGGGGGATCGCGCTGAGGTCCGTACGGTCGACCGGCAGGCGCACGAAACCGGCGTCGGCGCCGCCGCCCCGCAGCACGTCGAAGGCCTCCGCGACGGACACCGCGACGAGCGTCAGGGGAACGTCGGGTAGTCGCTCGTTCCAGATCCGCACCCACTTCGCGGGCGTCACCCCCGGAACGTACGCGAGCTTGAACGACGGGGATGCCTCGGAGCCAGTCACCCGGCCAGGCTACCGGCCGTGCAGGCGCGCGGCGCACGCGGAGCCGGTGGTCACAGGGGGCGCACGGGGCAGTGCTGGTCGGCGCCGGCCCATACGCTCGTTACCCTTGACACCATGACGTCGCAGCAGAACACCCAGACCATGAAGCCCGCGACAGCGGCGAAGAAGCTGGGTGTGTACCTCGAAGCCACGCCCGCCGAGTTCCAGGAGGGCGTTGTTTCGCGTGCCGAGCTGGCCGCGCTGCAGGCCGAACCGCCCCAGTGGCTGCTGGAACTGCGGAGCAGCGGTCCGCACCCCCGGCCGGTGGTCGCCGCCAAGCTTGGCGTCTCCATCGCAGGGCTCGCGCGGGGCGGAGTCACCGAGGCCCTCACCACGGAGCAGATCGAGGCGCTGAAGGCGGAGGGTCCCGAGTGGCTGCTGCGGGAGCGCGCCACCCAGGCCGAGGTCCGCAAGGAAGCGGCTCGCATCAAGGAGAAGAAGGCCGACGAGGCCGCCCAGCGCTCCTGATCTCCCTCAGAGCGGCGTCGGGGGCTCGGCCACACCGACGATGAAGTCCCCAAGCGGCCTGACGTCGGCCGACCAGCCCAGCGCGGTGAGCTCTGCGGAGAGCGCCGCGGGCTCGTGGTAGATCTTCACGATCCGGTACTCGCTGCCGTCGTCGAGGCTGCGGACCTCCGAGGAGACGTCCTCGAGGGCTGCCCCGGCAAGGCCCTCGTCGATGAAGACGGCTCTGCCGTCCGGGGCCAGCGCGGCGGCGACGGTCGCCCAGAAGTCCCCGAAGCGGGACGCCGGGACATGGCTGAGCCAGAAGGCGAAGAACACGGTGTCGTAGCGGCGCTCCGGCCGCCAGGTGAACACGTCGGCCTGCACGAACTCCACCTTCGGGGACCCGGCACGCTCACGCGCGATGCCCAGCACCTCCGGCGCCGAGTCGACAGCGGTCACCGAGCGAGCCCGCGAGGCCAGCGACCCGGTCCACTGCCCCGTACCGCAGGCCAGCTCCAGCACGTCCCCGGCAACGGGGAGGCCGTCGAGCGCGGCCACCAGTTCCCGCAGGTCCGCCCGCTCGGCGTAGATCCGGTCGTACTCGAAGGCGCGGGCCCGGTAGTAGGCAATCTGCTCCGCCAGAAGGGCATCGTCAGAAGTTGTCATGAGCCCGACGGTAGTTGCGGTACCGCCGGTCTGTCCGGAAACCCGCGCTGTGAGTTCACGTCAGGACCGGGCGAGGACGCAGAACTCGTGGCCCTCCGGGTCGGCCAGGCAGGTCCACGGGACGTCGCCCTGGCCGACGTCGAGGTCGGTGGCGCCGAGGGCCCGCAGCCGGGCCACCTCCGCCGCCTTGTCGTCACCGGGGTCCGGCACCAGGTCGAGATGAACGCGGTCCGGCACGGTCTTCACATCGGGCTTGCGGAGGAACTCGAGATACGGCCCGACACCCTCGGCGGAGCGGAACGATGCATGATCGTCGGTCACCTCGTGCAGGGTCCAGCCGATCGCCTCGCCCCAGAACCGGGCCATGACCCGCGGATCCACGCAGTCGACCACCACCGCGGCGATCGGCCCGGTGTCCCGGTAGACCTCCCGAGGCTCAAGGACGCAGAACTCGTTGCCCTCCGGGTCGGCGAGGACCGTCCACGGCACATCGCCCTGGCCCACGTCGGCGGGCGTCGCACCGAGTGACCGGAGGCGCGTGACCAGCTCCGCCTGATGGGCCGCGGAGGTGGTGGCGAGATCGAGGTGCACGCGGTTCTTCGTTGCCGTCTTTGGTTCCGGGACGGCGATGACGTCGATGCAGACGCCGACCGGGTCCAGCCAGTCGAAGCCGACGGGTTTGACGGCGGTCACGCCGGGCTCCTCGTCGATGACACCCCAGCCGAGCGCCTCCGCCCAGAACCGCCCGACCGCCGAGTCATCAAGAGCCTTTATGTTCACCAGGGCAGGTCGCAGTGTCATGACGGCGATCCTATGCACCCGGCCAGGCAGGCAACTGGATTGCATAAACGTGCGGCGAAACGTATAGTCATGCCATCCAAGAGGAGGGTTCCATGGCGGTACGTGCGGCAGTGGCAGGGGCGAGTGGGTACGCGGGCGGGGAACTGCTGCGGCTGCTCCTGGTGCACCCCGAGATCGAGATCGGCGCTCTGACCGGCAACTCCAACGCCGGCCAGCGCCTGGGCGCGCTCCAGCCGCATCTGCTGCCGCTCGCCGGCCGCGTCCTTGAGGAGACCACCCCAGAGGTCCTCGCCGGCCACGACGTCGTGTTCCTCGCGCTGCCCCACGGGCAGTCCGCCGCCGTCGCCGAGCAGCTGGGCCCGGATGTCCTGGTCGTCGACATGGGCGCCGACTTCCGGCTGAAGGACCCGGCCGACTGGGAGAAGTTCTACGGCTCCGCGCACGCCGGGACCTGGCCGTACGGCCTTCCCGAACTGCCGGGTGCCCGCGCCGCGCTGGAGGGGTCCAAGCGCATCGCGGTACCCGGTTGCTACCCCACGGCCACCTCGCTGGCGCTCTTCCCGGCGTACGCGGCGGGCCTCGCGGAGAACGAGGCCGTGATCGTCGCCGCCTCCGGGACCTCGGGTGCCGGCAAGGCGCCCAAGGCGCACCTCCTCGGCAGCGAGGTCATGGGCTCCATGTCCCCGTACGGCGTCGGCGGCGGCCACCGGCACACCCCCGAGATCATCCAGAACCTCGGCGCCGCCGCGGGCGAGTCCGTCACCGTCTCCTTCACGCCGACCCTCGCCCCGATGCCCCGCGGCATCCTCGCCACCTGCAGCGCCAAGGCGAAGCCCGGCGTCACCGCCGAGTCCGTACGGGCCGTATACGAGAAGGCGTACGCGGACGAGCCGTTCGTACACCTGCTCCCCGAGGGGCAGTGGCCCGCGACGGCGTCTGTCTACGGTTCCAACGCCGTTCAGGTGCAGGTCGCCCTCGACGCCGCCGCGCACCGCATCATCGCGATCAGCGCCATCGACAACCTGACCAAGGGCACCGCGGGCGGTGCCGTCCAGAGCATGAACATCGCCCTCGGGCTTCCCGAGGACATGGGTCTTTCCACGATCGGAGTCGCACCGTGAGCGACGCACGTGCAGCCACCGGGCCGCAGACAACGATGAAAGCCGCACCTCTGCGCTGCACGGGCGGAGAAGCGAACAAGGAGATGCAGTGAGTGTCACGGCAGCAAAGGGATTCCAGGCTGCGGGCATCGCAGCCGGGATCAAGGAGAACGGCAACCCCGACCTGGCCCTCGTGGTCAACAAGGGGCCCCGTCCGGCCGCCGCGGGCGTCTTCACCTCCAACCGCGTGAAGGCCGCGCCGGTGCTGTGGTCCGAGCAGGTCCTCAAGGGCGGCCGGGTGACCGCCGTGGTCCTCAACTCCGGTGGCGCCAACGCCTGTACGGGGCCGAAGGGCTTCCAGGACACGCACGCGACCGCCGAGAAGGTGGCCGACACCCTCGGGCTCAACGCGGCCGAGGTCGCCGTCGCCTCGACCGGCCTCATCGGCATCCTGCTCCCGATGGACAAGCTGCTCACGGGAGTTGAGACGGCGGCCGCGTCCCTCAGCGAGCACGGCGGTGAGAAGGCCGCCATCGCCATCAAGACCACCGACAGCGTCCACAAGACCTCCGTGGTCACCGGCGACGGCTGGACCGTCGGCGGCATGGCGAAAGGCGCCGGCATGCTCGCCCCCGGCCTCGCCACCATGCTCGTGGTCCTGACGACGGACGCCGACGTCGAGAGCGACGTACTGGACAAGGCGCTGCGGGCGGCCACGAAGGTCACCTTCGACCGCGTCGACTCCGACGGCTGCATGTCGACCAACGACACCGTGCTGCTGCTGGCCTCCGGTGCGTCCGAAGTCACCCCGGACCAGCAGGAGTTCGCGGAGGCCGTACGGAAGGTCTGCGACGACCTCGGGCAGCAGCTCATCCGGGACGCCGAGGGCGCCAGCAAGGACATCAAGGTCGAGGTCGTGAACGCCGCGACCGAGGACGACGCCGTCGAGGTGGGCCGCTCCATCGCCCGCAACAACCTCCTCAAGTGCGCGATCCACGGCGAGGACCCCAACTGGGGCCGGGTGCTCTCCGCCATCGGCACCACCCAAGCCGCCTTCGAGCCGGACCAGTTGAACGTCGCCATCAACGGCGTCTGGGTCTGCAAGAACGGCGGCGTCGGCGAGGACCGTGAGCTCGTCGACATGCGCTACCGCGAGGTCCACATCGTCGCCGACCTCGCCGCAGGCAGTGAGACCGCCACGATCTGGACCAATGACCTCACCGCGGACTACGTCCACGAGAACAGCGCGTACTCGTCATGAGCACTACTCGTAAGCACACCGCGCTGCCCAAGGCGCAGATCCTCATCGAGGCGCTGCCCTGGCTGACCCGGCACCAAGGCAAGACCGTCGTCGTCAAGTTCGGCGGCAACGCCATGATCGACGAGGAGCTGAAGTCCGCCTTCGCGCAGGACATCGTCTTCCTGCACCACGCAGGCCTCAAGCCCGTCGTCGTGCACGGCGGCGGCCCGCAGATCAGCGCCGCCCTCGACCGGCACGGCATCGTCAGCGAGTTCAAGGCGGGCCTGCGGGTCACCACCGAGGAGGCCATGGACGTCGTACGCATGGTCCTTGCCGGACAGGTGCAGCGTGAACTGGTCGGGCTGCTCAACCAGCACGGGCCGCTCGCCGTCGGAATGACCGGCGAGGACGCGCACACCATCACCGCCACCAAGCACCAGCCCGAGATCGACGGCGAGTTGATCGACATCGGGCGGGTCGGCGAGATCACCGCAATCGACACGGGTGCCATCGAGGCGCTGCTCTCCGACGGCCGTATCCCGGTCGTCTCCTCGATCGCCCGCTCCCAGGACGACGGACATGTCTACAACGTCAATGCTGATACGGCGGCTGCGGCACTCGCTGCGGCGCTGGGTGCCGAAACCCTGATGGTCCTCACCGACGTCGAGGGTCTCTACGAGGACTGGCCCAACAGCGACGAGGTGATCAGCCGCCTCACCGCCTCCCAACTGGAGAAGCTGCTGCCCGAGCTGGCCAGCGGCATGGTGCCGAAGATGGAGGGCTGTCTGCACGCCGTGCGCAACGGCGTCACCACCGCCCGGGTCATCGACGGCCGGGTCCAGCACTCGATCCTGCTGGAGATCTTCACCGACGAGGGGATCGGCACGATGGTCGTGCCCGATCAGGAGGAAGAGGGGGACGCCGCATGACCGCCAACGAAGAGCTCACCCAGCGCTGGCAGGGCTCACTCATGGACAACTACGGCACTCCGCGCCTGCCCCTCGTCCGCGGTGCGGGCACCAGGCTCTGGGACGCCGACGGCAAGGAGTACCTCGACTTCGTCGGCGGCATCGCGGTCAACGCGCTCGGACACGCCCACCCGGCGATCGTCGAGGCGGTCAGCAAGCAGATCGGCTCGCTCGGCCATGTCTCGAACCTCTTCGTCGCCGAGCCGCCCGTCGCGCTCGCCGAACGGCTGCTCCAGCTCTTCGGGCGGGACGGCCGGGTGTACTTCTGCAACTCGGGTGCCGAGGCCAACGAGGGCGCCTTCAAGATCGGGCGGCTGACCGGCCGCAAGCACATGGTGGCCACCCAGGGTGCCTTCCACGGCCGGACCATGGGCGCGCTCGCCCTCACCGGCCAGCCCGGCAAGCGGGAGCCGTTCCTGCCGCTGCCCGGTGACGTCACGCATGTCCCGTACGGCGACGCGCAGGCGCTGGCCGAAGCGGTCACCGAGGACACCGCACTGGTGATCATCGAGCCGATTCAGGGCGAGAACGGCGTGGTCGTACCCCCGCCCGGCTATCTGAAGGCCGCCCGCGCGATCACCGCCGCGACCGGCGCGCTCCTCGTCCTGGACGAGGTGCAGACCGGAATCGGCCGCACCGGATCCTGGTTCGCGTACCAGGCGCACGAGGGTGTCCTGCCCGACGTCGTCACACTCGCGAAGGGTCTCGGTGGCGGGCTGCCGCTCGGTGCGACCGTCGCCTTCGGCCGGGCCGCCGAGCTGCTGAAGCCGGGCCACCACGGCACGACCTTCGGCGGCAACCCGGTCGTCTGCGCCGCCGGGCTCGCCGTACTCGACACGATCGCGTCCGAGGGACTCCTCGAGAACGTGAAGCGCACGAGCGAGAAACTGCGGGACGGAATCGAGTCACTCGGACATCCGTTGATCGACCATGTCCGGGGTGCGGGCCTGCTCCTGGGTATCGTGCTCACCGAGCCGCTCGCACCGCAGGTGCAACAGGCGGCTCAGGACGCCGGTCTCCTGGTCAACGCGCCCGCCCCCGATGTCGTACGGCTGATGCCGCCGCTGAACCTCGGCGATGACGAAGTGGACGCGTTTCTCCAGGCTCTCCCTGGTGTCCTCGACGTGGTCAACGGGGAAGGACGATCCGGGGAATGAGACGACGATGAGTCAGGCGCAGGACCACGAGCACGCAGGGCCTGCCGTACCGCAGACCCGCACCGCACGCCACCGCCGGATCGTGGACATCCTCAACCGGCAACCGGTGCGCTCTCAGAGCCAGTTGGCGAAGCTTCTCGCCGACGACGGGCTGAACGTCACTCAGGCGACACTCTCCCGGGACCTGGACGAGCTGAACGCGGTCAAGATCCGCAACAACGACGGCGACCTGATCTATGCGGTGCCGAGCGAGGGGGGATTCCGTACCCCCCGTGCGCCGCTGGGGGAGTCGGCGAAGGAGGAGCGGATGCGCCGGCTGTCCGCGGAGCTGCTGATCTCCGCGGAGGCTTCGGCGAACCTCGTGGTGCTGCGGACCCCTCCGGGGGCCGCGCAGTTTCTTGCCTCGGCGATCGATCAGGCCGAGCTGCAGGACATTCTCGGGACGATCGCCGGGGACGACACGTTGCTGCTGATCAGTCGGGAGCCTGCGGGGGGCCAGGCGTTGGCGGATCACTTGTTGCGGTTGGCTCAGAACACTCACTGACGTGTACGACGTTGGAGGCGCGCCCCGGATCGGGGTGCGCCTCTGGCGTTTTCGGGTGCGGGCTGCTTGTGGTTGCTCGCGCAGTTCCTCGCGCCCCTGAAGGGGCTTCACTTACCCCAGCCGTTGAGCTAGGCCCCCCGTACACCGGACCTCGTCGCCCGCCGTGATGAGCAGGGCCTCTACGTCGGGGAGGGACTCCAGCCAGTCCAGGGCCTGGCGGGAGCCCATCGCGAAGGCCGCTGTCGCCCAGGCGTCCGCCCAGGTCAGGTAGGGGCCCACCACCGTCACGGCGACGAGGTCGGTGACCGCGGACTTGCCGGTGCGCGGGTCGACGATGTGGGCGCCGCGTTCGGCGGTGCCGGAGGTGGCGACGGCGAGTTCGTCGGCGCCGGCCGCGGAGACCACGGCGGCGAGGGAACCTGGGCGGAGCGGATCCGCCACGCCGACCCGCCACGGCCGCTGCGGGCCCGGCACGCCGCACAACTGGACGTCGCCGCCGCCGTTCACGCTGACGCCGCTCGCCCCGGCCGCGGCGAGATGCCGGGCCACGCGCTCGGTCGACCAGCCCTTCACCAGACCCGTCGGGTCCAGCCGTCCTTCGTACGTCGTGCTGAACCACCCCTCGCTCAGCCGCTCCGCCTCGGCGCACAGGTCGAGCACCTCGGCGACCTCCGGATCGCACTCGGCGACCGTCAGCTCGCCGCGTGCGAGACGCGAGATCTGGCTGTCCTCGCGGTAGGTGCTGAACACCTCGTTCACCCGGTGGAGTTGGGCGACCGCCTCCTCCAAGGCGGCCTGGACGACGGCCGGTTCGCCGCCGCGCACGTCGAACGAGAAGACGGTGCCCATGACCTCCTCCACGTGGCGCAGCGCGGGAGGGGCCTCCGCAGGGTCAGGCACCGGCCTTGTCCAGAGCGGACTGGAGGGACTTCTTGTAGCCGGCGCTGGTGTAGGTGGCTCCGGAGACGGCGTCGATGTCGGCGCTTTGGGTGGCTGCGGCCGCTTGGTTGAGCTTCGGTATGGCATTGCCGGTCACCTCCGTGCTCTGTCCCCCGCTGGGTGCCTGGATGGCCTCGGCCTTGGAGATCGTGGTGCCGTTCAGGGTGAGGCGGACCTGGACGGGCCCGTACTGGGTCTGGACGACGTCCCCGTCGACGGTCTGGCCCTCCGGGGCGGCGGCCGAGGGTGACGCGGGCGCCTGGGACGGCGACGCGGACGACTCCGCCGGGGCCGGGGCGCTCTCGGCGGCCTGGTCGAGGGCGGACTGGAGGGACTTCTTGTAGCCGGCGCTGGTGTACGTGGCTCCGGACACGGCGTCGATGTCGGCGGTGCCCGCGGCGACGGCCGCCTGGTTGAGTTTCGGTACGGCGTTCTCGGTGACCGTGGTGCTCTGGCCGCCGCTGGGCGCCTGGACCGCCTCGGCCTTGGTGATCTTGTCGCCGCTGAGGGTGAGACGGACCTGGACAGGCCCGTACTGGGTGTCGGCCACGCTTCCGGTGACCGTACGGGCGCCGGAAGCCGCCTGCTCCGAGCCGCCGCCCTGCGGCGACTCCTGCCCGGCCGCCGGCGGCTGGGCCGCTCCGCCCTGCGCCGAAGCGGAGGCCGGATCGGACCCCGGCTTCAGAGACAGCAGCAGGACGATCCCGGACACGGTGGCGGCGGTTGCGAGCATGACACGCCTGAGGGGATGGCTCTTCTTCATCGCTCCTGACTCCCGTCGCTCACATCTCGAACGACTCGTGATGGATGCGGCGGGCGGGGACTCCCGCGCCGCGCAGTGCTTCGTACACCTGCTGAGCGAAGCCGGGCGGCCCGCACATGAAGACGTCATGGCTCTCGATGTCCGGCAGCTTCCGGCGCAGGCTGTCCGCCGAGATGTCCGGGCGTTCCCCGTCGGGGCTGTTCACCGCGTACATGAGCCGGGCCCCGCGCTCCTTGGAGATGACCGCCAGCTCGTCCCAGAGGGCCAGGTCCTGGGTGCTGTTCGCCCGGTAGAGCAGCGTGAGGTCGCCGGAGGCGCCGGGCAGCGTCTCGAACAGCGCCCGCATCGGCGTGATGCCGACGCCGCCGGCCACCAGCAAAACCTTTCCGCGGCTGCGCTTGGAGGCCGTCAGCGCGCCGTACGGCCCCTCGGCCCAGACCCGGGTGCCCGGCTCCAGCTCGCGCAGCGCGGCGCTGTGGTCGCCGATCGCCTTCACGGTGATGCGCAGCATGTTGGGGCGGGGCGCTGCGGACAGCGAGTACGGGTGGGAGCTGAGCCGCATCCCCGGCGCCAGGAAGCGCCAGCGGAAGAACTGTCCGGCCTCGGCACCCATCCGGTGCAGCTTCCGGCCGCTGATCAGCACCGACACGATCCCCGGCGCCTCCTCGATGACCGCCTCGACCCGCATCCGGTGCCGCATGTTCAGCCGGATCGGCGCGATCACCCGGTACCAGAGCACCAGCGCGGTCACCGTTCCGTACAGCCCGTACCAGGCTGTCGTCGCGGCGGGCTGGACGGCGAAGTCGTTGCCGGTGGTCAGCTGGTGCCAGAACGACAGATACACGGCGGCGTAGGTGAGCAGATGGATGTGGTACCAGGTGTCGTACGGAATCCTGCGGCGCACCGGGCCCATGGAGAGCAGGCCGATGACGAGCAACAGCCCCGCGCCGATCGCGGCTTTGCCCATGTCGGGCAGCTGGTTGATCGAGTCGATGGTCTGCTGGACTATGTCGGCGAAGGTCCGGCCGGACTGGAGTGCGTAGCCGTACATCGTCAGGACGAGATGGGCGAGGACCAGACAGAGGGTGTAGCGACCGCTCATCGCATGCCAGCGGGCCACCCGGTCGGAGCCCACCCGGCGCTCCAGTGCGGGCACCCGGGCCATCTGAAGCACCACGAGCGCCATCAGGTACCCGGCCAACAGGCCTGTGATCCGGCCCGCGTTGATCATCCGGCTGGTGTGGTCCGCGATGGACGGGGTGTTGCTCCACCACAGCCAGATGACCCCGGCCGCGCCTGCCCAGACGGCGAGCAGCAGCGGGACGGCAGGGGAGCGGCGCGGGCGGATACGGCGCATGGTCTGGCGCCGCGCGGCGCGGCCACCGGCGATCGTGGACACGGTTCCTCCGTGGTCGTCCGTGGGGACGGGGCAGGGGGTGGGTCCCCCTTGGCCCAGAGGTACGTGGCGCGACGTCGGAGTGTTCAACGGGCAGCTGAGTCCAGTGCGGCCTGGAGAAACAGGCGGCACTTCAGGGGCGCGGGGAACTGCGCGACCAGCCACAGCGGCCCCACAGGCAACAACGGTCCCCGACCGAAACGGCGCCTAGTAGCGAGTGATAACGGTCGCCCCGCGCTCCGTGCCGATCGCGATGTGCGGCCTCCGCGCCGGATCGGCCCACTTCACGATCCGCCGCATCGCGTCCCCGGGCACCGACACACAACCGGCAGTCGCCCCACGCCCGTTGACGTGCAAGAAGATGCCGGCGCCGCGCCCCCGCACCGGCCGCTCGTAGTTGAACCCGATGACGAGGGCGTACGCGTACTGCGTGGGGTACGAGATCAGGTGCTCGGACTCCGAGGCACGGCAGTCGGCGGCACGGGGCTCGGTCCACCGGTTGTAGGCGCGGGAGTTGTTGTCCTGGCACCACCAGGACTTCTGGTGAACCCTGCGGTACGGGGTCCTGGTCCCGCCGGGCGCGGCCTTGATCCCGAACGCGTACGGGAGGTCGTAAAGACCGGTGGGGGTCGTGTTCGTCCCCTGCCGACGCGAGCCTCCCTCGACCAGCCCCTTGGCACCGAAGCGCGCGGCCACGGAACCGGCCTTCACCCACCGCCCGTCGCGCCGGTCCCACCAGGTGACGGTCCCCTTCGTCGAGGACGTACGCGAGGCCTGGGCGGTGATGAGCTGGGTGCCGCCGCCGGTGTCCGCCATCCGTTCGGGAAGGGGAGGCGGGCCGCTCGGGGCCACGGCCAGGCTGAGGAGGGACGCGGACACGAGGAGGACGGCGGCACCGGGACGCATGGACCGGACGCTACGGGGAGGCAGTGGCCGGGGCAGCCCGGGTGGGCCGTCCAGGCGCCGACCGTCGGTGTGTTCCCCGGTGCCGTCGCCGGTGTTCCCGTGGTTTCCGGGCTGCCCGCCGGGGCGCCCGGAAACCACGGTGTCCACAGGGTCCGGGCTCACGGACCCAGCGGGTTGAGGAGTTCGGCCTTGCTTTCGAACGCGTACAGCAGGAGGTCGGTCATGTCGAACTTCCCGTCGGCCTTCCGCTGCGCGTCGGGCGTGAGGAACGGACGCCAGAAGGGGTCACGGACGATGGAGTGGTGACTGCCTTCGATGGCGCGGTGGAAGACCTCGGCGACGATGCGTCCGCCGACGCCGGTCAGTTTGCCGCCGCCGTTCACCTCGGCCTCGCGGAGGATGTAGAACCACAGCGGGCAGTCCTTGACGAGCTTCTTCTTGAGCGCGTCGGAGAGCTGGGCTCCGTCGCGGTTGTCGAAGTCGGAGGCGAGCAACGGCTTCACCTTGAGCCGCGAGGCCATCTGCTGACCCGTGGCGAGACTCACCATGTTGGCCCGGGTCAGGTTCCGGAACGCCAGGTTCAACTCGATGGCGTCGCTGGGCCCTTGCGGGCGTGCGCCGAACGAGCCGAGAGGCAGTTTCGCCAGCGGGTCGACCAGCAGGGTGTCGATGCGCTTGGTGAGGTTGAACTCGCCGGCGGTCACGGCGAGGTCGGCGCGACCTCCCTTGGGGAAGTCGAACAGGCGCCGGAAGTCGGCGATCCAGTTGGTGGGAAGGCGCTCGAAGCCGCCCGACTCGGGGTCGTTGATGTCGCCGCCCGGGGAGAGGTTGCCGCTCGTGCCGGTGAAGCGGAACAGCAGCTCGAGCGTGGCTACGGTGAGGCCGCCCGTGCGGAAGATCCTGTTCCACTCGTACTCGTCGCGCACCATGCTGTGGCCGAGACGGTAGGCGGCCACGGAGAACTCGATCGGCATCGTCGGGCGGTCCTGATCCCCCGGCGAGGGCTCGAAGTGCTTGCGGCCCTTGCCGAAGACCTCGTCGATGACGGACCCGTCGACGATCCGCGGCAGGAAGTCGTGGACCAGCATCCACTGGTAGTGCTTGACGACCGCCTCGCGCGCCGACTCGAAGAGCACCGCGCTGGACACGCCCTTGTCGGCGAGCTCGGTCACGAACCGGTTGTGGAAGCGGATGAAGGCGCTGTGGATCTGGGCGACGACGAGGTTCTCGTCGTTGCGCGGATCCGGGATCAGCGGCCGGCGTCGCTCGGACGGCAGCGAGCCCGCTCCGACCCGGGGCAGGTCGAAGCCGGCCAGCGGGTCCTTGGTGATGTCGTTGGCGCCCGGGATGCCCTGGGTCGTGCCGGACTTCAGGCGGATCCCGTCGTCCTCGTAGAAGCGGCGGTCGAAGCGGTTGTCCGGTCCGAGGCCGTAGAGACTGTCGAGGTCCAGCGCGGGCGACCTGCCCTGGAGCAGCTGCTGGACGGTGACGTCCTCCTCCAGGCGCACCGCGGTGGCGTCCAGGGTCAGGTCGTGGTCCACGAACTGGCCGAGATAGGTGAAGCCCGCCGGTACCCCGGGGCTGGAGTTCGGCTGGCCGCCCGGGCCGGGCGGGTCCGTGGTCATCTTCTGGGCGAGTTCCGTGCGCTGGGCCCGGTTGAGCAGCTGCTCGGGCTTCGCCTTCGGTCCTAACCGGGAGAACTGGAACTTGCGCAGCGCCGCGACGCTCGACGCCGCCTGCGCCTCGGCCGGTTCGTCGGTCCCCGGGTCGGCGAGGAGTCCCTCACCCACGACGAAGAACGAGTTCCGGACATGACGTTTGCTCTGAGGTTCGCTTGCGGCTCGGAACATGGATCCCCCATCCGTTCCTGGTGTTTCCGCCCGGTGGGCGGTTTTTGCCGAGCGTAGGGGCTGCGCACGGCGGAAGGGAGAATTCCGTCAAATGGAACAACTGTCCTGTCAACCAAGAAGATCGGCATAACGCCCGCACCTCGACATTACGTACTCGAGTGGCGCAAGGTCCTCAAGTGGTGCGGGCTCAGGCCGGGGTGGGAGGCAGCGGCAGGGGCAGCCCGGGCAGGCCGTCCATGCTTGTCGCGATGTGCTCCTTCTTCCCGAAGTACGCGTCGAGTGAGGCGTCGTCCTCGCGCGCGAAGCGCTTGGCGTGCAGATCGCGGTCCTCGTCGTACGACATGAAGGGCACCGCGTACCCGCAGGTGTCCCGGACGAGTTCGGCCGTCACGACGATGATCGCGCGCAGGCCGTGCGGGGTCGGGTCGATGTCCGGGAAGTGGGCGAGCAGTTCGCTGAAGCGCGGGTCGTCCCGGAAGACGGGCTCGCCGTGGCCGTGCACACGGACGATGTTCGGCGGCCCCTGGAAGGCGCACCACATGAGGGTGATCCGGCCGTTCTCCCGCAGATGGGCGATCGTCTCGGCATTGCTCCCGGCGAAGTCCAGGTATGCCACGGTCAGTTCGTCGATCACCACGAAGGAGCCGGTGAGCCCCTTGGGTGAGAGGTTGACCGTGCCGTCCCCCGACAGGGGCGCGGTCGCGGTGAAGAAGAGGGGCTGCGCCTCGATGAACGTACGCAGTCGGCCGTCTATGCGCTCATAAGTCTTTCCCATGTCTAACGATTATTGACCAAGTTCCTTACTTTGTCTAAGGAACTGCGGGGTTCCGTGGCCGCCCCGGTCGGCGCTGCGGGACGGGGCGGCCACGGAGTCTTTTACTTGTTGAGGGTGCAGGTGGCCAGCGTGCCCAGGCCCTGGGGCTTGGCCGCGGTGCGGCCGATGGAGATGGCGATGCGGTCGATGGTGGCGACGCGCTTGTCGGCCAGCGGGCCGAGGATCGCGTTCTGGACGAAGTTGGGTCCGCCCTGGCCGACCGTGTTCACCAGCCGCGTGTTGGCCTCGTTGATCTGCGTGTTCAGCAGCGCCAGGTTGCGGTCGACCTCGGCCTTGGCGGAGGCGGGGATCGCGGGCAGGCGCGAGGCGACGTCCGGGCAGCTGATCGTGCCGGCGGCACCGGAGCCGGCCGCGGGTGCGGCGGTGTTCGCCGGTGCGCTCGCGGGGGTACTGGCCTGCGGCGCGCTCGGCGTCGCGGCGGCACCGCCCCCGGCCGCGTTCAGCGCGCACGGCGCGAGCGAGTCCAGGCCCACCGGCTTGGCCGCGGTGCGCCCGATCGCCGTCGCGATGCGGTTGATGGTGGCGACGCGCTTGTCCTTGAGGGGGCCGAGGATCGCGTTCTGGACGAAGTTGGCGCCGCCCTGGCCGACCGTGTCGACCAGTCTCTTGTTGGCCTCCGCGATCTGGGTGTTGAGCAGCGCGAGGTTGCGGTCGACCTCGGCCTTCGCGGAGGCGGGGATCGCGGGCAGGCTCGGCGCGACGGCCGGGCAGTTCACCGTGCCCGGGGATGCGGCCTTCGTAGTGGCGTTCTGGCCGCTGCTCTTGGACGTCTCCCCGGCCAAGGCCGAGCCGGCGATCACCGCAGCGGACAGCACCATCGCGGAGGCGCCACCGATCACGACGACGCGGCGCTTGTTGTACTTCGGAAGAGCCCTGGACATGCGGAAGCCTCACTCGGGTCAGGGGCGGGGAGCCGCCCGGCGGTCGGCCGGGCGGAGTGCCTCTCGGTGTACGAACGCGGCGCCTGCGTCGGGGAGAGATACGGGTAAGCGGTTTCCCTTGTTCAAAGTGCATTCAAAGAAACCTCGGATTCGTCTGAGATCGCGTCCCGTGTTCGGTATCTCGGCCATGAGGGGCGCTGAGCCTCGCCGAGATTGACGAATCATGCAGAGTTCTGCATACTCATGCATGTCAGCGAATGCACTGTAAGGAGAAACCCGTGGCCGAGCGCGTCGTACTCGCCTACTCAGGCGGTCTGGACACGTCCGTCGCCATCGGCTGGATCGCCGAGGAGACGGGCGCCGAGGTCATCGCCGTCGCTGTCGATGTCGGCCAGGGCGGCGAGGACCTGGACGTCATCCGCAAGCGCGCGCTCGCCTGCGGTGCCGTCGAGGCCGAGGTCGCGGACGCCAAGGACGAGTTCGCCGAGGAGTACTGCCTCCCCGCGATCAAGGCCAACGCCCTTTACATGGACCGCTACCCGCTGGTCTCCGCCCTCTCCCGGCCGACGATCGTCAAGCACCTCGTCGCCGCCGCCCAGAAGCACGGCGCCACCACGGTCGCGCACGGCTGCACCGGCAAGGGCAACGACCAGGTCCGCTTCGAGGCCGGCATCGTCGCCCTCGCCCCCGACCTCCAGTGCATCGCCCCGGTCCGCGACTACGCGATGACCCGCGACAAGGCGATCGCCTTCTGCGAGGCGAAGAACCTCCCCATCGCCACCTCCAAGAAGTCCCCGTACTCCATCGACCAGAACGTCTTCGGGCGCGCCGTCGAGACGGGCTTCCTGGAGGACATCTGGAACGCGCCGATCGAGGACATCTACGAGTACACCTCGAACCCGGCCGAGGCCCGCGAGGCCGACGAGGTCGTCATCTCCTTCAAGGAGGGCGTCCCGGTCGCCATCGACGGCAAGCCCGTCACCGTCCTCCAGGCCATTCAGCAGCTCAATGAGCGCGCGGGCGCCCAGGGCATCGGCCGGATCGACATGGTCGAGGACCGCCTTGTCGGCATCAAGTCCCGTGAGGTGTACGAGGCTCCGGGCGCGATCGCCCTGATCACCGCCCACCAGGAGCTGGAGAATGTCACCGTCGAGCGCGAACTCGCCCGCTACAAGCGGCAGGTCGAGCAGCGCTGGGGCGAACTCGTCTACGACGGCCAGTGGTTCTCCCCGCTCAAGCGCGCCCTCGACGGCTTCATCACCGAGGCCAACCAGCACGTCAACGGCGACATCCGGATGACTCTGCACGGCGGCCGTGCCGTCGTCACCGGCCGGCGCTCGGACACCTCGCTCTACGAGTTCAACCTCGCCACGTACGACACGGGCGACAGCTTCGACCAGGCCGCGGCCAAGGGCTTCATCGACATCTACAGCCTGTCGTCGAAGATCGCCGCGAAGCGGGACCAGGCGTAGGTCTCGCCTGTATCCGCAGGTGCAGGTCTCGTCCGTACTAGCCTGACGACCGCCTCCTCACCCCTTGGTGCGGAGGCGGTGGCACATCAACAGCTTTGAGGAGCAACGCAAGTGAGCAGCAACAGCGGAGACGTACGGCTCTGGGGCGGCCGTTTCGCCGACGGTCCCGCCGAGGCCCTGGCCAAGCTGTCCGCGTCCGTCCATTTCGACTGGCGCCTCGCGCCGTACGACATCGCCGGATCGCGTGCCCACGCGCGCGTGCTGCACAAGGCGGGCCTGCTCACCGAGGACGAGCTGACGCGCATGCTCGCGGGCCTCGACCGGCTCGAAGCGGATGTGGCATCAGGCGTCCTGGTCGGCACCATCGCCGACGAGGACGTTCATACGGCCCTGGAGCGCGGCCTGTTGGAGCGCATCGGCCCCGACCTCGGCGGCAAGCTCCGCGCGGGCCGCTCCCGCAACGACCAGGTCGCGACCCTCTTCCGGATGTACCTGCGCGACCACGCCCGCGTCATCGGCGGTCTGATCGCCGACCTTCAGGACGCCCTGGTCGGCCTGGCCGAGGCCCACCCGGACGTCGCGATGCCCGGCCGCACGCACCTCCAGCACGCCCAGCCGGTGCTCTTCGCGCACCATGTCCTCGCGCACGCCCAGTCGCTTTCCCGGGACGCCGAACGGCTGCGCCAGTGGGACGAGCGCACGGCGGTCTCCCCGTACGGCTCGGGCGCCCTGGCCGGTTCCTCGCTGGGCCTCGACCCGGAGGCGGTGGCGAAGGACCTGGGCTTCGAGCACGGCAGCGTGGGCAACTCCATCGACGGAACGGCCTCCCGCGACTTCGTCGCCGAGTTCGCCTTCATCACCGCGATGATCGGTGTGAACCTGTCCCGGATCGCCGAGGAGATCATCATCTGGAACACGAAGGAGTTCTCCTTCGTCACCCTCCACGACGCGTTCTCCACCGGCTCCTCGATCATGCCGCAGAAGAAGAATCCGGACATCGCCGAGCTGGCGCGCGGCAAGAGCGGCCGCCTCATCGGCAATCTGACCGGCCTGATGGCGACCCTCAAGGCCCTCCCGCTCGCGTACAACCGCGACCTCCAGGAGGACAAGGAGCCGGTCTTCGACTCCTGCGACCAGCTCGAGGTCCTGCTCCCCGCCTTCACCGGCATGATGGCGACCCTGACCATCAACCGCGAGCGCATGGAGGAACTGGCCCCGGCCGGCTTCTCGCTCGCCACCGACATCGCCGAGTGGCTGGTGAAGCAGGGCGTACCGTTCCGCGTCGCCCACGAGGTCGCCGGCGAGTGCGTGAAGGTCGCCGAGGCCGACGGCATCGAACTGGACGGCCTGACCGACGAGCAGTTCGCGAAGATCTCCGCGCACCTGACCCCCGAGGTGCGCTCCGTCCTCAACGTCCACGGCGCGCTCGCGTCCCGTGACGGCCGGGGAGGCACGGCGCCGAGCGCGGTCGCGATCCAGCTGGCAGAGGTGAAGACGGACGTGGCGGCCCAGCACGAGTGGGCCACGGCTAAGAACAAGCGGTGACTGTCAGGGGCGCGGGGAACTGCGCGACAAGCCACATGGCTCCCGCACCCGCCAAAGCACCGCAGGAAGCGAGTTCGTAGGCGGACCCAAAGGTCATCGCGGGTTACGTTGGGTCGGACAGCCGTACCGGAGCCGACCCAACGGAGCCCGCGATGCCCTTCGCCCGACTGGCCACAGCAACGACCCCGACGTGCCACATCGGACTCGGCCTCGCCGCGGTGGGCCGCCCGGGCTACATCAACCTCGGCCGGGACCACGACCTCGGAGAGAACCGCAGCGTCGAGACCCTGCGCGCCCGTACCCACGAACTCCTCGACGCCGCCTACTTCCAGGGCGTCCGCTACTTCGACGCGGCCCGCTCCTACGGCCGCTCCGAGGAGTTTCTCGCCGACTGGCTGCACAGCCGGCCCGACATCGACGACGTCGTGATCGGCAGCAAGTGGGGCTACACCTACACCGCCAGCTGGTCCACCGACGCCGAGAAACACGAGGTCAAGGACCACAGCGTCCAGGCCTACGACCGCCAGCGCAGCGAAACCGCCGAGCTGCTCGGCGACCGCCTCGACCTCTACCAGATCCACTCGGTGACCCCGGACAGCCCGGCCCTCACCGACAAGGAGCTCCACGCCAAGCTGGCCGACGCGGCCGCCCAGGGGCTCTCGATCGGCTTCTCCACCAGCGGGCCCGCCCAGGCCGACGCGATCCGTGCCGCGCTCGCCGTGACAGTGGACGGCGAGCCGCTCTTCCGTACCGTCCAGGCCACCTACAACGCGCTGGAGACCTCGGCCGCACCCGCCCTCGCCGAAGCCCACGACGCCGGACTCACCGTGATCGTCAAGGAGGGCATGGCCAACGGACGCCTCGCGGCCGAGCACGCCCCGGGCGTTCTGCGGGACATCGCCGGGGAGGCCGGACTCGGCGCCGACGCGGTCGCCCTCGCTCTCGTCCTGCGGCAGCCCTGGGCCGGAGTCGTCCTCTCCGGCGCGGCCACCGTCAACCAGCTCGCCTCGAACCTGCACGCGGCGGTCGTGGACCTCGACGACGATCAGCTGGCCAAGCTCGACGCGCTGGCGGAGGAGCCGGCCGCCTACTGGGAGCGGCGCGGGCAGCTGCCCTGGCACTGAGCACCTTGATCGGCCCTGAAAGGTGAGACCCGCGCGCTTCTGGTGAGACAGTCATGTCTCATATGGGTTATGGTTGTCTCATGGCTGTCGACCGTGAACATGTGCTGCGCAGCGCAGCCGCCCTGCTCACCCGGAAATCCACCGCCACCATGGACGAGGTTGCCAAGGCGGCCGGGATCAGCCGGGCCACGCTGCACCGCCAGTTCGCGGGGCGGGACGCGCTCGTCCGGGCGCTCGAAGAACTCGGCATCCGGGAGTGCGACGCGGCCCTCGACGGGGCCCGGCTCGACGAGGGCAGTGCGAGCGAAGCCGTGCGACGGCTGGTGGCGGAGATCGAACCCGTCGCCGCACTGCTCGCCTTCCTCTACACCGAGAACCAGCTCTTCGAGGGCGACGCACAGCACGTGGGCTGGGCCCACCTCGACCAGCGCATCGGCGATCTGTTCCGGCGCGGCCAGGAGAGCGGCGAGTTCCGTATCGACCTCAGCCCGGCCTGGCTCACCGAGGCGCTCTACGGCCTGATGGCCTCGGGCGCCTGGGCCGTGATGGACGGCCGCGTGGCCGCCAAGGACTTCCATTTCATGACCGTCGAGCTGTTGCTCGGTGGTGCCCTAAGGAGAGAGGAATCATGACCAGCACGCTGCAGCCGGTATCCGTGGCGGAGGTGGAGAAGCGCCCGGGCCGTTGGCTGGCGCTCTCCGTCCTCGTCCTGGCCGTGCTGCTGGTGGCCGTCGACGCGACCGTCCTCGGCCTCGCCACCCCGTACATCAGCGAGGACCTGAAGCCGTCCGGGACGCAGCTCCTGTGGATCGGTGACGTCTACTCCTTCGTGATCGCGGGCCTGCTCGTCTCCATGGGCAGCCTGGGCGACCGCATCGGCCGCAAGAAGCTGCTGCTGATCGGCGCCACGGCGTTCGGCGCGATATCCGTGCTCAACGCCTACGCGACGACGCCCGAAATGATGATCGTGGCGCGGGCGTTGCTCGGTGTCGCGGGCGCGACCCTGATGCCCGCCACGCTCGCCCTCATCCGCAACCTCTTCCACGACCCGCGCGAGCGCAGCCTCGCCATCGGCATCTGGGGCGCGACCGCCTCCGCCGGTGCGGCCCTGGGCCCCGTGGTCGGCGGCTTCCTGCTCGAACACTTCTGGTGGGGCTCGGTCTTCCTGATCAACCTGCCCGTGATGGCCGTCCTCGTCCTCGTCGGCATCAAGCTGCTGCCGGAGTCGCGCAACCCGAACCCCGGCCCGTGGGACCTGACCAGCGTCGGCCTCTCACTCATCGGCATGATCGGCATCGTGTACGCGGTGAAGGAGGCCGCCACGCACGGCATCGAGTGGCAGGCGGTCACCGTGGGCCTGCTCGGATCGGGCGCCCTCTACTGGTTCGTACGACGCCAACTCACGCTTCCCTCGCCACTGTTGGACATGCGGCTGTTCCGCCACCGCGGCTTCTCCGGAGCCGTGCTCGCCGACCTCTTCACCATCCTCGGACTGTCCGGGCTGGTCTTCTTCCTCTCGCAGTACCTGCAACTCGTGCAGGGCCGGGGCCCGTTCGAGGCCGGACTCGCCGAACTGCCCGCCGCCATCGGCGCGGTGGCGGCGGGCCTCATCGCGGGTACGGTCGCGCGGCGGTTCTCGGTGCGTGCCGTGGTCTCCGGCGGTCTCGCCGCGGTCGGCCTGGCGCTCGCAGCGCTCACCCTGCTGGACCAGTCCACCGGCTACCCGCTGCTCGGCACCGCGCTGCTGGTCGTCGGCATCGGCGCGGGGTTCTCCTTCACCGTCACCGCCGACGTGATCCTCTCCAGCGTGCCCAAGGAGCAGGCGGGCGCCGCGTCCGCGGTCTCCGAGACGGCGTACGAACTCGGTGCCGCCCTGGGCATCGCGCTCCTCGGCTCGATCGTGACCGGTGTGTACGCGGGCTTCACCGGCCCCGCCGGCACACCGGCCGAGGCCCACGAGTCGCTCGGCGGCGCCGCCGAGTCGGCGGCCGGGCTGCCCGCGGACACCGCGGCGGCCCTGATGGACTCGGCCCGCACCGCGTTCGTCGACGGGCTCACGCTCGCCGCGGGCATCGGAGCGGGGGTGCTGCTCGTCACGGCGGTGGCGGCGTGGTTCCTGCTGCGGGGGCAGAAGCTGGAGGAGGGCATCGAGCACCCATAAGGCACCGAGCACCTGTAAGGCACCGAGCAACCTGTAAGGCGCCGAACACCTGCAAGGCACCGAGCACCCGTAAGCGGACGCGGGCTTTAAGCCCGCTTTCGCATTCACCTGATGGTCTTGGCTCCGTACCGGACGTCGTCCCACACGGCCGAAGGAGCCACTGACCATGACACGTCGTACCCGTAACACCGTTGTCGCCGCCGCCGTTCTGGCCGCTTTGGGCCTGGCCGGAGGCGGCGTCGCGATCGCCTCCGACGGTGGCGAGGCCTCCGGCGGACAGACCCGCTTCGTCGTCGAGGAGGACACCCCGGGCAGCGGGGCCGCCGACCGCGAGGACTGCCCCGAGAAGAACGGAACCGGCGGCGCCACTCCGTCGGACGCCGCCGAGGCGCTGTGACCACCCCCGAACGGGGAAGCGAGGACAAGCTTCTCGAAGAAGCCCTCTTCGAGGTCAAGCGAGTGATCGTCGGTCAGGACCGCATGGTGGAGCGGATGTTCACCGCTGTCCTGGCCCGCGGCCACTGCCTGCTGCAAGGCGTGCCCGGCGTCGCCAAGACGCTCGCCGCGAAGACACTCGCGCAGGTCGCGGGCGGACGGTTCGCCCGGCTGCAGTTCACCCCCGACCTCGTCCCCTCCGACATCACCGGCACCCGCGTCTACCGCCCGTCCCAGGAGACGTTCAGCGTCGAACCGGGCCCGGTCGTCGCCAACTTCGTGCTCGCCGACGAGATCAACCGCGCCCCCGCCAAGGTGCAGTCCGCGCTGCTCGAGGTGATGGGCGAGCAGCAGGTGACCATCGGCGGCACCACCATCCCCGTCCCCCAGCCGTTCCTCGTACTCGCCACCCAGAACCCCATCGAGTCCGAGGGCGTCTACCAACTCCCCGAAGCCCAGCGCGACCGCTTCCTGCTCAAGGTCGACATCACCACACCCAGCGAGTCCGAGGAGCTCGCGATCCTCTACCGGATGAGCGTCGACCCGCCCCGGGCGCGCCCCGTCCTCACCCCCGACCGGCTGATCGCGCTCCAGCGCTCCGCCGACGAGGTGTTCGTGCACCACGCGGTCGCCGAGTACGTCGTACGCCTGGTCTGCGCGACCCGTGAACTCGCGGGCCCCGACCGCCGGTTGGCGCACGGCGCGGGTCCCCGGGCCACGCTCGGCCTGGTGGCGGCGGCACGCGCGCTCGCCCTGCTGCGAGGACGTGCCTACGTCCTCCCCGAGGACGTGCACGACCTGGCCCACGAGGTCGTCGCCCACCGCCTCGTACTGTCCTTCGACGCGATCGCCGACGGTGTCACCGGGGCCGAGATCGTCGACGAGGTACTGGCGGCGGTGGAGCAGCCGCGGATCAGCCCGCGCCAGGCCGCCTCGCGCCCGGAGGGGGAAGCGGCATGAGCGGCAGTCCGCAAAGAGGCGGCGCCCCCGCGAACGCCGGTTCCCCGACCCTCCGCGAACTCACCCCCGAACAGGCCCTGAGACACCTGGAGTTGCTGTTCACCCGCCGCCCCGACGGCATCCTCCAGGGCGACCACCCGGGGCTGTTCCCCGGCCCCGGCAGCGAGCCGTCCGAGACCCGCCCGTACGTCATCGGCGACGACGTACGCCGGATGGACTGGAACGCCACCGCGCGCACCACCGTCCCGCATGTCCGGCTCACCCTCGCCGACCGCGAGCTCACCACCTGGATCGTCCTCGACGCCTCCGCGAGCATGGACTTCGGCACCGCCCGGATGGAGAAGCGCGACCTGGCCGTCGGTGCCGCCGCGTCCGTCGCCTTCCTCACCGAGCGGGCGGGCAACCGGCTCGGCGCACAGATCACGGGGCCGCAGGGCATCGTCCGGATCCCGCCCCGCACCGGCCGCCACCACCTGCTCACCATCCTGCGCGCCGCACTCGACCGCCCCCGGGTGGCGCCGGGGACAGCCGACACCACCCTCGCCGATGCCCTGCACTCGCTGCGCGCCCTGCCCGTCGGCGGTCTGGTCGCCGTGGTCTCCGACTTCCTGGAGGTCGGCTGGGAGCAGCCGCTGCGGACCGTCGCACACCGCCAGCAAGTACTCGCCGTCGAAACGGTCGACCCGCGCGAACTGGAGCTGCCCGACGTCGGACTGCTCACCGTCGTCGACCCGGAGACCGGCCGCAGACGTGAAATCCCCACCCACTCACGGAAGTTGCGCGAGCGGTACGCCGAAGCCGCGCTGGAGCAACGGGCGTTGATCAAGGCGACGATCCGTCGTGCGGGCGCGGCCCACCTCCGGCTGCGGACCGACCGGGACTGGGTGCGTGACGTCGTACGCCATGTCGAGAGCCGCCGGCGCCGTGCGGGAGGCGGCGCCGCGTGAACCGTATATCCGTACGACTGGAGGCGTCATGGGCCTGAACTCGCCCGGCTGGCTGCTGCTCCTGGTGCCGCTCGCCGGACTGATCGGCGCCTACCTGCTGGTGCAGCGCAGGCGCGGGCGGTACGCCGTCAGGTTCACCAACCTCGACCTGCTGGACAAGGTGGCGCCGAGGCGACCCGGCCGGCGGCGGCACATTCCCGCGGCCGCCTTCTGCGCGACGATGGCGCTGCTGGTGCTCGGGTTCGCCCGGCCCACCACCGAGGTGCGGGTGCCGCGTGAACGGGCCACCGTCGTCGTGGCGTTCGACGTGTCCGCCTCCATGCAGGCCACCGACGTCGAGCCGACCCGGTTCGAGGCCGCCCAACAGGCCGCGCTCGCCTTCGTCGACCGGCTTCCCGAGCGCTTCAACGCGGGCCTCGTCCAGTTCAGCGGCTCCGCGACGGTCGCGGTCCCGCCCACCACCGACCGCGAGTTGCTGCGCTCGGCCATCGAAGGGCTCACCACGCGGCAGGGCACGGCGATCGGCGACGCCGTCGTGGCCGCCCGTGACGCCGTGCGCGCCCTCGACCGGCAGGCCGAGACCGAGCCACCGCCCGCCCACATCGTGCTTCTGTCGGACGGCTCCAACACCCAGGGCCGCTCGGTCGAATCGGCCGCCGAGGAGGTGGCCGCCGACGAGATCCCGGTCTCGACCATCGCGTACGGCACCGAGGACGGGACGGTCGACCTGCCGTCGGGCGACAGCATGCGCGTCCCCGTCGACGGGCCGGCCCTGGAGAACCTGGCGTCCCGCACCGGTGGCGACTTCCACGAAGCCGCCACGGGGGAGGAACTCCAGGCGGTGTACGAGGACATCGGCAGCTCCGTCGGTTACCGCACCGAGGAGCGCGAGGTCTGGCAGTGGTTCGTCGCGGCGGGGCTCGTCACCGCGCTAGCCGCCGCTGCGACCTCACTGCTCTGGTTCTCCAGGCTTCCGTGACCGGCAGCTCCGGCCACCTCCGGTTTCCCGACCAGGGAGGAACGACCGTGTCCGACGACCGATATCCCGCCCACGTAGACCACGTAGACCACGTAGACCACACAGCCCACTCGGACCGTCCCGACCCGTCCCGCCCGCCGGGCCCGCCCCGGCCATCCGGCCCTGCGGGGCCGACAGAGCCCACGGGACCCGGGGCGTCCGCCCGGCAGCCCGGCCCGGCATCCGACGGCTCCGATTCCGGCCCCTACCCCGGACTCGGCGAGCCCCGCGGCCCGTCGTTCCTGCCCGGGCGGCCCCCACCGCCCTTCGCCACGCCCATGCCGTCGCCGCAGACATACGCGTCGCCTGCGTACGCCACACCCCCGCCCCCGGAACAACGCGCCCCGCGCAAACCCCGCCCCGTCCTGGCCGCGATCGTCGCCGCCGTCCTCGCGGGAGGCGCGGCGGGCTACGCGGCCGGGGCGCTGGGAGACTCCGACGACTCCTCCTCCAGCACCGCCGCGCAGGGCACGAACGGGCTCGAAGCCGTCGCCGCTCGCGTTCTGCCCAGTGTCGTGTCCATCGAGACGGACGCAGGCCAGGGTTCCGGCTTCGTCTTCGACGAGCGGGGCCGCATCCTCACCAACGCCCATGTGGTGTCCGGCAGTTCGCAAGTCACGGTAGAGCTCCAGGACGGCCGCAGGCTGCGCGCCGACGTGATCGGGGACGATCCCGCCCACGACGTAGCCGTCCTCGAACCCGAGACGGCACGAGGACTGGAGGCCGCCGAGCTGGCCACCGGCGCCCAGCCCGGAGTCGGCGACACTGTCCTGGCCATCGGTTCCCCGCTCGGCCTCAGCGGCACCGTCACCTCCGGCATCGTGAGCGCCCTGGACCGCACGGTGACACTGGGGGAGCAGGGCGAGCAGCGGCGCGCCCTGCAGACCGACGCGTCGATCAACCCGGGCAACTCCGGCGGCCCCCTGGTCGATGCCGACGGCCGGGTCATCGGCATCAATACGGCCATCGCGACGTTGGACCAACAGGGGGGCGGCGGCTCCATCGGCATCGGTTTCGCCATTCCCGTGACGGACGCGATGGACGCCGCGCGGGCGATCATCGACGGCGGCTGGCCGCGGCCGGGAACGGCCGACGACGGAGGGCGGGTGCTGGGCCCATGAGACTGCTCGTGGTCGAGGACGAGGAGGACCTGGTCGTCGCGCTCAGGCTCGGCCTGGTCAGGGCGGGCTACGCGGTCGACGTGGCCCCGGACGTCGACACGGCCACCGAGAAACTGGCCGTCAACGACTACGACTTGGTCCTCCTGGACCTCAATCTGCCCGACGGGGACGGCTTCTCGGTCTGCCGGGCCGTCCGGGCCACCCCCGGCGGGCCCCGCATCCTGATGCTCACCGCCCGCGACCGCCTCGCCGACCGCGTGCGCGGCCTCGACGAGGGCGCCGACGACTACCTGGTGAAACCCTTCGCGCTGCCCGAACTCCTCGCCCGCATAAGGGCGTTGCTGCGCCGCGAGGACGGCGGCACCTCGGTCGTCGAGGTGGGCGAACTCCGCCTGGACACCGCACGCTTCGAGGCGTTCAGGGGCGAACGCCCGCTCCAGCTCACGCCGAAGGAGTTCGGGGTCCTGCACTATCTGATGACCCGCCCCGGACGCGTCGTGCCCACCGAGGAACTGCTTGAACATGTGTGGGACGAGCACGCCGACCCGTTCACCAACACCGTGCGGGTCACGGTCGGTTCACTGCGCCGGAAGATCACCGGGGGCGAGGAGCCGCTGATCGAGACGGTGATCCGGCAGGGCTACCGGCTCAAGGAGACGCCGTGAGAGTCCCGTTCCGCAGGCTTCGCCCGCCGACTGTGAAACTCCCGTTCCGGCTGCCCGCCTTCACCCACACCATCCGCTTCCGTCTCACGGTCCTCTACTCCGGCCTGCTGTTCGTGCTCACCGCGCTCGTCCTCGGCGGGACGTATCTCGCGGTCGAGCGCAGCGGCGAGGCGCACCCCGTCACCAAACAGTTCACGGCCTCGAAGTACGTCGACAACGTATACGTCGGGGAGATCGAGGCGGTGAAGGTCCAGGAGGTCGAGGCGGCCGTCAACTACGAGACACTCGCCAACCTCCGCCGTTTCTCACTCGCCGTGCTCGGCGGCCTCGCCGTCACCAGCCTCGCGATCGGCTGGGTGCTCTCCGGCCGGGCCCTGCGCCCCGTCCGCTCCATCTCCCGTACGGCGGCCGAGATCCAGGCCACGGACCTGTCGCAGCGCATCCGCCTGGACGGCCCGAAGGACGAACTCCGCGACCTCGCCGACACGGTGGACTCGATGCTCGACCGGCTCGACGAGGCCTTCCGCGCCCAGCGCCAGCTCATCGACGACGCCTCGCACGAGCTGCGCAGCCCGCTCGCGATCATCCGCGCCAACCTGGACGCCGTACTCACCGCCGAGGAGTCCGACGAGCAGGAGCGCCGGGCCGCGGCCCGCAGCGTGGACCGGGCCACCACCCGGATGACCCGCCTCGTGGAGGACCTCCTTGCCACCGCCCGCCGCAGCGCGCCAGCGCTCGCCGACGCCGACGTCGACCTGGCAGCCGCGGCCACCGAGGCGTGCGAGGAGTTCGCGTCGCTCGCGGCCGAACGCGGGCTCGTCCTGCGCCGCCGGCTGACCACGGGCCTGACCGTCATCGGCGACCACGACGCGCTGCGCCGGGCCGTCGGCAACCTGCTCTCCAACGCCGTACGGCTGGCTCCGCCCGGCACCCGTATCACCGTGTCGGCCGGCCGGGCGGAGAGCTGGCTGTGGATATCCGTACGGGACGAGGGCCCGGGCATCCTCGACGACGACCAGGCCCGCGTCTTCGACCGATTCTGGCGAGCGAAGGGCAACACCGGCGGCCGCGACCGCCACGCCGGCCTCGGCCTTGCGATAGTGCGCCAGATAGTGGAGTCCCACGCGGGCCAGATCCGCCTGTTCTCCCGAGTGGGCGAGGGCTCCACGTTCGTACTCTGGTTCCCAGCACCAGGAGCCGACCAAGCCAACGGCGGTCCACCCGAGGACCAGCCCCCTGAACTCAGCTGATCCGGAGCGCCCCGTCAGGGGCGCGGGGAACTGCGCGACCAGCCACGTACGGCCGGCAGTGAACGAACAACCCGCAGGGGGCCCGGCGAAATCAGCGGAGCGCCTAGGCGGCTTTCGCCTTTGTGGCGTACATGTCCACGTACTCCTGCCCCGACAACCGCATGACCTCGGTCATCACGGAGTCGGTAACGGCCCGCAGGACATACCGGTCGCGGTCCATCCCCTCGTACCGCGAGAACTCCATGGCTTCGCCGAAGCGGACAGTGACCCGGCCGGGCCGGGGAAACCCCGCCCCGCCGGGCTGGATCTTGTCCGTGCCGATGATGGCGAACGGGACGATGGGCGCGCCGGTCATCATCGCCAGCCGGGCGATGCCCGTACGGCCCCGGTAGAGCCGGCCGTCGGGGGAGCGGGTGCCCTCCGGGTAGATGCTGAAGACCTTGCCCTCCTCCAGCACCCGGCGGCCCGTCATCAGCGCCGCGACACCGCCGCGCCCGCCGTCCCGGTCGACCGGGATCATGCCGCAGCCGGTGAAGAACCAGGCCATCAGACGGCCCTTGATGCCCTTGCCGGTGACGTACTCGTCCTTGCCGATGAAGAAGACCTGACGGTCGCAGAACAGCGGCATGATCATCGAGTCGATGAACGTGAGATGGTTGCCGGCCAGGATCACCGGACCTTCGCCCGGGATGTTCTCCGCACCCTCCACCCGTGGGCGGAACATCAGGCGCATGATCGGTCCGAGCACTGCCTTGATGAGCGCGAAGCGGGACAACGGGCCCTCCGGTGTCAAGGGATTCGGTATGAGTCTGTGCAGGTGAGGACGATACTCGCGGCTCCCGGGTGATTGCACATCGGGTTCACCGAGTGGATACGCACTGTTGACGCACGTTTACCTGCGGTGGCGTGCCGGTGAGCGGCTGTCACACGGGCGAGACGATGTGACGGATCTCGCGTGCCGCACCCGAGGACCGTTCGGCGCGCCGCTGCTGTGCGCGTACCCCGCATGGCGGCACCGATGCCGACGGACCGTCACTTTGCTTATTCCGTACGACACGCAGGGGCACCCACGTGTTCCGCCACAGGTCTCCCTCCCGTCACGCAAGGGAACTTACGATCGACCCGATTTGAACTGGCGCGGGGGCACTACAGCGGGAGTAGTCATGGGAGCGCAGGAGTCGAACGGACAGGAACGGGGCACCGCGCGGCGGACGCTGCTCGGAGCCGCGGTGCTCGGGGCGGGCGGAGCGGTCCTCGGAGCGCCCGGCGTGGCCCGCGCGGACGCGCAGAAGTCGGGCGGCGGCTACCAGAGCCTGCCGAAGCCGACGATCATCGGACACCGTGGGGCGAGCGGCTACCGGCCGGAGCACACCTTCGGCTCGTATCAGCTGGCCCTCGACCTCGGCGCGGACGTCGTCGAGGCGGGCGACCTGGTGCCCACCAAGGACGGTCACCTCGTCTGCCGTCACGAGCCGGAGATCGGCGGCACCACGGATGTTGCGGACCACCCCGAGTTCGCCAGCCGCAAGACCACGAAGAGCCTTGACGGGGTCGCCACCACCGGCTGGTTCACGGAGGACTTCACGCTCGCCGAGCTGAAGACCCTGCGGGCGATCGAGCGCATCCCCGCCAACCGTCCGCACAACACCCTCTACAACGGACGCTGGGAGATCCCCACGTTCGAAGAGGTGCTCAAGTGGCAGGACGAGCAGACCCGCAAGCGCGGCAAGCAGGTCTGGATCTACCCGGAGCTCAAGCACCCCACCTACTTCCGGGCGCTCGGCCTCGGCACCGAGGAGAAGCTCGCCAAGGCACTGCGCAAGGCGGGCAAGGACAAGAAGAACTCGCCGGTCATCATCCAGTCCTTCGAACCGACCAGCATCCAGCGCATGAACAAGCTGGTCGGCAACCCGCTCGCGGTCCTGCTCTCCGCCGCGAACACCCGGCCCTGGGACTTCGTCGCGACCGGCGACCCGCGCACCGTCGCCGACCTGGTCACACCCAAGGGCCTCAAGGAGATCGCCTCCTATGCCCAGGGCATCGGCCCGACGCTCGACCTGATCATCCCGAAGGACGCGAGCGGCAACTTCACGACGCCGACCACGCTGGTCAAGGACGCGCATGCGCAGGGCCTGATCCTGCACCCGTACACCATGCGCAACGAGAACCCCTTCCTGCCGCCGGCCTACCGCAAGGGCACCGACGCGGACGCCTACGGAGACGTCTTCGGCGTCTTCAAGGTCTACTTCGCCACGGGCATCGACGGCGTCTTCACCGACAACGCCGACACCGGGGTGCTCGCCCGCGCGGACTTCGTCAACGGATGACCCCGCCACCCCGGTTGGGGTGACAGACGGCCGCCCCGGCAACCATCCGCCGGGGCGGCCGCGTCGTGCCGCATATGACACACGACATGGTTGCCACGCTGCGCCCACTGCTCGCCGCCGAGGCCTCGGCCGAGGCATATGCGTCCGGCGCCGAACAGGGCGACCTGGAACAGGCCGTCTGGCTGCGCCTCCTGGAGCGACTCGACACGGATGGCCCACCGGTCGACCCGCAGGGCTGGCTGCGCCGCGCCGTCCGCTCCGAGGCCCGCCGCAGCCGCCGCCGGGCCCGCGTCGAACAGCCGTACGCCGCCGATCCCGTCGACGACCGCGGGACCGGCCCCGAGCAGCAGGCGATGACCGCCGCCCGCCATCGCGCGCTGCACGATGCGGTACGACGCCTGCCCGGCCGCTGTCCCAGCCTGCTGGCGGCACTGCTGTCCCCGAAGGACCTCACCTACCGGGAGATCGCGGGGGAGTTGGGTATCTCACAGGGCAGTCTGGGCCCGGAACGTTCCCGATGTCTGGGATGTCTCCGTCGATTGCTGACGCCGGAGGTTGCGGCCGGGGAACCGCGGGGATAGGAGTGAGGGACGACCGGTGGAACAGGTGAGCGGGAGGCGTGCACACATGGGCATGAGCGTGACCATCTCGGCGGCGACCGCACAGGATGCCGAGCAGATCCTCAAGCTGCAGTACCTCTGCTACCAGAGCGAGGCGGAGCTGTACGGCGACTACGGCATCGAGCCGCTGACCCAGCCGCTCGACTCCCTCAGGGCGGAGTTGGCCGACGGCACGGTCCTGGTGGCCAGGCTCGGGGACGAGGTGGTGGCCTCGGTCCGCGGCGCCGTGGACGCGGAGGGCACGGCCCGTATCAACAAGCTCATCGTCCACCCGCGTATGCAGCGCCATGGGCTGGGCGGACGCCTGCTCGCCGCGATCGAGGCCAGGCTCGGCGCGGACGGCGAGGCCAAGTCCTTCGAGCTCTTCACCGGCCACCGCAGCGACCGCAACCTGGGGCTCTACCGCAAGCACGGTTACGCCCAGGTCTCCACGGAGCGTGTGGATGAGCGGCTGACGCTGGTGACCCTGGCTAAGGGCGCCCACGCGGGCGCGTTCGCGGCCAGCGCGTAGGCGCTCCGCTGGTAGGCCGTGCGTTGTCTGCGGGGCCGTCGTGGCTGGTCGCGCAGTTCCCCGCGCCCCTTCGGGGCGCAGCCGAATCGGGCCGGCCGGCCGTCACCGCGTGGCCGGCGCCCAGCAGCTACTGACCGGCCGTACGGGCAGCCTTGCGCAGCCAGTACATCGCCGACAGGGGCAGCAGCACCGGGATGAACAGATAGCCCATCCCGTAGTCCGACCACACCGTGGCGTCGGGGAAGGCGGACGGCTCCACCAGCGTCCAGGTCCCGACGATCAGTACGCCCGCGAGCTCGGCGGCGCAGCACACCAGCGCCGCCCTGCGGGCCCTCTCGCCGCCGCGTACGAGCGAGTACGTGATGAAGCCGTAGACGAGCCCCGCGACCGCGGAGAGCGAGTAGGCGAGCGGGGCCTTGTCGAACTCCGTCGAGATCTGCACGGCGCTGCGCGAGACGGCGCCGACGACCATCACGCCGTACAGCCAGACCAGCAGCATGCCGGGACCGCTGATGAGCCGTGTCCGCTTCTTCTCCTGAGGTACGGTCCCGTTCTCCTCCGCGGCCGTCATCTCAGCCTCCCCAGATGTCGTAGAGCCGCACCTCGAGCACGGCGAGGACGATGCCGCCGGCGGCCACGGTGATCGATCCCCAGCGGGTGCGCTCGGTCAGCGACATGAGGCCCGCGGCCGGGATGCACGCGAAGGCGCCGACCAGATACGCCACGAAGATCGTCGTACCCTGCTCCGGCTTCTCGCCGCGCGCCAGCTGCACGATGCCGACCACCAACTGGATCACGGCCAGCAGCGACACCACGGCCATGCCGATGAAGTGCCAGTCCTTGGTGGGCTGATCCCGGTAGGCGGCCCAGCCGCACCAGGCGGCGAGCGCGAGCGCGGCGACGGCGGTCGCGACCGTCAGGGCATCAAGCATGCCGTGACCCTATTACGGGCCGAAAGACCCGATGCGTTCGCCCCCGGGGTGCCCCGTAGGGTCGAAGGCATGAAGATCCACGCTGAAGCCCTCCTCTTCGACAACGACGGAACGCTCGTCTCCTCCCTCGAGTCCGTGAACCGCTGCTGGACCTGCTGGTACGAGGAGTACGGCATCACCGCCGAGGACTTCGCCCGGATCGAACTGCACGGCCGCCCCGCCGCCGAGATAGCCGCCGACCTGCTGCCCGCCGACATCGTCCCCGAGGCCCTCGCGCGCATCGAACAGCTGGAGGTCGACGACGTACCGGGCGGGGTTCTGCTGCTTCCCGGGACGGCCGAGTTCCTCGACTCGCTCCCCGCCGAGCGCTGGGCCGTCGTCACCTCCGCCACCCGGCGCCTGGGTGAGGCACGGCTCGCCGAGGCCGGCATCCGCCCCAAGACGCTGATCACCGCCGACGACGTCACCCGCGGCAAGCCCGACCCCGAGCCCTACCTCCTCGCCGCCCGTGAACTGGGCGTCGACCCGGCCCGCTGCGTGGTCTTCGAGGACGCCCCCGCGGGCCTGCAGGCGGGCCGCGCCGCCGGAATGACCACCGTGGCGTTGGCCACAACCCACCAGTCCCACGAGCTGGACGCCGACCTCGTGGTCGACAACCTCTCCGCCCTGTCCGCGCTGGTCACGGCGCACGGAGTGGAGATCTCCGTCCGGGGCTGAAGACCGTCCACCGCTGTCCGGTATACGGACAGCGGTGGTGGGTCCCTCCTGTGTGTCTGCTTTACTTGATCCCATGACCACGACGAGCAGCCGCATCCTTGCGACCGAGGCGAGCATGACGCCCGGTGCTCGTTGTATGTGTCGAATGTGCGCCTTCTAGAGGGCCCCCGCACCACCCCGAGCCTCGCGCCCCGAAGCGAGCCGGCGCGCCCTGTCCGTCCCCGGACGTGACGGGCGCAGCCCCGCGCACACGATTCTTCTTCACACCCCGGCTGCCATCGCCACCGCGAGAACCGTGCCGCGTTCCCGACCGAATGCACCCGTGCCCGGCGCACACCCACGCCCTGCACTCGACAGTGACGGAAACCCCAGTGATCACGACCACGGACCTCACCAAGGTCTACCGCTCGCGCGGCCGTGAGGTCACCGCCCTCGACGGCGTCGATCTGCACGTCCGCGAAGGCGAGGTGTACGGCGTCATCGGCCAGTCCGGCGCCGGCAAGTCCTCGCTCATCCGCTGCATCAACCTCCTGGAGCGTCCCACCTCCGGCACGGTCACCGTCGCCGGACAGGACCTCACCGCGCTCGCCGGGCAGGGCTCCCGGGCCGGCCGGGAACTCCGCAAGGCGCGCAGCCACATCGGAATGGTCTTCCAGCACTTCAACCTGCTGTCCTCGCGCACGGTCCAGGACAACGTCGAGCTGCCGCTCGAAATCCTCGGGGTCTCGGGGCAGCAGCGCTCCCGCAAGGCGCTCGAACTGCTCGACCTGGTCGGCCTCTCGGACAAGGCGAAGGCCTACCCGGCACAGCTCTCCGGCGGCCAGAAGCAGCGCGTCGGGATCGCCCGCGCCCTCGCCGGCGACCCGCAGGTGCTGCTCTCCGACGAGGCGACCAGCGCTCTCGACCCCGAGACCACCCGCTCCATCCTCCAGCTGCTGCGCGACCTGAACCGGCAGCTGGGCCTCACCGTCCTGCTCATCACTCACGAGATGGACGTCGTCAAGACCATCTGCGACTCGGCCGCCCTCATGGAGAACGGCAGGATCGTCGAGTCCGGCACGGTCGGCGAGCTGCTCGCGACGCCCGGCTCCGAGCTGGCCGCCGCGCTCTTCCCGGTCAGCGGTGACCCGTCCGGCGACGACCGCACGGTCATCGACGTCACCTTCCACGGCGAGGCCGCGACCCAGCCCGTCATCTCGCAGCTCTCCCGCACCTACAACATCGACATCTCGATCCTCGGCGCTGCGATGGACACCGTCGCGGGCAAGCAGGTCGGCCGGATGCGCATCGAACTGCCCGGCCGCTACGAGGAGAACGTCGTGCCGATCGGGTTCCTGCGCGAACAGGGGCTGCAGATCGACATCCAGGGCCAGGCGCCCGTACTGCTGAAGGATGGTGCCAAGTGACCTGGTCGGAGATGCAGCCGCTGCTGTCCCAGGCGTGTTGGGACACGTTCTACATGGTGGGCTGGTCCACGCTCATCGCCGTCGTCGGCGGTCTTCCGCTCGGCATCCTGCTCGTCCTCACCGACCGCGGCGGACTCCTCCAGAACGTCCTGGCCAACAGGATCATCGGGCAGATCGTGAACATCGCCCGCTCGATGCCGTTCATCATCCTGATGGTCGCGCTGATGAGCTTCACGCGCTGGCTCACCGGGTCGACGATCGGCCGCGAGGCCGCCATCGTGCCGCTCGCGATCGGGGCGATCCCCTTCTTCGCGCGCCTTGTCGAGACGGCTGTCCGCGAAGTGGACGGCGGGCTCGTCGAGGCCGTGCAGTCGATGGGCGGCAACACCTGGACCGTCGTCCGCAAGGTCCTCGTACCGGAGTCCCTGCCGTCGCTGATCTCCTCCGCGACCACCACAATCGTCGCGCTGATCGGCTACTCGGCGATGGCCGGCACCGTCGGCGCCGGCGGCCTCGGCGACATCGCGATCCGGTACGGCTACCAGCGCTTCGAGACCGAGCTGATGTGGATCACCGTAGGGATCCTCGCCGTGGTCATCTCGGTCATCCAGTTCGCCGGCGACTACGCCGCGCGTGGGCTGCACCGGCGCGGCGGCCAGTCCGGGGCCGCGCCGCGGCTGAGGCTGCTGAAGGCCAAGGAACCCGCGACTGCGGACGTCGGCAAGGTCGCCTGAGTACTTCTTCACCCACCCGCAGATTTCCCCGTACACCCATCACGGGGCAGCTACACCCACATGGAAAGGCACTTTTCGTGCGTAACGCCACAAAGTTCACGACCGCCGTCCTCGCAGCCGGAGCCCTCACCCTCGGCCTCACCGCCTGCGGCTCGGACAAGGACTCCGCCTCCGACACCAGCGGACCGCTGATCGTCGCCGCCAGCCCCGTCCCGCACGCCGAGATCCTCAACTACGTCAAGGACAACCTGGCGAAGGACGCGGGCCTCGACCTGGAGGTCAAGGAGTTCACGGACTACGTGACGCCGAACACGGCGACCGAGGACGGGTCCGTGGGCGCCAACTACTTCCAGAACCAGCCGTACCTCGACGACTTCAACAAGAAGAACGGCACCCACATCGTGCCCGTCGTCACGGTGCACCTGGAGCCGCTCGGCCTGTACTCCAGCAAGGTCAAGAGCGCCGACGACCTGAAGAGCGGCGCGACGATCGCCGTCCCGAACGACAGCGTCAACGAGGCGCGCGCGCTGAAGCTGCTCGCCGCCAACGGGATCATCACGCTCAAGGACGGCGTGGGCAACGAAGCGACCCCCTCGGACATCACCAAGAACCCGAAGGACCTCAAGTTCAAGGAGCTGGAGGCGGCCCAGACCCCTCGCTCCCTGGAGGACGTCGACGCCGCGGTCATCAACGGCAACTACGCCATCGAGGCCGACCTCTCGCCCGCCAAGGACGCCCTCGTCCTGGAGTCCGCGACGGACAACCCGTACGGCAACTTCCTCGCCGTCAAGGAGGGCAACGAGGACGACCCGCGCGTCAAGAAGCTCGCGAAGCTCCTCACCTCGCCCGAGGTCAAGAAGTTCATCGAGGACAAGTACGAGGGTTCCGTCATCGCGTCGTTCTGACGTCGCGACCGGTTTCAGAGGGGTCAACACCATGCGCAAGCACGTCATATCCGCGGTGTCCGCCGCGATTGCCCTCGGCCTCGGACTGACCGCCTGCGGTTCGGGCTCGGACTCCGGCAGTGGTGACGACGACGCCCTGGTCGTCGGCGCCACCGCCGTACCCGCCGGCGAGGTCCTGTCGTACATCAAGCAGGATCTCGCCGAGAAGGCGGGCCTCGACCTGGAGATCAGGGAGTTCACCGACTACGTCCTGCCGAACACCGCGCTCCAGGAGGGCTCGCTCGACGCGAACCTCTACCAGAACCAGCCCTTCCTGGACGACTTCAACAAGTCCAAGGGCACGGACCTGGTGTCGGTCGTCAAGCCGTACCTGCCTCCCATGGGCGTGTACTCGAAGAAGGTCAAGGACGTCACCGAGCTCGCCGACGGAGCCACCGTCGCCGTACCCAACGACGTCACCAACGAGGGACGCGCCCTCAAGCTCCTGGCCTCCAAGGGCGTCATCACGCTCAAGGAGGGTGCCGGCACGACTGCGTCCCCCGAGGACATCACGGCCAACCCCAAGCACCTGAAGTTCAAGGAGCTGGAGCCCGCCCAACTGCCGCGCTCTCTCGACGACGTGGCCGCGGCGGTCATCAACAACAACTACGCCCAGGACGCGGGGCTCAGCCCCGCGACCGACGCGATCCTCCTGGAGTCCGCGAAGGACAACCCCTACGCGAACCTCCTGGCGGTGAAGAAGGGCAACGAGGACGACCCGCGCGTGCAGAAGCTCGCGAAGCTCCTCACCTCGACTGAGGTCAAGAAGTTCATCGAGGACAAGTACAAGGGCTCGGTCCTGCCCGTCACTTCCGGCTGACGGTTCTCGTCACCGCACGGGGTCCACTTCATCACCTGGAGTGGACCCCGTGGTGCGTCACGGTGGTTTCATGCTGCATGCTGGGCAGTTCAGCAGGCCCGGTGGCTTCCCCAGGGCCTGAGGTTCCCGAAGGTTACGGAGCGGCGCATGACAAGCACCTTCCCCGACATCTCCATCAGCACGGAGCGGTTGGTACTGCGTGCGCTCGAGGACGAGGACGTCTCCGCCCTGGCCGAGATGATGAACGACGAGATGGTGGCGGCCTGGACGGCGGTGCCCCAGCCCTTCTCCGAGGACGGCGCCCGCTCCTGGATCACCGACTACGCGCCCGCCGAACGAGAGGCGGGCCGCGGACTCGACCTCGCCGTCACCGAGTTCCTCACCCAGCGCCTGGTCGGCATCATCCAGCTCGCCAAGACGAACTGGCATGTGCGGTCCACCGAACTGTCGTACATCATCGCCCCCTGGGCCCGCGGCGAGGGCTACGCCTCCGAGGCCTCGCTCGCCACCGCCCAGTGGCTGTTCCGCGACCAGAAGTTCGAGCGCATCGAACTGCGCACGGCGGCCGACAACACCGCCTCGCAGCAGGTCGCCCAGAAGATCGGCTGCATCAGCGAGGGTGTCCTGCGGGGCGCCTGCATAGCGCGCACCCGTACCGAGGACGGCGGCTGGACGGACGTGCGCACCGACTACATCGTGTGGAGCCTGCTGCCGGAGGACATCGAGGGCGTGGGCGACCAGTTCGCCGACAGTGGTTTCACGTCGTTCTCCGACTGGAACTGAATCCCCGGGACCGCTCCCACTCTCCGGAGCCCGTCGGAGCCCTTCGGGGCGCTGCCGGGCGGCACCAGGTACCCTCACGGAGCCTGCCTGCGGGCCTGCCCCTGACGACCTGCGAAAACCTTTCTGGAGACTGACAACGATGGCCGACCGGGTCACGGTGATCGGCTGGGACGGCTCGCCGCTGACCGCCGCGGCGCGCGCAGCTCTCGGCGCCGCCACGCTGGTGGCAGGCACGGCCCATCACCTCGCACTCCCCGAGGTGCCCAAGGCCGCCGAACGCATCCGCCTCGGCAGCGTCGCCCTCGCCGCCCGCCGGATCGCCAACCACCGTGGCAGCGCCGTCGTCCTCGCCGACGGGGACCCGGGCTTCTTCGGCGTCGTACGCACCCTGCGGGGACCCGAGTTCGGCCTGGAGGTCGAAGTCGTCCCCGCCGTCTCCTCGGTGGCCACCGCGTTCGCCCGCGCCGGAATGGCCTGGGACGACGCGGAGGTGGTCGTCGCACATCCCCGCACCCTGCGACGCGCGGTGAACGTATGCCGCGCCCACACAAAGGTCGCCGTCCTCACCTCGCCCGGTGCAGGCCCCGCCGAGCTCGGCCTCCTCATGGACGGAGTGCACCGCACCTTCGTCATCTGCGAGGAACTCGGCACCGCACGCGAACAGGTCACGATCCTCACCTCCGACAAGGCCGCCGACCACACCTGGCGGGACCCCAACGTCGTCATCGTCATCGGCGGCTTCGTGGCCGCGGTCGAGGGCGGCGGCTGGATCGCCGGACGCGAGCCGGGCGCCGGACCGCGCGGCTGGGCGCTGCCCGCGAAGGCGTACGGCGGCGCACTCGGCGAAGGCGAAACGGATCTGCTGCGCGCCGCCCAACTCGCCCGCCTGGGCCCGCGCGTCGGAGACCTCGTCTGGGACATCGGCTCCGGAAGCGGCGCCTTCGCCACCGAGGCGGCACGCACCGGCGCCGCCGTCATCGCCGTCGACCGGAACCCCGGCTCCTGCGCCCGCACCGAGGACTCCGCCCGCCGCTTCGGCGTCCAGATGCAGATCGTGCCCGGGGCCGCGCCGCACATCCTGGAGGACCTTCCCGAACCCGATGTCGTACGTGTCGGGGGCGGCGGAGCCGCGGTGGTCTCGGCGGTCGCCGACCGTCGTCCACGAGTCATCGTCACGCACGCCTCGACCCGCGACGCGGCCGAACTCATCGGCAGAGGCCTGACGGAGCACGGCTACCAGGTCGAGTGCGCGCTCATCCAGTCCGTCGAACTCGACACAAGGGCATGGACGGAGACGGAACGGAGCGTCGCGTTCCTGCTCACAGGCCGTCTACCCGATCGCGCCCCGTGATCCTGTTGTCGTACTGCGCGCGGTAGGCTGGCCGATCGTTGTACCGCTCTCGGGGGATCAGCCTTTCGTAGGCCAATGTCCGGAAAACGCGCCCGTTTTGAGGTGTGTGTGGTACGGCAGAACCGGAGGACGCGCAACGTGGCGCAGTCCACAGCGGGCCCTCGCGGATCGACGTGACGTGAGGGCGGGACGACCGGGACAATGCCAGTTAATGGCTTTGTCGTCTTTCTTGGCCGGTCGTTCGTGCCGCTGGGCACGCGCGCTCGTTCTTCACCATGGGGCGGTCGGTGCGCCGTTCCGGGCGAGCTGGACTTGGAAGCACTAACCGATGGGCGAGGGGTACGCATGACTGACACCGGCCAGGTCCCGGGCGAGGGACTGCCGGAGAACGCAGGCATGGTGGATCAGCCGGGCGTCCTCGCGCCGGGTGCCTACACCTTCCTCGACCCCTCCGAGAACCCCGCCGATGACGACGACCTGCTCCTGATGCCGGGCGCGCCGGGAGCACAGGGCGCGTGGGGCAACGAGGTGCCGCCGCCGGCCCCGATGCCGTTCGTTCACGAGTCGGGTCCGCATGAGCAGGGGCCGCACGAGACGGGTCCACATGAACCCGTGGCGTACGAGCCGGGTGCGCATGAACCCGGTGCTCTCGAGTCGGCTCTGCACGAGACGGTTCCGCACGAGTCGGCTCCGCACGAGTCGGGATCGGACGAACCCGGTCCGCACGAGACGGCCGGGCGGGACAGCGGCTCGGTCGACCTCGGTGCCGTCCGTGTGCCGGACCCCGCGCCCGTCCTGCAGCCGACGCCGCCCCGCCGCCCGCTGCACCTCGGCCCCCCGACCCCGGACGGCTCCGCGAGCCCGGTGCGCTCACTCGCCGACCGCGGCCCCGCGGGTGCGCCGGTGAGCCCCGCTGCCGGCGCTCCGTTCACCGCCCCCGCAACTCCCGTACGGCACCAGGGTCCGCCGACGGCCGGGCCCGAGTACCTCGATGTCCCGCAGCTCTCCGAGATCCCGCCGCAGGGCGCCGTGCCGTGGGGGGTTCCACCGTCGGGACCGGAGCAGGTGGCTGCAGAAACGGTCGTCCCGGAGCCGGTGCAGGAGCCGCAGCAGAGTGCGGAGGAGTCGCAGGGCCTGGAGCCCGCTCCGGTCCTGGGAACCGAGCATGCTGCTCATGACCAGGCGCAGGAGCAGGCACAGGAACAGTCTCAGGACGTAGCTGAGGCTCAGGTGCTTGCGGAGGCCGCCCAGCTCCCGGGCCTCGCTCTGGCTTCCCAGGACCAGGACGCCCCTGTGGCCCAGGCGCTCGCGCACGCTCCCGAGTCCCCGGACGCCTTCGCCCTCCCGGCGGACGAAGCCGCGCAGGCTCCCGAGGCCGCGTCCTCCTCGGACGGACCGCTGAACCCGCATCTTCCGCAGACCGTGGATGAGACCCCGTTCCTGGCGGCCTCGACGGTCCTGGACACACCGCACGCCCCGGAACAGCCGGAAGACGCCGAGCCCGCCGCTGAGGCGTACGCACCCGCGCACCTCGCCGTGCAGGCGCCGGCCCCGTCGGAGGGTGAGCACTTCGCACCCGAGCCGCACGCCGTTGTCGAGCAGAGCCCCGCACCTGAGCAGAACGCCGCTTTCGAGCAGAGCCCCACACCCGAGCCGAACCCGCGCAGAGCGCTCGCGACCCCGCCGCAGATCACCGACCCGGCGCCTCAGTTCCCGGCCCAGGCAGCCCAGTTCGGGGCCCCCGCTGTCCACATCGCGGACCCCGCCGCCCAGTTCGCGGACGCCCCGCACGGTCCCGACCACGCGCTGACGCAGCTCCAGCCCCAGGCGCACGTGCAGGTGGCCCCCGGGTTCCCCGCGCCCGCGCACACCGCGTTCGCCGAGGTGGACGCCACCGAAGCGCTGCAGGGTGTCCAGGTAGGTGCCGAACCGCTGCAAGGCGTCCCGGCAGGCGTCGGCGCCCACGCGCAGGCCTCGCACGCAGCCGTGGGCCAGGCCCATGGCGAACACTTCCCGGCTTCCGGCGACGGAGGTGGAGCGGGAGCAGGCCCGTCCGAACTGCCGGACGCCCCTCATGAGCCCCATGCGGACCAGTCCCTCGGCCAGTTCGTGCCCGTGGAGGGCACGGTGCCGACGACCCCGCACCTCGCCCCGACCCCGCCGCACGCCATGACCGTGCCGCCATTCCCCTCGGAGGAGCAGCCCACGGCCGACGAGCCCGCGGAGCAGCCGATCCTGGTGGCGCCCGCCCCCGTCCAGGAGACGGCCGAGGCGCCCGCCGGGGAAACCTCGCAGACTCCCGCCGCCGAAACGGAGCTGGTCGCCCCCGTACCAGCGCCCCGCGAGGCAGAGGTGGTGGAGGCGGCGGCCGAGGCAGCGCCCGAGGTCGAGGCACCCCCCGTACCGGAGCCCCTCCCGGCGGCCCCGGAGACCGTAGTCGCACAGCAAGCGGACGACCTGGACACCCAGGGCGCCGACCAGGAAGAGAGCACGGCCGCAGTGGAAGACGTACGAGAGTCCACCGGCCCGGCGGCACCCGGCTACAACGACGCGGAACGCGAGGCCGTCCTGCGCGTGATGCGCGAGCGCCGCGACATCCGCAACGGCTTCCGCAGCGACCCGATCCCGCACGACGTACTGCTCCGCGTCCTGGAGGCGGCCCACACGGCACCGTCCGTGGGCCACTCCCAGCCCTGGGACTTCGTCGTCATCCGCTCCGCCGACACCCGGCGTTCGATGCACGAACTCGCGGCCCGCCAGCGCGAGGCGTACGCGAAGTCGCTGCCCAAGGGCCGCGCGAAGCAGTTCAAGGAACTCAAGATCGAGGCCATCCTCGACACCCCGGTGAACATCGTCGTCACCGCCGACCCGACCCGCGGCGGCCGCCACACCCTGGGCCGTCACACGCAGCCGCAGATGGCCCCGTACTCCTCCGCGCTCGCGGTCGAGAACCTCTGGCTCGCCGCCCGCGCCGAGGGCCTCGGCGTCGGCTGGGTCAGCTTCTTCGACGAGCGCGAGATGGTCCGCGCGCTGGGCCTCCCCGAGCACCTGGAGGTCGTGGCGTACCTCTGCGTCGGCTATGTCGACGAGTTCCCGGACGAGCCCGAGCTGATGCAGGCGGGCTGGTCCAAGCGCCGCCCGCTGTCGTGGGTCGTCCACGAGGAGACGTACGGCCGTCGCGCGCTGCCCGGTGAGGAGCCGCACGACCTGCTCGCCGAGACGATCTCCAACATCCGTCCGCTGGACGCCAAGGCGCTCGGCGAGGCCTGGGAACGCCAGAAGCGGATGACCAAGCCCGCCGGCGCGCTAGGCATGCTGGAGATCATCTCCGCGCAGCTCTCGGGCCTGTCCCGGATGTGCCCGCCGCCGATCCCGGAGCCCGCCGCAGTCGCGATCTTCGCCGGCGACCACGGTGTGCACGCCCAGGGCGTCACCCACTGGCCGCAGGAGGTCACCGCCCAGATGGTGGCCAACTTCCTCGGCGGCGGCGCGGTCTGCAACGCCTTCGCCAACCAGGTGGGCGCCGAGGTCTGCGTCATCGACGTGGGCGTCGCCTCCGACCTCCCGGCCACCCCGGGCCTGCTGCCGCGCAAGATCCGCCTGGGCACCGCCGACATGACGACCGGTCCCGCGATGACCCGCGAGGAGGTCATCGCGGCCATCGAGGTGGGCATCGAGACGGCCCGCGACCTCGTGGCGGCAGGCAACAAGGCCCTGCTGACCGGCGAGATGGGAATCGCCAACACCACCGCGTCGGCGGCCCTCATCTCGGTCTTCACGGACACCGACCCGTCCGAGGTGACGGGCCGCGGCACAGGCATCAACGACGAGACACTCGCCCGCAAGACCGAGGTCGTGCGCCGAGCCATCGACCTCCACCAGCCCGACCCCGCCGACCCCATCGGCGTCATGGCGGCCATCGGCGGCCTCGAACACGCGGCCATGGTCGGCCTCCTGCTCGGCGGCGCGTCCCTCCGTACGCCGGTCATCCTGGACGGCGTCAGCGCCGGCGCCGCCGCCCTCGTGGCCCGCGCCATCGCTCCGGAGGTCCTCGCCGCCTGCATCGCAGGCCACCGCAGCGCGGAGCCGGGCCACGTGGCCGCCCTGAACAAGCTGGGCCTGCGCCCCCTGGTCGACCTGGACCTCCGCCTGGGCGAGGGCACGGGCGCACTGCTGGCACTGCCGGTGGTACAGAGCGCGGCGAGGGCGATGCACGAGGTGGCGACGTTCGATTCGGCAGGGGTAACCGAAAAGTAGACGTGAGGGCTGTGGGCAGGCGTTCCGCAGGGCGGAACGGGTGGGCACAGCCTGCCCACCGGGCCGCACTGTGGGGGGTCCGGGGGCGCAGCCCCCGGTTTCGGGAAGGGGCGGGCTTGGGGAAAGAACCCCCACCCCACCCCAGCCCCCCACGCCCCCGCACCATAAAATCCGCACGTCAGGGGCCACTCCAGGCACCAACGCCCCACCCCGCCCGAGGAGCCGCACAGCCATGGCCGAACACCCCGCCTACCCCGTAGGCCTCCGCCTCACCGGCCGCCGCGTAGTGGTCCTCGGCGGCGGCCAGGTAGCCCAACGCCGCCTCCCGGCGCTCATCGCCGCAGGCGCGGACATCCACCTCGTATCACCGCAGGCCACCCCCTCCGTGGAAGCGATGGCCGACGCAGGCGAGATCACCTGGACGAGACGCCCGTACGAGAACGGCGACCTGGCGAACACTTGGTACGCCCTGATCGCCACCAGCGACCACGAGGCGAACGCCGAAGCCTCCGCCGAGGCGGAGCGCCACCGTGTCTGGTGCGTCCGCTCGGACGACGCCGACGCGGCCACGGCGTGGACCCCGGCCACGGGCCACAGCGAGGGCGTCACCGTGGCGGTCCTCACGACGGATGCCCGCGGCCGCGACCCCCGCCACACCGCCGCGATCCGCGACGCGGTGGTCGAGGGCCTGCGCGACGGCACCCTGGTGGCCCCCCACCACCGCACCCGCACCCCCGGCGTCGCCCTGGTCGGCGGCGGCCCCGGCGACCCGGACCTGATCACGGTCCGCGGCCGCCGCCTCCTCGCCGAGGCCGACGTGGTCATCGCCGACCGCCTCGGCCCGCGCGACCTGCTCGCCGAACTGCCCCCGCACGTCGAGGTGATCGACGCGGCGAAGATCCCGTACGGCCGTTTCATGGCCCAGGAGGCCATCAACAACGCGCTGATCGAGCACGCCAAGCAGGGCAAGTCGGTCGTACGGCTGAAGGGCGGCGACCCGTTCGTCTACGGCCGTGGCATGGAGGAGGTCCAGGCGCTCGCCGAGGCCGGCATCCCGTGCACGGTCGTTCCCGGCATCTCCAGCTCGATCTCGGTCCCGGGCGCCGCGGGCATCCCGGTCACGCACCGCGGGGTCGCCCACGAGTTCACAGTGGTCAGCGGCCATGTGGCCCCCGACGACGAACGCTCACTCGTCGACTGGCAGTCCCTCGCAAAGCTGCGCGGCACCCTGGTCGTGCTCATGGGCGTCGACAAGATCGGCCGGATCGCCGAAACCCTGATGGCGCACGGAAAGCCGGGCGACACCCCGGTCGCCCTGGTCCAGGAGGGCACGACGGCGGCCCAGCGCCGCGTCGACGCGACCCTGGCCACGGTCGCCGAGACCGTACGCACCGAGGACGTGAAGCCCCCGGCGGTCATCGTCATCGGCGAGGTCGTGAACGTGGGCCCCGGGAACCCCAAGCAGTAACCCCCGGGAACCCCATGCAGTAACCCCCGGTAACGCAACCTCTTCCCAGCCGTTGGCACCGCACCCAGGACAAGGCAGTATCACCCTGTGGCCGATCTCATCACCGTTGAGGACCCCGCCGACCCGCGTCTGCGCGACTACACGGGCCTGACCGACGTGGAACTGCGCCGCAAGCGCGAACCCGCCGAGGGCCTGTTCATCGCCGAGGGCGAGAAGGTCATCAGACGGGCCAAGGACGCCGGGTACGAGATGCGCTCGATGCTGCTCTCGGCCAAGTGGGTCGACGTCATGCGCGACGTCATCGACGAACTCCCGGCCCCGGTGTACGCGGTCAGCCCCGAGCTCGCCGAACAGGTCACCGGCTACCACGTGCACCGCGGCGCGCTCGCCTCCATGCAGCGCAAGCCATTGCCGACGGCGGACGAACTCCTGCAGTCCACCCGCCGCGTGGTCGTTATGGAGTCGGTCAACGACCACACCAACATCGGCGCGATCTTCCGCTCCGCCGCGGCGCTCGGCATGGACGCCGTGCTGCTCTCCCCGGACTGCGCCGACCCGCTCTACCGCCGCAGCGTGAAGGTCTCCATGGGCGCCGTCTTCGCCGTCCCGTACGCCCGGCTCGACTCCTGGCCCAAGGGCCTGGAGTCGGTCCGCGAGGCCGGCTTCAACCTGCTTGCCCTCACCCCCGACGAGAAGGCGAAGTCCCTCGACGAGGCGGCCCCGCACCGCATGGACCGCGTCGCGCTGATGCTCGGCGCGGAGGGCGACGGCCTGTCCACCAAGGCCCTGATGGCGGCGGACGAGTGGGTCCGCATCCCGATGGCCCACGGCGTCGACTCACTCAACGTGGGCGCGGCGGCCTCGGTCGCCTTCTACGCGGTGGCGACGGGCCGCCCGCAGCCCCTAGTCTTCTGAGTCAGGACTTCTATTCAGATGTATAGGCTTGTTCCATGGCACGGACGGGGCGGCCGAAGGCCGAGTTGACGCTGTCGGACGAGGAACGGGCCGCACTCGAGGGGTGGGTGCGGCGACATTCCACGCCGCAGGCATGGGCATTGCGGTGTCGGATCATCCTGGCCTGTGCCGCGGGTGCGTCGAACAAGGACGTGGCTGCTGAACTCGGCTCCACACCTCATGCGGTGGGCCGCTGGCGGGCCCGGTTCGTGCAGTACCGGATCGCTGGTCTTGGAGACATGCCGCGTCCGGGCGGTCCCAGGACGGTGACGGACGAGCAGGTCGCCGCGGTGATCGCCAGGACACTGGAGTCCACTCCAAAGAACGCGACGCACTGGTCGACGCGGGCGATGGCGAAAGAGATGGGTCTTTCGCAGTCGTCGGTGTCACGGATCTGGCGGGCCTTCGGCCTGCAGCCGCACCGGTCGGAGACCTTCAAGCTGTCGACCGATCCGTATTTCGTCGACAAGGTCCACGATGTCGTCGGCCTCTACCTGGACCCGCCCGAGCGGGCCCTGGTGTTCTGTGTCGACGAGAAGTCGCAGATCCAGGCGCTGGACCGGTCCCAGCCCGTCCTGCCGATGATGCCCGGGGTTCCCGAGCGGGCAACGCACGACTACGTCCGGGCCGGCACCACCACCCTGTTCGCGGCCCTTGAGGTCGCCACCGGCAAAGTGATCGGCTCCCTGCACCGCAGACACCGTGCCGAGGAGTTCAAGAAGTTCCTGACCAAGCTCGACAAAGAGGTGCCTGCCGGCCTGGATGTCCACCTCATCTGCGACAACTACGCCACCCACAAAACCCCCGCCATCAAGAAGTGGCTGCTGGCCCATCCCCGCTTCCACCTGCACTTCACGCCGACCGGATCGTCCTGGCTGAACCTCGTCGAGCGCTGGTTCGCCGAACTGACCAACAAACAGATACGGCGAGGCGTCCACAGGACCGTCCAAGCGCTGGAGAAGGACATCCGCACCTGGATCGCCGCCTGGAACACCGATCCGAAGCCCTACGTCTGGACGAAGACCGCGGACGAGATCCTCGAACGCCTCGCCAGTTATCTGAATAGAATTCCTGACTCAGAAGACTAGTACTCCTGCTGGAGTCAGCCCCAGTACCGCTCGGCCATCGGATCCCCGTGAAGGGGCTCGTAGGACTGCGACTGCTGTACGACCTCGCGTACGCCACCGTCGTGACCGAGGCTTTGCGCCGGCCCCTGACACCCCTGCGCCGCCGCGATCCCCAGCGCCACCAGCAGCGTCACCACGACGAACACGAAGAGCCGCTGACGCAGCAGCCGCGGGTTGGCGGGCCGCCGACCGGTTCCGGTGGTCCGGGGCCCGGGCCGCCCGGTGCCGCTGCGGGGCGCGGGCCTGCTGCCGGTGCGGCCGGTGTTCCGCGGGGGAGCGGGGCGCGCCCCCGACCGTGCGCCGCCGCCGTTCGTCCCGCCCGTACGCGGCGAGGGAGTGCCCTGCGGACGCCGCTGGGTGCGCTGCTCGGTGTACCTCTCGGTGTACTGCTCGGCGAGCCGCCCCGTCGGCCGGTCGGGATCGGTACGCGGCGCGGGCGGACGGGCTTCGGCCAGCCCCTGTGCCTCGCGGGCGGCGATCTCCTTGAGCCGCAGCGACAGTTGGAGCGTGCTGGGCCGCTCCTCCGGGTCCTTCGCGAGGCAAGCCCGCACGAGGGGTGCCAGCGCGTCCGGAACGCCGTGCAGTTGGGGCTCCTCGTGCACCACCCGGTAGAGCATCACTTCGGAACTGCCGTGCCCGAAGGGGGAGTCCTGGGTCGCCGCGTACGCGAGGGTGGCGCCTAGCGCGAACACGTCCGTGGCCGGAGTGACGGTGGCCCCGCGCACCTGCTCGGGCGCGAGGAAGCCCGGCGACCCGACAGCCGTACCGACATGCGTGAGCGTGCTCGCCCCCGTCGCCCAGGCGATCCCGAAGTCGATGATCCGCGGCCCCTTCGGGGACAGCAGGATGTTGGAGGGCTTGAGATCCCGGTGTACGACACCGGCCTCGTGCACCGCGACGAGCCCCTCGGAGAGGGCGGCACCGACGGAGGCCACATCGGCGGCGGTCAGCGGCCCTTCCTCGGCGACCTTGTCGTGCAGGGAGGGCCCGGGAACGTACTGCGTGGCGAACCACGGCCGGTCCGCCTCCAGATCCGCCGCGACAAGCCGCGCCGTGCACCCGCCGCGAATCCGCCGCGCCGCAGAGACCTCGCGCGCGAACCGCGACCGGAACTCCTGATCCTCCGCCAGATCCGGCCGGATCACCTTCAGCGCGACCCGCTGCCCACGCCGGTCGGAGCCCAGGTAGACCACGCCCATACCACCCGCGCCGAGCCGTCTGTGAAGCCTGAACGAGCCGACGACACGCGGGTCCTCGCGCCTCAGGCGCATCATCGCCATGTCCATCCCCGCTGCCCGGTCCGTTTGACGAGCCACAGCTTACGTTTACGCGGCCGGTGGCGCGCAGAGGCCGCGCCCTCTCGGCCCGATCGATTGTCAGTGCCGGGTGGGAAACTTGAAAGGTGGTCAGGGAGCGTGTGAACAGTGCGGCTTTGGACCGACTGTGATCCCAACCACCCGTCGCAGAAGGGGGATTGAACCCGTGAAGGGTGACCGAGTGGAGATAGTCGTGGACGCCGGGGACACGACACGTACATACGAGGTGGTGGCCAGCAGGGCAGGCCGCAGGGTGGAGACGGCGGTACGCCGAGGTGTCGTAGAAGTGAGCGAAGTCACCCGAAGCGGATCAGTGGTCCGCACCGCCCGCTTCATGGCGACCCGGGTCCTGGCGCTGGTGGAGCAGCCGGTACCCAGGGAGGACAGCTCGGAACAGCCGGGATAGCAGGCACAGACCGGGCACCCCCTCCGGGAAGACCCTGAGACCTAGGACCTCGTCTCCACCCAGGGGAGTACTCCGCAGGTCATCGGTCATCCTCCGGGAGGCCCGCCAATCGGTACGAGGGCATGACGACCCATCGGCGCCGCGCACCTAGATTTGAGGTCAAGCGGCGGGTGCAGCACTCGTCCCCCGAGGTCAGACACCCGCCGCTGCCAACCACAACAGAAGCTCGGTCAGGAGAGGGACCATGGCCCACACGGCACCGCGGACGGCGATCCGCACGCAAGGACGCAAGGCATACGCCGCGGCGTTCGGCACCCGCCGCCAGGGTCAGCGCCACCCATTGGTGGCGACAGCAATGGTCCTCCCCCTGGCGGCCCTGCTCGTAGTCGTCTTCGGCGGCTGGGAAGCAGTGGTCACACAAGCGTCGTCCGTGGGCGTGATGCTGGGGCGCTGAGCGGCGCCCCAGGCCCGGAAGAGCGGTCCGGGCGGGGACATCCGGCCATGAAACCCCGTGGGGACGGGGGTGCGGCGGACGGCAAAAAATGCCCGCGCAGCTGGGGAGCTGCGCGGGCGTTTTTGTGCCGTCTTTTGCGCCTAAACCGGCGCCGCTTTCGCGGACCAAATTGCTCGCCGTAGTGGTTCCTCAATTGATGGTTGCGGTTCAGGGCCCTTCGGTGCGTGCGTACGCTCGTGAGGAACCGATCGCATCCCAGGGGGATCCCGCGTGACCGCAGATGTGCTGACCGCGCTGACCGCCAAGGTGCGGGTCGCGGCCCACGCGGAGGGGGTGTGCGCGCATCCCGACACGGTGCTCGCCGACAGGCAGGACGGCACCGTCGTCCGGCACGGTGACACCGTCGCCAAGGCGCACGCACCCGGTACGGACCCGGCGGAGCTCCTCCGTCGCCTGGCGGTCGCCGCGCACCCCGCCCTCACCGGTACCCTCCTCGCCCCGCTGCGCCCGGTCCCCGTCGACCTGCACGGACGCCTGGTGACCTTCTGGCCGTACGGCACGCCCGTCGACCCGGAGAATCCCGAGGCGGCCCCGTGGGAGGCCGCCGCCACCCTGCTGGCCCGGCTGCACCGGGCGCCCGTGCCGGGCGGGCTGCCGCCCATGCGAGGCCCCGCCAAGGCGGCCCGCGCGATCGACCGGCTCCGGGCGGCGGGCCCGCACACGGCCGCAGCCCCGGTCCTGCGTGCCTGGGCAGCCCTCCCGGCCTGGGCCCGCGCGGAAGCCCCCATGCCGGCCACGGCGACCCTCTGTCACGGCGACCTCCACCTCGGCCAGCTCGTACGCCACCCCGCGACGACCGGCCGCTGGCTCCTCATCGACGTCGACGACCTGGGCGTGGGCGTCCCGGCCTGGGACCTGGCCCGCCCGGCCGCCTGGTACGCCTGCGGCCTGCTCCCGCCCGACGACTGGACCCGCTTCCTGACCGCCTACCGGCACGCGGGCGGTCCGGCCGTCCCCGCCCACGGCGACCCCTGGCCCGCCCTGGACGTCGCGGCCCGCGCCCTCACCGTGCAGACGGCCGCCCTGGCGATCGCCAAGTCCGCCGCGGAGGGCCGCCCGTTGGACGAGGTGGAGCAGGCCGTGATCGACGCCTGCGACCGAATGAGCGGCGCCCCGCCCGAGTTGGCGCACGATTTCGCCAAGTAGGGTGCAACCGACCGAAGCCGGGCAGAGTCTGTCCTGGCGGAAGCAGTACCGACGGCGAGGAGTTGAGCCGAGCATGCAGTGTCCGAAGTGCCATGCGCCGATGCACACGTACAACCGCAACGGCGTCCAGATCGAGCAGTGCAGCGGTTGCCGCGGGATATTTCTCGACTACGGCGAGCTGGAGTCGCTGACCCGCATGGAGTCGCAGTGGTCGCAGCCCGCGCCGCCGCCCCCGGCCGCCCCGTACCAGGGCGCACCCGCACCCGCCTGGGGCGCCCCGCAGCACGGCGGTCACGGAGGCCACGGCGGACACTACGGCGGCCACCACCGTCAGAAGAGCTTCGGCCGCATGCTCTTCTCGTCCTGACATTCCCGAAGTCCCGGGACTCCATGGGTCCCGGGACCCCCGGACACGACGAAGCCCCCGACCGTACGAGACGGCCGGGGGCTTCGGCTGGTGCGCGATACTGGGATTGAACCAGTGACCTCTTCCGTGTCAGGGAAGCGCTCTCCCGCTGAGCTAATCGCGCAGGTCACGCGGCCTGAGCCACGCCTACTGCTGGTGCTGCGTGCGCGATACTGGGATTGAACCAGTGACCTCTTCCGTGTCAGGGAAGCGCTCTCCCGCTGAGCTAATCGCGCGGGGATCCTTACGGACCGAGTCCTTGCGGACCAGTGGACGATACTGGGATTGAACCAGTGACCTCTTCCGTGTCAGGGAAGCGCTCTCCCGCTGAGCTAATCGTCCTTGGAGGTGGAGACGGGATTTGAACCCGTGTAGACGGCTTTGCAGGCCGTTGCCTCGCCTCTCGGCCACTCCACCAGGAGTGCGGGGGTTCGGGAAGATCCCCCACTTCCTGCGAGCGGACGACCAGGTTCGAACTGGCGACCTCAACCTTGGCAAGGTTGCGCTCTACCAACTGAGCTACGTCCGCTTGTCGTTTCCGATCGGCTCACGCGTCCCGGCGACGTGTTGAACTCTAGCGGATTCCGGGGCCAGCACAAAAACGCGTTTGTGCAGCGTGCTGCGGTACGTCCACTCCAAGGACACGGTCGGGGCACCCGCAGGTCACCCGCCCTAGACTCGACTGCGTGCTCGACCTCCCTCCCCTCGCCCGCTTCGGTGGACTCGTCGCGACCGGTCTCCTCGATGTGACCTGCGACCCCTCCGCCCTGGACTCCACCGGCTTCTGGGCGGTCTCCGCCGACTTCGAGGGACGCCTCGTCTGCGCCCGCTTCCGCGACATACGCAAGGAACCCGTACCCGCACCGGTCCCCGGACAGTGGCAGGGACCCGCGACCGGCGACTGGACGTCATCACTCGACCACGCCGCGTACACCGCAGGCGTACGCCGCATCCGCGCGCACATAGCAGCCGGCGAGGTCTACCAGGCCAACCTCTGCCGCATCCTGTCCGCACCCATCGCCCCCGACGCCGATGTCGACGCCCTCACCGCCCTCCTCGCCCGCGGCAACCCGGCACCGTACGCCGGAACGATCCGCCTGCCCGCCCACGGCGTCGAAACAGCCACAGCCTCCCCCGAACTCTTCCTGCGCCGCGACGGCCGGACCGTCGAATCCGGCCCCATCAAGGGCACCGGACGCACCGAGGCCGACCTCCTGGACAAGGACTACGCCGAGAACGTGATGATCGTGGACCTGGTCCGCAACGACCTCGGCAAGGTCTGCGCCATCGGCAGTGTGACCGTCCCCGACCTGTGCGCGGTCGAGAAACACCCGGGGCTGGTCCACCTCGTCTCCACCGTCCACGGCGAACTCCGCGAGGACGCGGGCTGGCCCGAACTCCTCGCCGCCGCCTTCCCGCCCGGCTCCGTCACCGGCGCCCCCAAGACCAGCGCCCTGCACATCATCGACGCCCTGGAGACGGCACCCCGCGGCCCCTACTGCGGAGCCATCGGCTGGGTCGACGCCGACCACCACACCGCGGAACTCGCCGTCGGCATCCGCACCTTCTGGACCGACCGGCAGGCAGGAATGCTGCGGTTCGGCACCGGCGCCGGCATCACCTGGGGCTCCGACCCCGACGGAGAATGGCGCGAGACCGAACTCAAGGCCGCCAGACTGCTCGCGGTAGCGTCGGGGGTGTACGAGGCAGGTGGGGGACCCTGACGTGCTGTGTCCACCCGGGGCGCCGCATCCGACAGCGGCTCCGCCGCGGGCCGGATCCCCGGCCGGACCATCACGTCGAACGACGGACCCGGCACTTACGCGCGAGGTGAAATTCAGTGAAGCTCTGGCTCGACGGCGGGCTGCAGGACATCGAGGCCGCCCGCGTCTCCGTATTCGACCACGGACTCACCGTGGGCGACGGCATCTTCGAGACCGTGAAGGCGGTCGACGGGCGGCCGTTCGCGCTGACCCGCCACCTCGACCGGCTGGCCCGCTCGGCGCGCGGCCTCGGGCTGCCCGAGCCCGACCTCGACGAGGTGCGCCGCGCCTGCGCCGCCGTCCTGGACGCCAACCCGATGCCGCTCGGCCGGCTGCGGATCACGTACACCGGCGGCCACGGCCCGCTCGGCTCCGACCGCGGTGAACACGGCCCGACCCTGGTCGTCGCCCTCGGCGCGTCCGGCCGGCGCCCCGACTCCACCGCCGTGATCACCGTCCCCTGGACCCGCAACGAGCGCGGCGCCCTGACGGGCCTCAAGACCACCTCGTACGCCGAGAACGTCGTCGCCCTGGCCCGCGCGCGCGAACACGGCGCGTCCGAGGCGTTGTTCGCCAACACGGTGGGGCAACTGTGCGAGGGCACGGGGTCCAACGTCTTCGTCGTCCTCGACGGTGAGATCCACACTCCGCCGGTCGCCTCCGGCTGCCTCGCCGGCATCACCTGCGCGCTCGCCGTCGAGTGGACCGGCGCCAAGGAGACCGATCTGCCGCTGGACGTCCTGGAATCCGCCGAGGAGGTCTTCCTGACCTCCACGCTGCGGGATGTGCAGGCCGTGCACCGGGTCGACTCCCGCGAACTCCCGGGTGCGCCGGGCCCCGTGACCGCCAAGGCGATGCGGGTCTTCGACGAGCGGGCTGGGAACGACCTCGACCCATAAAGCCGATAAAGCCGAATTAATTCGGCTGACCTGGGACTGCGCAGCGGGTAGAACACCTTTGATGACCACCACTCTGCGGCCGACCGAGCCGCTCCAGCATGCCGCCGACGGGACGCGTTCGCGCCGCTACCAAGTGTGTGTGAACAGCCGTCCGGTGGGCGAGATACACCTCGCGACGCATGCCGTGTTCGGGCCGTCCGTCGCCCAGATCCGCCGGCTGCGCATCGAGGAGCCGGACCGGCGGCGGGGGCGGGGCACAGTGGCCGCGCTCGCCGCGGAGGAGGTGGCGCGCGGCTGGGGTTGTGAGCGGATCGAGACGGCGGTTCCCGCGGACTCCGCGGCCGGGCTCCGGCTCACCAACGCGCTCGGTTTCGTCACGCGCAACCGCAGCATGGAGAAGGCACTCGGTGAGACCCCGCCCGAACTGCCCGCAGGGAGCCGCGGCCGCCCCATGACGCAGGCCGAGTACCAGGCCTGGGACCGGCAGGGCAGGGAGCATTACGCGCAGTCGTGGATCAGCCGTGGAGTGCCGGAGGCGGAGGCGTACGCCAAGTCGCAGCGGGACCACGATCATTTGCTGCCACAAGGGCTCGCCACCGAGAACGTGCTCCTCAGCGTCCTGGAACACGAAGGCAGCCGGGTCGGGGATCTTTGGCTGGGAGAGCGCGACGGAAGCGCCTTCGTCTACAACGTCGAGGCTCACGCGGCGCATCGTGGCAAAGGGCACGGCCGTACGCTCATGCTCCTGGCCGAGGCCCAGGCGGCGGCCGCCGGGAGGAGCCGCATCGCTCTCAATGTCTTCGCGGGCAATACCCCGGCCGAGCGCCTCTACGAGTCGCTCGGCTACGAGACGACGATGTACCACCTCTACAAGAACCTGTAGTACGGGGTGGTGAGCGGCGGTACGAGGCCCGTTGCGGGAGTTACGCCTCCTGCTCGGCCAGCAGCCGGTCCGCGATCTCCTCGATGCGTTCACGCAGGCCTTCCTGGCTCTTGCTGCCGTCGAGGAGTTCACCGTCGATGACGTACGTCGGGGTGCCTGTCACGCCGATGGCCTTGCCCTCGGCCTGGTCGGCGTCGACGATCAGGATGTGCCGGCCGTCGATCAGGGCCGTGTCGAACTCCTCGGCGTCCAGGCCGAGTTCACGGGCGGCCTCGATCAGGAAGGGCTCTCCCTTGCGGTTCAGGTCCTCGACGCGGCCGAGCACCGCTTCGATGTACGGCCATGCCTGCCCCTGCTCCGCCGCCTCCTCCGCGGCCTGCGCGGCGGCGAAGGCGTGCTTGTGCTTCTCCAGCGGGAAGTGCCGCAGCCGCAGCTCCAGACGGTCGCCGTAGCGGGCACGCAGCGCACGCAGGTCGTCGAGGGCGGTGCGGCAGTCGGCGCACTCGAGTTCGCACCAGACGTCCAGGACGGCGGCCGGACGTGCGGATGAGGAGTCGTTCATGGACACCAGTCTCCCAGCCCCGGCGCGGGCGACCCAACCGGGACCGACGACGTGCGCCGTCTCCGTGGGCCGACCGGGACCTGGGGAGGACGCCGACCCCGATTTGTCCCTGAGGTCCGCCCAGGGCATGGCATACCGGGCGTCGGGCGGTGCAGGATGGAAGGGACGAACCGACCCTGCCCGACCCAAGCCCTGCCTGGAGGACCGGATGATTGCCGAGACCGTCTGTTCCGCCGTCTCCGCGGCCGGCCTGGGTATCGCCGCGGTCACGGCCTACCGCAAGCGGTTCCTCGCGGCCGCGCGCATCGCCGCCTATTCGCTCGTGCCGGTGGGCCTGGTGATGACCGGGGTCGTCGGCTGGCTGGCCGACACCGCGTTCAGTCCGACCGTGTGGGCGGGCTTCGTCGTGCTCGGCGGTGCCTGGCTGCTGTTCATGACCACGAGGGCCGTGGAGCGGCGCGGCGGCGGGACCCGCAAGGAACGCAAGGCGGCACGGACCGCACAGCGCGAGGCGGTGGCCCCCGCGGCGTCGGCGCCCTCACTGGGCCCGGCCGTCCGCCCCGCCGCCCGGCCGGCGGCGGCACCTCGTGCCACCGGCTCCGGGGAAGACTTCAGCGACATCGAGGCCATCCTGAAGAAGCACGGCATATGACCGGGATATGACCGACTGAAACGACACAGAGACCTCACGGAGCGCGCCTAACCGATCACGTTCGAGCGCCCTCGTCACGGGATCCGGCGAACTCCCGTATTTTCTGGGCGTGTTGATCGCCCAAGAGGTGTCCGCTGCGCCATCATCGCCCGCGAGATGCTGGACACAACACAGAGCGACACCGCCGCCCCGTCACAGGAGCGGCGTGGTTGTCTCTTCGCGCTCTCCCAGCCACCGCTGATGATCTTCCTAGCGGTGATCGGCTGTCTCCTGCTCATGGCTTCGCTGCACGACCTGCTGCTGCTCTGAGCCGTACACGGAGCCCCTGGCGTCACCCGCTGAGGGCTCCGTCAACCCGCCATTCCTTGCGCCGGGCCGAAGTCGAACGGGCACGCCCGCGTCCCCGCCGACGACTCCCGCGACGCCTCGGGAGCCGATACGCCCGTCAGCCCGCAGCTTCCTTGCGGCGTGCGCGGTACGCGGCCACGTGGAGGCGGTTTCCGCAGGTGCGGCTGTCGCAGTAGCGGCGGGACCGGTTGCGGGACAGGTCGACGAAGGCGCGCCGGCAGTCGGGGGCCTCGCAGCGGCGGAGCCTCTCCTGCTCCCCGGCCACCACGAAGAAGGCCAGCGCCATCCCGCAGTCGGCGGCGAGATGGTCGGCGACCGAGGCGCCCGGCGCGAAGTAGTGCACGTGCCAGTCGTAGCCGTCGTGATCGGTGAGCCGGGGCGTGGTGCCCGCGGTGGCGACCAGCTCGTTGATCAGAGCGGCGGCGATCCGCGGATCACCGGTGGCGAAGACCCCGGCGAACTTGGCGCGAACCTTGTGCACGGCCGCGAGATCGTACTCGGACAGCTCGCCGACATCGCTGATCTCGTGCTTTCGTACGAAATCGGCGAGGGAGGCGATATCCGCGAGCCCGTCGTCCGTCGTGTGGTCCTCCGGCGCGGTGTTCACCAGATCCACCACGGCGTCGAGGGCACACCGCGTGTCGTGGGTGATCAGCACGATTAGCTCCCTGGCCTGGGGGTCGGGCTGGCGCTCGCCCGATGCTGGCCGATGGTAGTGGCTTCGCGGCGCGGGGGAGCGGGGCCTGTCTCGCCGGGGCATGGCCACGGGCGCCGGTGCGCGGTACCTGGGAGCTGTCTTGCCGGGCGCGCGCACCGGCGCCGCCCCCGCGGAACTTCCGCGGTGACGGCGCCGGTGTACGCCCTATTCGGTTGTCTAGGCCCGAGCCGTCTCCCCGAGTGGACGGCGCCGGGCGGCTCTGAGGTGACTCGTCAGCTCTCGGCCAGGATGTGTGAGAGCTCCGTGTCGAGATCGAAGTGCCGGTGTTCCGTGCCTGGGGGCACGGCGGCGTCCGTTCGCTTCAGGAACGACTCGAGGGCCCGCGCCGGGGCCTCGAGCAGGGCTTCGCCCTCCGGGGAGCTCAGGGCGATGCATACGACGCCCTGACCGTGGCTCCGGGACGGCCAGACTCGGACGTCGCCGGTACCGGTGGGCCGGTGCAGGCCCTCGGCCAGGAGGTCGCGGGCGAACACCCACTCGACGGTTTCCTCGGCTCCGGTGTGGAAGGTGGCGTGCACGGCGTAGGGATCGGCCGTGTCATACCGCAGTCCTGCGGGAACAGGCAGTGAGGACTCGCTCGACACAACGAGGCGCAGGTGCAGCTCGCAGCTGACCGTGGTGTTCATAAGCGCCAGGGCCTTTCGCTCAGTGTGCGCTCGGGGATTCGCACGTCGGCGAAATCGACATGCCACCTACGGTGCCGTTGTAAACCCCTCTGAGTGTTTTGCGTGCCTTTACGTAACTCATCCGGCCGAGAGCTCGTTCGCCGGATAGGACCATTCCGGTGACTGGTTTCTCTCGGGTAGGGTTTGGCCGTATGAATACGGGGAGTGACGAGCCGGGCGAGATCGCCACGGCTGATGACGGAACGAAGGCCGAGCGAGCGCTTGGTTCGCGGGCACCGCATTTCATCAAGGCGCGTCGCGCGCTGCACCTGCCCTGGCAGGTGGGCGTTTTCATCGTGGGTCTCGCGGTGGTCGGCGCGGGCGTGGTCATGCTTCCGCTGCCGGGGCCCGGCTGGCTGGTGATCTTCGGCGGCATGGCGATCTGGGCGACCGAGTTCGTCTGGGCGCAGCTCGTGCTCCGCTGGACGAAGCGCAAGGTCACCGAGGCGACGCAGCGTGCTCTCGACCCCAAGGTGCGTCGACGCAACATCATCCTCACGTCGATCGGGCTCGTGATCATCGTGGGCCTCGGTGCCGTCTACGTCTGGAAGTTCGGCTTCGAGATGCCCTGGAACATCAAGGAGTGACGGTGTGCTCCCGGGGCCTGTGATGGCCCCTCGGCAGGTCGGAGCCACCCCCTGACATGGGGTAATGTTCTCCCTGCGCCCGGGCGATTAGCTCAGCGGGAGAGCGCTTCGTTCACACCGAAGAGGTCACTGGTTCGATCCCAGTATCGCCCACCACCGCGTTAGGCGGCCCAGCTCCACGGAAGACGTGGACCGGGTCGCCTTCGTCGTTTCCGCCCGGCTGAGCGGCCGTGGTGCTGCCTGCCGGTACGAGGGGCGGCGGCCGAGAAGGGGCGCCGGAATCGACGGTGGCCGCGATACGCGCAGGGCGCGCCTTGCCGCCCTTGATCTCGGCGGTCACTGGGCTGTCGTGAGCTGTGGCCGACCGGGCCGCACGCCCGCCGGCAGCGGCCCGACACCGCGTGCCACTCCACGGTCGGACCGACCTCTGATCAGCCCATACCGAGTTCGGGCCACCCTCTGATCGCGCAGCCCTCCCGGTCGATCCACGGCGGCCGAGCCACCCTCAGGCCCAGCCCGGCCCCGCCCCGCCATGCTCCCGAGAGTCACCGCCCGTCACCCCTCAAGCTCGGTTCCCCCACCCCGCCCAACCCCCCAACCCCCGTCTGTTTTCAGCCCCACTCGCAACTCGCCCGACCCCCCGAATCCCGTTCGGCGGGTCGGTCGCACCCACCCGACCTGCACACTCGCGGACGCGACCCGGGGTCAACTCCCAGTTCGCGCCGCCGCGCAGGCGGACCGCCGCACATCAATTCCTGTCCGAATCATTGACGTGCCCGAAAGCCCTCCGTACCTTGTGCCAGCAAGCGCTTACTTGAAACGATTCATGCGGCAGGCGGCGGTGACGTCGCGGGGAGGCCCGACTGTGGGAAACAACGGGAGTGTTGAGAGGCGTACGGTCCTCAAGGCGGCCGGAGCTTCGCTGGCCACGCTGGGACTGGCGGCGGCGACGGGGTGCGGTGGGGGGAGCGGTTCCGGGGACGGGACCGTCACGATCCGGTACGCCTGGTGGGGTGCCGACGAGCGGGCGAAGCGGATCAACCAGTCCATCGCGCTCTTCGAGAAGAAGTACCCGAAGATCAAGGTGAAGACGGACTTCCAGGACTACGTGGCCTTTTGGGAGAAGTTCCAGACCCAGGCCGCTGGTGGAAATCCGCCGGACGTATTCCAGAACGCGGTGGGATTTCTTCGGAAGTACGACAAGAGAAGTGTGCTGCTCGACCTCAAGCCCCAAGTGGAAGCGGGCAATTTGAGCCTGGAGAACTTCCGGGCCGGAGTCGAAAAGGTCGGCGAGGTCGACGGAAAGATTCTCGGAGTACCCGTCGGATCCAACACCATGTCACTTGTCATCGACGAGAAGGTATTTGAGAAGGCCGGCATCAAGGCCGAACAGGGCTGGACGTGGGACGAGTATTTCGCCGCACTCAAGAAGATCCATGACTCGCAGAAGGTGGCGGGTGACACCGGCTACTTCGGCATCATGTATCTCTACGACCTCTACCTCCGGCAGAACGGGAAGGCCTTCTTCACCGCGGACGGACTCGGCTTCGACGAGGCCGATCTGACGGAGTGGTGGACGGACGCGTACAACCGCGTCAAGGCCGGGATCATCACCGACCCGAAGCGGGTCGAGCAGGACAAGCCGAAGTCCTCGCTCTCGGCCGCCCACGGCGCCTCCGAGTTCACCTGGGACAACTTCACGGTGCGTTACACCGCGGAGGGCGACAGCACGTACGGCCTCGCGCCGATCCCCACGACCGACGGCAAGCAGACCGGTCAGTACCTCGCCTCGCTCATGCTGAGCGCCTCCGCGCGCACCCAGCACCCCAAGGAAGTCGCCCAGTTCATCAACTTCATGGTCCACGACCCCGAGGTCGGCAAGATCATGGGTTACGACCGCGGCATCCTCGCCACCACCGAGCAGTTCGAGGCGTTCACGCCGGCCGACGCCCCCAGCAAGGCGATCGCGCAGTACGAGGAGGATGTCGCCGCGGCCGGAGTCCTCGGCACCATCACCCCGCACCCGGCCGGCGCGGACACCGCAGAGGCGGCCTTCCTGCGTATCGCCGGTGACATGTCGCAGGGCACGACCAAGGTCGCCGACGCGGTGAAGCAGTTCTTCTCCGAGGCGAAGACCGCCCTCGCCGCCTGATGGGAACCGCAGTGACGCTCGTCAAGGACTCTCCGCCCGACGCCCAGGAGATACACCCCGCGGCCCCCGCCGACCGAAAGCGGCGGGGGCGCCGGGAGAATCTCGCCGGCTATCTCTTCATGTCCCCCTGGATCGCGGGCTTCCTGCTGCTGACCGCGGGGCCGATGGCCGCCTCGTTCTACTTCGCGTTCACCGATTACAACCTCTTCAATTCACCGCGGTGGATCGGCTTCGACAACTTCACCAAGATGTTCGAGGACCCCCGGTGGCAGAAGTCGGTCGAGGTGACGGCCAAGTACGTCGTCATCGGCACGCCGCTGAAGCTGCTCCTCGCGCTGGGAGTCGCCCTGCTGCTCGCGCAGAGCAGGCGCGGCCAGGCCTTCTACCGGGCCGCCTTCTACGCCCCTTCGCTGATCGGAGCGAGCGTCTCCGTCGGCTTCGTGTGGCGCGCGCTCTTCTCGGACGACGCCATCGTCGACCGTACGCAGTCGTTCTTCGGCTTCCACACCGGCGGCTGGGTCGGCGATCCGGACTGGGTGCTCTACAGCCTGGTCGCGCTCACCGTGTGGCAGTTCGGGGCGCCCATGGTGATCTTCCTGGCCGGGCTCAAGCAGGTGCCGAAGGAGCTGTACGAGGCTGCCGAGGTGGACGGCGCCGGGCCGCTGCGGCGGTTCTGGAACATCACGCTGCCGATGATCTCGCCGGTGCTCTTCTTCAACGTGCTCCTGGAGACCATCCACTCCTTCCAGATCTTCGGCTCGGCGTACGTCGTCTCCAACGCCACCTGCGGACCGGCCGACGCCACGCTCGTCTACACCTGCTACCTGTACCAAAAGGGTTTCAGGGAGTCCCAGATGGGCTTCGCCTCCGCGATGGCCTGGATGCTGCTGCTCGCCGTGGCGCTGGTGACGGCCGTCCTCTTCTGGTCGCAGAAGCGGTGGGTGCACTACGAGGAGGACGCCCGATGAGCACCACCCTGCGCAAGCCCGTGGAACTCGGCCCGGCGGTGGCCGGACGGCCCCCCAGCGGCCGCAAGCGCTCCGGTTCCCTCGCCTGGCACCTCGGCGCCCTGGCCGTCCTCGCCGTCGTCCTCTACCCCGTCATCTGGGTCATCGGCGCCTCGTTCAAGCCCAGCCGCGAGATCATCGGCAGCCTCGACCTGTTCCCGACCAGCCCCATCCTCGGCAACTTCAAGGGGCTCGCCGACGGCATCGCGGACATCTCGATCGCCACCTTCTTCCAGAACTCCCTCTTCTACGCGCTCGGTTCCGTCGTCGGCATCGTCATCTCCTGCTCGTTGACGGCGTACGCCTTCGCCAAGATCAGGTTCGCCGGGCGGAACCTGATGTTCTCGATCATGATCGGCACGCTTCTGCTGCCGTACCACGTGCTGCTCATTCCGCAGTACGTGATGTTCCAGAAGATGGAGCTGATCAACACCTATGTGCCGCTGCTGATCGGCAAGTACCTGGCCACCGAGGCGTTCTTCGTCTTCCTGATGGTGCAGTTCATGCGGAACCTGCCGCGTGAGCTGGACGAGGCGGCCCGGCTCGACGGGTGCGGGCATCTGCGGATCTACTGGTCGATCGTGCTGCCGCTGTGCCGGCCCGCGCTCATCACCAGCGCGATCTTCACCTTCATCAACGCCTGGAACGACTTCATGGGCCCGCTGATCTACCTCAACGAACCCAGCAAGTACACCGTCTCGCTGGGGATGATGATGTTCCGCGACCAGGAGGGTGTCGCCAACTACGGCGGCATGATCGCGATGTCGCTGGTCGCGCTGCTGCCTGTGCTGCTGTTCTTCCTCGCCTTCCAGCGGTACCTGATCGACGGTATGGCGACGTCGGGGCTGAAGGGCTGATGGCCGGCAGCCAGGCACGCGCCAAGGAACGCAGGAAACCTCGGGAGTCCGCGTTCGCCGAGCGGTTCGCCGTCTTCGCCGAGTGTCTGCTCACCGGGGTTTGGATCGCGGTGGCCTCGCTGCCGCTGGTCACCTACCCCGCCGCGTTCGCCGCGGGTGCGCGGCATCTGCGGCGGCGTACGGCCCATGAGGCCGGTGGCTGGCGGGAGTTCACGGCCGACTTCCGGGCGGCCGTCCGGGGCGGCTGGATCGCCGGGGTCGCCGGCTGGGCCGCGGCCGCCGCGGTCTGGGTGGACGTCCAGGCCGTGCGCGCCGGGATCCCCGGTGGCCCGCTGGTCGGGGCCGTCGGACTCTTCGCGCTGATCGGACTCGCCGTCGCCGGGCTGCGCGCGGCGGCGGCCTGGGAACCCGGGGCGTCCTGGCGCGTGCTGCTCGCGGACGCCGGGCGTCGTACGGTCCTCGACCCGGCCGGGTCGTTCCTGCTCGTCGGCGGACTGGTCGTGGTGGCCTGTTCCGCCTGGCTCATCGCACCACTGGCGGTCCCCGTCCTGGGGGCCGTCGCGGCGGCGGCCGTCGCCGTCGAGGAGCGCCACCGCCTCCGGTGAGCCCTTCGCAGGTCGGCGCCCTGGGCGTCGTACCTCTGTCTGTCATGCCCCTGACTTCCCCGCACGGAAAGGAAAGGCCATGTCTCCCATTCCCCGCAGGTCTCTGCTCAAGGCGGCCGCCGTCGCCGGAGCCGCCGCGCAGTTCAGCTGGGCGCTGGGAAGTGCGAACGCCCAGGCCGCGCCGAGAGCGGAGGCCGCCGACGCGGACCCCGTCACCCTGGACTGGCTGGAGGACGGCGGCCTCGGCGCCGCCCCCGGCTCCACCGTCGGCGTGCCCTGGCCGAAGGGCGCGTACGCACAGGACCAGACCTTCGCGCTCACGGACGCCGACGGCAAGGCCGTGCCCGTGCAGTCCTGGCCGATCGCGTACTGGCCGGACGGCTCCCTCAAGTGGACCGCCCACGCGGTCAGTTCAGGATCGGGGAAGCTCAGCCTCGCCGCGGGCGAGCCGGCCGCCCCCGACAAGTCGGTCACCGTCGACAAGAGCGGCGGCACCATCGACATATCGACCGGGGTCATCACGGCGAAGATCGGCAAGAGCGGCTCCACGCTCGTCAAGTCCGTCACCCGCGGGACCACCGAGATCGCCAAGAACGGCCGACTCGTGCTCATCCGCCAGCCCGAGATCGAGGACGAGGACCAGGGCGCGGAGAAGTTCGAACGCTTCGAGAGCGCCATCTCCGAGGTCGAGGTCGAACAGGAGGGCCCGGTCCGTGCCGTCGTCCGCATCGACGGCAAGCACCGCAAGGGCAGCCGGAGTTGGCTCCCCTTCTCGGTCCGACTGTACTTCTACGCGGGCGCCGAGTCGTTCCGCATGGTGCACACCATCACCTTCGACGGGACGCAGGAGCCCGGCAAGGCGAGCGGCGACTTCATCCGCGGCCTCGGTGTCCGCTTCACCGTGCCGATGCGCGACGCCTCGTACGACCGGCACATCCGCATCGGCGGTGACGGCACCGGTCTGCTGCGGGAAGCGGTGAAGGGCATCACCGGGCTGCGGCGCGATCCGGGCGCGGCGGTCCAGGCGGCCCAGTTCGCGGGGGAGAAGCTGCCCGATCCGTCGACCTGGGACCAGCGGGTCACCACCCGGCTCCAGTACATCCCCGAGTGGGGCGACTACACGCTCTCGCAGCTCTCCGCCGACGGCTTCGGCCTGCGCAAGCGCACGAAGAAGGGGTACGGCTGGATCCCCGCGGGCGGTGGCAAGCGAGCGTCCGGTTTCGGATACGTCGGCGGGCCCAGCGGCGGATTCTCCTTCGGCCTGCGGGACTTCTGGGAGAAGCATCCGGCGCAGCTCGACATCCGCGACGCCCACACCGACGAGGCCGAGGTCACCCTCTGGCTCTGGTCGCCCGAGGCGCAACCCATGGACCTGCGCTTCTACCACGACGGCATGGGCCAGGACACGTTCGCCGAGCAGCTCGAAGGCCTCAACATCACCTACGAGGACTACGAGCCGGGCTTCGGCACCCCGTACGGCATCGCCCGCACCTCCGAACTCCTCTTCTGGGCCAACGAGTCGACGCCCACGCCTGAGTCGCTCGCCGAACAGGTAGAAGCAGTACGGGTGTTGCCGCAACTCGCCGCCCCGCCCGCGCATCTCGTCAAGGCCAAGGTGTTCGGCGGCCTCTTCTCCGAGCCCGACCGCTCCACCACCGCCAAGGCGAAGATCGAGGACCACCTCGACTTCCTCTTCACCTATTACAAGGATCAGGTGGAGATGCGCCGTTGGTACGGCTTCTGGGACTACGGCGACATCATGCACTCGTACGACCCGGTCAGGCACCAGTGGCGGTACGACGTCGGCGGCTACGCCTGGGACAACTCCGAGCTCTCGCCCGACCTCTGGCTCTGGTTCGCCTATCTCCGCTCCGGCCGCGCGGACATCTTCCGCTTCGCCGAGGCGATGACCCGGCACACCGGCGAGGTCGACGTCTACCACCTGGGCCAATGGGCGGGCCTGGGCACCCGGCACGGCATACAGCACTACGCCGACAGCGCCAAACAGCAGCGCATCGCCAACACCACGTACCGGCGCTACTACTACTTCCTCACCGCCGATGAACGCGTCGGCGACCTCATGCACGCCAACGTCGACTCCGACGAGACCTTCCTCGTCCTCGACCCGATCCGCAAGATCCGCACCGAGCCGTACACGCCCGACCGGCACGCTCTGTCGATCGGCTTCGGCACGGACTGGAGCGGGCTCGTGTCGGCGTGGCTGACGGAGTGGGAGCGCAAGGGCCCCAAGTGGGAGAAGGCCAAGGCGCGGGTGCTGTCGACGATGGAGACGATCGCCGCCCAGCCCAACGGGTTCGTGCAGGGCAGCGGGCTGTACGACCTCGACACGGGGAAGTTCGCGATCGCCGCCGCGCCCGTGGTGGGCGTCTCGCACCTGTCCGCGGTGTTCGGACTCAACGAGCTGTGCGCCGAGCTCATCGACCTGGTGGAGGTGCCCAAGTTCAAGGACGCGTACCTCGACTACTGCCGCTACTTCAACGCGACGAAGGCCGAACAAGCTGCCCGGTACGGCTCCAACTTCGGCACCCTGCTGCTGTTCCAGGGCCACTCACGTCTCGACGCCTACGCGGCCGTCCAGACCGGCGACGCGAAACTCGCCACGCGCGCGTGGGACAAGTTCTACAACTCCGACGGCTACAAGGAGTCCGCGCCCTGGAGCACGGAGAAGCTGAGCGGCCCGGTCACGCTGGTGCCGGGCAGCGAAGCCAACTGGGTCTACACGAACGACACCGCGCTGTACGGCCTCGCCGCCATCGAGAACCTGGCACTTCTCGGCGACAGGATGCCTTCGTGACGGCCGCCTGAGCGGTCGCGGGGACGTGCCTCACTTCCCCGCGACCGCTCAGTCCATCCTTCCCAGCACCTCCCGCACCCGCCGCGCATCCCGGATCCGCTGCTCGTACGTCGCGCCCAGCGCGAGCAGCAGCAGACCGGCGAGTGCGGGAGGCGCCCAGCGGGGGAGCGCGCCGGCCACCTGCGCGATGTACGGGGCGAGTTCGTGCAGCGCGTCAAGGGTGAGCACCGTGCCGCCCAGCACCAGCGGCGCCTGGAGGCGGTGCCGGGCGCCCACGAGGGTGACGGCGAGTGCTGCGGCGCCGAGCAGCAGCGGGCGCAGCCAGTGCGCGTCGCCCCATGCCGCGAAGAGGCTCGGCAGGAGCGTGACGGAGATGCCCGGGCCGTACGCCGTCCACGACGAGACCTGCGTGTCCTTTCGGCGCCTGAGTACCCCGACGAGGAGTGCCGGGACGGTCACCGGAAGGGTGTACGCCTCCGGGGAACCGATGTCCCAGGACGCCAGGCGGACCCAGGTGGCCAGCACGAACAGCACGGCGGCCGCGTAGCCGACGGGGCGCCGGTCCTCCCGTACGGCCGTGCCCGCGGCGATCACTCCGCAGAGGGCCAGGACCAGGGCCAACATCGGCGGATCGGTGACCGCGAGCCCGACGGCGAGCAGCGCGGCGGCGGCTCCCGTCACCTCGACGGACAAGGCCGTCGGGGAGGCGTCGAGGCGGGCCGCGAGCAGTGCGGCGGCGACGGGCACCACGAGGACGAGCAGCGCGGTGTGCTGCGGCTGCCAGCCGAGGGACGCTCCGACGGCGCAGGTCAGGGCAGTCGCGTGGACGAGGGCGGCCGGTGCCGCGATCGGGCCGAGGTGCGGTCGCCACGCGGCGGCCGCGAACAGGACGGTCAGCGTGGCCAGCACGCTCAGAGTCGCCGGCTCGGAAGCCAGGGCGAGGAAGGCGAGGCTGAGGGCGGTGAGGAGGGAGAGGACGAGCGATGCCAAGGCGGGCGCGGGAAGCGCCGGCGTCGGGGCCCTCGAAGCCCGAAATGCGTACGCCACGAGAGCCGCAGCCACCAGGGCCTGCGCGAACAGGCCTGCCGCATAGGGGAGTTCAAGGGTCGCGGGGAGGACGATCGCCGTCGCCCAGGCCAGCGTCAGCGCGCCGGTCAGGGCCCGGGGGCGCCAGGTCGTGCCGCGGACGGCCACCACGAGAACGGCGGCGACGAGGGCGAGTACGAGAGGTGCCGTGGCCGCGTTCGGGGGCCAGGGATTGCCGGTCGTCACCGCGTCGCGGGCATTCGCCGGGGAACCGGACCACGCGCTCCGGACCCAGTCGACCGGGCCCAGCAGGGCGACGGTGACCGCGGGCAGCGCCCACACCACCGCGAGGGCCTGTACGCAGCCGGACGCCCCGGCGAGACCGTGCCGCACCGGCTCGGGGAGGCGGATGCGCACCGCCGCCAACAGGGCGACACCGCACACCAGATAGCCCGGAACCGTCCAGACATCGGGCAGCGACGGGCGCAGGACGCCACCGACCGCGGCCACCGCGATCAGGCCGCCGGTCAGCGCGATGCCGGTGCCGACGCGCGGCCTCGGGGCCTGCCAGGCCGCCGTCAGCGCGATCGCCGCGGCGAAGAGGAGGAGCGCCGCCGCACGGGCGGCGGCGCTCGTGCCGGAGGCCGTCAGAGACAGCCAGCCGGCGGCAAAGGTGCCCCAGCCGCCCATGACGTACGCGCCCACGGTGGAGACGATTCGTACGGACTTCACGGGCGTCCGGAGCGCGAGGGCCGTGTCGAACGCGGCCGTCAGCAGCAGCGCGGCCGTCACGGTGTGGGCGCCCGCGTCGGCCGCACCCGCCCAGAGGAGCAGCGGCAGCTGAGCCGTCGCGGTCGCGACCGGCAGGGGCAGCCGCAGCGGGCTGCTCAAGGGCGCCCGGTCACCGGGCGACGTGCGCAGTGCGCCGAGCATGAGCCCGTACGCCGCCCACACCACGGCCAGTACCGCCGACGCCACGGCCGCGTACCCGAGGCCGTCCGAGTCCGGGAACGCGACCTCGTACAGCGCGTAGGCGTCAAGGACCGTCAGTGCGAGACCCAGCCCCGCCACCGACTCGGCGGTCGAGCGCAGGCTCCGCCCGAGCAGCGGCACGGGCGCGCCGAGCGCGGCCACTGTCACCGCACCCAGCACAAGGGCCCGTCCGGCGATCCCTAGGTGACCCCAGCTGACCAGCGTGAACGCGATCGCGGCGACGGTCAGCAGGATGCCGCCGAGGATCAGGAGCACGTTCTGGACGCTGGGAGCCGTGGTCTCGGGTCGGCGAACGGCGGGCCGGGGTGCGGGTACCGGGTACAGCGCGTGGAGCAGCCACGCGCGGCGGGCCAGCAACTGGGCCCGGCGTGCGTCGAGTTGCCGCAGCTCGGTGTCGAGGAACCGCAACTCCTCGGCCGGTGGCGGGATGTGGGTCATGCTGAGGAGTGTGGTCCCGGTCACGTTCTCCGGCATGAGTGCGCGTACTCAGGCGGTACTCAACTCCCTTGCGGGCACACTCCGTGCATGGACTGGAGCCATTACCGTTTCCGCAGCGTGTGGGACCTCCCCGCGCCGCCCACCGACGTGTACGTCGTCCTCGAGCAGGCCGAGGAGTACCCGCGCTGGTGGCCACAGGTGCGCGAGGTGACCCGCGTCGACGAGCGCAGCGGCGTCATCCGGATCCGCTCCACCCTGCCGTACGACATGACCTTCACCGGGCGTGAGGTGCGCCGCGACCCGGAGGGCGGCGTCCTGGAGATCTCGATGTCCGGCGACATCGACGGCTGGGCACGCTGGACGCTGACCGCCGACGGGCGGGGCACCCGGGCCCAGTACGACCAGGAGGCCGTGCTGAACAAGCGCCTGCTGCGGCGGTTCGCGGTGCCGGGGCGGCCCGTCTTCCGCGCCAATCACGCGCTGATGATGCGGGCGGGGCGGCGCGGACTCAGGGCATACCTGGAAGCGGTTTGAACGACACCCGCCGAGACCTGTATTGTTCGGTGCGTTCCCGGGCGATTAGCTCAGTGGGAGAGCGCTTCGTTCACACCGAAGAGGTCACTGGTTCGAACCCAGTATCGCCCACCCGGAGAAGGCCGGTCCGTCGCAGACGGACCGGTTTTTCTGTGTTCCTCTCCCTGCGGGCGCTCAGGCGGCCGCCTGCAGGTCCGGACGCAGCGGCCACGCCGGATCCACCGCCTCCTCCGAGCCACTGCGCGCGAACCACGCCTGCAGTCCACGCGCCTGTGCCGCGTGCCACACGGCCTGGAGCGTGTGCAGTTCGGCCGGGGAGAGCCGCTCCAGGCGGGCCGGGAAACGGCGCCCTACCGCCCGTACGACATCCATCGAGGCCAGCGCGTCGGCCGCCGCGTCGTGCGCGCCCTCCAGCACCACGCCGTAGTGCGCGCAGAGGTCGGTGAGCGTGCGGCGGCCCTTGCGATAGCGGTCCAGGTGCTTGTCGAGGACCCGGGGATCGAGCACGCGCAGCGGCTTCGTCTCGAACCAGTGGTCGAGCGTCGAAGCGCGATGACGGCGCAACTCCCGGTCCAGAAGCGTCAGATCGAAGGGAGCGTTCATCACCACGAGCGGGCGGCCCGCCGTGGCCTGTTCGGCCAGTTCCCTGGCTATCTCGTCCATCACAGGCGACGGCCAGCGGCCGTTGCGCTGCAGATGCTCATCCGTCAGTCCGTGAATCGCCGTCGCCCCCTCGGGCACCGGCACTCCCGGGTTCACCAGCCACCGGGTCACCCGCGGGCGGCTGCCCGGGGCGTCCTGGACGACGACAGCGGCCGACACTATCCGGTCGGTCTCGACGTCCACGCCCGTGGTCTCCGTGTCGAACGCGGCCAAGGGGCCCTCGTACCAGCACGTCATACGTACACAACTCCTCGTTCACCCACGGCAGCTGACGCGCCGTCTTCTGCCACTTTGGTGATACCCGGGCTGTTTGCGCCGTACGCCGGAAGGAGACAACAGAGGTACGGGTCTTCGCAGTTCAGCGGCCCGTCGCGGGGATACACCTGGTTTGGAAGGCTGTTGGACTCATGGCACTCGCGCAGCCCGAACGGGGCGGGCTGCTGCCCCAGCGCACAGCACCCCATAGAGGCTCACTCGCCACCACCGCCTGCATGGAGACACTGCAGGTGGGTTACTTGCACGCCGTCGCGGCGGCGGCGGGCTGCTCGCTGTCCCAGCCCTTTCCCGACAACGGCATCGACTGGCACGTCAGCCACAGCGCCCCCGGGCACACGGTCGACGACGAAGTCACCATCAAGGTGCAGCTCAAGTGCACGTACCAGATTCCGCCGAACCCGCCGGGCCCCGCCTTCTCCTTCACGCTCGACAACGCCCACCTGGAGAAGCTGGCCCGCACCCCGGTCTCGGTGCACAAAATACTGGTCGTGATGCTCGTGCCCAGATCGCAGGACGAGTGGCTGCGCGCCAGCCACGACCGCCTCGACCTGCGGCACTGCTGCTACTGGATCAACCTCGCCGGACAGGCCGTCACCGGCCGGCGCAGGACCACCGTCCGGATACCGACCGCGCGCATCTTCGACGACCGTGCGCTCTGCGAGATCATGACGCGGGTCGGGACGGGAGGAAAACCGTGACGCACCGCCCCATCGACGAAGTCCTACGCCCAGTGCGGCCGCACCCGGTCGAGGCCCTCTGGAACGAGCCGCCCGAGCCCGGCCAGGTCGACCCCGTCGTGCTCAGCGCGCTGCTCCACCGGCACGGCTGGCAGCGCCGCGGCGGAGCACCGGGACGGTACGGCCGGTGGACCCCACCCGGGCCCGGCGGCGGCGGTACGAGCCTGCTCGTACCGGAAAGCCGGGCCTTCCCCGACAGCGACGACCTGCTCGGCGAGGCACTTGTCGCGCTCTCCCGCAGCGCCTCGCCTTCCGCGCGCGACGTTCTGGTCGCGCTCGCCGTGCCCAGCGACGAGATCCGCTGGTGGCGCGACGTCCCGACCGGACCCGTGGGCGCCGCGCCCTGGACCGTCGAGGAACAACTGCGCGCCGCCGCCCGCCAGATGCTGCTGGCCGGGGCACTGGCCACGCGCGCGCGTGCGGGCTACTACGGAGCCCGCCACCGCAGGCCCGCCGTCGCCTCCCTGGAGAGCGTGCTCGTCGGCGCCGAGCCCGGCGGACGCCAGCTCACCGCCTTCGTGCCCGTCGCCACCGGGCGCCCCCTCGCCGTACGCCTGCACCAGGCGCTGTACGCCGCCCGCGAGGCCATCGACTACCAGCGGGCCACCGGCGGCATGGAAGCCTTCGACGCCGCCGTCGAGGCCGGTGTCAGCCGCGAACTCCTGGAAGCCCTGGTGGCCCTCGTCCGCGGCACCGAGGGCGCACGGATCGCCGTGGAGTGGGCGCCCGCCGCCGGTGTACCCGAGGGCTGCGCGGCGCCCCCCGAGCCCGTCGAGTTCTCGCCCGGAGACCTGCCCGTCCTGCGTGAGGCCGGGGCCCGCTTCCTGCGCGAGGAGCCGTCCGTGCCGGTGCGCCTCACCGGCGCTGTCGTGCGCATGCGCAGGTCGGGGCCGCGCGGCGAGGGCACCGTACGACTACGGGTCATCGCAGGAGCGGAGGTCCCGCACGTCCGGATGACGCTCGACGAGGAGTCGTACCGGATCGCGGGCCACGCCCATCTGGTCGGGCTGCCCGTGCGGGTGCACGGGCGGCTGGAGAGCCGGGGCGGTTTCCGCCGGCTCACGGACGCCTCCGGGGTCGCACCCGTACAGGTCGACGAGGCCGAGCGGGACCGCCTGATGAAGTCGCTCCAGGAGAACCTGGACTTCTTCGAGGAAGCGTGCAGCGGGGACTGACCGGAACCGTTTCGCGTAGGGGCCCCACGTCTCGGTACGATCGCTCTCGTATTACGTACGCAATAGAAGATGCGCGCGTGCCCTTCAGGTAGGAGAGACCGGTGTCAGACGTCCGTGTGATCATCCAACGCGATTCCGAGCGGGAAGAGCGAGTGGTGACGACGGGCACTACGGCCGCCGACCTCTTCGACGGCCAGCGCACCATCGTCGCGGCCCGCGTCGGCGGCGAACTCAAGGACCTCGCGTACGCCGTGCAGGACGGCGAGGAGGTCGAGCCCGTCGAGATCTCCTCCGAGGACGGTCTCAACATCCTGCGCCACTCCACCGCGCACGTCATGGCGCAGGCCGTGCAGGAGCTCTTCCCCGAGGCCAAGCTGGGCATCGGCCCGCCGGTCAAGGACGGCTTCTACTACGACTTCGATGTCGCCGAGCCGTTCACGCCGGAGGACGTCAAGCGCGTCGAGAAGAAGATGCAGGAGATCCAGAAGCGCGGGCAGAAGTTCTCGCGCCGGATCACCACCGACGACGCCGCCCGCGAGGAGCTGGCCGACGAGCCGTACAAGCTGGAGCTCATCGGCCTCAAGGGCAACGCCGCGCAGGCCGCCGAGGGCGCCGACGCGGAGGTCGGCGGCGGCGAGCTGACGATCTACGACAACCTCGATGCCAAGACCGGCGAGCTGTGCTGGAAGGACCTCTGCCGCGGTCCCCACCTGCCCACCACCCGGAACATCCCGGCGTTCAAGCTGATGCGCTCGGCCGCCGCGTACTGGCGGGGCAGCGAGAAGAACCCGCAGCTCCAGCGCATCTACGGCACCGCCTGGCCGTCGAAGGAAGAGCTGAAGGCGTACCTCGACTTCCTCGTCGAGGCCGAGAAGCGCGACCACCGCAAGCTCGGCGCCGAGCTGGACCTCTTCTCCATCCCGGAGGAGCTGGGCTCCGGCCTCGCGGTCTTCCACCCCAAGGGCGGCATCGTCCGCCGGGAGATGGAGACCTACTCGCGCAAGCGCCACGAGGACGCGGAGTACGAGTTCGTCAACACCCCGCACATCTCGAAGGAACAGCTCTTCGTGACCTCGGGGCACCTGCCGAACTACGCGGACGCCATGTTCCCGCCGCTGGAGTTCGACGGGCAGAACTACCGCCTGAAGGCGATGAACTGCCCCATGCACAACCTGATCTTCAAGGCACGCGGCCGCTCTTACCGCGAACTGCCGCTGCGGCTCTTCGAGTTCGGCACGGTGTACCGCTACGAGAAGTCGGGCGTCGTGCACGGCCTGACCCGCGCCCGCGGCTTCACGCAGGACGACTCGCACATCTACTGCACCAAGGAGCAGATGGCGAGCGAGCTGGACTCCCTGCTCACCTTCGTCCTCGACCTGCTGCGCGACTACGGCCTGAACGACTTCGAGCTGGAGCTCTCCACCCGCGACGACTCCCCGAAGTTCATCGGTGAGGAAGCGGAGTGGGAGGAGGCCACCAACGCGCTGCGCGAGGCGGCCGAGAAGCAGGGCCTCCCGCTGGTTCCCGACCCGGGCGGCGCCGCGTACTACGGCCCGAAGATCTCCGTACAGGCCAAGGACGCCATCGGCCGCTCCTGGCAGATGTCCACCATCCAGGTCGACTTCCAGCAGCCCAAGCGGTTCAACCTGGAGTACACGGCGGCGGACGGCTCCAAGCAGCAGCCGGTCATGATCCACCGCGCGCTGTTCGGCTCGATCGAGCGCTTCTTCGCGGTGCTCCTGGAGCACTACGCGGGCGCGTTCCCGGCCTGGCTGGCGCCCGTCCAGGCGATCGGCATCCCGATCGGCGACGCACACGTGCCGTACCTGGCGGACTTCGCCAAGAAGGCCAAGGCGGCCGGACTCCGCGTCGAGGTCGACGGATCCTCGGACCGCATGCAGAAGAAGATCCGCAACGCGCAGAAGCAGAAGGTGCCCTTCATGGTCATCGCGGGCGACGAGGACATGACGGCCGGCGCCGTCTCCTTCCGCTACCGCGACGGCTCGCAGGAGAACGGCATCCCGGTCGACGAGGCGATCGCCAAGATCGTGAAGGTCGTGGAGGAGCGCGCACAGGTCTGATGCGCGCATGAAAGGCCCCCGAGGAGCTCAGCTTCCCGGGGGCTTTTCGCTGTCCTCGCCCTCCCGCGAGAACACCTGCAGCAGCCAGGACGAGAACGACCCCGTCACCGCCCCGAGAAGCGCGAGACCGCCCGCCATGATCCCGGCCGCGATCGTCCGCCCCATCGGCGTCACCGGTACCACGTCCCCGTACCCGACCGTCGCGAGCGTGGCGCAGGTCCACCACACGGCGTCCCCGAAGGTACGGATCGTCGCGTCCGGCGCCGCGTGCTCCTGCTGATAGACGGCAAGGGCGCCCGCGAAACCGAGCAGCAGCGCGGACAGACCCGCGTACACGATCACGCGCGCGTAAAGGGCGAGACGGGGTTGCCCGCGCCTCCGCTGCACAGCCTCGTACACCCTGACCACACGCAGCGGGCGCAGCAGGGGCAGGATCAGCACCAGCGTGTCCAGCCAGTGCGTGCGTACGAAGCGGGGTCCCTGTCGGCTCAGCCGCCAGCGCACGGCATAGTCGACGGCGAACACCGCCCAGGCGGCGAACAGCACCGCGAGGCAGGTGTCCAGCCATGCCGTGGGCAGCCCGTGACCCAGGACACGGACCGCGTACGCGGCCAGGAACAGCAGCGAGGCCAGCGCGAGTGGGATCTCGGTGCGCCGGTCCCAGTGGGTCTTTCGGCTGTCGTCGTCCATCGCCCCAGCTTGGCCGTGCACCCTTTTGTTCGGCACCCGCCGACACGCCGCGAACGGGCGACGCAATATGCTGCACCACATGACGAGTGAGCCGGAGCAGCAGATCGGAGTGGGAACCCAGGACGCGTTCCAGCGCCTGTGGACGCCCCATCGGATGGCTTACATCCAGGGTGAGAACAAGCCCACCGGCCCGGGGGCCGACGACGGCTGTCCCTTCTGCTCCATCCCCGCCAAATCCGACGAGGACGGGCTCATCGTCAGGCGCGGCGAGCAGGTGTACGCGGTGCTCAACCTCTACCCGTACAACGGCGGCCACCTCATGGTCGTGCCCTACCGCCATGTAGCGGACTACACCGACCTGACCGACCCGGAGACCGCCGAACTGGGCGAGCTGACCAAGCAGGCGATGACCGCCCTCCGTACGGCCTCAGGCGCACACGGCTTCAACATCGGCATGAACCAGGGCACAGTGGCAGGCGCCGGCATCGCCGCCCACCTCCACCAGCACATCGTCCCCCGCTGGGGCGGCGACACGAACTTCATGCCGGTGGTGGCCCACACCAAGGTCCTCCCCCAGCTCTTGGCAGACACCCGCACGATGCTGGCGGACGCCTGGCCGACGGCGTAGGCGCTCTCTGCGACCCGGGGTGGCCCGCGCCCCTTCAGGGGCGCGGGGAACTGCGCGACCAGCCCACGACAACCGGAACTTACAGACGGCCCTTTGCGCGCTGACCCGCCGGAGGCGTTACGCGTCGTAGACGTCAGCCTTCCGCGGCATCGGATCCTGCACCGCAGTACTCAGGAACGACGACCGGTTCCCGAACTGCTCCGTGTCGACACCGTTCTCCTCAAGCACCTTCATCGCAGCGGAGTGCACCACCCGAAGCACAGGCGCCGCCGCCCGCAACGCATCGTCGGCCATGAAGCGATGCCGCCACGGCTGATCGGCCCATGAGTGCCGCAGCCCGAACGGCTCCGGAAGCTCCAGCGTGCCGCCGAGCCAGTTGAGCAGCGGCGGATACCAGGTGAAGGGGGCACGGGCGGCAAGCCGCACGACCTCGTCGGTGGTGACCAGCGGCAGCTTCACCTTGCGGGTCTCCCAGAACTTGACGGCCTTGGCGACCTCTTTCGTCGGGGCCTCCGGCTTGCTGGTGAACAGCGGGTTCACCGGCCCCAGCGCATGCCCGGTGACCTCGATACGCAGCGTCTCGTGCAGCACGGTCACGGTGATCAGCATGGTGATGACCAACTGGCCGTCCCAGAGCGTCCATTGGACCCCGAGATAGTGCCGGTCACCGCTGCCGAACTGCTGCTTGTTGCAGATGTCCTGTATGGCGTGGGTCTTGATCGTGTACGCGTCCACATCCGTACCGCCCGGCCGGGACACCGCCTTGGCGTTCTCGCCGATCGGCGTGACGATCCAGTGCTTGATCGTCGGCTTGGTGAAGCCACCGGTGTTGAGCGGCCCGCGCTCCAGCATGCGGAGCTGGTCGTGGATGGACCGGATGACGTCCCAGCTGCGGAACGGGTGGATCTCCTTGGTCGCGTCGCGCGCCACCAGTTCCTCGGCGAGCTGCCAGCTGCCCCAGCGGGTGCCCATACCGAGAATGCCCTTGGGCCCGGCGTAGAACACGGAGTTGGACTGCTGCTCGGCGCTGAGCCGGGCCAGCTCCTGACGCAGCCGCTCGGCCGCGGACTCACCGGGGCTGCCGGGCACCGCCTCGGGGATCTTGGCACCGATGGCGCCGCCGGACAGCAGGCTGCCCCAGCGCTCACGCAGGTCCTTGGCGGTGCGCTCGCAGATCTGCTTGGCCCAGAGCCAGCCGACGACCGGGAGGACGATCGACGCACGCGCGTACCAGGCCCAGAAGCCGGTGAACGGCATCTTGAGCAGGAAGAGCACGGCGAGGGCCCCGACCGCGACCAGGAGCGTGGTGGCGAGGGCGGAGGCCCGCTTGTCATCACGCTTGGCGATGGTGGACCGGATCTGGAAGACCAGTAGCCATATCAGCAGCCCGGGCAGGAAGAGCACACCGCAGAGCACCATCACGGCCGACAGCCAGTTGTCGCGCTCCCTGCGGATGCGGTTCGCCGCGAGGCAGTGCTCCACGACGACCTGCGGTTCGGTGCCGAAGGACTGGATGAGCGGCTTGCGGCCGACGCCCAGCATGCGGTCCTGCACCGCGCGCGCGAAGGCCTCGCCCAGGTTCGGCGAGAACAGCTTGATCCGTGGGGGCTTGACGGTGGACTTGTGCCATTCGTTGTCGGCCTTGAGGATCTCCTCGACCGGGCTGTCCCGGTACGACGCCGAGGCGAGAGCGTACGTCGCGGCCGTCTGTCCCTCGGACCCCGAGAGCGGCACCTGCGCCCCAGGAGTGAAATCGAATCCGTCGAACGCCACTTCCGCCCCCCATTGCCGCTGTTCCGCTGCTGCGGCCTTTCCCGACTTCCGTGCTCCGCACACCTGTTGATCAGGTCATCGTCTTGATCAGGTTCTCAGAGTATCGGCCGGGACCGACATTCGTCGGCGGACGGCCGAAGCCGTCCGCCGACGCGAAGGGAAACGGGACCACTCCGGGGAGAGCCCCAACTACGAGGCGTCCCGTGCCTGTTCACGGATCCTCTCGGCGATCTGAGGCGGCATCGGCTCGTGCCGCGCGTAACTGCGGCTGAAGCGCGCGGTGCCGTGCGAGAGCGAGCGCAGATCGACGGCGTACCGCCCGATCTCGATCTCCGGCACCTCGGCCCGTACGAGCGTCCGCCCGCCCCTCGCCTGCTCGGTCCCGACGACCCGCCCGCGCCGCCCCGACAGGTCGCTCATCACGGCGCCCACATAGTCGTCGCCGACCATCACGGTCACCTCGGCCACCGGTTCCAGGAGATGGATCCTGGCGTCGGCGGCGGCCTCGCGCAGGGCGAGCGCGCCCGCGGTCTGGAACGCGGCATCGGAGGAGTCCACGGAGTGTGCCTTGCCGTCGAGCAGGGTGATCCGGATGTCGTTGAGGGGATGGCCGGCGGCCACACCCCTGGCGGCCTGTGCGCGTACGCCCTTCTCGACGGAGGGGATGAACTGCCGTGGCACGGCGCCGCCGACGACCTTGTCCACGAACTCGATGCCCGAGCCGTTCGGCAGCGGTTCGACCTCGATCTCGCAGATCGCGTACTGGCCGTGCCCGCCGGACTGCTTCACATGGCGGCCGCGGCCCGCGGCCTTGTCGGCGAACGTCTCGCGCAGGGAGACCTTGTACGGGATCACGTCGACCTGGACGCCGTAGCGGCTCCGCAGCCGCTCAAGGGCGACGTCCGCGTGGGCCTCGCCCAGGCACCACAGGACGACCTGGTGGGTGTTCGGGTTCTGCTCCAGGCGCATGGTGGGGTCCTCGGCCACCAGCCGTCCCAGGCCTTGGGAGAGCTTGTCCTCGTCGGCCTTGCTGTGTGCCTGGATGGCGAGCGGCAGCAGCGGGTCGGGCATCTGCCAGGGCTCCATCAGCAGCGGGTCGTCCTTGGCGGAGAGGGTGTCGCCGGTCTCGGCCCGGTTCAGCTTCGCCACGCACGCCAGGTCGCCCGCGATGCAGTGCGTGAGGGCCCGCTGCTGCTTGCCGAACGGCGCGGACAGGGCGCCGACGCGTTCGTCGACGTCATGGTCCTCGTGACCCCGGTCGGTCAGCCCGTGCCCGGAGACGTGCACCGTCTCGTCGGGTCGCAGGGTGCCCGAGAAGACCCGGACGAGCGAGACACGGCCCACGTAGGGGTCGGACGCGGTCTTCACGACCTCCGCGACCAGCGGCCCGTCCGGGTCGCAGGCGCTGACCTGGCGTGCTCGGCCGTCCGGAGTGGTGACCGTGGGTGCCTCGCGCTCCAGCGGGGTGGGAAAACCGCCCGTGACGAGTTCGAGGAGTTCGACCGTGCCGAGGCCCTGACGGGCGCCGTCGGCGGCGGGCGCGGCGGCGAGCACCGGGAAGAACGTTCCGCGTGCCACGGCCCGCTCCAGGTCCTGCACAAGCGTCTTGAGGTCGATCTCCTCGCCGCCGAGATAGCGGTCCATGAGAGTCTCGTCCTCGCTCTCGGCGATGATCCCCTCGATCAGCCGGTTGCGCGCCTCCTCGATGAGCGGCAGCTGCTCGGCTCCCGGCTCGGCCTCCTTGCGCTCCCCGGAGGAGTAGTCGAACAGGCGCTGCGAGAGCAGCCCGATCAGCCCGGTGACGGGCGCGTGCCCGTCCGGTCCCTGCTCGCCGTGGAGCGGCAGGTACAGGGGTAGTACGGCGTCGGGGTCGTCGGCGCCGAAGGCCTCCGCGCAGATGCGTGTCATCTCGTCGAAGTCGGCCCGCGCGGATTCGAGATGGGTGACCACGATGGCCCTCGGCATGCCGACGGCCGCGCACTCCTCCCACACCATCCGGGTCGAGCCGTCCACTCCGTCCGAGGCCGAGACGACGAAAAGGGCCGCGTCCGCCGCTCGCAGACCGGCCCTCAGTTCCCCGACGAAGTCGGCGTATCCGGGAGTGTCCAGAATATTGATCTTGTATCCGTCCCAGTCGACGGGTACCAGGGAGAGCTGCACCGAGCGCTGTTGCCGGTGCTCGATCTCGTCGTAGTCGGAGACGGTGCCGCCGTCCTCCACGCGGCCCGCCCGGTTCACCGCTCCCGCCGTCAGCGCGAGAGCCTCCACCAGAGTCGTCTTGCCCGATCCGCTGTGGCCGACCAGCACCACATTCCGTACGGACGCGGGGTGGTCGGCCGCCGTAGCCCTGCCGGCGGCTCCGGGGTGTGCGTTCGCCTTGTCGCCCATGGCCTTGCCTCCCGTACACGGTGAGGTCACTGTGGGCGCGGACATGCGGAAGCCTCCCCCAGACTCCGTCCGGGGGCACCCCCAGCGGTGGCGGCTCCGGTGACGCCCGCGGTGCCTTCGAGCTTTCCACTCGCGTCACGGTGCGTCCATACAGCGGACGCGATCGCGCCATGACACCGGTGTGATCGCGCCGGGACACGGGGGCGCGGGTGCCCGACCGTCGCACAAGCGCGCGCGTGGCTACGATGGGCCAGCCGGTGGCCAACAGGGGCCGCGCGGCCACACCGACCATCGGGAAGGCCATGCTGAACAAGTACGCGCGTGCATTCTTCACGCGTGTCCTCACGCCGTTCGCCGCGTTTCTCATCCGCCGGGGGGTAAGCCCCGACACCGTCACCCTCCTGGGTACGGCCGGAGTGGTGGCGGGCGCGCTGGTCTTCTACCCCCGGGGAGAGTTCTTCTGGGGCACGATCGTCATCACGCTCTTCGTGTTCTCGGATCTCGTCGACGGCAACATGGCGCGCCAGCTCGGCCGCACCAGCCGCTGGGGCGCCTTCCTGGACTCGACGCTCGACCGGGTCGCCGACAGCGCGGTCTTCGGCGGCTTCGCGCTCTGGTACGCGGGCAGCGGCGACAACAACGTTCTGTGCGCCGTCTCGATCTTCTGCCTGGCCAGCGGCCAGGTGGTCTCGTACACGAAGGCCCGCGGCGAGTCGATCGGTCTGCCGGTCGCGGTCAACGGACTGATCGAGCGTGCCGAGCGTCTGGTGATCTCCCTGGTCGCGGCGGGCCTCGCCGGCATGCACAAGTTCGGGATTCCCGGCATCGACGTACTGCTGCCCATCGCGCTGTGGATCGTCGCCGTCGGCAGCCTCGTCACGCTGATCCAGCGGGTCGTGACGGTGCGCAGGGAGTCCGCGGAGGCGGACGCCGCGGCGGACGCCGAGGCGTCGGCCCAGAGCAGCGGGACCACGAAGTGAGCAGTCTCAAGGACCGGCTGACGGACGGGGCGTACGCGCTCGGCTGGAGCACCGTCAAGAAGCTCCCCGAGCCGGTCGCCGTCCGGCTGGGCCGGACCATCGCCGACATCGCCTGGAAGAAGCGCGGCAAGGGCGTACGGCGTCTCGAGAGCAACTACGCGCGCGTGGTGCCCGACGCGACCCCGGAGCGGCTCGCCGAGCTCTCCAGGGCGGGCATGCGCTCGTATCTGCGCTACTGGATGGAGTCCTTCCGGCTTCCGGCGTGGAGCAAGGAGCGCGTGAAGACCGGCTTCGAGGTGAAGGACGAGCACTACCTCACCGACGGGATCGCCTCCGACAAGGGCGTGATCCTCGCGCTGCCGCACATGGGCAACTGGGATCTCGCGGGCGCCTGGGTCACCACCAAGCTCGAGACCCCCTTCACGACGGTCGCCGAGCGGCTCAAGCCCGAGTCGCTGTACGACCGTTTCGTCGCCTACCGCGAGGGCCTCGGCATGGAGGTCCTGCCGCACAGCGGCGGCACCGCGTTCGGCATGCTGGCCCGGCGGCTGCGGGACGGCGGCCTGGTCTGCCTGGTCGCCGAGCGGGATCTGTCCGCGTCCGGCGTCGAGGTCCAGTTCTTCGGCGAGGCGACCCGGATGCCGGCCGGACCGGCGCTGCTGGCCCAGCAGACCGGCGCCCTGCTCCTTCCGGTGACACTCTGGTACGACGATTCGCCCGTGATGCAGGGCCGCATCCATCCTCCCGTCGAGGTACCCGGGACAGGCACCCGGGCCGAAAAGACGTCTGCCATGACACAGGCGCTGGCCGACGCCTTCGCCACGGGGATCGCCGAACACCCGGAGGACTGGCACATGCTTCAGCGCTTGTGGCTCAAGGACCTCGATCCTGAGAGGGATCCCCAGCAGGGTCCCGACCAGGGTCCCCCGAAGGATCCCGAGAAGAGGACCCCGTGAGGATCGGCATCGTCTGCCCGTACTCCTGGGACGTGCCAGGCGGCGTCCAGTTCCACATCCGTGACCTGGCCGAACACCTCATCCGCCTCGGACACGAGGTGTCCGTCCTCGCTCCTGCGGACGACGAGACACCCCTGCCGCCGTACGTCGTCTCGGCCGGCCGCGCGGTTCCGGTGCCGTACAACGGCTCGGTTGCCCGCCTGAACTTCGGCTTCCTGTCGGCGGCCCGGGTGCGGCGCTGGCTGCACGACGGCACCTTCGACGTGATCCACATCCACGAACCGGCCTCGCCGTCGCTGGGTCTGCTGGCGTGCTGGGCCGCGCAGGGCCCGATCGTCGCCACCTTCCACACCTCGAACCCGCGCTCCCGGGCGATGATCGCCGCGTACCCGATCCTCCAGCCCGCCCTGGAGAAGATCCGCGCGCGGATCGCGGTGAGCGAGTACGCGCGCCGCACCCTCGTGGAGCACCTGGGCGGCGATGCCGTCGTCATCCCCAACGGCGTCGATGTCGACTTCTTCGCCCGCGCCAAGCCCAAGTCCGAGTGGCAGGGCGAGACCCTCGGCTTCATCGGCCGTATCGACGAGCCCCGCAAGGGCCTGCCGGTCCTCATGAAGGCCCTGCCGAAGATCCTGGCGGAGCGCCCGCGGACCCGGCTCCTGGTGGCGGGGCGCGGCGACGAGAAGGAGGCCGTCGAGGACCTGCCGGAGGAGATGCGCTCGCGCGTCGAGTTCCTCGGCATGGTCAGCGACGAGGACAAGGCACGCTTCCTGCGCAGTGTCGACGTGTACGTGGCGCCCAACACCGGCGGCGAGAGCTTCGGGATCATCCTGGTGGAGGCCCTGTCGGCGGGCGCGCCGGTGCTCGCCTCCGATCTCGACGCGTTCGCGCAGGTGCTGGACCACGGCGCGGCGGGTGAGCTGTTCGCCAACGAGGACGCCGACGCGCTGGCCGCCTCCGCCGTACGGCTCCTCGGTGACCCCGGGCGTCGCGCGGAGCTGCGCGAGCGGGGGAGCGCGCATGTACGGCGGTTCGACTGGTCGACCGTCGGGGCGGACATCCTGTCCGTGTACGAGACCGTGACGGACGGGGCGGCGGCGGTGGCCACCGATGAACGGACGGGGCTGCGGGCGCGGTTCGGGATGGCGCGGGACTGAGGACAAGTCAGTCCACCTCTGCAACCGGCGGCCCTGACGGTGAGGTCGGTTCCAGGCGGGGAGGGCCACCGCTCGACCGGACGCGGCGCTCTCCGCCGGGCACGGGACCTCGAAGAGCGGTGGTCTCGCACGGGTAGCCTTGCCGCCCGTGACCCCAACCCTCATCTGGATCCTCGTCGGCCTTGCCGCGATCGGCCTCTACCTGAGCTGGACCGCGGGGCGGCTCGACCGGCTGCACGCCCGTATCGACGCCGCCCGGGCCGCCCTCGACGCCCAACTGCTGCGCCGTGCCTCGGTCGCCCAGGAGCTGGCCACGTCCGGGGTGCTCGATCCGGCCGCGTCGATCGTGCTGTACGAGGCGGCGCACGCGGCCCGGCAGGCCGAGGAGGAGCAGCGTGAGGTGGCCGAGAGCGACCTGAGCCAGGCGCTGCGGGCCGTGTTCGGAGAGGTGCAGCAGGTCGAGGCGGTGCGGGCCGCGCCCGGGGGCGAGGAGGCCGCCGGGGAGCTGGCTCAGGCGGTGCGGCGGGTGCCGATGGCCAGGCGCTTCCACAACGACGCCGTACGGGCCGCCCGGGCGCTCCGTGAGCACCGTGCGGTCCGCTGGTTCCGGCTGGCCGGGCACGCGCCGTTCCCGCTGGCCTTCGAGATGGACGACGAGCCGCCGGTGGCGCTGGCGGACCGTCCGACCAGCTGATTTCCCTGCTTCGCACCGGCTTTTGCCCAGCGCGGGCGAAGGAAAATGAGCCACCGCCTCCCCATTGGCCCTTGCTGTGGCCTGGTCCACTCGCGTTTCCTCGGTGATGCAGAAGCCCTCTTTCACCGAGTGAGGTCAACCCGTGTCCAGCACGCTCTCCAACTCCGCACAGAACCCCGAGACCGGCACCGCGCGCGTGAAGCGCGGTATGGCCGAGCAGCTCAAGGGGGGCGTGATCATGGATGTGGTCAACGCCGAGCAGGCGAAGATCGCCGAGGACGCGGGCGCCGTGGCCGTCATGGCCCTGGAGCGCGTCCCCGCCGACATCCGCAAGGACGGCGGTGTGGCGCGCATGTCGGACCCGACGATGATCGAGGAGATCATCGAGGCGGTCTCGATCCCGGTCATGGCCAAGTCCCGTATCGGCCACTTCGTCGAGGCCCAGGTGCTCCAGTCCCTCGGCGTCGACTACATCGACGAGTCCGAGGTCCTCACCCCGGCCGACGAGGTCAACCACTCCGACAAGTGGGCGTTCACGACCCCCTTCGTCTGTGGTGCCACCAACCTGGGCGAGGCCCTGCGCCGCATAGCCGAGGGCGCGGCCATGATCCGCTCCAAGGGCGAGGCCGGCACCGGCAACGTCGTCGAGGCCGTCCGCCACCTGCGCCAGATCAAGAACGAGATCGCCAAGCTGCGCGGCTTCGACAACAACGAGCTGTACGCCGCCGCCAAGGAGCTGCGCGCCCCGTACGAGATCGTGCGCGAGGTCGCCGAGCTCGGCAAGCTGCCGGTCGTGCTGTTCTCCGCCGGTGGTGTCGCGACCCCCGCCGACGCAGCGCTGATGCGCCAGCTCGGCGCCGAGGGCGTCTTCGTCGGCTCCGGCATCTTCAAGTCCGGCGACCCGGCCAAGCGCGCCGCCGCCATCGTGAAGGCCACCACCTTCTACGACGACCCGAAGATCATCGCGGACGCGTCCCGCAACCTGGGCGAGGCCATGGTCGGCATCAACTGCGACACCCTCCCCGAGGCCGAGCGCTACGCGAACCGTGGCTGGTAGTCACCCATGAGCACTCCTGTCATAGGCGTTCTGGCTCTCCAGGGCGACGTACGGGAGCACCTGATCGCCCTGGCCGCGGCCGACGCCGTGGCCAGGCCGGTGAGGCGTCCCGAGGAGCTCGCCGAGGTCGAGGGTCTTGTCATCCCCGGCGGTGAGTCCACCACCATCTCCAAGCTGGCCGTCCTGTTCGGCCTGATGGAACCCCTGCGCGCGCGCGTGCGGGACGGCATGCCCGTCTACGGCACCTGCGCCGGCATGATCATGCTCGCCGACAAGATCCTCGACCCGCGCTCGGGCCAGGAGACCGTCGGCGGCATCGACATGATCGTGCGCCGCAACGCTTTCGGACGTCAGAACGAGTCCTTCGAGGCGGCGGTCGACGTCCAGGGCGTAGAGGGCGATCCTGTAGAGGGCGTCTTCATCCGTGCCCCCTGGGTCGAGTCCGTGGGCGCCGAGACCGAGGTGCTGGCCGAGCACGAGGGCCACATCGTCGCCGTACGTCAGGGCAACGCGCTCGCCACGTCGTTCCACCCGGAACTGACCGGCGACCACCGGGTGCACGGCCTGTTCGTCGACATGGTGCGCGCGAACCGGACACCGGAGTCCTTGTAGGATCTCTGGCGTTCCTAAAGAGTTGGGTTACGCGAAGGAGACAGGCAGATGTCCGGCCACTCTAAATGGGCTACGACGAAGCACAAGAAGGCCGTGATCGACGCCAAACGCGGCAAGCTCTTCGCGAAGATGATCAAGAACATCGAAGTCGCGGCCCGCACGGGCGGCGCCGATGTGTCCGGTAACCCGACGCTGTTCGACGCCATCCAGAAGGCCAAGAAGAGCTCGGTCCCGAACAAGAACATCGACTCCGCGGTCAAGCGCGGTGCCGGTCTCGAAGCCGGTGGCGCCGACTACGAGACGATCATGTACGAGGGTTACGGCCCGAGCGGTGTCGCGGTGCTCATCGAGTGCCTCACCGACAACCGCAACCGTGCCGCCTCTGACGTCCGCGTCGCCATGACCCGCAACGGCGGAAACATGGCCGACCCGGGCTCCGTCTCGTACCTCTTCAACCGCAAGGGCGTCGTGATCGTCCCCAAGGGCGAGCTGGCCGAGGACGACGTCCTGGGTGCCGTGCTCGACGCGGGCGCCGAGGAGGTCAACGACCTCGGTGACTCCTTCGAGGTCATCTCCGAGGCCACCGACATGGTCGCGGTGCGCACCGCGCTCCAGGAGGCCGGCATCGACTACGACTCGGCCGAGGCCAACTTCGTCCCGACCATGCAGGTCGAGCTCGACGAAGAGGGCGCCCGGAAGATCTTCAAGCTGATCGACGCCCTTGAGGACAGCGACGACGTGCAGAACGTCTTCGCCAACTTCGACGTGAGCGATGACGTCATGGCGAAGGTCGACGTCTGAGCCGCGAGGTTTCCTTTTGGCGGGCTGGTGGGACACGTCCTACCGGCCCGCTGTCGTTGTCGGTGGCAGCGGATAGCCTGGCGACGACAGATGATGATCGCCGTCCACGGACCGCAACCATCAATTGAGCAACCACGACGGTGATCAGCCACCTCCGCGAGAGCGGCGGCGGTTTAGCCGCAAAAGGGGGGCTGGGTGCGGGTATTGGGCGTTGACCCCGGGTTGACCCGGTGCGGTGTCGGTGTGGTCGAAGGCGTCGCGGGCCGGCCCCTCACCATGCGCGGCGTCGGCGTCGTACGTACCCCGGCGGACGCCGAGTTGGGCTTGCGCCTCGTCGCCATCGAGCAGGGCATCGAGCAGTGGCTCGACGAGTACAAGCCCGAATTCGTCGCCGTGGAGCGGGTGTTCAGCCAGCACAACGTCAGCACGGTGATGGGCACGGCTCAGGCCAGCGCGGTCGCCATGCTCTGCGCGGCCCGGCGCGGCATCCCCGTCGCCCTGCACACCCCGAGCGAGGTCAAGGCCGCCGTCACCGGCCAGGGCCGCGCGGACAAGGCCCAGGTCGGGGCGATGGTCACCCGCCTGCTCCGTCTCGACGCGCCCCCCAAACCCGCCGACGCGGCGGACGCCCTGGCCCTCGCCATCTGCCACATCTGGCGCGCGCCCGCCCAGAACCGGCTCCAACAGGCCGTCGAGCAGAACCGGCTCCAGCAGGCCGCCGCCCTGCACGCGTCGAAACAAGCGTCGACGCAGGCGTCGACGCTGGCGCCACGCTCCGCATCGCACCCCGCATCGAAAGGCCGTACCGCATGATCGCCTTCGTCAGCGGCCCGGTCGCCGCCCTCGCCCCCGACTCCGCGGTGGTCGAGGTCGGCGGCATCGGCATCGCCGTCCAGTGCACGCCCAACACGCTCTCCGGGCTCCGCATGGGGCAGCGGGCCAAGCTCGCCACCTCCCTCGTCGTACGCGAGGACTCACTGACCCTGTACGGCTTCGTCGACGACGACGAGCGGGGGACCTTCGAGCTCCTCCAGACCGCGAGCGGCGTCGGCCCCCGGCTCGCCCAGGCGATGCTCGCCGTGCACACGCCGGACGCTCTGCGCCGCGCGGTGGCCTCCGGTGACGAGAAGGCGCTGATGGCCGTCCCGGGCATCGGCAAGAAGGGCGCCCAGAAGCTCCTTCTGGAGTTCAAGGACCGGCTCGGCGCGCCCCTCGGCACCGGCACCGGAATCGGCGCCCCGGTCAGCACCGGCTGGCGCGACCAGCTGCACGCCGCGCTGATCGGCCTCGGGTACGCGACGCGCGAGGCCGAAGAGGCGGTCTCCGCGGTCGCTCCGCAGGCCGAGGCCGCCGAGGGCACACCCCAGGTGGGCCCGCTGCTGAAGGCCGCCCTGCAGACCCTGAACCGCGCCCGCTGAACCACCGGCGGCCCCACCACCACACCGCGAGGCACACGCAATGAACTGGGACGACACGACCGACGAGACCGCCGCCGAGCGGCTGGTGGGCTCTGTCGCCGACCGCGAGGACCAGGCCGTCGAGGCCGCGCTGCGCCCCAAGGACCTGGACGAGTTCATCGGCCAGGAGAAGGTCCGCGAGCAGCTCGACCTCGTCCTCCGTGCCGCACGCGCGCGTGGCGCCACCGCCGACCATGTGCTCCTCTCGGGCGCCCCAGGACTCGGCAAGACCACCCTCTCGATGATCATCGCGGCCGAGATGGAAGCGCCCATCCGCATCACCAGCGGCCCCGCCATCCAGCACGCCGGAGACCTCGCCGCGATCCTCTCCTCGCTCCAGGAGGGCGAGGTGCTGTTCCTCGACGAGATCCACCGCATGTCCCGGCCCGCCGAGGAGATGCTCTACATGGCGATGGAGGACTTCCGCGTCGACGTCATCGTCGGCAAGGGCCCCGGTGCCACCGCCATCCCGCTCGAACTGCCGCCGTTCACCCTGGTCGGCGCCACCACGCGCGCGGGCCTGCTGCCGCCCCCGCTGCGCGACCGCTTCGGCTTCACCGCGCACATGGAGTTCTACGAGCCCGCCGAGCTGGAGCGGGTCATCCACCGTTCGGCGAACCTGCTCGACGTCGAGATCGACACCGTAGGGGCCGCCGAGATCGCGGGCCGCTCCAGGGGCACCCCCCGTATCGCCAACCGCCTGCTGCGTCGCGTACGCGACTACGCGCAGGTCAAGGCCGACGGCTTCATCACGAAGGACATCGCCTCGGCGGCCCTGGCCGTGTACGAGGTGGACGCGCGCGGTCTCGACCGCCTGGACCGCGGCGTGCTCGAAGCCCTGCTCAAGCTCTTCGGCGGCGGCCCGGTCGGCCTCTCCACGCTCGCGGTCGCGGTGGGGGAGGAGCGTGAGACCGTGGAGGAGGTCGCCGAGCCCTTCCTCGTACGGGAGGGCCTGCTCGCCCGTACTCCCCGTGGCCGGGTGGCGACACCGGCCGCGTGGGCGCATCTCGGCCTCACCCCGCCCCGCCAGTCAACCGGCGGAAAGGGACAAGGGGACCTGTTCGGGGCGTGACGGCGCCGGTACTGCCCCGGCAGGAACCCCGGTGCCATGCTGAGCGTTGTTCCTTGAGTGCGGACTCGCTTAGACTCCGCCGATGCCGCCCTTGTCGGCGGTGCACATACCCCCATCCAACAGGCCGCTCACCATCGCGGTCGACTGAAGGAAGTTCCGACCCGTGAGTCTCGTGACCCTCCTCCCGTTCATCGTGCTCATCGGGGCGATGTTCCTGATGACCCGCTCGGCCAAGCGCAAGCAGAACGCGGCCGCGCAGATGCGCAATGACATGCAGCCCGGCACCGGCGTCCGCACGATCGGGGGCTTGTACGCAACGGTGAAGGAGGTCAACGAGGAGACGGTCCTCCTTGACGCGGCCCCGGGCGTCGACCTCGTCTTCGCCAAGAACTCGATCGGCGCCGTCCTGTCCGACGACGAGTACAACCGCATCGTCCACGGCATCGAGCACGACCTGAAGTCCGACGGCACCGTCGTCCCGGACGACGCTTCCTCCCTCACCGAGACCGACGAGCCCGCCGCCGACGCCTCTTCCGACGCTTCCGACGACAAGCCCATCGACCTCGGCAAGAAGGACGCCGCGGACGAGCCCGCCGACGCGAAGGCCGACGAGCCCGCCGACGCGAAGGCCGACGAGCCCGCCGAGGCCAAGGCCGACGAAGCCGACGAAGCAGAGCCGAAGAAGACCGACGGCGAGTCCGACGCGAAGTAGGCACACCCCCAGGCCGCGGCGCGACCCGCTCGCGCCTCGCGGCCGAGGGGATGTGTGGTCCTCGCACGGAATCGCGACACCATGTCATGGCCGCACGCGCGCTCACCCGGCGTGAGGCGGCCCGAGAGGGAGTACGAGAAGGTGGCAGCACCGAAGAAGGGCCGGAGCGCGAGCGCCCAGAGCAGGCCGGGGCGCTCGCTGGCCCTCATCCTGATCGCCATCGTGGCGCTCACCGGGGGGATGTTCCTCTCCGGGCACACCACTCCGCGTCTCGGTATCGACCTCGCCGGCGGCACGAGCATCACGCTCACGGCGAAGAACGAACCGGGCCAGCCCAACGCGATCAACAAGACCAACATGGACACCGCGGTCGACATCATGAACCGTCGTGTCAACGGTCTTGGCGTCTCCGAGGCAGAGGTCCAGACCCAGGGCGACAAGAACATCATCGTCAACATCCCCAAGGGTACGAACTCCGAGCAGGCCCGGGAGCAGGTCGGTACCACCGCCAAGCTCTACTTCCGTCCGGTCCTGGCCACCGAGGTCTCCGGCACCGACGCGTCGGCCAGCCCGTCGCCGAGCACCTCCAGCAGTGCGTCGAGCAGTCCTTCCAGCAGCGCCTCCGAGGAAGCCACCGACAAGGCGACCTCCGCCACTCCGTCGGCCACCGCCACCTCCCAGGGCCGTGCTGTCACCGACGCCCTGAAGGCGGACACCACGCCGTCGGCGACCAGCTCGGCCAGCGCCTCGGCCGAAGCCAGCGCCTCGCCGTCCGCGAGTGCCAGCGTCGACGCCGCGACCGCCAAGCTCCAGGCCGAGTACACCGCGCTCGACTGCACCGACAAGGCGGCCCGCGCCACGGCAGGCGACGGTGCCAAGCCCACCGACTCCACCGTGGCCTGCGGTCAGAACGCCTCCGGCCAGTGGCAGAAGTACGTGCTCGGCCCGGCCGCGGTGTCCGGCACGGACATCAAGTCGGCCGCGGCGGTCTTCAGCACGCAGGATGCCTCGGGCTGGAAGGTCACCATGGACTTCACGTCCGGTGGCTCCAAGAAGTTCGCCGAGATCACGGGCACGCTCGCGCAGAACACCACCCCGCAGAACCAGTTCGCCATCGTCCTGGACGGCGAGGTCGTCTCCGACCCGTACGTCAGCCAGGCGCTCACCGGCGGCAGCGCGGAGATCTCCGGCAGCTTCGACCAGACCGAGGCGCAGGACCTGGCCAACATGCTGAAGTACGGCGCCCTGCCGCTCACCTTCACCGAGTCGAGCGTCACCACGGTGACCGCCGCACTCGGTGGCGAGCAGCTGCACGCCGGTCTGATCGCGGGCGCGATCGGCCTGGCCCTGGTCGTCATCTACCTGGTGGTCTACTACCGGGGCCTGTCGCTCATCGCCATCGCCTCGCTGCTGGTCTCCGCCGTCCTCACGTACGTGATCATGTCGCTGCTCGGTCCCGCCATCGGGTTCGCCCTGAACCTGCCGGCGGTCTGTGGTGCGATCGTCGCGATCGGCATCACGGCGGACTCGTTCATCGTGTTCTTCGAACGCATCCGGGACGAGATCCGCGAAGGGCGCTCGCTGCGTCCGGCCGTCGAGCGTGCCTGGCCACGTGCCCGGCGCACCATCCTGGTCTCCGACTTCGTGTCGTTCCTCGCCGCCGCGGTGCTCTTCATCGTCACGGTCGGCAAGGTCCAGGGCTTCGCGTTCACGCTCGGTCTGACGACGTTGCTCGACGTGGTCGTCGTCTTCTTCTTCACCAAGCCCCTGATGACGATCCTGGCCCGCAAGCAGTTCTTCGCAAGCGGTCACACCTGGTCCGGCCTCGACCCGAAGCGACTGGGCGCCAAGCCGCCACTGCGCCGCACCCGTCGTCCCTCCGCCCCCGTCGACACGAAGGAGGCGTGAGATGTCGAAGCTCGGCACCCTTGGCGCCCGGCTCCACCGCGGCGAGATCGGCTACGACTTCGTCGGCAAGCGCTTCATCTGGTACAGCATCTCGATCCTGATCACCATCACGGCCATCCTCGGCCTGACGGTCGGCGGCCTGAACATGGGTATCGAGTTCCGGGGCGGAGCCGTCTTCACCACCGAGAAGACCAGCGTCTCGGTCAGCCAGGCCGAGACGTACGCGGAAGAGGCCTCCGGTCACGACGCGGTCGTCCAGAAGCTCGGCAACGGCGGTCTGCGCATCCAGATCGCCGGCATCGACACCGGCAAGTCCGACGAGATCAAGACCGTTCTCGCCAAGGACCTGAACGTCGACTCGGAGAAGATCGCCGCCGATCTGGTCGGCCCCAGCTGGGGTGAGGACATCGCCAACAAGGCCTGGCAGGGCCTGGTGATCTTCATGATCCTCGTCGTGATCTATCTGGCGATCGCCTTCGAGTGGCGTATGGCCGTGGCCGCGCTCGTCGCCCTGATCCACGACATCACCATCACGGTCGGCATCTATGCGCTGGTCGGCTTCGAGGTCACCTCGGGCACCGTGATCGGTCTGCTCACGATCCTCGGTTACTCGCTCTACGACACGGTCGTCGTCTTCGACAGCCTCAAGGAGCAGACGAAGGACATCACCAAGCAGACCCGCTGGACCTACAGCGATGTCGCCGACCGCTCGATCAACGGCACGCTGGTCCGCTCCATCAACACCACGGTGGTCGCCCTTCTGCCGGTCGCGGCCCTGCTGTTCATCGGCGGCGGCGTTCTCGGCGCGGGCATGCTCAACGACATCTCGCTGTCGCTGTTCGTCGGCCTCGCGGCCGGTGCGTACTCCTCGATCTTCATCGCCACGCCGCTCGTCGCCGACCTCAAGGAGCGCGAGCCGCAGATGAAGGCCCTCAGGAAGCGCGTACTCGCCAAGCGGGCCCAGGCCGCGGCGAAGGGCGAGTCCGTGGAGGAGCCGGTCGTCGAGGAGCAGTTCGAGGACGACGACGAGGACGCCACCCCGGCGGTCGTCGGCCCGCGCAACCAGCCCGCGTCCCGCAACCGGGGCCGTGGCCGTCCTTCGGGGAAGCGCCGATGACGGGCATCGAGGAGCTGCTGCTCAGCCGTATCCGGGACGTTCCCGACTACCCGGAGCCGGGCGTGATGTTCAAGGACATCACCCCGCTCCTGGCGGACCCGGCGGCGTTCACGGCGCTCACCGACGCGCTGGCCGACATCGCCGTTCGCACCGGGGCCACGAAGATCGTCGGCCTGGAGGCCCGCGGCTTCATCCTCGGTGCTCCCGTCGCCGTCCGCGCCGGGCTCGGCTTCATCCCCGTACGCAAGGCGGGCAAGCTCCCCGGAGCGACCCTGAGCCAGACGTACGACCTGGAGTACGGCTCCGCCGAGATCGAGGTGCACGCCGAGGACCTGTCCGCGGGCGACCGCGTCCTGGTCGTCGACGACGTCCTCGCCACCGGCGGCACCGCCGAGGCCTCGCTCCAGCTCATCCGCAGGGCGGGCGCCGAGGTCGCGGGCGTCGCCGTCCTGATGGAGCTGGGCTTCCTGGGCGGCCGCAGCCGTCTGGAGCCGTCCCTGGCGGGCGCACCGCTGGAGGCGCTTCTCCAGGTCTGAGCCCCACCCCACGGGGAAAGGCTCAGGATGGCCTCAGGAAAGGCCTGAGACACCCGTAGGACACCGCGGAGGCGGGCCCGGAGGAATCCGGCGCCCGCCTCTTGTGTTTCTTCTGTACGAAGCGGTCTCACCGGCCGAAAGAGAGTCCGAAGCCCAGGATCGCTACCATGGGGTCTCCGGAGCCTGACCGGGGGACCCGGAACGCGCACGAGGAGCCCTCTTGCCAGACGAGGCCCAGCCACTCATCGCCGCCAAGCCCGAATCGAACTCGGGCCCCGTGGCCACGCCCGCCAAGGACGCCCCCGGCGGGCCGGTCGAGCACGCCCAGTCCGCGCCGGACGACAAGGCGGCAGAGCAGCCACGCCCCAAGCCGGCTCCTCCCGAGCCCGAGCGCCCGGTGAGCACCCCGGTGGTCCGTGCGGCGGCCGCGGGCCAGCCCGCCCGCACCGGCGGCGGCTCCTCCAACCGCGTACGCGCCCGCCTCGCGCGTCTCGGCGTGCAGCGCTCCAACCCGTACAACCCGGTCCTGGAACCGCTGCTGCGGATAGTGCGCAGCAACGACCCGAAGATCGAGACGGCCACGCTCCGCCAGGTCGAGAAGGCCTACCAGGTCGCCGAGCGCTGGCACCGCGGCCAGAAGCGCAAGAGCGGCGACCCGTACATCACGCACCCGCTCGCCGTCACCACGATCCTCGCCGAACTCGGCATGGACCCGGCCACGTTGATGGCGGGCCTGCTGCACGACACCGTCGAGGACACCGAGTACGGCCTGGACACGCTCAAGCGCGACTTCGGCGACCAGGTCGCCCTCCTCGTCGACGGCGTCACCAAGCTCGACAAGGTCAAGTTCGGCGAGGCCGCGCAGGCCGAGACCGTGCGCAAGATGGTCGTCGCCATGGCCAAGGACCCCCGCGTCCTGGTCATCAAGCTCGCCGACCGCCTGCACAACATGCGCACCATGCGCTATCTCAAGCGCGAGAAGCAGGAGAAGAAGGCGCGCGAGACCCTCGAGATCTACGCGCCGCTCGCCCACCGGCTGGGCATGAACACCATCAAGTGGGAACTGGAGGACCTCGCCTTCGCGATCCTCTACCCCAAGATGTACGACGAGATCGTGCGCCTGGTCGCCGAGCGCGCCCCCAAGCGCGACGAGTACCTCGCCATAGTGACCGACGAGGTCCAGTCCGACCTGCGCGCGGCCCGCATCAAGGCGACGGTCACCGGCCGCCCGAAGCACTACTACAGCGTCTACCAGAAGATGATCGTCCGCGGCCGTGACTTCGCGGAGATCTACGACCTGGTGGGTATCCGCGTACTGGTCGACACGGTTCGCGACTGCTACGCCGCCCTCGGCACGGTGCACGCGCGATGGAACCCGGTCCCCGGCCGGTTCAAGGACTACATCGCGATGCCCAAGTTCAACATGTACCAATCGCTGCACACGACGGTGATCGGCCCCAACGGCAAGCCCGTTGAGCTGCAGATCCGTACGTTCGACATGCACCGTCGTGCCGAGTACGGCATCGCCGCGCACTGGAAGTACAAGCAGGAGCCCTCCGCCGGCGCCTCCAAGGTGCGCACGGACGCGCCCAGGTCCAACGCCAAGGACAAGGACGGCGTCAACGACATGGCGTGGCTGCGCCAGTTGCTCGACTGGCAGAAGGAGACCGAGGACCCCAGCGAGTTCCTCGAGTCCCTGCGCTTCGACCTGTCCCGCAACGAGGTCTTCGTCTTCACGCCGAAGGGCGACGTGATAGCGCTTCCGGCGGGTGCGACCCCGGTGGACTTCGCGTACGCGGTCCACACGGAGGTCGGCCACCGGACCATAGGCGCACGGGTCAACGGACGCCTGGTCCCGCTCGAATCCACCCTGGACAACGGCGACTTGGTGGAGGTCTTCACCTCGAAGGCGGCCGGCGCGGGCCCGTCCCGCGACTGGCTGGGTTTCGTCAAGTCGCCGCGCGCCCGCAACAAGATCCGCGCCTGGTTCTCCAAGGAGCGCCGCGACGAGGCGATCGAGCAGGGCAAGGACGCCATCGCCCGCGCGATGCGCAAGCAGAACCTGCCCATCCAGCGCATCCTCACCGGCGACTCCCTGGTCACGCTCGCGCACGAGATGCGCTACCCCGACATCTCGTCCCTGTACGCGGCGATCGGCGAGGGCCATGTCGCCGCCCAGAGCGTCGTCCAGAAGCTGGTGCAGGCTCTCGGCGGCGAGGAGGCGGCCACCGAGGAGATCGACGAGAGCGTTCCGTCCCCGCACGGTCGCGGCCGCAAACGCCGCTCCAACGCCGACCCCGGTGTGGTCGTCAAGGGCGTCGAGGACGTGTGGGTCAAGCTCGCCCGCTGTTGTACTCCGGTACCGGGTGACCCCATCATCGGCTTCGTCACCCGCGGCAGCGGCGTATCCGTGCACCGCAACGACTGCGTCAACATCGAGTCGCTGTCCCGCGAACCCGAGCGCATCCTCGAGGTCGAGTGGGCGCCCACCCAGTCCTCGGTCTTCCTGGTCGCCATCCAGGTCGAGGCGCTGGACCGCTCCCGACTCCTCTCGGACGTCACGCGCGTCCTGTCGGACCAGCACGTCAACATCCTGTCGGCGGCCGTCCAGACGTCCCGTGACCGGGTCGCCACGTCCCGCTTCACCTTCGAGATGGGCGACCCCAAGCACCTGGGCCACGTCCTGAAGGCGGTCAGGGGCGTGGAGGGCGTGTACGACGTGTACCGCGTCACCTCGGCCCGCAGGCCGTAACCGGGCACCACACATCGGGCACTACGTAGAGGGGCTCCCGTACGCAACGTACGGGAGCCCCTCTACGTAGAAGCGGAAAACCAGCCGCCCCGGACCTGCCTCAGCCGCCGAACTCCTGCAGACCCTTCAGAGCCTGGTCGAGCAGCGCCTGACGGCCGTCCAGCTCCTTCTGGAGCTTGTCCGCCTTGGACGTGTTGCCGGTCGAGCGAGCTGCCTCGATCTGGGCCTGCAACTTGTCCACGGCTGCCTGAAGCTGACCGGTCAGACCCTCGGCACGAGCCCGTGCCTCCGGGTTCGTCCGGCGCCACTCGGTCTCCTCGGACTCCTGGAGTGCCCGCTCCACCGCGTGCATCCGGCCCTCGACCTTGGGGCGGGCGTCGCGCGGCACGTGGCCGATGGCCTCCCAGCGCTCGTTGATGGAGCGGAAGGCGGCGCGGGCCGCCTTCAGGTCCTGCACCGGGACGAGCTTCTCGGCCTCCTCGGCCAGCTCCTCCTTGAGCTTCAGGTTCTCCGTCTGCTCGGCGTCCCGCTCGGCGAAGACCGAGCTGCGGGCGGCGAAGAAGACGTCCTGGGCGCCGCGGAAGCGGTTCCACAGATCGTCCTCGTGCTCGCGCTGGGCACGGCCCGCGGCCTTCCAGTCCGCCATCAGCTCGCGGTAGCGCGCCGCCGTCGGACCCCAGTCCGTCGAGGCCGACAGCGCCTCGGCCTCCGTGACCAGCTTTTCCTTGGCCTTGCGGGCGTCCTCGCGCTGCGCGTCCAAGGAGGCGAAGTGCGCCTTGCGACGCTTGGAGAACGCCGAGCGCGCGTGGGAGAAGCGGTGCCACAGCTCGTCGTCCGACTTGCGGTCGAGCCGCGGCAGCCCCTTCCAGGTGTCCACAAGGGCGCGCAGCCGTTCACCGGCGGCTCGCCACTGGTCGCTCTGCGCCAGCTCCTCGGCCTCGACGACCAGCGCCTCCTTGGCATGCCGCGACTCGTCGGACTGCTTCGCCCGCTGGGCCTTGCGCTCCTCACGGCGCGCGTCGACCGTCTCGACGAGCTTGTCCAGCCGCTGCCGCAGCGCGTGCAGGTCACCGACCGCGTGGTGTGCGTCCACCTGCTCGCGCAGGTGATCGACGGCGGTCTGCGCGTCCTTCGCCGACAGGTCGGTGGTCTTCACGCGCTTCTCGAGGAGGCCGATCTCGACAACCAGGCCTTCGTACTTGCGCTCGAAGTAGGCCAGCGCCTCATCAGGAGAGCCGGCCTGCCAGGAACCGACAACCTGCTCGCCGTCGGCCGTACGCACGTACACGGTCCCCGTCTCGTCGACGCGGCCCCACGGGTCGCTGCTCACAGCGCCTCCTCCACATGATGCCTGCGAGAGGCGTCAGCGCCCCCGGGCATCGTCCACAGTTTCGTCACGGCCAACATAGGCGACCGGCGGGGCGGCTGTCCGCATCCCGCGCGACCGAAATTTCGCAGCTGGCGGTCAGGATTTCGTCACGGTCATCTTGTTGATCACGACGGTCGCGTTGGGTGCTCCGTCGCCCGCGCCGGTGTTCTCGCCGGCTTTGGCGATCTTCTCCAGGACCGTCATTCCGGACTTGGAAATAGTTCCGAACGGTGTGTAGTTGGCCGGCAGCTGACTGTCCTGGTACACGAGGAAGAACTGGCTGCCGCCGGTGTCACGGCCCTTGTCCGTCGTGGCGTCGTACGTGTTGGCCATCGCCACCGTGCCCGCCGGGTACACGCCTCCCGTCAGGGTTTTGTCCTTCAGGTTCTCGTCCGGGATCGTGTAGCCGGGGGTGCCGGAGCCGGTGCCCGTCGGGTCACCGCACTGCAGCACGTAGATGCCGTTCGTGGTGAGCCGGTGGCACTTCGTGTGGTCGAAGAAGCCCTTGGCCGCGAGGAAGTTGAACGAGTTCACGGTGTGCGGCGCCGCGGCCGTCTTCAGCGCGATGTCTATCTCGCCGCAGGTCGTCGCCATCTTCATCGTGTAGTCCGCGGACTTGTCGATGGTGATCGCCGGCTCCTTCTTCCAGGTCAGCGTCTTCACCTCGCCCGCGGCCGCCTTCTCGCACGGGTCAGGCGCCGCGCTCGTCGGCGAGGCGCTCGGGGTCACGTCAGCGCTCGCGTTGGCCTTGCTGTCGTCGTTCTTGAACACCCCGGTCGCGTACGACACGATGCTGCCCACCACGATGACGCCGAGAACCGAGGCGATGATGGCGTTCCGTGCACGTGTCTTGCGCCGTGCGGCCGTTCGCCGCTGCTGCTGTCGCAAGAACTTCTCCCGGGCGAGCTGACGCCGCCGCTGCTCCTGGGTGACCACCGGGTTTTCTCCTCATGCGTCTCGTACGTCAAGTGGGACGCGTGCGTCTTGTGAGCCGACCGCCTGCGTGTGCCCCGTACCGTATATGGGTTCGCTGAGGAATCGGCAGCGCCGGTAGGCTCTGATCCACAGCCGCCCGCCCCGTACGACGCCGTATGACCTCGTACGCCACAAACGAAGGACGATCGTGCTCATTGCCGGGTTCCCCGCAGGGGCCTGGGGGACCAACTGTTATCTGGTCGCCCCCGGCGCGGGTGAGGAGTGCGTGATCATCGACCCCGGCCATCAGGCCACCCAGGGAGTCGAGGACGCGATCAGGAAGCATCGGCTCAAGCCCGTCGCGGTCATCCTCACCCACGGCCACATCGACCATGTCGCCTCGGTCGTCCCGGTGTGCGGAGCGCATGACGTACCGGCCTGGATCCACCCCGAGGACCGGTACATGATGAGCGACCCGGAGAAGGCGCTCGGCCGTTCCATCGGGATGCCGCTGATGGGCGAGCTGACCGTGGGGGAGCCGGACGACGTCCGTGAGCTGACCGACGGCGCGCGGCTGGAACTGGCCGGCCTGGAGCTGTCCGTCGCGCACGCGCCCGGCCATACCAAGGGGTCGGTGGCCTTCCAGATGCCCGAGAACACGGAGATTCCTTCCGTTTTCTTCTCCGGGGATCTGCTCTTCGCCGGCTCCATCGGACGCACCGACATGCCCGGCGGCTCGCACGCCGAGATGCTCGACTCGCTGGCCCGCGTGTGCCTGCCGCTCGACGACTCGACCGTAGTGCTGTCCGGCCACGGCCCCCAGACGACCATCGGCCAGGAGCGCGCCACCAACCCGTATCTGCGGGAAGTGGCCGCCGGCCTCGGGAGCACGGACGCTCCCCGACGAGGATTGTGACGAGAGACTTCCCGTGAGCACCTTCAAGGCCCCCAAGGGCACGTACGACCTGATCCCGCCGGAGAGCGCGAAGTACCTCGCGGTCCGCGAGGCGATCGCGGCGCCGCTCCGGAACTCCGGCTACGGCTACATCGAGACGCCCGGCTTCGAGAACGTCGAGCTGTTCGCGCGCGGGGTCGGCGAGTCCACCGACATCGTGACCAAAGAGATGTACGCCTTCGAGACCAAGGGCGGTGACCAGCTGGCGCTGCGCCCGGAGGGCACCGCGTCCGTGCTGCGCGCCGCGCTCGAGGCCAACCTGCACAAGGCGGGCAACCTTCCCGTCAAGCTCTGGTACTCGGGCTCCTACTACCGCTACGAGCGCCCCCAGAAGGGCCGCTACAGGCACTTCTCGCAGGTGGGCGCCGAGGCGATCGGCGCGGAGGACCCGGCGCTCGACGCCGAGCTGATCATCCTGGCCGACCAGGCGTACCGCTCGCTCGGGCTGCGCGACTTCCGCATCCTGCTCAACTCCCTCGGGGACAAGGAGTGCCGTCCCGTCTACCGGGCCGCCCTTCAGGACTTCCTGCGCGGGCTCAACCTGGACGAGGAGACGCTCCGCCGTGCCGAGATCAACCCGCTGCGGGTCCTCGACGACAAGCGCGACGACGTCCAGAAGCAGCTGGTGGGTGCGCCGCTGCTGCGTGACTACCTGTGTGACGCGTGCAAGGCGTACCACGAGGAGGTGCGCGAGCTGATCACGGCCGCGGGCGTCTCCTTCGAGGACGACCCGAGGCTCGTGCGCGGGCTGGACTACTACACCCGGACCACCTTCGAGTTCGTCCACGACGGTCTCGGTTCCCAGTCCGCGGTCGGCGGCGGCGGCCGGTACGACGGCCTCTCCGAGATGATCGGCGGGCCCGCGCTGCCGTCCGTGGGGTGGGCCCTCGGCGTCGACCGTACGGTCCTCGCCCTGGAGGCCGAAGGTGTGTCCCTCGAACTCCCGGCGTCCACCAGTGTGTTCGCGGTGCCGCTGGGGGAGGAGGCCCGGCGTGTGCTCTTCGGCGTGGTCACCGAGCTGCGCAGGGCGGGGGTCGCGGCGGACTTCTCCTACGGGGCGAAGGGGCTCAAGGGCGCGATGAAGAACGCGAACCGGTCGGGGGCGCGTTACACGATCGTCGCCGGTGAGCGGGATCTCGCCGAAGGCGTTGTGCAGTTGAAGGACATGGAGTCGGGGGAGCAGGTCGCGGTGGCGGTCGGCGAGCTCGTGGCGGAGCTGGGGTCGAGGCTGGGCTGAGGGGTTTCTCGTCCTCAAACGCCGGACGGGGCTAAAGATCTTTTAGCCCGTCCGGCGTTTGAGGACGAGGCCGTTCAGGCCGATGGCGGGGGTCTGGGGGCGGCAGCCCCCAGGTGCGGGACGGGAAGGGGCGGAGGGGCGAAAACCTCACTCCAGCAACCCGAACCGCATCGCACTCGTCACCGCCGCCGTCCGGTCATCCACCCCCAACTTCCCGAAGACCCGCAGCAGATGGGTCTTCACGGTGGACTCCCCGATGAACAACCGCCGCCCGATCTCCGCGTTGGTGCACCCTTCGGCGACCAGCCGAAGGACAGCCGCCTCGCGCTCGGACAGCCGAGGCCGCTCCGGCTTTGTACGGAGCTGGTCGACGAGCCGCGCGGCCACGGACGGCGCGAGCACCGTCTCCCCACGAGCCGCCGCCCGAACCGCGTCCGCGAGCTCACCGCGCGGCAGATCCTTGAGCAGATACCCCGCAGCCCCGGCCTCCACGGCCCGCAGGATGTCCCGGTCCGTCTCGTACGTCGTCAGCACGACGACCCGGCACGGCAATCCGGCCGCGGTCATCCGGACGATCGAGTCGACACCCCCGCCACCCGGCATACGCAGGTCCATGAGCACGATGTCGGGCCGGAGTTCGGCGGCCAGCGCCTCCGCCTGAGGCCCGCTGGACGCGTCGGCGATCACCTCGAGGTCGGGCTCGGCGCTGAGCATCGCGCGCAGCCCTTCGCGTACGACGGGATGGTCGTCGGCGAGGACGATCCGGATCACGAGCCACTCCTTGGGACGGGCAGGCGGACGGTGACGGTGGTACCGGCGCCGGGCGAACTGCGCACCTGCGCCGTGCCGTCCACCTCGGCGGCCCGGGAGCGCAGGCCCGCCAGACCGTAGCCGCCGACCGGCGCGGCGGGGTCGAAACCGGGGCCGTCGTCGCGCACGGACACGGTGAGGGCCCCGGCGGCGTACGCCAGGGCGATGCTGACGGCAGCCGAACCGCCCGCGTGCTTACGGGCGTTGGTCAGCGCCTCCTGGCAGGAGCGCAGGACGACCACCTCGGCCGCGGCGGGGACCGCGCGCACGGGACCGGTCACCTCGACGGTCGCGTCCTGGCGGGCGGCGAGGCGGCGCAGCGCGTCGGGCAGCGAGGCGCCGTCGAGGTCGGCCGGTGTGCCTCCGGCGACCAGGGCCCGCGCCTCGGCGAGGTTCTGCCGGGCGGTCTCGGCCATCAGGGCCAAGTGGCGGCGGGCCTGCGGCAGATCGCGGTCGAGCTCTGCCTCGACGGCCTGGACGAGCATCAGCAGGCTGGTGAAGCCCTGCGCGAGGGTGTCGTGGATCTCCCGGGAGAACCGCTCGCGCTCCGCGAGCGCGCCGTGCGCGGCGGAGAGCCGGGAGATCTCATGACGGCCGGCGTCCAACTCGGCGATCAGCGAGGCCCGTTCGCGGCTCTGGTCGATGATGCGGATGATCCAGCTGCCCAGGGTCGCCGAGAAGACGAGGGTGACCACGGCGAAGACGGAGTTGAAGAAGACGGCATGGTCGCTGGGCCACCACAGCAGTGCCCAGCCCACTACCGGCGCGATGTTGATGACCGTCACGGCGGTGAGGGCCCAGCGCAGGCGCAGCGCCATGAAGCACTGGGGCACCAGCGCGAACGTCATCAGGCGGGTCTCGCCGACCAGTACGCCGGGCGGGAGGAGGAGCACGATCGCGCCCGCGATGTAGCCGAGGGCGTGCCTCTCGTCCGGGAGCTCGGAAGTGAGGATGGGGCGCCCGACCGCCACGTACCAGGGAACCAGCAGCAGAAGCAGCCCCGCGGCGGCGACGCGGACGTGCCACCCCGGATAGTTCGTGCCGAGCACGAACACCAGGGTGGCCACCCACACGATCGCGAAGTACGTGTCCCACAGCAGGAACGAGCGGTCCCAGGTGTCCGACTCCCGCGGCCCGCTCGACTCCCGCTGCCCGTTCGTTTCCCGCGGCACCGCCGGTTCCAGCGGCTCGTCCGGCACCGACCCCGGAGCGTCGAGAGGCCTGCCCGGGACACCGGTACTCATCCGTCGCGCCGGTTCTTCCACCGGAAGGTCAGCAGACACAGCAGCAATCCTCCGACGCACCACGCCCCGAGCACCAGGGCGATCCGCCCGAACTCCCAACTGCCCGCCTGTTCGAGGACGCTCGCCGACTCCGGCAGGAACACACCGCGCAGCCCCTGGCACATCCACTTCAGCGGGAACAGCGCGCCGATGTTCAGCATCCAGTCCGGGATCGTGTCGATCGCGATGTACACCCCGGAGATGAACTGCAGTACCAGGAAGGGCAGTACGACCACGGAGGTGGCGCTCCTGCCGGACTTCGGGACCGAGCTGATCGCGATGCCGAGCAGGGCGCACGCCGTGAGCCCCAGAACGAAGACCCAGGCGAAGTCGAACCACTTGCCGATGTCGGAGGGCAGATCGACGTCGTACAGCGTGGTGCCGACCAGGAGCAGCACCGCCGTCTCCAGCACGCCGGTCACGAGAACCAGCCAGATCTTGCCGAGGAAGTACGCGGCCGGTGGCATCGGCGTGCCGCGCAGCCGCCGCAGCACCTTCTCGTCCCGTTCGATCGCGATCGAGATGCCGAGGGACTGGAAGCTGGTGGACATGATCCCCGCGGCCATCATCGCGGGGACGTACAGCTGCGAGGCGGTGATGCCCGCGCCCGCCACGTCGTCGCTGAAGATCGACGCGAACAGGAAGAGGAAGACGACCGGGAAGGCGAAGGTGAACACCACCTGCTCGCGCTGGCGGAAGAACTGCTTGAGTTCCAGGGCGCCTTGGTGGAGCCCGAGCCCCCAGGCCCCGGGAAGCCGCCCGGCAACGGCCTCTCCACGTGTGCGTACGGCGGTCGTGGTCATCGTCCGTCCTCCTGTCCGGTCAGTCGCAGATAGACGTCCTCCAAGGTGGGACGGAGCACGCGAAGCCCCGGAATCTCGCCGTCGAAGCGGCGGGTCAGCTCCGCGACCGTACGGGTCGGTGTGTCTGTGTGCTCGGTGCGCGGCGTGCCGTCGGACTCCGCCCACTCCACGGTGGCCCCGGTGCCGTAGCGCTCCCGCAGCGCGGCGGGCTCGCCCTCGGCGACGACCTGACCCTTCGCGATGACCGCGAGCCGGTGCGCGAGCGCCTCCGCCTCCTCCAGGTAGTGCGTGGTCAGCAGGATCGTCGTGCCCTCGTCGGCCAGTTTCCGGATCAGCTCCCAGAACTGCCGCCGGGCCGCCGGGTCGAAGCCGGTGGTCGGCTCGTCCAGGAGCAGCAGGTCGGGGTCCCCGATCACGCCGAGCGCCACGTCGAGCCGCCTGCGCTGGCCGCCCGAGAGCGCCTTGATGCGGCTGCCGGCCTTCTCCTCCAGACCGACCAGACCGATGACTTCCCCGGGATCGCGGGGCTTGGGGTAATAGCGGGCGAAATGCCGCACGGTCTCGCGCACCGTCAACTCGGCGGGCGCGGATTCGTCCTGCCACACGATGCCGACGCGCGAGCGCCACGCGCGCGTGGCCTTCGCCGGGTCGGTGCCGAGTACGGAGACCTCGCCCGCGTCCCGGCCGCGGTTGCCCTGGAGGATCTCCACGGTCGTGCTCTTGCCAGCCCCGTTGGGTCCCAGCAGGCCGAACACCTCGCCCTGCCGGATGCCGAGATCGATGCCGTCGACGGCGGTCACGTCGCCGTACCGCTTGCGCAGGCCCCGTACGTCCACCGCGAGTTGGTCCGTGTGAGTCGTCATGCCGACGAGCCTCTCGCCGAACCGGACCCTCCGGGACGACCGTGCGTACTTCCTTATGTCCATCGAACGGTGGACACGCGGGCGCGTGCGGCACAATGTCCGTGCCCGCAGGCCCCTTCGAAGCTACGGAAACGGCGTGATGAGCAAGACGACAGTCAAGGACGTCTCCTCCGACCGGGAAGACCGCACCGCCGCCGCTCCGCGGACGGTCGGCGGCAGTCGTGCGCTCGCCCTGCTGCTGGTGATCACCGGTGCGGCCGGCCTTCTTGCCGCGTGGGTCATCACGATCGACAAGTTCAAGCTGCTCGAGAACCCGAACTTCGTGCCCGGGTGCAGCCTGAACCCGGTCGTCTCCTGCGGCAACATCATGAAGAGCGACCAGGCCTCGGCCTTCGGGTTCCCCAACCCGATGCTCGGTCTCGCGACGTACGCCATCGTGATCGGCGTCGGCATGAGCCTGCTCGCCCGCGCGACCTTCCCGCGCTGGTACTGGCTGACCTTCAACTTCGGCACGCTCTTCGGCGTCGGATTCTGCACCTGGCTGCAGTTCCAGTCGCTGTACCGCATCAACTCGCTCTGCCTGTGGTGCTGCCTGGCATGGGTCGCGACGATCATCATGTTCTGGTACGTGACCTCGTCCAACATCCGCAACGGATTCCTGCCGGCGCCGAGCTGGCTGAAGAGCTTCTTCGGCGAGTTCACCTGGGTCCTGCCGGTGCTGCACATCGGGATCATCGGGATGCTGATCCTGACGCGCTGGTGGGACTTCTGGATGAGCTGACAGCGCCGAGGGGAATGTCAGTGGCGTGACATAGGGTTTTGCACGTGGAGCCCGACCTATTCACCGCCGCGGCGGAAGAGCGCCAGGAGAGGGACCCGTCCAGCAGTCCGCTGGCGGTCCGGATGCGCCCGCGCGTCCTCGACGAGGTCGTGGGCCAGCAGCATCTGCTGAAGCCGGGCTCACCCCTGCGCAGACTGGTCGAAGAGAGCGGCAAAGGCCCGGCCGGGCCCTCGTCAGTGATCCTCTGGGGCCCTCCTGGCACCGGCAAGACGACCCTGGCCTATGTGGTCTCCAAGGCCACGAACAAGCGCTTCGTCGAACTCTCCGCGATCACCGCGGGCGTCAAGGAAGTGCGCGCCGTCATCGAAAGCGCGCGCCGCGCCACCGGCGGCTTCGGCAAGGAGACCGTCCTCTTCCTCGACGAGATCCACCGCTTCAGCAAGGCCCAGCAGGACTCCCTCCTCCCGGCCGTCGAGAACCGCTGGGTGACGCTGATCGCCGCGACCACCGAGAACCCTTACTTCTCGATCATCTCGCCCTTGCTCTCCCGCTCCCTCCTCCTCACCCTCGAACCGCTCAGCGACGACGACCTGCGCGGCCTCCTCAAGCGCGCGCTCTCCGACGAACGCGGCCTCAAAGACGCCGTCACCCTCCCCGAGGACGCCGCGGAACACCTGCTGCGGATCGCCGGCGGTGACGCCCGCCGCGCGCTCACCGCCCTGGAAGCCGCCGCCGGGGCCGCGCTCGACAAGGGCGAGCCGGAGATCACCCTCCAGACCCTGGAGGAGACGGTCGACCGGGCCGCCGTGAAGTACGACCGCGACGGCGACCAGCACTACGACGTGGCGAGCGCGCTCATCAAGTCCATCCGCGGCTCGGATGTGGACGCCGCCCTGCACTACCTGGCCCGGATGATCGAGGCCGGTGAGGACCCCCGCTTCATCGCCCGCCGCCTGATGATCTCCGCCAGCGAGGACATCGGCCTGGCCGATCCGAACGCACTGCCCATAGCCGTCGCGGCCGCCCAGGCCGTCGCCATGATCGGCTTCCCCGAGGCCGCCCTCACCCTCAGCCACGCCACCATCGCCCTCGCCCTGGCCCCGAAGTCCAACGCCGCGACCATGGCGATCGGCGCCGCCATGGAGGACGTACGCAAGGGGCACGCGGGCCCCGTACCGATGCATCTGCGCGACGGGCACTACAAGGGCGCCGCCAAGCTCGGGCACGCGCAGGGGTACGTGTACCCGCACGACCTGCCCGAGGGCATCGCTTCCCAGCAGTACGCCCCGGAGGAGCTCAAGGACCGGGAGTACTACACGCCGACCCGCCACGGCGCCGAGGCGCGCTACGCGGACGCGGTGGAATGGACCAGGAAGCACCTGGGTCGAGGGCGGGCCTGAGCACCCTGTAGAATTCTCGAAGCGCTGCGTCCCGTGTCCGGCTCCGGTCGGCACCACCAGAACGGGACATCCAGCCGGAGCCCCCGCCTCCACGGGGGGATTCCAGGAGCGTCGCGCACCGTCGAAGGTGTCGCGGGCAGCCCACCACCCTCCCGTTATCGGGAAACGGTCGGTGGGCCACTCGCGTGCTGCACGTATGTGCCCAGTCCAGGGAGCGGCTGCCCAGCAGGTCCACACGGGCCCGCAGGGTTTCCCAGACTGCGGATGCGACCTCCCTTAACTCTGGTGAGCCGAAACCCAGGAAAGAGAAGAAGTGGCGAATCAGTCCCGCCCCAAGGTCAAGAAGTCGCGTGCCCTCGGCATCGCGCTGACCCCGAAGGCCGTCAAGTACTTCGAGGCCCGCCCCTACCCGCCGGGCGAGCACGGCCGTGGCCGTAAGCAGAACTCGGACTACAAGGTCCGTCTGCTCGAGAAGCAGCGTCTGCGCGCGCAGTACGACGTGTCCGAGCGCCAGCTCGTCCGCGCCTACGAGCGTGCCTCCAAGGTCCAGGGCAAGACCGGTGAGGCCCTGATCATCGAGCTCGAGCGCCGTCTCGACGCGCTGGTCCTGCGTTCGGGCATCGCCCGCACGATCTACCAGGCCCGCCAGATGGTCGTCCACGGCCACATCGAGGTCAACGGTGGCAAGGTCGACAAGCCGTCGTTCCGCGTCAAGCCCGACGACGTCGTCATGGTCCGCGAGCGCAGCCGCAGCAAGACGCTGTTCGAGGTCTCCCGCGCCGGTGGGTTCGCCCCCGACGGCGAGACCCCGCGCTACCTCCAGGTGAACCTCGGCGCCCTGGCGTTCCGCCTGGACCGCGAGCCGAACCGCAAGGAGATCCCGGTGATCTGCGACGAGCAGCTCGTCGTCGAGTACTACGCCCGCTGATCTTTCTCCAGCGGACGTAGCACCACCTGCGCGTCAGCCCGTCGTCTCCCCGCCCTTCGAGGTGGGCGAGACGGCGGGCTTCCGCATGTTCGGGGGCAGCCCGCGCGGCGCCGGCACCGCACCGAGCGGCCGGGCCCCGGCCCGCCCCAGTGCCCGCGCCACCGTCGCCTCCTGCCCGAGGCCCGCCCCTTCCCGTACGCACTCCTCGTACCGCTCGTCACCCAGCTGCTCCCGGGCACTCGCCTCGCACCGCTCGTGCGGGGCGTTGTAGTACGCCGAGCCGAACAGCGGCAGACCCACCGACGGCCACATCCGGGACGCCGCCCCCTGCAGCAGCGCGGCCTCCGCCGGATCGCCCTCCTTCGCGGTGATGAGCGCGAGCAGCTCGATCGCGAGGACCGTGCCGAGCAGATCGTTGAAGGCATGGCCGATGCCGATGCCCTCCTCCAGGAGATGCCGGGCCCGCGCCTGGTCGCCCCCGGCCTGGGCCCCGTACGCCAGGACGTACAAGGCGTACGCCAGTGCCCAGCGCTCCCCGTGGTCCTCACACACCCGGCGGACGTCCTCGCACAGCTTCACCGCACCCGGCAGATCCCCCTGGAACGCCAGGGCCATCGCCAGCTCGACCTGGCCCATCAGCACATTGCTGTTGAGCTCGCCGATCCGGTGGTAGCGGTCCAGTGCCGAGCGCAGCAGGGTTTCGGCGCGCGGCATGTCGTCCGTGACCAGGGCAAGGCAGCCGGTGCGGTGCTCGGCGTACGCCACTGCCGTGGGGTTGCCGGTACGGTCCGCCTCCTCGCGGCACTCCTGGAGCGCGGTCAGGGCGGGCACCATGTCGCCCTGCAGAACTGCCACATAGCCCAGCACCCACAGCGCCTTGAGCCGCGACTGATCACGGTCGCTGTCGAGTTCGACGCCGCGCTCCAGCCAGTGCCGCCCCTCCGAGAGCCGGCCGCAGCCGACCCAGTAGAACCAGAGGGTGCCCGCGAGGTACTGGCCCAGATGCGCCTCACCCGGCTCGGTCAGGCAGTGCTCGAGTGCGCCGCGCAGATTCGGCAGCTCCGTCTCGACGCGTGCGGCGACCTCGCCCTGCCGCGGCGAGAACCAGTCCAGCTCGCACCAGGTGGCCAGGCCCATGTACCAGTCGCGGTGGCGACGCCGCAGCCGTGGCGCATCGCCCGTGGCCTCCAGCCAGTCGGCGCCGTACGCCCGGACCGTGTCCAGCATCCGGTAGCGCACGCCCGCCGCCGTCTCCTCGCGGGACAGCACGGACTGGGCGAGCAGCTCGCCCAGCACGTCGAGTACGTCGTCGGTGTGCAGCCCTTCGCCGCTGCACACGTACTCGACGGCTTCCAGGTCGAACTGCCCCGCGAAGACCGACAGGCGTGACCACAGCAGCCGTTCCTCGCGTGTGCACAGTTCATGGCTCCAGCCGATCGCCGTACGCAGGGTCTGATGCCGTGGCAGCGCGTCGCGCCCGCCGCCCGTCAGCAACCGGAAGCGGTCCTCCAGGCGGGACAGCAACTGCGCGGGGGAGAGGGCGCTCAGCCGCCCCGCCGCCAGCTCGACGGCGAGCGGGATCCCGTCGAGGCGCCGGCACAGCTCCCGTACGTCGGACCGGTTGCCGTCGTCCAGCGCGAACCCGGGTACCCGCGCCGCCGCCCGGTTCTCGAACAGCTCCGCCGCCTCCGGCTCGGCCAGCGGCGCCAGCGGGAACAGCAACTCGCCCTCGACGTCCAGCGGCCTGCGCCCCACGGCCAGTACCCGCAGCCCCGGCGCACACCTCAGCAGCTCGGCCACCAGCGAGGCGCACACGTCCACCAGGTGCTCGAACCCGTCGAGGACCAGCAGGAGTTGGCGCTCGGCGAGATGGTCGGCAAGGACCTGGCGTGGCGGTTTCGACGTGTGATCCGTCAGGCTGAGGGCCTCGACCACCGCGTGCTCGACGAGTTCCGGCTCACGCACCGCGGAGAGTTCCACGCGCCAAGCCCCGTCGCGTACGTCGGCGCGTGCCGCGGCACGCGCCGCGAACCGTGACTTGCCGACGCCTCCCATGCCCGTCACGGTCACCAGGCGGGCCGTCTCCAGGGCCTCTGCGAGCCGCGCCAGTTCGGTCGAGCGGCCCACGAACGCGTTGAGTTCCAGGGGCAGATTGCCGAGCGGTGAACGGTCGGAGCGCTGAGAGCCTCGCATGGAACACGGAGCGTACTGACCCGTAAGCGGTCCGTACAATCGCTTCGCGCAACTCTGGCGCCGGGCGGCGGTAATGCGGTACGGACCGGCGGCCCCGGCGCGATAGGCTCGGGAAACTGAATTTTTGGTTTCCGATGTTCAATGCACGTATCAGGGAGCGGGTGCACACAGTGTCCGGTGGAGAGGTGGCCGGGATCCTGGTGGCCGTCTTCTGGGCGATCCTGGTCTCCTTTCTCGCCGTCGCGCTGGCGAGGCTGGCCCAGACGCTCAGGGCGACCACCAAGCTCGTGGCGGACGTGACCGACCAGGCCGTCCCGCTGCTGGCCGACGCCTCCTCGGCGGTGCGCTCCGCACAGACCCAGATCGACCGCGTCGACGCCATCGCCTCGGACGTCCAGGAGGTCACGTCGAACGCGTCGGCGCTGTCCACCACGGTCGCCTCCACCTTCGGCGGCCCCCTGGTCAAGGTCGCGGCGTTCGGCTACGGCGTGCGCCGGGCCATCGGAGGCCGCCGTGAGAACGAGCCCCCCAAGGCGTCCCGACGTACCGTGATCGTGGGCCGCACCGTCCCGTCCGCACGACGGGGAAAGCGGAAGAAGGACTGACGCAGCGATGTTCCGCCGTACGTTCTGGTTCACCGCGGGCGCAGCCGCCGGTGTGTGGGCCACCACCAAAGTCAATCGCAAGCTCAAGCAGCTGACCCCCGAAAGCCTCGCGGCGCAGGCCGCGAACAAGGCGATCGACGCGGGCCACCGGCTCAAGGACTTCGCGCTCGACGTCCGCGACGGAATGGTCCAGCGGGAGGCCGAACTCGACGAGGTGCTCGGCCTGAACGCACCCGTCGACCACGAACTCCCGGGCCAGCGACGCCACGCCGCGATCGAGAACCGCAACAACCCGAAGTACGTCGAGAGGTCGACGTACTCGTACAACCGGAATGAGGACCACTGATGGAGTCGGCCGAGATTCGCCGCCGCTGGTTGAGCTTCTACGAGGAGCGCGGTCACACCGTCGTCCCCTCGGCGTCGCTCATCGCGGACGACCCGACTCTGCTCCTGGTCCCCGCGGGCATGGTCCCCTTCAAGCCGTACTTCCTCGGTGAGGTCAAGCCGCCGTGGTCGCGCGCCACCAGCGTGCAGAAGTGCGTACGCACCCCGGACATCGAAGAGGTCGGCAAGACCACCCGGCACGGCACGTTCTTCCAGATGTGCGGCAACTTCTCCTTCGGCGACTACTTCAAGGAAGGCGCCATCACCTACGCCTGGGAGCTGCTCACCCTGCCCCAGGACAAGGGTGGTTACGGGCTCGACCCCGAGCGCCTGTGGATCACGGTCTACCTCGACGACGACGAGGCCGAGCAGATCTGGCGCGAGAAGATCGGCGTCCCCGCCGAGCGCATTCAGCGACTCGGCAAGAAGGACAACTACTGGTCCATGGGCGTACCCGGCCCCTGCGGCCCGTGTTCCGAGATCAACTACGACCGCGGTCCGGAGTTCGGCGTCGAGGGCGGCCCGGCCGTCAACGACGAGCGGTACGTGGAGATCTGGAACCTGGTCTTCATGCAGTACGAGCGCGGCGAGGGCACCTCGAAGGAGGACTTCGAGATCCTCGGCGACCTGCCGAGCAAGAACATCGACACCGGCCTCGGCCTCGAGCGACTCGCCATGATTCTGCAGGACGTGCAGAACCTGTACGAGATCGACACCTCCATGGCCGTCATCAGGAAGGCCACCGAGCTGACGGGCGTCGAGTACGGCGCCGGTCACGACTCCGACGTCTCCCTGCGCGTGGTCACCGACCACATGCGTACGTCCGTGATGCTCATCGGCGACGGTGTCTCGCCCGGCAACGAGGGGCGTGGCTATGTGCTGCGGCGCATCATGCGCCGCGCCATCCGCAACATGCGGCTGCTCGGAGCCAGTGGCCCGGTCGTGCAGGACCTCGTCGACGTCGTGATCGAGATGATGGGCCAGCAGTACCCGGAGCTGGTCTCCGACCGCAAGCGCATCGAGACCGTGGCCCTCGCCGAGGAGGCCGCCTTCGTCAAGACGCTGAGGGCCGGCACGAACATCCTCGACACCGCCGTCACCGAGACCAAGGCCGCCGGCGGCAAGGTGCTGCCCGGCGACAAGGCCTTCCTGCTCCACGACACCTGGGGCTTCCCGATCGACCTCACCCTCGAAATGGCCGCCGAACAGGGCCTTTCGGTGGACGAGGACGGCTTCCGCCGCCTGATGAAGGAGCAGCGGGACAAGGCCAAGGCCGACGCCCGGTCCAAGAAGACCGGCCATGCCGACCTCGGTGCCTACCGCCAGATCGCCGACGCTGCCGGTGAGACCGACTTCATCGGATACGACCGCACCGAGGGCGAGTCGACGATCGTCGGCATCCTGGTCGACGGTGCCTCGTCGCCCGCCGCCACCGAGGGCGACGAGGTCGAGATCGTCCTGGACCGCACGCCGTTCTACGCCGAGGGCGGCGGACAGATCGGCGACACCGGCCGCATCAGGCTCGACACCGGTGCCGTCATCGAGGTCCGCGACTGCCAGAAGCCGGTCCCGGGCGTGTACGTCCACAAGGGCGTCGTCCAGGTCGGCGAGGTCACGGTCGGCGCCAAGGCCCAGGCCTCCATCGACGCCCGCCGCCGCAAGGCCATCGCCCGCGCCCACTCGGCCACGCACCTCACGCACCAGGCCCTGCGTGACGCCCTCGGCCCGACGGCCGCCCAGGCCGGTTCCGAGAACCAGCCCGGCCGTTTCCGCTTCGACTTCGGCTCCCCGTCCGCCGTACCGCACACGGTGATGACCGATGTCGAGCAGCAGATCAACGAGGTGCTCGCCCGCGACCTGGACGTGCACGCCGAGGTCCTGAGCCTCGACGAGGCCAAGAAGCAGGGCGCCATCGCCGAGTTCGGCGAGAAGTACGGCGAGCGGGTCCGCGTCGTCACCATCGGCGACTTCTCCAAGGAGCTGTGCGGCGGCACGCACGTCCACAACACCGCCCAGCTCGGCCTGGTCAAGCTGCTCGGCGAGTCGTCCATCGGCTCCGGCGTGCGTCGCATCGAAGCCCTGGTCGGCGTGGACGCGTACAACTTCCTCGCCCGCGAGCACACGGTCGTCGCCCAGCTCCAGGAGCTGGTCAAGGGCCGTCCCGAGGAGCTTCCGGAGAAGATCTCCGCCATGCTCGGCAAGCTGAAGGACGCCGAGAAGGAGATCGAGAAGTTCCGCGCGGAGAAGGTCCTCCAGGCCGCCGGCGGTCTCGTCGACTCCGCCAAGGACGTACACGGTGTCGCCCTCGTCACCGGCCAGGTCCCGGACGGCACCTCCGCCGACGACCTGCGCAAGCTGGTCCTCGACGTGCGCGGCCGCATCCAGGGCGGACGGGCCGCCGTGGTCGCCCTCTTCACAACCGCCAACGGCAAGCCGCTCACGGTCATCGCCACCAACGAGGCCGCCCGCGAGCGCGGACTCAAGGCTGGCGATCTGGTCCGTACGGCCGCCAAGACCCTCGGCGGCGGCGGTGGCGGCAAGCCGGACGTCGCCCAGGGCGGCGGCCAGAACCCGGCCGCCATCGGTGAGGCCGTAGACGCGGTCGAGCGGCTCGTCGCCGAGACGGCCAAGTAGGGCCTGTGGACATGCGCAGAGGACGTCGTCTCGCGATCGACGTCGGGGACGCCCGTATCGGGGTCGCCTCGTGCGACCCCGACGGGATCCTCGCGACTCCGGTCGAGACGGTCCCGGGGCGCGATGTCCCCGCCGCACAGCGCCGGTTGAAGCAACTCGTCGAGGAGTACGAACCCATCGAGGTGATCGTCGGCCTCCCTCGCTCCCTCAAGGGGGGCGAGGGCCCGGCCGCGGTCAAGGTCCGCGCCTTCGCCCAGGACCTCGCCCAGGGGATCGCGCCCATCGAGGTGCGGCTGGTGGACGAGCGGATGACCACGGTGACGGCCAGTCAGGGCCTGCGCGCCTCGGGTGTGAAGTCCAAGAAGGGCCGGTCCGTCATCGATCAGGCGGCCGCTGTGATTATCCTTCAGCAGGCCCTGGAGTCCGAACGGGTGTCGGGTAAATCTCCGGGCGAGGGCGTCGAAGTGGTCATCTGATCGCGATACGGTAACGTTCCGCGCGATGCGGCGGTGTTCGAACAGCCGCCGCACAGCAGAAGAGGCGGAACGGAGGCGGTGCCACAAGCGCCGTGTGGCCGCCGCCTCGCGGCTCTAGGGGATCAATGACTGAGTATGGCCGGGGCCCAGGCTCCGAACCGTGGCATCCGGAGGACCCGTTGTTCGGGGACGACGGATGGGGAGGACAGGCCGACGACGGCCAGTCCCCCTACGGCGGCCAGCCGCAGCACTATCCGCAGCAGCCGCAACAACAGCAGCACCAGCAGTACGGCGACTGGGCCACCGGTCAGCAGGGTGCGTACGGTCAGGAGCAGCAGCAGTATCAAGGCCAGGGTCACCAGCAGTTCCCTGGCCAGAGCCAGCAGCCCTACGGCGACCAGGCGCAGCAGCAGTACAACGGTCAAGGTCAGCAGCAGTACGGCGGTCAGGGCCAGCAGCAGTACAACGCTCAAGGCCAGCAGCAGTACGGCGGCCAGGGCCAGCAGCACTACACCGGTCAAGGGCAGCAGCCCTACGTCGACCAGGGGCAGCAGTACGGCGGGCAGGGCCAGCAGCAGTACGACAACAGCGGCTGGGGCAACGGGGCGAACCAGCAGGTCCCCTATGCCGCCGACCCGGCCGACCCCTACGGGGGCCAGCCCGTCGCGTACGGCGGCGAGCAGCCCGACCAGTACGGGACCCCCGACGCCTATCCGCCCCCCGAGCCGCCGGCCCGCCGTCGTGCCGAGCCCGAGCCGAAGACCGACTGGGATCCCGGACCCGACCAGGGCGAGCACGCCTTCTTCGCCGGGGGCGGTGACGATGACGACGACTCGGACGACGACGATCCGAAGGGCCGCGGCGGACGCGGTGACAAGAAGGGGCGCGGCGGCAAGGGCGGCAAGAAACGCCGCAGCGGGTGTGCCTGTCTGGTGGTCGTGCTGGTCTTCGGAGGCGGACTCGGCGGAGTCGGCTATTTCGGGTACCAGTTCTATCAGAATCGTTTCGGCGCGGCGCCCGACTATGCCGGGGACGGCACCAGTACGACCGTGAACGTCACCATTCCCAAGGGCTCCGGCGGGTATGCGATCGGGCAGGCATTGAAGAATGCCGGTGTCGTCAAGAGCGTCGACGCTTTTGTCGCCGCGCAGTCGCAGAATCCCAAGGGGAATTCCATCCAGGCGGGTGTCTACACGCTCAAGAAGGAAATGTCCGGGGAAAGCGCTGTCGCAATGATGCTCAGCCCCAGCAGCCGCGACAACCTGATCATTGCCGAAGGCAAGCGCAACGCCGAGATCTACGCGATGATCGACAAACGCCTCGAAATCAAGTCGGGCACGACCGAGGGAGTCGCCGACAAGGAATGGGAGACCCTCGGTCTTCCGGACTGGGCGAACACGGACAAGGACATCAAGGACCCGCTGGAAGGATTCCTCTACCCCTCCAGCTACGCGGTCTCCAAGGGCATGAAGCCCAAGGACGTCCTGAAGCAGATGGTCGACCTCGCCAACGAGAAGTACACCGACTTCGGCCTCCAGTCGAAGGCCAAGGCGCTGGACCTGGAAAACCCGCTGCAGCTCCTCACGGTGGCGAGCCTCGTCCAGAAGGAAGGCAAGTACAAGCACGACTTCGAAAAGGTCGCGACGGTCGTCTACAACCGACTGAAGCCGAACAACACCGAGACCTACGGCCTGCTCGACTTCGACTCGACGGTCAATTACCTCAAGGGCGAATCCAAGTTGGCCACCGGTTCGGTCGACGAACTGCGGACGATCGACGACCCGTACAACACGTACAAGATCAAGGGCCTGCCTCCCGGGCCCATCAGTAATCCCGGCGCAGAGGCGATCGAGGCCGCACTCAAGCCCGCCAAGGGAAACTGGTACTACTTCGTGTCGGTCAGTGCGGACAAGACGCTCTTCGCCGAGACGAACGAAGAGCAGAACGCGAACCGTGAGAAGTATCTCGAGGAACTGAAGGATCAATGAGCGGTACCGACAGCCAGCGCCGAGCCGCCGTTCTCGGTTCCCCGATCGCCCACTCCCTCTCCCCGGTGCTGCACCGCGCCGCGTATGAGGAACTCGGCCTCGGCGACTGGTCGTACGACCGTTTCGACGTGGACGAAGAGGCGTTGCCCGGGTTCTTCGGGCAACTGGGACCGGAGTGGGCGGGGCTGTCGCTGACCATGCCGCTCAAGCGGGCCGTCATTCCGCTGCTCGACGAGGTCAGCGAGACGGCGGCCTCCGTCGAGGCGGTCAACACGGTCGTGTTCACCGCGGACGGTCGGCGCGTCGGCGACAACACCGACATCCCCGGGATGGTCGCCGCCCTGCGCGAACGGGGCATCGAGCAGGTCGACTCCGCCGCGATCCTCGGGGCCGGCGCCACGGCGTCGTCCGCGCTGGCCGCGCTCGCACGGATCTGCACCGGCGAGGTCGTCGCGTACGTCCGGAGCGCGGAGCGTGCCGCCGAGATGCGGGAGTGGGGCGAGCGGCTCGACGTGGAGGTGCGGATTCAGGACTGGGCGGAGGCCGCGCAGGCGCTGCACGCGCCGCTCGTGATCGCCACGACCCCGGCGGGCACGACGGACGCGCTGGCCACGGCCATTCCCGAGCGGCCCGCCACCCTGTTCGACGTGCTGTACGACCCGTGGCCGACCGAACTCGCGGCACGCTGGTCCGCCTACGCCGGGTCCGTGGTCAGCGGGCTCGACCTGCTGGTGCACCAGGCGGTGCTCCAGGTCGAGCAGATGACCGGCCGCACCCCCGCGCCGCTCGACGCCATGCGGAAGGCCGGCGAACACGCCCTCGCCGCCCACTGACGCGTCCTGACCCGCCGGAGTCCGTCCGCCTGATGGACCCGTGGCCGGTTCTCATACGTGGACGTGGGAGGATCGGAGGTGGCGGGCCAGGGCCGCGCACCCGGTCGCGCCGTCGCCGTACGCGAGGACGCGCGTACGCAGCAGCAGTACCAGGGCGCGAGCATGAGGAGCACCGTTGAGCAGGTTGCGCTGGCTGACCGCGGGGGAGTCCCACGGACCCGCACTTGTCGCGACGCTGGAGGGACTTCCCGCCGGCGTGCCGATCACCACGGACATGGTGGCGGACCACCTGGCCCGGCGGCGGCTCGGCTATGGACGCGGTGCCCGGATGAAATTCGAGCGCGACGAGGTCACCTTCCTGGGCGGCGTACGCCACGGGCTCACCCTCGGTTCACCGATTGCGATCATGGTCGGCAACACCGAGTGGCCCAAGTGGGAGCAGGTCATGGCCGCCGACCCGGTCGATCCCGCGATCCTCGCCGATGTGGCCCGCAACGCGCCGCTGACCCGGCCCCGGCCCGGTCACGCGGACCTCGCGGGCATGCAGAAGTACGGCTTCGACGAGGCCCGGCCGATCCTGGAGCGTGCCTCCGCCCGCGAAACCGCGGCGCGTGTGGCGCTGGGCGCGGTGGCCCGCTCCTACCTGAAGGAGACGGCCGGGATCGAGATCGTCTCGCACGTCGTCGAGCTGGCCGCGGCGAAGGCTCCGTACGGCCTCTACCCCAAGCCCTCGGACGTCGAGAAGCTCGACGCCGACCCGGTGCGCTGCCTGGACGCCGACGCGTCGAAGGCGATGGTCGCGGAGATCGACCAGGCTCACAAGGACGGTGACACGCTCGGTGGCGTGGTCGAGGTACTGGCGTACGGCGTGCCCGTGGGGCTTGGCTCGCACGTGCACTGGGACCGGCGCCTCGACGCCCGGCTGGCGGCCGCGCTCATGGGCATCCAGGCCATCAAGGGCGTCGAGGTCGGCGACGGCTTCGAGCTGGCCCGGGTGCCGGGCTCGCAGGCGCACGACGAGATCGTCCACACCGAGGACGGCATCCGGCGCACCTCCGGTCGCTCCGGCGGTACCGAGGGCGGTCTGACCACCGGTGAACTGCTGCGCGTACGCGCCGCGATGAAGCCCATCGCGACCGTGCCCCGCGCGCTGGCGACCATCGATGTGGCGACCGGCGAGGCCGCCAAGGCGCATCACCAGCGTTCCGACGTGTGCGCGGTCCCGGCGGCCGGGATCGTCGCCGAGGCGATGGTGGCGCTGGTCCTGGCGGACGCGGTGGCGGAGAAGTTCGCCGGCGACAGCGTCCCCGAGACCCGCCGCAATGTGCGGGGCTACCTCGAGAACCTGGTCGTGCGGTGACCCCTCCGCGGATCGTCCTCGTCGGCCCGATGGGTGTCGGCAAGTCCACGGTGGGCGCGCTGGTCGCCGAGCGGCTCGGCTGCGCCTACCGGGACACCGACGAGGACATCGTGGGCGCCGAGGGCCGCACCATCGCCGACATCTTCGTCGACGAGGGTGAGCCGGTCTTCCGCGCGATCGAGAAGCGGGCGGTGCACCGGGCGCTGGCCGAGCACGACGGTGTCCTGGCGCTCGGCGGTGGCGCGATCCTCGACGAGGAGACGCGCGCCCTGCTCGCCGGACACGAGGTCGTGTACCTCTCGATGGACGTCGAGGAGGCGGTCAAGCGCACCGGCCTGAACGCGGCGAGGCCGCTGCTGGCCGTCAACCCGCGCCGGCAGTGGCGCGACCTGATGGAAGCGCGCCGCCACCTCTACACCGAAGTCGCCCGGGCGGTCGTGGCCACCGACGACCGCACCCCCGAAGAGGTCGCCCAAGCGGTCCTCGACGCACTGGAGTTGAAGGAAGCATGAGCGAGGCAGTGACCCGTATCCAGGTCGGCGGCACCGCGGGCACCGACCCCTACGAGGTGCTGGTCGGCCGTCAACTCCTCGGTGAGCTCGGCGGGTTGATCGGTGACAAGGCGCAGCGCGTCGCGGTCATCCACCCCGAGGCGCTCGCCGACACCGGTGAGGCGCTCTGCGCCGACCTGGGCGGGCAGGGCTACGAGGCCGTCGCCATCCAGGTGCCGAACGCCGAGGAGGCCAAGACGGCCGAGGTCGCCGCGTACTGCTGGAAGGCGCTCGGCCAGTCCGGTTTCACCCGCAGCGACGTCATCGTGGGCGTCGGCGGCGGCGCCACCACCGACCTGGCCGGGTTCGTGGCGGCGACCTGGCTGCGCGGGGTGCGCTGGATCGTCGTCCCCACCACCGTCCTTGCGATGGTGGACGCGGCGGTCGGCGGCAAGACCGGCATCAACACCGCGGAGGGCAAGAACCTCGTCGGCTCCTTCCACCCGCCGGCCGGTGTGCTCTGCGACCTGGCCGCCCTCGACTCGCTGCCGGTCAACGACTTCGTGTCCGGGCTCGCGGAGATCATCAAGGCCGGTTTCATCGCCGACCCGGTGATCCTCGAACTCATCGAGGAGGACCCCGAGGCGGCCCGTACGCCCGCGGGACCGCACACCGCCGAGCTCATCGAGCGCTCCATCAAGGTCAAGGCCGAGGTCGTCTCCGGCGACCTCAAGGAGTCCGGGCTGCGGGAGATCCTCAACTACGGGCACACCCTCGCGCACGCGATCGAGAAGAACGAGCGCTACAAGTGGCGGCACGGCGCGGCCGTCGCCGTCGGCATGCACTTCGCCGCCGAACTCGGCCGTCTCGCGGGCCGGCTGGACGACGAGACCGCCGACCGTCACCGCACGATCCTGGAATCCGTCGGCCTCCCGCTGAGCTACCGCTACGACCAGTGGCCCAAGCTCCTGGAGAACATGAAGGTCGACAAGAAGTCCCGCGGCAACCTGCTGCGCTTCATCGTCCTCGACGGGCTCGCCAAGCCGACCGTCCTGGAGGGGCCCGACCCGGCCGTCCTCCTCGCCGCGTACGGCGAAGTCGGGGAGTAGACGCGGATCGGCTGCCCACGGCGACGTGACTTAAGAACGTAACGTCCAACGGGCCCGCACTTGGCCCGATTTGCCCCCGGCCGACGGGCACTTCACACCCTCCCCGGCCGTTCACACAACGGCGGCCGGGGAAGGTACCGTTCGGTTGGGGGCACCTCCCACGCCCATAAGGCTGTGGGAGAGAGCGGGACCGAGGCCCCGTTCGCGTCCCGGAGGCCAACGAGCCAAGAGACACGAGACGGAGTGGCACCGGATGCAGCACGCAGTGGGGGCTCCGCTGCCGCCGCCCCACCAGCCGGGGCAGGGACCGGGCGCCGGCTGGTCGCCGGCCGGACCGCAGCCCGGGCACCCGGGTCCCCTACCACCGCCCCCGCCCGCCCCCGGTTTCGCGGGACCCCCTCCGGGACACGCGACGCCCCACTCGCACGTACCGCAGCACGCGCACCCGCAGCACGCCCCCGTGCCGCCCACGCCGGACACCACCGGCCATGTGCAGCTGCCCCCGGGCGGACCCGTGGCCAGGCCGAGCGCGCCGCCCGCCGCGGGCCAGGCCGACCCCACGTCCACCACGCTCGCCGTGCTGCTCATCGGCCCCGCGGGCGCCGGGAAGACCAGCGTCGCCAAGTACTGGGCGGACCACCGCCGGGTACCCACCGCTCACATCAGCCTCGACGACGTACGCGAATGGGTGCGCTCGGGCTTCGCCGACCCGCAGTCGGGGTGGAACGACCATTCGGAGGCGCAGTACCGCCTGGCCCGCCGCACCTGCGGATTCGCCGCGCGGAACTTCCTGGCCAACGGCATCTCCTGCATCCTCGACGACGCCGTGTTCCCCGACCGGCCGGTCGTCGGCCTTGGCGGCTGGAAGCGGCACGTCGGGCCGGGGCTGCTGCCCGTCGTCCTGCTGCCCGGCCTGGAGATAGTCCTGGAGCGCAACGCCGAGCGCTCCGGAAACCGCCGCCTCACCGACGAGGAAGTCGCCCGTATCCACGGCCGGATGGCCGGCTGGTACGGCTCGGGGCTCCCCATCATCGACAACTCGCAGCTCGACGTACCGACCACGGCCCGCGTCCTGGACGACGTACTCGCGCGGTCGATCGCCAGCCCGCCCCAGTGGTAGTCCGGACCGGCCCGACGCCCGTCCAGCCCCGCTGAACCGGCGCCATCCGGCCACCGCTCGTACGCTCGATTCATGTCAGAGGTGTACGCGGCCCGCCGAGAGCGGCTCCGGGAGCGTTGTACGGCCGGCGGCAGCGCGACAGCGCTCGTCACCCGCCCCGCCAACGTGAGGTATCTCGCCGGCGCGGCCCCGCGCGGCGCCGTCCTCCTGCTCGGCAGGGGTGAGGATCTGCTGCTCTGCGGCGGCCCGCCGAGCGGCGAGGCCGATGAGGGGCGTCCGGACGAGGCGCTGCGGTTGCAGGCCCTGCCCGGCCCCGGCGGTGATCCGGCCGTCGCCGCGGCCGATGTGGCCTTCGCCCAGGGCGCCGAGTCCCTCGCGGTCGAGGAACACCACCTGACCGTGACCCGGCACCGTGCGATCCGTTCGGTGGCGCCGCGGCTGCGCCTCGCCGACCTGGGCGGTGCGGTGGAGCAGCTGCGGGTGATCAAGGACGAGGAGGAGATCTCCTGTCTGCGGATCGGCGCCGAGATCGCCGACCAGGCGCTGGGCGAACTCCTCGAATCGATCCTCGTCGGCCGTACCGAGCGCCATCTCGCGCTCGAGCTGGAGCGGCGCCTCGTCGACCACGGCGCGGACGGCCCGGCCTTCGCGACCTCGGTCGGCACCGGGCCGAACTCGGGACGCCGTGGCCACCGGCCCACCGACCGGCGGGTCGAAGAAGGAGATTTCCTTTCCGTCTGCCTCGGCGCGACCTACCGTGGCTACCGCTGTGAGATCGGCCGTACGTTCGTCATCGGGACCTCTCCGGCCGACTGGCAGATCGAGCTGTACGACCTCGTCTTCGCCGCCCAGCGCGCCGGACGGGAGGCGCTGGCACCCGGCGCCGCCTACCGTGACGTGGACCGCGCGGCCCGCCAGGTACTCGACTCCGCGGGGTACACGGAAGGCCTTCCTCCGCTGACCGGGCACGGCGTGGGGCTCGAAATCGACGAGGACCCGCAGCTGGCCCCCGCGGCCATGGGTAAACTGGACGCTTGCGTGCCGGTCACCGTCGAACCGGGGGTCCACCTCCCGGGCCGGGGCGGTGTCCGGATCGATGACACGCTCGTCGTACGCCCCGAGGCGGACGGCGGACCCGAGCTACTCACCATTACGACCAAGGAACTGCTCGCGCTCTAGCCTGTGAGCTGCGCGCGAGCCCCGGGGTCGTCCACGTCAGTCCAGGAGATTCCGCAACCGTGGCTTCCACGAACGACCTCAAGAACGGCCTGGTGCTCAAGCTCGACGGAGGCCAGCTCTGGTCCGTCGTCGAGTTCCAGCACGTCAAGCCCGGCAAGGGCCCGGCCTTCGTGCGCACCAAGCTGAAGAACGTGCTCTCCGGCAAGGTCGTCGACAAGACGTTCAACGCCGGCGTCAAGGTCGAGACGGCCACGATCGACAAGCGTGACATGCAGTTCTCGTACATGGACGGCGAGTACTTCGTCTTCATGGACATGGACACGTACGACCAGCTGATGGTCGACCGCAAGTCCGTCGGCGATGCCGCCAACTTCCTGATCGAGGGCTTCACCGCCACCGTCGCGCAGCACGAGGGCTCGGTGCTGTTCGTCGAGCTGCCGGCCGCCGTCGAGCTCGTGATCCAGGAGACCGAGCCCGGCGTCCAGGGCGACCGCTCCACCGGTGGCACCAAGCCCGCCATCCTGGAGACCGGCCACCAGATCAACGTCCCGCTCTTCATCACCACCGGTGAGAAGATCAAGGTCGACACCCGCACGAGCGACTACCTCGGCCGGGTGAACAGCTAACCGTGGCTGCCCGCAACACGGCCCGCAAGCGCGCCTTCCAGATCCTCTTCGAGGGCGACCAGCGCGATGTGGACGTCCTGACGGTCCTCGCGGACTGGATCCGGCATTCCCGGACCGACACCCGGCAGCCGCCGGTGAGCGAATACACGATGCAGTTGGTCGAGGGGTACGCCACCAAGGTGCGCCGGATCGACGACCTGATCGCGCAGTACGCCGTCGGCTGGACGCTGGACAGGATGCCGGTCGTGGACCGCAACATCCTGCGCCTCGGTGCCTACGAGCTGATCTGGGTCGATGAGACCCCGGACGCCGTGGTGCTCGACGAGGCGGTGCAGTTGGCGAAGGAGTTCTCCACGGACGACTCGCCCGCGTTCGTGAACGGCCTCCTCGGCCGGTTCAAGGACCTGAAGCCGTCGCTCCGCCGGGACGAGTCCTAGGACGAGCCCCCGGACGTACACAACGGCGACCGAAAGCCACGAAAACGCCGGAGGGCCCGCAGCATGCCTGCTGCGGGCCCTCCGGCGTTCCGGTACCCGGGAGGCCCCGGAGGGCCGCAGAAAGCCGCCGGGGTGGCCGGAACGATGTGTTCCGGCCACCCCGGCGGCACGTTTCTGCTGAAGTGCTGGTTGGGATCAGCCCTCGTCGTGGGAGACCGCACGGCGCGCGTCGGCGTCCAGGACGCCCCAGCTGATCAGCTGCTCGGTGAGGACCGAGGGCGACTGGTCGTAGATGACGGCGAGGGTGCGCAGGTCGTCCTGGCGGATCGACAGCACCTTGCCGTTGTAGTCACCGCGCTGCGACTGGATCGTCGCCGCGTAGCGCTGCAGGGGGCCCGCCTTCTCGGCCGGCACGTGGGCCAGCCGCTCAAGGTCCAGGACCAGCTTCGGCGGCGGCTCGGCGGCCCCGCCCGGAGTGGTGCCCGGCAGCAGCTCCTGCACCGGAACCCCGTAGAAGTCCGCGAGCTCGGCAAGGCGCTGCACGGTGACGGCGCGGTCGCCGCGCTCGTACGAACCGACCACGACCGCCTTCCAGCGTCCCTGGGACTTCTCCTCGACGCCGTGGAGGGAAAGGCCCTGCTGGGTGCGGATGGCCCGGAGCTTGGCCCCGAGCTGTTTGGCGTATTCGCTGGACATATAGCTCCCCGGACGCTGTATCAACGTGCGGCTCGGCCGCGCGGCTGGTGACTCTGGTGACTCACTGTGAGGTTACGCAGCGTTACTCTCCCCCGTCAAGCCGAATGGTCCGGACCGACCCTTTGGTGGGAGTCGCCGGCGGTGGCTTGAAGGGGGGTGATCAGGCGCGTTGCCGGGCTGGTAGCGTGGATGGCGCAATTCCGACGTCCTTTAATGATCCGTCCCGTGAGGCGGAGAAGGAGGTCCGTTTTCATATGGACACCGAGCATGACAAGCAGCAATACGAAGCCGATGCGCGGCCGGTTCTCGAAGGCCCCGACATCGCGCGGGTGTTGACCCGCATCGCCCACGAGATCGTCGAGCGCGCCAAGGGCGCCGACGACGTGGTGCTTCTCGGCATCCCGACCCGGGGCGTCTTCCTCGCCCGGCGGCTCGCCGTGAAGCTGGCGGAGATCACCGGCCGCAAGATCCCGGTCGGCTCCCTCGACATCACCATGTACCGCGACGACCTGCGCATGCACCCACCGCGTGCGCTGGCCCGCACCGAGATTCCCGGTGACGGCATCGACGGCCGCCTGGTCGTCCTCGTCGACGACGTGCTCTTCTCCGGCCGAACCATCCGCGCGGCGCTCGACGCGCTGAACGACATCGGCCGCCCGCGCGCCGTGCAGCTCGCGGTCCTCGTCGACCGCGGTCACCGCGAACTGCCCATCCGCGCCGACTACGTCGGCAAGAACCTCCCCACGTCGTTGCGGGAGACGGTCAAGGTCCAGCTCGCCGAGGAGGACGGTCGCGACACCGTGCTGCTCGGCGCGAAGCGGACCTCCACGGGCGAGCAGCAGTAGCACTCAGCCGTACGCCCCTGAGTGCGTGTCTGCGCGCTCGCGTGCCCGAATTCTCCCGACCTGAACTGCCTTACGGAGCCTGAAAGATGCAGCGTCATCTCATCTCGGCCGCCGACCTCACCCGCGACGACGCCGTCCTGATCCTCGACACCGCCGAGGAGATGGCCCGGGTCGCCGACCGGCCGATCAAAAAGCTGCCGACCCTGCGCGGCCGCACCGTGGTCAACCTCTTCTTCGAGGACTCGACGCGTACCCGGATCTCCTTCGAGGCAGCCGAGAAGCGCCTCTCCGCGGACGTCATCAACTTCACCGCCAAGGGATCGAGCGTGTCCAAGGGCGAGTCCCTGAAGGACACCGCCCAGACCCTCGAAGCCATGGGCGTCGACGCCGTCGTCATCCGGCACGGCGCCTCCGGAGCCCCGTACCGGCTCGCGACCTCCGGCTGGATCGACGCGGCCGTCATCAACGCCGGTGACGGCACCCACCAGCACCCCACCCAGGCCCTGCTCGACGCCTTCACCATGCGGCGCCGGCTCGTCGGCCGGGACGCGGGGATAGGGCAGGACCTGGCCGGCAAGCGGATCACGCTCGTCGGCGACATCCTGCACAGCCGCGTCGCCCGCTCCAATGTCGACCTGCTGCACACGCTCGGCGCCGAGGTCACCCTCGTCGCCCCGCCCACCTTGGTGCCGGTCGGCGTCGAGGCCTGGCCCTGCGAGGTCTCGTACGACCTCGACAGCACGCTCTCCAAGTCCGATGCCGTGATGCTGCTGCGCGTGCAGCGGGAGCGGATGAACGCGGCGTTCTTCCCGACCGAGCGCGAGTACTCGCGGCGCTACGGCCTGGACGGTGCCCGCATGGCGCGGATGCCCGAGCACGCCATCGTGATGCACCCCGGCCCCATGGTCCGCGGCATGGAGATCACCGCCGAGGTCGCCGACTCCGACCGCTGCACCGTCCTTGAGCAGGTCACCAACGGCGTCTCGATCCGGATGGCCGTCCTCTATCTGCTCCTTGGCGGGAACGAGCCCGCCGTCACCCACACCCGTACCGAGGAGAAGTAAGAACCATGAGCAAGATCCTTATCCGTGGTGCGCGGGTGCTCGGCGGCGAGCCGCAGGACGTACTCATCGACGGCCCGGTCATCGAGGCGGTCGGTACGGGGCTTTCGGACGAAGGCGCGGAGGTCGTCGAGGCCGAGGGCAAGGTGCTGCTGCCCGGGCTGGTCGACCTGCACACCCATCTGCGTGAGCCGGGCCGTGAGGACTCCGAGACCGTCCTGACCGGCACGCGGGCGGCGGCGAGCGGCGGCTACACCTCCGTGTTCGCCATGGCCAACACCTTCCCCGTCGCCGACACCGCCGGTGTCGTCGAGCAGGTCTACCGGCTCGGCCAGGAGCACGGCTACTGCGATGTGCAGCCCATCGGCGCCGTCACCGTCGGCCTGGAGGGCAAGAAGCTCGCCGAGCTGGGCGCCATGTACGAGTCCGCGGCCGGCGTCACGGTCTTCTCGGACGACGGCAAGTGCGTGGACGACGCGGTGATCATGCGCCGGGCGCTGGAGTACGTGAAGGCCTTCGGCGGGGTCGTCGCCCAGCACGCGCAGGAGCCGCGGCTGACCGAGGGCGCCCAGATGAACGAGGGTGTCGTCTCCGCCGAGCTGGGGCTCGGGGGATGGCCTGCGGTGGCCGAGGAGTCGATCATCGCCCGGGACGTCCTGCTCGCCGAGCACGTCGGGTCCCGCGTCCACATCTGCCACCTCTCGACCGCCGGCTCCGTCGAGATCGTCCGCTGGGCCAAATCCCGCGGCATCGACGTCACCGCCGAGGTGACCCCGCACCACCTGCTCCTCACCGACGAGCTGGCGCGCACCTACAACCCGGTCTACAAGGTCAACCCGCCGCTGCGCACCGAGCGTGACGTGCTGGCCCTGCGCGAGGCACTCGCAGACGGCACGATCGACATCGTCGCCACCGACCACGCCCCGCACCCGCATGAGGACAAGGACTGCGAGTGGGCCGCGGCCGCCATGGGCATGGTGGGGCTCGAGACCGCGCTGTCCGTCGTCCAGCAGACGATGGTCGAGACCGGCCTGCTCGACTGGGCAGGCGTCGCGGACCGCATGTCGGCCAAGCCCGCCGAGATCGGCCAGGCCAAGGGCCACGGCCGTCCCGTCTCGGCAGGTGAGCCCGCCAACCTCACGCTGGTCGACACCGAATACCGTGGGGCCGTGGACCCCGCGGGCTTCGCCTCGCGCAGCCGCAACACTCCCTACGAGGGCCGTGAGCTGCCGGGCCGTGTCACGCACACCTGGCTCCGGGGCAAGGCCACCCTCGTGGACGGGAAGCTCGCGTGACACCTCAGATGATGATCGCCGCCGAACAGAAGTCGGCGGAAGTGACCGACTGGGCCGCGCGTATCGGCTGGCTCGTCGGCCTCGCGCTCTTCGTCGCGCTTCTCTACTGGCTGATGCGCGAGGGCTGGAAGTGGCGCGGCACCCTCCAGGGCGACCTGCCGGAGCTGCCCACCGCGCCGTCCGAGCCCGGTCCGGTGAGACTTGAGCTGACCGGTCGCTACCACGGCTCCACCACCGCCGGGCAGTGGCTGGACCGCATCGTGGCGCACGGCCTGGGCACCCGCAGCAGGGTCGAGCTGACGCTGACGGACGCGGGCCTCGACGTCGTACGCCCCGGTGCGGCCGACTTCTTCGTCCCGGCGGCGCAGCTCCGCGAAGCCCGGCTCGACAAGGGCATCGCGGGCAAGGTCCTCACCGAGGGCGGACTGCTCGTCGTCACCTGGGCGCACGGCGACAGGCTGATCGACTCGGGCTTCCGCTCCGACCGGGCGGCCGAGCACGGCGTATGGGTCCAGACCCTGAACGACATGATCAAGACGACGGAAACGGAAGGCGCACGATGACGACCTCCACCCGGGGAACCGCGAAGGTTCCCGCCGTACTCGTCCTGGAGGACGGCCGGATCTTCCGCGGCCGTGCCTACGGGGCCGTGGGGGAGACCTTCGGCGAAGCGGTGTTCTCCACCGGCATGACCGGCTACCAGGAGACCCTCACCGACCCGTCGTACCACCGCCAGGTCGTCGTGATGACCTCCCCGCACGTCGGCAACACCGGCGTCAACGACGAGGACCCCGAGTCGAAGCGGATCTGGGTCGCCGGTTATGTCGTACGGGATCCCGCGCGCGTGCCCTCCAACTGGCGCTCCCGGCGCTCGCTGGACGAGGAACTGCGCAACCAGGGTGTCGTCGGCATCAGCGGCATCGACACCCGTGCCCTGACCCGGCACCTGCGCGAGCGCGGCGCCATGCGCGTCGGCATCTTCTCCGGCAACGCGCTGCCCGACGAGGGCACCATGCTCGCCGAGGTGCGCCAGGCGCCCGAGATGAAGGGCGCGAACCTCGCCGCCGAGGTCGCCACCAAGGAATCGTACGTCGTCCCCGCGATCGGTACGAAGAAGTACACCGTCGCCGCCGTCGACCTGGGCATCAAGGGCATGACCCCGCACCGCATGGCCGAGCGTGGCATCGAGGTGCATGTGCTGCCCGCGACGGCCAGTGCCGAGGACGTGTACGCGGTGAACCCGGACGGGGTGTTCTTCTCGAACGGTCCCGGTGACCCGGCCACCGCCGACGGCCCGGTCGCCGTCATGCAGGAAGTGCTCGCGCGAAAGACGCCGCTCTTCGGCATCTGCTTCGGCAACCAGATCCTCGGCCGCGCGCTCGGCTTCGGCACGTACAAGCTGAAGTACGGCCACCGCGGCATCAACCAGCCGGTACAGGACCGTACGACCGGCAAGGTCGAGGTCACCGCACACAACCACGGCTTCGCCGTCGACGCCCCGCTCGACAAGGTGTCCGACACCCCCTACGGCCGCGCCGAGGTCTCCCACGTCTGCCTGAACGACCAGGTCGTCGAGGGGCTTCAGCTGCTCGACCAGCCGGCCTTCAGCGTCCAGTACCACCCCGAGGCGGCGGCGGGCCCGCACGACGCGGCCTACCTGTTCGACCGCTTCGTAGAGCTCATGGAGGGCCAGCGTGCCTAAGCGCACCGATATCCAGTCCGTCCTGGTCATCGGCTCCGGCCCGATCGTCATCGGCCAGGCCGCCGAGTTCGACTACTCCGGCACCCAGGCGTGCCGCATCCTGCGCGCCGAGGGCCTGCGGGTCATCCTGGTCAACTCCAACCCGGCGACGATCATGACCGACCCGGAGATCGCCGACGCCACGTACGTCGAGCCGATCACCCCGGAGTTCGTCGAGAAGATCATCGCCAAGGAGCGGCCGGACGCCCTGCTGCCCACCCTCGGTGGCCAGACGGCCCTGAACACCGCCATCTCCATGCACGAGCAGGGTGTCCTGGAGAAGTACGGTGTCGAGCTGATCGGCGCCAATGTCGAGGCGATCAACAAGGGCGAGGACCGCGACCTCTTCAAGGGTGTCGTCGAGGCCGTCCGCGAGAAGATCGGGCACGGTGAATCCGCCCGGTCCGTGATCTGCCACACCATGGACGACGTCATCAAGGGCGTCGAGACCCTCGGCGGCTACCCCGTCGTCGTCCGGCCCTCCTTCACCATGGGCGGCGCCGGCTCCGGCTTCGCCCACGACGAGGACGAACTGCGCCGCATCGCCGGCCAGGGCCTCACGCTCTCCCCGACCACCGAGGTGCTCCTGGAGGAGTCCATCCTCGGCTGGAAGGAGTACGAGCTCGAGCTGATGCGCGACAAGAACGACAACGTCGTGGTGGTCTGCTCCATCGAGAACTTCGACCCGATGGGCGTGCACACCGGCGACTCGATCACCGTCGCGCCGTCGATGACGCTGACCGACCGCGAGTACCAGCGCCTGCGCGACATCGGCATCGCGATCATTCGTGAGGTCGGCGTCGACACCGGCGGCTGCAACATCCAGTTCGCGGTGAACCCGGACGACGGCCGGATCATCGTCATCGAGATGAACCCGCGCGTGTCGCGTTCCTCCGCCCTCGCCTCCAAGGCGACCGGCTTCCCGATCGCCAAGATCGCGGCCAAGCTCGCCGTCGGCTACACGCTCGACGAGATCCCGAACGACATCACGGAGAAGACCCCGGCGTCCTTCGAGCCGACGCTCGACTACGTGGTCGTCAAGGCCCCGCGCTTCGCCTTCGAGAAGTTCCCGTCCGCCGACTCGACGCTCACCACGACCATGAAGTCGGTCGGGGAGGCGATGGCGATCGGCCGCAACTTCACCGAGGCGCTGCAGAAGGCGCTGCGGTCGCTGGAGAAGAAGGGCAGCCAGTTCACCTTCGTGGGCGAGCCCGGCGACAAGGCCGAGCTGCTGGCGGAGGCCGTACGGCCGACCGACGGGCGCATCAACTCCGTCATGCAGGCCATCCGCGCGGGCGCCACTCCCGAGGAGGTCTTCGAGTCGACGAAGATCGACCCGTGGTTCGTGGACCAGCTCTTCCTGATCAAGGAGACCGCGGACGACCTGGCCGCCGCCGACAAGCTGGATCCCTCGCTGCTGGCCGAGGCCAAGCGGCACGGCTTCTCCGACGTCCAGATCGGTGAGATCCGCGGCCTGCGCGAGGATGTCGTCCGCGAGGTGCGGCACGCGCTCGGTATCCGCCCGGTCTACAAGACGGTCGACACCTGCGCCGCCGAGTTCGCGGCCAACACGCCGTACTTCTACTCCTCGTACGACGAGGAGACCGAGGTCGCCCCGCGCGAGAAGCCCGCGGTCATCATCCTGGGCTCAGGACCCAACCGCATCGGCCAGGGCATCGAGTTCGACTACTCGTGCGTCCACGCCTCCTTCGCGCTGAGCGACGCGGGCTACGAGACCGTGATGGTCAACTGCAACCCGGAGACGGTCTCGACCGACTACGACACCTCCGACCGCCTGTACTTCGAGCCGCTGACGCTCGAAGACGTGCTGGAGATCGTCCACGCTGAGACGCTGGCAGGACCGGTCGCGGGTGTCATCGTGCAGCTCGGCGGCCAGACCCCGCTGGGCCTCTCACAGGCGCTCAAGGACAACGGCGTGCCGATCGTGGGCACTTCGCCCGAGGCCATCCACGCCGCCGAGGACCGCGGTGCCTTCGGGCGGGTCCTGGAGGAGGCCGGACTGCCGGCTCCCAAGCACGGCACCGCCACCACCTTCGCCGGGGCCAAGGCCATCGCCGACGAGATCGGCTACCCGGTCCTGGTCCGGCCGTCGTATGTCCTCGGCGGACGCGGTATGGAGATCGTGTACGACGAGACGCGGCTGTCCTCCTACATCGCCGAGTCGACCGAGATCAGCCCTTCGCGGCCGGTGCTGGTCGACCGGTTCCTCGACGACGCGATCGAGATCGATGTCGACGCCCTGTACGACGGCGAGGAGTTGTACCTCGGCGGCGTCATGGAGCACATCGAGGAGGCCGGTATCCACTCCGGCGACTCGGCGTGCGCGCTGCCGCCGATCACGCTCGGCGGGTTCGACATCAAGCGGCTGCGGGCGTCAACTGAGGCCATTGCCAAGGGTGTTGGCGTACGCGGACTCATCAACATCCAGTTCGCGATGGCCGGGGACATCCTGTACGTTCTCGAGGCCAACCCGCGTGCCTCGCGCACCGTCCCCTTCACCTCGAAGGCGACCGCGGTACCCCTCGCCAAGGCCGCCGCCCGCATCTCGCTCGGCGCGACCGTCGCCGAACTGCGGGCGGAGGGGCTGCTCCCCGCCAACGGCGACGGCGGCACGCTGCCGCTCGACGCGCCGATCTCCGTCAAGGAGGCCGTCATGCCGTGGTCGCGCTTCCGCGACATCCACGGGCGCGGCGTCGACACCGTCCTCGGCCCGGAGATGCGCTCCACCGGTGAAGTCATGGGCATCGACTCGGTGTTCGGCACGGCGTACGCCAAGTCGCAGGCGGGCGCGTACGGTCCGCTGCCGACCAAGGGTCGCGCCTTCATCTCCGTCGCCAACCGCGACAAGCGCTCGATGATCTTCCCGGCGCGTGAACTCGTCGCCCACGGCTTCGAGTTGCTCGCCACCTCCGGCACGGCCGAGGTGCTCAAGCGCAACGGCCTCAACGCCACCGTCGTGCGCAAGCAGAGCGAGGGCGAGGGCCCGAACGGCGAGAAGACCATCGTCCAGCTCATCCACGACGGCCAGGTCGACCTCATCGTCAACACCCCGTACGGCACCGGCGGCCGCCTCGACGGCTACGAGATCCGAACGGCGGCCGTGGCACGGTCCGTTCCGTGCCTGACGACGGTCCAGGCGCTCGCCGCAGCCGTCCAGGGCATCGACGCACTCAACCGCGGTGACGTGGGCGTGCGTTCACTGCAGGAACACGCCGAGCATCTGACCGCGGCCCGCGACTAGCAGCCCTGAGGGGGACACCGGAAACGGTGTCCCCCTCTTCATGAGGCTCTTGATGAGGACACTGATCATGTACAAGATTTTCTTCCGGCTCGTCTTCCAGCGCATGGACCCCGAGCAGGCCCACCACCTGGCCTTCCGCTGGATCCGTCTCGCCGCCCGCATCCCCGTGCTCCGCACCTTCGTCGCGGCCGCGCTCGCGCCCCGACACGAGGAACTGCGTACGGAGGCGTTCGGACTGCGGATGCACGGTCCCTTCGGGCTCGCCGCCGGCTTCGACAAGAACGCCGTCGCGATCGACGGGATGTCGATGCTCGGCTTCGACCACATCGAGATCGGCACGGTCACCGGGGAGCCCCAGCCGGGCAACCCCAAGAAGCGGCTGTTCCGCCTTGTGCCGGACCGCGCGCTGATCAACCGTATGGGGTTCAACAACGAGGGCTCCGCGGCCGTCTCCGAGCGCCTGGCGGCCCGTACGCCGGTCTTCAGGACCGTCGTCGGCGTCAACATCGGCAAGACCAAGGTCGTCCCGGAGGCGGAGGCCGTCGGCGACTACGTGAAGTCGACCGAGCGGCTGGCCCGCCACGCCGACTACCTCGTCGTCAACGTGAGCTCGCCGAACACCCCAGGGCTGCGCAACCTCCAGGCCACGGAGGCGCTGCGACCGCTCCTGAGCGCCGTCCGCGAGGCCGCCGACCGCGCGGTCACCGACCGGCGCGTCCCGCTCCTCGTCAAGATCGCGCCCGACCTCGCCGACGACGACATCGACGCGGTCGCCGACCTCGCCGTCGAACTCGGCCTGGACGGGATCATCGCCACGAACACCACCATCGCGCGCGAGGGACTCGGTTTGAAGTCCCAACCCTCCCTGGTCAAGGAGACCGGCGGACTCTCCGGAGCGCCGCTGAAAGCGCGCTCCCTGGAGGTGCTGCGCCGCCTCTACGCGCGCGTGGGCGACCGGATCACCCTCGTGGGCGTCGGCGGCATCGAGAACGCCGAGGACGCCTGGCAGCGCATCCTGGCCGGCGCCACCCTGGTCCAGGGCTACAGCGCCTTCATCTACGAGGGCCCCTTCTGGGGCCGCGCCATCCACAAGGGGCTCGCCGCCCGCCTCCGCATGAGCCCGTACGCCACCCTCGCCGACGCGGTCGGCGCCGACGTGAGGAAGTCCGCATGAGCCTGGAACCCTTCGGCGCACGTCTTCGCCGCGCCATGGACGACCGCGGCCCGCTGTGCGTCGGCATCGACCCGCACGCCTCGCTGCTCGCCGACTGGGGGCTCGAGGACGACATCGCGGGCCTGGAGCGCTTCAGCCGCACCGTCGTCGAGGCACTGGCCGACCGGGTCGCCGTCCTGAAGCCGCAGAGCGCGTTCTTCGAGCGCTTCGGGTCGCGCGGCATCGCCGTCCTGGAGAAGTCGGTCGAGGAGGCGCGGGCGGCCGGTGCGCTGGTCGTGATGGACGCCAAGCGCGGCGACATCGGCTCGACCATGGCCGCGTACGCGGAGACCTTCCTGCGCAAGGACGCGCCGCTGTTCTCGGACGCGCTGACCGTGTCGCCGTACCTGGGCTACGGCTCACTGAAGCCCGCGGTCGAGCTGGCCCGCGAGAGCGGCGCCGGCCTCTTCGTCCTCGCGCTCACCTCCAACCCGGAGGGCGGCGAGGTGCAGCACGCGGTCCGCGCGGACGGCCGGGACGTCGGAGCGACCATGCTGGCCCATCTCGCCGCCGAGAACGCGGGGGAGTCGCCCCTGGGCTCCTTCGGGGCGGTGGTGGGCGCCACGCTGGGCGATCTCTCCTCGTACGACCTGGACATCAACGGACCGATCCTCGCGCCCGGAATCGGCGCACAGGGGGCCACCGCGGCCGATCTCGCCGGCGTCTTCGGCGCGGCGGTGCGCAATGTCGTCCCGAACGTCAGCCGGGGTGTTCTGCGTCACGGTCCCGATGTCGTCGCGCTGCGGGAGGTCGCGGAGGGCTTCGCGGAGGAGATCAGGGCCGCTGTGACGGCTGCCTGAGTCCGCCGACGGGCCTTTGGCAGTCCTCCGACGAGTGTCCTCGGAGGGCTCCGAGTCCGCTCCGAGTCTGAATACATCCTCAAATCCGGGGCAATATGTCGGAAATGTCTAGGTCCAGGGAGGCTGACCAGGACTTTTCCGCTGTTCTCGCTGACTCTGGCGCACTTGCCCGCTAGTCTCCGTCGAGTGGGGGCACCTCCCACGCTTTTTAAGGCAGTGGGGGAGAACGGGCAAGCGTGTTGCTCGTAGCTACCCAGGTGTGGGGCGACTAGGTTCCTCACCGGTCCGTATCCGACAGTTCGACATCCGAGGTGACGTAGGCGTGGCTCTTCCGCCCCTTACCCCTGAACAGCGCTCAGCCGCGCTCGAAAAGGCCGCCGCGGCTCGCCGGGAGCGGGCCGAGGTCAAGAATCGACTCAAGCACTCCGGCGCCTCCCTTCACGAGGTCATCAAGCAGGGACAGGAGAACGACGTCATCGGCAAGATGAAGGTCTCCGCTCTCCTGGAGTCCCTGCCGGGCGTGGGCAAGGTCCGCGCCAAGCAGATCATGGAGCGACTCGGGATCTCCGAGAGCCGTCGTGTACGCGGCCTCGGCTCGAACCAGATCGCCTCCTTGGAGCGTGAGTTCGGCGGCTCCGGCGCCTGAGTCCTGGGCATACCGGGATTGCTGGAATAATCGCTGCATGAGTGAACGTCCGCGGCTGACCGTGCTCTCCGGCCCCTCAGGGGTCGGCAAGAGCACGGTCGTCGCTCATATGCGCAAGGAACACCCCGAGGTCTGGCTCTCGGTGTCGGCGACGACCCGCAGGCCGCGCCCCGGTGAGAAGCATGGAGTCCACTACTTCTTCGTCAGTGACGAGGAGATGGACAAGCTGATCGCCAACGGTGAGCTGCTCGAGTGGGCCGAATTCGCCGGCAACCGCTACGGGACGCCGCGTACGGCCGTCCTGGAGCACCTGGAGGCAGGTGTGCCGGTTCTCCTGGAGATCGACCTCCAGGGCGCCCGGCAGGTCCGCGAGTCCATGCCGGAGGCCCTGCTCGTGTTCCTGGCCCCTCCCTCCTGGGAGGAGCTGGTGCGCAGGCTCACCGGCCGGGGCACCGAGCCGCCCGAGGTGATCGAGCGCCGTCTGGAGGCCGCCAAGATCGAACTGGCGGCCGAGACCGAGTTCGATGTCACCCTTGTCAACACCTCCGTCGAGGATGTAGCACGTGAGCTGCTAGCCTTGATGGAAGTTGTTTGATCTTTCAGGTCTTTTTCCCTTTTCGGAAGGCAGAGCGTGTCCTCTTCCATCACCGCTCCCGAGGGCATCATCAACCCTCCGATCGACGAGCTCCTCGAGGCCACCGACTCGAAGTACAGCCTGGTGATCTACGCGGCCAAGCGTGCCCGTCAGATCAACGCGTACTACTCGCAGCTCGGTGAGGGTCTCCTCGAGTACGTCGGTCCCCTGGTGGACACCCACGTCCACGAGAAGCCGCTTTCTATCGCCCTGCGCGAGATCAACGCGGGCCTGCTGACGTCCGAGGCCGTTGAGGGCCCCGCTCAGTAGTCATTGTCTCTAGCGTTTCTTCATCCCAGGCCCGGCAGCGCGACTGTCGGGCCTGTGGTGTGTCATGGGGTTGAACGTTTTCGAGAGTGGGGAGGCCCGGTGGACAAGCCCAAGGTCGTACTGGGGGTCAGTGGCGGCATCGCCGCGTACAAGGCCTGTGAGCTGCTGCGTCGGCTGACCGAGTCCGGTCATGACGTACGCGTCGTACCGACCCGGTCCGCCCTGCACTTCGTCGGCGCCGCCACCTGGTCCGCGCTCTCCGGCCACCCCGTCTCCACCGAGGTCTGGTCGGACGTCCACGAGGTGCCCCACGTCCGCATCGGGCAGCACGCCGCCCTCGTCGTCGTGGCCCCGGCGACGGCCGACATGCTCGCCAAGGCGGCCCACGGCATCGCCGACGACCTCCTCACGAACACCCTGCTCACCGCCCGCTGTCCGGTCGTCTTCGCGCCCGCCATGCACACCGAGATGTGGGAGCACCCGGCCACGCAGGAGAACGTGGCGACGCTGCGCCGCAGGGGTGCCGTCGTCATCGAGCCCGCCGTCGGGCGGCTGACCGGCGTCGACACCGGCAAGGGGCGGCTGCCCGAGCCCTCGGAGATCTACGAGGTGTGCCGCCGGGTGCTCGCGCGTGGCGTGGCCGAGCCGGATCTCGCCGGCCGTCATGTCGTCGTCAGCGCGGGCGGCACGCGCGAGCCGCTCGACCCCGTCCGCTTCCTCGGCAACCGCTCCTCCGGCAAGCAGGGGTACGCCCTTGCCCGTACGGCGGCCGCGCGGGGCGCCCGGGTCACGCTGGTCGCCGCCAACACCGGACTGCCGGACCCGGCCGGTGTGGACGTCGTACAGGTCGGAACCGCACTTCAGCTGCGCGAGGCGGTACTGAAGGCGGCCCCGGATGCCGACGCGGTGGTCATGGCGGCGGCCGTGGCGGACTTCCGCCCTGCGGCGTACGCCGCAGGAAAGATCAAGAAGAAGGACGGCCAGGAGCCGGAGCCGATCGTGCTCGTCCGGAACCCGGACATCCTCGCCGAGATCTCGGCGGAGCGGTCCCGTCCCGGCCAGGTGGTGGTCGGTTTCGCCGCCGAGACGGACGACGTACTGGCCAACGGACGTACGAAACTCGAGCGCAAGGGCTGCGACCTGCTCGTGGTGAACGAGGTGGGGGAGCGCAAGACCTTCGGCGCCGAGGAGAACGAGGCCGTGGTGCTCGGGGCCGACGGCAGCGAGACCCCGGTGCCCTACGGGCCGAAGGAGGCGCTGGCGGACACCGTGTGGGATCTGGTGGTGCCCCGTCTCCGCTGAAAGTCGTATCCGCTGAAAGTCTCAGTCACGTGAAATCTCAGCCAATGGGGAACGTCCCAATTGCCTCAACAGGCCCCTCATGACGCGCAAAAACGGGCGTGGCGACCCTGGCGGAGACCGAGCGTCATAGCGGAGAATGCCCGTGCCGCAGGTCACAGCGCTTCCGAGAAGCGAGACAGGTGGGCCTGTAGGCGAGTGCGACCGATAAACTGTTCTCGGACGATGCCGGGCGCAGCCCCCGACCGTCCGCCAATGATCAGCCAGCAGCCGCTGCAACCTCAGGGAGCGTTGTGTCCCGTCGTCTGTTCACCTCGGAGTCTGTGACCGAGGGTCACCCCGACAAGATCGCTGACCAGATCAGCGACACCATTCTCGACGCGCTTCTGCGCGAGGACCCGCATTCCCGGGTCGCCGTGGAGACGCTGATCACGACCGGCCTGGTGCACGTGGCCGGAGAGGTCACCACCAAGGCGTACGCGCCGATCGCGCAGCTTGTGCGTGACAAGATCCTCGAGATCGGTTACGACTCCTCGAAGAAGGGCTTCGACGGCGCGTCCTGTGGCGTTTCGGTGTCCATCGGCTCGCAGTCGCCCGACATCGCGCAGGGCGTCGACACGGCGTACGAGAAGCGTGTCGAGGGCGACGAGGACGAGCTCGACAAGCAGGGCGCGGGCGACCAGGGCCTGATGTTCGGCTACGCCACGGACGAGACGCCGGCGCTGATGCCGCTCCCGATCCACCTCGCGCACCGCCTCGCGCGCCGCCTCTCCGAGGTCCGCAAGAACGGCACCATCCCGTACCTGCGCCCCGACGGCAAGACCCAGGTCACCATCGAGTACGACGGCGACAAGGCGGTCCGCCTGGACACCGTCGTCGTCTCCTCGCAGCACGCCTCGGACATCGACCTGGACTCGCTCCTGGCCCCCGACATCCGCGAGTTCGTGGTGGAGCCCGAGCTGAAGGCCCTCCTCGACGACGGCATCAAGCTGGAGACCGAGGGCTACCGCCTCCTGGTGAACCCGACCGGCCGCTTCGAGATCGGCGGCCCGATGGGCGACGCCGGCCTGACCGGCCGCAAGATCATCATCGACACATACGGCGGCATGGCCCGCCACGGCGGCGGCGCCTTCTCGGGCAAGGACCCGTCCAAGGTCGACCGCTCCGCCGCGTACGCCATGCGCTGGGTCGCGAAGAACGTCGTCGCCGCGGGCCTCGCCACCCGCTGCGAGGTCCAGGTCGCCTACGCCATCGGCAAGGCCGAGCCCGTCGGCCTCTTCGTCGAGACCTTCGGCACCGCCAAGGTCGACGCCGAGAAGATCGAGACCGCCATCACCGAGGTCTTCGACCTCCGCCCGGCGGCCATCATCCGCGACCTCGACCTGCTCCGCCCGATCTACTCCCAGACCGCCGCGTACGGTCACTTCGGGCGCGAGCTGCCCGACTTCACGTGGGAGCGGACGGACCGCGTCGAGGCGCTGCGCAAGGCTGTTGGCCTGTAGAGCTGGTTGTGCGGCGAGGCCCGGTGCCCCTTGGGGGTGCCGGGCCTCGGTGTTTCACCGCCGGTCCCGGGCGCCCGGCGCTGTCAGTGGGGTCTGGTAGGAATGTTGCTGTGAGCAGCGCGAATGGGGACGGCGAGGGTGGTGCGGAGGGTGCGCCGCCCGAGCAGCTTGCGCTGATTCGGGAGAGTGTGCGGAAGGCCGCGGCGCCCAAGGCGAAGCCACGGACATGGCGGGGGGCCGCGCTGGCGAAGGAGTTGCCGGTCGCGCGGGTGCTGGTCGACAAGGGTGTGCTGCATCTCGACCGGTACTTCGACTACGCCGTGCCCGAGGAGCTCGATGCGCAGGCGCAGCCCGGTGTGCGGGTGCGGGTGAGGTTCGGGGCCGGGCGGCATCGGGTGCGTGAGGGGCGCCGTGAGGGCGGGGGGCTGATCGACGGGTTCCTCATCGAGCGGCTTCCCGAGTCGGACTACTCCGGGCCGTTGGCCGCGCTGGCTCAAGTCGTCTCGCCCGAGCCGGTGTTGAGCGAGGAGTTGCTGGGGCTCACGCGCGCTGTCGCCGACCGGTACGCGGGCAGCCTCGCCGATGTGCTGCAGTTGGCCGTTCCGCCGCGCAATGCCCGGGCGGAGGGCAAGGATTCGCCCGCGCCGCTTCCGGTTCCTGCGGTGCCTGAGGTGGGGTCCTGGGCGCGGTACGGGCGGGGGGCGGCCTTTCTGGAGTCGCTCGCGGCGGGTGGGGCACCGAGAGCTGTGTGGAACGCCTTGCCGGGGCCGGGCTGGGCCGAGGAGTTGGCCCGGGCCGTGGCGGCGACGCTCGCCTCCGGGCGGGGTGCGCTCGTGGTCGTACCGGACGGGCGGGCCGTCTCACGCGTGGACGCCGCGCTGACCTCGCTGCTGGGGGCGGGACGGCATGCCGTGCTCACCGCGGAGGCCGGGCCGGAGAAGCGGTATCGGGAGTGGCTTGCCGTGCGGCGTGGGTCCGTACGGGCCGTCGTGGGGACCCGGGCCGCCATGTTCGCGCCCGTGCGAGATCTGGGGCTCGTCGTCATCTGGGACGACGGGGACGGCAGCCACAGTGAGCCGCACGCGCCGCAGCCGCATGCGCGGGAGGTGCTCCTGCTGCGGGCCGCGCATGACAAGTGCGCCTTCCTGCTGGGGAGTTGGGGTTGCACGGTGGAGGCGGCGCAGCTCGTCGAGAGTGGTTGGGCGTTGCCGTTGGTCGCGGAGCGGGAGCAGGTGCGGGGGGTCGCGCCCTTGGTGCGGACCGTGGGGGACGGGGACCTCGCGCGGGACGAGGCTGCCCGGGCCGCGCGGTTGCCGACGCTTGCCTGGCAGGTGGTGAGGGAGGGGTTGCGGCACGGTCCTGTGCTGGTGCAGGTGCCTCGGCGGGGGTACGTGCCGCGGATGGCCTGTGCGCAGTGCCGGGCGGCCGCGCGGTGTCGGCACTGTGCGGGGCCGTTGGAGGCGCAGGACGCGGGGGCGCTGCGGTGTACGTGGTGCGGGCGGGACGAGGCCGCCTGGCACTGCCCCGAGTGCGGTGGGTTCCGGCTGCGGGCACAGATCGTGGGGGCCCGGCGGACCGCGGAGGAGCTGGGGCGGGCGTTTCCCGCCGTGCCCGTGCGGACGTCGGGGCGGGAGCAGGTGCTCGACACGGTGCCGGGGGCGCCCGCGCTCGTCGTGAGCACCCCGGGGGCCGAGCCCGTCGCCGACGGCGGGTACGCGGCCGCGCTGCTGCTCGACGGCTGGGCGATGCTCGGCCGGCCCGATCTGCGGGCCGGTGAGGAGGCGCTGCGGCGCTGGATCGGCGCGGCCTCGCTGGTGCGTCCGCAGGGCGCCGGAGGGACCGTGGTCGTCGTCGCCGAGCCGACGTTGCGGCCCGTGCAGGCGCTCGTACGGTGGGATCCCGTCGGGCATGCCGTACGCGAACTCGCCGAGCGCGCCGAGCTCGGGTTTCCGCCGGTGTCGCGGATGGCGGCCGTGTCCGGTACGCCGGAGGCGCTGGCGGGGTTTCTCGCCGCGGCCGAACTTCCCCGTGATGCCGAGGTGTTGGGGCCCGTGCCGATGCATGTCACGGAGGCCGGGCGTCCTCGGCGGACCGGAGGGCCGCCTCCCGGTGAGCACTGGGAGCGGGCCCTCGTCCGGGTGCCTCCCGGGAGCGGGGCCGCCCTTGCGGCAGCGTTGAAGGCCGCGCAGGCGGCGCGGATGGCTCGTGGGGGCAGCGAGCCCGTACGGATTCGGATCGATCCGCCGGACATCGGGTGAGACGTGCTGGGGGTGAGCGTGGAGCTGCCTCCCGGGACTGGCGGCGCCGGGAGGCAGAGGTGGGTCGGGTCAGCCGTTGCGCGGCCCCGGGAATGCGGTGGGCCTCACCTCGTCGCGGAGGGTGGGGCTGCCCGCCGTCGGCTGGGTGGGCATGGAGCGTGCGGCGGGGACCGTCGGTACCGGCACCGTGGGGATGCCGGTGTTGACGGCGACGGTCTGGCTGCCCACCGGCTCCGTGGCGCGCTCCGCCTCCGCGGCGGCCTGGGCGGTGGCACGGCGGGCGCCGTAACGGCGGTGCACCGCCTGCTTGGTGACCCCGAGGGCGGAGCCCACCGCGTCCCACGAGAAACCCAGTGAGCGGTCGAAGTCCACGGCTGCCGTGACCAGGGTCTCGACGCTGTCCCGCAGCTCCTGGGCGAGGCGGACGGTCGGGGCGGGGGCGCGTCCGTAGACGACGAAGCCCGCGGAGGGGCCCGAGCGGCGCGGGCGGTAGACGTTGCCCAGCTGGGCGGTGAGCGTGCGCAGTGCGTCCACCTGCCGGCGGACCCGCTCGATGTCCCGCACCAGCAAGTGCAGGCTGGCCCGAGCCTGGGCGTCGTGGGTTGCGTGGTCGGCCATGAACAAGCCTCTCGAACCGGCGTTGAAAAGGATCGGGCCGCGATTGCGGCCCGTTGTGGTCAACTCTTTCTTGACCAACGCGTTTAAGGGTGAGTGGTCACGCTGCGGGGGCGTAAGGGCATATGCACGGGGCGCGTCGTGGGGCGTACGCCCCCGGTGGAGTGTTGACGCGAGGCGGGGGTTTTTGCGTCGTGGGGCGCCCCCGCGCCCCCAACCCCCCGCCCCGCATAGACTGGTGCGCTGCCCCGTACCCCGCCGCTCCCGGCGTGCGCGCGGGGTCTGAAGCGCTCCCGTCCGAGAGGTCAACCGCCACCCATGAAGCTCGTCTTCGCAGGTACCCCCGAGGTCGCCGTTCCCGCTCTGGACGCCCTGATCGCCTCCGGGCGACACGAGGTGGCCGCGGTCGTCACGCGGCCCGACGCGCCGGCCGGGCGGGGGCGACACCTCGTCGCGAGCCCGGTCGCGCAGCGGGCGGAGGAGGCCGGGATCGAGGTGCTGAAGCCGGTGAAGCCGCGGGACGAGGAGTTCCTGGCGCGGCTGCGGGAGATCGCGCCCGACTGCTGTCCCGTGGTCGCGTACGGCGCGCTGCTGCCCCGGGTCGCGCTGGACATCCCCGCCCACGGGTGGGTCAACCTGCACTTCTCGCTGCTGCCCGCCTGGCGCGGAGCGGCGCCCGTGCAGCACTCGATCATGGCGGGGGACGAGATCACGGGTGCCTCCACCTTCCTCATCGAGGAGGGGCTCGACTCCGGACCCGTCTACGGGACCGTCACCGAGGAAATCCGCCCCACCGACACCAGCGGGGATCTGCTCACCCGGCTCGCCTTCGCCGGTTCCGGGCTGCTCTCCGCGACCATGGACGGGATCGAGGACGGCAGTCTGAAGGCCGTGCCGCAGCCCGCCGACGGTGTCACCCTGGCCCCGAAGATCACCGTCGAGGACGCCCACGTCGACTGGTCCGCCCCGGCACTGCGCGTCGACCGGGTGGTGCGCGGGTGCACCCCGGCGCCCGGTTCCTGGACCGTCTTCAGGGGCGAGCGGCTCAAGCTCATCCACGTCGCCCCGGCGACCGACCGCACCGACCTCACCCCGGGCGAGCTGGGCGTGGGCAAGAACAACGTGCACGTGGGGACCGGTTCGCACGCCGTCGAGCTGCTGTGGGTCCAGGCCCAGGGCAAGAAGCCGATGCGCGCCGCGGACTGGGCGCGCGGCGTGCGCATCACCTCCGGGGAGCGGCTCGGGGCCTGACCCGGCTCGGGCCGCACCATTGAGTCTGGCCCCACCATTGAGGCGGACCGCACCATCGAGTCGGGCCGGACACGGCCCGCGACACCGTCGAGCCCGAGGTCGGCCCCGCGGCGTACGCTGATAGACGCACCTTTTCCCGGATCCGGAGCACCTTTTTCGTGAGTGAGCAGTCCCGTCGGCCGAGCAAGCCCGGCAAGCCCTACCGCCGCCCCCAGAAGGACCCCGTCCGCATGCTCGCCTTCGAGGCGCTGCGGGCCGTGGACGAGCGGGACGCGTACGCGAACCTCGTGCTGCCCCCGCTGCTGCGGAAGGCGCGCGAGAAGGGCGACTTCGACGGACGGGACGCGGCCCTTGCGACCGAGCTGGTGTACGGGACGCTGCGCAGGCAGGGGACGTACGACGCGGTCATCGCCGCGTGTGTCGACCGGCCGCTGCGCGAGGTCGACCCGCCGGTGCTCGATGTGCTGAGCCTGGGTGTCCATCAGCTGCTCGGCACCCGCATCCCGACGCACGCCGCCGTCTCCGCCTCCGTCGAGCTCGCCCGTGTGGTGCTCGGCGACGGGCGGGCCAAGTTCGTCAACGCCGTACTGCGGAAGGTCTCGCAGCACGATCTCGAGGCATGGATCGAGAAGGTCGCGCCCCCGTACGACGACGACCCCGAGGAGAATCTCGCCGTCGTGCACTCGCACCCGCGCTGGGTCGTCTCGGCGCTCTGGGACGCGCTGGGCGGCGGCCGTGCAGGGATCGAGGATCTGCTCGAAGCCGACAACGAGCGGCCCGAGGTGACCCTCGTAGCCCGGCCCGGCCGGTCCACCGCCGGTGAACTCCTCGACGTGCTCGGCGAGGAGTCCGCGCTGCCGGGCCGCTGGTCGCCCTACGCCGTGCGGCTCAGCGAGGGCGGCGAACCCGGTGCCATCGACGCCGTACGGGAAGGCCGGGCCGGCGTTCAGGACGAGGGCAGCCAGCTTGTCGCGATCGCTCTGGCGAACGCGCCGCTCGACGGGCCCGACAAGGCATGGCTGGACGGGTGCGCCGGTCCCGGTGGCAAGGCCGCCATGCTGGCCGGGCTCGCCGCCGAGCGCGGTGCTCTGCTGCTCGCCTCCGAGAAGCTGCCGCACCGGGCGGGTCTTGTGGCGAAGGCGCTCGCCGGGAACCCCGGGCCGTACCAGGTCATCGCCGCCGACGGCACCCGTCCGCCGTGGCGGTCCGGCACCTTCGACCGAGTGCTCATGGACGTGCCCTGCACCGGGCTCGGCGCCCTGCGCCGCCGTCCCGAGGCCCGCTGGCGGCGCCGTCCCCAGGACCTGGAGGGCTTCGCGCCGCTCCAGCGCGGGCTGCTGCGCACGGCGCTCGACTCCGTGCGCGTCGGCGGCGTCGTCGGCTACGCGACCTGCTCTCCGCACCTCGCCGAGACCCGCGCCGTGGTCGACGACGTGGTCAAGCAGCACGCCGCCGAGCTCATCGACGCCCGCCCCCTCCTGCCCGGCGTACCGGCCCTGGGCGACGGCCCCGACGTACAGCTGTGGCCGCATCTGCACGGGACGGACGCCATGTATCTGGCGCTCATCCGCAGGACCGGATGACCTGGAGCTGGGGCCTGTCCAGCCTGATCCGCCGGACAGGCTCTAGTCCGGCCGCGAGGCCGGTTCCGGAGCCTGCGACGGAGCCACCGCGGGCGGCGGTTCTCCGCCGTCCTCGTGTGCCAGTCGGTGCGGCCACCAGATCTTCGGTCCCACATCCAGGAACAGGGCCGTGACCAGCACCGAACGCACGATGAACGTGTCGAGCAGGACGCCGAGCGCCACCGTGAAGCCGAGCTCCGCGAAGGCCACCATCGGCAGTGTGGCCAGCGCGGCGAAGGTGCCCGCGAGGACCAGGCCGGCCGAGGTGATGACTGCGCCGGTCGCGGTCAGGCCTGTCACCACGCCCTTGCGGGTGCCCTGGTGGCCAGCCTCCTCGCGGATGCGCGTGGTCAGGAAGATGTTGTAGTCGATGCCCAGGGCGACCAGGAAGACGAAGACGAAGAGTGGGAAGTCCGTGGACTCGCCCGCGTAGTCGAAGGCGTACCGGAACGCCAGGGCGCTGATGCCGAGCGCTGCCGCGAAGGACAGCACCACTGTCCCGATGAGTATCAGCGGCGCGATCAGGGCGCGCAGCAGCCCGCCCAGGATCAGCAGGACCACGACCAGCACCAGCGGGATGATCAGGATGTTGTCGTGGGTCGTCGCCTTGTCCATGTCGAGCAGGGACGCGGTGCCGCCGCCCACCTGGGCGTCGGCGTCGGGGACCGCGTGGACGGCGTCCCGGACCCGCTCCACCGTCTGTTTCGCGGCCTCGCTGTCCGCGGGGGCCGTCATGGTCGCCTCGAACAGGACCTTGCCCTCGAACTCGGGTTTCGTCCCGGGTGGCAGGCCCAGCGAGTCCGGTACGACACCGGAGGTGGCCGCGACCGCCTGGCCGACCTCCTCGGCCTGGGCGCGGTTGCTGACGATGACGAGCGGATCGCCGCTGCCCGCGGGGAAGTAGCGCGCGGACACCTCCTGGCCGACGATCGAGTCGGGTTTGCCGGTGAAGGCGTCGGCGTTGCTGATGCCCTCGGCGCGCAGCTGGATCAGGCCCAGCGAGAGCAGCGCGAGCGCCGCCGCCGTGACGCCCCAGATCATCCGCGGGCGGCGGGCGATACGGCCGCCCATGCGTGCCCAGAGGCCGCGCTCGGTCGGGTCGGCGGAACCGAAGTGCGGGATCACCGGCCAGAAGATCCAGCGGCCGAAGATCACAAGGAGAGCCGGGAACAGCGTGATCATCGCGGCCAGCGCGACCGCGACGCCGATGGCTGCGACCGGGCCGAGGCCGCGCGTCGAGTTCATCTCGGCGGCCAGCAGCACCAGCATGCTCAGGACGACGGTGGCGCCGGAGGCCAGTACCGCCGGGCCGGCGCGGTGCAGGGCCAGCGCCATGGCCTCGTGTCGGTCCTCGTGGCGGCGCAGTTCCTCCCGGTAGCGGGCGACCAGGAGCAGGGCATAGTCGGTCCCCGCGCCGAAGACGAGCACCGTGAGGATGCCCGCGCTCTGGCCGTTGACCGTCAGGCCCGCGTGCTCGGCGAGGAAGTAGATCAGCGCCTGCGCGGTGAGCAGTGCGGCGATCACACCGATCAGGGGGACGATGATCAGGGTGGGGCTGCGATAGGTGACCAGCAGCATGATGATGACGACGCCCAGCGCCGAGAGCAGCAGTGTGGAGTCGATGCCCTCGAAGGCCTCGGAGAAGTCCGCGGACGTACCGCCCGGGCCCGTGATGTGCACGGCGAGCCCCTCGCCGCCCTTGCCGGTCACCTCACGGATCGAGTCGACGGCGGGCGAGATCTCCTCCCAGCCCTTCTCGTCCATCGTGATGGGGACGAGGATCTGGGCGGCGCGCGGGTCGGTGGCCCGGTCGTAGACCGGTCCCCGGGTCTCCGAACCGCGGATGCCGTGCGCGGTCAGCTGCTTGATCTGGGCCGCATCCTCGGTGATCTGACTACGGTCCTGTGCCGTGAGGCCCCCGTCGCGGGCGTACACGACGACCGCGGGGATCTGTTCCGGCCTGAAGTCCTCGGAGATCTGGAGAACTTGGGTGGATTCGGCGGAGCCGGGCAGCCAGGAGGCCGCGTCGTTGTCCTGGGCGTCGGTGAGTTTCTGGGCGAACGGTGCCGTGAGAACCAGCAGCACGAGCCACAGTCCCACCACCGCCCACTTGCTGCGCTTACCGCAGACAAGCCAGGCGATACCGCGCCGTTGCTTCCCCTGTGGGTCCGTCATGGCCACCCCCGTAGCCGTTCTTGGAGCCGGTGGGCCGCCCAGCATGGCATGTTGCGCCGTGGCACAACATCCGCAGAACGGCCTAGGTCTGGACCGAGGATCGCAACCGGCCTGGGGCATGGCAGTCTTGGGGCATGGCCGTGCAGATCAACCCCAGCATCCTGTCCGCCGACTTCGCCCGTCTTGCCGAGGAGGCAAAGGCGGTGGAAGGGGCCGACTGGCTCCACGTCGACGTCATGGACAACCATTTCGTACCGAACCTCACGCTTGGTGTGCCGGTCGTAGAGTCCCTGGCCCGTGCGACGGACACGCCGCTGGACTGCCACCTGATGATCGAGGACGCCGATCGGTGGGCGCCCCAGTACGTAGAAGCGGGTGCTGGTTCCGTCACCTTCCATGTGGAGGCGGCCGCCGCGCCGGTGCGGCTCGCCCGCGAAATCCGGGCCAAGGGTGCCCGTGCCTCCATGGCGCTCAAGCCCGCGACCCCGATCGAGCCGTACGAGGATCTGCTTCCCGAGCTCGACATGCTGCTGATCATGACGGTCGAGCCCGGATTCGGCGGCCAGGCCTTCCTCGACATCATGCTCCCGAAGATCCGGCGCACTCGCGAGTTGATCAGCAAGCACGGTCTTGAACTCTGGCTTCAGGTCGACGGCGGAGTTTCGGCGTCGACGATCGAGCGGTGCGCGGAGGCGGGAGCCGACGTTTTCGTCGCCGGATCGGCGGTGTACGGGGCATCCGACCCGGCCCAGGCGGTACGTGCATTGCGCACGCAGGCCCAGGACGCGACGGCCCAGGCGTCATGGGCGTGCAACCACTGACCGAAGGGAACGTGAACGCCGCCCATCTGGGCTGATCAAGTACGCCGAATCTGCGAGGATGAACGGCGAATCCAGAGTGTGAACAGCAGTGAGGAGATCGCCGTGTCGGGTATGTCGGCGGGCCGGTCAGCCATGCGGATGGGACCCGCAGAGCTGGTGCAGGCGGCGGCCATGGCCCGCCGCTTCTACCTCGAGGGCAAATCCAAGATCCAGATCGCCGAGGAGTTCGGCGTCAGCCGCTTCAAGGTGGCCCGGGTCCTGGAAACCGCTCTCGAACGGGATCTCGTAAGGATCGAGATCCGCGTCCCCGCAGAACTGGACGCGGAGCGCTCGGACGCGCTGCGCGCCCGGTACGGACTGAGGCACGCGGTCGTGGTGGAGTCCCCGGCCGAGGCCCAGGAGTCGCCGGACCCCGAGAACCTCGGCGAGGTCGCCGCGGACCTGCTCGGTGAGCTGGTCAACGAGGGCGATGTGCTCGGCCTCGCCTGGGGCCGCTCCACCATCCACATGGCGGCGGCGCTCGACCGGCTCCCGCCGTGCACGGTGGTGCAGCTGACGGGGGTGTACGACGCCGGGACCGCCGAACGCGGTTCGGTGGAGGCCGTACGGCGTGCGGCCCAGGTGTCGGGTGGCGACGCCCACCCGATCTACGCGCCGATGCTGCTGCCCGACGCGGCCACCGCGGCCGCGCTGCGCAACCAGACCGGGATCGCCCGCGCCTTCGAGTACTTCGACAAGGTGACGGTCGCCTGCGTGTCCATCGGCTCCTGGGAGGCGGGCATCTCCACGGTGCACGACATGCTCACCGAGGAGGAGCGCGCCCACTACGCCACCCTCGGTGTCGCCGCGGAGATGTCCGCGCACCTCTTCGACACCGAGGGCCGCCGGGTCGGGCGTGACCTGGGCGAGCGCTGCATCACCGTCGAGGCGGACCGGCTGCGCCGCATCCCCGAGGTCGTCGCGATCGCGGGCGGTCAGCGCAAGGGCGCCGCCATCGACGCGGTGCTGCGGTCCGGGCTCGTCACCAGCCTGGTGACGGACACTTCTGCCGCGGACTATCTGATGACGGCGGGGACGACACCGCGTCCTGCGCTGAACCGGGCGGATCCGGACGGGCCCTGAGGGGCGGGTCGGGCGGATCCCGCGGGTCCCGAGGGGCCGGATCGGACGGATCTCGACGGCTTCGGAGAGTTCGTACGACGCGCCGCGCGGGGGCGGCCGTGGCAGCATCGACGTCATGTTGCCGCGGTTCGTCCCCCGTTTGCTTGCCGGGCTGGTTCTCTGCCTCGGTGTGCTGCTCACGGGCTGCGCGTCCACCGACAGCGGTACGTCGCCCACCGTCACCAGTACCGTCCTCGCGGATGTGCCGACCCCGTCCTGGGCCGGGGACCTGCCCACGGTCGCCGCGTCCCGGCTTCCCGCTGAGGCCCGCGCCACCCTCGCGCTCATCGACGCGGGCGGCCCCTTCCCGTACGCCAAGGACGGTGCCGTCTTCGGCAACTTCGAGCGGGAGCTGCCGCAGCACCAGCGTGGCTACTACCACGAATACACGGTCAAAACCCCCGGCGAGGGTGATCGGGGAGCCCGTCGCATTGTCACCGGGCAGGGCGGCGAGATCTACTACACCGATGATCACTACAAGTCGTTCAGGGCGGTGCTGAGATGACGCACGACCCGCTCGCGCCGGTGCTCGAAGGAAGCGCGTCCGCCGGTGTCCTCTCCTGGCCCGCCCAGCTGCCCGTGGAGTCCGCGCTCGAAGCCGCGCGCAAGGCGGGCTGGGAGACCGCGGTCCTGGACCTCGCGGGCGTCACGGACAAGGCCGGGCTCATGACGGCGTGCGCCACCGCGCTGCGCCTGCCGGACTGGTTCGGCGCCAACTGGGACGCCCTCGCCGACTGCCTCGGCGACCTCGAATGGTGGCCCGCCCAACAAGGCCGGCTGATCCTCGTACAGGGCTGGCAGGAGTACGCGGCTCTCTCGCCCGCGGACTGGCGCCTCCTTCAAGAGATCTTCGCCGACGCTGCGGCGCACTGGCGGGGTACGGGCACCCCGCTGGCCGTGGTGATGGTGCTGGCCGAGTCCCGCTAGCGGGCGGTCATCGGCGCGGTGTCGGAGGATGCCACAAGCCGTGAGCACGCCTGTCTGGAGGATCGGCCCGGGCAGTGCATACACGGCGACATGGGACAATGAAGTACGTGCTCTTCCCCCTGGCTGACCTGTCCGGGGGCCACCTCTGATCGACCGGGATGTGCAGCACGTGCGTTTCCTCAATGACATCCAGCCCCCGTACGACCTGACGTACGACGACGTGTTCATGGTGCCCAGCCGCTCCGCGGTCGGCTCGCGTCAGGGTGTGGACCTTGCTTCCCCTGACGGCTCGGGCACCACGATCCCGCTGGTCGTCGCCAACATGACGGCGATCGCGGGCCGCCGGATGGCCGAGACCGTCGCCCGCCGCGGCGGGCTCGTGGTCATCCCGCAGGACATCCCGATCGAGGTCATCACCGAGGTCGTCTCCTGGGTCAAGGGGCGCCACCTGGTGCTCGACACCCCGATCATCCTCGCCCCCCACCAGACGGTCGCCGACGCGCTGGCGCTGCTGCCCAAGCGCGCGCACAACGCGGGCGTCGTCGTGGACGAGGACGGCCGCCCCGTCGGCGTGGTCACCGACGCCGACCTCACCGGCGTAGACCGCTTCACGCAGCTGTCCGAGGTCATGTCCAAGGACCTGCTGCTCCTCGACGCGGACATCGAGCCGCGCGAGGCCTTCAACAAGCTGGACCACGCCAACCGTCGCTACGCCCCCGCCGTCGACAAGGACGGCAGGCTCGCGGGCATCCTGACCCGCAAGGGCGCCCTGCGCGCCACGCTGTACACGCCGGCCACCGACGCGAACGGCCGGCTGCGCATCGCCGCCGCCGTCGGCATCAACGGCGATGTCGCGGGCAAGGCCAAGCAGCTCCTCGATGCGGGCGTCGACACGCTCGTCATCGACACGGCGCACGGCCACCAGGAGTCGATGATCAGCGCCATCAGGACGGTGCGCGCGCTCGACCCGCAGGTGCCGATCGCGGCGGGCAACATCGTCGCCGCGGAAGGCGTCCGCGACCTGATCGAGGCGGGCGCGGACATCATCAAGGTCGGTGTCGGCCCCGGCGCCATGTGCACCACCCGCATGATGACCGGCGTCGGCCGGCCGCAGTTCTCGGCGGTGAAGGAGTGCGCCGCCGAGGCGAAGAAGTACGGCAAGCACGTGTGGGCCGACGGTGGTGTACGGCACCCGCGCGACGTCGCGATGGCGCTGGCCGCGGGCGCGTCCAACGTCATGATCGGCTCGTGGTTCGCGGGTACGTACGAGTCCCCGGGCGACCTTCAGCAGGACGCGAACGGGCGCCTGTACAAGGAGTCGTTCGGTATGGCGTCCGCCCGCGCGGTCAAGAACCGCACGAGCGAGGAGTCGGCGTACGACCGTGCCCGCAAGGCCCTGTTCGAGGAGGGCATCTCCACCTCGCGGATGTTCCTCGACCCGTCCCGTCCGGGCGTCGAGGACCTGATCGACTCGATCATCGCGGGCGTCCGCTCCTCCTGCACCTACGCGGGCGCCAACTCGCTCGAGGAGTTCGCCGAGAAGGCGATCGTGGGCATCCAGAGCGCGGCCGGCTACGCCGAGGGCAAGCCGCTGCACGCCAGCTGGAGCTGACGGCGGCTTTCCCCGTTCTCGTACGGCCCCCGTGGTGTGACCACGGGGGCCGTCGGCGTGCGGCTGCCCTGTTCGTCAGGCCATCTTGACGTCAAGCTCGCTTGACGCGACGCTGAGGGCATGACGACACCACAGAGCATCGAGCCGCAGCACACCCTGCTGACCGCCGTGGCCCGCCTCGACGAGCTGCGCGTGCGGGAGTCGCTCGCCGGGGCCGGGAGCGACGCCGAGGCGCTCGACCGGGCCGGGCTTCTCGAAGCCCTCGCGCTGAGCGAGGTGGTGGCCCGCAAGGCGGCATACGGGCGTCAGCTCACCGTCCGTGCGGCCCGCGAGGCGGGCGCCTCCTGGTCCCAGATCGGCGCGGCGCTCGGCACCAGCAAGCAGGCCGCCTGGGAGGCGCACACCCGCTGGATCGACGCGCAGGCGGAGGCGTTCGGGCGGCCCGGGCAGATGGGCTTCGACGAGGACGACGTGGCGCGGGCGCGGGCCGTCGCGGGGGCTCCGGAGGGGGGCTGACGCGAGCCGTCGCAGGAGGGTCGGAGGAGGGCTGCCCCCGGCTCTCTCCCACCGGCTCGCCAAGCCGCGTACGGCTGCTGAAAGAGGCTCTGCGCAACCATCGAAAGGCCCCGCGCAACGATCATGCGCCGAGCCCCGATGAACGCAACGATCTTGCGGAGACGCGCAAGGTTGCTGCATTACGCCCGCGAAGCCCGGACTCATAGGGTCAATCGCTGTACTTAGTGTGGCGGGGACTCCGCTCGGCGGGTCCCTGCTGTCAGGGGTGCCGCCGGTCTCCGCCTTTTCCGACCGGCAGCGATGAAGGAGCCACCCGCGTGCTCGACCAAGGCGCACCCCCGCAGTCCCGCACCTCGCCCGCCCCGCCGTCCCCGGGCATCGGCGCGCGCCTCATGCGCCGCAAGCCCGTGGAACGTCTGGTCGCCGAGGGTGGCCAGGGCGAGGGAGGCTCGCTCCGGCGCTCCCTCGGACTGTGGCAGCTGACGATGATCAGCATCGGCGCCACCCTCGGCACCGGCATCTTCGTCGTCCTCGGCGAGGCCGTCCCGAAGGCCGGCCCCGCAGTCACCCTCTCCTTCGTGATCGCCGGCCTCACGGCGCTGTTCTCCGCCCTCTCGTACGCCGAGCTGGCGGGCACCATCCCGGTCGCCGGGTCCTCGTACTCGTACGCGTACGCAACGATGGGCGAGCTGATCGCCTGGATCTGCGGCTGGTGTCTGGTCCTGGAGTACGGCGTCTCGGTCGCTGCCGTGGCCGTCGGCTGGGGCGAGTACCTCAACGAGCTGCTCGACGGGACCATCGGCGTCACCATCCCCGACGCGCTCTCCGCGCCGCCCGGCGACGGGGGCATCTTCAACCTGCCCGCGCTGATCGTCGTGCTGCTCGCGATGGCGTTCCTGCTCGGCGGCGCCCGTGAGTCGGCCCGCGCCAACACGATCATGGTCGTGGTGAAGATCGCCGCGCTGCTGCTGTTCTGCGCGATCGGCATCCAGGGCTTCCGCTCCGGCAACTACGAGAGCTTCATGCCGCTCGGCATGGCGGGTGTCAGCGCCGCCGGGGCCACACTCTTCTTCTCGTACATCGGCTTCGACGCCGCCTCCACGGCCGGCGAGGAGGCGACGAACGCGCAGCGCGACCTGCCGCGCGCCATCATGCTCTCGCTGATCATCGTCACGGCGCTGTACGTCCTCGTCGCGGCCGTCGCTGTCGGCGCGATGCCCTGGCAGCGGTTCACCGACTCGGAGGCGGCGCTCTCCGGGATCATGAAGGACGTCACGGGCGACGCCTTCTGGGGCACGCTGCTTGCCGCCGGTGCCGTCATCGCCATCGCCAGCGTCGTCCTGACCGTGCTCTACGGCCAGACCCGCATCCTCTTCGCCATGTCCCGCGACGGGCTCGTGCCCAAGGTGTTCTCGCGCGTTCACCCGAAGAGCGGTGTGCCCCGTGCCAACACCCTCATCGTGTCGGTGTTCTGCGGAGTGCTCGCCGCCGCGATCCCGCTCGGCCAGCTCGCCGACGCCACCAGCATCGGCACGCTCTTCGCCTTCGCGCTGGTCAACATCGCGGTCGTGGTGCTGCGCCGGACCCGTCCCGAGATGCCCCGAACGTTCCGGGTGCCGCTGTCGCCGGTGCTGCCCGCCCTCGGCTTCGCCTTCTGCGTCTGGATGATGGGCAGCCTCGACACCGTCACCTGGGTGGTCTTCGGGGTCTGGATGGCCGTGGGGCTCGTGTTCTACTTCAGTTACGGCTACCGCCGGTCCCGTATCGCCACCGTAGAGAAGTGAACCACCCGCAGTGCTGAACGATCTCGACGAACGCATCGTGCACGCCCTCGCCGAGGATGCGCGGCGCTCCTATGCCGACATCGGGCAAGAGGTCGGCCTGTCCGCGCCCGCGGTGAAGCGGCGCGTGGACCGGCTGCGGTCCAGTGGGGCCATCACCGGGTTCACCGTGCGGGTGGACCCGGCGGCGCTCGGGTGGGAGACCGAGGGGTTCGTCGAGATCTACTGCCGACGGAACACCTCGCCGGAGACCATTCAGCGGGGGCTGGAGCGGTATCAGGAGGTGGTGGCCGCGTCTACCGTCACCGGGGACGCGGATGCGGTTGTGCAGGTTTTCGCCTCCGACATGCGGCACTTCGAGCGGGTGCTGGAGCGGATTGCGGGGGAGTCGTTCGTGGAGCGGACGAAGTCCGTGCTGGTGCTTTCGCCGTTGCTGCGACGGTTTTCTTCGGGGTCGCCCACGTAGTTGCTCCGCTGCGGGTGCGTGGGGGCTGGTCGCGCAGTTCCCCGCGCCCCTGACGGGGCGCTCCTGCTTGGGGCGTTTCCAAGTTGCCGTTACTCCGCTGTTTTTCTTGCCAGCGCGTTGTTTCCTATCGAGTTGTGGACGCTGAAGCTCACCGCGTCCGAGCGGTAGCGGTCGTCGGACCATTCCACCGGGCGTCCTTCGCGGGTTGTGGTGACTCGGCGGACTCGTAGGAGAGGGCTGGTGCGGCGGACGTCGAGGAGGTCGGCGTCCTGGGCGCCTGCCGCCACCGCGTCGATCACGTGCTCTCCGTAGGCGAAGACCAGGCCCGAGTCCTCGAAGAGGCGTTGGGTGACGGAGGGGCAGTCGGGCTCGATGGCCTCGACGGCGGGGGAGATCCAGTCGGCGTACACGGTGCGCTCCAGGAGGACCGGCTCGCCGTCCAGGCCGCGGACGCGCAGCACGTGCAACACCGTGGTGTTCTCGCGCAGTTGGAGTCGCACGGCGTCCTCCGCCGTCGCCGGGCGGCGCTCCTGTGTCACCACATGGCCGGTGGCCTCCCGCCCCATCGCGCGCGCCCACTGGGCGAAGCTGCGCAGCTCGGCGAAGCTCTGGCTGCGGCGGCCGGCCAGGACCACGCGGCGGGCGCCCTGGCGTGAGCCGATGAGCCCCTCGGCGGTCAGGGACGCGACGGCCTGGCGGACCGTGCCGCGCGAGACGGCGTACTGCGCCGCGAGTTCGGTCTCCGCCGGGAGCAGGCTGCCGACGGTGTACTCCTCGCGGTCGATCGCCCGCCGCAGCTCCTCGGCGATCTCCTCGTGTCGCGCCGGCATGCTTCCCCTCTGATTCGGTGACTGTGCACAGAGTGATCACCTTAGTCGAGGCGTGGAGGTGACACGTGTGGGCAGGGATTGTCCGGGGAATCAGGGGTCAGGGTTTCGCCAGTGTTTACGAACACGACATCGAGGGCGGGCCTACTGAGGCCAACTTGTTCAGACAAGTTTCCGGCTTCATCACACCCTCGTGCGTACTCCTGGAGAGACCGTGACCGTGTTCCTGCCGAGGACCGCCGTCCTCACCGGCGGCCTCGCCGTCGCCGCCGCGCTGGCCCTGAGCGCCTGTGGCGCGGCCCCCGAAGAGTCCACCACCGCCGACGGCAAGAGCGCGGCCACCGCGACCTCGGCCGCGGACTTCGGCGGTCTCGACGCCCTGGTGACGGCGGCGAAGAAGGAGGGCACGCTGCAGGCGATCGCCCTGCCCCGCGACTGGGCCAACTACGGTGCCCTGATAGACGGCTTCGAGAAGAAGTACGGCATCAAGATCAAGGTCGAGAACCCCGACGGTTCCAGCCAGGACGAGATCAACGCCGTCACCTCCCGCAAGGGCCAGGACCGCGCCCCCGACGTCCTCGACCTCGGCAGCTCCTTCGCGCTGAGCGCCGCCCAGCAGGGGCTGCTCGCGCCCTACAAGGTGGCGACCTTCGCCGACATCCCCGAGGGGCAGAAGGACGCGCAGGGCCGCTGGACCAACGACTACGGCGGCTACATCTCCATCGGCTGCGACGCCAAGCGCGTCAAGACCTGCCCGACCACCTTCAAGGACCTGCTGAAGCCGGAGTACAAGGGGCAGGTCGCCCTCAACGGCAACCCCACCAAGTCCGGCTCGGCCTTCGGCGGCGTCTACGCGGCGGCCCTCGCCAACGGCGGCTCCTTCGACGACATCCAGCCCGGCCTCGACTTCTTCGCCGAGCTGAAGAAGAACGGCAACTACACGCCGGTCGAGTCGACCCCGGCCACCGTCGAGAAGGGCGAGACGCCGATCAGCATCGACTGGGACTACCTGAACGCCGGGTACGCCGAGGAGTTCACGTCCAAGGGCGTCGACTGGAAGGTTACGGTCCCGGAGGACGGCAAGTTCTCCCAGTACTACTCCCAGGCCATCAACAAGGACGCCCCGCACCCGGCGGCCGCCCGGCTGTGGCAGGAGTACCTCTACAGCGCCGAGGGCCAGAACCTCTGGCTCGCCGGGTTCGCCCGCCCGGCCCTGATGACCGCCATGGAGAAGGCCGGCACGCTCGACAAGACCGCCGCCGCCAAGCTTCCCGAGGTCTCCGGCACGCCGAGCTTCCCGACCGAGGACCAGCAGAGCAAGGCCAAGGAAGTCCTGGCCCAGGGCTGGGGCAAGGCCGTCTCCGGATGACCGCGACTCTCGCCAAGGCCGACGTGGTGCCCGCCGCTTCCCAAAAGCGCGGGCGCCGCGTCGCCGGCTGGCTCCCCGTCGTCCCGCTGCTCGTCGTCGTGGCGATCGCCTTCGGGATCCCCGCTCTCGCCATGCTGAACGGCGCCTTCACCGTCAAGGACCAGACGACCGGCGCCACTTCGTACAGCACGGCCAATCTGACCGACTCGCTGCAGGGCGCCTACTTCACCGCCCTGGTCGGCAGCGTCAAGCTGTCCGCCGTCTCCGCGGGTATCGCGACCGTCCTCGGACTGCCGCTCGCCCAGGCCGTGGTGACCTCCCGCTTCCGCGCGCTGCGCGAGGCCGTGCTCACCGCGTCCGGCGTCCTCGCCAACTTCGGCGGCGTCCCGCTGGCCTTCGCGTTCGTCGCCACACTCGGCAACGCGGGTGTCCTGACCCGGCACTTCGGCCTGAGCGACAAGGGCTGGAACCTCTACAGCTTCTGGGGTCTGGTCATCGTCTACTTGTACTTCCTGATCCCGCTGATGGTCCTCACCATCACACCCGCCCTCGACGGACTGCGCTCCCAGTGGCGCGAGGCCGCGCAGAACAACGGGGCCACTTCCACGCAGTACTGGCGGCACGTGGCCCTTCCCGTCCTCGCGCCCTCGCTGCTCGGCGGCTTCGTGCTCCTCTTCGGCAGCGCGTTCGCCGCGTACGCCACCGCCGCCGCGATGGTGGGCAGCGCGGTTCCGCTGGTCACCCTGCAGATCGCCGACGCCATCTCCGGCAACGTCCTGGTCGGCCAGGAGAACGTGGCGCTCGCGCTCAGCCTCGACATGGTCCTGATCGCGGGCGTGGTGATGGCCGTGTACCTGCCCCTGCAACGACGGAGCGCGCGATGGCTCGCCTGAACCTCTGGCGGTGGGCCGTCCTGGCCCTCGCCGCGCTGTACTTCCTGGTGCCGCTGGGCGCGTCCGTGATCTTCACCGTGGACGTGCCGGGGCAGGGAATCACCTTCGACGCGTACAGCGAGATCGTCTCCACCGAGGGCTTCACCTCCAGCCTGCTGCTCTCGCTGGAACTGGCCCTCGCCACCATCGCCGTGGTGCTGCTCCTGATGGTGCCCGCGATGGTCGCGCTGCGGCTCGGCGCGCCCCGGCTGCGGCCGGTCGTCGAGGTGGTGTGCTCGCTGCCGCTGGTCGTCCCGCCGATCGCGTTCGTCGCCGGGATCTCCACCGTCCTCAAGTGGGGCCCCGAACACCTCTCCCGTACGCCGCTGTTCCAGACCTTCGTGGCGATCCAGAACCCGAGCTTCCCGTTCGTGCTCGTCCTCGCGTACGTCGTGATGGCGCTGCCGTTCGTGTACCGGGCGCTGGACGCGGGGCTGCGCGCCGTCGACGTACGCACCCTCGTCGAGGCCGCCCGCAGCTGCGGCGCGCCCTGGCCGCAGGCGCTGGTCCGGGTCGTGCTGCCCAATCTGCGCGGGGCGCTGCTCAACGCCTCCTTCCTCACACTGGCGCTGGTCCTCGGCGAGTTCACGGTCGCGCAGCTGCTCGGCTTCCAGCCCTTCGCCGTGTGGATCTACAGCGTCGGCGGCTCGCAGGCGCAGCTGTCCGTCGCCGTGTCCGTACTCAGCCTGCTCGTCACGTGGGCGCTGCTCCTCTCGCTCGCCGTGTTCGGCGGCCGCTCCTCCAAAGCATCCGCTTCGGCCTCCCGGGGATGAACCCATGACTGTCACCACGCTTCAGAAAACATCCGAGAAGTCCGAGAAGGCCGCCACCGTCGAATTCCGGGGCCTGCGCCGCGAGTTCGGCTCGACCGTCGCCCTCGACGGGCTCGACCTCACCGTGCAGCCCGGCGAACTCCTCGCCCTGCTCGGCCCGTCCGGCTGCGGCAAGACCACCGCGCTGCGCATGCTCGCCGGGTTCGAACACCCCGACTCCGGCGAGGTGCTGGTCGACGGCGAGGACGTCACCCGCGTTCCCGCGCACCGCCGCGACGCCGGGATGGTCTTCCAGTCGTACAGCCTCTTCCCGCACCTGAGCGCCCTGGACAACGTGGCCTTCGGACTGCGGATGCGCAAGGTCCGTACGGCCGAACGGCGGGCCCGAGCCGCCGAGTTGCTCGACCTCGTCGGACTCGCCGACAAGGGGGAGAGCTTCCCGCACCAGCTCTCCGGAGGCCAGCAGCAGCGCATCGCGCTGGCCCGCGCACTCGCCCTGCGCCCGCGCGTACTGCTGCTCGACGAGCCGCTCTCCGCCCTCGACGCCAAGGTGCGGCTCAGCCTTCGTGACGAGATCCGCCGGCTTCAGCAGGAACTCGGCATCACCACACTGTTCGTGACGCACGATCAGGAAGAGGCGTTGTCCATGGCGGACCGCGTCGCCGTGATGCGGGCCGGGCAGCTCGAACAGTGCGCCGCACCTGCCGAGTTGTACGGTCGGCCCGCCACCGCGTTCGTCGCCGAGTTCGTCGGCACGATGAGCCGCCTTCCGGGGCGGCTGGACGCAGGCGCGGTCCACGTGCTCGGGCAGCGGCTGCCCGTCGACGGGGAGGCACCCGCCGTGGCGGAGGGGGATGTGGTGGATGTGCTCGTCCGGCCCGAGGCGGTACGGGTACGGGCCGACGACACGGGTGACGCCCGGGTTGTCGCCACCGCCTTCCTCGGGGCGGCCATCCGGGTCACCGTGCGGCTCGCCGACGCCACCGAGGTCAAGGCCGATCTGCCGACGCACGAAGCCGCGTCGCTCGGATCGGGTGCCGCGGTGACGGTGAGTCTGCCGGAGCGGCCGGTACTGGTCGCCGCGCGCACCAACTGAACCACCCCCGGTCGGGCCCACTCGGGCCCCTGTTGAGTGAAAGAGAGTTCCGTGACCCACCGCACCACCCCCCAACCCATCCTCCAGGCCGTCCTGTTCGACATGGACGGCACGCTCGTGGACACCGAGCGGCTGTGGTGGGAGGCGGTGGAGCAGGTGGCGGACGGACTCGGGCGCCGGCTGACGAAGGCCGATCAGCCGGAGGTCCTCGGGCGCCCGGTCGAGTACACCGCGGCGTGGCTGGGCGGCATCACGGGGGCCCCTGTCGAGGGGATCGCCGCCGAACTGCACCGGGAGTTCGCCGACCGCGTCCGCACCGGCATCGTGCCCCGGCCCGGCGCGCTCGAACTGCTCGACTCGCTGGCCCGTGCGGGCGTACCCACCGCCCTGGTGACCGCGTCGCCGCGCGCCGTCGCCGACACCGTCCTCCAAGCCCTCGGCGCCGGACGCCTCACCGTCTCCGTCACCGCCGACGACACCGAGCGCACGAAGCCCGCCCCCGACCCCTACCTCGCCGCCTGCCGTGCCCTCGGTGTCGACCCCGCCGCGTGCGTGGCCGTCGAGGACACCCAGACGGGCGTCAGCTCAGCCGAGGCGGCGGGCTGCGCCGTGCTCGCCGTGCCCTCGCTCGCACCGATCGCCCCCGCCCCCGGCCGCACCGTCCTCGCCAGCCTGGAGGAGGTGACCCCGGCGCGGCTGCGGGCCATGGTCGCGCCCCGTGAGCTGCGGGTGATGAGCTGGAACCTCTGGTACGGCGGTACGAAGGTCGACGACCACCGGGAGAAGCAGCTCAAGGTCATCGCCGAGACGGGGGTGGATGTGGTCGCACTCCAGGAGACGTACGGCACGGCGGCGCAGGAGCTCGCCGGTGCGCTCGGGTGGCACCACCACCGGGGTGGCGACAACCTCGGCATCATCAGCCGGTACCCGATCGTTTCTCGTCTCGGGGACCCGGACGTCGGCTTCTACGGGGGGACCGGGGTGCGGATCCAGCTCGACGGCGGGCAGCAGGTTGCCGTCTGGAGCGCCCATCTCGACTACACGCCGTACGGGCCGTACGAGGCGTGCTTCGACGGGCTCCCGGCGGCGGATCTGATCGCTCACGAGGGTGTGCGGCTTGCCCAAATGCGGGAGATCCTCCGCGGGATTGCGGACTCTTCGGATGCCGGTACGCCTGTTCTGCTGCTGGGGGACTTCAACGCTCCCTCGCACCTGGACTGGCCCGATGTCGAGTGGCCCGTCACGAAGGCTGCGGAGGAGGCGGGGCTGCGTGATTCGTACCGTGAGGTCCACCCGGACCCTGTCCGTGACCCTGGCCACACATGGTCCCCGGTCCATGCCGAGCACGAGGACGGCAGTGGGCGGTCTGAGCCCCAGGACCGGATCGACTATGTGTTGTACCGGGGGCTGCGGGTGCTCGACTCCCGTGTCTTCGTCTGCGGCAGCCCGAGGGCGTGGCCCGACGTCGCGGGCAACGACTGGCCTTCGGACCATGCGGCGGTGATCACGACGTTCGGGCTGAGGTAAGGCGTTTTTCGCCCCCTCCGCCCCTACCCGTCCCGTTCCTGGGGGCTGCGCCCCCAGACCCCCGCTTCGGCCTGGACGGCCTCGTCCTCAAACGCCGGACGGGCTAGGGGTTAGCCCCTCCGGCGTTTGAGGAGCGGGGTCTGCGGCGGAGCCCCAGGAACAAGGGACGGGTAGGGGCGGAGGGGCCGAAAAACTCGCCGCCCACCGCCCGCGCAACGAATCGCTGCCAGGCCCCCCACCCACGCAACGGATCGCCCACGGCCGCGCAACGGCTCCTCCTTGTCCCCCCGCCCCCCGCGCCCGTACCGTCTAACAGGCCCCCCAAACCCCTCCGTACCGGCAAGGAACACGCATGCGCACAGCCCTGCTCCAGAGCTCCGGCCGCCCCGGCTCGGTCGTCGAGAACCTCAGGGTTCTCGATGAGGCCGCGGGCCGTGCCGCGGCGGCGGGCGCAGGGCTGCTGGTGGCGCCGGAGATGTTCCTGACCGGGTACGCGATCGGCGACGACATCGCGCACCTCGCGGAGCCCGCGGACGGCGACTCCGCGGACGCGATCGCGGAGATCGCCACCCGCCACGGAGTGGCCGTGGCCTACGGCTACCCCGAGCGCGCCGGAGACGCGGTCTTCAACTCCGCGCAGTTGATCTCCGCCGACGGCACCCGTCTCGCGAACTACCGCAAGACCCACCTTTTCGGCTGCTTCGAGCAGGACCACTTCACCCCGGGCGAGCAGCCGGTGGTGCAGGCCGAGCTCGGCGGACTGCGCGTCGGGATCATGATCTGCTACGACGTGGAGTTCCCGGAGAACGTCCGGGCGCACGCCCTCGCGGGCACCGACCTGCTGCTGGTGCCGACGGCGCAGATGCACCCGTTCCAGTTCGTCGCCGAGTCGGTCGTGCCGGTGCGCGCCTTCGAGAACCAGATGTACGTCGCGTACGTCAACCGCACCGGCCAGGAAGGGGAGTTCGACTTCGTCGGGCTCTCGACACTGGCCGGGCCCGACGGGGTCGCCCGAGCCCGGGCGGGCCGTGGCGAGCAGCTGGTCCTCGCGGACGCCGACCCCGCCTTCCTGGCGGCCTCGCGCGAGGCGAACCCGTATCTGAAGGACCGCCGCCCCGGCCTCTACGGGTCCCTCGTCTGAAGTCTGCCCCTCGCCTTCCCCCAAGCTTTTCTGCAAGGAGTCCGTACCCCATGACGTCCACCGTGCCCACCGCCGTCCAGCACGCCGACGTGCAGCAGCCGCCGATCACCATGTTCGGCCCGGACTTCCCGTACGCGTACGACGACTTCCTCGCGCACCCCGCGGGCCTCGGCCAGATACCCGCGACCGAGCACGGCACCGAGGTCGCGGTCATCGGCGGCGGCCTCTCCGGCATCGTGGCGGCCTATGAGCTGATGAAGATGGGGCTCAAGCCCGTCGTCTACGAGGCCGACCAGATCGGCGGACGGCTGCGCACGGTGGGCTTCGACGGCTGCGACCCCTCGCTCACCGCCGAGATGGGCGCCATGCGCTTCCCGCCCTCCTCCACGGCCCTGCAGCACTACATCGACCTGGTGGGCCTGGAGACCCGGCCGTTCCCCAACCCCCTCGCGGAGTGCACGCCTTCGACGGTCGTCGACCTCAAGGGCGAGTCGCACTACGCCGAGACGGTGGACGACCTGCCGCAGGTCTACCGCGATGTCGCGACCGCCTGGAACGCCTGCCTCGAAGAGGGCGCCGACTTCTCCGACATGAACCAGGCCATGCGCGAGCGCGATGTCCCGCGCATCCGCGAGATCTGGTCCCAGCTGGTCGAGAAGCTCGACAACCAGACCTTCTACGGCTTCCTCTGCGACTCGGACGCCTTCAAGTCCTTCCGGCACCGCGAGATCTTCGGCCAGGTCGGCTTCGGCACGGGCGGCTGGGACACCGACTTCCCGAACTCCATCCTCGAAATCCTGCGCGTCGTCTACACGGAGGCCGACGACCACCACCGCGGCATCGTCGGCGGCTCCCAGCAGCTGCCGCTGCGACTGTGGGAGCGTGAGCCGGAGAAGATCGTGCACTGGGCGTACGGCACGTCGCTGGCCACGCTGCACGACGGCACCCCGCGTCCGGCCGTGACTCGGCTGAACCGCACGTCCGGCAACCGGATCACCGTGACGGACGCGAACGGCGACATCCGCACCTACCGGGCGGCGATCTTCACCGCCCAGTCCTGGCTGCTGCTCTCGAAGATCGCCTGCGACGACTCGCTCTTCCCGATCGACCACTGGACGGCGATGGAGCGCACGCACTACATGGAGTCGAGCAAGCTCTTCGTGCCGGTCGACCGGCCGTTCTGGCTGGACAAGGACGAGGAGACCGGGCGCGACGTGATGTCGATGACCCTCACCGACCGTATGACGCGCGGGACTTACCTCCTGGACGACGGTCCGGACAAGCCCGCGGTCATCTGCCTCTCGTACACCTGGTGCGACGACAGCCTGAAGTGGCTGCCGCTGTCCGCGAACGAGCGGATGGAGGTCATGCTGAAGTCGCTCGGCGAGATCTACCCGAAGGTCGACATCAGGAAGCACGTCATCGGCAACCCGGTGACCGTGTCCTGGGAGAACGAGCCCTACTTCATGGGCGCGTTCAAGGCGAACCTGCCCGGCCACTACCGCTACCAGCGGCGCCTGTTCACGCACTTCATGCAGGACTCGCTGCCCGAGGACAAGCGGAGCATCTTCCTCGCCGGTGACGACATCTCCTGGACCGCCGGCTGGGCCGAGGGTGCCGTGCAGACCGCCCTGAACGCCGTTTGGGGCGTCATGCACCAGCTGGGCGGCGGGACCGACCCGACCAACCCCGGTCCTGGCGACGTCTACGACGAGATCGCGCCGGTGGAGCTTCCGGAGGACTGATGCCGGAGGACTGATGCCAGAGGTCGGGCGCCCGGCGCCGGGCGATCAGTCCGGCATCGGTGTGAGCAGCATCCGCCCGGCGAAGCCCACCGCGGCGTCGAGGCGGTCGCCGAACTCCTCGGCGAGCTCGGGGAGTCCGCGCAGCGCCCACAGGGCCCGGGCGGCCGACCAGGTGGCGTCGCGCGCCCGGTCCAGGCTCCACGAGCCGAGCAGGTGGGTCAGCGGATCGGCGATCTGAAGGAGATCGGGCCCCGGCATCAGTTCTTCGCGGATGCGCTCCTCCAGCGAAACGAGGAGATCGCCCACGCGGTCGAACTCGTCCTCCAGCTCGGCCGGTTCGCAGCCGAGCGTACGACAGGCGTCCACGACCGCGAGCGCCAGATCGTGCCCGACGTGCGCATTGATGCCCGCGAGCGCGAACTGCAGCGGGCGTACCCCGGGATGGCGCCGGAACTGCAGCAACGGCCGCCAGCAGGCGGGCGCCCGCCCCTCCTCGGCCACCCTCAGATAGCGCTCCGCGAAGCGGACGTCCAGCGTGATCGCGGCCTCCGGATCCGGGAACTCCCCGGCGTCCAGGCGCCGGTCGAGCTCCTCGGTGACGGCGAGGTAGACACGGTTGAACACCGCGACCCCGTCCCGCTCCGGGAGGGTCGCGTCCAGGGTGCGCATACGGGAGACGACCGCGTCTACGGGAGTGGTGAAGTGTTCCAACAGCGCCATGGAGGCAGCGTCCCAGTCCTAGGCTGACCGCAGTGCCGCCGGGCCGGACGCTTCCCCAGAACGGGGGAACACGTCTGTGGCGGGAGTGGGGGGAGCAGTACGTGTCAGGCTTACGTGCCCAGCGCGCGGCCGTACGAAGGGCCGAGCGCAGGCGTGCCGCCCGGCGCGGTGCCATGGTCGCGGCGGCCTCGGTCGTGGTCGCGGTCGGCAGCGTCACAGGGATGATGTCCGCGCTCGGCGACGGGCGCCCCTCCGACGACGCCAAACCCCTGGTGACCCGCGCTCCCAGTCTCCTGCCGCTGCCCGCCGTACCGACTCCGTCACCCACCCCGACCTCGGCCTCACCGGCCCCGTCGAAGTCCGCCGCCTCGGCGAAACCGAAACCGAGCCCGAAGCCGTCCGCAACCAAGAAGAGGACGGAGACCCTGGCCGCCTCCGCCGGGCTCTACCGCCACCCCGAGTCCCAGGTCCTCGACTGGGTCGCGGCACACCCCGGCGACTCCCGGCGCTCGGTCATCGAGTCCCGGATAGCCGACCGCCCGGCCGCGGTCTGGTTCGCCGACTTCACGCCGTCCACCATCACCGCGCGGGTCAGAGCGGTCACCTCGGGCGGCGCCGCGCAGGGCCGGGTCCCGGTCGTCGTGGCGTACGCGATCCCGGGGCGCGACTGCGGCGGCGCGTCGGAGGGCGGGGCCCCCGACCTCGACGCGTACGACGGCTGGATCGACAACTTCGCTGCCGGGCTCGGCTCCAGCGAGGTCATCGTCATCCTGGAGCCCGACTCACTCGCCCAGGCGAGCTGCCTCTCCGCCGGCCAACGCGCCGACCGCTCCGCCTCCTTGGCCCGCGCCGGCCGCGTCCTCAAGGCCGCGCACCCCAGGGCCCGCGTCTACTACGACGCCGGCCACTCCGACTGGAACCCGGCCGCCACCCAGGCCGCGCTCCTCAAAAAGGCGGGCGCCGCCTCGGCCGCCTCCTCCGACGGCGTCTTCACCAACGTGTCCAATTTCCACCGTACGAGCGCGGAGATCGCGTACGCCCGGGAGGTGCTGTCCGCTCTCGGCGGCCCGGCGAGTCTGGGCGCCGTCATCGACACCAGCCGGAACGGCAACGGCGCCCCGGCCGACGGCGAGTGGTGCGATCCGTCGGGCCGGAGGATCGGACAGGCGCCGACCCTGAGCACCGGAGAGGCACGGATCGACGCCTACCTGTGGGTGAAGCTGCCCGGCGAGTCGGACGGCTGCAAGGGCACGCCGGGGACCTTCTCGCCCTCGTACGCCTACGACTTGGCGACCTGAGAGCCCTTGCCGGAGTCCTGGTCGGAGTCCTTGTCCGAGTCCTTGTCGTAGGACGAGGTGCCCTCGTCGAGCAGCGGCTCCTGCGTCTTGAGGTGGGCCGGAGCCATCGCCCGCAGCGCGTGATACCCGGTGATCACGACGACCGTGCCGAGCGCGATCCCGCTCAGCGAGAAGGTGTCCGTGAACGTCATGGTCACGTTGCCGACGCCGATGATGATGCCCGCGGCGGCCGGCACCAGGTTCAGCGGATTGCGCAGGTCCACCCGGGCGTTGAGCCAGATCTGGGCGCCGAGCAGGCCGATCATGCCGTACAGGATGACGGTGATGCCGCCGAGGACGCCGCCCGGGATCGCCGCGACGATCGCGCCGAACCTGGGGCAGAGGCCGAAGAGGAGGGCGAAGCCCGCGGCGGCCCAGTAGGCGGCCGTCGAGTAGACGCGGGTCGCGGCCATCACGCCGATGTTCTCGGAGTACGTGGTGTTGGGCGGGCCGCCGACCGCCGTGGAGAGCATCGACGCGACGCCGTCCGCGGAGATCGCGGTGCCCAGCTTGTCGTCCAGCGGGTTGCCGGTCATCTCGCCGACGGCCTTCACATGGCCCGCGTTCTCGGCGACAAGGGCGATGACGACGGGCAGCGCGACGAGGATCGCCGACCACTGGAAGGACGGGCCGTGGAAGGAGGGCAGGCCGATCCAGTCCGCCTTGCCCACGCCCGAGAGGTCCAGGCGCCAGTGGTCGGTGAGCTTGCCGCTCGCGTCCACCGAGTGGATCCGGCCGAAGATCCGGTCGAAGGCCCAGGAGATCCCGTACCCGAAGATCAGGCCCAGGAAGATCGCGATCCGTGACCAGAAACCACGCAGGCAGACGACGGCCAGACCGGTGAACGCCATCACGAGGAGCGCCGTCCACTGGTCCTGCGGCCAGTACGTGGACGCGGTCACCGGCGCCAGGTTGAAGCCGATCAGCATGACGACCGCGCCGGTCACGATCGGGGGCATCGCGGCGTGGATGATGCGCGCCCCGAACCGCTGCACCGCGAGACCCACCAGGAACAGCGCGACGCCCACGACGAAGACCGCGCCCGTCACCGTCGCGCTGGTGCCGCCCTGCGCGCGGATCACCGCGGCGACGCCGACGAAGGAGAGCGAGCAGCCGAGGTAGCTGGGCACGCGGCCGCGGGTGGCGAGCAGGAAGATGACCGTCGCGACGCCGGACATCATGATCGCGAGGTTAGGGTCCAGGCCCATCAGGACGGGTGCGACGAAGGACGCCCCGAACATGGCCACCACATGCTGGGCGCCGAGCCCGAAGGTGCGCGGCCAGGAGAGGCGTTCATCGGGGCGGACGACCGCTCCGGGGGCGGGCGTTCGCCCGTCGCCGTGCAGTTTCCAGCGCACGCCGAGGTCCATGGTGAGGGATCGCTTTCTCTGTACGTGAATCGGTCCGGACCATTGTCAGGGGTAACCAGCGGCCCTACGCTCGCACGGTCCTACTCGTGAACTACGTTCATATGTATGATCGGAGTGTCTGATGAGTGCAAGACCTCGACTGGGCGTGGTGCTCGCGGCCGTGGTCACCTTGGCAGCCGTCGTCGTCCCCTCCGCCGCGGCTCATGCCGCGCCGAAGGTCCCGAAGACCGCGGTCCTCGACGGCGCCCGGCTGCAGCAGACCAAGGTCCGTCTCGACCGCGGCGATCCCCAACTCAATCGCACGCTCGGGTACTTGACAGCCCGCGCCGACAAGTGGCTGGACCAGGGCCCCTGGACGGTCGTCGACAAGCCGAGACCCGCCCCCAGTGGCGACGTCCACGACTACCTCAGCCAGGCCCCCTACTGGTGGCCCTCCCAGCCCAAGACCGCCGACAATCCCTGGGGTTGCCCCTACGTCCAGCGCGACGGCCAGCGCAATCCCGAGGTCGACACCGGCACCGACCGCCAGGACGTCGAGAAAGTCTTCGACTCGACGTACGACCTCTCGCTCGCCTGGTACTACACGGGCAAGAAGAAGTACGCCGAGAAGGCCGCCTCCGTCCTGCGCACCTGGTTCCTCGACCCCGGCACCCGGATGAACCCCAACCTGAACCACGGGCAGTTCATCCCCTGCAAGTACGACGGCCGGGCCATCGGCATCATCGACTTCTCGCAGTCCTATACGAGCGTCCTGGACGCCATAGCGATCCTGAACACGGGCGCCCCCGGCTGGTCGAGGACCGACCGCTCCGAAATGCTCGCCTGGAACACCGACTTCCGCGACTGGCTGGCCGACGGCGCCTTCGGCAAGGAGGAGGGCGCCGCCAAGAACAACCACGGCACCTTCTACGACATGCTGCTCGCCGGCCTGGCGTACGCGACCGGCGACAGGGATCTCGCACGGCGGACCGTCCTGGACGCGCGCGCCAAGCGGATCGACCCGCAGATCGCCGCCGACGGCAGTCAGCCCCAGGAGCTGGCGCGCACCCGCAGCTGGCACTACTCGACCTTCGACCTGGTCGCCTACACCCGGCTCGCGGCCATCGGACGGCACGTCGGCGTGAATCTTTGGTCCTACGAAGGACCGGACGGCCAGAGCCTGTTCAAGGCGGTCGACTATCTGCTGCCCGCCGCGACCGGGGCCCAGCCGTGGCCGTACCCGGAGCTGGAGTTCTACCGGTTCGCGGCCAGCGATGTCGTGCACGCGGCGGCCGACGCCGGAGACAAGGCGGCGCGAGCCGCGGTTCCGAAGCTGGAAACGCCCCCGGGCGGCGACCTGTGGGCGTTGCGGCCGGCCGCGGAGCAGTTGGACTCGATAGCGGGCTGAGTACTCGGCTCCGGGGAGCTGGTCACTCAGCCCCGGGGGCTTCTGAGCGTTTGCTTAGGATGGGGGTGTTGTTTTCAGCCATGCGTTCCCGTCCCGTACGCCTCAGGAGCCCCGCCCGTGACCGCCGAAGCCCCGATCGCCCCTGCCATTGCGTACGGGCGGCTCATACCCGTCACCGTCCACTTCGACGACCTCGACGCGCTCGGACTGCTCCACAACGCCCGCTATCCGGTGCTGGTCGAGCGCGCCTGGACGGCGCTGTGGAACGAGCGGGGCTTCGGCGGCTACGAGGGCGACTGGGAGGCCGCGGGCGACTTCTGCAACGCGGTCAAGGAGCTGCGGATCAGCTACGAGGCCCCGGTGAACCGTCCCGGCGCGTACGCAGTCCACCTCTGGCTGGAGCGGCTCGGGACGACCGGACTGACGTACGGCTTCCGCTTCTGCTCGGACGATGGCGCGCTGACGTACGCGCACGGCACGCGGGTGCTTGTCCGGCTGGACGCCGGGACGCTGCGCCCGGCGCCCTGGAGTGACCCGTTCAGGGCCGTGGGTCGGGAACTGCTGCGCTCGGCGGGCTGACCACCTTCGGCCGGTCCCGGTCGCCGGCGCGCAGCACACCCGCGAAGGCGGCGAGCCCGGCGGCCAGCACGGTCACCAGACCGAACGACACCATCAGGCTCGTCGCCTGCGCCAGCGAGCCGATCACGCTCGGCGCGACCAGACCCGAGGTGTACGTGATGGTGGCGACGCCCGCGATGGCCTGGCTGGGGTTGGGGCCGCTGCGGCCCGCCGCCGCGAAGCAGAGCGGGACCACGACCGCGATGCCGAGGCCGAGGAGCGCGAACCCGCTCATCGCGACCGCGGGGTGATCCGCGACGACGATCAGCAGCCCACCCAGTACGGCCAGGACACCACCCGCCCGTACGGTGCGTACCGCGCCGAAGCGGTTCACCACCGCGTCGCCCACGAGCCGGGCCACCGCCATGGTCAGCATGAAGCCGGTCGTCGACGCCGCCGCCAGACCGGCCGAGCTGCCCAGTTCGTCCTGCAGATAGACCGCCGACCAGTCCAGGCTCGCGCCCTCGGCGAAGACCGCGCAGAACCCGACCGCGCCGATCAGCAGCGCCGACCGCGGCGGCAGAGCGAACCGGGGCGGTGCCTCCTCGTCCTCGGTGGGCTGCAGGTCGAGCACCCAGCGGCAGGCCACCACTCCGAGGACGGTGAGGGTTGCCGCCGCCAGCGCGTGGTGCACGCGCGCGTCCGAGCCCAGGTGGGCGGCGAGTGTGCCGCCTGCCGAGCCGATCAGGGCGCCCGCGCTCCACATGCCGTGCAGGCTGGACATGATCGACTTGTCGAGCCCGCGCTCGATTTCGACGCCCAGTGCGTTCATGGCGACATCGGCCATGCCGGCCGTGGCGCCGAAGGTGAACATCGCCAGGCACAGACCGAGCAGGTTCGGCGCCTGCGACGGAAGAATCAGGGCGAGCGTCCACAGTGCCATCAGGCCGCGCAGGGCAGCGCGGGAACCGAAGCGGTGGCTGATCCGGCCGGCCAGCGGCATCGAGACGGACGCGCCGAGCGCCGTGAAGGCGAGCGCGAACCCCAGCTGGCCGGTGCTGAGCCCCGCATGGTCCTGGATCCACGGCACGCGGGTCGCGAAGGACCCGGTGACCGCGCCGTGCACCGCGAACACGGCGGCCACGGCGTACCGTGCGCGCTTCAACTCGCGCATGTCGTAGACCACTTCACTCATCGTGCCGCTGCCCCTCCTGGACGTCCTCCCCGCACTGCCGTCGTAAACTATCAGGCACCCTGCCTGATAAATAGAGAATTTACGGCCGGGGAACCGGACCGGGGGCTCCGTGCCCCCACTGATCTGGAAGGATCCCGGCATGCCCGCATCTCCGAGCACCGCCCGGGCCATCAACGACCGCCTCGCCCTGCGCCTCATGCAGCAGGAGGGCCCTTTGACGGCAGGGCAGTTGAAGCAGCTCACCGGACTGTCCCGGCCCAGCGTCGCCGACCTCGTCGAGCGCCTCGCCGCCGCCGGGCTGATCGCGGTGGTGGGGGAGTCGGGGTCGCAGCGGCGCGGTCCGAACGCGCGGTTGTACGGGATCGTCGCCGACCGGGCGCACCTGGCGGCCCTCGACGTCCGCACCGAGGGCGTCTCCGTGGTCGTCTCCGACCTGCTCGGCACCGAACTCGCGCGGGCCTCGGTGCCCATCACGGACGACGCGGGCACCGGGCCGGCCGTCGAGCAGGCGGTGGCGCTGGTGGAGCGCGTGGCCAAGGAGGCCGGAGCCGAGCGGCTGCACACCGTCGGCATCGGCGCCCCCGGCCTCATCGACCCCTCCACCGGCGAGCTCCGCGACTCCTCCGGCCTTCCCGAGTGGCACCGCCGCCTGGTCGCCGCCCTTCAGGAGCGCCTTCCCACCGCCCGCGTCCTGGTCGAGAACGAGACGAATCTCGCCGCCCTCGCCGAACAGCGCGACGGCGCCGCCGGCGACCGCGACACCTTCGTGCTGCTGTGGCTCGGCCACGGCACCGGCGCGGCCGTCGTCCTTGACGGCGCCCTCCGGCGCGGTGCCTCCGGCGGCACCGGCGAGATCGGCTTCCTGCCGGTGCCGGGTACCGCGACCCTGCCGTCGGCGACGGACTGCGAGGGCGGCTTCCACTCGCTCGCCGGGGCGGCGGCGATCGCGGGGCTCGCTGCGCAGTACGGCCTCGTGGCGGAGGAGGTGCCGCACGAGCCGTACGCGGCGGCGCTGGTGAGGAAGGCGGTCGGTGCGCACGCGGAGGAGCCCGCCGGACGTTTCCTCGATGTCCTCGCCGACCGCCTCGCCATCGGTGCCGCCTCCGTCGTCGCCGTGCTGGACCCCGGCTGCGTGGTCCTGGGCGGTGAGGTCGGGCAGGCCGGTGGGGACGTACTCGCCGCGCTGGTCGCGGAGCGGCTCGTAGGGATGTCTCCGTTGCCCGTGGAGGTGCGCGCGAGCGTGCTGGGCGGGGGCGCGGTGCTGCGCGGCGCGCTGCTCACGGCGCGCGACGGCGCACAGGACGAACTGTTCGCGCCGCCTGTTCGGTAGACCGCGGCGGAGGCCGGGCTTGGAGGCCCGGCGGCGGGGCAAGGGCCTCCGTCACCGCCGCCGGGCCGATCGGGGGGCGGGTGCGGCAATTCGTGACAGCCCCGCCGATGCTCGCGGAGCCATGATCGCGACCCTAGGAGGACTAGACCAGTGCGGTCAATAGGTATGGACCAATATCGGTCGCGGATGATGGCACGGAGGCCCAAGCGGGCGCCCTGACGCCGGAGTTGACCGGAGGTGCGACCCCGCAGAAGTCCACTCATCCGGCCTGTGAGCCAGCCCACAGACATTCGCCCGCATGGGCGTCGATCAGGCGTGGCACACTGGCCATGTACCAGAAGCAGCGCACTCCGGGGTCGGTGAAAGTCCGAACCGGCGGTTACAGTCCGCGACCCGGTCGCTTCCAGCGGCCGGTTGACCAGGTGAAATTCCTGGACCGACGGTTAAAGTCCGGATGGGAGGCAGTGCGCGGCGGGCGGGCATTCGTGCGCGCTGCCGTTTGTTTCGACTTGTCCTGACGGGACGAGTCTCATTCGGCATCGTCCCGGTGTCGCAGTCCGTTTCATTCTGTCGTCATCGACAGGCCCCGGAGTCCGTGCCCTATGAGGCAGGAGGACCCGGGAAGTGTTCACCGGAATCGTCGAAGAGCTGGGTGAGATCACCGCCGTCGAGAATCTCGGCGACGCCTCACGCTTCCGACTTCGTGGCCCTGTAGTCACCGAAGGTGCGCAGCACGGCGACTCCATTGCCGTCAACGGCGTCTGTCTCACGGTCGTCGAACACGAGGGCGACGAGTTCACCGCCGACGTCATGGCGGAAACCCTGGACCGCTCCAGCCTCGGCGCCCTGACCGTCGGCTCCCGCGTCAACCTAGAGCGCCCCACCGCGGTGGGCGCACGCCTGGGCGGGCACATCGTGCAGGGCCATGTCGACGGTACGGGCGCGGTCATCGAGCGCAGGCCGTCCGAGAACTGGGAGATCGTGAAGGTCTCGCTCCCGGCGGACCTCTCCCGGTATGTGGTCGAGAAGGGCTCCATCACCGTCGACGGCATCAGCCTGACCGTCGTCGAGGCGGGCTCCGACTACTTCACCGTCAGCCTCATCCCCACCACCCTCGCGCTGACCACGCTCGGCCTCAAGCAGCCCGGCGACCCGGTCAACCTCGAGGTCGACATCATCGCCAAGTACGTCGAGCGCCTCCTCGGCACCAAGGAGGCGGCGCGGTGAACTGGCTCAACTCCGAGGCCTTCACGCTCTTCGACCAGCACATCAAGTGGTCGGACATGATCGGCAACACGATCGGTCTGGTCGCCCTCGCGCTCGGCTGGCGGCGCTCGATCTGGACCTGGCCCGTCCAGTTCCTGTCCGGTGTCATCCTCCTCGCGGCCTTCGCCACGGCCCACCTGTCCGGCAGCGCCGGCAAGCAGGTCGTCGTCATGGTCGTCGCCGCGTGGGGCTGGTGGCAGTGGAACCGCGGCAAGGGGCAGGCGCAGGACGGCTCCATCGCCGTACGGTTCGCCACCTGGCGCGAACGCGGCGCGCTGCTCGGCGCGGCCGCCGTGGGCACCCTCGCGGTCGGCCTCCTGTTCAAGGCGTACCCGACCCTCTCCTGGGACCCTTGGCCAGATGCCTACATCTTCGTCGGCACCATCGTCGCCATGTACGCGCAGGCGCGCGGCATGGTCGAGTTCTGGTTCGCCTGGCTGCTGGTCGACCTGGTGGGCGTCCCGCTCAACTTCGCCAACGGCTTCGCCTTCTCCGGTTTCGTCTACGTCGTCTACGGCGCGCTCGTCCTGTGGGGCATGCGCGACTGGTGGCTGCGCTCCCGCAAGGCCGGGCAGCCCGTCCTGGAAGGAGCCCCGGCATGACTACAGCGCCGGTTTGGTACAGCACGGGCCACGATCAAGACGCCTCGGATTTCGCGCTCGATCCGGTCGAGAAGGCCATCGCGGACATCGCCGCGGGCCGCCCGGTCGTGGTCGTCGACGACGAGGACCGGGAGAACGAGGGCGACCTCGTCATCGCCGCCGAGAAGGCGACCCCCGAGATCGTCGCCTTCATGATGAGCGAGTGCCGCGGACTGATCTGCGCCCCCATGGAGGGCGAGGAACTGGACCGGCTCCGGCTCCCGCAGATGGTCGACGACAACACCGAGTCGATGAAGACCGCGTTCACGGTGTCCGTGGACGCCTCGGCCGCTCACGGTGTGACCACCGGCATCTCGGCATCCGACCGTGCCACCACGCTGCAGCTCCTCGCGGACGGCAGCGCCCGGGCGGACGACTTCGTCCGCCCCGGCCATATCTTCCCGCTGCGTGCCAGGCCCGGCGGCGTCCTGGTCCGCAACGGCCACACCGAGGCCGCAGTCGACCTGGCCCGCCTCGCCGGCCTCCGCCCGGCCGGCGCGATCGTCGAGATCGCGGGGGAGGACGGCCGCATGCTCCGCCTCCCCGAGCTGATCCCCTTCGCCCGCAAGCACGGCCTGACGATCATCTCCATCGAGGACCTGATCGCCTACCGCCGCACCGCCGAGCCCACGGTCCGCCGCGAGGCCAAGACACAACTGCCCACCTCCTTCGGCGAGTTCACGGCGTACGGCTACCGCTCCACCGCCGACGGAGTCGAGCACGTCGCCCTGGTCCACGGCGAGATCGGCGACGGCGAGGACGTCCTCGTCCGCGTCCACTCCGAGTGCCTCACCGGCGACGTCTTCCACTCGCTGCGCTGCGACTGCGGCCCCCAGCTCCAGACCTCCATGGAGCGCATCCAGGCCGAGGGCCGGGGCATCGTGGTCTACCTCCGCGGTCACGAGGGGCGCGGCATCGGTCTGCTGTCCAAGCTGCGCGCGTACGAGCTTCAGGAGCGCGGCCGGGACACCCTCGACGCCAACCTGGAGCTGGGCCTGCCCGCGGACGCCCGGGACTACGGCGCGAGCGCGCAGATCCTCGACGATCTCGGGGTGGCGAGCGTCCGCCTGATGACCAACAACCCCGACAAGACCGACGCGCTCGTCCGGCACGGGCTCAAGGTCACGAGCCGGGAGCCGATGCCCGTACAGGCGGGCGAGCACAACCTCCGCTACCTGCGCACCAAGCGGGACCGGATGGGACACGACCTGCCCTGGCTCGACACGACCACAGTGTCGGCCTGCGGCAACCAGTAACAACCGTAATTTCGGCAGCACAGCACAGCACAGCACAGCAGCAATGAGGAGAGACGTGAGCGGCAAGGGTGCACCTGAACTGTCCGTACGCAACTGCGGCGACCTGCGCGTCGCGGTCATCGCGGCACAGTGGCACGAAAAGGTGATGGACGGCCTCGTCGACGGCGCGCTGCGCGCCCTGCACGAGCTGGGAATCGACGAGCCGACCCTCCTTCGGGTTCCCGGCAGCTTCGAGCTCCCGGTCGTCGCGAAGGTCCTCGCGGGCCGCGGATACGACGCCATCGTCGCGCTGGGCGTCGTCATCCGCGGGGGTACACCCCACTTCGAGTACGTGTGCCAGGGCGTCACCCAGGGCCTCACCCAGGTCTCCATCGACACCGGTGTCCCCATCGGCTTCGGCGTGCTGACCTGCGACACCGAGGAGCAGGCCCTCGACCGCGCGGGCATCGAGGGCTCCAACGAGGACAAGGGACACGAGGCGGTGACGGCCGCCGTGGCTACCGCGGCCACCCTCCGCTCAGTATCTGAACCCTGGCGCTGAGGGATGCGGGTAAGCGCGTAGGGTGAGGACCACCATGTCCAATAAGACGTTCGAGGAGCTCTTCACCGAGCTCCAGCAGAAGGCCGCCACCGGCGATCCCGCCACTTCGCGCACCGCCGAGCTGGTCGGCAAGGGCGTCCATGCCATCGGCAAGAAGGTCGTCGAAGAGGCCGCCGAAGTATGGATGGCCGCCGAGTACGAGGGCAAGGAAGCCGCCGCCGAGGAGATCTCGCAGCTGCTCTACCACGTTCAGGTGATGATGGTCGCGCGTGGGATCTCCCTCGACGACGTGTACGCCCACCTCTGAGCCGTAGCCCCGCACCCCCGCACGTACGAACTAACAAAGGAAGCCGACCTCATGCTGCGCATCGCCGTCCCCAACAAGGGTTCCCTGTCAGGACCTGCGGCGGAGATGCTGCATGAGGCCGGCTACCAGCAGCGCCGGGAGTCCAAGGAGCTGCGGATCGTCGACCCGGAGAACGAGGTCGAGTTCTTCTACCTCCGCCCCCGCGACATCGCGATCTACGTCTCCTCCGGCCGCCTCGACATCGGCATCACCGGCCGCGACCTGCTGATCGACTCGGGCGCCAACGCCGAGCCGATCCTCCCGCTCGGCTTCGCCCGCTCCACCTTCCGCTTCGCCGCCAAGCCCGGCACGGCGGCCGGTATCGCGGACCTGGCCGGCAAGACCGTGGCCACCTCCTACGAGGGCATCGTCGCCAAGCACCTCGCCGACCACGGCGTCGACGCCTCCGTCGTACACCTCGACGGCGCCGTCGAGACCGCCATCGAGCTGGGTGTCGCCGAGGTCATCGCGGACGTCGTCGAGACCGGCACCTCGCTGCGCAACGCGGGGCTCGAGGTGTTCGGCGACCCGATCATGAAGTCCGAGGCCGTCGTCATCCGCCGCGTCGGAGCCGACGCCACCGAGGACGCCGAGCCCAAGGTGCAGCAGTTCCTGCGCCGACTCCAAGGCGTCCTGGTGGCACGGACGTACGTGATGATGGACTACGACTGCCGCGCCGAGCACCTGGAGAAGGCCGTCGCGCTCACCCCCGGCCTGGAGTCGCCGACCATCTCGCCGCTGCACAACGAGGGCTGGGTCGCCGTCCGCGCGATGGTCCCGTCCAAGGAGGCGCAGCGGATCATGGACGATCTGTACGAGCTCGGCGCGCGGGCCATCCTGACCACGGCCATCCACGCCTGCCGGCTCTGAGGGACCTCGAGACCATGTCCGAACTTCCCGCCCTGCCCGTCACTTTCCGGCCGTCCCGAACCCGGGCCGTCCTGGTCAGTACCGGTGTGGCGATCCTTGTGGTTCTCACCACGGTCGTGATGCTCCTGGAGCAGCTCGGCCCGGGCGAGAAACTCAGCTTCATCCTCACAGGGGCCCTGATCTTCGGGGTGCTCCTGATGCTGGCCCGGCCCAAGGTCGTCGCCGACGAGACGGGCGTCACCGTCGTCAACATCGCCAGCAGCAGGCGCCTGGCCTGGGCGGAGATCCTCCAGGTCAACCTGCGCCCGGGCGACCCCTGGGTGTTCCTCAACCTCAGTGACGGCACCAGCCTGCCCGCGCTCGGCATCCAGCCGGGCATCGCCAAACAGCGCGCGATCGAGGACGCCCGCGCCCTTCGAGCCCTCGCCGAAGCCCGCTCCACGGGTCACCCCGAGGAACATCAGGCCTGACTCTCAGCCTTCCACCCTGCCGCTCGGGCCCATGTCTTGATTAATCTGTTGGCGGAGGCGTTTTCATCGCGCCTCCGCCACTGATGTGCCACCCGGTATTCAGAGGCCCCCAGCTACCCGAGGAGTGACTCCCTCCAGCGATGGACGGATCGTCCTGTAGTACCTGCGCCGCCCCCTTCCGACATATCGAGGCGGCGGCATGATCATCCCCTTGCTGCTCCTTGGGGCGGCATTCCTGCTCATTCTCGCCAACGGATTCTTCGTCGCGGCGGAGTTCGGCCTGGTCACGGTCGAGAAGCCCGACGCCGAGAAGGCGGCCGCCGAGGGCGACCGACGGGCTGCGACAGTCGTCAACTCGCTCAAGGAGCTGTCCTTCCAGCTCTCCGGCACCCAGCTCGGTATCACCATCACCTCACTCGTCGTCGGCATGCTCGCCGAACCGGCGCTCGCCGAACTGCTGCACGGACCGTTCACCGCGACCGGCCTGCCCGAGGGCGCCGTGCCAGGCGTCGCCGTGGTCGTCGGCATGCTGCTGGCCGCGGCCGTGCAGATGGTCATCGGCGAACTCGTGCCCAAGAACTGGGCCGTGTCCAAGCCCCTCCAGGTCGCCCGCTTCGTCGCGGGCCCGCAGCACATGTTCTCCCGCACGTTCCGGCCGGTGATCGCCGCGCTCAACGCGGTGGCCAACCGGCTCGTCCGGGCCCTGGGCGTCGAGCCCGCCGAGGAGCTGGCCTCCGCCCGCACCCCCGGCGAACTCATCTCCCTGGCCCGGCACTCGGCGCAGGCCGGCGCCCTGGAACAGGACACCGCGGATCTCTTCGTACGCACCATGTCGCTGGCCGATCTGACCGCGCAGCACGTCATGACGCCGCGCGTGAAGGTCAGCGCCCTGCAGTCCTCGGCGACCGCCGAGGACGTCGTCAACCTCACCCGGGCCACCGGCCTGTCCCGCTTCCCCGTCTACCGGGAGCGGATCGACGAGATCGTCGGCATGGTCCACCTCAAGGACGCCCTCGCGGTGCCCTCACGCGACCGGCTGCGCACCCCCGTCGGCCGGATCGCCCAGGCGCCGCTGCTCGTCCCGGAGACGCTGCCGGTGCGGCCGCTCCTGGAGCAGCTGCGCAGCGAGCAGCCGATCGCCGTGGTCGTCGACGAGTACGGCGGCACGGCGGGCGTCGTCACCCTGGAGGACATCGTCGAGGAGCTCGTCGGCGAGGTCCGCGACGAGCACGACGGACAGGATCTGCCCGAACTCGCGGCGGCGCCGCCCGAGGACGGGAAGCCCGCGTGGGAGGCCGACGGCAGCTGCCGGGTCGACGTCCTGAAGCGCATAGGCCTCGACGTGCCCGAGGGCCCGTACGAGACCGTGGCGGGCCTCGTCGCCGATCTGCTCGGCCGTATCCCGGCCGCCGGTGACAAGGCGGAACTCCCGGGCTGGCGGCTGCTGGTGCGCCAGGTCGGGCACTACCGCGCCGAACGCGTACGGCTCGTGCGAACCGCGCCTGTCGCGGAGGCCGTCCGATGAGCGTGCTCCAACTCCTCTTCGCCGCCCTGCTGGTGCTCGCCAACGGCTTCTTCGTCGGCGCCGAGTTCGCGCTCGTCTCCGTACGGCGCAGCCAGATCGAACCGCTGGGGACCGCGCGGGCGCGACAGGTGCTGTACGGCCTGGAGCGACTGCCCCAGATGATGGCAGCGGCCCAGTTCGGCATCACCGTCTGCTCGTTGACGCTCGGCGCGGTCGCCGAGCCGACCGTCGCGCAGCTCCTTGAGCCGCTCTTCGAGGCGGTCCACATGCCGCACGGGATGATCCACCCCCTCGGGTACGTCATCGCGCTCGCCTCGGTCGTCTTCTTCCACCTGGTCATCGGCGAGATGGTGCCGAAGAACCTGGCGATGGCCGCGCCCGAGAAGACGGCGCTGTGGCTCAGCCCGGGCCTGGTCGCGTTCGCGCGGCTGTGCCGGCCGGTCACCGTGGGCCTCGGGGCCTGCGCGCGGATGATCCTCAAGCTGTTCCGCGTGGAGCCCAGGGACGAGGTCGAGGCGGTCTTCACAAGTGAGCAGCTCAACCGCCTCGTCGAGGACTCCGGCCAGGCCGGCCTTCTCGACCCCGAGGAGCAGGAGCGCCTCGAGGACGCCCTGGAACTGGGCTCCCGCCCGGTCACGGACGTCCTCCTCGACTCCGGCTCCCTGGTGACCGTGGGCCCCTCGGTCACCCCGGGCCAGGTCGTCGCGCTCACCGCCCGCACCGGGTACTCCCGTTTCCCGGTGGTCGCCGAGAACGGCGCCTTCATGGGCTATCTGCACGTGAAGGACGTACTGGACCTGGAGGAATCGGACCGGGCGGTACCCCAGCAGAACTGGCACGCCATGACGACCCTGCGGGCCGAACTCCCCCTGGACGACGCCCTCACCGTGATGCGCCGCGCCGCGACGCACCTCGCCCAGGTCGCCGACGCGTCCGGCAAGGTCGTGGGCCTAGTCGCGCTGGAGGACGTACTGGAACTCCTGGTCGGCGAGGTACGCGACCCGGCGCACCGGGAGGTCCCGGCAGCGCCGGTACGTGTCTCGGAACCACGAGCGAGCGAGGCCCCGGAGGAGGCACAGGCACTGGCGAGCTGAGCACCGGGTTTCTTCGCCCCCGCCGCCCAAAAGATTGCGCAGTTCCCCGCGCCCCTTCAGGGGCGCGGGGAACTGCGCGACAAGCCCCCACGGCCCCGCAGTAAACAAACAACCCAGGGGGGTCTGGGGCGCAGCCCCAGAAGGATGGGACGGGTAGGGGCGGCGGGGGCGAAAAACTGCAGCCCCCGCTCACAGGGCCGAAGGATCCTGTGGTCCTCTCCCCGAGAGGACCTCCCCGTACGCCTGCATCAGATCCGGCAGCCGCAGTGTCGACAAGTCGTCGCGGGACAGCACGCCCGGGTAACCCGAGAGCCGCAGATCCCGATACGCGCAGCTCTTCTCGTACAGCGTCCGCAGGAACCGCCCGTTGCCGAGCTCGTCGATCCACCCCTGGTCGACGACGTGCCCGGCGATCGAGCGCAGCTCGTCCAACGCCTCCTCGTCCCAGACGTCGCCGTTCTCGGCGGCCAGCACCTCGCCGATGGAGGTGAGTTCGAGCGGGCGGTAGGAGGGGAAGTCGACGCGGGTGGTGAAGCGGGAGGAGAGACCGGGGTTGGCGGTAAGGAGGCGGTCCATGCCCTCCGGGTAGCCGGCCAGTATGACGACCAGGTGGTCGCGGTTGTCCTCGGCCCGCTTCAGGAGCACCTGCAGCGCCTCGTCGCCGTACGCGTCGCCCTTGCCGTAGCCGGAGTTGGACAGCGAGTACGCCTCGTCCACGAAGAGCACACCGCCGATGGCCGAGTCGATCAGCTCATTCGCCTTCACGGCCGTCTGGCCGAGGTACTCGCCGACCAGGTCCGCCCGCTGGGCCTCCACCAGGTGGTCGCCGCCGAGCAGCCCGAGAGCGTAGAAAACCCGGCCGAGAATGCGGGCCACGGTGGTCTTGCCGGTGCCCGAGGGACCGGAGAAGACGAAGTGCCGCTTGGGCGGCTGGACCGGGAGGCCCTGCCCGGCGCGCAGCCTTGCCATGTTCAACTGCGCGGACAGCGCCTTCACTTGGCGCTTCACGGGCTCCAGGCCCACCATGCGCTCCAGCTCGGCGAGCGCCTCGTCGAGTAACGAGGGGTCGGTCGGCCCCGGCGGCAGCGGCTGCACCGGCACCACGGCCTTCTCGCGCACCGCGTCGGCCTCCGGTGGCAGCGCGCCCGGCGGCACAAGCCCTGGCTCAGAGAGCTTCAGGTCCCGCCCCTCGGTGCCGAACAGCGGGTCGATGCCGTCGGGCCCCTCCATCATGTCCTGGCCGACTCCGGCGAGCGTGATCGCCGCGAGGTCGCTGACCTCGTCGTATCCGTCGCCCTCGGAGATCGCCGCGAGCCGCGCCGAGGTGTCCATGAAGGCGGGGTCGACCCGGTGCACCGCCCGGTACAGGGGCAGCGCGGCGGCGGACCGCCCGGTGCCCTCGTGCGCCCGCGCCAGCCAGTACCGCAGCTCCTTGCGCTGCGGCTGCTCGCTGCGACAGCGCATGAGGGCGGAGGAGAGGAGCGGCTCGGCCTGCCCGAACATCTCCAGGCGCACCCGGGCCATGCCGCCGAAGAGGCCGGCCTCGATGCCCAGCATCGGATCGTGGATCAGCGGATCCGTGTGCCGGACCAACTGCTCCCAGTCCTTGACCAGATACGCGCGGCAGGCGTGCAGGAAGCGCACCTGAGGGTCGGTGTCCACGGGCGGCAGACCCGCCAACGCCCGGTCCAGCTCGGGGACATGGCGTCCGTCCAGCCAGTGCGAGGCGTGCGCGAGCAGCAGATCGCGCGGGCTCTCGAGGACCGGCTGCACCCACCAGCCCAGCCAGTACCAGGAGTTGAGGGTGCGGCGGTGGCGGGTGCGCTGCTCCCCGAAGCGCTCCCGGTGCCGGAACATCCTGAGCAGCGCGGTCGTCGTGTCCACCCGCAGCGCGTGCAGTCCGAGCCAGCCGTCCGCCATACCCGGGTCCATCCGCACCGCGGTACGGAATTCCTCCTCCGCCTGCGGGTAGGCGCCCATCGTGTAGGCGTCCACCCCCCGCAGCCAGGCGAGGTCGGCCGGGGCCTCCGGGCCCTGCGTGCCGAAGTCCATCACGTCCCCCCACAAACCGTGCCCCCGATGGTCCTCCGCCGGGCAGGTGCCCGTCGGCAGCCTTGGTCGAACCGCTGTGCCGCGGACGGGAGTTGCGCCGGTGCGCAGAGCAGCCGTCCGAATATCGCACCGAGAGGCATCGTACCTGCGAGGGAGTGCCCATCCGAAGGGTGCCGCACGCCTCGTTCGACGAGGTGGGAGCAGATGGGGCGCACTCGGCTTGGTGACCGAGGGTGAGCGAATCGCGCCTCGGAGCGTCCGGAAAAGGGTCCGGGGCAGAACGAAGCCCCCGATCACGGGGGAACAACCGGGGGCTTCGCGTCTGCGGGGCGGCCTCGAACGGCCGCACATTCAGAACGTAAGACCTGTACGGCCCCCGGGTCAAGCCGAGTTGAGGCACTGAAGGAACTTCTCAGACATGGGTCTTCACAAGTTCAGCACACTGCGGATGGTCCGTCACTGTGAGTGATGTCGGGGTTGGGTCCAGGGGTCTCAGTGGGCCCGGGAAGCACCTCATATCCCTCGGAACACTGCCGCGCCAGAAGATCGGCGAACGGCCTCGAGGGGTCCTCGGCGAAGTGCCGGCGCTCGGCGGAGACCCATCCGTGCCAGAACTCGCCCTGCGCCTCGCCGTCCCGCCGCCGCCCACGCGTCCATGCCTCGCCGTGCGGCAACTCCATCCACAGCAGCCGCGCCAGATACGGGCGCAGCGCGCGGCGGCCCGCGCCGACACCCTCCAGGATGATCAGAGGCGCGGGCGGCAGCTCGCGGACCGGTCCGAAGCTCCGGGCGGTCCAGTCGTACGGGGCATAGCGCGCCGTCTCGCCGTGCCGCAGCGGCTCGATGACCTCGCGCAGCAGCCGCCCGTCCCAGGCGAAGAGCTCCTCGTGCGTCGCGATGTCGTCGAGATGCAGTACGGGTGCGTCGCCCAGTTCCGTGGCCAGCCGCCCGGCGAAGGTGGTCTTTCCGGAGCCCGCGTGGCCGTCGACGCCGATCAGGCGGACCGGGCCGCAGGAGGGCGGCAGCCGGCGCAGGTGTGAGGCGAGGTCTTGGATGGGGGATCCCGGGAGGGTGCGTTATTGGCGTATTTCTGATCAAAACTCTATACCGGGCGGCTGCCCCGCGTCCGGGGCCACCGCGTTCCGCGGCCAGCCACTGGTCCCTACCAATATTGGTCGGCGCCGCGAGGCCAAAAGTGCTGGCAGAAGCCGGGGGCGGCATTCATAGTTGGCGCACACCCGCGCACTGTGCTTGCCCGTTTCGGACCGGACACCCGGGGGTCACTCATCCATGCCCAGAGCTGAACAGCCGTCCCGAAGAACCGTCCTGACCGCGGCGGTGGCCGCGGCCGCGGCGGGATCCGCGAGTCCGGCGGCAGCCGCGGACCCGCCCGCGCGCCCGGCGAAGGCCCGGTCGAAGGCGCCCTCGAAGGCGCCGTCCGGTCTCGTGGACAACCGCGCCTGGATCTCGTACACCGACTGGCGCGGCGGCACCGCGAAAGGCACGCGGGCCGTGGCCGGGCTCCGTCCCGGTCTGGTGATCGCGGCCCCGACCGGCACCAGGACGTACACCGACCCGCACACCAACAGGACCGCCATCTGGGAGTACGCGACCTGGACCTCCCCTCTCCACGATCTCGCGGTCCCCTCCACCGAGGCCGTCGCCTCCTGGAACGCGGACACCCCGGCCGGGACCTGGCTCCAGGTCGAACTGACGGGCACCTACTCGGACGGCACCGACACTCCCTGGTACGTGCTGGGTCGCTGGGCGGCCGGCGACCAGGACATCAGGCGGACCTCTGTCGACGGCCAGAGCGACGGCAGGAGCAGTATCTGGACCGACACGTTCTCCATCGACGACGCGGCCTCGGGCCTGCGCCTGGTCTCGTACCGGCTACGGCTGACCTTGTACCGCGCCCCGGGCACCAAGGTCACGCCCACGGTGTGGCGGCTCGGCGCGATGGGCTCCGACATCCCGGACCGCTTCACCGTCCCGGCCTCCACGCCCGGCCTCGCCCAGGAGCTGAAGGTCCCGCGCTACTCGCAGGAGACCCACGCGGGCCAGTACCCCCAGTACGACAGCGGCGGTGAGGCCTGGTGCAGCCCCACCTCCTCGCAGATGATCGTCGAGTACTGGGGCCGCAAGCCGACGGCGGAGCAACTGGCCTGGGTCGACCCGGACTTCACGGACCCGCAGGTGTGCCACGCGGCCCGGTACACGTACGACTACCAGTACGGCGGCTGCGGCAACTGGCCCTTCAACGCCGCGTACGCGTCGACGTACAAGGACCTCCAGGGCGTGGTGACCCGGCTCGGCTCGCTCACCGAGCTGGAGACGCTGATCGCCGCCGGCATCCCGGCCATAACGTCGCAGTCGTTCCTCAAGTCCGAGCTGACCGGGGCGGGTTACGGCACCTCGGGCCATCTGATGACCGTCATCGGATTCACCGCCGACGGTGATGTGATCGCCAACGATCCGGCGTCGGCCGATGACGCGGCGGTGCGCCGCGTCTACCCGCGGCGCGAGTTCGAGAACATCTGGCTGCGCACGAAGCGGTACAACGCCGCCGGGAACGTCGCGTCCGGCACCGGCGGCGTCTGCTACCTGTACTTCCCGGCGCAACCGTCGGTGCGACAGCTCGCGGCGCTCGCGGCGGTCGGGGTCCGCTGAGGAGACGGGCGGCCCCTCACCCCAGTGAAGGGGTCGCCCGTCGGTTCAGCTCTGGACCGGATTGACCACCCAGTCGGGGTGACCCGGCATCGGCGGCGTCTTCGCGCCGTAGAGCCACGGGTGCAGGAAACCGTCGAGATCCTCGCCCGCGACCTTGGACGCCAGGTCGACGAAGTCCTGCGTACTCGCGCTCTTTCCGCGGTACTTGGTGACCCAGGCCCGCTCGATCTTCCCGAAGGTCTCCTGGCCGACCTGCTCGCGCAGCGCGTACAGGACGAGCGTCGAACCGTCGTACCGCATCCGCTTGAAGAGGTTCGGCTCGGTCGGTTCGGCCGGGGCCCCGTAGTCGTGGCGCCACTGGTCGTGGTTCTCGTACGCGGTCTTCATGGTCCCCTCGAAGCTGACGCCGCCGTGCGTCTCGGAGTACAGCCGCTCGTAGAACCGTGCGTGGCCCTCGCTCAGCCACAGGTCGGACCAGGTCTTCATGCCCACGCTGTCGCCGGTCCACTGGTGGGTGAGCTCATGCACCAGGTTCCGCTCTGCGCTGACCTGGTCGCCGAGCAGGTCGGCCTTCGGGATCAGGGAGAGCGTCTGGGTCTCCAGGGCGACGCCGAGGTCGGTGTCGCCGACGAGGAGGCCGTACCGGTTGAAGGGGTAGGGGCCGAGCCGCTCCTCCAGCCAGGTGATGTGGTCGGCGGTGAGCTTGCGGTACTGCTCGGTCGGCGCCACCAGGTCGGCCGGGACCGCATCGCGGATCGGCAGCCCGTGCGGGCCCGTGCTGTCGACGAAGGTGAACCTGCCGATCGCCAGCTGGGCGAGCTGCGCCGCCACCGGCTGTTCGGAGTCGTACGTCCACCGCACGCGCCCGTCGGCCTGCTCGGTGCGGTCGGTGAGCCTGCCGTTGGCCACGGCGGAGAGGCCGGCCGGTGTGGTGATGCGGAAGGTGATCGGCGCGCGCCTGCTCGGGTGGTCGTTCGACGGGAAGATCATCTTGGCGCCGTTGGGCTGCGGATAGAGCACCGTGCCATCGGGGGTCGGGATCCAGCCGTAGTCCTCGATGGCGTCGTCGCGGTGGCGCATCTGGGTGGGGTCGGCGGTGTAGGTGACCTTGACCGTGAAGGCTTTGCCCCGGGCGAGGGCGCTCGCGGGGGTGATCACCAGCTCGTCGCCGTCGCGCACGGTGGCGGCCGGCCGCCCGTTCACGGTCACCTCGTGCAGGGTGTTGCCCGCGAAGTCCAGGTTGAAGCGGGACAGGGCCTGCGTCGCGGTCGCCTTGATCGTCGTCGACGCCTCGAAGGGTGTCTTCGGGGCCTGCCAGTCGAAGTCGAGGGTGTAGCGGCTCACCTCGTAGCCGCCGTTGCCGTCGAGCGGGAAGATCGGGTCGCCGAGCCCTGCCGCACCGGGAGAAGCGGCGCCGGAGCTCGTGGAAGCGGCCTGCGAGACCGGACCCGTCAAGGCGGCCGCCACCGTGATCGCGGTCGCGAGGGCGAGACGGGCGCTGCGGCGGGGCGTCCGGAACGTGTCCATCGAGGGCCTTTCGGTCGGCTGGCTGTCGTGTGATGAGACGCACACTCTGCGGGGACCGTTGTGGGAAAGGGAGCCATTCGAAGCTGATCGAAGTGTTCGGGGTGACCAAGGTCTCTACCACTGGAACCCGTTCCGGTGGCAAGGTGGTCGGGTCGGTGGGGAGCCGACGGAGGCGGGGGAGTCCACCGCACCACTACGTCAGCGAGATGCCATGACCGCGAGCTCCGCCACCGCCACCCGTGTCCGCGCCCGCACGGGCGGCCCCAAGGACGACGGACCCAAGATCCTCGAGCACGTCGCGGGCTGGACCTTCGTGGTCGTCCTGGCCATGCTCGTCACGCAGCTGGGCCTGCTGTGAGCTGAACCCCCGGTGGGCGCCCGCAGCCGACGAGAGTCGAACGAGCAGGTGGCGTCCGTCTGCCATACTTCGGAGGTTCCGTCGGCAGCCGGAGACCAGGATCGAAATTGAATAGTAGTCAGCAGCGTGGCGTCGAGCGTCCTAGAGCGCGCGGTACCGACCGCTCACTGGCGCGCCGCGCCGAACTCATCGCCATCGGGCGCAAGTTGTTCGCCGACACGTCGTACGACGCGCTGTCGATGGACGACATCGCGCGACAGGCGCATGTCGCCAAGGGGCTGATCTACTACTACTTCAAGTCCAAGCGCGGCTACTACCTCGCGATCATCGAGGACTCGGTCACCGAGCTGGTCTCCCGGGCGGCGAGCGGCCTCGAACTCCCCCCGGCGGAGCGTGTGCACCGCACCATCGACGGCTATCTGCGCTACGCCGAGCACAACCAGTCCGCGTACCGCACGATCATCAGCGGCGGCGTCGGCTTCGACGCCGAGGTGCACGCCATCCGGGACGGCGTGCGCGAGGTCATCGTCGAGACCATCGCCGAAGGGGCGTACGGGCGGCGCGAGATCGCGCCGCTGCCGCGGATGGCCCTGCTCGGCTGGCTCTGCAGCGTCGAGGGGGCGACCCTCGACTGGATCGGCCACCAGGACCAGTCGCTGCCGCGCGACATCATGCGCGAGCTGCTGGTGAAGATGCTGGGCGGTGCCATGCGCGCGGTCGAGGAGCTGGACCCCTCGTACGCGGCCCCGGAGCCCGCACGCCGGGACGGCTGAACAAGGGGCGGGAGCCGCCGGACCCCCGCCCCAAGTGACTTGCCAGTACGGCTAGTTGATCGACTTGATCAGCTCACCGTTCGTGGTGTCACCGCTCAGCTCCCAGAAGAAGGTGCCTCCCAGGCCCTGCGCGTTCTTGTACGTCATCTTGGTCGAGATGGTCGACGGGGTGTCGTAACTCCACCAGTTGGTCCCGCACTTGGCGTACGCCGTGCCGGCCACCGTCCCCGTCGCCGGGCACTTCGTCTTGAGCACCTTGTAGTCCTCGATGCCCGCCTCGTACGTGCCCGCCGCCGCACCGGTCGCCGTGCCGCCCGGAGTTGACTGGGTGACGCCGGTCCAGCCGCGCCCGTAGAAGCCGATGCCAAGGAGCAGCTTCGAGGCCGGGACACCGAGGCCCTTGAGCTTCGCGATGGTCGCGTCGGTGTAGTAGTTGGCCGTCGGGATGCCGCTGTACGAGGTCAGCGGCGAGTGCGGGGCCGTCGGTCCTGTGGCGGCCCAGGCGCCGAAGAAGTCGTACGTCATCGGATTGTACCAGTCGACGTACTGCGCGGCGCCCGCGTAGTTCGCCGCGTCGATCTTGCCGCCGCTGGTGGCGTCGGCCGTGATCGCCGAGGTGACGAGGTTGCCGGTGCCGAACTTCGCACGCAGCGCCGCCATCAGGTTCTTGTACGCCTCCCGGCCACTGGTGTCACAGGTGGCGCCGCAGGCGTTGGGGTACTCCCAGTCGATGTCGATGCCGTCGAAGACATCCGCCCACTTGGAGTTCTCGACCAGGTCGTAGCAGGACTGGGCGAACGCGGCAGGGTTGGCGGCGGCCGCACCGAACCCGCTCGACCAGGTCCAACCACCGAAGGACCAGAGGACCTTGAGGTTCGGGTGCTTCTTCTTCAGCTCACGCAGTTGGTTGAAGTTGCCGCGCAGCGGCTGGTCCCAGGTGTCGGCGACGCCGTCGACGGACTCCGCGGCGGTGTACGTCCGGTCGGTCGCGGCGTACGCGTCGCCCATCGCGCACTTGCCGCCGGTCACGTTGCCGAAGGCGTAGTTGATGTGCGTGAGCTTGGCCCCCGAGCCGGAGGTCTCGATGTTCTTGACGTAGTACTTGCGGTCGTAGGTGCCCCATTCGGTGAAGTAACCGACGACCTTGGAACCGGCCGCGGCGGCCTGGGCGGTGCCGGCCTGTGTGCCGGCCGCGGCGGGGGCGGAATCGGTGGTGGCTGTCGCGGTGCCGGCGCCTGCCAGGAGTCCCGCGCCGAGAACGGCGCAACAGGCGGCGGACAGGAGCGCCCGGAAGAGGGCGCGGGGACGGTGCGGTCTGCGCATCGATGTCTCCTCGTGGGGGAGGGGAGAGCGGGGGAGCCGTGCTGGGACCTGCCGAGTGCTGTTTGGCATGAACGCGGTGAGGCGTTGGAGGAACCCTAGGAGGACTAGACCAGTGCGTCAATGGTGCGGACCAATTTCCCTTTCTTTTAGTAAGCGGTCGTTAACTGGTGACTCGGTGCCTCCGATCGGGCATACTCACAGCGCCACAGCCGCTGGTCAGCCGGTTCTGTAACCCGGAACGGCAGCATCGGTCGAGGCCAGTGAGAGCAGGCGGAAGCCACCCCACCCAGGTGAGCGTTCGCCAGTGCCCAACAGGGAGGAGAGCGTCCCCATGCCCGACCGCGCCCCGCAGCCGGTGGACCGTCAACTGCCCACGGACGAGGCCCGGGATCTGATCTCGCTCGTCCGCGACATCGCGCAGCGCGAGATCGCCCCGCAGGCGGCCGAGCAGGAGGACGCCGGGCACTTCCCGCGCGATGTCTTCCGCCTGCTGTCCGAGTCAGGACTGCTCGGACTGCCCTACGACTCCGGGTACGGCGGCGGCGACCAGCCGTACGAGGTCTATCTCCAGGCCCTCGAAGAGCTCGCCGCGGCCCGCCTCACCATCGGCCTCGGCGTCAGCGTGCACTCCCTCGCCTGTCACGCCCTCGCGAACTACGGCACCAAGGAACAGCAGGCCGAGCACCTGCCCGCGATGCTCGGCGGCGGCCTGCTCGGCGCGTACTGCCTCTCCGAACCGTCCTCGGGCTCGGATGCCGCGTCACTCCGTACGAAGGCGGTACGGGACGGCGACGACTGGGTGATCACGGGCACCAAGGCCTGGATCACCCACGGCGGAGTCGCCGACTTCTACACCGTGCTCGCGCGCAGCGGGGCCGAGGGTGCCCGCGGCATCACGGCTTTCCTGGTGCCGGGCGACGCCGAGGGCCTGAGCGCCGCGCCGCCCGAGAAGAAGATGGGCATGAAGGGCTCGCCCACCGCGCAGGTGCACTTCGACGGTGTACGGATTTCCGACGACCGGAGGATCGGCGACGAGGGCCAGGGTTTCGCGATCGCCCTGTCCGCGCTCGACTCCGGACGGCTCGGCATCGCGGCCTGTGCGATCGGCGTGGCCCAGGCGGCCCTTGACGAGGCCCTGGCCTACGCCACCGGCAGGCTTCAGTTCGGGCGGCCGATCTCGGACTTCCAGGGGCTGCGCTTCATGCTCGCGGACATGGCGACGCAGATCGAGGCGGGCCGGGCGCTCTACCTCGCCGCCGCACGGCTGCGCGACGCGGGCCGGCCGTTCTCCAAGCAGGCGGCCATGGCCAAGCTGCTGTGCACGGACACCGCGATGAAGGTCACCACGGACGCCGTCCAGGTCCTCGGCGGGTACGGCTACACCGCCGACTTCCCCGTCGAGCGCTACATGCGCGAGGCCAAGGTCCTCCAGATCGTCGAGGGCACCAATCAGATCCAGCGGATGGTCATCGCCCGTCACCTCGCGGGTCCTGAGTCCCGCTGAACTGCCCGTGGCCGTACATCGCCGACGGCGACGCCAGCCGGACCCACTCGGGGTCGTGGCGCCCCGGCAGCGTGCGGCCGCGATCGGCCCAGGTGCGGATGAGGGCGCGGTAGATGGGGGGATCCTGGAGCGGCGGAGCCTGCTGAACCGGCCGCTGAACCGATTCTGCGGGAGCCGGAACGAGGATCCTGCGCCGACGCCCGGTCGCTGAATATGTGGGGGTCATACCGGGGCAACGCATGGGCGGGCAGGCAGGTCACCGGCCCCCGGAATCGACCGTGAGTTCGCGGTGAGCCCGTACGGGGACTTCGGACGGGCGCACGATCTGGCCCCCGGCAGATATCTGACGTACCGTCATCTGCGCCGCCGGGGGCCGCATCCCTCCGGGCGACGTCAACTGCCGTGCGCCCAGGGAGGCTTGCCGTGCCCGACGACCGCCCCGTTGCCCTCGACGAGTACCCCGTGCACCAGGTGCCCCTGTCCATGAAGCATGTCGCCACCGGGGACCGGAACGCCTACGACCGCTGCATCTTCCACGTCTTCGACCACCGCGGGCGGGCGCTGCTGATCGTGGGGCTCGGCGTGTATCCGAACGCCGGGGTGATCGACGCGTACGCCACCCTGCGGGACGGGAACCGCCTGCACGCGGTACGGGCGTCGGACGCGCTCGGCGACGACCGGATGAACCTCTCCGTGGGACCACTGCGCATCCTTGTCGAACGCCCCCTGAAGGACTTCGTCCTGCGGTGTGAGGCCGATCCCGACGACCCCGACGGGCTGTCGTACGAGATCAACTGGTCGGCGGACTTCCCGGCCCTCTGGGAGCCGCACCACCTGCAGCGGCGAGGCGGACGGCTCACTCTGGAAGGCAGGCGCTTCGTGCAGGCGGGACGCTGCGAGGGCTGGATCCGCGTCGGCGGCGAGGAGATACGCCTGACCGGTGACCAGTGGACCGGCACCCGCGACCGCAGCTGGGGCGTGCGCCCGATTCCGGGCGAGGAGGGCGGCCGGCTCGCGGACGAGAACCAGACCGAGGGATTCCACTGGCTCTGGTGCCCGGTGCGCTTCGAGGACCGGTTCCTGATGGTCGTCATCCAGGAGGACGCCGACGGACACCGCACCCTCAACGACGCGACACTCGTACGCGACGGGCATCGCGACCTCCAACTCGGCTGGCCCCAGGCCGACATCACCTACCGCCCGGGTACCCGCCACCCCACGTCCGCCGTAATCCACCTCACACATCCGGCGGACCGCAAACCCATGGAGCTGGGAGTGGAGGTCCTCACCTCCTCCCCGCTGGCCGTGGGCGCCGGCTATCCGCCCGCCGACGACTGGCAGCACGGCACCTGGCGCGGCCGCGACTGGACCGACCGCCGCGTCTACGACCTCGCCGACCCGTCGGCTCACCCGCTCGCCGCGTACGGGGTGATCGACCACGCCGCCCGCTTCACCCTGAACGGGCAGACCGGGCACGGGATCTTCGAGCACGGCTCGTTCGGCCGCCACGATCCCAGCGGCTTCACCGGATTCGACTCGGTCGCGCACTGAACGGGCCCTGAGATGACCACAGCACCCCGCCCGCGTACGACGACCCGCGACCTCCAGGAACTGACCGGCCGGCTGACCGGCTGGCTCGCCACGCGCCTCCCCGGCGCCAGGGCGGTGAACGTCACCGTCCCCGAGTCCAACGGCATGTCCAGCGAAACCCTGCTCTTCGACATCGAGCACCCCGAACCACCCTTGCGCGCCTGCGCGTTGAGACTGGCGGCGGACCCGGCGGCGTACACGGTCTTCCCCGTCTACGACATGCCCAGGCAGTACCGCACGATGCGGCTGGTCGCGGAGCACACCGACCTGCCCGTGCCGCGCGTGCTGTGGCTGGAGGAGGACCCGGGCCCGCTCGGGGCGCCGTTCTTCGTCATGGAACGGATCGCCGGGCGAGTGCCGCCGGACGTCATGCCCTATACGTACGAGGGGAATTGGCTCCACGCGGCGAGCGACGAGGAGCGAGAGCTCCTCGAGTCGGCCTCGATCGGACTTCTGGCGCGTCTGCACGACCAAGTGCCCGTGAAGGAGGCGGACTTCCTGTCCCTCACGGGCGACCGGAGCCCGCTGAGGCGTCACGTCGAGGCACAACACGCCTACTACGAATGGGTGGTTGACGGGCTGTCACGCTCGCCCCTCATCGAGAGCGCCTTCGCCCGGCTCGACGACCTGTGGCCGCGCGACGAGGGCGAGGCGGTGCTCAACTGGGGCGACGCGCGCATCGGGAACGTCATCTACGACGGTTTCGAACCCGCCGCCGTCCTCGACTGGGAGATGGCGGCCCTGGCCCCGCGCGAGGTGGACCTCGGCTGGACCGTCTATCTGCACCGCTTCTTCCAGGACCTCACCGTGAGCTTCGGCCAGGCGGGCCTGCCCGACTTCCTGCGCCGCGACCGGGTGGAGCGGCGCTACGCCGAACTCACCGGCCACACACCGCGGGACATGGACTTCTACACGCTGTACGCCGCTCTGCGCCACGCGATCGTGATGCTGCGCATCGCCTACCGACAGGCGCACTTCGGCGAGGTCACCGTCCCCCGGGACCCGGACACACTGATCCTGCACCACGGCAGCCTGCGAGCCATGGTGCAGGGCAGCTACTGGAGTTGACCGGTCGTCAGTCGCGGAACGCGAGGACGGTCAGGCGGCCAGGCGCCGCATCTCGGGGACGCGGATGGGGCGCGAGCTCGGGCCGCCCACGTGCGAGAACGGCTGGGTCCGCCAGTCGAGCCCCTGAGGGAGCGTCAACAGCAGGGCCGTGTCCTGCTCCTGGAGTTCCGCGGTCTCGTCCGCGGGCTGTGCGTCGTCCGCCGCCCGGCCCGTACCGGTGCAGACCGTGAGACCGAACGGGTTCCACGGCGAGGCGCACAGCGCGTGCTCGGGCAGGACCTCCTCGTCCGCCAGGAGCGCGATGGGCTGCGCGCAGTCCGGGCAGATCACCCGGTACATCTCGAAGGTGTCGTACGCGTCGAACTCCTCACCGTCCAGGGCGTCGGGTTCGACGCCCTCCGGCTCGGGTTCGGACACGGCCTGCTGCCGCTTGGACGCGGTACGACCAGGGCGCTTAAGACTCTGCATGGGTTTCTCCCCCTCGGGTGGGCCGACAAGGCACTGCGGCCTCGACCACAGCAAGCACTTCCCGTCCCGTCTCTGCCGTAATCACGAGAACATCACGGACCCGGTTCCGACTATGTGGCGTTCGTCACATGCCGCCCGCAGGTGCCCGGCCCGGTGGATTTGTCCCCCCGTCTCCTCGCAGGCCACTCCCGGCTACATCACAAACCGGGTATGACCTGCGCCGCTCAGGTATCCGACGGGATCAAGGGCCCTGTAGGTTCTTGCGCCATGGAGGAGCTGGACCGACAAATCGTGCAGCTGCTCGTCGCGGACGGGCGGATGAGTTACACCGACCTGGGCAAGGCCACGGGCCTGTCCACGTCTGCCGTGCACCAACGGGTGCGCCGGCTGGAGCAGCGCGGCGTCATCCGCGGCTATGCCGCGGTCGTGGACCCGGAGGCCGTCGGGCTGCCCCTGACCGCCTTCATCTCGGTGAAGCCGTTCGACCCCAGCGCCCCCGACGACATCGCGGAACGCCTCGCCGGTGTGCCCGAACTCGAGGCCTGCCACAGCGTTGCGGGCGACGAGAACTACATCCTCAAGGTGCGCGTCTCGACCCCGCACGAGCTGGAGGAGCTCCTCGCCCGGCTGCGTTCCCTCGCGGGGGTGTCGACGCGGACGACGGTGGTGCTGTCGACGCCCTACGAGGCTCGGCCGCCCCGGATCTGACGGCCCCCGGCGCGGAGCGGGTCGCGACAGGGGCGAGACTGTTCCCCATGAGTGAGAGCACCGCCCCGTCGGACACCGTGCTGCTGCGCGGTGGAGAAGTCCACAGTCCCGCCGATCCCTTCGCCACCGCGATGGTCGTCGAACGCGGGCAGGTCGCCTGGGTCGGCTCGGAGGGCGCGGCCGACGCCTTCGCGGACGGGGTCGACGAGGTCGTGGACCTCGAAGGCGCACTGGTCACCCCGGCGTTCACCGACGCACACGTGCACACCACCTCGACGGGCCTCGCGCTCACCGGCCTCGACCTGTCCGACGCCCCCTCCCTGGACGCCGCGCTCGCCCTCGTACGGGACTTCGCCACCGCCCGCCCCACCGACCGGGTCCTCCTCGGTCACGGCTGGGACGCCGCCCGCTGGCCCGGCGGACGCCCTCCCACGCGCGCCGAACTCGACGAGGCGACCGGCGGACGCCCGCTGTACCTCTCGCGCATCGACGTCCACTCGGCCGTCGTCACCACCGCCCTCCTGGACCTGGTTCCGGGGGTCACCGATCGAGCCGGGTACCAGGACGGCCCGCTCACCCGCGACGCCCACCACGCCGTCCGTGCCGCCGCCCTCGGCGCCATCACCGGGGAGCAGCGCACCCGGGCCCAGCGCACCGCGCTCGCCCACGCCGCCTCCCTCGGTATCGGCTCCGTCCACGAGTGCGCGGGCCCGGACATCTCCTCCGAGGACGACTTCACCGGGCTGCTGCGGCTGGCCGCCGAGGAGCCGGGCCCCAGGGTCGTCGGCTACTGGGCGGAACAGGACATCGACAAGGCCCGTGCCCTGGGTGCGATCGGAGCCGCGGGCGATCTCTTCGTGGACGGCTCCCTCGGCTCGTACACCGCCTGTCTGCACCAGCCGTACGCCGACGCCGCCCACACCGGCACCGCCTACCTCGACGCGGCAGCCGTCGCCGCCCATGTCGCCGCGTGCACCGAGGCGGGCCTCCAGGCGGGCTTCCACGCCATCGGGGACGCCGCGGTGACCTCCGTGGTCGAAGGAGTGCGTGCCGCCGCGGAGAACGTCGGTCTGGCCCGCGTACGCGCCGCCCGGCACCGCGTCGAACACGCCGAGATGCTCACCCCCGAGACCATCGCGGCCTTCGCCGAGCTGGGCCTCACCGCCTCCGTGCAGCCCGCCTTCGACGCGCTCTGGGGCGGCGAGGACGGTATGTACGCCCAGCGCCTGGGTGCCGAACGGGCCCGTACGCTCAACCCGTTCGCGGCCCTGCTGCGCACCGGCGTGCCGCTCGCCTTCGGGTCCGACAGTCCCGTCACCCCCTTCGACCCGTGGGGCACCGTCCGCGCGGCGGCCTTCCACCGGACGCCCGAGCACCGGGTGTCCGTACGCGCAGCCTTCACGGCGCATACGCGCGGTGGATGGCGGGCCATCGGACGGGACGACGCGGGTGTCCTGGTGCCGGGCGCGCCCGCGGACTACGCCTTGTGGCGCACTGAGGACCTGATCGTGCAGGCTCCCGACGACCGGGTCGCACGCTGGTCCACCGACCCTCGCTCCGGCACACCCGGGCTGCCGGATCTGACCCCAGGGAACGACCTGCCCGTCTGCCTGCGCACCGTCGTGGGCGGCCGGACGGTATTCGTACGGCCTAACGAGTGATGTCCCGGGGTGGCGCGGCTCCGATCACCGCCCGCCGCCCCGTCGCGCGACCTGCGCATCCTCCGCACTGACCAGGCGTTTGAGGGTAAAAGCGCAGGTCAGGCGACTGTTGACAGCTGGCCGCAGGTGGCGGGTAGGTTCGGCCGGGTCCACCACCGGACGTCCGACGGGGGAACTTCCGCGCGGTCTCGAAGCGCCGCTGGGTCAGGGGCGGTGTGCCGCACCGGCGCACCACCACTGGGAGCCAGGCCCAGCACCCGCGCAACGAGAGGCGAGGGAACGTTCCGACACGTCGGCAGGTGTGACCCGGGTGGGGCCCGGACGTTCAGTAGACAACGGCTTTCGGTCGACCCGCAGCCAGCGGGTCCCTGGTCGGCCCGAAGGGCGCCGGGCCCCGATCCGCAGCAGGTGAGCTGCGCCGGGCGGGGTTTCCCCTTACCCGCCTCTTGTCGAATCGACACCCCCGTACCGACACCGCGGCGTGGCAGCGCAGGTTGAGGCCACTATGGTGGACCTCTGCGTACGGACTCGAAGGGGCAGCAGTGAACGACGGCGACGCGACCCTCGCGGCGGAAGCCCAGGGGAGACAGTTCGGCCCGCTCGGCACCGCCTTGGTGATCATCCCGACCTACAACGAGGCGGAGAACATCAAGAAGATCGTCGGCAGGGTGCGCGCCGCTGTGCCCGAGGCGCACGTCCTGGTGGCCGACGACAACAGCCCCGACGGCACCGGCAAGCTCGCCGACGAGGTGGCCGCCGAGGACGAGCAGGTCCAGGTGCTGCACCGCAGAGGCAAGGAAGGTCTCGGCGCCGCCTATCTCGCGGGCTTCCGCTGGGGCATCGAGCACGGCTACGGCGTACTCGTCGAGATGGACGCCGACGGCTCCCACCAGCCGGAGGAACTGCCCCGCTTGCTGACCGCCCTCAAGGGCGCCGACCTCGTGCTCGGCTCGCGCTGGGTACCCGGCGGGCGGGTCGTGAACTGGCCCAAGTCCCGCGAGTTCATCTCGCGCGGCGGCAGTCTGTACTCCCGAGTCCTGCTCGATGTGCCGATCCGCGATGTCACGGGCGGCTACCGTGCCTTCCGCAGCGAGACCCTCCAAGGCCTCGGCCTCACCGAGGTCGCCTCCCAGGGCTACTGCTTCCAGGTCGACCTGGCCCGGCGCGCCGTCAAGGCCGGCTATCACGTGGTCGAGGTGCCGATCACCTTCGTCGAGCGGGAACTCGGCGACTCCAAGATGAGCCGGGACATCCTGGTGGAGGCCCTTTGGCGGGTCACCACGTGGGGCGTGGGGGAGCGGCTCGGACGGATCACGGGGCGCAAGTCCCGCTGACGGCGATCCGAGCGACGTACGGCCTCTGAGCGTGTTCCGGCCTTCAGCGGCTCCGTCCCCGACCCACAGGCGCTGTTGATCATCCGCTTATCCCGTACTGAGCCGCGTCCAGGCACACTGGGAACATGACGACTGGCGCTCCCACTCCCACGTACCCCGCTCGCCCGCGGCGCTCGCGGCTGCGCACCTTCCTGCCGCTGGGCATCGCCGTGTGGCTGGTGCTGGAGATCTGGCTGCTGACCGTGGTGGCCGGCGCGGCGAGCGGCCTGACGGTCTTCCTGCTGCTTGTCGCGGGCTTCATCCTCGGCTCCGTGGTCATCAAGCGGGCCGGGCGCCGGGCCTTCCGCAACCTCAGCGAGACGCTGCAACAGCAGCAGAGCGGGGTGGCGCCCACGAGCGGGACCGGCAAGGGCGACGGCAACGGCCTGATGATGCTCGGCGGCCTCCTTCTGATGATCCCCGGCCTGATCTCCGACGCCTTCGGCCTGCTCCTGCTGATCCCGCCGGTCCAGAAGGCCCTCAGCCGCTACGCGGAGCGGACGATCGACCGCAAGATCGCGGCGGCCTCTCCGGGCACGCTGGGCGACGCCTTCCAGCAGGCACGCATGCACCGCCCGGACGGCAAGGTCGTACAGGGCGAGGTCATCAGGGACGACACGGGCCGCCAGGAGCCCGGCCCGCGCCCGCCGCTCAACGGCTGAGTGCTCGCCCTGGGGGCGCGGCCCCCAGGGCCGGCGCCTCCGGGCGTCCCCGGAACGCACAAAGCCACGGACCCCGTACCCATCAGGTACGGCGCCCGCGGCTGCGTGCGTTCGTGGTATGCCACTCAACCCCCGGAGGGGTTACGCGGACTTGCGGCTGTCCCGCGGATGTACCGCGATGTTCATCGCGCCGGAGCGCAGAACCGCCAGACGCTCCTCAAGGACCTCTTCGAGTTCCTCTCGGGTGCGTCGCTCCATCAGCATGTCCCAATGTGTACGCGCGGGCTTGGCCTTCTTTTCCTCAGGGCCGTCGCCGTCCACCAGGAGTGCCTGGGCCCCGCAGACCTTGCACTCCCACTCGGACGGGATCTCCGCCTCGACCGAGAAGGGCATCTCAAAGCGATGTCCCTTCTCGCATGCGTACTCCACGGCCTGGCGCGGGGCCAGGTCGATGCCGCGGTCCGTCTCGTAGCTTGTCACCACGAGGCGCGTACCGCGAAGAGCTCGCTCACTCATGAATCGTGCCTCCCGGGCTTGTCGCCCACAGGACAGGTGTCGCTGTCGTCGTCATCCGGTCAACGTCCGGTCGGCGGTAAAGATTCCCGTTCCGGGTCATGCGTCGCCGTCGTAGCCGCCCCTTGTTGTACCCACCTGCGCCCGCTTTGTCACATCTGAGAGCAGATGTAACCCGGCGTTTCAGTATCTTGACGCGCAGTAACGGTACGCCTGGCAGGCCAAACGCGTACACTACCGGCCTTTGGCCTCCGGCGCTAAATCCTGTCGGGTACGGGATTCCCCGCGTCGCGTATCGCCTGTCGCACCGGCACCCTCGCGAGCAGCACGAACCCGATGACGAAGAAGGCCACAAGCGAGATGATCGCGTCCCGATAACTTCCGGTCAGCTGGTACGTGAGCCCGAACAGCAGAGGGCCCAGCCAGCTCATTCCGCGGTCGCTCATCTCGTACGCGGAGAAGTACTCGGCCTCCTTGCCGCTCGGCACGAGATGCGAGAACAGGGAGCGCGACAGGGCCTGGCTGCCGCCCAGGACGAGCCCGATGCCGGCGGCCAGGACGAAGAACCAGACGGGCGCGCCGGCGGGCAGGAAGTACCCGGCGCCGAGTGTCACGGTCCAGGCGACGAGCGAGCCGAGGATCGTACGTTTCGCGCCGTACCTGCGCGCCAGCCGTCCCATGCCCAGGGCGCCCCCGACCGCGAGCACCTGGACCAGCAGCACGGCGACGATCAGGGTCGACTGGCCGAGGCCCAGCTCCTCCGAACCGTAGATCGAGGCCTGTGAGATGACCGTCTGGATGCCGTCGTTGTAGACGAGGTAGGCGAGAAGGAAGGACAGGGTGAGCGGTTTGCCGCGCATGTCGCGCACGGTGGCCGCCAGTTGCCGCCATCCGGGCGCGGACGCCGTCCCGGCAGGGGTCTTGCGCCTGTCGTCGCGCAGACGCTTGAGCGGTACGAGGGTGAAGGCGCCCCACCAGACGCCCGCCGAGGCCAGACAGATGCGGACCGCCGTCGACTCGGAGACGCCGAAGGTGTCGTGGGCCGTGAACAGGATCAGGTTCGCGACCAGAACGAGGGAGCCCGCCGCGTAGCCGAAGGCCCAGCCCCGGGACGAGACCGCGTCACGCTCCTCGGGCGGGGCGATCTCCGGCAGGTAGGAGTTGTAGAGGACCATCGACACGGCCACCGAGGCGTTGGCGACGATCAACAGCAGACCGCCGAGCAGATAGCGGTCGCCGTCCAGGAAGAACATGCCCGTGGTGGCCGCGGCGCCCACATAGGCGGCGGCCGCGAGCAACGGCTTCTTGCGGCCCGTGCGGTCGGCGGCCGCGCCCGCGATCGGCATCACGAAGATCGACAGGATGACGGACACCGAGACCGAGTACGCGAAGAAGGAACCGGCGCGGATCGGTATCCCCAGCGGATGCACGAAGCCGTCCGCGTCCGCCGCCGCCTTGGCGACCGACGTCAGATAGGGGCCGAGGAACACGGTGAGCACGCTCGTCGAGTAGACGGAGCACGCCCAGTCGTACATGTACCAGCCGTGTTGCTCGCGCCGTCGCTCGGCGGCCTCGTCGGCCGCCTGTGCGCGCACGGTGTCAGTGCCCACCCGTGCCCCTCGCTTCCCGTGAACGGACCGCGCGGCGGGCTCAGACCCAGGTGCCCCGGTCCTCCAGGACCCTGCGCAGCGTGTCGATGTGATCGGTCATGATGCCATCGACTCCCAGGTCCAGGAGCCGGTGCATGCGATCCGCCTCGTTGACCGTCCACACGTGGACCTGCAACCCGCGCGCGTGGGCGGCGCGCAGGAAGCGCCGGTCGACCACCGGCACGCCCGACTGGGACACGGGTACCTGGGCGGCGACCGCCGAGCCGCGCACCGCGGCCGGTATGCCGTACGAGCGCAGCCGCAGCCCCAGGACGCCCCGGGTGCCGTACGAGGTGGCCAGGCGCGGCCCGGCCAGGCGCTGGGCGCGGAAGACGCGCGCCTCGGAGAACGAGCCGACGCAGACGCGGTCCCAGGCGTTGGTGCGGCCGATCAGGTTGAGCAGGGGATGGAGGGCCGGTTCCGCCTTGATGTCGACGTTCCAGCGCACCTCGGGAAAGGTTTCGAGCAGCTCTTCGAAGAGGGGGACCGGTTCTTTGCCCGCCACGCGCGCGTGGCGCACGTCCTCCCACGGGAGGTCCGCGATCCGGCCCGCTCCGTCGGTCACCCGGTCCAGGGTCGAGTCGTGGAAGGCGACGAGCTTGCCGTCCGCCGTCGCGTGTACGTCCGTCTCGATGTAGCGGTAGCCCGCCTCCACCGCCCGCCGGAACTGGGCCAGGGTGTTCTCCAGACCGTCCGCGGCGCCGCCCCGGTGCGCGAAGGGGATTGGGCCGGGGTGGTCGAGGTACGGGTGGCGTATACGCGTGCTCACCCGGGCAGTATGGCGCGCTCCGGTTGACCGGTGGCAACGACCGTGCTGCCGCCCGGTGCCGTGGGGGCGGCGAACACGCGCAGGAAGAACTGGGCCAGCGGACCGATCGCGACGGCGTACAGCACGGTGCCGATGCCGACCGTGCCGCCGAGGGCGAAGCCGGTCGCGACGACCGCCACTTCGACGGCCGTGCGCATCAGGCGGATCGAGCGGCCGGTCCGCCGGTGCAGGCCTGTCATCAGGCCGTCGCGCGGTCCCGGACCGAAGCGTGCGGTGATGTAGAGGCCGGTCGCCGCACCGTTCAGCAGGATGCCCGCCACGAGAAGGGGAATCCGTACGGCCAGGCTGTGCGCGGCGGGCAGGAGGGCGAGGGTGCCGTCCATGGCGATGCCGACCACGAAGACGTTGGAGACCGTGCCCAGGCCCGGGCGCTGGCGGAGCGGGATCCACAGGAGCAGCACCGCCGCGCCCACGAAGATCGACACCACGCCGATCGTCAGGCCGGTCAGCTCGGCGAGCCCCTGGTGGAGCACGTTCCAGGGCTCCAAGCCGAGGCCCGCCTCCACGAGCAGGGCGGAGCTCGCGCCGTACAGCGCCAGGCCGGCGTACAGCTGGACGAGTCGACGCGGGAACCGTCCGGACTTGAGGAGTCCGGTCTCCGATTGGCTGGACAAGATGAAGCCCCCTGTGGTGGTCGTGGCCTGACACATGACACTCTGTGGCTTGAGAAGGAACCACATCCATGGCCAATTCGGGGAAGGTGGACTGGGAATCATGACTCAGTGGACTTCGGCGGTGGGTGCCGCTCAGCTCGCCCGGCTCCTCAACTCCCAGCAGGAGCGCCCCGCGGGGCCCGGCACCCGCCGCCCGCCCGCCTATCGCGCGCTCGCCGACGGCATCCGGCTGCTGGTGCTCGAAGGACGGGTGCCGGTCGCCGCGCGGCTGCCCGCCGAGCGGGAACTCGCGCTGTCCCTGTCCGTCAGCCGTACGACGGTCGCCGCGGCCTACGAGGCGCTGCGGTCCGAAGGATTCCTGGAGTCCCGCCGCGGAGCGGGCAGCTGGACCGCCGTGCCCGCGGGGAACCCGCTGCCCGCGCGCGGCCTTGAACCGTTGCCGCCCGAAGCCCTCGGATCCATGATCGACCTCGGCTGCGCGGCGCTGCCCGCGCCCGAGCCCTGGCTCACCCGGGCCGTGCAGGGCGCCCTGGAGGAGCTGCCGCCGTACGCGCACACCCACGGCGACTATCCCGCCGGACTGCCCGCGCTGCGCTCGATGCTCGCCGAGCGGTACACGGCGCGCGGGATACCGACCATGCCCGAGCAGATCATGGTGACCACCGGGGCGATGGGAGCGATCGACGCGATCTGTCATCTCTTCGCCGGGCGCGGTGAACGGATCGCCGTCGAGTCGCCCTCGTACGCCAACATCCTTCAGCTGATGCGCGAGGCCGGGGCCCGGCTGGTGCCCGTCGCCATGGCCGAGGGGCTCGCCGGGTGGGACATGGACCGCTGGCGGCAGGTCCTGCGGGATTCGGCTCCCCGGCTCGCGTATGTCGTCGCCGACTTCCACAACCCGACGGGCGCCCTTGCCGACGAGGACCAGCGGCGGGTGCTCGTGGACGCGGCGCGGTCTGCTGGGACTGTGCTCGTCGTGGACGAGACGATGAGCGAACTGCATCTGGACGACGGGGTGCACATGCCCCGCCCCGTGAGCAGTTTCGACCCCGCAGGATCGACCGTCATCACGGTCGGGTCCGCAAGCAAGGCCTTCTGGGCCGGGATGCGCATCGGGTGGGTGCGGGCCGCCCCCGATGTGATCCGCAGCCTGGTCTCCGCGCGCGCGTACGCCGACCTGGGCACGCCCGTGCTGGAGCAGTTGGCCGTGAACTGGCTGCTCAGCACCGGGGGCTGGGAGCAGGCCGTGGAGATCCGGCGGACGCAGGCCCGGGAGAACCGGGACGACCTGGTCGCCGCGGTGCGGCGGCAGCTGCCCGAGTGGGATTTCTCGGTGCCGCGGGGCGGGCTCACGTTGTGGGTGCGGACCGGAGGCCTGTCGGGGTCGCGGCTGGCCGAGATGGGGGAGCGGGTGGGGGTCCGCGTGCCGTCCGGGCCACGGTTCGGGGTGGACGGCGCCTTCGAGGGGTATGTGCGGTTGCCGTTCACTGTGGGGGGTGCGGTGGCCGAGGAGGCGGCGGTGCGGCTCGCTGCGGCGGCGCGGTTGGTGGAGACGGGGGGTAGTGGGGGGAGTGAGGTGCCTCGGACGTTTGTGGCTTAGGTGGGGTTTTTCGCCCCCTCCGCCCCTTCCCGTCCCGTTCCTGAGGGCTCCGCCCCCAGACCCCCGTGTCGCGCTGACGCGCTCGTCCTCAGACGCCGGACGGGCTGATCTCCGCCTCTGCCGGAGTCGTGCGCTCCGGTAGGAGGTCCAGGACCGCCCGCCGATGGGTGTCGCTGGTCGCGTCGTCGTAGGGGTCCGGGGTCGCCGGGACCTGGAGGCGGAGGACCGGGCCGGTGCCCAGGCGGGCGTAGCCCCGACCCGGGGGTACCTCACGGGTGGGCGTGGTGTGCGGGGGTGAGCCCAGTACCGCCCCCAGCTGGGCGGAGGACGCGGGACCGAGCACCACGCGCGCGCGAGTGTGCTGGCGGACGGCGTCGCTGAGGGAGTCCAGGCTGTCGAAGTGCTCGGCCACGACGACCGTGACACCGGCCGCGCGGCCATGGCGCAGAGGGACCTGGAGGAGTGACTGTGGGTCGTTGCGGCCGTCGACGGCGGCGAAGTGGCCCAGCGCGCTCGGACGGTCCAGCAGGATCCACAGCGGGTGCTTGGTGTCGTCCGGCGCGGACTGGCCGGCCTGACGGGCGCGGTTCGCGGCGATGAGACGCCGTTCCGTCTCATGGGCGGCCCACTCCAGGCTCGCGAGCGCCCCGGCGAGCCCGCACTCGACGGCCAGTACACCCTCGCGGCCGGTCAGGCACGCGTACTCGCCGGTGCCCGCTCCCTCCACGATCACGACATCGCCGTACTGGAGACACTGCAGGGCGATCGAGCGCAGCAGTGTGGTGGTGCCGCTGCCGGGCTCGCCCGCGACCAGCAGATGCGGCTCCGTGGAGCGGACTCCCGTGCGCCAGACGACCGGGGGGACGTCACGCTGTTCCTCGCCGTAGGTGAGGGGGAGCGTGCGCTGGACGTCGGCGGGGTCGGTGAAGCCGAGGACCGTCTCGCCGGGTGCGGTCACGAACCGCTGGGCGGCGATGTCGGTCGGGAGCGGCGGGAGGACCGTGATCCTCAGCTCGTTGCCCTCCTCGTCCCACTCGAAGTGGTATTCGCGGCCGCGGCCGGACTTGGCGTGCAGCAGCTGCTCGATCCGGGCGCGGGACTCCGCCTCGCCGTCGGTGAAGTACGCCGGGTAGCGGAGGAGGAGCCGGGACACACGTCCGTCCTCGTCGAAGTCGTAGGAGGAGAAGGCCTTCTCCCAGTCGCCGCCGTGGGCATAGAGGGGGGCGGGGTCCTCGGCCGCGGAGAAGTACGGGACCAGGGCCTCGTACAGCGACTGGAGGCGCTGGGTCTGCGACTCGTCGGGGCCCGTCGGCTCCGGGGCGGTGCGTTCGCGGCCCGCCCACGCTGCCGCCGCCATCAGCGTGATGACGGCGAGCAGCGGTCCGTACGGCACCAGTGCCACGACCAGGACCACCGAGGCCACCAGGAACAGCAGGGGCCCGCGCCGGTCCTTGGGCGTGGCGGCCCACTTGCGCCGTCCGGCAGCTGCCAGCCGGCGCAGTCCACGAGTGATCGTGATCAGCGGGTGGAGGACGTCGGTGGCGCTGTCGGCTGCCGTTCGGGCCAGATCCCGGCTTCGGGCGATCTGTGCGCTGCCGTTGCTCAGAATGCGGGGGAGAGGGCGCCGGGCCACTGCTGTCTCCTGATGGTGCGTGCGAGAGAGGGACGTCAGAACTTGATCCCGCCGAGGAGGCCCGCAAGGCTCTCCCCGCCGGCCTTGATGCTCGGAGCGATGGCCGTGCTCGCCATGTAGAACCCGAACAGCGCGGCCACAAAGGCATGCGACGCCTTGAGCCCGTCCTTCTTGAAGAAGAGGAACACGATGATGCCGAGGAGGACGACGCCTGAGATGGACAGAATCATTTGAGCTCTCCTGGTTCGTGGGGACAGTCACCATGAGTTCTTCCAGGATCACAGCATGTATCCATACGATAAAAGGTGCAACTGAGTGAATTTCCGCTGATTTCACCCGAGTGGCGGACTCTTTTGGGCCGCCTGAACAGGTCTGTTCCGTCCGGCAAGTCCGTTGTGATCCTTGCCGCAGGCCGTGCCGGTCATGTGGAGCCGGAGCCAGTACGCTGGCGATTCACCCGAACGGTTGCAGTGAGAGGCGGTCCGGCCGATGAGTGAAGCCCCCGACCCCGAGGTCGTGGAGCTGGCGACCAAGATCTTCGATCTGGCGCGCCGTGGCGAGACCGAGGCGCTCGTGGCGTACGTCGACGCCGGCGTTCCCGCCAACCTCACCAACGACCGTGGCGACTCGCTCGTGATGCTCGCCGCCTACCACGGCCATGCCGAGGCCGTACGCGCCCTGCTGGAGCGCGGCGCCGAGGCGGACCGCATCAACGACCGGGGTCAGACACCGCTCGCCGGTGCTGTCTTCAAGGGCGAGGAAGCCGTGATCCGGGTGCTCCTGGACGGTGGCGCCGATCCGGCCGCGGGCACCCCCTCGGCCGTCGACACGGCGCGCATGTTCGCCAAGGCCGAGCTGCTCGAGTTGTTCGGTACACGATGACTTAGATGCTCTGACCAGGCAAAACGCAAAAAATCGGGGAGGCGGTGCGGGGGCGCCGGAAATGCGGTCGCGGCGGGAAGAACCGCTGGGTCATCATGACGTCGTGATTCACGGACGTGATGGCTGGGCAGGTGTTGCCGCACCGCGCGGGCCGTGATGCGGCCCGCATGGGCCACCTACGAGAGGCAGAGGAAGATGGTCTTCAGCAAGCAAGAAACGGCGGGCGCTCCGACGTGTTGTCACGCGGCCAGGTAATGCAGGATCCCGGTTGCGTCGACGCTTGATGTGAGGCTGTTTCCCATGTTCGATCCGGTCATAGCGCCCAGCGGTACGCTGCTCGGCCTGCTCCAGAGGGGCCGCGGCGACGGCACGCTGCACGCGCTCACCGCACCGCGCGCCGAAGCGCTCGCGGCGCTCAACCACTGTGTGCTGAGCGACCCCCGCCACGACTGGCAGGTGGAGAACCGCTCGCTCTACTACGCCCGTCTCTACCTCGACCTGAGCGGTGAGCTCGACGAGATCGAGCGGCACCTCTTCGACGTGGAGGACGTCCTCGACGACTGCGAGTCACGCACCGGGCTCGGCCTGGCGGTGCTCGGACACCTCGCGTCGTACGGCAGGCAGGACGCGCTCGAACTGCTGCGCAAGTACGCCGCCTCCGGCGCCAACTGGGCCTGGGCGCTCGACGAGCTGGCCCTGCGCGACGACGACGCGGGTCTGCGGGCCCTGGCCGCGCCCGTACTGGCCCGTTTCCCGGCCGACGCGGAGGGTGAGGCCGCACTCGCCGCCACCGTGCGCGACGCCTTCGAACCACGGCCCTGGCGGCTGTGGGCCGACGATCCGCGCGAATCCATCGGCACGCGCGTGCGTGCGGCCCAGGAGCAGGGCTCCTTCGACCGCTGGCAGCGCCAGATGCGACCGGCCGGGCCCCGCCCGGGATGGAGCGTGCAGGCCGTCTTCGAGTGGGCCCAACAGGGCATCGAACGCGGAGCCGCACTCCATGTCCCCGCCGCCCGCTGCCTCAGTGCCGTCGCGGGCCCCGAGGACCGGCCCGAGATCGTCGAGGCCGCCCGCGGCGGCGACGACGGAGCCCGCTGCACCGCCTTGCGCTATCTCGCCGACAGCAACGATCCGGACGCCCTCGACCTGATCGAGGGCGCGGCGGCCACCGGTTCGCCGGCCGCGGCCGAGGCCGCCGTGGAGGCCTTCGAACGGATGCGCAGTGTCGCCGCCGTCGACCGGGCGCGGAACTGGGCCCACCGGCCCGACGCCCTGGGGGCCGCCGCGGGCCGGATGCTCGCCTGCCGGGGCGGTACGCAGGACAGCGAACTGGTCCTGGGCGCGCTGCGCGAGGCCGTACGCGGTGAGGGCCCCGACGCGCCGACGCTGTGGACCCTCGTCGACGGGGCCGGGCGGCTCGGCATCATCTGTGCCGCACCCGTCCTGCGGCATGTGTACCGCGAGACCGCCTCGTCCCATCTGCGCGGGCGCGCCGCCCGCGCACTCGCCGCCACCGATCCGTCCTTCCCCGCCGGCTTCGCCGTCGAGTGCCTGTGGGACTGCGAGGAATCCACCCGCGAGGTGGCCGCACGGCACGCCGAGACCGGTGATGCACGTGTTGTCGATCAGTTGCGCCGGCTGGCGGCAGATCCAGCCGAAGAGGCCGAGGTACAGACAGCGGTACGGAGCAGAATCGGGCCGGACATGCCCGCCGTATGAACGTTCGGTGACCCGGGAGTCAGGAAGTCATGGACGCGGGCTGACCTGGACGGGTGCGGAGCGCAACGCTCATGGGACGTTCCCCGTACGGAAAGATCCACGTTGACGCGGGCACGTCCAGCGGGGCGACAACACGAGTATGCGTGTCGTCATCGTGACCGAATCCTTTCCCCCCGATGTGAACGGCGTGGCCCACTGCGCGCTTCAGACCGCCCGGCACCTCGTCGATCGCGGTCACGTTCCCCTCGTCGTCGCCCCGGCCACCGCCGCCGGGAGCGGGCCCGACGCCACCGCGCCGTGCCCTGTCGTCCGTATCCCCTCCATTCCGCTCCCGGGCTACCCCCAGGTCCGCGTCGCTCTCCCCAGCCGACGCGTCGCCGCGGCGATCACCGAACACCGCGCCGACATCGTCCACCTGGCCAGCCCCTTCATCCTCGGCGTCCGCGGTATGGCCGCGGCCGCCCGGCTCGGCATCCCCGCCGTCGCCGTCTACCAGACCGACCTGGCCGGATACGCCCGTACGTACGTGGGCGCCGGCGAAGCCACGGCGTGGCGGCGCATTCGCTCCGTGCACGCCGCCGCCGACCGGACACTCGCCCCGTCCAGCGTGGCCCTGCACGACCTGGAGGCACACGGTGTGCCGCGGGTGAAGCTGTGGGCGCGTGGCGTGGACACCGTCCGCTTCCGTCCCGACCGCCGGGACGAGGCGATGCGCCGCGAGCTGGCGCCCAACGGCGAGCTGATCGTCGGCTATGTCGGCCGGCTCGCCCCCGAGAAGCAGGTCGAACTGCTCGCCGGGGTCTGCGGCCTGGACGGCGTACGCGTCGTGATCGTCGGGGACGGGCCGAGCCAGACCAGCCTCACCGAACAGTTGCCCGGCGCCGTCTTCCTCGGCCGTCGCACGGGTGACGAACTCGCCCGGATCTTCGCCTCGCTGGACGTCTTCGCGCACACCGGCCCCTTCGAGACCTTCTGCCAGACCGTGCAGGAGGCCATGGCCAGCGGGGTGCCCGTCGTCGCGCCGGCCGCGGGCGGACCGCTCGACCTGGTGGCCCACGGGCGTACCGGGCTGCTGGTGCCGCCGCGCGACGCTGCCGCCGTACGGGACGCGGTGTGGTCCCTGGCCGGCGATCCGGCGCTGCGGGCCGCCTACGGCGCCGCCGCGCGGGACATGGTCGAGGGCCGCACCTGGGCCGCCGTCGGCGATCAGCTCATCGGGCACTACAGCGATGTGCTCTCCGCACGGACGGTGGTGGCGGCATGAGCCTGCGCATCGTACGGCTGGCGAACTTCGTCGCCCCCGCATCCGGCGGCCTGCGCACCGCGCTGCGGGAGCTGGGCACCGGCTACCGGGCCGCGGGGCACGAGCCGGTGCTCATCGTCCCCGGTGAGCGCGCCACGGACCGGGAGACCGAACAGGGGCGCGTCATCACTCTGCCTGGGCCGGTGCTGCCCGGCACCGGCGGCTACCGCGTGCTCACCGACAAGCGGCGGGTCGCCCGGCTCCTGGAGTCGCTCGCACCCGACCGCCTCGAGGTCTCCGACCGGACCACCCTGCGCTGGACCGGCGTCTGGGCACGGCGGGCCCGGGTGCCCGCCGTGATGGTCTCCCACGAGACCGCCGACGGCGTGCTGCGGACCTGGGGGCTCCCCGAGGGCATGGCCCGGCGCACTGCCGACGCCCTCAACGTGCGTACGGCGCACACCTATTCACGTGTCGTGTGCACCACGGAGTTCGCCGAGCGCGAGTTCGTGCGCATCGGCGCCCGCAACGTCGTACGCGCCCCGCTGGGCGTCGACCTGGTGGGACGGGACCCCTCGCTGCGGGATCCTGCGGTGCGTGCCCGCTACGCGCGCGCGGACGAGGCCCTGCTCGTGATGTGCTCCAGGCTGTCCGTCGAGAAGCGGCCCGGTACGGCGCTGGACGGGCTTGAGGCGCTGCTGCGGCGCGGACAGCGTGCGGTCCTCGTCGTCGCCGGGGACGGACCGCTGCGGGCCCGGCTCGAACAGCGCGCCCGGGAGCGGAGGTTGCCCGTCACCTTCCTCGGACACCTTGCGGACCGCGCCGCGCTCGGCGCGCTCCAGGCCTCCGCCGACGTCTGCCTGGCCCCCGGGCCCGCCGAGACCTTCGGGCTCGCCGCCCTGGAGGCGATGGCCTGCGGTACGCCCGTGGTGGCCAGCTCGCTGTCCGCCCTGCCGGAGGTCATCGGCTCCGCCGGGGCCACCGCCGCGGACAGCGGGGACTCCTTCGCGGACGCGGTACGGCTGCTCCTTGGGCGTCCCGAGGGTGCGCGCAGGGAGGCCGCACGCGCGCGTGCCGAGTGTTTCGGATGGGGCACCGCCGTCGAGGGCTTCCTCGCCGCGCACGACGCGGTGGTCGAGGTGCGGCCGCGCCTGCAGGAGGGCGTGGGATGAGACCGCTGCGTTTCGTGGCCCTCGGGGACTCGCTGACGGAAGGGGTGGGCGATCCCGTCGGCGAGGAACGGCGGGGGTGGGCCGCACTGCTCGCACAGGGGCTCGCCCCGGCGGACGCACCCGTGGAGTTCATCAACCTGGCGGTGAGCGGCGCCCAGACGCGTGACGTGCTGGAACGCCAGACGCCGGAGGCGATGGCACTCGGCCCTGACGTGGTCTCCGTCGTCATAGGCGTCAACGACACCCTGCGGTACACCTTCGACATCCACTCCGTGGCCGCCCGACTCGACAAGGTGTACGCGGCGTTCCGGGCTCAGGGAGCGGTGGTGATGACGGCCTGTCTGCCGGATCCCGGCTACATGCTCGGGCTGCCGGGTGCCCTGGCGCGGCCGCTGGCCCGGCGGCAGCGGGCCGTCAACGCGGTGGTCCACGCGCTGTCCGAGCGGTACGGGGCGCTGCATCTGCACGCCGCGGAGGAGGACTGGCTGAAGGACCGCGCGATGTGGAGCGCGGACAAACTGCATCCGGGGGAGCAGGGGCACCGGGCGCTCGCGCTCCGGTTCCACGCGCTGCTTGCCGAGCAGGGCATCGCCACCGGTGTCCAGCCCTCGGCCGAACCAGAGTTCCCCGCGCCCACGCGGTCGGCGAGCCTCTGGTGGCTGGCGACCGCCGGGACCGGCTGGGTCGCCAGGCGGTGCACCGATCTGCTGCCGCAGCTGCTCACCCTCGCCGCCGCCGAGGTACGCCACAAGGCGCGCGGTACCAGCGCACGCCTAGACCTGAGCGCCTCGCACGCCGTGTCGGCCGCGCTGGCCGCCCTGTCGGTGAGCGAACAGCAGCCGGACCCGGTATGACGGCCCGGCTTCGTCTCGGGCCGCTTCATCGTCGTCGTACGGCCACGAAGCGGACCGGCGTGCCGGGGACGGCCTGAGCGGCCGCCGGGAGATCGGCCGGGCGGACCACAGCGATCACCGGGTACCCGCCGGTGGTCGGGTGGTCGGCCAGGAAGACGACCGGTCTGCCGTCGGGCGGTACCTGGACGGCACCCAGGACCATGCCCTCACTGGGGAGTTCGCCGGAAACGGCCCTCTCCAGTGAGGGCCCTTCCGTCCGCAGGCCGATGCGGTTGCTCGCCGCCGACACCCGGTAGGGGCGGGTGGTGAGGGTGCGCAGCGCCGAGGCCGTGAACCAGTCGTCGCGCGGGCCCGGCGTCACCCGCAGGACCAGTTCGGACGGCGGCGCGGGCTGTGGAACCACGTCCACGCGCGCGTGGAGGGTGTCGGGGCGTCCCAGGGGCAGCACCATGCCGTCCGTGAGGGGCGGGGGGCCGAGGCCCGAGAGGAGGTCCGTGGAGCGGCTGCCGAGGACGGGATCCACGGCGACTCCGCCGGAGACGGCCACATAGGTGCGGAGTCCCGCGCGCGCGGGGCCCACGTCGAGGAGCGCGCCGGCCGGCACGCGTACGGGCGCTCCCCAGGGCGCGGGACGCCCGTCCACGGTGACCGGGCAGGGCGCACCCGCCACCGCCACGGTGACGGATGAACGCGGGCGCAGGGCACACCCGTTCACTGTCGTCTCCAGGACGGCCGCTTCCGGGGAGTTCCCGACGAGGCGGTTGGCCAGCGCCGCCGCAGGTCCGTCGAGCGCGCCGGAGCGCGGTACCCCGAGGTGGGCGTGGCCGGGGCGGCCCTGATCCTGGACGGTGGTCAGGGCCCCGGCACGTACGACGGAAAGAGCCCGGTCGGTCATGAGTGCCTCGTCGGTACGAAACGGACCCGGGTACCCGGAGCCAACAGTGCGGCCGGCACGCGCGCGTGGTCCCACAGCACCGCGTCCGTCGTCCCGATCAACTGCCAGCCGCCCGGCGAGGAGCGCGGGTACACGCCGGTGTACGGGCCCGCGAGCGCCACGGAACCGGCCGGAACCGTCGTACGCGGAGTCGCCCGGCGGGGAACGTCGTACCCGGAGGGCAGACCTGTCAGGTAACTGAAGCCGGGCGCGAACCCGCAGAAGGCGACGCGGAATTCGGCCGCCGCGTGGATCTCCGGCACGTCCTGCTCGGGCACCCCCCACAGGGCCGCGACGTCCGCCAGGTCGGGACCGTCGTACCGTACGGGGATCTCGATCGCCCGCTCCGCGCGCGTGGGCAGTGCGGGGATGTCCCAGGAGGCGAGACGGGCCGCCAGGCGCGCGGGGTCGTCCACTCCGTCCAGGAGGACCGTACGGGCCGCGGGGACGATCTCCGCGACCGAGAAGGAGCCGTCCGCGCGGCGGCGCAGCAGTTCGGCGTGCAGGGCCTGGGCCTCCTCGCCCGAGGAGACCTCGATGAGCAGGGCTCGCTCACCGACCGGCAGTGCCCTCATGCGAACGCCTCCACGCGGACACCCGAGGACTCGAGCCCGGCGCGGACCCGGCGTGCCATGTCCACCGCGCCCGGAGTGTCCCCGTGCAGACACAGGGAGCGGGCGCGGACCGGGATGCGCTCCCCGGAGTGCGAGGTCACGACGCCGAAGCGGGCCAGACCCAGCGAGCGTTCGAGGACTGCGTCGGCGTCCGTGATCACCGCGCCGTCCTGGGAACGTGGCACCAGGGTGCCCTCCTCGGTGTAGGCGCGGTCCGCGAACGCCTCGGTGACGGTGGGCAGTCCCGCCCGCTCGGCCAGCTTCAGGAAGCGGGAGGACGGGAGACCGAGGACGGGCAGGGAGGCGTCCGCGAGCAGTACACCGTCGACGACCGCCCCCGCCTGCTCCTCGTCGTGCACGACGCGGTTGTAGAGCGCGCCGTGCGGCTTCACGTACGACACGCGCGAGCCGGCCGCACGTGCGAAGACCTCCAAGGCGCCGATCTGGTAGGCCACTTCGGCCGTCAGCTCGGCGGACGGCACATCCATCGCGCGCCGCCCGAAACCCGCCAGGTCGCGGTAGGAGACCTGGGCGCCGATCCGTACACCGCGCTCGGCCGCCAGCTGGCACACCCGCCGCATGGTGGCCGCGTCCCCGGCGTGGAAACCGCAGGCCACATTGGCGCTGGTGACGACGGACAGCAACTGTTCGTCGTCGGTCAGGCGCCAGCGGCCGAAGCCCTCGCCCAGGTCGGCGTTGAGATCGATCGGTGTCATGAGCTGCTGTCTCTCCTGTTCAGGCCACGCGGTACTGCTCGTCACGGGTGTCCGTGACGAGCATCTGGCCGGGTGCGTGGGTGATGGCGAAGGGCGGGCGCGAGGCCATCACGGCCGCCTGGGGTGTCACTCCGCAGGCCCAGAACACCGGGATGTCACCGGGCTCGGCGTCCACCCGGTCGCCGAAGTCGGGGCGCGCGAGATCCCCGATGCCAAGACCCGACGGCTCACCGCAGTGCACCGGGCTCCCGTGCACGGCGGGCAGCAGACTGCTCTCCCGGATCGCCGCGGCCAGGTGCTCGGGCGGGACCGGGCGCATCGACACCACCATGGGGCCGTGCAGCCGCCCGGCCGGACGGCACTGGCGGCCCGTCACGTACATCGAGACGTTGCGGCCCTGCTCCAGGTGGCGCATCGGGACGCCCGCCTCGCTCAGCGCCCACTCGAAGGTGAAGCTGCAGCCGATGAGGAACGAGACCAGGTCGCCGCGCCAGTGGTCGATCACGTCCGTGGGTTCGGCCACCAACTCCCCGTGCTCCCACACCCGGTAGCGCGGCAGATCGGTGCGCAGGTCCGCGCCCTCGGCGAGCGGAGTGGTCCAGGAACCGGCGTCGGTGACGTCGAGGACCGGGCAGGGTTTCGGGTTGCGCTGACAGAACAGCAGCATGTCGTACGCCCAGTCTGCGGGCACCGAGATCAGGTTCGCCTGGGTGTGGCCCGCGGCGACTCCGGCGGTGGATCCCGACACGCCCGAACGGAACGTGGCGCGCGCCTTCTTGGGGGTCCACGCGTGCGCGTGGCCGTCGCGGAGGCTCAACGGGCGGTCCTGGGGGGAGTGGATCACGGGGATCACAGAGGTCGTGGCAGTCACAGGAGTTCCTTCCCACGGGTCTCGGGGAGTCCGATCAGCGCCACGGCCGCGAGGGCGTAGCCGATCGCACCGAAGACCAGCGCCCCGCCCACGCCCCAACTGTCGGCGAGGAAGCCGACGGTGGTGGGGAAGGCGGCGCCCACGGCACGTCCGGTGTTGTACGTGAAGCCCTGCCCCGTGCCGCGCACCGCCGTCGGGTACAGCTCGCTGAGGAAGGAGCCGAAGCCGCTGAAGATGGCCGACATGCAGAAGCCGAGCGGGAAACCGAGCACCAGGAGAAGGGTGTTGGCGCCGCTCGGGATGTTGGCGTACGCGAGGATGCACAGCGCCGAGAGGATCGCGAAGAGCAGGATGTTGCGCTTGCGGCCCAGTTTGTCGGTGAGATAGCCGCCGGTGAGATAGCCGAGGAAGGCTCCGGAGATCAGGAACGTGAGGTAGCCGCCGGTGCCCACGACGGACAGACCGCGCTCCGTTTTGAGATAGGTGGGCACCCAGGTGGCCAGCGTGTAGTAGCCGCCCTGGACACCGGTGGACAGCAGGACCGCGAAGAACGTGGTGCGCAGGAGACCGGGGCCGTCGGCCGTGGCGGGCTTGAAGATCGCCGCGAACGAGCCCTTCTTGGCGCTCTTCTCACGTACGGCGGCCGCTTTCGGAGCGTCTTCCACCCGGCGCCGCACCCAGACGACGAGCAGCGCGGGCAGCGCGCCGGTCCAGAACATCACGCGCCAGGCGAGGTCGTCGTCGAGGAACTGGAAGACCACCGTGTAGACGATCACGGCCAGTCCCCAGCCGACGGCCCAGGAACTCTGGACCGCACCGAGCGTGCGGCCGCGGTGCTTGGGGCTCGCGTACTCGGCGACCAGGATCGCGCCGACCGCCCACTCACCGCCGAAACCGAGCCCCTGAAGGGCGCGGAAAACCAGCAGAGTCTCGTAGTTGGGCGCGAAACCGCAGGCCACGGTGAACACCGCGTACGTGATCACGGTGATCATCAGGGCCTTGACGCGCCCGATCCGGTCCGCGACCACACCCGCTATCGCGCCGCCGACCGCCGATACGACCAGCGTGACGGTGGTGAACAGGCCGGTCTGGCCGCTGTCCAGGCCGAAGTACGCCGCCAGCGCGACCATGCTCAGCGGCAGTGTGAAGTAGTCGTACGAGTCGAGGCCGTAGCCGCCGAACGCGCCGGCGAAGGCGCGTCGGCCGCGCGGACCGAGAGCGTGCAGCCAGGCGAACGGGCCGTCCTGGGGAGTGGGTTCAGCCGCGTCGGGGCGGTCTTCGGCGGTCAGGGCCTGGGGTGGAGGGGTCGTGCTCATGGGCACCTCGCAGTGAGGGACGGAGGGTGCTTGGACTGAGCCGTGCCGTGCGGGAAGTGCGCGGCGCCTTGGTTCGCGGCCGTTTTCGAGGCCCTGCGATTGACGCCTGACCGACAAGGTAGAGGATCGTTGAACGATCCCTCAATACCCATGTTGTTTCGTTCTTGTATCTGCGATTGAATTCCGGGCATGGCAGAGCTGACGGGACTGGCCGACGATCGCGCCCTGCTGGGCCGCACCAGCACCGCCGAGCGGGTCTCGGACATCCTCAGGAGCCGTATCGCGGAGGGGTACTTCCCGCCCGGCACACGGCTGTCCGAGGACAGCATCGGCGGGGCGCTCGGCGTCTCGCGCAACACGCTGCGCGAGGCGTTCCGGCTGCTCACGCACGAGCGGCTGCTCGTCCACGAGCTCAATCGCGGGGTCTTCGTGCGGGTCCTGACCGTCGAGGACGTCGAGGACATCTACCGCACACGCTCCCTCGTCGAGTGCGCCGTGGTCCGGGGTCTCGGTGAGCCGCCGTACGCCGTGGACGGCCTCGCGACGGCTGTGGCGAACGGACGGCGGTCGGCGGGCGAAGGCGACTGGACGGGCGTCTCGACAGCCAACATCCACTTCCACCGGGAGCTCGTCGCGCTCGCCGGGAGCGCCCGCACCGACGAGCTGATGCGCAGCGTCTTCGCCGAACTGCGCCTCGCGTTCCACGTGGTGGACGACCCGCGGCGGCTGCACGAGCCGTACCTCGCGCGCAACCGCGAGATCCTCCAGACCCTCCAGAAGGGCGACCGGGACGGGGCCGAGCGGCTGCTCGCGGTCTATCTCGACGACTCGCTCAAGGGACTTGTGGCCGTGTACGGGCGGCGGGTGGCCGACGGGGCGCAGGGGACCGGCTGAGCAGCAGGAGGGCGAGCGTGGCGGCCGCTGTGACGGGCGGTCGCTTCTGCGTCGTTTCGACCGTTGTCAGACCGAGGACCTAGTCTGTGCACCGTGACTTCGCCTGCATCGACGGACCGTGTTCCGCCCCAGCTCAGCGCGGGGCCGCGCCCCGCACCGGGCCCGGCCGCCGACGAGGGTCTGGCGCGGCGGCTGCGCGCGCTCGCCTGCACCGCGCCGCTGCACGACCTCGACGTACGCAAGGCGAATCTCGCGGGTGAGTACTCGGTCTACGGGATGGCGGAGGTGGCCCTCGCCGCCATCGACCTCGTCACACTGAACATGGACTTCGACACGGGCGCCGACCACGACCAGATAGTGGCCCGCCTCATCCCGCGCATCGCCGCCCAGGCCCCGCAGCGGCCCGTCGCCGAGCACGAGCGCGTGGCCCGCTGGGTCCTGGAGAACCTGATCAACGTCGGCAGCGTCGACCGCGGCTTCCGGGCCGTATACGGCACGTTCGCACCCGACGGCTCCTATGTACGCCGCGACTACGACTTCAAGCTGATCGAGGAGGTGCCCGGATACGGAGGGAGTGTGTATCTCCGTACGACGGATGAAGCGGTCAATGTGCTCGTCGGCGCCCTCGATACCGACGTCACCAGTGCGCAGATCGCCGCCGAGGTCAAGCTCGAGGTGCTGATCAGCCGCGGCCGGCTCGCCGACGCGCAGCTGGCCGCGGAGCAGGCCAGGTACCGGACCGTGCAGTTCGCCGAGACGCTGCGCAAGGCTCTGGACGCGACCCGCCGCAATGTGCGGGCCGTGGACTGGCTCGAGGCCGTGCCCGACATGATCGCGGAAGCCCTCGACCACGTCGCCGACCGGTACCGCCACGAGAACGCGATCCTCACCAACATCCGCAAGGCCCGCGACGAGTCCGAGGACCCCGAGCAGAAACGCCGTGCGGCCGAGCTGGTCGACATCGTCAAGGACTGCATCCGCAGGCACACGCAGCTGCAGTCCCGGCTCCTGGAGGCCGGACCGCTGTTCCGTGCCGAGCAGGACCGGCAGGCCTTCGCCACACCCATGACGACTTCGGGGATCGATCTCTACGGGCACCTCGTCGCCCCCCTGCTGCCGCTGCCCGTGGAGCAGGCGCTGCGGGTGACGGACGCGTTCTTCGCCCGCGGGACGGGGCTGCGCACGCCGGTGTCGGTACGGGTCGGGGACCTTGTCGACATACTGCTGGCGCCTCCCATGGAGCGGGAGCATCTGGGTGCGGAGATGCCTGAGCCGGATCTGATCGCCACGCCCGACGACAGTCGGTTCAGCGAGGAGCAGCTCGCCAGTGCCATGGAGTTGCTCGACCTGCCCGCGGATGCGCCGCGGCGGTTGTCCGGGCTGCTTGCGGACGCGCGTCGGCGGGACCCTGAACTGCCTTACCTCGTCGCCCTGTTGGCTGTGCACGCCGCGAGTCCGCCCGTCGGCACGGCTTACCGGCAGGGTGAGCAGAAGCTGCTGTTCGCCGTGGACGACGGGACGGAGCTGGACGATCCGGAGTTCGGTGGGGCCGATCTCATCGTAGGCATGGCTCTGTTGGACGCGGTGGGGATGGCAGCCGGTAGATCGGAGGCGGCGTGATCTGTGGGTCGTTCTTTGACTGCGGACCGGTCGTGGCTGGTCGCGCCCACGCGGCGGAGCCGCATATGTCACAGCCCCGCGCCCCTTACGTACCTGCCCTCGCCCTCGTTTGTCAGACCAAGGAGTTTCACCCGTGACCGAGCACGTCGAGTGGAGTGAGCCGGAGGCCGTTGCCGTACCGGCCAACGCGCCCATCACGCCCGCCGACGCCGCCGATGCCGCGCGGCTCGTTGCCTTTGGGCTGCAGCCCAAGCTTCAGCCCGCGCGCGACCAGGAGTACGCGGAGCTGCTGCGGCGGTACCGCGAGGATCCGCCGTTCGCGCGGCTCGCGGACGCCGTGGCCGCCGGGCTCGGGCTGGTCGTCCTGGAGGTGTCCGCGCGCGCGGGGATGGCCGTGACCGCCGCCGAGGACTCGGTGTTCGCCGTGCGTATGGGCGACTACGCGCGCCGGGCGTCGGCCGACTCGGGGGACCGGTTCCTGCACGGGCTCGCGCATCTCGCCGTCGCCGCCATGGCGTTTCCCCGTCCCGAGGACCTCGCGGACGACGGGTACATCGGGCGTGTCTCGGTCAACGGAGCCGACGCGTTCGTACGGCAGGCCTGCCGGCGTCTGGAGGAGCGGGCCGAGGAGGAGGGCCGCAACACCGACCCGGCGACGGAATCGCCGGGCCTGGAGGCGGCCTGGCGGATCTGGGCGCGGCGCAGCTCCACCGGGGCCACCAAGGACGCGCGAAGACTCGCAGGTTCCACCACCGGGATCGTCGGCAAGGCCGTCGCCTTCCTCACCGACTCCGGGTTTCTGCAGCGCACCGGGGACGACTCCGGTGGGACGTACCGGACGACGGCCCGCTATCAGCTCCAGGTCCGTGACATGGCTGGCAGTGCCGCGATGGCCGAGCTCCTTGAGCTGGGCATCGTCCCGGTGACCGACGGCACCGCGAGTCTGCTGCCCGCCGAGGACACCGACGACGTGGAGCTGGCCGCCGGCGCCGGACTCCCGTTCCACTCCTGACCCGCCGATCAGCCGACCGACCGCCTCAACTCCTTTCACGACTACGAGAGTCCGCCGCCATGTACGAGCTGTCCCGGGTCCGCCTCTACTCCATCGGGCCTGCCGGTGCGCGCTACGCCGACACCGTGCTCGACCTGCGCGGAGTGGGTCAGCCGGTGCCCGACCCCGCGCCCACCCAGGCGGAGTTCTTCGCGGAGGAGCCCGTCGGGCCGCCGCGTCGCCCGGCGCCCGCGGGCGTGCTCTTCCTGGAGAACGGCGGCGGCAAGTCGGTGCTGCTCAAGCTGATCTTCTCGGTGATGCTGCCGGGCCACCGGAACACGCTGGGCGGCGCGAGTTCCGGTGTGCTGCGCAAGTTCCTGCTCGCCGACGACTGCGGGCATGTGGCGCTGGAGTGGCAGCACACGCTGACCGGCGAGTGTGTCGTCGTCGGCAAGGTGAGTGAGTGGCGGGGGCGGCAGGTCTCCAACGACCCGCGGAAGTTCGCCGAGGCCTGGTACTCGTTCCGGCCCGGTCCTGGACTGAGCCTGGACAATCTGCCGGTCGCCGAGGCCACCGCCGTACGGCTGCCCGTGGAAGGCGCGTCCGGGGCGCAGGGGCGACGGCGCACCATGAAGGGCTTCCGGGACGCGATCACCGAGGCGGGCAAGGCGTACCCGCATCTCGAAGTGCACTGGGAGGAGATCCACGACCGCTGGAACGAACACCTCGGCGACCTGGGCCTGGACCCCGAACTCTTCCGCTACCAGCGGGAGATGAACGCCGACGAGGGTGAGGCCGCCGGTCTCTTCGCGGTGAAGAAGGACTCCGACTTCACCGACCTGCTGCTGCGCGCGGTCACCGACACCCGGGACACCGACGGGCTCGCCGACCTGGTCGGCGGTTTCGGCAACAAGCTCGGCCGGCGTGCCGAGCTCATCGCCGAGCGGGACTTCACGGCCGGGTCCGCGGACCTGCTCGGGCGGATCGTCGAAGCCGCCGGGGCACGGGCACGCGCACGTGACATCCACGCGGGCGCCGAGCGGCGTACGCGGACACTGGCCAGGCGCCTGTCCGCGCGAGCCGTGCGGGAGCGGGGCCGGGCCGGCGAACTGGCCCAGCGGGTCACCGGCGCCGCGCACACCGTCACCGAGGCCGAGAGCACTCGCTCCACGAGCGCGCTGATCGCGGCCGAACTCGCCTACCGACATGCCTCGTTGGCGCTCGCCGGAGCCGAGAAAGCCGCAGCCGCGCAGAAGCGTGAGCTGGCCGACGCGCGCACCCTGCACTCCGCTTGGCAGGCTGCCGAGGCCGTACTGCGGCACCGCTCCGCCGCCGACCGTTCCTCACGCGTGGCCGCCGCGATTCGCGAGGCCGAGCGGGACGCCGCGCCGGCGCTCGCCGCGCGGGCCAAGGCCGCCGTCGATCTCGTACGGGCCCTGCACCGCGCCGCCGACGGTGCCGAGGCGCTCGCCAACGAGGAGGAGGAGCGGTCCGCCGGGCTCCAGGACGTCGGCGAGACGTCTCACTCGGACGCGACCGCTGCCGCCACCGCCGCGCAGCGCGCCCGAAGTGAGGTCGGGCATCTGCGGCAGCGCCTGAGCGAGGTCGAGCAGGAGACCGCCGAAGCGGTGCGGGCCGGCTGGCTCGACGACAGCGCCCCCGACGCCGACCCGGCGCGGGCCGCGCTCGCCGCGAGCGACGCCGAGAAGACGGCCGTCTCGGCCTGGGACACCGCCCGGGAGGCCTCCCGGCGCGCCTCCGAGCACGCCCGCGAGGCGGCTTCCGTGGCGTCCCGCGCGGAGCTGACGGCTGCCCGCGCCGCGGACGCGGCGACGGCGGCCGAGCGGTCGTACGAGGGCGAGCGGGGCACCGCGGAGGGGCTGGCGGGGGAGGAGCGGCTGGCGGAGTTGCTGAGCCTGCCGGGTGCCTCCGGCAGGGGGCGCGGTGGAGTGCCGGTTCCCCGGGCCGGGGCGGAGGGATCCCCGGGCAATGTGTCCGATGGGGTCGGCGACGACAGTCAGGGCGGTGCCCGCGCGGCCCGTGTTCGTCCCGGCGCGGGTGACGGCGCCGATGAGGGCGAGGCCGGGCTCGGCGCCTCTGACGGGCGCGGCAAGCAAGGGGGTGCGGCGGTGGCCCGCTCTGGCCGGGGTGCCGGTGGAGCGGGCGGGGCCAACGGGGCAGGCGCGGTCAGCGGGTCGGCAGAGTCCGGGGCGGTGGGCAGGGCTCACACCGAGACCTGGGCGACCGCCGAAGGCCCCTTCGCCCCCGAGCAGTTGGACCATTTCGCCGACGAACTGCGTGAACTGCTCGACGACGGTGTCGCCTCCGCCGAGCGTCAGCTGTTCGACCTGCGGACCGCCGCGGCCGACGACGCGCGGATCCTCGGGGCGCTCGGCGACGGGGGTCTGCTGCCGCCCGGCCCGGACGTGCTCGCCACCGTCGAGTTCCTCGGAGAGCACGGGATCCCCGCGCTGCCCGGCTGGCGCTACCTCGCACAGGCCGTCGACCCCGTCGACCACGCGCGCGTGCTGGCTGCCAGGCCGGAGCTGGTCGACGGCGTGATCATCACCGACCCGGACACGCACGCACGGGCGCGCGAGGCGCTCAATGACGCCGCGCTGCTGCCGAGGTCCGCCGTCGCCGTCGGTACCGCCGCCGCGCTGCTCGCCCCGACTCCGGCGCCCGGCGCGGGAGACGGTGACGTCTTCCTCGTACCGCCGAACCCGGCCATGCACGACGAGCACGCCGCCGACGAGGAGCGACAGGCGCTGCGCACGCGCGCGACACAGCGGGACGAGGAGATCCGGGCACTGGCAGGGCGGCTCGCCAAGGACCGTGAACTGGCGGCGCGGCTCGCGTCCTGGCGCACCGGCTGTCCCGCGGGGCGGCTCGTCGAGCTCGCCGCGGCGGCACGGGACGCGCGCGCGTTCGCCGAGGAGGCCGAGGCCGAGCTGGCCGAGGCGCGCACCGTGCGGGCCGAGGCCGACGAGGCAGCGGCCGAGGCGACCCTCGTACGGGACGATCGGCAGGAGGCCGCGCAGCGGGCGCGGCGTGCGGCCGACGCCCTCGCGGGGCTCGCGTTCCGGCTGCGCGAGCGCGCCGGCTGGCAGGTCAAGGTACGCGAACTCGCCGACGAGGCAACGGAGTCGGAGGCCCGCGCCCAGGTCTGCCTGGAGCGCGCCCGCGCCGCCGACGAGGACCGCCGCGCCGCCCAGCGCGCCGCCGACGACGCCCGCCGCACCGCCCGCGCGCTGCGCGCCGAGCGCGCGGAGATCGCGGGCGCCCCCGACGACGTACCGGAAGACGAATCGACGGCCTCGAAGCCGTCCCTGCCGGCTCTGCGCGAGGCCTACCGGGCCGCGTCGCAGCTGTACGAGAAGGTCGGTGTCGGAGCCGACCTCCGGGCCGAGCAGGCACGGGCCGAGAGCGAGGAGAGCGCGGCGCTGGCCGAGTGGGAGCGGCTCAGCAACAAGGTGCGTACGCGCGCCGCGCAGCTCCTGGAGTCGCCGGACGGTTCCGACGGCCCGTCCCGGCAGGCCGCGGCCGCCCGCGCCGAGGAGCACGTGCAGCTCCTGGAGACCCGGATGTCGACCGCGAGCGAGCAGCTCGGACGGCTGCGCGGCGAGGCCGAGCGGCACGCGCCCGAGGACGGCGAGGCCCACACCGAGCTGTCGGAGGAACTGGTCCCGCGCGACGCCGAGCACGCGCAGGTCTTGCTGCGCACGGCCACCGGCGAACTCGCCTCCCGTACCGAGTCGTTGAGCCGGGCGCGCGAAGCCCACGCCGAACTGCTCGGCGCCCACCGGGCCGCCGAGGACGCGGGTGGAGGCTTCGAAGAGACCGCCGCGCTGCTCAGGGACCTGCTGCGCGAGCACTCCGACGAGGAGCAGGAGGAGCCCGAGCCGTACCCCGGCAGCCTCGAAGAGGCACGGCACTCCGCCGCTGAGGCCCGCCGCTCCCTGCGCGGCTGCGCCACCGATCTGTCCGCCGCCGAGGCCGCTGTCCGTGAGGCGAGCGACATCCTCGTACGGCATGCCAACTCCACGCGGTACGAGCAGGTGCGGACCCCGGCGCGGCAGCAGATCCGTGAGCTGCCCGCGTCCGCGCTGCCGGAGCACGCGCAGAAGTGGGCGGACGCCTTCGCGCCCCGACTGCGGGTGCTGACGGACGAGTTGGAGCAGCTCGAGCGCAATCGTGACTCGATCGTGGACCGGCTGCGGGGGCTCGTCGAGTCGGCGCTCGCCACCCTGCGGTCCGCGCAGCGGCTGTCCCGGCTGCCGGAGGGGCTCGGCGAGTGGTCCGGGCAGGAGTTCCTGCGCATCCGCTTCGAGGAGCCCGACCAGGCCACGCTCGCCGAGCGGCTCGGCGAGGTCGTCGACGAGGCCACCCGGGCGGCGGTCAAGAAGAACTCGGACATGCGCCGCGACGGCATGTCACTGCTGCTGCGCGGGGTCGGCGCCGCCCTTCAGCCCAAGGGCATCGCCGTCGAGATCCTCAAGCCGGACGCCGTACTGCGCGCCGAGCGCGTCCCCGTCGGGCAGATGGGCGATGTGTTCTCGGGCGGTCAGCTGCTCACCGCCGCGATTGCGCTGTACTGCACGATGGCGGCGCTGCGCAGCAACGACCGGGGCCGCGACAAGCACCGGCACGCGGGCACGCTGTTCCTCGACAACCCCATCGGGCGCGCCAACGCGACGTATCTGCTGGAGCTCCAGCGGGCCGTGTCGGACGCGCTCGGTGTCCAACTCCTCTACACCACCGGGCTGTTCGACACGACGGCGCTTGCCGAGTTCCCGCTCGTCATCCGGCTGCGCAACGATGCGGACCTGCGTGCCGGGCTGAAGTACATCAGCGTGGAGGAACATCTCCGGCCGGGGCTACCGCGTGCGGCTGCCGACGAGGAGGCCGGGCACAGTGAGATCACCGCTACGCGGATGTTCAAGCGCCCGGCGCCGAGCGTCCCGTAGACGAACGGTTGTGGGGAACCTGCGGGCCGGTTGTGGCTGGTCGCGCAGTTCCCCGCGCCCCTGAAGGGGCGCTTTACGCATCCTCCTTCAGAAGGTCCGCACACTTCTCGCCGATCATCATCGTCGTGATGCACGGATTGACGGAGATGAGGTCCGGCATCACCGAGCCGTCCGCGACCCGCAGACCCTCGATCCCCTTGACCCGCAGCCGCGCGTCGAGCGGGGCGGACGTGTCGTCGTCTGCGCCCATCTTCACGGTGCAGGACGGGTGGTAGACGGTGTTGTGGGTCTTGTGGATGTATTCGAGCAGCTCGTCGTCCGTCTGGACGTCCGGGCCGGGGGCCAGCTCCGCGCCCGCCCAGCCGCTCAGTGCGGGCTGTGACGCGATCTTCCGCGCCAGCTTCAGGCCGTACGTCATCACGCGCACGTCGTGCTCGTGCGTGAAGTAGCGCGGGTCGACCATCGGCTTGTCCCGGTAGTCGCGGGTGCGCAGCCGGACGGTGCCGCGTGACTTGGCGCGGGTCACGTTCGGGGTGAGGCAGAACGCGTTCTCGGACGTCGGATAGCCCCACCGCGCGGTGTTCATGTCGAACGGCACCGAGCCGTAGTGGAACATCAAGTCCGGGCGGTCCAGGCCCGGTTCGGTGTCGTAGAAGATGCCCGCCTCCCACCACTGGCTGGACGTGGTGGGCATGGGCTGCTTGGCGTCCCACATGATGACGCCCTCCGGGTGGTCCTGGAGGTTCTCGCCGACGCCCGCCGAGTCCACCACCACCTCGACCCCGACCTCCCGCAGCTGCTCGGCGGGTCCGATGCCCGACAGCATCAGCAGTTTGGGCGTGTCGATGGAGCCGCAGGACACGATGACCTCGCGGCGGGCGCGTACCGTCCGGGTGTGGATCAGGTCCGGGTCCAGGTAATCGGCGCCGACGCAGCGACGGCCTTCTAGGACGAGCCTCTTGGCGCGGACCCCGGTGCGTACCTCCAGGTTGGGCCGTTTCCCGATGATCGGGTGGAGGTAGGCCACCGACGAGGACTGCCGGATGTTGTTCTCGTCGGAGTTGATCTGGAACCAGTTGGCTCCGCGGATCACGGTCTTGCCGGTGTTGAAACCCGTGGTGGGGATGCCCGCCTGCGCGCACGCCTCCAACAGGGCGGTGCCACAGGGGTCTTCGCCCTTCAGCGTGCGCAGTTTCACCGGGCCGGTGCGGCCGTGGTGGTCGCCGGGAGCGTCGTTCGACTCCAACCGCTGGTAGAGCGGGAAGAGTTCGGCCGCACTCCACCCCGTACAGCCCGCCGCCGCCCAGCCGTCCAGGTCTTCGGCGGGCGCCCAGAAGGCGATACAGGAGTTGTGCGAGGAACAGCCGCCGAGGACCTTGGCGCGGGCGTGCCGCATAAAGCTGTTGCCGCTGGCCTGCGGCTCGACCGGATAGTCCCAGTCGTAGCCGGACTCAAGGAGGCCCATCCAGCGCTCCAGTTTCATCACGTCGTCGTCGCCGACGTCGCTCGGTCCCGCCTCCAGCACGCACACCGTGACGGACGGGTCCTCGGAGAGCCTGGCCGCGACCACGTTGCCGGCGGTGCCGCCACCGACCACGACGTAGTCGAACTCATCTGGGTTCATGGGGAGTTGACCTCCTTGAGTCAGGCGCTTACTTGGTTCGCTTGCTCAGTCGTTTACTCAGTCGTTTGCTCGGTCGCCCAGGGGGCGCCTACTCGGTTGCCGAAGCGTCCTCGGGCGATGCCGACGCGGGCTGCGCCAGCTGGTGCTCGGTGAGCACCCCGGTCCGGTGCCGCTGCACGAACCAGTAGTAGGCGAAGCCGCCTCCCATCACGATGCCGACGAAGAGGAGGGCGCCCCATTTCAGATACCAGTGGAAGGGGGCGGTCGCGTTGTAGACCGCGGCGCGCGGCCAGAGCAGGTTGATCGTCATGGCCGTGCCCCACAGCACCGCGAGGATGTTGACGGGCAGTCCCCAGCGGCCGAGCGAGAACTTGCCGTCGCCCGCGGGCTGCCACTGGCCACGCAGCCTGGCGACCAGCATGGGCACGGTGACCCCCAGGTACGCGAGGTAGATCATGATGATGCCGATGCTGGTGACCACGGTGAAGATCTGCGGCTGGCGGATGTTGACCACCAGGATCGCCAGCGCCAGTATGCCGATGATGACCGCCGGCAGCACCGGGGTCTGGAACCGCGGGTTGACCTTGGCCAGCTTGGACGCGGCGGGCAGGTTGTTGTCGCGGGCCATCGCGAAGGCCAGCCGGATCGCCGCCGTGTGCACGGCCAGGGCACACACGGTGACCGCGATGAACACGCACCACAGCATGGCCTTGCCCGCGTCCTCACCGAGCACGTCGAGGACGATGTACTGCAGGCCGTCCGTGGACAGCTGCTCGCCCTTCAGGTTCGAGACGCTCATCAGGGCGAACAGCAGGACGAGTCCGCCGAGCACGAACGAGGCGATGATGGCGCGGAGGATGGCGCGCGGCGCGTTGCGCGAGGGGTCGACGGACTCCTCACCGAGCGACGCGGCCGTGTCGAAGCCGTACATCACGTACGCGGACGCCAGCGAGGCGATCAGGAACGCGCCGAAGTAGCCGCCGGGCACGCCCTCTCCCGTGCCGTTCGTCTCCATGACGACCTGCGGACCGCGAGTGATGTGCACCGCGAACAGAATGATCAGTACGACGGTCGCGATCAGCTCGATGAAGACGCCCGCCGTGTTGATTCTGGCCATCAGCTTCACGCCGAGGGCATTCACCAGGGTGGTGAAGACGATGAGTACTGAGGCCAGCAGCACGGCGTTGGTGGCGACGTCGTACTTGCCCGTGCCGTCGCCCACGAACTGGAACACGGAAGAGATCTGAGGAAGCGTCAGCTGATAGGCAAGGGCCACGGCGGCGATCGACACGATCGAGGCGAGCAGCATCGTCCAGCCCGCCAGCCAGCCGATGTGCGGGTTTCCCACCTTCTTCGACCAGTTGTAGACGGAGCCGGCCACGGGGTAGCGGGCGGCGAGTTCGGCGAAGCACAGCGCGACCATGAACTGGCCGATGAAGACCATCGGCCAGGACCACCAGTAGGCGGGTCCGCCGGTGCCGTAGCCGAAGTAGAAGAGTTGGAAGGTGCCGGTGAGGATGGAGATGTAGCTGATGCCTGCGGCGAAGGTGTGGAAGTTGCCGAGGGTGCGCTTGAGTTCGGGTTTGTACCCGAACTCGGCCAGTTCCGAGTCGTCCTCGTGTTGCTCGGGTGGCTGAGCCGTGGTGGTCATGAGCGGCCTCCTGAAAGAGGTGAGTTCTCCCGGGCGGGAGGGGGAGTGCGGCTCGTGCGGGGTCGTAGGTGTGTGCGGGTGCTGGATCATAGGGCTGATCCGCGGCTGCTGGGTCCTGCTGCGGATCAGCTGCTTGCCGGAGTTGATGGATCCGAAAGGGCGGAACCGGTCGAATCAGTCGAACCAGCCCTGCGGGCTCGGATTCGTCGTACGCCAGATGTGCTTCGTCTCGCGGTACTCGGCGAGACCGGCAGGTCCGAGCTCCCGCCCGAACCCGGACTGCTTGTAACCGCCCCACTCGGCCTGCGGGACGTACGGGTGGTAGTCGTTGATCCACACGGTGCCGATGCGCAGGGCGGAGGCGACCCGTTGTGCCTTCGCCTCGTCGGAGGTGAAGATCCCGCCGGCGAGACCGTAGATGGTGGCGTTGGCCAGCCGTACCGCCTCCGCCTCGTCCGTGAACCGCTCCACGGTGAGTACGGGCCCGAAGGACTCCTCCTGGACGACGGACATCCCGCCGGAGCACTCGTCGAGCACGGTCGGCAGATAGTAGAAGCCCTCCGGGTGCGGAGGATCGGCAGGACGCGTCCCGCCGCAGCGCAGGACCGCGCCCTCCTCAAGACCCTTGGCGACGTACGCCTCGATCTTCGCCCGGTGCGCCGCCGAGATCAGCGGCCCGGTCTGTGCCCGCTCGTCGAACGGCCCGCCCAGCCTGATGAGTTGGGCCCGGCGTACGACCTCGTCCACGAACCGGTCGTGCAGCGAGTCCTCGACCAGGAGCCGGGCGCCGGCCGAACACACCTGCCCGGAGTGCAGGAAGACGGCGGTCAGCGCCATGTCGACGGCCGTGTCGAAGTCGGCGTCCGCGAAGACGATGTTCGGGTTCTTGCCGCCGAGTTCGAGGGCGACCTTCTTCACCGTCCCGGCCGCCGCGGCCATGAGCCTGCGGCCGGTCTGCAGACCGCCGGTGAAGGACACCAGGTCCACGTCCGGATGCTCGCCCAGCGGTGCGCCGGCCTCGGGCCCCGCGCCGAGGATCAGATTGCCCGCGCCGGCGGGCAGCCCGGCCTCCTCCAGGAGGCGCATCAGATGGATCGCGGTGTGCGGGGTCAGCTCGCTCGGCTTGAGGATGAAGGTGTTGCCCGCCGCGATCGCCGGGGCGACCTTCCAGGCCGTCTGGAGCAGCGGATAGTTCCAGGGCGTGATCAGCGCGCAGACACCGACCGGTTCGTATACGACCCGGCTGTCGACGCCCGCCGAACCCGTCTCCACGACCCGGCCGGCCTCGCTCGCCACGAGCCGCCCGAAGTAGCGGAAGCAGTTCACGATGTCGTCGATGTCGTACTCGCTCTCCACCAGGCGTTTGCCGGTGTCGAGGGATTCCGCGCGGGCGAGCACGTCCTTGTCGCGTACGAGGAGATCGGCGACCCGCAGCAGCAGGTCGCCGCGCTCGTTCGCCGGCGTCCGCGGCCAGGGGCCCTCGTCGAAGGCGCGGCGCGCGGCCGCGATCGCGTCGGCCGTGTCCTGGCCGCCCGCCTCGTCCACCTCGGCGACGAGTGAGCCGTCCGCCGGGCAGCGGATCTCGCGGGTCCGTTTTTCCCGGGCACTCGTCCAGGCGCCGTCGATATAGAGATCAGCCATCCATGCCTCCCAGCATGCCTATGAGCCACTCGTGGAAGATCCCGATGTGGTGCTCGGTGGGCACCAGGACCCCGCCCCGCCGGTAGGCGCGGGACGCCATCGCGGGCTGCGTACGTTCGCAGGCCTCGAAGTCCTGAGCGTTGACTCGATGGAAGAGTTCCACGGACTTCGACACATCGGCGCCCGACGCGACGACCTCAGGTGCGTAGAGCCAGTCGCACTCCACGACCGTGCGGTCCTCGGCGAGGGGGAACATGCGGTGCAGGATGACATGGTCCGGGACAAGGTTGATGAAAACGGTCGGTTTGACAGTTATCGCATAGTAACGACGGTCCTGGTCGTCTGCGACTGCGGGCAGCTTCGCGAATCCCTCGCTGCCGTCGACCGTGAAACCCTTGATCTCCTCGCCGAACTCGGCGCCGTGGCCGACGTAGTACTGGGCGGCGTAACCCTCCGCGAACTCCGGGAGTACGTCGGTGAGCTCGGGGTGGATCGTCGCGCAGTGGTAGCACTCCATGAAGTTCTCGACGATCAGCTTCCAGTTCGCCTTCACGTCATAGGTGATGCGTTTTCCGAGGGCGAGGTTCTCGGTGCCGTAGTGCTCGATCGCCGCCGCGTTGCCGAGTCGCTCCACGGCCGCGCCCATCACGGTGTCCTCGAAGGAGGCCGGCTCGTCGGCCAGGCACACCCAGGCGTAGCCGAGCCACTCCCGCAGGGCGACCTTGACCAGGCCGTATTCGGTGCGGTCGACGTCCGGCATCTTGATCAGGTTCGGCGCGGCGACCAGCTTGCCGTCGAGGTCGTACGTCCAGGCGTGATACGGGCACTGGAGGTTGCGGCGCACCTCGCCCGACTCCTCCGTGCAGAGCCGGGCGCCGCGGTGACGGCAGATGTTGAGGAACGCGCGCAGTTCACCGGTGCGCGAGCGGGTGATCAGGACGCTCTCGCGGCCGACCTGGACCGTGCGGAAGGCGCCGGGCTTGTCGAGATCGGCCGAGCGGACGGCACAGAACCACATCGACTCGAAGAGCCGTTCCTGTTCCGCGCGGAAGATCTCCGGGTCGGTGTAGTAGTGCCCGGGGAGGGTGGCGATCAGGCTGGGGGAGATGGGGGTCGTCGTCACGTGCGTACTCCTCAGGCGGGCGCGGCGGCGAGGCGGTGGGGGTCGAATAGGCCGATCGGGTGCTCGGTGCTGCCCTGCAGGGCCAGGTCGGCGAGGATCTCGCCGACGACCGGCACGAACTTGAAGCCGTGCCCGGAGAACCCGCAGGCCACGGTGACGGACTCCGGGTGCGCGGGGTGCCGCGCGATGACGAAGTGCTCGTCGGGTGTGTTGGAGTACATGCAGGTGGCGGCCTTGAGGAAGGTGCCGGGCAGGTCGGGGATGCAGCGGGCCATGTGGTCCGCCATGGCCTGGATCTCGTCCTCGTGCACGGTCCGGTCGATGTTCTCCGGGGTGCACTCGACGCCCTTGCGGAAGAAGGCGACCTTGGCGCCGAGATCCGGTCCGTCGATGGACGGGAAGCCGTAGACCTGGACTCCGGCCGCGTCCTCCCAGATGTAGATGGGGTGGTTCTCGGGGAGGAACGGCCGGACCCCGGCCTTCGGCTGGAACCAGTACATGACCTGCCGCTCGATGGAGAACGGCACCCCCAGATCGGTGAGCAGCTGCGGCGCCCACGCTCCCGGGCAGATCACCAACTGGCCAGCCGTGTACGTGTTCTCGGCCGTGTGGACGCGTACGCCGTCCTTGTACGGCTCCCAGCGCGTCATCGGCTCCTCGAAGTGCAGGTCGGCGCCCTGGCGGGTGGCGAGCTGGAGGTGCGCGGCGACGGTGTTCTCGGGGCGGATCAGGCCGGCCTTCTTCTCGAAGAGCGCGACCTCGTCGTCGTTCGGGTTGAGCGTCGGGAAGCGGCGGCGGATCTCGGCCGCGTCCAGGATCTCGTGCGGCAGGTCCCACTGGGTGGCGGAGCGCAGCGAGCCGGAGAAGGTCAGCGAGTCGGGGGGACCGATCATCACGCCGCCGCAGAGCGTCGCGATGTCCCGCCCGGTGGCCCGCTCCACCTCGTCATACAGCTCGTACGCGCGGAGCAGCAGGGGTACGTACGCCGGGTCCTCGAAGTAGGACTGGCGTGTGATCCGCGAACCGCCGTGACTGGAGCCGCGGTTGTGGACCGGCCCGAACTTCTCCAGGCCGAGCACGCGGGCGCCGCGCGCGGAGAGGTGGTGGGCGGCGGCGCTGCCCATACCGCCGAGACCGATCACGATCACGTCGTAAGTCGGGGACACGGAAAGCCTCCTGAGGGTGTGTCAGCGGCAGACTGTGGCTGCGGCAGCTGTGTCAGCGGCGGATGCGGGTCATCTTCGGGTCGAAGAGCGGCTCGTCGGCGACGGTCGCGGCGACCTTCTCGCCGAAGTACTCGATGTGCACACCCGTGCCGCTCGCGAGCGCCGGCAGCCAGGCGTACGCGACGCAGCGGCCCAGCGTGTAGCCGTACGAGGCGCTGGTCACGTAGCCGGCCGGGGCGCCGTCGACGAACACGGGCTCCTTGCCGAGGACCACGGAGGCCGGGTCGTCGAGGAGGAGGGGGGTGAGCCTGCGCGCCGGCTCCGCTGTGGCCAGACCCTGCAGTGCCTCCTGGCCGACGAACCCGTCCTTGTCCATGCGGACGGCGAAACCGACGCCCGCCTCGTACGGGTTGTGCTCGTCCGTCATGTCGACGCCCCAGGCGCGGTAACCCTTCTCCAGGCGGAGGGAGTTGAAGGCCGAACGCCCGGCCGCGATCACGCCGTGTTCTTCTCCCGCCTGCCACAACGTGTCCCAGAGCCTGAGTCCGAGGTCGGCGCTTGTGTACAACTCCCAGCCCAGCTCGCCGACATAGGACAGGCGCATCGCCGTCACCGGGACGTGCCCGAGGTAGGTCTCCTTCGCGCGGAAGTAGCCGAAGCCCTCGTGGGAGAAGTCGTCGCGGGTCAGCGGCTGGACGAGGTCGCGGGCGAGCGGGCCCCAGACGCCGATGCAGCAGGTGCCGGAGGTGATGTCTTTCAGGTGCACGTCTGCGGGTGCGTGCCTGAGGAGCCAGTCCAGGTCCGTGGGGGAGTTGGCACCCACCTGGAAGCGGTCGGGGGCGAGGCGCGCGACGGTGAGGTCGGAGCGTACGCCGCCGGTCTCGTCCAGGAGCAGGGTGTAGGTGACCGCGCCGGGCTTCTTGCGGAGGTTGTTGGTGGTCATGCGCTGGAGGAAGCCGAGGGCACCGGGGCCGGTGACCTCGAGGCGGCGCAGCGGGGTCATGTCGTACAGCGCGACCTTCTCGCGGGTCGCCTTCGCCTCGGCGGCCGCGATGGGCGACCAGTAGCGGGCCGACCAGGCGTCGCGCTCGGGGAGGGGGTCGAGCGCGTCGACGAGCGGGGCGTTCGCCTCGTACCAGTGCGGGCGCTCCCAGCCGCCGCCCTCCAGGAAGTGCGCGCCGAGTTCCTGCTGCCGGGCGTAGAAGGGGCTGACGCGCAGCGGACGGGGCTGCTCCATCGGCTGGAGGGGGTGCAGGACGTCGTACACCTCGACGAACTGCTGTGAACCGCGTTCACGGATGTACGACGGTGAACGCTGCGCTTCCTCGAAACGCGTGAGGTCGCACTCGTGCAGGTCGATGGAGGCGCGACCGTCGACCATCCACTCTGCGACCGCCTTGGCGACGCCTGCGGAGTGGGTGACCCAGACAGCCTCGGCCAGCCAGAAGCCGCGCAGTTTCCGCGACTCCCCGAGGACGGGCATGCCGTCGGGAGTGAAGGAGAAGACGCCGTTGAAGCCCTCCTCGATCTCCGTCTCGCGCAGGGCCGGCATCAGATCGCGGCAGTCGTCCCAGCTCGGCGCCCAGTCCTCCTCGGTGAAGGGGAAGGAGGACGGCATCTCCATGTCGTTCGCGCGCGCCTCGTCGTACGGGAGGATCGCGAACGGGTCGACGGGGAGCGGCTTGTGGGCGTAACTGCCGATGCCGATGCGGTCGTGGTGCTCGCGGAAGTAGAGGTCGCGGTCCTGGAAGCGGAGGATGGGCTTTTCGGCTTCCTCGGTCGCGCCTGTGAGTTCGGGGAGCTGCCGAGTCTTCGCGTACTGGTGCGCGAGCGGCTGCAGCGGGACCTCGACTCCGGCCATACGGCCGATGACCGGGCCCCAGAAACCGGCGGCGGAGACGACATGGTCGGCGGGGAAAGAGCCGCGGTCGGTGACGACGGCGGTGACCCGGCCGTCCTCCTGCTCGATGCCGGTGACCGTGTGGCGGTCCAGGAAGCGGGCGCCCCTTTCGACGGCGCGTGCCATCTGGGCGCGGGACGCGAGAACGGCGCGGGCCAGGCCGTCGTCGGGCGTGTGGAAGCCGCCGAGGACGGTCGACTCGTCGATGAGCGGCCAGAGTTCCTTGCAGCGGGCCGCGCTGACGATCTCGCCGCGCACGCCCCAGGAGGCGGCGTAACCGGCCTTGCGGTGCAGATCGGCCAGGCGCTCCGGCGTGGTCGCGAGCTCCAGGCCGCCGACCTGGTTGAAACAGGAAACCCCGTCCACCTGGAGGGAGTTGAACTTCGCGACCGTGTAGCGGGCGAACGCCGTGAGCGTCTTGGACGGGCTCGTCTGGAACACCAGTCCTGGCGCGTGCGAGGTGGAGCCGCCCGGGGCGGGCAGTGGTCCCTGTTCGAGAACGGTGACGTCGGTCCAGCCGCGGGCGGTCAGCTCGTCGGCGAGCGAACAGCCGACGATGCCGGCGCCCACGATGACCACACGGGGATGGGTTTCGGGTGTGCTGGACATGCCCCTCCTTGCCGGGGTGGGGAGCGAACGCGCTCAGGGCCTGGGGACGTTGGGCCGCTCGGCGGCGACGGTGGTGTCCTCGCCGTGTCCGGTGCGGACGACCGTGTTGCCGGGGAGGGTGAGCAGCCGGTTGCGGATGGAGGCCTCGATGGTGGGCCGGTCGGAGTAGGAGCGGCCGGTCGCGCCGGGGCCGCCGTGGAAGAGGGTGTCCCCGGTGAAGACCGTGTCGAGGAACGGAACGTAGAGCGAGCAACTGCCCCAGGTGTGGCCTGGGTTGTGGATCACCTGGAGTTCGATGCCGGCGACCGAGATGATCTGACCGTCGGTCAGATCGCTGTCCGGCTTGCGGTCGGGGTGCGTGGCGGCCCACAGTTCGTGGTCCGCGGGGTGCAACAGGATGGGTGCACCGGTGAGTTCGGCGAGTTCGACGGCCGCGTCGATGTGGTCGTCGTGCGCGTGAGTGCAGACGATCGCGGCCACCGCACGGCCCGCGACGGCCTGGTGGATCGTACGGGCGTCATGGGCGGCGTCGACGATCAGCACCTCTTCGTCGTCGCCGAGCACCCAGACGTTGTTGTCGACGTCGAAGGTGTCACCGTCGAGGTTGAACGTGCCGGAGGTGACGACGCGTTGGACTCGCACGCGGTGGCTCTGTCGAGTGCTGTGCGTGGTCACAGGACCACCACCGAACGCAGTACCTCGCCCCGGTGCATCTTCGCGAACGCCTCCTCGACCTGATCGAGCGAGATGGTCTCGCTGACGAAGGCGTTGAGGTCCAGCAGCCCGTAGAGGTACTGGTCGATGAGGAACGGGAAGTCGCGGCTCGGCAGACAGTCGCCGTACCAGGAGGACTTGAGGGCGCCGCCGCGCGAGAACAGGTCGATCAGCGGGATCTCGATCTTCATCTCGGGGTCGGGGACGCCGACCTGGACGAGCACACCTGCATGGTCGCGCATGTAGAAGGCCTGCTTGTACGTCTCCGGCCGGCCCACCGCGTCGATCGCGATGTCGACCCCGAAACCGTCGGTGAGTGCCCGTACCGCCTCGACGGGATCCGTGCCGCGGGAGTTGACCGTGTGCGTCGCACCGAACTTCTCCGCCGCGTCCAGTTTCTTGTCGTCGATGTCGACGGCGATGACCTTCATGGCGCCGTTGAGGCAGGCGCCCGCGATGGCCGCGTTGCCGACACCGCCGCAGCCGATGACGGCGACCGTGTCACCGCGGCCCACGTTGCCGGTGTTGACGGCGGCGCCGTATCCGGCCATCACCCCGCAGCCGATGAGGCCCGCGGCCTCGGGACGGGCCGCCGGGTCGATCTTCACCGCCTGTCCGGCCGCGACCAGTGTCTTCTCGGCGAAGGCGCCGATGCCGAGGGCGTTGCTGAGCGGGGTGCCGTCGAGGAGCGTCATCGGCTGGGTGGCGTTGCGGGAGTCGAAGCAGTACCAGGGGCGGCCGCGGCGACAGGAGCGACAGCTTCCGCAGGGGGCCCGCCAGGCGAGGACGACGTAATCGCCGGGCACCAGATCGGTGACCCCGTCGCCGACCGCTTCGATCGTGCCGGCCGCCTCATGGCCGAGGAGGAAGGGGAAGTCGTCGGTGATCGCGCCCTCCCGGTAGTGCAGATCCGTGTGGCAGACCCCGCAGGCCTGGACGGCGACGAGCACCTCGCCGGGCCCGGGATCGGGAACGACGATCGTCCGCACCTCGACGGGTGCGCCCTTCTTGACAGCGACTACGGCACGGACCTCGTGTGGCACGACAAGCTCCTCTGCTGTTGCGCAATGCACGATGGGTTGCGCGATGAGGAACATATTGAGAATGCCGACAGGGGGTCGTCAAGAGGTGGGGGTTAACCCTTGGCAAAAGGAACGGGCGGGACGAAACGTGCCCGACACACAGAGGCGCGGGGCCAGGAGATTCCTGGCCCCGCGCCATGTGTCCATGCGATGCGGTGTCCCGGGGTTGCGCCGTGCCGGGTGGGTTTTCCGGCTGCGTTACGTGCCCGCTGTCCGCTCTGTGTCCGCTACGGCTTCCGTCAGAAGCCGTAGCCCATCCGGCGCGAGAGTTCGGCCGCGGCGGCGACCGTGCGCTTGGCGAGATCCGGCAGACGGTCGGAGTCCAGCCGGTACACCGGCCCCGAGGTGCTGATCGCGCCGATGACCTTGCCGTCGTGGGCGCGCACCGGGGCGGCGACCGCCGCAAGTCCCAGCTCCAGCTCCTCGAGCGCGAACGCGTAGCCCTGCTCGACGACCGCTTCCAGTTCGGAGCGGAGCGCGGCCGTGCCGGTGATGGTGCGCTCGGTGAACCGCGGCAGCGGGCGGGCGAGCAGGCCCTCGCGCAGCGTGGGCGGGAGATGCGCGAGGAGGACCTTTCCGCTGGAGGTGGCGTGCAGGGGTGTCCGTCTGCCCAGCCAGTTCTGCGCGGTGACGGAGGCGGCGCCGCGGGCCTGCATGATGTTGACCGCCGCGTCGTCGTCGAGGACCGCGATGTTGACGGTCTCGCCCAGCTCGTCGGCCAGTTCGCGGCAGACCGGAACGCCCTCCTGGGAGATGTCCAGACGTACTGCCGCCGCCCCCGCCAGGCGCAGTACGGCCGCTCCCAGGTAGTACTTCCCGCGGTCCTTGGCCTGTGCCACCAGGCCGCGGTTCTCCAGGACGCCGAGCAGCCGGAAGGCGGTGGACTTGTGCACCTCCAGCTCGTCGGCGATCTCGGTGACACCCGCCTCGCCGAGCCGGGCGAGGATTTCCAGCACGCTCACGGCGCGGTCCACCGACTGGACTGCACTGCCGGCGCCCCTGCCCTGCTTCTCCGGCGTCGCCCTGTTGGCCTCGGTCTCCTCGTTCCCCTCAGCCTGCTTCTGAGTGCGGGTCATAGCTCAACTCTCACCACCTGGCGGCCCTGTTTGGGCCGCATCTGCGGGAAGCCCTTGACGTGACGGGACCCCCGCGCGGATTCTGTTGCGCATAGCGCTCCCTCATGCGCCATACGAAACATCATGTTACCGAAGCGTCCGGAACCGGAAAGGGCTCGAAGGCGAGCCCGTCCCGCTCGTTCCCGGACGACCTGGACCTTGAGAGGTCGCGGACGAAGCGTCCGGACCGAGAGGGGGGCCCATGATTCCCGTCTGCCGCCTTGAAGACCTCCCCGTGGGCGAATCCGTCCGTGTCGACACCACACCGCCCGTCGCCGTGTTCAACGCCGACGGCGAGCTGTACGCCATCGACGACACCTGCACCCACCAGGACGCCTCCCTCTCCGAGGGCTGGCTGGAGGGCTGTCTGGTCGAATGCCCGCTGCACGCCGCCTCATTCGATCTCCGTACGGGCCAACCGACGTGCCTCCCCGCACGCCGCCCCGTCCGCACCCACCGCGTCACCGTCGACGACGGCGTCATCCACGTCCACCCGGCCGCGGAGGAGGGCACCGCCGCATGACGTACGAGACCACCGCCGACCATGAGCGGACTGCTCCCCGAGGAGCCCCCGTGGTTCGGCGTGCCGCTGGTGATGCCGGCGCCGCCCCTGTCGTACGGGCCGGGAGGCGCGCCTCATGAGGACCGTGACCGTCGTCGGTGCCTCCCTCTCCGGGGTGTACGCGGCCCGCGAACTGCGGACCCAGGGGTTCGACGGACGTCTGGTGATCGTCGGGGACGAACCCCACCGACCCTACGACCGCCCGCCCCTGTCCAAGGACTTCCTCACCGGCCGCGCCGACGAGGACCAACTCGCCCTCACCGACGCCGAGGAGATCGCCGAACTCGACGCGGAGTGGCTCCTCGGCGTACGTGCCCGAGGTCTCGACGCCCGCGGCCGCACCGTCCTCCTCGACAACGGCCGCACCGTCTCCACCGACGGCGTGGTCATCGCCACCGGCGCGGCGGCCCGCCGCCTCCCGGGTGACGACCTCGCCGGCGTCCACACTCTGCGCACCCTCGACGACGCCCGTGCCCTGCGCGAGGAACTCACCCGGGGCCCGCTCCGCGTCGTCGTCATCGGAGGCGGCTTCATCGGCGCGGAGACCGCCTCCTCGTGCGCCGCCCTCGGCCATGACGTCACGGTCGTCGAGGCCGCCCCGCTGCCCCTCGTCCCTCACCTCGGCCCCGACATGGCAGCCGTGTGCGCCGCGCTGCACCGCCGAGGCGGCGTCAGCCTTGTCACCGGCATCGGTGTCGCCGGACTGCGGGGGAGCGGCACCGCGCGATCGGACGGAGGCCGCGCCGCGGCTTCGCACGATGGCCCCGCCGCCGGCCCGTCGGTCGCCGAGGGCGTCGCGCCGCGGCGCACCGTCACCGGGGTGCGGCTCACCGACGGCCGGACCCTGCCCGCCGACGTGGTGATCGTGGGCATCGGCGCCACCCCCAACACCGGCTGGCTCGCGGGTTCGACGCTCGCCCTGCACGACGGCGTGCTGTGCGACGACGGTTGCGTGACCGGACTTGCGCAGGTGGTCGCCGTCGGAGACGTCGCCCGCGTCGGAGGTGCCCGCGCCGAACACTGGACCTCCGCCACCGAACAACCCCGGGTCGCCGTACGCAACTTGCTCGCCGGCCGCACCGTCGACACCGTGCGATCCCTGCCCTACTTCTGGTCCGACCAGTACGGCGCACGCATCCAGTTCGCGGGCCGACGACACGAGGCCGACACCGTCCGTATCGCCGAGGGCGCCATCGAGGACGGCGCACCCGCCGAGGGCGGCTTCCTCGCCCTCTACGAACGCGACGGCCGTACGACAGCCGTCCTCTCCGTCGACCGCCCGCGCCCGTTCATGCGAGCACGCCGTGAACTGGCCCGCAGCGCAGGCCCGGTGGAGTCGGCGGCACTGTGACGACCTGAGCGTTCAGAGAGCGTGCGGGCGGGCCGTGGGGCCGGTGGTCCGCGGAGTGGGCGTAGCGGGGTGGGGTCGTGCTCAGGCGCGACCCCGGTCGCCATGAGTCGGCAGTCGCCATGAGTCGCGAGTCGCTAGTCGCGATGACTCGCGACTCATGGCACCTGGTCGCACCTGGTCGACCGTCATCGCACCTACGAATGCGACAGCTGCCCCGCCGCGCCCTGTCGACGTATTCGCTCCTGAGTGCGCTCGGCCGTCCGTGCCTGCCGCCGCGCCCTGCGCCGTTCGCGCCGCAACGCCCGCGCGGTGCTGCTCGGTACCGACACCACTCCGTTCCGCTGGTTCCACACCTGTCGCGTCACCCAGACGTCGAGGGCGGCCCAGGTGGCCACGACCGTGCTGGCCACACTGCTGAGCACCATGGGGAACGCCAGCCAGGATCCCGCGAGCGTGGACAGGAAGGCCACCATGGCCTGGATCAGCGTCACGGCGATGATGATCACCGCTCGCACAGCCGCCGTACGCACCGGATCGGGAAGTCGACGCCTGCGTGCGGGCTCCTCGACCCACAACGGCCGGTAGTACGCCCGCTCTTCGTACTCCTCCTCAGCCGCGAGGCCCCGGCCCTCCGCAAGGGCGGGGCCCTCCGCGGTGCCGGGTCCGTCCGTGCGGCTGCGCCCGTCCACGGCAATGCCCTGCCCGTCGGCCTCGTCGTGACCGCCTGCCGCACCGTGCCGCTCGGCCGACCGGTCGTGCCCGTTCACCGGAATGTCGCGATCCGGTGCCTGCGTGGCCGGTTGTACCGCCTCGGGTACCGCAACGCTGGTCCCGGCCGCCCCGCTCCGCTCTGCCGTGCCCATCAACTTGTCACTCCCCACCGCCCAGCAGACCCTTCGCACCGGTGTCAGGTGACCCCGGCTCCCCAGTGGCTGCCCGGCTTGCGCTGAATTACGCCGCCTGGGTGTGGCATGCGGCGCCTGTGGCCGATTCCGCACCCATCTCCCGTACAGAAAGACGAACAACGCGCCCTGAAGATTCCCAAGGAGCGAAGAATTCCGGCCAACTGACGGAGTTCACCTCTCCGATGTAATCCGGCCCAACGGGCGGATTCAGGGAGGCAATCTCACCCAATGAACGGACAACTCCCCATGTTTTGTTCCCCATATGAGGCGTGTGCTCCCGGACGGGTCTTCGAGTTACTTGAGCGTCGGTAGTAGGCTCACGCCGTTTGTTGACGCACATGTGTACCCCCGGGTCGGAGGGGGTCGAGCTGGGGGAGGCCATGCGCTTTCGCGGGAAGTCCATCCGCAGGAAGATCGTGGCGCTGCTCCTGGTGCCGCTGGTGTCCTTGACCGCGATCTGGGCGTTCGCCACGGTGCTCACCGGGCGCGAGGCCAACGACCTGTTCAACGTGTCGGACGTCGTGGAGAAGATCGGCTATCCCACCGAGGACGCCGTCCGAGTCCTCCAGCAGGAACGCCGCCAGACTCTCGTCTATCTGGCCGACCCGCGCGCCTCCGACGCCCTCGCGGCGCTCAAGCGGAGCCGGACCGCCACTGACGACGCCGTGGCGAAGGTCCGAAAGAACGCCAAGGACGAGGAGGTCCGCGGGAGCATGGGTGAGCGCACCTCCGAGCGCCTCACCACCATCCTGGACGCGTTCGACGGAATCGACTCGCTGCGCCAGAGCGTCGAGGACGGCACCGTCAACCGCGCGCAGGCCCTTGACCTCTACAACCGTCTGGTCGACCCCTGCTACGTCCTGATGACCAACATCCACCTGCTCAACAACGTGGAGATGGACAAGCAGGGCCGCGCACTGGTCAACCTCGCCCGGGCCCGTGAGCTCGTCTCCCGCGAGGACGCCCTCCTGGGCTCCGCGCTGGTCGCGGGCCGCATCACGCAGGACGAGATCCGCGACGTCTCCGACCTCATGGCCCAGCGCTCCCTGATGTACGAGATGAGCCTGCCGCTGTTGCCCTCCTCGGAGCGCGAACGGTACGAGCGCTACTGGAAGAACGCCGACACGGCGCCCCTGCGGGTGGCCGAGCAGGCCGTCGTCACCTCCTCGGCAGGCTCGCCCCGCGGTGTCACCGCGAAGAGCTGGGACACCGCGGCCGGACGGGTCGTCGACGAGCTCGGCACGCTCAACGACCAAGCGGCCGACCGCTACCAGGACCGGGTCCGGCCGGTGGCCGTGGGAGTCATCCTCAAGGCGGTCATCGCCGGCGTCCTCGGCCTCATCGCCCTGCTGATCTCGCTCTTCATGTCCGTACGCATCGGCCGGAGCCTCATCCGCGACCTGCGCCGACTGCGCCTGGACGCTCATGAGGCGTCCGGCGTCCGGCTGCCCAGCGTCATGCGCCGCCTGTCCGCGGGCGAGCAGGTCGACGTCGAGACCGAAGTTCCGCGCCTGGAGTACGACAAGAACGAGATCGGTGAGGTGGGCCAGGCCCTCAACACCCTTCAGCGCGCCGCCGTCGAGGCCGCCGTCAAGCAGTCCGAACTCCGCGACGGCGTCTCCGAGGTCTTCGTCAACCTCGCCCGCCGCAGCCAGGTCCTGCTCCACAAGCAGCTCACCCTGCTCGACACCATGGAGCGCAGGACCGACGACACCGACGAGCTCGCCGACCTGTTCCGCCTCGACCACCTGACCACCCGGATGCGCCGCCACGCCGAGGGCCTGGTGATCCTCTCGGGCGCCGCCCCGTCCCGGCAGTGGCGCAAGCCGGTCCAGCTCATGGACATCGTCCGAGCCGCGGTCGCCGAGGTCGAGGACTACGAACGCATCGAGGTACGCCGGCTTCCGCGCGTCGCCGCCACCGGGCCCGCCGTCGCCGACCTCACCCACCTCGTCGCCGAACTCCTCGAGAACGCCACGGTGTTCTCGCCCCCGCACACGGCCGTGCAGGTCCTCGGCGAGCGCGTCGCCAACGGCTTCACCCTGGAGATCCACGACCGCGGCCTGGGTATGGCGGCCGAGGCGCTCCTCGACGCCAACCTGAGGCTCGCCGAAACCCCCGAGTTCGAGCTGTCCGACACCGACCGGCTCGGCCTCTTCGTGGTCAGCCGGCTCGCACAGCGGCAGAACGTCCGCGTCTCCCTCCAGCCCTCCCCGTACGGCGGTACCACCGCGGTCGTCTTCATTCCCGACGCGCTGCTCACGGACGACGTGCCGGACACGAACGGCATCGGGTTCCGTCTCGACCGCGCGCTGCCCACAAAGGAGGGCGAGGTCGAAGCGGAGCGGAAGGCCGCCCTCTCCCAGGTCCCGGTCCACCTCCCCGGCCTGCCCGCCTCGATCCTCGACGGGCCCGTCGAACTGGAAGCTCCGGTCGACCTGGACACCCTCAGCGGCTTCCCCGGCGCACTCGGCGACGACGACAGCGAACGCGGCGGTCTGTTCCGGCCGCGCCGCTCCATCGCGGGTGTCCCGGGTGAACAGCACCAGCAGGCCCGCGACAGCCGGGGCGAGCCCGCCCGATCCGGCGACGACGGCCAGCCGGACGCTCCCGTCCCGCTGCCCCGGCGCAGGGCACCCAAGCTCGTCAGCTCGCACGGTCGTCCTGTGACCCAGACGCGGTCCCGCCGCGACGGGGCGGGCGAGGAGTCGGCGGAGGACTTCGAGCCGGGCCGTGGTCCGGAGCAGGCGGAGAGCCCGGAGACGGGGGAACAAAGAGACATGGCGGAGCCCGACGGTACGGAGCCGCTCGCGGCCCGGCGCGTCGATCGCGCGGAGACTCCGGCGCTGCGCGGGAGCGAGCGAGCCGAGACGCCGGCACGACGCGCCGGCGAGAGCACTGAGAGCCCGTTGCGGCACGGGGTCGAGCGCTCTGATTCCACAGGTCCCGGAAGGGTCCCCGGACCGCGCGAGGTTTCTGGCCTACGGCCGGCACCCGGGCTTCGAGAGACCACCGAGCTTCGGCACACCGCCGGGAGCCGAGAGGCCCCCGCTCTTCCGCAACGAAGCCGTCGCACCACCCCGTCGCCCGGCGCGGACGAGACCATCCCGCGTTCCGACGGCGCGACGGCAGGGGCGGAACCGGGCGCGGGCCCGCTGCCCCGCCGCGTCCGACAGGCCAATCTGGCCCCGCAGTTGAAGGACGGCCCCGAGCGGCGCACCGAGCGGGACAAGGCCCGCACCGGCAGCGGAGCGGACCCCGCCGAACGTGACGCCGACGAGGTACGCAACCGGATGGCCTCGCTCCAGCGCGGCTGGCAGCGAGGCCGCGAGGAGAACGCCGCGGGCGACGAGCCCCACGACGGCACAGCACCAGGAACCACAAAGGGGGACGGTCGATGACCGCACCGAAGTCCACAGGGCCCACCACGACCAGCACGGCGTCGGGGGAGCTGAACTGGCTTCTCGACGACCTGGTTGACCGTGTCGCCAGCATCCGCCAGGCGATCGTGCTCTCCGGTGACGGCCTTCCCACGGGTGTCTCCAAGGACCTGACCCGGGAGGACAGCGAGCACCTGGCCGCCGTCGCCTCGGGCTTCCACAGCCTCGCCAAGGGCGTCGGCCGCCACTTCGAGGTGGGCAGCGTCCGCCAGACGGTCGTCGAGCTGGACGAGGCCTTCCTGTTCGTCACGGCTGCGGGCGACGGCAGCTGCCTGGCCGTTCTGTCGGACGCCGAATCGGATGTCGGCCAGGTCGCGTACGAGATGACGCTCCTGGTCAAGCGGGTCGGCGTACATCTGGCCGCCGCTCCGCGCACCGATCCGCCCGCAGGCGGGTAGTGGGATGACATGAGTGTGAGCGTGAGCGGAGACAACCAAGGACGACGCCCCTGGTTCGACGACGAGGCCGGACCGGTGGTCCGCCCCTACGCCATGACGCGCGGCCGCACCACCAGTACGGCCCAACACCGCCTCGACCTGATCGCGGTGGTCGTCACGGAGTCGTACGACCACGACCCCGAGGTGGACCAGACGCTGTCCCCGGAACACGTGGACATCGTCGAACTCTGCCGCGACGCCCCGCAGTCGGTCGCCGAACTCGCTGCCGAACTCGATCTCCCCGTCGGGGTGGTGCGGGTCCTCATCGGGGACCTCGTGGATGAGGAAATGGTCCATGTGACACGTCCAGTACCGCCCGCCGAGCTGCCGGACGAGAGTATTCTGCGCGACGTGATCAACGGCCTCCGGGCGCTCTGAGCAGGGCGGAAGCGGGGAACAGACGTGACTGGCTGGCAGTTCTGGGTCGACCGAGGCGGCACCTTCACCGATATCGTCGCGCGGCGCCCGGACGGCCGCCTGCTCATGCACAAACTGCTGTCCGACAACCCGGCCAGGTACGCCGACGCGGCGGTCGCGGGTGTGCGGGAGCTCCTCGAAGAGGGCGCGGAGATCGATGCCGTCCGCATGGGCACCACGGTCGCCACCAACGCCCTCCTGGAACGCAAGGGCGAGCGCACCCTCCTGGTCATCACTCGCGGCTTCCGCGACGCCCTGCGCATCGCCTACCAGAACCGCCCCCGCATCTTCGCCCGCGCGATCGAACTGCCGGAGCTGCTGTACGAGCGTGTCGTCGAGGTCGACGAGCGGATCGCCGCCGACGGCACGGTCCTGCGCGCCCCGGACCTGGACGCCCTCGCCGGACCCCTCCAGGAGGCGTACGACTCCGGGATCCGCGCCCTCGCCGTCGTCTGTATGCACAGCCACCTCCACCCCGCCCACGAACAGGCCATCGGTGAGCTGGCGGCCCGCACGGGCTTCCCGCAGATCTCGCTCTCCAGCGAGGTCAGCCCGCTGATGAAGCTCGTCCCGCGCGGAGATACGGCCGTGGTCGATGCCTACCTGTCGCCCGTGCTGCGCCGCTACGTCCAGCACGTCGCCGATGAACTCCAAGGCGTGCGGCTGATGTTCATGCAGTCCAACGGAGGCCTCGCCGAAGCCGGCCAGTTCCGCGGCAAGGACGCCATCCTGTCCGGTCCGGCCGGTGGCATCGTCGGCATGGCCCGGATGTCGCAGCTCGCCGGCTTCGACCGCGTCATCGGCTTCGACATGGGCGGCACCTCCACGGACGTCTCGCACTTCGCCGGCGAGTACGAACGGGTCTTCACCACCCAGATCGCCGGAGTCCGGCTGCGCTCGCCCATGCTCGACATCCACACCGTCGCGGCGGGCGGCGGCTCGCTGCTCCACTTCGACGGCTCCCGCTACCGGGTGGGCCCCGACTCGGCGGGCGCCGAACCCGGACCCGCCTGCTACCGCGCCGGCGGACCACTCACCGTCACCGACGCCAATGTCGCCCTCGGCCGCATCCAACCGGCCCATTTCCCCCGGGTGTTCGGCCCGGACGGCGACCAGCCCATCGACGACGCACTGGTCCGCGAACGCTTCGCCGCCCTCGCCCGCGAGATCCGGGAGCGGACCGGCGACGACCGTACCCCTGAGCAGGTCGCCGAGGGCTACCTCCAGATCGCCGTGGCCAACATCGCCAACGCCGTCAAGCGGATCTCGGTCCAGAAGGGCCACGACGTCACCCGGTACGCACTGACCACCTTCGGAGGCGCGGGCGGCCAGCACGCGTGCATGGTCGCCGACTCGCTCGGCATCCGAACCGTCCTCGTGCCACCCATGGCCGGTGTCCTGTCCGCCCTCGGCATCGGACTCGCCGATACGACGGCCATGCGCGAACAGTCCGTCGAAGTACCCCTGGAAGCCTCCGCGATGCCCGGCGTCCTGAAGACCGCCGACGACCTGGAGGGCGCCGCCCGAGCCGAACTCCTCGCCGAGGACGTGCCCGAGGACCGCATCCGGGTCACCCGCCGGGCCCAGCTCCGCTATGACGGCACGGACACGGCACTCACCGTCGAGCTCACCGAGCCCGACACCATGACCCGCACCTTCGAAGAACGCCATCGCGCCACCTACTCCTTCACCCTCGACCGTCCGGTCGTCGTGGAAGCCCTCTCCGTGGAAGCCACCGGTCTCACCGACCCCCCCGATCTCTCCGCTCTCGCCGCCTTCGTAAGCCGCTCCACCGCGCCGGAAACGGCCGGCCTGCACACGGGTGGCGCTCGGCGCGACGTACCCCTGCTCCGACGCGAGGAACTGCCCCCCGGCCAAACGGTCACCGGACCCGCGATCATCACCGAGGCCGGCTCGACGACCGTCGTCGACGACGGCTGGCAGGCCGCGACGACCGACGACGGGCATCTGGTCATGGAACGCGCGGCGATTACGCAGAGTTCCGATCTCGGCACAGAAGCGGACCCCGTCCTCCTTGAGGTCTTCAACAACCTCTTCATGTCCATCGCCGAGCAAATGGGCGCCCGCCTGGAGTCCACCGCCCAGTCGGTCAACATCGAGGAGCGCCTGGACTTCTCCTGCGCCCTCTTCGACCCCGACGGCAGCCTGGTCGCCAACGCCCCCCACATTCCGGTGCACTTGGGCTCGATGGGCACCAGCGTCAAGGAGGTCATCAGGCGGCGCGGAGACGGCATGCGCCCCGGAGACACGTACGCCGTCAACGACCCGTACCACGGCGGCACCCACCTCCCCGACGTCACCGTGATCACCCCGGTCTTCGACACGGAGAGTGAACGGATCCTCTTCTATGTCGCCTCGCGCGGGCACCACGCCGAGATCGGCGGCATCGCACCGGGCTCGATGCCGGCGAACAGCCGCACCATCGACGAGGAGGGCATCCTCTTCGACAACTGGCTGCTCGCCGAGAACGGCCGCTTCCGCGAAGCCGAGACCCTGGCCCTGCTCACCCGGGCGCCCTACCCGTCGCGCAACCCGAAGACCAACCTCGCCGACCTGCGAGCCCAGATCGCCGCCAACCAGAAGGGCGTCGACGAAGTCGCCCGCATGATCGACAACTTCGGCCTCGATGTGGTCCAGGCCTACATGAAGCACGTCCAGGACAACGCCGAAGAAGCGGTCCGGCGCGTGATCGACACTCTCGAAGAGGGTCGGTTCACGTACGAGACCGACTCCGGGGCCGTCATCCGAGTCCGCGTCTCCGTAGACCGCGAAAAACGCTCCGCCACCGTCGACTTCACCGGTACGTCACCCCAGCTGACCACCAACTTCAACGCGCCCTTCGCGGTGGTCAACGCCGCGGTCCTGTACGTCTTCCGCACCCTGGTCGACGACGACATCCCGCTCAACGACGGCTGTCTGCGCCCTCTCGACATCGTGGTGCCGCCGGGTTCGATGCTCGCGCCCGAGCCCCCGGCCGCAGTGGTCGCGGGCAACGTGGAGACGTCCCAGGCGATCACCGGAGCGCTGTACGGAGCCCTGGGCGTACAGGCCGAGGGATCCGGCACCATGAACAACGTCACCTTCGGCAACGAGCGATACCAGTACTACGAAACCGTGGCCTCCGGATCCGGCGCGGGCGACGGCTTCCCCGGCGCGTCCGTCGTCCAGACCCACATGACCAACTCCAGGCTCACCGACCCCGAGGTCCTCGAGTGGCGACTGCCGGTCCAGCTCGACGAGTTCGCCGTCCGCCGCGGAAGTGGCGGCGCGGGGCGCTGGAGCGGCGGGGACGGCGCCGTGCGCCGTATCCGGTTCCTCGAGCCCATGACCGTGTCCACGCTCTCCCAGCACCGCCGGGTGCCGCCCTACGGCATGGCCGGCGGCGAGCCCGGGGCGCTCGGCGCCAACCGGGTGGAGCGCGCGGACGGTACGGTCACCGAACTCGGCGGCAGTGACACGGCCGACGTCGGGCCCGGTGACGTACTCGTGATCCAAACCCCCGGCGGCGGTGGCTACGGCCCACCGCCGCGCGACCCCCATCAAGCAGGAGAAGAGATCGATGATCTTCGGGCGTTCTGAGCGCGGCAAGCCTCCGGTCGAGCCCGTCACGCTCAAGATCCTCGTGGCCGGCGGATTCGGCGTGGGCAAGACGACCCTCGTCGGCGCGGTCAGCGAGATCAAGCCACTGCGCACCGAGGAACTGCTCACCGAGGCGGGCCGCCCGGTCGACGACACCAGCGGCGTGGAGGGCAAACACACCACCACCGTCGCCATGGACTTCGGCCGCATCACCCTCCGCGAGGACCTGGTGCTCTACCTCTTCGGAACCCCCGGGCAGGACCGGTTCTGGTTCCTTTGGGACGAGCTCTCCACCGGCTCGCTGGGCGCCGTCGTGCTCGCCGACACCCGCCGTCTGGAGGACTGCTTCGCCGCCGTCGACTACTTCGAGCGGCGGTCCATACCCTTCGTGGTCGGCGTCAACTGCTTCGAGGACGCCGCCCGGTACCCCGCCGACACCGTCCGTCAGGCCCTCGACCTCGACCCCGATGTGCCCGTCGTCCTCTGCGACGCACGAGACCGTGAGTCGGTCAAGGAGGTCCTCATCGGCGTCGTCCAGCACGCGATGGCGTCCGCGTCCGACCGGCGCCAAGCTCTCACAACCTGACGTACGGCACCCGGCTTTCGCAAGGCGCCCAAGGCCAGTTGTCCAGGGCAAGGTGCCCAGGAGTACGGCCCGTACCCTCGCCGACCGGGGTACGGGCCGCAGTCATGCACGCGCGCGTGGCTCCAGCGAAAAGCACGCGCGCGTAGACCCCTGTTTTCAGCTCAGGCCCTCCTCGTGCCAGCCGAAGCTCTTCTCCACCGCCTTGCGCCAGTTGTGGTACTCGCGGTCACGCACGGAGGCCTCCATGGACGGCGTCCACTCGACGTCCTTCTGCCAGTGCGACTTCAGCTCGTCCAGGTCGTTCCACACACCGGTCGCGAGACCGGCCGCGTACGCGGCGCCCAGACACGTCGTCTCGGAGACCTTCGGGCGGATCACCGGCACCCCGAGCACATCCGCCTGGTGCTGCATCAGGAGATTGTTCTTGGTCATGCCGCCGTCCACCTTCAGGGTGGTGATCTGCACCCCGGAGTCCTGGTACATGGCGTCGACGACCTCGCGCGTCTGCCAGCTCGTCGCTTCCAGGACCGCGCGGGCCAGGTGCGCCTTCGTGACGTAACGCGTGAGCCCGGTGACGACACCACGTGCGTCGGATCGCCAGTAGGGCGCGAACAGGCCGGAGAACGCGGGCACGATGTACGCGCCGCCGTTGTCGTCGACGCTCGCTGCCAGTGTCTCGATCTCGTCGGCGTGACGGATGATGCCGAGCTGATCGCGGAACCACTGCACCAGGGCGCCGGTGATGGCGATCGACCCTTCGAGGCAGTACACGGGTGCCTCGGTGCCGATCTTGTACCCCATGGTCGTCAACAGGCCGTTCTTCGAAGGGACCGGCCTGTTCCCGGTGTTGAGCAGCAGGAAACTGCCCGTGCCGTACGTGTTCTTCGCCGTGCCCACGTCGTAGCACGCCTGCCCGAACACCGCAGCCTGCTGGTCGCCCAGCGCCGATGCGACGGGGACGCCCGCGAGTTGGCCCACGGCGGTGCCGTACACCTCGGCGGAGGACCTGATCTCGGGGAGGACCGCTTCGGGGACGTTCATCGCGGAGAGGATGGACTGGTCCCACTGGAGTGTCTCCAGGTTCATGAGCATGGTGCGCCCGGCGTTGGTCACGTCGGTGACGTGCCGCCCGCCGTCCGTGCCGCCCGTCAGGTTCCAGATCAGCCAGGAGTCGATGGTGCCGAAGGCGATCTCGCCGCGCTCGGCACGCGCGCGCAGCCCCTGCACGTTGTCGAGTAGCCAGGCCGCCTTGGGCCCGGAGAAGTAGCTGGCCAGCGGCAGTCCGGTCTGCTCCCGGAAGCGGTCCTGTCCGTCCGAGCCGCCCAGTTCGTTGCAGAGGGCGGAGGTGCGGGTGTCCTGCCAGACGATCGCGTTGTGCACGGGTTTGCCGGTGGCGCGGTCCCAAAGGACCGTCGTCTCGCGCTGGTTGGTGATCCCGAGCGCGCTCAACTGGTCCGCGCGCAGCCCGGCCTTGGCGATCGCCCCCGCGACCACCGCCTGCACCTTCGACCAGATCTCGGTGGCGTCGTGTTCCACCCAGCCCGGCTTGGGGAAGATCTGGCGGTGTTCGCGCTGGTCGACGGCGACGATCGCGCCGCCGTGGTCGAAGATGATGCAGCGGCTCGATGTGGTGCCCTGGTCGATTGCGGCGACGTACTTCTCGGCATGGTCCGTCATGACGTCCCCTTCGTCAGAAGGCTGCGTTGTAGATCAGGGCTCCGATGGCGGCGCCCGCGATCGGGCCGACCACCGGGATCCAGGAGTAACTCCACTCCGAGGTGCCCTTGTTGGGAATCGGCAGCAGCGCGTGCGTGAGTCGCGGCCCCAGGTCGCGGGCCGGGTTGATGGCGTACCCCGTGGGGCCGCCGAGCGAGAGACCGATCCCGACGACGAGGAGGGCGATGAGCAGGACGGGCAGTCCCGCGTCTCCAATGCCCGCCACGTGCTTGTCGCCGCCGACCATGGCCAGAATGGGCAGCATCAGGGCGACGGTGGCGATGATCTCGGTGATCAGGTTCTGCACGGGGTTGTTGATCTCGGGCCGGGTCGAGAAGATCCCCAGCGTCTCGATGGCCTGGTCCTCTTCGGCGTTCAGGTTGAACTGGCCCAGGTAGAGCAGCCAGCACAGCACGGCCCCGATGATGGCTCCGGCGAACTGCCCGAGGATGTAGAAGGGCACGTCCTCCCACTTGGTGGAACCCTCGATCGCGAATCCGATCGTCACCGCCGGGTTGATCTGCCCACCGGACAGCGGCGCCGAGGTGTACGCGCCGGCAAGGACGCCGAAGCCCCACCCGAAGGCGATGACCACCCAGCCCGCTCCCCGGGCCTTGGACTTGTTGAGCGTGACTGCGGCGCACACTCCCGCGCCGAACAGGATCAGGATCGCGGTGCCGATCAACTCCCCGACAAAAATGTCTGCGTTGCTCATGGCGGCTCCTAGGGCCGACCCGGGGCGAGCCGCTCCGGGCCACCGTGCAGGGTGCGTTCCCACGTTTCCATGGCTACTTCAGCCGAAGGCAGGAAGGTCCCGCTCCCCGCCCGGCGTCCGTGACGAGCGTGCCGTAGCAGCGGAATCGCCCATGAGGATGGCCCTTGGTGCAGGTCGGAAACCCGAGCGGCGCGGTGCGTGAAGACGCCCGAATGCGGCGATACCGACTGACACCCGGAAGTGTTCACCGGTGCCCAGGGGGCGTCAAGGTCGCGGACAGCACCGGTTGGAGGGGCTCTGCGGGGCGCGTCGCGGTGCTCGGCCCTGGCTGAAAACTGTTCATTGCGCTCGGCGGGTGTTTGCATCGACCCCCGCGTTCTCGGCCGGGCCACCCGCCGCCTGCGGGCTGGTGGTTGTGCGCCTCGACGTCATCGGCGGCGGGGCTGGTCCCGACCGGCCGTCCGCCCGTCAGCTGGTCAGCCGGTCGCTCCCGGCCCGGTCCGCCCACCCGAACCCCGCCGGCGCCGGTGCCGTCCCCGCCCCGCGGCGGATCTCGTGGCCCGGCAGCCCCGCACGCCCCAGCACCCAACTCGCCCCGTTGAGGGCCTTCGCGGCCTTCTTGAGGGGTGCCAGGCAGGCGGCCGCCTCCCGGTGGTCGGTCACGCTGCCGGGTGCGCACAGGACCGTGGCCAGCGACAGCGTGATGCTCCGTCCGCCGGCCGTCCAGGGCGTGTCGAGCACCGAGTTGGCCAGCGGGTCGAGGGTGTCCGGGTCCGCGAGGACCAGGAAGTCGTCCCCGCCGATGTGCCCCACGTGCGTCGCACCGGACGCGGCGAGCTGGAGCGCCCGCCCGACCGCCCGGATCAGATCGTCGCCCGCGGCGAACCCCGCTCCGTCGTTGACCTGCTTGAAGTGATCGACGTCCAGCCAGCTCAGCGCGAACATGCGGCCGTCCGCGATCCGCCGGTCCACCTCGCCGGTGATCGCGTCCGAACCGGGCAGCCGGGTCAGCGGATTGAGGCCCGCGGCCTCCTCCACCCGGCTCTCGGAGAGTGCCCGTACGAGATCGGCCAGGCGTACGACACCCACGCACCGCCCGTACCGGTCGACGACCGCGACATCGTCGGACGTACGGTCCCGGTCCCCGTCCGCCACCACGTCGAGGACCTCCCACGCGGTGGCGTCGACCCCGACCGTACGTGGCGGATCGCCGAGCTTGGCGGCCGGCCTGTCGGCGTACAGTGCATGCCCGTAGCGCCCCGACATCGACAGCAGGAACCGCGACCGGTGCACCGACCGGACAGGGACCCCTGAGCCGTCCACGAGCAGCACTCCGGACACGTCGGACGATCCGGTGAGGAGCGCCCGCACCTGCCCGGCCGACGCCGTGGCCGGCAGCAGTGCCGCGGGCCGCACGAACTGACGTACGGACGGCCCCGACCGGGACGTCTCGGTGACACCGGGAGTGAGGACCGGAACGTATACATCCGCCACGGGCAGCCGCGCGGGCGGCGCGAACAGGTCGCCCTGCGCCAATTGCGCGCCCGCCGACACCGCGGCCGCGCACTGCAGCTCCGTCTCCACCCCTTCGACGGACAGCAGCGCGCCCAACTCCTCGCACAGCGTCCGCATCGCCCGCACCGCAGGGGAGCGCGCGAGCAGGGACACGTCCAGCTTCATCAGTTCGGGCGCGAGGTCCGTGAGCAGCCTCAGGGGTACGTCGCCGTCGCCCACGCCGTCCGCACAGATCCGGAAGCCCTCGCCCCGCAGGGCGGCAACCGAGTCCAGCAGGGCGTGCTGCGGCACATGCGTGTACGGCGGACCGATGTCGACCGTCACCTCCCACGGCAGCCGCCCGGCCTCACGAACAGCGTCTCGGAGCGCCGCCAGCCCGCCGAGATCGGCGAGGGTCCCGGCGAACACGTTGACGTGCAGCGGCAGCAAGGTCTCCTTGCGGGCCGCTGCCCGGATCGCCAACGCGGCCAGACGGCCGTCGAGTTCGGGGTCGCGGCGGGCCTGCGCCAGGATGTCACCGGCTTCCGGGCGGGCGAGTATCTCCAGAGCAGCCACCCCTCCGGTCGTCAGGTTGACAACCGGCTGAAAGGCGAAGCGGACCGTATCCGACCAGGAGGGCACGCGAGCAGAATGGCGCCCCTCGCGCACGCCCGGGCGCGATTCACGAGCTGTTCACGCAGGATTCCCAGCTCGTCACAGTGGGTGCTCACTGCGGCCGGGATCACCGCACGGCGACGACCGACGAACCGTGTCCGAACAGCCCCTGGTTCGCGGTGATCCCCACCCGGGCCCCGTCGACTTGCCGCTCGCCGGCGGCGCCCCGCAGTTGCCATGTCAACTCGCACACCTGGGCGATTGCCTGCGCCGGAACCGCCTCGCCGAAGGAGGCGAGCCCGCCACTCACGTTCACCGGTATTCGCCCGCCCAGCGCCGTGGCACCCTCCCACAGCAGCTTGGCCGCCCCGCCGTCCGCGCACAGGCCCAGGTCCTCGTACCACTGCAACTCCAGGGCCGTGGACAGGTCGTACACCTCGGCAAGCGAGAGATCCTCGGGGCCGATGCCCGCCTCCTCGTACGCCGCCCGGGCGATCGACGCGCGGAAGGTGTCGGCCGCGGGCTCCACCGCGACCGCGGAGTCCGTGGCGATGTCCGGCAGATCGAGCACGGTGTTGGGGTAACGCGGCGTCACCGTGGACACCGCGCGGATCCGCACCGGATCGGCGACACCGTGTCGTCGTGCGAACTCCATGCTGGACAGCACGAGGGCCGCGCCGCCGTCCGAGGTTGCGCAGATGTCGAGCAGCCGCAGCGGATCGGCGACGACCGCGGACCCGGCGACCTCCTCGGCGGTGACCCTCTTGCGGTACCGCGCGTTCGGATTCAGTGCCCCCAGGGCGGCGTTCTTCACCTTGACCTGTGCGAAGTCCTCCAGAGTGTCCCCGTGCACGGCCATCCGCCGCCGCGCGTACAGCCCGAAGTACGTCGGATTCGTCGCCCCCAGGACGCGGAACCGCAGCCAGTCCGGATCGTCAGGCCTGTCCCCTCCGGCCGGGCGGAAGAACCCCTTGGGCGCGGCGTCCGCACCCACCACGAGGACGACCTCCGCGAGCCCCGCAAGTATCTGCGCCCGCGCCGTGTTGACCGCCTGCGCCCCGGACGCGCACGCCGCGTACACACTCGCGACCCGCGCCCCCTGCCAGCCGAGCGCCTTCGCGAACGTCGCCCCCGCCACGTACCCCGGATAGCCGCCGCGCACGGTGTCCGCACCCACGATCGAGCCGACATCGCGCCAGTCGACCCCGGCGTCGGCCAACGCAGCACGCGCCGCCACGACTCCGTACTCGACGAAGCCACGCCCCCACTTGCCCCAGGGGTGCATGCCCGCGCCGAGCACCGCCACATCCCCGCTCACGCCGTCACCCCCGTACGCCACATGTCCTTCATGCCGTCACCGCCGTCGGCCGCCAATGCCATGTCGTCCAGGTCGTCCCCTCGTCCTCGTTCAGCACGCCGGGGACGACCTCCACCTCCATGCCCACCGCCAGATCGGCGACCGTGACCCCGGGAACCGCCTGACCGAGCACCACGATCCGCTCGCACTCCAGCTCCACAGCGATCAACGCGTAGGGTTCCCACGAGAGTTCCGGATCGCTCACATACGGTGACGGCGGCCGGTACCGGCCGTCCGTGTAGGACCAGACACGGCCGCGCCGCGACAACGGCACCTCGACCAGCTCGCTTCCTCCCGGGCAGCCCGGGTTGCGGCAGAAGGCGTCCTCGCGGGGGAAGAAGACCGAGGCGCATACCGAGCAGCGCGTACCGAGGAGATGGAAGTCGTCGCCGTCCCCGGCGAACCAACCGGCGACCACAGGCGTGCGTGTGCGCGACAAGACCCCTCCAACACTGGATCTGACGGAACGTCAGAAGTGTGCCACGGGCAACGGGATTTGGGCAGGGCGTCATGGAGAACCGCGGAGGCCTCCTAGGCGTCGGAGTATCGGTAGGGACGGCCGGGGCCCACGGGGGTGGTTCCGGCCGTCCCTCACTGCCCGAGGCCCCCGAGCCGGTGCCGCGACACCCTTTGGTCCGCCCGTCCGGTCGATCAGCACACCAAGGCGGTTGCCCCTGAAGATGCCCTTCAAGTGATCGGATACAGTCCGCGGCGTGTCCGCATCCCCATCCCCGCACTCGCCCGCCGACTCCGCGCCGGACTCCCACTGTTCGAGCTGCGGAGCACCCTACGGAGAGGGCGTCTCCGGCTGGCCCCGCACCTGCGCCGTCTGCTCCACCGTGGCCTACCGCAATCCACTGCCGGTCGCGGTTGCCCTCCAGCCCGTGTACGACGCCGGGGGCACCTCCCTGGTAGTGATCACCCGGACCATCAGCCCCGCGCGCGGGGGCATCGCCCTGCCCGGCGGGTTCATCGACCACCGGGAGGACTGGCGGCACGCCGTCGTCCGGGAGCTCAAGGAGGAGACGGGCATCGACGCGACGAGCCGGGAGGTACGTCTCGCCGACGCCATGAGTTCCCCGGCCGGGCACCTGCTGCTCTTCGGGCTCCTCCCGGAACGCCCGGTCGCCGAACTCCCGCCGTCCGTCGCCACCGACGAGACGGACGGCTGGCAGCTGCTGCGCAGGTCGGCCGAACTCGCCTTCCCGCTGCACACCTTGGCGGTTCGGGCGTGGTTCGAGGGACGGTACATCTGAGAGGCCCGGCTACCGGAGGTGTGCTCGGGGCGCTCGGCGAGCCGTTACACCTCCCGTAGCCCCCGCACCCGTACCGGATACGCGGTCTCGCTCAGGCCGCCCTCTCCGTCCCGCTGTACGACCACCTGCGACCCCTCCCAGCGCGTCACGTAGCGCTCGACCTCCGGCTCCTCCCACCCGTCGCCCGTGTCCGGCACGACGAGCCCGCCCCCGACACGTCCTTGGGCGGGAGCCCACACCTCCAGTTCCAGACCACCGTCGGCACCCCTGACGGGCACGACGGCACCGGCGCGCGCCAGCACCGGAATCCGCGACAAGGGGGCGTCGATCAGCACCTGGGCCGGCCCTTCATAGGCCTCCTCAGTGACCGTGTCGTACCAACGCCCCCGCGGCAGCTGCACCGCACGCCGATCAGCCCCGTGGTGCAGCACGGGCGCCACCAGGAAACAGTCGCCGAGCAGGAAGGCGTCCTCACAGTCGCGCAGCGCCCGGTCCTCGGGCGCACCCCACCACACGGGCCGTACATACGGTGCGCCGGTACGGCGAGCCAGATGCGCCAAGGTCATGAAGTACGGGAGCAGCCGCCGCCGTTCGACGAGCGCCACGCGCGCGTGCTCCAGGACGTCGTCACCGAACTCCCAGGGCTCCCTGCGCCCCGCCCGCAGACTCGCGTGCGTACGGAACAACGGGAGGTACGCGCCGAGCTGGAACCACCGCAAGTACAGCTCGGGCGACGGGCTCCCGTCGAAGCCGCCCACGTCGGGCCCCGAGTACGGCACCCCACACAGCCCCAGCCCCAACACGAGCGACAGTGACGCCCGCAGCCCGGGCCAGCCGGTGGCCACGTCCCCGGACCAGGTCCCTCCGTAGCGCTGCATTCCGGCCCACCCGGAGCGCGAGAAGATGAACGGCCGCTCCTGGGGCGCAAGTTCACGCAAGCCCTCGTACCCGGCCCGGGCCATGCCCAGCGCGTACACGTTGTGCGCCTCGCGGTGGTCACCGCCGCGGTCTTCCAGGGAGTGCCGGGCCGAACGCGGCAGCGTCGACTCCCCGAAGGCGGTGAACGAAGTCGGCTCGTTCATGTCGTGCCAGAAACCCGCGAACCCCTGCGCGAGCCGCTCCTTGAAGAGCCCGCCCCACCACCGCCGCACGCGCGCGTGCGCGAAGTCCGGAAAGACGGACTCCCCAGGCCATACGACACCTCGCACAAGCCGCCCCGAGGCGTCGCGCACGAAGGCGTCCTCGGCAAGGCCACTGTCGTACACGGCATTGCCCGGCTCGGCCTTGACCGCAGGGTCGACGATCGATACCAGCCGGATCCCGTCACGGCGCAACTCCTCCGCCAGCACCGGCAGCTCCGGGAAGTGCTCCCGGTCGACCGTGAACACCTGGTGCGCGTCGTAGTGGTCGATGTCCAGGTGAACCGCGTTGAGCGGAAGACCACGCTCCTGGTAGCCGGCGGCGATCCGCCGTACCTCATGCTCACTGCCGAAACCCCACCGCGCGTGATGGTGCCCCAGTGCCCACGCGGGCGGCAGCGCGGGCGCCCCGGTGAGCGAGGCCCAGGCGTGCAGCACGCGCGCGGGGGTCCCCACCATCACCCAGCAGCGCAATGGGCCGCCGTCCATCCGCAGCTCACACGATCCGGCCCTGTCGTGCCCGGAGCCGGCGCCCTCCTCGCCCTCGCGCAACGTCACCGTGCCGTCCCACGAGGTGTCGTGGAACACGAGGTGGGTGGCCGCGTCGGCGACCACGAGTTGCACGGGCATGGTGATGTACAGCGGATCGTCGCCGGGCGCGAAGGCATGCCCGGGATCCGTGTTCCACAGCCGGTACGAACCATCGCGCAGCCGGGGCCCCGCCGCACGCCCGCCCAGGCCGAAGAACCGTGCGTCGGCGGCGACTTCGGAGCGCTGCATCCAGCGCGCCGCACCGCCGTCGACCGGTTCCCACCAGCGGGGCGGCAGATCGCGGCGCAGAACCACGCCACCAGGGGTGCGCACCTCGACGGCTCCGTGCCGCGACACCACGACGGTCACGCGCTCTGCCACAACCCGCCAGCCGCCGTCCATGTCCGGCTCCAGGACGGCCCGCGGGTCCGGATCCGGGCAGTGGCCCGCGAGGGCGTACGACGGCTCAGGGTCTGCCCCGTCCCATCCCCAGAAGACGGCCCCGCTCACCGCGACCGTGATCCGCAGCTCGGAGCGAGTGAACCGGACGACCCCACCACCGGGGCCCGGCTCCACGCCCCGCACCGCCCCTGGCACCCGCGCGCGCTCGGCGCCCCGCTGTGGCAGCCCAACGGCATCGGCACGCTTCCTGCGCCACGCGGCTCGCACGGTACGCAACCCCTGGGTCGCCCCCGCCGAACCGACCGCCTTCACCGAACGCACCAGGTCACGACCGTTCATGCTGCTCAGCCTGCCATTGACGAGGCCATATGTGTAAGTCGTTCAACTGCCGTTCACCCGTGGCCAGACCACATCTTCACGTCGGCGACTATGTGTGGCGCACCCTGGTGCACAAGTCGATCACATGGCATCGTCCGTGTCAGCCGCGTGACGCGCACACCCCCGCTCGTGCGCGACAGACGCACACGACGCGCCGAGCCCGGGAGCCGCCCCATGTCCACCTCCAACCCCTCACCGCTCTGGCAGCCCACAGGGGAACGCATCGCCCAGGCGCAGATCACGAAGTTCCAGACCTGGGCGGCCGAGCAGCACGGAGCCCCGTCCGAGGGCGGCTACGCGGCACTGCACCGCTGGTCCGTGGAGGAACTGGACACCTTCTGGAAAGCCGTCACCGAGTGGTTCGACGTACGGTTTTCGACCCCCTACGCGCGCGTGCTCGGCGACCGCTCCATGCCCGGTGCCGAGTGGTTCCCCGGGGCGACCCTCAACTACGCCGAGCACGCCCTGCGCGCGGCCGACACCCGTTCGGACGAACCGGCGCTCCTGTATGTCGACGAGACGCATGAGGCGACCCCGATCAGCTGGTCCGAGCTGCGCCGCCAGGTCGGCTCCCTGGCAGCTGAACTGCGCGCGCTCGGCGTACGCCCGGGAGACCGGGTCAGCGGCTACCTCCCGAACATTCCGCAGGCCGTCGTCGCCCTCCTCGCCACAGCCGCCGTGGGCGGTGTGTGGACGTCCTGCGCCCCCGACTTCGGCGCCCGCAGCGTCCTCGACCGCTTCCAGCAGGTCGAACCCGTAGTGCTCTTCACGGTCGACGGCTACCGCTACGGCGGCAAGGACCACGACCGCCGCGACACCGTCGCCGAGCTGCGCCGCGAACTGCCGACCCTGCGCGCGGTCGTGCACATCCCCCTACTGGGCACCGAGGCTCCCCAGGGCGCCCTGGAATGGTCCGCCCTGACGTCCGCCGACGTGAAGCCCGTCTTCGAGCAGGTCCCGTTCGACCACCCCTTGTGGGTTCTCTACTCCTCGGGCACTACCGGCCTCCCCAAGGCGATCGTCCAGTCCCAGGGCGGCATCCTCGTCGAGCACCTCAAGCAGCTCGGTCTGCACTGCGACCTCGGCCCCGAAGACCGCTTCTTCTGGTACACCTCCACAGGCTGGATGATGTGGAACTTCCTCGTCTCCGGGCTCCTCACGGGCACCACGATCGTCCTGTACGACGGCAGCCCGGGCTACCCGGACACAGGCGCCCAGTGGCGCATCGCCGAACGCACGGGAGCGACCCTCTTCGGCACGTCCGCGGCGTACGTCATGGCGTGTCGCAAGGCGGGCGTCCGCCCGTCCCACGACTTCGACCTCGCGCGCGTGCAGTGCGTCGCCACCACAGGCTCACCCCTGCCCCCCGACGGCTTCCGCTATCTCCACGATGAGGTCCGCGCCGACCTTTGGATCGCCTCCGTGAGCGGCGGCACCGACGTGTGCTCCTGCTTCGCAGGCGCCGTACCGACACTGCCGGTGTACATCGGAGAGCTCCAGGCCCCCGGCCTCGGCACCGACCTCCAGTCGTGGGACCCCAGCGGAAAACCGCTCATCGACGAAGTCGGCGAACTCGTGGTCACCAACCCGATGCCGTCCATGCCGATCCGCTTCTGGAACGACCCCGACGGCAGCCGGTACCACGACAGCTACTTCGACACGTATCCCGGAGTGTGGCGCCACGGCGACTGGATCACCGTCACCTCGCGCGGCTCCGTCGTCATCCATGGCCGCTCGGACTCCACGCTCAACCGTCAGGGCGTGCGCATGGGCTCGGCCGACATCTACGAAGCCGTCGAACGACTCCCCGAAATCAAAGAGTCACTCGTCATCGGCATCGAACAACCCGACGGCGGCTACTGGATGCCCCTCTTCGTCCACCTCGCCCCCGGCGCCGCACTCGACGAGGCCCTCCTGACCCGCATCAAACAGACCATCCGCGAACAGCTCTCACCGCGCCACGTCCCGGACGAGGTCATCGCGGTCCCCGGTGTCCCTCACACCCTCACGGGCAAGCGCATCGAGGTCCCGATCAAGCGTCTTCTCCAAGGCACCGCCCTGGAAAAGGCGGTCAACCTCGGCTCCGTGGACAACGTCGAACTGCTGCGCTTCTACGAAGACCTGGCCCGGAAGCGCGCCTGATCAGCCCTCAGGCGCCCATCGCCGTGACCTGCTTGTCCGAGCCCCGCCGAGTGCGCGAACACCTCGCCCGACCAGCGTTGTCAGTGCCGCCAGTTACTGTGAGTGAGCATTGATCGACTGCGCACAGGGGGAAAAATGGCGCACACCCAGCACCAGACCATGCGACGCGTCCTGCGCCGCGAAATCGCGGGAACCATCGGCCTGTTGACGGACGAACAGGACTTCACGGCGATGCGGCGCTACCGCACCTTCACCTTCGACGACCACACCAGCTACCTCCAGCAGGTGGAATCCCTGCTCAGGACCCTCGCCGCCCAGGGCAGCCACACCACCGTGGCACTCTTCGACCCCGAGGAGTACGCGGAGTTCTGCGCCGACAGCGGCCTGGAACCCGACGCACCGTCGAGCCGCACACGCTTCACGGCTGAACTGGCCGCAATGGGCCCCACCGTCACATACGAGGGACAGCCCCTCGACGAACTCGTCCCGGACCTCGTGGACGAGGCCGTCCGCCAGGCCACCTGGGAGTACGCGACAACCATCCTGGCCCGCATCGGCAACTGCGCGTCCTGCGGCGAGGACATCGGACGCGCGTCCTTCGCCCGCGCCTCTCACCTACTCACCCGCATCCTCGACACCGCGGGCCCGGGCGACCTCCACCTCGTATGCAGCGTCTCGGCAGCGCCCGAAACCCTCGTCGCCGTACTCCGAGCCGATGACGACGCGGGCACCATCCACGTCGACGAATCAGAAACCCTCGAATTCACCACCGTCCTGGCCCTCGGCGTCGCCACCCGGAGCGCCGGGGGACTCGTCATGCGCACCACCGCCCACGACGCGACCGACCGTGTCTACGGATGGCGGCTCCGCGGAGAAAACCTTGAGCCCCTCACCGCGGCGGAAGTCTTCGACGCCTATTGCACCGATGTCGATTCCGGGGACCTCGTCTCCCCGGAATCGGGAGTCGACTACTGCGTGCCACCTGACCTCGGAGAAGAAGGGGAAACGACGGGCCACGCGCACTGAATCCGAAAGGGGCGCTCCACCCACAGGTGGAGCGCCCCTCGGCAACAGTCGATCGACGACGTGGTCCGGCTACTCGCCGGACAGCACCGCCTGCGCGGCCGTGCGTGCCTCCTCGGCCGTGTCCGCCGCGCGCGCAGCGGCAGCCGCACGCTCGCACTGCGCCAGCGTGTACTTGGCGAGCGAGGCCCGGACATAAGGAATCGACGCGGCACCCATCGACAGGGAGGTGATCCCAAGGCCGGTCAGCACACACGCGAGCAGCGGGTCCGACGCGGCCTCACCGCAGACACCACAGCTCTTGCCCTCGGCCTTCGCCGCCTCGGCGGACAGCGCGACCAGGTCGAGCAGCGCGGGCTGCCACGGGTCCTGCAGACGGGACACCGCACCCACCTGCCGGTCTGCGGCGAAGGTGTACTGCGCGAGGTCGTTGGTCCCCAGGGAAAGGAACTCGACTTCCTGCAGGATCGACCGCGCCCGTAGCGCGGCCGACGGAATCTCCACCATCGCGCCGAACTTCGCCTGCAGCCCGGCCGCACGGCACGCCTCCGCGAACGCCTTGGCGTCGATACGGTCCGCGACCATCGGAGCCATGACCTCGAGATAGACCGGCAGCCCCTCCGAAGCCTTGGCCAGGGCCGTCAGCTGCGTACGAAGCACATCGGGGTGGTCCAGCAGCGAGCGCAGACCCCGCACACCCAAGGCCGGGTTCGGTTCATCGGCCGGAGTCAGGAAGTCGAGCGGCTTGTCCGCGCCCGCGTCGAGCACACGCACCACAACACGGCCCTCGGGAAACGCCTCGAGAACCTGCCGGTACGCCTCGACCTGCTTCTCCTCGGACGGTGCGTTCTTGCTGTCGTCCAGGAAGAGGAACTCGGTGCGGAACAGACCGACACCCTCAGCACCGGCCTCGACAGCGGCCGGCACGTCAGCAGGACCGCCGACATTGGCCAGCAGAGGCACCTTGTGCCCGTCGGACGTGGCGCCGGGACCCGTTGCGGAGGACAGTGCCGCCTTGCGCTCTGCCGCGGCGGCCTCCAACTGCGCCTTCTTTTCGGCGCTCGGCTCCACGAAGATCTCACCGGTGCTGCCGTCCACGGCGATCATCGTGCCCTCGGCGATCTCACCGGCGCCGGGCAGTGCGACCACGGCGGGAACGCCGAGCGCCCGCGCCAGAATCGCGCTGTGGCTGGTCGGCCCGCCTTCCTCCGTGACGAAACCGAGCACCAGAGTGGGGTCGAGCAGCGCGGTGTCCGCAGGCGCGAGGTCGCGAGCAATAAGGACATACGGCTCGTCGCTGTCCGGGACGCCAGGCATGGGCACCCCGAGCAGCCGGGCGACGATACGATTCCGCACGTCGTCGAGATCGGCCACACGACCGGCGAGGTACTCACCGGCGCCGGCCAGTAGCGCGCGATACGCGGCGAACGCGTCATAGACCGCGCGCTCGGCGCTGCTGCCCACCGCGATCCGCCGTTCCACATCCGCCATCAACTCGGGGTCCTCGGCCATCATGGCCTGAGCCTCGAGCACGGCCTGAGCTTCGCCCCCCGCCAGATTGCCGCGCGCAATCAGGTCGGCTGCCACAGCCTTCACGGCCTTGCGGGCACGCCCCTGTTCGCGCTCCGCGTCCTCCGTCGGGATCTGCTTGGCAGGCGGTTCAAGAACCGCCGTTCCCATGTGCCGAACCTCGCCGATCGCCACACCGTGGCTCACGCCGACGCCTCGCAGCGTTGTCTCCATCTCACCCGTCTCCGATAGTGCGGCGAGTCCCGCCGCCGCGGTGGTTGTCCAACTTGTCGTCTACGCCGGCGCTGATGTCACTGCCAGCCGAAGAGCTCGTCTCCGGTTTTGACATCGCCGTCGTCGCGGACATTGGAGAGGGACTCGGCCGTGGCTTCGAGCGCCACGATCGGGCACACCGGGGACTTGCCTGCCGCCTCGACGGCAGCCGGGTTCCAACGTACGACGGCCTGGCCGCGCGTCACGGTGTCACCCTTGTTGACGAGCAGCTCGAAGCCCTCGCCATTGAGCTGCACGGTGTCGATGCCGAGGTGCGTGAGCACACCATGGCCTTCGTCGTCGACGACGACAAAGGCGTGCGGATGAAGCGAGACAATCACTCCGTCCACGGGGGCAACAGCCTCCGAAGGCTCACGCACGGGGTCGATCGCGTTGCCGGGGCCGACCATGGCGCCGGAGAACACGGGATCCGGTACCGCGGCGAGTCCGATGGCGCGTCCTGCAAGAGGGGACGTCACGGTGGTCATGGGAAGCCTCCCAGGGGTGGAGATCTATATGGGCCGTCACTACCTGTCCCGGACGGCGCACTGTTGAGCAGGGTATGTCATATGAAGTGCCGGTTCCCTATGAGAGGACCCGGTTGGCAGCCG
>NZ_JAPENY010000002.1:1335000-2681110 GCF_026341825.1 Streptomyces sp. NBC_00620
CCCGCAGGAAGAGAAAACAACCGTGATTCCGGGAGTAGTGGCGAGCGAAACTGGATGAGGCTAAACCATATGCGTGTGAGACCCGGCAGGGGTTGCGTATATGGGGTTGTGGGATTTCTCTTTCACGGTCTGCCGATCGTGAGACGAGTCAGAAACCGTTGATGTAGGCGAAGGACATGCGAAAGGTCCGGCGTAGAGGGTAAGACCCCCGTAGTCGAAACGTCAACGGCTCGTTTGAGAAACACCCAAGTAGCACGGGGCCCGAGAAATCCCGTGTGAATCTGGCGGGACCACCCGCTAAGCCTAAATATTCCCTGGTGACCGATAGCGGATAGTACCGTGAGGGAATGGTGAAAAGTACCGCGGGAGCGGAGTGAAATAGTACCTGAAACCGTGTGCCTACAAGCCGTGGGAGCGTCGGAGTGCATGCTTGCATGCACTCTCGTGACTGCGTGCCTTTTGAAGAATGAGCCTGCGAGTTTGCGGTGTGTTGCGAGGTTAACCCGTGTGGGGAAGCCGTAGCGAAAGCGAGTCCGAATAGGGCGATTTAGTAGCGCGCTCAAGACCCGAAGCGGAGTGATCTAGCCATGGGCAGGTTGAAGCGGCTGTAAGAGGTCGTGGAGGACCGAACCCACCAGGGTTGAAAACCTGGGGGATGACCTGTGGTTAGGGGTGAAAGGCCAATCAAACTCCGTGATAGCTGGTTCTCCCCGAAATGCATTTAGGTGCAGCGTCGTGTGTTTCTTGCCGGAGGTAGAGCACTGGATAGGCGATGGGCCCTACCGGGTTACTGACCTTAGCCAAACTCCGAATGCCGGTAAGTGAGAGCACGGCAGTGAGACTGTGGGGGATAAGCTCCATGGTCGAGAGGGAAACAGCCCAGAGCATCGACTAAGGCCCCTAAGCGTACGCTAAGTGGGAAAGGATGTGGAGTCGCACAGACAACCAGGAGGTTGGCTTAGAAGCAGCCACCCTTGAAAGAGTGCGTAATAGCTCACTGGTCTAGTGATTCCGCGCCGACAATGTAGCGGGGCTCAAGCGTACCGCCGAAGTCGTGTCATTCATACAATAGGGCCAACGCCCGTATGGATGGGTAGGGGAGCGTCGTGTGCCGGGTGAAGCCGCAGCGGAAGCTAGTGGTGGACGGTTCACGAGTGAGAATGCAGGCATGAGTAGCGATACACACGTGAGAAACGTGTGCGCCGATTGACTAAGGGTTCCTGGGTCAAGCTGATCTGCCCAGGGTAAGTCGGGACCTAAGGCGAGGCCGACAGGCGTAGTCGATGGATAACCGGTTGATATTCCGGTACCCGCTGTGAAGCGTCAAACATTGAATCCAGTAATGCTAAGCCCGTGAAGCCGTCCTGATCTCTTCGGAGTTGAGGGAAGTGGTGGAGCCGGTGACCCGAGCTGGTAGTAGGTGAGTGATGGGGTGACGCAGGAAGGTAGTCCATCCCGGGCGGTGGTTGTCCCGGGGTAAGGGTGTAGGCCGTGTGATAGGTAAATCCGTCGCACATTAAGGCTGAGACCTGATGCCGAGCCGATTGTGGTGAAGTGGATGATCCTATGCTGTCGAGAAAAGCCTCTAGCGAGTTTCATGGCGGCCCGTACCCTAAACCGACTCAGGTGGTCAGGTAGAGAATACCGAGGCGTTCGGGTGAACTATGGTTAAGGAACTCGGCAAAATGCCCCCGTAACTTCGGGAGAAGGGGGGCCATCACCGGTGATGAGATTTACTCTCTGAGCTGGGGGTGGCCGCAGAGACCAGCGAGAAGCGACTGTTTACTAAAAACACAGGTCCGTGCGAAGCCGTAAGGCGATGTATACGGACTGACGCCTGCCCGGTGCTGGAACGTTAAGGGGACCGGTTAGTCACTCTTCGGGGTGGCGAAGCTGAGAACTTAAGCGCCAGTAAACGGCGGTGGTAACTATAACCATCCTAAGGTAGCGAAATTCCTTGTCGGGTAAGTTCCGACCTGCACGAATGGCGTAACGACTTCTCGACTGTCTCAACCATAGGCCCGGTGAAATTGCACTACGAGTAAAGATGCTCGTTTCGCGCAGCAGGACGGAAAGACCCCGGGACCTTTACTATAGTTTGATATTGGTGTTCGGTTCGGCTTGTGTAGGATAGCTGGGAGACTGTGAAGCTTGAGCGCCAGCTCAGGTGGAGTCGTCGTTGAAATACCAGTCTGGTCGTGCTGGATGTCTAACCTGGGTCCGTGATCCGGATCAGGGACAGTGTCTGATGGGTAGTTTAACTGGGGCGGTTGCCTCCTAAAGAGTAACGGAGGCGCCCAAAGGTTCCCTCAGCCTGGTTGGTAATCAGGTGTTGAGTGTAAGTGCACAAGGGAGCTTGACTGTGAGACCGACGGGTCGAGCAGGGACGAAAGTCGGGACTAGTGATCCGGCGGTGGCTTGTGGAAGCGCCGTCGCTCAACGGATAAAAGGTACCCCGGGGATAACAGGCTGATCTTCCCCAAGAGTCCATATCGACGGGATGGTTTGGCACCTCGATGTCGGCTCGTCGCATCCTGGGGCTGGAGTCGGTCCCAAGGGTTGGGCTGTTCGCCCATTAAAGCGGTACGCGAGCTGGGTTTAGAACGTCGTGAGACAGTTCGGTCCCTATCCGCTGCGCGCGCAGGAATATTGAGAAGGGCTGTCCCTAGTACGAGAGGACCGGGACGGACGAACCTCTGGTGTGCCAGTTGTCCTGCCAAGGGCATGGCTGGTTGGCTACGTTCGGGAGGGATAACCGCTGAAAGCATCTAAGCGGGAAGCCTGCTTCGAGATGAGTATTCCCACCAACTAGATTGGTTAAGGCTCCCAGTAGACGACTGGGTTGATAGGCCAGATGTGGAAGCCCAGTAATGGGCGAAGCTGACTGGTACTAATAGGCCGAGGGCTTGTCCTCAGTTGCTCGCGTCCACTGTGTTGGTTCTGAAACCACGAACAACCGTCGTAGCCATGCCACGGCTCCGGTTGACAAGTTTCACCGTGTTTCGGTGGTCATAGCGTGAGGGAAACGCCCGGTTACATTCCGAACCCGGAAGCTAAGCCTCACAGCGCCGATGGTACTGCAGGGGGGACCCTGTGGGAGAGTAGGACGCCGCCGAACTATCTTTAGAGCTCCGGCTCTTGGGCTAATCGCCCAAGGGCCGGAGCTTTTTTGTTTTCTGGTGACGCCTTCACCCCTCCGTACAACGGCGTGAGCACTGCGGGTAAGGTCAGGGGGCATCATTGGCTCGTTTCCCACAGGAGGCCCCCGGGTGGAGGTCCAGGAGACTCGCGTCCAGACAGACCGGGTCCTCACCATCCCGAACATCCTCAGCATGGCGCGCCTCGTCGGTGTGCCCGTCTTCCTGTGGCTGATCCTCTGGCCTGAGTTCGGCGGCCCCAAGAGCGACGGATGGGCACTCCTGGTGCTCATGCTGAGCGGCATCAGTGACTATCTGGACGGGAAGCTGGCCCGCCGCTGGAACCAGATCAGCAGCCTTGGCCGGCTACTCGATCCCGCAGCCGACCGGCTCTACATTCTGTCCACTCTCGTGGGCCTCACCTGGCGAGAGATTCTCCCGCTGTGGTTGACCGCTGTCCTACTGGCGCGTGAACTGGTTCTGTTGGTGATGGTGGGCATCCTCAGACGCCACGGCTATCCGCCGCCGCAGGTGAACTTCCTGGGCAAGGCGGCCACCTTCAACTTGATGTACGCCTTCCCGTTGTTGCTGCTCAGCGACGCAAGTGGATGGATCGCGTCACTCGGTGCTATTTTCGGATGGGCGTTCGCCGGATGGGGTACAACGCTCTACTGGTGGGCAGGAGTCCTCTACGTGGTTCAGGTCCGCCGCCTTGTCAGGGTGGACGCCACAACCGATTGAGCTCGCCCATTGCGCGGCTGTAGTGGCTCGATGGCCCGCGGACGAAAAGTGCGGGACAATTTGGACGGGTGAAGTCGGCTAGACCGTCGTCTCTTCAAGGAGGACGCTTCCGACATGAAGGCCGTCGTGATGGCCGGAGGCGAAGGCACACGCCTTCGTCCCATGACCTCAAGCATGCCCAAGCCGCTCCTGCCCGTGGCCAATCGCCCGATCATGGAGCATGTGCTACGGCTGCTCAAAAGGCATGGGCTCAACGAGACCGTCGTAACTGTTCAGTTCTTGGCCTCTCTCGTCAAGAACTACTTCGGTGACGGCGAGGAGCTCGGCATGGAGCTCACCTATGCCAATGAGGAGAAGCCACTCGGTACTGCCGGGAGCGTCAAGAACGCCGAGGAGGCGTTGAAGGACGACACCTTCCTAGTGATCTCCGGTGATGCCCTGACCGACTTCGACCTCACCGACCTCATCAATTTCCACAAGGAAAAGGGCGCGCTGGTCACCGTCTGCTTGACGCGCGTACCGAATCCCCTTGAGTTCGGCATCACCATCGTGGATGAAGAGGGCAAGGTCGAGCGCTTCCTGGAGAAGCCGACCTGGGGCCAGGTGTTCTCGGACACGGTGAACACCGGTATCTACGTCATGGAACCCGAGGTCTTCGACTACGTCGAGGCCGATGTCTCCGTCGACTGGTCCGGCGATGTCTTCCCTCAGCTGATGAAAGAAGGCAAGCCTGTTTACGGCTATATCGCCGAGGGCTACTGGGAGGACGTCGGCACCCACGAGAGCTATGTGAAGGCGCAGGCCGATGTCCTGGAGGGCAAGGTCGACGTCGAAATCGACGGCTTCGAGATCTCGCCGGGCGTATGGGTCGCCGAGGGCGCCGAGGTGCACCCCGACGCTGTTCTACGGGGACCGCTTTACATCGGCGACTACGCCAAGGTCGAGGCGGACGTCGAAATCCGCGAGCACACCGTCATCGGTTCCAACGTCGTCGTCAAGACAGGAGCCTTCCTTCACCGGGCCGTTGTGCACGACAACGTGTACATCGGTCAGCACAGCAATCTGCGTGGCTGCGTGATCGGAAAGAACACCGACATCATGCGGGCCGCGCGGATCGAGGACGGCGCCGTCATCGGTGATGAGTGCCTCGTCGGTGAAGAATCGATCATCCAGGGCAATGTCCGCGTCTACCCGTTCAAGACCATCGAGGCCGGCGCCTTCGTCAATACGTCGGTGATCTGGGAGTCGCGGGGCCAGGCGCATCTCTTCGGCGCCCGTGGAGTGTCCGGGATCCTGAATGTGGAGATCACCCCGGAACTCGCCGTGCGGCTCGCGGGAGCGTACGCGACGACGCTCAAAAAGGGCTCCACCGTCACGACGGCCCGTGACCACTCCCGAGGTGCTCGTGCGCTGAAGCGGGCGGTCATCTCGGCGCTGCAGGCCAGCGCCATCGACGTACGCGATCTGGAGAACGTACCGCTGCCGGTGGCCCGGCAGCAGACCGCCAGGGGAAGCGCCGGCGGGATCATGATCCGGACGACGCCCGGTGTGCCGGACTCCGTCGACATCATGTTCTTCGACGGGCAGGGTGCTGATCTGTCGCAGGCGAGTCAGCGGAAGCTGGACCGGGTGTTCGCGCGGCAGGAGTATCGGCGTGCGTTCCCCGGTGAGATCGGGGATCTGCACTTCCCGGCGAGTGTCTTCGACTCGTACACCGGGTCGTTGCTGAGGAATGTCGACACGACGGGTATCACCGAGTCCGGGCTCAAGGTCGTCGTGGACGCGTCGAACGGTAGCGCGGGGCTTGTGCTGCCCAGCTTGCTGGGCAAGCTCGGGGTCGACTCGCTTGTCATCAATCCCGGTCTGGACGAGTCCAGGCCGACCGAGACGGCGGATGCGCGGCGGTCCGGGCTTGTGCGGCTCGGTGAGATCGTGGCGTCCGCGCGGGCCGCGTTCGGGGTGCGTTTCGACCCGGTGGGTGAGCGGCTCTCGCTCGTGGACGAGAAGGGGCGGATCGTCGAGGACGACCGGGCTCTGCTCGTCATGCTCGACCTGGTGGCCGCGGAGCGGCGCAGTGGGCGGGTGGCGCTGCCGGTGACCACCACCCGGATTGCGGAGCAGGTGGCGGCGTATCACGGGACTCAGGTGGATTGGACGACGACGTCTCCGGACGATCTGACGAGGGTCGGGCGGGACGAGTCGACGATCTTCGGCGGTGACGGCCGCGGTGGCTTCATCATTCCGGAGTTCAGCAGCGTCTTCGACGGCGCGGCGGCGTTCGTACGACTGATCGGACTGGTGGCGCGGACGCAGCTCACGCTCAGCCAGATCGATGCGCGGATTCCGCGGGCGCATGTGCTCAAGCGGGATCTCGCGACTCCCTGGGCTGTGAAGGGACTCGTCATGCGCCGGGTCGTGGAGGAGGCCGGTGATCGCTTTGTCGACACGACCGACGGTGTACGAGTGGTGGAGACAGACGGGCGCTGGGTGATGGTGCTCCCGGATCCCGCCGAGGCGGTTACGCATCTGTGGGCCGAAGGTCCTGACGACGCTTCCGCGGAGGCCCTGCTCGACGAGTGGTCGGCGGTCGTGGACAGCGCCGGTCGCTGAAACACCTAGCACGCGCGCGTGTCGGACAAGTGCCCCCAAGGGGGCCTGTCCGGCACGCCGGTGGGGCCATTCGGAGGTAGCGCCCGCGACGTGCGACGATGTGCGGCATGCCGCAGCAGCCCCCCGTTCGGAGCAGTCCTACGCGCCCGTCGCGCCCGGACGCCTCCATGTCGCTGCTCACCAATGTCATGGACCATAGCCTCGACGACGGTTACGCCGAGGCGGCTGTCCGGAAGCAGGCCGAGGGCGCCGGCGGAATGCCGAAGACGGTACGGGCCAAGCTCGGCCTGGCGGCCGGCCTCGTCCTGGCGGCCCTGGTGGTGACCCTGGGAGCGGCGAACGCACGGATCGCGGCGCCTGTCATCGCCAAGGAGCGTCAGGAACTCATCGACCGTATCGAGCGCGAGACCTCGGCCGCGGACAAGCTCGAAGACAATGTCGATACTTTGCGCGCCGATGTGAGCGCGCGGCAGCGTGCAGCGCTGAAGTCGGACGGGGGCAGCGGGCAGGCAGACCTGGTGGGCATTCTGTCGGGCGCCACCGCGGTGCACGGCCCCGGCGTGAAACTCGTCGTGGACGACGCCAAGGAAGCCAGCCAGGATGGCGACGGTGACCCGCGGGAGACCTCCGGGTTCTCCGACACCGGACGTGTGCGTGACCGTGACATGCAGCGGGTCGTCAACGGGCTGTGGGAGTCGGGTGCCGAGGCCATCTCGATCAACGGTCAGCGGCTGACGGCCCTGTCGGCGATCCGGGCCGCGGGTGACGCGATACTGGTCGACAACAAGCCGCTGGTGCCGCCGTACACGGTGCTCGCGGTGGGAGACGGTCAGCGGCTCAGTACCAGGTTCCAGAACAGTGCCGACGGGCTGTATCTGCATGCCCTGCAGGAGAACTACGGGATCCGGACCAGCATTTCCGTCCAGGACGACGTCCGGTTGGCCGCCGCACCGAGTGTGATCGTACGTACAGCACAGCCGAGCACAGAGAAGGGCACATCGTGATCGCCGTACTGGGCCTCGTCGTGGGAGTCGTGGCTGGATTGTTGGTCCGGCCCGAGGTTCCGGCAGTCGTCGAGCCTTATCTCCCGATCGCCGTGGTGGCGGCGCTCGACGCCGTGTTCGGAGGCCTGCGCGCGATGCTCGACGGCATCTTCGACGACAAGGTCTTCGTGGTGTCGTTCCTGTCGAACGTGGTCGTGGCCGCGCTGATCGTCTTCCTGGGCGACAAGTTGGGTGTGGGCGCCCAGCTCTCCACCGGCGTCGTGGTCGTCCTCGGCATCCGTATCTTCTCCAATGCCGCGGCGATCCGCCGGCACGTGTTCCGGGCGTGAGGCCGATGAGCAACGACGACGAGGCATCGACGGCCTCCGGGACTCCGGAGAATCGTCTGCGCAAGGAACTTCCCGAAGAGATCCGGGCCACGGCTCCCGCGCCAAAGGTGCCGGAGGAGAAGGAAGCGGGCGGCGAGCCGACGCTGACCGGCCGTCAGCGACTGGTGAAGGGGCTGTGGCCGCCGCGCGTGTCGCGCGCGCAACTCATCGTCGCCCTGCTGCTGTTCGGCCTCGGTTTCGGTCTGGCCGTCCAGGTGGCGTCCAACAGCGACAGTGGTAGTGCCCTGCGCGGCGCACGTCAGGAAGATCTCGTACGCATCCTCGATGAACTGGACAGCCGTACACAGCGTCTTGAGGACGAGAAGCAGGGTCTCGAGGATCAGCGCACCGAGTTGGAGAACAGTTCGGACCAGGCCGAGGAGGCTCGCAAGCAGACCGTCGAGAGGGAGAAGCAACTCGGCATTCTGGCGGGCACGGTGGCCGCGCAGGGCCCCGGCATCACTCTGACGATCAACGACAGCAAAGGGACGGTCGAGGCGGACATGCTGCTCGACGCGATCCAGGAGTTGCGTGCGGCAGGTGCGGAGGCGATCCAGGTGAACGGTGTACGGGTCGTCGCAAGCACCTATCTGACGGATTCCGACAAGGGGGTGAGCGTGGACGGGAACAAGATCACCCAGCCCTACCGTTTCAAGGTCATCGGCAAGTCGCAGGACCTGGAGCCGGCGCTCAACATCCCCGGAGGCGTGGTGCAGACACTGGAGAAGGAGCAGGCCACCGTCACGGTGGAGCCCTCGACGAAGATCGTGGTGGACGCCTTGCGACCGGCGAAGCAGCCTGACTACGCTCGGTCGTCCCAGTGAGGCGGGGCCGCATGAGGGGCACCCGGCCAGGGCATGAGGTTGCGGGGGGTCGGCGCACCGAATGGGTGGTGCGTGGTGGAAACTGTCAGGTGGATACGGACGTTGTGAGGGTGTCCGGCTCGACCGGTGTGTTCAGTCAGGGTTCGTCCTGCCCCACGGGCGGGTCTATTTCGGTCAAGGGGAATCGCCCGTGAAGTTGTTTGGGAAGTTGTTCGGCAAGAGCGCACGAGGAGAGGGCGGCGACAACGCCACTGCCCGCCATCGTGCACCACGCCATGGAGACGCGGAGGACCAGGGGGGCGAGCGCCCGCTGTTCCGGGACCAGGTCGGTGGTGACATTTCCGGTGGTCAGGGCGCGCCGTCTGTTGACCCTGCCCAGTCCGGCCGCATAGGTTTCGGGGACCCGTCAGCCTCAAGTACGGGTGGAGGGTTTCCCTCCGACCCGTACGCGTCCCATGCCCCTGGAGGGCAGCCGCGGCAGGAGGATCCGTCGATGTCGGCCCTGGTGTGTACGAGGTGCGGTAACCGCAACGCGGAAAACAGCCGTTTCTGCTCCAACTGCGGTGCTCCGCTGCGGAGCGGGGTGACCCCGGAGCGTCCGTCCGAGACGACGTCCACGATCTCCATTTCGGGCCTCGAGGCCTACGACGCCGAGGTGACGGGCCAGACGCTCTCGCCGGCGCTCTCCCCGGAGGCGCAGGCGGCCGTCGACGCGCTGCCGCTCGGCTCGGCGCTCCTGGTGGTGCGCCGCGGCCCGAATTCGGGCAGCCGCTTCCTGCTGGACGGCGAGCTGACCACGGCCGGGCGTCATCCGCAGAGCGACATCTTTCTGGACGACGTGACCGTGTCACGCCGCCACGTGGAGTTCCGCCGCGTCGGTGACGGCTCATTCACCGTGGCAGACGTGGGCAGCCTCAACGGCACATACGTCAACAGGGAGCGGATCGACTCGGTCGCCCTCTCGAACGGCGACGAGGTGCAGATCGGCAAGTACCGGCTGGTCTTCTACGCGAGCCAGCGGGGCATCTGACCCTCCCCCGGGCTGCGTCCGGGGGGACCCCCAGGAAGGTCCATGCTTCAAACACCGAGCGGCGGTGCCGACACCGGTACCGCCGCCGTGGACAGTGGGCTGATGAGCATCGGCACGGTGCTCAACGTACTGCGCGACGAGTTCCCCGAAGTCACGATCTCCAAGATCAGGTTTCTGGAGTCGGAGGGGCTCATCGAGCCGCAGCGGACCCCCTCGGGGTATCGCAAGTTCAGCGCCAACGACGTCGAGCGCCTCGGCCATGTGCTGAGGATGCAGCGGGACCACTATCTGCCCCTGAAGGTCATCCGTGAGTACCTGGACGCCCTGGAGCGTGGTGAGCCGGTCCGGCTGCCGTCCGTGGGGCGTCAGCGCGATTCCGGCGAGGGGGAGCTGTTCGGCGGGCCCGAGGCGCCCACGGCCGCCCGGGTGGGCCGTGCCGAGCTGCTGGCCGCCGCCGAGATCGGTGATCAGGAACTTGAGGAGTGGGAGTCGTACGGGCTCATCGCGCCGCTGTCGGACGGGGCGTACGACGCCGAGGCGGTGACCGTCGCCGCGCTCGTCGTCGAGCTGGGGCGGTTCGGGATCGAGCCGCGCCATCTGCGTGCGATGAAGGCCGCGGCGGAGCGTGACGCCGGGCTGGTCGACCAGGTGGTGGCCCCGCTGCGGCGGCACCGCAATCCGCAGACAAGGGCGCACGCCGAGGCGCGTACGAAGGAGCTGGCGGGGCTCACGGTGAAGCTGCACGCCGCGCTGGTGCAGACCGCGCTCGGCGTGCGTCTGCCCTGACTCCGGGCGCTCGGCGGGCGTGGGATCGCCCACCTGTTCCGTGCCCGACTACCCAAACGTCCCGGGCACGGCCTAGGGTTGCTGTGTGAACGAGCTCGATGTCGTAGGTGTCCGGGTCGAAATGCCCTCCAACCAACCGATCGTGCTTCTGCGTGAAGTGGGAGGCGATCGCTACCTCCCCATCTGGATCGGACCGGGGGAGGCGACCGCGATCGCCTTCGCCCAGCAGGGCATGGCCCCGGCGCGCCCGCTGACCCACGACCTGTTCAAGGACGTGCTGGAAGCCGTCGGCCAGGAGCTCACCGAAGTGCGCATCACGGACCTGCGTGAGGGCGTGTTCTACGCGGAGTTGGTGTTCGCCAGCGGGGTCGAGGTGAGTGCCCGGCCGTCCGACGCCATAGCGCTGGCCCTGCGTACCGGGACGCCGATCTACGGCAGCGATGGCGTGCTCGACGACGCCGGTATCGCGATCCCGGACGAGCAGGAGGACGAAGTGGAGAAGTTCCGCGAGTTCCTCGACCAGATCTCGCCCGAGGACTTCGGCACCAACAGCCAGTGATGGCGCGGGCCTCGGAGGGCTCCGAGCGGCAATTGCCAGCGGCCAGTGTGGTGTGCCGCGGCCCGCTCAGAGAGCATTCGGCTAGCCTTTCCCCGCGGTGGGGTGCGGGAAACCACTCCTAGGGTGATTATCACTCGGCGTGCCGAGTGTGGCGATCGTTGACGCACCCCTGGTGACTGCCTACCGTCGAGAAGGCAGGTCAAGGACGGAGGTCGGCGTGAGAAGCAGCGGCGACGGTACGGCTGGGGGTGCCCCCGGACGCGGTCTGGGGGAGAGCGGCCCGTACCCGCTTCATGGCAGCGCGGCGGCCGATCACAGTCCGCGGCGGCCGACGGCAGTGCCGGGTGAGGGAGGAGCGGTTTCCGAGGAGATCGGCTACCGCGGTCCCACGGCGTGCGCTGCCGCGGGCATCACCTATCGGCAACTGGATTACTGGGCGAGGACCGGGCTGGTCGAGCCGAGCGTGCGGCCCGCTTACGGGTCGGGGACGCAGCGGCTGTACAGCTTCCGGGACGTGGTCGTCCTGAAGATCGTCAAGCGGTTCCTGGACACCGGGGTGTCGCTGCAGAACATCCGCACCACGGTCCAGCACCTCAGGGAGCGCGGCTTCCGGGATCTGGAGCGGATGACGCTGATGAGCGACGGGGCCACGGTCTACGAGTGCACGTCCCCCGACGAGGTCCACGCGCTGCTCCAGGGCGGCCAGGGGGTCTTCGGGATCGCCGTGGGCGTGGTGTGGCGGGACGTCGAGAGCGCGCTCTCGCAGCTGCACGGCGAGCGCGTGGACACCGGCGAGACGCTCCTGGGGAACAACCCCGCGGACGAGCTGGCGAGACGGCGCAATCGCGCGGTCTGACGAGCGGAACCGAACGGAACCGAGCGGAACAGATTGATGGTGCCCCGGCTTGCCGGGGCATTGTCAGTGGCGTAGGGCAGCATCGGAGATGTGAGAACCGCGCCCACGATCCTGCATCTCGACATGGATGCCTTCTTCGCCTCGGCGGAGCAGGCGGCCAAGCCGAGCCTGCGCGGGAAAGCGGTCGTCGTGGGCGGGCTCGGACCGCGTGGCGTCGTGGCCACCTGCTCGTACGAGGCACGAGTCTTCGGGGTGCACTCGGCGATGCCCATGGCCCAGGCGCGCCGGCTCGCGCCGAACGCCGCGTATCTCGTGCCGCGCTTCGGGATCTACCGGGAGGTCAGCGAGCAGGTGATGGGGCTGCTGAGGGCTCTGTCGCCGCTGGTGGAGCCGCTGAGCCTGGATGAGGCGTTCGTCGATCTGGAGGCCGAGGGAGCGGCCTGGGACGAGGCATCGGCACGACTGACCGGGGCGAAGCTGCGTGCGGACATCCGGGCCGTCACGGGGCTCACGGGGTCGGTGGGGCTCGCCGCGTCCAAGATGCTCGCGAAGATCGCCTCGGAGCAGGCCAAGCCCGACGGTCTGGTGCTGATAGAGCCGGGGACCGAGCGCGCCTTGCTGGGGCCCATGTCGGTGCGGACGCTGCCGGGTGTGGGGCCCGCGACCGGGGACCATCTGCGGCGGGCCGGGATCACCACCGTCGAGGAGCTTGCCGAGGCGGGCGAGGACGAGCTCGTACGGCTGGTGGGGAAGGCGCACGGGCACTCGTTGTACGCGATGGCGCTGGCCCACGACGACCGGCCCGTGGTGGCCGAGCGGGAGACCAAGTCGGTGTCCGTCGAGGACACGTACGACGTGGACATCCATGACCGGGTGCGGGTCGGTCTGGAGGTGCAGCGGCTCGCCGACCGGTGTGTGCAGCGGTTGCGGGGAGCCGGGCTGTCAGGGCGGACCATCGTGCTCAAGGTGCGGAAGTACGACTTCTCGACGCTGACGCGGTCCGAGACGCTGCGGGGGCCCACGGACGACCCCGCGGTGGTGCGGGAGGCGGCCGCGCGGCTGCTTGAGGTGGTGGACACGACCGGTGGTGTCCGGCTGCTCGGCGTGGGAGTCTCCGGGCTGGCCGACTACACGCAGGAGGACCTGTTCGCGCAGGCCCAGGCAGCCGCGGGGGAGCTTGCGGCTCAGGAGCATGCCGAGGAGGAGCCGCCGGAGGACGGCGCTGTCGAGCCGGTGCCGCCCGCCGAGCGGCGGTGGCCCGCGGGGCACGATGTGCGGCATGCCAAGTTCGGGCACGGGTGGGTGCAGGGGAGCGGGGTCGGGAGGGTGACCGTTCGGTTCGAGACTCCGTACTCCGAGCCCGGGCGGGTACGTACGTTCCGGACCGACGATCCGGAGCTGGAGCCGGCTGATCCGTTGCCGTTGGTGGTCGATACCGTCGGCCGCCGCCATGACGGCTGAGCCCGGTTGGGCGCTGCGGGCTGTCAGTGGCTGGTCGCGCAGTTCCCCGCGCCCCGACAGGGGCGCGTCACCCGGGCCCGAGTTGGTCTGTCAGGCCTCGTCCGTGCCCGCCAGGCGGCCGAAGTCGCGGTCCGGTGGAGGCGGAGGGGAGGCCACGTCGAGTCCGTAGTGGTGGTAGAGCTGGAGTTCCTGTTCGGGGGAGAGGTGGCGGCCGACGCCGAAGTCGGGGGCGTCCTTGATCAGTGCCCGTTCGAAGGGGATGCGCAGGGTGCCTTCGATGAGTTCGCTGGGCTCCAGGGGTACGAAGGCGTCCCTGCTGAACAGGCCCGTTCGTATGGCCGCCCACTCCGGGACCCCGGTCGCGTCGTCGAGGTAGACCTCGTCGATCGTGCCGATCTTGGCGCCGTTGCGGTCGAATGCCTTGCGGCCGATCAGGTTGCGCGGATCGATGTCGGTCTGCACGGTGCCCTCCATTTGGTCGCAACTCATCCGTAAGCACTACAAAAGAGCAGATTCAGGAAGGTGGCCACTCGAAGGCCCGGGCGTTGCCCTCGCTGGTACGCTGGCAAGCGGCTGCTGACCCCGCGCGGGAGAGTCCTCCAGACACCATCGGAGGGCGCCGAAGGAGCAAATCCTCCCCGGAATCTCTCAGGCCCACGTACCGCACGGACGAGGTCACTCTGGAAAGCAGAGCGGGTGCCGATGATGGCTCCCGCTCTCACCGACGGTGAAAGTCGGGTCGCAGTGGGCGGGCGGTCCGGTGAAGCTCTCAGGTTGAGATGACAGAGGGGGAGGCCGTCGGGGTACCCGTGCCGGGGTGCCCCTCGAAGGTCGCGTGTGACCAGGAGGCCTCCGCCATGACCGCCCCTCGCATTCCGCTCTCCGAGCTCGAACAGGGAATCCCCTTCGAGCAGCGCCATATCGGGCCCGACACCGGGGCACGGGCCAAGATGCTCGCGCAGGTCGGATACGGCTCGCTCGACGAGCTCACGGCCACCGCGGTACCGGACGTGATCAAGAACGCCGAGGCGCTGGAGCTGCCGGGCGCGCGTACCGAGGCCGAGGTACTGGCCGAACTGCGTTCCCTCGCGGACCGCAACCAGGTGCTCGACTCGATGATCGGGCTCGGCTACTACGGGACCTTCACTCCGCCGGTGATCCTGCGGAACGTCATGGAGAGCCCGGCCTGGTACACCGCGTACACGCCGTACCAGCCCGAGATCTCGCAGGGCCGGCTCGAGGCGCTGCTGAACTTCCAGACCGTTGTCGCCGAACTGACCGGCCTGCCGACCTCCGGTGCCTCGCTGCTCGACGAGAGCACCGCGGCCGCCGAGGCGATGGCGCTGTCCCGGCGCATGGGCAAGAACAAGAAGGGTCTCTTCCTGGTCGACGCGGACGCGCTGCCGCAGACCGTCGCCGTCATCCAGACTCGCGCGGAGCCGACCGGTGTCGAGGTCGTCGTCGCCGACCTGAGCGAGGGCATTCCCGCCGAGATCGCCGGGCGTGAGATCAACGGCGTGATGATCCAGTACCCGGGCGCCTCCGGTGCCGTACGCGACATCAAGCCGCTGATCGAGCAGGCGCACGAGCTGGGTGCGGTCGTCACCGTCGCCGCCGATCTGCTCGCCCTGACCCTGCTGACCTCGCCGGGCGAGCTGGACGCGGACATCGCGGTCGGTACGACGCAGCGGTTCGGGGTGCCGATGGCCTTCGGCGGGCCGCACGCCGGGTACATGGCGGTGCGCGAGAAGTTCGCGCGCAGCCTTCCGGGCCGGCTCGTGGGCGTGTCCGTCGACGCGGACGGGCACAAGGCGTACCGCCTCGCCCTGCAGACGCGGGAGCAGCACATCCGTCGCGAGAAGGCGACGAGCAACATCTGTACGGCTCAGGTGCTGCTCGCCGTGATGGCCGGTATGTACGCCGTCTACCACGGTCCCGAGGGGCTGAAGACGATCGCTCGGCGTACGCACCGGTACGCGACGATCCTCGCCGAGGGTCTGAAGGCCGGCGGAGTAGAGGTCGTACACGGCGCCTACTTCGACACGCTGACCGTACGCGTCCAGGGCCGGGCCGCCGAGATCGTGGCGGGCGCGTGTGAGCGGGGGGTCAACCTGCACCTCGTCGACGCCGACCGTGTGTCGATCTCCTGCGACGAGACCACCACGCGCAGGCAACTGGCCGCCGTGTGGGCCGCGTTCGGTGTCGAGGGTGATGTCGAGGCGCTGGACTCGACCGCCGAGGACACTCTTCCGGCAGCGCTGCTGCGCTCCGACGAGTACCTCGCGCACCCGGTGTTCCACCAGTACCGCTCCGAGACGGCGATGCTGCGCTACCTGCGCAAGCTGTCCGACCGTGACTACGCGCTCGACCGCGGCATGATCCCGCTGGGCTCCTGCACGATGAAGCTCAACGCGACGACGGAGATGGAGCCGGTCACCTGGCCCGAGTTCGGACAGCTGCACCCCTTCGCGCCCGCCGAGCAGGCGCAGGGCTACCTCACGCTCATCCGTGAGCTGGAGGAGCAACTCGCCGAGGTCACCGGGTACGACAAGGTGTCGCTGCAGCCCAACGCCGGGTCGCAGGGTGAGCTGGCCGGTCTGCTCGCCGTACGCGGATACCACCGTGCGAACGGTGACGAGCAGCGCACCGTGTGTCTGATCCCGTCCTCCGCGCACGGCACGAACGCGGCGAGCGCCGTGATGGCCGGCATGAAGGTCGTCGTCGTGAAGACGGCCGACGACGGCGAGATCGACGTCGAGGATCTGCGCGCCAAGATCGAGCAGCACCGCGACGAGCTGTCCGTGCTGATGATCACGTACCCCTCGACGCACGGCGTCTTCGAGGAGCACGTCGCCGACATCTGTGCGCAGGTCCACGAGGTGGGTGGCCAGGTGTATGTGGACGGTGCCAACCTCAACGCCCTTGTGGGGCTTGCCAAGCCGGGGCATTTCGGCGGCGACGTCTCGCACCTCAACCTGCACAAGACGTTCTGCATCCCGCACGGCGGCGGCGGTCCGGGCGTCGGGCCGGTCGGTGTGCGTGCGCACCTGGCGCCGTACCTGCCGAACCACCCGTTGCAGCCGGCGGCCGGTCCCGAGACGGGTGTCGGTCCGATCTCGGCCGCTCCGTGGGGCTCCGCCGGGATTCTGCCGATCTCGTGGGCGTACGTCCGGCTCATGGGAGGCGAGGGGCTGAAGCGTGCCACGCAGGTGGCCGTGCTTTCCGCGAACTACATCGCCAAGCGCCTCGAGCCGCATTTCCCGGTGCTCTACACCGGTCCCGGCGGGCTCGTCGCGCACGAGTGCATCATCGACCTGCGGCCGCTGACCAAGGCGACCGGCGTGAGTGTCGACGACATCGCCAAGCGGCTGATCGACTACGGGTTCCACGCGCCGACGATGTCGTTCCCGGTGGCCGGCACGCTGATGATCGAGCCGACCGAGTCCGAGGACCTGGTGGAACTCGACCGGTTCTGCGAGGCGATGATCGCCATCCGCGGGGAGATCGAGAAGGTCGGATCGGGCGAGTGGGCGGCGGACGACAATCCGCTGCGCAACGCTCCGCACACCGCTGCCTCGCTCGGCGGGGAGTGGGAGCACGCCTACAGCCGTGAGGAGGCCGTCTTCCCGGCCGGTGTCTCGGTCGCGGACAAGTACTGGCCGCCGGTGCGCCGCATCGACCAGGCGTACGGCGACCGGAACCTGGTCTGCTCCTGCCCGCCGCTGGATGCCTACGAGGACTGATCAGCGTTCAGGACTTGGACGCTTACGGGGAGTAACCACCCTCGGATACGCGTCGGGGCCGGTTCGGAGAGTGCGTCTCCGGGCCGGCCCCTCTTATGTCTGGGCGGCCTTGCGGGCGCCACCCGGTCGTGCGGTTCAGGCCGCCGTCATCACGTGCTCGCTGCCCTTCGGGCGGTGCGGGGCGATGATCTGGCCGTCAGGCAGGAGCTCACCGGTGTCCTCGAAGAGCAGAACGCCGTTGCACAGGAGGCTCCATCCCTGCTCAGGGTGGTGCGCCGCGAGGCGGGCGGACTCCCGGTCGGCGGATTCGGCTGGCGGACACGGCGGCTTGTGCTGGCACATGGATGGGATCTTTCGCTGGGTTGAGATGTGAGTGTTGGCTGTGGTGTCTGTCCCGCGGCTCGATGTGGTCATGGCCGCCCCCCGTTGATGTGTTGTATGGAACCCAGTGTTGCCCCACGGGCGTCAATCCGCAGGGATTTCGCGGCAGCACTTCTCACAGGTTGATGACGCATCACCCGTGCGGACGGTTCATTCCAACTGCGTTGTCTCTTCGGGTGGTTCGTGGTGGTCGAATGGGGCTAGTCAGGTCGGGCGCAGGGGGCGTTTTCCCTCGTACGAGCGCATTGGGGCCCGAACGAGCGAAGTGCCCCGCGCCGGCAGAGCGGCGGCGGGGCACGGACGCTGGTGCGGGTAGCTGTGCTACGCGGGTGAGCTGAGCAGCGGGGCGGGAGTGAGCCGGTGGGTGAGGACCGGCAGCAGTTCGGCGACGCGGTGCGGACGGTGTGCGGCGATGCCGGGCGGGGCGGGCGCCAGCGGGACCAGGATGTCGGTGGCGGCGGGGTGGCCGGTGGCGCCGTCCGCGGTGACGTCGCCGTGCAGCCAGAGCGTGAGCATGTACAGCTCGGGCACGGACAGCAGGCGGGCCTGGTACGACTGCTTCATGCTCTCGGCCTGGCGCAGCGCGCGTTCGGTGGCGGTGATGTACGGGCCCTCGAAGAAGCGGGAGAAGGCCCAGCCGTCGGGGGTCAGCATGGTGTCGGCCGCGGCGACCGCGCGGTCGCCGCAGCGGATCAGGAAGCGCCACCCGGCGAGCCGGGTGGCGGACCCTCCCGCGGGGGCGATCCGGTCCAGGACGTGCACGGGAAGCGGGAGTTCGGGTGTGACGGGTCCCTGTGCCATGCGTAGGGACGGAGTACGCGCCTCGCGGACGGCGGTGGGTGAACCGAGTGCCGTGAGGACGGAGCGCAGGGCGGGCGCGGGAGCCGGGGGTACGTGCAGCGGCATGGTGGGTCGCCTCTCATTCGACAGGCACGGTGGCGCGAGGGCGTGGGCGGACGGCGCTGTCAGCTCTCGGGGTCAAAGGGGCGAGGGATCTGGATCTGCCGACACATGTGTCGCCTGCCTGTGTCACCTGGACGGCAGGACCCTGGGACCGCGAGCGCCAACTCTCTGCCTCGTTCGCGGAGTTTATACGAGACGTGTTCTCACGGTGTTTCGTCTAGCCGCCTCGAATATGAAGAGCAAGGCACTATTCGGTCGGCGAAACGAGAGGTTTATGCTGGTTCTGTGCGGAAGCGCCGCGATGACCTCGGAATGCTTCGCCGGAGCGGTCGGCCGATTCTCGTCGGCGTTTTTCACGAGATCGTTCCCGAGTGAAACTGCGCACTGCTCCATGCCTGGTGAATGTGCCTGGGAGCACTCGGTTCAGAGTAGCGGGCGGCGGGTGTCCGCAGGACGTTATCGATCGCGTTGCCTGGGCATCATCCCCCGTGACCAGGGACGCCAGGGGCCGGGGTATCGGCCTGCCCATCCGAGGAGGGACGCTTCGATGGGAGAGAAGGTCGTGGGAGGGCCGTTCGCCCTGTCCGATCGCCAGCACTACCGCGGCAAGCTCCGGCAGTGTCTGACGGGGCTGGCGCGGCTGCTGGAGGAGGAGCGGTTCGACCGCCCGAAGAATCTCATGGGCCTGGAGATCGAGCTGAATCTCGCAGGGACCGACGGAACCCCGAGAATGATGAATGCGCAAGTACTTGAAAGGATTGCGAGCCGCGATTTCCAAACAGAACTCGCCATGTTCAACCTGGAAATCAACATAGCCCCACACCGATTGGGCGGGCGGGTATTCGACAGGCTCGCCGAGGAGCTGCGGACCTCCCTCGCGTACGCCCATCGGAAAGCGAAGGAAGTCGACGCCGGAATCGTGATGATCGGGATTCTGCCGACGCTCGAACAGAGCGATCTGGTCTCCTCGAACCTGTCGGACGTCGATCGCTACACCTTGCTCAACGACCAGATAGTCGCAGCCCGCGGCGAGGATTTCGCGCTCGACATCGACGGTGTGGAGCGACTCACTTGTACGTCGAAGTCCATCGCGCCCGAAGCCGCCTGCACCTCCGTGCAGTTGCACCTCCAGGTCACCCCGGGTCGGTTCGCCGACGTGTGGAACGCCGCGCAGGCGGTCGCCGCGGCCCAGGTCGCGGTGGGCGCCAACTCGCCCTTCCTCTTCGGCCACGAGCTGTGGAGCGAGTCCCGGCCCCCGCTGTTCCAGCAGTCCACCGACACCAGGCCGCCCGAGTTGCAGGCGCAGGGGGTACGGCCGCGCACCTGGTTCGGGGAACAGTGGATCTCGTCCGCGTACGACCTCTTCGAGGAGAACCTGCGCTTCTTCCCGCCCCTCCTGCCCATCTGCGACGAGGAGGACCCGCTGGGTGTCCTGGACGCCGGAGGCATTCCGAAGCTCGCCGAACTCGTGCTGCACAACGGCACGGTGTACCGCTGGAACCGGCCCGTGTACGGGGTCGCCGACGGGGTCCCCCATCTGCGTGTCGAGAACCGGGTGCTGCCCGCAGGCCCCACCGTCACCGACGTCATCGCCAACGCGGCCTTCTACTACGGGCTCGTCCGCGCGCTTGCCGAAGAGGCGCGGCCCGTGTGGGCGCGGTTGCCTTTCGCGTCCGCCGCCGCCAACTTCGACGCCGCGTGCCGCCATGGCATCGACGCGCGCCTTGAGTGGCCCAGGCGTGGCCGGTACGGCGGGACGCACGAGGTGGAGGCCGTGGCGCTCGTGCGGGACGAGCTGCTGCCGCTCGCCGCGGCGGGCCTTGACGCGTGGGGGGTCGAGCCCGCCGACCGGGACCTCTATCTCGGCGTGATCGAGGAGCGGTGCCGGCTGCGCGTCAACGGGGCGAGCTGGCAGGCGGCGACCTTCCACCGGGCGCTGGAGAAGGGGCTCGGGCGGGATGACGCGCTGGCCGCGACCACACGGCGCTACGGCGAGCTGATGCATCTCGGGGAGCCCGTGCACACCTGGCCGGTGGGGCTGCCGGAGCCGGTTTCCTTGAGGTGAGAGGCGAGAGGCGAGAGGTGAGACGTGGGGGGTGAGGCGGGCGTGAGAGGTGGGCGTCAGCCTTGGCTGCCCGCCTCCACGATCGCCTTCAGGATCACCGAGTGGATCTGCGACGGGTCGTTGACCTGGTGGCCGGAACCGCCGGTCGCCTTGGCGATCTCCTCGACCTCCTCCTGGTCGGCGTCCGGGCCCACCGCGATCGCGATCAGCAGCACCGGGCGCTCCGGGGTGGTGAGTTCCTGCAACTTGGCGACCAGGGCCGAGCGCGAAATGCTTCCCGGGTCCTGGTTGACGCCGTCGGTCAGCAGGACCAGCGCGTTGAACTTCTCCTTCTTGTAGGAGGACGTGGCCGCCTGGTACGCGGCCAGCGTGGTGTCGTACAGACCCGTCGAGCCGCCCGGGACGGGCTCCAGGGCGCTGAAGGCGGCCGACAGCTTGTCCCGCTGGGTGCCCTCGCCCTTGGTGTCGCCGAGCCGCTCGGTCGGCACCACGACTTGGTAGTCGCGGTCGCCGTCGAGACGGGTGGAGAACTTCCACAGGCCGATCTCGTCCTCCGGGGTGAAGGTGGCGAGGGCCTGCAGCAGGGACGCCTTGGTGACGTCCATACGGGTCTGGTCGGTGCCCGGCACCGGCTCGGTCATGGAGGCGGAGGCGTCGACGACCGTGGTGATACGGGCGCTCTGCACCGTGATCGTCCACATGCCGAGGGCCTCCTGGAGCGCCTTCGCCGAGGCCGGTTCGGCCGCTACGCGTGCGTACGGCTGCGGGGCGCGTCCGCCCGCCTCGGTGACCAGTGCGGCCGAGGGGTTCTCGTCGTCCGTGCGGAAGCCGTGCTTCTCCAGGATCTTCTGGGGCTCCTTCTCGCCAAGCAGGGCCATGAACCGCAGGGCCGCGCGGCTCTCGTCGGTGCTCAGCCGTACCTCGTCGACCAGCGTGAACGGGTAGTCGAGCAGCGGCGTTCCGTCCTTGGGGTAGAAGAGGTCGAGCCCGTCGGCGTTGTCGGCCGAGGAGTTGTACGCGAACGCCGCCTGCTCGGAGAGGATCAGCGCCTGGTTCCGCTTCGGGTTGCCCTGCTCGGTGCCCGAGGAGTCGCGCGGGAGGGTGTCCAGGACCTGGCTGTCGTTGTCGGAAGTGCGCTGCGAGAGCGCCTGGGCCATGGCGGCCGCCTGGGTGTCGCCGCCCTCGGTCCCTGCCGCCGCGCTGCTCAGCTGCGTCAGCGCGAGCAGACCGGTCGCACTGCGCGCCGGGTCGGCGGCGCCGAGCTTCAGGCGGTCGCTCGTCATCGCGGCACCGGCCAACTCGGTCCAGGTGTACGTCTTGTCCGGCCACCCCAGCGACTTGGCGGCCGTCGGGATCATGGCGACGCCGACCGGCGACGACGCGACGTTGCCGACGTCGCTCACCTGGGTCGCGTCGCTGTCCCCGGTGACGCGCTGCACCCACAGATTCGAGTCGGGCACCCACGCCTGGACGTCGGACTTCTTGCCCGTCAGCAGGGCGTCGGCGACCTTGTACGACTCGCGAGCGGTCACGCTGACGTCGAGGCAGTGGCCGTCGGAGGTGATGTCGCGCTCACGGGCATACTCCGCCGTGGCCGTGAGAGCGGGTGCCAGGTCCGGCGATGCGGCGATCTTGACGCGCACCGCGTCGTCCCGGCAGGAGGAGCCGAAGGAGAGCAGGCCACTGCGGACCGCGACCGCAGTGCCTGCCGCGACCGTGAGTACGAGCGCCGTCGCGATGGCCACAGTGCGACGGCGCGCGCGTGGTCGGGGGTCGGCGGTGCCCGCCCCGTACTCGTCGGGCAAGCTGTGTCGTCCCATGAGGGTGGTGCCTCCCTGTTGAGCCCTGAGCCGTGAAACGGTCACAAGGCAGACAAAAGGGGGAGGTACGCCCCGTACGGCGCCCGTCCCCCAACGGCCAGTCGCGCACGATCTTCGTAACTTCTTTCGAGACCCTAGCGGGGCGAAGATGGGGATGAGGCGGGATTACTCAACTGGAGGCGGGAGTGCAGGTGGAGGCGGGGTCGGTGGCCGATTCCTTTCGGGAGAAGGGGCTGACACGACGGATTTTCCGGGATGAGACGCTGCTCGTCCTGGGGCTCTCGCTCGGCGCGAGCGGGGTTTCCGCGCTGATCAGCTTTATCGGGTCGGTCACCAAACCAGGAGGGCTCGCGAATCAGGCGGCCACCATGAACGCCTCGGCCGCGCCCGGGCGTCCCTGGCTGGATCTGGCCTGGCAGCTCTTCGGAATCGCGTCGGCGCTGGTGCCCGTCGCGCTGGTCGCGCACTTCCTGCTGAGGGAGGGCGAGGGGCTGCGCGTGATCGGCTTCGACCGCACGCGCCCCTGGCCGGACCTCGGGCGCGGGGCCGTGATCGCGGCGGTGATCGGCAGCACGGGCATCGCCTTCTATCTGGCGGCCCGGGGGTTCGGCGCCAACCTCACGGTGGTGCCCGAGGCGTTGCCCGACGTGTGGTGGAAATTCCCCGTGCTGATCATGTCCGCGATCCAGAACGCGGTCCTCGAAGAGGTGATCGTCGTCGGGTATCTGCTGCGCCGCCTTGGCCAGTTGGGCTGGACGCCGGTCACCGCGCTGGTGGCGAGCTCGGTGCTGCGCGGCTCCTACCACCTCTACCAGGGCATCGGCGGGTTCGTCGGCAACATGGCGATGGGCGTGGTCTTCGTCTACCTGTACCGGCGTTGGGGGCGAGTCGGGCCGTTGGTGGTGGCGCACTCGCTGCTCGACATCGGGGCATTCGTGGGGTACGCGCTGCTGGCGGGGAAGGTGGGGTGGCTGCCGACGGCGTGAGGCGGTCCTGAAGCGCGTACGGAACTTGAAGGGGCGTACGGCATTCTCGTACGCCCCTTCGGTGCTGTCACGCGAGCAGTTCGCCCTCGATGACCGTGACCGCGCGGCCGGTGAGGAGTGTGCGGTCGCCGCGCAGTCGGGTGCGGACGAGACCGGAGCGTGCGGAGGCCTGCAGGCCGGTGAGGTCCGGGCGGCCCAGGCGCTCGGACCAGTAGGGCGCGAGGGCTGTGTGGGCGCTTCCCGTGACCGGGTCCTCGTCGATGCCGAGGTTCGGGAAGAAGCAGCGGGACACGAAGTCGTAGCCCTGGGAGGGGTCTTCGGCGCGGGCGGTCGCGATGATGCCGCGCTCGGAGTATCGCGCGAGAGCCTTGTGGCCGGGGGTGAGGCCGCGGACCGTCTTCTCGTCGGCGACCTCGATCAGCAGGTCGCCGATGTTCGGGCCGGTGTCGAAGACCGAGAGCGGCTGGGTACCGAGGGCCTCGGCGACCTTGTCCGGGATCTCGACCGGGGTGAGCGGCGCGGTGGGGAAGTCCAGCGTGATGGAACCGTCCTCGTGGGGGGTGGCGATGAGGACGCCGCTGAGCGTGGCGAACCGTACGGGTCCCTCGTGGGCGCCCGTGGTGTGCAGCACGTGGGCGGTTGCCAGCGTCGCGTGCCCGCACATCGCGACCTCGGCGACGGGGGTGAACCAGCGCAGCGCCCAGTCGGCCTCGCCGCCCTTGGGCAGGCGGTGGGCGAACGCCGTCTCGGCGTGGTTGACCTCCAGCGCCACGTTCTGGAGCCAGGCGTCGTCCGGGAAGGACGGGGACGACGCCGACGGGGACGGGTCGAGGAGGAGGACCCCGGCCGGGTTGCCGGTGAAGGGGCGGTCGGTGAAGGCGTCGACGATTCGAATGCGCATGGGAGCGACGCTAACCGTCCCGCGAATCCGCCGGCCAAGGCCAATTCCGTTGTACTGGACCGGTTCTGGGCGGGAGGGGCTCTGGCCGGGCCCGCACCGTGAGGTCAGCGCATGCTGTCGGGGTTCGTGACGCGCGGCAGTGCCTGCTCGGTCCAGATCGTCTTGCCCGGGGCCGTGTAGCGGGTTCCCCACGTCTGTGCGACCTGCGCGGTGATGAAGAGACCGCGTCCGCCCTCGTCGACCATGCCCGCGTGGCGCAGGTGCGGTGCGGCCGTGCCCGCGTCCCGTACCTCGCAGGTCAGGGTGCGGTCGTGGATCAGGCGGAGTTCAAGTGGCGGGCTGCCGTACTTGACCGCGTTGGTGACGAGTTCGCTGACGATGAGCTGGGTGTTGAAGGCTGTCTCGTCGTCCACGTGCCAGGCGGCGAGCTGCCCGCGGGTGCGGTGTCGGGCGAGGGCCACGGCGGCGGGGTCGGGGTCGAGCGGCCACGCGGCGAACCGGTCGGGGGGAAAGGACCGGGTGCGCGCGACGATCATCGCGGCATCGCCGGCGCCCAGACCTGCCGGGAGCGCGTAGACGAGGGCGTCGCAGAGGTCCTGCAGCGGGCGCTCGCGGTAGTCCGGCGCCGACGCCAACGGACCTGAGGACTCCGCGAGATACGCGGTGAGCAGCGGGTCACTCGTGAACACCAGGACGCTGCCGTCCGGCACCTCGACGTCGACGGCGGCGAAGGGCGCGCCCTCCATCGTGCCCAGCCGCGGCCCGGCAGGTGCGCCGGGGACGGTCACCGTGCGGTCGGGGCGCACGACGAGGGGAGCCAGGTGGCCGCCTGCCGCCATCGTGAACATGCCGGTAAGAGGGTCGTGTACCGCGTACACACAGTCGGCGGTGAGCGCCTCGCGGCGCAGCGGATCGCCGAACGGGAGATGCGACCGTTCGGCCGCGAGTTGTCCCGCCGTGTGGTGCAGACGGGCGAGGAGTTCGTCGGGGGCGAGGTCGAACGCCGACAGGGAGCGTACGGCGGTGCGCAGCTGCCCCATGGTCGCGGCCGCGTTCAGACCGCGCCCCGACACCTTGCCGACGACGAGGGCGGTACGGGCGCCGGACAGGGCGATGGTGTCGTACCAGGCGCCCGGATCGGCGCCGGTGACGGAGAGGTAGGCGGTCTCCAGCGACGGGTGGGTCACCGGGCGGCGGGGCAGCAGCTGGCGCTGGACCGTGGCGGCGACCGTGTGCTCCCGGATGTAGCGCCGCGCGTTGTCGATGCACAACGCCGTGTGTGTGGCCAGCTCGGCCGCGAGCTCCCGGTCGCCCTCGTCGAAGGGAGGGGAGTTTCCGCTGCGGTACAGGCTGACCACGCCGAGGGCCGCGTCGCGCAGCGCCAGGGGAACCACGAGGAGGGAGTGGGCCCCCGAGGAGTGGATGGCCTCCGCGCGCGGGGGATCGACGGACAGCCACGGTGCGGTCGGACGGAGCGCGACCACGCGTGGACGCAGGTCCGTCAGGGCTTGGGTGAAAGGGGTCGGAGCCGGCAGCCGGCGGACGTCGCCCACCGGATGGGCCTGCGGCGGCCGTGCCCGGTTGCTGCGGAACGCGGTGCGCATCAGGGGCGTGCCCGTGGGCAGCGGGGCCTGCGGCGGGTCGTCACCGCGGATCACGGCCTCCACCACCTCCACGATCGCGATGTCGGCGAACGCGGGGACCACGGTCGGGACGAGTTCCTCGCCGGTCACGGCCGGATCCAGAGTGCGTCCCACGTACCGGCGTACGGAGTCGAGCACCTCGCTTCGGGTACGGGCGCGTTCCCGTGCGGTGACGTCGATCGCGGTGACGGCCACTCCCAGCACCGACCCGCGCGGGCTCTGCAGGCGCAGCGCGCTGATCTCGAAGTGCCGCTCCTGCGGTGGGTCCCCTTTGACACGCGCCCGGACGACGCGCTGCAGCAGGGGGGCTCCGCTGTCCAGCACCTCGCGCAGGAGTGCCTCCAGGGCGCCGCCTTCGACGATGTCGTAGACATCGCGGACCGGGCGTCCCTGCAGTTCGTCCGAGGGACCGCCACGCATGAGGGGGGTGGCGGTGTTGACCCGTACCACCCGCAGATCGGTGTCCAGCAGGTGGAGCCCGATCGGTGACTGCGTGAACAGCGCCTCCAGCATCGAGATCGCCGTCTCGTCCACTTGCCGGCCGGGGTCGTGCGCCACGGGGACCACCTCCGAGCTCCCATTGCGCTTGCTCCGGCGCACGGCTGCCCCACATCCGGGCGCGCTTCCAGCGTGCTCCGCGGTCGGCGCGCTCGCACCCGCAGAGCGCCCGGCCGCGCTGAAGGAGCTGGCGGGACGACCCGTTCTCCGGCGCCGGAGAACTCACCCGTGCCGGGGGAGGCCGGCGCGCCCCGGCGCGGCGAGGGTGGCGGATGCGGGGCGCACGGCGCCCGGGACGCTCGGGTGCCCGGGACGCTCCTGCCGGAAGGAACCACTGATATGCGACGTTATCCCCCGATCGCGGACCATGGGCTGGTCGGAGACCTGCAGACCGCCGCGCTGGTCTCCTCCGACGGCACGGTCGACTGGCTGTGTGCGCCCAGGTTCGACTCGCCCAGCGTGTTCGCCTCGCTCCTCGACCACGACCGCGGCGGGCACTTCACCGTCGCCGCCGACACCCAACGCCCCCCGGTGCAGCTGTACTTGCAGGACACCGCGATCCTGGTGACCCGTTTCCTCGGGGAGGCGGGAGTGGGCGAGGTGATCGACTTCATGCCGGTGGACCACCCGGAGCGCCCGGCGGCCCGGCACCGGCTGGTCAGGATCCTGAGGGCGACCCGTGGCCAGGTCCGCTTCTCCCTGGAGTGCCGGCCCCGCTTCGACTACGGCCGAGCCGGGCACCGCACCGACGTGGGCGAGGACGCGGTCCGCTTCGACGCTCCCGGCGCCCAGGCGTCGCTGCAGACGGCCGGTCCCATCAGGTGGAGCAGGGAAGGGGACGACGTACGCAGCGAACTCACCCTGGCCGAGGGCGAGTTCGCCGCCGTAGTGCTGACAGTGGGTGATGCGGACGACGCGCCCTTGCCGCCGCTGACGGAGGCGGACGTGAGGACGTTGTTCAAGGGGACCCGGGACTTCTGGCACGCGTGGGTTCGCCGCAGCCGGTACCGCGGGCGCTGGCAGGACATGGTGAACAGGTCGGCCATCACGCTGAAACTGCTCACGTACGCGCCGACCGGGGCGCCCGTCGCGGCGCCCACCATGGGGCTGCCCGAGCAGATCGGCGGCACACGCAACTGGGACTACCGCTACACCTGGATACGGGACGGCTCGTTGTCGGTCGGTGCTCTGCTGGGACTCGGTTACCTCGAGGAGGCCCACGCGTTCAGCAGGTGGCTCGGTGACCGGGTCCGGGCGGGCCGCACCGTGAGCGGCGAGCCCCTGCAGATCATGTACCGCATCGACGGGGAACCGGATCTGCCGGAGGAGGTTCTCGACCATTTCGAGGGCTACCAGGGATCGGCGCCGGTACGGGTGGGCAACGGCGCCGCGGGCCAGCTCCAGCTCGACATCTACGGTGAGGCGGCGCTGGCACTGGCGCAAGGAGTGGAGGACGCTCGCCAAGTGCCGCCGTACGAGGGCTGGAAGGCCCTGTCCGGGGTGCTCGACTGGCTGGTGAAGGCCTGGGACCGGCCCGACGAGGGGATCTGGGAGACCCGGGGCGGACAGAAGGACTTCACCTACAGCCGCGTCATGTGCTGGACCGCCTTCGACCGGGGCATCCGGATGGCCCGTGAATTCGCCCGGCCCGCCGACACCGCGGGATGGGGCGCGGCACGGGACAACATCATGGGCCAGGTCATGGAGCGCGGCTGGAGCACGGAGCGCCGGGCGTTCGTGCAGGAGTACGGGGACACCACCCTCGATGCCTCCCTGCTGCTCATGCCCTCCGTCGGTTTCATCTCGCCGAAGGATCCGCGCTGGCTGTCCACGATGGAGGCGATGGAACAGGAACTCGTCTCCGACAGCCTTGTCCATCGGTACGACCCGGCGGCGTCCCCGGACGGACTGCGCGGCAGCGAGGGCACGTTCTCCCTGTGCAGCTTCCTGTACGTCGACGCGCTCGCGCAGGCGGGGCAGCTCGGTCCGGCCAGGTATGCCTTCGACAAGATGCTCACCTACGCCAACCACGCGGGTCTGTTCGCCGAGGAGATCGGTCCGACGGGGGACCAGCTCGGGAACTTCCCGCAGGCCTTCACGCACTTGGCGCTGATCACGGCCGCCCTCTCGCTGGATCACCAGATGGACGCCGCCCGCTGAAGGCCGCGGGTCTTTCAACGGACCCGCAGAAGCGTGCGCTGGGCCCAGGGCCTCCGGGCGAGGCACCGGGCCCGGCGCGCACATGCACAGGAACGCTGGGATGCTGAAAGGAGCGCTGCCCATGACCTGACGAACAACGGCGGTGAGTTCCATGGCTGGGTTGGCGGAGAACGGTCAGGAAGCGGCCACGCCGGGCGCCGATCCCAGGGGAGACCCGTTTCTGCGTACGCGGTTCGCGATACCGACGCCCCCTGCGACGTTCCTGCGGCGGGAGCGGTTGGTCAGCCACCTCGACCAGGCACTTCTGACACCGCTGACCGTGGTCAATGGAGCCGCGGGGGCGGGCAAGACCCTGCTGGTCGCCGACTGGACCGCGGCACGGGACACGTCCGTCGCCTGGCTCACCACCGAAGCGGACCAGGGGTGCGGAACGTTCTGGGCGTATCTGCTCCAGGCCCTGCGCGTCTCCGGTGTGCCGCTGCCCGCCGAGGTCGGGTTCCCCGCGGACGCGAGCCGTGTGGACCACGCGCTGTTGGCGCGGCTCGCCGCCGCACTGAGCGACCGGGACGCGCCCGCGATCGTGGTGCTCGACGCGTACGACCGGGTGACCGACCCGGAGATCGCGGAGCAGCTGGAGTTCGTCCTGCACCACTCGGGACGGGGCATGCGCCTGATTCTCGTCACCCGCACCGAACCGCTGCTGCCGCTGCACCGCTACCGAGCGGCCGGCGACATGACGGAGATCAGGGACGCCGAGCTGGCATTCACCCTCGACGAAGCGGCCGTACTGCTGGAGTCGCACGGGCTGCGCCTTCCCGTGCCCGCTGCGCGCACCCTCGTGGAGCGCACCCGGGGATGGGCCGTCGGACTGCGGCTGTGCGCCCTGGCCGCGCGGGAGAGCCCGGATCCCGAGAGGTATCTGAAGGAGTTCGAGGCCGAAGACACCACGGTCGCCGACTTCCTGCTCGCGGAGGTGCTCGAGCGGCAGAGCCCCGAGACGCAGGACCTCCTCCTGCGGGTCAGCGTCCTCGAGCGCTTCTGTCCCGAGCTGGCCAACGCGCTGACGGAGAGAACCGATGCGGTGTCCATCCTGGCCGCGCTGCACCGCGAGAACGCGTTCGTCGAGCACCTCGGGCACGCCTCGTACCGCCTCCACCCGCTGTTCGGGGAGATCCTCCGTGCCCATCTGCGGGCGCGGTCTCCCGGCCTCGAGCCCGAACTCCACCGGCGGGCCGCGGTCTGGCTGCGGGACTCCGGATCCCTCGCGGAGACACTCGGTCACGGTGCGGCCGCGGGCGACTGGGAGTTCACGGCCGGTGCCCTCGTCGACGATCTCGCCATCGGCCAGCTCTTCACCGGCCTGCGCCGCGACGACCTGGCCGAACTTTTCTCACGGATGGGGCCCGAGGCCACCAGCCCCGCCACGGAACTGGTCCACGCGGCCCGTGAACTGTCCGGGTGCGACCTCGACCGGGGCCTGACCCACCTGCAGCACGCCCAGCAGAGTCTTGCGGGGCAGCAGATGCCGGCCGGGGACGGCTCGACCGGCCTCGCGGCGGCCCAGCTGAGCTGCGCCCTCCTGGAAGCCCTGGCGGCCCGGCTGACCGGTTCGCCGGACAGGGCGGAAATGGCGGCGGAGGCGGCCGAGAGACTCCAGGAGCGGATACCCACCCGCCTTCTGGAAGAGCATCCCGAACTCACCGCTCTCCTCATGACCCATCTCGGCTCGACGCGGCTGTGGGCCGGGCGCTTCGACGGCGCACGTGCCGCTCTCACCACGGCGGCAGGCTCCTCCGGGGGAGCTTCGACGGCACTTCCGCGCGGGGAGTCCCTGGGGCATCTGGCCTTGATCGACTACTTGAACGGCTGGCTCGGCAGGGCGGAACGCAAGGCCCTGGCGGCGCTGCACACGGCGGAGCGGTTCAGTCTGCCTCGGGCGTCCGGCTCCGGCCTCGGCCTACTGGTCCTGGCCGCCGTCGCGGTCGACCGGAACGAACTGGGTGGGGCTCAGGACCTCCTCGACGAGGCCGCCGACCCGCACCGCGAGATGCGGGACCCGGTGACGGAAGCGGGGCGGTCCATCGCCACCTCCGGTCTGCTGTCTGCGAAGGGTCACACGCAAGCCGCGCTCGCAGCGACGGAACAGGCGGTCACCGCCGACGTGGTCTCCCCCTGGGCGGTGGGACACACCGCGCTGGTCGCCTCCGCCGTACACCTGGCGGAAGGCAGGCCGGAGACTGCCGCCGAGCTGCTGCAGGCGGTGCCCGACGGCCAGGTGGCGTGCGTCGTGGGGGCCGCGCGGGCTCAGCTCGCCGCGGGCAGGCCCGCAGAGGCGATCGACCTGCTCGACGGCTTGCACCCCGAGGGCCGCCTCGGCCCCGCGGTGACCGTCCGGGCCTCGCTGGTGAGGGCGCGTGCCGCCGACGAGGCGGGGGACTTCGCCGCCTCGCGCAGGCTCGTCGTCCAGGCCCTCCACGAGGCCCGGCGTGAGCGGCTGCGGCGTCCCTTCATCGAAGCCGGGCCGTGGATCCGGCCTCTGCTGGGCCTCGTACCGATGCGCGGCCTTGCCGCGGGCTGGCTCACGCCTGGTCCGACACCGCGCGGCGGTCCGCACCCGCCCAAGGACCAGCCTCCCGCGCCTGTCGTGGAGGAGCTGACCGGACGCGAGCGCGATGTGCTGCAACGGCTGGCCCAGATGATGTCGACGGACGAGATCGCCGCCGATCTGTATGTCTCGGTGAACACGGTCAAGACCCACCTCAAGAGCGTCTACCGGAAGCTGGCGGTGAACCGGCGTCACGACGCGGTGCTCCGCGGGCGCGAGCTGGGGCTGCTGTGACCGTCTCGGCGTGAGCGGTGAGCGGTGAGCGGTGAGCGGTGAGCGGTGCACGGGCTCGCGCGGCTCGTCCGGCTCGCCCGTGGTGGGTGAGGCGCAGGGGGAGTTCTTCGGCTGCGATAGGGGTGGCGGCAGGGAACGTACCCGCCGCTGCCCGGCCGACTCCGCCGGCGTCCCGGGCCGACTCGGAGGTGGACACCGTGACGCACTGGCGGGCGCTGATCGTCCTGGGTACCGCCCAGTTCCTGATGGTTCTCGACACGTCCGTCATGAACGTGTCGATCAGCCAGTTGGTCGAGGACTTCGACACCGAGGTCACCGCGATCCAGGCGGTCATCACGCTGTACGCGCTGGTCATGGCGGCATTCATGATCATCGGCGGCAGATTCGGGGACATCTTCGGACGCCGCCGCCTCTTCCTCGTAGGCCTCATGGTCTACGGCATCGGGTCGGCCCTGACCGCCGTGGCTCCCACTCTGTGGGTCCTCACGCTGGGCTGGTCGGTCATCGAAGGACTCGGTGCCGCGATGGTGCTGCCGGCCATGGCGGCCCTCGTGGCCGAGTCCTACCGAGGGCGGGACCGGGCCGTCGCCTACGGCGTCATCGGCGGACTGGCCGGGGCCGGGATCGCGGTCGGCCCGCTCCTTGGCGGCTGGGTGACGACGTACCTCACCTGGCGGCTGGTGTTCGCCGGTGAGGTCCTGGTCGTCATCGCCGTCCTGTGCTTCCACCGGGTGATCACGGAAGCACCCCGGACCGGTCCGCACCCCCGGCTCGACGGAGTCGGCGCCGCGCTCTCGGCGGCCGGACTGGCGCTGGGGGTGCTCGGCGTGTTGCAGAGCAGCACCTGGGGGTGGGTGCAGCCCCGCAACCCGCCCTTCACCGTTCTGGGCTTCGCGCCGACGCTGTTCGTCGTCGGCGCCGGGGTGGCCGTGCTGGCCGTCTTCGTGCACTGGGAGAAGCGGCGGGACGCCCGCGGCGCCGAGCCCCTGGTGCATCTGCCCCTGCTGCGCAAGCCCGCGCTGCGCTCCGGCCTGATGTCACTGCTCAGCCAGAACCTCATCCTGCTGGGGCTGTTCTTCACCATCCCGCTGTACTTGCAGGTGGTTCAGGGGTTCGACGCCTTCCAGACCGGTCTGCGCCTGCTCCCGGTGTCCGTGACGATGCTCGCGGCCTCCATGTGCGCCGCCCGCCTCGGGCGCGTGGCCGGACCGCGCCGGGTGGTCCGACTGGCTCTGGTGACCCTGGCGGCCGCCATTGTGTGGCTGCTCGCCACGATCGACCCGGTGATCGACGACGCTCAGTTCGCCGGCGCCATGGCGCTGCTCGGTGTGGGCATGGGCCTGCTCGCCTCGCAGCTGGGCAACGTCGTCCAGTCCAGTGTCGGTGAGGAGGAACGGAGCGAGGCCGGCGGGCTGCAGTTCACGGCCCAGAACCTGGGCTCCGCACTGGGCACCGCGCTCATCGGTTCGATACTCATCGGTGCGCTCGCCCACGCCTTCACCGCGCAGGTGGAGGACCACCCGTCGCTGTCGGAGGAAACCCGTCAGCAGACCGGGGTCGCCCTCGAAGCAGGGATCACTTTCGTGCCGACCGAGCAGGTGCGCTCGGGGGCCGAACGGGCCGGGCTGCCGCCGCCCGAGGTCGACGCCCTCGCGGACTCGTACGCTTCGGCGCAGCTCGACGGGCTGAAGGCGGCGATCCTCGCCACCGGGGGAATCACCCTCCTCAGTTTCCTGGTCACGCCGCATCTGCCGAACCGGCGGGCCGAGGGTCCGAAGCGATCCGACACCGGCTCACCGGCCGATGCGACCGGCTCGGCCGGCTGACTTCGAGGGAGGTCGCGATGGCCAAGGCGGAGCACGTCACGGACCGAGCGCGCCGCGTCGAGGAGCGCCGGGCCCGTGCGGACTACACCGGTGGCGTCTACGGATCCATGCTCGCCGCCTCGGTGGTGGTCGGCGTCGGCACCCTGGGCTCGTTCCCGCGCCTGGAGCTGGTGCTGCTGTTGTTGCTCACCGGCGTGGTGTTCTGGGTCGCGCATGTGCACGCCCAGCTGTTCGGGGCGCGCCTGGCGGAGCACAGCCTGGATCGCCGGATCGTGTTCGAGGTGTGCCGGGACGAGTGGCCGATCGTCAACGCGGCAGTCCCGCCCGCCCTGGCCGTGGCCATCAGCCCCGTCCTGGGCCTCGACATTCAGGGCGCCCTCTGGCTCGCGCTCTCCGTCGCCGTGGCGGGTCAGGTGGGCTGGTCGGGAGCCGCGGCGCGGCGTGCCGGTGCCTCGTGGCACCTGGTGGCCGTCACCGCTTCGGTGAATCTGCTGCTGGGTCTGCTGATCATCTCGTTCAAGATCTTCCTGAAGCACTGATCCTCCTGAAGCACTGATCCTCCGGAAGTGCTGACTTTCCGGAAGTGCTGATCTTCCGGATGCGTCGACGCAGGTGGAGCGCGTGCCGGGCGGTCTATCACCTGTACGGGGTGAGGCCGGGCGGCGCCTCGGCGGCGGAGGATCAGATGGAAGGGCGCAGCCCGCCTGTCCCAGGCCTCCCGGGGGAGAGCAGCTCATGCGCTACGAGATCCGTGTCGACGGACACATGTCAGAGACGTTGACCAAAGTCTTTCCCGAACTGGACCACGTGGTCATGTCGGGTCAGACCATCCTGTTCGGGCACGTCATCGACGAGGCACACCTGTACGGGCTGCTTGCCCGCTGCCAGTCGCTGGGGCTACGGGTCCTGGAGATGCGTCAGCTGCCGGAGTAGCTCGCACGCTCCGTTCGGCATGCTGCGGGGTGCGGGGGTCTCAGAGGCTCTCCGCGTGGATCCTGCCGGAGCGGGCGGCGGCGCCCAACGCCTCGAAGTCCCGCTCGTTCTGATCGGCGTAGGCCTGGGCGAATTCGATGAGCGCGCGGTCGAAGCGGTCGCTCCCGCCCAGGTAGGCGCCGATGGCGACGGGGTCGCCGGAGCGGGCGTGTGCCCGCGCGAGACAGGCTCCGCACACTTGCGCGAACAGGCTCAGCAGGCCGGGGTCCATGGTGTCCGGCCGCGCGATGCCCTTCCAGTCCCGCAGCTGTCGGACGTAGAAGTCCCGACCGCGTCCGTCGAGGCCGATGACATGGGTCCAGCCCAGGAAGATGTCGCTGGTCGTCTGGATCAGCCGCTGTCCCGCCACCACGCGCCGGCCCTGGTTGTCGTACGGTTCGCCGCCCGTGTGGGCGGCGAGGACCGACTCCTCTGCCTCCTTGGCCTGCAGCAGCAGGGGGTCGCCGTCGTCCCTGCCGAGCAGGAGCAGGACCCAGCAGCGGGTGCCGACACTGCCGACGCCCACCACCTTCCGGGCCATGTCGACCAGGCGGTAGTGGCGCAGCAGATGCCGGCGCTCCGACGACAGGGTCCGCGCGTACCCGGCCACAATGGTCTTGAGCTCCTTCTCCTCCGCGTCCTCGGAGGAGTCCGTGAGCAGGTCCCGGAGCGGAGTGATCAGCGGTGGGTCCGGTGCGATGCGCCGACCCTCGGACGTGACCCGGGTGAGCTTCGCGAAGGCCTGGAGGTGCGTGCGTGTACGGGCTCGCGACGTCGCCTCGGCCGTGCGGTGCCTGGACTCCTTGTCCATCGACGAGGCCATCAGTGCCCGCAGACGGTCGGCGTCGTCCTGTGCGTACCAGATGTCCAGGGTGCGCATGCCGGCGAACTCCCGTATCCGCTCCCGGTAGGTCCCTACGCATGTCCGCACGACGTCGTTCTGCTCCTTGACCGAGAACCCGTTGGCCCTGCCCGCGATCGCGAAGCTGGCCGCCAGCCGTTTGACGTCCCATTCGAACGGCCCGGCCAGGGTCTCGTCGAAGTCGTTGATGTCGAAGACCAGATGACGCTCGGGCGAGGCCAGCAGCCGGAAGTTGAGCAGGTGAGCGTCTCCGCACAGCTGCACAGTCAGGCCCGTGTTCGGGGTGGGACCGAGGTCCATGGCCATGATCGAGGCCGCACCACGGTAGAAGCGGAACGGGGCCTCCAGCATGCGGCCGTAGCGGATCGGCACCAACTCCGGCACCCGCGAGTCGGACTGACTCCCTATCACCTCGACCGGGTCGGGCCTTTTCTCGTCTGCCTCGAACCAGCCGTGGCACGAACGCGAGGCCCGTTTGCGTGCGCTCCTGCCGTACGCCGTTCTCTCGGCCGGGGACAGGGAAGCTGTGAATGCGCTCGGAATGGTCATGGCTCGAACCTCCTGGACCTCTCTCTTCCATCGTGCAGCCGTGCCACTCCGGCGGCGACTCGCCGGCAGTCCTGGCGCCGGGAGCACTAGTAGGGCGACGTCGCCGTACCCGGCGGTGGTGAACGTGGTCGGCGTGAGGGTGCGAGCGCACGGATCACCCGCCGAGGGTGACCCGGCGGCCGACGGTGGGAGAGACGCTGGCCCGGTGAGATCCCCGTACACCGCCCCGTCGGCGGTCCGGGAACGACTCGCCCGATCACGTGAGGAGGAGCCATGACCGTGTCGCGTGGTCCGGCGCCCAGTACCGGACCGGAACACATGCCCGGCGGGGCGGCCCCCGCACCGGCCGCCGACCCTGCGGACGTGCTTGCCGGACTCGGGCGCTCCTGGCAGTGGATCCTGGGTTCCGCGATCGCCACGCTCGTGCCGGGCATCCTTGTCCTGGTCTGGCCGGACGAGACCCTGCACGTTCTGGCGGTCCTCATCGGCCTGTACCTGCTCGTGACCGGGGCTTTCCGGTTCGTGGCGGCCTTCGCCAGGGACGAGAGCGGGGAACGGCTGCCCGGTCTGCTCCTCGCGGTGCTGTTCGTGCTGGCCGGGGTGCTGTGCCTGAGGAACCCGCTGCAGACCATCGCCGCGCTCTCGCTGATCGTCGGGATCGTCTGGTTGGTGTCCGGCATCCTCACCCTTTTCACGGCCATCGCCGCCAAGGACCTGCCTCACCGCGGCTTCGTCATCGGCGGCGCGGTGATCGCCATCCTGGCGGGCATCGTGGTGCTGGCCCTGCCGACCGAGTCGGCCCGGGCCCTGACCAGGCTGCTCGGCCTCTGGCTCGTTCTGCTCGGCCTGGTCGAGGTGGCCCTCGCCTTCGCATGGCGAGCGGCACTCCGCAGGTCCGGTGTCGCGGAACCGCACGGATCCGACGAGACGGTCTGATGCCCCGCGCCGGACGCCGTGGCGGTCCGTCGGGACCCCTGGACGCCACGTCCCCCTTTGTTCCTGGTCGGCGCCGTCCTCCGGACGGCCGACCGGGGACGGTCCACGGCTCGTCCGCTCACCCGCCCCGGGTGAGGCGCCCGGACCTCGCTGTGGTCACGCTGAAGACGGCAAAAACGGCTGCCGGGCGAACGCCCGGGACGGAGGAATGACATGAGTGGGCAGATGTACCTCGCGTACGACTATCCGCTGCTGAGCGTCTTCTGGTCCATGCTGTGGTTCTTCCTGTGGATCATGTGGTTCGTTCTGCTCTTCCGGATCGTCGTCGACATCTTCCGGGACGACGCCATGAGCGGCTGGGCCAAGGCCGGCTGGCTGGTGTTCGTCATCGTCCTGCCCTTCGTGGGCATCCTCATCTACGTGATCGCCCGCGGCAAGAACATGGGCCGCAGGGAGGTGGCGCAGGCCCGCGCGCAGCAGGAGGCCTTCGACAGCTACGTCCGCGAGACCGCCAAGGGCGGCGACGGCCGGCCCAGCAGTGCCGACGAACTCGCCAAGCTGTCCGAGATCCGCGCCCGCGGCGACATCACGGACGAGGAGTTCCGCAGGGCGAAGGAACTGGTCCTCAGCGACCACGGCCCGGCGCAACGCGCGGGTGCCGGCGCCTCCTCCGCCTCCGGTCACTGAGGGCACCGCACGACACTGAAACGAGGTAGCACCATGACCGCGACACACAGCGCGCATGTCCAGACGACCGGGCGCCCATGGGCCGAAGGCCTGACGGTTTTCGCAGCCGTCATGCTCATGATCGCAGGCGTACTGGACATCCTGCGGGGCGTCATGGCGATCGCAGAGGACGACGTCTTCGTCGCGACACGCAACTACGTCTTCGAGTTCGACCTCACCAGCTGGGGCTGGATCCACCTGGTTCTGGGCGCCCTCGCCGTGATCGTCAGTTTCGGACTCTTCCAGTCGTCATTGTGGGCGCGCGTCGCCGGAGTGGCCATCGCCGGACTGATCATCATCGCCAACTTCCTCTCCCTGCCGTACTCCCCTGTCTGGTCGATCGTGATGATCGCCTTCTCCGGGTTCATCATCTGGGCGCTGTGCGTGGTCCGGTCGGACGAGTCGGCCGACTCGTCCGAGGGCGCGCCGCGCAACGTGTGAACAGAGACCTGACAGAGAGCCCCGGCACGTGAACGAGATCTGGAGGAGAGACCCGGAACGGGCCGTGCACCGGAGGCGGAAACCGCGGTAGCAGGAGCCGCGGGGAAGGCGCGACGTGGAACGACACAGCACCGATGCGGAGCGGCCGGGGGGCCGCTCCGCATCGGCCGTGGTCGAGGGCCGTGCCGGATGGGCGCGTCTGGCACTGCTCGCCCTGGTGGCGAGCGTGCTGGTTCCCCTCGTGGCCGCCGGTCTGCGAAGCGTCCTCTGGGCGCTGGTCGGCATCGCCGGACTGGCTCTCACCGCTGTCGGAGTCTGGTGGACCCTGGCCCACACCGGCGTGGTGCGGCTGGCCGGAGTGGGCCTGTGTGTGAGCGCGCCGGTCGCGGTCCTGGCGTTGTACGCGGCGTCCGGCATGCTGGTGCCGACCCTTCTTGCCCTGGCCCTCTGCATCCTGGCCACGGCGGCGGCCCGGGTCGCCAGCGCACCGGGGCACCTCCCCTCCGTACGTGAGCGCGAGCCCGCCGAGGCGCCGCGCCACCCCTGGATTCTGATGAATCCGCGCTCCGGTGGCGGCAAGGTGGGGCGTTTCGATCTGGTCGACAAGGCGCGGGCAGCGGGTGCCCGCGTCGTCCTGCTCGGTCCCGGCGGTCAGGGCCCGGCCGAGCTGGCCCGGCAGGCAGTGGCCGAGGGGGCCGACCTGCTGGCGGTGGCGGGCGGAGACGGCACCCAGGCTCTGGTGGCCGAGGTGGCGGCGCGGCACGACCTGCCCTTCCTGGTGATTCCCGCGGGCACCCGCAACCACTTCGCCCTCGACCTCGGCCTCGATCGCGACGATCCGGCCGCGGCCCTGGACGCCCTCGCGAGCGGAGTCGAACTCCGCGTCGACCTCGGGTTCGCCGCCGACCGGGTGTTCGTCAACAACGCCTCCTTCGGAACGTACGCGTCCGTTGTCGGCGAGCCCGCCTACCGCGAAGGGAAAGCGCATACGATCCTGCGGACACTGCCCGGACTCCTCACCGACCCGGACGCGCCGAGGCTGCGGCTGCGGGCCGGCGATGTCCGCGCCGACGGACTGCAGGCGCTGCTCGTCAGCAACAACCCCTACCTGCGGGCCGTCGACTCGAGCCGTCCGGGGCGCAGGGAGCGGCTGGACTCCGGGCTGCTCGGGGTGCTGTGCGTGCGGGTCGACAACACGGCGCAGGCGGCGGGGATGGTGCGCGGCAGCCGTTCCGCGAGCCTCCTGCGGCTCACTGCGCAGGAGGCCGTCGTAGAAGCGGACACGGACACCGTCCCGGCCGGCATCGACGGGGAACACGTTCTGCTCCCCGCACCGGTGGTCTGCCGGATCGCTCCCGGGGCCTTGCGGATCCGCGTGCCGCGCGACCGCCCGGGTACCCCACCGAGCAGGCCGGGGGCCGACTGGCCGCGCGTCACGCGGCTCGCGCTGGGCCTGCCGGCCGCGGGCAGGAGACGGACTCGGCCGACCGCCTGACCCGAAGGCGGCCCGAGCCGAGGCGGCCGGTGCGGCGCCATGGTCCCCGGCGCCATGCGAATTCCCCATGGTCCTGAGCCCGCAGGAGACGCCGAGCGCGAGCGCACTCGACGTCAGTCGGCGGAGGGTTGCCAAACGAGTCTTACCGATATATCGTTGACGCATCGCGACCGATCAACGATGGAATGGAGTGATTGCGATGCGTTCCCATGGACAGGAATTCGGATACGAGCGTGGACAGGGACAAGGCGGGTCCGGCCATCGAGGTCGGGGCGGCTTCGAGGGGCGGCGCGGGGCCTTCGGGCCCTTCGGACCGGGTGGTCCCGGTGGCCCCGGCTTCGGTGGACCGGGCTTCGGCCCTGGCCCCTGGGGTGGACGTGGCGGTCGGGGCGGACCGAGGGGGAGGGCGCGGCGCGGTGACGTGCGCGCGTCGATCCTGGCTCTGCTCAAGGACCGGCCCATGCATGGTTACGAGATGATCCAGGAGATCGCCGAGCGCAGCGGCGGGGCATGGAAGCCCAGCCCGGGTTCGGTGTACCCGACCCTTCAGCTGCTGGAGGACGAAGGCCTGATCACCAGCGCGGCCGAGGGCGGCAAGAAGCTGTTCTCGCTGACCGAGGCCGGCCGCACCGCGGCCGACGAGGGTCCCGACGCGCCTTGGGAAGAGGCCGGGCGCGGGGTCGACTGGGAGACGCTGCACGAGATCCGGCAGGCCGGCTTCGGCCTCATGGAGGCTTTCGGCCAGGTCTGGAAGACCGGCAGCAAGGACCAGCGCGACAAGGCGCTGGCGGTCATCAACGAAACCCGTAAGAAGCTGTACCTGATCCTCGCTGACGAGGACTGATGAGGGCCGACAGCAGCGAGCTGTCGTACCTGAAGGCGCCCCGCGGAAGCATTATCCGCGGGGCGCTTCTCCGTGTGCGGCAGTGGTGCGTTCAGGCCACCAGCCCGGCGAGCTTGCGCAGCGACTCGTCGAGAGCGGCCGTCGCCGAGTCCTTGAGCTTGCCCGCCATCAGGGAGACGGCCGCACCGGTGAACTCCCCGTCGATCCGCACCGTCGTGGCGTCGCCGTCGGGGGTCAGGGTGTAGCGCGTGCTGACGTTCACCGCCATCGGGCCCTTGCCGTGGATGGCCAGGGTGCGGGCGGGTTCCAGTTCGTCGATGGTCCAGTTGACCTCGGCGGGGAAGCCCATGAGCTTCATGTTCTCCTCGAAGGTGGCGCCGACCTCGAGTGAGGCGGGGCCGCCTTTCGGGAAGCTGGTGTGGGTCGAGTTCCACTCGCCGTACGAGGAGAAGTCCGTGAGCTGCGCCCAGACCTTCTCGGCAGGCGCCTCGATGCGTGCTTCCGCGCTGACTTCGGCCATGCGGCCACCCCTTTGTGTCGGGCGCTGCGCCCGGCGCAGCTACGGTGTCGCGGAACGTAGCCTCAGGTCCGTCAACATTCAATACTGATGAACCGTCAGGAATTGTGGAGGAGGCGGCGGAGACGGCGGAAACGGCTCAAGAGGCCGCCGGGCAGGGCAGGGGCCGCAGTTGCGGGGGCCGCGCAGTGCGAGGGCCGTGCAGCGCGAGGGATCAGCCCAGCCGCTGTATCACCGCCGCGTCGAACAGGTCCCACGCGCGCGGGAACGGTCCTTCGTCGTGGCAGTGCCACGCCTCCCAGAACAGGTCGGCGAGCAGCGCGTCCTCGGGGGCGTACACCCGGTACACGTACTGCCTGCCGTCGACCGCAGGCAGGGCCACCAGCCAGCACCTGCTTTCCATGTCCCTGAGGGACGAGCGCCGGAGGCGCCGCGGTTGCGTGCCGGGCGTGAAGCAAGGCGGCGCGCGCCCCTGGGATGAAACGGCGCGATGTCATCCGTAAGGAGGAGAACCAGCGCATCCATGCCCACCTTCTGTCGGACGCGAAAATGCTGCCCGCCGAGGATGACCCGGCTCGCAGGGACTGATGAGGTAGGGGTTGTGCAATCCCGTATCCCCCAGCAGCCCGCCGCCGAGAGCGGCCCGTACCGCGCCGAACTCGATGCCAGGCTCAGCGACGAGCTGGCCTCGGTGGTCTCCGGTGCGCGCAGGAGAGCACTCAGGGACGGGGACCGGCAGATCGACACCGCCCATCTGCTGCACTCCTTGCTGGAATCCGACCCCGACGTGCGCGCGGTCTTCGACAGCGGGCCGCAGGTCGCCCGGCTGCTCGGCTACCTCGTGCAGCGCAGCATCGGCTACGGGCTGCGCTGGCAGAGCACCGTCGAGGACTCCGGTGCCGTACCGATGGTGGCCGAGGCGGGCTGGTCCCCGGTGGCGGCCGGCGCCATGGAGGACGCGTGCGAGCGGGCTGTTCTACGGGATGACCCGCGGGCCTGCGGTCTTGATCTCCTCGCGGCGGTCGTCGCAGATCCCCAGTCGCGGGCCGTCGAGGTGCTCGGGCGCGCGGGTGTCGACGCCGGAGGGCTGCTGGCGCGGATCGAGGCCGGGTTCGACGAGTACGCGGGTGGGGGCGACTCCGGGTGCTGAGTCCGGCGGACGGGCCCGTGCGTTGACGGCAGCGCGCTGGGGCCCGGGAGCTTGCTCTCGCCTCGGGTCGGCGTCCAGTCGTTGAGACAGGTGTCATCGGGGGTGACGCTCATGTCGTTGCCTGTCATCATGTGCCGGTGCATACGTCTCAGGGCAGTCAGGGGAACCGGGGGAGGGGCGTCGGCCTGGGCCTCGCGCTCGCGTCGGCGGTTGCTTTCGGTGGATCGGGTGTCGCGGCCAAGCCGTTGATCGAGGCGGGTCTGGATCCGCTCCACGTGGTGTGGCTGCGGGTCGCGGGCGCCGCGCTTCTCATGCTGCCGCTGGCCGTACGCCACCGCGCCCTGGTGCGAAGCCGCCCCGCGCTGCTCGCCGGGTTCGGGCTGCTCGCCGTGGCTGGTGTGCAGGCCTGCTACTTCGCCGCCATCTCCCGGATCCCCGTCGGGGTCGCGCTGCTCGTCGAGTACCTCGCGCCGGCGCTCGTGCTCGGCTGGGTGCGGTTCGTGCAGCGCAGGCCCGTGACGCGTGCCGCGGCGCTCGGCGTCGTCCTCGCGGTCGGCGGGCTCGCCTGTGTGGTCGAGGTGTGGTCGGGGCTGAGCTTCGACGTCGTCGGGCTGCTGCTCGCGCTGGGTGCCGCCTGCTGCCAGGTCGGCTACTTCGTCCTGTCCGACCAGGGCAGCGACGCGGGCGACGAGGCGCCCGACCCGCTCGGAGTCATCGCGTACGGCCTGCTCGTCGGTGCCCTGGTGCTGACCGTCGTCGCCCGCCCCTGGAACATGGACTGGTCCGTGCTCGGGGGCACCGCGGACATGAACGGGACCGCCGTCGCCGCCTCGCTGCTCCTCGGCTGGATCGTGGTGATCGCCACCGTCGTCGCCTACGTCACCGGGGTGCTCTCCGTGCGCAGGCTCTCGCCGCAGGTCGCGGGCGTCGTGGCCTGCCTCGAAGCGGTCATCGCGACCGTCCTCGCCTGGGTGCTGCTCGGCGAGCACCTCTCGGCGCCGCAGATCGTCGGCGGCGCGGTCGTGCTCGTCGGCGCGTTCATCGCGCAGTCGTCGGCGCCGGCCAAGGCCTCGGAGGGAGCGGTCGCCGGAGGCGTGGGACAGGACGGTCCAGACGGCTCCGAAAGGGAGTTGTCGGCCCGAGGGAGCGCCGTCTAGGGTGTTGATCATGCATTCGGACGCACTCGTTCTTCCGCCTCCGGCCGCCTGAGGCGGGCCTCCGGAATCCACGCCCGGCCGATCCGCCGGGCGGAACGGTGCTGCCCGCAGATGAAGTCCGAGGACCCTCCCGTACGCCGGTGCCCCCGCGCACCGGCCGCGACGTGGTCCCTTCCTGAACTTCTGCACATCTGCGGAGAGAACACGTGTCGAATGCCGTCTCCGGCCTGCCCATCGGGCGAGGCCTTCTCTATCTGATCGTCGCCGGTGCCGCCTGGGGCACCGCGGGCGCGGCCGCGTCCTTGGTCTACCGGGCCAGTGACATGGGGCCGATCGCCCTGTCCTTCTGGCGCTGCGCGGGCGGACTCGTCCTGCTGCTCGCCGTGCGCCTGCCGCGCCGCCGGGTCAGGCCCGCCGTGCGCGAGCCGCTCAACCGAAAGGTCCTGCGGATCGGCGTCACGGGCTTGGGACTTGCCGTCTTCCAGACCGCCTACTTCGCCGCCGTCGAGGCGACCGGCCTTGCCGTGGCGACCGTCGTCACGCTGGGCGCCGGGCCCGTGCTCATCGCGCTCGGCGCGCGGCTGACCATGGGTGAGCGGCTCGGCGGTGGCGGGCTGGCCGCCGTCGCCGGGGCGCTGGGCGGGCTCGCGGTGCTGGTGCTCGGCAGCGGAGGTGCGACAGTGCGCCCCTGGGGCGTGGTGCTCGCGGTCGTGTCCGCGGCCGGGTATTCCCTGATGACCCTGCTCACGCGCTGGTGGGGTCGCGACGGCGGGGCCGACGCCTCCCATACGACCGTCTGGGCCTTCGCGGTGACCACCGCCTGTCTGCTGCCCTTCGGCCTGGTCGAAGGTCTGCTCCCGCACACCGCCCAACCGGCGCACGTCCTCGCCCTGTTGGCCTACATCGCCGCCGTCCCCACGGCCCTGGCATACGGCCTGTACTTCGCCGGGGCCGCCGTGGTCCGGTCCGCCACCGTCTCCGTAGTCATGCTCCTGGAGCCGGTGAGCGCCGCCGTACTGGCCGTCGCACTGCTCGGCGAACGGCTCACCGCGGCGACGCTCGTGGGCACCTCTTTGATGCTGGGGTCGGTCGCTGGGCTCGCGGTGGCGGAGGCTCGGCGCGCGGCGGCCGAGCGGCGGACGCTGGAAGGAGGGGTGGGGGAAAAGGTGCTGATCTGACCCGGGGCGGCGGTTCGGGACGGCCGTGTCCCGCGTGCGCTGGGGGGCGCGTGCGGGACACGTGCGCGCGGGATTGCGCGGAGTGGGGCGTGCTGCTCCAGCGCGCACCCCATCCTCCAGGCGCCCCGTCCGAGATCCGCTCCCTCAGAGGATCGGCGTCAACGCGATGCCAGATAGTCCGGCAGCTCGACGTCGGCGGCGAGGTCCGTCGAGGGAATGGGGGCGCCATATCCCTTGGCCAGGGGGAGGACTCCGCTCCAGTAGGGCAGGGAGAGGTCCTCGGGCTCGTCGTTCGGGCCGCCGGTGCGGACCTTCGCGGAGACTTCGTTGAGGTCGAGGCTGATCACGGCGGTGGCCGCCAGCTCCTTGGCGTTGGCGGGGCGCGAGTCCTGCGAGCGCCCGGGGACGACGTGGTCGACGAGTGCGTCAAGGGCCGTCCGCCGCTCGTCCGGGTCCGTCACCTGGTGGGCGATGCCGTGCACCACCACGGAGCGGTAGTTGATCGAGTGGTGGAAGGCGGACCGGGCCAGCACCAGGCCGTCCACGTGTGTGACGGTCAGGCAGACCGGCAGCCCGGGATCGGCCTGGCCGGTCATCCGCAGGGGGCGCGAGCCGGTCGAACCGTGCACGTAGAGGCGCTCGCCGACGCGTCCGTACAGGGTGGGGAGTACGACCGGGGCGCCGTCGCGGATGAAGCCGAGGTGGCAGACGTAGCCCTCGTCGAGTATCGAGTGCACCGACTCGTGGTCGTACGCGGCGCGCTTCGCGGATCGGGTGGGGACGGTGCGGTCGGTCGGGGTGTAGGCAGCGGGTTGCGGCGTCCCAGGCTGAGTGCTCGTCTCCGGCATTGCGTTCTCCATTGTATTAGTGCATACTCTGCTTTGTGCTAGGAGAGTATCGGATCGAAGGACGTCGCGCAGCTGAGATTGCCGCGAGCGTCGAGGGTGCGGTGGGATCGGGCAAGCTGGAGCCGGGGCAACTGCTGCCGCCCATGCGGGAGTTGGCAGAACAGCTCGGAGTGAATCCCAACACCGTCGCGGCCGCGTACCGCACGCTGCGGGAGCGCGGGGTGATCGAGACCGCGGGCCGCCGGGGCAGTCGTATCCGCTCCAAGCCGGCCACGACGGGACGCGAATACATTCGGGTCGAGGTGCCGGACGGCGTACGGGACGTGGCCGACGGGAACCCTGATCGTGCACTGCTGCCCGGCCTCGCCGAGGCGTTCGCGGCGGCGGCTGAGCGGTCGGACCGTGAACCCGTGATGTACGGGGAGGCCGCCGTCGAACCGGAGTTGGCGCGGCTCGCGCGTGCCGAACTCGACGCCGACGGGGTGCCCGACGGGCCCGTCGTCGTCACCTCCGGGTCGCTCGACGCCATCGAACGCGTGCTGGTGACCCACCTCAAGCCCGGGGACGCGGTCGCCGTCGAGGATCCCGGCTGGGGCAGTCTGCTCGACCTCGTGCCGGCGCTCGGGCTGCGCGTCGTCTCCGTGGGTGTCGATGACGAGGGCCCGGTCCCCGACGACGTACGGCGCGCACTGGAGGCCGGTGCGCGGGCCCTGATCGTCACGGACCGTGCGCAGAACCCGACCGGCGCCGCCGTGAGCGCCACACGCGCGCGTGCACTGCGTTCCGTGCTCGAGGAGTACCCGGCGACTCTGCTCATCGAGGACGACCACGGACACCGGATCGTCGACCTGCCGCTGCATCCGCTGGCCGGTACGACCCGCCACTGGGTCCTGGTCCGCTCCGTAGCCAAGGCGTACGGGCCAGACCTGCGGCTCGCCGTCCTCACGGGGGACCCCGTCACCGTCGACCGCGTCCACGGGCGGCAGCGGCTGGGCCCCGGCTGGGTCAGCCACCTGTTGCAACGCGCGGTCGTCCACCTCTGGACCAGCGGCGCGGTGGACGCACAGGCCGTGGCGGCCTCGTACGAGCGGCGGCGCGACGCGCTGATCGGCGCTCTCGGGGAGCGGGGTGTCACCGCGTACGGGCGCAGTGGAATGAACGTGTGGATTCCCGTCCCGGACGAGACCGGGGCGGTCGCGCGGCTGCTGCACGCCGGGTGGGCCGTCGCGCCCGGGGCGCGCTTCCGGATGAGTGCGTCGCCGGGTCTGCGGATCACCGTCTCGCCCCTCACGCCGGGCGACATCGAGCCGTTGGCGGACGCGGTCGCCTCCGCCGTCGGCCCCGGACCCGCACGCCGCTACGTATGAGCCGTCACCGCTGAGTCATGGCCACTGAGACATGGCCACTGGGTCATCGGCGCCCCTTGGCCTGGGTGAGCGCCGCGCCCGCCAGGATGATCGCCGCGCCGACCGGTGTCGACCAGGCCAGCGACTCGCCGAGGATCGCCACACCGGCGCCGGTGGCGATGACCGGGATGAAGTACGTGACCATCTGGGCCGTCGTCGGGCCGACCTCGGCGACCAGGCCGTACTGGATGAGTAGGGCGAGGCCCGTGCCGAGGGTGCCCAGGGCGGCGATCGCGAGCAACGGGACGAGCGGGAAATGGTCCGGCAGTGTGGTGAACAGCGGGGTGATGAGGGCGAGTTGGACGCTGGCCAGCAGCAACTGGGCGCCGGTCATCGACAGGTGCGAGTGGCCGGAGCCGGCCAGCGTGCGGCGGACGTAGATCCAGCCGATCGGGTAGCTCAGCGAGGCTGTCAGGGCCATCACCGTGCCCGTGGTGTCCAGTCCCTGGAAGCCCTGCCAGGCGCCGAGGACCGTCAGGACGCCTATGAAGCCGATGCCGAGGCCCGCGACCCTGCGCCTGGTCGGCCGGTCCTCGGAGAGGGCGACCAGGGACAGGGCCATGCCCCACAGCGGGGAGGTCGCGTTGCAGATGCCCGCGAGCGTGGAGGGGATCGTCAGCTCGGAGTAGGCGAAGAGGGAGAACGGCAGCGCGTTGAGCAGGAAGGCCGCGACCGTGAGATGCGCCCAGGTCCGCGCACCGCGCGGCAGCCGCTCCCGCCTCACCGCCATCGCGGCCGCGAGCACCGCGGTCCCGAACACCAGCCGGCCGAGCGTGACCTGGAACGGCGCGTAGCCCTGCGTACCGACCTTGATGAGCAGGAAGCTGAAGCCCCAGATCAGGGAGAGGACACCGAAGCGGATCCGCCAGTCCAGGGCGGTTCGGCGGCGGGGGGCCGCGTCGGTCGGGGTGAGGGTGCCGGGACGGGGAGTGGCAGCGGTGGTCATGACCCCACGATGGGGCAGAACGATCTCGTAGTACAAGCGAGATTTATGGACCGATATCTCGTAGCATTGCTTACATGTTGAATCTGGAGCGCTTGCGCACCCTCGACGCCCTCGCCCGGCACGGTTCGGTGAGCGGTGCGGCCGACGGACTGCACGTCACGACGTCGGCCGTCTCCCAGCAGATGTCCAAGCTGGAGCGCGAGGTGGGGCAGCAGCTGCTCGCCAAGAACGGGCGGGGGGTGCGGCTCACCGATGCCGGCCGGTTGCTCGCCGACCATGCTGCGCGGATCCTGTCCCAGGTCGAACTGGCCCAGTCCGACCTGGAGGCGCAGCGGGGGCAAGTGGTGGGCGAGCTGCGGCTGTCCGCGTTCCCGACGGCCGCGCGGGGGCTCTTTCCCACCGTGCTCGCCGCTCTCCGTGCCGATCATCCCGGGCTGCGGCTGCGTTCGTGCGAGCTGGAGCCGGAGGCCGGGGTCGCCGGGGTGGTGCGCGGCGATCTCGATCTGGCGGTCGTGCTCGACTGGTACAACAAGCCGATGCCGCTGCCCGACGGCCTGGTGAAGGCGGCGATCCTCGACGACCCGGCCGATGTGGCGATGCCGGTCGGTCACCGGCTCGCGGGCCGTGCGGAGGTGGACCTCGGCGAGTTCGCCGACGACGAGTGGATCACCTGGGGCGAGGGCGAGTTCTGCCACGAGTGGCTGATGTTCACGCTGCGTTCCAAGGGCGTCGAGCCGCACATCGCCCATCGCGCCGCGGAGACGCACACGCAGCTGGGGCTGGTCGCCGCGGGGCTCGGGGTGTGCGTGGCGCCGCTGCTCGGGCGCCATCCGATGCCCGAGGGAGTCGTCACGGTGCCGTTGCGGCAGCGGGTGCGGCGACATGTCTACGTCGTGTGGCGGGCGGACGCCGACCGCCGCCCCTCCATCAGAGCGGCGGTCGAGGCGTTGCGCAGAGCCGGGAAAGCGGTCTCCTGAGCGCACGGGTCCTACTACTGCGGCAGCTTCCGGAAGTCCCACGAGGCGATCGACGTCGGCGTCAGCCGCGCCCATGCGTGGCGGCCGTCGTGCGGCATCTCCTCGAGGCCGAAGTTCTTGCGTGCGAACAAGGTCTCCGGGACGTCGAGTTCGGCACGCAGCTCCCCGGTGCGGGGGATCTCGCCCACGAAATCCGCCGTGCCGGACAGCTCGACGCCCCGCAGCTCCCCGTACTCCTCGCCGGTGTCGATCACCACCGCGATCCGCGGATCGCGGCGCAGCTCCGCCCAGCGCTTGCTGCGCACCACGGAGTACAGCCACAGCGAGGTGCCGTCCCAGGCGAACCACAGGGCGCTCACATGCGGAACGCCGTCCTTCGACACGGTCGCGACGCGGCAGGTGCGCTGGGTGGTGAGGAACTCGTCCAGCTCGCCGGGTGTCATCATGATCTTCCGACCCCTGCGCTGAGTTACAGCCATGCGGTCCCTCTTCCCCTACGTCGACAGAGATCCTCTGACATTGCGTCAGAAAAGCATGGGGCGTCTTCCGTCCCCACGCAATGGTCGCTACGCTCGCCCGCCCCGACCCTCGACGACAAGGGGCAGCCATGCCGTCGTACGAACAGCTCAGTGAGCTCCTCGACCCCGCCACCACGGTAGTACTCACCGTCGAGTGCCAGCAGGGAGTCGTGGGGCAGGACAGCGCACTGCCCGAACTCGCCAAGGAGGCACGGTCGTCGGGGGCGCTGGCGAACGTCGCGAGGCTGGTCGCCGCCGCGCACGAGAGCGGGGTGCAGGTCATCCACGCGATCGCCGAGCGCCGCCCGGACGGCCGGGGCGCCAATCGCAACGCCAGGCTGTTCCGCGCGGCCGAGCGGCTCCCGGTCCAGCAGCTGACGGGGACCACGGCGGTGCGGATCGTGCCGCCCATCGAGGTCGCCGAAGAGGACTTCGTCGTACGGCGTCTGCACGGGCTGTCGCCGATCACGGGCACCGAAGTCGACGCGCTGCTGCGCAATCTGGGCTGCCGCACCCTCTTGGTGACCGGTGTCTCGGCCAACGTGGCCATCCCCAACACCGTGTTCGACGCCGTGAACCGCGGCTACACGGCCGTGGTGCCCGCGGACGCGATCGCCGGGGTGCCCTCGGACTACACCCCGGCGATGATCCGCAACACGCTGGCCCTGGTCGCCGTGATCACGTCGACCGACGATGTGCTGGCCGTCTTCAAGCGGCCGCGGCGCGTTCCCCGGGCTTGACCCCGGTCCCGTTCACGCCAGCGTGATCGAGTCCCCGTCCACCGTGATGTTCGCGGCGGCCAGTGGCTGCGTCGCCGGGCCCTTCGTCACGCTGCCGTCCTCGGCGGAGAACTGGCTGTTGTGGCACGGACAGGTGATGACGTTGTTGGCGATGCCCTTCACGGCACAGCCCTGGTGGGTGCACTTGGACGAGAAGGCCTTGAACGTGCCCGCAGCAGGCTGGGTCACCACCACACCCTCGGACTCGAAGACCTTGCCGCCGCCCTCGGGGATGTCCGAGGTCTTCGCGAGAACGGTGCCCCCGCCGGCCGTGGCGGTGTCGTCCCCGGCCGCGCCCGCACTGCTGTTGTCCTGCACGTCCGAGGAGCCCGAGGAGCCGGAGGAATCGTCCTCCGACCCGCAGGCGGTCAGCGCGACGGCGATTCCTGCCGCGCCGACCGCCGCCACGACTGTGCGGCGGGACGGTGCCGATACGGACTGGAGCGATTCGCTGATCATGCTGACTTTCCCTTCACCGTACGTAATGTTGATCCGTACAGGAGTACGGCCCGGGTACGGGTGCTGTTCAGGGCGAGCGCGCTTCTTGACGCGATCGAGATCCCAGTAGCCTGGGGCGATGCTCAAGGAAGTCATCGCGACCCGCTACATCACGCCCCTGCGTGAGGGCGGCTCGCTGCCGGGGCTCGTCGAGGCCGACGATCTCGGTACGTACGTCATGAAGTTCACCGGCGCCGGGCAGGGGCGCAAGACGCTCGTCGCGGAGGTCGTCTGCGGTGAACTCGCCCGCAGGCTGGGCCTGCGCGTGCCCGGCCTGGTGACGATCGGCCTCGACCCGGTCCTGGGGCTCGGCGAACCGGACCAGGAGGTTCAGGGACTGCTGAAGTCGAGCGGCGGACTGAACCTCGGGATGGACTTCCTCTCCCGGGCGATCGGCTTCGACTCCCTGGCGCACCGTGTGAGCCCCGAGGAGGCCGGGCGGATCGTCTGGTTCGACGCCTTGGTCAACAACGTCGACCGCTCCTGGCGCAACCCCAACATGCTGGTGCGGCACGGCGACCTGTGGCTCATCGACCACGGCGCCACGATGATCTGGCACCACAACTGGCCCGGGGCCCAGGCCTCCGCTGCCAAGCCGTACGACGCCACCGACCACGCGCTCGCACCCTTCGGCCCGGACATCGTCTCCGCCGCCGCCGATCTGGCGCCGCTGGTCACGGAAGAGCTGCTCACCGAGGTGACCTCCGGGATTCCGGACGAGTGGCTCGACGGGGAGCCCGGTTTCGACACGACGGACGCTCTGCGGCGGGCGTACGCGGAGCCGCTGCTCGCGCGCGCCGCCGTGATCCATGAGCGCATCAAGGGCATCGACAGCACCGCGGGCATCAAGGGGAGCAAGTGAGCGAGCGGGACGTCTTCGAGTACGCGCTGCTGCGTGTGGTTCCGCGAGTCGAACGCGGCGAGTGCTTCAACGCGGGCGTGCTGGTGTACTGCCGCGCCAAGTCCTTCGTCGCCGCCCGAACGCATCTGGACGAGACCAAGCTGCGGGCACTGGATCCGGAGGCGGACGTGGCGGGCGTACGGGCCGCGCTGCGTGCTGTCGAGGGAGTCTGTGCCGGAGGGGAAGCGGCAGGTCAGGCGGCGCACGACGACGCCGGACGGCGCTTTCGCTGGCTGATCGCGCCCCGCTCCACGGTCGTCCAGCCGGGGCCCGTGCACACGGGGCTCACCGCGGATCCGCGGGCCGAGGCGGAGCGGTTGCTCGAGCTGCTGGTCAGGTAATGGATCACACGTGCGGGGTGTGCCGTTGACACCGGGTGCCAGGGCTTCTAGCGTCACGTCTGCTGAAGGTACTAAGCGGTCGCTCACCGGACGGGCGTACCGTGTGAGCCGCAGGGCAATTCAGGGCCGCAGGGCTTTTCAGCCGCAGGGCTTTTCAAGGGCGAGGAGAACCAGCAATGTCCACCACTGAGCAGCGCGTCGCCGTAGTCACCGGTGCCGCGCGCGGTATCGGTGCCGCGACCGCCGTACGACTGGCCGCCGAGGGCCGCGCCGTCGCGGTGATCGACCTCGACGAGGCCGCGTGCAAGGACACCGTCGAGAAGATCACCTCCGCCGGTGGCAAGGCCATCGCGGTCGGCTGTGACGTCTCCGACGAGGCCCAGGTCGAGGCGGCCGTCGCCCGGATCGCCGAGGAGCTCGGTGCGCCGACGATCCTGGTGAACAACGCGGGTGTCCTCCGCGACAACCTGCTGTTCAAGATGAGCACGTCCGACTGGGACACGGTCATGAACGTGCACCTGCGGGGCGCCTTCCTGATGTCGAAGGCCGTTCAGAAGCACATGGTGGACGCGAAGTTCGGCCGGATCGTCAACCTGTCCTCGTCCTCCGCGCTCGGCAACCGGGGCCAGGTCAACTACTCCGCCGCCAAGGCCGGTCTGCAGGGCTTCACCAAGACCCTCGCCTTCGAGCTCGGCAAGTTCGGCGTCACCGCGAACGCCGTGGCACCCGGCTTCATCGTCACTGACATGACCGCCGCGACTGCCGCCCGCATCGGCATGGGCTTCGAGGACTTCCAGGCCGCCGCCGCGACCCAGATCCCCGTACAGCGCGTCGGCAACCCGGACGACATCGCCAACGCGATCGCCTTCTTCACGGGCGAGGCGGCCGGATTCGTCTCCGGCCAGGTGCTGTACGTCGCCGGCGGACCGCTCAACTAAGGCCGGGGGACACGGACATGACCACACTCCCCGAGCTCTCGGGCAAGGTCGCGCTCATCACGGGCGCGAGCCGCGGCATCGGCTACGGCGTCGCCGAGGCCCTGATCGCCCGCGGTGACCGCGTCTGCATCACCGGCCGCAACGAGGACGCCCTCAAGGAGGCCGTCGAGGCACTCGGTTCCGACCGCGTCATCGGCGTCGCGGGCAAGGCCCACGACGAGGCCCACCAGGCCGTCGCCGTCGAGCGCACCATGGAAGCGTTCGGCCGCGTCGACTACCTGGTCAACAACGCCGGTACGAACCCGGTGTTCGGCCCCATCGCCGACCTCGACCTCAACGTGGCCCGCAAGGTCTTCGAGACCAACGTCGTCTCGGCGCTCGGCTTCGCCCAGCGGACCTGGCACGCCTGGCAGAAGGACAACGGCGGCGCGATCGTCAACATCGCCTCCCTCGCCGGTATCTCCGCCTCGCCGTTCATCGGCGCGTACGGCATCAGCAAGGCCGCCATGGTCAACCTGACCCTGCAACTGGCGCACGAGTTCGCGCCCATGGTGCGGGTCAACTCGATCGCGCCCGCCGTCGTCAAGACCAAGTTCGCGCAGGCCCTGTACGAGGGCCGCGAGGAGGAGGCGGCCGCGGCGTACCCGCTGGGCCGGCTCGGTGTCCCCTCGGACATCGGCGGCGCCGCCGCGTTCCTCACCTCCCAGCAGTCGGACTGGATCACCGGCCAGACGCTGGTGGTCGACGGCGGCATCTTCCTCAACGCCGGGGTGGGATGACATGAGCGCCGGTGCGGGCGCGCGCCGACGGAGCGAGCGCCCGCGCCGAGTGACGAGTTGACAGAAATCGTGCCCCCGTCGAGGCATTTCGGGTGCACAGAAGAATGACAACGTAGTCACATACTCGCTGATCAAGTGCCCTGCCGGGAAAGCGGTTCCGCCGGTGGGGCACTGCGGTATGGTCTGCCGACCCTTGGTACGGCAGATCGAGGAGCGAGCGCGTGTTCAACCGGAACCGGAACCGATGCCTGCGGCAGCTGGCGACGATCACGTCGATATCCCTGGTCGCCGGATGCGGTGTCCTCTCCTCGGACTCCTCCGACGACGACGGACCGATCGTCGTGGGCACCACCAGTGCTCCGAGCACGCTGGATCCGGCGGCTTCCTGGGACGGCTCCTGGGAGCTGTTCCGCAACATTTACCAGACGCTGCTGAGCTACCCCAACGGCGCGGTCGAGCCCGGCCCCGACGCGGCCGAGTGCAAGTTCACGGACGCGGTGAACCGCACGTACAGCTGCCGCTTGCGCGATGACATGACGTTCTCCGACGGGGACAAACTCGACGCCCAGGCCGTCAAGTACTCGATCGACCGGATCAGGAAGATCGCTGTCGCCGGCGGCCCCGCGGGACTTCTGGGAAGCCTTGAGCGGGTCCAGGTGCTGAGCGACCGTGAGGTCGTCTTCCACCTCAACAAGTCCGACGCGACCTTCCCGTTCGTCCTTGCCACGCCCGCCATGTCGATCGTCGACCCCGACGACTACCCCGCCGACGCCCTGCGCAAGGACGGCCGGGTCACCGGCTCCGGGCCCTACAGCCTGGGGTCCTACGAGGAGGGCAAGCAGGCCCAGCTCGTCAGGAACGACCGCTACAAGGGCTTCGCCGACCGCAAGAACAACGCGGTCACCATCCGCTACTTCCAGGACTCGGCCCAGATGGTCGACGCCCTCCGGGACAAGGACATCGACGTCACCTTCCGTGGTCTCGCCGCCTCGGACATCGTCTCGCTCCAGGGCCAGGACCCCGACGAGGGCATCCAGCTCATCGAAGGCGCGGGCACCGAGATCAGCTACCTGGTGTTCAACCCGAAGGACCCGTGGGCCGCGAAACCGGCCGTCCGTAAGGCGATCGCCCAGATCGTCGACCGGCCGGTGATCGCGCACAAGATCTACAAGGACACCGTCGAGCCGCTGTACTCCATGGTCCCGAAGGGGCTGACCGGCCACACCGTGGGCTTCTTCGACGACTACGGAGCCCCCAGTTCGTCCAAGGCCCGGCAGATCCTCCTGGAGGCGGACATCAACGAGCGCGTCCCCCTCACCTTCTGGTACACGACCGACCGCTACGGCTCCGAGACCGCCCCCGAGTTCCGGGAGCTCAAGAGCCAGCTGGAGGACTCCGGTCTCTTCACGGTCACCCTCAAGAGCCGCCCCTGGAAGACCTACGAAGAGGGTTACCGCAAGGGCGAGTACCCGGTGTTCGGGCGTGGCTGGTTCCCCGACTTCCCGGACGCCGAGAACTTCATCGCGCCCTTCGTGGGCGAGGACAACGCGCTCGGTACGCCGTATCCGGCCCCGTACATCACCAACAACCTGCTTCCGGAGTCGCGCCGCGAGACCGACCGCGGAGCCGTGGTGAAGCAGTTCGAGGAAGCTCAGCAGATCCTCGTCGACGACGCCCGGCTGCTGCCGCTGTGGCAGGGCAAGCAGTACGTGGCCGCGAGCGAGGACATCTCGGGTGGCGAGGTCGCCCTGGACCCGTCGACGATCATGACGATGTGGGAGCTGTACCGGAAGACCAGCTGGTAGCGCGGGCCTCCGGACCCGATTGTCAGTGGGCGGCGGTAGGTTCTGTGGTCTGGAAGTGACCGCACATCGGAGGAAGTTGACGTGACCGATATCGCCATGCTGCCCGAGTCCTGGCGCGACGTCCTGGGCGAGGAGCTGCAGGAGCCCTACTTCAAGGAACTCACCGAGTTCGTCGAGGAGGAGCGCGCGAAGGGCCCGGTCTACCCTCCGCGGGACGAGGTCTTCGCCGCGCTCGACGCGACGCCGTACGAGCGGGTGAAGGTACTGATCCTCGGTCAGGACCCCTACCACGGCGAGGGCCAGGGGCACGGTCTGTGCTTCTCCGTCCGCCCGGGCGTGAAGACCCCGCCCTCACTCCGCAACATCTACAAGGAGATGAAGGAGGAGCTGGGCACCCCGATCCCGGACAACGGCTATCTGATGCCGTGGGCCGAGCAGGGCGTGCTGCTGCTCAACGCGGTGCTGACGGTGCGCGCCGGTGAGGCCAACTCGCACAAGGGCAAGGGCTGGGAGAAGTTCACGGACGCGGTCATCCGGGCCGTCGCCGACCGGCCCGACCCGGCCGTCTTCGTCCTGTGGGGCAACTACGCCCAGAAGAAGCTGCCGCTGATCGACGAGGAGCGGCACGTGGTGGTGAAGGGGGCGCACCCCTCGCCGCTGTCCGCCAAGAAGTTCTTCGGTTCGCGACCGTTCACCCAGATCGACGAGGCTGTCGCACGGCAGGGCCACGAGGCGATCGACTGGCGGATTCCGGACCTGGGCTGAGATTCGGTCCCTCTGGCCGGGCGGGGCTCGTGAGAGCGAGCCCGGCTTGGCCGTCACCGGCCTGGCCCAGCCGTGCACGGAGGCGCCTGAGCGTGATTGTCAGTGGCTGCCGTTAGCGTCGTTGGCGTCGTGATGATCAGTGACGAGCCTGTGGAGGACGCGGTGGCGGAGCAACAGGAGCAGGCAGCGCCGGACGCCATGATGACCCGGATCGGGCAGGTCATCATGCTGCACCACGGCGGTGACCGCGAGGAGGCCCGGAGCCGCTTCCTGGACCTGTGGGCTGAGATCGGCGAGGACGGCGACGCCCTGCACCGCTGCACGCTGGCGCACTACATGGCGGACACCCAGGACGACCCCTCGGACGAACTGGCCTGGGACCTAAGGGCGTTGTCGGCGGCGGAGGAGCTCACCGACGGGAGGATCGCCGAGCACCACGAGTCGCTCGCGGTGCGCGTCTTCTACCCCTCGCTGCATCTGAATCTCGCCGCCGACTATGTGAAGCTCGGCCGCACCGAGGCCGCCCGCACGCATCTGCGCAGGGCCCGTGGTGCGGTCGGCGCCCTGGGGGACGACAGCTACGGCGACGGTGTCCGGGCGGCGATCGGCCGTCTGGAGCTGCGGCTCGACGGGGACGGGACACCGGGGTCGGGCGAGGGGCCCGGGTCACTGGGCGGTCCTGGTTCCTCCGGCGGGCCCGGAGGGGAGACGCTGGGGCCGCCGAGACGGCGGTCCTGATCGGGGATCGCGGGGTGCCCGGCGAACTGCCCTGCGGTTCGGTAGCGCCCCAAAGGGGCGCGGGGAACTGCGCGACCAGCCACGACGGACCCGCAGGCGACGCACCGGAATTCCAGCGGAGCGCTCAGCGGTAGGCGCCGGGCTCGTCAACGGCCATACGTCCCCTCGCAGATGACCGCCTGCGGACTGTCCGGCGCCCAGCCCCCGTACTTCCGGCCGAGGGCGCACACGTCCGCGCTCGCCGGGACATCCGGGACAACGGGTGGGACGGCGATGCGTGGCTCGGGGCGCGACGCCTTGGGATGCGGGGCGGTGCGGGGGCGATGGGGAGCGGCCGGTGGGGCCGCGGCGGGTGGCGGAGGAGTCGCCCGGCGCGGTGCGGGCGCGCTGGGCGGGGGCCTACGGGACGGGCCGATGAGTTCCAGCGCCTCCCGTGCCGGTGCCTGCACGATCTGCGGCTCGGCCTCGCTGTCCGGACGCGGCACGGAGGGCCCCGACGGTGCGGGCGGCAGGCCGGAGGAGGGTGGTCGCTGGACGGTCACACAGCCGGAGAGGGCCGTGACAGCCACGGTGACCAGGAGCGTCGCGGTCGTCGTTGATCGATGCACCCGCGCAACTCTGCTGTGTCCGGCTCTCTTTGGGGGAGCGGACAAGCGGAGGATGCCCCGCACGGGTGATCCTTCCGCTCCTGCGGAGGGTGCCGGCGTCGGTGAGGTGACCCGGACGCCCCGAGGTGCCCGGCGCCACCGCCGTATGCTTCCCGACGAGGTCAAAAACCCGGAACGTACCGCACAACCCGCAACACCCCCCTTGAGGAGACCCCCGTGAAGGTCGGCTGCATCGGACTCGGAGACATCGCGCAGAAGGCGTATCTGCCGGTGCTGAGTGTGCAGCCGGGGGTCGAGCTGCATGTGCAGACGCGCACGCCCGCGACGCTCGCCCGGGTCGCCGACAGCCTCCACCTGCCGCAGGGGCAGCGCCACGGCGACCTGTCGGAGCTGCTGGCCCAGGGACTCGACGCGGCGTTCGTGCACGCGGCCACCGTGGCGCACCCCGAGATCGTCACGCGCCTGCTCGAGGCGGGCGTACCGACGTACGTCGACAAGCCGCTCGCGTACGAACTCGCCGATTCGGAGCGGCTGGTGCGGCTCGCGGAGGAGCGCAACGTCAGTCTGGCGGTGGGCTTCAACCGGCGTTACGCGCCCGGGTACGCGCAGTGCGCCGACCACCCGAGGGAGCTGATCCTGATGCAGAAGAACCGCATCGGGCTGCCCGAGCAGACACGCGCGATGGTCCTCGACGACTTCATCCATGTCGTCGACACGCTGCGGTTCCTGGCGCCGGGGCCGATCGACGACGTGAGCGTGCGGGCGCGTGTCGAGGACGGGCTGCTGCACCACGTCGTACTGCAGCTCGCCGGGGACGGCTTCACCGCGCTCGGTGTGATGAACCGGCTGAGCGGTTCGGCGGAGGAGATCCTCGAGGTCTCGGGTCAGGACACCAAGCGGCAGGTGCTCAACCTCGCCGAGGTGATCGACCACAAGGGACAGCCCACCGTGCGGCGCCGCGGCGACTGGGTGCCGGTGGCCAGGCAGCGCGGTATCGAGCAGGTGACGCTCGCCTTCCTCGACGCCGTGCGCGCGGGCAAGGTGCTCAGTGCCCGGGATGCGCTGGCGACTCATGAACTGTGCGAGCGGGTGGTACGGGCGGTGGAGGAGCAGGCCGCCGCAGCCTGAGCGCGCGTGCGCCCTCCGTCGCGCACAGGGCTGCCAGCACCAGCAGGGCCGCGTGCACCGGCCATTCTCCGAACCGGACGTACGGCGTGACACCCCGTGCCAGCGGCACCTCGTACACCATCGTCTTGCTGGCGTCCGTGCCGAGCCGGGAGCCGACGCGCTCGCCGCTCGGGCCGTAGACGGCGGAGACGCCGGTCAGCGTTGCGTGCACCATCGAGCGGCCGGTCTCGGCGGCCCGCAGTGCGGCGAGTGAGGCGTGCTGTTCGGGCGCCCAGCTCTTCTGGAAGCTCGATGTCGAGGACTGCGCGAGGAGTACCTCGGCGCCGTCCTGGGCGAGATGGCGGCTCATGTCGGGGAACGCCGACTCGAAGCAGACCATCGGGCCCACGCGCAGCCCGTTCCCGACGTTCATCACCACCTGCTCGGTGCCCTGCCTGCGGTCCTCGCCCGCCGCCTTGCCCACCGAGGTCGCCCAGCCGAGGACACTGCGCGCGGGAACGTACTCCCCGAAGGGGACCAGCCGCATCTTGTCGTAACGGTCGCCGGTCGGGCCCCCGGGTCCCACCAGGACCGAGCTCTTGTAGATGCCGGGCCGGTCGGAGCGGCGCGCGTCGACGTTCACCAGGAGGTCGGCGCCCGTGAGCCGTGACAGTGCGGCGATCCGGTTCGCCAGGTCGGGCCGGTCGGCGAGGTCGAAGCCGACGCTGCTCTCGCCCCAGACGATCAGGTCGAGGTCCTGACCGGCGAGTGTGCGGGTGAGCGCCTCCTCGCGTGCGAAACGCTGGTCGGCGCCGTCGATGACGCCGGGCTGTACGACGGCGACGCGGACCCGGCCGTCCACGTCGGGGCGCGGCGACCACACCCAGGCCGCCGAGGTGGCGGCGGCCGTGGCGACCAGGCCGGCCACGGCGGGTATTCGGGCCTGGCGTACGGAAACGAGTACGGCGACGGCGACGTTGACCGTCACCACCAGGAAGCTGAGCAGCCACACCCCGCCGACCGAGGCGAGCCGCAGCGCGGGGTCCACCTGCCACTGGCTCGACCCGAGCAGGCCCCACGGGCCGCCCAACCCCTGCCAGGACCGGACGAGTTCGACCATCAGCCAGCCGGACGGCAGCACCACGAGGGCGGCCGCGATCTGCCCCGGCGAGGGCACACCGCCGAGGAACCGGCGCACGAGCCAGCCCCAAGGGGCCCACAGCGCGCCGAGCAACGCGGCTATGACCAGCGTGAACACATGCAGGCTCGGCAGCAGCCAGTGGTGCACCGCCAACATGAAGCCGAGCCCGCCGAGCCAGCCGTCGTACGCGGCCCGCTTTGCCGTCGGGGCCGAGCGGACCAGCAGGATCCAGGGCACGAGGGCGACGTACGCGAACCACCACAAGGAGGGGGCGGGGAAGGCGAACACGGGCAGCGCGCCCGCCAGAGCGGCGACGACGCCGCGGCGCCAGGGGGAGACGAGCCAGCGCTCACGCCTGTTCATCCTGAGCCTCCCTCCCCGGTGCGTGCCTCCAGTGTGCGCGCCGGGGACGATCTCCGACAGGGGGTATCGGCTCGGGTGGCGACTGTTCTCGGTCAGGGCGCTCGGGTGGCGGCTGTTCACATCCTTCTGCGCCGCCGAGGGCTCAGGACCCTCAGGTGGCCGCGGGCTCCTGACGTGTCTGGGAGGTGCGACGCCACTTCTCCTGGACGATCACCTCGCGCAGCCGCCAGCCGTCGTGCGTACGCACCAGCCCGAAGGCGTAACGGCCGCCGCACACGAAGTCGGGCGCGGTGGAACCGTCGTCATGTCCCGTGAACCTCATCGGATTGATGTAGTCCGCCTGGATTCGGGCGGTGTCGCCGGTGTCCTGCTCCAGCTGCCCGAACCGAACGCGCCGGTTGACGATCAGGTGCTGGCGCATGGGGAACAGTTCCATGCTCTGGGAAAGCCATACCGCGACCTGCACGGCGTCTCCCTCGATTCCGCCGGCCGAGCGGTAGTCCGCACGTCCGTCCGGCGCGAACAGCCCCCGGTACGCCTCCCAGTCTCCGTCGTCCACGGCCACCGCGTACTCGGTGACGAGTCCGTCCACGGCGAACCGGTCCATCACGGTCGCGAGCTCCACACGCTGCGTCATTTGATCAGTGTTGGCCACGGGGCCTGCCACGCCAAGGGGCTAAGCGGTGATATTCAGGAGCCGTCCACCTCTGTGTGCGTGAGACCGGTGGCTTCGCCGAGCGGCAGGACTCCGTTCTCCGACCGCTGTTGAGCGGCGTAGCGCGAACGCTCCGGCCGGTACTCGACAAGTACGGGGTGTGGCCGTGGTCGAGCGGCTGCGGAAGGGGACCCGATGGAATCGGACGACGACGATCTGCTGACGCGCTCGGCACGTGACCCGGCGGCCTTCGAGCCACTGGTCGAGCGCCACGCCGGTGTACTGCACGGCTATCTGGCCCGCCGGGCGCCCGCCGCCGCGGACGATCTGCTGGCGGAGGTCTGGTTGCAGGCCTACGCGAGCCGCTCCACCTTCGACGCCGACCGTGGCACGGCTCGTACCTGGCTGTTCGGGGTGGCGAGGAACGTACTGGCCGCGCACTGGCGGCAGAACGGGCGGGAACAGCCGGGAACGCCCGGTGATCGTGCCGACAGCGACCCGTGGCAGGGGGTCGACGAACGGCTGGACGCCGCGGCGGTCGCGCCGTTCCTGCGGCACACGATCGCCGGACTTCCGCACGTGGAGCGCGAGTTGCTGCTCCTCGTCGCCTGGGAGCGGCTCACCCCGACCGAGGCCGCGGCCGCGGTCGGAATCCCCCCGGGCACCGCAAGATCCCGCCTGCACCGTGCCCGTGCACGGCTGCGTGCGGCACTCGCACCGACCAGTGCCGGCACCCTCAACCGGACAGGAGACCTCGCATGACCACGACCGAGCCCGATGTCCTCGACTTTCCCGGCGCAGAGACCCTTGAGGCCGCCGGGCGGGTGGATCCGCCGAGCACGTCGACCGTCGCAGCCGCGCAGGCCGCGGTACGGGAGGCCGTGGCCCGTGACATGGCGGCAGTCCCCCGGCGGCGGCGTGGCGGCGTCCGGCGCCGGTCCGCAGTGGCCGCCTTGGCCGTGGCGGCGGTCACCGCCGCCGTCCTGGTGTACCCGACGGTCTCCGTCGACGGCGGCCCGCCGGCCGCGAGCGCGAACGCGGCGGCCTTCTTGCAGCACGTGGCGGACGCGGCGGCGGACGAGAGCAAGCCCGCCACCGACGTCCCGTACTGGAAGGTGCGCGTCCGCTACACCCACCCGGGCGGGAAGGCCGACATCCAGTCGACCTGGTTCAGCCGGACCGCCGTCATCCTCGAACAGGGCCCCGGCGGGCGGGACTCGGGGGCCTGCCGCGACGGCTTCTGCTACTTCCCCGAGCCCCGGGGCATGGTCTGGACGATCGGGAAGACCAAGCTGACCTGGGACGAACTCGGCAAGCTGCCCACCGACCCGGCGGCCCTGAAAACCCGCCTTCTCGGCGACTCGGCAGGCAGCACGGCCACGACCGGGAATCTCCACAACAGCATCGTGCAACTGCTCGCCACCGCACCGTCGAGCCCCCAGTTGCGCGCGGCCCTGTTCGAGATCCTGGCCGGGATGGACGGCGTACGGCTCGTCGGCCCGGCCAAGGACAGCGCGGGACGGCAGGGCACGGCCGTGGAATGGCAAGGCCCGGAGCTGCACCACCGCCTCATCGTCGACCCTGACACCAGTGACGTCCTGGAACACCAGGAGAAGGGCGCCGTCACGGGCGGGGCATGGCTCGGCACGACTTATCTGTCCGTGGGGCCGGCCTGGAAGCTTGGCTGACTGGTCTTCCCGGCCAGGGGCAGGGTCGGACAGGGCCCGGTGCACGAATCCTTGTGCACCGGGCCCTGTCCGTGCCGTCACCGGTCCGGAGCAGAACACCCGCGTGCCGTCCCGGAGTCGGACAACTCGGCTGTGTGGCAGTCCAGTTGCCCGAGGAGGGGCCGTACGTCCTCTACGGGGACGTGCTCGCGCATCTGCGATCGTGGGGCGATCCGTTCGCGCTGCGAGGAGGCACTTATGGCACGTTCTGTCACGGTGGTCACGGGCGGTGGTCGGGGGATCGGTGCCGCGACCTGTACGCGCCTCGCGGCGGACGGGCACGACATCGCGTTGGGATACGTCAGTGACGGCGCCGCCGCCGAATGGACCGCCACCGCCGTCCGGGGGGCCGGGGCGCGCTGTGTCATGGTCCGTATGGACATCTCCGACGAGGCCGATGTGGAGCGGTTGTTCGACATGGCGGCGGACCGGCTGGGGCCGGTGACGGGGCTGGTGAACAACGCCGGGGTGACCGGCCCGCCCGGCAGGCTCGCGGACGCCGACCCCGCAGATCTGCGGCGGGTGGTGGAGGTCAACCTCCTGGGCACGCTGCTGTGTTCGCGCCGCGCGGCCCGTTCGATGGCGGCCTGGGGGAGCGGAGTCATAGTGAACGTCTCGTCGGCGGCCGCCACCCTCGGCAGCCCCGGGGAGTTCGTCCACTACGCGGCCAGCAAAGCGGCTGTCGACGCACTGACCATCGGCCTCGCCAAGGAACTCGGCCCCGACGGCATCCGCGTCAACGCGGTCGCGCCGGGAATGGTCGACACCGAGATGCACGCGACGATGGGTGACCCGGGCCGGGCCGATCGCGCCGCGTCCGCCATTCCGCTCCGCAGGGTCGGCCAGGCCGAGGAAATCGCCGCCGCCATCGCCTGGTTGATGTCACCCGACGCCTCTTACACGACGGGGGCGGTGCTGCGGGTGTCCGGAGGGCGGTGAGGTCCGGAGTGTTGCGGCTCGGCGGTTCGAGCGTGTGGTTCGAGTGTGTTCCGGCTCAGCGGCTCGAGCGCCGCCGCATCGGCGACGTCACGCCGCCTCGATGACCTCGCCGCGTATCGCCTTGGCCCACTCCACGACCAACAGCTCGTACTCCGCTCGCTCCTGCGCCGAGAGGGAGCCGCCTGCGCGCATCCACAGCGCGCGAATCTGTTCGTTCACCGCGGCGGCAGACCGCACGGAACCAGAGGGCATTAAATCGGGGGACATGGGTGCAAGCCTAAGGGCATGGACTGACAGTGCGCTACCAGACGGCTACTCAGGCCGTATGTGGTTGGTCACGGCCGCCGCGTTCACTGTCGCTCGGCCCAGCTGCGGGACCAGTCAAGGAGGGGGCCCATCGCGGTCACCAAGTCGTCGCCGAGCGGGGTGAGATGCCAGGAGGAGTGGGCGGTTGACGTGGTGATACCCGCCTCGCGGAGTTCCGTGAGGCGGGTGGACAGGACGCTGGAGGACATGTCGTCGCAGCGGCGCTGGAGGTCGCGGAAGCCGATCGGGTCCCCGCCCCGGTGGAGTTCCCAGATGACGCGCAGAGTCCAGCGCCGCCCGAGGAGGTCCAACGCCGCCATGATGGGGCGGCCGCTCGTCGAGCCGCGCACCGGGCGGCCGGGTGCCGGGGTGTCGACTGGCGGGGAGTCGGTTGTCGGGATACCGGCGGCGGAGTGCTGGGGTTCGGGTGGCGTGGTCAAGTGGGCGCCTCTCGCGGGGAGTTGCTCACTTCCCACCCTTGCGCTTCGATTTCAGAAGCGCAAGGGTGCTGGGCATGAAGCAGCGCATCGACGGCGTGACGCCGCCCTACGAGCCCGAGACCGACCGCGCGTTGCACAGGTGGATGCCGCCCGGCGTCACCCGTGAACCCCTGATGCTCTTCAAGGTCCTGGAACGCCACCCCGAACTGGCCTCGCGCATGCGGGCGTTGGGCGCGGGCCTCCTCGTCCACGGCCGGCTCGCCGATGCCGACCGCGAACTCGTGATCGCCCGCGTCACCGCCCGCTCCGGATGCGCGTACGAGTGGGGCGTCCATATGGCGGCGTACGCCGAAACGGCCGGACTCGGCGAGGGGCAGGTCACCCTCACCGCGACCGGCGAAGCTGACGACCCCGCGTGGTCCGCCCGGCAGACGGCCCTGCTGCGTGCCGTGGACGAACTCCACGCCACCTCGCAGGTGAGCGACGCGGCGTGGAGCGGGTTGCGGGAGCATCTCGACGAAAGCGAAGTCCTGGAGCTGCTGGTCCTCGCGGGCTGGTACCGGACGATCGCGTACGTCGCGAACGGAGTGCGGATCGAGGGGGAACCCTGGGCGCTCGCCCTGCCGGGGAGTTGAGCCGACAGCACCGCCGACTCGACGGTGACGTGCTGGAGTTGGGCGGACAGTCAGCCGACTCTGCGGTGACGTGCTCGAACCCCGGCGACGCTTGGGGCCCGCCGGAGCCGAACCGTCAGCCCGCCGACTCCGCCGCGTGCGGGCTGAGCGCGCCCGTCGTCACCAGCACGATGATGAGGATGCCGAGCGCGATGCGGTAGTAGACGAACGGCATGAAGCTCTTGTGCGAGATGAACTTCATGAACCAGGCGATGACGGCGTACCCGACCGCGAAGGCGATGACCGTCGCGAAGGCCGTCGGGCCCCAGTCGACATGGCCGCCCTCGCTGGCGTCCTTGAGCTCGAAGAGTCCGGAGGCGAGTACGGCCGGCATGGCGAGGAGGAAGGAGTAACGGGCCGCCGCTTCACGGGTGTAGCCCATGAACAGGCCGCCGCTGATGGTCGCGCCGGACCGGGAGACACCGGGGACCAGGGCCAACGCCTGGCAGAGGCCGTAGAGCAGGCCGTCCTTGGTGTTCAGGTCCTGCAGTGTCTTGCGCTCCTTGGCGGCCCGGTGCTTCCCGCCCGCCTCGTCGCGGGCCGCGAGCCGGTCGGCGATGCCGATGACGATGCCCATCACGATCAGCATCGTCGCGGTGATCCGCAGATCGCGGAACGGCCCCTCGATCTGGTCCTTGAGCGTCACCCCGAGCACGCCGATCGGGATCGAGCCGACGATCACCAGCCAGCCCATCTGCGCGTCGTGATCGCTTCGCATCGCCTTGTTCACGAGCGAGCGGGACCACGCCGAGATGATCCGCGCGACGTCCTTGCGGAAGTAGATCAGTACCGCGGCCTCGGTGCCGAGCTGGGTGATCGCGGTGAAGGCCGCACCCGGGTCCTCCCAGCCTGCGAACGCCGCTGTCAGACGCAGATGCGCGCTGGAGGACACGGGAAGGAACTCGGTCAGCCCCTGGACGAGTCCGAGGATGAGGGATTCAAACCAAGACATGAAGTTACGTGGTCCCAGAACTGATCGTGGAAGGGGCGACGGGCATACCGTGCCGCTGATCGCGGTGATCACGGGTGGTGTTGAGGGCAGCGTAGCGTCCCCGTCCGACAGTCCCGGCACAGGGGTTTCGTAGCCGGACGGGGCGGGAGCGGCCCGGGGGCGTCCCGTGCCGCCGGAAGACAGGGTTCTCGGTGTTGACCGGCGGCTGGACCGGCGCATACGTTTCAGCAGGCGGGAAAGCGCTTGCTGCCTCCGGAGTCAGTCCGGGTGTCATCATGCGTTGGCCAACGTCTGACGACCGCGTCCGATGGAGTGCTGATCACGAACATGCCCACACCCAGCAACGACACCAGCCCCGAGACCTCCCCGAACCGCCCCGCGGCCCCGTTCGACGGCCGTCGTATCAGGGCTGCTGTCATCGGTACGGGCGCCATCGCGCGCGGGAGTCATGTCCCCGCGCTCGCCCGACTCGCCGAAGAAGGGGAGACGGAGATCGTCGCCGCGGTCGACATCGCCGAGGACGCGGTTCGGGAGTTCTGCGCGGAGGTGGGCATCCCGCACGCGTACACCGACCTCGACCGCATGTTGGAGGAGCAGCGGCCGGATCTGGTCGTCATCTGTACGCCGCCGACGCTGCACCGCGACCAGACCGTGGCGGCGTTGCGGGCCGGAGCGTGGGTGTGGTGCGAGAAGCCGCCGGTCCCGACACTCGCCGACTTCGACGCCGTCGAGGCGGAGGAGGGGCTCGGTGGGGGCCCGTACGCGGCGATCGTCTTCCAGCACCGTTTCGGGTCCGGCGCACGCCATGTGAAGCGCCTGATCGCCGAGCAGGCCATGGGGCGTCCGCTCGTCGCGCACTGCCAGACGACCTGGTACCGCAATGCCGCCTACTACGCCGTCCCCTGGCGCGGACGCTGGGAGACCGAGGGCGGCGGGCCCGCGATGGGGCACGGCATCCATCAGATGGATCTGCTGCTGGATCTGATGGGGCCGTGGAGCGAGGTGCGCGCCATGGCCGGAAGGCTCGTGCACGACGTGGAGACGGAGGACGTGTCGACCGCTCTCGTCCGCTTCGAGAACGGCGCGCTGGCGACCGTCGTCAACAGTGTCCTGAGCCCGGACGAGGTCAGCCGTATCCGCATCGACTGCGAACGCGCCACCGTCGAGCTCACGCACCTGTACGGGCACAGCAACGACAACTGGCGCATCACCCCGGTTCCGGAAGCGCCGGACGCGGACGTGGCGGCCTGGCGGGACTTCGGTGCGGACGTGCCGAGTTCGCACCTTGAGCAGCTGCGGGACCTGGTGGCGAGCATGCGTGCGGGCGAGCGGCCGCGCAGCAGCGGCGCCGACGGACGCACCAGCCTGGAACTGATCACCGCGCTGTACAAGTCGGCGTTCACGGACACGACCGTCCGTGCCGGGGAGATCGGTCCGGGGGATCCGTACTACACGGCTCTGCACGGGGGTGCGGCGGGCTGGGCGCCCGCGGGTTCCCAGGCGTCCGAGGTGTCTGAGGTGTCTCAGGGGGTGTCGGCATGACCACGCCCTCGGAGGGTGGCCTGCGTATCGTCCACGCGCACGGCGAGAGCATCACCATCAGTGAAGTCGGCACCGGTGTCGAGCTGTTGAGCTACGTCTACCGTCCCGAGGCGGCGTGGGAGGCCCCGAAGCCGTATCTGCACCCGCTCAGGACGCTGGCGAACAACGTTGTCACCGACTACCGGCCCAACGACCACCGCTGGCACAAGGGCCTCCAGATGACGGCCTCGCACCTCTCCGGCCAGAACCTGTGGGGCGGCAACACATACGTTCACGGAAACGGCTATGTCGAACTCCCAGAGCGCGTCGGGTCGATGGCGCACGTCGCCTTCGACCGGGTGGACTCGGACGACAGTCGCGCGGTCATCGTGGAGCGGCTCACATGGCATCCGTACGACGGCGAACTGTGGGCCGACGAGGAGCGCCGGATCGAGGTGCACGACGTCGATCCGGAGTCGGGTTCCTGGGCGCTGACCTGGACCACCGCGGTCACCAACCGGCGCGACGAGCCGCTGCGCTTCGGCAGCCCGACCACCGCGGGACGTGAGATGGCGGGCTACACGGGCCTGTTCTGGCGCGGACCGCGGGCCTTCCGGGACGGGCGGATCATCGGGCCCGACTCCGAAGGGCCCGGACTGATGGGGCGGCAGGCGCCGTGGCTCGCGTTCTCGGGGGAGTACGACGGCTCCGACGGACACGCGACGATGGTCTTCGCGCACGCCCCCGAGAACGACCACTCCGGGGAGGCCGGCGCCCACCCGGCCCACTGGTTCGTACGCAACGAACCCTTCGCCGCCGTCGCCCCGTCGCTCGCCTTCTACGACGAACTGGAGCTGGCACCCGGCGACACGCTCACCCGCCGCTACCGGGTCGTCGTGGCCGAGGGGGTTTGGGAGCGCGAGGAAGTCGCGAAGTACCTGGAGGAGCACCCGTGGTGAGCGGGCAGGAGGTACCGGGCACGGCGGCAGTCCAGGGCTTCGACGGGCTTCCGGGGGCCGTCGCCGTCTCGCACCTCCGCGTCTACGACTGGCCCGCGGCAGACGGCGTCTGTGGCGGAACTCCTCATATGCACCTGACCTGTTCGGAGGCGTACGTCGTCACCGGCGGGCGCGGCGCGGTACAGACGCTGACGACGTCCGGGTACGAGGTGACGCCGCTCGTGCCCGGTGCCGTCGTGTGGTTCACGCCCGGCACCATCCACCGGCTGGTCAACGAGGACGATCTGCGCATCACCGTCCTCATGCAGAACAACGGGCTGCCGGAGGCGGGGGACGCCGTCCTCACGCTGCCGCCGCGGTACCTGACCGACGCCGAGACGTACGCGGCCGCTACGGCCATCCCGGCCGACGCGCCCGAGGAGGAGCGGGAGCGGGTCGCCCGAGCCCGGCGCGACCTCGCCGTCGAGGGCTACCGGGCGCTGCGTGACGCGGACGGACCCGAGCCGCTCGCCGAGTTCCACCGGGCCGCGGCCGCGCTGGTTCGGCCCCGGCTCGCCGAGTGGCGCGAGCGGTGGCAGCGGGGTGCCGAAGCTGCCGCCGCGGCTACGGGGCACCAGCTCGACCGTCTGGAGCGGGGCGACGCGTCCCACCTCTCGGACGCTGTCGTACGGGCTGAACAGCCGTCCGCGTACGGCCGGTTCGGGATGTGCGGACGGCTCGATGTCTACGACGTCCATAAGGGGACGCACTAGACCCGCGACGTCTGCAAGGAGACGCGTGAGGCCTGTCGGTAGGGGCGCCCCTGCGTCGTAGTCGTCCGCTACGCCGCCGCAGGACCCGTCACGGTCCAGCCCGGGGCCTGCGGGTGCGCCATCAGGTCGTCGTGTTCGACTTCCTTGCCGCACTCCCGGCAGACGACCTGCGGGACCAGTTCATTGCCGCACGTGTGCTCCAGGACCATGGGCCGGAAGCCGTCCTCCTGGAGATGCCGGTCGCCCCACGCCATGAGCGTGAGCAGGACGGGCTCCAGATCCAGCCCCGCCTGCGTGGGCAGGTACTCGTAGCGCTTGGGGCGATCGCTGTATTCGACCTTCTTCAGCACGCCGGCGTCGACGAGCCGTTTCAGCCGGGCGGTCAGTACGTCGCGCGGGGCACCGATGTTGCGGACCAGCTGGTCGAAGCGCGTGGCGCCGAGCGACACCTCGCGCAGCACCAGCAGGGAGTACTTCTCGCCGACCAGGGCGAGCGTGGCGGCGATCGAGCAGGGGCGGGCGTCCTTCATGCGCCCAGTCTAGTGGGTGGGTTGGTTGTTCCAACCCACTGAGCTACTCTTGAGTCACTTAGCGGGTTTGAAAAGCAAACTCTATGGGTTTGGAGATCAGACATGCGTGACGCCGTGATCGTCGAAGCCGTACGCACCCCCGTCGGCAAGGGCAAGTCGAACGGCGCCCTCGCCCATGTCCACCCCGTGGAACTCCTCGCCCACACACTCCGCAGTCTCGTCGAGCGCTCCGGAGTGGACCCGGCGCTGATCGACGACGTCATCGGCGGCACCGTCGACCAGGTCGGCGAGCAGGCCATGAACACCACTCGGTACGCCGTGCTCTCGGCCGGCTTCCCGGACGCCGTGCCCGCGACCACGGTGGACCGTCAGTGCGGCTCGTCGCAGCAGGCCGTGCACTTCGCGGCGCAGGGCGTCATGTCGGGCGCCTACGACATGGTCGTCGCCTGCGGCGTCGAGTCGATGAGCCGCGTCCCGATGTGGTCGAACGTGCCGGCGGGCAAGGACCCCTTCGGCCCCGGGGTCGCCGAGCGCTACCCGGAGGGCCTGGTGCCGCAGGGCATCAGCGCCGAACTCATCGCCGCCAAGTGGGGCATCTCGCGTGAGCGTATGGACGCGTTCGCGGTCGGCTCGCACCAGAAGGCGGCCGCGGCCTGGGACACCGGTCTGTTCGACGCCGAGGTCGCGCCCCTGGACGGGCTGACTCGCGACGAGTGCGTCCGGCCCGCCAGCAGCACGGAGATACTCGCCGGGCTCAAGCCCGCCTACTACGACCCCGGCTTCGGCGAGCGTTTCCCGCAGATCGACTGGTCGGTCACCGCGGGCAACGCGAGCCCGATCAACGACGGCGCGTCGGCCGTGCTCATCACGTCGAGCGAGACCGCTGCCCGCCTCGGCCTGCGCCCGATCGCCCGCCTGCACAGCTTCGCCGTCACCGGCTCCGACCCACTGCTGATGCTCACCGGCGTCATCCCGGCCACCGAGAAGGTGCTCCGCAAGGCGGGTCTGACCCTCGACGACATCGATCTCTTCGAGGTGAACGAGGCCTTCGCGAGCGTCGTCCTGGCCTGGCAGCAGGAGACGGGCGCCGATCTGGCCAAGGTCAACGTGCACGGCGGAGCGATCGCGATCGGCCACCCGCTCGGCGCGAGCGGCACGCGTCTGACGACCACCCTCGTCCACGCGATGCGCGCCCGAGGAGCCCGCTACGCGCTGCAGACGATGTGCGAGGCGGGCGGACTCGCCAACGCGATGGTCCTGGAAGCCGTGTAACGCCGGGTCTGACGACCGCGGCAGTGCGCCTCGGCGGGCGCGCGTCCCACGGCAGCGCCTCAGTGACCGGCGCCGCAGCAGCGTCTCAGCGGCCGGTGCCGCAGCAATGCGTCAGTGGCCGCGCAGGTGGTGCCGCTTGCGCCAGGCCACCACAATCCCGACGAGGGTCGGTACGGCGATGAAGGCCATCGCGATCAGGAAGGCGGGCGAAGTCGGCGCCGAGGCCTGGGCACCTGCGACGACGTACGCGGCGGTGTTCGGGATCGTGCCGAGCGCCGTCGCGAGGAGGAACGGCAGCCAGCCCATGCGGGAGACGGCCGCGCAGTAGTTGGCCGCCCAGAACGGGATGCCGGGGAACAGCCGGGCCGCCATCATCGAGCGGAAGCCGTGGCGGCTGAGCTGCCCGTCCGCCGCCTTGAGCCAACGGGCGCGAAGGAGCGGTCGCAGCGCGTCCTGCCCGAGCAGCCGACCGAGCCCGAAGGCCAGTCCGCCGCCGAGCACCGTGCCTCCAATGGCGGCGGCGAGGCCCAGTTGGGAGCCGAAGAGGGCGCCCGCGGCGAGGCTGAGAAGCGGCCGGGGCACGAACGCGACCGTGACAAGCCCGTACGCCGCCGCGAAGGCGACGACCGCCGCGGCACCGTTGAGCTGTGGCGGCCAGCCGTCGGAGAGCAGTCGCTGCGGTTCGAACAGCAGCACGCTGGACGCGGCCCCCGCGAGCAGCACCACGAGCAGGGAGAGCCGCGACCAGGGCGACAGCAGGGCTCGTGTGCAGCGGGCGGCAAGGCTGGTGGGCGCGACGGCCGGACCTGTTGGTGCGGCGACGGCGATCTCCGCGGCGATGGCGAACTCCGTCGCGGCGGCGAGCTCTGAAGCGGCGGCCGGGGGAGTGGCCGTGGCGGTGCCCCCAGAGCGATTGGTGGCATCGAGCATCCGGTGACACTAACCGACCGACGTGTGTGATCGCCGTATGGTTCGTCTCATGGGCGTCACAGCTTCGGGAACGTCAGGTGCGCCGTTCGAGGTGCCGAACAGCGTCCTTGCGGACACCCTGTTGGAGCGGCTCACCGCCACCTACGCCGCGGCGGCCGATCCGGAACGGGCCGTGTCGATGCGCGCCTACATGAAGGACATCGCGCCCTTCCTCGGCCTGACCACACCCGAGCGCCGCGCCCTGTCACGGACCGTCCTCCTGAGCACGGCGCGCCCCGACGAGGCCGACTGCACGGCGCTCGCACTGCGCTGCTGGGAGCTGCCGGAACGCGAGTACCACTACTTCGCCGTCGACTACCTGCGTCGTCATGTGAAGCGCCTTTCGTCCGGCTTCCTGCCGGTGGCACGGCACCTCGTCGCCACGGTCTCCTGGTGGGACACCGTCGACGCACTCGCCTCCCACACGGTGGGGGGCCTGGTGGCAGCCGATCCGAAGCTGAAGGCCGACATGGACGCGTGGATCGAGGACGAGGACCTGTGGGTCGCGCGTACGGCCCTGCTCCACCAGCTCCGCTACAAGGACGCCACCGACACGGAACGCCTCTTCGGGTACTGCCTCCGCCAGTCCGGACACCCCGACTTCTTCATCCGCAAGGCGATCGGCTGGTGTCTGCGGGAGTACGCCAAGACGGACGCCGAGGCGGTACGGGACTTCCTCGCCAGGGAGCGTGGGAGGTTCGCGCCGCTGTCCGTGCGCGAGGCTCTGAAGAACATCGGCCCCTGAAGCCTTCTTACGCACCATCGGAAACACCCGCCTCCAGGACGCGTCCAGGACGCGAAAAACCATTCGACGTCGGCAGAGGCGTCGGCGAAGATCTCCTCATGTTCCGGTACGCCTTCTTCCTCGCAGCATCCGCAGTCGCGGATGCGCCGAAGGCTGCCGTCCCGATCATCGCGGCCGCTGTCGACGGCGCCCGAAGCTGACCCTTCCCGGATTGTCCGGCGGACCCCGCAGGGGGAGGGTCGGCAAGTCCTTGGGGGTCCCCGTTCCGGCCCGTAAAAACGCGCCGGGGCCATCACTCAGCTCCGCTGACATGAAGAGGCTTCGAGGTACAGCCATGCCCAAGACGGCTTACGTGCGCACCAAGCCGCACCTGAACATCGGCACCATGGGTCACGTCGACCACGGCAAGACCACCCTGACCGCCGCCATCACCAAGGTTCTCGCCGAGCGCGGCTCCGGCACCTTCGTTCCGTTCGACCGGATCGACCGGGCGCCGGAGGAGGCCGCGCGCGGCATCACCATCAACATCGCGCACGTCGAGTACGAGACCGACACCCGGCACTACGCGCACGTCGACATGCCGGGCCACGCCGACTACATCAAGAACATGGTCACGGGCGCGGCCCAGCTCGACGGGGCGATCCTCGTCGTCTCCGCGCTCGACGGGATCATGCCGCAGACCGCCGAGCACGTGCTGCTCGCCCGGCAGGTGGGCGTCGACCACATCGTCGTCGCCCTCAACAAGGCCGACGCGGGCGACGAGGAGCTCACCGACCTCGTGGAGCTGGAGGTCCGCGAGCTGCTCTCCGCGCACGGGTACGGGGGCGACTCCGTGCCGGTCGTACGGGTGTCCGGTCTCAAGGCCCTTGAGGGGGACCCCCGTTGGATGTCGGCTATCGACGCGCTGCTCGACGCGGTGGACACGTACGTGCCCATTCCGGAGCGGTACCTGGACGCGCCGTTCCTGTTGCCGGTCGAGAACGTGCTCACCATCACCGGGCGCGGGACGGTCGTCACCGGGGCGGTCGAGCGAGGCACGATCCGGGTCGGCGACCGTGTCGAAGTGCTCGGCGCCACCGTCGACACGGTGGTCACCGGCCTCGAGACCTTCGGCAACGCCATGGTTAGCGTATCCACCCCGTAGCGGCGGCACACTGGGGCCAGCACTCCCCTTTTCCTTTGGCCTGGTCATGGGCTAGATCACCAGCCAAATACCCGCCTGATGGTGCGTCACATGGCTTCGTCAGGCGGCATCCTCCCGCAGGACACCCCGCCTCGTCGGCACGGTGCCGCCGGACGGCCAGCCGCCGCCGTGCCCCGTTGCCACGCATCCCGCGCACTCCGTGAAGCCACCGGAGAAGTAGCGCCAACTACCGCAGCGCAAAACGCTATTGCTTGCATAACTTTCTTGTTCATGAGATAAACGTGGATTCATGCCGCACCCCTGCTGAGGGATAGGGGTGCGGTCTGGATATAGAAGCCAGGCCCAAACTGAGTGAGGGCTTGGTAATGACAGAAAAGATAAAGGTTGACTCTGAGCACCCCACGATGAGTCTCCACCATCCCGACAGTCCACGTGACGGTGACTACTCCTTCTACTCGCTGGAGGATTTCCACGAGTGTATGAGGTCGAGCCGACGGAGTGAGCCAAAGTCGTTGATGTTCGAGGCGTGTGGGTCGCTTAACGACACGGACGAGATCAACCGCTTTCCACTCCGCATTGTTCCCACCAGTCTCCGCGTTGTCTTCAGTTGGGATGTCGAGGAAGACCTGCCCTGTTACGAGTTCGAGGGATGGGTAGTCGGGAACTACCCAGAGAAAATTTGGGTCTTCGGTATCCTGTACACCGGGATTGAAGGTCAGCTCGAAGAGGGCCATATCATCCGCCTCCTCAAGGGCGAAGAGGCTGGCACTACGCCCGTCCCTCTCGGCTGGATGTAAGCAGTAATACGCTCAATATGAGGAGTCGTGGTCAAGAACTACGGCTCCTCTTTATCTAGCCACGCAACATCTAGCCACTCAACAAGTTTCCGATCTCCAGCACCTACTTCCTCATTCCATTGGACTATAACCCCAAAGGGGTAACGGGCCATCGGGTCGGGGAACGAGTAAATGCTGCGGTACTGACCCGATTCCAATGCGTTGAAAATCAGCCTACGAGGGTAGCCGACTGCACTAATCTCAACTGGTTTGGGGCTTGAAATCTTCACCAAAATCTCGCCCTTCATATCGAACGCCGGTGTCACCACCAGTCGATAGTTTTCGTCTCCGGGCCGGGCACACAGACTGCGGTCGCAACGGGGGTAATATACGTCGTAATCGTACCTGGGCAATGTCGGTGACGTACGGGGCACGATCAGAACCGGGTGAAATTCTCGATGACCACCCGAAAATTCCTCCATTTTGAAAGTGCTGAAAATTGAGGTGTATACGGCGGTATCTCCGACTGGCGTGTCAAATATGTAATTGAGGTCTCTTGCCATTTTTCCGTACCAGGGGATCAAATAGAAGCCGTCGTCCTCGAAGGCTTCAAAATTCCGAAGTATGCGCACTGTGCAGTTGACGGAGGACCTTTGGAGTCTAACTCCCAATGGTGACTCGTCATCGTCCACAAATTCATACTCGACTTCAATTTTTTCAAATGCCACCGGACTCCGGCGCGCTATTAGAGTGCGAGCTAGAATCAGCATGAGCTCTGTTTCGGGCCCCGTGCGTCGCCGCATAGTGCTGATTGTGCAATTGAGTTTCAGCAATCCGATTGCATCTTTCCTCCTTTCTTTGGCGCTTGTTTTCCATGCGATCTCCACCTCGTTGAGAAGTATGGAAATGGCTTCGCATACCTGTTCGGCCTCTCTGTCTTCCCAAACCCGTCCCTTCGTCAAGACTTTCTGTGGTCTGGTTATCGCTGCAATCGCGCGCCTAACCGTCGCGCAGACTACTTTTAACTGTTCAGCTTCATTGCTTGAGGCCTTAAGGCGAAGCTGAACTTGAGGAAGCTCCAGCAAGGGGCCCAGTCCTGTGACTGATTGGTATTGAAGGCCTCCCTCTCTGCTAACGGCATCCTGAAGCGCGGTCGCGAGTTGCCGCGCCGATGAGTCGTCATCCCAGTCCCTCATATGTCCGTGCCTCCACCAACGCTCACGCCTCTTGCCAACCACTTGCCAGCCCCAACAGACGGGAGTGGTCGACTGGTTACAGAGAGCGTCTCACTAGGGACGCCGACCAGGAAGACCAACGGAAGGAAGCACACATGAGCCAACACGAAGGCCAGCACGACGACGAGGAGTGGGAGCGGCTCCGCCGCCTCTTCCAGCAGTACATGGAGGAAGTACGCACGCACCACGAGTTCATAAAGATCGTTGGCGGTGTCGACGACGAGGCCAAGCGGATCATGCACGAAGTCGAACTCGGGTGCGCATGGCTGTACCGCCACTGTGTCACCGACCCCGCCGGGTTCGATCAAGCCGCGTAACTGACTCCACCGACGCGCCGGAGTAGGTAGCTGCCGGCGCGTCGGTGCAGGGGAAGAGAAGCGAAGAACTATCTGCGGTGAAATCGTCACCGCAACACATTTGGATCCACGTGGATCCACGAGGTTAATGGAGGCTCCCTATTGGAAGAAGACGAACTCGATGTGTCCGCAGACGACACCAGTTGGGAGGAATACCGACTAGAGCAAGAGATGAAGAAGCAAGCAAGGTTCGAGCGGTACATCGCCAGTCGCCGCAAAAAGGGTGGCGACAAGTGGCAAGACTTCCTAGAGAAAAAGAGGAAAGCGCATGGACATCGAGCGATACCAACCCGCGAACCACGACCTCATCCCGATGCGGGCGGGAGCACCACCGCAGGAGATACGAGCCCTGGAGCGGACAGCTCGGGCAGCAATCTTCATGACCCGGCTGGAGATAGCGATTAAGGCGCTTCGCCTAGACGCCCTGTACCGGCTGTACGAGGTGCAGATAGAGAAGCACATCGCCATGGGTGAGCGTATCGCTAGCGAGATAGTCAAAACCGACAACCCTCTCGTGATTGATGCCCTCACCAAGGTCTTCGACGAATGGGAGCGCAACAGTACCCGCGCCATCAGCGGGGGGATGAGCTTCTGATGCTGCTATTCGGGATCATCGGGGGCTTGTTCATGAACTTCGGCAAGCTCATCATTGGCATCGCGTTTTGGGTCATCGTCTACCTCGTGTGGGATTGGCTAGCCCAAGACGCCAGGGTCGAGAAGGAAGAGGAGCGTCGGGCTATCGAGAACATGGCCTATGCGCGCGACCTCGCAGTGAAAAGGGTAGTTGGCGACGAGCAAGCCGTCCTCCAACGTCTCTACGATCTGGAACGCGAAGCCCAAGAGAAAATAGATCGTATTATGGGTGAGTGATTCTAGTTTGGTTCGACATAGCTGTCACTTTAAGCGGCCTGCTCATTGCGGGCCTCTTCACTACACGAAGTTGGGGGCAGCACCAGTTGGACACAAGCCACGTCACATACCACCTCACCTTTCCGCGCGACCTCAAGCACGACGATGCCGCATTACTCTTCACCTCGCTCCGGGGGCTGTACCGTCCCGTGCGTCATGTCGGTGAGCCCTTCGGTCGCAACACCCTGGCGTTTGAAATCCTGGCGACGCCCACGGGCATTCACTACTTGCTCAGCTTCCCGCCGAACGTGGCGGACATCGTGCGTAGCCACCTCTCCGGCGTCATACCCGGTATCCGGGTGGAGGAAATAGCCCAGCAACCCCGGCGCTGGAACTACGCCGTTGAGCTCGAACACCACGATGTCATCGAGGAAGACGAGCACGGCACCTTCAAGGAGATCGAGCCCGACCCCAAGCTCATCCCGACATTGCTACGCAGCCTTACCGGCTTGCACGAAAATGAAGCCGTCATCGTGCAGTTCGTCATGACGCCCGTTGGCAGAGTCATCAACCCCAAGAAAGACTCTGCCTTCTGGGTGGTGGGGCGGTTGGCTGCATCCGGTCACGACATCCGGGCAAAAGCTCTTCTGCGCCATACCCTCTCGGCCTACGGCGGGTTGCAGGTCTTCAAGGCCCGCCGCCTGCGGCCGGAGTGGGTAGCACGTATTAACAACCGATCGGCCCCGACAGTACGGTGGCCGGGACTACTCAAGGCGCACACCCTGGCTGTGGTGTGTGCACTACCCATCGCCTCGCCGCAAGTACCGGGACTAACCCTCGGCCAAAGCCGTAGGTTGGCAGCCGGCCGCGACATGCCGCGGGACGGTATCCGGGTGGGAGTAAGTAACTACCCCGGCGATACTCGCGACCTGACGATGTCGGTGGATGCGCTCACACGCCATATGCACGTCCTAGGAGCCACGACTACCGGCAAGACGACCGTACTAGAGAATCTGTTTCTTCAAGCGATTCAGACGGGCTCTGGTGGCGTCTTCATCGACCCGCACGGCGATGCGGCCAACAACATAGTTGACCGCATCCCCCACCACCGACTCAGTGATGTGGTGTGGTTCAACCCGGCGGACGCTAGCCGCTCGATCTCGCTCAACGTCTTCTCCGGCGACCCGTACATCGTCATGGACCAAATCCTGGCCGTCTTCGACAAGTTGTATGACATCCACCGCTTGCCCCAGACGGCCGACGTGTTGCGGTCGAGCGTACTCACCCTCGCTCAAGCCGGAATGACCCTCATGGACATACCCGCGCTGCTGGGAGTAGATGCCGCCTCCAACACCTTCCGGCACAAACTGACGAAGGACTTGGACGACCCAGCACTAAAGAACTTCTGGCAGTGGTACGACAGCCAATCCCCAGCCCGGAAGCTCGACGTCACCGCCCCCGTGTTGCGGCGGCTGCGGGCCTTTGAAGTCCGGCCGAACCTGCGGGCCTGTCTCGGGCAAGCCGGGAGCGGCCTCGACCTTGAAGCCATCATCCGGCAGCGCAAAATCCTGATCGTCTCACTCAGTAAGGGCCAGCTCGGCGACGAGACGTCCCGACTGTTTGGCTCATTGCTCGTCACGAAGCTATGGCAAGCGGTGCAGGGCCGAAGTGCCATACCTGTACCCGAGCGCTCGCCCTTCCCCGTCTTCATTGACGAGTTCCAGAACTACATCAACATCCCCACCAACTTCGCCGATGCCTTGGCGGAGTCATGTAAGTACGGCGTTGGCTTCGTGCTGGCGCATCAGTACATGAGTCAACTCTCGCCCAATATTCGGGACTCCATCATGCCTAACACCCGCTCTAAAATCGTCTTCCCCTGCTCGGCCGCTGACGCACTCATCATTGCGCGGGAGTTGGCGTGTGAACTCACCGCCGCCGACTTCCAGACCCTCGACAAGTTCGAGGTGGTGGTGAAGCTCGACGGCGGCGCGGCAGCTACCGCCAAAACTTTCCCATCCACTCCGGCGCTGGGAACCCGGGGAGTAGTGATTGAGAAATCGGATAGCCGGTACGGCCGGAGCATTGATGAAGTACTCAGCGATCAGCAGAAAAGGCAGGGCCAGACAGCCACGGCGGCGGCCCCGGAGGTGGCTTGGTGACTGTATGCATCGCTGTATGGATCGGTGTATGGATCGCTAGACACCCCATAGGGTCGCTGGCCTGCGTGGACGGGATCGGACGCGGCCGGACTGGGGGCACCTGGTGACTCCCCATCCCCCACTCTCCCCCCGCCACCTGTCCATCGTCCAAACCGTCCTCGACTTCCACCAAGTCACCACTAGCCAAATATCTAGACTGCACTTCTACCGGGACGGCACTGACCGGTCACGCCCTACCCGGGTGCAACGCACTCTGAGAAGCCTCGTACAAAGGGGCGCGATAAAGCGGATGCCGGGGGTGCGTTGGGTTGGCGGCTTTGAAGGTGGCAGCGGCGGCTATGTCTACGTACCGCCGACGAGCGCGGCCCGTTCCCGCCGGATGCACACGCACGACATCGTTGAGCTCCGGGTACAACTCGCCATGGCCGAACACGACGGACTGTGTGGCCCGGTGGCCTTCCACTCAGAAGAGCAATCCGCCCTGACGGTTGGTATGACGCCCCTTCGGCCGGACGCCCGGGTGCAAATTCAGCTCGGCGACAACCTGCGGGACTGCTTCATTGAAGTAGACGAGGGTAGCGAGTGGGGCCAAAAGATCCCCGCAAAGCTCCGGGCCTATACCGCCGCACACCAACAGTGGACGGAAGGGAGGTTCCCCGCCGTTGTGTTCGTCGTGCCCGACAGTACGCGGGCAAGTTACATCCAGCGAAAAATTAAAGACCATGGCGGCGCGGACTTGTTCCGCCTGACTCAACTTGACGACGCCGCACAATACCTCACCACCTAGGAAGTTGGGCTAATTCGTATCTCATCCAAAGGAGTTGGACACAACTGACACAATGTCACATTTTTAGTATGCTCGAACTGCGGCCGAGAGAAGGGAAACCTTATGGCTGACTCTCCGCCTGGCCGCAGTTGGGCGCGGCTAGGTTTTGGTGTAGGAATCGTGGCCTCGATTGCCGCGAACGTCGCCCACAGTTACCTCAAGCCAGCCCACGCGACGGCAACTTGGACGCCGCAAGGTGGGGCCATAGCGGCGGCGGCATTCTGGCCCGTTGCGCTACTTATTTCCATTGAAGTAATCTCTCGCGTCAACTGGCCGGACGGTTGGATGTGGAAAGTCGTGCGGCACGGTGGCCTAACTGCCGTTGCTGGGATTGCCGCCGTGATCTCCTACCGCCACATGTCGTCGCTCCTGGCGTCGTACGGTGAAGACCCCGTGAGCGCGGCAATCGGCCCCCTGGCCGTCGACGGCTTCATGGCCGTCTGCTCTGGTGCTTTGCTCGCCATCGGGCACGTACAGGCGCGGCAGGCGGCCCAAGATCAACTGCCGCAGATTGCCGCCCCCGGGCCCCCGCCCGACCATGATCGAATGCCGCCGCCGACCGTGGCCCAAGCGGCAGTTGATCTTGAAAAAGTAGTCGAGTCCCCGCAAGATCACTTGCCGCTTGGCGCAACTGACTCCACCCAGGAGCCGGAGAGGGTACCCGTTGCCGCGCCGGAAGTGCCGCCGCCGGCTGATACTCACTCCGGCATTCGGTGGCACCGAAGTGGCCCCAAGCAGCAACGTCCACACGCCGCTGGGCGGCAAGGAGAAGCCCAACAGGCCTACCTCCGCAGCCTCGACAGTGGCAAGCCGCTCACGGGCAAAGAGCTTGGCGACCTCTTCAGCCGAGGAGAACGATGGGGCCGCGACCGCATCGCCGAGACCAAAGCGCCACCGGAACCCGAGCCCGAGAAGCAACCCGCCGCCGCCTCGTAACGAGGTTGTGGCACCGACCCCGCTCATCCAGAGCGGGGTTTCGCTTGTCCTGGTGGGGAGTGAGTAGCAGCCGGCGGGCGCTCCTACTGGCGGCCGCGGGGGTACTCACTGGGGCCGCCGACCAACGACCAGCGGTACCGTGACGGCCCAACAGTTGGCAGTACCCCAGGGGGCGGACATGGCAGAGAAGCGCGAGCGAGTGTTCAACAAGCACTTGGAGTTGCCAGACGGCCGCAAAGTCCGAGTGACCGCATACGACGATGGCTCAGTGCGCTTCGTGCTCGGGGGTGCCCCGTACGTCATCCAAGAAGCGTTCTTGGGCGGCATGGGCAATGACGGCATTGTGATGCTGTCGCCGGGCGGGCAAGGCAGTGCGGCCATGCGCGGGAAGGTATCGGCTCCCGACGAACAACTTAGTTGAGTCCGGGGCAGTGCTTGGCACAGACGCGGAGGTGTCGTTTGAATATTGCAGCGCTGGTTCTGTCGATCACGGCTGTTGTCGTCTCTGTTCTGGTTTCCATTCGACAACTAACCCTTGCTCGCCACTCCAACACTTTGCCCGTTGTCATTGATCTCTTCCGCGAGCATCGGGGCGACGACCTCACTGATGCACGAGCCTTTGTGTACCGGGAGCTTGATACCTTCGATCTGTCGCAGGGCTTAAGCGGCCTTCCAGAAGATAAACAAAACCTCGTACGCGACCTTGCATGGTTCTACGACAACGTTGGAGCCCTGGTTACTCACAGCGTTGTTGACGTGGAGCCCGTCTCTGGCTATCTGGGAGGTTCCGTTATTCTGATGTGGGAGAAGATGGAGCCACTCATTCAAGCCGAGCGAGCGAGGCGGAATCCTTCTCTAGAGAATTCTCAGCGTTGGCAGGTGTACTTCGAGAACCTTTACCATCTCGTGCGAGAGACGCCACCAACGAAAGCCAGGTCGTCCGCGAAGCGGTGGCGGCTTCCGGAGTAGCAGGTGCTTATGCGGCTCGCTTGCCTAAAAAATCCTCTTCGCTCAGACCTGCTTGCAGCACGATGGAATGAAACGTACCGAGTCGTAAATTCTTGCGCCCCATTGGCACGATGACGGTAAGGCTCGGGGTGCCATCTTTGCGGTACTTCGCATGGGAGCCCTTTTGCTTCACAAACTGGAAGTCGTGCCGCAACAGAACCTTGCAGGCAAACGCGGACGAGGGTGTCTTAGGCACCCTGTAACGTGAGCTTAGTCAGCTTAGCTTGGTGGACGGGTAAGACCTCGCGCTCGGTCTCGTCCTCGAAGTAGAGCTCTAACGCTTCACGGATGTTGTCTAGCGCCTCGCGCTCTGTTGTGCCATCGCTGGCAACGTTCACGTTGAGGCATTGAGCAACATAGCCGTCATCTTCGCGGTAGATGACTACTTCAAGTTGTAGGTCTTGAGCTGACATGGCTATACCCTATTAATATTCGCAGCATAACATGTTGGCGCTTTTGTATCGAGCTTAAGCGGGACGGCTTGTAAGGCGCTGTGTGTTGACAAAGAGCGTGGTTTATTGTCTCGCCCGTCTTCCCTTACAAGCCGTCTTGAGTTCGGGCAGGGACGGACAACGGGGAGTGGAAACCTAGACGGCCCGGGGTGCAGTCCCCTGCTCTCTCAGGCACAGCCAAGCGAAGTACTTACCCCTGTGCTTGCCGCTCTCCCTAGCCAAATCCGCCCAGCGTTCGACGTTAACGCCCTTCCAGGCTTGTTTGTAGATGAAGCCGTTTACGGCTACCCCGAGCTTGTGGGCTACCCGCTCGACGGTTTCCACCACTGTCACGAGCTTGGACAGATAATCGGTTGTACGCTCCCAGGCCTTCCTTGAGGCTGCCGTGGCAAACCAGTTGGCGGGGGATGTCTTTGTCGTGGCTATCTGTGCAAGATTGAGGAGCTTGTTCAGGTGGCCTTCGCGAATGAGCATCCGGTAGCGGTTTCGTTTGGCGGTTTGCCAGTACTCCGGGCCAGTGATGAGAGCTTCGATTTCCGCCGGTAGTTCTATAGAAGGGTTGTTGGTTTTAACAACCAGTTCTTCTATAGAACGGGGGGCCGGGTGTTGGTCGAGCTTGCTGCGTGTGGCGTTGAGGGCCGCATAGCGTTGTTGTAGGACTGCACTTGCACTATTCATGTCGTCTCCGTTTTGGGCGCACCTAAGAAGCCTGTATGCAGGCTGGTGCTGGTTGATTCGGTTACGGACGACGGCGTACCGCGCGGAGTTGCCGCCCCAAAACTCGGACCAAAAAGAGAAGGGCCCCTGATTGCTCGGGGGCCCTTCAACAGACGGCGCGACTTGTAGTTGAATCAAGTTTAACACGCCGGTTATGCAAGTCAACACCTTAAGAAGAGGTACTGGTTACGCAACACACAAAAGCCACCGAGTTTTGGTAGCTAATGCGCGAAATAACTACAAGTCGCGCGATAGCTTACTGCCAGCATAATGGTAATGATTACAACAATCAAGCTTATGTTTGGAGCGTGAAGGGCTAAGCGCCTCGCCGCGTAAGGTACTCATCGAGTGCCAGGCCAATTACATCTTGGATGTCAGCCTTGTGCGCCGACGCGAAGCTTTTTGCTCGCTCAGCAAGTTCGGGCGACTGCCTAGAATTGAGCTGCACCTTAAGCTCGGTCTGTCGTGACGGCGGCATTGCAAGGTCGGGTTCGGCGGCGGCCAGACTCTTCTTTGTCGGTTTATTCGGCTTTGCCTCCACCCTCGGACTGTTTGCGGCCTGGGCGGGTTTGGGGGCTGGAGCGAGTTCAAGCGGCTTGTCTTGCTGCTCGTCCATCGGCGTCATGAAGTCGAGGGGTTTGAGTCCCCCGGCTGGTGAGCGATCGTCAAGCATGTCTGATTTGAATTTTTGTCTAGCCACGTTCTAAGTACTCCGCTAATTTTCTATACGCCATGGCCGGCTGCGATTCAGGGGCATACGCGGTAATCGGTTGGTGGAATGCTTGAGCCTCCCGTACGCGCACAGTCTGCATCACCACTACAGGCAAGAGTAGGTCTCCATACTCGGCATTCAACTTCTTGAGCATCGCCTCGCCAAACTTCGTCCCCTGCTGGTATTTGGTCACGATGATTGCCCTTACGCGCATCTTTGGGTTGAGTCCGTCCTCTACCACCTTCCGCACGCTCGCTAGCGTGGTCTCTATCGTCTCCCAGTTAGCAATGTCCGCCTCGGTAGGCAGTATCACTTCGTCCGCGTAAACGTGTCCGAGGGTGTGCATGAAGCTCTCATGGCCTGCCGTATCAATGATGACGAAGTCGTAATCGTCTTCCACCTCGGCGAGTCGTTCCTGTAAGGCGTGTTGGCGGCGTGCCATAAGGAGGGCTGGCTCTGCATAGCCGAGATTCTCACTACCAGGGAGGATGTCGAAGTTCAGGTGGCTCAATTGGACGATTGCATCGCGAGTCTCAAGCAATTTTCGAGGGGACATTAGGACGTCGTATACGGAATGATTAAGCTCTCCGAGCCGCAGACCGACGGCCTTAGTTAGACTGGCATTGGCGTCGAGGTCTGCAACGAGTACCCGATACCCCATCCGGCCGAGCTCTTCCGCGACGCTGCCGGTTGTTGTTGACTTGCCTGCACCCCCCTTGCGGTTCAGTGTTTGAAGCCGCCGAGTGGTGCTTGTCTTCTTCGGGTGGCGCGGAGTGGGATTATTTTTGTCGTACTGCTCTTGAGCCATTTGTGCGCCAGTTAATATCCCCAGATTAACAATATTCGGCGCGTAGCTCAATAGCTACCTATATCGCTAGCCCTCTACATAGCTAGCGATATAGAAATCTAGCTAGTTAGTCACGTCGCTAGCTATCTTGCTATGTAGCTAGCTAGCAAGATAGCTAGCTAATGTGCTATTCTGGAAATGAAGTATTGAAAAGGATATACCCGCTATGCAATCCCAAGAAGAATTACTCAACGCCTGCAAAGCCTTCGTAACAGCACGCACCGGCCTCGACGTACGCACCTGCCGCGCGACGAGTGGGGGAGCGTGGCTCACGCTCGCGGCCCGCCTCATGGCCAGCGACGAGCAGGCCAGGCGCACCCGTACGACAGCCCAACGGCTCCGCCGCTACCACGCGCCCGTACGAGCCGCTAGGGAAGCCGCCGCGGCTTAACCCACTCAGACCCACGGCCCGAGAAGGAACACGCCTTCTCGGGCCGCTGTACACGCGCCGGCAGGGGACTACTCACTCACACAGAAGCACCCCCGCCGCTGGAGCAGAGCTCAGGACACCTCGGGGTAGAGCGTCCATGTACAGCGGCGGGGGTGCGTATGAGGGCGGAACTACTGCCTACTTGAGGCTGTGGTGTCGCTCGACACGTCGTCCAGGGCGTCAAGGCCATCGGTAATGCGTTGCAGCAACGCGGTATCGGCGGCGGAGTAGTGCCGGTGGCCTCGTCGGACGCGCGGCATCTCCACCCGTGGCTTTGGGAGCGGGGGAGTCTCCTCGGGTGGGATAGCAGGCGCACCCAACTCCAGTTCTGCCCAGACGACTTTGCCACTGGCTCCGGCGTTGTACGTGCCCCACCGACGACTCATGGCCTCAATCAGAACGAGCCCGCGCCCACTCTCGGCACCTGGTTGCCACTCCTGCACGACGGGTGGGTTGGGGTCGCAGTCCCAGACCTCCACGAACAACCGGCGGTCATACGTGCGGAGTTGCACCGCCACGAGGTTGAGGCTGGGTAGCTCCGGTCGAGTCGGCCGAGTACCGACAACCCCGGTCGCGGCAACGGCGTTGGTGACGAGCTCACAGGCGAGCAGCTGCGCCACGTAGGAGTAGTTGTCGAGCTGCCAGTGCCGCAGAACGTGTCTGACGAACCACCGGGAAGAGGGCACCGCCAACTCAACGGCGGCAAGGTGGAGACGGTCGGTAGCGGGCGACTTATCCATGGGCGAGTCCTTGCCGTACGCGGTGCATCGTGTGGGGGTCGTTGGAGAAGGAGACCGGGCCGCCGGTACGCGGCGGCGGTAGCTGGAGCTCGTCGGCACTGGACACGACGTCGGACGGCACCGGATGGCCGGGAAGTATGAGCTTGGCGTAGACGCTCTTTCCCGACGTTGGCGTCGGGTACTGGTAGCCCCACTCGGCGCTCAGCGCTTCTACGAGAAGCAGGCCGTGACCGCCAATGACGGTGGGGGAGGGCACACGGCGTACCGGCGGCGTGCGGTCATGGTCGTACACATAGATGAGCAAGTACTCGGGCGTACACCAGAGGGTTAATACGCAGCTCTGCGACGACCGAGTCGTCGCCCAGGGTGGCGGAGCGTCCGGCTTCTTGGTGTGCCGGACGGCGTTTGTGACCAGCTCAGAGATGACGAGTAAGGCGTCGTTTGTCGCTCCCTCTGGGATGGCCCACTTGCGGAGCACATCCCGCGCATGGGCGCGCGCCCACCTTGCCGCCGTGTCCTCGCAGGCCAGCTCAAGGCGGCTGTGCTGCGGTGAAGGGTGGTTCGACACGATCTAGCCCCCAACGTCCGGGGTCGGCTGTTACGTTGTTTGCACGAGTCTCCTCTGTTGCCACGATCCCGCGCAATAGCATCATGCCATGCAATTGCATGGGCGCTTGCTACGACGACGGATTGTGACGACACTGGTCGGTATGACGACAACTAGCCCAGTGGTGCGCCGCAGGCGTCTTGGCCTGGAGCTTCGTGCGCTCCGTGAAGCCGCTGGGCTCAAGGGAGACGAGGCCGCGAAGCGGTTGTCTTGGAGTAACTCCAAGTTGTCGCGCATCGAGCTAGGACGTACTCGGGTGACGGCGGCGGACGTCGCACAACTGGTCGAGCTGTACGGCGTGAAAGACCAGGCGCGGAAGGATGAGCTGGCCCGCCTGGTGCGCGAAGCCAACCGCAAAGGCTGGTGGCAGCTCTACAGCGACATTCCGTACTCGACGTACATCGGGCTGGAAGCTGAAGCCACCACGCTCCTGACGTATCAGCACGTCATCCCGGGGCTCTTCCAAACGGAGGAGTACGCCGAAGCGATTAACCGCGACACCATCGCGGGAGCGACCGACGACGCCCTCGACCAACAGCTAGAAGTACGGATGCAACGTCAGGCCGTACTGACGAAGCGACCCGAACCCATGGAAGTCCGCGCCGTGTTGGATGAAGCGGCACTCCGGCGGGTGGTCGGCGGCCCGGACGTGATGCGGGCTCAGTTGCTCAAGCTGTTGGAGCTGGGCGACCTACCCAACGTCATCATCCAAGTAATCCCGTTCTCTGCCGGAGCACACCCCGGTACGAGGGTGGGAACGTTCGTCATCCTCCAGTACTCCCATCCCGCTGACCCCGATGTGGTGTACGTCGAGAGCGACAGCGACCCCTACCCCGACCGCGAGGGCGACGCCCAGCGGTACGGCCTCATCTTCGACAACCTCCGGGCGAGTGCCATGAGCGTTGCCGGAACCAAAGCCATGATTCAGAAGCTGGTGGACGAGCAGTGATAGAGAGGAAGGTGCGGGCAATGAACGTTGACCTCACCCGCGCCCAGTGGCGCAAGGCCCGCGCAAGTCAGGGCAATGGAGAGTGCGTTGAGGTGGCTTTCGTGGAGGAAGCCGTAGCGATGCGCGACAGCAAGGACCCCAGTGGGCCGGTACTGCTGTTCACCCCGGCCAAGTGGAGCGCCTTCACGGGTGGCGTCCAGGCGGGGGAGTTCGACAACTGACTCGGTAGGAGCTGCAAGAGAAGCCCCCGGCCGGCGCGATCGGTCGGGGGCTTCGTTGTGGGCTCAGTTGGCGCTTCCAGACGGGACGCTGCTGCCACGCTCTGTGTGAACGTCTCAACACGGGGCGTCGTCAGACGTCTTCCGCAGCCGGGGTGTTGCACCCACACTGGGGCGACGCAGGCGTCTGGTACTACGCTGAGTAGCGACTTATACTCACTAGGTAATGGAGCGTAAAGCGAAAGTGAGGCAGTCGTGAACGACGGAGGAGAGTAGGCCGAAGCGTGAATGAAACAGCACCAAGCGCAGGCGACGATGATGACTCTGGTGATGAACGTAAGGTACGGCGATGGATCGCAAGATTCCTCGCCTACCTTCTTTTGTTGCCTGCGGTCTTCTGCTACGTCGCTGCGCACCTTTGGTTTCCATCGGGTGAGACCCACAGTGCTGCGATAGCACTTGGTGAGTCTTTCCTCGTCGCTTCTGTCCTCGGTATCGGTGGAGACTTCTACCTCAAACAGAAACTGAGCGAAGCTTCGGAACGTAGGGGCATTGCGCGAGCGCTCGCGGAGACGTTTGGCTTCCTCGACCCGAACCAGCCGCCTGAGCTTAAAAGCGCCGTAGAAGACTTCGCCAACGAGAAGCTCTACTACAAGTGGACGCGATGGAGAATGACGTTCGACTGGGTGGATCCTGAAACTAAGGAGATTCTTGCCCTGCGGCTCGACTTGTCGGGAGAAGGGGTAGCGCTTGCTAGGGCTGGGTTGCGGTTCAGAAAACCGCTGTGGATCCTTCGATCTGTGGACGGCTTCCAGTCGGCGTATACCTACTACAGCTTGCACTGCCCCCAGAGCGACGTAAACGTCGATGAAGACGAGGAGGCCATCAAGCCCTTCTCGCCTGAAACTAAGGCGGGGGACAGTCGGGTGCTCCTGGAACATGCGGATCTCATCAATGCCAAGAGTCCTGCCGGGGTTATTGCCTATCAGAATAAATTCTCGATGTTGAGACGCGCTCGCATGTATCGTCATTCTACGGACTACGTGCCACTCGCGCACGGAACATTCGCTATCGCTTTTACCCTTGAGTTCGATGGGGACGCCCTCCCAGACTTGACGGTGTCCGCTTTCACGCCCAAGAGTTCCCAGAATGACGAGGAGTGGGTGTCCCACGGGCGGGAGACTGACCCCAGGAAATTTTCCTGGTACAACGTCACGCCGAACCAGGCGACAATCGTGAGCTGGCGTCGCAAGGATGACGCTCTAGGAAGTTCGGAAGCGGATCTGGCTGGACAGAGCGAATCGCAGTAGCGCCAACTCTGCTCCGTGCGGCCCACGCCGGCCCCGGAGTACTGTCCAGCACTCCCGTCTGTCAGTACCGCCCACTATCCTTGCTGATGCCGTGTTAGGCAGACGCACTGCTCCGCCAGGACTACCGAACCGGCTTCCTACGTCGGCGCTCACAGGCGGGTGGTCACATGTCTTTTGGCGAGGTTGACGCGGCGGGCAACATCTTCGAGAAGACATGGTGGTTGCTTCAGTCGGGTTGGCGCTGGGGCAAGCAGACGGTGCAAGGCGACCACAGCACTATTGCCGGGTGCGGCGGGATGGAACGCGACTACTCCCAGCGTTTCGTAGCGCGGGTTTGTGTCGCACCTACCCGCGCGGTGAAGCCGGTACCGGCTGTCGATCTGGCCGCCCGCGCCCTAGTGGTGGCGCGCGAAGTCTTCGGCGATCTGCCGTACATGGTGGACTACTCCGGGGAAGACCTGGTGCGCTTTGTCGTCATGGACGACGGCGGCGAGTTCGGCCCGTTCCAGCGTCACCAGCTGGAGGTGTTCGGCTCCGGCCTGCTCGACCTCCACTGGGGGTTGCACATGGCCGTGGTAAACGAGGTGGCCGACCCGCTACCACTGGCCGAGGTGGTGGCCGTCATTGGGCGGGTTCACAGGGTGGTGCAGGGGAGTGTGTATCGCAATCTGTACCGGAAGCGGTGGAGTGAGAAGCGCCGCCGGCATGACTGGCGCATCGGAGTAAGTGGCCGCATCAGCACCATCAAGGGGCAAGTTGTGTGGCAGACCCTCGACGTCCCGGGCTCCGACTCCTTCGCCCGAGCCGAGAGGCGCTACGCCGACTGTCCGCGCATCGGCTTTGCCGCGGAGCGTCTTCTCTCGCGCAAGCCGGATGAAGCGGCCATCACCATCGTGCGGCCGGTGCTGGAAGAGTTGCTCATGCACGCCGGGTACCTCGACGTGAAGGGTTCTGTGGCGGCCATCGTCGCGCACCACCAGTTGGATGCCCCGCCAAGGCCAGCGCTGGCGTAGGTCGAACCTCCGGCCAACTGGTGCCGCCGGAGGTTCGAAACGGGCGTCTGGCTACTGCTGTTCCTCCAGCCATCCAATGATGGCTCGCCGACACACCTGGTGAGCTTCGCTGGCAAGCTGGTATTCGGAAGACGGCTTGGGGTGGTGCCACCCAAAACCGACTTCTTCGTCGGCGCTGAGCAGTGATGTGCCGTGGGTGAGGTCGGAGCGCTTGTCGTACAGCAGCTTTCGAGTCTTGCGCTCGTCATCGTCTTCTGTGTTCCGCATCGGGGCGTAGCGGTCAATGAAGCACCGGAAGTAGGCAGTTGGTCCGGCGAGGTGGGCATTGCACTGTGGGCACCGCTCCCGATGGGGAGCGTATTTGAGCATGGCCTCGACAGCTTGTACCAGGGACTGGAAGTGAGCTGACTTGGATACGTCCCAGACTTCCCGCGCGTGGTGAAGCCAGTAGGCGGCGCGGAGTAGACGGGCGCGATCGTCATCGCCAAGCCGCATGAAGGTGTCGAGCTTTTGCTCCAAGTCCTCGGGTAGCACTAGTACTTGGTTTTCACGGATGCCGCTTGGCATAGTCGCCACCAACTCAATAGCGGGTAGGTCTCCCTGCTGTGACAGCTCGTCGGTGTACGTCTCAAAGTTAGGGATGAAGTAGGTCTCTTGCGCCCACACGGAGCGCATGGCCCCGGGCGTAGCGTCCAGCACCCATTGATGCCGTGGATTGCGCGGGGGCACGCTGAGACCCGGCACGAGGAGAGACAGCAGCAAAGCAAGCTGTCGCGGCTCCCGTAGCGCGCGCATGTTCCTCAGCTGCCAGTCAGGGGAGCTATCGAACTTCACCTCAAAGACGAGTGGATGGTCGCCCAACTCGACTGGGGGCCGGGGTGCTTCGTCCGGGGCGCGCTGAATCACGAGCTTATCCCGGTACCGCCAGTAGCCCTCTGTGGGTACGTGCGCGAACAGAACCACGCGGCGGACAAGGGGAGTCGCCGGAGCAAGCAGTGTGGATTTAACCCTCTGCTCGATCAGCGCGAAGGTTTCCTCAGTGAGACTTGGCCCCGGCACGATGGCACGCAAGCCGCCCTTCCTGAAGTAGTGAAGCGTCAGGGCTGGCGAATCGGCGCGCGGGAAATCCACCTGTAGCTCAGACGTAAATTGCGACTGCGGCACGACGTTGGAAATAGCCCATGCCAACTCTTGTGGGTCAACAGTGCGCATACCCAGCCGTCGTTCAACCTCCGGTTTGCTCAGTTTGGTCATGGGCGGAGTGTACGTCGGTGTCCCATTTGAGCACAACGGGTTTTCTTTATCCGCGTTGTCCCAGAACCTTGTCGTAGTCGAACTTTTGGAACGGGGCGCTTGTAATCAATTTGCCAAATAGCTACTCTCTGAATAGATGGAAGATCGATCACTAGCCGAAGAGATCGAAGCGCTGAGGAAAAGGGAACACCCCGTCCGGAGAGTTGTTGTTGGTGCACTATCGATAGCGGTCTTGCTAGGTGGTGGTGTCTTCGCGTTGGCGGGTCGGCACGATGACGGGGACGTTGAATCGGCCTCTTTTACGCCTGCCCCTGCGGCTAGTTATTCACCCACTCCAGCGCCCACCACTCTGCCTACTCCAATGCCAATCAGTATGCCTCAAGCGGTAGCAGCGGCACCGACACCGGCCGGACCGAGTATGGAGGAGGTCGAGGCGAAGGAATGCATAAGCACCATCGACAACGCGCAGGCCATGGCAAAGAACTACAATGCAATGTTCTTTGACGCCTGGCACAGTTGGAACCGAGATTTTGCGGGCCGGTACGACTCCCCAGAGGCAGCAGAGAGCAAGCAATTCTATAAGAACCACATCAAGAAACTGTTCGCTGACGTCATTAGCTCCGCCGACCCGGGAATGAAGCAGGTCTGTCGCTCGTCTACTTCATTGGCCGACATTTTGATTATGCCAAACTACGACGCATGGTAGGCAGTGAGGTCGGGACAGGCGACCGCGTCGCGCAATACTTATTGGAAACCAGCGGAGTGAGTACCTGACCCGGTCACCCTGCTTGCCGTCAGCGGCGTGATGGTCGTGGCCCGTAACTGCCTTTAGATTGCTCTCTTCCACCTATGGTCGGTGCTCTTGTCGTGAGCGGGCACAGTTCGCTATCGTTGCTGATGCCGTGTCAGGAAGTGCAACACAACTGAGGGGGCAAAGACTTGGAGATGACTAGTCTTATCCAAATTGGGGCACCAAGTGCTGTTGCCATAGCTACGGCCACCGGACTGATATTCGGGCGCAGACACTTTCGGTTGAGCGGCCCAATCCCGGTAGCCACTATCTGTACTGGTAAGTGGGATGGCCGTAATCTGGAGCGGCTGCAAACGATGAATAATTGGGTCTATCTTAACCCGCAGTACCCTGACCTTGATGATGATTTCGATCTGAGCGAATCAATGATCGCTCTGACTATCCATAATGGGGGGCGAACCGCTTTTTCTATCGCGGGGTGGACTTATTCCCTGAATGGCCAGGTATGGGAAATCGGCCCCAGGACGTTCCGCGAAGGGGCCGTTTTCCCATGCAGGATCGATTCGGGGGACTCGAAGCAGTGGCTTATCGACGAGGTAAGTCTTGCTCGGGAACTTAACGGGAGCTGGTGGGATACCGTGAGGCACCCACCTTGGATGCTAAGAAGACGCACGAAATTCAAAGTTCAATTCAGGGCGGAAATCGGCCCCGATCAACACAAAGCGACGAAGCAGAAGGTATTCGCTTACCTGGAAACGGATTGACATTTTCACCGTCATTGCTTAGAATATTCTATTCGCTTCCTTCTTGTCCCTGGCGAAGTGGGGAGCAGTGCGCCTGGCCCTATCTTGGGCCCAGTGGACTGTTCGCCACTTCCGGTGAACCCGCTTGTGCGGCCAGTCCTCCAGCAGGGACAAGTAAATGCAAATGTCACACCGCGGCAACTTTCTCAAACGGCGCCGGTTGAAGTTGATGCGCACTGAAAGGCGCGTCAACATTGCTTGCATATCAGTGACGTTGCTCTGGTGCGTAATGTCACTCTTCTGGTACTGGCGTAATCCGCAGTCCCAATTGGCAATGTTCCTCATATGCGCCTTGGGCTTCCTCGTCCTCTGGTGGGCCGCGTGCTACGTCGCCCTGTCATCGCTTAACAGGGAGATTCAGGCCATCTTCGGTATGGGAGAGAAAGGCCGCGAGAAGTAGTCCTACTCGCCTCTCGGCCGCCGACCTAACCCGTTGGCGGCCTCCTCTTTTGCTCTAGCGTCGCACAATGGATCTTTTATGACCTTTGAGCTCGACCGATCAAACACCGTATAGAAACCACGAGTTTTTCTTGACGGCTTCTACTTACTGTGTCGTGACCTAGTAGCGATGTATGCCGGCATGCCCTCACTATCTCCGAGCGTCAAGAGTGAATTAGATGCCTCTTGACTATTTTTGTTAATAGTTCAAAATAAATCATGCACCAAGACCATTCCCCAAACCCCTGAGAGGGGTATCAATGGCACGGCGCGTGATAACGATTGACGACATCGACGGCAAGACTGAGGCCGCCGAAAACGTCGTTTGGGGGCTCGACGGCGAGTGGTATGAGCTCGACCTCTCCGAAGTCAACGCCGCCAAGATGCGCGGGCTTCTCGACCCCTACAAGGCCGCTTCTCGTCCCACATCTGCGCCGCGCAAGTCGCGCAATGGCGACGACACCCAGGCCATGCGCGAGTGGGGTATCCGTAACGGATTCGTCGTGAGCGACAAGGGGCCTATCCCCGGCGACCTGCGCCAGGCATACGAGAAGGCGCAAGCCACCAACGGCGGCACTGCCACCAAGTAGTGACCGCTACATAAAAAGCTGGCTGTAGGTTCCGCGAAGCGTCCGGAACCTACAGCCTTTTTACTTATTCCCGGGCAGTCGAGTAGGTGGGTAGACGCCGGCCACGCGGAAAGCCCGCCCGAACCAGAGTGCTTACTCCGGCCCGGACGGGCTGTTGCTCGGTTTTACGTCCCGAGTAGACGTTAAATCCTGTTGGCGGTGCCGGTACTCCAGATACCGCCGTTGCTGCCGTACACGACGAGGTTGCCGTCGTTCTGAAGCAGCAACTTGTGCGGGCCGGGGCCACCAAGTCCGGTAGACCAGATGGCACCGTGTGCGTAGAGCACGAGGTTGGCGTCACCCTGCTGAAGCAGGCCCTCGACGCCACTGCGGCCACCGGTACCGGTTGACCAGATGACACGCTTGCCCGGGGCCCAGAGAACGAGGTTGCCATCGCTCTGCATGAAGAGGGTGTAGCGGAAGTCGGCCGACCTCATGTACTGGCCGGGACGAAGCCACTGGTTGTCGGTGAGCTGAGCGCTCCCGATGTAGCTGCCGCCGGTGGTGCCTTGTCCGGTGCCGGTACTCCACATCGCCCCGGCGTTGGAGTTGTAGGCAACGAGGTTGCCGTCTTCCTGCATCTTCAGAGAAGCGCCCCCTGAAGAGCTCGTATTGGTGGCCCAGATGGGGCCAACGCCGTTCTTGCCGTACAGCACGACGTTGCCGTCCGCCTGAGCGAGAAGGCAGTCCACTGACCGCCCACTTGTTCCGCTCGACCAGATCGGCACGTACCCGGGGCCGTAGGCCACGAGGTTGCCATCACCCTGGAGTGCGAGTACGAAGCGTCCGTCGATGGACGTGAGGTACTGGTTGGGGTACATCTTCTGGCCGGGCGTCAGTACGTCGCGGCCGAGTGAGGCCATGGTGGAGGCGCTGCCGCCTGTTACCGGGATGGCACTTGCGGCGGTGGCCCGTGAAAGGTCGCCGCTCATGATGCCGAGGGCCGGTGAGACGGTGTCGGCCAAGCCGGAAGCGCGTTCGTTGCTGCACGACTCGAACCACACCTTGATGTCCTGCGGGGCAGCGGGTGAGGTTATTGCCGCGATGTTCAGGGCCCCTGCGTTCTGAGCGAGCCTAAGGAACTGACTCATGCGGTCGAGGAACGGGTGTGTACTGTCCGGCGGAACAGTAAGGCCGAGGCACATATCGTGCTGAAGCGCAGACTGCGCTACAGCTGAGACATTGCAATCCGTGAGGTACCTGCACAGGATGCCGCCTACAGACGCAGCGGTCACTATCCGTCCGACGGTTACGTTGGCGACTACGGCTGCGCTGATCTCGGGGGCTAGGAAAAGCCCGACAATGCCTGAGGCTAGCCCGGCGTTCTTATTGACAACCTTCCACGTGGCATCGCGGCCGTAGCGGATTTCGAGGCCGTTCGGTCCGATGTAGGACTCCATTGAGCGGTCGGCGTTGTATGCCGGTATGCCGCTGGCATTCCCCGGCAATCCGACATTGACCAACTGGTCGGCAATGCACGCGGAGTCGCACAGAGTGGCGGCGTGGGCCGAACCGACTGTCGGTACGATCATGAACAAGCTCACAAGAGCCGCCACGATGTACTTGATGACACGGCGATGCATAAGCACCTCCCGAGTGTCGGAATTCAAGAGGATTTCTCTTGAATTCGAGGGAATTTCCCTCGGGTGGGTATTATGGGCCGCTATTGCCGTTTAGTCAATAGTTTTAATTTCTCCGCATCGCTTTGTGCCCTGCATTGGGTTGCCAGTCACCTTCGATTTAACCGTGGGTCGGTTAGGTGAATCAGTGATACTAGCCCCAGCGATACGGCAAGCCACAACCACTCGGCCGCCTCGCCCCGACTCGTCCAGAGTTTCAGGGTAGAAATCACCAGTGCGCCGGATACGAACAGAGGCATGAAGATAGCTGCCGCAAGCGAAGCCGAGGATGGGCGCTTGGTGCTTTTTAGCTCTCGATATAGATCATCACTAGAACGCACGACTAATAACAGCAGCACGGCGAAACCAAGCGGATCAAGAAGATGTTTGATCTCAAAAACTATTCCGCCAAACCAGAAAAGCACAAAGAGTATGTACCACAGCACTCGATGAGTGCGGGCGTTGAATTCGACATTAGGGAGTAGGTGGAGTTTCATATAAGTACGGCTATATTAACACGAATTACCGCAAATGAAATTCCATGGCCTTTATTGAGAACCGGGGAAGTAGTAGAAACCGTGGCGGCAGTCGCCACGTTGCCAGGGACTTACCACCCACTCCCGCCGTAGTGCCGGACAGTGGAAACCATGCAGACCACCACACACCTACTCCCCAACGTCGCCGCCCAGTTCGTGGGTGGCGCTTCTGTCCGCCGACCTTGATATAGCCGCCTGGGCTCGCCGCTCCCGCACCGACCAGGGACTACCCGAGAAGGTTCAAGACCCGGACACGATTGCGGCCCTGGCTAACCTCGTCCGCATCGCACTGGATACGGAAGAAGCCCGCCAGGGCCGCGATGAAGCGTGGAGCGTTACACCTTCCACTTGATCTCTATGTACTCCGGGTTGAACTTGTAGCCGCGCCACATGCCGCGCCCGGACGTTGCGGGGTGCACTATGACGCGCTCAACTACCAGCCCCACGACGGCACTCCGCCAGGCCAAACCGGCCGTTGCCCAGGCTTCCCGCAACGTCTGATCTGCCGGGATGAGTGCCAACGTCTGAGCGTCTTGGTACTCGCTGAGTGCTTCCCGCGCTTCGTCTACGGCGGCGGTAGCAATGCCCTTGGCTAGGGCGAACTCTTCCCGCGTGAGCAGGTCGTTGGCGTAGTCGGTGACGAGCGACTTTTGTTTGGCCTTGCGCCGCTCGAACTCCGTCACCAACGCCCGTACCGTCGTCTCGTCCGCTGGTGGGGCGAGGGTGACAGCCACCCTCGGGTCGTCGAAGACGTGCAAGACGGCTTCTGTGACCAGGAGTTCGAGCGGGTCGGCGGCACGGTACAACTTGCCGCACCCAATAGTGCCGCCGTGGCCGTCCCCCGCTTGGCAGCGGTAGCGACGTTGGGCCACACGGTCTTTCTCGGCCGTCCGGCCAGCACCCGTCATCTTGCTACCGCACCGGCCGCAGTAGGCCGCCCCGGTAAGCACGTACTTGCGCGCGGGCTTCCCCTTGCGGGTACCCCGCGAAGCGGCGGCCGTCCGGCGGGCTTCCATCTGGTCGTACTGCTCACGGGTGAGGATGGCAGGCCAGACCGCCGGGTACTCCACCCCGTTGTACTCACGTACCCCGATGTAGCGCTTTTTGAGGAGTATTCGAGACAGGTTTTCCGTGCGCCAGAGCAACCCTTGGGCGCTGGGGACGCCCCGGGCGTTGAGGTCGCGCACGATGTCACTGACGGTTTCGCCGCTGATGTAGCGCTTGGCGCACTCCCGCACGATGGCGGCTTCGCACTCTCGGAGCGTCTTGCCGTCCGACTCGTAGCCATACGGTCGCTTGCCGCCGTGGTTCTTGCCTTGTTGGGCGTTCTTCTTCTGCTTGCGCTTCACCCGCTTGGAGATGCGGGCGGCTTCCAACATGGCGTTGTTCACGGCGTTGATGGCAGCGTGTACGCCCTCCTCTGTTGAGAGGTCGTAGCAGATGCCGTCCGTGGTTTGGATGCGCCGGAGTGCTGTTGTCTCCGCCATGCGGATGAGGGACAGCAACTCTTCCAGCCGCCGGTACAGGCGGGGTACCTCAGTGATGAGGATGTTGTTGACGCGGCCGGACTTGACGGCCATGAGAAGGCGCTCGTAATCCGGGCGCGGCTTCTTGCTGAACTTGGATGCACCGATGTCGTTGTCGGAGTAGGTACCGACTACCGGCCAACGGTTGTCGTTGGCGTAGTCCTGGCACTCCGCGATTTGGATGCGGACGTTTTCACTCTCACCGCTGCGATCTTCACTGAGTCGCGCATAGATGGCGGTGTTGAGGAAAGATACGGGTACTTCGGCTAGTAGGGTCGGCATGGGTGGGTGCTCCCTATTGTACGGATTCGGGAGCGTTCGCCTAGATGTGCATTTCGGTGCAAAAGCCGCGCTCTGACCTCCTGTTGAGCCTCGCACCTGCCGTGATCTGCTCCCCGCGCTGGGGTGCTTTGGCTATACGTGGCGAAGCCGATGGACGAGGCGCAGGCCGGGGACAACGTGGCGCTGCTGCTGCGTGGGGTGCCCCGCGACGCGGTTCGGCGCGGGCACATCGTCGCCGCGCCCGGCAGTGTCGTACCCAGTCGCCGGTTCTCGGCGCAGGTGTACGTGCTGTCGGCGCGGGAGGGTGGACGTACGACGCCCGTGGCCACCGGGTACCGGCCGCAGTTCTACATCCGTACCGCGGATGTGGTCGGCGACGTCGACCTCGGTGAGATCGCCGTTGCCCGGCCCGGTGACACCGTCACGATGGCGGTGGAGCTCGGGCGGGATGTTCCGCTGGAGCCCGGTTTGGGGTTCGCGATCCGTGAAGGGGGTCGGACCGTGGGGGCGGGGACGGTGACGTCGGTCGGCTGACGGGGTTCGGGTGCCTGCCCGGGAGGGCGGGCCCCCGCTCTCCCGTACCCGGGGTGGGGGGGGGCGGGGTCGTGGGTTTTCGCCCCCTCCGCCCCTGCCCGTCCCGTACCTGGGGGCTCCGCCCCCAGACCCCCGGTCGCCCGAAGGGCTCGTCCTCAAACGCCGGACCGGCTAAGAGATCTCCCCCGGCCGGAGCTGATGGAGCATGGCGGCACAATGGACCCGTGGACGACGAGCCGATACCCGTGACGCGGGACGTGGATCACGGGACCGCCAAGCTGATGCCGGATGTCGACCGGAAGCGGGCGTGGCTGCTGACGGTGGACGGGGCGCCGCAGTCGTACGTCGATCTGGACGCGCCCACGCATCTGGAGTTCGAGTACGCGCGGCGGCTCGGGCATGTGGTGGACACGGTCACGGAACCGGGGCTGGCGCTGGACGTGCTGCATCTCGGCGGAGGCGCGCTGACACTGCCCCGCTATGTGACCGCGACGCGGCCCGGGTCGAGGCAGGACGTGGTGGAGGCCGACCTCGGCCTCCTCACCCTCGTTGCCGAGCATCTGCCCGTGCCCGACGGCTCGGGAATCGCGCTGCACGGTGCGGACGCCCGCGCCTGGATCGAGGACGCCGTACCAGACTCCGTCGACATCGTGATCGCGGACGTCTTCGGCGGCTCGCGCGTCCCGGCGCATCTGACCTCCGTGGCGTACGCGCGGGCGGCCGAGCGGGTCCTACGTGCCGACGGCGTCTACCTCGCGAACCTCGCCGACGCCGCGCCCTTCGCCTTCCTGCGCTCCCAACTCGCCACGTTCGCGGCGGTGTTCGAGGAGCTGGCCCTGATCGCCGAACCGGGCGTGCTGCGCGGCCGCCGCTTCGGCAACGCGGTGCTCGTGGCCTCCCACCGTCCCCTCGACACGGCGACCCTCGCCCGCCGCACCGCCTCCGACGCCTTTCCCGCGCGTGTCGAACACGGCCCCGCACTGCGGGAGTTCATCGGCAAGGCGCAGCCCGTACGGGACGAGAACGCGGTCCCCTCACCCGAGCCGCCCGACGGCGCCTTCAGCATCGGCTGACCCCGGCACCCGGTTCGGCGTGGATGTCACCTGCGCCAGCGGCTTCGTCCGCCACGCGCAGTCGACGCACCGACGGAGTCAGCCGTCCAGCTCAACCAGCAAGCCACGAATGCGCCGTTCGATCTCGTCGCGGATCGGACGGACGGAGGCGACCCCCTGCCCGGCTGGGTCGTCGAGCTGCCAGTCGAGGTAGCGCTTACCGGGAAAGACCGGGCAGGTGTCGCCGCACCCCATGGTGATCACCACGTCGGAGGCCTGCACGGCCTCGACGGTCAGGACCTTCGGCGTCTCGGCGGAGATGTCGACGCCTACTTCCTTCATCGCCTCGACGACCGCCGGGTTGACTGTGTCGGCGGGGGCGGAGCCGGCCGAGCGGACTTCGACCTTGTCGCCGGCGAGATGGGTGAGGAATGCGGCAGCCATCTGCGACCGCCCTGCGTTGTGAACGCAGACGAACAGTACGGATGGACGCGGGGCGGGAGTGCTCATGGCGGGTGTCTTTCCGGTCAGGGTGTTCAGCGGGCGGAGGGGGCGGCGAGTTCGGTCTCACCGCGAGGAACGACGACGTCGGTTTCAGCGGGAGCCGGTCGGCCGAACACCGCCACCATCAGGCCCAGGCCGACCGCGGCCCCGACCAGTTGGGCAGCGATGAACGAGGTGACGGAGGCCGGGGCGATCCCCGCGAACGTGTCGCTGAAAGCCCGGCCGATCGTCACCGCCGGGTTGGCGAACGACGTGGACGAGGTGAACCAGTACGCGGCGCCGATGTAGGAGGCCACCGCGACCGGCGTGAAGGTGACGCGATCGGTCCGGGCCAGACCGAAGATCAGCAGGATGAGCCCAGCGGTCGCAACGATCTCGCCCAGCCACAGGTGGCCGGCGGAGCGGTCGTGCGCGGACCACTTCACCAACGGTTCGGCGAACATCGCATTGGCCAGCACAGCGCCGCTGATCGCCCCCGCGATCTGAGCAGGGACGTAGACGGCCACATCCCGCGCGCTGAGGCCGTCGCCACGTCCGCGCCCGACGAACCAAGCGGCAAGCGTGACGACCGGGTTGAAGTGGGCGCCGGAAACCGGCCCGAGCAGCGTGATCAGCACGCCCAGGCCGAAGACGGTGGCGAGCGAGTTGGCGAGCAGCTGCACTCCGACGTCCTGTGACAGCTCGGTCGCCTGGATGCCGGAGCCGACCACCACCGCGACCAGCGCGGCCGTCCCCACCGCCTCAGCCGCGGCACGCCGTCCCAGCGAGGCACTCACGCGGGCGCCCCGGCGGGCTGAGGAGCTGTCAAGAACGCACCCAAGCGGTCCAGGACACCTGGCAGCGCCCAGTAGTAGACCCAGGTCCCACGGCGCTCGCAGTCGATGATTCCGGCCTGGCGCAGCAGCTTGAGGTGATGGGAGATCGTCGGCTGAGACAGCTCGAACGCAGGCGTCAGCTCACACACGCACACCTCGCCGCCCTCCCGCGAAGCGATCATCGACAGCAGTCGCAGCCGTACGGGATCGCCCAGGGCCTTGAACACCTTCGCCAGCTCGGTGGCCTGCCCCTCATCGAGGGGCGCGGTGGCCAGCGCCTGGCAGCAGCCGCCGTCCGTGCCCTGGCCGAGCACCTCAAGTTCTTGTTTCGACATTCCTCTATGTTGACGTTTTTCGATTCAAGGCGCAAGGTTGCATCGACGAACGTCAATACAGGCCGCTCGGGCCTTGCCAGGCCCGTCATCCAGGAGTGAGTCATGAGCGAGCAGTCCACCGATCTGCGCGAGACGGTCCGCCGGCGGTACGCCGCGGCAGCAGTGCAGGTCACCGAGGGCGGTACCGCCTGTTGCGGACCGCAGCCGGTCGAGATCGACGAGAACTTCGGCTCCACCCTCTACGCCGCCGACGAGCGCGATGCCCTGCCCGCCGAGGCCGTTGCCGCCTCCCTGGGCTGCGGCAACCCCACGGCCGTCGCAGACCTCCACGAGGGCGAACGCGTGCTCGACCTCGGCTCGGGCGGCGGCATCGACGTGCTGCTCTCGGCCCGCCGCGTCGGCCCCACGGGCAAGGCCTACGGCCTCGACATGACCGAGGAGATGCTCGCCCTGGCCCTCACCAACGCGAAGAAGGCGGGCGCGACGAACGTCGAGTTCCTCAAGGGCACCATCGAGGCCATCCCGCTCCCCGGGAACACCATCGACGTCGTGATCTCCAACTGCGTGATCAACCTGTCCACCGACAAGGCCTCGGTGTTCGCCGAGACCTATCGCGTCCTGACCCCCGGCGGTCGGATCGGCGTCTCCGACGTCGTCGCCGATGACGCCCTCTCCGCTGCCCAGCGTGCGGAACGCGGCGACTACGTCGGCTGCATCGCGGGCGCCCTCTCCTTCACCGAGTACCGCGAAGGCCTCGAAGCGGCAGGGTTCACGAACATCGAGATCGCCCCCACGCACTCCGTCGCCGACGGTATGCACTCCGCCATCGTCCGCGCCACCAAGCCGGTCGAAACCCCCGCCGGTGCGGCGGAATCGGAAGCCGGCTGCTGCGGCGTCAGCGCCTACTGCACCCCCGCCGAGACCTCCGTCGATCCCACCAGCACAGTCGCCCAGGCCAAGGCCGCCTCGGGCTGCGGCTGTCAGGACTAGCGGACGCTACTGCCGTCCGGCAGTTGAGATCACGTCTCCGCGCGGCCCGCGACTCATCCCGTCGGTTCACCGTGCAGCCGTACCGTGCCGAGGATCTTCTGCACGGTCGCGTCGGAGACCTCCTCGGACACGCCCTTGGCTCCGTAGAAGGTCCAGGACACGAAGTCGTCCGCCGAGTTCTTGAAGGCGAAGGTGGTCGCCTTGCCGTCGGAGTCGCACTTGTCCTTCTTGGGGACGCCGGACGAGTACGTCGTCACGAGGCTGCCCTTGATGCCCGAAGCCGTCGTGTAGGCCTTCGGCTCGCCGATCGTGAGCAGCTTCTTCGAGGCGTCCTTCTGGTCCGTGTAGCCGCCGAAGACCCACCAGGCCGAGTCGTTGCGCGCGACGTCGTCGGTGTTCTTGGCGCCGCTCTGCCCCTTGGTGCCCACGGCTGCCAGCGCCGAGTCCTCCTCGTAGCCGTCCTTGTCGGCGTCGGAGGTGCACCACTTCTCCTGGAGGAAGGCGGGAGCGGACATGCCGATCAGTACGGAACCGTCGCCCTTCGCGTCGTCCTCGAAGCCGATGAACGTACCGGGAGTCTGGACCTCCCACTCGGCCGGAACGTCGAACGCCGTGCCCCACTTGGGGTTGACCACGACCTTCCAGCCCGCGATCGTCGCCTTCTCCTCGTCGCCGCCGCGCGGATTGTCGTCACCGCCGCTCGCGCTCGGCGACGTGGAGGCGGACGCCGTGGTGGTGGGGGACTTGGACGGGTCGCCACCGGCGTTGTCCTCCTTGTCGCCGCCGAGGACGAGGAAGCCGGTGACACCTGCGGCGATCACCACAGCGGACGCCGCGACTATCGCCGTGATCTTGGTCTTGTTCCCTCCGCCGCCCCCGGCACCCGAACCGCCGGGCGCTTGCGGCGCCCCGAGAGGCTCCGATGGAACGCCCCACTGAGGCTGCCCCGGCTGCTGTCCGTACGGGTTGGGCTGCGGATACCCCGTCTGCTGGTATCCGGGCTGTTGGTACGGATTCGGCTGCTGGTACCCCGGCTGCTGGTACGGGTTCTGGTCCTGCGGGTTCTGCTCGCCCCCGGGCGGCTGCTGTCCTGGCCACATGGGCCCTCACCTTAGTGCCGCCTGTGACTCGTTTCGGTCACTGTGTCTCGTCAGCCATGTACCGGATCAGGAGTCCGACGGGGCGTCATGGAGACGTACGGTGGCGAGAATTCTCCGTACCGTCGAGTCCGGCACCTCGGCGGACACGCCCTTGGCTCCGAAGAACTCCCACGACACGATGTCGCCGGAGGGGGCCAGGAAGGAGAACACGGCGGCCTTCCCGTCCGTGGCACACTTTTTCGATTTCTTCACACCCGCCGACGAGGCGGTGGCCAGACTGCCCGCGATACCGGACTTCGTCGTGTACGACTCCACCGCACCGGCAGTGACCAGCTTCTTGTCGGGCTGGGTGTAGGCGCCGTAGACCCACGTCGCCGCGTCGTCGCGGGCGGCCTCCGCGGGGCTCTTCGCCCCGTTGTTGCCCTTGGTGCCGACGGCCGCGAGCGCCGAGTACTCCTCGTGGCCGTCCTTGTTCTCGTCGGAGGCGCACCACTCCTCCTTCAGGAAGGCGGGGGCCGCGACGCCGATGAGGGGCTTCTCCTCGGGGTCGTCGTCCTCCGCGACGTAGGTGACCCAGCTGGTCGACTTCAGCGCCCACTCCGGGGGGACGTCGAACGCGATGCCGCGCTCGGGGTTCACCACGGTCTTCCATCCGGCGACGGTCGGCTTCTCGTCGTCGCCGGTTCCGCGTGGATCACTCGCCGGACTCGACTGTTGGGACGGGGAGTTGGTCAGTTGGGGAGCGGCTTCGTCGTCCTTGCCGCCGCCGAGTACGGCGAATCCGGTCACCCCGGCCGCGACCACGACGGCCGCCGCCGCGACGATCGCGACGACCTTCGTCCGCCCGCCGCCGTCTCCCGGCGGGGGTGGGGCCGTAGTGCTCGCGGGGACCGTCGGCGCGTTCCAGGGGGCCGGGGGCTGTTGGTACGGGTTGGGCTGCCCGTATCCGGGTTGGTGATACCCCGGCTGCTGATACGGATTCGGCTGCTCGCCGTGCTCGGGACTCCGCTGATTGTGCGGACCCCGCCCGCCCCCTGGCGGCTGTTCTTCTGGCCACATGCGGCGCAACGATACGGCGATCATCGACCGGTACTGGTCAAGAGTTGCTACTCGTGGGTAACATGCTGGTTATGAGCGCAGACCAGATGTCGATCGGCGAGATGCTCGCCGCCACCGTGCCGATGGCCCGGACGCTGAACCTCGAGTTCGTGGAGACCACGCCGGAGAAGGCCGTGGTGGCCCTTCCGGACCAGGGCGATTACCACAACCATGTCGGCGGGCCGCACGCCGGAGCGATGTTCACGCTGGGGGAGTCGGCGAGCGGGGCGATCGTCCTCGCCGCGTTCGGGGAGCAGCTGTCGCGCGCCGTGCCGCTCGCCGTCAGCGCCGAAATCGCGTACAAGAAGCTCGCGATGGGACCCGTCACGGCCACCGCGACGCTCGGCCGCCCCGCCGTCGACGTCATCGCCGAACTCGACGCCGGCCAGCGTCCCGAGTTCCCCGTCGCCATCGCCATCCGGCGCGGTGACGGAGCGGTGACCGGCGAGATGACCGTCGTCTGGACGCTGCGCCCGAACAGCTGAGCCGAGCGTCATGCGTGGAGCCCTGGCCCGGGAGTACGGCAGTACTCCCGGGCCAGGGCTCCGGTAGCGCGGGGGTTGCACCGGTCGTGTCGCCGTCCCGCGCGCGGGACGTGTTGGGTTACGCCCTCGACGGCCGCACGAACCAGCGCGGTGACGGCTGAGGTCGCGTCTCGCCGTCGTACGGGGCCGCGTCGAGTACACGCGTACGACGGACACCGGCACTTCGCTCACGCCGGTCATCGATGCCACTGAGGCGACCCCTGAGCCGTACTCCGCACGAGTCCGCCGGCGTCGCCGCGAGGCCACGGGCGGCCCACCGCCCGCCCGTCCCGTTCGCTTCTTGTCGCGCCGCCCGGCTTTTCTGTTCACTTCATTGACACGAGTCACCTCCGGTCATAGTTTTCGCGCCGTACCCGTGGTGCCTGACGGCGTGTCAAGTCGGCTCTGACGCATAGTGCGTTCAAGGGCCGAACGCGAGCGCCGTCGGCACGTGTACATGCGGTCCACAACGACGTGCCCGCGCACCGAGGGAGTGACGGCTCATGTCCCACACCTTTTCCCGGCGATCGGCCCTGCGGCTGCTGGGCGGCGCCATCGCGGTCGCCGCGGCGGCCACTACCGGGTCTGCCCCGCTCGCCCATGCGGAGAGCAGATCCGGCGCCGGCCCTCGCGTAGAGGGTTTGATCAGCAAACTCACACTTGACGAGAAGATCTCCCTGCTGCACGGAGCCACCGACCCCGCCTCCCTCGGCCAGGCCGGATACGTGCCCGGAGTCCCCCGCCTCGGCATCCCCCCGCTCCGCCTCGCCGACGGCCCTGCCGGTGTCCGCGTCGCCCGGCACGCGACAGCCCTGCCCGCCCCCGTCCTGCTCGCCTCCGCATTCGATCCCTCGCTCGCCCGCCGCTACGGCCAGGTCATCGGGCGCGAGGGCCGCGCCCTCGGCCAGGACGTGCTGCTCTCCCCGATGGTCAACCTCATCCGGACCCCGTACGCGGGCCGCAACTTCGAGACGTTCAGCGAGGACCCGCTGCTCTCCGGCGACCTGGTCGCGGCCGAGATCCGCGGCATCCAGGGCGAGGGTCTCATCGCCACGGTCAAGCACTTCGCGCTGAACAACCAGGAGAAGGACCGCATGTCCGTCGACGTGCGGGTCGACGAGCAGACCATGCACGAGGTCGAACTGCGCGGCTTCGAGGCGGCCATCGGGGCCCGCTCGGGCGCGGTGATGGGTGCGTACAACAAGGTCAACGGCACCTTCGCCTGCGAGAACAAGGCGCTGCTCACCGACGTCCTGCGCGACCGGTGGGGATTCGAGGGCTGGGTGATGACCGACTGGTTCGCCGCCCACAGCACCACGGCCGCGATCACCGCGGGCCTCGACATGGAGATGCCGGACGGCACCTACTTCGGGGACGCGTTGAAGAAGGCCGTGCAGAACGGCGCCGTCTCCGAGACCTACGTGGACCGGGCCGTACGCCGCGTCCTCGCGGTGATGGACCGCTTTGGGCTGCTCGACGGCAGCGCCCCGCCCCGCCCCGCCCGTGACGCGAAGGCGGGCGCGGCCGTCGCCCTGGAGGTCGCCAAGGCGGGAGCGACGCTCCTGCGCAACGAGCGCCGGACCCTCCCCCTGACCGGCGGCAGCATCGCGGTGATCGGCCCCACCGGCTCCCTCCCGTTCGTCAGCGGCGGCGGCAGCGCCCATGTCGTCCCCGACCGCGCCGACAGTCCCCTCGACGCCATCAAGTCCCGCGCGGGACGCGGCGCGAAGGTGTCGTACGCGCTCGGCGAGGACCTCTTCGGGAAGGCGATTCCCAGTGGCGCGCTCACTACGGGCGTCGACACCGAGGCCCAGGGCGTCGCCGCCGGGCAGACCTGGACGTACGAGGGGACGCTCACGGTCGCGGACGCCGACGACTGGACCTTCGTCATCCACTACTCGGGCGAGCGGCCCAAGGTGTTCGTCGACGGCGAGGACCTCTTCCCCGTCGCGCCCGGCTACGGCGAGTTCTTCCAGGGCGGACTCGTCACCGCCGCCCCCGACGGCCTGTCCGTGCGCCGCAAGACGCTGAACCTGGCCAAGGGCGCGCACAAGGTGGAGATCACTGCGAAGGGCGGGACCGGCGGGCAGCTCTTCCGGCTGCGGCGCAGCACCGGCGCGACCCGCGCGCAGGACGTCGCCGAGGCGGTCCGAGCCGCGCGAGCCGCGCACAGCGTCGTCCTCTTCGTCTACGAGGACGCGACGGAGGGCCAGGACCGTACGACCCTCGCGCTCCCGGGCCACCAGTCCGAGCTGATCGAGGCGGTGACGGCGGCGAACCCCCGTACGACCGTCGTCCTGAACACCTCCTCCTCGACCTCCATGCCCTGGCTGCGGCGCACGGCCGCTGTGCTCCAGATGTACTACCCGGGCCAGGAGGGCGCGGCCGCCACCGCCGCCGTCCTGTTCGGCGACTGCGACCCCGGCGGACGCCTCACTCAGTCCTTCGCGGTGGACGACGACCACCATCCGGTCGCCGGCGATCCGCTCCGCTATCCGGGCGTCGACGGCACGGAGGAGTACTCGGAGGGCATCCACGCCGGCTACCGCTGGTACGACGCCGAGGGTGTGCGCCCGCTGTTCCCCTTCGGGCACGGACTCTCGTACACCTCCTTCGCATACGACGACCTGCGCGTACGCCGGTCCCGTCGCGGCCTCGAAGTGAGCTTCACCGTGCGCAACACCGGGCGGCGCGAGGGCGTCGAGGTCCCACAGGTCTACGTCGGCCCGTCTTCGGGTCTGCAACTCGACCAGGCGGTGCGGGTGTTGGGCGGATACCAGCGGCTCAGGCTGCGGGCGGGGGAGCGGCGCCGGGTCACCGTGGTCGTCGAGCGGCGCACGCTCTCCTCCTGGGACACGAAGCGGCACGACTGGGTGCTCGGCACCGGGCGCCGCACCCTGTGGGTGGGGGCGTCGTCGCGGGATCTGCGGCTGCGGACGACCGCGGAGGTGAGCGCGTGATGCGTCGACTGCTCGTCGGGCTCACCGCCCTCGCGGCCGTTCTCGCCGTCCCCGTGCCCGCCCAGGCAGGGGGCAGGCCGCACGCTCTCGTGCGAACGGACGCGGGCTGGGTCCGTGGCGAAACCACCGCCGAGGGGCGGCAGTTCCTCGGCATTCCGTACGCGCAGCCGCCCGTCGGGGGCCTCCGCTGGAAGAACCCGAAGCCCGTCGAGCCGTGGAAAGGTGTGCGTACCGCACGGGACTTCGGCAACCGGTGTGTCCAGACGGCGAGTTGGGACCCCGGCTACGAACAGCCCAGCCACACCGAGGACTGCCTCGACCTCAATGTGTACGTCCCCGAAGGCGCCGGACGGCGTCCGGTGATGGTCTGGCTGCACGGCGGCGGGCTCACCGCGGGCGCCGGTGAGGACATCGTGCCCGACACCTTCGCCCGGCAGACCGGCGCGGTCGTCGTCACCGTCAACTACCGCCTCGGCGCGATGGGTTTCCTCGCCACGACAGGGCTCGACGGCGAGGCGCGCGACGGGGTCTCCGGCAACTTCGGCATGCTCGACCAGCAGGCCGCGCTGCGCTGGGTTCGCTCCAACATCGGCCGCTTCGGGGGCGATCCGGGCCGTGTCACCATCGCGGGCGAGTCGGCGGGCGGCCGCTCTGTCTGTACGCAGATGGCCTCGCCGACCTCAAAGGGCCTGTACCGCGCGGGAATTGTCGAGAGCGGCGCCTACGCGAACTGCGCGGCGCGCGCCCACGGGCCGGCGGTCGAAGCCGGTGCGGCCTTCGCGAAGAAGGTGGGCTGCGCCGATCTCTCGCTCGCGTGCCTGCGCGGCAAGTCCTCCGCCGAGATCCTCGCGGCGCAGGCCGGCTTCGACTGGGGTCCCGTCGTCGGCGGCGACTTCCTGCCCGTGCAGCCCTTCGAGGCGTACGCGAAAGGCGCGGCCTCCGGGGTTCCCGTACTGAACGGGGCGAACAAGGACGAGGGCCGGATGTTCGCCTTCGCCCAGTTCGACGCGGGCGGGACGCCTCTCACGGCCGAGCGGTATCCGGCCGTGGTGACGGACGCCTGGGGCGCTGAGCTGGGCGAACGGGTGATCCAGCGCTACCCCCTCGCCAACTACCCCTCTCCGACCACCGCCTACGGCACCGCCTTCGGCGACTACCTGATGGCGTGCCCGGCGCTCCGGCTGAACGGCGCCCTCGCGACCCGCGGCCCGGTCTACTCGTACGAGTTCGCCGACCGCACCTCCCCGCCCTTCGCCTCCCTCCGCGAACTGGACACGGACTTCGACTTCGGGGCGACCCATGTCAACGAGGTGCAGTACCTCTTCAAGCACTTCGGGCTCCAGACGCCGCTGAACGCCGAGCAGCGGGTGCTGTCGCGGCAGATGGTGCAGTACTGGGGGTCCTTCATCCGCGGAGGCGTGCCGCGTGCGGACGGACAGCCCGCGATGCCCGACCGCTCCGAGCTGGTGCTCTCGCTGCGGACCGCGTCCGGGGGCGGGAACTCCCTGAGCGCGACCGTCCATCAGGAACACCAGTGCGACCTGTGGGACGCGGCCGTACTCCGCTGACGGGTAGGCTTCCCGGCGTGCGCGCGGCTTGCTTCGCGCGCACGCCGGGAATGCAGGTACGCGAACGGGAGGATCCGGCGTTGCACGTCCAGGAATGGCTCGAGACGGTGCCCGCGGTCGCCATCTACGCACTGGTGGGGCTGGTCATCGGCCTGGAGAGCCTGGGCATCCCGTTGCCAGGCGAGATCATCCTGGTCTCCGCGGCGCTGCTCTCCTCGCAGCACGGCGGGATCAACCCGGTCATCCTCGGTGCGTGCGCCACCGTGGGCGCGATCGTCGGTGACTCCATCGGCTACGCCATCGGCCGCAAGGGCGGACGACCACTGCTCGCCTGGCTGGGCGCCAAGTTCCCCAAGCACTTCGGCGAAGCGCACATCGCGACGGCCGAGCGGTCCTTCGAGAAGTGGGGCATGTGGGCCGTCTTCTTCGGCCGCTTCGTCGCCCTGCTGCGGATCTTCGCGGGCCCGCTCGCGGGCGTGCTGAAGATGCCGTACTGGAAGTTCCTGATCGCCAACGTCCTCGGCGGGATCATCTGGGCCGGCGGCACCACCGCGGTCATCTACTACGTGGGCGTGGTCGCCGAGGACTGGCTCAAGCGCTTCTCGTACCTCGGTCTGGTCGCCGCGGTGCTCATCGGGCTCGCCTCGATGCTGGTCGTGCGCCGCAAGGCGAAGAAGGCGGCGGCCCAGCACGAGGCGGCCGAACGCGAGGCGGCCGAGCCGGGCGCCGTCCCGGCACCCGCCGCCGACTGATTCGAACCGGACCAGACCAGCAGACCGGCCCGGTTCACGCCGGGCCGGACCCGGTCACTTCTCCTCGTGCACCGCGCGGTGCGTCTTCGCCCGCTCCACGTACCAGGCGCCGTTCAGCGAGATGCCCTCGCGCTCCTCGTCGGTCAGCTCCCGCTTGACCTTGGCGGGTACACCCGCGACCAGCGAGCCAGGGGGCACCCGCATGCCCTGCGGCACCAGCGCCTGCGCGGCCACCAGTGAACCGGCGCCGATCACCGCGCCGTTGAGGACCGTCGCGCCCATCCCGATCAGGCAGTCGTCCTCGACGGTGGCGCCGTGGATCACGGCGTTGTGCCCGACGGAAACGCGCTCGCCGACCGTGAGGGGGAAGCCCGGGTCGACGTGGAGCGTGCAGTTGTCCTGGATGTTGCTGTCGGCGCCGACGACGATCGGACCACCGTCGGCGCGCAGCACCGCGCCGTACCAGACGCTTGACCCCGCGTGCAGGGTCACCTCGCCGATCACCACGGACATCGGGGCCACGAAGGCATCCTGGTCCACCTTCGGATCCTTGCCGCCGATCCCCGCGATCAGCGCCTGCTGCGTCATCACCGTCTCCTCCTCGTCGGTACTCCGGCACCGTATGCCATCGGTGCCGGGCCGGGTGGGGCGAAGATCACAGCCGTACGACCTCATCGGCGCACGAGGTGCTGAGTACCGTGAGCGGGTGCCCACGAGCAAGAACACGTTCTCATCATGGCGGCGCCACCTCGCTCAGCGTGCCGTCCACGCGGGCTGGGCCTGGGTGCAGCGCACGGGCGCGGTGACGGCCGAACACCCGGGACGGCTCCGCTTCGGCGCGATAGGAACGAGTACCAGGCTGGCCTTCCCGCTCGGCACGGTCTTCGGCGAACCCTGGATCCACCTCGGCTCCCACTGCATCGTCGGCGAACAGGTCACGCTGACCGCCGGTCTGATGCCCGACCTCGACCTCGGACCCGACCCGATCCTGCGCATCGGCGACGGTGTGGTGCTGGGCCGCGGCAGTCACGTCATCGCCGACACGACGGTCACCATCGGCAGCGACTGCTACTTCGGGCCGTACGTGTACGTCACGTCCACGAACCACTCGTACGACGATCCGCAGGTGCCCATCGGGAAGCAGTGGCCGCGGATGGAACCGGTGGAGATCGGGCCGGGCTGCTGGATCGGGACCGGGGCGGTGATCCTGCCGGGCGCGCGGATCGGGCGGAACGTGGTGGTGGCGGCCGGTGCGGTGGTACGAGGTGAGGTGCCGGACCACGCGGTCGTGGCGGGCGCTCCCGCACGGGTCGTACGGCGCTGGGACCCGGTGAACGGGTGGCAGCCGCCGCTGCGGACCCCGGCGCCGGTGCCGATCCCCGACGGGGTGACGCCGGAGCAGTTGTCGGCGCTGTCGGGGCTCGACGAGGAGACGGCGGCGCGCCTGGCGGAGCTGGACCTGGAGTCTCAGGGCGCGCCCGGGGACGTACGCACCGAGACCTGACTCAGCCCGTCGCCAGCAGGACCGTGCCGACCAGGGCGAGGCCCGCGCCCGCTGCCTGGACGCCGCGCAGCCGTTCGCTGAGGATGCCGCGGGCGGCCAGGGCCGTGACCACCGGATACAGCGAGGCGAGGACGGCGGCGACGGTGACCGGGCCGTGCTGGGCGGCGATGGAGTACGTGCCGTTGGCCGCGACATCGGCGAGGCCTACGAAGGCGAGCGCGGGGAGCAGGGCCCAGGGGAAACCGCCCTCGGGGAGGGCCCGGGCGCCGCGCTTCACGGAGACGAAGAGGGCGGTGCCGCCCGCCGCCACATTGGTCACGCGCTGCACGAACAGGGCGAGGAAGAGGCCGGTGAGGCTCGTCGACGCCTCCGCGATCAGCGACATCACCGCGCCGAAGCCGAAGGCGGCGAGGAGAGTGAGCAGTACCGCCTGCCGCTGCACCGGGGCGCCCCTGAGCTGCGGACCGCCCGCCAGCAGGACGCCCACGACGGCGACCGCGATGCCCGCGAACTGGAGCAGCCCCGGGCGCTCGCCGAGGACCAGGCCCACGCCGACCGGTACGGCGACGCCCAGGGAGCCGAGCGGCGAGACGACGCCCATCGGGCCGAGGGCCAGCGCCTTGTAGAAGGCGAGCATCGCGACCGGACCGACCAGGCCCGCGGCCACCGCGAACCACAGCTGCGGGCCGAACTCGCTCCAGCCGCCGGTGGCGAGCACGACCGTGCCGAGGACGGTGGCCGCGATCGTCTGCGAGGCGACGACCACCGTGAGGGCGGGCATACGTCGGGTCAGCAGCCCTCCGCCGAAGTCGGCCATGCCCCACAGGAGGCTGGTGGCCAGGGCGAAGAGTGCTGTCACGGGGTGCCTCGCAGTACAGTTCGGTGAACGATCCGGTGCACTACACAATAGTTCACTGTATTGAACTCTGTCATTCAAAATATTGGACGGAATGTGTCGGACCTCGACCTCCTGACCCAGTCCCTGGCGCGCAACGTCAAGCGCTGGCGCACCGAGCGCGGCTTCACCCTGGACACGCTCGCCGCCCGCGCCGGAGTCAGCCGCGGCATGCTGATCCAGATCGAGCAGGCCAGGACCAACCCCAGCCTCGGCACCGTCGTCAAGATCGGCGACGCGCTCGGCATCAGCATCACGACCCTCCTGGACTACGAGCAGGGCCCCAAGGTCCGGATCGTCCCGGCGGACCAGGCCGTACGGCTGTGGCACACCGACGCCGGCAGCTACAACCGGCTGCTCGCGGGCACCGAGGCGCCGGGACCGCTGGAGATGTGGGACTGGCGGCTGATGCCGGGCGAGAGCAGCCCCTCCGACCCGCATCCCACCGGCACCGTCGAACTCATCCATGTCACGGAGGGCGAGCTGACCCTCACCGTCGACGGCGCCGAACACCGCGTCCCGGCGGGCGCCAGCGCCTCGTTCGAGGCCAACACCCCTCACACGTACGGCAATGACGGCGATGTGCCGATGGAAATGATCATGACGGTGTCGGTACCGGGCGTGCACTGAGACACCCGACCGGGCGCTCGGGCACGGCTGTTAGCGTGCCGTCATGCGCGCACCCATCGGAGACTTCGACCACGCCACACCCGCCCCCGACTGCCTCGGCGAACTCATCGGCCCGGTCGCCGACGCCGTACGCGACTGGCGCGGAGACATTTCCGCCGACCAGATCGTCTATGTGGACACGGACCCCGACTGGGCCGACACCGCGACCTTCGTCGAGCACTACGGCAAGGAACTGCTCGACCAGTCCGCCAACTGCGTGGTCGTCGCCGGCAAGCGCGGCGGCGAGACCACGCTCGCCGCGTGTGTCGTCCTCTCCGCGACCCGCGTCGACGTCAACGGTGTCGTCCGCCGCCAACTCGGCGCCCGCAAAGCCTCGTTCGCACCGATGGACATCGCGACCGGGGAGACCGGCATGGAGTACGGCGGCATCACACCCATCGGACTCCCCGGCGACTGGCCGGTGTTGGTCGACTCGGCGGTAGTCGACCTGCCGTACGTGCTGGTCGGAAGCGGACGGCGACGCGGGAAACTCCTGGTACCGGGCAAGGCGTTCGCGGAACTGCCCAATGTGGTGGTGCTGGAGGGGCTCGGCGTCGCCTGACGGTGGGTCAGGCGGTGGTGTGATGTGCCAGCGTCAGGTGGGGGTCGCTCTCGCCCGGTGCCGGGGTCGGATCGGCGTGGACCAGGGCCGCGGTGAGCTTGGGTACGGCGTGCAGCAGGGCGTGTTCGGCCTCGACGGCGATGTCGTGGGCCCGGCGCACGCTCACCTCGCCGTCGACCACGACCGCGACCTCGGCACGCAGCCGGTGCCCGATCCAGCGAAGCCGCAGCTCACCCACCCCGCGCACGCCCGGCACCTCCCGCAGCGCCGCCTCGGCCCGGTCGACCATCGCCGGGTCGACCGCGTCCATCACGCGCCGGAACACCTCGCGCGCGGCGTCGCGCAGCACCAGCAGAATCGCGGCCGTGATCGCCAACCCCACGAGAGGGTCGGCGAGTTGCCAGCCGAGTGCCGCGCCGCCCGCGCCCACCAGGACGGCCAGTGAGGTGAATCCGTCCGTACGGGCGTGGAGTCCGTCCGCCACCAGCGCGGCGGAGCCGATCTCGCGGCCGACACGGATGCGGTGGCGGGCGACCCACTCGTTGCCGATAAAGCCGATGACCGCGGCGACGGCGACGACCGGGATGTGGTGCAGCGGCCGGGGGTTCAGCAGCCGGTCGACCGCCGTCCAGGCCGCGAAGGCGGCGGACGCGGCGATCGTCAGCACGATCACGATCCCCGCGAGGTCCTCCGCCCGGCCGTAGCCGTAAGTGAAGCGCCGCGTCGCCGCGCGGCGGCCCAGCACGAAGGCGATCCCGAGCGGTACGGCGGTGAGGGCGTCGGCGGCGTTGTGCACCGTGTCGCCGAGCAGGGCGACCGACCCCGAGAGCACGACAACGACCGCCTGCGCGGCGGCAGTTGCCCCGAGAACGACCAGCGAGACCCAGAGGGCACGCATGCCTCGGGCCGACGACTCCAGGGCGGGGTCGAGTTTGTCGGCGGTTTCGTGGGAGTGGGGGGTGAGGAGGTGGCGTAGGCGGTGCCAGGGGCGGTGGCGGTGGGGGTGATCGTGCTTGTGGCCCTGCGGCGAGTTGTGGTCGTGGTCGCGACTGCGGCCGGGCGGCGAATGGTGTTCGTGGGAGTGGCCGTGGGTGTGCTCGTCGCTCACGTGGGTCCCCTTCGGGCGCGCGGGAGTGGACGCGGCGGTGTCCACGGGACCATTATGTGCGTATGAGCGCACGCATGCACCTATCACCTGCACATGATGCGCATCCGCGCACCCCTGACGAGGACCAGTTCGCGCTCGCGGCGGAACTCCTCGCCCTCCTGGGCGACCGGACCCGCCTCGCGCTGCTCCATGCCCTGACCGGCGGAGAAGCGGACGTCACGACACTCACGGAAGCGTGTGGAGCCGCTCGGCCCGCGGTCAGCCAGCACCTGGCCCGGCTCCGTCTCGCCGGGCTCGTGAACACCCGCAAAGAAGGCCGCCGAGTGATCTACTCACTCGGCGACGGCCATCTGCGCCGGGTTGTCGACGAGGCGTTGAGCCTCGCCGACCACCGCATCAACGACCGCCCGGCTCACGACTGAGCGCTACGACCGGGTCGGCGTCGGCGTCAGAAGACGTGGGCCGTGTCGTCCTCGCCCTCCTCCAGCAGGTTCGCCGCCTCGCCCACGACGCTCGGGTCGGGGCTGCCGACGACCTCCTCGTCCTTGTCGGTGTAGTCGAAGCGGGCGAGGACGCTGCGCATGGCCTCGACGCGGGCCCGCTTCTTGTCGTTGCTCTTCACCACGGTCCAGGGCGCCTGCTCGGTGTCCGTCTCGCGGAACATCGCGACCTTGGCGGCGGTGTAGTCGTCCCAGCGGTCCAGCGAGGCCAGGTCCATCGGGCTGAGCTTCCACTGCCGTACGGGATCCACCTGGCGGATCGTGAATCGCGTGCGCTGCTCGCCCTGCGAGACCGAGAACCAGAACTTGATCAGGTCCACGCCGTCGTCGACCAGCATCCGCTCGAAAGCGGGCGCCTGCCGCATGAAGCGCCGGTACTCGTCGTCCGTGGCGAAGCCCATGACACGTTCGACACCGGCGCGGTTGTACCAGGACCGGTCGAACATCACGATCTCGCCCGCGGTCGGCAGATGCTCCACGTACCGCTGGAAGTACCACTGGCCGCGCTCGCGCTCGGTCGGCTTCTCAAGGGCCACCACCCGCGCACCACGCGGATTGAGGTGCTCGGTGAACCGCTTGATCGTGCCGCCCTTCCCTGCCGCGTCCCGTCCCTCGAAGACGATGACGAGCCGTCGCCCGGACTCCTTTATCCAGCTCTGCAGCTTCAGCAGTTCTATCTGCTGGAGCCGCTTGTGCCAGTCGTACTCCTTGCGCTCCATGCGCTGCGGGTACGGGTAGTTCTCCCGCCAGGTGTCGACCGGGCTGCCGTCAGGGCGGATCAGTACGGGGTCGTCGTGGTCGCTGTAGTCGACCCGCATCCCCGCCATCAGTGGCGTCATGTCAGCCTTCCCTTCTCCCGGTGCGTCAGTGTCGGTGCCCGGCTTCAGTGCCGGGCGACAGTTCCGTGCGTCAGTTCCGGTGTCAGTGGAACTGCGGCACGATCAGGTAGATTCCGTACGCCACCACAGCCGCGCAGGCCAGGAAGCAGAGCCCGGCCTGGGCGAACCCCAGGGTGTCGGTGCCGCCGTCGCCATCGCGCGCGGACTCGACCCGGGCGAGGCCCAGCACGCCGAGGGCGAAGACGACGACCACTCCGACGGTAACTCCCGTGCTCACCGCGGCAACCTCGCCGAGTGCGCTCCAGTCGACATTCATGTCCAGAAATCTCCGTGGTTAGGCGGCCGCGCCGACATCGGCCGGCGTCGCGCTGCGGATGGTGACCTCGTGGGCGTCGTTGACGTTGTTCGCGCTCACCGGGTTGCGGCGCGAGGCGATCACGATGGCGGCCGCGACGGCCAGGGCGACGAGGGCGATCACCACGGTGCCGACGGTCCCGCCGTTCGTCACCACGCTCGCCGAGACCCCGCCGACCAGCGCAGCGGCCGGCAGGGTGACCAGCCAGGCGATCACCATGCGGCCCGCGGTGCCCCAGCGGACCTCGGCCAGGCGCCTGCCCAGACCGGCGCCGAGGATGCCGCCCGAGCAGACCTGCGTGGTGGAGAGCGCGAAACCCAGGTGGGCGGAGGTGAGGATCACAGTCGTGGAGGCCGCCTCGGCCGCGAAGCCCTGAGGCGACTGGATGTCGGTGAGCCCCTTGCCCATGGTGCGGATGATCCGCCAGCCGCCCAGGTAGGTGCCGAGCCCGATGGCCAGACCGGCCGACGCGATCACCCATACCGGGGGACCGGCGTCGTGGCCCAGCGCCCCCGCCGAGATCAGCGTCAGCGTGATCACGCCCATCGTCTTCTGGGCGTCATTGGTGCCGTGCGCCAGCGAGACCAGTGAGGCGGAGGCGATCTGGCCGAGGCGGAACCCCTTGGTCACCGACTTCTCGCGGGCTCGTGCGGTGATCCGGTAGGCGAGGTAGGTGGCCAGCAGAGCGGCGATGCCCGCCACGAGGGGGGAGGCCACGGCCGGGATCAGGATCTTCTGGACCACCATGTCGAAGTGCACGCCGTTTTCGCCCGCGCCGACCCACACCGCCCCGATCAGTCCGCCGAACAGGGCGTGCGAGGAACTGGAGGGAAGCCCGACGAGCCAGGTCATCAGATTCCACAGAATCGCTCCGACCAGCCCCGCGAAGATCATGCCCGGTGTGACCAGTGTGTCGTCGACGATGCCGCCGGAGATCGTCTTGGCGACCTCGGTGGAGAGGAAGGCCCCGACGACGTTCAGAACTCCGCTGATCAGGACCGCTGTTCTCGGTTTGAGCGCACCTGTGGCGATGGACGTGGCCATCGCGTTCGCCGTGTCGTGGAACCCATTGGTGAAGTCGAATGCCAGCGCCGTGACGATGACGACCGCCACGAGGAACGTGATGTGGTCCATTCCTTGATGGAAGCAATCGCAGCTGTACACATGGCGAACCGGAGGCAAAGGCTACGTATGGCGGTGTAAAGGTGAGCGTGTGTTTGCGGTCGGGTCGGACCAGGTCGCGCTGTCGCAGGCCAATCGCTTGCCGTGATCGTCAACTGGTCGTCAGGATGGGGGCATGCCTGCCTTCACCGCTCCCGACGGGACCGAACTCGCCTATCACGTCCTGGGCGAGGGCGAACCGTTGCTCTGCATACCCGGTGGCCCGATGCGCGCCTCCGCCTACCTCGGCGATCTCGGCGGACTGTCGAGGCACCGTCGGCTGATCGTGCTCGACCTGCGGGGCACCGGCGCCTCCGGCATCCCGGCCGACCCGGCGACGTACCGCTGCGACCGGCAGGTCACCGATGTCGAGGCCCTCCGCGCGCACCTCGGACTGGAGCGCGTCGATCTTCTCGCGCACTCGGCGGGCGGCGACCTCGCCCTTCTCTACGCGGCCCGGTATCCGCGGCGCGTGCGCACCCTGACGCTCGTCACCGCCCGTGCGCGCGCCCTGGGTGTCGACTTCACCGAGGAGCACCGCCGGGAGGCGGCCGCGCTGCGCAAGGCCGAGCCCTGGTTCGCGGATGCGAACGAGTCGTACGAACGGATCTGGGCCGGTTCCGGGACCGACGCCGACTGGGATGCGGTCGCCCCGTTCTTCTACGGCCGTTGGGACACGGCGGCCCAGGCGCACGCGGCGAGCGACGTCGAGCAGTCCAACGAAGAGGCCGCGGAGCTGTACGCGTCCCCTGCTGCCTTCGACCCGGCCGGGGCCCGGGCCGTCGTCGCGGGGTGGGACGCGCGGGTCCTGCTCCTCGCGGGCGAACTGGACAGTGGCCCGCTTCCCCGCGTCGCGGACGCGATCGCCGAGTTGTTCCGTGCGGCCGAGACGGTCGTGCTGCCGGGCGCGGGTCACTTTCCGTGGCTCGACGACGCCGGCCGTTTCGCGGAGACCGTCAACGCGTTCCTCGACCAGGGGCACTGACCCCTCAGGTCAGCCGCAGGTCGATCCATTGGACCGTCTCGCCCGGCAGCGAGTACCGCTCGATCTCGACGAACCCGTGCTTCTCGGCGAACCGCAGTCCGTCCTCGTTGGACGCCAGAATGCACGTCTCGATCACCTCGGCACCCAGCTCGCGCGCCTGACTGAGGCCGCGTCCGTAGAGCTCCTCGCCGAAGCCCTGCCCGCGGTGCTCGGCGAGCACACGGGCGATCACCGTGACGGTGGCGGTGTCGTCCGCGGGCGGACGCACCGTCGTACAGCCCACTAGGACATCACCGAGATACGCGACCTCGAGGCGGTAGCGCTGGGCGCGCTCCCACGCGTCGTCGAGGGACATCGCGGCGGGCGGGACGATCACATTGTGGACGTACTGCCAGTCCTTGAGACGGGCCTCGTCGTCCGGCTGCTCGATACGAAGAGTGGGCACCGGAGCAGGAGACCCGGGAGCGGCGACCGGTGTCAACTGGGTTCGCCGCTCACGGCAGTTGAGGGTCCGCGCAGTCGGAGCAGTCGTTGCATCCCGCGAGCCGGGCCGGTCAGCCGAGCCTCGGTATCTCGATTGCGGGGCAGCGGTCCATGACCATGTCGAGACCGGCGGCGCGGGTGCGCTCGTACGCGGCTTCGTCGATGACGTCGAGCTGGTACCAGACGGCCTTGGCGCCGATGGCGGCGGCTTCGTCGGCGACGGAACCGGCGAGTGCGCTGTTGACGAAGACGTCCACGACGTCGACTTGGAAGGGGATCGCTTCCAGAGAGGGGTATCCCTTTTCACCGAGGACCGTCTCGGCCTTCGGGTGGACGGGCACGATGCGCTTGCCGAAGCGCTGGAGGACGTCGGCGACGCCGTATGCCGCGCGCCGCTGGTTCGTGGACAGGCCCACGATCGCCCAGGTGTCGCCGAGCTCGGTGAGGATCTTGCGGATCGTTGCTGAGTCGCCGTACACGCTTGGCCTCCGTGGGATTCATGCAAGGGCTGCTGTGCCCGACAACAGCGGGCGGAGCGCGGTGATTCCTCGGTCGCCGTTGATCACGAACTGACGCCGCGTCCTCACATCGCCGTGCGCCTTCCATGTATGCGCACTTCGCCTCGCGGGCGGAGGTCGTCGACGCGGCGATGAGCCGTGCCATCGACCGGGGCAACGAGGTACTGGGCGCGGTCGGCCTGACCGGTGACCCGCTGCTCGCCCTGGCGCGGTACGTCGAGGCCGGCTGGCACCTGGTGGACCAGGCGCGGGCGCTGCTCGTCGCTGCTCAGCGGGAACTCTCCGCCGGACGCATCCGTGAGCTGCATGCCGGCCCCGCCGCCCGGGTCGAGGCGCCGGTCGCCCGGGGCCGCGCCGAGGGGGCCTTCCGGACGGACCTGCCGATCGCGTGGATGATCAATGTCCTGCACGCGGTCATGCACAGTGCGGCGGACGAGATCCGCGCCGGCCGTCTCACTTCCGAGCGTGCCGCCGACCACATCACGGCCACGGTGCTCGCCGCCTTCACACCGCCGGGGAAGCCGGTACCCGAGACCGGCGGCGGAGCGTAGCCCCATCGTCCCTCGCTGAGAGCCGCCCCCCGGGTCCTCCGGCGGCCTGTCGGACCGACTGAGCCGCGGTCGGCGTACGAGCGCCCCGAACTCGCATGTCCGGGCGGACCGTCAGAGCACGCCCGGCGGCGCCTACGAGGTCGACCCGAACTCCTGCTCGTTCTCGAAGCGGTCGGCGGTCCGCTCAGTGCGCCGGGGGCGGGCGAGAGCGCGCCGGCCCAGGGCCACGCCGATCAGACCCAACGGAATGGCCGCGATGGCTCCCACCATCCCGTTGCCTGTGCCGGGGCCGCCACTGGAGGTGGCCAGGTGCAGCGCCGCGAGGGCCGTGCCGACCAGGCCCGCCGCCATGGCCGACATGGCGGCGGTACGTGCGTTGCCGACGCTGATACGGCCGGCGACGCGGGTCAGGGCCAGCCAACCGATGGCCACGCCGATCAGCCCCACCCCGAGGGCCAGGTTGGCCCCGGTCCGCCCGTCGCCGATGACTCCGCCCTCGGCGGCCACCGTCAGGACATCTGTTGCGCTCACGCCGCTCTCCTCCTTCTTGCGTGCCAAGTTCCGTGGTTCCGCTGTCCCTTGAGCGTGCCTGCCGACGGCACGGCCGGTCGTCCGGCAGGCGCGGTCTCTTCGGACTGCCGTCGACGCGGCAGTCGACTACCGCACACGCGGCAGGCGGCGGGCAGGTACCGCGGGCGCGGTAGCCGGCCGCTCCTCCGCGGGCCGGACTCGCCCGCAGCGGCGTCCGGTTAGGGTGCGCGCATGGACACAGGGCGTTTTCGTGTCCCGGCCGGTGTCATGGACTGGGTGATTGCCGTCGGCGTGGCGGCACTGCTGCTGGGAACCGGGTTGTCCGAGCGGCAACCGGCCGGGGAGCGCGAACTGTTCGGCGCCGTGCTGCTGGCGGCGGGCGGTCTGGCGCTGATCGCGCGTCGCAGGGCTCCGATTGCCGTGCTGGCTGTCACCGGCCTGTGCGCGGTGGGGTACGAGGCGGCCGGTTTCGAACTGCTGGCCGTCCCGTACCTGGTCGCGGTGTACGGCGCCGTGCGGGCCGGACACCGTGCCCTGACGGTGGCGGCATCCGTGTCTCTCCTCGTCGTCCTCCCTCTCACTGCGCTGGTCTTCCGCGACGGTCCGGCGCGCGAGGCGTTCGCGCAGGCCCGGAACGTCCTGGAGATCGCCTGGCTGATCGCCGCCTTCGCCGCCGGGGAGGCGCTGCGGCAGGCCGAGCGGCGGGCGGACGAAGCCGAGCGCACTCGCGAGGAGACCGCTCGGCGCCGCGCCGACGAGGAGCGGCTGCACATCGCGCGGGAGCTGCACGACTCCCTCACCCACCAGATTTCGATCATCAAGGTGCAGTCCGAGGTCGCCGTCCATGTGGCCCGCAGACGCGGCGAGCAGGTGCCCGAGGCGCTACTGGCGATCCAGACGGCCGGACGGGAGGCGACCCGGGAACTGCGCGCGACTCTGGAGGCCCTGCGCGACGACGACACCACCCCGCCGCAGAGCCTCGAGCACGTACCGATACTGGTGGAGCGCGCCCGTTCGATGGGCCTGGACGCAACGCTGACGATCGAAGGGCCCCGGCAGGACGTGCCGGCCGCCGTGGGCAGGACCGCCTACCGCATAGTCCAGGAGGCGCTGACCAACACCGCCCGGCACGCCTGCGCCACCACCGCGGCGGTCCGGATCGAGTACCGGCCCGACGGGCTGTCCGTCCAGGTGGACGACGACGGCAGGGCCGCCCCCGATGACGCCCCCGCCCACGGCCTCGGGCTGCTCGGCATGCGCGAACGCGTCACCGCCCTGGGCGGCCGGCTGCGCGCGCAGCCGCGCACCGGGCACGGGTTCACCGTCCAGGCCGAACTCCCCGTGGAGCGAGCATCATGATCCGTGTCCTGCTGGTCGACGACCAGCCGCTCATCCGCAGCGGCTTCCGCGCGCTGCTCGACCTCGAGGACGACATCGAGGTGGTGGCCGAAGCCGCCGATGGCGACGAGGGGTTGTCGCTCATCAAGGAGCATCTGCCCGACGTCGCGCTCATCGACATCCGGATGCCGGTCATGGACGGCATCCAGGCGACCCGGCGCATCGCCGCGGACCCGGCCCTGGCCGGCGTGCACGTCGTCATACTGACCAACTACGGCATGGACGAGTACGTCTTCGAAGCGCTGCGCGCCGGCGCCGCCGGGTTCCTGGTCAAGGACATCGTGCCGGAGGACCTCCTGCACGCCGTACGAGTGGCCGCCCGCGGCGACGCTCTCCTCGCCCCGTCCATCACCCGCAAGCTGATCCACCGGTACGTCACCCAGCCGCTCCCCGCCACCAGTGCCGCGCTGGAGGAGCTGACGAGCCGCGAACGCGAAGCGGTCGCCCTGGCAGCACGGGGCCTGTCCAACGGCCAGATCGCCGAGCACATGGTGATCAGCCCGATGACCGCGAAGACCCACATCAACCGGGCCATGACCAAACTCCGCACCCGCGACCGTGCCCAACTCGTGGTCCTCGCCTACGAATCCGGGCTGGTCACCCCGCGCAACCCCTGAAGGCAGGGCGCCGGCCCAGGCCGCCCTGCGATTCCCGCCGGGCCCCTCGGTGCGGTGCGGCCGCGCCCCGGCGCTGTCCGGAATGGGTCCCACCTCCCTGCGTGCGACGTCCCGCACGCCTAGGCTCACGCTGTGCTGCGTATCACCGATGTTCGAACGGGCGAGCCCACTGATGCCGTCCGCGCCCGACGGGCCCTGGCCCGTGTACGGGTGCATGTGCCGACGGCCGACACATCCGCGCTGCGGGTGCTGCTGGTCGCCGACGTACTGGCCCGGGCCCTGGAAATCGGCGGGACCCCCGCCGTCACCGCGGCCGACCCACCCGAGGAACTCCGGGTGCGCGCCGACGCACTCGGCATCCGCCGCGCCGAAGCCGGTACGGCCGGCGCGGGCCCGGCCCTGCACGTGCTCGTGCAGGGCGACACCGCGCCTGAGGACGACATCCGGATCGAGGTCGCCCCGGTCACCGGCACGGCCGATCCGGCACTCCTGCGCATGATCCTGCTCGCGACCCCGCGCCGGGAGCCCGTCGACCTCGCCACCGCCGACCTCGAAGGCGCCCGGGAGACGCTCGCGCGCTGGCGGAAGGCGGTCGCCACCTGGGCGACCCGGCCGTCCAAACCCGTTCCCGAAGCCGTACGGCAGGAACTGCGGGCCGCATGGGAGGACGACCTCGACGTGCCCGCCGTACTCGAGGTGCTGCGGCGCGTGGAGAGCGACGAGGGCATCCCGGACGGCGCCCGCTTCGAGACGTACGCCTACGCGGACCGTCTCCTCGGGCTCGAACTCACCCGCGACATCGGGTCGGTGCGGTGATCACGCGCGCGGGAGCCGGCCCGCTGCGCAGGCTCGTCGTCCTGCGGCACGCCAAGTCCGCCTGGCCGGTGGGCGTGGCCGACCACGAGCGGCCCCTCGCACCGCGCGGCCGCCGCGACGCCCCGGCCGCCGGACGCGCCCTCGCCGAAGCGGACTGCCTGCCGGACCTCGCGCTGTGCTCCACCGCCGTACGGGCCCGGCAGACCTGGGAGTTGGCCGCCGCGCAGTGGGGCACCCCGCCGCCCGTGCGACTGGACGGGCGGCTGTACGGGGCCGACGTACCGGAGTTGCTGGAAGCCGTGCGTGAAGTCCCGGATCAGGTGGCCACGTTGCTGCTGATCGGGCACAACCCCGGCCTGGAGGAGCTGGTCCTCGAACTGGCCGGTGACAGCCTCGACGGCGCGCTGGACGACGTACGGACGAAGTTCCCGACCTCGGCCGTGGCCATCCTCGCCTGGCACGGCGCCAACTGGGAGGAACTCGCCCCCGGCGCAGCCCTGTTGACGGACATGGCCGTGCCGAGAGGCAAGAAGAAGGCCTGAGGTTCAGCCCACGTGGATCCGGGGCCTGCGCTCCGGATCCGGCTCGGCGCGGCGGAGCACCTCGCGGGTGACCGGGGCGACCTCGCCGTCGCCGAAGACGAGGAAGCGTACGAGGTGACTCAACGGGTTGCCCTCGGTCCAGTTGAAGTACGCGTTGGGAACCTCGCCGGTGCGCTCGCGCAGTTGCATCAGGACGGCCGCGATGGTGTTGGGCACGGTGGCGCCCTCGACGCGCAGCCTGCGTACGCCGTGCTTCTCCTCGCCGTGCACGGTGAGGTCGGCGGTGAAGTCCGAGGAGTCCGTGACGAAGACCTCCAGGAACAGCACCGGACGCCCGTCGGGGATGTGGGTGTGCTCGCGCTGGCTGTACTCCTTGGCGCGGTACTCCCGGGTGGTGTGCTCCTGCGGCTCGTTGGCGATCAGCTGGAGCGGCCCGCTCGCCGCGGCCTCGTCGATGAAGTGGGCCGCAGCCTCGTCGAACGTGACGTCGGCGGCGCGCAGTTCGAAGGCGCGACGCACCCGGGACGCGAACGAGGTGAGCAGGATCGCGAGAATGAAGATCCCCGCGATCTTGATGCCGTCGGGCCGCTCGATGACATTGGTGACCAGGGTGTACGCGAAGACCGCGGTGATCGCGCCGAAGCCGATCGTGGCGCCCCGGTGGCCCCGCTGGTGCACGGCGACCGTCGAGGCGAAGGACGCGGACAGCATCAGGACGAGCACACCGGTCGCGTACGCGCCGCTCTGGTCGTCGACGTTGGCGTTGAACCACAGCGTGATGAAGACCGCGGCCGCCATGAAGACCAGGACCAGTGGGCGCACGGCCCGGCTCCACTCGGGAGCCATGCCGTAGCGCGGCAGATAGCGCGGTACGAGGTTGAGGAGCCCGGCGAGCGCGGAGGCGCCGGCGAACCAGAGGATCGCGATGGTCGAGATGTCGTAGACCGTGCCGAAGGCCTCACCGAGGTGCTCGTGCGCGAGAAACGCGAGCGCACGGCCGTTCGCCGAGCCGCCGCTCTCGAACTCGTCCTGGGGGATCAGGATGGTCGTCGCCAGGCTGGAAAGGAGCAGGAAGCCGCTCATGATCACGGCGGCCGTGGTGAGCAGCTTGCGGGTTTCGCGGATCCGGCCGACCGGCTTCTCGTACGTGTCCGTCGAGTCGCCCTTGACCTGCGGCATCACCGCCACGCCCGTCTCGAAGCCGGACATGCCGAGTGCCAGCTTCGGGAAGACGAGCAGTGCCACGCCGACCATCGCGAGCGGCGAGGAGTGCTCGGCCGTCATCATGTCCGTCCAGTCGCCGATCTTGACCGGGTTGCTCAGCACCTCCCACGCGGAGGTGGCCAGAACGACGACATTAAGTGCGAGATACGCCGTCACGAGGACCACGGCGATACCGATGGCCTCCTTGAAGCCCTTCAGGAAGACCGCACCCAGACCGGCGACCAGGACGAGGGTGATCCAGACGTTCCCGCCGTGCATCCAGTGCGGAGCGAAAGGATTCTCCACGACGTGCGCGGAGGCGTCCGCAGCCGACAGCGTGATCGTGATCATGAAGTCGGTCGCGGCGAACCCGAGCAGCACGAGGACGAAGATCTTCCCCGACCACCAGGGCAGCAGCCGCTCCAGCATCGCGATCGAACCCTCGCCGTGCGGGCTCTCGTGCGCGACACGGCGGTACACCGGCAGCGCGCCCAGCAGGGTCAGCGCGATCAGCACGAGCGTCGCGAGCGGGGAGAGCAGTCCGGCCGCGAGGGCGGCGATACCCGGCTGGTAGCCGAGCGTGGAGAAGTAGTCCACGCCGGTCAGACACATCACGCGCCACCAGGTGTGGCCCTGGTGCTCGGCGTCCGGGGTGGCGTGCGGGCCCGGGTGACGGGCCGACCGCTCGCTCAGGCCCTCCAGGAGCCACGCCCGCCAGCGGGGCGTGGCGGCGGAGGGTCCGGGATGGCCGGGCGCGTCCGAGTCGGAACTCTCCACCTGAGTGCCGGTCATGCTGCGATCTCCCTGCGATCGGTAGGGCCGGCGATCCGGCATCGGTCGAACCGTTCCCCGGCCTGGGCCTTGTGGGCAACGACGAGCGAGTATCCACCACCTCCTTGTGCACACGTCGGCCGGGGCGACCGTGCGCGGATCCGGCGTGCTCCACGCGCGCGTGCAGCACATACGCTGGCGTGATGCAGGACGAGTACCGCACAGTGGCCCGCGTGGGCGTGCACGAGACCGAGGTCAACCGCTCCCGTTTCCTGTGCGCCCTCGCCCCGGCCGCCACCGAGCGGGAGGCCCAGGACTTCATCGCCGGCATCCGCAAGGAGCACGCCGACGCCACCCACAACTGCTACGCCTACGTCATCGGAGCCGACGCCGCCGTCCAGCGGGCGAGCGACGACGGCGAACCCGGCGGCACCGCGGGCGTCCCCATGCTCCAGATGCTGCTGCGCCGCGACATGCGGTACGTCGTCGCCGTCGTCACCCGCTACTACGGCGGCGTCAAGCTCGGCGCGGGCGGACTGATCAGGGCGTACGGCGGTTCGGTCGGAGAGGCCCTGGACACCCTGGGGACCCTCACGCGCCGCAGGTTCCGGCTGGCGACGCTGACCGTCGACCACCAGCGTGCGGGCAAGGTGCAGAACGATCTGCGCTCCACCGGGCGCGAGGTACGTGACGTGCGTTACGGCGAGGCGGTCACGATCCAGATCGGGCTGCCGGACGCGGATGTCGAGTCGTTCAAGGCGTGGCTGGCCGATGCCACCGCAGGGACGGCCGGGTTCGAACTGGGCGGAGAGGCGTACGGGGACGCGTAGGCGGGGCACACGGGCCGATACGGGAGTAGCCGCCCGTGATGTCTGACGCGGCCGTCGGTGGAGCGCGTGCCGGAGAGGTCTTCTTCCCGGACGCATGGAGGCTGTGGGCCACGCGTCACTCGAAGAGCCGTCGTCTCTGCGCGCGGGCCGTCAGACGGTGGCGGCCGGCGGGATCCACCGGTGGGTGCGGGGTGCAGCGCTGGAGAGGCCGTAGTCCTTCTTGAGGGTTTCGGGGATCGCGTAGTGCATGACGCGTCCACGGGTGAGGGATGACAGCTCGAGGACCGTGGTGAGGTGGCCGAGGCGGTCCAGGGCCCAGGCGCCGAGCGGGGAGCGGTCCTCAATGGTCTCCAGGACGCCGAGGACGTGGGGTACGGCCCTGACGACGGTGTCCCACGATGTGCGCGGGACGTGTAGCCAGTCGGCGCAGGTGTCGCCGATGAGGTGGCGGATGAGGGTGGAGACGATCGGGTCGAAGAAGGTGCCGGGTACCACCTCCTCGTAGAGGTCGATCAGCTGCCGGGTCAGATGCGTGCCCTCCTCGGAGGGCCCCATGTGCCGGACCATGTACAGGTCGAGGAACCCGCGCGCCTCGTCGAGAGTTCGGGGGACGGCGTCCTGGTCGACGCCCAGCATGGCGCCGACGACGCGCCACGCGTAGTAGTACGCTTCCGCGCCCTCGGCCGACATGTGAATCCCGAGGCGGTGCAGGCTGTCCAGGACGAGCAGAGAGAAGAACATCTGCCCGCCGATCATGTCCTCCTGGCAGATCGGCGTTCCGTGGGTCGCGGCGTCCCAGCGGTTTTCGCGGGTGAGGTGGTGGCGGATGGAGGCGTGCAGGAGGCGGACCTTCTGGGCGGCGGGGATGAAGCGGCTGCCGGCCTCGAAGGCGTCGGGCTGCATCAGATGGACGGTGAACTGGCCGGTCTCCGCCATCCGTTTGGACGGGTACTTCAGGCCATGGGTGGCCGACAGCAGCTTCGCCACGTGCGGGACGAGGTAGCAGGCGGGCATGGCGGCGAAGGACAGCGCGGTGGAGATGTGCACGTTGTTGTCGATGAAGAACAGCCGGGCCTTCTCCATCTCCGCCCAGTCCACCCAGGCCGGCGGCGTGCCGGTGGCTTCCAGGTACTCGCGCGCGACATCGGGCAGTCCGTCCGGGAGGGGAGCGCCGGCGGTGGAGACGTAGCGCATCAGGGTGTTGAACTTTCCCACCTCCCCCCGTTCGAAAAGCTCGGCGACGGTGGCATCGGCGAGTTCGTCGCCGGCCTGCCGCAGGGCGTCCATCGATGCGTCGGTGTAGGTCATGGCAGGGTTCCTCGTCTTCCTCGGGATCGTCCACGACAGGCGGGAGGGGCGGCGGACCGGAACGACACGAGCCCGTGCCACTCCGATGCGAGGGTCAGGACAGGCGTACCGCCGCGGAATGCGCCAGCGCGGTCAGTCCGCCGGCGGCGTGCGCCGGGAGATCCAACTCATGGAGGGCGTCAAGAGCCTCCTCGACCCGCGCTCCGATCATGTCCTCGATGCGGTCGGGCGCCCTCAGCCGACGCATCACCTCGCGGACCGCGTCCAGCCCCTCCCCGACCAGGTCGTCCCGGCCCAGCAGGGAGTTCAACAGTTCGCGCTCCGCGTCGTCGGCGAGACGCCAAGTCTCTGCCAGCAGGGCCGTGGGCCGGCGACCGCGCACATCGTCGGCATTGGCCTTGCCGGTGTGCTCCGGGTCTCCGAACAGCCCGAGTAGATCGTCCCGGAGCTGGAACGCCTCGCCCAGTGGCAGCCCGTACGCGGAGTAGCCCTCGCGCAGCCGCGCGCCCGCCCCGGCCAGCGCACCACCGATCAACAGAGGCTGTTCGACGGTGTACTTGGCGGTCTTGTACCGGATCACCTTCAACGACGCCTCGGTGTCCGGGCCGACTCCGGTCCGCAGGATCTCCAGACACTCGCCCGCGATCAGCTCACGGGCCATCACCGCCCACAACGGGCGGGCCCGGGCGAGATACGCGGCGGGCAGACCGCTGGTGGCGAACAACTGCCCGGCCAGCGCCATCAGCAGATCCCCCACCAGCATCGCCAACGACCGCGCGGCGGCATCGGCGTCCGGACGAGCCCCTACGGTCCCGCGCAGGGCGACGTGGGTCGTGGGTCGCCCATGCCGCAGCGGACTGTCGTCGATGAGGTCGTCGTGCACAACCGCCGCGGCGTGCACCAGCTCCATGGAGGCCGCCGCCCGCACCAGCGCGTCGCTGTCCGGTTGTCCCACCGCACGCCAGCCCCAGTAGCAGAACGCCGCCCGCAGCCGCTTGCCGTCCGCGACCGCCGCCTCCAGCCTCTCGGCCACCGTGCCGAGCATCGGATCGATTGCCGCGAACTCGTCGGCCTCCCGGGCGACGAACCGACACAGCACCTCGTCCACGCGGGCCTTGAACGCGGCCCACTCCCACCGGTCAGACGTCACCGGCGGCCTTCCGAGCCAGGGCGCGCCGGGCGAGGATCTCCAAGTGGGCCGGGGGCACGTCCGCGTACCGGTCCAGCACCAGACGCCCACGCGCCACGAGCTCGTTCTCGGCCTCCGCCGCCAACTCCGCGGCGTCCGACCGGCGTAGCAGCCCACGCACCGTCCCCAAGGCCGAACCCACCGTGCTCACCGCCAGATCGGCCAGCCCGACAGCCACCAACAGCGTCTGTCCGTCCAAGCCCCCGCGCCGTCCCGCTTCTTGCGTCAAGCCATCTCCCCCACCCGTCGTACATCCAAATAGCCCTGGGCACACAGCGTCCTTCCGAGCATCGCGTCCCATCGGGTGCGAGAGCCGAAGAACTCACGATCGAGTGATCTACCCGCTCGACCGTACGGATCACTGCCGGAGAGCACCCGTACGTCGTCCCGCGCGTCGTGAGCCCGCTCCTGACGCACCAACTGGGCCTGTCCCTGCCGTTCCTGGACTGCCCGCCCCGCCAGGATTACAAGCCGTATGTCCCCAAGGCCCCCTGCGCGTACCGCAATCCGGGCCGCCTGGGGTGCGCCTTGCCGATGCGGGGGTGAAGCGTCCGCCACCCGGCATGAACTCGGCGCGCCGGCGGAGCTGCTGACCGACTACCAACTGAAGGTCGACCTGGGCGAGTTCCTCGGCCGACGTTCGGCGATGAGGTGGGGCCCCGTGGACGATACGGTCCACCGAGGTGCGCGGATCAGCTGATGCAGACCAGCCCGAGCAGGCAGAGCCCTGACGGCGAGGACGAGTCGGACGGTGAGGAGGTCGCCGACGAGGTGTCCGTGCTTGAGGTGCCGGTGCTGTCGGTGGCCGAGGGCGTGGGCGAGGCAGCCGTCCCGGTAGCGGTGTCGGTGGCATCGGACACCGTGGAGTCGGCCTGCGACTCGGCAGCGGACGCCGCCGTCGCCAGGGGAGTCGTGCCGCCGGCCTGTTGGGTCGTCGGCGTGGCCTGGGGCGCTGCGGCGGACTGCTCGTGCGGTGCGTTCGCCGTGGTCGCCGTGGAGGAGGGCGTGGCGGACGACGTGCGCTGGGATGGGCGCGTCTCGGTCGGCGTCGACGAGGCCGGAGTGGGCTCCGTGACCTGCTCCTCCGCGATCCCCATGGCTTCCCTGTCGGGCGCGGATGCAGCCTGCGCCCGATCCGTGGACTGCTGGTCCGTCAAGGAGACGGTCAGGCCGCCGCCGACCAGGGCGACCGCGGTGGCCACCAGGGCCCTGCGCTGGGTCTTCCTCCAGCGCTCCCGCTGGCGACGCCGTGCCGCCCGGCCCGTCGGCGTCGGGAAGGGGGAGTCCGGGCCGTTGTACGGGTGCTCCTGCGGTGCCTCGTCGAATTCCTCGGCGTCGGGCTCCGCGTTGTGCCACAGCTGGGACGGGGCCTGCCACCCTGCTGTGACCGTCGCGGGCGTTCCGTCGGCGAGGGGAGCGATGCTCGGGGCGTAGGCGCCGCAGCCGGGGCACGCCAGGGCGCCGTTGAGGTGCCGACGGCAATCGGAGCAGTAGTCCATCTGCGATCTTCCTGAGTTCATTTCGCACGGGGGAGCGAGCCGCGAGTAAAGGTAACGAGGCTTCAGAAAGGGTGTGTGCAGCCTGTGTGACACTCCTGCGCAGATGTGTCCGGGGCGTGGCCGCCGGAACGACGCATCCACGCGCCATATCCGTTGGTTGCACGACTTTGGTCCGCTTCTCGGTTCGGACCGGTGCCGTTCGCGGCTACGTCCAGGGCCTGGATGAGGAGCTCACCGACCACGACCACGTTCTTCTCGTCCGGCACGGTCACTCGGCGCCCGAGGCCACGCAGAAGATCCTCCCGCTCACCGAGGCCCTCCTCGGCTCTTCGCGCAGGAAGCCGCCCGACGCCTGGGGCTTCCGCCCCTGGAGCGCTTCGTCGACGTCGGGCGGCGCGCGCCCGAGGACGTGGCCGTGATCGGCTTCGACGAGGCCCAGCACTCCTCGGACGGCTCGGCGCCCGCAGCGCCACCGTTTGCCTACGCCGGGCCCGGTTCTGTCCTGGCCACGTAGACGGTGTTGGTCGAGGTGCCGCCTTGCAGGGGATTGTCGAAGTCGACGACATGGGCTGCTGATTGCGGGAAGACCTCCGTGAGTGCGGAGGCGAACTGTTTGTCCGGCGGGTCGTTCGACCACAGGGCGAAGACCCCGTTGGGGTGAAGGTGCTCGGTGAGAGCGCGGAGCCCGGCAGGCTGGTAGAGCGCCGCGTGGCGCGGGTGGAGCACATGGCGCGGAGAATGGTCGACGTCCAGCAGGATGGCGTGGAAGCGGCGGCCCGGTTCACTCGGGTCCAGACCGCACGAATCGGCCGCCATCGCGAAGAAGTCGCCCTGAACCAGGCGGCAGCGGGGGTCCGAAGTCAGCCGGGCGCCGAGAGGGACCAGGCCCCGCTGATGCCAGTCGATGACTTCGGCGAGTGTGTCGATCACGGTCAGCGAGCGCACCCGGGGGTCGTCCAGCACGGCCTCGGCGGTGTACCCGAGTCCGAGTCCGCCGACGGCGACGTCCAGTTCGGTGCCCGGCAGTTCCGCCAGTCCGAGTTCCGCAAGCGCGATCTCGCCGGCTGTGAACAGGCTGGACATCAAGAACTCGTCGCCGAGCTTCACCTCGTACACATCAGTGCCCGACGCCGGGTCGCGTCGGCGTCGCAGGCTGATGTCGCCCATCGCGGTCGGGCGCCAGTCGATCTCCTCGAAACGCGCGCTCATCCGTTTACCTTTCTGACGCACCGCCGGTGCCCGAAGCCGGTGCCTCGAACGCCGCTCTGCGCGGGTCTGGACGCAGGCGTGAAACCGTTCCTGCTGCCGGCAGGGCAGGCGCGGCGAAGGGGGCCGCCGGTCAGGCGTCGATGATGACGGGGATGATGAGGGGCCTGCGGCGGTGGGTACGGAAGGCCCAGTTCGCCACGGCACGGGCGATGAGCTGTTCCAGCTGGTGTGCGTCGCCGACGCCTTCCTGGGCTGCGGTCGCCAGAGTCTTCTCGATGACAGGGATGACCGGTTCGAACGTGGTGTCGTCGTGGACGAACCCGCGGGCCAGGAAGTCGGGGGTCTCGGCAAGGGCGCCCGTGTCGGCGTCGACGATCGCTACCACGGTGACCACGCCTTCCTCCGCGAGGGTGACGCGGTCCTTCAGGGACGCCTCGGTGGCGCCGCCGACCTCCATGCCGTCCACGTAGACGTTGCCCGCGGGCACCTTGCCGGTGATCGACGCACGCCCGTCCACGAGGTCGACGACGACGCCGTCCTCGGCGATGACCACCCGCTCGGGATCGACCCCCGTACGGATGGCCAGGTCGGCGTTGGCCCGCAGGTGGCGCCATTCGCCGTGCACGGGCATGACATTGCGGGGCTTGACGATGTTGTAGCAGTACACGAGTTCACCGGCGCTGGCGTGCCCGGAGACGTGCACCTTGGCGTTGCCCTTGTGGACGACATGGGCGCCCCAGCGGGTCAGCCCGTTGATCACCCGGTAGATGGCGTTCTCGTTGCCGGGGATCAGGGAGCTGGCGAGCAGGACGGTGTCGCCCTTGCCGATGCGGATCACATGGTCGCGGTTGGCCATCCGGGACAGCGCCGCCATCGGCTCGCCCTGGGATCCGGTGCACACCAGGGTGATCTTGTGGTCCGGCAGCTTCTCCATTTCCTTGGTACTCACGACCAGGCCGCTGGGAACCTTCAGATACCCGAGGTCTCGGGCGATGCCCATGTTGCGGACCATCGAGCGGCCCACGAAGGCGACCTTGCGACCGTGCTGGTGCGCGGCGTCCAGGACCTGCTGGATGCGGTGCACATGGCTGGCGAAACTGGAGACGATCACCCGGCGCGGGGCGGTACGCATCACCTGCTCGATCGCCGGGTTCAGGTCGCGCTCGGAGGTGGTGAAGCCAGGGACCTCGGCGTTGGTGGAGTCGGTGAGGAAGAGATCGACGCCTTCCTCGCCGAGGCGGGCGAAGGCGCGCAGGTCGGTGATGCGGTCGTCCAGCGGGAACTGGTCCATCTTGAAGTCGCCGGTGTGCAGCACCAGCCCGGCCGCGGTGCGGATCGCGACCGCGAGACCGTCCGGGATGGAGTGGTTGACCGCGATGAATTCGCACTCGAAGGGGCCGAAACTGCGGCGGTCGCCCTCACGTACCCGCACCGCGCGCGGCCGGATTCCGTGCTCCTTGAGCTTGGCCTCCAGGAACGCCAGTGTCAGCTTCGAGCCCACGACAGGGATGTCGGAGCGCTCTCGCAGCAGATATGGCACGCCACCGATGTGGTCCTCGTGGCCGTGCGTGAGCACCACGGCCACGATGTCGTCCAGGCGATCACGGATCGAGGTGAAGTCCGGCAGGATCACGTCCACGCCGGGCTGGGTCTCTTCGGGGAACAGCACGCCGCAGTCGACGATGAGCAGCTTGCCGGCATGCTCGAAGACGGTCATGTTGCGGCCGATCTCACCCAGACCGCCCAGGGCGACGACCCTCAGCCCTCCTTCGGGCAGGGGAGGGGCGGCTTTCAGGTCGGGATGCGGATGGCTCATATTCTGACGTTACCGGAGAGTCCGCCGAGGTGATCCACTGGCTGCCCGGCGCGTGGATTGTGCTATTTGCCTGGGTGATTTGAGGTCAGTGATGGATCGGGAGGTCAAAGGCGTTAGCGTGGTGGGTGTTGGCGGCGAGCCCGTGCTGGCTTTGTGTTCGTTGTAGATGCCTGGTGGGGGTAATCGTGCAGGTCAGAGCGATTTCATGAAATTGCTGCACACTTCCGACTGGCATCTCGGCCGGGCGTTCCACCGGGTGAACATGCTCGGCGCCCAGTCCGAGTTCATCGGCCACCTCGTCGTGACCGTGCGTGAGCGCGAGGTGGACGCGGTGGTCGTGTCGGGGGACGTGTACGACCGGGCGGTGCCGCCGCTGGCCGCGGTCGAACTCTTCGACGACGCCCTGCACCGGCTGGCCGACCTCGGTGTGCCCACGGTGATGATCTCCGGGAACCATGATTCGGCGCGCCGGCTGGGTGTCGGGGCGGGTCTCATCGGGCGGGCGGGCGTTCATTTGCGGACCGAGGCATCGGCGTGCGGTACGCCCGTGGTGCTGGCCGACGCGCACGGTGAGGTGGCCTTCTACGGACTGCCCTACCTCGAACCGGCCCTGGTGAAGGACGAGTTCGGGGTGGAGAAGCCGGGCCACGAGGCGGTGCTCGCCGCTGCCATGGACCGGGTCCGCGCCGATCTTGCCGCGCGGGCGCCCGGCACCCGTTCCGTGGTCCTCGCCCATGCCTTCGTCACCGGGGGCGAGGCCAGCGACAGCGAGCGGGACATCACGGTCGGCGGGGTCGCCTCCGTGCCCGCCGGGGTCTTCGACGGCGTCGACTACACCGCGCTCGGGCATCTGCACGGCAGCCAGACCATCACCGAGCGCGTGCGCTACTCCGGCTCCCCGCTGCCGTACTCCTTCTCGGAGGCCGACCACCGCAAGAGCATGTGGCTCGTGGACCTGGGCCCCGAGGGTCTGCTCGACGCGGAGCGGATCGACTGCCCCGTCCCTCGGGCGCTCGCCCGGATCCGAGGGCGGCTGGAGGAGCTGCTCGTCGATCCGGAGCTGGCGCGCCACGAGGAGGCGTGGGTCGAGGCGACGCTCACCGACCCGGTGCGCCCGGCCGACCCCATGGCCCGGCTGACCGAGCGCTTCCCGCACACACTCAGCCTCGCCTTCGACCCGGAGAGGGCGCCGGAGGACCCGGACCTCTCCTATGCCCGGCGGCTGGCGGGCCGGGGCGAACAGCAGATCGCGGAGGACTTCGTCGCCCATGTGCGCGGCGCCGGACCCGACGCACGCGAGCAGGCGGTGCTACGGGACGCGTTCGACGCGGTCCGCGCCGACGAAGCCGTACGGGAGGTGGCCCGGTGACGACACGCCTGCTGGACCTCTTGGGGGTCGCCCGATGAGGCTGCACCGCCTGGACATCACCGCCTTCGGGCCCTTCGGCGACGCCCAGCGGGTCGACTTCGACGAGCTGTCGGCCGCCGGGCTCTTCCTGCTGCACGGGCCGACGGGCGCGGGCAAGACATCCGTGCTCGACGCCGTCTGCTTCGCGCTGTACGGAGCGGTGCCGGGCGCCCGCCAGGGCGGTTCGCTGCGCAGCGACCACGCGACGCCCGCCACCCGCACCGAGGTGAGCCTCGAACTCACCGTCGCCGGACGCCGGTTGGAGATCACCCGGCAGCCGCCCTTCGAGCGGGCCAAGAGACGCGGCACGGGCACCACGACCGAGAAGGCGCAGAGCTGGCTCCGCGAGTACGACGCGTCGGCGGGTTCCTGGAAGGACCTCAGCCGCTCCCACCAGGAGATCGGCGAGGAGATCACCCAGCTGCTCGGCATGAGCCGGGAGCAGTTCTGCCAGGTCGTGCTGCTGCCCCAGGGCGACTTCGCACGCTTTCTGCGGGCGGACGCCGAGGCCCGCGGCAAGCTGCTCGGCCGCCTCTTCGACACCCACCGCTTCGCCGAGGTCGAGAAGCGTCTCGCCGAGCGGCGGCGTGCGGCCGAGACCGAAGTGCGCGACGGGGACACGGCGTTGCTCGCCGACGCGCACCGTATGCAGCAGGCCGCGGGCGACGCCATGGAGCTGCCCGGCCTCGCGCCGGGAGACCCCGGTCTCGCCGATGCCATCCTGAGCGCCGCCGCCGTCGCCCGCAGCACCGCCCGCGAACGGCTCACCATCGCCCACTGCGCACGGACGGCCGCCGAATCAGCGCAGGCCGCGGCCGATCGCGTACTCGACGACGTGCGTGAAGTGGCGCGGCTGCAGCGCCGGTTCGCGGAGGCGAGAGAGCGGGCCGCCCGCCTGGAGGAGCGCGCCGACGCCCATCGCGAGGCCCAGACGCGGATGGAGCGTGCCCGCAAGGCCGAGGCGGTGGCCCCCGCACTCGACCTGCGCGACGCCGCCGAGGCCGAGCACCGGAGCGCGTCGGCCGAGGAAGTACGCGCGCGTGCCGCCCTGCCGGAGACGTTCGCCGGAGCCGGCGCGCCCGGGCTCGCCTCCGCCGCGCGCAAGGCGGCGGAGGAGCTGGGCGGACTGGAGTCGGCACGCCGCGCCGAACGGAAACTGGCCGAACTCGCCGCCGAGAGCGCCGACTTGGACAGCCAGGAGCGTGCCGACGAGGAAGTGCTCCAGGACGCCGAGAACTGGCTCGCCACCTGGGAGGCGACCCGCACGGCCGACGAGGCACGCATCGAGTCCGCGCAGGAAGCGGCGACACATGCCGAGCAGCTCGCCGTGCAGCGCGACCCCGCGCAGGCCCGGCTCAGGGCCGCCCGCCAGCGCGACGCGTTCGCCCGCGACACGGACGACACCCAGGCGCGCGCCCTCGCCTCCCGCGAACGCGCCACGAACGCGCGCGCCCACTGGCTCGACCTGAAGGAACAGCGCCTCCAGGGCATCGCCGCGGAACTCGCCGCGGGCCTTGTCGACGGCGAACCCTGCGCCGTGTGCGGCGGCACCGAACACCCCGCGCCCGCACGGAAGATCGCCGGGCATGTCGACCGGGAGGCAGAGGAGCACGCCCTCGCCGCCTACCAGCGCGCCGACGAGGAGCGCGCCGAGGCCGAGCGGCGACTCGGCGTCGTACGGGAGGCACTGGCCGCCGCCACCGCGGAGGCGGGGGACGCGCCCACCGAGCAACTCGCTGAGCAGGCCGAGGAGTTGGAGCGGGAGTACGCCGAGGCGCGCGCCGCCGCATCCGGGCTGCACACCGCGCGTGAGCGACTCGCACAGGCCGGGCTCGAGCACGAACGGCGGGTGGCCGCCCAGCAGCAGGCCGCACTCCGCGCCGCCGCCCGGGTCTCGCACCGCGACCGGAACGACCTGGAAAGAGCATCCCTGGAGGAGGAGTTGGAACAGGCGCGGGGCGCGGCCGGCAGCGTAGCCGCGCGGGCCGCGCAACTGGAGCGGCAGGTCGCGCTGCTCACCGAGGCCGCGGACGCCGTGCGCGCGGCCGACGACACCGCGCAGCGGCTCAAGGACGCCGACGCGCGACTCTCCGACGCTGCCTTCCGCGCAGGCTTCGACACACCGCGGGCAGCCGCTGCCGCACTGCTCGACGACGCGGCCCACCGGGAGCTCCAACGGCGGCTCGACACCTGGCAGTCGGAGGAAGCGGCAGTGCGGGCCGTCCTCGCCGAGACCGACACGGCGGCCGCCGCCCAGCAGCCGCCCGCCGACCTGTGGACCGCCGAACAGGCCGCCGAGTCCGCCGCCCGCCGGCTGCGGGACACCGCCTCCGCGCAGGACGCCGCCGCCCGGCGCTGCGGTGAGCTCGACCGGCTGTCCGCGCACGCCACCGCGTCCGCACGCCGCCTGGCGCCACTGCGTGAGGCGTACGACCGGGTGGCCCGCATGGCCGGTCTCGCGGCCGGCACGTCGGCGGACAACGAACGCAAGATGCGCCTGGAGTCCTACGTCCTCGCCGCCCGCCTGGAACAGGTCGCCGCCGCCGCGACCGTCCGGCTGCTGCGCATGTCCTCGGGGCGCTACACCCTTGTCCACTCCGACGACCGCGCCGGGCGTGGGCGCAGCGGGCTCGGACTGCATGTCGTGGACGCCTGGACCGGCCGCGAGCGCGACACGGCGACACTCTCCGGCGGCGAGACGTTCTTCGCCTCCCTCGCACTCGCGCTCGGCCTCGCGGACGTCGTCACCGACGAGGCCGGCGGGGTGCGGCTCGACACGCTCTTCATCGACGAGGGCTTCGGCAGCCTCGACGACCAGACCCTCGACGAGGTCCTCGACGTACTCGACTCACTGCGCGAGCGGGACCGCAGCGTCGGCATCGTCAGCCATGTCGCGGACCTGCGGCGCCGCATCCACGCCCAGCTGGAGGTCGTGAAGGGGCGGACGGGCTCGGTCGTAAGGCAGCGGGGCGACCAGATGTGAGTCAGTGGCCCAGCGGGCGCCGGGGGAGCGGCGAGGAGTAGACGACGCTCGTGGTCACGGAGCCCAGGGTGCCGATCTTGCCGGACACCTCCTCCAGGTGGCGCATGGAGCGTGCCGTGACCTTGATGACGAAGCAGTCGTCGCCCGTGACGTGGTGCGCCTCCAGGATCTCGGGCGTCACCTCGACCAGGTCGTGGAAGGGTTTGTAGTTGCCGTTCGGGTACCTGAGCCGCACGAACGCCAGGATCGGCAGGCCCAGGCTCTCCGGGTCGACGACGGCCGCGTACCCCTGGATGACGCCCGCCTCCTCCAGCCGGCGGACCCGTTCGGTGACCGCGCTCGCGGACATGGAGACGGCACGGGCCAGGTCGGTGAAACTGGCCCTGCCCTCGCGCTGCAGGACATCGAGGATGCGCCAGTCGGTGGCGTCCGGGGAATACGCGGTCATGTGTGATGGATAGCAGGGAAATCCCCGGCGGATCAAGAGCGATGCCGTGGATGGCCACTTCAAGGCCGAGGTCACCGGACATAGATTTCTGGCCAGGAAGTCCCGCGGGCGGGTGCAGGTCCCCGCGCGGCCGGTGCGCAGAAGCCACTGGTCAGGTGGGACAGGGAGGGAAGGCCACACCATGACAGCGACCACCGAGGCCGGCGTGACCGGCACCTCGACCACCGTGAACCCCGTTCTGCGCGTCGCGCCCGCGTCTCCGGCAGCTGCCGCCGCCTACTTCGGCGCGAGCCTCGCCTTCCACGCCGACGTGTCCGATGTCGCCGCCGCCCTCGGCGCCGGCGGCGACCCCGGTTTCGTCGTCCTCGACTCCCGCTCGACCGAGTCCTGGGACCAGGGTCATGTCCCTGGCGCCGTCCACCTGCCGACCGCGCTCATCCCCGAGCAGGCCGAACAGCTCCTCGACAAGTCGGTGCCGGTCGTCACGTACTGCTGGGGCCCCGGCTGCAACGGCGCGACCCGCGCCGCCCTCGCCCTCGCCGAACTCGGCTTCCAGGTCAAGGAGATGCTCGGCGGCTTCGAGTACTGGGCGCGCGAGGGCTTCGAGTTCGAGACCTGGGAGGGGCGGGAGCGGCGCGCCGCGGACCCGCTGACGGCACCGCTGGACGCGGCGGACTGCGGCTGCTGAGCCGGGCCCGTCCTGCCCTGTGCTGTCGCGGTAACGCATGCGGAGGGAAAGGGAGTTCGGGTGGTCATGGGTGTCGAGGGTGGCGTATCGGACAGCGGAGGGGACACCGGATCTCCACCGGGTCCCCGCCGTGTAGCTTCTGCCGCATGGCGAGATACGCGGAACCAGGTGCGGTCGAGTGGGTGGAGTCGGGCGGCGGGCCGCTCATAGTGATCCCGGAGGTCGTGCTGCCGTTCTGGTCGGGCGCGGACGGCGACGAGACGTCCTCCGACTACGACCGGGCGTGCGACGTGGACGGCTACATAGGTCTCGTGCCGGTCGGCGACACCAGGGCCCTGGTCCTCGGCGACGAACCCGCCTCGACCGCCTTCCTCCCCGAGCACGGCACCTTCGTACGGTGGTGCGCCGCCGACTCCGAGGACGAACTGCTCGCCATCGTCCCCGCGGCGCTCGAAGCGGCGGTCTGGGAGCCGGAAGTGCACTGGAACGTGCCCGGTCCCGTGGTCCTGTTCGACGCGGCCTGGCCGGGGAGCGAATCGAAGCGGACGGATCACCTCAAGCTCGCGCTGGAGCCGGGCCGGTACGCGGTGCGCGCGACGTACGCGGAGCCGGGCCCCGAGACGTGGGTGGGCCTCGTACAGCTCCGGCGGCTGCCGAACTGAGCGACGACCCACGGGACTTCACGTTCCCCGCGCGCACCTGCCGCGCGGGGCGCGGATGCCGACGTCGGCCGGACTCGTGTCGCCGGTCCGAGCCCGGCCGCCGTCGGTGAGCGTCAGAGCTGGGACAGTTCGTCCACCAGGTCGTCCAGGCCCAGCGAGCCCTGAGAGAGGGCCGCCATGTGCCAGGCCTTCGCGTCGAAGGCGTCTCCGTGGCGCTTCTTCGCGTTCTCGCGGCCCAGCAGCCAGGCGCGCTCGCCGAGCTTGTAGCCGATGGCCTGGCCCGGGATCGAGAGGTAGCGGGTCAGCTCGCTCTCCACGAAGTCGGCGGGCCGGCTGCTGTGCGCGCCGAAGAACTCCTCCGCCAGCTCGGGCGTCCAGCGCTCACCCGGGTGGAACGGCGAATCGGCCGGAATCTCCAGTTCCAGATGCATGCCGATGTCGACGATGACGCGGGCCGCACGCATCATCTGCGCGTCGAGGTAGCCCAGGCGCTGCTCCGCGTCGGTGAGGAAGCCGAGTTCGTCCATGAGCCGCTCCGCGTACAGCGCCCAGCCCTCGGCGTTGGCGCTGACCCCGCCGACCGTGGCCTGGTAGCGGGAGAGGTCTCCCGCGACGTGCGCCCACTGCGCGAGCTGGAGGTGATGGCCGGGGACACCCTCGTGGTACCAGGTCGAGACGAGGTCGTACACGGGGAAGCGGGTCTGGCCCATCGTCGGCAGCCACGTACGGCCGGGGCGCGAGAAGTCCTCGGACGGTGCCGTGTAGTAGGGGGCCGCCGCGCTGCCGGGCGGTGCGATGTGGGACTCCACCTTCCGTACCCGCTCGGCGAGTTCGAAGTGTGTCCCGTCCAGCGCCTCGATCGCCTGGTCCATCAGGTTCTGCAGCCAGGCCTGCACCTCGTCGACGCCGTCGATGTGCGTGCCGTGCTCGTCGAGGTGCGCGAGCGCCACCCAGGGGGTCTCGGCGCCGGGCAGGACCTTCTCGGCCTCCTGCTTCATCTCGGCGAGGAGGCGGTGGTACTCCGCCCAGCCGTACGCGTACGCCTCGTCGAGGTCGAGATCCGTACCGTTGAAGTAGCGCGACCAGCGGGCGTACCGCTCGCGGCCGACCGTGTTCGGCGCGCCTTCGATGGCGGGCGCGTACACGTCGCGCATCCAGTCCCGCAGGGACACCAGGGCCTCGGTCGCGGTACGGGCGGCGGTGTCCAGCTCCGCGCGCAGCGTCTCGGGGCCAGGCGTCACGAAGTCCTCGAACCAGCCGCGGCCCTGCCCGTCGGTGTCGGACCACTCGGTGAGCTGCCCGATGAACGTCGCGGTGGGGCGGGGGCCCGCGTACAGCTTGCGATCCAGGCCGAGGGCGAGGGACTCGCGATAGCCCTCCAGCGCGCCCGGCACCGCGCGCAGCCGCTCCGCGACCGCCGCCCAGTCCTCGTCCGTCTCCGTGGGAGTGAGGGTGAAGACCTCGCGCACCGAGTGCGCGGGCGAATGCATGTTGCCGACCATGCGCAGATGGTCGTCGGCGTCGTGGACGGCGAGCTCGGCGGTGAGCCGCTCGCGCAGCAGCCGGCCGCAGCGGCGCTCGATGTCACTGTCCGCGCCCAGCTGCCGTTCCGCCTCGTCGAGCCGCTCCAGGGTCCTGCGCGCCAGGTCGGCCAGGGCGGCCTGACCTGCGGGCGAGGCATCCGGCAGCTTGCCGGCACTCGCCTTGTCGCCGAGGTAGGTACCAGTGACCGGGTCGAGGGCGATGAGGTCGTCGACATACGCGTCGGCGACCTCGCGGGGCAGCGGGATCTTCGTCTCAGGCATGCGGACATCCTCGTACGGGGACGCGGTCCCCGTCAGCAAGATTTGCTCAGGGCGTGACCCTTCCGTCAGCCCTCGCGCTGCGGTGGCAGCAGCGGGCCGCAGTCCCACTGCTGGAAGATCAACCGGGTCTCGACGCGCGCCACTTCACGCCGGGACGTGAACCCGTCGAGAACCAGCCGCTGCAGATCAGCCATGTCGGCGACCGCGACATGGACGAGATAGTCGTCGGGTCCCGTGAGATGGAAGACGGTCCGCGACTCGGGCAACGCCCTGATGCGCTCCACGAACGGTCCCACCAGCTCCCGCCGATGCGGTCTGACCTGCACGGACAGCAGGGCTTCCAGGCCCCGCCCCAGCCTCGCCGGGTCCAGCCGCAGCTGGTGGCCGAGAATGACTCCCGCACGGCGCAGCCTGGTCACCCGGTCCAGGCAGGTCGAGGGTGCGACACCGACCTGCGCCGCCAGATCGCGGTACGTCGTCCGGGCGTCGTTCTGCAGAAGCCGCAGCAGATGGAGATCCACCGGATCGAGTACGACAGAATCGGCCATGGCGCGAACGTAGCACGGGGTTCGACACTCTCTTCCCGGCCCTTGTTCAGGCTTGTGGGCATGGATTCCGTCAGCTACGACATACGCGAACCGGACACGACGAGACACGGCGCCGGCCGTACCCGCGCACTTGCCACCGAGGCCGTGCACGCGGGGCGGGAGGATCTCGCCCGGCAGGGACTGCACGCGGCGCCGATCGACCTGTCCACGACCTACCCGTCGTACGACAGCCGCGGCGAGGCCGCCCGCATCGACGCGTTCGCCGCGGACGGCGCCGAACCGCAGGGCCCGCCCGTCTACGGCCGGCTCGGCAACCCGACCGTCGCCCGCTTCGAGACCGCCCTCGCGCGCCTCGAAGGCACCGAGAGCGCGGTCGCGTTCGCCAGCGGCATGGCCGCACTGAGCGCCGTACTGCTCGTACGGAACGCGCTCGGCCTGCGCCATGTCGTCGCCGTACGGCCCCTGTACGGCTGCAGCGACCACCTGCTCACCGCCGGACTGCTGGGCTCCGAGGTGACCTGGGTCGACCCGGCGGGGGTGGCGGACGCGCTGCGCCCCGACACGGGCCTGGTGATGGTGGAGTCCCCGGCCAACCCGACGCTCGCCGAACTCGACCTGAAGGCCCTCGCGTACGACTGCGGTTCCGTTCCCCTGCTCGCCGACAACACCTTTGCCACGCCGGTGCTGCAACGCCCCGCCGAGCAGGGGGCGCGGCTGGTCCTGCACAGTGCCACCAAGTACCTGGGCGGACACGGCGACGTGATGGCCGGGGTGGTGGCCTGCGACGAGGAGTTCGCCGGGCGGCTGCGCCAAGTGCGGTTCGCCACGGGGGGTGTCCTGCATCCGCTCGCCGGTTATCTGCTGCTGCGTGGTCTGTCGACCTTGCCCGTACGGGTCCGGGCCGCGTCCTCGAACGCGGCGGAACTGGCCCGCCGCCTCGCCGCCGATCCGCGCGTCGCCCGCGTCCACTATCCGCGGATCGGCGGCGCCATGATCGCCTTCGAGGTGCACGGCGACCCGCACGCCGTCATCGCCGGGGTCCGTCTGATCACCCCCGCCGTGAGCCTCGGCAGCGTGGACAGTCTTATCCAGCATCCGGCCTCCATCAGCCACCGCGTCGTGGACCCGGCGGACCGCCGCGACGCCGGGGTCGGCGACCGGCTGCTGCGGCTGTCGGTGGGGCTGGAGGACGTCGACGACCTTTGGGCCGACCTGGACGGGGCGTTGGGGCGGACCGGGGTCCTGGCCTGACGTGCCCGGTGAAGCCGGGTGCGCAACCGCGCCCCGCAAGGGGCGCGGGGAACTGCGCGACCAGCCCCCACCGGCCCGCGGCAGAACGAGCCGCATGTCCGGCGGAGCGCTGGCGGAGCGCCGGTGGAGCGCTAGTCCCGCACGACCCGCTCCCCACGCTGCCCCTCGTCGTACGGCAGCCGTGACGTCACCGGAGTCGCGTCCAGACGGGCCGTGATGACCAGGGTGCCCCCCTCGATCTGGTAGTCGAGGGGAAGGCCGAGGCCGCGCATGGCGGCGACCATGCCGGTGTTGGAGGACTGCGTGACGGCGTACACGCTCTCGCAGCTCGCCTCGACGGCCATCGTCACCAGGCGGCCGAGCAGTTCGCCGCCGATACCGCGCCGCTGCCAGTCGTCCTCGACGAGGAGCGCGATCTCCGTCTCGTCGCCGTCCCAGAGGAGGTGGCCGAGCCCGACGATGCGCCCGGATGCCGTCTGCACGGCGAGGGTGCGTCCGAAACGCGGGCTGAGCAGGTGGTTGAGATAGCGGTCCGCGTCGCCGACCGGACCGTGGTAGCGCATGCTCAGCGTGCGGGGCGAGCAGCGCTCGTGCATCGCCTTGGCGGCCTCGAGGTCGCCGACGTCGGCGCGCCGCAGGCTGATGGCGTTGCCTTCCGGCAGCGTCAGCACGTCCTGACTGCGCGGGATCCGCGGACCGAGCCGCGCGTCCAGCTCCACCAGCGCCCGCGCCCGCGCGAACTCCGTGGGCGTGAACGGCAGATACGGCCGCTCCACCGTGATCACCCCGCCCTCAGGCGCCCGCAGCCGCATCACCGTTCCTTCGAGCGCCCCCTCGACGGGAGCACTTTCCACCGCGCGACCGGATCCGGGCGACTTGGCGGGCAGTGAGCGGATGGTGCACCGGCCGAGCAACTGCCGGAGCGCGAGCGGCAGTTCCGCCGCGTCCAGTGCCGTACGAGTGGCCAGACCCAGCACCCGGGTCGGCGCGTCTACGAGGTCGTGGGCGTCGGCCCGCTCCGTCCAGGTCTCCGTGCCACCCGCCAGCGAGACGGCGCGGGTCATCTCGGAAGCCGCCAGCTCTGCCGGCGCGCGCAGCAGGAACTCGTCCACGGTGCCCTCTGCCAGCGGATGTGTCTGCAGGCTCAGGATGTCGACCCGCTGCTGGGCCAGCGCCGAGCACAGCGCGGCCAGGGATCCCGGGGCGTCCTTCACCGTCGTCCGCATCCGCCACAGCGTGGTCGCTCCGGCGAGGGAATCCGGGACTGCCGCGGATTCCTCGGAGGTCTCGGCCGGGCGCCCGCCGGCGAGCGGCCGGGCGCCGGTATGGTCCGCCGGCGGCGCATGACCGTGGCGGCGTGCCCACCATGTGTGGAAGCCGGCCGTGGCGACCAGGACGACGGCCGAGATGATCAGCAGGGCCGTGCCGTCGGGTCCGTGCCCGATCAGGTTGGCCACGGCGTCCGCGACCGCAACGGCCGTGAACAGTGCGGCGAGTTCGACGACGTCCCGCCGCCAGTGGTGAACGGGGCGTCCGTGCTTCGCACGCGTCACATCAGACATGTCTGGAGTCATACAGCCACTGTGAAGGAACCGTGTTGCGTGATCACGAACGGTCTGTGACTGATGGGTAAAGTATCGTTCTGTACCTTTTGATGTTCTTTTTGCGGTTGTTTTGCTTCCGTCGTCTGAACGAGCCGTGCCGTCCGGCCGTCTGCGCGGAGAGGAGACCGCGCACCGGGGGATGACTCCGGTGCGCGGCCCAGCAGTTCGAGAATACGGGAGTTGGTCACGCGCCCCGGCTGCTACTGCCCCACGCGCCCGGGCTGAAGCACCTGCGTGAACAGCACGGTGCCGTCCTGCTCGCGCAGCCGCACCGTCAGCTCGCCGCTGTCGCCGTCGATGTCGACCTCGCCGAAGAACTGGTAGCCACCGGCGGGCGAGACGTTCGAGGCGGTCGGCGCCTTCACGAAAACCCGCTCCGGACCGAAGGTGTTGTCCAGCGCGCTGGCCGGGAAGGCGCCGGCGTTGAGCGGCCCTGAGATGAACTCCCAGAAGGGCTCGAAGTCGGTGAACGCGGCCCTCGACGGCTGGTAGTGCTGCGCCGAGGTGTGGTGCACATCGGCCGTCAGCCACACCGTGCCGGTGATCCGCCGGTGCTTGACGAACCGCAGCAGCTCCGCGATCTGCAGCTCGCGCCCGAGCGGCGCGCCCGGGTCGCCCTGGGCCACAGCCTCGATGTTCGGCTTCCCCTCGGTGGCATCCGGCACGACCAGGCCGAGCGGCATGTCCGCGGCTATCACCTTCCACACCGCACGCGACCGCGACAACTCCCGCTTGAGCCATTCCAGTTGCTCGGCGCCGAGAATGCCCTGCGGGTCCGTGGTCTGCGTGTCGGGGGAGTTGGCGTTGCGGTAGGTCCGCATGTCGAGCACGAACACGTCCAGGAGCGGGCCCTGGCGCAGGACCCGGTACACGCGGCCGTCCTGGTTGTCCGGTTGCAGCGTCGAGAGGGGGAAGTACTCGCTGAACGCGCGGCGGCCCCGGGCGGCCAGGACATCGACGTTCTTCTCGGTGTAGCGGGTGTCCGAGGCCGCGATCACCTCACCGGGGTACCAGTTGTTGCGCACCTCGTGGTCGTCCCACTGGATGATGGACGGCACCTGGGCGTTGAAGCGCTTCAGGTTCTCGTCCAGCAGGTTGTAGCGGAAGTTGCCGCGGAACTCGGCCAGCGTCTCGGCGACCTTGGACTTCTCCTCGGTGGTGATGTTGCGCCAGGTGCTGCCGTCGGGGAGCGCCGCCGTTGCCGTGATCGGGCCGTCGGCGTAGATGTTGTCGCCGCTGCACAGGAAGAAGTCCGGGTCGAGCTCGGCCATGGCGTCGTAGATCCGGTAGCCGCCGAGGTCCGGGTTGATGCCCCAGCCCTGCCCGGCGAGGTCACCCGACCACAGGAAGCGCACCCCGTCGCGCCGCCCGCGGGGTGTCGTACGGAAGGTGCCGGTCACGGGTTCGCCCGTGCGGCGCGGGTCGTCGGGGTCCGCGAGCAGCACGCGGTAGTGGATCTGCTCGCCCGCGGGCAGCCCGCGCAGCCGCGTCGTCCCCGTGAAGTCGGTGTCGGACCCGAGCAGCGGACCCTGCCACCTGCGGGGGTTGCGGAACGACTCGGTCGCGGACGTCTCGACGATCATCCGGGCCGGGCGGTCGGACCGTACCCACACCAGTCCGGAGTTGGCCGTCACGTCTCCGGTCTGGACGCCCCACCCCGCCTTCGGCCGCCCGGAGAGGGCGAACGCCGGTGCCGCGCCGAGCGCGGTGGGCAGGGCCAGTGCGGCGGAGGCGGCGAGGGAGCCGCGCAGAACGCTGCGGCGACCGGGGAACGGATGCTGCGGACGGTGTGACATGAATGCGCCTCCAGGGACGGATTCGGCCAATGGGCAATGCCACAACTACTGGTGCGTCGCAGCGCGCACGGAAACCACGAGTGAACAGCGGACCGCGGGGACGAGGGAACCGGTGTGCGACTTCTCACGGATGTCCCGTGGGCACGCGACGCGTATGACAGAAGCGGACGGCGTCCTCCGTCATCAGCCGTATGCCGTCCCGCCTGTCATCACTCGTGTGCCGTCGCGTCCGCCATCAGCCGTACGCCGTCCCGGATCCGTGCGGGGGACAGGTGCGCGTACCCCAGCACCAGCCGTACGCCGTCGTCGACCGTCTCCCCGTAGTGCGCCAGCGGACGTACGGCAACTCCGGCCGCGGTGGCTCGTTCGAGGAAGTGGTCCCGTGGCCCGTACCGTTCGGGCAGCGCGGCGATGACGTGCAGACCCGCCGCGATCCCGGACACCTCCGTGCCGGGAAAGTGCTCCTCAAGGGCGGATACGAGGGTGTCGCGCCGTTCCCGGTAGGCGCGTTGGCAGCGGCGCAGCTGCCGGTCGTAGTCGCCCCGCTCGATGAAACGGGCAAGGAGTGCCTGGTCGACGACAGGGTTTCCGAGATCCATGGTGCGCTTGCGCTCGACCGCCTCCTCGGCCAGTGACGCGGGCACGAGCAGCCAGCCCAGCCGCAGCCCCGGAGCGAGGGACTTGCTGACCGACCCCGTGTAGGCGACGTGCTCCGGGTCGAGGCCTTGCAGCGCGCCCACGGGGGCACGGTCGTAGCGGAAATCCCCGTCGTAGTCGTCCTCGATCACCAAGCCGTCCACCGACCGTGCCCAGTCGAGGAGTTCGGCCCGACGCCGCGCGGAGTACGCGATCCCCAACGGGAACTGATGGGCGGGCGTCGTCATCACCGCTCGTACGCCCGAAGCCCCCAGCGGTCCGGTGGCCAGCCCCTCCTCGTCCAGGGGCAGCGGTACGGCGCCGACGCCGGCCGAGGCGTACAGCGAGGCGTGCTCGGGGCTGCCGGGGTCCTCGACCCCGACATCACGCACCCCGCGCGCGTGGAGCACGAATCCGAGCAGCGTCATCGCCTGCGCGACCCCGGAGACCACGACGATCCGCTCCGGATCGGCGACCACACCACGGCGCCGGGAGAGAAGCTCGGCGAGGGCAGTGCGCAGCCGGGGCAGCCCGCGCGGATCCGGGTAGCCCAGTGCGTGGTGCGGGAGTTCGGCGAGAACCCCGCGCTGCGCGGCGGCCCACGCGGCACGCGGGAACAGCGACAGGTCCGGTGTCCCGGGAACGAAGTCGGCCCGGGCGTCGGCTGCTCGCGGCGCGAGATCACGTACGCCTGGCCGGGCCGCCCGCACGGCATCGCCGACCCAGGTCCCGGCACCCCGGCCGCTGCGCAGATACCCCTCCGCGGTCAGCTGCTCGTACGCCTCCGTGACCAGCCCCCTGGACACCCCGAGATCGGCGGCGAGTTCGCGGCTGGCGGGCAGCCGGGTGCCCGGTGCGAGCCGGCCCGAACGGACCGACTCGCGCAACGCCTCCTGGAGCGTGCGGCCACGCGCGCGTGCCGGTGCCGACGCGGCGGGCAGGAGCAGCTCCCAGGCGGCGGCCCAGGGGGCGGACCCCGATGACCCGGATCCAGGGGACGGGGATCCGGCCGGCGTGCCCCTCGCATTGGTCCCCGATGACGTCATGGAAGTGGACCTTAAACCGGACCGCGTCCCTTCATAGCGTCACTGCCATGAACGTCACCCCCGCCCGAGGCGCACTGCTCGCCGCCCTCGCCTGTGTCCTCGTCGGAGCCTCCTTCACCGCAAACAGCGTCCTGGACGACTACCCGTACGCGGGCGGCCAGTTCCTGCGCTACGGCCTCGCCTGCTTGCTGCTGCTGCCGCTGGTCGGCCGGGGCGGCGCCGCACCGCTGCGGCAGCTCACGCCGCGCCGGTGGGGGCGCCTCGGACTGCTCGCGGCGGTCGGCATGGTCGGCTTCAACATCGCGGTGATCGCCGCCGAACGGACGGCGGAGCCCGCGGTTCCGGGAGTCTTCGTGGGCTGTGCCCCGATACTCGTGGCCGTGATCGTCCCCCTCCGGGAGGGCCGTCGGCCACAACGTCTCGTGCTGTACGGGTCGTTGCTCGTCGCGGTGGGCGCCTTCACCGTCCAGGGGTGGGGCCGTACGGACGGCGCGGGGATCGCGTACTCCGTGTGCGCGCTCGTCGGAGAGGTGGGCTTCGCGGTCCTGGCCGTACCCCTGGTGCGGCCGCTCGGTCCACGGCTGCTGACGGTCACCGTCTGCGGGATCGCCGCGGTCGAGTCGGCGGTGGCCGGTGTGCTCACCGGCGGCGGCGCCTGGCTTCGGATGCCGGACGCGACCGAGGCCACCGCGCTGCTGTGGCAGGCGGCGGTCGTCACGGTCGTCGGCTTCGTGTGCTGGTACACGGGAATGCGGCGCATCGGCGCGGAACGCGCCACGCTCTTCTCCGGCCTCATCCCCGTCGCGGCGGCCGCCACCGCCCCGCTCGTCGGCACGGGCGCGTACGGCGCCGCGCAGGCCGTGGGGAGCGCGCTGGTCGGCGCCGGAGTCGCCCTGGGTTCCGGTGCGTTGGCACGCGCCGGGCGTCGCTCAGCGGCTGCCGTCGAGAATGACGCGGGCGACGAGCGCCGGATCGTCGTTCATCGGGACGTGCCCGCAGCCGGGCAGCCTGACCAGCCGGGCGCGCGGAATGATGTGCTTCGCGCGGATCCCCTGGCGGCGCACCAGCAACCGGTCCCGAGTGCCCCAGGCCACCGTGACCGGAAGCCCGGGGACGTCGTCGGTGAACTGGACGGAGCCGCCCGCCCGGAGGGTCGGCGTGAAGCCCTCGGCGCGGGCCAGCGCGAGGGTCTCCGCGACGACGGCCTCGGGTGAACGGCGGCCGGGGCGGGCGTAGATGGTGCTCGTCAGCACCGCCCGCCCGGCCGCCGTGCGCGAGAGCCGCTCGACCAGCGGGACGGGCATGCGCCGCGCGGCCTGCCGCATCGCGAGCAGCACACCGAACGCGTACCGCCGTTCGGCCTGCGACCAGAACCCGGCGGGCGAGAGCGCGGTGACGGACCGTACGAGCTTCTCGCGGCCCAACTCCAGGGCCAGCAGCCCGCCCAGGGAGTTGCCCGCCACATGCGGTCGTTCGATCTCCAGCGCCTCGCACAGCGCGCCGAGCGCGGGCACCACCGTCTCGAGGTCGTGCGTGAGGCCCTCGGGCAGCGCCGGCGACTCGCCGAAACCGGGCAGGTCGACGGCTATGACGTCACGCTCGGCCGCCAGGAGGTGGACGACCGGGTCCCAGGCCTGCCGGTGGTGGCCGATGCCGTGCAGCAGGAGCAGCGGCTCACCGGTGCCCACGCGCGCGTAGGACAGCGTCACGGTCCTGGGGCCGCGCGGAGAGGGGAGGCTGAAGGAGACCGTGGCGGACATGATGCTGCTCCTCGTCTGGGACACGCCGGACATGCGGACAGGCTGACGGACCGTCTCGTAGACAGCTTGTCAGCAACTACTACTGACGGGTAGCCCCCGGTTGCCGCGAACCACAGGCGGGTACGTTCAGTCCGACCGATTCCACCTGGACAGGGACGTGACGAGTCGGATGGGATGGAACCGTGGCCACCGACATCGCGATTGACGACTTCGAAGAGCACCGTCCCGTCCTGATGGGCGTCGCCTACCGCATGCTCGGGCGGGTGGCCGACGCGGAGGACGTGGTCCAGGAAGCGTGGCTGCGCTGGTCCGGCGCCGACCGGGCCGAGGTGCGACAACCGCGCGCCTACCTGGTGCGGGTCACCACCCGGCTCGCCATCGACCGGCTGCGCCAAGTCCAGTCGCGCAACGAGGCGTACGTGGGTCAGTGGCTTCCCGAGCCGTACGTCACCGACTTCGGGGACACCGTCCCCGACACCGCGGAGCAGGCCGTCCTCGCCGACTCCGTCTCGGTCGCCGTCCTCGTCGTCCTTGAGTCCCTCTCGCCCCTGGAACGGGCGGTGTTCGTCCTCAGAGAGGCGTTCGGTTTCCCGTACGCGGACATCGCCGTCGTCCTCGACCGGGGCGAACCCGCGGTACGCCAGCTCGCAGGGCGGGCCCGCAAGCACGTGGACGAACGGCGCCCGCGCTACGAGGTCGACCCGGCCGAACGCCGCGCGCTGACCGAACGTTTCCTCGCCGCGGCGGCCGAGGGCGACCTGCAAGGGCTGCTGTCCCTGCTGGCCCCGGACGCGCGTCTGGTCGCCGACAGCGGCGGGCTGTCCCAGGCCCCGCTGCGGGTCATCGAGTCCGCCGACAAGGTGGCGCGCTTCCTCCAGGGTGCGGCCCGCAAGAGCATCGCCGACCCGTCGTTCCGCTTCCTGGAACTCAACGGCGGCATCGCGCTGCTGGCCCTGTCCGGCGACAAGCCCGACAGCGTCTTCCAGTTCGACGTCGCGGACGGCCGCATCCAGTGCGTCTACATCATGCGCAACCCGGAGAAGCTGGTGTCGCTCGCCAAGGAGTAGCCGAGGAGTAGCCGGGGGGAAACCCGCCCCGGCCCGTGCGGACCGCCGAAAGCCCCCGTCCTCTGGACGGGGGCTTTCGGCGTTGTGTCACGAACATCACCCAGCACGAACGCCCTGTGAACGCTCTGCGGCAGCACCCCTGTGCAATCCGTAAGGGATTGAGGATTGGTCTTGACCAAGGGTGGGGGCGGACTTATGGTCACAGGGATAGTGCAGGAACCTTTAATAAACAAGGGCGCTAAAACGCCGCCGGGCCACGGCGATTGCGGAGGACAGGGTGGGGACCCAGCAGTTGGAAACGGTGCCGGAGCCTAAGTACTGGCATCTCAAGACCGTGCTCAGTGAGGCATTGGACTCCGACTTCACCGTGGGCGAGATCCTGCCCAACGAGCGCGACCTGGCGGCTCGGTTCGGGGTCGCCCGGGCCACGCTCCGCCAGGCTCTGGAACAGCTCGAACTGGAAGGCCGTCTGCAGCGCCGCCGCGGGGTGGGCACCACTGTCGCCCCGCCGCGCGTGGGTGTGGCCGTCGGTTCCGAGCAGCACACGTGGCCGGGCGCGGTCGGCGACGCCTGGCAGCCCGCGGACTGCACGGTGGCGGTCCCGCCCGCGGGGGTGGCCGGAATCCTGGAGTCGGGCCACGACGAGCAGGTGCACACGGTGCGCCGCTCCCGCGTGACGCACGGCCAGCCGGTCGCCGCCGAACTGCTCTACATCCCGGCGTCCTCGGTGCCCGACCTGTCCGCGATCGACGCGCCCTCGGGCACTGCACGCGCGCGCGCCGTACTGCGCGAGCTGCAGCGCCTGGACCTGGAGGGTCAGGACAGCGCCGTGGAGCTCGGTTCGGCCCGTGCGGACGACGCCAAGGAGCTCGACCGGCTTCCGGGAGCGCCCGTCCTCGTCGTCACGACCCGCTTCTTCGCGCAGGGACGCACCGCGGCGGTCTCCGTCGCCACCTACCGCGCCGACACCTGCCGGCTGACCTTCGGCGACTCCGGCGGCGTGGAGATCCACCACGACCCGGAACGCAAGGCTTCCTGAGCCGCGAGCCGGGCGGTCTGCCACCGAGCAGCAGCCCAACGTACGAGCGTCCCGCCCCGGAAGACTCCGGGGCGGGACGTTTTCGCATGCGTTGCACGTCGGTTCCGCTCAGCGCCGCGCGGTGACCGTTCCCTCCACCGCGAACAGCTCCTCCTCCACATGGTCGAGAGCGAGCCGCAGGGCGCCCGTCGCCACGGCGGCCTCGCCCAGGAGGGAGAGCGCCACCTTCGGCGGGCGCAGGCAGTAGCGCGCCAACTCGCGCCGCAGCGGCTCCAGTACGCCGTCCAGACCGGCCGCCCAGCCCCCGACGACGACCAGCTCGGGGTCGAGCGCCAGGACGAGCGCCGCGACGTCGTGGACGAGACGCTGGATGAAGCGGTCGACCGCCGCGATGGCCCGCTGGTCGCCGCTCCGGGCGTACGCGAAGACCTCGGCGACCGCCTGCTCGTCGAGCGGGTGCAGCGGCTCGCCCGTGGTCGACAGCAGCGTCTCGGGCGTCACCTCGCGCCCCAGCAGGTGTAGCGCGCCGATCTCCCCGGCCGCGCCCCCGTACCCCCGGTGCAGCCGTCCGCCGATCAGCGAACCGGCACCGGGGCTGAGCCCGGCCAGCACGAACACCACGTCGTCCGACTCGGTGGCCGCACCTTTCCAATGCTCGGCGACCGCCGCCGCGTTGGCGTCGTTCTCGACCAGCACGGGGCACTTGAAGGAACGGCTCAGCCGCTCGCCGAGACGCAGGCCCGTCCACTCCGGCAGCGCCGTGCCCAGGCGTACGGTGCCGTCCGCCTCGACGATCCCGGGGCTGCCGACGCCCACCGCGCGCAGGGAGCTCCGGGCGACGCCCGCCCGGCGCAGCAGCTCGGCGACCGCCGTACGCAGCCGATCGAGCCGCTCGTCCGCCGACGCCGTCTCCTCCACGTCCTTGGACATGGCACCGAGCACCCGGCCGTCCAGGTCCGAGAGGAGTGCGGCGACCCGGTGCGGGCCGATCTCCAGGCCCAGCAGATGGCCCGCCTCGGCCCGGAAGCGGAACCTGCGTGCCGGACGGCCCTGGCGCCGGGCAGCGCCCTCCTCGGCCGCCTTCTCGACCACGAGCCCGGCTTCCATCAAGCCCTCGACGACTCCCTCGACCGTCGGCCGGGACAATCCGGTCACCCGGGTGATCTCGGTGAGGGTCGCGCAGTCCGTGGTGCGCAGCGCGTGCAGCACCACCGCGGAATTGATCCTTCGCAGCAGAGAGGGGTCCCCGCCGGTCAACTGCCCCAACGTCCGTCCTCCCAGCTCGTGCGCGTGTTGGCCGGATCGTACTCGGCGCGGGGGACCCCGGCGAGTGCCGGGGACCAGTTACCTACTGACGGGTCGGACTCACCCGGGCGCCACGAACCCCGACTCGTACGCCGCGATGACCGCCTGCGTACGATCCCGGGCCCCCAGCTTCGCCAGTACGGCGCTGACATGGGACTTGACCGTCTCGGTCCCGACGATCATCCGAGCGGCGATCTCGGCGTTCGACATCCCCCGCGCCATCAGCCGCAGCACCTCCGCCTCCCGCTCGGTCAGGGCCGCCCGCTCCATGGCCGCCCGTGCCGCGGGATTCCCGGCACTGTCCCCGTACTCGGCGGCCAACTGCCGTACAGAAGCGGGGAACAGCAGCGACTCGCCCTCGGCGACGAGCCGCACCGCGTGCACGATCTCGGCCGGCCGCGCCCGCTTCAGCAGAAACCCGTCGGCGCCCGCTCGCAGTGCCTCGTAGACGTACTCGTCGTTCTCGAACGTCGTGACCACCAGGATCTTCGGGGGATCGGCCACGGTCCGCAGCACCGCGCGTGTGGCCTCGATGCCGTCCATCAGGGGCATCCGTACGTCCATCGCGACGACGTCGGGCCGCAGTTGCCGTACCAGCGGGATCACCGCGGCACCGTCGGCGGCCTCCCCGACGACCTCGATGTCGGGCTGGGCCTCCAGGACGGCGCGCAGACCAGCGCGTACGAGAGGTTCGTCGTCGACGAGGAGAACGGTGACCGGCATCCGGCCAGCGTAGATCAGCGCAGCGGCAGCTCTACATGCACCTGCCAGTCACCCTCGTCCGGCCCCGTCCGCGCCCGGCCGCCGAGCAGCGCCGCGCGCTCCCGTATCCCGCGCAGCCCGCTGCCCCGGCCGGGCCCCGATATCTCCGCGGTGAGCGGATTGCGGACCTCCAGGACCAGCCCGCCGTCCTGGACCTCGATACGGACCCGGGCCGGGACGCTTCCCGCATGCCGCAGGACATTGGTGAGGGATTCCTGGAGGATGCGGTACCCCTCGCGGGACACCGGACCCGGCACGGTCTCCACGGGACCGGTCACCTCGGCGTCGACCTTGGCCCCGGAGGCACGCGCCGACTCCAGGAGCCGGTCGGCCTCGGTCAGGGTGGGGCGGCTGCTCACCGGACGCTCCGCCTCCCGCAGCACGCCGAGCACCCGTTCCAGGTCCTCCAGGGCGGCCCGGCCGGTGTCCTCGATGGCGCCCAGGGCCCGGTCGGTGAACGCGGGGTCGCCGGCCGCCCGGGCCGCGCCCGCCTGCACCACGGCGACGGTCAGCGCGTGACCGATGGAGTCGTGGAGCTCACGGGCGATGCGGTTGCGCTCCAGGAGCTGATCCGTGCGCTCCTCCAGGGCGGCGAGCCGCTCGCCGGCGGAGGGGCCGAGGAGGCGGCGCGCTATCGCCGTGATCAGCTCGCCGAGGCCGATGACCGCGCCGTACAGGGCGAGCAGAGGGAACGGGAAGAGCAGCCCGTAGGCCCAGTGCGCATGCGAGAGCGGCACGAAGGGGTTGTCGGTCGTGTCGTGGCCGGTCGCCGCGAAGACGAGATCGAAGGCGATCAGCGGCAACCAGACGGAGAGCCCGCAAGCCACCCACCCGCTCACCAACCGGATTTCCAGCCAGAGCACGGTCCGCCAGCGGTCCCGCCACGTGGCCGCTGGAGCGACCGAGAACGCCGCCTCCCCGCCGCCCCGCGCCAGCATGAACTGCGCCTGCACACCCTCGCCCCGCCGGACGGCCGGAATCAGCCCCAGCGGAACCAGCAGCACGGCGGGCACCCACGGCTTCGACATGTCGATGAACAGCCACACACTGGTGAACAGCATCGGCACCCACAGGTGCAACCAACGCGTGTACGTCGTCCCCCGAAGCAGCGGGCGCAGAAAACGGGCCATTGCGTCATCGTGACAGGCCGCACCGACAACAGGCTTCCCCCGGGCGGGGGAGACGGTGTCCCCCCGCGGGGGAGGTGACGACCCCTCACCGGCGGCCAGGCTGGGCCCATGACCAGCATCGACGTCCAAGACCTCACCAAGGAGTACGGCAGCACCCGCGCCGTGGACCAGCTCACCTTCAGCGTCCTCCCCGGCCGCGTCACCGGCTTCCTCGGTCCCAACGGCGCCGGAAAGTCCACCACCATGCGGCTCGTGCTCGGCCTGGACCGGCCCACGTCCGGCACCGCCACCGTCGGCGGCCGCGCCTACGCCACCATCCACGAGCCGCTGCGCCACGTCGGCGCCCTGCTCGACGCGCAGGCCCCGCACGGATCGCGGACCGCCCGCAACCATCTGCGGGCGCTCGCCGCGAGCAACCGCATCCCGGAGCGCCGCGTGGACGCGGTCCTCGAGCAGGTGGGGCTCGCTTCCGTCGCGCGGCGCCGGGTGAAGACGTACTCCCTGGGGATGCGCCAGCGGCTGGGCGTCGCGGGCGCGCTCCTCGGGGACCCGCCCGTGGTGCTGCTCGACGAACCGTCGAACGGGCTCGACCCCGAAGGGATCATCTGGATGCGGGAGTTGATGCGCGAGCTGGCCCGAGAGGGCCGCACCGTGCTCGTCTCCAGCCACCTCATGAACGAGACCGCGTCCTTCGCCGACCACCTCGTCGTCCTCGGCCGGGGCCGACTGCTCGCCGACACACCCATGCGGGGTTTCATCGACGCGCGCGTGCAGCCCCGCGTACGGGTGCGCACCACGGACGGCGGCGCTCTGGGCGGCCTGTTCAAGGATCACGGCATCGAGGCCGTCGAGGGCGAGGACGGACGCTGGACCGTGCTCGACGCGCGGGTGGAGGACATCGGACGCCTCACCTCGGCCGCGGGCGTGACCGTCCTCGAACTCGCGGCGGAGGAAGGCACGTTGGAGCAGGCCTACCTGGATCTGACGGCCACCGAGACCGAGTTCGCCGCCACGCCGTCCCCGACGCAGCCTCAGGAGGCCTGACCATGACGTTCGCACCCGCACTCCACGCGGAGTGGATCAAGATCCGGACCCTGCGGTCGCTGGTCGGAGGACTGTGCGGCGTTCTCCTCGCCACCGCGCTCTTCTCGGCCATCGCCGGGCTCGACGGCGAAGGCGAGGATTTCGACCCGCTGTTCTCGGCGTTCTTCGGTGTCAGCTTCGGACAGATCGCGGCGATCACGTTCGGCGCGCAGGCGGTCTCGGCCGAGTTCCAGGGCGGTGCGCTGCGGGTGTCGTTGGCCGCGGTGCCCGACCGGCTGCGGTGGTTCGCGGCCAAGGCCGTGGCGATCGCCATTCCAGCGCTGACTGTCGGCCTGGTCACGGGAGTTGTGAGCCTGGTGGTGGGGAAAGCGGCTCTGGGTACGAAGGCGAGCGGGCTGACCTGGAGCGAGGAACTGCGCGGAGTCGTCGGCTGCGGTATCTACCTGATGCTCATGGCCCTGTTCGCGGCCGGCCTCACCGCCGTCCTGCGCAGCGGCGTCGCCACGCTGAGCATCCTGATCCCGTTCCTCCTGATCGTCTCCTTCGTCGTCGGGACCGCGTCGGCCGGAGTCGCCGACTTCCTGCCCGACAAGGCGGGCCAGGTGGTCTTCCACGAGACGTGGGACGGAGCCCTCGGCGCCTGGACGGGACTCGCCGTGACCGCGGCCTGGACGGCGACAGCCCTGGCGGCCGGCGCGTGGAGCATCCGGCGCCGCGACGCCTGACCAACTCGCCACGATCGTTCGGCTGTGCTCCGCGGAACTCTCCGAGGAGCACAGCCTGTTACGTCTCGGCGGCAGCCGTCCGCAACCGCCCGAACTCCTCCGCCATCGTCGCCGCCGTCCAATGCGCGTTGAGCCCACTGGGATTGGGCAGCACCCACACCCTGCTGACCCCGATCAGCCGCTCCTGCGGACCGATGACGGCCTTGCGCTCACCGAACGCCGCCCGGTACGCGGTCACGCCCACGACGGCCAGCCAGCGCGGCCGCAGTCGCTCCACCTTGGCGGTCAGCAGCCGCCCGCCCTCGCGGTACTCCTCGGCGGACAGCTCGTCGGCGCGAGCCGTGGCGCGCGCCACGACGTTCGTGATGCCGAGTCCGTACGACGGCAACTCGCCCTGCTCCGAAGGCTTCAGCAGCCGCGGCGTGAACCCGGAGAGGTGCAGCACCGGCCAGAACCGGTTGCCGGGACGCGCGAAGTGGTGACCCGTGGCGGCCGTCATCAGACCCGGATTGATGCCGCAGAAAAGCACCCGGAGGCCGCCGTCGGCGTTGTCCGCGACGACGTCCGGCACGAGCCGGTCGCGGGCGGCCTCCAGGTCCGCGGGAGTGAGCCGCGTCAGAGGATCGCCCCCGGCGTGTATCCAGCGGCCTCCGGGTGCTGCTTAACGATCTCGTCGATACGGCCGACCACCGCGGCGACCTGGTCGGCGGCGGCGCCCGTGAAGGACAGCTTGTCGGCCATCAGCTCGTCGAGCTGTGCGCGGTCCAGCGGGATGCGCTCGTCCGCGGCGAGCTTGTCGAGCAGCTCGTTGCGCTCGGTGCCCTGCTCGCGCATGGCGAGGGCGGACGCGACCGCGTTCTCCTTGATGGCCTCGTGCGCGACCTCCCGGCCGACACCCGCGCGCACCGCGCCCATCAGGACCTTGGTCGTCGCCAGGAACGGCAGGTAGCGGTCCAGCTCACGCGCCACGACGGCCGGGAACGCGCCGAACTCGTCGAGGACGGTGAGGAAGGTCTCCAGCAGGCCGTCAAGCGCGAAGAACGCGTCGGGCAGCGCCACCCGGCGTACGACCGAGCACGACACGTCGCCCTCGTTCCACTGGTCGCCCGCCAGCTCACCGGTCATCGAGGCGTAGCCGCGCAGGATCACCATCAGGCCGTTGACGCGCTCGCAGGAGCGGGTGTTCATCTTGTGCGGCATCGCGGAGGAGCCGACCTGGCCCGGCTTGAAGCCCTCGGTCACCAGCTCGTGCCCGGCCATCAGCCGGATCGTCTTGGCGGTCGAGGACGGGGCCGCCGCCAGCTGCACCAGCGCGGTCACCACCTCGTAGTCGAGCGAGCGCGGATAGACCTGGCCGACGGAGGTGAACGCCTGCGAGAAGCCGAGGTGCCGGGCGATCCGCTGCTCCAGGTCGGCGAGCTTCGCCGCGTCGCCACCGAGCAGGTCGAGCATGTCCTGAGCCGTGCCGACCGGACCCTTGATGCCACGCAGCGGGTAACGGCCGAGCAGCTCCTCGACCCGGCCGTACGCCACGAGCAGCTCGTCGGCGGCGGTCGCGAAGCGCTTGCCGAGGGTGGTGGCCTGCGCCGCCACGTTGTGCGAGCGGCCGGCCATGACCAGCTCGCCGTACTCACCCGCGAGCTTGCCCAGGCGCGCCAGGACGGCGACGCTACGGTCCCGCACCAGCTCCAGCGAAAGCCGGATCTGCAGCTGCTCGACGTTCTCCGTGAGGTCCCGCGACGTCATGCCCTTGTGGACGTGCTCATGCCCGGCGAGGTCGTTGAACTCCTCGATCCGCGCCTTCACGTCGTGCCGCGTGACCTTCTCGCGCTCGGCGATCGAGGCCAGGTCGACCTGGTCGAGCACCCGCTCGTAGTCGGCGATCGCGGCGTCCGGCACCTCGATCCCGAGGTCCTTCTGGGCCCGCAGCACGGCGACCCAGAGCTGACGCTCCAGCCTCACCTTCTGCTCGGGGGACCAGAGCGTGGCGAGCTCGGCGGAGGCGTAGCGTCCGGCGAGGACGTTGGGGATACGGGGCTTTGCAGGCGCGGCAGTCACGTGTACGGATTCTACTGGCGATTCCTGCAGGCCAGCGCCGCGGGGTTCTTCGGCGGAACCTACGAGGCCGGGGCGGAGCCGTCCGCGATCGCAGCCAGGATGTCGGCGTGGCAGAGTTCGGGGGCGCACCAGCAGGCCAGGGTCTTGCCTCGTAGTGCGGGCACCTGGGCGAGCAGGTCGGGGCGTTCGAGCAGGTACGCCCGGTACTTGTCCATGATCTCGGCGCGGGTGCCGTCGCGCTTCTTGGTGGGGGTGTCGTAGGCGAACGGGTTGTACAGCGGGTGCTGGGGGAGGTCCCAGTGGCCCATGGTCCAGCGGCGGCCGACGTAGACGAGGTCCGCGGGGGCGTTCTCGAGCCGAGGGCCGAAGTCGTGGATACGGCCCTTGAGATTGATGACGGTGGCGCTCACGCACGGCTCCGTTCGGCCAGTTGGGATCCCGAGAGGTGCCCCCGATGATCCGGCGCCGCAGCGGCCTACGCCAGCGGACCCTCGTACGGCCGCAGCTCGGGCCGCTTCGCCGGGAGTCCGTCACCCGACGAGCGTCCCGTCAGCCGGCGTCCGATCCAGGGCAGCAGGTGCTGCCTGGCGAAGCGGGCGTCGGTGGTGCGGCGGGAGATCCAGCCGGGCGAGGCCGTGGGCGGCATCGGGGTCTGCCAGTCCGTGTCCTCGGGGTCGTACCCGAGCGTCTGCCACACCGCCTCGGCGACGCGGCGGTGCCCCTCACCCGTCAGGTGCAGCCGGTCGAAGTCCCACATGCGGGGGTCGCCGAGCGAGGGCGCTCCGTACAGGTCGACCACGAGCGCGCCGTGCCGCTTCGCGAGGTCGTCGATGTGGGTGAAGAGCTCCTCCACGCGGGGCCGGAACCGCTCGAAAACCGGACCGTTGCGGCCCGGGCTGCGCATCAGGACGAGTTGCTCGCAAGCGGGGGCCAGACGCTCGACGGCCTCCTCCAGGAGCCCGCGGACGCGCCCCATGTCGACCTTGGGACGCAGCGTGTCGTTGAGCCCGCCGACCAGCGTGATCACGTCGGGCGCCATCGCGGCCGCCACGTCCACCTGCTCATCGACGATCTGGCCGATCAGCTTCCCGCGCACCGCGAGGTTGGCGTACCGGAACCCGGGCGTCCGTGCGGCCATCCGGGCCGCGAGGAGGTCGGCCCAGCCCCGGTAGGAGCCGTCGGGCAACAGGTCCGACATGCCCTCGGTGAAGGAGTCGCCGATCGCGACAAGACTGGTGTAAGTGGCATTCGTCTGCATGGCGAAAAAGATGTTAACCCGCCCGCGTACCCATCGGTAGCTTGGGCTGTCGGATCAGGCGAGTGTCCCGGTCCCTGTCACCGCGGACTCACCCTCACACCGGCTGCCCGAACAGTTCCCGAAGCACGTCCTCCATCGTCACCAGACCGGCGAGCCGGCCGTCGCTGCCCAGTACGGCCGCCAGGTGGGTGCGACTGCGCCGCATCGCCGTGAGCACGTCGTCCAGCGGGGTACTCTCGCGGACGCGTGCGATGGGCCGCATGTCCCGCACCTGGAACGGAAGGTCGCGCGGAGTCACGTCCAGCGCGTCCTTGACGTGCAGATAGCCGACGATGCGGCGCCCCTCGTCCACGACGGGGAAGCGTGAGAAGCCGGTTTCGGCGGACAGCTGCTCCAGCCGCTCGGGAGTGACGCCCACGCGCGCGTAGACCACGCTTTCCAGCGGGAGGACGACATCGCGGACGGGCCGGCGGCCCAGCTCCAGGGCGTCGTGCAGCCGCTCCTGGGCGCGGGCGTCGATGAGTCCCGCGGCACTGGAGTCCTTGACGAGGCGGGCCAGTTCGTCGTCCGTGAAGGTCGCAGCGACCTCGTTCTTCACATCGACCTTGAGGAGCTTGAGCAGCGCGTTCGCGAAGGCGTTGATCGTGAAGATCACCGGGCGCAGTGCCCGGGAGAGGCCCACAAGGGGCGGGCCGAGCAGCAGCGCGGTGCGCACCGGCTCCGCGAGCGCAATGTTCTTCGGCACCATCTCGCCGAGCAGCATGTGCAGATACGTCGCCAGGGCGAGCGCGATCACGAAGGAGACCGCGTGGCCCGCGCTTGTCGGCACCCCCACCGCGTGGAACACCGGCTCCAGCAGGTGCGCGATCGCGGGCTCGGCCACGATGCCGAGGACGAGAGTGCACAGGGTGATGCCCAGCTGTGCGGCCGCAAGGAGCGCGGACACATGTTCCAACCCCCACAGCACGCTGCGCGCCCGCCGGTCGCCCTCCTCGGCGTGCGGTTCGATCTGGCTGCGGCGCACCGAGATCAGCGCGAACTCGGCGCCCACGAAGAAGGCGTTCACGACGAGCGTCGCGAGGCCGATCAGCAGTTGTACGACGGTCATCGTTCCCCCTCCTTCTCCTCGGTGCGCGGCGCGTGCAGCAGTACGCGCGCGGCGCGCCGTCCCGAGGCGTCCGCCACGTCCAGCCGCCAGCCGACGACCTCGACGCTGTCCCCGGGGGCCGGAATGCGGCCCAGTTCGGTCGCGACGAGGCCCGCGAGGGTCTCGTACGGTCCGTCGGGCACCCTGAGCCCGACCCGTGCCAGCTGGTCGGTGCGGACGGACCCCTCGGCCGAGTACAGCGCGCGGCCGTCGTCGTCCGTGCCGGCCGGGGACAGGTCGGAGGTCTCGTGCGGGTCGTGCTCGTCGCGTACCTCGCCGACGACCTCCTCGACGATGTCCTCCAGCGTGGCGACCCCTGCGGTGCCGCCGTACTCGTCGATGACCACGGCCATCGTGCGCTTGCCGGCCAGCCGGTCGAGCAGCCGGTCCACGGTCAGCGACTCCGGTACGAACAGCGGTTCACGCATGATCTGGGAGACGGGGGTGCGGGCCCGGTGTTCCGCGGTCACTGCCAGTACGTCCTTGATGTGCACGACGGCGACCACCGAGTCGAGATTGCCGCGGTAGACGGGGAACCGCGACAGGCCGGTCGCCCGGGTCGCGTTCGCCACGTCCTCGCAGGTCGCCTGCAGGTCAAGCGCCATGACCTGGACGCGCGGGGTCATCACGTTCTCCGCGGTCAGGTCGGCGAGGTTGAGCGTGCGCACGAACAGCTCGGCGGTGTCCGCCTCCAGGGCACCCTCCTTGGCGGAGTGCCGGGCGAGGGCCACCAGCTCCTGGGGTCCGCGCGCGGAGGCCAGCTCCTCGGCGGGTTCGAGGCCGAAGCGTCGTACGACACGGTTCGCCGTGTTGTTGAGATGGGTGATGAACGGGCCGAACGCGGCGCTGAACCAGCGCTGCGGGGTCGCCACCCGTTTGGCCACCGCCAGCGGCGAGGAGATCGCCCAGTTCTTGGGCACCAGCTCGCCGACGACCATCAGGAAGACCGTCGACAGGCCGGTGCCGATGACCAGCGCGACCGAGTGGGACGCGGAAGCGGAGACGCCGGCCGACTCGAGCGGGCCCGCGATCAGCTTGGCGATGGACGCCTCGGAGAGCATGCCGACCACCAGGTTGGTGACGGTGATGCCGAGCTGGGCGCCGGACAGCTGGAAGGTCAGATTCCGTACGGCCTTCAGGGCGCCGGCGGCGCCGACCTCGCCGCGTTCGACGGCCCGCTCCAGCTCGCTGCGCTCGACCGTGGTCAGCGAGAACTCCGCCGCGACGAACGCGCCACAGGCCAGGGAGAGCAGAATCGCCACCAGGAGGAGGAGCACTTCGGTCATCGGGTCACCTCCGTCCCATGATCGGCCAGGGCTGGGGGGATCGCGCGATGTCGGCCGACGCGGTGAGGACCACGGCGTCGGCGTCGGGGAGGCTCGCCCATGGGCGGACGCTCACGCACCTTTCAGAGGGCCGGCTGATCAGGCCATGGTAAAGGGTCGGTAAAGCGGGTTCAGTCGCCGAGAGGCTTCACCCAACGGCGCCAGTGTTCCTCGGGTGCGTACCCCGCCGCCCGCCACGCATGTTGAGCGGTCTCGTTCCGCTGGAGCACCATTGCGTCCCCGCGGCGCCCCCCGAGTCGTACGAACCTCTCCTCGGCGGCCGCCAGCAAGGCCGAGCCGATCCCCAGCCGCCGCCGCTCGGGATGCACCGCGAGCCGGTACAGATGGCACCGCCAGCCGTCGAAGCCGGCGATCACCGTGCCGACCACTTCGCCGTCGCGCTCGGCCAGGATCAGCGCCTCGGGGTCGCGGGCGACCAGCCGCTCCACGCCGTCGCGGTCGTCGCTGATGCTCGTCCCCTCGGCGGCCACCTTCCAGAAGGCCAAAACGGTGTCGAGGTCGTCGGCCGTCGCGGCCCGTATCCGCAGTTCAGTCATGCCGCGATCTCATCACGCACAGCTGTGGCACCTCGCGGAATTCCATTATCCGGACGGCGCTTTCACTCCCCGCGCAGCGCCTCGATCACCTCTCCGAACGCCTCCATGTACGGCTCCAGGACGGTCATGTACGAGAAGCCGTACCGCTCGCGCTGTGCCCGCACCTGCGCGCTGATCTGCTCCACCGTGCCGACCAGCACGATGGGAAGGGCCAGGACCTGTTCCAGCGTCAGACGGGGCACGCGGGAGTGCAGTGCCCGCACCGCGGCCTCGCGGTCGTCGGTGACGGCGACGATCTGGATGAGCACATTCAGCTCGGCGGGTTCCTTCCGGTCCACCGCCAGGCGCTGGTACGCCGCCACCCGCTCGTCCAGTTCCTCCGCCGTGAGCGGGTCCAGCTTCCCCGTCGTACTGCCGGGCACCAACCGCATCCCCGTGAACGCCGCGATGTCGGCGTGCCCGGCGGTGAGCCGCAGCATCCGGTCGCCGTTGCCTCCGATCAGCAGCGGAACCCGGGAGCCGGGGAGGCCGGCCGAGTCGAGCAGCCGCTCCAACTCCTCGACCGTGCGCACGAGATGGTCCACCCGCTCACGCGGGGAGCCGAAGGGAAGGCCCGCGGTGTCGTGCTCCGCCTGTATGTAGCCGGTGCCGAGGCCGAGTTCGAGGCGGCCGCCCGTCAGCGCGTCCGTGGTGGCCACCTCGCGGGCCAGCAGCGTGGGATTCCAGAAGCCCGCGTTGAGCACGAACGTGCCGAGGCGGAGCCGCTCGGTCGCCTCGGCCGCGGCCACCAGGGCCGGGAACGGTGCGGGCATGCCGAGGTGGTCGGGGACCAGGATCACGTCGTAGCCGAGCTGTTCGGCCCGGCGGCACTTCTCGCGCCACTCGTCGGCAGGTGCGGGGCTCATCATGCTGACGCCGAAACGGAAGGGACGCGGCATGAACTCTCCTCAGCCATGGGTGACTTGACGGGAGTAGATCACTCGTGCGCGATCGCCGCCAGCACATTCATGCGGGAGGCACGCAACGCCGGCAGCAGCGCCGCCACGATGCCCACGAGTGCCGCACCGACCACGACCGCGATGAGCGTCGTCCACGGAACGGCGAACGCCTTCATGCCCTGAAGCGCGAGCACCTGCTGCACGCAGACCCCCCAGATCAGGCCGAGTGCCAGACCGAGGACCGCGCCGAACACGGCGATCACCACCGACTCGAGGCGGATCATCCGGCGCAGCTGACGCCGGGAGAGCCCGATGGCGCGCAGCAGTCCGATCTCGCGGGTGCGCTCGACGACCGACAGGGCAAGGGTGTTGACCACGCCGAGCACCGCGATGACGATCGCGAGTCCGAGCAGCGCGTACACGAGGTAGAGCAGCACGGCGATCTGATCGTGGACCAGTTTCTTGTAGTCGGCCAGGTCGCGCACCTGCACCTGCGGATAGGGCTCGAGCGTCTTGTCCAGGTTCGAGCGGAGCGTGTCGGGGCTGGTGCCCGAGGCCGCGTTCACGTACAGCGCGGAGTCCTGACCGCCCGGCACGTACTTCTCGATCGTGGCGAAGCCGAAGAACAGCCCGCCCGTCATCCCGAACCCGTCGGAGCCGTCCTGGTCGGTGAGCGCCCCCACCGTCAGCTCGGTGTTCCGTCCGGCGGGGAACTCGACGGGGATCGTGCTGCCGACGGTTACGCCATGATCCTTCGCGAAGTCCGCGTCCATGGCGATCTTCCCGTCGCCGAGCGCCGCCGCACTGTCCCCCTGTGTGTACGTGACGCGGGCGACGTCGTCGAGTTGCGGATCGTAGGCCGTGGCGGTCGTCTCGATCCGCTTGCCGTCCGGCAGCCGCACCGCGACCGGCGAGAACCGCTGGCGGACCACGAGCCCGGTGCCCTCCGTTTGGCGCACCTTGTCGGTGACCTCCTGAGAGAACGGCACGAAGTTGCTGTTCTGGATGACGAAGTCGGCGCCCAGCGTCTTGTCGATCTGCTCGTCGAAGGACTTGGACATGGACGCGCTCGCCACGGACATCCCGCCGACCAGGGCGAGCCCCACCATCAGGGCGGCCGCGGTGGCGCCCGTGCGGCGCGGATTGCGCAGGGCGTTGCGCTGGCTCATCCGGCCGACCGAGCCGAACAGGGCGGGGAAGGCCCCGCCGAGGACCCGGATCACCGGCCGCACCAGCAGCGGACCCGCGATGACTGTGGCGATGAGCGTCAGGACGATGCCAAGTCCCAGCAGGGAGGCGGACGATGAGGTGCTCGACGACGCGGCGCACCCAGCGAGCGCGGCGGCGCCGGCCGCTCCTACGACCGAGCCGACGATCGCGCGCACCCGCAACGGCCTTCCCACACCGGCGACTTCGGCGTCCGCGAGGGCCGCCATGGGGGAGACGCCGGAAGCGCGCCGCGCCGGGAGATACGCCGCCACGAACGTGACGCCGACCCCGACGACGTACGCCGAGACGGGAGTCGCCACACCGATCACCATCTCGGTGGACTTGAGGTTCATGCCGAACACGCCCATGAGCTCGATCAGCCCCGCCGCCAGCCCGATTCCCACCGCCAGGCCCACGGTCGATCCGACGAGGCCCAGCAGCAGCGCCTCGGTCAGCACCGACCGGCGCACCTGACGCCGGTCGGCGCCGAGGGCGCGCAACAGGCCCAGTTCGCGGGTGCGTTGGGCGATGAGCATCGAGAAGGTGTTGACGATCAGGAAGACGCCGACCAGCACGGCGATTCCGGCGAAGCCGAGCATGACGTACTTGATGATGTCCAGGAATCCGCCGAGTTGGGCGGCGGCGTCCTCTGCCTGTTCGTCGGCAGTCTTCAAGTCGTAGGTGGTCGTGCCGAGTTCGGCGGCGATGCGCTGCTTCAGTACGTCGTCGGTGACACCGGGGGTCGCGTTCACCGAGATGCTGGTGGCGGCCTCGGGCGACCCGAGCAGCTGGTCCGGCGCGGTCCGGCTGTCGAGGAACACCAGCGCGGCACCGGGGTTGGTGGTGGTGAAGGTGGCGATGCCGACGATCTTCACCTTGAACGTGCCCGGCTGTGCGAGCACGGTCAGGGTGTCGCCGATGCCCACGTCCTTGCTCTTGGCGGTGTCCGCGTCGAGCAGCGCCTCGCTGGCCCCTTCCGGCGCGTGGCCGGAGGTCAGCTTCACCGGGCTGCGGTCGGTGAGGTACCAGTCGGTGGCGATGGTGGGCGCGCCCGTGGTCGGCCCGACCGACTCGTTCTCGCTGTCGACGACCGTGATGTTCTCGACGGACGCGTCCGCGTGGGTGGACTCGACCCCGTCGATCCCCGCGATACGGGTGGCCAGCGAGGCCGGCACGGTCTCGGCGGCCCCGGACGGGATCTGCGAGTTGAGATCGTCCTTGGGGCCCACCGTCACATCGGCGGAGGTGGACGCGAAGAGCCGGTCGAAGGTGCGGGTGACCGTGTCCGAGAAGATGAGGCTGCCCGCGACGAACGCCACGGACAGCACGACAGCCAGCGCCGACAGGAGCAGCCGCCCCTTGTGCGCGAGAAAACTCCGCAGTGTCGCCTTGAGCACGACCGCCTCAGTCCTTGTCGAGGGTTACGTCGCGGGAGTCGCCGTCGGTGCTTACGGCACGGACCTCGCCGTCAGGGGTTGTGGCACGCGCGTCGCCGTCCGGGGCTTTGGCGCGAGCGTCGAGGTCAGGGGTTGCGGCACCGTCGAAACCGATGGCCTGCTGGTGTCCGTGTCCCCCCGTGAAGCGGCGCATCCGCTCCAGCACCGCGTCCGCCGTCGGCCGCTCCATCTCGTCCACGATCCGCCCGTCCCCGAGGAAGAGCACCAGGTCGGAGTGGGCGGCGGCGCTCGGATCGTGCGTGACCATGACGACGGTCTGGCCCAGTTCGTCGACCGCCTCGCGCAGGAAGCCGAGGACTTCGAGCCCCGCGCGGGAGTCGAGGTTGCCGGTCGGCTCGTCCGCGAAGATCAGCTCGGGTCGGGAGGCGAGCGCCCGGGCGCAGGCCACGCGCTGCTGCTGCCCGCCCGACAGCTGGGAGGGGCGGTGCTTGAGCCGGTCCCGCAGACCGAGCGTGTCGATGACCTGGTCCAGCCACTTCTGGTCGGGCTTCTGGCCCGCGATGTCCATGGGCAGGGTGATGTTCTCGGCCGCGTTCAGCGTCGGGATCAGGTTGAACGACTGGAACATGAAGCCGATCCGGTCACGCCGCAGCCGGGTCAGCTCGCGGTCCTTCAGCCCGGTGATCTCGGTGTCCCCGAGCCACACCTGTCCGGCCGAAACGGTGTCGAGTCCCGCCAGGCAGTGCATGAGCGTGGATTTCCCGGAGCCCGAGGGACCCATGACCGCGGTGAAGCGGCCACGCGAGATGTCGACATCGACCGAGTCGAGGGCCAGCACGGCCGTCTCGCCCGATCCGTACGCCTTGGTCAGGCCGCGGGCGCGAGCGGCTGTCCCCTCGGCCTCCGCCCGGCCGACGACGTGCTCCGCAGCAGGTGTGGACAAGGCCGCCTCCTCAGTGATGGACGTCCCGACTCCCTTGTCGCGGCCGAGCCTAGTGTGATCCCGGGCACACTCGGTATCCCCCCGAGGTGCCAGGCCATCTCCGCCCCAGGTCGTGCCCCTGATTCCCGTGTAAGGGGCAATCTCCACCCTCAGGCGCACGGATACCCCCTTGCCGGTGCTAGCGGTTCGGCGCTAGCTTCGAGGTATGGCGAAGACTCAGCTGAACGTGAGGGTGGACGAGGGCACGGCCCGAGCCGCCCGCGAAAAAGCCCTGGAGCGAGGGATGAGCGTGAACCGCTACATCGAAGAGCTGGTCAGACAGGACACCGGGGAAGTCGGCCACACCTTCGTCGACGCCGCCGCCGATTTCATGAAGCAGTACGAGAGCGTCTTCGCCGAGGAATTCGGTTCGGACCGAGAAGGCGCGCGCGAAGGTCGTCGTTGATCCCTTGAGCAGTCTCAGAGTCGACCTTGCCTGGCTCCTCATGATCGCCGAACAGAAGACGCCCGGAGACCCCCAGATCACCGACTGGGGAGCCCTCGTCGCCGCCGTGAGCCGGCACGAGGCAGAGATATTCGGCATTCCCGTATACGACAGCCCGCACGCCCGCGCCGCCGCGCTGCTCCAGCTCCTCCTGCACGTACCGGCACTCGAACGCTCCAACGCGATGTTCGCCTCGGCCGTCGCGTACGGCTACCTCGTCGCCAGCGGCCTCAAGGTCGTCACCTCGCCCGAGCAGGTACGCGAACTCGCCCGCCTGGTGAAGGCCGGTGACGCGACCGTCCACGACATCACGCAGGAGCTGCGCCAGTGGAGCCTATGAGGCTTCGTTCTCCCTGACGGCGGGGCGGCGGGCGGTGCCGAGGACGCAGTACGAGGTGGGCAGCCGCGGCCCCTTCTCGGGCATCAACATGCGCCTGTACGGGCCCAGTTCGAATCCGGCGTCCCGCAGCGCGGCGATCGGGTCGCGGGCCAGATGGCAGCCGCCGTTGAGCCGCGGCCACACCGTGCGGTCCAGGCCGCGCTGGGTGTACGTCATCGCGCGCCCGCCGCCCGTGCCGTGCTCGAAGAACCGCAGGGTGCCCCCGGGCCGCAGTACGCGTCGCAGTTCGGCCAGGGCTCGCGGCGCGTCGCGCACACTGCACAGCACCAGCGAGACCACCGCCGCGTCGAAGGCCTCGCTCTTGACCGGCAGTGCCTCCGCCGCGCCCGGCACCACGTCGACGGGTACCTCGGAGCGCAGGGCCGCCTCGACCGCCAACTGCCGCAGCAGCCGCTCGGGTTCGATGGCGACGACCTCGGAGACGGTGCTCGGATAGTGCGCGAAGTTCAGTCCGTTGCCCGCGCCGATCTCGATGACCCGCCCCGAAAGCCCGGCGAGCAGCCGGTCGCGTACGCCGCCCATGCCCATCCTGGTCTCGGCGGCCACGCCGATACGGGCGTAGTAGCGGGCGAAGAGGGGATGGTGCACGGTGTCCCGTGACACCTTGCCGGAGCTGGCGGAACGGAGCGGCATGACGGACCTCCCGGGAGGACGGGCCTTACCGCGATTGTCCCCCGTACGGGTCCGTCGCACCCCCGCTGCGTGGTCCCGGCGGCGCCGGGACCACGCAGCGGGCGCTCCGGCGGGTCAGGCGATGAAGTCGCGCACCTGGGTGTAGACGCCGTAGTCGTTGTTCATGTCGGTGTGTGAGACGCAGCCGACCTCGACGTTCGTGGCACCACTGAGGATCGCGGTGGTGTCCGGGGTGAGGAGGTCGTCGCAGTTGGACCAGTAGCTGGCGTAGGACACGCTGCCCGGTGTCTCGTCACCGGAGTTGAGGGACGTCAGGAACGAGCTGCCGGTGTACATCTCCGCGCAGGAGGTGTAGAGCCAGGTGCACCAACTGGCGGTCGTGGTCCCGTGGTTCACCCCGGCGACCGACACGAAGTCGTCCACGTACGAGGTTCCCGAGAGGTTCTTGAGGTAGTAGCGCGAGCTGAGCGGGCCCATGGAGTGGGCGACCAGGTCCACCTTGGACGCGCCGGTGGCCGAGAGCACGCTCTGGATCTTGGCGGAGAGCTGCTGGGCGGTGGTGGCGTTCGACTGGCTCCAGCTGTACGACCACGCGTACAGCTCGGAAGAGGTGTAGCCGTCGGCCTTGAAGTCGGCGATCCAGTCGTCCCAGCTGCTCGCCGAACTGCTCAGTCCGTGCACGAAGATCACGGGGTTGTGGGTGGCGGCGTGAGCGGGAACCGCGGAGAGGGAGAGCGACAGAAGGAGCGCTGCGGCCACGGCGGAGAAGAACGTGGCGACGCGACGCATGCGGGGCTGCATGGTGCCTCCTGATACGGGTGGGGTTTTCAGGAGTGTCAGCCGGGGTCTACGCGCGCCGCATCGGTGTAATCGCCGGTCTTTACTTGCCAGTTAACTCGCCAGTAACGTCATTCATGTGGTGACTCCGGTGAACCCCCCACCTATCCCGCCCGCTTCGCCACCGTCGCTCACACACGCGTGGCAGCGCGCCGACCCAGCACAGCCCGGACTTCCCCCACAGTCCGGGCTGGGCCCCTCGCTCTCCGAAGGCGTACGCGTACGGGTGCTGCGCGCCGCGCACGGCGACCGGCGCGCTGCCACGGAACTCGCCTCGGTACTGACCGAGCGTCAACTGACCGGCCTCGACCCGCTACCGGCCCAGCCGCCCGTACTTCTACGCGCGTACCGCCAGGAAGTCCGCGCCCTGCCCGACAGCACCCGCTTCCTCCTGCTCCTCGCGGCGGCCGACCAGCACCCGGTGGCCACCCACGCCTACCTGCGCGCCGTCACCGCGGCCGGGATCGACACCCGGCCTCTCGACGCCGCCGAGGCGGCCGGGCTCGCCCATGCCACCGCCGACGGGATCGTCTTCCGGGACCCGTGGACCCGGATCGCCGCGTACGAGACGGTCCGCCCGTCGGACCGGCGCGAGGTCCACCAGCTCCTTGCGCGCGTCCTGCGCGGTGAGGGTGAGGAGCCGCGCCGCGCCTGGCACCACGGCGCCGCCGCGCTCGGCCCCAGCCGCAGGCTGGCGGCGCGGCTCCGAGTGGCCGCGGACCGGGCACGCGACACGGGCGAACACGCCCTCGCCTGCGCCCTCGTGGAACGCGCCGCCGCACTCGCACCCGACCCGCACGACCGCGCACTCCTGCTCGCCCGCGCCGCCACCGACGCCTGGCACTCCGGCGACACCGACCGCGCCCGCCGCCTCGCCGCGGCCACCCCCGACGACGCCCTCAGCGGCCTCCTGGCCCTGCGTGCGGGCAACGCGACCGACGCGTTCGACGCGCTGCTCACGGCGGCGGTTCGCTGCGCGGGGGGCGCGCGGGGGGCCGACGGCACGGTCGACCGCGGTCCCGGTGCCCGGGGCGCTGCCGGTGCGTTGCTGGCGACCGAGGCCGAGGCCGGTCCGATCTCCGTCGGCGAGTTGCAGGCGGCCTCGGCTCGCCCGGAGACCGGCGCCGCCGTCCACCTGCTCGCCCGGGTCACCGAAGCCGCCATCTACACCGGCGACCTGCGGCGGTGCCGGGAGGCGGCGGCGGTCGCCGACCGGCTCGGGATTGTGCCGCCCGGCACGCTGGGCGGGCTGGCCGCTGCCTTCGAGGGGCGCTACGAGGATGCGCGGGACGTGCTCGAGGCGGCGGCCGGGCGGTGCGGACCCGGTGGCGACCCCACTCTCCTCATCCACGCCGGAATCGCGGCGCTGATGCTCGGCGACCACACACGAGCGGCCTCCGCCACCGTGCGGGCCGCCGCCTCGGCCCGCGCCAGGGGCGAGACCGTGACCGTGCCGCAGGCGATGGAGTTCAGGGTGTACGCCGAGTTCTGGACCGGCCGTACCCGAGCCGCGGAGGCCGACACCCTCGACGCCCTGCGCCAGGCGTACGCCACGGGTCAGGACAACGGGGCCTGCCATCTCCAGGCCGCCCTGGCCATGTTCGCCGCCCTCACCGGTGACGAGGAGGTGTGCCTGGAGCGCGCCGAGGCCGCCCGTACCTACGCCCTGGCCCGCGGGCTCGGACTCCCCGCCGCGCTGGCCCTGTTCGCGCTCGCCTTCCTGGACCTCGGCGCCGGCCGCTTCGCCGCCTCCGCGGCCCGGCTGCGTGCCCTGGCCGGATTCGGCCCCGGGCACGGGCACCGCGCCATCCGCCACCTCGCCACCCCGCTCTACGTCGAGGCGGCCGTCCGCAGTGGCGACACCCGCGTCGCCCGGGCCGCCCACGCCGACTACGACCGCTGGGCGCGCACGATCCGCAGCGCCGACGATCTGGCCCTCAGCGCCCGCTGCCAAGCCCTCCTCGCCTCCGGCCCCGAAGCCGTCGAGCACTACCGCACCGCCCTGGACCTGCACGCCTCCGGCACCCGTGACTTCGAACGCGCCCGCACGGAGCTGCTGTTCGGCGGTGCGCTACGGCGGTTGCGGCGCCGCACGGAAGCGCGTGACCGGCTGCACAGTGCGCTCGAAGCGTTCGAGCACTTCGGGTCGCCGAAGTGCGCTGCGCAAGCTCGTGCCGAGCTCCGCGTCCTGGGGGAACCTGCCTCACCCGCGCGGGGAGTCGACGATCTCGCCGCTCGCCTCACCGCTCAGCAGCTCATGGTGGCTCGCATGGCTGCGGAGGGGGCGACCAACCGGGAGATCGCTGCGCGGCTGCTGCTCAGTCCGCGCACGATCGATCACCATCTGCGGGGTGTCTTCGCGCGGTTGGGTATCCGGTCGCGGATCGAGTTGGTGCGGATGCTGGGGGAGGGGTGACTGGTGTGGTTCCTTGGCTGCGGGCTCGTCGTGGCTGGTCGCGCAGTTCCCCGCGCCCCTTAGGGGGCGCACTCGGCGTTGAAAGTGGCGGCGTCCCAGCTTCCGCCCAGCCTTGGTGCCAGCCAACTCTGTGCCCCTGTACGGAAGTCAGCGGGATCAAGTACACCCGAGCCCTCTGGCACGGCCCCGAGCAGCGGAGCCCCCGCCGCCACCGGAAGGTCGGCGAGGTTGCAACGGGATGCCAGGTCGGGCTTGTTGGGCCAGCTTCCGATGAGGACTCCGGCGAAGTCCAGGCCCCGGGCGCGTAGTTCACGTGCCGTCAGTTCTGTCGTGTTCAGGGTGCCCAGGCCTGCCGGAGCGACCACCAGCACCGGCGCGTTCAACAGCCGTGCCGCGTCTGCCAGTGTTCCGCCCTCGTCGTCGAACCGGACGAGCAGCCCGCCCGCCCCCTCGACGAGGACCACATCGTGCTCGGTGGCCAGCTTGGCCGCCGCCTCCGCCACCTCGTGGGGCCGTACCGGTGCGAGAGAGGCCCGCCGAGCCGCCGTAGCGGGCGCCAACGGCTCGGGATACCGGGCGAGTTCGAGCGTGGTCACGGCGCCCGCGAGCCGGGCCACCTCGTCGGCGTCGCCGCGCTCGTCCGGACGTACGCCGGTCTGCGCGGGCTTGAGCACGGCCACGGACCGCCCGGCCGCGAGGGCCGTGGCGGCGACGGCGGCCGTGGCGATCGTCTTGCCGACCTCCGTGCCCGTCCCCGTGATCACCAGGATCTCCATGTCACCCTTCCTGTGCCGCAGCGCACACGGCGCGCGTGATCCGTACCAGGTCCGCGTCACCGGTCACGTACGGCGGCATCGTGTAGACGAGGTCGCGGAAGGGCCGCAGCCAGACCCCCTCGCGTACGGCGGCTCGTGTCGCCGCCCGCATGTCCACCTCGTGGTCGAGCTGGACGACGCCGATCGCCCCCAGGACACGTACGTCCCGGACGCCAGGCAGCTCAAGGGCGGGCTCCAGGCCCTCGCGCAGCCCCGCCTCGATCCGCTTCACCTCGGTCCGCCAGTCCTGCCCGAGCAGCAGGTCGATCGAGGCGCAGGCGACGGCGGCCGCCAGCGGATTGCCCATGAAAGTGGGCCCGTGGGCGAGCACCGGGACCTCGCCCCGCGAGATCCCGTCGGCGACCCGCGAGGTACACAGCGTCGCCGCCATCGTCATATAGCCGCCGGTCAGCGCCTTGCCGACGCACATCACGTCGGGCGTCACGCCCGCGTGCTCCGCCGCGAACAGCGTGCCCGTGCGCCCGAAGCCGGTCGCGATCTCGTCGAAGACGAGCAGCACGTCGTGCGCGTCGCACGCCTCGCGCAGCACCCGCAGATACGTGGGGGAGTGGAACCGCATCCCGCCCGCGCCCTGCACCACCGGCTCGACGATCACCGCGGCCAGTTCATCGGCGTGCCGCTCGATGAGCGAGCGCAGCTGATCCGCGTACGACTCCTCGTACCCGTCGGGCGGAGCCTCCGCGAAGATCTGCCGCGGCAGCACGCCCTGCCACAGCTCGTGCATCCCGCCCTCGGGGTCGCACACCGACATCGGCTGCCAGGTGTCCCCGTGGTACCCGCCGCGCCAGGTCAGCAGGCGCTGCTTGGCGGGGCGGCCGAGCGAGCGCCAGTGCTGGAGGCACATCTTGACGGCGACCTCGACCGAGACCGAACCGGAGTCGGCGAGGAAGACGTGCTCAAGACCCTCGGGTGAGATGTCGACAAGGCGCTTCGCCAGCCGTACGGCGGGCTCGTGGGTGAGCCCGCCGAACATGACATGGCTCATGCGTTCCAGCTGGCCGCGCACCGCGTCGTTGAGCACCGGGTGGTTGTAGCCGTGAATGGCCGACCACCAGGACGACATGCCGTCGACCAGCTCGCCCGAACCGTCCGCCATCCGCAGCCGCACCCCGCTCGCCGACTCCACGACGAGCGGTTCCTGCCGGCCGGGCATCGGCCCGTACGGATGCCACACATGCCGCCGGTCGAGATCGAGCAGCTCGCGCATGGACCCGGGCACGGGCAGGTCAGGCATTGGGCGCGAGATCCGTTCCGGCACCCCGGCGGCGTACGGTCACCAGGTCCGTACGAGCCTCAGCAGGCGTTTCCACGGAAGCCGAACCTGCAGCGGCAACGGGAGTGGAAGCGGAACCGCACCCGCCGCCGCCCTCGTGCGAGCCGCAGCCCCCGCCCTCCGGCACCCGGTGCTCCGGGAGCGTCACCTCGCCCGCGCCCTCCACCTCGAACCCCGCGTCCGCGATCATGTCCAGGTCTGCCTTGCCTGCCTGGCCCTCGCTGGTGAGGTAGTCGCCGAGGAAGATCGAGTTGGCGAGGTGCAGGGCGAGGGGCTGCATCGTGCGGAGATGGACCTCGCGGCCGCCCGCGATGCGGACCTCGGCGTCCGGGCAGACGAACCGGACCATCGCCAGGATCCGCAGACACCGCTGAGGCGTCAGATTCCACTCCTTGGCGAGCGGGGTGCCCTCGAAGGGGATCAGGAAGTTCACCGGAACGGAGTCGGGGTCGAGCGCGCGGAGCGCGAAGACGACGTCGATCAGGTCCTCGTCGCTCTCGCCCATGCCGGCGATCAGACCGGAGCAGGCGGACAGGCCGGCCGCGTGCGCCTTCTGGACGGTGTCCACCCGGTCGGCGTACGTGTGCGTGGTCGTGATGTCCCCGTACGTCCCCTCGGACGTGTTCAGGTTGTGGTTGTACGCGTCCGCGCCCGCCTCGCGCAGCCGCTCCGCCTGGCCGTCGTTGAGCAGGCCGAGGCAGGCGCACACCTCGACGTTCTCGTTCTCGTCCTTGATCGCCTTGATGGTGTCGGAGACCCGGTCCACGTCACGGTCCGTCGGACCACGTCCGCTGGCCACCAGGCAGACCCGCTTGGCGCCCCCGGCCAGGCCCGCCGCCGCTGCCTTGGAAGCCTCCTCAGGCTTGAGCCAGGTGTACTTGAGGATCCCGGCCTTCGACCCCAGCCGCTGCGAGCAGTACGAGCAGTCCTCGGGACACAGGCCCGACTTGAGATTGACGAGATAGTTGAGTTTCACCCGTCGGCCGAACCAGTGGCGCCGCACCTTTCCGGCCGCGGCCACCACGTCGACCACATCGTCGTCGGAGGTGGCCAGCACGGCCAGAGCTTCTTCGCGGGTCGGCAGCTCGCGCCGAAGCCCCTTGTCCACCAGCGTGTTCAGCAGGTCCATGAGGTCCGATCCTGGCGTATACGACCGCTTGCGGCCAAGGAGAGTTTGTACAAGAGAGACGGTTCGACGTGTGGGTATTGCCACATCCTGGGTGGCTGGGCCGCCCGCTAGGGTCTGTGCACTGCCTACAAAAACCAGTGCTTGCGCCGGCGGCGGAAACCAGTGCCGCACGAGCACCGCCCGCCCCACACTAGTAACTACGGTCTGGAGGACCCATGGCGTTCGGCTGGATCGACGAGCAGGCGCAGGCGCGCCGCCGGGCCGGACTCGTACGCACCCTGCGCCCGCGCCCCGCCGACTCCCCGCTCCTCGATCTCGCGAGCAACGACTACCTCGGTCTCGCCCGCCATCCGGAGATCACCGAGGCCGCCGCGGCAGCCGCGAGAACGTGGGGCGGCGGTGCCACCGGTTCCCGGCTCGTCACCGGCACCACCGAACTGCACGGCGAACTCGAACGCGAGCTGGCAGGCTTCTGCGGCTTCGAGTCCGCGCTCGTCTTCTCCTCCGGGTACGCGGCCAACCTCGCCGCCGTCACCGCGCTCGCGCCGCACGGCTCCCTCGTCGTCTCGGACGCGGGCAACCACGCCTCGCTGATCGACGGCTGCCGGCTGGCCCGGGGCACCACACAGGTCGTGGCGCACGCCGACCCCGACGCCGTGCGTAAGGCGCTCAGCACCCACCGGGGGCCCGCCGTCGCCGTCTCCGACACGGTGTTCTCGGTGGACGGGGACGCGGCGCCGCTGGCCGGCCTCGCCACCGCCTGCCGGGAGTTCGGCGCCGGGATCGTCGTCGACGACGCCCATGGGCTCGGCGTCCTCGGCGACGGCGGCCGGGGCGCTCCGCACGCTGCGGGCCTCGCGGGCGCCCCGGACGTCGTGGTGACGGTCACGCTGTCCAAGTCGCTGGGCAGCCAGGGTGGTGCCGTCCTCGGGCCCGCTCCGGTCATCGACCACCTGGTCAACGCGGCGCGCACGTTCATCTTCGACACCGGTCTCGCGCCCGCGGCGGCGGGCGCGGCCCTCGCGGCGCTGCGGCTGTTGCGCCGCGAACCGGAGCGTGCCGCACGGGCCCGCGCGGTGGCCACGGCGCTGCACAGCCGTCTGACGGCCGAGGGCCTGGAGGCGGTACGGCCGGACGCCGCCGTCGTCTCCGTGCGCGCGCCGTCCCCCGAACGGGCCGTGCGGTGGGCCGCCGACTGCCGAGAGGCGGGACTCGCCGTCGGCTGCTTCCGCCCGCCGTCCGTGCCCGACGGCATCTCCCGGCTGAGGCTGACCGCTCGCGCGGACCTCACCGACGCGCAGATCGAGCACGCGGTGCGGGTGATCAGCGCAACCCGGTGATGCTCAGTCCCGTCCGATGACGCTCAGCTCAGTCCGGCGATAAAACCCTCCCAGGTGGCAGGGGCGAACAGCAGGGCGGGGCCTGCGGTGTTCTTGGAATCGCGGACGGCCACGAGTCCGGACCAGGGTCCTGGACCCGGCCGGGCCGTCTCGACGCAATTGTTCATTCCCGTACTCCGGCTGCTGCGCAGCCAGCGCGCGTCGTGCAGCGAAGTACTGGAAGGTACGTACCGAGGCAGTGCAGACATGGTGCCTCCTTACGCGCCGTCACCTATCCCGGCGATGTAATCCAATGAGTCCTCGGGCGAAAGGGCTTGGATCTGAAGGGCGTTGAAGGCCTCGCTGTAGGCCTGAAGGTCTTCTTTCCGTTCGAGATAGAGGCTACTCGTCAAGTGGTCGAGAACAACCACATCCAGATCAGATGTGCTCGGAAATGAGAAGATAACGAAAGGCCCGGTCACTCCGATGTGAGCCCCGGCGGTGAACGGCAGGACCTGAAGCCGCACTTGAGGCAGGGTGGCGGCCGTCCGCAGGCGGTGCAGCTGGCGTGCCATCACCTCCGGGCCGCCCACGTCCCGTCGCAGCACCGCCTCGTCCAGGACCGCGCTCAGTTCCAGGGGCGGATTCGAACGCAGCACGTCCTGTCGGGCCAGGCGCACCTCGACGAGCGCGTCGAGCTTGCTGTCCTCAAGTCCCCCCACGGCGGCCCGCGTCACCGCACGGGCGTACTCGGGTGTCTGCAGCAACCCCGGCACCACGGACGTCTCCAGCGTGCGCATTCCGCTGGCCTGCGACTCCAGGCTGATGAAGTCGCGGTACGTCGGCGGGAGCACACCGCGGTAGGCGTGCCACCAGTGGTGCCGCCCGTTGCCCTCCGCGCCCGCCAGGACGACCAGGAGGTCCCGTAAATCCGGTTCCTCGACGGCGTACGCGTCCAGGAGCCGCTCCACGTCCGAGGGCTTGACCCCACTCGTGCCGGTCTCGATCCGGCTCACCTTCGACTGGTGCCAGCCGAGGAGACGGGCCGCCTCCCCGCTCGTGAGGCCCGCACCCACGCGCAGAGCACGCAGTTCTGCACCGAGCTTGCGGCGGCGTACTGCGGGACCGTACTGCATGGCCGTACTCCTTACTCCTTCCGAGCCGCCCAAATACGGTCCTCCGTCGCAGAGTTCACCGCTTCGAGCGACAGATATATGCATATCTCGGTGGATCGCACCCGTGACCGGCCAGGTAATGGCAGTCTGGCGCGAAGCACCAGTCCGGGACCGTACTCGAACCATCCGCTCCGTGTCGGACCCCGGTCCCGTGGGAAAGGGACGACCGCGCCATGGCAGACCATCAGGAAGCATCCGTCACTCTGCCGAGCGATCCAGCCTCGGTCTCCGCGGCCCGGAAATTCGTCGCCGAAGTGCTGGCCGAATGGGGCCTGCCGGGTGACTCCGAAGTCGCCGACACCGTACGCCTGATCGTGTCCGAACTAGCCACCAACGCCGTCCAGCACACTTTCGGGCAGTCGCCCACCTTCAGAGTGGACGTCCGCCTCGAGCGGGACGAACACCTGCGCCTCGGCGTCACCGACAGCCACCCACGCTTTCCCAAACGACTGCCCGCAGCCGTCCAGCAGGACAACGGACGCGGCATGGTGATCATCCGCTGGCTGACCGCCGAGTGCGGCGGCAGACTAACCGTCCGGCCCACCCGCGAAGGCGGCAAGACCATCTCCATCGAACTGCCCTGGACGGCACCGGTCGAGCCGGTGACGGCAGGGGGTCCGCAAGAGCCCTGAAACCCGGTCCAGTTGTGCTGCGCGGCGGCGCGTCCGAAGGCGCCGCGCAGCGAACTCACGCCGCTGGGTCCGATTCCTCTCCTCGACCCTGTGTGGACGTGATGTAGCGCCCCACCAGCCGGGGCAGAACGGTCCACAGCGCCAGGCAGACGGCCAGAGTGCCCGCTCCCGCGGCGATCCCGGCGCCGCGCCCCAGCGTCACGTCCACGACGAGGAGCACCGCTCCGGTGAACGCCAGCATCAGCACGTAAAGGCCGACGTGGGTCAGCCAGGAGGAGACCCGCACGATGGCGGGTTTGACGTTCTGCTGGAACAGCGACCGGTGCAGGGCGGCCGGCGCCGTGAACAGGGCGGCGGCCAGGAACGCGAGCAGGAGGGTGGTGACGTACGTGGCGCGCTGTGCCGTGTCCAGCGAAGGAAAGCGCTGGGTGAAGGCCAGGGTCAGCAGAAAGGCGAAGAGGATCTGCACGCCGGTCTGGGTGACCCGCAGCTCCTGGAGGAGCTCGGCGAAATTGCGGTCGGCGCGCTCAAGAGGTTTCTCGTCGCGTTCCGTGCGGGGACGTTGTTCCACCATGGTGGACGAGTAACCGGTTCGACCGTGTTTCACGCCCTGCCGCACGTCCCGTGGGGGCGACGGCGCGTGCCGTCGCCCCCACGGACGGGTCAGCTGACCCGTCCGTACCAGACGCTCTTCGTCCAGATCTTCTGGAGCTTCACTACCTCCCCGGTCTTCGGGGAGTGCCAGATCTTTCCCTTCCCGGCGTAGATGCCGACGTGGTACACGCTCCGGCCCGAGTGGAAGAACACGAGGTCTCCGGCCTTGCGTTTCGAGGCGGAGACATGGTTGGTCTTGTTGTACTGCGCCGCGGCCGTACGAGGCAGCTTCTTGCCTGCCTTCTTGTACGAGTAGAGCGTGAGCCCGGAGCAGTCGAAGCGGCGCGGCCCAGCGGCGCCGTACTTGTACGGGGAGCCCTTCTTGGAAGCCGCGACCTGAAGTGCCTTCGTCGCCAGGGTGGCCGCTTCGGCGTCGGATGCGACGCCTGGGACCACGAGGCTGCCGCCCACGGCGGCGATGGTGAGAGCCGAGGCCGTACCGGCCCTCGTCCACAGCGACGGGACACGATTGAGCGCAGTCATGCGCAACCCTTCGTCAGCCGCCTGTGAAGGATGACCTGTCGGATTCGGGCTGGCGAAGTAGCCCGGCCGCGTACTGCGGCTTCACCCCAAGGACCGCCCGGATCTCTCCGGCGGCCCGTCGTGCTGGGTCCTCCACTCCTGCCGATGCACATCTGTCGACCGGTCATCCGGGAGGCGGCAGGACTCGGCGTCCGACCCGGACCGCCCCGCCGGTGTGGCGGGGGCTTGTCGTCGGAAGGGATCTTCACGCATCGACGTCGGAAAATCCGAGCGGAATCGGCGGTTTGTGGGGTTACTCACCACTCACCCGTTCGGGTGGACACCCCGCCGTTCGAGCGAGTGTCCAGTAGGCCGACGACGCCCGTACCAGCGACGGAGGGCTTCAAGTACGCATCCGCGCTACGCGCGTTGCGCAACTTCTGCGCGCTCTTGGAAGGACGGGTGTCTACGCCATCCGGGGGTACACCATCTGGTCCGTTTGAAACCCGGGCCGGACGCTCCGACGGGTCGGTGCGTGCGGTGGCCCGGGTAGGGGTGCGTCAGCTGTCGGAACCAGGCGGCAGGGTGACGCGGGCCGCCCGCCGCTCGCCGTCGAGGACACGCAGGGCCTGCGCCAGGGTCGGGGCGTGCACCTCGCTCTCGCCCCGCTGATGCATCAGCGCGAGGGCGTCCCGCAGCGCCGTCGCCTTGGCGACCAGCGCCTGAGCGGCCCTCAGACCTCGGTAGGTGTCCCCGGGGCGGGCCGGGTTGATACGGCCGAGCAGGTCGACCACGTCCAGGTAACGGTCGATCAACTCGGCTTCCGCGCGCGTCAGTGCGGGCAGCGGGGGCAGTTCGGGTGGGAGCATCGGCGGCTCACCTCGCGCCGGGTGTGGGGCGGGAAGCCTTGCGGCTCGGGATGATGCCGTCAATCAGTCCGTACGCCAGTGCCGCCGGCGCGTCGAGGATCTTGTCCCGCTCGATGTCCGCGGCGACCCGCTCCGGACTCTGGCCTGTGTGCCGCACGAGCATCTCCTCCAGCATCCTCCGAGTACGCGTCAACTCCTCGGCCTGGATGGCCAGATCAGAAGCCTGCCCGTGGATCGGCTCGGGAAACGACGGCTGGTGGATCAGCACGCGGGCACCCGGCAGCGCGAACCGCTTGCCCGGCGTACCGCCCGCAAGCAGCACGGCGGCGGCCGAAGCGGCCTGGCCGAGACAGACGGTCTCCACCTCGCAGGTGACGAACTGCATCGTGTCGTAGACGGCGGTCATCGCGCTGAGTGAGCCGCCGGGGGAGTTGATGTACAGCGAGATGTCCCGGTCCGGCGCCAGGAACTCCAGGTGCATGAGCTGAGCCATCACGTCGTTCGCCGATGTGTCGTCGACCGGCGTCCCGAGGAACACGATCCGCTCGTCGAGCAGCTTCGAATACGGGTCCAGGGTCCGGTGGCCCGCGCTGGTGCGTTCGGTGAACTCGGGCAGGACATGGCGGGCGGACGGGCGGTTCATGGCTTACGCCTCCTCGGCATCGCTTCTGTAAAAAATGTACAGGACGTACGTATGCCTTCGGAGGGTGCTCGCTGACAGCGAAAATCCCCGTGGAGCCAGGTGCTCCACGGGGATTCGGTGTACGGCGAGGATCAGGTGAGGGGGGCCGGGGCGGGTGTGCCGTAGAACGTGATCGCGGGCCAACCGCGGGACGCGGTCAGTTCGTTGAGGGCGTTCGCCACTTCGAGGGGGGTGATGGTGTTCGTCGTCGGAGCTTCGGAGAACGCGATGCTGAAGCTCAGGCTGATCTGGGCGGCGTAGTCGTCGACCGGCATCAGCGTCTTTCCGCTGAACTCCGTGCCGCTGGGGAAGGTGACCGTCGTGGCGTCGGCGGTCTCCGTTGCTTCAGTCGCCGTGGCCTGTGCCGTCCCGCTGGAGGCAAGCACGGCTCCCGCCGCCGCGGTCCCCGAGTACCCCAGCAGTGAACGTCTGGAAAGTTCGGACAAGGTCCCCTCCTCATTGTCATGCACGCCTCCCCCGGAGGCGGCGACTTGATCGTAGGGACGAATCCTTTTCGGCGGAGCTGAATGAGATCGTCCGCTCCGAGTGGGTTGTCGCAGGCCCGGTCTAAGCTGGATGACATGGCCTACGAGATTCCGGTGACGCAAGCCAGGGCTGAGCTCGCCGATCTGATCAACCGCGTGGTGTACGGCGGTGAGCGCGTCGTCGTGACGCGTCACGGGAAGCCTCTCGTCGCCCTGGTCTCCGCCGCCGACCTGGAACGCCTCGAGGAACTCCAGAACCCCGCGGAGGAGCAGGTCGTCAGCTCCTACTCCACCGTCCGCGAGGTCGCGCCCGCCCCGCGCGAGCGCCAGAGGTTCGGCATCGCGGCGGAGCACCGGGGACCCAACGTGTCGTAGCCGTGCGGTGGTTCGGCGGGGAACGGCAGGCAGAGGGCGGGGGCGGTGTGCCAACTACGTGGCACACCGCCCCCGCTGCCCCGGTAGGTGCGTGAAGGTCCGTCCCCATAGTGGGCGCAACCGCGAGGCACCCCGCGTCAGTTCACCAGCGCGGGCTGCCGCGCGGTGACCGTCTCGGGGGTGGTCGTCCGGCGTCGCTTGAGCGCGTCGCCCAGCAGTACCGCTCCCAGGCCGAGCGTGGCCCACCAGGCCAGGGTCAGCGTGGGCCCGATCGCGGCGGCGCCGTCGAAGAACGACACCGAGCGGAGCAGCGAAGCGCCCGCGCCCGGCGGCAGCCACTGGCCGATCGTGCCGACCGGCTCGGGCAGCATCTCCGGAGCGGAGGACGCGCCGGAGAAGGGGTTGCCGAGCAGGATGATCAGGAACCCTCCGAGTCCGATACCGGGAGGTCCGGCGAGCGCCGCCAGCCCTGCAACGGCGCCGCTCACCGCCAGCGTCGACAGGCTCAGCGCGCCGGCCTCGGCCCACCAGTCGCCGGAGAGAACACCCAGCCAGCTGTGCGCGATCGCGGCGGACACCACGCCGACGAGGACGGCGGCGCCGGTCAGCGCGCCGACGGCGCGGACACCGCGCAGACCGAGCAGCGTGGCGACGACGCCCGCGGCCACCCCGGCCAGCGCCATCGGGAGCACGCTCGAGGTGAGGGCGGCGCCGCGCGGGTCCTCGGTGGGGGCGGGGACGACATCGGTGGTCGTCACGGTCGTGCCCTGCGGAGCCTGGCCGGCCACCGCCTGCTGGAGCAGCTGGGCGACGAGCGGGCTCGCCGCGGACGCGGTGAGCAGCTTGGGGCCCTGCCCGGTGACGACGATCGCGCCGTATACGTTCCGGTCCTCGATGGCCTCCCGGGCGGCGGCCTCGTCGGCGTAGCGGTGGATCTCGAAGGCGCCGTCCTGCCGGGCGAGTTGCTTCTCGACCGGGGCGGTCGCGGAAACGGAACCCGCCACGCCCAGTGGCAGGTCGCGGGGCGCGGTACGGGCGGCGGGCCAGGCGAAGGCCCACAGGGCGAGAGCCACCAGTACGGGGACCAGCACGACCACGGCGGCCATGTTGCGGCGGTGCCGCAGCGGGGGCGATGCCACGTCGGAAGGGGGAACGGAGGTGGAGGACAAGGTCGGGCTCCCTCGATACAAGTAAAAAGAAGGATCGTTCGTTTTAGCGATGCCTTCACCATCCTGCGAGCCTGCCGCCTTGTCAAGAAAGAATGTTCGTTCTACGTTGAACGGCATGGCCCGCGTATCCCAGGAACACCTCGACGCCCGTCGCCGCCAGATCCTCGACGGCGCGGCCCTCTGCTTCGCCCGTAACGGGTTCCATGCCACGTCGATGCAGGACGTGCTGAAGGAGGTCGACCTCTCCGCGGGAGCCGTGTACCGCTACTTCAGCGGCAAGGAGGAGCTGATCGGTGCCATCGTCACCGAGGTCCTCGACGAGATCCGCGACACATTCGAGGCGGCAGCCCGGCAGCGCCCGATCCCACCCCCCGACGTGCTCATGGGATCGGTCATGAACAACATCCTGAACATGAAGCCGGGGCTCATGCACGAGGGGCAGTCGGTCTTCCCCCGGCTGGTGGTCCAGGTGTGGACCGAGACCCTGCGCAACGAGGACCTGTCGAGGGTCATCAACGAGGGCTACGCCAAGGTCCGCGCGGCCTGGGTCAAGGTGGTCGAGGGCTACCAGGACGCGGGCATGATGCGTGCCGACGTACCGCCCGAAAGCGTCGCCCGGATCATGATCGCCCTGGCTCAGGGGTTCGCCGCGCAGATGGCGCTGTTCGGTGCCGTGCCCGTCGAGGTGTTGCGGGAGGGACTGAGGGGTCTGATGAGCATGGGGGAGCCCGGCTCGCGGTCATGAGTGGATCAAAGGCTGGTTAACGTCGTTGAAACTCCGTCCAACTAGCCTGCGCATCCACGCCACCAGGGGTTTTGGTGGCTACGGCCACCGGACCCCGCACGGTCCGGAGCGAGGACTGTGAGGTGGGACGCCGTGCAACTGACACCGCACGAGCAAGAGAGGCTGCTGATTCATGTGGCCGCCGACGTGGCCGAGAAGCGGCGGGCCCGCGGGCTGAAACTGAACCACCCCGAGGCCATCGCCCTCATCACGTCGCACATCCTCGAAGGCGCGCGTGACGGCCGGACCGTCGCGGAACTGATGTCCTCCGGCCGCAAGATCCTCAACCGGGACGACGTCATGGAGGGCATCCCCGAGATGATCCACGACGTCCAGGTCGAGGCGACCTTCCCGGACGGCACCAAGCTCGTCACCGTCCACGATCCGATCGTCTGACGGGGGAGCGAGAGCCATGATTCCCGGAGAGATCCTGTTCGCCGACGGGCCCGTCGCCTTCAACGAAGGCCGTGAGGTCACCCGGCTGACCGTCCTCAACGCCGCCGACCGGCCCGTCCAGGTCGGCTCCCACTACCACTTCGCCGAGGCCAATCCCGGTCTGGAATTCGACCGTGCCGCCGCGCGCGGCAAGCGGCTCAACGTCGCCGCCGGCACCGCTGTGCGCTTCGAGCCCGGGATCCCCGTAGACGTCGAACTCGTTCCGCTCGCCGGTGCCCGCGTGGTGCCCGGACTGCGCGGGGAGACCGGAGGTGCCCTCGATGCCTGAGATCTCGCGTGCCGCGTACGCCGATCTGTTCGGCCCCACCACCGGCGACCGTATCCGGCTCGCCGACACCGACCTGTTGATCGAGATCGAGGAGGATCGTTCCGGCGGTCCCGGGCTCGCGGGTGACGAGGCGGTGTTCGGCGGTGGCAAGGTCATCCGCGAATCCATGGGGCAGGCGCGCGCTACGCGCGCAGACGGCACCCCGGACACGGTCATCACGGGCGCGGTGATCGTCGACCACTGGGGGATCATCAAGGCCGACGTGGGTATGCGCGACGGCCGGGTCACCGGCATCGGCAAGGCGGGCAACCCGGACACCATGGACGGGGTGCACCCCGATCTGGTCATCGGTCCGGAGACCGAGATCATCGCGGGCAACGGGCGGATCCTGACCGCGGGCGCCATCGACGCGCACGTCCACCTGATCTGTCCGCAGATCGCCGACGAGGCGCTGTCCGCCGGAATCACCACGCTGATCGGCGGTGGCACCGGTCCTGCCGAGGGCTCGAAGGCGACGACGGTCACGCCCGGCCCCTGGCATCTGGCGCGGATGCTGGAGGCGATGGAGGAGTACCCGCTCAACTTCGGTCTGCTCGGCAAGGGCAACACCGTCTCGCGCGACGCCATGATGTCCCAGATCCGCGGCGGCGCCCTCGGCCTCAAGATCCACGAGGACTGGGGGTCCACGCCCGCCGCCATCGACGCCGCGCTGACCGTCGCCGACCGGACCGGCATCCAGGTCGCCATCCACACGGACACGCTGAACGAGTCCGGCTTCGTCGGCGACACCCTCGCCGCCATCGCCGGACGCGGCATCCACGCGTACCACACCGAGGGCGCGGGCGGCGGGCACGCACCCGACATCATGACCGTGGTCTCCGAACCGCACGTGCTGCCCAGCTCCACCAACCCGACCCGGCCCTACACCGTCAACACCGCCGAGGAACACCTCGACATGCTGATGGTGTGCCACCACCTGAACCCGGCGGTGCCCGAGGACCTGGCCTTCGCCGAGTCCCGGATCCGGCCGTCGACGATCGGGGCCGAGGACATCCTGCACGACCTCGGCGCCATCTCGATCATCTCCTCGGACGCCCAGGCCATGGGCCGGGTCGGCGAGGTCATCATGCGGACCTGGCAGACCGCGCACGTGATGAAGCGGCGCCGAGGGGCGCTCCCCGGTGACGGCCGTGCGGACAACCACCGTGTACGTCGCTATGTCGCCAAGTACACGATCAACCCGGCGCTCGCGCAGGGCCTCGCCCGCGAGGTCGGCTCCGTCGAGACCGGCAAGCTCGCCGACCTCGTGCTGTGGGAGCCCGCGTTCTTCGGGGTCAAGCCGCACCTCGTCATCAAGGGCGGGCAGATCGCGTACGCGCAGATGGGCGACGCCAACGCGTCCATCCCGACACCGCAGCCGGTGCTGCCGCGGCCGATGTTCGGGGCGATCGGGCGGGCGCCGGCGTCCAACTCGTTCAACTTCGTCGCCCCGCTCGCCATCGAGGACGGACTGCCCGAGCGCCTCTCGCTCGGCAAGCGCTTCGTCGCCATCGAGTCGACTCGCGCGGTCACCAAGGCGGACATGCGTGAGAACGACGCGCGTCCACACGTCCGGATCGACCCCGACAGCTTCGCCGTGCACATCGACGGGGAGCTGGTCGAGGCGACTCCGGCCGCCGAACTGCCCATGGCCCAGCGTTACTTCCTCTTCTGATGTCCAGGGCAGCGCTTCTCGTCCTGGCCGACGGCCGCTTTCCCGCCGGAGGGCACGCGCACTCCGGCGGGGCCGAGGCGGCCGTCAAGGCCGGGCGCATCACGGGTGCGGCGAGTCTTGAGGACTTCTGCCGGGGGCGGCTGCACACGGCGGGGCTCGTGTCGGCCTCGCTGGCCGCGGCCGCTGCGATCGGGGTCGATCCGGTGGCGCTGGACGTGGCGGCGGATGCGCGTACGCCGTCGCCCGCGTTGCGGGTTGCCGCGCGGCGTCTTGGTCGGCAGTTGATGCGGGCGGCTCGGGCGACGTGGCCCTCCGCCGAACTCGACTTGCTGGCGCGGGAGTTTCCCAAGGGGGCGCATCAGCCGGTGGTGCTTGGGCTGGCCGCGCGGGCTGCGGGGCTCGGGCCGGAGGATGCCGCGTACTGCTCCGCGTACGAGGCGGTCAGTGGGCCGGCTACGGCGTCGGTGCGGTTGCTCAGTCTGGATCCGTTCGATGCCACCGGGGCGTTGGCTCGGCTTGCGCCGGAGCTGGATCTCGTGGCGCGGGCTGCTGCCGACGCTGCTCGCCTTGCGATCGACTTCGGGGTGGACGCGCTGCCTGCGGCTTCCGCGCCGTTGCTGGAGATTGGTGCGGAGGCGCATGCGGCCTGGCCTGTACGTCTGTTCGCGTCGTAGCGTTTTTTCGCCCCCTCCGCCCCTACCCGTCCCTTGTTCCTGGGGGCTCCGCCCCCAGACCCCCGTATCGGCCTGAACGACCTCGTCCTCAAACGCCGGACGGGCTGAAAGATCTCTCCCCGGCCGGAGCTGAAGAGCGCTACCCCTGACCGGAGCTGAAAAGCACCACCCCTGGCCGAGGCTGAAATCACCCCCTGGCCAGAGCTGAAAAGCCACCATCTGGAGCCGCCACCATGCACCTCGACCACTCCCACGACGGGCCCTCCGCTCTCAGCGCCGACGCCCACCGTCCCGATGGCACCCGCCGGGCCCTCCGTATAGGGCTCGGTGGGCCGGTCGGCTCGGGCAAGACCGCCACCGTCGCCGCGCTCTGCCGGGCTCTGCGCGAGGAGTTGTCCCTTGCCGTTGTCACGAACGACATTTACACGCGTGAGGACGCCGAGTTCCTGTTGCGTGAGGCGGTGCTGCCGCCCGAGCGGATCACTGCAGTGGAGACGGGGGCCTGCCCGCACACGGCGATCCGGGACGACATCTCCGCCAACCTCGAAGCGGTCGAGGATCTGGAGGACGAGGTCGGTCCGCTGGACCTCATCCTCGTCGAGTCCGGGGGCGACAACCTCACCGCGACCTTCTCCAAGGGGCTGGTCGACGCACAGATCTTCGTGATCGACGTGGCGGGCGGGGACGACATCCCGCGCAAGGGCGGGCCCGGGGTGACCACGGCCGACCTGCTGGTGGTCAACAAGACCGACCTTGCGCCGTACGTCGGGTCCGATCTGGGGCGGATGGCCGCCGACGCGAAGACGCAGCGGGCCGAACTGCCTGTGGTGTTCCAGTCGTTGCGGGCCGAGGGCGGGGTCGCGGACGTCGCCGCGTGGGTGCGGGAGCGGCTCGCCGCGTGGACGGCATGACGACGGGGGTACGGGCCACCGCGCGGATCGGGGCGCAGGACGACGGCCGGGGCGGTACCTCCCTGCCGGTGCTCGAGGGGGACGGGCCGCTCGCCCTGCGGCGCACCCGGGGCGTGGGATCCGAGGCGCGGGTCATGCTCGTCGGCGCGATGAGCGGCCCGCTCGGCGGTGACCACTTCACCGTGGAGGCGGAGGCCGCGGAAGGAGCCCGGCTGCACATCGGGTCGGCGGCCGCCACCATCGCCCTGCCGGGACAGGCCAAGGGCGAGTCGCGCTACGACGTGCGCCTGAAGGTGGCCGACGGGGGTGAGCTGCGTTGGCTGCCCGAGCAGTTGATCTCCGCCAACGGGAGCGATCTGTACGTCTCCTCGCGGATCGAGCTGGCGGCCGGAGCCCGGCTCGTCTTCCGGGAGGAGCAGGTACTAGGTCGGGCGGGTGAGGAACCCGGTCGGCTCAGCAGCCGTCTCACTGTGCGGCTCGACGGACGGCCGTTGCTGGACCAGGAGCTGTCCTGCGGACCGGGCGCCCCCGGCGGCTGGGACGGTCCCGCGGTCCTGGCAGGGCATCGTGCGCTGGGTCAACTGCTCGTCGTACGGCCGGAGTTCGCAGACGTACCAGTGCAGGCGCGGCTCCTTGGCGACTACGCCTCGCTCATGCCGCTCGCCGGTCCCGCCGTGCTCGTGACCGCGCTGGCGTCGGACGCGCTGCGGCTGCGGCGGGTGCTGGACGAGGCGCTGAGTTCGCTCGACTGAGGCCCATGATGCGGCTGTCTCCGCTCAACGGGGCAGCTCTCACCGGTTATCGGATTAGTAAAGAACCCACGCGGCATCTGTTCTCAGGTACCTCACAGCCGAAAGGATCCCCGTACCAATCGCAACGATGTACGGGGAGGTCCCACTTGAGGGGCATCAGACCGACGAAACGGGTGACAGCGCTCGGTTCGGCCGGAGCGCTCGTCACGGCGACCCTGATAGCCGGAGCCGTGGCGGCTCCGTCGGCCACCGCCGACGCAGGCCACGGGCAGGACCGCGAGGCCCGCGGAGCGGCGATCGCTGCGGACCGGGCCGCCAAGGCCGGGATCGACTGGCAGGACTGTCCGGCCGACTGGGGCTTCGTGAAGCCGATCCAGTGCGGCTGGGTGACCGTCCCGCTCGACTACGCCCACCCGAACGGCAAGAAGATCAAGCTCGCCGTCGACCGCATCGGGAACACGGGCACGCAGGCGGAGCGCCAGGGCGCCCTCGTCTACAACCCGGGCGGCCCCGGCGGCTCCGGCATGCGTTTCCCGACCCGGGTGACCAACAAGAACCCGATCTGGGCGAACACGGCGAAGGCGTACGACTTCGTGGGCTTCGACCCGCGCGGTGTCGGCCACTCGGCGCCCATCTCCTGCATCGACCCGCAGGAGTTCGTGAAGGCGCCCAAGGCCGACCCCGTGCCGGACTCCGAGGCGGACAAGCGTGCCCAGCGCAAGCTTGCCGCCGAGTACGCGGACGGCTGCGCCGAGCGCAGCGGCGACATGCTGCCGCAGATGACCACGCCGAACACCGTGCGCGACCTGGACGTCATCCGGGCCGCACTCGGCGAGAAGAAGCTCAACTTCCTGGGCGTCTCCTACGGCACGTACATCGGCGCCGTCTACGGCACGATGTACCCGACGCACGTCCGGCGCATGGTCGTCGACAGTGTCGTCAACCCGTCGCGCGAGAAGATCTGGTACGAGGCCAACCTCGACCAGGACGTCGCCTTCGAGGGCCGCTGGAAGGACTGGGAGGACTGGGTCGCCAAGAACGACGCGACCTTCCACCTCGGCGACACCCGGGCCGAGGTGCAGGACCAGTGGCTGAAGCTGCGGGCCACCGCGAAGGCGAACCCGATCGGCGGGGTCGTCGGTCCCGCCGAGCTCATCGGCTTCTTCCAGAGCGCCCCGTACTACGACTCCTCGTGGGTGCCGGTCGCCACCGTGTTCAGCCAGTACGTCGCCGGTGACACGCAGGCGATCGTCGACGCCGCCGCACCCGACCTGTCGGACACCGCGGGCAACGCCTCCGCGGAGAACGGCAACGCCGTCTACACGGCCGTCGAGTGCACCGACGCCAAGTGGCCCACCAGCTGGAAGAAGTGGGACCGGGACAACACGCGGCTCAACAAGGACTACCCGTTCATGACCTGGGCCAACGCGTGGCTGAACCTGCCGTGCGCCACCTGGCCGGCCAAGCAGCAGACCCCGGTCAACGTGAAGACCGGCAAGGGCCTGCCTGCTGTCCTGATCGTGCAGTCCACGAATGACGCCGCCACCCCGTACGAGGGCGCCGTCGAACTGCACCAGCGTTTCAAGGGCTCCCGCCTGATCACCGAGAAGGACGCGGGCTCGCACGGCGTGACCGGCCTGGTCAACCCGTGCATCAACACGCGGGTGGACACCTACCTGCTCACCGGGAAGACGGACGCGGCCGATGTGACGTGCGCGCCGCACGCCACGCCCAAGCCGTAACCACGCACGAAGGCAGGGGCGGCCGGATCTCCGGCCGCCCCTCGCTCATGTCGCCGACCAGGCGTCCTCGGCGGCGTAGTCGAAGAGATCCCCGTACGCCTGGAACATCTTGGGATACGCCTCCCGCCAGTCCCGTCCGGCCAGTTGGCGCTCGATCGACGCGACCGTCTCCGGCAGCGACTCGGCGTACTCCACCACCGGGCGGTAGCCCAACTCCCGTTCGGCCGCCGACATGTCGCAGACCATGGGAGCCGGAACGGTCCACGGGGTGTCACCCACGGTCGGAGCGGGCGGCGGGCCGTCCACCAGAACGCTCTCCGTCTCGACGCCCATCACGGCGTCGATCGCCGCGCAGATCTCGGCCACCGTGGGCGCCTCGGGATCGCAGGCGTTGAGGACACGCGGCCCCGGCCGCGCGGCAGCCAGGCGGATCAGCTCGGCGATGTTGTGGACGCTCGCCGGATGGAAGCGGCTCGTGCCGCCGAACGCGAGGATCCGTCTGCGCCGGCTGTCGAGGTTGCGCTTGACGACATACAGCTCGCGGGGTGTGCGGCAGTACGGGCCGTGGATGGCGCCCGCGCGCAGCAGGGTCGTCGGCAACTGGTCGGCGGCCGCGAGGAGTTCGTGCTCCAGCGCGGCCTTTCGGCTGCTGTACGTGTCGTCACCGGGCCGCACGGTGCGCAGGCTCTCGGGGATCGGCACCGGGTACTCGGGGAACCCGTCCGGCTCGGACTGGGTGTCGAAACCGCGGCCCTTGTCGTCCTCGTACACCGACACGCTGGAGATCACCACTGCCGAGCCGACGCGATCGGCGAGCCCTGCCAACTGCCGTGCGTGTTCCGCCCCGTAGGCGACCATGTCGACGAGCACGTCGCAGCCGTCGCCGATCACCTCGGCCAGCGCCGCGTCGTCCGCCCGGTCGAGCCGCGCGGAGCGCACTTCCTCCGGCCAGGTTCCGTCCCGGCCGCCGCCGAGCGAGGCGGCCGTCACCTCCCAGCCGTCCCGCGCGAGCGCGCCCACGGCCGCGCGTCCGATCTGCCCTGTCGCTCCGATCACTACAGCACGTCTCATACGTATAAAATGTACAGGACGTACGGCTAGTGCTGCCGGGCTTTCAACTCAGCGGCAGCCGTGGGAACTTGCGGGCGTTCTCCGCGCGCTCCGCTGCCTCCTCGGCCTTGACGACGGCCGCGTACTGGTCGACGTACTCCTGCTCGGAGAGGGTGAGGATGGCGTACATGATCTCGTCGGTGATGGCGCGCAGGATGGCCTTCTCGTTCTCCATCCCGGCGTAGCGGGAGAAGTCGAGGGGCTTGCCGAAGCGGATGGCGACGGGGTGGATCTTCGGGATCTTCCGGCCCGGCGGCTGGGCCTCGAAGGTGCCGATCATCGCGCAGGGGATGACGGGTGCCTGGGCCTTCAGGGCCATCACCGCGACGCCGACCTTGCCCTTGTAGAGGCGGCCGTCGTGGGAGCGGGTGCCCTCCGGGTAGATGCCCAGCAGTTCGTCCTTGGCCAGGACGCCGAGCCCCTCGCGGATCGCGGCCTGGCCCGCGTCCTTGCCCGAGCGGTCCACCGGGATCTGCCCGGCGCTGCGGAAGAAGGCGGCGATCAGCCGGCCCCTGATGCCGGGGCCCGTGAAGTACTCGGCCTTCGCGAGGAAGGTGATGCGGCGCTTGAGGATCGCGGGCATCAGGAAGTGGTCCGAGAAGGACAGATGGTTGCCGGCGACGATGGCCGCCCCCGACGACGGGATGTGCTCAAGGCCCTCGATCCGAGGCCGGAAGACCAGTCTCAACAGCGGACCCAGAAGCACGTATTTGAGCACGTAGTAGAACATGTGGTTGCTCCTCGCCCCGGCGGATCGGCTCAACCGCCGCGTTCTAGCAGGTCAGCGGCGCGCGGTGGGGTGTCAGTGTATGGGCAGGTGTGGTCCGTTGGAACGGTGCCTTACCGGCCTCCTGCTGAACCTCTGCCGATCATGCCGGACCGGCCACTTCCTTGGCGCCTCGGCTGACCGAGGTGGGGACGCCGCTGGGGCGACACACCGGCCGGTGTGTCGCCCCAGCGGCGTCTCGCCGCACGTGCCGCGGGTGGTCGCCCACCCCCGTTCTGCGTCCGGGCCGGGTCCTCGCTCCCCGGGTCCGCCGCGCCGTTTTCAGGCGCCTCGCGTCAGAACTTTCTCCAACGCCCCGAGAGCCGACCGCAGTTCGTCGCCGGTGATGGTCAGCGGAGGGGCCAGCCGGATCGTCGAACCGTGCGTGTCCTTGACCAGGACGCCCTCGCGCATCAGGCCCTCGCTGATCTCGCGGCCCGTGCCGATGGCGGGATCGATGTCCACGCCCGCCCACAGGCCGCGCGCGCGGAAGCCCTCGACACCCCGGCCCACGAGCGCGGCCAGACCGTCCCGCAGGACCACGCCCAACTCGGCCGCCCTGCGCTGGAATTCACCGGTCTCAAGGAGTTCGACGACGGCCGAACCGACCGCCGCGGCGAGCGGGTTGCCGCCGAAGGTCGAACCGTGCTCGCCGGGACGCAGTACTTCGAGCACGTCACGCCGCCCGACCACCGCGGAGACCGGCACGATGCCGCCGCCGAGCGCCTTGCCGAGGAGGAGAAGGTCCGGGACGACCGCCTCGTGCTCGACGGCGAGGGTGGTGCCCGTGCGGCCCAGACCCGACTGGATCTCGTCCGCGATGAACAGGCAGCCCTTGCGGCGGGTCAGCTCGCGGACGCCGGCGAGGTAGCCGTCGGCCGGGATGACGACCCCCGCCTCGCCCTGGATGGGCTCGATCAGCACGGCCGCAGTCGTCTCGTCGACGGCCGCTTCGAGCGCGGCGAGGTCGTTGTACGGGACGATCCGGAAACCCGGCGTGAAGGGCCCGAAGCCCGCACGGGCCGTCTCGTCCGTGGAGAAGCTGACGATGGTGGTCGTACGGCCGTGGAAGTTGTCGGCGGCCACGACGATCGTCGCCTGGTCGGGTGCGACGCCCTTCACCTCGTACGCCCACTTGCGGGCCACCTTGACGGCGCTCTCCACCGCCTCCGCGCCCGTGTTCATCGGCAGCACCATGTCCAGGCCCGTCAACTCGGCCAGCGACTGGGCGAACTGGGCGAGCCGGTCGTTGTGGAAGGCGCGCGAGGTGAGCGTCAGCCGGTCGAGCTGGCGGTGCGCGGCCTCGATCAGCACCGGGTTGCGGTGACCGAAGTTGAGGGCCGAGTAGCCCGCCAGCATGTCGAGATAGCGACGGCCCTCGACGTCCTCGACCCAGGTGCCCTCGGCGCGGGCGACGACCACGGGCAGCGGGTGGTAGTTGTGCGCGAGGACGGGCGCCTCGGCGCGGATCAGTTCCTCGGACGTACGCGTGAGCGCGGGAGCGGTCATGAGCGGATCTCCTGAGTGCAGCACTTGATTCCGCCGCCGGCCTTGTGGAACTCCGAGAGGTCGACGGGGACAGGGACGTAACCGTGGTCCGCGAGCCGGCCGGCGAGCGCCTCGGCGCCCGGCGAGACGAAGACGTGCCGGCCGTCGGAGACGGAGTTGAGGCCGAAGGCCATGGCGTCCTCGCGGGTGGCGAGCACCGCGTCCGGGAAGAGCCGCGCGAGCACCTCGCGGCTGCCGGGCGAGAACGCCTCCGGGTAGTAGCAGATGTTCTCGTCGTCGAGCACGAACAGCGCGGTGTCCAGGTGGTAGAAGAGCGGGTCCACCAGCTGGAGGCTGATCACCGGGACGCCGAAGAACTCCTGCACCTCGCGATGGGCCTCGCGGGTCGTACGGAATCCGGTGCCGGCCAGGACGTACCTGCCCACGGGGATCAGATCGCCCTCGCCCTCGCACACCGACTCCGGGCGGTAGACGTCGAAGCCGGCCGACTTGAACCAGGTCTCGTACGCCGTGGACTCGGGGCGCCGCTGGGGGGCATGGAAGTACGAGCCGAAGACGCGGCCCGCCAGGACGAGCGCGGAGTTCGCCGCGAACACCATGTCCGGGAGGTCGGCGACCGGCTCGACGGAGTCGACGGTGTGGCCGTGGGTGCGGTAGGCGCGGATCAGCGCCTGCCACTGGTCGCGGGCGAGGTCCACGTCCACGGGTGTGTCCGGGTGCATCCAGGGATTGATCGCGTACTGCACGGCGAAGTGTCTGGGTTCGCAGACGAGAAAACGCCGGGGGCGTTGCACACGGCTGTCGGGCACAGAGAGGTTCCTCCGCTTCCTGCGGTGTTGGCTGACGGTGCCTACACGGTAAGAAACGGGGGATACGTGCGACAAGCGACGAGAGCTGCGTGTCTGCGCAGGATTGCTGCGTCTTCAGACGTCTCAGCGCATGTTTGATGCGTCACCCGGGGCGGGGTGGGTCGCCCCCGCCTCCGGAGCCTCCGGCAGCAGATGGGACAGCACCATGTAGCTGATCGTCTTCCGGATGAACGGCTCGTCCCTGATCCGCTCAAGCACCTCCTCGAAGTGCTCCACATCGGTGGCCCGTACGTGCAGCAGCGCGTCCGCGCCGCCGGTCACGGTCATGGCCGCGGCGATTTCGGGGTAGTTGCGCACGACCTCCGCGATCCGCCGGGGCGGGGCCGCGCCCTCGCAGTACACCTCCACGTACGCCTCCGTACGCCAGCCGAGCGCCGCCGGCTTCACCGTGGCCGTGAACCCGGTGATCACGCCGGTCTCGCGCAGCCGGTCCACACGGCGCTTGACCGCCGTGGCCGAGAGCCCGACCGCCGCGCCGATCTCCGCGAAACTGGTCCGCGCGTTCGCCATCAAGGCTGTGATGATCTTGCGGTCGATGTCGTCGAACATCGCGGGCTTGCTGCTCATGGCGGCACTGTATCCAGCGACACCCGCCAGGCCCGTGCGGCGGCGACTTCCACGCCGCTCCCCGGCGGCATCCACGCCCGTCCAGCGGCAGCCTCCACGTCCCGCACATGTCCAGACGTGGGAATTCCTCCTACACTCCACCTTCATGCTGCGCGCCCTCGCCGTCGACGACGAACAACCGTCCCTCGAGGAACTCCTGTATCTGCTGAACGCCGATCCCCGGGTCGCCGGCGCCGAGGGCGCGAGCGACGCGACCGAGGCGCTGCGCCGGATCAACCGGGCGCTGGAGTCCGGCCCGGACGGCCCGGAGGCGATCGACGTCGTCTTCCTCGACATCAACATGCCCGGACTCGACGGCCTCGACCTGGCCCGGCTGCTCACCGGATTCGCCAAGCCGCCGCTCGTCGTGTTCGTCACCGCCCACGAGGGCTTCGCCGTCCAGGCCTTCGACCTCAAGGCCGTCGACTACGTCCTGAAGCCGGTACGCAGAGAGCGCCTCGCCGAGGCCGTACGCCGCGCCGCCCAGCTCATGGACGCCGCCCCGCTGATACCCGTGCACGAACCCGACCCGGACCACATATCCGTCGAGCTCGGCGGGGTGACCCGCTTCGTGGCCGTCGAGGACATCACCCACGTCGAGGCACACGGCGACTACGCACGCCTGCACACCGCCCAGGGCACCCACCTCGTACGCATCCCGCTGTCCACCCTCGAAGAGCGCTGGCGCTCCCGGGGCTTCGTCCGCATCCACCGCCGCCACCTCGTCGCCCTGCGCCACATCGGCGAACTCCGGCTTGACGCGGGCACGGTGAGCGTCCTCGTGGACTCCGTCGAACTCCAGGTCAGCCGCCGTCACGCCCGCGAACTGCGCGACCTGCTGCTGCGCCGGACCACGAGCTGAGGGGGGCGGCGTGCCACAGGATCCGACCGAACGCCGCGTCACGGTCACCGGTGTGCCCCGGCGCACCCGCAGGACGACCGGCTACTACCGGCCGAGAACCGAGATCGACGAGCAGACCACCCTCGGCCACACCTATGTCCGCTCGCTCATGCGCAGCCAACTCCGGGTGGCACTCGTGGTGTTGGCGGTCCTGGTGCTGCTCGTCGCACCGCTGCCCCTGGTGTTCGCCGCGATGCCGGACGGCGCGACCCTGGAGTGGGCCGTGCTCGGATTCTGCGTGTACCCGCCGCTGGTGCTGCTCGCCCGCTGGTACGTGCGCCGCGCCGAACGCAACGAGAGGGACTTCGTGCGCCTGGTCGAGGACCGCTGAACGTGGACCAGAACTACGCCGTCCCCGCGGTCGCCCTGGTGGTCGTGGCGACCGTCCTGGTCGGCGCGTTCGGCCTGCGCATCTCCAGAACCACCTCCGACTTCTACGTCGCCTCGCGCACCGTCGGTCCACGGCTCAACGCGGCCGCGATCAGCGGCGAATACCTCTCCGCCGCCTCCTTCCTGGGCATCGCGGGCCTGGTGCTCGTCCAGGGCCCCGACATGCTCTGGTACCCCGTCGGCTACACGGCCGGCTATCTCGTCCTGCTCCTGTTCGTCGCCGCCCCCCTGCGCCGCTCCGGCGCGTACACCCTGCCCGACTTCGCGGAGGCCCGGCTCGGCTCACAGGCCGTGCGACGCCTCGCCGGTGCCTTCGTCGTCGGCGTCGGCTGGCTGTATCTGCTGCCCCAACTACAGGGCGCGGGACTGACGTTGGCCGTGCTGACCGACGCGCCCGACTGGTTCGGCGGGGTGCTCGTCGCGGTCGTCGTGGTCGCCACCGTCGCCGCGGGCGGCATGCGCAGCATCACCTTCGTGCAGGCCTTCCAGTACTGGCTCAAACTCACCGCCCTGCTGGTCCCCGCGCTCTTCCTGGTCCTCGCCTGGCAGAGCGACGGCGCCCCGCGCGACGCCTTCGACGAACCCGCCGCCTTCCGCGAGCAGAGCGTCGTCCGCGTCGACGACAGCCTCGACCTGAAGCTCTCCCAGCCGCTGGGCGTCACCGCGACGGGCACCGTCGACGGTCGACGGTACGAGGACGAGCGGGTCGAACTCCCGGCAGGCGTCCACCACATCCAGCGCGGCACCCGGCTGACCTTCACCAAGGGCGACCCGGTCCCGGCGGCCGACCGCGGCAGCAACGGCGGCATGTCCACCTCGCTGGCGTCGGGCCGCGAGGAACGCCCCCTGTACGCCACGTACGGACTGATCCTCGCCACCTTCCTCGGCACGATGGGACTGCCCCACGTGGTCGTCCGCTTCTACACCAGCCCGCACGGCGTTGCCGCCCGCCGCACCACGGTCGCCGTACTCGGCCTGATCGGCGCCTTCTACCTCCTCCCGCCTGTCTACGGCGCGCTGGGCAGGCTGTACGCCCCCGAGCTCACCCTCACCGGGCAGGCGGACGCGGCCGTACTGCTGCTGCCCGACCGGATGATCGGCGGAGTCGGCGGCGACCTCCTGGGCGCGCTGGTCGCGGGCGGGGCCTTCGCGGCGTTCCTGTCGACCGCGTCCGGACTGACCATGGCGGTGGCCGGCGTGCTCACCCAGGACGTGCTGCCCTCGCGCGGAGTACGGCACTTCAGGCTGGGCACCGTGCTCGCCATGGCGGTGCCGGCCGCGGCGAGCATGCTCGTGGGCGGGCTGCCGGTCGCCGACGCCGTCGGGCTCGCCTTCGCCGTGTCCGCGTCCTCGTTCTGCCCGCTGCTCGTCCTCGGCATCTGGTGGCGGCGGCTGACCCCGCCGGGCGCGGCCGCCGGAATGCTGATCGGCGGCGGCTCCGCGCTCGTCGCCGTCGGTGCGACCATGGCGGGCTTTCCGGGCACCGGTCCGCTGCACGCCCTGCTCGCCTGGCCCGCACTGTGGTCGGTGCCGCTCGGGTTCGTGACGATGATCGTGGTGTCCCTCGCCACGCCGGGGCGGGTGCCGGTGGGCACCGCGGCGATCCTGGCGCGCTTCCATCTGCCGGAGGAGCTGGCCCGGGGCCAGGTGCGGGCGGAGGCCAAGGCATGAGGCGGCACGGCGGGGGGAGGTCGGGTCTTGGGGTGATACGTGCCCGAGGAGGCCACGTATTGAGGTGGCACGGCGCGTGGAGGCCGCGTCATGGGGTGGCATGCGCGCGGTGGCCGAGCCATGAGGCGACAGGCGCTCGCGGAGGTCACGTCATGAGGCGACACGTGCGCACGGAGGTCACGTCATGAGCGGCTTCATCGCGGGGCTCTGCGTCGCCGTACTCCCGCTCCTCGCCGCCGGTTTCTGGCTCGGCAGGCGCACCGCGCGGCCCGGGAGCCTCGGGGGGCTCGGCACCCCCGTCGAGCACGCCACCTTCCAGACCCTGCACACCGCCTCGCTCGCCGCGCCTCCGTTGCGCGCGGGCCTCACCGAGGAGACGGCGGGCCGGTCCGCCCGCCGCCTGCGCACTCTCCTCGGCACCGACGCGCTGTGCCTGACCGACCAGGAGACCGTCCTCGCCTGGGACGGAGTGGGGGAGCACCACCGCACCGAGATCATGGCGCGGCTCGCAGGACCGCTGGAAACCGGCCGAGGCGAGGCCTTCCGTCTCACCTGCGAGGAACCCGACTGCCCGCTGCGCTGGGCCGTCGTCGCCCCGCTCACCGTCGACGAGCGGGTACACGGAGCGCTCGTCGCCTGCGCGCCCCGCGAGTCCGCCGTCCTGGTCCGGGCCGCGGGCGAGGTCGCCCGCTGGGTCTCGGTGCAACTGGAACTCGCCGACCTCGACCAGTCCCGTACCCGCCTGATCGAGGCCGAGATCAAGGCGCTTCGCGCCCAGATATCCCCGCACTTCATCTTCAACTCGCTCGCGGTGATCGCCTCGTTCGTCCGCACCGACCCGGAGCGCGCCCGCGAACTGCTCCTGGAATTCGCCGACTTCACCCGCTACTCGTTCCGCAGGCACGGCGACTTCACCACCCTCGCAGACGAACTGCACGCCATCGACCACTACTTGGCGCTGGTCAGGGCCCGCTTCGGGGACCGCCTCTCGGTCACGCTGCAGATCGCGCCCGAGGTGCTGCCGGTGGCGCTGCCCTTCCTCTGCCTCCAGCCGCTCGTGGAGAACGCCGTCAAGCACGGACTCGAGGGCAAGACCGACAAGAGCCACATCAGCATCACCGCGCAGGACGCGGGCGCCGAGGCACTCGTCGTCATCGAGGACAACGGCACAGGCATGGACCCCGACCGGCTGCGCCGCATCCTGGCCGGAGAGGTCAGCCCCTCGGACGGCATCGGACTGTCCAACGTCGACGACCGGCTGCGCCAGGTGTACGGGGACGACTACGGCCTTGTCATCGAGACCGCGGTGGGAGCGGGCATGAAGATCACCGCCCGGCTGCCGAAATACCAGCCGGGCGTACATTCGGCCGCGCCGCTCCCGCGCCAGTGAGCCTCAGGTGCTGCGCGAGGCCACCATCCCCAGCGTGATCAGGCCGAGCACGACCCAGCCGAACCACAGCCAGCCGTTGCTGCCGAGCGCCACCGTGTAGGCCGTCACGACGACGAGCCCGCCCACGGTGAGCACTCCCATCGTCTTCGTCGAACCAGGCGTAGAACCGGGCATCGAACCGGGCATCTCAGCACCCTCCTCGGGGCGGGTCCGCGACGTGGGCCGTGGCCTTGGGCCCATTTTCACCCGGCAGGGCGTGATTCGCCAGGGCCGGGCCGCCTACTCGCCTCCGCGCATCAGGGTCTTGTCGAGGTGCTCGACGGCGCAGACCACGAGGTAGTACTTCTTGGCCCACAGCCCTGTGCTGCGCAGACCATGACTCCAGTACTGGTCGGAGCTGTAGTCGAACTCCTCCGGCGGGGCGTCCTTCGCGCACTGCTTGTCCGCCTCTTTGTCGGGGTCCTGGCCGGACGAGACGCTCTTGAGGTGGGTGATCTGCACGACCCGCCCCATGTGCTCCTTGTCGCAGGCGACCAGGTCGTAGTGCGTGTTCGCACGCGCGTCCCCGTCCACATGGCCGAGGCAGTCCTCCCGCTGTATCTGGGTCGCGTCCTCGAAGGTCATCCCGTACGGGCGCAGCTCGCCCAGCGGGCCGTACACCGGCCCGTGCTTCCCGACCAGCAGGCAGGCGACATTGCCGCCGGCGGCGTCGAAGCCCTCGCGCGTGGGCACCACCGCCATGCTCCGTACGTTCCACGCGAGTTTCCCCGCGGTCTTCTCCGTCAGCTCCTCGCACCGGGCCGCTCCCCGCTTGCTCGCCTCCTCGTACGAGGCGGTCTTGTACAGCGCCATCACCTGCCCGTCCGGGACCATGTCCTTGCAGCTCGGATCGAGCGTGAGCGGCGGCACCCCGGCCACGGAGGAGGGCGGCGGATCGCCCCGGACGCAGTCGCCCTTCCGGAGTGGTTCGGAGAGTCCGACCGTGCCGCCGTACGGTTTCACGGGCTTGTTCGCCATGGCGTACCAGACCCCGCCCGCGGCGAGGCCCAGCGCGAGGAGCAGCGCCGCAAGGCCTTGCAGCAGGAGGGGGCGTTTGCGGCGCCGCCTGCCCGAGGGGCCGGATACCGGAGTGGGCGGGCCTCCGGACCAGGGCGGGCCGTAGCCGTGACCGGGCTGCGGGGTGCTCGGGTTGCTGGGCGGCGGTGGGCCGAAGACCTGGCCCGGCCGTGAGCCGTACGTGGCCGGGGCGGCGGGTGCCTGGGACGTGGGGGCGTACGCGGGGTGGGCGGTGGGGGAAGGAGTAGGGGACGGAGTGGCGTGGGCGGGCGGGGTGTAGGGGCGGGGTGCGGCGAGGCCCTGGTCCTGGGCCGGGCCGCCGGAACTGCGGCCCGGTGGTGCCGCACCCGGCGGAAGCAGGCTCGCCGGAGTCCCGTCTGAGGTGACGAGCCCCGCCCAGGGCGGTTGCGACCCTCCGTCCACCTGGGTACTCGGGTGCGGCTGGGGCGTGATGATCCGCGCGAGCGCCGCCGCCGTGTCCTCCGCCGAGATCCGCTGCGCGGGATCCTTGGTCAGCAGTGCCTCGATGACGGGCCCCAGGGCACCGGCCCGCCGTGGCGGCGGCGGCTCCTCCAGGACCACGGCGGTGACCGCGGCGAGATCGGTGTCGCGGTCGAACGGACCGAAGCCCTCCACACCGAAGTACAGGGTGCAGCCCAGTGAGAAGAGATCGGCCGCCGCGGTCGGTGGCCCGCCCGTGGCACGCTCCGGCGCCAGATACCCGGCCGTGCCCACCAGGATGGACGTCAGGGTCCAGCGCGTCTCGGCGGAGTCCGGCTGGACGGAGATGCCGTAGTCGGTGAGCAGGACCCTGGAGCCGGGCGCGCCCGTGCGGTCCGGCGCGAGCAGGATGTTGGCGGGTTTGACGTCCCGGTGCATGATGCCGCGTTCATGACCGGCGGTCAGCGCGTCCAGGACCGCGAGGCCGATCCGGGCGCACTCGTCGGGGGCCAGCGGGCCGCGCCGGGCCAGCCGGTCGCGCAGGTCCTCCGCTCCCGCCACGTACTCCATCACGATCCACGGCAGACCCTCGTGCTCCAGGACGTCGTGCACGGTCACCACATGCGGGTGTCCCCGCAGCACCGCCGCGTGCCGGGCCTCGGCGCGGGCCCGCGCGATCCGGGACTCGTGTTCCTCACCGGCCCCCGGCGCCGAGCGGAACCTGATCTCCTTGAGCGCGACGTCACAGTCGAGCCGCCGGTCGTGGGCGAGCCAGACATGGCCCATCCCGCCGGAACCCACCTGGTCCGTGAGCTCGTACCGGCCGGCGATGATCCGGCCCACTCCCGACTGTGGTGATCCTTGTGCCATCCGGTCGCTCCCCGGGTTCTGCGCTGGTTCGTACGCGGGTCAGGACGGTGCACTCGACGCCGGTGCGCTGCCGGACGTCGGCTCGGCCGATGACGGTGCGGTCGCCGTCGGCCCGGTAGCTGTCGGGCCGGCCGAGGCGGACTCCGTTTTCGTGGGGGCGGCCGACGCGCTGGTCGGCATGCTGGGCGGAGGCGTACTCGGCGGCGTCTGACTGCTCGGCGGCGGTAACGAGCTCGTCCCACCGCCCGACCCCGACCCCGGAGGCGGCGACGTCCCCGGCGAGTCGGAGCCGCCGCCGGACGGTGATCCGCCGCCCGGCGACGAGGGGCCGGACGACCCGTTGGAAGGCACCGGTGACGTCGTACCGGGAGTGGGGCCGGATCCGCCCGGCCCGCTGCTGGATTCCCCCGGGCCGGTGCTGGACCCGCCGGGTCCGCTGCCGGACTCCCCGGGCTCGGTGCTCGATCCGCCCGGGCCCGTGGTGGCTCCTCCGGAGTCCGGGGGAGTGGTCGTGCCGCCGCCACTGTCGTCGGGTCCGCCCTGCACGGACAGCGTCACGGGCGCGCCCCACTCGAGCGTGCTGCCCTCGGTGGGCCGGGACGCGGTGACGAGGGCGTCGTCGGCGGGCAGGGAGTCGCCGTCGTACGTCATCACCAAGCCCGCGTCGGCCAGGCGCTGGGCCGCCGCGGCGAACGTCATCCCCGTGACGGCCGGAACCCTGAGTTCCGCGTGGGTGTCGAAGGACTTGTCCGCCTCGCCCTCGGTGCCGATCGGGCGGTTGATCCCGTGGTCGGGGTCATCGACGTCGACGAGCTGGAGCCGCTCGATCTTCTGGTCTCCGGGCGGCGGCTTGACGACCACGATGCGGTCCTGCTGATAGCCGGCCCACTTCTTGTTTCCGTCCTTGAACTGCACCGACGTCTTCTCGACGTTTCCCTCGTAGGGAAGGAGCGGATTACCGCAGGAGCACTTCACCGCGGGCAGTCCCTGCGGGTCGACCAGGATCGCGATTCCTGTCTGCAGCAAGGCGTCGAAGGGGACGGCCTTGCCGTCCTTGTACTCGTGATTCGTCACGAGAGTGTCGTGGCGCAGCACGACGGGTGTGAGATGATCGATATGCCCCGGGATCTCGTCCGTGCTGATATTCCGCACCCGCGCCCATTCCTGCGCCTTCGCGGAGTTCTTGCTGTCGGTGAGGAAGTTCTTGAGCTTCTCCGCATCGCAGGTGCCGGGTTTCGTCGAGCCGCCGAATTCACCGGTGGCCCCATCGTCATCACCCTGCCCCGACGAACCGTCGTCCCCGCCCGTCGCGCCGTCGTCCGCGCCGTCAGCCCCGCCGTCGTCTCCGCCGGTCGCGCCGCCGTACAGCCCCGGGCTGTTGCTGGCCTGTATGCCGCCGCTCGGGCGGGACTCGGGGAGGCTCATGTCCTTGCCGAGGCTGCCGTCCTCCGTGAAGAAGGGATTGGCCTGCGATATTCCAGCGGCAATGGCCCGTACCGCGGACAACTGTTCGGATTTGCTGCATCCGCTGACCATCAGCACGCCGACCAGCAGTAAAGCGATCCTGTGGGCCGCCGTTAATCCGGCCCTTTGCATGGACACGCGAAATGTCATGACCGCTCCCCCTGCGGTTTCCCCCGTGGACCCCGCGGGCCGGACAAGAGACCGGACGCGAGGCTTCGCCCCCATGCTACTGAATAGAAATGCGTTTCACGCAAGCTGAAAAAAGAAGGGAATTCAGCGACGGGAAGAACTGAAAGGATCAGTAGGGGATTCAGCGACTACGTGCGTTGAGTGAGGCCAGATAGGCGTTGTACGCCTCGAGTTCCTTGTCGCCGTCGCGGTCCGCGGCCCGGTCCGTGCGGCGGGCCTGCCTGCTCTCGGAGGCGTACCACTGGAAGAGCAGCGCGAGCAGCACGAGGACGGAGGGGATCTCGCTGAACGCCCAGGCGATGCCGCCCGCCGCGTTCTGGTCGGCGAGCGCGTCGATGCCGAGCGAGGCGGGCGGGTTCTTGTACGTCTCGACCATCGGCCCGGACGCCATCATCAGCGCGATGCCGAAGAAGGCGTGGAACGGCATGCCCGCGAACAGCTCCAGCATCCGGATCAGATAGCCGGGCCGCTGCGGCCCCGGGTCCACGCCCATGATCGGCCAGAAGAAGACCAGGCCGACGGCGAGGAAGTGGCACATCATCGTGATGTGCCCCACCTTGGAGCCCATCAGGAAGTCGAAGATCGGTGAGAAGTACAGCCCGTAGAGGCTCGCGATGAACAGCGGGATCGTGAATGCGGGGTGCGTGATGATCCGCATGTACCGGCTGTGCAGGAACATCAGCAGCAGCTCACGGGGCCCCTTGTCGCCACGCTTCGACGCGACCGGCAGCGCGCGCAGCGCCAGCGTGATCGGCGCCCCGAGCAGGATCAGGATGGGCGACAGCATGCTGATCACCATGTGCTGCACCATGTGCACGCTGAACATGACCATGCCGTAGTCGTTCAGCCTGGTGCACATCACGAGCATCACGGTCAGCACACCGATGACGAAGGAGACGGTGCGGCCGACCGACCACTTGTCGCCCCGCCGCGTCAGCCGCACGACCCCCCAGCCGTACAGCGCGAGCCCCACCAGGCAGGCGACGAGAAAGAACGGGTCCGCGGACCACTCGAGCCCCCGCCCCAGCGTGAACGGCGGCAGATCCATGGTCGTGCCGTGCCCGCTGTGATCCATCCGCCGGCTCCTGTTTCGTACTGGTTGTGCGCAGTCTGTCCGGACCAGAGTAGAACTGCCTCCGCAGCCGACAGTGACCGGGGCGCCCCTTTAGGGGCGCGGGGAACTGCGCGACAAGCCACGACGAACCCGCGGCCGCCAGAATCCTTAGAGCACGCACTCTGCTTCGGCGTACCGCTCATCCGGAACCGTCTTCAGCGTCTCCACGGCCTCCGCGAGCGACACCATCACGATGTCGGTCCCCCGCAGTGCCGTCATCTTGCCGAAGTCGCCCCGGTGCGCGGCCTCCACGGCATGCCAACCGAACCGGGTGGCGAGGACACGGTCGTACGCAGTCGGGGTACCGCCCCGCTGGACGTGCCCGAGGATCACCGGCCGGGCCTCCTTGCCGAGGCGCTCCTCCAGCTCCAGGGAGAGCTGGCGGGCGATGCCCGCGAACCGCTCGTGCCCGTAGACGTCCTTGCCGCCCTCGTCGTATTCCATCGTGCCCTCGCGAGGCTTCGCCCCCTCCGCGGCCACGACGATGGCGAACCGCTTGCCCGCCTCGAAGCGTTCGCCGACCTTGGCGGCCAACTCCTCGATGTCGAAGGGGCGTTCCGGTACGACGATGGCGTGGGCGCCCGCCGCCATGCCGGAGTGCAGCGCGATCCAGCCGGTGTGGCGACCCATGACCTCCACGATCAGCACACGCTGGTGGGACTCGGCGGTGGTCTTCAGCCGGTCTAGGGCCTCGGTCGCGACGCCGACGGCCGTGTCGAAGCCGAAGGTCACGTCCGTGACGGCGATGTCGTTGTCGATGGTCTTCGGCACGCCGACGATCGGCAGGCCGCTGTCCGAGAGGAGGCGGGCCGCCTTGAGGGTGCCCTCGCCGCCGATCGGGATGATCGCGTCGAGGCCGAGCTCCTCGACATGGCCCCTGGCCCGCTCCACGCCGTCACGCAGATGCGCGGGCTGGACCCGGGAGGAGCCGAGCATGGTGCCGCCGCGAGCCAGGATTCCGCTGACCGCGTCGAGGTCGAGCTTGAGGTAGTCGCACTCCAGGAGGCCTTTCCAGCCGTCCCGGAAGCCGATGACCTCGTCGCCGTGGTCGACGACGGCACGGTGCACGACGGACCGGATGACGGCGTTCAGACCGGGGCAGTCGCCGCCGGACGTGAGGACACCAATGCGCATAGCCCGAAATACCTTCTCAACGTGGGCCGGGAACCGGACCACGCTGTCCGGCTGGACCCCGCCACCCTAACGGCAGGAGGGGGCGGGGCAGCACTGTGCGTCCGCCTGCTGGACGACCCCGCTCACCTGTGCGGAAGGGCCGTCAGACGGGCTGGTTACGGCAGGTCGGACAGGAGGTGTACGACGGTCAGGCGGGCTGCTGGGCCGACGCGATGCGCTCGCTGCGCAGCGCCTCGTACCAGCGGTCGTCGATCGGAGGCAGTGCGTTCACGTCCAGCGCCAGCTTCAGCAGCAGATCCGCGATCTGCGGGTTCCGGGCGAGCACGGGCCCGTGCATGTACGTACCGAAGACGGTGTCGTTGTACGCGCCCTCGGTGCCGTCGCCCGTGCCGTTGCCCTTGCCGAGCCGCACGTTCGCGAACGGGCGCGCGGTGGGGCCGAGATGGGTGATGCCCTGGTGATTCTCGAAGCCCGTCAGCGGGGGCAGGCCCAGGCGCGGGTCGATGTCGCCCAGCACGTCACCGACGCACCGCTCGCCCTCGCCGCGCACGGAGGTCACGTCGAGCAGGCCGAGGCCCGGCTCGCGCTGCCCGAGGTCGTTGATGAACTCGTGGCCGAGGATCTGGTAGCCGGCACACACCGAGAAGACGATCGCGCCGTTGCCGACCGCGCGGTGCAGACCGCCGTCGCGGCGCAGCCGCTCCGCCGCGAGCCGCTGCGGCCGGTCCTCGCCGCCGCCGATCAGGTAGATGTCGCCGGAGGTGGGGATCGGCTGGTCGCTGCGTACGTCGAGACGGGCGACGTCGAGGCCCCGCTGGCGGGCCCGGCGCTCCACGACGAGGGCGTTGCCCTGGTCGCCGTAGGTGCTCAGCAGGTCCGGGTAGATCCACACGAGACGCAGGCTGTTGTCACTCATCTTCTTCGTCCTTCGTGGCTCAGTTGCCGACACGACGCCTCAGGTCCTGGAAAGCGGTGTAGTTCGCGACGACCTCGATGCGTCCGGGCGGCGCCAGTTGCACGGCCTGGTCGAGGGTCTCGCAGACCTGGAACTGCTGGTTCGCCACCTCCAGGCGCACCGCGAGGTCCAGTTTGCGGTCGCCGAGAACGAAGATCGGGTGCCCGGTGAGCTGGGTGTAGTCGACGTCCCACAGCCAGGAGGTGTCGGTGCCGTCGGCGCCGCGCGCGTTCACCGACAGGATGACCGGGGTCGGCGGCGGGTCGATCAGCGAGAACGTCTCCAGCCAGCCGGCGGGGTTCTTGGCGAGCAGCAGACGCAGGTCGCGCTGCATGAACTGCACCACGTCGTAGCGCCCGGCCACCGCCTGCACCTGGTACATGCGTTCCAGGGCGACCTGCGGTGGCACGCCGAAGACGGCGGCGACGGCGGCCGAGGAGGCGGCGTTCGCCTTGTTGGCGCGGCCCGGCAGCTGGAGGTGGATCGGCCAGGCGGAGCCGTGCGGGTCGAGGACGTGGTCGCCGGAGAGCGCCCAGCTCGGCGTCGGACGGCGGAAGCCGCACTCGCCGCAGAACCAGTCGTCACCGGGGCGCTGCATCACACCGCCGCAGGACGGGCAGGACCAGGCGTCGTCCTTCCACATCTGACCGGCGGCGACCCACACCACGTTGGGCGAGGAGGACGCGGCCCACACGACCAGCGGGTCGTCGGCGTTGGCGATCACGACGGCCTTGGAACCGGCCAGGCCCTCGCGCCAGTGCTCGGCCATCATCCGCGTCTCGGCGGCCCGGTCGAGCTGGTCGCGGGAGAGGTTGAGCAGCGCGATGCACTTGGGGTCGGTGTCGCGCGCGACACCGGAGAGGTACTTCTCGTCGACCTCGATGACCGCGTACTTGGCGTCCGAACCCCCGGCGAGCGCCGAGGTGATACCTGCGGGCATGTTGGCGCCCAGCGCGTTGGACACGACCGGTCCCGCGGCGCGCAGCGCCTCCGCGATCAGCCGGGTCGTGGTGGTCTTGCCGTTGGTGGCCGACACCAGGATGACGTCCAGGTGTGTGGCGAGCCGTGCGAGCAGGTCGGGGTCGAGCTTGAGTGCCACCCGGCCGCCGATCACCGATCCGCTTCCGCGTCCGGCGGCCCGCGAGACGGCCGCGGCCGCCTTGCCCGCCGTCACGGCCAGCTTGGCCCGCGGCGTCAGCGGGTCCGAGTTGCCTGACATCGTGTCCGATCCTCCTTGCGTACGCGCCGCGCCTCTGCCCCCGGCATCGTGTGGGCCTCAGCCTATCGAGATCCACTCACGTGCCCGAATCGCGGCACCTCTACGGTGCCCGCGCGACATTCGCGCGCCTCCCAGGACCGTACCCTTGCGGCCATGCGACACGGCTCCATCCCGGGCTCCCGAGGGCGCGTCCGGCCCATCACCCTGCTCGGCGACCCCGTTCTGCACGCGAAGTGCGCGGAGGTCACCGACTTCGGTCCCCAACTCGCCCGTCTCGTCGAGGACATGTTCGCGACGATGTACGCCGCCCAGGGCGTCGGCCTCGCCGCCAACCAAGTCGGCGAGTCCCTCAGTGTCTTCGTATACGACTGCCCGGACGACGAGGACATCCGTCACGTCGGCCATGTGGTGAACCCACGTCTCGTCGAGGCGGACGGCGTGGTCCTGCGCGGGCCGGAGGGTTGTCTGTCCCTGCCGGGCCTCGAGGCGGGGACCGAGCGGTACGACCACGCGGTCGTCGAGGGCTTCACCGTGGACGGCGACCGGTTGCGGGTGCACGGCACCGGCTGGTTCGCACGGTGCCTGCAACACGAGTGCGATCACCTTGACGGTGGGGTGTACGTGGACCGGCTCACCGGTTGGCGCCACCGCCGGGTGATGAGGCAGGCGGCGCGGGCGTCTTGGGGGCGGTGAGCTTTGGCGGTCGGCTGCGGGCAAGTGGGGGCCGGTCGCGCAGTTCCCCGCGCCCCTGAAGACGCCGGGTGCCGACAGCGCCCCTTCAGGGCGCGGGGAACTGCGCGACCAGCCACATACGGCCCGCAGCCGAAAGACGGCCGTCAGAACCCCGGCCCGCCAACCCTGTCCCCGGCGGCAGCCAACCGCCCCCACAGCAGATCAGCCAGACTCCGTACCAACTCGGCCCGGGAGCAAGGCCGTTCACCCAGCCACCAGTCTCCGGCCGCATGCATCATGCCGACGATCCCGTGCCCCCACACCCGCGCGAGCTGCTGGCTGTCGGGTCCGAGGTCCACCCGCTCCTCGATGACCTCCGCCAACTCCTCGCCCATGCGTCGGAGCAGCGGAGCGGAGTGCTTGCCCACGTCGAAGCCGGGGTCGCCCGGCTGGCCGCCCTCCGTGGGATGCATCAGGAACCGGTAGACCTGAGGGTGTGACTCGATGGCCGCCAAGTACGTGTCGAGCGTGGCCTCGACGCGCTCGCGGCGCTCGGCCGGCGCGTCGAGCGCGGCGCGCAGCGATCCGAGGAGGGCGTCGGTGTGCCGCTTGGCGAGAGCGGCGTAGAGTCCGCCCTTGTCGCCGAAGTGGCGGTACAGGATCGGCTTGGTGATGCCCGCCTCTGCGGCGATGGCATTCATCGAGGCTCCGGGACCGTCACGGAGCACCACTCTGTCTGCGGCCTCCAGCAGCTCGCGCCGTCGGCGTTCGGCGGACCTCTGCTGATCGGTCCGCTGTGTGGTGTCCATGGTCTCTCCCCACCCGTGCTGATTCGGTGACGCCTGCGCAAACTAACACTCAATGGCGCATGTGTATCGAACGGGCTGCCGAGCGCGGTTCGGGAGTTGACTTTTCCTACTGGTCAGTAACAGACTCCAGTTACCGCAAGTAACACTTTAGTGCATTGCTGGAGGGGTCATGGCCGAGTTCACGATGGAGCTCAACGACGATCAGAAGGAGGTCCGGGACTGGCTCCACGGTTTCGCCTCCGATGTGATCCGCCCCGCGGCCGCCGAGTGGGACGAGCGTGAAGAGACGCCGTGGCCGGTCATCCAGGAGGCCGCGAAGGTCGGCATCTACTCCCTGGACTTCTACGCGCAGCAGTACTTCGACCCCACCGGACTCGGCATACCGATGGCCATGGAGGAGCTGTTCTGGGGCGACGCGGGCATAGCCCTGTCGATCGTCGGCACCGGCCTCGCCGCTGTGGGCGTCCTCGCCAACGGCACCGAGGAGCAGATCGGCACCTGGATCCCCCAGATGTACGGCGATGCCAACGATGTCAAGGTCGCGGCCTTCTGCTCCTCCGAGCCCGACGCTGGCTCCGACGTGGCCTCCATGCGCACACGCGCCGTCTACGACGAGGCCAAGGAGGAGTGGGTCCTCAACGGCACCAAGACCTGGGCGACCAACGGCGGCATAGCCAACGTCCACGTCGTGGTCGCGGTCGTGGACTCCGAGCTCGGCTCCAAGGGGCACGCCTCCTTCATCGTCCCCGCGGGTACGCCGGGCCTGTCCCAGGGCCAGAAGTTCAAGAAGCACGGCATCCGCGCCTCGCACACCGCCGAGGTCGTCCTGGAGAACGCTCGTGTCCCCGGCTCCTGCCTCCTCGGCGGCAAGGAGAAGCTGGACGAGCGCCTCGCCCGGGCCCGTGAGCGTGCCAAGTCGGGCGGCGAGCGCGTGAAGAACGCGGCGATGGCCACGTTCGAGGCGTCCCGTCCGGCGGTCGCCGCGATGGCGGTCGGCACCGCGCGGGCCGCGTACGAGGTGGCCCTCGAGTACGCGATGACGCGTGAGCAGTTCGGGCGCCCGATCATCGACAACCAGGGGGTCGCCTTCCAGCTCGCCGACATGCGGACGTCGATCGACGCGGCACGCCTGCTGACCTGGCGCGCCTCCTGGATGGCGGTCAACGGCAAGCCGTTCACCGCGGCCGAGGGGTCCATGTCGAAGCTGTTCGCCAGTGAGACCGCGAAGAAGGTCACCGGGCAGGCGATCCAGATCCTCGGTGGCAACGGCTACACCCGGGAGTACCCGGTCGAGCGGATGCACCGCGACGCCGCGATCTACACCATCTTCGAGGGCACGAGCGAGATCCAGCGGCTCGTGATCGCGCGCACGCTGTCGGGGATGCCGATCCGCTAGGCGGCGCTCAGCGGTGCTTCAGAGGCGTGAGCTGCTCGATGTCGTACCGCGCCCGGAGCGCCTCGATCGCCGCGACGTCCGGCGGGCCGCCCGTGCCCAGGATCTCCAGGAGTTCCTCGAAGTACCGCTCGTGGTCCGGCGGCGGTGACGCCTGGAAGAACATCTTCGCGGGCGTCTCGGTCGGGTTGGAGAAGGCGTGCGGGCATCCCGGTGGTACGACGATGACCGTGCCCGGGGTCGCCCGCACCACCCGGGTGCCCGAACCCGACTCCCAGCGCTGCCAGTTGTCGGGTGTGCGCACCCGCGGCTCGAAGGCGAGGACGTCCAGCTCGCCCTCGAGGACGTAGAACAACTCCTCGCTGCGCGTGTGCACATGGGCGCCCACGTCGAAGCCGGGGGGCACCAGGACCTCGAAGGTGGACGCCATGCGCGAGTGCGAGCCGGTGACCTTGAACGTCACGTGCTGGGCCGGCGTCTGCACGACCCGGCCGTGACCGGGCGGTACGAGCAGCCCCTCGGACGCGGTCATCCGACGCTCACCACGTCACGGGCAGGGCCTCGGGCCCACGGATCAACGCGCCCTTCCTGAAGGGGACCTGCTCCGGCGGTACGGCGAGTCGCAGCCCCGGCACCCGGTCCAGGAGCGCGTCGACCATCAGCTCGGACTCCAGCCTGGCGAGCATCCCGCCCGGGCAGTAGTGCGGGCCGAAGCCGAACGACACATGCGGGTTCGGGTTGCGCGAGAAGTCGATCATCTCGGGGTCCGGGAAGACGTCCGGGTCGCGGTTGGCGGCCAGGTACGACACGTACACCGCGTCGCCCTTCCGGATCCGCACGCCATGGACGTCGACGTCCTCCATGGCGATCCGGGAGAGGCCGACGGCGCTGCGGTGCGGGATGTAGCGCAGCAGCTCGTCGATGGCCTGGGGCCGGATCGCCGGATCGGCGCGGAGCTGTTCGGCCAGCTTGGGGCGGGTCATCAGGATGAAGAACATCTGCCCGCTGTTGTTGGTGACCGCCTCGCCGCCGATCTGGAGGAGCACGGCGAGGCCGACGGCCTCCTCCATCGTGATCTCGTCCCGGCCCACGGCCGCGCCGAGCAGTGAACCGACGTCCTCGCCCGTGCTTCCGGCACGCTCGCCGATGAGCTTCGTGAAGTACGCGCCCATCTCGTTCTTGGCCTTCTCGCTGACATCGGCGCCGTGCGAGGAGGACAGGATCAGCTGGGTCCAGGTGTGCATGCTGTGCCGGTCGGCGGCCGGGACGCCCATCAGCTCGCAGATGACGGCGATGGGGAAGGGGCTCAGGATCGCCTCGGTGAGATCGGCGGGCGAACCGGTGTCGAGCATCTCGTCGACGAGTTCGTCGAGCATCCGCCGTGCGCTGTCGCGCAGCCGCTCGACCCCGCGCGCCGTGAAGGCCGCGGCCACCGAGCGGCGCAGCCGCGTGTGGTCGGGCGGGTCGAGGAAGCCGACCGCGCCCGCCGAGGGGATGAAGTGCGGGGCGAGCCGGGTGACCTGCCGCCCCATGACGGCCTCACGGCTGAAGCGGGAGTCGTTCGTCACCATGCGGACGTCGTCGTACCGCGTCACCAGCCATGCCCAGCCGTCGCCGTTGGGCAGCTGGATCCGGGTGACCGGGCCCTCGCGCATCAGCTCGGTCAGAACCGGGTCGAAGTCCACGCCGGTCAGGTTGAGCGCGGGCCAGTGGCGGACCGGCGGCAGGGCCTCGGTGATCGTCTTCTCGGTCATCCAGGTCACGTCGTTTCGTTGGTTGCGTTGCTCCAGCGGCCCAGGGACATCTCCGCGGTGATGCCGGGGCCGAAGCCCGCGAGCATGCCGCGCGCGGCATGCTCCGCGCCGCCCTCGTCGAACAGCCGGCGCAGCGCGTCCAGGACGACGGCGCTGGCGATGTTCCCGTACTCGGTGAGGGTGGCCCGGCTGAACCGGAATGCCTCCGGCGGGACCTCGAGGAACTTGCTGAGGTCGTCCAGGATTCGCGGGCCACCGGCGTGGATGATGTAGAAGTCCAGGTCGGAGGCGTTCCAGCCGTGTTGGCGCGCGAGGTTGTGGAGCGCCGGGGCGAGCGGCTCCATGGTGGCCGGCACCCGCTTGTCCAGCAGGAAGTGGAATCCCGTGGCGCGGACGTCGTACATGATCCAGTCCTCGGTCTTGGGGATCAGGTACGAGGCGTTGCGCTCCAGCTTGATGCCCGTGCCGCCCTTTCCGCGGACGACTGCGGCGGCGATGCCGTCGCCGAACAGGCCGTTGCACAGCAGCGAGCCGACGCCGAGGTCGGTGGGCTGGTAGCAGAGCGAGCAGAACTCGCAGGCCACGATGAGTGCGTTGGCCTCGGGGTAGGCCGAGCAGAAGTCGTGCGCCCGGTTGACCGCGGCGCCGCCGGCCGCACAGCCCAGCTGGGCTATGGGTATCTGGCGGGTGTCGCTGCTGAAGTCCATCGCGTTGATCAGCCAGGCCGTGAGCGAGGGCATCATGAACCCGGTGCACGACACGTAGATGATCACGTCGATGTCGGTGGTGAGGAGCTCGGCGTCGTCCAGCGCCCGCTGCACGACGGCGGGGACGCGGGCCTTCGCCTCGTTCCCGTAGACCCTGTTGCGGTCCTCGAAGCCCGGGTGCTTGAGGGTCTCCTCGATGGGCTGCACGATGTGCCGGGTACGAACCCCGGTGTTCTCGATCAGCCGCAGGGCCAGGGGGAGTTGGGGGTGGTCGGCGTGACGGGAGCGTGCCAGCTCCAGCGTCTCCTCCATTGTGATCACGTACTCGGGGACTGAGACCGCGGGTCTGCACAAAGTCGCCATGAGGAAGCGCCTACTTTCGCCTTCCGGGGAACCGTTCGTCCCCCGGCGGAAGGGTGGTTCCCCCACGATCACCCGGCAGGGCGCGGATATCTCGTCGGATTACGCCAGATCGGGGACATGGCACGACAAGTGGGATCCTGATCCAAGGAGCTCGGCGACCGCCGCACCGAAGGGGTACGCGATGACACGGACGGCCAGTGACCTGCGGGGGAGCATCACCGGGAAGCTCGCCCCCGACCCCCATGCCAACCGGCTTCTGCCCCTGATCGCCCGGGGCGCGGCGCAGCGCTCCACACTCGCCGCGCTCGCCCTCGAACAGCGCCATGTGATCGCCGGGGACCGCCGCGCGTTCCTGCATCTGGCGCAGCGGCCGGACGCCGGGCCCGAGAGTGCGGCCTTCTTCGCCATGCTCGCTGAGGGTGAGGCTCTGGCCGAGGACCGGCTGGGCGCGTACACCGCCGCGTGCGGGGCCGATGAGGCACTGGCGGCCGCGTACGAGCCGCTCGCGGACTGCCTGAGCTATCCCGCGTACGTCGCCTGGCTGGCCCTGAACGGTTCACCCGCCGACGTGGTGCTCGCGCTGAGCGCCAACTTCGCGGCGTGGGGCGGCTATTGCGCGACGATCGCGGAGGCCCTGCGCCGCCACTACGGCTTCGAGGACGAGGCCTGCGGCTTCTTCGACTTCTTCGCCGAGCCCGCGCCGGAGTTGGAGCGGAAGGCACTGGCGGCCGTGCAGGCGGGGCTGGACGGCGGGCGGGTCGACGAGGACGAGGCGTACCGGTACGGCCGCCTGCTGCAGGGCTGCGAGGCGAAGTTCTGGCACGCGTTGTGGGAACTCGACGGGCGACCGGGCTGACACGGCGTCGACTGACGCCGTGTCGATTGGGCGGGGTCAGTCGGACGTCGTCCCGCTGCTGTGCGCGATGCAGGCCACGTCGATGCGGTCGGCGAGCTTGGCGAGTTCGATCGTGAGCGCCGCCACTGTGTCCTCGTCGAGCCCGTCCTGGCCGGCCTCCACCAGATGCAGCCACCGGCCGCCCACCGTGCGCAGCAGTTTGCTGACGTCGGCGGCCGCGACCTGCAACGTGCCGCGGTCGTCGACGATCAGAGGCAGGGTCACTTCGCGGTTCACAGGGGGGATCGTAACCGCGGAACGCTCACGCTCCGTGCCATACGGTGGTGATGTTGCAGAACTCGCGGATTCCGTGCCCCGACAGTTCACGCCCGTAGCCGGATCGCTTCACCCCGCCGAACGGGAACGCGGGGTGGGACGCCGTCATCCCGTTGACGAACACGCCACCCGCCTCCAGATCACGGACGAACCGGTCCACCTCGGCCCCGTCGCGCGTCCACACGTTCGAACTGAGTCCGAACGGTGTGTCGTTGGCGAGAGCCACCGCTTCATCCAGGTCAGCCACCCGGTAGAGGGTCGCGACGGGCCCGAAGGCCTCCTCCTGGTGGATGCGCATCTCGGGTGTGACGTCGGCGAGGATCGTCGGCGCGTAGTACCAGCCGGGCCCGTCAGGACGTTCCGCGCCGCAGAGGACCGTCGCACCGGCCTCGACCGCGTCGTCGACCAGTTCCTCCAGGTCACCGCGGCCCTGTTCGGTGGAGAGCGGCCCGACGTCCGTGTCCTCGTCGAGCGGGTCGCCGACCTTCAGAGCCTTCATGCCGGCCGTGAAACGTTCGGCGAAGGCGTCGAACACGTCCGTGTGCACGATGAACCGCTTGGCGGCGATGCACGACTGCCCGTTGTTCTGGACACGCGCCGTCACCGCGGTCCTCGCGGCCCGGTCGAGGTCGGCGGACGGCATGACGACGTACGGGTCGCTGCCGCCCAGCTCCAGCACCGTCTTCTTGACCTCGTCCCCGGCGACGGAGGCCACCGCACGTCCCGCCGGTTCACTCCCGGTGAGCGTGGCCGCCTTGACGCGCGGGTCGCGCAGGATGTCCTCGACGGCGCCGGAGCCGATGAGCAGCGTCTGGAAACAGCCCTCGGGGAAGCCCGCGCGGCGGAAGAGGTCCTCCAGGTAGAGGGCGGTCTGCGGCACGTTCGAGGCGTGCTTGAGCAGGCCCACGTTGCCCGCCATCAGCGCGGGCGCGGCGAACCGGATCACCTGCCACAGCGGGAAGTTCCACGGCATGACGGCGAGGACCGGGCCCAGCGGGCGGTAGCGCACGAGTACCCGGGAGGCGCCGGAGTCCTTGACATCGGCCTCGGCCGGCTCCTCGTCGGCGAGGAGTCCCTCCGCGTGGTCGGCGTACCAGTGCATCGCCTTCGCGCACTTCGCGGCCTCCGCGCGGGCCTGCTTGACCGGCTTGCCCATCTCGGTGGTCATCACCCGGCCGATCTCCTGCTGGTCCTCTTCGAGAAGGTCGGCGGCCTTGTGGAGCAGCCGCGCCCGCTCGGCGAAGGAGGTGCTGCGATGGGTGCGGAACGCGGCCTCGGCGGTCGCGAGCCTGCGCTCGATCTCCTCGGCGCCCAGGGCGTCGTACGTCTTGAGCGTCTCGCCGTTCGCAGGGTTCACCGTCGCGATGGGCATGGCCGACCTCCTGAAGCTGGCTGTTCCTCGACCCTCCCGCGCGCCGGGGTGCGGCGCAACGTGGAGGGCGTGCTTGCGAACCGGAGTCGCACCGGCTCTCACCCCGTGTGCTCCATCAGCCGGTCCAGAAACCCCGCCTGCGCCTTCACGATCAGCTCCCGGGCCCGTTCCAGGCCGAGCCACTCCACCCGGTCCAGCTCGGGGAACGCCTGCCGGCGGTCCGACTTCGGTGGCCACTCCATCTCGAAGGTGCCGGGGACCACGGTCGCCGGATCGAGATCGGCCTCGATCGCCCAGGCCGTGACGATCTTGCCGCTGCTCTGCCGGACCTCGCCCAGGGGCAGGGCCTCGCCGTCGGGCGGCGGCAGCCCCAGCTCCTCCTGGAACTCGCGGCGCGCGGCCTCCCAGGCGGTCTCGTCCGGCTCGTACTCGCCCTTGGGCAGGGTCCAGGCCCCGGCGCCGCGTCGCGCGAAGAAGGGGCCGCCCATATGGCCGAGCAACACCTCAAGGCCGTTGTCCGTGTGCCGGAACAACAGCAGTCCGGCGCTGCGTTTGGCGGTCGTCACGGGGTCACCTCCGGGTGCGCGGCGAGCAGGGTCGCGACCGTGTCGGCCTCGGCAGGGGTCTTGTCCTCGCGGTAGCGCACGACGCGGGCGAAGCGGAGGGTGACGCCGGCCGGGTAGCGGGTGGACTTCTGGAGGCCGTCGTACGCGATCTCGACGACGAGTTCGGGTCGTACGGTCACGACGTGGCCGTTGTCCTCGACGGCCAGCTCCCTCAGCCGCTCGGTCTGCCAGGTCAGCATCGCGTCCGTCATGCCCTTGAACGTCTTGCCCAACATCGCGAAGGACCCGTCCTCGTTCCGCGCGCCCAGATGCAGGTTGGACAGCTTCCCGGTGCGCCGCCCGTGCCCCCACTCGGCCGCGAGAACCACCAGGTCCAGAGTGTGCACGGGCTTGACCTTCAGCCAGGAGGCACCGCGCCGGCCCGCGCTGTAGGGGGCGTCCAGGGCCTTGACGACAACTCCCTCGTGTCCGCGAGCGAGCGTGTCCGCGAGGAACTTCTCCGCCGCGGCGAGGTCTCCGGGACCTGCCACGAGCGTGCGCCGCACCCGCAGCGGCTCCGGCACCAGCCGCGCCAGTTCCGCGTGCCGCTCGGTGAACGGCAGGTCCAGCAGGTCCTGCCCGTCGACGGACAGCGCGTCGAAGAAGACGGAGGAGACGGGCACCGCTTCGGCGGCCGTGGCCACGTCCACGCGAGAGCCCACGCGCCCGGCGATCTCCTGGAAGGAGCGCGGGCGCCCGTCCGCGTCCAGGGCGATGACCTCGCCGTCCAGGATGAACCGCTCGCCCTTCAACTCCAGTGCGGTGGTGGTGAGTTCGGGCAGCCGGTCGGTGATGTCGTCGAGGGTGCGGGTGTAGATCCGGACGTCGTCGCCGTCGCGGTGGACCTGTACGCGGATGCCGTCGAGCTTCTCCTCGACCGCGCAGGAGCCGAGCTTGTCGACCGCCTCGGACACTGAAGCGGCGGTGTGCGCCAGCATCGGCAGCACCGGTCGGCCGACGGTGAGCCGGAAGCCGTCCAGCGCCGCCGGGCCGTGCGAAAGCAGCGCCTGCGCCACTGTCTGCAGCGATCCGGCGAGCATCACCGCCCGTCGTACGTCCCCGGCGGGCGCGCCGGTCGCCTGGGCGAGCCCCTCGACCGCGACCGCGTCCAGCGCGCCCTGCCGGACCTCACCGGTGAGCAGCCCGTACAGGAAGCGCTGCTCGCCCTCGGTGGCCGCCGCCATCAACTCACCCACCAGGCGCGCTCGTTCGGCCTGCGATCCGGTGCCGGAGACCTCGCCGAGTGCGGTGAGCCGGGCGTCCACCTCGCGGACGGTCAGCGTCGGTTCCGACGCGGGGGAGACGGGCGTACTGAGGATCTTCCAGCCGATGCCGAGGCGCCCCTGTGGGAGGCGGCCCGCCAGATACGGGATCACGATCGGCACGTCGTCCGCGTCGGCGTCCCGGAAGAGCTCGGCGAGCAGAGCGGTCTTCCGGGAGCGCGCCGAGGTGGCGGCGACCTCCTGGGACACATGGGCGAGCCGGCTCAGCAGCATGCAGCCATGGTGCTACGGAGCCGGCCGCTCTACACGCGCACGGCCGCGTCGAGGTCCGCGAAGAGCAGGTCCGCGTTGATCATGGCACCCGCCCGGTAGCCGCCGCTCGCCGCGTTGACGACCTGTTCCGAGAACCCCATCGCGTTGCCCGCCGCCCACACGCCGGGCACGGTCGTCCGGCCGGTCTCGTCGACCACGGGATACGAGCCGAACGGAGTCTCCCGCAGCTCGGCGCCCAGCCGCTCGAGGAGACCGGTGCGCGGCACCGCGCGGGGCGCGACGAACAGCACCGAGCGGTCGTGCACCGTGCCGTCGCCGAGCCGTACGCCCGTGAGGCGGTCGTCGTCGACGACCAGCCCCGCGACCTCGCCGGGCACCACGGTGACCCCGGCCGCGGCGAGCCGGCGCAGGTCGTCATCGGTCAGCTCGTCTTCGGCGACCGTGTGCAGGAACAGCGTCACGTCCTTCGACCACTGGCTGACCATCAGCGCCTGGTGCACGCTCATGGAGGTGGTGGCCAGCACGCCGAAGGCCTCGTCGCGGACCTCCCAGCCATGGCAGTACGGGCAGTGCAGCACGTCCCGCCCGAAGCGCTCGGCGACACCGGGAACCGACGGCAGTTCGTCGGCAAGCCCGGTGGCGACGACCAGCCGCCGCGCGTGCACGGTGCGCCCTTCCGCCAGCGTCACGTCGAACTCCCCGATGCCGTCCGGGACCACGTCCACCGCACGGTCCCGGACCAGGTCGACGCCGTACCGCTCGATCTCCCGGCGCCCCTCGGCGAGGAACTCGGCGGGCGGCATGCCGTCCCTCGTCAGATAGCCCTGCATGTGCGCGGCGGGCGCGTTGCGCGGCTCGCCCCCGTCGACGACCAGGGTGGAGCGCCGGGCGCGCCCCAGGACGAGTGCGGCCGACAGTCCTGCCGCGCCGCCGCCGATGACGATCGCTTCGTACCTCTCGGTCATGGTGACCACCTCCATGACGAAGGTCCCTCGAAGGTGGCAAGATTGACAAATGGCTTTGCCGATTCTGCAATATGGAGATGGTCGGGATGAGCGGCATGAGCGGGATGAGTGATGCGGGCATGAGCGAGGATTCCCATACGGACTCCCAGGAGGGCACGCGGCCGGACGACGTCCTGGCCGAGGTCGGGCCGCGGCTGCGGCGGATCAGGAAGGAGCGGGGGGCGACGCTCGCGGGCCTGTCCGAGGCGACCGGCATCTCCGTGAGCACGCTCTCGCGCCTGGAGTCCGGTTTGCGCAAGCCCAGCCTGGAGCTGCTGCTGCCGATCGCCCGAGCCCACCAGGTGGCGCTCGACGAGCTGGTCGGGGCGCCGCCGGTGGGCGATCCGCGCGTCCGCTCCAAGCCGATCGTCCGGCACGGTCGGACGTACTGGCCGCTGACTCGGCAGCCCGGCGGGCTCCAGGCGTTCAAGGTGCTCGAACCCGTGCGCAGGATGGAGCCGGAGCCGCGGACCCATGAGGGCTACGAATGGCTGTACGTGCTCTCCGGGCGGCTGCGGCTGGTGCTCGGCGACCATGACGTCGTACTCGGTCCGGGGGAGGCGGCGGAGTTCGACACCCGGGTACCGCACTGGTTCGGGTCGACGGGCGAGGGGCCCGCGGAGTTCCTGAGCCTCTTCGGTCCGCAGGGGGAGCGGATGCACGTCAGGGCGCGGCCCACCCGGGCGTGACGGACGCGACTGTTCCCTGATCGGCAAGCGACCGCTTAGTATGCCTGTGAGCCCGGTCAGACGAAGAAGTCCCGTGGAGGCCCCGCATGCAGGCATGGCAAGTGCACCAGAACGGCGAGCCGGGCGAGGTGATGCGCCTCGACGACGTGGAGCGGCCGGTGCCCGCCGAGGGCCAGGTCCTGCTCAAGGTGCGCGCGGCGAACATCAACTTCCCGGACGCGCTGATGTGCCGTGGGCACTACCAGGTCAGGCCGCCGCTGCCGTTCACGCCCGGCGTGGAGATCTGCGGCGAGACCGAGGACGGCCGCCGCGTGCTCGCCAACCCCGCGCTGCCGTACGGCGGTTTCGCCGAGTACGCCGTCGCGGACGGAGCCGCCCTGCTGCCCGCGCCGGACGCCCTCGACGACGCCGAGGCGGCAGCCCTGCACATCGGCTACCAGACGGGCTGGTTCGGTCTGCACCGGCGCGCGGCACTCGAGGCCGGCGAGACCCTGCTCGTGCACGCGGCGGCCGGCGGCGTCGGCAGCGCCGCCGTGCAGCTCGGCAAGGCCGCGGGCGCCACGGTCATCGGCGTCGTGGGCGGGGCCGACAAGGCCGCCGTCGCCCGCGAACTGGGCTGCGACGTCGTCATCGACCGGCGCGCCGAGGACGTCATCGGCGCCGTGAAGGAAGCCACCGGCGGCCGGGGCGCCGACGTGATCTACGACCCCGTCGGCGGTGAGGCCTACACACAGTCCACCAAGGTCGTCGCCTTCGAGGGCCGGATCGTCGTGGTGGGCTTCGCGAGCGGGTCCATTCCGAGCCCGGCGCTGAACCACGCCCTCGTGAAGAACTACTCGATCCTCGGCCTGCATTGGGGCCTCTACAACACCAAGAACCCGAAGCTGGTCCAGCACTGCCACGAGCGGCTCACCGAGCTGGCCGCGCGGGGCGCGATCAAGCCGTTGGTGAGCGAGCGGGTGCCGCTCGGCGGTGCGGCTGCCGCAGTGCAGCGGGTCGCCGACGGTGTCACGACGGGCCGCGTCGTCGTGGTCCCCGCGCTCGGGAACGGAGAAGCCGTATGACTGACGCCGCCGAACTGCGCCGCCTCACACAGGACTTGCTGGCGGCGTACCCGCCGCTTTCGACCGACCGGCTGGACTTCCTCAAGGCCCGCTTCGACGCCGGACTCGCCTGGGTGCACTACCCCGAAGGCCTCGGCGGACTCGGCGCCCCGCGCTCCCTCCAGGCCGTCGTGGACGCCGAGTTGGAGGCCGCGGGAGCGCCCGACAACGACCCGCGGCGCATCGGCATCGGCCTCGGCATGGCCGCACCGACGATCCTCGGCTTCGGCACGGAGGAGCAGAAGCGCCGCTTCCTGCGCCCGCTCTGGGTCGGCGAAGAGGTCTGGTGCCAGCTCTTCAGCGAGCCCGGTGCCGGTTCCGACCTCGCGGCACTCGGCACGCGCGCCGTCCGTGACGGCGACAACTGGGTGGTCAACGGCCAGAAGGTGTGGACGTCCAGCGCCCACCTCGCCCGCTGGGCCATCCTCATCGCCCGCACCGACCCGGACGTACCCAAGCACCGCGGCATCACGTACTTCATCTGCGACATGACCGACCCCGGCGTCGAGGTGCGGCCACTGCGCCAGATCACCGGCGAGGCCGAGTTCAACGAGGTCTTCCTCACCGACGTGCGCATCCCGGACGCGCACCGCCTCGGGGAGATCGGCGACGGCTGGCGGGTCGCGCAGACCACGCTCATGAACGAGCGCGTGTCCATCGGCGGCATGCGCATCCCGCGTGAGGGCGGCATGATCGGCCCGGTCTCCAAGACCTGGCGCGAGCGCCCCGAACTGCGCACCCACGACCTGCATCAGCGGCTGCTGAAGCTGTGGGTCGAGGCCGAGGTCGCCCGGCTCACCGGCGAGCGGGTGCGCCAGCAGCTCGTGGCGGGCCAGCCCGGCCCCGAGGGCTCCGGACTGAAGCTCGCCTTCGCCCACCTCAACCAGGAGATCAGCGGCCTGGAGGTCGAACTCCTCGGCGAGGAGGGCCTGTTGTACGAGGACTGGACCATGCGCCGACCGGAGCTGGTCGACTTCACCGGCCGCGACGCCGGCTACCGCTACCTCCGCTCCAAGGGCAACAGCATCGAGGGCGGGACCAGCGAGGTACTGCTGAACATCGTTGCCGAACGCGTGCTGGGCTTGCCCTCCGAGCCACGCACCGACAAGGACGTCGCATGGAAGGACCTGGCGCGATGAGCGACCTGCTGTATTCGGAGGAGGAAGAGGCGCTGCGGGCAGCCGTTCGCGACCTTCTCACGGACCATTGCGACGCGGCGGGCGTCATCGTGCGGACCGAGTCGGACGCGCCGCTCGACCGCGAACTGTGGAAGGCGCTCTCCGACGGGATGGGCCTCGCCGGTCTCCTCGTGCCCGAGTCGCAGGGCGGCCAGGGCGCCACGCACCGCGAAGTCGCCGTGGTTCTGGAGGAGTTGGGCCGAGCGGTCGCGCCCGTGCCGTATCTGACGAGCGCTGTCGTCGCGACCGAGGCACTGCTCGCCTGCGAGGGCGAGGAGTCCGCGGAGCTGCTGGGCGCGCTGGCGTCCGGACGGACGGTGGGTGCGCTCGCCGTCTCCCTGTCCGTCGCACCGGGCGGCGCCTACAAGGACGTACGGCATGAAGACGGGTCCCTGTACGGGGAGTTGACCGGCATCGCCGACGCGGTGGCGGCCGATGTGTTCCTGGTTCCGGCAGCGGACGGCGGTCTCTACGCGGTGGACGCGGACGCCGTCACCGTCACGCCGCAGGTGTCCCTGGACCTCACCCGGCCGGTCGCCATGGTCGCCTTCGAAGGGGCGCGGGCCCGTCGTGTGGGCGCTGCCGAACCTGCCGTACGGCGGGCTCTGCGCGCCGGTGCCGGCCTGCTCGTCTCCGAGCAACTCGGCCTGGCCGACTGGTGTCTGACGGAGACCGTCCGCTATCTGAAGGAGCGGAAGCAGTTCAACCGGCCCGTCGGCGGCTTCCAGGCGCTCAAGCACCGGCTCGCACAACTGTGGCTGGAAGTCGTGCACGCGCGCGCCGCCGCCCGGAACGCAGCCGACGCGCTCGCCACCGGCAGTGAGGACACCGACGTGGCGGTCGCACTCGCCCAGGCGTACGCGGCGCCCGTCGCCGTCCACGCCGCCGAGGAGGCCGTCCAGCTGCACGGCGGCCTGGGCATGACGTGGGAGCACCCCGCCCACCTCTACCTCAAGCGCGCCAAGGCGGACTCGATCGCGTACGGCACGGCGGGCGCGCATCGCGAGGCGCTGGCGGGGCTCGTCGACCTCCAGATGCCCTGACGTAGGCCGTAGTTCCCAACAGGCCCGCCCCCAATTCCGGGGGCGGGCCTTCGTGTACCCCGTCGTGCGGCCTGCGTCTGAACGTACGGCCGACGAGGTGAACGTACGGAGGCAGTCCAGCCAACTCCCCGCACGGGCCTGCTCCTTGGGCGCCGATGGATCGCATACTCGCTGAGGTCCTGTACGGCATTCCAGGGAGGCAGAGCATGGCCCTTACCACCCGACGCAGAGCCCTCACCACCCTCGGCGCCGCCTTCGCGGGCGCCGTCGCGCTGCCCGCAACGTCCGCACTGGCGGGGGAGCAGAAGCACCGCCCGCGCCCGCTGTGGCGCGCCCACGCGCACAACGACTACGACCACCCGCGGCCCCTCTTCGACGCCCTCGACCACCGCTTCGGCAGCGTCGAGGTCGACATCTACCTCGTCGGAGACCAGCTTCTCGTCGCCCACGACCCCGTCGACCTCGACCCGACCCGGACCATCGAATCCCTCTACCTCGACCCCCTCGCCGCCCGCGTGAAGGCCAACCACGGCTCGGTGTACCGGGGTTACCGCACACCCCTGCAACTCCTCATCGACATCAAGACTGAGGGCTCCTCGACGTACCTCGAACTCGACCGCCACCTGCGCCGGTACAAGAACCTCTTCACCACGTACAAGCACGGTCGTGTGTACCCCGGCGCGGTCACGGCCGTGATCTCCGGTGACCGCGCCGCCCGTACGCCCATGGAGGCCCAGACGGTGCGGCGCGCCTTCTACGACGGCCGGCTCGCCGACCTCGGGAGCGCGGCCACCGCCTCCTTCATTCCGCTGATCAGCGACAACTGGACGCTCAACTTCACCTGGCTGGGCACCGGCCCGTTCCCTGCCGCCGAGCGCGAGAAGCTGCGTGGCATCATCGCCGCGGCGCACGCGCGCCGGCAGAAGGTGAGGTTCTGGGCGACGCCGGATCTGGCGGGCCCGGCCCGTGACGCCCTGTGGAGCGAACTCCTCGCCGCCGACGTCGACTACTTCAACACCGACGACCTCGCGGGCCTCGAAGCGTTCCTGGACGCGCACTGACCCGCAGCACACACGCACGAGCGACCGCATGACTGGTCGCATTATTGGTCGTAGACACCACACGTTCGGAGGACACGTCAGCCGCCCGGACGAACCCTCCGCTACGCGACACTTGCGGCCGAAAGCCGCGGTGTCGACGTGGCGGAGGAGGTTGACGATGGCCATTTCCATCTCTGTGGTGGTACTGCTCCTGATCCTCGCGGTGATCTTCGTGCGCAACGGCGCACTGAAGCTCTCGCACGCCGTGGTCTGTGTTCTGCTCGGCTTCTATCTGTCGAGCACGAGCATGGCGCCGACCATCCACGACGGGCTCACGGCAACGGCGGACATTGTGAGCAGCCTCAAACCGTGAGCCCCCGCGAGGTCGGTCGAAGCCCCTGCGGCTCTATGGCGTCAGGGGCTTGAGAACACGCCGATGCCGTTCGGGACCGGGCGTTCGGCTCCTCCGCTGGGGTGGTTGAGGACGCTCACCACGTCGGTCCCCGGCTGCTCGGCGACCATCGTGGTGGAGCCGCCGCCGTCGAGACTGAAGGCGTCGACCGAGCCCAACTTCCGCATGGTGTCCGCGACTTCGGCGATGGTGAGCCCACTGCGGTAAGCGGGCGCGCCGTCGAGGGCGAGAAGCAGTAGACGTCGTCCGCCGTCCGCGATGCCCACGGCGGTCCGTACGGCCGCGGTGGTGTTGTCGAGGCCCGGCAGCGGCAGACCGTCGTCGAGCACCGGATAGCCGCCGAGCGCGAAGCGGTACGGGATTCGGGAGGTTTCCGCCACCAGACGGTGCCGTAGCCGCACCGGCTCGCCCGTCGACAACTTCCGCAACTGCTGGGCGCCCGCCTCGCGGCCCACCAGGACGGTTGTGCCGGAGGCGATGGGACCGCTGCCGGGTGTGTTGGCCGACGAGACGACCTGCCCCTTCTTGATCGTCACCTCATAGGTGTCCGTACTGCAGGGCGCGGCCCGGTTGGTGTCCGTGCCACATGTGGAGCGCACCCGGGAGACACTTCCCCAGTCCGAGGTGAACGCACCGATCGAACCCACCGGCAGCGCGTACTGGTTGAGCCCGCCGAGCGGCCACTTGCCCTCGGCGCTGCGTACCGAGCCGTCGAGGGTCAGGCTGTCCAGCCGGGCCTTGCGGTCGGCGCCCACGCCGAGCACGTCCTCGGTGGTCGTCCCCGGCGGCAGGGCCGGCCCGAAGCGCTGGCCGTTCGGGACCGCCGCCTTCAGCGCGTGCCCGCTCGCGATCGCCGGGCCCACGGTGGCGCCCGTCGCCGCGACCCCTGGATGCTGGGTTTCCGTGATGTTGAAGAAGTCGCCGTTGACGCCCGCGACGGCACCCCGGGCGCCGGCCAGCTGGGACACGGGAGCCCGGGATGCGACGGCTCCGGGGTAGAGGAGGTCGACCCGCACATGTGGGTTGCGCATATCGATGGTCAGCACATGTGCGTGCGCCACACCGTTGGCGGCCGGGATGTCCAACTCCTTGTACTGGACGCCGGCTGCGATGCGCGTGACTCTCGGCGCGCCGCTGGCCGGTGCCGCCCCCACAAGGGCGGTACCGGCCAGCGCACTCCATGCCGCGACAACCGTCAGTGCCGTTCTGAACCGTCGGTTACGACGTGCCACCGTGCCCCCTGATGCCTCGTCAACTGTCGGAGAACTCAAGGGGAGTTCATCAGACGGCGGGTGGCCGTGGCAGTGGCTACCCGCCGACCAGACGGGAACGGGTCAGAAAACGCACTCCTTCGGGTGCTTCCAGTGAGAAGCCGCTGCCGCGGCCCGCCACGACATCGACGATCAGCCGCGTGTGGCTCCAGAGCTCGTACTGGTTCTTCGCCATCCAGAACGTCACCGGCTCGTCGACGCCGTCGACGTCCAGCTCGGCCAGCAGGACGTCCGAGCCACCGGTACGGAACTCGCCCTCCGGGTAGCACATGGGCGCGCTGCCGTCACAGCAGCCGCCGGACTGGTGGAACATCAGCGGGCCGTGGACGTCCCGCAGCCGCCGCACCAGTTCGGCGGCCGCGGGGGTCAGCTCCACGCGAGGGGTGGCATCCACCGCGGCGGCTAGAAGAAGCCGAGCTTCTGCGGGGAGTAACTGACCAGGAGATTCTTGGTCTGCTGATAGTGGTCCAGCATCATCTTGTGGTTCTCGCGGCCGATGCCCGACTGCTTGTAGCCGCCGAACGCCGCGTGCGCCGGGTAGGCGTGGTAACAGTTCGTCCAGACGCGGCCCGCCTGGATGGCACGGCCCGCTCGGTAGGCGGTGTTGATGTCCCGCGTCCACACGCCGGCCCCGAGCCCGTACAGCGTGTCGTTGGCGATCTTGATGGCGTCGTCGAAGTCGTCGAACGACGTGACCGAGACGACCGGACCGAAGATCTCCTCCTGGAAGATCCGCATCCGGTTGTCACCCTCGAAGATCGTCGGCTGGACGTAGTAGCCGCCCTTCTGCTCTCCGTCGTACTCGACGCGCTCGCCGCCGGTGAGCACCTTGGCGCCTTCCTGCCGGCCGATGTCGAGATAGGAGAGGATCTTCTCCAGCTGGTCGTTGGAGGCCTGCGCACCGATCATCGTGTCGGTGTCGAGCGGATGCCCCGGCTTGATGAGTTCGGTGCGGGCGACTGCCGCCTCCAGGAACTCCCGGTAGTTTCCGCGCTGGATCAGAGCCCGGGACGGACAGGTGCACACCTCGCCCTGGTTGAGCGCGAACATCGTGAAGCCTTCGAGGGCCTTGTCGCGGAAGTCGTCGTCCCTTGCCCAGACGTCGTCGAAGAAGATGTTTGGCGACTTGCCGCCCAGCTCCAGCGTGACCGGCTTGATGTTCTCCGAGGCGTACTGCATGATCAGCCGCCCCGTCGTGGTCTCGCCGGTGAACGCGACCTTCGCCACGCGCGAACTGGACGCGAGCGGCTTGCCCGCCTCCACGCCGAAGCCGTTGACGATGTTCACCACACCGGGCGGCAGCAGGTCGGAGATCAGGCTCATCCAGTAGTGGATGGACGCGGGGGTCTGCTCAGCGGGCTTGATGACGACCGCGTTGCCGGCGGCGAGGGCAGGTGCGAGCTTCCAGACCGCCATCAGGATTGGGAAGTTCCACGGGATGATCTGCGCGACGACGCCGAGCGGCTCGTGGAAGTGGTACGCGACGGTGTCGTCGTCCAACTCGCCGACCGAACCCTCCTGGGCGCGGATCGCCCCCGCGAAGTAGCGGAAGTGGTCGATGGCGAGCGGGATGTCGGCGGCCAGGGTCTCGCGTACGGGCTTGCCGTTCTCCCAGCTCTCGGCAACCGCCAGCTTCTCCAGGTTCGCCTCCATCCGGTCGGCGATCTTCAGCAGGATGTCACTGCGCGCGGTGGTCGAGGTGCGCCCCCAGGCGGGTGCGGCCGCGTGTGCCGCGTCGAGGGCGCGCTCCACGTCCTCCGCGGTGCCCCGCGCGATCTCGGTGAACGGCTGCCCGTTCACCGGACTCGGGTTCTCGAAGTACTGCCCGCGGGCCGGCGGAACGTACTCTCCGCCGATGAAGTGGTCGTAGCGAGCCTGGTAGGAGACGATCGCGCCATCAGTGCCGGGCGCCGTGTAACGGGTCATGCGGGTCTGCCTCCCGGAGAAGCGCTGCCCGCCGTTGGGCAGCTCTCGCCGCGAGGCTAGGAGCGGGGACGTTGCAAGGACGTTGCGGACGTTCGCGGCTCCCTCTGGGCTGCCCGTCGCGTCCATGGCGGGTGCGCCATGCGTGTCAGGGGTGCCGACAGCTCGGACTCCAGCGCGCTCAGGCGTGCTCGCACGACCGCTGTGGGTCGTACGGCCGCCAGCGCCCGCCATACGTCGAGGTCGTCCTCGCCCCACGGCGCGCGGGCCCACTCCGCCAAGAGATCGGGATCGCGGCGGGCGATGAGCGCCGCACGCAGCCCGTCGGCGAGCCTGCGCCGCAACCGCACCACCGCCGGGGCCTGCGACCCCGGCAGCAACGGACCCGCGTACGCCGACGCGGCAGCCGTCACCGCGCCGGTACCGAGCCGCCGCTCGACGACCGCGACATCGGACTCGACCGGCGCCGTGAGCCGGTACGGGCGCGAATCCAGCAGCCCCGGGCCCAGCAGCCGGCGCAGCCGGGTGAGTTCGGCGCGCAGGGTCACCGGCGTCACCGACTCGTCCTCGTACAACGCGCACAGCAACTCGTCGCCAGTCAGCCCTTCCGGGTGCCGGGCCAGCAGCACCAGGATCTCGCTGTGCCTGCGGCTGAGCCTGATCTTCCGGCCGCCCGCGACCAGTTGAGCCTCGTCGCGCCCCAGCGCGGACAGTTCGATGGTGTCGCCGGTGGCCTTCGGCGGTGCGAGCAGCGCCAACTGGGACTCCGCCGCCCGCGCCACCGCCTGGACGAAACCGAGACTGTGCGGATGGGCGAGCCCGTCCCCGCCGGTGATGTCGACCGCTCCGAGCACTCGCCCGGTGCGCGGATCGTGCACCGGCGCCGCCGCGCATGTCCAAGGCTGGACGCGGCGGATGAAATGCTCGGCCGCGAACACCTGCACCGGCCGGTCCAACGCGACCGCCGTGCCGGGCGCGTTCGTCCCGACCGAGGTCTCCGACCAGCGCGCACCCGGCACGAAGTTCATCCGCCCCGCCTGCCGCCGCGTCGCCGGATGGCCCTCGACCCACAGCAGCCGGCCCTGGGCGTCACACACCGCCAGCAGATGCTCCCCGTCCGCCGCGAACGTCCCCATGAGCTCACGGAACAGCGGCATCACCCGGGCCAGCGGATGTTCCGCCCGGTACGAACCGAGATCACCGTCCGTGAGCTCCACGCTCGCGGTGCCGTCCGGTATGACCCCGGCCCGCGCCGAACGCCGCCACGAATCGGCCACCACCGAGCGGACCGGCCGCGGCACCGTGCCCGCCTCGGTGAACGCCTTGTGGGCGCGGCGCAGGATCCGCACCCGCTCGACGGGATCGGCGCCCGGTTCCAGGGCCACCCATGGATCGGTCAACTCGGCCTCCCGGAAGGCGATGCGGCTGGGACCCATCGTCACTCCCGGTGCGGGCCCGGACAAGCGCTCAGGCGAAGTTGACGAGCCTGATGAAGCGCGTCCAGTCCCAGTTCGGCCCCGGATCGGTGTGGTCGGTGCCCGGCACCTCGTAGTGGCCGATGATGTGCGCGCGGTCCTTGGAGATGCCGTATCTGGTGCAGATCGCTGCGGTGAGCTTGGCCGACTCCTCGTAAAGGGCGTTGGTGAAGTAGGCGGGCTGGTCCACCCAGCCCTCGTGCTCGATACCGATGCTGCGCGTGTTGTAGTCCCAGTTCCCCGCGTGCCAGGCGACGTCGCGCTCTCTCACGCACTGCGCCACATGCCCGTCGGCCGATCGCACGAGGTAGTGGGCGGACACCTTCTTCTGCGGGTTCTGGAAGATGGACAGGGTGTCGGAGTAGTTCTCCTGTGTGACGTGGATGATCACGTAGTCGAGCGGATAACTCGTCGGCCGGCTGGACGCCGTGTAGTTGGACGTGGTCGCCGGAGTCCACTCGGCGAGCGGGTAGTCGACGGCCGCGGCCTGTGCCGTGGCCCGTGCGTCGGGGAGTAACGCGTAGGGGAGGGCGGCGAGGGCGGCGCCCTTCAGGAGACGTCGTCGACTGGGGAACGATCTGGCCCGTTCCATGGGGGATCTGCCTTTCGGTGGTGGCGGGGCGAATGCCAGGGGTCCGTCGGCTCACAACCCGAGTGCCGCGGCCCTTCCGCGGAGCTCTGTGTGCAGCCCGCGGTGTGTCTCACGTGCGGGCAGCCATTCCTTGCGGAGCTTGGCGACGCATGTGTAGTTGGTGTCGCAGACGTTGGCGAGCGGCGACTCGACCGCCTGGGTCGCGAACTGGTACGCGTCCAGCTCGCTGAATCCGTAGTCGCGCACCAGCCATCGCACCAGGTCGAGCTGGGATATCCGGAACGCGTCCTCCAGCGGGCGTGCCGAACCGGTCGAGATGATGTGAGTGTCGGATTCGATGCGCGGCCAGGGGGTGGCGATCCCCTTGAGCAGTTCGACGATCACCACCGTGTTCATCGCGCACTCGACGGCGACTCCGCAGGTCTCGCCCTCGCCCTGCCGCGCGTGCCCGTCTCCGAGGCTCAACAGGGCGCCCTCGACGTTCACTCCGAGATAGCAGGTGACGCCGGCCCGCATCTCCGGAGTGTCCATGTTCCCGCCGTGCGCGTCGGGCACCAGCGCGGAGCGCACCTCCAGGTTCGCGGGCGCCACGCCGACGGTTCCGTGCATCGGGTCCATGGGCAGCTCGATCTGGATGTCACTCTCACGCGCGCGGAACAACGCCGTGCGGCGCTCCCGGTCGAGCTGCCAGATCCACACGGTCTCAGGCAGCGGCGGCTGCAGAGTGGCCGTGGTGTGTGTGGAGGTGAGCGCGCCGAAGAGGGGGACCGTCGTCGACGCCGCCCAGTCGCGGGCCGGTTCGATCGACACGAAGTGCACCGCGACCGTGTCGCCCGGTTCCGCTCCCTCCACATGGAAGGGTCCCGTCTGCGGGTTGAGGAAGGGGAACTCGCAGACCTCGGACACCAGGTCCTTCTCGGACCGCACCCGGCCGGCGAAGCAGTCCTCCGTGTACAGGTCGAGGATGGTGCCGGGCGTGATGCGCGCGACGGGCGGCGCGCCGCCGAACGTCCACGCGTACTCGCCCGGTTCGGGCCGCACGGTCAGGATTCGGGGGTCGCTCATGTCTGCACAGCTCCGCTCTGCCAAGGGTGCGTTGGTGCCGGACACACTGCCATCGGTCCGACGGCCGTGCCTCGCGTGAATCACGGTACGGCGCTTGTCGGTTGAGCAGGGAAGACGCGCATGAATCAGTGGACGGGTGCGGGGTTGTGGACAACTCGGTCACCCGAAAGGGGGAACTGGCGTTCTGTGGCGCAGGTCCTGACGTATGCCGACCACGGCAGCGCCTACGCCGAGCACTGTTGCCCGCGCCACGACGACTGCCCTGCCACCGGCCCACCGTCCGTGATGCGACGGCTCGCGTCACGACCGCGACTGCCCCCGCTGTGACTGCCCGCGCAACAACCGCCCCCGCCACGCGACCGCCCCTGCTACGGTCGCCCCCGCTGCGACTGCCCGCGTGACGACCGCGACCGCCCCCGCCCCGCTACGACCGCCCCGCCACCGCCGCGGGATCGTCGAGCACCGCCCGCACCACTGAGTGCGCCGCGCCCAGCAGCGGTCCCTCCGGCCCCAGCCGCGAGACCGACACGGCACAGGCGGGGCCCGCCGTGCGCCGCGCCAACTCGCGCTCCAGCGTCGGCAGCAGCCACGGCGCGAGGCCGGAGAGTGCTCCGCCCAGCACGACAGTCTCCGGATCCAGCAGGTTGACCGCCCCGGTCAGCGCGATGCCGAGTGCGGTCCCGGCTCCGCGCAGCGCGCGTCTTACGTCCGCGTCGCCCTGGGCGGCAAGCGCGGCGAGGAGACCCACCCGGTCCGCGCCCGGTTCCAGGCCGGCGGCACGCATGACGGCCTCCTCACCCGCGTACTGCTCGAGGCAGCCGCGTCCACCGCACGGGCACTGCGGCCCCTCCGGCCGGACCGGCACATGCCCCAACTCGCCCGCGAAACCGCGCGTTCCGCGCAGCAGCCGCCCGTCCACGAGCACCGCCGCGCCGATGCCGATCTCCGCCGACACATGCAGGAAGTCGCGCGGAGTCGCGTCGCCCAGCCAGAGTTCCGCGAGGCCGCCGAAGTTGGCCTCGTTGTCGACGGTCAGTGGCAGGTCCCCGGGCAGCAGCGCGCCGAGGTCCGTGTCGTGCCAGTCGAGGTTGGGGGCGCGGACCACGGTTCGGGCGTCCCGCGCCACCAGACCGGGCACGGCGACAGCGAGGCCGGCGGGCCACAGACCCTCCCGCTCAGCCTCGGCTATGACCTGGCGGATCAGCGAGGTCAGTTCCGCGATCACGGGCTCGGGCGCCCGGCCGCGGTTCGTCCCATGCCGTACGGCCCGTGCCCGTACCTCACCGCGCAGATCGACCGCGCACACCGCGAGATGGTCGACGCCCACCTCCGCGCCGATCCCCGCGGGACCGTGGCCGCTGACGGCGAGCGCCGAGCCGGGTCGCCCCACCCGCCCCGGCCGCTCGGGTCCCAGCTCATCGAGGAGCCCCGAGCGGATCAGCTCGTCCACCAGCGTCGAGACGGCCGCTCGCGTCAGCCCGATGCGTGAGGCGACCGCTGCACGCGACAGTGGCCCCTCGGCGTTGACCGTGTGCATGACCCGGGAGAGGTTGCGGCGGCGCATGCCCTGCTGGGTGTCGGGCAGGCGGCCGGAACCGGTCGGATGAGCCTCGTGCAGCGGTGCGGTCATGCCTCCGTCAGTCCTCGTCCGGCCGTTCCCCAGCCATGTCGTCGGGGCGGTCCTCGTCAGTGCTTGTCCGGCTCCCGCTCCAGCAGCGGGGCCGCGTCGGAGAGTACCCCGGCGATCCTCGCGAGCGTCTCCTCGTCCCGCTCCACGGTGTCGAACACGGGCCCACGGGCCGTGTTCCAGCGGCGGGCGACCGCGGCCGGGTCCTCACCGGTCAACAGGCCGGCCGCCTGAGCGGCGGCGCCAAGGGCGACCAGTTCCTTGGCCTCCGGTACTTGAACGGGCCGCCCCGACAGACGGCGTACGGTCTGCTGCCAGGCCGCGCCCTTGGCGCCACCTCCGATGAGCAGCAGCGGCACGGAGCGGTCGGCGTCCGCGTCGAGCACCAGGTCGAGGGCGCCCAGCAAGGAGTGGACCGCGCCGTCGTACGCCGCCTGGAGCAGCTGTCCGCCGGTCGTGTCGTGCCGGAGGCCGTGCAGCAGCCCCGAGGCGTGCGGCAGGTTCGGGGTGCGCTCACCGTCCAGGTAGGGGAGCAGCGTCACGCCGTTACTGGGTTCGACGGCCTCGCGGTCGAGGCCGAGCAGCGCGGCGACGCGGTCCACGGCGAGCGTGCAGTTCAGCGTGCAGGCCAGCGGGAGCCAGTCGCCGCGCGCGTCGGCGAAGCCCGCCACGGTGCCGGTCGGATCGGCGGGGTGCCTCGTCGAGACGGCATACACCGTGCCGGAGGTGCCGAGGCTCAGCACCGGAGTGCCGGGGCGCAGCCCGAGCCCGAGCGCGGCGGCCGCGTTGTCACCGGTGCCGGCGGCGACCAGCGTGCCCTTGGAGAAGGGCAGCCCACCCCTGGAGTGCACGGTTCCGGCCACCTCGCCGGGCCGGACGACGCGGGGGAGCAGGGCAGGGTCGAGGCCGACGTGGGCGAGGATCTCGTCGTCGTACGCCTCTGTCCCGGATGCCCACCAGCCCGTACCGGAGGCGTCGCCGCGGTCGGTGGTGCCCTGTCCCGTGAGGCGTTCGGTGAGGTAGTCGTGGGGCAGGCGCACGGCCGCGGTCGCGTGGACGGCGGCGGGTTCGTTCTCGGCCAGCCAGGCCCATTTCGTGACCGTGAAGGAGGCACCCGGCACGCTGCCGGTGCGCTCGGCCCAGGTCTTCGGGCCGCCCAGCTCCGCGACCAGCCGGCGGGCCTGCGGCGCCGACCGTACGTCGTTCCACAGCAGGGCCGGGCGTACGGGCTCGCCCTGGGCGTCGAGCGTGACCAGCCCGTGCTGCTGGCCGCCGATCGACACCGCCGCGGCTTCGCGCGCCGCGTCGCCGCACTGGTGCAGCGCCTCACAGAGCGCGTCCCACCATTGCCGTGGGTCACTCTCGCGGCCCGATCCGGTGGTGACGGTGTGCGGCGCCTGTCCGCTCGCCACCACCTGTCCGGTCGACGCGTCGACGACCAGGGCCTTGGTGGACTGGGTGGACGAGTCCACCCCGACGACGAGCGGACCCTCGGCTGCTGACATCGGGTTCTCCCTCTTCCGCGGCTCCGCGGGATCGGCCTGTTTTCGGGTGCTCCGGACCACTGTGGCCCGGGTTTCGCACCTTGAGCTTGTGCTGAGACACCTTGTCTCTTCCCAGAGACGCCTCCGCATACTAATTTGTTAAGCGCCATGACGAAATAGTCGGCGCAAGCTGAGGAGCCGCGATATGAACTACCAGCCCACCCCCGAGGACAGGTTCACCTTCGGCCTGTGGACCGTCGGCTGGCAGGGAAGGGACCCGTTCGGCGACGCCACCCGGCGCGCCCTGGACCCGGTCGAGTCGGTGCAGCGCCTGGCCGAGCTCGGCGCCTACGGAGTGACCTTCCACGACGACGACCTGATCCCCTTCGGGTCCTCGGACAGCGAGCGCGAGTCCCACATCAAGCGGTTCAGGCAGGCCCTCGACGCGAGCGGCATGAAGGTGCCGATGGCCACCACGAACCTCTTCACGCACCCCGTCTTCAAGGACGGAGCGTTCACCGCCAACGACCGCGACGTACGCCGCTACGCCCTGCGCAAGACGATCCGCAACATCGACCTGGCCGTCGAACTGGGCGCCCAGACGTATGTTGCCTGGGGCGGCCGTGAGGGCGCCGAGTCCGGCGCGGCCAAGGACGTACGCGTGGCCCTTGACCGCATGAAGGAGGCCTTCGACCTTCTCGGCGAGTACGTGATCGACCAGGGGTACGACCTGAAGTTCGCGATCGAGCCGAAGCCGAACGAGCCGCGCGGCGACATCCTGCTGCCCACGGTCGGCCATGCCCTGGCGTTCATCGAGCGCCTGGCGCGTCCTGAGCTGTACGGCGTCAACCCCGAGGTCGGGCACGAGCAGATGGCCGGGCTGAACTTCACCCACGGCATCGCGCAGGCACTGTGGGCGGGCAAGCTCTTCCACATCGACCTCAACGGCCAGTCCGGCATCAAGTACGACCAGGACCTGCGCTTCGGGGCGGGTGATCTGCGCTCCGCGTTCTGGCTGGTCGACCTCCTGGAGAGTGCCGGTTACGCGGGGCCGAAGCACTTCGACTTCAAGCCGCCGCGGACCGAGGACCTCGACGGCGTATGGGCGTCGGCTACGGGTTGCATGCGCAACTACCTGATCCTGCGCGAGCGCACGGCCGCCTTCCGTGCCGACCCCGAGGTCCAGGACGCGCTGCGCGCCTCGCGCCTGGACGAGCTGGCGCAGCCCACCGCCGCGGACGGCATCAAGGGGCTGCTCGCGGACCGCGCGTCCTTCGAGGACTTCGACGTGGAGGCGGCCGCCGCGCGCGGGATGGCCTTCGAGCATCTGGACCAGCTGGCCATGGACCATCTGCTGGGTGCGCGAGGCTGAACCGGGGGGAGAGCGGGGCCGCATCCTGGTGGGTGCGAGCCCCCGCTTCCTTCTGCTGATCTCCGCGCGTGCTGATCTCTGCGCGTGATCTCTGCGCGCAATTCTCCGGAATCGTGTGATCCATGGCATGGGTCCGTATCAACTTCCGCACAGGGGTCGCCTCATGACCGGTTCGAGGCGACTCTTGACGGTATGGCCATGCCGCCCTTACCGCCCCAGCCTCCTCGGCCGCCGGGAGAAACACCGCCCTCCGGAGGCGGTGGTTTCGGCCCACCGTCGTCAGGAGGCTACGGGCCTCCACCCGCCGGCTCCGGCGGCTATGGCCCGCCTCCAGGTGACTCCGGCGGCTACGGTCCGCCTTCGGAGGGTGGCAGTTGGCCGCCCGGACAGGGCGGGAGCGGCTGGCAGCCACCACAACCCCCCGGGTCACCAGGTGGGCCCGGCGGTCATCGTGGAGGGCGCCGCCGCAACTTGCTGTTCCTCCTGCTCGCCGTAATCGTGGGCGTCGGAATCATCGTCGCCGTGGCGTTGGTGGCCACCAACGGTGATGGCGATCAGGACAAGAAGTCACCCACCGAGAGCAGCGGGAGCACGGGGTCGCCCACTCCGTCGTTCAGCATCCCGTCCGAACTGCCCAGCGAACTGCCGTCGCTGCCCTCAGAGTTGCCGAGCGAACTGCCGTCCCTGCCCTCGGAGCTGCCGAGCGGCCTGGAGTCGCTCATTCCGAGCCTGGCGGACGACGAAGTGCCGTTCTACTTGCTGAGGACAGGCGATTGTTTCGACACGAACGACAGCCTGCCCGGGCAGGCCGCCAAGCGCTCCTGCGGCACACCGCATGACGCCGAGGTCGTGAAGGTGGCCGAGCTCAACGGCAGTTACACGACGGAGGCCGCGCTCAAGAAGGCCGCGTCGGCCCTGTGCGAAGCCCCTCTGGAACGCAAGGCGGCCCAGCAGCCCACGGGCACCGTACGCGGCACCCTCGTGCAGTACCCGGACCCCGGCGGCTACGAGATCGGCATAGACAACGTCGCCTGCAGCCTGGCCGCCGACATCGGCAGCGGCACCCACAAACTCACCAAGCCGCTGGCGTGAGCGGCACGCGTGCGTGGCCGTTGTTCATGGCTCACGCGCGCGTGCCGCACGAAAACGGCTCTCCGGAGGTCAGATACCGCGAGGCAGCCGCACGTAGGTGACGGTCGTCTCGATTCCGCTGTCCACCAGTCGGCCCTGCGCGTCGAACGCGCCCGTCCCGTCCGTCATCCCGAAGTCGTTGTCGTTGATGAGGGCGAGCGTGTTGTCGTCCACGCGCGCGACGCCCTCGATCTTGCCGGGCACTCCGGTGACCGTGCCGAGGTCCACGACCAGGCTCTTGCGCAGTACCGGGACGCCGGAGGCCGCCGGGTCGTCGAGCTGCTCCAGGGAGGGGGACGTCGTGTCGCTGTCCCACGGGCCGCCGAGGATGTTCGCGCTGCTGGTGAGTTTGACCGTCTGCAGGCGCGCCGCCTTGTCGGTGCGCTCCTCGACGAGCAGCTTGTCGCGGCCGACGGCCACCACGGAGGAGATCTTCAGCTCGGAGGTGTCGTCCTCGCTCGGGTCGACCACGTTCACCGGGTCGAAGCGGTACGCGTACTCGGCGGTGACGGCCCGCTTCTTCGGCGAGAAGCGCAGCAGCCGCGTCGTGAGCGAGGCGTCCCCCGCGTCGCCGTCCGGCAGGGAGAGCGGGCTCTGGACGGCCACCACCAGGTCACCGCCGGGGAGCAGGGCGAGCCCCTCGAAGCCGCGGTTGATCTTCCGGTGCAGCAGAACGGACGGGAGCGCTTCGACCACCGGGTAGTCCGTGCCGGTCAGGTTCAGCCCCTTGGGCACGTAACGCGTGAGCACCTTCCCGCGCGCGGAGACATGGATCAGCGAGGGGCCGTACTCGTCGACGAGCCAGAACGTGCCGTCCTCGGCCCGCACGATGCCCTCGGTGTCGACACCGTTCGGGTTGTACGAGAGCGGGGTCTGCGCGTCATAGGAGTACGGCGCTTCGTCGCGCCCCGCCTGGTTGGGCAACCCGGTGACCGGCTTCCCGCCGGACGTGGTGATCGGGATCGCGTCGAGCACCTTCACGGTGTCACCCGAGACCCGGATCTTCACGATGGCAGGGTCGAAGCCGGGCACCGGGAACGTGCGGCGCTTCGTGCCGGCCACCTTGATCTGGCCGTTGGGCCCGCGGTCGGTGACCGTCCAGAACTCGCCCTTGCGCCCGGCAGGGTAGATGTCGCTGCCGATGCCACCGAGGTCCACACCTCGGTCGTCGGTCACGGTGCCGGGCAGTAGCGCGTTGCTGAACGTGCCCAGCGGGATGTCACCGAGCGTCGCGGTACGCGTCACCCTCGGCTGCGACGGGTAGCCCTCCGCGCTCGCCGTACCGGCCACCACGAGGGCGGCCACCACAGCGAGCGGCAGGCCCGTGGCGACGGATCGGTGGACGCGGCGCCGGCCGACGGCGTGCGGGGACATCTGGCCTCCTGGGGCACAAGTTCGGTGACAGCGGCCACAGTTCGCCCCGGCACCGAACGCCGCATGACCCCAGGATGAACGTGGCGCGTCAACCAGTCATCGGGTCGCCGCTCGGGTCCCCTTCCATCAGGGCAAGAGCCGTCGCGGGATCCCCGGCAGCCGGTCCCGCGGGGCTCCACCGACCCCGCTCCTTGCGGTAGGGCCACCACCGTCCGTCGCGCCCCAGCCGCAACTGCGTCGCCGCCGCGACCGTGGTCCAGCGGTTGCGCGTGGCACGCAACCGCGGCCGCTCGCCCTCGTCCCAGGCCGACTCCAGGGCGGCACGCGCGCGTGCCAGCGATTCCGCCTCCACGGTCCAGTCGTCCTCAAGGACGGACAGTGCGGCGACACCCCCGTACCGCCAGGCCCGTACCGCGAGTTCCAGCTCCTCGCGGTCGCGACCCGAGCCGTCGGCGAGCCGCTGGGCGATCGCTCTCTCCGGGCGGCCGGCGGCCAGCCGCACCGCATCCTGGGCGAGCGTCGGTTCCGCCTCGACAGCCTGCTGTCCGTGCCCGGAACGGAGCGCCTCGGCGAGCAGCAGATACGCCTCGCCCGCGGTCGCGGCTGCCAGGAACTCCAAGGCAGCCGGGTCGACTTCGGCCGGCGGAGCGGCCTCCGTGTCCAGGGAAGGCGACTGCCCCGGCCTCTCGGGCAACACCGGAAGGGGCGGCAGCGGCGGAAGGATACCTCCGACCGCGTACGCCTCGGTGGCGTCCACGCCCTCCAGAGGGAGGTCCGGCGCTTCCGTCGGCTCCTGTGCGAGGGCGCTGCCGCGCGACTGAAGCTCGTCCAGCAGGGTGCGTTCGTCCCGCCCCCGCATCAGCAACAGAACGAACGGATCCTGGTCCAGCAGCCGCGCCGTCTGGTAGCAGAGCGCGGCCGTGTGCCCGCAGTGGTCCCAGGCGCCGCAGCCGCACTCCGCCTCCAGATCGCCGAGTCCCGGCAGGAGTTCGACACCGGCGGCCGCCGCGTCCTCGACCAGGTGCGGCGGCATGTCGCGGTCGAGGAGCGCGGCGATGTGCCCGGCGCGTTCGACGGCCATGCCGAGGAAGCGGTCCCACTGATCCTCGGACAGCTCCTGAAGCAGCACGTCCGCCCGGTGCGCAGTGCCGTCGCGGTCCTGTACGACGGCCGTGATGCGCCCCGGACGCACCGAGACGGCGCCCACCGCACCCCCGCGCGCGAGCCTGCGTCCCGTCTTCACCGGCTCTGAGTCCAACGCCGCGTCCTCCAGGGCCTGCAGCCAGGCCCGGCCCCACCAGGTCTGCGCGAAACCCCGCCCGGGCGCGGGCGGCAGCGCGGCAAACGTGCGCTCCTTGTTCCGATCCGTCATCGTGTGCCCCCTCGCAGCTCCACCAGGTCGGCCAGTTCGGCATCGGTCAGCTCCGTGAGCGCCGCCTCCCCGGCCCCGAGCACCGCGTCCGCCAACTGCTGCTTGCGCCGCAGCATGTCGGCGATCCGGTCCTCGATGGTCCCCTCCGTGATGAACCGGTGCACCTGCACGGGCCGGCTCTGCCCGATGCGGTACGCGCGGTCCGTGGCCTGCGCCTCGACGGCTGGGTTCCACCAGCGGTCGTAGTGCACGACATGCTCGGCCCGCGTCAGGTTCAGCCCCGTCCCCGCCGCCTTCAACGACAACAAGAAGACAGGGATTTCGCCCGCCTGGAAGCGGTCCACCATCGCCTCACGCTCGTTGATGGGAGTCCCTCCGTGCAGGAACTGGGTCGACACTCCGCGCGCCGCCAAGTGACTCTCGATGAGACGCGCCATCCGCACGTACTGCGTGAAGACCAGAACGCTCGCCCCCTCGGAGAGGATGGTGTCCAGCAGTTCGTCGAGCAGCTCCAGCTTCCCGGACCTGCCCGGGATCTTCGGCCGGTCCTCCTTGAGGAACTGCGCCGGGTGGTTGCAGATCTGCTTCAGTCCGGTCAGCAGCTTCACGATCAGTCCGCGCCGCGCCATGCTGTCCGCGCCCGAGATCTCCGCGAGCGTCTCGCGCACCATGGCCTCGTACAGCCCCGCCTGCTCCTTGGTGAGCGACACGGCACGGTCGGTCTCGGTCTTCGGCGGCAACTCGGGCGCGATGCCCGGGTCCGACTTGCGACGGCGCAGCAGGAACGGTCGTACGAGCTGGGCGAGCCGCTCTGCCGCCGCGGGGTCCTGGCCGCCCTCGACGGCCTGCGCGTACCGCGTACGGAACGTGCCGAGCCTGCCGAGCAGTCCGGGAGTCGTCCAGTCGAGGATCGCCCACAGCTCCGAGAGGTTGTTCTCCACCGGGGTGCCGGTGAGCGCCACACGCGCGCGTGCGCCGATCGTGCGCAGTGCCCGTGCCGTCGCCGAGTAGGGGTTCTTCACGTGCTGGGCCTCGTCGGCGACGACCATGCCCCACGTCACCTCGGTGAGCCGTGGCGCGTCGAGCCGCATCGTGCCGTACGTCGTGAGGACGAACTCCCCGCCAGCCAGGGCCTCCAGGCTGCGCCGAGAGCCGTGGAAACGCCGTACGGGGATGCCGGGGGCGAACTTCTCGATCTCCCGCTGCCAGTTGCCCATCAGGGAGGCCGGGCAGACCACGAGTGTGGGGCCCGCGGCCGAATCGTCGCTCTGCCGGTGCAGATGCAGGGCGATCAGCGTGATCGTCTTGCCCAGGCCCATGTCGTCGGCGAGGCAGCCGCCCAGTCCCAAAGAGGTCATCCGGGCGAGCCAGTTGAGCCCCCGCAGCTGATAGTCCCGCAGCGTCGCGGCGAGCGCCGCGGGCTGCCCGACCGGCTCCTGCGCCTCCGGGTCCGCGAGCCGCTCACGCAGCGTCGCCAGCCACCCCGTGGGCCTTACGTCGACCCGGAGGCCGTCGACCTCTGTCGAGCCCGTCAGGGCGGCACTCAGCGCGTCGATGGGTGTGACCTTGCGGTCCTGCTGGGCCTGGGCGCGGCGCACCTCCTGCGGGTCGACCAGCACCCACTGGTCGCGCAGCCGCACCATGGGCCGGTTCGCTTCGGCGAGCCGGTCCAGTTCCTGCCGGGTGAGCTGCTGATCGCCCAGCGCGAACCACCAGTTGAAGGCGAGCAGCGCGTCTGCCGAAAGGAACGAGGGCGTGTCCGACGAGGCCTTGACCGGGCCCTTGTCCTCGTCCGGCGGACCGATGACCGCGCGTGCGGTCAACTTCTGTGCCAGCTCCTTCGGCCAGTGCACGTCGACGCCCGCGAACGCCAGCATGCGGGCGCCTTCGCCGAGTAGTTCAGTGACCTCCTCGTCGGCGAGTTCGACGGCGTCCGGCACGGCTGCCGAGAGCAGGGGAGTCAGCGGGGCCCAGGCCCGGACCGCGCGGCGCAGTGCGAGCAAGGCGTCCATCCGCGCGCGCGGGCCGAAGGCCGAGGACCCGGCCCAGACGGCGGATGCGTCCGCGACGAGGGTCGGATCGCTCACGCTGTGCACCTGCAGCACCACGTGGAACTGCAGGCGGGTCTCGTCCGACACGGCCGACGCGAGTCCCGGTACCTCGACGCGCAGGGAGATCCGTACGTCCGCGTCGTGCCCCGCGGCGATGTCCGCGGCCCAGGCGCGCTTTTCGGGCACGTGCTGCGGCTCCGGCGCGGCGAAGGCCCGACCGCCCGCCACGAGCGCCGCCGCGGGCGAGCGGGGCAGTGCGTCGGCGACCGCGTCGAGGAAGGCCCGCAACAGCCGCTCCGGATCGGGCAGCCTCAGCGGTCCGGCACCGTCCAACGGCACCGCGTGCGCCTGGGGCGGCATCGCGGCGGCCAGCTCACGGATCCGCTCCGGGTCGTCCGCCGACAGCGGGCCTGCGCGCCACGCGTCGTGGTCGTCGGGGGTCAGTCCGGGCAACAGCAGTCCGCGCGCGGCGAGCTGGAGGGCCAGCACGGCGGCCGCGCCCCAGAACGAGGTCGCCCGGTGAGCCTGCGCGGCGGCACGCGCGCGTGTGAGCACCGGGAGCGCGGCGCGCACGGGAAGGAGCACGGCGGGTACGGTCACGAGGTCGACGCCCTCACCCGCGGGCAGGACGACGGCCAGATCCTCGGCGGAGCCGGACGCCACCACAGGAGGAGCGTCGCCGTCCGGGTGCCAGAAGGCGACGCAGCCGGTGCGGGACGGATCGGCGGGCACGAACACGGCACAGCAGCGGGCCAGTTCAGCGATCTCGGTGGGAGTTGCAGCAGGAATCCTCTGCACAGCGATGATGCATTCCTCAAATTTGACTACCGGGGGGCCGGTCGCCGAGGGTACAGCACTCCGGGCGACGGGCGAGCACGGTGGAGTCGTGGCGTGGGTCACTACATGCCAGGGGGTGTAGGCAACCCCCCTGACGTGCGAGGGAGACCCCCGCACCAACCCGGGTGGTGGCGCCATGGTCGCCGAGGGTCACCCATTCGTACGTTTCATCAGGTCAACCCGTTTCTCCAGAGACCGGAGACCCGCCATGCCCCAGCTTGCCGCAGCCGTCGCGGAACATCCGCCCGGGACGGCCCCGGGAAGTGACTTCGCGCCCCTCCTGCGAGCCGTCAAGGGCGAGGGCCTACTGAAGCGGCGCCATGGCTGGTATGCGCTCACGATCACCGTCAACGCGCTGTCCCTGGCCACCGTCGTCACCGCCGTCGTCCTGACCGGCAACTCCTGGTGGACGTTGCTCCTCGCTCCGCTCCTGGCCGTCCTCTCGGCCCGGACGGCGTTCATAGGCCACGACGCGGGCCACTCCCAGATCACCGGCAACAAGCCCGCCGGACGTCTGATCGGCCTGCTCCACGGCAATCTGCTGCTGGGGATGAGCTACTCCTGGTGGAACGACAAGCACAACCGCCACCACGCCAACCCGAACCACATCGACAAGGACCCGGACGTCGTCGCCGACATCCTGGTCTTCACGAGCGAGCAGGCCCGGGGGAGGGCCGGTTTCCGCCGCTGGCTGACTCGTAACCAGGCCTGGCTCTTCTTTCCGCTCACCCTTCTCGAAGGCGTCGCGCTGAAGGTGCACGGTTTCCAGGACCTTCGTCGGCAGCCGCCACGTGAGCGGACCGTGGAAGCACTGCTGCTGGTGATCCACGTCGTCGCGTACGCGGCCCTGCTGCTCACCTCCATGTCCCTGGGCAAGGCGCTCGCCTTCGCCGCCCTCCACCAAGCACTGTTCGGTCTGCACCTGGGCATGGCCTTCGCGCCCAACCACAAGGGCATGGAGATGCCCGACCCGGAGGGCGATCGCTGGGGACATCTGCACCGTCAGGTGCTCACCTCGCGCAATGTCCGCGGTGCCGTCCTGACGGACTGGTTTCTCGGTGGCCTCAACTATCAGATCGAGCACCATCTGTTCCCCAGCATGCCCCGCCCCCATCTGCGACTCGCGCAGCCGCTGGTGCGCGCACACTGCCGAGACTTGGGTATCCCCTATGTGGAGACCGGGCTCGTCGACTCCTACCGGCAGGCCCTGAGCCACATGCACGAGGTCGGAGAACCTCTCAGGGTTGGCTAGGGGTCAGGCCTCAGGGTCGTATCAGGGTCTCGTTCCGGAACCGTGGGAGGCACGGACCCGTTCTCAGGACAGAGAGCGGCAGTAGCCGCAAAGGAGGCGACACATGTCGAAGAACGCGAAGATCGCCGCAGGGGGTGTGGCGGTCGGGCTCATCCTGCTGATCTGGCTGCCCTGGTGGGCCGCTTTCCTGATCGTGCTGGGAGTCCCGGCGGCCGCATACCTGGCGCTGGACCCCTCGCAGCGGCGCAGGCTGCGCCGAGTCACACGCAAGGAGATCGGCCGCTGAGGCGCCACCGACCTGGTACGTCTCCGCCCAGCGCGCCGGAGTCGAGCGCATCGCCACTCGTGGGCCTGCCATCGGCATGATCCGCGAGCGGTGATGCGTGCTCGGCTTACCGACGGGGTGAGCCGAGCGCACTTCCTGGCGGGCCGACCTCGACGCTCAGCGCGCGCGAGGGCCATGACATCGCGATGGGCGCCTTTCCCGTCAACTTGAACGAGAGCCGCTGACAAGGCCCACTGACAAAGGGCCGCGCAAACGGGGCATCGCTCGGCGCGGCCGCTCAGCTGGGGCGTACCGCCAGCTTGTCGAGGGCCTCCAGGAGGCCGGGCAGCTCCGGCCCGCGGCCGACGGGCAGGACTTCTCCGGGCTCCTCGTCGAGGAGGACGAAGGCGATGTCGTCGGTCCTGGCGACCAAGGACCAGCCGGGGCCGTCGGCGCGCAGGGTCCGTGCGTCGGTCGTGGCGAAGGACGAGCGGACGCGGCCGAGCGGGGGTGGCGTGTCCACGTAGGAGCGCGCCTCCGCCAGCACCCGGCGAATGCCGCTGGGTGCCTCGCCGTCGGCGCTCTCGGGGTGCTCCTGAGCATCCTCAGAGGCGTTTTCGGTCTGCGCCCCGGCGTCCGGTTCGGTCCCTGTCCTGGCGTCCGACTTCGCGAAATCCGCGTCGTTGATCTGCTCCCGCCAGATCGCCCACTGCAGCGCGATCTCGTCGGCGCCGAGACGCCGTTGAGCCGGGCCCCAGATGGTGGTGTCCGGCGGGCGCAGCGGGGGCCGTTCCGTGAGCTCGGGCCCGGGGTCGTGCGGGGCCGGCACTCCCGGAGCCGAGACGGCGACATCAAGGGGCCAGCCGGGCAGTGCGGAGACGACCGTGCGCTCGTCCGGCGACAGATCGTGCTCCATTCCGCAGTCCCAGGAGGCGATGGCGACGGCGACCAGCGAGACGTCGTCGATGACGACCGTCCACCGGGCGCCCTCGCTGTCCTGGCCGAGTACCAGGCCGTATCCGTCGGCGAGCGGTGCCAGGTCGAGTGCCGCGCAGGCCGCCGGGTAGTCGTCCCCCAGCACACTGGGGAACTTCGCCGGTGTCAGCAGCACGGCAGTCAGCACGTACAGCGCGTCGTCGTCCACGGTGGCGATGGCGTCATCGTCCGTCCCGGCCATCCCAGCCTCCCCATTGCTACATCCGTCGGCGCACCCTAATGCGACCGGAAGGCCCTTGTCACGAGGCCCAAGTACACGCGGAGCTGCAGCTATCCGGCTGGACAGGGGCGAATCGACCTTCCGGGGCGGTCGCGGGTCACACGGCGGGTAGTCCGAGCAGCGTCCGCGCCACTGTCTGCGGCGACTCGTCACGTTCCCGCGCCAGGGCGATGACGGCCCGGCAGGCCAGCTCGTTCACACCGAACGACAGCGCCTCCGGCGACACCCAGGCCGCGGCCTCGTCGATCTGGTCCTGATCGTCCTCCGCGCACGCCGACACATACACAGCGGCCGCCTCGAACAAGTTGTGCGTACCTTTCTCCGGCCGTCGTATCGCGGGCTGCCCTTCCTCGGGCCGCTCGGCCGTCTTCTTGCGCCACGTCTTGCGGAGTCTGCCGAACATACCGGACATCTGGCCGCCTTCCCCCTGTGGAGCCCGTACGGGCCGTAGCTCATCGGTCAACTAATGCTACTCAACGTATTTACCGACTTGTCTGTTGCCAAGGGCCCCTGAACAGCGAATGTGCAGTTCAGGGGGTCTTTGCCAAAGATCGACGGGCTTCGCCGGACCCCGGTCCGCACCGGTTCAAACCGGACCGCGCGGCTACGTAAGTAGCCGCGAACGTAGCCACGAATAGTGGGGCCGGACATTGGTGGCGCCATGGCTTGAGCTGGTGCAGGCCGCCTCTGGCCTGGGTCATCTGGTTGGTCCCGTCGCGATGCCTGGGCATGCAGCGCGGCCGCCCCTGGCGTGTACCTCTCTGATAATCCTGCTGAGTGAAGGAGCACTCTTCTTGTGATCGGCACTGGTCTGGCTGAACCGACTGAGATGCGCCGGTGAGCGCGGAGGTGACGGCCACGGTCCGGCGGCGAGACGAAGGGGGCCGGGGATAGAGGCAGCGGGGCTGAGACCGGTTGCTGGCCTCAGCCCCGCTGAGGTCCGCCCTTTGCCGCTCCGCCGGCGAAGGGGGTCAGCGAGGAAGGCGTGGGGCCATCACGCCGCGTCGCGCACGGGGGACAGTTTCGGCCGCGCGGACAGGCCGGCAGCCTTTGCTCCGTGCGTGTCGGCGTGGTTCTTCAGGAGGTGGCTGTACGTGCGCTGGAGTTCCACGACGGAGGTGCCCACCCACGCGGCCACGGTGTGCTCGGGTATGCCGCTCTGGAGGCATGTGGAGACGAAGGTGTGCCTGAGGTCGTGGAAGGTCGGAAGGTTTCCTTCCAAGTCCTTGATGCCCAGCTTCAGCAGCACGGGCTTCCATAGGGACTCGTTGAAGTAGCTGCAGCACATGAGGTTGTTGTGCGGTGTCCAGAAGAGAGCTCGCGCCGAGCCGCGTTTACAGTCGTCGATCTTTTTCCTGTGCTCCCACACCACGGTCTCCGTGGCCTGAGGTGGGAAGCGCTCCGTGTGCTCCTCCACGGCGTCCAGGAGGTACGGAGGCATCGGCGTGTCCTTCGAGCTGAGGCGTGGGCTCGTCTTCAACCGCTCTACTAGGAGGCGCTTGTGGTGAGTCTCTTTGGTCCTGAGTACCTGCCGACGCACGGTGAGCAGGCTTCGGGTCGAGTCGATCACGTCTTCGCACACGCCGAACGCCTCGGCTTGCCGGTTGCCACAGGCGAAGCCGAACATGGGGATGAGGCGGTAGCGTGCTGGGAACGTGTCGTATATTGCCCAGCACTCGTCCGGGCTGAAGACGTATGACGTCGTCTCGCCTACGTAGGGCCCGTCAACTTCGTAGGTCGGGTTGGATGTGATCTTCCCGTTCTGCAGGGCGTCCTTCATGATCATCTGGAAGACCTTCCAGTGAAGTGCCCCCGTAGAGTTGGCGACGCTCTCGTTGTCCTCGATCTCCTGGATCCATGCTTCGACCTGAGCCTTCTTGATGGCTCTGAGGCGGTGCCTTCCCCAGCGCGGATTGAGGTGCACGCGGATGGCTATCTCGTAATTCTCAAGGCTGCGCTCCTTGATTCGGCGTCTGCTGAGCCAGTCGGCAGCCCACTGGCGGAATGTGAGGTTTGCCTCGACGGGCTCCGGGACCGCTCCTGGAGTCAATCCGTCCAGAACTGCCTGAGCCTGAGCCTGAGTCAGGCCGACTGACTCGGGAATCGTCGCTCGTGTGCGGTTGCCTTCGTCGTTCGTGCGGTTGTAGGACCAGCTATGGGCGCATCCGCCCCTCTTGGGCCTGTTCTGGTCGGGACAGTCGCACCGCTTGTAGACAGTGGGCTTGCGTGCCACGGGACGCCTCTCGCGATCTTGGTTGATTCTCAGGTGACTCCCTGGCCAGGGGGGTTGGACTCTACGTAGGCGCAGCCGTGGCCGGTCAAGTCGTCGAGCAGAGGGCGGCGCGGACGGTGGTGCACCCTTTATTCGCAGTCATATCTCCCGAGCCGGTGTCCCGAATTCATTCCGTACGTGCGTCGAGCCATGCTTCGAAATCCCGCTCCCGGACGCGAAGGATGCGATCGCTGACGCGCACGACGGGGATATCCCAACTCCTGTAGTTGTCGAGCAAGGTGCGCTTTGAGAGTTCCATCCGCTCGGCAATCGTCTCGAAACTCAGCAATACGTTTGAACCACCGCGAGGCATAGTCACCCTTGTTCATTCGTAGGTGCCCCCGGCGGACCGATCCGGCCGGATGGAGCCGGTTCTGAACGGCCCGGCACCGACAAGTACGTGGATCGGCGGAATCTGTTACACCCGGGAGAAGTTCAACGTGGCTGCCGCACGGTGAAGTTGCTCCGGGGTGTGGCGGAAGAGTTGGAGGGCGTCGGTCGGGCCGGTAGCGGAGACCTCGGAGGCTGTCGGGTTCGACGGCGATTTTTGGCCAACTCTGGCTGGTGCGGCGCTCGATGAGGGGATCAGCGGCGGGCTGGCGGTCCTCGTGCACGGGAATCGCCTAAGTGCTGTCCGCTACATGTGCGGCCGGCTGAACGGCGACTCGGGAGGCGTGGGCTGGGGCAGAGGCGCATGACCTGCTGGTCCGCTCTTTCACCACGCGTACACAGGGTGCCGCGGTGACGGCCTTCGCGCACGACAATCAGGGCGGCGTCCACGTCGATCTTGGTGCGTCTCGCCGCTGTGTCGATGGACAGCCACTTCTCGAACGGCCGGAGTGTCACTGTGCGGTTGGTGAGTGGCGGGTTGCTATTTTCGCTAACCCGTTCGACGTCTTACGTTACTCACCGGTTATGCTGCCTCGGCGTCGCTCCGGAAGATGATCCTCCTCCTGTGGGGAGCAGTGGGGGACAGCCCGAGGGCGGCGCTGTAGCGGATCAGTGCAGCACCGTCCTTGGGGGGACATCACGCCGTGACTGACATTCTGGAATCGCTGGTCGTACGTGCCGCCGCAGGCGGGGCGGACGGGGCCGACGCCATCGCGGCGTTATACGACGAGCTCAACGACACCGTGTACCGCTGGGTGCGTTTCTACATCCGCGACGGCCACGTTGCGGAGGACCTGAGCCAGGAGGTTTGGCTGAAGGTCGCCCAGAACGTCAGCAAGTACCGAGCAGGCACGAATCTGCTGGGCTGGCTGCGCACGATCACGAAGAACACCGCGCTCGACTACCTGCGCTCCGTGCAACGGCGCCCATCGGAAGCGCTATACGCCGATCACCTCGAACTCGACCGGCCGCGCTTCGACCAGAGCCCGGAAGAGTACGCCGAGAGGCGCGTACTGGCGCAAGCTGTTGCATCCCGCCTGCAGAAACTGCGGCCCGAGCAGCGGCAGGTCCTCATCCTGCGGTTCTTCGACGGACTGAGCCCGGGTCATACTGCACAGATCATGGGGAAATCGGACGGCGCTGTCCGTACATTGACGGTACGGTCGCTGCGCAAGCTCGCCGAGGTCATGCCAGCCGGGGAGTCGTCTGCCCAGTTGGTCGAGGAGCTGCTGACGGCGGCGGTGGGCAGAAATAGAGTCGTTGGAACACGGGTTGAGAACCGAGAGGCGAGGGCGCATGTCGCGACGCGCTGACCAGGGCGAGAGCTTGGAGCGGGCGCTCGACGGCGGGCCAGTACCTCACGATGAGGACACCCGCCAGATGCTGGCAGGCGCGGGCGCGCTGCAGCCAGGCCACCAACGCAGCCCTGCGCGGGTGCAAGCCACCAAGGACGCGATGCTCCGCGAGTACGCGCGCGCCCAGAACCCACCGGAGGCCCGCGAGGACGCCGGATCAGGTGACGGCTTGGACGAGCCCGTGATCCATCGCGAGGAGGTCGAACTGCCGGACGGCGGTCAACTGTTCCTCGCGGACATCGAGGAAATCACGCCCGAGCGTGCCGAGACGACGGCTGCCCACATCGCCCGCATCCTGGAGAGCAAGGAAAGGGACCGGCAGAGGTGAGCAGCGCAATGCCCGGCGGCCCCAACATCGAGGAACGGCCGTGACCGAGTCGCAGCCGCCCGTCCAGATCCACATCGTGCGCCCGGAGGACGAGGGCTATGGCGATCTCACCGACGTGGGCTTCGCCAACATCAGAGGCGAGCGCCACCTGTTCTTGAAGCCTCAGACCTTCGACTCGGCCGTAAGGCAGGTGAGTTCGACGATGCCGGGTCTCCCGCTGGAACACGTCGAGCGCCTGCTGCGCGAGTACTGCCCAGAGTTCAGAGACTTTGACGAGTTGCTGGGCCCGGTCGGCTCCCATCCGCTCCTGGACATCACTCCGGCGCGGGCCGAACCTGACCGGCTCGCGCGTCCGCGCGGTCGTGCGAAGCGGTGGGTGATCGCCACTGCGCTGGTGCCTGCGCTCGCAGGGAGTTGGGCGCTGGGCTACGTCACCGGCAGCAGTCCGGTCGACACTGTGGCGAGTACCCCGGACGCGAGCCCCAACGACGCTGTGGGTGCGCAGGTCGCGACGAAGCCTTTCACCGGCCCGGAGTTCCTCGACTTCTCCACGGCCGGGCGGATCGACTGCAAGCCGATCGCCGACCTGGAGGCGGAGTGCACCGATGCGGACGGCAGGGTGATGTCGAGTACGGCGGCCGCCGGTCCGGACAGCACGATCTTCACGTTCTCGTACGGTTCCGAGCGCATCGGACTGAGGATCTTCGGTGACGCCGAGTACGCCGAGACATGGGCCCGGCAGGACGGCACGACCGAGTTGTACCCCAACCTTGCCCGCTCGGGCCGGTATGTGCTGTGGGGCACGGACGAACAGCGGTTGTCGGCGTACGCGGATTTACTCCGTGCCCAGGGGCCCCGTCCGTCGTCGACCACGAGCACAGTGGGTGCCTCGACGCCGCTCCCGCCTCGTCTGGCCGCGCTTACGTTGGGCACGTTGGGGCTGAACGAACGTGACGTGGAGATCATCCTGCACTCGCCGCACAGCGCGCTTGTAGACGAGCCCGTTCTCCTGGCCGCGCAAGCAGTGCTCGGTGTCCGAAGAACCGTTCTGCGATTTACGGGTAGCGACGACATCGTGGCGATCGCCGCCGGTCTCGATCGGACACCTGTGGCGTCCCCGCCCGAGCACGCTACGGACATGGCTGTGGCGGTGCTCATCGTGGAGGAGAGCACTCGGTCCACACCGCCTGTGACCATCGATGGGACGCAGCCGACGACGTCGTCGGCTCCTGCGCCGGAGCCGGTCGGGGCGAGCCCCCAGGCCGAGGAGCCGATGCCGGTACCTGCCCCGGTTGAGTCAACAGCGCCGGAGCAGTCCACGCCTGCGCCTGTGGAGAACGAGGAGGAGCAGCCGGAGGAGGTGAGTCAGCCCCCTACGGAGGAGTCGTCGGTACCGTCGGATGCGCCGGAGCAGAGTGACGCTTCCCCCTCCGAGACCGAAGCCACTGTCGAGGAGACGCCGGCTTCGCCAGAACCGTCGGAAGAGGACTCGATGGCCAGCGAGCCGGCGGCGGCTGGTCAGGACGATGTCTTGGTCATCCATGACTCCGCGTGGACCGTTTCGTCCTGACCTTGCCAGGTGTCGTCTCGGAACAGTCCGTCATGGGAGCGCTCTACCGCAGGTCAGTCGAGCAACGGGGGCCCCGGCTGCCAATGCGGCCGGGGCCCCTACCCTGTGTGGGTCGGTCGGATTAGAACGGCGGTTCTTCGGCCGCCCATTGGCCGTTGGCGATCGGCTGCCCGGCATCAGTGGGCGCACGCTGGCCGCCGTTCTTGGTGACCTTCGCTGTCGCGTTCTTCAGACTGACGCCTACGTCGTCCACGTCCAACTCAAACACGGTGCGCTTGGCGCCCTCGCGGTCTTCGTACGACCGTTGTTTGAGGCGGCCTTGCACGATCACGCGCACGCCCCGGGTCAGGGTTTCGGCGACGTTCTCTGCTGCTTGTCGCCACACAGCGCAGGTCAGGAACAGGCTCTCGCCGTCTCTCCACTCGTTCGTCTGGCGGTCGAGAGTCCTCGGAGTAGAGGCGATCCGGAACTTCGCGACCGGAGCACCGGACGGCGTGAAGCGAAGATCAGGGTCGTCGACGAGGTTGCCGACGATGGTGATGGTGGTCTCGCCCGCCACAGCGGGATCCTTCCGTGAGGGACCAGTCCAGGGCATCCGGGCCGGCCGGGAGCGGGGTCAGGAGAAGAGGATCTTCCAGGTCAGCGGTCCGGGCAGGCCGTCCGCGTCGCCCTTGAGCTGGGCGTGGGAGAGCTGGAACGCCCTTACGTTCAGACGGTCGGCTTCACTCCACTTCGGGCCGGGGCCTGAGGCATAGTGCTTGCCGTAGCCCTTCTTCACCAGTTGCTTGCCGAGGGTGGTTACGTGGGCGTTGTTCTTGCCCGGCCCGAAGTGCTTGGCACCGGGGAACGGCGGAGCGGGCTTGGGCGGGGACGTGCTGCCACCCGCCGAGGCGTCGGTGGCCGGCTTCATCGTCTTCGCGATGGCCTTCGCCTTGGCGATGATCTTCGAGAAGGCGATGTTTCCCGGATCCCCGTGCACGTTCTCCGGGACGTGCATGTGACCGAGGACGCCCTTGAAAGCGGTCCACTCCGCGAGGCTGAGGCGTGCCGACGTCGCGCCGTACGAGGACGGGTAGGTCGGCCACTCGGACGGGCCTGACAGAGGGATGCCGTTCTTGACGTTTTGCCAGGCCAGGAACTCGGCGAGGCCGTCGAGAGCCCAGTCCGGCGCCTCTGGCCAGTAGATGTAATGAACGCCCGCCTGCAGCTTGCCCCAGGTCTTCTTGCGCTTGGGGTCGCACGTGCCGATCAGTTCGACCTGCACGACGTCGTCGGTGTTGGTCTCGACGCCGCCGGTCTTGTTGACCAGGGCGCGCGCACTGCGGTTGAAGGCGTAGTGCTGGTACCAATCCAGCTTCTTCGTTGTGAAGTTGGGCTTGGCGGTGATGTTCGGCGCCGAAGCGCCCTTGGAGTAGTCGACGAGGGTGGTGCCCTCGGTCGTGTGCAGGCCGATCTTGTCCGGGGTGAACAAGTCGCCCTTGTAGGTGCTGGTGAAGTCGTAGGCGCGGCTGGCGCCCGGGTAGTACTCGGTGGTCACGGCGTTTCCTCCGGTGCTGGTGAGCAGTGAGGGGGCACCGTGCAGGGCCGCGGTGGTTAATGTCGCGTGGTGACCGATCAGGGCTGGCTGGGCGTCTCGGTGCGCGCCCACCTTCCGTTCCAAGGGAGTTCGCAACTCAGGCGCCACGGCTTGTGATCGGATGCTTCGCAAGTGGCCCACACTCGCATGGGGGCGTTGCGGTACTGCTCACGCCACCGCGTCTCGCCCGAGGCGCCGTCGAACCAGGTAGGTCTTAGGGTGGGGTCGATCGCCACCCGGTGCAGATCGTCCGGTTCGAGTGTGAACGGTTTGACGGCCCGCCCTAGATCGTCTGCGTGGTCGATACCGGGGCGGAATCGGTAGGGGCCCCAGACGACTTCGGCGCGCATCTGGGCCGTGACGCTGCCTGCTAGTTCCGGATCTTGGGAGCGGTCGCGGTCGTCCCGCACGCGAAGGCTCACCTGGATTCGCCCGAGCGCTGCGGGCCTGACGAACCGGATGTAGAGGAAGTGGTTGTTCGGATCGATCTTGAGCTTAAGTTGGGGACTCAGCTCTCGGTGCCACCGGTCACGTTCGATCTGCGCGACTGATCCGGCAGTCTTGTTGGCCTCCCGCGACGCCTGCCAAGCCGCGACGGCCGCTCCGCCGCTGAGAGCCGCCGAGAGGGCGGCGATAGAGGTGTCTGCAATACCCATGCCGGACTGTAACCCGCCTACATCAGGCGTCAGTCCAGTATCTCGGCGTCCACTACACCGGCTTCTTCCAGTTCGGGAGGGTACTCGACGGAGAAAAGGGTCTTGTCGAGTCGCTCGGCGAGCGCGGCCAGGTCGACGGCCTGGTCTTCCTGGCCAGCCGGCGCACCGAGGTCCGTGATCTCGACCGCTATCACTGCGTCCTTGCCGTAGTGCTCGCGGTGCTGCCGCTCGAGGTACCAGGCGTCGGCGCGCCAGTCCGGCGACGTGCGGTCCTCGACGGTTTCCTCGACGATCTCGCCGGTGACCGAGTCGCGGAACCTGCGTGTGGTGACCTTGGTGACGATCCCGCCGTCCGCGACGCGCCGGATGTTCGCCATGGCGCGCGCGGCTGCGGTGGCACGCGCGGTGCGGACCTTCGCGTACAGCGCCGCGTACTCCTCCTCGTCCGGCCGTGGCGGCTCGCCTGACTCGCGTGATTCGGCCTCCTCTCGGCCGCGGGCCATCCACGCGAGGAAGCTCGAGCGGGACACCCCGGCCATTTCCGCGGCCAGTTCGACGGCGACGCCGGTGCGGGAGGCTGCGACGAGGCGCGCCTCGACCTCCTCGGAGAGTAGGCGCGGGCGGCCACTGCGGCTCTCGGGCCGGCGTGTCTTACGGCGGGTGGACATGGGCGGACCTCAGCGCAGAGTCAGCGGCCGGTAGTGAACATGTGCCCGCAGGCCGGGCAGGTCGAATGCGGGGCGCGGCCGTCGTCATCGGGGTTGAGTCCATCTCCGTGGCCGTCGGCGGGGAGGTGAAGGCGGGGCGGCTCGCCTTCGCGTCCGCCTCCGGGCAGGGTCTCGGGGTCGATCTGGCCGAACAGCTTGTCCATCTCGTCGGCGGAGATGGCGAGGGAGTCGAACAGTTCCGTTGCGTTCGTGGCCAGGTCCTCGAGGACAGCGGTGAACTCGCGGGGGTCCCAGCCGCCTTCACCTGGGAGTCGGTTGAGCTTGATGGCCAGGGCCTCGGCTTCGGCGTCGGACTTGGAGGACCAGCCGCGCAGGACCGGGACGAGCCAGCCGCCGTCCTCATCGAGGACCACGCCGCCCGGGACGGACATTCCGCGGGCCTGCATCTCGATCAGCGCCTCGCGGCGGCCGTGGCCGTGCAGGATGCACTGAGTGCGCTCGTCGGCGACCGGGACCTCGACCAGGCTGTGCATGCGGATCGAGCCGATGAGGAGCTCGAGTTCGTGCCGTTTGGGGTTGCGGGGCGCCGGCGTCAGGTCGGTGAGCGGCACGTATGTGAGGTAGCGCGGCGCGGAGATCGTCTCGGTGGTCACGGCTGGTGCGGTCCTCTCGCATGTGTCGGTGTCGGTGACGGGCGAGGACTGCGAGCCCGCGGACTCCTACCGCGGCGCCCCGCCTCGCAAGCGGGACATGCCGTCATGGCCGGTCCTCGCCCGCCGCCGAGCCGGTGCCGTCGTCAGTTCCGGATGGGGCGGCGCCGGGGCCCAACCGGCGTCCGGTGACGTCACCGGAAGTGGCAGAGCCAGTGAGGACCGTAGGAAGACACGTCTCTAACGTCGCCTTCTCCAAACGATGTTCCCTTTGCTGTACTGTTCCGAACGGTTGGGAGAGCAACCCAGCCACCTGGGCCTAGGTGTAACAAAATTCGGCGGCTGTCGTACCTCCACGCGACGCCCCCCGAGACACCCCGCCCGGGAGAACCCAAACCCTGGGCTGTGGCGTCCGGGGAAGGAAGGACACCGCCCATGTCGAATGACGCCGCTGACGGCACCCGGGGAGAGCAGCCGGCCGAGTTTCCCCTGACATCTCTCGGGCTGATCGGTGCGCTTGCCCGCGCCCTGGATGAGCACCAGACAAGCGTCATCACCCCGCAGAAGGATGCGCCAAAGGCGCCCCTGATCAAGGGGTTTGCCGAGAACCGGCAGTCCGACCTCGTCGTACAGGTCGCCGGTCAGGACGTGGGCAAGTACAAGGTGAACCTCACCCGCGACCGGTTCGTCGTCGACGACGAAGCGGCGTTCGACCAGTACGCGGAGGAGAAGGGCGAGATCGACGTCGTCATCGTCCGGAGAGAAGCCTGGGAGAAGACCGTTCTGGCTCACGCCGAGGTGGCCCCGGAGACGGGCCTCATCTTTGACCCGCGGACGGGTGAGGCCATTCCGGGCGTCAAGTTCCTGCCGGGTGGCAAGCCCACCGGCACCGTCACTTGGACCTGGAAGACCCGCAAGGGGCAGGCAAGCGGCAAGGCGGCGCTGCTGGCGGCATGGCGGCGCGGTGACCTCAACGACCTGCTGCGGGAGACGCCGGAGCTGATGGCCGGGTCCATGCCCGCTGCCGAGGACGCCTGACCCGACCGCCACGGGCCCGGTTGCCGTACCGGCCGGGCCCGCTCCCAAGGGACTTCATCGATGACCGCGTTACGCACTCCGCTGGACCAAGTACTTGCCAGTGACATATCCGACCGCGCGTTCCGCTTGTATGCCGCTCTCGTCCTGAACACCTCGGGCGGGTGGGTCGCCCTCGCCGACATCGCCGACAGGGCCGCCCTGAACTCGCACGAGGCCCGCGGCCCGCTGGCCGAACTCAGCAGCGCGGGCCTGGCCGAGAAGAACCGCCGTTGGATATCCCACCTCAAGACGCACCGCGCGTACGTCCGCCTGTTCGACGCCACCAGCGGAACCGGCGTCGTGGGTGAGGACGCTGCATGAGCCGAGCGACCAACCGCGCCGGCGTTCGCGTCAACCGGCGCGCGCACTACGTCCATGTCGAGTCGGCGACCGTCCGAGACGCCCGCATCACGTTTCGCGCGCTCGGGTTGCTGACCTATCTCCTGGACCAGAGCGAAGACTGGAAGGTCCGATCCGAGCAGCTCTCCAAAGGTGAGGGGCGCGAGGGGCGTGACGCGGTCCGCAAGGCACTCCACGAGCTGGCCGCACACGGCTACTACCGCCTCGAGCGCCGCCAGTTCCGCAACGGCCAGCGCGCCATGGGCACGGCCATTTCCGAGTTCCCCGTCGAGCAGTGGGCCGCCGACTACCAGACGTTCGACAAGAAGCTCGACATCCCTGTGGTCGAGCAGGGAGACAGCACGTACCTCGTCGCGTACCCCGACGGCACCTTCGGGGCCGACGGCTTCGAACTCGCCCCCCGCGACGGCGCTTCCGAGAAATCTGAGGCGCCCGAGGAAGGCGAGCGAATCGACGAGAAGGAGGCCCCTGCGAAGGTGCGCGCGGCGAGGACGGCCACGCCGGGCCGCGTCACCGTACAGGCGGCCGCGGCCGCAGAGCAGAAGACCGCGGAGAGAAGGGCCACCGCCGCGGACAAAGCCGCGGAGAAGACGGCGCTCGACGAGGCGGCCGCTCAAGTTGCGACCTGGTGGTGGGATCACGCGAAGCAGCATCTCGGCGCATACGTCGGCGCCAAGGGCGGTTTCGTTGCCATGCGCGGGCAGGTCCGTTCCGCGCTCGTCGCGGGCTACAGCCAGAAGGAATGTGCCCGTGCCTTGCAGCACGCCCGCAGGCACTGGCCCAGCGCGCAGCAATGGCAAGACGCGCTCGGCGTCGCTACCAACCACATCCAGCCTCATCAGCGCAACGGCCGGGTCGCCTACAGCGATTCCGCCACCTGGGGCTCGCAGGAGATCCCGGGTGAAGCGCCCGCCGCCACCGCCTCTGACGACGCCGCGTTCGGCGTCCTTGAGACCTGACCATGAGGAGTGTGCCTTTGATGTCGGTCGCCACGGACACCACGGCCATCGCCCAAGGCCGTGAGCCAAAGCGCCTATTTGAGGTCACTGACGGAGTCCTCGAGGCTCTCCGACGTGGTGGGGCAGACCTGAGCCAGCTGGGCGTCCCCGAACAGGCGGGGTCGGAGAACGGCTTGTGGGAGGACGTGTCCGTTCCCCAAGCCCGTGCTCTCAAAGCCATCTGGATGAACAGCATGCGGGAGGCCGCCCACGATGAGTATCTGCGGTGGCGCCTTGACCAACTTGCCCCGGAGCAGATGCCGAACACGCTGCGGAACTGGATGAATTCCCTGATCCAGGCAAAGCGGAGCAAGGCCCGCCCGGAGACTCTGAACCTGATCGTGCCCGGCAACATCGGCAGCGGGAAGACGACCGCGCTTGCCGCGCTCGGCAACGAGGCCAGCGAGCACGGCCTCGTCGTCAGGTTCGTGAAGCACACCACCTACTTGACGTGGCGTCGGCCCGATGGCGGTCCCAACGGCCTGACGTCGTACGCCGTGAGGAAGCGGCACGTCGAGGCGGATCTGCTCATCCTCGACGAGCTGTGCGGCGAGATGGACGGCATCGCCACGGAGTTCGCACGCCGGGAGACCATCGACCTCGTCGACTCCCGGCTCGCGGCCGGCCGCGCCACGGCGTTCACAACCAACCTCAAGAGCCGCAGTACGTCCAACAGCCCGGCCCCCGGCATTGCCGACATCCTCGGCGAGCGTCTCCTGTCCCGTATCGAGGCCCGCGCGTACCTGATGAGGATCCAGGGGCCGGACCGCCGGAAGCCGAAGCAGCCGCTCGACTGGTAGACCCGTCCAGCGAATCACTCATACACAGCCGAAAACTGACGTGGCGTGAGCGACGCCAGAGCGCGGGTGTGAAAGACGCTATATCGTTTGGTCGACTCGGAAGGTGATGAGCATAAGCCGACCGGGAAGACCCGAATGAAGGGATGGTGTCTTGCCGACGCTGTCGAATTTCCGCACCCCCAAGGGCGGCAAGCCGAAGCCGCCCAACGAATCTGGTGTGCCCCCACTGACCTGGCCGGAGAAGATTCTCGCCGGATCCGCCGCTCTCGGTGCGGCCGGCGTTGGCGGGCTGGGCCTGGCAGCATCCTTTGACACCGTGGCGGTTGCCGCCGAGCGGTGGGGGTTCTCAGAGCCGTGGATGCTGCCTGGGGCTATCGACTCCGCGATCCCCGTCTTCACCGTCGCCAACCTGATGCTGATCCGGATGGACATGGCGCTGGGGTGGGTGCGGCTCGTGCCCTGGGTGCTCACCCTCGTCACGTGCGCGCTGAACGTCGCGGCGGGAGCGTCCCTCTGGGCGAAGGTGGCGCACGGCACGATGCCGCTGCTGTGGGTGGCGTCCTCCGAGATCGCCGGGCACATATACGCCGTCCGCATAGGAGCCGCCACCAACCGCCGTATGGAGAAGGTCCGTCGGGCCCGATGGGCTCTGTCCCCGGTACCCACTTTCCTACTCTGGCGTCGCATGCAGCTGTGGGAGCTGACGTCGTACAACGAGGTCCTCCAGCTCGAGCAGGAGCGACTCGTCTACCAAGCGCAGCTCCGCAGCAGGTTCGGGCGGGCGTGGCGCAGGAAGGCGCCCGTGGCGTCACTCCTGCCGTTGCGGCTCGTCGGCGCTGGCGTCCCGCTCGCTGAGTCGGCCCCCGCAGGTCTCCGCGCGGCAGCCATCGATCCCACTGGCGTCTTCGCTGAGTCGGTCGAGGAGCTGCCAGCGCTGCCGGCGCCGGCCACGCCTCCGGCGCCGGCCGCAGTACCCGCCACGGCTCCGGCCTCCACAGCTCCGGCGGCGGTCAACAAACCGAGCCCGATCACGGCCACCGTGCAGCCGCAGTCGCAGCCGCAGAGGGGTATCCCTCACTGGAGCAGCGAAGACGGGCTGTACGAGATCATCAAGGACGTCATCGACAACGGGCACCGGGAGGTATTCGAGCCTGGCGGCCCGCTGACCGGCGGCGAGATCGCGAGCGTCCTCGGGCACAGCGAGGGCAATGGGCGAAAAGTGCGCCAGCGGCTCATCAAGATCTACGCGGCCGAGCGCGGTGTCACCCTGCCGCCGAGGGCAACCATCGACGACGTGTTCACCGCGTTCGCCCATCCGCTGACGGCAGTTAGCCCGTAAGGCATCCTGCCCCTACCCGTACCGATGCGGGGGCCCCCACCCCGGGGTAGGTGCCCGCCGCCTGCATGATCGGACCCGCCATGACACCGGAGATCCTGGCCCGGATCACCGCCGCACGCGCACAGCGCGACTTGTCTGACCTCGCTCGCCAAGCGGTGGGCACCACCGCCGCGGACACCACCCCCGCCGAGCGCATCCGCGCGGCGCGCCGCCTGCGGCAGATGGCTCACGAGATCGTCGACCTCGTAGTCCTGGCGGAAGCCCTGTCGGGCGCGCCTTGGGAAGAGATCACAGACGCGCTGAGCCGCCGTGACCCCCGCACGGTGGAAGGTGAATACTCCGACGCGGTCGCCGACTGGAAAGCCATGACCGAGGACGACATGACGGCTGCGGCCGTCGGCTCCGAGGGCCTGGATTCCTGGTACGCCCGGCACCGCGAGGACCACGACCCGGACGCACGAAATGCCGTCTCTGATCTGGTGAATAGACATTGAACGGGCCTTCGGCCACGTAGAATAGTACAGCGACGGAAACGGTGAGAGGTTAACGCCTTCGCCGTCGCATCCTCCGCGGGAGAGCAACCCGGGGAACCCGAACGAAGGAACACCGATGCCTGGTACCACTACGCCCCTGCGCGAACGCAGATCCCGGATGCCGACCGGTCTCCCCAACCCGCCGATGATCCTGCTCGCCGGGCAAGAGAAAACCGGCAAGAGCCACGAAGCGGTTTTAGGCACCAGCTCCGACCTGGTCGGCATGACGTACTGGATCGAGATCGGTGGTCTTGAGGGGACCGCGGACTACTACGGCCGCATCAAGGGCGCCCGGTACGAGATCGTTGAGCACGACGGCACCTATCAGGACATCCTCGACGCGGTCCGCTGGGCCGTTGCTCAGCCACCCGTCGACGGCAAGGCGAACATGATCGTCGTCGACAACGTGAGCAATCTGTGGGACATGCTCAGCGACGAGCAAGCCCTGTACGCGCGGAGACGCGCTATGTGGAAGGCGCAGGAGAACCGTAGACGCGTCCCCACGCTGGACGACCCCGTCGTCGTCGACCCGGACCTGTGGAACCGCGCCAAGGACCGGTGGGGCGAGATCCTTTGGCTGCTCCGACGGCACTCAGGCCCGACGTTGCTGCTCGCCCGCCAGGAGATCGTCACCGCGTTCGAGAACGACAAGCCCACTCGGAACAGGACCCGCAAGATCAAGGCGGAGAAGAACCTCCCGGCCGCGGTCGACGCCATCGTGGAACTTCACAGCCTCGGCGAGGCGTACCTGACCGGCGTTCGCACCCTGCACTGGGAGATCAAGCCCGGCGAGAGCACTCGGTTCGACGACTTCAGCATCGACGAACTCTTGCGACGCCTCGGATTCGAGGAGGCCGCCACCGCCCGGCAGGTTACCGAGTCCCGGCCGGAGGCGTACCTCGACGAGCAGCAGAACCAGCATCCTCAGCAGCAGAGCCCGCAAGGACAGCCGCAGCCTGCCCCGCAGGCAGGCAAGCACCCGAGGCTGGCCGACGAGCAGGCGGCCAAGCTGGTCCGCCAAGCCCTCGAAGACGGGAACGACCCGGAGGCGTGCCTCCACGCCATCCGCCAGGAATGGGGGGTCCGCACGCTCCAGCAGGTCGTCATCACGACGCCGTGGGGCGAGATGAGCGCGGACGCGGCGATCACCCGATCCCTCGCGTACATCAAGGAGCGCGCCGACCAGAAGCAGCAGGGCGCCCCCCACGGGCAGGGGAACACTTCGGAACAGCAGGGGCAGCGCGCAAGCAACGGCCCACCGCTGGAGCAGACCGGGCAGGAGCAGGCCCGCGCGCACGTGGCGCCCGCCGAGCAGTCGCCCCCGGGCGAGACCGATGCGCCTCCGCTGCCGCCGGACCCGCAGGCCGACGAGGCGCCCCCCAACGAGTCCGCGGAGGAGACCAGCGCGGCCGAGGAGCCGCAGGACGTCGTCCCTCCCGTCACCGCCCGACCGCGGCGCTCCCGGACCAAGAACGAGGGGATCGCCTACCAGGCGCTGATGGACGAGGCCGAGGTCCAGGCCCGGGTGAAGTGCATAACGGTGGGTGAGCACCTGGGGGCGATCTCCGAGGATGGAGAGCCTGGCCTCGCCACACTGCGGGACTTCGTCCGGGCACACCGCGACGGGGTGGCCGCTGCTCTGGCGGAGGCAGGAGAAACAGAGCTCGCTGACGCCTACCGCGCCGCGCCGATGCCGGACGTACAGATCACGAAGAAGTTCGCGGCGTACTTCGGTGCCGCGCTTGTCACGCATTGAGGTGACGTGAGGTGACGCGCGCCCGGAGCCCTCTGGGCGCGCCCTCCGCGCCTTCACAGTGTTCCCTCGCGTCACCTCACCTCACCTCCGCAGCGCGCCCACGATCCTTCGCCGGCGCGCTACGTGATCATGCGCGCGCCCTCCCAGCCCTCCCAGCCCTTCAATGCGGACCCGCGCCGCGCGCACTGGCGCGCCCATTTCGATGGCGCGCCCACCCTGCCGCGCCGCGCGCTGGATTGAGGCGCGCCCTTCGCGCGCGGACAGGCGCTCCTTCCTGCTGACCGCGCGCGCCCCGGATCGGCGCGCGGCGCGCCGGCCGGACAGCAGCGCGCGCCATGATCGGCGCGCGGCGCGCGCTGCGGGAAGACAGGCCGATCGAGGGCGCGCCCAGCCCGCGCGCGCCTTCCGGATTCCAGGCCCGCAGCGGTTGACCTGCGAATTCTCGGTAGCCGCGCCGCGCGTGGTCGTGTAGCGCGCGCTGTCATCTCAGCGGCGCGGGTGGGTCAGGAGCTGGCGCGCGCAGCCCGTGAGCGCGCCCTCGACCGCGCGGGAACGGCGCGCTGCAGGCGCGGGAACCTCCCCGAGCGGCGCGCGCCCGGGGAGGTGAGTGCGCCTACCCACGCGCGCGGCCGCGCCGTCCAAGCGCGCCCGAAGACGACGAAGGGCGCGCCATCGGGCGCGCCCTTCATCATGCTTCGAACATCGCGGCGCGCCTCTACGGCGCGCGCCTCTGGGACGTCCGGCGGACCGCGCGTTCGTCCTTGCGCGCCTCTGCCCGCCCTGCCCGCCTGCCGTCGCGGACCTGGTGCAAGAGCTTGGACAGCTCCTCAGGGTGGGCCTCACCGAGAAGACGGAGCGCCTGCAGGCGGACGTTCGGCTCGCTCGGCATCCGACCGTGGCGCGCGTCCGCGTACTGGACGGCGTAGCGCAGATAGCGCGCCTCGGACTCCACCCGTTGACGGAACTCGGCAATGCGGGCGTCGTCTGCCTTCTGGCTCTTTCCGAGCGCCGATGCCGGCAGGAAGCGGGTCGGTTCTTCCATCATCAGGCGGCAGATCGCTTCAGCCCTGGCCGCTACTCTCGGTGATCGAAAGCCGAGTGCGCGTACTCGCGGCGGAATCGGGGCACCGGTGGGGTCCTCGAGGATGTGCGCGGTCCAGCGGCGTTCGAAGGCTTGGTCATCGAGAGCCGCAAGATACTTGGCTTCCTTGTGCGCCAGGTCGTCGACGGCGTCCTGGAAGGGTGGCATCGCGGCTTGGAGGCTGGTCCGGAACGGGGCGATGCGTGCCTGCTGCTCGCGCTTACTCTCCCCGTCAAGACGGGGGTGGAACGACTTCGCTTGACGGATCGCACTCTCCAGCGCGTCGAGAGTCTGTGTGGCCAACGTCGGAGAAGCCAATGCCGCGGCCTGGACGTCGCGGGGGATGCGCCGGCCGGAGCCGCCGGTGATGTAGTCGACCACCGCGTGCATGAAGGCGTCGTCATCGAGCGAAGCCATGCGCTCAATCTCAGCGTCGACGTCCTGCGCATCGGCCATGCGGTGAACTCTCCTCTTCGGGTCGTGGTGGCCCGTTGCTCCGGGGCCGGTGAGCCCAGTACCGGGACACAGGCGAGGTGACCGCACCATTGACGCGTGTGCCGGATCCTCGCAGGAGCATCCGCTCCCCGGCCCCGAGCGCTCTACGCGCGCCCGGTTGTCTCGATGCTGACGTCGGGCATACACCGGCCGAAGCCGGCGCCCAGGCGAAGGAAGACACCGCAGTGTCCTGTAACCAACCCGACGGGAATCTCAACGCGGTAGCGGTGCGGCCACCTCTTCGGCAGATGGTACCCGCCGGCCGGGGCCGGACGGGCGCCGTGGGCCCTATTCGGCCTGCTGAGGCGACTTCTTGGTCGTCAGGGCCTCGATCACCGGTGCGAGCGTGCTCGGCTTCCACACGAGGTCGTAGCTCGTCTGGGAGGCCGCCAGCACGCCGAGAATGGTCGCGGCCGTCAGTGAGCCGTGCTGCAACTGATCCAGGCCTCCGTCCGCCGCCACGGTGAGCACGCCGGCCACCACCGCGGCGACGACCGCCACGATCTTCTTCGCCTTCGCCGACCAGGCGGGCCTCTGCACCACCGCGGTGAGCAGCGGGAGTACCGCGCCCACCTGGGCGCCGGTTGTCAGGGAGTCGAGCGCTGTCATGCGAGTCCAGCCCTTCATACGTGGTTGTGTGTCGGGCGGACTGTGCGCGGCGCCGGAGGCTTGCGTCGTGTGCTGGCTCAGTCGCCGAGGTCTTCGGCGATCTCGCGCGGCGCAGTGGGAGCGGGGCCCTGGTGGAGGTTGGCGAGCATGGCCCGGAGTTGGTGGATGTAGTCGACGGCCGCGGCCTTCCAGCGGCGCCACTGCCGCTGTTCTTCCTCGAGCGTTTCCACCTTCCGCTCGAGCACGGTCTGCTTGGTCTCCAACGTTGCTACGCGCTCGAGGGTCTGGGCGGTGGCGGCGCGCTGCTGTTCCAGGAGGCCGGTGAAGCCCTCGGTCACGGTGGTGACCGCGGCGATGAAGGTCTTCGATTCGGCCAAGTTCGCGTCTTGGTCGTTCTTGCGCTTGTGCTGGCGGTGCACGAGCCATGCGCCGCCGAGGACACCCGTCATGCCGCACAGCGGAGTCAGGACGGGCGCCAGCGACAGGAGCCAGTCCACTGGCGCCTCCTCGTCGGTCCGGTGGTCGGAGTGGGGTGCGCGGGAACCGGGGCCCGAGTCAGGCCCACGGTTCCCCGCAACCGTGACGATGGAGGTCCGCGGGGGCTAGCGTCGCCCGCTCAAGCCGCGGTATCGGTGACGGCGGGCCCGCCGAAGCCGCACAGGTTGTTCCACAGGGATCGCACTGCCTCGATGAGAAGGTCGTCGGTCACCGCGGCTGCGGCCGCCGACGGATTGCTCTCGTCGTATGCGGCGACGGCTGCGGCGGAGACGTTGGGGCAGGTGGCGACGGCAGGCGCGTACCCGATCGACGACAGATCGGGAGCGAACAGGGAGCGGGCTAAAGAAGCGCGGAGAGGATGGCCTGCAGTCTCGGCGGGTTCGCCAGTCACCTCCAGGGCCGTGTGAAGGAACGCCAGGTGCACGCGTGCGCGAAAGAAGGGATCACTGGCCAAGACGTGCTCGATCTGGAAAGACACGACAGGGTCCTCGTCTCGTCGGTCGCCTCAAGGCCGGTCTTGCACAATTGGGCAAGAATGATCTTGGGGTGGGGTGGTCGGGGTCTACCAGCCGTCGATCAGGCGCACTGCGAGATAGGGCGAGAACGTTCCGGCGGGGGTGTCTGCGGGGGCGACGCCGCACTGGCCGTCGGAATCGCCGGGGAACTTGAGCCACAGCAGGTACTCGGCTCCGCCGACACCGATCGAGGAGGGGACGCCGAGGCGACGGCCGGCGGGGTTGCAGTAGTCGACGTGCTGTCCGTTGTCGTCCATGGCCCCGTTGCCGTTGCGGGCAGTGTCGATGACGAACTTGGCGCCGGTGACGCCTTGGTTGGCGAGCGCGGCGACGACCTGGTTGCCGTACCCGAGGCTGATGTCGGTGGCGTCGAAGTTCGCGATGCCGACCGCGAACGACTTCACCGCGGCGATACCGCCCTTGATGAGACGGGCCGCCATCTCGGCGGGCTGGACCCAAGTGGCGTTCGCGCCGTCGAGGTAGGCACGTACGAGGGGGCGGGCGGCGAAGGCCTGCGCGGCATAGGTCACCAGTGCGTACCGGTCGGCGCGGGCGGTCTCCGTCGGCAGGTACTCGGCTTGGGCGAGGGAGTCGGGTTCGACAATGACGATGGCCGGGCGGTTCCCGATCCCTGCGGCGAACGCGTCGATCCACGTCCGGTAGGCGGCGGGATCGATTGCACCGCCGCTGGACTCGCCGCCGTTGTCTCGCCAATACATGTTGTAGGCGGCGAGGATCGGCATCTTGCCGACGGCGGTGGCCGCGGTCACGTACGCGTTGACGTCTGCCTGGACGTCGGTGTTCCAGTTTCCGAACCAGCGGGCTCCGGGGCGGCTCGCGATGGACTTCAGAATCCTCGGGGCGCGTTCGTCGGTGGGGTTGTTGTTCACCCACTTCTGCGCGTTGGAGTCCGGGTCGACGTAGAAGCCCTCGCGAATCGTGGAGCAGGTCAGGCGGACTTCGGTCAGGTAGACGGTGACCTCGGTGGCCTGACCCATCTGGAAACTGAGCTGCCCGGCCGTGGTGGCGAGACTGCTGGTGAACTGGAGCACGAAATGGGTGTCGACGGTGTCAAGGACGACGGTCTTGTCGATCGCTGCCGTCCACGGGTCGACGCCGAGCCCGACCTGTGCGCGGAGGGACGTACCGGCCTGCGAGGCTCGGGCAGTGAACGAGAGGGTGTAGAGGACTCCTTGGCGCAGCACGATGTTGTCCTGGCCGAACGGGGCGTCCCACAGGTTCGCGGCGTCGGTGGTGGCGGAGGCCTCCAGGCCGGTGCCGGGCGCGACAAGGGTGATCATCGCGGGGTCGCCGGACCACCAACTGGTGGTGCCGTTGGTGAACGAGCCGTTGGCGGCGAGGTCGCCGTAGGTTCCGGCCACGCTGCTGCTCTCCTTCTACTTGGTGTAAGTGACCCGCAGCTTCGGCGAGTAGGTCTGGCCGGCGCCCCGGAAGATGCCGTAGTACGTGCGGTCCGTTGTGTTCGGGTCGAGCGCGATGCCGCGCCACTTCGTGGAGTCGAAGACGGATGTGATGTCGACCCACTTGCCTTGATTCCGCGACCAGTTGACTGTCTTGGCCTCGCTGTCGCTGGAGAACTTCGCGGGCCTGGCCGTGTGCGAGTGGGCCTTGATGACGGCCTTCCCGCCGCTGGCCGCGTACCAGTGCTCGGCGTACAGGTAGACCTCGGCCTTCTGGATCGTCGCGCCGGACAGGTCGGTGCCGAGGGCGGCGGGGAAGCCGATCAGGGCGGCTTGGGTGCCGCTGGTCGACGAGTAGTAGCCCTGCACGCACTTCGCGCCGTAGTAGCTGTTGTAGCCGGAGCGTCTGGCGTATGAGCCGGACCAGCTCGCGGTGTAGGTCTTGGTGTAGGTGCGTACGGGGTCGGGCGCGGTGCCGCCGCCGTCGTTGTAGCCGCCGGTCTCCGCAAGGTGCGGGCCGACGTCCTCGACGTAGAAGAAGCCGGGGCTGGTGCCGCTGCCGAACAGGCTGACGGTCTGCCCATCGGGCCCGTACTGGCACTTGAACGTGATCAGCAGCCGGTGCGTGCCGACCCCGAGGATGCGGCTGGATCGTACGAACTCCAGGCGTACCCGCTTGGCGTCGTTGATCGCCAGATGGTGGATTGCGGCATGCAGTTGGGGGGAGCTGATCGTGGGTTTCGCGGTCTCGCCGTCGCGGAGCCGGAGCTGGAGCTCGCCGCCCGCAATCGACGGGTTCGTGTGCGCGTCGAAAATGATCCTGTACATGCGGTCGGTCTGGGCCTCGAAGGCGAGCTCAACGAATCCCAACTCGGAGGTACCGCCGGTGACGGAAGTGACCTGGTAATCGATCGCGACGAGGCCGCGGGCGCGGTCGCCGAGGAGGGTGGAGACGGGGTCGCCGTCCACGGTGAGTTCGCCGGCGACGTTGAGGTCCGCGAAGGAGCCGTTGCCCGCGGTGTCGATCGTGGCGACCGCGCTCCCGTCCGAGCGGAGGGTTAGGTATTGGGGGGAGCCGGTTACCAGGGAGACCGCTTCCTGCCCGGTATCGTCGAACAGGCGGAGCCCCTGCGGGCCGACCTCAGCGCGGGCGCCGCCTATTGCGCGGCCGAAGACGGTGTGCGCCTCCGCGTTGTCGAAGACGACCCATCCGGCCGTGGCCGCGGAGACCTCCAGGCACAGCACGGCTTGCGTGGTGCCCTGAGGGGCGGTGACCTGCCCGGTGATGCGCTGCCACTGCTCGGCAATTGTGGCGGTGGACTCAGTGACGCCGTAGCCGAGGATCGTGCCCCCTGCGGTCTCCCAGCGGGCGAGGATCTTCACACCCTGCGCGACGAGGTTGCCGGAGACGAGGATGTCCACGCCCAGCCAGAGCTGCGCGGCAGACAGCACCGGCACGGTGGTCAGCGGCAGCGTGTAGTACGCGGCGGCGGCCGCGGCGCAGTCGACGCGGATGCCGACGCCGGTCCGGTTGCCGGGGGCCAGGGACCAGGGGGCGCCGCCGGCCGCGATGATGTTCGCGGTGGGGGCGTTCTCGAAACTGGGGTCTGGGATGAGGTTGGTGCCCGATCCGACGGAGAGTTGGTCGGGGGTGACGGCGCCGACGGACAGGTGGGTGCTCTCGATGGCTCCTGCGGCGACCTTTCCCGCGGTCACACTGTTCGCAGCGAGCTGGTCGGCCTTGATGGACAGGGCCTTGATCTCGCGGCCGGTGATCGAAGCGGCGACGATGCGGTCCGCTTCCACAGTGTTCGCGGTCAGCCGGTCGCCCAGCAGACTGCCGACGAGCACCTTCGGGGTGGTGATCGCGCCGTCGGCGATCTGCACGCCGGGGACGACGGGGCGCACTGCGGCGTTGTCGAACCACATGGATCCGGCTGTGGCGGATCCGGACTCGACGCGGATACGGGCCTGTGTGGCGGCTGCTGGGGCGGTGACTGTGGCGGTGATCCGCCCCCATGCGCCCTTGCTTGGGGTGGTGGTGACGGCCTTGCCGTAGCTGAGGATGGTGCCGGCGGCCGTCTCCCACCGCGCCTGAAAGTTGACTTCCGTGCCGACCCAGTTGGTGGACGCGAAGTAGTCGGTGGCGAGGTAGAGCTGATCTCCGGGCGTGACGGGCACGAGGGTGAGCTCCACGGCCCGGTCGGCGGCCGTGGCCGATGTGGCGTCGATCTTCAGCGAGGACGGGGATCCGTTGCCGAACGTCGTGTCCTGCGTGGCGTAGGTGGTCTTCGCCGCTGCGGCCGCCGTGTAGGCGCCCTCGAACGAGGGGTCGGAAAGGATGTTGGCGCTGCCGACGATGGTGAGCTTCTCCGCCGTGAGGGAACCGGCGGCGACGGCGTTCGCGGTGACGGAGTTGGCGGCCAGTTCGTTCGCGGTGACGGAGTTGGCCTGCAGCTCCCGCGCGCTGATTGCGTCGGCGGCGACCTTCCCCGCGGTGACGGAGTCGGTGGCGAGTGCTGCGGTGGTCACCGATCCGGCGACGAAATTTGTTGAGTCGACGAGCCCGGTCTTCAGGGCCTCGACGGTGACGGCGTCGACCTGCATGACCGCGGGCGAGTTGACGATGCTCGTCGAGTTGAAGCCGAGCCAGAGGTACGGCGTGATGTAGCGGACGGCGTCGTGGACGAGTCCGGCCGCCCGCGGGTCGTTGTTCGGACCTGCGGAACCGGAGACGCCTGTCGCGGCTCGGTCTTTGAGGTAGCCGACTACCGTGACCCATCCGTCGGTCGTCGGCAGAAGGCGGCCGGAGCTGGCCACGTAGTAGTGGGTGCTCGGGGAGTTCGCGCCGAGGCGGTTGACGAGGGTCGTCTTGTCGGCGCCGATACCGAGGACGCCGACGTAGAAGGAATCTGGGCCGGTCGTGAGTTGCGCGGTGGCGCGGACACGAGCGCTGACCCGGTACAGGACGCCGGGCTCGTACGGGATGAGCGTGGTGCCGCGGATGCGGATGTAGCCCCGGGCTTCGCCGACGGTCTGGCCCGTTGGCGCGTCGGTGATGCCGGAGAGGTGATTCCAGGTGGCGCCGGTGCCCTGGGCGTTGATCTGCCAGGCGGCCGGGTCGCCCATCGCGTCGACGTAGCGCTGGGCGGCGGAGTCGGACAGTGCGCCGCCGAGCGCGTTGAGCGTGACCGCTCCGGCGTTGATCTTGCCGAGCTTGACCGCGTTGTCGGCGAGCTTCTCGGTGAGGACCGCGCCGTCGGCGAGCGCTGCGGTGTTGACCGCGCCGAGTGCAATGTTCGCGGCCTTGACCGCGTTCTCGGCCAACTTGGTGTCGTTGATGATGCCGTTGACGAGGTCGGAGGTGACCGCCTGCCGCGGGGCCCCCGAGGCGGCGGTCGAGGCCTCGCCGGTGATCTGGGCGGAGTTGACGGCGACCAGGCGCGCGAAGACGGTGGTGTAGCCCTCGACGGCGACCGTGACCGCGGCTCCGCCGGTGTTGGTGATCGTGGCGACGAGGGTCGCCAGGCCGGGCGTGAAGTCGGCGCCGCTCGTGCTGGCGTGGACCTGGACGAGGGAGAAGTCCGACGGCGCGGTGTCGGCGTCGGCCCATGTGCCGTCCCAGGAGATGACCAGTCCGGCGAGCATCGGCTCGACGGTGGGCGCGGCCGGCGTGGGGGGCGGGTCGGAGTTGACGGTGACGACGGCGACGGCACCGTCCTCCTGGACGCCGAAGGAGGCGCGGAGGGTGCCGTCGTCTGTGTAGACATCGAGGCTTCCGCCCTCGATGGACGCGTTGGTGAGCTGGTTGGTCGTCTCCAGCGCCGCGAGGCGGTCCTCAAGTCCTTTGAAGTACTCCGCGAAGCGCCTGTTCTGCTCGCGCTCGTCCAGCCCGAAGGACACCGCGCCCCCTCTTCTCTGCCGATCGCCCGGAGGTCCGGGAGCGGGCAGAGTGGGCGGTGCGGGGTGTTAGCGTCGCGGGCTGATCAGCCGTAGAAGTCGTGGCGGGTCAGGGTGAGAATGGCCGTGCCGGCCGCCGGGTCGATCTCCTCGGCGGTGATGCGGTGCCATATGGCCAGTTCCCCGACCCACGGCACGTTGACCTGGACGAGGATGCGGTCGCCGAGCGTCCACGAGCCGAACGGCGCGTTGGCGTGCTGCTTGATCGCGATGGACGGGATAGTCAACTGCTGGGAGTGTTTCGCCCTCTCCGTCTTGCCGTACGACGTGAGGGTCTTCGCGTTCGCGGTGCCCTTCCGGCTGATGATCCGGGCGCGGCGAAGCCGCTTGTCGTCGACGACAACGCGCACGCGGGCGGTCTTCTGCCCGCTGCCTTTGCCCAGCACGTACACGTTGTTCGCGTAGAAGTCGCCCTGTCCGGTGGGCGTAGCGATCTCGATGATGTTCTCGCCGGACGCGAACCGCAGATCGTGCCGGATCTTGCCCAAATGGCGTGTGCCTAGGTCGATGTGATGGAGGATCTTCTCCTTGTCACCGTCCCAGTAGTGCCGCTCGAGGAAGTCCGCGCTCGCGAGCTTCATGACGTCGGTGATCGTCTGGCCGCAGTCAGGGCTGTCCCACCACAGCAGTTCCCACGGGTCATCGCCGGACGCGGCGCCCAGCTTGTACCCGGAGTCGTGGGTATCGAGCGTCACGCCGAGCTTGCCGCGCTGGTAGTCCTGCAGGTGAGACCAGATGTGCCGGACGACGTCGTACGCATCCCACCGCGTTGTGATCTTGTCCTTCGGCTTCGCCGGCATCTTCCGCTTCGGGCTTGATCCGTCCACGTATCCGTCGTTGTTCTTGTCTTTGCCCTCGTAGTTGACGCCCCCGACGATGTATTTCTGGGCGATCTTTGCGCCGGAGCGAATCACCGACCCCAGGTACGGCATTCCGCTGGGGTAGGCGGCGTAGCCTGCGCACTCCACCTTCATGGCCTGGCCCTGGTAGGACACGTTGGTCACCAGGCCGCCCCACCGGATCCGACCCTCGAACTCGGCGTACAGCGTCGTCGCCCACTCGGATATGACGGGCAGCCCGTCGGGCTTCGCCATCAGCCGCATGTACTCCGGCGCGATCGTCCCCGAGAGCGAGCCGGGCCCGTTCAGCTCGCGCTTCGGCGGGCCGTCCGGCACGAACGGCACGTCCCAGTCCAGGAAGTCCTGAGTGGTCGACCGCTGGGCGATGTACCGCCAGCCCATCAGGCGCTCACCGGCGCCTGGGAGTAGGTGACTTCCACCGACAGCACGGTGCTCGCGTCCGCGCGCAGCACGCCGGTGACGCCGCTCGTCCCGATGCCTTCGAGGAGCAGCGTCAGCACTTCACCGCGGTCGTCGGGATCAAGGACGAAGCGGTGCCCGGTCTGTACGGCGATCCGGCCGGCCTGCGCAGCGGTATACGGCATCCCCACGCCGTGCTGATCACCGATCGATACCCGCAACTGGCCACGCGCTTCGGTCGCGTCCGGGTGCAGTAGGCCGGTGATCTGAGTGTGGACGGTGACGTGCGTGGCCCACTCCGGAACGGTCTCCGCCCACGTGGCACCGAGGGGGAACACCTCCCACACGTCCGTGATCGCGCCGACGTCGTCCGGCGTCGTCCATGCCCCGAACAGGTAGCGGCGCGAGGCCTGCGTGCGCGGGCGTGCCATCTGCCGCAGGTCGGTGACCATGGCCGCGGTTACAGCAGTCGTGGAGGCGGTCAGGTCGACGCGGGCCAGGGTGATGGCCGTGGAATCCGGGTCGATGTCGAGGATGCTCGTGGTGCCTGGCGGCACATCGGAGATGACCCGGGTGTAGATGTACGGGCCGATGGTGGGGTCTTCGGGCTCCGGCCACGTCTCGCCGCCGTACGGGTCCTCGACTCGGGCGATGACCAGGTCAGTGCGGGGCCCGTCGGCTCCGGTCGGTTCGATTACCACCTGCTCGGCCGTCGGCATCCGCGCCGCGTAGGACTGAGCGCCACCGCCCGCGGCCGCGCGCCGCTTGGCGACCATCCCACCCGGGGCCACCTGAACTGCGCCGGCCGGAGAGCCCAGCGCAGTCACCAGAAGGTCCGCCGGACTGATGATGCCCTCGCCGCCGCCTACCGCAGCGTCAATGATCAGGCGGAGCGTCTCCTCGCTCGCCATCGTGCCCTCTATGAACCAGGGAATGCCGTCCCACGCCATCTCTCACCGCTCCTCACTCCGTACAGGAGTGGAGAGGCTGGACGGCGTGGGCGCATAGTGTCGACCGCTCACCACCAGGCGTACGCGTCACGCCACTTGATCTCTACGCGCGGCCCGTCCAAATACTTCGAGGAGGAGCGGGTGTACGACAACTGTGCCGTCCAGTTTCCCGGCGGGACGGCCATCTCTCCCAGCCTCGGGCTCGCACGCGTGAGCTGGTTGGCCACCGACAACGTGGTCGCGCCCTTGGTGTGAATCACCGTGCGCGCCCACGGGCGCGGGTCGATCGTCACGTAGTCGGAGGCCGCGATCGTCATCGTCAGTTGCACTGCCCACAGAGACGGGTGGAGCGTGACCTTCGGGTTCTTGCACGGGCCGTTGATCACGATCACCGGATAGGTCGGAAGCCGGCCGAGGTGCTTCACCAGCTTCGTCTTCTGAGACGTCGTGAAGTAGAGCTGACCGTCATTCGTGACCGGCCGCCACGGAACCGGCGGCCGACCCGCGATGTAGAAGTCCCACAGTTCCTCGGACTTCTCCGTCTCGTCGTAGAACCGGTCATCGATCGCCGTGAAATCGGCGACGACCGGCGTGTACCCCTGCTTCGTCAGCCGGGAGTGGGACACACCGATATTTCGCGGCCGCCCATACATGCGCCGGGTCCGACCCGCCTTCCTGTGCAGCAGCCACGCGACCCGCGACGGCTTCAGGCGGATCGCGTCGGCACGCCATGCCTGGCGCAGCATGTCGACGCCCTCGCTCACCCACGCTTCCGGGCCGTCAAGTTTGTGCGCGTACGCCATCACTTTCTCGGCGTCGGTCCACGCGCCTATGCGGGAGCCCTGCGACCACGGGCGCATCGGATAGTGGCGGTCCACGGGGCCGTTCACGCCGTCGACACCGAGCTCGAAGGTCACGGTGGCCGACCGCTGGTAGTCGCGGCCGAGCCGGATTCCGTCCTCGCCGGGCATTCCCGCGTCGCCCACCTCCGGATCGGCGTACGTCAGGTCGGGTTCTCTCAGGCAGTAGATGCCCGACGCCTCCCGGCCGAACGTCAACGCTGCACCCGGCAGGTTGTCGTACGAGTTGTACCCGAGGTACCAGTCGCCGTCACGCAACGCTTCCCCCCAACCTGATCCGACGCAGCTCGAACATGGCGTCCCCCAATGCGTTGCCGGTGCTCGCGACGGCACCGACGTTGATGTTCAGGTCTCCACCCACGAGGGCAGCCGCGGCCTGTGAGACGGTCGACCGTTGCCGGACGGTGGTGGCGCGCGACGAGGTCCGCACGCCGCCATTGGCGAACGTGGACAGCGCGCTCTGCGGGTAGACGACAGTTCCGCCGAAGAACTTCGCAACCGTGTCGAGGATCGCCTCGGAGCGCTTCCGTTTGGAGGGCGCGAGTGGGATGTACGCCTCGCCCGGGTACGTCTCCGGCTCCGCCCATAGCCGCATTTCACCGGCCTTGGCGATCTGTGCGATGTGCCTCTCCGCGCCGTTCGCGAAGGCCTTCACCCGGCCGGTCATGCTGCGGATGCCGCCGTTGGCGTATTGCACGATCCCGCCGTCCGCCTGCTGAGAGACGTACGGCTGGCCCAGCGTCGAGTACTTGACGGTGACGGTGACGGTCTTACCCGTGAGGCCGTTGATCTTCCCCTGAATCGCCTGCACCTGAGCGAGGGGCGTCTTGTTCGGGGCGGTGATCTTGACGACCTTGCCGCCCTTGCCGTCCACGTTCTTGATCGTGTAGCCGAGGTCTTTCAGTGCCTGCTGGGCGGTCTTCGTCGGCGTCTTGATCTCGATCGACTTGCCCTTCATCCCGGCGACCTTGTCCTGCACCCCCTTGAGTTCGCCGGCCGCCTGTTTCACGATCGCCTCGACAGTGACCTTCTTCTTACTCGGCGCATTCTTGATGTCGGCCGCCAGAGCGCTGATCGCCGCGCGTGCTCCGCTCGTGGGGGCTGTGACGGCGACCTGCTTCCCCTCGGGGAGTCCCTGGACGGTGAAGCCGAGGGCTTGAAGTTGCCGTACGGCCTCGCCGGTCGGGGCGTCGATGCGGATCGTCTCGCCGCCCTTGAGGCCGTCGAGCTTTGTACGCAGCCCCAGGAAGGCCGCCGTCGCCGCATCGACACCATCGGTCTTCATGATCGTGGTGATGGTGTCGGGAACAAGTCCCATCTGGTCAGCGAGCGCCGCGGCCTGTTCCTTGGGGATGCCCATGTCCGTGGCGAGCTGGATGGCCTTGGCGCGCGCCCGGTCCATGGCGGCCTGGCTCTTGTCCATGGCCTCGGTCATGGGTATGACGCCCTGCTCTGCGGCCTCTTGCGCGCGGGTGGCGACGCCGAGCATGCCGTCGCGCAGCTCCGTGAGCTGCGAGTTCAGGTTCTGGCCGTTCTTGGTCGCGGTGTTGACGAGACCGTCGTTGTCGACGAGTGCCTTGCCCCAGCCCTCAGCTGTGTCGATGTTGGACTTCATCGTGTCGTCGATGGCCAGCATCACGGCGTTGAGCTGCGCTTCGGCGTCGTGGAACGACTGGTTGTTTCCGTTCAGGGCGTCCAGTGCCCGCTTGAGGGCGTCGACCCGCTCGTCGGCGGACTTCGTTTTGTCGCCGAAGACCTGTACTGCGGACTGCAAGCGGCCGTAGGCGTCCGTTCCGGTGGTGCCTGAGGAGTTGATGGCGTCGGCGAGTTCCTTCTGCTTTGTCTGGCCCGCCTCCAGCTCACCCCGCACTGCGCCGAGGGCGTCCTTCGCTCTGATCGCAGCGAGGCCCTCGTCATCCCAGCCTTGCGCGCCGGTTTTGAAATCTATGAGTTCGTGGGCGTCGGCCGTCGCCTGGAGTTCCTTCTGCAGTTCTCCAAGGGTCGTGTCCTGGCTGAGGTAGGCGTTCGTCAGCTTCCCGAGGCTGACGCCCGCCTCGCCCATCATGTCGACCAACTTGCCCTTGCCGTCGGCGAGCTGCGTGTCCTGCAGGAGCTGCGCGGCTTGCGCTCTGACGTTCGCGTCGATCGTCCCGCCGGATGCGGCCAGGGCCTGCGCGAGGGCGTCCACGCGTTCCTTGTGTGCCTGCGTCGCGCGGGCCGCCTCCTCCTGTCTGGAGGCGAGCAGTCCGAGGCCGATCGTGACGCCGATCATGGCAATGCCGAGCGGGCCGCCGAGCGCGGACGTGACGCCGCCAATGGCACGGGAAGCAACCTGATTCGCAGCACCGATTCCGCGGAGGGTGCCGGTCAGGCGGTTGCCCTGCGCTGACACTCTCGAATAGACGCCCGTCATCCGTGACCAGAGGCTGAGGTGCCCTCCGCCGGCGGTGGTCGTTCCGCGCATCGTGGTGCCCAGCGTCCGCACGGACGTGCCTGCGGCAGCGACGGAGGTACCGAAGCCGCGCAGCATGTTCGCGACACCGCTGATGACCTTGAGCGCGAGCATCAACCCGAGGAAGACGGCTAGGGCCGTGTTCGCTCCGGGGATCACGCCCATGATCGTGTTGAAAATGCTCAGCAGGCCGTTGAAGGTCACGAGGAGTACGCCGAGGCCGGTTCCGGCCTCCGAGATGTTGCCGATCGCGGTGGCGATATTGGAGAGGACGCTGATCAGCGCAGGCCCAATCGTCTGGCCGAGAGCGTTGAAGAAGGTGCCTAGAGCGGGCATCAGCTCGGTGCGGATCTGCCGGACGAGGTCGGTGATTCCGCCGTCTTGCATGGATCGGCCGAGCCCCCGCATGAGGTCCCCGAAGAGGAGATTGACCTCGTGGAACGCGGGCGCCGCGTCGCTGAAGAACTGGCTCATGGCCTTCTGGCCGGCACCCGAGTTCGCCCAGCGCTCGAAGCGCAGCATGCTGCCCTCGAGCCCGTCGAGGAGTGCATTGCCGGTGTCCATGGCGGCCTTGCCGACACCGCCGAGGCCCTTGATGAGGCTGCCGGTGGTCCGGCCGAGCTGCGCCGCCTTGTCGCCCGCGTGGTCCAAGAACCTGGCGAGGCTGCCGGTTTCGCGGCCTGCCTGCACGGACGCCCGGAACCATTGGGTGAGTCGTTCACCGCCCTGGGCGACCCGTTCGGTGAATGGTCCCGAGGCCACCAGGAAATCCATGGTGGTCCGGCCGAGGTTGGCCAGGCTGTCGGTCATGTGGCCGACGACGCCGGAGTTCGTCTGCGCGATCGTCTTGAAGTCCTTGCGGAAGACGCCCGACTTCATGAACTGCGCGCCGCGCTCCGCCAGGGAACCCATCTGGGAGGCGGAGTCGCCGAGTGCGTCCTTGAGGAGCGGAAGGACTGCGTTTGACAGGGGCTTGATGTCGTCCGCGACCTGGGAGAAGAAGCGCTCCTGAACCGACTTCTTCATGTCTCGCCAGGCCCCGGACAGTGCGGTGACCGTGGTGACAGATTTTCGGGCCGACTTCGACAGTTTGCCGAGCGCCTGGTCGAGTTTCTCCTGCTGGGCCTCGGTGACCTCGCCGTCCTGGGCGAGCATCTGCTGGGCCGCCGCCGACTCCTTGACTGCGTCGCCGAAGCCGCTGAAAGCGATCTTCGTACCGATCGCCGCGGTGCCCGCTGCGGCGATCAACCCAGGTATCGCTGCAAGGACACCGACGGCAGGCGCGGCGGCCGACACCAGGGCCGTCAGACCCGCGCCGTACTGCCCGATGAGGGCGACCGCGGGCTGGAGCAGCGCGACCAGTGCGCCGATCGCGAGCATCCGCAGACTGCCGCGGCCCGGCATGCGCATCTGCATGGGGACGTTGACCGGGTTGCGGTTGGCTTCTCCCTGGGCGCCCGAGATCAGACGCCGAACTTGGTCGAGGAGTCCGCCGCTGCGCTGGCCGCCGCCGTCCGGCCTGACGGGGAGGTTGAGGTCAGCGTCGGCGAGGCGCTGCCGGATCCCGTCGAGTTCGGTACGGAACCGGTCCTCGTCGATCTTCACGCGGATGGTCGCGGTGACGCCCTTGGACGCCTCCTTGACGACTTCCTTCAAACGCCGCTTGAGGCCCTTGGAGTCAATCTCGACCTTGACCTTCGCGGCGAGGCCTTCGGCAGCCGTCTCAATCTGCGTGCGGAGTCTCTGCGCGAACCCCGAAAGGTCAGCGACGACCGGCACGTCGAGGCGGCCGGCCTGCAGGCCTTCACCCACTACGGACCATTCCTCTCTGCATGGCCGCCATGAGCATCTGCTTGTGGCCGTTCATGCGGGGTGCCTGCGGCTCCGGGGAGGGATGCGGCTGCCGTGGCGAATGGCCGTGGCGTGTCCCGGTGTTGGAGCGCGGCGGGCGAACGATGCGGGTCGGCTCCTCGCGCCGCTTGTCTGCGGCAAGGAGCCCGAGCTCGTCGACGATCAGCGCCAGGAGCTCCAGGACCTTGGTCCAGCCCCCGAGCGGAGCGGAACGGACCTGGGAGTCGTCGGGCAGTCCGTCGACGAGGGAGATCAGCCGTCGGACGCCGAGGAATCCGGGCTGTCCGGGGCGGAGCCAGACCCGTCGGGCGTCGACCCGGTGGTAGCGGGAGAGGTCGGATTCGACGTCGGAGAATCGCTCTCGGACGAGGCGGCCGACCGAAAGAGTTTTCCCAGCTCCACGCCGTAGACCTTTGTCAGGCCGGTCGTCAGGCGGACGTAGTCGCCGATCGACGGGCGGTTCTCGAGGAACGTCGCGTGCTGCTCGCCGAGGAGGATCGCGTACGTTTCGCGGACCGCCGCGAGGAACTTCCGCGGCAGGGACGGGCGTCGGAAGAGGGCGTTGACGACCTCCTTCACGCCGGCGTCGCCCTCTGCGGAGTCGATGACCTCACCGAGGAGGCCGACGAGGTCCAGTTCGTCGGACAGGATCGGGTCGAGGGCTTCGGCCGGCAGCTCCGCCGGGAAAATGAACTGGTCCCCGGCGAACTTGACCGGGATGCCGTCGGGGTACTGGACCTCGCGGCGTTCGGCGTCCAGGTCGATGACGTACGACATGCGTGTGACCTCTCAAATCTGCGTGGCTGAATCGCGGTGGTGCGGCAGCGCACGGACAGTGGCAAGCCGTGCGGGCTTGTGTCGCGCGCTGCCGCGAGAGGTCATGCCGCGGCGAACGCCGGGTCGTCGGTGAGGACGTACCAGGCGTCCAGCTCGTCGCCGCCCTGGACCGCCAGCCGCAAGGGCAAAATTGCCTCCTTGGTCTTGGCGAGGTCCTTCGCGACGCCTTCCATCTGCATGGCGCGCGGGAAGACGTACCTGTAGTGCTTGCCGCCGTCGATGACCTCGACGACGGCCATGACCTCCGTGCGGGAGCCGATACGGGGCGGCGTGAACTTGTAGTGCGTCGCGGCCGGTGGACCCGTCACCGCGACGGTGGAGATTTCACCGCCGCCGTAAACCGCCCGGAAGTTGTCGCCGGACCACTGCTGGAGGTCGACCTCGATGGTCGCCGCGTCCTGCGTCTGGAAGGTGCGGGTCGGGTAGGAGGACTGGGCGCTGCGAACCTGCTCGAAGCTCGGTTCCACGTTGAACTTGAGGCTGTCCTCGGTCGTGAGACCCACGTTCCGCAGGGCTGCGGGCATCACCGAAGTGGCGTCGGCCGGGGCGGTGGACCCGACGGGAGCCAGGAAGATCCTGGTGAGGGACGGGATGACGATTTCGTTGTTGTTGGCGCTCTCGCCTGCCATGACGGGTTCTCCAAGGTGTCCGGTGCTGGGGCGCGGACACCTTGGAGAGGCGAAGGGGTTAGCGTCGCGTCGTCACGGGTGGATGGTCACCGAGAGGTTCATCAGCCAGCGGGGTTGACCGTCGACGAGCGGCGCCCAGACCAGGAGACCGGACGGCTTGATGCCGCTGATGACAGGCCGGCCGGGCACGTGGGGCGCCTCCACAATGTCCTGGGCGGCCCTCGCGCAGCGCAGCAGGATCCGACGGAGCTCCGCCTTGCCGGGCCATCCGCCCGGGTCGCCGTACACCTCGAGCGTCACCTCGGGCTCGATGGCCCAGGTGAGAGTCCGCAGGTCTCCGCCGGGGCCGTGGCCGACGACGAGATGCGGCCAGGGTGCTTCGGCGATTCCGGACACGCGGCCGGGGCCGCCGGGGCCGCCGAGGGCGTCGACGGCCGCGTCGCTCTGCTGGAGCCAGGTCAGGATCTCGGAGACCGGATCGGCGTCCGCGAGTGTCAACTCGGTCATCAGGTACGGGCGACGAAGCCCTGCCCGCGCAGGCGGCGGGCGTAGTCCGAGGAGACGCTGATCTCTGTTCCGGGTGCGTAGTCGGTGCCGTCGATGCCAAGGTGGTGGGACAGCGTGACGGTGGACGGCTCCTCGCCCTCGCGGAGCGGCGGGCCGACGACGGGCACGGCGCGGGACGGCGCGTTGCGCTCGGAGCGGGTCTCGGCGGTGTCGACGGCGGCCTCATCGGGCGCGTCCGCGGTCCTTCTGGTGGTGTTCGTAGCCATGGCGGGCACTGTGCGGATCGGGACTGTTTGTGTCGCGTCGTCCGGACGGGTCAGCGGCGGGCGGCGACGATCGCGGCTCCGCCAGCCATGAAGTGCGCGCCGCCAGCGACGAGGTTGCCCGGGTAGACCGTGCCGACTTCGGCCTCGACGACCATCGGGCCCTGAGCGGAGACGGTCACGGTCACCGTCTTGCCCGTGACGACGGGCTGGCCGGAGTTGATGGTGCGGGCGATCCCGTCCGGGTCCTTGTGCGTGGTGCAGCGGCAGTTCCGGAGGTTGGCGACCGCTCGGGAGGTCCGGTCGCGGGGCTCGATCATGTAGGTGAATTTGCCGAGGCCGCGGTGCTCGCGGTCCCACTGCATGGAGTTGATGGAGAACCGCAGGTTCTCGGGGACTTCCTGGCCTTGGGCCTTGACGTGGGTGGGACGTACTTTGTCGTCGCCCATGGTCACCCACCGCTTTGTGGGCGGGGCCAGCCGCTTGGCCTCGATCTCCACTTGCACGGCGATGCGGTGGACCGCAGGGGCCAGCATGCGGGCGAGGGCTTCCTCAAGGCCCCGGGCGGGCGTGAACTTCGCCATCAGGAGACTTCGGGCGGGTTGAGCGTGGCAGTGGCCTGAACGTAGTCGACGGCCGGGCAGTCCGGCACGGTGTGGTTGCGGGTGCTCGTCAGGGTCCAGGACCGTCCGGTGTCGTCGCTGATGGTGTCGCCCTCTTTCACCGGCCACGTCTGCGGGTCCAGGCGCACGTTCCATGACCCGTCGGGCTGCTCGAGGACCGACCCGGGCCAGGTTCCGCGCGCGGCGGGGCGCACGTTGGGGTTCGGGGGGACGGGCACACCGTTGGCGTCGCGCTCCCACGGGTGGGCGAGCACGTACACAGTGAGCAGCGCGTTCGACATGACCACGGCCACGGCCAGCAGTTCCCTTCGTCAGCGACTGCGGTAGCGGGCGGAGGAGTACGGCCATGGCTCGCGGGTCGGCCGGTTGAGAGGCTGGAACAGGCGGCGCTTCAACGGGGACAGGGTGTCGATGGTGGGCGGGGCGCCGGCCTGGCCGGTGGCGGGTGTCGACTCGTAGGAGATCGACTGTCCCTCCGCGCTGACGGAGGAAACGCGGCGGCTCTGGGATCCGACACCGCCGGGGCGTTGCCGCTCGGACTCAGCAGCGTGAGCAACGACGTAACGCACCACCGGGTCCTCTGCGGCGCCGTCGAGGCCGATGATGAAGTCGACGTCGTACGTGCCGTCGCCGCGGTCCCGGTACGCGGAGACCTGCACCAGATCATCAACCTCGATGGGCCATGACTCGGCGTCGTTCAGGTCCTCGTGGGGGCGCCAGTACGGTGTGATGGCGGTTCGGGTGACGAGTCGCGGAATGACGGGCTGGCGCAGGTAGGCGACAACGTCCGACTGTGCCTTGCGGATTGCCGTCTCGAGGGCATCGCGCTGCGCGGGCGTGAGCGGGAGAGGTACACCGAGGTCGTCGGCGACTGCTTCCGGTGAGGCAACGAGGCCCAGCCCAAGGGGAAGGTCCAGACGCAGGGACTGGTCCTTGACGGGCTGGGCGCCGCCGCTGGGGGTGAAGGTGACGATGGCCCAGTAGCGGCCGGGCGCCACGTCCGGCAGCGTGAACCGGTATGCCCCGGGCCGCAGTCGGGTGCCCGGCCCTGCCGCGGCAACCTCGGTGGTGCGGTCCGGGCCGATGTAGAGGACGAGGCTGGTGACCTGCCCGCCGGCCGGTTCGGGGTCGTAGTGCGCCCCGCCGTACATGGGTTCGTAGTCGTATGCCGACACCCCGGGCCTCCCTTACTGCTCGGTGGCGGTAGCGGTCACTTGGGCGACGAGGCGTTCGCGGATGCGGGCTGCAACGCTTTCGGAGACCTGGGCGCCCTTGGGCTGCAAGAGGCGGTGGATAGGAGTGCGGTGCGGGCCGAGGAACGTCCGCTCGACCAGGCGCACGGTGCACACAAGGGTGGAGCCGTACTCAGTGAGGGGCCGGAAGACCGCCTCTGGGTCGGTCGGGGGCTGCTTGGTGGCGTCGTCGAGGATGACCTCGGAGAGGTTCTCGTCGTCGGGGATGACCTCGGTCGGGGTGGCGTAGACGGGCTCTTCGGGTGCGGCCGGGGGCTCGTGGACGGCCGGCGGCTCGAGCGGGGCCGTGTCGGGTGCCGTCGGGGAGCTGTCGGCGGCCGGAGTGGGCTCGTTGGCCGCCGCGGTGGTGGAGTCGGCGGTGGCCGCGGTCTTCTCGGCAGGGGGCTTGCGGGTTGCGGTTCGGCTGGTGGCCATGGGGTGGCTCCCTCTCGGGGTGATGTTCCGGTCGGCGCGCACCCTGCACACCGGGCGGCGCTTGTGTCGCGCCCTGCCTCGAGCAGCCGGGCGCACGCGAGTTGATCCCAGGGCAGCCCCTGCGCATGTGCGGAGGGGCTGCCCTGTTACGCGGATCAGGCGTAGGTGTAGCCGCCGGTCTTGGTGACGTTGCCGGCGTCGTCGACGAGGACGACGTCCTTCGCCCCGGCGGTGCCAGCCGGGGCGGTGACGGTCAGCTTCTTGGCGGACAGGATGGTCAGGGCCATGCCCGCCGTCGCGCCGAAGTTGACTGCCGACACCCCGTCCAGGTTGGTGCCGGTGATGGTGACGACAGTGCCGCCCGCCACCGGTCCCGTAGCCGGGCTGACCGTGGCGATGGTCGCGGCCGGGTACAGCTTGTCGATCTCGGACTGACGCAGCACGGCACCCGCCTTGTAGGCCAGGGTCTTGATCGACCCTTCGGGCTGCTGGTCGCCATCGGTGGTGTACGGGCGGGTGCTGTAGATGTCCTGAGAGACGACCTTCTCCGGATCGGTGACGGCGGTCGCCGGGAACGCCGCCTTGGTGATCCGGGTGCCGTCTGCCTTGTAGAGGCCCATGAGGGGGTCCTTCCTCGTGTGATGGTCGCGGAAGGATGAGGTACGGGGTCGGCTTGGGTCGCGCACTACCGGGATCCGGCGCACTTGCCCAATTGGGCAAGAATGATCTTGATGTGGTGTCGCTAGGGTCGCCCGCTGCTGTACTGCTTGCCGGGGCCGCGGCGTCGCTCGTCCTGGGCACGCTGCAGCTCGCTGAACCGCTTGCCATCCTGCTTCTTCTGCAGGTGCTTGATGTTGTTGGCAGGCAGTCCGACGCGCTGCGGCCCCAGGATCGATATGAGGTCGCCCAGGTCGCCGCGCGACGTGTACCCGGCCCGCTCGACGGATTCCTCGTCGGGGAAGACGTCGACGTGCCGCTCGGTCTCGAGGTCGATCAGGTGGTCCTCACGGCCGCCGAGGGAGTACACCCACTTGAAGTTGGCCGGCGGGTCCGGCTCCACGTACTCGCGGAAGAGGGAAACGCTCTTGGTGTACGCGTAGAACGTCACGTCGGGCGCAGACCTCATAATGCGGAGCCAGGCCTGGATGTACCCCGGGCTGAAGAAGTCTCCAGCGTCGTGACAGCGGACGTACTTCCCGCCCCGGTACCGCTTGTGCTCGAGCTCGGCGGTCATCGCCGCTTCCCAGCCGGGCAGGTCGTCCAGAACCATCATCAGGTTGGCTTCGTGGGCGGCCTTCACGGTGCGGAACTGGTAGGTGCCGGTGCGGGCGTAACACAGCGGGGCACAGACCGAAGCCCCCGGGCACGTGTTGTAGTTGCGGCCGTCCGGCAGAGTCCCCGCCCACGCGGGCAAGGTCCACTTGAAGGTGTCGGCGTATCCGCCCTGCTTGTAGGTGGTCAGAAGCCACTTTCTCGTTGAAGTCATGGCGTAGACCGTGAGGTTCCGCCATGGCTTGCGTCGCGCTTACCGCACGAAGGGATGCCGCTACCTAGTCGGCGGCGGCCTCCAGGAGGGCCCCGACGCTGCATCGGGGGCCTCGGTGAGCGGCGGGGGCGCCGGTGAGGGCATCCAGTTCTTCCGCGAGGCCTATGGGTTGTTTCTCAATCACCAGCGTCCTCCGTCATCGTGATGGTGGTACGTGGGAGGGGGCGCCCATGATTCGGGGCACCCCCTCACTCGCCTCTGGATCAGCCGGTGGGCGCAGTCCAGGTACCGATGACGAAGCTCTCGGGGCGCGGGACCTCGAGGGCCAGGCGCTCGTCGGCGCGGAAAGTGATCAGGCCCTTCTCAAAGTTCTCGGCGTTCTCCGAGGAGACGGTGACCGACACCGTCTCGCGGTCGTGGAGCTGTGCGCCCAGCCCGAAGGCACCGATCAGGAAGTCGGTGTCCGCCATGGCGGTCGTCTCGACCACGTTCAAGCGCCACACCTTTTTCTCGGCGCCGATGGCGACGGCGATAGCGACGCGGAAGGCGCCGTTCTTGTCCTCCTCGACCTCGACGTGCTCCCACATCGTCGGGCTGAGGACGATGCCGGTCGGGTCGTACTCGGCGAGCAGCGCCTTGGTGATGGAGCGCCGGATCTGTACGGAGTACTGGTCGGTGGCGAGACCCGTGTACTGCTGGACGCCCGGGGTGTTGTAGAGGCCGGTGAGGGACTGGCCGTCGCCAACGGAGTGCAGAAGGTCCCAGTCCTCCGAGTACTTGACGCCCTCGACCATGCGGGTGTTGATGAACGTCTTGAGTCTCGGCTCGTCGCTGAGGATGTTCTTGTGCGCGTCGAGGAGGTGCGCGACTTCCGCGACCGGGTACATCACCGGCGTCAGCGTGAGCTTCGACCGCGGGGCGCGGCCCCAGGTGTCGGTGTCCGCGCCGGTCGCAGGGGAGACACCGTCGGCGGCGTAACGCTCCTTGACCTGCTTGGCGTTGTTGGTCCAGCCGGTCTCACGCGCGCCGTAGAGGACGGCCTGCTTGGTCGAGGACTTCGGGAACAGGTCCCGAATGTGGAACTTGCGGAACGGGCGCTCGGCGATGCCCAGGTTCTGAGCCGAACCGAGGGTCTGGTGCGTGACCGTGCCGGCGGACAGGGAGAAAATCGACTTCCCCTCGATGTCGGCACGGATGTACGGGCGGTCCCGGAACCCGCCGCCGGTGGCACGCTGGAAGGATTCGGAGTCGACGAACAGGTCACCGAGGGACTTCTCCTCCATCGTCGGCCGCTGGCCGAAGTGGGTGGCCGCGGCCGGTGGGGCGTCCGGGGCGTCCAGGTACTGCCTGATCTCGGTCAGACCCTGCTCGGCGTCGATCAGACCCTTGATCTCCTGCGCCTCGCGGGACACAGTCCGGAAGGCGGTGGCCTGCTCGGTGGAGACGACGAACTGGCCGCCGTCCTCGACCTTGAAGGTCTGGCTGATGCGCTCAGCCTCGGCGGACTTCTCCTGGAGCCGGCGCTGGAGTTCTGTGATGCGTGCGGTGGCGGGCATTGCTTGCTCTCCCTGGTGCTGGGTGCGGTTGACGTGCGTCGCTCGCCCGGCCAGCACCGGGACGCCTCAACGCGAGGCGGAATGGAAGAGGGAGAGAGCAGTTAACGTCGCGTGCTGCCTGCTCCAGATGTCTGGAGCGGACAGCACATGGGGTTTGACCTGGTGTTTTGTTGTTGTGTCGGTGAGGCTCGCCGCAGGCGTGGGGGTGATGCTGAGTCGCGCGACTCAGCCCTGCATCAGAGCGAGTGCAGACTTCACTTCCTCCGCGTCCAGGCGCACGGTGTCCTCCGCCTCGGCGACGGATTCCGGGTCGGCGTCCTCCTCGTCGTCGTCGAAGGTGTCTTCGTCCCAGAGGTCCATCCCGAGCGGGTTGGCCGCAGGTGTCGGCCTGCGGTCGGGCTTGGAGTCGTCGGAGGTGGCGTCGAGGCCCTTCGCAGACAGTGCCTGGATCAACTCGCGCACCCTGTCGCGTACGCTCTCGAGCTGCTCCGGGCCCGCGGTGGTGCTGCTGACGCGCGCGGTGGCGTCGGTGATCGCGCCGATGGTGGGCTGGACGACCCGGGCATCGACGTCCTCGGCGTCGGTGGCTGCGCGGTGGGCGGTGGTTCCCTCCGGCACCACGATGGTGGCGAGTTCGACGGGCTGAGGCTTGTCCAGGGTGATGTCGCCCGTGCCCGTGACCGTGTACGGGATCGCGTAGTGGCTGCTGCTGTTCGGGCTGGGGCCTTCGGTGTGCACGGACACGATGACGTGGTCCGGGTAGGTGCCCTCAATGCACGTCCACGTGTCGCCGCCTTGGTCGAGGAGTTCGCGGACACTGTCGGCGAGGCGGGTGCGGAACTGCTCCTGAGACTCGGGCAGGGGCTTGGGGGACATTGCGGAGACCTCCGAGAGGGGTGTGAGACGGCTCTTGGCTTCGGCGACCATGGAGCGGGCCGACTTGTGCTCGATGCGCGGCAGGCGGGCCCGAGCGGCGTTCACCGCGGCGCGCGCTGACTTCTCCTCTGCACCGCCAAGGGCGCGGTAGCGGGCCATCACTCCGTCGGCGAATTCCTTCGGGGTGGCGGCGGGTTTCGTGGGCGGGCCTTGCGGAAGGGTCGCGCCGGCCAGGAGTGACCAGGGAGTCTCCCGGCACTCGGGGCGCAGGAGCGGCATGTCGGGGAGTGCGGTGATCGGCCACCAGGCGGTGACTTCTGTGGCGTCGCCCTTGGGGTCGTCGGGGTTGGCTATGCGCCGCTCGTCGTGGGGACGGTTGAGCGGCATGTGGGACTCGCCGGGGATGACGGCGACGTAGCCGCGGTAGATGCCGGTCGGGGCCGTCCACGAGCCGACGATGCTGGTCGTCCCGGGGAGTGTCGAGCCGGTCTCTTCCTCCCACTCGCGCAGCGCGGCGGCGAGTGCGTCCTCTCCGTCCTCCAGGTGCCCGCCGGGGAACTCCCACATCCCGGCGGCCGGATCGTCGTCGTCGAGAGCGCGCTGGATCAACAGCACCCGCCCGGTGCCTTCGGCCTTTACCGCCAGGCCCGCGACCTTGATGGTGTCCTCGATCTTCGGTGCAACGACGTCGATTTCGACGCTCGAGGGTGTCGCCTTGTACTCCATGCCGTCGTGCTCGGTGGAGGACTTGACCTCGAGTGCCCGGGTCAGGGGGTGCGCGCCGTGCAGGACGGGGCTGACTTCGAAGAGGTCGAGTTTGTGGATGACGCGGACGCCGTCGCCGCGGCGGGTGGCTCCGTCGGTCGGTACGCGGTAGCCGATGGAGAACGCGGCTTCACCGTGTTCGTGCCATTGCTTGACCTGCTCGTAGGTGTCGCGGCCTTTGGTGGTGCGGCGGTTGTAGGCGACGGTCGCGACGAGCGCGCCGGCCTCCTTGGGCCAGTTGGGGATGTCGGCGAAACGGCGGTCGCCGGGCAGCCACTCCTCAACGTCGAGGACGACACCGACGGCGTCTTTCCACTCGTGGTGCCAGGCGGCTTTGACGCGGCGGGTGGCGAGGGTGTTGGCGAATGCCCCCGGAACGATGAGGTCGTTGACCTCGTCGACCACGCCAGTAACGGCGTAGATTGCCCGGCTGGTGCCTCGCAGCGTGCTGGGGTGTGACGATCTGGTGGGTGGAGCGCTCGGCACGGCGGGAAACCTCCGGCGGTGGACAGTGGGCCGCCGGGCACCGTGCCTTTTGCGTCTGCCTACTGTCCTGTGCTGGCCGCAGGCTCCGGCCGCGCGCTCTCAGCCTCTGAGCGGGCCATGGACCAGCCGCGGGACCAGTAGCGGTAACCGAACTGCTGCTCCCGGTCGCCGAGTCGGTTGTAGGGGCAGGCGTCGGAGGGGTCTCCGGCCCCGTAGGCGGCCTTCCCCTCGTTGAGGAGGGTTTGGCAAGCCTGGCGATTGAGCTGCACTTCGTCGCTCCTCACTGGTTCGCGAACATCGAGTCCTGGACACCGCGGTCATTCGGTTGTGCTGGATCGCTCGGTGCGGCCGGGCCGGCGGCGCCGCTCTCTTCGGCTCGGCTGTGCGTGCGGGTCATCTGCGCGTCGTCCACCTCGATCGCCCACGTGTCCGGGGAGTTGTAGCGCCACACCTGGCCCGTGGAGTCGCGTACCCACCCGGTCAGTGTGCCGTCCGGTGCCTGATCGAGCCAAGCCTGTTCTCCTTCGCTGCCGGTGTACGCGGCGAAAGCCCCCTCCGGATCGGTCTCGTCGCCCTCGTCGTACATGTCACCGGACCAGGGGCGAGCGTCGTCGGCGGGGGGCGGCGGGGCCTCGCCCGACAGTTCGCTGCCGCCCTCCTCCGAGATCGCGGCATCCTCTCCTGGAGGCCCCGCGGGATCTGCGGGATCGGTGTTGGCGCCCGGGTCCTCGGCGGGGTCCGTGGGGGGCTCGATGGCTGGCGCGCCGAGGTCGGCGCCTCCGAGCTCGTCCTCCTCGGCGCCCGCTTTCTCGTCGTCTTCGTCCCCGAACGGCTGACCGCCCTTGGGGAGAGCCTTGATGGCGAATCCGTATCTGGTCACGGGCGGAGGATGGACAGGCGGACCGGCTTGTGTCGCCGCCATGGCCACCCCCAGCCTGACCAAGATCATTCTTGCCCAATTGTGCAAGCCTCCGGATCAGCTCCCCGGAACGCGTGCCTGCCTCGGCGCCCCCGGGCCCTCCTCGATGACGTTGCTGTGCTCACGCAGCACGGCAAGCACTGTCGCTTCGTCGTCTCCGGACACGGCCCGCACAGGACCCGTTGGAGAGAGGGGGACCGGCTCGCCCTGGTGGAGCTCCACGAGGGCAGCGGCCCGGTGCGACCCGATCACCGGGCGATCGGACCGCCCGGTGATCTGCACCGTGTAGGTCGCCCCGTCGTCGAACGCGCCGGTAACGGTGAACGGCATCGCTGCCTCCTATCGCGTGGCGAGCAAGCCCAGGAGGAACGCGCGCAAGTCGTCGTCCTGGTACCAGTCGCCGGTAAACATCGCCTGAATGGATCTTGCGAGGGTGTCACCGGTTTCCGGTTGCGTCTGCTGCCGGGACAGCAGGCGGCTGAGGGCGCTGCGCCGCATGCGGCGGGCGCCGGGGCGGCCGGTGTGGGTGCGCGTGAACCAGAACGCCCGCTGAGCGGCGTCCAGGTCCCCGATGTGCTGGGCAAGGTGCTGCGCCAGGGCATGCCCGGCGGTCCCCAGCCCGTCGTCTGCGAGGTCGGCGACCGTGATCCGCTGCCCCTCCGGCTCGTAGCTGCCCTGTGTGCCGCCCACAGCGGTCACGCGGCGCGCGGCGGGGGTGTTGAGCCACGTGCGCGGGATGAGGTGTTGCACGCCCCGCACTGCCCGTTCGGCGTCCGGATCGGTGTCCGGGCCGAAGACGATGCCGGCGTTGCCCTCGGGGCCCATCTCACGGACGTCGGCGAGGGCGGCCGCCACGGCGTCGGGCACCGCGGCGGCGTACCGGGTCCGCAGGTCCCCCCACTCGCGGCGTGCGTCCCTCAACTCCATGCGGGCCGCGGTGATCTCGACCTCGAGGTCCGGGTCATCGGGGATGGTGGCGCCGCTGCGGGCCGCCTGCAGGTTGACGAGGCGCCGCTCGCTGGTGGCCACGTGGTTGTCGGCGAGCTGCAGCGTGGCATGCGGGTCGTCGCCGAAGTCGTCGCCGAGGGCGGCCGCCAGACGACGGGTCACGTCCTGGTCGACGTCGTTGCCGGCTGCCCGCAGGGCAGCCATGTGGCGGAGTGCTGTCAGGCCGGGACCGCCATCGGTCGCCCGGTCGGGCGTCCACTGAATACGGTCCGACCGGTCCGGGAGCCGTCCGGCAGCAAGCTGACCCCACGTGGTGGGACGCCACCAGGTGACACGGCGGGAGGCTTGGCCGAACCGTCCGGGCTCCGGCATCAGCCCTGCCCAGTGGGCGACCCGGGCGGCCATCGACTCGCCGTCCGCCGCGGGCAGGTTGACGGCACGGTGCAGGCGGGCGAGGCGCCGGGACTCCGGCCAGTGCCTTACCCGGGTCACCAGGCGGCCGATGAAGGCTCGCAGCCTTGCCAGGCGTTCCCGGCTGTCCTGCCACTTCTCCGCGATCTTCCGGGCTGCGGCCTTGACTATCTCCGCGAGGCGTTTGGCGAGACGGATGAGGAGGGCGACGATCCGGGCGAGGAGCCCAGGCTGCCGTCCCGCGGCCGGTGATGCGGCGGCGATGCGCTGCGCGATCCGGCGGGCGGTGGCCTGCCGGGACCCGTTGAGATTGCCGGTCAGAAGACGTGCGATCCTCTCGGCGTCTCCGGCGTTGAATCCGGCTGCCTGAAGCTGCTGCAGGAGTGTGTTCACGGCATCGTTGGTGTGCCCCGCGACGGCGCGCGCCACGTCCCTGTCGCCGTCGGCGTCCGGACGTGTCTGGCGGTCGCCGATCTGGTTGGGGATGAGGCGCAGCAAGTCCCGCGCCCGTGCGGCGAGTTCCTCCTCGGTCTCGTCTGGCAGGGGTTCGAGGTCGTTGATGGTGCGCAGGGCTGCTTTCACGGTCGCGGTGTGGGCGTCCTGCCGCGCCTGCTTGAGTGCCGCCTTCGCGGCGTCCCGCTCGGGCCCCGTAATGCCTGCGGCGTTGAGGGCGTCGTTCGCCTCCTGCCGGGCCGCCTGTCGGGCATCGCGCAGGGCCTCGGCGGTGAGGCGCTGGGCGATCTGCTCGCGCAGGGCGTGGATGTCACCTGGGGGTTCGGTACCGGCAATCGCTTCGTCGATGATGCGCGCGGCGACCGCCCGGGGGTGGTCGGCGACGATCCGGTCGGCGGCGGACTGCGGGATCGGGTTGGGGTCGCGGGGGGCTCCGGCCGGCGGAAGGGCCGGGGTGGGCCGGTTCCGCTCGTACACGTTGACGTCACGGCCGTTGTGCAGCCCGAAATCATGCACGTTGCCGTCGTCGTCAACGCCGGTGAGCTGCATCCACCAGCCCTGACGATGCGGCGGGCTGATGATCGTCAGCCTCCGGTGACCGTTGAACTGGTAGCCGGTCCGGGAGACCGGTGCGTCGATGACGTCGCCCACCCGGAGGCTTCCCGGGAGAACCCTGGCCACGGGCAACATCGGCGCGTCCGGCGTGCTCGAGGGGGCCGGGCTGCTCGGGGTACTTGGAGCGCTCGGGCTCGGCGTGTTCGGAGCGGCAGGGGCCGGCGCATCGTCGTCGACGTCAGGCGGGGTGGGGGCCTCGGGTTCCGCCTCGGGAAGCAGCCACACGGGCATGGCTCCATGTACGACCCGGCGCCGCCACTGCTTGTTCTCGTCCTCCAGGAGCAGGCGGCGCACACCGCCAGGGCCTTCCTCGGCATCGATGACGCGGAAGACCCGCACCCGGTCGCCGCGGCGTTCGTCCGGCATGGCCACCATGTCGCCCTCGCCGAGCTGCGCCACGTTCGACGGACGGGGCCGGTCGAGGCCGGCGGGCGGGGTCCGGCCAGCTGCCTGGTCGAGGTGGTCAGCAGCCCGCAATGCGGCCCGTCCTTCCGCCGTCGACGGATCGGCAGACGCGCGGAGTTGCGTAGCGAGCGCGGTGGCTTGTTCCGGCGTGACGGGGAGGTCCGAGGTGATACGGACCGCAGCCTGATGTGCGTCCGGGTCGTCGTCCGGGCCGTCGGCCTGGTCATCGATGACGGTCCGGTCGCCCATCGTGAGTTCCGGGTCGCCCGTCGTGCCGGTGACGGGATCCACGGGTTGCGGCGGGTCATGAACGGTCAGGTCGTCGTCCGTATCGGGGGCGTCTTCCGGCCCCAGTTCGGGACTGCTCGAGTCGGAGCCCTGGGCCCTCGGAAGGACCGCGGAAGCATCCAGGTCGATCTGCCCCATCTCGCCCGTGGTCGTGTCGGCGTACTCGATGGTGACCCGGTCGCCGTCGCGCCTGGTGCCGGTCACGGAGACGGTGGCGAGTTCGCCGTCGAGGTCCAGGACCACGACGTCGCCCTCCTTCAGGTCGGCGGCGGCCGGGTTGTCGATGCCGGTCACCGCGGCTGTGTCGGGGGCGTCGTCGCGGACTTCACCGGAGACACGGAGGTCTCCGGCGCTGCGCGTAACGGTGCCTTCGGCAGTGGTGATGGTGACGCGGTCGCCGTTGACCTCGTCGACAGGTCCGAGCAGGGCGCCATCGGTGTCGGTGACGACGTGCCGCGGGGTCACGCGCTGACCGTACGCCGTCCAGCCGTCGGGGCGGTCGCCGCCGGTCACCGTGAGGGCGGTCGGCGGGAGCGCATCGTCGGTGTCGCCGTTGTCCCAGCGCACCGCCACAGTGGTGTTGGTGGCGCCAGTGATGGTGCCCTCCCGGCGGCGAAGCCCGTCGACGCCGATGACGGTGCTGCCGGGGAACAGGCCGCGGCCGTTGCGGTCCGCGGGGATCACGTCGGGCAAGCTGCCGGTCTGGACGCTGCTCTGGGCGCCGCTGACCGGTGACCCGGGCACGACGTCGTCGGGCGCCTCCGCACGCGCCACGGTCGCGTTCAGCGGCGTGAAGACGTTCCCGGCCTTGCCGGTACCGTCTGGGTTCTCGGTGACCCAGGTCCGCCACATGTGCTCGGTTCGGCCGCGGCGGGTGACTTCCACGCGCACGGGCGAGGTGAAGACGTACCCGGCTCGAGTGACAGCGCGGCCGTTCTTGGTGGCGCCGTCCATACGGACCATGTCACCGGGTACCAGGTCCCCGACCCGGGCCCAGTGTGCGGGCTTGCCGCCGACGGGCTCGGGCGTGCCCTGTGGTTCCTCTGCCGGGGCTTCTGGGGTGGCAGGTTCTGGCGTGTCGGGCGCACTGTCCGGGGTGGGCTCCGGGCGCGGTGTGGGGGGCGGGGTGGGCGACGGCTCCGGCTGAGGCGTGTCCTTCCGGTCGTTCTGCTCTTCCTCACCGGGGCGTGGCCGGCGGAATGCCGTGGGCCGTTCCGGGGTGTTGCGGAAGAAGAACGAGTCGAATATGGACTGCCTGGTCGGCTCCTCCTTGGATGGGTCGGTCTCCTCAATCCGTTCCTCGGTCCTCACGCTGTAGTCCGAGCCGTTCGTGAAGGGCCACGTACCGGTGCGGTTGGATTGCCGCGCTTTCAGGGGCTCCCTAGCACGACCGCGGTTGGTCACCGGCCGGTCGAAGTCAGCGACGCTGAGAGCCGTGATGTCGTCGCCGGGCTGAACGTCCTCCACATCGACGGGAATCGTGTAACCGTCCGCCTCCTGCTGCGCACGCCACGCGTCGTAGTAGCCGTCAATCGCGCTTTCCTGAAGGTGTCGGCGCTGGGAATCCCGCTGCCAGAACTTGTCCAGGCCCTCATCCGCGCCGCGATCGGTCATCTGCCGGGCAACGGTGGCCCCGAGCGATTCCCCGTCGGGCCCCCGGAAGGCAAGGGCGCGCTCTGCGGCGTCCGGCGCGTCCCACAGGAAGGGGCGGCCGTCCTCGTCGCGGACACCTTCCAGAACACGCGCAAAGGCAAGCGCATCCTCGCGGTTGAAGGCATGTGCGAGCACCTCCATCGAACCGGGCGCGTACACCCTCCAACCATCGCCATTCGGAAGCCATTCCATGATCGCCAGGCGTCCGCCTTCGGACATTTCCAGCGTCGGGCCATTGGCAGTTATCGCCAGATTCTGCGGATCCACGGCCATGGTGGGGTGGCTCGGCTTATCCAGCTCACCGCGCCTGATCCGCTCACGGATCTCGTCGACGTTGGTGAAGCGCGGTGCGCCCGTACCCATCTCCGCCACGTCGTCGGCAACGCCCGCCTCCGGTACGCCGTCGGGAGCGACGTCGGGCTCCGGTACATCGTCGGGAGCGACGTCGGGCTCGGGAACGGTGTCGGTGTTCGACTGCGCGGCCGCGGCCTGCTGCGCCTCGTACTCCTCCTTGTAGCGGCGCTCTTCAGCGCGGCGCTGCAGCTTGAACTGGTTGAAGGTCTGGCGGCCGCCGTTGTTGTCGAACCACTCGAGCAGCTCGGGGCTGGCGTACTTCTCCCACAGGCCGAAGGCGGACAGGCTTCCACCCGAGAACAAGTCCCGCTCGCTGGGGAGGCCATCGGCGTACTTGTACTTGCGCTTGAAGAAGTAGCCGTTCGTGAACTCCAGAGCGGCCTGGTAGCGGGCCTCGTCGATGTCGGCGAACTCCGCGCGCAGAGCCTCCTCACGGGTGCGCTGGGGACGTGTGAAGTCGGTGTTCCCGAAGCCGAGGGCGTCGTCCATGGCCTTGCCGCGGCGCTCCGCATCTGCGGCGTCCGCCGGCGGGGTGTCCGGCACGGCGTCGCGGACGCGCTGGTCGGGATCGTCACGGCGGTCCATCTCCGCCATCACGCGCAGCATGTCGTCTTGGGTCAGGGGCTGACTGACGAGCTCGTCGAGGTCGAGGTCGCTGAGCTGCGTCAGGTCCTCAGGCAGCTCAGGGGCCGCCGTGGTCGCACGCTGCTGCTCGAAGTCGTCCCGGGCGGCGCGGAGAGCACTCGGCAGGTTGCGGCCTTCACTGTCACGCCACTGCGCCACGGTGCTGGGGCCCCACGCCTGGTGCCAGTCGAAGGGCTGCCCGTCGCTGCCGGCGAGCGCCTCGAACCGTCCGGCGAGTGCGCGGGCCTCCTCCTGGTCGTCGGAGGTCAGCGTGATGCCGGGCAGGTTGGTGCCGTTGCGGGCCTGTGCGAAGCGCCACAGGGTGCTGCCGTCGTCCTGCGGCTCGGGCCACGTCACGAGTCCGCTCTCGGGGGACAGCGTGAGGCCCTCACGGTCCGCGGCCTGGGTCAGAAGGGCGCGCCGCTCGGGGGTGTCCTCGGCCGGGCTGAGGCCGTCGCCGTTGCGCCAGGCGTTCCGCAGGGAGGCGACGCCGCTGTGCCGGGGGCGGGATCTGCCGCCGTCACTGTCGTCGTTGCCCGTGGTGGTGGGGTCGTTGGACTCCGGCAGGTTCAGGCGCGGCAGGCCGGGCCCGCCAGGACCGCCCCCGGGGCCGCCGTTGCCGCCCCCACGTTCGCGGCGACGACGCCGACGCCGTTGCCCGTTCTCGTCAGTCTCGGGTGCGTCCTGTTCGTCGTCGGCGCTGTCGGGGCCGTCGTCGTTGCTGCTCGAGTCGCTGCTGTCGCCGGGTGGTTCGGGCGTGCCTGTGCCGCTGGCGTCGGGCTCGCCGTCCGGGTCAGCCGCCTCGCCGTCGATGTCCCCGTTGCCGTCGCGGCGCTCCTCGTCGTCCTGTCCGCCGCCCTGCTGGTCGTCGTCTTCGTTCTCCGGGGTGCCCTCTTCTTGGGTCTCGTCGCGGCTGTCGTCGTCCTGTCCGTCGCGGTTCTCTCCGTCGACGCGCTGGTTGTCGCTGTCGTCCTGCTCGCCGCGGGCGATACGCGCGGCCCGTCGGAACAGGTCGGCCGCGTGCTCGCCTTGGGGGCCCGCGAGTTCGTACTGCTCGGCGAGCGCGTCCAGGCGCTCGCCGATACCGTCGAACGCTCGCGGATCGTGGTCGCTTCGTGCCAGTGCCCCTTCGATGTCGTGGCGAAGCTGCCGCATCTCGGGCAGGGAACCGCCGTCTGTGACGTCGGTTGCTTCTTCTACCAAGCGCAGCATGCGCAAGGTCCGTATGGTCAGCGTGGCCACGTCCGCGGGCGGCGCCTCGGAGACGTGGGTGTCGCTGCGCTCCAGGTCATCCACCGGCACGCCGTGCTGCACCAGGGGCTTGCGGTTGACATAGTGGAATTCGACGTCCGCGACCCGCATGGTGTTGTGCGGATCGAGGCCGATGGGTGTGTCGTAGATCTTCTTGATCACGCCCCGGAGCCCGGGCTGCGGGGTGTAGGAGACCGACTCTCCCTCCGCCAGCGGCTCCCCGCCGGGCCTGTCCGTGTCGTCGGGTGCCGCGTGTGGGCTGTCGTCGGGTCCGTCGGGACTTGCACCGACGTTCTGGAAGTCCGGGTGGGCGAGGGCGGCCTCTGCTTTCCTGTGTGCGGCCGTGGCCCACGACTTGCGGTTTCTGGTCTCGTGCGGCAGATCCGGGTTGGCGAACTGCCCCTCGAGCCACGCGGCCTCGTCGCGGATGCGGCGGAGGTCGCCCTGCAGGTCATCGCTGTTGCCGTCCCCCACGCGCCGGATCAGCACGCCGAGGTGCAGGATCCGCTCCGGGTCCTCAAGTCCCTCCAAACCCCGCAGGGTGGCGATGTCGTCGCCAATGTCGGCCATCTGGAGACGGAGTTCGTGCCGCCACTCCGGCGTCGGCTCCGGCCGCGTACGGTCATCGGCCCACGCGAACGTGTCGTCGGGGCGGCTCAGGAAGAGGGGGCTGATGTCCGACCGTGAGCCGTTGAGGTTGGCGACGGAGACGACCATCGTCCCGTTGTCGTTCCGGTTGACGCCGGTGACGCGCATCGGGGCCCGCCACGCCACGGGGTACGGCCTGCCGTCCCGGCCGCTGTGCGTGATCGGCACGCGGATGATGTCGTTCTCGGCGACGTCGTCGCGGTCGCCGAGAACCCATCCGTCGGGGATCTCCCTTCGGGCCTGGTCTTGCTGGGCTAGCCGGTCGGCCTGCTCGCGGCGGAAGTCGTCGACCCGAACGAGGTGCGCCACAGCACCATCCCGGGTGGAATGCATCAGGCCTGACGAGCCGCCATCGGCGTGGTTCCACTCCCACTTTCCGCCCAGCTTGCGGACCGTGCCGACTTCCGGCCGGCCGTCGACGTTCACGGGGTAGGCCCCGTCAGCGTTCCGTTTGCCGATCTCCGCCCGTGCGAGCGCTTCGGCCTTCTCCCGTGCCTCTTTCTCCCGCCGCCTCTGCTTGTCGTTGTCGTTGCTGCGCTTACGGGCCTCGTCCAGGAGGGCTCCTCGCCGGGACCCGATTTCGCGCGCCACTTCACTCGCTTCACGAATGGGCAGTGACGGCCCTTCCGCACCCCTCACGACGTGCCGCAACCGCCACGCCTCCATGGCCTCCAGCTCGGCCGCGATGGCAGCGTCATCCATGTCCGCCGGCGACGTCTCCCCGATCGGGGCGGGTGGCACCTCGAGGGTGTCCGTGGACGAGTCGGCGGTTCTGGACTGCTCCGGCCTCTGCCAGGCGTCCCACTGCTCCTGAGTGAACCGCTCTACAAGTCCGCGCGGCGGCATCGTGACGGTGTGCTGGCTCTGGTCGTTCTCCCACCTTTGCCGGTCGTCGTTCCAGCGCAGGCTCTGGTACGTCACCAGCGTTCGGCCCTGTTCTCCGGACGCCGAGGAGGCCCGTCCGCGGAAGGTGCCGTAGTACGTGGCGAGGCTGCGCTCGCGGTCGGCGGGGTTGTGCGCGTCGAAGCGGACCAGGTCCCCGTCATTGAGATCCCACGGGTGGAACAGCGTGCCGCCGTTGGGGCCGTCCCCCAGCGGCTGCGGGTCACGGTCGGGCAGTGCAGCAAGGGCCTGGTCCAGGGCCTGACCCAGGTCGAGGAGGGCCGACCGCGCGGCAAGCGCCTCGGCGGCGTCGGGCACCAGGTCCGGGCTCAACCGGCCGAAGACGAAGTCGAGTTGCTCACGGACGCGCCGCAGGTCTTCCCGCGCGTCACCTGTGGGCGGGTCTCCGGCGAGGATCCCCTCCAGGGACTGCCGGATCTTGGCGTGGTCTTCGCGGAGGCGCCGGACGCTGTCCTTGTCCTGTCGGGACAGGCCGGCGAGGCTCGGGAGCTGCGGGAGCTCTGGCAGCCCGTCGAGGACCATGCGGGCCGCCGCTGTCTCGTCGCCGACAGCGTTATCGGCGGCACCGTTGGCGATCAGGTCCGGTGGTCCGAACTCGTCAGTGGGCCGCGGGGCGTTCGGGTCCCCACCCGCGGCCGGAAGCTCGTCCTGGCCGAAGTCCTCCGGCCGCATCTGCTGCCAGGGCATGCCGCCGCCGGCCTCGCTGCGCTCACGCTCGGGCACCGTGCCGGGCTTGGACGCGCCGAACGTGGCGTCGGTACGCGGCACTTCAAGCGTGACGTCCTCGTCGCCGCGGCGGCCGGACAGGATGACCTGGCCCATGCCGTCGCGGCGCACCTCAGTGACCTCGAGTGGTTCCGACCAGCCGGTGATTGTGCGTCCTCGGCCGGTCGGGGACGGGCCCAGTTCGGGCACGCGGATAGTGTCGCCCGCTTGGACGTCGTCCCACGCCGAATGCTTCCAGCCCTCCCCGGCCCGCTCGTTGCGCGCGTCGTTGAGCTTGTTGAGCGCGGTGATGGCGGCCGCGCGGGTTGGGACGGTGAGGGGGGTGTCGACGCCCTTGTTGGGTGTGCGGCCGTCACGGTCGACGAAGCTCCACTTCCCCTTTTTCTCCTGGTAGACGATGCCGATGGGCGCGCCGTCCCTGCCCTGGACCTGCTCGGCCTTCTTCGCGGCGAGCCGGGCCGGGTCGCGTACAAGGCCAGACTGGTCGCGGCGGTTGATCTCGTCTCGTTGGCGGGCATAGATCCGGGCGGCCTGAGTTTCGGTCAGAGCACGGATGCGGGCGGTGACTTGGCGGCGCACGGTCCGGGCCGTCGGGTCGTTGCCTTCTGGCAGGGTGGCGTTGCGGAGGTGAGTGAGCTCCTCCGTAATCTGCTCGTCCCGCATCACAATGGGGTCGGTGGCTCCCGGGCGGGGGGTGCCGTCGTCGGCCGGCTCGTCGAACATCGTTCTGATCTCGCCGCCGCGGCGGCGGGCGAGAACGCTGTCGTACGGCGTGGAGCCGCGGGATTGCAGGCGCAGGTTCTTCGGGCCGATCGAGTCGACGGTGTCCCAGCTCCGTCCGGTCCACACCTCGTCGCCCGGCTGGAAGTCGGTGACCGCCCAGGTTCCGGCCGGGGCGGAGTAGCGCCCCTTGAGCTGTTCGAGTTGCTCCTCAGAGAGCTCCGGCTTCTCGGTGCTCTCCTCAGGGGCCTGGTAGGCGACGTTCCGCCCATCCAGCCACTTCTTGAGCTTCTGCACCCTGTCGTCGCGGCGGGACAACGTCATGTTGCTCTGCAGGTAGAAGAACCGTGGCTTCGTCCTGTCCCTGCTGGCCTTGAAGCCCAGGCTTCGCAGCACGGCGAACCATTCGTCGCTGACCATGCCGTTCGGCGTGGGGAAGCGGACGACGGTCCCGGTGCCGCTGTGGTCGATGGTGATCTGGTCCGGGGCCGTGGTGGGCTCGGCGCCCGCCGGAGCGTCGGCATCGTCCGAGGCCGGGGTCTCCGCCTCCGGTCCTTCGATCTCCGGGTCGTCGTCCGCCGGCGTCTCGCCCTCCGGGGCGTCCGTGGACGGGGCATCGCTCTCCGGGGCGTCTGCGTCGAGAGTGTTGCCCTCGGGGGCGTTCGCCTCCGACGCCTCGGAGGCTTCCTCGTCGGGGTGCAGCACGCGCAGCTCGTTGTCCGGGTTGAGGAAATGCTCCCGGCCGTCCTCGTCGACGACGCGTACGCGTCCGCGGCCGGTACGCACGGGCTTGTCGGCCACGGTGTGCGTGCGCCCGTCTGCGGCGACGAACCGGTCCCCGACCTCGAAGTCCAGGGGTGCACGGGTCTGCGGGGGGCGGAGCTTGCTGGTGTCGCGGCCCTCGGCGGCGGCGATCATGTCCGGCGTGCCAGTCGGGTCGTCCGGCTGGTCATACGGGTTGTCCGGGTCCGCAAACGTCGGCTGCGGGGCGTCAGCCTGGTCAACGTTGAACAGGCCACCGGGCTCCTCCGCGGGCGCCTTGGGCTTCGGCTTCGGCTCCTCCTTCGGCTTCCGGCCGGCACGGCGGGCTTCCTCCGCCTCGAGGACCCGCAAGCGGGTGGTGTCGACGCCATCGAGCTGTCCGCCGTTGGCCATCTCCCGCTCCATCAGGGAGACGATCTCGTCGCGGATTTCGCCGTCGTCCATCGCGGACGGGGCCTTGGACGCGCGTGCGGCCGCCGCTGGTGCGTTGACCTCGTCGGGGCTTAGCGTGACCTCGTCCGGGCCGTCCGGGGGCGGGGTGCTCTCGTCGGCCGCGGCCTGCGCGGCGTCCGGCCGCCAGGGGCGGAATCCGTTCTTGGTCCGCAGCTCGCTGGCCTGGAACGTCTCGGACCGGCCGAGCGGTGCGTCGTCGTACAGCGGTTCCTTGCGCACGTTGATCGTGCCGTCGTCGTTCCCGCTGATGACGATGTACGTCTCGCCGAACCGGGTGGTGACCGGTTCGCCGACGCCAAAGCGGCCAGCGATGTCGCGGCTCACGCCCTGTGGAGTCCGGTAGTACGTGAGCCTCCCGTTGGCGTCGGTCTGCTGCTGAAGGCTGGGATCGTAGGCTTCCGGCTCGCCTGCAGGCTCGGCGTTGCTTGCGCCTTCCCCGCTCTCGTTCCCGCGGCGCTCCAGCTCCGCCTCGATGGCGGCCATGCGCTGCCTGCGGGCCTCGGCGACGTTGTCGGTCTCGTACGACGAGCGGGTGCGGGCGAGCTCGGCCTGCTCTGCGCGGAGTTGCTCGTCGTCGAGGTCCGCGACGGGCCGGCGGGATCGCAGCTGCGCCAATCCCTGCTGCTCCTGGGCAGCGGCCCGGCGTTCCCGCTTTTCCTTGATCGCATCCGCGGTATGGCCAGCGAGTTCCTGGTCGAAGACCTCAGTAAGGGAGCGATTGTCCTCGGAGCGCCAGTCCGTGACCGACAGGTCCGGGTCAGAGAGATCCAGCGGTTCGCCATCCCGGCCGCGGACCGCAGACGCGACCAACTGGTTGACGACGTCCTGGGCGTCGCGCTGCCTCGCGAACGCCCGCCCGAACGGCGTGGCGTTGCCAGTGGCGACAAGCTGCCACAATCCATCTCGTCGCTTGGCGAGAACGACCTGTCCGTCCCCGGCCAGCTTGAGCTGACGATTGGCCAGCAGGACGTCGAGGTTCTTCTGATCCCTCGGAGACGCGGTCTCCCGCAGGGTTGTCCAGTGGGTGCGAACGTCCTTGAGGGTCTTGAACCGTTGCCCCGGTGTAGCGCTGGGAGGCGCGGCAGTCGCCTTCCGTGCCCCGGAGGGGGCGGGATCGTTGTCGAACTCGGCGCGAGCGCGGACGATCGCGGCCCGGATGTCCTCGTCGTTGCTGGAGCGCCAGCCGCGGGCCGCCTGGTCGAGGTCAGGATCGGAGAAGTCGAACGGCGCGTTGCCCGTGCCGCCGGCGCGGATGGTGTTGTCCAGGTGGGCGGCGAACCGGGCGGCATCCTGCGGGCTGTCGAAGTCGCCAGCGGCGTCCATGCGCTGCCCAGTGCCGGTAGGGGTCAGGTACCAGCGGCCGGTCTCGTCGTCGCGGAGGATGACCAGGCGGCCGGACGGGGTGACCTGCAGATCGTCGTCGAGTGCGACGGACCGCAGAAATTGGGCCATCTTCGGCTTCTGGCCGGGCCGGTCGGCGAGCTGGGTGAAGTGGCGGCGGACGGCAGCGGTATCGGCGAAGCGGGCCCCGGCCGCATGCTGCTGATTGGGCAGCGCATCAGCGCTGACGGGGTGCGCGCCGTCGGCGGGTTCGTCCTGGTCGTCATCGTCGTCGGGGCCGTCGCCGTCGTCGTCACCGATGGGGCGGCCCTGGTCGTCGCTGTCGTGCGGATCGTTGGGGGTGTCGGGGTCGCCGTCGTCGTCCCGGGCCACGCCGTTGCCGCGGCGCGGGTCCTTGTTCCGCTTTTCGTCCTCCGCGACGACCTTGCTTTCGCTTTCGGTGGGCGCGGAGCCGTCGGGGCGGGCGACCATGGACACCCACTTGGCGCTGGTGGTGTGCCTGCGGCCGTTGAACTCGTTCGGGCCGGTCTGGTCCTCGACGAGGATCCGGTCGTTGGGGAGCGCGCGGACAACGCGCGCGAGCTGGCCGCCCCACAACCTGACGGTTCCGCCAGTCTCGATAAAGCGGCCCTTGCTGTCGCGCGGGTGCAGGGCGGGGTTCCATTTACGGCGGGCGGCCTTGACCTCGAGGTCGGCGCTTAGATCCTGCAACTCAGCGTGCGCAGCAGCGGGGCGATTCAGCATGCCGCGGACCATGCACATCGCTGGTGGTTAGCGTCGCGCCCTGATCCGCCACTACGCTGCACGCGCTACGGATTCATCTCTCGCAGCACCGGGGAGTCTTCGGCCGTGCCCTCCGCCTCCAGCTCTGGGTGCGACCGTCGGGGCTCCCCGTTCGCTTACATCGTCTCGGTGAGGATGTGGATGGCGAACCAGCCGGAGAATCCGAGCCAGACGACAGCGAATATCGCTCTGCCGACCTTGCTGGTGCGGGTGCGGAACAGGCGGCGGAAGTTCTCGGAGAGGGTGTCGCCGTCACGCTTGTTGGCCAGGGCGATGCCCTCGGCGACGGCGAAGAACACGGTCCAGGCGATCCAGGCAGTGGTCCACATTGGGGGCTATTCCTTGTCGGTGGCGTAGTGAAGTCGGCATCGGCAGTTCACGGTGAGGGCAATCGGCGCGAAGGGGTCGCCGGGGTAGCGGAGGTTGAATCCGTCGACGGTGTACGGGGTGCCGACGGTCAGCGTCCTGCCGTGCAGGGCCTTGTGCGCGGGTCGCACGCGGGCGTCTCTGCGGGTGACCCAAGTCCGTACAACGCCGGGGCCGGCGCTCTCCGCTGCGGCGTCTGCCGCGCCGTTGACGGTTGCGACGGCGCACGCTTCGGCGACTCGGGCAATCAGCGCGGGCTCGGCCGACTCGTAGAAGCTGATCACGGCGTGCTCGAGGTCCGAGATGCTCTCGGCCTCGTGCTGCGCGGCGCGGAGGGTTTCGGCGAGCTCGCCGAGGAACACGGTGACGGCCTCGCCCGCGTACACGGCGGTCACGAGGGCGGCCGCGTACGCGGCGGGGGAAACGGTATCGGTGCCGGCGAGGGCCTGGCTCACCTTGCGGGCCGTCGCAGTGGCGGTCTGCTGCAGGATCGGGGCCAGGGTGTTGGCGGTCTCCTCCGCCCAGCGCGCGGCGCTGATGACGCGGTCCTGGTCGAGGTCCGCGTCACCTCGGCGGACGTCGTTATCGTCCTCCGGCTCCCAGAAGCGGGTGTACTTGCGGAGTTTCGGGGCGCGAAGCCGGGCGAGAATGACGCCTTCCTGGCGTGCCAGGAGGGCGGTGATGGCGGCGGCCACGGCCATGGAGAGGCTGTCGAAGTCGGCGTCGCTGACTTCGTATCCGTCGTCCTGGGGAAGGGCCTTGGCCTCGAGGCGGCCGCGGGCCGCCTCAACGTCAGCGGCAGCCTCTCCGGGCTGGGACTGACCGGTTGCGGTGCGGGCGCGCGCGACGTCCGCGGCCGCATCCCCAGGGACGGTGTCGGTCATGCCGACGCGCGCCTGGGCCACAGCTTTTGCGGCCGTCCCTGCCGGGCCCGCGGGCAGCGCGAGGGGCGCCTGCGCTTGGGCTGCTGCGACGGCGGCCGCGGCGTCCTGGCCGGGCTCCAGTGCGCGGGCGTCGGCGACCGCCGCGGTGGCGGACTCGTCAGCGCCTGCGCCGGGCAGCGGGGCACCGGGGAGGACGCCGGCGGCCGGATCCGGGCCGAGGCCGAGAGCGGCAGCATCCTGCTCGTTGGCGGGGATGGGCGCCTTCTGCGGGCTGATCCACAGAGCGCGGGACTGGGGGACGTTGAACGCTCGCCGCCCGGCAAGTTGCCGGTACTCGTCGATGGTGATCAGCCCGGCCTCGAACTCCTTGCGGGCTTCCTCGCGTGCCTGGCGGCGGGGGAACTCGAGGGCCTGGACGCGTGAGGTGTCGTATCGGACGGTCCAGTCGTCATCAAGGTCCGTGTCGAACGCGGAGGCGATCAGGTTGAGGTGGGGCAGCTCGGTGTGGTCCCAGAACGTCCACTCCTCGCGGTCCGCGTTCGCGTACGTCCGCTCGGAGGCGTTGCCGACGATGGACTCGGGAACGCCGAACGCCGCGAGGATCTCACCCTTCGAGGTGCTCGCCAGCGTCTCGTAGGCCATTTCCCGCGGCCGGGCGGAGGTGTCGACGTAGGTGACGCCGCCGGGTCCGGTGCCGACGAGGGTTAGCTGACCGGCGTTGTGTGCGCCCGGCGCGAGCCGCCTCTGGATCCGGTCGACTTCCCGCGCGTCGACGCCGTCGAGGTCGATGCCGATGACACCGCCGGGGCGCCCGTCGTTGTCGATGAAGCTGATGTTGTAGGTGCGGGCCTTGACGTCCAGGTCGACGGACAGCCCTGCGGCCTCGAGCGGGGTGACGCCGCAGAACGGATCGGTGGGGTGCGGGTCGCGCAGCCAAATGACGTGCTCCAGCTGCAACTCCCGCATCTGGCCGGCGTAGTTCGTGAACTCGAAGTGCTTGATGTAGTCGCCGTTGAGGTCGTCCGGGATGGTCTGGACGCGGTCCGGTGGCAGCAGGTCGAGGCGGGTGAGAGTGCCGCCGCGGCTGTAGGTCTTCTCGATGAACGCGCCCTTCTTCGACAGAAGGAGTTGCGCGCTCAGCCGCTTCTTGAAGACGTCGCCGGTTTCGAGCGGATTGGCCTGCACGTTCAGCAGCCGCAGAAGCGGGTGGTCGTCGAGGGTCTCCGCGAAGCGCCGTTCATCACCGCCCCGCCCGATCTCTATGGGAAGGGTGCTGGCGTGTTTGCTGATCGCCTCAACGCTCTTGAAGGTCCAGATGGAACGCTCGTAGCCCTCGACGATGACGCGTTCCATGTCCCAGCCGTCAGCGCGGCCGGGCGTGCCCCACACATTGGAGACGCCGGCGTACGACATCGACACGTACGAGTTGCCTGCGAGGAGGTCCTTCGCCTCCGTGGCGGGCGGTGGGGGCGGAGCCGTTCGTGGCACGAGCAGGCCCCGGAACGCGGGGAAGAACTGGCGGGGCATCAGACTCCCCCGTGCTCACGGGTGGCGAGCCACAGACCGGTAGTGACGGCCGACAGGGAGATGCCGATCCAGCCGAGGGGAATGCACAGAGCAAATGCGCAGCCGGTCAATCCGCCGTACCCAGCGACGCAGACCCCTGCACGGAACACGTGGGCCCAGCGTGGTGCGGACGGCTTCGGAGCGATCCGGAGGCCTGCGGCGAGAATGCCCACCGCGGCGGTGGACAGGCCTGCAGCCCAGTGGAGTGCCCCCAACGCAACGAGGACGCCGAGCGTGCCGAACGCGGTGAGGAACAGGCCGGCGGCTTCGCGAGCGAGCGCCCAGGAGGGTCGCTGAGTCGTAGTCACGCCGCGCACCCTGGAGGGCGTGCGGCGTTAGTGTCGCCCGGTCAGCGCGGTGGCCGTGAGACACCGGACATGTAGGCGCCGATGCCCCGGCGCTGGATGGTGCCGCCGGGAATGAGGCGCGACTTCTTCGGCGGAGTAGGGATCTTCCTCTTCGCGCGTGTGGTCTGATCGCCACCGATCAAGTGCCGGTTGTCGATCTTCTCGGCGCAGTCCTGGCCCGTGACTTCGTCGTATGGGCGTCGGCATCCCCTGCAATAGACCTCGAGCGCGTCAACTCGCAGGCCCTCAGTCGCCTTGAAACTCCCTCGGTAGTCGGCCGTCTTCGCAATCTTCGGTGTGACCGCGATTTCGGCGGCCACTACCCAGACGTGCGAGAGGTTGGGGGCCTCTGGCTCCTCTGGGTAGAACGGCTCGAGCGGGGGAGCGGACTCGGCGGGCCCTTCGAGTGGCGGAGCGGCCTTCTGCTCAGGTTCGGGCGTTGTATCGGGGGCGAGCCAGGAGAACAGGCTCTCCTGCAGGTGCGACCGGCCGATCTCGGGTGAAAGGGGAGCCGTCGCTGTAGTCACCGTTCCTCCGAAGCGCTGCGGGGTTGACGCAAAGCTCAAGCCCCTCGTACCGCTCCAAACGCCGACGGCCGTGTTCTGTTACAGGTAGAGCTCGGCGCCCCCTTTTTCCTCCCAGCCGTGCACGGTGAACGGGTCGCCCTTGAGGTAGCGCGCGACCCCCAGGGCCTTGTACGGAACGGTGTTGTCCGGGAGTCGGTCAGGCAAGTGCCAGGACAGGACCGAGCACTTGAGCGATTCGGCGCTGTACGGCTCGCCATCCCAGGAAGTGACGGTGAAGAAGCAGCCGATACTCCGTGTGCACCTGGGCTGAGGCAGTGCATGGCATGTACGGGACGAAGGGTGGCAGGGTCGATCTTGCCGGAGGGAAGGTCGGAACTTACGGCGGCCTACTCAGCCGTCACGACGATCAGTCTGAGGACTTCGTCACGGAGCTTAACCATCGCCTGATCGGTGGGCGCTTCGGCAGTCAGGCGGACGACGGGGGCGATGTTGGAGGGGCGGAGGTTGAACCAGCAGCCATCGCCGAGGGAGACCGATAAGCCATCGAGCCGGTCGATGAACCCGCGTCCCTCGAAGGCCTCCTCGACTGCTTTGAGTACCGCAGTGGCGTCTCTCACCTGCCGGTTGACCTCTCCTGAGGAGGCGTAGCGCCGGTAGGGGGCGATTGCCTCAGACACGGGCTGGTCGCTGTGGCCGAGGGCGTCCAGAACGTGCAGGGCCGCGAGGGGTCCGGAGTCGGCGTGCCAGAAGTTGCCGAAGTAGTAGTGGCCGGACGCCTCCCCGCCGAGGGCTGCGCCGTGGGCCTCCATCGCTAGCTTGACGAAGGCGTGTCCCACACGAGAGCGGACGGGTGTGCCGCCCGCTTCCGTGATGGCTTCGATGGTGGCGGCGGACGTGAGTACGTCGTGGACGATCGTGGAGCCATGTCTGCGGGCGAGGAATCGCGCAGCCAACCAGGCAAGCAGTGCGCAGGGCGATACAGGGGCACCGTGTTCGTCGATGATGAAGCAGCGGTCGGCGTCGCCGTCGAAGGCGATCCCGAGATCGGCCCCGCAGCCGACGACGGCGGCTTGCAGGTCGGTGAGGTTGGCAGGGTTCATGGGGTCGGCATCATGATGGGGGAAGGTGCCGTCCAGGTCGAAGTACAGGGGGACGACTGCGAGGGGCAGGCCTTCTAGGAGGTCGGGGAGAACGTGGCCCGCCATGCCGTTGCCCGCGTCGATGACGACCTTCAGCGGGCGCATGCCGACGAGGTCGACCAGGCCGCGCAAGTAGTAGGTGTATGCGTCGTGGAGGTCTGCGGGGTGTACGCACCCTGCGGAGGTAGGGGCCTGGGCAGAGTGTGACTGGTGTGGGAGCCGGCCGGTATGGAGGTAGGTGTGGATGTCCTCCAGTCCGGTGTCCCGGGCGATCGGGCTGGCTCCTGGGCCCACCAGTTTGATGCCGTTGTCCGAGGCGGGGTTGTGGCTCGCGGTGATCATCGCTGCGGGCAGGTCCAGGGTGCCGGAGGCGAAGTAGAGCTGGTCGGTACTGGCCAGACCGAGGGCGATGACATCCGTGCCTGTAGCTGTGACGCCACCGGTGAAAGCGGCGGCCAGGGCGGGGGAGGTGGCACGCATGTCGTGGGCGACGACGATCGTCTTGGCCTCGGTGAGGTAGGCGAAGGACTGGCCCACGGCGCGGGCGAGCTCGGGGGTGACGTCGTCAACGTGACCGCGGATGTCGTACGCCTTGATCGGGTGGCAAAGGTGCATGATCCCCTTCTTCGAATCTGTCCCGGTGCGACGGGCCGCCTGTGCCTTGCGGCGGACTGGGGTGTTGGTAACAACGCTGCGGGTGTTCTGCGTGGTGGTGGTGAGTCCCGGCATGATGGCTGTTTCTGCCGACTTCTCTGGATGCACGAGGGACAAGCCGTATGACGAACACCGCTGAGGTGTCCGCGGGGTACAAGCGCGACTGCTGGCCGATGGCCTCGGGTGTGCTGATCATGGACCGTGACGAGAAGGTCCTGCTGGTGCACCCGAACTACCACAAGGACCGGTGGCTCTTCCCGGGCGGGGGGATGGAGAGCGCGCAGCAGGACACCCCGCAGCGGGCTGCCGCCCGCGAGGTCGCAGAGGAACTGGGCGTCGCTTTGCCTGTCGGCCGGATGCTGGTCTCGGACTGGGTGATGAAGGAGGGACGCTTCTTCGAGGAACAGGTCTTCGTCTTCGACGGCGGTGTGGTCGACGAGGAGACCAAGGAGCGGTTCCGTACGCCAGATGACGAACTGCGCGGGTGGGCGTTCCTGGACCCGGGTGAGGCGGTGGCCCGGCTGGCGCCTCCGGATGCCCGTCGGCTTCAGGAGGCGCTGGCGGCGAAGAAGTCCGGTGTCCCGGTCTACCTTGAGCACGGGCATCCCGCCCCTGAGCAGGTCACCGGGCTCGTCCCCTAGTCCCACCCTGGCGGCGGGTCCGGGCGTGCGCGAGGACCAGGTCCGCGAGCGCGTCGGCGGCATCGGGGTGTCCCAGCGCACGGGCCTTGGCCGCCATATCGGCACGCAGCGGGGCATCAGCGATCATGGATTGCAGGCTCTCGCCCAGTCGTCGAGCGGTGACGTTCGGCCTCGTGATCGCGATGGCTGCGCCGTGTCCAGCGAGGTACTCGGCGTTGTGGCGCTGTTCGTCGGCGGCCGTGGGCTCCAGAGGGATGAGGACGGAGGGCTTGCCGATGGCGGTCAGCTCGGCGAGGGTGCCGGCGCCTGCCCGGGAGACGATCAGGTCGGCCGCGGCGAAGACGTCGGCGAGTTCGCCGTCGATGTAGGGCACGGGCCGGTACCGGTGGGCCAAGTGCACGTCGAGGCCAGCGGCGTGGCCGAGCATCCGCTGATGGTGGTCGGGGCCGCACTGGTGCAGGACCTGGCAGGTTGGGAGCAGGGTGGGGAGGATGTCGGTGATGAGGGCGTTGATCTGCGCGCTGCCCTGGGCGCCGCCGGTGACGTAGATCAGGGGCACGGCCGGGTCGAGGCCATAGGCGGCTCGGGCTTTGCCTGCGTCGCCGTGCAGCAGGGCGTACCGCACGGGGTTTCCGGTGGTCTTGGCTCGTGAGCGGGCGCGTCGTGGCAGGGCGTCGCGGGAGGAGTCGTGGCTGAGGGCGACGGCCGTCGCGACTCGGGCCAGGACGCGGTTGGCCAGGCCCACGGCGGTGATCTGTTCGTGCATGACCAGGGGACGGCGGGTGAGGGCGGCGCCGAGTCCGACGGGGACGGCGACGTATCCGCCGGTGGACAGGACGACGTCGGGGCGGTGGCGGGCGAGCGAACCGGCGGCTTGGAGGATGCCGTAGGGGACGCGGGCCATGTCGGTGAGGGTGCGTAGGACGGCTGCCGGTTTGAGGGAGCGGCGGACCTTGCCGGTCGCGATCGGGCGGAAGGTGATGTCGTGCGTCTGGCAGATGCGGGCTTCGAGGCCCTGGGCGTCGCCGTACCAGGTGACGTTCAGCGTGGTGCCCTGCTGTGCGAGGCGGTCGCGGAGGGTCGTGATGGTGGTGAGGGCGGGGTAGGTGTGGCCGCCGGTGCCGCCGCCCGTGACGGCCAGGTTGAGGGTGCGGTGTGAGGTCATGATTGGGGGCTCTCGGGGTCGTGGCGGTGCCGGCCTTGCGTGCGTGGCACCTTCGTGAGCGGTCGGGGGTCAGGCTGCTGCGGTGGGGTCCTGGGGGTGGAAGCGTTCGTGGGCGCGGGCGAGGCTGGTCTCGTCCTTGACGGCCTCCCAGTCGCTGACGGTGTGTGCCGTGCCGTGGTGGCAGCCTGCGAGCGCCTGGTTGATGGCCTCTTCATAGTCTCCGAGCTGCCGTGTCGCCTGGGCGATTTGGGCTATGAAGGAACCTCCGGCGAGGTGGTGTATCCAGATGTTGACGAGGCGGCCGGGCGGGCAGCCGCCGTGCGGACGTTCGACGATGCGCAGTAGGTCGACGGTGCCCGGGTGGAAGTCGAGCATCCCGCCGACGAAGGTGTGCTCCAGGACGAACGCGGCCACAGTCACCCCCAGGGCGGGGGCCGTGTCGGCCATCGTGGCGTAGGTGTCGTCGGGGACGATGTCGGTGATTCCGCACAGGAATGCCGCCTCGCGGTCCGTGATGCGTTCGAGGCCGGTGGCAGCCGCGGCGTGAGCGTCCGGGCCCTCTTGAAGGACGACCTCGATCTGCTCCGGGTCGGGTACGGCTGCGGCGATCTCGTGGACACGGTCTTCGTTGTGCCGTCCGGCGACGACGACGATCTCGGTGACGCCGGCGAGGCGGGCCTGCCGGATGTGTCGGGCGAGCAGCGTCTCGCCGCCGAAGAGGAGGGTTGGCTTGTCGCGGCCGAGGCGGGTGCCGCGGCCTGCGGCCAGGAGTACGGCGGTCGTGGTGCTCATGGGGAAACTCCCTGGGTGAGGGCGTCGGTGACGAGCTCGGCGACGCGGTGGACGTCGGGAATCCGTAGCGTGGGGTGGTAGGGGATGCAGACCATGCGCTCGAGGACCTCGAAGAGGTCGGCCTGGTACAACCGGTCGCTGGACAGGGCGGGGTAGCCGGTCCACGGCCAGTCGAACATCACGGTCGTCGCGATGCCGTTCTTCGCCATGCGTTCACGGGTCTGGCGGGCGATGGCGGGCGTGGAGAGGTCGATAGTGAAGCGCCCCCAGGTGTCTTGAGGGGTGCGTCCGGAAGGCAGCGCCGGGCAGCCGCGGGCCGCGAAGAGGCCGGTGTAGGCGCTGGCGAGGTGGTGGAGTGAGGCGCGGGTCTCGGCGCGGTGCTGCCATTGCCAGTAGGCGACGGCGGCTGCGAACTCGGTGATGGCTCGTCCTCGGTGGAAGCGGTCACCACGGAGCCATCGGTTCTCTTGGCCGCTGTGGGAGCGGCGCCCGCGCACGTGCTCGGCGTCCGCCTCGTTGCGCAGCAGTGCGATGCCGCCGCCGTCGCCGCTGATCGGTTTGGTCGGGGCGTAGGAGAACAGGGCCATGTCACCCCAGGTGCCAGGGCCGTCTCTGGGCTGGTCACCCGGGAGTAGGTAGGCGCAGTCCTCGATCACGGTGCAGCCCGAGTCGCGCAGAGCGCTGATAGCGCAGCGGGCGTACGGGGCGACCATGCCGACGTGGTGGACCCACACAACGATGGGCCGGACCGCGGTGGCGACAAGTTCGGGCACATGGCCGGCCATGGCCAGGTGTACCGGGTCGACAGGCACGGGCCATAGGCGGGCGCCGAGTTGGTCCGCGAGTGCTGGGATGGACGGGAAGCAGTTGACCGGGATCAGTACGTCGCGACCTCGAGCATCGGATGCTTCGAGGAGGAGCTCGAGGGCGTCCATGCCGGAGGAGACGGCAACCGCGTGGCGGTCGAACGCGGACGCGACGGCCTGCTCCAGTCGTTCAGTCAGTGGCCCGTCGACCATGCGGCCCGATTTGAGCATGTCGGCGACCTCCAAGTGGGTCTGCCGCCGGACCGTGCGGGAAAGGTGCGTGTGCCAGATCGGGACGTCGTACGAAGTGGTCACTGGGCCGCTCCGGCGAAGAGACGGGCGCCGCGCAGTACGGCACGGGCCTCTTCGGGGCCGGTGTTGAGGAGCAAGTCGAGGGCGGATAGGTGGCTGAGGAAGCCGTGCCGGTCGTGGAGCTGCTGCCAGTGTGGGTGGGTGAAGTCCTGCCACAGCACCTCAACCCCGACCCGGTTGAAGGGCTGTTCGTCGAGGTAGACACGGCAGCCGTCGCCAGCCAGGTAGGCGTCCGCGCCCACTGCCCGGCACAGGTCGGCCAGCCGCTGGCTGCTGCTGCCGGGCACGTTGAGGCTGCTGGCCAGCACTGTCGGGGTCTCGATGCTGAACTGCCGCCCGAAGGCGAGCGTGCATCCGATGCCCAGCTCGCTGAGCGCCTTCCACCGCTGGCAGTAGACCTCCGCGGTGACAGCGGAGAGGAGATGGCGGTGCGGGGCCCGCGCGTACGCCTGCTCCAGGGTGCGGATGTGCGCGCGGTCCCACCGCCGGGTGTAGTCGATCTCCGTTTCGCGCAGCGTGCGGAAGCCGGCGTGCCGTACGGGCACGGTCAGCAAGTGGCGCCCCTGGGTGGTTTTGATGCAGTTGCGGTTCTGCCAGCCTCCGCGGGTGAACTGGGCGTCGTCCAGCAGGATGAGGAGGTCGGCTTGGTCCCATTTATCGAGGTAGCCGCAGTACGGCAGATAGTGCGGTTGGTGGATCGCCACGGTGAACACGGCGCACCCCTTTTGGCTGTTGTGTCGGGCCGAGGGTCGGGTTATGTCAGGTCGGGCACGAGACGGTCGGCCAGGGCGAGGGCGTGGCCGATGGTGGTGCTCATGTCGTCGTAGAAGGTGGTGCCGCGGCCAGCGAGGAGCACGTCGGACCGGGCAGTCGCCAACTGCCCATATTTGGCAGCAAGTTCGGTGTTCGGCGGGCTGCGCAGCACGAAGTCGATCTGATGGGGGCCGGGGCCGGCAGATTCGAATCCGACCAGTACGGAGCCGGTCTTCTCCTGGCCGTGGTTCCAGGGCAGCAGGGCGGGGGCGTGTGAGCGGTAGTGGGGACTGGTGCCGTCCGGGTAGGTGACGACGGAGGCCCGTTGCGCTTGCTCGGCGTCGACGAGCCGCCAGTCCACATGGAGGCTGCGGCGCTGCAGCGGGCCGAGCTGGTGGCCGAAATGAGCGTCGATCGGGGTGGTGACAACCATGAGCCGCTGATATCGGGGGCGCGGCGGGCGCAGATAGTCGCGGCCGAGATGGACTTCGATGCGCGAATGGTCGGCCAGCGGATCGATCAGCGCGCTGTAACTCCCGCAGGGCAGGCCCTGCCAGCGGGCGCCGGGGTGGTAGCCACGGCTCGGGGTGAAGGAGATGCCGAACCGGTCAGCGAAGACCTCCGGCGAGAGCTGAGCGGGGTCGGTACCCCATTGCGCGCTGACATATCCGCGTACGAACGTCTCATACAGTCGCGTCCCGACCTGGGCCAGCGCCAGATCACGCACACTGTCCACCGGTCCGTCGCGGTACGGCGCCGCGTCCGCCTCGACGGTGGCACGGGCCTGATCGGGGGACAACTTGCGTCCGTAGGCGGCTTCGATGGCCTCCAGGCCGAGCGGCAGCGGTACGAGCTGGCCAGCCACGGCCGCGTGCACGGTGTGCTCGTAGACCACCATCCGTACGCGGCTGGTGATCCACCCCCAGACCCGCGGGTCGGAGGTGGCCACCACGTGGGTGCCGTACGGGTTGTACTCCACACCCGTGTGCGCATCGCGCTTCGACCAGCACAGGCCGCCCAGGTGGTGTTCGCGCTCGATGACCACCACGCTCGCCGCGCAGCGGGTGGCGATTTGCTCGGCCAGGACCAGCCCGAACAGGCCTCCGCCCACGATCACGACATCGTGTGTCCTGGCCCTGATCACAGGAACCACGCGTGCCGCTGCTCGAACTCCTCCTGAGGGGGCACCCCAGCCTCCCCTGCCATCCACTGATCCACGGTTATGGACTGCTTGATATGGCGGCATCCCAGCGCGTAGCAGCGGGACAGGCCCATGTTCGCGATCAGCCGACTGGCGACCTGCTGATGCTGCTCGCTGCCCCAGATGTCCTCCAGGTTGCCGTGGTTGAGGTCCCCGATGAGGTACTGCTTACTGCCCCACTGGGGGCCGCAGATGTAGACCTCTCCGTTGGCCAGCACCCAGCAGTTGACGCCGGTGGCCACCGTCCAGCAGTGGGAGTGGGTGCCGGTGACGCCCTTGTTGTCGTCGCCGAGGATCAGCCCGATCTTGTCCGCCCACTCCGTCAAGTCCCGCGCGGCGGCGAAGGCCTCTAGATCGGCCCGGAACTGGGTGCGCTGGGCTTCGTCGAGGACGAAGCCGCCGCCGCGGCGCTCGTAGTCGTCGGCCAGCCGCAGATGGATGGAGTCGAACCCCACGCCCTCGGCCCAGGTGTAGATCTCCCGCAGCCACCGGTAGTTCGTGCTGTTGATGATGACCTTCGCGTTGACGGCCGGTGTCGTCAGCCCCGCGGCCTGGCGCGCGGCGAGGACCGCACGGACAGCCTTCTCCATCCGGCACTGCCCGTGTTTGACCTTCGCGACGGCCTCATAGGAGGCGTCGTCGTACGCGAAGACGGCGACCTCGACGAAGACCATCTTGTCCAGGACCTCGGGGCGCGCCAGCCCCTTGCCCATCGTCATGTTCGACGCCATGCCCGCCCGGGTGGTCTCGCGCGGTAGAGCGGCGATGAATTCGGCGATTTGCCCGCCGCGCCACAGCAGTGGCTCGCCGCCCCCGCAGTACTGGACGCCGCGCACACCCATATTCGCGATCGAGACGTGGAGACGCTCCATCATCTCCAGTGGCATGCTGGCCTGCCCGTACGCGTGGTTGCGTTCGTCGGCGTTGCAGTGATCGCAGGCGACGTTGCAGTCCATCGTGCCGTAGACCTCCAGTGTCCACGGCGCGGGCCGGATCTCGATCTCCCCGTGGACCGGCAGGGTCGAGGTGTCGGTGGCGGCGTAGAGGGCCTTGTGCGCGGACCAGTACGGGCGGGGCTGTGCGGTGGCGGTGATCAGTTCGGTTTCTGTGGTGGGACGAGCCATCAGATGCCTCCGGCGGCAGAGATCGCAGTTAGAAGAACGTGCCGTGCGGGGCCTCGAACTCGGTCAGGAATTCGAGCATTCGGTTCTGCGGGTGGTGCACGCAAAACGGGCAGGACTTCAGCACCAGTTGCTCCAGGACCTGCCGTCGCTGCTCGCCACGCCAGACCTCGGCGAACGTGGAGTCGTTGATGTTGCCGATCACCCCGGCGATCCCGTCACCGGCGTCGGTACGGGTGCGCTTCTGGGCGCACAGGAACACGTTGCCATCGGCCCCGATGGCGGGCTTGAACTGCTGCCAGTGGCAGCGCCTGTATCCGCGGACCTGGTGGGTGTTGTTGTCGAAGATCCGGTCCACGATCTGAACGTCGAACCGCTCGTCGTCCAGATCCAGTGCCCGGCCCAACTCGGCCAACATCCGCTCGTGCAGCTCAGGCCCGACGGCGACGCCGGAGTACGACTTGTACTGGATGTAGTCGGCCCCGCAGTCCTTGACCAACTCGCCGCAGGCGACCAGGTCGTGCACGTTGTCGTCGTTGACGAAGAACCCGGTGCCCACCGTGCACGGCCCGTCGGCCTCCGCCAGCGCCCGCAGGTTCGCGATGATCCGATGATGGTCGCTGTTGCCGTGCAGCCGCGCGTGCAGCGCGGGATCGGCCGCGTCCAGGCTGAACCGTACGTACGTGGCCGCCTGCTTCAGCCGGGCGCCCAGCTCGGGAAAGACCCGCGAGCCGTTGGTGACCAGCCCCACCGACATCCCATGGCCGGCCGCCAGCTCAACCGCGTCGACCGTTTTAGGGTGCGTCATGGGCTCACCCCCGCCGACGAACAGCAGCGACGTCACCCCCAGCTGCGCCAACTCCTCGACCAACGACAACAGCCGCTCGGGGGCCATCCGCTCGCTGCGCTCCTTGGAGTGCAGGCTGCTGTAAATACAGAACGTGCAGTGGTGATTGCAACTGTTCGCCGGATCGATCTCAACGCTCGTCGGGAACGGATCCTCCCCGGCCGCGTACGCCCGGATCGTGTCCCGCTGCTCCAACAGCCGCAGCGGATCGAACAAGAACCGGTACCGATGGCTACGCTCGATCTCCGCGTAGCGGTAGCCGAGCGCCTCGGCCGCAGTCCGAGCGCCGGACGTCAGTTCGGCGACATCCTCATGGACGACCTTCTTGGCCGTTACGAGGAGGGGCAGTTCACTTCGCATCTGGTGCCTCCTTCAGTCGGTTCGAGTACGACCGCGTGATCGAGGGAATCAGCGTCGAGGTGTGGACTCCCGGCCCCGTGCCGGAGACCCCATGGACGGCGAGCCCGGGATTGGGAGTGGCCCTCGTTCCCCGGACCGCCGTCCGGTCCGGGGAACGAGGGGGCTGGGGCGCTGCGTGAGGAAAGAGGAGCGCGGGGTGGTCGGGCCGCACCGTTGTCGTCCTTGATCTAGAGAGTGGCTGGGCTTTGTGCCGGCGTTGGGGCGGGGGCACTGGGCCGGGTGGGCAGAGGAACGCTCCCGGTACAGGGGTGCGTGATGGCTACCACCTGGCCGAGAAGGGTCGCGCTGTCGGTCCGGATCAGGGTCTCGGGGCCGTTGCTCTGAACGGTCAGGAGAGCACCGTTGCGCAGAGCGTGGCCGAGAGTGGGACCGAGCATGACCTGCTCCTGTAGCCATTCGCTTTTCCAGAAGGGCCGGCGACTCCCTTGTGGGTCATGGCGGTCAGGCATGCGCGAACCCTCGTTCCCGGTCGACGTCGGTGACCTGGTGCCGTACTTCCTCTATCTCGGTCTCGGCGACGTGGGAGTAGTGCTGGACCACCGATGTACCGAAGGCGCTCTCGGGGATCGAGTGGCCGTGGAAGCTGGCCAGGGCCTCATCTAGGCCGCGCGGGACGGGCGGTGCGTCCAGGATGTCGTAGGCGTCGCCGGTTACTGGGGCCGGCAGTTTCGGCTCCCGGGTGATGCCGTGGACGATCCCCGCGAGCACGGCCGCCAAGGCGAGATACACGTTGGCATCGGCTCCCGGCAGCCGGATCTCCAGACGCGTGCTCTCGTGGTGACCTGCAATGCGGACAGCGCAGGTGCGGTTGTCCACCCCCCATGTGTAGTTCGTCGGCGCGAAGGAGTGCGCGGCGTAGCGCCGGTAAGAGTTGGGGGTGGGAGCGTAGAGCGGCGCCAGGTGCGGCAGTGCGGACATCAAGCCTGCAACGGACTGGCGCAGTAGGTCCGGCAGTTCGGCCCCCGCGTCCATAGTGAAAGCCGCGTCACCGTCGCGCCAGAGGGACACATTGAGGTGCAGACCGGATCCGATGCCCGTGTCGGGGGCGGCCATGAAGGTCGGGGTCAGGCGACGGACCGCGGCGAGATGACGCACGGCGTGCTGGTGGACGGTGTACGTGTCGCAGGCCCGTATCGGGTCCCCGTAGGGCCACGAGACCTCGATCTGGCCCGGCGCTCCTTCCGTTTTGACCGCCTCGACCGGCGAGTCGGCCAGGTACAGCGTGTCCTGGAGGTCGTGGAAGAACTCGGCGAGGGCGGGCGGGTGGTCGAGCGCGTAGTCCAGATTGTGGGGTGAGACCGGTGTCAGGCTCCGGTAGCCCCTCCTGCGGTTCTCCTCGCCGCTACCCTCGTAGAGCATGAACTCGCTCTCGATGCCCACCCGCACCTCCATCCCGAGGTCTTCGAGGGTCTTGAGCTGACTGCGCAGCATCCAGCGCGGCGCGACGTCGACGGGACGGCAGTCGGCATGGGCGGCGTCTGCATGGACGACAACGGTGCCCGTCAGGTAGCTGAGACGTCTGATGGCTGTCATGTCGGGGATGAGTCGCAGGTCGCCGTACCCGGTGTGCCAGCCGGTCAGGTCGAAGCCGGGCAGCGGCGTCATGTGGGCGTCCGTGGCCAAGACGTAGGCGCACATCTCCGGTCCGGCGGGCAGCTGGGAGAGGAAGTGCAGCGCGTCAATGCGCTTGCCCTTCAACCGTCCCAGCAAGTCCGGGACGGCGACCATCACGGTGCGGATCTCACCGCCTTGGACAAGCTCAGCGAGTTTTACAGCGCTCATGCTGCTCTGGCCGGGCATCAGATCACGCCCCCGGCGAGTGCGTGGTTCTCGGCCTCGCTTCCGAGCGGAGGGATCTTGTAGTTGCGCTTGCCTTGGGTGATCCACATGACCCAGGCGAGGAGAAGGACCGCGATGAGCGTGACGCCCGCGTAGTTGAAGGACTCGACCGTGATCGGCGAGGCCTGGGGCAGGCAGAACACGACGGTCAGGACGGTCACATAGACAACGGAGATCCAGCCCAGCGGCTTGCTCCAGCGGCCCAGACTCCACGGGCCGGGCTGGAAGCGGTCACCGGCCCGAAGGCGAAGGTAGACCGGGATGGCGTAGGCGGGTGTGATGCCGATTACGTTGATCGCGGTGACCGCGGCGTACGCAGTTGGCGAGTACAGGCTCGGCACGGCCAGTACCAGGGCGGCACCCACACACAGCCACACAGCAGGTATCGGGGTGCGGGTTCGGTGGCTGACGCGCCGCCACGTCGAGGAGAACGGCAGCGCCTTGTCGCGCGAGAACGCGTACGCCATGCGCGAGGCGGCGGCTGTCTCTGCGTTGCCGCAGAAGAACTGCGCCCCGATCACGACGAGCAGCAGTCCCTTGGCAACGCCCGTGCCCAGCACGTCGATGAAGATCTGTGCGGGCGGCACGCCCGTGCTCGTCCCCAGCGTGCCGTCATAGTCCTGGATGGCGAACAGCATGCCGGCCAGCAGCACAAACCCGGCAGCCCAGGACCAGGCGATGGCGCGGACGATGCCCTTGGGCGCTGCCGTCTGCGCCTGGGTGGTCTCCTCGCTCAGGTGGGAGGAGGCGTCGTATCCGCAGAAGGTGTAGGCCGCCAGAAGGCAGCCGAGGGCGGCCACGTATAGGGGGTTGGTGAAGCCGGTGCCGTTGTTGAAGTGTCCGAAGACGAACTCGGCGCTCTGGTGCTCGGCCGGGGCGAGAGTCAGCATTCCGACGATCAGCAGGACACCGAAGACCTGCCACCACACCGAGATGCTGTTCAGGACGTTGACCAGGCGTACCCCGAACGAGTTGAGCAGGCCGTGCAGCAGCAGGATGACCGCGAAGGTCCCAAAGGTCGTCCAGACCGTGGGGACCAGGCCCCATTGCAGGTTGGCGAACGCGCCGACGAACAGCGCGGCGCCGTAGTCGATTCCGCAGATGGCTCCGATGAGGCCGAGGAGGTTGAGCCAGCCCGTCACCCAGGCCCAGCGAGGGCCGCCGAGACGGTCGGCCATGAAGAACAAGGCGCCTGAGGTGGGGTAGGCGGAGGTCACCTCGGCCAGGCACAGGCCCAGCAGCAGCGTAAAGAAGCCGATGGCGACCCAGCCCCACATCATGACGACGGGGCCACCGGTGTTCAGGCCGAAGCCGAAAAGCGTCATGCCGCCGGCCAGGATGCAGATCACGCTGAACGAGATCGCGAAATTCCCGAACCCGCCCATCCTCCGGGCCAGTTCGGGGGTAATGCCCTGCGCGCGCAGCGCAGCTTCATCGTTGATCTGGACAGGGGCTCTTCTCGGAGACAACGGAGAAATCCTCTGATCGAAAGGGGAATGAAGGGAAGGGCCATGCAGCTGTCGGGCAGTGCTGCGGCGGTGGTGCTCGGATGCTCATCGGTGGCCGCCCGTGATGCTGAGGGCTCTGCTGCGAGCCGAGCGGAAGTCGCTCTGCCACCACTGGGGGTTCGGGGTGACGAGCGCCCATGGCGCGGTGGTCATGTAGGGGCCGATTGCCTCGAACACCTCGCCCGCGCGTCCCACGCCGGTGGCGGTCAGTGCGTAGGCCAGATAGTGCAGGTCCAGCAGTGAGCATGAGAGTGGGTCAGCGTGGGCGAACCAGACCTCCAGGCCCTTCCGGGCGTAGTGGGCCTTGTCGGCAGTGCTCCAGTACGCGATCACGCTGGCGGTTTGCTGGTGCTCCAGTTGCAGCCGGTAAGTCTCGACGTAGGCGTACAGCGGCAGCAGATTCAGCGGCGATTCTGCCGGTGCGAACGTGGTCACCCACTGGGCGAAGTCGAGGCCTCCCCCCCGGCCACGGGCATGAAAGACGCCCAGCATTCGGTGATACGCCTCGCGGTTGCCGGGGTCCCGCTCATTCACCCAGTCCAGCACCCTCCACGGTCCGGGAGGCAGCATCCTTTCGGGCGGAGGACTCCAGTGCACTCGATGATGAGGGAACCGCTCGTCGACATCGGTCTGTGCGAGCGCCAAGTAGCACACGTACGGCACGGGATCGGCGGGCCACCGATCGGCTGCGGCCTTGCACGCCGCGCGGGCAGAGTCGACCGCGCTGATGATTTTCTGGCCGGACAGCCCACTGCGGTGGGCGTTGAGTACACGCTGTGTCAGCACCCGGGCCCGCATCATCAGCGCGTCCGGGTCGGAGGGTTCCTCGGCGTACCACTGGTCGATCGCCTTGTTGTTGGCGGAGCCGACGGCCAGGACCTGACTGCGGGACGTACGCAGCGCCCAGTCGCCGTACGTGGCACGTAGCAGCCGTTTCGCTTCGAGGTACCGGTCTATCCGCAGGTCTTCGAGGGCTAGGCGCAGATCTTCGTCCGGGCCCGCGGCGTGAACGATCAGGTCCATGTCACTGCGGGGCATCGATACACCCCCGCATCAGGCGAGGATCTTCAGGCAGGAGGCGGTCCAGGCCTGGTGTGCATAAGGGGGACATGGGGGGTGAGTCCTCAAAACGGGGAATCGGAGGCCGCTGGGCGACAGCCGACCTGTCTGGTTCTTGGGGGAGCCAGAGAGCCGATGACTGTGGCCCAGCGGCCAGTCAGGGGGAGGCGCGTCAGAGCTGCTGGCGAGCCGCTGGGGCAGAGGAAAGCGCGGTAGGCCGCATTGCCGGCTGGGTCATGAGTGGTCTCCGGGAAACAGGGTGAGCCAGACGTCTTTGCCTCCACCGGTAGCCGGGGTGACGCCGTACTCGTCCGCGCAAGCCGCAATGAGGCTGACGCCCCGCCCGTCCTCGGCGTCAGGGGAGGCAAGCGTCAGTTGCGGATGCGTCGGATCCGAGTCGTGGACACAGAGGAAAAGTCCATCCCCCGGGACTCGAGTGAGAACGAGCCGCGCGCTCGGGGTCTGACTCTTCCCGCTGGGCGGGACGTGCTTCACAACGTTCGTGAGCAGTTCGGACAACACAAGCACGGTCCGCTCGACCAGCGGCTCAAGGCCCCACAGGCGGACGTGGGCACGCACGATGGTTCTCACAAGGCCGACCGTCTTCGCGGTCACAGCGAGGTCCATCTCGAGCTGTCCGGGGCTGCTACGCGTCATGGCGGAAACACCCGTTACTGGCGGGGCGGGCAGTGCTAGAAGGATGGTCATCTCTCAGATCCACTTCGGTCTGCGAAACCTCTCTACCGAGGCCCGGCAGCGGTGTGTACTGGTGTGGAACCGTTCAGCAACCATTCAGTCAGGACGCGAGGCCCGCGTGCAGATCCGGATGCGGACAACTGAGGAATCCGCATCGCGACCCAAGGGACCCTGATGCCGCAGCCAGAGAAGGAACTCACCCCCGACGCCTCACCCCAGGAGTGGTTCGGTGCCGAACTCCGGTACTGGAGAAAGAGGAAGCCGGGACTTCGTGCTGCCCAGTTGGGGCCGATGGTGCAGGTCAGCCCGTCCGTCATCTCGAAAATCGAGAAGGGCGCGTATCGCTGTCACTCCGAACTCGCGGCGCGCCTAGACGACGTCCTCGAGACGGGTGGAGTGCTCGTGAGGGCCTGGGGAATGGTCTTCGGCGATGCGGATAAAAAGCGAGGCGATGCGGATAACGCGGCCTCCAGCCCAGTGGAGGGGACCATTCAGGTCCGCCATGGCCGCATCCTGGGCAGAGACCCTTCCCCGCACTCTGGGAGTCCTGCGTCTGTGGACCGACGTCAATTCCTCGCTGCCGGCAGCCTTGCCGCAATCGCTCCGAAAGACCTTGCCAACCTGGTCGCTCCCGCGGCACCGCCAGAACTTCCGAAGAAGATCACCCCACGCGAGATAGAGCAGCTCCATCACGCTGCCGACGTCCTTCACCTCGCGGACAACACACATGGCGGGGGAGGCCTGGTCAGCGTGATGGCCAGCCGCACCATGGAGTGGGCTGTACGCCTACTGTCCGTTAGGTGCCCCGACCAACTGCAGATCGCGTTCCTCTCCGCTATCGCGCGGCTCGGCATCGTGGTCGGCGCTTCGCACTTCGACGCCTACGCTCACGACGACGCCCGCGTCGCCTTCAAGGTCGCATCGGAATGCGCCACCGAAGCCGGGGACTGGCACCTGCGCGCAAAGACGTACTCCTTCCTCGCCCGCCAGGCGATTTGGATCAACGACCCCGACAGTGGTCTGACCTACGCAGACACGGGCCTGGTGCGCTCAGAGCGGCTCACAGCCACCGAGAGAGCCATGCTGCACAGCGCCCGCGCCCGCGCCTTCGGAAAGATGCACGATGTGCCAGGCACCATTGCCGCTGTAGGCCAGGCCGATGAAGCCTTCGCTCACTCCAACCCGGCTGAGGATCCGCCCTGGATGGCCTACTACGACGAGGCGCAGCACGCCGGGGACACCGCCCACGCCCTCTACGAGATCGCCGTCCACATGCGTCAGGACCCGGGACAGGCCGGACGACGCTTCGAGACTGCGGTTGCAGGCCACGGAGACAGCTTCAAGCGCTCACGCGCAATATCCCGCATCAAGTTGGCGTCGCTCGTCATGGCGAAGGGTGACCCCATGCAGGCCGTAGCCATTGGCCACGCGGCACTCGACGATGTCGGCCTACTCACTTCGCGTCGAGCTGCCGACGATCTCAGGGAACTCGGCCGCTTCTCCGCCCAGCACCGCGGCCTGGAAGCGGCCGTGGAACTACGCCAGCGAATCAGGGGAACCCTGCAAGCATGACGATCTCAGCCGCCCCTGCCCCTGAAGCGCTGGAGGAAGCTTGCCGCATCGCGGGCTTCGACCCCGCTGGTGCCGAACCCATCCGTGTCGCCGAGAACGAAATTTGGCGCCTTCCCAACCGCGTGATCGTGCGAATCGCGCGGGCAGGGCAATGGGATGCTGCGGCCCGTGAGGTGCGCGTGGCGGAGTGGCTGGCCGACAACCAGGTACCTGCCGTCCGAACGCTATGCGTCGACCAGCCCGTTGACGCGGACGATCGTCCAGTGACCTTCTGGGAAGAACTTCCGGAACACGTAGCGGGATCAGTCATGGACGTGGTGACGCTCCTCAAGCAGCTTCACGCCCTGCCTATCCCTGATCTGCAGCTTGGCCGGCTGGACCCTTTTGTACGGGTCGCCGACCGGATTGACGCAGCAACGTCCCTATCTGACGACGATCGCGGGTGGCTGCATCAGCAACTCGCGGATCTGCAGGCGCAGTGGCTGAACCGTCCCGAGGGGCTGCCTGAGTGCGTCGTGCACGGTGACGCTTGGGTGGGGAACACAGTGCGCACGGCAGCCGGGCCGATCCTGATCGACTTCGAGCGGGTCTCGGTTGGCCCCCCAGAGTGGGATCTCGTCTCCACCGCGGTAAAGATGACCACAACCGGCGCCGTGTCCAAGGCCGAGTACGCCGAGTTCTGCTCCGCGTACGGCACGGATGTAACGCAGTGGGAGGGCTACGAATTGCTCGCTGGGGCCCGCCAGTTGCGCATGACCAGCTATGCCGCCCAGCACGCCGCTACACGGCTGGAGTGGCAGGCGGAAGCGCAATACCGTGTTGACTGCCTGCGCGGCCGCACGGCGCCACCCCCGTGGGGGTGGAAGGGCATCATGTAGGCCCAATTCCTCCGACGTCGTGCACCGGAAACTTGCTGAACGGGTCGTTCTCGGCGGCTTTGGCCGGGCGCACGTACACGGTGCGGGGTCACTGGGACTGGGGCGAGTACGGCAGGCGTTGGGGATTCGTCAGTAAGCTTCATCGGCCGCGGGTTCGCAATCCGAACAGACTTGGGGGGATTGTTCGGGATGCACGAGAGAATCATTACATATTTCACAACGCCGCCACGTGGAGTAATCGGCCGCACATCCGAAACAGATAGGGGTGGAGGCATTCCTGTTCTTCGCAACTTCGGCGCGCATAACGACGGCGTAGTGGTTGCAAGAATCACAGGGAAATATCTCGCCACCTGAATTGACCTCCTTGTACCAGACGGCCAGTTCGTTGGGGGTGTCCCACTCTTTCATGCAGAATCGGCAGGACAGGGGCTCATCTCCGAGGACGATCGCCCATTGGCCACACTCCGGACATTCCACGGTGCGGTCAACCAGATACTTAAGTTCCTCCTCAAGACGGGCAGATCGTTGAGAGACGAGCGCCTTGATATGTAGCAAGCGAGTGCGCAACTGATCCATCGTGGTCTCAACGAACGGGCCTTCCTTGGAGAGGGCCGGTCGCAGCTCTCTATGGATGAAGTTCAGCAGGAAGTCGAGTACCAATGCCGCCTGCGCTTCAACGGCGTAGACGCTCGCCGTATGACCGAGATGCGTCAAAGCGTTTCGAGTGTCGGCCAGATTAGTGATGGCCTGCCTTTGTTCCTTGGTGATTTGAAGATTGGCAATGTTGTTAAGTCGGTCGACGGCCCCGAGGACCGTACAGCTAGAGAAGCTGCCTTTCTCGTAGTCGACTCTCTTAGCTTTTCCTGGATCACTGAACACAAGGCTCCAGTGCTCCCGGATGAGGCGGGCCTTGAGTAGGACCTCGACGGCTGCCTGTAGGTGGAGCACTGCGTACTTGAGGTCTCGAGCGCCCGGCGCACCTTCTCGCTGGCTCAGATGGTCGAAGGCGCTGAGGAGGAAGTCCATGCCGTTGCGGACGGGCGTGAAGTCCATGTCCCGCCGTCGGCGGACCACGAGCTTCTTCTGCTCGGCGTCCGGCTTTTCAGTACTCTGTCGGTCAGCCACCTGTACCCTCTGAGTTGCGGTTCCTGACGTGCCGCGGTATCGCTTACAGTCTTCCCTGAGAGCGGAGAGAAACCGCCCTGATCCGGAAGTAGGAGCCCTCTGTGCGGAGCCGTCCGGACCGTTGAAGCTCGTTGCGTACGCCCTCGCCCTCCTGGCCCACACCTTCTCGGGACTCTTCGGCCGAGGTGCGCGGTGGTTGGGCCGCGGGTTGGTCGCTTCGGTCGCTGTCGTGGCCCCTCGCGTGGCGTAACAGGCCCCGAGGTTCGAGGCGTTCGCTTCTTCGCGGAGAGCTGTCCTGTCGCAAATGATCTGGTCCGTAGCCAGGAGGCTGACCTGTGGCGACCCGATGAGTTGAGACGTCAGGATGTCGGGCTTCTCAGTTGATCTCGGTCCGCAGGCGTGAATGTTGGCCGTCGTCTCAGTCGATCTTGGTGAGGGCGCAGACTGGCGCTCCGCGGGGCTCGCTGGCGTGTCAGCGTTTAAATGTTTCCGCTGCGTCACCCGAGTAGGGTTATGCGAAGTAATCCGGCTAGGGCGTGCGCGATGGGTAGGGGCAAAGTTGTGGACGACGAGATTTCCCCCGTACTGAACGACACCTTGAGCCCGAGATTTCAGGCGCTGAAAAGTTTCTCTGCGCGAATGCGTAGAGAAATCCGGGTGGGCTCGCTCATCTGGGATGAATCAGACCTGGACGTACGGGCGCTAACGATCAATAACTGCATGCGAAGACAGCGAGACGCCATCGAGGGGGCGATTGCGCTCGGTGACGCCAGGCAGGGCCATCTAGCGGTGGCCTTCGTGCGAGCCTTCCTTGAGGAACGAATGTGGGTTACATTCCTCGCTTCCATGACGCACAGCGAGGCGAATGGCCTGCTGCTGGTAATGGGCCGCTGGGACGCTCGGCGGGCACTGATCGCGCAGCGGGACTACATCGGCGATCTCGATATGACGTTGCACCTGTGGTTCCCGCCGGGATTTGTTGATGCTCACGCTGCGACGTTGGACGACGTCAAGAATGAACTGCGCCAACTTCGCGGCCGGTGGGGGTGGCAAGGGATACTCCCCTCTGCGAAATGGGTGGCGGAACAAACATCTCTCCTAGAAGAGTACGAATATTTGCATTCTGCGACCAGTCGCGCGCTGCACTTTTCCGCCGGAGAAGTACTACGGAGAGGGTGGGGTGTGCCAGGCGGTGCCCTTGTCACCGACAAGGACGAGTTCCGTGAACACCTCGCGGAGTTCGCCTACGATCAACTATGGCGGCAGCATATAGGGACCATCATCGGGGCCGCCGACTTTCTCGGCGATGCGTCGATCAGCGTGCCGGACGATTTTTTTTCGGAAGAGAATCGCATAAAGTTGATATCGGAACTAACAAATCTGGGACGCGTCCCCCTCGTGCACGCGCACGAATGGAACCTGGCGCCTCCAGCGTCAGGAACGCGTATCGCGTGGGCAGCGGTCACGCTCGCACAATCAGCCGATGCCGGACTCGACGAGGCAAGTGAAACCGGAAGTCAATGAGGTCTTCGCAACGGTGATTTCAGTGCTGCGGCCACGGGCGTGCAACCGTTGGCCGCACGCAATCGTCCTTCGTGTATGCCTCAGCCGAGCCGCAACCGAGCCCCTTCTCCTTCATGGCAGCGCTGCGGGCACGGCGCAGACCCCAACAGCGATCCCGACGGCTGCCCCGGTATCCACGTATCCGGCCACACCGCTTGCCTCGCCCACCTGGCTACTGCCGACCGCGACGCCTACCTCGCCGGTCTAACCCCCGGCGCCAACGTTGATCACCGTGGCACCCCCTTCACCCAGCGGGTCCTCGCTGACTTCCTGTACGCCCTTCATGACCCCGCAACCGGAGGGACACACCTCGGCGTTGCCGACTTTGGGTGGGCGACCTTCGAGGGCATCGCCTTGTTCCATTCGGCGACCTTCGAGGATGACGCCAACTTCGCGTCGGCAACCTTCAAGGGTGACGCCAGCTTCGGGTTGGCAACCTTCAAGGGTGGCGCCGGGTTCGAATCGGCGCGCTTCGAGGGTGACGCTCTGTTCGTGACGGCGACCTTCGAGGGCAACGCCGGTTTTGGATCGGCGAATTTCAAGGGCATCGCCGGGTTCCTGATGGCGTGCTTTAAGGGCACCGCCAGATTTGAGTTGGCGCACTTCGAGGGTGACCCCATCTTTGGGCTGGCGAGCTTCGAGGGCACCGCCAGATTCGAGTCGGCGACCTTCGAGAGCGGCGTCGACTTTCACGCGACGACATTCAAGGGCGATGCCTGGTTCGTGTCGGCCAGCTTTAATGACACCGCCGACATCCGGTCGGCGAACTTCGAGGGCACCGCCGGATTCATGTCGGCGACGTTCGAGAGCCCTGTCGACTTTCAGGCGACGATATTCAAGGGCATCGCCGGATTCGGGTCGGCGACCTTCAAGAGCGGCGTCGACTTTGGGCTGGCGACCTTCAAGGGCGACGTCGAGTTCAGGTCAGCGGCCTTCGAGAGAGCGTCAATCCTTGGGCCGATGGTGTGTGCCGGGCAGGTCACATTGTCCGGGGCGACCTTCGGCGGCCCGGTGACACTCTCGTTTGCCACACGGCGCCTGGAATGCTGGCGGACCCGCTGGTCATCGACTGCTGAGATACGCCTGCGCTACGCCACGGTGGATTTCGCTCATGCGGTCTTCGAGTACCCCCTCACGATAGCTGCGGAGCCGGATCCGTTCGTTCTCGCCGACGGCCGGCAGCTGGCCGAGGGTCCATTTGCGAGTGCACCCACCCCTGGGGTGAGACTGGCGTCGCTGCGCGGAGTGGATGCTGCCCATCTGGTCCTCGCCGACGTCGATCTCGCAAGATGCCTCTTCGCTGGCACAGTGCACCTGGACCAATTGCGTCTGGAGGGCGCCTGCACGTTCGACACGGTCCCGCCCGCCGTGCACTGGCGACGTTGGCCGCCCGTACGGTTCACCGAGCGCAGGGCCCTCGCCGAAGAACACCACTGGCGTGCCAGCCAGCCGGGGGCAGTCCGGGGCTGGAACGTAGCGGCACTAGGCGCCGGACAGGCCGGGCCGCTGCAACTGGCGCCGGTGTATCGGGCGCTGCGCAAAGCGTTCGAGGACGGAAAACACGAGCCCGGGGCCGCGGACTTCTACTACGGGGAGATGGAGATGCGCCGCCACGCTAGCGACATCCCCCGCAGCGAACGGGGCCTGCTGACCGCGTACTGGGCGTTGTGCGGCTACGGTCTGCGCGCCTCCCGAGCCCTGGCCTGGCTCGGTGCCGCCATGCTTCTCACCATCGTGCTTCTGATGGCCGTCGGCCTTCCCAGCGACACTCCGAAGCAGACAGCGACCGGCACCGTGCCGGTCGGCGGAGGCAAGGTGACCTTCGAGATCGACAATGACGATCCGGAGAACCCCACCGGCAACCGGTTCACCGGCGAGCGCTTCGAGAAGGCGCTGAACGTCACCCTCAACTCAGTGGTCTTCCGCTCCGCCGACCAGGACCTGACCACCGCCGGCACCTACACCGAGATGGCTTCCCGCCTGACCGAGCCTGTCCTCCTGGCCCTCGCGATCCTAGCCGTCCGCAATCGAGTCAAACGCTGACCTCGTGCACCCAGGCACTCAAGCAACCGGTGCACCCGAACCGCCATGAGCCATCGCACGAAAGATTTCAGTGCCAAGGTCACAGATCCGCTCACTGAAATCTTTCGTGCTGCCAGACACCGGCGGAGAGCAACCGCCGGAAAGGCCCGAAAGAAGGAACATCGTCATGATCCGGCGACCCATTACGAGTCAGACTTTCCGAGCTTCTGACCAGCGAAGACGCCGAGACTGTAACAGGAATGGCGATTCGCCGTAAGAAGCGTGAGGGCTGGGTGCCCTCACCCCCGGTACGGCGCAAGGAGATGCCCCTCCATGAGCATCACCTCCGGTCTCACGCTCACGGTCTATGGACCGGGCGGGCAGCCCCTTCCGCGGACACGAGCAGTTCGAGCGCTGTTGAGAAGACCGCCGCTACCTGCCAGGAAGTGACCGCGTACGAACAGGTCGGGAGAGACCTCCAGACCATCGCGCACCACAAGTCCCGCGCCCCCAAGGGCTGCTGCGCATGACCTTGCGCCCGGAGCCCTACCGGGCACCGAGCCTTCCGGATTCAGACCGGGAGGCCTTCACCCAGATGATTTGCGAACTCTTCGACGTGCCGCGGCACTTCATCTCCTGGAGGCCCGACGCGAACACGAGCACCGAAGGACAACAGAGATGAGCACCACTCTCGTTCCCGTTCCGGACGCGGAAGCGGATGACGATCAGGCGCAGCTCACTGAGCTCGAGGCCACCATCGCTTTGATCGCGTGCGGCCTCCGCCACGGCAAGAGCCGCGCATGCGACCGACACCGAAAGAAGGGCGAGACGCTGCTGCGGATCGCCTCGACGGGGGCCGTCGACGCCCTCGCTGCGGCGATTTGCGGCTGCGAGCACCGCCGTTCGTGCGCGCCGTGCGCCTCTAAGGCCCGCCAGATCATCGATGCGTACAACGAGGAGGCCGAGTGACCACGGCCGGCGCCCTGCGCGACGCGGTTGTCTTCGACCTCGAGGGCGGCCTCATCGACGTCTCCGCTGTCCGTCACCTATTCCGTGGAGCTGGTGGCTCCAGCGCTGCGACGTCTGACTTCGATGTTCAGCCCGGCTCTCACCTGGACGTCAGATGTCCTCACTGGTCACAGGCTTGTTTCGTTGACGCGACGCGAGAGTCGGCCGTGGCACCTTCTGAGAATGCCCAACGCATTGTCGCGAGACGTCACACTCAAGTTCATGACCAGGCACGGAGCCATCACGCTGGCGATGTGCGGCAAGGGGGTAACCCCCCGCAAGCAGGACGCCCGCATGGTTATGCTCAACGGCTAGCTGAACAGCGATGAGGGGGAGCGATGAGGCTTGCACGCGGTGTGAGCAGGGTCGTGGCGGCTCTGCGGCCGGGCGAGGCCCCCTCCGAGATGCGGGGTCTGGCGCTGGAGCTGAGCCGCGCGCTGCGCACGAGGATCGAGAGAACCCCGGTCGACGTACGGGAGTTGGCGGCGGCACTGTGCGAGGAGATGGGCGGTCGCCGCGGCGGCCGTCCCGTGCGGCTCCGGTTCGAGCGGTTCCCCGACGAGTTCGAGGTCACCGGCTTGTGGCTGGAGTTCCACGACTTCGACCTCATCGTCATTGAGGAGCGGGCCGAGACGGTCCAGCAACTCGTGATTCTCGGCCATGAGTTGTGGCACATGAGGCAGGGACACCACAATCATCACGTCGACGGGGCGGCCGCCGCGGCACGCACCCTGTCGGACGGCACCGGCTGGCAGGAGATCGCCCTGACCGTCGCCGCCCGAAACGGGTCCCATGCGGCAGACGAGGCCGAGGCCGAGGATTTCGGGCTGCGTCTGGCGAGTGTCTTCCGCTCGTGGGTGACCGGCCTTGGTACGCGATCGGGTCCCGTCGGCCCGGTTGGGCGGGACATCCAGGCGTCGCTGGGCTATCGCGGACGGGAGGACTGATCGGTGATGAGCCCTTCCCGTTTTCTCGACGACCCTTACATCGCCTTTTGGATACCTGCGGGGGTCCTGACCGCCGCTCTTGTGATCAAACTGCCCAGCATCGTCAGGCTCTGGAAGGATCCGCTGCTCAGAGCTGTCGGTGGTCTGCTCGTCCTCGCCTGCGCCATCTTCGTATTCGCGGCGCCACCGACCATTGCCTGGACCAACCGGGTCACCGGCGTGCCGAACATCTCCGCTCCCCTGGTCTACAGCATCCTCACCGCGTTTGGCGGATCCTGCCTGCTGTTGATCGCCTCATGGAGAAACGGCATCTCCGATCGGAGTGAGATAACCCGCCGTGTCATGCGGTGGGTTGTCGTCGCCTACTCGGGTGTGATCACCGCCCTGTGGGTGCTGTTCGCGCTCGCCGGCGTCCACGAGGAGCGGCTCCGGGACTTCGACACTTACTACGCCACCACACACTTCATGCGCGAGCTGATCCTGCTCTATCTGCTCGCGCATTCCATGGCATGCCTGATCACCGCCAAGCTGATCTGGAACTGGGTCCGCACCGATGGTCTCGACGCATGGCTGCGAGGCGGCCTGACGTGCCTGGGTATCGGCAATGCGATGAACCTGATCTTCGACGGCGCGAAACTCTCGGCGGTCGTCGCCCGGTGGAGCGGCCACGACCTGGACCGGTTGAGCACCGATCTCGCGCCGCCTGTCGCCAGTGTCGCCGCCGTCCTGATCGCGGTGGGCTTCGTTCTGCCCCACATCGGCCAGTACCTGCACCGCCGTGCCCTCATTCGGCTCAGCCACTGGCACCTCCGACCCCTGTATCTGCTGACGCGAGCCGACAGCGACGACCGAGTCCCCTTCACACTGCGGGCCACCCCCGAACTGCGCCTGATGCGCCGCGAGACGTTCATCCGGGACGCGCTGCTCCGCCTAAGCCGGTATGTCGACGAGGACCTGGGCCGACGGGCCTACGACGCGGCACTCCGTCTGGGACACGAGGCCGGCCGGGCGAAGTCGCTCGCCCACGTCGTGACGATCCAGGACGCCATCGAGACCAAGCGACGCCCCCGGAAGGGCGACGCCACAACCCCTTTCAACAGCCCGGACATCGTGGACCTGTTGGAGGAGATCGAAGCCGTGTCCCGGGCCCTCCCCAACACCCACGACATCAAGGCGGTCCGCGCGCTCGCGGCCGCCACAGCAGAGAGCGTGCCTCCCGCATGAATGCCAGCCCCACGAGTGACCGACCCTCCACCGCAGGGCCCTTGAGATCCGCCGTCGTCCTCGGCGGCAGCCTCGCCGGCATGCTCACGGCCCGCGCCCTGGCCGAGTTCGCCGACGTCGTCACGATCGTCGAGCGGGACGTACTACCCAAGGGCCCCGAGCGCCGCAAGAACCTGCCCCAGGCCCAGCACGTCCATCTGCTGTGGTCCGGCGGTGCACGGGCGGTCGAGGAACTCCTGCCAGGCTTCACCGGACGACTCGCCGAAGCCGGGGCGCACCGGCTGGCGCTGACCACGGACATGGTCGCGCTGTCGCCCCAGGGCTGGTTCCGTCGCTGGAAGGAGTCCCACCACATGATCCTCAGCAGCCGTGACCTACTCGACGCGACCGTCCGTGCGCAGGTACTCGGCGACGACCGGATCAAGCTCGTCGAGCGCGCGGAGGCGCTCAGCCTCGAAGGAACCTCCGCCGCCGTTACCGGAGTCCGCGTCCGCCACGACGATGTCGAGCGCGTCCTGTCGGCCGACCTGGTCGTCGACGCCACCGGACGCGGCTCCCGTGCACCGGAGTGGCTGGCGGCACTCGGCCTGGCCGCGCCGAAGCAGCGCGAGGTCAACTCCGGCCTGGCGTACGCCAGCCGGATGTACCGCGCCCCCGAGGCCGCGCGGTCCGGCTTCCCCGTCATCAATGTGATGGCTGCCCCGGACGAGGGGCGCCCCGGCCGGTCGGGCGTGCTGATGCCCATCGAGAACGGGCGCTGGCTGGTCACCCTGACCGGCACCCGCGGCGGTGAACCCTCCGCCGACGAGGGCGACTTCGAGCGGTTCGCCACCGAGGAACTGCGCCACCCCGTCATCGGCGAACTCATCGCTGGCGCCGAGCCGCTGCCCGGCGTCGCGTTCACCCGGTCCACCGGCAACCGCCGCTACTACTACGAGCGTTCGCGGCCCTGGCCCGACGGCTTTGCGGTCGTCGGCGACGCGCTCGCCGCGTACAACCCGGTCTACGGGCACGGCATGTCGGTCGCGGCGCAGAGCGCCGTCGCCCTGCGCCAGGTGATCCGCCGACGGGGCTGGGGTACCCCCGGACTGGCACGCGCCGCACAGAAGGCCGTGGCCCGGCCGGTCAACGCGGCCTGGGACCTCGCCACCGGCCAGGACGTCTTCTACCCGGGCGCCACGGAGAACGGCCCCACACTCAAGGACAGGATCGTCGCCGCGTACGTCGACCGCCTCCTGCTCACCGCCACCGGCAACGGCCGCATCGCCCGCCGCTTCACCGACGTGTCGTCCCTGGAGCGCGGCGCGCAGATCCTCCTCACCCCCAGCGCCCTCCTCGCCGCCGCCATCGGCCCCCTCAAGCCCCAGCTCACCGCGCCACCCCTCACTGCCGCGGAGCGGAAGGCCGCCGCCCCGCTGGTGTAGTAGGGGCGGCGGGCGCCGATCGCCTGGAGGCAAACCGGTCAGGCCGCCTGTACTGACGGCTCGAGGCTCGGAAACGCACGGTGGCGGCCCGCCCTGTAGTTCCTCGGTATCGGCGGGCGTGTGCCAGCCCTCGGCGAGATGGGCGCGTAGTGGGCCCGAGTTGAGGACCGCAACCGGTGAGGAGGCCGCTTCTCGACCGCGCGTGATCCCCTGCCAGATGGGGCCCTGCCCGTCGGCCAGGGCCCCTGTCATTGGTCGTGTCCGTGTCACGTGACATGATCCCCCGTCATGGGGAGACACACATGGGGGAAGTCGCTCGCGAGCATTCTGCTCATAGCCGTGGCGGCGGCCGTGAGCGGCTGCAGCAGCGCGGAGGCCGAGGACAAGAAGCCGGCCACGACCGCGGCCTCACCGACGGTGAGCTTGGATGAGGCGACGATCGACTTCCAGGCCGCGGTGGACGAGTACGACACGGTCGGCTGCGAGTCTATGGAGCCTGGGACCTGCTGGGAGCAGATGCAGGCGGTCATGGAGCCGACCAGCACGCTGCGACAGGCAATGAACACCGAGGAGTCCGTGGGGCCGGAGTTCTGGTCGGAGGCGTACTCGCTGATCGACATCATGGAGGAGGGCATGGCCGTGGGGGAGGACGAGTTCACCAACCGGCCGAAGGTCCTCGGCTCCGCCCATGACCTGTATGACTGGCTCGACGAGCACCCCGTCAAGTAGCCGGTTGGACTCGGCTCCGGACAGACGAGAGCGGCCCCGTACGGGGCCGCTCTGGCGTCTCGGCTCATGAAGCTGCGGACCCTGCTCCCTGTAACGGAACGCGTCGCCACTGTGGGGAGAGCGCGTCAGGGGAACGCTGCGGTTAGGCCTCAGCCTGCACCCGCGCACCCCCGATCTCTGTAAGTAGGCGGGTAGCAGTACGTCGTACGTACTTGTGGATATCGTCGCGGGAAAGCACCGTGAGCCTGGCGTGTACGGTGGCGTCGCCCGCCCACCCCTGGGCCAGCATCCGGGCGGCGGCACGCCTGACTCGTGTGCTGTCGTGCTGAGTAAGAAGGATGAGCGCATTTCGAGCGGTGGTGTCGCCCGCCCACCCCTGAGCCAGCATCCGGGCGGCGACATGTGGCACGCGCTCGTTGCCGTCGCGGAGGAGACTTATGACCGCGTCACGGGCTGCTGTATCTCCGTGCCAACCCTTTGCAAGGACTCGGGCGGCTGCGCGCCGAAGGCGCTCGTTGTCGTTGGAGCAGAACTGAATGACAGTGTTGAGAGCGGCGGTAGCACCCGACCGACCATGTACGAGTCCCTGGGCGGCAACACGACGGGCGTGTTCGTCGTCGCCGCCGATGAGCTCGACAAGGGCATCACGGCTGGCGACGTCGCCTGCCCACGCCTTCCGTAGCATTTCGACCGCTCTACGCCGGATGCTTTCGGTGGCGTCCTGGTCGTGGACCTGGTCCTGGTCCTGGTCCTCGAAGAGGTGTCCCAGGATGTCGTACGTCGTGGCGTCACCTGGCCACCACAAGACAAGGCCTTCGGCAGCAGCGTGTCGGACTTCGCTGCCGCCGTTAGCGATGAGACGGGCAAGGAGGTCGCGAACGACAGTGTCACCGGCCCATCGCTCCGCAAGGATTTGCACAACGACGCAATAGGTGTCCTCACCGTCGCCAATTAGGCGGATAAGGGCGTCGCGCGCATTGGCGTCATCCGCCCAGCCGCGGGCAAGCCCGTCGAGGGCGTCGACGTCAAAGTCCTCGCCACTGCCGAGGCGGCTGATAAGGGTGTCACGGACGACGTCATCTCCCGGCCACCCCGCTACCAACACGTCAACGGCTCTGCCTCGGGCCGTCGCGTCCTCGTCGTTGATGAATAGATTGGCAAGGGCGTCACGAACGACGGTGTCGCCCGCCTCTGCCTGTGCAAGGCCGTCCACAGCCACGCGTCGAACTGTCGGGTCCTCGTCCTTGATGAGGCGAAAGAGGGCCTCTTTCGTTTCGACGTGGCTGGGCCAGTCACGGCAAAGTGTGCGTAGGGCGGTTCGCCGGTTGTCGGTGTCAGTGAGATGTGTTGCGGCCACGAGAACCGACAGCTCATCCCCACCCCCGGAGTGAAGAGCCGTGGGGGTGAGGGCGTGCTCCAGGTCGACCGCTGCACGCTCCTCGCTGAAGTTCAAGGCACGGATCCTATTCAGTGCGGCGGCGATGTCATCGAGGGCTGGCTGGGCAAGAAGGTCCTGGGGGACTACGGGCGTTCGAGGTTCGGGGTCTGAGGCCGGGGTGGTGAGGTCGCCGGCATCGGGGTGGAGCGACAGGCGGTGCATGTCCAGGCGGGCTTGGTCCCAGAGCCCTTCCAGGGCGCGAATGCGTGCCGCAGCACGGTCGGCTTCGTCGTTTGCAGCATGCTTGTGGGCGATGGCTTGCTGGGTCTCGTCGCGTAGCCGTTCTAGATCGGCCGTGCTGGTGTTGCTGTGGTAGAGCCGTGCGTGGAGAGCGTCATGGCTGGAGATGATGTCCCGCAGCGCGCTGATGATTGACCACAAGGTCTTCATGAGGAACTGGGCATCCCTCAAGGCGTAGCCCAGACGTGTCTCGGTGTGGCGGGCACGCTCAAGCTCGACTTCGAGACGAAGCGAGGCGATCGTCCCCTGATGCACGCCGGTCGGTGTGGTGTCGCTGCGTTGCTCAGGGGGGTGCGCAAGCTGGCCTTTGCTCGCGCTCTCAAGAGCCGCGAGCAAGGACTTGGCCGTGGCGAGACGTTCTCGGTGCTGCTCTGCTGTCAGGCCAGCAGCTCGGCTGGTGATCAGCAGGAATTGGCAGGTGAACGGCCAGGGCGGACTCGGCAGGGCATGCGCACTGAACAAGCGGTCGATGTGCGACTTGGAGAACGTCATCTCTCTGATCAGATATGGCGTTTGGCTGCCAGTGCTCGACGATGCCGACTTCTCCTCCTGCTCTCGCTGGGCGTGAGCGAAGCGGGCAGATATCTCGCGGGCACCCAGGCCGGCTTCACGAGCCTGGCTCCGCAGGAAATTCGCGTACTTCCACCGCGGTCCCTCGCCAGAACCAGCTGTGCTAACCGTTCGCAGCTTCCCCGCCCCCATTCGCAACGCCGCCCAGACTCTCGTCCCTGGCTTCCCCACCCTGTCCCAGGGACAGATCCCCTTGCTCCGCTTCCACGCTGGGTGAACTGGCGGCGAGCGTCCCTGTCAGTCCCCGCCGTCCTGTGAGCGGTTGGGGACAGGGGCCTGGGAGCTCATTGTCGTCCCCCTCGCCCGCCTTCGAAGGGAAGTCGGGCAAAGCCTAGGAGTTGCCTCCATGCTCGCCCTGGTCTTTCCTCCTGCTCTCCACGCCATCGCGCTTTCGGCTTCGGCTGATCTCCGGGGAAACGCGGCCCACCTTGTGCTGGACGCGGTGCCCGAGTTCATCGGCTCCGTAACAACCGTCCTCACCATCACAACGATCTCCTGGGCCCTGCGGCGCGTACGCCGCGCTCTGAGCCGCCACGATGCGGACCCGGACACGTGATCCCACCCAACGTGACAACCGCAGACGCCGGTTGCTCATCGAACGTCGACAGCGCCCACGCCCCGCAGTGCGCATCGCCGACGACACCGCAGATCGCGGGACCGCGATTGCTCACGAATCCGCGGACCATACACCGGGGCGTCTAGAGCGCCGACGTCGTTGTACGCGGCCGTGTAGGTCTCGCGGTGGGTGGCGTAGTGGGCGCGGCCGGCGCCCTCGGTGAGGCCCGGCGGCAGCGCTATCGCCAGTTAGGAGGCGATCCATTCGAGTTGCAGGCGGGAGTCGGAGACGACGTCCTTCGCGGCCTAGTTAAGGTCCCGGAACACTTGAGGATTCGCGCGAGTTCGACGACGGCCGGGGCTGTCGAGGGGACGGCTGCAAACGCGACCGGGGGCGTTGAGCGGTCGCTGCTGGCGCTGAGGTTGCGGACAGTCGAACTCATGACACAAGAGACTGCCGCCTCCCTCTGACACCGGTACACCTCACCGGGTCTAGTTCAGCAGGCCGCGGCGGCGCGGCTGGTTCAGCGGCTCCGGCTCGTATAGGGACAGCAGGACCGCTTCGGCCCGGTCAGGGGACTTCATACCGCGGGCCGTCATCGACTTCTTGGACTCGACCTGGACGAAGCCGCCGGTGTTCGACAGCAGCTTCGGCGTGGAGAGCTGCGCGGCGGCCTTCTTGTCGATGCGAAGGCGCAGCCGCCCGCGGCCGGTGGACGGGTCGGGCTGCAGGAGGCTACGGGTCGCCAGCCACATTTCATCCCTCTTCCGCCATGGCCGCATGACGGCGCCCGGGTCGTCCTGGCTGGGGGACTCGGACACCATGACGCCGACGATCTGCGCCTGATGCCGACCGCTCTCCGCCCAACGCTCGAGCATGCTGGTGACGCCGTGACCGATGCCGTTCTTGTCGACCTTGACGCGGACCGGATGAGGGGAGCCGAGTGCGTCGGCGAGGCGCTGCGCGGCGTGGATCTCCTCAAGGACCTTCTCGGCGACCCTCACCTGGTTGTCGTTGACGGCGCCGGCGGAGGCGTGACGGAACTCAATGGCGTCGCCCACGGAGCGGTAGACGGTGAACTCGTCGCCTCCGTCCGCGGCGATGTCGACGCCCAAGCGTATCCAGGCGCCTTCCCGGACGGTGTGGTCTGCGGTCTCGCCTTCGAGGCCCAGGTCACATATGCGGTGCCAGCCGGGCCCGGTGGGGTCCTCGTACGACAGGGCGTCGTCAATCCATGTGGGCGGGACGACGAGGCCGCCGCCGCCCTTGGGGAAACGGGCGTACACCTTGGCGATGACGTAGGGGTGATCTTGACCGTAGGAGCGGATCGTGCGATCCACCCAGTCCTGGTCGGGCATGTGCCTGGACAGGGTGTGACGGTCGTTACTCGGGGGGCAGTCCGTGCAGTAGGGCACGCGCTCGCCTGTGATGGCGGGGGAGTCGAGGGAGGAGATCGGCAGGGTGACGGTCGTCGGTTCATCGGGGTCGTCGCCCTCGATGCACAGTCCCTCGAACCAGCTTGCGGGGTCGTCCATCGCAGGGTTGCCGATGGCGAGCATCGCGGCGTGGCCGCCGGTCAGCAAGTTGTTGGTGCCGTGGCCGATCATCGGGGCGATACCGCCCGCCTCGTCGACGATGAGGAGGATGTGGGCCATGTGGATGCCCTGCATCGCAGCCTCGTCGTTGGCGGGTGCACTGAAGCCGTAGGCGGCGACGAAGTCGTGGCCCTGCGGGGTCGGCATCTTGTACTGGACGGTGTCGCAGGTGCCCGGAAGGCCGGCGCGCGGAACCACCTTGCGGATGTGGGGCCAGAGTTGGCGCTGTACCTGGCGGAATCTGGTGGCGGTGGTGATGCACAGCGCGGTGCCGACCGGGTAGACGTTCACGAACCACACCGCGGCACGCGCGGCAAGGTGGGTCTTGCCGACGCCGAATCCGGCGGGGACGGCTACGCGTTTGTGGTTGACGATCGAGTCGAGGACGGCACGCTGCTTGCTCCACAGACTCTCGCCGAGGACGTCCTCAACGAACCCGCTCGGGGTGTCCCGCCACAGTCCGTACAGCGAGCCAGTGGCCCGTTCCACTTCCCGCATGACGTATGGGCGTTCGCGGGCGGTGATCTCGTACTTGAAAGCGCGGCGGCGCGCGGGGACGGGGGCGCGGAGCAGGATGTCGGCAACGTTGGCGGCGTCGCGTGAGACGACGCCGGGCCGGCGGGCGTACTGCAGCTCGCGGGCCGGAGGGACTACCACGGGGGATCGTCTGGTCGGCGCGGGCTGGGTGCGGGGCATGGCGGGGAAAGTGCCGTGTTCGGGGATCTAGTGTCGCGGCATTGCCGGGGCCTATGCCCAGACACAGGCCAGGCCTGTGCATGTTCCGGCACGGACCAAACGAAGACGAACGCCCGAGGAACAACGGGATGGTTCGCGCCGGAAAATAGTTGCCGGGGTGAGGCCCCTGCACCCGGGGGAGGTGGATCAGGGGCCGTCACCCCGGCCGGGGGTGCGGCCGGGGAGCTTTACCCGGGGGGAGTCCGGGCTGAGCGGCCAGCCGCACTAGTAGTACGTCGGGGGCCGAATTTTGTTACGCCTTGCCGATGTCGTGGAGCGTGACCGGCGGGATGTCCCAGAACCTGCGCCGCACGGCGTCCCGGCGCTCCCGGTCCCATCGGAGGCTGTCCAGGTCGACCCAGCCGCCGCGGGGACGGACCTCGAATGCCCACACGGCGCCGGGCGCGGGGTCCGTCGTGTCCTTGAGTGGCCTGCCCGCGGCAACCCACTTCCCTATGGACTCGCGGGCGTCCTGCTCCAGGCGGGCGTGCTCCTCGCTGCTCAGCGGGGCGGGCCGAAAGCTGACGGGGGCAGCGAAGAACAGGACAGGCCCGCGGGTTGCGCGGCGGGTGTCCGCCAGCGTCGACTCCTCGACGCGTGCGGCCTCGCGCTTGATGAGCTCGAGGACGGCGGCGACGGCTGAGCAGCCGGGGCAGGGGCATTCCTCCCCGCTGCTGTTGCTGATGGTGGTGTCCTCGTCGGGGGCATCGGCTGCGGGTGCCGGCGCCCGCAGGCTGGCGAGCAGGCCCTGCTCCTCCTCAGACGCCCGGATCGCCTGCCGGAAGAGGCCGACCTCAGTCTCGGCGGCGGTACGTTCGTCAGCGGTGAGCCGGAACCAGGGGGTGAGGGTGGTCCCGGCGTGCTGCATGAAGGCACGGCGAACCTCCCAGAAGTGACGGGTCAGGTTCGGCGGGAGCATCGTTCGCATCGTCATGGTGGCGGGAACGGCAGACGGCCGAAATTTGTGACACCCCTCGGCTGCGCTGATGCTCGTTCGAGGGCTCTGAAGGCCGATGCCCGCCGATGCCTGAGCGCAGCGAAGGCATCGGAACCTACTTCATGGTGGTGCTTGATCTTGTTACTAAAGGCGCCTGATCTACCGGTGCCCGGCATCCCGGCGTCCGCTTCACCGGAAGCCGGTTTTTCAGGCCCCGGCCACCGGGGCCTGAAAACCGGCACCGGTGGCGCTGGAGCCGGTCAGGTGGGGCAACGCCCCTCGTCAACGCGCTTGGCGCTGCTTGGCCGCAGCCAGGTGCTTGTAGATCAGGCGTCGCTGGACGCCAGCGTGGTCGGCGATGCGGGCGGGGTCCCACCCGTAGGGCTCTTCCGTCAGGGCGAGCGCAGCGTCCTGCATGAAGCGCACCGCGCGGCCGCGGCGGGCTTTCGCCTTCTCGATGATGCGTCCAAGCGAAGGCAGTCGTTCGGCAGCCGACTCGACGCGCTGCACCCCAAGCTGCTCACCCAGCTCCGTCAGTTCTTCGTCGGTCATCCTGGGCGGCAGCGGCTTCTTGGCATCGCCGTACGCGACGCTGCTCAGGATCTCCCGAACAGCGTTCCTGTTGACGCCGATCGCGTGCCCGAGGCTGACAGCCTGGATGTGGTCGTAGAACCACAGGCTGGCCAGGGCGGCGTTTCGTTCGTCACTGTGCAGCCCAATCTCGGCGTCAGCCTGGCGGATGATGTCGGCTGCAAGGCCAATCCGGACGTCGGGGCGGGCGATGATGCCCAACTCGTTGCTGACGGCCTGTTGTGCCTCACGGCGAAGACGCACGTAGTTCGGAATGGGTCCTTCAAGTGTGGGGGCAACTCGGGGCATGATCGCCGTACTCCGTCTCGGCATAGGCGCGGTGCTGCGCCTGGTAGCGGCTGGGGCATCCTCATGCCGCCACGTCGCCGAGAATAGTACAGCGAGAGAAACACCTTGTCAGGTGTGCCTTCAGCGCAGGGGCACTGACCTGTATCGGAGCGCAGCGAACCACACGCCCCCCATGATCAATACCCTTCCCTGAGCATCCTGCGCCCATCGCTGTCCGGGGGCTGAGTCGCGGGGCGTGTCGGTCGTCGCGATCCGGCCGAACCCGAAGTTCGGGCCCTGCCGGATCCGGACAGCCCACAGCCGGAACGGGCCCAGGCACAGGCCTCGAGGCGCGCGCACGCGGAGCTGCACCGCGATGCGACGTCGGCGCTTCATCGGGCGGCCTCCACTCGCGTGCTGCGCACCCCGTCCGGAGTGAGGACGTACCGGCGGCCGTCGGGGTAGCGCACCTCGACCCTGCCGGGGAGCTGCGGCCGGCGCACCTTCCACCCGGCCTCGTACGACTCCCGCGGGTGGTCCTCGAACCAGGAGTTACACACAGTGCAGACGAGTAGCAGGTTGTGGGCCTGGTTGATCCACGGCTCCCGGGCGCCGCCCATGCCGCGGTTCACGCGGTGGTGGATGGTCAAGTCCTGGCTCGAGCTGCAGCGCACGCAGGCGCCGCTGTCCCGGTCGTGGACGATGGCGCGCACTACATCGGTGGGGCCGGTACGTCGTCGGGCCACAGCACTGATCTCCTCGCCTGCCCCGGGCGCCGGGCCGCACGGAGCGCGGCCCAGGTGGTCACGCCCGGGGCGAGGCGGGGAGAGTGGACAGCGGCACCCACTTACGTCGCGTCGATGCACCACGGCGTCACGCCAACTGGACGGCTCGATCTCACGTGCCTCGGCCGCTGATTGCTCGTTGCCCAGGCATGACGCACGAAGACCTCGCCCCAGCCACTGGCTGCCAAGTCGCCACCGCTGAGCTGATCACGCTCGATGCCACCGTCAGCCAGATTGACGAGGCGATCGCCGCGAACGAGCGTGAGCAGGCGGCACTTGACCGGATGGAGGCGGCATCACCGGAGCTTGAGCGGTTGGAGCGCTTGTATCCGGGGCGCCCCACAACTCAGAACATGCTGGACGACGCAGGAGTCTCCAGGGCCGATCTGGGGCTGGAGGAGAGCGACCTGGCACTCATCGACGAAATGCTGGCGCCGATCACCGGCGACGTTGAACCGCAGGAATGGACCATGCGGTAGTGCCTGACGCTCCGGTGAGGTGACGCGGAATGGGCCCGGGTACCGCGTCACCTCACCTCGTCCGGTCAGATCGCGCGGTGCTCGGCGAGCGCCTGCTCCAGGAGGTCGAGGATCGTCACGATGTCGTCGACCTTCACGTAGGCGATGCCGATCGAGGCGGTGCCGTCGTCGTGGACATCGATGGCGTACTCCGCGTACGTCGACTCGTCTTCGTAGTGGTACTCGCCGGGCGCGGCCGCGGCGAACCCGCCGGGCCCCTCGTCGAACCAGTCGGCGCCGAACACCTCGTTCATCGCGGCGCCGACAGCTTCCTTGGGGACGTGCTCGAACTCGATGGTGGCGCGCCCGTGGTCGTCGAGGCACACCTTCCCCTCGCCCTCGCCGGGCGTCTGCCACCGCAGGGTGGGCCCGTAGCAGCGGCAGCGGGGATCGGACAGGTTCAGTGCGGGGAACGCCGCGGTGAACGCGGCTTGTGCGGCTCGTTCGTGGACGGACCACGCCCCGTACCAGTCTTGGAGTGCCTGGGTGACGTGCGGCTGCATGCAGCTCCTTCCCGCCCGCGGCGCGGGGCCGCCGGGTGGCGGCCGCGGAGCACGGCGCGGGCGAACGGCGCACCCTGCCGGTGGCGGAGCCCTTGCGTCCGTTCCTGGACGGTGGCGGCGAGACGCTGGTAGATCCCGGGGCATGAAGAACGCCCTGCTCCGGCGCGTTGCGCGGCGATGCGAGATCCACGACGGAGCGTCAGCCGCTCGCATCCGGGCTCTGGAAACTGGCCTCGGGATGCCGCTGTCGCCATCAGACGGGGGCTTCGTCGATCAGTACGCCAATCCGGATCCATCGGCTGTGGTCACCGCTGGTGTCCGCGGGCGCGGTGACCTGATCGCACGCCTCGAACCCGGTGAACCACTCCTCCGGCTCGTCGGTGGTGCCGCCGAGGGCGACGATCCGGGACCCGCCGTGCACGTTCTCGGCGAGGAAGTTCATCGTGGCCCGCATGTCGGGGGAGGCGATCTTGTCCGCGTCGGCGACCACGGCCACGAAGTTGTGCAGCCCGCCCATCGCGTAGGGGTCGGTGTTCCACACGGCGAACGCCATGACGTGCTGCGGGCCTTCGAGGTCGTCGGCCCACCACGACCAACGGGACATGTCCAGCTTCCCGGGCAGCGACGCGTTGTCGATGAACCGGGCCAGGCAGCGCCACACGCTCGTCGCGGTCTGCCGGTACTGGGCGAACGAGACGGCCACCCGCGGACAGTCGTCGTACGGGCGGGGGCCGGACACGAGCGCGGTCCAGGCCATGAGGGCGGCGGCGGTCTGGTGGTTGTCGGGGTGCGGGACCCGGGCGGCGACCCGGCGGACGTCGGGGCCGGCTGCGGCGTCGAGGACCGCACGCTGCGCGTCGGTGAGGGGGAGGCCGAGGATGTCCTCGGCGAACCCGGACGGGGTGTCGCGCCACAGCTCGTACGCGCTGCCCGTGCGCATGTCCATCACGACCAGCACGTCCAGGAGCGTCAGGTCGTCCAGCGCGGCGAGGTGGGCGCGCCGTTCGGCGACCGGCTTGTTCAGGAGCCAGTGCGCGAGCTCCACGGTCTGGGTGTCCGGCGAGGCGGTCCGGTGCGGGCGGGTGTAGGTCCGGGCCAGGGCGGCGAACACGGCGAAGCGGGTGCGCGGGATGAACGTCATGCGCGCACGGTAGGGAGCCGCCGCCCTTGCATCGCGCTCGCCCATGGGGCCATTGGGGTGCTCCGGCAACGGGCCGCGCCCCGGGCGGCGTTGGTGCCGTCGCGGGGCGCGGGTGAGGTGCTGAGCGGGTCAGCGGGGCGGATCTAGACGTCCGGCTCCGTGGGGGTCGGGTCCGGGGTCGTGGGCGACGGGTCCAGGGTCGGGTCTGAAGGGGTGGGGGTCGGGTCCGGGGTCGTGCCGGAGGGTGTGGGCGTCGGGTCCGGGGTGGGCGTCTGGGATGTCGACGGCTGGGACGGGGTCGGGGTGGGGTCGGCGCTGCCACCGCTGCCGCCGAAGACGGCGAGAGCGGCGATCAGGACACCGATGACGACCAGGACGGCGCCGACGACCAGGGCGACGGTGCGCCTGGAGGGTCTTGCAGACATGTGCGGGGTTCCTTCCCTGCGGTTGTGGGACCGCGGGAGGCTGCACGTTCCGGGGTGCTTGTGGCGCGCGCTCATTTCTTGCGCGCTGGAGCGGCGGCCTTCGGCGCCGGGGCGGGCGCCTTCACCGCCGGGGCCTTGGCCGCAGGCGTCTTGGCCTTCGGCGTCGCGGGCGCCTTCGTGGAGCTGCCCGTACTCGAAGAACCGTCGGCAGCCGGAAGCACCGCCCCGCTTGATGGCCCGTTGCCGTACAGGACGCACGGCCGCGGGCCGGCCGGGACGACGTCGCCTGCCGTAGTGCGGGTCACCGGACACCTGCGGGTGTCGTCGTCGACTCCTGCGGCGAGAACCGCGAAGAGCACGACCAGCCCGAATACGGCGACTCCCGCCCCCAGGGCGACGAGCGGCTTGATGAATCGGTCGGCATCTCGGTTGATCTTCACGGCGTGGCCTTCCACACGGAGGGATGAGGCCGCGGATCGTGAAGGGCGGACGCGCTTTGCGTCGCGCCCTCCGTCGCCGGTACGCGAACAGGGTGCCGCCGAGACTCCGGGGCGGGCGTACGGTCGAGACGTGAGCAGCGAGGACATTCCGGAGCCGGTGGAGGCGCGGCCGTGGCGCCGGGAGAACGGGCCGCCGGAACCGGTGGTGTGGTTGTGGCCGGAGGGCGACCGGCCGACGCTGCTGGTGTGGTCGGCGGGGGAGTGGCGGAACGCTCCGGTCATGGCGGAGCAGGACTGGCCGGACGGCTCGGTCTACTTTCAGGTGAGCGTCGACCTGCGCGGGGACTCGCAAGCCACGGTCCGCCTGTACCGGTGGCCGCAGTCCGGCCTGCGGGCGGGTCAGAAGAGCGGCTCACAGCCATCGAGGAGCGTCGACGTGCGACGGCAGGGGAGCATGCCCCATCGGGGGCCCCGACGGGCGTAGGCGGGGCCGTCAGGGCGTTCGGTTAGATCTGTCCGCGGAACAGGATGTCCAGCTCGTCGTCGAGTTCGACGAGGTCCTCGTGCCACGTGAACAGGACGTTGGCCCGGAACCGTTCGAGGTCCGCAATCGCTGCGGCGACGCCGGAGACATGCACACGAACCCGCCAGTGCGGAGGATGCTCGGGGCCCTGGGCGCTGTCCATGCTCCGAGCATCCCGGATGGCGGACGGCTACAGGTAGGTGACCTGCAGCTCGGCGCCGCGGAGACCGCCGTTCAGCGGGATGCCGGTCAGCAGGATGCGGACGGGGCGGCCGTCGATCTCGACTTCGCGGACGGAGCCGATCGGGGCGGAGCTTTCGAACTCGATGACGCGCTTGGGGTCGAACAGCGTGCTGGGGTTGGTCACCAGGTAGGTGTGGACGGGGTTCGCGGTCATGGCCTCGGCCTCTCGTGCCAGGGGCGCCCCGGTGGGCTGCCCTCACCCCTTGTCGAGGCCTCAGCCCGCAGCGGACAGGAACGGGTGCCCGGATCGATCACACAACATTGATGTGATCCTCGTCACGCACCCCGAGCTCGTGGGCTCGCCAGGCACGCATCTCGTCATCTCCGCAGAGACGAGCGGGGGTTGCCACATATTCGCAGGTCAACAGGCCTGCGAAGCCGCGACGACGAAGTGATGCGCCCATCGCCCAAACAACGACGCCCAGCGTCGGCGTTCCCGCAGATCAACCCTCGCGCGGACAGGCGTCGGAGGGCTCCTATCGATGCGTCTCCGTCGGTTCGCCAGTCGACGCTTCAGCACGGAACTCGGCCGGAACTCGGGGGTCCTGACCTGCTGTTCACTGTGTTCACGGGGTCGAAAGACCGTCAGGACGGAATGAGGCCGCTCCCTGCCAGGAGCGGCCCCACGTGACTCCGTGCATCGCAGAGACATTCGAACGACACCAATCGGAGGTACCCCCATCGTGCCAGCACCATTCAAGATCGCCGAGCCGGAGGATCGCGACTGGATCCGGATCCGGAAGACGTCGAAGGCCGCGGCCGGGGTCTTCGGCCTCGCCATGGTCGAGGCGGCGCACCTGGCCGATCTCGTCCCCGGCGGGCCGGCCGCGGGCGTCGCGCTCGCCCTGGCCGCGGGTGGCCTCCTCGTGAAGGAGTGCGTCTACCGGAGCCGTTGACCCATCGGCGGGGGCACCCCGGGATCCTGGGGCGCCCCCGCCTTGCGGCGGACGCGGAGCCGAGACCGTACGGCTCAGGCGACCGTCGCGACGTCGTCCCGGCGGAGGGGCACGGCGCCGTCGGCGTGCTTGAGGGCCTGCCGAGCGGTGACGAGATCGGCACCCCCGACACCCTTCAACGTGCACAGCCCCCAGTGCCGGTGCCCCTGTACGGCCCAGGCCGCCTTGCGCAGCTCCTGGAGCAGCCGGTCGAACTCGGCGGCGTCGTCGGCCTGCCAGCCGCTCGTCGCTGGGCGTCCGGGGCGCTCCCGTCCCCGCTCGTCCTCGTCCGGCCAGCCGGGGTCCGACTCGCGGGACCACGGGAGCGCGGCTTGATGGGCCTGGAGCGCCGCGTACAGCTCGGCAAGCTTGAGCTGTGCGGCGAGGAGGTCACTGGGGAAGTCGAGGGGATCGAACGGGGCGTCGGCGGGCGGAGCCTGCTCGGTGCTGTCGTCCTTCGGTGCGGGGGCCGGGGTGGGGGTGCTCATCCTTCGGAGCCTAGTTCGACCCTCCGACAGTGCTCCGCTTCCGGCTCGGCCTCGTCCCTCATCGTGGCGTCCGCGCGCTTGAGTGCGGCGGACACTGCTTCGCCGGGTGGGACCGGCACGTGCACGGTGACGGACGGGTTGAGGCGTTCCACGACGGCCGCGGCGAGCCCCTGGCGCAGGCTCCGTTCGTAGTCGGCGCGGAGCCGCGGATCACTGGAGATGCGCTGCCACACCGCGCGGTCTACGTCTTGCTGGACCGTGACGGTCTCGCCGTTCACGGTGACCGTGGCGGCCAGGATGACGGACGGTCCGAACGCGTTGAAGGCCGCGCCGCGCACGGGGCGGAAGGGGCTGGGGTCGCTCATGCCCGGGGGAACGGCGGGCGGCCGTGGGCTGTTACAGGGGCCCGGGAACGGCCGCCGCCCGGCTCCGCGGGTGCGGGCCGGGCGTCGTGGTGGTCAGCTCGCCAGGTCGTAATCGTCTGGTGAGCTGAGCATGTCGTCGATGTCGTAGAGCTGGACGAGGTAGTCGCGCACCAGGGCCTCCCCGAGCATGCCCAGGACGCCGGACAGGACGATTGCGGCCATGACGGGGGCGACGACGTCAGCGGCCTGCTGGAAGGCGCTCGTACGGCTTCCCTGCCACGGGTACGAGCGGCGGAACCCGACGAGTAGTCCGGCCTCCGACTCGGTGAGGCGCAGGCCGTCGCTCTCGCGCTTCCAGGTGCGGGACTTGCCGGTGAGGCACCAGGACGGGCCGTCAGCGGAGAAGGTGTTCCCGCCCTTGGCGCGGCCGGTCTTAGGGTCGATGGGCCGGTTGCCGCGAGTGTTGATCCGCTCTCCGGGCTGCCAGCCGAGGGCGCGCGCCATGGTCGTGGTGGGCAGCGGGCGGACGCGGCGGGTCACGGTCGGCGTGTAGTCCCGGGTGGCGATCATGTACACGCGCTTGCGGCGGGAGGGGAGCCCGTAGTCGGCGGCCTCCAGGATGTCGTGGCTGGTGTGGTACCACTCGGCGCACTGGAACTCGATCGCGAGGTCGCCGATGATCTCCTCCGGGAGGTTGGAGGACTGTTCCATGGCCATCCAGCGGATCGGCGCACCGGCGGCCTGCAGGGCGATGGGCCAGATCACGACTTCGAGCATCAGCGCGATGCGGGGGTCGCTCACATCGGCGGCCATCTCGCGGACCTCGTCCCAGGTGGCGCCGGACCGCGGGGCGAAGTGGGCCTGACAGCCTTCGCCGATCGCGCACGGGCAGTTCCCATCCTCGTCGTAGTCGTCCTCGTCGTGGAAGTCGAAGATCTCTTCGACGGGGAGGAACCCGGCGGCTTCCCCGACGTAGGAGATGGCGTCGGACAGGATCTCAAGGTTGCGGGCGTCCAGGCCGGACAGCTTCCCGGCGGGGGAGAAGGCGGGGCACGGGGGACTGATGATGACCGCCACGGTGTGGCGCAGCGCGATGTGCTCGGGGTCGAGGGTGGTGATGTCGGCGCAGATGCGGCGGTGACCGGCCTTGCGGGCGGTGGCGCAGGCGTCGGGGGAGATGTCGACGCCGCACGAGTCGACGGCCACGCCGAGGACGGTGGCGATTCCCTCGGACCAGCCGCCGGGACCGGCGAACAGCTCCACGACGCGGATGGGGTCGCCCGGCAGCGGGGCGAGCAGCCACTCGGCGGGCCACGGGTTCGCGGCCGCTTCGAGGACGGCGTAGACCTTGGGCGGTATCGGCAGACCGGCCTTGCGGGCGAGGGTGGCGACGTGAACGGCGGTGGCGACCGCGGGGGGCAGGATCCTCATCTGGTGTTCCTTCGTTCGGGGCTGGTCGGCGGTTGCTCTCCACCAACACTCCAAACAGTACAGCGGAGGAAATCACATGTCTTCCGAACAGCGAAAACACTCAACTGGTTTCCTCGGCTGTCTCATTCGCAGGCAGCGCTGCGCCCGGCCCCACGTGTAGGCGGGGCCGGGCGCAGCGTCGGAACCTACGCAGTGAACGTGTCGCACTCGACGAACTGGTGCTCGGCGTGCGGGAACCGGCACAGCGCGCAGTACGCCCCCGGGGCCGCCGTACGGCTCTTGCATCCCTCGTCCTTGCACACCGGGCACTCATCAGCCTGCGAGCCCACGCCGGCCTCGGCCGTCAGCCCCTCCCACGCCTGTTCGGCGTGCCACCGGATCGCCTTCTCCGCGCAGCACTCGGAGCGCCAGCACACGCACCGGTAGCAGTCCTGGCAGTTCTGGCGGCGGTCGCAGCCACACCGGCAGTCCCGCTCACGACATTCCGGCTTGTGGTCGACCGGGTTGAGCACCGCGGCGAGTAGCGGCAGGACGGCGTCCAGCATCGCGACCGCGCGGCGGCCCGCGTCCTCGCCGTCCAGCAGGCTCCGGTTGTCCGCGTGCATCCGGTACAGGGCGCGCCCGATCGCCGTGGGCGAGTGCCGCGGGCACCCCTCCGTGCCGGGCTTCACCTCGGCGCGGCACGTCCGGCAGAAGAGCCCGAGGAACGAGTGGGGGGCCACTCCCTCCAGCCGGGCCCAGTTGTCGAGGAGCACGCCGTTCGCGTCCAGGGTGGTCCTCAGCAGCGGGCGGATGCGGTCCAGTTCACCGAGGACGTCCCGCAGCGCCTGGTGCTCGCCCTCAGGCGCGGCGGCAAGCGTCGCGCGGATGCTGTCGAGCCGTGCATCGGGAAGCGGGTCACGGCCGGGGATGCGGGACATGGGCATGGGAGTTCTCCAGATAGGTGGTGCTGCGCCCGCGCGGCGGGCGCAGCACCGGGAATGTGAACGGTGGAGGGTTCTTCTGCGGTCAGGGCCGGGTGTGGCCGGGGGGAACGGCGCCGGTCTGTGCGGCCACGCGCTGCTCGTACTGGGCGCGCAGTGCCCTCACTTCGGCGACGGGGTCGACGTCCGGCTCCGGCGCGTCCAGGCCACCAGCGGACTCCAGCCGCGCGGGCGCCTCGACCTGGATGTCCTCGACGGTGACGCCGTCGACACCGAACCCGATGGCCAGATCTCTGCCGTACAGGGCGTCCACCTGCCGGTCGGCGTCCTCCAGGGACGAGGCGGTGACGGTGAGCAGCCCGGTGAGCGCCACCCGGTAGACGTACTCGATGCCCGGCGCCCCCTGGGGTGCCGTCTCCTCGGCGTCCTCGGGCTCAAGCGGGATGCCCACGGGCATGCGCTCCGCTTCAGCCTCGCCGTCCCGCATCACCTCGTCGGGGAGGAACTTGAGAACGCCGTGCGCGTCGATGTGCCGGAGCAGCTCCAGGACGGCGCCCGGGTCGCTGGGGTCCTCGTCGCCCCATAGGGCGGCGATGTCGGCCGGGACCGGCTGCGGGAAGCGGCCGATCTCCCACCAGTGGCTCGGGAACTGGAACACGGTCTCGCCCTGGGCATCGCGCACGGAGTCATAGCGCAGCTCGTCGTCGCTGCCTCGGTACAGGACCAGGTGGGCGCCGGTGGGGTACTGGACGCGCAGCGTCGCGGCGACCAGCGACAGCATCGCGCGGGCAGCGTCGCGCGCCTGCGCCTCAGCGTTGTCGAGGGCGGCAAGCGGGACCAGGAGATCAGTAGTCACGGCTCTGGTGTCCTTCCAGGGGTACGAGCGGGTATCAGCGGGCGAGGTGCGGGGCGAGGGAGACCAGGAAGTCGACGCCGACGCCGTGGAGGTCGACGGAGGCCGGGGCGCTGTCATGTGCCCGTGCGGCGGAGTCGAAGGCGGGGGCGAAGCACCCGTACGGGCCGGGCCGGTTGCCGAACGCGAGCCCGTCCGTGTCGGTCTGCTCGACATCCCCGTACCGGGCCAGGAACGCGGCCATGCGGCGCTGGAGGCGTCCACGGACGAGGGGGACTTCCGGCCTCGCGGGGGCGGCCTCCGGCATGAAGTGGGTGATGGCCCGCTCCAGGGCGCGCACGGGGCCCTCGATCTGCACGTCGCATGCGGGGTTGGTGCCGTGCAGGGTCACCGAGTAGCGCAGCCCGGACGGGGCACCCCACGCGAGGGTCGACGTGTTCACGAGCAGGCCGACCCGGTTGTACGTGGCCAGTCCCTGGAGGCGTACGGCGTGCCCGATCTCGTTGAGCAGCTCCAGCCGCCCCATGACGCGAGGCCCACCGTGGGCGCGCCGGGCGGCCTCGTCGTCGACGACGGGCAGCACCAGGCGCAGCACGTCGCGGGCGATCGGCTCGGGCGCCATGCGCTCGATGCGAAGGTCCGGCTCGTACGGCTCACGGTCGGGGAGCTGCCACCCGATCTCGGTGCGCCACGTGTGCGCGACGACGATCAGGGCGCGGCCGTCCTGCACCAGGCGGGCGGCGGGCTTCGCCGACCACCACGCGCCGTACGGTTCGACGGTCCAGGGCGAGCCGGCCCGCTCGGGCAGCAGGTCAGCGACGCGCGCGGCGAGCGTGACCGCGCGACTCGCGGCGGGGGCGGTGACGGTGGCGTTCATGGTCGGGCCTTCCAGGGGAGGGCGCCGCGCCCCGGGCGTGGCGGGGCGCGGCGCTGCGGGGCGGGGGTCAGATCAGGTGGGCGGTGGCGGCGAGCGCCAGATCGATGCCGATCGGGCCGACCTCGGCGCACACCCGGGTCGTGTCGTCGGCGCGGTCGCCGAACTCGGCGCGGGAGGGAAGCGCAATCCAGCCGTGCGGCTCTCGGTAGCCGCCGAACTCGACCTCGTCGGCGTCGACCGGGCGGAGCTGCGGGAAACGGTCCGTCAGATGCCGTGAGAAGGGGCTTCCGGCGTCCGTGGAGGTGTGGCCATCCAGCGGGGGCAGCAGGACCGGCAGAACCCCGTACAGGCCGTACGCGGGGCCCTCGTAGGTGAGGTGGAAGTTCCCGACCAACCCGTACGACCACAGGCCCCATACGGCGCCGCTGGCGGCCGTCCACGTCAGGCCGGGGCCGTCCGCCCGTTCAACCTTCTCGGGGTGCGTGCCGTGGTCGATCAGGTGGAACCCGACCTCTGTCAGGGCGGCGCCCTTGTCGTGGAAGACCTGCTGCCACCCCTTGGCGCCGATGGTCGCTTTGGTGGCTTCGGCGTCGAGCATCGGCAGGACGGAACGCAGGATGCGGGTGGCGAGCACAGCGACGGAGACCGGGTCGGTTGCGTCGGCCACGGCGTTCGGGGTGACGGGGAACAGGTTGGGGCGGTCGGCGTAGACCTCGATCCGGCCAGCCTGCTCCACGACGATCAGGGCGCGGCGGCCGTCGGTGAGGCGGGACGTGGGGGCGTTCCGGATGCCGTACGGGGCGGGGCCGACGGTCCACGGCTTGCCCCGGCGGGCGGGCAGGAGTTCGGCGAGCGGGGCGGCGGTGGTCGCGTGGGCGACTGCGGGCAGGGTCACGGCGGGGCTCCTTACTTCGGGTTCCGGCGCGGTGCTCTCCGGCCGGGGTATGGGGTCATGCAGGCGGTGCTTGCGTCACGCCATGGGGTGCCGCGCCCCGGGGCGGCTCGTACGTCCAGGCCCCGGGGCGCGACGGCTCTACAGGTCGCCGGGGTCGGCGATCGTCCGGCGGGCAAGGCGGACGCTGGAGCGGCGGAGCGCAGCGAGGGACTGGTCACGGAGCGCGCGGCGGTGCGCGGCTTCGGCGTCCCGCTCGGCCTGGAGGCGGGCGCCCTCGGCGCGCATGGCGTCGATGCGGTCCTGCCACGCGCGGACGGCGTCGTCGAGGGTGTCGCCCTCGGACACGTCCCACAGGGCGGAGCTGGCGCGCAGCTCCTGGAGGCGGGTGCGGGTGAACGGCATCGCGTGGTCGAGGAGCGGGCCGTCGTCGGTCCAGATCGACACGACCAGCCACAGGCGGGAGAGGTCGATGTCGGCGGGGAGTTGCGGGCAGTCGAACGCGCGGTGGTGCCGGATGGTGATGGTGCCGTGGGCGGCGGTGCAGCCGGACGCGGGAATGCCGGGGCCGGACTCGGAGCCGCCGCACGCCGAGGTGGGGCACATGCAGCCGACGGGCTGTCCGCCGAGGGCGGCGAGGTGGGTGTGTATCGCAAGGAGGTTGACGCTCATGCCTGCTCCCCCTCCGTGTCGCGGCCGGTGACGGCGCGGATGGCGGCGGCGGATCGAGCGGCCAGGGCGTCCAGGCCCTCAGCGGCCGATGCGTCCTCCAGAAAGACGCCGTCGTCGTACTCGTCGACGCCATCCGGCAGCTCCGGAGTCTCGGGGAACTCGTCGACGACCAGCTCGTCGTAGGCGATGCACAGGTCGCCCTCGTCGTCCACGAGGAAGGTGAAGGAGGCCCTGAAGGGGCCGGAGACGCTGCCGGTCGTGCCCCAGTGGCCGGACTCAGCGGTCCAGCCGGCGCCGAGGAGCCGGGCGGTGGCGCGGGCGATGTCGGAGATGCTGAACGGGTACTCCTCGCCGGGGGCGGGGACGTAGTGGCCCTTCTCGTCGTACTGCGGGGGCTCGGGAGCGATGGCATTCATCAGGCGTGTTCCTTCGATTTGGGGTCCGGCGTTGCTCTCGCCGGGTAGTGGGCCGGGCGGGCGCGGCTTGCGTCGCGTCCCGCCCGGCGGGGCGGTGCTGTCAGGCGGTGAAGGTCTCGCGGACCACGGCGTCGCGGATGACGGCGGCGATGGCCTCGCCCCACACGGCCATCTCGTCCGGGTTGCTCGGCGCGCCCTCGGGGAGCTTCTCGGGGCGGATCCAGTGCCGGTCCGTGAACACCACAGCGCCGTCGCGGTCCTCAAAGCAGAGGTCGCCTTCGTGGTCGACGAACAGGCGCAGGGACACACGGGCATCGAGGGTGAAGACCAGGCCCCACGCTCCGAGGAACCCGGACTCGGCGCCCCAGCCGGGCCCGAGGGCGCGGGCCGCCGCGCGGGCGTAGTCGGACAGGACGTAGCTGTATTCGCTGCCTGGGGCGGGGTCGTACGGGGCGGGGACGTTCTCGGCGCTCATGGCGCGCTCCTTCGGTTCGGGGGTATCCGGCGTTGCTCTCGCCGGGTAGTGGGCCGGGCGGGACGGGCTTGCGTCCCGCCCGGCAGGCGGGGTGTCAGCGCTGGTTGCAGGGGCGGGCGTTGTCGACGCGGACGTCATCGGCGAGGCGCATGCGCTTGCGCCAGATGGTGAAGACCTCGCGCAGCCAGTCGTCGGTGCGCTCCCGCTGGTGCTCGCCGTCGTCGTGCAGCAGGTGCAGCGCGTGCACGAGGTCGGCTTCCTGCTTTTCGTACCGGGCGGAGACTGGGCCCAGCGGGTTGGGGAACGGCAGCGGCCGGTCGACGAGCGGCACGAGGACGTACTCGCCGAGTTCGGCGGGGATCCGGGCGGCGGGGTGCTCCACGGCGATCTGCTCGGCGCGGAACAGTGCCTCGGTGGCCTCGGTGGGTAGTTCCTCGTAGGCGCCGGGCGGCTGGGCGTCGAGGAGCCGGGCGGCGGTCTCCAGGTACGCGGCCATGAAGTTGAGGTAGGGCAGGGTCTCCGGCGGGGCGAAGCGGTCGCGGGCGATCTCGGCGACGACGCGGGCGCGCTGGGCGGCCTGGCGGTACGGGTCAACGAACGGCGTGGCGGTCATGGTGTCTCCGGTCTCCGGTGCGCGATGGGCCGGGGCGCGGCGAGGGGATGCCGCGCCCCGGCGGTCTAGGGGTGGCTCAGGCGGCGGCGAGGAGCACGGCGCGGACGGCCTTGTATTCCGGCTTGCGCGGCTTGTACTGCCGGGCGATCTCGGCGACCTGGGCGCGGGTGTACCGGTAGGCGGTGATCGTGTGGCGCTTGGTGCCGCTGAAGGTGCGGCGGATGCGGGCGCGGCGGCCCTTGACGCCCTTCTTCTTCGCCACGGTGCGCAGGGCGTCGGCGGCGCCTTCGACGGTGGCGCGGTCGGCGCCGGTGGCGAGTACGTGGGTGACCAGGGAGCGGGGGCCGGTGCGGACACGGCGGGCGGCCTGGGCGATGGAGCGGCGCTCGGCGGAGGCGGCGCGGTTGGCGCGGGCCAGGTTGCGGAGCTTGGCGGCGGCGCGGCGGGCGGAGACAGAAGCCATCGGGTTTTCCTTCGTTCGGGCGGTGTTGGCGGTTGCTCTCCACCAACAAGAGAAACAGTACAGCACAGGGAACATCGATGGGGGAGAAGTGCACAGAAAAATCAAGCAAGTCCTGGCGCCTACAAGGCGAAAGCCCGCCCCACCCACAACGGGCCGAGCGGGCGGAATTCCCCTTGCTGTTCCGTTGTTTGCGCCTAGAACAGGGTGTCGCCCTGGGTGGTGGGCGTGGCGGCCGGCCCACGGGTGCGGGTGGCGCGGCGGGAGATTGGCGCGCCTCCGAACAGGGCGTCCGTTCCGTTCGCGTGGGTGACGGCGAGCACGGGCCGGGTGACGACGTCGGCGTCCACCAGGGCGAGCGGCTCGCCCGTGCCGAACTCGGTGTCGAAGTCAGCGGGGCGCATGCCCGCCCAGTCGCGGCCCGCCATCTCGCTCATTCGCCCTCCCTCGTCTCTCCAGTCGCGAGCCGCTCCCGGAGCTGCTCCCTGCATTCCCCGCATCCGCACGCGGCGATCAGGGCCGTCATCTTGTCGTCGCGGAGCGCGCCGAGCGCGTCCCCGATCAGCACCAGGGCGGCATGCCGGTACGCGGTGCGCATCGGGTTGTGGTCCGCGATCAGCTCCGCGAGGCTCTCCGAGGCGTCGATCAGCTCCGAGTAGAAGTCCTGCGCGGGCTGTGGCATCCGGAACAGGGCCTCGAAGGTGAACGGTTCGCCGTTGGTGGGGGCGGTGGCGAGCAGATCATTTACGTGGTCCCTCAGGGCTTCCAGTCTCCGCAGGAACACCCTGTCGGCGTTCCTCTTCTGGTAGGCGTGGCGCCATGCCTGAAGTGCAGCCGTGCAGTCCGGCGGAGCGCTGGGGTCGGTGGCAGTGGTCACGGGGTCTCTCCTGTCTCGGGGGCGGGGCGGCGGGGTCGGGGCGCGGGCCGCGCCCCGTCGGGGAGCTGTCGGCTACGGGGCGGCAGTCTGGGAGCTCCCCGACGGCGTGGCGGGGTCGGGGAGCCCGTGGGCGGGAACGACGACAAGGAGTTCGTCCGCGTTGTTGAGCTGGCACACCGGGTCCAGCCCCAGGTCCCCGCGCGGCCAGACCGTGAGCGCGACCGGGGCGGTGAGGTAGGTGTGCGGGGTCGTGCGGTGCTGGCGGCACAGCTCGCACGGGCACGCGGGGTCGACGGGGCGCGGCCGGGCGGCGTACGGGATGCAGCCGTACGGCAGGTAGCTGACTCCGGCGTCGTGGCCCGGGTCGTGTCCGTAGACCTCGCCAAGCACCACGTCCCCGCGCTGGACGCGGTCGGCGCGGACGATGCGCACGGCGGCCGGGTCGAAGTCGTACGGGTGGGCGCTGGCGGGGCGGGTGCTCAGGCGTACCGGGCGCGCGGTCGGGTCGAGGTCGAAGAACACGGGCACTGGAAGTCCTTTCGAGGCGCGAGCGAGGGGCGCGGCGGCGGGAAGCCGTCAGTTGCGGGAGCGGTTGGCGGGGAGTTTGCCGACGGCCGTAGCGATGCCGAGGCGCCACCACTGGGCGCGCTCGCCGCCCCACTCGGCGCGCACGAACTCCGGCACGTCGAAGCCGAGGTGCGTAGCCGGTGCGCCCGGGTGCGGGTCGACCTGCTCCGGCGCCGGCTGCGGCACGGGCGCGGTGATGGCGGCCACGGCCTCCGAGGTGAAGACCCCCGGTCCCCACTCGTAGTCGGGCCCGGGGCCGGTCAGCTTCCAGAGGGCGTCTCCGCCGTGCTGGAGGGTGTAGCGCAGCTCCCACGTGACGCCCTGATGGGTGATTTCGTACGTGAGGCGGGTCCCGGTCTTGATGGTGCCGTCGAATGGGACGTTGACGGCGGCCAGGGCGGCGCGGAGCTGCTCGGTGTACTTGGCGGGGATGGCGCGGGGCAGGACGGACACGGGGGGCCTCTCTCGGCAGTGCAGGGGCCGGGGCGCGGGCGAGGCGCCCCGGCGGGAAGCGGACGGGGCGGTCAGCCGTGCGGGTGGATCTCGCGGTACTCGGCGTCCAGGGCTTCCAGCGCGGCCGTGAACTCCGGGGTACCGGGCGCCTCTTCGAGGTCGCGCAGCTGGGCGCGGCCGTCGGGGTTGGTCGCCTTCGAGCCGTCGGGGTTCGTCCAGGCATACGCCGGGCGGCTCGCTACCGTCACGCAGAGCGCGGTGTCGTCTCCCGCGTTGGCGCACTCGTCGGGGAGCCCGTCGACGGTGCACACGCCGGACGGGGTGCAGTCGACGGGGAGCGCGACCGGCTTGTCCGTGCCGCATACGCGGTTGCCCATCGTGCGGCAGTCCCAGCCGGATTCGTCCTCGTCGACGATGCCGTCGCGGTTGTCGTCGCCGGGCGCGGTGACCGTGACGCCGGCCGTGGGGCGGGGCGTGGCGGAGGTGGGGGAGGCGGAGGGGCCGAGAGCCGCAGCGGCGCCGAGGAAGGCGGTGGCGAGTCCGGCGGCGAGGATCGCGGCCGGACGGGGGCGACGGGTCAGAGAGCGCGGCAGGCGCATGGGGGTGTTCCTTCGTTCGGGGTGTGCCCGGGGTTGCTCTCCCCGGACCGCCGTTTGGCGTGGGGCAGAACGTACCCGCCCCGAACGAAAAAGTACAGCAAGGAAAATGCCCTATTGGCTCGATGCGGCACCGACCAGCCATTTTCAGGGGTATTTCGAGATCACCTCTTGCCATTGATTCCCCTTGCTGTACTATTCTTGTTGGCGGTTCACCCCGCCGCCCCGGAGAGCAACCGGGGCCCCGCCCGAAGCGAAGGAACCCTCTAGTGGCCGTCACCCTCGACAAAGCCCCGAAGCTCCTGTTCTTCCTGGCCATCGTCACCAACCCCGGCACCGGCACCACGCAGGTTCACCGCCTCACTCTCACCCCCGGTGACCTGACGTACGACGACCTGGTCATCGAGATGCACGCGGAGAAGGACGCCATCGAGGGCGCCGAACTGATCTGCGTCATCGCCGGTGACCGCTCCGAGGGCTACGCCGAAGCACGCAAGGGCGAGACCAGCAACGAACTGTTCGGCCAGTGGCTCGACCAAGAACGCCTCGCCTCCGGCCTGTAAGCCCTCTCGACCGCACCGCCCGCCACCCCCGGCGGGGGGTGCGCCCCGCCCCTGAGCCGGCCCACGACCGGAACGGGCGCAGGGCGCACCGCCCCACCCCGTCCCGGAGAGCAACCGGGACCCCCGAAGCGAAGGAACACCGCCATGGCCACTGCCACCACCGCGCCGACCCTCACCACGGCCGACGTCACCGTCACCACCGACCACGCGGGCCGCGTGTACGCCGTCATCCCCGACGATGTCGCCCGCCCCCTGGCCGTCGCCGCGAAGGAGGGCATCGACCCCGAGGCGCGCGGCACCTTCTTCGAGTCCCGGCGCCACCCGGCGGACTCCTGGGCGGCCGCCACGGTCCGAACTGTCTTCACCGCTCTACTCGACGCTCTGTCCGAAACGCCGGACGTCATTGCGGGCCTCGGCCTCTACCGCAGGTCCGACGGCGGCACCTTCTACGGCTTCATCGTCGGCACGAGCGCATGGGGCGCGGAAGCCCGCTGGTGGCTCGACTACGGCCAGCACGACGACCTGATCGTCCGGGGTGCCGCATCCATCGAGCACGCGACCCGGGGCACCATCGCGGGCACCTGCACCTTCTGACAGCCGCCCCCGCCCCATGTCGCGCATGACACGCCCGCGCGCGATGGGACCGTCCAGGAAGTCCAGAAAGCGCGTCTGTCTGCCTCTGGCAGGGCGACGCAAGCCCTACCCGCCCGGCCCACTTCCGGCGAGAGCAACGCCGGATACCCGAACTGAAGGAGCACCCCCGTGGCTACTGCCTCCCAGGCCCCCAGCACTGGCATCCCGAACGCCGACGAGATCCTCACCCTCGCACGCGCCTTTGGGCTGACCGTCACCGTGGACTCGGCCTCGAATGGCACGCAGGCCAGTCACGTAGTCCGCATCACCATCCCGGTTCCCGTCGCCTACGCCGGTACCGAGCTGGGCCGCGCCATCGCTGCCGACTTCGTGGCCATGCTGTGGACCAAGGGCACTCACAAAGGCGCTCGTGGCCGCATGGGCGACGCCACCGCCTGGAGCGCGGTCGGCGACCGCAAGCTGCGCACCCTGCGCGCGGTCGTCGCCCGTGTCGAGACCATCGGCCATGACTCCAACCGCTACGCCCGGGATGCCGCCCCCCTCCCGGAGGACGTCGTCGACGCCCCGCACGCCCTCTACATCGACGGAGAGCTGAGGCGCGAGGGCGTCTCCGCCGCGCGCGTCCGCCGCATCGTCAAGATCCGGCGCTTCCGGGGCTGGATCGTCCACCAGGACGACCAGGGCGCCATCTGCAGCGACAACCGCCGGTACGCCCCCATGGCACAGCCGGCCGTTACCGAGCCCCAGGCGATCGACTTGAAGGGGCCCGCCATTGCCGCCTGGTCTTCGAAGCGCGTCAAGGTCAGTGATCTGGAGGTCGGCGACGAGTTCGTGACGCGCTGCAAGTGGACCGTCCTCGCGATCGACGGAGGTACGTTCACCGCCGTGAGCAACGAGGGCCAGGAGGTCACGCAGACCGTGCCCGAGGACACGATGGTTCTGCGGACCCGTCGCGCGCTGGACAAGCTCCAGGATCAGCCGCCGGTCGACGAGCGCAAGCACGTCCGCATCGTCAACGGCGGCACCCCCGAGATCATCGACACCCGCGACGCGCTCGCCGAGATGAACATTGCCCAGATGGAGGGCAAGCGCGACGTCCGCACGATGTCCTCCAGCCGCTCGACCGCCCACATCGTCTACAAGGACCCCGCGCGCGGCACGGTGGAGCTGCGCCCCGCCACGACCGAGGACCTCGCCCCTGCCGCCCGCCCGGCCGCTAAGGTCCTCGCCGCCGACCCGATCCCCGCCGGGTCCTCCGTCGTCGATGGCATGCCCGGCCGCGAGATCACCCGCGAGGAGCTGCGCATACCCCGGAGCGTCCTCGCCCACGACGCGTACGTCGTGCAGCTCCGGGACTCCGGCGGGTGGATCCTGCCCAACCACGACGACACGGCCGACATCACGCGTGGCGGCGTCGCAATGGTGCTGCGCCGCATGCTCGACAACGCCCCCGGCCGCGCCCGCACCACGCTGGACACCGACGGCACCGTCTACGTGTCCAACGGTCGCCAGGCAGCCCGGTACATCCCCGTGGAGCGGTTCGCCCGCTACAGGCCCGGGACGTGCCCGGGGTGCCACACCTCGTACGCGGAGAACGGAGACGGCCCGTGCGCCGGTGGCCGTTCCGTCCCCATCCGCGACTACGGCCAGGAGGCGGCCGAGCTGCTCGGCGAGGGTGAGCGCTGGGTGAAGCACTTCCGCGTGTTCGGCGAGGAGCCCAAGACCACGCCCGTGGACCGCGCGGCGGCGCTGGACCTGATCGTGATGGTGCTGCGCGGCGAGTGGACGGTGTACCGCGCCGACGAGGGCGGCGTGAACCTGGAGTCGACGACGGGTGAGTCGGGGTACTGGCTGGAGCCGCTCGACGAGGAGCAGCGCGCGGCCGAGGCCGCCCGCATCCGCACCGAGGCCGCCCGCGAGGCGTACGCGCACGGTGTCCGCCTTGAGGCGCAGCAGCTCGCTACCAACCAGGTGATCGAGGAGCGGGCCCGCAAGTCGCTCGCCGCCATCCTCGCCCCGGAAGCCGCAGAGGGGAAGGCCGGGTTCGTCTTCCATACCAACCACCTGGCCGTACGCCTCCGTAGCGTCACCTCCGACGGCAACGACTTTCCGCCCCTCACCGAATCACTCCGGCTCCGCCTCGAGTTCTGCGGATGGTTCGCCGAGCCCGCCCAGGGCCACGGCCTGCGGCTCGCCCCTCCCGCCGAGCAGGCCATGGAGATCGTCCAGGAGGGCCAGCGCCGCAGCGTGGCCGCCGCGCACGCCCAGGCGCTCGCCGAGCACGCCCAGCGCTGACCCGTCCGGCGCCGCCCACCAGGACCGGTGGGCGGCGATCGGTAGGTGGTGGCCGCGATGGTCCGCGCGTACGAGCGGGCGCCGTCGTCGGTGCCTGCTGCTCCGCCGGCCGCCGCCTCCCCTGGCAGCTCCCCGCCCCCGCCCCCGCCCTACCGTGTCGAAGGATCTCCCGTGTCTGCTGCTGCCCTGTTCGACCTACCCAAGTCCGAGGCCCTCGCCGTCGTCTCGCGCCCGTCCGGGGTCACGGTCCTGTCGTACGGGCTGGGCGCGGACAGTACGGCGATTCTGTTGATGTTCCTCGCCGACCCGGAGCGGTACGGGCTCCGGCCGGACCTGTCGGATTTGGTGATCGTGCACGCGGTCACGGGGGACGAGTGGCCGGACTCTCTGGACTACGTCGACCGCCTGGTGCTCGCGCTGCTCCGTGCCGCCCGGGTACGCCTGGTGCAGATCGCCCGGGGCGGGCCGGAGGACGCCGACGGGGTGGTGGTCCTCGACGACTCCCGGGCGCCGCGCCGGATCCACGCTCAGGGCCCGTGGCGTCTGTCGGACGAGCTGCGCGCGGCCGGGACCGTTCCGCAGATGGCGCGGGGCAAGCGCACGTGGTGTGTTAACTGCACCAGTGCCTCTGTTCATGAGGCGAGTTGATGCACACAGTGGGAGAAGTTCCTGTTGTTAGACCTGCGCCACCAGCTGATCGAGGGCCGGACCGATGTGCCCCGCGTCGGATCAGTGATCAAGCTGGAAACCATCCCCTGGTACGCCGTTGCCGACGCTGACGGAGCGGTTGTCGCTCCCGTCGTCTCGTACCTGCGAGACCTGGTCCTGGACGACAATCGACCGCCGACCGGTGAACGCCATCACCTCTCAGGCATGGCGAGCGGCGCGGCCAGCGGAATGCCGGAGTGTCGTGGTCTACTGATAGGGATGCGCACTTCCGCATCAATAGGCAGATACCGGAGGTTAGTTCATGGCTTCCATAGTGGAGACCCTGACTATCGCTGCCACGTCGGGCGCGTTCCTTGCCGGAGCTGCATCCCGGTATGTCGCGTTCCGAATCACGCGTCGCGAGGCTGCCCGGGGTCGGCAGCGAAGGGTCGTCGTCCAGCTGGCTCGCAGTTTGCGATCTGGGGAGGCCCCGCGAGACATGGGCGAACTCGGGGGGTCGGGCCGATGAAGCCGAGCCAGCGAGATCAAGACCTTCGGGACATCTATCAGCTCGTGCTGCAGCGGACAGACCTGGACGGCCCTGGCAAGGCCGCGCTGCTTGAGGCATGGAACGCTCGCGAGCAGCGTGAGCACGAACGGAAACAGCGGGAAGATGAGCGGAAGCAACAGCGCTTCGAGACTGTGATGGGCTTCCTCGCGCTGATCGCGTTGCTCCTGGCCACCGTTTGGCTGGCCCAAGGTGGACATGCCTGGGTCGCAGTCGCACTCATCCCCCCGATGGTCGTGGTGGTTGCTAAGTTCCTCGGTCGGCCTGTCACCGCGTCGGAGGCGAGCCTGATCGGCTCGGGGGTCAGTGGCGCTTTCCGCGGCCTGCGGCAGGCCTTGAACGTTGCGGCACCGCCGCCTGCATCACCAGCTGGTCCGCTGCCGACCGGCGGCCCGGCTGGTCCGCCAGTGCCATAAGGACAGCGCGAAGGCCGGGACGGAGCTCGCTCCGTCCCGGCCTTCGTCATGTCATCGGCGATCTCTGCTACTTCAGGCGCACAAAACCTCGAAGATCTCCTTGACTTGGTGCAGAGAAGCTCGATCAAGTTCAAAGGCTGGTGCCTGGACCAGTGGGCGGCCGCGGAGTTCGGTACGTCGTCGTTCCGCCGGGTGATCGGCTACCACGCCGGCGAGATGGGCCGGGCGAACGAGGACTCCCGTATTCAGCGGGAGTTGAACGCTGCGGCGGGCCGGACGATCTGCGAGCCGTACTACCCGCTCATCCACGCGCGTATGGAGCGCGCCGCGGTGGAGGCGTACGTTCTCGGGCGGCTCGGCGAACGGATCCGTAAGTCGTACTGCGCACGGTGTGTTTTCAGCGGTGTGTGCGCCTCCCGGGATGCCCACGCGGAGCGGCTGAGAGCGCACCCGTACGTTGCGGCGGACGTGCTGCGCATGGAGTACGTGTCGCAGGCCCTGAACGAGCGTCAGGCGCTCTACGGGGAAGCGTCCCTCCGGAGCCGCCTCACCCTGGACGGCAGGAACACGGCCGTACTCGAAGCGTTCACCGCGTCGCTTGAGCAGGCACCTCACGCGGTGTACGAGGTGCGGCGGATCTACTTCGCGGCCCGGACGGAGGAGTGCCGCCAGTGGCACGGCAGCAACTGCCGGGCGGCGCGCTGGTGGTGCCGTCAGCCCCGTACGGACCACTGCGTCGAGGCGCACCCTGCGAGCCGGTTCGGGCCCTGGTGCTCCGGCTACGACGAGTGCCGTGGGGTAACGGCGAAGGGGCAGGCGTGGCGGTCGGTGCGCACCGTGTACGAGGGGTCGCGGGCGGAGGCCGAGGCGTACGTGTGGGCCATGGCCGCCGAGCACGGCATGCGGCTTGAGGAGGGCGAGCACTCTGGAATCGAGCGGGCCCACTACCTGACCGAGGGCGACGGGTACCCGACGGCGTCCGTGTACCTGGTGGCCGCGCCGGCGGGGGTGCACGACAAGCAGCGCAAGCACTTTGAGCAGCGGTTCACGCAGCTCACGGGCCGGGACGGGACAGCCGGTACGCCCATGCGGGAGCTGCCGGAGCCGAAGCCGAGGCGCCTTACCGGGGCGCGCCGCTCATCCTGCGGGCGAAGACCATCGGGGGAATCACCCTGATCGCGTGACGCACAGACCAGCGAGGGAACAACTGGTAGGCGCATGTGCCTACTTTCCAGGGGAACCCCTATCCACAATTCCACTCGCTGTACTATTCTTTGTGTTGGCGGGAGAGCAACCCGCCGAAGCCCGAAGGAAGGAACACCCCGATGAACGCTGCCCCCGCCGTGAAGTCCATGGATGAACTCGCCGCGCAATACGGGCCCATGCGCACCGTGCTGCACCACAAGGACGCAACCGAGGTCCCCCGCGAGCAGCACGTGACGTACACGTTCGCCATCCTCGGCGGAAACAGGCTGCGGGAGTCGGCCATCCTGAGCGCCGGTCACCACGCTCTGAGCATCGACCTCATCGAGTACATCGACCCCGTCACGGGCACCACGCGGTACGCCGTCCACCACTGGGCGTTTCCCGTCGAGTGGGCCACCGACCACGACATGCGCGCAGTAGCGGAGTTGGCCTACGAGGACGCCGTACGCGGCGAGTTCGCCCGCCCGACCCTCCGCCTTTCCCTGGAGCGGTCCACGCGTGGCCTGGCCAGCTTCTACGACCGCACCGACGTCATCTGACCGTCCGGTCCCTCACCGCCGGGGCGCGTCGAATCTGCCCGCGCCCCGGCTTGCTCCCCAACTCACCGCGCACTCCCCGAGGAGATACCGCCGTGGCCGTCGCCCCCGTCGCCGAGCGCCCCACCTACCCGGAGTGCCGCCGCTCCTGGATGCAGGACTACGAGGCCCCCACCTGCTTCGCGTGGATCACCGCCCGCGACATCTACCGCGCCGAGCAGGCCGAGCTGCAAGCGCACAACACGCTGCGTTCGATGACCAGCAGCCGCGCTGCAGCTCGCTACTGGGCCGCCAACCCGGAGGGCCGCAACGCACGGCAGGCGACCCTCACGAGCGAGCGCGACACCGCGTGGGCGGAGATACGGACGCTGCTCGCCCGACGCGCGGCGTGCACATGCACCGGGCCGGACATGCCGCGGTGAGCGGTCACGCACGGCCGGGGCGCGACCGTACGCGCCGCGCCCCGGCACCCTCCCCCAGCTCGCCACCACTCCACCGAGGAGAACTCCGCCATGTCCAAGAGCACTGACGTAGCCACCGGCACCATCCACCTTCAGGACGTTGGGCGTGTTCCCGCCGTCGAAGCGCAGGAACTGACCGTCGGCGACCAACTCATGTACAACTACGGCAGCGTCTACCAGATCACCAAGATCGAGGACGCCTCCCCGAAGTTCCTCCGGATCAACGAGGTGAGCGCCGAGACCGGCGAGGAGTACCAGCGCCGCGTGAAGAAGACGAGCCTCATGGCCCGCGTGCCGGAGAACCGCCTCAGCCGCCTGGGCTTGGACGCCCCGACCACCTCCTATCGCGCCCAGGTCCGACCGCCCCAGGGCCTCGACTGGATCACCGTGAGCCACGGCGCCACCGTCGAGGACGCCACCACCGGCCACCCCGCCTACTTCGCCTCGTCGATTCTGGGCAGTCATGGACTCGGCGGTCACTACGACACCACCAAGGCCAGCGTCAAGGCCATGACCGAGGGCAAGACCCTCACCGCCGAGGACGGCCACAGCTTCCGCATCCTGCCGCCGGAGCAGCCGGAGTCCACGCCGTCTAAGACCGCCGCCACGGCCACGCTCGCCGAGCAGTACCCCGTTGCCACTCCGGCCGTCTACGTGCCCGAGGAGGGCGAGTCGTACCGGGACGTCGTCATCGTGAAGTCCGAGCCCGATGCGAACGGCAACGTCGACGTCATCAGCAGCCGACGCAACGGCGAGACCATCCGGGTTGCCCTGGACAGGCTCCAGCCGCTCCCCGAGCTCCCTCCGGACCCCGAAGGTGAGCTGACCGACTGGTGGACGATCACGGACGCTCAGGGCAACGAGATCGCCCGCGCGCAGGGCGAAGACGACCCCGGGGCCCGCACCGCGGCCATGCGACAGAAGAGCGTCCGCGCGGCGGCGCGCCGGGACAAGGGGTTCGCCGTCCGGCGGCTGCGCACCTCCGAACTGTCCGTGCCCGTCGGGGAGCTGCGCGGTCTGCCCCGTACCGCCCCGGCCGCGCCCGTCGACCGGTGGAGCGTCAAGGACCGCCAGGGCGACGAGATCGCCCAGGTTGAGGCGGCCAGCTACGACCGGGCCGTCCGGGTGGCCAACGAGGACCCGAAGGTGCGCGCCGCAGCTCCCGGCGCGGGCGGACTCGTCTACATGCGCCTGGCCTCCACCGAGAGGCCCGCTCCGACCTCGGCGCACGTCACCTACGGGGCCTTCCCGGACAGCCTGACCGTCCCGCAAGTCGACGGCGCCATCCGCGTACTGATGCTGAGCCGCCAGCCTCTCGCAGCGTTCGACATCGACACTGAGAAGTGCGTGACCCCCGGCGCGTACCTCGATCCGCGCCGCGAGACTGGTGAGGTCTGCCTCCGGTACTGCGGTTCGGAATGGGACGGCTTCGGGCGCACCACGATGTTCGACGCCGCGGCCGAGCGTGTCCGTCGCGAGCAGATCGTCACCCGGTACGCGGAGCTGTTCCGCGCGGCGGGGTGGACGATCGAGGAGTACCGGGAGCGGGCCTACCAGGGCGACCGCGAGCGCCTGGTGGGACTGGTCCTCACGCCCCCGGCCAACGGGAACTGATGCCCCTATCAGGCCGGGGCGCGGCACCCGCTGCGCCCCGGCCCCCGCTGCCCCTCGCCGCCCGCTCCACGCCATCGAGGACGCCCGGCGCGCCGCCGAGCTGGAGAAGGAGCACGGGCCCGCCGCGCGGCCGCCGACGGGTACCGCGATGGCCGGGTACGTCGGCAAGTCGTCGGCCGCCCTGTACCGGGGCCGCCTGGCCCTGCTGCGCGAGCGCTACGGCCTCACTGCCTGATCTGCACGACCCCGTGCCGACCCCGGTCCGGTGCGGGCAGACTGACCAACCCCCTTTCACGCAATGGAGAGATGAGCATGACCGAGCGCATGACGCCGCTGGATCTGGACGAGGAACTGCCGTGGCTGCGGACTGATGCGGCCGCGCTGCTAGCGGACATCGAGCCCGCCGGCACGGTGTCGGAGCAGGTGAAAGCCCTTGAGGGGCACGTGGCCATAGCCCAGGAGTTCGCGCGACGGTTCACGTCGTTCGACGTCGCGGCGACGGCCAGCCGGGACGCGCCGCATTCGTGGCGGCGCGGGTATGAGCTGTCCGGCGAGCAGGTCCCGGCGCTGTTGGAGCAGTATCCGGGCGTAGCGGAGGCGCTCGGCACGAGGTGGGTGCGGGCTCTGGCCGCGGTGGGCCTGACGCCGTCCCAGATGGCCGCTCTGGTCTGCGTGCAGCCTCTCCGGGCAGCGTCACGTCCACCCTCTCCACCGCGGGCAGTTCGGTCCATGCCCCGAGCACCCGGACGCTCCTGGCGACCTGTAGAGCGCGCTGCCGCAGTCGCGTAATTGGCCGCGCGATGTCAGCGCCGCCTGGCAGACCTCTCCGAACCAGCCGTTCCCGCATGGGGGGTTCGGTATGGTGGTCGCACTGCTCCCCGCGTAAGCGGGGGTGACCCTATGGTGGAACTCGCCCGACTGGGAGAGTGCCCTATTCCCCGCCGACGCGGGGGTGATCCCGCCAACCGCTCAGCGGCAAAGGCGTGGCTTTTCCGCTCCCCGTCTCCGCGGGGATTACCCCACGCCTCTCATGAGGCTCGTCGGACATACCTCCCCACACCTGCGGGGGTGAGTCGGAAGGGAACCGAGGGTGTCTCACACCGCTGCGCAGCCGCATCCGTTGGCCGAGTACGCCGACAGGATCGAACCGGCCAAGGTGTATACGGTGCGGCAACTCGCCGAGCTACTGGAACTTGCCCCCACCAGCGTTTCGGGGATGGCCGGGTACGGCTGGCTCCCGGGGAGCCGCATGCGACCCCACCGGCGCGGGGGGCGTGTCTATACCTGGACCGGCAAGCAGTTGCTGCGGATCGCTGGCCGGCGCATCAGGGTCCAGTTTGACCACGACCGGTACGCGCCGGCGACCCTGTACCGGGTCGGCTGCCGGTGCCCGATGTGCACGCAGGCCCACAACGCCGACAGCCAGCAGCGCCGCCGCGCCATGGCCGAGGAGGTGTTCCCTGCAGAGAAGCGGGCGCGTGTGGTCGGACTGGTCACCGGTCAGATGCCCGTGGGCGATGCCGCTGCCGAGGTCGGGGTGTCGCTGGGCGCGGTGTACGGGCGCGCCGTCTGGGATGCCGGGTTCGCCGAGGCTCTGGACGAGGCGGCATGGTCCCTGTGCGTGGTCGGCGAAGACGATCCGGCATGCGGCACAGCCTCAGGGTACAAAGGCAATGCCAGCGGGCGGTCGCCGCGGCCGGCCTGCAGGGGAACCGGATGCCGAGAGTGGCGGCGTGGTCAGTCTCGGCAGGAGCGCGCCGCCACGGTGCTGAATTGAGCGCACCTACCTACCGTTTCGGTACGCCGGAGCCGCACGTGGTAGGGGCCCCGCACGTCACTCGTACGGGGCCCGGGGCTACCCAATTGGGCAAGATTGATCTTGGTTAGGAGGTCGCGGTTTTCCGCTCCGCTTCTCCGAGGGGCGGGGCCGACAGGTGCGGCTTCCTCGGGCCGAAGAACATGGGAATGAGCATGTCCGGGGAGAACAGCCGCGTGGGCGCCTTTTCGAGGCTCATCACGTCCAACAGGGCACCGAGGGCACGGGGGTTACGTGCGCCGGTCTCGACAGCCCGGTCTACGAAACGAGCGAGGAACCGCTCGGCCAACTTGGGCGGGGTGCCGGTCGCGCCGGGGTAGAACGCGTCCTGTCCGACGGCGAGATCCCAGGCGGCAGCGACGGGGCGAGCGGCGGCGCGCTGGAGGCGTCTCGCGGTGCCGGGCGCGGTGAGGCTGGTGGAGCGCAGGACGTCGCGGACTGCGATCGCGCATTGAGCGGCGACGGTGAGGCCGTGCCCATACACCGGGTTGTAGCTGGCGATGGCGTCGCCGATCACGGTGAAGCCGTCGGGCCAGCGGGCGGCATCTTCGTAGTAGCGGCGGCGGTTGGCGGTGCTGTGGGAGGTGGCGACGTCGCCGATCGGCTGGGCTTCCTTCAGCAGCTCCCCGATTATCGGGTCGCCGAGGGCGAGCGCGAAGTCGAGGAAGGCGTCGGGGTGGTCGGTGGGCTCGCCTCCGCGGCTGCCGGAGAGGGTGACGATCCAGCGGTTGCCTTCAATGGGCAGGATGATGCCGCCTTGGCCCGGCGCCTTGGCGGGGTTGGCCTGCACGTTGATGAGCGGGAAGTTGGACTGTGCTGTCGTTCCCGGCGCGCGGTAGAGGCGGGTGGCGTAGGCGAATCCAGCGTCGACTTCCCGTATAGCGACGGGCGCCAGGCCGAGGGATTCGAGCCACTTGGGTGTGCGGGATCCGCGGCCGGATGCGTCGATGACGAGGTCCGCGGTGAGGATCTGCTCGCCGTCGGTGCCGCTGATGCGGACGCCGGTGATGCGGTTTGCGTCCCCCACCAGGTCCAGAGCATTGGTGTCCTGAAGGAGTGTGATGCGCTCGTCGGCAAGGACGCGATCCCTCAGCCCCTTGTCGAGCAGCTCCCGGGAGCACACCAAGTTTCGGTGGTGGGTGCTTGAGAAGCGGCGGAACCACACCTCGTTGGGGGCCCGGGAGACCATGTCGCCCATGATGTGGGCCAGTCGGGCGCCGCTGGCCACCATGTCTTCGACGACGCCGGGCAGTAGCTCGTTGAAGGCGCTTACGCCGCCGCTCCATACGAGGTGAGCATGGCGGGCCTGGGGGACCCCGCGGCGTGCTTCGGGGCCTTCGGGGAGCGTGTCCCGTTCGACGAGGGTGACGTCGGCGAATTCCGTGAGCGCGGCCGCGGCGAAGAGGCCGGCGGCGCTGGAGCCTATGACGACCGCGGTGGGGCGGGTGGTGGAGCGGTCAGACATTCGCGGTCACGCTTTCTGTGGTAGCCAGCCGCTGACGGATCCTGTCGACGCGGCGGGGGTGGCGCAGGTTGCATGAGATGGCCACGATGTGGTCGGTCACCTCTGCGCCGATACGGGAGGGCTGATCTTCAGCCGCGCGAGGGGTGTCTTCTGCGCAGGCCTTGAGCGCATCCCGGACGGCGAAAGCTCCCGCGAGGCCCCGGGCCTTCGCCTCGTGGCGCTGGGCGGATGTTGCTTGGTACGCCTGGTGATAGAGGCTGTGGTCGAAGTAGGGGGCGATCCGCAGCAGTCCGTCGAGGATGTGCTGCCTGCGCTGCAGGAGCCGCAGGTCGAGGGGAGCCCACCGGCCGACGCGGGCCTTCGTCAGGGAGGGTGTGGCCTTCCGGATGCTTCGCTCCAGGGGCCGCAGCATCCAGTACGTGACTTGCTCGCGGGGCCATGTCTGCAGGAAGGGGCCGCATACGGGCAGGAGGAAGCCGACGCCGACGAGGCTGGCCCCGAGGAGTGCGAACGGGGGAGCGACCTTGATGCTCAGGAAGTCCCAGTCCGTGCCCGCCCATCGCGCGCTGATCGCGATCAGCTTGGCGACGGCGAAGACGATGCCGAAGGCGTAGCCGACCTGCAGGAAGACGAGTCCGGCTTTCAGCCACCGGGATTGGACTTCCGAGATCCACGTCCAGATCAGCCCGGCGCAGACGAGCGTCGAGACCGCGTAGGCGAGTAGGTACAGCACGATGTGCTCGCGCATCCACGGGGTGTTGGCGTAATAGGTGTCGAGGTCGTAGATCCGCTCGGTGTGCAGGTCAGCCAGCAGGAACGTGCCCCAGAGAGTGACGATGATGGCGGCGTGGACTGCCCAGACCCAGTGGATCCGGCGGCGGCGCTTCGGAGACGGCGCTTCCCGCCACGTGATGATCATGGTCATGCAGGAGCAGCAGAATGACATGAGTAGGGAGTACGTCCAGGGCGCCGCCAGGTTCGGCACCCCCGTCACCGTGTTGATCTTGTGTAAGCTCGCGGGTGCGACGCTGACGAAGACCGCGGATGCCGAGAGCATGACAAACCAGGTCACTCGCGAATCAGGGTTGCGCCAGGAGCGGATGGCTGCAGGGGACTTGAAGACGAGTGCAGCCAGCAGTAGCACTGTGGGCACGGCGTAGGGCAGGCGCAGGTCGGCTATGTCGATCACAGGATGCGACCGCCCCGGTTGCCGAGAAGGGCCGCGTTGATGCGTGCTTCCGCCGTGGCTGCATCGACCGGGCCCTGTGCGTAGGGGCCGATCATCAAGGTGCGGGCCGCCCGGCCGAAGAGTAAGCCGAACGTTTCAGCGTCCTCCTCGCGGCCGTCGGGGGAGTCGTGTCGTGCAGCTACGGACCGGACGGCCTCCCGGCGGACGGCTGCACTGGACAGGATCTGTTCCACTGCCTGCTGCAGCGCGCCCGGCGGCTGGTCATCAGTGAGGCCGCGGGCAGCCACCTGCATCCCGAGGGAGTGACCGCAGTGCCCGTGTCCCGCCCATTCATGCCACAACTCGTGCCCGAAGATCACGAGTTGAGCCTCGGGCACCGCTCGCTTCTCGACGGCGATGATGACTGAGTCGTCCTTGAGTTCCAGGCGCATGCCGGAGATTGGGACGCCGTTCGGGAATTCCTCGATCATCAGCCGGATCGGCCGGCCTCGGGAAGAGGTCATAGCGCGGCAGTACGCTTCCATGACGGCCTGCGGTACGGCTGGACGTTGAATCTGCCTCTCGGCTTCCCCGCTCAGGTCGGCGAGCAGGGCTGTCATCTCTCCCATGGTGGTCATCGCTCATCGCCCCCTCTGGGAGGCATGAAATTGCGCATGATCCCGTCGACGACCATCCTGAATTGCTCCGGTGTCAGCGAGGCGTGACTCCGCAGGTCCGTGGACTTCACCCCGTAGTGCTCCATGATCGCGGCGAAGTGGTCCGTCGGCGGGTCCTCAAGTTCCTCGAGTCGCGTCGAGAGAACTCGGTTGAGGGCATCCTCGGCTGAGGCCGTGAAGAACCTTTCCTCCCCGTCGACTCCGAAGAAGTTGGAAAGGCCGTGCAGGGCGTCGACGTTGGGCATCTTTTCGCCATCGACGACCTTCCGGGCCCACGCCTGGGAGATCCCGAGGCGTGCGGCGATCTCCGCTACCAGGTCCGACTTCTCGCGGGGGGTACTGGCATGTTTGTCGGCGAGAGTCTTGATTCTGGCGCACACGCGGTCATTGACCGTGTCGGCCGGCGGGGTGCCGCCGCTCAGGAGGGTTTCGACCGTAGCCAGAGGCAGTGCCGTCTTGTCGGCCAGTTCCTTCGGGCCGAGATATTCAGATGGTTCCAAGTCCTTCTCGGCGATGAGCGCACGTAGGCGCTGAACGGTCTCGGGGAGGGGTCGCTTCACCGATGTACTCCCGGGGGGTGGTGATCGTTGGAGGGTCCAGTGCACCCTATGCGGGAGATCCCCAGCGGACAACGATCGTTACGTGAGGAGAAACGATCGTTGACATGACGTGATGTTGCATAGCAAGATCCGGGCAGCGGAAGCGTTACGTCCGGCCACTCCGCGTAATGGTCGGCGGATCGCGTGAGGGCGACGCAAACCCTCATCGAGAGCTACGCCATGCCTGAATGCTCATCAAAAGTGCGACACAGGACCGCAGTCCGAGAGACTCGAACTGACATTCACATGACATTGCTGACGAGGCGGAAGAGACCGTGACGATCTCGGACAACTGGACACCCCGCGGCTCCACGACGGCAGCGCCCAACCACGCCCGCGTGTGGGCGGCCTGAGAGGTGCGACATGGCCCACCATGCCTATCCGGCAATCGCCTACGCGTACCCGTCGGCGCCCCTGGCTTGCTGACACTCGCTCGCCCCTTTCGCCTCTATCGAACTAACTTCGACTTCGTGCCATTCAACGAGACGGAAAGCTAGTGACGATCTCCGACGCCACGTGGCCGCTTTGGGCCTCCAGCCTGCGGACCGCCGCAGCCAGGCAAGGCGCTGCGGCACCGCAAGCGCTGCCGGACGTTGAGAGCTCGATCGAGTTCCGTCTTGGTCCGGAGCACACCCCCGCCCAGAGCATGCGCCGCGCCCGCGGATTCGTAGCGAGGGTGCTGCCGGCGCTGTTGGCTGGCGCACCCAATGCCAACGTTGTCGGGGAAGCGACGCTCGCTGTGCTGACCGAACTCGTCGACGTCACCGCCCGGAACCGGGCCGGCATCGATCTGAGTGGCAGGGTTTCGTACGACGGGGATCATGTCCTGATCACCGTCGGGGAGATGGATCAAACGTTGCCCTCCTCGGGGGAGGAGCCGGGCTTGTACATCGTGCACCGCCTCACCGACGAGACCGGGCAGTACCGCGGCGACGAAGGCGGGTATGTGACCTGGGTGTCCGTGCCGGTTCGGTCGAAGGCCCACTAGCCCTATGTAGCCTCGTATTTTCTGCCCACTTGCCGATTTGAAAGGGGTGGGCCTCCTGTCTCCGAGGTCATTCGCAAGCTCCGAGGTTGGGGCCGGAGCCCGCCGTCGGACGTGCCCCCAGAAAAGACCGCTGGCGTCCATCAGGGATCGGATTGGAATCAATCCGTCTGCGTTTGGCCAGCGCGAATCGATGTCAGGCAGCAGCTCCTTCGAGGCGAATTGTGGCCTGGCGTAGCTTGGATCTCCGAGTTCAGGAAGCGCCTCGCTCGGGAAAGCCCACCATTAGCACCCGAACGAGATGGCTTGTGATGCACGTCACGGATGGCGTCCACATGCTGGACGCCTTCAAGTCGGGTGAGACGTCCGAATGACGGCGTACTCGCCCCAGCTCCCTGCGAGCCTGACGAACTCAACCCCTCGGAGGCCCTGCGCCGGAGGCGCAGGGTGAGCGCACCGATCACTTCAAGTGCCCGCGGCCTCCGCTCGACTGCCGTGTGTGGGTGATGGTCAGCGCCTCACGCGGCTGCGAACGGCAAGGATTGCGAGGCCGAGGAGAACGGGTTCGGCCAGCCGTGAAGTCATCTCGGTGTAGATGCCGATGGTGGTGAGATCTTGGCCGGAGGACCGGAAGATCACCGAATTGGTCACCACGCGCAGGGCCTTCTCGCTCCGGTCACTCGTCACCCGTTCGAGCAGTGGGCCGGTGGGGTTGACCGGGTCGGGAGTGTCGGTCGTGAGGACGGCCTCCTGCCCAACAGCGACCTGGCGGCCGGTGGTGGTCGGCTTCGGGTCATCGGCAGGCAAGCCCCACAGCACCGTCGCCGCGATCGTGGCGGCCATGGCCACCCCCAGCCAGGCCAGCGCGCGGAGGGCGCGCAGCCCGTACCCGGACATGGCCCAGTAAGCGCTCAGCAGCGCCCGCTCCCCCCACGGCCGCGTGGCGTCATAGCGACGCATCTCGCACTCGCCATAGTAGAAGTCGGCTGCGTCCGGCTCGTTCTTGCCATCCTCCAGTGACTTGCGCAGCTGCCGGTACAGCGCCGCCACCGCCGCCGCCTTCAGCTCGGGAGCATCCTGCGGCGCGGTGGCCCAGCCCATGGCCAGGTGAGCGTGGCGGGCGGTCCGCACCCGCCAGTGGTGCTCCTCAGCCAGCGTGTTGCGCCGGCTCCACTGCCAAGGAAAGCGCAGATCCCAGCCGGCGGGGGTGGTGGCGAAAGTGCACCAGCCGTCCACCTTCAGCTGATCGAGATGGACGGCGCCAGCGAACCGGCAGGTGCTCAAGTTGATATCCTGCAGCGCCAATTGCGCGGCATCCATCCCGGCCACCGACGTCAGGCGTACGCCCGGTTCCTGGCCGGACAGCTCGATCTCCGGCAGCGGGCCTTCGTAATGGCGGAGAAAGACGTTCGGGTGGGCGGCAACCGTCACCGGGTGCTCGCAGACCGCGTCCCTCAGGTCCAGCTCGGCGTAGCGCAGGCGCAGCGTGGCGGTCGACGCCCACATGGTGCGCACGCAGCTCACCTGACGGGCGGCGATCTCCACCGTCACCGGCTGCTGGAACCGCGCACCGTCCAACACCACCCGCTTACCGCACACGAGCGGCCCAAGGGTCAACGCCATCTCGAACCGCGCAGCGGTGAACCAGGCGAAGTTGGAGACGGTCACCCCCTCGAACCGGGCGTCGCTAGAGAATGACACCCTGGCGAATTGGGCGTGATTGGAGAAGGACGCCCCGCTGAAATCGGCGACGCTTGAGAAGGACGCCCCGCTGAAATCGGCGACGTTGGAGAGGGACGCCCTGCGGAACGTGGCGTTGCTGGAGAAGGACGCCCTGCGGAACGTGGCGTTGCTGGAGAAGGACGCCTCGGTGAATTCGGCGACGTTTGAGAAGGACGCCCCGCTGAACTCGGTGACGCTGGAGAAGGACGCCCTGCGGAACATGGCGTGGCCGGAGAAGGACGCCCCGCCGAACTCGGCGTAGCCGGAGAAGGACGCCCCGCCGAACCAGGCGTAGCCGGAGAAGGACGCCCCGCCGAACTCGGCGTGGCCGGAGAAGGACGCCTCGCCGAACATGGCATCGCCGGTGCGGGGCTTACCAGTGGTGGGGTCGCGTAGAGCGGCGAGTAGCTGGTTCAACAGTTCAGAGGTGAAGGGGGTGCCGCTGTGGTCGATGTCGGCGCCGGGTGACAGAGCCGCGAGGTAGCCTGCGCGGTCATCCTCCTCCAGGTGGGCCAGGCAGGCGGTGTGGCCACCGACGTGGATGCCACGGCAGCCGACCGGATTGGCAGGGGTGTCGTCGCGGCCGCAGTGCGGCCACGACGGCGGGGTGGTGGATGGCGGTTCGGGTGCAGCGGACGTCATGCCTCAAGGACGTACCGGTGCCGTCGGGTAGTTGCAGGACCTGGTCGCAGCCGGACGGATGCCTAATAAGGAGTCATGCGCTACTGAAATCTTCGATGAGGCCGACACGTAAGTAGCCATCAAAGTAGCCATGGAGAGGGCGATCCTGCGTGTTTGCACAGGTCGTAGCGTTGTATTGATTCTCCTCAACGTAGAGTTGGAGCCTCGGCGGCAGAAGGGGGTCGGCCCGGTGAAGCGCTACGAGCGACTCGAACGGATCCGGCGAATGGACCCGGTGGCGGACGCTTCGAAGATCTACCGGCTCACCGCCACGTACGAGTTCCCCTGGGACTTCACCCGAGCTCTGGAACTGGCTCTCTACCGCACCTACGCCGTTCCCAGTATCGGCCGGCTGCTCGCCGAGACGGAGGAGCTCACCGACCGCGCACAGAAGCGCTACGACGACACCGTGCTGCTCCTCGACACCGTGGTCGAGCACGGCTTCGACGGGGACGAGGGCCGAACCGCGATCCGCCGGATCAACGAGATGCACCGCAGCTACGACATCAGCAATGAAGACATGCGGTACGTGCTCTGCACGTTCGTGGTGATGCCCAAACGCTGGACCGACCTCTACGGGTGGCGCAGGATGTCGCGGCACGAGATCGTCGCGTCCAGCGTGTACTACCGCACGCTGGGGCGGCACATGGGCATCAAGGACACTCCGGAGACCTATGAGGACTTCGAGACCTGTCTCGACGCCTACGAAGAGGCCCATTTCGGATGGGACGAGAGCGCGCGCCGAGTCTCCGACGCGACCCTGTCGCTGATGACCTCCTGGTACCCGCGCCCACTCGCGCCGCTGTTGCGGGTGTCGACGCTCGCCCTGCTCGACGAGCCGCTGCTGCAAGCCTTCCGGTACAAGCCTCCAGGTGCCGCCACGCGCGCGCTGGTCCGCCGCGTGGTGCGGATGCGCGGGCGCCTGGTGCGCCTGATGCCGCCGCGCCGCGCCCCGCACTTCGCGCGGCAGAACTGGGAGATCAAGGGCTATCCCGACGGCTACCGCGTCACTGAGCTGGGCACCCGTCCGGTGCCCGGCGTGCGGGGCTGCCCCGCCTCACCGGCCTCACCCGCCGCTCCTGTCGAGTGAGTCGATCGTGGTCCGCAGCCAGGCCAGTTCTGCCCGGCTGGTGGCCCGCGCGATCGTGAGGATGCCACGCCGGAAGGGGTCGTCCAACTCCTCGGCACGCAGCGGCCTGTCACCGTCGTAGAAGAAGCTCGCGGGCTCCTCCAGGAAGGTGAGCCTGCGCCGCAGCACGACGGCCTGCGCCACCGGGTCTTCCAGATGCCTGAGGAAGGCGAGCACCGTGAACCAGCGGTTCTCGTCGGTGATGTCGCGCCGCACCGGCTCCGCGAGCATGCGACGCAACTCGCCTCTGCCCTCCTCCGTGAGCGTCAGGACATGACGTGGGGCCGCCACGGAGCCGGGCTGGGTGGCCCGCGCCAGCAGGCCGGCCTTCTCCAGGCGCTTGATCGCGGGATACAGCGTGCTCTCGGCCACGGGCTTCACATGGCCTGTCAGTGCGGTGATGCGCTTGCGCAGCTCATAGCCGTGCAGCGGGGCGTCGTACAGGAAACCAAGGATGGCCAGCTCGAGCATGCTCACATTCTGCCGCACACTCGCTGTACATCGCTTCTTCTATACATCGGTTCCGATGTATTCTCCTGAAGCCGCGAGGAACGATGACGTGACACATGAGGAGAGTGCGATGAAGCAGGCCGAGTTCGACGGCAAGGGAAGCCACATCCGTTGGACGGAGACGACGGGCGCCGAACCGGCACGCGTGTACGTCCATGGGCTGGGAGCCGCATCGACCGTCTACAACGCGCACATCGCGGCCCGGCCCGAACTGGCGGGCCGCCGGACCCTGTTCGTCGACCTGCCAGGCCACGGCATCAGCGACAGGCCCGCGGACTTCGGCTACACACTGGAGGATCACGCCGACGCGCTGGCGGCGGTTCTGGACGCCGCCCACCTCATCGGGGCGGAACTCGTCGCGCACAGCATGGGCGGCGCCGTCGCCATCGTGCTCGCCCACCGGCGACCCGACCTCGTCTCACGGCTGGTCCTCACGGAGGCCAACCTCGACCCGCACCCCCCGGTCAAGGCCGGCAGCAGCGGCATCGCCTCGTACGAGGAGGACGACTACGTCGAAAACGGCGGCCACGCGCGCGTGCTCGACAAGGTCGGCCCCTCCTGGGCGGCCACCATGCGCCTCGCCGACCCCCGTGCCCTGCACCGCACGGCGACCGGACTCATACGCGGCACGAACCCCACGATGCGCCACATGCTCCGGGAGCTGACGGCGGACCGCGTCTACCTCCAGGGCGAGCTGAGCGGCGAACTCCCGGGCAAGGAAGGTCTGGAGGCGGCCGGTGTACGGGTGGTGACCGTGCCCGGCGCCGGGCACAACGTCATGTTCGACAACCCCGACGCCTTCGTGGCGGAGGTCGCCGGAAGGGCCTGAGGCGTCAGCCGCGGCGTACGGCCAGCGCGAGGAAGCGGGCGTCCTCGTCGACGTACGAGGTCATGTCCCAGCCGGAGCCGGCCAGCAGGGGGCGGAGGTTGGCCTCGTCGCGCAGGTCCTCCGGAGTGATCCGCCGACCCTGGCGGGCCGCGAGCGCCGCCCGGCCGATCGGGTGGAAGAGCGCCAGAGTCCCGCCGGGCCGTACGACTCGTGCCAACTCGCGCAGGTTTTCGGCGGGGTTCGGCAGATGGGCGATGAGTCCGGCCCCGAACACGGCGTCCAGTGACTGGGCGCGCAACGGCAGCGCGGCGACGTCGGCGAGCAGCAACTGTCCCTCGCGGTCCCGTCCTGCCCGTACGGCGGCCTCCAGCATGGCCGGGGTCAGGTCGGCCCCGAGCACCACTCCGGAGGGCCCTACAGCCGCTCGCAGCGGCGGCAGGGCGCGCCCGGTGCCGCAGCCCGCGTCGAGGACCCGGTCGTCCTCGCGCAGCCTGATTTCGGCGACCGCTGCGGCGTACGCGGGGCCGTCGTCGGGGAACCGGGTGTCCCAGTCCGCCGCGCGCGCCCCGAAGAACTCCTGGACATGTGTGTGGTGGTCGCTCATGTTCCGCATGATCCCTCACCGACACGAAGTACGACGCGGCGCACATGTTCGAGCGGGCCGCGATCGTTCAGTTGCACCTCTCCGTCATATTTCAACACCTTTCGAAATGCGCCCCCGTTGTGCGCCCCTGCCCGGACTAGCGTCCCTGAGCCATGGGACACCTGGACCACGCAGCCTTCGGCTGGCTGACCCCCGTGCTGTCGTACGCGATGGCCTGCATCGGCGCTGCCCTCGGGCTGCGCTGCACCGTCCGCGCACTCGGCGCCACCGGCCGGTCGCGCCGCAACTGGCTCCTCACCGCGGCCTCCGCGATCGGCACCGGCATCTGGACGATGCACTTCGTGGCCATGCTGGGCTTCAGCGTCACCGGTACGGAAATGCGCTACAACGTGCCGTTGACCATCCTCAGCCTGCTCGTCGCCATGGTCGTCGTCGGCGCGGGCGTGTTCGCCGTCGGCTACGGCCGCGATCGGGGCCGAGCCCTTGTCCTCGGCGGGCTCACCACGGGGCTGGGCGTCGCGAGCATGCACTACCTGGGCATGGTCGCGTTGCGGCTGCACGGCGACGTGCACTACGACCCGGCGCTCGTCGGGCTCTCCATCGTGATCGCCGTGGTCGCGGCGACCGCGGCCCTGTGGGCGGCACTCAACATCAAGTCGCCGGTAGCCGTCGCTGTCGCCTCCCTCGTCATGGGAGGGGCGGTGAGCAGCATGCACTACACCGGAATGATGGCAGTGAGCGTGCGCGTCAGCCCCTCCGGCGAGGTCCTGCCCGGGGCCACGGCGATGCAGTTCATCTTCCCCCTCGCCGTCGGCCTCGGGTCCTATCTCTTCCTGACATCGGCGTTCGTCGCGCTGTCGCCGACGACCGGTGAGCGCGAGGCGTCCGCATCGGCCCAGCGGCCGGTCGAGAGCGTCGCCCGTTAACGGCGGCCCCGGAGCCATGACGGACCGGAAGGCACGTCCCGAACCACCGAGCGAGGAGGCCATGCGTACACCCCGTAGGACCCCCAAACCCGGCGCCGAGCCGCCCCAGGCCCCGGCGCGCGGTCGGCGTGCGCACGCGGGTCCGCCGGCGGACGAGCGCGCGGACACCGAGGAGACCGACACCGGGACGCCGCCGGAGGCACGCCCGCACGCCGGAACGTGGCGCCTCCGCCCCCGCACCGTTCGGGCCAAGATCGTCTGCCTGCTGATGGTGCCGGTTGTCTCCCTGCTCGCGCTGTGGGCGTACGCCACAGTGACCACCGCCCAGGACGTCGCACGGCTACGGCAGTTGCAGAGCGTGGACTCGACGGTCCGGGCACCGGTCGACGCCGCCGTCGCCGCTCTCCAGACCGAACGCGCGGCCGCCGTCCGGTACGCGACCGCCCATGGCACCGTGCAGGAGAGCGACCTCAAGGAGCTGGCCGGGCGCACCGACCGGGCGGTGGCGAAGCTGCGACTCGGTGAGCACACCGTCGCCGACGGCGCGGACCTGCCCGCCGGAGTGGCCACGCGCCTCGACGCCTTCGTCACCGGAGCCGAGCAACTGCGGACCCTGCGCACCGCCGTGCTGAACCGCCGTACGGGATGGGACGAGACCTACAGGACGTACACCAGGACCATTTCGACGGCCTTCGCCGTGGGCGGCGCGCTCACCGGCATCCAGGACGCCGATCTGGGCTCCGACGCGCGCGTGCTGCTCGAATTCTCCCGTGCCGGGGAGGCGCTCGCCCAGGAGGACACGGTCCTGGCCAGCGCCCGGCTCGCCAGGACTCTCGACGGCGAGCGACTGCGGCTGTTCGCAGGGGCTGTCGACACCCGCCGCACGCTGACCGACGCGGCTGTGGCGGATCTCGGCGGGCCGGAACGAGCCGCCTGGCACGACCTCGTGGAGGGGAGCGCGTACGCCGACGTAGGCGCCGTCGAGGACAAGGTGCTCGCGTCCCCATCCGGCGGCAAGGCGATCTCCGCCGCTCCGGAGGCCGACTGGAACACCGCCCACGCGCGCGTGCAGGACGGAATGCGGACGATCGAGGCGAACGCGGGCCGCGGTGTCGCTGACCGGGCGGACCCGTTCACGCGCGGGCTGCTCACACCGGCCGGCGCCGCGGTTCTGTTCGGACTCGCCGCCGTCGTCGCGTCGCTCGTCATCTCCGTACGCATCGGACGCGGGCTCGTCATCGAGCTGGTGAGCCTGCGCAACAGCGCCCTGGAGATCGCGCGCCGCAAACTCCCGCAAGCCATGCGCAGACTGCGCGCGGGAGAGGAGATCGACGTCCGAGCCGAGGCCCCGCCCGGACCGCCCGCGGAGGACGAGGCCGGGCAGGTCGCGGAAGCCCTGGGCACCGTGCACCGAGCCGCCCTGCGCGCCGCCGTCGAACGTGCCGAACTCGCCAGCGGAATCTCCGGGGTCTTCGTCAATCTCGCTCGCCGCAGCCAGGTTCTCGTGCACCGTCAACTGAGCCTGCTGGACAGCATGGAGCGCAGGTCCGACGACCCGAACGAGCTGAGTGACCTGTTCCGGCTCGACCACCTCACCACAAGGATGCGGCGCCATGCGGAGAGCCTGATCATCCTCTCCGGGGCTGCGCCCGGACGGGCCTGGCGGATGCCGGTCTCGCTGACGAACGTGGTCCGCGCGGCCGTCTCCGAAGTCGAGGACTACGCGCGCGTGGAGGTGCGACAACTCCCCGAGGCGCTGGTGGTGGGCGGCGCGGTGGCCGACCTCACCCACCTCCTGGCGGAAATCGTCGAGAACGCCGCCCAGTTCTCGCCGCCCCACACCCGAGTCCGGGTCACCGGGGAGCCGGTCGGCAACGGCTACGCCGTGGAGGTCGAGGACCGGGGACTCGGCATGGGCAAGGAGACGCTCGCCGAGGCCAACCGCCGGATCGAGCAGTCCGAGACCCTCGACCTCTTCGACAGCGACCGGCTGGGCCTCTTCGTGGTCAGCAGGCTCGCGGCCCGCCATGGCATCAAGGTGCACCTGCGGACCTCGCCCTACGGTGGCACCACCGCGGTCGTTCTGCTGCCCACGTCCCTGCTGCACGGCGGCGCGGCGGAACGTTCCCCCAGCAGAGGCGACACCGAAAGCCCCGCGGAACGCCAGTACGCCCGGGTGACGGCCGCCCCGGAGCAGGAATCCGTCCAGGCCGTCACCGAGCGGCCGGCACTGGTGCCCCCCATCCAGACCGCCGTCGAAGCCCCGGCGAACGGTTCGCCCGAGAATCCCCCTCCCGGAGTCACCACTTTGCGGCTGCACCGGCCCCCGGACGACGCCGAAGAGTCCGACGACCTCCCTCGGCGTGTGCGGCAGGCGAACCTCGCACCGCAACTGCGCGAACAGCGTGCCGAGGAGCCGGTGCAAGCGGCGGATGATCATGCCGACGACAAGCGCACCCCCGAAGTCGTACGGGACCGCATGTCGGTCTACCGCGACGGCTGGGTGCGCGGGGGCGGCAGGTCACCCGGCCTCCGTGCCACACCCGACCCCGAAGCGGGCAGCGACAGCAGCGAAGGAGACCCCGCATGATCCAGGATCCGAGCATGAGGGCCGCCCAGCAGTCCGGCGAACTCGACTGGCTGCTGGACGACTTGGTGCTGCGTGTGGCTGAGGTGCGGCACGCAGTGGTGCTGTCCAACGACGGACTCGCGGTGGGAGCGTCCACCGCCCTGCGGCGCGAGGACGCCGAACACCTCGCGGCCGTCGCCTCCGGCTTCCACAGCCTGGCCAAGGGCGCCGGCCGCCACTTCGGAGCCGGAGGCGTGCGTCAGACGATGGTGGAGATGGACGACGGCTTCCTGTTCGTGGCGGCCGCCGGCGACGGCTCATGCCTCGCTGTCCTGACCGCGGTGACTGCCGACATCGGCCTGGTGGCGTACGAGATGGCGCTGCTGGTCAAGCGCGTCGGCGAACACCTCTACACACCGCCGCGCGTTGGCGCACAACCGCCTGCCGCCGGATGACCGAGGACGGTCGGTGCAGATGACCGAGAACATGCCGGGCGCCTCTCCGCAGGAGGGCAGCCAGTGGTACGACAACGAGGCCGGACCTCTCGTCCGCCCCTACGCGATGACGGGTGGCCGTACCAAATCCGGCCCCACGGGCGTGCGCTTCGATCTGATCGCCCTCGTCACGCTCGACACGGGTGCACCCGGTATCGACGACGACACCTCACTGGGGCCGGAGCACCGGGCCCTGATCGAGCTGTGCCGTATCGAGACGCAATCGGTGGCCGAACTCTCCGCCGACGCCGACCTGCCGGTGGGCGTGGTCAGGGTGCTTCTGGGCGATCTCCTGGAACTGGGCTGCGTCACCGTGAGCCGCCCGGTACCCCCCGCCCAACTGCCCGACGAGCGGATCCTCCGCGAGGTGATCGAGGGACTGAGGGCGCTCTAGATGAACCAAGTCGGATTGTCCTGTGCGCTTTTGCCGACACATCCGGGTACCAAATGGGGTGTCTGTCGGCCGCAACGGTCAATAGCGGTCCAATCCCTCGAAAGGGGCCCGCAGTTGCCATGATGCTGACTCCGCGCACCCGCACAGATGTACCGACCTGTAATCCGTATGGACGTACCCACGTCGACCGTTGCCGGCACACCCGAGAGAAGTGATCAATGGTCTCCGAGAACTCCGATGCCTCGGATGGCGACATGACCGCCCTGGCGTTGAAGATACTGGTCGCCGGCGGATTCGGCGTGGGCAAGACCACCCTGGTGGGCGCGGTCAGTGAGATCCGGCCGCTGCGCACCGAGGAGTTGCTGAGCGAGGCGGGACAGTCGGTGGACGACACCGATGGCGTGGACCAGAAGGTCACGACGACCGTCGCCATGGACTTCGGTCGCATCACCATCAGGTCCGGTCTCTCGCTCTACCTCTTCGGGACCCCGGGCCAGGACCGGTTCTGGTTCCTGTGGGACGAGTTGTCACAGGGCGCCCTCGGAGCCGTCGTCCTCGCGGACACCCGGCGGCTCGAGGACTGCTTCCCCGCCGTGGACTACTTCGAGCACCGGCACATCCCGTTCGTGGTGGCCGTCAACTGCTTCACGGGCGCCCGTACTTACGGTGCTCAGGACGTGTCCCGCGCCCTCGACCTCGACCGGGGTACGCCTGTGGTGCTCTGCGACGCCCGTGACCGGGACTCCGGGAAGGAGGTGCTGATTCGTCTGGTCGAGTACGCCGGGCGGGTACACACCGCCCGGCTGCTCGACTCCGTCGGCTGAGACACGTCGCGCCCGCTCCGTTTGGCCCGGTCGGGCGAGGATCGGGACTCTCAGTCGGCCAGCGCGGCGAAGGCCAGAACCTTCTTGATCCTTACTCGTACGAGGAGTTCACCGGGAACTCCGTTGCGCTCCCCGAACTCCGCGGCGCGCTCCTCGCCCATGTAGCGGGCGCCGATCCGAGCGGCCCAGTGCCGCAGATCGTCGAGATCCTCCGAAAGCTCGGCCCGCCCCTCCAGTACAACGAAGTCGAAGGGCGGCCGGTCGTCGTCCACACACAACGCGACCCGCCCGTCCCGGGCCAGATTCCGTCCTTTGACGGTTTCCTTCCCGGTGTTGAAGACCACGTCGTCACCGTCCAGTAGGAACCAGATCGGCGCCACGTGCGGACTTCCGTCGGCCCGGACGGTCGACAGCTTTGCGGTGCGGGTTCCGTGCGAGACGAACGTCCGCCATTGCTCCTCGGTCATCTTCTGTGCCATGCCCCCATCCTCCTTGCCCGGGCTCCGGCTGTGGTGAAGGCTGGCTGGTCAGATCCTCCGGTCAGGGGGATCGACACCACGGGGAGACCGGATCATGGCGCAGAACACGCAACTCGGCTGGTTGCTGGACGACCTCACAGAGCGGGTCGAACACGTACGGCACGCGTTGGTGCTGTCCAACGACGGGCTGGTGACCGGTGCGAGTACGGGACTTCGGCGCGAGGACGCCGAACATCTCGCAGCCGTGTCATCAGGTCTGCACAGCCTCGCCAAGGGATCCGGACGCCATTTCGGCGCGGGCCAGGTGCGCCAGACGATGATCGAGTTCGACGACGCGGTGCTCTTCGTCACCGCGGCGGGCGCCGGCAGTTGTCTGTGTGTCCTCAGCGCCGCGGAGGCCGACATCGGCCACATCGCGTATGAGATGACCTTGCTCGTGAACCGTGTCGGCGAGCACCTCGGCGTCGATGCGCGACATCCGGGGAGCACACCCGTCGAAGACCTTTGACCTGCGCATACGTCGCCGCGGTCGAAGTTATCCACAGGCTCGGCGCGAGATCCGTCGAACCGGCTACGGTTTTTCCCGAAGCAAGCGCACGCCAGCGCGAGCAACTTCTGCGACGGGGGAGAACCATGTCCGGCAACACCATCACGACCACTGACCAATCCGCCACGTCCGCGGCCGGCATCTCCGTGTCCGCCACTCCTGCCACAGCCTCGGCAGGGGCGGGGGCGCGCCGACCGTCCCTCGCGCTCAGCCGTGCCGCACGAGAACTCGATCTCAAGCGAGGTGAGTTCGACCTCGCCGTACAACTCGGGTGCGTACGGACCATCCCGGATGAAGGGGGAGGAGGACGCCGGGTCTCCCGGACGGAGATCGACCGGGTGCGCTCCGAGCCCGGCTATCCCGAGGCTTTGCGGGACCGCGTCGAGGCCGTGGGTACCAGGGAGGGTGCCGCCCTCATGGAGGTGACGACCGCCAGGTTCACGCGCCTCGCGCGCCTGGGCCTGGTGGTGCCGGTGAAGTTTTATCTCAACAGGTACCGAGCGGTCGTGTGGCTGTATCTGGCGGAGGAATTGCGGCAGTTCGCGGCCGACACGGACAACGCCCGGCTGTTGAGCGGCCGCACACCAGAAGGGCTCCGCGACCAGCTGGACGAAGGGCTGGACCTCCGTCCCCGCAACTGGCGGGGGCGCCACATGGGGTTCCTGCTGCGACAGACCGAGGACCCGTGGGAGCGGGCCGCGGTCGTGGCGTCCCTGCTCGACCCGGTCCAGGTCGCCGAGATCGTCAGGGATCCGTACGAGCGCGCCCATCTGAACCTCTGCCGGCCCGAACGCGCCTCCCACGGCGCACCCGACTCGCCCGCCGCGCACACCGGCTCGCGGATCATGACAGCCCAGGACGCCGACGAGATCAGCTGGCTCCGGGCCGACTTGGGGCAGCTTCTCGCCGAAGCCCGCGATCTCCGTCCCGCTCCACGTCCCGCGCCGAGGGCTTCACAGTCGAAGGTCCCACGCCCGGGACCGGCCGTCGGACCGCCGAATCGGCCCGCGACCGAGGGGCCCGAGCGGCCACGGAGGCTGTTCGGCTGGCTGCGCCGCAAGAACTCCTGATCGCCTGGTACTTCCCGCAGACCCGGGACTGGCTACAGGGCCCTGAAAAGCCCCTCCTGGACGACCGAGACGAGCAGGCGTCCCTCCAGGTCGTAGATGCGTCCGCGGGCAAGCCCGCGCCCGCCCGTCGCGATGGGGGACTCCTGGTCGTACAGGAACCACTCGTCCGCGCGGAACGGCCGGTGGAACCACATGGCGTGGTCCAGCGAGGCCATGTCGAAACCTCGCGGACCCCACAGCGGTTCCACCGGAATGCGGACGGCGTCCAGAAGGGTCATGTCGCTCGCGTACGTCAGCGCGCAGGTGTGCACGAGCGGATCGTCGCCCAGCGGCCCGACGGCGCGCATCCACACAGCGCTGCGCGGCTCGGCGTCCTTGATCTCCTCGGGGGTCCAGCGGAGCCGGTCCACATAGCGGATGTCGAAGGGCTGACGCCGGGCCATGCGCTCCAACGCCTCGGGGAGCGCGCCCAGATGCTCCTTGATCTCCTGCGCCAGCGTCGGCAGCGATTCCGGATCCGGGACCTCGCGGGCCGGCGGCAACTGGTGCTCGAAGCTCCCCTGCTCAGGCTTGTGAAAGGAGGCGGTCAGATTGAAGATCGTGCGGCCCTGCTGCACGGCGGTGACGCGACGCGTGGTGAACGACCGCCCGTCCCGGACCCGTTCGACCTGGTACACGATCGGCACGCCCGGGATGCCAGGGCGCAGGAAGTACGCGTGCAGTGAGTGCACCGGCCGGTCGCCTTCCGTGGTGCGCCCGGCGGCGACCAGGGCCTGGCCCGCCACCTGGCCGCCGAACACCCGCTGCAGTGACTCCTGCGGGCTGCGGCCACGGAAGATGTTGACCTCGATCTGCTCCAGGTCGAGCAGGTCGACAAGCCTCTCGGCTGGGTTCGTCATGTGTGGGATTCTCCTGTGCTCACAGCTGGCCGACGTCGGTGACCCGGACGACCGCACGGCCCTCGGCGTCGGAAGCCGTGAGGTCGACTTCCGCGCTGATGCCCCAGTCATGATCGCCGTTCGGGTCGGCGAAGGTCTGACGGACGCGCCACAGGGCGTTCTGCGGCTCCTCCACGATCGACAGCAGCTTGGGGCCGCGGGCGTCGGGACCGGTGCCGAGGTCCTCGTACTCGTCCCAGTACTTGTCCATCGCCTCGCCCCAGGCGTCAGCGTCCCAGCCCGAGTCGGCATCCAGCTCGCCGAGCTCGTTCACGTGGTCGAGGGCGGCGAGTTCGACGCGGCGGAACATGGAGTTGCGGACCAGGACGCGGAAGGCACGGGCGTTCGAGGTGACCGGCTTGACCTCGTCGGCCTTCTCCTGCGCCTCCTCGGCCGTCATCACCTCGGGGTTGGCGAGCTGCTCCCACTCGTCCAGAAGACTGGAGTCGACCTGGCGAACCATCTCGCCGAGCCAGGCGATCAGGTCCTCCAGGTCCTCGGACTTGAGGTCGTCCGGGACGGTGTGTTCAAGGGCCTTGTAGGCACTGGCGAGGTACCGCAGGACGATGCCCTCGGTGCGGGCGAGCTCGTAGAAGGAGACGAACTCGGTGAAGGTCATCGCCCGTTCGTACATGTCACGGATGATGGACTTCGGCGACAGCGGATGGTCACCGACCCACGGATGGCTCTTGCGGTAGACGTTGTAGGCGTGGAAGAGCAGCTCCTCCAGCGGCTTGGGGTACGACACGTCCTGGAGCCGCTCCATGCGCTCCTCGTACTCGACGCCGTCCGCCTTCATCACCGCCACGGCCTCACCGCGCGCCTTGTTCTGCTGGGCCGCGAGAATCTGCCGCGGATCGTCCAGCGTGGACTCCACGACCGACACCATGTCCAGGGCGTACGACGGGGATTCGGGCTCCAGGAGGTCGAACGCGGCGAGCGCGAAGGTCGACAGCGGCTGGTTGAGCGCGAAGTCCTGCTGCAGATCGACGGTGAGACGCACGATGCGGCCCTCGGCGTCCGGCTTGTCGAGCTTCTCGACGACGCCGCCGTCGAGCAGCGAGCGGTAGATGGCGATCGCCCGCCGGATGTGCCGCAGTTGCTGCTTGCGTGGCTCGTGGTTGTCCTCCAGCAGGTGCCGCATCGCCTCGAAGGCGTTCCCCGGCCGGGCGATCACCGAAAGGAGCATCGTGTGAGTGACCCGGAAACGGGAGGTCAGCGGCTCGGGCTCGGAGGCGATGAGCTTCTCGAAGGTGTTGTCCGTCCAGCCGACGAAACCCTCGGGAGCCTTCTTGCGCACCACCTTGCGGCGCTTCTTCGGGTCGTCGCCGGCCTTGGCGAGCGACTTCTCGTTCTCGATGACGTGCTCGGGCGCCTGAGCGACGACGAAACCCGCGGTGTCGAAGCCCGCCCGCCCGGCGCGGCCAGCGATCTGGTGGAACTCGCGGGCACGAAGGGTCCGGACCCGCGTGCCGTCGTACTTCGTCAGAGCCGTGAACAGCACAGTGCGAATGGGGACGTTGACGCCGACACCGAGGGTGTCCGTACCGCAGATGACCTTCAGGAGACCGGCCTGGGCCAGCTTCTCCACGAGCCGTCGGTACTTGGGCAGCATGCCCGCGTGGTGCACGCCGATGCCGTGACGCACGTAACGGGAGAGGTTCTGGCCGAACTTGGTGGTGAAGCGGAAATTGCCGATCAGGTCGGCGATCTTGTCCTTCTCCTCACGCGTGCACATGTTGATGCTCATCAGCGCCTGCGCCCGCTCCACGGCCTGCGCCTGGGTGAAGTGCACGATGTAGACGGGGGCCTGCTTGGTCGCCAGCAGCTCGGTGAGGGTCTCCGTCAGCGGAGTCAGCACGTACTCGTAGGACAGCGGCACGGGCCGGGTCGCCGAGCGGACCACCGATGTGGGCCGGCCGGTGCGGCGGGTGAGGTCCTTCTCGAACATCGAGACGTCGCCGAGCGTCGCCGACATCAGGATGAACTGCGCCTGTGGCAGTTCCAGGATCGGGATCTGCCACGCCCAGCCGCGGTCGGCCTCCGCGTAGAAGTGGAACTCGTCCATCACGACCTGGCCGACATCCGCGTGCTTGCCGTCGCGCAGCGCGATGGAGGCCAGCACCTCGGCGGTGCAGCAGATGATGGGGGCGTCGGCGTTCACGGAGGCGTCGCCGGTCAGCATGCCGACGTTCTCGGTGCCGAACATCTTGCACAGCTCGAAGAACTTCTCCGAGACCAGAGCCTTGATCGGCGCCGTGTAGAAGGTGACCTCGTCGCGGGCGAGAGCCGCGAAGTGCGCGCCCGCGGCGATCATGCTCTTGCCCGAGCCGGTGGGCGTCGAGACGATCACGTTCGCACCCGAGACCACCTCGATCAGCGCCTCCTCCTGGTGGGGATAGAGGGTGAGACCGCGTTCCCCGACCCACGACTCGAAGGCTTCGTAGAGGGCGTCGGGGTCTGCGGTCTGCGGCAGCTGATCGATAAGGGTCACGCCCCCATCTTGCCTGTGAACCCACTCGATGGGGGAATCGGATGCTCGTCCGAAGATCACGAACGCTACGCTGTGGCGCCGACGAAGCGTCAGCGCATGCGGGCAACTGGACAGCGGCACAAGAGGAATGGGGCGGGGAACGGCCATGATGGGACCAGCACACTCACTGTCGGGAGCTGCGGCCTGGCTCGGCGTCGGAGCGGCGGCGGCCGCGGCCGGTCACACGATGCCCTGGCCGGTTCTCCTCGTCGGGGCCCTGATCTGCGCGGGAGCCGCGCTCGCCCCCGACCTGGACCACAAGGCGGCCACGATCTCGCGGGCTTTCGGACCGGTCTCACGGGCCCTGTGCGAGATCGTCGACAAACTCTCGTACGCCGTCTACAAGGGGACCCGCAAGCCGGGCGACCCGCGCCGCTCCGGTGGACACCGGACGTTGACGCACACCTGGCTGTGGGCTGTGCTGCTCGGCGCGGGCACCTCGGTCGCCGCGATCACGGGAGGCCGCTGGGCAGTCCTGGCCATCCTCTTCGTGCACCTGGTGCTCGCCATCGAAGGGCTGCTCTGGCGGGCGACCCGTGGTTCCAGCGCCGACGTCCTGGTCTGGCTGCTGGCCGCGACCAGCGCCTGGATCCTCGCCGGAACCCTGGACAAGCCGGGCAACGGCGCGGACTGGCTCTTCACAGCTCCGGGCCAGGAGTACCTGTGGCTCGGTCTGCCGATCGTCCTGGGCGCGCTGGTACACGACATCGGGGACGCCCTGACGGTCTCCGGCTGCCCGATCCTGTGGCCCATCCCGGTCGGCCGCAAGCGCTGGTACCCGATCGGCCCGCCCAAGGCGCTGCGCTTCAGGGCCGGCAGCTGGGTGGAGCTCAAGGTGCTGATGCCGGTGTTCATACTGCTGGGCGGGGTGGGGTGTGCGGCGGCGCTCAATGTCTTCTGAGTGAGCGTGCCGCGTGGTCACTCCGTGCCGGCCTCGCCACTTCCCTGCCCCGCACCCCCGTACCGCCGCTCGAACTGAGCGATCCGCCCCTCCGAGTCCACCGTCCGTGCCTTCCCGGTGTAGAACGGATGGCTCTCCGAGGAGATCTCGACGTCGACGACGGGGTAGGTCTCGCCGTCGTCCCAGTCGATGGTGTTGTCGCTCGTCGCGGTGGAGCGGGTGAGGAAGGCGTAGCCGGCGGTGCGGTCGCGGAAGACCACGGCGTGGTAGTCGGGCTGCTTGTCCTTCTGCATGGTCGATGCTCCTTGCGGGGGAGTGACGGGGGCCGGTCAGCCGGACAGGGTGTCCTCGTCGACGATGTGCATAGCGGCTTCCTCGGCGGAGGCCGCTGCGCCGTCGATGCCTACGTCCGTGGCGATGAGCCCGCTCTCCTCGTCTTCGTGCGCCCCTTCGTCGGGGGCCACGAGACGGCCGGATCGGAGGGCGCCCACCTCGTTGTCCCGAGGTTCGCCGTCGGTGCCCTCGCAGTCGCCGATGCCGTCCCCGTCGGGTTCGGCGACGTCGGGGAGCTCCTCCGAGAGACGCTGGTCCAGGCTCTCGCCCCGCTGGCGTTCCTCGGCCGTCACTCCGGAGTGCTCCACCGCCCACGGCCGCTCCGGCGGGGACCAGCCACGGTCGAGGGGATCACCGACGCCGTCGGTGTCCAGGGTGTCCTCGGCGTCGAGCAGCCCCGCGTCGTCCTGTACCTCGGATCCGTCGGGCTGGTAGACGTCGTCTCCCCATCCGTCGGCGCTGTCCACGGGTACCTCCAGGTGGTGCGGGCCGGGCCCGGTACCGCCGCGCTCGACGGCGGGCGCGCGGGCCGCTGGACACAGGTGTCGCCCGATGCGAACCGGGTGGTTCCCGGGGGTTCCCCGGGCCGGTGTCCACGTCCAGCCTTCCACCCCCCTTCGGCACCGCGCAACGCCACACGGTCCGACCATGGGCGCCCACGGGTGTCCAGGGGCGCCCATGGAGGACCGGCGCGGCCCGCTCGCTCACCCGTGCCAGGACCGCCACAGTGCCGCGTACGCGCCGTCGGCGGCGACCAGCTGGTCGTGGCTGCCGAGTTCGCTGATGCGGCCGTTCTCGACGACGGCGATGACGTCCGCGTCATGGGCGGTGTGCAGCCGGTGGGCGATGGCGACGACGGTGCGGCCGTCGAGGACGCGCGCCAGGGAGCGCTCCAGGTGACGGGCCGCGCGCGGGTCGAGGAGCGAGGTCGCCTCGTCCAGGACCAGCGTGTGCGGATCCGCGAGCACCAGCCGGGCCAGCGCGATCTGCTGGGCCTGGGCAGGGGTGAGTCCGAGCCCGCCCGATCCGACCTCCGTGTCCAGGCCGTCGTCGAGGGCCTGGGCCCAGCCGTCCGCGTCGACCGCGCCGAGCGCCGCCCACAGCTCCGCGTCGACGGCACCCGTCCGGGCGAGCAGCAGGTTGTCGCGCAGGGAGCCCACGAAGACGTGGTGCTCCTGGTTGACCAGGGCCACGTGGGAGCGCACCTCCTCGGCGGGCATCCGGGACAGTTCCGCTCCGCCGAGCGTGATCCGGCCGTCCCGGGGCGCGTAGATGCCGGCGAGCAGCCGGCCCAGCGTGGACTTGCCCGCGCCGGACGGGCCGACCAGCGCGAGCCGGGTGCCGGGCGCGACCGCCAGCGAGACGTCGCGCAGGACGTCCACACCGGCGCGGTAGCCGAAGTGCACCCGGTCCGCGTGCACGTCGCGCCCGTCCGGGGCCACCCCCGGGTCGCCCGCGTCGGGCTCGATGTCCCGGACACCGACCAGCCGGGCCAGCGAGACCTGGGCGACCTGCAACTCGTCGTACCAGCGCAGGATCAGCCCCACCGGGTCGACGAGCATCTGCGCGATGAGCGCGCCCGTCGTCAGCTGGCCCACACCGATCCAGCCCTGCAGGACGAAGACCCCGCCGATCATCAGGACCGAGCAGAGGACGGTGACGTGGGTGACGTTGATGACGGGGAAGAGCACCGAGCGCAGGAAGAGCGTGTAGCGCTCCCAGGAGGTCCACTCCTTGACCCGGCGATCCGACAGGTCGATCCGGCGCACGCCCAGGCGGTGGGCCTCGACGGTGCGCCCGGCGTCCACCGTCTCGGCGAGGACGGCGGCCACGGCGGCGTATCCGGCGGCCTCCGAGCGGTAGGCGGACGGCGCGCGCTTGAAGTACCAGCGGCAGCCGACCACCAGCAGCGGTACGGCGACCAGCACGGCGGGCGCGAGAGGCGGCGCCGTCACGGCGAGTCCGCCGAGCAGCAAGGCCACCCACACGACGCCGATGGCCAGCTGAGGCACCGCCTCGCGCATCGCGTTGGCGAGCCGGTCGATGTCCGTGGTGATACGGGACAGCAGGTCGCCCGTTCCGGCGCGCTCCAGCACGCCGGGCGGCAGTCCCACCGACCGTACGAGGAAGTCCTCACGCAGGTCGGCGAGCATCCGCTCACCGAGCATGGCCCCGCGCAGCCGTACCTGACGTACGAACACGGCCTGTACGACGATCGCGAGGACGAACAGCGCGGCCGTGCGTTCCAGATGGAGTTCGCGTGCCTGGTCCGAGACCCGCTCGACGACCGAGCCCAGCAGATAGGGCCCGGCCATCGAGGCCAGGACGGCCACCGTGTTGACGCTGACGAGCAGCAGGAAGGCCCGGCGGTGCCGTTGGAACAGTTCGGCCACGTAGGCGCGTACGGTCGCCGGGGCGCCGACGGGCAGCGTGTTCGCCGTCGTCGGGGCCGCCGGGTCGTACGCCGGTGGCGCCAGGCCGATCATGCGGTCTCCTCGATTTCTTCCAGTACGTCTTCGAGTGCGTCGTCCAGTACGGCCTCTTCGTCCAGTACCTCTGCCAGTGCGCCGGCGGCCGAGGCCTCCTCGTCGGTCTCCCGGGTCACCACGGCCCGGTACCGCGGCTCGCTGTGCAGCAGCTCGCGGTGTACGCCGACCGCCGCCACCTCGCCCTCGTGCACCAGCACGACCCGGTCCGCGTGGTCCAGGAGCAGCGGTGAGGAGGTGAAGACCACCGTCGTGCGGCCGGTGCGCAGTGAGCGGACGCCGTCGGCGATGCGTGCCTCGGTGTGCGAGTCGACGGCGGACGTCGGCTCGTCGAGGACGAGTACCTCGGGGTCGGTGATCAGCGACCGGGCCAGTGCGAGACGCTGCCGTTGGCCGCCCGACAGGGAGCGGCCGCGTTCGGTGATACGGGCGTCCATCGGGTCCTCCGCCTCCAGCGACCCCTGGGCGAGCGCGTCCAGTACGTCGCCGCACTGCGCTGCCGCCAAGGCCTCGGCGGGGCTCACCGCACCCGACGAGGGCACGTCGAGGAGTTCGTGCAGCGAGCCGGACAGCAGCACCGGGTCCTTGTCCTGGACGAGGACGGCGGTACGGGCCGAGTCGAGGGGCAGTTCGTCCAGCGGTACGCCGCCGAGGAGCGCCGAAGTGCCCTCGACGCCGGGATGTCCGCCCAGCCGCTCGGCGAGCAGTCCCGCCAGGTCCGGGTCACCGCACACCACGGCGGTGAGCCGTCCGGAGGGCGCGAGCAGCCCGGTCGCCGGGTCGTACAGATCCCCGGCCGGCACCTCCGCCGATCGCGACCCGTCGCTGTCCATGGCGCGTTCGAGCGAGAGCACCCGGGCGGCGCGCTTGGCGGACGGGCGCGAGAAGGAGTACGCCATGGCGATCTCCTCGAAGTGCCGCAGCGGGTAGGTGAGCAGCATGACCGCGCTGTACACGGTGACCAGTTCGCCGACCGTGATCCGGCCGTCGCGGGCCAGACCCACGCCGTGCCAGACGACGGCGATCAGCAGCAGACCGGGCAGCAGCACCTGGATCGCCGAGATGAGGGACCACATCCGGGCACTGCGTACGGCGGCGTGGCGTACTTCCTGGGAGGCGCGGCGATAGCGGTCGAGGAACAGTTCCTCGCCGCCGATGCCGCGCAGCACCCGCAGGCCCGCGACGGTGTCCGAGGCCAGTTCGGTGGCGCGACCGGCCTTCTCGCGCTGGAAGTCGGCACGCCGGGTGGCCCGGGGCAGCAGCGGCAGCACGGCGAGTGCCAGGACGGGCACGCCCACGGCGACGATCACACCCAGCGCCGGCTGGTAGACGACCAGGCCGATACAGACCAGCACGATGGTGAGCGCCGCCGCCGTGAACCGGGACACAGCCTCCACGAACCAGCCGATCTTCTCGACGTCGCCGGTGGAGACCGCGACGACCTCGCCGGCCGCGACCCGGCGGGTCAGCGCGGAGCCGAGCTGGGCGGTCTTGCGGGCCAGCAGCTGCTGGACGCGCGCGGCGGCCAGGATCCAGTTGGTGACCGCGGCGCGGTGCAGCATGGTGTCGCCCAGCGCGATGCCCGCGCCGCAGAGCACCATCAGCCCGCCGGTCAGCGCCAGCCGTGTGCCGGAGCGGTCGACGACGGCCTGGACGGCGAGGCCTACGCAGAACGGCAGCCCGGAGACCGACACGAAGTGCAGCAGCCCCCAGGCGAGGGCTTTGAGCTGCCCACCGAGCTGATTCCGGAAGAGCCACCACAGGAATCGGGGACCCGAGCGTGCGTCAGGCACTCCCGGGTCGGGATACGGAAGGTCTTGAATCTGCATGACGTCCCAGCGGCTCGTGTCAGGGGGGTGGAGGTAACCGTGAAATCCGCAGCCGATCGACCGCGGAGCTCGACAGCAGTCGGCAACAAACCGTGAAAGGTTCGCGTCGCAGCGTGGTCGAAAGCAAACGATTTTTCGCCTCAGGGCAAAGAATCGGCCCCACCCCGGCAGTGGTGATGGGCGACAAGGTGGACCTGAAGGCTTGAGGGATGGGTGTGAGGGAAGTGCCTCATTGCGGCCGGGGCCAACACCCCGTAGAACACCGCCCATGAGAAGTCGGATCATCATGTCCATGCTCGCCGGAGTGACTCTCGTGGCGAGCGCCCTCCTCGGAGCGGGCCCGGCGTCCGCCGCCCAGTTCGCCGACCCGCCCGCGGAGTTCGGCACCGACTGGCACGACCCGCTGACCGCGGCGCCGCCCGTCGCCAAGCCCGACACGAGATCATGCGAAGTCACCGTCGCCCAGGCGCAGTTCAGGGACTTCACGCCGTACCAGGGCAGCTACGCGCCGCCCGGCGACTGCGGCGACCGCTGGAGCAAGGTCGTGCTGCGGCTCGACGGCAACGTCAAGGGACGGCAGTACGACCGTCTCGGCTACCTCCACATCGGTGGCGTCGAGGTGTTCCGTACGTCCACTCCGCAGCCTTCGCCGGACGGCATCGAGTGGTCCGTCGAGAAGGACGTCACGCGGTACAGCGACACCCTGCGCACCGAACAGCCCGTCGAGATGCTCATCGGCAACGTCGTCAACGACACCTACACCGGCATCATCGACGTCAAGGTCACGCTGACCTTCTACGCCGCAGAGGGCACCGCCAAGAAGGCCGAGGCCGCGACCCCCGACCGTGTCCTCACCCTTCAGGACGGCGCCCTCACCGCACCCCGCAACAGCGAGCGCATCGTCGCCGAGGTGTACGCGACCGGGTCCGGCGGCGGCTGCGAGGAGTACTGGTATCTGACGGTGCCCGACCCGGCGCCGTACTCCTGCAAGGCCGACAACGGCCCCTACCGGGAGGTGCAGATCAAGGTCGACGGCCAACTCGCCGGTATCGCCGAGCCGTTCCCGACCGTGTGGACGGGCGGCTGGTCCAATCCCTTCCTTTGGTACGTGATTCCGGGCCCGCGTGCCTTTGACATCAAGCCCATCGAGTACGACCTGACGCCGTTCGCGGGACTCCTCAACGACGGTCGCCCGCACCGGATCGACGTCTCCGTCGTGGGCGTCCCCGAGGGGCAGACCGGCTGGAGCACCCCGGTCAACGTCCTCGTCTGGCAGGACGCGAAGAGCGAGCACGTGAGCGGTGCGCTCACCGAGGTCAAGACGGGCACTCTCGCCGACTCCTCGACGTACACGCCCGGTTCGGAACACCGCCTCGACACCGCAGGCAGTCACCGGCTGACGGTCGCCGGGTACGTCGACACCTCGCACGGCCGGGTGAAGACCACGGTGAACCGCAAGCTGGCGAACACCTCCGTGCACCGCTGGACCGACGGCGAGAACACGGACGGGCTCAAGGCCACCTGGACCGACGACGAGACGGTCACCGTCGACGGGCGGGGGCCGGCCACCGCGACGCGCACGCAGCGCACTTACACGATGGACGGGACGACCACGCTCGGCGCGGACGACCGCCTGCGCACCGTCCTGACACTCGGCGACCTGGCGGCGGTCGACGAGACGCGCGGCGGGCGGCGCACAGTGTGGTCACGGCTCGACGACACTTACGCGGGCGACACGACGTATACGGCGAACGTGCCGCGTGACCAGCGCCACGCGGTCGGTACGACGAGTGAGCGCTACCGGCTGTACGGCTCGGCCGGGTGCTACGACCGCACCCTGGCCACCGTGCAGGGCGTACTGACGGAGGACCGCCGCAACTGCTGAGGCAACGGTGGCCGCAGAGGTCCCGGGAAGGAACTCCGTGTCACGTGCATGATTTACATGGACGTGACACGGAGGTCTCCAGCGGAATCAATCACTCCTCAATAGTGATCAACGCGGAAGCGCTTTTCCGCATCCCAGAATTCGTTCGGAGGAGTGCCCCGTGCCGCCGTCTGTACCGTCCCCGCGACGCGTCGCACACATATTGCGTACCTCACTGTTCGCGCAGGTCGCCTGCGCGCTCGTGCTCGGAATCATCGTCGGAAAGCTGTGGCCCGACGTGGCCACGGACCTTCAACCGCTCGGCGACGGTTTCACCCGGCTCATCAAGACGATCATCTCGCCGCTCGTGTTCTGCGTGGTCGTCGTCGGTATCGCCAAGGCCGGAGACCTGAAGGCGTTCGGCCGGATCGGGCTGAAGGCCCTGATCTGGTTCGAGGTCGCGTCCACGGCCGCTCTGCTCATCGGTCTGATCGCTGCCAACGTTGTCCAGCCGGGCTCGGGCATGAACGTCGACCCGTCCACGCTCGACACCTCGGCGGTCGACGCGAAGACGGGTGGCGGCTCGCTGCCCTCGACGACCGAGTTCATCGTCAACGCGATCCCCACCAGTTTCATCGGCGCCTTCGCCGAGAACTCCCTGCTCCAGGTGCTGATTCTGGCCTGCCTGGTCGGTGCCGCGCTGCTCCACCTCGGCCACACCAAGGTGCCGAAGGTCCTGCCCGCCATCGAGCAGGCCCAGGAGATCATCTTCGCGGTCGTCGGCTTCATCATGCGGCTGGCCCCGATCGCGGTGTTCGGCGCGATGGCCGTCCTGATTGGCCAGTACGGACTTGGCGTGATCGAGACGTACGCCAAGCTGATCATCCTGTGCTACGCGGCCGCCGCGCTCTTCATCGCGCTCCTCGCGGTCGCCCTCAAGGTGGTCACCGGGCTCAGCCTCTGGAAGTTCCTGCGCTACATCCGCGAGGAGATGCTCCTCGCGCTCGGCACCGCCTCCACCGAGTCCGTCATGCCGCGCGTGATGCAGAAGCTGCGCCGGGCCGGCGCCCGCGACGACGCCGTGGGTCTGGTGCTGCCGACGGGCTACTCCTTCAACCTCGACGGAGCCTCGCTCTACCTGTCCATCGGCACGCTGTTCATCGCGCAGGCCGTGGGTGTGGACCTGAGTCTCGGCCAGCAGATCACCGTGATCCTCGTGCTCATGCTGACCAGCAAGGGCATGGCGGGCATTCCCGGTTCGGCCTTCCTCGCGCTGTCCGCGACCGCGTCCTCCCTGGGGGCCATCCCGGCCGGCGCCGTCGCCCTGCTCCTGGGGGTCGACCGCATCATGGACTCGATGCGTGTCGTGACGAACCTGCTCGGCAACTGCGTCGCGGTCTTCGCGGTGTCCCGCTGGGAGGGCGCGCTGGACGTGGACCGGGCGAAGAAGGTGCTGGACGGGGAGATCGTGTTCGTGGAGGAAGACGAAGCGGACGAACCGGGGGCGCCGGTGGAGGAGCCCCGCTCGGCCAAGGCCGACATCCCTGCGCAGGCCGCTGAGGCCGACGTACCCGAGCAGGCTGCCGGGACCGACGTACCCGCTCGGATGACCAAGGAGCCCGCGTCCGAGGTCAGTTGACCGCAGCTGACCGAAGTGGTCCCGCAACGGGCCGCGGCGCCGACTCCAGCAGTACGGAGTCGGCGCCGCGGCCCGTTGCGCGGTCTCTCTTGGTCCGGGCCCACGTCGTGTCGAGTGCGTGACCTCAGCAGTCGTGGTCCCGCCTCGGCACCCCGTCCACCAGCGTGTTCAGGAGCCCGCCGAGTACCTCGCGCTGCCCGTCCGTCAGTGGGGCGAGGATCTCCTCCGCGGCCGAGCGGCGCGCGGCGCGCAGTTCTCCCAGGGCTTTGCGCCCCTCCTCCGTGACCTCGATGCGGATCACCCGCCGGTTGGTGGGATCGGGCGCCCGGCGCACCATGCCGCTCGCCTCCAGGCCGTCTACCAGGGTGGTCACGGCGCGGGGCACCACCTCCAGGCGCGCGGCCAGATCGGCCATGCGGGGCGGTGAGCTGTAATGCGCGAGCGTGCGCAGCAACCGGGACTGGGCCGGTGTGATGCCCAGCTCACGATGCTCCAGATGGCGCTTCTGGATGCGGTGCACTCGGCGGGTCAGCCGCAGCAGTTGCTCGGCGAGCAAGCCGTCGGCATCGGGGGTGGTCATGTGGGAACAATATCAGGACCTTGTTCATTGTGAGTATAGGTAACAATGAGCTATGCTCCGCCAGGCGTCACAAATTTCCGCAAGTCGTGATCACTGATCACCGCAAGTCATCGTCGTCTCATCTCCCGTAGGAGCCCATGCGTCCCGAACGACCCACCTGGACCCCGTCACCTGCCGACAAGGAACAGCCGCGGCAGGTGCGTCGCATCCTGAAACTCTTCCGGCCCTATCGTGGCCGCCTCGGGGTCGTCGGCCTGCTGGTCGGCGCCGCCTCCCTCGTCTCCGTCGCCACGCCCTTCCTGCTGAAGGAAATCCTGGATGTGGCGATCCCGCAGGGCCGCACCGGTCTGCTGAGCCTGCTCGCGCTCGGCATGATCCTCAGCGCGGTCGTCACCAGCGTCTTCGGCGTGTTGCAGACCCTGATCTCCACGACCGTCGGCCAGCGCGTCATGCACGACCTGCGCACCGCCGTGTACGGCCGCCTGCAGCACATGTCGCTCGCCTTCTTCACCCGGACCCGCACGGGTGAGGTCCAGTCCCGCATCGCCAACGACATCGGCGGCATGCAGGCGACCGTCACCTCCACCGCCACCTCGCTGGTCTCCAACCTCACCAGCGTCGTCGCCACGATCGTGGCGATGCTCGCGCTGGACTGGCGGCTCACCGCCGTGTCGCTGCTCCTGCTGCCGATCTTCGTCTGGATCAGCCGCCGGGTCGGCCGCGAGCGCAAGAAGATCGCGACGCAGCGCCAGAAGCAGATGGCCACGATGGCCGCCACCGTCACCGAGTCGCTCTCCGTCAGCGGCATCCTGCTCGGCCGCACCATGGGCCGCGCCGACTCGCTCACGAAGTCCTTCGGGGACGAATCCGAGAGTCTTGTCGACCTCGAAGTGAGGTCGAACATGGCGGGCCGCTGGCGCATGGCCGTCATCACCATCGTCATGGCCGCCATGCCCGCCGTCATCTACTGGACCGCCGGCATCGCCTTCCAGCTCAGCGGCTCGACCGTGTCGATCGGCACGCTCGTCGCCTTCGTCTCGCTCCAGCAGGGCCTGTTCCGGCCGACGGTCAGCCTGCTGTCCACCGGCGTGCAGATCCAGACCTCGCTCGCCCTGTTCCAGCGCATCTTCGAGTACCTCGACCTCCCCATAGACATCACCGAGCCGGACAACCCCGTCCACCTCGACCGGGTCAAGGGTGAGATCCGCTTCGAGGACGTCGAGTTCCGCTACGACGACAGAAGCGGTCCGATACTCGACGGCATCGACATCACCGTCCCCGCGGGCGGCAGCCTTGCCGTCGTCGGCCCGACCGGCGCCGGCAAGTCCACGCTCAGCTATCTGGTGCCGCGGCTGTACGACGTCACGGGCGGGCGAGTCACGCTCGACGGGGTCGATGTCCGCGACCTGGACTTCGACACGCTCGCGCGCGCGGTCGGCGTCGTCTCGCAGGAGACGTACCTCTTCCACGCCTCGGTCGCCGAGAACCTGCGCTTCGCCAAGCCGGACGCCACCGACGAGGAGCTGGAGGCGGCGGCGCGGGCGGCCCAGATCCACGACCACATCGCGTCCCTGCCCGACGGGTACGACACGGTCGTCGGTGAGCGCGGCCACCGGTTCTCGGGCGGTGAGAAGCAGCGGCTCGCCATCGCCCGGACCATCCTGCGCGACCCGCCGGTGCTCATCCTCGACGAGGCGACCAGCGCTCTGGACACCCGTACGGAGCACGCCGTCCAGGAAGCCATCGACGCGCTGTCGGCCAACCGGACGACGCTCACCATCGCGCACCGCCTGTCCACCATTCGTGGCGCCGATCAGATCGTGGTCCTCGACTCCGGCCATGCGGTCGAACGGGGCACGCACGAGGAGCTGTTGGGGCAGGACGGGCGCTATGCCGCCCTCGTCCACCGGGACGCCCAATTGGAGCCGACAAGATAAAGATATGTCGGGTTTATGTGCATTAGCGGGTTACCGTGCCCGCATGCAGATGAACACTCCGCCACGGAGCACGATTCGACTGACGCGCCGGGGCCGGGGCGCCCTCATCGCGGCCGGAGCCGTCGTGGCGGCCACCGCCGTGGCGGTGCCGCTGCTGAGAACGGGGGGCGAGGCCACGCCGCCGACGGCCCTCGTGATCCCGGAGGGCTGGCGTGCGGGCCAGATCTACGACGCCGTCGACAAGGTCCTCCAGGTGCCGCCGGGCACCGCCAAGAAGTCGCTCGGGAAGGCCAACCTGAAGCTGCCGAACGACGCGGAGGGCAACCCGGAGGGCTATCTCTTCCCGGCGACATATCCGATCGACAAGAAAGCGACTCCGGAGTCACTGCTGTCCTTCATGGTCAGCACCGCGAACCAGAAGTTCAACAAAGCCCCGGTCGCCGCCGGGGCGCAGCGCAACGCGATGAACGTCTACCAGGCGGTCACCATCGCGAGCATCGTCCAGGCCGAAGCGGCGACCAAGGAGGACATGGGGAAGGTGGCCCGGGTCATCTTCAACCGCCTGGAGAGGGGCATGCCGCTCCAGATGGACTCCACCATCAACTACGCGCTGAACCGTTCCACGCTGAACACGAGCCAGGACGACACGAAGATCAACAGCCCCTACAACTCGTACCAGCGCATGGGTCTGCCGCCCACGCCGATCGCCAACCCCGGCGAGGAGGCGATGCGTGCCGCGATCGCCCCGACCCCGGGCGACTGGCTGTACTTCGTCACGGTCAAGCCGGGCGACACGCGCTTCACCGCCAGCTACGAGGAGCGTCTGAAGAACGTCGCGGAGTTCAACCAGAACCGGAAGAGCACCTCCCCGAGCCCCACCCGCTGATCCGTCGTGCGGGGCATCACGCGGCGACCGGCGCCCCCGCCAGCAGCCGCCTGATGTCCCGCACTGCGGCGCGCCCCGCCCGGTTGGCGCCGATGGTGCTGGCCGAGGGGCCGTACCCGACGAGATGGACCCGAGGATCGGCGACGGCGCGAGTCCCCTCGACGCGGATGCCGCCGCCCGGCTCGCGCAGCCGCAGGGGCGCCAGATGGTCGATGGCGGCCCGGAACCCGGTCGCCCACAGGATGACGTCGGCGTCCACGTGACGCCCGTCGTCCCACGCGACACCGTCTGGTGTGATCCGGTCGAACATCGGCTGCCGGTCGAGGACGCCGTCGTGCAGGGCCTGCCGGATCGCGTCGTTCAGCGGCAGTCCGGTCACCGAGACGACACTCTTCGGTGGCAGCCCCTGACGAACCCGTTCCTCCACGAGCGCGACGGCCGCCCGGCCGAACTCCTCGTCGAAGGGCCCCTCACGGAAAACGGGCGGCCGACGTGTCACCCAGGTGGTCGCGGCGGCGTACGGGGCGATCTCCATCAGATGCTGGGTGCCGGAGGCGCCGCCGCCCACGACGACCACCCGCAGACCGGCGAACTCTTCGGGGCCCGGGTACTGCGCGGTGTGCAACTGCCGCCCGCGGAAGGTCTCCTGCCCTCGATAGCGCGGCCAGAAGGGCCGGTCCCATGTCCCGGTGGCATTGATCAGCGCACGCGCCGACCAGGTCCCGGCCGAGGTCTCCACGAGCAGCCGGCCCGCGGAGCCCTCGCGCACCGCACGCACGTCGACCGGCCGGCGCACCCGCAGCTCGAAGGCGCGCTCATAGGCGTCGAAGTACTCCGCGATGACCTCGGCGGACGGGCGCGCCGGGTCCGAGTCCGTCAGTTCCATGCCAGGCAGCGAGTGCATCCCGTGCACCTTGCCGTACGTCAGTGACGGCCAGCGGAACTGCCAGGCGCCGCCCGGACGCGGCGCGTGGTCCAGGACCACGAAGTCACGCCCGGGCTCGAAACCGGCGCGCCGCAGGTGATAGGCGCTGGACAGTCCGGCCTGTCCAGCGCCTATCACCACGACAACGACCTCGGTGGCGACCTCGGCGTCGACTTCGCGTGCTTGCACCCCGGTGTTGTTCACGCTTCTACCAACCGGACCGGGGTCCGGGATCTTCCCGGAGGGCCCAGCCGTGGCTACGACTCCTTGTAGACGCGAGGCGCGGTCGTGGACGGCGGCAGGTCGCCGTTGAAGCGGGTGTCCACGAAGTCGGCGAAGTCGACCTTGTTCGGGATGAGCTTCAGGCTGGTGAAGGTGTCCGCGATCTGCTGCTCGGAGTCGATGAGCGGCTGGTCGACGGCCACCGGGACGCGGGAGGCGTGGGTGCGCTTCACCGAGGCCAGCGCCACCTCGTACGGCAGTCCGGTGTCCTTCGCCCAGACCTCGGCCCACTCCTGAGGGTGGTCGTAGACCCAGTCCTGGGCGCGCCGCAGCCGGTCCAGGTAGTCCTTGATGGCCGCGGCCTTCTCCTTGTCCGCGAGTGCGGTGGGCGCCGCCACCTGGAAGTTGAGTCCGTTGACCGCACCGTCGCCGTCCGTCAGGATCCGGCCCTGCCCGCCCTGCAGTACCTGTGAGGTGTACGGGTCCCACACCGCCCACGCGTCGATCTTGCCGCTGGTGAACGCGGCCAGCGCGTCGGCGGGCTGGAGGTACTTCACCTGCACGTCGCTCAGCCCCAGCCCGGCTTCCTTGAGCGAGGCGATCAGCTGGTAGTGCGCGGACGAACCCTGAGCCACGGCGATCGACTTGCCCTTGAGCTCCTCCGGCTTCTTCAGCGACGAGTCCTTCGGTACGAGGATGGCCTCGCCCTTGGATGTGCCGTGCCAGGCCGCCACAACGGAGATCTTCGAGTTCGCGCCCGCCGCGAAGACCGGCGGGGTGTTGCCGACCCCACCGACGTCGACGGCCTTGGCGTTGACGGCCTCCAGGAGTGGCGGGCCGGACGTGAACGTCGACCACTTGATCTTGTAGGTGAGGTTGTCGAGCTCTCCGGCGGCACGCAGCACCGCCTCCGAACCACCCTTCTGGTCACCGACGTTGAGCGTGACGGAGCCCTTGCCGTCGGTCCTGGAACCAGTGTCGGCCGCCGAGTTGCCGCCGCAGGCGGAGAGGAGCAGGGCCAGGGGGAGGAGCAGGGCGGCGGGGGCGAGGCGTCGTCGCATGGCGAATCCGTTCAGGTGAGGGTTTGGTGCAACTGAGAGGTGAGCGGGGCGGTTCAGGCGGCGGTGCCGACGCCAAGACGTTCGAGGAGGCCGGCGCGCAGCTCGGCGAAGCGGGGGTCGGCGATGTCGCGCGGGCGGTCCAGGTCGACCTGTGTCTCGTACGCGATGACGCCGTCGTCCATCACGAGGACACGGTCGGCGAGCAGGACCGCCTCCTCGACGTCGTGCGTGACCAGCAGCACGGCGCAGCCGCGGCGCTGCCACAGTTCACCGACCAGGCGCTGCGCCTTGATCCGGGTGAGGGCGTCGAGCGCGCCGAACGGCTCGTCGAGCAGCAGCAGATCGGGTTCGCGGACCAACGCGCGGGCCAATGAGGCACGTTGGGCCTCGCCGCCGGAAAGGGTCTTCGGCCAGGCGTCCGAGCGGTCGGTGAGGCCGACCTCGGTCAACGCCCGTTCGGCGACGGCTCGTTCGGGCTTCCCGGGCAGGCCGAGCAGGACGTTGCGCCACACCTTCTTCCATGGCATGAGCCGCGGTGCCTGGAACGCGACGGCCTTGCGGCGCGGGACGAGGACGGTTCCCTCGATGTCGCGGTCGAGCCCCGCGAGGATCCGCAGCAGGGTGGACTTGCCGCAGCCGCTGCGCCCGAGCAGGGCCACGAACTCGCCCGGCCTGACGTCCAGTTGGAGGTTTTCGATGACGGCGCGGCCGTCGAAGGAGCGGGTGAGGCCCTGCACTCGTACGGCTGAGGCCCTGGCCTTCTGGGCGCTCATCGGCCCGTGAACGTCGGTCGCCATTGCAGCAGCAGCCTTTCGAGGGTGCGGACGATGAAGTCGGCGAGCAGGCCGAGGAAGGCGTAGACGATCAGGCAGACCACGATCACGTCGGTCCGCAGGAAGTCGCGCGCCTGGACCATCAGGAAGCCGATCCCGGCGTCCGCGTTGATCTGCTCGGCGAAGACGAGGGCCAGCCAGGCGATACCCAGTGAGTAGCGCAGCCCCGTCATCGCGCCGGGCAGTGCGCCCGGCAGCACGACATGGCGGACCAGCCCCCAGCGGGACAGCCCGAGGGACTCCCCGGCCTCGACCAGCTGGGAGTCGACGCCGCGGATACCGGCGTACACGTTCAGATAGAGCGGGAAGGACACGCCGAGCGTGATGATCGCGACCTTCGGGGCCTCGCCGATGCCGAACCAGATGATGAACAGCGGGATCAGCCCGACGAACGGCACGGTCCGCAGCATCTGGACGCTCGCGTCCACCAGATCCTCGCCGATGCGGAACAGCCCGGACACCAGGGCGAGCCCCGTACCGACGACGGTTCCGAGCAGGAGCCCGACCGCGACGCGTTGCAGTGATACACCCATCGCGTTGGGCAGCGAACCGTCGGCGATCAGATCGCTCCCGACCCGCGCGATGGTGCCCGGCGAGGCGAGGATGTCGGGGGTCAACGCACCGGTGGCGCTCAGGAGTTGCCACAGGGCGAGCAGTAGGACGGGGCCGGAGGTGCGGCGCAGCCAGCGTGGCACGCGGGAGCGGCGGGTGGAGGTGGGGACCAGGGGAACGAGCTCGGGCGGGTCAGGCGCATCCTTGGATATAGACGAAATATCCGGCTCGGAGGAGCTGGGCGGGGCATGGCTGATGCTCATGAGTGCTCCACGGGGAGAGACGGGGAGAGACGGGGAGAGAGCGACCGGAGAGGGATGCGCCTCGGTGCCGCTACGTCAGTTCAGACGTGCGGGCAGGGCGGAGCCCAGGCGGGAGAGGGAGGCTGGTGAAGGGGCGTCAGCAGCCGCGGCGACACGCGGCGGAGGCCACCCGCAGCAGGTCGATGTGACCGCGCGTGGTGAGCATGACTGAACGCAACGTGCGCCTGAAAGTAGCCAGCTCGTTCGCGTACGGTCAATGGTGTCTCGCGGGATGGACCCCTCGTATCACATGACGGTCGGCCGACCGGATGCGGAACCTGGCGTGTGGGCGAGGATTGAGGCATGCCCGATGCCTTCACCACCCGAGTCCTGAACGTCGCCACCGGTTCCTCGGAGACCGTCGTCGACCTCACCCGCGACTGCGAGGCCTTCCTCAGGGAGGCGGCAGCCGGCCGCGACGGCCTTCTGAACGTCTTCGTGCCCCACGCGACCGCCGGCATCGCGATCATCGAAACCGGCGCCGGCAGCGACGACGACCTCCTCGCCGCCCTGCACTCCCTGCTCCCTGGGGACGACCGCTGGCAGCACCGCCACGGCAGCCCCGGCCACGGCCGCGACCACGTACTCCCCGCCATCGTCCCGCCCCACGCGACGCTGCCGGTGCTGGGCGGGAGGCTGGAGCTGGGGACGTGGCAGTCGGTGTGTCTGGTGGACACCAACATTGACAATGCCAACCGGCACGTGCGGTTGAGCTTCCTGGGGTAGGCAAGATCATCCTGGGTGGCCGTCCATTCTCCGTACCCTGCGTGCGGAACTGGAGAAGGGGATGCCGCCACCAGATGGGACAAGATCGAGCGTTCCTACGACGGATGCGGAAAGTGTCTGCTGGGAGTACGACGGCTCTCGCGCATGAAGGCGGCAACCTCGTCGCCTGAGCGACAGCGAGAGGACGTCCTCACGGCCGCGGAAGCGGTCGGCGGCCACATCATCGGCTGGGCCGACGACTGGGAAGTCTCAGGCGCCACCGATCCCATGACGCGACCCAAGCTCGGGCCCTGGCTCCGCGACGAGCGTGGTCCGTATGACGGACTCGTCGCGGCTGCAGTGAAGGTGGTGCCGCCTTCGTCGACGAATTTTGCGGAGACCGGCGTCGCCGGCTTCCGTATCAACTCCGTCGCCGCCCGTGCCAAGGTGGCCAAGCGCACCCTCGACAGCCTCCGCCGACTGCTTGCGGCCCGCTGTACTCTCCAACTCCGCGACGACGCATGGCGACGCGGCGAACTGCGCCCCGGCATCAGCGCGCACGGAGTCTGCGAACAATTCCTCGACCTGGTCCTCCGCGGGCTGCGCGCCGCCCACTTCGGCGACGCGGGACATGCCTGACGCGCGGCGGTGGCGGCAGAGCCACCTCAGGCCGCGGGGGTCGTGTTCCAACGCTGTGCGGAGACCGTCCCGCCGTCCACCAAGAGGTCGTTCCCCGTGATGAAGGCGGAGTCCGGTCCCGTCAGAAACGCGGCGGCGCTCGCGATGTCGTCGGGGGTACCTGCCCTGCGCGCGCCGGAAAGGTCGAGCATGGCCTGGATGTGGACGCCGGCCGGGCCCTGAAGTTCCTGGGCGCCCATCGGCGTGGAAATCACTCCGGGGCTGATGGTGTTCAGTCGTGCCCCCTTGGCCCCCCAGGCGTGGGCGGAGGCCTGTACGCGCAGCTGATTGGCGCGTTTGGCCACCACGTAGGCCAGAGCGGGCTCGGATTCGAGGTCGAACTCCTTGTGCTCCAGGAGTTCATCGGTCGGGGCGGTCGCGAGGTGCCGTTCGAGGTCCGCGGACAGCGATGCGAAGTGCCCGGCCATGCTCGCCACACAGACCAGTGACGTACCCGCGGAGGCGACGGGAAGGAACGCGTCGATGACATGGGCGGTGCCGAGCAGGTCCACCTCGTAGATCTGCCGGGCGGTCGCCATGACGGGGGAGACCCCGGCGGTGTGGACGACGGCGTCCACCCGCCCGGCGGCCCCGGCGGCTACGGCCAGGTTCTCGACCGAGTCCCGCTGCGAGACGTCCACCGTGTGGCCTTCGACCTCGTGGCCCTCGCCGCGCAGCGTACCGACAGTCGCTTCCAGGCCCGGGGCGGACCAGTCGGCCAGCAGAATCCGCCGCCCGGCGGCCAGGCGGCGCGCGACGGCCAGCCCCATACCGCCGGTACCGATGACTACGAGGACGTTGCGTGCTGGGACTTGGGGGCTCATCTCGACTCCTTGGCTGACTGTGTCTGGCTGTGCTGGTCACGACTTGCTGTGTATGGCGAGTTGACGTCACCCCGTCGGCTCGGCTTTGGAAGTCGAAGCCGGCCGCTGGGTGGCGGATGCCCTTCGGACGGAGCCTGCGAAGAGCGGCGGGGAGGGGGCCCGGAGCCTGGTACGCCGAGGCGTCTACGCCCCGTCAGCCCCGTGACGGGCCGTGGCGTCCTGCGCCGGGCTCCGCTCCTCCGCGGTCGGCTTCTCCGACGCCGACTCATCGTCCGGCGCCGTCGCGAGGCCGTTGGCACGTCGGCCCGGCAGGAAGGCGGTGAGGAGCAGGGCGCCGATCGCTGCCCCACCGCCGATGCCCATCGCGGTGCGGAAGCCGGCCTCGGACGGGAAGGCGTAGCCGCCGAAGTCCGTGGTCATGTGGGCCAGTACGACGCCGAGCACCGCGCTGGCGACCGAGGTGCCGATGGCACGCATGAGGGCGTTGAGGCCGTTGGCGGAGGCCGTCTCGGACCGGGGTACGGCCGCCACGATGAGCGCGGGCATGGAGCCGAAGGCGAAGCCGATTCCGGCGCCGATCACGGCCGCGACGAGGATGAGTTGCCATACGGCGCCCATCAGGGCGATGCCCAGGCCGTAGCCGGTCGCGATCACAGCAGCGCCGATCATCAGCGAGACCTTGGGACCGAAGGCCGCCGTAACCTTCGCGGAGAGCGCCGCGACGACCATCATCACCAGTCCTGCCGGGGCCAGGCACAGGCCCGCGACCAGCATCGTCTGCCCGAGGCCGTATCCGGTGGCCTTCGGCATCTGCAGCAGTTGCGGCAGGACGAGGGACATCCCGAACATCGCGAACCCGACCATGATCGAAGCGAGGTTGGTGAGCAGCACCTGGCGGTCGACGGTGGTCCGCAGGTCCACCAGGGGCTGGGCGGAACGAAGTTCCCACCATCCCCACACCAGCACGATGACCACTCCCGCGGCGAACAGCCCGCCCGTGGAGCCACTGGCCCAGCCCCAGTCGGCGCCTTTGGAGACGGCCAGCAGCAGGCAGAGCAGCCCGGCCGTCAGCCCGACACCTCCCACCAGGTCGAACCGTCCGCCACTGCGGACCCGGGACTCCGGCACGAACACCAGCACCAGCGCGAGCACGGCGGCGCCGAGGCCCGCGGACACCCAGAACAGCGCATGCCAGTTGGCATGCTGGGCGAGCAGCGCTGCCCCGGGCAGACCCAGGGCACCGCCCACCCCCAACGACGAGCTCATCAGAGCCATGGCCGCGCCGAGCTTCTCGGGCGGGAGTTCGTCCCGCATGATGCTGATGCCCAGTGGGATGACGCCCATGGCGCAGCCCTGAAGTGCCCGTCCTACAACCATCGGGGCCAGCGAGTCGCTGAACGCGCTCACCACGGAGCCGATCACCAGCATGCCCAGGCTGGCCAGCAGCATCCGCCGCTTGCCGAACATGTCTCCGAGCCGCCCCACGACAGGCGTGGTCACAGCGCCGGAGAGCAGCGTGGCGGTGATCACCCAGGTCGCGTCGGCCGTCGAGGCATGGAGCAGCGCCGGGAGCTCGGAGATGAGCGGCACCACGAGGGTCTGCATCAGCGCGACGACAATCCCGCCGAAGGCCAGTACGGCCGTAACAGCGCCGGCGCTCGGCCCGTTGTCGCTCGCCGGTTTCTCCGGCGACGGTGAAGTCGTCACTGCGGACACGGGGGTACCTCCGCTCCTGAGGGTGCGTCAGATGGCGCCTTGGTGCGCTCATGTCGAACCCGCTGAGTCTGTGGCCGCGAGTCTCCCATATTTTTCGTACGGCATACGCTAAATACCGCCAACCCCGCCATCGGGCCGACAGCCCCGACGCCGGTCGGCCGCGTAACCTGACGACGGCGCGCCCACGACGGCGGGCGCAAGGAAGGACGCATCCGATGGCGCAGTCAGCGACCGGGACCGCAACCCGGGGAAGGGGACGCCCGCCGCGCCTCTCGCGGGAGCAGATCGTCGAGGCCGCCGTCGGCCTTCTGGAGCGCGATCCGGACTCCGACCTGACCATCAAGCGCGTCGCCGAGGCCGCCGGCGCCGCCCCGATGGCCCTGTACCGCTACTTCCCGGACCGCGACACGCTGCTCCAGGCCGTGGCGGACTGCGTCCTGTCCCGCATCCAGCCGGTGACCCTGACCGGGGAAACCTGGCAGGAGCAGGTCCGCCAGTGGATGCGCAACAGCCGGGAGCGGCTGCGTCCGCACGCGCAGCTCCTGCCGTACATGGCCTCGACACAACAGCCCGTCGGAGTGAGGTCGTTGGCCAAGCTGGCCGAGGTTCTTCGCCCGCTCGGTCTCCACGACGAGGACCTCGCCGTGGCCGTCCTTCTCATCAGTTCGACGACCATTGGCTACGCGTCGTACGAGACACGCCGCAGCCCCACGGAACAGATTGTTACCCAGCTCCAGGCGGGGCTCTCGGTCCGCCCCGAGAGCGAGCGCGAGGCTCTCGCGCCGCTCCTGCCCCGCATGCCCGCCGCCTTCGCCCGCCTCTACGACGTGGTCCTCGACCAGACCGTCGCCGCGATCGAGGCCCTCGCACCGGTCGGCTCCGCCGCCGAACGGTAGTGCCCTGGGCGTACGAGACCGACAACCGATGTGCGGCAAGGGGCCCGCAGCCGTGTGGGCCGGCGGCTGGGTTCAGGCTCGTGGCAGCCAGAAGGGGGCGCCGCTGCCTCCGAGGAGCGAGGTGGGCGGAGGTCGGCAGCCGCTTGTGTGACGAACACCAGCCCTCGACGGTCACACCTCCAATAGATCCCGGGCCTTCACCGGGAGCCGCGTCTCGAAGGACTGGTTCGCGGCCAGCGCGGTGACCAGGGACCGGGCCCCGTCGGACGCGCCCGCCGCCCTCGGTCACCTCCCAGCATCATCTCAAGTCGGCCTGATGGGGCGGTCGGTCACACGGTGAGTTCCTTGGTGATGCGGTCGAGCATGAACGCCGAGGAGTCGCGGGCGCGTTCCTCCCAGGCGAAGACGCAGGCCGTGGCCACGCCGTCGAAGTTCAGCTCGCGCAGGGTGCCGAAGAAGGCGTTCCAGTCGACCTCGCCCTGGTCGATGTCGAGGTGCTGGTGGATGCGGGCGGTGGTGCCCGGCGGGTTGAGGATGTAGCGCAGGCCGCTGGAGCCCTTGTGGTTGAAGGAGTCGGCGATGTGCACGTGTTGGAGCTTGTCGCCGGCGTAGCGCATCATCGCCGCGATGTCCGCCGTCGGGTCGGAGCCCGAGAGGTGGAAGGAGTGCGGGGCGCAGTAGAGGTAGTTCACCCAGGGCTTGTTGATGGCGCGGACGAGGTCGACGGCGGGGGTGTTCTCCTCGCAGAAGTCGTCCGGGTGGGCTTCCAGGTTGAGGGCGATGCCCTCGCGCTCGAAGAGCGGCAGCAGTTCCTCCAGCGAGCGCCAGAAGGCGGCCTCGCTCTCGGCGGCGCGCTCGGGGCGGCCGTTGAACTCCGAGTTCATCAGGGGACATTCGAGTTCGGCGGTGATCTCGATCATCCGCTTCCAGTACCGTACGGCGGTCTGTCGCTCGGTCTCGTCGGGCGAGGACCACTTGTACAGCGGGAGTACGGAGGACAGCTTCACTCCGTGCGTACGCAGGGAGTTCTTCAGCTCCGCCACACGGTCGTCGTCCGCACGCGGGTGCAGGAAGAACGGCATGAAGTCGTCGCGGGGCGACAACTCGATGTAGTCGTAGCCGAGTTCGGCGACCGTGCGCACCATGTCGTCGATGGGCAGGGCGCGGAACATGTAGGGGTCGAGGGCGATCTTCACGCGGCACCTCCGTAGAAGGCGGGACGGGGCTTGAGGTCGGTGGCGATGACGTGGCCCGATTCCAGGGCCTCGACGGTCGCGCTGGTGATGACGGTGGCCGCGTAGCCGTCCCAGGCCGAGGGGCCGGTGGGCTCGTTGCCGGCGGCGATCCCCGCGATCCACTCGCGGAACTCGGTGTCGAAGGCGTCCGCGAAGCGGCCCACCCAGTCGGTGAGCACCTCAGTGCTGTGCTGCCCCGCGCTGCGCACGCCGACGGCGGCCGGGTCGGGCAAGCGGACGAGCCCTTCCTCGCCCACCGCCTCGCACTGGATGTCGTAGCCGTACTGGCAGTTGACGAAGACCTCCAGGTCGATGCGGACGCCCTTGGCCGTCTCGAACAACATGATCTGCGGGTCCTTGAGGTGGGCGAACCGCTTGCTCGTGGCGCGCGGGGTGACCACCTGGGTGGAGACGATCTCGTCGTCGAGGAGCCAGCGCAGTACGTCCACCTCGTGCACCGCCGTGTCCAGGGCAGCCATGTCGGACGTGTACGACTCGGGCACGGTCGGGTTGCGGTGGGCGCAGTGCACGATCAGCGGCTGGCCGATGCGGCCGGAGTCGATGACCTGCTTCAACTGCCGGTAGCCGGCGTCGTAGCGGCGCATGAAGCCGACCTGGACCAGGCGGCGGCCATGTGCCGTCTCGGCCTCGATGATCCGCAGGCAGTCCTCGGCGGTGGTGGCCAGCGGCTTCTCGCAGAACACCGGCTTCCCGGCGGCTATCGCGGTCAGCACGTGCTCGGCGTGGGTCGGGCCCCAAGAGGTTACGAGGACCGCGTCGACATCGTCCGCCGCGATCACGGCGGCGCCGTCGGGCAGCACCCGGGCACCGACCGGCGCCGCCGCCTCCTCGGCACGGGCGGCGTCGATGTCGGTGACTGCGGTGACGCGGGCGCCTGTGACGGTGTGGGTGAGGCGTTGGATGTGTTCCTTGCCGATCCAGCCGGCGCCGATGACTCCTACACGTACGGTCATGGTCATTCCTTATGCAGACGAGGTCAGGAGAAGCGCGCCCGGAGTTCGGCTTCGAGGGTTTCGAGGGTGCGGCCCTTGGTCTCGGGGACGTAGAGCTTGACGAAGGTGAACGAGAAGACGCCCGCCACCACGAAGAGGAAGAAGGTGTTGGAGACCCCGATGGCGGAGACCAGGGACGGGAAGACCAGCCCGATCGCGAAGTTGGTCAGCCACAGCACCACGGCCGCGACACCCATCCCGAAGCCGCGCATCCGCATCGGGAAGATCTCCGAGAGCATCAGCCAGGTCACCGGCGAGATCGCGCCCTGCTGGAAGGCGAGGAAGGTGACCGTCATGGCGAGCACGGCGAACGCCCGGCCGTCACCGGAAGGCAGCAGCAGCGAGAAGACACCGATCAGCAACAGGGCTGCTGTTGTACCGATCTGACCGGTCATCAGCATCGGGCGGCGGTTGACGCGGCCCAGCAGCCAGATGCCGACGAAGGTGGCGAGCACCGAGATGACGCCGTTGGCGATGTTCGCGGTGAGGGCGCTGTCGGCGGTGAAGCCGGCGTCGGTGAGGATCTGGGTGCCGTAGTACATGATCGTGTTGACGCCGGTGATCTGCTGCACGATCGCGATGCCGAAGCCGACGAACATCAGCCGGCGCAGCCACGGCGTGGACTTCATGTCCTGCCAGCCGCCGAGCTTCGCCTGGTCCTCCTTGACGGCGAGCGCGGAGACCTCAGCGAGTTCGGCCTCGGCCCGCTGTTGGGACCGGACCTGCTTGAGTACTTCGAGGGCTTCGCTGAAGTGGGTCTTGGAGGCCAGCCAGCGTGGGCTCTCCGGCATGACCAGCATGCCGAACCAGAGCACGACGGCCGGGATCGTGGCGAGCACGAGCATGTAGCGCCACACCCCGCCGGACTCACCGCCCACCCGCGCGATGACCGCGTTGGAGGTGAAGGCCAGCAACTGGCCGCTGACGATCATGAGTTCGTTGCGGGTGACCAGTGCCCCGCGCCGCTCTGCGGGCGAGATCTCGGCGAGGTAGACGGGCACGGTCACCGAGGCGCCGCCGACCGCGAGGCCGAGCACGAAGCGGGCCACCACCATGACGGCGGTGTTCGGTGCGAGCGTGCAGCCGAGTGCGCCGACGAAGAACACCACGGCGAGGACGAGGATCGTACGGCGCCGTCCGCGCGCGTCCGAGAACCGGCCACCGGTGATCGCGCCCACCGCCGCGCCGAGCAGCAGCGAGCTGGTGACCATGCCCTCGGTGAAGGGGGTCAGGCCCAGGTCGTCGGTCATGTAGGGCAGGGCGCCGTTGATGACGCCGGTGTCGTAGCCGAAGAGCAGTCCGCCGAAGGTGGCGATGACGGTGATGAGCCGCAGCCGCCGTGACACCGCCAAAGGGGCGTCGTCCGCGAACGCGGTGGCCGGGGCTGTGGTCGTGTCGTCCCTGACGTCCATAGCCACCGCCTCCTATCGGTCGAGGTGCGGGCGGCGGGTACCCGTCAGTCCGCAACCGGCCAGGTGCTCACGCGTGCTGACCGCGATGGGCAAGGGCACCTCGGGAGCGCACGGGTACAGGTCCTGCTCGACGATGACGAACAACTCGGCGTCCAGGCGGGCGAGTTCAGCCACCACGTCGGCCGGGTTCGGTACACCGGCCGGGGGTGACACGCACACCCCGCGCTTGACCGCCTCCCCGAACGACAGGTCCTCGACGGCGACTTGGGCCAGCACTTCGGGATCCATCTGCTTGATGTGGACGTAGCCCACGCGCTCGCCGAAGCGGCGGATCAGGTCGAGGTTGTCGCCGCCGCCGTAGGCCACGTGCCCGGTGTCCAGGCAGAGGTTGGTGTAGCGGGAGTCCGACTCGTTGAGCAGCCGCTCGATCTCCGGCTGGGTCTGGATGTGGCTGTCGGCGTGCGGGTGGATGACGAGCCGTACGTCGTATTCGTCGAGCAGCAACTTGCCCAGCCGGTCGGCGGATCGGCCGAAGCCCGCCCACTGGTCGGCGGTCAGCTCGGGCGACTCGGTGAACGCGCCGGTCTTCTCGTCGCGGTACATCGGCGGGATGAGGACGAGGTGGTGCGCGCCGGCAGCTGCGGTCAGCGCGGCGACCTGCCGGACATGGGCGAGCATCTCGTCCCACGCCTCCGGGCGGTGCAGGGCGCCGAAGGCGGTGCCGCCGGAGACCTGGAGCCCACGGGCGTCCAGCTCCTCCTTCAGGCGCTGCGGGTCGGTGGGGAGATAGCCGTACGGTCCGAGCTCCAGCCACTCGTAGCCGGCTGTGGCCAGCTCGTCGAGGAAGCGGGTGTACGGCACCTGGTGCTCGTCCTCGGGGAACCAGATGCCCCAGGAGTCGGGGGCGGAGCCCAGGCAGAGGTTGCCCGCGACGGTACGGAGGGGAGTTGGCGCCGTTGCCATGGTCGGTCCTTTGCGAAGGGGGGAGGGGGAACTCTGTGGATCAGTTGGACGTGGGGAAGTTGAAGCCGGCGGCGACCTGCTGGGCGGGCTGCGGCCAGCGGGTGGTGACGACCTTGGGGCGGGTGTAGAAGCGAATGCCCTCGGGGCCGTGGATGGGGGAGTCGCCGATGAGGGAGTCCTTCCAGCCGCCGAAGGAGTAGTACGACATCGGGACGGGCACCGGCACGTTGACGCCGATCATGCCGACCTTGACGTTGCGCTGGAATCGGCGGGCGGCTTCACCGGAGGCGGTGAACAGGGCGGTGCCGTTGCCGTACGGGTTGGCGTTGATGACGGCGATGGCCTCGTCGAGCGTGTCGACGCGGACGATCGCGAGGACCGGGCCGAACAACTCCTCCTTGTAGGCGTCCATCTCGACCGTGACGTGGTCGAGCAGGGACGGGCCGGTGAAGAAGCCCTCCTCGTGACCGTCGATCTTCAGCCCGCGGCCGTCCACGACGACGGTGGCGCCCTGCGTTGCGGCGGTGCCGACGGCGTTCTCGACGCGTTCCTGAGCGGCCTTGGTGACCAGCGGTCCCATCTCCACGCCCGGGGCGTCACCGGGACCGACCTTCACCTCGCGCGCCTTGCGCTCCAGCACCTCCACCAGCCCGTCCGCCGCGTCACCCACGGCCACGGCGACGGAGACGGCCATGCAGCGCTCGCCGGCCGAGCCGTACGCACCGGCGGTGATGTGGTTGGCGGTGAACTCCAGGTCGGCGTCGGGGAGGACGACAGCGTGGTTCTTGGCCCCGCCGAGGGCCTGGACGCGCTTGCCGGCCGAAGTGCCCTGCTCGTGCACGTACTTGGCGATGGGGGTCGACCCGACGAAGGAGACGGCCTCGATGCCGGGGTGGGTGAGGATCGCGTCGACCGCGTCCTTGCCGCCGTGCACGACGTTGAAGACCCCGTCGGGCAGGCCCGCCTTCTGGTACAGCTCGGCGACGAAGTTCGCCGCGGACGGGTCGCGTTCGCTGGGCTTGAGGATGAAGGTGTTGCCGGTCGCGATGGCGATCGGGTGCATCCAAAGGGGCACCATGGCGGGGAAGTTGAAGGGGGTGATGCCGGCGACGACGCCGAGCGGCTGACGGAAGTTGTGCACGTCGATGCCGCGGGAGACCTGGTCGGAGAAGGACCCCTTCAGGACATCGCCGAGACCGCAGGCGAATTCGACGACCTCCCGGCCGCGGGTGATCTCGCCGCGTGCGTCGTCGACGGTCTTGCCGTGTTCGGCGGAGATGATCCGGCCCAACTCCTCCTCGTGCTCGACGAGCAACTGCCGGAAGGCGAACATCACTTGGGTGCGCTGGGTGAGAGACGACTCGGACCAGGTCTCGAAGGCCCGCGCGGCGGCCGTGACGGCGGTGTCGACGTCGGCGGACCCGCCCAGGACCACCTGGGCCTGCTGTCGTCCGGTGGCCGGGTCGAACACCGGAGCGGTGTCCGTGCCGGGGACGGCCGTGCCGTCGATCCAGTGCTGAATGGTCTTCACGGGTTGGGTGTCCTTACAGGTAGTGGCGCTGGGCCTGCTTATGGGCGGCGTACGTCTCGTACGCGGCGCGGGTGGTGTCCAGGTCGGAGGTCTGGCTGACGGGGACGTCCCACCAGCCGTGGCCCGGCGGGTTCGGCCCGTACAGGTCGGTCTCGACGTGGACGACGGTGGTGCGGGTCGCTGCCTTCGCCTTCTCCATCGCCGTACGGAACTCGTCGACGGAGGTGGCGTGCAGGACGTCCGCGCCGAGCGAGGAGGCGTTGGCGGCGAGGTCGACGGGGAGGACGTCTCCGTCGAGCAGGCCCGAACCACCGTTCCGGAAGCGGTAGTTGGTGCCGAAGCGCTGAGAACCGAGCGACTCGGACAGCGCGCCGATCGAGGCGAAGCCATGGTTCTGGACGAGGACCACGATGACCTTCAGGCCCTCGGAGACCATGGTCACGATCTCCTGAGCCATCATCAGATACGAGCCGTCGCCGACCAGGACGACGACCTCACGCGACGGGTCGGCCATCTTGGCACCGAGGCCGGCGGCGACCTCGTAGCCCATGCAGGAATACGCGTACTCGACGTGGTACGCCTTCGGATCCCTTGCCCGCCACAGCTGTTGCAGGTCGCCGGGCATGGAGCCGGCGGCGTTGATGACGACGTCACGGTCGCCGAGTACGTCGTTGAGGGCGCCGAGGATCTCGGTCTGCGCGGGGAGCGGGCCGTGGCCCACGGTGAAGCAGCGGTCCTCGATCTCCCTTGTGAGGGCGATGAGTTGACGGGTCCGCTCGCGGTACTCCGCTGAGACCTCCCAGTCGGTCAGCGCTTCGGCGAGGGCCTCGATGCCGAGCCGGGCGTCGGCCACCAGCGGCTCCGCGGAGTGCTTGACGGCGTCCAGGCGGGCGACGTTGAGGTTGACGAAGGCGACGTCCGGGTTGCCGAAGACGGTGTGGCTCGCGGTGGTGAAGTCGCTGTAGCGGGTGCCGATGCCGAGGACGACGTCGGCCTCCTTCGCCAGCTCGTCGGCCGCGTACGAGCCGGTCGAGCCGATGCCGCCGACCGCGCAGGGGTGGTCCCAGGGGACCGCGCCCTTGCCGGCATGGGTGTCGGCGACCGGAATGCCGGTGGCCTGGGCGAAGGCCCGCAGCTGGGTCTCGGCACCGGAGTAGACGGCCCCGCCGCCCGCCACGATCAGCGGCTTGCGTGCGTTGCGCAGCAGACGCGCGGCCCGCTCCACGGCGGCCGGTTCCGGCACCGGACGGCCCACGTGCCAGACCCGGCGCCGGAAGAAGGCGACCGGCCAGTCGTACGCCTCCGCCTGTACGTCCTGTGGCAGGGCCAGCGTCACAGCGCCGGTCTCCACCGGGTCGGTCAACACCCGCATCGCGGCCAGCGCGGCCGGGATCAGCTGTTCGGGCCGGGAGATCCGGTCGAAGTACTTCGATACGGCACGGAAGGCGTCGTTGACGGTGACGTCCCCGCCGCGGGTGTCCTCCAGCTGCTGGAGCACCGGGTCGGCGGCGCGGGTCGCGAACATGTCGCTGGGCAGCAGCAGGACCGGTATGCGGTTGGTCGTCGCGAGCGCCGCACCCGTGATCATGTTCGTCGAGCCGGGCCCCGTCGAAGCCGTACAGGCGAACGTCGCCAGCCGGTCGCGCATCTTGGCGTACGCCACCGACGCGTGGACCATGCCCTGTTCGTTGCGGGCCAAGTAGTAGGGCAGGTCGGCCTCTTGGGTGACAGCGGCCTGCAGCAATGCCTGGCCGATCCCGGCCACGTTGCCGTGCCCGAAGATGCCCCAGACGCCGGGGATCAGCCGCTGTTCCTGGCCGTCGCGCTCGCTGTACTGGTTGGCCAGGAAGCGGACCAGGGCCTGCGCGGTGGTGAGTCGGAGGGTGTTCATTACTGCGTGAGCCCTTCGAAGGGAAGCCGGTCGTCGACGTCCTGGGACTCCCAGGTCCCCCGCACCCACCCGTGGGCGGGGTCGTCGCAGATCAGCCAGGCACGGTCCTGTCCAGGGCCCGCCATGACGTTGAGGTAGTAGAGGTCGTAGCCGGGCGCCGCGATCGACGGGCCGTGCCAGCCGTGCGGGATCAGCACGGTGTCGCCGGAGCGGACCTCGGCGAGCACGTTGATCGGCCGCTCTTGTGTGCCGTAGACCCGCTGGTAGGCGAAGCCGTCCTCGCCCGAGACCTCGAAGTAGTAGATCTCCTCCAGCTCCGACTCCTGGCCCGGTCGGGCCTCGTCGTGCTTGTGGGGCGGGTAGGAGGACCAGTTGCCGCCGGGGGTGAGGACCTCGCACACCAGCAGTTGCTCGGCCTCGAACGTGCCCGGCAGGCAGTAGTTGTTGACCTGCCGCGAACACGGCCCGGCGCCGCGCAGTTCGACCGGCACGTTCTTCTGGGGCCCGTACCGAGCGGAGAGTGAGCTCCGCTCGGTACGGGCGGAGGGCAGCGCGAACGTCCCGCCGTGCGCGCTGCTGATCAGGGCCACCGATTCGCGGGGGAGGTAGGCGAAGTCGGTGGCGGAGGCGAACACGCCTGTCCGGCCGGTGAGTTCGAAGGCCGTGCCGTCCGTGGTGACGGTGCAGGAACCCGTCAGCGGCAGGACCAGGAACTCGGAATCGCCGGTGGACAGGGTGTGCGCCTGGCCCGGCCCCAGGGTCAGGATCCTGAGGCCGGAGTACCCCCAGCCCGCCGACTCGGGCGTGACCAGGAGATCGTAGGGGCCGTCGGCCGAAGTTCCTTTGGGCAGGTGGTACTTGCTGGTGTCGCTCACAGGAGGTTCACCGCCCGGTCCACGGCGCCGGCGACGTCGCCGTCCGAGGGGTAGAGCAGGGAACGGCCGACCATCAGGCCTTGTGCGGTGGGGAGTTTGAGGGCCTTGCCCCACGAGGCGAAGGCCGCTTCGGGATCCTTGACCTCGCCGCCCAGCAGCAGCGCGGGCAGCGTCGAGGAGGCCAGCACCCGCTCCATGTCCGCCACGACCGGGAGCTTCAGCCAGGTGTAGGCGGTGCGGCGGCCCAGGCCCGAGGCGATGGTGATCGACTTGATGACGGCGTCGGTGGAGAGGTCGTTGCGGATCCTGCCGTCCTGCCACTCGGACAGGAACGGCTCGACCATGGCGATGAGTTGTCGGTCGTTGAGCTCGTTGACGGCGCGAGCGGTGTTCTCGAGGACGGACGGGGTCGCCGGGTCGTCGAGGGCGATACGGGTGAGCATCTTGCCGCCGTCGAAGCCCATCGCGGCGATCGTCTCGGCGTCATAGCCGGTGAAGCGGTCGTCGATCTCGAAGACGGAGCCCGCGAGCCCGGCCCGGTTCATGGAACCGAAAACGCTCTTTCCGTCCAGAACGCCGAGCAGCAGCAGGTCTTCCAGAATGTCGGCGGTGCCCAGGACACCCGTGACGCCGGGCCGCTCCAGCGCTGTGCACAGGCGGTCGAGAAGCTCGAAGCGGTCGGCCATCGCGGTGGGTTCGGCGCCGACACCGTTGGCACCGCGGGCCGGGTGGTCGGCCGCGACGATCATCGCCTTGCCGTGGGCGCCGAGGAGCGAGGAGGCTTTCACGCGGCGCGCTGCCGCCGTCGCGATGGCGCCGGGGTCGTTGACCCGGGCCTCCACGATCCGGCTCACGTTGTCGGACGGCACGTCGTCACGCCTTTCGTTCGATGGAAGCGGTGGTGGCCTCGCGGAGCTTGGCCTCGACCTCGGCCTCGGTGGGCATCGCGTCGGAGCAGGAGAGCCGGCCCGCGACCAGGGCTCCGGCGGCGTTGGCGAAGGAGACCGTGCGGTGGGTGTCCCAGCCGGCGAGCAGACCGTGGCAGAGCGCGCCGCCGAAGGCGTCACCGGCACCGAGACCGTTGACGACGTCCACCGGTACCGGCGGTATCTCGACGGCCGAACCGTCGCGGCCGACGGCCAGGACACCCTTGGGGCCCTGCTTCACCACCGCCAGCTCCACCCCGGCCGTGAGCAGTGCTTTCGCGGCGGCGTACGGCTCGCGCTCACCCGTCGCCACCTCGCACTCGTCGAGGTTGCCGACGGCCACCGTGGTGTGGCGCAAGGCCTCGACGTAGTACGCCCGCGCCTGATCCGCGTCGGTCCAGGCTGTGCCTTTCCAAAACGCCGGCCGCCAGTCCAGGTCGAAGACGGTCGGGCCGGACTTCGCCCGGTGTGCCAGCGCGGCGAGCGTGGCCGAGCGGCTCGGCTCCTCGCTCAGGCCCGTCCCGGTGACCCAGAAGATCCGGGCGTCACGCACGGCGTCCAGGTCCAGTTCGTCCGGCTGGATGTCCAGGTCGGGGGCCTTGGGCAGGCGGTAGAAGTACAGCGGGAAATCGTCCGGCGGGAAGATCTCGCAGAACGTCACCGGGGTCGGCGCGATGTCCGACGTACCGACGAACCGGCTGTCGACGCCGTACCCCTCCAAGGCCGTGCGGACGAAGTCCCCGAACGGGTCCCGGCCCGTCTTCGTGATCACGGCCGCGGAGTGCCCGTAACGGGCCGCGGCGACGGCGACGTTGGTCGGACTCCCGCCCAGGTACTTGCCGAACGACGTGACCTCGGCCAGGCCCACACCGGTCTGGAGCGGATATACGTCCACCCCTACGCGGCCCATGGTCAGCACTTCGAACGGCATCACGCTGGTTTCCCTTTCGTGCCGGAGACGGAGGCGTTCAGGAGATTCACTGCCGCGCTCTACTAGCGCGCTCTAGTCTGTGTACGATGACTCCTGTCCAAATGTCATGTCAATACCTTGTTGCCAGGAGATTTCGAGAGGCCCGTAGGGTTGGCCGCGGCGGAAGGTGGATTCACAGGTGGATGCGTCAGGAAAGCAGCGGCCCACGATGGCGGACGTCGCCGCGAAAGCAGGCGTGTCGCGGGCGCTCGTCTCGATCATCTTCCGCGGTCAGCCGGGCGCGAGCGATGAGACGCGGCAGCGGGTGCTGCGGGTGGCCGACGAGATCGGCTACCACCCCGACAGCGCGGCCAGGCTGCTGGCCCGCGGCCGCAGCCGCACGCTCGGCGTGATGTTCACCGTGCACCAGACCTTCCACGCGGACCTCATCGCGGGGATCTACCCCGAGGCCGAACGCCTCGGCTACGACGTCCTGCTCTCCGCAGCCACCCACGGCCGCAGCGAGGCGAAGGCGGCCGAGGCGCTGCTCAGCCACCGTTGCGAGGCGCTGATCCTGCTCGGCCCCGAGGCGGAGGCCACTTATCTCGACGAACTCGGACACAGAGCGGTGACAGTCTCGGTCAGCCGCCGAGTGCCCCGCGCCCGCGTGGACTTCGTCCACAGCGCCGAGGGCAAGGGGGTGCACCAGGCCATGGAGCATCTCGTCGAACTGGGGCACCGCCGAATCGTGCACATCGACGGCGGCCGAGGTCCCGGATCGGTCGAGCGGCGGCGTGCCTACCGGGCCGCGATGCGCCGGCACGGGCTGGAGGCCGAAGTGCGGGTCATCCCCGGGGAGCACACGGAGGAATCGGGCATCGAGTCGGGCCGCCTGTTCCTGGCGGAGCGCGATCGGGGGCAGGCTCTCCCGACGGCGGTCCTCGCGGGCAACGACCGGTGTGCGTGGGGCCTGTTGATGGCCCTGACGCGGGCAGGCGTCGATGTCCCGCGTGATGTCTCGGTTGTCGGGTACGACGACAGCCACCTCTCCCATCTCATGCCGATCGGCCTGACCACCGTCCGCCAGGACGCCGCTCTGATGGCGGAGCATGCCGTGCGGTTCGCCGTCGAACGGCTGGAGAATCCGGATCTGGAAGTCCGGGAGGTCGTCCTGGATCCGAAGCTCGTGGTGCGCGGTACCAGTGACAAGGCACCGGAGACGTCGGCCTGAGGCACCGGCGACCGGGCATGTCCCCCCAGCAGTTGGGGCTTTGGGCCTTGCGTGCCGGGGGGACGCCGCTACAGCGCTGTCAGGTCTTTCGCGTCGGGGAGTTCTTCGACGTCGACGCCGCGGACCTGGGACAACTCGTGCTTGAGGGCGGCGAGTTCGGTGCCGCCGGCCATGTGGTTGGTCAGCTCCTCCAGCGTGATCTCGCTGCGCTCGGCGGAGAGTTCCATGGTGCCCAGGCGCAGGACGCTGAAGTGGTCGCCGACCATGTAGGCGTGGTGCGGGTTGTGCGTGATGAAGATGACCCCGAGACCGCGTTCGCGGGCGGCGGCCACGTACTTGAGGACCACACCGGACTGCTTGACACCGAGGGCCGCGGTCGGCTCGTCCAGGATCAGGACACGCGCCCCGAAGTAGACGGCGCGGGCGATCGCCACGCACTGGCGCTGGCCGCCGGAGAGCGTGCCGATGGGCTGTTCGAGGTTGTCCAGGATGATGCCCATGTTGCGGAGTTCCTGGTCCGCGGTCTTCTTCATCTTCTCGATGTCGAGACGGCGGATGGGCCAGGGGCCCTTGGTCATCTCGGAGCCGAGGAAGAAGTTCCGCCACACCGGCATCAACGGCACCACGGCCAGGTCCTGGTAGACCGTCGCGATGCCCTTGTCCAACGCCTGGCGGGGGGTGGTGAAGTGCACCGGTTGGCCGTCGACGAGGAACTCGCCCTCCGTGTGCTGGTGCAGCCCGGAGATGATTTTGATCAGCGTGGACTTGCCCGCGCCGTTGTCGCCCAGCACGCAGGTCACCTGACCCGGGCGCACGGCGAGGTCCACCCCGTGCAGGGCACGGATGTTGCCGTAGGACTTGCCCGCGTTGCGGAGCTGGACGGTCGGGCGGTCCTCGTCCTCCGGCTCCGTGTCCTGGAGGATCGCGCCATGGGTGCCGGCTTCTTTGCTTGTCATTGTGTTCACCTCCGGGTCGCGGTGCGCTGCACCCACAAGTTGATGAGGACGGCGCCGAGCAGCATCACGCCGAGGAAGGCCTTGAACCAGTCGGGGTTCCAGCCTGCGTAGACGATGCCCTGCTGCACCATGCCGAACATGAACGCCCCGAACACCGGGCCGATCGCCGAACCGGCACCGCCGGTCAGCAGACAGCCGCCGATGACGGCCGCCGAGATGAAGATCAGCTCCTGCCCGACGCCTTCACCGGACTGCACGGTGTTGAAAGAGAACAACTGGTGCATGCCGATGAACCAGGCACCGAAACCCACCAGCATGAACAGCGAGATCTTCGTGAACGCCACCGGCACACCCACGGCCCGCGCACTGTCCTTGTTCCCGCCGACCGCGAAGATCCAGTTCCCGTACTTCGTCCGCAGCAGCACCCACGTCGCAATCGCCGCGAACACCAGCCACCACACGATGGTGATCTTCACCTGCACGCCGCCGACGTCGAAGGACGACGCGAAGACCTTCTTGGCCTGGCTGAAGCCGTCCATGGAGCTGATGTCGTCGGTCGCCACATTGCCGGTGACCAGCTTGGTCACCGCGAGGTTGACGCCCTGCAGGATCAGGAAACTGCCCAGAGTGATCAGGAAGCTCGGCAGCCCGGTCTTGACCACCAGCCAGCCGTTGAGGAAGCCGATTGCCAGCGACACGACCAGGGCCGCGATCACACCGACCCATACGTTCATGGTCAGTTGGTAGCTGAGCATGCTCGCCGTCAGCGCCGAGGTGATCACCGCGACACCGGCGGAGAGGTCGAACTCCCCGCCGATCATCAACAGGGCGACCGGCAACGCCATGATGCCGATCGTCGACGAGCCGTAGAGGATGTTCGCCATCGAGGCGCCTTCGCGCACCGGCGGGGCGGCGATCAGGAAGAACACGTACACCGCGGCGGCACCGAGGAAGACGCCCACCTCGGGGCGGGCCAACAGTCGTAGCGCTTGCGGACGTTCGGCCGTGCGGCCGTCAACCTCCTTGGGGCCGGGGGCCGGCGGTGTGGTCACCGCCGGCTCGGCGTGCTGGGTCATACTCATCACCGGGTTCCGTTGGCGGCGAACTTGGCGACGCTGTCCACGTTCGTCTTGTCGATGAAAGCCGGTCCGGTGAGGACGGGCGCGGTGCCGCCGCCGCTGTAGTTGCCGTTGGTCTTGTAGAGCCACAGTGAGTCGACCGCCAAGTAGCCCTGGAGATACGGCTGCTGGTCCACGGCGAATTCGATCTTGCCGTCCTGGACGGCCTTCACCAGGTCCTTGCTGAGGTCGAAGGTGGCGAGCTTGGCCTTGCTGCCGGAGTCGGTCAACGACTGGATCGCGGTCAGCGCGATCGGGGCGCCGAGGGTGACCACCTGGTCGATGGAGGAGTCCTGTGTGAGCTTTGCGGTGATGGTCGACTTCACGGACGGCATGTCGGTGCCGTTGACGTAGAGGATGTCGGTCTTGCCGCTGAAGCCCTTCTTCAGACCGGCGCAGCGGGCCTCGAGGGCGACCTGGCCCTGTTCCTGGATGACACAGAGGGCGTGCTTGGCGCCGAGTTGGTTGAGGCGCTCGCCGAATGCCTGGCCGGCGATGTTCTCGTCCTGGCCGAAGTACTCCAGCATGCCGAGCTTCTTCCAGTCGCTCACACCGGAGTTGAAGCCGACCACGGGGATGCCGGCCGACTTGGCCTTGGCCACCACGTCCTTCATGGCGTCCGGCTTGGCCGCGGTGAGCGCGATGCCGTCGACCTTCTGGTCGATCGCGTTCTGCACGAGGTTGGCCTGGTTACCGGCGCTGGGATCGCTGGAGTAGACGAGCTTGACGTTGTCCTTGGCGGCAGCGGCTTGGGCGCCCTTGCGGACCAGGTCCCAGAAGGTGTCGCCGGGGGCGGCATGGGTGACCATGGCCACCGTCATGCGCGGGGTGGTGGCCTTGCCCGCCGAGGCGTCCGCACCTCCTTCCTCGGACTTCTTGCCGCCCGAGCTGCTGGAACAGCCGGCGGCGAACAGAGTGCCGACCAGAACGGTGGCGGTGAAAACTGCGGCTCGGTGGTTTCTGCGCATGTCCCTTGCACCTCGCTGTGCTTGTCAGGGTGGAGTCTGTGGTGGTCGGAAGCGCGTCCCGCGTCGGCGGCCGATGCATGTTCAACGAGTGGCGACGTGGTGCGCGAGTGGTGTGTATGTGCCGTGCGTGGCGGCTCGTCTTCTGCGGCGGTCGTTGGTGTAGACCGCCTGTTCAGCGACTGGAGCGCTTTAGTAGCGCGCTCTAGTTGGAGAGACTATGAGGCCGTCTCTGCGGGGATGTCAACAGGTATGTCAGGACGTACCAACAAAGTGTTCGGAATGAAATTGAGTCCCGGATCCGGTCATGGGGTTGGCTGTACTGGCCACCTGACCGCCCTGGGCCAAGGGCTGATCGGCGCCGGACGGACGGCCGGGGCTCATGGCCTCCGGATCAGAGGTGCGCCGGTTCGGGCGACGGTGTCCTCTGGGCTTCGCGCTCGCGCTGGATCGGCTGGGTGAGGCGAGGGGGCGCGTGGCGCTTGGTTTGCCCAGGGAAAGGTGCAGGGTGAAGCCTTCTAGCAGGCGCAGGGTCAGCCTGCGGGCCACCACGGTGTCGCCGCTGGCGAGGGCCTGGTCCCGGCGATGCCACCCGCGCCGGTGGCGGCGAGGTCCTCGCCCCGGCCGCCCTGCGGCTGGGTCCCGTCGCTGGCATCGGCGGCAGGGGGTGCGGCGCCGGCGTCGGAGGAGGACGTCGTGTCGGACGTACTCGCGGACGGCGTCGGTGTGGTGGCCGCGACGATCGCCTTGTCACGAGTGAAGGTAAGGGTGCCGAAGCCGAGATGGTCCAGGCCGGCACCGGTTCGTAGTCACCGCCGCCGCCCTCGGGCTTGACCTTGGCCGCCATCTCGCTCACGTACGGCGCGTCGAGGCCGGCAATCCAGGCGTCCTCGGTCCCGTCGCTGCCACCAGTTCCGGGCTTGCGAAGCAGGAGGCCACCTTCCGATTCGTCACCGGACTGGCCGATTCCCACGGCTACTCGCTCAAGGACGCCTCGGGCAGGTGCCTGCGTCACGACGCCTTCCGTATCCGGCTGGACGCCAACGACGGATCGGCCGGAGCAGGGCCGCGAACGGAATCCGTCCGGCCAGGTCATCGACGCTCTCGCGCGGGCGCTTCGGCTGGACTCCGACGCCTGCTGGCATGCCTACCGTCTGGCTGGGCTGGTACCGAGACCGGAGGCCCCTGACCTTGATGAGGAGCGGGTGGAGCCGGGGCTGCGGCGGCTGATGGACGGCTTCGCGGCGGCCGTCGCCTACGTGGTCAATCGGCGGTTGGATGTTCTCGCCTCGAATGCGTCGGCCGCCGCCCTGCTCTCCGCACTGACCGGCCCGCGCCACATGGTCCGCTCCCTCTTCTGTGACCCGGCCGCACGCACGCTGTTCGCGGACTGGGGCACAGTGGCTCGCGACACCGTCGCCGCCCTACGGCTCGCCTACGGCCACGAGCGCCACGATCCCCGGCTCGCCGCCCTGATCGATGAACTCAGCGCGGAGAGCGACGAGTTCGCGGAGCTATGGGGGCGCCAGGACGTCAATCGGCTAGGCAGCAGGGACAAGACCTTTGACCCCCCGTGGCGGGACGGTTGACCCTCTCGTATCAGACCTTCGAGGTGCAGGACGCGCCGGGCCAGTGCCTGCTCGTGGGCACCGCCGAACCTGGCAGCAAGGACGCCGACCGCCTGGCCCTGCTCTGCGCTCCGCAACCGCTCGATGATCGACAGGCTTCCATCGCCCCTCCTGTAACGGAAACCATCGTTTGCGTTTAGGGTGAGGACATGCCCCGTCTGAGCGAGGCGCGCCGGGAAGAACGGCGGCGCCACATTCTCACCAGTGCCTGGAGTTGCTTCTCCCGCAACGGTTTCCACGCCACGTCGATGGACGATGTCATCGCCGCGACCGGCATGTCCTCCAGCGCCGTCTACCGCTACTTCCGCAGCAAGGACGACCTCATCGACGCCGCCGCGGACGAGGCCCTGACCCTGATCCGCGACCTGTTCCGCCGGCTCCTGGAACGCCGTCCCACCCCTTCGCCGTCCGCGGTACTTGAGGCGATGGCGGCCGAGGCCCGCGACCGGGGCGAGGGACAGTCGTACGATCTGAGCCGCATCGCGATCCAGGCGTGGGGCGAGGCACTGCGCAGTCCGGAACTCGAAGGACGCACCCGGACCTTCTACCTCAGCATGCGGGACAACCTCGTCGAACTGGCCCGCCGCTGGCGCGACGAGGGACAGGTGCCGCCCACGGCGGACCCGGAGCAGATCGCGACCGTGCTGATGACGCTCATGCCCGGGCTCCTGGTCGGCCGACACCTCGTGGAGCCCGTCGCCACCGAGCAGTTGATCGGTGGCCTCTCGTCCCTCGCCTCGGCCTTCGACGACGCGCCGATGTGAGGGCGGGGTCAGATCCGGGCCGGGCCGGTGCTGAGCCAGGGTGAGGCGTACTCGATCCGGTCGGCGTCCAGTCCGTGGGGCGCGGTGGTGTAGAGGCGCAGGCGCTGGCCGTCGGGGTCGGGGATGACCAGCACCCAGCCCACCAGAGCGACGACCGGCGGCGAGTGGGTGATGCCGCGGCTGTCCAGGTGGGTGATCCAACGGTCCAGGGCCGCGCGGTCGTCGACGGCCAGGGTGAGGAATTCATACCCCGCCAAGGCGGTCGCGGTCGCCGGATCCAGGCGCAGTTCCAGGCGGGTGCCCAGCCCGGGGACGTCGAGGATGACGGCGAAGAGAGTGCCGTCGGGGCGACGGTGGTCCAGCTGTGTCAGACGGCTGGCGCCCAGCACCGCGGCGTACCACCGGACGCTGCGCTCCAGGTCGGTGACGGGCAGCTTGATGTGGTGGATGCCCGAGGGCGTCGGGATCGCGGAGGTGCCGGCGATGTTCATCGTCACTCCTGGGTCTGCGTGGCGAGGTGGGCGGAGCGTTCGACGCGGGCTCCACGACGCCACAGGGCGGTGATATCGCGCAGCGCGGTGATGTCCTGGGTGGGGTCGCCGTCGACGAGCAGCAGGTCGGCCCGGAGTCCGGGGGCGATCCGGCCTCGGTCGGTGAGGGCGAACGCGTCGGCGGGCGCGGCGGTGGCGGCGGTCAGGGCCTCGGCCGGGGTGAGGCCGGCGGCGACGAGCAGGGCGAGTTCGCCGTGGTAGCTGATGCCGTGGGTGGTGGGGTGCCCGTGGCCGCTCGTACCGTCCGTGCCCGCGAGCAGTGGTACACCGAGGCGGAACATCCGTACGGCGGCGTCGGCGGCGTGCCGAGGGTCGACCCCGACGGGCCCGACGCGCTGTTCAGGGGCGATGGCGCGGATCTTCTCCAGGTCCGCCAACCACTGCGGATCGGCGTAGGGGCGCAGCCTGGGGTCTTCGGCGAGTTCGTACTCGGCCGGGGTGGCGGTCATCCCGGTGAGCGTGGTCAAGGTGGGCACGACGAACACGCCGTTCTCCGCCGCCACTTCGATCAGGGCCTGGTCGCTGGTGCCGTCGGCGGGAGCGTGGGCCAGGCCGTCGATGCCGCTGACGATCGCCTGGCGTGCCGCCGTGCGGGTGAGGGTGTGGGCGACGGTCCGCAGCCCGCGATCGTGGGCTGCCCTGATCAGGGCGAGGAGCGTTTCCGGAGACATGAGGGGCAGGGGCTTGCCGATGGCGGTGCCGTCCTCGATGAAGATCTTGAGGTGGTCCGCGCCCTCGGCGACCCGGGCCGCGACGAACGCTTCGGCATCGTCGGGTCCGGCCACGGTGGGGAAGGGCTCGATCATGCCGAGTTCGACCAGCTGGCAGGGGTGTCCGCCCGGCGCGGTGGCGCCGGTGGTGGCTACGCGTACGTCGGCCAGGTCGTCCCGTTCGTCGGCCGCGGCGCGCATCCGTCGGGCGAGGCCGGGAGCACTGCCCATGTCGAGTTCGGTCGTGATGCCGAACATCAGCGCCTGACGCAGCTGTGCCGTGTCGGTGGTGTGGGTGTGGGCGTCGATCAGACCGGGCAGCAGGGTGCGACCGGTGCCGTCGAGGACCGTCGCTCCCGCCGGTGCGACAAGATCCGTGCCGACGGCGGCGATCACGGGTCCGTCGATCAGGACGTCCTGCATCGGCTGCGGTCGACGGCCGTCGAAGACGGCGACCTGGCGGATGAGGGTGGGTGAAGAGGTAGCAGGGGTCATGTCCGTGTCTCCTTGAACTCGCTGTCTTTCAGGGGGATTTACTGGGGCACGCACTGGCGGAGCAGGTTGGTGACGTCGCTCTGGTCCGTCGGGACTCCGGCGGCGGCCAGGTAGCCGTCGGGGCGTACGAGGAGCGTGGTCGGCAGGCCGGGGACGTGCCGGACGGTCAGTGGCCCGCGCCGGCTCAGCTGGTGGTCGGGCTGAGGCGCGCTGGGACCGGGCAGGGCCAGGGTCCAGCGCAGGCCGTCCGGTGGGACGGTCAGGGGCGAGACGCGGGTGCCGATGCGTGGGGCGCCGAGGTCGGGTTCGCGGGTGTAGCTGATGTCGAGCTGGGCGAGGGCGTCGGCCAGCCAGTCGGTGATGCCCGGGGTGGCGGCCGCCGCGGACAGCAGGGCGTTGCGGCGTCGGCCCGCGGCCGGGTCGGCCAGGGTGGCGAGGCGGGCGAACTGGCTTGTGGAAGCGACGAGTTGGGCCGCGATCGGCTGGCGCTCGCGGTGATAGCTGTCCAGCAGTTCGTCCGGTGCGGCGCCGGTGAGGACGGCGTGCAGCTTCCAGGCGAGGTTCCCGGCGTCCTGGATGCCGGTGTTCATGCCCTGACCTCCGGCCGGGCTGTGGGTGTGGGCGGCATCCCCGACCAGGAAGACCGGCCCGGAGCGGAAGCGCTCGGCCAGCCGTTCCTGGGCCCGGTAGGTGGCGGCCGCGACGACCTCGTCCACGGCCGCGCTCTCGCCTGCGGGACCGCGCGCGGCGAGCAACGCTTCGACTTCTCCCGCATCCGGTGCGGCCGAGCCGGGCGGCACCGGTGCGACCAGGCGGTGCAGTCCCTGCATGAGCGGGGACAGGAGCAGCAGCCCGGCGTCGGACAGGAAGAACGTGGCATCCTCGGACGCCGCCGCCTGCGATCCCGGCTTCAGGCGTACGTCGGCGAGCGCGAACAACTGCTCAGGAGCGTCCCCCGGGAAGCCGATGCCGGCAGCGGTGCGCACCGTACTGTGCACGCCGTCGCAGCCGACCAGAAACCGGGCCGACACCGCACGCAGTGCCCCGTCCGGCGTGGTGACCGTGGCGGTGACGCCGGGAAAGTCCGGGGCGAAGCCGAGAAGCCGATGCCCTCGGTGGACAGTGCCGCCCAGGTCCTCCAGCCGCCGCGCCAGGTGTTCCTCGGTGGTCTGCTGGGACGCGAGCAGCATGTAGGGGTGCGGTGTGCTCAGCCGGTCGTAACTGGTCCGCAGGAGCGCCCTTTCACGGTCGTGCAGACAGAAGCCGCGCCCCTTCTTTCCGCCGTCGACCAAGTCCGCGCTGACACCGATTCGGTCCAGGTACTCCAGTGTTCGCGGTTGCACGGCGGCAGCCTTGGAACCGGGCTGGATCTCGGCGTTCCGGTCGATCAGCACATGGTCCACGCCCAGTTGGGCCAGGCTCGCCGCGAGGGTCAGTCCAGTGGGGCCTGCCCCGGAGATCAGGACATCCGTGTGGCACGGGAGAACAGGGGCAGTTGGCGACTTCGGCATGACGCGCTCCTCGCCGTCCGGCGCGGCGGCGCCCGAAGAGGCTTCGAGGCGTCGGCATCACCAAACGAAAACGTTCGTTTGCGTTTCATGCTGAAAGTAGCACTCCGTAACTCACAGTGCAAACGATCGTTTCTCTTTGGGTGTCGGAGGGCGGACGCTTTGCTGATCGCCCGGTCGCCTGACGATGAGGAATCCGGGGCCGGGCCGCCTTAGTACGTCAGATATCGGCGCTGTGCCGTCACGACCTCGCCCAGGGCGGCGGCTGTTTCGCCGAACAGATGGGGGACGTTCGCGAAACCGTGCACCATGCGGGGGTAGTCGAACACGTCCACGGGGACGCCGGCCTGCTGCAGGCGCTCGGCGTACATGGCGCCTTCGTCGTGGAGCGGATCGTGGCCGGCCACGACGATCGTCGTGGGCGGGAGGCCCGTGTGATCGGCTGCGTGCAGAGGGGAGATTCCCGGTTCCAGGGGGTTGGCGTCCTCCGGCAGGTAGTGGTGGTAGGCGTTGCGCACGCCGGCGGCTGTGAGCCAGGGGGCGTTCGCGTTCGTGCGGTGCGAGGGTGCTGTCATCGAGGCGTCGGTCGCCGGGTACAGGAGCCCTTGGTGGCGGATCGTCGGGCCGCCGCGGTCCCGGGCGAGCAGGGAGACGGCCGCGGCCAGGTTGCCGCCGGCGCTCTCGCCGAGCAGCCCGAGGCGTGTCGCGTCGCCGCCTAGTTCCGCGGCGTGCCCGGTCACCCAGACCAGTGCCGCATAACAGTCGTCGAGTCCCGCCGGGTAGCGGTTTCGGGGAGCGAGGCGGTAGTCGACCGACACGACGATCGCGCCCGTTCCCTCGGCGACCGTCGAGCAGATGAAGTCGGCTTCCCGAGGGCTTCCCGACACCCATCCGCCGCCGTGGAAGTGGACGATGACGGCGCGCTTGTCCAGGGCTTCGGCGCTGGGGGTGTGGATGCGCAGGGTGATGTCACCGGCGGGCCCGTCGATGACCCGCTGATGTGTCGACGGCCCCAGCCGGTCGGCTCTCGCCCGCGTCCGTTCCTGCTGCTTCTCCAGCTGCGCGGCGGTGGCCGTGGCCAGTCGCGGCCCGGCGATGAGCGGGATCTTCCAGATGGCGCGCGCGATCAGCGGTGGCTTGGGGCGAGGAGGTGTGGTTCCTGACATGCCGTTTCCTCTTTTCGTGGGTCAGGCGGAGCGCAGGTCGAACGTCACCTGGATCGGGACGGGGGAACCCGTGACCGGCAGGCCGACGGCCACGCCCTCGCCGGTGACCCGCGCGGGGGCCGGCGTTCCGTCGGCGAGGCGGGCGGATCGTGGGTCCACGCGGGCTGCGTCCACGGTGAGTACCGGTGCGGCCTCGGTGGTCCAGATGAACGCGTGGAGCCGGTCGCCGGTCCGGGTCCAGCGAACCCACGGCGTCTCGGCGGGCTTGGCCAGCTCTGCGGCCACCGGGGTCGAGCCGAACACGGACGGGCCGTTGAGGGCATTCCACTCGGCCAGTTCCACGAGCGTCCGCCGCTGCAGGTCGGGAACGGTGCCCTCGGCGGTCAGCCCGATGTTGAGCAGGAGGTTGCCGCCGCGGGAGACGACATCCACGAAATGGCTGATCGCCTCGGGTCCGCTGAGGGAGGTGGACTCGTCGTCCAGCCGGTTGTAGCCGAATGAGTAGCCGATGCCGCGGGTGTTCTCCCACATCTCGCTGCCCTCGACGGCGCCCCCGTGCTGGTATTCGCTCGTCCGGAAGTCCCAGTGCGTCTCGCCCCACCGGTCGTTGACGACACCCTCGGGGTTCGCGGCGTAGAAACTCTCGAAGAGGCTCACCAGGCTCTTGGGGCCCTCGGCCTTTCCGGCGTCCGGCCACTCGATGTCGCCCCAGAGCACGTCCGGCCGGTAGCGGGCGATGAGGTCGGTCATGTGGTCGTGGGCGTAGTCCGCGTACGCCCTGTCGACCGGGCGCACGCCGAAGCTTTCGACGTCGACGATGGGCGGCGTGCTCCCGGCATGCCAGTCGAGGCCGCCCGAGTAGTACACGCCGAAGCGGACTCCTGCTGCGCGGGCCGCGACGCTGAGCTCGTCGACGAGGTCCCGGCGCGGTCCGCGGTGCACCGTGTTGCGGTCGCCGGTGCCGGGGGCGTCCCACAAGGTGACGCCGTCGTGGTGTTTCGTCGTCGGGACGAAGTAGCCGGCGCCGGTGGCGGCGACCAGTTCCATGAGATCGGCGGCGTCGAAGTCCTTGGCCGTCCACTGGTCGAGGAAATCGTCGTACGGTGCGTCGCCATACGCCTCGCGGTGGTGTTCCGCGGCGGGGCTGCCGACGATGCGGATGGTGTTGGCGTACCACTCCGCGTAGGGGTTGTGGATGAAGAACCTGTCCGGGTCGATCGTGCCGGAGGTCCCGGTCGGCTCGGCCCAGGCGGGCACCGAGTACGGTCCCCAATGGACGAAGATTCCGAGCTTGGCGTCACGGAACCAGCCCGGTGTCTCCCGCTCGAACCTGCGGTACTGCTCCGGTCGCTGCGGCGCTTCTTGGAACATGGCCACGGAGTGAGCCTCTCAGTGTGTGGTGGGATGCGCCGAACCGGCCTGGAGCCGCTGCCTGAGCAGGAAGCGCTGGGTCTTGCCGCTCGGCGTTTTGGGCAGTTCGGGCACGAAGTGGATCGCACGGGGATAGGCGTGGGCGGCGAAGCCGGTCTTGACCGCCTGCTGGAGTTCGGCGACGAGCTCGTCGCCGGGCCGGGCCGTGGGACGCAGCACCACGAAGGCCACGAGCACTTCACCGCGCAGCTCGTCGGGGGCGCCGACGACAGCCGCCTCGGCGACGGCCTCGTGGGCGGCCAGCACGCTCTCCACGTCGAACGGCCCGATGCGGTAGCCGCCCATCAGGATGACGTCGTCGTCGCGGGCGGCGAAGAACAGGTATCCGTCCTCGTCCTTCGTCGCGACGTCGCCGGTGTAGTACCAGCGCCGGTCGGGGCTGAACCGCTCCGCCGTGCGGCCCTCAGCGTCCTGATAGCCGGTGAACCACATCAGCGGGCTGTGGGCGCAGTCGACGGCGACCCGACCGGTCACGCCGGTCCCGGCGGGGACGTCGTCGTCCGGCCGGAGGATCTCGACGGTCCAGCCCGGCAGGGCGCGTCCCATGGATCCGGGTCGCACCTCGCCGCGGAGGTCCTGGTGCCAGGCGTTGGCGACCGCCATACCGAGTTCGGTCTGGCCGTAGTGGTCGAGGACCGGGACGCCGAGCGTGCGCTCGGCCCAGGGGATCACATCCTGGGTGAGGGGCTCACCCGCGGACGAGCAGTGCCGTAGCCGCAGGTTCTGGGGGACCGGGGTGTCGGCGTGACGCAGGGCGCGGTACACGGTCGGCCCTGCCGCGAAGTTGGTGACGGCGAACCGCGACAGCACCGACCAGGTCAGCGCGGGGCTGAACCCCGAGTGCAGGAGGACGGCGGTGCGGCCCAGAGCGAGCGGGGCGACGAGCGAGAAGTACAGGCCGTAGGCCCAGCCCGGATCGGCGGCGTTCCAGAACACGTCCGAAGGCCGGTGGTCCAAGCCGTACTCCTGGTACATCGCGAACGCGGCGACGGCCCGCAGCGGCACCGGCACGCCCTTGGGCGATCCGGTCGTGCCGGAGGTGAACAGCTCGATGACGGGCGCGTCGCCGCCCGCGGATACGGCGCGTTCCAGCGGTGGATGTGCCGCGATCAGGTCGGCGAAGGCCAGCGTCCCGTCGTCGGTCGGCCCGGTCGTGATGATCCGGCGTCCGGCGTCCGCGGGGAACGCCGGGGAGGGGGCGAGCTTGGCACGCTGGTCGGCGTCGACGAACACCGCCTTGGTGCCGTTGCCGGTGATCCGGACCCCGATCGCCGGCGGCGCGAAGGCCGTGAACAAGGGGATGTGCACCGCGCCGAGGCGCCAGATGGCGAGCAGGGCGACGACCAGTTCGGCGGACTTCCCCATCAGCGTGGCGACGCGGTCGCCGGGGCCGACGCCCAGGTCGGCCAGCGCGCTCGCCATCCGGGCCGAGGATTCCTTGAGCTCTCCGAACGTGAGGTTCCGGCCGGTCAGGTCGGGTTCGACGAGCGTGAACGCGACGGCGTCAGCCGGGTGCCGGTCGCACAGCAGCTCCGCCGTGCACGCTGTCGGCGAACCGAAGATCGCGAGCAGGTCCGCCATGTGGTGTTCCGGACTGGTCATCTTGCTCCTTGAAGGGGGCGTTGATCGGCGCGTACCGTTAACGCGATGTTTCCTCGGACCGCTCCGAGTCCGGCACCCCCGGATGAGGGGGGCGCCGCGGACAGCGCCGCACCGTTTCGAGGAGGCGTCATGACCACCAGGCCGATCTCTGTCGCCGAGGACAGCAGGCTGATCGGTCGGGCCCTGGCCGAGCTGCGTGACGCCACCGGGCTGGGCCTCGCTTTCGGCGGCGTGGTGACCGCCGAAGGGCAGGTGCGGCTCGACGAGTTCGCCGGAGTCACCAAGGGCGCGCTGCGCGGCGTCGGCCTGGCCTTCGGGCAGGGACTCGGCGGCAAGGTGGTCGCCCTGCGGCGCCCGATGGCGGTCAACGACTACGTCGCGAGCGAGCGGATCAGCCACCACTACGACCGGGTGATCACCGCCGAGGGCCTGCGCGCGATGGTGGCGGTGCCGGTGGTGGTGTGCCGGACGGTGCGCGGGGTGCTGTACGGGGCGGTCCGCCAGGTCGTGCCGCTGGGAGACCGCGCCGTACAGGCGGTGGCCGACGCGGCCCGCGACCTGGAACAGGAACTCGCCGTACGCGATGAAGTGGCCCGGCGCCTGGCCTGGTTGAGCGAACGGGCGGCTGCGGCGGAGCCGGCGCCGGGGCCGATGACGCCCCAGTGGGAGCTGGTCAGAGAGGCGTACGCGGATCTGCGGAGCCTCGCGGGACAGCTCACAGATTCTGAGGCCAGGCAGCAGTTCGATGTCGCGTGCGAAAAGCTCGCCGCCGCAGGGCATTCGGCACCCGGAGATTCCCGCGCACCGGTGCTCTCTCCCCGGGAGCTGGACGTCCTGGCGTGCGTCGCCGTCGGGCGAAGCAACGCCGACGCGGCGATCGAACTCGGCATCGGTGTCGAGACGGTGAAGAGCTACTTGCGCAGCGCGACACGCAAACTCGGATCCCGCTCGCGCTTGGAGGCGGTCGTGGCCGCTCGCCGCCTGGGCCTCCTGCCGTGAGATGCATCGAGTCCTGACCGCTTACGGCGGTGGAACTCAGAGAGGCGACTGGCCTGCGTGTGAGCGGTGGCCGCAGCTGCTGCCGCGAACCGGGCGCGGCACGAGTGCAGTAGCGGCTGACGCGGCAAGAGTGCGATCCACGGCTGGTATTGGCCCGTGCTTCGAAGGCCGTCGCGGACTTGTCGGTGCGCACATGAATCATCGGCGATCTGCTGTAGCCGTTGGACCTCGCTAACCCGGGTCGGTCGTAGCCGACTGTTCCAGCTCCAGCTCGCAGCGACCGTGTGGGTGCGGCCCGCTAATGGTTGTCGGCTGTCCCGGTGAGGGCCCGGTGCCGGCGGATCTCGGCATGGTGGGTGATGGCCCAGTCGATCAGGGAGGCCACGATGTCTTTGAGGCTGGCGCCGAGCGGGGCGAGGGCGTATTCCACCCGTGGCGGCACTTCGGCATAGGCGGTCCGGGTGATCAGGCCGTCATGGTGGAGCTGGGCCAGGGTGCGCGAGAGCATGCGCTGGGAGATGCCGGGGATGGCGTGCAGCAGTTCGGTGTAGCGCATCACGCCGTCCTGCAGGGTCGCGATCACCATCAGCGTCCACTTGTCCCCGACCCGGTCCATGATCTGGCGGACGAAGTCCGCGTCCTCGACCGGGATACGGGCGCAGGGCCCTGGGAGCCCGGTTGTTTCCCTCTGGATCGCGACGTCGTCCATTGCGGACATCCCCCTTCGGTAGCGGACATGGATGTGTGTTTTGTAGGCCCTCCCATACTGGCCTATCGTGGCGCTACATACCAATCGTATGTATCGAGGTCACGCCGTTCTGCCTGGTGCAGACCAGTCCTCGATCGTGCGCCGCGGAGGCGCCCTGACTCACCATGGAGGCACCACATGACCGGATCCGCACCGACTCATGCACAGCAGGACGAGATGTCGCTGCCGAGTAGCTACCGAGTGGTCGAAACCGGGGTGACGGAGACGGGACTCTCGACGATCGCCAAGGACAACGTCGTGCCCGTCAACACCGTCCCGGACGGACGCGGCCTCAGCCGGCTCTGGGAGGCCGACGGGGTGCTGCCGGGCGGTGACGCGGCGACATCGGGGGACGACGCGGTGGAGTCGCCGTTCTTCCCCGAGGCGGGCGGAGTGCGGTTCTGGTCGGTGACCGTGCCCCCCGAGACCCCGGGCACTCCGCCGCCCGCGGAGTTCCACCAGACCTCTTCGCTCGACGTCGGGATCGTCCTCTCCGGACGGATCGTGCTGGAGATGGAGGACGGGACGTCCGCGGAGTTGTCGGCGGGGGAGGCGTTCGCCCAGCTGGGCACCCCGCACAACTGGCGCAATCCGTACTCCGTGGATGCCGTCATCGGGGTCGTCATGATGGGCCGGGACAAATGACGGAACGCCGACGGCCGTTCGTAAGTTGATGTCTGCTGCCAAGTGACACGAGGCGAGGGTGCGGACCGCGATGCCGCGTACCGCACCCCCCTGTCGAGGTTGCGGATGTCGGCTTCGATCAGGATGCCGAGCTACGACAGGGGCCACGCGCCATTGGCCCGTCCGGCATTGCTGCAGTCGTATGAACACTTCGCGCCAGGACTCCCGCAAGGGCTCCGTGCCGTGCACGATCCATGATCAAGCACAGTCAGTCCGAGGAGCCCACCATGTGCGCACAGCAGGACCCTTCGCTGCCGGAACACGCTTTCGCAGCGCAGCAGTTCACCCGGCGTCGGCTCCTGGCACTCGCTCCTGCCGGAGCCGCGGCGCTCGCCCTGGGGGTCCCGGCCCCCGCCGCGTCAGCGGTGTCGGCGGCCGGAACGGATCGGGCGACGTTGGCGCAGGAGGCGTACATATGGGGCTTTCCGCTGGTGATGATGGAGACGTATCTCGCGTCCGCGCGTGAGCAGAAGGTCCCCGTGAACCGCCTGTTCGTCGCCAACTCGCTTGCCACGCCGGCCACGAAGGCCGGCGGCCCGAACAACGACACCCTGTTCGGCTCGGCCTGGCTGGATCTGTCCAGGGAACCGCAGGTGGTGATCGTCCCGGACACTGATGACCGCTACTACTCGATACAGCTGCAGGACGTCTACACCAACACCTTTGCCTATATCGGCCGCCGCACCACAGGGACCCGCGCCGGGGCCTACGCGCTCACCGCACCAGGCTGGAAGGGCAGGCTGCCGCGCGGTGTGACCCGCATCGTCGCGCCCACCGCACAGGTGCTCGCCCTCACCCGCACCCTGGTCGAGGGCGAAGCCGATCTGCCTGCCGCACGGGCCGTACAGGCGAAGTACGCGCTGGCGCCGCTCAGTTGCTATCCGGAGCGCGCCGTCCCGGCGGAGGCGGTCGACGAGCCGCTCAAGTTCCCCATCCTCGACCTCAGCGCGCAGGGCGCCGCCTACTTCGACAAGCTGTGCCAGGGGTTGGTGGCTGCCCCGCCGCCGTCCAGCGACCGGGCGCGGCTCGCCAGGTTCGCGAAGATCGGCATCGGTCCGGGACGCAAGCCGACGCGGAACGCGGCCGCCGTCCCCGTCCTGGCCCAGGCGGCGCTCGACGCCAACAAACGCATCACCCAGTACGTCTTCGCCGTCGGCGTCAACGGCTGGACGGTCGCCACCGGCATCACCGGCTTCATCAAGGACCCGCTGTACCGCGCCGCGATCACCCAGTACGGCCCGGGTACGCATGTGTCCGAGGAGGCGCTGTACTTCACCGCACGGAGCGGCCCGGACGGCCAGACGCTGAACGGGGCGAACCGCTACGCGCTGCGCTTCGCGGCCGGTGAGCTGCCGCCGGTCGACGCGTTCTGGTCCCTCACGCTGTACGGCCAGGACTGGCGCCTCGTGGAAAATCCGATCCAGCGCTACTCGATCGGCGACCGCACGGCAGGCCTGGCCTACGGCGCCGACGGCTCACTCGAATTGCTCATCCAGAACGACGAGCCGTCGGAAGGCCAGGCCAACTGGCTTCCGGCGCCGACTGGTTCCTTCATCCTGGTCCTGCGCACCTATCAGCCCGGCGCGGCGCTGCTCGACGGCAGCTATGAAATGCCGCCGATCACGACGGCCGGTCCCCTCTGACGCCGGTATCAAGAAGTCCAGACGCGCTCCGCGTAGTCCGCGAAGTTCTTGCCGAGGATCTTCTCGATGCGTTCCGAACGGTAACCGCGCTTCTCGCGGTGTGATCCCGCGATCGCGCGCGTACGCGTAGGTCATGGCGTCTCCTCGGTGGGCAGATGCTGGGCTGACTTGAGTGTGGTGCTCCTGGCCGGGCGATCACGTGTGGGTCAGCCTCTGAAGACGCAATCGGCCTGGTCGCGGTGAATGGCGTGCAAGTCCCAGTAGATGGGCGAGAGTTGATCGGCCTGGGATCGCGCCGCAGCGTGGACCCCGGCTCGGGCCCCCCTCCCCGCCTCGCCCGCGCACGACGACCTCTACAGGGCCATGCTCCGCACCGCCCCTACGGGCGACACCGCGCCGAAGCCGAAGCCGAAGTCGGAGCAGAACAGCTGACCTGCTGGGCCCGCGGCGGCCTGTCCGCGCTCCGTACCGTGCGAGGGGGCGCGCCGCAGCGATCACCAGGGCCTGTTGTGAAAGTGACGGCTTGAGTCGCCGTCGAAGACGAGGTACCGGACCCTTGCGCTCGACACTGGCTTCGGTCGCTCTTTCGGTGGGAGTTCAGAGCCCTGATCAACGCGGGTCCCGGCCGACTCCCCGCCAAGCGGATGCGGGCCATGGGTCCGAAGAGCGGGACAACAGGGACCGTCCCTCACGGGTCTAGCCACTGATGACACACCATCAGGCTTCGCCGTGCGGGCAGGCGGTGAACCCAGCGTCCCGAAGGGGGACTTCATGCGCATGTGTCCGGCCGTCGCCGTCGCTTTCCTGACGATCGCCCTTTCCGTATCGGTGCTTCCGGCCACGGCCCAAGCAGCCGACAAGGCCGCTTCCAGCGACACCATGTTCTCGAACATCGTGGTCAACGAAGGCAAGGACATCGTGCTCGGCCTGACCACCCGAAAGACCGTCACGATCACGTGGACGGCCCGGGACGCGGAGGGTATTGCCGCGTCCTGGGCCTACCTGTCGCACGGCCCCAACACCGACGACGCCGATGGCATCCTGCCGCTGTATCCACCGGAGGGAACATGTGTGGTGTCGCCCGCCCGACCCGACCACCTCCACGTGCAGGGTGAGCTTCACCGTGGACGCCCTGCGCGACTTCGACCACAACGGCCTCGCCGGTACCTGGAAGGTGCTCGGCGCGGCCCAGGACACCAACGACGACTGGGCAGTTCCGTCTACACCGCGCGTTGACCACGGCAACGGCGTCCCCTTCCCTTCGTCCGGTTCCCTTCGTCCGGAACGCCATCGAGTGTCGGAGCATCGCTGCCACTCACCCTCGCGTGACCAAGCCCGCTACGACTCTTGACCGGGGCGCTGGCAAGGATGGCGTGGCCCAGGGCGGTGGACCAGCCACGGTTGGGCTTCCTGTTCCTCAATGGCGCTCTGTCCGCTATGGCCGTCCCCAGAGGGTGGCCGGCGCACCGGCCTGGTGTGCGTGCAACCGGATCGTCCGAGGTTGCCCCTGGTCTTCGCTGTCCCTGCCGGTTCCTGACCTTGGCTCCGCATCCACGGCTCTGCCGGACTGGGTGCTCATTGACGGAAATCATGTACGACAGGAGCGAGTTGGCTATACGAATGATGCTGTGCACTCACTGCGCCGGCGCGACAACCGATGGTCACTGACGGTTCGGCTGCTGAGCCACCTGCTACCCGGTGTGGCGATCGCGATCGGGGCCGTGCTCGGACTGGTCTCCTCCGACCGAGTCACACCCGTCATGGTCGTTCTCACCGCTCTGGCGGTGGTGAGCGGTATCGCCGTACCGCCGATCGTCGACCGGCTTCGGGAAAGAGCCGCGCGGCAGACCGAGCATCAACTCCTTCTCGCGCAAAGGCAGGAGGGTGCGGCCGCGGAACGTGCGGAGCAACTGCGCAGTCACTTTCGTCCGAGAGGGCGCGGTGTTCTACCGTCCAGCCTCCGGGAAGGTTCCTACTTCGCGGGCCGGGTGCAGGTCCTGAGCGAGCTGACCGCGTGGATCAACACCGAGGGTACGGACACCACGCGATCCCGAGTAGTGACCGGGGCGCCTGGATCAGGCAAGTCGGCCGTTCTCGGACGGCTGGTGAGCCTGGCCGACGCCCAGCTACGTGGTGAGACACCCATCGCGGTGGACCAGGCGTTACCGCAGATCGGCGCCCTCTGCGCCGCCGTACACGTGCGAGGCCGCACGGTCGACGAGGTCGCCGCTGAGATCTCACGGGCGCTGAACATCGACGAGTCGACGGCCGGTGGCCTGCTCGCCCACCTCCGAGAGACCCGGGAACATCGGGCGACCGTGGTGGTCGTGGACGGGGTCGACGAGGCAGTGGACGCTCAGCGACTCATCGTCGACCTGTTGGAACCCCTTGCGGCGGCTTCGGGCAGGACGGGCATACGCCTCCTCGTCGGCACCCGTCCGGGCGGCGAGGACGACCTGCTGCGCCTGTTCGGAGGCTCGGCACGAGTCATCGACCTGGACGAGGCCTGCTATCTGGACCGGCGTGACATCGCCGAGTACGTCCGCCTCACGATGCTCGCCGAGAGCGATCCGCAGATCCCCACGCCCTACCGGTCCCGCCCTGAACTCGCGGCATCGGTCGGCGCTGCCGTGGCGGTTCGCTCCGGCCGCAGTTTCCTGGTGGCACAGCTCACCGCACTGTCCCTCATGGCAGCGAGCGAACCCGTCGACACGAACAGCGCGGGCTGGCAGGAGACGTTTCCCACCACCGTGGGTGCTGCGATGGAACGCTACCTGCGTGACGTGCAGCCAGGCGGACCGTGGTTGCGCGACCTGCTGATGGCACTGGCCTGGTCCCAGGGGGACGGCTTCGACGACCCGCGAACCTGGGCGGCCGCGGCCACAGCACTGGGCACCGACACATACTCGGAACGCGACGTCACCCGGTTGCTCCTGGACACCACGGCGATCGACCTGCTGCACCGCACCGAACGCGGATCGGGAGTCCGGTTCCGGCTCTTCCACGAGGCACTTGGCGAACACCTGCGCCAGCTCAGCGCCCGGCAGCGTCCACCAGCCGAGATCCACCGCCGTCTCACAGAAGTACTTCTCGAGCGCCTGGGGGCGACGTCTGCCGAGGGGCTGCTCTGGGCGGACGCCGACGCCTACACGCGCACGTACCTGCCCTTCCACGCAGCCGAGGGCCAAGTACTCGACAGGCTGCTGCGGGACGCGAGGTTCCTGGCCGCGATGGATCCTGCCCGCCTGCTGGCAGCTCTACCGGCGGCGTCCACCCCGTCGGGCCGCAGGGCGGCCCGCACCGTTCAGAGAGTCGGACAGCAACTGCTCATGGCGCCCGAGGACGAGCGGGTCTGCTACCTCGAGATGGCGGCGCGAATGGCCGGCGACGAGGAGTTGGCCGCCTCATTGGCCGCGGCGTTTCCCGACCGTCCCTGGGCGGTGCGCTGGGCGCACTGGGACGACCTCGTCGCGACTCGTATGCTCGGCCACCACGACGACTACGTCCTCGCCCTCGCCACCGTTGAACACCCGAGGGGAGCCGTGGTGCTCTCGGCGAGCGCGTGGGCTGTCCAGGCATGGTTCCTCAGGGACGGCGCGCCGTTGGCGTCCGGAGTGCACGAACCCGAATCGGCCATCGTCGACATGACTGCGTTCATGCAGAGTGACGGCATCGCCGTCATCACGCTGCACAAGGACGGTCGTCTGCTGCGTACGGTGCCGGACGCGACCGACGGCCAGGCCGTTCTCGCGGATCAGCGTGCCCTGCATGGCGTTTGGCCCGTCGTCATCGGGGGCGACGCCGCAGTCGCGACCGTCAGCGAGGAGGGCGTCATCCAGATTCTGTCCGCCGAGCACGGCGGGTTGTTGGATCTTCCCCGCATTGTTCTCGGGGAACAGGAACGAGTACTCGCGGTGGGCAATGCGGGCGATCGATGTCTCGCCGTGGTTACCACGGAGGAGTCCGAACTCAGCACGTGGGACGTGCAGTCCGCCCGGCGGATCGGCGAGCCGTTCAGAGCCAGTGTGGAGATATCCGGTTGGCGCGCCGACCTGCATATCTGGACGGTTTCGATCGCGGAAGGGGAGGGCGGACCAGTTCTGCTTCTTGGGACACAGGCCGGCCAGGTGATCGCATGGGATCCGGTGCGAGGGACGACAATCGGCGATCCGTATCACGGTGGAGCCGGTGTGTTCTCCACTCTCATCGCCGGTCATCACAGCGATCTGTGGTGCTGGGGCGATTGGAACGGGGACGTTTTCATTCGCCCATCAGGACAGGGGGAAACAAGGCGACTTGCCATTCACGACGGCGGCGTGGAGTCCATCGTTCAGTGTGAACTGGACGGAACCCGCTGGGTCGTCACGGGCGGACGCGATGGTGCTGTACGTGTCTGGGACAGCCGAGCGGATTGGCCGGAAACGCAGGCCAACGAGTACCACCTGGTTGTCGCGGGTGTCGCGGGTGTCGCGGGTGTGGCGGGTGTCGGGGGTGTCGGGGAAATGGAGGACAACTGCGTCGCAGCGCTCAGCGCAGACGGAGGGTTCGCGATCTTCGACACGGAAATGGGCAACGTCCTTGCGAGACTCGAATCTCCGGCCGAGAGTCGCTACCGCAGTGCGGCGGCAGTGCCTGGTGATCCGACGTCCTTCGTCACCTTGGACGCAGAAGGGCGCTTTGCGCTGCGACGATTCCCGAACGGGCAAGTGTCGTACGACCACCGACTTCCAGCGGAAGAAGAATGGGCCCGTGTCGCGGTCATCGAGCGTGAACGGCCGCTGCTGCTCGCCACCGCCTTCAGCGGTCGGCTCGGCTTCTTCGACCTGACCTCGGGCGAGCCGGTTCGGTCACCGCTTCAATGCCACGCCGGCAGATTCGTGGTGGCCCCGCTTCCCGAGCAGCCGGACGACGCCTTGCGATTCGTCACGTGGGACTGGGAGGAATACCAAACACGCCTCTGGACCGTGACCGGCGATGACGCGCGATTCGAGGATCTGGCTCTCTCCGCCCGTACGGGCATCGAAGACCCATTCCGGATCACGGCTGTTTCCTTCGGCCGCTCGGGCCATGAACCAATCGTCGTCGGAGTCGGGTCCTACTCTCGATTGGCTGTCTGGAGCGCCGAAGACGGTTCATTGATGACCCAGGCCCAACTGGAGCGCGGACACCACATGGAATTGACGGATGTCGACCTGGCTCACTACGGCGAGCGATCGATTGCCGTCACGGGTGGTCATACGTGTTCCGTAGGGCTGTGGTCCTTGGCAGGCGGACAGGAGTACCACGTGCGAGTCGGGTCACCCCTGTGGCGAACCAGGGTCCTTCCCCCACATCGAGTGGTCATGGTCGGATCTCGCGGCATCATGGCCATTGAGCTTGGTTCCCAGTCCTTCGACCGCTTCATCGGACCGTAGCTTTGGCGTCCGATCGCGCGCACTGGCCGTCGCCAGGGGCCCCTAGGAGTCGGGTTATATCCTTCTGCGCGAACTGTGCCGTGAATTGAGCGGCGGTGATTTGCCTGGCCCCGGGCTGCGTCAGGGTGCCGACTGGATGTCCCCGCTGGTGGAGGCGGCGACGGGGTCGCGGTGTGTGAAATCGCCCGGGGGGATTCCCGGGTGGTGTCCGAGCCGGGCCGGGGACGCCGCGACCGACGAACCCAGGGTGAGCCGGGAGACGATGCGGTAGCGGTCGCCGCGGTAGATGGAGTGCACGTACTCGACGGGCAGGCCCGCGGTGTCCGTGGTGAGCCGTTCGAAGAGCAGCGCGGGGGACAGCTCGGGCACGTCGAGGAGTTCGGCCTCGGCCTGTGTGACCACGGTCGGCTCGATCGCCTGCACCGCCTCGTGGACGTGCACCCCGTGCTGCTCCCGCAGATGCTCGTACAGATCGCCCTCTTCCAGTTCCTGGGCCGAGAGATCGGGGACCAGGTCGGCCCTGATGTGCAGATGCTCGATGGCCATCGGGGCGCCGTCGACCAGACGCAGCCGTGCCACGTACACGATGTCGGCGCCCGGGGACATGCGCAGCTTGCGGCCCACGCGTGCTCCCGCCTGGATGGTCGTGAACTCCAGCAGTCGGCTCGACCAGGCTCCCGAGGCCTGAGGGACCGTCAGCCTCTGCTGGCCCGAGACGAGCTCCTGGGTGATCTTCTCGGGTGCCACGAACATGCCGCGGCCGTGTTCCCGTACCAGAAGGCCCGCTGCGACGAGCTCGTCGACGGCCGCGCGCAGCGTCGGGCGGGACACTCCCAGGCGGGCGCACAGCGCGCGTTCGGAGGGAATCGCGTCCCCCGGTCGATGTGACTCGATGAGCTCGAGGATGAAGTCGCGGACCCGCTCCCGCTTGAGCACCGCCCCTGGTGCGTCGGCGTTCATGGTGTGCCCTCTCTTGTGCGGATTCCCTTGACCAGTTGACCTGTTGCCTGACCCTTTCGGGTGGCCTGCTGGTCAACAGGAGTGTAGTCGCTCTCGTGTGTGAGGTCAGCGCATCTCGACAGGTATGCAGGTCAACAGCCTTTGATGCGGGAAGGGTTGACGGCCTCATTGGTCTATGCCACCTTCAACGACCAGCAAGAGGTAAGCTGTCCAGTGGGCTTCACTGGTCAGGTGGTTTGGTCATGTCTCCTCCGAGGTGAACCGTGAAGCTCCGCTTGCTTGCCGGCCTGTCCGTGCTCCTGATGACCGCCGGGCTGAGCGCCTGTAGCAGCTCCTCCGACACGTCCGACGGCGCCTCCGCCGGCGGGAAGACGACGATCGACGTCTGGCTGATGCGCGACAGCGTCTCGGCCCAGTTCCAGAAGGACTTCGTCAAGGGCTTCGAGACCGCTCACCCGGACATCAAGGTCAAGGTGCAGATCCAGGAGTGGGACGGCATCGGCGAGAAGGTCACGGCGGCCCTCGCCAGCAGCGACGCACCGGACGTCATCGAGACCGGCAACACCCAGGTCGCCCAGTTCGCGCAGAGCGGGGGGCTGCTCGACCTCAGCGACAAGGTCGACGAACTCGGCGGCAAGGACTGGCTCAAGGGCCTCGCCGAGCCGGGCGCCTACGAGGGCAAGCAGTACGGCATCCCGTACTACGCCGCCAACCGCGTGGTCATCTACCGCACCGACCTCTTCAAGGAGGCGGGCATAGACGCGGCCGCCATCAAGACGCGCGACCAGTGGATCGCCGCCACCGAGAAGCTCAACTCCGGCGGCACGCAAGGCATCTATCTGCCCGGTCAGATGTGGTACGCCCTCGCGGGCTTCGTCTGGGACGAGGGCGGCGACCTCGCCACCGAGTCCGGCGGCAAGTGGAAGGGCAGCCTGGACACGCCTGAGGCAATCCGCGGGATGGAGTTCTACAAGCAGCTCCAGGCACACGGCAAGGGCCCCAAGGACTCCGACGAGGACAGCCCTCCGCAAGCAGACGTCATGGCCAAGGGGAAGGTCGCCCAGGTCATCTCAACTCCCGGCGGCGCCAACGTCGTCATCGAAAACAACCCCGAACTGAAGGGCAAGCTCGGCTTCTTCCCGATCCCGGGGAAGACCGCCGACACCCCCGGCGCCGTCTTCACCGGCGGCTCCGACCTCGTCATCCCCACCGCCTCCGGCAAGCAGGACGCGGCCTACACCTTCATCAAGGAACTCGCCGGCGACACCTGGCAGAAGAAGCTCGCCGTCGCCATGAGCTACGTCCCGAACAAGACCACCCTGGCCTCCGCGGTCGCCTCCGACCCGGGCGCCGCGGCCATGGCGGTCGGCGCCGCGGAAGGCCACGCCACGCCCAACACACCCGGCTGGGCCGCCGTCGAGGCCAAGAACCCGATCAAGGACTACATGACCGCCGTTCTCACCGGCGGCGACGCGAAGAAGCAGGCCGCCACGGCGTCCGAGGCCATCACCACCGCGTTGAACTCCGGCTCCTGAACCGTCCACGCTTCGGAAGGAGGAGCGCCGTGTCGGCCGCCGTCCGAGAACAGACCGCCTCCCGCCCCCCACTCGGCACCACCAGGCCGCCCCGGCGCTCCACCGGCTCAGGACAGCGCCGCCCGTCGAAGGACGGCAGCCGCGGGATCTGGCCGTACGTCCTGATCGCGCCCGCCGTCCTCGGCACGCTCTACCTGCTCGTCTATCCCCTGGTCCGCGCCGTGGTGATCTCACTGCAGGACTTCCGGCTGCGCCAGCTCATCCTGGGCGACGCACGTTTCGTCGGACTCGACAACTACCGGACGCTGCTGAGCGAGAGCCGCTTCTGGGAGGTCGTGGGCCGCACCTTCGTCTTCATGGCGATCAACGTCGTACTGATCATGACGCTGTCCACGCTGGTGGCGCTGATGATCGAGCGGCTCGGCCGGTTCGGCCGGACCGCGGTCCTCAGCGCGCTGGTGCTGACCTGGGCGATGCCCGTCATCGCGGCGACCACCGTCTTCCAGTGGCTGTTCCACTCGGAGTTCGGCATCGTCAACGAGGTCCTGACCGACCTGGGGTTCTCGGCCTTCGACCGCTACCCCTGGTTCGCGCACGGGCCGGCCGCCTTCGCCATCATCGTCACCCTCATCGTGTGGCAGTCGGTGCCGTTCGCGGCGATCACCCTCTACTCGGCCCTCACCACCGTGCCCACCGAGCTGTACGAGTCGGCACGGCTCGACGGAGCGTCGGGCCCGCGGATCTTCCGCTCCATCACCTTCCCGATCGTCCGGCCGATCTTCATGCTCGTGTTCTCGCTCGAAGTGATCTGGACGTTCAAGGCGTTCGTCCAGATCTGGGTGATGACCAACGGCGGGCCCGGCGACGCGACCACGATCCTGCCCGTGTACGCGGTGCAGACCGCTCTGTCGAGCCAGCGCTACGACCTCGGCTCGGCGGCCTCCATGGTCACCGTCGTGCTGATGTCGGGCGTGCTCGTCTTCTACTTCCGCCAGATGTTCCGCCAGGAGGACGAGCTCGCATGAGCACGACTCGCATCAGCACGGCTCGCATCAGCACGGCTCGCATCAGCACGGCTCGTCCGCGCGGCACCCGGCCCCGCATTCGCCGCCTGCCCCTGAACGTCGCCGCCGTCGTCACGGTCGTGGTCTGTCTGTTCCCGGTCTACTGGATGGTCGCGACCGCGTTCACCCCGACCCGCGACATCCAGTCCGACAACCCGCGGTTCCTCCCGGAGTCCTGGACGCTCGACCACTTCGGCACCGCCGTCGGTGCCGACGGCTTCGGCCTGTTCTGGCGCAACAGCATCCTCGTCACGCTGAGCGCCGTGCTCCTCGCCCTCCTCATCGCGCTCGGCGCCGCCTACGCGGTGGCCCGGATGAGGTGGAAGGGGCGCCGGCAGTTCATGCTCATGGTCTTCATCGCCCAGATGGCGCCCTGGGAGTCACTGATCATCCCGGTCTACATCATCTCCCGGGACACCGACATGCTCGACCGGCTGCCGACCCTGACCCTCGTCTACTTCATGATGACGCTGCCGTTCACCATCGTCGTGCTGCGCGGCTTCATCGCCACCATCCCGCCGGAACTCGAGGAGTCCGCCCAGGTCGACGGATGCACCCGGCTCGGCGCCTTCCGGCACATCGCCTTCCCACTGCTCGCCCCCGGGCTCATGGCCACCTCGCTGTTCGGCTACATCACCGCCTGGAACGAGTTCACGTACGCCAACTTCCTGATCATCAAGCAGCAGGACAACCGCACCCTGCCCGTGTGGCTGTCCTCGTTCCAGAACATCTTCGGCACCGACTGGGGCGCCACCATGGCCGCCTCCACACTCTTCGCCCTCCCCGCGCTCGTGGTGTTCCTGCTGCTCCAGCGCCACGTCACCTCCGGCTTCGCCGCCGGTGCTGTCAAGGGCTGACCCCGAGCGTCCCCCACGCGACCCACTCCGGAGGCCGACCAGTGCCCGCACACCACCCCGAACCCGACCTCGTACCCCGCCCCGCCAAGGCCGCACTCCGGCCCGGCCACTTCACCCTCGACGCCGGCACCACCCTCCGTATCAGCGCCGGAGCCGAACCGGCCGCGGACCTGCTGCGCACCCTGCTCGCCCCCGCCACCGGACTGCCCCTGCGGCCCTCCCACGACGGACAGTTCGTCCTCACGCTCGACCCACAGCTCGGCGGCCTCGGCGAGGAGGGGTACGGGCTCACCGTCGGCCCGAACGCCGTGCTGCTGCGCGCCGCGCACCTCACCGGGCTGCTGCGCGGCATCCAGACAGTCCGTCAACTCCTGCCCGCTCAGGCCCTGTCGGAGACTTCGCAACGCCGCACGCGATGGCTCCTGCCCTGCGCCGAGATCACGGACGTCCCACGGCACGTGTGGCGGGGCGCGATGCTGGACGTCGCACGCCACTTCCAGCCCGTGTCGTATCTGCGCCGGTACGTCGATCTGCTGGCCCTGCACAAGATGAACGTGTTCCATCTGCACCTCACCGACGACCAGGGCTGGCGCATGCCGGTCGCCGCCTACCCCAAGCTGACCGAGATCGGCGGCCACCGCGCCCAGTCCATGAAGGGGCCGGCGGGAAGCGACACCTACGACGGGATCCCGCACGAAGGGGCCTACACGCGGGCCGAACTCTCCGCCCTGGTCGCGTACGCGGCCGACCGCGGTATCACCGTCGTACCCGAGATCGAGATGCCCGGCCATGTCCGGGCAGCCCTCGCCGCATACCCCGAACTGGGCAACAGCCCCGGACGCAGCCTCGATGTGTGGACCCGGTGGGGCGTGTGCGACACCGTCTTCGGCGTCCACGACCAGGTCCTCGACTTCTGCCGCGGAGTCCTCGAAGAGGTCATGGACGTCTTCCCCTCGCCGCACATCCACATCGGCGGCGAGGAATGCCCCACCACCGAGTGGACCCGCAGCACGGCCGCACGTGAACGGGCTGCCGCGGAAGGGCTGTCCGGCCCCGAAGCACTGCACGGCTGGTTCCTCGGCCGGATCGGTGACTTCCTCGTCCGGCACGGCCGCCACCCCCTCGCCTGGGCCGAGACCGGCACCGAACTGCCCCTCGACTTCACCGCGATGACCTGGCGCGACCCCGGCCACACACTCGCCGCGGCGCGCCGCGGTCACCCCGTGATCAGCGCCTACCACCGGGCCACCTATCTGGACTACGCCCAGTCCGCCGACCCCCGCGAGCCGCAGGCCCAGCCCGGAGGCGTCGTCGACCTGCGCGCCGTACACGGCCACGACCCGCTACCCGAGCAGGCCGACGCCCAGGAGGCAGCGCGGGTGCTCGGCACGCAGACCCAGCTGTGGACCGAGTTCGTCACGACGCCCGCGCACATCGAATACCTCACGTTTCCGCGGCTGTGCGCCCTCGCCGACCGCGGCTGGAGCGGCGCGACCGACTGGGCCGACTTCGAGGCGCGCCTCGACACGCACATGGAACGCCTCGACGCCCTCGACGTCCGCCACCACCCCTGACCCCGCGGTACCCAGCACAGCACCGACAGCGCGATCCGCAGGTAATCCCCCCACCGTTCTGGAGGAAAACGATGAGATTCGCGAAGAACCGGCTGCGCACCGCCGCGGCCACCGCCACGGCCGTGGCCCTGGGCGCGGCGGGACTTGCCGCACTCCCGGCCACCGCGAGCGCGGCCACCGCCGGGCTGAACGTCCAGTACCGCACCAGCGCGACAGGAGCGAGCGCCGACCAGGCGGAGCCCTGGATCAAGGTGAAGAACACCGGCGACAGCAGCGTGCAGCTGAGCGGCGTCAAGGTCCGCTACTACTTCAAGGCGGACTCGGCGAGCGCGACCTACCGCTTCGCCTGTTCCTGGGCGGTCAAAGGCTGTGCCAACGTCACGGGCACCTTCGGCACCCTCACCAGCCCGACCGCCACCGCCGACCGCTACCTCGAGATCGGCTTCACCTCCGGTGCCGGCTCACTCGCCGCGGGCACCGACACCGGCGACATGCAGTTGCGCTTCTACCAGTCGTCGTGGCAGCCGCTGAACCAGAGCGACGACTACTCCTTCGGCGCCTCGCAGACGTCGTACGGTTCCTGGTCGAAGATCACGGCACAGCTGGCGGGGGCCACGCTGTGGGGCACGGCACCGGCGGGCAACGAACCGACGGATCCGCCCACCGACCCGCCGACCGATCCTCCGGCGGGCGGCGCCACGCTGTTCGACGACTTCAACTACAGCGGATACAGCGATCCGAGGATCTCCGCCAACGGCTGGAACGTGCGCTCCAACTCCGGCGGACCCGGCGTGCCCGGAGCCACCTGGGCCCCGGAGAACGTCACGTTCTCCACCACCGGCGGCAACTCCATCATGAACCTGGAGACCTCGACCGCGGGCACCGCCGCGACCACCGAGCAGACCGAAGTCCTCACCAAGGCAACCAAGTTCAAGAACGGCACCTACGCCGCCCGCGTCAAGTTCAGCGACGCTCCCAGGTCGGGACCGGACGGCGACCGCCTCGTCCAGACGTTCTTCACCATCAACGACCTCACGGCGCCGATGGCGGACAACTACGCCGAGTACGACTTCGAGTACCTCCCCAACGGCGGCTGGGGCGAGCCGGCCAACATCCTCTACACGACGTCCTGGGAGACCTACAACCCGGACCCGTGGCAGGCCGTCAACCAGCACACCGAGTCCCGGCAGAGCTTCAGCGGCTGGCACGACCTGGTGCTCACCATCGACGGCAGCTCCATCAAGTACTACATCGACGGGCAGCTGTTCGGCACACATGATGCCGCCTACCTGCCGGAACGGCCGATGTCGATCAACTTCAACCAGTGGCTGATCGACCTCGCGGGCCAGACCAGCACGACCGCCAGGTCGTACGACCAACAGGTCGACTACGTCCTGCACATCAAGGACCAGGTCCTCACCCCGGCGCAGGTCGCCACGAAGGTGAACGCCTACCGCTCGGCGGGCACGACCTTCCAGGACACGGTGCCGAGCAGCTGATTCCGGTGCCGTGAGCAGGGTGGGGCGAGTGCCGCGGGGTCGCACTCGCCCCACACGCGCTGCTCTCGTGGTGGAGGTCAGTTGTCCCGTCCGTCGCCGTGCCGGAGCAGCGCGGAGCAGCCGAGGAGCGCGACGGCGACGAAGGCGAAGCATCCCCACAGGCTGATCGATCCGGTCCAGAAGCTGCCGGGTGCGATGCTCTGGAGAGCGGTCACCGCCGCGACTCCCAGTGCGCCGCCGGCCTGTTGGGCAGCGGTGAGGGCGCCGGACGCGGTGCCCTGGTCGTCGAGGGACGCGGCGGCACTGGCCAGCATGACCGCGGCCGGGTAGGTCACGGCGATGCCCGCTCCGACCAGGAGGGCCGCGGGCAGCAGCTGCGTCAGGTAACTGCCGTTCTCCACAGTGGTGTAGAGCAGCTGCCCCGCCGTGACGACGGTGAGTCCGACGAGCAGCAGCCGGGTTGCGGGATGGCGGTTAGCCAGGCGCGCCGCAGGCGTGGAGAGGATGCCCACCGCCAGTCCCTGGGGCAGGAAGGCGAGGCCCGCCGTCAGGGCGGAATAGCCCTGGCGTTCCTGTAGATCGATGGCGACCAGGAACATCGCGCCGGTGATTCCCGCGAACGCACCGCCGAGTGCGACACAGGCCGCGACCATACGGCGGTCGGCGAGGAGGGACAGCGGCAGCAGAGGCGTCGAGGACCGGGCCTGGCTCGCGAAGAACGCGATGGTCGCCGCGAGGCCCGTACCGCCGACGACCGCGATCCCGGTGGTGGATCCGGTGCCGAGCCGCCCCACCGCGTACACCGTGGCGATCAGCCCGCCGGTGATCAGCAGCGCGGGCAGCCATGCGATCCGGCTCCGGGCTGTCGTGCTGTGGCTGTCGCGGTCGAGGACACGCGGGGTGAGAGCCAGGACCAGCAGGCTCAGGGGCACGTACAGGAAGAACGCGCCCCGCCAGCCGAAGCCCTGGGTGAGTGCGCCGCCGATGACGACGCCGAGGGAGAAGCCTGCCGCGCCCATGGCGCTGAAGACCCCCAGGGCCCGGTTGCGTGCGGCGCCCTCCGGAAAGCGGGTGACGATCAGTGCCACGGCCGCGGGGGAGGTGAGGGCCGCGCCCACTCCCTGCAGCGCCCGGGCGGTGATGAGCAGTACTGGTTCCTGGGCGAGCGCCGCGGCGAGCGAGCTCACACCGAAGAGCGCCACACCGATGAGGAACGTACGACGTCGCCCCCACCAGTCCGCGCACTTGCCGCCGAGGAGGAGCAGCCCCGCATAGGTGGTGAGAAACGCTCCGGCCACCAACTGCAGCTGATCCGGGCGGAGTTCAAGGCCGTGCTGGATGCCGGCCAGCTGCACGTTGATGCTCGACAGGCTCATCCCCTCGAAGAGGATCGCTGTGCAGAGCACGAGCAGGGCCGCCCACGCCCGCAGGTCGAAACGGAATCCGTCCACTGACGTTTCCGGACTCTCCTGCGATATTGCCGGACTCATGGGTACGTGGGCTCCTTGGACGTGGGCGACGGCAGCGTGGGCGACGGCAACTTGGATGACGGCAGCGTGGGCGAGGGCACGGGATCGGGAGTCGGCGGATCGGCCCTGGCCAAGCGGTAGGCCTCGCGCAGGTCGTCGCCGTCGTAGTGGAACCGTGCGAGTTCGCGCAGGCTTGCGGTGGCGTTCACGGCCACGGTGTGCCCGAGCTCGCGGAACAGCGGGATGTCGGACCCTGAATCGCCGTACGCGACACAGGAGTTGAGTTCGATGCCCTGGACCCGGCGAATCCGGTCCACGGCCGTCACCTTGCCGCCCGGGGCGAGAATCCCTGCCGGATCCGGTGCGGTGGTCAGCGGCAGTGTGGGAAAGCGGGATGCCACGACCTCGTCCACCCCGAAGGCCGCCAGTCGGTCGGCGAAGAAGTCGGGCGACAGCGTCACCACGACCGAGCGCTCACCGCGTCGCCGGATGTCCGCGAGTACCTCGTGCAGTCCGCCGATCCATGGCGCGCGGTCGAACACTTCCTGAGTGATCCGTGGCGTGAGGCCCCGCCAGAGCCGGCAGACCTCGGAGGCGAAGCCGAACGGGTCGACGGCCCCGGCGGCAAAGGATTCCTCCAGGCGTACGAGATCGGTCGCGCACCCCAGTCGGCGCGCGATCTCCAGACTGGCGGTGGTGCCACGCAGCAGTGTGCCGTCCATGTCGAACACGTGCAGCCGGCTCATCGAAGCCCCGGCCCGCCGTGCGGAAGCACCGCCGGGTACGGCATCCAGCCCGCCGGGACCGGGTTGCCCAGCCACCCGGCGAGCAGTGCGGCACTGGCCGGGAACAGCGGAGCGGGGAGGTCCTCGGGGCGGGCCCAGATCCACCGGTCGAAGACCTCCGGCTCCAGGGCGGCCGGTACCGCGTTCCGCGCCGTCACCCGGGCCACGACACCCGCGGTCACCTGGGTACGGTCGGCCGCGGTGTGCAGCACGACGGTGAAGGTCCGCGCGTCCGTCACCTCGTGGATGCCGCTCTCCTCCGCGATCTCGCGGACCGCGGCCACCTCGAACGACTCACCCGCCTCGACGTGGCCTCCGGGCAGGCACCAGGTCTCGGGCTCCCCCTGCTTGATCCGGTGGCCGATCAGTACGGCGCCGTCGGGCCGCAGCAGCAAGGCTCCGACGCCGACAACGGGAGTACGGCGCCCGGGAGACGCGGTCGTCACAGGGATCCCGCCAGTTCCCGCAGCGCCGAATCCGCCGCGTAGTGACCGCTGATCATGGCTGCAACTATGCCCCGGAACAGACCGCAGGCGTCACCGGCGACCCACGCCGGGCTGTCGAGCAGCCGGAGGTCACCGTCCACCTTCGGATACCAGCCGACGCCTTCGAGGGTGGGGCCGATGAGCCGGGTCCCGTTGTCCCGCAGGACCGGGTAGGCCTCCGCGAGGCGGGACAGGCCGCGCAGCATGATCTCGCGCAGCTCCGGACCGTAGACGCGGTCGAAGGCCGCCAGCTGCTCCGGTTCCCCGTTCACGATCGCGTCCATCGACAGGACGAAGTAGGACTCCTCGTCGCCCATCGCGGCGAGCGCCGGCGCCAGCGCCCGCCTGGCCACGGTCTCGTCCAGAATCCGGGTGTTGAAGCCCACGTTGGAACGGCCCGTGGCGGGGCAGTCCGAGCGGCCGGAGACGGTCCACAGACCCTGGGTCTCGGTGAGCGCCGCCTCACCGTCACGGCAGGCGCAGAACGTCCGCCACTCCACACTGCCGTCGCCCTCGCGGAAGCGCAGTTTGGGGTCGAGCTGCTTCATGTCCCGGAAGAACGCCTTGTCGGCCGGCTGCTCGATCCGGAACCCCACCTCAAGTCGGCGGAAGGACCGCTCCTGGGTCAGTTCACGCAGGCCGAGCGGGCCGAACCTGCCACTGGCCAGGAGGAGTCGACGGGCGACCAGTTCCGACTCCTGGCCCTTGGAGTCGCGCAGTGCCAGCCGGAAGTGGTCCGCGTCGCGGTCGTACTCCGCGTTCTCGACCTCGAACTCGTCAAGGACCGTGGCATCGGTCGCGGCGACCATGTCGGCGGTCAGCCGCAGCCGTGCCTCCAGGGACAGGTAGTCCGACGGGTACTCCTTGAGGATCCATTCTCCGGCGCCGACCGTGTAGGCGGTCGGATCGGACGGGAACGGAGGAGTGTCCAGCCCGTAGGAGCCAAGGAGTTCGCAGGTCCAGGTGTACGCGTCCCGCAGATCGCCGGCGCGCGGCAGGGTCCACAGCTCGCTGGCCGAGGGGAAGAACGAGAACTTGCCGTCCGAGAAGAGCCCCGCTCCTCCATGGCCGCGCGTCATGTCGGCGGCGGCGTACCGGTCGCGCACGGTGACGGGCTTGCCGCTGTCGATCAGCGCGACACTGAGCGGCGAGCCGGCCAGCCGCTGGGCGGCGGCCAGTCCGGCGGGCCCGGCACCGATGATGGCCAGGTCGAAGGTGTTCACGATGCTCCAAATAGGCATGATGGTGTGCCCCTGAGGGAGTTGGTGCGTCGCCTCAGGGCGTGCGGGTGAGGGGGTGCGAGAGCCGTCGACCCGGGGAACGGCTAGGAGACCGAGCGGCGGGCGGAACGGGACGGGCGGGTCGACGCCAGCACGTCGAGAGCCTTGCGGTCGAGCTTTCCGGAGCCGGTGAGCGGCAGTGCCTCCACCACCTGGTAGCGGTCGGGCACCATGTACCGGGGCAACACGGTCTGGGCGTGTTGACGAAGCTCATTCGCGGGCTTCTCGGGTGCACCCTCGGCCTGCACGACGCAGGCGACGAAGAACGTCGCGCCTGCCGTGGTGGTGATCACCGTGACGGCGGCGTCCTTGACGGTCGGGTGGGTGCGGAGTGCGGCTTCTACCTCGCCGAGTTCGATGCGGTATCCGCGGAGTTTGATCTGCTGGTCGTTGCGGCCGAGGTATTCGAAGGATCCGTCGGGGAGTTTGCGGGCGAGGTCGCCGGTGCGGTAGTAGCGCTGGGGGCCTTGGGGGCTGTCGAGGGTGGTGAAGCGTTCGGCGGTGAGTTCGGGTCGGCCAAGGTAGCCGTCGGCGACTCCCGTGCCCGCTATGAGGAGTTCACCGGTTTCGCCGTCCGGGAGTATTCGCAGATCCTCGTCGCGGATTTCGAGTTGGAGGTGGGGGAGTCCGGCGCCGATGGGGGAGCGGACGGAGCCGTCAAAGTCGGTCTCCGTCAGGATGCGGTGGGTGGCGTAGACGGTCGTCTCCGTCGGCCCGTACATGTTGACCGCGGTCGGCGCGGTGCCCGGGTAGGTCTTGAGGAAGGCGCTGACCACGTCCAGGTCCACGCTTTCTCCGGCGAACACCAGGTAGCGCAGGGCGAGTTCGGGGTGTCCTGCTTCCTCGTGGGCCATGGCCAGTGAGCGGAAGACGGATGGCACCTGGCCGAGAACGGTGACCTGCTGCTCGGACAGCAGGGTGAGGAAGTCGGCCGGGGACTGCGCGATGCGCAGGGGGACGGTGACCGCGGTGGCGCCGGTGGCCATGGAGGCCCAGAATTCCCAGACGGAGACGTCGAAGCTGAAGGAGTGGAACAGCGCCCAGCGGTCGTCGGCGGTGACGTCGAACAGGGGGAGGGCTCCGCGTAGGAGTGACAGCACGTTGTGGTGCGTGACGACACAGCCCTTGGGGTTGCCGGTCGAGCCGGACGTGTAGATGACGTAGGCGGGATCGGTGCCGGTCAACTCAAGGGCGGGGGAGGTGAGTGCGCTGGTTCCGTCGTCGTACGGGGTGAGGACGGTGACCTTGTCCAGGCCGCGGTCGGTGGCTTGTTCGGGGTTGCCGATGACGGTGGTGACTCCGGCGTCCTCGACCATGTAGCGGAGTCGTTCGTGCGGGTAGGTGGGGTCGAGTGGGACGTACGCCGCACCGGCCTTCATCACCGCGAGTATGCCGACCGGAATGTCGGCGGAGCGCTCGAGGAGGAGACCGACCAAGTCGCCGCGGCCGACGCCCTGTTGGGTGAGTCGTGACGCTAGTCGGTCGGAGGCGGTGTCGAGTTCCGTGTAGGTGAGGGTGCGGCCGTCGTCGTGGATCGCTTCGGCGTGCGGACGGTCGGCCGCCACCAGCCGGAACAACTCGGGCAGCGACGTGGCGACATCGAGGTGCGGCCGGAAGCGGGGCACGTCGGAGGTGTTGCTCATGCGAGTCTCACAGCTTCTTCTTGGGATCGGGTGATGTGTGTTCCGCGGCGCGTGTCACGCGGAGCTGCCGGCCCGGAGCAGATCGGCGAACGTCTTGGCGAGACCGTGTGCGAAGTCGGCGGGGACCTGCGGCACCAAGGCGTTGATCACGACGCGCAGACCATCGCCGACGGGCCACACCTCGGCCTGGATCTCCGCGGGGATGCCGAGGTAGGGCAGCCGGACGAACTCGGCGCGCACACCGTCGAGCGCCGGCTGCGTCTGCGCGTTGTCCTGGTAGGCGAAGAGGGTCTGGAAGAACGGCGAGCGGTCGGAACGCGGCGGGTTCACCAGCCGGACCACCTCGGGGATCCCCACGTCCTGGCAGGCGAAAGCCTCCCGGACCAGCCGTCCGGCCACGGCCACGGCCACACCGTCCCCGGCCGTCACGGCACCCCGCACGCGGACGCAGACCGTGCCGATATGGCAGCCGACGGCCGACTCCAGCCGGGTGTCGATCCGCTGGGCCACCGGGACCCCGATACCGAAGTCGTCCTGGCCGGTCAGCTCGGCCAGGGCCTGGGCGTAGCGGGCGAGGAGCAGCGGGAAGCGGGTGAGCCCGGCCGCGGCTGCCTGCCGGTCGAGTGCGGCGGTCTCCGCCGCCCCGAGGGGCACTTCGACGCGCAGTACCTCGGGCACGTCCGCCGCTGCTGTGACTCCCGGCGTCCCGGGAAAGTTGAGCTCGGGCACTCCCTGGAGTTCGGCCTTGAGCCGTGCGCGCTGGTCGTCCAGGTCGGCGGACCGCAGATGCGCCGCACGCATCGCCCAGGCCTCGGCGGCGGAAGGTACGGCGGGGTGGTCGGGTACGTTTCCGGCGCGCCGCGCGTTGTAGGCGGTGGCGAGGTCGGCGGTCAGCACGGACTCGGACCAGCCGTCGAACGCCACGTGGTGCACGACGTAGCCGAACACTGCGCTGCCGTCTGCGACGGGGGCGAGGACGGCGTGCCACAGTCGGCCCGCCGAGGGGTCGAGCGGCACGGCGAGCGCGGTGCGTACGGACGTCAGCGCCTCGGCCACCGACGAGGCGGTCGGCAGCGGCACCAGGTCCGGGGCCGACGACTCGCCGGGCTCCGTATAGGCACGTCCTCGCTCCGTCGCATACGTGGAGTGCAGCGCGGGGTGCCGGCCGTGCACGTCGGCCAGGGCGAGCGCCAGCGCCGGCCGGTCGAGGTCACCCTCGATCAGCCAGGCGCCGAGGCAGTGCCCGGCCAGATCGGCCGGTGACATGAGCTGCCGGACGAGGAAGCCCTCCTGGGCCGGGGTGAGTGGCGTCCTGCCGGTGGCACCCTGCGCGGGGTCGTCCACGGCGGCGGCGGGTTCCACGGTGTGCAACCAGGCGCCGAGCGCCGCCGGCGTCGGATGCAGATAGAGCGCGGAAACAGGTACCGGGTGCTTCCTGCGCGCCGCGAGTCGGGCGCAGACCCGGCCCGCGCCGAGCGAACTGCCGCCCAGGGACGTGAAGTCGGCGTCCGGTGCGACGCCGGGCAGGTCGAGTATCTCCGCGAAGACCTCCGCGACCAGGTCGATGTACGGGTCGCCCGTCGGCTCCGCCGATGCCTGCTCGGTCCGCGGCGGCTCCAGCGCCAGCACGGTCAGGGCTTTGCGGTCGAGCTTCCCCGAGCCGGTGAGCGGCAGTGCCTCCACGACCTGGTAGCGGTCGGGCACCATGTAGCGCGGCAGTACGGCCATGGCGTGACGGCGAAGTTCACTCGCCGGATCGGCGGCTGCGCCCTCGGCGAGCACCGCGCAGGCGACGAAGAACGTCGCGCCTGCCGTGGTGGTGGTCACCGTGGCGGCCACATCGCGGATCCACTCGTGGGTGCGGAGTGCGGCTTCTACCTCGCCGAGTTCGATGCGATGTCCGCGGAGTTTGATCTGCTGGTCGTTGCGGCCGAGGTATTCGAAGGATCCGTCGGGGAGTTTGCGGGCGAGGTCGCCGGTGCGGTAGTAGCGCTGGGGGCCTTGGGGGCTGTCGAGGGTGGTGAAGCGTTCGGCGGTGAGTTCGGGTCGGCCAAGGTAGCCGTCGGCGACTCCCGTGCCCGCTATGAGGAGTTCACCGGTTTCGCCGTCCGGGAGTATTCGCAGATCCTCGTCGCGGATTTCGAGTTGGAGGTGGGGGAGTCCGGCGCCGATGGGGGAGCGGACGGTGCCGTCGAAGTCGGTCCGGGTGAGGATGCGGTGGGTGGCGTAGACGGTCGTCTCCGTCGGCCCGTACATGTTCACGGCGGTCGGCGCGGTGCCGGGGACGGACCGCAGGAACGCGCTGACCACGTCGAGATCGACGCTCTCACCGGCGAACACGACGTAGCGCAGGGCCAGTTCGGGACGCCCGGACTCCTCGAACGCCATGGCCAGTGAGCGGAACACGGACGGCACCTGGCCCAGCACGGTGACCCGCTGCCGCGCCAGAAGACCGAGGAACTCGGCCGGGGACTGGGCGATGCGCAGCGGCACCGTGACCGCCGTAGCACCCGTTGCCATGGAGGCCCAGAATTCCCAGACGGAGACGTCGAAGCTGAAGGAGTGGAAGAGGGCCCAGCGGTCGTCGGTGGTCACGTCGAACAGCGGAAGCGCCCCGCGGAGCAGCGACAACACGTTGTGGTGCGTGACGACGCAGCCCTTGGGGTTGCCGGTCGAGCCCGACGTGTAGATGACGTAGGCAGGCTCGCTGCCGGTCAACTCAAGTGCGGGAGCGGTGAGTTGGTTGGTTCCGTCGTCGTAGGGAGTGAGGACGGTGACGTTGTCGAGGCCGCGTTCGGTGGCCTGTTCCGGGTCGCCGATGACGGTGGTGACGCCTGCGTCTTCGACCATGTAGCGGAGTCGTTCGTGCGGGTAGGTGGGGTCGAGCGGCACGTACGCTGCGCCGGCTTTCATGACGGCGAGGATGCCGACGGGGATGTCGGCGGAGCGTTCGAGGAGGAGGCCGACGAGGTCGCCTTGGCGGAGGCCGTGTTGGGTGAGTCGGGCGGCGAGTCGGTCGGAGGCGGTGTCGAGTTCGGCGTAGGTGAGGCTGTGGCCGTCGTCGTGGATGGCTTCGGCGTCTGGGTGGTCGGCCGCCACCAGGCGGAACAACTCGGGCAACGACGTGGCGACATCGAGGCGGGGCACGTTGGTGGTGTTGCTCATGCGAGTCTCACAGTTCTCGGGAGAAGGCACGGTGGGCGCGGACTCCGGGTCAGCGCGCGGGCTCCGGTTCGGCGGTGTTCCGCCCTTCGGCAGCGGAGGCGGCCTTCGCCTTGGCCGCCTCGGCCGAACGGGTCAGCGGAGGACAGGCCAGGCCCGCGAGCAGCAGCACGGCCGCCAGGATCATCCAGCCGAGCCGGCCTTGGCCGACCGCGAGGGCGGTCACGAGGAAGGGGCCCGCGGTCTGCTGCAGACCACGGCCCAGCGCGAACACCCCCTGGTACTCGCCCTGCTTCCCCTCCGGGGGCAGATGGAGGGAGAGCCCCCACGAACCGGCGGCCTGGCTCAGCTCGCCGAGCACGAGCACGGCCGTCCCGACGAGCAGCAGTGGCACGGCCACCACGGCCGGGATGTCCTGCGTCACGGCGAACACCAGACAGCAGGCCGCGAGCAGCAGCCCGGAGCGGCGCAGCATCCGGGCCGCGCCCGGAGCGGTCTCCGCACCCCGGCTGGCCGCCACCTGGAAGGCGATGACCAGAACCGTGTCGAGCAGCAGGAGAACCGCGTTGACCGAACTCGGGGCCTCGGTGTGAGTGATGATCCACAGAGGCAGGGCGACGGTCAGAATGGGCTGGTAGAACTCGAGCACGCCACACAGCAGGGCGAGTGAGACGAACCTGAAGTCCCGTAGCCCGGACCGGGGTTGGGCCCCCTTGGGCGCGCCGGCCCCCTTGGCCTCCTCCTGGGCCGGCAGTCGCCAGGTGATCAGGGCGCAGCAGGCGTGGGCCAGCGCGGTGATCAGGGCGACCGCGTAGAAGGCGGTACGGCTGCCGACCGCGAGCGCGCCGCCCGCGATCGCCGCGCCGAGCATGAAGCCCACATTGAAGACGCTGCGCATCTGGGCGCTGACACGGACCCGTTCGTCCTCCTGGAACACCTGGTGGGTGAGCGCCATCCGCAGCGGATGGGACGAGGTCTCACAGACCGAGATGAGCGCCGCGAGCACCAGGAATCCGGCGAACCCCGTGACACCGCAGTACGCGGCGAACAGCACGGCCAGCGCGGCATAGGAGATGAGCAGCGGCAGCCGGGGACCGAAGCGGTCGGCGAGCCGGCCGATGGGCACCGTGAAGAGCATCCCGGCCAGGCCGGCGGCGGAGAGACCGAAGCCGACCTGGCCCGCCGACAGACCGATGGTGCTCCGGAAGAAGATGGCGCTGGAACTCAGGAAGAGGCCGAATCCGGTCGCCTGCACGACTGTCAGTACGGCGAGCCGTCGGGCAGGACCGCGCGCGGGTACCAAGTCGCTCGCCCAGGAGCGGACCGCGTTGACGGCCGGGTTGCTTGCCACAGTTGCGTGTACCTCGTGGTCTCGTCGGTCGGGAGGGGTGTATCTGCTCGCGGGCGTTCAGGCGCCGTGGGCGGCCAGCTTCTTGGCGATGATCTCCGCGACGGCCGCGTCACGGAGCAGCGCCAGCGTTCCGGCCGAGGTGAAGGCGTGCGTCTCGGTCGAGCCCGCCAGGCTGCTCCAGTCCGCCTCCGGCCGGTCCGCGTCCTCGGCCAGCTGGATGCCGGTGACCTCACCGCCGTAGGGGCGCGGCTCGTAGTGCTCCTGGGCGAAGACGCCCGCTGCCCACACCGCCTGGCGCCAGTGCAGGTCCGCCGGGTCGACGCCCTCGTCCAGCCAGGCGATGTCGACCATGCCGCGCATCACGCGCTCCTGGTCAGTGAACAGGTCGGGCACCTCGTAGCGGTCGCGCAGCGAGGTGAGCCGGAAGTCGTACAGCTCGCGCAGGCCCCACGCAGCGTCGAGCTCGGTGGTGCCGGGCGGCATCGTGTTGATCACGGCGAGCACGGCGACCCGCTCGCCGCTCTCCTCCAGCTGTCGCGCGATCTCGTACGCGATACGGCCGCCGGCGCAGGGGCCGACGAAGAGGTAGGGGCCTTCGGGCTGGACCGTGCGGATCTCCTTCAGATAGCGCGAGGCCATCTCCACGATGGAGAGCGCGGGCCGCTCGCGACCCCACAGGCCGGCCATCTCCAGTCCGTACGCCGGGCGTTCACCACGGAAGCTGTCGACAAGCTCGGCCATGAACCTGACGTTGCCGGTACCCCAGTGGAAGCAGAAGACCGGGGTGCCGGTGCCTTCGGGGGCCAGCGGGACCAGGGTGGGGGAGGGTGCGGTCCGCATCGGGCTCAGGCCCGTCTCCCAGACCGTGCTGAAGTCGGGGTCGGCGCCGGCCGGGACCGCGTTCGCGGCGGTGCCGGAGCCGCCCAGCGCGGAGGCGATCGCGGACGGTGTCTTGTGCGTGTAGATGTCGTTGGCCGCCATCTCCAGGCCGCGCTTACGGGCCTCGGTCACGACGTTGACGATGAGCAGCGAGTATCCGCCGAGCTCGAAGAAGTCGTCGTCCGGCTCGACGTCGACGTCGAGCAGGTCCTCCCAGATCTCGCTGAGGATCTGTTCGATGTCATTGCGTTCCAACGCCATGGGGGCGTCCCTTCTGGTTCTGGAGTCCGGATCCGGGATCGGGATCCGAGGGGTGGCAGGTGCGGGCGGCCGGTCAGACCGGAGCGCCGACGGCCTCGGGGCGGCGGCTGGTGATTCCCGAGAGAATTCCGCGGAGTTCGAAGCTCTCCGGTGACCCGGCCCGGGTGAAGGCGTCGACCAGCAGCTCGATGACGGCGCGCGGCCGGAACAGCTCGATGCCCTTGCGGTGCAGCTCGTCCAGGTCGGAACGGCGCAGATGCGAGTAGTACCCGGCCTCGGCGGGGTCCTGGGGGCGGTCCGTCCACCGGCCGTGGGCCGCGGCCTGTTCGATCGCGTCGAGGAGCAGTCCGGCGGCCTGCCCGCGCTGGTCGGTCATGTTCTCGAGCACTGAGCGGTCGTAGCGGAGCGGGGCGGTGGAGAGCGAGACGATGCCGCCCGCGTCCCAGTCCTCGTTGACCCGGTGCAGCGTGAAGCCGGCCTCCGTCTCGCCCTGGAGCATGGAGCGGGCAAAGGTCAGCACTCCGCGGTACCGCGGCAGGATCCCGGGGTGCAGGTTCGCGAAGAGCGCGGGCTCGCCGGGCTCGGGCCGGAAGTGGTCGATGAGTGGCGCCCGGAACTTCTGGTAGCAGCGCACCGAGAATCCGGCGCGTACGTCCTCGGCGGCCAAGTAGGCGATGAAGGCAGGGTCGTTGACGTCCTCGACGACACGCACCACCGCTTTGTCCCGGTGGAGTTTCGCGATGCCCGCGGGGGACAGCAGGGTCCCGTGCAAGGGCGCGGGCAAGCTGTCCAGATAGGGGTGGACCCAGCTGTTGAGCAGGGTCCGCTCGTACCGGAACAGCTCACGCAGCTCGGGCTCGGCACGGGCGCCGGGCTGCTGGTGGGTGTAGCAGATGTACGGGGTGTGCCCGGCCCGCAGTACATCGCTGAGCACCTGGCCGACGATCAAGTGGGACGTGATGTCGTTGCCGACAAAGAACGCCACCCGCATATGGGATCTCCTGATGGGTGTACGGGAAGTGGGGAGCAGCGGCCTCAGGCCGAACCGAGCCGGGTCACGACGGCGGCCACGGCGCAGTGCGCGTTCGCGAGGTTCGTCTCGAACGAGTTGGTGTAGAAGTGCACACCGCGGGTGAGCGGCCCGACGTAGAGCGCGCGCTCGGAAAGGGAGCCGCCCCGCCGGACGACCCGCATGGTGTCGAAGTCGACGTCGATCCCGCCGAGCGGGTGGGGGCTGATGTCGCCGCGCATCAGCATGTTCTGGATCAGCGAGGAGTCGCTGCGGTCGAGCGCGAAGCCGGTGCCGGTGGCGTTGACGAGATGGTCGACCTCGTAGGCCACCGCCTCAGCGCCGACCGGCGACGCCTCGATACGGAAGAGCTCGCGCTCCTCGTCGTACGCCACCGACGTCAGTCCGCTGGCGACCTCGAACGCGCCTTCCGTGGCCATCACGAGCAGTCTGCGTGCGTTGTCCAGCGGCATGCAGTGGCGGAACATCGACCAGATCGACAGATGGTTGTGGATGAACGCGGCGCGGGCCTCGGCGGACATGGCCCGCCAGACCTGCGGGACGACCTCGGAGGTGGCGTCGAGGATCGAGTACCAGAGCGTCTGGCCGTTCTCGGCCAGTTCGATGTCCTTGGCGAGCGTGGCGGTGAAGGCCGCGGAGGGCTCGGCCAGTACCCGCGACCAGTCGATCGCCAGCCCGAGACCGTCCTCCAGCTCGCGCTGGAAGAGCGCGGCGACCTCGGTGAACTCCAGCGCCCTGGTGAAGTCCTCGGTGAGCAGCCGCAGGTTCTCCTCGGTCACATGGCGCAGGGTGTGGCGCACCCGGGGGCCCTGGACCTTGGGAAGTGAGCGGCGCCGGGAGAAGCAGGTGATCGCGCCCCGGTGTCCGGAGCCGCGCAGCTGAAGCAGCGCGTCGACCGCGGTCAGGCTGGTGCCGAGGACGCCCACGGTGGCGTCCGGGTCGATCCCTTCGAGCCCCGCGCCGTGCCACATCGAGTGGACGTAGGTGGGGACCTTCGTGAACTCCAGGTACTCGGTCGAGGGGAGGTCGCCCAGGCAGAGGAAGGCGTAGTCGAAGACGAAGTGGTCGAGTCCGGCGATCAGATGGATGCCCCGGGAGTCCTCGCGGCAGTCGCTCACCACCGACTTGTGGGTGATCACCTTGGTGCCGTGCTGCCGCGCCTGGACGAGCGCTTCCTCGAAGAACTCCTGGAGATACGCGGCGAAGAGCCGGCGTGGCACGTAGTCGGTGTCCGCGACGGTGTGCGCCCCGTCCTCGTGAGCGGTCAGCCACCGCACGAAGTGGCCGGGATCGTCGGCGTGGACGCTCATGGTGGACGCCCGCATGTTCAGCAGATGACAGTCGTGCGGTGTGCTGTAGGCGACTCCGGCGCCGAGTCGCTCCTTGGTCTCGAAGACATGGATCTCCGCGCCCGCCGCGCGGTCACTCGCGGCCAGGGAGCGGACCAGCGCGACGAAGACGCCGACACCGGTCGCTCCCATTCCGGCGATCGCGAATCGCCGGGCCCGGTCGGGGGGCGGTACTGCGCCGCTTTCGGCTGACATTGCTTGGGCGAGCCTTTCGTGGTGGCGGTCGGGAGGAGCGCTCAGTGGCCCTGCGGACCGCGGTCGATGAGCTGCTCGCGCTCGGGGCCCACGGAGACGTACCGGACGGGGGCGCCGACGAGCTCCTCCACGCGCAGCACATAGGCGGCCGCGGCCGGGGGCAGCCGGTCGAAGTCCCGCACCGCGGTGATGTCCTCGTCCCAGCCGGGCACGGTCTCGTAGACCGGCCGGGCCCTGTCCAGGAGATGCGTCATGGGGAAGTCGGCGACCGGCACTCCGTCGATCTCGTACGCCGTGCAGATCCGCAGTTCGGGCAGACCGCTCAGGCTGTCGAGCTTGGTGAGCGCGAGCTCGCCCGCACCCTGGACGAGCACGCCGTAGCGGGAGGCCACGGCGTCGAAGTGGCCGATCCTGCGGGGGCGTCCGGTGTTCACTCCGTACTCACCGGACGACATGCGCAGCGCGTCGGCCCAGGGGCCGGACTCCTCGGTGACGAACGGGCCTTCGCCGACACAGGTGGAGAAGGCCTTCATCACGCCGGTCACCCGGGTGAGCGGTGTGCCGGGCAGGCCCGAGCCGACCGGGGCGTAGCCGGCCAGCGAGGAGGACGAGGTGGTGTAGGGGTAGATCCCGTACAGGATGTCGCGCAGCGCGCCGAGCTGGGCCTCGCACATGATGTGCTTGCCCGCCTGCTCGGCGCGGACGAGTCCGGGGCTCACATCGCGGACGTACGGGCGCAGCCGCTCCGCGTGCTCGTGGCCCCACTTGACCATGTCGTCGAGGGAGATCGGCGGTGCTTCGGGGTAGAGCGCGCTGTGCGCGAGGTTCTTCCACTCGATCACCGGGGCGAGCCGCCGGCGCAGCAGTTCCTCGTCGAAGAGCTCGCCGAGCTGGAGGGCCTTCTTGAGGTAGCGGTCCCCGTAGACGGGGGCGATGCCGCGCCGGGTGGAGCCGAAGGGCTGGTCGGCGAGGCGGTCCTCCTCCCAGGCGTCCTGGTCCCGGTGGAAGGGGAAGCACACCGTGGCCCGGTCGGAGATGAGCAGTCCTGAGGTGTCGATGCCGCTCTCACGCAGCTGGGAGAGCTCCTCGTCGAGGGACTCCAGGTCCAGCACGGTGCCGGGGCCGATCACGTTCACGGTGCCCGGGTTGAAGATCCCCGAGGGGATCAGTCTGAGCTTGAAGGTGCCCAGGTCGTTGATGACGGTGTGACCGGCGTTGTTGCCGCCCTGGTACCTGACCACCAGGTCCGCGTCGCGGGCCAGGTAGTCGATCATCCGGCCCTTGCCCTCGTCGCCCCAGTTGATGCCGACGACCGCGTGCAGTGTCATGTGTTCTCGTTCCTCGGGTGGTTCGGTGCTGTGTCGCGCGCGGCGCGGGTCAGACGCGGGCCACACCGCTGCGACGGGCGGCGTCCGCGACCGCGCGGGTGACGGCCGGCGCCACGCGTGCGTCGAAGGAGTCGGGCAGGACGCGGTCGGGCGTCAGTTCCTCCGCGACCACGTCGGCCAGCGCGCGGGCCGCGGCCAGCTTCATCGACTCGGTGATGCGGGTGGCCCGCACCTGGAGTGCTCCGGCGAAGATGCCGGGGAACGCCAGCACGTTGTTGACCTGGTTGGGGAAGTCCGAGCGGCCGGTGCCGACAACGGACGCGTAGCGGCGCGCGGCGTCCGGGAGGATCTCCGGGTCGGGGTTGGAGAGCGCGAAGACGATCGCGTCGGCGGCCAGTCCCCGGAAGGCTTCCTCGGCCATCGGGCTGCCGGAGAGCCCGATGAAGACGTCCGCGCCGCGCATCGCGGTCCCGATGGAGCCGGTGAGGCCCGCACGGTTGCTGTCGCGGGCCAGCGCCTGCTTGGCGGGGTTGAGGTCGTCGCGTCCTTCGTGGACGATCCCCTTGCTGTCGCAGACCACGATGTCGCCGATGCCCGCGTCGAGCAGGATGCGGGCCACCGCGATGCCGGAGGCGCCGGCCCCGGCCACCACGGCGCGCAGATCCGCCAGTTCGCGGTGGGTGACGCGGGCGGCGTTCCACAGCGCGGCGAGCGTGACGACGGCCGTGCCGTGCTGGTCGTCGTGGAAGACCGGGATGTCCAGGCGTTCCTGGAGCTTGCGCTCGATCTCGAAGCAGCGCGGCGCGGAGATGTCCTCGAGGTTGATGCCGCCGAAGGCCGGGGCCAGCCTCGCCACCGTCTCCACGATCTCGTCCGGGTCGGTGCAGTCCAGCGCGATCGGGACCGCGTTGACGCCCGCGAGCTGCTTGAACAGGATCGCCTTGCCCTCCATCACGGGCAGCGAGGCGGCCGGCCCGATGTCGCCGAGGCCGAGCACGGCCGTGCCGTCGGTGACCACGGCGACCGAGGAGGACTTCCAGGTGTACTCGTACGCCAGCTCCGGGTTCTCGGCGATCGCGCTGCACACCCGGGCCACTCCCGGGGTGTAGGCGAGTGAGAGGTCTTCGGCGCCGCGCAGCGGCACCGTGGCGCACACCTCCATCTTTCCGGCGCGGTGATAGGCCAGCACCGGTTCTTCCAGCTTTGCGGAGGGGGACAGCTCGGTCGTCATCGGGGCCCTTTCGTCGTGGCCGGGCGTCCGGATCGAGCCAGCGGTCCCAGCGGGTCGCCGTTGAAGGTAGGGGGAGTTGCCGAAAGTTGTCAATGCTTGCCAGATGCCGTGACCTGCGATTACCGTTCCACTGCACCAGTGACCCCAGGGGGTGCCCGCTGCGGGACGGCGGGTGGTGTGGTCCTGAAAGTGACGTGAGATAGAGAGTGAACAAGTGAAGACTGTTCTGCCTGTGGCGGCGGGTTTCGGCCTTTCCGTCCTTCTGGCCCTTGTGGCTGTTCAGCTCGGTAGTGCCGAGGTCGGCCAGGTCTCCGCGGAGGGTTCCTCGGTGGTCGTCGAGGCGGCGTCCGCGTACGGCAACATCGACTGGCCCTAGCACCGGCCGAGTGAGGGTGCTACCCCTGGTACAATCGTTGCCTTATTCCGGCAATGTTTGCCAGGGGTTGGCAACCCTCCGGGCCGGACAAGTGCGAAGATTTCATGAGGTGGTGGCAGCGGATGCTGGAGCAGCCTGAATTCGGCCGACGCTTGCGCCAGCTGAGGCGACAACTGGGCAAGTCGCAGGCGGATCTCACCGGCCCCGGAATGTCCGCCGCCTACCTCTCCAGGCTGGAGTCCGGAGCTCGGCCGCCCACGCAGCGAGCCATCGAGTACCTCGTGGACCGACTGGGAGTTCAGGCCGAGTCGTTCGACGTGCCGCCCGATTCCGACCTGGCGGACATCCTCGCCGCGAGCTTCACGGTCTTCGACAAGGAGCGTGACGCCGAGATGCGAACCATGCTCCAGAACGTCCTCGACGAGGCCGTGGACGTCGACCCGCAGACCCGCTGGCAGGCTCTCTCCCAGCTCGCGCGGTTGCACGGGGCGCTCGGCGACTACGAGGACGAGCGTGATGTGCTCCAGGAGATGAGGGATCTCAGCGACGTCATGGAGCGCCCGCTGCTCAGGGTGCATTCACGGATCAGGTTCGCTCGGACGGTCCGCAACCTGGGTGACGCGGAGTCGGCCAGGCAAGGGGTACGCGAGGCTCTCGAGCTGAGCGAACGGCATCGCCTTCATGTGCCTGCCACCGAACTGCTGCGCAGCAAGCTCCTGTTGGCCTCGGTCGAAGCCGAACTGGGCAACCTCGCGGAGGCGGTCCGGCAGAGTTCCGACGTGATCGACTCGCTCCCGCGTACCGAAGGCGCGCTCGCCGCGGAGTCCTTCTGGGTCGCGGCGACGGTCCAAACGCGTCTCGGCCACTACGAGCAGGCCACTGCGCAGCTCCAGCGGGCCCTGGCCGCACTCGACAGCCGCGAGGACCTGACGCTGTGGATGCGACTGCGGCTGGCGGCGGCGTCTCTCGCACTGCAGGCCGGTCCTCCCCGGATCGAGGAGGCCGATGCCTGTCTGCGGGCCGTCGAGCCCGCTCTCGGTCTGGCCGGCACCCCTCGACACCATCACGAGTATCTGTTTCTGCGGGCCCAACTCGCTTTCCAGAAGGGCGAAACGGGCGAGGCGTGCGAGTTGTGCCGGCGCGCGGAGGAAGGCCTCGAGCTGCTTTCCTACCGTGACCGCATCCGGCTCGAGGTGCTCCGCGGGCTGCTCGACGCCGCCGCCGGAAACGAGGGCGCTCTGCCACGGGTGCGGAGTCTCGCCGCGCAGGTCCAGCAGGCGGGAATGCTCGATCTCGCCGCGGAGGTGTGGCGCGCAGTGGCCGAGGCCCCCGCGTCGCCGGCCGAGTCTCCGGGAAGTGTGTGAACGGCGACCGTCTGCCCGCCTGCCGGCGGGCAGATCGCGCGCTCTCCGCCGTTACGACGCCGGTACCTTCAGCTTCTCCCAACTGACCTTCCCCGGAATTCCGTCCGCGTCCTTGCCCTTGAAGCCCAGCTTGTGCTGCCAGGCCGTGTAGGACTTGCGGTCCGCGTCCGTCCAGTTGGGGCTCGGGCCATCCTCGTAACGGCCGCAGCCCTCGGCGACCAGGCGCTTGCCCATGGCGGTGATCAGCGGGTCGTGGCGGCCGACCTGGAAGAAACCGGCGCCGGGGAACGGCTCGTACGAGGGCTTGGGCTGCGGCTTGGGGTCGGGGCTCGAGCCACCGCTCGGCCTGCCCTTCAGACGGTCCCCGATACGGGAGCGCATACCGTCCATCGTGAAACCGCGCGGGTCCTGTTTGCCCGGCTGCCACTCCTTGTGGCCGATGACGGAACGCTCGCTCCAGCCGTAGTGGCGGCAGATCGCGGCCGAGACCTTCTCGATGGCTTCCTTCTGCGCCTCGGGCCAAGGGTCCTTGCCGTTGCCGAGGTTGACGCACTCGAAGCCGTAGAAGTGGCGGTTGCCGTCGGTGTCGGCCTCGTTGTCCGGCGGCAGCTTCGTCTCGTTGACGACGGCGCGCAGGACGTCGCCGTCGCCGAGGCCCGCGTGGTTGGCGCGGCCGTTGCCGACCAGGTGGACGTGGCCCTTCTTGTCGATCACGCCGTGGCACAGCGGGCCGGGCAGGGCCGAGTAGCCGTTGTAGCAGAGGGACACGGACGAGTCGGTGCCCGAGGTGACGGTGTGGTGGATCATCACGCCGTTCATCGGGCCCCACGGACCCTTCGAAATGCGGTTGTGCGTACGCCAGTTGCGTACCTCGTGGACCGTCACGCCCTCCGCGCGCAGGATCTCCACCAGTTTGGACGCACTCATCGGCTTGGCCATCACTTGCCTCCTTCCGCTGCGGCTTCCGCCTCTGCCGTGGTCTGGGAGCGCGGATTGGGCGCGTCGACGGCCTCCGCCGTGGATTCCTCCTCCGCCGCGAGCGCCTCCGCGGCGAGCGCGGCCTCGTCCGCGGCCGGGATGCTGTGCGCGAGCGTGGTGAAAGCGAGCCGCAGGTCGACGGGAGCGTCCTCGCCCTTCACCAGGGCCAGCGGCGCGAAGTGCCGGGCGATGCCCGCGGGGGCCTGGAGCAGCGGCTTTCGCGCGTCGTTCACGGGCCACTCGACGCTGCCGGTCGCGGTGCGGGCCGGGATGATCCAGTGGTCGCCGGTGCGATAGTTGCCGCCCTTGGCGAAGTACACCTCGACGCCGTCCTCGAGGGGCAGCCATTCGCCCTCCTCGACGCGGATCGCCCCGTCCCGCAGTCCGGCTGTGCGGCCCTTGCGCTTGGGGCCCGCCTGGTGGTCCCAGCGGCGCAGGAACGGGTGCAGGTGGGGCAGCCGTCCGACGCCGGGCTCCGGTTCGGCGGACAGCCGCACCCGGCGGCCCGGCAGGTCCAGCTCCTCGACCCGCAGCAGGGGGAGTGCCTCCAGGCGGGAGGCGTACGCGGTGTCGGTGAACTCCACCTGGTCGCCGACGTCGAGATCTAGCTTGTCGTCCTGGCCGAGCGAGGCCAACTGCACCCAGGTGCCGTCCAGTTCGTCGACCGGGAAGACGACCGAGCCGTTCTCGCGCGACCACTTGAACGTGGCGTCGGCGACCGGTCCCCCGGCGTGCACCTCCACCCGGTAGAGCTGGTTCTCCGGGCCGCGGTAGCGGGCATCCGGCTTGACCAGGCACGGGTCCTCGTCCGCGTGGTCGGGCCGCTGGGCGCGGGCCGCGAGGTTGGCGGAAGGGGCACTCCGGTCACGCGCCCACTGGGTGAACTTGGCGCTCACCTGCTCCTTGGTGGGGTCGGCCTCCTCCACGCCGAGCGCGGCGAGGGTCAGCGGCAGGACCTGCCAGACCACCTTCGAGCGTGCCGCCGTGTCCGGCATCGCCGAGCCGAGCGCCACCTCGCGCAGCGCCGGGTCCTCCGCAGCGGTGACCGCGCGCTCCCACACCGACAGATAGACCACGAAGGGAGCCTGGGCGGGTGAAGGCAGCCGGTCGCCCGGCTTCTCCGGGTCACGGAAGCCGTCCGGCTGGTCCCAGTACGTCCAGAACGCGGGCGGCACCACGGCCTCCGCGTCATCGTCCGCGGCGTCCTCGTCCGGCACCGGCACGCCGGGCGCGGGCCGGTCCGCGTCGCACAGGATTCCGTCGACGTAGTAGCGGCCGCCGTAGATGTTGAGGGTGTCGATGTCGTGCTTGCCGCCCACGTACTGGATGCGGAAGCCCGCGGCGTCGCGCGGCCCGCCGTGCCGGCCTATGAGGTCGGCGGCGAGCGTGCGCGCCCGGTGGAGTTCGATCGCGGTCTGCTCATTGGCGTCGGCGTCGAGCTGGACGCGGCCCTGCTGGGCGATGACCGCGGAATAGTGCCGCTCCGGACGGAACGTGGAGCGGGAGAGATCGGCGTGCATGAAGGGAGTCCCCCTGGTTCAGATGTGTGCGGGTGAGTCGGTTGTCGCGGTCGGATCAGGTCACGTATCGGCTCAGGTCACGTAGAAGATCCCGGCGTCCGTGCCCGCGGGCGTGTACTGCGCGAGCCGCGCCCGCAGGCTGTCCTCGCGCTGCGGCCGGTACAGGTCGTGGAAGGCGCCCATCTCGGCGCCGTCCTGCGCGCCGCGCCGGATCTCCTGGGCGCAGCGGTCCGCCAACTGCCCGTACCAGGGCGTCCCGTAGCGCTCGGACGTGAACAGCGGCCGCACGCGCGCGGCCTCGCCGCGACCGGCCAGGTCCGGCTGGCAGCGGTACCTGCGCGGCGTACGCGAGCCGGCCGGGACGTACGAGAAGCGCATGCACCCGATGCCGCGCCGCGCCACGTGGAGCCGGCCGGTGAAGATGGAGTCCTCCGCGATCTCCACCGCGTGCGTGTGCACCTCGCCGATGACCGTGGTGCGGTGGGCGTGCAGGACGGCGTGGGCGTGCCGGCAGTCCGGGGCGGACAGGGCCGGGCGATCGCTCGCGGTGGCGTCCAGGACGCTGTCGCGGATGTGGATGTCGAGCGGTTCCTCGGACACCTCGTCGCCGATGACCTCGATCGTGCCGAGGATGCTGTCCTCGATCTGCAGGCACGCAGTGGTGCGTTCCAGGACGAAGCTCGGCTCCTGCGGGGAGTGCGGCTCGCACTCGGGCTCCAGGGACCAGCCGGGCACGAGCGTCGAGTGGCGTAGGACGACCGCGCCCATCGGGCCCGTCACATTGATGCCGCGTCCGGCGACGAGCAGTCCGTCGAGGACGATCCGCGGACGCTCGCCCGGCTCGCAATCCTCGGACACGGCACGGATGTTGAGCGCGTCCGGACGGTTGCTGTACCAGTCGAGGAGGCGGATCACCGGGCGGGTGCCCTCCGCCGCACGTACTTCGAGGCGGTCGCCGGGGTCGAGATCGAAGTCCAACTGCTCCTGGTACGCGCCGCTGTGGGTGATCTCGATGACGCCCTCGGGCCCGCAGGTCCCGGACCGCCGGTCGTGCTGCCAGGCCCGGTACGCGTCCATGATCTGCCGGTACGTCTGCCCGGGACCGACCCGGTAGAACGCGGCGTCCGGGCGCGCCGTGCGGTCCCGCGCGTACTCGCCGCCGCCCATGTCGGCGCCGAACGCGTAGTGGTGGTCCACCCAGACGCCCTGCCTGGGCGCCGACCGTGCCCCGAACGCGATCCGCCCGAGCTCCGGATCGACCGCGACCTGTCCGCGCCCCGGCCGGTAGCGCCAGTCCGACAGGTCGGCCACCACGATGTCCGACGGCGGCACCGGCTTGTCCTCGCCGTCGCGGCGGATGACGAAACTCTTGCCGGGTCCGTAGTAGTCGGCGAGCCGGTCGTGCAGTTGGCGGCGCCGGATGAACGCCGGGACGTTGTCGATCGTCGCGATGTGCGTCGCCGACGGCTCCGGGACCGGCTTGGTGACCAGCGGGCTGTCGTTGCCGAGGATCGAGAAGGTGTAGAGGTTGCGGGCCCGGTCGATGCAGTACGCGGGGGAGGACGTCAGCGAATGCGCCTTCAGCCGCCAGACGAAGAGGCCGACTCCGGCCGGGGTCGAACCTCCTTGCCTACGACGGGAGTTGGCGCTCCGGACGTCCACCGAGCGGGCCACCGTCCCGAAGGCGGAGCCCGCCAGGTCGAGCGCTGAGCCGTCCCGTAGATCGGCGAGCCGCCCGCGTCGCTCACGGCCCGCACTCCCGGACCCGTACAGCTTGACCGGCTGCTGGTGCGAGACGAGCCGCGACAGCTCGACCGCCCGCGACGGCCACTCGGCAACCTGCTCGCAGAGCTCTTCGAGCAGGTGCAGCGTGCCCTTGCGGCGCAGGTTCGCGACCGTGGCGGCCACATCGCGGCGCGGCGCGATCGCCTCCGTCAGCGCGGCCGAACTCCCGCCCCGCAGACCGTTGGTGAGGACCCGTTCGTAACCGGGCAGCGTCCGATAGCCGACCAGGTCGCCGAGGTACGGCAGCACCCAGGGCGCCGCCGTCTCCACGAACAGGTCCTCATAACTCTGCTCGACCCCATTGCGTACGACATCGATCTGCTCGGCCATCACCGCAAGCAGGGCGCGCAGCGGCTCGCCCTCGTCGGTGTCCCTGAGGCGGTGCCACTGGGGGAGCAGTTGAGCGAGCCCGTCCGGCTCCCTGGACATCACTTGACCTCCGTCAGAATCAGGGTGTCCGCGGCCTTCGGCGTCAGCAGCGCGAGCTGCGCCGGGCGGATGCCGCGGAAGACGAACACCGAACGGCCCTTGACGAGGCGCCGGGTATCGGTGATGTCGGGGTTGAGGCGCAGGAGTTCGGCGAGCGGAACGCCGTGCCGGGCACAGATCGCCGACAGGGTCTCGCCGTCCTTCTCGCGCACGGTGTGGATCTTCTCGTCGTACGTCGCCTCGCGCGCCGGGACCGAGGACCTAGGCTCGCCGGGTGTGCCGAGCAGGCGCGTCAACTCCTGTGCGGTGGCGCCCGCGACGGCGGACGCGGAGATCCCGGTGAAGACATCGACGTCCATGTAGTCGACGCCCGGTACCGAATGCGCTGTCGCCAGGACCTCCGAGAGGCGGGCCGGGTGTCCCAACTCCCGCCCCTCGTAGCCGAGTCGGCGCAACAGGGCCCCTCGAAGGCGGGGTTCGACGACCTCCCAGGTGTGGTCGGCCGCGAGCTTCACCTTCGCGGCTATCAGCAGCAGCACGAGCTCGCGCACGTCCACCCGGACGGGCAGCCGGGGATCGCCGTACTCGGTGAGCGAGCCACGCAGGGCGCGCAGTACGTCGGCGTCTTCGGCGATCGGAACATCATCCGTGCCCGCGACCGTCACGTGCAGCACACGCCGTCGCCCGTCGAAGAGTTCGCGCGCCGCGGCCCGGCCGATCCCGGCGCGGGAGCGCGCGAAGTCCTCGTAGTCGGGCACGGACACCAGGCGGTCCAGGGCTGCCACGGACAGGGGGACCGTGCGCCTGGTCAGTGCGGGACCGTCCGCGTCGGCGCCGCCCGTCGCCGGGCGCGGATTGGTCACCGCGGTGACGCCGAGCGGCCGGGTCAGTGCCTGTGTGACGCGTTGCGCGGCCACGTTCGCCGCCTTGCCGGTGCCGAAGCGGTAGCGGGCGCGTACGTTCTCGTGACCGCTGGACAGGCGCGCGCCGTGCACACCGTCGCCGAACGTCACCGTCGTACGACCGTCGCCGGTGGTGCCCGTGATGTAGACCCGGTCGCGCGGCCCGCGCCCCGCGAGGCTGTCGACCGCGTGCCAGAGCAGCCCGTCGACCCGGACCTCCAGGACGGGCGTGGCGCCCAGCGGAGTGTCCGACGCCATCCAGGTGAGCGGCGACTGCCACAGGGTGAACGTCTGGTTCGTGCGGTCGGCGTCGCCGCTGCCGATCGGCTCGTCCCGGCCCTCGCCGTGCGTCGCCTCCACCACGTTGCCGAGGATCTTCACCGTCTCGCGCCGGTAGCGGTGTGCGAGATCGGCGGTCAGCGTCAGCTTCGTGTGGACGTGGTCGCCCGGGAGTTGGGGGTCGAGCGAGGGTTCGGCTGCCGCGATCACCGCGACCTCGGTGGCCTCGACGCCGACGGTGCCGGGGATGTCGCCGCGCAGTCCGCTGACGATCAGGGTGCGGCCGGGCCGCAACCCGTCGTACAGCTCGGCGAGTTCGAGTTCGTTGCCGTACACGTCCTCGGCGAGCGGTTCGTCCGCCGTGCGCAGCGGCTCACCCGCCGCGTGCACGGTGGTGTCGCGAATGTGCGAGAGCAGTACGTCCTTGTCGTCCAACCACGGGTCGGCAAGGACGAGTTCGGTGCCGCGGCCGGTGATGCCGTAGTTGGTGTACGCGGCTGTGCGCACGGCCGTGACCTTCGTGGTGACGAGCTTGAACTTCTTGTCGCCGGGGTGTGCGTCGTCGTCGCCCTTGGCGGGCCGCTCGATCGCGACCCAGCTGCCGACGGTGATGCCGTCGTACACGGTGTCCAGCTGCACCACTTGGCGGTCGGCGGGGGCCGGCCTCGTGGCGATGACGACTTCCACGGTGGGGGCGGTGGTGCCGACCGTGTAGCGAAGGGTCACTTCGTACTCGCCATGGGTGAAGCGCACCGGAACGTTGGGGCTGAGGGGGATCTCCCTGGCCGCGCCGTTGTATATGCCGACGTTGACGACCCCTTCCGCGTCCGGGCGCGACACGAAGAGCGTGCGCTCGGGCAGGCCCGAGTGGAGGCGGGCGGTGACGCCGGGCTCCTGGGAGTCGGTGGGGCGGCGGCTGAGCCAGTTCAGCTCGCGGTCCTGGCTGTTGCGGGTGGACAGCTCGACCTGGCCGGGGCCCAGGGGGAAACTCTCCGGCTGCGCGACCGGGAGCGTCCTCGCCCGCTGATCGGAGCTGCCGCCCTCGATGTACTGGAACTCGGCCGCCTGAGGCACCTTGCCCGCGGGGTCGAACACCACACGCATGCTGGTCAGGACAGCGCCCGTCAGCGGCCAGTCGGTGGTGCGGATCACCCGGCCGCGGTCGTCCTGGACCGGTTTCAAGGGGGCCGTCGCGCCGAACGGGGTCGCCTTCGCGCGCAGGGCGAGCAGCTCGCGCAGGAGGTTCGGCGCGGTGGGCGCCGCCGCCTGCCGCCACGCCGGGTAGAGGGCCCCGAGTGCCGGGTCGAGGGTCTTGAGCAGGCGTGCCGTGTCCGCGCCCGGAGTGGCGGCGAAGGTGCCTGTGCCGGGTGCGGGAGCCTTGCCGCTCAGCGCGGGGAGGAGGGCGGTGAGGGCCGCCAGCGCGGCTTCGTCCGGGCGGGGGAGCGGGGTGACGGTGGCGGTGCCCTGCTTCGACCGGCTGGCCGATGGGTTCTCCTGCTGGTCTTCCGGTTGGGACGGGGCCAGCTCCCCGGCTCGTTCCGCGAGTTCGGCCAGCATCGCCTCCAACTGGGCGAACCAGTCGGCCACATCCTCGTACGGTGTCGCCAAAGCCTGCGCCTCGGCGAGACGTGCGAGGGGCTCGGTGAGAGCGGACATCAGCTGCTCCGGCGACTTCACGCCGTCCAGGCCGTCCCGCAGCGGAGTCAGCACCTGGTCGTCGAAGTCGTCGATCAGACGGCTCACCGGCCGGGGGTTGGGCACCTCGGGCGTGGGCGGCTCGTCGCCCGGCACACCCGGAGCCGGTGGCTCGGTGGTCCAGCGGCGCACCTCGTCGAGCAGTTCCTTGAGGGTCGGCGGGGCCGACCGGGGCAGGCCGATCGCCGTGATCTCGTCGTCGCGGTCGATGCGTACGCGAGAGACGGGAAGCAACAGCCTTTCCCCGCCCGCCTGTTCACCGAAGACGAAGAGCAGCTGGTCTCCCGTCTGCAGGGAGTTCGCGGTGCCCTCGACGAAGAGTTCCGAGCGGCGCGTGAGGTCCTGAGGGGTGATCAGGGAGGGGCGCCTGCGGCGCAGTCGGAGTTCGTTCCAGTCCCAGCGGGCCGTGAGGTCCCGGCTGGTCTCGAACGTCTGCGACTCCTCGTCGGCCGACGCCGGGACGCTGTTGCTGCGCGCCCCACGGGGGATGACGACGGGCAGGGTCTCGGCCCGTGGATCGCGGTCGAGGGTGTACGCGAGATGGGTGTTCGCGGCGACACCGGGACGCGGCCGGTGACCGACCAGGCGGCCGAGCAGCACCAGCGAGCGGTGTTCGTTCGCGGTGCGCAGATAGGCCTCGTCGGCGATCCGCTCGGAGTGGAAGGTCAGCAGGTCACCGAGGACGGCGGTCGCGTCGAGGAGGCCGAGCGCCGGGTCGTCGGGGGTGCGGACGGTCAGCCTGCCGAGCGCCGGGTAGGCGGGGGACGCCAGTCGGTCGTGCAGGGCGGACAGGAAGGAGCCGTACTCGCCGACGCGGTAGTCGAGGGCGGTGCGGCCCGGCGGGTTGTGCGGCGCGGCGGGCGCCACCCGCTCGTCGTGACCGCCCGCGCAGGTCCCGGCACAGCCGCAGCCGCAGTCCGGGGTGAGCTCGTCGCTCGTCATCGGGCACCCCCAAGGGATATCGCCAGTCGGCCGTTCTCCGGCCGGTCGGGGTCGTTGTCGCAGATGGCGATCTCCAGCGGGCCGAGCCGCAGCACGCCGTCCTCCCTCTCTCCTCGGTCCTCTTCGAACAGCCGCCGCAGACGGGTGACTTGAACGCTCTCCACGCCCTGGACGGCCGCCGCGACAGCGACCAGGCGGCTGAGCCTGACCGGCTCGCCGAACGTCAGCGCGTCGGGGTGGAAGAAGCCGAGCCGCCCTCCCGCGAGCCGGCCGTGGCCGAGTACGCGGTACAGCTCGGCCAGGATCTGCCCCTGCTGGTGTCCGGGCTGTGCGCACACCGTCAGCGCGATGTCGAGCGGCGTCAGCTGCGCGGGCCTCACCACCACGTCGTGGCCGATGCGCCGGTAGGCCTCCAGGGACTGGGCCACCGCGTCGAGCAGCGCGGGCGCCGGGGCGCCGGTGCCGTGCGCGTCGATCGCGATGTGCGCCTCCTGGACGCTGCCCGTCCAGCGCAGCTCCGCCGCCGCCCGCTGCACCCCGGGCAGGGCCGAGGCGAGAGCGGCGTAGTCGTCGGCGGTCACGGCACGCAGCCGGGTGCGGCGCAGGTCCAGCGGCGCCAACTGGCGTACCTGGTCGATGGGTTCGGGCTCGGTGCCACCGACGGCTGGGAGCGGATTGCGCACCCCGGCCACCGGTACCCCGGCCACCTGCACGTCGCCGCCATCGTCGTCGCGGCACAGCACCAGGTGGTTGATGGCCTCGGCGCCCACGTTGCCCGCGAGGCCGCCGCCCAGCCTGTAGTGGAGTTCCAGGCGGGCGCCGGGGGTCGGCCTCGCGCCGTGCCGTCCGTCGCCGAACCGCAGCGCGAGCCGCCCGTCGTCCTCCAGCTCACCCACGAAGTGCCGGTCGCGGGGCCCGCTTTCGAGCAGGTCGCGGCGCGGACTCCAGCGCAGCTCGCCCTCGTGGAGGCGTACGGCGGGAAGGGCGCGGCGTGCGTCCTGCGCGAGCCCGGCCGAGGCGGAACCCCGCAGGACCGGCTCCTCGGGGTGGATGCCCTCCGCGTACGCCGGGCCCCAACTGTGCGCGATCTCCCAGGCGATGTGGCCGTCGAGAACCGTTCCGGCGCGGGCGCGCGCGGTCAGCACCTCGATCCGGCGCAGCTTGGAGTCGAGCAACTGGTCGCTGCGGTAGAGGAGTTCGCGCAGGGCGCGGACCGGGTGCAGTCGCAGTTCGAACCGCTCCAGGACCTTCAGGCCGTAGACCACGGCCAGTTCGGCGATCTCCTCGTCACCGAGCCCGTCGCGGTCGCGGGCGCTGCGCCACAGCTCCACCAGACGCTGCTTCACCCGGCCCGGGATGGCGCCGATCCGCTCGGCCTGACCCGCCGAAACGGCCCCCGGGTCGGGGAACGGCACGGCCTGCACCACGGGCGAGCGGCCGAGCAGCGGACGGAAGCGCGGCGCGATGCCCGGGTAGACGGACTGCGCGAGCAGTGTGCGCAGGGCCGCCGCCTGTGCGTACGCGGTGCCCGGCACGACGCGCTCCCGCCGCTGGCCCGCCAGTTCGAGGCCGAGCCCGGCACGTACGGTCGCGTCCTCGCCCACCACGTCGAACAGCTCGCGGACGTCGTCGGCGGTGAGCGCCTCGCCGCACCCCGCCTTGTCCGTCAGGGAGTTGATGAGCTTCGCGGTCGCGTTGCCCTCGTCGGGATCCCAGCAGCCGAAGGCCGGAGGGTCGCAGGGGACCACGACGGCGGGCGCCGGCGGCACGGTCACGGTCTCCGGCAGGGTGCTGCCGCACCAGTGGACGGTACGGCCGTGGTCGACGAGGACCACGTTGCCGCGCGCCACACTGACGTCCTCGACCGGCGCGCAGTCGCGTCCGCCGCGCGTGGCCAGGCAGAGCGGGAAACGCAGCGCGTCCTCGGCGTCCCAGGTGACCTCCAGGACAGGCTGGTCCTCGATGCGGTCGACGCCTGGCGTGACGGACGTGAGGCGCACCGCCTGCCGGTGGGAGGGGTCGGCGTCGCCCGGAGTTCCGGTACGAGGTCCCTTCACCTCCTCCAGGACGAGCAAGTCACCGGCGCGCAGGCCGAGTTGGCGACCCTCGCAGGTCTCCGCGTCCCGCCACTCGTCGCGCAGGGTGACCGCTGTGGCTCCCTTCGGCAGCGAGCACACGTCGCCGCCCCAGGTCCACAGCCGTATGGAGTTGTGCGCGGCGCGCAGTTCGAGGGGATCTCCGGCCGCGACCGGCTCGAACACCTCGACGCCGCCGCGCTCGGCCAGGTCGGCGAGGTCCCGGTCGTCGACCACCGTCCCGGGCGCCGGGCGGTCGTGCGGATCGACGGCGCGTATGTCCACGGAGGCGAAGCGGAACGTGCCTGCGGGCAGCGTGTGTTCACCGGCCGTCTCCACCGTCACGTACGCCCGCGCGGTGCAGCCGTCGTGCATCGCATAGTCGATGAGCCGGATATGACGGCGTACGGAGACCCGGCGGCGCGCGGTGTCGAGGTACGCCTCCGTGGCGACCGCGTCCTGCTGGTAGCTGATCTGGTCGCCGGTGTAGGCGAGCAGCTCGACGAGCGTCATGCCCAGGTCGGCCGGGTTGCGCTCGATCCAGTCGGGCGTGGTGAGGGCCAGCCGGTCCAGGAGGAGCTTGCGGATGGTGTCGTAATCGCGGGCCGTGTAGTCGACGACCGGCGTCAGCGGGAAGACGGGTTCCTCCACCACCTCGTCCGCGCAGTCGAAGGGCGTCGGACAGTCGGGCCGGAAGGCGAACGTCGCGCTGTGGTAGCGCTGGTCGAAGCCGCGGAAGGGCTCCGTTCCGGGCCGCCCGTACGGGTCGGTCTCGACGAGGGAGATCCGGTAGCGGGAGGTGTCGCCGGGCTTGTCGAGGGTGACGTACAGCCGGTCGTCGAGCTCGGGGTCCTCCTCGCGCTCCACGCTCACGTCGACGGCCTCGATGCCCGCGATCCGGCGGCCGCCGTCGATCCGTACGTTCTGCGCGCCGAGGCCGTGCGGGGCCTTGCCGAGGAAGGTGACGGTGAGCAGGAGCCCCTCGTCGTTCACCTCCACGGCGTCAACTCCGTTGAGCTGCGCCGCTCTTACCTTGGTCCGTCGGGCGGACACGGAACCGGTCACGCCTCGGCCCTCCCTTCGAAGACGTCGTCACGACGGCTCCCGGTGGCGCGCACGGCGTACGACAGATACACGCGGACGACGTTCTCCTCGCTCACCACGTCCAGGGCCGCCACCTCGATGAGATCACCGAGCCAGCGCTGCAGAGCCGCCTGCACCGAGAGCTCCAACGCACTCGCCAGCTCGGGGCTGTTGGGCGTGAAGACCAGGTCGAGGAGGCCGCAGCCGAAGTCGGGGCGCATCACGCGCTCGCCGGGGCTGGTGAACAGCAACTGCTCGATCAGGTCGCGGACATGCTCGTCCTGGTCGGCGTGCGCGCTGCGCCCCCGCCGGTCGACCCGGAACGGAAAGGCGAGATCACTGCGGATGCGGGTGCGTGGGCTCATCGGACGGTCACCTCTCGCTGCGCGGGCTGGACGAACGGCGGGCCCTGCGGCACGAACGCCGCTGTGACGCACTGGGCCGCGGAGGTGTCGAGCAGCACCGGCGCGCCGTCGACCGTGATGCCGGAGGAGTCCGCGGTCCAGCGGACGGCGACACACGGCTCGGGTACGCCACCGACCGTGTGGGGGCAGCCGGTCACGACGTAGTTGTGGGTGGCCGTCGCCACGGGCGCGCCGTTCACGAGCACGGCCCGGTCCGAAGCGCCGGTCGTCGAGGTGGCGCGGCCGCCGTGCGGGCAGCTGATCGCGGCACCGGAGCCGCCGCCGGTGGTGAGTAGATTCCCGGATGTCCCGGACATGCTGGATGATCCCCCGTCTTCTATCGCTTCGCGGCCATCGTCAACTGGCCCTTGTTGATGGTCACTTCCTTGCCGCGCAGGATGACCTCGGCGCCTTCGCCGGTCGCGATGACCACGGCTTCCTTGGTGATGCGGATGTACGCGCCGCCCTGCGCCTGGAGGAGAATCCCCTGCTCGGGCGCGTCGTTCATCACGATCTTGTGGTCCCCCGGCGTCTGGACGACGACCGGTTTGTTCGGCGAGTTCTGCTGCACCGCGGCTCGCGCGTCCGGCGGCAGCTCGGCCTCCGTCCCGTACCAGCACCCCGTCCACACCGGGAAACTCGGATCACCCTGCTCGAACTCGACCCACACACCCGCGCCGGGCGGCGGCACCACGAACTGGCCCGCCTGCGGCCCGGTGAAGGGCAGGCAGGGCAGCGCCCACGTCGACGGTTCATCACCCAGGACGTCAGGGCACTCGACGGTGACCCGGCCGATGTGCAGCGGGTCGTTGTTGTCGATGACCCGGCCGCGGAACTTGCCGAGGTAGCGATTACTGGGTGCCGCCATGCTGAACTGCTCCTGGATCGTGGGGTGTTGGCTGCTGTCGGCCTGTTGCGCGTCATGGCCGGACGTAGGCGCTGCGCGCTTCGAGCCCTTCTCTGGAGAGCGTGAAGTTCTGCTGGAAGGAGCCCGGCCGCAGGTTGTGCGTCACGGACTTCACGTAGTAGTCGCCGTCGTACGCCCGTCCCGAACCGCGCACGCCGACCAGCTGGCGCGGCTGCAGGAGGTAGCCGTGCCGGTTGACGTCGAGCGACCCCGAACCGGAGATGACGTCGGCGGACACGGCGGCGCGCGCGAGCAGCTCGGCCTCGGCCGCCTCGCGCTGCTGCTTGGCGGTACCGGAGAGCGTCTTGCGCTTGAGCGCGGGCGTCGGCCGCCTGCCGAGCGGGGGGCGCAAGGGGCTGATGAGCGGCTGGGGGAGCAGGGTGGACTGCCGGGTCCCCGGGTCCTGCCAGCGTGCCTGCGGCTCCTCGCGGGCCGTTCCGTCGTACGCGAACGTCAGCTGGTCGACCGTGGAATTGGCGTCCATGTTGACGTTCAGGGCGTGCTGGCGGATCCCGAGGCGGACCTCGGGGCCCCAACGGGCCGACGACTGGCCGGGGTTGGGGCCCGGCTCAAGGTAGAAGGTGTAGCCGTTGGCGCGGGCCAGCTCGTTCACGTAACTCAGATCGGTGCCGGTCTGGTAGTGGACGCGCAGGTTCTCGTGCGGCGGCTGGGCGATCTTCTCCCGGTACACGTCCGGCCGGATGCCGAAGTCCGCGTAGCGGCGCAGGATCGCGAGCACGCGGTCGGACGGCGGCAGGTTGGGATACCGGTCCGTGCGCTCCTCCAGGTCCATGAGCAGCGTCAGGTCCTCGCCGGTGATGGTCAGCGTGGAGTGACCGGGCTGGTTGCTGGTGCCCACTTCCTGGCGAACGATCAGCCCGTCGAAGAGGACCTCCGGAGTGCCCTTGACCGTGACGGTGACGATGATGCGGGTCTTCGGATCGAAGAACCCCTCCGGAAGCAGCGCCCGGTTGATGAGCCCGTTCTTGGTCAGGTCGAAGGCGAGCTGGAACCCGCTCCGCTCGCCCGCCGTCGCGGTGATCTGCGCCGACAGGAGCGCCTCTGCCACCTCGGCGGGGACCGGGCGGGCCAGCTGCGGCCCCATGGAGAGGGTGATGTGGACAGGGCCCTGGCCCACGGGCAGTTCAGACACGCCGGTCCCCCCGCGGGAAGGAGCCGGCGCGCGGGATGTCGATCTCGCTGCCCGGCTCGGCGGTCAGCTCGCGCGGGTCGAGGACGGGGTTGGCGTCGGCGATCTGCCACCACTGGGCGGGGTCGCCGAAGTAGCGCTGCCCCAGGAGGTCGGGGCGCTCACCGGTGCTGACGGTGTGCGCCTGCGTGTCCTCGGCGTCGTCCGCGACCGGAGGCAGCAACCGGCGCTTGGCGTAACGGACTTCGGTCCCGTCCGGCTGCCGGTGCACGCCTATCTCGGCATCGTGGTAGCGGCTGGAGCGGGGGTAGGGGTGGGCGCCGGGTATCGCGTCCAGGGCGTTCTCGTACGGTTCCGTGCCGGCCATGGTGTCCGGTCAGCCCCTTCCCATGCCGATGTCGCCGGGGGCGAGCCCGAGAGTGCCGAGGCCTCCCGCACGGGCGGCGCCGGCCAGCCGCTCCTTCTGCGCGAGGTGCGCGAAGTACAGCTCGGCGCCGCGGTGTCCGGCCGGCAGGTCGCTGACCGTGAGCACCTTCAGGCCGATGCTCAGCGAGGCCCGGATCGGGTTCAGATTCACGTCGAAGGCGGATTCGTTGATGGACAGTTCGGTGAGCCGCACGGGCATGACGCGCTTGCTGCCCCACGTGAACAGGGTCAGCGGCATCTCGATCGGACTGATCTCGATCGTCCCGGTCCTGGACAGGCGGCTTGCCTCACGCAGTTGGGCCGAGGTCGGCTGCACAAGCATTTCCAGGACGGCCAGTTGGGGGTGGATCCCGTCGGGCGCGGCTATCTCGAACTGGTCGGTGGCGTCGATCTCGGCAGTGAACTTCCAGGTCTCCTGAGCGGGGCCCTTGAGCCGGAGCGCCTCATTTCTGTCTCCGGACCCGCTGCCCCCTCCTCCGGAGTCGCCACTGCCGCCTGCCGACTGGGGCGAGAGGCTGCGTTCCAGAGTGTCCGGGTTGAATTGCAGGACGATGATGCGTTGGGGGGTGCCGCGTTCGGGGTCTATGAGGACTATTCCGGAACGGATGGGCTTGGGGATGTCGGCGTAGCGGGTCACAGGCGGGCCTCCAGTCGGTGGGCGAGTTCCGTGTAGTCCCAGGCAGGGAAAAGGCGTGGGAACACGTCCAACATGGTCGTCAGCTGATTCCTGACGTCGTCGAAGTCCGGATGACCCAGCGGGACCTCATCGGTGAAGAGGTACTGCCATCCCAAAGTGCCTTTGGTGAGGGCCAGTTGTTCCATGTATTCGGTATAGGTGAGATCCAGCTTGACGTATTGCCGCGTCCAGCCCTCCGCGCTGGTCAACTCCATGTCGTAGTACCAGACCTCCAGCGGGTCGACCTGGGGCTGGGACCGGATGGCCGCGAGTTGGCCCGTGGCGGCGAGCGGGGTGTCGTCGATGACGCGCAGCTGTGTGAAGAACTCCCGCTCCTCGTCCGTGGAACCGGCCCAGGTCAGGTCCGGCGGATGTTTCAGAAGCGCGGTGAAAAGATCGGTCACTCGGAACTCGCCGCGGATTTCTGGAATGCCGGATGCCCGCTCGCTGTGCCAGCAGTTGGCGATCTCGGAGATGCGAGGACTCAGCACGCAGAGATCGCGGCTGAACACCACATCCTGCCAATCGGGCAGATAGGTGAAGAGCGCCGGTGCCTCCTCGAACGTCTCGCCGAGGTCTCCCGTGACCGAGCGGTCCACCACCAACCCGGTACAGTCAATGATTTCCTGTTGTGTCTGGAACAGCTTCTGCTCGATCTCGGTCGGGTTGCGCATTCCCTTCGGCCTCCACTCTCATCTATGAGTTCAGTACTCCAGCAGATTCTCTTGTTCCGCCACTGCCAGGGAGACTATTCCCGCAGTGAAGTCCCGAATCCTGTTCCTTCGCTTCTCGGGTAGTTCATTGAGACGCTGGGCGAGTTCTGTTGTGTTCCCCGGAGGCTTGGTGGCCGGAGTCCCGTCTCCGCGATTTGTGCGGGCGTACCTGATGGCCTCGGCGAAGGCCGGCGACACGTTCAGCATTCTCATCATGCGCCGGTTCGAGTCACGATTGATGAGGACCCTCCTGGGCGTGCCCTGGGGCTGGGGTGGCTGATCCAGTGGCCCGACAGAGAAGTTCAGAGGGCCGCGGTCCGTCGGAACCTTCTCCTTCCACGCCTTGGCATCACGGTCGTAGCGATACGTCCCCCACGCCGCGGATATGGAATGGGGGAACCCCTTGACCGGACCGGTGTGCCACGTCAGTCCGATCTGGTACCAGACCATGCGCAGTTTGTCGTCGCGACTGTCGTCCTTCCGTCGTACCTCCTTTTCCGGGTACTGCTCGATGCCCCACTTGAAGGTGGGGTTGTTGATCGAGTTCTGGGCGGGCACGAGATTCGTGCCGAGGAACGGGCCGCCGAGTTTCTCGGTGAGCAGGTGCATCCGCACCCAGCGCTTGCTGGCGTCCGTGTTGAGGTCGTACTTGTTGATGTGGCGGAAGCCGATGGGTTCCTGGATCAGGCTCGAGTTCGCCTTCTGGCCGTGCGCCTCGACGAATTCCTTGTTGAGGTGTTCGGCCTTGAAGTTCTTGGCCAACTGACCGTTCACGAACTTCGGTATACGGGGTGCTGGGAGCTTCGGGTCCGGCTGGTCCGTGAGGTAGTCGGTGTGTTCCTCGTAGCCGTTCGTGTCCAGATCCTCGGCTTTGGTGTAGCCGCCCGTGACAGTGCCTTGAGGGTTGAGCCTGGCGGTGATCGTGAAGTCCGGCTGACCCGCCTTGCTCAGGCTGGTGAGCCGGTAATGGCGCCGCATGCTCGCGAGCATCTGACGGTGGACCGCCGGGTCCATGCCTTTGGCCAGCTGCTTCCGGATCAGGGGGCGGATCCGGGCGATGATCTTCGCCAGCCTTTCGGCCTTGGACTCCTCCTCCTTCTTCTGCCTTTCCTTGTCGGGCTGGCGCTTGGGCCTGCCCGGGCCGCTCCTGTCGGGCCTGGGCCTGGGTTTGCCGGGACCTCCCTTGTCGGGTTTGGTTCTCGGCCTGCCAGGGCTGTCCTTGTCCGGCTTGGGCTTGGGTTTGCCGGGCGCGTCCATGTCCTGCCCCGGCTTGCCCGGGGTGCCGTCCTTCGGCTTCGTCGAGTCCTTGTCGTCCTTCGGCTGAGCCGGCTTGTCGTCGTCCTTGTCCGGCTTGGACCTGCCGGGCGCGTCCTTGTCGGGCTTGGGACTGGCGGCCGGGCCGGTGTCCTCCCTCGGCTGGGGCTTCGAAGCCGGGGCGGGCTCGGGCTTCGACTTGGGGGCCGGCGTCGGGCGCGTGTCCGGCTTGTTGGTGTGGGTCGGCGTACCTTCGGGCTCCTTGTCGCCCTTCGGCCTGCCGTCCTTTTCGCTGCCCGTGGGCCTCTTGCCGCCGCCCTTGTTTTCCGCGGGCTTCTCCTGGCTCTTGGGCGCGGGCTGTTTGGGGGCCGGCCGCGTGGGGGAGGGTGCCGTGCCGGGCTTCGCGTCAGGCTTGTTCGCCGGTTTCGCCGCGGGCGTCGACACCGCCGGGCGTGCCGCCGTGTCAGTGGGCGCGCTCCTGCCGTTCTCGCCCTTGTTGCCGCCCCTGTCGTCCGAGCCCTGACCCGCAGGCCCCTTCTCTCTGCCCTTGTCCCCGTTGCCGAGCTTCGCAGCCACCCCCTTCAGCCGCTTCCCGACCTTGGCCACGTACTTGCCGATGCCGCTGATCAGCGCCTCGTACGCCAGCTCGAGCAGAGCCACGATCCCCGCCGCCACCGCCTTGGCGAAAAGGATGCCCGCCCCGCCCTGGCGGACCGCCTTGAGCCAGCCGATGACCGCACCGATCGCCCGCAGGATCTCGCCGAGCGCCCCGATGGCCGTACGGATGGCGTCGATCACGGCCATCGCCCAGCCCGCGCCCGGGATCAGTTTGGCGATGACCTTGGTGATGACGATCTCGCCGATGATGAAGGGGAGTTGGGGGACGATGGCGTCCCACGTCTCCTTGACGATCTTCTCCAGGGTGATGCCACCCTTGATCAGCCTGTCCAGGATGGCCCTGGGGATGCCGATGATCTCCTCGATCTTCGACTGGAACCACTGCTTGACGGCTGCCTGGGCCTCCCGGAACAGGTGGTTCTTCGCGCCGTCCACCGCCGAGTTCTTGGCGCCGCTCAGCCAGCCGCCCGGATCGGAGAGGAAGTCGACGGCGATGAGCATGAAGTCGCCGAGTGCGCCGAGGAGTTTGGAGGCGTAGTCCAGGACCGTCTTGATCGCGTCCATCACGGCCTTGATGACGTCCTGGAGCATCTTCCTGAGGACGTTGAGGATGTCGCTCAGCATCTTCGCGATGGCGTTCAGCAGATCGGCGACGATCTGCCTCAGCTGGGTGGCCAGCCGGTTGACGAGGGCGATCGCCGCCGCGATCAGCGAGGTGATGAACTTCCGGATGCGGTTGGCCAGTTCGATGACGGCCCGCACCATCGCCTTGGCGAATTCGATCAGGTCGTCGATGAGCTTCTTGACCGTGTCGACGATGAACTTGCGCGCCTCGTTGATCCAGCGCTCGACCGTCTCCCTGAAGTTCTTGATGAAGCCGACGACCGCGTCACGTGCCGCTCTGATGACGCGGACGATCGCGTTCTTGATCTCGATGACCTTCTGCTTGATCCAGTCGAAGGCCTTGGAGATCCAGTTGCCGGACTCCTGGACGCTGTTGTCGCGCTCCTTCTCGGCGTCCTGTTCGGCCTTGGTGTTCGCGTCCTGGATCTTCTTGTCGCCGTCGCCCTTCTCCTTGGTGACGTCCTTGTCGGTCTTCTCCTCCTTGTCCTGGACGTCCTTGCGGACCTTGTCGTGCCGCTCGGTCTTCTTCGTCCCGAGCTTCTTGAGCTCCTCGTCCTGCTCCGTGCGCCAGTCGGTGCGCTGCCCGGTCACCTCGCTGAGGGCCTTGTCGCGCTCGCCCGCCTGGCTCTTGGTGTTCTTCGCTATCTCGCCGTCGACCTGCTGCTTGTGCTTCTGCTGGGAGTCGCGGAAGTCCCGGTCCTTGGTCTGCCGCCCCTCCGACATGCCCTTCTGGCCCTGGCCGAACGCCGCCTGGAACTGCGGGCCACGGTCGTGCTCCGCCACTGCCGAGGCAGCCTCGGGAGGCACCGCACCGGTCGACGCACCGCCTTCGGGCACACCGCCCTTGCCGCCCTGCTGACCGGGCACCTTCCCCTTCATCTGCTCCTTGGGAGCATTGGGGTAGACCTGGTTCTCGCCCATCGGGCGCCCGGCGTCGTCACGGGCCGTCGTGACGGTCTGCTGGCCCTTGGCGTCGACGCTCTCGCCCTGTTCACCGGCGGCCTGCTCGGCGGTGTCCTGCATCTGTACGCCCGGCGCGTTGCCCGCCTGGGCCTTCTTGAGAGCCTCGTCCTTCGTCGGCAGGCCCGCGAACTTGGCGGCCAGCTCCTGTGCGTCCACCTCGAAACCGAGCTTGTTCGCGATCCAGCCCAGGCCGAAGCCCAGGGCCATCTTGAAGGTGTCCCAGCCGCCCGGCTCCTCCGCCTGCTCGGCCTCGATCTGGCCCTCGGGCTCCTTGGCGCCCTCGACTTCGGCCTTCTCGTCCTTGGGAGCCTCGGACTTCTGTGCGGGGTCCTGGGAGTACTGGGCCGGCGCGTCGGACCTCGGCTTGCCCTCAAGGGTCTGCGGCGCACCCGCCGGGCGCTGCATCTGCGGCGGAGCGGCGGCGAGCGCCTTGTGTTCGTCGCCGACGGTGCGATCCGCCGCGCCGCTCACGCCGGACATCGCCTGAAGTGCCTTGTGGGGCTTGAGTTTCGCCGCGGTGGACAGGCCCGCTTCCGGAGACACCTGGGAGAGGTTCGGGGCGGCCGCGGAATCCTTCTTTCCCTTGCCCGGCGCGGCCGCCTTGCTGCCGCCACCTCCGCCACCGCTCCCACCGCGGGATGCCTGCGATGCCTGCGACGCTTGTCGTGCGGAAGCCTGCTCGCGGCCCGGCGCCCTGGGTGCAGGTGCCTCCTCAGCGGCGGGCGCCGGAGTGGTCTGTGCCTCGGGCGTCGCCACGGGTTCCGGAGCGGCGGGCGCCTTCGCCGCCGGGGCCTCCGCCTGAGGAGTGCTCTCGCCGCCCGACGTACCGGCAGGGGAGCCGCCGGAGACATGGCTGTCCCGCGCGGCCGAAGGTGCCTGCGATTCGGCGGCGGGCTCGCTCTTGCCGGCCGAGGCCGACGCCGCCCCCGAGGACTTCCCGCCCGCGGGTTCCGACGTCGCCGCCTTGCCTCCGGCCGCCTGTGGTGAGGCTTTCTCCTGCGCACCCCCGGATTTGTCACCGGCGGCCGGAGTGCCCTTCTCCTCCTTGGCGGAAGCTTCCTTGGCCGCGGTCTCCTGGGTGTCACCGCCGACCGCGGCCTTGCCCGGCGCCTCCTGCACAGTGGTCTGCGCGGCGACGGGCCCGGCCTTCGGGTCGTCCCCGCTCTTCGGGTCCTTCGACACCGTTCCCGGTACCGGCAGTGCGGCCGCGGCCGGCTCCGGATCGAGGCCGCCGGACCGCCCGCCCTCAGGACCGCCTTCGTCCGCCGCGGCCACCGTCTCCGTATCGCCCGCCGCGTCGGCGACTTCCTCCTCGGACTCGGACTCCGCCGCAGCGTCCTCGGCGTCCTCCGCGTCCCGCTCGGCCTGCACCTTGTCGGCCTTGGTGGCGGGCGGCGCGGGGAACGAGGGCACCGCGGCGGCGGCCGACCCCGGATCGGCCTCGTCCGCGGTCGGTACGGCGGACACGTCGAGGTCCTCCACGGGGAGGAAGTCCTCCGGCTGGAGCTTGGTGTCCCAGGCGCTCTTCTCCGCGCCCCCTACCTCGACCTCCGACTCACCGCCGGAGCCGGACAGATCCTCGCCGGTCTCCTCCTCGAGGCCGTCGAGATCCTGATTGCGTACGCCGTCCAGCGTGCTGACCGCGCCGGGCAACTGCGTGTCCTTGCCGGACGCCGTCGGCGAGCCCGTCGGTTTGTCCGCCCCGAGCTTGTCCTCCTGCTTCAGCTGCCGGCCCGCCACGAGCGCGTCGACCGCTCCCGGACGGTTCTTGGCCGCGGACTCCTCCTTGGTCGCGGCCGGAGCACCCTGCTGGTCCTGTCCCTCCTTGGCCCCCTCGGAGCCCGCGGCCTTCTTCTCACCGCCCTGCTGCCCGCCGTCGGACTTGCCGCCCGAGGACGCGCTCCGCCCCGACGCCTGTTGCTGCGGGGCAGCGGCCGGCGCTGCCGGAGCCGACGACTGCCGGCCGGTGGACTCCGAACTCCCGCCGCCACGAACCGAGTCGGCGCCCTCCGAGTCGGCCGTGTCCTCCTTGTCCGGGCCAGGCTTCGCCGCGGGTTTCCCCTCCTCGTCCCGCTCCTCCTCGGCCGACTGCCGATCGGCCTCCCGCTCGAACAGCAACTCCTCGGCCGGATCGCGCTCGACCACCGGGACGTCGAGCGAGTTCTGCTCGAGACCGTCCGTGCCGACCTGCTCGATCTCGTCGACCAGATCGAGCACCCGCTCGTGCTCCGAGCTGAGCAGCCTCGACTCCAGGTGCTCGAGCACACCGTCCAGCAACTCCTCGGGCAGCCGGGCGAGTTGCATGCGCGTGCGCTTAGACCGGTCCTCCGGGTCGCCGCGCAGCGAGCGCACGACCGAGTTCGTCAGCCGGTCCACCAGGGTCGCCGGATCGATCTGCTCGATCCGGTTCCGGTCGGCGTCGACGGTGGCGTACCGCATCCAGCCGGGAGTGGCCTGCCCCTCGCTCACCTCGACGGACGCCTCGGCCGGCTCGCCCACTGAAGGACGTACGAGATCCTGCGCGGCCGATTCCGCCTCGCGCTCGATCGCCTGCTGCGGCAGGCTGACCGCGCCCAGGTCACGGCCGACGCGCAGGGCGCCCAGACCGTCAGGGTTCTGCACGGTGTGCAACAGCTCGTGGGCGAGCAGACGTTGACCGTCGACCGTTCCGGGCCGATAGGCGCCCGCACGGAAGAAGATGTCCTGGCCGACCGCCACGGCATCGGCGCCGAGCAGGTCCGTGAGGACACCCGCGTCCCGGTCGGTGTGCAGGCGCACGCGGCTGAGGTCGTGGCCGAGCTGCTCCTCCAACTCCCTTCGTACGCCGATGTCGAGGGGCTGCCCCGCGCCGCTGACGATGTCCTTCGGCTCGGGCGTACGGGACTTGGCGGCACGCTCCTTGCGCTTGCGGCGGCGCTGCTCCGCGGCCTGGTCGGTCTGCGCGTCCTGGGACTGGGAGTTGCTCATCGCGTCACCTCCCCCCGGCCCGAGAGACCCGCGTGCACCGCGCGCGCCAGCTCCTGGCCCAGACGGCGCGCGGACAGGCCGGCCGGCAGCGGAGGCAGTGCGGAGAGCGTGTCCAGACTCAAGCCGCCGTCCGCGGCGATCGGGACACCGCGTTCGCGTACGAGACGCGCCAACTCCCGCTCGAACGAAGCGGATACGCGCTCCGGGTCCACGCCGAAGCCGTCCAGGACCAGTTCGCCGACGTCCACCCGGATCGTGTGCGGCTGCCCGCTCGCTCCCGGGGTGCCGCGCTCTCCCGTCACACCCATCCGCGGACCTCCGAGGCAGTCAGGGAGCGTTCCAGCTTCACGTACTCGGTACGGGCCGCGGCCAGCATGTGGCGCATCTGCAGCCGGTCGCCCTCCTCGGCGGCGAGGAAGGCACCCGACAGGGCGATGTTGCGGATCGAGCCGCCCGCGACGGTGAGCTGTGCGAGCAGCTCGGGGTCGATGCCCTTCGTCGGCGTCTGCGGCGGAAGCACTCGGCGCCAGATCTCGGCGCGCTCGTGTTCCGCGGGGAACGGGAAGTCGACGACGAAGCGGATACGCCGCATGAACGCCGTGTCCAGGGCCTTCTTCATGTTGGTGGTGAGGATGGCCAGGCCTCGGTAGGCCTCCATGCGCATCAGCAGATAGCTGACCTCGAGGTTGGCGTACCGGTCATGGCTGTCCTTCACCTCGCTGCGCTTGCCGAAGAGGGCGTCCGCCTCGTCGAACAGCAGGAGTGCGCCGCCGCGTTCGGCCGCGTCGAAGACCTTGCGCAGGTTCTTCTCGGTCTCGCCGATGTACTTGCTGACGACCTGCGAGAGGTCGATGACGAACAGGTCGAGCCCGAGTTCCTTCGCCATCACCTCGGCGGCCAGGGTCTTTCCCGTGCCCGACCCGCCCGCGAACAGGGCCGTGACGCCGAGGCCGCGGCGCAGCGTAGCGGCGAAGCCCCACTCCTGATGGACGGTCGCCCGCCTGCGCACATGCGCGACGATCTCGCGCAGTGTGCTGGTCTGCCGCTCGTGCAGCACCAGGTCGTGCCAGCCCGCCTCCGGCTCGATACGCCGCCCCAGCTCGTCCATGCCGAGCCGGGCCTCGCCGAGCCCGGCCCGCCAGGCGAGCGAAGCGGCGTCCAGCTCGTCCTCGCCGGGCAGATCACGGCGTACGGTGTCGGCCGCGGAACGTATGACGTGCGGTGGCAGCTGGAACTGCGCCACCAGCGACCGCAGTTGACCCTCGTCGATGTCGGCCACGTCCTCGAACGCGCCCGCCCAGAGCCCGAACTGCTCCTCGTCGTCCAGGCGCGGCACGTTCACGCGCTCACCGCGCGACCGCTCCGTCGGCCGTGGATCGGCACCCGACACGACGACGGGGACGGCGGCACCGGCCAGGAACGCCTCCGTCGCCGCACGCTGATCGCGGTCCAGTTCGCCCACCTCGACCAGTAGCGCAGCGGGCAGCAGGATTGCCTCCCGCTGCCACAACCGGGCCAGGAGATCGCGCTGTGCGGGGTCGGTGGGGATGTCCTCCGCGCTCATCTCGTACAGGCCGAGCCCCGAGCGCGCGGCCGCCGCTGCGGCGATGTCGGCCCGGCTGCGCAGATCTCCGCCGACGACCTCGACGAGCAGCGGCGCGCCCGGTCGCGCCGTCGTCGTCCAGCCCGCCGTGACGCGGTCCGCCGCGAGGTCGTACGACGCCGGAAGCTCGTCCGGCACCGGCGCGCGCCGCAACTGACCGTGCAGCCTGGCGTCCAGATACGGCGAGCCGAGCAGGAAGTGCAGGATGCGCTCGTCGAGCCGCAGCCGGGACCGGGTCAGCCGCGTCTCGTCGTCCAGGTCGACCAGCCGCCACCGGCGCAGCGGTGCGACCGGCGTCAGCGCACTCCAGTGGGCCCCGTCCAGCGCGGCGAGGGCGAGGGAGAGCGTGGGGTGCGCACGCTCGGGATCTCCACCTGCGGCGGCGCAGCGGGCGGCCGTGGTGGGGTCCAGCTCGTAGGCGGCGGTGAGCAGGACGAGGTCCCGCTCGAACGGGGTGAGACCGAAACAGGCGGTGAGGGCGTCCAGGGGAGCGACGCTTGGACCGTCGATCGCTGAGCCCTTGGGGGTGGGGGCAGGGGCGGTGCTGTGGGGGGTGGGCGCTGTGGTGGGAGTTGCGGCGGGGGATGCACCTTCGGGGGTGTTGTCGAGGCCGCCATCGAGGCCGGCTTCGGGATCGCCGTCGAGGCCGTCATCGGTCTCGGGGTTGAGGCTGCCGTCGAGGCCGGCCCCGGCACTGCTATGGAGGCCGTCATCGGTCCCGGCATTGAGGCCGCCATCGAGCCTCGCATCAGGACCGCCGTCGAGCCCGGCACCGGAATCGCCGACGAGGCCGCTCCCGGAGCCGCTCCCCGGCGGGTCACTCGGTGCGTCACTGGGCCCGTCACCGGAGCCCCGCCCCGCGCCCGCCCCCGCCTCCGACGCCGCAGCGCCGACCCGTGTCACTCGGGCCGCGTGCACGTCGAGCAGAGCGAGGACACGCCGAATCTCCGTGTACAGCGTCAACGCGTCACCCGACGCGGCCCGCGCGCCCCTCTCCCGCGTACCCATGTCCTGACCCGCCCCCGTCTCCCGCACCGCGCCTCAGCTCCCGTCGTTCTCGGCGCTGCCCGTCTCGGTGGCGGGAGCGTCGGAAGAGGTGCGCTTGGCGGTACCGGTCGTCGACTTGCGGGTGCGGGCGGGCGCCGTGGTCTTGCCGGGCGCCTTCGCGACGGCTCGCGCGGGCTTCTTGGCGACCGCCTTCGTGACAGGTCGGGCGTCGGCCTTGGTCTGCCCGTTCGCGTCGGGCTTCGTGTCGGGAACCGCGAGGGCCTTCCCGGGGGATTGCCCGGCGCCGTCCCCGGCCGGGGACGGCGGAACCGGCGCCCCCGGCGCCCCGAACGGCAGCACCCGAACCGTGCTGCGCTCCACCGGCTTCGCCGGCACCGGTGTCTCGCGACCCTCGATCAGCACCAGCGCCGCCTGGTAGGTCACGGACAGCGCGTACGGCGTCTGGTTGAGCATCCCCCAGAGCTTCGACGTCTCGTCGATGTCCATGACCGTCGGCACGAACCGCACCCGCTGCGCCGCCTCAGCCAGATCGCTGTCGGCCAAGTAGGGCCGCTCACCGGCCTGTTCGATGATGTCCTGGGGCAGCACGGGGATCTCGTGGAGCGTGCGCACCACGGTTCCGATGAGCCGCTGTCCGACGAGGTCCGTCTCCTCGCCGTACGCGCTGATCACGAAGTTCAGGTCGAGGGCCGCGGCGGGCCGCTTGAGCAGCGTGCCGTCCGGTGCGCGTGTGGCCAGGTCGTTGTTGCGCTGCGAGGTGTTGGGCGTGACCTGGTACAGGAACACGGTGATGGTCGGATCGGTGGGCGGATCGGCCGGCGGCTTGCGCGTCTCGACCTTGACGGCCATGTCGATCTCGGGCTGCAGATTGGCCTCGATCAACAGGGCGAGGGCCTGGGTGACGTGGGCGATGGCGAGTGCGTTGCTCATGGCGTCGGTTCCTCAGTCCCTGATCCCGTAATCCCCGGTCGATCGCATATCGCAGATGCCGTAGTCCCCGATCGATCCCATATCCCTGATCCCGTAGTCCCTGGTCGATCCCACGGCCCTGGTCCCCTTGCGAACCGTTCAGCCGTCCTTGCGTCCCTCACGTCGTTCACTCGCGCCCCCGAGCCAGGTACTCCTCCAGGCTCACGGCCGCCCCGGGCCGCCGTACCGCGGGCGCCCGCGTCCGGCCGCCCGCCGAAGGTGACGGCGCCGCCGTCACCTCGAGCCGTCCGATCTGCACCTGCACCACCTGCTCAGCGCCCCGCCCCGCCCGCCTGCCCGCCACCTGCCGCACGGCATCCCGCGCTGCAGCCGTGTCCGCGGCGCTGGGCCGCAGGGGAGTGGACAGGGCGGCGGAAGCGACGTCCGTACCCGGGGGGGTGGGTACGGACGCCGCGCTCTGGGCGGCGGGAACGCCCGCTCGGGTACGCGCCGAACGGCGTCCCGCCTCGGGGGCGGGCCTCAGCCCGGGCGTCACCGTGGCGGCGGACCGCAACAGCGGCACCACAGGGGCTTCCCGCCCCGCCGTGCGAGAGGCGGACGGCGTGGGCCCGGGCGCACGCTCGGTCCGTACGACGGTCTGCTCCCTCTCCGTGCGGAATTGGACCTCACGGGAGGTGGGCCGAACCGCCAACCCGTCGTTGTCCGACGGGACTTGGGGCGCGGTCGGCCATACGGGCTCCTCCGCGTCCGAAACCCCGGTCCGTACCGCCTCGACGCGCTCGAAGGGGCCCGCGAGGCGCGGCCGTACCCGCACCACCCCGGGACGCGGTGCGGCGCCCAGGGCATGACGGGCGATCAGCCGGTCGAGGAAGTCCGGGGCCCCGAGGCCCTCGGGCGTGCGCCCGGAGGAGTCAGACATCCGCACACAGCTCCAGGTAGTAGCGGCGCCGCAGCGGGCTGAGCGCCAGGATCTCGGGCTCGCTCCACCCGTACGCGGTGGCGAGCAGATGGACGTCGAGCAGCAAGTCCCTTGCCCATGCGTCCAGTTCGGTCCAGAGGTAGGAGGCGATGTCCAGTTCGGCTCGGGTCGCCGTGCCGCACTCGGGACAGTTGATGTTGAGCGTCACGTCGGCGGCCGGATCAGCCGCCTCAGCGGCCTCGGCGATCCGCCGCTGGACGGACGGCGGCAGTACGTCGACGAGGGCGCCCCCACCAAGTACGCCAGGGGGCACACCATCGGCCACACCGTGGGAAACACCGCCGACCACGCCGTTGGAAACACCGCCGGGTGCGACCTCCCCGTCACGGACCACCGACACGACACACCGCGCGAGCAGCGCCCGGCGGGCATCGGCCTGCCGGGCCGCCGCGGTGAGGTCGGCGACGTTCGGCACCCGGAACTCGACCACCCAGCCCTCCTCGGCGATCCGCAACGGCGCCGCCTCGGGCACGCGCAACGACCGGGCGAACTCCCCGGCGTCCAGGTCGAATTCCATGTCCGCACCGCACGACTCGCACTGCAGGCGCACCTGCATCCGCTCGCCGAACAGGGACCGGCGCAGCGCGAACAGATCGGCCTCGCGTGCGCCCACCGGCAGCGACAGCAGTGCTTCGCTGTCGCCACCGGTGTCCGGGCGCGCCGCATGATGGAGCAGCAGGGCACGCCCGTCGAAGGTCCGGTCGAGCCCGGCCTCCCAGGTGGCCAGCAGCTCAGTGGCCTGAGTGATCGCCATGTGTACCCCCGCCCCTGTCCGTTCGCGACCCGCTCCCGTGCGGGCCGATGGTTCAACTTGCGTGTGATGCGACGTGCGCGCGGCTCAACTCGCCGGTGTTCAGGACGGGTTGAGGAACGACGGCTCCTCCGGCTCGGGAATCTCGTAGTCCCGCTCCCAGCCCTCGCACTCGAGCTTCAGGCTCTGGATCGCCACCGCGTTGGCGTTCGCGTCCAGCTCGCCGAGGACCTGGTACTCGCTCGGCCACGTCCGGTAGAGCTTGTGCGAAACGGCCACCTGGCCGGCCTCGTTGAGGACCTGGATGACGATGTCCTTGCGGAAGTCGGCGAGCGACACCTCGGAGCCGAGCCCCGCGCCGACCTGCCAGACCTTGTTGGCCCAGCGGTCGAACTCGGGGTCGTGCGTCACACCGCGCTCCAGCGTGATGCCCTCGAACTCGGAGCGTCCCGGCGACTTGCGCGGGGAGCTCGGATCGCCTCCGTGCCGGTGCTTGACGACTTCGGTGGTCCGCTTGAGCGGACTGACCTTGCTGATGCCCGCGACCGTACGACCGTCCCACAGGACCAGGAACTTGAAGTTCTTGTACGGATCGAAACGATGGGCGTTGACCGTGAACTCAGCCATCGAATTACTTCCTCGGTATTCCGTGGATTCCTTGCAGATTCCTCAGCCGTGGCTTCACTGGAGCTCGAACTGCCCGGACGTCTGCTGGATCTTGACGATCACGAACTCTGCGGGCCTGACCGGCGCGATGCCGACGAGCACGTTCACGACGCCGTTCGCGATGTCCTCGTCCGTCGTGGTGTCCTTGTCGCACTTGACGAAGTACGCCTCGCGCGGAGTGCTGCCCTTGAAGGCGCCCTGACGGAACAGCGTGTGGAGGTACGAGGACGCGCTGAGGCGGATCTGCTGCCACAGGTTCTCGTCGTTCGGCTCGAACACCACCCACTGCAGGCCGCGTTGCAGGCTCTCCTCCACATGAAGGGCGAGCCGCCGCACCGGCACGTACTTCCAGTCGCCGTCGAGGGCGTCGGAACCCTCAAGAGTGCGCGCTCCCCAGACCAGCGGGCCCACCATCGGGAAGGTGCGCAGGCAGTTCACGCCCAGCGGGTTGAGCAGCCCGTTCTCGCGGTCGGTCAGCTGGACCGTCAGCGAGTGCACGCCCGCGAGGCGCGCCTCGGTCCCGGCCGGTGCCTTCCACACGCCGCGCTCGGAGTCCGTGCGGGCGAACACACCCGCCACCGCACCCGACGGCGGGAAGGAACGGAGCCGCCCGGTGAGCGGATCGGTGAGCTGCAGATGCGGGAAGTACAGCCCCACGTGGTTGCCGCGCACCGCGTCGAACGCGGACAGACCTGCCCGTGCCGCGTCGACACTGCCCCAGGAGCCCGGGGCGTCGACCAGGAGGAAGATCCGCTGCTGCTCGCACAGGCGCTGCGCCGCCGAGACGACCGTCACCATGTCGTCGGTCGACTCGTACGCCGCGAGTTCCGGCAGGGCGAGCAGATTGACGTCGGCGACGTCGCGCAGTGCCTGGATGCCGGTCTTGTCCGTCTCGCTGCCGATCAGGTCGCGCGGGCCCGGTGCCTCGCCGTCCTGGCCGCCGTCCAGTGGGAACACCGGCGGGTTGACCGAGGCCTCCAGGCCCAGGTCGTTCGCGCACTCGCCGACGAAACGGACGACGTCCTCGGGGTCGGTGGACCCGGCGACGACCTGGAGCCGCCGGCCGAACGCGGTCACCTCAGCGCCGGCGAAGGCATGCTTGCCGGGCGCGTCGGGCAGTGCGCGCAGCTTGCGCTCGAGGAGCAGCGCCAGCTCGGTGACGGTGCGCGGAGCCTCGCCGTCGCACTCGGGGTCGTACAGCGTGAACTCGCGCTCGACCTCGCCGATCTTCACGGTCAAGTCGACCGCGAGGTCCGGCAGTTCGTGCCCGAACGGCTTGGAGACGGTGCCCGACGGGTCGGGGCGGCCCTCGCCGACGACGTCCACGCGGATCAGCCGCGAGCCGGTGTTGACCAGGGTCGGGGCGTAACGGCCGCTGGCCGGGTCCAGAGAGAGGCCGGTGAAGGACTCGCGGGCCTGGCCCCTGGCGTCGTACACCCGCAGGTTGAACGTGTCGTCCGGATGCGGGGTGTCGTAGTCGACGGCGACGCGCAGGCCGTTGCCCCACACGCCGGGCTCCTTGGCGTGTACTTCGAGGACCGCGCTCTCGCTGTGGCCCTCGGTGGACTCCAGGGTCACGCAGGCGGCCTTGCCGGTGTTCGCTTTCGCGACCCGGACGATCACGGCGACGGTGCCGCCGTTGCCGAAGAACTGGTGCACCGCGTAGCCGACGGCGCTCTGCGCGCTGAGGCCCCCGAAGCGGCGCTCGAACTCGGTGAAGCTCGTGACGCGCACCGGCTCGTTGAGCGGGCCGCGTCGAGTGTGACCCACGAAGGCGGTCACCGAGGTGGTCACGGTCGAGATCGTGCGGACACTGCTGGGAAGCTCTTCGACGTAGACGCCGGGATACGTCGGCTTGGCAGCGCTCACTGCATTCGTCGGCATTCCCCCTCCTATCCCTTCTCAGGCACCAGGTGAAGGCACCAAGAGACAGCAGAGGAAGGCGGCTCGTCAGCGGGTCGTCCTGTCGCCAGGCCGTCCCGAAACGGCGTGCGCGACCGTGGTGTGGGCCCCTAGGTCCAAGGGGCACGCCGATCGCCCACGCTTCATCAGTTTTCCCCCGTCAGTCCCCGGGCGGTTGGCCACCCGGGTCAAGCAAAGTGCTTGTGACTCCTGATGCGTGTGTGCTCAACACACTCTGGAGTGCGCATAGTTGACAAGGCAAGGCCTGTTCTGGACAGCGCGGGGGGAGGTTCTGTGAAGGGGATGTTCGTCAAATGCAAAGTTTGCGTTCGTATGGAGCTGTGGAGCTGCTATGACGGCGATCGGGTCAACTGGCCCGCGCCGGGGCTGAATTCAGGCTTGACACCGAGTCGGTCGGATGTAGTCCCTTTACGTCGGCGTACGCGCCGCAGTGACCACCGCTAGACCGAGCTGATTGCCGTAACGGGGTAGTGGGCGTGGGGCTGCGGGTACGGTCGACATGCCGTCTCGGGCCGATTCCTCGGCCGGGCGGCGACGGGGGTCGCATGCAGTTCATCGAGGTGACCGAGCTGGCGGGGGTGCGCTCGGCAGTCATACGGTTTCGCAAGCCGGGGACGGGGCTCGAGTTCCTGCTCTTCCCGATGATCCACCTGGGCGAGGCGGGCTTCTACCAGGAGGTGGCGGCCCAACTGCGGCGCCGCTGCGGCCTGGTGATCGCGGAGGGGGTCGGCGAGGGATCGGCCGGCGCCGACGCGCTCGTGGCGTCCTATGCGCGGCTGGACGGGCACGAGCAACTGGGCCTCGTCGTACAGGACATCGACTTCGACACGCTCGGAGTGCCGGTGGTGTGCCCCGACATGGGCGGGGAGGAGTTCGAGAAGGGCTTCCGCCGGCTGCCGCTCAGGGAACGGGCGGTGCTGGCCACGGTGGTGCCCGCCGTCACAGCGGGCATGCGGCTGTTCGGCACCCGCCGCTACCTCGCCCGGCACCTGGCGACCGAGGACCTGCTGAGCGATGCCGAGGAGGCGGCGGCGGACTTCTGGCCGGGCCTGGACGATCTGGTCATGCGGCGCCGCGACCGGCTGCTCGTGCGGGCGCTGACGGACTACCACCGCGCCTCCGCGGACAGGCCCGGTTCCTTCACCATCGGTGTCGTCTACGGCGCCGAGCACATGCGCGCCGCGGCCGATGCCCTGGTCGGCCTGGGCTATCACGCGGCGGACGCCGACTGGGTGACGGTCTTCCTCCTGGACCGCCCGGACGGGTCGGGCCAGTAGGGGACCCGCGCCCGCCCGGTGTGAGCCCGCCGTTGCACGGCTCGACCGCCTAGTCCGTGTGCTGCCGCGGACCGTGACGTACGGCGAAGACGCTCAGGACGGCGACCTTCACGACGACGGCCGTCACGATGAAGCCGATGGCCCAACCGGTCCACCGTGCGTCAGCCAGAACGGCTCCGCCGAGCCCCAAGTGCACGGCTACGGCGACGATCACCGCGCAGGCCGCTCCGAAGCCCGTCCAGCCACGGTGCCATCGACGACGCGCCACGGCTGTCCCGGGAACCGGGCGAGCGGTCTCGAGCTGACCGTCGGGCTCCTCCGGCCGCTGCCACTCCACGGTCAAGGGGGCGCGCCTGCTGAACCTGTCGAGGTGCGCTGTGAGGAGGTCTTGGAATCGCCGCAGGTTCTCCTCGTCCGCGGCGTCGATGCGCAGCGTCAGCACGCCCGGGCCGGCCTGCATGGCGCACCGCCCCCAGGGGAGGTCCAGCACGCCGTGCGTCTCCGACCACTCGACGGTGATCTCGTCCGGGCGGAACCCCGGGCTCGGGTCGGTTCCGGCGGGTCCGTCGCCGCCGTGGCGGGTGCGCGGACGGTGGCCCAAGTGGCGGCCCTTGTTGCTGAAGTGGCGGCAGAGCTGGACGAGGTAGCGGCCGGGACGGTCGGTCTCGACGTGGGCTTCGGTGATCGGCATGGGGTTCCCCGGTTCGGGAGTCGGAGAGGGCCGGTCGTTCACGAGAGGGCTTCCCGTCGCGTGTGGCTGTCCGGCTCCTCATGACGGAATCAGCTTTATCGATACAGAGTGTCTCTGTCAATCCACTCTGTATCGTCATCGGCACGTTGTAGGCTTTGACGGTGCCGAAGCTGTGGAACGAGACCATCGAGGAGCACCGGCGCGCGGTGCGCGACGCTGTGCTGGAAGCCACGGTGGCGCTGGTGGCCGAGCAGGGGCTACGGGGCGTGACGATGTCGCGGATCGCCGAGGAGACCGGGATCGGCCGGGCCACGTTGTACAAGTACTTCCCGGACGTCGAGTCGATCCTGCTGGCCTGGCACGAGCGTCAGATCACCGGGCACCTGCATCAGCTCGCCGAACTCCGGGACGGCCCCGGGGGTGCGGGCGAACGGCTGGCGGCGGTCCTGGACACGTACGCGTTCATCCAGCACCGGCGGCACGGCCACGGCGCGGAGCTCTCGGCCCTGCTGCACCGCGGCGAACACGTCCTGCACGCCGAGCGGCATCTCCACGGCTTCGTACGGGATCTGCTCGCCGAAGCCGCGGCGGCGGGGGAGGTCCGGGACGACGTCGCGCCGGACGAGCTGGCCACCTACTGCCTGCACGCCCTCGCGGCGGCGGGCGGTCTGCCCTCCGAGGCCGCGGTCCGGCGGCTCGTCGCGGTCACCGTGGCCGGGCTGCGCCGCCCGAGCTGACCTCTCGCGGGATGGTGTCCCGCTCCTGATGCATCGTCAGAACCTCGGTGCGAACAGACCCTCCGTTCAGAGGAAGCCTTGCCGCGCTCCATTCGGGGTGGCCGGTCAGGGGTGTCCCCGGCGTGCTTGATCGGTCACTCCTGATCGGTGCCTGAGTCAGTCGGCCCTTCAGGCACGCCGTTCGCAGGTTGTTGGTCTCTTCAGCCATGGGGAAGCTGGCGTGCGTCGGTGGAGGACAGCGGCCCCTGTTCGGGAGCGTCGCGCACTGAATCGAGGTGAGCATGGCGGATCCGGACGACCGGCAGGCGGAAGAGGGCGGCTACGTCGCCCAGGTGATGTCGGTGCTGGCAACCGGCCTGGAACGGGTCGCGCTGCACTGGCGGGGGCGGGATGTGACGGCGGGGGAGTTCACCGACTCGGTGAACGGTGTGGCCCACAAGCTGCGTGGGCTCGGGGTCGGGGCCGGCAGCGTGGTCGGCATTCTGGTGGCGCCCAACAGTCCCGAGATGTTCTATGTGCGCTACGCGGCCCACGAGCTCGGCGCGGCCGTCTGCTATCTCCGGTCCACGAACCCGGGATCCTCGGCGGAAGTGCTGCCCCTGGAAGCCCAGTTGACGATCCTGCTCGACACGTCGGCAGATGTTCTCTATGCCGACGACGAAAACGCCGTACGCGCAAAGGAGTTGGCCGGTCTCGCGCCGGGCGGCTTACAGCTCGCCGGCTTAGCGGACCGCGGCTCCGAGGAGGTCAAGGAGGCCGAAGAGTTCGGGGTCTGGGATCCGCAGGCCCTCGCCGTGATCGCGTTCACGAGCGGCAGCACCGGGAGGCCCAAAGGGATTCGTCAGTCGGGGCGGATCTGGGACAGCATCGTACGGACCACGATGACCGCGATCACCGAGCCGGACCACGCACGGATGCTCGTCACCACCCCCCTCAGCCACACGGTCGGACCGATGGCGGACGCGGTCCTCGCCTCCGGCGGAACCGTCTTCCTGCACGAGGAGTTCGACCCTTCGGAGACACTGAGAGCCATTGAGGAACACCGGATCACCCGGACGCTCGTGGCGACTCCGCACCTGTACCAGCTCCTCGACCACGACAGCATCGCGACCACCCGACTGTCCTCCCTGCGGCAGCTGATCTACACCGGCTGCGCCGCCGCGCCCGCCAGAATCGCGGAGGCGGTGAGCGTCTTCGGGTTCGCGCTCGTGCAGGGCTACGGCACCACCGAAGGCGGCCGCGTCACCCTCCTCGATCCCGGGGACCATCAGGACGCGCGGCTGCTGTCCACGGTGGGGCGACCGTTTCCCGAAGTCGAACTCAAGGTGTGTGACCCCGACTCCGGCCAGGAGCTGGCGGTCGGTGGGACCGGCGAGGTGTGGCTCCGCTCGCCGCATGTGATGGACGGGTACTTGGCGGACCCCGAGCTGACGGCGCAGGTGCTGCGCGACGGGTGGTACCGCACGGGCGACATCGGCTGCCTCGACGAGAAGGGGTATCTGCGCCTCCTCGACCGCATCGCCGATGTGGTCAAGACCCAGGGCGTCAAGGTCTATCCGGCGGTGGTGGAGCGGGAGATCCTCGCGCTGCCCGGTGTCGGACAGGCCGCTGTCTACGGCGTCCGCGACGCCGACAACATCGAGCGCCTGAACGCCGCGATCGTGGCACGGCCAGGAGCGCGGATCAGCCCCGACGACATCCGGTCGAGGGTCGCCGCCGCGCTCTCCGCCCAGCACGCGCCCGAAGTGATCCTGCTGCTCGACGAGCTTCCGCTCAACGACTCCGGCAAGCCGGACAAGCGCCGGCTGCGTTCCCTCGGCTCCGCCGCAGCGTGACGGGACCCACGAGCCCGGCCCCGGTCCGCCGAATACCTGGCAAACCCGAACGACAGTCACCAGAGAGCGAGTTGACGCAATGACTCTTCACGTGGACCTCTTCTCGCAAGAGATGAAGGAATTCGCCCACCACAAGCGGCAGTTTCTGGAGATCGGACGGAACGCCGGACGGTTTCCCAGCGCCGTCGCACGACAAGGGCACGACGGTACCGACGTGGAGATCAGCGTCTGGTGCAGCAACGACTACCTCGGCATGGGGCAGAACCCCTCCGTGATCGAGGCCATGAAGGAAGCCATCGACGCGTTCGGAGCGGGCTCCGGCGGCTCCCGCAACATCGGCGGGACCAACCACTACCACGTACTCCTCGAGAAGGAACTCGCGGCGTTCCACGGCAAGGAAGCCGCGCTGCTCTTCAGCTCCGGATACACCGCGAACGACGGCGCCCTGTCCGTCCTGGCCGGCCGGATGCCCGGCACCATCGTCTACTCGGACGCGCTGAACCACGCGTCGATCATCGACGGCCTGCGCCACAGCGGCGCCCAGAAGCGCATCTTCCGGCACAACGACGTCGCGCACCTCGAAGAACTGATCGCCGCCGACCCCGCCGACCGGCCCAAGCTGATCGTGCTCGAGTCGGTGTACTCCATGTCCGGCGACATCGCACCGCTCGCCGAGATCGCCGACATAGCCAAGCGGTACGGCGCCAGCACCTTCCTCGACGAGGTGCACGCGGTCGGCATGTACGGTCCCGAAGGAGCGGGCATCGCCGCCCGGGAGGGCATCGCCGACGACTTCACCGTCATCATGGGCACCCTCGCCAAGGGATTCGGCACCGCGGGCGGCTACATCGCCGGGCCCGCCGCCCTGGTCGACGCGGTACGCAGCTTCTCCCGCTCGTTCATCTTCACCACCTCCCTGCCGCCGGCCATCGCCGCCGGCGCGCTCGCCGGGGTCAGGCACCTGAGGTCCTCCGACGAGGAGCGCGACCGGCTCCGGGACAACGCGCAGCTGCTCCACCGGCTTCTCGACGAGCGGAACATCCCCTTCGTCTCGCCCATGTCCCACATCGTCTCCGTCTTCGTCGGCGACGACAGCCTCTGCCGGAAGGCTTCCGAATTCCTCCTGCAGCGTCACGGCATCTACGTGCAGGCCATCAACGCCCCCAGCGTCAAGGCCGGCGAAGAGATCCTGCGTGTCGCACCCTCCGCCACGCACACGTCGAGCGACGTCGAGAAGTTCGCCGAGGCGCTCGACGGTATCTGGCAGGAGCTCGACATCCCCCGCACCGAGCACACGCGCGGCAACTGACACGGAGTCGTCGGCGGTCGGACGCGCTCTGGCGTCCGGCCGCCGTCGGCCGTTCCCAGCGGAGGTGGAGATCTGATGACTCTCTCGGTAGCCGCGGTACTCGCCGAATCCGCGGCTCGGCGCCCGGACCACCCGGCGATCGTCTTCGGCACGGAACGGGTGACGTACAGCGAACTCTGGTTCCGGGCACGGCAGTACGCGACCGTGTTCCGCGAGCAGGGGATCAACCCCGGTGACCGGGTCGCGCTGCTTCTGCCCAACGGGCTCGAGTTCCCGGCCGCCTATTTCGGGGTGCTGGCCCTCGGCGCGGTCGTGGTGCCCGTGAACGCGCTGCTCCGGGCGGCGGAGATCGAGCACGTCCTGAGCGACTCCGGCGCCAAACTGCTGATCTGCGCCGCTCCGTTGCTCGTCGAAGGAGGCAAGGCAGCCGAGGCCAGTGGGGTTCCGGTGCTCATCACGGGCGCGGACGGGGTCGACGCGCTCGCCGAGGGGGCCGAACCGGTCAGCGGCTGCGCGCCGAGCGAGCCCGGTGACATCGCGGTGATCCTCTACACCTCCGGCACCACGGGCCGGCCCAAGGGCGCGATGCTCACCCAGCTCAACATCACGATGAACATCCAGGTCGGGATGGACTCCCCGTTCGACTTCCGGCCCGATGACGTGCTGCTCGGCTGTCTCCCGCTGTTTCACACCTTCGGCCAGATCTGCGGGATGGGGACCTGCTTCCGGGCCGGCGCCACCATGGTCCTGATGGAGAGGTTCGACGCCGCGCGGGCACTCGACCTCATGGTGACCCATGGGTGCACCGTGCTCATGGGCGTACCGACGATGTATCTCGCCCTCCTGGACGCGGCCGCCGCCGACGGGCGACGGCCACCCCTCGACCGTGCCTTCTCCGGAGGATCGGCGCTGCCGGTCACGGTCCTCGAGGAGTTCCAGGAGACGTTCGGATGCCAGATCTACGAGGGGTACGGGCTGACGGAGACCTCGCCCGTGGTCGCTTACAACCAGCGGGCGTGGCCCTGCCGGCCGGGCACCGTGGGACGGCCGGTCTGGGGCGTCGACGTGGAGATCGCCAGAGCAGATCTGGAGGGCCGGATCGAGCTGCTGCCCACCGGTGAGGTGGGGGAGATCGTCATCCGGGGGCACAACGTGATGGCCGGGTATCTCAATCGGCCCGAGGCGACGGCCGAGGTGATGGTCGACGGCTGGTTCCGCTCGGGCGATCTCGGGGTGAAGGACAGCGAGGGGTATCTGTCCATCGTCGACCGGAAGAAGGACCTCGTGCTGCGCGGCGGCTACAACGTCTACCCGCGGGAGATCGAGGACGTACTGGTGCACCACCCGGCGATCGCCCAGGTCGCCGTCATCGGTGTCCCGCACGCCCTGCACGGCGAGGAGGTCTGCGCCGTGGTGCTCACCAGGCCGGGTCTCGCACCCGGACCGGCGCTCGGCGCCGAGATCACCGCCTGGAGCAGGGAACGGCTCGCCGCGTACAAGTACCCGCGGCGGGTGGAGTTCGTCGACGCGTTCCCGCTCGGCCCCAGCGGAAAGGTCCTCAAGCGGGAGCTGGTGACACTCTTCTCCGCAGCGTCCGCAGCGTCCGCAGCGTCCGCAGCGTCCGCAGCGTCCGCAGCGTCCGCAGCGTCCGCCGGGCGCTGACCGCACGCGAAACTCCTGGTGGTACGGATCGCCGCTCGGGCCATCCGTACCACCAGGAGTCGCTTTGTCTCAACCGGAGTTGGCGAGCGCGAGCTGGGCGGCGAGTTCGGGCTGCAGGGCGGTCATTACGTCGATGAAGTCCTCGTGCGCGCCACGCTCGGGCGGGGTGGCGCTGTAGGAGCGGAGCGCCTGGAGGTTCCACTGGAAGTCCTGGAGCTGTTCCACATGGGGGCGGCGGATCCGCTCGTAGTCGTCGATCCGGCTCGGGTCGCCGGAACTGAGCGAGTCGTGGATGGCCCGGGCGAGCGAGGCACCGCTCTGCAGGGACTGGTTGAGCCCCTGCCCGCCGAGCGTGTGCAGGCCGTGCGCGGTCTCCCCGAGCAGCAGGACCCTGCCCGCCCGCCACGAGGCGGCCCGCCAGAGGGAGAAGTTGAGCCTGATCAGCGGGGAGACACGGTCCTTGGCCTCGTCCAGCCAGCCGGACAGCTCCGGGTCGATCTGCCGCAGCTGTTCGGCCAGCGCGGCCGGCCCGCCCTGGTCCAGTGCCTCCTCCTGGTCCCGGTCGGGCGACCAGACCACGGCGAGCGACCGGGTCGGGATGGGAATGGTGAAGAGCGCGCTGGGCGCCTTGTGCCGTACCAGCAGCACGGGTTCACGGCCGGGTACGGCGGGTGTGACGACGAGCCACGCGGGCCGGTCGAAGGCCGAGACGTCGAGGGAGATTCCGACGAGATCGCGCAGCGCGGAATTCCGTCCGTCGGCGGCGACGGCGTATGCGGCCCGGACACGGACGGGCGTGGCCGCGTCGGAGCCGTCCGTGCGGGCGAGGGTGAGCAGCACTCCGGAGTCGTCCTGCTCGACGGCGACCACACCCTCCCCGGTCCGTACGGTCGCGCGGGGTTCACCCCGCAGCCCGGCGAGAGCCGCCTGCACGAGCGTGCCGGTCGGGACGGTCAGGCCGTGCGTACGGGCGGTGCCCGGATGGTCGGCGTAGCGCCAGCTGGACAGCAGTCCGGCGCTCCCGTGGTCGTCGACGCCAAGGACCGGCTGGCCGTCCTGGACGAGAGCGTCCTCGATGCCCTCGTCGGCGAGCAGACCGAGCGTCGGAGGGGCCAGCAGGGGAGAGATTCCCGCCCCCGCGGGCTCGAACTCCGCCTGGGGCGAGACCAGTACGACCGACTGGCCGGAGCGTGCGCACAGCAGCGCCGCGAAGAGTGCCGTGGCGCCGCTGCCGACCACGCACACGTCCGCCTCGATGTCAGGCCTGGGCCGACCGTCTGTAGTCACTGCTGCTCCTCCTGCTTGCTTCAACAGAGTCAGCAGCATCCTCACGCCGCCCGATCACCTGCCGGGTGTCCGCCCGGACCGTCCGTTCGGAGTCGGCGCGCGGAACCGTTCGGGCTGCCCGTTCGGGTACGGCAGCGGGAAAGGGCTTTCGATGAGGTTCCGCTTTACCGGCGTCGATCGACGCGGCGGTCGGCTACAGAGAAAGTACAGCGACGCCGTGTTGCATGGAGCACGAGCCGCAGTGGATCGGAATCCTTTCAGCGCGGAGGGGCTTCCGATGGACCCGCGGCCCGAACGGGGAGGTAAGTGATCTTGAATTTGACGTCCGCAAGACCCGCACCGATGAATTGCCCACTGCTCACATGCGGCTGTCCATAGCCGAAAAGGTGGCAGTGTGGTCCGGGCGGGCCACTGGACACCTTGTCCCAGATGACATCGATATCCTTTCGCCGGAAGAAAGGCAGAGATTCTCTGCCTTCCGTGATCCGGTGCGTGCCGCGAACTTTGCCACCGCGCACGCCGAAGTGCGGCGCTGCCTCGCTCAGGTGCTGGACCTCGACCCGGGCGCGATCCGGTTCGGCCGGCACCCGTGCGCCGGCTGCGGCCGGTCCGTGCACGGACGCCCCTACATTCAACACCCGCATACCGACTGGGAGTTCAGCCTCTCACGGTCCGGTCCCTACTGGCTCTGCGCGGCCGCCGCCGGGATGCGGGTGGGCGTCGATCTCGAATGCGTGCGCCGGACGGACTTCGGCTCGCTCGCATCCGTCGTGCTGAGTGAAAATGAACGGACGTACTTCCAGGGTGTCCCCGCGGGGCGCCGCGACGCGGAGTTCATCCGTTGCTGGACCAGGAAAGAAGCAGTTGTCAAGGCGAGTGGAATCGGAGTCGAGGCCACTCTCGGAAATATCGACGTGGGGCCGGGCCGCCGAGCCGCAGTGGTCTCGCACAGTGCCGCCGGATGCGAGGTCGACACCTGGCTGGTGACGGACCTGCCGACCGGGTCCGATTACTTCTCGGCCCTCGCCGTTCCGGCTTTCGAAGAATTTACTTTCTTTTTGGGGGAGAAATCAAGTGTCCACCCGATTGGATGAGAGCGACCTGAAGATCGCGCTGATTCTGGAGAACGAAGTCCGCCGGTACGGGGTCGAGGGGATGCTCCGCTGTCTCGGGGGCATCAGCGGCGTCACCTGCTTCGGCAGTGGCGACGAGGCCCTACGGGCGGGCGGAGCCGCCGCGTTCGACCTGGTCGTGATCTCCGCCGCCGAACTCGCGGCGACGGAGGACCCTGCCGTCGCGGAGCAGCTGAGCGCGCACGACGTACGGCTGCTGCTGCTCGTCGACGGGGCCGACGGCGTCGAGGTACCGCAGAGCACCCACTCCTGTGTCCATGCGCTGGTCGACTGGTCAGGGCTGACTCCGAGGGTCTTCGGTGACGCCGTCTCCGACATCATGGCGGGCAAGTTCTATGTGTCGGCCACTCTCGCCCGGCGGGTGCTGCGGCAGGCGGGGCCCCTGCCGGCCGAGTCACGCCCCTGGGGGCCACCGGGCACGATGCTCACCCCCCGCGAACTCCAGGTGCTGCACCTGGTGGCCGAGGGGCTGAGCAACAAGCAGGCGGCCAGGCGGCTGCAGATCTCGGAGCACGGGGTGAAGCGGCTGGTGGGCAATGTGCTGGCCAAGCTGAACTGCCCCAACCGCACGCTCGCCGTGGTCCGGGCCATCGAGGACGGCCTGTTGGCGGGGCCGAGCCGGGACGCGGGCCGAGGGGTCCACTCCGCAACATCTGTTGCCTAAGCGGTGTAGGCTGGGCAGATGTCCGAATCGACCGCAGAGATTGTGGCGAGGCGCACCGACCCCAGGGTCCTGCGGACCCGCGCGCTGTTGCGGGCCGCAGCGTTGGAGCTCGCCGCCGAGCGGGAACTGCACAGCATCACCATCGCCAACGTCGCCGAACGGGCGACGGTCAACCGCGCCACGGTCTATCAGCACTACCAGGACCTGGACGAGTTGATGCTCGACGCGATGGAGGACGAGCTGGCGGGCCTGATCGGCCTGGCGGCCCGCTGCCCCCTCGTCGTACTGCCGGCCGAGATGCCGCAGGGTTTCCTCGACATGTTCCGGCACGTCGAGACCGAGGCCACGCTCTACCGGCGGATGCTCGGGCCCTGCGGCTCGCCCCGCTTCGTCAACCGGCTGCGCCAGCTGGTCGCCGAGCAGGTCGCTCTCCAGCTGGTGGAGGCCGGAGCCGGACGGGCCGACGAGGCAGGTGTCGAACTGCGGGCGCACTGCTCCGCCGGGGCGTTCATCGGCCTGGTCACCTGCTGGCTGCTCAGGCCCGACTGGCTGCCCGCCGAGGAAGCCGCGGCGCACGCCTGGCAGGGACTGCACCTGGGCGGCGGCAAGACCGCCGGGTAGCACCGTCGGAAGCGGATCGCGGGCAGCGGGCAGCACCGTCAGAAGCAGACAGGAATCCCACCTCTGGGCCAGAGGTGGGATTCCTGCATTTCCGGCACTCCACAAGTCGGCTCACCCTGGCCGAACGGTCAGCCCCGCACGCGCCGATCGGGCGGAAAACGGCTACCTGGAAGGGGCCTTGGCCTGTCGTCCGGCTGCCGAGATCGTGGTGGTCAGCACCGCTGAGATCCGGTGCCGACCACCACAGGAGAGGGACACATGGAGAGCAAGCGTCTGACGGCCGACGAGCCCGGCTCGGCAGCGGACGTGCCCGTTCGCAACATGCTGTCCGCGCCACCGTCGCTGGTCGACGAGCAACTGGCCACGCGGATGGGCATCGAGGTCATCTCCATCGAACCCGAGCGGGTGGTCGCGACCATGCCCGTACGGGGCAACATGCAGCCCTTCGGCTGGCTGCACGGAGGAGCGAACGCGGTACTGGCGGAGACGCTGGGTTCGGTTGCGGCCGGCCTCTGGGTGGCGCCGCGGGGCGCCGTGGCAGGGCTCGAACTGTCCTGCACCCACCACAAGTCGGTGCGCTCGGGTCTGGTCACCGGGGTCTGCACGCCGCTGCATCTCGGCAGCCGGGTGGCCACCTACCAGATCGAGATCACCGACGAGAAGGGGCGGCCCACCTGCACGGCACGCCTGACCTGCCTGGTGCACAAGCGCTGAAGGAGGCGTGGACCAATGTCTACGGACGTAGTTGGAGCGGACGGTGTCACGGTCTGGGACAGCCCGAACGCGGAGGCGTTCCGGGGGGCCATGGGCCTCTTCCCGACGGGCATCGCCGTCATCACCGTCGGCCAGGGACCCGGTACGGAGGCGATGACCGCCAGCTCGGTCACCTCCATCTCGCTGGAACCGACCCTCGTCCTGGTGAGCGTCAACGCCGCCGGCCGGCTGGTCGCCGCCATCGACAGCGCCGGGGGCTTCGCGGTGAACGTCCTTGCCCAGGACCAGACGGAGCTCTCGCAGCGGTTCGCCGCACGTGACCGGCCGAGCGGCCTGGTCGCGCAGGAACTGCTCGGCTCCGTCGCCGGGCGCAGCGGCCACCTGGTGGTGCCCGACGCTCTGGTGTCCCTGGAGTGCACCACCGAGTACCGGTACCCGGGCGGGGACCATGTGCTCTACCTGGGCCTGGTGCGGGGGATGAGGGTGGCGGACCCGGTACGGCCCCCGCTGGTGTTCCACCGCGGGGCGTACACCCGGCTGCCGGGCTGAACCGAAGCCTTCCGATGCCCGGCCGGCGGATACCCGCACGACCGACCGACGACTGATGCCCGGCCGATCGGCCGGGCCCACAAATGAGGTGTGTTTCATGGCACGTTCGGTGCTGGTCACCGGCGGAAACCGGGGCATCGGCCTGGCCGTCGCCCGGGCGTTCCAGGCGCAGGGCGATGCGGTGGCTGTCACCCACCGCGGCTCCGGTGCGCCCGAAGGGCTGCTGGGAGTGGAGTGCGACGTCACCGATCCGGACCAGGTGGCGCGGGCGTTCGGTGAGGTGGAGGCCGTACAGGGGCCGGTCGACGTGCTGGTGTCGAACGCCGGGATCACCGACGACCGGCTGATGCTGCGGATGACCGACCCGCAGTTCCTGCGGGTGCTCGACACCAACCTGGGCGGTGCGTTCAGGACCAGCCGGAAGGCGGCCGCGGCAATGCTGCGCAAGCGGCAGGGGCGGGTCGTCTTCATCTCCTCGGTCGCCGGACTGCGCGGCTCCGAGGGGCAGGCCAACTACGCGGCGAGCAAGGCCGGGCTGGTCGGCCTTGCCCGATCGCTGGCGCGCGAGCTCGGCTCGCGGGGCATCACCGTCAACGTGGTCGCGCCGGGTCTGGTGGAGACCGACATGACCGCGAAGCTGCCCGAGGCACGGCGGGCACAGATGATCGGGGACGTACCGCTGGGCCGGATCGCCGACCCCGCAGAGATCGCGTCCGCGGTGGTCTGGCTCGCCTCGCCCGGGGCGTCCTATGTGACCGGCGCCGTCATCCCCGTCGACGGAGGCCTCGGCATGGGGCACTGACCCCGGCCACCGTGACCGCAAACAGCTGATCCGCCGTCAGGAGGCCTCTCCTGGCGGCGGATCAGTCTTGTCGGGGCCGTGCTACTGGCCCGCGCCCTGCCTGGCGAAGAACGCCCGGGCCTGCTCGCCCGTCCACTCGTAGGAGTCGGTGACGCCGCGGAGCGCGCCGTTGAAATGGGGAGCCACAAAGCGGGCGAGCAGCTCGAAGCTCCGCTTCATCTGCTCCCGCTGCGCCCAGTCCATGACGGTGACAAGGAGCCGGCCGAAGCCACCAGTGGCCTCCTGGATGTCCCGGACGGCCTGGACGCACTCGTCGACCGAGCCGATGATCGCGCTGCGCCGGTCGATCGCCTCCTCCAGCGCCTTGCGGGCCTCCGCACGGGAGTGCACCGGCGGTGCGCCGACCAGAGCCCAGTACTCGTTGCGGTAGCGCATCCAGCCGTCGACGATCTCGTCCAGTGCCTGGGAACGGCTCTCCGACACGTGCACGGCCAGCGTCACCCGCCAGTCGGCCCGGTCGATCGTGCGGCCGTGCTCGGCCGCCGCCTCCTCCGCGTGCTGCCACTGGCCGACGAGGTCGCCGATCTGGCTGCCAGGGCGGGGCGGGATACCGAAGGAGATCGGGCTGATCCCGTGCTGGCCCGCAAGGCGCATACCGAACGGGGAGGTGGCACTGGACACCGCCAGCGGCAGCCCGGTCTTCGCGTACGGACGCAACTGGAGCCGTGCGTCGCGGAGTTCGAACCAGTCGGTGCGGGCGGTGACCGGCTTCTCGCCGTCCAGCAGCTGAAGGATCACCTCCAGCGACTCCGCCGTGCGCCGACGCGTGTCCGCCGGGTCGATGCCGAGGAAGTGCATGTCCGAGGGGATGGAGCCGGCTCCGACGCCGAGGGTGAACCGTCCCCGGGTCAGCTGGTCCAGCTGTACGGCCCGCGAGGCGACCATGAACGGGTGGTGGTACGGCAGGCTGACCACCCCGGTGCCGAGCCTGATGTGCCGGGTGCGCTCGGCCGCGGTGGCGATGAACAACTCGGGCGAGCTGACGGTTCCCCAGCCGGCCGAGTGGTGCTCGCCGACCCAGAGTTCGTCGAAGCCGAGTTGGTCGAGCCACTCGGCCAGCTCGAGGTCCCGCCACAGCGACAGGGCCGGGTCCTCGCCCAGCGGGTGAAGGGGTGAAAGGAAGGCGCCGAAGCCCATCCGGTCCAATTGAGGCTCCTCACAAGGTCGTTGACGTACTCGATGACAGGTCGCAGGCGGTGCAGAGCTCGACCAGCGGGGCCAGCCAGCCGTACGCGGGCCACTGCGGCACGGTCGGCTCCGCGGCGGGCAACCCCGGCGAACCGTCCGCGCTCCCGCGGCGCAGCAGCAGCGCCACGGCGGCGTCGCCCTGCGGCAGCGGCCCGAACAGCCGTGCCGAGCCCACGCGTTCGCGCACCCAGTCGACGCGCTCATTGGCCGCGGTCTCGACGCCGATCACCAGCACCTGCTCCACCTCCTCCTCGTCCAGCAGGAGGTCCGCCAGCTGCAGCGCCTCGGCGGCCGGGTCCGTGCCCGCCGAGATACAGCTGATGGGGCCGGTGATGCCGTACCGCTTGGTCAGATGGCCGAGGATCGACGTGGTCACCGACTGGAAGAACAGCAGCGGGCTGTGCACCTGGCCCGCGACCAGCCGCTGGGTCGCGACGTCGGACGTGGTGGTGTCGCCGTAGGTGGTGGCCAGCACGATGGCGGTCCGCCCGGGGCGGCCCGCGGTCAGATCGTGCTCGGTCCCCGGATCGCCGAGACAGGCGCCGGCGACCTCGGCGACCAGCGGGCTGAACCGCGACAGCACAAAGCCCGGAACATTGGGCAGTTCGGCGGGCGCGGCGCCGGGCAGGCCGTCGGCGGCCTCCCCCCAGGGCGCCCGGCAGGCCGCCGCCACGATCGAGCGCGGCTGTGCGAGCAGCGTGGTCATGCGATTCCTTTCAGGGTGCGGACGCGGAACACGGCGGTGACGTGGAGACGCCGCTCACGCCCGCTTCAGGACAAGTGCCGCGTTCACCCCGCCGAACGCGGCGTTGAGGGAGAGCGCGTGCGTGACGGCAGCACGGCGGGCCTCGCGCGGCACGTAGTCCAGGTCGCAGCCGGGGTCCGGCTCCTGGTAGCCGACCGTGGGCGGCAGGATGCCGTCGCGGAGCGCGAGCAGCGTGATCACCGCCTCCACGGCCCCGGTGGCCTCGAGCATGTGTCCGGTGCTGCCCTTCGTCGAGCTCACCGGGACGGCCGGCGCGTGCGCGCCGAAGATCCCGTGCAGCGCCGCCGTTTCCGCGACATCGTTCAGCGGGGTGCCGGTGCCGTGCGCGTTGACGTACCCGATCCGCTCGGGCGCCAGCCCCGCGCTGCGCAGCGCGGCGCGGGCGGCCCGGGCCAGCCCCTCACCCCGCGGGTGCGGCTTGATGACGTGGTACGCGTCGGCGGCCATGCCCCAGCCCGCCACCTCGGCGAGCACCTCGGCACCGCGTGCCCGTGCGCGCTCGGCCGACTCCAGGACCAGCACGGCCGCGCCGTCGCCCTGGAGAAGACCCGCCCGGCCCGCCGCGAACGGCCGGACGACACCCTTCCGGCTCAGCGCCTTGCCGGAGTCGAACTTCGCGAACACATCCTCGGTGACCAGGTACGCGCCGCCGCAGACCACCGTGTCGGCCGCCCCACGCCTGATCAGCGCGGCGCCGTGCGCGATCGCGTTGGTCGAGGCGACGCAGGCGTTGACGAAGGCGAGCCGCGGACCGTCCAGGCCGAAGGCCTCGCCGATGCCGTGCGGCAGCCGGGCAGGCATGCTGTCCAGCGTCCGCCGGTCCCCGGGGTCCCGGCCCGCCGCCATGTCCGTCCAGAAGGACCGGCTCGCGGAGTGATCGCCGTTGGTGCCGAGGAGCACCGGCGCACCCGTCGCCTCGGTGCCCGCCATCCGCAGCGCCTCCGCGGTGCACGCGTGCAGCACTTCGGCCTGCGTGGGGGTGTAGCCGGGCTTGACCGGTACCCCGGGGATCTCGGGCCCGTGGCCTTCGTAGGTGGCGGCTTGCTTCGCGTGGAAGGGGGTGGTGTCGAAGCGGGTGACCGGGACGAACCCCGGCCGGCCCGCGAAGACGCCCTCGCGCAGTGCCTCGGCGCCGAAGCCGAAGGCGGTGAGTACTCCGTAACCGGTGATCGCCACCTCAGGACGCATGCCGGGCCTCCGTCCCACTGGCCGCGCTCGCCCCGCCGGCCCCGTCCGGCAGCAGCCGGACCAGGTTGCGGTGCAGCGAGCCGATCGTGTCGCTCGCGGCCAGCTCGTCCTCGTCCTCGGGACCGACGACGATCCCGTGGCGTTCGTCGAGCAGGTGGACCAGCCAGACGAAGGTCAGGGAATCGAGGGCGAGTTCGGTCCCGGTGTCCCAGTCCTCGAGCAGCTGACCGCTGTCGCGCAGCAGCTGTGCCACATCGGTTTCGGTGATCACTGGGCCGCGCTGCCCGCCGCAAGCGCCGACCGCCGGTCGACGACCGCGTCCACGAACCGGCCGAGGTTCGGGACCAGTTGCGGTTCGAGGTCCTCCTCGGGCAGGTCGATGCCGTACTCACCCTCGAGCTGCAGCACCAGCTCGATCATGGCGAGCGACTCGAGCCCCAGCCCTTCCTCGCCGAGCGGGAGGCCGTCCTCGACCTGCGCGGGCAGCGGGAGATTGATGACGTCCCTGATCACCGTCAGGATGAACTCTCGGGTCTCTTCATGCATGGCGTCTCCGTACGTGGTTGTCCGGCCCGATGGGCCGGGCATGGCTGTTGATCCTGCTCACCGCGGTCCGCCTGACGGCAGGCCCGCAGGGCCGCTCAGCGGACCGGGACCCGCTGGACCGCGCCGAGCCGCTCGGTGAGCCGCGGGGTCTCGTGCACCGCGGCCGACAGGGTGCGGATCACGCTTGCGGGCGTGCTGCTCTCGAAGAAGCTGCGTCCGACCGCGAGACCGCTGCAGCCCGCCGCGATCACACCGGCGGCGTAGTTGGCCAGGTCGGCGTCGCTCCTGCTCGGGCCGCCGGCGACCAGTACCGGGATCGGGCAGCTCTCGACGACCTCCGACATCCGCTCCAGCGGCGCCGACCAGGTGGTCTTCACCATGGAAGCGCCAAGGTCCGCCGCCACGTTGACGACGTGCGAGAGCAGCCGGGGGTCGTGCGGGTCGGTGATCCGCGGCCCCCTCGGGTACACCATGGCCAGCAGCGGCATACCCCACCGCCGGCAGGCGTCGGCCACCGAGCTGAGATCCGTCAGCTGCCGGCTCTCGGTGTCGGAGCCGATGTTGACGTGCACACTCACCGCGTCCGCGCCGAGCTGGATCGCCTCTTCGACGTCGCCGACCAGAACCTTGGCGTCGACGTCGGTGGCGTGGGACGTGCTCGCGCTCAGATGCACGATCAGTGCGCAGTCGCGGAGCAGCCCCGGATCGACGGTTGCCGCGCGCCCCTTGTGCACCACGATGGCGTCCGCGCCGCCCGCCACCGCCGTGCGGACCAGCCCGTTGAAGTCTCTGGCGGCGACGATGGGACCGTCTCCCACCGAATGGTCCATCGGCACGAACAGATAACGCCCGTCGCTGTGCCGGGACAGCCGTGACAGGCGCAGCGCCATACCACCGGACCTTGCTGTCATGATCCACCCCTCGTCACCTGGAAGTCTGATTCGGTGACCGAGTCTCACCCCGCGCGCGGCCGCCGCTACCCCTCGAACGGAGTGCCTCTGCGAGTGCGCGCGGCGGCGCCGATCGAGGTACCCGACCGGCCAGCCCCCGCCCTCCGTCCGACCGCCCATCGAGCAGCCCTTTCGCGGCTGTTGGGCCGTGGGTCCGCGCTGACATCGTGCTGATCGGGAAGTCCGGCCGGGGTACGCCGCCGGCCCGGTACGCCTCCGGCAGCGGTACGCCGGAAACAGCCACTCAGCGTAGGGATGGTCAACGTGAAGTTCGCCTGGATCGACATCCGTTCCGTCGAGAAGAACCAGCGGGAGGCGGTGGTGGACGCGGCGATCCACGCCGGTCTCGCCGGGTTCGTCGACGACCGCCTGGAGCTGCTGGCCACTCTGCCGCCGACCGTGCAGAAGGTACTGCTCGCCGCTCCGGACGCGACACTGCCCCCGGAGGCGGCCGATGTCGCCGACGTCGTCCTCACCGCGGTCCGCACGACCGCCGAGCTGGACAAGCTGAAGCTGGTGGCTGCCGAGGCCCCGGCGCGGCACGGCGCGTTCGTCGACGTCGTCGACGACCCGTCGCTCCGGCTCGCCTGCGCGGCCGCACAGGAGCTGGAGCACACGGTGGTGAAGTTCCGCGACCCCACCAAGATCCCGCTGGAGATCGTGATCGCCGCCGCCGACAAGAGCCCCGGCCGGCTCATCTGCGAGGCCGGTGACCTGGAAGAGGCCGGCATCATCGTGGACGTACTGGAGAAGGGCTCGGACGGGCTGCTGCTCGCGCCCAAGGACGCCAACGACATCTTCGGTCTGAACGCCCTGCTCCAGTCCTCGACCCAGGACCTCGAACTGTCCACGCTGACAGTGGAGTCGATCGAGCACAACGGTCTCGGCGACCGGGTGTGCGTCGACACCTGCACCCACTTCGAGAAGGACGAGGGCATCCTGGTCGGCTCGTACGCCCACGGCTTCGTGCTGTGCGTCAGCGAGACCCACCCGCTGCCCTACATGCCCACGCGGCCCTTCCGGGTGAACGCCGGTGCGCTGCACTCGTACGTCATGGGCGCCGACAACCGCACCAACTACCTCAGTGAGCTCAAGGCCGGCAGCACCGTCCTCGGTGTGACGGCGGACGGCCGCACCCGGCGGATCGTGGTCGGCCGGGTCAAGCTCGAATCCCGCCCGCTGCTGACCGTCAGGGCCAAGTCCGAGGAGGGCGTCGAGGTCAGCCTGACGCTGCAGGACGACTGGCACGTGCGGGTGCTCGGTCCCGGCGCCGCCGTACTGAACTGCACCGAGCTCAAGCCCGGCGACAAGCTGCTCGGCTACATCGCCACCGACAAGCGTCATGTCGGCTGGCCTGTGGGCGAGTTCTGCATCGAGAAGTGACGGAGGCGGACAGCGCAATGGCTTCACCGACGGATTTCGACTCCTGGCTCGCGGCATGCCTGTCCGACACCGACCGCGACGCCGAGCTCTGGGCCCATGGCGAACAGGAGGTGACACGCGAGCGGTTGCGGTACGAGACCGGTCGCGCGGCCGGCCGGCTGGCAGCCCACGGCATCCGCGCAGGCAGTACCGTGGCCGTTCAACTGCCGCCCGGTTTCACCCTGTTGTGGTCGGTGTTCGCCCTGTGGAGTTCGGGCGCGCAGGTCATGCTGCTCGATCCGCGGCTGACCCGGGCGGAGACCACCCGGCTGATCGAGGTGTGCGAGCCGCAGTTCCATCTCACCTCGGGCGAGGAACCCCTGCGGGTGGCCGCGTTCCGGGACGAGTGCGAGGTGGTGGTGGAGTCCCGCCCGCAGGGGCGTGCGGCCACCACCGGGCACCGGCTCGTGCAGTTCAGCTCCGGTTCCACGGGTCTGCCCAAGGTGATCGGCCGCACCGGGAAATCGCTGCTGGCCGAGATCGACCGCTTCGCCCACCTCGCGGACATGCCTCGGCCCGGCGAGAGCGTGTTGCTGCTCAGCTCCCTGGTGCACTCCTTCGGGCTGATCGGCGGCGTGCTGCACGCGCTGAACACCGGCGTGGCCCTGCACTTCGCCCGCCGGCCGCACCGCAACGAGCTGCTCCGGATCCTGGTGGACCGTCATGTCGCCGCGGTGTTCGGCGTCCCGGCGCACTTCGATCTGCTGAGCCGGATCGAGGGGCCCGCCGTGCCGGCCACGCTGCGGCTCGCGGTCTCCGGCGGGGAGATCCTGCCCGCCGAGATCTACCAGCGCTTCGAGGAGCGGTATGGCGTACGCATAGGCCAGGCGTACGGCATGACCGAGACGGGCATCATCGCGACCGATCTGACCGGGGCGTACCCGCCGCCGGCCGTCGGTGTTCCGGCGCCGGGGGTCCGCACCGTGATCAAGGACGGCACCCTTCGGGTCAGCCTTCCGGAGAACCCCTATCTGCACGGGGACCACGAAAGCCGTTTCGTGGGCGGCTGGCTCAACACCCATGACCTGTGCACGGCCGGGCCGGACACCGGAGTCCTGGAGATCACCGGCCGCGTCGACTCGGTGGTCGCGATCGGCGGGCTGAAGGTCGATCTGACCGAGGTGGAGTCGGTTCTGACCTCACACGCGGCCGTCACCGAGGCGGTGGTGGTCTACGGGGACGCGATCGAGGCCCATCTGGTCGTGTCCGGCCGGGTGTCCAACGCCGAGCTGCTCGCCTGGTGCCGCGAACAGCTCAGCCCGTACAAGATCCCCAAGGCCTTCCACTTCCCGGCCGTGCTGCCGCGCACCTCCAACGGCAAGCTGATCCGCAACCGTGAACTGCTGCACGCGGCAAGGGAACGGCAGCGGCAGGTGGTGGCCCGGTGATCGACCGCGACTTCGTGGGTGCCGTCCTGGCCCCGTACACCGTCGCGGTGGAGCGCGACCGGCTGCGCCGCTATGCCGCAGCGGTCGGGCTCCCCGGCGCGGTGTTCACCGACGAGACGGCGGCGCGGGCGGCCGGGCACCCCGATCTGCCCGTGCCGCCCGCGCTCCTCGCCGGTCTCGAGCGGCAGGAGCCGGGTGACTTCCTGGCCGACCTGGGGGTGCGGCTGAGCGATGTGCGCCATGTCGAGCAGGGGTTCGTCCATCACCGGACGGTGTACGCCGGAGATCTGCTCACCTTCGCGCCGGTGATCACCGACATCCGTACGCGGCGCGGGCTCGACTTCGTCGTCCGTGACACGGCGGTCACCCGCGACGACGGGCTGGTCGCCGAGCTCCACCAGGTCATCCTCGTACAGCCAGGAGGGAAGTGATGAGCGGGTTCTCGCTCGCGGCGGCGGAGGTCGGCGCGGAGCTGCCCGAACTGCTGCCGGAACAGATCGACCGGGCCACACTGGCGGCCTTCGCCGAGTCGTACGGCGACCTCAACCCGATCCACCTGGACCCGCAGGCGGCCCGCGCGGCGGGACTGGACGATGTGATCGCCCACGGCATGCTCTCCATGGCACTGCTGGGACGGCTCCTCGTCGAATGGGCGCCGGTGGAGGACGTGTTGTCCTTCCGGGTGTCCTTCACCGCCGTCACCACGGTGCCCGCACGGCTCCGCTGCACGGCGCGCGTCAAGGCGATCGAGACGGTCGCCGGGGGGCGGGCGGCGAGGCTGGCACTGGCGGTGCGCCGGGTGGACGGACCGCTGACGGTGCGGGGGGAGGCGCTGGTGCGGATCCCGGCGGTGCCGGCTCCGGGAGCGCGGGCGTCGAGTGTGCGGGCGCCGGGTGTGTCGGCTGTGGCCTCGGGTCCGGCCTCGGGCTCGGCCCCGGTTGCGTCGGCCGCGGTCTCCGTTCCGGCTACCGCCTCGGTGTCGGCTCCGGGCTCCGTGTTGGCCCCGGTTCCGGGCTCCGTGGCGGGTGGACCGGCTGCGGGTCCCGCCTCGGTTGCGTCGGTCCCGGCTTCCGTTTCGACCCCGGCCGTGGTCTCTGTTCCGGCTCCCGCCTCGGCCTTGGTTCCGGGCTCCGTGGCGGCGCCGGTTCCGGGCTCCGTGGCGGCCGTTCCGGCTGCGGGCGCCGCCCCGGTTGTCCCGGCCCCGGCCCCCGCCGCGTGGTCCGTATGAACCGGCCGCGCGATCCATGGATCCGGCCTGCTGCCAAGGGGGAGTCGGAGGCGCCGGTCCGGCTGTTCTGTCTGCCGTACGCGGGTGGTGGTGCGACCGTTTTCCGTGACTGGCTGCGCGATCGTGATCTCGGGCGGCGCGTCGAGGTTCTCGCCGTGCAGCTGCCGGGGCGCGGGAACCGGATCGCCGAGCCGGCGTTCGACGACGCGCGGCTGCTCGCCAAGGAACTGACCGGGGTGCTCGCGCCGTACCTGGACCGTCCCTATGGCATCTACGGGCACAGCATGGGCGGACTCGCCGGACTGGCCCTAGCGCGCGAGCTGGCCCGGTCGCCCGGGCTGAGGCAGCCGGCCGGACTCTTCGTAGGGGCGAGCGTGGCGCCGGGCTCGGTGCGGCCGCAGGCGGTGTGGCGGGGATCGGACGCCGAGCTCACGGAGTGGCTCCGGCGGACCGGTGGCACCCCGGCCTCCGTACTGGCCAAGCCCGCGCTGCTGGAGCTCCTGCTGCCCGCGCTGCGGGCCGACCTCGCGCTGGTGGCGGGCTACCGCCGCCAGCCGTCCGAGGAACTCGCCGTCCCCATCAGGGGGTTCGCGGGCGCCTCGGACCTGCTGACGCCCAGCGGGGCGATGCGCGGCTGGGCCGCGGAGACCGCGGCCGGCTTCACCCTGTCCCAGGTGCCCGGTGGCCACTTCTTCCTCGCCGAATCGAGCCGGGCCGTACTCGAGGCCATCACCGGGCAGTTGCTCGCCGCGGACGGACCCGGCCGGGGCCGGTGAACGTTCCCCAGTTTCCGACACCTGTTGTACAAGCAACACTTGTTGTGGAACGATTGCGCTGCTGAGTTCAAGAGCGAAGGGGAACGAGCAGCTGTGAGTACTGACCAGGCGCCGGCCGAGACGGATGACTCCGGCCGCATTACGCCCGAACTGTGGTGGCTGAGCGGGATCATGGCGTTGGGCGGTTTCGCCAGCCTGCTCGACAGCACCATCGTCAATGTCGCGGTCGGACCGCTCGCCAGGAACTTCGACGCCGAGATCTCCACCGTGCAATGGGTGGTGACGGGCTATCTGCTCGCGCTGTCGGTGTCGATCCCGCTCAGCGGATGGTCTGCCGCCCGCTTCGGCGCGAAGCAGATGCTGATCTTCTCGCAGGTGGTGTTCCTGGTCGGTTCGCTGCTTGCGGGGCTGGCCTGGTCGGCGCCCAGCCTGATCGCCTTCCGACTGCTCCAGGGCATCGGAGGCGGCCTCCTCGTACCGATCGGGCAGGCGCTGCTGGCCCAGGCGGCCGGGCCGAAGCGGCTCGGCCGCCTGATGGGCATCGTCTCGATTCCGGCGATGTTCGCCCCGCTCATCGCCCCCTCGCTCGGCGGTGTGATGGTCGACTACCTGAGCTGGCGGTGGCTCTTCTTCATCAACGTGCCGCTCTGCCTGATCACCGTCGTGCTGGTCCTGCTGAAGGTGCGGAACGTCGTTGAGCCCTCCAAGGACGCCAAGCTCGACGTGCTGGGCATGGTGCTGCTGATGCCCGGTCTGGCCGCGCTGCTCTACGGCCTGTCCGAGGCCGGCTCGGCGGGCGGCTTCGGCGACGGGAAGACGGTCGGCGGCCTGGTGATCGGAGTCGCATTCCTGGCGGCCTTCGCGGTGCGTGCCCTGCGCACCCGGCTGGAACCGCTGGTGGATCTGCGGCTGTTCCGCCGCAGCGGCTTCAGGAACGGCACGCTGGCGAACATGCTGCTGAGCATGGCGATGTACGGCGTGATGATCCCGCTGCCGCTCTACTTCCAACTGGTGCACGGCGCGAGCGTGCTGGAGTCCGCGCTCCTGCTGCTGCCGCAGAGTCTCGGCTTCTTCGCCGGGGTCGTCATGATGAACCAGCTGACGGCGATGCTGGGCGTACGGAACCTGACCCTGCTCGGCATCCTGCTCGCCGTGCTCGGCACCATTCCGTACGCCCTCATCGACGCCGATCCGAACGCGGTCGTGCTCGGACTCGCGATGGTCGTACGCGGCTTCGGCCTCGGCGCCTCGATGCTGCCGACCATGACGGTTGCCTTCGGCAGTGTGCCCAAGGAACTCGCGCCGAGCGCCACCAGCGCCTTCAACGTCTTCCAGCGGGTCAGCGCCTCCCTGGGCACGGCGGTACTCGCGGTGGTCCTGCAACAGCAGATCGAGGACCGGCTGCCCACGGGCGTCGGATCGGTCGTCCAGGTGCTGCCCGGCAGCGATGTCGCCAAGGACCTCGCGACGTCCTTCGGTCCCCCCTTCTGGTGGGCGCTGGTGATCACCGCGCTCGCGGTGCTGCCGAGCCTCTTCCTGCCCGGACGCGAGCCGGCTCCCGTACAGGCGCCGGACGCCGCGCCGTCCAGGGAGGGGGAGTCGGCGCTCAAGCCCGGCTGACGCTTCCCTCCCACTGGCCCCTTCCCATCGGTCCCTCCCACTGACGCCCCATCAGCCGTGTGGCGGCGCATGGTCAACCATGCGCCGCCACACGGCTTTTCGGTCTGTCCATGACGTCTGCCCGCGACGACGGCCGGCGCGGCGGGCCGCTGCCTCGGGCCGCTGCGTCGGGGTGGACTTTCGAGCAGGGCGGTCGGGCCTCCTGAGACCGCCCGGGACCGCCGAGAATTCAAGCCGGATCGAAAGCCGGGACCTGCCCGGGCCCCCATCGCAGCAATCCGGAGGATGTCTTGGAGACGGAGTCACTGCCGTGGCGGGAATATCTGGAACGCATTGGTTATCAAGGCTTGTTGAATAACTCCCTTGAATGCCTGCGCGAGCTTTACACGGCACATCTGCGGTCCGTCCCCTACGAGATGCTCGACTCCTTCGACGGAACGCCGCCGGTGCTCGGCCACGCGGAATCGTTCGCCAAGCTGGTGCACCGGCGGAGGGGTGGCAATTGCCTTGAATCGACGCCCTTGTTCGGTGAATTCCTGCGTCAGGCCGGCTTCGAGGTCCGGTTGGTCCCGGCGCAGATCTGGAAGGTCAGCGGCGAGTGGTGGGACGCCTGGGACCATCTGCTGCTGATCGTGACCGTGGACGGCGAGGACTGGCTGCTCGACGTGGGCTTCCTGATGCTGACCTTCGCCGAGCCGCTGAAGGTCACCGAGGGGCCGCAGGAGCAGTCCGGCTGGCGGTTCCGGGTCGCCGCGGAGGAGGGCTTCCCAACCGTTTCGCACCAAGGGCCGGACGGCACCTGGACGGCGGTCTACCGGTACCGGGACGAGCCGCAGCAGCGCGCCGACTACGAATGGATCATCGATTTCCACAAGTCGGCCGAGGATTCGCCGCTGGTCGGGACGCTGCTGTGCTCCCGGAACGTACCGGACGGAAAGCTGATCATGATCGGCGAGAACCTTCTGCACGCGCGGAACGGTCGTGTGAGCGCCGAGTTCATCGAGACCACGAGCCGTGCCGAAGAACTCCTCCGCGTGATCTTCGCAGGCCATGAACACATGGTGGAAAGCGCGGTGCGGACCTGGGAGAAGGCACGCGCCGACCGGTCGACGCGACGAAGCCTGGTATATCGAAAGGCGGAACAGTGATGCCGGACAAGCCGATTGCGCTGGTCACGGGCGCTTCCCGGGGGATAGGCCGCGGTATCGCCGTGCGGCTCGCCGAGGAGGGATACGACGTCGCCTTCTGCTTCCGGTCCGGCAAGGAGGCGGCCGACGAGACCCGCGAGGCGGTGGAGCGGGCCGGGGCGCGCTGCTTCCACGACCGCTGCGACGTGACGGACATCGCCGACGTCAAGGCGTTCGTCAGCAACGCGGAAGCCGCCCTGGGCCCGGTCGAGGTGCTGGTGAACAACGCCGGGATCACCCGGGACAACCCGCTGGTGCTCATGCCGCCCGAGGACTGGAACGAGGTCATCGGGACCAACCTCACCGGCACCTACAACTTCAGCCACTGCGTGGCCTTCGGCCAGCTGAAGCGCCGCAGCGGCGTCATCGTCAACATCTCGTCCGTGGCCGGTGTGTACGGCAACGCGACACAGTCCAACTACGCCGCCTCCAAGGCCGGCGTCAACATCCTGACCAGGTCCCTTTCGCGGGAGCTGGGGCCCTACGGGATCCGCGTCAACGCCGTGGCACCGGGCTTCATCGAGACCGACATGACCGGCCACCTCTCCGAGAAGGTGCGCAAGAAGGCCCTGACGACCATCCCGCTGCGCGAGTTCGGGGCCGTCTCGCACGTCGCCGACCTGGTCTCCTTCCTCGTCTCGGACAAGGCCTCGTACATCACCGGCCAGATCGTCCAGGTGGACGGCGGGTTCTCGCAGTGAGCCCGACAGCCCGGCCCGACCCGACAGCACAGATCAATCGCCCGACCGGAGGAGACACCATGCCCGTTACGCAGCAGTACATAGACGAGATCCGCGAGATCGTCGCAGAGGCGCTGGAGATCGAGCCCGAGGAGATGACCGAGACGAGTTCCTTCGTCGACGACCACGACGGCGACTCGCTCCGCGCGATCGAGATCCTGGCCCGGCTGGAGAAGAGGTACGGCGTCGAGATCCCGCAGTCGGAGCTGCCGAAGATGGGCAATCTGCGCGCCGTGTACGACGTGGTCGCCGAGCGCGCCAACTGGGACTCCTGACATGAAGCGCAGGGTCGTCATCACGGGGCTCGGCCCCGTCTCGAGCATCGGCACCGGGGTCGAGGCCTTCGCCGAGGCGCTCCAGCAGGGGCGCAGCGGCATCTCGCCGATCTCCTCCTTCGACGCCTCGGGCTTCCCGTACAGGATGGCCGGTGAGGTGCCGGGCTTCTCGCCGCACGACATGCTGCAGGCCATCAAGCCCGAGGAGTGGGGGCGCAGCAGCCAGTTCGCCGCCGCGGCGGCCCGCCTCGCGGTGGCGGACGCGGGGATCGACCCGGAGCTGCTGGCTGCGGCGCGGTCCGGCTCCGTGATCGGTACCACCGGGGGCGAGGCCGGCGCGGTCGAGCAGCTCTCCGAGCAGGAGGTGGCGGGCGGCTTCGAGAGCTGGCAGGCGGACCTCGCACAGCAGGTCCCGTCCTCCCGGCTGGCGGTCGCGGTCAACCGCGAACTCGGCCTCACCGGCGAGGCGGTGACCATCTCCACCGCGTGCTCGGCCAGCAACTACGCGCTGGGCTACGCGTATGCGGCGATCGCGGCCGACGAAGCCGACTACATGATCGCCGGTGGCTCGGAGGGCGTCTACCGCTGGGCGCACGCCGGCTTCTACCGGCTCGGGGCGATGGCCGAGGACCACTGCTCGCCGTTCGACCGCGACCGGCAGGGGATGCTCACCGGTGAGGGCGGGGCCGCGCTCTTCCTGGAGCCGCTCGAGAGCGCCGAGCGCCGCGGTGCCGAGATCTATGCCGAGGTGCTCGGGTACGGACTCAACTGCGATGCCGGGCACATGGTGGCGCCGGATCCGGTGAGCATCGCCGAGTGCATGCGCAGGGCGCACAGCAGGGCCGGCGTCACGGCCGACCAGGTCGACTACATCTGCGCGCACGGCACCGGCACGCCGGCCAACGACGCGGCGGAGACCCGTGCGGTCCGGGAGGTCTTCGGCGATTCCCCGCCGCCCATCAGCTCCATCAAGTCGATGCTCGGTCACACGATGGGGGCCGCGAGCGGCTTCGGCGCCATCGCCTCCGCCCTCGGTATCGCCCGCCAGTTCATGCCGCCGACGATCAACTTCCGGAACATCGACCCGGACATGCCGGGGATCGATCCGGTGGCCAACCAGGCACGCCCGGCGCGTCTGCGGGTGGTGCAGAACAACGGGTTCGCCTTCGGCGGGAACAACGCCATCACCATTCTGGGGGAGGTCTCATGACGACACGTCAGACACATCTCGCGACGACACGTCAGACGCCTGAGGTCGCTCCTGACGCGGTCTACGTCACGGGCTGGGGAGTCGCCTCGCCGCTCGGTATGGGGGCGGCCGACTTCAGCAAGGCGTTCGTCGAGGAGCGTGACGCCCTCGCCGATGTCACCGCGATGTTCGAGGAGAAGCTGCCCGCCGACCGGGCCTTCGCCATCCCGGACTTTCAGGTCCGCGACCATCTCGGCCGCAAGGGAACCCGCTTCTTCGACCGCTCCACCGCCCTGGCCCTGGTCGCCTGCGACCAGACGCTGCAGGACACCGGGTTCGCGGTGACGGACGAGAACCGCGGTCAGGTCGGTCTGATCCTCGGCACCACCAGCGGCAGCGTGAAGTCGACCAGCGACTTCAGCCGCGAGACCATCACCGAGGATCGCCCCTACCTGGTCAACCCGGTGCTCTTCCCGAACGCGGTGATGAACTGCGCCGCGGGCCAGGCCGCGATCTGGTACGGCCTGAAAGGCGTCAACACCACCATCGCAGGCGGCCGGATGGCCGGTATCGCCGCTCTGCGGTACGCCTCCCGCAGCCTGCGCTGGGGAGACGCGGACGCCCTGCTGGTCGGCGCGGTCGAGGAGTTCAGCCCGCACAACGCCTGGCTGACGCACCTGCCCGGCGGTTCGGCCCCCGCCGGCGAGGGAGCCGCCCTCTTCATGCTGGAGAGGGGGGAGGCCCTGCTTGCGTCGGGCCGTCGTCCCGATGCCGAGATCATGGCCGTGGCCTCCGCCTCGGCCGACCCGGCCGACCGCCCTGCCTTCGTCGAGGCGTTCGCCGACTGCGTGCGCCAGGCCCTACGGGAGGCCGGCGTCGGTCCGGGCGACCTGTGGGCGGTGGCGCCCGGGTCCGGCCCGGAGTCCGCGATCGAGACCGCGACTCTGGAGGCCGGACTGGGCGGGGACACCGTCCGGCGGCTCCCCGTGGCGCGACTGGTCGGTGAATGCCACGCCGCCCAGGGGGCGTTGCAGCTGGCCGCCGTGCTCGCCCACCACCGGCAGGACGCCGCACTGGACGGCAGGCCCGCCCTCATCACCTCCTTCACCCCGGAGGGCGGGGTCGGCGCCGCCGTGGTCAGGGGGTGGCAGCGGTGAGCCGTAAGCCCGCGAAGCCCGTCCTGTACTTCTCCTTCCGCAGCCCGTACAGCTGGCTGGCGCTGCGGCAGTTGGAGGCGCGCTTTCCCGAGGCGCCCGAAACCGTCGAGTACCGCCCGTGGTGGGAACCCGACGAGCGGACGCGGAAGGCGCTGGACGGGCGCGGGGCGCCCTTCCCGTACATCCCGATGAGCAAGGCCAAGCACCTGTACATCCTCCAGGACGTCAAGCGGCTGTCCGAGGGCATGGGTTACAAGGTGGCCTGGCCCATCGACATCGACCCGTGGTGGGAGGTGCCGCATCTGGGCTGGCTGGCGGCCCGCCGGAGCGGGCAGGACCGGCAGCTGCTGGCCGCGCTCATGTCGGCCCGGTGGGAGCGCGGCGCCGACATCTGCGATCAGGACGTGCTCCGCGCGGTCGCCGAGGACGCGGGGCTCGATCCGCTGCCGATCGTGTCCGCGGTGGACGACCCGGACATCAGGGCCGAGGGGCTGGAAGCTCTTGTCCGGGTGTACGAGGACGACGCCTTCGGCATCCCGTACTTCAAGATCGGCCGTTTTCGGTACTGGGGTCTGGACCGGCTTGACGGGTTCCTCCAGGAGCTGTCGGCGGCGGGGCTGCGGACGGACGACGCCGCAGCCGCGGAGGACGACGTAATTCCCGTTGCCATTGCGGACCGAATCGGCGCCTACGATCACGACACAGCCGGAGGATGCGGATGAATGTAGGGTACACATGTTGCATCCTGTACTTCCGTGAAAGCCCTTTCAATGCAGGGCTGTAAGGGGCCGCTGGAGCGCTGACTATCGGACAAATATCCGCCGTGACTTCCGATGGCGACTTCCTCTTGCGAAGATCGCTATACGGGGGTCAACGGGGGGAAGTCGCTGAGCATGGCCGCGCTCAGATGCCGCCCGACAACCGCGAACACCAAGAGCTGCGAGCGGAGTCGAGACAGTTGAACGAATTCAGGATGCTCGGGACGTTGGAGATCTTCGACGGACACAATTGGAAACCGGTTGAAGCGCCCAAGATTCGGACCGTACTGGCAGTCCTGCTGACCGCCAACGGCCGTGTCGTCTCGCTGGCGCGGCTCATCGACGAGCTCTGGTACAACGGCCCGCAGCAGAAGAGAGACCAGCGCAATCTGGTGCAGCAGTACGTGATGAAGCTGCGGCGCAGGCTCGGCGACCGGAACCACAGCGTGCTCGTGACCAAGGCGCCCGGCTACTGCCTGAACTTCGAGCCGGCCCAGCTCGATGCGCGCAGGTTCGAGGAGCTGCACGCCGAGGGCCAGGAGCTGTTCGCCGCGGGAGTCTACGAGCGGGCGTTCAACGTACTCGGCGACGCGCTGGACCTGTGGCGCGGTGCCCCTCTGGAGGGCGTCCCGGCCTCGCCGACCGTGCTCGCCGAGGCGGAGCGCCTGGAGGAGGCCCGGCTGGCCGCGGCCGAGATGCGGATAGACGCCAGCCACCACAACGGCGGATACGCCGCGACGCTGGCCGAACTCCGCACGCTCCGCGACGCCAACCCGCTCAGGGAGGGGCTCTGGATGAAGGAGATGATCGCCCTCCGCGAGTGCGGCCGCCGCGCCGACGCCCTCGAGGTCTACCAGCGGGCCCGCCGCACGCTCCGGGAGGAGCTCGGCCTCGAGCCCAGCGTCGACCTCAGAGACCTCCAGCAGCGCATCCTCGTCGGATTCCACGGCTGAATCGACGTAAACAGCGCCGAAGAGGCCGCCGCACCTCGGGTGCGGCGGCCACTTCCTACTGCCCGGCCGCCCTTCTTGGGGCGGACTGTCGTATCGCGGCGGGATCTCTCAGCGCGCCGCGATGAGTTCCGGCCGGGCCGTGAGTCTGTTCTGGTGGGCGTCGCAGCACGTCGTGCGACGCTGCCCGGCACGAGACATCACGGAGGACAACATGACGACCACGTCCGGCCACGCGAGCAGCGACCTCCCCGGCAAGCCGCCGGTCGTCGACCTGGCCACCTGGCAGGCGGCGCGCGAGAAGTTGCTGGTCCGCGAGAAGGCGCACACCCATGAGGGCGACGCGATCGCCGCGGCCCGGCGACGGCTGCCGATGGTGGAGCTCGACGGAACGGTCGAGGTCGTCGGACCCGAGGGCCCGGTCCCGTTCCTGGACCTGTTCCAGGGCCGCGACGAGCTCGTGGTCTACCAGCACATGTGGTACGACGGCGCGCCGCACCAGGGGCAGTGCGAGGGCTGCACCACCACGGCCTGGCATGTGAAGGACGCCGTCTACCTCAACGCCCGTGGCGTCTCGTTCGCCGTCCTGACCTCGGGCTCATGGGACGAGGTGGCTCCCTACGTCGAGTTCATGGGTTACACCCAGCCCTGGTACTCGGTACGGGGCGTGGAGGCGCCGGTCGGCGGAGGAATGGGCCACCTCGCCTGTTTCCTGCGCGACGGCGACCGCGCGTTCCTCACCTACTCCACGACGGGCCGTGGCAACGAGCCGGTCAACGGGTCCCTCAGCCTGCTCGACATGACGCCCTACGGCCGCGGCGAGGCGTGGGAGGACAACCCCGAGGGCCGGCCCGTGATCGGCGATGTCCGCGAGGGGCATCCGTCCGTGGGCGGCCAGGCCTGCTGGTACTGGCGCGCGGACGCCGACGGCGTAGCCGACTGGGGCCCGACCAGCCGCCCCGTGCCGCAGTGGACCCGCCCCGGCGCGACCCCCGTGAACACCCTCGGCCGACAGGGCCACCACCACTGACGGCGTACTGATCCGCGCGGCGACCCGGCAACGCCTGTGCCTGCGTGGGCTATTGGGCCGCGTTGCGCCATACCTTCACGTCCAAGGTGGCGTACGTCGTCCCGGACGAACCCTGGTACGTCACGAGCCCCACGTGCCCCGTCCCGCTGATGACGCACATCTGCTGGCCGACGGTGAGGTCCTTGACCCAGATGTAGCTCTTGTAGCCGGTCGCCGCCTTGCACGCGTCCAGGCTTCCCTGCCGGCCCGCCGGCAGCAGGGCGAGGGAGCTGCCGGAGTCGGTGCCGGGGGCGAGGACCGCGCCCGAGGAGTAGACGGCGTAGGTCAGGTCCTCGTCGGAGGTCCCGGTGTCCGCCTTGGACCGCACCGGAGTGTCCGCCAGATACAGGTCGTGGCTCTTGGTCATCTGGATCCCGGAGTACGTCACCGGGACAGGGGTCGTCGGAGCCGCGGGCTCGCTGGACGCGGCGGTCGGGGGCGCCGAGGTCGCGGTCCGCGTGGGCGTCGGGGGCCCCGAAGGGCTCGCGGGCAGAGCGGACTTGACGGGCTTGGGCTTCTCCGAGGCCCGGGCGGACGGGGAGCCGGACGTCGACGGCGACGCCTTCTCGGCAGTGGCCGACTGTGAAGCGGCCACCTCCTGCGCCTGGGGGTCGCTCTTGTCGCCGTCCCCCGGAACGAGCAGCAGGGCGGCGGTCGCCCCACCGGCGACGAGCACGACGGCGGCTGCCGACAACACCCAGCCCCGGGCCTTGCGGCCCTGGCCGCCCGAGTCGGCCGAGTCGACCGAGGAGGTCTGCGCGGCGGCAGACGACTGAGGCTGCGGCTGCGACCAGGGAGGCGGGGCGCCGTACGGACCTGGCGTGGGCCCTGCCCCCATCACGAAGGGCCCGGGCAGCGCGGCGTGGGACGGGGAGGTGGGGGAGTAGGGCGTCGGGTACCCGTAGCCGCCGGAGCCGGCCGGTCCGAAGCCGCCGGATCCCGCGGACTCCGCAGCGCTGGAGCCGGCAGGCCCGAAACCACCGGAACCCGCAGACCCAAAACCACCCGAACCCACAGGCCCGAAGCCGCCGGAAGCGTGAGCGCCCGGAGCCGCCCCCGCCCGGGCCTGATCGGCGCCTTCGGCGCGAGCCGCGATGCCCGCCGCCAGTTCACCCGGCAGCCACGCGCCGGACGTGAACCGCGCTTCGTCACCGCGGTTCGTCTGGATCGTCGATACGGAGCGTATGACCTCCTCGACGGAGGGCCGCTCGGCGGCGGGCTTGCGCAGACACCGGGCCACCAACTCCCGTATCTCCATGGGCACACGGCTGAGATCGGGCTCCTCGTGCACCACCCGATAGAGCACCGCGTGCGGGTCGCCTTCGCCGAAAGCCGCGACGCCGGTTGCCGCGAAGACGGCGGTCTGCCCAAGCGCGAACACGTCGGCCGAGGCGAGGGCCTCGCCACCGAGCACCTGCTCAGGCGCCATATAGGCGATGGTGCCGAGGGCCGTGCCGCTCTGCGTCACCGACGTGGTGTCCGCGGCCCGCGCGACACCGAAGTCGATGACCCGCGGGCCGTCCGCGGCGAGCAGCACGTTCGAGGGCTTGAGGTCCCGGTGCACGATGCCCTCGCGGTGTACCGCCTGCAGGGCCTCCGCGACACCGGCGATCAGCCGCAACACGGTGTCGACGGGCAGCGGCCCGTGGTCGCGCACCGCGTCGGCGAGGGACGGCCCCGGTACGTAGGCGGTCGCACACCACGGCATGGATCCCTCGGTGTCGCTGTCCACGACCGGCGCCGTGTAGAGCCCGTGCACCCGGCTCGCGGAGGCCACCTCGGCCCGGAACCGCTTGCGGAACTCGGGGTTCTCGGCCAGCTCCGGCCGGATCACCTTGACCGCGACGGCCCGCCCACCCGGCGTGTGCGAGAGGTACACGCGCCCCATGCCGCCGGCCCCGAGCCGCGCCACCAGCCGGTATCCGCCGACGACTTGAGGATCACCGTCCTCCAGTGGCTGGAAACTCCCCGTATCGGGCCCACCGTTGCTCAACACGCGCCACTCCACCCCGTGATCCGCTCTCTGGTTCCCCATTGCATCACGGGCCCCTCGCGTCGCGCCCGCTGGTGGAGTACTCGTGGAACCCGCGGAGACCCGGACCGCCCCGCCCTTGGCGGGATTGTTAGCCTTGACCGTGATCGATTTCCTCATAGACGGTCGGATACACGGCCAAGGCTCGCGATGAGCGTCGTCGACTCCTTCCCGCTCGGTGCCGCGACCACGCTTGCCGAACTCGCCCGGGACCCGCATCCACGACTGGCACTTCTCCGCGTGCAGGAGCCCGTCTCCTGGCTGCCCGAACTGAACGGCTGGCTGGTGACCCGCCGCGACCTCGCGTTGGGCGTGATGCGGGACGCCGAGACCTTCACCGTCGACGACCCCCGGTTCTCCACCGCACAGGTCGTCGGCCCGAGCATGCTGTCCCTGGACGGTGACCAGCACGCCCGCCACCGCGAGCCCTTCACCGCTCCCTTCCGCCCCCGGGAAGTGCGTGAGGGTTTCGCCTCGTTCATCGAGCGGGAGACCGACCGGCTCATCACCGCACTGGAACCCGCGGGCGCCGTCGAACTGCGACGTGCCTTCGCCGGCCCGCTGGCGGTCGCCGTCGTGACCGAGGCACTCGGTCTTGTCGGCACCACCGCGGCCACGGTGCTCGCCTGGTACGACTCCATCGTGGGGGCGGTCTCGGACATCACCGCCGGACACGAGGTGGGACCGGCCGGCCCGGCGGCGTACGCGCAACTGCGGGCCGCGGTGGAAGCCACCGTCGCGGACCGGGGCGCCGCCTCGCTCCTTGGTTCCGCCGCCGGGCGGCTGACGCTGCCGGAGGTGGCGTCCAATGCCGCGGTGCTGATGTTCGGCGGCATAGAGACCACCGAGGCGATGATTACCAACGCGCTGCTGCACCTGCTGCAACGCCCCGATCAACTCGTCCTTGTCCGGGCCGACTTCGGTCTGCTGGACGGCGCGATCGAGGAATCCCTGCGCCTCGAACCCGGGGCGGCGGTCGTCGACCGCTACGCCACCCGTGACACCGTCCTCGGCCCGGCCACGATCCGCCGAGGCGAACTGGTCACCGTCTCCCTGACGGGCGCCAACCGCGACCCGGCCGTCTTCCCCGACCCCGACCGGTTCGATGTCCGCCGTGAGAACGCGCGCCTCCAACTGGCCTTCGCACACGGCCCGCACTACTGCCTCGCCGCGCACCTCGCCCGCCTGGAGACCCGCATAGCTCTGCAGCGACTGCTCGAACGCCTCCCGGCCCTGCGCCTCGACCCGGACCGCCCCGCCGCTGCGCACGGACTGGTCTTCCGAAAGCCCCCGACTCTGCATGTGCTGTGGGACGGTCCTGCCTGACCGGCCGGCGGTGTCATTGGAACAGGGCGTCCAGGTCCGGCTTCTTGTCGCCGAAGATCCCGTCCTGCTCACCCAGGGAGGCCAGCTTTTCCAGAGAGGGCATGTCGATCTGTGTCGGCCAGTCGGGCAGCGTCAGCTTCTCCATCACCTCGCTGTCGATCTTGGTGTAGACGGTGAGGATCTGGCGTGCTTCCTCCGGGTGTTCGGAGGCGTACTCCAGTGACTCGGTCATCGCCTCGGTGAACTTCTTCACCAGGTCGGGGTTTTCCTTCGTCAGCCTGGTCGTCGTGAAGTACGTCGCGAGAGTGAGCCGGGGGTCGGTCTCGGCGAACGGTGACGCCACGACGCGCGCGCCTTGGGACTTGGCGATCGTCTGTGCCGGTTCGCCCATCCAGGCGGCGTCCACCCGGCCGCCGTCCAGAGCGGCAGGCATCTGGTCGAACGGTAGCTCCACGAACTTGACCTTCGAGGGGTCGCCGCCGTCCTTGCGTACCGACTCGCGCACCGTGGTGTCCCCGATGTTCTTCAGGGTGTTCACCGCCACTGTCCTCCCCGCGAGGTCCTTGGCCGACCTGATCGGGCTGTCCTTCCTGACGGCGACACCGGTGACGTCGGTGGTGGTGTTTCCGGTGGTTGTCGCCCCGTTGACCACCGACTTGACCGGCACTCCCCGGGTCTGAGCGACCATCAACGACGTGGTGTTGCTGAACCCGAACTGGAACTGACCGCTCACCACACCCGGAATGATCGCGGCACCGCCCTGGGCGCTCTCCATCTCCAGCTCGATGCCGCGGCTGCTGAAGAAGCCCTTCTTCTGGCCCAGGTAGAGCGGTGCCACATCGACGATCGGGATGATGCCGACCTTGACCTGTGCCGTCTTGTTCCCGCCCGAGGACGACGAACCATCGGTCCCGGATGAGGATCCGCATCCGGCCGCACAGGCGACCGTCAACACTGCTGTCACAAACCCGAGAATGCGCCTTTGCATGGGGCCCCTCCTGACAAGTCCTGACAAGAACGAGGATGAGTGTGTGCGTGTCGCGCCAACACGTATGCAGAGCAAGGGAGTTGAGCGGAAAGCTGCTCCCTGAAGGTGCAATGGGGCGATCACCCGCGGTGGTCGCCCGAGCGGCTCGCTGATCGCGACGACCCATGTTGTGCAGCATGTTGACGGCAGTAACGTACACGCCTACTTTCGCGGTGTCATGCCCCCGGACACAACGGCGGACGAGAGGCACCCCATGGCACCCTTCCCCCTTCGTGCGGCGAGAGGCGGTACCACGTGAACCGCACCAGACAGTCCTTACGAAGGCGCCGGCCGACCCTGGTCACGGTCGCGGCGCTCCTGCTGACACTGACCGGCCTGAGCCCCGCCGCCGGTGGCACGGCCGCCGCCGCGGAAGCACGGCAGGCGAACGGCGGCCCCATCCTGCCGGTGACAGCCTGCGCCGATCTCGCCACCGACGGCGCGACGGCAAGCGACCTGTCGGCCGTCCCGGACGCACCGACCCGGATCACCTCCGCGACGGTGGTCGAGGCCACCGCGACCGTACCGGCGTACTGCTTCGTCAAGGGCTATGTCGCCCCCCAGGTCAACTTCGAGCTCAAGCTGCCGCTCAGTACCTGGCAGGGCCGCTACCTGCAACAAGGCTGCGGCGGGCTCTGCGGGTACATCTCCGCGACCACCTTCCCGACCGCGCCCGACCCGGCCTGCGAGGCCCAGGCCGGCGGGGACTTCGCCCTCGCCGCGACGGACGACGGCCACACCTCTCCGGGCCCCTTCAGCGCCGAGGGGTGGGGTCAGGACCGGCAGCTGCGGATCGACTTCGGGTACCGGGCGGTCCACGTGGTCTCCGTTGCCGCAAAGGCGGTCATGAAGGAGTACTACGGGACGCCTCCGAGGTACTCGTACTTCAACGGCTGTTCGGACGGCGGCCGCGAGGGACTGATGGAGGCCCAGCGCTACCCGGAGGACTTCGACGGGATCATCGCCGGTGCCCCGGCCGCCTACATGCCCTTCCTCGCGAGCGAACACACCGCCTGGGTCGCCCGCGCCAACACCGGTGCGGACGGCCGCCCCGTCCTCACCGCGGACAAGCTCCCGGGTCTGCACTCCGCCGTCCTCACCGCCTGTGACGGCGACGACGGCCTGGTCGACGGCCAGATCGACGACCCGCGCACCTGCGACTTCGACCCCGCGTCGATCCAGTGCCCCACCGGCGTCGACCGGACCGACTGCCTCACCCCCGCCCAGGTCACCGCTGCCCAGAAGCTGTACGCGCCGCCGACGGACGAGAACGGCCAACTGCTCTACCCCGGAAGGGAGGAGCCGGGCTCGGAGATCTCCTGGGCCGGCCCGCCGGTTCCGTGGATCACCGCGCCCCCGGGCACCCCCACCTTCGCCCCCGTCACCGCGGACAACTACCTGCGCTACCTGGCGTTTCCCGTCGGACAGCCCGGAGTGCCGTTGGCCGACTGGGAGTTCACGTCGCAGAACTTCGCCGAGCTCCTGCCGGAGCAGCGCACCATCGCCGCGCTCGACCCCGATCTGAGCGAGTTCCGGGACGCGGGCGGCAAGTTGATCCTCTATCACGGGTGGGCCGACACCCTGATCCCGCCGACCGGCACCACCAACTACTACCGGGCAGTCCAGGGCACCATGGGCGGACCGGCGGCCACCAACCGCTTCGCCCGTCTCTTCAGTTCCCCGGCCTCTACCACTGCACGGGGGGCGGGCCAGGACCCGACAACTCCGACCTGGTCCACCAACTGGTCGGGTGGACCGAGCGAGGAGCGGCACCCCAGAAGATCATCGCCACCCGGGCCGAAGCCAACGGCGACACCACCCGCACCCGGCCCGTGTACCCCTATCCCATCGTCGCCAGGTACAAGGGCACCGGCAGCATCGACGACGCCGCCAACTTCGCCCCGGCGCCGCCGACTACCCGGCCCGACGACCACGTCGACTGGCTCGGCAACGACCTGCTGAAGTAACCGTCCCGACCCGTTCGGATGCCTACAGATCGAGCGTCAGCACCCCGGAAGCCGATCGGCTCACGCAGATCATCATGGTGGTGGCGGTGGGGCGTTCGGACGGGTCGATCACCGTGTCGCGGTGGTCGGGGAGCCCTGCTGTCACCGGTGTCTCGCAGCTGCCGCAGTAGCCCTCCTCGCAGGAGTAGGGCACGTCCGGCAGCTTCTCCCGGACGACCTCCAGCACTGAGCGGTCCGCGGGCACCGTCATCCGCAGCCCCGAACGGCTGAGCACCACCTCGAACTCGCCACCCCGCGCACCGAGTTGATCCGGTGGACCGGAGGCGGCGGTGAAGCGTTCCAGGTACGGGGTCCTGGGCCGGCCGGCCGTGCGGCACAGGGCCGTCACCGCGTCGAGCATCGGCTGCGGGCCGCACGCGTAGACGGCGTGCGCGGGCGGGGCGGCCGAGATCTCGGCCGCCAGGTCAGGCAGACCCGCCTCGTCCTGCGGCACGAGCAGCACCCGGTCCCCGCCCAGCGCCACCAACTCCTCCGCGTACGCCAGACGCGACCGGTCGCGGGCGCCCAGGACCAGCCGCCAGGGCAGACCGCGGGCGGTGAGTTCACGGGCCATCGGCAGCAGCGGGGTGACGCCGATACCGCCTGCCAGCAGCAGATAGCCCGCCGCAGGGACCAGGGGGAAGCGATTGACCGGCCCGGTGACCTCCAACTCCCGCCCCACAAGCGCGGTTTCGTGGATCTCCCGCGACCCGCCGCGCCCATCGGGCACCCGATGCACGGCGACCGTCCATGCCTCGGTGTCCGCCGCCTCTCCGCACAGCGAGTAGGCCCGCCGCAGCCCCGACGGCAGGGTCAGCTCCACATGCGCCCCGGGCTCCCAGGACGGCAGGGCGCCGCTGCGGGGCCGCGTCAGCCGCAGTTCCAGCACGTCATGGGCGACCCAGCGGGCCTGCCGGACGAGCAGACGGTGAGTGGCCGACGACGTCATGGGCCCTCCGTGGGCGTCCGCTGTCATGGGCCCTTCGTAAGCGTCAGAAGACACGGAAGTACTCCCGCTGTTCCCAGTCGGTGACCTCCTGGCCGAAGCGGGCGAGCTCGGCACGCTTGATGCTCGCGTAGTACGCCACGAAGTCCTTGCCCAGCCGGTCGGCCAGCGCCTGGTCCGCCTCCAGTGCGTCAAGGGCCTCGCCCAGCGAACGCGGCAACGGTTCGGCCCGGGTGGCATACGGCTCGTCGGCTGCCGGGCCGGGGTCGAGATCGCCGGCCACGCCCTCGAGCCCGGCGGCGAGCTGGGAGGCGAGATAGAGGTACGGATTGGCGGCGGGCTCCCCGATCCGGTTCTCCAGCCGTGTCGATGACGGACCGTCACCGACCACGCGCACCATCGCCCCGCGGTTGTCGCGCCCCCACACCGCGCGGTCCGGGGCCAGCGACAGCGAGCGGAACCGTTTGAAGCCGTTGAGGGTCGGCGTGGAGAACGCGCTCGTGGCACGCGCGTGCCGGAGCAGCCCGCCCAGGAAGGCGGTCCCGAAGGGCGACAGCGGTGGGCCGGACTCCGAACTTCCCGCGTGCTCGGGGGCGAAGAGCGCTACGCCCTCCCGCAGCACGCTCTGGTGCAGATGCCAGCCGCTGGAGAAGACCCCGGTCAGATGGGGGCGGCACATGAAGGTGGCGTGGTGGCCATGGCGGGCGGCGACCTGCTTGACGGCACTGCGCAGCAGCACCATCGCGTCGGCCGTGCCCAGCCCGTCGGCCGGCTGAAGGGTCAACTCGACCTGGCTCGGACCGAATTCGACCTCCATGCTGCGCAGCGGCAGCCCCAGGCCCTCGATGTTCGAGCGCAGGACGTCGAGCATGGGGTCGAGTTCGTCGTAGCGCAGCTCGCTGAGGTACTGGTAGCCGTGATTGAGCATGCCGACCTCGGGCGCGGCGCCGGGCTGGCCGAGATCGCCGGGACCCAGGCGGGGGTCGTCGAGCCGGAAGAGGTGGAACTCCACCTCCAGGCCGGTGCGGTAGGTCAGCCCGCCCGCCTGGTCGAGGACCGAGCGCAGCAGCCCGCGTGTGCACAGCGGGACCGGCCCTCCGGAGGTGAAGCGCAGGTCGCAGAGCAGCCAGCCCGTCCCCGGCGACCAGGGCAGCATCCGGAAGGTGAGCGGGTCGGGCACCATGACCATGTCGGCGGCGCCGCGCAGTTCGGGCAGTCCGAGCGGCGTCTCCTTGGTGAACAGCGGGAACACGGTCCGCCCGGAGGTGTCCTTGGCGAGGAGTGACGAGGCGATGCCGGTGCCCTCGCGCAGCACGTTGGGCAGTTCGCCGACGGTGACGGTCTTGCCGCGCAGCAGACCATGCTGATCGGCGAAGACCACCCGTACCGCTGTCATCCCGCCGGACTCGGCGCGAGCGAGTATCTCGCCCGCCGCAGCGGTCTGTTCGGCGCTCCACAGGCCATGGCGTTCGATGAATCCCATGCCGTTCAGCCGTCCGTTCCCAGGGGGTGCGCCCAACTGCTTTCGGCGCGCTGCTTGGCGGTGACGGTCGTCCAGTGCTCCTGCCAGGCGTCCGTGGGGCCGATGCCGTCGAGGGTGACCGGACCCTGGATCCGCCCGGCCTCCTCGGGGGGCAGCACCAAGGGCGGGTCCTCGCCGCGTTCGACGGCGGAGACGGCCTCGCCGAGCATCCGGCGGTACATCACGATGACCTTGTCGGAGCGGCCCAGGTGCTCGCGGGTGCGGTCCTGGATCGAGCCCTGCCCCTCCACCGCCCACTGGTCGTGCACGTTGATGTCGGTGCCGAGACCGGTGTACGTGGTCGTGCGCTGTTCCGCCGGGTCGTAGCCGTAGTTGTTCGCGCGGCCGAAACGCGGCCGGTAGTCGGGCAGGGTGACCGCGTCGACCCGCTGGCGGCGCATCTCCTCCCGGTCCACCGGACCGCCGACGCTGGTGAACGACGCGAACCAGTAGCAGGAGGTGTCGTCGATGGGCACGTGCCACTGGGTGATCGCCGTCTCCGCGTCGAGCGGGATGTGGAAGGCGTGCGGGAACACCTGGTGGGTGATGCGGACATGGGTGCGGCTGCCGTCCATCGGCAGGCCCTGGGTGTCGGTGCCGTCGAGGGTGCGCAGCGCGGTGATGCGGATGCCGTACGGGGTGCGGACGGCGTCGATGTCGGGCCGGCCGTACTCGCGAAGGATCTTCGTCATCGGCAGGTCGGTGCCCTGCGAGGCGGCGCGGAACTGCTTGCCGTAGCCGTCCTCGGGATCCTCGTCCTGGAAGAAGCGGTGGAGGTAGGAGGCGTGGGCCGGGTCGATGCCGACTTCCAGGGCCTGGAGCCAGTTGCAGTCAAGGAGGCCCTTCCAGGCGAAGGCGTGGTCGGCTGGCGCGCGGAAGCAGTCCAGGGCGGGCAGTTCGGGTGGTTCGCCGGGACCGAGGTAGCCCCAGACGATGCCGTTGATCTCGCGCACCGGGTAACTGCCCAGCCGGACACGGGACTTGAGCGGGCTGCCCAGAGGCTCGGCGGGCGTGTCCAGGCAGGAGCCGTCGCGGCCGAAGAGCCAGCCGTGGAAGCAGCAGCGCAGTCCGCCGTCCTCCAGCCGGCCGAGCGCCAGATCGGCGCCGCGGTGCGGGCAGCCGCGGTCGACCAAGCCGAGCTCGCCGCTGTCGTCACGGAACAGGACCAGGTCCTGGCCCATGACTTTGGGCGCCACCAGGGGCCGTACGCCTGCCAGTTCCTCGGTCAGGGCGATGGGCTGCCAGTAGCGGCGCATCCATTCGCCTGCCGGGGTGCCTGGCCCGGTCCGGGTGAGCCGTATGTTCTCTTCCTCGCGCATGGGACGCCCTTCTTTCGCCGGGAGAGGTTGATCAGCCGCAGCAGTGGTCCGGGCTTTCGCCTGGAGAGGTGTTCAGCCGCAGCAGTGGTCCGGCGCGTTGGGCACCGGCGTGTGACAGGAGACGGGCGCCGGCACATCCAGCGCCGGATTGCGGTCGAAGAACCCGTCGGGCTCGAGCCGGAGCCGCGCCCTGGCCACCGGCATCACCGGCCACTCCTCGGGGCGCGGGAAGTGGTGCGAGCCGACCGTGGCCCACAGCACCAGATCCGTGCCGTCCAGCGAGCGGTCCTCCTCCTGCCACTTGTGCACACCGTCCGCGCCGGGTTCGGCCTGGTTGGGGTACTCACCGGCGACGAACCGCCGGTCCGCGTCGTAGGCGGTCGCCCACAACTGCCGTCCCACGAACGGGGCTCGGCGGGCGCACACGCTGTCCTCGCGCACCGGCAGCACCGCCGTGTTCTCCAAGTGGACGCGGTAGGCGGTCGGTTCGCCCATCCGGTTGCGCGCCTCGGTGCTCTCGACCCGCCAGTGCAGCGCGCGCGACGGATCGGTGCGCCGGCCGCCCTCCGCCTCGCTGAGGATCGGACGGAGAACCGTCCGGGCGGCGTTGCCGTACGGGTCGAGCTCAGGGTCGGTCTCGTGCTCGGCGGTGACCTCGACGAGCCGGTTGCGGGGGCCGTCCACCGCCATGTCGAGGCGGACGCTGAAGAAGTGCTGGTGGTTGGTGACCGCGACGTTCGGGGCGACCCGCCGGGCGTACGGGGTCTCCTCGCCCTCCGCCACACCGGTGGCGGAGAGGATGCCGGTCATCTTGATCTCCAGCATCACCGAACCGTCCTGGTACAGCGACCAGTAGAAGCCGTAGTCGTAGTTGGCCACGGTGGCGAACGCGGAGATGATCAGACGGCGGGAGCGGCGCACCTCGGTGCGGCCGGTGCGGCCGTCGTGGTGCTTCCACAGGATCCCGTCGTCCTCCTCGTGCACGCAGACGGCGTTCGGAATGAGCCGGGGGACACCGTCGCCGCCGAGCACCGCGGCATCGAAGTACTGGATGACGCCCAGACAGTCGCAGCCCAGGGCAAGGGAGTTGGTGAGCGGGCCCGCGCCGTACTCGCCCCAGTCGAAGAAGTTCTTGCGGTACTGAGTGGAGGCGGTGTCGAAGTAGGGGACGTACATCTCGTTGACGGCGGCGCGCCGGATCACCTGGCGCGGGCCCTTCCCGGCCGCCTCGAAGGCCAGGTCGTGCAGCACGAGGCCCTCGCGGTGGCTGAAGCCGACCCGCACCGACCAGCCCTGCCAGTCGATCCGCTGACCGGTGACGGTGAAGCTCGGCCCCTCGGGCTGGACGACCTCCAGCGGCTTCAGGCCCGCCCGCTCGGGCACCACTCCCGCGGCGAACACCCCGGACTCCTCCGACAGCGGGACCACACCGTGGTCCTCGATGTGCAGGATCTCCATGGTCTCCATGTCGATGATCGGCACCACGCCCTGCACCGGGCGGGCGTAACCGTTGTCGTCCTCGGAGGTGCGGTGCCAGACGCTGCCCCAGGTCAGCCGGCGGCCCGCGTACTCGGGCGGTTCGAAACCGCCGATCGACTCCGGGTCCACCATCACCAGCGACACGTCGTGGATGCCGCGCAGGGCCAGCGCTTCCCGGAAGCGCGGGTCCGCCCGGCAGGCGGCCGCGGCCTGCCGCGCCTCCTCGGAGGAACAGCCCGGACTGCGCACGTCCAGCTCGAGCCAAGTGGTGCTCCTCGCCTTGTCGCCGAGTTCGAGGCCGACCTCGTAGGCGATGCGCGCGGAGGGGCAGATCACGACCGCGCGAGCGCGCCGGGCCTCCCCGGGGGCGGCGACACGGGCGTGGTCCTCGTCGAGGGTCACGCCCCAGAAGCGCGCGTCCTCGGTGACCCGGGCGTCGGACCTCAACACCTTTGCCGCGGTGGCGAGTTCGGCTGTGGTGAGGGGGTCGAGCTGGTGCGGCGCGTCGGCGGGTACGGGTTCGGGGGCGAGAGTGCTCACAGGGTGTTTCCTTCCGGGAGGTGGAGCTCGGTTCCGCCGTCGGCGCGTGGATCGGCGGCACCGTCGAGGCGGCCGTCGGCGGTCAGCCGTACGGCCTGGGTGTGACCGGCGAGATCGGTGCGGCCGGGCGCGACCACGACCGGCACCGCCGACGGGAACGCGGTCGTGGCGGCCGGGACGGACCCGGGCTCGGCCAGCAGGGTCCCCGTCTCGTGGCCGATGTCGCGGGCGCCGGTCACCCAGCGCGGGCGGTCGAGGACGGAGGACGGGTCGGCGTCGGGATCCATCAGGTCGGGCACCGTCTGGGCGAGGATCTGCGGCTGGGCCCGGCCACCCTGGCAGCCGGCCGCAAGGAGCAGGCCGGCGGACCGGCCGAGGACGGGGCACAGCGTGTGCGGGGGCCGCAGCCCGGGCCCGATGAGGGCCGGATGACCGGGCAGCAGGCTGAACGCCGAACCCCGGTTGTGGAGCACGATGCCGGTGCCCGGATCGCAGATGCCGGAGCCGAAGGTCTGGTAGACGCTCTGGATCAGGGAGACGGCCAGTCCGGTCGAGTCCACGGCGGTGATCGCGACGGTGTCCCCGGCCGGCCGGAAGGGCGGTTCGGGTGGCTGCGCGCCCGCGAGCGGCGCCGGGTGGAGCAGCCCGTCCAGGTCGGGCGTGCCACGGCGTGGATCGCCCAGCAGCCGGTCACGGGCCGCCGAGGCGTCCTGGCAGCGGGCCACCAGGACACCGGTCCGCTCCGGCTCGGGGAGTTTTGCGGCGGCGTTCGCGGCCTCCAGTACGGCCAGCAGGCTCGCGCCCTGGCTCGGCGGGGGCGCGGCCCACCAACGGGTACCGGCCACGTCGAGCACCAACGCCTCGACGCTCTCCGCGCGGTGGGCCGCGAGGTCGCCCGCGGTCAGCGGGCTGCCGGCCCGGCGCAGCCCGTCCGCCAGGGCCTCGGCGACCGCTCCCCGGTAGAAGGACGACGGATCGTCCGCGAGTTCTCGCAGTACGGTGGCCAGGCGCGGTTGCGGGAGTGGATCACCCTCGTCGAGCGGCGCCCCGCCGGGGCCGGTCAGCAGTGCGTCGAGCCCGGGATCCTCGCCGATCCGCCCGGCCCGCTCGCGTACGGCGCGCGCCAGACCCGCCGAGACGGTGGCACCCTCGTCCGCCAGTGCGGCGGCGTCCCGCAGGGCAGCGGCCAGGGCGCCCGGTGTGCCGTACGCCTCGGCGAGCGCGGTCCAGCCGGCCACCACGCCCGGCACGGTGACCGTCTGCGGGCCCTGCGCGGGCATCCGTCCGTCAGCCGCGCGCAACGCGTCGACGTCCACGTCCTGTGCGGCGGCCCCCGCCGACAGCACCGCCCGCACGCTGCCGTCGGGGGAGTGGACGAGGGCGATCAAGTCGCCGCCCAGGGAGCACTGGTGGGGGTAGACGACGGTGAGGGCGGCGGCCGCCGCGAGTGCCGCGTCCACCGCGTTGCCGCCCCGCCGCGCCGCCTGCCGGGCGGCCGTCAGTGCCGCCGGGTGCGGTGCGGCCACGATCAGCCCGGAAGGGGTGGTCATGCCTCGTCCCTCGGCAGGAGCACGGTGCGCGAGGGGGCGGCCTCGGCGCCCTGCAACGGCAGGGGGAGGGAGAGCATGTCGTACACCCCGGCCGGTGTGTGCAGCAGGTCGACCACTTCAAGGATCAACACGTCCGCGCCGCACAGCAGTTGGTGGGTCTCCCAGTGGGTGGTGTAGGCCACTGCCTCTATGCTCAGGTAGTCGATGCCCGCGGTGCGCACCCCGGCCTCGATGAGGCGTTCCGCGCCGTCCGGGGCCAGTCCGACCCACTGCCGGGCCTTCCACGGGCTGCGCAGTACGCCCTCGGAGTTGCTGGTGCGCAGCAGTACCCGTTCCTCGTCGCCGAGACCGGCCGCGTCGAGGTCGGCGGCAGTGATCTGCTCTTTCACATGGGTGAGGTCCAGCACTCGTGCGGTGCCGTTGAGCGCGGACAGGTCGAGCCGGTCGACCGTTTTTCCGCCGTCGATGAAGTGGGCGGGGGCGTCGATGTGGGTGCCCGTGTGGGCGCCGATGCGCCAGCGGCTCACGTTGGAGGCGTCGCCGGCGGTGCGGGACTCGACGATCTCCACCTCGGGGCGGCGGCCCCAGTGCAGCATGCCGGGGTGGATCGGGACCGACACGTCGATGGCCTTGGAGAAGTCAAGAGTCATGCATTGCTCCCATTGGATGCGGATATCATGGAAGTGGATCCAAAATTGAACGGCTCAGGATGCCGGCGGGCGCGTGGCAAACTGCTCCACCACCGCGCACCCTCCGACCGACCCCGAGAAGGGCTTGACCGACTCCGATGACCCCCCAGACTGACGACGGCGCCCTCGTCGACGACATCGCGGCCCGTATCCGCGCGCGGATCATGAACGGTGAGCTGGCGATCGGCAAACCGCTGCGCCAGGCGGCGCTGGCCACCGAGTTCGGGGTCAGCCGCACGCCGGTGCGCGAGGCGCTGCGTCAGCTGCAGAACGGCGGGCTGATCGAGATGCAGCCCAACCGCGGCGCGGTGGTCCGGGTGCCCGCCCCCTGGGAGGTGCGCCAGGCCTACGAGGTGCGCGCCGAGCTGGAGGCACTGGCGGCCCGGCGCGCAGCTTCGCGTGTGACGGAGCGTCAGCTCACGGCGCTGCGCGAGCACAACGCCGTCCTGCGCGAGGCCGCCGAGCGTGCCGTCGGCGAGCAGACGGCCGGTGGCAGTCCCGCCACCACGGCTGCCAACGACTGCTTCCACACGGTCGTCTGCGAGGCGGCCGACAACCCCTGGCTCAGCCGGATGATCGACCGGATCAACGAGACCTTCCCGCGCAATGTGTCCTCGCTCGCCCTCGCCGGTGACGAGCGCCACCGCCAGCTGAACATCCGTGAACACGAGGCGCTCATCGACGCGTTGACCGCCCACGACGCCGACCGCGCCCAGGAGGTCATGCGCGAGCACGTCATCAACGCCGGCGAGCATCTGACGGCCTGGTACGAGCGCCGCTCCCAGACCGTCTTCCACGGCTGAGCGGAGTCCCGGTGACCCCCCGGTGGTGCCCTTCACCGGGCGCTCCCGGGAAACAGCCGGGCCGGGGACAGGAAGTCCAGGTCCGGGCGAGCGGTCCCGCACACGAGATCGGCCAGCGCCTCGCCGAGCGCAGGACCGAACTTGAAACCGTGCCCCGAGCAGGCCGAAGCCACCAACACCTGGGGCACGCCCGGTACTTCGCCGACCACGAAACGCCGGTCGGCCGTCATCGTGTAGAGACACGTCAGGCTCTCGGTCACCGGACCGGCCCCGGGCAGCACCTGTGCCACCGCCTCGGCGAGCAGGGCGAGTTCGTCCCCGGTCGCGGGTGGGCGCGTGGCGTCCGGATCCCAGGCCGGGCCGCTGTCAAGGCCCGCCTTGAGACCGCGGCCGTCGGCCGCCGGGAAGCCGTACAGCAGCCCCTGCGGCAGATCCACCGAGAAACTGCCCAGGCCGGACCTGCCCAGCCGGCCCGCCGGGTCGGCGGCGAAGTAGGCGTTGATGATCCGAGTGACCGTCAGATGTGGTGCGAGCGACGGGACTTGGGCAGCCATCCAGGGACCGGTGCACAGCACGAGACGCCGGGTACGCAGCACACCGTCGGCGGTGCGCACCACGACCTGATCGCCGTCGGGCTCCCAGCCGATGACCGGGGTGCTGTCCCAGATGGCGGCTCCTGACCGTTCAGCCAGGGCGAGTTGGGCCCGCAGCGCCTCCTGTGCGTCGATGATCCCGGCCCGCGGATCGTGCACCGCACCGAATCCGGCGGGCAGCCGCAGCCCCGGGAAGACCCGTGCCGCCTCCTCGGGACCGACCAGCCGGCAGCCGGGGCCGCGCAGCGGATCGGGACGGTCCACCGGCGCCGCGTACAACCCCCCGGTGATGTCGACCAGTTGGGTCTTCGCGGCCTTCTCGAGTTCCTCCCAGGCCTGGTACGCGGTGTCCACCAGACCGTCCCAGTCGGGGTGCGGATAGGCGCGCCGGATCATCCGGGTCGCCCCGTGCGAGGAACCCAGATCGTGGCCCAGGGCGTACTGCTCCAGGCCCAGGACGTCGAGTCCGCGCGCCGCAAGACCGCGCAGGGCGGCACCGCCGTGCACCCCGAGACCGACCACGATCGCGTCATGGAGCCGGGATTCGGGGCGCGCCGAACGGGGTGTGGGGGCGTCCGCGGGCGACGCCGTTGCGGAACCGCTGCTCTGCGAGGCGGTGCCGTGACGGTTGGCGATCTCGTGCACCGCCTCGACCAGGGCGTCCACGTCGGCGTCGTCGTTGTAGACGTGCACCGAGGCCCGTACCACCTTGGTCAGGCCCCGGGGGTCCATGTCCCAGCGGCCGTGCGCCGCCGGTACGGCGATCAAATGGACCCGACGGCGGGCGAGTTCGCGCTGTACGTCGGTGGGGTCAAGGCCGTCGACCACGAAGGTGACGATGGCGCCGCCGGCGGCCGGCGGGTCGGTGACGTGGACGCCCGGCAGCGCGGCGAGGCGTTCCCGCAGTGCCGCGGTGACCGTCGCCAGGTGCCGGGCGACGGTGTCGACGCCCAGGGCGCTCAGGTCGGCGAGCGCTGCCCCCAGGCCCAGGCGCAGGGCGTGCGCGGCTTCCCACAGCTCGAACCGTTTGGCGTCCGGCACCAGTTCCCAGCTGCGCTCGGCGATCCACCGGGCACCCCGGACATCGGGCGCCTCGGGGGCGAGCCGGTCCAGGAGGGGACGGCGGACCGCGAGCACCCCGGTGCCGCGCGGAGCGCGCAGGAACTTGCGGCCGGTCCCGACGAGCAGGTCGCAGCCGAGGGCGTCCATGTCGACCGGCAGCTGGCCGAGCGACTGCGTCGCGTCCAGCAGGAAGGGCACTCCGTGGGCCTGGGTCAACGCACCGATTCCGGCGGCGGGTTCGACAAGACCGGAAGAGGTGGGCACATGGGCCGCGGTCACCAGGGCGGCGGGACCGGTGCGCAGCGCCGTCTCCAGCGCCTCCAGATCCACCGCGCCGTCCGGGCCGTTGGGCAGCAGCTCGACCCGGACACCGTGGTCGCGTTCGGCCGACAGCAGGTGCAGCGCGCTGCTGACGTAGCTGGAGCGGGCCGCCAGCACCCGGTCCCCGGGGCGGAGCCGCAGCGCCGACACCGCGCGCTGCCAGCCGGCCGTCGCGCTCTCGACGAGGGCGACCTCCTCGGGCCGGGCGCCGAGGAGTTCGGCGACACGCGCGTAGACGGCGGCCAGGGCGGGAGCGGCGTGCTGTGCGGCCTCGTAGCCCCCGGACAGGCTCTCGGCCCTGAGGTGGTCGATGACCGCCTCGACCGTGCCGGTGGCGAGCAGGGCCGCGCCGGCGGCGTTGAAGTGGTGGCCGGTGAAGGAGCCCGGCGTGCGAGCGCGCTCGGCCGCGACGTCCAAGGGGCGGGACGCCGGGAGAAGGGGCCCCGATGCCGGGTGCGAGGAGGTGGTCCGGGTCGTCACAGGGGCGCTCACAGGGCGATGGTGATGCTCTTGAGCTCGGTGAACCCGTCGACGGCGGCGTCACCGAGGTCCCTGCCGAGGCCTGACTGCTTCATCCCACCGAAGGCCACGGCGGGGTCGAACTCGTTGTACGTGTTCACCCACACGGTCCCGGCCTCCAACGCGGCGGCGGTGCGGTGGGCGCGGGCCAGGCTGCCCGTCCACACACCGGCGGCGAGCCCGTACTCGCTGTCGTTGGCCAGCGCGATCGCCTCCTCCTCGCTGTCGAAGGGGATGACCATGACGACCGGGCCGAAGATCTCCTCCCGGGCGATCCGCATGTCGGGGGTGACCCCCGTGAACACCGTCGGTTGCACGAACCAGCCGGGACCGGTGAGCGGTTCGCCGCCGGCGGCCACCTCGGCGCCCTCGGCGCGGCCCAGTTCGACATAGCCGGTGACCCGGTCGTACTGCTCCTGGGACACCAGCGGACCGATGTTGATGCCGCCCTCCAGACCCGGGCCGATTCGCAGCGCCTCCACCGCCGGAACGAGCCGGTCGAGCAACTCCTTCACGACCGTGCGCTCCACGAGCAGCCTGCTCCCCGCCGTGCACATCTGCCCGGAGTGGCCGAACACCGCGCGTACCGCGGCCGGGACCACCGCGTCCAGATCGGCGTCCGCGAAGATGATGTTGGGCGACTTGCCGCCCAGTTCGAGGGTGAGCCGCTTCACCGAAGGCGCCGCCGCGGCCATGATCAGCCGCCCGACCTCGGTGGACCCGGTGAAGGACACCTTGGCGACATCGGGATGCGCGACCAGTTCCGCACCCGTACGCCCGTCACCGGTCACCACGTTGACCACCCCCTCGGGAACGCCCGCCTCCAGGCAGAGCGCGGCCAGCCGCAGCGCGGTCAGCGGAGTCTGCTCGGCCGGCTTGACCACGACCGTGCAGCCGGCGGCCAGGGCGGGGGCGACCTTCCACGCGGCGATCATGAAGGGGAAGTTCCACGGCAGGACGGCGGCGACCACGCCGACCGGCTCACGCACGCTGTAGACGTGCCGGTCCGCGGCGGCGGCATGCACGGTGCCCGTCAACCGGGTCGGGGTGCCGGCGAAATGGCGGATGGCCTGCAGGCCCAGCTCCACGTCGCCGCGCGCCCGCTCGATGGCCTTGCCGTTGTCCAGGGTGTCCAGGACCGCCAGTTGTTCGGCGTCACGCTCCACCAGGTCGGCGAGACGCAGCAACACGTCGCGGCGCTGGCGGGGCGGCAGCCCGCGCCAGCGGCGGTCGCGGTGCGCGGCGGTGGCGGCGGCGACCGCCGCGGACACCTCCTCGGGTCCGGCCTGGGCGATGGTGGTGAGCTGCTTCCGGGTGGCGGGGTCGAGCACCGGGATGCGCTCCCGCGCGCTGCCCGTGGTCCACTCGCCGCTGATGAGCATGGGCTCGCAGTCCGGCAGGTCGGGGAGCGTGTTGCTGGGGTCCAAGATGTTCTCCTTCTGGGTCGGATCGCCGCCCTGCGCCGGGGAGTTGAGCCGAACCGTTGCCTGGGGAGCAGCGACGGACGGCCGGCCGGAACCGACGATCGCGCCCGGCGCCGTGGACTCGAGCCGTGGCGTCGCGCCCGGCGCCGTGGACTCGGCTGTCGTTTCCGGTCCCGCCGTCACGCGTGGCGGCCGGGACGGTGGGCCGGATCCGGCCACGGTTCGCGGACCGCCGCGGAGACCGCCCGGGCGGTGGTGAGGACGCAGCGGTCGAACTCCGCCTCGCCGTGCTTCGCGTCGGCGTCGGTCACGTCCCGGCCCCAGACCCCGGTTTCGCTGACCTGGTCCATGCGGTAGTCCCAGAAGGAGTCGACGTCGACATGGGAGGTGGCCCGTTCCATCCGGACCAGCTCCGGCGCCAGATGCAGCATCACGGAGGTCTCGAAGAAGTTGGCGTGCATCAACGCCCGCCCGTAGGTGACGTGTCCGTCGACCTCGGGCCCCGGGTACATCGTCACGTACCCCAACGCCCGGACCCTGGCGTCGCGGTGACGGACCCTCAGTTTCTCGGCCGAGACATCGAGCGCGCCGTTGTTCCAGATGTGTCCGTTGAGCAGGATGAACTGCCGTACCCCGGAGGCGTACAAGGAGTCGATGACGTCCTCCACCACGGCGATCATGGTCTCCGGGCGCAGCGCAACCGTCCCGGCGAAGCCGCCGTGGGACGCGGACACCCCGAAGCTCAGGGGCGGCAGGACGGGTACGCCGGTCAGGGCGGACACCCCCAGGGCGACTGCCTCACCGATCCGGGTGTCCACCGAGAGCGGAAGATGGGGGCCGTGCTGCTCGGTGGCGCCGACGGGGATGATGACGGCGTCCTGGGCGGCGGCGGTCGACTCGGCCTCGGGCCAGGTCAGCTCCTCCCACAGCACCGGGGAGCCGGTTCCGCCCAACTGGGCGGTGAGTCCGGGGACGTCGAGGCCAGTGGGTACGGTGCGACCGTAGGGCCCGGGAATGGTTGCGGGCATGGTTCTCCTCTCCTGGGGGCCGGTGGCGCTCACCACTGGCGTCGGCTCTTCTCGGGCAGCAGGTCGAGGGCGCGCAACGGGACGGGTTCGTCGCCGTCGACCGTGGTGACCCACACGGTGGCGTCCGGGCAGTAGTCACTGATCAGCTCGCGGCACACCCCGCACGGTGCGATGATCCGGAACCGGCCCGCCGGCTTGATCTGCACCGAGACCACCGAGGTGATGCTCAACGGCTCCCCGGCGGGCAGGGCACCGCGGGCGGTCCCCATGGCCACCCCTTCGGCACAGATCGAACTGCGCCGGCAGGAGCCCTCCACATGGACGCCGGTGTGCACACTCCCGTCCGCCGTCCGCAGCGCGGTCGCCACCTCGTGACGGCCCGACTGCCAGACCCGGGTCAACAACTCCTGGGCAATGGCGAGGAGTTCGGCGTCCGCCGCGCTCATCGACAGCGGAGTGGGCACGGGCCGGACGTCCGTGGCGCTCATGCCGGCAGGCCCAGCAGCCGGGCCATGTTGCCGCCCTCGATCAGCGCCCGGTCCTTCTCGTCCACGACCGCCTTCGCGATCTTCATACGCTCCAGGTCGAAGTCCGAACCGGGCCACTCACTGCCCATCAGGATCTTCTCGGGCCCAAGGCGTGCGTAGGCCCGCTTCACATCGCTCATCAGGGTCGCCGAAGTCTCCAGGTACACGTGCGGCTGCCGCTCGGCCACGATGATCGCCTCCGGCACGTTCCACACCGCCCCCATGTGCGCGATGATCGTCGGCACCTCCGGGTGGTCCCGGGCGATCTCCTCGATGGCCAGCGGCGCGCAGAACGCGTCGTCGAGCGCGTTGATCAGGACCAGCAGTCCGCGCCGGGCACACGCCTCGAACACCGGATCCAGGAGCCCGTGGTCGGCGACGTGGTAGCCGTGCAGACTCGGGTGCAGCTTCAGCCCCACCAGGCCCGCGTCGGCCATCCGGTCGATCTCGTCGAGCGCGTCGTCGGCCTGCGGCATCACCTGCCCGAAGCCGAAGAACCGGTCCGGGTACGCGGCCACCAGCGAGGCGATGAAGTCGTTCTCGATGCGCTGGGCGAGCGAGCACACCATCGCCATGTCCACCCCCGCGGCGTCCATCCGGTCGAGGATGCGCCGGGGCTCGAAGGGCGTGTACGGCGGCGGGGCCTGGCCCTTGCGCGCTCCGGTCAGGTAGTCCGAGCGACCGCGGACGTCCTGCGTGGTGTTGTACGCGTCGATGATCAAAGCGTTTCGACCTCACTCACTGGACTCGGGGACCGGGTGGACTCACCGGTCACCAGGGGCAGATGGCAGCGCACGCTGCGCCCGGGCGCGATCTCGCGCAGCTCGGGCCTGCTGATCCGGCACTCCTCCGTCGCGAAGGGGCACCGGGTACGGAACAGACAGCCCTCCGGCGGATTCGCCGGATCGGGCAACTCGCCCTCCAGGACCCGCTGTTCACGGGGCGCTCCCGGCCGCAGCACGGGAACGGAGGACAGCAGAGCGCTGCTGTAGGGGTGCGCGGGCCCGGAGAAGAACGCGTCCCGGGAGGCGATCTCCACGATCTGGCCCAGATACATGACGGCGATCCGGTCGGCGATGTGCCGTACGACGCCCAGGTCGTGCGAGATGAACAGCATCGTCAGGCCCCGGTCCCGCACCAGGTCCGACAACAGGTTCAGCACCTGCGCCTGGATCGACACGTCCAGCGCCGAGACGGCCTCGTCGGCCACCACGAACTGCGGAGAGGAGGCGAGCGCCCGTGCGATGCCGATGCGTTGACGCTGACCGCCGGAGAACTCGTGCGGCCTGCGCCGGCCAGCTTCCGCGCCGAGCCCGACGAGATCGAGCAGCTCGGCCACCGCCTTCGCAGCCTCGGCCCGGGTGGCGCCCCGAGCCCGCAGCAGCGGTTCGGCGACGATGTCGGCGGTCCTGCGGCGCGGATTGAGCGAACCGAACGGATCCTGGAAGACCATCGCCAGCTCGGCTCGCGTACGGCGCAGCCCTCGTCCCCGCAGCCGGGTGAGATCCAGGCCGCCGAACTCGATCCGCCCCGAGGTGGGTTCGATCACCCGCAGCAGGGCCCTGCCCAGCGTGGACTTGCCGCACCCCGACTCGCCGACCAGACCGAGGGTCTCGCCCTGGAGGATGTCGAGGTCGATGTCGCGCAGCGCCCTGACGCGGCCGCCGGCCCGCCCCGGGTACTCGACGCGCAGCCCGCGGGCCTTGACGAGCGCGGCGGTCATGCGCTGCCTCCCTGGGAACGAGCCGTGGCACGGCCGGCGGCGGGCAGCGCGCAGGCGTCGAGATGCCCGTCGGCGCCGTGCCGCTGCCGCAGCTCAGGGCGTTCGGCGCACGCGGCGTGGACGAACGGACACCGGGGCGCGAACGCGCAGCCTGTAGGACGGTCCACGCCGGTCAGCGGACTGCCAGGGATGGTGGGCAGCCGTCGCAGGACCGGCCCGTCGATCGGTGGCACCGAACCGAGCAGCCCCATCGTGTAAGGGTGCTGAGGACGGAACAGCACCTCCTCCCGGGGCCCCTGTTCCACGATCCGCCCCGCGTACATGACGGCCACCCGGTCGGCGACCTCGGCCACGACTCCCAGGTCATGGGTGATCAGCAGTACGGCGGTGCCGTGGTCGCGCTGGACCCGCTTGAGGACCGCGAGGACCTGGGCCTGGATCGTGACGTCGAGTGCGGTGGTGGGTTCGTCGGCGATCAGCAGCGCCGGGTCGTTGGCCAGGCCCATCGCGATCATCACGCGCTGCCGCATGCCACCGGACAACTGGTGCGGGTAGGCGCGCGACGCGCGCTCCGGGCCGGCGATGCCGACCTCGCCGAGCAGTTCCACGGCACGGGCCGTCGCCTGCGCGCGCGGCACGTCGCGGTGGGCGCGGATCATCTCGGAGACCTGGGCGCCCGCCCGGTGCAGGGGGTTGAGAGCGGCCAGCGCGTCCTGGAAGACGACCGCGATCTCCTTGCCCCGCACGCCACGCAACTCCCGCTCCGACGCCGCGACGAGGTCGCGTCCGCCGAAGTCCGCCGTGCCGCTGATGTGGGTGCGCGGGCCGCGGTTCAGTCCGACCAGACTCATCGCCAGGGCCGACTTGCCGGACCCCGACTCGCCGACCAGCGCCAGGACTTCGCCCTGCCGCAGGGTCAGATCCACTCCGTCCACGGCCGGCAGACGGCCGGCCCCGACCTCGAACTGGACGTGCAGACCGCGGATTTCCAGCACGGGCGCGGACTCGGGGGTGGTCGCGTCCGGGGTGTGCTGCAGAGCGGCCGTCACGAGTCGGCACCCACGGCGACAGCCGCCGTGTGGATCAGGTCGGCCACGCGCCGCGGCCACACCAGAGTCGTGTAGTGACTGCCCGGCACATGCTCGACGGTCGCCTTCATCCGCGTCGCCATGTCGTTCTGGATCTCCGGGCGCAGCGTGCGGTCGTCGTCGGCGACCAGGTACCAGCTGGGCAGGGTGCGCCAGGCCGGGGGACCGGACGGCTCGGTGAAGATCAGGTTCTCCGCCTTGCGGCCCTCCGCCTCGACGACGGCCCGCTGTTCGGCGGAGAGGTCGGACCCGATCTCGGCCCAGAACTCCTCGCTCGGCTCCGACTTCCACTCACCGTTCGGGCCGCGCCGCATGTACTTGGAGATCTCGGCCGGCTCGTACCGCTCGACGATCTCGTTGACGGTCTCGCCCTCGTCGGGACCGAACGCGGCGATGTACACCAGGCCCTTGACCCGCGGGTCGCGGCCGACGTTGCTGATGACCGCGCCGCCGTAGGAGTGCCCGGCCAGCAGCACGGGACCCGTTGTCTCCGCCAGGGCGGCCGCGGTGTTGGTGACGTCGTCCGACAGCGAGGTCATCGGGTTGGTGACGGTGTACAGCCGGTGGCCGAGGGCGGTGAGCAGGGGCGCCACCGCCGACCAGGTCGTCGGCCGTCCGCCGGCACCGTGGACCAGCACGATGTCCATACGGGTCATCCTTTCCGTAGCCGCGGGTCGAGGACCGTGTAGAGCAGGTCCACCGCGTGGTTGACCAGGGTGAACAGCAGGGCGATGGCGAGTGCGGCGCCCTGGACGACGGGGTAGTCGCGCTGGAGCACGCCCTGCACCAGCAGGCGGCCGACACCGGCGTACGAGAAGACCGTCTCGGTGATCACCGAACCGCCGAGCAGGGACCCGAACTGGAGCCCCAGGACGGTCACGATGGGCAGCCAGGAGTTGCGCAGCACGTGATGGCGGATCACCACGCCCTCGCTCAGGCCCTTCATCCGGGCGGTCCTGACGAAGTCGTCGTCGAGCACCTCCAAGACCGAGGCGCGCACGATCCGCGTGATGAACCCGGCCATCGACAGCGCGAGGGTGACGGCGGGCAGGATCAGATGCTGAATCCAGGGCCACACCAGCTCGGGGCGGTCCTGCAGGATCGCGTCGAGCAGCACGAAGTTGGTCGTCGGGTGGTAGTCGAGCGAACTGGGCAGCCGGCCCAGGACCGGCAGCCAGCGCAGCCAGACACCGAACACGACGATGCCGAGCACCCCGAGGGCGAACCAGGGCAGCGAGAAGCTGACCGTGGCCACGGCCCGGGTCGCGGTGTCGACCCAACTGCCCTTGCGCAGCGCGGCGATCACACCTGTGACGACTCCGAGCAGGACGGCGATCGTCATCGCCGCGAGTGTCAGCTCGATCGTGGCCGGAAGGGCGTCCCCGAGCAGCCCCAGAACACTGTTGGACCCGAAGAACGAGGTGCCGAGCCGCAGATGGACCAGATCGTTGAGGAAGGTGCCGTACTGGGTGAGCAGCGGCTGGTCGAGCCCGAGTGCCTGGTTGACGCGCTCCTCGTTCGCGGACACCTCGGCCGCGGACAGACCGTTCCCGCCGCCCGCCGCGAGCGAGGTGGCGGGCGAGCCCGGCAGCAGGCGCATGGCGAGGAACACCAGGCTGGCCAGCGCGAACAGCACGAGGGGGATGACCGCGAGGCGCCGCAGGACCAGCATGGTGACGCCCGTGGCCCACTTGGGCATGTGCAGAAACGGGGCGGCGCTCGTGGAGGCGCTCATGCGGCCCCCCGCGGGTCGAGCGCGTCACGCAGGTCGTCGCCGACGAAGTTGCAGGCGACGACGAACAGCAGGGTGAACGCCGCGGGCAGGATGACCAGTCGGGGCGCGGAGTAGAGGAACTCCTGTCCCGCCTGGACCATGTATCCCCAGTCGGGCTGCGGCGGCTGGATGCCCAGGCCGAGATAGGACAGGCCCGCCGCGAAGCCGGCCGCCACCGAGAGTGTCATGACGACCTGGGCGAGCATCGGTCCTGCGATGTTCGGCAGCAGCTCCCGCGCCAGGATGCGCGGGGTGCGGGTGCCGCCGAGCCGGCAGGCGACGACGTAGTCGCGGGCCGCCTCGCGTGCCGTCAGCGCGCGGGCCAGCCGGGCCAGACCGGGTGCGAGGGAGACGCCGATGCCGAAGACCAGGCTGACCGTGCCGGGACCGGCCACCGCCACCAGCAGGATGACGAGCAGGATGGACGGGAAGGCGAGGGCGAGATCCACGAGGCGCATCAGGATCTGTTCGACGACACCGCCGGCGTACCCGGCGATGAGCCCGATCCCGGTGCCCGCGACGGCGGCCAGCGCGGTCGCCGCGAACGACACGAGCAGCAGCGGGCGGGCGCCGTGCACGAGCCGGGCCAGCTCGTCGCGGCCCAGGTCGTCCGTGCCGAGCGGATGGCCCGAGGAACCCAGGGGCAGCAGCGCGGACGGGGTCTGACGCAGCGGGTCGGCCTGGACCAGGAGAGGGCCGATGGCCGCCACGAGGACCAGAGCGATCAGGACGAACCACGCCAGCATGGCCGGCCAGGACCGCGCCACCCGGCGACGGCGCAGTACGGCGAGGACGGCACGCCGCGGCGCGGGGGACGGGGGCTCGGGAGGTGGCACGACCCTGGTCGGAGCCGCGGTGTCAGACACTCGCTTTCTCCATGTAACAGCGGTGGTTGGACAGCGCGCTGGTGTTCATGTTCTTCACGTTCGAGCCGCTCACCACGAGGTTGGCGAAGCAGGCCAGCATCGAGAGCACCATGTAGTCCTCCGCCCAGCGACGCTGGATCCTGGTGTAGGCGGCCGTGCGCTGCTTGCCGTTGGGGAGGTTCTTGGCCGTCTCCAGGTCCGCCGCGAGCGAGTCGACACCGTCGAGGGTGTCCATGCCGGTGATCGTCGCGCCGTACAGCCCGGTGGGGCTGGCCATGGCGCCGACCATGTCGTTGGCGTCGGGCACGTAGGTGTTGCGCTCCCAGATCATCAGGTCGTGGTAGTCGTCGTCGCCGTCGAGCAGACGGGTGAAGTAGGTCGCCGGGTCGACGGAGGTGGTGGACACCTTGAACCCGACGTCGGTGAGGTTCTGGGCGACGATCTGCGCGGCCTTCGGGTGCCAGGAGTCGCTGGCCGCCATCAGCCGGATGCTCCGGCCCCCCGCGCCCGCCTCGGCGATGAGCTTCTTGGCCTGGGCGGTGTCCTGGGCGCTCAGGTCGGCGAGGCTGGCGTCGTAGTCGCTCTGCGCGGGCGGGATGGCGTAGCCCCCGGGCAGGGCGCCGACGCCGTAGAACGCCTGGCTGAGGATGGCCTTACGGTCGATGGCGAGGTTGATGGCCTTGCGGACCTTGAGCTCGGGGATGCGCCGGGCGTCGATCATCATGATGGCGTTGGCGCTGTACGGCGTCTTGTAGACGGTCACCGAGTCGTCCGCGCGCAGCTGGGAGGCCGCGGAGTACGGGGTGAACTGGGTGGCCGATATGTCGCCGCTGAGCAGCGAGCTGACGATGGTCGACGGGTCCTGGACCTGGCGCAGCACCAGCCGGTCTACGGGCGGTCTGCCGAGCCGGAAGCCGTCGAAGGCCTCCAGGGTGATGGACTGGCCGGAGGTGGCGGCGGAGAAGGCGAAGGGGCCGGTGCCGACGAGGTGCTTGCCGATGTCGGCGCCGTACTTCTTCAGCGCGGCCTTGGAGATGATGCGGCCACCGATGTCGGACAGCTGGCCGAGCGTCGTCCGGTCCGGCTTCTTGAGGACCATCTTGACGGTGAGGTCGTCCGGGGCGGTCAGCGAGGCCACGTTCGCGCCGAGGTCGGACAGCGGCCGGGTGGCGCCCTTGGGAAGTGTCTTGTCGTTCTCGTCGAACTGCCGGCCCAGGCTGGCCAGGACGTCGGCGGAGGTCAGCGTGGTGCCGTCGTGGAACTTGACGCCCTCGCGCAGGGTGAAGGTGTAGGTCAGCTGGTCGCCGGAGATCGTCCAGCTCTTGGCCAGGTCCGGGGTGGGCTCGTTGGTCTCGAAGGAAATGAAGGTCAGGCCCCGGCAGATGCAGTCGACGGCCATCCAGTCGCCCAACGAGGTGTAGAACGCGGGGTCGTTGACGGCGCTGGTGGCGTCGATGGCGAGCGTCAGGGTGCCGCCCTCGCCGCTTCCCCCGGCGTCGTCGGCCGCGGCACCGCAGGCGCTCAGCAGGGCGGGGAGCCCGAAACCGACTCCCACTCCGAGGAGCCCCGCACCGCGGAGCATGGTGCGGCGGGACACCGCGGGTGATCCATGTGACTGGTCCGGCTGGTCCGGCATGTGGCCCTCCTTGGGCACCGATCCTCAAAGAGTGGATCTCATATTCGCGAAATTGGATCCAATGTCATGCTCGGTGGTCGCAGATTCCTTCTCGTGTCCCACGCGTTAAAGGCGTGTGAACCGAGCTGTGGGAGCGCGCCGCCCGTCAGCGGTCGTGGCGGCGCATCAACTCCGGCCAGACCACGGGGTCATGACCGGGAACGAGTTCGTAGCCCCGTGCGGCGGCGATGCTCTTGAGCCTGCGGATGGGCTCCACCGTCCGCGCAGGATCGACCCCGATGGATGCGCCGATGGCACGCTCGTGCTCGATGTTCTCGGTCAGGTCGGCGGCGTCGAAGGCGAACACGAAGCCGCCGCCGTCCGCGAGGTCCACCACGAAACTCTGATGTCCAGGTGTGTGCCCGGCGGTCAGTACGGCGGTCACCCCGGGGGCGATCTCCACGTCCCCGTCGGCCTGTTGCCAGTCGATACGGGGATCGTCGAAGTCGACCCGGAAGATCGAGTGGCGCTCCACCTCCGGCTGCCCCGAGAGCCCGTAGGCCAGCTCCGCGCGCTGCACGTGCACCGGCACCCGGCCCGCGAAGTGCTTCAGCCCGCCCGCATGGTCGGCGTGCAGGTGGCTGACGGCGACCGCGTGGATCGAGTCCATCGCGATGCCGGCCGCGTCAAGGGCTTCCTCCAGCGGCTCGCCCGGGCCGGGCAGGATGGGCCGGTAGGCGGGGGAGCCGTAGAAGCGGCGCCGCAGCGCGGGGTCCCGGATCAGCGCCGTGTTGAACCCGGTGTCGAGCAGCAGCCAGCCGCCGTCGCACTCCAGGAGAACGGCGGGCACCGGTTCGCGCAGCCGCTCCTCGTACGGGGCGCCGTGCACCGAAACCGACTTGGGGAGTTCCTCCCAGCCGAGCAGCAGCGGCACGATCCGCCGCACACCTCGTAGTGTCACGTGTAACTCCCTGCTGGTAGACAGGATCAGGCACCAGGAGAACTGGACTTCAGGATCCATAATCTAGATATTTGGATCCCAAAATGGGTTGCCGACAAGTAACAACGCCCGCACACGGCAAACGCCTCCGTGCCCCGGGGGAGCGGGGGCACGGAGGCGAGCGATGACTACGACGCGGTCTGGCCGCTCACGTCGGTGATCCTCCACCGTTGGTTGGACCCGGAGTTCGGGATCCACATCGTGACGGCGGATCCGTCGGCGGTGGCCTGTCCGCCCACTTCAAGGAGCCTGCCGGTGGCGGCGTTGACCAGGGTGAAGGTGCCGTCGCCGGTTGTCGACGCGATCCACTGGACGGCCTTGTCGCACGGGCCGGTATCCGCTTCCAGTACCGGGGCGCCGTCACGAACCGCCAGGCGCTTTCCTTCCGTCGGGTTGGTGACCACGTACCGCTGCCGGTTGCCGGTGTCGCCGCCGATCGGGCGCAGCTGCCACTGCTGACCGGTGCCGGCCGCATCCGAGCCCGCGGTCCTGATGACCAACTTGGTGCCGTCGGCCGCCACGGTGAGCGCCTTGCCGCTCTGCACGCCGGTCAGCTCGTAGGTGTGGCCCTTCCGCAGCAGGGCGGCATCCTTCGCCACGCCCGACACGCCCTTGACGAGGAAGGAGGTCACGGACTGCGCGGGCACGGTGATGGTGGCCTGCCGGCCGCTGACCGCGACGGGGGTCTGCCGCGCGAGCTTGCCGTCGGCGCTCGTCACGACGGGCGTCACGGTGGCGTTGCGGGCGATGTGACCGAACTTGGACAGGTCGATCGTGACCGCGCGGGACTCCGTGGTGCTGTTGACGTGGACGACGGTCGCCGCGTTGCCCTTCTTGGCGACCGCGGCGGTGCTGGAGGTGTCGTCGGTCTTGATCAGCCGGTCGCCGGGCTTGATGAAGTGCGTGAAGTTGCGGGCGGTGTCGAACTTCGTGTTGGTGTAGATCGGGCAGGTGGCCAGGGTGTCCGCGGAGGTGCAGCTGAACGACAGCTGGACGCTGCCCCAGTTGCCGCCCTTGGCCGACTCCCCGCCGGGCTTCATGTTGTCGTAGTCCTCGACGGGCTGCCAGAACACCCAGGCCTTGGGCTCGAGTTCACGCAGGTCGTTGACCATCTGCTGGGCAAGGCCGAGACCCGGCCGCATGTCCGTGAAGCTCTGCCCGTCGCCCCAGTCGCCCTCGACCTCGCTCATCCACAGCGGCTTGTCCGCCGCCTTGGCCAGGTCGCGCACGGTGGTGCGCTGACCGGTGCCGTAGGTGTGGACGTTCATCTGGCCGACGAGATCGCGTACTTCCTGGGGGTAGCTGTTCCAGTTCTGCGCGAAGAGGCTGGAGTTGGTCTCGTCCATCGCGGAGATGTCCGTGCCGGTCTTCGCCTTCTTGAGGGCGGGAGCCAGCGCGTCGATGACCTTCTGCTGGAGCTCGGGGCCGATGTGAGCCCCTTCCTGACGGCCGCCGACGGGCCGGCCGTCGGCACCCAGACGCGTGCTCCAGTAACCCGTGTTGGGCTCGTTGAACGGGTCGAGGGTGTCGACCTTGATGCCGTGCGCCTTCTCCAGCAGTTTGGTCGCGCCCGCCAGATAGGCGGCGAAGTCGTCGACGGAGTCGGCCTTGAGCTGGTCGGCGTTGGCGTTGAACCCGCCTGACACATAACCGCTGTTGGTCATGAACCAGGGCGGCGAGTTGCTGAACGTCTCCCAGTGGGTGATGTCCTTCTTGATCCGGTCCACCCACCAGCGCTGCGTGGCATCGGCGTCCGGGTTCCAGTCGGCCGCGTCGTCCGCGCTCCACCAGTCGGTGTCCTCACGCGTGGTGCCCGCCGGGGCCTGCCACCAGCCCTCGACCGCTCCGCCGGCGCGCAGGTAGTCCTGCACGTCCGGTGCGTTGCCGCCGCCTATGTTGTAGCGGGCGATGTTGAGCGCGAGGCCGTCGTCGCCGAAGAGGAGGTCGGCCAGCTTCTCCCGGATCTCCGGCGGGTAGTCGCCGGTCGCGTTGGCGAACCAGACCAGGCTGGTGCCCCAGCCCTCGAAGCTCTCCGCCTTGTACGAGGGGTCGGGCTGGACGGTGACGGCGGCCGCCGCCACCGTCTCCGCGCTCGTCGGTGGGGCGGTGACCAGGGCGGCCCCGGTGGCCAGTGCGGTGACTCCGATGGTTCCCAGTAGCCGTCTTGTGCGGGTACGGCGTGCCAAGGTGTGCTCCCAACTCATAGATGGTCGCTTCAACGGACCGCCGTGCCCCACGGGCACAGGGCACGACGGTGTGCCCCTCGGATCAGGGGGTCAGAGGGCGGGCTGTCGCAGTACGGCGACCTCCCGCGGCGGCAGAACGAGCGCACCGTCGGCATCCGCGCGGCCGACCAGCACGTCCCCGGCGAGCCCGGGCAGCGGCACCGGCTCGTCGGTCCGGTTGACCAGGAAGAGATAGCGGCTGCCGCTGCCGCTCCGTACGGCCAACTCGACGCGTCCTTGGGCGACTTCGGGCAGTTCGCTGTGCACGCCCGCGTGGGCGAGCAGCCCCGGCAGCAGGCCGGTCAGGCCGTCCGCGCCGAGCCGGGTGGAGATGTACGCGGCCGAACCCCCGCCCACCGCACGGCGGGTGATCGCGGGGCGCCCGGCGTACGTACCGCTGCGGTAGTGGGCCAGCACCTCCGCCTCGGGGTCGGTGACGCTGATCCGGTCGGTCCACAGGGTGCCGGTGGCAGCGCTGTCGAGTTCGACCGATTCGCCGTCGAGCAGCGGACCGAACTCCTCGATGCGGATGCCGAGCAGGTCGCGCAGGGCTCCGGGGTAACCGCCGAGCCAGATGTGGTCGTTCTCGTCGACGACGCCGGAGAAGTACGTGGTGACCAGGTGGCCGCCGTGCTCGACGTACCGCGTGAGTTCCTTGGCCAGCGCCGCGGGGACCATGTGCAGCACGGGTGCGATCAGCAGCTCGTAGCGGCCGAGGTCGGCCTGCGCGGTGACGACGTCGGCCCGGATGCCGAGGGCGAGGAGGGCGGAGTACCAGTCGAGCCCCTCCCGGCGGTAGTCGAGGAGGGCGGTGGGGTGGGAGTCCTGCTCGCTCGCCCACCACGACTCCCAGTCGAAGACGATTCCGACGCGGGCCGGCTCACGCTCGGTCCCGGCGACCGGAGCCAGCGTCCGCAGGGTCTGCCCGAGGCCGGTCACCGCGCGGAAGACGTCGCTGTCGGATCCGGCGTGGGGCACCATCGCCGAGTGGTACTTCTCGGCGCCGGCCGCCGACTGGCGCCACTGGAAGAAGCACACGGCGTCGGCGCCGTGCGCGACGTGCACCAGCGAGTCACGGGCCAGGTCGCCCGGGCGCTTGGCCACGTTGACGGGCTGCCAGTTGACGGCGCTGGTGGAGTGCTCCATGAGGAACCACGGGTGTCCGCCGGAGATGCCGCTGACGAGGTTGGCGGAGAAGGAGAGCTCGTCCCGGTCCTGGGGGCCGGGCATGACGTAGTGGTCGTTGGAGACGAAGTCGATCTCGCCCGCCCAGTCGGCGTAGTTCATGCCCTTCGTGCCGCCCATCACCATGAAGTTCGTGGTGACCGGAACCCCGGGCGTGATCTCGCGCAGCAGGTCCCGCTCCGCGCGCAGATGCTCCTTCAGCGCGTCGGAGGAGAAGCGCTTGAAGTCCAGCTGCTGCGTGGGGTTCGGGTGGGAGGCGGCAAGACGGGGCGGCAGTATCTGCTCCCAGTCGCTGTACTTCTGGGACCAGAACGCGGTGCCCCAGGCGTGGTTGAGGCCTTCGAGCGTGGTGTAGCGGGCGCGCAGCCAGTCGCGGAAGGCGCGGGCCGCGTCGTCGGAGTAGTCGTAGACGTTGTGGCAGCCCAGCTCGTTGGAGACGTGCCAGGCCACCAGCGCGGGATGGTTCGCGTACCGCTCGGCCATCTTCCGCACCAGGCGCAGCGCGTGGGTGCGGAAGACGGGCGAGGTGGGACGCCAGTGCTGCCGCGCCCCCGGCCACACCGTCTCACCGGAGGCGGTCACCGGGAGTATCTCCGGGTGTGCCGTGGTGAGCCAGGGCGGCGGGGACGCGGTGGCGGTGGCCAGATCGACCCCGATGCCGCCCGCGTGCAGCAGGTCCATGACCTCGTCGAGCCACCCGAAGTCCCACTCGTCCTGGGCCGGCTGGATGCGGGCCCAGGAGAAGATCCCCACGGAGACGACGTTGACGCCGGCTTCGCGCATCAGCCGTACGTCCTCCTCCCACACCTCACGAGGCCACTGCTCGGGGTTGTAGTCGGCGCCGTAGGCGAGGCGGGGGGTGGCGTCACCGTCCGGCCCGTGCAGCTGGGACAGGAGGGTGGAGATCATGGTGGTCCTTCCGGTGTTTCGCGCGGGGGAGGCGTGCGGGCGTACGTCGACTACTCGACGGTGAAGCCCTGCTCCTTGCCGTACTTGATGGAGGCGTCCTGCCAGGACTTCAGGCCGTCGATGAGCTTCGTGTCGGAGATGTACGCCTTGCCGACGGTGTCATTGAAGATCGAGTTGGCGTACTGCTGGAAGGGCAGGTACGACCAGTCGGCGGCGACGTTGGCCGCGGAGTCGGCGAAGATCTCGTTGGCCTTCTGCCCGCCGAAGTACTCGAACTCCTTGTTCTGGAACGCGGAGGCCTGCAGTTCCGCCTTGGTCGCCGGGAAGGCGCCCTCGTCGATGCGGGTCTGCACGCCGGCGCCGGAGTTGGCGTACTCGACGAAGGCGTAGGCGAGTTCCTTGTTCTTGCCCAGCGTGGGCAGGGCCAGGGAGCTGCCGCCGTTCTCCGCGCTCGCCTTGTCGCCCTTGGTCCACTGCGGCATCGGAGCCGCGCGCCAGTCGCCGGCGGCGTTCGGCACGCCGGTGACGAAGTTGGCGGGCATCCAGGCGCCCGTGGTCAGGGTGGCGATGGTGCCGTCACCGAGACCCTTGTACCAGTCGTCGGTCCAGCCGTTGATCGGCGAGACGAGCTTCTCGTCGATGAGCTGCTGCCAGGTGTCGGTGTACTTCTTGGCGCCCGCGTCGTCGAAGTTGATCGTCACCTTGGTGCCGTCGACCTTGTAGGGGCGCGAACCGGCCTGCCACAGCATGCTGGTGGTGAAGCCCGCGTCGCCGGCGTCGTTGGCGATGTAGACCTTGGGGTCGGCCTTGTGCAGCTTGCGGGCCGCGTCGACGTACTCGTCCCAGGTGGTCGGGACCGCGATCTTGTACTTGTCGAAGACCTTCTTGTTGTAGAACATCGCCATCGGGCCGGAGTCCATCGGCAGGCCATAGACCTTGTCACCGTCGCTCACGGCGTTCCACGGACCCGGGGTGTACTTGGAGGCGAGCTTGTCGGCGCCGTACGGGGCCAGGTCGCTGAGGCCCTTGGTGAGGGAGTACTGGCTCAGCGCGAAGTACTCGACCTGCGCGATGTCGGGCACGCCCTTCCCGGCCGAGATGGCGTTCGACAGGGCGGTGTAGTGCTTGTCGCCGGACCGCTCGCTGACGAGGTTGATCTTGACCTTGGGGTACTTCTTCTGGAAGTCGGCGGCAACCGTCTTGAGCGTGGGCTCCCAGGCCCAGACCGTGACCGTGCCGCCCTTCTTGAGGGCCGCCTGGATGTCCGAGGCGGAGACCGGCCCCTGGCTGGAGCTGTCGTCGTCGGAGCCGCCGCAGGCGGTCGCTCCCAGGGCGAGGACGGAGAGGAGGGCGATGCCGCGCATCAGGCGGCGAGTCGTTCTGCGCATGGTGCTTCCACTTCTTCGTGGGCGGGACAGGGCGAGGGTGAATGAGGTGCGGTTGAAGCGGTGTGGGGCCTGAGGGTGGTTATTCCTTGACGCTTCCGGCGGCGAGCCCGGACTGCCAGAACCTCTGCAGCAGCAGGAACGCGGCGATCAGCGGCACGATGGTGAGCAGCGAACCGGTGATCACCAGGTTGAAGATCACGTCGCCGCCGATCGTCTGGGCCTGGTTGTTCCAGGCGTCCAGGCCCAGGGTCAGGGGGTACCAGTTCGGATCCTTGAGCATGATCAGCGGCAGGAAGTAGTTGTTCCAGGTCGCGACCGTGGTGAACAGCAGGACGGTCACGGTGCCTGGGGCGAGCAGCGGCATGGCGACCTGGAAGAAGGTGCGCACCTCGCCCGCTCCGTCGATGCGGGCGGCCTCGAGCAGTTCGACGGGGATGGCCTCGGTCGCGAAGACCCACATGAGGTACAGGCCGAAGGGCGAGACCAGCGAGGGGATGATGACCGCCCACGGGGTGTCGGTCAGGCCCATCTTGCTGAACATCAGGAAGGTGGGCACCGCGAGGGCGGTTCCCGGGACGGCGACGGCACCGATGACCACGGCGAAGACGGCGCGCTTTCCGGGGAAGTTGAACTTCGCGAGTGCGTAACCGCCCAGGATCGCCAGGAGGGTTGCGCCGCCGGCGCCGAGTACGACGTACAGCAGGGTGTTCAGCAGCCAGCGGACGAAGATGCCGTCGTGGTACGTGAACGTCTGGCTGATGTTGTCCCAGAGGGCGAAGTCGTTGCTGAACCACAGTCCGGAGGAGTTGGCCAGTCCGTCCATGGTCTTGGTGGCGCTGATGACCAGCCACACCAGGGGCACCACGGTGTAGAGCAGGATCAGGCCGGTGAGCACGGTCAGCAGCACACTGCGCTTGCGGCGCCCGGGGGTGTGCTTGCGGGGCGTGCGCAGTCGGGGCGCGCTCTTGGTGGCGCCGGCGGCCGGGACGGATGCGGACTGGGAAGCGGTGGTGACAGGGCTGCTCGTGCTGCTCATTGGGTCACGCTCCCTTGCGCATGCCGCGGAGCTGCACGACATAGGCGATGACCATGGTGATCAGCCCCATGATGATGGCGACCGCCGCGGAGTAGTTGTGCTGCTGGCCGTTGAATGACAGCGAGTACGTGTAGTAGTTCGGCGTGAAGTCCGTGGTGATGGCGTTGCGCGCCAGCGGCCGCAGGATGCTCGGCTCGTTGAAGAGCTGGAAGCTGCCGATGATCGAGAAGATCGTCGCGATGACGAGGGCGCCGCGGATGGCCGGGAGCTTGATCGCGCTGATGATGCGGAACTGCCCGGCGCCGTCGATCTCCGCGGCCTCGTACAGCGAGTTCGGGATGACCCGCAGCGCGGAGTAGAAGATCAGCATGTTGTAGCCGATGAACTCCCAGGTGACGATGTTGCCGATCGACGCCAGGACCAGGTCGGAGGAGAGCGGGTCGGGCAGGCTGACGTCGAAGGCCGAGTTGATGTCGCCCACCAGCCCGTACTTCGTGCCGTACATGAAGCCCCACATCAGGGTGGCGACCACGGCGGGCACGGCGTACGGCAGGAAGATCGTGATGCGGAAGAAGTCCGTGCCGTACAGGCGCCCGCTGTCCAGGGCGAGGGCGATCAGCAGGGCGATGCCGAGCATGATCGGCACCTGCACGGCCAGGAACAGCGCCACCCGTGTGAGGGAGGACCAGAACTGGTCGTCCTGCAGGGCCTGTTGGTAGTTGTCCAGACCGACGAAGCTCGTGCCGCCGATCAACTGGTCCCTGAAGAGGCTGAGGTAGATCGAGTACACGATCGGCGCCAGGAACACCAGGGCGAACACGGCCACGAAGGGCCCGATGAACCCCCACCCCGTCCAGGAACGGCGGTCCCGTTTCGCCGGCGGCCGGTCGTGTCCTGATACCGCCGCAGGGGGCTGAAGCGTCGTCATGTCGTTCCTCGCTCGTCCATCTCGGAACCGGCGTCGCACGGCGCCGCGATGTTTGCGTAAACATCTCGCCCCGGGATGAGCCGTGGGCTGTTATGTTTACGTAAACATCTGATGGCGGCATGTCTACACTGCCCCAATGTCGGTGGTCAAGAGTCGTCTGATGTAACGGCAATTGCGACTTGGGTAACAAGGGAGACAGGTGGATACCGCGGACAGCGCCTCGGCGAGTACGGATCGGATACGCGTGCGCGCGGAGCAGCGGGCCGGGCGTCGCACTCAGCGGGTGTCCATGGCTGATGTCGCCCAGCTGGCAGGCGTCTCCTCGCAGACCGTCTCCCGGGTGTCCAACGGTTACGCGGGCGTCAACGAAGAGACCCGGCGCCAGGTGCTCGCGGCCATGAAGGAGCTGGGCTACCGGCCCAACAGCGCCGCCCGGGCCCTCAAGCGCGGCGAATTCCGCACCATCGGTGTCATCACCTTCAACCTCTCCACCACGGGCAACATGCGCACCCTGGAGGCGATCGCCACCTCCGCGGCGCAGGAGGGCTACGCCGTCACGCTCCTGCCCGTCGCCGTGCCCACCCAGGACGAGGTGCGCGGCGCCTTCTCCCGGCTGGGCGAGCTCGCCGTCGACGCCGTCATCGCCATCATGGAGGTGCACCTCCTCGACGCGGCGACCATCTCCTTGCCACCCCACGTCCAGGTCGTGGTCGCGGACTCGGACGCCGGTGACCGCTACAGCGTGGTCGACACCGACCAGGCCGGGGGAGCGCGTGCGGCCGTACGACACCTCCTGGACCTCGGGCACAGCACGATCTGGCATCTCGCCGGCCCCGAGGAGTCCTTCGCGGCGCAACGCCGTGAGGATGCCTGGCGCGCCGGACTCACCGAGGCGGGCTGTGTGCTGCCGCCCGTCGTGCGAGGCGACTGGTCGGCGGAGTCCGGCTACCGCGCGGGACTGCGGCTCGCCGACGAGAAGGCCTGTACGGCGGTTTTCGCCGCCAACGACCAGATGGCACTGGGCCTCTTGCGGGCCTTGCACGAGCGCGGCCGGAGAATCCCCGAAGACGTCAGCGTCATCGGCTTCGACGACATCCCCGAGGCCGGCTCCTTCCTGCCTCCCCTGACCACCGTCCACCAGGACTTCGCCGAAGTGGGACGTCTGTGTGTCGAGGGTGTTCTGCGGCGGATGCGGCACAAGGGGGCGGAGCACGGCACCACGCTCGTACCCACGAAACTCGTGGTGCGCGACAGTACGGCGCCGGCTCCCGCTCCCGCTCCTTAGTGTGGGGTGCGCCGCCGCGACGCTGAAGTGACGCTCGTGGCGGCTGTTTTGATGGAGTGTCAGGGCGGCTGGGGTCGGTCTTGGGCGTTGTGCCGGCCGGAGCCCGCGAAGGGGGCGAAGCGGCTGACGGTCGTCCGGAAGTTGTCCGGAGGCCGAGCGGAACGGGTGCGGGGCGGCGGTGCGTCGACATTGCCGCTGCCCCTGCCGCGGCTCTGACGTGGCGGTGAGCCCGCCGCTCCTTCCGCCGCGGTGAATCCCCGGCTCGCACCGTCGCCCGCTATCTGAAGCCGGTCATCGCTCGGTCGCCCATCGCCGCGAGGGCGGTGGCCGGTTCGGGGGCGCCCCTATGCCGCGAGCCCCTTCAGGCGTGCCTGACAGTGTCCGCCGCCCCCGGGTAAAGAGCCCGTCATGAAATACGCGTCACCTACCTTGACACCATACCTACTAAGAAGGTTTCTTGGTCTCAAGGGCGACCGGACGTGAAAAGGGAACATTCCGCAACGGGACCGCGGAAGAGCCTCGCTTCGGCCGATCGCACACATCCTTCACGCCCCGCTCCGCACCAGCCCGTCGACCGGGCGGTCGTGCACGGTTGGGCACCGGACAACGGAGGACCCGCGATGAAGATCGCTCCGTTCGACGAGAACGCGTTCAAGATGGACCACCCCAGGGGGACGGTCTCGTTCAACTACCTGCTCATGGGCGACCGGAGCAGGCCCATGGACAACTACCGCTACATCCTGGGCCGTCAGGAGGCCGATTTCCTGATGCCCCGGCACTGCCACACCTTCGAGCAGATCCGTCTGCCGCTGGTCGGCGACATGAACCTGGGCGAGCAGGGCATCCTGCGCGAGGGCGAGGTCGGCTACTTCCCCGAGGGCCAGACCTACGGCCCGCAGGACGACCCGCTGACCGACCCCAAGCAGCTGCAGCTCGTGCTCCAGTTCGCCGGCGCCTCCGCGCTCGGCATGGGCGCCGGCCGGGGACGCGGCCCGGACAACAAGGAGGCCCAGGCCGAACACCGCGCGGTCCGCGAGCAGCGGTTCCCCAAGCCGCGCTACAACGGCGTGGTCATCAGCAACCCGGACCACCTCAACTGGCTGCCGCTGGCGGGCTGGCCGGGCGTCAAGCGCAAGCCCGTCGGCACCTACACCGAGCGGGAGTTCTGGATCGAGTTCCTCAAGATCGACGCCGGCGCCGAATGGGTGTCGCAGAGTGAGGACGCCCGCCGTCTGACAGTCGTCCTGTCGGGCGCGGGCACCATCGAGGACACCCCGGTCGCCAAGCTCGGCGCGGTGGACGCCGACCCCGGGGACAAGGTCCGCTTCACGGCCACCGAGGAACTGATCCTCTTCACCGTCGGCCTGCCCCCGATCCAGCAGCCCGTCGAGCCCGACGACGACAAGTTCGTCACCTCCTACACCGACGGCGGCATCCGGTTCGAGAACCCGAAGGACGCCGCCGACGGCTGAGTCCGGCCGCACGCCGACGCAGGCCGAAGGCACTTTCACCGCCTCTTGAGAACCCACCTCCGATGTGGCGAACACCGTCCTCCCCCGGTGCGCGCGTCGGGAAGGCGCTCGCCTCCCACGCGAAGAGCGCCCCTGCTCGATCCCACCACTCCCCTCACCGGCAAGACACAAGGAGCGACAGACATGAGTGGACTGAGCGTGACCCAGGCTTCGGAAATCGTGGACGCGGCACTGAGCCACGCACGTGAGCTGGGCCTGCGTCCCCTGACGGTCACCGTGCTCGACCTGGGCGGTCACCCGAAGGTCGTCAAGCGCGAGGACGGTGCGGGCATCCTGCGCCCGCAGATCGCCCACGCCAAGGCATGGGGCTCCCTGGGCACCGGCCAAGGCGGCGCCGTCGGAGCCCGCCACGCCACCCGCGACCCGGCCTTCTTCGCGGCGCTGGCCTCGATCTCCGAGGGGCGGATCGCCTCGTCCAAAGGCGGCGTGCTGATCCGGGACGAGCACGGCGAACTGCTCGGCGCGGTCGGTGTCAGTGGCGACCGGCCCGACAACGACGAGGCCGTCGCCGTCTTCGGCGTGGAGAAGGCCGGCCTGGTCGCCGACGCGGGCTGACCGCACTGCCCCTGGCCGGGCGCCCCATATCCCGACGGCATCGAACTCGCCGTACGAACCACGCCTTTCGGCAGTGAAGAGAAGTTCTAACCGCCTCTTGCTCGGCCCACAGGGCACCACTGGCTTCCATGACCGGCAATTTCAGGGGAAGTGCCGCAGGTCGGGGTTCCGAATTCCTCGAATTCCGAACCAAGCCGTGTGGGAGTCCGAGAGCCGCGAGACCGGGACCTGAAGAGTCGCGAGATAGGGACCTGAAATGAACAACCGAAGCAGCGTCGCTTCATCGAAAGTACTGTCCGGCACCGTGAGACGGCGCATGGGCGGGATCACGGCGGCGATCGCGCTGACGGCGGCCGCGGGTTGCGCGGGCAACACCAATCCCGGTGCGGGTGAACAGATCACCGTGTCGGTCTCGATAGCGGCGCCTGCGAATGCCCCGATCTTCCTTGCCGACGAACTCGGCTATTTCGAGGACGAGGGCCTCGACGTCAAGGTGCAGATCATCGCGAACGCCAGCCTGCAGATCGCCACCGGCAAGGTGCAGTACGGCGCCGTCAACACTTCCACGGTGATCCAGGCGGCGGCGCAGGACACCAAACTGCAGCAGATCTGTGTGACCCAGGTGGACCCCTCCTACATCCTCGCGGTGAGCGACGTGGCATGGGAGCGGAACAACATGAACGACTCCATGTCGCTCAAGGAGATGCTGGCGGCCCTGGAGGGCGAGAACATCACGGCGATCGGCGGCCGCACCGTCAATCCCGGTGCGAAATTGCTGGAGAGCCTGCTGAAGAAGGAGGGCCTCCCCGCGGAGTCGATCGGCGTGCTCTCGCAGGCCAGCACCGCCGCGTCGACAGCCGCGTTCCAGAAGGGCCAAGTGGGCCTGGTCTTCCAGCCGCAGCCGATCCCCGACCAGGTTCTCTCGGTGGCGCCCGGCCGCATCATCTACGACACCGGGAGCTCCGATCTCTTCTCCGAACTGAACGGGGTCTCCTGGTCGGGAATCGGTTCCTCGACGACCTACGCCGCCGAGCATCCCGACATCAGCGAGAAGATCTGCAACGCCATCGGCAAGGCCAACAACTACCTGGACGAGAAGCCCGAAGAGGCCGCGAAGACCCTGCACAAGGACATGAACTCCTTCGACGAGAAAGTCCTCGCGGACAGCATGGAGACCTACAAGTGGGCCAAGGACGCGGCCATGAGCGAGGAGCAGTTCGCCAAGAGCGTCGAAGTCCTCGCCGAACTCGGCATGTTCGAGCAGCCGTCCGCGGAAGTGCTCGACGGTGCCTACACGGCGGACTACCAGAAGTGAACCGGTGCGGAACGTCCGCACAGTTTGTGCTGACGCCGGGACAGGGACGAGTCGGAGGAAATGATGCAGGATCTCGGTACTGAGCGGCCGGCGGTGATCCTCGGAGATCTCACGCACCGGTTCGTGACTCCGGGTGGAGAGATGATGGACGTCCTCCAGGACGTGTCCGTCACGGTCCGCGAGAAAGAGTTCTTCACGGTCGTCGGACCCAGCGGATGCGGAAAGAGCACCCTGCTGAACATCGCGTCCGGTCTGCTCCAGCCGACCGACGGGACCATACGGTGCCTCAAGGGCGACCGGGAGTTGCAGAAGCTGGAGATCGGATACATCACCCAGGACTCCAATCTCTTCCCCTGGTTCACCGTGATCGAGAACATCATGATGCCGCTGGAGATCCGCAGGATTCCCAAACCGGAGCGGGTCGAGCGCGCCAGGGAATGGATCAAGATCGTCGGCCTGGAAGGCTTCGAGAACCACTATCCGCGGCAGTTGTCCGGCGGTATGCAGAAACGCTGCTCCATCGCCCGCACCATGGTCTACGAGCCCGAAGTACTGCTCATGGACGAACCCTTCGGCGCGCTCGACGCGATCACGAAGCAGACGATGCAGAAGACCGTTCTGGACCTGTGGCAGCGCCGTCAGACCTCGGTCATCTTCATCACCCACGACCTGACCGAGGCGATCGCCCTCTCGGACCGCGTCGCCGTCATGACGGGCCGCCCCGGCCGGATCCGGCGGACGGTGGACATTCCCCTCGCACGGCCCAGGGACGTCTACAACATCACGGACCAGACGGGCTTTCAGGAACTGCGGCAGGAGCTGTGGAGCCTCCTCGAATCCGACATCGAGACCGACCTCAAGGCCTGAGCAGAAGGAGAGCACGATGGCTGTCGTCGGCGATCACGAACCACTCACCATGCGAGGGGGCCGGGTGGTCCGGCCGAAGAATTCCAAGGGGCGTCCTCGCGGACGTCACGGCACGAAGATCATGCTCGGGCAGTTCGGCATCGTGCTGCTGTTCCTGGGGGTCTGGCAGCTCCTCAGCGGCCGCGTGATCGACTACTTCCTCATCAGCAACCCGGTCGACGTCGTGGTCAAGCTGTACAACGTCCTCGGGGACAGTGCGATGCACGGCCACATCATGGCCACCGCCCAGGAGTTGGTGCTGGGGTGGGCGCTCGGCGCGTCCGCGGGTGCCGTGGTGGGCTGGGCCCTCGGCGCGGCCAAGACCGCCGGCGAGATCATGGAGCCGATCCTCAACGCGATCAACGGGATCCCCAAGGTCGCCCTCGCACCGATGATGCTGCTCTGGTTCGGTCTCGGCATGGGGTCGAAGATCGCGATCGCCAGCATGATCGTGTTCTTCCTCGTCTTCTTCAACGTTTACGCGGGCATGCGTAATGTGCCGAAACCGCTGGTCGAGGTGGCTCGCGCCATGGGCGCGTCGCGCATGTTCGTGGTGCGCAAGGTGGTTCTGCCCTCCGTCAGCGTTCCGCTGTTCGCCGGGCTGAAGGCCGGTGTGTCGTTCGCGATGATCGGCGTCATCGCCGGCGAGTTCATCTCGGCGGACAAGGGCCTCGGCTACTACTCCATGACCTCGACCCAGCAGTTCGACCCGTCCGGACTGTTCGCCGCGCTGGTGATCATCGTGGCGATGGTGGTGTTCGGGAGTTCGCTGATCGGTGTCTTCGAGCGCCGGGCGCTGAAGTGGCAGCGCGACTGACCGGGTGACGCAGCCGAGGGAGCCCGGGGGCCGTGGAGCGGCCTGCCGGGCTCCGACAGGGCCCGTAGGGAAGAACACAGAGACACTGGGAGAGGGTCGTATGCCTTCCTGGGCGCCGAGTTGCGGGGGCGCGGAATGAGTGGCCGCGGCATCGTCGTCAAACAGACGACGGCCGTCAGCGTGGTCTACGTCGCCGCTGTCTTTCTCAACGTGATGGACACGACGATCGTCAATGTCGCCCTGCCGAGCGTCGGCCGCGCGTTCTCGGTCCCGTCCACCTCCGTCGACGCCGTCTCCATCTCCTACCTCGTCAGCCTCGCGGTGTTCATTCCGGCGTCCGGCTGGCTCGGTGACCGGTTCGGCGGGAAGCGGATCCTGCTGACGGCCCTGACTGTGTTCACACTGGGGTCGGCTCTGTCCGGGCTCGCGACGAGCCTCGGCGAACTCATCGCCTTCAGACTGCTCCAGGGGGCGGGGGGCGGCATGCTCGTTCCGGTCGGCATGGCCATGATGCTGCGCAGTTTCCCGCCGGGGGAGCGCGTGCGCGTCTTCGCCGTACTCAGCATGGCGAACGCCGTCGCCCCGACGATCGGTCCGTCGCTCGGTGGTCTGCTGGTGACGGAGTTGTCGTGGCGCTGGGTGTTCTTCGTCAATGTCCCGGTCGGCTGCGCGGCGCTCGTGTTCGGTGCGCTGTTCCTCCGCAACTCCGTCCAGGAGGAGCTGGGACGGTTCGACCTCCTGGGGTTCCTGCTCGCGGCGGCGGGTCTGGGCCTGGCGATGTACGGGCTGTCGCAGGGACCCGATCTGGGGTGGACCGCCCGGCCTGTTCTGGTCGGCCTCGTGGTCGGTGCGGCGCTGCTGGGAGTTCTGGTGGTCGTCGAGTTGCGTTCCCGCGCGCCGCTGATCGACATCCGCCTGTTCCAGGACCGGCTGTTCCGCTCGGGGAGCGTCGTCATGGCGCTGGAATCGGTCGCGTTCCTCGGTGTGATCTACACGGTGTCGCTGTATCTCCAGGACGGGCGGGGACTCAGCCCGCTGGCCTCCGGCCTGAGCATCCTGCCGCAGGCCCTGGGCGTCATGACCGGTTCCCAGGTTGCCAGCCGGTTGCTGTACCGGCGGCTCGGACCGCGCCGGCACCTTGTGGTCGGCGTGCTCGGGTCGAGCCTGTCCATGGCCTTGCTGGCGGTGTTGAGCGTCCACGGCCCCCTGTGGCAGGTGTGGGTCACCCTCTACCTCGTGGGTTTCGGGGTGGGCCAGGTGTTCGTGGCGACCCAGGCGGCGTCGTTCGCGACGGTCTCGGCCGCCGCGTCCGGACGGGCGGCGACGCTGTTCAACGCCGGTCGGAGGCTCGGCGGTGCGGTGGGTATCGCCGTGGCCACCACCGCCCTCGTTCTCGTGGGCGTGGACTCGCCCGCCGACGGGCAGCCGGCCGGCGACGGCGCCGCCTACCGGGTGGGGTTCCTCGTTGCCGCGGCGGTCAACCTGCTTGCCCTTCGGGCGGCTTGGGTGGTCCGCGACGCCGATGCGGCGAGCACCGTACCGGAGGCGCGTCCGCGGCGCCCACGCCGAGCCAGGTCGGGGTGAAGGACAGCCGGGACCACACGTGACCTCTGCCGCGCTGGTCAGGCAGCAGCCCAATTTCCTATGGGATTGTGACCGTTGAGCCTCGGTCCGCTCGCGCGGCAACCGTGCCGGGCTGCGCCGTCAAAAGTCTCTGGACGTGCCAAGACAGGCCCTCGAAAGCCCTCAAGTCGCCTACTTTTGTCGGATGTCTTGACGCGGATCGGTGCCTGAAGGAGCATCTCAGCGCCAATATCCTATGGAATTCGGGTGGAGTTGTGACGCCATACCTCCGTATCGGGCCCCTCTTGTCCAGTACCGTCGCCGCGGCGGTGCTCGCCGGTGCCTTGACGGGATGCACCCTGAAGAACTCCGGGGAACCGGCCGCCGGGAGCACGGCCACCGCGGCGGGTACGGGGAACGGGTCGGCCGAACTGGCCGACGGATCCGCAGTCAAGGTCGCACTCGTCCCCGGTGGCGCCCACCCGTACTTCCAGGTGTGGAAGACGACGGGAGCCACCGCGGAGAAGGAGTACGGGCTCGGGGACCTGACGTTCAACGAGACCGCCGAGTGGGACCAGCAGAAGCAGAACAACCTCCTGTCCACGCTCGCGGCACGCGGGTACAACGCGTTCGGCGTCTTCGGTGTCTCGCCGACCGACATCAACAGCACCTTCGCCGACCTCAAGTCCCAGGGTTTCGCGGTGGCTTCACTCGCCTCGTGCCCGGCCGGTGACGTGAACGAGGCGGACTTCTGTCTGTCCACGGACGTCGAGGTCGCGGCCTACAAGGCCACCCAGGCCACGATCGAGGCCATGGGCGGCAAAGGCGCACTGGTCCACCTGACCGGCAACAACGTCGACGCCAACACCCAACTCCGCATCAAGGGCGTGGAGAAGGCGGTGCAGGAGACCAAGGGCAAGGTCACACTCCTGCAGACGGTCACCGACATCGACAAGGACCTGCAGACCGCTCAGAAGGCGGTGTCCGACCTGCTGGCCGCCAAGGGCAACGAGATCCAGGGCATCGTCACCACCGCGTACAACCCCGCGGTCGCCGCGGCCGGAGCGGTCCAGAGTTCGGGATCGAAGGCGAAGGTCGTGGCCATCGACGACGACGCCAAGATCATCGGTGCGATCAAGGACGGCTCCGTCAGCGCCACGGTCGTACAGAACCCGGTGGGGCAGGCGGACGTGGGCACTTGGGTGCTCGCGCTGCTGCAGAGCAAGCAGTGCGTGATGCGTGATCCGGGCGTGGTCGTCGACTCCGGATCCTTCGTGGTCACCAAGGCGAATGTCGTCGGCTACGACAAGGAGCGGCAGAGCAAGACCGCCGACCTCAAGAAGCAGTTCGCCGACGAGCTCCTCAACTGCGGCTGACCCGAACGTCGCCACTCAGCCGCTGTGCCAACACGGCCACCGACCAAGGCCTTTGACCAGGGAGACCCGGACACCCCCATGAGCATCATCACGACCGCCACGGCCAGGCTGGCCGACATCCCCGTGGAGCAGAACCGCACCGACGCGGTCCAGGCGTTCATCAAGCAGGAGACGATATTCGTCGACCTCGCCACCGACGACGGCCTGGCCGGCATGGGCTACAGCTACACCATCGGCACCGGCGGCTCCTCGGTCCTGGCGCTGCTGAACGACCATCTGCTCCCCGCCCTGCCCGGCCAGGACGCCCGTAACGTCGAGGCCCTGTGGCAGCGGCTGTTCGCCCGGACACGGGCGACCGCCGTCGGAGCCATCACCTCGCTGGCCCTCGCCGCGGTCGACACCGCCCTGTGGGACCTGCGATGCAAGCGGGCCGGCGAGCCCTTGTGGCGGCTGGCGGGCGGCCACCGCCAGGAGATACCGCTGTACGACACCGAAGGCGGCTGGCTGCATCTGAGCACCGAGGACCTGGTCAAGTCGGCCGTGGCCGCCCGCGACGCCGGGTGGGCCGGAGTAAAGATCAAGGTGGGCAAGCCGCACCCGGCGGAGGACGTCGAACGGCTGCGCGCGGTCCGCGAGGCCGTCGGGCCCGCGCTGCACATCATGACGGACGCCAACCAGTCCCAGACGCTGTCCTCGGCCGTGCGACTGGCCTCGGCGCTCGAACCCCATGGACCGTTCTGGTTCGAGGAACCGATGCCGGCGGACGACGTGAGCGGCCATGCGCGCCTCGCCCGTGCCACCAACGTGCCGATCGCGGTGGGGGAGACCCTCTACTCGCTGGGGCAGTTCCGCCAGTACCTGGAGGCCGGAGCCGCCTCCGTGGTGCAGGTCGACGCGGCCCGCGTCGGCGGCATCACCCCCTGGCTGAAGGTCGCCCACCTGGCAGAGGCGTACAACGTCATGGTCTGCCCGCACTTCCTGATGGAACTGCACGTGAGCCTCGCGGCGGCCGTGCCCAACGGCATGTACGTCGAGTACATCCCGCAGCTGAGGGCGATCACCCGCACCGAACTGACCGTGCGCGACGGCCGAGCGGTGGCGTCCGACGAACCGGGCATCGGCATCGACTGGGACCACGACGCGATCGACGACCGGAGGGTGGCATGACCACGACCTCGTCACCTCCCGCGGACACCGACCGGCCACCGGTGTCACAGCGCCGGACTCCCCGGCGCCGCATCCTGGCCCCCCAGCAACTGGGCCTGCTCGGGCTCGTCGTCGCGCTCGTCATCGTCTTCGGCCTGCTGCGCCCGGCCTTCTTCGACGCCAGGCTCGTCCTCTTCCCGCTGCTGCGCGACATCTCGACGCTGACCGTGGTGGCACTGGCCCAGATGGTCGTCCTGTCCGTCGGGCACATGAACCTGGCCGTGGGCCGCATGGCCGCGTTCGGCGCCCTGTTCGCCGGGTTCGGCTATGACCGGCTCGGACTGCCGCTGTCCGTGGGCCTGTTGGTCTGCCTGGTGGCGGGAGCCCTGATCGGTGCCCTGACCGGATGGATCATCGCCCGTACCGGCGTGAGCTCCTTCGTCGTGACGCTCGCCATGGACTTCGCCCTCCTCGGGCTGGTGTCCCTGCTGTACTCCGCGCTCACCGAGAACGCCGCCTTCACCAGCACACCGTCCGGGATGACGGAGCTTCGCCAGTACTCGCTTGCCGACATCTGCGTCGGTCCCGTCTGCGGTTCACCGGCGATTCCGCAGCTGGCCCAGTTCACCGTCCTGGCCCTCGTCGGACTCGGCTTCCTCTACCGCTACACCCGTACTGGCAGGGAACTCCTGCTGACGGGCGCCAACCCGGCCGCCGCGGAATTGTCGGGCATCCCCACCGCCCGCCGCGTCATCACCGCACACATGCTGTCGGGCCTGCTGGCCGCGCTCGCCGGATTCATGGCCGCCGTCAGCACGGGAACCTTCCGCGCCTCCATCGGGGACGACTTCATGCTGCCGTCGTTCCTCGGAGCCGTGCTCGGCGGCACCCTGCTCACCGGCGGCGTCGTCTCGGTCATCGGCGCTCTGCTGGGCACCTCGCTGGTCGGCGTCATCCGCAAGGGCCTCGACCTGCTCGGCGTGGGGTTGGAGAGCCTCAACATCTACCTCGGCTGTGTGCTGCTGCTCGCCCTGTCCGCCGACCGGGTGCGCCACATCGTCAGCTACCGAAAGGTGGTGCGCTCGACATGACGACCTCCGCAACTCCCCCTGCCTGGAAGGCCGAAGCCCTCTCCTCGCTGCGACGCTTCTCCCGCTCCACCTCCCTGACCCTGCTCTGCGTCGTCGTGGCCGGGTACATCGGTCTGGGTGTGGCGTCGTCGGGTTCCTTCTTCGAGGGCAACTCGGTCCGGACCTTCCTGCAGTACCTGGCGACCCCCATCCTCATCGGTCTCGCGCAGATGGTCTGCCTGTGCGTCGGACAGCTCAACCTCGCGGTCGGCGCCCTGGGCGGATTCACCGCCTGCGCCATGGGCGTCCTCATGGCCGACGCGGGTATGCCGGCCGGCCTGGCCGTCCTGATCGGCGTGCTGATGGCCACGGCGATCGGCGCTCTCACCGGTGCGTTCATCGTGGTGACCCAGATCAACGGGTTCATCGTCACCCTCGGCACCATGACCATCCTGCTGGGCGCGCAGTACCGGCTGGCCGGGACCCGTACCGTCGACGGCTACTCCGCCACCTTGCGCGATCTGGGCACGGCCGCGCCCGCGAACATCCCGCTCGTCCTCGTCACGGCACTGGTCGTGGCCGCTCTCCTCGCCGTGTTCATGCACCGGGGGATCGCGGGACGGCGACTGCTCGCGGCGGGCGGCAATCCGCTGGCCGCACGGCTCTCGGGCATTTCCACCGACCGCCAGATCGTCCTGGCGCACACGCTGTCCGGCCTGCTGATCGGAGTGGCCGCACTGATCGCGACCGCGTCGCTGCCCGGCGTCAACCGCAGCGTCGGCGGCGACTGGCTCCTGCCCAGCTTCGCGGCCCCCATCATCGGCGGTGTGGCCCTGACCGGCGGGTCGGTGGCGATTCTCGGGACCGTGCTGGCCGCCTTCGTCATGCGGCTCATCGACAGCGCACGTGCCGAGTTCTCGCTCGATCCGAGCTGGGTCAACTTCCTGATCGGCGTCGTCGTCCTCGCCACGGTCGTCGGAGGCCGCCTCCACCAGTCGCACCTCAGCACCGCACGCCCGCACAAGGATGGGCAACCACCCACCGACAACCGGGCGGCGCCCGCCACCGCCCTGCCGAGCACCGGGGGTGCCCAGTGAGCGACGTACTGCTGGAGTGCGAGGACATCGTCAAGGTCTTCCCCGGGGTGCGCGCCCTGGACCAGGTGGCCCTGCGCCTGACGGCGGGAACCGTGCACGCCCTTCTCGGTGAGAACGGCGCGGGCAAATCGACCCTGATCAAGGTTCTGACCGGGGTCCACGCCCCGGACGGCGGTCGTCTGCTGCTGCGCGGCAGCGAGGTGCATCTGCGGACCCCACTGGACGCCACCCGCGCCGGCATCGGAGTGGTGCACCAGGAGCGCAATCTGATTCCCGCCTTCTCCGTGGCGGAGAACATCACGCTCCTGAAGCCCCCCTCACGCCGCGGCCTCATCGACCGCGGGGCCATGACCGGCCCGGTGGAACACTGTCTCCGGGAGGTCGGGCTCGACCTGGACCCGCACACGGTCGTCAGTGAACTCTCCGTCGCCCAGCAGCAGTTGGTCGAGATCGCCAAGGCGCTGCACACCGACAGCCGGGTACTCCTGCTGGACGAACCGACCGCGTCCCTCTCGCCGCAGGAGGCCGAGCGGCTCTTCGAGGTGATCCGGCGGCTGACGGCCCGCGGCACCTGCGTCGTCTTCGTCAGCCACAAGCTGGAGGAGGTGTTCGCGGTCTGCGACACCGTCACCGTGCTGCGCGACGGGCACTCCGTCCTGCGGTCGGTCCCGCTCGCCGAGCACACGCACGACGAGATCGTGAGCCTGATGGTGGGCCGCACCCACGAGGCCTCCGCACTCTCCCCGCGGACGGTGGACCGGACCGCGGAGCCGGCGCTCTCCCTCACGGGTGTCGCCACCGCGGCGGGCCACGCCGACATCAATCTTGATGTCAGGCCCGGAGAGATCGTCGGGCTGTACGGTCTCGTCGGCGCCGGCCGCAGCGAACTGGTCCGGGCCGTCCTCGGCCTCGAACGCGTCACGGCCGGCGAAGTCCGTGTGTACGGCGAGCCGGCGAAGATCTCCTCCCCACGGCAGGCACTCCACGAGTACGGAATCGGCTATCTCACCGAGAACCGCAAGGAGGAAGGCGTCTTCCTGGAACAGCCGATTCTGCGGAACATCACCGTCACCGTGTGGAAGAAGCTGGCGCAGGCCCTGGGGTACGTCTCCGACAAGCGGGAAAGAAGCGTCGCCGAAGACCTTGTCGAGCGGCTCGGCATCCGCATCGCCTCACTGGAACAGAACGCCGGTGAACTGTCCGGCGGCAACCAGCAGAAGGTGAGCCTCGCCAAATGGCTCGCGGCGGACACCCGGCTGCTCGTCGTCGACGAACCGACCGTCGGTGTCGACGTCCGCACCAAGCACGCCTTCCACGAACTGATCTGGGAGCTCGCCCGTGACGGCCTGCCCATCCTGCTGATCAGCAGCGACCTCGGAGAGATGGTGACGCTGGCCGACCGCATCGTCGTCATGGCGGACTACCGGATCCGGGGAGAGACCAGGAACGAACACGACTACGAGCGGATGAGCGGCCAGGTCATCCGCCTCATCCACGGACAGGGGAACGCGACGAGGGACTCGGACCGCGACTCGCAAATCCCTATATGATTCACAAGCGTTACCTGGACCGGAATGCTCAAGGGGAGGCGGGACATGCTGTCGGAAGAGCCTCACGCGCCGGACGGTGCGGCCACCGAAGCGGTCCCGCCGCCCCGGGTCCCGCCTCAGCGCCAGGTCCTGGCGGACAGTGTGTACGAGGCCATCAAGGCGATGGTGATGGACCACAAGATCAAGCCGGGGGCCCGGGTGGGCATCGAGGCGCTCGCCCGCTACCTCGAGGTGTCACCCACGCCGGTACGCGAGGCCCTCGCCCGGCTGGAGGCGGACGGCCTGGTTACCAAGCGGTCCCTCGCCGGCTATCGCACCACCGACCTCCTCACCGTCGAGGGCATCGAGGAGCTCTTCGAGATGCGGCTGCTGCTGGAACCGCACGCCGCGGCGCTGGCGGCCGAGAGGGCCGATGAAGCCCAACTGGACCGGATAGAAGCGCTCATGGACGAGATGCGGGGCGAACCCGAGGAGGGCGGGAGCTATGCCGTGTACGGCCGGTTCGCCTCCCTCGACCAGCAGTTCCACGACGCGCTCGCAGCGGCGTCCGGGCACGGTCTGCTCGCGGACGCCGTCGAGCGGCTCCACGCGCATCTCCACATCTTCCGCCTCAGCGCCATCGCGGGTGCGGGCCCGGCGACGGTCGCCGAACACGACCGGATCCTGCGAGCCGTACTCAGGCGCAACGCCGACCGCGCCGCACAGTCCATGCGGGAACACCTGCAGAGCAGCCTGGAGCGCCAGCTGATCTGCTTCCGCGAAGGCAACTGAGCCGGCGGAGGCCCTTCTGCGAACAGGCACCCCATCAGTACGCGTCAGTCCGCGATCGCCGCGGCCACCTCGGTGAGAGCCGCGAGGCTGTGGCCGCTCACGAACGTGTCGCAGTAGGGGAGCGCGGCGGCCATGCCACCGGCGCGCGGGGCGTAACCGGGCGCAGCCTTGCGGGGGTTGACCCAGACGATCCGATGCGCGAGCCGCGCGAGACGGGCCATCTCACGTCCGACGGCTGCGGGATCCTCGCCCTCCCAGCCGTCGGAGAAGATCACCACCACGGCGCCGCGCGCCATGCCCCGGCGGCCGAACCGGTTGTTGAACTCGGCCAGCGCGTGGCCGATCCGCGTGCCGCCCGACCAGTCGGACACGGTGGCGCCCGCTCGTCGCAGTGCGGCGTCCACGCCGGCCGGGCCGGTGTGCCGCAGCAGCGGAGTGAGCCGGGTGAGCCGGGTGGCGAAGACGAACGCCTCGGCGGCCACCCCGGCCGCCGCGCGAGGGAAGAGACGCAGATAGGCGCGGGTGTACGGCTCCATGGAGCGGGAGATGTCGCACAGCAGCACCAGCCGTCGCCGCCGCATACGGTTGCGGCTGCGGGCCAGCGGCACCGCCTCACCGCCGGTGCGCTGCCCGGCGCGCAGGGTGCGGCGCAGGTCGATGCGGCGACCCCGGCGGTCCGCCTCCCGGCGGCGGCTGCGGCGCAGCGGCGCGTTCACCACCAACAGGGCGAGCAGCCGGTTCAGTTCGGCCAGTTCGCCGGGTTCGAGGGCGGCGAAGTCCTTGTGCGCGAGGACCTCGGCCGCGCTGCCCGCCGTACGCAGCTCCTCGGTTCGCCGGTCCTTCGTACGGTCGCGGTCCGACACTCCGCCGAAACTGCCGTGCGGCACCCGCGAGTTGGCCGGATCCCGGCCGATTCCCGACGGCACCGAGACCCGCCCGGGCTCGGGACCGTACTCGGCTCCGGGCAACGGCCGGGGTTCCCGGCGGACGGCGACCGAACGCGGAACCCCTGCGAAGAGCGCATCGAAGACCCGGTCGAACGGCGCGATCTGCTCACGACCCGTCACGAAGGCCAGGCGTGCCGCCCAGTACAACGCCGTACGGTCGACCGGCGGCAGCAGCCGCAACGCCTCCAGGAACCGCACCGACCGCTCCGGCGTCACCGCCACCCCGGCGCGCCGCAGTTCCTCGCCCAGCCGGCCGCCGAACTCGGCCCGGTCGAAGAGCGGAACGGCACCGGGGTTCACGGGTGCCGGTCCGCGACCAGCCAGTCCAGGCCGCGTTCCCGTGCCAGCTCCTGGTCCTCCCGGTACTTGAGCAGGGAACCGAGGGTGCTCCGGGCGACATCGGCGTCGAGGCGGGGCACGCCAAGGAGGTTCAGCGCGGAGATCCAGTCGATGGTCTCGGCGATGCCCGGAGCCTTCTGCAGCTCCAGAGTCCGCAGCCTTCGTACGGCGGCCGCGACCGCGGCCGCCAACTCCCGCGAGGTCCCGGGCACCCGGCGGCGCACGATCTCGACCAGCCGCTCGGTGTCCGGATAGTCGATCCAGTGGTACAGGCACCGGCGCTTGAGCGCGTCGTGCAGATCACGGGTGCGGTTGGAGGTGAGCACCACGACGGGCGGCACGGTGGCCCGGATGGTGCCGATCTCGGGGATGGTCACGGCCGCTTCGGCGAGCACCTCCAGGAGGAACGCCTCGAAGTCGTCGTCGGCGCGGTCGATCTCGTCGATGAGGAGGACGGCGGGTGCGGGCCCGGGGTGGGTGAGCGCGGCGAGCACGGGGCGTCGGAGGAGGTAGTCCTCGCTGAACAGGTCCGCCTCGGAGAGCTGTTCGTGCCGGGCCTCGGCGAGGCGGATACCGAGCAGCTGGCGTGGATAGTTCCACTCGTACAGCGCCTCGGCGGCGTCCAGACCGTCGTAGCACTGAAGCCGGATCAGCGGGCTGCCCAGTATTCCGGCCACCGCCTTGGCCGCCTCCGTCTTTCCGACGCCCGCCTCGCCCTCCAGAAGCAGCGGTTGGGGGAGCCGCAGGGCGAGGAAGAGGGCGGTGACCAGACCGTCGTCGGCGAGATAGCCCAGTGAGTCCAGCGCGGCGCGCAGACTTCCCACGCCCGGCAGACAGCGCTCGACGAATTCGCTCACGAGGCGTCGGCCTCCGGGTAACGGGAGGGGTCCTTCTCGTACGTGGCGCGGCAACCGGTGCAGCAGAACCAGCGGCGGTCGCCGCCGGCTTCGGAGTACGGGGTGTTGTCCGCGACGGCGACCGTCATGCCGCACACGGGGTCGACGGCCGTCAGAGCCTCCTCCGCCTCCGGAGACCGACCGCCCACCGCCTGGATGACCTCCGCCAGGATCGACACGGCGACCTCGCCCGGTGTGCGGGCGCCGATCCACAGTCCCGCCGGGGTGCGGATCCGCGCGCGCTGCCCAGGGTCGAGATCAAGCCCGGCCAGCACCGCGGCCCCACGCCTGGGGCTGGCGACAAGACCGATGTACGGCACCTCCGCCCGCACCGCCGACAGCAACACCGGCTCCTCGTCCCGGCCGTGCGAGGCGATCACCACCGCCTGGGTCCCGGCCAGCGAGTCCGGGGTGATCCCGTCGACGCCGGCCGACGTGATGTCGTAGCCGAGCGCCGGCCCGAAGGCAGCCACGGAACGGGCGATGGGCGAGTCACCCACCACGACCACGCGCGGCGCGGGCCGCAGCGGCTCCAGGAAGATCTCCAACTCCCCTCCGGACAGGCATGGGTTGGCGACGAGCAACGCCCCCTCCTCGACAACCGGCTCCCCGGTGCCGTCCGTTGTTGCCTCCGGCGAGATGCGGAGCAGCAGCGACTCGCCGCTCCGCAGGGTCCGCAGCGCCTGGACCCGGACCGTTGCCTCCGCGCAGACGCCTCCGACGAAGCCCTCGATACGGCCGTCCGCGAGGACCAGCGCGATGTCGCCCGGCCGCGCGCTCGCCGGACGGCGGGCACGCACCACGGTGGCTTTGACGAACGGCACATGACGTCCCGTCAGCTCGGCCATGCGTGCCTCGAGCAGTGTTGCGACGGGGCTCATTGGGGCGCCTCCACCTCGCCGTGCCGCATCGCCTGCCACACTCGGCCCGGCGTCAGCGGCATGTCGGCGTGGCGTACGCCGATGGCGTCGAGGACCGCGTTGACGACGGCCGGCGGTGAGCCGACGGTCGCGGACTCGCCGATGCCCTTGGCGCCGATCGGATGGTGCGGGGAGGGGGTGACGGTGTGGTCGAGTTCCCAGGCGGGGACCTCAAGGGCGGTCGGCAGCAGATAGTCCATGAAGGAGCCGGAGAGGCAGTTGCCGTCCTCGTCGAAGCTGATGAGCTCCATCAGCGCCATGCCGACCCCGTCGGCCAGACCGCCGTGCACCTGCCCCTCGATGATCATGGGGTTGATACGGGTGCCGCAGTCGTCCACGGCGATGAAGCGCCGCACCTTCACCGCGCCCGTGCCGGAATCGACGTCGACCACACAGACGTACGCGCCGAAGGGGTATGTCAGATTGGGCGGGTTGTAGACGGTCGTCGCCTCCAGATGACCCTCCATCCCGTCCGGCAGCTCCAGCGAGCCGTGCGCGGCGAGTGCGATCTCCTGGATCGTCTTCGTCACCGCCGGGTCGCCCGCGACCGACCAGCGGCCCTTGGTCCATTCGAGGTCGTCAGGACTGACCTCCAGCATGGCGCCCGCGATGATCCGCGCCTTGTCCCGCACCTTCCGCGCCACCACGGCAGCGGCCGCTCCTGACACGGGAGTTGAGCGGCTTCCGTAGGTGCCGAGCCCGAACGGCGTCTGGTCGGTGTCACCGTGCACGACGTCGATGTCCTCGGGCGGGATGCCCAACTCCTCGGCGATGATCTGCGCGAACGTCGTCTCGTGGCCCTGCCCCTGCGTCTGCACGCTCAGCCGGACCACCGCCTTGCCGGTCGGGTGGACCCGCAGCTCGCAGCCGTCGGCCATGCCGAGGCCCAGGATGTCCATGTGCTTGCGCGGCCCGGCGCCGACCGTCTCGGTGAAGAACGAAAGGCCGATGCCCATGAGTTCACCGCGGGCGCGCTTCTCGCTCTGCTCCTTGCGCAGTTCCTCGTACCCCGCGAGATCCAGGGCCTTGCGCAGACAGGTGGGGTAGTCGCCGGAGTCGTACGTCCAGCCGGTCTTGTTCTCGTACGGGAACTGCTCCGGACGCAGCAGGTTCCGCATCCTCAACTCGGCAGGATCGGCGCCGAGTTCGGCGGCAAGGCAGTCCACCATGCGCTCGATCAGGTACACCGCCTCGGTGACCCGGAAGGAACAGGCGTAGGCGACGCCGCCGGGGGCCTTGTTGGTGTAGACGCCGGTGACATGGCAGTGCGCGGCCTCGATGTCGTACGAGCCGGTGAAGATGTGGAAGAAGCCGGCCGGGTACTTGGTGGGCTGCGCGGTGGAGTTGAACGCGCCGTGGTCGGCGAGGACCTTGACCCGTACACCCAGGATCTTGCCGTCCCGGGTCGCGGCGATCTCGCCGGTCATGTGGTAGTCGCGGGCGAAGGAGGTGCTCATCAGGTTCTCGGAGCGGTCCTCCATCCACTTCACTGGCCGTCCGGTCACGATCGATCCGACGATCGCGCAGACGTATCCCGGATAGATGCCGACCTTGTTGCCGAAACCGCCGCCGATATCAGGTGAGACGACCCGGATCTTGTGTTCGGGGATGCCGGCCACCATCGCGTAGAGGGTGCGGTGGGCGTGCGGGGCTTGGGTGGTGGAGTAGAGGGTGAGCTTGCCGTCGACCGGATCCATGGAGGCGACCGCCCCGCAGGTCTCCAGCGGGGCGGGGTGGACACGCGGGTAGAGCATGGTCTGCTCGACGACGACGTCGGCCCGCTCGAACACCTCGTCGGTGGCGGCCTTGTCGCCCGCCTCCCAGTCGAAGATGTGGTTGTTCGTACGGCCTTCCAGGTCGTCCCGGATGACGGGCGCGTCCGCGTCGAGGGCGCGGCGGGCGTTGACGACCGGGTCCAGCGGCTCGTACTCGACGTCGATCAGCTCGATCGCGTCGCGCGCCGCGTAGTGGTCCTCGGCGACGACGAACGCGACCTCCTGGCCCTGGAAGCGCACCTTGTCGGTGGCGAGCACGGCCTGGGTGTCCATCGACAGGGTCGGCATCCAGGCGAGGCCGAGGCCGGCCAGGGTCTCGCCGGTGATCACGGCCTTGACCTTGGGGTGGGCCTCGGCGGCCGAGGTGTCGATGGAGACGATGCGGGCGTGCGCGAACGGGCTGCGCAGCACGGCCCCGTGCAGCATTCCGGGCAGGTGGATGTCGTCCACGTAGTGGCCCTTGCCGCGGACGAAGCGCGGGTCCTCCTTGCGCTTCATCCGGCCGAAGCCGATGGGCCTTTCCTCGGTCGTGGTCATGACTGACTCCCCGCGGCCTCGGCCTCGTTGCGTGCTGCCCACTGGATGGACTTGACGATGTTCAGATAGCCGGTGCACCGGCACAGCTGGCCGGAGATGGCCTCGCGGATCTCCTGCTCGGACGGATCCGGGTTGCGGTCGAGCAGCGCCCGGCCGGTGAGCATCATGCCCGGGGTGCAGAACCCGCACTGGAGGCCGTGCTGCTCGATGAAACCCTGCTGTACAGGGTCGAGTTCGGCGCCGTCCGCCAAGTCCTCGACCGTACGGATCTCGTGTCCGGCCGCCATGACCGCCAGGACCGTACAGCTCTTGACGGGCTCCCCGTCCATCAGCACCACGCACGTACCGCAGTTGCTGGTGTCGCAGCCCCAGTGGGTGCCGGTCAGTTCCAGATCGTCGCGGAGGAAGCGCACGAGCAGATGCCGGGGCTCCACCTCCCGGGTGTGGTCCTCGCCGTTGACGCTGACGGTGATCCGCATGTACGTCACGCCTCCCCTGCCGTGGATCCGGCGGCACGGGCCCGGGCGACCGCCCGCCGCAGTGCCCGCCTGGTGAGTTCGCCGGCCAGATGCCGCTTGTACTCCGCGCTGCCCCGGCCGTCGGTGACCGGCGAACAGCTCTCGGACGCGATCCGGCCCGCCTCCTGGTACAGCGCCTCGGACGGTTCGCTGCCGTTCAGGAGGGTCTGGACGGTGTGGAGGTTCAGGGCCCCGGCGCCGACAGCGGCCAGGCCCACGCCCGAGTCCTCGATCCGTCCCTCGCGCAGGGTCAGGGCGGCGCCCGCGGCGGCGACGGCCCAGTCACCGGCCTTCCGCTCGACCTTCTCGTACGCGCTGCCCGCCCCCGGCAGAACCGGGATCCGCACCTCGACGAGCATCTCCCCGACGCCCACCGCCGTTTCGTACGGTCCCTGGTGGAAGTCGGCCATGGCGACGATCCGTTCACCGGCCGACCCGCGGATCACGGCGCGGGCGTGCAGCGCGCCGCACACCGCGGACAGGTCCTCCGAGGGGTCCGCCTGGCACAGGGAGCCGCCGATGGTGCCGCGATTGCGGACCGGCGGGTCGGCGATCACCTTCTCCGCGTCGTGGACGATGGGGAAGTGCCGGCCGACCAGCTCCGATTCAAGCAGCGTGCGGTGCCGGGTCAGCGCACCGATGCGCAGTTCGCCCCCGGCCAGGTCGATGTGGTCGAGTTCGTGCAGGTCGTTGATGTCGATCAGGACCTCGGGGCCGGCAAGACGCAGCTTCATCATGGGCAGCAGGCTGTGCCCGCCGGCCAGCACCCGTGCCTCCTCGCCGTAGCGCCGCAGCAACTCCAGGGCCTCGTCCACGCTTTCCGCACGCTGATAGTCGAACGAAGCGGGTACCTGCACGGCACGCTCCCTCCCGGACCGAGCCCGCCCGGCAGGCCCCGGGATGGATGTCCGGGGCCCGCGCGCGAGGAACCATCCGTCGATTGAGGACCCGAACCGGTGTTCGGTGGTCCGGGGGAACTTTCGCGCCACCGGACGCGGCGGTCAACGGCGACTGAAGCGAATGCTTAAGAGACCTGCGCAGCGGGGGGTCCAACCGGTCGGACAACGGTTGTAATGGCGGTCATGACGCTGACTCAGCTCCGCGCGTTCGTCACAGTGGCCCGCCTCGGCTCGGTCAAGGCGGCCGCGGTGTCGCTCGGTGTCACGGAGGCAGCGGTCTCCGGTGCGGTCGCGGCCCTCCGTCGCGAACTCGGCGATCTGCTCTTCATCCGGGCCTCCGGCGGGATCAGTCTCACGCCGGGCGGCAGACGCCTCGCGGCCGGTGCCGCCGAGATCGTCGGCCTCGCCGAGGAGACCCGCCACCGGGTGCGGCAGGCGAGCTCCAGTACCGCCCACCTGCGGGTGGCGTCCACCGAGGCCGGCGCCGAGCAGGTGCTCCCCGCGCTGCTCGCGGCGTTCGGGCGGCGCCAGCCCGACCTGGACGCCGACACCCTCGCCGTGCCGGTTGCGGTCTTCGGCGACCTGCTCCGCGACCGCCGGGCCGATGTCACGATCGGTCCGGCCCCGCACCCGGAACCGGCCATCGAGTCGATACCGTTCCTGCGCTTCCAGCTGGTGGTCGTGGCGGCACCGGATCACCCGCTGCGACACCGCCAGCGGCTGACACCCGGCCAACTCGCCCACGAACCATGGTTACTCGGGCCGGCCGGACTGGACCCGGACACCCTGTCCGGCACTTTCCTCTCCCACATCGGCGTCGAGGCGAAGAAGGCCAAGGCCTTCCCCAGCGTCACGGCCTCGCTGAACGCGGTGGCCGGCGGGGCGGGGCTGTCCCTCGCCTTCCTGCACGTGGTGCGCGACGAACTGCGGCGCGGGTCGCTGGCGTTGCTCGATGTCTCCGGCGCCCGGCTCGGCGGCATGCTGTACGCGAGCGCGCTCGCCGGTGAACGGAGATCGACGACCGCCGCCGCGCTGTGCCGGTTCGTCACGACGCCGGCCGCGACGCAGGCGGTGCTGACCCGGTCCAAGGGGGTTCCCATGAACGAGTTCCGTCCGCCGGTCCATGTCACGATCTGGAGCTGACGGCCTCTCACGGGTCCGATGGTCTCCCACCGGGCCCGACGGTCTCTCGGCGTGTCTTAAGCAAACCCTGAAGAACGCATTGACGCCCTGGCGGGGCGTGCCCATCGTGTGTCCGTCATGGACTTCACCAACGAGTTCCGAGTGAACCTCCCCGCCGACCAGGCCTGGGTGCTGCTGACGGACGTGGAGCGGATCGCTCCCTGCATGCCAGGCGCCCAGCTCACCGGCGTGGACGGCGACGCCTACAACGGCCTCGTGAAGGTCAAGGTCGGTCCCATGACCGTCCAGTACAAGGGCGTTGTCTCCTTCGAGGAGAAGGACGACGCAGGGCGGACGGCGGTCCTTCACGCGCGCGGCCGCGACACCCGCGGCCAGGGCAACGCCGACGCCCGCGTCACCGCCCGGCTGACCCCGGACGGCGACGGAACACGGGTGACGGTGCACACCCGGCTCACCATCACGGGCAAGATCGCGCAGTTCGGGAAAGGGATGATCGAGGAGGTCAGCGGGAAACTGCTGACACAGTTCGTCGACAACCTGGAGGGGCAGCTCGCGGCCGAGAAGCAGGAGCCGTTGCCCGAGGTCGAGGTCGAGGTCAAGGCCGAGCCGGAGACCGGGCCCGAGTCCGGATCGGGGGCCTCGGCGGAGACCGCTCCAGCCGCCCCCGCGTCGGAGGGCGTCCGCCCCACGGAAGCCCCCTCCGTCCCCCGCCCCTCCGCCACGGCCGCGCCGGAACCCCTCGACCTGATGAGTGTCGCCCGGGGCGCCCTCCTGAAGCGCGCGCTCCCGGCCGTGATCGTCATCGCCGTGATCGTCATCGTGCTCGTTGTCTGGCTCACCGCAGGCTGAAGCCCGGCTGAAGCCCACACACATCAGGTTTTTGAGAGCCCCGACAGCCCATAAGCCGAGCTTATGAGGTCATAGATCGAACCCGGCTACTGACTTAGGCTTGCCTTAGTTTAGGCTTCCCGCGAGTTCGTCTGTTGTCGCTCGAAGGGAACCTGAACATGCCTCGCCCTCTGCGGGTAGCCATTGTCGGAGCCGGCCCCGCCGGGATCTACGCTGCCGACGCGCTGCTGAAGTCCGCAGTGGCGGCGGCCGAGCCCGGTGTCTCCATCGACCTCTTCGAGCGCATGCCGGCCCCCTTCGGCCTGATCCGCTACGGCGTGGCCCCCGACCACCCGCGTATCAAGGGCATCGTCAAGGCCCTGAACCAGGTGCTCGACAAGCCCCAGGTCCGCCTCTTCGGCAACGTCGACTACCCGGGCGACATCAACCTCGACGACCTGCGCGCCTTCTACGACGCGGTGGTCTTCTCCACGGGCGCGACGGCCGACCGGGCGCTCGACATACCCGGCATCGACCTCGACGGCTCGTACGGCGCGGCGGACTTCGTCTCCTGGTACGACGGGCACCCGGACGTACCGCGGACCTGGCCGCTGGAAGCGGAGAAGGTCGCCGTCCTCGGCGTCGGCAACGTCGCGCTCGACGTGGCACGCATCCTCGCCAAGACCGCGGACGAGCTGCTGCCGACCGAGATCCCGGCGAACGTCTACGACGGCCTCAAGGCCAACAAGGCCCTGGAGGTCCACGTCTTCGGCCGCCGCGGCCCGGCGCAGGCGAAGTTCAGCCCGATGGAGCTCCGCGAGCTGGACCACTCCCCGAACATCGAGGTCATCGTCGACCCCGAGGACATCGACTACGACGAGGGCTCGATCGCGGCCCGGCGCAGCGAGAAGCAGACCGACATGGTCGCCAAGACCCTCGAGAACTGGGCCATCCGCGACGTCGGCAACCGGCAGCACAAGCTGTTCCTGCACTTCTTCGAGTCGCCCACCGAGATTCTCGGCGAGGACGGCAAGGTCGTCGGCCTGCGCACCGAGCGCACCGCCCTCGACGGCACCGGCAACGTCAAGGGCACCGGCGAGTTCAAGGACTGGGACCTCGGCGCCGTCTACCGCGCCGTCGGCTACCTCTCCGACAAGCTGCCCAAGCTGCCCTGGGACGTCGACTCCGGCACGGTTCCGGACAAGGGCGGCCGGGTGATCCAGGAGACCGGCGAGCACCTGCAGTCGACGTACGTCACCGGCTGGATCAGGCGCGGCCCGGTCGGTCTGATCGGCCACACCAAGGGCGACGCCAACGAGACGGTCGCCAGCCTCCTCGACGACCACGAGAACGGCCGCCTGCACACCCCCGACGCACCCGCCCCGGAGGCCGTGGACGCGTTCCTGGCCGAGCGCAACGTCCGCTACACCACGTGGGAGGGCTGGTACCGCCTCGACGCCGCGGAGAAGGCGCTCGGTGAACCGCAGGGCCGCGAGCGCGTGAAGCTCGTCGAGCGCGAGGAGATGCTCGACGCGAGCGGCGCGTAGGACCTCGGCACCCCGAGTGTCAGTGCCGGACCGTAAGGTGCCGACGGCATTGAGGTCGGCGGGACGGCGAGGGGTGTGCGGGGCATGGGGGCCAGGCGGTCACTGGGACGGAACTTCGGGTGGCTGTGGGCGGCGTACGCGGTCAGTACGTGCGGTACGTGGCTCGCGTTCGACGCGTTCCCACTGATCGCGATCCTTGTGCTGCACGCCGGGCCGACGCAGGTGTCGGCGCTGGCCGCGGTGGGGCTGGCGGTGGGTGCGGCGGTGGCCGTGCCGCTCGGTCCGTGGGTGGAGTTCCGTCGCAAGCGGCCGGTGATGGTCGGGATGGACCTGGCGCGGTTCGCGGCGCTGCTGACCATCCCCGCCGCGTTCGCGCTCGGCCTGCTCAGTTTCGTCCAGCTCCTGGTGGTGTCGGTCGTCGTCGCGGCGGCCGACCTCACCTTCACGGCGGCAAGTGGCGCGTACCTGAAGTCACTTGTCCCGAGGCAGGACCTGCTCGTCGCGAACGGACGCTTCGAGTCCACGAACTGGACCGCCAGCATGGTCGGACCGCCGCTCGGAGGCGCCGCGATCGGGCTGCTCGGACCGGTGATGACCGTGGTGGCCAATGCCGTCAGCTTCCTGCTCTCGGCCGCGGGGATCCGTGCGATCGGCGGCGAGGAGCCGCGCCCCGTCCGCACCGGCGCACCGCCGCGGCTGCGGGCCGGTGACCTGCTCGACGGGTGGCGTTACATCCTGGCCGACCCGGCGCTGCGTCCACTGTTCTTCAACACGGTGCTGTTCAACAGCCTGCTCATGGCGACCTCACCGGTGCTCGCCGTCCTCATGCTCGGCCACCTCGGGTTCGCGCCTTGGCAGTACGGACTCGCCTTCGCGGTGCCCTGCGTCGGAGGCCTGATCGGCTCCCGGCTGGCCCGCCCGCTCGTCGCCCGGTTCGGACAGCACAAGATCCTGCTCACCGCGGGTGCCCTGCGGGCGTGCTGGTTGCCCGGGCTGGCCTTCATCCGCCCCGGCACCGCCGGGCTCCTGCTCGTCATGGGAGTCGAGCTCGGGCTGATCACCTGCTGCGGCGTCTTCAACCCGGTGTACGCCACCTACCGGCTCGACCGGACCCCGATCGACCGCGTTGCCCGCACCCTGTCCGCGTGGTCGGTCACCGGCAAAGCCGCCACCGCGGCCATGACCGGCCTGTGGGGGCTGCTCGCAGCTGTCACCGGCCCCCGCACCGCGATCGCGATCGCCGGGCTCCTCATCCTCGTCACCCCGCTCTTTCTCCTCAGGATCCGCGAGGCGCCACTGAAGGCTGTCGATCCGGGTGTTTCTTGTTCGACGTAGGAGTGAGAGCAGGAAACGACGGACGAAGGAGTACGACCATGCCGAAGCTGCGCGTACACAACATCACGATCTCGCTGGACGGCTACGCCGCCGGCCACGACCAGCGACTGGAGTACCCGCTGGGCGAGGGCTTCTCCGAGGACATGCACGCATGGATGTTCGCCGCGATGCGCGACCTCGCCGAGGGGAAGACGGGGATCGACGTCGACCACGTCGCCCGCAGTGAGGAGAACATCGGGGCCACCATCATGGGGCGCAACATGTTCGGGCCCCAGCGGGGACCGTGGCCGGACGAGACCTGGCGCGGGTGGTGGGGCGAGAACCCGCCGTACCACAACGACGTGTTCGTGCACACGCACCACCTGCGGCCCGCGCTGGTGATGGAGGGCGGGACCACGTTCCACTTCACCGACGAGCCCGTCGAGAAGGTGTTGGAGCGGGCGTTCGAGGCGGCGGCGGGCAAGGATGTGCGGATCGGCGGAGGGGCGGCCACCGTTCAGCAGTATCTGCGCGCCGGTCTGATCGACGAGCTGCACTTCGCCATCTTCCCGAATCTCCTCGGGAGGGGTGAGCGCCTGTTCGACAACCTGGGGGACGGGGTCGACGGCTACCGGGTCGCGGAGCTGGTCAGCTCGCCGGCCGTCACGCACGCCGTGCTGGTGCGTCGCTGACGAGCTCCAACGGAGTCCAGTCGCCCGGGTCGGGGTAGAGGAACGCGATCGGGGCCTCGATCAGGACCCGGGTGCGCCCGCCCGCAAGCCGTCCATGACCAGGTCGAGGAGCCGCCGGGCGCGCGGCTGCCACTCTCCGTGCGGGTCGATCTGCCAGAGGCCGGCGATGGCGAGCACGAAGTCGTCGGGGGTGACTCCCGGGCGGATGGTGCCCGCTTCCTCGTTCGCCTTGAGCAGGAGTGTGACGGCCGAGGTCACCGGGCCGTACCCCAGCTTGGTCAGGGTGCCGTGCGGCGCGCCGGTGGTCTTGCGCAACGCGTCGGCCAGGCCGGCCTTTGCCATGGCGTACTGGGCGAGGCGGTCCATCCACTCCCGCAGTGCCCGGTCGGGAGCGCGGGTCTCCAGCAGCTGGACCGCGGTGTCGGCGACCTGCTGCATCTCGTAGCGGTACACCTCGAGGACGAGGGCCTCGCGGTTGGGGAAGTTGCGGTAGAACGTCCCCTGCCCGACGCCGGCCATCTTCGCGATCGCGCTCAGCGGGGCGTCCGCCGAGCGCGTCAGCTCCGTCAGCGCCACCTCGAGGATGCGCTCGCGATTCCGCTGCGCGTCCGAGCGCAGGGGAGCGCCCTTGTCGTTCGTGTCCGTGTCGTTCGTGTCCTCGTCGGGCCGCACTCGTCCTCCTTCCGGCCGGGTCTTGCTAAGCGGACAGCTGTCCGTTAGGTTCGCGGTTACCGGACAGCTGTCCGCTTAGAGTCCACTGTAGCGGCAGATCAGACCAGTGCGGCCGGTCGATGTCCATAGCCACCGACTCCTTCACCCGTATCGCTACGCGAAAGAAGGCCGATCATGGCCCCCTCGGCGTCGAGCGCCATCACCCTGAACGTCAACGGGGAGAAATACACGCTGCCAGTCGACCACCGCACCACCCTGCTCGACGCCTTGCGCGAGCGTCTCGATCTGACCGGCACCAAGAAGGGCTGCGACCAGGGCCAGTGCGGCGCCTGCACGGTGCTGCTCGACGGACGCCGGGCGCTGTCCTGCCTCCAGCTCGCGGTCGCCGCCGAGGGGCGTGCGATCACCACCATCGAAGGGGTGGCGGACGGCGAGCGGCTGCACCCGGTGCAGCAGGCATTCCTCGACCTCGACGGCTACCAGTGCGGCTACTGCACACCGGGGCAGATCTGTTCAGCCCTCGCGGTGATCGAGGAGCACGCGGCGGGCTGGCCGAGCGCCGTGACCGCCGACGTCCGGCCCGAAGCGGGAGTTCCGCAGCTGACGGCCGACGAGATCCGCGAGCGGATGAGCGGCAACCTGTGCCGCTGCGGTGCCTATGTGTCGATCGTGCAGGCGGTCGCGCGGGCGGCAGAGGCTCAAGCGGCCGAGGTCGAGGAGGCGGCGGCATGAGGGAGTTCGACTATCAGCGCGTGTTCGACGTCTCCGGCGCGGTCGCCCTGCTGGGCGCCGATCCCGAGGCGCGCTTCCTCGGCGGCGGCACCAACCTCGTGGACCTGATGAAGGCCGGCGTGGAACGGCCCGCCCGGCTCGTCGACGTACGCGAACTGCCCCTCGACCGGATCGAGTTCACACCGGACGACGGCCTGCGCATCGGCGCCACCGCCACCAACAGCGACCTGGCCGCCCATCCCGAAGTCCGGCGCCACTACCCGGCGTTGGCGCAAGCCGTCCTGGCCGGAGCCTCCGGTCAACTGCGCAACATGGCCACGGTCGGCGGGAACCTGCTCCAGCGCACCCGTTGCGGCTACTTCACCGACCTGGCGAAACCGTGCAACAAGCGTGCCCCCGGCAGCGGTTGCCCCGCCATCGAGGGTGAACACCACAACCACGCGATCCTCGGCGCCTCCGAGCACTGCGTGGCCACCCACCCCTCGGACATGGCGGTCGCACTCGCCGCCTTCGACGCCGTCGTCCATTACGAAACGGCGGACGGTCCGGGCGAGTTGCCGCTCGCGGAGTTCTATCTCCCGGTGGGAGACACCCCGCACCTGGAGACAGCCCTGCCGCCCGGCGCACTGATCACCGGCGTCACCCTGCCGCCGGCGCCGGTTGCGGCCAACTCCCGCTACCGGAAGGTGCGCGAGCGTGCCTCGTACGCCTTCGCGATCGGTTCCGTCGCCGCCGCTCTCGACGTCCGGGGCGATGTCGTACGTGAAGTGCGGCTGGCCTTCGGGGCGGTGGCGTCGCGGCCGTGGCGGGCCCGGGAAGCGGAGCGGGTGCTGACCGGGGGACCGGTGAGCGCCGAGGCGTTCGCGGCCGCCGCCGACGCCGAACTGGCCGCCGCCGAAGCGCTGCCGCACAACGGATACAAGGTGACCTTGATGCGCAACCTCGTCGTGGCCGTGCTGACCGAACTCGCCGAGGAGGCGACCCGATGACGACGCCGACCACGACGACCGGAACCACCGCCGCGACCCGAGCCATCGGCACCGCCCACACGCGTGTGGAGGGCCGGGCGAAGGTCACCGGAGCGGCCCGCTACGCCGGAGAGATCCCGTACGCCGAACTCGCCCACGGCTGGCTGGTGTTGTCGACCGTGGCCCGCGGCCGTATCCGCTCGGTGGAGGACACCTCCGTCCTCGGGATGCCCGGCGTCCTCACCGTCCTGCACCACGCGAACGCCCCGCGCCTCGACGGGAACTACATGAGCGCGTTCGGGCCGCCCGACCCGGTGCTCCAGCTCTTCCAGCATGACCGCGTTCCCTTCGTCGGCTGGCCGGTGGCGCTGGTCGTCGCCGAAACGCCCGAGCAGGCGAGGGAGGCCGCCGAGGCGCTGGTGGTCCGGTACGAGGAGGAGGCGCACGACGCCGCGTTCTTCGCCGGGCGTCCGGGGATGTATACGCCCGAGGACGCGGAGACGGCGAAGGGGGACCTGGAGTCCGAACTCGCCGCGTCCGCCGTCGTGGTGGACGCCGAGTACAGCACCCCCGAGGAACACCACAGCCCCATGGAGCCGCACGCGGCGATGGCGCGCTGGGACAACGGCCGACTCGAAGTGGTCGACTCCAACCAGGGCAGCGCGTTCGTGGCCGGCGAGCTCGCGAATCTGTTCTCGCTCGACCCGGACTCGGTACGCGTGCGGTCCGAGCACGTCGGCGGCGGCTTCGGATCCAAGGGGACCCGCCCGCACTCGGTCCTCGCGGCGATGGCGGCGACCGTCCTGCACCGCCCGGTGAGAGTCGTACTGACCCGCCGTCAGATGTTCTCGCTCGTCGGCTACCGGAGCCCCACGGCGCAGCGCGTCAGGCTCGGTGCCGACACCGACGGGCGGCTGCGCGCGTTCGACCACCAGGCGGAGTCGTTGACCTCGACCGTCCATGAATTCGTCGAGCGGAGTGCGAACTACGGGCATGCGATGTACGACGCCGACGCGCACCACACGGTGAACCGCGTCGTACGGCTCGACGTGCCGACCCCGAGCTGGATGCGCGCGCCGGGCGAGGCACCGGGCTCGTTCGCCGTGGAGTCCGCGCTCGACGAACTCGCCGAGAAGAGCGGCATCGACCCGATAGCCCTGCGCGTACGGAACGAACCGGTCGTGGGGCCGGTCTCCGGGATGCCGTTCAGCAGCCGCAACGTCCTCGCCTGCTACCGGGAGGGCGCCCGCAGGTTCGGCTGGGCGGACCGCGACCCGCGTCCCGGCATCCGCCGCGAAGGGCGCTGGCTGCTCGGTACCGGTATGGCGGCCTCGGCGTTCCCGACGCTCTCCGCCCCTTCGACGGCGGCCGTGACGGCGGATGCGGACGGCACCTTCACCGTACGGATCACCGCGGCGGACATCGGGACCGGAGCCCGCACCGCGCTGACCCAGATAGCCGCGGACGCGCTGGAAGTGGAACCGGAGCGGGTCCGAGTGCGCATCGCCGACAGTGACTTCGGCCCCGCGATGATCGCCGGCGGCTCCATGGGGACACGCTCCTGGGCCTGGGCGATCAACGTCGCGGCGAGCGAGCTGCGGGCTCAACTGGCCCTGGGCGGCAGCATTCCGCCCGAGGGGATCACCGCACGGTCCGACACCTCCGAGGCCGTCCGCGCGCTGACGAAGAAGGAACGGAACGCCTTCGGGGCGCAGTTCGCCGAGGTCGCCGTGGATGTCACGAGCGGTGAGGTACGCGTACGGCGGCTGCTCGGCATCTTCGCCGCGGGCCGGATCGTCAACCCGCTCACCGCACGCGGCCAGTTCATCGGCGGGATGGTCTGGGGGCTGTCCATGGCGCTGCACGAGGAGGCGATCAGGGACCAGGCCTCGGGCGGCCATGTCGGCGCCGACCTCGCGGGCTACCACTTCGCCGCGCACGCCGACATCCCGCCCATCGAGGCGGACTGGGTGGACGACCCGGACCCCGACGACCCCGTCGGTATCAAGGGCATCGGCGAGATCGGGGTCGTGGGCACCGCCGCGGCGATCGCCAACGCGGTCTGGCACGCGACCGGCGTACGCCACCGGAACCTGCCGATCCGGCCCGACCGCGTGCTGACGGCGACTGCGGGCGGACATGCTTGACCTCGCCGACGAGTTGCACCGGTGGGCCGAGGAGGGCCGGGACTTCGCCGTCGCCACCGTGGTGTCCGTCGGCGGCAGCGCGCCGCGCGGTCCCGGTGCAGCCCTCGCCGTCGACAGCCACGGCACGGTCATCGGCTCGGTCTCCGGCGGCTGCGTCGAGGGGGCGGTGTACGACCTCTGCGTCGAGGCGCTGCAGGACGGCCGCACGGTGCTCGAACGGTTCGGCTACAGCGACGAGGACGCCTTCGCGGTGGGCCTCACCTGCGGCGGGGTCATCGAGGTCCTGGTCACCCCGGTGCGCGCGGACGCGCCGGACGTGGGGGTGTTCACGGCGGCCTTGTCGGCGGCCGCACGAGGGGAGGCCGCGGCGGTCGCCCGGGTGATCCGGGGCCCGGGTGAACTCCTTGGCAGGGCGCTCCTGGTGCACGCCGACGGGTCGTACGACGGGGGACTCGGCGGTTTGTACGAGGGCGGTCCCGGAGGCCCCCGTACAGCCGATCGCGACGAACTCCCGGATCTGGACCGGGCTGCGGTGGCGGAGGCCCGCGCGATGCTGGACACCGGTCGCACCGGCACGGTCGAGATCTCGGAGGACGGATCGAGCTGCCCCGGCGGAGTGACGCTGTTCGTCGAGACGAGGGTGCCGCCGCCCCGCATGATCGTGTTCGGTGCCGTGGACTTCGCGGCGGCGCTGGTGCGGGCCGGCAAGTTCCTCGGCTACCACGTGACCGTGTGCGACGCCCGACCCGTCTTCGCCACGCGCCTGCGCTTCCCCGAGGCCGACGACATCGTGGTCGACTGGCCGCACCGCTACCTCCGGAGCACCGGGACCGACGGCCGCACAGTGCTGTGCGTACTCACGCACGACGCCAAGTTCGACATCCCGCTGCTGGAGACAGCCCTGCGGCTGCCGGTCGCCTTCGTCGGCGCGATGGGCTCGCGCCGGACCCACCAGGACCGGGACCGCCGACTGCGCGAAGTCGGCCTCACCGACGGCGAGTTGGCACGCCTTCGGTCCCCGATCGGGCTCGACCTCGGCGCCCGTACGCCCGAGGAGACCGCCCTGTCCATCGCGGCGGAGATCGTCGCGGCCCGCCGGGGAGGCACGGGCGTTCCGCTGACCGACTCGGGGACGCCCATTCACCGTGACGTGGACGGGAGGCAGGCCGGTACCACTGAGGAAGCCGCGTGACCCGGTGTCGGAAGGCGCCGGACGCCGAAGGCGGGGAGTTCAGGAAGCCGGAGCCGAGGCCACGAGCCAGTCGTACGCTGCCCGTGCGGTGAACTCGGCCTGGCCGCCACGCAGCAGCAGGTCGGCCGTGGCGAACCCCGGGTCGTCGGACTGTGCGGCGACGTAGGGGATGGCGATGCAGCGCATCCCGGCCGCGTGCGCGGCGGCGGCGCCCGGGGCGGCGTCCTCCAGGACCACGCAGTCGGCCGCGGCAGCCTCCAAGCGGCGCGCCGCCTCCAGGAAGACGTCGGGCGCGGGTTTGCCATGGGCGACCTCGTCGGACGAGACGACGGTCGGCAGGTGGGCGGCCAGGCCCGTGCCCGTCAGGATCGCCTCGATGGCCTCCGGTGAGGAACCCGAGGCCACGGCCATCGGGACGCCGTCGCCGGCCAGCAGTTCCACGAACTTCCGCATCTCCGGGTACACGCGTGTGGAGGCGCGGGCCAGCTCCAGATAGCGGCGGTTGGTGTCGGCGAGCAGGGTGTCGAGCGGGGCCGTCAGACCGTAGCGCTCCTTCCAGAGGGCGAGCGTCTCCCGGGTGCTGATGCCGACGTAGCTCTCGTGGTCGGACCAGGTGAAATCGGTGATGCCGTACTCGGCGAGCGTCCGCCGGCCCGCCTCGAAGTAGTTCGGCTCGCTGTCCACGAGTGTTCCGTCGAGATCGAAGACGACCGCGGTGCCGGTGAGAGTGCTCATGGGGTCCAGGATGCCAATGATCAGCTCCGTGCCGGGCAGCCGCGTGGGTACGCCCCGCGCGGCCGGTCAGTTCTTCGCGGCGCGCCCGATCGACTCCACCAGCGGCAGCAGCCGCTGCGGGACGCGCTCGCGCAGGGCCACCTCCGTGCGGGTGCGGACGACGCCCGGCAGGCTGATCAGCGCCTGGATCACGTCCTCGAGGTGCGCGTTGTCACGCGCCACGACCCGGGTCAGCAGATCACCGCCGCCCGTGATCGAGAACGCCTCGATGATCTCCGGTACGGCGGCCAACGCGTCGCCCACGTCGTCGAGATGGCCCTGTGTGACCTCGATGTGCACGAAGGCGAGCACGGGGTGGCCGAGTGCCGCGGGGGACAGGGTCGGGCTCGTACCGGTGATCACTCCGTCCCGCTCCAGCCGGTCGAGGCGGGCCTGAAGGGTGCCGCGGGCGACGCCGAGCATGCGGGCGTACTCGCGCACGCTGGTGCGCGGCTGCTCAAGCAGCAGCCGCAGGATACGGGTGTCGAGCTCGTCCACGGCCATGGTCCGTCGGCCTCCCGTCGCCTCGGGTGATCATTACCGACTGTACCAATGGCTCAGCTTCAGGCGAGTCCGCTGAGCCAGGACCGGGCGCGGAAGGTCACCAGGGCAGGAAGGTGTGCACGTCCTTGCCGTCGGGACGCAGCACCACACTGACCTGGTCGCACAGGGTGTGAATGAGGTGCCAGCCGATTCCGCCCCCGCCGTGCAGCGGCAGGCAGGGGCGGGGTGCGGGCGGGGTGGTGCTGCTGTCCCGCACGGTCACATGGACGCCGTCGAAGGTGCGGCGCATACGGAGTTCGAAGGGGCCGGGAGCGTACTGGACCGAGTTGGCGACCAGTTCCGTGACCACCAGCAGGATGTCGTCCCAGTGCTCGGCCGCGCTGGGCGGTGACGCCCGGGCGAGCGCACTCAGATAGCTCTCCGCCGTGAGACGCGCATCGGTCACGTCGCACAACTGGCCGGCAAAGGAGCTGGAGAGCGTCTCGATCGCCTCCTGTGAAGGTTTCCTGTTCCCACTCGGATCGCTTGCCATCTGGCCCTCCCGGACCTTGCCGCCGGGATCGGCACCATGGAGGGCGGCGCCTCAGGCGACCGCCGGGTCAAGCAGCCCCGTGCGGAGACGCTTGATGATGCGGGTGATCAGCCGGGAGACGTGCATCTGGGAGATGCCGAGCTCTTTGCCGATCTGGGCCTGGGTGCGCTCCTCGACGAAGCGCAGATGGACGATCAGGCGCTCGCGTGTGTCGAGTTCGGCGATCAGCGGAGCCAGGGAGTGGAAGTCCTCCACGAGCTCGAGCGAGGGATCCTCCGCGCCGATCAAGTCGGCCAGCACGCCTTCGCCTTCAGCCGCGCCGGTCCCGGCCAGGGCCGCGTCGAGCGACGTGGAGGCGTACGCGTTCGAGGCCTTGCGGGCCTCGATGACGTCTTCCTCGGACAGGGACATCAGCTCGGAGAGCTCGCGGGTGGTGGGCATGCGGCCCAGCCGCGTCCGCAGTTCCTCCGTGGCCTTGGCGAGCTCGACGCGGGCTTCCTGCAGACGGCGGGGTACGTGCACCGCCCAACTGGTGTCGCGGAAGAAGCGCTTGATCTCGCCGACGATGTAGGGGACGGCGAAGGAGGTGAACTCGACCTCTCGGGTGAGCTCGAAGCGGTCGATGGCCTTGATCAGACCGATGGTGCCGACCTGGACGATGTCCTCCATCGAGTCGCCGCGGCTGCGGAAGCGGGAGGCGGCGTAGCGGACCAGCGAGAGGTTCATCTCGATCAAGGTGTTGCGCGCGTACTGGTATTCGTGCGTGCCCTCTTCGAGCATGGTGAGCCGGTCGAAGAACTGGCGGGAGAGCTCGCGCGCGTCCTTCGGGTTGACCTTCGAGGGGTCGTCGATGACCGGAAGCTCCGACTCGCCGCCCACCTCGCCCGCTTCGGCCGTCCGCTGTGCCGTGGCCGTTGTTTCCAGCGCCCTCACGGCTGCCATGCAGTCCACCCCAAATCCCCGAAGGTTTTGATGACATAGCCCGGATGCCCCGGTTGGCGGACCTCACACCCCCCACGCCGCTGAAATGTCGGAACGGCCCGCAGCGGCACGGTCGGCCCTTCGGTCAACCGGTCGTGGTCCGGAGCGGCCGAGTACCCTGGGGCGCCGAAAGCCGGGGTTGACACGGCGTACGACGGGCGCGGAGAGGTGGGGGTGGAGAAATGGCGTACGGCGATGACGAGTTGGCGGCGGGAGCAGCCGCCCCGTCCGACCTCGGTGGAGCCGCCCTCCGTCTGTACACCCTCCATGAGCGCCCGGGTGTACGGCTCGTCGGCGAGATCAGCCCGTCCACACGCCTCGTCTGGCGGCAGGCCCTCGATCAGCTGGCCGGCCGACACGATCACGTCTGCTTTCTGGAACTGTCCGCGATCACCTTCGTCGACGTCGCCGGTGCCTCCGAACTCGCGCGCACCGCGCAGGCGTTGAACGAGAGACGGCGTCTGGTCCTGGAACGGCCGCCGCCCGAACTCCCGCGGATCCTTGAGCTGTTCTGGCCGGAACTCCGGGCCATCGAGGTGGCGGCATGACGAATGCGGCCACCCGGACCGAGCCGTTCGCCCATCCGGCACTGCTGTACCGCAGCGACCGGGAGTACCTGGCCGGGACCGTGCCGTTCCTCCTGGACGGCATGGCCGCCGCGGAGCCCGTCGCCGTGGCCGCCCCCGCCCCGCGGCTGGAGCTGATCCGAGCGGAACTCGGCGCGACCGCCGCCGAGGTGCACTTCGTCGACATGACGCGGGCCGGGCGGAACCCCGGACGCATCATCCCGTCGGTCCTGCGGTCGTTCGCCGACGCCCGGACCGCCGGCCGCGTCCGCATCATCGGGGAGCCGATCTGGCCCGGCCGCACCGCGGTGGAGTACCCGGCCTGCGTTCAGCACGAGGCACTGATCAACGTGGCCTTCCAAGGCCGCGACGTGACGATCCTGTGCCCCTACGACGCGCGGGCCCTCCCCTCCGACGTGATCGCCGACGCGCACGCCACGCATCCCGTCGTCATCGACGCGGGCCGGGAGCGGGCCAGCACCGCCTACGCGCTCGAGCGGGTGCTCGCGCGCTGCAACGAGAGGTTGCTTCATCCGCCAGGAGCGGCGACGGTCCACTTCGACTCCGATGCCCTGCCGACCTCTCGCGACTTCGCGGTGCGCGAGGCGCGCGAGCGGGGGATGAGCGATGCCCGCGTGCAGGACCTGGCTCTGGTCGTCGCGGAGCTGACCACCAACAGCGTCGTGCACGGCGGCGGTTCGGGAACGCTGCGGATCTGGGCCGAGAGCGAGCAGATCGTCTGCGAGGTGCAGGACAACGGGCACCTGGCCGACCCACTGGCCGGCCGGCACCCGGTGCGGATCGAACAGCTCGGCGGACGTGGCCTGTTCCTCGTGCACTTCCTCTCCGACCTCGTCCGCGTACACACCGGCGAGGATGGCACGACGGTCCGCAGTTACGTTGCCCGCACGTGACCCTCGCTGCCCGATGAGCGTTCGCCACCGCGGCGTGCCGTCCGGCTGAGCGTCCCTGTTCGTTCGAGCCACGCCGAGGGGCGACTGCCTGCGCCGGGCGCCGCCATGGTCCGTTGGCCGACTGCTGGACCGCGATCACCCTTCTGGAGTGGGCCAATGGCCCAGTGATTCGGGCATGGGTTGAGCCGTTGTGCCTGCGGATGCTTACCTGGGGGTATCCATGCGTAGATCGGCGCCGCGCAGCGCCGGACCGGCAACGAGGCCGGACCGGACCGCGGCGCTTCGTCGTGTCCGCGAGTTCCCGCCACCCAGGGGCGCTCGCGCTGCGGCGGAAGTTGTTGAGGGGGGCGGCGTTCCGCCGTGAAGAGGATGCTCGTGGCTCCGGATCCGGGGCGTGTCAGGCTGAGGAACTCGTGCCGTGCCGTCGTCGGCATCGGCCTCGCCGTAGCCGTGGCGGAACTCGCCGGACTGTCCCTGACGGCTTCCATCACCGGGGGACTGGCGGCCCTGCTCGCTCTCTTCACGGTCGCCGACGCGACGGTGCGCGCCCAGCGGGTGACCACTGCCCTGCTCCCGGCCGCCGGATTCCCCGTACTGGCCGTGGCCACCCTCCTGCACGGTGTGCCCCTGGCCCGGGACGCCGCCTTCCTGCTGGTCGTCTTCGGCGGGGTGTACGCCCGACGCTGGGGCCCGCGTGGTCATGCGCTCGGGATCTTCGCGTTCATGAACTTCTTCGTCACGCAGTTCCTGCACGCCGTCCCGGCGCAGCTGCCCGAGCTGTACGCCGCCGTGGGCCTGGCTCTCGGCGTCGCCGGCCTCGTACGTTTCGTGCTCTGGCCCCTGGAGCGCGGTGCGGCTCCGCCCGCCCCCGCGCCTCGGCCGCTGCCCGGCACCGGACTGGCTCGCCCCACCACCCGGCAGGCCTTCCAGGCCACGGCGGCCTGCGTCTTCGCCCTGGTCGCCGGACAGGCGCTGTCCCAGGAGCGCTGGTACTGGGCCGTCGGCACCGCCTGGTGGATCTTCGTCAACACGGTCTCGCGCGGCGAGACGCTCGTCCGGGGATTCCGCCGGGTGCTGGGCACGGTCGTGGGCATTGTCGTCGGCGTGCTGGTGGCCATCCCGCTGCACGGGGCGCCGGTCCCGACTGCCGCCCTGGTCGCGGTCTGTGTCTTCGGGATCTTCTACACGGCCTCGGTCTCGTACAGCTGGATGGTGCTGGCGGTGACGGTGATGGCGGGGTTGCTCTACGGCCTGCTGGGAGTTCTGGACCCCGGCCTTCTCGTACTGCGCCTGGAAGAGACCGCCATCGGCGCGGTGGGAGCCACGCTCGCCGTGATTCTCGTGCTGCCGGTCACCACCCACGCCACGAACGACGCATGGATCCAGCGCGCACTGCGGTGCGTCCACGCGGCAACCGCCGAAGCCGCCGCCCGTCTCGCGGGCTCGCCGACAGCGGATCCCGCGCCGCACGCGGCCGAACTCGAAGTGCTGCTGGCCCGCGTCCGGATGGCGCTCGCTCCACTGGTACATCCACTCAACCCGTTCCGCGCACGCAAGGCCCGGGCCGCCCAGGTCATCACGCTGCTGGACGGCTGCGCCCGCGAGGTGCGCGGCCTGGTGGCCGTCGCCGCGGACCCGGATGCGAGCCACGACGTCCGTCTCGCGGCAGCCTGCAGCCGCGTCAAGTCGGCCGTGGAAGCCCTGACCATCAGCGAGAAGGGCAGCCGCGGGCCCACAAGGACCCTCGGCACGCCGGCGCACCCCGCTGCCACCGAGCAGCAGCCCGCCCTCGCCCACCTGCACAGCCTGGAGCGGGCCCTCGCCGAACTCGAGGTGCCCCTGCGCAGCTCCCGGCACTCGCCCCTGGTCGGCGCCTGAACAACGGCCGGCGAGCACCACGGCACCGCACCGCGACGGCGGTCGGGCGGCACGCGGGCCGCACATGTGCGGACCCAGCGCCGTGCGACACAGCGCTTGAGGCACTGATGGGGCGCGTACGTATGGCTTTCGCGCCCCTGAGGTAATCCGCTACCCCGAGGAGGCGCGCAAAACGGCCGGCGCCCCCAGATCCTGGCCGCGCTCGGTGGCTTCCGCGCGCGGTACGCGATCTCGCGACCCCGCCGTCACCCCTGGCGCCCGCGCAACGCGTGCCTGAGGGCCGTGTGCCGCCACATCGAGGCGGCGGTGGGGAAACCTGGTCGGCGTCGCGCCGGAACGCGCGCAGGCGGCCCACGCAGGCGCCCTCGGCTCGCACCCTCAGCGCTCGCCAACGTCCACGCTCCGGAGCGCGCGCTCCGGCGCACTGGTGATTCCCCCCGCGCGCCTCCCCGCTCCATCACGCCTGACGTCGGGACATGGACACCAAACCCCGGAATGGGGCACTTTTCCGGCCACAAAGAGGGTGGATCAGCCCACCGGCCGGGTAACTCCGCGGCTATCAGACGCACAGAGCCCGCGGACCGTGCGGGAGCGGCCTGCGGGCGGAACCCCTTGGGGGTGGCGCCATGCGGAATTTCCCGCGCGGAACCGGACACGGGGAGCGTCTCGTCAACGACGGGAACACGGGGCTCCGGGCGCCGAGGGGCGAGGAACCGGGCGGGTGGCTCGAGCGGGCTCAGGGCGGCCCCGCGGGAGAGGACACGGTCCCAGGCGGCCGTGGGCCCGAGAGCACGCATCCGGGCGGCCACAGGGGAGAAGGCACGGATACGGGCGCGCAATACGTGCAGGTCGGCGCCGAGACCTGCCCCTGGCCGACGTCCGGCCGGCCTGCTCCGCCAACAGGCCTGCGCGAGCGGCAGGTGACCGGCGGTTTCGCCGAGAGCTCCCAGGATTCCGGCGACGCCACCGGCCCACCCGCACGGATCCCTTCCCGACACGCGCCCGCCCTGTACGAACTCCACCGCGCCGCGAGCGAGTTCCTCACCCTCCGCCACTCCGAGGAACGCCTCGGGGACCCGGCCCGGCGGATCGCCGCCGCGCACAAGGAGATCGCGGAGACTGGGACGTACCGCCACACCACCGAGGAACTCGTCTTCGGCGCGCGCGTCGCCTGGCGCAACGCCAACCGGTGCATAGGGCGGCTCTACTGGCACTCCCTGTGCGTACGAGACCGCCGGGACGTGCGGGACACGCGGGACGTCGCCGAGGCCTCGGCGGACCATCTGCGGGAGGCGACCCGCGATGGCCGGATCCGCGCGCTCATCACGGTCTTCGCGCCCGACGAGCCAGGGCGCCCCGGGCCGCGGATCTGGAACGAACAGCTCATCCGGTACGCCGGCTACGCACGCTCGGACGGCGGTGTGACCGGCGATCCGCGCAACGAGGGCCTCACCACGCTCGCCCTGCGACTCGGCTGGCCCGGCGGCCCCGGCACCCCCTTCGACGTACTGCCGTTGGTGATCCAGGGCGCCGACGACCGGCCCCGCTGGTTCGCGCTGCCGCAGGACGCGGTGCTCGAAGTGGAGCTGGGGCACCCCGAGTACACCTGGTGGCGCGCGCTCGGACTGCGCTGGCACGCGGTGCCCGCGCTCGCCAACATGTGCCTGGAGATCGGCGGTGTCTGCTACCCGGCCGCGCCCTTCAACGGCTGGTACATGGGCACCGAGATCGGCGCCCGCAACCTCGCCGACACCGACCGCTACGACCTCCTGCCGCACATCGCCGACCGCCTCGGCCTCGACACCCGCACCGACCGCTCCCTGTGGAAGGACCGCGCGCTCGTCGAACTCAACCGCTCCGTCCTGCACTCCTTCGACCGCGCGGGCGTCACGGTCACCGACCACCACACCGAGTCCCGGCGCTTCCTCACCCACCTCGGCCGTGAGGAGCGCAAGGGCCGCCGGGTCGGCGCCGACTGGTCCTGGATCGTGCCGCCCATCTCGGGCAGCGCCACACCCGTCTTCCACCGCACCTACGAGGCGGTGGAGCGGAGCCCCGCGTACGTTCACCACCCCGAAGCACACGAAAGAGCCCGCGGCGCAGTCCTGGTCTAGACCGCCGATCATGGACTGCTACCGTCGCCCCGGACAACGCGGGAGCGAGAGGGGTCAGCAGTGGCAGACGGCTTCAGGCGGCAACAACGGGCGTTCATCGGCTCGTTCACGGCGGCGGGAGGCCTCGGCGTCCTCACCGCGGCAGTGGACCCTGGCAGCGGCGCGCTGACCGTCCTGAGCGCGGTGGACGGCGTCCCCGACCCGTCGTACCTCGCCCTGTCGCCCGCGCGGGACATGCTGTACGCGGTCAGCGAGACGGCTGACGGAGCGGTGGCCGCGTACCGCGTGACCGGCGACAAGCCGGAGCTGACGGGGACACTCGTGACGGTCGGCGGCAGCGGCCCGACACACCTGAGTGTCTTCGACGGACACGTCCTGACCGCCAACTACGGCTCCGGCAGCGTCACCGCCGTCCCCGTCCGCACAGACGGAGGGCTCGCGGGCGCCGCCTCCAGCGTGCTCCAGCACACGGGCTCGGGCCCGCACACCCCGCGCCAGCACGGCCCGCACGCCCACCAGGTGCAGCCCGACCCGAGCGGGCGATGGGCGGTCAGCGTCGACCTCGGCACGGACTCCGTGCGGGTGTGCGCGCTGGACGGCGGAAAGCTCACGCTGCACCGCGAGTTCGCGCTGCGCCCCGGCTCCGGACCCCGCCACCTGGCCTTCCATCCACGCGGCGAACACGCGTACGTGCTCAACGAACTCGCGCCCACCGTCACCGTCTGCCGCTGGGACGCCGCCGAAGGCGCGCTGCGGCCCGTCGGGGAGACGCCGGTGCTGTCCGGTGTCCGGGGCGGCGACGCGTACCCGTCGGGCATCGTCGTGTCGCCCGACGGCCGCTTCGTCTGGACCGCCACGCGCGGCCAGGACGTCGTCTCCGTGCTCACGCCGGACACGGTGGGCGAGGGGCTGCGGCTGGTCGCCACGGTGCCCTGCGGAGGCACCTGGCCGCGCGCGCTGGCCCTCGACCCCTCGGGGCGCTTCCTGTACGCCGCCAACGAGCGCTCCGGTGACGTGACCTGGTTCGTGGTCGACCCCGACACGGGCGTACCGAGGCGGGGCGGCTCGGTCGACGCTCCCGCGGCGTCCTGCGTGGTCTTCGGCTGACCTCACGGCGGCACCCACGCGAAGGGCCCGCTCCTGCCGCAGGAGCGGGCCCTTTCGCGTTCTCTGGAGTGCCGGGCTCAGCGCACCGGCGCGCCCTGCGGCTGCTGCGGCGCGATGCCCAGCGCCGCCGTGTACTTGGCAAGGGCCAGCTTGCCGATCGCCGGGTACGGGCCGAGCGCCTCGGCGGCGGCGCAGCCCGCCTCCTTGGCCGCCGCGTCGAGCAGACCCGCGTCGAGCTCCGGACCGATCAGATACGGCGCGAGCGCCAGCTGCTGGGAGCCCGAGTTGCGCAGCTGCTCGGCGGTGGCCGCGATCGCGCCCTCCTCGTCGAGCGCCGCCGCCATCACCGGTACGGCGAGCCGCGCGGCCAGCAGCATGCCGGTGATCCCGGCCGCCTGCACGGCCTCCTCGCCGCCCACAGAGGCCAGGATGATGCCGTCGGCGGCGGTCGCCACGGTGAACAGCCGGGCACGGTCGGCACGCGCCAGACCCGCCTCGGACAGGCGTACGTGCAGCCCCTCGGCGAGCAGCGGGTGCGGGCCGAGCACATCGGCCAGGTCGGCCGCGACACGGCTGTCCATGACGGCCTGGCGGATCCGGCGCAGCAGCGCGTTGTCAGGACCGGCGAGCAGGGGCACCACGACGGCCACGGGCCCGTCGGGCGCGGTCACGTCCGCACCGGCGGCGCGGGACTGCTCGAAGCGGGCGGTGCGCTCCTCGGCGGCGCGGACCAGCACGGACTGCAGCGTGGGGAACTCGGCGTCGTCCCCGTCGAGGTACCCGATCCGGGCGTCGAGACCGGGGAGCTCGGAGCGCGCGATGCTCACGACCTCCTCGGTGAGGCTGCGTATGGCCGCGCTGGGGGTGCCCGGCACCGCGAGGACGAGCGCGGGCGCGCCCTCGGGAGCCACCAGGGCTTCCGGGCGGCGGTGCCGCCCGGGCTGGCGGGGTCGCGGCATTCGTACTGGCAGGCCGGACGCGGGCCCAGTGGGGGAGCTCATGGCGCCGCATGTTACTGGTTTCTTGGGTTCCCCTGTTCGGGGAGGGTGCAGGTGAGCGGTATCCGTCCGCTTTTGTCTGATGAGTTACGTATAGATCAGAGGTGATCAGTATGGCGGGACTGTCCCCCCGCCTCTTTGGTCACCACATGCAACATCCGCCGGTCACGGGGGAGCGTGAGCTGGTCGTTCGCCAGGTCGACCGCGATGAGCACGGCTCCGTGCAGCGGGTCTCCGGCGGCCGGTACCTGCCGGGCTTGCGGTAGTTGCTCCGCCAGTGCCTCCGTCAGTGGTACGAGGAGGGCGGCGCCCATCTTGAACAGGCCGCCGGTGAGGGCGACTTGGGGCTCTCCCGAGGGCGGGCAGACAGCGGCCGCCGACTCGGCGATGTTCCGCGCGGCCGAGCGCAGGATGTCCGCCGCCACCTGGTCGCTCTCGGCGCAGGCGGCCACTTCGGGTGCGAAGGAGGCGAGCACGGCGGGCCGGTCGGTCCGCGGATACAGCTTGCCCGGCAGGCCCGGAATCGGACCGAACATCTCCTCGGCGCGCGCCCGCAGCGCCGCCGATCCGCCAGGGCGCCCGTCGAAGGCCCGGACGGCCGCGTCGAGACCGGCCCGGCCGATCCAGGCCCCGCCGCCGCAGTCGCCGAGCAGATGGCCCCAGCCGTCGGCCCTCCGCCAGCTCTCCAGATCCGTGCCGACCGCGATCATGCCGGTGCCCGCGGCGACGACCACTCCCGGCCGCCGGCCGAGCGCGCCCATGTACGCGGTCACCGCGTCGGCGGCCAAGGCGAGCCGCGTCACTCCCAGTTCACGCTCGAGCGCGGACGGCAGCTCGGTGCGCAGCTCGTCGCCGAGCGTGGCCAGGCCCGCGGCTCCCACGGCGACCGCCCCGAGTTCACCGACCCCCGCGTCGGCCATCAGCTGCCGGGCCAGAGGCAGCAGTTGCTCCAGCAGATGACCGGCGTCGATGCCGCGCGGGCCGGTGCGCACCGGCTCCTCCGACGTCAGCGGAACCCCCTGGACCTCCCCGCGTACGGCGAGCGCCACCCGCAGCCCCGAACCTCCCGAGTCCACAGCCAGCACACCGGGCGGCGGGTCCGCGCCCGTCACGGCAGGCGCCAGTCCACCGGCTCGGCTCCCTGCCCGGTCAGCAGGTCGTTGGCCCGGCTGAAGGGCCGGGAACCGAAGAAGCCGCGGTCCGCGGACATGGGGGAGGGGTGGGCGGATTCGACCGAGGGCAGTTCGCCGAGGATCGGGCGCAGATTGCGGGCGTCGCGGCCCCACAGGATCGACACCAGCGGGCGTCCGCGCCCGGCCAGCGCGCGTATCGCCTGCTCGGTGACCTCTTCCCAGCCCTTGCCGCGATGCGCCGCGGGACTGCGCGGGGCCGTGGTGAGCGCTCTGTTGAGCAACAGCACGCCCTGCCGTGTCCAGGGCGTGAGGTCGCCGTTGGACGGCTGGGGCAGGCCCAGGTCGGTGTTGAGCTCCCGGAAGATGTTGATCAGGCTGCCCGGCAGCGGTCTCACCTCGGGCGCCACGGAGAACGACAGACCCACCGCGTGCCCCGGCGTGGGGTACGGGTCCTGCCCGACGATGAGGACGCGGACCTCGTCGAAGGGCTGCTGGAAGGCCCGTAGGACGTTCGCCCCTGCCGGTAGATAGGTGCGTCCCGCGGCGATCTCCGCGCGCAGGAAGTCGCCCATCTCGGCGATCCGTCCGGCGACGGGTTCCAGGGCTTTCGCCCAGCCCGGTTCGACGATTTCATGCAACGGTCGTGGTGCCACGGGCGTCACCCTACTGCCGTACAGGCGGCGGAGATCAACCGGTGGCCGGAGCACGACCGAGGATGACCGTTCATGGGACGAACAAGGCGCCTCCTGGGCGGGGTTGTGCGCGGAACGCGAGTGAGCGTCCTGGACGTTGCGGGTGTGCTCATGGTCATGGTGGTGCGGGACCTCCGGAGTCTCAGTCGATGACCGCGGCGCGCACGCAGAGGACGTCCGGCAGATGCGAGGTCAACTGCTGCCAGCTGTCCCCGTCGTCCGCCGACGCGTACACCTCGCCGTTGCGGTTGCCGAAGTACACGCCCGCCGGGTCCGCGCCGTCCGTGCACAGGGCGTCACGCAGCACCGTGCCGTAGTGGTCCTCCGTCGGGAGGCCGGCGGTCAGCGGCTCCCAGCTCTTGCCCGCGTCGGCCGTGCGGAAGACGCGGCATCGGTGCTCCGCGGGGACGCGGTCCGCGTCGGCGTTGATCGGGAAGACGTACGCCGTGTCACCGCGGTGCGGATGCGTGGCGGCGGCGAACCCGAAGGTGGAGGGCAGGCCTTCGCCGATGTCGGTCCACTGCCCGCCCGCGTCGTCGCTGCGGTACACACCCCAGTGGTTCTGCAGATACAGGCGGTCGGGAGTCACCGGGTCCTGAGCGACCTTGTGCACGCACTGGCCGAACTCCGGGTTCGGATCGGGCAGGAACACCGCGGACACACCGGAGTTGGACGGCCTCCAGCTCGCGCCGCCGTCGTCCGTGCGGAACACTCCGGCCGTGGAGACGGCGACCGTCACCGCGCGCGGGTCCCGCTTGTCGGTGAGGACGGTGTGCAGTCCCTCCCCGCCACCGCCCGGCACCCACTGCGACCGCGTCGGGTGCTCCCACAGCGGACGCACGAGCTCGAAGGACTCGCCCCGGTCCTCCGAGCGGTACAGCGCGGCCGGTTCCGTGCCCGCGTACACCACGTCCGGCTCCGCCGCGGCCGGGTGCAGCTGCCACACCCGCTCGAGCGAAGCCCCCGTGTCCTTGGGGAACTTGACGGCGGGCTGCGCCGGCTCCGCCCATGTACGGCCCAGGTCGTCGGAGTGGAAGACGGACGGACCCCAGTGCGCGCTGTCCCCTCCGGCCAGCAGCCGCGGTGTCTCGCCCCGCGTGTCGATCGCGACCGAGTACACGGCCTGCGCGTTGAAGTACGGACTCTCGTCGAACTCCCAGGCGCCACCGCGCCTTCGACCGATGAAGAGCCCCTTGCGAGTGCCCACCGTGAGCATTACGTCGGCCATGCCGACCACCTCCGCGACGTCGTTGTCTCAGATACGGGCCAGTCTGCACCTCGGCACTGACAGTCACCTCTGGACTTCGTGTTTCCGCAGGTCAGAACGGCCTCCTCGGCGTTCGGCCAGGTTTCTCGGCGGTCCTCGCCGGGCGCGGACGGGAGGTGGGGGAGATCCTGAAACGGACGGGTCGAGGGAGCCGGCGTGAGCATCGCGGGGACCGGTCGCGTATGGGAGGGGGATGTGGCGTGTCCGTGCGGTCGTGAGGAGGATGCCGACGATGCCAGTCAAGGCGGCCTTGCGTGTTCCGAGGGTGTGGCTGTGGCGATGGCGGCGCAATCCGCTGCGGCGTCGCAGTGACACCCTGGAAGCATGGATCGTGCTCATCGCCTGGGCGCTCACCGTGTTCGGCGGGGTGTTCATCGGCCTGGCCGCGACGCAGTCCGTGGAGCACGGTCTCGCCCAGCAACGCGCCGAGTGGCACTCCGTCCCGGCGCGGCTCACCGCGGACGCGCCGGACTCGACTCCCACGGAAAGCGACGCCGACCGGGTCTGGGCGAAGGTCAGCTGGACGGCGCCGGACGGCTCCGTACGCGCAGGTCAGGCACGGGTGTCCACCGGCACCACCGCGGGCACCCCGGTCACCGTCTGGACGGACTCCGACGGCCGCCTCGTCACCAAGCCCGCCACCGAGTCCCAGGCCCAGCTGCGGGCCTCTCTGGTGGGGGTCCTGGTCGGCATGAGCGCGTCAGTCGTGCCCTTCGTCTGCGGGCGGCTCGTGCGCGGCCGGCTGGAACGGCGGCGCATGGACCAGTGGGACGAGGAGTGGGAGCGGTTCGGGCCGCTTTGGGGGCGGAGGACCACCTGACCTGGCGGGGGAGGTAAGGGGGTGGTGAGAATCGGCGCGCTCCGGGGTGGTGGCCCGAGTGTGTCGCGGTGCAGCCGGTTCGCGCGCGGCGCGTGGGTGCGGGCGTCAGGTACGTCGACGCCTTGTGCTGCTATTTATGCAGGTCACAGCTGTGATCTCAGGTTCGATCGGGTGTTTTGCCGTAGCCGCGATGTGACCGAGCGCGGCTCGGGTGGCGCCCCCGGGGCAGATCGCGCACGCCCATTGCGTCCGGCTATGTCCGCCCCCTGGCATCTAACTTAGGCATGCCTACACTAAGCCCGCTTCTGGCCGTCCGGCCGTGAACTCGCTGCTGTGGAGAGGCCTGTGGTGTGGGACGACGCGTTTCCCAGCTTTCTGATCGGTCTGCGTGAGGGCCTGGAAGCGGGACTGATCGTCTCGGTGCTGGTCGCCACGCTCGTGCGGTCCGGCGAGCGCGCCCGGCTTCCTCATGTGTGGACCGGGGTTGCCGCCGCCATCGGGCTCTCCATGAGCTTCGGCGCGATCCTGACCTTCACCGCGGCGAACCTGTCCGGGACCGGGCAGGAGGCGTTCGGCGGCACGCTCAGTCTGATCGCGGTCGTGTTCGTCACCGCGATGGTGTTCTGGATGCGCCGCTCGGCCCGGACCTTCGTCGGCGAGATCAAGGAGAAGGTCACCGCCGCGCTGGGCATGGGCGCGGGCGTACTGATCGTCACCTCGTTCCTCGCGGTCGGGCGCGAGGGTCTTGAGACCGCGCTGTTCCTGTGGACCACGGCGCAGGCCGCGGGGAGTTCGTCGGGCCCGCTGACCGGTGCGGCGGCCGGTCTGCTGATCGCCGCCGCCCTGTGCTGGGGCCTGTACCGACGGGCCCTGCACATCAATCTCACGCGGTTCTTCACGATCACCGGGGCCGTGCTGATCGTCATCGCCGCGGGCGTCCTCGGGTACGGGATGCGCGACCTTCAAGAAGGCGGCGTCCTGCCGGGCTCCACGGCGTACGCCTTCGACCTGTCGGCGCACCTCGATCCCGGATCCTGGTACGTCACCGTCGTACAGGGCACGCTCAACCTCACCCCGCAGATGACCTGGCTTCAGGTCGCGGCCTACGGCGCCTACCTGGTCGCCGTGATGACACTCTTCGTACGGGGCGTACGGGGCACTGCCTCCCCGCAGCCGCAGCCGCAGCCGCAGCCGCAGCCGCAGCCGCAGCCCGTGCCCACGAAATCCGCACCCGCGAATCCCGCGCCCCGCATCCCCCGCTGGACCCTCCCCGCCGCCCTCGTCTGCCTCCCGGCCCTCGTCGCCGGCATTGCCGTGGCGGTGAGCGACGGAAAGCCCGCCTCGGGCACGCCCGTCATCGAGGTCTCGGCGGCGGACTGCGGCAAGGGATTCACCGCGCCGAAGCCGGGCCGCCAGGCTTTCCAGGTACGCAACAGCGGCAGCCGTACCTCCGAGATCTATCTCATCGACCCGGTCAGCGACGCCGTCTACGGCGAGGTCGAGGGCATCGCCCCCGGCACCACCCGCGCCCTGATCGCCACCGTCGGGACCGGTTCGTACGCCTGGCGTTGTGTTCCGAGCGGCGGGAAGGCGGTCACCTCGGCCGCCGTCACCGTCAGCGGCGGCGGCTCCACCAAGGCCGTACTGCCGGTCTCGGAGAAGGACCTCGCCGCGCCACTGGCTGCCTACCGGAAATACGTCGACCAGGGCCTGGCCGACCTGCTGGCCAAGACACGCACCCTGCAACGCGACATCGACGCCAAGAAGCTCGACAAGGCCCGCAGCGACTGGCTGCCCGCACACGAGCAGTACGCCTCGCTCGGTGCCGCGTACGGCACGTTCGGCGACTGGGACGCGAAGATCAACGGCCGTACGGCGGGACTCGCGGGCGGGGTCGACGACCCGGCCTTCACCGGGTTCCACCGGATCGAATACGGCCTGTGGCACGGCGAATCGGCCGCCGCCCTCGCGCCGTACGCCGAGCGGCTCACCTCCGATGTCGCCGCCCTGCGCGAGGACTTCCCGAAGGAGGAATTCGACCCCGGCGACCTGCCGCTGCGCACCCACGAGATCCTCGAGAACACCCTGCACCGCGAGTTGAGCGGCTCCGCCGACTATGGCAGCGGCACCGAACTCGCCACCACCGAGGCCAACCTCGACGGCACCCGCGAACTGCTGAGCCTGCTCAGCCCGTTGATCGACAAGCGCGACGCCGAGCTCACCTCCGACGTCGACACCTGGATGCGGCGCACCGAGCGCCTGGTCCTCGCCCAGCACGGCAAGGACGGCAGCTGGACGCCGCTGGGCAAGTTGTCCACCGTCGACAGGCAGCGCCTCGACGGCTCCCTCGGCCAGCTGCTCGAGGAACTCGCCCCGATCCCGGACCTCCTGGAGATCCGCAAGGCCGCATGAGCAGCGCCCCGCCGGCGCCGACCGCCACCACCGCAGCACCGGGACCCATGCGCCCGCAGGAGAGGACCTCCCGATGACCAACCCGAGCCAGGACCAGGACCAAGCCGCGCTGGGCGGCTGCCCCTTCGGCCGTCGTACGTTCGCCAAGTCCGCGCTCGGCGTCGGCGCGGCCGGAGCAGCCCTCGCGGGCGCCGGCCTCGCAGGGGCGGCAATCGTTGGCGGAGCCACCCCAGCGGCGGCGGCGACCGACGGCGGCAAGGTGGCGTTCCACGGCGTCCACCAGGCCGGAATCACCACCACCGCGCCCAAGGCCGCCGCCTTCGTCTCCTTCGACGTCATCGCCGAGAACCGAGCCGAACTCACCGACCTGCTGCGCACGATCACCGGACGGGCCCGCTTCCTCACCACCGGCGGCACCCCCGACGACCTCGGCGTCGGCGCACCGCCCTCCGACAGCGGCCTGCTCGGTCCCGACCTGCCCGCCGACGACCTCACCGTCACCGTGGGCGTCGGCGCCTCGCTCTTCGACGACCGCTATGGGCTCGCCGACCGGAAGCCGCGCCACCTCAAGCCGATGCGCACCTTCCCCAACGACAACCTGGACGCCGCCGCATGCCACGGCGACCTGTCGCTCCAGCTCTGCGCCGCCAACTCCGACACCGTGCTGCACGCCCTGCGCGACATCGCCCGCCACACCCGCGGTGCGATGCAGATCAAGTGGCGTGTCGACGGCTTCCAGAACCCGTCCCGACCCACTGGCACGCAGCGCAACTTCCTCGGCTTCAAGGACGGCATCGCCAACCCCGACACCGCCTCCGCCCGCGAGATGGACAAGCTGGTCTGGGTCACCGACACCGCGGGCGAGCCGGACTGGGCGGTCGGCGGCAGCTACCAGGTCGTCCGCGTCATCCGCATGCTGGTGGAGTTCTGGGACCGGGTCTCGCTCACCGAGCAGGAGAAGATGATCGGCCGCCGCCGCGACACCGGCGCCCCGCTCGACGGCGCACGTGAGACGGACATCCTGCACTACAACAAGGACCCGCAGGGCCAGGCGATCCCGCTCGACGCGCACATCCGGCTGGCCAACCCCCGTACGGGGAAGACAGACACGACCCGCATCCTGCGCCGCGGCTACAACTACGACCGGGGCGTCGACATGGCCGGCAACCTCGACATGGGGCTGGTCTTCTGCTGCTACCAGCAGGACGTGGTACGCCAATTCGAGGCGACCCAGGAGCGGTTGATCGACGAGCCGCTGGTCGACTACATCACCCCCACCGGCGGCGGCTACTTCTTCGCCCTGCCCGGCGTGCGGAACCACTCGGACTGGCTGGGCCGCACACTCCTCACGGGCTGATTTCGAGGCGAGCCGACCCGGCAGCGAACGCAGACCCCTTAATGCATATGATGTGCAGGTGCGTGATTACTGCATAAGAACGGCCACCTCCGACGACCTGGACAGCGCACGTGCCGTGATGCTCGACACCGTCTACCGCGACTTCGGTACGGGGTATGTCCCGCGCTGGCACGGCGACATCATCGACCCGTGGGGCGCCTATCTCGCGCCCGCGCGGCACACGCTGCTGGTCGCGGTCGACGAGCGGGACGGCACGGTCGTCGCGACGGCCGCGCTGGACTCCCGGGGGCCGGCTCATCCCCCCAACCCCCGCCACCTCGCCGAGCGTTACCCCTCGGGCCGGACTGCTCAGCTGCGGCGCGTGTACGTGCGTCCCGAACACCGGCGGCGCGGGCTGGCCAGGCGTCTGGTCGGTGAGCTGCTCGACTTCGCGGCCGCGGACGGCGACTATCGCGCGGTGTATCTGCACACGGACCCGGCTGTGCCGGGCGCGGAGGCGTTCTGGCGTTCGCTGGGCAAGGTCGTGTGGGACGAGCGTGCGGAGCGGGGGCAGGGCGACGGGATCGTCCACTTCGAGATCCCCATGGCTACATGAAAAGCATTTTCATGTAGCCTGCCGGTCGTACCCACCCTCCGCTCCTGCGAAGAACGAGGATCATGCGCTCCGTCCCCCGCCGTCGGCTCGTCGCCGGACTGCTGCTCGCACCCCTTCTCTCCGGCTGTTTCGCCTCCTCCGGCGGCGAAACGTCGTCGTCGGCCTCCGCGGACGGCGCCCGCCTTCGGGTCGCGCTGGCCTTCCCGCCCGCCGAGAACCTCTCCCCGTACGGCGCCGACGCCACCATCCTCAGCCGGCTCGGCGTGACGGAGGGGCTGACCGCGCTGGACGCGAACGGCACCGCGATACCGGCGCTCGCGGAGTCCTGGACCCGTGAGAACGACCGCAGTTGGATGTTCACCCTGCGCGAGGCGGCCTTCCAGGACGGCACCGCCGTCACCCCGTCCGCCGTCGCCGCCGCGCTCACCCACGCCGCCGAGGCGAAGGTCGTACCGGCCGCGCTGACCGGGGTCGAACTGACCGCGAAGGCCACGGGCGACGACCGGATCCGGGTCACCACGGCCGAGCCCGACCCCGTACTGCCGCTGCGGCTGGCCGGCCCCGGCCTGGCCGTACTGTCCACCAAGGCGTACGCGAAGCAGGGCGCCGTCAGTCCGGTCGGCACCGCCACAGGCCCCTTCGAACTCACCGCGGCCACCGGCACCACCACCGCCACCCTCGACCGCTTCGACGACTACTGGGGAGGCCGCGCCCAGGCCTCCGGCATCGACGCGAAGTTCATAGCCGACGGCACGGCCCGTACGAACGCCCTGCGCACCGGGGAGGTGGATCTCGCCGAGGCGGTCCCGGTCTCCCAGGCCGCCACCCTCGACCAGGGCACCGCTCGCGAGACGGCCACGACCCGCACCACCAGCCTTTACCTCAACGCGGAGTCCGGCCCGTTCAAGGACGCGCGGGTACGGGCCGCCGCGCGTGCGGCGGTCGACACCTCGGTGCTCGCCGAGGGCGTCTACGAAGGGCACGCCGACCCCGGCGCCGGTATCTTCGGCCCGGCCGTGACCTGGGCCGAGGGCAAGCGCGTCACACCGGCCGACCGTACGAAGGCAGCGGATCCCGACGGTACTTCGGTGACCCTCGCCACCTACGACAACCGGCCCGAACTGCCCGAGGCCGCCCAGGTGCTCAAGCAGCAGCTGGAGAAGGCTGGCTTCAAGGTGAAGCTGGAGGTGCGCGAGTACGCACGCCTCGAAAGCGACGTCCTGGCCGGGAAGTTCGACGCGTTCGTCTCCGCCCGCAACACCATGCTCGACACCGGCGACCCCGTCTCGATCCTCGCGAGCGACTACACCTGCGACGGCGGCTACAACCTCGCGCTGCTCTGCGACAAGCAGGTCGACAAAGCCGTCGACCTGGCCGCGAGCGCGAGCGACACCGAGAAGCGGCAGGACGCGGCGATGGCGGCGGAGGCCGACATCCTCGCCACCGACGCGATCGTCCCGCTCGTCCACCAGCGCGTCATCACCGGCGTCGCCCCCTCCGTTCGGGGCGTGCTCTTCGACCCGTACGAGCGCCGCCTGGTCGGCACGGGCACCCGCGCCTGACGACATCGTGCGGATACGGAAGACACTGCTCGGCGGTGGCCCGGTGCTGCTCTGGCGCACCGCCCTCACCGCACTCCTGCTGTGCGGAATCGGCCTGCTGCCCTGGCTGTCGCGCACCGACCCGGCGCTCACCGTGCTCAAGGCAAGGTCGGCGGAACGCACACCGACCCCTGAGGTGCTGGCGGCCGTACGGGACGAACTCGGCCTGGACGCCGGGCCGTTGCGGCTGCTCGGGCAGTGGCTGGGCGGACTGCCGCACGGTGACGCGGGCCGTTCGTGGATCTCCGGCACCGAGGTCCTGCCCGGCGTCGGGCAGGCGCTGGGCGTCTCGCTGCTGCTGATGGCAGGGGCGCTCGCGGTCGCGGCCGTCACCGCGGGCGCGTTGTGCGCCCGCACGCTGTGGCGCGGATCGAGGGGCGGGCTCGCCGGACGCCGGTCCGGTGGTAGTGGCGCAGCGCTGCTGGCCGCGCTGCCCGAGTTCCTGACCGCGTCGGTGCTGGCCACCGTGGTGGGCGTGCAACTCGGCTGGCTGCCCGCCCTCGGCTGGTACGGGCCGCGGTGGATGGTGCTGCCCGCACTCTCACTCGGCCTGCCCGCCGGGGCGGTGCTCGGACGCCTTCTCGCCGACCTGCTGCCCGGCGCCTTCGCCGAACCCTGGGCGCTGGCCGCCGCCGCGCGGGGGGTGGGCGGCCGGAGCATCGCGCGCCAGTCGCTGCGCCGCTGCGTGCCGGGTCTGCTCCCGAACCTGGGGCTGTTCGTGGTCGGCCTGACCGGCGGCGCAGTCGCCGTGGAGCAGATCTTCGACATCCCCGGACTCGGCCGGACCACGCTCCAAGCCGCCCTCGCCCAGGATCTGCCCGTCCTCCAGGCCGGAACCTTGGCGCTCGTCCTGCTCGCCGCCACCGCCGGACTGCTCGTCCGTCTCGGCGCCCGGCTCCTGATCGGGCCCGCACTGCGGGACGGCGCCCTTCCCTCGCTCCACGGCGCGGCATCGAACAGGCCCACGCCCACGCGAGGGCCTCTCCTCTACGCCGCCGCTCTGCTCGGCGTGATCGGACTCGGTCTGCCCCGCGACCCGCTGGCTCTGGACACGGCGGCCCGCCTCCAACCCCCGTCCTGGACACGTCCGTTCGGCACCGACGCCCTGGGCCGCGACATCCTCGCCCGCGTCTGCCACGGCGCACTCGACACCCTTGCGCTCGCCCTCGCGATCAGCGCCGCCGCCCTGCTGACCGGCGTACTGCTCGGCCTGCTGCCCCGCTTCTCCGGCCCGCTCGTCGACACCGTCAACGCCCTGCCGTCCATCCTCGTCGCGCTCCTCGTCACAGCGGTCGCCGGAAGCGGCCCGGCGACGCCCGCACTGGCCGTGGCCACCGTCGCCTGGGCCCCGCTGGCAGCCCACACCTCAGCCCTGCTCCGCCAGGAGCGCGCCACCACACACCTGCTCGCCACCCGTGCGCTGGGCGCCGGCCCACTCCAGCTCCTGAGCCACGAACTCCTCCCCGCCGTCCTGGGGCCCGTGACCCGCCATGCCCTGCTCCGCCTCCCCGGCGTCGCCCTGGCCCTCGCCGCCCTGGGCTTCCTCGGCCTGGGCGCCCAACCCCCGTCCCCGGAGTGGGGCTTGCTCCTCGCCGAGAACCAGCCGTACGCCGAACGCGCCCCCTGGGCGGTCCTGGCCCCGGCCGCCGCACTCGCCCTGCTGGGCGCGCTGGCGGTGACGGCGGCGGACGGCGTGCCACGGCGTCGCGAGCGGGCCAACTCGCTTTCCTAGCACCGGTTCCGCGCCGCTTCTCGGCGGACGGATCAGACAGAGCGGTGGTACTGGTCCGGCACATGCACCTCGGCCCCGAGTTCGCGTGCCGCGAGACGGGCGAAGGACGGATTGCGGAGCAGCTCGCGGCCCAACAGCACAGCGTCCGCCTCGTCGTTGGCGAGAATCTTCTCGGCCTGTTCGGCGTCGGTGATGAGCCCGACGGCGGCCACGGACAGCGGCGTTTCGGCCTTCACCCGGGCGGCGAACGGGACTTGGTAGCCGGGCCCGACCGGGATGCGTGCGCCGGAGGCGTTGCCGCCCGTCGAGACGTCCAGCAGGTCCACGCCGTGCTCCTTGAGCTGTGCGGCGAAGCGGACCGTGTCGTCCGCGGTCCAGCCGTCCTCCTCCAGCCAGTCGGTGGCGGAGATACGGAAGAAGAGCGGCTTGTCCTCGGGCCACACCTCGCGTACGGCGTCGACGACTTCGAGGGCGAGGCGGGTGCGGTTCTCGTACGAGCCGCCGTAGGCGTCGGTGCGGTGGTTGGAGTGCGGGGAGAGGAACTCGTTGAGGAGGTAGCCGTGGGCGCCATGGATCTCGGCGATCTCGAAACCGGCGTCCAGCGCGCGCCGGGCCGCGTCGGTGAACTGCCCGACGATCTCCCGGATTTCGGCGACGGTCAGCTCGGTCGGCACCGGGTGGCCTGCGGCGAAGGGAAGCGGGCTCGGGCCGAGCGGCTGCCAGCCGTACGCGTCCGGGCCGACCGGCGCGCCGCCCTTCCAGGGGCGCTCGGTCGATGCCTTGCGGCCGGCGTGGGCGAGCTGGATCGCCGGGACGGTGCCGTGGCTGGTCAGGAAGCGGGTGATGCGGCGGAACGCCTCGACCTGGGTGTCGTTCCAGATGCCGAGGTCGTACGGGCTGATGCGGCCCTCGGGGGAGACGGCGGTGGCCTCGACGATGATCAGGCCGGTCCCGCCGGCGGCCCGGGCCGCGTAGTGAGCGAAGTGCCAGTCGTTCGGGGCGCCCGTCGACGGCCCCTCCGGTGCGGCCGAGTACTGGCACATCGGGGGCATCCACACCCGGTTGGGGATGGTGACATCGCGCAGGGTGAAGGGCTGGAAGAGCGCGCTCACGGCGGACTCCATTCGTCGCGGGGCCGGTGTACGCCTCGTACGATAGGCATCGTAGTACGGTGGATGTCAAACTACGAGAGGTCTCGTACAATGAGGGTCCCCGACGATGTGGAGTCGCCGTGACCACCGCCGCCCCCGCCCCCAGCAGTCGCGACCTGCCGCACCCCGCGAGCGAGGAGATCCGGCTGGAGTCGGTGCTGCACGCGCTCTCCGACCCCATGCGGCTCCAGGTCGTGCGAGAGCTCGCCGCCGACGGCGACGAGCTCTCCTGTTCGCACTTCGATCTGCCCGTCACCAAGTCCACGACGACGCACCACTTCCGGGTGCTCCGCGAGAGCGGGGTGATCCGGCAGGTATACCGCGGCACGGCCAAGATGAACGGCCTGCGCCGGGACGACCTGGACGACCTCTTCCCGGGACTCCTGGACAGCGTCCTGGCCGCGGCCACCCGGCAGGCCGACCGGTCGGCCGGAGGCTAGGCTCCGGCCGAAGCGGCCTCGGGCTCGGCGGCTGTCTTGGGTGAACCGGCCTTGCCCGGCAGGTGGTTGAAGAGCAGGTTGAGGGCGATCGCCGTCAGGCACCCCGCGCTGATCCCGCTGTTCATCACCGTCTGGAACCAGTCCGGGAACTTCTCGTACACCGTCGGCACCCCGACCGGGAGCATGCCGATCGCCACCGAGACGGCCACCACGGTCAGGTTGTGGTTGTCCTTGAAGTCCACCTGGGCCAGCGTCCGCAGACCGCTCGCGGCGACCGTCCCGAACATCACCAGACCCGCGCCGCCAAGGACCGGCGCCGGTATGGCGGCGACCACCGCGCCCAGCTTGGGCAGCAGGCCGAGCAGCACGAGGATGCCGCCCGCGGCGGCGACGACCCAGCGGCTGCGGACCCGGGTCATGCCGACGAGGCCCACGTTCTGCGCGTACGCCGTGTAGGGGAAGGTGTTGAACACCCCGCCGAGGACGGTCGAGAGGCCGTCGGCGCGCAGACCGTCGGCGAGCGACCGCGGCTCGATCTTCCGGTCGGTCATCTCGCCGACCGCGATGAGGTCACCCGTGGTCTCGGTCATCGTCACCAGCGCCACGACCAGCATCGAGATGATCGCCGAGGCATGGAAGGTGGGCGCCCCGAAGTGGAACGGCGTGCTGATCCCGACCCAGTCGGAGTCCCCGACCCCACCGAAGTCCGTGAACCCGAACGGCACCGCGACCGCGAGACCCACCGCGATACCGATCAGCACCGCGATCCGGCTCAGGAAGGCCGGCGCGAACCGCTGCACACCCAGCACCACGGCCAGTACGAAGCCCGCGAGCGCCAGGTTCTTCGGCTCGCCGAAGTCCGCCGAACCCACGCCCCCGGCCGCCCAGTTGCCCGCGACCGGCAGCAACGAGATCCCGATGATCAGGATCACCGTGCCCGTGACGAGCGGCGGGAAGAAGCGGAGCAGCCTCCCGAACACCGGTGCCAGCAACACGATCGCGAGGCCCGCGACGATCACCGACCCGTAGATCGCGGGCAGTCCACCACCGGTAGTCCCGATGAGCACCATCGGCGAGACCGCCGCGAACGTACAGCCCTGCATGATCGGCAGCCGCACCCCGAAGCGCCAGAAACCCACGCACTGGATCAGTGTCGCGATCCCGCACACCAGGAGATCCGCGGTGATCAGATACGCCATGTCGGCAGGCGACAGCTTCATGGCCCCGCCCACGATCAGCGGAACCGCCACCGCCCCCGCGTACATCGCGAGCACGTGCTGGAGCCCGAAGGCGGCCAACTGGCGTACGGGTGGGACCTCGTCGACGGGATGCACGGGTGTGGTGGTTGCCATGGGCACTCCAGGAGCGGGCGGGGACGCGGGGGGCAGCACCAGACCGTAGGCGACTTGAACAGTTTGTTGATTTCTGGCTTGTTGCCGATGTGTGTCATACCCACGGAGTTGTCGCCGACTCTGCTAAGAACCCCCTGCGACCCCGCTAGGACCTGGCCGTCCGTGCCGCGGCCAGCAGTGCTGTCCAGTCCGGCAGCTTGACCACACCCCGCCCGAGCGAGGCCCCGAGCTCCGCCTCGGCCCGCTCGATCGCCTGCCATCCGGCCCACTCGACCGGCGTCAGCCCCGCCGCTCGCAGCGCCACGAGCGGATCCTCGGGCAGTTCCCGCCGTACGAGCATGCCGGCGTCCTCGAGCAGCGAGGTCACCGTCTCCTTGGCGCACGGCCGGTTGGTGCCGATGACGCCGGTCGGGCCGCGCTTGATCCAGCCCGCCACGTACTCGCCCGGCGCGATCGTGCCGTCCCGCACGACCCGCCCCGCGAGATGCGGCACCGTGCCGTGCTCCGCGTCGAACGGCAGCCCGTCCAGCGGCACTCCGCGATAGCCGACCGAGCGCAGCACCAACTGTGCGTCGATGTCCTCGTACCGCCCCGTGCCCGTGACGCCGCCATGGCCGTCCGGCACCGTCCGCTCGAAGCGCACCGCTCCCACGCGCCTGCCGTCGCCTTCCCCGCCGTCGGCGAGCAGTTCGACGGGGCGGAGGAAGAAGCGCAGCCGGATCCTGCGGGTGGCGCCGCGCGGCGGCGTGGCGGCCCAGCCCCGCAGCACCTCCACGTTCCGACGGTTGGCGGCCGGCAGTCCGGAGGGTTCGTTGTACTCCGGATCGAGCTCCAACTCCCGGGGATCCACGATCACTTCGGTGTCCGGCAGGGCGCCGAGCTCGCGCAGTTCCTTCGTGGTGAAGCGGGCCTGGGACGGTCCGCGCCGCCCCACCATGCTGATCTCCGTCACCTCGCTCGCGGCCAGCGCGGTGAGCGCCGCCTGCGGCATGTCGGTGGGGCTCAGCTCGGCCGTGCCGCGGGCCAGGATCCGGGTCACGTCGACGGCCACGTTCCCGACGCCGATGACCACGGCCGACCGTGCGCCGAGCACGAATCCGTCGGCCACGGAGTCGGGGTGCGCGCTGTACCAGGACACGAACTCGGTCGCCGACCAGCTGCCCGCCAGTTCCTCGCCCGGTACCCCGAGGTGGCGGTCGGTGGCGGCGCCCACGCAGTAGACGACCGCGTGGTACAGCTCGCGCAGCCGGGCGGCCGGCAGCCCGTCCGGGCCGATCCGCACGCCGCCCAGGAACCGCACCCGCTCGTCCTCCAGGACCGCCCGCAGGTTGTTCTGGAGGGACTTGATCTTCTCGTGGTCGGGTGCCACGCCGTAGCGCACCAGGCCGTACGGGCAGGGCAGCCGGTCCAGTACGTCAACCCGCACCTCGGGCACCTGGCTCTGCTGGACGAGGCCCTGGGCGGTGTAGACCCCGCTGGGACCCGAGCCGACGACGGCGACACGCAGCACGCGGAACTCCTTATCCGAAACCTGAACAGTCCGAGGAGATCGCTGATGACTCCAGGATCGCACCACCCGTGCTCCGCTGACAGGGTCGGCGCGCGGCTCACGCGTGCGTGTCCGTTCGTATGGAATGTGATCATGCGGTTACGTTCCGTATGTGCTAGAAGCATCCTCCCTTAATCCGTCCGATCGCCTCAACCTCTCCGACCGCTGCCGTTCGGACGGTGCCGTGTCCGTGTGGCCCGCGTGGGAAGTGCGTGAGCACGCGGGTGTCACGTCCTGGTTCAACGTCCGGCTGGCCTTCGCCGACGGCGCCCAGGTCGACGTACTCGCCGTGGTGGCCGAGGGTGACGTCTCGATCGAGGACGTACGGGCCCAGCCGCCGCTGTCCCTCGGTGACCTCGACCTGCTCGCCGAGTGGATCGAGGAACCGCTCTTCGAGGCGTGCGGCGCGCGGACCGCACCCTCGCACGAACCGTCGTGCGAGGAGGGGCCGTCGCGCCGCGCCCGGGCGGCGTGGCCGCGCGGCATCGAGGGCCGCCGGCTCGTCGCCGAGGAGTACCTCGCGGCCCAGGGCGAAGGCCGCGACCCGGTGCTCGCGGTGATGTGCGCGACCGGGCACAGCCGCCGCAGGTCGCTCAAGCTGATCGCAGGGGCGCGCGACGCCGGTTTCCTGACACCTCGTCACGCTCGCCGCTAGGCGGAGCGGCGATCGGCCGGGGTGGTTGGGCGGTAGTCGGATCCGGCAGGCTATTGAGGCCCGGCACCGAGGTTGCAGGCGCTACGACATGTCGCGCATCCTGCTGATCTCGCTCGTCTGCTGCGCGATCACGTCGTCGGCCATTTCCTCGATCCGGATGTTGTTGCCCTGGCCCTTCACATCCGTCGCCATCGTGATCGCCCCGTCGTGATGCGTGATCATCAACTTCAGGAAGAGCTCGTCGAACGCCTTGCCCTTGGCCGCACGCAACTTCTTCAGCTGCGCCTCCGTCGCCATGCCGGGCATCGCCTCGTGGGCGTGCTCCGTGGCGGCGGTCTCGCCGCCGTTCGCTTTCAGCCAGCTCTCCATGGCGGCGATCTCCGGCCCCTGCGCGGCCGTGATCCGCTCGGCAAGTGCCTTCACCGCGCTCGACTCGGCCTGTTTCGGGGCGAGTTGCGTCATCTCCAGCGCCTGCGTGTGATGCTCGATCATCTTCTGCGCGTACGCGATGTCCGCGGAGTTGGGGGTGTCGTCGTCGGTCCGCTGCTTCGCGGCGTCCTCGGCGGAAAGAGTTTCGGCGGCCTCGCCGGGCTTGCCGGGCACGATCACCGAAGGACCGCTGCTCTGGGGGGACTTGGCCTCGGAACCGGAGTCACACCCTCCCAGTGCGAACACCACGACCGCCAGCGACGCCGTGACCAGGGACGCGTGGGACGGACGGCGGAAGAGCACAGCGACCTCCTGCGGCACACGAATGGACGGACACCTCAAGGGTGTTGATGACCGTCCTAGCACGCTTGCGAACCTGAATGATCAGAAACTTTCATTACGACTGCGTTGCCGTCTGTTGATCTGTGCATGGTGAAGACGATACTGCGGGGTGTGCGTGAACCGTTCGACTGCGAACGGCTACAAGGGAGGAAGCAGTGATCCTGTTGAAAGACCCCCGAACGCGGCACAGACGTCTGGGAGTTGCTCTGACCGCGGCCGGACTCCTGGCCGCGCTGCTCACCGCCGGCCCGGCGGCCGCGACCCCCGACCCCGGGGACAGCCCCGTCGCGCAGGAGAAGGTCTCCCAGAGCGATGCCGCGGCCGCAGAGGCGGCCATAACCGCCGGCGAGATACCCGGGCAGGACGAGATCGTCCACTCGGCCAACATCGAACCCCTCGTGAACATCCCCAAGGAGGCGCTGCCCGGGACCAACTCGGACCTCGCCTTCCAGGGGAAGTACGCCTTCGCCGGCAACTACGACGGCTTCCGCATCTTCGACATCAGCAACCCGAAGGCGCCCAAGACGGTCGCGCAGGTGCTCTGCCCGGGCTCGCAGAACGACATCTCGGTCTCCGGCAACCTGCTCTTCCTGTCCACCGACTCCTCGCGCAGTGACAACTCGTGCGCCAGCACGACGCAGCCCGTGACGGAGAAGTCGTCGTGGGAGGGCATGAAGGTCTTCGACATCACCGACAAGGCGAACCCGAAGTACGTGGCCGCCGTCGAGACCGCCTGCGGCTCGCACACCCACACGCTGGTGCCGGAGAAGAAGAACGTCTACATCTACGTCTCCTCGTACTCGCCGAACGCCACCTACCCCGACTGCCAGCCGCCGCACGACGGCATCTCGGTCATCAAGGTGCCGCGCAACGCCCCCGAGAAGGCGGCAGTGGTGGGCTTCCCCGTCCTCTTCCCCGGTGAGGGACCGGACGGCGGCGGCAACCCGGGCTCGCCCACCAACCCGGGCGTCTCCAAGACCACCGGCTGCCACGACATCACGGTCCTGCCGTCGAAGGACCTGGCCGCGGGCGCCTGCATGGGCGACGGCATCCTCTTCTCCATCAAGGATCCGGAGAACCCGAAGGTCATCGACCAGGTCCAGGACAACGTGAACTTCGCGTTCTGGCACTCGGCGACCTTCAACCAGGACGCCGACAAGGTGGTGTTCACCGATGAGCTGGGCGGCGGTGGCGCGGCCACCTGCAACGCGGCCATCGGTCCGAACCGCGGTGCGGACGGCATCTACGACATCGTTGGCAAGGGCGACAAGCGCAAGCTCGTCTTCAAGAGCTACTACAAGATCCCCCGCTACCAGGCCGACACCGAGAACTGTGTCGCCCACAACGGCTCGATCGTCCCCGTCGAGGGCAAGGACATCATGGTCCAGGCCTGGTACCAGGGTGGCGTCTCCGTCTGGGACTTCACCAACTCGGCCAAGCCGAAGGAGATCGCCTACTTCGAGCGCGGTCCCCTGAGCGCCACCACGTTTTCGGTCGGCGGCTCCTGGTCGGCGTACTACTACAACGGTTACATCTACTCGAACGACATCGCCAAGGGCTTCGACGTGCTGAAGCTCAGCGACCGGCGCACGGACCCGGCGAAGCGCGTCAAGCTGCGCGAGCTCAACGTGCAGACGCAGCCGGACTACTTCGACTGACCGTTCAGCCGATCGGGCCGGCCGTCGGACTGAGGACCGGGCTGATCGTCGGTCCGCAGGCCGGTCGCGAAGAAGCGTGACAGGTCCGTGTCGTACGTCCCGCCGGGCACCTCGGTGTCCGGCGGGACACCCAACTCCCAGTCCAGGCGGTACCGCTTGAACAGCTCGGCCCGCAGCGTCGGGATCGGCATCGGGACGCCCGGCACCAAAGCCGCGTACACCGCACCCATCAGCAACGCGCGCAGCATCGGGTAGTCGGCGGCGGCGTCCGGCGAACCGTAGCGGGCGACGGTGTCGCCGAGCAGTTGCGCGAGACGCTGCTGATCCGGGCACTGCACGAATCCCTCGGGCTGAAGGATCCCCGCCATGTGCTGGCGCATCAGCACGGGCTGGTCCCGGGCGAGCCCCAGAATCGCGTCGATGGCCCGCGCCATCCGCTCCCGGCCGTCCTCGGTACGCGGCTCGCGCTCCAGAGCCTCCTCCAGCGTGCGGTGCATCAGCCGGTGCACGGCCGACTGCACGAGCTGGCGCTTGCCGGGGAAGTAGTACGACACAAGGCCGCGCGCCGATCCCGCGCGATCCGCGATGTCCCCGAGCGTCGTCGCCTCGTAGCCCCGCTCGCTCACCAGCTCCACCGCCGCCTGCAGGAGCCGCTCCCGGGAACGCCGCCGCAACTCTTCATTGACGTCTCGGCTGCGCGGGGACATTCTGAAACTCCTGCGTTGACTGGCTGTCAGCCAACTATACTCAACGCGTCCGGACCGAGACCCTCAGTGGGCGGCTCCGGGCTGCCGTTCGCCTCGGGTGACGCGGGGGATCATCCGAGGCGGACGCGCGGGGCGGGGGCGGCCTCCTTAGAGTGGGTGGGAGTGCCGAGGAGGCGGATGGACATGGATCAAGACCAGATCCTCGCCAGGATCACGGCGATGGTGGACGACGAACGACGCCTGCGCGAGGCCGTCGCGTCCGGGCAGATCGACAGCTCGACCGAGCACGAACGGCTCGGACAACTGGAGCGCGACCTCGACCAGTGCTGGGACCTGCTGCGCCAGCGGCGTGCGAAGACCGAGTTCGGCGAGAACCCGGATGAGGCCCGCGTCCGTCCTTCCTCGCAGGTCGAGGGCTATCAGAGCTGAGGCAGCGGTTGACGGAGCGGCCGGGAGCGAGGCCGCGCCGGGACGTCAGCCGAGCAGGCCGAGGATCGGCCGCAGCCCGTCCGGGCGCTCGGTCACCGGCAGGTGGTCCACGAAGTGCACCGCGCAGCCCAGGGCCGCCGCACCTCCGTCCGCGTGGCGGTCGTCCCCGACCATCAGCGTGTCCTCGGGGGCGATGCCCAGCGCGTCGCAGGCGGTCGCGAACAGTCGCGGATCCGGCTTCTGGATGCCGTGCTCGTACGACAGGACGTACGCGCCGACGTACGGGTCGAGGCCGTGCGCGCGGAAGACGGGCCGCAGATCCCAGCCGATGTTGCTGACCACACCGACCGCGATCCCGCGCTCGCGCAGTGCACCCAGCACCTCTTCCGCGTCGGGGTAGGGCCGCCAGGCGGCCGGGGTCATGTGGCGGTCGTACAGCGTGTCGTGCAGCCCGGGGTCGGGCAGCGCCACGAGTCGGGAGAGCCCGGTGTAGGCGGCCCGATGCAGTTCGGCGCTCTGGTCCCGGATCGCCCACACGTCGGTGAGGTCGTCCGGCACCAGCTGTGCAGGGGAAGCGCCGCCGGGAAGCGCGCCCGCCGACTCCAGTGCCCGGGCCGAGCGGACCAACTCCGTCTCGGGCAAGGGGATGTCGGCCTCCGCGAGCGCCGCCCGCAGCCAGGACTCGGTCGATTCGACGCGGAAGAGCGTTCCGGAGAAGTCGAAGAGCACGCCTTTGATCGTCATGAGGGTGATCCTTCGCGGCGCGGCCCGCACAGGTCAAGGCCGTCCCGAGGCGGGCCACCGCTCGTACGAGGCCACCGCCAGTGCCACCATCAGCGCCCCGAGCAGCCAGCCGCCCACCACGTCCGACGGCCAGTGGACGCCCAGCCAGACACGGGTCAGACCGACGCCCACGACGGAGACCACGGCCAGGGCGAGTGCCGTACGCCGCAGGGCGCGTCCGGCGCCGTACAGGCGGAGCAGCCACAGCAGCAGCCCGCACACCACCGTGGCCGTCATGGCATGGCCGGAGGGGAAGGCCGCGTAGTGGGCGGAGTCCACGGGGTCGGGCCAGACGGGGCGTTCGCGGCCGATCGCCGACTTCAGCCCCTGCTGCACCACTGTGCCCAGCGCACATGTGACCGCCACCCATAGGGCCAGCCACCATGCGCGGTGCCTCCACATCAGCCAGACCACGGCGGCGGCACCCACAGCACGCATCGTCCAGGGGTCCCACACCCAGTCCGTCAGGATGCGGAACGCATGGGTGAGGCCGGGGTCGTCGACCGCCCAGCGGTGCGTGGTGCGGGCGATGTCGCCGTCGAGGTCGAGCAGCGGATCCCAGGAGAACGCGACCAGCAGGAGAAGCAACAGGGAGGGCAAGGCGAGAGCCGCCGCGGCGAGTGCCGCCTTGTGCGGGCCCGGTGGTTGGGGGTGGGGAGGTGAGTCGACGGGCGGGGAGTGCATACGGTGATCCTCGCCGACGTGCGGGGCCGGAGGCCAACCCGGGGCTCATGGGGTGTCCCTCGCAGCCGTACGCGGCGAGTGCGTGCCCCCGCCCGGCTAGCTCAGCGCCCGCAGCCCCGGTACGAAGGTCACCAGCACCGGGATCACCGGCACCAGCGCGGCCGCCGCCGTCAGCCGCAGGCGCCGCGCGGCCGTGAGCCGGTCCGGGGGAGTGAGGAGCCGGTGGACGCGCTGCGGGACATGGGCCTGCGGGGTGGGGCAGGGGCCGAACACGCCCCGGTCCTCGTTGAGTTCCACCAGGGCGAGCGCGATGGTGAGGCGGCCGAAGCGGCGCGAGGCCATGTCGTCGGCGGAGAGTTCGACCAGGCGGTGCATCTCGTCGCGGAACGCGGCGAACACCGGCACCTGCGGGAATCCGTTCGCCAGCGCGCCCGAGCAGTGCAGCAGCCAGTCGTGCCGTGCCCGCGCGTGCCCCTGCTCATGGGCGAGCACCGCATCCAGCTGACGCCCCTTCAGGCGGCGCAACGCGCCTGTGGTGACGATGAATTGGGGCGCGGCGCCGGGCAGCCACCAGGCATCGGGGCGCACCCCCTCCAGGACCACCAGACGGTCGGCGCCGGGCTCCTCGCCGGGCAACAGCGGGGCGCGCAGAAGGAGTTCGGCGCGGCTCTGCCGACGGCGTGCCCGGGCCCGTACGACCTCGCGGACCAGCATCGCCGCGGTCCATGCGCCACCGCACGCGAGTGCCACGGCGGTTGTCGCGGCCCAGGGGCTCCCGGAGCTCAGCGCGTAGGCGTCCACGACCGAGTGCGGCGCCGGACCGAACACATGGCCCCGTACCACCACCCAGGCGGCGGCCGCGCTCAGTGTCATCGACAGCGCGCAGCACAGCAGTACGGCCGCCACCACGCACTGCCACACCCACAGGGCGACCACCGGTTCGCGGTCCGGCCAGTCCGCCCTGGCGAGCAGTCGCGGAGCGACCACGGCGGCCAGGGCGCCGAGCAGCAACAGTGCCGCGGGGACCATCATGGTCGAAGCCTATGAGCGGGGTGTCGCCGGAGGATACGGCCCGCGAGGGCAAAGTGACGTACGCCACGGTTTCGTTGGGGCCGTTTCCCGTGGTCCGAGATGTGTTGGTCTCAGAGCGTGACCAGCATGGCCAGCATCGCGATCCCCATGGACAGCCGGCACGCCTGCGACAGTTCCGGGCGGTCGGCCCAGCCGACGGTGGCGGTGCCGCCGGCCGCGGTGGCCATGGGCAGGAGGCGCAGGCCGGAGCGCAGCACGTAGCCGGTGAAGTAAAGCAGGAGCACCCCGGTCAGCAGCGGGACCCCCGAGCCGCCATGGGCGTGGTGGCCGGGAGAGGCGGCCATCACCCCCGCCATGTAGACCATCGCGCAGGCGCCCATCAGATGGTGCACATGGTGCGGGCTCGTACGGGCCGCCCACAGGGTGCGTACCGCCGCCGCGCCGAACACGGCCGCGTAGGCGAGCCAGGCCCAGCGCGGTGGCGCGGCCACCGCCGCGGGCACGGCCATCGCGGCCATGCCGAAGCCCATGAGCGCCTCGCCGCCCGCGGCGCGGCGCTGCTCCTCGACGGAACTGCGCATCCGCAGCAGGCAGTAGGCCCCGGTCGCCGCGCACAGCGCGACGAGCAGCCAGCCGGGCGAAGCCGCTCCGTGCATCGCGCACCTCCCCGCTGGACGACATCGGACATCGGGCATGGGCATCGGACAGTCGGTCAGGGCATGCCCGGCCCGGGTGGGGCGCAAGCGAGCGCAAGGGTGTACACGGGGGAGCGTTACGAGCGCACCGCAGGTGGGCCTGCACATCCCGGAAATGGTTCACGAGTAAAATACCTGCTAAACTTGTGGTCATGAGTAGTGCGATCCCTGGACCCCCGCGTGTACGTCGTCTTCCGCTGGCCGGTGTGCTGCGTGTCGGCCGCCCCTCCGACATCTGGTTCAAGCCCGCACTCAGCGTCGTCGCCTCGGTCGCCCCGCTGAATCTGACTCTCGCGGCGCTCGGCAGGCTGGACCTGGCGATGTACACGATGGCCGGGTCGCTCTGCGCGCTCTACGCCCACAACCGTCCCTACGCCGCCCGGGCCCGCGCCCTCGCCTGGGTGGTGCTCGGCATGCTCGGCGGTCTCGCCGTCGCCCTGGTCACGGCCTCGCTCACCACCGACGCCGTCGTGCTGGTCACCGTCGGGGCCCTGCTCGCCGCCGTACAGAAGGTGCTGTGCGACGCCACGCGCATCGGTCCGCCCGGGCATCTGATCTTCGCCTTCATCAGCTCCGCGTCCCTGTTCTCGCCGGGGACCCTGGGGCAGGTCCCCGGCCATCTCGCGCTGGCCGCCACGGGAGGTGCCTGGGCCTGGCTCGTCGGAATGGCCCCGGGGCTCGTCCGCCCGCACGGGCCGGAGCGCCGGGCGACCGCGCACGCGCTGAACGCCGTGGCCGCGTACGCCGGGACGCGGGGCGGCGGAGAAGGGGCCGCCCGTGCCCGTGCCGCCGCGGTCGCCGCCGTGCACGGGGCCTGGGAGGCGCTGCTCTCCACCGGCGCCCGCTCCGCTCCGAGGCGCGCCCTCGAACGGCTCGTCGTACGCGCCGAGATCGCCTTGGCCGCGCCCGCCGCCACGGAGCCCGAGCGGCTGCGCAGCTGGGCCCGCGAGCTGCGCGGCAACGGGCCGGTGCCGCGTCCGGACGACCTCGCGGACGCCGCCGACGAGCTCTTGGGCATGGAGGCCGAACTCGCCTTCGGGAAGCAGTCGTTGCTGCGCCGCCTCGGCCCTCTCGCGCCCATCGCCCTGCGCACCGCACTCGGCTGCGCCCTCGCCGGATACGCCTCGCTCGCGCTCGGTGTCGGCCGCCCGTATTGGGCCCTGGTCACGGCCGCCTCGCTCTACCAGGCCAACGTCACCCTGACCTGGAGCCGGGGTGTGCAGCGCGTCGTCGGCAACCTCGTCGGGGTACTGGTCTTCGCGGCGGTCGTGCCGCTCGCCCACCTCGGGAAGGTGGCCCTCGTGCTGTGCGTCCTCGCCTTCAACTTCGGTGCCGAAGCGCTGATAGGCCGCAACTACTGGCTCGGCAGCATCTGCGTGACCCCCATGGCCCTGCTGATCACCGAGTTCGCACGCTCCCAGCAGCCCGGCGAACTGATCACCGACCGGGTCGTGGACACCCTCGTCGGCGCGCTGATCGGCTTCGTGGCCGCGGTCGCCGTGACCAACCGGCGGGCCGGCGACCGCATCGAGCACGCCCTCTCCGCCGTGGAGCGCGCCCGCGAGCACGCCGCGCGGGTCCTCGCCCGCGACCACCCCGAGCCCGGAGCCCTGGAGTCCGCCCGCCGGGGCCTCGCCGCCGCCGTCGTCGACCTCCGCGCCACCGCCGACACGGCCGCCGGCGAATGGTGGCAGCGCGCCTTGCCGGAGGACCGGGTGATGCCGGTCGAGCACGCCGCACACCGTACGCTCGCGGCGACGGTACGACGGCAGGGACTGCACTCCTTGGAGGGCGCACGGGCATGACGGCAGCGGACGGGCGGACGACGGACGGGGACGCCCACACGAGGCGGGCGGAGACGGAGAGCGCCGACGTCGGCCGGGCGGGTGACGCGGCCGTCCGCAACGGCCGCGCGGAGAATTCGGGCACCGGCACCCGGCGGGCGGGCGCCGAGACTACCTCTGGCGGGCGCACGGAAGCCGGGGATGCCGTCCACGCGCGCGGGGGCACGATGGACAGCCGGGCCGCGGGAGCGGAGACGCAGCGCGGCCGGGCCGTACAGGCAGCGGGAGCGGGTTCCCCCGGAGCAGGCCCGGCCTGGCCCCGGGACACCATGGCGGCGGTGGTGCGGCAGTGGCAGACCGTGCGGCCCGACCTCGACACCGGGCCCATGGAGATCATCGGCCGTATCAACCGGTGCGCCGCGCTCCTTCAGCAGGCGGAGGACGCGCCGCTGCGCCGGGCCGGACTCACCCGCCCCGAGTTCGACGTCCTCGGCACGCTGCGGCGGACCGGGCACGAGCTGACGCCCAGCGAGATCGCCCGGGAGACGTTCTCCTCCGGTGCCGCCGTCACCAAGCGCCTGAAGCAGCTCACCGAGCGAGGTCTGGTCGAGCGGCGCGGTGACACCCGTGACCGCCGGGTCGCGCACGTCCGGCTGACCGACGCGGGGCGCGAACTCGTCGACGGCATCCTCCCGGAACAGCTCGCCTACGAGACGACAGTCCTGTCGGGGACCGACCTCGACCGGCAGCACGAACTGGCCGAACTGCTGGGCGACTTGCTCGGCCAGCTTGAGGGCCGGCTGGGCATGCCGCGCGCCTGAGTCCCGCTAGCCCTCCTCGCCCGCCGTATAGACGCCGAACGCAGCTCCCTGTGGATCCCGCACGACGGCGATCCGCCGGCTGGGCGACTGGGACATGGGCTCCATGAGCAGGTGGCCGCCCGCCTGGAGGGCCGCGTCCGCCGTGGCCTCCACGTTCTCGACGGCGAAGTAGGGCAGCCAGTGCGAGGGCACCTCGTGCGGGAACTTCTCGTCCATGGTCACCATGCCGCCGAAGTCGGCGCCGTCGACACCCCACTGCGTGTAGTGCTCGGAGGCGTTCACGGTCCAGCCGAACACCGTCGTGTAGAACTCCGTGACCCGGTCCGGGGCGCGGGTCAGCAGCTCCACCCAGCCGAGGGCGCCCGGAGCGTTGAACAGCCCCGCGCCGGGGAAGGACCGCGCCTGCCACAGCTGGAAGGCGGCGCCGCCCGGGTCGAAGGCGACCGCGAAACGGCCGATGTCGAACACGTCCATCGGGCCGAGGACCACCGTGCCGCCGGCCGCCTGCACCGCTGCCACGGCGGCATCCGCGTCGGCCACGGCGAACGAGACGCTCCAGGCGACCGGCTGCGACTCCTGGTACAGCGGCGACAGGGCGGCGACCGCGGCATCACCGAGGTGCGCCACGGTGTAGCCGCCCGCCTCCTGGCGCGGGTCCGTCTCCGGGCGCCAGCCGAACAGGTCGGCGTAGAAGCGCTTGGCCGCTTCGAGATCGCTGGTCCCCAGCTCCGTCCAGCAGGGTCCGCCGGTCACCGGCCTGTCGAGCTTCATGAGGTTCCTTCCGCAGCGAGTCCCCTGAAAACGCTAGTCCCGGGCCGCTGCGGCGGCCATCCGGGGCCCGGACCCGCGCCAGGGCGGACGCAAGCGCGGCCGAGCGACGCCGGGCCTCAGGGCCGGTAACGCAACGGATGGTCCGCCGGGATCTCCACGACCGCGATCTCGGTGCCGTCCGGATCCGCGATCCACATCTCGATCAGCCCCCACGGCTCCTTCACCGGCGGCCGCAGGACCTCGACACCGGCGGCCGCCAGTTCCTCGTACGCCGCCGCCGCGTCCGCGACCTGGAGCCACAGCTTGACCGCGGGGGACGGCGGGGTCTCGGAGCGGCCCGCGACCTCCAGGAAGCCGCCGCCGAGGAAGTAGACGGTGCCGCGTTCGGGTCCCGTACCGAACTCGCGGTAGACGGCGAGCCCCAGCTTCTCGCCGTAGAAGGCACGGGAGCGCTCCGGGTCGGTGGGGCGCAGAAGGGTTCGGCTGCTCAGTACATGCACCATGCAGCCGCAGCCTAGGGGAGGGTTACGCTCGTTGGTGCCTGAGCCGCGCCACGAACGGAGAACCGCTCCATGGACACCACCGCCTCCACCGGACTGACCTTCCGCGATGCCACCGACAGCGATGTGGACGCTCTGGTCGCGCTGATCGAGTCGGCGTACCGCGGGGACTCCAGCCGGGCGGGCTGGACCACGGAGGCCGACATCCTCGAAGGGCAGCGGATCGACCCCGAGGGCGTGCTCGCGGTCATCAAGTCACCGGACAGCCGGCTGCTGACCGTCGAGCGCGACGGTTCGGTCGTCGCCTGCTGCCAGCTCGAACACCGCGGTGACCACGCCTACTTCGGGATGTTCGCGGTCAGCCCCGCGCTCCAGGGTGCGGGCCTCGGCAAGGTGATCATCGCCGAGGCGGAGCGGCACGCGCGCGAGACCTGGGGCGTCGAGGAGATGCACATGACGGTGATCTCCGTACGCGAGGACCTCATCGCCTGGTACGAGCGGCGCGGCTACCGCCGTACGGGAAGGATGACGCCCTTCCCGTACGGCGACGAGCGCTTCGGCGTCCCGCAGCGCGACGACCTGCAGTTCGAGCTGCTGGTCAAGCCGCTCGGATAATCGTTACGGCAGTTGTGCCGATCATCAGGTCACGCGGTGAAGCGGCCAGTGCGCTTGATCTCGGGATAGTCGGTGGTCGCGCCGTCCAGTTGCAGGGCGCGCACCAACCGCAGCTGGTCCTGGGTGTTCACCACCCAGCCGATGATCCGCAGGTCGGCCTTGCGGGCGTGCTCCACGACCTCCAGGGTCAGCCGGCGGATGTTGAGGCAGACGGTCGCGGCGCCGACGTCCACGGCGCGGTCCACGACGTCGGTGCCGTACCGGCTGGCGATCAGCGCGGTGCGGACGCCGGGCACGAGTCGGGTGATCTCGTCGACCGCCTCGTCGTGGAACGAGGACACCTCGACCCGTCCGACCAGGTCCCGCCGGTGCATGACCTCGGCCAGAACCCGTGCCGCCGCCACGTCCTTGATCTCGGCCTGGATCGGCGTCGGGATGGCGTCAAGCACCTCCTCGAAGACGGGAACGCGCTCACCGCGCCCCGCGTCCAGCGCGCGCAGCTCGCCGAGTGTCTTCTCGGCGATCGGCCCCGACCCGTCGGTCGTACGGTCCACTTCGGCGTCGTGCATGACGACGAGGGCGCCGTCCTTGCTCAGATGCAGATCGAGTTCGATCAGGTCGAGGCCCGCCTGTTGGGCGGCGATGAAGGAACGGAGGGTGTTCTCGGGTTCGACACCCATCACTCCGCGGTGACCGATGGTGAGGAAGTTCAAGACGTGACTCGCTTCCGTCGACGGCGGCTCGGCTCGCGCGTGGTTCCGACGGCGGCGCCCACGCGGCAAGGCCGCAGCCTAATGGCCCTGCCGTGTGATGTACCCGCTCGTACGCGGGCCAAAGGGCCCGTCGGTCAGGGCGGACACGCCTCGCGCCGCCGACCCGGGTCACTCTGCGGTGGGCGAGTCCCGGCGGGGGTTGACCCGGAGCGAAGTCCTCGCGCCGTCTCGTGGTCCATAGCCGAAGTGAGCGTCCTTACGGTTTCCGGCAGGAAAAAGAGCGGTGAAGGAGGGGGTGCGCAGGATAATGTCCCGAGTTCCCACTTGTGGGAAGGAACTCCGAACGCATACGGTGTTCATACGCGAGGTTCTCCTGTGGAGGGTGGGACATGACGGAAATTCTTGTGCGGGTAGGTGCGGAGGGACAGGTTCCTCCCGTGGCCAGGGTGGTGGATCATCCGGCATGGCCCGTCCTCAAGGATGCCGTGGAGGAGATCCGGCCGTGGCAGGCCAAGGACGGCTCCATCGACTTCGACGCCGAGGGCGCGCCGGACACCTCCGACGCCGATCTGGCCGTACGCCGTGCCGTGGACGCGATCGAGCGGCTCGCCCCGCTGCTGCCCCACGACGCCGCCTATCACGAGGCGCTCGTGAAGGACCTGCGCCGCTGGGCCGACGGGGGCTTCAAGGTGCCCGACTTCCTCGACTCGCTGCTGGCCTTCCAGCCCGCCGCGCACCGCGAGGACGGCCTCCAGCACCTGGTCGTCTTCCCGATGTACACACAGAACGGCAACCCCGACCGCAACTTCGAAGCGGTCGTGCTGCGCATGGTGTGGCCGGACTGGCTGGCCGAGCTGGAGCGCACCCGCTACGACAACCCGCTGTTCTGCGGTATCACCTTCGAGGACTTCACCGCCGGATACGACACCAACTCGGCCGTCCTCTTCCCGGAGACCATCGCGGTGCGCGAGGCGCCCGAGCGCTTCTCCTGGGGCGGCATCTTCTGCGACCGCGAGGCCGCCCGCTTCCGCGCCGTCACCGAAGCCGCCGTGGACACCCTCGGTCTGGAACTGCCCGAGGACATCGCCGCGATGGTCGACGACCAGGAGCGCTGCGAGCAGGCCTTCGTGCTCTGGGACATGGTCCACGACCGCACCCACAGCCATGGCGACCTGCCCTTCGACCCGTTCATGATCAAACAGCGCCAGCCGTTCTGGATGTACGGCCTGGAGGAGCTGCGCTGCGACCTCACCGCCTTCAAGGAGGCCGTGAAACTGGAGGCCGACGGCTTCCCGCAGGGCCGCGACGTGCAGTACGCGGTGCTCTTCGACCGGATGTTCCGCTTCCCGGTCACCGGCGAGCGGGTCCGCAACTACGACGGCCTCGGCGGCCAGCTGCTCTTCGCCTACCTGCACAAGCACGACGTCGTCCGCTGGACCGACAACAAGCTGCACATCGACTGGCAGCGCGCCCCGCAGGTCACCAACGAGCTGTGCGCCGAGATCGAGGACCTCTACCGGGCCGGCATCGACCGCCCCAAGCTCGTCCACTGGTTCAAGGCCTACGAGCTGGTCGCCACCTACCTCGCCCCGCACCCGGGCTCCCGCTGGGCCAAGGGCCCGGACGCCCTGGACCTCACCCTGCCTCCGCGAAAGCTCGTGGACGACGTGCTTCCGGACGAGTTTCCCCTGAGCATGTTCTATGAGGCGCTCGCCAAGAAGCTGAAGCATGTGATCGCCTCCACCAAGGGCATCACAGCGGCGAGCGCCGAGCGGGCCGCCGCGTGAGCGCCCGTGTCCAGCACGCTCAGGAGGCGAGGACCATGTCCGACGGGAATGGCAACGGAGCACTGAGCGGAGCGGTGATCGCGGTCGCGGGTGCCGGAGGCCCCGCGGGCCGCGCGACGCTGCTGCGGCTCGCCGAGGCGGGCGCGACGGTCGTCGGCTCGGACAACGACCCCGAGCGTCTCGCGGAGGCCGTGGACGCGGCCCGCTACGCCTACGGAGGCGCCACCGTCGTCGGCGACACGGTCGACCTGCTCGACCTGGACTCGACCCACGACTGGGCCACCCGCATCGAGAAGGACTTCGGCCGCGTCGACGGCCTGGTCCACCTCGTCGGCGGCTGGCGCGGCAGCGAGACCTTCACCAAGACGGTTCTCGACGACTGGGACCTGCTCGAACTGCTGCTCATCCGCACCGTGCAGCACACCTCCCTCGCCTTCCACGAGGCGCTGCAGCGCAGCGAGCGCGGCCGGTACGTCCTGACCAGCGCCGCCGGGGCGAGCAAGCCCACCGCGGGCAACGCGGCCTATGCCGCGGCCAAGGCCGCCGCCGAGGCCTGGACGCTGGCCATGGCGGACTACTTCCGCAAGGCCGGGGGCGAGCAGGGGCCGACCTCCGCTGCTGCCATCCTGGTCGTCAAGGCACTGGTGCACGACGCGATGCGCGCCGAGCGCCCGAACGCGAAGTTCGCGGGCTTCACGGACGTCAAGGAGCTGGCCGACGCCATCGCCGGCGTCTGGGACAAGCCCGCCGGTGAAGTGAACGGAAAACGTCTGTGGCTGACCGAGAAGCCGTGAACCCTCCCAGGACCGACGCCCGGCGTCACCACGACCCGGCCGTCCGTGGATTCGCCAGCGACAACTACGCGGGGGCCCACCCCGAGGTGCTCGCCGCCCTGGCCCTGGCCAACGGCGGGCACCAGGTCGCGTACGGCGAGGACGACTACACGGCCAACCTCCAGTCGGTCATCCGCAGCCACTTCGGTGCCACGGCGGAGGCCTTCCCGGTCTTCAACGGCACCGGCGCGAACGTGGTCGCGCTGCAGGCCGTCACCGACCGCTGGGGCGCGGTGATCTGCGCGGAGAGCGCGCACATCAACGTCGACGAGGGCGGCGCCCCCGAGCGCATGGGCGGTCTCAAGCTGCTCACGGTGCCCACCCCCGACGGCAAGCTCACCCCCGAGCTGATCGACCGGCAGGCGTACGGCTGGGACGACGAGCACCGCGCGATGCCGCAGGTCGTCTCGATCACCCAGAGCACCGAACTGGGCACCCTCTACACGCCCGAGGAGATCCGCGCGATCTGCGACCACGCCCACGCGCACGGGATGAAGGTGCACCTGGACGGGTCCCGGATATCCAACGCGGCCGCCTCCCTGGACGTCCCCATGCGGACGTTCACCAACGCGGTCGGCGTCGACATTCTCTCCCTGGGCGGGACGAAGAACGGCGCGCTGTTCGGTGAGGCCGTCGTCGTCCTCAACCCCGACGCCGTCAGCCACATGAAGCACCTGCGCAAGCTGTCGATGCAGCTCGCCTCCAAGATGCGTTTCGTCTCCGTGCAGTTGGAGGCGCTGCTCGCCAAGGACCTGTGGCTGCGCAACGCCCGGCACTCCAACGAGATGGCTCAGCGGCTGGCCGAGGGCGTGCGCGCGGTGCACGGCGTGGAGATCCTCTACCCGGTGCAGGCCAACGCGGTCTTCGCACGCCTTCCGCACGACGTGAGCGAGCGCCTGCAGAAGCGCTACCGCTTCTACTTCTGGGACGAGAGCGCGGGTGACGTCCGCTGGATGTGCGCCTTCGACACGACCGAGGACGACGTCGACGGTTTCGTGGCGGCGCTCAAGGAGGAGATGGCGCACTAGCGAGCTGACACGGTGTGCATAGATATACGGCCGACCGAAAAGTCATTGACTCTCGGTCGGCCGTATTCCTATGCTCTGCGACCATGGAGCTGATCCAGGAAACCCCTGACCTGTCCGCCTACTTGGCCGCGGACGAGGCCATCGACCACCATCATCCGCTGGTGCGGGAGACGGCCGCGCGGCTCGCGAAGGGTGCGGCCGACTCGTATGACTATGCGCGGGCGGCCTATGGATTCGTGCGCGACACCATTCCCCACTCGCAGGACGCCGGTGATCCGCGCGTCACCTGGCGCGCCTCCGACGTCCTGGAGCAGTGCACCGGCATCTGTCACGCCAAGGCGCACGCGCTGACCGCGCTGCTGCGGGCGGAGGACATCCCGACCGCCCTGTGCTACCAGTCGCTGGCGCACGACGACGGCGCCGGACATGTCGTGCACGGCCTGGTCGCCGTCCGGTTCAACGGGGCCTGGCATCGGCAGGACTGCCGCGGGAACAAGCCCGGCGTCGACGCGCGGTTCTCGCTCGACGGCGAGCGCCTTGCCTGGATCCCCGACCCGGAGTCCAATGAGATGGACTACCCGGTACTGTATGCTGAACCTCATCCGGCCGTTCTGCGCGCACTCAAAGGCGCCCCCGACCGGCCGCACTTGTGGAAGACGCTCCCCACCGCACTCTGAGGCCAGGCAGACGATGACTCTCACGCTCACCGTGTCCGACGAGGTGCGCGCCCTCGCGCCCGGATTCACGCACGTCGCCATCGAGGCGTACGGACTCGTCAACGGACCCAGTACCGAAGGGACTTCGGCGCTCCTGGACGACGCGGCCCGCCGTCTGGCCGTACGACTGGACGGTCGCGCTCCGCACGAGGACCCGCACATGGCGGCCTGGCGGGAGACCTACACGGCGTTCGGCTCCAAGCCCTCGCGGACGCGCAACTCGGCGGAGGCGCTGGCCAAACGGGCCCTCTCGGACGCCGGACTGCCCCGGATCAACGTGCTCGTCGACGTCTACAACGCCATCAGCGTCGCCCACCTGATCCCCGTCGGCGGTGAGGATGCCGACCATATCCAGGGCGGGATGCGCCTCGTGCGCGCCACGGGTGAGGAGGACTTCGTGACCGTCGCGGGCGGCGAGGAGGCCGTCGAACACCCCGACGCGGGCGAGGTGGTGTGGCGCGACGACGCCGGCGTGACCTGCCGCCGCTGGAACTGGCGCCAGGGGCCGCGCACGCGGCTCACGGAGGAATCGGCCTCCGCGGTCTTCCTGCTGGAGAGCCTGGCGCCGATGCCGGTCGCCGACGTCGAGCGGGCGGGAGCCGAACTCGCCGAACTCCTGGAGAAGTTCAGCCCCGGGGCGCGGATCACCGTCCACGCCCCGGAGTGACGATTCAGCGTGCCTCGGCTGCCTTCACCTCTTCGGGGGTCGGCGCTGTGCCGCCGAGGTGCGCGGGCATCCACCATGTGTCGTCCGGACCCTTGGGCCGCACGGGATAGGCGCGCTGCGCGGCTTCGAGGAGCTCCTGTACCTGGTCGCGCAGCCGCCGGGTGATCGCCCCCGCGTACTGGTCCTTCGGGGCCTCGACCGGCTCGCCGACCCGGATGGTGATCGGGATGTGGCTGCGCTTGAAGTTGCGCGGGCGGCCCTTGGTCCACAGGCGCTGGGTGCCCCACACGGCCATCGGGATCAGCGGGACACCGGCCTCCTGGGCCATGCGTGCCGCACCCGACTTGAAGCTCTTCAGCGTGAACGACTGCGAGATGGTGGCCTCGGGGAAGACACCGATGATCTCGCCGGCGCGCAGCGACTCCAGCGCGTGGGCATAGGCCGTCTCGCCCTGCTTCCGGTCCACCGGGATGTGCTTCATGCCCCGCATCAGCGGACCGGAGATCTTGTGCCGGAAGACCGACTCCTTCGCCATGAAGCGGACGAGGCGCTTCTGCGGCAGGGCGGCCAGACCGTCGAAGATGAAGTCCAGATAGCCGATGTGGTTACTGACCAGCACGGCGCCGCCCGAGCGCGGAATGTTCTCCGATCCCTTGCAGTCGATCTTGAGGTCCCAGGCCTTGAACAACGTTTGGGCGAGACCGACGACGGGACGGTAGACAAGCTCTGCCATGGACGGGGTGGACCCTTCTCTCTGCCGGGGAAGGGTTCTCCCGGCGGGGAAGTTACGCAGCCGTAGGTTTACGGCATTGCGCAGATCGTGCCCCAAGAACGGACGAGTGACCAGTCCTAGTGCCTTCGGGCAGCGAGATCCTCGTCACGTCGACCCCTTGATCCACCTCGGAGTTTTAACTCGCCTTTACTCCGCGCGTACCGTGACCCGACGCACGAGCAGGTACATCTCACACCCGAGGCAGTACCCGAACGCGGCATTGAGAAACGCCGCCGCGAGCGCGCAAGCGGTTGCCGCCGTCCCCAGCCACTCCGGTCCCACCGCGTAGCCGACGAGTCCCACGACCGCGAAGGCGAGCCCGACCGCCTGCGCGAACCGCGGCGGCTCCGGCGCCTCGAACTCGGTCGGCGGCCCGATCCGGGGACGTACCGCCTTGCGGAACAGCCAGCCGTAGGGAGAGCGCCCCACGCCGCCCGCCGCGCCCAGCGCGAACGCCAGCGTCTGCCAGGCCAGCAGCCAGGCGCTGCCGGTGATCAGCACGACCGCCAGTACGACGGTCGTCACGGCCGCGCCGAACCGCGGCCCCCTCACATCGATGTCCATGAATCAAGCATTCCGCACTCATCGGCTTTTGTGAGGCGGGGAATCTTTGCGGTCTCGTGAATGCTTGTGCAGGAGATGACCGGACTTGTGGTGTGCGTGGTGGTGCTCGCGCTGTCGAGCGTGTACGGAGTGCTGCATCGGCGGCGGAGCGGGAGGGTGAGGGTGCGCGGGCGCGACGGCGGAAAGCTTCTCGGCGCGGCGGAGTTGGGGGAGGGGCTCGGTGAACGGGCCACGCTCGTCCAGTTCTCCAGCGCCTTCTGCGCCCCCTGCCGGGCGACCCGACGGGTGCTCACCGAGGTGGCGGAGATGGTCCCCGGGGTGTCCCACGTGGAGATCGACGCCGAGGACCGCCTGGACCTCGTACGCGAACTCGACATCCTCAAGACCCCGACCGTGCTCGTCCTCGACGCGGCCGGGCGGATCGTGCGGCGGGCAACGGGGCAGCCGCGCAAGGCCGATGTGATCGCCGCGCTGGGGGAGGCTGTCTGACCCGTGGTGATCAAGGTGAGGCATCTCCCAGATGCCGGAACGCACTTGACTGCACCCACCACCTATCGTCAGCCTGACCGTATGCCCCGGGAAATCCTTCTCTTCGAGCGCGTCCACGTGGACCTGGCCCGTACCGCGAGTGCCTGCTGTCCGGGCTGTTGAGCAGCCACGGATCAGCCCGTCACCTCTCGCAGAAGGACAACTCCATGACGGCCACGCCCGACCTCGGCACCCCACAGCTCGCCTCTCCCGACCTGCTGCGCTCCGTCTTCAGGCGGCACGCGGCCGGTGTCGCCGTGATCACGGCCCCCGGCGCCGAGGGCCCCGTCGGCTTCACCGCCACCTCGCTCACCTCGGTCTCCGCCGAGCCCCCGATCGTCTCCTTCGGGATAGGCGTCGGCGCCTCAAGCTGGCCCGCGATCTCCGCGTCCGACCACATCGGCGTGCACATACTCGGGGAGCATCAGCAGGAACTGGCCGGCACCTTCGCCAGGAGCGGCGCCGACCGCTTCGGCGCGCCCACCCGTTGGCGTAACGGCCCTGAAGACGTTCCCGTGCTCGACGACGTCCTCGCGTGGCTGGTGTGCCGTGTCGTCGCGCGCGTGCCCGCGGGAGATCACCGCATCGTCCTGGCCGAGGTGGTTCTCGGCGACCCGTCGGGCGCGGGCCGCCCGCTGCTCTACCACCAAGGGCGTTTCAACGGCCTGCGCGACTGAAGCTACCGGCGGGTCCTACTCGTCGGTTACGCAGCGTTGCGAAGGTCACAGTTCAAAGCGCTTGCTTAGTGGGTAATTGCTGGGTGTACTGGCGAGTAATATTTCGGTCGGAGCGCGGGCCGCCCCGACCGGGATCGGCCGCTTCAGGCGCCTATGCTGCCGATAAGAAGGCAGCCAAAAATGACGATGCAGTAGGAGAGCCGGCGTGAGCTTGAGGATCGTTGTCACTGTGAAGTACGTGCCCGACGCCACTGGCGACCGGCACTTCGCCGATGACCTGACCGTCGACCGTGACGACGTGGACGGTCTGCTCTCGGAGCTCGACGAATACGCGGTGGAACAGGCGCTGCAGATCGCCGACGAAGCCGACGACGCCGAGATCACCGTGCTGACGGTCGGCCCCGAGGACGCCAAGGACGCGCTGCGCAAGGCGCTGTCGATGGGCGCGGACAAGGCCATCCACGTCGAGGACGACGACCTGCACGGCACCGACGTGATCGGTACGTCGCTGGTGCTGGCGAAGGCCATCGAGAAGGCCGGCTTCGACCTGGTCATCTCCGGCATGGCGTCCACCGACGGCACCGCGGGTGTGGTCCCGGCCCTCCTTGCCGAGCGTCTTGGCGTTCCGCAGGTCACCCTGCTCTCCGAGGTCTCCGTCGAGGACGGTGTGGTCAAGGGCCGCCGTGACGGCGACTCCGCCTCCGAGCAGCTGGAGGCTTCCCTCCCGGCGGTCGTGTCGGTCACCGACCAGTCGGGCGAGGCGCGTTACCCGTCCTTCAAGGGCATCATGGCGGCCAAGAAGAAGCCGGTGGAGTCCTGGGACCTGGAGGACCTCGAGATCGAGGCGGACGAGGTCGGCCTCGAGGGTGCCTGGACCAAGGTCGACTCCGCGGCTGAGCGCCCCGCACGCACCGCCGGCACGATCGTCAAGGACGAGGGCGAGGGCGGCAAGCAGCTCGCCGAGTTCCTCGCGGGCCAGAAGTTCATCTGAGAACACCGGCCTGCCGCAGGCTCCCTGACCGCCCCTCATCTTTCGCAAGCAGGAGAGAAGAAGTCCCATGGCTGAAGTTCTCGTCTACGTCGACCACGTGGACGGCGCCGTCCGCAAGCCCACCCTGGAGCTGCTGACGCTGGCCCGCCGCATCGGCGAGCCCGTCGCCGTTGCCCTCGGCGCCGGTGCCGAGGCCACCGCGCCCGCGCTCGCCGAGCACGGCGCGGTCAAGGTCCTCACCGCCGACGCCCCCGAGTTCACCGACTACCTGGTCGTACCCAAGGTGGACGCGCTCCAGGCCGCGTACGAGGCCGTGTCCCCGGCCGCCGTGCTCGTCCCGTCCTCCGCCGAGGGCAAGGAGATCGCCGCCCGCCTCGCGCTCCGTATCGGCGGCGGCATCATCACCGACGCCGTCGACCTGGAGGCCGGCGACGAAGGCCCGGTGGCCACGCAGTCCGCGTTCGCCGCTTCCTTCTCCACCAAGTCCCGTGTTTCCAAGGGCACTCCGGTCATCACGGTCAAGCCGAACTCGGCCGCCGTGGAGACCGCCCCGGCCGCCGGCGCGGTCGAGGCCCTCACCGTGTCCTTCTCGGAGAAGGCCACCGGCACCAAGGTCACCGCGCGCACCCCGCGTGAGGCCACAGGCCGCCCCGAGCTGACCGAGGCCGCGATCGTGGTCTCCGGCGGCCGTGGCGTCAACGGCGCCGAGAACTTCTCGATCATCGAGGGTCTCGCCGACTCCCTCGGCGCGGCCGTGGGTGCCTCGCGTGCCGCGGTCGACGCCGGCTGGTACCCGCACTCCAACCAGGTCGGCCAGACCGGCAAGTCGGTCTCCCCGCAGCTGTACATCGCCTCCGGCATCTCCGGCGCGATCCAGCACCGCGCCGGCATGCAGACCTCGAAGACCATCGTCGCCATCAACAAGGACGCCGAGGCCCCGATCTTCGACCTCGTCGACTACGGCGTCGTCGGCGACCTCTTCGAGGTTGTCCCCCAGCTCACCGAGGAGATCAAGTCCCGCAAGGGCTGAGTCTCTGACGTACGAGATGTAAGAGCCGTACGAGGCCCCTGTGACCGTTTTTGACGCGGTCGCGGGGGCCTTGCTCATGCCAGGGTCAGCGTCGCCTGTACGGGCAGATGGTCGCTCGGGCACTGGCCGTTCAGGGAGAAGGTGTTGATCGTGGAGCGGTGTGCCGTCACACCCGGCGTGGCGAGGATCCAGTCGATGCGGTCGCCGTCCGGCGCCAGCGGCCGGTAGCCGTGGAAGGTGGCGTACAGCCTGCTCCGTTCGGCCGCCGTGTCCCAGGTGTCGACGAGTCCGGCGTGCAGCATCGTGTCGTAGACAGGGCTCTCGTGGGCCGCGGCATTGAAGTCGCCGGTCACGAGCACCGGCAGGGAACGGTCGAGTCCGGCGATGCGTTCGCCGATCAGGGCGGCGGAACGCGCGCGTGCGTTCTGACTCGCGTTGTCCAGGTGGGTGTTGAGGAAGTAGAACTCCCGCCCGCCGGCGCCGAGGTCACGGAAGCGGACCCAGGTGACCATGCGGATGGAATCGGCGCCCCAGGTGTTCGAACCGACCACGTCAGGGGTGTCCGAGAGCCAGAAGTGTTCGTGCTCGACCGGGGTCACCCGGCGGGTGTCGTAGAAGACCGCCATGATCTCGTCCCGGGTGCCGCCCGCGCTGCCGGTGCCGATCCAGTCGTAGTGCGGGCCGAGGTCGGCCTCGATGTCGAGGAGCTGCTGGTGGACGCCCTCCTGGGTGCCTATGACATGGGGCCGTTCCTGGAGCAGTAACGCGCGTATCGCGGGGCGGCGTGCCGTCCAACTGTTGGGTTCGGTGGTGCTCGCGAAACGCAGGTTGAAGGTCATGACCTCCAGGCGGCGGCCCGGGCTTCCGACGGCGGAGACGGACGCTGTACTGAAGAAGGGCAGGGCGACCGCGGCGGCCACGACGGTCTTGAGTCCCAGGCGACGGGTGAGTCTCTTGGCGTTCGGCACGCGTGCTCCTTCGCTCGCTGGACCCTCAGGATGATGAAGGGTGCGGGCCGCAGTGTGAAGGAGGGAACTGAGAGGGGAGTGAACGCGGTGGGTTCGGAGGGTGACCCGGGACGCAAGAGGGTGTTGACCGGTGGGAAGGTCCCCGGATAACTTCGTTCTACGGATTGTTGATTCCGCAGTGCGGAAAACAGGAGGGTGCGGGATGGGTCAGGGCCAGCAGGAGAAGGTGGCGACGAGCCTCGCGGGCGCCGTCAGCGAGGAGATCAGCGCCTCCCTCGCCCCGGTCGACGCCGAGTTGGAGCGCCGCTACCCCGGAGACCCGGGCACCCGGCAGCCCGTCCACACCGTCTACGTGCCCGGCGACGCGTTCGCCGCCGACACCATCCGCTCCTGGGGCGACCGGGCGCTCGCCGCCCTCGACGAGCACGCCCCGGACGCCGCCTCCTTCGCCGCCGTCCTCGGCCTCACCGACGACCTCGCCGAGCCCGTGTACGACCGCGTACGGGCCAAACTGGAGCGCGAACCGATCGAGGACCTGCGCGTCGACTTCGAGGACGGCTACGGCCCGCGTCCGGACGCCGAGGAGGACGAGGCCGCGGCGCGCGCCGCCCGGCTGATCGCGGAGGCGTACGAGAACGGGACGGCGGCCCCGTACATGGGCATCCGCATGAAGTGCATGGAGGCCCCGGTCCGCGACCGCGGCATCCGCACCCTCGACATCTTCCTCACCGGCCTGATGGAGGCCGGCGGCCTCCCCGACGGGCTCGTCCTGACGCTGCCGAAGGTGACGTACGCCGAGCAGGTCACCGCGATGGTGCGGCTCCTCGAGGAGTTCGAGAAGGCGCGCGGTCTCGAGCCCGGGCGGATCGGCTTCGAGATCCAGATCGAGACCAGCCAGTCGATCCTCGCCGCCGACGGCACCGCGACCGTCGCCCGCATGATCCAGGCCGCCGAGGGCCGCGCCACGGGTCTGCACTACGGCACCTTCGACTACAGCGCCTGCCTCGGCGTCAGCGCCGCCTACCAGGCCAGCGACCACCCCGCCGCCGACCACGCCAAGGCGATCATGCAGGTCGCCGCCGCGGGCACCGGCGTACGCGTCTGCGACGGCTCCACCAACGTCCTCCCGGTCGGCCCGACGGAGAAGGTCCACGACGCCTGGCGGCTGCACTACGGCCTCACCCGCCGCGCCCTCGCCCGCGCCTACTACCAGGGCTGGGACATGCACCCCGGCCACATCCCGACCCGCTACGCGGCCGTCTTCGCCTTCTACCGCGAAGGCTTCGAACAGGCCGCGACCCGCCTCTCCCGCTACGCCAACCAGGCCGGCGGCGACGTCATGGACGAACCCGCCACCGCCAAGGCCCTCAGCGGCTACCTGCTGCGCGGCCTGGACTGCGGCGCCCTCGACATCGCCGAGGTAGCGCGGGTTACGGGTCTGACGCGGGCGGACCTGGAGGGTTTTGCGGTGCCGAGGCGGGCGGACCTGACAATCTCCGCCAAGTAGAGCGCCCCGTCAGGGGCGCGGGGAACTGCGCGACCAGCCACGGCCGTCCGCAGCTTCAAGACGACCGTTGACGCCGGTCGCGTAGCGACCACGTCACAGAGACTGCCTCCAGGCACTGGGTGTCACTGCTGCCCCGTAGTGTGGACGCCATCCACTGGCGTGACACAGGAACGGGGCAGCAGTGTCTTCGGGGGAGAGCGAACAGCCGGACGGCATAGGCCGACTGCTGGCGGACCGGTACCGCGTCGTGGCCCAACTCGGCCGCGGCGGCATGGGCATCGTCTGGCGAGCCCAGGACGAAGTCCTGGGCCGCGAGGTAGCCGTCAAGGAACTCCGCACCTACACCGACGCCGCCGCGCCCGAACTGGCCGACCTGGGCCGGAGGATGCAGCGCGAGGCCCGCGCGGCCGCCCGGGTGAGCCACCCCGGAGTCATAGCCGTGCACGACGTGGCGGAGGTCGACGGACGCCCGCTCATCGTCATGGAGCTGGTGGACGGCCCGTCGCTGGACGACGTCCTGCGCGAGCGCGGCACCCTGGACCCCCGCGAAGCGGCCTCCATCGGCGCCAAGGTCATGGACGCGCTGGCAGCCGCCCACCGCGCAGGGGTCCTGCACCGCGACGTGAAGCCGGGCAACATCCTCCTCGACCGCTCGGGCCGCGTCGTCCTCACCGACTTCGGCATCGCCACGATGGACGATCCCGGCGACGGCTCCACCACCCACCTGACCCGCAGCGGCGAACTGGTCGGCTCCCTCGACTACTTGGCACCCGAGCGGGCCCAGGGCAACGAACCGGGCCCCGCGTCGGACGTCTGGGCCCTCGGTGCGACCTTGTACGCCGCCGTGGAGGGATCGTCCCCCTTCCGCCGTGCGTCGACGTGGTCCACGCTCACCGCGATCGTGGTCGAGCCGCTGCCGGAACCACGGCTCGCCGGTCCCCTGGGCCCCGTACTGCAGCAGCTCATGAACAAGCAGCCGGAGGCACGCCCGGACGCGGACCTGGCGCGCGAACTGTTGGAGGCGGTCGCGGGAGCACCCGGGGCGGACTCCGCGACGACGGGACTGAGAGTTCCGGAGCCGCGGCCGCATGAGGCGACGGAACGGAGTGTCCCGTCGGTACCGCCGGGATTCGGACCGCCGGTGCCCGTCGCTCCGGCGGTAGCCCTCGCCGCCGTCGCCCCTTCTTCCGCGCCCCGCCGCCGCGGAGGCCGCGCCCTCCTCGCCGCCGGGGCCGTCATCGTCGTCCTCGCGGCGACCGGCTTCACCGTCGCGCTGCTGAACAGCCCGGACGACACGGGCGCCGCGGCTCTCCCGACGCCGTCCCACGTCGGCGGGACGGCCCCTTCCGACGGCGCCAGCCGCGGCTCGGTCGACCTGTCGGACGACTCCAAACCGACCGAGAAGGGAGACGGGAAGTCCAAGGCCCCGGAGAAGAAGCCCACTTACATACCCGAGACCACTCCTGAGCCCTCGAAGGCCCCCGTCAACGGGGGCAGCACCGGCGGCACATCGGACGACGGCTCGGGCGGCTCCACCGACGGCGGTACCACCGGGGGCGGTTCAAGCAGTCCCACCACTCCTGCCGCCCCGGTCTGCGACCCCATCGGCGGCGGCAAGTACAACTGCCAGGTCTGGCGCACCGCCAAGTCCTACACCGCCTCCGGCACCGAGGCCGGCGTCCTCAACGCGGGCACCAACTACTTCTACTGCCAGCAGGACCTGGGCCGCCGGGAGACCTACGGCGAGTGGACCAACGTCTGGTGGGCCAGGACCGACGACGACAGCGGCAACACCGGCGTCTTCGTCAGCGATGTGTACATCCAGGGCGGCGACAACGACGCACCGCTTCCGGGCCTTCCGGTCTGCTGAGGCCGTCGAAGTCAGCGAGGCCGTATATACCTTTCGAGGCCGGAAGCAGTCGCGAGTCCTTCCTCGGCGAACAGTCGCGTGCCCCGCGCGCAGAGCGCCCTGTCGAAGCGCGCCCGGTCGCAGAACTCCTCGGGTGTGTCCCCGAACAGCTCACGCAGGCGCGGTGATTCGGCGAGAAGAGAGGTGAGCAGCGGACGCTCGCCCGGATGCCCGCGTGGTGTCCCGGAGCCGTCGTGGAGTACGCCGCGGCGGTTGACGTAGACGTACGCGCCGGGGAGGAGTTCGCCGGACTCCAGCTCGATCCGGAAGTCCTCCGAGGAGAGCCGGGCACGGTCGTACGCACCGGTCGGCGTCGTGACTCCCTCGCTCGCGTCGACGACCGCTAGCTGGGCCGCGTCGAGCCAAGTGATGAACAACTCGCTCACGGTTCCAGGTGCTTGGAACGGCGACGCCGACACATATCCCGTCAGGCTCACATGGGCCGAGACACCGACGCCGATACCGGTGACCATCGCCTTCACCATCGGGATCGGGGAGGACACCTCGAACTCCGCCATCTTGTGGCGGAGTTGGGCGGGGCAGGCATTGGAACCGACGGCGACCACGGGGACGCGGTCCTCGTACACCAGGCGCTTCAGGGGCAACAGCCGGTCTCCGTCCAGGAGTCCGGACGTCTGAGGCCACTTTCCTGGATAGCTCAGCGGATGGTCGCGGGGCGCTTCGGCGAGGCCGAGTGCTTCGAGCGTACGAGGGTCTGGGCCGGCCATGGCTCAGCCCGCGGGCGGCAGTTCGCCCGAGCCGCGGGTGATCAGCCGGGTCGGGAGCTGGATCCGTTCCGGAGTGATGAGGGTGCCGTCGAGCTGGCGGAAGAGGCGTTCGGCGGCGGTGCGGCCGAGGGTGGCGGCGTCCTGGGCGACGACGGTGACACCGGGCTGGAGGAGGTCGGCGAGTTCGATGTCGTCGAAGCCGACGAGGGCGACCGGGCGGCCGCGCTCGGCGATGACGCGGACGACCGTGACGGTCACGCGGTTGTTGCCGGTGAAGATCGCGGTGACGGGGGAGGAGCCGGAGAGCATGTCCTCGGCCGCCTTGCGCACCCGCTGCGGATCGGTGACGCCCAGGGACATCCACGCGTCCTCGACCGGTATCCCCGCGTCCTCCATGGCGGCGCGGTAGCCGCGCAGCCGCTCGGCGGCGGTGTGGATGCGAGGCATGTCGCCGATGAAGCCGATCCGGCGGTGGCCGTGCGCGATGAGGTGGGCGACGCCGTCGCGGGCACCGCCGAAGCTGTCGGACAGCACGGCGTCGGCGTCGATCTTCCCGGCCGGACGGTCCACGAACACCGTGGCGACGCCCGCCTTTATCTCGGGCTCCAGATAGCGGTGGTCGTCACCGGCCGGAATCACGACGAGCCCGTCCACGCGGCGCGCGCACAGGGCGAGGACCAACTCCTGCTCGCGGTCCGGGTCCTCGGCGCTGGAGCCGTTGATCAGCAGTGCGCCATGTGCCCGGGCGACCTCTTCGACCGCCCGGCTCAGGGGCCCGTAGAAGGGGTCCGCGAGATCCTCGAGGACGAGACCGATGCTCGCGGTGCTGCCCTTGCGCAGCACCCGCGCGCTGTCGTTGCGGCGGAAGCCCAGCGCGTCGATGGCCTCCTGGACCCGGCGCTCGGTGTCCGGGGTGACCCCCGGTTCGCCGTTGACCACACGCGAGACCGTCTTCAGGCCGACCCCCGCACGCGCCGCGACGTCCTTCATGGTGGGACGGTTGCCGTAACGGTTCTCGGATCGGCGGGCGGTCTCTGCCACGATGCGCTGTCCTGTCCTGTCGTCCACGGGATGCACCGGCCCACGAGAATGGTCGATGGGGATGCACAGGTCCATGGGGTTGTATGAGGATGTGGCGTCGAGCATAGAGCCTGGACAACGTTGTCAGATGCGGGAGAGACTGTCCACCGCATTCTCCGGCCTGCGCCTTCCCCCAGGGGCGCGTCGTCCTTTCCAGTTTTTCGGCCGGGGATCCGGATCCGCAGCGCGGCGGGTCCGACTCGACACCTCCTTGGGAGATCTGAAACTGATGCACACCGACCTCGTGGCCGCGCTCGACATCGGCGGCACCAAGATCGCCGGAGCGCTGGTGGACGGCCACGGCCGGATTCTCCTCCGCGCGCAGCGCGCGACGCCCGCGCAGGAGGACGGCGACACCGTGATGGGGGCCGTCGAGGACGTGATCGGCGAGCTGACCCTCTCCCCACTGTGGGGCAGGGCAGGCGCCGTCGGTATCGGCAGCGCGGGCCCCGTGGACGCCTCCGAGGGCACGGTGAGTCCCGTGAACGTGCCGGGCTGGCGCGACTACCCCCTGGTCGAGCGGGTCCGTACGGCCACGGCCGGGCTGCCCATCGAGCTGATCGGCGACGGTGTGGCCATCACGGCGGCCGAGCACTGGCAGGGCGCGGCGCGCGGGCACGACAACGCGCTGTGCATGGTCGTTTCGACGGGAGTCGGCGGCGGACTGGTCCTGGGCGGAAAACTGCACCCGGGGCCCACGGGCAACGCGGGCCACATCGGCCACATCAGCGTGGACCTCGACGGAGACCCCTGCCCCTGCGGATCCCGGGGCTGTGTCGAGCGCATCGCGAGCGGTCCGAACATCGCCCGCCGTGCACTGGAGGGCGGCTGGCAGCCCGGTCCGGACGGCGATGCCTCGGCGGCCGCGGTGGCCGCCGCGGCCCGCGCCGGTGATCCCGTCGCCATCGCCTCCTTCGAGCGCGCTGCCCAGGCGCTCGCGGCGGGCATCGCGGCGACCGCGACCCTCGTCGAGATCGACATCGCCGTCATCGGCGGGGGAGTGGGCAAAGCGGGGGACGTCCTCTTCGCACCGCTGCGCAAGGCGCTGGCCGACTACGCGACGCTGTCCTTCGTCCAGCGCCTGACCGTGACGCCCGCGCTGATGGGCACGGACGCCGGTCTGGTCGGCGCGGCGGCGGCCGCGCTCACCCGTAGGGCGAGCACGACCGCCGCCGGCGTGAGTGGCTGACCCGTCAGCAGCTGAGCGGCGCGTCAGCAGGTGAGCTGCGCGTCCGCCCAGTCGCCGTGGTCCGAGGTGATCCCGTCTCCGCCGTCAGTGACGACGAGACGCACCACCTCGGCACCGCTCACGTCGGCCGAAATCGCCTGCGCGGCCTGGGCGTTGGTGAGTACGCCCGTGGAGGCCACCTTCGTCCCGTCCGCCCAGATCTCGAACGCGACGGAACCGTCGGCGCCCTCCTCGTCGTCGGCGCCCACCTGTGCGGTGACGGTCTCGCACGCCTTGCCGGTGTAGTACTCGACGGTGCTCTCCGCGTGTACGCCCAGCCCCTTGGCATACACGGCACCGTTGATGGTGATCGGATTACCGTCTCCCGCCTCGTTCTCACCGTTGCTGGTGTCGCGCTCGACCGGGCCCCACCCATTGGTCGTCGACAGCCATGGCAGGTCCCCGAGAGAGGAAACTCCCGAGGGTGGCGCCACGACCACGGACGCGGTCAGCGGAAGCACACTCTCGGCGCGTACACCGGTCGGCGAGCGGTAAGTCGCCTTCAGCGTCAGGTCGTACGAGCCCGCGACCGTGCCCGCCGGCGCGGTGACCTTCCACGACGTACGCAGCGACCGGCCCGTCGGCAGGACGCTCGCGGTGGTCGGCGAAGCCGCCTTGACCTTCCATCCCTCGGGCCCGCTCAGCTTCACGGAGACCTGCTTGGCGGCCGTACGGCCCAGGTCGGTGACCGTCGACGTCAGGGCGACGGCCTTGTCCGGCTCGGCCAACAGGCTGCCTTCCAGGCCGAGTTCGACGGCGGGCGGGTTCTTGGCCCACTTGGCGTCGGTGGAGACACGTACAAGCACCGTGCCGTGCGCCGGGACGGTCGCCGAGATCGTGCCCGCGGTGTTGTAGCTCTTGTGCTGCCACAGATCGCGCAGGGTGTACGCGCCCGCCTGGGGCAGGCCCACGGCCCCCGCGGTCGTGGCGATGCGCTGCGCGCTGCCGGTCTCGTTGAACAGCGCCACGGTCCGGCTGCCGTCCTTCATCTCCTTGGCGACGACCCAGCGCCCGCCCTCGGAGGAGAGCACCACGCCCTGCTTGCCCAGCGGGTCCTGGTCGACTGCGATGACTTCCTTGTTGTCGAGGATGTCGAAGGTCGCGTCGGACGCGGTACGCAGGTCGGAGCCGATGAGGAGGGGTGCGGCCATGATCGACCACATCGAGAAGTGCGAGCGGTACTCGGTGTCGGTCATGCCGCCGTTGCCGACCTCCAGCATGTCCGGGTCGTTCCAGTGCCCGGGACCGGCGTACTGGGCGAGCGGCAGGTTCTGCTTGAGGATCGACAGCATCGAGCCCCAGCTGTCGCTGATGTCACCGGTCGTACGCCACAGCTGTCCGACGTCCGAAGCCCATTCCCAGGGCTTGTTCTCGCCCCACTCGCAGATGCTGTAGACGATGGGGCGGCCTGTCGACTGGGAGGCGGCTGCGAGAGCGTCACGCATGGTGTTGTAGCGCAACTTGGCGTCCACGCCTTGGTTGTTGCAGTTGTCGTACTTGAGGTAGTCGACACCCCAGTCCGCGAACTGCTGGGCGTCGCTGTACTCATGGCCGAGCGCGCCAGGGAAGCCCGCATCGTTGCATGTCTTCGTGCCTGCGCTGGTGTAGATGCCGAGCTTCAGGCCCTTGGAGTGGATGTAGTCGGCAACTGCCTTGATCCCATTGGGGAATCGCGCGGGGTCGGGCACCAACTTGTCGTTGGCGTCGCGCGAAGGCAGGGCCCAGCAGTCGTCCAGGTTGACGTACTCGTACCCGGCGTCCTTGAGGCCCTTCTCGACGAAGATGTCGGCGATCCCCTTGACCATGTCCTCGTTGAACTCGGCGCGGCAGTGCGTGGAGTTCCAGTTGTTGAAGCCCATGGGTGGGGTGAGGGCGAGGCCCTCGGCCAGTGCGGGGGAGGCGGTGTCCTCGGCCGGGGCGGCCAGGGCCGGCGCGGCGAGGCCGATCGTGCACAACAGTCCTGCGGTGAACGCTCCGACCGCTCTTCGGCGGGCCGTGCGGGTGTGAAGGTGACGCATCGTTACGTCCTCCGAACACGCGAAAGATGGGATGACGTCATGTTCGCGTCATCGCTGAGCGTTTAAGGTAGGACGTGTTGGACTCTGTTGGAAGAGGGGGCGCAAGACCCGCTCGGAGTGACGGCAGTTGTTCGATATCTCGTTAAAACCCTTGACTTGGCGCCGTTTTGGTGTGAGGCCCGCCCCTCACGTTCGGTTGTGTTGGTTGCTACCTGGAGGAGATAGGCGCGGCACAGGCCTCGTTGCAGGGGCTCGTCTTGCCCGAAGATACGGCAGGACATCGGATGTCCCGGCTAAATCTCTTGCGTGCGGCGAGGGGGCCGGCGGAAACACGAACGTAGTCGCGGTGGAGCCCAACGCCTCGGACGCGGTACCGCGACGGCATCAACGACGCGTGGAGGCGAAGGGCTGATCCCACCCTCACTCGCAGCCGACGCCGTCCCCGTCACGGTCGAGGTGGCGGCCGTAGCCGGGGTCTCCGGCGCGTACGGGCGCGGCTCCCGCCGCGCGGGCGGCAGCGCAGTTCTCGTAGTACACGTCGTCGCTCCCGCCACTGCTGTCGTCCGTGTTGCCACTGTCGGCGGCGGGCTGTGCGGTGACGGTCGTTCGCACGGTTGTCGTCGCCCGGACCGTCACGGTGGCGGCGGGCTTCGCGTCCGCGGTCTCCGTCGCGGTGGCGGTCGCTGTCGTGGTGGCGGTGACCGTGGCGGTCGGCTGAGGATCGGCCGACGCGGACTCCTTGTCGTCTCCGCTGCCGCCGATGCCTATGCCGAGGAAGAGCGCCAGAGCGAGCGCCGGCAGGACGAAACGTTTACGCGCCCAGCCTGGAGCGATGCGGGCCGGTGCGGTTGACGGTGGTGGTGTGTACGGGTTGGTCATCTCGTCCCCCCTGGGATGATTCGAGGGGGATGACGGTAGTGCTGGAGATGTGCCGGATGGTGCGGAGATGGCGTTGCGTGACCCACCCGTTACTCATGCCCCGCTTCGTAGTTGAACCGGGCATGAAGAAGCGAAGCATGCTTGCCATTGCCTCCCTGGCTGCCGGATTCGTCGTCGCGGCGGTCACGCCGTCCCATGCCGACACGGACGTACTCGACAACCTGGACGTCAACGACACGCTCAGCACCCTCGACCACACCGTCAGCAGCGACAGCCTGGCCGCGCACGAGGGCGCTCCGGGCCACAACAGCTGAGGGGTTCGATCCGTGGCGCCGGTGTCCCTGGGCGGGGACACCGGCGCCGTGCTTTCGGCCCCCTCATCAGGGGCTGGTTTCCGTGGCAGGGTGAAGCGGGCAAGCCTCAGGGGGCCAACAGAAGAGGGGGAACCGTGATCGTCTGGATCAACGGTGCGTTCGGTGCGGGGAAGACCACCACCGCACGGGAACTGATCGAGCTGATCCCGAACAGCACGCTCTTCGACCCCGAGGTCATCGGCGGCACGCTCCCGCAGCTGCTGCCGCCCAAACGCCTCGCCGAGGTCGGCGACTTCCGGGACCTGCCGATCTGGCGGCGCCTGGTGGTCGACACCGCGGCGGCGATGCTCGCCGAACTCGGCGGCGTCCTCGTGGTTCCGATGACCCTGCTGCGCCAGGAGTACCGGGATGAGATCTTCGGCGGTCTCGCCGCGCGCCGGATCCCTGTACGACATGTGCTCCTCGCCCCGGCGGAAACGATCCTGCGCAAGCGAATAGCGGGGCGTGAGGTGCCCCCGGAACTGCCGGACGGTGAGATACGGGTGCGGCAGTGGTCCTACGACCACATCGAGCCGTACCGCGCCGCACTCGCCTCCTGGCTCCTCGCCGACGCCCACCCCGTGGACACCGGCGCGCTCACCCCGTACGAAGCCGCGCTGCGCATCGCCGAGGCCGTACACACCGGGGACGCGCCCGTCTGCGAGATCGTGCAGACCCCCGAACCCACCGCGGAGACCGTCGCCGCGGGGGTGCTGCTCTTCGACGAGCAGGACCGTGTGCTGCTCGTCGACCCGACGTACAAGGCGGGCTGGGAATTCCCCGGCGGCGTCGTCGAGTCCGGCGAAGCCCCCGCGCGCGCGGGCATACGCGAGGTCGCCGAGGAGACCGGCCTGCAACTGGACGACGTACCCGCTCTGCTCGTCGTCGACTGGGAGCCGCCCGCGCCGCCCGGCTTCGGCGGCCTGCGCCTTCTCTTCGACGGCGGCCGGCTCGACGACGCCGCGGTCCGGCGCCTGCTGCTTCCCGGCCCCGAACTGCGGGACTGGCGCTTCGCCAGCGAACAGGAGGCGGCGGATCTGCTGCCACCGGTGCGTTACGAACGGCTGCGGTGGGCACTTCGGGCGCGGGAACGTGGAGCCGCGCTGTACCTGGAGGCTGGGATTCCCGTCGGCTGAGCTCACCGACGTGAATTGATGTCAGGTGTCGTCGATGCGCCGGGAGTTGCCGAACCGGCGCAGCTCCTTCGCCGCCCAACGGGTCCCACGCACCGCTGAACCCCCGGCAAGCGGGGGCTCGGGGACGGATGCCCGGCGCGGGCCGCTAGTTGTGGGCCGCGCCGGCGGACGCGAGCCGGTGGGTGCCGAAGGCGCGGGTGGCCAGGCCAAGGGTTCGGGTCAGTGTCATTGAGACGGCCATCAGGATCAGGCTGTCCGTGATGGCGTCGACGGTGATCTGGTGGGAGATCATCCAGTGGCCGAGCTGTGTCCCGAACCAGTGCTCGCTGCCGTAGGAGAAGGCGGCCCGTGCTCCGATCACGACGATCCACAAGGACGCGTAGCCGAACCCCGCCCGGGTGACCGGGCGGCCGGTGCGCGGGCTGCTGTAGACACGCATGAGGCTTGTGGCGGCCAGCCCGGCGAGCAGACCTGCGACGCTCGCGGCGATCTCCAGGGTCAGGCCGTCGCCGTGCGTGGTCAGCCCCTTCGCGAACAGCGGAACGATCGCGGCGGCCAGCAGCAGCGGGCGCAGGATGCGAAAGACGCCGACCTTCCGGTGGGAGCCCAGATCCGCTTCCAGTACGGCGAAGAGGACGAGGCCGTTGATGAGCATGGCTTGGCTGAGGGTGGACATGGCGTCACGGTCCTAGGGTCGGGACGCGGCCGTTTCGGCCGGTCGGTACGGCGTGGCTTCGCGCTGTCACCACACTCGTCCGGCGCCGGTCGTGGGTCGCCGTAGCAGGGGGTGACCCGAGGGGTGATCCGTCGCGGGGACGCCCCTCCCGTGTCACCCCGCAGGTCATGCCGTGGTGTGACGCCGCCTGTGATCGGTCTCCGTAGCGTCGGCCTCGGTCGATGAAGCGAATGCAGCCGATGAAGGAGTCGTCATGAGCGTGCTTGTGGTCCTGGCCGTGATCGGCATCGTGGTGGTGGTGATCGGACGCCAGCTCGCGGGCGAACCGCTGCGCGGCAAGCGGGTCCTGCTGCTGCCCGCGATCCTGGCGGTCGTCGGCGTGTACCAGCTCTCCGGGCACGGCGAGCACCCCACCGCGCCCGACATCGGACTCCTGGTGGCCGGCGCGGTGGTCGCGGCGGGCATCGGCGCCGGCCAGGGCTCGGTCATGCGGCTGGAGAACCGGGGCGGCGCCCTGTGGGGACAACTGCCCGTCATCGGTCTGTGGCTGTGGGGCGCTCTGATCGCCTCCCGGGTGCTGACCACACTCGTCGCGAGCGAGCTGCACGCCCATGTCGCGGCATCCTCGGCAGCGATCCTGCTGATGCTGGGCGTCAACCGGCTCGGCCAGGCCGCAGTGATCACTCGGCGCGCGCTGTCCTCGGGTGTGCCCTTCGCGCCGGAGAAGGACGGCAAGGTCTTCATGGGGAATCGCTTTGGGCGTCAAAATTGAGGTCCGGATACCATTCGAGTGTGCTGCGCAAGATCTCCTGGCTCATTCGCGCGGGCGCCTACGTCCTGGTGGGCACGGGAATCTTCGGCTGGTCGTCCTTCGGCCCGGTAGCACTGCCTGTCACCGTCACCGCGTTCGCCCTCACCGGGCTGATGATGTGCGCCTGGGCGGTGCTCGACCTCCGCGGCCGCGAGGACGCCGGGTGGCGGCCGTCGCCCGCACTGCCCTACCTCCTCGGCGCGATCGCAGTCCTCGCGGGTGGCGCGTCCGGAGTGCCCGACGCCACCTCGCTGGTCGCGCTCGCCGCACTGGCCGTGCTCGACGCCGGCAGCGAAGCGTCCCTGCTCGCGGGATGGGCGGTCGCCGGTGCCGGGGCGCTCGCCATCGAGATCGGCGCGCTGATCGCCGGGGCCGGTACCGGCGTAGTGCTCGGCTCACCGCTGATCCTGCTGGTCGCCCTGCTCAGTGGCCGCAACCGCCGTGCCTACCGGGTCCAGGCCGAGCAGGCCGCGGCGATGCTCGCCCAGGTCGAGCAACTCCGCGCCGAGCAGCGCCAGGTGGCCGTACTCGACGAGCGCACCCGGATCGCCCGCGAGATCCACGACGTGCTCGCCCACTCGCTCGGCGCCCTCGGCATCCAGATCCAGGCGGCCCGCGCCCTGCTGACCGACCACGGCGACATCGAACGGGCCGCCGGTCTCCTCGGCGTCGCCCAGCGCATCGCCTCCGACGGCCTCACCGAGACCCGCCGGGCCGTGCACGCCCTGCGCGCCGATACCGCGCCACTGGACGAGGAGCTGGCCAAGATGGCGGCCGAGCACCGCCAGCGGCACAGCACGGACGTACAGTTCACCGTCGAGGGCGACCCGGTCCCGCTGCCCCCGGAGCAGACGCTGGCCCTGGTGCGTACGGCTCAGGAGTCGCTCACCAACACCGCCAAGCACGCGCCCCACCAGCCGGTGACGCTGCTCCTGAGCTACCAGGACGACGACGTGACACTCACCATCGGCAACCCGCTCACCGACTCCCCGGCCGGACCGGCCTTCCACACCGTCGACGGAGGCTACGGCCTCACCGGGATGCGCGAACGACTGCTGCTGCTCGGCGGCGCCCTCGCCGCGGGAGCGGAGAGCGGACGCTGGGCCGTGACCGCGCGGGTGCCGCGATGAGCGCCGGGACACCGCTGCGGGTGATCGTCGCCGACGACCAGGCCAGCGTCCGCGAGGGCCTCGTCCTGATGCTCGGACTGTTGCCGGACATCGACGTCGTCGCCTCGGCCGCCAACGGCGAGGAAGCCCTCGCGCTGGTCGCCGAGCACCGCCCCGACGCCATCCTCCTCGATCTCCACATGCCGGTCATGGACGGCACCGAGACCACTCGGCGGCTCACCGCGGACCACCCCGAAGTGGCGATCGTCGTCCTGACGACATTCGCCGACGACCGCTCGGTGCTGGACACGCTCCGCGCCGGGGCCCGCAGCTACCTGACCAAGGACGCCGACCGCCTGCACATCGCCCAGACGCTGCGCAGCGCCGCGAGCGGACTCGCCGTCCTCGACCCCCAGGTGCAGGCCACACTGCTGGCCGCGACCACCCCGCCGCCGGCCGCCGCCGCGCCCGAGACGGCCCCGGTCCCCGCCGCCGACCGTGAACCGCCCGACCACCTCACCCAGCGCGAGGCGGAGATCCTCACCCTCATCGCCCGTGGTCTGACGAACACCGAGATCGCGACGACGCTCTTCCTGAGCAACAACACGGTCAAGACCCACATCAACCGCATCTTCGCCAAGACCGCCTCACGCGACCGCGTCGCCGCGACCCGCTACGCCCGCGACCACGGCATGGGCTGACGCCCCCCGCTCAGCGCGTCGCCCGCGTGCTCAACTCGCCGCGTAGGTCCGCAGGAAGAGTGCCTCCGCGACCGAGAGGCGCTCCAACTCGTCCGGAGAGACGCTCTCGTTCGCCGCGTGGATCTGTGCCTCTGGTTCGCTGAGGCCGATGAGGAGGATCTCGGTCTGCGGGTACAGGGCGGCGAGGGTGTTGCAGAGCGGGATGGAGCCGCCCATGCCCGCGTACTGCATTTCCTGACCGTCGTACGCGACCGACATCGCCTCGGCCATCGACGCGTATGCGGGGGTGGAGGTGTCGGCGCGGAACGCCTGCCCCTGGCCGATCTGCTCGGCGCTCACCCGCGCGCCCCAAGGAGTGTGCGCCAGCACGTGGGCCTCAAGAAGTTTGGTCGCCTCGGCCGCGTCCATGCCCGGCGGCACCCGCAGGCTGATCAGCGCACGGGCGCCCGCCTGCACGGACGGGGTCGCGCCGACGACCGGCGGGCAGTCGATGCCGAGGACGGTGACCGCCGGACGCGCCCAGATGCGGTCGGCGACCGTTCCGGAGCCGATGAGCTCCACCCCGTCGAGCACCTTGGCGTCCGCACGGAACGCCTCCTCCTCGTACTGGAGGCCATCCCACACCGCGTCGTCGGCCAGCCCGTCGACCGTCGTCGAACCGTCCTCGGCCCGCAGCGAGTCCAGTACGCGGATCAGCGCGGCCAGCGCGTCGGGGGCCGCGCCACCGAACTGGCCCGAGTGCAGGTTCCCTTCGAGGGTGTCCACCTGGAGGCGTACGAGGGTCATGCCGCGCAGTGTCGAGGTCACCGTCGGCAGACCGGCCCGGAAGTTGCCGGCGTCGCCGATCACGATGGTGTCGGCGGTCAGCAGCTCGGGGTGCTCCTCGGCGTACCGCTCCAGACCGCCCGTGCCCTGCTCCTCCGAACCCTCGACGATCACCTTGACGTGCACGGGCACGCCGCCGTTCGCCTTCAGCGCACGCAGCGCGAGGAGATGCATCACGAAGCCGCCCTTGCAGTCGGCGCTGCCACGCCCGTACCAGCGGCCGTCGCGCTCCGTCAGCTCGAACGGCGGCGACACCCAGGCCGCCTCGTCCAGCGGCGGCTGCACGTCGTAGTGCGCGTACAGCAGAACGGTCTTCGCACCCTCGGGGCCGGGCAGGAAGCCGTACACCGACTGCGTGCCGTCGGGGGTGTCGAGCAGCGCCACGTCCTGGAAACCCTCGGCGCGCAGTGCGTCGGCGACCCAGTTCGCGGCGCCCTCGCTCTCGCTCTTGGGGTATTGATCGAAGTCCGCCACCGACTTGAAGGCCACCAGCTCGGTGAGCTCCGCCTTCGCCCTGGGCATCAGGGAGGCAACGGTCTCGGCGACCGGATTCGACGACATGGGCACGCTCCTTGTGGGTGCGACGTTGTACTTCTGTGTACTGGTGATCGTGCGGTGTGTAAGCGTCTCCTGGTGTGCAGGGCGCCTACGCTGCCGATCCTCCCACAGTGGCCTGCGGCGATGGCCGCCGTAGGATGCGGGAGAAACGTGCGGCAGACGGCTGGACTGGGAGCAATAGACCATCGTGAGCAGCGAGAACTCTTCGGCGGACGACGGGCAGCGGGTGTGGGACGTCGTCGTGGTCGGCGCGGGGCCGGCGGGCGCCTCGGCCGCCTATGCGGCAGCGGTCGCGGGACGCAGCGTCCTGCTGCTGGAGAAGGCGGAGCTGCCGCGCTACAAGACGTGCGGCGGCGGCATCATCGGTCCCTCGCGCGACGCGCTTCCGCCAGGTTTCGAACTGCCGCTCCAGGACCGGGTGCACGCGGTCACCTTCACGCTGGACGGGAAGTTCACGCGCACCAGGCGCTCGCGGCAGATGCTGTTCGGGCTGATCAACCGTCCCGAGTTCGACCAGCAGCTGGTCGAGTTCGCGCAGAAGGCGGGCGCCGAGCTGCGTACGGGCGTCACGGTCTCGCGCGTCGAACAGCATGGTTCCGCCGTACCGGACCGGCGTACCGTCGCCGTCGTCCTGCAGGGCGGTGAGACCGTCCTTGCGCGGGCGGTCGTCGGGGCTGACGGCAGCGCCAGCCGGATAGGAGCGCACGTCGGGGTGAAGCTCGACCAGGTCGACCTCGGCCTCGAGGTGGAGATCCCCGTGCCGGAGACCGTCGCCGAGGACTGGCAGGGGCGGGTCCTCATCGACTGGGGGCCCATTCCCGGCAGTTACGGCTGGGTGTTCCCCAAGGGCGACACGCTCACCGTCGGCGTGATCTCCGCGCGCGGTGAAGGCGCGGCCACCAAGCGGTACTTGGAGGACTTCGTCGCCCGGCTGGGGCTCGCCGGTTTCGAACCGAGCATCTCCTCCGGCCACTTGACGCGCTGCCGCGCCGACGACTCGCCGCTGTCGCGCGGCCGGGTGCTGGTGTGCGGGGACGCGGCGGGGCTCCTCGAACCCTGGACCCGCGAGGGCATCTCCTTCGCGCTGCGCTCCGGACGGCTCGCGGGGGAGTGGGCGGTACGGATCGCCGAGGCGCACGACGCGGTCGACACGCGGCGCCAGGCCCTGAACTACGCCTTCGCGATCAAGGCGGGACTCGGCGTCGAGATGAGCGTCGGCAAGAGCATGCTCTCGGCCTTCGAACGCCGTCCGGGTGTGCTCCACGCCGTGATCACGGGCTTCAGGCCCGCGTGGAACGCCTTCGCCGGGATCACCCGCGGGTCGACCTCGCTCGGCGAGGTCGTCCGCTCCCGCCCGATCATCGGGCGCGTCCTGACCGCGCTCGACCGGTAGGCCCTGGGTCCCGGGCCCTGTGCCCTGGGCCCGGTGGGGGTTACGGCTTGACCGTGATCCGGAACACCGGGTGCTTGGGCGCGGCGGCGAGCAACTCCTCGTCGGTGGAGTTCACGTTGACGTCGCCGAAGAACCTGCCGACCTCCCAGCCCCACTTCTTGAGGTAGGTGCGCAGGACCACCGGCTTCTCCTCGTCGGCCAGCTCGACCGCCGTGAACTCCTGGGTCCTGCGCCCGACCTGGAGCCGTCCGCCACCGGCCGCACGCATGTTGCGCACCCATTCGGAGTGGCCGCGGGCCGAGATCAGGTACGGGCCGCCTTCGTACGGGAGCGGGTTGATGGGAACCTTCCGCCACTCGCCGCTCTTGCGCCCCTTCACGGAGAGCTCGGCGCTGCCGAGGAGGCTGACGCCGCGGCGCGCGAGCCAGCCGACGAGGCCGTTCATGGCCCGGTCGAAGGGCTTGGGCTTGATGTAGTGGGCCGTCGACATGGTTCCTCCTGGTTTTGGAGAGCACTGCTCTCGCTTGACATCAGTGTGTACGAGATCGGTGATCCAAAGCAAGAGCACTGCTCTCGTTTTTGTGCGACGCTCTCGTTTGTGTGCACTGCTCTGAAAACGTGGCACACTTCCCAGCATGAGTACCGCACGAGGGGCACGGGCCCGAGCCAGGATCGAGGTCACCGCGGCCATCAAGGACGAGGCCCGCAGTCAGCTCGCGGCGGAAGGCGCCGCCAAGCTCTCGCTACGGGCCGTGGCCCGCGAGCTCGGCATGGTCTCCTCCGCGCTGTACCGCTACTTCCCCAGCCGCGACGACCTGTTGACCGCGCTCATCATCGACGCCTACGACTCCCTTGGCGAGGCCGCCGAGTCGGCGCACGCCCAGATCGCCGGCGCCGCACCCCGCGAGCGCTGGATCGCGGTCTGCGTGGCGGCGCGCCGCTGGGCGCTGGAGCATCCGCACGAGTACGCGCTCATCTACGGCTCGCCCGTGCCCGGGTACACCGCGCCGGAGACGACGATCCCGGCCGCCTCCCGCGTGGGCCTGCTCCTGATCGGCATCGTCCGTGACGCGTACCAGGGCAAGGGTGTCGCCCGCTCCCGCCTGCCCGCCGATCTCGAACCCGAGGCGAAGCGGATGGCCGCCGACCTCGCGCCCGACCTCCCGCCCGAGGTCGTCACCGCGCTGGTGGCCGCCTGGGCGCAGCTCTACGGACTGATCGGCTTCGAACTGTTCGGCCAGTTCAACCGGGTCGTCGAAGACCGTGAGACGTTCTTCCGGCATGCTGCGGGCCAACTCGCCCACGGTGTGGGCCTGGTGTTCCCTCAGCCCACCGGTACGGCGGTCAAGGGACCCAGCGGCTCCGGGTCCTGACGGAGGATCCGCGGATGCGGGGAGCGCAACGCGGACCTGGGGTCCGTGCCGACGGCCTCGGTGACGCGATCCGCGTCCGAGTCGTGCGGCTGCCTGTGACGATGCGGCCCGCGGGCCGTGCCGGCTGGTGGGCGCCGAAGCCGCTGCGGTGGCTCTATCGGGGGTTCGGGATCAGCGAAGCGGTACTCCCTGGGGAGTACGTGTGATCACCTCGCCCGGCTGACGCCGTGGGCGGCCTCTCGCGTCTAGCGTGAACGTCATGGAAGAGCAGCGCACGCCCAGGTCCCCGGCGTGGGGCGGACCACCCCAGTGGTGGCGGCACGGGCCGCCGGCGTGGGGCCGAAGGGACGACCAGGAGCGCCGCGCCCGCTGGCCGTGGCGCTCGACGCTGCTGGTCACCGTCTTCGTGTTCGGCGGCTCCAGTTTCGCGAGCCAGGCCCAGGAGGGCGAGCGCGCGTCCCTGGACCTCTTCGCACGGGCGCTGCTGCTCGTGGGATGCGGGTTGCTGCTGTGGCGGCAGCGGCAGCCGGTGCTTGTCGCCTTCGGCACCGCGGCGGCGGCCATGCTCTACCTCGGCGCCGGATATCCGTACGGGCCCGTCTTCCTCACCGTCGCCCTGGGCTGCTTCAGCGCGATCGTCGCCGGGCACCGCCGAGCCGCCTGGACGGCCGTCGGGATGCTCTGGGCCGGACATGTGCTGGTGGCGCACTGGCTGTACCGGTGGCTGCCGCCGTCGGGGGACACACCGGCCGACTGGGGGCAGGAGGTGGTCGTCGCCACCTGGATCGTGGCGATCGTGGCGCTGTCGGAGCTGGTCCGCGTACGCCGTGAGCAGTGGGCCCGCGATCGCGCGGAGCGGGCACAGGCCGCCCGACGGCGCGCCGACGAGGAACGGCTGCGGATGGCGCGCGAGCTGCACGACGTCCTGGCGCACAGCATCTCCGTGATCAACGTCCAGGCTGGCGTGGGACTTGCGCTCCTGGACTCCGACCCGGAACAGGCGCGCACGGCGCTCACCACCATCAAGGCGGCGAGCAAGGAGGCGCTCGGAGAGGTCCGCCAGGTGCTCGACACGCTGCGTGCGCCGGGGGACGCACCGCGCACGCCGGCGCCCGGTCTCGACCGGCTCCCCGAACTCGTCGAACAGGCGGCGGGCGCGGGCCTGACGGTCGAGATCCAGGGTGCGGCCCCGAAGCTCACGCCGGGCACCGACCTCGCCGCCTTCCGCATCGTCCAGGAGGCGCTCACCAATGTCGTACGGCATTCGGGATCGCGGCACGCGCGCGTGCTGGTTGATTCCACGGAGGGCGCGCTGAGGCTACGTATCGACGACGACGGGCCCGCGACCGGCGCGGACGCGGGCGGCAGCGGCAACGGGCTGGCCGGGATGCGGGAGCGGGCCGCGGCCCTGGGCGGCACGATCGAGGCGGGTCCGCGTGACGACGGCGGGTTCCGCGTACTGGCCGAACTGCCGCTGAAGGCCAAGGAGGCACGGTGATCCGCGTACTGCTCGCCGACGACCAGTTGCTGGTGAGGGCAGGCTTCAAGGCGCTGCTCGACGCGCAGTCGGACATCGAGGTGGCCGGGGAGGCCGCCGACGGAGAGGAGGCGCTGCGCCAGGTACGCGAACTGCACCCCGACGTCGTCCTGATGGACATCCGCATGCCCCGGCTCGACGGCCTCGCCGCGACCCGCCGCATCACCGACGACACCGACCTGGAGGACGTCAAGGTGGTCATGCTCACCACCTTCGAGCTGGACGAGTACGTCTTCGAGGCGATCCGGTCCGGTGCCTCCGGGTTCCTGGTCAAGGACACCGAGCCGGAGGAACTCCTGCGCGCGGTACGGGCGGTGGTCGGGGGCGACGCGCTGCTCTCGCCGGGTGTGACGCGCCGGCTGATCGCCGAGTTCGCGGCCCGCTCCAAGGAGCCCGCGGAAGTCGCGTCCCTCGCCGAACTCACCGAGCGGGAACGGGAGGTTATGGCCCTGGTCGGCATCGGCCTGTCCAACGACGAGATCGCCCGGCGCCTGGTCGTCAGCCCGCTCACGGCGAAGACGCATGTCAGCCGGACCATGGTGAAGCTGGGCGCCCGTGACCGGGCCCAACTGGTCGTGCTGGCCTATGAGTCGGGCTTGGTGCGGCCGGGCTGGCTGGGCTGACCCGCGCCCTCGCCCTTGCCGCCCTGGCCCACGCCACCCGTGCCCTCGTCGCCCGTGCCCTCGCCCTCGCGGCCGAAGCGGACCAGCACGCTGACCGCGCGTACGGCGAAGAGGGCGGCGGCGAGCAGGATCCCCGACGTAAGCAGCGCCTGGCCGACGGCGCCGGGGAGATCGAAGAGCAGGGCGGGACCGGACACGGCCCCGAACACGACGGCCGCCGCGAACGCCGCGCTGCACAGCGCGTATCCGATCTCGACGGTGATCGCGTCACGCTCGGCCTGACTGCGCCGCCCCCTGGTGAACTCCATCCGTCGAGTCAAACAGGCGTGGGCCCGGCAGGACAAGTGAGTCCGCCGGGCCCACGCCGTAGAGGCGCCCCCTCAGTCGCGGACCGCCACGCGCTCCGCGCCCGCCTCCTCCTGGATGGACTGTTCCTGAACGGACTTGACGACCACGATCGACTCCACGGTTCGCCGCGTCCGCAGCCCCGGCAGGGTGATCAGCAGACCCACGAAGGCGATCGCCGTCACCACCATGAGACCGGGCCGGTAGCTGTCGAGGACGGCCTGAGGTGAGGAATCCCCGGAGGAGTTCGCGGCCACGACCGCCGTCACGACGGCCAGGAAGATCGCGCCGCCCACCTGGACCGAGGTGTTGAGCAGGCCCGAGACCATGCCCTGCTCATGGTCGTCCACGCCGTTGGTGGCCTGGATGTTGAGCGAGGGGAAGACCAGCGCGCAGGCCGCGCCGATCAGCAGCATGCTCGGCAGGATGACCGCCGCGTACACCGGGTCGAGGTCGACGCGCAGGAACAGCGCGTATCCGACGACCATCAGCGCGAAGCCCGCCGCGATGAGCCGCGGAGTCCCGAAGCGGTCGACGATCGAGCCGACCTTCGTGGAGGACAGCGCCACCAGTGCGCCGGCCGGCAGGAAGGCGAGCGCGGTGTGCAGCGCCGACCAGCCGAGCAGCGACTGCATGTACAGCGTCACCAGGAACTGGAATCCGACGTACGAGCCGAAGAACGCCATCGCGCCGAGTTGGGCCCGGATCTGGTTGCCGGAGCGGAGCACTCCGAGCCGGATCAGGGGGCCTGCCGAGCGCTGCTCGACACGGACGAAGACGGTGAGCAGGACGGCGACGGCGAGGAAGGACAGCAGCGTACGGGCGGACGCCCAGCCGGCCTCCGGGGCCTGTACGACGGTGAACACCAGCAGCAGCATCGACGCCGTGCCGAGGATGGCGCCGGGTACGTCATAGCCGTTGTGGTTCTTCTCGCGCTCGCTGCGCGGGAGGAGCTTCAGGCCGGCGAACAGGGCGATGAGCGCGATGGGCGCGGGCAGCAGCATTGTGAGGCGCCAACTGGCCTCGGTGAGCAGGCCGGAGAGGACCAGGCCCATCGAGAAGCCGGTGGCCGCGCAGGTGGTGTAGATCGAGAGCGCGCGGTTGCGCAGCGGGCCCTCGGCGAAGGTCGTGGTGATGATCGACAGGCCCGCGGGTGCGGTGAACGCCGCGCTGAGGCCCTTGATGAAGCGGCTGGCGATGAGCAGCGGGCCCGAATCGACGAGTCCGCCGAGCAGCGAGGCGAGCGCGAAGACACCCAGGGCCACGAGGAAGACCTGGCGGCGGCCCAGCAGGTCGGCGGTGCGTCCGCCGAGGAGGAGCAGTCCGCCGTATCCCAGGATGTAGCCGCTGACGATCCATTGGAGCGTCGAGGTGGAGAGATCGAGTTCGGAACCGATGGAGGGCAGGGCGACGCCGACCATCGATACGTCGAGCGCGTCCAGGAACATCGCGGCGCAGAGCACGAGCAGGGTGCCCCACAGGCGAGGGGTCCAGCGTCCCTCGGTCGCGGAGTTGGTGAGCGGAGAGGTCATGCCGGAGACACTACATGCGCATGCATTCAATGCAAATGCATTTAATGTCGATGCAACAAAGCCGATTGTTTGCTACGGTGCGCCCATGGCGGCGAAGAAGGCCGAGCAAGGGCTCGTGAACCAATGGCGCGACATCCTCGCGGTGCATGCGCGCACTCTCTGCGAGCTGGACCGTGAACTGCACCGACACGGCCTCGGCGCCAGCGACTTCGAGGTGCTCGACGTGCTGGCCGAGGGTGTCGCCTCGGACGGCGGCCCGTCCTACCGCGTGCAGGAGATCGCCGACCGCGTCCATCTGAGCCAGAGCGCGCTGTCCCGGCTGATCGCCCGCCTGGAGCGGGACGGTCTCGTGACGCGCGGGATGTGTGCGGAGGACCGGCGCGGTGTGCGCGTCTGCCTCACGCCGAAGGGGCGCGACCTGCACGGCGAGGTGCTGCCGTTGCAGCGCGCGGTGCTGACGCGGATGCTGGCGGGCGGCGGCGCGGCCGACTGACCGGGCCGGTCGGCGCCACCCAGGCCGAGGGCCCGAGCCGAGCGCCATGCCGAGCGTCCTTGTGCGCGGCCTGACGAGCCTTGGTGAACAGACGGCAAGACGGCAGGAGCCGCCGGGCGCGCCCCCGACGGCTCCTGTTCGTACACGAAATCGGTTGTTCTCGGTTCGGTGTTCTCAGTTGGGCTGAGCGGAGAACTCGGGCACACGCCCTGTCGCAGCGGCGGTGGTCCTCGGTTCCAGGAGCCGTTCGGCGAGGTAGCCGAAGAGCAGTCCGAAGGTGGCCCACAGCACGGCCTGGATGCCGATGGACGCCAGCCGGAACTCCCACAGGTCGGTGGCCGGGAAGCCCTTGGGAGTGTTCTCCCCGGCCGGAAGGAAGACCATGGCGACGCCGACCGCCGCCATGAAGGCCGCCCCGGCCGCGATGGAGGCGTTCCAGTTGCCCCATCCCGGAGCCAGCCGCCGGCCAAGGAGGACCGCGGCGACGCCCAGGAGCACGCTCAGCGCGATCATGAGGACGAACAGGATGGTGCGCTTGCCGATCGTGTCGGGATTGCCCACCGCGGGAGGGCTGGCAGGGTACTTGAGGATGGGCACCAGGTAGACGGTGAGGAACCCGGCGAGCGCGGTGAGCGCCGCCGTCGCCCTGGCTCCGAACCGGCCGATCCGGCCGAGCGCGAAGCAGAACGCGAGCGCCGCGATGCCGCCGATGGCCACGCCGAACACGAGGACGCCGGTGGCGAGCCCCGCTGTCGACTGCACGGAACGACTGACGAGTTCCTCGCCGTGCTCATGGGAGTTGGCCGACTCGAAGGCGATGGCCGCATCCACGGGGCCTTCGCCCACAAGGTAGGCGAAGACGAAGGCGAGCACGCCCGCGGCGAGGCCCGCGAGCATGCCGCGGACCAGCAGGGTGCGTACGTTGACGGAGTTCATCGGTTTGTCTCCGTCTCAGTGGCAGGGGAAGCCGAGCAGGTGCCGACCGTCGTGGACCCACTCGTGCACGCCCTCGCCGGAGATCAGCGCGGTGGCACCCTGCTCAGCGCCGACGAAGTACAGCAGGACCAGCATGAGAACGCCGAAGAAGACGGCCCAGGGCAGGATGGCCTGGATCGGCAGCGGCGCCGCGGCGGACGGAGCAACGGGGGCAGGGGCGGCAGTGGACTGCGCCATGGCGAGACCTCCTCGGGAACACGCGTCCCGCATTGTGTGGAGCACTCGACGACGGCGTTGGGTCTGACTCACCACCGACTCCTTGCGAGGGGTGGCACACAGGGGCGCGACCGTGCCGGGCTTGCACCGGACTTCCGTAGCGCCGTCGTCCTTGTCGTCCCAGATGGTAGGTGCAATGAGGGCTTCGGCCAACATGGCGTAGGACACCTACGATGAACCGGCCTCGGCGACCTTGCGAAGGGACTCACATGACCGTCCGGCTGACCCTGTTGTGCGCCGCCGCCCCAGTGGAACGCGACGTACGTTTCGCCGACGCGACGCTGGACGATCGGGCGCTGCGGGAGACGCGGGCGATCGCCGGAACGCTGCCCACGGCCGACACCCGGTATTCGGCGCCCTCGCAGCGGTGCACCCAGACGGCGAAGGCTCTGGGATGGGACGCCGTAACCCTGGAACCGGCCCTGCGGGACGTCGACATGGGCAGTTGGCGCGATCGGTCGCTCGGCGAGGTCGCGGCCAGTGACGGTGCCGGGCTCGCCGCCTGGATGTCGGACCCGGACGCCGCCCCGCACGGCGGCGAGTCCGTGACGGAGCTGTGTCACCGGGTCTCCGCCTGGTTGGATGCGCTGCCGGAAGACGCCGGACGCCTGTTGGCCGTGGTCGAACAGGCCGTGGCGCGCGCTGCGGTGGTCGGCGTGCTGGGCGCACCGCCGCAGTCGTTCTGGCGCGTCGACGTACCGCCTCTGTCCACCGTCCAGTTCACCGGCCGGGGCAACCGCTGGAATCTGCGGATGGGTACCGCCTCCACCGCACCAGTCGGTGGAGACGGCTGAACTTCCCGCGGAGCGGCGTGTGTTCCGCTCCGCGGACGACCGGTTCGAGTGTCAGTTGCTGCGAGTGGCGGCGCGCCGCTTGACCAGCCACCACGCGCCGCCGCCGAGGACGAGCAGGGCGACGACGATGACACCGACCACGACGCCGGAGGACATGCCGTCATCCTCCTCGGTGGCGGTGTTACTGGTGGTCGCCGTGCCGGCCGGCTCCGTGGCGGCGGTGCTTGCAGCGGACGGAGTCGCGCTGGGGGTCGCGCTCGGCGTGGGGCTCGTACCGACCGGCTTGGCTCCCGGGGCCGCCGCCTTCAACTCGAGGAGCGGCGCGGGCTGTTCGGGCTCCTCGCCGCCGCTGGGCAGTTCGATCCAGCGGGAGACCTCGCCGTCGCTGTAGGTCTCGACCGTCTTGAACGCGATCTCCTTCGCGTCCGGGAGCTGCCTGACCTTGATCTTGTGCTCGGCGTCCACCCCGGTCTTGAGGGCGGCGCCGCCGACGGTGTAGCCGTCGGCGGTGGCCTTGAACGTCCAGCCCTTGGGCGCCTCGTCGAGCGAGACGTCAGCCGGTGCGATGCCGTCGGGCAGGACGATCCGCAGCTCGGTGAAGCCGGCGGAACTCGACTCCGCCTCGGAGACGAAGCTGAGGGTGACGTTCTCGGCCAGGGCCTGCGGGGTGTCGGCTTCAACCTCCGCGTGGGCGGAGGCCGTTCCGGCCATGGCGAGGGTGGCCGTGAGCGCGGCGGCGCCGACGAGCCCGATACGGCGCGTCGCGCGGCCGAAGTGGTGCGTGGACAGAGACACGGGAACTCCTTGCTGGTGGGACCGGGCAGGCCGAAGCCGGGCCCGGGTGAAGGGACGACCGGACGTGCTCGCGTTCCGGTGGTCCCCTGCGCACCAGCGCATGCTCAAGAGGTTCTGCCCTTACCGCTGGCGGGAATTCGAAGCGGCTGACCAGTCGTACGGCGGCGGGCGGTTCGGGAATTGCGGCACCGGTGGGCCGCGGCCGCACCCAGGCCATGACCGCAACCGCGGCACCCCGCACCGTACGGGCGGTGACCAGCGCCGCCGTCACGGCCGCGTCGGCCCGGTGGAGCAGCCAGGCGACCGCCAGGGCGGCGACGACATGGGTGGCCGTCATGGCCGAGGAGGCGTGATGCCAGGTGCTTCCGTCTCCCTGGGACATGGCCATATGACTGTGCGCCGTGTGACCGCTCTGGGCGTGATCGGTGCCACCCGCCAAAGTCAGTACGAGGTGCAGCGTGCCCTGCGCCGTGAGCGTGCAGCCCGCGATGACGGGCAGCGAGTGATGGCGGCGGGCGACGGGCCAGAAGGCGATGAACTGTGCGACGGCGAAGGCGATCACGAGCCGCCACGGCACCGGGCCCTCGGCGACCGCGTGGTGGGCGAAGGCGGCGAGCACGCTGCCCACGAGTGCGAACATCCCGGCCCGGACGCAGGCTCCCGCGCGGCTCGGCCGCGGGCCTGAGCCCCGGCTGTCGTCGTCCGTCACGTGATCGCCTGGCATGGTCGCCCATCATCCACCCCCAGCCCCTCGCCCGTCAGGCCGGGCTGCGGATCGGTTCGGCGAGCCGGTGGGATCAGTGCGCTGCCGCGCGTCGCGTGACGAACGCGATGACCGCGGCGGTCGCGGCCAGTACCGCCACGCTGGTGAGGGCGATGGGAAGGGAGAACCAGTCCGCCATGAACCCGATGGCGGGTGGTCCAAGGAGCATGCCGCCGTAGCCGAGCGTGGACGCGATGGCGACTCCGTCCGGGCCGGCCAGCCTGCCGGCGCGTTCGACGGAGACGGGAAAGAGGTTGGCGAGGCCGAGCCCGGTGATCACGAAGCCGAGGAGCGCCGCCCACAGGGAAGGGGCGAGCGCGGCGAACAGCATGCCGACCGCGGCCGTGGCGCCGCCGAACACCAAGGTCCGGGTCTGGCCCAGGCGTTCGAGCAGCCTCGTGCCGGTCAGCCTGCCGATGGTCATGGCGAGCGCGAAGCAGGAATAGCCGAACGCCGCGAAGCCCGGTGTGGAGTCCAGGTCCTGCTCCAGGTGCAGTGCGCTCCAGTCGGCCAGGGCTCCCTCGCCGTAAGCCGTGCACAGGGCGATCAGCCCGAAGGTGATCACGAGACCGCGGGTGCGGGTGTCCAGGCGGCGCGGCGCGGACTCCGCGGGCGAGGCGCCTTCCGGTGCTGTCGGGGGCTGGAGACGCAGCAGGGCGCGGCCCGCGAGGCCGGTGACGAGCAGACCGATCGTGGTGAGGCCGAGCAGGTGCTGGGTGGGGGACAGGACACCGGCGACGAGCCCGCCGAGTCCGGCGCCGGTCATGCCGCCGAGGCTGAAAGCGGCGTGGAAGGTGGGCATGATGGGCCGCTGAAGGGCCCTCACCAAGTCGACGGCGGCGCTGTTGAAGGCGACGTTGATCCCGCCGTACGCCGCTCCGAAGATCAACAGCACCGCGGCCAAGGCCGGAGCGGAGTGCGTCAGCGGAGGCAGCGCGACACTCAGCGACAGCAGGACTCCGCAGACCACCGTCACCACGTGGCTGCCGAAGCGGCGGCACAGACGTCCGGTGAGGACCATCGTGATGACCGCGCCGGCGGAGACTCCGAGCAGGGCGAGTCCGAGCGCACTGGCGGAGGCGCCGGTCTGTTCCTTGATGGCGGGGATGCGGACGACCCATCCGGCGAAGATGAAGCCGTCGAGGGCGAAGAAGACGGTGAGGACGATGCGGAGTCGGGTGAGGTTGCTGTCCGGCACGACGTTGTGCGGAGTTGTTTTGTTTATTAGCGGCACAAAGTCAGGGTAGGTGGGCGACGGAGGCCGGGCAAGGGGCTCTTGCCGGGCTCCATCCGCGGGGCGCGGCCGTCCGGCCGAAGCGGCGAGGGTGTCCACTTGGGGTGGCGGACAGGGGCACTGAGGCGGGTGACGGTGATCTTGTGGCACCCCCTTGGTCATGGGAGATTCGCCGATTCCGGCTCCGTGGAGAGGATCTTGGTCGGGCTGTGTTCCGGACGCCGGGAAACGTTCCGGCAGTCCCGCGAGGAGCATGTGCATCGGCATTGAGTGATCGGCAGGCCGTACTGCCGGACCTGGCGGCGGACCGGCAGCAGCCTGCCGCCCACCGAAAGCGCCGCCCTGATGCTCGCAGCACCCAGCCCCTTCCCGTACGCCGTCACCGTGGCCTACCTCGCCGTTGGTCTCTTGGCACGCACGGTGTTGAAGACCCGGCCGTCGGCGGCCCGGGCGGTCACCCGTGCCTCCGGTGCCATGATGATCGTCATCGGCGGGTTCCTGCTGGCGGAACGTCTGGTCGGCTGACGCACCCGCCCGACTCCGTTCACACGCGGGGATGTTCGCCGATCACACGCTGAGATGTCCGCCGAAGGAGAGCACGTGGAAGAGCAGGTGCAGCAGGACGAGGCGAGCTCCGAGGTGCAGGCGCGCGTCCGGGCCAGTTTCGACCGCCAGGGGCTGATGGGCCACCTCGGTGCGCACGTGTCCCACATCGCGCCGGGCCGCGTCCACATCGTGCTCCCGAGCCGGCCGGCGGTGACGCAGCAGCACGGCTACTTCCACGCCGGTGCCACCAGCGCCATCGCGGACAGTGCTGGCGGCTACGCGGCCTTCACCCTGTTCCCCGAGAACACCGAGGTGCTCACCGTCGAGTACAAGATCAACCTCCTGGCGCCCGCCGTCGGCGACCACATCGAGGCGGTCGGAACCGTCCTGAAGTCCGGACGCACGCTGACCGTGTGTCAGCTGGAGGTGTTCGGCGTCCAGGACGGGCAGCGAAAGCTCGTCGCCACCGGACAGCAGACGCTGATCCGCCTGAACGGGCCCGAGCAGTGACAACTCACCCGGGTCACGGTGCTCCGGCCCCGGAAGGAGGGTGCTGATGGACAGCAGCCACGAGCTGGTGCCGGACTGGGTGACCTGGCAGCAAAGGCCGTTCCCCGACGCCAACCTGCTCCTGCTGCACGGGCGCCAACCGGCCCTGGTCGACAGCGGCTTCGTCGGCCACGCCGAACAGACGGCCGCCTGGGCCCACGCCCGCACCGGGCACATCGACCTGGTCGTGAACACTCACTGGCACTCCGACCACGTCGGCGGCAACGCCCTCCTGCAGACCAAGGGAACTCTCGTCGCGGCCGGAGCACCGGAAGCCGAGGCCGTCACCCGCCGGGACCCGGGCTGCTGTGCGGCGGAGTACCTCGACCAGCCGGTTCCCCCGTACACCGTCGAAATGCCGCTCGACGACGGCCAGGTCCTCCGGCTCGGAGACGCCGACTGGGAAGTCGTCCACACCCCTGGGCACACCCCCGGCCACCTCGCGTTGTGGCAGCCGGACGAGGGGCTCCTCGTGGTCGGCGACGCGCTGTCGGACTACGACGTCGGCTGGGTGAACCTCGCCTTCGACGGACCCGAGGCGTCCACCACCGCGCTCGCCTCCCTGCACAGGCTGGCCGACCTCGTCCCGCGGGTCCTGCTTCCCTCGCACGGCCCGATCCCGGCGGATCCCGGTGCGGCGTTCGCCACCGCACTGCGCCGCGCCCAGCGACTCGTCGACGACCCGGACGGAGCCGTCTGGTACGGCACGCGGCGGGTCTTCGCCTTCGCCCTGATGATCCGTGGCGGGATCCCGGTCGACGAGGTCGAGCCGTATCTGCACGCCCGGGCGTGGCTGACGGACGCGGCACGACTCCTGGGCCGCACGCCCGAGGGACTCGCTGCCGAGTTGACCCGCACCATGCTCCGCAGCGGGGCCATCGTTTCGCGCGACGGGTGCCTTCATGCCGCGGCCGAGCACACCCCCGTCCCGACGGGATCGCTGCGCGTGCCCTACCCACGTGCGTGGCCGGTGACCGAGCCGCGCTGACAGGCGCTGAACTCGGTGGGCGGGCGCTTGCCGTGCGCTCGGGTCGTGCCCGCGCTTCCGCGATGGCTACGCGGTCCGACGGAACGCTGCCGCGTCCGGAGCGTGCGGGCATCGTCGCAAATCCGGTTGAGATGCGCCCGTGCGTTGGGAGAGTCTCCGGGCATGGAGTTCTTCTGCTACCACCGCGATCGGCCCGACTCCGGCAAGTTGCGCGACGAACTGCTGGAAGACCACTGGTCCTACATGGACGGGTACGCGGCGGAGATGATCGCCCGCGGCCCGACCCTCACCGACGACGGTGAAACGGCCACCGGCAGCGTGCACATCCTCGACCTGCCCGATCCCGCCACCGCCCGCGCGTTCGCCTTCGACGAGCCCAACTACCAGGCCGGCGCATACCGGGACGTGCTGTTGCGACGGTGGCGCAACCTGCTGGGGCGCACCATGTGGGATTTCCCCGGGGGCCGGACCGGTGGCAACCGGTATCTGGTGCTCGGCCTCGGCTCGGGGGAGGCCGTCGATCTGGTCGTCCCGCGCGACCGGGACGAGCTGATCGCGTACGGGCCGCTGCTGTCCGACGACGGCGCCACCTGGCTGGGTACGGCGGTACTGCTCCGGGCCCCGGACCCGGACACGGCACGCGCCGTGCTGACCCAGGACCAGTACGCCGACATCGAGGTCCACGACTGGTACTTCGGCGGGCGGTCGTGATGAACACATAGCCTCAACCGCACACCAAAATAGGGGGCTTGCCGCCGTACTCCCGGGTCTGGCAGGATCACTGGCCCCGTCACTCACAGCAAGGGGCGGCGGCGTCAAGGAGGTTCGGTGGACAGGCGGTGGCTGTTCCTGTCGGCGGCCGTGGCGCTCATAGTCGTCTCCTTGGGCGTGGTGCTCCTCCGCGACGACGAGGCCGACACCAGGCGCGCCGCGGACACGCCCGTCGTCAGCACGCAGGCGAACGTCCCGCCCGCGACGAAGTCCCCGTCCCCCTCCGGCAGTACCACCACCGCGTCGCCGAAGCCGTCGGCCAAGACAACCCCGGCCTCCCCCTCCGCAAGTGCCACCAGCGCGTCGGCGAAACCGCCGACGACGGACAGCCCGCAAGCGGCTTCCGCCGGCGCGCCGTTGGCCGGTCGTATACGGCCCAACGTCACCTACCGAGGCATCGCCACCTTCTACGACGCGGACGGCGGAGGCGCCTGCCTGTACGACCCGAGTGGTGACGTCATGACCGCGGCGATGAACTCCACCGACTACGAGACGGCCAAGGCGTGCGGCGCGTACGTGTCCGTCCGCGCGGCCAACGGAACCTCCATCACGGTCCGCATCACCAATGAATGCCCAGGGGAGTGTGCACCCGGGCAGATCGACCTCAGCGCAGAGGCTTTCGCGAAGCTCGCCGACCCGACGGCCGGCCGGATCGCGATCACGTGGAAGCTGGTGAGCCCCAGCACCGTCGGCACGATGTCGGTCCGGTACAAGACCGGGTCCAGCCAGTATTGGTGCGGCATCCAGGTCATTGGTCACCGGAATCCGGTGGCCCGGCTGGAGGTCCGCGCCGGCAGCGGCTGGCGCCAACTCGCCCGTACCGACTACAACTACTTCCTCTCCGAAGACGGCACCGGGTGCGGCGGCGCGATCAGGATCACCGACATCTTCGGAGAACGGCTCACAGTCGACGGAGTCGCGATCCGGCCGGACGCCGTGCAGTCCACCCGGGTCCAGTTCGCCAAGCGCTGACCCCGCTCGCGAGTCCAGTCCGACGCGTCGACGGATCTGACTGCGCAGCTGGCTGATTCCCCGTCAGAAACGAATGCGAAGTTTTGACAACCCGATGACACCCCCGTCCGTCTCTAGGGCGAGCCGTCGGGTGCACGGGTGAGGCTCCGGGGGTGCCCGGGTCGCAGGACGGCTCCTGTCCGATTCCGAATCGTCAGGAGTTCAGGTGGAGTTACGCGGAAAGCTGCGCGGGAGACGAAGGCGTACGGCTGTGGCGGCGGGGGTGGTTTCCACGGTCCTGGTGCTGGCCGGTGTCCCGGGCGGGATGGCCCAGGCCGCGTCGGTCGGCGGGCATGCGGGGGTGATGGCCCAGGGCGCGGAGGGCGCCGGTGGGGCCAAGGTGGTGAAGACGGTGACGCTGGTCACCGGCGACCGGGTTCAGATGGACGGCGCAGGCCGGGTCACCGGGGTTGAGCGGGCGGAGGGCCGGGAGCGGATGCCGTTCTCGGTCCGGGTGGTTGCCGGGCACACTCAAGTGGTGCCGGGAGACGCGGAGTTGCTGCTGGCGCAGGGCAAGCTGGACGCCCGGCTGTTCGACGTGACCCAGTTGGTGGCGGACGGCTACGACGACACGGGCCGGTCCGACCTGCCGCTGATCGTCACCTTCCGGGGTCGCCAGGCACCCTCGATGAGCCCGTTCACCCGGACCGGGACACGCATCGGCCGTGCGCTCCCCGTCGTCAACGGCAAGGCGATGCGCCCCGTCAAGACGCGCGGCGCCGAGTTCTGGGACGCTGTGACCGACACCGGCGCCGCCCGTAGCGATGCCGAGGGAACGGCCGAGTTCACCGCTTCGACGGCGGTGGAGAAGGTGTGGCTGGACGGCAGACGCCGGGCGACCCTCGACAGGAGCGTGCCGCAGATCGGCGCTCCGACCGCCTGGGCCGCCGGCTATGACGGCACCGGCGTCAAGATCGCCGTACTGGACACCGGAGTCGACAAGGACCACCCCGACCTGGCGGGCCAGGTGGTCGCGGAGCGGGACTTCTCCGAGTCCTCCGGTACCGGCGACAAGTTCGGGCACGGCACCCACGTGGCGTCCACCACGGCAGGGACGGGGGCGAAGTCCGGCGGCAAGTACAAGGGTGTCGCACCGGGTGCCAAGATCCTGAACGGCAAGGTCCTGGACGACAACGGCAGCGGCTCGGACTCCGGCATCATCGCGGGCCTCGAGTGGGCGGTGGCCGAGGGCGCCGACGTCGTCAACCTCAGCCTCGGCGGCACGGACATGCCCGGGATCGACCCGATGGAGGAGGCGGTCAACCGGCTCTCCGCCGACACCGACACGCTCTTCGTCATCGCGGCCGGAAACGACGGCGAGTTCGGCGAGGAGACGGTCGGCTCGCCCGGCAGCGCCGAAGCCGCGCTCACCGTCGGAGCGGTCGACAAGGCGGACCAACTCGCCGCATTCTCCAGCCGTGGCCCGCGCGTGGGCGACGGCGGGGTCAAGCCCGACCTGACCGCGCCCGGTGTCGCCATCACCGCCGCCGCGGCGGCCGGCAGCTTCCTGGAGGGCGAAATCCCCTCCGACATACCCGGATACCTCACCATCGACGGTACGTCCATGGCGACCCCGCATGTCGCCGGTGCCGCCGCCATCCTCGCCCAGCAGCACCCCGAGTGGAGCGGCGAGCGCATCAAGGCGGTACTCACCGGCTCCGCCGCCCCCGGCTCGTACAGCTCATTCCAGCAGGGCACCGGCCGCACCGACCTGGTCCGGGCGATCGCGCAGAGCGTGGTCACCGAGCAGGGACCGCTCGGCTTCGGCAAACAGCAGTGGCCGCACAACGACGACGAACCGGTGACCAAGCAGCTCACCTACCGCAACTTCGGTACGGAGCCGGTCACCCTGGACCTGTCCGTCGACGACTTCACAGTGGACGGAAAGCCCGCCGCCGAAGGCCTGTTCACCGTCTCACCACCGCAACTCACCGTCCCGGCAGGCGGCGAGGCGAGCGCCGACGTGACGGCGGACACCCGCGCCGGCACCACCGACGGCACCATCGGCGGCTCGGTGTCCGCAGCCTCGGCCGACGGCCGGATCAGTGTGCGCACCGCCGTCGGGGTGGAGCGCGAGATCGAGTCGTACGACCTGACGTTGAAACACATCGACGAGAACGGCGAGCCGACCGGCGACGCCTCCACCGCCCTCTCGGGCTTCGACAGCAACTTCTATGCCTCCTACGCCGATGAGCAGGACGGCGAGCTCACGGTGCGGGTGCCCAAGGGCGACTACACCGTCAGCGGTGTGATCCACCCCTACTACTCGTCCGCCACCCACGCGGTGCTGATGCAGCCGAAGTTGCGGGTGGACGCGGACACCAGCGTCACCATCGACGCCCGGCAGGCACAGCCGGTGGAGATCACCGTGCCCGATGCGGCGGCCGTGAACACCGAGGCCGTGATCGCGGTCGGCTTCGACCGGGCCGAGGGGCTGCGCAAGGGCAGCCTCGAATACATTCTCCCGAGCTTCCAGGGCCTGCGGGTCGGGCAGCTCGGCTCCGAACTGCCCGCGGACCAGGCGTTCGCGCAGTACTTCGGCGACTGGACACGCCAGGACGAGGAGGGCAGGCCGGTCACCTACCACCTTGCCTGGAACCGGACCGGTCGGCTGGGCGGCTTCACCGCCGAGGTCGAGCGGAAGCAGCTCGCCAAGGTCGACCTCCAGGCGGGTGTGGCTGTCGCGGACCGGAAGGTGCAGGTCGAGGTCTCTCCCCACACACCGGATGGGGACCTGACCTTCGGCTACAACGACCTGAGGGGCGTTCTGCCGCTGCGCACCACCGACTACATCCTCGACAACGGGGTTCCGTGGTCCCTGCGCATGTGGCAGACCAGCGGCGAGGGCCGCGAGACGCGCTGGGAGTCCTTCCTCATGAGGATGCCCAGGACCTGGGAGGCCGGCCGGACCTACCACGAGCGTTTCAACGTCGGCGTCTTCGGCCCGTCCCTGCCCGGTCCCGCGGACGCCGGACCGGAGAGGGGATACCCCGGAGCCGTGCGGGCCGGGAACGTCATCAGGGCCTATCTGCCGCTGTTCGGCGACGGCGCCGGGCACTGGGGCTCCAGCGACTACACCGCGGCGGAGAGCTCGCTCCTGGCCGACGGCAAGGAAATCCCCGACGACTACGGATTCCCGCCGACCGACGGCGTCACCGAGTACACCGTCCCCGCCCGGGGCAGCACGTACAAGCTCACCCTGGACAACTCCCGTGATCCCGCGGTGTACCCCGTCAGCACCCGTGTCAGGGCGGAGTGGACCTTCCGCTCCGGCGCGACCCCCGAGGACGAGTGGACCGCACTGCCGCTGTCGGTGGTCCGCTTCTCCCCGGAGCTGACCCTGTCCAGCACGGCGAAGGGGGGCAAGCGGTTCGAGGTGCCCTTCACCGTCGTGGGCGCGGCCGCCGGCCAGCGGCCGCAGAAGCTCGCCTTCGAGGTCTCGTACGACGAGGGCACCACCTGGCAGCCCGCCAAGGCCCTCGGCGGTACGCACCTGTCGCTGACCCACCCCGCCGAGGCGGGCTCCGTCTCACTGCGGGCCAAGCTGACGGACCGCCAGGGCAACACACTGGTGCAGACGATCGAGCGGGCCTACCTCACCAGGTAGCCCTATGGATCACCTGTCCGAACCCCGCTCGGGGCGGCGCCGACGCCGTCCCGAGCGGGGCCGTTCTTCAGACGCCGACCGGCTCGGACCGGCTCGTGTCAGGATTACGGCGGCGCTCCTCGAAGGAGGCGAAGACCGCCGAGACGCCGTAGAAGATGCTGAACAGGCCGAAGACGGTGGCGAGTGAGACCGCGCCGATGTCTGGGCGGACGAAAAGCACGAACGCGAGCGCGATCGACACCAGCCCTGTCAGCAGGAACAGGGCCCGCTCGCCCGCCTTCTCGCCGCGCTGGAAGGCCAGGCCGATCTCCATGGCACCGGTCGCCAGTGCCCAGGCGGCGATCCAGATCGTGAGCGCGAGAGCGGTGATGCCGGGCCACGCCAGCGCGACCACGCCGGCCGCCAGCGAGAGCAGGGCGAGCAGCAGCCAGCCGAAGACAGGCCCCACCCGGTCGCCGGCGAAGGCACGGCCACCGTCCGTCACCGCGCTCATGAACGCGTAGACGGCGAAGACGATGACGAAGGCGCCGACGGTGATGCCGGGCCAGGTGACGGAGACTATGCCGATGACGACGGCCAGCAGGCCGCGCCAGAGGAGTGCGTTGGGCGAACTGAGCATGGTGACCTTCCACGTTCGAGGGTGCCGCCTCGCTACTGACACGAAACGGGAATGCATGGTGCGGTGCCCGACCTCGCCCGAGGCCGTGGCGTTCGCGATGAACGCTAGAACCGCGGCTCCGCGCTGCGATCGGTCATACGACTGCTCCCGCTACTTCACCGCCGGCCTGCCCATACCTCGGTGAACTGGCAGGCTCGCTACGGCATTTCGCCGAGGCAGTGCATCAGGCCGGGGGTCATTTCCCAGCCCAGGAGCTGGATCACTTTGCGTGCGCCGGGCGGCGTGGCGTGCAGCAGCAGACGGCGGCCGTCGCGGCTGAGCGTCTTCGCGGCGGTCGTCATCTTGCGGATCCCGGCGACGTCGATGAACGTGACGTCCGTCAGATCGAGGTGCAGATCGCCACGGCAGAACTGGACCGCTTCATCCAGAGCCGCGACCAGCAGATCCCGGGAGCAGAGATCTATTTCTCCTTCGAGCCGCAGCCCGGACGGGCAGTCCGTCCAGATCACACGAAGGAGCGGGTCGCCCCATAGCAGGCGTTCGAGGGCCGGATCAGCCGCGATGGCGAGGGACGACGGACGGGGCGGTCGGCGATCGGTCATGGAAGTCCCGTTCATGCTTGTTGGGAGCGCACCACCGTGGCTGCTTCAGGAGAACCACCAACCGGGATGGCGCGGAACGATGAGAGCACCATGCCCAAAGGCTGTCGGCCGGGGCTTCCGCAATGTGACTGACCGCCGTACCGCGCTGACTGAGACGTCAGACGGTGGGCTGCTCAGTCATCGGATGCCACCCGCTTCCGTGCGGGCTCGGTGGTGAGGGCGAGCGGCGCGGATGCCGCCTGCAACACCTTGATCTGCGCCTCGTCGCGCGCGGCCTCCAGTTGCTCGATACTCGCGCCGAAGTGGGCCTGTCCGGAGAGGAGTTGGTTCGTCGGCTCGTCCAGTTCCGGGGTGCCGAGGTCGCGCCAGAGGCTCTCGAGGCCGGGGCCGAGGTGCTTGAGGAAGTGGGGCAGGCCGCCGGGGCCGCCACCGAGGTGGAAGCTCCGGAAGGGACCGGCGACCGCCCAGCGCAGGCCGATGGAGGAGGTCACGATGTTGTCGAGCTCCGATTCGGTCACCACGCCCTCCACGACAAGGTTGACCGCCTCGCGGAACAGCGCCGCCTGCAGCCGGTTGGCGACGAATCCCGGTACCTCTTTGCGCAGGACCTGTGGCTTCTTGCCGAGCGCCGTGTAGAAGGCGACGGCGCGCTCGACCACGTCCTGGCCGGTCCTCTCGCCCGGGACGACCTCTACCAGCAGGATGAGGTGCGGCGGGTTGAAGGGGTGCCCGATGACGAGTCGTTCGGGCTGTCGCAGCGCCTGTGCGATGTCGGTGGCGCGAATGCCCGAGGTGGAGCTGAGCAGCAGGGCGTCGGGACGCGCGGCCTGCTCGATGCGGGCGAAGAGGTCCTGTTTGACGTCCAGGCGTTCGGGGCCGTTCTCCTGCACGACGTCCGCGTCCGCGACCGCCTTGCCGAGGTCGGCTTCGAAGCGCAGGTTGCGGTCGAGGTCGGCGGTGGGCAGTCCGAGTGCGCGCAGGGTGGGGATGGTCTGCCGCAGTTGGTCGTGCAGTTGTCGATCCGCGTCGGGCAAGGGGTCGGTGACGGTGACGGTCAGGCCTTTGGCGAGGAACAGGGCGGTCCATGAGGATCCGATGACCCCGGCGCCGACTACGGTGACGCGCCGATGGGCGTCCAGAATGCCGTCGGCGGCGATGTGCGTGTCGTTCATGATGGTTCTTCCTGGGTGGGAGTGCGGTCGGAGGACTTCAACCGGGCTGAGGGACGCGGCAGATGATGGTGCGTCAGGTTCCGACGTGGGTTCATGCGTGCGCCGGCTGCGCATTGCCGGTGTCCTTGAGGACACGACGCTCCTGGAAGGACGCGACGGTGCCCGCGGTGCCGTAGAAGATGCTGAACAGGCCGAAAACGGTGGCCAGAGAGACCGCGCCGATGTCCGGGCGGACGAACAGCACGAAGGCCAGCGCGACCGACACGAGGCCGGTCAGTACGAACAGCGCCCGCTCGCCCGGCCTTTCCCCGCGCTGGAATGCCAGGACGATCTCCATGGCGCCCGTGGTCAGCGCCCACGCGCCGATCCAGATCGTCAGAGCAAGGGCCGTGATGGCGGGCCACGCCAGCGCGACCACACCGGCGACGACCGACAGCAGGGCGAGCAGCAGCCATCCGAAGACCGGGCCCACCCGGTCGCTGCTGAAGGCTCGCGCGCTGTCCGTCGCCGCGCCGATGAACGCGTAGACGGCGAACAGGATGACGAAAGCGCCGATGGTGATGCCGGGCCATGCCACGGCGACCACGCCGACGGCGATCGCCAGCAGGCCTCGCCAGAGCAGTGCGTTGGGTGAGCTGAGCATGGTGATCTCCCACGGTGAGGGTGTCGTCTCGTTCCTGGCAGGAAGCGAGGGAGAGGCGAGGCATGCGTGCCGGTGCGCCCGGCCTTGTTCGAGGCCGTCTTCTCCCCATCGAACGCTAGGGACGGCAGGCCCGGATGGTGATCCGTCATCCGACTGCCCTGCCTACCTCAGTGCTTCGCGCCCGCAGGCGGATCGGTCCGCGAACGCGTTTCGGCGGACCTTCACATGACGCGATGCAGTCATGTGACGGATTCGCGGACCGGATTCCGGAGAGAGCATCGGTGCCGCCCGAGCAGGGAGGAGCCGCGTGATCAAGGAGATCGAAGACCATGGCATCCAGTCGGCCTCGGAAGCCGCGGTTCCCGGTACATCGGAAGGCTCCTTGGTGACCGAAGTTCCGCCTCGACGGGCCGTCCGCCGGGCAGCCGACCTGTGGCGGCTGCTGGTGTCCCTGGCTGCACTTGTGGTGACGGTGCTGCTGGGGGTCGCGACGCGCGACTTCGCCCGTGCGGCGCAGCAGGGACTGCTCACCACGGTGACCGCGCTGCCTCCGGCTCTACGGGACGGTCTCGTGGGAACGGTGCAGGTGGTCGCCGTGCTCGCGCCGGTTGCCGCCCTGGCGGTCTGGTCCGTACGGCGTCGGATCGACCCGGTTCTACGGGTCGTGCCCGCGGCGGCGCTGGGTGCGCTGGCCGCGTGGGCGCTCACCCACCTGGCGTTGGTGCGCAGCAGACCGGATGAGTGGCCGGAAGTGTCGGCCGGCCGGGACGGTCTGGTCCAGGCGGGCTGGCCGTCGGCCGTGTACCTGGCCGCCTGTGCGGCGGCGGCCGTCGCCGCCGGCCCATGGCTCGGGTCGCGCCGGCGGCGGGCGCTGTGGTCGCTGACCTTCGCGTGTGCCGTGCTGAGCGTCGCCGCCGCCGGGATCGTGCCGCTGGAGGCCGTCGCCGCACTCGCCGTGGGTGGCGCGGCAGGGTCGGCCGTGCTGCTGCTGGCCGGGGCTCCGGCCGACCGCCCTGCGGCGCAGGCGGTCGCCGACGCCCTCGTCGCCTGCGGAATCCCGGTCGCCACCCTGCGCGAGCTGCCCCCGGACGAGCAGATTCCGGGGGAGGGGACCGTCTACCGAGCCGAGACCACCGCCGGCTCCGCGTTGGCCGTACGGGTGCTCGCCGCCGAGGATCACAACCGCGATCTGTTCCACCGGCTTGCCCGGCGGACGCTCCTGCGCCACCCGGCCGACGCGACCGCCCAGTCACCGCTCGGTGCGGCCGAGCACGAACTGCTGATGCTCGTCTTCGCCGCCCGCACCGGTGCCCGGGTGGACGAACCTGTCATGGCGTATCCGGTGGACGGGGACGGCGCGCTCGTGGCGACCGTCAGGAAGGAAGCCCGCGCGCTGTCCGCGTTGAGCGACGAGGAGCTGACCGACCACGTCCTCATCGGGGTGTGGACGTCCGTGGCACGCCTTCAAGAGCACCGGCTGGGACATGGGGCACTGCGCCCGGAGCACGTCCTCGTCGAACCGGGCGGTGACAGCCGGCTCTCCGCCTTCGCGCGCGCCCAGCTCAACGCGCCGCCCGAGGTGCTCGGCAGCGACATCGCCGAGCTGCTGGCCACGACAGCGGTACGGGTCGGCCCCGAGCGTGCCATCGCGTGCGCACTGGCGGGCCTGGGACCGGATCTGCCGGCGACCGCGCTGCCGTACCTGCAGCCGCTCGCGCTGATGGGCCCCGCGCGGCATGAGGTCGCCCGGTACGACCAGGCACGCGCACGAGCGGCCGGCCGGAGCGCCCGGCGGCGAACGCTACGCGCCGGCGGTCGCCCCAGTCTGCTGCGGGATCTCGCCGCCGAGGTCGAAACGGCCGGCGGCGCAGAAGCGGTTCCGCTCGCGCATCTGGCGCGCTTCACGTGGAAGAGCGCCCTGGGCCTGGTCGGTGCGTTTCTGGTCCTTCACCTTGTGCTCCCGCAGTTGGCCGGCTTCCCGGCGGCCGTCGACGCGCTGCGCGACGCGAACTGGTGGTGGGTACTCGCGGTGCTGCCCGTCACCTTCCTCTCGCAGGCGTTCTCGACCTGCCTGCAGTGGGGCACCATCCCGGACAGGCTGCCCTTCGGCCCCACCTACCAAGTGCAGTTCGCCAGTTCGTTCCTGAACCGGATCACTCCGAGCAACGTGGGCGGCATGGCCCTCAATCTGCGCTACCTGCAGAAGACGGGGATCGAGACCGGGGCCGCCACGGCCTCCGTCGGACTGCAGAGCCTGACCGGTGCGATCTCCAACAGCGTTGTCGCCGCCGTCTTCTTCGCCTGGGCGGGACGGCACCACGCCGGAGCGCATCTGGAGCTGCCCCCGAGCCGGTATCTGCTGTGGGCCGTCGCTCTGACGCTCGCCGCCGGGGGCCTGCTCGTTCTCACCCCGCCCGGCCGGCGCTTCCTGCACGAGAAGATCTGGCCGTTCCTGCGCGCGGCCGGGTCGACCGTCGCGGGGATCGCGGCCGACCCGGCCAAGGTCGTCGTGGGCGTCATCGGCGCCCTCGGCCTGCCTCTCGTCCAGATCGTCGGCCTGGCCATGAGCCTCCACGCGCTGGGCGCCGACCTTCCCTTCGTCCAGGTCGGTGCCGCGTACATGGCGGCCCGCCTGATCGCCAACGCGGCTCCCGTGCCCGGCGGTCTGGGCGCGCTGGAGGCCGGACTCATCGCAGGTCTGACGATGCTCGGTGTTCCGGCCGGGGCGGCCACATCGGCGGTGCTCGTCTACCGGCTGCTCACGTTCTGGCTGAACGTCCCGCTGGGCGCCCTGGCCCTGAGCCTGGTGCAGCGGCGAGGCTACGTCTGAGGTGTGACTTCGGCTCGGTGCCGCCGCTTTGCGGTGCTGGGAACAGTCATTTGACTCAAGACCCGTCGATGCGGTCCCTCCTACCATCCAAGTGAGAACACGCGGGACGTCACGGGACGTACGGAGAAGACTGGGGAGACTCGTGTACGAAGCCGGGCTCCTCGGCCGCGACCAGCAGCTGAGGATCCTGCAGGAACTGATGGGCAGGCTGCCGGACGCCGGCGGCGCCCTGGCACTGCAGGGCGGCCCGGGCGTCGGCAAGTCCGCGCTGCTGCGGGTCGCGACCGAACGCGCCCGGACGGCGGGATGCCAGGTGCTGTGGGTTGCCGGGCACTCCGACGACACACCCTTCAGCGGGCTGCGCGAGTTGCTGCGGCCGGTGCTCGGCACGGCGGACGCTCTGCCCGCGGAACAGGTCGAGATCCTGCGATCGGCGTTCGAGACCGGTGCCGGGCAACCCCCGGAGACACTGAGGGTGGCCCTGGCCGCGTTCAACCTGATCACCGCCGGCGCGGCCGAGCAGCCCGCGGTACTGATCGCCGACGACGTACAGGGGGTCGACAGGCCCACCCGGGACGTACTGGCGTTCATGGCGCGCAGGGCGAGCGACAACCCGATCGTCGTCCTCGCGGCACTCCGCAGCGGACGGACCCGGCCGGTTTCGCCCGTACTGGACGTGCCGGTGCTGGACGAGCCCTCGGCGCGACGGCTGCTGGCCCGTCATGCGGCCACGCTGCCCCCTGCCGTTCGGGAGCGGATACTCGGGGAAGCCCTCGGCAACCCGCTCGCGCTGATCGAACTCCCCGCAGCGTGGCGCCCGACGGGACCGCCGGGTTCGTGGACCCACCTGCCGGTGAGCCCCACCCTGGCGACGGCGTTCGCGGCCGGGCTCGGCGAGCTGCCGGCGCAGGCCCGGGACGCCCTGCTGGTCGCGGCCGTCGACCATGTCGGAGACCTCGCGGAGATCCTGGCCGCTGCCTCCGTCCTGGCGGGGCGAACCGTCACGGTGGACCTTCTCGACAGCGCGGCCGCCGCCTCGTTGATACGGCTCGACAGGACGACACTGCGCTTCCTCCATCCCGTGGTCCGATCGACGGTGTTGGACGCGGAGACCCCGGCCCGCCGACAGGCCGCCAACGCCGCCATGGCGCAGGTGCTGGCCGAGCACCCGGACCGGCGCACATGGCATCGAGCCCAGTCCGTCAACGGCCCCGACGACGAGCTGGCGGACGAACTGGCGGACGCCCACACCTCCTTGCTCCGGCGTCACGGAGTCGTCGCGGCCATCTGGGCGCTCGAGCGATCGGCGCAGCTCACCGCGGACTCGGCCACCCGAGGACACCGGCTGCTGTGTGCGGCCGAGCATGCCTACGGACTCGGCCGCACACGCCTGACCCACTCGCTGATCGACGAGGCGAAGCGTCAGCAACTCGGCGACGCGGACCGGGCGAAGGCCTGTTCGCTGCGGGACATCTCGGACGCGGACCCGCAGCCCGGCCCGGCCCGGACACAGGTACGGGACATCCCCGAACTGTCGGCGGGCGACCCCGACCTGGCTCTCGACCTGCTACTGAGCACGGCGCTCCGTGCTCACAGGACCGGTGCCGACCCCGCTCTGCGGGCCGGCATCGTCGCGGCCGCCGAGCGGCTGACGGGCACCAGCGACCCACGCCACATCGCGGCCCTGGCGCTGGCCGAACCCGTGCTCCACGGACGGGCGGTGGCCGACCGGCTGCCTTCGAACAGGACGGTGTGGTATCGCCCTGACGCCGACGGCCTCCGGCTGTTCGGCATGGCCGCCCACGCGATCGGCGACCCGGTCCGCGCGGTCGACCTGCTCGGCCTAGCCGAACCGATCCTTCGCGAACAGGGCCGACTCGGTCTGCTGTCGGAGACACTCCTCACCGAAGCTGCCGACCTGCTGCTGCTCGGGGACTGGCGGCGTGCCGCTCAACTCACCGAAGAAGCACGCCGGATCCTCGCCGAGACTCGACAGCCGTCCATGGTCGCCGTGCTCACCGGCGCGGACGCGCTCGCCGCCGCACTGCGCGGGCAGGCGGTGCGCGCGGAGGAACTGGCCGACACCGTGGCGGCGTGGCAGCGCACCGATCTGATCCCGACGCTGAGGCTGGCCCGTGGCGTGGCGCGCCTGGGTGAGGGACGGTACACCGAGGCGTACGAAGAGCTGAGGCCGCTCCTCGACCAGCCACCCGCGGGCCTGCGGTGGCAGGGCTTCGCCGCTGTGATGCCGTTCGCCGTCGCAGCGGATCGTGGCAGCAGCCGTGATGAGGCCGCGCACATACTCGACGTCCTTGAGGAAGCGGCGCGCTTGACTCCCGCCCCTCTGCTGCATGTCCAGCTGCCGTACGCGCGAGCCGTGCTCGCCGCCGACGCGGCGGCCGAGGAACTGTTCATGATCGCGTTGGGCCAGGACCTGATCCGCTGGCCGCTGGTCAAGGCGCGGACGGAACTCGCGTACGGGCAGTGGCTGCGACGCCATCGACAGGCCGCCCGGTCGCGCACGATGCTCCTCTCGGCGCGAACCGCTTTCGAACTCATCGGAGCCTCCGACTGGGCGGGCCGCAAAGCGACTCACGCAGCGGACACCCCGCTTCCAGCCGCTACGGAGCTGCTGTCGGCCCAGGAGACAGTGATCGCCCGGCTGGCCGCGGAAGGGCTGTCCAACCGGGAGATAGCGGAACGACTCCATTTGTCACACCGCACCGTCGCCGCGCATCTGTACCGAGCCTTCCCCAAGCTCGGCATCACCTCGCGCAGTGAGCTTGCACCGCTGCTGGACCTGCTGGAACCGGCCGTGAGCGACCACTGAAACCGGCGCTCGGCGCACCTCCGGATGAGTGGGCGGGATCAGTCAAACGACTCAAGCCACCGACGGTGCGGCGTGATTAGCGTGGAACCTCCAGGGAGCCGGGAGGGAGTCATGGGTTCGGCGATGCTGGTGGGAAGAGAGCGGGAGATCGCCGTTCTGGCGAGGCTCCTCGAACGTACGCCGCTGAGCGGTGCGGTGCTGCTGATGCTCGGGGACCCGGGAATCGGCAAGTCGTCGCTGCTGCATGAGGCGGAGTCCAGGGGGCGGGCCCGGGGTTTCCGGATCCTTCGGCTGGTCGGTGTCGAGTGCGAGGCGGCGTTGCCGTTCGAGGGACTGCATCAGCTGGTCGGTCCCGTGCTCGATCAGGTCGCGCTGCTTCCGCGGCACCAGAGGGAAGCGTTGCTGGCGGCGTTCGGCCTGGTCGAGGGTGCGCCACCGGAGCCGTTCCTGATCGATCTGGCGGTCGTGGAGCTGCTGGCGGCCGTGGCGGCCGACCGACCGGTGCTGGTCCTGGCCGACGACGTGCAGTGGCTGGATCCGCAGTCGCACGAGGCGCTGACGTTCGTCGCACGGCGCGTGGCGGGACGCGTTGGGATCATCGCCGCGATGCGCCGTGGCCACACGGGCCCGTTCCTCCGGGCCGGCTTTCCGGAACTGACCGTGGGTGGCGTGGACGACGATGCGGCAGCGCGGATCCTGTCCGCTCACGCTCCTGGCCTGAGTGCGGCCGAGCAGCGGCGCATCCGACGAGAGGCGCTGGGCAATCCGCTGGCGCTGCGCGAGTTGCCGATCACGATGGCGGCCCTGCCCTCCGGCGGACTGCGTCCGCCGACCCTGTCCGACCGGCTGGAACGCACGTTCGCGGGGCGCGGGGCCGTCATGCCCCCGGCGACCCGGGACGCCTTGCTCGTCGCGGCCGTCGATCCGGCGGGCGACCTCGCCGAAGTCATCGCCGGGACCTCGGAGATGCGCGGCGACCCGGTCACTCCTGAGGTGTTCGACCCGGCACGGGCGGTAGGCCTGGTGACCCTGGAAGAGGGCCGGGTCGCCTTCCTGCACCCCCTGATGCGTTCGGGAATCCTGCAGGCCGAAAGCCTGGCCCGGCACCAGTCGGCCCACCGGGCGCTGGCGCAGACTCTGGACGATGTGTACCGGCGGACCTGGCACCGCGCGCAGTCCATCGTCGGTCCCGACGACCGGATCGCGGACGCTCTCGAAGCCAATGCCGCGCAGGCGCTGAGCCGGGGCGCGGTGATCGCGGCGATCAACGATCTCGAACGGTCGGCAGAGCTGACGAGCTGGTCGGCGCTGCGCGGGCACCGGCTGCTGGTGGCCGCCGGACACGCCTTCGGAATGGGCCGGGACGACATCGTCGACGAGTTGCTGCGCTCGGCGGCCAGGACCGATCTGACCGACCTGGACCGGGCGCGTACGGAATGGCTCGGCGAGATGTTCGACCACGGCAGTCCCGGGGACGCTGGCCGCGTGCACGAGTTGTGCGACATCGCCCTTCGGTCCGCCCCCGCCGACCCGGACCTGGCGCTCGACATGCTCCTGGTGGCCGGCTTCCGTTGCTACATGGCCGACACCGGGCCGGCCGCCCGTGCGCGTGTCGTTGCCTGCGCCGACCGGATGCCCGGGACAGCGGGCGACCCGCGCCACCTCGCGACCCTTGCGCTGGCGGAACCACTGCTGCGCGCTCGCCAGGTCATCAAGGCTCTGACCCGGACGCCTCCCAGTGACGACGGGGACGCATTGCGGGTCATGAGCATGGCCGCGCAGGCGCTGGGGCACCTGGACCTGGCGACCGAGCTGCTGGACCGCTCCGAGGAGATCCTGCGCCGGCAGGGCCGACTGGGACTGCTTTCGCAGGTGCTGACCATGCAGGCGCTGACGCATGTGCTGCGCGGGGACCTGGTCCGGGCGGCCGACGCGGCGGAGGAGGGGAAGCGGCTGGCGGCGGAGACCGGGCAGTCGCTGTGGGAAACCGGGACGCTGGTGTGCGACGTACTGCTGAAGGCGCTCGTGGGTGATACGCGGGAGGCACTGCGACGGGCCACCGAGGCGGAACTGCGCGAGGCCCGCGGCCGGAACGCGATGCTGTCGTTGCTCCAACTCGCCCGTGGACTGGTGTCACTTGAGGCCGGGCGGAACCGGGACGCCTACCGGATCTTGAGGGCGGTCTTCGATCTGGCCGATCCCAGCTTCCACCGGGCCGAGAGGTTCATCAGCCTGATGTTCCTCGCGGACGCGGCCGTACGCGCCGGACACCGAGAAGACGCCCGCGGGCTGCTGGCGGAGCTGGAGCTGATCGCACGCGAGACGCCGTCGCCGATGCACCACATCAATCTGTCGTACGCCCGCGCCGTCCTGGCCGCCGACGAGGACGCCGAGGACTTCTACCTCGCGGCGCTGCGGCAGGATCTGTCCAACTGGCCCTATGCCCGCGCGAAGGTCGAGCTGGCGTACGGCTCCTGGCTGCGCCGCCGGAATCGGATCCGTCAGGCGCAGTCCATGCTGACCTCGGCGCAGTCCGCCTTCGACCGGATCGGCGCCCTCCCGTGCGGGGACGAGGCACGACTCGAACTGCGGGCGACGGGCGCCCCGATCGCCTGGCCCGAGTCGTCCGCCGAGCGGTTGAGGCAGATCACCGAGCTGTCCGCCCTGCGGCTGCCGGACGAGGAGATCGCCGAGCGGCTCGGCCTGCGCCCGGCGGTTGTGGCGATGTATCGCGGCAGGACAGAGCCCGGCACCCCCCGGTGAGGACATCGCGGCAGTCGGATGACGCAAGCCCGGCAGCGGGACCTCCGGCAGCATGACACGAGTCCGCTTCTCTCGAGTGGCCGGATGGGACTGAATGGAAAAAGCCGAGAACGGACCGATTTCACGCACATCGGTTTCACACGGATCGATTTCCCCGCTCGATTCGGAGAATTCGGCACCGCAGGGTGTCGAACTGCGCCATCTGCGCTATTTCGTGGCAGTGGCGGAAGCCGGTACCTTCACACACGCCGCGGAGCGCATGTATGTCGGCCAGCCGACATTGAGTCAGCAGATTCGGCGTCTGGAGGAATTCGTCGGCACGCCTTTGCTGCAGCGTCGGCGTGAAGGAGTTCGGCTGACCGAAGCCGGCACGGTCCTGCTGGAGGAATCCCGGGCCGTTCTCTCCCTGGTCGATCACGGCGTCGGTCGAACCCGGCGGGCGGCGGGTCTTGGCCGCTCGCGGCTGCGTTTCGTCGTGCAGCCGTATCTGCCGCCCACGCTCGCCGCGGAGACCGTGTCGCGACTGCGCTCGGTGGCCCCCGAGGTCGACGTGACCTGGCTGGAGACGGCTCTGGACGCCGACTTCTCCTCGATCCTCCGGCGGGAGGCCGACGCCGCTCTGGGCTGGATGAGCCCGGCGAACGACGCTCTGCCGGACACCCTCGACGTGATGGACATCGGCTCCTTCGAACCCGACCTCTGGATTCCGGCACAGCACCGTGGGGCGGTGAACGGGGCCATCGGCCTCGACGAACTCGCCCGCATGCACCTCATCCACGGTCCTCGGCACGCCGACCCCGCAACGTACGACGCGTGGCGCTCGGTGCTGCGGACCAGGAACCCTTCCTTCGACTTCACCGACCCGCCCTTCCGGCAGTCGCTGCCCATGACGCTGGCCTTCGCCGCGACCGGGAGCCGGCCGAGCGCCGTCCTGACGGGACCGTGCCGCACCGTGGGGACCGCTCCGCGACCGACGGCGGACGCGGGCCGGCACGAGATGGTGGCCGTTCGCGTCGAGGACTCCCCGCTGACCGCCACCGCCGGTCTGGTGTGGAGTGCGGACCTCCCCCGTGAATTGCAGCAGGTACTTTTCGACACCGCCGAAAAGATTACTGCCTGAATCGCTACCCGACCCATGTCGTGGAGTCCATGGCGCGGACCAATACCAGAATCATTCACATCGCTTTTACTGGCACCGATTTTCGCGGTGAACTGATGGAAGAGCGGAAATCCGCCGCTTCACCGAAAGATTTCGCCGAAGGCTTTCGCCGGAAGCTTTCGCTGGAAGCTTTCACCGCAACGGAAGGACCCCCCCGATGAGCAAGACCAAGGACATTCGCCAGTCGGTCGAGGCGGAGCTCGTCTTCGATCCGCTGGTGGACTCGACGGACATCACCGTTCACAACCTGGCGGGTGAAGTAAGGCTCACGGGCACCGTCCCGAGCTACCTCCAGTACCTGGAAGCCGCCGCCGCCGCACAGCGCGTGTCCGGCGTCACCAAGGTCCACAACAACCTGGAGGTGGTGCTCCCGCCCGCGCACGAGCGCGACGACACGACGCTGACCGAGACGGCGAACAGCGTGCTGCTGATGAACATCGCCGTGCCGGTCGGTGTCGAGGCGACCGCGAACAACGGCAACCTGACGCTGACCGGCGTCGTCCGGTACGGCTCGGAGCGGCAGGCCGCGGAGCAGGCGGTCGTCGGTCTCACGGGAGTCCGCGGTATCAAGAACAAGATCGAGATCTCCGACGACGCCGACCCGGTCGACGTCATCCTGCTGGTGTCGGACGCGTTGGACCGCAACGCGCTGATCCTCGACGACAGCGAAGTCGCCGTCACCACGAATGGCAACACGGCGATCCTCACGGGCCATGTCCGCACGTGGGCGGAGCACGACGCCGTGATCGCGGCCGCCTGGATGGCCCCGAGCGTCTACGACGTACGCGACGACCTGTACATCACCGGCTGACACCGAGCCGCATCAGGAGTTGCACCAGGGCCGGTCCTCCGGGAATCCCCGCGGGACCGGCCCGCTCCTCATTCTCCGGGGCACCCGATTGCTCAGGACCACCCGAATTCTCAGGACCACCGAACCCGACCGAGAGGCACAGCACGCCATGCACGACGCGGCTCGATCCACGAAGACCCCATCCACGAAGAAGGGCATCGGCCGGTTCCGCGAGCCGGGCACCGAGCTCGAAAACCTGCTGCGGGACGCACTCGCGGTGGTCGCCGGCACGAACGCGGTCTCCCGCACGCCTTCCGACCATCACCGGCTCCGCGACGTTCCGCGCCACAGGCTCGCCCGCTCCGCAGGCCACCTGTTCGGCTACGCACTGCTCGGCTACATCGTCGTCCACCAGCGCCGGAGCCTGAAGAACCCGGCCGCCTGACGAGGGGCGCCGACCACCCGGCGCGGCATGAGGGGCACGCCCTGAGGCCGCGCCGGAGGCAGTTCAGGTGCCCCGGCACGGATCAGCACAGAAAGGGAAGCAATGGCCCGCTCGGACAACGAACCAGCCAGGGACGTACGTTCCTCGGAGCAGGAGTGCGTGGATCTCGCCCTGAGGATGTGGCGGCACGTGTCCCTGCAAGAGTCACTGCCGATCCAGGCCCGCTTCAGCTACGACCACACCCAGCCCCTCGAGGTGCGCGTCGAGTTCCTCAACGACATCGGCGGTGCCGTCACGTGGGTGCTCTCACGGGATCTGCTCATGACGGGCCTGCACCGACCGAGCGGTGACGGCGACGTACGGATCTGGCCGCCGTGCCGGCGCCATGATGGGGACAGCTTCTGGATCCTTCTCCAGGGACGGACCGGCGCGGCACTCCTCGAAGGCCTTGTCGCCCCCCTTGGCGCCTGGCTCGAAGAGACGCTCAGATCCGTTCCCTCGGGCACGGAAGGCCTCTCGATGGACTGGGACGGGGCCCTCGCGCACGTTCTGGCACAGGGGGACGGCTAACTGCCTTGGCGTGCCGCGCCGTTGACGGCCTGGGCCCGATGACGCAGGTCCAGGCCGTCGACGAGGGCGGAGTCCGACAGGCGTATCCGCCCCTCGCGGGCCCGCAACAGGGCCAGGACGATCTGGTCGAGCCCGGTGCGCCGGGGTAGCACGTCGACCAGCCCATGACGCACCGCCCGCGAAAGCTGGGCGCGATCCACGTACTGGGCCACCAGCACGATGCGCGGCCGCCCACGCTCCCCGCACGCGCCGCGCATGAGCGCGAGCGTGGCTTCGTCGAGCTCCGTGGCCAGGACGAGCAGCGCCTCCGCGCGTGCATCCTGCCCCGCTCGCAGCAGGCGCACGCGTGGCCGCGCACGCAGGGCGGTGGAGATGTCACAAGCAAACCGGAGATCACCGGACTTGACGGCCACGGTCACAGGAGAGGTCACTCGTTCCGTTCGTCTCATGACTCCGAAGCTAGGTGGCCGACGACCCGTCGGGCTTCGGTCGGACGACTGCCCACAGGACGTACGACGGTCGTCCGGGCCGTTCGCGTCGCACGGTAGGCGGTTGCGTCATCCGACGGAAGCCCCCGCCTCACCACCCGGATCACGATGGCGGCCCGCGGCCCCCCGGCCCGCTCAGCGCTCGGAGGAAGTGTGATGACCAGTCCGATCAACCCGACCCGTCCCCGTGTCCTGATCGTCGGCGGCGGCTTCGCGGGCGTCGCCTGCGCCCGGCGGCTGGAACGGGTGCTGAAGGCCGACGAAGCCGACATCGTCCTGGTGACGCCGCTCGACTACGAGTTGTACCTGCCGCTGCTGCCGCAGGTGGCGGCCGGGGTACTGACACCGCAGTCGATCGCCGTCTCGCTGCGCAGGGTGCTGCGCCGCACCCGGATCGTCCCCGGCGTCGCCCTGGACGTCGACCTCGAATCCCGGGAGTGCGTGGTGCGGTTGATCACCGATCAGGTGGTCCGCGAGGGATACGACATCGTGGTGCTGGCCGCCGGGAGCGTGACGCGCTCGTTCGACATCCCCGGTGTGCCGGAACACGCCCGCGGCATGAAGAACCTGGGGGAGGCCGTGGCCATGCGCGACCACGTCATCGCCCAACTCGACCTGGCCGACACGACCGAGGACCCGGCGGAGCGTGAGGCGCGGCTGCGGTTCGTCGTCGTGGGCGGCGGATACGCGGGCACCGAGACCGCCGCCCACCTCCAGCGACTCACCGTCGCGGCGACCTATCGCTACCCGGGGCTGAGCCGCGAGTCGATCGAGTGGCACCTGGTCGATGTCTCGCCCCGGCTGATGCCTGAACTGGGCCCGCGTCTGGGCGACAAGGCGCTGGCCCGGCTGCGGCGGCGCGGCATCGAGGTCTCCCTCGGCGTGAGCGTGGCGTCGGCCGGGCCGGGCTGGGTCGAACTCACCGACGGGCGGCGGCTTCCCACCCACACCCTGGTGTGGACCGCGGGGGTCGCGGCAAGCCCGCTGGTCGCGGCCACGGGGGCGAAGACGGTACGGGGGCGGCTCGCGGTCACCGCGGAGCTGACCCTGCCGGGTCACGACGAAGTGTTCGCCCTCGGCGACGCCGCCGCGGTACCGGATCTCGCCGCCGGCGGGGACGCGATCTGCCCGCCCACCGCGCAGCACGCACTGCGTCAGGGCAGGACGGCCGGGAACAACGTCGTCGCGCGGTTGCGCGGCCGGAGTCCGAGCCCGTACCGGCATCGCGATCTCGGTCTGGTCGTCGACCTGGGCGGCCTGGGTTCCGTCGCCAGGCCGCTGGGCATCCCGCTCAGCGGCCTGCCGGCACACTTGGTCACGCGCGGCTACCACCTGCTGGCGCTGCCCACGCTCGTGGCCAGGACCCGCGTCGCCACCAACTGGCTGCTGCACGCGGTGGCGGGAGACGATTTCGTCCGCACCGGCTTCCTCGCCGGACAGCCGAGCACGATCCGGGCGATGGAGCACACCGACGCCCATCCGCCCACTGACGACGTCCACGCCACCGCCGACTCCGAGAAGCCCGCGGGGACGCGGCACGCGTCATGAGGCGGCCGATGCGCACGCGGCACCCCCTTGTGCCTACCGCCGGAGCGAGAGCAGGTGCCACTGCCAGGCGTCGAGTGCGACGAACAGGCCCGGGTCGACCATCTCGTCGCCCTCCCGCTCGTAGGTGTTCCCGCTGATCAGTTCGGTCAGTTCGCACGACTGCCCGTGAAAGTCGGTCCAGGGCACCGGTACCCGCCCCTGGGCAGGCCGGTCCGAGTAGTTGATCACGACGAGATACCGTTCCTGGCCGTCGGTCCAGGACCAGGCGAGCAGACTGTGGTGGGTGTCGTTGTCCGGCCAGCCCGTGCAGGTCAGCAGCCGCCAGTCGCCTTCGCGGACGGGGGCCACGGCGCTCACCAGACGGCCGTAGAAGTCGCGCAGGGACTCGTCGGCCGGTTCCTGGGGCCGACGCGAGAGAAACACGGGCGGACGGACCCGGCGTCCCTCGAACTGGCCCTCGTGCCAGAGGGTCGCGCCGGGCAGGGTCGCGACGGCCACGGCTGCCGCGCGTTCCCGTCCGCCGGGCAGGATGGCGGCGGCCCGGGGTTCGTCGTGGTTCTCCAGGAAGCGGACGAGCCGGCGCTGGAAACCGAGGTCGGCGCCGAGGTGGCCGCGGACGGATCCGGCGTCCTCGTGGACCAGCCGGTCGTAGAGCCGTTTGTCGTAGCAGAGGTCGAAGCCCTGCTGCTGGAGGTCCCATTCGAGGTCCCAGTACGCCTCCGCGACGAAGAGGAGGCCGGGGTGGCGTGCGCGGACGCGTGGAACGACGTACGGCCAGAAGTCCTCGGCGGGTACCGGTCCCGCCCGGTCTCCCCAGGTCTTCGCGAACACGTCGTTCATCAGCAACATCGCCATGTCGCAGCGCACGCCGTCCGCCTGGTTGCCGATCGCGGCCAGCGTGTCCACCGCCGCCGCCCGCAGACCGTCACTGAAGGCATTCAGCTGGACAACGTCCGGCCACGGCGGGAAGAACGGGTCGCGGCCCCGCGCGTACACCTGCCCGCCGGCCTCCAGGAAGGCGCCGGGGTCGCGGGCCAGGTCGTCCGGCGTGCCCCGGACCAGGCAGTCCGGGCGCCCGGTGAGCCAAGGATGGTCCGGGGCCACGTGATTGGGAACGTAGTCCAGGATCAGGCGTACGCCCCTCGCGGCGAGTTCGGCCCGTGCCGCGGCCAGTCCCTCGGGGCCGCCGAGGCTCTCGTCGACGACGTAGTTCCGTACGCAGTACGGCGACCCGGCGATGTCCGCCGGTGTGAGGTCGGGCAGCGCGTCGCGGAAGGAGGCGACCAAGCCGTCGTCCCGCAGGGCGATCTCCAGTCCCGCCGGACTGCGCTCCCACACACCCATCAGCCATACGGTGTCCACACCCGGCCGTGCGACCTCGTCCCAGACCTCGCCGGGCACGTTACCCAGGACGACGCGACGTCCGTACCGGCCGCTCAACTCACCCAGCCAGACCAGGGTGTTGATCTCGTAGATGACGGTCATGACAGGGGCTCCTCCCGCAGGGCACCCCAGTCACCGGCGCCGACGAGATGGAACAAGGTGGCGGTGACCGCGGCCAGGCCGGTCCAGCCGGTCTGGTGGGAGGCGCCGAGGCCGGCGCCGGTGTCTCCGTGGAAGTACTCGTAGAAGAGGATCAGGTCCTTCCAGTTCGGGTCCTTGGCGAACTTGGCCTGGGTGCCGTGCACCGGCCGGTGTCCGTCGCCGTTGCTCAGGAAGGTGGCGGTGAGTCGGTGGGAGATCTCGCGCGCGACCTCGTAGAGGTTCATCCGTCGGCCGGAGCCGGTCGGGCATTCCACGGTGAACTCGTCGCCGTGGTAGGCGTGCAGGTTCAGCAGGGCGCGGATGAGGAGGACATTGACCGGGAACCACACAGGGCCGCGCCAGTTGGAGTTGCCCCCGAACATGCCCGAGTCCGACTCGGCGGGCAGATAGCCGACCCCGTAGGTCTCACCGTGCACGTCGAAGGTGTACGGGTGCTCGGCGTGATGGCGCGACAGCGAGCGGATGCCGTGCGGGCCGAGGAACTCGTCCTCGTCGAGCATGCGGGACAGGATGCGCCGCAGCCGGTCCTCGTCGAACAGGGCGAACAGGTGGCGCCCCGCCTCGCCCGTACCGAGGGCATGGTGGGAGGAGACAAGGGCTTCGACGGCCGGATGCCTGCGCACGAACTCCCGTGCTCCCTCGACCAGTTCAGGGAAACGCTGGTCCGTCCAGCCGCCGATCACGCTGGTCGCGGCGAGCGGGATCAGCCCGACCAGGGAACGGACCTTCAGCCGGGTCGCGCGGCCGTCGGGCAGGCGCAGGACGTCGTAGAAGAAGCCGTCCTCCTCGTCCCACAGACTCTGGTTGTCGTTGCCGATGCGGTTCGTCGCCACCGCGATCCAGGCGAAGTGCTCGAACAGGGTCTGCGCGTGCTCGACGTACACCCGGTTGTCGACGGCCAGTTCGATGGCGATCTCCAGAAGGTTCTGGCAGCACAGGGCCATCCAGGCGGTGCCGTCGGCCTGGTCGAGGTGGCCGCCGGTGGGCAGGGGAGCGCTGCGGTCGAAGACACCGATGTTGTCGAGACCGAGGAAGCCGCCCTGGAAGACGTTGTTGCCGTCGACGTCCTTGCGGTTGAGCCACCAGGTGAAGTTCTTCATCAGCTTCTGGAAGGCGTTCTCCAGGAAGACGCGGTCGCCGTGCCCGGTGCGGTGCTTCTCCAACTCGTAGACGAAGAGGACCGCCCAGGCGTGCACGGGCGGGTTGACGTCACCGAAGTTCCATTCGTACGCCGGGATCTGGCCGTTGGGATGCAGATACAGGCGGCGTAGCAGCAGCTCCAGCTGGGACTTGGCGAACCCGATGTCGACCATGGACAGGGCGATGGTGTGGAAGGCGAGGTCCCAGGCGGCGAACCAGGGGTACTCCCAGGTGTCCGGCATCGACATGATCTCGTCGTTGATCATGTGGTACCAGGCGCTGTTGCGGACCCGGGGATCGGCGGCGAGCGGGTCGAGGCCGTGCTCGGCGAGCCAGCGCTCCACGTCGAGGTAGTAGTACTGCTTGCTCCACAGCATCCCGGCGAGCGCCTGCCGCACCAGACGCCGCTCGTCCTCGGCCATGCCGTCGGGGACGACGCCCTCGAAGAACACGTCGGCCTCGGTCCTTCGCGTGTCGAGCAGCTGGCCGAACTCGGCCCAGGGGTCCATGAGTTCGGTGTCGGTCAGGCGCAGCCGTACGGTGGCGCTGTCGCCGGCGGGCACGGTGAGGACGTGGTGTACGGCGGCCTTGGTGCCGGTCTGCTGAGGGTTGACGGCGCCGGTCTCGCCGTGGACGACATAACGGTCGATGCCGTCCTTGACGTACGGGACGGTGTTCGAACTGCCGAAGACGCGCTCGTTGTTGGTGTCGTTCTCGGTGAACAGGGTCTCCGTTCCGCCGGTGAAGTACAGCCGTCGCGTGCCGAGTTCCTCGTGGTCGGCGCGGAGCGGGCCGCCGGGTTCCTGACGGATGGTCGGTACGGCGGTGCCGCCCGCCCAGGACCAGGTGTGCCGGAACCACAGGGTCGGCAGCAGGTGGAGGGTGGCCTCGTCGGGGCCCCGGTTGTGCGCGGTGATCTCGATCAGCAGGTCCTCGGGGCCGGCCTTGGCGTACTCGACGAACACGTCGAAGTAGCGGTCCTCGTCGAAGACGCCCGTATCAAGGAGTTCGTATTCGGGGTCGTGCCGCTGCCGGGCCTGGTTGACGGCCACCAGATCGTCGTAAGGGAAGGCGCCCTGCGGGTACTTGTAGAGGTACTTCATGTACGAGTGGGTGGGCGTCGAGTCGAGGTGGAAGTAGTACTCCTTGACGTCCTCGCCGTGATTGCCCTCGGCGTTGGTCAGGCCGAACATCCGCTCCTTGAGGATCGGGTCGTTGCCGTTCCACAGCGCCAGCGCGAAGCACAGCCGCTGCTTGTCGTCGCTGACGCCCGCGATGCCGTCCTCGCCCCAGCGGTAGGCCCGTGAGCGGGCCTGGTCGTGGGTGAAGTACGACCAGGCGTCACCGCCGGGGCTGTAGTCCTCGCGGACCGTGCCCCATTGCCGTTCGCTCAGATACGGCCCCCAACGCCGCCACGCCGCTCGCCCCGCGTCGGCATCCGCCAGCCGCAGCCGCTCGGGATCCGCCCCGCCACTGTTCTCCGTCATCGCACGCCCTCCCCATGGAGCACCTTCACCCAGACTCCGGCGTCTCGGACTCGGCCGCAACGCCTGCGGCGGCGACGGGCGGTACGGGGATCCCGGCGGGGGAGGAAGGCGGCGGGCTCACGGTGTCTTCTGAGACGACTGCTCGGTGCCGTTCATCTTCGCCCGGTTCTGCGCGAGGAATACCTGCACCGCCTGTTCGACCTGCTTGGCGTCGACTCCGAGGGCTTGTCCGATGTGGGCCGACCACACCTCGGAGCGGACATTGGTCTCGAAGTCCAGATCGGCGCGGACTTTCTCGCGAAGAGCCTGGCGGTTCTGGCTCACCATCACGAAGGTGGACAGAAAGATCGCCTCAAGGCTGACGATCATGGTGAGCAGTCCGAAAGGGAACGGGTCCCAGATCGCGGACTCGCCGAACAGCCCCTCGTTGACGACAATCCAGACCGCGAACCACGCCGCATGGATATAGACGAATTGCATCGTTCCGGCGAAGGTGGTGATCGCGTCCGCGATCCGGTCCTGGGTCCCGCGCATCCGCGCGAGAACGGCCCGCTCATTCGGAAGACGTACGTCAAACCTACTGGGTTCGGGGGCCATGGCCACTCCTTGATCGGCTGCTCACGAGAGACGCACGACAGCCTAGGCGCGGGGCAGGTGGCCCCCTTGGGTCAAACGACTGTGTACAAAGCCGAAGGCGTACCCATGCGCCGTTCATTGAGTCGATTGGCCGAAGAGAGCCGGGCCGACGCGGCGACCGTGTGACTAGCCACTGCCGTTGGTGCCGAATGCTGTGGCCGGGAACATGGACCCGCGTTCCCCGATCAGTGATGGTCTTGATGTCGATGTGAATCGGACGTTCGCCCACGTGCGCCTGGAACCAGGTGCCATTGGGGTCTTGGTCATCGCAGATTGAAGGAATAGTAAAGGATGCTCTTTCTTGTCAACCCATCATGATTTCTCCGCCGAGCGGCTCGGTGGCGGGAAGCCGGTGAATTCACGGCCCGGAGCGGACCTGGCCGGGCGCGCGGCCGAGCTGGAACTGATGGACTCGCTGTTCGCGGGGCAGGGTCGGGACGGCGGCAGCCTGCTGCTGCGCGGCGCTCCGGGGGTGGGAAAGACGGCACTGCTGGATGCCGCCGCGGTACGGGCCGCGGACGCCGGAATGCGGGTACTGCGCGCCTCCGGCGTGGAGTTCGAGGCCGAGATGAAGTTCTCGGCGCTGCACCAGATGCTCTATCCGCTGCGCAGGCAGGCCAAGGAGCTCGCCGGTCACCATCGAGACGTCCTCGACCGGATCTTCGGTCTCGCCCCGGGACCGTCGCCGGACCCGCCGGCCGCCTCGACGGCGGTACTCGCCCTGCTCGGCGAGGTCGCCGTCGAGCGCCCGCTGTTGATGATCGTCGACGACATGCCGTGCGTCGACCGTGCCAGCGCGACCGTGCTGGGGTTCGTCGTCCGCAGGATCAGTGACGATCCGGTCGTCTTCCTTGCCGCCGCCCGAACGGGAACCGAGGGCCTCAGTCACCAACTCCAGCTGCCCGTACGGGAGATCGGGCCGCTTGCCGCACAGTCGGCGGCCGAGTTGCTGGACGTCCGATGGCCCGGGCTGGCGCCGACGGTACGGCGGCGGTTGCTGGCCGAGGCCGCGGGCAATCCGCTCGCGCTGCAGGAGTTGCCGGCGGCGCTGAGCAGTCGGCAGCGCTCGGGCCAGGACCCGCTGCCCGCGTTCCTGGCCCTTTCCGGGCGGCTGGAGACGGCCTTCGCCTCTGCCGTCGAAAGGCTGCCCGCGCCGACCCGAAGGGTGCTGCTCGTGGCCGCGCTGAACGCCGACGCCTGCCTGACCACGATACGGAAGGCCGCGCGGGACTCCGCGGGCGTCGACGACCTCGCCCCGGCGCAGCGGGCGGACCTCGTCCACGTCGATGCGGCAGACGGCCACATATCGTTTCGGTATCCGCTGGACCGCGCCGCGATCGTGCACCTGGCGTCCCCGAGTGAACGCCGGGGCGCGCACCGCTCCCTGGCCGCGGCTCTGGCCGATTCCCCTGAGCGTCGGGCGTGGCATCTGGCCGAGGCCGCGACCGGACCGGACGAGTCGGTGGCCCGGGCGCTGGACGAAGCGGCCCTGGCCATCTGGCGGCGCGGCGCACCCTCTGGCGCCGCGGCCCGGGCGTCGGACGAGACAGCCGTCTCCGACCGGCGGCGCGTCGCCGCGTCCGCCGCGGTGGCCTGGCTCATGCGCGCCGGTGAGCTCAGCCCGGATCCTGCCGACCGGTCCCGCCGGCTGGTCGAGGCCGCCTACCTCGCGACCATCACCGGTCAACTCGAAGACGTGCAACGGCTGTTGGCCGATGCCGGACAGTCACCCGACACGTCGACCGGGCTGGTGTTCGCCGCCACCGCCCACCTCCTCACCAACGACGAGGGCGATGTCGACGCCGCCTACCGGCTCCTGGCCCGGGCACTCGACGACAACACCGACACCGCCAAGGGCGACGACTGGGGCTGCTACGGCATCCTGTACGCGCTGCTCCTCGTCAGCCTCTATGCGCTGCGTCCCGAGCCGTGGCAGCTTCTCAAGACCGCAATGGCCAGGTTCGATCCGGCCGCGGTAACTCCGTTCAGACTGTGCTACGACGCATATGTCGACCCCACTCGCGCCCCCGAAGCCCTGCGGAAGGGCCTCACCGACGCCTTCGCGGCACTGCCCGCCGACGCGGCACCCTGGCAGCTCATCCCTCTGGCCTTCGCCGCCGTCGCCATGGACACTCTGTCCGACTACCGGTATCTGGTCGCCCGCATGATCGAACGGGAACGTGACGGCGGCGCGATCGCCATGGTCATCCCCGCGCTGATGCTGCTCTGCCACGACTCCTACGGCCACGGGCAGTGGGACGAGGCCGAGAGCCTGGCACAGGAGGGGCTGGACCTGGCAGAGGTCTACGGCTACCACTTCTGGGAGCGGCAGATCCGGGCTCTGCTGGCATCGGGCGCGGCTCTTCGCGGCGACGTGGACCTCGCCCGTACCCGCAGCGAGGAGACCACGAACTGGGCGGCGCCCCGCGGCATCGAGGTGACCGAGGCCTACGCCCGGTCGGCGCGCCACCTCGCGGCCATCGGCCAGGGCGACTACGAGGAGGCCCACGTCCAAATCGGCAGGGTCGATCCGTCCGGCGCACCGAGCCCCGGTATCCCGGGCCGGTGGGTGGTCCTCGACCTGGTCGAGGCGGCGGTCCGCACCGGCCGCACGGACGAGGCGCGCGCCCACGTCGCCGCCGCGCGAGAGGCGGGCATCCACCGCATCTCCCCCCGCATCGCGATGATCACCGCCGGAGCCGCGGCCGTGGCTGCCGAGGAGAACGAAGCCGGCCACCTGTTCGAGGCAGCCCTGTCCCTGCCCCAGGCGGCCCGCTGGCCGTGGGAACACGCCCGCATCCAACTCGCCTACGGGCAGTGGCTGCGCCGCGCCCGCGACTCGCGCGCCCGCCGGCACCTGAGCGCCGCCCTCGAAACCTTCGACCGGATCGGCGCGGAAGCCATGGCCCAGCGGGCCCGCAATGAGCTGCGCGCGACTGGCGTCGCCACCACCGCCGGGCCCGACGCAGCGACCGCCGTATTGACCGTGCAGGAAGGGCAGATCGCCGAGCTGGCGGCCACCGGCCTGACCAACAAGCAGATCGGCGAGCGGCTGTTCCTGTCCCACCGCACGGTCGGCTCCCATCTGCACCGGATGTATCCCAAGCTCGGTATCACCTCACGCGCCGCGCTCCGCGTCGCCCTGGAGGCGATGGCACCCGGCGGGGACGACCAGGTGTCGCTGGAGCCCCCGGCCGGCTAGTCCACCGGCCTCGGGTCGTCGTCGGCCGGCCCCGGCCCGGCGAGGCGGCGGTTCCGCGCCACGGTGCGGCCCGGTGCTCCGGCGGTACGGTGGAGGGAAGACCCCTGACCGGTGAGCCGGAGACGACATTGGCGGACGACGAGGTCAACGCCCTGGCGACCGCTTTGCTCGAACGCGTCGGGGAGCTGGCGAAGGAGATGGCGGCGCGGATCCGCGCCGGCTCGCGGGACTACCACTACGACGTGGTACCCGCGGAGGAGCTGGAAGAGGCTTGCCGGAGCCACCTCGGCAACGCACTCCGGGCGCTGACCGGACAGGTACCCCTGGACACCGAGGCCGCCTCCCGCATCGGCCGTCGACGCGCCCAGCAGAACGTGCCGCTTCCCGCCGTGATGACGGCCTACCGCATCGGCGTGAAGTACTTCTGGGAGGCGGTGGTCGACGAGGCCACCAGGAACTCCCTGGTGGGCAGCGACAGGCTGGTCGAGGCGGCCTCGGCGATGTGGGTGCTCCAGGACGGCATCACCGAGGCCATGGTCTCCGGATACCACGACGCAATGGCCCAGCGACTCCTCGCCGACGAGCACGAGCGTTCTGCGCTGGTGGAGGCGCTGCTGGAGGGCAGGAGCATGGACACCGACGCCGTGTGGTCCGCGGCGGAGGTTCTGGACATGCCGCGCAGAGGTCCGTTCACCGTGGTCGCCGCGGAGGTACCGCAGATCGGCCGGGAGGCCCTGCCGGAGATTGCGGCCCTCCTGAGCCGGCGCGGCATCCGGTCCGCCTGGCGGCTGCGCCCCGATCTCCAGCTGGGCATCGTGTACCTGCGCACCTCGCGGGACCGGGACGACCTCGCCGAGCTGTTGCGGCAGCACGCGGAGCAGCGCGTGGGCGTCAGTCCGTCCTATGACGACCTGCACCTCACGGGGGACGCCTTGCGCTTCGCGAAGGTCGCCATGCGCGGCGGCGACGCGGAGAGCGGTGCCGTGACCGTCTTCGACGACTCCCTGGTCGCGGTCGCGTCCGCCGGCGCACCCGATGTCATGGCCCGCGTCGCCGCCAACGTCCTCGGTCCGATCCAGGCCCTGCCGGTCGGCGATCGCGAACTGCTGCTGGACACACTCGACGCCTGGTTCGCCTGCGGTGGATCGGCCGACGAGGCCGCCAAGCGCCTGTACGTTCACCCCAACACCGTGCGCTCGCGCCTGCGCCGCATCGCGGAACGTACCGGCCGCTCCCTCACCGATCCCCGCGGTATCACCGAGCTCTCCCTCGCACTGCGCGCGGTGCGGCAGACCCCGAAGCCCTCGTCCTCGGAGCCGACCGGCACCACGGACACAGCAGGCAACTGAGCAGTCACCGGTCGTGCGGGGACCCGGACACCACGGCCGACACGGGAAGGCGCCGCACCCCGTGCATCAACAAGCCCGGAGACCACTCCAAGTCGGCCTCGTCCACGGCCAGGGTCAGACCCTCGACACGCTGTACGAACGTGGTGATCGCGACCTCGGCCTCCATCCTCGCCAGCGGAGCCCCCAGGCAGTAGTGGACGCCGTACCCGAAGGCGACATGGCCTGCCGATCGCCCCGGGCGGAACGAGTCCGGCTCTTCGAACCGGGCGGGGTCCCGGTTCGCCGCGGCGAGGGACACCAGCAGCATGTCGCCTCGGCGCACGGGAACATCACCCACCTGCATGTCCTCGGTGGCGAAGCGTTCGGTTGCCGTGAGCACAGGCCCGTCCAGGCGGAGAAACTCCTCCACCACAGTGGGCACGAGGCCGGGGTCGGCTCGCAGAGCCTTCAGGAGCTCCGGCTGACGAGCAAGACCGTGGAGCACGGCACCGATGAGATTGGCGGTCGTCTCGTACCCGGCGATCAGGAGGAGGAAGGCCATGCCGACCATCTCCGCGTCGGTGAGCCTGTCGTCGGCGGTGTCCGTGGCCAACCCGCTCAGCAGGTCCTGTCCGGGGTCGGCCCGCTTGCCCGCGATCAGCTCCGCCAGGTACCCGCTCATCCACACATAGGCCTCCTCCCGATCCCCACCGGCGACCGGGGACACGATCTGCTCCGAGGCCCAGCGGAACTTGTCCCAGTCGCCCAGCGGCACGCCGAGGAGTTCACAGATCACGGCGATGGGGACCCGGGAGGCGAAGCCGTCGACCAACTCCGGTGTCTCCTGGGCCAGTACGTCGTCGGCCAAGCGGCTCGCGATCTCCTTCGTACGGGGCCGAAGAGCATCGATCTTCTGCGGCGTGAAAGCGCGCGCAACCAGCTTGCGGAGCCGGGTGTGTTCGGGCGGGTCCACGGTCAGCATGTAGTCGACGCCGACCTCGTCACGGACACCGCTCATCAGCCAGCCGGGCTCCAGTCCCGCCCGTTCGCTCCGCTTGGACACGCGCGGATCGGTGAGCACCTGGCGCGCCGCCTCGTACCCCGTGATCAACCACTGCGGTGGCGCACCGTCCGGTTCGCAACGGTGCGCGGACCCGGAGTCCGTCAACTGCCGCAGCACCGCATGCGGATCGGCCCGGAAGGCGGCATCTTCGAGTACCGCCCGCAGTGGCCCGCCTTCACCGCGCAGGTCGCTTGTGGTCATGGAGGTCTCCCATCAGTGGCTCGGATCGGTCCATCGCAAGGACCACTACGTCGTCGTCCGGCCGACGTGGTGGTCCCGGTGTCACCCGTTGGGCGCGATGAAGACCTTCATGACCTCCGCGGAGCGAAGGGCGTCGATCGCTCGCAGTGCATCCTCGACCGGCGCGATCTCCGTGGTGAGGTCGTCGACGCGGATGTCGCCGCGGGCGAGCAGTTCGATGGCGCCGTCGAACTCGGAGCCGTAGACGAACGACCCGCGGATGGTGATCTCCTTGAGCAGAACGACGTCGGGGTCGAATCCGCCGCCGGGCCCCGCACCCACGTTGACCAGCACACCACCGGGCGTCAGCAGCCGGAGGGCCTCCGCTCGGGCCGCAGCGCTGCCGGAGCACTCGAAGACCACATCCACCGTGGACGCGTCGAGTTGGCCGCCGGCCTGGGCGGGACTCAGGGTCAGATCGGCGCCTGAGGCCGGGCCGAAGTGGCGGCGCTCCGGAGCCGGCTCCACCAGGATGACCTGGGCCGCACCCCGCTGAGCGGCGATACGACAGGCCAGCTGCCCGATCGGACCTCCGCCGAAGACCGCCACCACGGCGCCCTTGAGGTCACCGGCCAGTACCGCCGCACGCAGTGCCGTGGCCGTGGGTTCGACCCAGGCAGCCTCCAGTCGGCCCATCGACGCTGGCAGTGCCCGCAAGGTGCCCGGGAAAACGGCCATCCGCTGTGCGAGGGCTCCGTCCATCTGGAGCCCCAGCGCTGTCTCCATCGTCGCCTGGTGGCAGAAGTTGGGCCGGCCCGAGAGGCAGTACACGCATCGACCGCACACGTTGCCGTTGGGATTGACGGCGACGCGCTGTCCCACTTCCCATCCCTGGACCGCGTCGCCCACGCGGCTGATCCGTCCCGACGGTTCGTGTCCCATGACGAAACCGCCGCGGTAGACCTGCGCCATCCGTGGGGCGTGAAGGTCGGTGCCGCAGATTCCGCACAGGTCGACCTCCACGATCACCTGGTCGGAACGGAGTTCGGGCTCGGGCCTCGACTCGAGCACGATCTCCCGTTGCGCGTTGAGAACCACCGCTTGCATCACGGCCCTTGCCGCCTTTCCGCCGCTGCCGTGCGCGATCCCGGCCCCCCATTCGATGAGGGCCGGAACGCCCGTCCATGCGTGTGCCGGCGACACCCCCGAATCAGCCGCCGGCACACAACTGCCCCGCTGCTACGCGCCCTTGAACTGCGCGGTGACCGCGGCCACCCGCTTGCCCTGGTACACGGCGGCAGCCCGGGCGGTGTCGTCGACGGGGATCGCTCCCTGGCCGTTGACGTGGCTGGTGCCGTAGGGGTTGCCGTCGGCGAACTTCACCGGGTCGGTGTAGCCCGGGGTGACGATGATTCCGCCGAAGTGGTGCACGGAGTTGTAGAGAGCGAGCAGCGTGGACTCCTGCCCGCCGTGTGCGGTGGCCGTCGCCGTGAAGCCGCTGTAGATCTTGTCGGCCAGCTTGCCCTGCGCCCACAGCCCGCCGAGCGTGTCGATGAACTGCTTCAGCTGGCTGGCGATGTTGCCGAACCGGGTGGGGCTGCCGAATATCACGGCGTCGGCCCACTCGATGTCGGCCCCGGTCGCCACCGGGATGTCCTTCGTGGCCGCGGCATGCGCCGACCACGCGTCGTTGGCGGCGATCGCCTCCTCGGGCGCGAGTTCGGACACGCGCAGGAGTCGTACCTCCGCACCCTCCTTGCGGGCGCCCTCCGCCACGGACTCCGCCAGCTCGTGAACGGTGCCTGTCGACGAGTAGTAGATAACTGCGATCTTGGGAGACATCGGGAATTCCTCTCGCTCTTCTGTGATCTCGACGGCAGGGGCCGCCGTTTCGGGGTCGGGATGCGTGGTGGGGGTGGCGATGACGGCCAGGGAGAGCCGAAGCCGACGCGCCGCGAGTCCCTTCGAGGCGGTCAGCCCATGGCGGTAGCGGTCGACGGTCGTCGACGCCGAAATCCGCAGCGATCCGTTCTCGACGGAAAGGGAGTCCACCGTCAGGTCGACCGGCGCTCGGTCCCCGCGGACGGTGAGGAAACCCTGGACGATCCAGGCGCCGGCCTCACCGCGCGTCACCGTGGCCGACTCGAATCCGATCTCGGGGTAGCGGTCCGTGTGAAGGAAGGCGGGGGAGCGCACATGATCGTCACGGCGGGGCGTGCCTGTCCGGAAACTGCCCGCCTCGATGACGGCCTGTGCGGTCGAGCGGGTGACCGGCTCGGCGACCGTGACGGTCCCCGATTCCAGCTGGAAGGTGCCGGTCACCTTGCCCAGGCCGAACATGTGCCGCGTGGTGAAGGTGAGGGACGACCGTGCTGGATCGACCTCGTAGGTCCCCGCGGGGGGCAATTGAACGCTCATGCCCTTCTGGCCTCTCGCTTGGCGTCGCGCGGTACGGTCCGCAGCGGCGCTGTTGCTTGCTTGGGCAAGTATCTTCTCCCGTCTCGAAATGCTTTGTCAAGCAAGTAAGTATTGTGCTTGAGTGTTCTTAACGGGAGCTTCGGACGGGAGGGGGGAGTAGGTGCCGACGCAGCAGCCGCAGAACCTCGCGAGCCCAGTGGCCTCAGAACCCCTGAACAGTGCGGAGGAACGCCTTTGGCGCTCACTGCAGAAGCTGCTGGTGGCGCTGCCCCGTGCGCTCGACGAGGACCTCTTGCGCGCCACGGGCCTGTCGCTCACGCAGTACATCGTCCTGGCGCATCTCTCCGAGGCGGAGGGTAACCGTCTGCGCATGACCGACCTAGCCGCTGCCACAGCCTTGTCCGCGAGCCGTATCACCCGGCTCGTGGAGACCCTGCGAGTCCAGGGCCTGGTGGTCAAGCGACCTCACTCGACGGACGCCCGGGGGAGCATGGCCGTGCTCACGGAGGCCGGCCTGCTGCGACTCGCGGGCGCCTATCCGGCTCATCTGGCCAGTGCCCGCCGACGAGTAATGGACCAGCTCGATCCCACCCTGGTCCACCAGCTCGCCCAGGAGCTGCAGGCGGTGGCCGATCCGCTCCTCTCGCGGTGCCAGGCGAGCCCCGACCCCTGCGAGTCGAGTTCCGTGTACGGCGAAGTGGTCATTTGACCCAAGCCGGATCGGGCCTCCCGCGCAAAGCATGGTGGGTGCCCCGGCCGACAGTCGGTGGACGAGGACCGACCCCCTCGGCGCCTCGCTCCGGCTGACCTTCGTTCTGTGGAGGCACCCATGCTGCAGGGTTACACCTACCCGCCGTCACCGCGCGGAGAAGCGAACCTCGCCCTTGGTCCGCCGTGGCACTACGCCGGTGACAACGACCTGGCCATGGCCCGCGGGTGGGTGCGGGGCTTCCCGATACGACGTCGGTATGACCGGGCTGTTGGGGTTCACCTCCGGCTACCGGGCGATGGAGCAGTGCGACACGCTGCTGATGCTCGGCACGGACTTCCCGTACCGGCAGTTCCTGCCCGAGCACGCCACCACCGTGCAAGTGGATCTGCGCGGCGAGCAGATAGGACGGCGCACCCGGGTGGACCTGGCGTTGGTCGGCACCGTACGGGACACCGCCGAGGCTCTGCTCCCCAAGCTCGCGCCGAGGAGCGGGTCCCGGCACCTGGACAAGATGCGCGACCACTACGTCAGTGCCCGCGCCACCCTGGACCGGCTCGCCGTCGACGACCGGAACCGCACGCCGATCCATCCGCAGTACGTGGCCAAGGTCGTCGACGAACTCGCCTCGGACGACGTGGTGTTCATCCCGGACGTGGGCTCGCCGGTGATCTGGGCCGCGCGCTACCTGACCATGAACGGCCGGCGCAGGCTGATCGGCTCGTTCAACCACGGCAGCATGGCGAACGCGCTTCCGCAGGCGATCGGCGCTCAGGCCGCGTTCGCGGACCGGCAGGTCGTCGCGCTGTCCGGGGACGGCGGACTGGCCATGATGCTCGGCGACCTGATCACGCTGAAGCAACAGCGCCACCCGGTGAAGATCGTGGTCTTCAACAACGGGGCCCTCAGCTTCGTGGAGCTGGAGATGAAGGCCGAGGGCATGGTGAACTTCGGCACCGACCTCGACAACCCGAACTTCGCCGACGTCGCCACGGCGCTGGGCATCCACGGCCGCCGGGTGGAGCGCCCGCACGACCTGGCCGACGTCCTGCGCGATGCGTTCGCCCATCCCGGGCCGGCACTGGTGGAAGTGATGACCGCCCAGCAGGAGCTGACCATTCCGCCGACGATCAAGTTCGAGCAGGTCAAGGGATTCGCGCTCTACGCGGCCCGCACGGTGTTGTCGGGACGGGGCGACGAACTCCTCGAACTGGCCCACACCAACGTGGTGCGGCACCTCTCCTCCTAAGAAGCGGGGGAGTCGGGGACCTTCAGCCCGATCAGGCTCAGCACGGCCTGCTTGACGGCGTCCAGGTCGTACTCGCCCAGCGGGACCCCCGAGGCGCGCGAGTGCTTCGTGACGCCGACGAACGCACCGAACGCCATCGAGAGCAGGACCTGAGGGTCAGCAGGACGGACAGCGCCGATCGCCTGCGCCTCCCGCAGGATGCCCACCAACTCGGCGTTGAGGCGATCGGCGACCTCGAATGCCTGCGGGCGCAGATACGACCCGTGCACCTGGTGTTCGAGGAAAGAGAACGCCTGGGGATGGGCGATGGCGAAGTCGACCTGATGCCGCCAGACCAGTCCGATGGCCGTCACGGGATCGGCCCCGCGTACGTCATCGGTGATCACGGCGTCGGCGAAAGCCGCCTTCGCCTCGGTGAAGACCGCCTCGCCCAGCGCCTGCTTGTTGGGGAAGTAGCGGTAGATCGTGCCCACCGCGACCCCGGCCCGCGTGGCGATCTCCGGCACGTTGGTGCCGTCCCAGGTGCGCTCGTCGAACAGGTCCAGCGCAGCGTCCATCACCTTCCTGCGCAGGGGGGTCTCGTCGCTCGTCACAGAGGGAGGCATGGGCACGAGTGAAACTTCGTTCAGTGCCTCGATCCTGTCAAGCGGAGGGGGTAGGGTGCGGTGTGAATGAAAATTCATTCACCCACTCGCTCATGAAAATGGAGTGTGCCGATGAGGCGTTACGGGCACTGGATCGCAGGCGTGGAAGTCGAACCGGCATCGGACAGTTGGCTGCCGTCCAGGTCCCCCGGAGGCGACGGGGTCGTGCATGAGATCGCCCTCGGCGACACCACCGACGCGGATCGTGCCGTCGTGGCGGCGGCCGGGGCGGTCGACGGCTGGTGGAACCGTCAGCCGATCGAGCGCGGTCGCGTCCTGGCGGCCATTGCCGCGCGTCTGCGCGAGGAGGTCGCCGGCCTTGCGGAGCTGGAGTCGGCCGAGACGGGCAAGCCCGCCTGGCAGTCCCCGCTGGAGGTGGAGGGTGCGGCCAAGTACTTCGAGTTCTACGCCGGCCTGGTGAACCTGCCCGGCGGCGAAGTGGTGAACATAGGGCCGGGCTTCCATGCGTACACCCGGCGCGAGCCGCTCGGTGTCGTCGCTGTCGTCACCCCTTGGAACGCGCCCCTCAACCAGGCGGCGCGCGCCATCGCTCCGGCACTCGCGGCCGGCAACGCCGTGGTGGCCAAGCCTTCCGAGTTCACCTCGGCGACCACGCTCGAACTGGCCCGCATCGCCACCGAATGCGGCCTGCCCGACGGCGTCCTCAATGTCGTCACGGGCACGGGTGGCACCGTGGGCGATGCGATCGTCCGGCACCCGAAGGTCCGGAAGGTGGCGTTCACGGGCTCGGTCCGTGCCGGGCGCGAGATCGGCCGTATCGCCGCGGACCGCATCATCCCGCACACGCTGGAGTTGGGCGGCAAGTCCCCCAACATCGTCTTCGCGGACGCCGACCTCGCCGCGGCGGCCCAAGCAGCGGTCGAGGCGTTCCTGCCCAACGCGGGCCAGTCCTGCATGGCCGGCACCCGGCTGCTGGTCGACGCGAAGATCCATGACCAGTTCCTGGAAGCGGTGCGCACCGTTCTGACGCACGTGACCCCGGGGGAGACCTACGGGCCGCAGATCACCCGCGCCCAGTTCGACAAGGTCAACGAGTACTTCAAGGTCGCGGAGCAGGACGGCGCCACCCTCGTGACCGGTGGCGGGCCGACCGGGAACGGCTGGGTCGTCGAGCCGACGGTCTACACGGACGTGACCCCGGAGATGCGTATCGCCCGCGAGGAGATCTTCGGGCCGGTGCTCGCCGTCCTGCGCTTCACGGACGAGGACGAGGCGGTGGCCATCGCCAACGACTCCGACTACGGCTTGGTCGCCGCCGTCTGGACCAGCGACGTGACCCGAGCCCATCGCGTGGCCGCCCGGCTTGAGGCCGGCCAGGTCTACGTCAACGCCTATCCGCCCGGCATGATGGTCGAGGGTCCTTTCGGCGGCTACAAGAACAGCGGGTACGGCCGGGAGAAGGGGCTCGAGGCGCTGCACCACTACACGCAGACGAAGTTCGTCGCCGTGCGGCTCCAGGACGACCAGCAGGTGTGGTGACGCCGACGAGAGTCACGGCGCACATGGATTGATCCGCCTGAAATCTGCGCAAATCCGCATCAGTCAAACCCGGAGCACAGTCCGGCCTATCCAGAGAACGAGACCATGGCAAAGATCATTGTCACAGCGAGCCCGTTACCCGGCCATGTCCTGCCTCTCGCGGCGATCGCGGCCAACCTGACGGAACGAGGGCACGAGGTGCTCTTCTACACGGGCGCCCAGTTCGAAGAGCAGGTCCGCAGGACAGGGGCGCGCTTCGTCCCGTACCCCGCGGAGGTCGACCCCAGCAGCGGCGCCTTCAACGCCGTCTTCCTCGATCGCGAGAAGCTCGCCCCCGTCGAACGCATCGCCTTCGACATCAAGCACCTCGGCGCCGACCCCGCGCCGGTCCACGACAAGCACCTTCAGGATCTGCTCGCCGAGTTCCCCGCGACCGTGGTGATCAGCGAGCACACGTCCTTCGGAACGATGCCGACGGCCCTGCGTGCCCCTCGGGGCCGGCGCCCGCTGGTGGTGAGCATCGGCATCACGCCGCCCACCTTCGACAGCGTGGACATCGCACCCTTCGGGCCGGGGCTGCTCCCGCCCACCACCGACGAAGAACGCGCTCGCTACAACGAGATGCGCGTCCAGACGGGGGCGATGTTCGCCGATGCGCAACAGTATGTGGAGGGCGTCTTCACCTCGATGGGCGTCACGCTCCCCGGCCCGCTCTTCAACGCCATGGCCACAGTCCCGGATCACCTGCTCCAACTGACCGTCCCCGCCTTCGAGTACCCGCGAAGCGACGCGCCGCCGGGCTTCCGCTTCGTCGGCCACCTCCCGGCCGACCCGGGCAGCGACTTCGAACGCCCCGACTGGTGGGCGGACTTGTCCTCCGGCCGACCGGTCGTCGTCGTCACCCAGGGCACTTTGGAGAACACCGACCTGTCCCAACTCGTCGTCCCCGCGCTCCGCGCGCTGGCGGACGCGGACGTCACCGTCGTCGCCGCCACCGCACGCGCCGACGGCCCTGACGCGGTACGGAAGGAGATGGGCGGCCAGGTCCCCGACAACGTCCACCTCGCCGGATTCATCCCCTTCGAACAGCTGCTGCCGCTCGCCGACGTCCTGGTCACCAACGCCGGCTACGGCGGTGTCCAGACCGCCTTGAGCCACGGTGTCCCGCTCGTCGTCGGCGGTGAGACCGAGGACAAGCCCGAGGTCGCCGCCCGTGTCGAGTGGTCCGGTACCGGCGTCAATCTGCGCACCGCCCGCCCACAGGCGGCCGCCGTCCGCGTCGCCGTCGACGAGGTGCTCGACGACCCGCGGTACCGAAAGCGTGCGGGCGAGATCCAGGGCCAGTACGCCCAGTACAGCCCCTTCGACCTCATCGCGGAGATCGTCGAGCAGGCCTAGAAGACCGGCCCCCGACTGCTGGTCGACGCGGAGACCCATAACGAGTTCATGGAGGCGGTGCGTCGACCAGCAGTGGGTGAAGCGGGCCGCCGCATGTTGAGGTTCCTTGCTTGAGCACGCTAACCTGAAAGGATGACCGCCGAAGATCCCCTGACAGCCGAGGAAGAGCGTTTCTGGCGCGCCTTGATGCGCATCATCGTCGCGCTGCCGCGTTCGCTGGATGAAGATCTGCTGCGGTCGACAGGGCTGACGCTCACCGAGTACGTCGTGCTGATGAACCTCTCCGAGGCCGAGAACCAGGAGCTCCGGATGGCGGATCTCGCCTCGGCGACCGCGCTGTCGGCGAGTCGTATCACCCGCGTGGTGGACGCGCTGCAGAGCCGCGGCCAGGTCGTCAAGCGGCGCTACGAGGGGGACGCCCGGGGGAACGTCGCGACCCTCACCCCGGAAGGGCTGAAACGACTTCAGGCGGCATATCCGGTACACCTGGCGAGCGCCCGCAAGCGGGTCATGGACCATCTCGACGGTCGGTCCCTGCCGGCCATGGTGAGGCAGTTCGGAGCGGTGGTTGAAAAGCTCGACTGAGTTCCACGCAGCGGTGGTCGAGAAGCTCGACTGAGATCCGTCGTCGTCATCGCGAACGCGGAAGGTCCCGGACACGCTCTTCGTGTCCGGGACCTTCCGCGTGCCGGGGTAGTGCTTCGCACCGCCCTCCGACCCCTCAGGGCGTGGAGGGGCGTGTCTCGGTCCAGTCGACCATCAGGCGGCGCTCGGCGAAGAACCAGCCGCCGTCCTCCTTGGTGAATTCGTCGAGATAGCGAATCGACGCGATCATGAGGGTGCGCTGCCCGGACTCGTCGACCGAGACATGGTGGGCCAGGCAGTAGCTCTCGCCCGTCGCCCGGTTCCCGTCCAGAGTGATCGTGCTCTGGCCGTTGAAGTGCGTTGTGGCCCGGTAGACATTGAGGTTCTCGAACACCGGGGCGAGGGACTCGCGGCCGTGCAGTTCCTGTGTCGGCTCTGCCACCGTGGCGTCCATGAACACCAGGAAGCGGCTGTCCTCGGTGAACAGGGCCATCTGACCCTTGGCGTCCCGCCGGTCCGCGCAGTGCGCGTAGGCGTCCACCAGCTCACGGATGGCCAGCCGGTCGGCGGCTTCCTGGGGCGAGATCGAAGTGTGGGAGGCCAAGACGGTTCCTTTCGGCACACTATTTTACAGATGTATAAAATCACTGCTCATGGCAGGGTGCAACGTGAACAGCAGGGAGGGCGGAATGCTGAACGACCGGATCGATCCACGCATCACCCGCACGACCCAGGCCTTCGAGCAGGCCATCGTGGACCTCGCCGCGCAGCGGCCCGTCTCCCGGATCACCGTCGCCGAACTCGCCGACCGGGCCGGGGTCACCCGTGCGACGTTCTACAACCGCTACCGCACTCCCCTCGACCTGCTCATCCAGGTCCTCCACGCGGACCTGGAGCGAGGCCACCGCCTGGAGGAAGAGCGGCGTGCACAAGGCGGGCACTCGGCCCGCGAGCTGCTTCGCCTGGCCACGACGGAGGTGGCCGACCACGTGGAGCGGTTCGGCGCGGTGTACCGGCACTCCCTAGCTGATCCGGCGGACAGCGGGGTGTACGAGGCGCTCGTACGTCACTTCGGCGACTACGCCCTGGCGTTCATGAACCGTGGCCACCACCCGGGGCTTCCCGAAGCCAACCGTCACGTGATCGCGCAGTTCATGGCCCACGGCTTCGCCGGCGCCATCCGGGCCTGGCTCAACGACCCGTCGGTCACGAAGGACGACATGGTCGACGCGTCCGTGGCCTGCGCTCCCGCCTGGTGGGCGGTCGACGCCGTCGCCACGGACACGTCCGATCGTCCGTAGGAGCCGCCGCCGAGTCCCGTCAACTCCCGTACGCCCGCCGGGCGATGTGCTCCGCGATCATGATGGTGGTCGCGTTGGTCACGGTCGACGGGACCTCGGGCATGATCGATGCGTCGACCACGCGCAGACCCGCCAGTCCCTTCACCGCCCCCGACTCGTCGACGACGGCCCACTCGTCCCAGGGCCCTCCCATGGGCACGGTCGACGTCGGGTGTCCGTAGGTGGAGATTCCTGCCGCGATCGCCGCCTCCAGCTCCTCGTCGCTGCGCACCGCGTCACCCGGTACGAGTTCGGCGGCCACCGCACCGGCGAAGGGCGGGGCGCTCGCCAGACGTCGTACGAGCTTCACGCCCTCCAGCATGCGACTGCGGTCCCTGGCCGTCGCGAAGTAGTTGTTGTCGATGACCGGAGCGTCGTGGGGATCACGACTGGCCAGCCGCACCGAGCCACGCGACTCCGGCCGGGTGACGGCCGCGGCGAGGAGGATCGCCCCGCCGGTGGGGCTGAAGGAGCCGTCCAGCAGATGCGTGGCGACGACGCTGAGGTCCAGTTCGCCGACGTGTGCCTCGCGCGAGGCGAGCCACAGATGGGCCTGGAAGGCGGACGCCATGGTCTGGTGCTCGGGTGCGAGGGCGAACAGCGAGTGGAAGAACGGGTGATCCTGCAGCCTTCGGCCGACCGGGAGGTCGGCGACCACGTCAATGCCCAGGGCCCGCAGATCCTCGGCCGGGCCGACACCGGAGCGCAGCAGGATGGCCGGGCTGCCGTAACTGCCCGCCGACAGCACCACCTCGGCGGCCCGGAAGACCGTGCCCGACGCGCTCACGACGCCTCGCGCCACGCCGTGCTCGATGAGCACCTTGTCGATCGTGATGTCGCTCAGCACCGTCAGATTCGGGCGGCGCCGCACCTTCGGTGTCAGGTACGCCAGGGCGGTGTTCTGGCGCACCCCGTCGACGATGTTGACCGGGTAGCCGCCGGTGCCGTCCTGCCGGGCGCCGTTGAAGTCGTCGTTCCGCCGGAACCCCAGGTCGGCCGCGCTGTCCACGAACGCCCGCAGAGGGGACGTGAGTTCCTCGTACGTCCACTGCCGGATGGGAAAGGGGCCGGTGCGGCCGTGGTAGGTGTCGTCACCGGCCGGCGTGTTCTCCATGTCCCTGAAGGCCGGGAGGACCTCCTCGTACGACCACCCTTTGATCCCGTAGCGGTCTCCCCAGGCGGCGAAGTCCGCCGCGCGTGCCCGGATCGCCGCACCCGCGTTCACCGAGGAACTGCCGCCCATGGTCCGGCCGCGCGGTGCGGGGATGCTCGGGGCGCGGTCGGTGGCACGTGCGCTGTAGCCCCAGTCGTGGTCGGGATCGGCCAGTAGGTGCGGGGCCAGCAGTGCTTCGGGGAGCCGGTCGGCGGCGTAGTCCGGTCCTGCCTCGATCAGCAGGACCGTGCGCCGCGGATCCTCACTGATCCTGGCGGCGAACGCGGCGCCGGCGGAACCTCCGCCGATGATGACTACATCGGCGCCGTGTCTGATATTTCCGCTTGCGGTGCTCATCTGTGTCTCCTTATTTATATGCTTCAGCAAGCAAGTAAAGTGACGATCGTCGACTGTGCGGTGTGCTCGGTCAGATGTGCAGTGCTTCCGGTACGAGGCGGTCGCCCAGCAGTCGCAGCGAGGCGTGCTGATCGGCTCCGCGGATCGGCCCGATGACGTGGTCGATGCCGATGTGACCCAGTCGGCGCAGTTCCGCGAGCAGGGCCCGGATGTTCTCACCCCGTGCGCCGGGGTCGAGTGGGAGCAGGACCGTCTTCTCGATCTCGTCGTAGTCGCGCCCGACGTGATCGCAGTGTCGGCGGAGCACGTCGAGTTTGTGCTGGAGGTCGGGTCCGTGGAAGAGGTTGCAGGCGTCCGCGTACTCCGCGACGAGTCGCAGGGTTTTCCGCTCGCCGGATCCGCCGATCAGGATCGGTGGGCGGGGTTGCCGTACGGTCCTGGGGGAGTTGAGGGTGCGCTCGAGTCGGTAGTAGCGGCCATCGAAGGGCTTCTCGTCGTCGCTCCACATCTGCAGGCAGATCCGAAGCGTCTCCTCGAGTCGCTCGAACCGCTCCGACACCGGAGGGAACGGCAGGCCGAGTCCGCGCGCCTCGGCGATGTTGAAGCCGGCTCCGACGCCGATACCCAGTGCGGCGCGGCCCTCGGACAGGACGTCGAGCGTGGTGATCATCTTGGCCAGCAGCCCGGGTTCGCGGTAGCCGACCGAGGTCACCAGGGCGAGAAGCTCCGCGCTTTCGGTGGACGCCGCCAGGTAGCCCAGTGTGGTGTACGCCTCCAGCATCTCCTGCTCGGAGGCGCCGACGATCCCGATCTGGAAGAGGTGATCCATGACGGCGATGCGTGTGAAGCCGTACTCCTCCGCGGTGCGGGCGAGACGGCCCACGTGACGTGCGATGCCTGTCGGGCCCCCGGGCTGGGTGAAATCCGCGATGGCGATGCCGAGGTTCATGCCGGCCTTCCGTCGTGCGAACCGCTGGATCGATCGCCATCGAGTATGCCTGGGTCACTATGTGCTTTGTCAAGCAATAAAAAGGGTGCGGGAGAGGTGAGAGCGAGTGCTGCAGGTGCCGCCGCCTCTGTGCGCGATGTGGCCTGCTGTGCAGTCAGACGACCGATGACGTGACGTTCCCTCCGCGGCGACGCTGGGTCCTCAACCGGACCGCTGACTCCGGGAGGAATCATCGTGATCAACCGACACCGCCCTCTGCTTGCGCACTGGGATTGGCAGATGCGAGCGCTCTGCCGCGGCATGGACAGTGCCCTCTTCTTCTCGCCGCACGCCGAACGCGGTACTGAGAAGCAGGCGCGGGAGGAGAAGGCCCGGGAAATCTGCAGGCGCTGCAGCGTGATCGAAGCCTGCGCGTGGACCGCGTTGAGCAGTCGTGAACCGTACGGAGTCTGGGGCGGCTTGTCCGAGAACGAGCGCCGCACGCTTCAACAAGCCCCAGGCCGTGGCCCCGTGACGGAAAAGGCGCCCGGTCGGTCCCGCTCGGGCGGCGACCGGCCGCAGTCGCTTCGCACCCTTCCGCGCGCGGCGCGCCCCGGACGAAGCGAAGGTCGCCGAGATGCCGTGGACGATGCTGAACAGGTCGAAGACCGTGGCGAGTGAGACCACGGCGATGTCCGGTTGCGGAGGGAAGTCATGGACCCTCCGGTACTGGTCGGTCGGCATCGCGAAGTCAGGGTGCCGGCCGAGCTCTTCGAGCGAACGCCGCCCGACAGTGCGGTTCTGCTATGTGCTTGACGGCGCAAATAGTTGTAAAGGTCTGCCGACAGCCCGCCAGTAACAGCAGGTGACCTGTGTACTGGGTAGGGTGGCCGGTGGCCGGTGGCCGGTGGCCGGTGGCCGGTGATCAGTGACCCGAAGCCGAGGCCGCCGCCGAGTTGATGCTCCTCTCCGGAGTTGCTTGACAAGCGGGGGGCAGAAGGAGAGTCTTGTTGCCGACGCAAGCAAATGAATACCTCCGTCCGTGACCGTCGATGGCCGCCCCGGATCCCCCTCGGCGCACCCATCAAGGAGAAGCGACATGACCCCTGAACTAGGCCTGTCCCTGCCCGAGTTCGGCACGCACGTACCGCCTGTCAGCAAGGTGGTGGCGCGGTGAGCGGCAGCGTGGCGATCGTGGTCGGCGCCGGTGGTGCCCTTGGCCGTGCGACCGCCTTGGCCCTTGCCGCCGACGGCTTCACGGTTGTGGCCGTCGACCGCAACGCGCACGCGCTCAAGGAGTTGCCCGACACCATCGGCCGCGAAGTCGGCGACGCAACCGATCCGGACGTGGCCAGGGCTCTCGTCGACCGGATCGCCGCTGAGGCCGGTCCTCCGGACGTGCTGGTGAACGCCCTGGGTGCGTTCGATCTCTCCGACACGTTCACCACGACGCCCGAAGCGCTGCGCCTCATGGTCGACGTGAACCTGGGTGCGGCCCTGTGGCTGAGCCAGGCGGCCGGGGTCCACATGCGAACGCGTGGGTCCGGAGCCATCGTGCACGTCTCCGCGCGACCGGGGGTCGAACCGACCGCGGGCCTGACGGCCTACGGCGTCAGCAAGGCCGCGCTCGCGCACCTCGTCCGCATCCTCGACCTCGAACTGCGTCCCAGCGGCGTCCGGGTGAACGCGGTAGCCCCGCAGCTGATCGACACCCCCAAGAACCGCGGCTTCCTCAGCGAGGAGCAGCTGGCGCACGCGGTTTCCCCGGAAGCGATCGCGAAAGTGATCGCCTTCCTCGTGAGTGATGCCGCCGCACCGATCAGCGGAGCGATTCTGCCGACCTACGGCGGCTGACCCCGGCCACCGCGGCAGGCGCTTACCGCGGCAAGGCGCCGCAAGGAGAAATCCCATGCCAGAGAACAGTGTCTCCGCCCGGACCGCACCGATGGCCACCCACGCGGGCCGCGTCGCGGTCGTCACCGGCGCGGCCCGCGGCCTCGGCGCCGCCATCGCCCGTGGGCTGGCGCGCCGCGGCGCGACCGTCGCCGCTGTCGACCTGACGATCGCCGAGCAGACCCGGGAAGAGATCGAGAAGGCCGGCGGCACCTGTGTCCCACTGATCGCCGATGTGTCCGACCCGGACGCCGTACAGGCACTTCACGCAGCCGTGCGCGCCGCCTGCGGGCCGACCGACATCCTGGTCAACAACGCCGGGATCGCCGGCGTGGCACCGCTGGCCGACGTCGACTTCGCCCACTGGCGCCGAGTGCTGTCGACCAACCTCGACTCCCAGTTCCTGATGGCCATGGCGTTCGCCGGGGACATGCGGGAGCGCGGCTGGGGACGGATCGTCAACATGAGCTCCTCGTCGATCTACACCACGACCAGGAACATGACGCCGTACATGGCCAGCAAGGCCGGGATCCTCGGCCTGACCAGTGGCCTGGCGAACGACCTCGCCGCCGACGGCATCACGGTCAACGCCGTGTCCCCGGCGTTCACCCGCACCCCGCTGATCGACGAAACGGTCGCCGAGGGGGCCATGCCGCCCGACATCAACACCCTCCTCGCCGACGAGCAGGCGATCAAGCGCCCCGCCGTACCCGAGGACATCGTCGGCACGGTGCTGTTCCTCACCGGCGACGACGCCGAGTTCGTCACCGCCAAGTTCATCGCCGCCGACGGCGGCTACACCCGCAACTACTGACCACGACTCACCCGGGCCTCCGCCCCCGGGGCGCGCCGGGTGCCTGATCAGAACCAATTTGCGACCAGATCAGCCGAATCAATTGATTGTGAAAGGCAGTAGCGACATGTCTGAGCTCGATTCCTCCACGAACCGTCGTTCGTTCCTGGCCAGGTCAGCGAAGATCGCGGCCGTACCGGCGATCGCCGCCGTGGCCGGCGGTGTCCTCGCCGAGCCGGCCGCCGCGGCCTCCACCGAACTGCCGGACTACGCCCCGATCCCCGCCTCGGCACTCGGCCCCGCGGTCAACGCCCAGGGCTATTACGTCGGCCGGATCAAGCGGAACCTGTACTGGGTCACCGACTCCACGTACCAGGCCGTGTTCCTGACGACCAAGGAAGGCGTCGTACTGTTCGACGCGCCTCCGACCATCGGGCACAACCTGCAGCGCGCCATCAACGAGATCGCCGCCGCCAACGGCACCTCCAACAAGGTCACCCACATCGTCTACTCCCACCACCACGCCGACCATCTCGGGGCCTCGTCCCTGTTCGGCCGTCACGTGGAGCGGATCGGCCACGTGGAGAACCGCCGGCTGCTGCTGCGCGACAACGACCCGACGCGCCCGGCACCCAACGTCACCTTCGAGCGCCACAAGACCCTGCGCGTCGGCGGGGAGCGCATCGAACTGTTCCACAAGGGCACCAACCACAGCGCCGACAACATCTACATCCACTTCCCGGACCACGACGCCCTCATGCTCGTCGACATCGTCCTGCCCGGCTGGGTGCCGTTCCAGAACCTCAACATCAACGAGGACGTCCAGGGGGCCATCGCCGCGCCGGGCAAGGCCCTCGAGTACCCGTGGACCCACTACATCGGCGGGCACATGGGGCGCCTCGGCACCCGTCGCGACATGACCGTCCACCAGCAGTACGTCGACGACATCGTCGACGGGGTCAAGAAGGCGATGGCCAACGTCGACCCGACCCCGTTCTTCACCAAGTACGGCAACAACACCTGGGCAGGCGTCAAGACCTACCAGGACGCCCAGGCCGAGTACGCCGCCGCCCCGGTCATCAAGAAGTACACCGGCGTCCTGGCCGCCGCCGACGTCTACACCGCCAGCCACGCCTTCACCATCCTCGAGTCCATCCGCCTCGACCTCGGCTACGGCTCCCAGGTCCACGCCTGAGCATGGCAAGACATGGCAAGACCAGGTCCCTGCCGCTGTGGGGGAGCGGCGGGGACCTGCCACACCTGGTCCTCGATCCAGCCGTCCGGCAATCAGCCCATCAACACACGTACACCACCGTGTACTTCACGGCCGAGCGGCCTCGGCAAAGGAGAAACGTCGTGTCAGGTTCCGTACACGATCTCGAACAGGCCGGGTCATTCGCACTCGGCAACTGGCGCGTACGCAGAGTCGGTTACGGCGCGATGCAGCTGGCCGGTGACAACGTCTTCGGGCCGCCCCGCGACCGCGACGAAGCCCTGCGTGTGCTGCGTGCCCTGGTCGAGAGCGGGGTCAACCACATCGACACCGCCCAGTTCTACGGACCGGGAGTGGTGAACGACCTCATCCGCGAGGCGCTGCACCCCTACCCGGCCGACTTGGCGATCGTGAGCAAGGTGGCCGCCCGCCGTGACGCCGACGGCGCCGTGCTGCGGTTCGACGAGCCGGACCAACTGCGCCAGGGCATCGAAGACAACCTGGCCACCCTGGGCACCAGCCGCCTGGCGGCCGTGAACCTGCGCACCATGGACCACTCCCCGCCCGGCAAACGGTTCGACGCCCAACTGGCGAGCCTGATCCGAGCCCGCGACGAGGGCCTCATCGACGGGATCGGCCTGAGCAACATCTCGCGGCAGCACCTGTTGCGAGCCGTCGACCAGACCGAGATCGTCTGCGTGCAGAACCTGTTCAACCTGGCGGACCAGAGTTCTGCGGACGTCCTGACCGAGTGCACGCTACGCGGTATCGCCTTCGTTCCGTTCTGCCCGCTCGGGTGGCCGCGCGCCACCCAGAAAAAGATCCTCACCAGCCCTGTACTCGCGGCGCTGGGATCCAGGTTGCAGGCCTCCCCGGCGCAGATCGCCCTCGCGTGGCTTCTCGACCTCGCACCGAACATTCTGCTCATCCCCGGAACCAGCACCCGCACCCACCTGACCGAGAACCTCCACGCCGCCGGCGTCGAACTCGACGATGCCTCCCGCGAGGAGTTGGCCAGGTACTTCCCGGCCGCCAAATGATCGGGCTTGACCGGTCCCGTCGGAGGAGCATCGACTCCGTCACAGGAGCACCGACTCCGCCGGAGTAGCACCGACAGGAATGAGCCCGCGGCGGCTCAGGTGCGGCGGGCGGCTGTGTAGGCGCGCTCCAGTTCCGCCGCCGCGGTCATGAAGCCTTCCTGCCCGGTCTCGTGGATCGCTTCCACAGCGAGTCGCTCAAGGGTCGTCCACACAGCGGTGATTGGCTTACGCATCGCTTCTCCGTTCTCGGAGAGCGAGACGATCATGGCTCTGCGGTCGCTGGCGGACGGCTCACGGGTGAGCAGGCCGGCATCCACCATCCGTCTGATCGAACGCGACACGGTCGAGTGGTCAAGACCCACGGCCTGCTGGAGCTCGGCCTGGGTTTGGCCGTTCCTCTCGAAGAGCTGCATGAGGATGAGCTCCTGCCCTGGGTGCAGACCGATGTCGGAGAGCAACTCGGCGCCGTAGCCGTGCAGGGCCCGGGCCAGCGCGAACAGCCCGAAGCTCACGGGTGCGGTGGCTACCAGGGCGGGTCGGCGGATCATCCCCTCCGGAGCATCTGCCATGGACGGTCCTCCCGAAATCAGGGTGCGATTGCTTGACATTGTGTGGCTAGACACGTAATTATGTAGCTAGACAAGTTCTTCTGGCGCCGGATCACACTTTCCCAGGTTGACCTGCGCAGGAAGCGCTTTAGTGAAGGTGGTTCGCATGCCCCGGTTGGGTCGTCTGTGGATCATCGGCACGTGCGACACCTGGTCCCGGGGTCGGCTTCGGCCGACGGTGCACCAGCTGCGGTGGACGGCCTCAACCCGCTGTCACTGAGCTGTCTGCGGTAGCCCTCTGCATCGCTGCCCCCGTCTCCAGCCTCCGCGGCGGGCTCGCCGACGTCCGGCAACGCCGGTGCGTCGCCCCTGCCGAACTGTTTCCGGCCTTTCCAACGACGGCGCGTTCGTCGTTCCGGCGGCCGCCCATGCCACTTCCGGCGGTTCGCCATCGATATCGCCCGTTTGTCATCAATGAATCGGAGTAAATGATGAGTACCTCCCTCACTGCCGTTGACCTGCTGCGGCGCAGCCTGGACAAGTTCCTCGCCAAGGACATGAAGGGTTGGGCGGACCTGTGCGCCGACGACGTCGTCGCCGAGTTCCCCTTCGCTCCTGAGGGCACTCCGACGAGGCTGGAAGGCCGCGATGCCGTCTACGAGTACCTGCGCAACTATCCCGACGTCATCGACGTACGCACGCTCCCCTCGGTGCGGATCCATGCGACCGACGACCCGAATCTGGCCGTCGCGGAATGGAGCGCCTCCGGCACGGTCCTGACCAACGGGAACCCCTACGAGATGAGCTATGCCACCTTCGTGACGATCCGCGACGGTCAGATCGTCAACTACCGCGAATACTGGAACCCGCAGGCCTTCCTGGCGGCCATGAGCGGCTCGGAGTTCTAGAGGGCGAGGATCGGGACAAGTGGCCGGACCCTGAGCAGTGTCGGCCGACCCCACCCCATGCGGGCGGGGCCGGCCGATGCCGGCGCACGGGCCGGAGGCACTCCCAGACCGCTGGTCAGGCGTGTGTCCGCTCGCCCGGTTAGACTCCCTCGCGGGTGCGAGTGGAGGATGCGGCGGATGGCAGAACACAGGGCGGACACGACTTCGGAGGGCGTCCTTGTGCGTCCGGGAACCGCGGATGGCGGACCGGTTAGTTACGCGATCATCGCTCTGGCGCGAGTGCACGGCGGGTACGCCGGCGAACTGTTGCGCGGTCTCGGTCTCCACGTAGGCCAGGAGCTGATCCTGATGCAGCTTCTGGAACGCGATCACCAGAGCCAGTCCGAGCTTCTCAAGGCCTTGGGTATGGAGCATTCCACGGTGTCGCGGTCCCTTCGCCGGATGCAGGAGGCCGGGTTCGTGACCCGCAAGCCGGCGGACCGTGACCGCAGGGTCATGATCGTGTCCCTGACGGAGAAGGGGAAGGCGACTCGTGAGCCGCTCGCCCAGATGATGGCGAGGCTGGAGCAAGCCACCGTGGAGTCCCTCGACGAGGCGTCCCGCGAGACGTTCATCGCTCTCGCGCGGGCGATGGAGTGCACGATCTCGGCTCAACGCGGTCGGTGAACTCGCAGTCCACGGGCGGCGGATGACGGCTCGCGGGCGGACAGCAGGGCCGGAGCGACTTCGGGTGACGCACCCGTGCTCATGTGCTCACGTCAGCGGACCCTTCCCCGTGCTTTCAGTGGCACCGGCGGCAGTTCGGGGGCGGGCAGCGGTGACCCGTCGTACCCCTTCACTTCGCCGAAGCGGGTGCCGGTCATCCACTCGGAGCGGGCCTGTGCGATGTCCTCCTGGGAACGCCCGACGAAGTTCCACCACATGACGATCTTCTCCTCGAAGGGTTCACCACCGAGCAGCAGCAGTCCGCTGTCGCTGAGGGCACGCAGCGGGAGTTCGGTCCGCCCGCAACCCAGATAGAGCATCGATCCCGGGTCCAGACGCACTCCGTCGACCTCGGTGGCTCCCGACATCGTCAGCACGGCGTACTCGAAGTCGGGATTTACCGGCAGTCGTACGTCGGTACCCTCGGCGATCGTGAGATCGGCGCCGACCAGCGGGGAGTACGTGGTGCCCGGCGAGGCCGTGTGGTCCAACTCGCCCAGGATGACGGTGGCGGTGAGGCCCGAGGCCGTGACTACGGGCAGGTCGGCGTGGTGCTCAAAGGCGGGTGTGACGTCGCGGTGGGCATCGGGCAGGGCGACCCACAGTTGAGCGCCGTGTAGGAAGCGGGGATGGGACTGAGTGCTCTGCTCGGCGTGGGCGATGGCTCGGCCGGCTGTCATCAGGCCGAGTTCGCGGGGCCGGATGGTCGACTCACTGCCGATGCTGTCGCGGTGCAGTACTTCGCCGGCGTGCAGCCAGCTGACCGTCTGCAAACCGGTGTGCGGGTGCGGCGGGACCCGCATGCCGGGCTCGTCCGCGATGTCGTCGGGACCGTAGTGGTCCACGAAGCACCAGGCGCCGACCATCCGGCGCCCGAGATTGGGCAGCAACCGGCGGACCACGGTCGAGCTGCCGATCTGTGCCTCCCGGGGGCTGAGCAGTTCGCGGACCGGGTGGGCGGAGACGTCGGATCGCCCGCCGCACAGGCGGGTCGGTGGGTGGATTTCGAGATTGCTCATGGGCCTTCGCCCCTTCCGTCAGCGATGCGCCCGGGTGATCCGGACCGCATTCTCAGGGATCAACCGGCTCACAGCCCGAACCGGGCGCGCTGCCCCTCGGGCACCAGGTCGACGTACTCAGGGTGCTTGGAGATCCAGCCGCGGATGTACGCGCAGAACGGAAGCACGGCGAGCCCCTGCTCCCTGGCCGAGTCGAGGGCTGCCCGAGCGAGTTTCCCCGCCAGGCCGCGTCCCTCGAAGCGGGGGTCGATCTCGGTGTGGATGAAGGCGATCTCGTCCTTGAACCGGTGATATTCGGCGAACCCGACCCTCTCCTCCGCTTCGAAGATTTCGAAACGCGACTGATCCGGATTGTCTGCAACCAGGGTTCCCATCGCTCCTCCTTGAGTGCCGTCACTGATGGCTGGCGCCGAGTGCGCGTGTGTCCCTCTGGGCGATTCTAGTTGATGCATCAACTAGAGCAGGATGGAGTACCGCAAGATGACGCGTCAACAAATCGTTTACGCTGGAGCGTATGACTGAGGCGACGCGCTGGCTCACCGAAACCGAGCAACACGCCTGGCGCAGCTTCGTCAGCCTGCAGGAGAAACTCGTCGGTCGGCTGGCCCGCGAGGTGCAGGCCGATTCGGGTCTGTCCGGCGCCGACTACGGCGTCCTTGTGCACCTCACCGAGGTGCCGGAGGGGCGACTGCCTGTACTGGCGTTGGCCAAGGCGGTGGAGTGGGAGAAGAGCCGGATGTCCCACCATGTCAATCGGATGGCCAAGCGCGGTCTGGTCGTCCGGGAGGACTGCCCCACTGATGGACGGGTGGCGTTCATTGCCGTCACCCCTGCCGGCCGCGAAGCCATCGCCGCCGCGGCCCCTCGTCATGTCGAAGCGGTCCGTCGCCTGTTCATCGATCCGCTCGGCCCGGCAGAGCTTGCCATGCTCGACCAGATCTCCAACCGGCTCCTCGAAGGGCTGGGCAAAGACTGCCTGTGATTGAGCGGTACGGGGCGCGGCGACCCCGCTGATCTGAGGTGTCACCCCTTGTCGGAATAGAGGCGGGGCGTTGCATGTTCATCATATGGTTGATGTGTCAACTATATGAAAGAGGGTGAGCGCGATGCAGATCGGGATCTTCACCGTCGGTGATGTCACCGCCGATCCGACCACGGGCCGGACGCCGACCGAGCACGAGCGGATCAAGGCGATGGTCGCCATCGCGCAGAAGGCCGAGGAGGTCGGCCTGGACGTGTTCGCGACCGGCGAGCACCACAACCCGCCCTTCGTACCGTCGTCCCCCACGACCATGCTCGGCTGGATCGCGGCGCGCACCAACCGGATCATCCTGTCCACGGCCACCACGCTGATCACCACCAACGACCCGGTGAAGATCGCCGAGGACTTCGCCATGCTTCACCACCTGGCCGACGGGCGCGTGGACCTGATGATGGGCCGCGGCAACACCGGCCCCGTCTACCCCTGGTTCGGCAAGGACATCCGCCAGGGCATCAACCTCGCCATCGAGAACTACGCCCTGCTGCACCGTTTGTGGCGCGAGGACGTCGTCGACTGGGAGGGCAGGTTCCGCACGCCGCTGCAGAGCTTCACTTCCACCCCCCGGCCTCTGGACGACGTACCGCCGTTCGTCTGGCACGGATCGATCCGCTCCCCGGAGATCGCCGAGCAGGCCGCCTATTACGGCGACGGCTTCTTCGCCAACAACATCTTCTGGCCCAAGGAACACTTCCAGCGGCTCATAGGCCTCTACCGGGAGCGGTACGCGCACTACGGCCACGGCACACCGGAGCAGGCCATCGTCGGCGTCGGCGGCCACATCTTCATGCGCCGCAACTCCCAGGACGCCGTACGGGAGTACCGGCCGTTCTTCGACCACTCACCCCAGATGGGCGGCGGCCCTTCGTTGGAGCAGTACATGGAGCAGACCCCGCTGATCGTGGGCAGCCCCCAGGAGGTCATCGACAAGACGCTGACCTTCCGCGAGCACTTCGGGGACTATCAGCGCCAGTTGTTCAACGTCGACGGTGTGGGCGTACCGCTGAAGACCGTGCTGGAACAGCTCGACATGCTCGGCGAAGAGGTGGTCCCGGTCCTGCGCAAGGAGTTTGCCAGGAACCGGCCCGCGAACGTTCCCGACGGCCCCACCCATGTCGCACTGCGGGATGCGCGCGACGACCGGGCCGAGTCCGCGGGTTCGGCGGCCTGAAACGGCAGCGCGCCGATACGAGTGAAAGGCTTAGCGGCGGTTGTCGTCCTGAGGTTCCGGAACCGCTGCCCCTTCCTCAGCGGCGGCTTTCTCTTCGTGGGACAGGCGGTACGCCACGGCGAGTCCCCAGGGGACACCCAAGAGGATGACGAGGGTGAGGCCGAGGACGAGGGGAGCCGGGCGGGCGGCTCCGACTCCCACACACACGACGGCCACGGCGACGCAGGTGCGGGCCAGCGGCCGGTAGAGGCCGCGGTCCAGGTGCCAGACCCGCAGGGAGCTCGCGAGCACCATCGTCGTGCAGAGCACGACGGCCGCGCCCCCGCAGAGCACCCAAGCCGTGGCGGCGGGGGTACGGCCGTCGTGGGCGTGTTCGACGAGGCCGACCATCGCGGCGCCCATGGCGGCCACCGTGGCAGTGAGCGGCAGGTGAACCAGCATCCACTGCACGGTGCTCACGCGTGTGGGCCTCGGTAGCCGGTGGCCGGCGAAGTCGAAGTACGTCCACCAGGCACCGAAGCCGACGACGACGGCGACGAGCCCGACGGCGAGGGTGAGCGCGTTGGTCGGTTCATGGGCCAGCCCGTCGACCACCGCGGTCACTGTCTCGCCGAGCACGATGATGATGAACAGGCCGAACCGTTCGGTGAGCGCGTGGGTCACGCTGAGCGCGACCGACTGCACCGGGGTGGCCGTACCGATCACGACCGCGAACCCCGCCAGATAGACGACGGCCAACAGACCCCACGTCAGCACGCGGACACCGGCGGGCAGGGCGGCACTCGCGGCCAGGACGATCGCGCAGACCGCCGTCCCGCTCACGAACAGCCTGCTGGGACGGCGGAATTCGGGACTGTCACCACGCGCGGCGAGCAGCCACAGCACCGCTAGGACCGCGAACAGCACCCCCGCGTCCACGGCGAACGCGACTCCGCGTGCGCCGCCCGCCTCGGGGATGAACGCACCCAGCGGCACGAGCACCAGGATCTGCAGCAGGAACAGGCTCCGGCCGCGGGCATCGTCGTGTCCGTGCAGTTCGTGGTGGAGGCTGCCGTTGAGCCAGGCGATCCACACCAGCGCGAACACCGCGGCGAACTCGCCGAGCCCGCGCCAGGTCAGGTGTGCGGCCAAGTGGTGAGCGGCCTGGGCGACCAGGACGACCACGACCAGGTCGTAGAAGAGTTCGAGCGGGCCGACCACCCGTTCGCGCGGCTGCTCACCATGGGCGCGCGGCGGCCGCCAGAGCTGGCTGCGCAGCCGGGCCCACTGCTCGTGTCGCGGAGTCATGTCCGGAGCCCGGATCGCTAGTTGACGAGAGCCTTGGACACGGCCCACAGGCGTGCCGCGTTCTCCCGGTCCAGGGCGTACGGCGCGACGCCGGCGACGGCACCGGCTCGCTCGGCGACGGGCTTGGCCTCGGCACAGTCCTCGAAATAGCGGCCGGTGACGCCCTCCACCGTCGGTGAGGCGGCCAGCAGCACCGAGGTCGCGGCGCCCTGCTCCACCGTCTTCCCCGGCGGCAGCGCCAGTTCGCCCGAGGCGAGGAAGGCGGCCACCTGCTCCATGTCCATGTGCCGGGCCAGGGAGGTGTCCGCGATGTTGCCCGGCATCAGAGCGTTGGCGGTGATGCCGTCGTCGGCCCAGCGTTCGGCGGCACCGACGGCGAACAGGGCGTTGGCCGTCTTCGACTGTCCGTAGGAGGTCCACGGGTCGTAGGGCCGGAAGCGGTAGTCCAGGTCGTCGAAGACGACCGGTGAGAAGAGGTGGCCGATCGAGCTCACCGAGACGACCCGTGCGCCGTCCGCCGCCGCGAGTGCCGGGTGCAGGCCGGTGGCGAGGGCGAAGTGGCCCAGGTGATTGACGCCGAACTGCCATTCCCGGCCGTCGGATGTGCGGGTGAGCTCCGGCGTGGCCATCACACCGGCGTTGTTGACCAGGATGTGCAGCGGGCCCTGCCAGGCCGCCACGAACTCCGCGACCGTCGACCGGTCGGCCAGGTCGAGCCGTCCCACGGTCAACTGTCCTGACTCAGGCGGCAGTTCCTTCTCCAGGCGCGCCACCACTCCGGCACCTGCGTCGGTGTCCCGTACGGCCAGGGTGACGTCGGCGCCCGCGGCGGCGAGCGCCCGGACGGTCTCCACTCCGATCCCGGAACTGGCTCCGGTCACCACGGCCCTGCGGCCGTGCAGGTCGACGCCGTCGGTTACCTCGGCGGCGGTTGTGCTCGCCCCGAAGGTGTGGGGAGTCTGAGGTGTGGACATGAGGTGAGTCTCCTGACGTGGATGTGGCCCCGCGAGGGGATCTTGTGAGGCGCCGGTCGGCTGTCAGCCGTTGAGCGTGCCCATGAACTCGGGTGCGTAGCGGTCGCCGGTGACCACGCCGTGCGGGGCGACCGCCTCGATGGCGGCGATGTCGTCGGCGGTCAGGGTGACCTCGGTCGCGGCGACGTTCTCCTCGAGGTAGCGGCGGCGCTTTGTACCGGGGATGGCGACCGCGCCCTGGTACTGGACCCAGGCGAGCGCCAGCTGGGAGGGCGTGACGTTCTTGTCGTCGGCGAGGCGGCGGACCTCGCGTACGACGTCGAGATTGCGGTCGAAGTTCTTGCCCTGGAACCGGGGGTCGGTCCGGCGCCAGTCGTCCTCGGTGAAGTCGTCTGGGCTGGTGATGGCGCCGGACAGGAAGCCGCGCCCCAGCGGGGAGTAGGCGACCAGTCCGATCCCCAGCTCCCGCAGAGTGTCGAGGACTCCGTCGTGCTCGATGCCGCGCTCGAAGAGCGAGTACTCCGTCTGGACGGCGGCGAGCGGGTGGACGGCGTGGGCCCGTCGGATCGTCTCCGCAGACGCCTCGCTCAGGCCGATGCCGCGGATCTTGCCCTGCGCGACCAGCTCGGCCAGGGTGCCGACGGTCTCCTCGATGGGCACCTTGGGGTCGATGCGGTGCAGGTAGTAGAGGTCGACGTGGTCGGTGCCCAGGTGCCGCAGCGAGCGTTCGAGGGCGTGCCGGACGTACTCGGGCCGGCCGTTGAGATCGCGCACCTGGCCGTCGTCGGTGATCTCGACACCGGTCTTGGTCGCGACCACGGCGGATTCCCGGCGCCCTGCCAGCGCCTTGCCGAGAAGCTGCTCATTGACGAAGGGGCCGTAGCTCTCGGCAGTGTCCAGCAGGGTGACGCCGAGTTCCAGCGCGCGATCGATGGTGGCCAGCGACTCCGTCTCGTCGGCGGCGCCGTAGAACGCGCTCATACCCATGCAGCCGAGTCCTTGGACGCCGACGGTCAGGCCCTGGCCGCCGAGTGTGCGCTGTTCCATGAGGGTTCCTCGTTCCGTAACTAACTGGATAGATACGTTACCGTAGACCTGTGCACCGCCTATGTCAATAACTAGATAGTTACTTGCTAAGGTGACCCGCATGCCACGGGACTCAAGCGCCACAAAGGCCCGGCTGCTCGACGCGGCCTTCAACGAATTCGCCGCCTACGGCATCGCCGGTGCCCGAGTGGACCGGATCGCGGAGGCCGCGGAGGCGAACAAGCGGCTGATCTACGCGTACTTCGGCAACAAGGAGCAGTTGTTCGACGAGGTACTGCAACGCGCGATGACGGCCGGCGCCGAGTCGGTGCCGTTCGATGTCGATGACCTGCCCGGATATGCCGCCGCGATCTTCGACCATCTCGTCGCCCGGCCGGCCCTGATGCGCCTACGCCTATGGAAACTGCTGGAGCGCCCTGCCGCAACCGGACTCGAACCGGACGCCTTCCGCCGCAAAGCCGCCGAAGTGGCCGCCGCACAGCAGCGTGGAGAGGTCGCCCGGGAGATGGTGCCTGCCGACCTCCTGACCATGGTTCTCGCCGCGGCTCAGGCGTGGTTCTGGGCCGCCGAGGGTGTCGACCCCGAAGAGGTCAGCCGGTCCTGGTCGTCGGAGCGGCTGGCCCAGCACCGTGCGGCGGTCGTCGAGGCCGCTCGCCGGATGAGCGAGCCGCAGGCCGCCGGCGAGTAGCAGTCTGATGGGCATGCACGGGGTACGGCGGGTCCGTCTCCTTCGTGGCCCTGACCTGCGAAAACACAGTGGCATCCACCTGGGTGACTGTGACGCCATGTGATGTCGAAAAGGGGACGACCTGCCCCCGCCGCAGGCTCCTCAAGCGCCGGTCACAGCCAAGTCGTGGCCAGCCAGACGGTCAGGGCCGCGGCGAGGGTGAGCGCGATGTTCAGGGCGATCCGGCGGTCTCCCCGGTTCAGGTGGACTCCGGTCGCGCCGAACTGCAGGAGCACGAAGCCGATGGCCGCGGCCAGGGCCAGGCCGGGTGCGATGCCGGTCAGCGGCGGCAGGATCAGCCCGATCGCGCCGAGCACTTCGAGCACCCCGATGGTCCTGACGGCCGGCATCGGTGTGCGGTCCACCCACGCCATCATCGGCTGGAGCTGCTCGCGGGTCCGGATCACCTTTATCCCGCCCCCGTAGAGGTAGAAGAGAGCGAGCATGGCGGCGACGATCCAGTACGCGACGTGCATGATTCCCATCCAGGGTTGGCAGTTGGGCGGGGTGCCCGGCCGAACAGCTCGTCGCTGTCCGAGCCGACCGCGGGTACGGCGGACTCGGCCGTCGCCCCGCTGGTCATCGGTTCGTCGGCCACGCTCCGATTCCACCGTCCGAGTACCGCGGCCGTCCAAGACCGGTTGGGTGGGGCCGATACCGCACGGGTATCGTCGCCGGTCATGGAGCTGCGCACACTGCGCTATTTCGTGGCCGTCGCCGAGGAACTGCACTTCGGCCGGGCCGCCACCCGGCTGCACATGAGCCAGCCGCCGCTGAGCCGCGCAATCAAGCAGTTGGAGACCGACGTCGGTGCCACTCTGCTGCACCGCTCTGCCGCGGGCGTCACGCTCACCCCGGCCGGGGCGGCGCTGCTGGACGAGGCGCGCACCCTGCTCGACCAGGCCGAACAGGCACGCGTACGGGTGGCCGCGGCGGCCGGCGCATCGGCCATCACCGTCGGCATCCTGGGCGACAGCACCGACCCGGGCGCGACGCGGCTGGCCGCCGCCTACCGTCGGCGGCATCCGGGCGTCGAGGTCCGCATCCGGGACACCGACCTGACCGATCCGACCTGCGGGCTGCGCGCCGGACTTGTCGATGTCGCCCTCACCCGGGGGCCGTTCGACGAAACCGGCCTGACGGTGCACGAGTTGCGCGCTGACCCGGTGGGCGCGGTGCTGCGCGCCGACGATCCGCTGGCCGGCCGTGACCGCCTGAAGCTGGCTGACCTGGCCGACCGCCGCTGGTTCCAGTTCCCGGAGGGCACCGACCCGGTCTGGCGGTCGTACTGGAACGGCGGCGAGCCGCGCGAGGGCCCGGTGGTGCGTGCCGTACAGGAGTGCCTGCAAGCCGTGCTCTGGAACGGCACGGTCGGGATGACCCCGCTCGGGCACGAGCCGTTCGAGCAGCTGGCGGTGGTCCCGCTGACCGACATGGCGCCGAGCCGCGTGGTGGTGGCGTGGAACGAGGGCGACGTGAACCCGCTGATCCGCTCGTTCGTGCAGATCGCCACGGCCGCTTACCGGGACTGAGCGCCGCGGCTGCGCACGCGCGGCCGCGGCGTCAGGGCCAGGACGGGGGAGTGCAGGATGGGCTCAGCGGCCGGTGCCCTTCCGGTTACTGACGACCGGCAGGGCGTCTCGACCGGGTCGAAGCGGCCCATCCACGATCACGGGCCGATCGCATTGAGCGCGTCGAGCAGACGAGGACTCGCGGGCGAGCCCTCGTCCGGGTCACCCGGAGTGCGGTGGAGTTCGCCGTCGATGATCTCGTAGTGGCCGATGGCCTGGATGGGCGGCGAGTAGACGTGGATGGTGATGGCGCCGGCGTCGTGATCCATGCGGTGGACGCCTGATCCGGGGAACGAGAAGGACTCGCCGGGCCCGTACCGGTGGGCGCGGCGCGGCCCGCCCACCGGCAACCCCTCCTGCCAGGCGACGCCTTCGATCACGTGTACGCCGACACAGGAACCCTGGTGGTCGTGGTAGCCGGTGTCGCGCGACTCCCACCAAGTGTTCAGCCATGCCTCGGAGTTGTCGTTCCGCCACAGCAGCAGGTACGAACCGGGCCCGGAGCGGTCGAGCGCGGCGGTGTCGACGAACGCCGCCGCGCGGCGGGCGCGGTCCGCGCACTCCTCGGGCCTGAACGGGCGGTCGGACACGCCGAGTTCGGTGAGGGCGGTGGTGTCGATCGGGGTCGGGTTCATGGTCATCCCCTTGTGCCGGGTGCGTGTGTACGGAAGTGGTGGGCTTGCTAGGGGAGTTCGTCGCCGGCGAGCCAGTCCTCCAGCGCGTCGATGTCGCCGTCCGGGGCCTCGCCCGCGCCGACGAAGGGGACGGACCGGCGAATTGCCGCGTAGGCGCGTCGCGTTCCTTCGCCGAGGTCACCGGCGTGCCCGCGCAGGTCGACCGCCTGGGCGCCGCACATGAGCTCGACGGTGGCCAACCGCAGTGCCAGGCCGGCCATTTCATGGAGTCGGCGGGCCGCGGTGGGCGCCATCGTGATCCGGTCCTCGATGCCGGCCGCGATTCCGCTCGTGGGCTGTTCCAGCGTGACGGGTTGCGCGAGCAGGCGGGCCTCTCCGGCCAGGCTCGCCGCGCCGTTGGCGAGGATCGCCAGGCCGTCGTCGGGCGCGGCGGGATCGGCCCGGAGACCGTTCGGCAGACCGGTGAAGGCCGAGTCCAGCAGCTTCTGCACCCGCTCGCCCGCGATCGTGACCGCCTGGGCGAGCCCGAGCCGCGCGTAGTCGAGCGCGATGGCGACGGGGGCGATGTCGTGGTTGCCGGTCGAGATGGCGCGGTCCTCGTCGACGAGCATGATCGGGCTGTCGCCGGAGGAGGAGAGCTCGATCCCGACGGCGTGGTCGCAGTGCGCCAGCGCCTGACGGGCCGCCCCGTGGGTCTGCGGCACCACCTTGAACGCCAGCGGATCCTGGATGGCGCGGGCCGGCCGGGCGCCGGTCAGCAGGGCGCCGCCCGACAGCAGTGCACGCAGTCGGCCGATCGTCTCGTGGGCGCCCGTGTACGGGCGTACTCCGGCGACGGCCGGGTGGATGGCGTCGACGTTCCCTGTCAGTCCCTCCAGCGACAGTGCCGCCGACACGTCGAGCGCCCGGATGGCGCGGGTCGCCCGTTCCAGGGCCAGGCAGGCGATACCGACCGAGAACGCGTTGCTGTTGACGACGGCCCCTGCCTCGCGCGGGCCGAGTTCGATCGGGGTGTAGCCGTGGGCGATCAGGGCGGCGCCGTCGGCACCGTGGCCGATGAGGGCCAGGCCGATTTCGGCGAGTTGGCTCAGATCGGCCTGCCCGATCGAGCCGAGCAGGTGGACGCGCGGCGTCACGCCGGTGTCGAGGGCCCGGCAGTACGCGTCGGCGACCTCGGCCCGGACACCTGCGACACCGACGGCGAGGCCCGCAGCCCGTATGACCATGGCCGCCCTGACGAACTCCCGGGGAGCCGACTGCCCGTGCCCCACGCGGTGCGCGCGCAGCAGCAGGGTCTGGAAGGCGGCCTGCCGGTCGGCCGTGATCGCCTGGGTCTTGATCGCGCCGACGCCGGTGTTGAGTCCGTACACGGTGTCGCCACGGGCCAGTACGCCCTCAAGTGCGAGGCGTGAGGCGCCCATCCGCGTCCGGGCGGCATGTCCGAGGAGCACGCGCCTGCCACGTGCCACCGCCACCACGTCGGCCGGGCGCAGCGGCTGGTCGCCCAGGACGACCGCGCCGTCGAACGATTCCTCCCCGGCGGCCACAGGTTCCGCGATGGACGTCATAGCTCGGCCTCCCGCCGGTCTTCTGCCAGCAGGGCGAGCACTGTGTCGCGTCGCGCGGCGATCTCGCGCCCGGAGCCGGGCGGGTAGTCGCCCAGCAGGCCCCGGCCGCCCTTCATGCCGGTGGCGCCGCTGCGGCGCGCCTCGCGCAGCAGGGCCGGTACCTCGGTCGAGCGGGAGAGCTGCGGGAACAACTGCTCGGCGACCGCTTCGTGGACATCGAGTCCCGCCGCGTCCATCGACGCGAACGGGCCGATCGCCGCCCAGCGCGCACCGAGGCCGGCGACGACGGCGCGATCCACGTCAGCCACCGCGCAGACGCCCTCCTCGACCAGCGCGTAGGCCTCCCGCAACAACGCGTACTGCAGCCGGTTGGCCACGAAACCCGCATGGTCGCGCAGCAGAGTGATCGGCTCCTTGCCGACGGCCCGCGAGAGCGCGGCGAGCCGCTCCAAGGTCTCCGGCGCCGTGCGGGGGCCGCCCGTCACCTCCACGAGCGGGACGAGCTCGGCCGGGTTGAACCAGTGCCAGCCGGCGAAGAGTTCGGGACGCTTCAGGCCGTTGGCGAGATCCGCAAGCCGGAGCGAGGAGGTGTTGGTGGCCACGATTCCGTCGTCCAGGACGAGCGACTCGGCCAATGCCAGGGCGACACGCTTCGCGGCCATGTCCTCGGCGATCGATTCGACGGCCAGCGCGAACGGCCCGGGCGCCTCACCGACCAGGACCGTCGCCGCCCGGACGGATTCGGGCGGCGCCGTGCCGAGTTCGACGAGGTGCTCGACCCGCCGGGAGATCTCGTCCCGGGTGGTCGCGGCGGCCTCGGGGCGGCGGACGAGCACGACCGTCTCGATGCCCGCGGCGGAGAGGCGGGCGGCGATACCGGTGCCCATGGCGCCGCCGCCGATGACCAGCACCCGGCCGGAGTGCGCGCTCATCCCCAGAATCTCTGGTCGTCGAGGTGGGCGAGCAGGATCTCACCGGCGGCGTGCACATGGTCGCGCATCACCTTGCGAGCGGTCTCCGGTGTCCGGGCGCGGAGCGCGGCGGAGATCGCCTGGTGCTCGATCACGTTCATGGTCGTCATCGCCGTCTCGTCATGGGCGATGACCCGCCAGACCGAGTCGCGGGGAAAGACGCTCTGCAGCGCCTGGATGGACTCGGTCAGGCGCCGGTTGGCGGCGGCCCGGTGGATCAGATCGTGGAAGGCGGTGTTCGCCTCCGTCACGGCCGCGTCGAGTTCCGCGTCGTCGACGCGCCCGGCCGAGGTGACGGCCGCGGTGAGGCGTTCCTGAGTCCGCTCCAGATGGTCCAAGTCCTTGGTGGAGGCACGGTCGCAGGCCAGCGCGCACGCGAAACCCTCCATCTCCGCACGGAGTTCGTAGACCTCGACGAGTTCCGCCCGGGACGGCGTGCGCACCGTCGCGCCGCGATTGGGCGCCAGTTCCACGAGATTGAGCGCCTGCAACTGGCGCAGGGCCTCACGGATCGGCGTACGGCTGACGCCGAAACGCGCTGCCAGTTCCTCGTGTTGGAGTCGGGCACCGAACGGCAGCCGCCCGTCGAGGATGTCGGCGCGCAGCCGGTAGGCGATCTCGTCGGCGAGGCTCGCGACGGCGAGCGTCTCACCTTGAGCGGAGGGTGGTGGCGGGCACATGCCCGGATACTAGATTGGATCCATGGATCCAATCAATGCCCAACTCGACGGAAGACTCGGCGTTCCGGCGCCGACAGGTGCCCAACTCCGCTGCCGGGGCTGGGAGCAGGAGGGCGTACTGCGCTGCCTCCTCAACACGCTCGATCCTGCCGTCGCCGAGGACTCGGCCCGGCTCGTCGTCTACGGCGGCCGCGGCCGGGCCGCCCGCTCCTGGGAGGCGTACGACGCGATCGTCGCCGCCCTCGAACGGCTGGGCCCCGACGAGACGTTGATGGTGCAGTCGGGCAAACCCGTGGCGGTGCTGCCGAGCCACCCCGACGCGCCGCGCGTGCTGATCTCGACGGCGATGGTCGTGCCCGCCTGGTCGGGCGAGGCGGAGTTCCGTCGCTTGGAGGACGCCGGACTCACCATGTACGGGCAGATGACGGCAGCGTCCTGGTTCTACATCGGCACCCAGGGGGTCCTGGGCTTCACCCACGAGACCCTCTCCGCCATCGCCCACCGCCACTTCGGCGGCACGCTCGACGGAAGGCGGGTGGTCACGGCCGGGCTCGGCGGCATGGGCGGCGCGCAGGGTCTCGCCATCGCGAACCTGGGCGGCCGCGGCCTGATCGTCGAGGTGGACCCCGAGCGCGCGCGGCGCAGGCTCGAAGCGGGCTGGGTCGACCGCATCGCGCCGGACTACGAAACGGCGGTCGCCGACCTCACCGGTTCGTCCGACCCCGCGGCCATCGCGCTCGTCGGCAACGTCGCCGAGATCCTGCCCCGCCTGGTGGCCGACGGCGTCGCCATCGACATAGCGACCGACCAGACGGCCGCGCACGACCTCGACCACGGGTACGTGCCCGTCGGATACACGCCGGACCAGGCACGCGTGGCCGATCCCGCCTACCGTGCCGCCGTACAGGCCTCGTTGCGTGCGCACGCGGGCGCCCTGCTGGCACTTCGCGAGCGCGGGACGGTCGTCTTCGAGTACGGCAACAACCTGCGCGCCCAGGCGGTGGCGGCCGGAGCTCCCCGTGCGGGCGAACTCCCGGGATTCGTGGCCGAGTACGTACGCCCGATCTTCGCGCGCGGAGTGGGGCCGTACCGCTGGATCTGCCTCAGCGGTGACCCCGAGGACCTGCGCCGCAGTGAGGAAGCCGTACTGGAGGTGGTCAACTCCCCTTCTCTGGAGCGGTGGTTCACACTGGCCCGGGCCCGCGTCGCACCGCAGGGGCTGCCGGCTCGCATCTGCTGGCTCGGCCTCGGCGAACGGCACGAGGTCGGCCTGCGCCTCAACGACCTTGTCAGGCGCGGCGAGATCGGCCCGCTGGCCCTGGGCCGGGACCACATGGACCCCGCCGCCGTCGCCTCGCCGTCCCGGGAGACCGAGGGGATGCTCGACGGCAGCGACGCGATCGCCGACTGGCCCGTCCTTGCCGCGCTGCTCAACGCCGCACAGGGCGCGACCTGGGTGTCCGTCGGCAACGGCGGCGGCGTCGGGGTCGGCCGGAGCATCCACACCGGCCTCACCGTGGTCGCGGACGGCAGCGAACTCGCGGAACGCAAGATCCGCCGGGTGTTCTGGACCGATCCGGCGCTGGGCGTGGCCCGTTACGCGGACGCCGGATACGAAGAGGCCATCCGGAAGGCCCGGGAGAGCGGCCTCGATCTGGGCACGGTCAGTTCCTTCCGGTGAGCAGCCGCCGAGGATTGGCGACCCGGAAGGCGTGTTCCGAGCCTTCGCCCAGTCCGAACCCGGGACGCCGCGGCGGCTCCGCGTAGGGCCGGTCCGTGCCCTGGACGACGACATCGGCACCGAGGGCACGGACGACCGCGTCGACGGCGCGTGGCCCGTACGAGGACGTCTCCACGAAGACGTCCCGGTCCACCTCGTCCAGGCCGCCGCCCCGGGCGGCGAAGCGCTCCCCGTGCAGCGGAGCGAGCCCGGCCAGCAGCGCGAAGCACACGCGAAGCCGCGGATGGCGGGGCCTGCCGAAGGCCCGGAAGGCGAACCAGGCGGCGTGCATCTGTTGGACGTACGGGACCAGCGCGGGCCACCAGCCGGGTGTCAGGGACTCGCCGGCCGCCGGCCCCGGGTGGACGAACAGCGGGAGGCCGCGCGCCTCGAGCAGGTCGAGCAACGGGGCGCACCGCGCGTAACCGGCCGCGTCGGCAAGGGCGTTCGCCGGCAGCTGGAGTCCGGCGAATCCCCGGTCGAGTACGGCGGCCGTCGCACCGGCGTCGACATCCCGGACGCAGGCGGCGGCCCAGGCCCCGAACGGCTCGGGCAGCCCGGCCGCGTCCTCGTGGTAGCCGTCGAGCAGAGGCCGTGCCTCCTCGGTGGGCAGCCACTCCACGCCGAGCGGTGCGGACAGGGAGACGAGCGCCAGACCGAGGCCGTCGGCGGCGGCGATTTCCGTACGCCGGGCCAAGTCGTGGTCGGCGGGAGGGACTTCGTAGGGCGGCTCGCCGTCGACGTACAGGGTCCATCCGTCGAGGAACGGTGGTTTGTCGCGGGCCCGCAGTGCCGCCACGAACGCGGCACCCCACAGGTGCTGGTGCACGTCGATGTTGGTCACGACGCTCCTTCCACGATGGCGCGCAGGGCGTTTTGTACGTCGTCGGACTCCAGCACGTCGCAGCGCACCCGTTCCACGTCCGCTCCGCAGGGCCGGTCGTCGTCCAGCGGGGGTACGAGCTCGCGGATCGCGCGGTGCAGGAGAGCGGGGCCCCGTCCCAGGGCGGACGGTGCGGCCAGGTCCACAGCCTGGGCGGCCACCAGGGCCTCCACGGCGAGCAGTTGGCGCAGCCGGACGAGCATCGTCGTCAACCGCCGTGCGCCGAGCGCCGCGTTGGTCGAGTCGTCCTCGACGGCGTCCGCGCCGTGCCGGGGGTCGGTGCACACCGGTGCGGACAGCATGCGGATCTCGGCGACGAGCGCCTGCGCCGTCTTCGCCAGCGGTGCGAAACCCGAGCGCTCCGGACCGTACGGCGAGAGGTTCGCGGACAGTCCGCTGACGGCCGGGTTGAGCAGCCGCCGCATGCGTTCGGCGGAGATGGCAGCGGTCTGCGTCAGAGCCAGCGCGAGGGTGTCGAAGGCGAGGGCCAGGGCCGGGGTGTGGAAATTGCCGGACGAGAGGATCTCGCCGGTGTCGGCCAGCACCACCGGGTTGTCGCCGCAGCCGTTGAGCTCCGGTTCCAGTGCGGCGGTGGCGAAGTCCAGCGCGGCGTGCAGCGCGCCGTGCACCTGGGCCGCGCAGCGCAGGCTGACCGGGTCCTGGACCCGCCGCGCGTGCCGGGGATCGTCCAACTCGCCGCCGTCGAGCAGTGCGAGCAGCTCGCGCGCCGCCCGGGACTGTCCCGGCGCCGGACGCAGATCCAGCACGCGGGCGTCCAACGGGCTGGTGTTCGCCCGGAATCCCTCGAAGGTCAGCGCCGTGACCGTCTGGGCCAGCATGAGGACGGCGCCCGCCTCGTGCAGGGCGAGGGCGCCCTGGCCTGCCGCCAACGGGCTCGCGCTGCACAGCACATGGCCGTCCTTCGGACCCAGCTCGGCCGGGGTGAGACCGGCCCGCCGCAGCGCCGTGGCGCCGTCGAGCACCTCACCGCCGAATTCGGCGCGGCCTTCGCCGATGACGACCAGGCCGACATGGGCCATCTGGCACAGATCGGAGGCGCCGATCGACCCGATCTCGGGTACCACCGGGTGCACACGGGAGTTGAGCAGGGCGACGAGCCGGCTCAGGATCTCCGGCCGCACTCCACTGCCGCCGCTCGCAATGCCGTTCACCCGGGCGAGGACGGCGGCGCGTACGACGGGGACCGGCAGCGGATCGCCGACCGCGTTGGCCCGGCCCCGGACCGTACGGACGCTGAACTCCGCGAGCTCGTCGCGCGGCAGTGCGTACGACGACCGGCTGCCCAGCCCCGTGGTCAGGCCGTACGTCGGCACCTGGCGGTCGACGACATCGTCGACGACGGCACGGTCGCGGGCCAGCCGGGGCAACACGTCGGGGGCCAGGGTGACTTGGGCGCCGTGGTGGGCCACGGCGACGACGTCGTCGCAGGAGAGCGACCGCCCGTCGACGACGACGGGGTGACGGGAGGGCGTACGTCCGTCGGTGATGGCGGAGTCACTGGAGGCTGTCTGGCCGTCGACGCCCGAGTCGCCGAAGGGCGTCTGCCTGTCGACGACCGGGTCACGGGAGGGCGTACGTCCGTCGGCGACGCCCGAGTCACCGGAGGCTGTCTGCCTGTCGACGGCCGAGTCGCCGAAGGGCGTCTGCCCGTCAACGGCCGGGTCACCGGAAGGCGTCCGCCCGTCGACGACGGCCGGGCTGCCGTGGGCCGTTCGCGCGCCGGCGGCCGAGTCACCGTGGGGCGATCGCGCATCGGCAACCGAGTCGCCGGGAGGCATCCGCCCGTCGATGCCTGAGCCACCTGAGGTCGTCCCCCCGTCGACGCCCGAGTCACCGGAGAGTCCGCTCGTCATGAGAACCGCAGCTTCTGGCCGAGGCCGCGCTCCTCGGCCTTCGCCAGCATGGCGGCGCCCAGTGCGATGTCGGAGAGTGAGAGTCCGCGATGCCAGAAGAGCGTCGTCTCGTCGGCGCGTTCACGGCCGGGCTTGTCGCCGACGACGATCTCGCACAGTTCGGCGTGCAGGGTCGCCTCGCTGAGCCTGCCGGACTCGACGTGGGCGCGCAGCGCACCGAAGGGCCCGGACCGGCACTGGCCCCAGTCGTCAACGACGATCTTGTCCATGACGTCCGTGAGGGAGAGTTCGACCGCGCTCATCGTTCCGTACGGTACGACAAGGGCTCCCGGGGTGATCCACTCGGTCTTCAGCAGCGGCTCCGGGCGCTCGAGCCGGGACGCCTCCACCACGATGTCCGCGCCTTCGACACAGGACCGCCAGTCCTCGGTCACGATGACGGGCTTGCCGAGGTCGCGCTCCAGTCGCTCGGCGAAGGCCTTGCGGCTCTCGGGACGGCGCGAATGGACTCGTATCTCGGTGAGGTCGAAGATCCGGTCCAGCAGGCGGACGTTCCAGTACGAGGTGGCGCGGGCCCCGATGTGACCGAGCACCTTGGCGTCCGGGCGGGCCAGATGGCGTGCTCCCAGCGCGGTGACGGCGCCGGTGCGCATCTCGGTGATGGCGGTGGCGTCAAGTATGGCCACCGGCATGCCGGTGCGCGGGTCGAAGAGGTTGAGCAGCGCCATCTCGGAGGGCAGCCCAGCCTTGTAGTTGTCGACGTAGTCGCCCACGATCTTGACTCCGGCCAGCCCGAGCGGGGCGACATAGCCGCGCAGGACGTTGAAGTGGCCGTTGAACGCCGGATCGGGCATGAGGTGGACGCGCGGTTCGATGACCGTCTCGCCGCGGCCCTGGGCGCGAAGCCCCTGCTCGACGGCGTCGAGCACCTCGGCGTCGGACAGCTCGAGCTGTTCGATGTCCGAGCCGTTCAGGAAAGTGAACCGGACCGGTTCCATGGCGGTGGCTCCCTGCGTGTGGGGTGGCGGGTGGTGCGACGCCGGCGGCGTGGCCGAAACGTGACCATCGAGGACAACTGTCAGGCGTCTGGGGTTTACATGGAAAGGCGCATTGCGTAGCAAATGCGCAGATAACCGGCGCATCGGCCTCGCCTTCGCAGGAACGTAACGCGCCGTTTACGAAAGGGCATTGACTGCCATTCAGTCACCGGCAACTCTGCATGACCATATGCAGTCGGGGTAAGGGGCAGCCTTGATCAGGTTCGACGCGGTAAGCAAAAACTATCCAAACGGCACGACAGCCGTGGACGAGCTGTCCCTGGAACTGGCCGAGGGCGGCATCACGGTCCTGGTGGGTCCCTCCGGCTGCGGCAAGACCACGACCCTGCGCATGGTCAACCGCATGGTGGAGCCGACGGCCGGGACGGTGCGGCTGCGGGGCCAGGACATCCGGGAGATCCACGCCCCCGAACTGCGCCGCGGCATCGGCTATGTGATCCAGCATGCCGGGCTGTTCCCGCACCGCACCATCCTCGACAACATAGCCACGGTGCCGCTGCTGCTCGGCTGGAGCCGGAAGAAGGCGCGGGCACGGGCATCCGAGCTGCTGGAACTCGTCGGGCTGCCGGGCGAGATGGGCAAGCGCTACCCGTACCAGCTCTCCGGCGGGCAGCAGCAGCGTGTCGGGGTGGCCAGAGCGCTGGGCGCCGACCCGCCGGTGCTGCTGATGGACGAGCCGTTCAGCGCGGTCGACCCGATCGTCCGCGGTGAGCTGCAGGCGGAGTTCATCCGGCTGCAGAAGGAACTGCACAAGACGATCGTCTTCGTCACCCATGACATCGACGAGGCGATCAAACTCGGCGACAACATCGCGGTGTTCCGAACCGGCGGCAAGCTCGCCCAGTTCGACACCCCCGAGCGGCTGCTTGCCCACCCCGCCGACGATTTCGTGGCCGACTTCGTGGGCCAGGACCGCGGTATCCGCCGACTGTCCTTCGTCAAGGCGGCCGACCTGCCGCTGCGCGACGGGCCGGTGCTGCCGGCGACCTCTTCCGTGGCGCTGGCCAGGGCGGCGAAGGATCCGTGGGTGCTAGTCGTCGACGGTGACCGCCGACCGCTCGGCTGGACCGAGGTCGCCGAGCTGCCCACGGGCGGCACACTCGCGGACGCGGCGCTGACACCGCTCGGCCACACGTTCAGCCTCGTCGGCGACTCCGCGCGGGCCGCCCTCGACGCGGCGCTTCTGTCACCCTCCCGGCTCGCGGTGGGCGTGGACGGGGAAGGCGCGGTCATCGGTGTCGCGGACGCGTACGAGCTGTCCGCCGCGATGGCCCGTGACGAGGCGCCCGAAGACGAGGTGTCCGACGGCGAGGCGTCCGACGGCGAAGCGCTCGTGGCCGAGACCGCCAAGCCCGAGACCGCCAAGGACGAAGCCACGGCCGAGAAGGGCGCCGACGGCGCGGTCGGGGGTGGACGATGAACGACGGAGAGCCACTCGTCCGCTGGGACTGGGTCGGAGACCATCTCGGCGAGCTGGGCCACTACACCGGCGTCCATCTGCAACTGGGCCTGCTGCCAGTGCTGTTCGGCCTGATCATCTCGGTGCCGCTCGGCATCCTCTGCCATCGTTGGCGATGGCTGTACCCACCGGTTCTGACCGTGACCAACGTGCTGTACGCCATCCCGTCACTGGCCATGTTCATGATCTTCGTCCGCTATACCGGGCTCACCCAGCAGACCGTGATGATCCCGCTCACGCTCTACACCCTGTCGGTCCTGGTGCCCAATGTCGTGGACGGCCTGGCTTCGGTCCCGGAACCGGTCCGGCAGGCGGCCACCGCGATGGGCTTCGGCACGGTGCGCCGTGTCGTCCAGGTCGAACTGCCGATCGCCGTACCCGTCGTCGTGGCCGGCGTACGCGTCGCCGCCGTCTCCTCCATCAGCCTCGTCGCCGTGGGACAGCTGATCGGGCAGGGCGGTCTCGGCTTCTACATCACCCGGGGCCTCCAGCTCGACTTCCCGACCCCGATCATCACCGCGATCGTGCTGATCATGCTGCTCGCGCTCGCCACCGACGCGGTGCTGGTCCTCGCGCAGCGACTCCTCACACCGTGGGCCCGGGGCAAGGGGGCGAGGACATGAACGACCTGCTGAACCAACTCGAGCTGGTAGGGGACTGGTTGACGTCCTCGCAGCAGTGGCACGGCGACGAGGGGATCCCCCAGCGGCTCCTGGAGCACCTCACCTACAGCGGCATCTCGCTGCTGTTCGCCACCCTGATCGGGCTCACCTTCGGGCTGCTGGTCGGACACACCGGCCGCGGGGCCTTCGCCGTCGCCAGCGTGGCCAACCTTGCGCGGGCGATCCCCACCTTCGGCCTGGTGGTGCTCGTCGTCACGCTCGCCGGGCTCAGCACCACGCCCGTCCTGGTCGCCCTGGTCGCGCTCGCGGTCCCGCCGATCCTCATCAACACCTTCGAAGGCGTCCGAGGTGTGGACGCCGACACCCGGGATGCCGCACGCGGGGTCGGCATGACGGAGTGGGAGGTGCTGGTGCGGGTGGAGGTGCCGATGGCGCTGCCGCTGATCCTTCTCGGGCTGCGGGTCGCTGCGATCCAGGTCGTGGCCACCGCGACCATCGCCGCCTATCCCGGTCTCGGGGGCCTCGGCCGCTTCATCGTCGACGGGCTCGCCCGCAACGACTACGAACTGGTCATCGGCGGCTCCACCGTCGTCGTCGTGCTGGCCCTCGCAGTCCAGGTTCTCTTCACCGCGCTGCGGCGCGTCATCGTCTCGCCGGGACTTCAGGGCCCGGCAGCAAAGTCATGAGTTTCTGAGCTCCAGGGCTCTTGAGAGAGGAAAGACCCATGAGAAGCATGATCCGTGGCGCCGCTTTCGGCCTGATCGCCGCACTGTCGCTGAGCGCCTGCGGCGGCAGCGACAGCAGCGACGACAATCCGCTGACGGGGAGCAGCGGCGACAGCGACGGCAAGGCCCTCGTCGTCGGCTCGGCGAACTTCCCGGAGAACCAGCTGCTCGCCGAGATCTACGCGCAGGCCCTGGAGGCCAAGGACCTGAAGGTGACCCGCAAGTTCGACATCGGGGCCCGTGAGGTCTACTACGACCAGATCGTCAAGGGCGGCATCAGCGTCTTCCCGGAGTACAACGGCGCCCTGTTGGCGGTCGCGGTCGACGAGAAGAGCACCGCGACCAGCAGCGAGGACATCAACGCCGAGCTGAAGGCGAAGCTCCCGTCGTCGGTGGAGATACTCGACTCCGCCGCAGCCGAGGACAAGGACTCGGTCACGGTCACCGCCGAGACCGCCGCCAAGTACAACCTCAAGACCCTCGCCGACCTCAAGCCGGTCGCGGGCGACATGTCGATCGGCGCCGGCTCGGAGTTCAAGACCCGTACGCAGGGCCTGGTCGGTCTGAAGACCATCTACGGCGTGGAGTTCGGGAAGTTCCAGCCGCTCGACGCGGGCGCCCAGAGCACCCTGCTCGAACTGCTGAAGAAGAACACGGTCCAGGCCGCGAACCTCTACACCACCGACCCCGCCATTGTCGAGGACAAGCTGGTGGTCCTCGAGGACCCGAAGAACCTCTTCTCCTCGCAGAACGTGACGCCCCTGGTCTACAAGTCCGCGGTCAACGACACGGCCAAGGCGGCGCTCAACGGCGTCTCGGCCAAGCTCACCACCGAGGACCTGCTGGACATGATGAAGAGGCTTGTCAACGACAAGGAGGACGCCAGCACCGTGGCCAAGGACTGGCTGACGGAGGCCGGCCTCGTCAGCTGACCGGGTGTCACCGGATCATTCCCGGGTCGTCCGATCCGGGGCGGGCGGTGCCGGCGGTGGGTTCGGCCACGCCGTCACCGCCCGCCGGGCCGTGAGTCTCACCAGGCAGGAGCGAGGGGATGAGTGCGACCGGCTGGGGGATCGAGATGAGCGAGAGCGACGAAGCCGATGCCGGCACCCGGGACGCCGGTACGCGCGACGGAGGCGCGCCTGAGACGGGCGCACGCGGGACCGGCGTACCGGGCGCAAGCGCCCCCGACGCCGGCACCCCCGGCGCGTCCGCACGGCTGCACCAGCTCTTCGAGGGGCGCCGGCTGACCCCGACGCAGCGCCGCATCGCGCACTGCCTGGTCCGGCAATCCGCGGCTGTGCCGTTCCTGTCGAGCGTGGAGCTGGCCCAGCTGGCCGGGGTGAGCCAGCCGTCGGTGACCCGCTTCGCGGTCGCCCTCGGCTTCGACGGATACCCGGCGCTGCGCAGACATCTGCGGGATGTCGCACCCGCCGCCGGCGCCGAGGACGGGCGGCCCAACAACCAGTACCAGCAAGCGGTACAGGCCGAGATCGACAACCTGCGGCACCTGGCGTCGCTGCTCGCCGACGCCGGGCCCGTGGAACGCGCGGGCCGGCTGCTCGCCGCCTCCCGACCGCTGCCGGTGCTCGGCCTGCGCGCCTCCGCCGCCCAGGCACGCGGCTTCGCCTACTTCGCCGCGAAGGTACATCCCGACGTACGCCTGCTCGACGAGGGCGGCTCGCTGCTCGCCGACCGCATCGACGCCGCCCGGCACGCCGGGGCGAGCGCACTCCTGTGCTTCGCGCTGCCGCGTCACCCGCGCGAGCTCCTCGACGCGCTCGGCCACGCCCGTGACACGGGGCTGACCGTGGTGACGATCGCCGACGGCACGTTCGCCCCGGTGGCCGCCCACAGCGATCTGCTCCTCCCGGCCGCCGTGGGCACCGGCCTGGTCTTCGACACGGTGAGCGCCCCCATGCTGCTGGGACAGGTTCTCCTGGAGGTGATGTGCGACGGCCTGCCGGACGCGCAGGTCCGCTTGGAGGAGTTCGACGCGCGGGCGGCGGCGCGAGGGCTGTTCGTCGACTGAGCGGCCCACCTGCCGATGAGACCGTCCCCTGACAGCCGAATGCCGCCGAGGGATGGACAGCCGGGTCATGTGGGCGGAAGGTGCAGGTCAGCGCCGTATCGGCGAAGCGTGGGGCCGTAGAGCGGGCGCGTGATCGGTTGCGGCGAGGGGCGGTGGTTCTCACGGTGGCCCCAAGAACTGCAATTCTCGAAAGGACTGTGCATGCGTGCCCTTGTTTCCCGCGGACTCCTCCTGTCACCCCTGGTCTGCGCCGCTCTGGTCTTCGGTCCGCTCGGCACCGCCGCTGCCGCCGTCGACGTACCCCGGGTGGCCTCGGGCAGTGCCGCCGCGGCATGGTCCTCCGCCGATACCGACGCGGTACTGGAACAACTCGGCGTACTGGAGAGGGCGGACCACGACGACCTCGCGCTCGACCCCCTGCTGGACGAGCTGTCCACCCTCGCCGAGCGCGAGTCCGGCACCCTCGACGCGGTCGAGGCGGCAGAACTCACGAGGGCGGTGGAGACGGCGAACGCCTCTCTCCAGCAGCAGCTGAAGGAGCGGGCCGGCGTCACGGCGGACCGCGCCGGTGTCGCCGCCGCCGACCCGGTCTCCGATCTGGTGGCCCAGCTCCAGTCGGCGGTCGACGGACTGCTCAAGGCGCTGACCTCGCTCGACCTCGGCGCGGTCATCGGTGCGGTCACGGGCCTGCTGTCGCCGGTGCTCGGTCTGATCACGGGGGTCCTCGGCGGCGTGACCTCGGCGCTTCCGCCGATTCCGGTGCTTCCGGCACTGCCCGCCGCGGGCAGCCCGGTGGCCGTTTCGTAGCCGCGACCGGAAGTACGTGGTGGGGTGCGGAAGTTGCTCTTCCGCACCCCACCGTTTTCGTCCGACGTCGAGAACCAGTCCGGTCCTTCGCCGGGTCAACGTCCGCGTCTCTCCCGCCGGTTCACGTTCCCCTCTTCTGGCACAGCCGAGAGTTAATGGGGCATTGGGGAATCCGAGGTGTAAAGACCTCGCGGTGATGGCGATCCTCTTGTCATGAACCTGCTGTCCGATGGACGGGCCGCAGCCTCATGGAGGTGTGGGATGCACCGCAGACTCGCCGCCGGCCTTGCCGCCTCAACTCTGGCCCTGATCGCCGTCGTCGGTACCGCCACAGCGGCCGACGCGGCTCCCGCCGACAAGCCCCAGGTCCTCTCGAACTGGACCCAGACCAGCGCGTCGAGCTACAACACCTGGAACGCCGCCCGCGCGAACCAGGCCGCGTGGTCCGCGTACGCGTTCGACTGGTCCACCGACTACTGCTCCTCCTCGCCGGACAACCCGTTCGGCTTCCCCTTCGCCACTTCCTGCGCCCGCCACGACTTCGGCTACCGCAACTACAAGGCCGCGGGCACCTTCAGCACCAACAAGTCGCGCCTCGACAGCGCCTTCTACGAGGACCTCAAGCGCGTCTGCCTCAACTACAGTGGCGCGACGAAGACGTCCTGCGACGGTACGGCGTGGACCTACTACCAGGCGGTCAAGGTGTTCGGCTGAGACCGTCCGCCGAGGAGAACGGGGGCGCCGCCCACGCGGCGTCCCGCACCCGGCGAAGAGACCTGCTCAGCCGGCCACAGGCTCACCAGGGCTGTCCTGGAAGGCCGTTCGTGGTACCGGGCGGATGACGCCGGACAGGTCGTGGGCGGTGACACTGTTGCGGTCGGCGACCGAGCGGCCGAGTGCATGGTGCGGCCACAGTCCCGCCGCCACCCGGCGACTGCGCTCGCCCCATTCACGGGCCGGGGCACTGCTGGACTTGTAATGGTTGAGAGCGAATCCGCCGGAGTGGATCCGGAGCAGACAGAAACCGCCGGGATAGTCCTTGACGGCGCTGACCTCCTGCAAGGTGACGTGCGGGGCCTGCGGCAGGACGGTCCGCTTGTTGCGGTGGGTGTGGCCCGCGTGGTGGAGGAAGACGCCCGGGGCGTCGGCGTAGGCGTCGAGAATGGCGCGTGCCTGGCGGCGGCCGAGCTGCTGCCCCCTGGACACGGGGAAGACCGAATCCCGTACGGTCAGCGGATGGTGGCCGAACACCACGGTGGGCTGGTCCCTGTTCTCGTTCAACCGCGCCCGGAACCAGGCCAGTTGCTCCGCGCCGAGCCCGCCCGCGTCGGCGCCGTGGCCATGCTTCTCGTACGTGTCGAGCCCGACGATCCGCAGCCCGCCGAGGTCGCGCGCGAAGTACGAGGGACCCCCGCCGCCGAGGAACCCGTCGCGGAAGGCGTCTCCGTCCGCATGGCCGTGCCGGGGCCTGTCGTGGTTCCCCCGTACGACGAAGTAGTCCCGCCCGTGGTCACCGAACCCGTCCAGGATCCGCTTGGCCTCGGCCAGATCGCGCGGCCCGCCGCCGGCCGAGATGTCCCCCGCGGCCAGCAGCACGTCCGCCCCGCGCCGCCGGGCCTCCTCCACCACCGCCCGGCTCATGATCTCCGGGTACGGCGACAGCCCCGCCTCCTGCGACACCCCGCGGAACAGCGGCACGCCTCCGACCAGGCCGGCGGTGGTCTCCCCGACATGCAGGTCGTTGCAGAGGGCGATGGACAGCAGATGGCGCCCCGGGGGCGGCTGCGGGGTGGTGAAGGAGTACGGGCCTCCGCGCGTCCCGAATCCGTAGCGGTTGGTGCCGACGGCGTTGCCGCGGACGAGGTGCAGCGAGGTGGGAGCGGCGGTCACACCCCGTGAGCGGGCCTGGTAGTAGTACGTCTGGCCCGGTTCCAGGCCCGTGAGCTCCACGTGGTGGTGCGCCGTGGGCCGGGTTTCCCCCGCGCTGCGGTTCAGGCGCGTGGGGTGGGTGCCGTAGACCACCTCGCCCTCCGTGACCGCGGGGAGCATGTGGCCCGTGCCGTCATCGGTGCCGGGTATTCCGGTGTGCCAGGTGATGACGGCGCTGTCCTCGGTCAGGGTGACCAGTTCCAGGTGGACGGCCTTGATGGTGTCGGGGTGGAGGAGACGGCTGGTGCGTGCGGTGTCGTGCACGGCACCGGCCAAGGCCCTCAGCAGTGCGGGGGCGAGGAGGGCGCCGGATCGCAGGACTTCGGAGGGAGCGGGCAGGGCCGCCAGGGCGGACAGGGCCGCGAGGGGAGCGGAGAGGCAGCAGCGCATGCCGGATGCGTGCCCGCGCGCAGTGAACGGCGGCAGTGTTGCCGACGGCGGCACCAGGTATGGCACGCGACATCTCCGTCCGGGCGCGGCTCGACGTGTGTGGATCCGGCCGGTTGGGTGACCGGCGGTCAGCTCGTCGACAACGTTTTGCTGAACGGAGTGACGGGGCGCTCCACGCGCTCTCCGTCCACGGTAATGTCCACCGCCTCGTTGTAGAAAGCGATGAGTCCTGTGACAGTGGCCACCGCGGGCAGCGGGTCCGGGTAGCTCCAGACGAGGTTCGCCGGGACATCGGCCTCGCCTCGCCACGACCAGTACTCGGCGGTTCCCTTGTAGGGGCACCCGGTGCTGTGGTCGGTAGGAACGAGGAGATCGAGGCGGACGTCCTCGCGTGGCACGTAGTACCGCACCGGAAGGCCGGTCTCGAAGAGCAGCACGGGACGCCGGGTGTCCGCGACGACCGTGCCGTCGATCTCGACCTGGACATGTCGACTGCTCGGCAGGGCGTCCACCCGCTTGTGCGGGTCCCGGGGGTGGATGAAGATCTCTTCCTCCTCCTCGTACCAGTGGTCGAGCCCCCGGCCGCTGCGCAGGAACCACTCGAAGGCGATGTGGCCGGCCAGGTCGTCGGCGAGGAATGTCCAGGCCGCGTTCTCCACCACCTCGCCGTCGACCTCGAGGTCGTAGAAGATCCGCGATCCCGTGTGGGTGCCCGTCCGGGGGTTCCGCGCCGGACGGAGTAGGTCCTCGCGGACCTCCTCGCGGGGGAAGGCGTACGTCGGGACGGGCAGCGCGGGCTCCCACACGAGGAGGGGGTGCCGACTGTCGACGACGGTGACGTCGCCTTTCCGTCCCCGCACCCAGCGGTCGCTGGGCTCCCACAGGAGGCCCTCCGGGGTGGTCCGTACCGATCGCGCGTGGGGGAGTGCACTCATGGTCCGGTCTCCTTCGGTTAGTCGGACACCCTGACATTGGACACCGGCGGCCGTGGCCCTGCCCGTGTCAGACGACGACGACTCCGACCCCCGCCTCCTCGAACTCCCGCACGGTCTCCTCGCTCACCGCCGCGTCCGTCACCAGAGTGTCCACCGACTCGGCAGCGCAGATCCGGGCGAAGGCGCGCCGGCCGAGCTTGCTGGAGTCGGCGGCGACGATCACGCGCTCGGCGCGCTCGCAGAGCAGCCGGTTGATCGCGGCCTCCGCCTCGTCGTGGGCGGCCGCGCCGTGGGTGGCGTCGAAGGCGACCACGCCGAGCACGGCCACGTCGACGGTGATCTGGCCGAGGACGCCGTCGGCGAGCGGTCCGACGAGTTCGTACGACTGCGGGCGGGCGACCCCGCCGGTCACCACGATCTTGAACTGGGGGCGCACGGCCAGCTCGTTGGCGATGTTGAGCGCGTTGGTGACCACGGTCAGCGCGGGCGAACCGGACGCGAGGTCGGGGCGCACGGCCAGGGCGCGCGCCACCTCCGTGGTGGTCGTGCCACCGGTCAGACCGACCGCCTCGCCGGGCGTGACGAGAGCGGCCACCGCCTTCGCGATGCGCTGCTTCTCGGTGACATGGCGGGCGGTCTTGTAGCGCAGCGGCAGTTCATAGGAGACGCCGTGCACGACCGCGCCGCCCCGGGTGCGCACGAGCATCTGCTGCTCGGCGAGCTGGTCGAAGTCACGCCGGATCGTCGCGGCCGACACCTCCAGCTCGGTCGCGACCTCCTCGACGTCCAGCCGGCCACGCTCCACGAGCAGTTCCAGCAGCGCCTTCCAGCGGGCGTCGCGCGACATCCGCACTCTCCAATCCTCGATCTTCCGCGACCTTAGCGCACCTTTCTGGCACCTGAATGCTTGAATTTGCTCGAAACCTCGCTATATCTTGCACGAACAATCATCTGTGGGAGGGGTACGGCATGACCCATGTCGAGAACGAGCTCAACAGCCAGCCCGAGTGCTGGATACGCGCCGCCGAGCAGGCCGCGGCGCACGGTGCCGCACTGCCGACGGCGGGGGAGCGGGTGGCGATCGTGGGGTGCGGAACCTCGTACTTCATGGCGCAGGCCGTCGCCGTGCTGCGCGAACGGTCGGGCCAGGGCGAGACGGACGCCTTCGCCGCGTCGGAGTTCCCGGACACCCGCTCGTACGACCGCGTGATCGCCCTCACCCGGTCCGGCACCACCACCGAGGTGCTCGAACTCCTGGGCAACCTCAAGGGCCGTACGCGCACCACGGCCATCACCGCCGACCCGCACACGCCCGTCATGGACTCGGCGGACGACGTCGTGGTCCTGGACTTCGCGGACGAACAGTCCGTCGTGCAGACCCGGTTCGCGACCACCGCGCTCACACTGCTGCGTGCCCACCTCGGTCTGCACGCCGACGCCGTCGTCGCCGACGCGCGTACCGCACTCGAAACACCCCTGCCCGAAGGGCTCGTCGACTGCGCGCAGTTCACCTTCCTCGGCCGCGGCTGGACCGTCGGACTCGCCAACGAGGCCGGCCTCAAGATGCGCGAGGCCGCGCTGGCCTGGACTGAGGCCTACCCGGCGATGGAGTACCGGCACGGCCCCATCAGCGTCACCACGCACGGGACCGCCACCTGGATGCTCGGCGAGGCGCCCGAAGGCCTGGCCGAACAGGTGCGGGCCACCGGCGGGTTGTGGGTGGCCGGCGGTCTCGACCCGCTTGCCGAACTCGTCCGCGCCCAGCGCCTCGCCGTCGCGGTCGCCGCGTCCCGCGGACTGGACCCGGACCAGCCGCGTCACCTCACCCGCTCCGTGATCCTCGCCCGGACATCCCGCTGAGTCGGCTCAACCACCCACTGAGAAGGAGGAGTTGTGCCACTCGCAGCAACCGGTGAACTGGTTCACGCGGCCGTCGGGGCCCGGACCGCGGTCGCCGCGTTCAACGTCATCACCCTGGAACACGTCGAAGCGGTCATCGCGGGCGCCGAGTCCATGGACGCGCCGGTCGTCCTCCAAGTCAGCGAGAACGCGGTCAGGTTCCGCTACGGACGGCTGCTCCCGCTGGCCCGCGCCGCGACCGCCGCGGCCGAACGCGCCTCCGTACCCGTCGCGTTGCACCTCGACCACGTCCAGAACGACGGTCTGCTGCGGCAGGCGGCCGACGCCGGCTTCAGCTCCGTGATGTACGACGCCGCCCGGCTGTCGTACGAGGAGAACCTCGCCGCCACCCGGGCCGCCGCCGACTGGGCGCATGCCCAAGGGCTGTGGATCGAGGCCGAGTTGGGGCAGGTCGGCGGCAAGAACGGCGCGCCCCCGCTCGACGCGCACGCGCCCGGCGCCCGTACCGACCCCGCCGAGGCCCGCGCCTTCGTGGCCGACTCGGGCGTGGACGCCCTGGCCGTCGCGATCGGCAGCTCGCACGCGATGACCACCCGCACTGCCGCCCTCGATCACGGCCTGCTCAAGCGCCTGGCCGCGGCGCTCGACGTACCGATCGTCCTGCACGGCTCCTCCGGAGTCCCGGACGACGAACTGGCGGCGGCCGTCGCGGGCGGCATCGCCAAGGTCAACATCGGTACGGCGCTGAACCTCGCGATGACGGGCGCCATAAGGGAGTTCCTCACCGCCCATCCCGAGGCCGTGGACTCGCGCAAGTACCTCGGCGAAGGACGGGAGGCGATGGCGCGGACGGTGGCGCGGCTCATCGGCGTACTGCGCGGGTGACCTGAGCGCGAGCTCAGGAAGCGTCGATCTGCACCAACTTCTCGAAGAAGAACTCGTGCTTGAGGAACGACACGTCGTACTCGCGCCCTGGATACGGCGGGATCAGCTGCGCCGCCTGGAACAGCCGCCAGCCGTCCTCCAGGGCGTGCACGCCCGACGTGTACGGCGGTTCGTCACTGTCCCCGGTCGTCGGGGACGTACGGCCGGTACCGTCGTAGACCGACCAGCCCACCACGTCCGCGTCCAGCGCGGAGGTCGCCAGGTAGAGCACCAGAACCTGCTGACGGATGGTCATGCGGCGGCTCCCTGGGGGCGGTTGGAGACCCTGGTCACCCAGTGGTCCAGGTCGAAGGAGTCGTCCCCGGTGAGCGCACGCCACCACAGGACCCGGTTGTAGACCTCGAGGCGGCCGGTGGCGGGCTCGTACCACGGGAACGTCATGGCGAGTTCCTCGGAGACCCGCGGATCCCCGAGGTCCGAGGTGTCCCACAGCCGCCGCTGCCGCACGGCCGGATTGAAGCGGATCTTGAACATGTAGCGCACCGCGTCGCTGTCGTTGCGCCGCCCGCCGTGCCACAGGCCATGGTGCAGAAACACCACGGTGCCGGCCGGACAGACAAGGCGGTTCTGCCCGCGCAGGTTCTGGTAGCGCCCGGTGTCCGACTCGTTCGTGCGCCGCAGATGACTGCCCGGCACGCTGAGGGTGCCGCCCATGTCGAGCGTGACGTCCTGCGGGTAGTACATCAACTGGACGTCGAAGGCATCGGTCCGCACATCGATGATCGCGTCACCGTGCAACGGCTGCGCCTGCCCCTGGTGGGGCTCGCGGACATGCACGGCGTGATGGTCCACGGTCGGCCCGGGCCCCACAAGGCTGCGCAACGCACCTGCCACAACAGGGAGTTCCACGAGTCGGCGGACGAAGGAACCCTCCGGATAGGCGTCCGCGACAGTACTGCCGTAGGGCACGCCGGGCACGCCCTCGCGCAGGACCCCGATCCCCTCGGCGTTCATCTCCGGCGGCACCACCGCGTCGAGGCGCAGTGAGCCGTGGGCGACGAAGTGCGCCATCCGCACCGAACTCAGGAGCTTGGTGTTGGTCATGCCCTCCAACGTAGGAGGGGTGTCCTCGCGGGCGCGTGGGTCCCACTCACCACTACTGGTACTTTTTCACCATGCGGGAGACGGTGATCCACCTCGGCGAGCCGCCCGCCGTCGTCAACATCGGCGTCGGCGTGCACGGTGTCGCGAGCCCCACGGACGTCTTCCGGCTGCCCGAGCTGTGGCAGCTGCACCTCTACCAGTACGACGCCGAACTCATCGTCGACGGCACCGCCCACGTCATCCGCCCCGGCCGCGTGAGCCTCGTACCCCCCGGCACCACGGTCCGCTACCGCTACCAGGGCCGCTCCGAGCACCTCTACGCCCACCTGCGCATCACCCCGGCCGGCCCGCCGCACACCGTCCCCGTCATGCAGGACGCGGGCCCCGAACTCCCCACACTCTCCGGGCTGTTGCTCCACGCGATGACAGCGGCACCCGGCGCACCCGCGCACACCCGGGCCGAGATCTGGACCGCGCTCTGGCGCATCGCCCACCTGACCCCGGCCACCACCACGAGCCCCGGACCCCACCCCGCGGTGAGCACGGCGATCGCCCACATCGAAGCGCACCTGGCGGCCCCGCTGACCATCCCGGAGATCGCCCGCGCCGCAGGGATCTCCCACAACCACCTCACCCGGCTCTTCCGTACCGAGACGGGCACCACAGTGGTCGCCTACATCCGCCGCCGCAGACTGGAGCGCGCCCACCACCTGCTGCGCGCCTCGACCCTCTCCATCCCGGCGGTAGCGGCGTCCGTCGGCATCCCGGACCTGCAGGCCTTCAACAAGGCATGCCGCAGAGAGCTCGGGGCATCGCCCCGCACCCTGCGGGGAGCTACTTCCTGACCGCCCTGAGCACCACGAACTTCGCGTCACTGGCCATGAGTTCACTGTTGCCGAAGAGTCGGCGCAGCTTCAGGTGATACCCGAGGTGCCGGTTGCCGATCACCCACAGCTCGCCGCCCGGCCGCAGCGCACGGCGCGCTTCCGTGAACATCCGCCAGGCCGTGGCGTCCGTCGTCGCCTGGTGCGAGTGGAACGGCGGATTGTTGAGTACGAGGTCGACGCTGCCGTCGTCGATGCCCGCCAGTCCGTCACCGACGCGGAACTCCGCCTTCGTGCCCTCGACGTTCGCCGCGTACGTCGCCCGTGCCGAGGCCACCGCCTGGTACGACTCGTCGACGAACAGCACCTCGGCCTCGGGATTGGCCAGCGCGGCCGCCGTACCGACGACCCCGTTGCCGCAGCCCAGATCCGCGATGCGCTCGGGACCGCGGCTGCGCGGCAGGTGCTGGAGGAGGAACCGGGTGCCGATGTCGAGACGGTCGGCGCAGAAGACGCCCGCGTGATTGACGACGGTCCGGCCGGAGACCGTACCGACGCCGTCCGGGAGTTCGTAGCTGTACGGCCACGGGTTGGAGTTCCGGGCGATCCCCGGGAACGGTGTGCAGAAGATCAGCCGGGCCTTCTTGTCGGCCAGCGAGGTGCGGGTCGGGCCGAGGATCCGCTCGAAGAGGTGCAGCGTCGAGGTGTGGATCTCCTTGACCATGCCCGTGCCGATGACGACCGTCCCCTCGTGCACGCCGGGCGCCAGCCGGTGCAGCTGGTCCTCAAGGAGCCCGAGGCTCCTCGGCACCCTTACGAGCAGCACGTCGATACGGTCCGGAGGCGCGTCCTGCGTGGTGAGCAGACCTATCGCGGCCTCCTCCACACCGGCCCGCGCCAGATTCGCCCGCGTCGCCTCACGGGCGAGGAACGAATCGGTGATCTGCGTCGGCCGGTGCGCGGACAGCGCCGTGGCCAGGGCGCCCCACCGGTCACCGACCACCACCACCGACCCCGACAGCGGGGTCCCGCTCTCCGCGAGATGCCGCAGCAGATACGTGTCGGCGGCGTCCCATGCACGCAGCTGGTCGCGGGCGGCCTCGGGGAAACGGGCGAGTGCGTACTCGCCGAAGGGTGTAGCCATAGAGTCGGTCATCGTGGGTCAAGGCTAACGGAGCCGCAGCTCAGCGAGGTGCGCGAGGACAGGGCGATGTCGATGTTGTTCCCCCGGGACCGGACGGAGATCGCGCCGGACGCGGTCCATGTGCCCGACTGGCTGGACGCCGACCAGCAACGGCGCCTCCTTGAGGCGTGCCGCACATGGGCCCTCCCGCCGTCCGGCCTGCGCACGGTCCACACACCCGGCGGCGGCACGATGACCGCCCGGCAGGTCTGCCTCGGCTGGCACTGGTATCCGTACGGGTACGCCCGCACGGTCGTCGACGGCGACGGCACCCCCGTGAAGCCGTTCCCCGGGTGGCTGGACGACCTGGGCCGTGACGCGGTCACGGAGGCCCTCGGCGCCGGGGCCGCGACAGCCCCGTACGACATCGCACTGATCAACTTCTACGACGCCGACGCCCGCATGGGCATGCACCGCGACAGCGACGAGAAGTCGGACGCACCGGTGGTGTCGCTGAGCCTCGGCGACACCTGCGTCTTCCGGTTCGGGAACACCGGGACGCGGACACGGCCGTACACGGATGTCGAACTGCGCAGCGGCGACCTGTTCGTGTTCGGCGGGGCGTCCCGGCTCGCGTACCACGGGGTGCCGCGGGTGTACGCGGGCACGGCGCCGCCCGAGTTGGGGCTCACCGGGCGGCTGAACATCACGCTGCGGGTGAGCGGCCTCCAGGACCTGTCCGGCGGATAGGCCCTGGACGACAGGTGGGGCCACCGCACGAGCGGATCATGGGAGACTCGGCCTCATGAACGGCAAGGCGGGCCCCCGGGCGGCGGGGGAAGGGAACACGCGTGCGCGGCTGGACCGGGGGCGCGGGGCGCTCGGTCCCGCGCTGGAACTCGTGCACACCGGACGTGCGCCGACGCGTGCCGTGCTCACCGCCGAGCTGGGGGTCACCAGGGCGACCGCGGGCGCCGTGGCCGCGGAGCTGGAGGCGCTGGGGCTGATCCGGGTCGACGCACGGCCCGGCGCGGCAGCAGGTTCGCAGGGGCGGCCCTCGCACCGCCTGGAGGTCGCCGAGGACGGGCCCGTCGCGCTCGCCGCGCAGGTGCACGCCGACGGGTTCCGCGCCGCGCTGGTAGGCCTCGGCGGGCGTCTGGTCGCGACCGCGCCCGGCTGCGAGACGGTCGACGCCGATCCCGCGAAGGTGCTCGGCTCCGTCGTCGAGGCCGGCGCCGCACTGCTCCGCGAGACCGGGCTGCGCTGCGTGGGCGCCGGACTCGCCGTCCCGTCCGCCGTCGCCGAACCCGAAGGGCTCGCCCTCAATCCACTGCACCTGGCCTGGCCCGCGGGCTCCCCGGTACGCCAGATCTTCGCCGAGAAGGTGCGCGCGGCCGGAATCCAGGGTCCCGCGTTCGCCGCCAACGACGTCAACCTCGCCGCCCTCGCCGAACACCGCCACGGCGCGGGCCGCGGCGCCCGCGACCTGCTGTGCGTGGCCACCGGACACCGGGGCGTCGGCGGCGCCCTCGTCCTCGACGGCCGCCTCCACACGGGCAGTTCGGGGCTCGCCCTCGAAGTCGGCCACCTCACCGTCAACCCCGAGGGCCGCCCCTGCTACTGCGGCAGCCGCGGCTGCCTCGACGTGGAAGCGGACCCGCTGGCCTTCCTCACCGCGGCCGGCCTCGACCCCGGCCCCGAGGTCTCGCTGCTCCAGCAGGCCAACGACCTGATCCGCGACCAGTACGCCGACCCGGCCGTCCGCATGGCCACCGAAGCGCTGATCGACCGCCTCGGCCTCGGCCTCGCCGGCCTGGTCAACATCCTCAACCCGGACCGCATCATCCTCGGCGGCCTGCACCGCACCCTGCTCGACGCCGACCCGGACCGCCTCCGCGCCGTCGTCGCCGACCGCAGCCTGTGGGGCCAGAGCGGCGGCGTACCGATCCTCCCCTGCACGCTGGACCACAACAGCCTGGTGGGCGCCGCCGAATTGGCTTGGCAGCCGGTGCTGGACGATCCGCTGGGGGCGCTGGCCGCCTAGACGGCGGTGAGCGCACTCCGTGACCTAACGCCAGTCCGCGGCGAAGGCGCGCCCGGGGTTGGCCGTGAGCATCTGCTCCACCAAGCCCTCACCCAGGGCGAGTTCGAGCCTTGGTCGCACCCGGCGCAGCAGATACGGCATTCCCGGACCGCCGTTGGCCGAGCGTGCCGCGGCGGTCGTCGTGTCGCCGCCGACGAGCAGGAGGTCGCCGTGACCGGCGTCGGCGAGGGCGTGTACGGCGTCGGGCATGCGCCAGTCGGTGACGTGGTTGGCGCGGGAGGGGCCGTCGAAGGCCAGGTAGGCGCCCGACTCGGCGGCCTGACGCTGGGTCACGAAGTCCGGTGAGCGGTTGAGGTGACCCAGGATCACCCGGTGCGGTGGCACGTCCAACTCCCCGCACAGCAGGTCGAGTACGTCGAGCGCGCCGGTGCCCAGCTCCAGATGCACGCCGATGGGCGCACCCGTGGCGTGGTGGGCCTCGGCCGCGGCGGCCATCGTCCAGCGGGCGTGTGCGTCGAGGGCGTGAAAGCCGCCCGCGACCTTGATCAGTCCGGCCCGGACACCCGACGCGCCGATGCCTGACGTCAGCTCGGAGACGAAGACCTCGGCCAGTCTGCCGCGCAGCTCGGTGAGCAACTCCGGTGCGTAGTGCGCCGCTTGGTGCAGTCCGGTCGCGGCGATCACGTGGACGCCGGTGTCGCGGGAGAGCAGCGGCAGATCGGCGGCGCGTCGGCCCATGCCGTACGGCGTCCACTGCGCGACGCTCCCGCCGCCCGCCTCGCGGAACGCGGTCAGCTCGGCCCGCACCGCGGAGGTGTCGTCGAGTTCCTGGCCTGAGAGTAGGGGGCTGCTCAGGAAGAGGTGGTCGTGCGCGTCGCACACCCCCAAGTCCTCGGGGAGCGTGTCCCCGAGAACCGTACGGACCGTGCTCACCACTGCCGGCCACGCGGAATCTGGTCGCGCTCCGGCGTGTTGACGTACAGCACTTGGAACACCTCACCCGGGACCCTCGGCGCGTCGTGGTCCCAGAGCGAGAAGTGCACGAGCTCCCAGTGACGCGGATCGACGACGGCGGCCGCGCAGACCGCACCGTCGAGCGAGGCCAGCCGCTCGGCCTCCCGCACGGCCCCCGCCATCACCTCGGAGAGCCGCACCCCCTCGGGCACGCTCTGCCGCCCACGCACGGCGACCCTGGCCGGGGAACCGGCTGCGACCCCCTCCTCGTACGAGAGGCAGGTCCAGTGCCGCACCTCCGGCCGCCCGAAGTCGTCGACGAGCCCTTGGAAACCCGGCCCCCAGAGAAAGGAGTTCATGCCTTCGGGGGTGTTCCACAGATAGAACGGGCCGTACTGGTTGACCGGCGACCCGTCGACCCCGCGCTCGCGCATCAGATACGCCTTGAGGCCGAGGCCGGGGAAGTCGTCGAGCAGCGGCCCCTTGCCCGTCGCCCGGGCGCGGATGATGTCCATGTCGTAGTCGGCGGGCAGGGTGAGTTCGTACTGCATGGCGTGCATCGGGTGTCTCCTGAGGGCTCAGCGGGGCGTCGAATCGGCGGTGCCTGCCGACCCGAGCAGGGAGAGCAGACCGCGAACTCCCGTGTCGAACGCGGCCGGTGAACCGGAGGCACGCGCCAGCACATAACCGCCCTGCACGGTCGCGACGATCGTGGCGGCGATCTCCTCCGCATCGAGCGAGGGCGCGAACTGGCCCTGCTCCTGGCCCTCTTCGACGATTCCCGCCAGCCGCTCACGCAGCCAGTCGATCGTCTCGTCGACCGGGGCACGCAGCTCGTCGCTGGCGATCACGTCCGGGTCCATCGTCAGCCGCCCGACCGGGCAGCCGCGCAGGACGTCACGTTCGCGGCGCAGATACGCCTCGATGCGCTCGTACGGCGATCCGGGCGCGCTCAGTACGCCCTCGGCAGTAGCGCGCAGCACCTCGGCTGTGCGGCGGATCGCCGCGAGTGCCAGATCGGGCTTGCCCTTGAAGTGGTGGTACATGCTGCCCTGCCCCGCGCCTGCGCGTTCCAGGATCGCCTTGGGGCTGGTCCCCACGTAACCGCGCTCCCACAACAGCTCGCGCGTGGACTCGATCAGCCGCTCCGGAGTGCTCATCACAGCACTGTACATACTAGTAGGTACAGAAGTCTAAGGGTTGAGGAAGCAGCCGAGGCGAGCGCTCGTACTCCCGCGGAGGTACGCACACAGCCGCTGGCCGTACGACGACTGGGACCCCTTCCCGGAGCGAGTCTCAAGGCATCGGAAAAAGATCCCGCAGCGGATCGGAAACGATCCCGCAGAGGAGATGACTTGAGATGCACACCCTGGCGAACTGGGACGGTGGCCCCGGCCCGTGGATCCTCTTCTTCCCGCTCATCTGGGCGGCCGTCGTGATCGGCGTCGTGACCGTCCTGCGCCGCACCGCCTGGCGCGGCCGTCGCGGCCCGTGGAACGCGATGGCCGACTCCCGCCCGACGGGTGACTCGCCGATCGCGGTGCTCGGCCGCCGCTTCGCCTCCGGCGAGATCGACGAGGACGAGTACTGGCGCCGGATCTCCGTCCTGGACGAGCAGTTCGGGCGTACGGGCAAGGGTGGTGCGGCATGACCACCGCGACGGTCACGAAGGCGGCGGCCGGTGTCACCGACGCCGTCAAGGTCTACGGCAGCGGAGACACCGCCGTGCGGGCCCTGGACGGGGTGAGCGTCGGCTTTCCCGCCGGACGCTTCACCGCGATCATGGGGCCCTCGGGCTCCGGCAAGTCCACCCTGATGCACTGCGCGGCCGGCCTGGACACCCTCACCTCCGGCGCGGCCTTCATCGGCGACACCGAGTTGAGCACGCTCGACGACCGCCGGCTCACCCTCCTGCGCCGCGACCGCGTCGGCTTCGTCTTCCAGGCGTTCAACCTGGTCCCGACGCTGACCGTCGCGGAGAACATCACCCTGCCCCTGGACCTCGCGGGGGCGAAGGGTTCCCGTGAGTGGATCGACGCCCTCGTCGACGTCGTCGGCCTGCGCGACCGGCTCCACCACCGCCCGAGCGAGCTATCCGGCGGGCAGCAGCAACGCGTTGCCGTGGCAAGGGCGTTCGCCGGTCGGCCCGACGTAGTCTTTGCCGACGAACCGACCGGCAACCTCGACTCCCGCTCCGGCGAGGAGGTGCTCGGCCTGCTCGGCCGCGCGGTGCGCCAGATGGACCGCACGGTCGTCATGGTCACGCACGACCCGGTCGCCGCCGCACACGCCGACGAGGTCGTCTTCCTCGCCGACGGCCGCCTCGTGGACCGGATGGAATCCCCGACGGCGGACAAGGTCCTCGACCGCCTGAAGGCCTTCGACAGCAAGGGGGCTCCGTCATGAACGCCTCAGCGCGCATCAGTGTCTCCTCCCTGCGCGCCCACAAGCGACGGTTCGCCGGTACCTTCCTCGCGGTGCTCCTCGGTGTCGCCTTCCTGGCCGGCACGCTCGTCATGGGCGACACCCTGCGCGCCAGCTTCGACACGATGTTCGGCAACGCGACCAGCGGCACCGACGCCGTCGTCCGCAGCGCCGACACCATCACGACCCCCGATGAGAGCGAGGGTGTGCGCCAGCCCGTCGACACCGACCTGGTGGAGACGATCGAGAAGATCCCGGGTGTCGCGGCAGCCGTGCCCGACATCCAGGGCGCGGGCCAGCTCGTCGGCGCGAACGGCAAGCCCATCGGCGGCCAGGGCCCGCCCACCCTCGCGGGCAACTGGATCGACGACCCCGAGCTCAATGCCTACCAACTCGCCGAAGGCCGCGCCCCGTCGAAGTCCGGCGAGGTCGTCGTCAACCGGGGCACCGCCGACAAGGGCGACCTGAAGATCGGTGACACGACCACGCTGCGCACGCCCGATCCCGTCGAGGTGACGATCGTGGGCCTCGCGACCTTCGGCGGCGAGGACGGCATGGCTCAGGTGACGTTCACCGGTATGACGCAGGCCGACGCCGAGAAGTACCTCACCGCCAGGCCCGGCGAGGCCGCGAGCATCCGCGTGCGGGCCGGCCCCGGTGTGAGCCAGGAGGAACTGGTCTCGGCCCTGACTCCCGTACTGCCGAAGGGAGTCGAGGCGATCACCGGCCAGGAGTCGGCCCAGGAGAACACCGACATGATCTCCAGCCAGTTCCTGAGCATCTTCACCACCCTCCTCCTGGTGTTCTCCGGCATCGCGCTGCTCGTGGCGACCTTCTCCATCCACAACACCTTCGCGATCGTCGTCGCCCAACGCACCCGCGAGAACGCCCTGTTGCGTGCCCTCGGCGCGTCCCGCCGCCAGGTGACCGTCTCGACGCTCATCGAGGCGAGCGTGGTCGCCGTGGCCGCGTCGGCCGCGGGTCTCGTCGCCGGTATCGGCATCGCGGCCGGACTGCAAGCGCTGTTCCCGGCCATCGGATTCCCGTTCCCCGAGGGCGACTTGGTGATCAGCGGGCTGTCCATGGCGCTGCCGCTCGCGGTCGGCATCGTCGTCTGCCTCGGCTCCGCGCTGCTGCCCGCCGTGCGTGCGGGACGCACCGCACCGCTGGCCGCGCTGCGCGAGACGGCCGTCGACCAGTCCGGGGCCTCCCGCACCCGCGCCGTGGCCGGCGGCGGTCTGGCCGCGCTCGCGATCGGCATCACCCTGCTCGGCGTACTGGCCAGTCCGTCCCTGTGGCTCGCGGGCCTGGGCGCCGTCCTGGCCCTCGCCGCCTTCGTGGTCCTCGGCCCCGTCGCCTCTTCGACGGCCGTACGTGTCCTCGGTATGCCCCTCGACAGGCTGCGCGGTGTCACGGGCGGACTTGCCCGGCGCAACGCCCTGCGCAGCCCGAAGCGGACCGCCGCAACCGCGAGCGCCCTGATGATCGGCGTCGCCGTCGTCTCGCTGTTCACGGTCTTCGGCGCCTCGCTCAAGGCCACCATGGACCAGACGGTCTCCCGGTCCTTCGCGGGCGATGTCGCCGTCAGCACCCCGTCATTCGGCGCGGGCGGCAGCGGCCTGAGCCCCAAGCTGGCTCCCGCGATCGCCGAGCAGCCCACGGTCGAGAACGCCGTCGGCCTGGGGCGCGGAGTGGCCGAAGTCAACGGCAAGGGACGCGCGTTGACCGTCACCGACCCGGTCACCCTCGGCAAGGTCTTCGACCTCGGCGACGTGCGCGGTTCACTCGACGGCCTGGGCACCGACGGCATCGCCATCACCGAGGGCGAGGCCGACAAGCAGCACCTCGAGGTCGGCGACACCACCCAACTCGCCTTCACCGACGGCGAGAAGGAGACGTTCACCGTCCGCGCGGTCTACGGCCGGTCGGAACTCGCGGGCGAGTACGTCATCACCCGCGCCGCCTGGAACCCGCACCGCACCCAGGACTCCGACACGCTCGTCGCCGTCTCTTTCAAGGACGGCGTGAGCACGGCCGACGGCAAGGCCGCGGTGCAGAAGGTGGCGGACCAGTACGGCAATCCCGAGGTGCAGACCCGTGACGAGTACGCGCAGTCCTCGGCCGGCGGCATCGACATGATGCTGACCCTGGTCTACGCGCTGCTCGCCCTGGCGGTGCTCATCGCACTGCTCGGCATCGCCAACACGCTGACGCTCGCGATCCACGAGCGCACCCGCGAACTCGGCCTGCTGCGTGCCGTCGGACAGACCCGGGCGCAACTGCGCGCCATGGTCCGCTGGGAGTCAATCCTGGTCGCCGCCTTCGGCACGGCGGGCGGACTCGCCCTCGGCGCCTTCCTCGGCTGGGTGCTCGTCAAGGCCTCCGACGGCGCGAGCGACAGTGCCTTCGCCTTCGCGATGCCACCCGTACAACTCGTCGTGGTGGCCCTGGTCGGCATCGCCGCAGGAGCGCTCGCGGGCCTGCGTCCTGCACGTCGGGCGGCACGCCTGGACGTGTTGCGCGCCATCGCCACCGAATGACGTACGAGGAGGGTGTCACCGCCCGGTCAGCCGGCAACGGCGGACCGGGCGGGAGCGTGTTCGGGCCTGCGACCGTCGACACTGTGCCAGCGCGTGGTCTCGCGGGCCGTGTCGTACGGAGGCCGGACGGGCACCGCCACGGCGGGCGCGGGTGCCGGCAGCGTGAACCACACGACCTTGCCCGACTCGCCGTCGGGACGCACTCCCCAGCTCTCGCTGACCGCGGCGACCATGGCGAGGCCGCGTCCGCAGGTGGCGGTGAGGTCCGCTTCCCGCACCTCGGGAAGGCGGGGGTCGTGGTCGTGCACCGAGACCGTGAGCCGGTCGAGCAGCAGCTCGATCTCCACGGTGCACAGCTTGTCGGGCTGGGCATGCCGGTGCACGTTGGTCAGCAGCTCGGTCACACCGAGCGCGGCCGGGTCTATCAAGGGATCCAGATGCCAGTAGCGCAACTGCGCAGATACGATTCTGCGGACCTGGCCGATCCGCGACGGCAGGGCTTGGAGCTCCACCGTGCAATGCCTGCTTGGCTGGCTGATCACGGCTGCGACTCCCCGAATTGAGGTCCGGAAGAAGACGGAGTTCGGGCCGGCAGAGTGGCTTAGTGGAACGGCCGCCTGCTGACGTGGCCGGCGGGCTGGTTCGCAGCGTTATCGCCGGTAAACCCAGAGTAGTGATGTGAGAACAGAGTGACTCAGGGGGTGCGGTCGTGCAACTCGCGGCGCTTTCGCCCCTACGGACGCCGTCGCCGTCGGGTCAGCGGTTGCGCCCCGCGGCCTTGCGTACGGCCTCGATGAACCGGCGTGCCGACGGCGGCCCCGGCTTGCCCGGCGCGGGGTCGTGCTCGCCCAGCTTGAGGGAGTACCGCGTGCCGTTGACGTCCGCCAACGCCCGGTCCTCGTGCGCGAACCACGGCTTCGACGCGCGCACCGCCTGCACGGGCGCGCTGTCGATCTCGCTCCCGTAACTGGTGAGCAACTCCAGCCTGCCGTCGCTGATCCGGACCTGTCCGGCCCGGGTGAGCGAACGAAGCCTCTTCCCGATCCGCACGCCCGTGGCCGTGAACTCCGGCTCCGCCATGATGCCCCGCCCCCTTGTGCGCTTCGGCTGTGCCTGTGCCGCGATCCAGTGTGCATCCCGCAGGGAGAGTCCGGGTCGTCCTCGAGGAGCGCCGTCCTGCCGGACCCCGGTCCCGCGGTGCAGTCTGCCCGCACCCGGCGTCGAGCACCAGTGCGCACGACGAGGTCACGGCGGGGGCGGGAGCACTCGCGGGGATGCGCCCCCACCGTTGTGCGCACTCTTGCTCCAGGGGTGTCTTTGAGGTGCTCAAAGGTATGTTTATGCAGGTGAGAAGCGTGCGGAAGGTGCCTATGATCGAGGTGTCCGACCTCGCGATCCGGCGTCGGCACGATCCGAAGGAGCCCCGCCGTGAGCACCCCGCAGCAGACCAGGACCGGCGAAACCCTCGACGTGGACCACAGCGACGCGGAGTACCGGAGCTGGCTCAAAGAAGCCGTACGCAAGGTCCAGGCCGACGCCAACCGCTCGGCCGACACACACCTGCTGCGCTTTCCGCTCCCCGAGCACTGGGGCATCGATCTGTATCTGAAGGACGAGTCGACGCACCCCACCGGCAGCCTCAAGCACCGCCTCGCCCGCTCACTGTTCCTCTACGGCCTGTGCAATGGCTGGATCCGGCCCGGCCGCCCGGTCATCGAGGCGTCCAGCGGCTCGACAGCCGTCTCCGAGGCCTACTTCGCCAAGCTCATCGGAGTGCCCTTCATCGCGGTCATGCCCCGCACGACGAGCCCGGAGAAGTGCCGCCTCATCGAGTTCCACGGCGGCCAGTGCCACTTCGTGGACGACTCCCGCAAGCTGTACGAGGAGTCCGCCGCCCTCGCGGTAGAGAGCGGCGGCCACTACATGGACCAGTTCACCTACGCGGAACGGGCCACGGACTGGCGAGGCAACAACAACATCGCCGAATCCATCTTCCGCCAGCTGGAGTTGGAGCGGTTCCCGGAACCCGCGTGGATCGTCGCCACGGCCGGCACCGGCGGCACCTCGGCGACCCTCGCGCGCTACGTCCACTACATGCAGCACGACACCCGCATCTGTGTCGCCGATCCGGAGAACTCGTGCTTCTTCGAGGGCTGGACCACCGGCGATCCGGACGTCACCTGCGACTGCGGCTCGCGCATCGAGGGCATCGGCAGACCGCGCATGGAGCCGAGCTTCGTGCCCGGGGCCATCGACCGGATGATGAAGGTTCCGGACGCCGCGAGCGTCGCCGCAGTACGAGCCCTGGAACAGGCCATCGGCCGCAAGGCGGGCGGCTCGACGGGCACCGGACTGTGGAGCGCGCTGAAGATCATTGCCGAGATGGTGGCGGAGGGGCGTACGGGGAGTGTGGTGACGCTCCTGTGCGACCCGGGGGACCGCTATCTGGACAAGTACTACTCGGACGCGTGGCTGGCCGAACAGGGGCTGGACATCGCGCCGTACACGGCGGCGATCGCCTCGCTGCTGGAGACGGGCATCTGGCCCGACTGAACGCGTTGAGAACTCCGTTGAGAACTCGGTGAGGTGGCGGTCAGACTTTTGTCGACGTCAGCCGCCGGTCCAGCGCCGTGACCGCGTCGCGGAACGTTCGCCCCAGGCCCGCCCGGGCCAGCTTCAGGGCCAGCCGGAAGGGGGCCGGGCCGTCCGTGGCGAAGGTCCACTGCACCCGCGTGCCCGTTCCGGAGGGCGTGAGCCGCCACTCCTCGACCAGGGCGCGGGCCCCGGGGGCGTTCGTGACGTCCACCCGATACGCGTACACCTCAGGGGCCGTGGCCACGAGGACCGTCTCCTGGAAGCGAATGCCGCCCCTGAGCCGGATCTCGCGCCCGCCGCCGTCCTCGGTCGGCCGGGCCCGCGTCACCGCCGAGAACCACTCGGTCCAGCCCGGGACGTCCTCGGCGAGCGCGCGGAAGACAGCCTCTGGGGAAGCCGTCACGTCTCTGGCGAACACCAGGCGCACCGGAGCGGTCTCGATGAAGTCGGGTCCTACCGGGCGCAGTCGGCGTGCCATGTGCGAAACCCCCTGTGGGGACACGGTCGATGACAGAGAGCGCCCGCACCGCAGGGCGCGGCCCGGGGGCAGCGTCACCCTAACTGGCGGACCGTCAGATGTCTGTACCGTCTCCGGGTTCACCGGCCACCACCAGGCGCCTGAGGTGTTCCGAGATCTCCGCGCGGGCCTCGGCAGGCAGCCCCGCGTCGGTGACCAGCGTGTCGACCTGCTCCAGCGCGGCGAACGAACTCAGGCCCACGGTGCCCCACTTGGTGTGGTCGGCGACCACGACGACACGCCGAGCGGACTGCACCAGCCGCCTGTTCGTCTCGGCCTCCGCCAGGTTCGGCGTCGACAGGCCCGCTTCGACCGATATCCCGTGCACCCCGAGGAACAGCACGTCGAAGTGGAGCGCCGCGATGGCCTGGTCGGCCACCGGTCCCACGAGGGAGTCGGACGGTGTGCGCACCCCGCCGGTCAGGACGACAGTGGCGGCGCCCTGCCGCTGACCGGAGACGCGCTGCGCCGAGTGGAACACGTCCGCCACACGCACCGAGTTGGTGACCACGGTCAGGTCCGGGACGTCCAGGAGATGCTGGGCCAGCGCGTACGTCGTCGTACCGCCCGAGAGTGCGATCGCCGTGCCCGGCGCGACGAACTCGGCCGCGGCGCGCGCGATGTCCTCCTTGGCGGTCAGCTCCAGACCCGACTTGGCCTCGAAGCCCGGCTCGTGCGTGCTCGCCTCGGCCACCGGCACCGCGCCGCCGTGCACCTTCTCCAGCACACCCTGGCGGGCGAGGGCGTCCAGGTCGCGGCGGACCGTCATGTCGGAGACGCCGAGCCTGCGGGTCAGTTCGTTCACACGGACGCCACCGCGCCGTCGTACTTCGTCGATGATCAGGGCGCGACGCTGCTCTGCGAGGAGGTTCTGATTCTCACTCACGTCCGCTCCGGTCCTTTCGCCTCAGCCTGCCCGACACTGCGTCCGAACCCACTCCCACGTGGACATTCTCCCTGTCCTAGGTCTGGAGGACGCCTCATCCTCGCACGGGTCACAGACAGGCGCGCCACTGCCCGTACGGACTCCCGTCGAGGAGCTGTCACACGAATCGGGGAGATTCCGTGACTACAGGTGTGCGTACGGCCCTTGGGCGAGATCCTTGTGCCTGCACATGACACAGGGGAAAGACGTGGCACGGGGGAAGTGCGGAACAGTGGAACGTGCACGGGAAAACGGTTCGACGGGGGAGCTCGGCAGCCCCGCACAGCGGCCCGAAGCGGCTGCGACAGCCCTTGAACTCCTGGTTCACGGAGTCGGCGGCGCCTCACCGGAGGAGATGCTCGACGACCCCCGGACAGTCCGTGTCACCGGCGACGACACGGCGGCCGTCTACCGGCGCATCGCGGACGCCGACGCGGAGCAGCGTCCAGACGCCGACCGCGGCCAACCGGTGCCCGAGGCCTACGTGTGGTGCAACCTCACGTCCGGCAACGGCTCCCGCGCCCTGTGGCTGTTGCTGCTGCCCTTCATGGTGGTCAACCTCGCGCACTGGATGCGCCCCACCACCCGCGGCCGCAAGCGCACGGTCCGCCTGTACGGCCTGCTCGTCCGCCTGGCCGGACTCACCCTCACGGTGCTCCTGGTCGCCGCCGCCTGCGAGGTCGCCCTAGACCTGGCCGCCTGGCAGTGCGCGGGCACGCGCGCGTGCGCCGAGGAGCACTCCTGGCTGGCGTTCCTCTCACCGGACGCGTCCGCCGACGGCTGGTGGAGCCAACCGGGCCGCCGCCTCGCCCTGGCCTGCCTGGTGCCCACCGCGCTGACCGGCCTCCTCTGGTACCTGTCCCACCGCACCTGGAGCGCGTACGAGTCGCAGCAGCCGATGTCCCGCAAGGCCGAGCCCGACGAGGAGACCGGCCGGACGGGGCTCGGCCGGCCCGGGTTCTGGTACGGGCGCCGCCTGGTGGCCCGGCTGCGCGCCGCACACACCGCCGCGGGGCTGCTGACGGTCGCGGCGGCGGTCGGCACCTCCGCGGCGCGCTACGACCAGGCGTCGGGCGGCCCCGCTGTGCTGGAGGCCCTGGGCCGGCTCCTGGAAGTGACCCTCGTCGTGGGCTTCGCCGTCGTGCTGTGGGTGGTGTGCCGCAGGGGCCGCAGCGAGAACCGTCTCGACAAGGAACTCGACCGGTCACTGGTGCGCCTGCTGCCCATGGGCTCCGTCATCCTGCTGGTCCTGACCCTGCTGTACGCCGGTTGGTCGCGGCCCGGCTGGAACTCGGAGGGGCGGCTGCCCGGCGACATGACCTTCGGCGGCATCGCGCTCTTTGAGGGCGTACTCGTCATCGCGCTCGGCGTGGTGGCCCACATCCTGTTCCGCGCCCGACCCGACACGCGCACCGCGATGCGTGGTCTGGCCGGCCCCGCCGTCGCGATGCTGGCCTGCGCGCTGGGCGGTGTGATGTCCGGCGGGGTGGCCCAGCGCGTCGCCGACTGGCTGGACGGCACCCGGAGCTCGATCCCGGGCCCACCCGTCCTGCTGACCTGGCAGGCCTCCACGATCCCCGCGGTGCTCGTCGTGCTCGCGTTTCTCATCGGCTGGCTGGCCTGGCGCACCTGGCAGCTGCGAAACCGGGAGATGGGCGGCGTGGAGCTCGACTACGAAGGGGCGGCCAAGGACCCCGCCCGTACGCGCCGCATCGCGAACACACGCGCGATGGCCTCCCTCACCGACAGGGCACCCCTCATGGTCGCCGTCATCGCGTCCGTGACGTGGCTGCTCGGCGCCGGTGCTCTCGCGGGAGCGCTGGCGACCGAGGACCCGCCGAGCGAGGCCGCGCGAGGGACGTACGCCTTCGTCCAGGGCGCCGCGGAGACCGCGCAGGCGCTCGGCTCCTGGCTGATCGGCCTCGGCTTCATACTGTTCGTCACCTGGGGCCGCCGCGCCTACAAGGACCCGGCGGCCCGCCGCACCATCGGCATCCTCTGGGACGTCGGCACCTTCTGGCCGCGCGCCGCCCACCCCTTCGCGCCGCCCTGCTACGCCGAGCGCGCCGTGCCCGACCTGACCTGGCGCATGGCGACCTGGACCCGCGCCACCGGCGGGCGGCTCGTGATCTCCGGGCACTCCCAGGGCAGCGTGCTGGCCGCCGCGGCGGCCTGGCAGCTGAAGCCGTCCGTACGCAAACGGGTCGCGCTCCTCACCTACGGCTCACCGCTGGAACGCCTGTACGGGCGCTGGTTCCCGGCCCACTTCGGCCCGGCCGCCCTCAGTTCCCTGCACCGCGAGGTCGCCTGCTGGCGCAATCTCTACCGGCCGACGGACCCCATCGGCGGCGGCGTCCAGCTGCCCGGCGACTGCGGCCCCCAGGTCGACCGCGAGCCCCTCAAGGACCCGCTCGCCTATGGACGCACCGCTCAGCACCCGCTGCCCGCGCCGATCCTGGGCCACTCCGACTACCAGGCGGACCCGGCGTTCGCCGAGGAGCGGGGACAACTGCTGGCGCGGCTGACGCCGGACGTGCCGGTCCCGCGCGCGCGGGACGACGGCGCGCCTCAGGGCAGGTCCGGCAGATCCTCCGAATAAAGCAGGGTGAGGTCGTCCTTGCTCGGCTCCTCCAGCTGGGCGACCCGCCCCGCGTGCCGCTCGACCATCGACTCGAACGTCTGCCGCGCGGTGCGGCCGTTGCCGAAAGCCGGCCCCTTGGGGATCGCCGTGAAGTACTTCAGCAGCGCCTCGGGTGCCCCCGGGGCCAGTTGGTACTCGTGCTCCTCGGCCTGCTGCTCCACGATCCGCAGCAGCTCGTCGGGGTCGTAGTCGCTGAAGGTGATGGTCCGTGAGAAGCGGGACGCCACACCGGGGTTGACGGTGAGGAACCGCTCCATCTCGGCGGTGTAGCCCGCCACGATCACGACCACCGCCTCCCGGTGGTCCTCCATCAGCTTGACCAGCGTGTCGATGGCCTCACGCCCGAAGTCGCGGCCCGAGTCCTCCGGCGACAGCGCGTACGCCTCGTCGATGAACAGGACCCCGCCGCGCGCCTTGTCGAACGCTTCCTGCGTACGGATCGCAGTGGAACCGATGTGCTCGCCGACCAGGTCCACGCGGGACACCTCGACGAGATGCCCCTTCTCCAGGACACCGAGCGAGGCGAGGATCTCGCCGTACAGCCGCCCGACCGTGGTCTTGCCGGTGCCGGGGGAGCCGGTGAAGACCAGATGCCGCCGGGCGGAGGCCGCCTTGAGGCCCGCAAGCTGGCGGCGGCGGCCCACCTCGATCATGTCGGTCAGGGCCCGCACCTCGCGCTTGACGCTCTCCAGGCCCACCAGCGCGTCGAGTTCACCGAGGACGGCCTTCGGTGAACGCGTCGGCTGCTCGGGCTCCTGCGCGGCGACGAGGGGCTCCTGCTCGGTGGTGCGCTGGCCCGGGATCGCGCCCAGCAGTCCCGCGGAGGCGCTCGACGTCTGTACGGCGGTCTCGTGCGCCGGGGACCGCAGTCCCGCGCTCTCGTCGCTCGTGCAGTCCTCCACGACCGGTCCGTCGCCCGCGCCCGGTGCGGTGCCGGCGTCGGCGAAGTCGAAACCCCCGCGCGCGCACCGCTCCGTACGGCACTTCTTCAGGGTCGCGCGGCAGCCGTCGATCACATGGAAGCCGTAGCCCCCGCTGTCCGTCACCCGGCAGTTGAGGAAGCTGCCCCGGCCACCCGCGGACACATAGAAGCCCGCCTCGGCGGGTGAGGTGACCGTGCAGCGCTCGATGGTCGGATCGGCGCCCTTGGTGACGATCACGCCGGTCTGGGTGCCGTCCACGGTGCAGCCGGACAGGGTGCCGCCGCTGCCGTGGTCGCGGAACCAGGCGCCCGTCGCGGCGTCCCGGATACGGCAGTCGTCGAGCTGCGCCGTCGCGCCGTCACTCACCGACACGGCCGTGTTCCGCACCTGCGACAGGTCGCAGTCGACGACGTCCGCGCGTGAACCGCGGTCGAGGACGAACAGAGCGTCCGGCACGTCGTGCACCCGGCACGAGTCGAGCACGGCCGTGGCGCCGTCGCTGATCCACACCGCGGGGTAGTCGCCCGTGCTGTCGAAGATCTCGCACTGGTTGGCGTCCACGCGCGTGCCCGGGTCCCAGACCGACAGGCCGTTGCGCCCGAACTGCCGCACGGTGGTGCGCGTCAGCGTGAGGACCGAGCGTGAGCGCAGGTCGACCGCGTTCTCCGGGATGTCGTGGATGCGGCAGTCGGCGAGCGTGAGGACCGCGTCCGTGTCGAGGGTGATGCCGTCCCCGGTCGTACGGTGCACATCGCAGTCGGTGAGATGTGCCGTGGCACGCCCGGTGATCTGCACTCCGGAGCCCTTGACCTCGTACACCTCGCAGCCGACGGCTTCCAGCGACGAGCCCTCGCCGGTCGCCGACAGGCCCGCTCCGGAGGCGTGGTGCACCCGGCAGCGCTCCAGACGCGGACGGCCGCCTCCGCGGACCGCCACGCCCGACTGGCCTGCCGCGACGACCTCGCACTCCTCGAACACCCCACCGCCGCCGTCCAGTACGGCGATGCCGATACCGGCCGGATTGTCGACCGTGCAGCGGCGCACGGTCGGGCGGGCGCCGCCGCGCACCTCGATCCCGGCGGCGGAGCGCGTGACGATCCGCACGTCGAGCAGTTCGGGGGTGCCCTCCTCGACGAGCAGCGCGGGCGAGGCCGAGTCCTGGCCCTCCACATGCAGGTCCTGGACCACGGCGGAGGCGCGCACGGTCAGCGGCACTCCGTCGACCGGCGCGATGCGCACGGAACCGGGGGAGCCTTCGGGGCCGCGCAACGTCACCGCGCGCTCGACCACCAGATTCTCGCGGTAGGTGCCCGGAGCGACAGTGAGAACGTCACCGTCGCCCGCCGCCTCCAGAGCGGCGGCCAGCGATGCGTACTCACCCGTGCGGCGCCGCCACCGCGAGGTGCCGGTGTGCGTCACCTGGACCGTGCCCTGTGCCATGGCGCTGTTCTGTCCCCACCTCGTCATACGCGGGTCCTGCGAGGCCGACCGGAAAGCCCGTCGGCATGACGGAAAGCCTCTCACGACGGTGCCGAAGACCTCCGCCGGTCCACCGTAGCGTGCGCGGGGACACCGGGTTGACCGGAGTGGGAAGGCTGTCAGCTGCCCGCGCCGGTCCTGCCCCAGTCGGGCCCCGCCTTGTCCCAGGCACGGTCCCAACGGGCGTACCGGCGAAGGACCATGCGCCAGACGATCAGCCGCCTGCCGCCCTCGACGAGTCCCACGGCCAGCACGGCCGCGCCGAACCCGGCCAGCACGGCGTGTGTCGTCGCGGTGGCACCGTCCAGCGGGCGGCCCACTATTCGGCCGTGCGGGTCGGTCCAGATCGTGAAGTGGTCCCCGGGTGCTGGGGACTTGATGGCGGCCGTCACCGTGCCATGCTGTCCGGTGCCGTCCGGTGCCGTCCAGTTGGCCACTACACGGCTGTGGGAGTCCCGTCCCGAGGCTGTCTCGGGGTCCGGGTCGAGCAGCGGGTTGCGGGCCGCCTTCTTGACGACTGTGGCCACCACTTCGTGGCGGGCCTCGCGCTGGTCCTGTACGGACTGCTGCAGGGCGCTCTGGGCGGAGGCTCCGACAGCGGCTCCGACGAGAGGGGCGACAGCGAGGATCAGCACGATGGCGGCCAGGGCCAGCCAGGCCTCGACCAGATCGGTCCTGCGGCGCAGTGGGTTGTGCCGCCAACGCCAGAGTCCGCCGATTGCTCGCACCGTTCCGCACCCCCTTCCGCTTCCGTGATAACCCACCGCGGAGTCGTTCGCTCGTCGAGTCCGGGGAAGAGAGAGCGAAATCACCCCGCCCTGGGCCTTTTATGAACTTCTCACGAAGTCTCAACGACCGTGCCTGGGAGCCGGGTTCCCGATGTGCGTGGCCTATTCACGGAACTTGGCCGGGCGGGTTATTCGAGGACGGTGACCGCGTCGCCGATCCGCACCGTGCCCACAGACTCAGGCACCAGGTTCTGCCCGAAGACCAGCCGGTCCCCGAAGCGGCGGTGGCGCCCGAGGGTCCGCAGCGGCTCCTTGCCGCGCTGGGCGGTGCCCTGGTCGGTAGTGGTGACGACGCACCTTCCGCACATCTTGGCGACCCGGAAGTTGACCGCGCCTATAGCGATCCGCGACCAGTCGTCCTCGGCCCAGGCCGCCGTGCCCGCCACAACCACGTTCGGCCGGAAACGGTTCATGGGCAGCGGACCCTCGTCCGCGTGATCGCCCTGGGCGATGAGGGAGTTGAGGGCGTCGAGCGAGGCCAGCGTGGTGAGCAGCAGCGGATAGCCGTCGGCGAGACTGACGGTCTCGCCCGGCAAGGCGTGCGGAGGGTCGTCGATGGGGCGGCGGGTGGCGGGGGCGTCCATGTGCAGGAGGCGCACGTCCGCGCCCAGATAGTCGCTGCACCAGTCGTGCGCGGTGTCGTCGGCGAGGACCGCTTCCACCTTGGTCCCGAAAATGTTCAGCGTCGTCGTGCCCATCGGCTCCGGCACGGGGACGGTCACCGGCTCACGGCCCGATGCGGACAGACGAACGCCGCCGCCGGGCAGAAGCTCGGCGGCGGCCAGCGCCAGACGAGGCTGCTGGCGTTGCGTGACGACCTTTCCCCCGTCGTCGATCAGCACCCAGCGTCGGTCTCCGGCCAGCCCCCAGGGCTCCACCAGGGCTTCCCGGGGCTCCTGGCCCCTGAACGCCTTGACCGGATGGACATGAATCGAGTGCAGCTCCGCGTTCCCCATGGCGCAATCTTGCCAGCAGGCACCGACAATCCGGTGCGAATGCCTCAGTACCCGCGGTACTGCTGGCCGTTGTACGGATCCTGGTAAGGAGCCGGAGTGGGACGGGGGGCTGCGGGGCGCATCGCCTCGTAGCCCGTGCCGGGCGCCATCGGGCGCTGCTGCTGGGGCTGGGCGCCCGGGTAGCCGCGCGGGGCACCGGCCTGTTGCGGAATGTAGGGCGCGGGGGCCTGCTGCAGCGGTGCGGGCTGCTGGGCCTGCGGGTAGCCGTACATCGGGGCCTGGGCCTGATACGAGGGTCCGGCCGGCAGGGCGGGAAGTGCCGAAGGAAGCGCGGGCAGGTGGTTGCCCGTGTCGTAGGCGGCGGGGACCCGGATCGGGGCGATCTGGGGAGTCCCCCGCTCGGCGACGAGCGAGTCGTAGATCGGGGTGTCCGGGAAGGACGGCGCGGAGTAGTAACCGCCGCCATAGGTGGAGCGGGGGGAGGTCATGGCACATAAGTTAAGCCCACGATGTGCTGGTTGGGGAGACCGATAAGAGGGTTGTTTTCCGTGTCGGCAGTGACGCGGGATCCCCAATGCGAGCGAACTCGGCAAAAAAGGGCACCAAAGCGCGTTCAGATCGTGTAAAGGCCGAGTACCTGGGAGGTTACCGGCGGTTGACCACCGATCTTCCGGTGCGGATCATGGGAGTTCGGTACGCGGGGGATTAGGTTTGGCGGGAGTGGAGTCGGCGGACTGCCCGAGGCGCGGCCCGGCGCGGAGAGCATGTGATGGGGGCGTACATGTCAATGCCTAAGGGATCGAATGTTCCCGTGCCGACGACCGCCTTGCGCGTCGAATTGGGATGGCGTTCAGGACCAGGGGTGCCCGACGCGGATGCCTCCGCGCTGCTGCTGGTCTCCGGAAGGGTCCGGTCGGACGGCGATTTCGTCTTCTACAACCAGCCGGAGCATTCCTCCGGCGCCGTGCGGCACGAGGGCAAGCGGGACGCGGGCGGCCAGGTGACCGACACCCTGCTCATCGACCTCGCGCGCGTGGAGCCCGCGATCGAGACCGTGGTGCTGGCCGCCTCCACGGACGGCGGCCCCTTCGGGCAGGTGCCCGGACTGTACGTCCGAGTGCTCGACGCACAGCGCGGCACCGAGGTCGCCCGCTTCGACAGCGCAGACGCCACCGTCGAGACCGCGTTCGTGCTCGGCGAGTTCTACCGGCGCCAGGGCGCCTGGAAGTTCCGCGCCGTCGGACAGGGGTACAGCAGCGGTCTGGAAGGGCTGGCCACGGATTACGGGATCACGGTGGACGAACCGCAGCACGCGGCACAGCCCGCGGCTCCGCCGGTGACCATGGCGCGGCCCGCTGCCCAGCCCGTCCCCACGCCGCCGCCCGTCCCGCCGACGGCACCTCCGACCCCGGTACGCCTGACCAAGGTCACGCTCACCAAGGAGGCCCCGTCGGTCTCGCTGAGCAAGCAGGGCGGCACGTCCGGCGCCATGCGCGTGAACCTCAACTGGGAGGTGCGCAAGCAGTTCTCGGGGTGGGGCAGCAAGCTGGGCCGGGCTGTCGCGATGCACGCGGATCTCGACCTCGACCTCTGCGCGCTGTACGAGCTGTCCGACGGCCGCAAGGGAGTCGTCCAGGCGCTCGGCAACGCCTACGGAGCGCTGCACCAGCCGCCGTACATCCATCTCGACGGCGACGACCGCACCGGTGCGTCGGCGAGCGGCGAGAACCTGTCCATCAACCTCGACCACAAGCAGAGCTTCCGGCGCATCCTCATCTTCGTGACCATCTACGAAGGAGCACGTTCCTTCGCCGACCTGAACGCCACGGTCACCCTCCAGCCGCTGAACGGTGCCCCGATCGACTTCTCGCTCGGTGAGTGCACAGTGCCCTCGACCGTCTGCGCCCTCGCCCTCATCACGAGCAATGGCGGCGATCTGATCGTCCAGCGTGAGGCCCGGTTCCTGGTCCCCGAGCGCGGAGTGAGCCCCCAGCGCACCGTCGACTACGCCTACGGGTGGGGCATGAACTGGACCCCCGGCCGGAAGTGAGCGGTCAGCTCTCGTCCAGGGCGGTGTCGGGACGGGCGTAGGTGCGGCCCTTCCAGGCGGCGCCCCGCCCCCTGTAGTGCTGCACCGCGGAATCGACCGTCATGAGGAGATACAGGAACGCCGTGACGGGCAGCAGCGGAGCCAACCACAGGGGCTGCCGGTAGTAGCGCAGCATCGGCAGATACGTCGCCGTCATCAGCAGCCAGGCGAGCCCCCCGGCCGTCGCCGCCCACGCACTCCCCGTGGCGAGGCCCACGAAGAGCGCGATCGGCGGCACCAGGTAGACGACGGCGAGGCCGGCGACCGTCCCGGTGAGCAGCAGCGGATTGTGCCGCAGCTGGGCGTACGCGCTGCGCGAGACCATCCGCCACAGGTCGTGCAGGCGCGGATACGGGCGGACGCTGTCCACTCGCTCCGCCAGCCCCAGCCAGATGTGGCCGCCACCCCCCTTGACCGCCCTCGCGAGCGCGACGTCGTCGATGACGGCATGGCGGATGGCGTCCGGAATCCGCGCCCGCTCGGCCGCGTCCTCACGCAGCAGGACGCAGCCGCCCGCCGCGGCAGCCGTGCGCGAGCCCCGCACGGCGATCCGGCGGAACGGGTAGAGCTGGGCGAAGAAGTAGACGAAAGCGGGTACGACGAGCCGCTCCCACACGCTTTCCACCCGCAGCCGGGCCATCTGCGAGACCAGGTCGAATCCGCCGGTGCGCGCCGCCGCCACCAACTCCCGCAGGCTGTCCGGCGCATGGGCGATGTCGGCGTCCGTCAGCAGCAGATATTCGGGTGCACGCGCGCGTGCCAGACCGATGCCGTGGCGCACCGCCCAGAGCTTGCCCGTCCAGCCCGCGGGCGGTTCCCCGGGCGAGCCGACGGTGAGCGGCAGCCCGCCGTGCAGCCGCGCCAGCTCACGGGCCAGCTCCCCGGTGCCGTCCGAGCTGCCGTCGTCCACGAGGAAGATTTCGGCCCGCCCCGGATAGTCCTGTGCGAGGAGCGAGGGCAGGCTGTCCGGCAGCACGGCGGCCTCGTCACGCGCCGGTACGACGACACAGACGGACGGCCAGTCGTCGGGCTCCCCGCGCGGCGGCAGTCTCACATCCGTACGCCAGAAGAAGCCCTGGCCGAGCAGCAGCCACAGCCAGGCGGCCAGTGATCCGACAGCGGTCCACACAACGGCGCTCACCCGCCGCAGTCTGCCCCACCCCAGCGGCCCGTTGAGGCGGATCGTCTATGGTGACCGGGTGAAGATCGCGCTCATGGACTCCGGTACGGGACTACTCGCCGCCGCTGCCGCGGTACGCCGCCTGCGGCCCGACGCCGATCTCATCCTCTCCTCGGACCCCGGCAGCATGCCCTGGGGACCTCGCACAGCGGAAGACGTGACCGCACGGGCCCTCGCCGTCGCCGAGGCCGCCGCGCAGCACCACCCGGACGCGCTGATCGTCGCCTGCAACACCGCCTCCGTGCGCGCCCTGCCCGCCCTGCGCGCCCGTCTGGAGCCGGGGGTGCCCGTCATCGGCACCGTCCCGGCGATCAAACCGGCCGCGGCCGGCGGCGGACCCGTCGCGATCTGGGCCACGCCCCTCACCACCGGCAGCCCCTACCAGCGGGGTCTCATCCGCGAGTTCGCGGACGGAGTGGACGTCACCGAGGTGGCCTGCCCCGGTCTCGCCGAAGCCGTGGAGCACGCGGACCAGGAGGCCGTCGACGCCGCGATCGCCGCGGCCGCCGCTCGCACCCCCGACGATGTAAGGGCCGTTGTCCTGGGCTGCACCCATTACGAGCTGGTCGCCGACCGCATCCGCGACGCCGTACAGCAGCCGGGCCTGCCGCCGCTCGTCCTGCATGGCTCCGCCGGAGCGGTCGCCGCCCAGGCGCTGCGCAGGATCGGCGAGGTCCCGGCCCCGGAGGCCCCCGCCGTCGGCTCTCTCACAGTGCTCCTCAGCGGCCAGGAGGGCGCGCTTCCCGCTGCCGCGCTGGCCTACGAGGAAGGCCGCCTCCTGTCCGCGGTCACCCCCGCGCGTTGACCGTCGGTCACCGGTGAACACCCTCGGTTCGGACACCCTCGGTCACGAAACGGACGCCTTGCGTACGAAGAATGTCCACCCGGAGCAGTAACGCTCCGCAACCCGGTGCCCGCAGTGCGGAACCTGAGTAGTCTCATTGCCATGAGGGACCACCCCCACGGCAAAAAGACCTCGCACCCGGCCATCTGGACAGGGCGCGCGACCAACCGTGTCCAGTGGCTGCCCGCGCTCGGCGGGGCCGCGTGCATCGCGCTCGGCATCGAGCTGGCCGTCGACTCCGCGTGGACGTCGGGCAGTGCCCCGCTAGTCATGTCCGTCGTCGGCTGCATCGCGGCAGGACTGCTGATCCTTTTCGGCACGCTCGCATTCGTGCATGTCGCCGTGAAGGTCGACAAGGACTCCCTCGAAGTGCGCTGCGGCCACATAGGGCTGCCGCGTCGCCGCATCCCGCTCTCGAACGTCGTCGGCGCCGATTTCGCGCCCTCGGTCACCCCCCGCCAGTGGGGCGGCTGGGGCTACCGCTGGCGGCCCGAGATGGGGACCGCGGTCATCGTCCGGCGTGGCGAGGGCGTGGTGCTCCTCCTCGGGGACGGCCATACGTTCACGATCACGGTGGACAACGCGGAGGCGGCCGTACGGATCATCCGCGACCACCTGCGCGCGACCACGCCAGGCACGGCGCTCTGACCCAGCCCCCTGTCCTACGGCTGATCAGTCCCCTGCGTCGCGGCTGAAGGCGGTTGCCGGGGGCACTCCACCCGTGTCGACGATGAGCTCCGGCACCTCCTCGGACAGCGGTCGTGACGTGGCGAACCCGGCCAGCAGCCCCGCGCCGGCCGTCACCGTGGTGAAGCTGAGGGCGTTGCCGACCGACGCGACGACGGCCAGAGCGGTCAGGGCCGCGCCCGCCGTGAGTGCGATCGGTGTGGGACGCCGCGTGCGCCACAGGGCGTACAGGACCCAGCAGAACACCGCCGCGAGGAGTGCCACGCCGATCACGCCCTGCTCGGCCGCCTGCTGCAGAGGCGCGGAGTGGGGCTTGCCGTCGGGCAACAGCGACTGCGTGACCGTCGGGCCGAGTTCCCCGTAGCGCCCGGGGCCGGCGCCAAGAGCCGGATACTCGCGGGCCAGGTGCAGCGCGTCGCGCCAGAGCAGGACCCGGTGCTGGGTGAGTGGCCCTTCCAAAGCGGCGGTCAGGCCGTCCGGCAGCACGTTCTCGGCTATCGCCCAGGTCGTTCCCGTCACCAGGGCGGTGGTGAGCGCGAGGCCGGCCAGTCCCAGGGCACGGCGGCGCATGCGGGCGGCGGCGAGGGAGCACAACAGCACCCCCGTGCACAAGACGACTCCCGTGGTCGACCCCAGCACCGCCGCGGTCACCACGATCCCGGCGGCCAGCAGCCGCAGTGCGAAGCGCAGCACCAGCGGGCGGGCGGCCCAGGCCGCGCAGCAGGCGGCTCCGGCGGAGAGGATCAGCAGCGCGGCCGTGGCGCCGCTGTGTCCGAGCGGCGAGGTGATCTGCGGGCCGGGAGTGGTGTGCGGGGCGGTGACCGCGAGGCCGAGTCCGGCGAGCGCGCCCGCGCAGGGCGCTGCGACCGGCAGCAGAGCCCCGAGGATCCGTCCCGAGGCGTAACCGGCTGCCACGGCGAGTATCGCCAGGAGTACGCCCTCGGGTCGGCCGTCGTGCGCGCCCGCCGTGACCAAGGACCAGATCGCGCACGCCGCGAGCACGATCACGCCCGCGACGTCGGATGCGTTGCGTCTGTCGCCCGCGGCCGCGGGATCGGCCGCAGAAGTCATCCTCGTGGACCCCACCCCGTCGCCCCCCGACTGTGACGGGCCCCGGCCGTCGAGGCCGCTTCCGGCCGCACGTCAGAGGCTCGGGCACACCGTAACGGGTGATGCGCCAGTTTGTGGACAAGTTGCGCAGGAACGTTGCGGCAGATGCGAGGGGGGAGCGCTCCGCCGGGCCGCGGTTTTCCGCCGGGCCGTCGGCTCCCACGGGATGGACCGCACTGTCGGTGCCCAGGTCACGCGCCGTACACTCCCGGAGTGACCGCCACCGCGACATCCGTAGACGAGCCGGAGCAGCTCGAACCCCAGGCCGCGCCCGAATCGCGTGGGGCCAGACTCGCCCGCCGTCTCGTTCCGGCCGCCTCCGCGGTGCTCTCCGGCGTGCTGCTGTACGTCAGTTTCCCGCCGCGCACTCTGTGGTGGCTTGCCCTTCCGGCCTTCGCGATCTTCGCCTGGACGCTGCGCGGACGCACCTGGAAGGCGGGTCTCGGGCTCGGCTATCTGTTCGGCCTCGGATTCCTGCTGCCGCTGCTCGTGTGGACCGGTGTCGAGGTCGGCCCCGGGCCGTGGATCGCTCTCGTCATCGCGGAGTCGGTGTTCGTCGCACTCGTCGGCGCGGGTATCACGGCCGTCTCCCGGCTGCCGGGCTGGCCCCTGTGGGCGGCGACGCTGTGGATCGCGGGCGAGGCGGCACGCGCGCGCGTGCCGTTCGGCGGGTTCCCCTGGGGGAAGATCGCCTTCGGGCAGGCGGACGGTGTCTTCCTTCCGCTCGCCGCGGTGGGCGGCACTCCGGTGCTCGGCTTCGCGGTCGTGCTCTGTGGCTTCGGGCTGTACGACGTCGTGCGCCTGGTTCTCGAAGGCCGCCGCACCCGGGTAGTGCGGCGCGGTGCCGCCGCGGTGGCACTGCTCAGCGTCGTCGTCCCCGTGGCGGGAGCGCTCGCAGCGCGGTCGCTGGTGAGTGACAAGGCCGAGGACGGCACGGCGACCGTCGCGGTCATCCAGGGCAATGTGCCGCGTGCGGGGCTGGAGTTCAACGCCCAGCGGCGTGCCGTGCTCGACTACCACGCGCGGGAGACCGAGCGGCTTGCCGCCGAGGTCAAGGCGGGCAAGGTCGCCCAGCCCGACTTCGTGCTGTGGCCGGAGAACTCCTCGGACATCGACCCGTTCACCAACCCCGACGCGCGCGCCGTGATCGACGCAGCGGCCAAGGCGATCGACGCCCCCATCTCGGTCGGCGGTGTCGTCGAGCGGGACGGCAAGCTCTACAACGAGCAGATCCTCTGGGACCCGGACAAGGGCGCGGTCGACACCTACGACAAGCGGCAGGTCCAGCCCTTCGGCGAGTACCTCCCGCTGCGTTCGCTCATCGGGGCCATCAACAGCAACTGGACGTCCATGGTCAGCCAGGACTTCAGCCGCGGCACCAAGGCGGGCGTGTTCACCATGGACGGCACCAAGGTCGGCCTCGCCACCTGCTACGAGGCCGCCTTCGACTGGGCCGTGCGGGACACCGTCACGGACGGCGCCCAGATGATCTCGGTGCCCAGCAACAACGCGACCTTCGACCGCAGCGAGATGACCTACCAGCAGCTCGCCATGTCCCGCGTCCGCGCAGTGGAGCACAGCCGCACCGTCACGGTGCCGGTGACCAGCGGCGTCAGCGCCGTCATCATGCCGGACGGGAAGATCACCCAGAAGACCGGGATGTTCGTGGCGGACTCGCTCGTCCAGAAGGTGCCGCTGCGCTCCTCGGAGACCCCTGCCACGCGGCTCGGGATCCTTCCCGAGATGCTCCTGGTGCTGATCGCGGCCGGCGGGCTCGGCTGGGCGGTGGCGACGACGGTGCGCGGACGACGCGACAACAGTGTTTAGCGTGGCGTTCCCGGACCGCAACGGAGCTGCCGAACAGGGCCGTTAGGGTCGATGCATGGCTACTCCTGACTTCATCCACACGATCCGGGCCACCGCCGGCCACCAGCTGCTCTGGCTGCCCGGAGTCACCGCCATCGTCTTCGACGACGCGGGCAGAGTGCTGCTGGGGCGCCGCTCCGACACACGCAAGTGGTCGGTGATCGGTGGCATCCCCGACCCGGGGGAGCAGCCCGCTGCCGCAGCGGTGCGGGAGGTCTTCGAGGAGACGGCGGTGCGATGCGTCGTCGAGCGGGTCGTGCTCGTGCAGGCCCTTGCGCCGGTGACCTACGGGAACGGCGACATCTGTCAGTACATGGACACCACGTTCCGGTGCCGGGCTGTCGGCGGTGAGGCGCGTGTCAACGACGACGAGTCACTGGACGTCGGCTGGTTCGACGTGGACGCCCTGCCGGAGCTGAACGAGTTCTGCCAGCTTCGGATCAAGCAGGCACTGTCCGACGCACCCACATGGTTTGACCCTACGACCTGAGTGTGAAGTGTGTGGGGTGACCACATCGGTTGGGGCCTGGGCGCTGCTTAGGGTCGAGACATGACCTCGCCCAGCCCCCACCCGGGAACCCCAGCCTCCGCACTCGACCACGGTGGCCGTACCGCGCTCGTCACCGGTGCCGCCGGCGGTATCGGCCGTGCCTGCGCGCTGCGGCTCGCCGCCGCCGGGGCCAAGGTGAAAGCGGTCGACCGGGACGCCGCGGGTCTGAACACGCTCGCCGACCTGGCCCAGGGCCTCGCAGGCACCGTCGAGCCGCACGTCCTCGACCTCACCGACCTCGACGCGGCGGAGCAGGCCGCCGAGGGCACCGACATCCTCGTGAACAACGCCGGGCTGCAACTGGTCCGCCCCATCGAGGAGTTCCCGCCCGACGTCTTCCACACCGTGCTCACCGTGATGCTGGAGGCACCGTTCCGGCTCATCCGCGGCGCGCTGCCTCATATGTACGGGCAGGGGTGGGGCCGCATCGTCAATGTGTCGTCCGTCCATGGACTGCGCGCATCGGCGTTCAAGTCGGCGTATGTAGCCGCAAAACATGGCCTGGAAGGGCTCTCCAAGACCGCCGCCCTGGAAGGCGCCCCCCATGGGGTCACCTCGAACTGTGTGAACCCCGCCTATGTGCGTACCCCCCTGGTCGAGAAGCAGCTCGCCGACCAGGCAGCCGCGCACGGGATCCCGGAGGAGCGGGTACTCGCCGAAGTACTGCTCCAGGACAGCGCGGTCAAGCGCCTCATCGAACCGGAGGAGGTCGCCGAGGCGGTCGCGTATCTGTGCGGTCCGCAGGCGTCGTTCATCACCGGCACCTCGTTGGCGCTGGACGGCGGCTGGACCGCTCACTGAGCGGGTGCGACGGGTGCCTATCGTGAGTTATCCACAGGCCGGCGGCGCCGATCCGCCGATGGGTGATCCTGGGAGCATGTCCCGCGATCACACGCAGTCCGCCGAGCCCGCCGCCGACAGCGCCGAGGCGCCGTTTCTGGAGCTGCTGGCCAGAGGCGCGTCCGCCGACGCGTACGAGCAGCCCGTACTGCTCGCCCGCGCCGAGGGCCGCCCGCCCGAGCGCGTCGCCGCCCTCGAACAGGCAAAACTGCTCGCGCTGCGCGTGCGCTCGGAGATAGAGGGACGGCGCCGCCGCGAGGCGGAGCTCTCCGCGCTCTTCGAGACCGCCCACGATCTGGCGGGCCTGCGCGATCTCGACGCCGTGCTGCAGGCGATCGTGCAGCGGGCCCGGTCACTGCTCGGCACCGACGTCGCGTATCTCAGCCTGAACGACGAGGGCAGGGGCGACACCTATATGAGAGTCACCGAGGGCTCCGTCGCCGCGCGCTTCCAGCAGTTGCGGCTCGGCATGGGCGAAGGGCTCGGCGGGCTCGTCGCGCAGACAGCCCGCCCCTATGTCACCGACGACTACTTCAAGGACGAGCGGTTCCAGCACACCCGGACCATCGACGCGGGCGTACGGGACGAAGGCCTGGTCGCGATCCTCGGTGTGCCTCTCATGATCGGGCCCCAGGTCATCGGCGTGCTGTTCGCCGCGGACCGCCGCGCACGGGTCTTCGAGCGGGAGCAGATCGCCCTCCTCGGTTCGTTCGCGGCCCTCGCCGCCGCGGCCATCGACACGGCGAACTGGCTCACGGAGACCCGCTCGGCCCTCGACCGGCTGGGCCGCGCCAACGAGATCATCCGCGACCGCAGCGGAGTGATCGAGCGCGCGTCCGACGTCCACGACCGGCTCGCCGAACTCGTGCTGCGCGGCGGCGGAGTCCATGACGTGGCCGCCGCGGTGTCCGAAGTCCTCGACGGCACCGTCGAGTTCACCGAGTCCGGTGCCGCACCCGCCGCCGCCCTGGAGACATCCCGGGCCGAGGGTCACGCGGTGCGACACGGGTACGACTGGGTCGCCGCCGTGGCGGCCGGAGGCGAGCTGCTCGGCGCCCTGGTGCTGCGCGGCCATCCGGGACTCGACCCCGTCGACCAACGCACCCTGGAACGCGCCGCGATGGTCACTTCACTCCTGCTGCTCGCAAGACGCTCGGCCTCGGAGGCCGAACAGCGCGTCCGCGGCGAGCTGTTGGACGACCTCCTGGACGCCCGCGACCGCGACCCGCGCCTGTTGCGCGAGCGTGCCGCCCGACTGCGCGCCGATCTCGACGGCACCCATGTGGTGCTGGCCGCCCGGCTCGAGGCACCGGCCGCCGACGCCGACCAGGAGGCGGCCGCCCGCAGACGCCTGTGGTCCGCCGCCTCCCATCTGGCCACCACCCGGCACGGACTCGCCGCGGCCCGCGACGGCGGCACCGTCCTGCTGCTGCCCCTCCGCCCCGGCGACACCGCGACGGACCTGGCCCGTCGCACGGCCAAGCACCTGGGCACCGCCGTGCACGAGAAGGTCACCGTCGGCGCCTCCGCGCCCGTCGAGCAGCTCGTCCAGCAACTCGCCGCCCGCCCGGGTGCCGTGGCCGCGGCCTATGCAGAGGGACAGCGCTGCCTGGACGCTCTGCGCCTGCTCGGCCGTGCCGGAGACGGCGCCGCCGCCGAGGACTTCGGGTTCCTGGGGCTGCTGCTCGCCGGCGACCGCGACATCTCCGGCTTCGTCGACCGCACCGTCGGCCAGGTCGTCGCGTACGACGAACGACGCGGTACCGACCTGCTGCGCACCCTCGACGCGTACTTCGCGTGCGGCATGAGTCCGGCACGGACCAAGGACGACCTGCATGTGCACGTGAACACGGTCGCGCAGCGGCTGGAGCGCGTGGGCCGGCTGCTCGGGGACGACTGGCAGAGCCCGGCCCGCGCCCTGGAGATCCAACTCGCCCTGCGACTGCACCGGTTGTCGTCCACCGCACCACACTGAGCCGCACGGCCTCGACCCCCGCACGCACATGGGCGACGGGGGTCGGTTCGGACGGGGATCACGCCGTACGCGCGTCAACTGCCGGGGCCGTCGTCGGCAACTCCGCGGCGGAGGGCTCCACGTCCGTCAGATCGCGGTGCCGCGTCTCCTTGGCAACTCCCACCGCGATCAGTGTCACCACGACCGCCCCGATCACGTACAGGGAGATCGGGGTGGAGCTGCCGTAGTCGGACAGCAGCGCGGTCGCGATGAGGGGTGCGGGCGCGCCCGCCGCGACAGAGGCGAACTGGGCGCCGATGGAGGCGCCGGAGTAGCGCATCCGCGTCGCGAACATCTCGGAGAAGAAGGCGGCCTGGGGTGCGTACATGGCGCCGTGCAGCACCAGGCCCACGGTGACGGCGAGGACCATGTTCCCGAAACCGCCGGTGTCGATGAGGGAGAAGAACGGGAACATCCACAGGCCGATGCCCGCGGCGCCCAGCAGATAGACGGGCCTGCGGCCGACCCGGTCCGAGAGAGCGCCCCAGGCGGGGATGACCGCGAAGTGCACGGCGGACGCGATGAGTACGGCGTTGAGGGCCGTCTGCTTGGACACGCCGGCCGACGTGGTGGCGTACACGAGGATGAAGGCGGTGATCACGTAGTAGCTGATGTTCTCCGCCATGCGGGCGCCCATCGCGACCAGCACATCACGCCAGTGATGACGCAGCACGGAGACCAGCGGCAGTTTCTCCACGTCGGCCGGCTGCTCCGCCCTGCGAGCCTGGGCCTGTGCCAACGCCTGCTTGAAAACGGGGGATTCATCGACAGACAGACGTATCCACAAACCGACGATCACCAGGACGCCGGAGAGCAGGAACGGAATGCGCCAGCCCCAGGAGACGAAGGCGGCGTCCGACAGCGTGGCGGTCAGCAGCGAGAGCACGCCGGTCGCCAGAAGCTGTCCGGCGGGCGCCCCCGTCTGCGGCCATGAGGCCCAGAATCCGCGCCGTTTCGCGTCACCGTGCTCGGACACCAGCAGCACGGCGCCGCCCCACTCCCCGCCGAGCGCGAAGCCCTGCACCAGCCGCAGAACGGTGAGCAGCACCGGCGCCGCCGCGCCGATGGTCGCGTGCGTGGGCAGCAGGCCGATCGCGAAGGTGGCCCCGCCCATCAGCAACAGGCTCAGCACCAGCAGCTTCTTACGGCCGAGCCGGTCGCCGAAGTGCCCGAAGACAAGCGCGCCCAGCGGCCGGGCCGCGAACCCCACGGCGTACGTCAGGAAGGACAGCAATGTGCCGACGAGCGGATCGGAGCCGGGGAAGAACAGCTTGTTGAAGACGAGCGCGGCTGCCGAGCCGTAGAGGAAGAAGTCGTACCACTCGATGGTGGTGCCGATCAGGCTCGCGGCGACGATGCGCTTGAGACTGGCCGGTGGTGGGGGAGCGGTTGCTGTGGAGGCCATGTGCACCACTTCCAGGCGTTGGGCGGGGACGTGTACGTACCGGCACAACGTAGAAAGCAGCACGTCAACGGCACATGTGGTGGGACAACATAGTTCCGGGGCCGAGTGTGCGTGTTTCACCCACGTCCGCGTCGCGCAACGCGAACGTGAGCCGGTTGCTCAAGCGGAACGCCTTGCCCATGCGTAGGCGCGCAGGGTGTTGACCATGAGCATGGCGATCGTCATGGGGCCGACTCCGCCCGGTACGGGGGTGATGCGGGCGGCGATGTCGTGGAGTTCGCTCGCGCGTACGTCGCCGGTGAGTCCGGAGTCGGTCTTGTGGATGCCGACGTCGATGATCGTGGCCCCGGGTTTGACGTGCTCGGGGCCGATGAGCCCGGGGACGCCGGCGGCGACGACGAGGATGTCGGCGGCGCGGGTCACGGCGGCGAGGTCGGTCGTGTGCCGGTGGGCGACGACGACCGTGGCGTCACGCTGGAGAAGTAGTTGGGCCATCGGGCGGCCGACGAGTTCGGAGCGTCCGACCACAACCGCGTGAGCGCCCTTGATCGCGACCCCTTCCGCGTCGAGAAGCTCGATCACCCCGCTGGGGGTGCACGGGCGGAGACCGTACTCGCCGCGGGCCAGCAGGCCGGCGCTCAAGGTGGTCAGACCGTCGACGTCCTTGCCCACCGGAATGCGGTTGATCAACGCGGAGGCGTCGAGCCCCTGGGGCAGGGGGAGTTGAAGCAGGATGCCTGAGACGTCCGGGTCTGCTGCCAGCTCGTCGATCACCGCGGCGACCTCGTCCTGTGTGGAGTGCCGGGGCAACGACTTGTGGAAGTCCCGCATCCCCGCTTCCCGGATCGCGCGTCGCTTGTTGGCGACGTACACGGCGCTGGCGGGATCGTTGCCGACGAGGACGGTCGCCAGGCCCGGCACGCCGCCGTCGGTGACGACAGCGACCTCCTCGGCGACTCTCGACCGGATCTCCTGGGCGATCTTCTTGCCGTCGATCTTTGTTGTCATTGCGGTGCAGTCACCTTCTGTTCGGGCTCCGGCATGCCGGTCAGGCGAAGACGATGGTGTGGTTGCCGTGGCGGATGACCCGGTCCTGGCTGTGCCACTCCACCGCGCGCGAGAGCACGGCACGTTCCACGTCGGCGCCGCGGCGCTGGAGGTCGGCGGCGGTCTCGGCATGGGTGACGCGGACGACGTCCTGCTCGATGATCGGCCCCTCGTCGAGGTCCTCGGTGACGTAATGGGCCGTCGCGCCGATGAGTTTGACGCCGCGCTCCTTCGCCTTGGCGTAGGGCCCGGCACCGATGAAGGCGGGCAGGAACGAGTGGTGGATGTTGATGATCGGCACGCCGACCTGCTCGATGAAGTCTCCCGAGATGATCTGCATGTAGCGGGCGAGGACGATGAAGTCGACGTTGCCCCGCAGCAGTCGCAGGTGCTCGGCCTCGGCGGCGGACTTGTCAGGGCCCATCGACGGCACATGGAAGAAGGGGATGCCGAAACCCCGCACCTCTTCCGCCGTGTCGGGATGGTTGGAGATCACCATCGAGACGTTGACGGGGAGTTGGCCGCGCCGGTGGCGCCACAGCAGGTCGAGCAGACAGTGGTCGGACTTCGAGGCGAAGATGGCGACGCGTTTGGGCACCGACAGGTCCCGGAGCGTGAACTCCAGCTCGAAATCGCCGGGAAGCCGTTCCTGCAGGTCGTGCTCGATGGCGGGCAGTACCGCCTGCAGGTTGTCGAGACTGAAAACGGTGCGCTGGAAGAAGGCACCGCCCTGCGGGTTGTCGGAGTACTGGTCGAGGGAGACGATGTTCGCGCCGTGGCGGCTGAGCAACGCACCGACGGCGGCGACGATGCCCGTCCGGTCCCTGCCCTTGACGATCAGCGAAGCGTGGTGGGGAACGGGCTTGCGCGTGATGGCGCGCGCCGACGTCTCCTGCGTGAGTGTCACGTCAGTTCTCCTTGTTGCGGAAGTCGGCCTTGCGGAAGTCGGCGACCCACTCGGAGGTGGTCTTCAGACCGCCGAACGTGTAGAAGTGCAGCTTGAGTTCGCCATGCCGGCGGATGTCGTAGTTCTCGGCCAGGGCCCGGAGGAACCGGTCGGGGCCCGCTGTGCCCATCAAGTTGGTGATCGAGAACCCGTACTTCTTCGCGATCCCCGCGCTCGCCCCGACGCCGAAACGGGCGGCATAGGTCATCAGGCGTCTGACTCCGGCAGGTCCGGGCACGCCGATCCGGACGGGCAGGTCGATGCCCCGGGTGCGAAGGGACTCGACCCAGGTGAGGACGGGGTCCACGTCGAAGCCGAACTGCGTGATGACGTTGCCGGGCAGCCGCTGTTCCCTGAAGGCGGCGGCCTTGCCTTCGATGGCCGACCAGAGCGCCGGGCCCGTTATGGCGGGGTGGCCCTCGGGGTAGCCGCTGACGCCTACATGCTGGACGCCGTACTTCTGGAGCAGTCCGCCACGGATCACGGCGAGGGAGTCGTCGTACGGGCCTTGGGGCTTGGCGGGGTCGCCGCCGACGACGAAGACGTTGTCGGCGGTGCCGTCCGCCTGGAGTGCGGCCAGGAACTCTTCCAGTGCTGTCTGTGAGGGCAGACGGCGGGCCGAGATGTGCGGTACGGGGACGAACCCGAGCCGCTTGACGGCCCTCGCGGCGTCCAGCCGCATGCCCAGATCCTCGTTGCCGAGGAACGTCACGTTGATACGGGTGCCGGGCGGGATCGTGTCGCGGGCCTCTTCCAGCTTCGCGATGTCCTTGCCTGTCATCTCAAGGGAGAAGTCCTCCAGCAGAGAGGCAACGGCCGACACTGAGGCCGTGGAGACGGAATCCATGGTGCTCCTTGTTCACATCGTTCTCCGTGCTGCGTGTGTTCTCCGAGAGGCTCGGGTGAGGGCGCATGGGCCCGTCGCGCCGGCCCATGAGGGGCGCGGCCCGTAGCTCGCTCTCGGGTGTTCCGTTCAGGCGTTGCGGCCGTAGGGCGCCTTGATCCGACAGTCGACAGAATGCGACTAAATCGATCTAGCGAGAAGCTTAACAGTGCCGACTAAATCGTTCTAGTGGTCGTTGTGAGTAATTGCGTTCAGGTTCGCGCCGGAAGCGAGGCCCAGCAGCCTGGCGGCCTTGAGTTCGGTCTCGCGCCATTCTCTGTCGGGGTCGGAGCCCCAGGTGATGCCGGCGCCGGTGCCGAACCGCAGCATTCCTGCCTGCCGGTCGGTCCAGAAGGTGCGGATGCCGACGGCGAGTTCCGCGGTGTGGTGGTCGGCGTCGACCCAGCCGATGGCTCCGCAGTAGGGGCCGCGGGGTGCCGTCTCCAGGGCGTCGATGATGTGCAGGGCGCTGGTTTTGGGGGCGCCGGTGACGGAGCCGGGCGGGAAGGCGGCGGCGAGGAGTTCGGGCCAGCCCGCGTCCTGGCGGAGTTGGCCGTGGACGGTGGAGACGAGGTGGACGAGGCCGGGGTGTTTCTCGATTGCGCACAGGTCGGGGACGGTCACACTGCCGGTGGCGCAGACCTTGCCGAGGTCGTTGCGGACCAGGTCCACGATCATCACGTTCTCGGCGTAGTCCTTGTCGAGGAGGTCGGCCTCGGTGCGTCCGGTGCCCTTGATGGGGCCGGATTCGACGGTCCGGCCGTCGCGGCGGAGGAAGAGTTCGGGGGAGGCGGTGGCTGTTTCGACGCCGTGGGCGGGCAGGCGGATCGTTCCGGCGTACGGTGCCGGGTTGCCGCGGGCGAGGAGGGCGGTGAGGGCGTCGACATCGGCGTCGGGGGCGATGGGTGCGGACAGGATGCGGCAGAGGTTGGCCTGGTAGACCTCGCCGGCTGCTATGTGCGCGCGGATGCGGCGTACGCCTGCGGTGTACGCGGCGTGGTCGAGTGATGACGTCCAGTCGCCGGTCGCGGGTCCCTGCCACTGTCCGGGGACCGGTGCGGGTACGGGTTCCTTGCGTATGTCGCGGAAGCGGGCGCAGACGAGGCGTCCCTCGAAGTCGGCGGAGACCGCCCAGAAGCCGGTGGAGTCCAGGGCGGAGGGGTCGCAGGTCACATCGAGGAGACCGGTCGCGAGGAGTCCACCGAAGCGGGCGAGAGGAGCGAGTCCACTCAAGTCGTGTTCCTCCGCGTTCCGTTGGTGCCTTCGCGTCTGTCGCCGCGGTGACTTGACTGCGTTGTGGCGTGGGACGCGAATGGTTGCGCGTGGAGACACTCGACCTGCTTGGCGGGTACGTCACTGGCGCCCGGGCGAACCCGAACCGCCTGACCGCCCGCGCGCGGCGGCCAGGCGCATATCCGGATGCCCGTTGCCGTCCGGGCGCGGTCTCCGACCGTTTGACTCCCCCGCCGCCACGGCCGCTGGGCAAGTCCGGTCGAAGCGGCCGGACTCAGGCGTTACGGCGGTACAGCGTGCGCGCGTGCTGGTTGAACGGTGCGGGCTGGACGGTGGCACGGATGCGCGGGAAGCCGAGGTCCGCGTCGGGGGCCGTCCCGGGTCCGGGGTGCTCGCCCCACACGACCGACACCTCGGTGCCCGGCTCGGCGTACTCCTTGTCGATCAGGGTGAGCGACAGAATCGTGCCCACCGGGTCCAGGCTGGCGGTCTGGCACGTCATGCCGACGAGTGCGGAGCCCGACTCCACCCGGTTGCGCGAGTAGCTGAGCACGAATCCGGGGTCGTCCCCCAAGGCCTTGCGCGCGTCGTCGGTGTTGAACATGAGCGTGACCTTTTTGCGCGAGACGTTGTCCTTGGCCTTCTGGAGGGCGTCACGGCCGATGAAATCGTGGTTGAACGAGATCATTTTTCCGTAGCCGAGCTCGTACGGGGAGCAGTAGTAGTCCTCGATGTTCTCCGAGAAGAAGCTGCCGCCCAGGGGCCGTTGCCCCTCCACGCCATACAGGGCGATGTGCTTGCGGTAGTCGAGCAGGTCCGGGTCGGTGTAGATGCCGGGCACCGGTGAGGGGATCCAGCCGCTCTCCACGCTCGGCGTGGCGTACGCGAACGCGCCCACCTGGACGAGGCCGAGCGGTTCGCCGGCCCGCAGCAGGGCTTCCTTGACCGCTTCGGCGTGCTGCCAGGGGCCGATGAACTCGTAACCGGCCTGTCCGGCCATGCCGTGGCGCAGGGCGTGGAAGTCCATGCCGTCCAGCGTCACGGGGGAGGAGTGGAAGAACTTGGTGGGGGGCAGCGGTCCGCCGAAGGCGCGCTCGACGAGATCGCTCGCCAGGGGCCCCTGGATCTGGTACCGGAAGAGCTTCGGGTCGGCGCCCTTGCGGAAGGCCGATGACGGGTCGGTGACGTAGGTGACGTCGTACCCGCCCTTCTCCCCGTGGTACTGCACCCAGTGCTGCGCGGCGGGTACGCCGCTGAGGGTGTACTTGTTCTCGCCGTCGCGGGACAGGATTCCGTCCGTGACGATGTTCCCGTCCTTCGTGACGGGGATGTACTGCTTGGCCTGTCCGACGGCGAAGTTCTCGAAGTTGTTCGCGCCCACGTCCGCGAGCAGACGAGTGGCGTCGGGTCCCTCGATGAACATGTCGAACATGTGGTGGGAGAGGTTGAGGATCGCGACGCTCTCGTGCCACGCGGCCTGTTCCTGACGCCAGCCGGTGTACTCGCGCTCGACGACCTCCGGGAGCCAGGGTGCGGCATTCGGCTTCCACAGCAGTTTGACGGGCGATCCCGCCTTGTCGATGCCGTCCTGAAGACTGGGGGCTGCCATGCGGCTCCTCTCATCACCGCCTGCCTGAGGCGACTCGGTGGATCGGTCCAACTGGCGCCGTAGGAACCAGCTGAATCGATCTACCTCAGTGGCAGGCGCAGTTAGCTAAATCGATCTAGTTGGACGCTAGCAGAGGGGTACGGCGTTGGCGAGAGTCGTGCAATGATCTCTCTGCAGGAACTCGACGGGGCTGGATCGGGCTGCGCGTCGGCCCCGGCCCGGCAGTGGTGCGGCACAGTGATCCGGAGCGTGGTGATGGCTGGTTCAGGGCGCGTGACGCTCAACGACGTGGCCGCGGCGAGCGGTGTGTCGCGGGCCACCGTGAGCTTCGTACTCAACGACGACCCCAACCAGACGATTTCGCCGGCCACGCGTGAGCGCGTACGACAGGCCGCGAGCGAACTCGGCTACGTCCCGCACGGGATCGCGAGGGCGCTGCGCGAGGGATCGTCCCGGATCGTTGTGCTCAACGTGGACTGGGGTCTTGAGGGCAACTACTCGCGCAGCTACGTCCGGGGTCTGGACGAGGAACTCGCCGCGCACGGCCACGTTCTGTTCGTCAGGCACGGGCACTCCGCGCCTGAGGCCACCCAGCAGGTGCTCGATAGCATCACGCCTCGCGCCGTACTCTGGTTCGCCGAGCCCTACTTGGCCGGTCACGAGCCCAGCGCCGAGGACTGGAAGAGCGGCTTCGCCGGGCATGCGGCCCTGCAGATCCGCTATCTCGCCGACCGGGGCCATACGAGCATGGCCATGGCACTGCCGGACGACGAATCCCCACTGACCGGCCTGCGGCTGCGCTTCGCCAACGAGACCGCGAGCACGCTGGGGCTCCCTGCGCTCACGCCCTTCGTCGTCCCGCGCCCGAGGGCCGCCGGTACCAAGGCCGTTGAGGCGTTCAGGGCCGCGCACGGCGACGTGACGGCGGTCGCCGCCTTCGACGACGACGTCGCCCTGCGCACCCTGACGGCGCTGCACGACCTCGGGCTGACGGCGCCTGACGACTGGGCCGTCATCGGATACGACGACACGGAGTACGGCGCCCTTGTCACACCGGCGCTCACCACTGTCCACATCGACGCCGAAGCCCACGGACGGCGCGCCGCGCGCGCGGCCCTCGGCCTCGACGCCGGGGACATCACCCAGGTGCCCGGGCGAGTGCTCGCCCGGGACTCGGCTTGAGGAGTACGACTGCTCGCTGACGGTTCGTCAGTGAGAAGCCCCTTTCTTCCCGCGCCTGACGCGAAGGCGGGATCCGTCACAGCTTGTTGACGTCGGTCCGGCGGTTGTCCGGCTTGAAGGGAAGCGCGGTGACCGTCGCCCGGATCTCGCGCTGTGGTGTTCCCGGTCTGCCCCAGAGCACGAGGACCTCCGTGCCGGGTGTCGCGGACGCGGGGTCGATCACGCAGAGGGAGATCGTGGCGCGCAGGTTCGGGCTCAGTGTCCTGCCGGTGGACACCCCGACCGGGTGACCGGAGATCAGGACCTGGTCGAAGCTCGGACCGCGGCGACGCGGGATCTCCATTTGTTCGGGTACTTCGCCGTCGCCCACGAGTGACGTCAAGACGCCCGCGACGTCCTGACTGTTCCACAGCAGACCGACCAACTCCCGCGCGGGAGCGCCCTTCGCGGCGTCCGCGGCCAGCGCGTCGCGGCCGAGGAAGTCACGGTCGGGGACGCCGTGACGGAAACCCCAGCCGAGTTCGCCCGGCTTGCGGAAGTAGTCGGTCACGCCGTTGACGGGGACGAAGCTGCCGCCGGGCGTCCCTCTCCGGAACTGCCTCGGTGCGCCCGGCGTCAGGATCGACGCCGGCAGGTAGTCGAGCCCGTTCGTCGCGATACCGGCCTCGATGTGCTGCACGGGCTGTGCCCGGAAGCCGAGTTGCCGGATGCCGAACCCCTGCCCGGTCGCCACGACCGCCGACCAGATCTCGTTGGCGTGCTCGGTCGACCCGTGCAGTTCGTACCCGAGTTCACCGGAGATCCCGGTACGCAGCACCCGCACCGGGATCCCGCCGACCTGCGACATCCTGCTGCGGCAGAAGCCGATGTCGCGCAGGCTCTCTCCCGTGAGCTTCTCGAGCGTGAACAGCGACGCCGGGCCCTGGATGCCGAAGATGAACTGATCGGGGCTGATGTCGGTCGCCGCCACGTCCCAGCCACCCTGGCCGAGTTGCCACAGCAGCCAGTCGCAGCTCCCGGCGGTGTAGACGAACTCCTGTCCGCCGACCCGGCACAGGACACCCTCGGAGGCGACCCAGCCGTTCTCGTCGAGCTGGACGTGGTGCTTGATCTGCCCCGTCTCGAAGCGCGACAGATCCCGCATGCCCAGCCAGCCGAGGAAGTCGAGAGCCTTCGGGCCGATGAGGCGCACCTTGTGGAGCGAGGTCCAGTCGCCGATGTAGCAGGACTCGACGTGGGCGGTGCTCTCCTCGCCCCACCCCGTGTACTCCTCCGGGAGCAGGATCTGCGCGAAGCGGCCGAAGGTGCCCCGTGTGTTGGCCGCGTCCTGGGCGGCGGCGGCCGGGCTGAACAGGGCCGGCCTCTCCGTGATGAACGGTGCCTCGTTCAGCCGGAGGGCCGCTTCGTATGTACTGCGCTGCTGCGCAAGCCTGTTCATTCCCAACTCCCACTCGACGGCGCTGTCGACTCTCTGGGGTCATCCCGTTGCTCACCGACGGGGCGCAACTAGAACGATTTAGCGAGACGCTAGCAGATGGTGCCCACCGCGGCGAGAGTCGTGCGGGACCGGTGTTGCGGCGCACTGTGCAAGCTATGAAGAACACCGGTGCAGGAGGCCTCCGCTAGAGTCGGCACGTCCCCGGTCAGACACTCTGCCGCGGGTGGTTTCGCGCTGGGGGATGACGGCACGATGGGGTTCGAACGACTGGAACTGTCCGGCTACGAGATCCAGGAGGTCCTGGGTCAGGGCGGTTTCGCCACGGTGTACCGGGCGTCCCAACTTGCCGTGGGCCGCGAGGTGGCGCTCAAGGTCGACAGCAGAATGCTGGCCTCGCCCCGGGACCGGCAGCGCTTCATGCGGGAGGTCACCGCGGCCGGCCAGTTGTCCGGGCACCCGCATGTGGTGCCCGTGTACGACGCGGGGGTACTCGGCGACAACCGCCCGTACATGGTGCTGGAGTTGTGTCCCGGCGGCTCGCTGGGCGACCGGCTGCACCGCTACGGACCGCTGTCCGTCAAGGAGGCCTGCGACATCGGCGTGGGCATAGCCGACGCGGTGGCCGCGGCCCATGCCGCCGGGGTGCTCCACCGCGACATCAAACCGGGCAACATCATGATCAACCGGTACGGCGGGGTCGCCCTCACCGACTTCGGACTGGCCGCCATGCCCCGGCCCGACCGGGAACTCTCGGTCACCCGGGAGGCGTTGACGCCGGCGTACGCGCCACCCGAGGCCTTCCACATGGCCGAACCGGCCCAGGCCGGCGATGTGTACTCACTCGCCGCGACGGTCTACGCCCTCCTCCTCGGCCGCCCTCCGCACTTCCCCGAGGACGGCAGTCAGCTCAGCCTCGCCGAGCTGATCGTGCGTCACACCTGGCCCTACCCCGACCTGCCCGGAGTGCCGCCCGGGCTCAACGAGGTCCTCAGACACGCCCTGGCGGTGGACCCGGCGTACCGGATCTCCGACGCCGGCGTGCTGCGTGACGCCCTGGCCGCCGTGAACACGGGCACCGTCCATCGGAGCGGGTTCGCGCAGACGCCCCCCGCGACGGCCACAGTCCCCGCCGGCCGGGACGCCGTGCCGTCGCACTACGCCCTGCAGGACTCCGTGCCCCCAACGGTGGCTCCCGGACTGTCGGATCGACCGGACGGGGAGGGACCGACGGCCACGGTGACGGAGTCGGGCGGCCCGAAGCCGAACAGAAACCGCCCCCGGCTGATCGCCGTGCTGGCGGCGGTGGCGGTCTCGGTGAGCGTGTCGGTCACTGTGATCAACTACCAGGGCGGGTCCTCGGGCCCCCCTGCGACCTCCCCGACCGCGACTCCGTCCACGGGCGCGAGCACCGCAGGGAACGCGGGTTTCGGTGGGGTGTCGACCAGCACGCAGAACTGCCCGGCCGCAGCGGTCGAGGGCCTGGGCGGCCGGTGTGTCACGACCCCCGAGTGCTGGAGCGGCATCACGGACATCTCGGGGACCATCACTGTCAGCCGCGAGGACTGCCAGGTGAAACACGTCTGGGAGACCTTCGCCATCGCCCCGCTGCCCGAAGACGGAATGACCAACAACGCCCGGGACTTGATCAAGCACCCCGACGTCCAGTTGCTGTGCTCGCAGGACGTCATGCTCGAGTCCAGGTCGGGCGAGGGCCGGGAGGTGACCGCGGAGTGGCGGGCCGACATAATTCCGCCGAGCGCCGAGCAGTGGGCGGACGGTCTGAGGATCTTCCGGTGTGTCGCCGCGGCGAGCACGGAGGACGGAGAAATCACCGGCAGCCGCTTCGGTGCGGAAGGTTGAACACCCTGAGTTTCCGATCGGCAGCCTAGGCTTCCACCCGGCCCCCAGCCCAAGGGCCTCGCACCGACCCCAGGAGCGCACAGCGTGTTCGACCCCGCACCGGAGTACCCGTACCCCGACAGTCACCGACCGGACGAGGCACCCGCACCGCACGCACTGCTGGAGCCCGTGCTCGGCCTGCTGGGTTTCTGGCACGGCCGGGGCCAGGGCGGGTACCCGACGCTGACCGGGGACTTCTCGTACGCGCAGGAGGTCACCTTCAGTCACGACGGCCGCCCCTTCCTGCACTACGAGGCCCGGGCCTGGCTGCTGGACGCCGATGGCGCGCCGCTGCGTCCGTCGGCCCGGGAGAGCGGCTGGTGGCGGCTTCAGCCCGACGGCCGGGTGGAGGCATTGATCACCCAGCCCACCGGCATCGCGGAAATCATGGTCGGGCGCGCGACCGGCAACACGGTCGACCTCTCCACCCACGAGGTGGCCGTCGCCCCCACCGCCAAGAAGGTCGGCGCCACGCGCCGCCGCTACACGCTGACCGACGACGGCACGCTCACGTTCGACCACGACCTCGAGGCGGTCGGTCAGCCGTTGCAGCACCATCTGTCGGCGCGGCTGCGGCGCCGGGGCTGACAAGGTCCACCCATCAGCGGGCCTTGCACGAGCCGGTGTGGGCTTGCGGGAATCCCCTACGGTGTCGCCGTGAGTAGTTCGAGGACGCGTCTGGTCTTGGAGCCCTGCTCGCAGTCCGCCGGGTCGACGCCGCGTCGGCGCAGACTGCTCTCCAGGGCGAGTTGGGCTATCTCCGCGCCCCCACGTCCGACACGGCGGGAGAGCTCGACGACGTCCAGGCGGGCTCCCGATGCGGAAGTCGCCACCCAGCGCTCGACGGCGAGCGGCATATGGGACCAGATGACGGAGGGCCACCAGCGCGCCTCTACCGGGCCCAGGACTGTCAGGTGGCCGAGCGGCACCGGACCGTTCGCGCAGTCGGCGAGAAAGCTCCGCTGGGCGTCGGTGAACAGGGCCTCCGGAGGACCGCCTTGGGCCAGGGCGCGTGCCACCGTACCTGCCGGGTGGCGGGCGTTGACGGACACGGAGAGCATCCGTCCCTCGCCGGACCAGTCCGATGTGAAGTCCAGCCGGTCGATTCCGGTGTCCCTCGGCGCGGCCCAGTCAGCGGTCAGCAGGGAGGGACGGCACGGGCGCAGCCGCACGGTGGTGTCGTCGGGCCGCGCCCGTGTCTCACGCAGGCGCAGGATGACGCCGGAGTCCAGCAGCGGAAGCCGGGCGGGACAGGCGTCGGACTGCTCGCAGAACCAGATGCGCCGGTCCAGGCCCCGCCCCAGGACCGCATCCCAGATCCCCGCGCGACGCGCCTGCTCCGGGGACACGGTCACCTTGAGCTCGACGACGTCCAGCCGGCCTTGAGCAACCACCAAGACGCCTCCTCCGGAGAGCACGCACCTCCCGACAGCTGACCGCGTGCTCTGGCCACCGCGCATCGGGGAAGTCCCCAACTTCCGTGCGGGACAAGCGCATCCGCCGGATGGCGTAGAGCGGGATGAACGGCTGCCGGTGACTCCCGGTGACCGACGCGAGGGGAGCATTCTGGTCGGGCGCGCAGAGCCGCGGCGGTGGCGCGCATACGGGGGAATCATGAACGAGCCGACGCTGCGAGGTGGTCTCCGCGAAGAGTGGGTCGCGGACGGCTACGGGGTGCGGGTACCGGTCGGGCGCGAACGGGAGTGTGCGCTGCTGGACGGGTTGCTGGATTCGCTGCCCGACCGGGGGGCCGCGCTGCTGCTGCGGGGTGACCCCGGCATCGGGAAGACCAACATGCTCGACTATGTCGCCTGGCGGGCACACGGCAGGAACCTGCCTGAACGCGGGGGCGGGGCAGGGGCCGTACGGGCTCAGCCTGAGCGCTGGACCGAGTCGGAGCCGGCACGGGCCCGGCCTGAGCGCGGGATCGAGTCGGAGCCGGTACGGACCCAGCCCGCGTGCGGGGCCGTGTCGCAGGCGATACGGGTCCTGCGGACGCGCGGGGTCGAGTCGGAGGCGGTGCTGCCCTACACCGTGCTCGCCGACCTCCTGCTGCCGCTGCGGTCGCACTTCGCCGAACTGCCGTCGACCCAGCGCAGAGCGCTGGAGACGTGCTTCGCGCTGATGGAGGCCGATGAGCCGAATCCGTACGCCGTGTGCGTCGGGACGCTGGGTGTGCTCGCCGCCGCGGGGGAGGCCGAGCCGCTGGTGCTTCTCGTGGACGACCTGCACTGGTCGGACCCTTCGTCGAGACGGGCCCTGCAGTTCGTCGCACGCCGTCTCGCCACCGAGCGAGTGGCCCTGGTGATGGCCGCACGGCCGGCTTCCGATGACGACGTCACCTGGGAGGACGTGCCCAGGCTGACCATCGCGCCCCTGGAGGAGGACGACTGCCTGCGATTGCTGGAGCGTGGCGGAGTCGACCCCGAGGAGCCCGCGGTCACCCGCCTGGTCCGGCTCAGTTCGGGGAATCCGCTGGTCCTGGTGGAGTACGCGGCGGCCCTCGAGGACGCGAGGAAACGCGGCGACGAACTGGCGGACACGGCCTGGGAGATGCCGGGGCCGATGGTCGAACGGGCCTGGTGGGGGCGGATGCGGACCCTGTCACCTGAGACGCGCACCGCCCTCCTGTACGTCGCCGCCTGCCGTGTCCCCGAACTCGCCCTACTGGAAAGGGCGTTGGCGGTGAACGGGCTGTCACTCGGCACCCTCGACGAGGCCAAGGAGAGCGGGCTGATCCGTGTCCGGGAGCGCGGCTACGAACTGCGGCATCCGGTGCTCAGGCCTCTGGTGTTCAGGCACTGCTCGGTGGCCCAACGGCTGCGCGCGTACCGGACGTTGGCGGATCTCTCGGCCGGGGAGGTGAGGACGTGGTACCTCGCCTCTGCCGCGGCCGGTCCGGACGAGACGGTGGCCTCGGCGCTGGCGGACGCGGCCGAACGATCCCGTCGCCGCGGCGCGCTCGGTGCTGCGGCGCACGCCTGGCACCGCGCCGCGGAACTGTCGCCCTCGGCCGCCGACAGGGCGGAGCGTCTGCTCAACGCGGCGCGGGACGCCTTCTACGGAGGGGCCTCCCGCGATGCCGTCGACTGGTGCGAACAGGCCCTGCGCTGGAGCGAGGACGTACGGCTGACCGCCGACATCGAGCTGTTGCGCGGCCAGGCCTGCGGCTGGCTCGGCGATCCCGGCCGGGCCCACCGTTCCCTGGTGGCCGCGGCCGAGGCGGTGGAGCCGGTGGACCGCTTCCGGGCCTGCGCCCTGTACGGGGCGGCCACCCTGCCCGCGACGATGGACGGCCGGATCGGCCGGGCGGTGGACACCTCGGCGCGCGCCGCCGCCCTGGCCGACATCCTTGAGGAAGAGGCCGGTGCGGAGTCGAGTACGCGCTCGTCCCGGCACCTCTCCAACGTGATGCGGGGCTGTGCGCTGGCACTCGCCGGGAAGGTGCCCGAAGGCCGCGGCCTTTTGCTTGCCGGACGGGCGGCACTGCACGGCAACTGGCCTTTGGAGGAGCAGCAGTTGGCTGTGCAGATCGGCCAGGCGCTCTCCTGGGTGGACGAAAGGGAGGCGGCGACGGCGGTGCTCGACGCGGTCATCGACGGCGCCAGGCGCGACGGGGTTCCCGCCCTGCTGCCGTACGCCCTGGTCGGTCGGTGCGAGGCGATGTCGTGGAGTCGCTGGCCGATGGCCAGGGCCGCCGGGGCCGAAGCCCTGCGCTGGGCGCAGGAACTCGGGCACCGGGCGATGACCGGGTACGCGCTGCTCCTGCTGGCGCGGCTCGACGGGCTGCGTGGCGACCGGGCGGGCTGTGAGGACCGTATTACGGCCTACGAGCGGCACTGCGGCAAGGTGCGCGGCCTTGAACTCTTCGCCCAGGCGGCGCTGGGCTCGGCGGCGCTCACCGGAGGGGAGCCGCAGGCGGCTGCCGGGCACCTGGAACGAGCGCTGTCGCTCGCGGACGAGATGGGACTCGGCAACCCCAACCTGATGCCGTTCCTGACCGAGCTCGCCGAGGCGTACGTCCGCACCGGGGAGCGGGACAGCGCGGTCCGGCTCACGGGCTGGATCGAGGGGCTGGCCCGGTCCACGGGTCTCGCCTGGCCGGCGGCCGCCCACGCGCACTGCAGGATCATGCTCGCCTCGTCCGCGGACGAGGCGGAGGGATGGCTCAGGACCGCTGAACGCGTCCATGTGCGCGAGGAGATGACCTTCGAGCTGGCGCGGACCCAGCTGGTGTGCGGAGAGCTGCTGCGCCGTTTCCGGCGGCCCAAGGCGGCCAGGGGGCTGCTCCTCGCCTCCCAGCTGGCCTTCGCCGGCCTCGGCGCGAGCTCCTGGCGGTCCCGGGCGGCCGTGGAACTCGCCGCGGCCGGACACCGGGCCGCCGACACAAGGGCACCGGAACCGCGGATCGACAGGCTCACAGCCCAGGAACTGCAGGTGGCGCTGGCCGTCGGAGACGGGCTGAGCAACGGTGAGGCAGCCGCCGCCCTGTTCGTGTCGCGCAAGACCGTCGAGGCCCATCTGACGCGCGTCTACCGGAAACTCGGCGTGCGGTCGCGGTCCGAACTGGCCGGGTACCTGGTACACGCGGACGTGGTGCGCTGACCTGCGACGCGACTCCCGTGACCCTGGCCGGGGTCACGGGAGCGGTCCGGTCAACGGGAGTGGTCGACGGGGGAGTTCACGGGCGCAGTCCCCGCACCACCGCCCCGGCCACGTCCGGATGCGCCAGGTACTCGTCGATGTCGTGCGCCTGCTCGCGCGGGTTCGTGACGACGGACTCATGGATGTCGGTACCCCACCGGGGACGCAGCGGGCATCCGATCGTGACCGGGTCGGCCGGGCTCCAGACGTTGTCCCAGCGCCCCACCCGCTCCGGACGCCGCAGCTTCGGGGCGAGCAGCCGCTCGTACACGGTGTCCAGACCGAGCGGACTGCCGGCCGTGACGAGGAGCCGTACGTCGACCGCGGTGTCCAGCTGCGTCAGCAGATCCATGGCCACAACGGTTCCGAGGCTGTGCGCGACGATGGTCAGTCCGCCCGAGTCGGGCACGCTCTCGAGCACGGCGTCAAGGACCGCCTGCCGGGTCTCCCGGTTGTCGAGGTAGCGGGCTACATCGCCCAGGACGGCCGACACGAACAAGGCGTCCAGATCCGTGCGTGCGGCCAGCCAGGCCAACGAGCGTCGCAGCACGCCGGACGCGCCGCCCGGCAGGCTGAACCCCTCCTGTGCCGTGAGCAGTTCCTCCGGCATACCGGCCTTCACCGCGGCCTCCCGGACCAGTTGCTCGTAGAGCACCCGGGCCGTGGGGTCGACCGGCGGGGCGGCCGAGGCGTACCCGAGCGTCGACTCGTCACCGAGCAGCGCCTCGCGGCCCGACGTACCGGCGGTGCGATTGCCGTAGAACGGGAGCCATACGTCGACCGGATCCACCGTCGGCAGACCGGCGAGGGTGAGCCCCCGGTTGAGCCCTGCCGTCCAGGAGCGACGCATGCTCTCCGGATCCGCCTTCTCCTGGCCCCGCCCATGCAGGAACAGCAGGTTGTTGCGCCCCGCGAACGCTCCCGTTCGGCCCCTGAGCCCCCGGCGCAGCGGAGCGGCCGCGGCGGCTCCCGCCCGGAGTGCCTCGGTGGCGGGCACGGTTGTGGGGGCGGTGGCGGGGAGCAGGCTCAGGTCCCCGAGCACCTGCTCGCGTGCGGTCCCGGCCAGTGACGCACGCAGGCTCGCCACGATACGGCTGACCCGAGCGCCCTCGTTGGCGGCCCAGTCCACCAGGTCGTCCGGGTCGCCGGGCTGTACGAGGGTGCCGTCGCGCCGCAGTTCCCTGCCCTGGGCGTCCTTGCGGGGGACACCGGCATGGTGCAGCGCCACCACTTCCCACTGGTCGTTGAACACGGGCGAACCGGAGTTCCCGGGCTCGGTGTCCGTGTCGTACTGCAGGAAGTCGTCGAGCTGGACCCGCAGTTCGTTGCGGCGGATGGCGATCTCCTTGAGCCGGCCGCTCGGGTGCCCCACGATGTTGACGGACTCGCCGACCACCAGTTTCCCCTGCGCCTCGATGAGCCGGTTCCAGCCGAACTGCGAACCCGGCGGGCGCCCGTCGGCCCCCGCCGCGACGCGGACGAGGGAGAAGTCAAGACCTGCGTCGGTGATGGGACCGAAGTCCGCGACCAGCCGGTACAGGACCGGCTGCGCCGGGGCGTTGTCGATTCCGGTCTCGGCGGCGAACTCCACGACGACCTGTGCGGCCATGTCCGCGTCGGGCAGCACATGGTGATTGGTCATCAGCAGATCCGGGGAGACGAGGAACCCCGTTCCCAGCGGCAGAATGCGGCCGTTGTCGGACACCGAGATGCGGCCCACGGTCGCGGCGGCACGCGAGCCGCGCGAGAGGAAGTTGACCGCCTGGAGGTCCTTGGAGGCACCGATGATGCGTTCAAGGAGCCGCCGTCCCGGCCCTTCCTGCGAGACGAGGGACATCACCGTCTCCATGGGCAGCGCGCCCCCGCTGATCAGGTGTTCCGCGCGGGCCTGGAGCTGGGGTTCGGTATCCGGCAGGGACACCCCCTGCTCGGCCAGCCGCTCGGCTTCCTCACGTTGCGGGAGCGCGTCGGTGTATCGGTCGGCTGCCGCGTCGTCATGCTGCTGCCGGGCGGCCTGCACTCGCTCGTACATGTCCTCGTTGAAACCGTGGGTGTCCATGAGCACCATCCCGAAGGCGAGGCTGGGGAGAAAACGGGCTGCTCTCTGCTTAGCCCGGTCCTCCGCCGTACGGCATCGGGGAACTCCCCATGGAACGGCCGGTCGGCCCGCCGTTCGCCGGAGAAGCGCTCAGTTGTTCCAGCTCTCGTCGTACGGGTCGCGTGGGGCCGCGACCGGCTTGGCCTCGCCGACCTTGATGAAAGGGATGACACCGTCGTTCACCGGGTCCTTGGTCCGCTCGCTGGTGTAGGTACCGGTGACCTCGAGCCAGGAGTCGGGTTGCAGGACGGGGGGAATCCGTCCGGTCAGGCCGATCTTGACTGGTTGGGCGTCGGCGGCGCAGCAGTTGAGGGCCATGCGGACGAGGTAGGGGGTCCCGTCGTGGTCCAGGGCGACGAAGCCGGTGACCTTGACCTGGCGGTCGCCGAGGGTGCGCCCGTGGTCGTAGGCTGCGCGGCCGGCGTAGTCGACCAGACTGAGCGGAATCGGGTCGCCGGCGGGCAGGGCGGCGTAGCCGAAGGGGGCTTGCAAGGCCGTACCGGTGCGCATCGCGCTGTAGGAGCCCAGGGCGGGTGGCGCGACCAGGATGAGGGCGAGAAGGGGGAGAACCAGGAGCCAGGCGATGCGGGGTTCGCGGTGGGAGTGGCCGTGTTCCTCGTCGTCATGGTCCGGTTCGGGCGCGTGGCCGTGTTCCTCGTCGGCACGGTCCTTTTCGGGCGCGCGCCCCTGCCGCAGCTCGTACCACACGGTCGCGGCGGCGGTGACGATCAGAACGACGCCGGCTCCCAGCAGCAACGGGCGCAACCCGGCCTTGACGTACCGCAGATAGAGGTCGCTGGAGCCGGCCTTGAGAACCGCCGCGCCGACGAGAAACAGGACCGCGGCCTGCGCCTGCCGGTTCACAGCAGCACCGCCCCGACGAGGAGCGACATGAGGATCGCCAGGGTGAAGGTGGCGGGGGCGAACCGCAGCGCGAACCCGCGGCCGAAGGTGCCGACCTGCATGGCGAACAGCTTCAGGTCGATCATCGGCCCGACGACGAGGAACGCAAGGCGGGCGGTGAGCGAGAACTGGGTCAGCGAGGCGACCACGAACGCGTCGGCCTCGGAGCAGATCGAAAGGAGGACCGCGAGGACCGCCAGGGCGAGGACCGACACCAGGAAGTTGCCCGCCGCGGCTTGCAGCCAGCTCTCCGGTACGACGGCCTTGAGCGTGGCCGCGGCCATCGCGCCGACGACGAGGAAGCCGCCCGCGTGCATCACGTCGTGCCGTACGGACCCCCAGAACGCCGCACCCCTGCCGAGGCCGTCGTGCGCCGGGCGGGACGGTGGGCGCAGCCAGTCCGCGCGCCCCAGCCGCTGCCACAGCCAGCCCATCGCGCACGCCACGAGCAGGCTGGCCACGAACCGGGCGAGGACCATCTCCGGATTGCGCGGGAACGCGACGGCGGTGGCGGTCAGCACGATCGGGTTGATCGCCGGCGCGGACAGCAGGAACGCCAGCGCCGCCGCGGGTGTGACGCCCCGGCGCACCAGTGCCCCGGCCACCGGCACGGAGGCGCACTCACAGCCCGGCAGGACCGCCCCGGCCATCCCGGCGACCGGCACCGCGAGGGCGGGCCGGCTCGGCAGGGCGCGGGCGAAGAACGAGGGCGGGACGAACACCGCGATGACCGCCGACAGGAGCACACCGAGGACGAGGAACGGCAGGGCCTGGATGATCACCGCGACGAACACGGTCATCCAGCTCTGCATCACCGGCGCGGACAGCGCCTGCCGGATCGAACCCTGCAGCGTGACCAGCACAAGCAGCAGCATGGTCAGAACGAGGGGGGAGCTGAGGTGCCAGCCCCGCCGGCCCTGCCGATCGCCCGCGTCGCGGTGCTCGACCGGGGGCGGGACCGCCTTGGTGATGGTCACGGGTGAGGTACCTCCGGTAAGGAAGGGCTCGGTGGCTGAATGCCCCTCCACCTTCAGTACGCCGGTTCCGGCACAGCTTCTCACCGTGAGGTGCAACGTCCGCGGGCGGGTTTCCCATTCGCTCGCGCCCCTTGACGCCTCATGGCGGCCGACCTAACCTCCACTGAACACGTCTAGACAGGTAGGTCGACGATGACGGAATCCCACGACACCCGCGAATCCCCGGACAACAGATCCGCGGGCCGACAGCTCCAAGTGGAGACACACGGCCTCGACGTGATCGGCGACGCCGAACGGAAGGGCACTCCCCGGACACTGTTCTGGCCCTGGTTCGGAGCCAACGTCGGTGCTCTCGGCCTGAGTTACGGAGCGTTCGCGCTCGGCTTCGGCATCTCCTTCTGGCAGGCGCTGATCGCCGGATCGATCGGCATCGTGTTCTCCTTCCTGCTCTGCGGCTTCGTCGCCGTGGCGGGCAAGCGCGGATCCGCGCCGACCATGGTGCTCAGCCGCGCCGCCTACGGCGTCCGTGGGAACCGGCTGCCCTCGGTGATCTCCTGGGTGCTGACCGTGGGCTGGGAGACCGTGCTCTGCGCGCTCGCGACGATGGCCACCGCGACCGTCTTCGGGCGGCTCGGCTGGGGCGGCGGCACCGAGACCAAGGTGATCGCCCTGATCCTGGTCGGCGCGCTGATCGTGATCGGGGGCGTGATGGGCTTCGACGTCATCATGCGCCTGCAGACGGTGATCACCGTTGTCACAGGGGTGCTCACGGTCGTCTACATCGCGCTGGTCGCCGACCACATCCACTGGAGCACCGTCAGCGCCGTACCGGCGGGCTCCGGACAAGAGTTCATCGGCGCACTGGTCTTCATGATGACCGGCTTCGGACTCGGCTGGGTCAACGCCGCCGCCGACTACTCCCGCTATCTGCCGCGCGGTTCCTCCAGCCGGGGCGTCATCGGCTGGACCACCGTCGGCGGCTCGGTGGCGCCGCTGCTCCTGCTGCTCTTCGGCCTGCTCCTCGCGGGCTCCTCCGCGGACCTCAGCCAGGCCATCGCCATCGACCCGATCGGCGCGCTGACCACCATCCTGCCCACCTGGTTCCTGATCCCCTTCGCCGTCGTCGCCGTGCTCGGCATGGTCGGCGGAGCGGTCCTGGACATCTACTCGTCCGGCCTGGCGCTGCTCTCCGCCGGTCTGCGCGTGCCGCGCTATCTGGCGGCGCTCGTCGACGGCGTCCTGATGATCGCGGGTTCCGTCTACATCGTCTTCTTCAGCGACAACTTCCTCGGCCAGTTCATCGGCTTCCTCACCACGCTGGGCGTCCCCGTCGCAGCCTGGTGCGGGGTCATGCTGGCCGACCTGGTGATGCGCCGCCGTGACTACGACGAGCGTGACCTGTTCCGCACCGGCGGCCGGTACGGCGATGTCCCGCTCCAGCCGCTGCTGCTCACCGTCGCCGCCACCGCCCTCGGCTGGGGCCTGGTCACCAACTCGGCCGCGAGCTGGCTGGAGTGGCAGGGCTATCTGCTCGACCCGTTCGGACTCGGCGGCAAGTCGGGCGCCTGGGCCTACGCCAATCTGGGCGTCCTGCTGGCCCTCGCCGTCGGATTCCTCGGCACGCTGGCCCTCGGCCGCGGCCGGGTGCGCGCCCAGGAGCAGCAGAAGCCCAGCGAGGAGGTGCTCAGCGCGGCATGAGTGACGAACAGGTTCACGGTCAGCTCACCGTCATCGACATGCAGCGCGTCTTCGCCGAACCGGACAGCCCCTGGGCGACGCCCCGTTTCGACGAAGCCGCCCAAGGTGTACGCCGATTGCTGCCGGCCTTCGGCGACCGCGTCACCTTCACCCGCTTCCTCGCGCCCGAGAAACCCGTTGGCGCCTGGCGTGCGTACTACGACCAGTGGCCCTTCGCGCTGCAGCCACCCGACGCCCGGCTGTGGGAGCTGGCGGACGAATTCGCCGAACAGGCACGGCACTTCGTGAACGCCACCACCTTCGGCAAGTGGACCCCCGAGCTCGCCGCACGCGTCGGCACCGACGGGCGGATGGTCCTGGCCGGAGTCAGCACCGACTGCTGCGTCATGTCCACCGCCCTCGCCGCCGCCGACGCCGGAGTGGAGGTGCTGGTGGTGGCCGATGCCTGCGCGGGCGTCGACGACGACTCGCACGCCAAGGCCCTCCATGTGCTGGACCTGTACCGGCCGTTGATCCGCGTCGTCACCGTCGACGAGGTGCTCGCCGGGGGCGCGGCATGACCGGAGTCCGCCTCAAGCATCAGCAGATCACCGAAGTACTCGCCAAGGAGATCCGCAGCGGGGACCGGCCGACGGGGGAGCAGCTGCCGGGCGAGCACGCCCTGGCCCAGCGTTTCGGCGTCAGCCGCACCACGGTGCGCGCCGCACTCGCCGAACTGAACGACGCGGGCCTGATCGCCACCCGCACCGGCAAGGGTTCGTACGTGCTCTACGACGGCCGCCCGCTCGACGACCGGCTCGGCTGGGCGCACGCCCTGGCCGTCCAGGGCATCGACACGCGCGTGCGGACCCTCGCCGTACGGGAGGTTCACGACAAGGAGCTCGCCGGTCGACTCGCCCTGGACACACCGACGTTCATACGGGTGGAGCGGATCCGGGAACTCGTCGCGGACGGCTCGGTGATCTCGTACGAACGCAGCTGTCTGCCGCCCGTTCCCGGTGTCAGGGAACTGCCGGGGCAGGGCCTCGGCGAGCTCTCCCTCACCGAGGTGCTGCTGCGGGCCGGACTGCGGCCCGACCACGGTGAACAGCGGCTGGCCGGGCGGCGGATCGACGTCCGGGAGGCGGAGGTGCTGCGCCGTGAACCGGGCGACTGGTTCCTCGACACGCGGCGCACCAGCCGCGCGGTCGACGGCGCGTTCGTCGAACACGTCGAGAGCCTGCTCGACCCCGACCACTTCCAGCTGTCCCTCGAGTTCGGCTGACCCCTGGCTTCGGCCGACTCCCTACGGAAAGTACCCATGACCCTCCAGAACCGCGCCGCCGGAGCCCTGTACGGGCTCGCCCTCGGTGACGCCCTTGGCATGCCGACCCAGATGCTGTCGCGCCCGCAGATCGTCGCCCGGTACGGACCGATGCTGACCGGCTTCCACCCCGCCGCCCCGGACCATCCGCTGGCCGCTGGGATGCCGGCCGGGGCGATCACGGACGACACCGAACAGGCCCTCCTGCTCGCCCGGTTGCTGCTCGACGGCAAGGGAAGTGTCGACGCGGCGGAGCTGGCCCGGCGCCTGGTGGCCTGGGAGGAGGACATGCGGGCCCGTGGCTCCCTCGATCTGCTCGGCCCCTCCACCAAGCGCGCGGTGGAACAGGTCCTGGCGGGCACGCCCGTGGACGAGGTCGGGCGGTACGGCACCACCAACGGCGCGGCGATGCGGATCGCACCCGTGGGTATCGCCGTGGCCTCGACGGATCCGGTCGCGATGGTGGACCGGGTCGTGGAGGCCAGCAGGCTGACCCACAACACGGGGGTCGCGCTCGCGGGCGCCGCAGCCGTGGCCGCCGCGGTCAGCGCGGGACTTGACGGTGCGTCGGTTCCGGAGGCGGTCGAAGTCGCCGTGTCGGCGGCCCGGTTGGCGGGAGGCCGTGGCCACTGGGTGGCCGCCGCCGATGTGGCCGAGCGGATCGTCTGGGCCACCGAGCTGGTGCGAGACCTCGACGCGGCCCAAGTCTGCGACCGGGTCTACGCGTTGGTGGGCACCAGTCTCGCGACCCAGGAGTCCGTGCCCGCCGCGTTCGCCGTCCTGGCGGCCTGCCCGGACGACCCGTGGCGGGCGGTGCTGCTCGGCGCGTCCGTCGGCGGCGACTGCGACACCATCGCCGCGATCGCCGGCGCTGTCGGCGGCGCCTGCCACGGCGTGGACGCCTTCCCGGCCGAGGCGCGGGCGACCTTGGTACGAGTGAATCCGCAGTTGGACCTGGACGCGACAGCCGCCGCGCTCCTGACCCTGCGAGGGCGGCCGTGACCCGGCTCCTGCACCTCGGCAATGTGGTCATGGACCTGGTCCTGGAGGTTCCCGCCCTGCCCGAACGCGGCGGCGACGTCCTGGCCACCCGCACCGAGCGGACGCCTGGCGGCGGTTTCAACGTCTTGGCGGCGGCGGCCCGCCAGGGCCTGCCCGTCACCTACGCGGGAGCCCACGGCACGGGCCCCTTCGGAGACCGCGCCCGGAGCGCGCTCCGCCAAGAGGGCATCGACGTCCTGTCGGCACCCCGCCCGGACCTCGACACCGGCTTCGTCGTCTGCCTCGTCGACGCCGAGGGTGAGCGCACCTTTGTCACGAGCCCCGGTGCCGAGGCCACGCTGACCGTCGGCGATCTCGCCGAACTGCGGCCAGGACCGGATGACTTCGTCTACATCTCCGGATACAGCCTGCTGCACGAAGCCAACCGTGACGCCCTCACCCAATGGGTGCCTCGGCTCGACCAGAACGTCACCGTGATCGTCGACCCGGGGCCGCTGGTGGACGAAATCCCCACGGCCGCCATGGAGTTGTTCCTGGCGCGCGCCGACTGGTGGACCTGCAATGCCCGCGAGGCCCTGCTGCTCACCGGGATCGACGACCCGTCCGCCGCGGCCGTGGCCGTCCGGTCACGTCTGAAGCGCGGCTCGGCCCTGATCCGTACCGGACCGGACGGCTGCCTCCTGCACCACGAAGGCACGCTCTCCGCGATCCCCGGCTTCACCGTCCGGGCTGTCGACCTCAACGGCGCGGGCGACGCGCACACCGGCGTCTTCATGGCCGCGCTGGCCAAGGGGCTGCCCCCGTCCGACGCCGCGCTCCGCGCCAACGCGGCCGCCGCGGTGGCGGTCACCCGGCCCGGGCCCGCCACCGCGCCCGACGCGCAGGCGCTCGACGAGTTCCTCCGTCAGTCGCGCCCGGTACCCCGGTAGAGGTCCAGCTCACCGTCGAGTTCAACGGCCAGCACAGTGGCGTACTCGTCGAGGTCGGCCGCGGCGGGGGCGTCGATCCAGGTCACGCCGGGTACCGCGTCCAGGCCACCGGTGATGTGGTGACCCAGTTCGGCGCCCGTGCCGAGCACGGACACCCGGCGCACCGCGTTGCGCAGCCCGCGGATCGACACGGCCTCGCGCGGCACGTCGAAGCAGGTCAGGTACAGGGTGCGACGGTCGGCGGACAGGGTGCTGGGGCCGTAGTGGTGGCCGGGCGGCAGTCCGGCGACCGTCCCGTACACGGCGTCGGCGTGTCGCGAGATCCACGCGCCCATGCCTTCCAGGCGTTCGACCTGTTCCGCCGGGATCGTCCCGTCCTCCATGGGGCCGACGTCGAGCAGTAGGTTGCCGCCCATGCCGATCGTCTCGGTGAAGTAGCGCACCAGCTGGCGTACCGACTTGTAGTCGTGGTCGGTGGGCCGGTAGCTCCATGAGTCGTTGATCGTCAGGCACAGCTCCCAGGGGCCGTCCGGGGCCTGGAGCGGGACGCCCTGCTCGGGGGTCGCGTAGTCGCCGTGACTGAGCATGCGGGCGTTGAGAATCGCGTCCGGGCTGCCCGCGAGGATCAGCTCGGCCAGCTCGCGCATCCGCCACTGCTCCTCCGTGCGCTCCCACTCGCCGTCGAACCAGAGCAGGTCGGGGTGGAAGCGGTCGACGAGCTCGCCGACCTGACCGTCGCGGTAGGCGAGGTAGCGCTGCCAGGCTGCCGGGTCCTCCTTGCCCGGCTCGGCATGGGAGAAGGGGCTGGGGGACTCGCCCGGCCTGACGTGCCGGACGCTCGGGTAGTCGGGGTGGTTCCAGTCGGAGTGCGAGTAGTAGAGGCCGACCTTGAGGTCACGCTCGCGCAGGGCGTCGACGAAGCCGGTGACCAGGTCCCGGCCGGCCGGGGTGTCCCGGACCACGTCCAGGTTCCGGTGGCCGGTGTCCCACAGGGCGACGCCGTCGTGGTGCTTGGTGGTCAGCACCGCGTACTTGGCGCCGACACGGGCGAACAGCTCCGCCCAGGCCGTCGGGTCGTATTGCGAAGCGGTGAAGCGGTTGAGCTGTTTCATGTACTGCTCGTGCGTGACCTCGCCCGTGTAGAAGGACCAGGACTCGGCCCATCCGTCCACGGCGTAGATGCCGTAGTGGATGAAGATGCCCAGCTTGGCATCGGAGAACCAGGGTTGCATCGGCATGCGGCCACGCTAGGCGCGGGTGCGCGGCCCGCGCGTGGGCGCAGGTCACCACTACTGGTCGATTCTCACCGTGCGGCCCGAACCTTGTGAGATCCCTTTACGTGCCTGTCATGTCCCTGTAGCTTCCGCGCTGCAAGAGATTTCAGGAACTTTCCGGTTCTTCTTGCAGTGCAACTCCCCACCCGCTGGGCCGCATTGGAGTCGCTCATGAGACGTACATCCCCGTTCCCGCTCGTGGCGCTCGCGGCGGCGACCCTGCTGGTCGGAGGGATCCCGCCGGACGTGGGCTCCCCGCCCATGGGCAGGACGGCAGCCGAGGCGACGAACACCGCGACCGTCTTCTACTACACGAAGACCAAGAGCTGGCCGGCCACCTATCTCCACTACGCACCGGACGGCGGCTCCTGGACCACCGTGCCCGGCGTGCAGATGGAGGCGGCCTGCACGGACTGGGTGAAGGAGACCGTCGACCTCGGCTCGGCCGCCGGCCTGCAGGCCACCTTCAACAACGGCAACGGCACCTGGGACAACAACGGCGGCGCCAACTACGCGCTGGGCACCGGCGACATCACCGTCAAGGACGGCGTGATCGCCCACAGCGACCCGTGCGCCGGCACCGATCCGGTCGAGGGCAACGAGGCGACCGTCTACTACTCGACGGCCACCTCCGGCTGGACCACCGCCAATATCCACTACGCGCCCACCGGCGGCTCATGGACGACGGCCCCCGGCGTCGGCATGGAGACGGCCTGCACGGGCTGGTGGAAAAAGACCCTCGACATCGGCACCGCCACCTCGCTGAAAGCCGCCTTCAACAACGGCAACGGCGTCTGGGACAACAACAACAGCGCCGACTACACCCTCCCCACCGGCACCACGACCGTGCAGGACAGAACGGTCACCACGGCCGCCGAGGACCCGTGCGCCGCCGAGGAGCCGGACACCGAGGCACCGACCGCCCCGACCAAGGTCACCGCGAGCGCTACCAACACCTCGATCGTGATTTCCTGGGAGGCGTCCACCGACAACACTGCGGTGACGAAGTATCAGGTCACGCGCACGGGCGGCACCAAGGGCACGGTCGTCACCGACGTGGGCTCAACGGTGTACTCCGACACGGGACTTGAGGAGCTGACCGGCTACACGTACACGGTGAAGGCCGTCGACGCGGCCGGCAACACCTCGCCCGCCTCCGCCGCGGCCACCGCGACGACCGGCGAGGAGGCACCCGAACCGGCCTCCGGCACCCCGCTGGGCACCGACCCGCGCAAGGACCCGATCTACTTCGTCCTCACCGCCCGCTTCTACGACGGCGACAGCTCCAACAACCGCGGCGGCAGCCAGCACGTCAAGTCGGGGAACGCGGCCAACAACGACCCCATGTTCCGCGGCGACTTCAAGGGCCTGGTCGACAAGCTCGACTACATCAAGGCGCTCGGCTTCTCGGCGGTCTGGGTCACACCGGTCGTCCTCAACCGCTCGGACTACGACTACCACGGCTATCACGGCTACGACTTCTACAAGGTCGACCCGCGTCTGGAGTCCGCCGGCGCCTCCTACCAGGACCTGATCAACGCGGCGCATGCCAAGGGCATGAAGATCTACCAGGACGTGGTCTACAACCACAGCTCCCGCTGGGGAGCCAAGGGCCTGTTCACCCCGACCGTCTACGGCGTCCGCGACTCGGAGTGGAGCTGGTACTACGACGAGAAGAACGAGGGCTTCGAGTACGACGGCCTGACGGTCGATCCCAAGTCCGGGAAGTCGTACTACAACGGCGACCTGTGGTCGACCGCCGAGCCTTCTGGGAACACCTGCGTCAACTGGGGCAAGGCGACCGGCGGCAAGAGCTCCGAGGGCTACACGCTCTACAACTGCCAGTGGCCCAGCCCCACTTCCGGCATGTTCCCGAAGGCGTACTACCACCAGTGCTGGATCGGGAACTGGGAGGGCGAGGACGCGCGCTCCTGCTGGCTGCACGAGGACCTGGCCGACTTCAACACCGAGAACACCGCCGTCCAGAACTACTTGATCGGCGCCTACGACAAGTACATCGACATGGGCGTCGACGGCTTCCGCGTCGACACCGCCGTACACATCCCGCGCGTCACCTGGAACCGCCGTTTCCTGCCCGCCATCTACGACCGGGTGACCCAGAAGTTCGGTACGACCGCCGCGCAGAACTTCTTCGTCTTCGGCGAGGTCGCCGCCTTCGTCAACGACAAGTGGAACCGCGGCTCGGTCAACCACTCCGCGCAGTTCTACACCTGGAAGGAACGCAAGGAGTACAGCGCCGACGACGAGACCGCGGCCATCGAGCAGTTCACCTACGAGAACAACCTCGGCACCGGCAACCAGCCGACGTCCACCAACGCCTTCCTGAGCGGCAACAGCTACCACACGCCGGACCGCAGCCAGTTCTCCGGAATGAACATCATCGACATGCGTATGCACATGAACTTCGGTGACGCGCAGAACGCCTACAACAACGGCAAGGACTCCGACGACTCCGTCAACGACGCCACGTACAACGTCGTCTACGTCGACAGCCACGACTACGGCCCCAACAAGTCGAGCACCCGCTACAGCGGCGGCACCGAGGCGTGGGCCGAGAACATGGCGCTGATGTGGACCTTCCGCGGTATCCCGACCCTCTACTACGGCTCGGAGACCGAGTTCCAGGCCGGCAAGCAGATCGACTGCGGTCCGACCTGCCCACTGGCGTCCACCGGCCGTGCCTACTACGGCGACCAGCTCGCCGGAACCGTCACGGCCTCCGAGTTCGGCAAGGCCGACACGGCGAGCGGCCAGGTCGCCACGACGCTGGCCCAGCCACTGGTCAAGCACCTCCAGCGGCTCAACCAGATCCGCCGGGCGATCCCCGCCCTGCAGATGGGCCAGTACTCCACCGACGGCATCAGCGGCTCGATGGCCTTCAAGCGCCGCTACACCAGCGGCTCGACGGACAGCTTCGCGCTCGTCACGGTCACCGGCGCCGCGACGTACACCGGCATCCCGAACGGCACCTACACGGACGCCGTCACCGGTGATGTGAAGACCGTCTCGAACGGCACGCTGTCCGTGGCGGCTCCCGGCAAGGGCAACCTCCGGGTGTACGTACTGAACGGTCCCGGGAAGATCGGGAGCGACGGGCCGTACCTCAAGTAGCCCTGTGGGGCCCGGACTTGAAAGGTCCGGGCCCCACGCCCCGTCAGATCCGGTCCGCCGCGATCAGCAGATAGTGGAAGCTTCCTTCCTTGTACGCGGTCAGGAACGCCTCCTCGAACCCGTGGCCACCTCCGACTCGTACTCGCGCGGCCCCGGTTCGTAGTCCACGAACGTGCCAGGGAGGTCCGCCTCGCCCACATGCCCCGAGCTGAGCGCGATGTCGGCCTCGCCCGACCGGTTGCTCGGCCGGTGTCCGTCGGAGCCGATTCTCTCGACATGCGCCCGCAGCCCCTCGTACCGCTCCGCCACCGCCCGGTACGCCGCGTGCGGCAGCGCCAGGACCGTGGGGGCCGTCGCCGCGCGCGCCGTGAAGTCCCAGGTGCCGTCCGCGCCGGCGAGGACCTCACCGCCGAACGTGTCACCGTCGGCCAGTAGACCGGTGATCGTCTCGTCCCCGTAGGGTCCCGCGCCGACCTGCTCCACCTTGCCGTGCACGATGAGGAAGACATGGTCGGCCGGGCCGCCGGCCTCCACCACGAGCTGGCCGGGCTCGTACTCGCGCTGTACGAACTGCTCCGCCAGCACGCCCAGCGTGTCGCCGTCCGAGAACCCGCGCAGCAGCGGAAGTTCGGCGAGTTCCGCGGGGATGATCCTGACCCGCGCACCGGTCTTCACGAACGTCACCCGCCCGTCGCCGACCGCGTACGACACCCGACGGTTCACGCGATACGTGCCGCGCGGCACGTCCACCCACGGGAGCATGCGCGTCAGCCACCGGGAGCTGATGCCCTGCATCTGGGGCTCGGACTTGGTCGTCGTCGTCAGGTTCCGTGCCGCGGCGGCTCCGAGGCTCTGTTGCTCCCGCTCCTCGGCGCCCTCCGCGGGCGCCGTATCGGTCTCGACCGACATGGGTTCCTTCTCTCCTGTTGCGTGGGTGACAGAACGCATCCGGACTGTCACGCTCCGCGCCGACAGCTACCCGTGATCGGCCGCGACGAATGACGCCTTCGGACGGCGTGCGAAGCACGTCCCGCCACGAAGTGCCTCCGCACCACCGCCGATTCACTCGGATGCGCCTGGTTGGCGGTATCCGGTCGGTACCCGGGCGCCCCTCGCCGTGTTCAATCGCCAGTACCGCCGCGCGCTGACGGACTCGCCCACTAGGAGGCACCGTGATCGCAGTTCCCGAACCCGCGCTCACCGAACGCGAACTGATCGAGCGCGCCGTGGAGTTACGACCCGCACTGCTCGAACGCCAGCCGGAGACCGAGCGGTTGACGCACTACCCCAAGGACACCCACGACGACTTCCTGCGGGCCGGCTTCTACCGGGTGCTGCAACCGCGCCGGTACGGCGGCTACGAGTTCGGTCTGCCGACCTTCTACCGCGTGGTGACCGAGACCGCGCGCGGCTGCCCCTCCACCGGCTGGGCCCTGTCGCTCACCGCCGCCCACGTCCTCCAGGTCGCCGGCCTCTTCGACGAGAAGGCGCAGGACGAGATCTTCGGCGACCACGGCGAGTTCCGGGCCGCGTCCACGGTCGTGCCGATCGGCGTCGCCCGGCCCGACGGAGACGGCCACGTCGTACTCGACGGGACCTGGCCGTACTCGTCCGGCGCGCCCTACTCCACGCACTACCTCGGCCAGACACTGCGCGCACCGGAGAAACCCGGCGACCCGCCAGGACCCTTCGTCCTGTTCCTGGCACCGCGCGCGATCTGGACGGTGGTCGACGACTGGCACGGCGCCCTCGGCCTGCGCGGCAGCGGATCCAACAGCATCCGCATCGACGAGGGTCGCGTCCCCACGTACTTCACCCGGGAGATGAGCCTGCTCGACCTGCCCGTCGAGGGCGGCACCCCCGGCTCGAAACTGCACGGCAACGCCATGTACGCGGGGCGCTCGCCGAGCTTCTACCACGGTGAGCTGGCCGCCATCATGATCGGCACCGCGTACGCGGCCGCCGACGAGTACGCCCGGATCATCGCCGAACGCCCGCTGATCGCGGACCCCACCCGCACCCGCTCCGAACTCCACGACTACCAACGGCATTTGGGAGAAGCGCTGGGCGCGATCCACACGGCCGAGGCGGCGCTGCTGCGCAACGCGGAGGACTGGATGGAGGTCTGCCGCCGCAATGTCTCGGGCGAGGCCCCGTTCACCAGCGCCGAGGACAACCGGCTCGCGCTCGTCTTCCTCACCGCCGGGCGGATGGCGTGGGACGTACTGCAGGGCATCCTCTTCCGCACGGCCGGTTCCCGGTACGCCCGCGACGGTGAGCGGATGCAGCGGTACTTCCGGGACGCGGCCACGTGCTGGACGCATGTCGGTCCCACCATGGCCGAGCCGCTGTACCGGCGGGTCGGCCGCGACCGCCTCGGCCTGCCCTCGGACGACATCCCGCTGCTGCCCTGAGCGAAGACGTCGAGCGAAGCCGTCGAGCGAAGACGTCGAGCTAAGGCGCCGAGGGAAGCCGCTGAGCGAATTCCCTGATGGAAAGCGCGAGGGTTGCCTCCGCTCCGGATGGGTACGCGACGAGGGTGTGCCCGGGGCGGTCCCCGTCCCGGGCGGCCCGTCCGTACTACCCCGGGATTTGCCATGGACACCCCCTCGAACAACCACACCGCGCCCGCGACACCCGCCCAGGAAGCGTTGGACACGCTCGCTGTGAACACCGAGGACGCCGAGGCCCTGGCCACCCTCGCCGGCAGCGACGTGCTGGTCCCCGTGCCGGACGACGTCAGTGAGGAGGACGTGGCCGACCCCTCGGCCGTGGCGTTGCCCGTCCTGGAGGCGCCCGGCGGTGAGCAGGTCGTGCCGGTCTTCACCTCGGAGCTGGAGATGGCCGAGCTTCTCCCGTCCGTTTCCCGCTACCGCATGGTGCCGCTGGGCGCGCTGGCCTCCCAGTGGCCGGCCAGTGACCTGGCACTCTCGATCGACGCCAGTTCGGCACACGGTCTGACCCTCACCTCGGAGGGCGTACGCACCCTGCTGGCCAGGCCGCTGGGGTAGGGCGCCTAGAGACTCTTGCCGGGATTGAGGATCCCGCGCGGGTCGAAGGCGTCCTTCAGCCGCCGCTGCAGAGCATGGGCCGCAGGCCCGAGCTCGTCCGCCACCCACTGCCGCTTCAGGACCCCCACTCCGTGCTCGCCCGTCAGGGTGCCGCCCAGACGCAGGGCCAGCGCGAAGATCTCTCCTGCCGCCTCCCAGGCGGCGTCCGGGAGGACGGGCAGCGACGGGTCCACCACGATGATCGGGTGGAGGTTCCCGTCGGCGGCGTGCGCGATCGTGAAGACGGGCACGTCATGGCGTGCGGAGATGGCGCGGATCTCACGGGCCGCCTCCGCGAGGCGGGAGCGGGGTACCGCGATGTCCTCGATCAGCGGACGGCCCAGGCGCTCCAGCGCCGGCAGCGCGAGACGGCGGGCGGCGAGCAGCGCGTCGGCCTCGGCCGGGTCCGTCGTCGTCTCGACCGTCGTCGCCAGCGGTGACAGGAGCCGGGCGACGGTCGCCGCCTCGATCGCCGCTCCTGCGCCGTCGCACTGCACCAGCAACAGGGCGGCGCCGCGCTCCCGCAGCGCCGGGTCGATGGCGCCCAGCACCGGCCCGTCGACCAGTTCCGCAAGCGCGGGCTCGACTCCGGCCCGCCCGATCGCGTACGAGGCCTCGGCTGCCTCCTCGAAGGAGGCGAAGTACGCGGCGAGTGTGGCCGTCGCCACCGGGACGGGGCGCAGCCGCAGCGTCGCCGACGTGATCACCGCGAGGGTGCCCTCGGAGCCGGTGAGCAGCGCAGTGAGGTCGTAGCCGGTGACGCCCTTGACCGTACGGCGGCCGGTGCGCACGACGGTGCCGTCCGCGAGCACCGCCTCAAGACCGAGCACGCTGTCCCGCGTGACGCCGTACTTGGCGCAGCGCAGACCGCCCGCGTTGGTCGCGATGTTCCCGCCGATCGTGGAGATGGCGGCGCTCGCCGGATCGGGTGCGTAGCGCAGCCCGTGGGCGCCGGCCGCCCGGTCCAACTCGGCGGTGATCACGCCGGGTTCGACCACGGCGAGCTGGTCGTCCGGCGACAGTTCGAGGATGCGGTTCATCCCGGACAGATCTAGGACGAGCGCGCCCTCGCCTGCCGTCGCCCCGCCCGACAGACCGGTGCCCGCGCCGCGCGGAACCACCGGCACGCGCAGTGCGTGCGCGTGCCGGAGGGTGACCGTCACGTCCTCGGTCCGCCGGGCATGGACCACGGCGAGCGGGCTGCCGTCGGGCCGCGTGCCGGAGCGGTCGGTGGCGTGCGCGGTCAGCGTGGCCGGGTCGGTGGTCAGCCGGTCGGGGGCCAGATCACGGGCGAGCAGGCCAAGGAGCTGGGCCGACGTGGTGGTCGCTGGTGCTGTCACGGGTTCGGTGCCTTCGTTTCGTCGGGTTCCGTCGCTGCCTTGGATTCCGTCGCCCTGCTCAACGCCTTCGTTCCGATCGCGAGCAGGGAGATGTCCTCCTGAGGCGCGTGCACGGGCGCGCACTGGATGTCGCGGAAGTGCCGTTCCAGGGGGTTGCCACGGGCCAGGCCCGGATTGCCGAGCAGCCGCACGGCCAGCTCCACGGCCCGTACGCCGTGCCGGTCGGCCAGCACGCGCGCGCCGAGTGCCTGTTCCGGGGTGTACGAGGAGTCGCCCGCGTCGACCCGGGCGGCACCGCCGAACACCAGCTGCTCGGCGCCGGCGAGCAGCACCTCGATCTCCCCGGCCGTCCGCCGGAAGCGTTCCGTACGGGCCACCGGATGACCGAGATTGGCGGGCACCCGTGCGTGCGCGAAGGTGTGGAAGAAGGCCTGCGCCGCCCGGGCGACGCCCAAGTAGAGGGCGGCCAGCGGGAGATGGAGCGCCGCTCCCGCCCGGTTGTCCTGCTCGGAGTCGGGGCCGTGCGGGCCGAGGCCCACGACATGCTCGTACGGGATCTCCACCTCGTGGAAGGTCACGTCGTGGCTGCCGCTGGCACGCAGCCCCAACTGGTCCCAACGGCCGGTGATCTCGATGCTAGGGGAGCCGCCGGGGACCAGGAAGGTGCCCACGCGGGGCTCGGGTTCGTCCGTCGTGGCCCACACCAGGAACCAGTCGAGGCCGTCCGCCCCCGTCACGAACCGTTTGGTACCCCTGACCGACCAGCCGTCGTCGGTGCGACGCGCGAGGGTGGCGGGCAGTCCGCCCCGCGCGGGGGAGCCCAGATCGGGCTCCACGCGCGCGTGGTTGATGAGAACGGGCCGCTCCTCGGACTCCTTGAGTACGCGCGCGTACAGCTCGTCGGGCCAGTGCGGCTGGACGGCCTGGCGGGCGTGGGTGTTGAGGGTCATCGCCGTGATCAGGGCGACGGAGGGGTCGCCCTGGCCGAGGGTGTACAGGATGCGCGCGGTCTCGGCGACCTTGCCGCCCTGGCCGCCGTAGCGTTCGCCGACGGTGGCGGTGAGCAGTCCGGCTTCGTGGACGGCCTGGAGTGACTCGGCGGGGAAGGCGGCCGACTGGTCGTATTCCGGAGCCAGTTCGGCGAGCCTTGCCGTCACCCGCGAGGTCACAGGGCCTTCTTGAGGTCGGAGTTCAGCTCGGTGGACCAGAACGACTCGACGTCCAAGTGCGACTTCAGGGCGCCCAGTTCGGTGAAGACGTCCGCCACCTTCTGCTGGGAGGCGATCGTGTCGTCGCCGACCGTCCTGGCCTGCGTCTGGCGCTGCGCCTGCTGGGCGCGGAAGTCGCTCTCCGCCTGGGCCTCGGGCTGGTGGGTGGCGTCCGCGATCACCTTGGCGTATTCGGTCTCGCGCCCGTCACGGACGTACGCGTACGCCTGGGTGATCCGGGCGATGAGATCGGCCGCGGCGGCGCTCTGGGCGGAGTTGTCCAGGACGCTGTCGCGCGCCGACCAGAGGAAGTTGCCGGACAGGATGTCCTTGCCCGAGCCGACTGTGGTGGCGCCCTGCTGGTGGGCGGTGATGATCGAGGTGCCGTAGGAGGCGAAGGCGTCGATGCCGCCGCCGTTCAGAGCCGCGAGCCCGTCGTTGGGCAGGAGGGGCTTGGCGTCGATGTCGGACCACTTGAGGCCGGCCTGCTTCAGCAGCTCGTACAGGAAGTAGTGCGCGGTGGTGTTCTGGACGTAGCCGACCTTCTTGCCCTTCAGGCCCGCGATGTCGGTCACCTCGGAGCCCTTGGGGACGACGACCTCCTGATTGAGTGTCGAACCGCGCTGTACGGCGACCACCTTGAAGTTGGGTCTGCCGTCCGCCGCCGCGAAGACCGGCGGGATCTCGCTGGAGGAGGCGAGGTCGAGCGCTCCGGCCCGGATGGCCTGGAGCTGCTGGTCACCGCCCTGGAAGAGGCTCCACTTGACCTTGTACGGGGTGTCGTCGAGGTGGGCGAACTTGAGGATCGCCTCCTCGTTCTTCCAGCCGGTGGCGCCGACGCGCAGGGTGACCGTGGAAACGTCGGACGACGACTCGGCCTGCGCCTGGGTTCCGCAGGCGGCGGTCAGCGCGAGGAGCAGCGCGGCGGCGGTCGTGCGCAGGACGCGCTTGGGGGTGCGAGCGAACACGGAAGCTCCATGGGTTCAGGCGGCCTGGGAGGTGGCGGCGCGGTGGGCGAGTTCCTGCCGGACCAGCGGGAGGACGTAACGGGCGTAGTCGATCGCGTCGTTGAGCGGGTCGTAGCCCCGGATCGACAGCAGGTCGCAGCCGATGTCGACGTAGTCGAGCAGTGCCTGTGCGACGGTCTCGGGGGAGCCGACCAGTGCGGTCGAGGCGCCCGCGGCGTTCGTCGCCACGGCCGGGGCCGTCCACAGGCAGCGGTCGTGGACCTCGCCGCGCTCGGCGATGTCGAGGAGCCGCTGCGAGCCGACGTTGGCCGGGCGCCCGCTCGTCTTGTAGTGGCGCAGCAGCTCCGTGCCCGAGGCCTGCTCCTTGAGCACGCCGAGTGTGCGGTGCGCCTTCTCCCAGGCCAGCTCGTCGGTGGGCGCGATGATCGGGCGGAACGACACCCAGATACGAGGGTGGGGGCGCCCGGCGGTGTCCGCGACAGCGTTGACGGCGGCGATCTGCTCCGCCGTCTCCTTCAACGGCTCGCCCCACAGCCCGAAGATGTCGCCCTGCTGCCCGCCCACCCGGTAGGCGTCCTGCGAGGAGCCGCCCACCGAGATCGGGACGAGCCCGTTGACCGGCCGTACGTCGGAGTGGAATCCCTCGAACCTGTAGTGCTTGCCCTCGTGCGAGACCGGCCCGTCCGCCGTCCACACCTTCCGCAGGATCTGGATGTACTCGTCCGAACGCTCGTACCGCTCGGCCTTGTTGAGGTAGTCGCCCTCCCGGTGCTGCTCCTCGTCACTGCCGCCGGAGATGATGTGCACCGACAGCCGGCCGTTGCTGATCCGGTCCAGCGTGGCGAAGGCGCGGGCCGCGTGGGTGGGGAAGATGACGCCGGGCCGGTGCGCCAGGACCGGCCGGATGCGCTCGGTGTGCGTGGCGACGAACTGGGCGAGCTGGAGGGCGTCCGGCGAGGCCGAGTGGTAGGCGACCAGCGTGTGGTCGAAGCCGCCGTCGTCCAGGGCGCGGGCGTAACGGCGTACGTAGTCGGGGTCGAAGCCGGTACGCGCGCTGGCAGCGGGACCGTTCGCTCCCGAGTCGGTGTGGACGGCGCTGATGAACTCTACGGGCATGGTGAACTCCTGGCTTTCAAAGGCGGCTTGCAGTCACAGGCGACGGGCGGTCGAAGGCGACGTGCGGCCACAGGTGACTTGCTTTCCAAGGTCACTGGTCACTTGAGGACGGACGTGTCGGCGGACTTCGCCACGTCGACGTTCGGTTCCAGCACGCCGATGCCGTTCATCAGGTCGGCCACGCCCTGGACCGTCCCGTTCACCTCGGACGTGATCGGCAGAACCTTGCTGTACGCGGCCGAGGCGAGCGTCTTGGCGACGGAGGCGTCGGCGCCGTTGAGCTTCACGATGGCGTCCGCGTACGCGTCCTGGTGCGTGCTCGTCCACTCCAGGGCCGTGCCGAGCCGCTTGAGGAAGTCGCCGAGCGCGGCCTTCTTTGCCGGGCTCGCCAGGGCCTTCTCGGAGGCGCCGATGAAGCCGTACCCGCTGATGCGCCCGTCGGCGCCGTCGATGAGGACCCGGCCGCCCTGCTGCAGCCCGACGGCCTGGTAGACCCCGAAGGTCGCCCAGACCTGGATCTTCCCGGAGGCGAAGGCCGCCTGCGCGTCGGTCGGCAGCAGGTACTGCACCTTCACGTCGGAGTACTTGAGCCCGTTCTGCTGGAGCACGTTGGCCAGCAGGTACTCGGCGATGCTGCCCTTCGCCGAGGACACCACGACCGTCTTGCCCTTCAGGTCCTTGACGCTCTTCACGTCGGAGCCCTTGGGGACGATGAGCGCGGTGTGATGGCCGTCGTTCTTGAGCGCCGCCACGTTCTTGAACTTCACGCCGCCGCTGAGTGCCTGGAGGGCGGGCAGGTCGGCGGAGTACGTGGTGTCGGCGGCGTTCGCCTGGACGGCCTGGTAGAGCGGGGCCGCGCCCTCGAACTCGGCCCACTTCACCTTGTACTTGGTGCCCTTGAGCGCGTCGGAGGCGGCGAAGATGGTCTGGAGGGTCTTCGCCTGGTCGCCGATGGTCAGGGTGACCTCGTCCTGGCTGGTGGCCGTGTCCGCCGATGAGTCGGCGCCGCAGGCGGTCAGCGCCAGCAGGGCGGTCAGGCTCAGTGCGGCGGCTGCGAGTCTGCGTATCACGAGGGGGTCCCTTCGAGGGTGGGGGTGACGCCGAGCCAGCCGAGGAGGCGGGCGCGGAGGGTGACGAATTCGGGGGCGGTGAGATCCCGGGGGCGGGGCAGGTCGACGGTGAGGTCGTGGGCGATGCGGCCCTCGTCCATCACCAGCACCCGGTCGGCGAGCAGCAGCGCCTCCTCCACGTCATGCGTGACCAGGAGGATCGCGCAGCCGTGCCGCTTCCACAGCTCGCCGACCAGCTGCTGCACCTTGCCCCGGGTCAGCGCGTCGAGCGCGCCGAACGGCTCGTCCAGGAGCAGGAGTTCGGGCTCACGGACGAGGGCGCGGGCCAGCGAGACGCGCTGCGCCTGCCCTCCGGAGAGGGTCTTGGGCCAGACGGTGGCCCGTTCCGCGATGCCGACCTCGTCCAGCGCCCTGTTGGCCAGCGCGCGGTCGGGGCGGCCGGGCAGCCCGAGGACAACATTGCGCCACACCTTCAGCCAGGGCAGCAGACGGGGCGACTGGAACGCGGCGCTGCGCCGCGCGGGCACGGTCACCTCGCCGCCGATCTCGTCGTCGAGCCCGGCGAGGATGCGCAGCAGCGTCGACTTGCCGCAGCCGCTGTGTCCGAGGAGGGCCACGAACTCGCCCTCACGGATGTCGAGGTCGAGGTCGTGCAGGACGGTATTGCCGTCGAAGGCCCGCGAAAGCCCCCGTATCTCCACGCTGTTGGTCATGATCAGGCCTCGCCCTCGAAGTTGGCGCGCCAGGTCAGCAGACGGCGCGAGAGGACCCGTACGGCGAAGTCGCAGGCCAGACCGAGCAGCGCGTACACGGCGAGGCAGAGCACGATGATGTCCGTGCGGAAGTACTGCTGGGCGTTGCTCATCAGATAGCCGAGGCCCGCGTCGGCGTTGATCTGCTCGGCGAAGACGAGCGCGAGCCAGGCGGTGGAGAGCGCGTACCGCAGGCCCACGAGTGCCCCCGGGAGCGCGCTCGGGAGGATCACGTACTTGATCAGGCCCAGCCTGCCGAGCCCCATCATCCGCGCCGCCTCGACGAGTTGGGCGTCGGTGGAGCGGATGCCGCCATAGATGTTGAAGTACAGCGGGTAGGTGACACCGAGGGCGACGAGCGCGATCTTCGGGGTCTCCTCGATGCCGAACCAGACGATGAACAGCGGGATCAGACCCACCCACGGGATCGCCCGGAACATGCCCATCGACGAGTCGATGACGTCCTCGCCGAGCCGGAAAAGACCGGCCAGCAGGGAGAGGCTCAGCGCGATCGTCGCGCCGATCAGGAAGCCGATGGCGGCCCGGCGTCCCGACGCCGCGATGGCGCTGGGCAGTTCACCGTTCCTGGTCAGGTCGACGGCCTGGCGCAGTACGTCGACGGGAGAGGCGAGGACGGATTCGGGGAGGACGCCCGTGGCCGAGGTCAGGAACCACAGGAGCACGAGGCCGACGGGGCCGGAGGCGCGGCGTACGGAGCGGGGGACGGTGAAGCGGCGGGCGGTGCGGGCGGTGCCTCGGATGGTGACCCGGGGTGTGGTCTTCGGGGCCGGAGCGGAGGGTGCGTCGGGGGTCGGGCCGGCCGGTACGGGTGGTGCCGTGGCCAGGGGTTTCGTCGTCATGGCGGGGGTTCCTCTCGCGTCGCCTCAGGACGGCAACGGGCCGGTCGCGGCGGGGCGTGCGGGATCGGCGGACCAGGCGGACCAGGAGCCGGGGAAGAGCGTCGCCTCGTAACCGGCTATGGCGAGTGCGGCGATCTGATGGGCGGCGGTGACGCCGGAGCCGCAGTAGACACCGATGCGCGAGGTCGCGTCGGCGCCCTTGTCCGCGAACCTCTTGCGCAGCACCTCGGCGGGCAGGAAGGTGCCGTCCGCCGCGAGGTTCTCCCCGGTCGGCGCGGAGACCGCGCCCGGGATGTGGCCCGCGCGCGGGTCCACCGGTTCCACCTCCCCGCGGTAGCGTTCGGCCGCGCGGGCGTCCAACAGCAGTCCCGTCGCGGCGAGATCGGCGGCCCCGTCCACGTCGACGGTCTGGAGCCTGTCGGGACGCAGTACGACATCACCCGGCGACGGATCGGCGGGGGCGCCGGACTCCAGCGGCAGTCCGGCCGACCGCCACGCTCCCAACGCCCCGTCCAGGAGCGTCACTTCGGCCACTCCGGCGTAGCGCAGCAGCCACCACGCCCTGGCCGCGGCCGTGTTCCCCAAGTCGTCGTACACGACGACCGGTTGCCCGTCCCGCACACCCCACCGCCGTGCCGCCGTCTGCAGATCCGCGAGATCCGGCAGCGGATGGCGTCCGCCCTCCGGGCTCGGCGGCGCGGCCAACTCGGTGTCCAGGTCGACGTACACGGCACCCGGTATGTGCCCGGCCGCGAAGTGGTCGCGGCCGTGCGGGTCGCCGAGCGCCCAGCGGACGTCGAGTACCGCGGGCGGTTCGGCGGAGCGCAGCAGAGTGTCGAGCTCGGCGACCGTCGTCGTCACCCGGGCGGTCATGCGAGGCCCTCGGCGATCAGGGGCAGTTCGGGGGAGAGGCGCAGCCGCTCCAGGAAGAGGACGACCGCGGCGGCGGCCGTGCGGTGCAGCGCGTCGTTGAGTACGTCGTGACGGCCGCCGTTGAAGGTCACGGTCCGTACTCCGGGATGGCCGGCGTACGCGCTCAGCGCCTGGTCGAGGGGGCTGACCTTGTCGTCCGTGCCGTGCAGGGCCAGCACCGGGACGCCTACGAGATCGAGACGCAGCTCCGGCAGAGCGGCCGTCGCGTCGAGGGCTCCGCGCCGGAACTCCGGGTCGTTCGTGAGCCGGCCCTGGTGGGTGGGGCAGGCGGTGCGCGCCTCGACCTCGGTCTCCCAACTGCCCGACTCCCAGGGGCCGGTGGGCAGTCCGGCGAGGATCAGCGCGTCGATCCCCGGCGTCTGCTCGGCGGCCAGGTGGGCGGCGTACCGGGCACCGCTGTCCGAACCGACCAGCACCTTCGGGCCGGGCAGCGATTCGTCGGCGAGAAGCTTGGCGGCCTGGTCGGGCACCGAGGGGTCGGTGGTGGGATCACCGAGGGCGCGTACGCGGTAGGCGTCGAAGGCGAGCCGGCGGCCGAACCGCTCGTACACGCCGCCGTGCTCACCGCGCCCGGCCAGCACGATGAGCGTGCCGCGGGCGGCGAGGCCTTCGGGTTCGTTCCAGGAGGACGGGGGCGGGGATGCGGGCATGAGGGGGCGACTCCCTTGGACGGCTGGGCATGCGTGGGGGGCGAACATGCAGGGGTGCGAGCGCGCGTCTCAGGTCCCGCTGTCACGTGTCAGGTACGACAGGGCGCGACTCGGGAGAGAAACGGGAAGGAAGCTCGGTGGGCCGTACTCGTCAGTGACGGTCGGCGAAGTGCTTCAGCAGGTCAGCGACAACGCGCGCTGCTCGCCACGCCGAAGTCGATGACTCGGCGCTGCGTCAGAAAGGCAGCGGAAGCGGTGGCGTGAAGCATGGACTCATCATGACCGGACGTGGCCGGATACGTCCAACGACGATTCCGCATCGAAATCGATCAGCAATCGAGATCGGTGCCGGAATCGGGCTACCGTCACCGCATGCCCCAACCTGTCCTCGACATCGTGGCCCTGCGCAGCCTGACCGCGATAGCCGACTGCGGCGGCTTCCATCGCGCGGCCCACTCCCTCGCCCTCAGCCAGTCCGCGGTCAGCCAGCATGTGCGCAGGCTGGAGAAGGCGCTGGGCCGCCCGGTCGTCGAGCGCGAGGGCCGCGGGATGCGGTTCACCCCCGACGGACGCCTGCTGGTGGAGCAGGCCCGCCGTATCCTCGCCGTCCACGACGAAGCCGTGCGTGCCCTCCTCGACGTGGACGGCGACACCGTCACCATCGGCTCCACCGAGCATGCCGCCGACCAGTTCCTGCCCCGGCTCACCGCGGCCGTACAGGCGGTGCGGCCCGGCTGCCGGGTGCGCTTCCGTATCGACCGCTCGGCACGCCTCGTCGAGGCCGTGGAGCGGGGGAGCGTGGACGTCGCGGTGTACGTCACCGAGGCCGCCGCCACCGAGGGCACGCCGGTCGGCGGACTGCCGCTCACCTGGCACGCCACGCCCGGCTGGACGCCGCCCGGGACGCCCGATCCCGTCCCGCTGGTCGCGATCGAGGACCCCTGCGCGATCCGCCGCCGGGCCATCGCGACTCTCGCCGCGCACGGCGTCGCGGCCACGGTGGTCGGCGACGCCGGCTATCTCGCGGGCGTCCTCGACATCGCCCGCACCGGCCAGGGCGTGGCCCTGCTCGCCGCGGTCGGGCCCGCACCGGACGGCCTGACCCCGTACGACGGGCTGCCCCCGGTCACCCCGATCCCCATGAGCGCGCTGGCTCGCCCCGGCGCGGACCCGGCGACGGTCACGGCCGCGTTCGACGCGGTGCGGGATCTTCTGCGGTGAGGCGGGGATGTGGCGCGGGCCGGGGGACTCCCTGTGCTACGCGTTCAACATGCGGTCGAGGACGGCGCGTTGCAGGGGGCGCACCTCGGCGTGCAGGTCGTGTCCCTTCGCGGTGAGCGCGACCCATACTCCGCGCCGGTCCTCGACACAGACGGTGCGTTCCACCAGGCCGTCCTTCTCCAGCCGGCCGATGAGGCGGGACAGGGCGCTCTGGCTCAGATGGACCCGGTCGGCGATGTTCTGCACACGGCAGAGTGCGCCGGGCTGCACGGCCGTGCCGGAGGCGAGGATGTCGAGTACCTCGAAGTCGCTGGCGCCGAGACCGTACGGGTGCAGCGCGCGGTCGATCTCGCACATCGTGCGCGCGTGCACCGAGAGGATGTCCCGCCATTGGTCCTCGAGCCGGACGTCGGGCGTCTTCGCTGCCATAACACAACGGTAACAGAGATCCGGCCAGTCATTGATTGTGCAACTAGTGCAGGCGCATTCAGTTGCCCGCGCTGCTCGGCGGGTGCCCGCCCTGCTCAGCGGCTGCCCACCCCGCTCGGCCGGTGCCCGCCGCGCTACTCGGCGGACGAGTCCTGGAGGAGCCCGATGAGGTTCCCGTCGGCGTCCTTCACCGAGGCGATCAGCCGGCCGCCGCCCACGTCCTGGACGTCCTGGAGCGACTCGGCCCCGGCTTCGAGCAGGCCCGCCAGAGTTCCCTTGATGTCGGCGACGTGCCAGTAGGGAACGGGCCCTGTCATGCCCTTGGCGTGGCCGTTCGGGTCCAGGCCGACGTCCTGCCCGGCGTCCTTGAAACCGACGTAGTACGCCTCGTCCACGTACGGGTCCACCTGCAGCAGTGCGCTGAACAGGGCCTTTGCCTTGGCGATGTCCTTGACGGGGTAGATGATGGTCTTGAGGCCTGCGGTCATGACGACTCCTCGTGTCTGTCGCGTTGTCTGTCCCACCGACGCGGATTCCGTCGGTGGTTTCACGCTAAGGCGGGGGAGTGCCGGGTGGCTTCTCGAATCCTGACCGGTGCGGGCGCGCCTCGCGTGGGCGGAGCCGTTGGAGAGGCGCGCACTGGGTGAAGTCCTCGTGGTCGCAGCGGGCGCACTGGATCAGGGCGCGGGAAGCCTGCGCGGCGGCGACGCGGGAGCGGAGGGCTTCGGCCTCGCCGCGGAGGATGACCGCGACGCGGGTGACGTCAGACAGGCCCTAGCGGCGCCGGCCCGCGGAATCGCGTACGGGAGCCAAGAAGCCCCACCGTCTCCCGGTGCCGCGCCACATGCGTCGCCAGGCCGGAGTGGTTCGCGAGGGCGCGCACGGCGCCGGTGCACTGACGCGTGAGCGCGCGGACGCCTGGGGCGCGGAGCAGCGCAGCCGCGCCGCGACCGACCGCCTGTCTCCTGGCCCTGCCGGTGTTCGCGGCGCGGTCACCGCACCCCTCAGGTCGACTCCCGCCGTACCAACTCCGTGGGCAGGATCACCGCCGCAGGGTCCTCGCCCCCGATCTGGGCGAGCAGCACCCGTACCATCTCGGCGCTGATGCGGTCCCAGGGCTGGCGGATGGTGGTGAGGGCGGGAGTGGACGCGGTGGCCGCGGGGGAGTCGTCGAAGCCGCCGACCGACACGTCCTCGGGTACCCGGCGGCCGGCCTTGCGCAGCGCGGCGAGCACGCCCTGGGCCATCAGGTCGGAGGCGACGAACACGGCGTCCATGTCCGGTACTCGGGTGAGGAGTTGCTCGGCGCCCGCCTCGCCGCTGGCGCGGCTGTAGTCGCCGGAGACGACGAGACGGTCGTCGGCCTCGATGCCCGCCTCGGCGAGCACCTCCCGGTAGCCCGCGAGACGCTCGACACCGCCGGGGGTGTCGAGCGGGCCCGTGACCACGCCGATCCGGCGACGGCCGAGGGACCGCAGGTGTTTGACCATGTCACGGGCGCCGTCCCGGTCGTCCGCGGCGACGTAACTGACCTTGGACCCCATGCCGATGGGCTTGCCGCAGGCGACCAGCGGCACGCCCGCCTCGCGCAGCTGCTCGGCCACCGGGTCGCCGGAGTGGCTGGAGACCAGCAGCACCCCGTCGACATGGCCCGCGGTGATGTACCGAGTTATGCGCCGCCGTTCGTCCTGCGTGCCCGCGAGCATCAGCAGGAGGGGAACGTCGTGCGCGGCCAGCGCCTGCGTGCAACCACGTAGCAGGACGTTGAAGTTGGGGTCCTCGAAGAACCGCTCCTGAGGTTCGGTCAGCAGGAAGCCGATCGAGTCGGAACGCCCGGTGATCAGCGAGCGGGCGTGCCGGTTCACGACGTAACCCGTCCTGCGGATGGCGGCGTTGACCGCCTCCTGCGCCGCGGGGCTGACGTAGTGCCCGCCGTTGAGCACGCGCGACACCGTGCCCCTCGATACACCCGCCTCGCGCGCGACGTCATGAATCGTGGGCGGTCTGCGCCGGCCCCCCGCGTTGGTCATGGTCACGACTTTACGGCTCCCGACAGCAGATCGAGACTCCAGAAACGCTGGATGACCAGGAACAGCGCGACCAGCGGGATGATCGCGAGCAGCGCACCGGTGATCACCAGCGTGTACAACGCCGGGGTGTTTGAGCCCTGTTCGAGAAGCGTGAACAGGCCGAGCGTGATCGGGAACTTCTCGTCGTCGCTGAGCATGATGTACGGCAGCAGGAAGTTGTTCCACACCGCCACGAACTGGAACAGGAACACCGTCACCAGACCCGGCACCATCATCGGCAGCGCGATCCGCGTGAAGATCCGCCACTCGCTCGCGCCGTCCATCCGCCCGGCCTCGACCACGTCACCGGGCACGGCCGCGGCGGCGTAGATCCGGGCGAGATACACGCCGTACGGGGAGAGGACGAGCGGCAGGAGCACGGACGCGTACGAGTCCGTCAGGTCCGCCTTCGCCAGCAGCAGGTACTGCGGGATGGCCAGGATTACCGGCGGCATCAGCACACCGGCCATCAGGATGCTGAACACCGTCTCGCGGCCACGGAAGCGGTACATCGCGAGCGCGTAGCCGCTGACCGCCGAGACGGCCGTCGACAGGAGGGCGCCGAGACCGGCGTACAGGGCGGAGTTGCCCATCCACTTCCAGTAGATGCCGTCGCGGTAGGCGTTGAGATCCTTGACGTTCTCGGTGAAACCGGAGCCCGGAAGGAAGGTGAAGGTGGAGAACAGCTCGCTGCCCGACTTGGTGGCCGCGATCACCACCCAGGCGACCGGCAGCAGACAGTAGAGGGCGCCGAGCAGCAGCGTCAGCGTCGGGACGAGGGCGATCCGGCGGCGCAGCGGCGGCCCCTGGGCGGTCCCGGGGGTGGTACCCGCGGCCGGTGCGGCCTTACGCAGGGCAAGAGAACTCATCGTGCTTCCTCCTGCTTGTTACGGGAGTTCGCGGCACGCAGGAAGCCGAAGGACAGGACGAGGGTGACGACGGCGATGAGTGCGGCCTGCGCGGCGGCGGAGTAGATGTCGCCGTTCTTGAAGGCGTCCTGGTACACCTTCATCAGCGGACTCCAGGTCGTGGAGACGGAGTTGGTGAGCGGTTTGAGGGTGGTCGGCTCGCTGAACACCTGGAGCGTCGCGATGATCGAGAAGAAGAAGGTGAGCACCAGCGAGGGCGCCACCATCGGGATCTTGATCCGCAGCGCGATCTGCAGCGGTGTGGCGCCGTCCAGCTTCGCCGCCTCGTACACCTCGGCCGGAATGGCCTGCAGCGAGGTGTAGATGACGATCATGTTGAAGCCGGTGCCGCCCCAGACCGCGATGTTGGACAGTGCGATGTAGAGCGGACCGCCGTCCAGCAGGTCAGGCTGCGGCATCCCCAGCTTGTCGAGGATGAAGTAGAAGGGGCTGACGTCCGGGAGGTACAGGAAGCCCCAGAGCATCGCGGCGACGACGCCCGGAATGGCGTACGGCAGGAAGATCGCGAGCCGCGTGAAGGGGGCGAGGCGCACCTTGTCCGTGTCGAGCATCAGGGCGAAGAGCAGCGCGAGGCCGAGCATCACCGGGATCACGATGGCGCCGTAGCCCGCCACGCGCAGCGCCCCGTCGAGCAGTTCGGAGTCGGTGAGCGCGTCGGTGTAGTTCTCCAGGCCCGCCCAGACTTCCTTGCGGGCACCGGCGCCGAGCCCGAGGCCCGAGACCTGGACCTTGTGCAGGCTCAGCCAGAGCGCGTACCCGATGGGCAGCGCGAAGAAGAGGGCGAAGAGGACCGTCGCGGGGATGAGGAAAGCGTACGGGGCCCCCTTGACCCCGTACGACTTCCGGCGTGCCTTGGTCACTCCGCGACCCCGAAGCCCTGCTTCTTGAGGTCGGCGACGGTGTCGTCCTGCATGGTCTTCAGGGCGGCACCGAAGTCCGACTTGTTCTTGGCCGCGGCGCCGAAGGCGTCGTTGAAGGTCGTGTAGGCGACGTTCACGTTCGGGCCCCAGGCGGACGGCGCGGTGGTCTTCGCGATCTCGGAGGCCTTGGTGTAGAAGTCGGCCTGGTTCGAGAAGAAGGCCGGCGGCGTGGCGAACGCGCCACCGGTCTGTGCGCTCGTGGCGGCCGGGTAGATGCCACCCTCCTTCGCCATCGCGGCCACCGCCGTCGGGTCCGTGTTCAGCCAGGCGGCGAACTTCGCGGCGGCCGACTTGTTCTTGGAGTCAGTGGTGACCGCGGTGGACGAGCCACCCCAGCTGCCGGTGACGTTGTCGGAGGCCGACCACTGCGGCAGCGGGGCCATCGCCCACTTGCCCGCGGTGTCGGGGGCCGCGGTGGTGAGGGTGCCGGGCGCCCAGACCGCGCTGACCCAGGCGATCTGCTTGCCGGTGTTCAGCGCCTTGTTCCAGGACGGCGTGTACATCGGCTGGTTGTCGATCGCGCCCTCCTTGACGAGGCCGCCCCAGAAGTCGGCGACCTTCTGCGTCGCCGCGTCGTCGATGCCGACCTTCCACTTCTCGCCCTCGGTCGTCCACCACTTGGCGCCCGCCTGCTGCGCCAGCCCCGCGAAGAGGCCGGAGTCGTTGGCGGAGAACGTGGTCAGGTCCGTGTCGGGGGACTTCTTCTTGAGCGCGCGGGCGGTCTCCGCGAACTCCTCCCACGTCGTCGGGACCGTCAGGCCGTACTGCTTGAAGAGGTCCTCGCGGTAGTAGAACATCATCGGCCCGATGTCCTGCGGGATCGCGTACACCGCGTCCGTGCCCAGCGTCGTCTGCTGCCAGACGCCCTCGGCGAACTTGTCCTTCGCGCCGTTCACATCGCCCGATATGTCGGCAAGCGCGTCATTGCTGACCAGCGTCGGAAGCGCCTGGTACTCGGCCTGGACCAGGTCCGGGGCCTTGTTCGCCTTGTGCGCGGTGAGGATCTTGGTGACCAGCGTGTCGCCGGACGCCTGCTTCTTCACCGTGACGGTGATCTGCTGCTCTTTCCCCGGCCCCTTGTTCCACAGGTCCACGACCTTGTCCATGCCCGGGGCCCAGGTCCAGTACGTCAGAGACGCGGGACCGGACTGGGCTTCGCTCTTGTCGTCGTCGTCGGACGAGCCGCAGGCGGCGAGCGAGGTGGCACCGAGCGCGACGGCGATGGTGGTGGCCACGAGGCGGCTGTGCTTCGTGATGGGCATGGATAGTTCTCCCCTGACCTGGGTCTCCGCCTGCTGCGGACGACCTGCCATGCTTCTGTGAGCGTTCACAGTAGAGAAACATCCCGGACACTTGTCAATGGTTGTTGCTGTGCGGTTATGTTGGGCTCTCGCCGATGGCGATGTGTGTGCACGTTCCCAAATGATCGATTAAACGGGAGAGATCCATGCCGGAGACCACCCCCAGGGGCCTCACCAGGCTCGCCTTCGGTGGGGACTACAACCCTGAGCAGTGGCCGGAACACGTCTGGCAGGAAGACGTCCGGCTGATGCGCGAGGCGGGCGTCACGATGGTGAGCGTCGGGATCTTCTCCTGGGCGCTCCTCGAACCGACGCCGGGCACCTACGAATTCGGCTGGCTGGACCGCCTGCTCGACCTGCTGCACGAGAACGGCATACGCGCCGACCTCGGTACGCCGACCGTGGCGCCGCCCGCCTGGTTCTACCGCGAGCACCCTGACGCGCTGCCGGTCACCGCAGACGGCACCCGCTACGAGTTCGGCTCACGAGGCGCCATCTGCCACAGCAACACCCACTACCGCGCGGCCGCCGCGAACATCGCCACCCAGCTCGCCACCCGGTACGCCAGCCACCCCGCGCTCGCCATGTGGCACGTCCACAACGAGTACGGCGTGCCCGTCTCGGCCTGCTACTGCGAGAGCTGCGCCGCGCACTTCCGCCGCTGGTTGACGACGACGTACGAGAGCGTCGACGCGCTCAACGAGGCCTGGGGCACCGCCTTCTGGGGCCAGCGCTACGCCGACTTCGGCCAGGTCAACCCGCCGCGGGTGACCCCGACCGTCGGCAACCCGGCCCAGGCGCTCGACTACAAGCGGTTCGCCGACGCCACCCTGCGCGAGAACTTCGTCGCCGAGCGGGACATCCTGCACCGCCTCTCACCCGGCATCCCGGTCACCACCAACTTCATGACCGCCCTCAGCCAGTGCGACTCCATCGACTACTGGGCCTGGGGCCGCGAGGTCGACCTCGTCACCAACGACCACTACCTGATCACCGACGGCCGCCGCACCCACGTCAACCTCGCGATGGCCGCCGACCTCACCCGCTCGGTCGGCGCCGGCGCCCCCTGGCTGCTGCTCGAACACTCCACGTCCGGCGTCAACTGGCAGCCGCGCAACCCCGCGAAGGCCCCGGGCCAGATGGCCCGGAACTCCCTCGCGCACGTCGCCCGTGGCTCCGACGGCGCCATGTTCTTCCAGTGGCGGCAGTCCCGGCGCGGCGCCGAGAAGTTCCACTCCTCGATGCTGCCGCACGCCGGAACGGACTCACGGGTGTGGCGCGAGGTCGTCGAACTCGGCGCGTCCGTCGACTCGTTGGCCCCGCTCAAGGGGACCCGCACCGTCGCCGACGTCGCCGTGCTCTGGGACTGGCAGTCCTGGTGGGCGCAGAACCTCCAGTGGCGGCCCAGCGAGGACCACGACCCGCGCGAGCGCGCAGACGCGTTCTACGAGGCGCTCTACGACCGTCACCTCACGGTCGACTTCGCCCACCCCGAAGCCGACTTGTCGGCGTATCCCCTTGTCGTCGTACCCGCGCTGTATCTGATGACGGAGGCCGCCGGGAGCAACCTCAGGGAGTACGTCGAGAACGGCGGCACCCTCGTCGTCTCGTACTTCTCCGGCATCGTCGACGAGCACGACGCCGTGCACGAGGGCCCCTACCCGGGCGCCCTGCGTGACGTACTCGGCCTGACCGTCGAGGAGTTCTCGCCGCTCCTCCAGGGCGACCACGTCCGGATCACCGGCCCCGACGGCTCCGAACTCACCGGCGATGTATGGACCGAGTTCGTCGTCCCGCGCGGCGCCGAGACCGTGTGGACGTACGCCGACGGACTCACCGCCGGCCGGCCGGCCGTCACCCGGCACGGCCTCGGCGAGGGCTCGGCCTGGTACGTTTCCACCCGCCTCGGCGCCCAGGGCCTGGACGCCCTGATCGGCTGGGCGGCCGACGACGCGCGGATCGCGCCGCGCGCCGACCTGCCCCGCGACGTCGAAGTGGTGCGCCGCACCGGCGAGTCCGGCACCTATGTGTTCGCCATCAACCACACCGCCTCCGACGCCAAGGTGCCGCTGGAGGCACACGGCACCGAACTCCTCACGGGCGAACGTGCTGCGGGCCGACTCGGAGTACCGGCGGGCGCGGTCCGGGTCGTACGGCTCGACGGCTGAGCCGGTTTGTTGCCTTCGCCCCCGCCGCCCCTACCCGTCCCATCCTTTCGGGGGCCAGCCCCCGACCCCCCGCTCCTCAAACGCCGGAGGGGCTGAAATACCCAGCCTGTCCGGCGTTTGAGGACGAGGCCGTTCAGGCCGAACGGGGGTTTGGGGGCGGAGCCCCCAAAGACGGGACGGGTAGGGGCGGCGGGGGCGAAGAACCCCCTCCTCAAGCCCCAACCCCGGGGCGCCCATCCCCATCACGTCGAAGGGACGACGGACGATGATGTTCCATCCCAGACGCACACTCAGGGCCCTGCTGCTGCCGCTGGCCGCCGGGCTCGCCTTCACCGCGCTGCCCGCGCAGACCGCTCACGCGGCGAGCACTCTCACCAACGGCGGCTTCGAGTCGAACGGTGCCGCCACGGCGACGCCGACCGGCTGGTCGACGTACTCGGCGGCGGGGCAGAACGCCGCCTCGTACACCGAGTCCGGTGGCCACGGCGGGAGTTACCGCCTCACGCACTGGTCGGCCTCGGCCTACAAGGTGGAGACTTACCAGTACCTCTCCGGGCTGACCAACGGGAACTACACCCTCACCGCGTGGGTGCGTTCCGGCGGCGGCCAGAACTCGGCCTACCTCGCCCTGAAGAACTGCGGGAGTTCGGAGCAGCGCACCGATCTGCCGGTCTCCGCGAGCGGCTGGATCCGGATCGTCACGTCGATCGCCGTGACGAACAACCAGTGCACGATCAGCATCAACTCCGATGCGAACGCGGGCAATTGGATCAACGTCGACGACCTGACCTTCGCGTCCGGCTCGACAGCCCTCGCCATCAAGGGTTCTGACGTCTCGTCACTCGCCAAGAGCGAGGCCCTCGGCGGTGTCTACAAGACCAGCTCGGGCACGACCGGCGACGCGCTCGCCATCCTCAAGTCCGCGGGACAGAACTACGCCCGCCTCAAGGTGTGGGTGAACCCCGCCGACGGCTACAACAACAAGGCGCGCGTGCTGGCCATCGCCAAGCGCGTCAAGGCGCAGGGCATGAAACTCCTCGTCGACTTCCACTACTCGGACACCTGGGCCGACCCGGGCGCCCAGACCAAGCCGGCCGCCTGGTCCGGACACTCCTACAGCCAGCTCAAGACCGACGTCTACAACCACACGTACGACGTCCTCAACGCCCTGAAGGCGCAGGGCACGACGGCCGACATGGTGCAGGTCGGCAACGAGATCAACGGGGGCATGCTCTGGTCCGAGGGCTCGACGAGCAACTGGGCGCAGCTCGCGGGGCTGCTCAACTCCGGCTACGACGCGGTCAAGGCGGTCAACTCCTCCACCACCGTGGCGCTGCACCTCGCCAAGGGCGGTGACCTCGCGGGCACCCGCTGGTGGTTCGACAGCGCGGTCGCCAATGGCGTGAAGTTCGACGTCATCGGCCTGTCGTACTACGGCTACTGGCACGGAACGCTCGCCGACTTCCAGACCACGCTGGACGACGCGGCGGCCCGCTACGGCAAGCCGGTCTACCTCGCCGAGACGGCCTACCCGTTCCGCCTGGACAGCGAGGACTCGACCGAGAACATCATCGACCTCACCAGCGAGCTGGTCTCGGGCTACGCGGCCTCGACGGCCGGGCAGACGAAGTGGATGAAGGACGTCGCGAGCATCGTGGAGGCCGTCCCGAACGGACGCGGCCTCGGCATCTTCTACTGGGAATCCACCTGGACCGCTGTCACCGGCAACGGCTGGGACCCGACGGACTCCGCGTCCGGCAACGGCTGGGAGAACCAGGCCCTGTTCGGCTACGACGACAAGGCGCTGCCCGCCATGTCGTGGTTCAGCCACCGCTGAGCAGATGAGGGCCCGGCCGCCGCGGCGGCCGGGCCCTCGGCGTTCCCCCGGCCGTTCGGCCCCTGCGAGCGTCGCCGAAGCCCGTGCGTGTCGCCCCGGGCTGCGGCACAGTAGCGGGAGACCGCCTTGACGGAGGGGGACGAGATGCTGAGGGTTCCCGTCAGTGGACAACGTATGGACATCCTGGAGTGGCTCCGGGACCCCGTCGCGCACTTTCCGCCGCAGCGGGGCGGCGACCTCGTCGAGGACGGCATCAGCTCGGCGACCCTCGCCGCCAAGCTCGGCGTGAGCCGGAACGCCGCGCGCACCCACCTCGACCTCCTCACCGGGATCGGGCTGCTGCGCACCAAGAAGATCAGACGTCGCACCTTCTACCGCCGCGACGAGTACCGCATCGCCGAGGTCAGCCACTTCTTCGAGAAGGGCTGGTAGGAGCCTCCGGGGCCCCGGTTGGGTGTGCGGGGCCGGCCCACCCGGCGTTACGCTGTTCACCGGCCGCGATCTTGCCTCGCGGCGCGGCGGTGGGGCCCGCCGTACCCGAACCGCGGTGTCGGTGCCGCCAACGGTCCCTACTTGCGATGGAGCGTGCTCGGGCGACCGGGCCCCGGCGAGTAGGAGACGTACGCACATGACAGTCCCACGGCCAGAGCGAGTCGACCGGGTCGGGATTCCCGCGCGGCCGGTGTCCCCGTGGCACGGCCAGGGGCCGGTCGTCGCGATGGTCGCGCTCGGCGGCGCCATCGGCGCCACGGCCCGCTACGGCGCGTCGCTGCTGTGGCCCGCGCAGCCGGGCGGATTCCCCTGGACCACGTTCTGGGTCAATGTCGTCGGCTGCGCCGTGATCGGCGTCTTCATGGTGGTCGTCACCGAGGTGTGGGTGGCCCACCGGCTGGTGCGGCCGTTCTTCGGCACCGGGGTACTCGGCGGATTCACCACCTTCTCGACGTACGCCGTCGACATCCAGAAACTGGTCGACGAGGGCCACCCCGGCACTGGTCTCGGCTACCTAGCCGCGACTCTGTTCGCGGCCCTCGCGGCGGTCTGGCTCGCGGTCGCGGCAGCACGCCGCGTACTGGCACGGAGGCGGCGATGACGAGTCGGAGGCGGCCATGACCAGGGCGGAGACGGCGATGACCAGGCGGAGGCAGCGATGACGAGGCTGACGGGTCGCGCCCTGCGCGTGACGATCTTCATCGGCGAGAACGACACCTGGCACCACAAGCCCCTCTACACGGAGATCGTGCACCGCGCCCGTGCGGCAGGCATCGCGGGCGCGAGCGTCTTCCGCGGTATCGAGGGCTTCGGCGCCTCTTCGCTGATCCACACCTCGCGGCTGCTCTCGCTCAGCGAGGACCTGCCGGTGGCCGTCGTGATCGTGGACACCGAGGAGCATGTACGCGCCTTCCTGCCGACGCTCGACGCACTGGTCACCGAGGGGCTGGTGATCCTCGACGACTGCGAGGTCATCCGATACGTCGGACGGGAGCCGAAGCAGGGCGAAACGGACAAGGAAGGTAAGAGGTAGTTGTGAACTGGCTGCTGGTGATCATCGGTGCCGCGGTCGGCGCGCCGCTGCGCTATCTGACCGACCGCGCGGTGCAGCTGAGACACGACTCGGTCTTCCCCTGGGGCACCTTCGCCGTCAACGTCACGGGCTGTCTGATCCTCGGCCTCCTGACCGGCGCGGCCTCGGCGGGACATGCCTCCTCCCACCTGCAGCTGCTGATCGGCACGGGCCTGTGCGGGGCACTGACCACGTACTCGACGTTCTCGTACGAGACGCTGCGGCTGACCGAGACGGGCGCCGGGTTCCATGCCGCGGCGAACGTGATCGCGAGCGTCGCGGCGGGCCTCGGGGCGGCGTTCGCGGGGGTCTCCTTCGCGCAGACTGTGTGGTCGTAGGCGACGAACGCTTGCTCGCACGTAGTAGGACGGTCGACAGCACTGTCGGCCAACTCCCAGAACTGGATCCCATGAGCGTCATCAACGTCGGTCAGGCCGTCGTCCTCGGAGCCGTCGAGGGGGTGACCGAATTCCTCCCCGTCTCCTCCACCGGACACCTCAAGATCACCGAAGGGCTGATGGGCATCCCCGTCGACGACAACGCCGTGGTCGGGTTCTCGGCCGTCATCCAGGTCGGCGCGATCGCCGCCGTGCTCGTGTACTTCTTCAAGGACATCGTGCGGATCCTCTCCGCTTGGGGCCGCGGCCTGCGCGACCGTGAGGAGCGCTACCACCACGACTACAAGTTCGCCTGGTGGGTCATCTACGCGACCATCCCGATCGTGATCGTCGGTCTGGCGGCGAAGCCGCTCATCGAAGGCCCGCTCGCCTCGCTGTGGGTGGTCGCGGCCTCGCTGATCGTCGGCAGCGGCGTGATGTGGGCGGCGGACCAGATGGGCCGGCACAAGCGGGGCGAGGACGACACCTCGTTCAAGGACGCGATGCTGGTCGGCAGCTCCCAGATCCTCGCCCTGCTCTTCCCGGGCTTCTCACGCTCCGGCGCCACCATGTCCACGGCGCTCATCCTCGACCTCGACCGCGTCGCCGCCACCCGGCTCTCCTTCTTCCTCGGCATCCCCGCCCTGACCGGCGCCGGTCTTTACGAGCTGAAGGACGCCCTGGGTACGGGGGTCGGCGCGGCCCCGCTCGTCGTCGGCACGCTGGTCTCCTTCGTGGTCGCGTACGGCTCCATCGCCTGGCTGCTGAAGTATGTCGCCAAGCACTCCTTCAACGCCTTCGTGATCTACCGGCTCGTGATCGGCGTCGCGCTGTTCGGCCTGCTCGGGGCGGGTGTGCTCAGCTGAGTCCTGCGACGGTGCGACGGTGAATCCGCCCGCGGTATGAGAGCCGGTGCCCGTTCCTCGGGCACCGGCTCTCACGCCTTCCACCCTTGACAGCCGCCTCCCGTTCCCCGGAGTATCACCCCCGTGAACCTGTCAGACAGCCAGACAGGTGGCTCGGTACCGCGGCGCGTCAGCGCCATGGAAGCGGTGCTCACCCACCTCCGCAGCGCCATCGAGCGCGGCGAGTACGCCATCGGCGACAAGCTTCCCTCCGAGGCGGAGCTGTGCCGCCGCCTGGAGGTCAGCCGCCCCGTGCTCCGCGAGGCGCTACGGGCCCTGCAGGTGATGGGCCTGACCGTCTCCCGTACCGGCAAGGGCACCTTCGTGCTCGCCAACACGGTCGAGGACCCCACCTTCGGCGACTACGCGGCCAGCGACCTGCTCGAGGTGCGCCGCCACGTCGAGATCCCCGTCGCCGGGTACGCGGCGGTGCGCCGCACCCCGGAGAACCTCGACCACCTCGCGCATCTCCTGGAGCGGATGGAGCGGGAGATCGACACCACCGCGTGGGTGGCGATGGACACGATCTTCCACATCGCCGTCGCCGAGGCCTCCCAGAACCCGGTCTTCCGCAGGGTCATCGAAGAGATCCGGGACGCCCTGGCACGTCAGTCGGCCTTCCTCAACGAACTCGGCGACCGCCGCGAGCAGTCCAACCGCGAACACCGCGCGATCGTCGAGGCGTTGATCGACGGCAGCGAGCACGACGCGGTGGAAGCCATGTCCCATCACCTCGACCGCGTCGAGAACACCCTCACCTCCATCGTGCACCCCGAGCGCACGGACACCCCCACGAAAGGCGGACCCGAGGCGTGAGCGAGCAGTCCCTGAAACAAGAAGCGCGCGCGGCGAGCGGCCATGTCGACGCCGGCGACGCGGGCTACAGCAAGTCGCTCAAGTCCCGGCACGTCAACATGATCGCCATCGGCGGAGCCATCGGCACCGGCCTCTTCCTCGGCGCCGGAGGCCGCCTCGCCGACGCCGGACCCTCGCTGTTCGTCGCCTACGCGGTCTGCGGCCTCTTCGCCTTCCTGGTCGTCCGCGCGCTGGGCGAACTCGTCCTGTACCGGCCGTCGTCGGGCGCCTTCGTGTCGTACGCCCGTGAGTTCCTCGGTGAGAAGGGCGCGTACATCGCGGGCTGGATGTACTTCCTCAACTGGGCCACCACCGGCATCGCCGATATCACCGCCGTGGCCCTCTACACGCACTACTGGGGCATGTTCTCCGACGTCCCGCAGTGGGTGATCGCGCTCATCGCGCTCGCCGTCGTCCTCACCGTGAACCTCATATCGGTGAAGATGTTCGGCGAACTGGAGTTCTGGTTCGCGATCATCAAGGTCGGCGCACTCGTCGCCTTCATGCTCATCGGCATCTTCCTCCTCGTCACCCAGCACCCCGTCGACGGCCACGCCCCCGGCCCGTCCCTGATCACCGACAACGGCGGTGTCTTCCCCAACGGCATGCTGCCGATGCTCCTGATCATCCAGGGCGTCGTCTTCGCCTACGCCTCCGTCGAACTGGTCGGCGTCGCGGCGGGCGAGACCGAGAACCCCGAGAAGATCATGCCGAAGGCCATCAACTCCATTATGTGGCGCGTCGGCATCTTCTACGTCGGCTCCGTGCTCCTCCTGTCGATGCTGCTGCCCTGGAACAAGTACACCGGGGGAGAGAGCCCCTTCGTCACCGTCCTGTCGAACATCGGCATCCCCGCAGCGGGCGGCGTCATGAACCTCGTCGTCCTCACCGCCGCCATGTCCTCGCTCAACTCCGGCCTGTACTCCACCGGCCGCATCCTGCGCTCCATGGCCATGTCCGGTTCCGCACCGAGGTTCACCGGAGTGATGAGCCGCAGCCAGGTCCCGTACGGCGGGATCCTGCTCACCAGCGGCATCTGCGTACTCGGCGTCGGCCTCAACTTCGTCGTGCCCGCCGACGCCTTCGAGATCGTGCTGAACTTCGCGGCGATCGGCATCCTCGCCACCTGGGGCATGATCATGCTCTGCCACCTGCTGTTCTGGCGCAAGACGGAGAACGGCGAGCTGTCCAGGCCGAGTTACCGCCTCCCCGGTTCGCCGTGGACCGAGGTCGTGACCATCGGCTTCCTGCTCTCCGTGCTCGTTCTGATGTACGCCGACGGTGGCGCCGGACGGACGACCGTGCTGTGTCTCCCGCTGATCGCGGCGGCTCTCGTCGCCGGCTGGTACGGAGTGCGCCGCCGGGTCGCCGGGATACGCGACGGAGCGGACGCGTGAACCAGGCAGTCAGGTACGGCAGTTCACTCGCGGCGGCTCCAGTGATCCGCGAGCCCCTGCACGCACCCGTCGCCCATCTCGTACGCGGCGGAGTCATCGAAGGCATCCACTACGGCTCGGTCGTCGTGCTGGCAGCCGACGGCCGCGTGGAGCTGCAGATCGGCGACATCGAGGCCGCCTTCTACCCGCGCTCGGCACTCAAACCCCTCCAGGCCGCGGCGATGCTGCGGGCCGGACTGCCGCTCGACGGCGAGCTGCTCTCGCTGGCCGCGGCCAGCCACTCCGGCGAGGAACGCCATCTGGCCGGCACCCGGCGGATCCTGGAGCTGGCCGGACTGCGCGAGGACCAGCTGCGCAACGTCCGGGACCTGCCCTTCGACCCGGTCGTACGCGAGGACTGGGTCCGTGAGGGGCGGCTGCCCTCCCGGCTCGCGCAGAACTGCTCGGGCAAACACGCCGCCATGCTGTACACCGCCAAGCTCAACGGCTGGTCGCTCGACGACTACCTCGACCCCGGGCACCCGCTCCAGCAGGCCATCGCGGAGATCGTCGAGGACCTCACCGGGCAGGCGATCGCGCGGGTGAGCGTCGACGGCTGCGGGGCGCCCCTGTTGTCGGTCTCACTGCACGGGCTCGCGCGCGCCGCCGCGCGGATCACCACCGCGGCCCCGGGCACCCCCGAGGCGATGGTGGCCGACGCCATGCGTGAGCACGCCGAGATGGCCTCCGGTTCCGGGCGCGACGTCGCCGCGCTGATGCGGGCCGTGCCGGGGCTGCTCGCCAAGGACGGATTCGAAGGTGTGCAGGTCGCGGCGCTGCCGGATGGTCGGGCTATCGCCGTGAAGATTGCCGACGGGGCCGATCGGGCGCGGGTTCCGGTGGCTGCGGCTGCCTTGGTCCGGGCCGGGGTCGATCCGGGCGCTCTTGCGGAGTTCGGCGGTGTGCCTCTCCTCGGGGGTGGCGTGGTGGTCGGTCACGTCCGCCCTGCCCGTGCGCTTGATCCGCTGCCGGCGCATGACATGTGCGCCTGAGCGCCGTGCGACGAGGGTTGTGGGGCGGGTGCGGGGCCGTTGTGGCTGGTCGCGCAGTTCCCCGCGCCCCTAGGTCCGCTGCCGCTTACCCATTCTTCTACGCCTCCCCCTTCGAAAGAGGACCGCTCAGCCATGATCACCGTCGCCGTAGCCCACCGCAGCGAACACGACCTGCTCGGAGACCGGGACGTTCCCGCCGAGGCGTACTGGGGGATCCACACCCTGCGGGCCACGGAGAACTTCCCCATCACGGGCACCGCGATATCCGCCTATCCGCACCTGATCGACGCCCTCGCCGCCGTCAAGGAGGCCGCCGCTCGCGCCAACGAGGAACTCGGCCTCCTTGAGCCCCGCAAGGCGGCCGCCATCGTCGCGGCCTGCCGGGAGATCCGGGACGGCGAACTGCACGACCAGTTCGTCGTCGACGTCATCCAGGGCGGCGCCGGCACCTCGACGAACATGAACGCCAACGAGGTGATCGCCAACCGGGCGTTGGAGCTCCTCGGCCACGCCAAGGGCGACTACCTGCATCTGCACCCCAACGAGGACGTCAACCTCGGCCAGTCGACCAACGACGTCTACCCGACCGCGGTCAAGGTCGCCACGGTCTTCGCGGTACGCGGGCTGCTCAAGGCGATGGCCGTGCTCCAGGATGCCTTCGCCCGCAAGGCGGTCGAGTTCCGTGACGTTTTGAAGATGGGGCGTACACAGCTCCAGGACGCGGTGCCGATGACGCTGGGGCAGGAGTTCTCGTCGTACGCCGTGATGCTGGACGAGGACCGGCTCCGCCTCGCCGAGGCCGTCGAGCTGATCCACGAGATCAACCTCGGGGCCACCGCGATCGGCACCGGGCTCAACGCCCCCGCCGGATACGCGGAGTCGGCGCGCCGCCATCTCGCGGACATCACCGGGCTGCCGCTGGTCACCGCCGCCAATCTGGTCGAGGCGACCCAGGACTGCGGCGCGTTCGTCCAGATGTCGGGCGTGCTGAAGCGGATCGCGGTCAAGCTGTCCAAGAGCTGCAACGACCTGCGGCTGCTGTCCTCCGGGCCGCGCGCCGGGCTGAACGAGATCAACCTGCCGCCCGTGCAGGCCGGTTCGAGCATCATGCCAGGCAAGGTCAACCCGGTGATCCCCGAAGTCGTCAACCAGGTCGCCTTCGAGGTGATCGGCAACGACGTCACCATCACCATGGCTGCCGAGGCGGGACAGCTCCAGCTCAACGCGTTCGAGCCGATCATCCTGCACTCGCTCTCGGAGAGCATCACGCACCTGAGTGCCGCCTGCCTGACCCTCGCGGAGAGGTGCGTCGACGGGATCACCGCCAACACGGAGGTGCTCCGCGCGGCGGTCGAGAACTCCATCGGCCTGGTCACCGCGCTCAACCCGCACATCGGGTACACGGCGGCCACCGACATCGCCAAGGAGGCCCTCGCCACCGGCCGCGGAGTCGCCGAACTCGTCCTGGAGAAGGGCCTGTTGCCCGCCGAACGCCTTGAGGCACTGCTCCGGCCCGAGGTGCTCGCGGGCAGCGGCACCCCGCAGGCCACCTCGGGGACCGCCCCGAGGGCGCTCTGAGCCGATGAGCACCGGGACCGGCCGGACGGCACAATGGTGATCATGTCCCCGTCGCTGACCTTTCAGCCGGTCCTGGAACGCATCGCCACCGAGATCGCGCAGACCCCCGGCCGCGGGCGGCCCGCCGACTACATCCCGGCGCTCGCCGCCTGCGACCCACGCCGCTTCGGCATGGCCGTCGCCGAGCTCGACGGCACGGTCTACGGCGTGGGGGACTGGCGTGTGCCCTTCTCCACCCAGTCCATCACCAAGGTCTTCACGCTCGCCCTCGACCTGGCCCGCGAGGGCGACGCGCTGTGGGAGCACGTCGGCCGCGAGCCCTCCGGCAACGCCTTCAACTCCCTGGTGCAGCTGGAGTACGAGAACGGCATCCCGCGCAACCCGTTCATCAACGCGGGAGCCCTCGTCGTCACCGACCGCCTGCAGACACAGACCGGAGACGCGGCCGGGTCCCTGCTCGCCTTCCTGCGCGCCGAGAGCGGCAACCAGGACCTGACCTTCGACAAGGACGTCGCCGCCTCCGAGGCCGCGCACGGCGACCGCAACGCGGCCCTCGCCCACTTCATGGCGTCGTACGGCAATATCGACAACCCCGTGCCGGTGCTCCTGGAGCAGTACTTCCGGCAGTGCTCGATCGAGGCCTCCTGCGCCGATCTGGCGCTGGCCACCGGCTTTCTGGCCAGACACGGCCTCCGGGCCGGCGGCTCCCGGCTGCTCACCCAGACCCAGGCCAAACAGGTCAACGCGGTGATGCTCACCTGCGGCGCCTACGACGCGGCGGGCGAGTTCGCGTACCGCGTGGGGCTGCCCGGCAAGAGCGGTGTGGGCGGCGGGATCATCGCGGTCGTGCCGGGGCGGTGCACGTTGTGCGTGTGGAGCCCGGGTCTCGACCAGAGCGGGAACTCGGTGGCGGGCGTCGCGGCTCTCGACCGGTTCACGACGCTGACAGGCGTGTCCGTCTTCTGATCTGCCGCCCCGGTGGCGGCTGTCCGTGCCCGGAACCGGTCCTCGTCGCGCGGATCTCACACGGAGGTCACGCGTAGGCCGCCGTCCGGAGAGAAGTACGTCGCTTTACGGCCACTCGGCGTTGACACGCTTCTCGAGTGTTGGCCATGGCTTTTCCCGTCGATCTCCGCCGCTGTCAGGCTCTCGGTCTGGCCGGCTCCGCCTTTCTCGCTCTCGGCGGTGAGACGGCCGGAGCCCTGCCCGCGCGGGAGTTTCTCGCCCCCGAGTCCGCCGAGGCCGTACTCGGCCTGGTCGGCGTGTACTTCGGCGTCGTCCTGCTCATAGCGGCATGGGCGCTCCTCGGCACCGTCGTACGCGGCCCCGAACCGCCGACTCCGCGGTCGCTGCTGCTCGTTCTGGCCGTCTGGGCGGCGCCGCTGCTGCTCGCGCCGCCGCTGTTCAGCCGCGACGTGTACAGCTATCTCGCGCAGGGCGCGATGGTCGACGCGCACATCGACGTGTACGCGCACGGCCCGGCGCAGCTCGGCGGTCCGCTCGCCGACGAGGTGGCGCCGGTGTGGCAGCAGAGCACGACGCCGTACGGCCCGGTCTTCCTCGCCGTCGCCTCCGCACTGTCCGGCCTCACCCGCGGGGAGCTCCCGGCCGGACTGCTCGGCATGCGTCTGGTCGCCCTGCTGGGTGTCGGCCTGATGGCGGCGGCGCTGCCCCGGCTCGCCCGGCACAGCGGAGCCGATCCGGCCGCCGCGCTGTGGCTGGGCGCGCTCAACCCCCTCGTCCTGCTGCACCTGGTGGCCGGAGCGCACAACGACGCCATCATGCTCGGACTGCTCGGCACCGGACTGGTGGCCGCGCGCGGCCGCTGGCCGGTCGTGGGCGTCGTCCTCATCACCCTCGCGGCGCTGGTCAAGGCGCCCGCCGCGCTCGGCCTGCTTGCGGTGATCGCGCTGCGCGGGCGGCGGGGGCTGGTGCGCTCCACCCTGACCACCGCCGTCGCGGCTCTCGCCACCACCGTCGTGGTGACCACCGTCACCGGCACGGGCTACGGCTGGATCGCGGCTCTGAAGACCCCCGTGTCGCCGCACAACTGGTCGCTCACCAGCCTGCTCGGCCGTGCCACCGGCACCCTGCTCGAGAAACTCGGCAGCGGCCTCGCACCGCTGGCCCTGCCCGCCTGGCACACGGCCGGAATCGTGGTGACCGTACTCATCGTCCTGTTCATATGGCTGCGCCTCAGGCCGGGACCGATCTACGCACTGGGCCTGAGCCTCGCCGCCGTGGCCGTGTTCGGTCCGGCGATCCGGCCCTGGTATGCACTGTGGGGGCTGTTCCTCATCGCCGCGGCGGCGCCCAGCGGTTCGGTGCGCCACCGGGTCGCGGCCGTGAGCGGAGTCCTCGCGCTCGCCGTGCTGCCGAGCGGGTACGCGCCGGACGCCGAACAGGTGATCCTGGCCGTCTCCGGCGGACTGCTCGCCCTCGTCGTCCTCTGGCAGGCCCATCAAGCGGCGCAGGCGCCGGTACTGGAGCGCACCGCATGAGACGCCCGCGCTCCTTTCCCGGACTTCCCCGCGTCACTCCGAGACTTCCCCGTACGGACCGGGGACGCCTGTTCCTGGTACTGGGACTCACCGCCGCCGTGACCGTGTTCACCGCCACCGTGCCGCTCCTGCGCGACTGGTTCGACCTGCGCGTCTACTACGGGACGATCGACGCCTGGGCCCACCACGACGGCCGGATCTACGACTACCTCGTGCCCGGGACGACGTACGGCTTCACCTATCCGCCGTTCGCGGCTCTCAGCATGCTGCCCATGGCGCTGGTCGGACTGCACACCGCGATCGCCATCGGACTGCTCCTCAACCTCGCCGCGCTCGCAGCCGTGGTGTGGATCCTCGTCGGGCCCGCGCTGCGCCGCTACGGCTGGTTCGGCTTCGCCCTGGCGGCCTGCCTGCTGGCCCTGTTCGAACCGGTCCGCGACACCTTCACCTTCGGCCAGGTGAACCTGCTGCTCCTGGCCCTCGTCCTGAGTGACCTGTGGCTGCTGGCCACCGGCCGGGGCCGCCGGGCGGGCGTCGGTATCGGCCTCGCCGCGGCCATCAAGCTCACCCCCGCGATCTTCATCGGCATGCTGCTGCTGGCAAGGCGCTGGCGTGCCGCCGGAGTTGCCACGGGCGTCGCCGCCGCGGCCACCGCCCTTGCGGCCTGGGTGGCGCCGGACGCCTCGCGTTTCTACTGGACCCACGCGCTGTGGGACACGGACCGCATCGGACGCCTCGGCTATGTCTCCAACCAGTCGTTGCAGGGCGTCCTGGCCCGGCTCGCCGCGCCGGGCGAACCGAGCAAGGCCCTCTGGGCGGCCACCGCCCTGGTGGTCCTGTGCGTATGGGCCTGGCGGACTTCCCGTGCGGTGGCCGCCGAGGACTGGACGGCCGCGTTCGCCCTCACCGGCCTCACCGCCTGCCTCGTCAGCCCGATCACCTGGGTCCACCACCTCGTCTGGCTGCTCCCGGCCTTCGCCGTGCTGCTGCGCAGGCGCCGACTGCGGGTCGCGGGCATCCTGTACGCGATCCTGTGCACCAGCGTGGTGTGGCTGTGGTTCGACGACGCGTCCGGCGTCGACGGCTTCGTCGGCAGCAACGCGTATACGTGGATCACGCTCGGGCTGCTGCTGTGGCTGCCGGTCGGTCAGCCGCGCGTCGGCCGGCCGACTCTGATCCGCAGGGCCAGGGCGACGATTCCCGCGCCGAGACAGGCCGCGCCCGCGATCGCGGCGGCCGCGGGCCAGCCGGGTCCGTCGGTCGCGGGCAGCGCCACCGGCAGGGCGGCGGCGGGTCCTGCCGCCGGCACGGGACGCGTGTCGAGGAGCGACCCGACGGGCTCTACCCGCCCGGACGCCTTGAAACCCCAGTCGAGCAGCGAGCGGGCCTCCTCGTACACCGTGAACCCGCCGCCCGCCTGAGGGTTCATCACGGTGACGATCAGGGTGCGCCCGCCCCGGCGCGCGGCGGCCACGAGTGTGCTGCCCGCGTTGCTGGTGGAGCCGTTCTTGACGCCGATCAGGCCCGGGTACGGCTCCACTCCGTCGGCGCCGGTCAGCAGCCGGTTGGTGTTCTCGATCTCGAAGGACCAGCCGCCCCCACCGGGGAACATGGCCTCGACGGTGGAGCAGTACCGTGCGAAGTCGGCGTTGCGCAGCCCGGCCCGCCCGAACACCGCCAGGTCGTAGGCCGACGAGACCTGCCCCGGCGTGTCGTACCCGTCGGGTGACAGGACATGTGTGTCGAGGGCGCCCAGAGCCCGGGCCTTGGCCTGCATCCGGGCGGCCGTGGTGCGCCAGCCGCCGTTCATCGCGGCGAGCACGTGGACGGCGTCGTTGCCGGAATTGAGGAAGACACCGCGCCAGAGGTCCGCCACCCGGTAGGTGCGTCCTTCGGCGACGCCCACCAGGCTGCTGCCGTCGCCGATGCCCTGCAGTTCCTCTTCGGTGACGGTGTGCCGGATGCCGCCGGGCAGTACGGGGAGCACCGTGAGGGCGAAAAGGGTCTTCAGTGTGCTCGCGGGCGGCAGTTTGCGGTGCGCGTTGTGCGCGGCGAGCACTCCGCCGGTGCGGGCGTCGGCCACCAGCCACGACAGTGCGGAGACGTCCTCGGGGACCTCGGGCGCTCCGGCTCGTGGCCGTACCTGCGTCCCGGCCCGGTACAGCGGCGGCTGCGAGGCCGAGGCTCTAGGTGTCCCCGGGTCCGTGCCGGCTCGGGCGGCGGCCGCACTCGGTGCGAGGGCCAGGGCCCCGGCCACACAGACGGCGGAACAGCGGACGGCGGCGCGGGAAGAGAATCCGATGGTCATTCCGCAAACGTAGGAACGTACATGCCGTACGCCGGGGTGCCAGGCCCGAACGGCGGGATCGAGCACCCGGATGCCGCACGCGGGAGGTGCGGACGGCAGTGGTCAGGCGTGCAGCGTGGGCTGGACCTGGCGGAGGAAGGACGCGTTGTCCGGGGTGGCGCGCATCCGCTCGAGGAGGGTTTCCAGGCCGGTCTGGCCGTCCCGGGTCTGCAGGGCGCGGCGCAGTCCTCGCATGGTGTTCAACTCGGTGGCGGGCACGAGGAGTTCCTCGCGACGGGTGCCGGACGGCGTGATGTCGACGGCCGGGAACACTCGCCTGGAGGACAGGGTGCGGTCGAGGCGGAGCTCCATGTTGCCGGTGCTCTTGAGCTCCTCGAAGAAGTAGTCGTCGGCACGGGAGCCGGTGTCCACCAGGGCGGTGGCGAGGATGGTCAGCGAGCCGCCCTCCTCGGCGAGGCGTGCGGCACCGAAGAACCGCTTGGGGCCGTGCACCGCGGCCGCGTCGACGCCGCCGCTCAGGGTGCGGCCACCCGAGGAGGCCGCGTTGTTGTGCGCCCGGCACAGCCGGGTGAGCGAGTCCATCAGGATGACGACGTCCTCGCCCTGCTCGACGAGCCGCTTGGCGCGCTCGATGACGAGTTCGGCGAGTGCGATGTGCTGCTTGGGCGCCTGGTCGAAGGTCGAGGCGAAGACCTCGCCCCGGACCGAGCGCCGCATGTCGGTCACTTCTTCGGGCCGCTCGTCGAGCAGCAGCACCATCAGGTGGACTTCGGGGTGGTTGCCCGCGACGGCCGCGGCGATCTGCTGGAGCAGCACCGTCTTGCCGGTCTTGGGCGGGGCGACGATCAGGCCGCGCTGGCCCTTGCCGACCGGTGACACCAGGTCGACGAGGCGTCCGGCGATACCGCTCGCGGGGTGCTCCAGGCGGAGCCGGTCCCGGGGGTGCAGCGGGGTGAGGTCACGGAAGTGCGGGCGGTGGCGCAGCTCTTCGGGAGTACGCCCGTTGATGCGCTCCACCTCGGCGAGGGCGCGGGGCCCGCCGCGTACGCCTTCGACGGTGTCGCCCTTGCGCAGGCCGTAACGGCGGATCAGCGCGGCGGAGACCTGGACGTCGGTCGGCGTGGGGAGGCAGCTCGCGGCGGCGCGCAGGTACCCCTGCCCGTTGTGCGCGATGTCGAGGACACCGGTGGCCTGGGCCGGGAGCTGCTGCTGTCGTACTGGAGGGTGTTCGAGTGTGGTGGTCATGATGGGTGGTCCTTTCAAGGACGGGTTCATGAGGTCATGAGGAAGGGAGGGGGATGTGCCGGGGGAGGCGGCGTGCTCACGCATCCGTGCGGCGGGGAGACATCACAGCGCGTACGGCGACGGCAGGAACTGCCTGTGGCCGTGCTCAAGAAGTGATGTGCTGGAAAGCTGTTCCGCCGGTCGGAAGTCGACGGGCGTGTCAGCGGGAAGAGATGAGATAAACACCGGCGCCCGAGACGGGGCGTACACAAGTGCTGATCGCACTGTAGCACCCCATGGCGGGGATCGGCTGTGATGTGTGTCTCAGCGGCCCGCGAGCAGGCCGTACAGCAGCGGGATGTGGGGCTCGGTCTCCGGCAGCCGCCACCAGCCGGACGGGGTACGGGTCATCTGCGGCCACCGGGGCCAGGGCAGCTCGTCGCTCTCCCGTAGTCGCCGGATGCGCAGGCCCGCCCCGATCAGCGCGTTGATGACGTCGTCCAGGCCGTGCATCCACTCGTAGCTGTCGGTCGCGCCGCGTACGGCCGGACCGTCCGTGTAGGTGTACGTCGCGTCCCGGTGGACGGCGTCCCTGCCGCCCAAGTAGTCGTGCCGCAAACGCAGTTCACCACCCTCGTCCGGCGCCGGCTTGGGACCCAGCGAGTTGAGCAGGGGATGGAACTCGGCGATGTACAACCGCCCCTCGGGGCGCAGGAGTTGGGCGATGGTGGTGGCCCAGCGGTCCAGGTCGGGCAGATAGCACAGGGCGCCCTTGCCGGTGTACACCACGTCGAAGCGCCGACCGCCCAGGGCTTCGACGGCGTCGTACACATTGGCTCGTACGTACGCGACGTCGGCGCCCGCCCGTGCCGCGATGCCGGTAGCGGCCGCCACCGAGGCCTCGGAGATGTCGAGGCCGACGGCGCGGGCGCCGCGCTCGGCGAAGGCGATCGTCTCGGTGCCGAGGTGGCATTGGAGGTGGAGCACGTCGCGGCCGGCCAGTTCGCCGAGGTCCTCCCACTCGAAGGCGCCGAACCAGCGGGCCGGGTCGAGTTTCTCGTGCAGCCCGTAGAACCGACTGGCGAGGTGAACGGGGGTACGCGCGTCCCAGTTGGCCTGGTTGGCCCGCATCATCCGCTCGTGCTCGTGCTCGTGCTCGTGCTCGCGTCCGTTCCGGTGCCCGCCGTCCATCTCGGTCATGGGGACATCCAATCGTGCGCGGCCGGGGAGCGGCGGGAAGAACTCCGGATCGGCGCGAGTTGGTGGGTGTCGAGTCGCCGACCACGAGAGAGGGTCCTCGCATGCGCGCACTGATCGTTGATCCCACGGCACCCGGAAGACTGCGCCTGGGCGACGCCCCTGATCCCGTACCCGGGCCAGGGCAGGTTCTGATCGAGGTCCGGCACACGTCCCTCAACGCGGCCGAGCTCTTCTTCGCGGAGCGGGCCGCGCCCGGCGAGGTCATCGGCTTCGACGCGGCAGGCGTCGTCGTGACGGCCTCCGCGGACGGCACCGGCCCCGTCGTCGGCAGCCGGGTGGTGGGATTCGCGGAGGGCGGCGGCTTCGGCGCGCTGCGGGCCATGGATGCGGCGGACGTGGCCGTGGTGCCCGACGGTGTCGAGCTCGGCGAGGCGGCCACGCTGCCGGTCGCCGCGGGCACGGCTCTGCGGGCCCTGGAACAGGCGGGGTCGCTGCTCGGCCGCAGGGTGCTGGTGACCGGCGCGTCAGGTGGCGTCGGGGGGTTCGCGGTGCAGCTCGCGGCGCTCGGTGGTGCGTACGTCATCGGAGTCGCCGGTTCCGAGGAGAGCGCCCGTGGTCTCGCCGAGCTCGGGGCGGACGAGGTGGCGATCGGGCTCAGCGGGGTGACCCTCCCGGTGGACGTGGTGGTGGACACGGCCGGCGGAGACCAACTGGTCGCCGCCTACGGTCTGCTCGCCCCCGGTGGCAGCCTCCAGAGCGTCGGCTGGGCCGCCGGACACGGAGCCTCGCTCCCCGTGGGCTCCACACTGGGCAGCCCCATCCCCAAGACGATCGTCTCCGTCTACAACGGCGCCGGACTCACCGACCGCCGGGCGCAGTTGGACCGGCTGCTCGCCCTGGTCGCGGCGGGGAGGCTGCGCGTGCCCGTCGGCTGGCGCGGGCCGTGGGACAAGGTCGCGGACGCGGTGGAGGCACTGGGGAACCGGCGGTTGCGGGGGAAGGCGGTGCTGGACGTCGGGTGACGCCCTCGCCGACATGTCCGACGCCCGAAGCCCGCTCAACAGTCCTTCGAGGGCGCCGGGTTGACCGTACGGTCCGAGAGGGCTCGCTGACGGCCGGCCAAGGCTCGATCGTCCTTCCCGGTTACCCGGCCGCCGGGCGCGAGGCGGCCGGAATCGACCGCCCGGGAACCTACCCTGGCTGACGCCGCGCATACCAGCCATACGACACCGCGATGGCCCTGAGCCGACCCTTTTCTTGTTCTGGTCAAAGGCCGTACCTACGCTTCCAGCACCGCACACCGGCGGCACTGGACAAGGGACATGGCAATCATGGGTCGACTGGCCGGGAAAATCGCTTTCATCAGCGGCACGGGGGCTGGAATAGGGCGGGCCGCGGCTCAGATATTCGCCGACGAAGGCGCCACCGTATTCGGCTGCGACATTGACTCCGACGCCGCCGCCGAAACGGTCGAACTCGTCGAGAAGGCCGGCGGAGTCATGAAATCCCTCGCCCCCGTGGACCTGTCCACCGAAGCGGGCGCCCGGGAGTGGATCGGCGCGGGCATCGCGGCCTTCGGCGGGGTCGACATCCTCTACAACAACGCCTCCGCCCTGCGGAACGGGCCGTTCGAGACCATGCCCGCCGAGGACTGGTACTTCACCATCAGGAACGAGCTCGACATCCCGTACTTCTGTACGCAGGCGGCCTGGCCGCACCTGATCGCCCGCGGCGGCGGAGCCGTCCTCAACGTCGCCTCGGTGGCCGCGGTGCGGGGCGCGCCGTTCATGCCGATGGTGCCGCACGGCGCCGCCAAGGGCGGGGTGCTGGCGATGAGCAAGCACCTGTGCGCGGCAGGCGCCCCGCACCACATCCGCGTCAATACCATCGCGCCCGGCATGACCTACACGTCCGCGACCGCGCCCTTCCTCGACGATCCCGACGGGCCGAAGGCGCAGTTGGAGGCGCGGATCCCGGTCGGGCGGGTGGGGCAGCCCGAGGACATCGCGCGGGCCGCGGCCTTCCTCTGCTCCGAGGAGGCCGCGTTCGTCAACGGCGCGAACCTCATGGTCGACGGCGGCGACAGCGCGATGGCGGGCTGAGCGCCCGTGACCACACGACTCGACCACGTGGGCGTCAACGTACGCGACCTGCCTGCCCAAACCGCCTGGTACCAGAAGGCGTTCGGCCTGAAGACCGTCTTCGAGTTCACCCTCGAAGGGCCCGGGCTGAGCGCCGTGGTCCTGGAGCATCCGCACGGCTGGCGCCTCGAACTGCTCGCCAGGCCCGGCTCCACGCCCGGGCTGCGCGCGCCCGACCCGCTGACCGCCGCCCTCACCGAGGGATACGGGCACTTCGCGGTCACCACCCCTGAACTCGACCCCGTCCACGCGGCCCTGGTGGCCCACGGAGCGGGTGAGGCCATGGAGCCGGGGCCGTCCCCTGAACCCGGTATTCGCATGGCCTGGGTCACCGACCCCGAGGGAAATCTCATCGAACTCATAGAGAAAAACGTCGAGCACGACCATCTGAAGAACGCAGAGTGAGGGCACGTACGATGACGGATTCGATCTCCTTGAACTCCCTGAAAAGACTGGACAGAGGGACACTCATAGCCTGCTGTCTCGCAGTGGCCGCGGCGCAGTTGTGCATTACCGTTCCCTCTCCCATCAACGGGGAAATTCAGGCCGCTTTCGGGGCCTCGGGTTCCCAGGTGGCCTGGGTGACCTCCGCCTTCATTCTGCCCACCGCGATTCTCGAGCTGAATTTCGGTGTACTGGGAGACCTGTTCGGCCGCAAGCGCCTGCTGGTGCTCGGCGGACTGGTGCTCGCGCTCGGTGAACTCCTCAACGCCACCGCGCAGAACATCACCATGATGTGGACGGGCCAGGCTCTCGCGGGTGTCGGTGCCGCCGCGCTCTTCCCCAGCTCCCTCGCCGTCATCGCGGCCGCCACTCCAGACGGGAAGGACCGTGCGAAGGCGGTCTCCACCTGGGCGCTCAGCATCTCGCTCGCCTCCGCCGTGGGCCCTCTGTCCTCCGGGATTCTCGCCACGGTCGCCGACTTCCGCTGGGCGTTCGTGCCGCCGGTCGTCCTCGGTCTGGTGGTCGCGGTCGCGTGCTGGAAGCTGGTCACCGACTCCAAGGCCCCCGAGGGCCGCAGCCTGGACTGGCCTGGGCAGATCACCATCGCCGTCGGTCTCACCGCTCTGCTCTGGGGCATCATCGAGGGCGGCGAGCGCGGCTGGAGCAGCCCGGCGATCGTCGGCTCGCTCGCCCTCGCGGCCGTGGCCCTCGTCGGATTCATCGTCGCGGAGACCCGCGCCGCCTCACCCATGTTCAACCTGGACCTGCTGAAGATCCCGTCGTTCGCCGCTGCCGCCGTCGTCGCGCTCGCCGGCATGTTCGGCTTCATCGGCACCGCATACTGCGTCTCGATCCGGCTCGGCGCGGTGATGCACCTGAGCGCGCTGCGGGCGAGCATGCCGTTCGTGATCCTCCAGCTGATCCCGCTGCTCCTTGCGCCGGTGCTCAGCAAGATGCTCACCCGCGTCGACGCCCGCTGGCTCCTGATGGGCGGCCTGCTGCCGATGGCCGTGGGACAGTTCTGGATCGCCGCGCTCCCCATCACCACGACCTCCCTCGCCGCCTTCATCGGCCCGGTGCTGCTGCTCGGCATCGGCTTCATCTGCGTCGTGTCCTCGCTGACCTCGGCCGCAGTGAACGCCGTACCGATCCACATGACCGGGATGGCCAGCGGCGCCACCAGCCTGGTGCGCGAGTTCGGCCAGGGCCTCGGCCCGGCCGTGATCAGCACCATCGCGATGAGCGCCGCGTCCTCGGCCCTTGTGGGCAAGCTCAGTGGGGCGGACGCGGGCATGGAGGCGGCGGCCGGTCCCCTCGCCGTGGTGAACGCGGGCAGCGACAGCGCCAGGGCGGCGGCCCAGACCGCGCTCGGCCACGGCATGGCCATCGGCGTGGTGATCTGCGGCTGCGCCTCACTGCTCGGTGCGCTGGTCACCCTGCTGCTGGTGCGGAAGAACACCGCACGCTCGACGGTCGGCGTCACAGGTGAGACGGCGGAGGCGGCGGCCGTCTAGTACATAGGCATACGAGGAGGGAGCCGGGGCCGAGCGCCCCGGCTCCCTCGTGTGTCCGTCCATGCGCAAGAGAACCTGGAAGGGTGTCGATTCGGCGCCTGCCCGTTCGTCGGTGGGGTGTAGGAGCTCAAGAGCACCAGGAGGAACCATGAAGTACATGCTGCTGGTCTGCGGTGACGACACCGTCGACGCCTCCGGCATGGCGCCCGTCGAACCCTGGGTCGAGGAACTGGGCGCCGAGCGCGGCGTACGGCTGCACGGCCACCGGCTGCGGCTCCCCGCCGACGCGGTCACCGTCCGCGTACGCGACGGCGAAGTGCTGCGCACCGACGGGCCGTTCGCGGAGACCAAGGAGTACATCGCCGGGTACGACATCCTCGACTGCGACACCCTGGACGAGGCCGTCGAGGCCGCTGCCAAGCACCCCGTGGCGAGCATCGGCGCCATGGAGGTGCGCGCGTTCTGGGACGACGAGGACGCCGAGGCGGAGATCCGCCGGATCGACGCGGAACTCACTGCGGCCGGCCGGGAGCGGGACTTCGACCGGGCGATGGCCTGTTACGCGCCCGATGTTGAGGTCTTCCACCCCGTGAGCGGCCTGGAACAGAGCGGGATCGAGGCGCTCCGTAAGGCGGAGGAGCTGTGGTTCTCGACGCTGACCGGACCCGTGGAGCGCGAGGTGCTCGACTTCCGCGTCCGGGTCGACGAGAGCGTCGCGTTCAGCCACGCGCTCGTGCGGATGCGCGCCACGCTCGTCACCGGTGAGCCCCTGGACGCAACGGCGCGGGTGACCACCGGTTACCGCGCCGCCGGCGACCGCTGGCAGATCGTCCACCAGCACACCTCGGTTCCGTTCGACGCCGGAATCACGGAGGGCCGGTCATGAAGTACGCGCTGTTCATCTGCACCCCCGTCGGCGGCGAGGAGCTCAGCCCCCAGGAGATCGCCGACGACCCCCGCTTCCTCTCGTACATCGAGGAGGTGCGCGGCCGCGACATCGTGAAGGGCGGCGCACGGCTGCGGCCGGCCACCGACGCCACCACCGTCCGCGTACAGGGTGACGAAGTGCTGCTCAGCGACGGGCCGTTCGTGGAGTCCAAGGAGTACGTCGCGGGCATCGACATCATCGAGGTCGCCGACCTCGACGAGGCCATCTCGCTCGCCTCGCGGCACCCCGCCGCGCTGGGCGGAGGCTCGGTCGAAGTGCGTCCGGTCTGGGAGTGAGCCGCCGGTGAACGACGTCGAGGAGGCGGTTGCCGCCGCCTTCCGGGAGGAGTGGGGCCAGGTCGTCGCCACCCTGATCCGGGTGACCGGCGACTGGGACCTCGCCGAGGAGTGCGCGCAGGACGCCTTCGCGCGGGCCCTGGACCGGTGGCGACGCGACGGCGTGCCGAGCCGCCCCGGCGCCTGGCTGACCACGACGGCCCGCAACCGCGCCCTGGACGTGCTGCGCAGGGAGGCGGCGGGCGCGGCGAAACTGCGGGAGGCGGCTGTGCTGGCACGGGACGAGGGGCCCTGCGACCCGGAGGACTCCGACTACGGGAGTGGGGTGGGGGACGACCGGCTGCGGCTGATCTTCACCTGCTGCCACCCGGCGCTCCCGATCGAGGCGAGGGTGGCGCTGACGCTGCGTACCCTCGCGGGGCTGACCACACCCGAGATCGCCCGCGCCTTCCTCGTACCCGAGGCGACGATGGCGCAGCGCCTGGTCCGCGCCAAGCGGAAGATCCGCAACGCGGGCATCCCCTACCGCGTACCGCCCGCGCATCTGCTGCCCGAGCGCACGACGGGTGTCCTCGGCGTGGTCTACCTGCTCTTCAACGAGGGGTACGCCGCCACGTCCGGGGCCGATCTGCTGCGCACGAACCTGTGCGCGGAGGCCCTCCGGCTCGCCCGGGTCCTCGCCCGCCTGATGCCCGACGAACCCGAAGTGCTCGGTCTGCTCGCGCTGTTGCTGCTGCACGACGCCCGGCGCGGCACACGGGTCGACGCGGCGGGCGAGCTGGTGACGCTGGAGGACCAGGACCGTACGGCCTGGGACAGGGCCGCGGCCGACGAGGGCGCCGCCCTGCTGGAGACGGCCCTGCGGCGCGGTCGTCCGGGGCCCTACCAGATCCAGGCGGCCATCGCGGCCTGCCACACCACCGCCGCCACGGCCGGGGAGACGGACTGGGCCGACATCGCGGCGCTGTACGGGGAGTTGGCCCGCTTCGTGCCCTCCGCCGTGGTGCGGCTGAACCGCGCGGTTGCCGTCGGTATGGCGGAGGGGCCGGAGGCGGGCCTGGCGCTGGTGGCGGAGTTGGAGGGGGAGGGCGAGCTGGACGGCTATCACCTGCTGCCGGCCACCCGTGCGGATCTGCTGCGCCGCGGCGGGCGTACGGCGGAGGCGGTCCAGGCGTACGGCAGGGCCTTGGAGTTGGTGGAGAACGAGGCGGAGCGGCGGTTCCTGGAGAGGCGGCTCGCGGAGTGTCGATCGGCTTAGGGCGTGTTCGTCGGTGGGGTGCAAGGACCCGACGACACAGGAGGCCCGATGTCCGCCACCGTCCCAACCCCGCGTGTCAGGAAGGTGTTCGCCCTGCTCCGGCGCCGGCCTCCGGGGCGGGATGCGCCGTTCGACGGCAGGACACCCGACCGTGAGCCGGGCGGGCCCGACGTCTGGCTCGCCGGTCTCCGGCTGGGCGGTTGAGCGCCACGCTCCGGATTTGGATCGGTCGCCCCGTCGTGGGGCGGCCGATCCGAGGGATGAAGCAGGTCAGGCCTTGACCTCGGATGCCTCGGGAGTGGAGTCCGACGTGGCGGTGGGCTCCAGCTCCGCGGCCGCCGCCCGGACGGGAATGAAGAAGGCGAGGATCGCCGCCCCGAGGCCCACACCGCAGCCGATCAGCATGGCGACGCGGAAACCGTCCTCGGACGGCAGGGCGTAGCCGCCGAAGTCCGTGGTCATCTGCGCGAGGACGACAGCGATCACGGCGGCCGACACGGAGCTGCCGATCGAGCGCATCAGGGTGTTGAAGCTGTTGGCCGAGGCGGTCTCCGACTGGGGCACCGCGCTCATGATGAGGGCGGGCATCGCGCCGTAGGCGAAGCCGACGCCGGTGTTGCAGACGATGGTCACGACCAGCAGGCCCCAGGTGGAACCGGTGCTCATCAGCGGCAGGGAGATGCCGTAGCCCACGGCGATGATGAGGCTTCCGACGGACAGGGTGACCTTGGGGCCCTTAGCGGCGGACAACTTGGCGCCGATCGGCGACATCACCATCATCATCAGGCCCGCCGGGGCCATCCACAGGCCCATGGCCAGCATCGACTGGCCCAGGCCGTACCCGGTGGCCTCGGGCAGCTGGAGCAGCTGAGGCACCACCAGCGACTGGGCGTACATCGCGAACCCGACCAGGATCGAGGCCGCGTTCGTCATCAGCACCTGCGGACGGGCGGTCACCCGCAGGTCGACCAGCGGCTCGCCGGTACGCAGCTCCCACCGGCCCCAGGCCAGCAGCAGGACGATCGCGGAGCCGAGCAGTCCGAGTGTGGTGCCGCTTCCCCAGCCCCAGTCGGCGCCCTTGGAGACACCGAGGAGCAGGCAGACCAGCGCGGCGCCGAGACCGATCGCGCCGAGCCCGTCGAAGCTGCCCGAGGAGGAGTTCTCGCGGCCCGCGGGCACGAAGAACGCGATCAGGGTGCCGACCGCGATGGCCAGCGCGGCGACGACCCAGAACAGCACGCGCCAGCTGGCGTTCTCGGCGATGGCCGCGGAGAACGGCAGGCCGAGTGCGCCGCCCACACCCATGGACGCGCTCATGATCGCGATGGACGAGCCGAGCTTCTCCGCCGGCACCACGTCACGCAGCAGGCTGATGCCCAGGGGCACCACGCCCATGCCCAGGCCCTGGAGACCGCGCCCGGCGATCATCGGGACCACCGAGGAGGACAGGGCACAGACCACCGAGCCCAGGATGAGCGGGACCAGGGAGGCGAGCAGCATGCGCCGCTTGCCGTACATGTCGCCGAGGCGCCCGGCGACGGGAGTCGCCACCGCAGCCGCCAGCAAGGTGGCGGTGATCACCCAGGAAGCGTTCGAGGGGGAGGTGTCGAACATGGTCGGCAGCTCCCCGATGAGCGGCACGACCAGGGTCTGCGTCAGCGCGGCCACGATGCCCGCGAAGGCGAGGATGCCGACAACACCGCCGGAGCGGGGTGTGGGCTTGGAACTGTCCACGGGGGTACTCCCTGTTGCTCTTCCGGATCATGGCGAGATGCATCATGCAAGCGATGTGCATCATGCACGTCTGATGCATCATACACATCGCGCCTGGTATAACTGTCTGGGGAGGTGGCTTCCCTGCGGGGAAGCGAGCCAGGAGCCGAAGGAAGCGTCGCGTGGACAAGCCCCTTGACCTGATCGAGTTCGAGACCATGCTGCTCGGGCGGTACATGGCCCTGCTCACCCCGCGCGCACGGGGTATGGAGGGGCGCCTCGACCGGAGCGCCTACCTCCTGCTCAGCCGTATCCAGGTCGAAGGTCCGATGTCCATCGGCCAGCTCAGCGAGGCCTTCGGCCTGGACACCTCCACCCTCAACCGGCAGACCGCCGCCATGCTGCGGAACGGGGTCGTCGAGCGCATGCCCGACCCCGAGGGGGGCATGGCCCGCAAGTTCGCCATCACCACTGAGGGCGAGCGCCGTCTGGCCGCCGACCGGGCGGAGAACATCAGCGGTCTGGAGAAGGTCATGGTCGAGTGGTCGGCGGAGGAGGTGGCCGAGTTCGCCGGTTATCTCAGCCGACTGAACAGCGACGTCGAGCGCCTCGACGGGCGTCCCTGGCCGCGGGACTGAGACCCGGGCGACACCGTATCGGCGCGCTGGGTGGACCGCCGCCCCTCGTCGTCACCGCGCGTCGAGCGCGTTCGTGATCGCCTTCACCCCGCCGTGCGCCGAGTAGCCGCCGTCCACGGTGATCTCCGCGCCGTTCACGTACGAGGACTCGTCGGAGAGCAGATAAACGACCAGCGGCGCCACCTCGTCGCAGGTGCCCGGGCGGCCCTGCGGAGTCATCGACAGGTGCGCCCGCGTGAACACCGGGTCGGCCGTCGCCATCAGCGGGGTCTCGATGTAGCCGGGGTGGATCACGTTCGTACGGATGCCACGCGGGGCCAGCTCCAGGGCGGCCACCTTCGACAGCCCCCGCAGCGCCCACTTGCTGGCCGTGTACGCGACCGCGTGATGGGCGGTGAGACCGGCGACCGAGCCTACGTTGACGATGGAGGCGCCCTCGCCCATGAGTGGGGCGAGGGCCTGGATGCCGAGCATCGGTCCGGTGGTGTTCACGGCGAACGCCCGCTCCCAGTCGGCGAGTTCGACCGAGCCGAGGCGGGCGCGCATGGGGATCCCGGCGTTGTTGACGAGTCCGTGCACGGCCGGGAGGGACGAGGCCAGGGCTGACCAGTCGTCCGGGGACGACACGTCCAGGTGCTCGTAGCGCACGTCCAGGCCGTCGGCGCGCAGGGACGCGGCCAGCTTCTCGCCCAGGTCGTCGAGTACGTCCGTCGCGAGGACCGTGGCGCCCTCGCGGGCCGCGGCGGCCACCTCGGCGGCACCCTGGCCCTGCGCGGCTCCCGTGATGACGACGGTGCGGCCCGCCAGACGTGCACGGCTCACGGCTTCCTCCAAGGGGGTTGCGGGCCACCGGAAAGGTGGGCGCTCCCGCTCCACGCTAGGAAGCCGGGGCCAGCTCCGGAAACGCGCGTTCCTCATGGCTGGCATCCACGTCGGCGATCTCGACCGCCTCCGGCCGCCCGGGCTCGTCCAGCGCCGCCCCCACCTTCCGCAGCGTCTCGCGGAGCCACCGGTGCGCCGGGTCCGAGTGCCGGTTGTGGTGCCAGTACATGGCCTCCACCAGGGGTACGTCGGGGAAGGGCGCCGGCACGGTGACACAGCGGGCGAACCCCTCGTACCGCCGCGCGAGCCGTTCCGGCACCATCGCGACCAGGTCGGTGCCGCCGACCAGGAACGGCAGCACGCTGAAGCCCGGCGCGCTGACCTGCACCCGCGGGGTGATCCCGAGGGTCTCCAGCTGGCGGTCGGCTGGGGTGAGGCTTTTGCCGAAGGCCGAGGCGGCGTGCGGGAGTTCGGCGAGGTCGCGCAGCGTCAGCCGCCCGTCGACCAGGCGTGGATTGTCGGGGTCGACGATGCACACGAACCGGTCGTGCATCACCGCTTCGCTGATCCCGGGCAGCCGGTAGCCGAGCGGCACCACCATCAGGTCGTGGCAGCGCAGATGCGTCTCGCTCTCGGGCTGCCCGTGCACCAGCGGATGGAAGTCGATGCGGACGCCGGGTGCCTCACGAGCGATGACCCGGAGCAGCGGCTCCATGAACACCGTCATCACGTAGTCCGACATGACGACCGAGAAGCGCTGCCGACTGCGTTCCGGGTCGAAGCTGCGCGTGAGCGACATCGCCTCCTCGGCCTTGTACAGGGAGGCCTGGACGACGGGAAGCAGCCGCTCCGCGAGTGGCGTGAGCTCGTACTCCCGGCCCACCCGCACCAGCAGCTCGTCGTTGAAATGCCGCCGCAGCCGGGCGAGCGAGCCGCTCATCGCGGACTGGCTGGTGGAGAGCCGGACCCCTGCGTGCGTGACGTTCTTCTCCTCCAGGAGGGCTTCCAGCGCCACCAGAAGATTCAGGTCGATTGCTCCGAGACCCATGCGTGTTTCCTTCCGGCCGCGTCGTTGAAGCTCGGTGAAACCGGAGCGTAACGACCGGTTTCCCGTCGAGGAAGGGGCCGGGAGGGAACTCACAGGGATCCGATAGCAGCCATCGGATCCCTGAATGTGTGCAGGTCGTAAGGGGTAGGGGGAGCGCTACGGCCGGGGCGTCCGGCCGCGCTTGCGGGCTCGCGGGAGATACACGTCCGTGCGCCCGGGCACGATCCGGTTGGACAGGCACCCGAGGCGCTCCACGGTGAGCGTCACCTCGTCGCCGGGCTTCAGCGGCGGGGGTGTGCGTTCCCCGACGCGGCCCCAGAACTCGGCGAGCGCGCCCCAGCCGCAGGTGCCCGAGCCGAGGATGTCGCCGGGGCGCACCCAGGCGTCGCGGGAGGCGTACGCCGTCATCTCGCCGAAGGTCCAGGACACGTTCGCCAGGGTGTCTCGGCCGATCAGCTCGCCGTTGAGCGTGACGGTCATCTCCAGGTCGAGGAAGCCGTCCGGGTCGAGCCGGTCCGCCACCTCGTCCGCGGTGACCAGGTACGGGCCGAGGGTGTTGGCGAAGTCCTTGCCCTTGGAGAAGCCGAGGCCGAGGTTCTTCTCCGGCTTCTGCAGATCGCGCGCGGACCAGTCGTTGAACACGAGGTAGCCGACGATGTGCTCATGGGCCTCCTCAGGCGTGAGATCCCGGCCGCTGCAGCCGATGACCGCGCCGACCTCCAGCTCGAAGTCGAGGACCGAACACCCGGCGGGAATGGGCACGTTGTCGTGCGCGCCGTACGCCGCGTGCGGATTGGTGAAGTAGAAGTTCGGCGCCCGGTACCACTCCTCGGGCACCTGCTCCAGACCGTCCAGCGACTTGGCCACGCCCTCGATGTGCGCCTCGAAGCCGACGAAGTCCCGGATGGACGGGGGCTTCAGTGGAGGCAGCAGCCGTACCTGATCTACCGTCAAGTCACTGTCCGTGGCGAGGGCTTCGGCCCCCGCGTCGTGCAACTCCTGCCCCTCGATGAGCGCGAGGACGGTGGTGCCGGTCGGCAGCGGATGAATGATCCCGGCGCGGACGACGCCGGCGCGCTCCACGCCCTCGTGTTCATATGTCGCGAACCGCATGCTGCTCCCAGTGGTTGGTGTTGGTGACGGTGCCCGCGCTCAGATAGCCGGCGAAGAGCCCCTTGGGGTCGCGCACGGCTCGTATCTCCTGGAGCCGCCGCCATTGCGCGTCGCCCATGAACTTCAGCTGCCGCACGGTGAAGTCGGAGTCCCCGAGGTACTGGCCCGCGGTCACCGGCCGCATCAGCGCCATCGCGTCGTCGAGCCAGGTCCGCAGCTCGGCGTCCCGCCCGGGGTCGTCGTGAATGACGTACGTCGCGCAGTAGATCTCCGACTGCAAGGAGAAGGCCATGTCGGGGAGTTGGCGCAGCGGGGCCATCGAGAACCAGATGGTGAAGGTCTGTTGGGTGGGCTGCTCGGTGAACGCCTTGCGGATCGCCGGGACCACCTTGGCGGCGGGCCCGGTCAACCAGGCGTTGTCGACGAGATAGCGGTGACCCTCGGGGTTGGCGACGCGCTGGTTCCGGATCTGCTCGGCGAGCGTGGTCGGCTGGGCCTCGATGCGGAACAGCGCCCGCTCCGCGTACGGGTTGGCGTGCAGCGGGGCCAGCGCCTCGGCGGCCTGTTCGGGCGTGTCGGTCATCGAGACGCCCGTGACCAGCAGCACTGGTCCCTCGTGACCTGGTGGAGTCTGCGTGAGCGCGACGATCTCCACCAGGTCGGAGACCGTGTGGTGCATGCCGTGCAGCCAGGTCATGACCTCTTCGAAGAGGTCGAGCGGGTACGCGTGGACGGTGTGTGCCAGGTGCTTCGGCAACGAGCGGGTGCGCAGGTGGAAGCGGGTGACCACCCCGAAGAAGCCGGGGCCCGCACCGCGCGCCGCCCAGAAAAGGTCGCTGTGCCGCGTCTCGTCCGCGCGCACCATCTCGCCCTCGGCGGTGACGACGTCGATCGCGACGATGTTCTCCGCCGCCCAGCCCCAGCCGCGCGCGTTCCAGCCCTGCCCGCCCTGCAGCAGGAAGCCGCCGATGCCGACGGACGGACAGTGCCCGCCGTTGAAGAACCGCCCGAACTCACCGAGATACGGGTTGAGTTCGTCGCCGCCCCGAACGCTGGGCGTCGCTGTCACGATCCCGGTCGTCTCGTCGTACGACAGCTGCCGAAAGCCCTCGAGGTCGATCAGCAGCGCCTCGTCACGCACCGACCAGGCGGCCCAGCTGTGCCCTCCGGAGCGTACGGCGACCTGCCAGCCGCGCTCGACGGCGAGCCGTACTCCTTCGACGACGTCCTGCTCGCAGACCGCCTTCAGTACGGCCGCCGGTGAACGGTCCGACGGGCGACGGGCGTTGAAGACCGGCCCGAAGCACGCCTCCTCGAAGTCCTCGTCACCGGGGAAGTGGAGCGTGCCGGAGAACCTGTCGGTGTTCATCGGGGCACTCACTTGACCGCAATCGGATTGACGGGCGCGCCCACCGCGCCGGTCACCGGAAGAGGCGCCGCGACCAGCAGGAATTCATGGACGCCGTCCGCCGCGCAGTCCTCGGCCAGCTCCTCCAGGTCCCACATCTCACCCAGCGGGAGACCCATGTTGGGGATCGCGATCTGGTGCAGCGGAGACATCGCGGGCTGGGGGAACTCGTACGGGCGTACCTCAAGTCCCCAGGTGTCGGAGGCGATCGCCGCGATCTCCGTGCGATGCAGCCAGCCGAGCGTGGTGAAGGAGAGGCCCGGGGCGTCCCCGGCGGCGTACCCGCCCCACTCGCCTAGCCGCCGTACCCTGCCCAACTGCCCGGTGCGGATGAGCACAAGGTCTCCGCGGCGTACGGAGGAGGTGGCGCCCTGGGCCTCGATCGTGGCGCGCAGATGTTCCTCCAGGATCGCGAATCCGTCCGGGAGTTCACCGTGTTCGTCGCCGACCGCGCGGCCCACGTCGAGCAGGACACCGCGGCCGGTGAAGGCGTTCCTCATGTGCTCGATGCCGGTGACCGAGTCGCCGTCGCCGTTGACGATGGTGCACGGACGGCCGTTCCACGCCTGCTTGTTGTCGTAGATGTGGCCAAGGCCGTCCCACTGTGTGGAGGCCTGGAGCGGCATCACGACATGGTCGTCGGCGCCGCCGAAGCCGTGCGGGAACCCCTGCGTCCCGGCGGCCGCGTCGGAGCCGGTGTCCTTCATGTAGTGGACGGGGTTGATACGGCCGCGGAAGCCGCGCTGCGGGCCGTCCTCGTTGAACTCCTGGGCGAGCGAGAAGGACCGGCCGCGGCGGACCAGGCCCGCCGCGTGCGCGCGCATCGCGTCGTCGATGTGGTTGAGCGTGCCCAGCACGTCGTCCTCGCCCCAGCGGCCCCAATTGCGGTACGCGGAGCGGGCCTTGGCGAGCTCTTCCTCGATGGGACCGAGGCTCATCGGATACGTCCTTTCAGCAGCAGGTCGAGGGCGTTGCCCCCGGCGACGGCGGCACGGTCGGCCGGTGACAGGCCGGCGGCGTCCAGCCTCGCCACCGGATTGTCGACCCCCATGTCGAACGGGAAGTCCGTGCCGAGGACGACCCGGTCCACGCCGACCTCCTCGACGAGAGCGCGCAGGGCGCGCGGGGTGTAGACCAGCGCGTCGAACCACATCCGCTTCAGATACGCGCTCGGCGGCTCGGCGCAGCCCCGCGCGTCCTCACGTACGTGCCAGGCGTGGTCCGAGCGGCCGATGTACGTCGGGAGATAGCCCCCGCCGTGCGCGGCCACCAGCTTGAGGCGCGGGAAGCGGTCCAGGACGCCGGTGAAGATGAGATGCGACAGAGCGACCGTCGTCTCCACGGGCTGGCCGACCGTGTTGCCCAGGTAGTGGCCGGCCAGCCGCTCGCCGAGCGAGCAGCCCCAGGGGTGCACGAACACGACGGCGCCCAGCTCCTCGGCCTTCTGCCACACCGCGTCGTGCGCCGGGTCGGCGAGTTCCCGGCCGTCGACGGTGGTGGACACGCTGATCCCGTACAGGCCGTACTCGGTGACCGCCCTGTCGAGCAGCGCGACGGCGAGGTCGGGGTGCTGAAGCGGGACCGTGCCCAGGCCGTACAGCCGCTCGGGTGCGTTGGCGCAGTGCGCGGCCACCGCCTCGTTGACGGTACGGGCCAGGCGTACGGCGAGATCCTCGTCCGCCCAGTAGTGGTGCATCGGCATCGGGCCGACCACCTGGATGTCGACTCCCATCGCGTCCAGGTCGGCAAGCCGGACGGTGACGTCCGTCAACTTGGGCGCCAGGCACTGGAGTTGGGCGCGATTGACGGTGAGTGACGCGGAGGAGTGCGCCCGCTGTTCGGCTGCCAGCTCGGCGGCGAGGCCCGGAGTTCCCGCGCAGAGCGCGTCGGCGGCGGGGACCGCGAGATGGCCGTGGAAGTCCACGACGGGAGTGCTCATGCCGCCGCCGTCAGATAGTCCAGGGTCTCTGACATGATCCGTCCGGGGTCGGCGCCCGGCGTGTCGGGGTGGATCTCCCAGTCGGCGAGGCGCAGCGAGTTCTCCAGGACGACTCGCACCCGGGGCAGCCGGCGCGCCATGAACGTGTCGAGTGCCTGGTCGAGCGGCTCGGCACCGGTGACCAGTTCCGCGAGTACGACCGCGTCCTCCGCGCACATCGCCGCGCCCTGGGCGATGAGCGGCGGGCAGGCGTGCGCCGCGTCGCCGATGATCACCGTCCGGCCGCGGTGCCAGGGCTCGTCGACGAGGATCGCCTCGATCCACCGGTAGTCGACCGCCGTGTCCTCGGGCAGCGAGGCGAGGATCTTGCCCCAGACGCCCCCGTACCCGGCGCCGCGCTCTCGCAGTAGCGACAGGGGAGCGCGCGGCCCGATCAGCGAGGCGTCCAGGTTCTCGTCGAGGAGATAGGCGTAGCACTGGTCCGCCGAGATGGGGGAGTAGCCGGCCTTGTAGCGCGGGCCGCCGTAGTAGACCTCGGCGCAGTCCATCTCGGCCGGGCGCTCCGCGACCACCCGGAAGATCGACATGCCGACCGTACGGGGCTCGGTGGTGATGCCGATCAGCGAGCGCATCGCGGAGTTGATGCCGTCGGCGCCCACCACCAGGTCGTAGCGTCCGGCGGAACCGTCGGTGAAGGTGACGTCCACGTGATCGGCGGACTGGTCGAGCTTCTCGACGCTCAGTCCGAGGCGGACCCGCACCCCGTGCGCGTACACCGCGTCGCACAGCGCGTTCTGCAGGTCCGAGCGCAGCGCGCCCGCCGTCGACGGGAGTTCGTCGCCGCCGGTGTGCGGGGTGGGCAGCTCCGCGATCAGGCCGCCGTCGGCCCGGCGCAGCCGCATCCGGTCGAAGGGGACGGCGCGGGCGAGCACCCGGTCCAGTACGCCGACGGAGCGCAGCGCCTTGAGGGCGTTGCCCTGGATGGTGATGCCGTGGCCCACACCGAACCACTGGGGCGCTATCTCGGCGAGCTCGACCTCGACGCCGCGCTGGGCGAGTGCGAGGGACAGCACGCTTCCGGTGATGCCGCCGCCGACGACGAGCACCTTCTGTACGGGCATGGGCGATCCTTGCGAACGTAGAAGAGGGGGAGTGGCGCGGTCAGCCGGCCCTTGCGAACGTAGAAGAGGAGGAGTGGCGCGGTCAGCCGGCGAAGCGGTCGCCGAGCAGCCGGAAGTGCCCGACCGACGGTGGCTCGGCGAAGAACGGGCCGACCAGCGCCCGCCACCGCTGGAAGCGCTCCGACTCGCGGAATCCCACGGTGTGGGCCTCGACCGACTCCCAGCCGACCAGCAGCAGAAACGTCTGTGGCCGCTCCTCGCAGCGCAGCAGCTCGGTCCAGCGGAAGCCGTCGGCCTCGGCGAGCACCTCGCGCGCCTTCTCGAAGACGGCCTCGAAGTCCCTTTCACGGCCGGCCACCACGGTCAGCTCGGCATGCTCGACGATCACGCGCATCTCCTCGGGTCAGACGGTGCTCCGAGCCTGCTGGGAGGCCGGATGCAGGGTCAACGGATCGAGGCATCGGCAAGGGGCACGTCATCCATCCCGTACGACGATGGGCCGCTGATCACGGGGCGCCCGGGGCCCTGATGCCAGGCATCGCGGATCGCTATTTCCGCCGCACCCCGTGCGGTGCCTAGCGTCGGTGACACGCCACCCATCCCCGCGAGGAGCACCCGTGCCCGACCGACTCCCCACCCATACCGGACCGTTCGCGCTCGGCACCTTCGCAGCCGACGGATTCGGCGCCTTCCCGGGCCTCGTCGTCGGGCGGAGAGTACGCAGCCTCTCCGATCTGGCGCCGTCCGTGCGGGCGGTCGTCGAGGACTGGGACGTCCTCTTCCCCCGTCTGGAGCTCCTCGCCGTCGAGCCGGACGACAGCTGGTACGACCTCGCCGATCTTCGCGTCCTCGCCCCCGTCGAGCCCGGCCAGATCCTGCAGAGCGGCGCCAACTACCGCAAGCATGTGGTCGATCTGGTCGCCGCCGAGAAGGAGAGCGTGCACGGCGCCACACCCGAGGAAGCGCGTGCCGACGCCGAGGAAATGATGGACGAACGGATCCGCAGCGGCGTCCCGTACGTCTTCCTCGGCTCGCCGCGCGCGATCTGCGGCCCGTACGACGACGTGGTGCTCCCTGTACTCGGCGAACAGCACGACTGGGAACTCGAACTCGCCCTGGTCATCGGCAAGTCGGGCAAGAACATCCCCGCCGAGGAGGCCATGGAGTACGTCGCCGCGTACACCATCTGCAACGACCTCACGACCCGCGACCGGCTCTACCGGCCCGACCTGAAGGCCATCGGCACCGACTGGTTCACCGCCAAGAACGCCGACACCTTCCTGCCGACCGGGCCCTTCCTGGTGCCGGCCGCCTTCGCCGGGGATCCCTCCGACCTGCGGATCACCCTGCGCCACAACGGAGTTGTCCGGCAGGACGAGTCCACCAAGGACATGATCTTCGACATCCCGAGGCTCATCGCGTACGTCTCCACGACCACCACCCTGCTCCCCGGCGACCTGCTGCTCACCGGCTCCCCGGCAGGCAACGGAGCGCACTGGGGTGTCTTCCTCAAGCCCGGGGACGTCGTGGAGTCGGAGATCACGGGCCTGGGTCACCAGCGCAACACCGTCAGGAGCCACGCATGAGCTTCCAGCCGATCACCCATCTGCGCCATGTCGACCTGGCCGTACCGGACTTCGCCGCGCAGCGCGCCTTCTACGGCAGCACCTGGGGCCTGACCGAGGTCGCGAACGACAGCGGTATCGCGTTCTTCGCCGCGGAGGGCAGCCCCGAGCAGTACATCGTCCGGATCCGCGAGGACGAGCGGAAGCGGATGGACCTGGTCGCGTTCGGCGCGGTCTCGCCGGCCGCCGTGGACGAGCTGCATGTACGGCTCGGCCGGGCCGGGATCCAACTCATCGGCGAACCAGAGGTGTTGGACACCCCGGGAGGCGGATACGGATTCCGTTTCTTCGACCCGGACGGCCGGGTCGTCGAGGTGTCCGCGGACGTCGAGACCCGTACCCACCGCAGGATCGAGGAACGCGAGGCGATCCCCGTCCGGCTGTCGCACTGCGTGGTCAACTCCCAGGACCCGGAAGGGTTGCGGGACTTCTACGTCCAGCACCTCGGGTTCCGGCTCACCGACACCCTGTACTCGACGCACATGGGCGACCTCATGTACTTCCTGCGGTGCAGCCCCCTGCACCACTCCTTCGCCATCGCGCGCGGCCCCCATGTCTCCCTGCACCACGCCTCGTTCGAGATGCGCGGGGTCGAGGAGTACATGCGCGGCACCGGGCGCGCGCTGCGCGCCGGGACCCGCCTCACCTGGGGACCTGGCCGCCATCTCGCGGGCGACAACACCTTCTCCTACTTCCACGACCCGCACGGCAACACCGTCGAGTACACGACCGAACTCGCCGTTCTCGAAGAGGACTTGTGGCACCCCGGCCGCCATGACGTCGACGATCCGGTCACCCAGGACCAGTGGGGCACCGCCGACCCGATGAGCGAGTCGGTCGCCAAGGAGCAGTTCAACGACCCGGACGTGCTGTTCGTCGCTCCGCCGGTCTGATCCGACTACCCCCAGAAGGGCCGCAGTTGTGGCAACGATACTGAAGCAGGCCGTCCCGAAGGCCGAGGTCACCGCCTCGCTCGACCTGGTGCGCGAGACCGTGACGGGCGTCATCGCGGACATCCGCGAGCGCGGTGACGACGCCGTGCGCGCGTACTCCGAGAAGTTCGACAAGTGGAGCCCCGACTCCTTCCGGCTCTCCGCCGAGGAGATCGAGAAGATCGTCGCCTCGATCCCGCGGCAGGTGATCGACGACATCCGGTTCGTGCAGGACCAGGTGCGCTCCTTCGCCCGCCACCAGCTCGACTCCATGGGCGAGTTCGAGGTGGAGACACTGCCGGGCGTGCGGCTCGGGCAGAAGCACATCCCGGTGCGGGCGGCGGGCGCGTACATACCCGGTGGCCGCTACCCGCTGACCGCGTCCGCGCACATGACCATCGTGACGGCGAAGGTCGCCGGCGTCCCGCGCGTCGTCGCCTGTACGCCGCCGATCCACGGCGAGATCCCGGCGGCCACCGTCGCCGCCGCGCACCTCGCGGGCGCGGACGAGATCTGGCTGCTCGGCGGGGTGCAGGCCGTCGCCGCGATGGCCGTCGGCACCGACACCATGCGGCCGGTCAACCTGATCGCCGGGCCCGGCAACGCGTACGTCGCCGAGGCGAAGCGGCAGCTCTTCGGCGAGATCGGGATCGACCTGTTCGCGGGCCCGACCGAGATCCTGGTCCTGGCCGACGACGCCGCGGACCCTTTCGTCTGCGCAGTCGACCTGCTCTCCCAGGCCGAGCACGGACCCGACTCCCCGGCCGTCCTCATCACCACCTCCCGGGAGGTGGCCGAGAAGACCATCGCCGAAGTGGAGCGCCTCCTGCCCGGCATGCCCACGCGTGACTTCGCCGGGCCCGCCTGGCGCGACCACGGGCAGGTGCACGTCGTGGACACCGTCGACGAGATGTACGCACTCGCCGACGAGTTCGCCTTCGAACACGTGGAGGTCCTGACGGCCGAGCCGAGGCTGGCGCTGACGCGCATGTCCCAGTACGGCGCTCTCTTCCTCGGCGAGGGCACCTGTGTGTCGTTCGGCGACAAGGTCATCGGGACGAACCATGTGCTCCCCACACGTGGTGCCGCCCGCTACACCGGCGGTCTGTGGGTGGGGAAGTACCTCAAGACGGTGACGTATCAGGAGGTCACCGACACCGGGTCGCAGGAACTGCTCGGCCGGCTGTGCGGGCGTGCCTCGCGTGTCGAGCTGTTCGAGGGACACGCCCGCTCCGGTGACGTACGGGCCGCGAAGGCCGCGGGCGACGAGTTGCCCTGGAACGGCGCATGACACTGCGCGGGCGTACGGCGCTGATCACGGGCGGCGGCGGACCGCTGGGGCGGGCCTTCGCACTCGCCCTGGCGGGATCCGGCGCCCGGGTGATCCTCGTCGGCAGGAGCGAACAGGCCCTCACGGACGCGGCGACCCGTGTGGTGAAGGAGGGCGGCCGGGCTCGTGCGGCGGTGTGTGACGTCTCCGATCCTGAGTCGGTGAGCGCGCTGGCCACCGAACTCATCGACGAGGACGTGTCGTTGCTCGTCAACAACGCTGGCGTCGCGGGCCCGGTCAAGCCGCTCACCGACATCGATCCGGACGAGTGGGACGACGTGTTCGCGGCCAACGTACGCGGGGTGTACCTGCTGTGCCGGGCCTTCCTGCCGCCGATGATCGAGGCCGGGCACGGCGACATCGTGAACATTGCATCCGTGAGCGGCAAACGGCCGCTGCTCAACCGGACCCCGTACACCGCGTCCAAGATGGCGCTCCTCGGCCTGACCCGGACCCTGGCGGGAGAGGTCGGACCGTACGGCGTCTCCGTCAACTCCCTGTCTCCGGGGCCGGTTCGGGGTCCGCGCATGGACCGCAACTTCCGTCTGACCGCCGAGCTGACCGGCACCACAGTCGAGGCCGCCGAGCAGGACTTCGCCTCCCGCGCGGCCCTGAACCGGCTGGTGGAGGAGGACGAGGTCGCCCGGGCGCTGGTGGCGATGCTCGCCATGCCGGGCTTGTGCGGAGCGGACATCGATCTGTCGGCGGGGATGATCGCACCCGCCTGACCGGATGCTCCAACCCGACGGCGGGGCGGGTGACTTCGGTCGCCCACCCCGCCTTTCCGCATGCCCTGTGGGCACTCTGTGTGACCGCCATGAAGCGGGCGGCCTGATCCGAAGCATCGGGCTCCGATATGCGTGTGCACGGCTCCTGTTCCCCGGTGTGCAGGGCTGATTCACTCCCTCGTGCGCACCTTCGGTGCCTCGGCCCGAGCCCTCGCCACCCTGTATCCGGCGGCCGGCCGGTCACCCTGCGCGACGGCGTACTCGAACCCTCGGAAGGCATGCAATGACGCTGATCACCCGACGCTCGATCCTGATCGCAGGCACCGCCACGGCCGGCGCCCTGCTGGTCCCGGTGGCCTCGGCCACCGCCGCGCCGACAAGAATCGCGTCCGGCACGAAGATCTCGGTCGGCTCCGGCGAGACGTACGAACTCTCCGCCACCACGCGCCTGAGCGAGCTGTCCATCGCCGAAGGCGGCAGGATCACCGCGCCCGACGGCTACAGCGTCACGCTGACCGTCGACGGTGTGGAGACCGGCCAACTCCTCACCGAGACGGGCGGAACCGAGACGCTCATCTCGGCCGGCACGTATCGAGGTGCCGTCGTCCTCACTGTCGCGGAGGCCAACGCGGTGACGTACGAGACCCTCACGTTCCCGTTCCGGCAGGCCGTCTACGTCGGCGCCGACGGCGTGGTGACCGCGAAGTCGGTCCTCAGTAGCGTGCGCGGAGGCAAACTCACCAACACCCTCGCCAAAGGCGTCGCCATCACCTCGACCGGCGAGTGCTTTGACGGCGTCTTCGTGCAGAACGCCAGTTATACGCTCCAGAAGCCCGTCATCTCCCTGACAGGCAACGGCCGTTGCGACTTCGCGGGCTACGGCGCCGCGGTCGTAGGCACCGGCTCGTCCACCACGCTCGTCGTGGACGGCGCCCGGATAGCGACCAAGGGCGTGGTCCGCACCACCGTCATCGCCAACGACGGCGCCAACGTCATCGTGAAGAACTCCGAGCTCCGGGCGAGGAACGGCGTCCTGCCCGCCGACTACCAGGCGACCGTGGAGACCCCGTACATGGAGTCGGTGCCCTGGATGCTCGGCCTCGACGGCAACGTCCGCGCCACCAACCTGATCGGCGCGAACACCAAGGCCACGTACATCAACTCCTCGGTGTTCTCGGAGACTTGGGGAGCCCTGTCGGTGGAGGGCGGTCGCGGCCTCCAACTGACGGCGATCAACAGCAGTGTCGGCAACACGGGCACGTACGGCTACGGCACGTACGCCATCGGGGATGCCACCGTCCGGGTCCTCGGCTCGCGGTTCGACGTCGGCAGCTACGCGACGATCATCGCGGGCCCCGCCGCCTCGGTCCACTACGGAGACAGCACCCGGGCAGCCGTCGCGGAACTCAACTCCTCGCTCGGACTCGGGCTGAGCGCAGCCGAGTTGGCCGCGCTCCCGGTCCGGAACACGGTCGTCAACTCGGGCCACTTCGGCTACATGTTCTTCGGCGCGGGCGCGCTGAAGCTCGACGGTGGCACGGTCGTCAACTCCGAGAAGGCCACCTTCCTCAACAAGGGGCAGCAGACCGCGATCACCGTGGACGGCTCCGGCGGGGCCCGGCTCAACCCGCGCAACGGGATCATCCTGCAGATGATCGAGCTCGACGACCCGGGACCGGTGAACGTCGACGGCAAGATGCTCAACACCGGCGTCTACACCGAGCCCACGGGCGACCCGACGAAGGACTCCGCCTTCGACGTGACCGCCGTCCACCCCGCCGACGGCGCCGCCACCTTCAGCTCCATCGCCCTGAAGGGCGACTTCTACAACGGCATGCGCAAGGGCAAGAACATGGTCCTCACCTTCGAGGACTCCACCGTCCAGGGCGTCATCTCGGCGACCGGGGCCAAGCACCACGTCAGCACGATCGACGCCTCGAACTTCTACGAGCTGGGTGAGGTCACCAACACCGTGCAGCCCGCCGTCAACAACGGTGTGGTCGTGCAGTTGAACAGCGGCTCGGCCTGGACGGTGACCGGCACGTCGTACCTGACCAAGCTGGCCCTCGCAGCCGGTGCGGCCGTGCGTGCGCCGCGCGGCAAGTCCGTGACCATGACGGTCGACGGCACGGCGACCGCCGTCGAGCCGGGCGGTACCTATTCCGGGGCGATCGTCCTGACCGTTCAGTGAGCGATCTCTGACGCCCCACGGGGGGTGCCCGGCATCCCACGGGATGCCGGGCACCGGTCTGCACCGGGCTATCGGCCGAGGTCGAAAATCCCGTACGCGAAGCCTTCCGCGGCGACGGTCCCGCCGTCGACCCGGACGCCGGACACCTCCAGAGGTCGTGGCTCCACCGGGATGTCGTACGCGTAACTCACCGCATTCCGCTGCGGATTGACGACGACGAGGTACCGCCCGCCCCGTACGTACACGAACGGGTAGCCGGCATGCAGGACCTCCACCGAGCCGCCGGAGCCGAGCTCCGGTGTCGCTGTGCGCAGGGCGATGAGGCGGCGTACGAAATGGAGCAGCGAGGTCTCGTCGGCACGCTGTGCCGCGACCGTGGGGCGGTCGGGCGCCGGATCGAGCGGGAGGTAGAGACGGTCGGCGGGGGCGGTGGAGAAGCCGGCGTTCGGGCCGTCGTCCCACTGCATCGGAGTGCGGGAGCCCGCGCGGTTGTAGCGCGGGCCCAACACGCTGCCCTCCTTGTCGGGGAGGCCCGGGACGTAGCGCATGCCGATCTCGTCGCCGTAGTAGATCGCCGGAAGAGTCGGCCAGGTGAGCTGGAAGGCGAAGGCGGCGGGGAGCTGTTCGGCCGTGCGGGGGCCGCAGTTGAGGCGGGAGAAGTCGTGGTTGGCGGTCGGGAGGGAGATGAAGCTGCTGTCGGCCACGGCGGCCGACGCCTTGCGCCAGGCTTCGACGAACAGGCCCGGCGTGCCCTGGCCGCTCGGGTCGAAGAAGCAGTCGAGCGGGTCCCAGGACTCGTTGACCGTGCCCTCGCTGTTGCTCCACAGCGACCGCAGAGCGCGACCGTCGGTGGGGCCGCCGAACTGGAGGAAGAAGTCCGTGTGGAAGCCCGCCGGAACCGACACCTCCGGCTCGCCCCACTCCGAGAGCAGCACCGCGTCCGGATGCTTGTCGTCCAGCCAGTGGCGCAGCTCCGTCCAGATCCTGGCCGTCTCGGTCTTGTCGGGGTCGTCCTTGACGAGCGACGCGGCCATGTCGACACGGAACCCGGACAGACCGAGCCCCAGCCAGTGGTCCATGACCGCACGCAGAGCCGCACGGTTGGCGCGCGGGCCCTCGGCGTCGACCGGCTGACGCCAGGGCTCGGCCGGATTCTCCTGCGCGTAGCCGAAGTTGAGGGCGGGCTGAAAGGCGAAGAAGTTCGGCAGGTACGCGCCGGGGCGGGTGCCGGGGGAGTCGACGAAGCCGTCGGGGCGGCCTCCGTCAGGACCCTCGGCCGCCCAGATGTACCGGTCGTCGGCCGGGTCGTTCGCCGAGGCCGTGAACCAGGGGTGCTGGTCGGAGGTGTGACCGGCCACGAGGTCCAGCAGTACGCGGATGCCGTGGCTGCCCGCCTCGTCGACGAGCTTGGCGAGGTCGTCGTTCGAGCCGTAGCGGGGCGCGACGTTCAAGTAGTCGGAGACGTCGTATCCGGCGTCCCGGAACGGTGAGACGAAACAGGGGTTGAGCCAGACGGTGTTGACGCCCAGCCACGCGAGGTGGTCGAGGCGCTCGGCGATTCCGTCGAAGTCGCCGATGCCGTCGCCGTTCGAGTCGGCGAACGACTGCGGATAGATCTGGTAGAAGACGGCGTCGGCCAGCCAGCTGGGAGCGGGGCGGAACGAAGTCATGAAGTGGACCTTAGACCGGCGCGTGAGGCACGCGCTGCCCCTATGCTGAGCGCGATGTTCACCCCGCAAGGTCCCACCCTCCGCGAACTGGCCGTGCAGGCCCTGTCGTCCGTCGAGCACGGCTACGACCTGCTCGCACCGAAGTTCGACCACACTCCGTTCCGGACACCGGACTCGATCCTCGACGCCGTGGCAACGGCACTGGACCGGATCGGCCCCTTCGACCGCGGACTCGACCTGTGCTGCGGCACCGGGGCGGGGATGGAGGTGCTGAGCGGGCTGTGCCGGGAGAGCGTCACCGGGGTCGACATCAGCGCGGGGATGCTGGCGGTGGGGCGGGGGCGCGTGGATGCGGCTCGCGCGCGGGAGCGCGGCGAGGCCGAAGGGCCGGGGCGTGGGGAAGCCGAGGCGCCGGGGCGTGGGGAAGCCAAGGCGCCGGAGAATGGCGGAGCCAATGCGCCGGAGCGTGGCGAAGCCAAGACGCCGGGGCGTGCGCTTCCCGACGGCGCGCCGCGTGTCGGATGGGTGCGCGGTGACGCCCGTGCCCTGCCCTTCGCGCCCGTCTTCGACCTGGTGGTGAGCTTCGGGGCGTTCGGCCATTTCCTGCCGCGTGAGCTGCCGGGGCTCTTCGCCGAGGTCCACTCCGTGCTGAGGCCGGGCGGGCGCTTCGCATTTCCGATCATGGCTCCGCCCCGGCCGAGCTCGCCCGGGTACTGGGCCCTGCTGGCCTTCGACCTGGTGATGCGGGTGCGCAACGCCGTCTGGCGTCCGCCGTTCGTCATGTACTACCGGGCGTTCCGGCTCGACGATGTACGCCGGGAACTGGAGCGGGCCGGGTTCGAGGTCGAGTTGCACGCCCTGCCCGAGTTCGGCCGACGCCCGGACGACAGCCCGCGGTGCCGGATGGTCGTGGCCACGCGGGTAAGCGGTCCGACGTCCGCGTAGGTACCTCAGGTCGACTGGTCGGGGCGCACGCTCGCCTTGGCGAGGGTTTGGTTTTCCAACTCTTGAGGCTATAGTGAGTCTGCTTTTCAAACTTGCTGAATCGAGTTCTCAAACTTGGTAACTCGAGCCCCATACGGAACCCGACCGTGCGAGGAAACGCGATGAGGGCCTCACCACCGGACAGCACGCACGCCACGAGCGACGCCGTGGCCCGTATAGACCCCCTGTGGTGGTCATGGGCGGGCGCACATGGGGGACACGTCGCGGCGGCGGCGCTCTCCGCCGTACGGGATCGCGCGGCCGCCGCGGGGCAACACCCGGCACGCACCCTGACCACCCACTTCCTGGCCCCGGTCGACGCACGCCCCCTGCCGCTCACGGTGACCGTGCCGTCGGCCGGGCGCCGCGCCTCGACCTGCACGTTCACCGGGCAGCAGGACGGGAGGCCGGTGCTCGTCGGCTCGGCGGTGTTCGGTCCGGGCCGCCCGGGACCCTCGTACGAGGGCAGCACCGCGCCCGCTGTGCCGGGAGCGCCTGACTGCCCGCCCCTCGACCTGCCCGTCGGTCTTGCGCCCTTCGCCAAACAGGTCGAGATACGCCCCGCCTCCGAGGACCTGCCACTCGCCGGAGGTGAGAAGGCCGAACTCGTCGCCTGGGTGCGGTTCGCCGACGACCGCCCCCTGGACGCGGAGGCGGTCGTCACCCTGACCGACGTCCTGCCTCCCGGCCTCTACGCGCACTGGCGCACCCCGCGCCCCGTGCCGACCGCCGAGCTGACCGTCCACTTCACCGACGCGCTCGACGACGGTGCACCTCGCGGCTGGGCCCTGGTCCGTATCCGCACCGAACAGGCAGGCAGCGGCTGGGCCGTCGACGACAGCACGGTGTGGTCGGCGGACGGCAGGCTGCTGGCCCTCGCCCGGCAGGCCCGGGTCGTCCAGAGAGCTACTGCCCCCGTACGGGAGGCTTTGTGAACATCACCCGAGCCACGGGGTGACGCAAGGCGCCGCAACCGCACGCTTCCTGTCGCGGACCTCACGGCTCCGCCCGCCACGTGCCCCCCAGGGCCAGCGCCACCGCCGCGTCCGGGCCCAAGTCGTGGCCCTCGCGCACGGCTTGGGCGAAACGGATGTCACCAAGGTCCGCGCGCAGCAGACGGGCGTACTCCCGGCGGAAGACGGTCGTCTCGGAGTGACCGAGCCGCGGAAGCCCGGCGGCGTACCAGAGGCGTCTGCTGACGCCGAGGAGCCGGGCGGCGAGCTCCGGCTCGCCCCGGCAGGCCTCCGCGACCACCAGCAGATCGGCGACCGCAGCGGCACCCAGCCGGTCGTTCATCCGCCACTTGGCGGCCAGCGCCTCACGTCCCGCCCGCAGCGCCTCCTCCGGGTGGCCCAGACCGATCCGGGAGAGCGACACGAAGAAGTCACCCCAGGCCCGCATCCACAGCTCACCGCGTTTCGCGCAGTCCGCGCGCAGCCGCTCGGCCACCGTCGCGCACCGCTCGAAGGCGCCCTGGCCGGCCAGCAGGTACGCCTGCACGGCGAGCGTCAGCAGCTGGAAGAACTCCGCGCCGCCGCCACCCCCGGGCCCCTGCGGCGCACTCCCGTACAGCACGGCCGAGCGCGCCGACTCCCCGCGCACGGCCAGGCTCGCACCGGTCAACGGGAGAGCGGGTACCGACAGTTGTCGTTCCTCGGCGAGCCAGACATACGCGGCGCTCACGGACTCCGCGGCATCCAGATCGTCGGGTACGACGGTGACCAGGCGGTGTGTCCAGATGGCGAGCGTGTGCTCGGGGCCGCCGTCGCTCTCCCGGCGCAGTGCCCGTTCGAGATAGCCGCGCCCCTCCTCGGCGAAGCCGCAGGCGAACCAGAAGTACCAGAGGATTCCCGCGAGTTCGAGCGCGGTCTCCGGTTCCGGCGCGGCCAGGCACTCCTCCATCGCGAGCCGCAGATTCGCGTGCTCCGCGGTGAGCCGCTCGGCCCACATCCGCTGTCCGGGACCGAGCCACTCGGCCTCGCCCTGCCGGGCGATCCAGCGGAAGTAGTCGCGATGGCGACGGCGTACGGCCTTCTCCTCGCCGAGACCGCTGAGCCACTCGGCGCCGAAGGACCGGACCGTGTCGAGCATCCGGTAGCGCACCGCCGCGCTGTCGCCCTCACGCGTCACGATCGACTTCTCGGTGAGCGACGCGAGCAGCGCGAGAATCTCCTCGGCGTCCAATGGGCCGCCGTGGCACACGAATTCGGCCGCCTCCACGTCCCAGCCGCCGGCGAAGACCGACAGCCTGGCCCAGAGCAGCCGCTCCAGCGGGGTGCACAGCTCGTGGCTCCAGCCGATCGCCGTACGCAGTGTCTGATGCCGGGCGAGGCGCGGCCGGGCGGGCGAGACCAGCAGTTCGAAGCGGGAGTCCAGGCCCTCCAGGAGCCGGTCGAGGGGGAAGCCGCGCAGGCGCACCGCCGCCAGCTCCAGGGCCAGCGGAATCCCGTCGAGACGGGCGCACACGGCGGCCACGCCCGCCCGGTTGGCGTCGGTCAGCGCGAAGGACGGCACGGCCGCGGCGGCGCGCGTCGCGAACAGTGCCACCGCGTCGTCCCGTTCGCCGAGCGGCAGCGGTGCCACCGTCAGCAGATGCTCGCCCGGTACCCCCAACGGCTGTCGGCTGGTGGCCAGCACGTGCAACTCCGGCACCCTCGCGAGGAGTTCCTGCACCACCCGCGCGCACTCGTCGAGTACGTGCTCGCAGGTGTCGAGGACGAGCAGCAGCGGGGCCCGGGCGAGATGCTCGGAGAGCGCCTCCAGGAGCGGCAGCAGGGTCTGCTCGGCCAGCCGCGTGGCCTGCGCCACGGCGTTGGTGAGCAGACCCGGGTCCTGCAGCTCCGAAAGCTCTACGAGCCACACCCCGCCCGGAAAATCCTCCAGCGCGAGGTCCGCCGCCCGCAGCGCGAGCCGTGACTTGCCGACACCCCCGGGGCCCGTGAGAGTGACGAGACGGTTGGTGTCCAACAGACCGGAGACAGCGGCGAGTTCGCCCTTCCGTCCGACGAAGGCGTTGGCCTCGGCGGGCAGATTGCCGGTCCTGCCCTTGCGTACTGAGGCCGCCATCGTTCCCCCTCACCCGACCGGATGGCGGTCACCATAACCCTCTGACGCGCGGCCCGCTTCCGGCGTAGCGTGGATGGGTCCCAGCACACCAATCCTTGGGGGGTGCGGGAGATGGCCGTAGTACCGGCACTGCGAGTCGTCGGGCAGATGCGTTCCGGAGACCATCTGCTGCTCGGCTACGACACGGACGAGGAGCGGGAGACCGTACTCGCCGCATTCCTCCTCGACGGACTGGCCAGCGGGCAGCGCGGGCTCGTGCTGACCCCGGGAGAGATTCCCGCGGGGCTTGCCCTGTCCTTCCTGGAGGCGCACGGCTGCGCCGTGGACGACGAGATCGCCGCCGGAGGGCTGGCGGTCGACCCGCATCTGGCCACGCCCGAAGGACTGTGGGATCTGGACGAGGTGATCCGCCGCGAGGCGCGCCGCGCGGTCGGCGACGGCTTCCTCGGCCTGCGCGTCAGCATGGAGGTGCTGCGCGGCGGGGCGGACAAGGGGCTGAAGATGCTGCACGACAGTGAGCTGCTCCTCGACCCCGTCTTCGCCACCCTGCCCGTGCTCGGCATCTGTCAGTACGACCGACGCGTGTTCGACGAGGGTGACCTGGCCCGGCTCGACGGACTGCACCACGGCCGGGTCGCCGCCGACCTCGTCTGGCAGGACGACCTGCTCTCCATCACCCGCACCTTCGCACCCCCTGGCCTGGCCCTCGCAGGGGAGATCGACGACACGAACGTCACCGCGGTCGCCCGCGCCCTGCACGACGAGACGGCCCGCGCCCGCGCCCGCACCGCGACCGGCATCCGCGCCCGACTCGACCTGCGCGACCTGAGCTTCGTCGACGTCGGCGCCCTGCGTCTGCTGGTCTTCTCGGCACTCGGCCTGTACGCGGGCGGCGGCACCCTCGTCCTGTACGGCGTCGCCCCGCATGTCCAGAGGGTGATGCGGGTGACCGGCTGGGACCGCGTTCCCGGCCTGCGTCTGGAGCAAGGAGAAGAAGTGCCATGACCCGCACCGGGTTCGTCCACCAGGCGCTCTGCTACGGCTCGGACGACGAATTCCTCGAAGGGACCCTCGAGTTCACCCTCGACGGCCTGGACTCGGGCGACGTCGTCCTCGCCGTCGCCAAGGACCACAACATCACTCTCCTCGAATCAGCCGTCGGCACTCGCGCCCACGACGTCGAGTTCGTCGACGCCGACGACTGGTACCGCTACCCCTCCCGCACCCTGGGCCAGTACCACGCGTACTGCGCGGACCACGGCCCGGACCGCCGCGTCCGCATCATCGGCGAACCGGTCTGGGCCGGACGCACGGAGTTCGAGGCGCGCGAGTGGACGCGTTACGAGTCGCTGCTCAACGTCGCCTTCGCCGACTCGGGCCACTGGATCGTCTGCCCCTACGACACCCGGACCGTCCCCGCCGACATCGTGCACACGGCGACCCGCACCCATCCCGAACTCGCCCTCGGCGCCCGTATCTCGGCCTCCAGCAGCCGCTACACCGCGCCGGCCGACTTCTACGCCGAGTGCGACGCCGCCGGCCCGGCGGGCCGCCTGCCCGACGGCGCCGACGACATCCCCTTCGGTCGCGGCCGGTCGGCGGCCCTGCGTGCGGCCGTCGCCGCGTACGCCCGCCTCTCGGGAATGCCCGAGCAGCGGACGTACGACATGGTGGCGGCCGTGCACGAGGTGGTCGCCAACGCCGTGCGGTTCGGCGGCGGGGGAGGTGTGCTGCGGCTGCGCAGCGACCCCGACTACCTGATCTGCGAGGTCGCGGACGACGGCGCGCACAACTCCCCGGCGCCCGCGCGGTTCCCCGGTCATCTGCCGCCCGCAAAGCGGGCCGCGGGCGGCCACGGGATGTGGGTGGTACGACAGTTGAGCGACCTCGTCGCCGAGGATCTCGGGCCCGCGGGCTCCACCGTACGCGTGTACTTCCGCCGCCCCGGAGACCTCACCCCGCGGCCGGCAGCGTGAACTCGTAGACCAGGGCGTCCTGTTGGGCATCCACCACGAGGTCGGTGATCTCCAGCGGACGGTCGTACTGGTCGTGGACGCGCCGGGTGACCAGTACGGACCGGGGAAGCTGGGTGATCGAGTCCCGGTGGTGCAGGGTCAGCCCCGCCTTGCGCATCCAGTCGTAGGCGCGCCTCAGTTGGGCCGACGCCGTGCCGTCGGCCCGGTCGCGGTAGCGGGCCAGCTCCTCGACCTCGGTCACCGCGACGGCGGAGAAGGAGGTCACGGCCGTACGCAGTCCGCTTCCGTCCGCGGCGGCCGACTCGTAGCGGTGCACCAGCGTCGGCCGGCGAGGGGCGAGCCCCAGCGCGTGCGCGTGTTCCGGTGGGGGAGCCTCCCAGGTCACGGTGGTCCGGTGGACGGTGCACGGTTCGGTGGTCTGTGCCCCGACGGGGAAGTCGAGGGACGGGACGTGTTCCGCGGTGCTGCCGGGCAGTGTCGCGTGACTGCCGCGCCGGTCGGTGGAGACCAGACCGCCGCGCCGCAGCATCTGCAGCGCCTGCCGAACGGTCTCGCGGCTCACGCCGAACCGGTTGGCCAACTCCCTTTCTCCCGGCAGGCGTTCACCGGGTGGAATGGTCCCGTCGCGCAGATCGCCGAGCAACTGCGCGGCGATCTGCGAATAGCGGGGCTCGTGGTCGGACGGGTGGACGGTGCGGGCCATGTCCGCGCCCCTCCTGAGTGGTGACGTACGTGGTGACGAAACGTAGCCGTGCGGGCTCATTGCGCGACCAGATCTAAGCATTGGTCTAAACCACCAGGGAAGAGCGGCCGGGCAGTTCGGCCGATTTCAGCCCGCACCCCCGTGCGGCGCGGGAGTGTTCAGAGCGCGCTGTACAGGGCGTCCACAAGCGCCATCTTCCTTGGGTCGTCGGCGATGTGCGGGCCCATGCGGTTCATGACGTACCCCAGTGAGATGCCCGCCTCAGGGTCGGCGAGACCGCAGGATCCGCCGAAGCCGTCATGTCCGAAAGCCCTCGGGTTGGGCCCGTACGAACCGTTGGGCCCGCTCAGCCACAGCCCGAGCCCGATCTCCGTCTCGTACTCGAACCCGGCACCGAGCACCAGGTCGCGACAACTGCCCTGCCCCTCGCGCACCCGCTCGGCGGCCTGAGGTGAGAGCACCTCCCGTGAGCCGTACGAGCCACGCCCGGCGAAGATCCCGTACAGGGCGGCGATCGCGCGGGCCGTGCCGTGGCCGTTCGCGGCCGGGATCTCGGCGGCCCGCCACTGCGGCGTGTTGGCCTCGGTCGCGCCGACAATCGGATTGGTGAGAGCCGCCAGCGCGGCGGGCGCCAACTGGGCGTAGACCGCCGCCTGTTCACTGGTCGGAGCGGCCCGCGGGTGCACCAGCTCGGCCGCCCGCCCCGACTCCTTCTCCGGCAGCCCGATGGTGAAGTCGATCCCGAGCGGACCGGTCACCTCCCGCTCCAGGAACGCACCCGGCAGCAGCCCGGAGACCCGCCGCACCACTTCACCCACCAGATGGCCGAACGTGATCGCGTGATAGCCGGACCGCGACCCCGGCTCCCACCAGGGCTCCTGTGCCGCGAGGCGCTCGACGGTCAGCTCCCAGTCCAGCAGCTGCGCGAGCGTGTGCGGCTCGCGGAGTCCGGACAGCCCCGCGCGGTGCGACAGCAGGTGCCGTACGAGCACCGACTCCTTGCCCGCCGCCGCGAACTCCGGCCAGTACGCGGCCACCGGGGCGTCGAAGTCCAGCAGCCCGCGATCGGCCAGGATGTGCGCGCACAGGGCGGTCGGGCCCTTGGACGTCGACCACACGTTGACCAGGGTCTCGCGCTCCCAGGGCCGGGTGCGTGCCGCGTCCGCCCAGCCGCCCCACAGGTCCACCACGCTCTCGCCGTCGAGGGTGACCGTCACCGCCCCGCCCAGCTCGCCGCGGTCGCTGAAGTTCTCCTCGAACGCGGTGCGCACCGCCGAGAAGCGTGTGTCGCAGTGGCCTTGAACGTGCGGCGCGTGCTGGGACATGGGACCTCCGTTGCCCGTAGAGAAGCCCGGAGTCGGATCCGGGCCGGCTGAAACATACCGCTGGAACGTACCGACTGGTCGGACTGGGCGGAAGCGGTCGCACCGCATTCGTCATCGCGTGATCTCCCGCGGGCCACCCAACACCCCTACAGTGCTGGCCAGTTGACCGAACAGACGCAGGAGGCATGGGGACAATGCGGAGACACGTGAAAGTGCTGGCGCGGACCGGGATCGCCGTGGGCACAGCGACCGTGCTGGCCCTCGCCACGGGACCCCAGGCGACGGCCGCCGACCTGTCGTACTCGTCCAGCACCTCCGTGGGCGTCCACAACGCCTACGAGAAGACGAAGTACCCGTACTTCGCCGACGCCCTGGACTCCGGCGCCGGAATGCTCGAACTCGACGTGTGGACCAATGTGTTCGGGGCCTCCTGGCGGGTCTCGCACAGCAACCCCCTCGGCAACGACAACAACTGCGTGAACGCGGCGAACGCCTCCGAGCTGCGCGCCAAGGCCACCAACCGCGACCTCGGCGGCTGCCTCGCCGACATCAAGGCCTGGCACGACGCGCACCCGGGCCACCGGCCGATCCAGCTGAAGATAGAGATGAAGGACGGCTTCCTGGGCACCAGCGGCCGTGGTCCCGCCCAGTTGGACGCCCTGCTCACCTCGAAGCTCGGCGACGCCCTGCTCCGCCCCGCCGATGTCGTCGGCTCCCACCCCGACCTCGACACCGCCGTGCGCGCCGACGGCTGGCCCGCGCGCTCGGCCCTGGCCGGCAAGTTCATCGTCGAACTGATCCCCGGCACCGTCGAGGAGGGCAACCCCTTCGACACGCTGTGGACCGACCGCGAGTACGCCACCTATCTGCGCGACCTCGCCGCCGCCGGACGCCTGCGCGAGGCAGGTGCCTTCCCCGCCGTGCACAAGGCGGCCACCGGCGACCCCCGCACCCGCTACACCGACGCGACGATCCGCCCCTGGCTCGTCGTCTTCGACGGCGACGCCGCCACCTACGCGAACGGCACGATCGACACCGCCTGGTACGACGACCGGCACTACCTCGTCGTCATGACCGACGCCCAGAACGTGCCCCCGGCCATCGACGGCACCAACCCCACCCAGCAGCAGGCACTCGACCGGGTCGCCCTGCTGGCCGGGCAGCACGCCAGCGTCGTCTCCGCGGACTGGTACCCGCTGCCCGCAGTCCTGTCCATGGTCGTACCGCGGGGGACGGCGGGCTGAGACCTACCCGGCCGCGAGGTGGGACAGCCAGCTCAGCTTGGCCGCCTCCTGGTAGGTTTCGCCGCCCTCGTGGTCGTTGAAGTCGTACACCTCGATCGTCTTGTCCTCGGTCGCCCACGCGTTGAACGCCGCGAACACCGTGGAGGGCGGGCAGGTCTGGTCCTCCAGGGCGACCGAGAAGAGGGCCGGCGCCCGGCCGCGCGCGGCGAAGTGCACGCCGTCGAAGTAGGAGAGCGTGCGCAGCACTTCGTCGGTGCGGCCGCGGTGCGTCTTGAGGAAGTTGCCGATCTCCCGGTACGGGTTTCGGTCCGTCAGCGTCGCGGCGCGGGGGAAGTCGCACAGGAACGGCACGTCCGGCGCGATCGCCGCCAGGTCGGGGACCAGGCCGCCCACCGCGATCGTGATGCCGCCGCCCTGGCTCCCGCCCACGACCGCCGTGCGCGCGGCGTCGACCAGAGGATGTGAGCGGGCCGCCTCCACGGCGCGCACCGCGTCCGTGAACACCCGGCGGTAGTAGTAGTTCTCGGGGGCGTCGACACCACGGGTCATGTACCCGGGGTACGCGGGCCCGCTGCCCACCGGATCGGGGGTCTCGCCGCCGCCCCAGGCGCTGCCCTGGCCGCGCGTGTCCATCACGAAGTGCGCGAAGCCCGCCGAGGCCCACAGCAGATGCGTGTGCGGAAGGCCGCGCCCGCCGCCGTACCCGACGAACTCCACGATCACGGCCAGCGGCGAGTTCGCCCAGGCGGGCAGTGTCAGCCAGCCCTTGACCGGGTGCCCGCCGAACCCGGCGAACGTGACGTCGTACACCTTGACGGTCTTGAGGTGTGTCTCGACCGGCTCGAAACGGGCGCCGAGTTCGTGTTCGCGGGCCTCCTGGAGCGTCTTGGCCCAGAAGGTGTCGAAGCCCTCGGGCTCGACGGACGCGCTGCGGTAGTCGCGGAGTTCGTCGAGGGGGAGGTCGAACAGGGCCATGAAGGACCACCTTTGGTGTCGGGTGCGGATGATCACACCGTACGTGTGCCCTCTCCGGGGCCGCCAGGCCCTTGCCTCCGGCCGGCCGCGCCCCCGCGGGGGAATCCGTCCCCCCGCACGACTGATCGGCGCCCACTGTGGAACCCGCCCGCCACCGGCAAGTCCTGGCAGGCGGCCGTCCTCGACGCCCGCCCCGACACCTGAAAGGCACGCGCCATGAACCCCGGCACCCGCACCATCACGGTAGGCATCGACGGTTCGCGGGCGAGTCTCGACGCCGCGGACTGGGCCGCCCGCGAGGCCCAGCGCCGCCGCCTCCCGCTGCGTCTGCTGCACGCATCGCCCGGACCGGCCGTGCCCGCACGGATCCCGGACGTCGACGTCCCGGCCGGGCGCACCCGTACCACACTCGACCGGGCCGCGATCCAACTGGCGTACGCACACCCGGCGTTGAACATCATCGCGCGCACCACCGACACGCCCGCCGTTCCCGCGCTGCTTGCGGCGGCCGCGGAGGCCGAGACCCTGGTGCTCGGCTCACGCGGCCTGACCGGGTTCGCGGGCTTCCTGGTCGGCTCGGTCGCTCTCGCCGTCACGGACCGGGCCGCACGCCCGGTCGTTGTCGTACGCGCGGGCGAACTCGCCGCGGACGAAAGGATGCCCACCGCCGACGGCACACCGCCGAGCACGGCTCCCTATCTCCCCGTCGTCCTCGGCCTGGACCTGAGCCACCCGGCCGACGACCTCATCGGGTACGCCTTCGACACCGCGGCCGTCCGCTCCGCGCCGCTGCACGTCGTGCACACCTGGACCCTGCCCCCGCCGCGCGGCTACGCGCCCGGCGTGCCCGTCCCCGGCCACCCGGACGAGCGGGAGGACGGCAAGTGGCATGTGCTGACCAGCACGTTGCAGCCATGGCGCCACAAGTTCCCGGAGACGCCCGTCTCCGAGCAGGTGATCTACGGCCACCCCGGGCACCAGCTGCTGAGGGCGTCCAACCGGGCCGGTCTGCTGGTCACCGGGCGCCGTTCGGGCGAGGGCCTGAGCCGCGCCGCGCACTCACTCATCCACCACGCCATGTGTCCGGTGGCGGTGGTGCCGCACAGCTAACCGCAGTGCAGGGCCGGCTTGCAGTGCAGTGCAGTGCAGCGCAGGCGTGGCAGAACGCCACACGAACCGCTCAGCCGAAGCGCTCGATACGAATGCGGTCCACCGGCTGCCCGGCCTCCACCAGCAGCCGCGACGCGTGCTCCGCGAACCCGTTGGAGCCGCACACATAGGCCTCCCACCCACCGGGTGGCTGCTCGGCCAGGAGCGGCGCCACATGTGCCGCCGCCATACGTCCTACCGGCACACCCTCCGGCGCGCTGCGCGTGAAGACGGTCGTCGTCTCCTCGCCGTACTCCTGCGCGTAGATGAGTTCTTCGGGACCGCGCGCCGAGACGAGCAGGCGCAGCGGCACGTCCAGACCTTGCCCGCGGTGGTGCCGCAGCATCGACATCAGCGGTACGACACCGGATCCGGCGCCGATGAGCAGTGCGGGCCGGTCGCCGGGCCAGGCGAAGAAGCCGCTGAGCGGGCCCCGCACCTGCACCGTGTCGCCGGGCTCGGCGATGGTGTGGAACCAGCCGGAGACCTCGCCGCCCTCGACATGGTCCAGCGTCAGTTCGACGTGCCCGGCGTCGTCGGGCGGAGAAGCGATGGAGTAGTGGCGCTGCGCCACATATCCGTCCTCGGCGGTCAGCCGCAGCATCAGGTGCTGCCCCGGCAGATGCCCCATCCACTGCGGCACCGCGAACCGGAACGTGGAGGCGTACGGCGTCTCCCGGCGGATCTCGGTGAGCGTGGCGGTCTGCCAGGTGGCCGCGGCGCGGGTACTCACCGCGATCCGCCCGGGCACGGCGAAGCCGGTGTGCGGCACGAAGGTCTTGGTCGTCGTCTCAGTCACCGGAGTACCGCTGCTCTTCCCAGGGGTTGCCGCGTGCGTGGTAGCCGTTCTGCTCCCAGAAGCCCGGCTCGTCGTGGTCGAGGAGCCGCAGGCCGGCGATCCACTTGGCGCTCTTCCAGAAGTACAGGTGCGGCACGATCAGCCGAGCCGGTCCACCGTGCTCGGCGGACAGCGGCTTCCCGCCGTACTCCCACACGATCCAGGCGCGGCCGCCGGTCAGATCGGCGAGCGGGAGGTTCGTGGTGTACCCGGTGTGCGAGTAGGCCACCGCGTGAGTGGCGGTCGCGTCCGGGCGTACCGCGTCCAGGAACGCGTCCAGGGACACACCCCCGAAGCGCACGCCGAACTTCGACCAGCTCGTCACACAGTGGATGTCGCCCTCGTACGCCGAAGCGGGCAGCGTGTGTGCCTCGTCCCAGTCCCAGGTGCGCGGCGCGGCCACCAGACCGTCGACCCGGAAGGTCCAGTCGGCGGGCGCCAGGTCGGGGGTGACCTCGGCGGACAGGACGGGCCAGTCGTCGCCCGCGTCGTACTGACCGGGCGGCAGTCCGGCGTTGTGGACGCGCGGGCGCCCGGTGAAACCTCGGGTGACGTTCATACGGGTGGTGCCTCCAGGCCGCCGGGAGCGGTGGCCCGCGGGTCGGGTGTGATCAGTGCTTATGCATTCAACCGTACGTGGCCGCCGCCTATGCCCGGGCCCTCATGGGCCCCCGATCATTGCGGACATATGAACTCTCCCGAGGCTTGGGAATAGCTGTGGCGTGATCTTCCTTGCCGCTACTGCCGACGCCGGTGGCCCCGACGGCTCCAGCGGGTGACAGTGGTCCCGGCAACCGGTGACAGCGAAGGAGAGTGAGGAAGCACATGCCCAAGGCGTACGTCTTCACGCGGTTCGGCGGCCCCGAGGCCGAGGCACTGGTTGAGCAGGACCGGCCGAGCCCGGGTCCCGGCCAGGTACTCGTCGCGGTACGCGCGGCGGGCGTGAACCCCGTCGACTGGAAGCAGCGGACGGGCCACAGCCGCCCGGGCGGCCCCGCACGCGAACTGCCCGCGGTGTTCGGCAACGAGGTCGCGGGGGTCGTCGAGGAGGTCGGCGCCGAGGTGACCGGCTTCGCCGTCGGGGACGAGGTCTTCGGCAATCCGGTGGCGGGCGGATACGCCGAGTACGCCCTGCTTCCCGCGACCGTGACCGCGCACAAGCCCGCCGAGCTGTCGTATCAGGACGCCGCGACGCTGCCCGTCGCGGCGGCGACCGCGTACGACGGAGTCCGCCAGCTGGATCTGCCCGAAGGCGCGACCCTGCTGATCACCGGTGCGGGCGGCGGTGTCGGCGTCGCGGCCACGCAGATCGCGCGCGCGTTCGGGGTGCGTGTCATCGGGGTCGCGAGCGACGCCAAGAAGGACTTCGTCGAGTCGCTCGGGGCCGTGCACGTCCCGTCGGGGCCGGACCTTGCGGAGCGGCTGCGCGGGGCGGCGCCGGACGGTGTGGACGGCGTGTTCGACCTGGTCGGGGGCGAGGTCCAGGAAGCAGCGGCGACGCTCCTCGGCGACCCCGCGAAGCTGATCACCGGCGCCGACCGGAGGACCGCCGCGCGGCTCGGCGGCGGGCCCGTCGAACGAGCCCGCAATTCCGCCGTGCTCGACGAGGTGGCGAAGCTCGTGGTCGAGGGCAAGCTGCGGCCGTTCGTCACGCAGACCTTCCCGCTCGACCGGGCGGGCGAGGCACTGCGCACGGTCGAGGACGGCCACGCGCGCGGCAAGATCGTGATCGAGGTCGGCGGATGAGCGCACATCCCCTGGACAATCCGGCGTTCGGCGCCCTGACCGGCCCGCACGCCCACTTCGCCGAACGCCGTGGCCGCGTCCTGCGCTACCCCCTGGACGTATCGCCGTGGCTGGCCCTCCCCGACGACCCGGACGCCGACGACTGGGCTGACCTTGCCGCCCTGGTCGGCCCGGGTGGCGAAGCCCCACTGGCCGGTTTCACCGGGCAGACCCCGGACGGCTGGGAGGTGACCTTCAACCTGGAGGGCGTTCAGCTGGTCGACGACGGCATAGCCGCGGCCCCGGACGCCGAGGCGGTACGGCTCGGCCCCGCCGACGTGCCCGAGATGCTCGACCTGGTCGAACGGACCAGGCCGGGACCCTTCCTGCCGCGCACCGTCGAACTCGGCACCTATCTGGGGATACGCCGGAACGGCGCGCTGATCGCCATGGCGGGGGAGCGGCTGCACCCGCCGGGCTGGACCGAGATCAGCGCGGTCTGCACCGACCCGGACTTCCGCGGCGAGGGCCTGGCGACCCGGCTGATCCTGGCCGTCGCACACGGCATTCGCGAACGCGGCGAGACCCCGTTCCTGCACACCGCCGCGAACAACACCAATGCCATCCGCCTCTACGAGTCCCTGGGCTTCCGGCTCCGCCGCAGGACCCGCTTCCTCGCGGCGCGTGTGCCTGAGCAGGTGGCGGTGTCCTGACGCCCATGAGCGCGTGGACGGGTCGCCGACCGGCCAGTCCGTGAACGGGCCACGGACCGGTCAGTCCGCCAACGGGCCACTGACCGGTCAATCCGCGGACGGGTCGCCGGCCGGCTCGTCCGCGCCCGCCGCGTTGTAGCGCAGCAGATACGAGGCGAAGCGCGCGAGATCCTCCTCGGGCCAGCCCGCGAGCCGCTCACGGAACGCCACCCGGCGGCTCTCGGTCACCTGGGCGAGGATCTCCGTGCCCGTCTCCGTCAGATGCAGTACCTGCACCCGATGGTCCTCCGGGTCGAGCCGTCGCTCGATGAGCCCGGACCGCTCCAGCGCGGCCACCTGCCGGCTCACCGTGGACTTGTCCAGGGCGTAGTGCGCGGCGAGGTCGGTGGCACGGCAGCCGCCGCGCTCCTCCAGATGCCCGAGCAGGGTGTACGAGACCAGGGACAGCTCGGGGTGCATACGGCCCGCCGTGGCCCTGGCCCGCCGGGCGAAGGACGTCATCTCGCGCTGGATGGTCTCGACGGCCGCGTCGGCGGCGGCAGTGACAACGGTCTCATCAAGCTCTTCGGCTGCCTTCATGGGAACCTCCTCGCGCTACTAGTTGTATAGTACAACTTGAAGTGAGAGTTGTATTTGCCAACCAATATGTCGACCAAGTGGGAGTTCGCATGGTCACCGGGCTGCGGTCACCGGCGCTGCGTCATGTGCTCACGCACCTGATCACCCCGCTGCTGATGTGCATCGGTATGGGGCTCGCCTATATGGGCGCCTTCGTCACGCCCGAGCCGAACCACCTGCCCGTGGCCGTTGTGGGCAGCGGACCCGAGGTCAAGGTGTTCGCGCAGTCGGTCAAGGACGAGGCGGGGGAGAAGCTCGACGTCCGTACCGTCGCGAGCCGCGCCGAAGCGGTCGACCTGCTCAAGTCCCGTGACATCACGGGTGCGTACATCCCGAGCTCGAAGACGCCGGAGCTGGTCGTCGCCACCGCCGGGTCCGACATGGGAGCCACGGCGGTCGAGAAGGTCTTCACCCCGGTCGCCGCCCAGGAGGGCCTGCCGCTGAAGGTCACCGATGTCGTCCCGCCGGCCGCCGACGACCCCACGGGCCAGGGCCTGTTCTTCCTGCTGATCGCGCTGAGCATCGGCTCGTACGCGTCCGTCGCCGCACTCGGCGCCGCAGGCGGCGAGCTCCCCATGCGGGCACGCGCGCTGCTGGCCGTCGGCATCTCCGGTGCCGTGAGCGTCATCGGCACGCTGCTCGCCGGGCCGGTGTTCCACCTCGCGGACCACGGCCTGGCGAGCGTGTGGGGGATGAGCTGGCTCTACTCCGCGGGCATCCTCTTCATCGGCGTCGGACTCCACACGTTCCTCAAGCGGTGGACCACGCTCGCCATGATGGTGCTCTTCGTGATGCTCAACTTCACCAGTTCCGGTGGTCTGTTCAGGCCCGAGCTCCAGAACGGCTTCTTCGGCACCCTGCACGCCTTCTGGAACGGCGCCGGGTTCGTCGAGGGAGTCCGGGGCCTCCTCTACTTCGACGGCGACGGGCTGTCCGGCAACCTCTGGACGCTGGTCGCCTGGCTCCTGGTCGGCCTCCTGGTCACGGCCGTCGCCGGTGGCGTGGAGCGAGGGCGCGCCCGTGGTCACGTACAGCCGGAGCCCGTCGAGGAGGCCGAGGAAGAGCTGGAGGAGACGGTCGCCGTCTGACCGTTCCTGTTAGTGTTGCGGCGTCGGCTGTGGAACGCCCCAGCCAAAGAGTTGCCCAGGAGGTGGGACCCATCAACGCTTGGTCAGGTCGGGTGCTCTCACCTCAAAGCAACGCGGCTCACCGCCAGTAGGCGGCCGCGAGAGCGCCCTTCGGCTCACCGAAAGGCCCTCGGCTTCCATGCCTCTTCTGTCCCCTCTCTTTGATTCCGTTGTCACCGCGCTCCGCTCCGCCGGCTGTGTCTTCGCCGAGGACGAGGCGGAGTTGATCCTCTCCACAGCTCGCACCCCGGACGATGTCGCCATCATGGTTGACCGGCGCGTCGCGGGACTTCCCCTTGAACACGTGCTCGGCTGGGCCGGGTTCCACGGACTGCGCGTCGCCGTGGAGCCGGGCGTCTTCGTGCCCCGCCGCCGCACCGAGTTCCTCGTCGACCAGGCGGTCGCCCTGGCGAGGGACGTGTGCCTCGTCGTGGACCTCTGCTGCGGCTCCGGCGCGGTGGGCGCCGCGCTGGCCGCCTCCCTCGGCGGGCCCGAACTGCACGCCGCCGACATCGACCCGGCCGCGGTCCGCTGCGCCCGCCGCAACGTCGAGCCCTTCGCCGGTCACGTGTACGAGGGCGACCTCTTCGCCGCCCTGCCCGACACCCTGCGCGGCCGCGTCGACGTACTGGCCGCGAACGTGCCGTACGTCCCCACCGACGAGGTCGGACTCCTGCCGGCGGAGGCCCGCGACCACGAACCCCTCGTCGCCCTCGACGGAGGTTCCGACGGGCTCGACATCCTGCGCCGGGTCGTCGCGGAGGCCCCCGAATGGCTGGCCCCGGGCGGCTGCCTCCTCGTCGAGACGAGCGAGCGCCAGGCACCCCGGGCCGTCGAGACCTTCACCCGAAGCGGCCTGGCAAGCCGACTGGCCGTTTCCGACGAGCTGTACGCCAACGTCGTGATCGGCACCAAGGTCTAGCCGCTCGGCGGACTCCGCTTGCTCGGCATGTCGCGTTCTCCCTCGCCCCTGCCGAGTGAGCGACCTCATTGTGCAACTAGTTGCATAAAGCTCGGCCCGTCGTTTACAACAGACACAAGACACCGCGCACGGAGGGCCGCCCGATGAGCCGTTACCCGCACCTGCTGAACCCGCTCGACCTGGGCTTCACCACCCTGCCCAACCGCGTGCTCATGGGCTCCATGCATGTGGGCCTGGAGGAGGCCGAGCGCGGCTTCGAGCGGATGGCCGAGTTCTACGCCACCCGGGCCCGCGGCGGTGTCGGCCTCATCGTCACCGGCGGCATCGCGCCCAACGAGGCCGGGCGGCCGTACGAGGGCGGCGCCAAGCTGACCACCGAGGCGGAGGCGGAGCAGCACAAGGAGATCACCGCCGCGGTGCACCGCGAGGGCGGGAAGATCGCCATGCAGATCCTGCACTTCGGGCGGTACGCCTACCACCAGGACCTCGTCGCGCCCAGCGCCCTCCAGGCCCCGATCAGCCCCTTCCCGCCGCACGAGCTCACCGACGCCGAGATCGAGCGGACCATCGACGACTACGCGCGCGCCGCCCGCCTGGCGAAGCGGGCCGGCTACGACGGCGTCGAGATCATGGGCTCCGAGGGCTACCTGATCAACGAGTTCATCGCCGGCCAGACCAATAAGCGCGAGGACCGCTGGGGCGGCTCGTACGAGAACCGCACGCGCTTCCCCCTGGAGATCGTCCGGCGGGTGCGCGAAGCGGTCGGCGCGGACTTCATCATCATCTACCGCCTGTCGATGCTGGACCTGGTGCCGGGCGGCTCCTCCCTGGAGGAGGTGATCACCCTCGCCCAGGCAGTCGAGGCCGCCGGGGCCACGATCATCAACACCGGCATCGGCTGGCACGAGGCCCGCATCCCCACCATCGCGACCTCGGTACCGCGCGGTGCGTACACCTGGGTGACCAAGAAGGTCATGGGCGCCGTATCGATCCCCCTCGTCACCACCAACCGCATCAACACCCCAGAACTCGCCGAGCAGTTGCTCGCCGACGGCCACGCCGACATGGTGTCCCTGGCCCGCCCGATGCTCGCCGACCCCGACTTCGTCGCCAAGGCGCAGGCGGGCAGGCCCGAGGCCATCAACACCTGCATCGGCTGCAACCAGGCCTGCCTCGACCACACCTTCAGCGGCAAGATCACCTCCTGCCTGGTCAACCCGCGCGCCTGCCACGAGACGGAGCTCGTCCTCTCACCGACCAAGCTGCGCAAGCGAGTTGCCGTGGTCGGCGCGGGTCCCGCCGGACTCGCCTGCGCGGTCTCCGCCGCCGAGCGCGGCCACGACGTCACCCTCTACGACGCCGCGCACGAGATCGGCGGCCAGCTCAACGTGGCCCGCAAGGTCCCCGGCAAGCAGGAGTTCGACGAGACGATCCGCTACTTCCGTACCCAGCTCGAACTGCACGGCGTGGCCGTGCGGTTGAACACCCGCATCGCTGCCGAGGACGTCCTCGGATACGACGACGTCGTTGTCGCCACCGGCGTCAGCCCGCGCACCCCCGAGATCCCCGGCGTCGACCACCCCAGCGTCGTCGGCTACTTGGACGTGCTGCGCGACGGCGCCCCCGTCGGCGACCGCGTCGCGATCCTCGGCGCCGGAGGCATCGGCTTCGACGTCGCCGAGTACCTGACCGACAGCGGCGACAAGGCGAGCGAGGACCCGGCGACGTACTTCCGGAACTGGGGCGTCGACATGGACTACCGGGGGCCCGGCGGCCTCGCCGCCCCCGAGCGGACCGCCCCGCCCCGCACCGTCCACCTCCTCCAGCGCAAGGCCTCCAAGGTCGGCGCCGGACTCGGCAAGACCACAGGCTGGATCCACCGCGCCGAACTCAAGCACCGCGGCGTCACCATGGTCCCGGGCGTTCAGTACGACCGGATCGACGACGCCGGACTGCACGTCACCGTCGAGGGACAGAGTCAGGTCCTCGACGTCGACACGATTGTCCTGTGCACCGGGCAGGACCCGCGCCGCGACCTGTACGAGGAGCTGCTCGCCGCAGGCGGCAGCGTGCACCTCATCGGCGGCGCCGACGTGGCCGCCGAACTGGACGCCAAGCGTGCCATCAAGCAGGGCACGGAGCTGGCGGCGGCACTGTAAGGGCCCTGCGACCGCTCCCTAGGATGGCCCCATGTCACTCCCGCACGCGATCCTCACCGCCCTTCTGGAGAAGCCGTCGTCGGGCCTCGAACTGACCCGGCGGTTCGACAAGTCGATCGGCTACTTCTGGTCGGCGACGCATCAGCAGATCTATCGCGAGCTGGGAAAACTGGAGGCCGACGGGCACATCCGTGCCCTGCAGTCCGAGCAGCCGGCCCGCGGGCAGAAGAAGAGCTACGAGGTCCTGCCCGCGGGCCGCGACGAACTCGCCCGCTGGACCGCCGCCTCTCAGGACCCGAAGCCCCTGCGCGACACGATGCTGCTGAGGCTGCGCGCCTCCGCCGTCGTCGGCACCGCGGGCATCGAGGCGGACCTGCGCCGCCATCTCGACCTGCATCAGCGGCAGTTGGAGGAGTACGAGGGAATCCAGACGCGTGACTTCCCGCCCGGGAAGGACACCGCGCAGGACCGACTGCGGCACCTCGTACTGCGCGCCGGTATCGACCTGGAGACCTTCTGGACGCGTTGGCTGACCCACGCGCTGGAGGAGTTCGAGCAGTTGCCCGCGCACGAGTAGGCGACCGTCCCTCCGACCGGAGTCGGGTGGACGGCCGCCGTGGTGACGAACCCCGGATCAGAGCCGGTGCGGCTTGGCCCGGCGGCGCAGGTACCAGGCTCCCGCCACGGTGCCCGTGGCCACCAGTGCCGCGCCGCCCACCAGGGTGACGGTGCCGTAGTCCCTGGCCGCTCCACCGAAACCGCCCATGACCCCGAGCGACGGTGTCGCGGTGGCTCTGGGCGTCGCGGTGGCGGCGGCCGAGACGACGATGGACTGGGTGCCCGCCGTCGTTCCGTCCTGGCAGACCACGATGACGGTATAGGTGCCGGCACTCACGCTCGACCAGGAAGCAGCCTGACTGGTGCTCGTGCCGGTCAGGGCCACCTGGCGCCCCTGGGCGAAACTTCCCTGTCCACTGGAGAGCAACGAGGCATTGCCGAAGCTGCTCCCATTGCTCGGACAGGCACTGGTTGTGACCGAAACCGTGGAACCGCTGGTGCTCACGGAGATCCCCGAACCCAGTGCGACGGCCGACGGAGCGGCCAGGGTGAGCGGAAGCGCAGCGGCGGCGGCCACGGTCAGGCCGGAGCGGAGAAGTAGCTGAGTAGTACGCATAGGACTGCCCTCCAGCGGCACGGTTGGCGGTACATCCCATGCGCCGCCGAGGATTGGCAAGGCCCGTGCTGCCTTCAGGTGAGAGCCAACGTGCCTTTGGCCCGGCCCGCATGCGGACGGGGACCGGGCAGGTGACGGATTCCATCGTCCGGCCGACGCCTGACGGCCTGTCGCCCCACCCGGCCACCGCTCAGGTACGTCCCGCCGGCGCCGAACTATCCCTCGGCGCCCGTCGTCACCGTGCGCTCCGGCGAGTACCCGCCCCATGTGCCGTCCGGCAGCTTCGCCCGCATCCGAACCCGGTGCGTGACATCGGCGTCCCGTCCCACATAGAAGCTGTACGTCGCCTCCTTGCTCGGCGCGGTGCCACCCCAGACGAGCGAGGTCGCCGCTTCCCCGTCCAGATGGATCTGATACTCCGTGATCACACCGTCCACGTCCGGCGGAATCCAGGACAGATCGAGGTAGTACGCCCCGTCGGCGAGGTGCGTGGTGGCGCGGAAGTCGGTCGGCGCGGTGCCCTTTCCGCTGTCGGAACCGGGTGCGGTGGTGAGCCGGACGGCGTCGCTCGCGGCCGAGACGTTGTCCGCCGCGTCGCGCGCCTTCACGGTGAAGGAGTAGCCGGTGCCGGCCCGCAGCCCGGTCACCACGGTCGCGGTCTGCCCGCCACCCACGCTGTGGATCTTCGAGGCGCCCTGATAGATGTCGTACGAGGCCACGCCCCGGTCGTCCGTCGACTTCTCCCAGGACAGCTGGACCGACCCGCTCCCGACCGTCTTTCCGCTCGGGCGGCCGGGGCTGGTCGGGGCCTTTTCGTCGGCCGCGACCGCTGCCGGTGTGGTGGCGCGGACCTGTTTGCTGGGCGGTCCGGGGTTTCCGTCGGCGTTCAGGGCGCGGACATTGAAGACGTACGTCGTGGACGGCTTGAGCCTGGTGATGTCCACCATGTGGTCGGTACCGGGTACTGCCTTGACCTTTGTCATGCCGCGGTACACCACGTACTCGGTGACCTCGGGATCCCCGGAAGCCCGGTTCCACATGACGTGCACGCTGGTCGCGCTGCCCGCCGCGGCGGTGACGCCCATCGGTGCCGAGGGCAGCTTTCCGCCCTGGTCGTCGCTCTGCGCGCCCCATCCACAGGACGTCAGGACGAGCAGCGAGCCGCAGATCAGCGCGTGGGGAACGCGTCGCACGGTCCTGCCTTCCCTCGACGGGATTGGTCTGTACCTATTGGACACCGCTGGTGCGATCACATCAAGAGGGCGGTGGCCGTTCGTCGGACCGTCGCGGGGTACGTATGCTGATTCTTGACGCGGCGTGAACTCGCCCCTGTCTCAGGGGAGTTCATGCCCACGGCGCGGACCGCTGTCGTCGCTGTTCCCGCGCCGGCGAAGGCGGTCGAGTGGCCGGAGCCGACTGCGGCTCGGGCCCTCGGCCGCACACCGCCTGCCACGGCGTCCGTGCACCGTCCGGACCCCTCCCAGTGGACGGACCGTCAGATACGCACCAAATTTGGGCGAGTGACCGTCCATGTCCCCCAGGAGAGGGTCTCTCATCGTGCGTGTCCAGTCGCTGACGCTGGCCGTGGCCGGCGCCGCCCTGCTCGCTCCTGCCCCCGGTTCCGCGGCGCTTCCCACCGCTGCCCGCCCGAGCGCCCCCGTGGCGGTGCATGAGGGGAACGTTCAGGCCGCCGACCTGCTCGCGAAAGTACGCGGCTGCGTCCAGATCTCGAACGGGCGCTACCGCAGTGACGACGGTGCCCGCGCCGACATCCCGGTCTGCGGAACACGGGGAGCCGTGTTCTGGAAGGCAGACATGGACATCGACTGCGACGGCCGCCCCGGCCCGCGGTGCAACAGCCGTACCGACCCGCTCTTCTCCGACGCCACCGCCTACCAGCAGTCCGACGGACAGCAGCTGGACGCCGAGACCCTCCCGTACATCGTCGTCCCCGGCGTCAGCAGCATCTGGAACCACCGCGAGCACGACGTCCGCGCCGGTTCGGTGGCCGCCGTGATCTACCGGGACCGCGTCCAGTACGCGGTCGTCGGCGACATCGGCCCGCGCCACATCATCGGCGAGGCCTCGTACGCCACCGCCAGAGGCCTCGGTATCCGCCCCGATCCGATCCGCGGCGGGACGGGCTCGGGGGTCACCTACCTGGTGTTCAAGGACTCCCGGGTCTCGCCCATCGAGAGCCACCGGGCGGCGGTGACGCTGGGGGAGAGCCTGGCGCGCAAGTTCGTCAAGGAGAACTGAGCCGCCTCTCCCGGCGGGCCGACATCATTCCTTCCGGTACGAGTACGCCTCCGCCGCGGCCGCCTCCACCGCGGCGAGGTCCGCACCCGCCGAGGCCGTGACGACCGCGGCCACCGCGCCCTCGACGAAGGGCGCGTCCACCAGCCGGGTGTTCTCCGGGAGCTCGTCACCTTCGGCGAGCAGCGCCTTCACGGTGAGGACCGCGCTGCCGAGATCCGTGAGGACGGCGACCCCGGCGCCGCGGTCCGCGGAGGCGGCCGCGGCGGAGATCAGCTCGGCGCTCGTGCCGAGGCCGCCGTCCATCGTGCCGCCCGCCGGGACGACGGGAGCCGTCGTGCCGCCGCCCGCGAGCCCCGTCGCCAGCTCGGCGACGGAGGCTGCGACGCCGGCACTGTGCGACACGAGCACGATGCCGACGAGCGGTCGGCCGGCGTCGGCCGAGCCCGCCGCGTCACTCACCGGCCGCCTCCTCCAACGCGGCGATCAGCAGGGCGGAGGACGTGGCACCGGGATCCTGGTGCCCGATGCTGCGCTCGCCCAGATAGCTCGCCCTGCCCTTGCGGGCCTGCAGCGGGATCGTCGCGGCGGCGCCCTCCTCGGCGGCTGCCCTCGCTGCGGCGAAGGAGCCGGAGAGCGCGTCGACGGCGGGCACCAGTGCGTCGATCATGGTCTTGTCGCCGGGCGCGGCTCCGCCCAGCGCCATCACCGCGTCCACGCCCGCGCGCAACGCGTCGGCGAACTGCTCCTCGGTGACCTCCGCTGCATCCCCGAGCGCCTTGCCGGTACGGCGCAGCAGGGTGCCGTACAACGGTCCGGACGCGCCGCCGACCGTCGAGATCAGCTGCCGTCCGGCGAGCATGAGGACGGCGCCCGGCGTGTCCGGGGCCTCCTTCTCCAGCGTGGCCACCACGGCGGTGAACCCGCGCTTCAGATTGCTGCCGTGGTCGGCGTCACCGATCGGCGAGTCCAGGTCGGTGAGCCGTTCCGCCTCGCGGTCCACGGAGGCGGCGGTGACCGTCATCCAACGGCGGAAGAAATCGGCGTCGAGCACGGAATCTCCTTGCGTGGTACGAACGTTGACCGGATGCGGAGCTGGTTTCAGACGCCCCAGCGCAGGCCCGGTGTCTTCACCGGCGCGTTCCACAGCCGCAGCAGCTCCTCGTCGACCTGGCACAGCGTCACCGAGGCGCCGGCCATGTCGAGCGAGGTGACGTAGTTGCCCACGAGGGTGTGCGCCACGACGACCCCGCGCTCGGTCAGCACCCGCTGCACCTCCGCGTTGAAGCCGTACAGCTCCAGGAGCGGCGTCGCGCCCATGCCGTTGACCAGGACCAACACGGGATTGCGCGGATCGAGGTCCTCCAGGATCGCGTGCACCGAGAAGTCTGCGATCTCCCGCGAGGTCATCATCGCGCGCCGCTCCCGGCCCGGCTCGCCGTGGATGCCGACACCCAGTTCCAGTTCCCCGGGCGGCAGGTCGAAGGTGGGGCTGCCCTTGGCCGGAGTGGTGCAGGCGCTGAGGGCGACGCCGAAACTGCGGGAGCTCTCGTTGACCTGGCGGGCCAGCGCCTCGACCCGCTCCAGCGGCGCGCCCTCCTCGGCGGCGGCGCCCGCGATCTTCTCCACGTACAGCGTGGCGCCCGTGCCGCGCCGCCCGGCCGTGTAGAGGCTGTCGGTGACGGCGACGTCGTCATTGACGAGGACCTTGGCGATCCGGATGCCCTCGTCCTCGGCGAGCTCGGCCGCCATGTCGAAGTTGAGCACGTCACCCGTGTAGTTCTTCACGATGAACAGCACACCCGCGCCGCTGTTCACGGCGGCCGCGGCCCGCAGCATCTGGTCCGGCACCGGCGATGTGAATACCTCGCCGGGACAGGCCGCCGACAGCATCCCGGGACCCACGAAACCGCCGTGCAGCGGCTCGTGCCCCGAGCCGCCGCCGGACACCAGGCCCACCCTTCCGGCCACGGGAGCGTCCCGCCGTACGATCACCCGGTTCTCGACATCCACCGTCAGCTCCGGATGCGCTGCCGCCATACCCCGCAGAGCATCCGCGACCACCGTCTCCGCCACGTTGATGAGCATCTTCATGGGTACCTCCTGGTGACACTAGCAGGTGAGTCCCTGACCTGCGCCTTTGCTGGTCAGGGTGGGTTACGTCAGTCGTCGATCTTGGCGGTCCATGGTGGTCGGAAGCGGGTTCTGGCGGGGCTGATGCTGACCCAATGCTGACTTTGGTGACGAGTCGTCAGGTTTCTGGGGCTGGTCGGACGAGGGCCGGCGGGAGCTCATCTGTGGAAAGTATCGACCTTGCGGCAGTGAAGGTCACGGGCTTGGACGCTCATGGGCGTACCAGGCTGCCTGGGACTGCTCTGTTGGTGTCATATCACTTGGCATGATCGTTCTCGCTCTGGTCAGGTGGCCCAAGTGTGGGCCAGGCTTCGCAGCCCGGTCCTCGACGAGATCGGCTGATCATGTCCGACTCCCGTGCCTGATCCGGGTCGGTCTGGCGATCGCCGAGTTCGGCTGTCCCACAGCAACGGCTTCGCAGGCTTCATGAAGGGCCCTCGCCGACTGGATCCGAGGCGATGATCCGATAGGGCGGAAGCGACCTGTAAGTGGAAGATGGTCATATGGCGGTTTCACGTATCAAGCCACACTTGTGACTCCTCTCCAGTAGTGCGCTGTCGCTGGACGAGGCCGTGGTCGAGCGGACCGTACAGCGGGAGACGGCGGCGCTGGACACGGCCCCGCCGGACAAGGCCCTGTCCAGCACGTGATCGCCCTGCAGTCGGGGCTCTCGGCCGGGCTGCGCTGGTCGGACGGTGTACGGCTGCGACGCGAGCGCTTCTGTGTCGCTGGGAAGAAGACGTCGAACTGATGATGCTGGCCATCGACCCTGCCTGGATGAAACAGCTGGCGGCGGAGAGCGACGTACGGGGAGAGGCGGAGCCGGCAGCGCGATTCCACTTCGACGATCCGCTGCTGGCGTTGCTCGTGGAGCGGTTGGTTCTGGAGTACGAGCAGCCGGGTCCGGCCGACTCGCTCTACACCCAGTCTCTGATGCAGGCGGTCGGCGCGCACCTGGTTCGCACCTGTGCGGTGTACGGTGCCGGACAGGCCGGGCCCAAGGCGCGGGCGGGCGAGCTGTCGCCGCGGCGGCTGGCGGCGGTGATCGACTACATGCAGGCCAACCTCGGGTCGACGGTGACTCTGGAGCAGCTGGCCGCCGCAGCGGGTGTGAGCACCTCGCATCTGACCCGGATGTTTCGCGCGGCCACCGGCCAGGCCCCCTATCAGTACCTGATGCGGCAGCGCCTGGAGTGTGCGCGGCGGGCCCTGCTGTATGGCGACGCCCCGATCGCGGCGGTCGCCCTGGCGGCGGGTTTCGCCGACCAGAGCCATCTGACCAGAACGATGCGGCGGCATCTGAACGTGACGCCGAGCATTCTGCGCGCGGCGCGCGAGGCCGGGTGACCTTCGGGGCACCTGAGGAGCGGATCGTTCCAGAACGGCAGGATTGTTCAAGATTCGTGTGAGGGGAGGGCTCAGTGTGGTGACTGCTGCCGAGCCTGGCAGCAGTGACGGAGAGGGTGAAGACTGATGGCTGCAGAGAACGTGGACGAACTCGTCAAGAACCTCGCGAATACCTTCGGGCGCCCGATCCGCTCGCCGACCCTGCACTGGCCGGACGAGTACGGCCTGGAGTAGGAGAACGTGACCTTCCCGTCCTTGGACGGGGTACCGCTTGATGCATGGTTCATCCCCTACAAGGGGTCGGACAAGATCGTCGTCTGCAACCACCCGATCTGGTTCAACCGGTACGGCCTCGCCTCCCACCTGGAGCCGTGGAAGCAGATCGGCGGCGCCGGCGGCAACGACTTCGAAGTCAACTTCATGCCGGACTACAAGCACCTCCACGACGCCGGGTACAACGTCCTGACCTACGACTTGCGCAACTTCGGCCACAGCGGCATCGGCAACGGCGGCCTCGGCTCCAACGGCATTTTCGAGTCCCGCGACGTCGTCGGCTCCCTGCGCTACGTCAAGTCCCGCGAGGACACCCGGAACATGACGGTCGGCCTGTTCAGCCGCTGCTGCGGCGGCAACGCCACCTACATCGCCATGACCAACCACCCGGAGTACTTCCGGGACGTGCGCTGCATGGTCAACCCGCAGCCGGTCTCACTGCGCCCGTTCTACGAGCGGATCACCGAAATCCTCGGCATCGAGGACCAGTTCGACGCCGTAGACCGCGAAATCCAGCTGATCACCAGCTTCCGGATCGACGACATGTCCCCCGTCGAGCACGCCAAGAACTGCCACGTGCCCACCTTCGTCGCCCAGGTTCACGACGACGCTCTCACCAAGCCCGGCGACGTCCAGACGATCTTCGACAACATCCCCACCGAGGAGAAGAAACTGCACTGGATCCACGGCACCACCCGCCGCTGGGACGGCTACCTCTTCTTCCCCAACAACCCGGACCCGCTCATCGAATGGTTCGACAAGTACATGAACTGAGCGCCACCCCGTTGGGTCCTCCGGTCGTGGGCGGGCAGGGGCGGGTTCGCTGCTCAGGTGGCAGGTCGGGGCAGGGCGGGCGAATGCGGCCGTGAGCTGGTGCCGCCAGGGCCAGGTGGTGTTGTCGGAGATCTCCAGTCGATGTTGCGGGCCGAGGTCCTGATGAAGGCTGCGGACAGGAACGCTCCCGCCCCGTGGCCGTGCCGCCGCCTACGCCCGCCCGATCACGCGCAGCTCGCGAAGGGCCTTCGAGACCAGGACCGGGACCGCCGCTCCGGCGCCTTCGTAGCCCTCGCTCACTGTCTGGCCGCCGAGATACCGGGCGTGGACGCCTTCGAGGATCACGGCGAGTTTCATCGCGCTGAAGGCCATGTAGAACGGCAGGAGGCTCAGGTCCCGGCCGGTCAACCATTCGTACTTCTCGGCCACTTCGTAACTGGCGGGGAAGCCCTGCTGCGTAGTGACACCCACCGCGACGGGAATCAGCTCGCGGTCCGCGTCGTCGTGGTCGTGCCAGTAGGTCAGCGTCATGGCCAGATCGGCCAACGGGTCGCCCAGCGTGGAAAGTTCCCAGTCGAGGACGCCCGCGATGCGGGGCGGGCCGCTCAGGTCGACGATGGTGTTGTCGAGGCGGTAGTCGCCGTGCACGATCGAGGCGTCGGAGCTCTCCGGCACGTGGTCGGAGAGTCGGTTCAGGAGTACGTCCATGTCCGGGAGTTCGCGCGTGTGCGAGCGGCGCCACTGCTCGCCCCACCGGGAGACCTGGCGCGCGCAGTAGCCGTGTGGCCGTCCGAAGTCCGCCAGGCCGACGCTCGAAGGGTCGATGCTGTGCAGGTCCGCGAGGGTGTGCACCAGACCGTCGGCCAGCGCCGAGCGCGCCTCGGGGCTGAGCCCGGCGGTGTCCTCCGCCGTGCGTATGACCGCCCCGGGCACCTCGGCCATGACGTAGAAGGGACAGCCGAGGACATCGGGGTCCGTGCAGAGCGCAAGCGTCCGAGGCACGGGCACAGCGGTCCCCGCGAGCGCGGTCTGGACGCGGTACTCACGCTTCATGTCGTGCGCACTGGGGAGCACTTGACCGAGCGGCGGCCGTCGGAGGATGACGGTTCCGTGGGGGAGGCGCAGCCGGTAGGTGATGTTCGACAGCCCGCCGGAGATCAGCTCGGCCTGCCAAGGACCGCCGTCCAGCAGATCCGGCAGCGTTTCCTGAAGCCACTTCTCGATGTTCGCGGCGGGCAGGCCGGGTAGATCGGTGCTCATGACCGGACCCCGCTTCCGTGTTCGGCGGTACCGGCACGGCGTGCGGCCCGCTTGGCGATCGACATGCGGTGCGCCTCTGAGGCTCCGTCGTAGATACGGAAGGCGCGGATATCGGCGTAGATACGGCCGATGACCAGGTCCTCGCTGGTGCCCAGCCCTCCGGCGAGCTGCACCGAGCGGTCGACGACCCTTCCGACGGCCTCGCTGATGAACACCTTCGCGCGCGACGACGACTCGGTGCCCTTGCCGCCTTCGGCCACCTCCCAGCAGGCCTGCCACAGCAGCGCTCGGGCCGCGACCAGGTCGATCTCGTTGTCGGCGATCATCTGTTGCGCCATCCCGAGGTCGGCGAGCCGCTGTCCGAACAACTCCCGGTCGACCGCACGGGAGAGCGCGATCTCGTGCGCGCGACGGGCGGCACCGAGCCACCGCATGCAGTGGGTGAGGCGAGCGGGCGCCAGCCTGACCTGCACATACCGGAATCCCAGCCCGGCCTCACCGAGCACGGCGTCGTCCGGCACGAAAACGTCCTCGAACAGCACCCGGCAGTGACCGCCGACCATGGTTGAGTCGATGGTGCGGGCATGCTCCTTCACCGCGAAACCGGGGGTGTCAGTGTCGACCAGCAGCATGGTGGCCCCGCTGTTCTCGCCGTCACGCGCCATCACGATCGTGAACGCGGCGCCCTCGGCCCCCGTGATCAGATGCTTCTCACCCGAGATGCTCCAGCCACCGGCGACCTTGGTCGCCAGGGTGCGTACGGCTGACGGGTCGGAGCCCGCACCGGGCGGCGGCTCGGTCATCGCGAAGCAGGAGCGGATGTCGCCGGTGACCAGCGGCACGAGGTACTTCTCCCGCTGAGCGGGCGTGGCCACCACATTGAGCAGGTGGATGTTGCCCTCGTCCGGGGCCGCGCAGTTGAGGGCCAGAGGGCCGAGCAGACTGGTGCCGGCCTCCTCCAACAGGACGGCCGCCTCGTCGAAGCGGAAGCCGCCACCGCCAAGGTTCGCCGGTGCCTGCGGCGCCCAGATCCCGGCGGCCTTCGCCGCCTGTTGCAGTTCTCGGCGCAGTTCGTCGCTCAGGCCGTGCGCGAACGCCTCCTGCTCGCGAGGGACGACCACGTCCGTCACGAACTCGGCGATCCTGTCGCGCCACTCCACGACTCTTGGTGCAAGAGAGAAATCGAAGGCCATCTACGGTGACTCCGTCCGGCTCGTCATGTCGTTGCCCGGGCCGAATCCGGCCCCGGTTCCCCCTGCGGTGGTCATGCGCGCCACAGTGTTTCTCCAGGCCTGGTGACCACGATGTTGGGTACTGCGGCGTACCGCGACAGGCGGCACAGCGCCACGGTGAGTTCCACGATGTCCGAGACCTGGATCATCGTGGCGGGGTCGACGCGTTCGTGCACCCAGGCCGCCATGTCGGTGTCGACGTAACCGGGTGACAGCGCCGTTGCGTTCACACCCCGGGAACCCTCGGCGGTCGTGATCGATTCGCAGAGGGAGATCAGGGCCGCCTTGGTGGCGCCGTACGCCGCCAGGCCCGGCTCGCTCACGACTCCCGTGATCGAAGCGATGGCGATGATTTTCGCCCCCGGTCCGGACGGCGCGGATCCGGCCGTACGGAGCGCGGGCAGGAGTCGCTGGGTGAGCTGGAAGTTGCTCCTGAGGTTCACCGCCATCATGGTGTCGAGCTTGTGGAGGGGGTAGGCGGCCAGCCCGCCGCCTGTTCCCATACCGGCGGCCAGCACCAAGACGTCGATGCCGCCGTGCAGTTGGAGATGCGTGTCGGCGAGGGCCTCGACCTGCTCCGGGTCCGCCATGTCCGCGGACGCGGTCTCCACCCGACCCCCATGGGCGCGCAGTTGGTTGGCGGCGTCCTTGAGCGGCCCGTCAGCACGAGCGGACAGGGTGAGATCGAATCCTTCTTGCGCGAGCCGCTCCGCGATGGCTCTGCCGATTCCGCGGGATGCGCCGGTGACGAGCGCGGTACGCCGGACTGTCATGCCGCTCCTCATAAGCTAATGGTCATTAGCTGCGATCCTGATCGTTTGATCAGAGAGTTGTCAAGGGTCATGAGTAATAAGCCACATCGCCACGGCTAACGATCAGTAGCAGTTACCCTCACCTCATGACTGAGGCGCTTCATGACGAAGACGGGTCGCGCCGGGCGGGACGGGATGCCGACATGCCGCAGAGGCAGCAGACCGTCGACGCGCGGACGATCTCCGCGGCGGCGCTGAGACTGTTCGCCGAACGTGGCTACCGTGCGACGACGATGTCCGACATCGGCGCGGCGATCGGCATCCGCGGTCCGAGTCTGTACCGGCACGTGAGCTCGAAGCAGGTGCTGCTCGGGGAGATCATGGTCGAGACGATGCGGGCGCTGATCGCCGACCAGCAGGCGGCGCTCGACGCCGGCGGCGACGTGTCCGTACAACTGCGGCGGATCGTCGAGGCGCATGTCCGCTATCACGCGGCACATCGCGAGCAGGCGTTCGTAGGCAACCGTGAGATCGAGAACCTGGAGCAGCCCTACCGCGACCAGGTGCTGCGGCTGCGACAGACCTATGAGCGGGGACTGCGCACCGTCATCGAACGGGGGTGTGCCGAAGGCGACTTCACCGTCGTGGAACCCCGGCTCGCCTCGTACGCGATTCTCGACATGGGCATGGGCGTCTCGGCATGGTTCCGTCCGGACGGACCGCATGGCGCCGAGCAGATCGCGTATACCTACGCCGACTACGCGATCCGCATGCTCACCGGCCGGTGGCCGGGCGATGCGACGTTCGCCGACGCATGACGGTACGTGTGCCGCTGTTGTCAGCACACGTACCGTCCTTGTCCACGCTTATTGCCGGCCGATGCGGGCGTACACCTCGGGCTTGGTCTTCCGGTAGACGAGCGCCAGGACGACGCCCGCCGCGAAGGTTCCGTACACGACCGCGAACATCGTGTTCGCGAGCGACTGCGAGCCGCTGATCAGCAGGTTGAAGTTCTGCGTCGCCAGGACCATGGAGACGGTGAGGCCGGCGAGCGCGAGGACTGGAGCGATGACCGAGTTCCATGGATTCGCCCAGGCCACCCGGTTTCGCCTGAGGTAGATGGGAACGGCGATCCCGGTGACCAGGAGCAGGACGATGAGCGCGTAGCCGAAGATCCCGACCAGTACGGCGTACAGCTTCGAGGGGTCCGACCCGAGGGCGACGAAGGGGGCCAACCCGAGCAGCGACAAGACGCTCATGGTGAGGGACGCGCGGTGCGGTGAGCCGTGACGGCCGTGCACCCGGCTGAGGGAGCGGTGCAGGATGCGGTCCGCGCTGAGGTTGTACATGTAGCGCGACGTGATGTTGTGGCCCGACAACAGTGCGGCGAAGATGCTCGTGTTCAGCAGCACGGTCACGATGTCCACGGCGACGCGGCCGCTGTATGTCTCAAGGCTCGAGATGAACGACCCGGTGGGGTCGGTGGCCGCGGCGGCGACGACCTTGTCCGCGCCCAGGGCCTGGATCATCACCCACGCGCCGCCCGCATACAAGACGGTGACGAGGCCGATGACGAGATACGTCGCTCGGGGAATCGTGCGGTCGGGATTCCGTACTTCGTCGCGGAAGATGGTGGTCGCCTCGAATCCGCCGAAGCATGTGATGCCGTAAAGAAGGGCGATGCCGATCGAGCCGGAGAATATGGAGTGCGGAGTGAATGACGAAGTGCCGAGCCCCGAAGCGCCTCCCTGGAACACGACACAGGCGTCATACACGAGGACGATGACGATCTCGCAGACCAGAAGCACGGAAAGAATCTTCGCTGAGAGATCGAGTTTGAGGTAGCCCAGCGTTCCGACGATCGCCAGCAATAGGAGACCCCACACCCACCACTTGATATCGGGTCCGTGATAGGTGTCGCGCACGAGTGATTCCAGTACGAGGCCGCCGTACGCGTAGCTACCGATGACCATGAAGTAGTAGCAGAGCAACGCGACGAACGAAGATCCCAGACCCATGACCCGGCCGAGACCTGCCGTGATGTAGGCGTAGAAGCCCCCCGGGTTCGGCAGGTGCCGGGCCATGGTGGTGAATCCGGCGGCGAAAAGGGCGATGATCGCCCCGGCGGCGACGAACGCCACGGGTGCGCCGATCCCATTTCCGTAGCCGATGACCACCGGGAGAAACCCGACGACGATCGCGAGTGGGGCGTTGAAGGCGAGCACCGTGAAGAGCAGATGGGCGGTGCCGAGATTTCCGCGGAGCTGTGATTCCTGAGGTGATGCTGCGGTGGGAGTTTTCGGCTCATTCGCCGCTGACACAGAACTCATATGCACACTCTCTGATGATGGCCCCGCCCCCCGACTGAGGCATTGGCGAATCTTGTCGGCCTAGTAATGGGCTACTGAAGCGGCCTGTCAAGGTTTTCGAGAAAACTCACGAATTCTGGGGACCGGAATGGAGAGTGCGGGTCTGCTTCCGGGGGTGGGTTGACAGCCTGGTGAGGCCGTTCCACAGTGGACCACTAGTTGGTCATCTGATCAGGTCATTAGATTACGATGGCGTTCGCCGCCCCGCAAGGGGTCTGTGCATCCCGTGTCCGCCGATGCGGCAGGTGTCGGCTGTGCCGGCTTCGGACCGAGACTCGGACCGGTGGGCGCCCCAGTCGCAGCGAGGAGCGTCATGTCGATTCAGTCGCAGACCATGCACTCGGAGGGGTTCGTCGCACCGGGCTTCGAGCCGCTGCGAGAGGCGTTCGATCGGAACTTCGCGCAGTGCGGCGAGGTGGGGGCGTCCTGCGCGGTCTATGTCGACGGTGAGTTGAAGGCGGACCTGTGGGGCGGGCTCGCCGATGTCGTCACCGGGCGGCGGTGGCGCGCGGACACGGTCGGGCTGGCGTACTCAGTGACGAAAGGTGCCACGGCGGTCCTCTGCTGTCTGCTGGCCGACCGGGGGGAACTCGACCTCGACGCTCCCGTCGCCCGCTACTGGCCGGCCTTCGCGAGCCATGGGAAGGGAGGTGTCTCGGTCCGGATGATCCTCGCTCATCAGGCTGGATTGCCCGTTCTCGACGGCCGGTTCACTCGTGCGGAGATCCTCGCGTACGGCGTCGCAGCGCGAGCACTCGCCGAACAGGAACCTCTCTGGGCGCCGGGCACCGAGTTCGGCTACCACGCCCTTACGTACGGCTGGCTTCTCGACGAGGTGGTTCGACGTGCCACCGGTTGGACGATCCAGCGCCTGTTCTCCAGTGAAATCGCCGGTCCGCTGGGCCTCGACTTCTTCATCGGTCTGCCCGACGGTATGGAGCACCGAGTTGCCGCTCTCGTCGACGATCCGCTGTCCGGTCGCCCCGCTGCCTCGCCCGACCCCTCGCTCGCGGAGAGGATTCCCGATCCGGAGCTGAGGCGAGCGATCGGCGGCGACTGGAGAGCGTCGGGGGATCTGTCCTCGCTGCTGACTCGGGCGATGACCGTCAACGGTGTGTTGAGGACACCGGATGCCGACGAGTGGAACACCCCGAGCATCCGCCGGGCATCGCTTCCCGCCGCGAACGGCATCACCAACGCCCGCTCTGTGGCTCGGCTTTACGCCTCCTGTGTCGGCGAGGTGGACGGACTGAGGCTGCTGGGCGAGGACATGGTCACGGCCGCGACCGCCGAGCGAAGCGCTGGGCGAGACCGGGTGACCGGACTGGACGCGAGGTTCGGCAGCGGGTTCATGCTGCCCACCGCAGGGCTGCCGATGCTGTCCGGGAGTTCCTTCGGGCATGAGGGTGTCGGTGGGGCACTCGGGTTCGCCGACCGTGATGCCCGGGTCGGCTTCGGGTATGTGCAGAACCTTCTGAAGACGGAGATGACCGGAGGCCCGGATCCGCGCGTCGCGGGACTGCTCGCGGCGCTACGCGACGCGCTCGGCGGCTAGGCCGGGGTCGGCCGCCGCGGCTCCCGGTGTTCTCCGGGCATTGACACGCGGAAGCGCGGCACGCATTCTGATCGTACGATCAGGTCATTTGATCAGAAGTCCTCGCCGTCGACCCCACTGGAAGTCGCGGCTCGGAGGACACCATCCCTGGCCCTCAGTCGACAGAGGACGGTCATGACTCATCTCCAAGGCGACCATTCCACGGTCGTCATCGTGGGCTCGGGTTTCTCCGGGCTCTGCGCCGCCATCAAGCTCAAGGCTGCCGGGATCGACGATTTCGTCATTCTGGAGAAGGGCGCGGATGTCGGCGGTACCTGGCGGGACAACACCTACCCGGGCGCCGCCTGCGACGTACCGAGCGTGCTGTACTCCTACTCCTTCCGCCAGAACCCGGACTGGACGCGGCACTTCCCGTCCTGGGCGGAACTCCACGCCTATCTGCGGCAAGTTGTCGACGTCTACGAACTCGGTCCGCATCTCAGGTTCGGGGTCGAGGTGGAGGAGATGCGCTTCGACGACACGACCGGTACCTGGACCGTGGTCACCGCGGCGGGCGAGTCGATCCAGGGCAGGTTCGTCGTGAACGCGACCGGAGTGCTGAGCAAGCCGGTGGTACCCGAGATCTCCGGCCTGGAGACCTTCGACGGAAAAGCGTTCCACTCCGCCCAGTGGGATCACGACCACGACTTCACCGGACGTCATGTCGCGGTGATCGGAACAGGTGCGAGTGCGGTTCAGTTCGTTCCCCACCTGGCCGAACAGGCCGAAAAACTCTATGTGTTCCAGCGGTCACCGCACTGGGTGACGCCTCGCGGCGATGCGGAGATTCCCCCGCAGCAGCGCCGTGTCTACGGTCGGCTGCCCCTCGTACAGCGGCTGCGACGCTGGGCGACGTACTGGGAGTTCGAGACACTGGCCCGGGGGTTCCTCGGACACCCCAAGGTCGTGGAGCGCTACCGGCAGCGAGCGCTGGACTTCATCGAGGAGTCCGTACCCGATGAGGCGATGAGGGCCGTGCTGACCCCCGACTACGCTCCCGGGTGCAAGCGCCGCCTCGTTTCGGACGACTGGTTCCCCGCGCTTCAGCGCAGCAATGTGGAGCTGGTCACGACCGGCCTGCGCGAGATCACGACGGACGCGGTCGTCGCGGCGGACGGCTCACCGCGCCGGGTCGACACGATCGTCTTCGGCACCGGCTTCGCCGCCACCGACTTCCTCGCCCCGATGAAGGTGTTCGGGCGGGACGGTGTCGAGATCTCGGACGCCTGGAGGGACGGAGCCGCCACGAAGCTCGGCATCTCGACCTCGGCGTTCCCGAACTTCTTCATGATGCTGGGCCCGAACACCGCACTCGGGCACAACTCGATGGTGTTCATGATCGAGGCCCAGACCCGCTACATCGTCGGCGCCATCAAGCACGCGCGCACGAAGGGGACACGGGCTCTCGAACTGCGCCCGGAGGTTCAGGCGGGCGCCTACGGCAAGACTCAGCGGTTGATGAAGAAGACCGTCTGGGTATCCGGTGGTTGCCGCAGCTGGTACCAGTCGGCGGACGGCCGCATCGACACGCTGTGGCCGGGTACGACTGTCTCCTACTGGTGGCAGACGAAGCGATTCAAGCCCCGTGACTATCGGTTTACGGGGGAGGCGACAACGAGCGGGACCGCGTAGACACTTACAGGCCGGGCCTGTTGATGATGGAACCCGCCCCACTGGGCATGAGCGACGCCGTACCGGCATGTCATGGATGCGGCTTGATCGGAAGGTACCCGTACGCAGATGCGACTTGTACTCATCGGCCCTCCTGGCGCAGGCAAGGGCACCCAGGCGGCCATCCTCCGCAACGATCTCGACATCCCTCACATCTCCACCGGCGATCTGTTCCGCGAACACGTCAGCCGTCGGACACCACTGGGGCAGGATGCCCAGCGGTATCTCGACACGGGTGAACTGGTCCCCGATCACGTCACGGGCGAGATGATCCGCCGGCGGCTCGCAGAACCGGACGCACAGCGGGGCTTCCTCCTCGACGGCTTCCCGCGAACCGTGCGGCAGGCGGAAGAACTTGGGTCGATGCTCCCCGACGCGGATGGCGGGATCGACGCGGTCCTGGAGTTCACCGTCCCCGAAGACGTCGTGGTGAGCAGGCTGTTGGGCCGTGGCCGTGCGGACGATACCGAGCAGGTCATCCGGCACCGGCAACAGATCTACCGCAGCCAGACCGCCCCGCTCCTTGCCCACTACGCCGCCAGGCTGCTGACGATCCATGCCGTCGGCTCCGCCGAGCAGATCGGCGAACGGGTGCTGACGGCCTTGAAGGAACGGGGCCTCGTAGCGAGTCGGGACGAGAGTGCCACGCGGCCTTAGTGGTCAGCTCCGGAAGTCCTTCGGGGGTTGACATCGGGGCCCGATTCCGTAGCGATCCGTTAGTGGTCTGGGACGGCGAAGCGGGGCTGGCAGGTACAGCCGAAGGAGTCCTCGGCGGGTGCCGACGAACTCTCCGTCGGCACCCGCCATCCCTGGGTCACCGTCGTGTCAGCGTTGAGGCGGTTGGTGGGCCCCTGCCGGGATTCCGGGGCTTGGCTTGACCACGTCGGGGAGGCGGAATACCAGCGGTACCTGCGTGGTTGTCCGCCGTTGTCGATCAACAAGGAGGCCCTCTGCCTACGGTCCGTCGTCCCCGTGCGCTGCGTTCCGGCGATCTCGTGGTCGTCACCGCGCCCTCGGGCCAGCTCGAGCCCGGTGAGGAGCCGCTGCTCGCTCGCGGTGTGGCGATATTGGAGCGGATGGGTTTCCGCGTGCGGGTCAGCCCGATGGTCGACCCCGCGCGGAGCCGCTGGTGGGCGGCGGGCGCTCCGGCGGAGCAGGCTGCCGAGCTCAATGCGCTGCTCCGGGATCCGGAGGTGCGGGCCATCGTCGCGCACACCGGTGGCCAGGCGACCATTGGTTATCTCGATTTGATCGATCTGGATGCGGTCCGGGCCGACCCGAAGCCGATCCTCGGCTACAGCGACATCTCGCTGCTGCACATGGCGTTGTACGCCAAGACCGGCCTCGTCGGCTTCCACGCCGACATCGTCACCCACGGTTTCGGCAGCGATTGGTACACGTTGGGCGACGAGGCCCGTCGGTCCGAACTCGTCGACCTCTACGCCCGTGTGCTTACCAAGGCCGAGGCGCCGGGCGTGCTGCCGGCAAGGGGGACTTGGGAAACCTGGCGGCCGGGCCGCGCCCAGGGACCACTGGTCGGCGGCTTGCTGAACCGCCTGGTCCAGTTGCAGGCGACACCATTCGCACTGGCCGCCGAACGGTTCGACGGCGCCGTCTTGTTCTGGGAAGAGGTACAGCGGCCGGTCACGCGGATCTGGTGCGACCTGCATGCCTTGCGACTGTCCGGTGTGCTGGACCGGATCGCGGGCATGGTGGTCGGCATCCCGAGTGAGGTCACGCCCTACGAGGGCGGCGGAGACCAGGTCGGTCTGCGCGACGTTGTGCTCGACGTCCTGGCGCAGCGTGACATCCCTGTCCTCGCCCAGGTCGACTTCGGCCACACCTCGCCGAACCTGCCGCTGCCCCTCGGCGTCCGCGCACACGTGGACGCGGACGCGGACAACCGGACTCTGTCCCTGCTCGAGTCGGCGGTCGCGGAACGCTGAGTTCTGTTGGAGATTGGCGCGGGTCCGGCGGGCTGCGCGAGGACGTGCTCAAGCCCTGGCAGTACCGGTCCTGGATCACCATCCGCGACCTGGACTTTCGCGCCAAGGTCCGGCGTGTTCTGGATCTGTACGCCCGCATGTTCGAGGGTGTCCCGCTCGGGCCAGACGGGTACGTCGCCTCCAGCGACGAGAAGACCTTCGTCCGAGCCCGCTGCCATCCGACGCCGGCCCCGGGCCAGGCCCGGGCGATGCGCGTCAACCACGAGTACGGCCGCGGCGGTGCCGTGGCCTACCTTGCCGCCTACGACGTCCACCATGCGAAGGTCTTCGGCCGCTGCGAGCCGAAGACCGGAATCGTGCCCTTCATGGCCATGGTCACTCAGGTCATGGCCCAAGAGCCCTATGCGAGCGCCAGAGGTGTCCTCTGGACCGTCGACAACGGCTCCTCCCACCGGGGGAAGAAGGCCATCGACCGTCTCACCGCGGTGTTTCCGAAGGAGTTCACCACCACCGACCTGGACGATCTGCCGGCCCGACTCGACCGACACACCCCCGCCGAGCGACAAGAGGGATCCTCCACTGCCCTGGCAGGCCGTGAGCGGTTCAGTTTTGGATCGGAGTCACAAGTCTTGGAGAAGGCGGCCGGAGTGCGGGATGCGCGCTCACGTATTCCGCACTCCGGCCGGATGTGTGCCCACGCGCCGTTGACATCCGCTCATCCTGAGGCCACGATCGGATCAAATGACTTGGTCATTTGATCTGCATGTTGTGTGCACTGTGCCATCGACCTCTCTCGCCCCCTCCGCCGCACCGGGCCCGGGCGAACAACATCGTTGAACTTGTGAGGGCAACACCATGGGTCTCACCACACTCGAACCGACCACGACCGTGGATGACGTGTGCGATGTGATCGCGCGTGACGGCGGCGTGATCGTGAAGGACTTCATCGACAGCGAGCTCCTCGCCGCGATCAAGGCCGACCTCCTGCCGGAGCTGGAACGGGTCGGCTGGGGGCAGGACGACTTCGCCGGAGCCAAGACGCGTCGGCTCGGCGCCCTGTTCAAGCACAGTCCCCGCATGGCTGACCTCATTACCCACCCGCTGTTCTACGGTGCCGCGGAGCGCTACCTCCAGATCCCGACCCCGGTGTGGTTCGGCGAGGAGCGCGCGGAGCTGGTTCCGAACATCCAGATCGGCGTGACGCAGCTCATCGACATCCACCCCGGCGAGGGCTCTCAGCCGCTGCACCGGGACGACGCGGTCTGGCAGTGGCGCCACCCGGAGGGCGGTCGCCAGGCCCGGGTGCAGATCATGCTGGCCGTCACCGACTTCACCGCTGACAACGGCGGGACCCTGGTGATCCCCGGAAGCCACCTGTGGGACGACGAGCGCGGCCCCCGCCAGGAGGAGACGGTCCCGACCGAGATGACGGCGGGATCCGCGCTGATCTGGCTGGGAGCGACCTACCACGCCGGCGGCACCAACAACACCGACATCTCCCGGACCGGACTGACTCTGACCCTCGACCTGGCCTACCTCCGGCAGGAGGAGAACCAGTACCTCTCTGTTCCCCTCGACGTCGTCAAGCAGCTGCCGGACCGTGTCCAGCGCCTGCTCGGCTACGAGGCGAGCCCGCCGTTCATGGGCTGGATCGAGGTCAACGGTGTGATGACCGACCCGCACCACGTGCTTGAGGACGACCCGTCCTCCGCCCAGGCGGCGGCGGCATTCTAGTGACCGGCCGGCTGGAGCGTGTTGTGAAAGTGCCAGTCACAGCGAGTTGTTGATGGCTACGACGGGCAAGGCGGCTTCCTAGAGAGCGGTGGGCCTGTCCGCATTGGTCGTCTTGGTCCTGCCGGTTGCCAATGCTTGGACCAGCCGGCGATTCGCGTCCTGTGCGGTCATGCCCCAGTCCCACTCGGTTTTGTGGAGCCGAAGGGAGACGACACCGTGCCACGCCGACCACAGCAGGAGTGCGGAGGCAAAGGGTGCGTCCGGGTCGACGAGCCGCGCGAGTTCGACGATGCGCGCCTGGAGGCGGGGGCCGTGCGCGGCTCTGGTCTCCGGCAGTGCGTCACCGCTCTCGAACAGGAGCTGGTACGCGCCCGGGTGAGCCGCGCCCCAGGCAATGTAGGCGTCGCCGGCAACGACCAGCTGGGTGTCGGCCTCGTCCGCGGCATCGAGCGCCGACTCGACCGCTTCGACCAGCGAGGCGTATTCGGCGTCGAGCACCGCCGAGCGCAGGTCCGCCTCGGAGGGGAAGTGCCAGTACACGGCCGAGGGGGCCACCCCGCAGGCCCGGGCGATTGAGCGCAGCGACGGAACGGCCACCGCTTGGGGCTCCGCCAGCATGCCGATCGCGGCGGCCACGAGCTCGGAGCGCAGGTCGCGGTTGTCTGTCTTGGTCACAGATTCATTGAACACCCGTTCATGATAGCTTGCAATGAACAGGTGTTCAGGAAGGTGGTAGCGACATGCTCAGGCTGATGACGGTGATCAGGAAGCGCCCGGAGATTTCCACGGAGGACTTTCGCCGATTCATGGAACTGGAGTACGGACCGACCTATGTGGCGCTTCCCCAGGTCAAGGAGTACGTGCAGTACTACCTGACGGACCTCGTGACGGACGGGGAGGAGGAGCCGATCGACGCGATCGTGCGGATCGGCTTCGAGTCGGAGACGGAGATGCGTGAGGCCCTCGCAACCGAGGAATACCGGAAAGCGCACGAACTGCGGACGGCCTACATGCGGGAGACCTCCGTCGGTATTCATTCGGCCGTTCTGGACCGCAGGGTGCAGTTGGTCTAGGGAGCGTTGCGGCAGTGCTGGTTGCACCCGTCTCGCCTACAGCGAGATCCACGCCCACGAGAGAGAAGGCGCTCACCTGCGCCGCCTTCCTGCGACGGGCCGCGGCCTTCTTCGCCGCATTGGGTATCGACCGCGTCGAACGGGTCCTGACCAACAACGCCTGGCCCTCCCGCTAGAGCTTTGCCTGGCGCCAGGCCCTGACCGACCTCGGCGCGGCCGGCAAACTCACCCGCGCCTACCGGCCGCAGACCAACGGCAAGGTCGAGAGTCAACAACTCCGCGGGTCAATACACGACTGCCCGCCACCGCCCGTCAGGGGTGACGGCTCGTTGCGGGGCGCCCGGGGGGCTTGTCCGCTCGATGAGGTTCGAGCGGGCAAGCCCCCATCCTCGTTCTTGGCGGCGGAACTCCGGGACGGGACCGGGGCCTGTTTCACCTCGACCGCAACGGAGGCCCAACTGGCGGTCGGTGACCTCTCGTTCGAGGCGCTCAACCCCGTTTCGTACCTGGATCACGCGGCCCTGGCGTACGGCGACCGGGCGGCCGTGGTGACGGCGATCGGCGAGGGACGTGCCTGCCCTCGCCGGCGCGGAGCCCATGAGTCCGCAACCTGGTGTCGCCACGGCCGCGCTCTCCTCATCAGCCGTGCACGCGATGAGTGCGGCCGGCCCACTCCGGCTCGCGCAGGGCGAACTTCTGGATCTTCCCGGTCGAGGTCTTCGGCAGTTCGGTCACGAGGTCGACGTTCCGCGGAGCCTTATAGCGGGCGATCTTCGTTCGCACGTGCTCGATCAGCTCTGCCTCGGTGGCCTGCAGGCCCGCTTTGAGTACGACGAACGCCTTCGGCCGCTCGCCCCACTTCTCGTCCGGCACTCCGATCACCGCGACCTCGAGGACCGCCTCGTGGCTCATCAGCGCTTGTTCCACCTCGATGGTGGAGATGTTCTCGCCGCCGGAGATCACCACGTCCTTGGCGCGGTCGCGCAACTCCACGTAGCCGTCGGGGTGCATGACGCCGAGGTCGCCGCTGTGGAACCATCCGCCACCGAAGGCCTTGGCAGTGCCCTCCGGATCGCAGTAGTAGCCCGCCATCACGTTGTTGCCCCGCATCACGATCTCGCCCATGGAACTGCCGTCGGCCGGTACGTCGACCATGTCCTCGTCCACGACGCGCAGGCCCTCGGTCTGGATCATGCCGACGCCCTGACGGGCTTGGACCACCGCCCTTTCGTCGGGTGGAAGGGTGGACCACTGCGGCTGGGCCTGGCAGACGGAGTACGGGCCATAGGTCTCGGTCAGTCCGTAGACGTGCACGATCCCGAAACCCATGCGCTCCATCTGCAGGATCGTCGTGGGGCTCGGCGGCGCACCCGCGGTGGTGATCACCAGCCGGTAGTCGAGATGGCCGGCCTGCGCCGCGTTCAGGATCGTGGTGACCACGGTCGGCGCCCCGTTGAGGTGGGTGACCCGGTGTTTGCGGATCTGCTGCCAGATCGCGTCGCCGCGCACCTCGCGCAGACATACGTGTGTCCCACCGATGCCGGTGACCGCCCACGGCGTACACCAGCCGTTGCAATGGAACATCGGCAGTGTCCACAGATAGACGCTGTCCTGGTGATGGGAGGAGTGGACGATCTCCCCGAAGGAGTTCAGGTAGGCGCCCCGGTGGGTGTAGACGACCCCCTTGGGGCGGCCGGTCGTTCCCGAGGTGTAGTTGATGGAGATCGGCGCGAGTTCGTCCTCGACCGACCAGTCCATGGGGTCGTCGGAACCACGGGCCGTGAAGTCGGCGTAACTCACCAGCCGCGATCCGACAGCCGCGCTCGCCGTTGCGTCCGTGCCCACCCCCGCCTCGGTGTCCTCGAACACGATGACCTCGGTGACCGTCGTGACGTCCTGGACGGCGGCCGCGACCGTGGAGAGGAAGGCCGAGTCAGTGACCAGTACCTTCGCGCCGGAGTGGTCGAGGATGTAGGCGATCTCCTCGGCGGAGAGTCTGGTGTTGACGGCGACAAGCACGGCTCGGGCCAGCGGTACCGCGAAGTGCGCGACGAGCATCTCGGGCAGGTTCGGCATGAGGTAGGCGACTCGGTCGCCGTCCTGCACACCGCTCGCGCGAAGGGCTTGGGCTACGCGGGTCGCCTGGGTGGCGAGTTCGCCGTAGCTCAGGCTCCTGTTCCCGTAGACGATTCCCGGCTTGTCGGGCCATACGCGGGCCGTCCTGTCCAAGAAGGACAGCGGCGTCAACGGAGTGTGGGAGACGGCGTTCATGAACGTCCTCCTGGCAGCAGCGGCAAGAGACAGCGGTCATCACCGTATTCAGCACCCTAGGTTCTGGTCAAGTGATCAAGTCATAGGATCGACTCCTCGCCCGGCTAGGGAACGCGGAGGTCGCCTGCCTGATCCGGACATGTGTCTGCTCGTCGCAGACGGTAGAGGTCTAGACTACGTAGCGACTCGTTCATATGACTCAGACAAAAGATCAGGGAGGTCCTCGGATGGCTCGGGTTCCCATGGATCAGCGCCGACAGGACTACATCGAGGCAACGGTGCGGGTGATTGGGGAGCGTGGAGTGCGCGGTGCGACGACTCGTCGTATCGCCGACGCGGCCCAAGCGCCTCTGGCTACTCTGCATTACGTTTTCCATACCAAGGAGCAGCTGTTTTTCGCCGTTTTTGAACACGCTTCAGATCAATTGCTCGAACGGATCGGCGCGAGCAAGGAGAGCTCCGGCCTGGGGGAAACTGCGGCGTCTCTCCTGGTCACCACGATGGACTGGTACTTGGAGAACGACGGCTACGCGCGTGCGCAGTTCGACCTGTACATGTGGGCGTTGCGGCAGGAGGGCACGCATCCGGGGTTGGCCACCCGGGCCTACGACCTCTTCATCGACCGGTTCGCCGAGGTGCTGCGTAAGGCTCTGGGGGACGACGATGACGCGGAACTCGTGAAGCCGCTTGCTCGAATGGTGGCCTCGCATCTTGATGGTCTTTGTCTGCAATGGCATGGATACGGCGACCGTGCCCGGTTGGATGCCGATGTCGCCCTGGCGGGGGAGGCAATCGAACTGCTCGTGGAGTCGCGACGCAGGCGGAAGTAGTCACATTGAGCTGGCGGGGTACTGAATTCCCCATCCTGGGGTACTCGGTGCCATCATGCCTCGTCGAGCGCAGCCTCGATACCCTGGATGACCCGCCACATCGGCGCCTTGCGCCTGGAGATGAGCACGATCACGTCTTCCTTGTCGTCCCGGCCGTCGATTCCGCGTCCGGCCGGGTCCTCGCTCCAGGTGTCGCGCACATAGTCGAGCGCGTGGTCGACGTCCTTGATGGCGTCGCCCCGGCCGCCTGAGCGGAGCCATGAGCGCAGAGCGTGGTTGTGGGCGGCGACCACGGACGCCGCGATGACGTCGGAGCGCAGCGTTCCGTCCGGCCGGGCGGCGTATCGGGCACGGAGATACTCGGCGAGAGTGCGCTCGTACCGCCACACCACGGACAGTTCGTGGGCGCGGAGGCCGGGCACCTTCTTCGTCAGACGGTAACGCTGCACGGAGAAGGCGGGGTTCTCGGCATACATGCGCAGTACGAGTCGGGCGGCGTCGCAGACGTGCGCCACGGGGTCGCCGTCAGGGCTCTGCTGCTGGAGGAACTCGGTCATGTCCGTCAGGCAACGCTCGTGGTCGGGGAAGACCACGTCCTCCTTGGAGGGGAAGTAGCGGAAGAAGGACCTGCGGCCCACCCCCGCGAGCGCGACGATGTCGTCGATCGTGGTCTGCTCGAATCCGCGCTCCAGGAACAGCTGGAAGGCCGCTGCGATGAGGGACTCCCGCATTGCGGGCTTCGCAACCCCGCCGGTGTCACTGTGCGTGCCCCGCTCCTCGCTCATGATGTGGAACATAACACCCGGCTCTCAGGCGTCACGACATTGTCTGTGGCACTGAGTACCCTTATCGTGGGGTACTCAGTGCCATTCCCGTCGATCGTCGTGAAGGGTGTGCCCATGGGCCACGATTTCGACCTGTACCGCCCGTCCGAGGAGCACGACATGCTCCGTGACGCGATCCGTTCGCTGGCCGAGGCGAAGATCGCGCCGTTCGCGGCCGCGGTGGACGAGGAAGCCCGTTTCCCGCAGGAGGCCCTGGACGCCCTGGTCGCCTCCGACCTGCACGCCGTGCACGTACCCGAGTCGTACGGCGGCGCCGGCGCGGACGCCCTTGCCACGGTGATCGTGATCGAGGAGGTGGCCCGCGTGTGCGCGTCCTCCTCGCTGATCCCGGCGGTGAACAAGCTGGGCTCGCTCCCCGTGATCCTCTCGGGCTCCGAGGACCTCAAGAAGAAGTACCTGGGCCCGCTCGCCAAGGGTGACGCGATGTTCTCGTACGCCCTCTCCGAGCCGGACGCCGGCTCCGACGCGGCGGGCATGAAGACGAAGGCGGTCCGCGACGGCGACTTCTACGTCCTCAACGGCGTGAAGCGCTGGATCACCAACGCGGGCGAGTCCGAGTACTACACGGTCATGGCGGTCACCGACCCGACGAAGCGCAGCAAGGGCATCAGCGCCTTCGTGGTCGAGAAGTCCGACGAGGGCGTCTCCTTCGGCGCCCCGGAGAAGAAGCTCGGCATCAAGGGCTCCCCGACCCGCGAGGTCTACCTCGACAACGTCCGCATCCCCGCCGACCGCATGATCGGCGAAGAGGGCACCGGCTTCGCCACCGCCATGAAGACCCTGGACCACACCCGCATCACGATCGCGGCCCAGGCCCTCGGCATCGCCCAGGGCGCGCTGGACTACGCCAAGGGCTACGTCCAGGAGCGCAAGCAGTTCGGCAAGGCGATCGCCGAGTTCCAGGGCATCCAGTTCATGCTCGCCGACATGGCCATGAAGATCGAGGCCGCCCGCCAGCTGACGTACGCGGCAGCGGCGAAGTCCCAGCGCGGCGACAAGGACCTCACCTTCCAGGGCGCGGCGGCCAAGTGCTTCGCCTCGGACGTGGCGATGGAGGTCACGACGGACGCCGTCCAGCTCCTGGGCGGCTACGGCTACACCCGCGACTACCCGGTCGAGCGCATGATGCGCGACGCCAAGATCACCCAGATCTACGAGGGCACGAACCAGGTCCAGCGCATCGTGATGGCCCGCAACCTGCCGTAAGACACACAAGACACAAAGGACTCCACCATGGAAACCATCTCCCGTCTCGGTGTCGTCGGTTGCGGCCTGATGGGCTCCGGCATCGCCGAGGTCGCCGCGCGCGGCGGCGTCGACGTCCTCGTCGCCGAGGCCACCCCCGAGGCCGCCGATGGCGGCCGGCGCCGCATCACCGACTCCCTCGACCGCGGCGTCCAGCGCGGCAAGCTCAGCGAGGAGATACGCGACCTCGCCCTCGCCCGGCTCTCGTTCACCCACGACCTCGGGGACATGGCGGACCGTCAGTTCGTCATCGAGGCGGTTGCCGAGAACCGGGACATCAAGACCAACGTCATCCGGACCCTGGACAAGGTCGTCGCCGATCCGCACGCGGTCCTGGCCACCAACACCTCCTCGCTGCCCATCGTCGATCTCTCGGTCGCCACCGAGCGCCCCGGGCAGGTCATCGGGATGCACTTCTTCAATCCCGTACCGGTGCAGCAGCTGGTCGAGCTGATCCCCGCCCTCACCACGAGTCAGGACACTCTGGACCGTACGCGTCGATTCGCGACCGAGCAGCTCGGCAAGGTGACCATCCAGGCCCCCGACCGCTCGGGCTTCGTGGTCAACGCCCTGCTGGTGCCGTATCTGCTGGCCGCGGTGCGGATGGTCGCGGCCGGTTCGGCGAGCGCCGAGGACATCGACCGTGGGATGGAACTCGGCTGCGCCCACCCCATGGGGCCACTGCGGCTGCTCGACCTTGTCGGCCTCGACACTGTCGAGTCCATCGCCGACACGCTGTATGACGAGTACAAGGAGCCGCTGTACGCACCTCCCGCGCTGTTGCGCCGGATGGTCGCCGCGGGTCACCTCGGGCGCAAGAGCGGTCGTGGTTTCTACAGGTACGCCGGCTGATCCAGCGGCGGTTCCGGCAGGAGCTGTTCGGTCCAGATGCACTTGCCGGTGGCGGTGTAGCGGGCGCCCCAGCGATGGGAAAGTGCCGCGACGAGTTGGAGTCCGCGACCGCCCTCGTCGGTGTCCGAGGCGCGGCGGATGCGCGGCGTCGTAGGGCTGCCGTCGGAGACCTCGCAGACGAGGGACTGGCCACGCAGCAGGCGGAGTCGGCAAGGCCCCTTCGCATGCCGGATGACATTCCCGACCAGCTCGCTGGCGAGGAGCTCCGTGGTCATGGCGAGGTCGTCGAGGTGCCACTGATCCAGCTGCTCGCGCACGTGGCGACGTGCCTCGCCTGCCGCTGTGGGGTGTTCGGGCAGGGGCCAGGAGACGATGTCCTCGGCGGGGAGGCCGTGGATGCGGGCGACGAGCAGCGCGGCGTCGTCGAGCGACTGCTCCTGGGCGGGCAGCAGAGCGGAGACGACGGCGTCGCACACGCGGCTGACGTCCTCGGCGGCATTCCCCCGGCGGTCGGGGCCGGTCCGCCGCTTTTCGGTGGTCGACCCGGACGAGGGTTGCTGGGCGAGATCGGCCACGGCGGCGGTGAGGGTCCGCGCCAAGTGGGCCATGCCGTCGTCGATGTTCCGGTCGGCGGACTCGATCAGGCCGTCGGTGTACAGCACGAGCAGACTGCCTTCGGGCAGTTCGAACTCCACGGTCTCGAACGGCGGGCCGGCGGCGCCCAGAGGTGGGTCGGGGGTGAACCGGGGGAAGCGTACGGAGCCGTCCGGATCGACGACGGCGGGCGGTGGATGGCCTGCGCCGGCGAAGGTGCAGACCTGGGTGCTGGGGTCGTAGACCGCGTACAGGCAGGTGGCGTAGAAGTCGTCGCCGAGGTCGCTGACGAGGTCGTTGAGGTGTGCGAGGAGTTCGTCGGGGGGCAGTTCGAGGTCGGCGAGGGTGTGGACCGCGGTGCGCAGCCGTCCCATGGTGACGGCTTCGGCGAGGCCATGGCCCATGACGTCGCCGATGACCAGGGCGACACGGGCTCCGGAAAGCGGGATCACGTCGTACCAGTCGCCGCCGACTTCCATGCCTTCGCCGGCCGGCAGGTATCGGGCGGCGGCGGTGACCGTGGGGAGCACGGGCAGCGCGCGGGGGAGCATGCCGCGCTGCAGTTCCTGGGCGCGAGTGTGCTCGGCATCGTAGAGGCGGGCTCGTTCGAAGGACTGGGCGATCAGCCCGCTCAGCGCGGTGAACAAGATCCGCTCCTCGTCGGTGAAGCGGTGCGGACGGGCGAAGGAGATGAGGCAGCAGCCGACGGGACGCCCCGAGGCGACCAGCGGCAGGAACGCCCAGGCCTGCTTCCGCCCGGCGGTGAGGTAGTCGGCGAGCTCCGGATACAGCTGGGTGAACTCCTCCAGGGAGGCAATGAACTTGGGGGTAAGACTGCGGAGCACTTCGGCGACCGGCGACACCTCCGCCACCCGGTGTCTGGCGAGACGGTCGATGTACTCCTGCGGGTACCCGACTGCACCCACCGCGCGCAGCCGCTCGCCTTCGACGGCCTGGATGATCAGACCCGTGGCGCCGAACGGAGGCAGCACATGATCCGCGATCGCCTGGACCAGGTCCTGCACGGTGAGCGCCTGAGCGAGCGCTCTGGTCAGTTCCTCCATGCGCGCCGCACGTTCGACCGCGGCGCGTTCGGCGCGGGCGTGCTCGGCCTCGTGCGCCCGCTGCTCGGTCACGTCGGTGAAGTAGACCGTCAGGCCGCCGGGGACCGGAACGAGTCTCATGTGATACCAGGCATGTGTGGCGGGCGACTGGATGTCGAAGCCGACGGGTGTGCCGTCGGCGACGGCCTGCCGGGACCGCTTTTCCAGGCCGAGAGCGCTGGCGGCGGGGACGGCTTCCCACAGCACGCGGCCCAGCAGATTCCCGGCGGCGCTGAAGAATCGCTCAGCCTGGACGTTGACATAGGTGATGTGCCAGTCGGCGTCGACAGCGAAGAACCCGTCGCTCATGTTCCGCAGCGCTCGGCCGACCGAGTCCCGGGCCATGCGGGTCTGCGTGGTGTCCCAGGCGGTCCCGATCATGCGGACCGGCTCTCCGTCCTCGCCGAAGATGAGCTGTCCGCGGTCTTCGATCCAGCTGATGCTGCCGTCCGGTCGGCACAACCGGTACTCGAAGCTCAAGACACCCCGGTCCGCGATGATCTTGTCGACCTCGGCGGCCAGTACGGGCACGTCGTCGGGATGGACGTGCGCGGTCCAGCTCTCGATCCGCCCGTCGAAGGTGTCCGGGTCCAGTCCGCTCATGGCCAGCGCCGCCTCGTCCATGAGCAGGTCGCCGGTGCGAAGGTCCCAGTCCCAGACTCCGACCTCGACTGCCCGCATGGCGTGCTGGAGACGGGTACCGGACGGCTCCTGCCACCAGGCGGGGCTCACCGGACTCGGGGCCGGCGGAGACTGCCGCAGACGCTCGGCGGCCCGATCGGCGAGCACCTGGAGAAACAGCCGTTTGTCCGTGTCCGGCTCGCCGAGCGTGGCCATGAGGACGGACAGCGCACCGATCGGCCCCTCCGGGCCGGGCAGGGGGACGGCTGCCAGGCCGGTGCCTTCGGAAAGCGTCCTGGACCGGAGCCCCGGCTCGGCCCGGAGCCATACGAAGGAGCAGGTCCGGACAGCCAGGACGGGGGCCGTCGTCTCGTCCGGGGCGAGATCCTCCCATGCGTCGGCGAACGCACGAGGGAGCCCGACGGCCGCCACCAGGCGCAACCCGTGGTCCGCCGCTTCGGACAGGTGCACCATGCCGCCGAGGCCGCCGAGCTCGGCCACGGCCTGATGCAAGGTGAGTCGCAGCATCTCGGTGTTACCCAGGCCGTCGGTTGTCTTCAGCAGGCGCAGCCGTGCTTCCCGGACCCGTTCCGCCGAGGTGTCCGGACCTGTGGCGCGAGGTTCACTCTCGCTCACTCCATCACCTGCCGCCTTGGAGCCACTGCAGGAAACAGCCTCAGGTGTGCATCAAAAAGCCGCTCTGAAATCACCAATTCTACCCGGAAAGGCCAGTAATTTCGGGCTCACAGCATGCCAGGTGCCCCCGAGGCCGCTTGCTGCGAGACCTGTCGTGCGACCTCGCGGCGGTCGACCTTCCCCGAGGCCGTCAGCGGCAGCTTGTTGTAGACGACCCACCGCTCGGGGACGGCGTAGTCGGGGAGCCGTTGTACGAGATGGTCACGGGCGGCGTGCTCGTCGAACCCGGCGTTCGGGCGAGGCTCGACGGCCGCGGCCACGCGCTGCTGGAGAACCGGGTCCTCGATGCCGAACACCACGACCTGGCCGACGTCGGGACGCTGGGCGATGCACGACTCGACGAAGGACGGCAGGATCTTCTCCCCGCCCCGGTTGATCACGTCGTCGACCCGCCCGGTCAACCACAGCAGGCCCTCGGCATCGAGGTAACCGAGGTCGCCGGTGCGGAGCCACTGTCCGTGGAACCGCTGGTTGGTCAGCTCGGGCCGCTGCCAGTAGCCGATCATCCGGGTGGGTCCGGCCACCCATACTTCGCCGGTCCGGCCCGCCGTCAGTTCGCGGCCTTGGTCGTCCACGACCTTGAGCCGTACGCGCGGCGCCGGCAGGCCGACCGACTCGCCCTTGGAGGCGACGAGTTCGTGCGGCAGGAAACTGACGATCGAGGTGAACTCACTCAGTCCGTAGGCGTGGGTGAGTCGCAAGTGCGGCCACCGGTCGAGGAGTTCGTCGATCCAGGCCGCGGGCATCGGGCTGCCGCCGAAGAAGAGTTTCGAGGCGGGGCCGTAGATGTGCTCGGCCTCCTCGGACATCATGAGCATGCGCAGGATGCTCGGTACCGCGGCGAGGAAGGTGACCGGCCGCTCCCGCAGTTCGGCGATCGCGTCGGCCGTACGGTACTTCGTCAGCAGATGGGTTCGGCCGCCGACGACGAGCATGTGCCCGAACTGGTCGTTGAATCCCGTGTTGTGGAATATCGGTACGAGGATCAGCGTGCTGTCGTCCTGAGTGCTGCCGTGGAACTCGGCGACCGCGAGGGCGCCCTTGAACAGGGCCTCATGGCTCAGCATCGCGCCCTTGGGGACACCCGTGGTGCCGGAGGTGAAGCTGATGAGGGCGAGGTCGTCGGGGGTCGGCGCGTCCGGAAGGGCAGGGGCCGCGGGCTCGGCCGACTCGTCGGCCCGGCCGAGCAGCTCGCCGAGCTCGATCACCTCACGGTCCGACTGCGCGCTGTCCCGCACGAGTTCGGCGGTGGAGGCGTCGTAGAGGACGGCCTTCGCCTCGATCAGTTCGCACTGGTCGCTCAACTGCCCTGGGTTCAGGCGGTTGTTGGCCGGGGCCACGACGACGCCCAGGCGTAGGCAGGCAAGGTACGCCACGACCCAGGCCACGCTGTTCTGACCGATGAGGACGACTCGGTCGCCCTTGGCCACGCCACGCGCCGCCAGTGTTCCGGCGACGCGGTCGACGCTGGCGTCCAGGTCGGCGTAGGTGAGCTGCTCGGCCCCGTGGCGCAGGGCCACTCGGTCCGGACTCTCGCGCGCCCAGCCGCGCAAGGCAGCCGGCAGCGTCCGCACCGGCTCGCTCCGATTCTCTGTCTGCATGGTGGCGGCAACCTTTGGACTAGGCCGCGGGCGTGGGCTGCACGCGCGTGATGCGGGAGCCCTCGCCGGCGAGGGACACAAGGATGTCTTCGTACAGAGGAAGTGCGACGTCCCAGCGCAGTGCCTCGGGTCCCCAGGCGCCCGGCAGGGCACCGTGGTCCAGGAGCACTACCGCCGCCACGGCGGCGCCGAGTCCGGTGGTGCGTGACATCGGGGCGTCGTCGGTGATCGCGAGGGAGCCGAGGACCTCCTGGCCCGCCAGAGCCTGGACGAGGACCGCGGAAGAGGCGCTCGGCTGCTTCTCGGGCTTGCGGTTGTAGCGGGCCCACATCAGCTTCCACAGGAACTCGGCCGGCTCCACCTGCGTGCCGTTGATGTCGACCGTGACGTCGGTGTGGCCGAAGCCGATCCGGCCGAGTGTGGAGAAGGCGGCGTTGGCCCAGGCGGGCCGCAGCGTGCCCTTGCAGCTCGCGTACGTCAGCTGCGGGTAGTGCCGGGACAGCGTGACCGGTTCGGGGTGGGCGGTGTCGTAGGCCTCGATGACACCGTGCGGCTCGGGGAACGCGTACGACGCGGCGGTCGACGGTACGAAACCGGCAGACTGTTCCCACTTCCCGTCCCGATAGACGGGGCAGGTGCTCACGGCCATGTGCAGCATGTGCCGCAGCGGGGCGAGACCGCCCGGGTCGCTCTCGTGGACGAGCCAGACGACCTGGACGCCGTCCGCGGTGGGGTGGGCGTCCAGCAGGCGGCTGGCCATCCAGTTGGAGACGCCGGGGGAGAGGCCGGCCCCGGTGATGAGGGGAAGTCCCGCCCTCTTCGCCTCGTCGTCCAGGGCCAGGATGGCCTCGGTCCCCTCGACGTCGTCGCAGATGTCGACGTAGGCCGCACCGGCGGCCAGTGCCGCGCGCGCCACGGCGTCGGAACCGGCGAAGAAGGGGCCCGTGAGATTGACGACGGCGTCGACTCCCGTCAGGTCCACCTCGCCCTTCGAGACGTCGGTGATCCGCCCGGTCACCCGCTCCGGCGCCAACGATTCCGCGTGCTTGACCGCTTCCTCGGACCGGTCCAGGGCCACGAACTGTGTGTCGGGGAGCCGGTCGAGCAGGATGCCGAGAGCGCTGCGGCCCATCTGTCCCAGCCCGACCACCGCGACGGTGCGTGTCATGTGTGTCTCCTTCGATCTCAGTGGATGTCCGTGCCGGTACGGCTGCGCGCTACGCGAGAGTCCCGGGGGCGACGTAGTTCTGCATCGGCAGAGCCCGGTACCGGAGCGGGGGCAGCTGGTCCGGTGTCACGAAACCGGCCTGGGCGTTGATGACGTCCGGGATGCGGTTCACCCACTGCGTACAGGTCGTCGTGTAGCTGGGGACCCGGCCGTTGTCGAGGTAGAGGTCGGGCTCGCCCTTGACGACCCACTGGTTCATGTCGCTCTCGCCCTCACCGAAGACGTAGCCCGACATCTCGAAGGTGAAGGTGGGCCCTTCGACGGTGGTCATCACGTCGATGTCCGAGTAACCGATCACCGTTCCTTTGGAGAGGGTGACGCCGATGCTGTTCGAGTACCGGTCCTCGTCCGCGATGACCGGGCTCACCTCCGTCTTCCGTTCCTTCGGGGTCAGGCCCGTGGCCTGGGCCAGCGCCGAGAGCAGGTTGCCGCCGAAGGTCGGCGGGCGGTGCTCGGACGCGATGGACTCCTGGAACTGCTCCAGGGTCTCCCCGACGTGCTTGCTCTGGATGATTTCCGCGCCGTATTCGTCGGCGTTCCAGGTGGCCTTGCCGTAGACGGAGTCGATGCGGTGCGCGGTGCCCAGGAGTGCGCTGACCTGGTGGAGCCAGAAGGAGTCCTGGTGGCCGGAGCCGGTGATCGTCACGCCGTTCTTCTTGGCCAGCGCGTCGAGTTCGGCGGCGATGCCGGGGGAGGACGACCAGGGATAGAAGGACTCCTCGGAAATCGTCACCACATTCGCGCCGCTGCGGACGCACAGCGCCAGCTGGTCCTTGATCTCCGGCAGGAAACTCTGCGTCGCGTGCAGGACGACATCCGGCCTGCGGGTGGCCAGCACCTGTTCGGCATCCGCCTCGATCGGGACGTTGAGCCGGCCGATTCCGGCGAACTCTCCGAGGTCGCGGCCGACCTTACTGGGATTTCGCGCGATGGCGCCGACGATCTCGACGCCCTTTTCGGTCATGAGCCTGGTGGCCAGGGCACCCATGGCGCCAGCGCCGTACACGACTGCTCGAATTCTCCGCATGCCGAACTCCTCGGGAATACCTGGAATTTCAGGGGGACATCAAGGGGATTCAGTGCGCGAGACGCACGAGCATCTTCCCGAGGTTGGCACCCCGGAAGACATCGAGAAGTGCGTCCACGGCATGATCGAGACCGTCCACATAGGTCTCCTGATACGTCAGTTGGTCGTTCGCCAGCCATTCGGCGGCCCGTGCCTGGAATTCACCGGCCAGGTCGTCGTTGTCGTACACGATGAATCCCTGGAGCTTCAGCCGTCGCACGATGGCGAGTCCCAGATTGCGCGGCCCGTGGATCGCGCTGTCGTCGTTGTACGACGCGATGGAGCCGCACAGGGCGAGCCGGCCGAAGTCCCGCATGTGGGTGAGCGCGCCTTCCAGATGCTCGCCGCCGACGTTGTCGAAGTAGACGTCGATGCCGTCCGGGGCGTGCTTGGCGAGTTGTTCGGCGACCGGTCCGTCGTGGTAGTCGAAGGCGGCGTCGAAGCCGAGTTCGTCGAGGAGGTAGCGGACCTTCTCCGGTGAGCCGGCCGAGCCGATCACCTTGGCCGCACCGAGGTTCTGGGCGATCTGGCCGACCGCGCTGCCCACCGCGCCCGCGGCTCCGGAGACGAAGACGATGTCGCCCGGCTCCAGTTCGGCGATGCGCACCAGGCCCGTGTATGCGGTAAGACCGGTCATGCCCAGCACACCGAGGTAGGCCGAGGCTGGGGCGCGGCCGGTGTCGATCGGTGTGGCCTGTACGGCGTCGACCACGGCATGCTCGCGCCAGCCGTGGTCGTGGACGACCATGTCGCCGACCGCGAACGCGTCGTCGGAGGACTTGATCACCTCACCGACGGCCCCGCCTTCAAGGGGCGCGTCGACCGCGAAGGGCGGGATGTAGGACTTGCCTGCGTTCATCCGGCCCCGCATGTACGGGTCGACCGACATGACGGTGTTGCGGACGAGGATCTGCCCGGGGCCGGGCTCCGGCAGTTCGGTCTCGACCAGGCGGAAGTTGTCGTGGGTGGGCCAGCCGACCGGCCGGGAGGCCAGATGGATCTCACGGGTCACGAATGTCATCCGGCCCTCCCGAGGACCTCATGGGTGGCGGCGAGGGATCTGTCACCGAGTCCGGCGGCCTGTGCCGCCCGGAGGTTCGCCAGGAATCCGGCGGTGATGTGCGCGGGCTGGCCGATCGCACGGGCGGTGTCGGTGATCAAGGCCATCGCCGCCTCGTAGGTGTGGATGGTGGCCTGATCGGTCTCGTAGGCACCGGACATGATCTGTCCCGCGCCCTCTGGGATCTCCGCGCGGAGCAGATCGAGAAACCGCAGGGCGTGGACGGCGAGCCGGTCCGCCGGAACCCCGTGGTGGGAGGCGTAGGCGCTCGCCTCGTAGAAGGCGCCGAGGGCGGTGCAGAAGAAGCTGCCCGTGGCGGCGGTGTCGATGACATTCGCCTCGTGGATGGCCGCCGAGGTATGGACCGTTCCCGAACCCATCGCGGCGAGTACCTCGCGGCACGTGTGCCAGGCGGCCTCGGGGCCGGAGACCAGGATGTCCGCCGTAGTGCCGACGTCCTTGGGGTACGCCAGAACCGCTCCGTCCAGGTAGGTCATGCCCGTGGACGCGAAGCTCTTCTCCATGTCCACCGCCGCGTCGGCGTCCCCGGTGGTGAGGTTGAGGAACACCGTCCCGGCGGCCGCGCACCCCGGGGCTATCGACGTCACGACCTCCTCGACCGCCCGGTAGTCGGACAGCACGGCGACCGTCACTTCTCCCCAGGCCACGGCCTCACTCGGCGTCCATACCGTCCGGGCACCCTGGTCCGCGAGTGCCACGCACTTGGCCGGGGTGCGGTTCCACACGGCCACGTCGTGTCCGGCGTCGATGAAGGCCTTCGCCACCGCCGATCCCATGAGGCCCATTCCGAGCACGCTCACCCGTGTCGCCCTCATAGTGCGATCCAGGTCGTCTTCAGGGCGGTGAACTTCTCCAGCCCGTGCACGCTCTTGTCCGCGCCGTGGCCGGACAGCTTGCGCCCGCCGAACGGGACCGAGTAGTCGCCTTCCTCGAAGCAGTTGACCCAGACCAGACCGGCCTCGATGGCCCGCGACATCCGGTGGGCGCGGCTCAGATCGCCGGTCCACACCGACGAACCCAGGCCGTAGTCGGAGTTGTTGGCGATCGCGATGGCCTCGGCCTCGTCGGTGAAGGTGAGGACGGAGAGGACAGGACCGAAGATCTCGTGCTGGGCGAGCCGGTCGTCGGGCCGGACGTCGACGAACACCGCTGGTTCGACGTACCAGCCGGGCTGGTCGAGTGGCTGGTCGGAGCCGAGGACGAGCTTGGCGGAGGTCTCCGAGCCCTTGGTGATCTCGGCCAGCACCTCGTCACGGTGGCGCCTGCTCGCCAGCGGGCCGAACTGCGTGGCCGGGTCCAGGGGGTCGCCGATGCGGAGAGCTTTGAGGTGCTCGACCACACCCGCGACGACCTCGTCCCGTACGGACTCGTGGACGATGAGCCGGGACCCTGCCGTACACATCTGACCGGAGTTGAAGGCGATCGCCCAGGCGGCCGTCCTGATCGCCTCGGCCATGTCGGGGGCGTCCGGGAAGATGATGTTCGGCGACTTGCCGCCCAGCTCCAGCCAGACCGGCTTGGCGTTGGACTCGCCTGCGTAGGTCAGGAGTTGCTTGCCCACGTCGGTGGAGCCGGTGAAGGTCAGCGTGGCGATGTCCGGGTGCCGGCCGAGGGCGGCGCCGGTGACCGGGCCGCTGCCGGTGACGACCTGGAGCACCCCGGCCGGAACGCCCGCCTGGTGGGCGAGTTCCGCCGCGCGCAGCATCGACAGGGGCGACTGGCTGGCCGGCTTCAGTACGACGCTGTTCCCGGCGATCAGGGCGGCGGGCACCTTGAACGTCGACAGGGTCATGGGGAAGTTCCACGGGGTGATGGCCGCGATCACGCCCAGGGGCTCCCGGGTCACCAGTGCCAGAGCGTTCTCCCGGCCGCGGGGTGACTCGTCCATGATCTTGTCGGCGAGTTCCCCGTACCAGCGGATGAGGCCGATGACGGTGCGCATCTCGACGGCCCAGGCGTCGGTGACCGGCTTGCCCATCTCCAGTGCTATGAGAAGCGCGAGCTCGTCGCGGTGCTCCTCCAGCAGGTCCGCCCAGCGGATCAACACCTCGCCCCGCTCACGCGGCTGGAGCCGTGACCAGCGGCCGCTGACGAAGGCATGGTGCGCGCTCTTCACGACCGCGTCGATGTCGGCCTCGTCGGCGGCCGGAAGGTGCGCGACGACCTGGCCGTCACGCGGCGCCGTGAGAGGAGTGGTCGCCCCGCTGCGGGCACCCGCCCAGTCGCCGTCCACCCACATTCCCTGGGGAATGCGTATGGACTGGAGCAGGGCGAGCCATTCGTCCTTCGTCGTGGGTGCGGGCTTGCGTGTGCTGCTCATGGGTATCGCTTTCCTCTCAACGAGCTCACCGGGCTCAACGGGCCGTGGCCAGACCGGCGTTGCGGTGTTTGTCGGATGCGGCTGCCGTCAGCCAGGCGAAGCCGGGGTCGGTGGTCTCCTGCCATTCGGGATGCCACTGAACGCCCAGGACGGGCCGACCCGGCAGCTCGATGGACTCCACGACACCGTCGGAGGCCCGCCCCGAGACGACCAGCCCGCTACCGAGGGCGTCCACCGCCTGGTGGTGCCAGGAGTTGACCTGCGCGCTCTCGCCGTACACCGACGCGGCCAGCGAGCCGGGCGTGAACGTCACCAAGTGATCTGGTTCGCCGTCGGTCAGAGCCTCGTTCGGCAAGTAGTGCTCCACCGCGCTCGGCGGGAGGTCGGGCACGAGGCGGCCACCGAGCGCCACATTGAGCAGTTGGTGCCCCCGGCAGACCCCGAGCACCGGCACGCCGCGGTCGATCGCGGCGCGGATCAGCGCCGCCTCGTACGCGTCGCGCTCGACGTCGTGGGCCATGGTGGCGTACCGCGGGTCGGCGTCGGCCGCCACCGTGCTGTCGTCCCCGCCCCACAGGCGAGGGTGGACGTCCTGGCCACCCGTGATGATCAGGCCGTCAAGACGCTCCACCGCTTCCGCGGTTCCCGCCTCGAACGGCAGATGTACGGGGATGCCGCCGGCTTCGGCGACACAGCGCGCGTAGTCGGAGAAGAACGAGTCGAAGTGACGCCCGGCGAACCTCTTGTCCATGCCGTGGACCAGGCTCGCGCTCAGCCGGCGTCCGGTGATTCCCACCAGCGGTCGCATCAGATCTCCCCGATGTCGGCGACCACCCGGGTCGCGTTGCCCGAACTCAACGACGCGAAGCCGCTGTTGATGTCGCGCAGGGTGACGCGCTCGGAGACCATCTCGTCGAGCAGCAGCCGTCCCTGCAGATAGAGGTCGACGTACCGGGGCACGTCCACCTTGAACTGGTTGGATCCCATGAAGGAGCCCTGCAGCCGCTTCTCCTGGAGATAGAGCTCCGAGCCCTTGATGGCGATGGGCACGGTGTCCGGCACCATGCCCACGACCGTGGCGAGGCCGCCGGGTCCGACCATGGAGAATGCCTGTCCCGCTGTGACGCTGTTTCCTACGGCCTCGAAGCTGAAGTCGGCGCCGCCGCGGGTGAGTTCGCGCACCGCCTCGACCGGATCCACGTCCCGCCCGTTCACGGTGTGGGTCGCGCCGAACCGCTCTGCGGCCTTCAGCTTTTCCGGGACGATGTCCACGGCGATGACCTGAGCGGCGCCGGCGATCTTCGCGCCCTGGATCGCGGCCATGCCGATGCCACCGGTACCGATGACCACGACGCTGGTTCCCGGTTGGACCCGCGCACTGCGGAAGACCGCGCCGAGTCCGGTGGTCACCGCGCAGCCCAGAATGCTCGCGGTGGCCAGAGGCATGTCCTGGGGGATGGCCACGAGGGCGTTCTGGTGTACGACCATGGCCTGGGCGAAGGCCCCGATCCCCGCTGTCGGACGTACTGGCTGCCCTGCGGCGTTGAGCAGGCGTGGCCTGGGCCTGTCGTGCGAGAGTCCATTGCGGTTCTCGCACAACGTCAACTGGCCGTTGGTGCAGTACCGGCACCGTCCGCAGAACACGGACAGGCAGGTCACCACGTGGTCGCCCGTACGCAGACCGATGACGTTGGAACCGGTGGCTTCCACGACCCCGGAGGCCTCGTGCCCCAGGAGGATCGGCGGCTCCGTCTCGAACGTCCCGTCGATCTCGTGCAGATCCGAGTGACACAGACCCGCGTTGACCACTCGGACCAGCACCTCATCGGGTCCGGGGGTGTCCAGCTGGAGCTTCTCGATCTCCAGCGCGCCGGGTGCGGTGTTGAGGACCGCCGCCTCGATCGTCGCCCCCATCACGGCAGCTCGAAATAGCGGTTGGACTCCCACTCGGTGAGACCCGTGTCGGGGTCGCCGCCCGTGGTGTGGAACTGCAGCCATTCCCACTGCCTCGTGCCGAGCCAGTAATCCACGAGTTCCTGACCCAGAACACCGGTCAGGAGCGTGTCGGCCCGCAGTGCCTCCGCGGCCTTGCTGATGGTGTTCGGGATCTTTGGCATCCCCGGCGGAAGGCACCAGGCCATGTCGTCGAACGGCTCGGGCGGATCGATCTTGCCGTCGAGCCCGGCCACTCCGCCGGCCAGTACCGCGGCCAGCACCAGATAGATGTTGGCGTCGGCGCCGGGCGTCCGGTACTCCAGGCGCGAGTACTTCGGGTGGCCCACGACGGCGCGTACCGCCGTGCTCTTGTTGGCCACGCCCCAGGCGACCGTCGTCGGCGGTCCTTCCAGTTCCTGCAGGCGGCGGTACGACGTGATCGCGGGGAGCGCGAACGAGGTCGCCGGAATCAGGGTGGCCATGACCCCGCCCAGGAAGTGGGTCATCACCTGCGAGGGGCCGAACTCGTCGTAGAAGGCGTTCTCGCCGTCCCGCTCCAGCGAGACGTTGATGTGCGAGGCCTGCCCGTACTCGTCGCACCACTTCGCCATGAACGTCACACAGCGGCCCTGCTCGAAGGCGACCTCCCGCATGACCTGACGGGTACGTGCCCAGTAGTCCGCGGCCGTCACCGGATCGGCCGGTGCGACGTTGAACTCGATCTGCCCCGAGGCGGCTTCGTCGCCCCAGGCCTCCCACGGGATACCCAGTTCCTCCAGCCGACGGGCGACCGCCAGCATGTAGTCCTCCCAGTCCTTGGACTTGGCGAGGTGGTAGGCCGAACCGGCGCTCCCGCCCAGTGGAGTGAGGCCGCGATAGCCCTTGTTCCGGGCTTCCTGGATCGACTCCTCGAAGACGGTGGCCTCGATCTCGACGGCGACCTTCGCCTCGTATCCGCGTTCGGCGAGCAGCTTGGTCATCCGCTGCAACGCGTTGCGCGGACATGCCGACACCGGATTGCCGTAAGGGTCCCAGAATCCGCCGATGACTGACGCCCGCCCAGGTGACCATTCGACGAGCGTCGACAGGTCGGCGTGCAGGAAGATGTCGGCGAGGTCGCCCCGCCAGGAAGGCATGGCGAACCCGAACTGCGGGGCGTTGCCCAGATCGAGCCCGAACGCCACGTCGGCGAAGGCGAATCCGGACTTGAGCCCGGACGTGAACTTCCGTGGCGAGACGTTCTTGCCGATGAACGAGCCTTCGAGGTTCGTCCCTTCGATCCGGACGCTGTCGATGCGGTGTTCCGCGAGCCAGGCGTCGATGTTCTCAGGCATGGAACCTCACCTTCAGCGAAGCGCCCGCCATGACGGACAGTTGGGTCATGGTGCCGCGGACGGCCAGTGAGCCCGTGTAGACCTCGTCGAGGAACACGTCGGTCCCCGACAGCACGCGGGACAGCTTCTCGGCCTCGCCGCTCAGGACGTATCGCGGCAGACCGCCGCCGAGGACCAACTCCTCCTCCTCGCATACGACGATTAGTTCCCGTGGCATTCCGGGGTCCCGGGAGGTCATCTCCCAGAACCGCGAAGCCGCGTCCCGCCAGTGCGGCAGCGGCGGTTGGAGGAGTCGGAGAACTGTGGTCACAAGCGGCGCGTCGGGCTCTGCTCCGTCGACCGACTCGACGGCGAAGCGGTCGGTCAGGTCGACGGTGAGCACGACGTGCGGATCGGATGCGATGCCATGACCAACCCCGACCTGGATTTCTCCGAACCGGATGGTGACCGCCTGCGGGTCGTCCTTCGACTTGACGACGACCGTCTCCCGGAGGGACGCGATCAGGCGAAGTGACTCCGGGTCACGCGTGCCGGCCCGAAGGGTGCGGCCGACCGTCAGCACGAGCGGGGTCGGATCGTCCTCGAGTACCACCGAAACAGCGGGGTCGGTCATGGCCGACTCTCCAATCGTGTCGATCTCTTGGTGCAAGTTGCAGACGAGGGGAGTCAGAACTTGAGGTACTCGGCGAGCTCGGTGTAGTCGACCTGCCACAGGCCGGGGGAGCCGGTGGGGTACTGGGAGCGGAAGCCGATGAGGCGCTGCACGTGCTCGGGCAGCGACCGGGCGAGCTCGCGGTCGACGATGAAGGGGTAGGCCTCTTCGGGGGTGAGGAATCCGGGCTGGAGGGCGAAGGCGACACCACGGCGGTAACAGTCCGCGGTGCGGTTGGCTCCACCGCCGTGGGAGACCTTGCCGTTGATGAACAGGACGTCGCCGGCCTGCATTTCGGCCGGGATGGTCATCTCGGGGGTGCCGCGGTCCTCGTAGTCGGGCCAGTGGTTGCTGCCCGGGATGACGCGGGTGGCGCCGTTCTCGTCGGTGAAGTCGGTCAGCGCGATCAGGAAGTTGATCATGACCATGGGGCCGGCCGGGCCCATTCCGACGAACGGGTAGTTGTTCTCCAGGTCCCGGTGGAGCGGCTGCGCCTTGTTCCCGGGGCCGATCTCGATGACCTGGGCGGTCGTCATCCAGTACGAGCCGGACTCCTCGTTGAAGATGGCGTCGGAGAGGGGCTTGACCAGCTCGTGGTCGATGATCTCCTCGCGGAACGTCTTGCTCAGGGTGACGAGGTTGGTCAGCCGCTTGGTGTTCGTTCCGTGGAAGTCGGCGATGCCTTCCATCTCGTTCGTCGTGCCGGGGCTCAGTGCCTGCATCGCGGGCTCGACCTCGGCGTTGAACCGGCTGACCTGGTCGGGGGTGAGGAACTGCTTGATGATCACGCCGCCGTCGTCAGCCACGATCGCGAGGATTTCCTCGATCGGGGTGCTGTTCGGCACCGATCGCAGTGTGACGTTCGTGGTGGTAGCACTCATCGCTGATCATCCCTTTTCGCACCGAGGTGGGTGTGTGTTCGACGGGTGTGACATGGGGGTGCGGGCCCCGGCCGACCAGGCATCGCCGCTCTGTCGCGACGGAGCCGGCAGCCTGCGCCGACGGCTTCTGATCAAATGACCAGATCGTATGACCAGAATGATTCACGGCCCTGGACGTGTCAATGGCCCGCTGCGATTCGCCGAAGGTGGCCCGTACAGGAGATGAAGTCCGCGGGTCCTGGTGGAGGTTTCGGGTGCGTTGCGAATGCCTCACTGCCTGCGGGAAGGCCACGTCAGTGGGCTCTGGTGAACACCGCGCAGGGGCTGCTACGCGCCGTCCGTCATCCACGGGTCTCACTCGACGCACCGGACGGACCGCCTCGGACGGGGCGCAGTTGTCACGCGGGGACGGCGTGGTCCGGCAGCGAAACTGCTCGGTGATCTCGTTCTGAGGCTGTGCGGTGAGCTCGATGGGGAGGACGGTCGTCCGGGGCGCCCTGCGCCAGTGCCCCGCCGTGATCAATCGCTGGAGCAGATCACGCAGTTGCCGGGCGGTGACGGTGGCGGTGTCGTCACCGGGCGCCGGGCGGAGCGCATCCAGGGGCGCGGTCCATGAACTGCGGACGGCCTGCATGCGGGACACGTCCGCCGGTATTCGCTCGGCCGTTCTGGACCGCACGCCGCAGTTGGTCCAACTGGTTCAGTGAGAGGGTCTCGTGCCGGAGCTGCCCGCCTGCCGCGCGCAGGCGGGCAGTCCGCTTCACGAGCCCGACGCGAAGGTCTCCGTCGTCCAGTCTCCGAGGAGCCGGATCGTCCGCTCCGCCCGCTCCTCGTGGAGATAGTGGCCGGTTCCGGCCCAGTGATCCACGCGGGAGCCCGGCACGTGCAGGGTGGTGCGCTCCCAAGCCACGGCTTCCTCGGACGTCCACACGGTCAGCGCGGGCTGCGGGCGTCGCCGCAGGTACTCCTCGCTGTGCGGGCGGATGCCGACCGCGCCGGGGTCCGCGTACATGCCCGCGTATGACTGGGCGATGACGTGGTCCGGCGTGCCGAGCATGCTGCGGACGTGGGCCGTGCGCAGCCCGGCCGGGGCGTCCGGCGCGAAGGCCCCGGCCACGAAGGAGGCCGCCGCGAGGGCGCCGTTCGCCTGGTACTCGGCCAGTCGGCCGGGAATTCCGTCGACCTCGCTGCCGTGTGCGCCGTGAGCCGGGTCGAGGGCGACGACCGACCGTACGGTCCGCGGATGGCGGACGGCGAGCAGGTTGACCACTTGGCCGCCCATGGAGTGCCCGACGGCGACCACGGGTCCGGTGCCGAGGGTGGTGACGAGAGCGGCGAGGTCGTCGGCCATCTCCACCGGGGTGTTGCCGTCCTGCGGCACCTCGGAGCGACCGTGGCCGCGCAGGTCGGGCACGATGACGTGGAACGTTCCGGCGAGTTCCTCGGCGTGCCGCGACCATTCCCTCCCGTCGCCGCCCCAGCCGTGCACCAGGAGCAGAGCGGGGGCGTCGGCAGGGCCGAGACAGGTGCAGAAGAGCTGGATGCGGCCGAGGTCGGTCACTGGGGGATCTTCCCGGTAGACGGCGTACGCGAAGTCGGCGTGTGCGTCAGAAGGGACGGTGGCGTCGGGTTCGAGCGGCATCGTGTCGCCGAGGGCAAGGATGTCCAGGAGCGAGTGTACGCGCCGGCCGGGGGAGTCCTCGGGCTGCGCTGCGGTGGCCTGCGGGGCCGTTGCCCGGCCGAGGCCGGGCACGGCGACGCCGTCCGTACCGGCGTACTTGAGTACTTCGCGACGTCCGGGTGCGTGCGACACGGCCGGTCCTTTAGACCGACCGGCAAATGGGGGGCGGCGTCGCGGGGCTGGGCACGCACATCTGCGGCGTTGTCGTCAATCACCATGGCTCCGCCATGCCTCAATCCTCCGCCTTGCAGCTGCACGCACCCAGCCCCGCTCCTTCTCCCACCCCCCATTTGCCGGTCGGTCTTACTTGAGACTGCCCATGAGGATTCCGCTGCGCCAGTACTTCTGGAGCGCGAACATGAAGATCGCCAGCGGAATGATCGACAGCAGGGAACCGGTGAGGACGAGCGTGTTCATGTCCCGGGCGGTCTGTGCCTGCTGCACCCAGGAGAAGAGGCCCAGGGTGACGGGGAAGGTGCGCTCGCCGTTGAGCATGAACAGGGGCAGGAAGAAGTTGTTCCAGATGTTGATGAAGTCGAGCATGAAGATCGTGACGCCACCCGTGCGCATGAGGTTCAGCGCGACCGAGAAGAAGATCCGCGTCTCGCCGGCCCCGTCGATCCGGGCCGCTTCCATCAGCTCGGTGGGCACGGAGGTGTCGGCGTAGACCTTGCCGAGGTAGACGCCGAACGGGTTGATGAAGTACGGGATCAGCACGGCCCAGATCGTGTTGGTGAGCCCGATGTCGGAGAAGACGAGGTAGAGCGGGAAGGCGAGCAGAGTGCTCGGCAGCAGCGAGGCGCCGACGATGACCGCGAACAGGGCTCCCCGGCCCCGGAAGCCGAATTTCGAGATGCCGTACCCGGCGGCGAGCGAGATGAAGGTGGAGCCGGCCGCGCCGACGGTGGAGTAGAGGACGGAGTTGCCGATCCAGCGCCCGAACACGCCGTCGTGGTAGTTCCAGATCGCCTGGAGGTTGTCGACGAAGTGGTTGCCGGAGAACCAGAGGCCGAAGGTGGAGTACAGGTCGGTCTGGTTCTTGGTGGACGACACCAGCAGGAACCACGTGGGCGCGATCGAGTACAACAGGAAGGCGATCAGCAGTCCGGTGGTCAGGGCCATCGCGCCGCGAGTGGGACGTACCCCGCCGCCGGAGGTGCCGGTGGCCTTGTTCGGGTGGGCCGCCCGGGTGGCGCTGCTCATGACATCTTCCTGTTCGTGACGCGGTAGAAGACGAAGGCGAGGATGCCGGTGACCACGGCCAGGACCAGCGACTCGGCCGCCGCGTACTGGTAGTTGCCGGTCTTGAACGCCTTGTCGAAGATCTCCATCATCGGCGTGAAGTCGGTGCTGATGGACTCCGGCGCCACATACCTCAGTAGCAGCGGTTCGGCGAACAACTGCAGTCGGCCGATCAGCGAGAACATGCCGGTCAGCACCAGGATCCCGGTGATGTTGGGGATCTTGACCGACCAGGCGATCCGCCACTCGCGGGCCCCGTCGAGCCGGGCCGCCTCGTACAGCTCGCGAGGCAGCGCCTGCAGCGACGCGGAGATCAGGATCATGTTGAAGCCGATGCCCTGCCAGGTCAGCAGATTGCCCAGCGACAGATAGGTGTTGAGGCCGCCGAACAGCGAGAGATGCACCCCCGCACGGGCGGCGACATCGACGATCGGGCTGATCGTCGGGCTGTAGAGGAACAGCCACATCAGGGTGGACACGACACTCGGGACGACGTACGGGATGAGCAGTCCGGCCCGGAAGAACCGCACCGCCCGCGCCGCCACCCCGTCGAGGAGCAGCGCCAGCAGCAGCGAGATCGCCAGCATGACGGTGATCTGCACGAGCCCGAAGAGCAGCGTGCGCATCATGCTCGACCAGAAGGCGCCGTCGGACAGGACCGCCGAGAAGTTGGAGAAACCGGTGTAGACGACCTTGGTCGGGCCGAAACCGAGGCCGCTGCTCTTCTTCTCGTGCAGGCTCTGGCCGAAGGCGTAGGCGATCGGCAGGACATAGGTGAACAGGAAGCCCATGAGGAAGGGCAGGGCGAAGAGTACGCCCTTGTAGGCTCCCCTCCTTCCGGTCCGGCGGCGGGAGGACCGTCGGACCGGGGAGCCGGCGGCGACTCGGGGCGGTCGCGTCAGGGTGGACACGGATGTCTCCAGGTGAGGTACGTGCGGGTGTCGAAGCGGTGCGCGGGGCCGGTCAACTGCCCGCGACGGCCTTGACGCCCTTGTTCTTCAGGTCGGCGAGGACCCAGTCCTGAAGGTGCGTCAGCATCGCCTTGACGGTGAGCTGCTTCTTCATGACCTTGCCCCACTGCTTCTGCATCTCGGAGTACATGGCGGCGTAGTCCGGCCCGTACTGCCACTGGCCGCCCACGCGCGAGGCGGCCGTGGTGATCACGTTCGCGCTGTCCGACTTCCCGTTGAACATGTCGGTCGGGATGATCTTGTCGACGTACGGGGAGACGTCGTCGACCGCGGGGAAGAGACCCGACTTGGACGCGGGGTCGGTGAGCGCGGTCAGCGACTCCTTGCTGCTGGACAGCCAGGCCGCGAACTGCGCCGCGCGGTCCGGGTACTTGCAGCCCTTCAGTACGGCCGTCACGTCGAAGTTGCTGGAGGTCTGCGGGTGCGCGGTGTCGAAGAGCGGGGCGTCCGCGAGCTGCCACTTGCCCTTGGACTTGGGGAAGTTGGTGTCGTAGATCGGCAACTGCCAGGTGGACGTGGTCATCAGGATGGTCCTGCCGAGGTCCCAGGTCTTGAAGACGCCCGGATCGGCGTACGAGGCGTTCGAGGCAAGGTTGTTGTCGACCAGCTCCTGGACGATGTCGCCCGCCTTCAGTGCCTCGGGCGAGGTGAAGTCGATGGCCCAGTGGTCGCCGTCCACCTTGTACCACTGGGCGTTGGCCTGCCAGGACAGGTCGACCAGGGTGCTCGGGTCCTCGCCCGCCATGTTGAAGATCTTGACGTTCTTGTCCTTCTTCTGCACCGCCTTGCCCGCCGCGATCAGGTCGTCCCAGGTCTTGGGAGCCGCGATGCCGTACTTCTCGAACAGGTCGGCCCGGTAGGCAGTGAACAGCGGGGAGGAGCCGGTGGGGATGCCGTACGTGGCACCGCCGGGGGTGACGGCGTTCCAGGCCGGCGTTGTGTAGCTCGATTTGTACTTCGCGGCGATCTTCGTGATGTCGGTGAGCAGCCCGTCGGCGGCGAAGTTCGCCAGGTTCATCCCGTCCATCTTGGACAGGCAGGGGGCGTCGCCGGAGGTCACCGCGGCGCGGAGCTTCTGGTAGACCGTGTCGCCGGCCGCGTTGACGAACTTGATCTGGGTCTCGGGGTGTTCCTTGTTCCAGACCTTGGTCTGGGCCTCGATGCCCTCGGTCCAGCTCCAGAACTCCAGGCTCACCTTGCCCTGGGTGCTGGGCTCGGCGGCGGCGTCCGAGTCGCCGCCGCCGGAACAGGCGGCAAGGACGAGGGACAGCGAGAGGGCGGCGGCCGCGCCGGTGACGGATCTCGTGCGGAAGGTACTCATCAGGTCCTCCGGGGAAGGACGGGACAGCGCTGCGATGGGGGGACGGCGCGGTCGGCTCAGGGGAGGGAAGGGCTGCGGCCCGACATGATTCGGTAACCGTTTGCTGTGGGACCGTAGGGCTCAGGGAGGGCTGACGACAAGGGGCGGGAACGCATATGTTTCGCCGATCCCTCCTGTCAGTCCCTCTGTATGGGCTTTGAGCTGGTTATTTGTCGAACCTGTTGATTTCGGTGAGCAGTTGTCGGGCCATGGGCAGTCAACGACAGTGCCGGAGGCCCCGTTGACCTGTCGACGATCTCGTCAGTAGCTTGGAATACGTTTTCTTCCTGATTCCACTCCTTCCCAGGCCGAAGCGGGAGCTCCATGCCCACGTCACCGTTGCCACGCGCCCTGTTCGTCATGGACCCGGTGCACCTTCCCGAGCTGTTCCCGCCCCGGCTGATGGCCCGGCTCCAGGAGGTGGCACAGGTCGATCCCACGCTGGTCGTACGCGACTTCGCCGATCCGGAAGCGGTATGCGCGATGGCCGAGGCGGAGATCCTGATCACCGGCTGGGGCTGTCCGCACGTCGGCGTGGACGCGCTGGCCGCCGCGCCCCGGTTGCGGACCGTCCTGCACGCCGCGGGCAGCGTGCGCGGCCTGCTCGGTGACGCGGTCTGGGAGCGCGGCATCGCCGTCTCCAGCGCAGTACGGGCCAACGCGCTTCCGGTCGCCGAATACACCCTCGCGGCGATCCTGTTCGCCGGGAAGGGCGCCTTCGGCCTGCGTGAACGCTTCCGGACCGAGCACGTCCACCCGGCGCCGGGCGACCACGGGCCGATCGGTAACCTCGGCCGGCGCATCGGGATCATCGGCGCGTCCAGAGTCGGCAGACGGCTCCTGGAACTGCTGCGCCCCTTCGACCTGGCGGTCACGCTGTACGACCCGTACGTGGACGATGCCGAGGCCGCCGGGCTGGGCGTCGTACGCCTTCCGCTCGACGAGTTGATGCGAACCAGCGACATCGTCAGCCTGCACGCCCCCGACATCCCCGAGACCTACCGGATGCTCGACCGGGCGAAGCTCGCGCTGATCCCGGACGGCGGCGTACTCATCAACACCTCGCGGGGCGCTCTCGTCGACCCTGTGGCACTCGCCGACGAACTGGTCAGCGGCCGGATCGGTGCGGTGCTCGACGTCACCGAACCCGAGCCGCTCCCCGCCGACTCCCCGCTGTACCGGCTGCCGAACGTGTTCCTGACGCCGCACATCGCCGGGTCGCTCGGCAACGAACTGGAGCGCCTCGGCCGCACGGTGGTCGACGAGCTGGAACGCCTCGCCGCGGGCGACGAGCCCGCCCACCGGGTTGCGTGGTCGGACCTCGTCAAAAGCGCCTGAGGCCGGTCCTCCTTCGGGCCGGGCGCTCAGACCGCGGACGGCGGGGTCTCCGCTGTCGCCGGTCGCGGGTGTTGCCGCACGCCGATGACCTGATCGTCCTCGAAGGCCGCAGCGAGGTCACCCGCCTTGCTGTGCAAGCCCGGCGCGTTCCCTGGATCGACCGCGCTGGAGCAGGCCCCGTTCAGGAAAGACGCCGGATCTTTGGGCGCACCCTGCCTTACCGTGGCGTCATGAGCGATCGCTCCGAAGTGCCTGTCACGCCCGTCGAGGCTTATGAACCCCCTTACTACGTGGCTGTTTTCACTACGGTGCGAAGCCAGGAGCAGAGCGGCTACAGCGAGACCAACGCACGTATGGAAGACCTGGTGAAGGATACTTCCGCGACGCCGACGCCCTCACCGAGTGGCGGACCAACCGGAGTCACCTCAGTGATCGCCCCGGAAAACGTTTACTGGTGAGATGGTGGTAGTTCTCGTCGCTCCCCGCTTCACGCGGCTTCCGATGCAGTAACGTCGAGCTGTGACGGATCAGGAGACCGGAGCTCGTACGACGAGTCCTCGAACCGGGAACAGCAAGCGTCTGCGCGGCAGCGCCGGGCAGGACAAGCCCAGCACGATCCGAGACGTCGCGGCACGGGCCGGTGTGTCCGTAGCAACCGTTTCCCGGGCTCTGGCCGGGAACTACCCGGTGTCCGAGGAGACCCGGGCCCGCGTCATGACGGCGGTCGAGTCACTTCACTACGTCGTGAACGTCCATGCCAAGGCGCTGTCCGGCCGGGTCGCGGGCCCCATCGCGCTGGTCATTCAGGACATCACCGGCCCCTCGCTCGCCCATGTTGCCGCCGGGGTCGAGCAGGAGGCGGCCACCCGAGGCAGGTTGAGCCTGGTCTGTGCCACCCACGGCGACACGGATCGCGAGGACGACCTGGTGCAGCTCATGCGAGAGCAACACGCAGCGGCAGTGGTCCTCGTGGGCGGAGCGGTTCCGAGCGAGGCTTATCAGCGGCGCATGGCGCAGTACGCCACCGCCCTGGACGCCGCCGGATCTCGGCTGGTGCTGTGCGGGCGCCCGCCGCTGCCCGAGGGGCTGCCGGTCACGGTGGTGGAGTACGACAACAAAGGAGGCGCTTTCCAGGCCGCCGACCATCTGCTCACGGCGGGCCACCGGCGCATCCTCTTCCTCGGTGGCGAGCCGCTGCAGAGCAGTTCCGAGGATCGCCGGGCCGGCTACCGCCAAGCTCTGCGGGCCCATGGTGTGCCGTATGCCGGGGAACTGGACAGCTCGGGTTCGTACACCCGCGTCTCGGGTTATCGGCGGACCCGGGACGCCCTGCGCTCCGGACTGGACTTCACGGCGGTTTTCGCAGGCACCGACATGGTGGCTGTCGGAGCGCTCGCTGCCCTCCGCGAGGCCGGTCTGGACGTCCCCGGCGACGTGTCGGTCGTGGGCTTCGACGACGTGCCCTTCGCCGCCGACCTGACGCCGTCGCTCACCACGGTCCGGGTGCCGTACGAAGAACTGGGCCGTACCGCCGTACGTCTGGCGCTGGGACGCGAGGAGCGTCTCGCCGGGGACGACCACGTGGTGCTGAGCACGCAGTTGGTCATCCGTCAGTCGGTGGGCCGGGTGCCGTGAGCGCGGTGCGCCGAGCGGTCGGGCGTCGGGCGTCGGCTCGACGGGCCGGCCGGGAGGCGACGGACTCCACCAGCAGGACCGGCACGGCCGTCGTCCCCCGGCCGGATCAGGCAGCGGTGGATGTCACCACGACCTGGGCTCCTGGCCGTGGCGGGAGGTCTCGTCGCGGTGCGTCGCAGCCAGGCAGGATCACCCTGGCCGAGCCGGCTGCCCCCAGCCCCTAGGGCGGCAGGCCGAGCCGACACGTGGTTCGGCAGGGTCAGCGGGTGACCATGAGCTGTCGTACGGCGTAGTTGGTGCCGTAGGTGTCCATGGGAACCTCGTCGGCCGGGACGGCAAGGTTCAGGTCGGGGAAGCGCTGGAAGACGCGGGGGAGGATGGCCTTGAGCTCGGCGCGGGCCGCGTTCTGTCCGAGACGCTGGTGGATGCCGTAGCCGAAGGCGAGGTGGCGGGTCATCCTGCGGTCGAAGTCGGGGAGGTCGGGGTCGGTGAAGACGCGGGGATCCCGGTTCGCCGCTGGTATGGCGACCACGACCAACTCGCCCTTGCCGATGAGCTGTCCGCCGATCTCCACGTCCTCTTTGGCGACCCGGCCGAGGCCGAACTGCACGATGGTGAGATAGCGCAGCAGTTCCTCCACCACCGGGCCGACCTTCTCGGGATGGTCGACGAGGTTCTGGCGCTGACGTGGGTGGGTCAGCATGGTGAGGGTGGACAGGCCGATCATGCTCGCCGTGGTGTCGTGGCCGGCGAAGAGCAACAGGACGCCCGCGCTACTACTGGACCTTCAGCCGTCTTTGCACCGTCCTGGACGTGCAACTCACCCAGATGTGCGCGCAGTTGCAAGGAGCGGACGGCTGGACGGGCTGAACCCCAGCGGCTCCGACCTCCGGAGCTCACCCGTGTGAGGGTTGTGAGCGAGGGGTCCGTGAGCCTTGAGTGCAGTCTCGCCCTGGGGCGTGAGTCAGCCGGGGAGAAGATGTGCGACGTGCAGCGCGGCCAGGACGTAGCCGTGTGTGCCGGCGCCGACGATCAGGGTGTCGGCGACCGCCGAGATGTAGGAGTGGTGCCTGAATTCCTCGCGCTTGTGCACGTTGGTGATGTGGAGTTCGACGGTCGGCAGAGCGGCGGCGGCGATCGCGTCGCGGAGTGCGACGGAGGTGTGTGTGAACGCGGCGGGGTTGATGACGATCGCGCTGCATTCGGTGCGTGCGGAATGAATCGCGTCGACCATTACGCCTTCGTGGTTGCTCTGTACGAAGCGCGCGGTCAGGTCGTGTGCGGACAGAACCTTGGCCACGGTCTCCTCGACCTCGCGCAGCGTGGTGGAACCGTACTTGTCGGGCTCGCGTACGCCGAGCAGATTGAGATTGGGGCCGTTGAGGAACAGGACGGTCCGTCCGGGGGCGGTCTCGGTGGTGGCGTCGAGCATGTGCGGCTCCTTCATCAGTGTGGGTATGCGGGTCGAGTGGGCGGGGGCGTTACCCGGTGCGTGAGCAGGAGCAGCCATGACAGGTGGTACGGACATCATCGGCGATGTCCGTACCCGCGCCGACGAGGCCGACGCTGACGCTTGCATGCCGTCCGGTTCCCCCGTCATGCTTCGTCGATGTGTCCCGCTGAACGGAACATTCCTGACTCTGGTGTCGCACGGGTCGCTGCCGTGCTCGGCGCCTTCGACGCGCTTCATGCCGAGCTTCGGGTGTCGGAGATCGCCCGCCGGGCCGGGTTGCCGAAGTCCACGACCTCCCGTCTGGTGCGCGACCTCGTCGGTTACGGGTTCCTGGAACGCGACGAGAACGAGGACGCGCTTCTGCACATGGGAACGCGCCTGTTCGAGTACGGCGAGCTGGCCTCCCGGCACCGCAATTTGCGTGCGATCGCCTTGCCGTACATGGCCGATCTGCGCGAGGCGACCCGGCAGACGGTGCATCTGGCCGTGCTGGACGGCACCGAGGTGGTCTACGTCGAGATCCTGCGGAGCAAGGACGCCCCGAGGATGGGGTCGCGGGTGGGCGGCAGGCTGCCCGCGCACGCCGCGGCCGTGGGCAAGGTACTGCTCGCCTTCGGTGATGCGGAGGCCGTCGACGCGGTCTGCGCTCATGAGCTCGCGCCGGTGGGCCCGCGCACCATCACCGTGCCCGGCCTGCTCCGGCGTGAGCTGGAACGGATCAGGGGCGCGGGAGTCGCGTACGAGAACGAGGAGACAGGCCCCGGGGTGGGGTGTGTCGCGACCGCGATCCTCGGGGCCGACGGCCGGCCTGTCGCGGCGATGTCCATTTCGGGCTGGAGCGGGAGGCTGAACCTGCGCCGGGTGGGCCCCGCCGTGCGTACGGCGGGGCTGGCCGTAAGCCGTGAGTTGCGGGGGCCGAGCCCCTCCACGGGCGAGAGCTGAGCGGGCTCCCAGGGGGTGTCGGGCGATGACGTTCCCTTCGTAGCGTCCAGTCAGTGGGGTGTCACGTCACGGGAGGACTGTCCTCCCGTGACGAGGGGCGGGCAAGCCGGATGATCCGCTGAGCGGATCAACCCGGAGACGAAGACGGTTGATCTTGTTCCGCTCAGCGGATCAATGGGTTGCCGGGTGGGACCTGGCGCAACATGCTGCGAGGAGATCGCCCATCACCCGAGGAAAGAGCCGCAGATGGACAAAGCCACGCACGCCGTGGTCGCGAAGGAGCTGCTGGCCGCGCGGCGCAGCCGCGAGCCGATCGACCCGGTCAGCCGGACCCACCCCGGGCTGACGGTCGATGACGCCTACGCGATCCAGCTTGAGCAGGTCCGCACCTGGACCGAGGACGAGCAGCGCGTCCAGGGCCACAAGGTCGGGCTCACCTCGGCGGCCATGCAGCGCCAGCTCGGCGTCGACCAGCCCGATTACGGGCATCTGATGGAGTCCATGTTCCATCTGGAGGGCCTGCCGATCGGACTGGACGAGTTCATCAGCCCCAAGGTCGAACCGGAGATCGCGTTCGTACTCAAGCGGCCGCTGACCGGCCCGGGGGTGAACGCCGCGCAGGCGCTGTCGGCGGTCGACTACGTCCTGCCGGCCCTGGAGATCATCGACTCCCGCATCCGGGACTGGAAGATCGGCCTGATCGACACGGTCGCGGACAACGCGTCGGCCGGCGGCGTGGTGCTCGGCAGCCGCCCCGTCCCGGTGGGTGCGGTCGATCTGCGGTTGTCCGGCTGCGTACTGACCCGGCGCGGCGAGGTCGTCGGGACCGGTGCCGGGGGCGCTGTACTCGGCTCGCCGCTGAACGCCCTGGTCTGGCTGGCCAACACGGTGGGTCGGCTCGGCGTAACCCTGGAGCCGGGCCATGTCATCCTGCCCGGCTCGGTCTGCGCCGCCGTGCCCGTCGCCGGTGGTGATTCGGTCACCGCGACCTTCGGCGGACTGGGCACCGTCACCGCACGATTCGCCCGCACCAAGGGGGAGGACGCATGACCGCCACCGCCGCCATCGTGGGGCCCGGCAACATCGGCACCGACCTGATGGTCAAGCTGCTGCGCAATGAGCACATCGACGTCCGCTACATGGTCGGCGTCGACCCCGCCTCCGACGGCCTGGCCCGAGCCGAGAAGCTCGGCGTCGAAGCCAGTGCCGGAGGCGTGGACTGGCTGCTCAGCCGGCCGGAGCTGCCCGATCTGGTCTTCGAGGCCACCTCCGCCAAGGCGCATCTGGCCAACGCCGACCGCTACACCGAGGCCGGGATCACCGCCATCGACCTGACCCCCGCCGCGGCCGGCCCCTTCGTCTGCCCGGTGGTCAACCTCACCGAGCACCAGGCCGCACCGAACGTCAACATGATCACCTGCGGCGGGCAGGCCACCATCCCGATCGTGGCCGCCGTTTCCCGGGTCGTGCCGGTGCCGTACGCGGAGATCGTCGCCTCGATCGCCTCCCGCTCGGCCGGCCCAGGCACCCGCGCCAACATCGACGAGTTCACCGAGACCACCTCCCAAGCGATCGAGACCGTCGGTGGCGCCGGACGCGGCAAGGCGATCATCATCCTCAACCCAGTCGACCCCCCGATGATCATGCGTGACACGGTGTACTGCGCCATCCCCGCCGACGCCGACCGCGACGCCATCACCGAGTCCATCCACCGGATGGCCGACGAGGTACGGGTCTACGTACCCGGTTACAAGGTGCGCGCCGAGCCGCAGTTCGACGACCCGCGCCCAGGGTGGAAGGGGCAGGCCCGGGTCGCGGTCTTCCTCGAAGTCCGCGGCAACGGCGACTACCTGCCGCCGTGGGCAGGCAACCTCGACATCATGACCGCCGCCGCCGTCCGCGTCGGCGAACTCATCAGCCGGCGACAGAAGGCGGTGACCCGATGACCGCGGACACGACCACGGACCCCCGACCGGCCGTACGCATCACCGACACCACGCTGCGCGACGGCAGCCACGCGATAGCCCATCAGTTCACCGTCGACCAGGTACGGGCCGTGACCCGCGCCCTGGACGACGCGGGCGTCACCGTCATCGAGGTCACCCACGGCGACGGCCTCGCCGGGTCCTCCTTCAACTACGGCTTCTCACACACGGACGAGATCGAACTCGTCGAGGCGGCCGTCGCCGAAGCCCGCCAGGCCCGCATCGCCGTCCTGCTGCTGCCCGGCCTCGGCACCGTCGAGGACCTGCACCGGGCCCATGACGCGGGTGCCGGGATCGTACGGGTGGCGACCCACTGCACCGAGGCCGACGTCTCTGTCCAGCACTTCGGGGCCGCTCGCGAACTGGGCATGGAGACCGTCGGATTCCTGATGCTCTCGCACCGGGTCGGTCCCGAGGCACTGGCGAAGCAGGCCAGGATCATGGCCGACGCCGGATGCCAGTGCGTGTACGTCGTCGACTCCGCGGGCTGGCTGCTGCCCGCTGACGTCACCGACCGCGTGTCGGCGCTGGCCGCCGAGCTCGGAGACGACGCCCAGATCGGGTTCCACGGCCACCAGAACCTCTCGCTCGGCGTTGCGAACTCGATCGCCGCGTACGAGGCGGGCGCCCGCCAGATCGACGGCAGCCTGTGCGCGCTGGGCGCCGGCGCCGGCAACTCGCCGACCGAGCTGCTCGCCACCGTCTTCGAACGGATGCGGGTCCCCACCGGCCTGGACGTGGACGGCGTACTGCACGCCGCGCACGAGGTGCTCACGCCGCTGATTCCCCGGCTACCCATCGCCGACCGCCCGGCCATCGAACAGGGCAGGCACGGCGTCTACTCCTCGTTCCTGCTGCACGCGCAGCGCGCCGCCGACCGTTACGGGGTGCCCGCCCACGCCATCCTGCGCGCGGTCGGCGAGGCCGGGTACGTCGGCGGCCAGGAAGACATGATCATCGACGTGGCGATCGACCTTTCGACCCGCGCCACGACAACGGCCAAGGCCCCGGAAGGCGTACCCGCATGAGCGACTGGACCATCGACCGCGCTGTCACGGAGCTGCTCGGCCGCGAGACCGACCGCAGGGACGGCGGCAAGATCACCGATGAATGGCCCGACCTCGACCTGCCGACCGCCTACCAGGTGCAGGACGCGCTGCTGCAGCGCAAGGTCGACTCCGGCGAGAAAGTCGTCGGCGTCAAGCTCGGCCTCACCTCGCGCGCCAAGCAGCAGCGGATGGGTATCGACTCCCCGCTCACCGCCTGGCTCACCGATGCGATGGTGCTGCCGGAGGGCGTACCGGTGCCGATGGGTGAGCTCATCCACCCGCGCGTCGAGCCCGAGATCGTCTTCGTCATGGGGGAGCGTCTTGAGGGCCCCGGGGTGACCGCCGCGACCGCGCTTGCCGCCGTCCGCAGCGTGCACGCGGGCTTCGAGGTCATCGACAGCCGCTTCACCGACTTCAAGTTCACCCTCCCCGACGTGGTCGCCGACAACGCTTCGTCGTCGCGCTTCGTTGTCAGCGGCACCGGCCTGCCGCCCGAGGGTCTCGACCTCGCGCTGGAGGGCTGCCTGCTCGGCATCGACGGCGAGATCACCGACTCCGCGACCGGCGCCGCCGTGCAGGGCCACCCTGCCGAGGCACTCGCGCTGGCGGCGAACTCCCTGGGCGCGCGCGGCATCGCCATCGAGCCAGGCTGGATCGTGCTCACCGGCGGCCTCACCGACGCCGTCTTCGTCGAGCCCGGGCGGGAGATCAGTGCCGAATTCACCCACCTCGGCACCCTGCGGGTGGTCGGGGCCTGACATGCCAATCGTCGAGATCAGCATCGTCGCCGGACGCCCTCCTTCGATGGTCCGCGACCTCATCCACCAGGTGCATGCCGCCGTACGGGACTCCCTGGACGCCCCCGACGGGGCCATCCGGGTCCTCGTCCACGAAATCCCGCCGGAGCACTGGGCTGCGGGCGACATCACCAAGGCAGAACAGGAGACATCCCAATGAGCGATGACCGCCCCGAGAGCATCGATGACTTCCGGGCGACGTACGAACGGATGCTGGGCTTCGTCCCGCCGCGCGTCGCCTCCCGTTTCGAGGCGTCCGAGAAGGACAACCCGGAACTGCTGCTGGCGCAGGAGCGACTGCGCAACATGGTCATGTATCCGGAGGCGCTGGACCAGAAGACCGTCCAGCTGGTGCTATTCGGCATCCTGCACGCCAAGCTCAGCGACGCCGCCAAGCTGCACGGCCTCGCCGCGCTACGGGCCGGTGCCAGCTGGGACGAGCTGCACGCCGTCATCGACCTGGCGTTCCTGTTCACCGGATTCTCCGCGATCAACCGCGGCCCCCAGGTGCTGGCCGACATCGCGGAGCTGGAAAAGAAGGCGAAGGAGAACGAGCGTGACTGAGCCGCTCTACGAACTGGCCCACCTCGGCCACGCCGAGCTGCTGACCCCCGTGTACGACCAGAGCCTGGCCTTCTTCACCGAGGTCTACGGGCTCGACCTGGTGCACGAATCCGGCGGCAGCGCCTATCTGCGCGCCTGGGGCGACCACGACCTGACGACCCTGAAACTGACCGCCGCCGACCGGGCCGGCCTCGGTCATGTCGCCTGGCGCGCGGTGAGCCCGCAGGCCCTGATCCGCCGGGCCGCGGCGCTGGAGGAACGCGGCGTCGACGGGGAGTGGATCGACGGGGACTTCGGGCACGGCAAGGCGTACTCCTTCATCGCCCCGAGCGGCCAGCGCATGGAGCTCTACTACGAGACCGAGAAGTACCGAGCCCCGACGGGCAAGGCCTCCTACCTGCCCAACCAGCCCCAGTCCTCCGTCACCCGGGGAGTCGGCGCGGCGCGCATCGACCACATCAACGTCCTCGCGAACGACGTACCGGGCACGCGCGAGATCATGTGCGAGGCCCTCGGCTTCAAGCTCCGCGAGCACCTGATCCCGCCGGGCCAGCCCGAGGTCGGCGCCTGGCTCAGCCTGATGAACAAGGCCCACGACCTCGCCATCACCCGCGAACCGGTGCCCGGCGTCAGCGGGCGGCTGCACCACCTCGCGTACGCCGTCGAGAACCGCGAGGACGTGCTCCGCGCCGCCGACATCTTCTGCGAACTGGGTGTCGAGATCGAGTTCGGCCCGGCCAAGCACTCGCGCACCCAGGGCTTCTTCCTCTACGTCCTGGAGCCGGGCGGCAACCGCATCGAGGTGTTCTCCGGCGGCATCCACATCTTCGCCCCCGACTGGGAGCCGGTCACCTGGACCACCGAGGGCCAGGGCCGCTCCACCGCCTGGGGCCTGGACGTGCCCCCGAGTTTCCACTCCCACGCCACCCCGGTGCTGCCATGACGCGGGAGCTGACCGCGAGCTTCGTGACCCTGTCCGGCGCGGGCTTCGCGCAACCCGCCCGAGTGCCGTTCGCGGAGCGCTGCCGCGCGGCGGCCGCCGCAGGCTTCACCGGCATCGGCCTGCACACCGACGACTACCGGCTGATGCGGGTCGCCGGGGCGAGCGACGCGTCCATGCGTGCCGTGCTCGGTACTCACGGACTCGCCCTGCGGGAAATCGAGTTCCTCAGTGGCTGGGCCTCGGCGGGCACCGGTGGCGGTGACACCGCCGCAGCCGTGGGCGCGCTCGCCCGGGCGTTCCGGCCGCATCACGTCACGGCGGGCGAGTTCACCGGGGACGAGCTCGACATCGCGGCGGCGGGTGCCAGGCTCCGTACGATCTGCGACCGTGTCGCCGCGTACGGGCTGCGTGTCGCGGTCGAGGCGTTTCCCTGGTCCGGGCTGAAGGACGTCGCCACCGCCCGCGCGGTGGTGGAGGCCTCCGGCGCCCCCAACGCCGGGCTGATGATCGACGTCTGGCACTTCTACAACACCCGCTCCAGCCTGGCCGACCTCGACGGTCTGCCGCCCGACCGGATCGTGGCCGTCCAGCTCAATGACGGCCGCGTCGTGGACGGCGACTTCCTCACCGAGGCACGACAAGGGCGCCTGCTGCCCGGCGACGGTGAACTGGACGTCCAGGGACTGCTGTTGGGCCTGCACGAACGCGGTTTCCGCGGTCCGTACTGCATCGAGGTCAACTACCCCGGCTACCGGGACCTCCCGGTCGACGAGATGGCGGCGCTGGCCTTCACCAAGGCGTCCAAGGCTCTTGGGGTGCTTCCCGCGAGCTGAACGCCCCGGCCCGCAGCTCCTGCCCGCTCGCCGTCCGCCGGCCGATGGCGAGCGCGGACATATCCACGACGTTCCCGCTCGGAGACCGCCGAGTCACCCTGACGCGCGCGCGTGGCGAGATCCGCTGCGTAACCGCGGTGACCCAGCTCCGAGAGCGTCGCCCCCTCCTGCAAATCCTCCGCGAATGCGGTGGTCGAGATGTACTGGCACAGACAGCCCCGGTTGCCGCAGTGGCACGGTCGCCCACTGGTCTCGATGACCACATGCCCGAACTGCCCGGCGGCCCCGCCGGCACCGGAGAACAGCCGTCCGTTCAGGCTGACCCCGCCGCCGATGCCGTCACTGCCGTGGATCGCGGCCACACACTCGACCTCCGGGCGCAGGGCGGCCTCGGCGATCACGGCCGCGTCACCGTCGTTGAGGAAGGCGAGCCGTCGGACGGTCGGGGGTGCGGTTCGGATGAGATCCGGGATCAGGACGTCGGTCCACCCGAATGGCGGCACCTGCAGGTGCGGCGAGGCCACAACGCCAGGCAGCGCGATCACGAGGCTCGCTGTGAGCGGCGGGAGGCCGGTCGTGCCGAGCAGCTTCTCGTACTCCGCGAGGACATCGAGCACCGCCGCGGGCAGCGAGTCCGGCCGTCGCTCCTGGCGGGCGTAGCTGTTCGCCAACTCGACCCCGTCCGTACCGCGGACGCTGATAGCGACTGCCTCGACGCTCACCTCGACTCCGACCGCCAGCGCGAAGCGGGAAGCCAGCCGCACCGCCCGGCGGGGTCGTCCCCTGGTGCCGGTCCCGGCGATCTCCGTATCTTCGACCAGCCCGATCCGGCGGAGCTCCGCGAGCAGGTTCGCCGCGGCGCCGTTCGCAAGCCCGGTCTCGTCGGAGATCGCCGTCTGCGATGCGATCCGGAGGCGGTCGATCGTGCGCGACACGACCGCGAGATTGGCCCGACGGACCCCGTCGAGGCGTTGCACCACGTACTTCGACCCGGCCGTCGCCACGCTATCGCCTCCCTGCCCAGGGTAAGGGACGGACGGTCGGCCGTACCTGTATCGCCCCTTCCGGCCGATCTTGAGAGAGAGTCAGGGGGCGGCGTGCTCGGGCAGGCCTGCCCAGAGGAGGCGGCGTTCGCGGCGGGGGTCGTATGCGATCCGTGGCCGGTCGTCGAGGATCATCGTGGCGCGGTCCTCCGGTTCGTAGCGGGGCCAGTCGGGGGCGCCGGTGTGCAGGAAGGCCCGCACCGCTCGGTGCAGCGTCGCGGTGACGGCGAGGTCGGCCGGGCCCATGGGCGGGGCGGGCGGCAGGCCGGCCAGGTTGTTGAAGGCGGGCGGGCGGGCCCAGAGGCAGCGGTTGTCGGCGCCATGGGTCGCGCCGAGCCGGTCGTACGGGGGCAGGCCGGGCACGTGGTCGAAGCGGCTGAACCAGACCTGGCCGCCGGCCGCGTGCTGTGCCTCGGCCAGCCGGATGGCCGGGATCAGCCACATCGTGTCGTCCAGGAGGTCGAGTTGAGGGTCGCGGCCGGCCTCGGGGAGGGACACGTACGCCTTCCCGAGCTCGGCCCAGCGCTGCTCGCCGAGGGCCGCCTGACCGGCCCTGTCCGTGCCGGCCAGGACCGGGGCGGCAGGGGGGCCGAGGAAGATGTCCATCTCGTGGCTGACGTGGCTGATCCACACCGGGAGGTGCCGGGCCTCACCGCTCAAGACCGCCGCCAGCGGCGCCTGGTGCAACACGGCGCCGTCCACCACGGGGCAGAAGCCGTCGCCGCGCAGCACCTCGTCGCCCGCGCCGGCCACGACGTGCGCCGCGGCGTCCCGCAGCGCCCGGACCGGCACGTCGGCCAGCCGGTCGGCGGTCGTCTCCAGGGCGGTGAGCAAGCGGTCGACTACCTCGGCGTTCTGGTCCGGGGTGTGGACGTTGCGGGCGGCGCCGCTGAGCACCAGGGCCTGGTGGAACAGCCCGCAGGCGGCCGGGACCGCCAGCAGGGTGGTGGTGAGCATGCCGCCGGCCGACTGGCCGGAGAGCGTCACCCGGCCGGGGTCGCCGCCGAACGGGGCGATGTTCCCGCGCACCCACTCCAGGGCCGCGACCAGGTCGCGCAGTGCGGGATTGGCGGTGTCGGCGATACCGAGGTGCTCAAGGTCGACGAAACCGAGCGGGCCGAGCCGGTAGTTGACGGTCACCACGACCGCGTCGCACACCTCGGCCAGCCACGCGCCGTCATAGAGACCGCCGCTGCCGTGCAGGAACGCGCCGCCGTGGATCCAGAACAGCACCGGCCTGGGCGCGGCCGGCTCCGCCGGGGCCCAGACATTGAGGGTGAGGCAGTCCTCCTCGCCCTCGACGCCCTGGCCGGAGGCGCGGGAGGCCGGGGTGAACTGGACCGCCTGGGGACCGAAGCGCGTGGCGTCCCGTACCGCCGTCCAGGGCTTGACAGGAGCCGGCGGCCGGAAGCGGAGCTCCCCGGCGGGAGGCGCGGCGTAGGGGATGCCCTTCCAGGAGAGGACCGGGCAGCCCTCCGCGGCGCCTCTGACGGGCCCCAGCAGGGTCTCCACCTGTATCCCTGGCATAAGCGCCCACCTCTTCGTGGCCGATCAATGTACTCACTGGTTCGTTATATCTAGCGGCGAGACGCCTCCGCCGCAAGAGGTGAAGCGTGACGAAATAACTTCCGCCGGATGTCTTGACGTCGGCCGGAAGTGACCCCACAGTCCCCTATTAACTTCCTAGTACGTTAATTGGCTGCCATCCCCGCCAGCCATCCGGCAGGTCCGCTCGACACGGCATCCCCGTAAGCGAGTTGTGATGTCGTCCGCCGCGCTCGTCCCCCCTCTGTCCCCGCTCACCCCGGCCGTTCCCGCAACGGGAGCACTCGCGGTACTCAAAGAGGAGCACACGTGACCGCTCGTTCGCTCGATGACGCCTCGGAGTCGAAGACTCCACCCAGTGGGCACCGAAAGGCGGCCCTCGCCGCATGGATCGGCAGCGCCCTGGAGTACTACGACTTCTTCATCTACGGCAGTGCCGCCGCGCTGGTCTTCCCCAAGGTCTTCTTCGACCCGGACGACCCGGCCACCGCGACCCTGATCTCGATGGCGACCTTCGGTGTGGCCTACGCGGCCCGCCCCATCGGCGCCGTCTTCCTCGGGCACTTCGGGGACAGGATCGGCCGCAGGAAGATCATGGTCTTCACGCTCTTCCTGATGGGCCTGTCGACCTTCCTGATCGGCTGCCTGCCCACCTACGGCCAGGTCGGCACGCTGGCCCCGGTCCTGCTCGTGGTGCTGCGCTTCCTCCAGGGGCTGTCCGCCGCGGGTGAGCAGTCCAGCGCCAGTTCCCTGACGCTCGAACACGCGCCGGAGAACCAACGCGGCTACTTCACCAGCTTCACCCTCAACGGGACTCAGTTCGGCCTGATCATCTCCACCCTGGTCTTCATCCCGATCGCCTCCCTCCCGGAGAACCAGTTGCTCACCTGGGGCTGGCGCATCCCGTTCCTGCTGAGCGCGTTCGTGACCCTGGCCGCGTACTTCATCCGGCGCAACCTGCAGGAGGCCCCGGCCTTCGAGGAGATCTCGGAGCGCGCCGAGGTGGCCAAGCTGCCGGTGGTCGAACTCCTCCGGGACCACTGGGCCGACATGCTGCGGGTGGCTTCGGCGGCGCTCATCGCGGCGGTGAGCACGATCGGCGGGGTCTGGGTGCTGTCCTACTCCACCGGTGCCGTCGGCCTCGACCGCACCACCATGCTGTGGGTCAGTGTCTTCGCCAACCTGGTGGCCCTGATCGCGCTCCCGATGTGGGCCAAGCTCTCCGACCGCATCGGCCGCAAGCCCGTCTTCCTCATCGGCTCCATCGGCAGCGCCGTCATGATTTTCGTCTATCTGGCTGCCGTGACCTCGAAGAGCTACCCGCTGATCTTCCTGGCCGGCGCAGCCACCATGGGCCTGGTGTACAGCGCCTCCAACGGCATCTGGCCCTCGCTCTACGCCGAGATGTTCAACACGCGGGTCCGCCTGTCGGGCATGGCCATCAGCACCCAGTGCGGGTTCGCCATCACCGGATTCGCCGTCACCTACGCGGCACAGCTCTCCGGCTCCGACGGCAAGAACTGGGTCGCTGTCGGGATCCTCACCGCCTCGATGTGTGTCGTCAGCTCGATCGCCGTGCTGACCGCCCGCGAGACCTACAACGTGCCCACCGCCGAGCTCGGTATGAAGCCGGGCATGCGCCAGGCCCAGGCCGCCGAGCGCGAGTCGGCGGAGTCGACGGCCGTCTGACCCTGTCCCCCGTCCCCGCCGCGCCTGCGGCCGTCCGCCCCCGTGCAGACGGCCGCAGGCGCACCAACCTCCGATTGCCGGAAGGAACCCCGCGATCACTGTGACCTCCTCCACCGTGACCCCCTCCACCGTGAGTTCCTCCTTTCTCACAGGGCTGATCGGAGCCGGTATCGGCCCCTCGCTCAGCCCCGCCCTGCACGAGCGGGAAGCGGACCGGCACGGTCTGCGCCTGCTCTACCGCATCATCGACATCGACGAACTGGCGCTGCCGGCCACGGCCGTTGGCGAACTGCTGAAGTCCGCCCGCTCCCTGGGATTCGACGGCCTCAACATCACCCACCCCTGCAAACAACTCGTGATCGAGCACCTGGACGAACTCGCGCCCGAGGCGGCGGAGATCGGCGCCGTCAACACCGTCGTCTTCCGGGCCGGGCGCGCCATCGGGCACAACACCGACGGCACCGGATTCGCCCAGTCCTTCGCGCGCGGACTGCCAGACGTACCGACCGGTTCGGTCCTGCAGCTCGGGGCGGGCGGGGCCGGGGCCGCCGTCGCTCACGCGCTGCTCACCGTCGGCGCCGACCGGCTCGTCCTCGTGGACGCCGACCAGACGCGCGCGGCCGTCCTCGCCGCCGCTCTCAACCGCACCTTCGGGCCCGGCCGGGCGAGCACCGCGCCGCTGCCGGACCTGGCGGCCGAGCTGGCCCGCGTCGACGGCCTGGTCCACGCCACCCCCACCGGTATGGCGGGCCACCCGGGGCTGCCGTTCCCGGCCGAGCTGCTGCACCCACGGCTGTGGGTGGCCGAGGTCGTGTATCGCCCCCTGGAGACCGAGTTGCTGCGCACGGCACGCGCCCTCGGCTGCCGCACTCTCGATGGCGGCGGCATGGCCGTCTTCCAAGCCGCCGACGCGTTCCGGCTGTTCACCGGCTGCGAGCCGCACATCGATCGTATGCTCGAAGACCTCGCCGACCTCGTCGGCAGTCCCACCCGGTGAGGAACCTCAATGCCAGCTTCCGTCCCCCCGCGGCCCCTGACACTGACAGAGGGACAGCCCGCTGCCAGACGTACCCGGGACGCCTCACGGACCCAGGCCGAGATCCTCGAGGCCGCGACGGAGGAGTTCGCTCGCATCGGCTATTCCGGCGCCCGCATCGACGACATCGCCGACCGCACCCGGACCACCAAACGCATGATCTACTACTACTTCGGCAGCAAGGAACAGCTGTTCACGGCCGTACTGGAGCGGGCGTACGCCAGCATCCGGCACAGCGAACAAGAACTCGGCGTCGAGCATCTCGACCCGGTGTCCGCGATCCGTCGGCTGGCCGGTCTCACCTTCGACCACCACGAGGCGCACCCGGACTTCATGCGTCTCGTCAGCATCGAGAACATCCACCAGGCCGAGCACATCGCCGCCTCGCCGACACTGCGTTCGCTCAACGCCCCGGTGATCGCCATCATCGACCGGATTCTCCGCGCGGGCCGCGAACAAGGGGTCTTCACCGCCGGGGTGGACGCCGTCGATCTGCACATGATGATCAGCGCATTCTGCTGTTTCCGGATCACGAACCGGCACACCTTCGGCGCCCTCTTCGGACGGGACCTCACCGCACCGGACCGCCGAGATCACTACCGGACCCTGCTGGGCGACATGGTCATCGCCTACCTCACGACCGGCGAACAACCCGCCATCGGGTAGGGCGTGCCACTGCAGGCCCATGCCCGGGGCGGGTCGGCGCTGTCGGCGCGCACCGCGCAGGACAGTGCCGACCCGCCCCGGCCTGTAATTCCGCCCGAGTCGGCCGGTGTTCAGCTGTTGCCGCGGGCGCCTCTGCGGCGCAGGGCGATGAAGCCGCCCGCGATGGCGAGGACGCCGGTGGCGGCTGCGGCGGCGATGCCGCCCGTGCCGGTGGCGGCGAGGTCCTCGCCCCGGCCGCCCTGCGGCTGGGTTCCGTCGGAGGCGTCGGCGGCAGGGTTCGCGGCGCCGGTGTCGGAGGTGGACGCCGTGTCGGACGTACTCGCGGACGGTGTCGGCGCGGTGGCGGAGACGATCGCCTTGTCCCGGGTGAAGGCCAGGGTGCCGAAGCCGAGGTGGTCGAGGCCGCCGCCGGTTCCGTAGTCCCCGCCGCCGCCCTCGGGCCTGACCTTGGCGGCCATAGCGCTCACGTACGGGGCGTCGAGGCCACGGCGGTTGACGTAGTGGTTGTAGAGGCCTTCCCAGATCGGGCGCACTTGACCTCGGGACCACGTGGACGCTTCCGTGAACGTCTCCCATCCCTCCCACGAGCCGGGCGCGCCCTTGTGCCAGGTCCAGGAGGTGAAGGGGACGTCGTGGCCGAGGTTCCACTTGGCGGCGTACTCGACGCCCTTGAGGACGCGGCTGTCGTCGTAGCCGTACAGGTCGATGCCCTGGTTCCACGCCATTTCACAGATGGTGCCCAACAGGCCCACGCTCAGCAGGGCGTGTCCCTGGTCGCGTCCGACCTCCACCATCTGTCCGAGGCCGCCGGGGTGGAGGAACGGGATGGCGTTCTTGACGGAGCCCAGGCCCTTGCCGGTCTTGAAGTACGTGACGGCTTCGTCGACCTTGTCCTGGTCGTCGCAGAGGATGCCGACGGACAGTACGCACGCCACGCTCAACAGGTCCCAACTGCTCCAGTAGTTGGAGTCGTAGGCGCCGTTGTGCTTGGCGAGGAAGCTGCTGCTCATCGGGTAGAAGACGGCCAGCATCATCTTCTTGAACCGGGCGAGGTCGAAGCCGTTGTAGCCGCGCATGATCTCCGCGGCGTTCGCGAACTGGTAGCCGTGGATGCCCGCCGCGATGAACCGGTCGGCGCTGCCGTCGAGCGTGGTGAGTTTGGCCGACCAGGCGTTGAGGATGTCGCGGGCGGCGTCCGCGTGGGCCGTGTCGCCGGTGACCTTCCAGCGCAGCGCGTTCTGGTAGGCGGCGTGGACGTCCCAGGCGAGCGTGGCGACATTGTCACCGTCTGCGCCGCGGATGACTGTCGCGAGCGGGTTCGCCCTCCAGGTGCTCAGCCCGCGCGGATTGCCCGCCAGCTTGGCGTAGCCCTCCTTCCACAGACCGGTGCCCGCCTTCACCTTGGCGGCCATACGGTCGAAGTCGGCCTGCGTGTGCAGCATCCCCGGATGTGCGAAGGCGGGAGCGGCGGTCGCGGGAGAGGCGGCGGCGCCGACCGCGGCTGTCCCGAGGCCGGCCGCCACGGTGGCCGCGCCCGTGATCCGCAGCACGCTGCGTCGGCTCATCATCGGTCGGCTGTCGTCCTGGCTCATTGACACTGAATTGGCTCCTGTCGGATTCGGCATACACACAGGAGACGTGCGGGCGGATCGCGGATAACAGAAACCGCGGAAGGGAGTTTCGAACGCCTCTGGCACACTGCCATCCTTCGGAACGTCAGCATCGGGCGTTCGTCGACGAGGTGGGGCGGGACAAGGTGGGACGGGATCGCTCGCAGGACGTGCGGGAACGGCCGGACGTCGCGGTGGTCGTGGCGGCGCGGGCGGGCGACCCGGAGGCGTTGGAGCACCTCGTGCGGGCCTGTCTGCCGTTGGTCTACAACATCGTCGGGCGGGCCCTCGACGGGCACAGCGACGTCGACGACGTGGTCCAGGACACGATGCTGCGGGCCCTGGACGGGCTGTCGGGCCTGGAGGAACCGGAGCGGTTCCGGTCCTGGCTGGTTGCCATCGCCGTACGGCAGGTCCGCGATCGGTGGCGCGGTCGGCAGGTTCGGCCGCAGGCGGATCTGCCGGACGAGGCTGTCCAGGAGACGGCCCCGGAGGCGGACTTCGCCGATCTGGCCATTCTCCGGCTGGCCCTGTCGGGACAGCGGCGCGAGGCGGTGGAGGCGACCCGCTGGCTGGAGGACGAGGAGCGTGAGGTGCTCTCGCTGTGGTGGCTGGAGGCCGCCGGGGAGCTGACCCGTGCCGAACTCGCGGCGGCCTGCGAACTCGCGCCGCAGCATGCCGCGGTACGGGTGCAGCGGGTCAAGGAGCGGCTGGAGTCCGGGCGGGCCGTGGTGCGGGCTCTGGCCGCGTCGCCGCGCTGTGCGGAACTGGAGGCGCAGCTGGCCTCCTGGGACGGCCGGCCGAACGCGCGGTGGCGCAAGCGGCTGGCGCGTCATGTCCGCGACTGCCCGCAGTGCCTGTTCAACACCTCCGAACTGGTCCCCGCGGAGGGGCTGTTGGGCGGCTTCGCGCTGGTGCCGGTGCCGATCGGCCTGGCGGGGCTGTTGCTGGCCAAGTCGATGCCCTCGGCCTCGGCGGCGGGTGGGACCGCGCACGCTCCCGACAGCGCAGGCCGGGTAGCACACGTGCTGGGCAGGTTGGCGACCAAGCCGGTGGCGACGTTGACGGCCGGGGCGGTGGTCCTCGCTGGTGCCGGCGCTCTGTATGCCTACACACGGTCCGACGCGCCCGTACGACCACCTGCGGCGCAGGCACAGGTCCAGGCCCCGACATCGTCCGCCACCCCGTCGTCACCGCCGACCCCGACGACGTCCGCCACCCCGACATCGACGGCCGCCTCGACGCTTCTCGGGCGCCACGCCCTGCGATCGGTCGACCAATCCGGCCGCTATGTGCGTGAAGTCGGCAATCTCGGCTTCCTCAGTCCCGTCGCCGCGACCAGTCCCGAGCCCGCGAAGCAGGAAGCCACCTTCCGATTCGTCACCGGACTGGCCGATTCCCACTGCTACTCGATCGAGGACGCCTCAGGCAGATACCTGCGCCACTACGCCTTCCGAATCCAACTGGACGCGAACGACGGATCGGCCGTCTTCCGGAAGGACGCCACTTTCTGCGCCCGGCCCGGTTCCACCGACGGGTCGGTCTCCCTGGAGTCGTACAACTACCCCGGTCGCTACCTCCGTTACCGCGACAACCTCGAACTCTGGGTCGACCCCGCCCAGAACACCACCGCGTTCCGCGCCAGCCGTTCCTTCACCGTCGTCGCGCCCTGGACCTGATCGCGCCCCCGCCAGTCACCGCAGGCGAGGGCGCACGTGGTGAACCGATGTCCCGACTGCCGTGAAGGCCGTGCGCACGAACCCGCCCGGCAGGAGCGTGCTGTCCACCGCGACGGGCCGGCCCTCGCCGTCCGTCACCCGCAGGAGGCGCCCGGCGGTGGGGGCGGTCAACGTGTAAGGGCCCGGTGCGGTGAGGGTCAGTCGGGCACCGGTGAGCGCGCCGTCCTGCCAGTCGAGGTCCACGCCGACGCCGCCCCGGGCCCGCAGGCCCCGGACGCTACCGCGCGGCCAGGCGGACGGCAGCGCGGGCAGGAGCCGTAGTTCGCCGGTGTGGCTCTGCAGGAGCAGTTCGGCCATGGCGGCCGTGGCACCGAAGTTGCCGTCGATCTGGAACAGCTCCGGCGGATGCAGGTCGAAGAGGTTGTCCGAAGTGGAGCCCGCCAGAAGGGAGTTGATGCTGCGCTGGGCGAGGTCTCCGTCACCGAGCCTGGCGGCGAGCGCGGCGACCCAGGCGAGGCTCCAGCCGGTGCCCCCGCCGCCGTGCGCGAGACGCTGGTTCAGGGCGGCGCGGGCGGCGGCGAACAGCTCCGGCGTGCCCTCGGCGTCGATCAGCGAACCCGGGTAGAGGCCGTAGAGGTGGGACAGATGGCGGTGTCCGAGGTCCTCGGGCTCGACGTCCTCCCACCACTCGGGCAGCGGCTCCCCGGCCACGTACGCCACCGGGCGCAGCCGTTCGCGGGCAGTGCGCAGGGAGTCTTCGATCTCGTCGCGCAGGCCCAACTCCCCGATCGCCGAGAGGCAGTTCCCGAAGAGTTCTCCGGTGAGCCAGAGATCCATCGTGCTCGCCGCGCCGGTGGCGACCAATGATCCGTCGGCTGCCCGGAAGCGGTGCTCGGGTGAGGTGGAGGGACAGGTGACGAGCCGTCCGTCGGTGTCCTCGACGAGGAAGTCCAGGAGGAAGACGGCGGCCTCCCGCATCGCCGGGTACGCGCGCTCGGCGAGGAAGCGGTGATCGGCGGTGAACCGGAAGTGCTCCCAGAGATGGGCGCACAGCCACGCCGCCCCCATCGGCCAGTTGGCCCAACTCGGGCTGCCCTGCACCGGATTGGTGCTGCGCCAGATGTCGACGTTGTGGTGGGCGGTCCAGCCGCGGCAGCCGTAGTAGGCCCGCGCGGTGCGGCGGCCGGCCTCGGCGAGGTCGTCGACCAGGTCGAAGAGCGGCTCGTGGCATTCCGGCAGGGCGGTGGTCTCTGCGTGCCAGTAGTTCATCTGGAGGTTGATGTTGGTGGTCCAGTTGGACTGCCAGGGCGGCTGGACCGCGGTGTTCCAGATGCCCTGGAGGTTGGCCGGCTGGGAGCCGGGACGGGAGGAGGCGATGAGCAGGTAGCGGCCGTACGCGAAGTGCAGTGCGGTCAGGCCCGGATCGTCGGCGCCTGCTCTGACCGCGGCGAGGCGCTCGTCGGTCGGCAGGTCATCGAGAGCCGGGTCGTGGTCCAGGCGCAGGTCGGTCCGTCCCTGGAGGGCCCGGTGGTCGGCGGCGTGCTCGGCGCGCAGTCGCTCGTACGGAAGGGCGAAGGCGGTCTCCAACTGCCGTACGACGTCGGCGTCCAGGCCGGACTCCGGGCCGAGCGGGGTGTGGTTCCAGCCCCGATATCCGGTCGTGGCGGCGACGAGCAGGGTGGCGGTCGTCGCTCCGGTGACGCGTAGGCATCCGTCCGGGGTGCGCTCGACAGCGCCGTCCCGGTCGGCCTGGACGTGAAGCCCTGCGGCGAATCCGGTCCCCACGTCGGGCGAGTACGTGACGGCGTCGGGGCCGGTGGCCTCGAAGTGCACGTGAGTGGGGGCGCGGCCCGTGATGACCGCGCCCGGCGCCGATCCCGGGTGTGCCGAGTGCAGGCGGGCTGTGAAGGACAGTGCCCCCGGGCGGTCACAGCTCAGTCGGATCGCGAGGACGCCCGCGACCGCCGACACGAACAGTTCGCGGGTGTGGCGTACGCCATCGACGGTGTACGCGACCATGCCGACGCCTTCGGTCAGGTCCAACGCCCGCCGGTACGCGGTGACTTCCCCGCCGTGGTCCAGGTCGAGCAGCAGGGCGCCCAGTGGCTGGTAAGCCTGCGTGAACGGCCCCTGCATCCGCGTGGCCAGCTCCTCGGCACGCACATGGTCGCGGTCACGGAGCACCGCCTCGCGCAGGGCGGGAAGGTGCGCGGCCGCCCCGTCGTCGTTGTGGTCTGAGGGACCGCCGGACCAGAGGGTGTCGGCGTTGAGGTCGATCCGCTCCCGTACGACGAGTCCGTGCACCATCGCGCCCAGGGACCCGTTGCCCAGCGGCAGCGCCGCGAGGAAGTCCTCCGCGGGCTGCCGGTACCAGAGCGTCAGCACGCGCGGAAGCCGAGAGTCAGCGTGACCGGGCGGGCGTCGAGCTGGAACTGGGGCTGGGTGCGGGGACCGCAGGCGCCGCTGCCGATGCCGTGGTGCGCGGCGTCGAGGTTGACGTACACACGGTCGCGGGGGCGCAGGTCGCTGGTGTGCTGTGCGGTGTCGAGGTCCTCGCTGGTCCAGCGGCGCACGGTGAGATCGGTGTGTGGGTACCCGGTGACGGTCAGGCCGACGTCGTCCGGGTCGGTGAGGCGGGCGTGGCGCACCTGGCGCCGGTTGCCGTTCTCCTGCGGCAGGACGTACGGAGTCTGGAGATCGTCGACGGCGGCGTGGAAGTGCCCGACGCGGGCGGCGGTGGTGGTGTCGGAGTACGCCTCACCGGGGCCGAGCCCGAACCAGTCGACCGTCTCGATGTCGTGCGGGAGTGCCATGCGGATGCCGATGCGGGGGAGCGGGCAGGGCCAGGTGCCCACCGGTTCGGTGGTCAGGGTGAGTTGGAGCAGGCCGGGGTCCTCGGCGTCGGCGGACCAGTGGAAGACCGTATGCATGGCGAAGTCGGCGCCCGCGGGAGCGGTGCGCGTGATGACTTCCAGGCCGCCGTCGTGGGGGCGGAGGTCGACCAGCCGGTGTTCCAGGCGGTTGAGGCCGGCCTTGCGCCATGCCTCGGCGAGGGGGCCGTTCCAGGTGCGCAGGTCGTTGTCGATGGGGGCGCGCCACAGGTCGAGGCGGGGGCCGTCGACTTGGAGGCCGCCCAGTGCGGTCAGCGTTGCGGATACGGCGTCGAAGACCGCGGGTCCGAGGGTGTACGTGCCGTTGGCGAGGACTGGGACCACGGGTCGGACCACCGGTGGAACGTCCGGCGTGGGGCCTACGACGGCAGCCTGGTCCCAGGCGATCTCGTGGCCGGCCGGCGCCCACGACTCGTCCTCCGCGAGCTCCGCGACGACCGTGACCCACCGCTCCTCGCCGTCCTCCAGGGGGGCGTCGCAGAGCTTGGTGAGCGCCTCGGGCCAGAGCAGTTCCCCGCCGGCGCCCGCGGGCACCGGCGGCAGCGCCAACTCTCCATCCCCGCGCGGCTGTCCGTTGTCCTCGACCGACCAACGGAACCGCAGATGGGCAGTGTCCAGGGTGTGCAGCAGGTTCCGGACGCGTACCGTCCCAACCGTGGTGTCGACGGTGATGCGCACCGGCTCCACGGCCTTCTTGTACTCCGTGAGGCCGGGGGAGGGAGTGCGGTCGGCGAAGACCAGCCCGTCGCAGCAGAAGTTGTCGTCGTGCACCGGTTCGCCGAAGTCGCCGCCGTACGCGAAGTGTTCGCGGCCCTGAGGGGTGCGGCGCCGGACGCCGTGGTCGATCCACTCCCAGACGAAGCCGCCGTGCAGCCGGGGGTGTTCCTCGAAGAGTTCCTGGTACTCGCTGAGACCGCCCGGGCCGTTGCCCATGGCGTGCGCGTACTCGCAGAGGATGACCGGCAGTTGGCGACGTCGCGCGTCCAGTGCCGGGTCCTCGGCGACCGCTTCCTGGCCCCGTCCCAGAAGACCCACCTCTCCGTGGTCGGCGTACATCAGGCTGAAGACGTCGGTGTACGGGCAGTTGTAGTCGCCCTCGTAGTGGATGAGGCGGTCCGGGTCGCGGTCCTTCGCCCAGGCGGCCATGGCCGCGAGGTTGGTGCCGGTGCCCGCCTCGTTGCCGAGCGACCACATGACCACGCTGGGATGGTTCTTGTCCCGCTCGACCATGCGGTGCATCCGGTCCAGGTACGCCTCGTGCCAGCGCGGGTCGTCGCTCGGATTGCCCTGCCAGCCGATCAGTCCGAAGCCGTGTGTCTCCAGGTCGCACTCGTCGACGACCCACAGCCCGTACGTGTCGCACAGGTCGAGGAATGCGGAGTCGGGCGGATAGTGGCTGGTCCGGACGGAGTTGATGTTGTGACGCTTCATCAGGAGTACGTCCGTGAGCATGTCCTCGTGGCTGAGAGTGCGCCCGGTGTCGGGGTGCCACTCGTGGCGGTTGACGCCCCGGAAGAGCAGGGGCCGCCCGTTGGCGAGGATGACGCCGTCCACCACCTCGATCCGCCGGAAACCGATCCGCAGAGGGATCCGCTCGCCGTCAGTGACCAACTCGCCCTCGTAGAGGTGTGGTTGCTCGGCCGACCAGGGCACGACGCCGGGGACGGGGTGCGGTCCCGCCGGATCGGCGTCGACGATGCCCAGAGCGGGGACGTTGAGCAGGGCCGGGCCGTCGGTCCGCACGGAGAGGGTGCCGTCGCCGGTGAGGTGGTCGTAGTCGGCGTGCACGAAGAAGTCGGTCAGCGCGCCGACCGGGCGGGAGACCAGGGTGACGGGCCGGAAGATCCCCGACAGCCACCACATGTCCTGGTCCTCGAGGTAGCTGCCGGACGACCACTGGTGTACCCGGACCGCGAGGACATTGCGACCCGGTCGCAGGGCGTCGGTGACGTCGAACTCGGTGGGCAGACGACTGCCCTTGCCATCGCCGAGCAGGGTGCCGTTGAGCCAGACGGCGAAACAGGAGTCGACACCCTCGAAGCGCAACAGGGTGCGGCCCTCGGGCCAGTTGTCGGGGCGGAAGAACTCGCGGCGGTACTCGCCGGTCGGGTTGGCGTCCGGTACGTGCGGCGGATCCACCGGGAACGGATAGACCTGGTTGGTGTACGCGGGCGGGCCGAAGCGCGGCTCGCCCGGCAGCCCCTCCATCTGCCAGCAGGACGGCACCGGGATCGTGTCCCAGTCGCTGTCGTCGAACCCGGCTTCCTGGAAACCCTCGACGACCTGCGGCAGCCCTGCGGCCAGATGGAAGCGCCAGGGTCCGGTCAGATCCAGTTCAGGTGCGTCGGAGGTGAAGGCGGCTCGGGGCCGCTCGCGGCCGCGGCCCGGTGCGAAGCTCTCCAGGTATTCGTGTGCGGTGGGCTCACTCATCACAGCGGGGGCCTTCTTTCGGGCAGTGGACGGTGTGCGCTTTCGGGCAACGGGGGGAGTGGGGGAGTGCGTGGGCATGGCGGCGCACGCGCCGGGAGGGGAGGGTTCGACGCGTGGGGTTTCCGGGCGGGGCAGCGCTCTCGACGCCGCACCGGAAGTCAGTGGATGCCGGGCGGTGCTGAGCTCGCGCGGGGTACGACTTCGGGCCGCAGGAGGGTCAGCGAGGGGGCCGCAGGCCTGCTGTTGGCGATTCCTCGCCACAGCAACTCGGTGGCCTCCCTGGCCATCTGACGCTTCGGCAGAGCCACGGTGGTCAGGGGCGGATGGGCGTGTGCCGCCTGGGGGATGTCGTCGATGCCGACGACCGAGACGTCCTCCGGCACCCGAAGTCCCTGGTGCCGGAAGACTTCCATCACCCCCAGGGCGATGGCGTCGGTGGAGGTGAACACGGCCGTCACGGGGTCCGTCGTACGCAGCTGCGGCAGGGCTCGCAGCGCCGCCTCGTAGCCGGACTCGGGTGTCGCTCCCGGGGCGGAGAACACCAGATCGTCGGGGACCGCGATCCCGTCCTCGGCGAAGGCCCGCCGGACGCCGGCCACCCGGACACGGTGTGCCGGGAGGTCCGCGATCACCGCCAGCTGCCGGTGCCCGAGCTTCCGGAGGTGCCGCCCGGCCAGATACCCGGCCTTCTCGTAGTCGATGGTGACCACGGGCAGCGTGTCCGGAGGATCGATCTCCCAGGCACACAGAACGACCGGCAGTTCCAACTCGCTCCGCGGGGACAGCTGTTCGCCGATGTCGAAGTCGCCGGCCACCAGGAGCGCGTCCACCGACCGGTTGGAGAGGGTGGCCAGTTGACGCCGGGCGCGGTCCCCGTCACCCCGGGTCGTGGCCAGCAACAGGTGATAACCGCGCTCCTCAAGGAGCATCTCCACCTCCTCCACCACCTCCGAGTAGAAGGGGTTGGCGATGGTCGGCACGATGAAGCCGATGGTCATGGTGGTGCCCGTGGACAGGCTCCGGGCCACCAGGTTGGGTGTGTAACCCAGTTCAGCGATGGCCGCCTCGACTCTCGCCCTGGTCTCCGGGCTGACGACCGTGCGCCCTCGGACCACGTTGGAGACGGTCTGCTTGGTGACGCCGGCGCGCTTCGCGACGTCGGCCATGGTGACCACGGGGCGGGTCCACCTCTCATTTGACCGGTAAAACGACCTGTGTTCTGGATTCTTGCAGCGGCCTCGGAGACCGGTCAAGGTGCCCGGTACCCCCTTTCGGAGCCTCCTGGCGGCAGTAGAAACCGGTTGTGCGCGACCTCTTGACGCTCCCGACACACGTAGTTAACGTCACTCCGCAGCGGCATTTGACCGGTCAAAAACCGTGCTGTGACAGAGCTTTGTTCCTTCACCGAGTGAGGCGGAGCCGATCTCGACGGCCCGCGATTCCACCGTCCCCACCGCAGTCAGGCGGGAATTCCACGCGCCCTCCCCACGGCCGCGCCGTGCCCGCTCCCCGTCAACAGAAATCCTGCGAAGAAGCCGGAAAGGCAGGAAGCAGTCATGCGGTCCACAACTGGTGCTCCGATGTCACGTCGTCGGTTCCTCACGACCTCCACCGGTGTCGCCGCCGCGGCCACCGCGGGCGGTCTGCTCTCGGGCTGTGCCGGCTCGGTGTCCTCGGACGGTTCCGGTGGCAAGACCACCCTGACCATCATGTCGAGCGGTACCGAGCTGGGCACGGCCGCCGAGATCAAGCAGGCCGAGAAGACACTCGGCATGACCCTCAAGGTGGTCAAGTACGACCTCACCCGGCTGACCGCCATGCTCACCAGCGGCAGCGCACCCGACATCGTGCGCGCCGAGGGCTCGGACGCCCCGTATCTCGCCTCGCACAGCGTCGCGCAGGACCTGGACGACTATTTCGCCAAGAGTACGGTCCTCAAGGCCGCCGACCTGGATCCGGTCAACGACATCTGGCGCTGGGACGGAAAGAAGCAGGGCAGCGGGCCGCGCTACGGGATGGTGAAGGACTACTCCCAGAACTACACGCTCTGGTACAACACCGCACTGTTCGACGCGGCCGACGAGCCCTACCTCAGCGAGACCGAGCCGCTGACCTACGACAAGCTGCTCGACGTGGGCAAGCGCCTCGGGGCGAGCGGAAAGAAGTCCAAGGCGTACGGGCTGAGCGTGGGCGGCACCTTCGAGACGTTCATGATCATGACCACTCAGGCCGGAGGAGAGCTCTTCAACGACGACTACTCCGAAGTCGACTTCACAAGCGACGCGGCCAAGAGTGCGCTGGCTTGGTACATCGACCTGGCGAAGTCCCGTATCACCCCCTCTCTCGCCTACCCGGACCCCAACGGCTGGGACTGGCCCACGTTCCAGGCCGGCCGGATGGCGATCACGGCCCAGGGCTACTGGTTCGGCGGACAGATCGTCACCGACGAGAAGATCGCCGCCACCGCGCGCTTCGCCCCCGCCCCCCAGCTCGGCGGCAAGCGGATGAGCACCTGCTACACGGGGACCGGCCTGTGGATGCCCAAGGCCGGCAAGAACAAGGACGCGGCCTGGCAGGCGATGGAGTACTTCCTGGGCGGCGCGCCCGCCAAGAAGCGCGCCGAGACCGGCGCCGGCCTCCCCGCGCTCAAGTCCCTGCGCCCGCTCCTGCCGAAGACCGAGGGCTTCCAGAAGGAGGCGTACGCGGTGCAGAGCAAGGAGCTGGATTACTTCTCCGTGCTGCCCTTCACCCCGTACATCCGGATGGACGCCATGAACGCCGTGATCTACCAGCTGACTCCCGGGGCGATCAAGGGCAGCACCTCCGTCACGAAGCTGGCGGACCAGTTGAATTCGGGGATCAACAAGCAGCTCGCCAACGGCAAGAAGCTGATCAAGTGAGTGCCGGTCACATGAGTACTGATCAGGCGAGTACCGATCAATCGAGTACGAGCCGGCTCGCCGAGGCGCCCGCGAAGCCGCCCCCGCCCTCCCGGCCGACGGACGGACGGCCACGCGTCCGCCTCGGCGCCCGCGGTCGCCAGCAGGAGCGGGTCTTCTGGCTCAGCGTCACCCCGTGGCTGCTCGGCTTTCTGGGCCTGACTCTGTATCCGCTGGGATACGCGCTGTGGCTGAGCCTGACCGACTCCGACGGCATCTCGCCGAACACGCACTTCATCGGCCTGGACAACTACAAGGAACTGCTCTCGGACCCGGTCACCCGCGACACACTGGTCCGCACGGGGATCTTCGTCGCGGCCGTCGTGCCGACCGGCATCATCGCCGGACTCGCCCTCGCGGTGCTGATCAACCGTCCGATTCGGGGACGGGGCATTTACCGCACCCTGCTCTACCTGCCCGCGGTGTTCCCGCCGGTCGGCGCGGCGATGGCCTTCAAGATGGTCTTCGACCGTGACACCGGCGCGGCCAACGGGATCCTCGGCTTCCTCGGCGGAAGCCCGGTCACCTGGCTCGCCGATCCCTACGCCCGGTACGTGCTGCTCATGCTCACGCTCTGGGGCTGCGGCAACGCCATGATCATCTCGCTTGCCGGTCTGCAGGACATGCCCAAGGAACTGCTTGAGGCCGCCCGCATCGACGGTGCGAACTCCTGGCAGACGTTCCGGCGGATCATCCTCCCGCTCCTTTCGCCCGTGATCTTCTTCCAGGTCATCACCGGCGTCATCGGCGCACTGCAGAGCATCATGCCGATGCTGCTCGCCGCGAACCCGAGCCCCGCCGCGGTCACCTCGGTGCCGCAGGGCAACTACCTGTACATGATCAACGTGTTCGCGCAGTATCTCGCCAACGGCCGCTTCGGCTACGCGTCCGCGCTTCTGTGGGTGCTGTTCGCCGTGATCCTCGTCGTCACCGCGCTGATCTTCAGGCTGAGTTCCGGTGCGGTGTTCTACAACTTCGAGCCGGAGACCAAGAAATGATTCTCGCTCGTCGCACCGGCCTCTACCTCGTTCTCATCGCGCTGGTCGCGCTGTTCGTCAGCCCGTTCGGCTGGCTGGTCGTCACCGCCTTCAAGGACAACTCGGAGATGGCCGCCTACCCGGTGCACTGGCTGCCCGAGAAATGGCAGTTCGGGAACTTCTCCAAGGCCCTGACCTTCTTCAACTACCTTGGCTACGCCAGGAACTCGCTGATCATCGCCACCATCTACTCGGTGCTGATCACCCTCAGTTCGGCCTGGGCCGGCTTTGGTTTCGCCCGCATGGCCGCCCGGGGCAAGCGGCTGGTCTTCGGCGTCCTGCTGTCCACGATGATGATGCCGGCGATGATCACCCTCATCCCCACCTACATCATCTTCGCCAGGCTCGGGATGATCGACACCTACTGGCCCTGGGTTCTCTGGGGACTGGCCGGAGCGCCCTACCTGATCTTCCTGTTCCGGCAGTTCTTCGCCCACATGCCCCGGGAGCTGGAGGAGGCCGCGATCGTCGACGGATGCGGCTACGGCCGTATCTTCTGGCGGATCTTCCTGCCCCAGTCCTGGCCGGTGCTCGCCACCAGCATGCTGCTGTCCTTCACCTGGGTCTGGGGCGACTACATCGCCCCGTCGCTGCTGTTGAGCACGGACCACACCACACTGGCCGTCGCCGTGGCCACCCAGTACGTCAACGAGAGCAACCAGGCGCCGATCAACAACCTCATGGCGGCGGGCTCGGTCCTCTACATCCTCCCCGTCCTCCTGCTCTTCTTCGTCCTCCAGCGCGGCTTCGTCACCGGGGTCTCCACCTCGGGCCTGAAGTAACGGCGCCTGAAGCAAGGACACGTGAACCAACAGCGCCTGAAACAAGGGCACTTGAAGCAACGGCCCCCTCATCGATCCCCAAGGACGCAGCATGTCTTCGCCCTCCGCTGCCCGTTTCACCCTCGACCCCGCCTTCGGCATCGGCACCGTCCATCCACGGCTGTACGGCTCCTTCGTCGAGCATCTGGGCCGCTGCGTGTACAGCGGTCTCTACGAGCCCGGACACTCCGACGCCGACGAGAGCGGTCTGCGGGAGGACGTCCTCGCGCTCATCCGCGAACTCGGCGTCACCACGGTCCGCTACCCGGGCGGCAACTTCGTCTCGGGCTACCGCTGGGAGGACAGCGTCGGCCCGGTCGACCGCCGGCCCCGGCGCCTGGAACCGGCCTGGCGCTCCACCGAGACCAACGAGTTCGGCCTCGCCGAGTTCATGGGCTTCTGCGCCAAGGCGGACATCGAGCCGATGATGGCCGTCAATCTCGGCACCCGTGGCGTGGAGGACGCCGGCCGGCTCCTCGACTACGCGAACCACCCCGGTGGCACCGAACTGTCCGACCTCCGGGCCGCACACGGGAACAAGGAGCCGTTCGGCATCCGCATGTGGTGCCTCGGCAACGAGGTGGACGGCCCCTGGCAGATCGGACACAAGAGCGCGGAGGAATACGGCCAGGTCGCCCGCGAGACCGCCAACCTCATGAAGATGATCGACCCCGGCCTCGAACTCGTCGTCGCCGGCTCCTCCAGCTTCGCGATGCCGACCTTCGGCACCTGGGAGTCGACGGTCCTGACCGAGTGCTACGACAAGGTCGACCACGTCTCCCTGCACGCCTACTACGAGATGAAGGGTGAGAGCCCCGACCGCGACTCGTTCCTCGCCTCGGCCGTGGACATGGAGCGGTACATCGAGGCGGCGGTCGCCACCTGTGACCATGTGGGCGCCACACTCAAGTCCCAGAAGAAGATGATGATCTCCTTCGACGAGTGGAACGTCTGGCACACCGAGCCCGAGTCGCCGCCCGAGTCCCGTCCCGAGGACGACTGGCCGCAGGCTCCACGGCTCCTGGAGAACAGCTACACGCTCACCGACGCGGTACTCGTCGGCTCACTGATGATCGCCCTGCTGCGCCACGCGGACCGGGTCACCGCCGCCTCCCTCGCTCAACTGGTCAACGTCATCGCCCCGATCATGACCGAGCCGGGCGGTCCCTCCTGGCGGCAGACCACCTTCTTCCCCTTCGCCCAGGCGTCGAAGTACGGCCGGGGCCGGGTGCTGCGCGTCGAGGTGGACAGCCCCACCCACACCACCGGGCGCTTCGGCGAGGTCGACCTGCTGCATGCCACGGCCGTCCACGACGAGCAGGCCGGCACGATCACCGTCTTCGCCGTCAACCGCAGCCTGGCCCGGGAACTCCCGCTCGAAGTGGACCTCCGCGGTCTCGGCGCCGTCCGGGTCGTCGAGCATCTGCTGCTCACCGGCGACGACCCCGACGCCCGCAACACCCTGACGGACCCCGAACGGGTCGCTCCCCGCACGGCCGACGCCAGTGCTGTCACCGGTGACGTACTGACCTCCACGTTGCCGCCGCTGTCCTGGAACGTCATCCGCCTGGCCACCGGCAGCGCCAACGCGTCGGCCACCGCCAAGAGTTGAGAAGGAAGCCCCGGATCCATGACTGTCTTCACCACCCAGGACGGCGCTCTGGAACGGCGCGCCCCGCACGAGATCCTCGTCGTCGAACCCTGGGGCCCGCACGCGGTACGGGTCCGTGCCCGAGCACTCCGGAACCCGGACGACACGGTCGCCGGCCGCAGCCTGGACGGCAGCAGTGTCACCCACGCCGACGGGGGCGGCACCGTAGAAGGAATCGACGAAACGCTGCCCGGGGCCCTCGACATCCCTCCGCCCGACTCCATCGCCACCGCGACCGCGCACCCGGACGGCACCGCCCGGCTCGTCAACGGCCGTATCACCGTCGAGGCCGACCAGGACGGCAAGCTGCGCTTCCTGCACACCGCGACCGGCCGCGAACTCCTCGCCGACAAGCGCCCGTACACCTGGTACCCGGAGCCACGCACGTTCGCACCGCTCGGCGACGGTGCCTACCGCATCGAGCAGAGCTTCGAGGCGTACGACGACGAGCGCGTCCACGGTCTCGGTCAGCATCTGCACGGCCGCCTCGACCAGAAGGGGCTGGTGATCGACCTGGTCCAGGGCAACACCATCGTTTCCATCCCCTTCCTGCACTCCTCCCGCGGCTACGGTTTGCTGTGGAACAACCCCGCGATGGGCCGGGTCGAGCTGGGCGGCGACACGACCCGCTGGGTCGCGGACGAAGCACGCCAACTCGACTACTGGATCACGGCAGGTGACACCCCGGCCGAGATCATGCGGGCGTACGCGGACGTCACCGGCCATCCACCTCTGGTGCCCGACTGGGCCACGGGCTTCTGGCAGTCGAAGCTGCGCTACCGCACCCAGGACGAACTCCTCGCCGTGGCACGGGAGTACAAGCAGCGCGGACTGCCGCTGGCCACGATCATCTGCGACTTCTTCCACTGGACCCACATGGGCGACTGGGACTTCGACCGGACCGACTGGCCCGACCCCGAGGGCATGGTCAAGGAGTTGGAGGCACTCGGCGTCAAGCTCGCCGTGTCCGTCTGGCCCACGGTGGAGCCCGGAAGCGACAACTACACCGCTCTGCGCGACGCGGGACTTCTCGTCGGCGACCGCCACGGCGGCCTGCTGACCTTCCCCTGGCCGTCCCGCGGCCACGGCGGGAGCCATCAGCCGATGGCCTACCTCGACTCCACCGAACCCGGTGCCCGCCGCTACCTCTGGCAGCAACTGTGCGAGCACTACCGCGAGTTGGGCGTCGCCGCCTTCTGGCTGGACGCCTGCGAACCCGACCTGACCCCGGAGTTGGCCGCCCGCGCGGCCTACGCGGTGGGTCCCGGCGTCCAGGTCGGCAACCTGTACGGCCTCGCACAGGTCCGGGCCGTCGCCGAAGGGCTCGCGGAAGACGGCGACGACCGCCCGTTCAGCCTGATCCGCTCCGCCTGGGCCGGCAGCCAGCGTTACGGTGCCGCCCTGTGGTCCGGTGACATCCGCCCCACCTTCGAGTCCCTCGCACAGCAGGTGCGGGCCGGGCTGAACGTCGCGATGAGCGGCATCCCCTGGTGGAACACGGACATCGGCGGCTTCGGCGGCGGCGACCCCACCGACCCGGCGTACCAGGAGGTCATGGTCCGCTGGTTCCAGTACGGCACCTTCAGCCCGGTCATGCGGCTGCACGGCGACCGACAGCCCAACTGGCCCACTTTCTCAGCAGACATGACCGGCGGGCCGAACGAAGTCTGGTCCTACGGACAGGAGGCGTATCCGATCCTGTCCGCGCATCTCCACCTCCGCGAGCGCCTGCGCCCGTACCTGCTGGAACTCGCCGAGGCCACGCACCGCACCGGCGCCCCCGTCATGCGCCCGCTGTTCTTCGACTTCCCGGACGACGAACACGCCTGGAGTGTCGACGACCAGTTCCTGCTCGGCTCCGACGTCCTCGTCGCCCCGGTCACCGAGGCGGGCGCCCGGGAACGCGCGGTCTACCTCCCGGCCGGCGCCCGCTGGACCGACTCCGTCACCGGCGAACTCCACGAGGGCGGCACGACGTTGGAGGCGCCGGCGCCACTGGAGCGCATCCCGGTCTTCGTCCGCGAAGGCGCCGCCGTGGCCGCCGCGTTCACAGGGAGCGCCGGATGACGACCCGTACGACAGCCCGTACGACGATCCGTGTCGACGCGCGCCCCGGTGCCGGACGGCCTATCAGCCCGGATCTGTTCGGCGCCTTCTTCGAGGACATCAACTACGCGGCGGACGGCGGGCTGTACGCCGAGCTCGTCCAGAACCGCTCCTTCGAGTACACCGTCGAGGACGCGCCCGGGTGGCACTCCCTGGCAGCGTGGGACGCGGTGGAACTCGGCGGCGGACGCGGCGAGTTGCGCACGGAGACGGCCGATCCGCTCCATCCGGCCAACCCCCACTACGCGGTGGTGGAGGTGACCAATCCGGGCGGCGGCGTGGGCCTGCTCAACCACGGCTTCGACGGCATCCCGGTCCAGGCGGGGGCCTCGTACACCCTGAGTCTCTTCGCTCGACGGCCGGAGGGTGAACTGACCTCGCTGGTCGTCCGGTTGACCGGCTCCGGCGGCACGTACGACGAAGTCCGGCTCGACGGGCTGCAGGACACCTGGACACATCACGAGGCGGTACTCACCGTCACCGCGACCGACCCCGATGCCCGGCTGCTCGTGCTCGCCACTGCCCCCGGCACCGTCCATCTGGACCTGATCTCCCTCTTCCCGGAGCACACCTTCCGGGGCAGACGCAACGGTCTGCGCGCCGATATGGCACAGACGATCGCGGACCTGGAGCCCAAGTTCCTCCGCTTTCCCGGTGGTTGTGTCGCCCACGGCCTCGGGCTCGGAAACGTGTACCGATGGAAGGACACCGTCGGCCCGCTCGAAACGAGACGTCAGCAGTCCAACCTGTGGGGCTATCACCAGTCCGCCGGGCTCGGCTACTTCGAGTACTTCCAGTTCTGCGAGGACATCGGCGCGAAGCCGCTGCCAGTGGTGGCGGCAGGTGTCTGCTGCCAGAACACCCCGGGCGGCCAACAGGGCATCCCGATGGACGAGATGCCCTCGTACGTCCAGGATGTTCTCGACCTCGTCGAATACGCCAACGGGCCCGCCGACTCCCCGTGGGGCGCTCTGCGGGCTGCCGCCGGCCACCCCGAGCCGTTCGGCCTGGAGTACCTCGGCGTAGGGAACGAGGACGAGATCACCCCGGCGTTCCGGGAGCGGTTCGAGATGCTCCACACGGCGCTCGCGGACCGGCATCCGGACATCAAGGTCATCGGCACGGCAGGGCCGAACCCGGCCGGTGCCGACTTCCGGGAGGGCTGGGAGTTCGCACGAAAGCTCGATCTCGCGGTGGTCGACGAGCACGCCTACCTCAGCCCGCGCTGGTTCCTCCAGAACACCGGCCGGTACGACGCCTACGACCGGGGCGGCCCGAGGGTGTACCTCGGCGAGTGGGCGTCCAAGGGCGACACCCTGCTCAACGCGCTCGCCGAGGCGGCGTACATGAACGCCCTGGAGCGCAACGGCGACATCGTGGCCCTGGCCTCGTACGCACCCTTGCTCGCCAGGTCCGGCCACACACAGTGGACCGTGGACCTCGTCCACTTCGACAGCACCGACGTACGGCTGACACCGAGTTACCACGTACAGCGCATGCACTCCACCCACCACGGGGACGAGTACCTGCCGCACACCGTGACCGGCGCTCCGGCCGCCACGCCTCCGCCGGACCCGCTGCGCGGCGGTGGTGTGCGCCTCAGCACCGTCGACACCCGGGCCGAGTACCGAGGGCTCCGGGTGACCAGCGGTGGATCGGACTACGTCCTCGACGTCCAGGCGCGCAAGACCGAGGGGGAGGAGGGCTTCGTCATCGGCTTCGGCGCGGTGGACACGCCCGACCACTACGTCTGGAGCCTGGGCGGCTGGCACAACCAGGGCCTCACTCTCCAGCGCGTGTGCGACGGCATCGTCGAGGACGTCGACCGGGTGCCGGGGCCGATCGAGACGGGCCGCTGGTACGACATTCGGGTCGAGGTCGCCGGGCCGGTTCTCCGCTGCTTCCTTGACGACGTCCTGATCCACGAGACCGAGGACGACAGGACCGCGCCCGAGACCTTCTCCGTCTCCACAATGCGGGACACGATTTCCGGCGATCTGCTGGTCAAGATCGCCAACCTGACTCCGGACGAAGTCACGGCCGCCATCCGTCTCGACGGGACAGACCGCGTCCCCACCCGCGCCAAGAAGACCGTCCTGACCGGTGAGTTCACGGACCGCGACAGTACACCCCACACGTCGGACATCGAGGCCGGGGCCGCCTTCGACTGCGCCGTGCCACCCCGCTCCTTCACCGTCCTCCGCCTGGCGGGCTCCAACCAGGTGACGGGAGCCTGACGTGCGCTACAGAGAGCTGGGCCGCAGCGGGATCACCGTCTCGGAGATCGGCTACGGCGCCTGGGGCATTGGGCAGAACGCCTGGAAGGGTGCGACGGAGGCCGAGTCCGTACGCGCCCTGCACCGGGCGATCGACCTCGGCGTGAACCTCATCGACACCGCCCGCGGCTACGGGCGGAGTGAGCACGTCATCGGCCGTGCCCTGCGCGAGCGGGCGGCGGGCGCCGACGGGGTGTTCGTGGCGACCAAGGCGGGACCGAAGATCCCGGCCGGCCACGAGTCGCGCGGCATCGACCCCATGGACGCCTACCCCGGATCGCACCTCCGCGAGAGCGTGGAGACCAGTCTCGCCGCGCTGGGCCTGGAGCGCATCGACCTCCTCCAGCTCCACGTGTGGCACGACGAATGGACCGGCCGCGGCGACTGGCTGGAGACCGTCGAGGCCCTCAAACGCGAGGGAAAGATCGGCCTGTTCGGCATCTCCGTCAACGACCATCAGCCGGACAACGCGCTCGCCCTCGTCCGCACCGGAGTCCTGGACACCGTCCAGGTCATCTACAACATCTTCGAACAGACCCCGTCGGACACCCTGTTGCCGGCCTGCCAGGAGTACGGCGTCGGCGTGATCGCCAGGGTCGCCCTGGACGAGGGCGGCCTGACCGGACGGATCAAGCCCGGCGTCACCTTCCCCGAGGACGACTGGCGCAACTGGTACTTCCGCGACGACAGGCCCGCCCAGGTCGCCCGCCATGTCGGCGCGATCGTCGACGACTTGGGCATCGCACCGGACGAGATCGCGGGCACCGCCCTGCGCTTCGCCCTCGGCGGCACGGCCGTCTCCAGCGTCATCGTCGGCATGCGCGACGTCAGGAACGTCGAGCGGAACGCGGCGGTCGGAGACCAACCGCCACTGACCGCCGAGCGGTTCGCGCTCCTGGCCAAGCATCGCTGGCAGCGCAACTTCTACACCTGACAAGCGCCGCCGCCCCCGGTCCGCCCGCCCAGAACCGAGAAGGAGCCCCCAGCAGTGACCTCGCCCCTCGCCCCCGCCGCCCCGCTCTTCCGGGATCCGGTCCACGACGGTGCCGCCGACCCGACCCTGATCCGCGACCGGGAGTCCGGCGACTGGTGGATGTTCTACACCGCCCGCCGGGCGAGCCTCACCACCGAGGGCGTCGGCTGGGTGCACGGCACCGACATCGGCATCGCCACCAGCGCGGACGACGGCCGTACTTGGACCTACCGCGGCATCGCCCAGGGCCTGGCCCACGAGCCGGGCCGCAACACCTACTGGGCACCGGAGATCCTCTGGCACGACGGCAGCTACCACATGTACGTCTCGTACGTCCCCGGAGTGCCCACCGACTGGGACGCCGACCGGCACATCCTGCACCACACCTCCCAGGACCTCCTGAACTGGCGCTTCGAGTCGGTCCTGGACCTGTCCAGCGACCGGGTCATCGACGCCTGCGTATGGCCACTGCCCGACGGGAGCTGGCGTATGTGGCACAAGGACGAGGCCGACGGCAACCGGATCCACGCGGCGGACTCGCCCGACCTGTTCACGTGGCGGCCCCTCGGTCGCGCACTGGACGACCAGGCGCAGGAGGGGCCCAACGTCTTCTCGCACCACGGCAGTTACTGGATGGTCACCGACTTCTGGTCCGGGCTGTTGGTCTACCGTTCCGACGACCTGACCAGCTGGGTGCGGCAGGACGAGCCGCTCCTGGCGGGCAGGGGCAGCCGTCCGGGCGACAAGGCGATCGGCCATCACGCCTTCGCGCTCTCCCAGGGCGACGACGCGTACCTCTTCTACTTCACACACCCCGCCGACGGGCAGCGGTCCTGCGTTCAGGCCGCCCCGTTGACGGTGCGAGACGGCCGGCTGTGCTGCGAGCGGGACGCGGCATTCGGCCTGAGTCTGCGGGCGGATCGTACGCCCGCGCTGCGGGGCGGCGACGTGCCGTCCTAACGGATCCGCAACACCCCACCGAAGGGCAAAGGAGCCCGACGTGACAGAAAGAGCCGCACAGCCGAAAGGCACCACCCGTCGCAACCTACTGAAAGCCGCCACCGGTGTCGGCGTCGCAGCCCTCGCCAGCCCGCTGTTAACGGCGAGCCCGGCCTCGGCCGCGGTCGTCCACCCCGGAATGCTGCACACCGCAGCCGACTTCACCCGAATGGCCTCCAAGGTCAGCGCAGCCGCCCAGCCCTGGCAGGACGGCTGGGCCGTGCTGATCGCCAACTCCCACTCGCTGCCCACCTACACGGCCAACCCGCAGGCGACGATCTACCGGGGCTCCGGCACCCCGGAGAACTACGGCATCCTGTACAACGACATCGCAGCCGCCTACCAGAACGCGCTGCGCTGGAAGATCCAGGGCGCCGGCGAGCACGGCAACGCGGCCCGCGACATCCTCAACGCCTGGTCGTCCACGCTCACGACGCTCGACGGCTCCGCCGACCGGTTCCTGTCCTCGGGCATCTACGGCTACGAGTTCGCCAACGCGGCCGAGATCATGCGGGGCTACAGCGGCTTCGACCTCACCGCGTTCCAGAACCTGATGCGGAACGTGTTCTACCCGCTCAGCAACGACTTCCTGGTCAACCACAACGGTGCGTACATCACCAACTACTGGGCCAGCTGGGACCTGTGCAACATCGCCTGCGTCCTGGCCACCGGCATCCTCTGCGACGACCAGGCCAAGATCGACCAGGCCATCACGTACTTCCAGTCCGGCGCGGGCATGGGCGCCATCGCGAACGCCATCCCCTATGTGTACAACGACCAGGGCCTGGCGCAGTGGCAGGAGAGCGGCCGCGACCAGGGGCACTCCATGCTGGGCATCGGCCTGATGGCCAGCATCTGCGAGATGGCTTGGCACCAGGGCTACGACCTGTACGGCTACGACAGCAACCGCTTCATGAAGGCGATCGAGTACGTCGCCCGCTACAACCTCGGCGAGGACGTCCCCTTCACCGACTACACCTGGCACTACGGCGCCCCCGGCGTCTGGGAGGGCTGGCAGACCTTCACCGAGCCGTCCACCGCCAGCCGGGCTCAGGTCCGGCCCATCTGGGCGCAGCTGTACAACCACTACGCCGTGCGCAGGGGCCTATTCGTACCCAACACCGCCGCATTCGCCAAGATCGTCGAACCCGAGGGCGGGGGAGGTGACTACGGCTCGACGAGCGGCGGCTACGACCACCTCGGCCTCACCCAGCTGACCTCCACCGAGCAGACCCGCACCACCCTGCCCACCGGGGTGACCCGCTCCCTCCAGTCGGTCAACTACCCGACGTACTACGCCTCGTACGGCAACGACAGCCTGGGTGCCCTGACCCAGGTCACCTCCAGTAGCTCGTCGACCGTCAAGCAGCAGGCCGGCTACACGATCGTCGCCGGCCTAGCCGACTCAGCGGGCTACTCCCTCCGGGCGTCGGACGGCCGCTATCTGCGCCACTACGCCTTCCGCGTCGAGCTGGGCACCAGCGACGGCACGGACGCCTTCAACGAGGACGCCACCTTCTACGCACTGGCCGGCTCCACGAGCGGATCGGTACGTCTGGTGTCCCACAACTTCCCAGGCCGCTGCATCCGCCACCGGAACTACGAGTTGTGGGTGGACACCTACGACCTCGTCTCCGGCACCTTCCCGGCCGACAGCTCCTTCACCCCCGTCACCGCCTGGGCCTGATCGCACAACCCGGCCCACCATCCAGCCGCCGCCCGAGTTCCCCGCGGGCGGCGGCCCCCAGAAAGGGATACCCCCGACATGAGCCTCCCCGAATCCCCCCTGTCACGCCGGACGCTGTTGCACGCCGCTGGTGCCGTAGCCGTCGCCGGCTACGTGTCGAGCTTGACGAGCCCTGCGCAGGCAGCGGACGCATCGGACTCCGCCAACCAAGTGGCGACCTACTCCGTCCCCGACGACATCGCCATGAACGACAGCTTCGCCGTCAAGGTGAGAACCCCAGGCGGCACCTGGAAGGCAGTCGACGTCTACCGCGCGAGGTTCATGACCATCGATCCGAGAACAGGAAGCGGCACCACACAGAACTCGTCCATGGCGTACTTCGACTTCTCGGGCGAGGTCCAGGTCTCGGTCACCTACACCCAGGACACGGTCAAGAAGGCCCGGATCCGCCCCACTTCGTACGACATCGCGCACAAACTGGACAAGAGCAGCGGCACCCTGACCTTCAGCCTCACCGAACCGCGCAACCTGTCCATCGAGTTCAACGAGGACCTCTTCGACAACCTCCAGCTGTTCGCCGGAGCGATCGACACCAATCCGCCCAGCGAGGACGACCCGGACGTCATCTACTTCGGCCCCGGCGTGCACGCCCCCTCGGACGGCAAGGTCACGGTGCCCAGCGGCAAGACCGTCTACCTGGCCGGCGGCGCGGTGCTCAAGGCACGCGTCGTCTTCGACCACGTCCAGAACGCCAAGCTGCTGGGCCGGGGCCTGGTCTACGAGGCACCCAACGGGGGCGCCTGCGGCGTCGACTACTGCGAGAACATCGAGATCGACGGCGTCACGATGATGCTCCCCTGGGGCCACTCCATCAGCGCCGGACAGACCAAGAACCTCACCATCCGCAACCTTCGCTCGATGTCCGCCACGGGCTGGGGCGACGGCATCGACCTGTTCTGCTGCCAGGACGTGGTGATCGACGGCGTGTTCATGCGCAACTCCGACGACTGCGTCGCCGTCTACAACCACCGCTGGGACTTCGTCGGCGACAGCAGCAACATCGTCGTCAAGAACTCCACGCTGTGGGCCGACGTGGCGCACCCGGTCAACATCGGCACGCACGGCAACACCGACAACCCCGAGACCATCGAGAACGTCACCTTCAAGAACATCGACATCCTCGACCATCGCGAACCACAACTCGACTACCAGGGCTGCTTCGCACTCAACGCCGGAGACAGCAACCTCATCCGCAACGTCCGCATCGAGGACGTCCGCGTGGAGGACTTCCGTTGGGGACAACTCATCAACATGCGGGTGATGTTCAACAAGTCGTACAACACCTCCGCCGGCCGCGGCATCGAGATGGTCTACATCAAGGACCTCAGCTACACCGGGACCCACGCCTCCACCTCGCACATGGTGGGCTACGACGCGGACCACGCCATCAAGGACGTCATCTTCGAGAACCTCGTCATCAACGGGACGCTCGTCTCCGACACCGACGGCCACGCCTCCTGGTACAAGACCTCGGACTTCGTCCCGATGTACACCAACGAGCATGTCTCCAACCTGAAGTTCGTCGACTCCGGGGCCTCGCTCACCGCAGTGCTGCCCGCGATCAGCAGCGCGGACTCCGTGACCGGGAACGCCGGTTCCGACTTCGCCTACACCATCGAGGCGTCCAACCACCCGTACGCCTTCGCGGCCACCGGCCTGCCGGACGGCCTGACCGTGAACAAGTCCACCGGGGTCATCTCGGGGAAGCCGACGGACACCGGCACCTCGTCCGTCGAGCTCAGTGCCACCAACGCCGTCGGCACCGGCACCCGGACCCTCACCCTGGTGGTGGGCTGACATGGCAGGACGCTTCAGCCGCCGGTCGTTCCTGGGCGGCACCGGGACCATGACCGCATCCGTGATCGCCGCCACCGCGCCCGCCACACTCCTCGCGTCGGGCACGGCGCACGCCGAGATACCCGTGGAGGACGGGGCCGCCGGCTTCACCTTTGCCCACCCGGGGATCCTGCACACCCAGGAGGATCTCGACCGTATGAGAACCGCGGTCGCCGCCAAGGAGGACCCGGTCTACTCGGGATACCAGGTCATGGCCGCGGACAGTCGGTCCTCCTACGACTACACGGCGGCGAACACCGGCCAGATCACCACCTGGGGACGCGGCCCGTACAACTACCAGGACCAGGCGCCGAACGATGCCGCCGCGGCCTACCAGAACGCCCTGATGTGGTACATCACGCAGGACGTCCGGTACGCGGACAAGGCGCGCGACATCGTCAACATCTGGTCGCGGACCCTGGAGGGAATCACCGGCGCGGACGGTGAACTCGGGGCGTCCCTCCAGGGGTTCAAGTTCGTCAACGCGGCGGAGATCCTGCGCCACACCGGCTACGACGGCTGGGCGGCCGAGGACATCGCGCGGTGCGAGAAGTCCCTCAAGGACGTCTGGTACAAGGCCCAGTCCGGCTACGCCTTGTTCGCCAACGGCGGCTGGGACGCGGGAATCATCCAGACCGTCCTGGGCATCGGCGTCTTCTGCGACGACCGCGTGATGTTCGAGGACGCGGTGCGGTACGCCGCCGCCGGTGCGGGCAACGGCAGCATCAGGCACCGGATCATCAACACGGCCGGGCAGGGCCAGGAGAGCGGCCGGGACCAGACGCACGAGCAGTTGGCCCTCGGCCTGCTCGCCGGCGCGGCCCAGGTGGCGTGGAACCAGGGCGTCGACCTCTTCGGCTTCGCGGGCAACCGCATTCTCGCCGGCTACGAGTACGACGCGAAGTACAACCTGGGCAACGACGACGTGAGCTTCGTGGCCGACCTCGACCGCACCGGCAAATACATCAAGACCAAGGTCACCACCCTCGTACGGGGTCTGTCCCGCCCCATCTTCGAACTGGCCTACGCGCACTACGTGAGCGTGCTGGGCCTGCCGGCGCCGTACACGAAGCAGGCGGTCTTCCGGGGCACCGACGGGGCCCGGTTCGTCGAGGGCTACGACCAGGACCACCCGTCCTGGGGCACGCTGACCTGCGCGCGCGAGGCGCCGACCTCGTCGACTCCCGTCGCGCCCCCCGGCGCTCCGGCCGGGCTGACCGCGAGCAACGGATCGGACTCCGTCGACCTCGCCTGGGTGGGGTCGGTGGACCCGGCCAGCGCCACCTCGGCGGCGACGTACTCGGTCGCGCGGGCGAGCACCAGCGGCGGGACGTACCAGACGATCGCCACCGGGCTGACGGCCACGAAGTACATCGATCTCGAAGTCACCATCGGCACGACGTACTACTACACGGTCACTGCCACCAACGCGGTGGGCACGAGTGTGGCCTCTCTGGAGGCCTGCGCGACGGCCGGTCTGCCCAGCAACTGGTCGTCGCGGAATGTGGGAACCGTTCAGGCGTCGGGGCTGACGACTTTCGACGGCGAGCGGTTCACGCTGGAGGCCAGCGGCGCGGACATCGCGGGCACCGCCGACAGCTTCCGGATCGCGCAGATGTCGCTGAGCGGGAACGTGACCATCACCGCGCGGGTGGTGTACCCGCTCAGTTCGCAGTACGGCAAGGTCGGCGTGATGATGCGCAGTTCGACGGCGGCGGGCTCGGCGCACGCGGCGATGCTGCTCCAGGGCCTCACCCTCGCAGCCTGGAGCGGGGTGTGGACCACCCGCGACGCCACCGGGGCGACGACCTCGGCGACCGGCAGCACCCCGGTTCCGCCCGCACAGCAGACCGCGATCTCGACGGCCGCCTCGTACCCGATCTCCAATCTGGGGTCACTGCCGGATTCGGCGACTCCGCTGTCGGCCCCTTACGTGGAGGCCGCGGGCGACGGATACCGGATGCGGATGCCCTACTGGGTGCGCCTTGAGCGCGTCAAGAACACGTTCACCGGCTCGATCTCCCCGGACGGCGTGCACTGGACCGAGGTCGGCTCCACCGAACTGGACCTCGGCACGACCGTCTACGTCGGCCTGGTGAACTGCTCGTGCCTGGGTGTCGCGGAGTCCTACGCGGAGACCGGAACGGCGGCCTTCGACAACATCACCGTGGTCCGCAAGTCCTCCACGCACTGGCAGGTGGCCGCGCCCAAGGGGACCGTCACCGCACTGGCGGCGACTACCGGGACCAGCGCGATCGAGCTGACCTGGAGCGATACGGACCTGTCCGGCCGCTACACCGTCAAGCGCGCCACCTCACCGGGCGGCCCCTACGAGGCGATCGCCACCGGCGTGGGACCGGTGGGCTTCGGCGTCCACACCGGCTACCGCGACCCTACCGGGACGCCCGGCACGACCTACTACTACGTGATCGCCAAGACCAACGTGGGCGGGGCAGGCCCCGTCTCGGCCGAGGTCGACGCGACGATGCCGACGCCGCCCGCGCCGAAACTGAGGAGCGCGTCAGCCGCGTACGCCAACACGGGTGTTCCGTTCGAGTATCTGATCGGCGCCTCCAACGATCCCGCGTCCTTCAACGCCACCGGACTGCCCGCCGGGCTGAGCGTCAGCGCCGCGACCGGTCTGATCTCCGGCACCCCCACGGGCACGGGGGACTTCACCGTCCGGATCTCGGCCACCAACGCCGCCGGCACCGACACCGCGACGCTCGAACTCGGCGTCGGGACACCGCCGCCCGCGCCGTGGTCGTACCAGGACATCGGCGACTACGTCCTGGACGAACGGCTGTTGGGTATCTACGGCGTGGTGTCCCTGCGCACACCGGGCATCACCGGCTACGACTCCACGGACGCCAGCTTCACCGTGCGCGGCGCCGGCACAGACCTCAACGTCAACGGCCAGGGCATGACCGCCCAGTACACCTACCTGCCGGTCACCGGCGACACCACGTTCATCGCCCGGGTCGCGAGTCGGACCAACGCGGGCAACGACGACCAGGTCGGCCTGCTGATGACCCAGTCCCTCTCGCCGTTCGGCCAGATGGCAGGCGCGATCCTGACCAGCACCGGCGGCGGCGACACCGGCGTCAAACAGTTCGTACGCCGCCAGGTGGTGGCCGGCGGCACGACCACCACCAACGCGAGCGGCAGCGGCGTGGCCACTCCCACCTGGCTGCGGATGGAGCGCAGCGGCAACAAGTTCACCGCCTCCGCCTCCACCGACGGCACCACCTGGTCGGTCATCGGCCGGGACACGATCTCCACCTTCGGCTCGGCCCCGTTCTACGTCGGGTTCGCCGTCACCTCCCGTACCCCGTCGGCCCTCAACACCACCGTCTTCGACCACGTCAGCGTGACGGCGGGCGCGACCACCGTCCTCGGCCAGCCTGTCCAGGCCCCCTACCAGACCTTCACCTCGGCGACGGCCGCCACGGCGGCCTACGGCCAGTCCGGCACCGACCTCGCCATCTACGGCGACGGAACCGACGTCTGGGGCAACACCGACCAGTACAGCGCCATCTATCTGACCGGTGCCCTGCCCAAGGCGTCCATCGCCACGGTCGCGGTGACCTCGCAGGACTCCACCGCCGCCTGGGCAAGAGCCGGAATCATGGTCCGCGACGACATCACCGGCACCGGCACTTCACCCGGCTACCTCACGCTGTCGGTGACGCCGGGCCACGGCGTCGCGCTCCAGTGGGACAGCGACGGCGACGGAACCCTCGACCGCAGCGTCGAGACGGACGGCAGCACCTCCTACCCGACCTGGCTCAAGCTCGTCCGCTCCGGTACTGACTACATCGGCTACTGCTCCACCAACGGCAACACCTGGACGACCGTCGGCACGGCCACCGTCGCGAGCGCGGTGACCGGCCAGGACGTGGGAGCCTTCACGACCGCCGCCTCCAGCACGGCCACGGAGTCAGACTTCAGCGAGTTCACCGTCACCGCGCAGACACTTGCCCAGGTCCTCGCCCGAGCTCGCGAGACTGACCAGGCCGCCTGGACGCAGGAGAGCTACGCGGCCTTCACCGCCGAACTCGACCGCATCGAGACGGAAGGGGCGAAGCCCGGCGCCGACGAGGACGCCCTGATCGACGAGGTGTTCACCGCGTACGACCTGCTGGATCCCAGCCACGTCCTGGTGGCCGGTGCGGCCCGGTCACTGCAGTCCGTCAACGTCCCGGACTACTACGCCGCGTACGGATCCGACGCGCTCGGCCTCCTCGGCCAGGTCACCGAAAACAGCAGCGACACCGTCAAGAAGCAGGCCGGCTTCGCGGTGGTGGCCGGTCTGGCGGACGCGACCGGCTTCTCCTTCCGCAGCGCCGACGGCCGCTACCTACGCCACTACAGCTTCCGCATCAGGCTGGACGCGAGCGACGGCTCGGACACCTTCGAACAGGACGCGACCTTCCACGCCGTCACCGGATCACAGAACGAGTCGGTCCGGTTGATGTCCCACAACTTCCCCACGCGTTGCATCCGCCACCGCTCCTACCAGTTGTGGGTGGACGAGTACTCCACCTCCGACGCCCCCATCCAGGACGACAGCTCGTTCATCCCGGTGGGCGCTTGGACCTGATGTGCATACTGCAGCCGGCGAGGGACCAACGGCCCCTGGGCATGAGTTTCAGTCGCTGCTTCCTGGAGTGATTCGGATCCGGTTCCCGCACAAGCAGGCCGCTCAGTTCCAGGTCGGCATCATGGCTTCGGGGTAGCGGGCGCCGTAGCCGCCGGTGGGCAGGATCTCCTTGATGTGGGCGAGGTCGGCATCGGTGAGGCTGACGTGGGCGGCGCCGATGTTCTCCTGGAGCCGATCGAGGTTGCGCGTGCCGGGGATGGGGACGATGTCCTCGCCCTGTGTCAGGAGCCAGGCAAGGGCGAGCTGGAGTCCTCAGCATGGTTCTGATCTGCGGCCGCACCAAATTACGAGAAGTCGATGAGCATCTTCATGGGTACCTCCTGGTGGGATGAGCAGGTGAGCATTGGTTTGTCTGGTGTGGCTGACGTGCGCTGGGACGGTTTCGGAAGCCTGCTCTGGAAAGTGTCGATGCTGAGCGGGCGGGGGTCACGTGCGCGGACGCCAACGGGTGCGTGAGGGTCGCACGCCTCTGCGTCTTGGGTTGCGGTCGTTGGACCACTCCCGTGGACGTGGTCACCGGCGTCCGGTCGTACTCCGTCCATGAACGCAGGCCCCAGGCCACTCAACAACTTCACATTGGCGGCGGAAAGGAAGACCGCACCTACCCGCATACAACGCGCTGCCGAACGACCACGACAAGGCGTTCGTCGAGCTCAAGGGCGCCGACCGCTTCACCTTCGCCAGCGCCAACACCACAGTCGCCAAATACAGCGTCACCTGGCTCAAACGCTTCGTCGACAACGACACCCGCTACGACCCCACAGGGAGCGCGGCAGGCACGGGCCATCACGGCCACCCGTGCCTGCCGCGTCTCGCATGTGGCGTCACGTACGTCTCCTGCGGTTACCTCTCCGACAGTGGGGTGACCGCGATCTGGTCGATCACCGGTGCGTACGGGGACCGCTGGTCGTACTGGTTGTAGGTGTCGCCGTCGAAGTCGGGCAGTTCCTCAGCAGTGAAGGTGAGTCGGTTGGTTCCCTTCTTCAGCGTCACCGGGACGGTCAGCTCCCGGAAGGCGTTGAAGTGGAAGGTGGTCGGGAACAGCACCCGCCGCGCCGGTCCGCCGTTGACCGAGAGGTCGGCGTGGCGGGTGATCGGGTCGGGGTTGTAGTGGGTGGCGGGTGCCTGTTCGGCGTTGGAGTAGCGGATGGTCACCGCGTGCCGCCCGGACCGCTTGGCGAGGACGTCGACGGTGAGGGCGTTGGCCTTGCCGTCCCCGATGCCGGTGACCGACGTGCCGCCTCTGGCGAAGGTGTACGCGTCGGTGACCTTGGCGGCCCCACTCGGGGTGCCGTCCTCGGCCTGGTACACCTTCGTCACAAGCGTGCCGCTGGAAGGTGCGACCCGCAGCCGGTCCAGCACGAGTCCGTGAGAGGCGCCGGTGACGGTGATCTTGTTGATGCCTCCGGACAGGAACACCCGCAGAACGTCTGTGCCCTTCTTCCCGGCGCCCGCCTCGGCAACGTCGAGCTTCTCGCCGTTGAGGGAGACCTCCGCCCGGCCGCCGGCGAGGTGGTCGAGGAAGAGGGTCGCCTCACCGTCGTCGGGGGAGTGGACCCAGAAGGTCGCGGACGCGCCCTTGGGCAGCGGTACCGCGCCCGGCCCCGAGACGCCCGGATCCGTGTAGTGCGGCCGGGTCCCGGTGAGGGTGGCGTACTCGGCCTCGTAGATCGCGGGGCCGGCCACGTTCTCGTCGCGCAGCGACAGGTCGATCTTGTCGATGATCGCGTCGCCCTTGGTGACGCCCAGGTCCGCGTCCTGCGCCGCCAGCGTGATCCGGTGCCGGCCGGCGGTCAGCTCCACGGTCGTGTCGGTGTGTCCCCAGACCACCCACTTGTAGCCGAGTGGCAGGAGCAACTCCTGCGGGTCCGTGCCGTCGACGCGGAGGAAGACGTTGGTGGGGCCCTGCTCCTTCACCAGGCCGTACAGGTTGTAGGAGTTGGCGAAGACGTTGAGGTCGTACGTGCCGTCCTGCGGGACGTCCACGTCGAAGGCGAGCACCCCGTCGGATCCGGTGCGCAGTCCGCCGACGTTGTAGTTGCCGCTGGTCGCGAACTTGCCGACGTTCGACGGCGTGCCCTCGGGCCCGTTCCTGGAGTAGCCCTTGCCGGTGTAGGTGGCGTTCTCCGCCTCGTACGTCCCCCGCCAGCCGACCGAGGGGTGGGCCTGCGTCCCGCCGTGGCCGCCCGGAGAGAGGATGACCTGGTACGCGGACATCTCGTTCATGCCGGTCATCGGCAGCGTCACCGAGCCGTCCTCACCGACCGCGACCTCCTGGTCGGCGAGCCGCAGCGGCTGGGCCGAGTCTCCGACCTGCCCGGACCACGGGATCTCCTGCACGGTGGCGTGCACGGTCGTGCCGAACAACTTGGGATCGATGTTCTTGAAGACGACGTCCGCGTTGCCGCTCTTGCCGCCGAAGAGCGCTCGGGACTGCTTCTTCTTCGTGTCGAGTGTGGCCACGCCCTGGAGGGTGTACTGCTGGTTGGGGTGCGGGGCGGTCACCTGCACGGTGTGCCCGGACATCTGGCCGTAGGCGTTGAACAGCCACCACTGGCCGTTGGCCCGGTTGGCGTCGACGGCCGAGTCGTTGAGGTTGCCGTCGATGTTCCAGTAGGCGAGATCGGCGTCGATCTTGGACTCCTCGATGGCGGAGACCCACTGGACGACCTGGCCCGGCACGGAGAGGTGGTAGTTGTGGCCGTACTCGTTGACGTTGATCGGCAGCGGTCCGATCCCTGCCTCCTGCTCCCACTGCCGGTACTTCGCCACGCTCGTGCGGACTGCGGCGGGACTCGACAGCTCGTGCCAGGTCATCACGTCCGGGACGGCGTCGTTGGCCTTGGCGTACTGCAGGAAGCCTTTGACCTGGTCGAAGAGGAGAGAGGTGTTGGGGCCCGCGATCCGGGCGTCCGGGTCCAGGTCCTTGATGAGGTGGTAGACCTCTTTCCAGGCCGCGAAGAAGTACTGCGGGTCGTTGAGCCAGGAGACGTTGTTGTAGCTCCACGTGCCCGAGCCGAACATGTTCCCCTCGGGCTCGTTGAACGGGACGTAGACGACGTTGTCCTTGTAGGTGCCCATCGTCCTGACCTGGGCGACCTGCTTCTTGATCTTCTCCTTGAAGTCCGCGAGCCGCTCGGGGCCACTGTCGCCCGGCCACTGGTACGGGAACCCGCGGTAGATGTCGGTCATGTAGATGTAGACGTCCTTGCCGCCCGAGTCCACGAACGGCGGCAGGACCTCCAGCGCGTCCGCCCCCGGGTGCTGGGGGCCGTCCTGCGCCTTGGTGGACACGGTGCGCAGGTGCATGCCCTCGATGAGGTTGCGGCTCGGTGCCCCGTCGCCGTAGATCCCGTACAGCGAGCCGGCCGCGCCGCCGTGGAAGGCGCCGGTGTCGGTGGCCAGATCGATGACGAGCCGTTCCGGGTCCGCGGCGTGAGCGGTTCCGGCGGAAGGGGCGGCGAGCAGGGTGGCCAGGACCGCCGCCACCGCGGCACCGGCTCCCGTCGTTCTCTTTCGTCGCACTGAGGTCTCCGTGGTTTTCATGCGGGTTCGGACACTGGGCGACATCATCGAACCGGTTCGATGCTGCTGGGCCGGGAAGTTAGCACCGCGGAAATCCGGCGGCAATACCTCTGGCGCGGGGAGTCGTGTCAGCTCATCCTGGATTCCAGAGGTGTTACGAGAGGTGTGGTGAGAGGTGTTGACAGCCGCAGTGGTTGTTCCTACCTTCACTTCACGCGAACCGGTTCGATGACCGGTCGTCGCCCCTGCACAGCATCGAACCGGTTCGACCAAGGAGTGCCCGTGAACATCGGTGAGATCGCCCGGCGGGCCGGTGTCTCGCGGAGCACCGTGTCCTACGCGTTGAGCGGCAAGCGCCCCGTGTCGGAGGACACCCGCCGGAAGATCCAGCGTGTCATCGACGAGCTGGGCTACCAGCCCAACGCCAGTGCGCGCGCCCTGGCCAACGGGCGGACCAACACGATCGGCCTGGTCTTTCCGCCGGCCGGCAACCACTACACCGGTATGCAACTCGACTTCATCGGCAGTGTGGTGGAGGCGGCCGCGGCCCGCGACTACGACGTGCTGCTGTCTCCCAGCGGCGTCGACAGCGACCGCTCGTTCCAGCGGCTGCTGGGGGAGCGTCGGGTCGACGGCGCGATCCTGATGGAGATCAGACTGGAGGACGACCGGGCCGATCACCTGGCCGCCCTCGGTTTCCCCTCCGTCGCCATCGGCCGGACCGCGCATCCCGAGGGCACCTGGTGGGTCGGCCTGGACCACACCGCGCTGGCAGGGGCCTGCGTTCATCACCTCGCGGACCTCGGCCACCGCAGGGTCGCCTTCGTCAACCGGCCCGAGCAGTTGCTGCGGGCCGGATACGAGTCCGCGCACCGCGGGCTTGACGGCTTCACCAAGGCCGCGGCCGAGCGCGGGCTGACCGTGCGGACGTACTGCTGCGGGGACGACGCCCCGTCCGGCCAGGCGTGTCTGGAACAGATCCTGCACGACGATCCGGCCACCACGGCCCTGGTCACCCTCAACGAGGCCGCACTCGGCGGCCTGTACCGCGGGCTGGCCCAGGCCGGCCGTCACGTACCACGCGACTTCTCCGTCACCGGAGTCGTGGCAGGCCGGTGGGCGGAGACAGTGACTCCGCAGCTCACCGCGGCGGACGTACCGGCGGAAGCGATGGGCAGACACGCCGTCGACCTCCTCGTCGAGCGGCTCGACCACCCCGACGCGCCGCCCCGGCACCACCTGCTCGCACCGCCCATCTCGCTACGCGCCAGTACAGGGCCCGCCACCGGCAGGCCGTCCACCGAGGCCACCTGACCTCGGCCTCCGGCACCACCCCTCCTGACCACGCATCACGGGCATCGTCCGTTCTCTCTCACCGCTCGCCGTGGCTGTTCGGCATGCCCGCTTCCCCCGTCACCCGCCTGGGCACACCCGTGCCAGAAAACAAAGGAACGTGCCATGCACAGCTCCGTAAGACGGCTCCGCCTCACCGCCGCGACCGTGACCGTCCTCGCCGTCGCCGGCACCGCCACCTCTTGTTCCTCCGGTACGGGCAGCACCGGCACCAAGGCCGCGGACAGCGGCACGTACACCATCTGGGACCCGTACCCGCAGTTCGACAAGAGCTCCGCGTGGGCGAAGCTGCTCGACGCCTGCGGCACCAAGGCCGGGGTGAAGATCAAGCGCACCGCGTTCGACACCAGCGACCTCGCGAACAAGGCGCTGCTGGCAGCCCAGCAGGACAACTCCGCCGACGTCCTCATCGTCGACAACCCGGTGGTGTCGACGCTGGCCGAGGCCGGGGTCCTCACCACGACCGAGGACAACAAGCTGGACACCTCGAAGGCGGACGCCAACCTCCTCGCGGCCGGACAGTCGGGCGGCAAGACGTACGGCACGCCGATCGGCGCCAACACCCTCGCCCTCTACTACAACAAGGCGGTGCTGAAGCAGGCCGGGGTGGACATAGCCTCGGTCAAGGACTGGAAGTCGCTGACGGCGGCGCTGGCGAAGGTCAAGAAGGCCGGCAAGAAAGGCATCACGTTCTCCGCGATCGGCACGGAGGAGGGCACCTTCCAGTTCCTGCCCTGGTACTGGGGATCGGGCGCCCAGCTGACCGCGCTCGACTCCGACCAGGCCGTCTCCGCGCTGACGCTGTGGAAGGACTGGCTGAAGAACGGCTACGCGCCGAACTCGGTCCTCAACAACACCCAGACGACCAGCTGGCAGGAGTTCGCGACCGGCGACTACGCGTTCAGCGAGAACGGCACCTGGCAGCTCGCCAACGCCGCGAAAGCCGGCTTCGACTACGGGGTCATCCCAGTTCCCGCCGCCGACGGCGGCAGCGCGGCCGCCCCGACCGGAGGCGAGTTCGTCACCATCCCGGTCCAGGGCAAGACCGACCGCTACACGACGTCACAGAAGATCGTGACCTGCCTGACCAGCACCGACAACCTCCTCAACACCGACACCACGCTGTCCTACGTGGCACCCACCACCGAGGTCCAGGACAAGCAGGTCACGGCGAACGCCGAGCTGAAGCCCTGGGTCGACGCGGTCAAGGCGGCCAAGGGACGCACCAGTGACGACCTGGGCACCAAGTACCCGAAGATCTCCGAGCAGTTGTGGAAGGCGGTGCAGTCCGCCCTCAGTGGCTCGCAGTCGCCGAAGGACGCGTTGGCCGCGGCGCAGTCCGCCGTCAAGTAAGCAGGAATCAGAGCCCGTTGATGAGCCACACGACGAAAGTGCCGCACCGGCGGCCCGTGCGCCACACCAGTGGTGCGGCCCCCACCGCACCACCCCGGGCACGGCGCCGCCCCACCTCCCAGCAGTGGGCCGCCTGGGGATTCCTCGCCCCGGTGACCGTCTACCTCGTCCTCTTCTACGCCTATCCCCTGTACCGCAACATCGACCTGAGCCTGCGCAACTACACGGTCCGGTCCTTCGTCCAGGGTGATGCGCCGTTCACGGGCCTGCAGAACTTCCGCACCGTATTCGAGGACCCGACCTTCGCCCCGGCCCTGCTCCACACCGTGGTCTTCACCACCGTGTGTCTGGTCTTCCAGTACGCCATCGGCCTGGCCCTCGCGGTCTTCTTCAACCAGCACTTCCGGCTCTCCGCAATCCTGCGGGCCCTCTTCCTGGTGCCCTGGCTGCTCCCGCTGATCGTCTCGGCGTCCACCTGGTCGTGGATGCTCAACAGCGACTCCGGTGTCGTGAACGCCGTACTGCACGCCGTCGGCATAGGGCCGGTGAACTGGCTGACCGCGCCGGGCTGGTCGCTCGCCTCGGTGATCGTCGCGAACATCTGGATCGGCGTCCCGTTCAATCTGGTGGTCCTCCACAGCGGCCTGCAGTCCATCCCCGCGAGCCTCTACGAGGCGGCGGCCCTCGACGGGGCGAACGCCTGGCAGCGGTTCTGGCGGATCACCTTTCCGCTGCTGCGACCGGTGTCCGCGATCACTCTGTTGCTGGGCCTGGTCTACACGCTCAAGGTCTTCGACATCATCTGGATCATGACCAAGGGTGGCCCGGCCGACTCCTCCACCACGTTTGCCACCTGGTCCTACCAGCTCGGCTTCGGCAGCCTGCTGCCGGCCTTCGGTCCGGGAGCGGCCGTAGGAAACCTGCTTGTGGTCGCCGCCCTGGTGTTCGGCCTGGTCTACGTCAGGGTCCAGCGGAAGCAGGCACTGTCATGAACCGAAGCACCAGCCGTACGTGGTGGCAGACGACCCTCGGCGTGCTGTTCACCGCGGTGATGCTCTTCCCGGTCTACTGGATGCTCAACGTGTCCTTCACCCGCGACCAGGACATGCGCAAGAGCCCGCCGGACCTGATCCCCGTGCACGGCACTCTGGAGGGGTACCGAGCCGTCCTGGACCAGCAGTTGCCCTACCTCGGCACCAGCCTCGTCATCGGCCTGGGGACCGTCGTCCTCACCGTCGCGCTCGCCGCTCCCGCCGGCTACGCACTCGCCAAACTCCGCCCGCGCGGCGGCGGCGTACTCAGCTTCCTCTTCCTGGTCGCCCAGATGATCCCCGGCATCATCATGGCGATGGGCTTCTACGCCATCTACCTCAGCCTCGGCCTGCTCCAGTCGGTGCCCGGCCTGATCGTCGCGGACTCCACGCTGGCCGTGCCGTTCGCCGTGCTGATCTTCACCGCGTTCATGTCCGGCATCCCCGGCGAACTGCTCCAGGCCGCGAAGACGGACGGCGCCGGGCCGGTGCGCACCTTCTGGTCGATCGTGCTGCCCATGAGCCGCAACGCCATTGTCACGGTGTCGCTGTTCGCGTTCCTGTGGTCCTGGTCCGACTTCGTCTTCGCCAGCACCCTCGCCAGCGGCGGCGCGCACGAGCCGATCACCCTCGGCATCTACCACTACATCGGCAACAACAACCAGGAGTGGAACGCCATCATGGCCACCGCCGTCGTGGCCTCGCTGCCCGCCGCGGTGATCCTCGTCCTCGCCCAGCGCTACGTAGCCGCCGGCGTGACCGCCGGCGCCGTCAAGGACTGACTCCTCTTCACCCCTTCACGGTCCACCCGTTGGCCGGCCCGTCATTCCTGCACGCCCAAGAGCCGATCACCCCTGCTCCAGAAACGAGTCACGCTGCATGACCGCCGCCCCGTCCGGCCCGGCCTTCTCCGTCCACGACATCCCGTTCAGCACCCGCGGGTCATGGTTCGGTATTTCGCCCGTGGTGGCGGAGAAGACCATCGCCGAAGACCTTCACCTCGTCTCGCACCAGCACGGCATGCACGCCGTGCTGCGTCTCCTCCCGCTCGACCTGCCCACTGGGGATCGCGCCGCCACCAGGCCGCACGCGACGCCAAGCCTGCTCAGCTGGATCGGTGCCGAAGGCCGCATCGACCTCGCCTACGAGTCGCCGGACACCGTACGCCTGCGCGGTGACGGGATGGGCCTGCGCATCGGTGCGGCGGCGACCGTGCTGACCCCGTTCAGCGGCACCTACTTCTACCGCGAACCCGGCACGGTGGCGTATGTGTTCACCTCGTACGAGACCGGGCGGCGCTACCGCGTCACCGTGCTGTCGGGGGCCGTGGCCGAGGCGTCCGGCACGCAGACGCTGGGCAGCGCCGCGCGAGGTGTCACGATCGGCGCCGAGGCCGGCGCGGTCTGGGAGGCCGCGGTCGAGGAGTACGAGACCGCGCGCCGCCCGTACGCGCCTTCGGCATCCTTCGGCCAGGTCGTGGACGCCGCGCACGGCGCCTTCTCCTCCTTCGTCGACACCGTCGCGCCCTGGCGCTCGTCGGGCACGCCTGCCGCGGAACTCGCCGCGTATGTCCTGTGGTCCGCGACCGTCCGGCCGCAGGGCTTCGTCACCCGGCCCGCGGTGCTGATGTCGAAGCACTGGATGGACAAGGTGTGGAGCTGGGACCACTGCTTCAACGCCCTTGCCCTGGCCCCCGGAAGCCCCGGACTCGCCCTGGACCAGTTCGCCCTGCCTTTCGACCACCAGGACGAGACCGGCGCGCTACCCGACTCGGTGGCCCACTCGGAGATCCTCTACAACTTCGTCAAGCCTCCTATCCACGGCTGGACCCTGCGCCACCTGCGTCGACGGCTCCCCAAGCCGCTCGGCGAGGCGGAGTTGACCGAGGTGTACGACCGGCTGGCCCGCTGGACGGACTTCTGGCTCACCATGCGGCGGGCACCCGGGGCAGCCCTCCCGCACTACCAGCACGGCAATGACAGCGGCTGGGACAACGCGACCACCTTCGACCCCGAGCGTGTGATCGTCAGCGCCGATCTGGCCGCCTTCCTCGTGCTGCAAATGCGCGAACTCGCCGAACTCGCACATGCGTTGGGGCTGCAGGACGACGCGCGCAGGTGGACGCGAACGGCCGACGGCACGCAAGCGGCGATGCTCGACGAGCTGTGGACCGGCGACCGATTCGTCGCCCGCTCGGCACAGAGCGGGGCCACCTGGACCAGCTCCAGTCTGCTCGACCTGATGCCCGTGGTGCTCGGCGAGCACCTGCCCCAGAGCATCGGCGACGCGCTGGCCGACCGCATCGAGGCCCACCTCACCGCGTACGGCCTCGCCACCGAACTGCCCACCTCACCGCACTACTTGGACGACGGCTACTGGCGCGGCCCGATCTGGGCCCCGTCCACCGTCCTGATCGAGGACGGCCTGCGCCGCGCCGGCCACGACCGTCTCGCGGACGAGATCAGCGCCCGCTTCCGGGCCCTGTGCGAGACCTCGGGCTTCGCGGAGAACTTCGACGCCCTCACCGGCGCGGGCCTGCGCGACCGCGCCTACACCTGGACCGCCAGCAGCTACCTCCTCCTTGCCGAGGCCCACGAGCTGAGGCGCGCCGAGACCACGGAGGCCGTCGGCGGCTGACAGACCCCCCGGGCGACTCGCGCCCGGGCAGTACCCCCTTCGGGAGACCCGCACATGCGCATATCTCGCTTCCCTGCCCCAGCCGGACGCCCCGGCAGACCAGCTGTCCCGAGACGCCGCAGGACCGCCGTGATCGCGGCGCTCCTCGCCTCGTTCGCCGCCGCCACCCTCCCCGCGACCACGGCACGCGCCGCCGACACCTCCGTCACCGTCGACTTCGCCACCGCCGGGGGCGCTCCGACGTACCACGCCTCGGGGACGATCTACGGGATGACCCCGAACGGCTCGCTGCCCCAGGACCACTTCTTCACCGACATCAAGTGGCACTTCATGCGAGCCGGGGGCGCTCAGCTCAACATTGGCGGCTACGCCACCAGCCTCGCCGACTACCAGACCCGCTGGGCCTCCACCCTGGCCCAGTACAAGCGCACCGCCGCCCTCGGCGGCACCTTCGTGCTGCTGCCGCACGACCTGTGGGGCGCCGACGGCACCACCACTCAGGGCTGGCCCGGTGACAACGGTGACTGGACTCAGTTCGACAACTTCGTCACCCAGCTCATCGGGGACGTACGCGCCAACAACATGACCGTTCAGTGGGATCTGTGGAACGAGCCCGACGGCAGCGGATTCTGGGGCGCGTCGCGGACGCAGTTCCTGCAGATGTGGTCGCGCTTCCACGCCAAGGTGCGCGCCGCATTCCCCTCCCAGCTCATCGTCGGCCCCAGCATCGCGGGCCAGCCGAACTCCTCCAACAGCTGGTGGACGACGTACCTGACCTACGTCAAGGCGAACAACGCGGCCCCGGACATCTGGAGTTGGCACGACGAGCCCGGCGACCCGGTCACGGACGTCGGCCGCGCCAACTCGACGCTCGCCGCGGCGGGGCTGACCAACACACGGCCGTACCAGATCAACGAGTACGCCACCCTGTCCATGCAGTCCCCGGGCGGCGGTGCCTGGTTCATCGGCCGTCTGGAGCGGGCCGGTGCGGACGGCATGCGCGGCAACTGGGCCTCCGGCACGAACCTGCATGACTACGAGGCCAATCTGCTCACCAAGAACAGCGCCGGCCAGTACCTGCCGCTCGGCGAGTGGTTCATGTACCGGTACTACGGCTCCCAGACCGGCAACATCGTCAACCTGATCCCGGGTACCGGTACCGACGGCCTGGCGACCAAGGACAACTCCGCGAAGAACGCCAAGGTGTTGCTCGGCAGCAGCGGCAACACGGGGACGGTCACCGTCAATCTGACCGGGCTCAACACCACCTCCGTCGTGGAGAACAGCCAGGTCCGCGCCGTCGTCCAGCGCATCCCGTACAACAGCGGAGCCGCCGTAGCCGGCCCGGAGACCGTCGCCGACACCACCCTCACGGTCAGCGGCAACGCCGCCTCCGTGAGCCTCCCGTGGACGAACGCCAAGGACGGCTACACCGTCACCCTGCTGCCCCCGTCCAACACCACCGTCTCCACGGTCGCCGTCAGCCAGAACAGCGGCCAGTGCCTTGACGACACCAACCGCTCCACCGCCAACGGCACGCAGTACCAGCAGTACTACTGCGAGGGCGGCTACCAGCAGATGTTCGACTTCAAGCCGGTCAGCGGCAAGACGAACACCTACACGGTCGTCAACGGGACCAGCGGCAAGTGCCTGGACGTCTCGGGCGCGTCCAGTGCCGACGGCTCCGCCGTCATCCAGTACACCTGCAACGGCGCCACCAACCAGCAGTTCACGCTCAACCCCGTCACCGCGCTCGGCAACGGCCACGACTACCAGCTCGTCGCCGTCCACAGCGGCAAGTGCGTCGACGTCAGCAACGTCTCGACCGTGGCCGGCGCGCAGATCCATCAGTGGACCTGCGATGCGGCGAGCGCACTGAGCACCAAGAAGAACCAGATCTGGCGTCTCCTCGGCAAGAGCTGACCGCCGTCACGCATGACGATGTGGAGGGACAGTCCAAGTGGCTGGATCCGCCCACGTCCGGAAGCTCATCGCACCTCACCGGCGAGCGCTGCCAGGTCCTCGTCGGTGAGGAGGCGGTCCTTGCTCGCCATCAACTCCTTGGCTCTGGCGAGCACTTCCTCGACCTGGGTGTGCGTGAGGTCGATGCCCAGCGCCGTCAGCTTGTCGGACAGGGTGTAGGGGCCGCTGTCGGGGGTGAAGGGGACCAGACGGTGGTTGCCGACGAAGGCGGGCTCCAAGCAGTTGTGCAGGAGGGGGTCGACCTCCGTCTCCTGGGTGATGAGGTCCATGCCGCCCCAGCAGAAGGCGTGCGTGCCGGTCACCGGGTGGTTCCAGGCCGGCTGATAGCCCGTCAGGGTCTCGCCCGCGCGGGCGAGTTCGGTCAGCCGCTCGGTCCTGATCCCGGTCCGGACGCCGTAGAGGGCCTCGAAAGCGACGGCCGTGGCGGCGAGGTCGGCATTGCCGGGACCACCGCAGTAGCCGTTGACCGACAGCTCGACGACCGCCGCGCCGGCCCGCACGGCGGCCACCGCGCAACCGACTGCCAGGCCGAACGTGTTGTGTGGGTGCAGTCCGACCTCGACGTCCGGGGCCAACTCCCGCGTCCGACGGACCAGATGTGCGTACGCCTCCGGGCTCATGGCGCCGGGCCCGTCGAACAGGGTGAGTTCGGTGGCGCCCGCCTCGGCCAGCACGGCGACCGACTCCTCGTGGACCTCCTCCGTGAGGTAGGAGACCATCAGCAGCGGGACGATCACATCGAGGCCGCGGGCGCGTGCGTGGCGGATCAGCCGGGCCGCGCGGGCGAGTACGTCGGTCCGGCCGCGTGGCGTCTGCGGGGTGCGCCAGTCCTCGCCACGCCACGCCTGACCGTAGATCGCGGGCTGGTAGACGAGCGACGTCTCGCCGAAGCCCTGCACCCATACCTGTACGGCGTCGTAACCCGCCTCGGCCGCACGGTCGATGTCGTCCGTCGAGCGCATCAGCGGACACACGACCCGGCACTGAGGGTTCTCGCTCTTCACCAGGTCCACCTCGGCCTTGAGCGCGCTGTCGTCACGGCCGGCGATCCCGGCCGTGACGACCTCGGCCACTCCGGTGCCGACCAGCCGGCGCAGATACGCCTCCTTCGCCTCGACGGACGCCACGACACCCGGCAGGGTCTCGACCGAGCGCAGGGTCGCGTCCCGCAGCCGTACGGTCCGCGGCAGTGAACCCACCACGTCCGGACGCCGGTTGAGCGGACTGACCGACCAGCGACCGGGTTCGTACGCGCCGGGAGCGCGCCGCGCCCCCAACTCCTCGCGGAACCGGGCGACTTCCTCGGCGCTGAACACGGGCGGCTTCTCCATGGACGTCCTCCGGGCGTGGCTCTGGTACTCGTCCTCAGACTCCATCCAAGCCGCCTGTCGACACTAAAGGCAATAGAGCTGCTTCGAATGCCTAGATGTTTACTTTCTGTCGACACCTGGCTAAGACTGTCGACAGGCCCGGCGGCTTGCCCGTCGGCTTCCGCGGTTGGCGGCTCATCCGCCGGCCGCTCGACGACCGGTGCCTCACCTGCCGGTTGCGAGGCCTGTCCCAGTGATCCGACCTGCTCCGACCGAGGGAGATCCCCGTGACCCAAGACGCGCCCGATCCGCGGCCCCCCGGCCGGCTGGCCGGCCGGATCGCCGTCATCAGCGGCGCCGGCAGCGTCGGCCCCGGCTGGGGCAACGGCCGCGCCACCGCCGTGATCTTCGCCCGGGAAGGCGCCACCGTCTTCCTGACCGACAGGGACAAGGAGTCCCTGGAGCTGACCGCACAGCAGATCCGGAACGAGGGCGGCACCGCGCACACCGCGGTCCTCGACGTCACCGAACCCGCCGCCGTCCAGGACTTCTTCGCCGAGTGCGAGCAGCGGGCGGGGCGGATCGACATCCTGGTCAACAATGTCGGCGGCTCGCGTGCGGGCGGCGCCGTCGAACTGAGCCTGGAGGACTGGGACGGCCAACTGCGCACCAATCTCACCAGCGCCTTTCTCGCCTGCAAGCACGTCATTCCGGTGATGCGGCGCGGCGGCGGCGGGGCGATCGTCAACACCGCTTCGGCGTCCGGGCTGCGCTGGACCGGCGCCGCCCAGGTCGGCTACGCGGCGGCCAAGGCGGCCGTCATCCAGCTGTCCCGGGTGACCGCCGTCGAGTTCGCCCCCGACGGAATCCGGGTGAACACCGTCGTCCCCGGACAGCTGCACACCCCGATGGTCGAGGCTCGTCTCGCCGGGCAGCGGGCCGGCGGCGATGTGGCGAAGCTGCTCGCGCAGCGGCAGGCCCGCATCCCGCTCGGTTTCATGGGTGACGGCCGCGACACGGCGTACGCCGCCCTGTTCCTCGCCTCCGACGAGGCCCGCTTCGTCACCGGCACGGAAATCGTCGTCGACGGCGGAATGACGGCACGCTGTGACTGAGCCCTCGGCGACCCGGCACGCCGTCCGAGCACCCGAGTTGACGCCCTCGCCCGGCTGCCCGCCCCCGCACCCGGCGCCCCGCACGCCCACGCTCGCGCTCCCGCCGGACAGTTGTGACGCCCACTGCCACATCTTCGGCCCGGCCGACGTCTTCCCGTACGACCCGGACCGCACCTTCACCCCAGTCGACGCGCCGAAGGAGCAACTCTTCGCCGTGCATGCCCACTTGGGACTGACCCGGGCCGTGATCGTGCAGTCCTCGTGCCACGGCCACGACCCTCGCGTGCTCTTGGACGCGCTGAAGTCCGGCGGCGGCCGGCTGCGCGGGGTGGCGCTGATCGGCGAGTCGACGACACGGGCCGAGATCGAGGAGTTGCACCGAGCCGGGGTGCGGGCCTTCCGCCTCAATTTCCTGCCCCATCTGCGGACTCCGCCCACCCGTGCCGAGATCGACTCGGTCCTCGAGCGCGTCGACGGGCTCGGCTGGGCGGCCCAACTCCATGTCAGGGGTGAGGAGATCACCGTGCTGGAGGACCTCGTGCGTGCGCTGCCCGGCAGGGCGGTGGTCGACCACATCGGGCGCGTCGACCTCGCCGCCGGACGGGACAGCCCCGCTCTGCGCAGCCTGCGCGCCCTCCTCGACACCGGGGACGTGTGGCTGAAGGTCAGCGGGGTCGACCGGGTCTCCCGGCAGGGGCCGCCGTACACCGACGCCGTCGAGCTGGCTGCCTCCCTCGTCGCGTACGCGCCCGAGCGGGTGCTGTGGGGGACCGACTATCCGCACGTGAACATCACCGGTGACGCACCGGACGACGGGTTGCTCGTGGACCTCATCGAGCGGATCGCCCCCGACCCCGGGCACTTGCGGCGGCTGATGGTCCACAACCCGGCGGACCTCTTCGACTTCCCGTCAACTCGCTAGTGTCGGCAGAGATGGCAGGCATTTCATTGTCACACCCCTTGAAGGCCGAAAGTGTCGACAGTAGTGTCCCGACTCGAACCCCGCGTGAGGAGAACGGCCATGCTTGAGTTGTCTCAGGGCAGCCTCATCCGGCGCGGTGACGAGGCATACGAACAGGTTCGCCTCGACGCCGTCTGGAACGAACGCAAGCCCGCCCGCCACCCGGACGTCATCGTGCTCGCCGAGAACGAGCAGGACGTCGTGGCGGCCGTACGCCTGGCCCGCCGTGAGGGGCTGAACATCGGTATCCGTTCCGGCGGCCACAGCTGGGTGGGCAACGGAGTGCGGGACGGCGGAATGCTCCTCGACCTCTCGAGGCTGCAGGAGATATCCGTCGACCCGGTGGCCCGTACCGCGGCCGTACAGCCCGCCGCCAAGGGACCCGCGCTGGTGGAAGCCGTGGAGCCGCACGGCCTGTTCTTCCCTACCGGACACGCACCGACGGTCGGGATCGGCGGGTTCATCCTCGGCGGCGGCTACGGCTGGAACTCGCGCCGGCTCGGCCCCGCCTGCCTGAGCATCGAGGCGATCGACGTGGTGCTGGCCGACGGCACCCTGGTACACGCCACCGACGCCTCGCACCCCGAGCTGCTGTGGGCGGCGCGGGGGAGCGGGCCCGGCTTCTTCGGCGTGGTCACCCGCTTCCACCTCCGCCTCCACGAGCGACCACGCCGCATCCTGCGGACCGTGCACAGCTATCCGCTCGAACTGCGCGACGAGGTGCTGGCCTGGGCGTACGACACGCTCGAAAGCCTTTCACCCGCGGTCGAGTTCTCGGCGAAGGTGGGGTGGGGGTCCGGGGGATTGCCCCCAGGAGGGCACAGCGCGCCGGGGCCGCACCGCAAGACGGTCTCCATCACGGCGACCGCCTTCTCCGAGACGGGCGACAACCTGCTCGCCCCACTGGAGGACGCGCCCTTCCGGGACCGGGCCGTCCGTGCGGTGGTCGCCCAGGACACGACCATGGCGGAGCTGTACGACGCCGCCGACCGGCTCACCCCGGCAGGGATGCGCTGGGCGCTCGACGGGATCTGGGCCGACGGTCCTGTGGAGAGGATCCTGGCCGCGGCCGGGCCGCTGTTCGACTCCATCCCGGACACCACCAGCCATGTGCTGTGGATGCTCTGGGGTCACCACCCGGAGCGCGCCGACGCCTGCTGGTCCAGCCAGGCCAAGGTGTACCTCTCGCCCAACGCGGGCTGGACCGACCCGGCCGAGGACCTCGCCCACGAGAGGTGGGCACACGGTGAACTCGCCGCGATCCAGCACCTGTCGAAGGGGCTGCAGTTCTCCGACAACAACCTCGCCGACCGCTTCGACCACGGGCTCAGCCCGAGCAACGCCGCACGCCTGGAGGAGATCCGGGCCGCGTACGACCCCGAGGGACTGTTCCGGACGTACATGACCGCCGGGGAATCCACCACCGCCTACGCCGCCGCGGCACCCGCCCGGACGCACTGAAGCCCGCCCTGAAGGAGAGCCGTTCCATGGAGACTTCGAGAAACCCGCGGCGCCGTACCGTCCTCGCCCTCACGGCGTTGACCGCTGCCCTGTCCCTCACCGCCACCGCATGCGGCGGTGACTCCACCAACGAGGCGAAGACCGCCGACGGCAAGGCCAAGGTCACCGTCCTGCGTTCCAACGGCGCCATTTTCGAGCCGCTCTACATCGCCCAGCAGCAGGGCTACTTCAAGGACGCGGGACTGGACGTCACCATCAAGGCGGGTGCACAGGACACCTCGCAGAACGCGCCGTCCGTCCTCAACGGCGAGGCCCAGTTCGCCATGACGGACAGCTCGGGCTTCCTCAAGGGCGCGGCCCAGGACATGCCGCTCCGTATCGTCACCGGTTTGCAGTCCGCGACGACGAAGACCGATCCCACGGACGGGCTGCTGGTCAAGAAGAGCAGCGCCATCACGTCCTTCTCGGACCTGGAGGGCAAGACCGTCGGGCTGTCGGCCCTGGGCGGCACCATCCAGTTCATCGTCGAGTACCTGGTCCAGAAAGACGGCGGCGACCCGGCCAAGGTCAAGTTCGTCGCCCTGCCCACCACTTCACTCACAGACGCCGTGACCTCCGGCAAGACCGACGCCGTGTACTCCTTCGGCGCGTTCTTCGCCGCCGCCAGGACGAGCGACAAGCTGAACGTCATCGGCAAGGGCATGAACGAATTGCCGGGCATGGTCCAGGGATTGCTGTTCTCCAGCCAGGAGTACCTCGCCGGGAACGGCGCCACGGCGAAGAAGTTCATCGACGCGGTCGGCAAGGCGATCACCTACGCCAACGAAAACCCCGACGCGGTACGGGCGATCGACAAGAAGTACACCCAGCTGGACGCCGCCTTCATCGACAAGCAGGAGACCGCGTACTACGACACCCAGCTCAACACCACCGTCATGCGGACGGTCATCACGAAGATGAACGAGTTCAAGCTGCTGGACAAGGAGCCTACGGACGAAGCCCTGTACTGGGACCAGGCGCCGACCACGACCTCCAGTGAGGAGTAGCACGATGGCGCGGGTCCGACTGCTTCAACTCGGCGCGCTGGCCGCCGTGTTGGCGCTGTGGGCGCTGATCGCCGCGGCAGGGCTGGTCAGTTCGACGGCCCTGCCGGGCCCACGTGCTGTCGCCGTCGCCTTCTGGCAGCTCGCGGGGAGCGGCGCGTTCTGGCAGGCGGTCGGTGAGACTCTGCGCGGCGCGGTCACCGGGTTGGTGGTGGCGGTCGCCGTCGGCATCCCGGTGGGGCTGGTGACCGGGGTGTACGCGGCGGCCGAGGAGTCCTCCCGGCTGCTCATGGAGATCCTCCGCTCCTTCCCCGTCATCGCCCTGCTGCCGGTCTTCCTGCTGGTGCTCGGCTCGACGCCGGGCATGAAGGCCACGGTCGTTTTCATCGCATGCGTCTTCCCGGTGCTGTTGCAGGCCCAGTACGGGGCACAGAGCGTCCCCCCGTCGATCCGAGAGACCGTGCACGGCTACCGCATCCCGCGCCTGCTGCGTTTCCGGCGCGTGATCCTGCCCGGTGCGGCGCCGTCCATCATGACCGGGCTACGGCTCGCGGCGACCACCTCCGTGCTCGTGGCCATCGGCGTCGAGGTGCTCACCACGCTCCCCGGCATCGGACACATGATCATGGAGTCGCAGCAGGCGGGGGCGTCGGCACGGGCGTACGCCTGCATCCTCACCGCGGGCGCCATCGGCCACACGATCACGCTGCTCGCGCAGTTCGCAGAACACCGGCTGCTGCGCTGGCGTCCGCCCGCCCTCGCGGGAGGTGAGTGACCTGTGCCCTGGAAACCGATGCTGCGTCAATTGTGGCTCCCTGTAGTGGTGTTCGCCGTCCTGATCGTGTCGACAGCGGGCAGCACCAGCTTCTACTTCCCGCCGCTGACCGAAGTCCTGGACGTCCTGTGGACGGAGCTCGCGCACGGCGGCCTCTTCGGCGACCTGCTGTTCAGCCTGCGCAACATCGTGCTCGGGCTGGCCCTCGCCATCGTGGTGGGGGTGGGCGCGGGGCTGGTCATCGGAGAGATCCGCACCCTGCGCCTCGCGACGGGCCCGCTGCTCGACTTCGCCCGCGCGACACCGACCGTGGGCTTCGTGCCCGTCATCATCCTCACCCTGGGAATCGGCTCGGGCCCGAAGGTCTTCCTGATCTTCCTCGGCTCGGTGTGGCCCATCCTCCTCAACACCGTCAGCGGGGTGCGGGCCATCAGCCCGGCCGTGCACGAGACCGCGCGCGGCTACCGCATCCCGTGGCGGCTGCGCCTGCGCCGGGTGATCCTGCCCGGGGCGCTGCCGCAGATCCTGGCCGGTATCCGGGTCGCACTGTCCATAGCCGTCGTCCTCATGGTGGTCAGCGAGATCTACGGATCGCCCGACGGACTCGGCAATTTCATCCTGCAGAGCGGATCGAGCTTCCACGTCGCCGAGACCTGGGCCGGCACCATCCTGATCGGCATCCTCGGATACGGGCTGAGCGTGCTCCTCCTGCTGTGCGAGCACCTCCTTCTCGGCTGGTACCACCAACGCGCGCCACGGGCCCGTCCGGCGAAGACCGCGACCATCGAGAGCATCGACACCATCGAGAAGAGCAACGGAGTCGTCGTATGACACGCGGATCCAGCCTGTATGTCGAAGACCTCCGAATGAGCTTCGGACAGGGCTCGCAGGAACACCGGGTCCTCGACGGACTGACCCTGCGCGTGGACCCGGGGGAGTCGGTGTGCGTGGTCGGCCCCTCCGGCGCGGGCAAGACGACCCTGCTGCGCTGCCTCGCCGGGCTGACCCGCCCGACATCGGGAACGGTGCGCTACGGAGAACAGCCGCTGACCGAGCCGCACGCGGACATCGCCGTGGTCTCCCAGGACTACCGCGGTTCGCTGCTGCCCTGGCTGCGGGTCTGGGACAACGTGGCGTTCCCGCTGCAGGGCAGGGGCGTACGGCGTGCCGAGCGCAAGCGGCGCGCCCTGGAGTGCCTTGCCGCGGTCGGCCTGCCCGACGTCGCCGACAAGTACCCCTGGCAGCTCTCCGGCGGCATGCAGCAGCGGGTGGCCATCGCGCGCGGACTCGCCTACGACGCCCCGGTCCTGCTGATGGACGAACCATTCGGCTCGGTGGACGCCCAATCCCGCTTCGATCTGGAGGACTTGACGCTGGAGCTGCGCCGGCGCCTCGGCATCACGGTCGTCGTGGTCACGCACGACATCGACGAGGCGGTGTACCTCGGCGACCGGGTGATCGTCCTCGGGGGGAAGCCGACCGCCGTCCTCGACACGCTGACCATTCCCCTCGGGAGCGAGCGCGATCAGCTGTCGACCCGGGCCGATCCCCGGTTCACCGAGCTGCGCACCCGGGTGCTGGCCCGGATCCGCGGGGAGCGCGCCCCGGATACGAGAGCCACGCCGGACCCGGCCGTCAAGGCGGATCGTACGGGGGTGGTCTGACCGTGCGCCTCGACCATGTGGGCCTTTCCGTGCCGGAGTTGACGGCCGCGACCAGGTGGTACCGCGCGGCCCTGGACCTCACCGAGGAGCATGCGTTCGCCGTCCCGGGCACGGAGTTGCGCGGAGTGATGCTCCGTCATGACAGCGGATGGCGGCTCGAGTTGCTCCACCGCCCGGACGCTGCGCCGGGACTCGCCGCCGACACCCCGCTGGAAGCCGCGGCCACGCTCGGCTTCGGCCACCTCTGCCTGCGCGTCGACACCCCGGCCGAGGTCGACGCCGCGTTCGACCGACTCGTCGTGGCCGGAGCGGGCGTACGGATGAGCCCGCGCCCGGCTCCGCGCCCCGGCGCCCGGATGGCGTTCGTGTCCGATCCGTACGGAAACCTCATCGAACTCATCGACCGCGCCTGAGACGGGCGCCCCTTCGCCACCGTCCCACTCCGCCGCTCAACCCTGCCCGAAAACACCTCAACCCTGCACAGCCACAGCTCCCCCCTGCCCGAAAACACCTGAAGACAAGGAAGTTCACGGTGGATCACAAGAAGTCCCTCGCCGAGCGTGAAGTCACCTTCAGAGCACGTCCCCGCGCCCTGCTGGTGGCAGTGGCCGCGGCTTTCGCCCCGGCCCTCGCCATCCCGACCGCCGCCCGCGCCGCCACCACACGTGCGACGCTCACCGTCGGCTCCGGGGAGACCGTCGAGGTCACCGCGACCACCAAACTCAGCTCCCTCACCATTGAGGAGGGCGGCGTCCTCGCGGCCCCCGACGGCTACAACCTGAGCCTGACCGTCAACAGCGTGGAGACCGGCAGCGAGCTGGCGCTGCTCACCGACGGCTACGGCGGAGCGGCGACCGCGATCGCCGCCGGTACCTACCGGGGCGATGTCGTCATCACCGTGGCCGAGTCCAACAAGCTCGCGTTCAGCACTCTCACCTTCCCCTTCCGCCAAGCCATCTACGTGGATTCCGACGGCGTCGACAAGGCGAAGTCCGTCCTCGCGAACGTACGCGGCGGTTGCGCCACCGACTCCGCCGCGACCGGCATCCGTCTCGCCTCGAACGGCGAGGCGTTCAACGGCGTCTACGTCACCGGCGGCGGCAGCTACGCCCTCACCAACCCCAAGATCGCCTTCGTCGGCAACGGCCGCAACGACTTCATCGGATACGGCGCCTCCGTCCAGGGCACCGGGGAGGGCACCACCCTCGTCGTCAACGGCGCGACCATCAGCAACCAGGGCGTGGTCCGTACCGCCGTCGTCGCGGACGCCACCGCCAATGTCATCGTCAAGAACTCCACGCTCCACTGCGCCGACGGCACCGTGCCCGACGAGTACCCCGCCTCCGGCACCGGCGACACCAAGTACATGATCACTGTGCCCTGGATGCTCGGCCTGTCGGGCAACGTCCGGACCACCAACCTGCTGGGCGCCAACACCAGGGCCAGCTACATCAACTCCCGGGTCTCGTCCGAGAACTGGGGCGCGCTGTCCGTCGACGGCGGCAGCAACTGCACGCTGACCGTCATCAACAGCGAGATCGCCAACACGGGCGGGGTCGGCTACGGGTCGTACGCCATCGGCAATGTGACCGAGCACATCCTCGGTTCGCGCTACGACGTCGGCGACTACGTGCTGATCACCTGGAGCGGGACCGTCCACTACGGCGACAGCACCAAGGCGGCGGTCGCCGAGCTGAACACGGGTCTGGAACTCGGGCTGACCAGCCGGGAGCTGGCCGCACTGCCCGTGCAGTCCAACGACCTCACCTCCGGGCGCTTCGGCTTCATGTGGTACGGCGCCTCGGCCGTGACCATCGACGGCGGGACCCGGGTCAGGACGGGGAAGACCACCTTCCTCTCGAAGGCCTCCGCGGCGACCGTCTCCGTGGACGGTTCCGACGGCGCCACGATCGAGGCCGGCAACGGGGTCATCTTCCAACTGATGGATACCGACCGGCCCAGCAGCGTCGCGGTGTCGGGCAAGCCGTGGAGCAGCGAGACGATCGGCAGTTACACGGAGCCCACCGGCAGTCCCGCCAAGTCGTCGACCTGGGTCACCACCAGCGCCCAGACGGCGGACTCGGCCGCCACGTTCACGGACATCTCCTTGAAGGGCGACTTCTACAACTCAGTCCGGGGCGGCGGCAACGCGAACCTGCAGGGTCAGAACCTGGTGCTCACCTTCGACGCCTCCACCGTCGAGGGTGTCATCTCCGCGTCCGCCACCAAGCACAGCGTCTCCACCATCACCGTGGCCGAGTACCGGGAGATCGGTGAGGTGACCAACACCGCCCAGGCGGTGGTCAACAACGGTGTCATCGTGACCCTGAAGAACGGCGCCACTTGGACGGTCGCCGGCACCTCCTACCTCAGCGCGCTGACCATCGGCTCCGGCGCCTCCGTCACCGCCCCGGCGGGCAGGACCGTAACCCTGACGGTGGACGGCACGGCAACGGCCATCACCCCGGGCACGACCTACACCGGGTCGCTCACGCTGACTGTGGCGTAGCGAGACAGCAAGAGAGACCGGCCCCCGGGTGGATGCGAACCGAATCCCGGGGGCCGGAGTATTTATTGGGAGGGGCAGGAGCGCCCGCCCGTAAGGGGCGCGGGGAGCTGCGAGACCAGCCCCCACCGACCCGCAGCCGAAAACCCGCGCCCCCAAGCGGAGCGCCTACGCTCCGATCATGTTGTAACCGCCGTCCGCGACAAGGAACCCACCGGTGATGTGCTGCGCATCCTCCGTGGCGAGGAAGAGGGCCGTGCCCGCGAGCTGCTCCGGACCCGGAATGCGCCCCATCGGTGTGGCCGCGCGCAGCTGCTCGCCACGCCCGCTCCGCCAGTCCTCGCGGCCGAGGGTGGCCTTCGTCTCGATGAAACCCGGCGCGAAGACGTTTACGCGGACGTCGGGCGCGAAGGCATGCGCGTACGACTTGGTCAGGCCGATGATGCCGTACTTGGCCGCCGCGTACTGCGGGGCGCGGGCGCTGCCCCGCACCACCACCGTGGAGCCGATGTTGACGATGGCGCCGCCGCCCTCCTGCTCCAGCATCCGCGCGCCGAACTCATGGGTACACAGCAGCGTGCCCTTGATGTCGACGGCGAGGACGTGGTCGATGGACTCCTCCGTGATGTCCCGCCAGGACATCTGCTCGCGGGCCACATCGCCGACGTTGTTGACGGCCACGTCCAGTCGGCCGAAGTGCGCCCAGACCTCGTCGGCCAGGCGCTGGATCTGCGCATGCTCGGAGATGTCGGCCTGCACGACGACGGCCTTGCGGCCGAGCGCCGTGACGCGCTCCGCCGTGGCCTCGGCACCCTCGCGCGAACTGCGGTAGTGGATCGCGACATCGGCTCCCTCCCGCGCGGCCCGCACCGCGATCTCGGCGCCGAATCCGGTGCCGGCTCCGGTGACGAGGACGGTCTTGCCGGTGAAGCGTTCGGGGACGGCAGTCATGGGATCTCCGTTCGAGTGAGCAGAAGGTTCGGTGCTGCGCCGGTCATACGAGAGTCCGCCCGCCGTCGGCGTACAGCACCTGCCCGGTGACGAACGCGGACGCGTCGGAGGAGAGGAAGAGGACCGGCCCCGTCAGGTCGTCGGGCCGGCCGAGTCGCCCGGCCGGTACGAGCGCCTCCATGGCCGTGCGCCTGCCGGGCTCGGCGAGATAGGCGCGCGTGAGGTCGGTCTCGGTGTAGCCGGGCGCCACGGCGTTGACCGTGACTCCGTCGGCGGCCCATTCGCGTGCCATCACCCGCATGAGCTGGTTGACGCCGCCCTTGGTGGCCGCGTACGGCGCATGGTCCTTGTGTGCGAGCACCCCGGACACGGACGACAGGAAGACGATCCGCCCGTGACCGGCCGGAACCATCACCGCGCCGACGGCGCGGCCCAGCCAGAACGCGCTGTTGAGGTTGACGGCGAGCAGCCGCTCCCACACGTCGTCGGGTGTGTCGAGGACCGGCCTGCGGTCATTGACACCGACCGCGTGCACGAACACATCGAGGCCGCCCAGTAGTTGTACGGATCTGTCGACGGCCGTACGGCAGGCGGCCGCCGAAGTGAGGTCGGCGGCGAGGCCGTTCACCGAGCCCGTGCCTGTTCCCTGGGGGAGCTTGCCCAACTTGGTCTCATCGACGTCGAGGACGAGCACCGTTGCGCCTGCCTCCGCAAGCGCCGTGCTCACCGCCGCGCCGATCCCTCCGGCACCCGCGACCAAGGCGCGCGTACCGGCGAAGTTCCATGTCGTCCGCATGTCCGGACCGTAAGCCACGGCTGTGATTTGTGTCCACACTTTGCGCGCCTCTTGACGTTGAATGGCGTGCTGGGCAGGCTGACTGTCGACAGTTAGGAGTGGTTCTGATGAAGCTGGTGACGTTCGACGAGGGGCTCGTGGGTCGTCTCGACGGCGAGACCGTCGTGGAACTCGATGTCCCGTCGACTCGCGCGTTCTTCGACCGCGAGGGGCAAGTGGGCGAGACGGGACGGACGTTCGCGCTCGCCGAGGTGCGCCTGCGCGCTCCGATCGTGCCGAAGAAGTTCTTCCACACGGCGGGCAACTTCCGGGAGCACCACGAGGACCTGGTCCGTGTCGACTGGTCCCACCCGGTCAACAAGGGCATCGTCTTCTTCCAGAACGTGGACGCGATCATCGGTCCGGAAGAGCCGGTCGTGTATCCCGCGAACCTCACCCGGGAGATGGACTACGAGCTCGAACTCGCCGTCGTCATCGGCAGACCCGGCAAGTTCTTCTCCGCCGAGCAGGCCGCGGAACACATCGCCGGATACCTGGTCTTCAACGACATCACCGCACGCGACATCCAGCGCAAGGAGATGGAGTCGGGGGTGTTCTCCTTCTCCAAGGGCATCGACACGTTCTGCCCCATCGGCCCCTACATCGTCACCGCGGACGAGATCGACGACCCGCACAACCTGGACATGGAGCTGCGCGTCAACGGCGACGTACGCCAGAAGTCCAACACCTCCCGCATGTCGGTGTCGATCCCGCAACTGGTCGCCTACCACTCGCCGCAGATCTACAGCGCCGGCGACATCATCACCACCGGCACCATCGCCGGGGTCGCGGCGAGCACCGCGGACCCCTTCGCGAACTATCTCCGCCCCGGCGACGTCGTCGAGGCCGAGATCGAGGGCCTGGGTGTCCTGCGCAACCCGGTGGTGTCCTGGCAGGACGCGTACGGGACTCCGGAACCGCCCGCCGAGCAGTGGGTCTGATCCGGCATGCGAATCGCACAACTCGCCGGTCGTACCGTGCTGTTGACTCCGGAAGGCGCCATCGATGTGGCCGCCGCCAGTGAGGGCCGTTTCACGGGTGATCTCTTCGAGCAGTGGGACGACCTCGCCGCCTGGGCGCCGGGAGCCGACCCCTCGCTCGCGCGCCCGTACGACGAGGCCGACCTGGAGGCCCCCGTCCGGGCCCCCCGCCAGATCTTCGCCGTCGCCCTCAACTACCGCCCCCACACGGCGGAGGCGGGATACGAGGAACCGGCCGCCCCTCTGGTCTTCACCAAGTTCCCGACCTGTCTCACCGGCCCGTACGCCACGATCGAGCTGCCACCAGGACACGTCGACTGGGAACTGGAGCTGGTCGCCGTCATCGGCCGAGAGGCCCATCGTGTACCGGTCGAGAAGGGCTGGGACCCGGTCGTGGCGCTCACCGTCGGCCAGGACCTGTCCGAGCGGATCAGCCAACTCGCGGGCCGACCGGCCCAGTTCTCGCTCGGCAAGTCCTACCCCGGGTTCGGCCCGATCGGGCCCGCGCTGGTCAGCCTCGACGAGGTCCCGGACCGGGACGACCTGGAGTTGACCTGCGAACTGTCGGGACAGGCCGTGCAGCACGACCGCACCGGCAACATGATCTTCCCGATACCCCGACTCGTCTCCTATCTCAGCGAGTTCTGCACGCTCCTGCCCGGCGACCTGATCTTCACCGGCACGCCGGCGGGTGTCGGCAACCGCCGCGTACCGCAGCGCTTCCTGACCCCCGACGACGAACTGGTCAGCCGTATCGGCGGAGTCGGCGAGATGCGGCACCATTTCCGGAGGACGCCATGACCCCCACCCTCTTCACCGATGTCCGGGTCTTCGACGGCACCGGACGCGATCCCCTCCCCGCGGAGGTCCTCGTCGAGGGCAACCGGATCGCCGCCGTGGCCGACAACATCCCCGCCGACCAGCGGCGGGCGGCCCGCGTGATCGACGGAGGCGGCGGCACCCTCATCCCCGGCCTGATCGACGCCCATGCGCACCTGGGCTTCGGCTCCACCGTCGAGCACCGGTCCCTGCGCCGGGACGAACCGGAGGAGGAGAAAGCCCTGCTCGTGGCGCACGCCGGCCGCGTTCTGCTCGACCACGGCATCACCAGCGCGTACTCGGGAGGCAACCGGCTGCCCCGTACGGAGACCGCGGCCCGCAAGGCGTTCGCCGAGGGCTGGATGCCAGGGCCGCGCCTCAAGGCCGCGTCCTGGGAGGGCAGCGCCGGCATGGTCGAGCCCGGCGTGTACGACTTCCCGGGCACCGCCGGCCGCGCCTCCGACCCGGAGTCGGTCTCCCGTTTCGTCGAGAGCATGGCCGTACTGGGTGTCGACATCGTCAAGTTGTCGCTCTCCGGCGAGAGCGCGGTGGTCCAGGGAACCTCGCGGATCGTGCAGTTCACGGAGGAGGAGGTGGCCGCCGCGTCCCTCGCCGCCCAGTGGCGCGGCGTCTGGCTCACCGCGCACGCACACGCCGCCGAGTCCATCAAGATGGCCGTACGTCACGGCATACGCGCCGTCTACCACTGCACCTTCGCCGACGAGGAGGCCCTCGACCTCCTGGAGGCCGCCCGGGACCGGATCTTCGTCGCGCCGACCCCCGGCATCATCCACGCCAACCTGTACGAGGCCGACAGCGAACCCGAGGCCGGCATGGAGGTCGAGGCAACCGCGAAGGCCGTACGCCAGGTCGTGCCCGAACTCGTCCGGCGCGGGGTGCGGGTCGTCCCCGGCGGCGACTACGGTTTCGCCTGGAACCCCGTAGGCCGCAACCTCCATGACCTCGAACTCTTCGTCGACTGGTTCGGCTTCACCCCCGCAGAAGCTCTGCGGGCGGCGACTCGGTACGGCGGCCAGATCATGGGGATGGAGGACGAACTCGGCCTGATCCGGCCGGGGTTCCTCGCCGATCTCGTGCTCGTCGACGGTGACCCCCTGTCCGACATCCGCATCCTCCAGGACCGCGACCGGCTGGTGGCGATCATGAAGGACGGCGTGTTGCACAAGGCGGCCCGGTGATCCGGGTCCGTACGAACTCCGGACGGCTCGTGGGGGAGTGGGACGCCGGAGTGGCAGTCTTCCGGGGCATCCCCTTCGCTGAGCCGCCGGTCGGCGAGCTGCGCTGGCGGCCGCCCCGGCCGGCCCCCGTGTGGGACGGCGAGCGAAGCGCGTACGACTTCGGCCCCGCCCCCCTCCAGCCGCAGCCGCCCCGCGACTCGATCATGTACCACACCAACTTCGCCGACCGGCGGGCCCTGGTGATGAGCGAGGACTGCCTCTACCTGAATGTGTGGACGCCTGAGCCGTCGGCGGGGCTGCCGGTGATGGTGTGGATCCACGGCGGCGGCAATCGTTACGGGCACGGCGGCCAGGATGTCCACGACGGTCGCGAGATGGCCCGTCGCGGGCTCGTGGTCGTCACCCTCAACCACCGGCTCGGCGCACTCGGCTTCCTTGCCCACCCCGAACTGGCCGCCGAGGACGACTTCGGCGCAGCCGGCAACTACGGGCTGCTCGACATCGTCGCCGCCCTCACGTGGGTCCGCGAGAACGTTGCGGTCTTCGGCGGCGACCCGGACCGGGTGACCCTCGCGGGCAACTCCGCCGGCGCCGCGCACATCTGCCACCTCATGGCGTCGACGGCGGCCCGGCCCCTCTTCCGCGCGGCCATCGGCCAGAGCGCCTCGGGCATCGGACGCGCCGAAGGGCCGCTGCCGGACCAGGCCGCCGCGCAGAAACAAGGGCTGCGCTGGGCGGAGGAGTTCGGGGACCGGAACATCGCCGGACTGCGGCGTCTCGGCGGGGTGGAACTGATCCTGAAGGGACACTTCGGCCCGGTCGTCGACGGCCGCGTGCTGACCGAGGCCAGCGACGAGGTCTTTGCGACCGGGCGACAGCACGCCGTACCGCTGCTCGTGGGCACCAACCTCGACGAGGGATCCGTGTACACGTCGCTGGACGCCCTGCGGAGACTTCCGGTGGAGCCCGGCTCCGACGAGGTGTACCCCGTACGGAATATCGACCAAGCCCGGCGTACCGCACGGCAGTTCACCGGAGAGAGTCGCTTCGTCCACCCCGTGTGGCAGTGGGCGAACGCTCACCGGGAGACGGCCCGCACGTGGATGTACCGCTTCGCCCGCACCCCACCGCTCCCACCACGGCTCGACCTGGCGCCCCCACCCGACGGGCTGCCGGACTACGGCGTCCACCACACCGCCGAACTCCCCTATGCGCTGGACAACTTGGACCAGCGCGCCTGGCCCTGGAGCGAAACGGATCGCGAACTGGCGCGCACGATGGCGGACGCCTGGGCCCGCTTCGCCAGTGCGGGGGACCCGAACGGGGGCGGGTTGCCGGCATGGCCGGCTTTCACCGGCGCCGAGGTGATGGTGTTCGGGGACACCGTCGAGGCGGGCGTCCTCGACCGGCTGGAGGCGATGCGGCTCCTGGCGCGGATCCCTCGCCCACTGTGACAGCAGCCCCCTTGGGATGCCTTCTCGAAAGGAACGCTACATGGCACGACTGCCGGAGACCGACGGCGCCGGCGAGATCGCCGCGCGCATCCGCGAGCGGCGCGGCGGCGCGCTGCACCCGCTCGACCGCATGCTGCTGCACAGCCCGCAGCTGGCCGACGGCTGGAACAGCCTGCTCGGTGCGATCCGACAGCGCATCGCCCTGCCCGCCGACATCCGCGAACTCGTGATCCTGCGGGTCGCCGTCCTCAACAGGGCCGCGTACGAGTGGACCGCGCACGAGCCCGAGGCCCGCCGCGCCGGTCTCGACGACGCCCAGCTCACGGCGGTGCGCGAGGAGCACGCCGCCGCGCACCAGCGGCTCGACGCACGGCAGCGGCGGGTCATCGCGTACACCGACGCGATGACCCGCGACGTTCACGTCCCGGAGGAACTGTTCGACGCCCTGCGGGCCGACTTCAGCGAGCCGGAACTGGTGGAACTGACCGCCACCGCGGCCGCGTACAACATGGTGTCCCGTTTCCTGGTCGCCCTGGAGGTCTAGCGCCTGCGGCCGTGCCGCTTCACGAACGTGAGCAGCAGCCGGTTCCAGGCGGCGGGTTGTTCCCAGTGCGGGTTGTGGCCCGCCTCGCGGACGACGTGCGTCTCGCAGTCGCTCAGGTGCCCGGCGTTGAGGCGCATCACGGAGGGCGGACTGTACAAGTCGGCGTCCCCGGTGATGAGTTGGACGGGCAGGGTCAGCGTCTCCAGAGCCGCCCAGGTGATCTCATGCGCGAGCGACTGCGCGAACGCGTCGGCGGTCCTGGCCCGGGCGTTGATCGCCAGCCAGGCCGCGACGCCGTCCCGGTCGCCGCCGCGGTACGAGGGCCCCAACTCCTTGAAGTCGACGGGCATGTCACCGAACGGGTCGGGCTGCAGCGCGGAGGTCAGTTCCTGGTACTCGGCGTCCTGGATGCCCATGATGCTGCCGGAGACGGTGAGGCTGCGCAGCCGGTCCGGGTACGAGAGGGCGTAGTCCAGGGCGACGGGGCCGCCGGCCGCCGAACCGGAAAGGTGGAAGCGGCCCAGGCCGAGATGGTCGGCGAGGGTGTTGAGGTCCCCGGAAGCGGTGTCCGCTGCGGCCTTCGTCCCGGCCACCGAGCCGTACGCCCCGCGCCGCGAGTAGCCGATCACCCTGAACCCCGCACGCGCCAGCACCGGCTGTTGGTACGGCCAGCTCTCGCCGCTTCCCGAACCGGGGTGCAACAGTACGATTGCCTCCCCGCTGCCGCCGGTGTCCCAGCACCACAGGCTCCCGTCCCCCGGGACGGGGACCTGATACTCCGTCACCGGCACCTGATCGGGAACGGGAACCGGCTGCCACGCATCTTCCTGGGCGGCAGCCTCGGCAGTGCCGGAGCCGGCGCCCGCCACCGCGAGCGCGGCCAGTGCCGCGCCGCCTACGACGGCGCGTCGACTCGGCCCCGTACCGGGGGTGGTTGTGATTCGTTCGCTTCGCATCGTTCCTCCTGAACTGTGAGTGGCTGTCGACAGGTCACGGTGAACCGGGTCATGTTTCGGCCAACGAGTGAGATAGTGTCGACACCGTTGGATTGCCTGTGCGTATGGACCAGACCAGCGAGCGCGGGCCGGACAGGGAGATTCGCCGCATGACCGATCAGGACACGCACCCCGTACTCGGGCTTCTCCTGCGGCTTCGGGACCGGCGTGAACCGCTCGTCGCGCAGATCGCCGAATGGGTCGGTGCCGGGATCATCGAGGGGCGCCTCGAACCCGGTCAGGACCTCAACAGCGTCGATCTGTCACGGCGGTTCGACACGAGCCGCACTCCCGTGCGCGAGGCGCTGATGCTCCTGGAGCAGGAAGGCCTCGTCGAGATGAAGGCGCGCCGTCGACCCCGTGTCGCCGCGCCGTCCCTGCAGGACATCCGGGACATCTACCAGGTCCGGCGCCAACTCCTGTCCATGCTTGCCGGACTGCTGGTCGACCGGGCCACCGACGAGGAACTGGCCGGGCTGCGCAGCCGCGTCGAGCGGATGCGGACACTGGCCGACGACGGTGACGTGGACGCGTACTTCTGGAGCCATGTGCAGCTCCAGGAGCGGATGACCGAGATCGTCGGCAATGCCACGCTGAAGCAGATCCTGGACTCGCTGGCGCTGCGCACCCTGATGCTGCGGCATCTGAGCCTGACCCGCGCCGGCCGCCTCGCCTACAGCATCGACGACCAGGAACGGCTGCTGCAGGCCTGCGAGGAGCGCGACGGGGAGCTGGCCTCGGCCCTGATCGCGGGGGCGACGGTCCGCGCGCTGCGGGCGGTGGAGGAGCAGTTGGAACAGGATGCCGCCCGGACCCGCAAGCCCACGCGCAGACGCCGGGCTGCGTCCTGACGTACAGGCGTCTCGGGATGGTCACTTGGCGAGCACTCCGCCGTCCACGGGGAAGTTGCCGCCCGTGACCCAGGCCGATTCGTCGGACGCCAGATAGACCGCACACCAGGCGATGTCCTCGGGCCTGCCGACCCGGCCCAGCGGAATTCGGGCGAGGAGCGCCTCTTGTGCCGCGCCCTCGTGGGCCCCGGCGGACTCGGTCGCGGGAGTGCGCACCATGCCGGGCGAGATGGTGTTCGCCCGGATGCTCAGCGGGCCGCCCTCCACGGCGAGCTGGCGGGTCAGTCCGAGGACGGCTGACTTCCCGGCGCAGTGTGCGATCATGCCGAAGTTCCCGCTGCCCCGGAAGGCGTTCACCGAGGCGAAGTTGACGATCGAGCCGCCGCCGGACGCCTCCAGGTGCGGCCAGGCGGCCTGTACCGGCAGGAAGACCACGTCGACCTCACCCCGCAGGGTCGGCGTCCACTGGGTTTCGAAGTCCATGCCGGAGGCGGGAGCCATGTGCGGGGCGATGGCGCCCGCGGTCACCAGAACGTCGACGCGCCCGTGCCGGACGTACGCCTCATCCGCGAACCGCCTGGCGTCGGCGGGCTCGGCCATGTCGAGCGGTGCGAGCACCGCGACATCCAGTCCACTGTCGTGGGCCAGTTTCCGGGTGTGCTCGGCCGCGACGGGATCGATGTCGCAGCCGACGACGGTCGCGCCCTGCTCGGCGAAGAGCAGCGCGCACCCCTGACCGATCCCGGCGCCCGCGCCGGTGACGAGAGCGACCTTGCCGTGGAGCCTGCCGGTCACGTTTGACCTCCTTGTCCGAGGGCGTCGTACGAGGCCGGGAAGTGCCCCACCACCTTCCTAGTGTCGACACAAGAGCCCGGTCAAGAGTTCTGACGTCATTCATCGGCTCAACTGTCGACAGTCTGCTGAGGATGACCGGAAAAGGAATGGCGCGAGGACGTACACATCGAAATGACAGCCAAGTGACACCTGGGTCATAGAGGACGCTCCTACGTTCCGGCGTCCATGGCGAACAACTCACCTGCGGAGCCGCAGGACCAAGAGATGCACCATGCCTCCGACACCGTGCACCGCCGTCGTGTCATCGCCGTGGGCGGAGCGGTCGCGGCCGTCGCCGGGCTCGGCCTCGCGGCGACGGCGTCCGCGACCCCCGAGAGCCGGGCCGCCGCGGCGGCCCGGCCGACCCGTTCGGCCTCGGCGACAGCGACCGCCGCCGCGTCCAGCAGTGTCTGCTCGCTGACCGCCGAGGTCACCGAAGGGCCGTACGCGCTGGAAGGCGCCCTGGTGCGCACCGACATCACCGAGGGCAAGTCGGGCGTTCCGGTGGAGTACACCTTCACCGTCGTCGACGAGGCCAGCAGCTGCGCCCCGTTGGAGGGCGCGCTGGTGGAGATCTGGCACGCCGACACGCTGGGCGAGTACTCCGGATTCGTCGGACGCAACGGCCACTCGGAGGACGACGACGGCACCTTCCTGCGCGGCGGGCAGATCACCGACTCCAACGGCCAGGCCTCGATCACCTCGATCTGGCCCGGTCACTACATCTCCCGCGCCGTCCACGTCCACCTGCGGGTCCACACCGACGTCACGCTCACCGACGACTCGTACACCGGCGGCGAGATCATCCACACCGGCCAGCTCTTCTTCGACGCCACCATCAACACCCAGGTCCAGCAGCTGTCGCCGTACTCCTCCAACACCACCAAGGAGACCTCGCTCGACGACGACACCGTCTACGACGGCGGCGGCGCCTCGTCCGGTCTGCTGACCCTCACCGCCCTGGGTAGCTCCGTCTCCGACGGCTACGGCGCGACGCTCACCATCGGAGTCAGCGCGGACTGAGTCCCTCCGCCCCATCCCTCCGATGTCCGACAGCCGGCCGCGCGGCACCCCCCGCCGCGCGGTCGGCCCCACTCCCTCTTCTTCCCTCTCCCCGAAGGCCACCTCATGACCGGTACACCTATGCGCCAACCCCGTTTCAGCAGAAGGAAGTTGCTCGCACTCGGCGGCGCGGGCGCGGCGGGACTGCTCGGTACCGCACTTGTGCTGCGCGCCTCGGCGAGTTCGTCGTCGGAGGCCTCGGCGATCACGACCGCCGCCGGGCAGACGCTCGTCGAAGTCCCCGCCGACCCGTCCTTCGTCTTCGCCGCCGACCTGTCCAACAACCACGGCGCGGGCGAGGCCTCCGCCGTCGACTCCCCGTACTGGCTCGGCGCGTACGAGGTCTCCAACGCCCAGTACAAGTCGTTCCTCGACGACTCATCGCGCCCGGCACCGTCGTACTGGGACGGTGCCGACTACCCGTCCGGGAGGGGTGAACACCCCGTCCTGCACGTCTCGTTGGAGGACGCGGAGGCCTACTGCGACTGGCTCACCGGCCAGGCGGACGGCTGGACCTTCCGGATACCCACCGAGGCCGAGTGGGAGAACGCCGCGCGCGGCCCCGAGGCGTACACCTACCCGTGGGGCAACGCCGCCGGGACGGCGTACACCTCCGGAGCGCTCACCAGCAACTACAACTACAACGCCGTGTGCGCGGCCTACTACCTGGCCAACCACGGCTCCACCGAGGCGACGTACAACAACGAGAACTCCACCCGGTACGGCGAGAGCGAGCCCATCTCCGACATCATCGCCGTCACCTCGACCGGCGGGGTGACCGGGTGGATCGACCACTCCACCTGGACCGGGTTCGTCTACACCGACGTCTTCGACGAGCTGACCGCGAGCGGCGGCAACACCTCGGCCGTCGGCGCGTATCCCGACGGGGTCAGCTCCTACGGCGCCTACGACATGGCCGGCAACTGCTTCGAGTGGACCTCCAGCATCATCACGGCCACCAACGGCGCCGAGGCCGGTCAGGAGGTCAACGCCGTACGCGGCGGCTCCTGGTACGCGACCGGCAGAAGCTGCACCACGAGCTACCGCGGCGAGGGCCGCGACGGCAGCGGGGGATATCCCACGGTCGGCATCCGCGTCGCGGCCGACCAGTCGTAGTCGTACGAGCCGTCCATCCATAGTCATCCGCAAGCCCAAGGAGCCGCATGAACCGCAAGAAGCACGCTCGTACGTACCGTGTCGCCGTGGTGGGTGCCACCGGGCTCGCCCTGACCTGCCTGGGCGCCGGGGGACCGGCCTCCGCCACCAGTGGCGACTGCGACGGAAGCCTTTCCTACAGTCGGCTCGACACGTCCGCGACGGCCTCGACCAACACCCGCCACCTCGTCTTCGCGGACGTCGACGGGGACGGTACGACGGACATCGTGGCCGCCAACCTTGACGCCGACTCGGTGACGGTCCTGCCCGGAGAGGGCGACGGGACGTTCTCCACCGGCAGCACATACGCCGTCGGCACCCACCCCTACCAGACGGTCGTCGCCGACTTCGACGGCGACGGGCACCCCGACCTCGCCACAGCCGACTTCGGAGGCGCGCAGGTCAGCATCCTGGTGAACAACGGGGACGGCAGCTTCGGAGCGGCTACGGCTCTGGAGGTGGGCGAGGCGCCGCGTGCCCTGGCCGCGGGTGACCTGGACGGCGACGGCAACGCGGACCTGGTCGTCGCCGAACAGGGCCCGAACGCCGTACGCGTCCTGCTCGGCAACGGCGACGGCACCTTCGACGACCAGGGCGACACCGCGACGGGCAGTCAGCCGCACGGAATCGTGGTCGCCGACTTCGACGGCGACGGAGCGGCGGACGTGGCCACGGCCAGTGTCGGCAGCGACGGGGTGAGTGTCCTGCTCGGCGAGGGCACGGGCGGTCTCGGATCCGCCACCGGGTATGCCACCGCCTCCCGGCTGTACTCCCTGGCCCACGGCGACTTCGACGGCGACGGCACGACCGATCTTGCCACCGTCAGCAACGGCTCCAACACCCTGGACGTCCTGCTCGGTGAGGGAGACGGGACCTTCGAGACGGCTGCCGAGTACGCGACACCGAGCCTGCCCGTCGCCGTCGGCACCGCCGACCTGGACGGAGACGGCACCGCGGACGTCCTCGTCTCGTCCCTCAAGGGCAACTCCGTCACCCTCTTCCAGGGCTCGGAGACCGGCGAACTCACCCAGCTCGCCGAGCTCTCCGCGACCGGCGCCTATGACGCGGCGGCTGCCGACCTCGACGGTGACGGTGTACGCGACATCGCGGTGGCCAACAGCAGTGCGGGCCAGGTCGACGTCTTCAAGGGCGCCTGCTCCTGAGCGCTCCCGCACCGCGGGACCGCGGTGGGCCCGGCCCGTCAGGGGCGGCTGGTCAGATATCCGCCCATGGAGGTGAAGTACTCCGTCGCGGACAGCTCCCGGCCGTCCTCGGTCCGTACGCGTGTGATGGCCAGGCCGTGGTTGCGGCCGGTGCGCGCGTCGGCTCCGGCGACGATCACCACGCCGTCTCCCTCGCGGTAGAAGATACGGCCGGGCGTACCGCCGTAGCGGGCCTGGGACACCACGGCGGCGAGGACCTCGAGTCGCTTGCCCTTGTGGAAGGTGAAGGCGCTGGGGTACGGCTCGGACTGGGCGCGGACCAGGCGCTCCAGGTCCTGGGCCGGCCAGGTCCAGTCGATGCGGATGTCCTCGGCGGCCCGCTTGTGGAAGAAGCTCGCCTGGGAGCGGTCCTGCTTGGTGAACTCCGTCTGGCCGGCGGCGATGAGCGCCAGTGCGCCGACGGTGACCGGGGCGATGAGGTCGACGGTCTTGTGGAAGAGGTCGGTGGTGGTGTCCGTCGGTCCGACCGGTACCGCCTCCTGCCGGACGATGTCACCGGCGTCGAGTTCGTCGTTCATCATGTGCGCGGTGACGCCCACTTCGGACTCGCCGTTGATCAGGGCCCAGATCAGCGGGGAGAAGCCGGCGTACTTCGGCAGCAGCGAGTCGTGCACGTTGAGTGTGCCCCGGCGCGGCAGGTCGAAGATGCGCGGGGGAATCCACGTACGCCAGTTGTTGGCCACGATGATGTCCGGGTCGGCCTCCTTGAGGCGCTCGAACAGCTCGTCGTCGTCAGGGCGGTTGCGGATCAGCACCGGGACGCCGTGCTCCTCGGCGAGGTCGGCCACCGAATCGCTCCAGATCTTCTCGTACGCGTGCTCGCTCTTGGGGTGCGTCACGACAAGCACCACGTCGTGTTCGGAGTCCAGGAGAGCTTGCAGGGTGCGGTGCCCCCAGGTCTGGTAACCGAACATGACGACCCGCATGGGGTTCCTCCTCGAAGCAGGGGGCTGACCAGCGGTCAGTAAAGCAAGGCTTACCTTAGTTTACAACGGCTGTACATAGCACCCCAGTTGGCGGGCCTTGATGTCCGTCCGGCACTCGACGTGCCCTATCGACACCTTCACAGGATTAGCTTAGGCTCACCTAAGTTGTAGGTGAGCCGCTCTGTCGGCGTGCCCGCATTTCGCACTTTCCCCCACGCCTGGCAGGCGACTGCCCCGCACAATGGGAGTGACATGTCGCAGGTTCTTCCTGGTGGCGCACCACTGGTCCATGACCTCATCGGCATCGGCTTCGGCCCGTCCAACGTGGCCATGGCGATCGCACTCAGCGAGCACAACGCACGCGCCGGCAGGCAGGAGGCGATCACCGCTCAATTCTTCGAGCAGCAGCCGCGCTTCGGCTGGCACCGCGGCATGCTGATCGACGACGCGACCATGCAGGTGTCCTTTCTCAAGGATCTGGTGACGCTCCGGAACCCGGCCAGCGAGTTCAGCTTCCTCTGCTACCTCAAGAGCAAGGGACGGCTGATCGACTTCATCAACCACAAGAGCCTCTTCCCGCTGCGGGTTGAGTTCCACGACTACTTCGAGTGGGCCGCGGCCAAGGTCGACGACATGGTCTCCTACGGCCATGAGGTCGTCGGGGTCACGCCTTTCGTCCGTGACGGAGTCGTGGAGTACCTGGACGTGACGGTCCGGTCGGCGGAGGGGCTCGCGGTCCACCGGGCCCGCAACCTCGTCTTCGGCACCGGGTTGCGCCCCCTCATGCCGGAGGGCGTGGAGCGCGGCGACCGCGTCTGGCACAGCTCCGAACTCCTGGCGAAGGTCGACGGGTTGGAGGGCAGTTCGCCCGACCGGTTCGTCGTCGTGGGCGCCGGGCAGAGCGCCGCCGAGAACGTCGCCTACCTGCACCGCCGCTTCCCCCGGGCCGAGGTCTGCGCGGTCTTCTCCCGCTACGGCTACAGCCCCGCCGACGACAGCAGCTTCGCCAACCGGATCTTCGACCCCGGGGCGGTCGACGAATACTTCGCCGCGCCCGAGGACGTCAAGCGCCGGCTGATGGACTACCACGGCAGCACCAACTACTCCGTGGTGGACATCGACTTGATCGACGACCTGTACCGGCAGATGTACCAGGAGAAGGTGCTCGGCACCGAGCGGCTGCGCTTCCTCAACGTGTCCCGGCTGGCCGACGTCAAGGAGAGGCCGGACATGGTCCGTGCCACCGTGAAGTCCCTCGTCACCGGCGAGGAGACTCTCCTGGACGCGGACATCGTGGTCTTCGCCACCGGCTACAGCCAGGCCGACTCCCTCGGCCTTCTCGGCGAGGTCGCGGACCGCTGCCTCCGCGACGACGAGGGCCGCGTCCGCGTCGAACGTGACTACCGCATCACGACGGATCCCGACCTGCGCTGCGGCATCTACCTGCAGGGCGGCACGGAGCACACGCACGGCATCACGTCGTCTCTGCTGTCCAACACCGCCATCAGGGTCGGCGAGATCCTGGACTCGCTCCTCGACCGGGGCCTCAAGCCCGCTTCGGACGAGGCCCGGATGGTCGCCGACGGAACCGGCAGCACCGCCGGCTAGGCCGCTCACCGGTTCGCCCCCCACACCGCCGCGCTCCGCCCGGTGCACCGCACCGGGCGGGCGCGGCAGCCCTGTGCAACCCCGTGAAACCAAAGGGATAACGTACGTCGACATGGGCATGACTGCAGTTGAGCGCCTCGCGCCCAGGGGCACAACAGAGGCCCGTCGTAGGCGGGTTGTGGGTTTGGGCATGCTTGTGGTGATCCTCGTGACCGCGGGGGCGGTGTCGTTGGCTGTCGGTGCACGCGCGTTGAGCCCCGGCGAGGTGTGGCACGGGTTGTTCGCGGGACCGCAGGACTCGGACCAGCGGCTCACCGAGATCAGGCTCATCGTGCAGACCGTGCGGGTGCCCCGGACGGTGCTCGCGATCGTGGCGGGTATCGCGCTGGGGGTCGGCGGAGCCCTGATCCAGGGGTACACCCGCAACCCGATCGCGGACACGGGCTTGCTGGGGGTGAACGCCGGCGCCTCGTTCGCCGTGGTATCGGTGATCGCCGTGTTCGGGTTCTCCAACCCGTTCCAGTACGTCTGGTTCGCCTTCCTCGGGGCGGCGGTCGCCGGTGTCGTCGTGTTCGGTCTCGCGAGCATCGGACGGGGGGCGGGCAACCCGTTGACGCTCGCCCTTGCCGGGCAGGGGATCACGGTGTTCCTCGCGGCGATGACCACGGCGGTCGCGCTGTCGGACCAGGCGTCGCTGAACGCGCTGCGGTTCTGGAACGCGGGCTCCGTGGCCGGCGTCGGATTCGACGTCATCTGGCCGGTGACCGCGTTCATCGCTGCCGGGTTGCTGCTGGCGCTGACCACGCTGCCCGCCATCAATCTGCTCAACCTGGGGGACGACGTGGCGCGCGGGCTGGGCGTGAACCTCGCGCTGAGCCGGACCATCGGCATCGTCGCCATCACCCTGCTGGCGGGCGCGACGACGGCGGCGTGCGGCCCCATCGCGTTTCTCGGGCTCATGGTGGCCCACATGGCCCGGTATCTCACCGGGCCGGACTATCGCTGGCTGGTGCCGTACGCGGGTCTGCTCGGCGCCATCATCCTGCTGGTCTGCGACATCGTGGGGCGCCTGGTGGTACGGCCGGGTGAGTTGGACGCGGGTGTCGTCGTCGCGCTCCTCGGCGCACCGTTCTTCGCGGTTCTGGTGTGGCGCGGAAAGTTCAAGAACGCATGAACGGGACGGACTTGAAGCCATCGGTGGCGCCGGGCGTGCGGCTCGGCCACGTGTCGTTCGTGTGGCGGCCCTGGATCGTGTTGGTCACGCTGCTGTTGGCGGCGGCGACCTTCCTGATGTTCTGCGTGTCCATCGGTGTAGGGGACTTCCCCATCGCCCTGCCTCAGGTGATCTCCACGATCCTGGGCCAGGGCGAGCGGGTCGACGAGTTCGTGATCATGGATCTGCGGATGCCGCGTGCCCTGGCCGGGCTCATCGTGGGGATCGCGCTGGGGGTGTCCGGGGCGATCACGCAGTCCATCGCGCGCAATGCGCTGGCCAGTCCGGACATTCTGGGGGTCACCGGGGGAGCCAGCGCGGTCGCGGTGTTCCTGGTGACGGTGTCGGGCGGGACCGCAGCGGCGATCGTCAACTCCGTGGGCCTGTCCGCCGCAGCGCTCGCCGGTGGTCTCGGCACGGGTCTGCTGGTGTACTTCCTGGCGTGGCGGCGCGGGATCGACGGCTTCCGGCTCATCCTCATCGGCATCTCGGTGAGCGCCGTGATGGAGGCGATCACGACCTGGCTGCTCGTCACGGCCGACATCAGGGACGTGGCCCGCGCCCAGGCGTGGCTGGTCGGCTCACTGGACGGCCGGTCGTGGGACGAGGTCCGGGTGGCGTTCTGGTGCACCCTCGTCCTCCTGGTCGTCGTGTCCTGCGTCGCGTTCCAGTTCAAGCCGATGCACTTCGGCGACGAGGTCGCCGCGGGCCTGGGCGTCCGGTACACGATGGTGCGGGCGGTCCTGCTGCTGTGCGCGGTACTGCTCGCCGGTGTGGCGGTGGGCGCCGCGGGTCCGGTGCCGTTCGTCGCGCTGGTGGCGCCGCAGGTGGCGATGCGTCTGGCGAGGTGCCCCACGCCGCCGATGGTCGCCTCCGGACTGGTGGGAGCGCTGCTGCTGATCGGTGCGGACCTGGTCGCGCGCACAGCCCTGCCCATCACTCTCCCTGTCGGCGTGGTGACCGCGGCGATCGGCGGTCCCTTCCTCGTCTATCTGTTGGTGCGGGCGAACCTCAGATAGCTGTTGGCTGCTAAAAAGGTTAGGCACACCTAAATACGAGGGGGCCCTGTGGTCGCTCAGAACGTCACCGAGATCGAGTCCGTGGCCCAAGGCGTCTCACGGCTGGCAGCCAGGGGGGTCACGGTCGGGTACGGCGGCCGGATGGTCATCGACGATCTCGACGTGGCGATCCCGCCCGGGGTGATCACCACGATCATCGGCCCCAACGGCTGTGGGAAGTCGACCCTGTTGCGGACCCTGTCGCGGCTGCTCAAGCCGGCCAAGGGGACGGTGGTCCTGGACGGCGACGACATCGTCAAGCTCAAGACCAGGGACGTGGCGAAGAAGCTCGGCCTGCTGCCGCAGGCACCGGTCGCGCCGGAGGGGCTGACGGTGTCCGACCTGGTCGCCAGGGGACGCCATCCGCACCAGAGTTGGCTGCGACAGTGGTCCTCGGACGACGCGGCCGTCGTGGAGCGCGCGCTGGCCATGACCGGGGTGTCCGATCTGGCCGACCGCCCGGTCGACTCGCTGTCGGGCGGACAGCGCCAGCGCGTCTGGATCTCGATGACCCTGGCTCAGGGAACCGACCTGCTCCTGCTCGACGAGCCGACCACCTACCTGGACCTGGCGCACGCGATCGACGTGCTCGACCTGGTGGACGACCTGCACGAGTCGGGGTGCACCGTGGTCATGGTGCTGCACGACCTCAATCTGGCCACGCGCTACAGCGACAACCTCATCGTGATGAGGGAGGGGTCGATCCTGGCGCAGGGGCATCCGCGTGACGTGATCACCGCCGAGCTGCTGCACGAGGCTTTCGGGCTGCGGGCCAAGGTGATTGACGATCCGGTGGGCGACCGGCCGCTCGTCGTGCCGATCGGCCGCGCGCACGTCCAGCTCGATCAGTCGGGGCACAGATAAAACACAAGTTCAGGCACAAGTAAGGCTAGGCTAGCCTCACTTGGGGCGATAAGGTTTGCCTGCCCTCAGGAAAGGGCGCAGTGGACGGCGCGAGAGCAAGGGATTTCCGGATGCAGCTCCATCGAACAAAGCTGATGAAGCCCTCGCGGCGACTGGCGGCGGTACTGTCCGCCGTGGCCCTCGGTGCCAGCCTCCTCGCGGGATGCGGTTCGGACTCCGCGGACGAGACGAGTGACAAGCCCTCGTCCACCACCGCGGCCGGCGTCTTCCCGGTCACGGTGGAGCACGCGTTCGGATCCACGAAGGTCACCAAGGCTCCCGAGCGGGTCGTCACCGTCGGCTACACGGACGACCAGACCGTCCTGGCCTTCGGCATCAAGCCGGTCGGCATGGTGGACCAGTACCCGAACCCCGCGGGCCAGAGCCCCGACATCAACACCCAGTGGCCCTGGGTGAAGGAGCAGTGGGGCGACACCAAGCCCGAGGTCATCATGAGCAACGGTGACTCCGGCCCCAACTACGAGAAGATCGCCGCCCTGCGGCCGGACCTGATCATCGCGGTCTACTCCGAGGTCGACCAGGCCGCCTACGACAAGCTCTCCCAGATCGCCCCGACGGTGGGCCGCACCAAGACCGAGAAGGAGCTGTTCAGCGCGCCCTGGCAGGACAACGCGCTGCACATCGCCAAGGCACTCGGCAAGGCCGAGGAGGGCGAGAAGATGGTGGAGGGCATCCAGGGCCAGCTCGACGCCGCCAAGGCGGCGCACCCCGAGTTCGCGAGCCAGACCGCCGTGGGGCTGTCCTGGTACGAGGACTCGGTGGCGCCGTTCACCTCCACCGACGTCCGCGGACGGCTGCTGACGGGGATCGGCTTCAAGTACCAGACCGAGATCGACAAGATCGCGGACGGCAGCTTCTACACCAAGCTCTCTCCCGAGCGCGTCGACCTGGTGGACGTCGACCGCATCTTCGTCATCAACGACAAGGCGGACACGGACGCGCTGAAGAAGTTCAAGCTGTTCACCAACCTGGACGCCGTCAAGAACGGCAAGGTGTCGTACCTGCTCGACAGCGAGGGCCCGGCGATCGGCGCGGCCATCTCCCAGGGCACCCTGCTGTCCATGCCGTACGCGATCGACGAGCTCGTCAAGTCGGCGGCCGGCTAAAGATGTTGATCGACGCGACCTGCGCCCGGCCTGCAATGGCCCGGGTGTGAGCGGCACGGACACGGGCGTCGCCCCGGCGGCCCTGCGTACGGCTACCGGACGCGAGGCGTCCCGGTGGGTCGCGGCACACTGCCGCGAGGTGCCGGGGCTGACGGCGGCCACCGTGTTCACCACGGTGGCCGGCGCGGCGCTCCAGGTGCTCCCGGTGCTGCTGCTCGGCCGGGTGGTCGACGGAGTGGTCGAGGGCGAACCGCGCTCGGTCCTGGTCACGGTCGGGGCGTTGATGGTGGCCGCCGCGCTGCTCGGCGCGGCAGCCACCGCGGTGTCCACCTACCTGATCGGGCGGTTGGGCGCCGATCTGCTCGCGCGGCTCCGGGAAGGCGCCGTCCGGGCGGTACTGGGTATGCCGAGCGCACGGATCGAACAGGTCGGCCGGGGAGACGTGCTGTCCCGGGTCGGTGACGACGTGGCCGTACTGTCCAGGGGCATCCGAACGGCCATCCCCACGGTGTTCTCGGCGGGAGTCCTGGTCTTCATCGCCACGGTCGGCATGTTCGGCCTCGACTGGCGGCTCGGCCTGGCGGGCGCCGGTGCGCTGCCCGCGTACGGGCTGGCCCTACGTTGGTATCTCCCCAGGTCCGCCCCGCTCTACCGGAAGCAGCGGGTGGCCCAGGCCGACCGTGCGCAGGCGCTGATCAGCGGTCTGAACGGGATAGACACCGTCCGTGCGTACCGTCTCGAGGACGCCTTCCGCGAGAAGGTCACCCGTGAGTCGTGGCGGGTGCGCGATCTCGGCATCGAGGTGTTCCGGTTCTTCGGCCGGTTCGTCGGCAGGGAGAACCGCGCCGAGTTCATCGGCCTGGTCCTGATCCTCGTGGTCGGGTACGCCCTGCTGGAGGCCGACGCCGCCACCCTGGGTGAGGTGTCGGCGGCCCCGCTGATGTTCCACCGGCTGTTCACCCCGCTCGGGGCCATCATGTTCACCTTCGACGAAGCGCAGAAGTCGGGCGCGAGCCTGACCCGGCTGGTCGGGGTGCTGGGGGAGGACGCGGAGGACCGGCTGGTGGGCGACTCGGCCGTCGCGTCGGCGGACGCCGTGTCGTACCCGGTGACGGTGGAGGGGCTGACGTTCCGTTATCCCGACACCGAGGAGCCGGTCCTGTGGGACGTCGACCTGACGATCCCGGCAGGCGGATCGCTCGCGCTGGTGGGCGCGACGGGCGCGGGCAAGTCGACCCTGGCCGCGCTGATCGCCGGCATCGGAACCCCACAGGCCGGATCGGTGCGCGTCGGGACGACCGACCTCGCCGGTCTGGACGAGGCCGGAGCCCGGGCCCTGGTGAGCATCCTGACGCAGGAGACGCATGTGTTCGCCGGGCCGCTCGCCGACGACCTGCGGCTGGCCGCGCCGGAGGCGACCGACGCCGAGCTGATGGAGGCGTTGCGCACCGTCGGCGCCGACGGGTGGGTCGACGTGCTGCCCGACGGGCTGAACACCATGGTCGGCGAGGGTGGCGAGCGCCTGGACGTCACCAAGGTCGCCCAGATCGCCCTGGCCCGGCTGGCGTTGGGCCGGTCGCCGGTGGTGGTGCTCGACGAGTCGACCGCGGAGGCGGGCAGTGAGGGCGCCGCCGAACTGGAGCGGGCCGTGCGGGCCGCGTGCTCGGGCCGGACCACGTTGTTCGTGGCGCACCGGCTGACCCAGGCGATGGCGGCGGACCGGATCGCCGTGCTCGACGCGGGACGCGTGGTGGAGCAGGGAACCCACGAGGAGTTGGTGGCTCTGGGCGGCCGGTACGCGCGGCTGTGGCGGGCCTGGCGAGAGGGCAGTTAGGCAAACCTAACTTAGGTTAGGCTAACTTTCAGTCTGTGAAAGGGTGCTGAGTCTTCGATGATGGAACCGAGCGCTCGTCTCGTACAACTTTCCCCCACACGATTGACCGACGTGCGCCGGCGGACCGGCGACTATTCCGACAGGACCATCACCGAAGCGTGCGCCATCGCGCTGTCGTACTGGGCGACGGGCCAGGGCCCCGACGGCATCGACCTCAAGCCCGGCACTCTGTTCGCCGACGTCCTCGGCTGGATCGACAACGGCGGTGCCGGGCCCGGCAGTTGGCAGGTCGGCGCGGACGGCCGGAGCATCGCCGTCCCGGCGGACATCGGGCCGGCCGATGCGCAACTCGCACTGGACGACCTGGCCGATTTCCCGGACCGGCCCATCGGCACCGTCGGCCCGTCCAGCGTGGCGGCGCGGCTCGCGGCCCTGAGCGAATGGAACGACACCGGCGCCGACCGGGTCCGCCCGACCATCGTGGAGATGTTCCGTGAGCAGGCGCGGAACAGGCCGGACGCCGTCGCCATCGTCGACGAGCACCGGTCCCTGACCTACCGTCAGGCAGCCGAGCGGTCCAGCCAGTTGGCCCACCATCTGATCGAACGCGGACTCACCGCCGAACAGGCCGTCGGCATCTCGCTGGGCCGCTCCGCCGACATGGTGATCGGCCTGCTCGCCGTGCTCCAGGCGGGGTGCGCGTTCGTGCCGCTCGATCCGCAGTGGCCCGCCGCCCGCCGAGCCGTCGTCATCGAGGACGCCGGGGTCGTGCTGCAGCTCAACGACTCGGGCGAGCACGACTCGGGTGAACCGGAGGCCGTGGCCGTCGACCTCGGCGACTGGCGGTTCGGTTCCTACCCCGTCGAGGGGACCGGGGTCACCGTCCTCGGCAACGCCCTGGCGTACGTGATCTTCACCTCCGGTTCGACCGGCCGCCCCAAGGGCGCGATGATTCGGCACGAAGCGATCAGCGAGCGCCTGCTGTGGCAGGTCGACGAGATCCTGGGCTTCGGCCACGACGACGCGTCACTGTTCAAGGCGCCGTTGTCCTTCGACATCTCCGTCAACGAGATCTTCCTGCCGCTGGTGTGCGGCGGCAGACTGGTGGTCCTGCGGCCCGGCGGCGAACGCGACCCGCACCACTTGCTGAGCGTGATCGCCGAACAGCGCGTCACCTTCACGTACTTGGTGTCGTCCATGCTGGACGTGCTCCTTGAGATCGCGGGCGACTCCGGGCAGTTGGACAGCCTGCGGCACGTGTGGTGCGGCGGCGAGGTGCTGACCCCGGAGCTGTACGAGCGGTTCCGCACCCGGCTCGACATCCCGATGTACCACGGCTACGGCCCGGCCGAGACGACGATCGGTGTCTCGCACGTCATCTACCGGGGTGCGGCGGAACGCCTGTCGACCTCGATCGGCAGGGCCAACCCCAACACCCAGTTGTACGTGCTGGACGACGAGCTGCGCCCGGTCCCGGTCGGGGTCGGCGGCGAGCTGTACGTGGGAGGGTTCCTCCTGGGGCGCGGCTACGTCAACGCGCCCGGCCTGACGGCGTCCCGGTTCGTCGCCAACCCCTTCGCCGGGGACGGGTCCAGGCTCTACCGGACCGGCGACCTCGCGCGGTTCGCCCCGGACGGATCGCTGGACTTCCTCGGCCGGGCCGACAACCAGGTCAAGATCCGCGGTATGCGGCTGGAGATCGAGGACGTCGAGGTCGGTCTCGCCGAGCATCCCGGCGTACGGCACACCTGCGTCGTCGCGAAGAAGAACTCGGCGGGCGGCACCTACCTCGTCGGGTACGTGATCCCGGCAACCGGCAGCGAGGCCCTGCGGGCGGTCGAGGTCAAGGCGTGGGCCGCCGAGCACATGGTCGAGTACATGGTGCCCGCCCACATCGTCGTGATGAAGGAGTTCCCGCTCACCGCGAACGGCAAGCTCGACCGGAACGCGCTGCCGGAGCCCGCCGTCGGGACGGGCTCGATCGTCCCGCCCAGCACCGAGAACGAGCGCGTGGTGTGCGCGGCGATCGCGGTGCTGCTGCAGCTGGACGAGGTCGGTGTCGACCAGGACTTCTTCCAACTCGGCGGAGACAGCATTCTGGCGATCTCGCTGCTGAGCGCGCTGCGCGACGCGGGTCTCTACGTCACGACACGGCAGATCTTCAGCAACACCGTGGTGGGGGCGCTGGCGGCGGTGGCGAGCCGTGAAGACGTCTCCACGGTGGACCACGGCGACGTCGGGACCGGTTCCGTCGTGGGATCGCCCATCGTGCAGTGGCTCGGCGAGACCACGGACGCGATCGACGGCTTCGTGCAGTCGGTGGTGCTGAACGCCCCGGCGGAGCTGACCGCCGACGCTCTCGACGCGATCCTCTCCGCCGTGCTCGGGCGGCACGACATGCTGCGCGCCAAGCTGGTGCGCGGCGACCGTTGGAGCTTCGACATCCCGGAGACGGACCAGGCCCTCGCGGGGTGGCAGGAGAGCGACCGACCGCTCGACGAGTGCGTCGCGCTCGCCACCGACGGGCTGGACCCGGCGGGCGGCGTCATGCTGCGTGCCGTCTGGCGCCGCGAAGCACGGCAGCTGGTCGTGGCCGTCCACCATGTGGTGGTCGACGGCGTGTCCTGGCGGGTCCTGATGGAGGACCTGGCCACGGCCTGGCGGCAGTTCACCTCGGGCGCGCCGATCGAGTTGCTCCCGGTGGGCACGTCGTTCCGGCGTTGGACGCAGTTGCTGGAGCGCGCGGCGTTCGACGCGGAGAGCGCCTACTTCTGGCGTCCGCTGCCAGGCGCGGACGGGCCGTTGGGCAGGCGTGCGCTGTCCGAAGCCGACACCGTCGCGGGGGAGCGGGTACGGACCGTCTCGGTCGGCCCCGATGTCACGGCCGCGCTGCTGGGCGAGATTCCCGCGAAGTTCCACGCGGGCGTCAACGACGTACTGCTGACCGCGCTCGCCGTCGGCCTCGCCCGGTGGCGCCGCGACCTCGGGCAGCACCAGACGTTCGCGCACATCGAACTCGAGGGTCATGGCCGCGAAGGACAGTTCGTGGCGGGCACCGCCGGCTTCGAGCCGGAACTGTCGCGGACCGTGGGCTGGTTCACCACTCTGTTCCCGGTGACCGTGGACCCCGGCGCGGCGGCCGACTTCACCGCCCCCGCGTACCTCGCGGCCGCGCTCAAGGCGGTCAAGGAAGACCTCGCCCGGGTGCCGGACAACGGCGTCTCCTACGGTGCCCTGCGGTACCTGACCCACACGGAGTTCGACGCGCCCGCACCGCAGGTGCTGTTCAACTACCTGGGCCGCTTCGACGCGGGTGCGTCCGGGGACTGGCAACTCGCCGGTACCACTGGGCAGTTGGGCGAGAAGCGCGACCCGAGGATGCGCCTGCCGCGCGCCCTGGAGTTCAACGCGATCGCCGAACCCGCCTCGACCGGCGAGTACGAACTGGTCACCACCATCTCCTGGCCCGACGGGATGTTCACCGACGAGGACATCGCGACCATCGGCGATTACTTCCGGGGCGCCCTGGCCGCCCTCGCCGCGCTCGACCAAGGCGGCCACTCTCCCAGCGACTTCGCCCTGGTGCCGCTCACCCAGGCCGATGTCGATGTCCTGGACGGCCCCGCGCTGCGGGACATCCTGCCGTTGACCCCACTGCAGGAGGGCCTGTACTTCCACTCGGTCTTCGACGACGACTCGGCGGGCGCCTACGTCGAGCAGCAACTGCTCACGCTGGACGGCGAGGTGGACGCCGGTCGGCTCGCGGCGGCCGCCACCCGGCTGCTCACGCTGTACCCGAACCTGGCCGCGCGGTTCGTGGCCCTCACCGACGGCCGTGTGGTCTCCGTACTGGAGAGCGGAGTGCAGGCGCCCTTCACCGTCCTGGACCGTCCCGGAATCACCGAGGACGAGATACGCGACCACGCCGAGCGGGACCGCCGCGCCGGGTTCGACCTGGCCACCGGACCGCTGATGCGGTACACGCTCATCCGCGCGGGCTCCGGCCGGAACGTCCTGGTACAGACCGTGCACCACATCATCGCCGACGGCTGGTCGGTGCCGCCGATGCTCCGCGCGCTGCTGACCGAGTACCACGCACCGGGGACCGTGTACCCGACCGGCGGCTTCCCCGACTACGTGCGCTGGCTCGCCGAACGCGACGACGACGAGAGCGACCGGGTCTGGCGCGATCAGCTCGCCGAACTGCCCGGCCCCTCTCTGGTAGCCGAGGGGCACACCCCGTCCGACCGGTTCGCCGACACCGCCGTGGAGCCCGGGGACGGCATCGACGCGGCCGTCCGGTCGGCCGGTGTGCCGCTGAGCGTGGCCGTGCACAGCGCCTGGGCGGTGACCCTCGGCGGCATCCTGCACAGCAGCGACGTGGCGTTCGGTTCCACCGTGTCCGGGCGCGACGCGGAGGTGCCCGGCATCGAGCACATGGTGGGACTGTTCATCAACACGATCCCCGTACGCGCCCGGTGGGCCGGCACCACCACGGCGCGCGAACTGCTCGCCTCGGTACGGGAACACCAGAGCGCGGTACTGCCGCACCAGCATGTCTCACTGGCGAGGATCGGCCGCAGGGCCGGCGCCGGCCCTCTGTTCGACACCCTGGTGGTGTTCGACGTCGCGACCGATCTGGACGCTCTACGGGGGCCCGACGACACGCTGGTCATATCCGGCATCGTGAACGAAGGCGCCCCGCACTACCCGTTGACGCTGGTGGTGGAGCGCGCGGTCGACGGCCGTCCGCGCTTCAACCTGATCTACGACGGCGAACTGCTGGGGGAGGCAAGGGCCCAGGAGATCCTGCGCACGTTCACCCGGAACCTCACCGGCCTGCTCACCCGGCCGGAGGCCCTGGTCGTCGACCTGGTGGCCCTGGTCGACGACCAGGTGCCCGAGGGCGACCGGTCTTCCGCGCTGGTCACCCCGACGACCTTGGGCGGGCTGTTCGACGCCGCCGCGAATCGCGACCCCGCAGCCACCGCCGTCACCCAATGCGCTCTCGACGGCGGTACCCGGTCACTGACCTACGGCGAACTGGCGGACGCGAAGAATGAGTTGGCCTCGGCCCTGCGCGCGGCCGGTGTCGGACCGGGCAAACGGGTCGCCGTAGCCATCCCCGCTTCCCTCGAACAGGTCGTCGCCCTCGTCGCGATCGTCACCGCGGGCGGCGCCTACGTGCCGCTGGACCTGGCGTACCCGGACGAACGGCTGGAGTACATCCTCGCCGACGCCGCTCCGCAGGTCGTGCTCGTGGACCGTGCGCAGCGGGACCGCTTCACGGAACTGCTGGCCAGAGCAGGCGTGCCGGCCCGCGTGCTCGTGCAGGGGGACGAACTGCCGCTGGACACCACCGAGCCGGAGGTCGGCCCGCACGACCCCGCGTACGTGATCTACACGTCCGGATCGACCGGCAGGCCCAAGGGTGTCGTCGTCCCGCACTCCAGCGTGGTGACACTGCTCGCGAACACCCGGCCCGACATGGACTTCGGCCCGCACGACGTGTGGGTCCAGTTCCACTCCTTCTCCTTCGACTTCGCGGTCTGGGAGCTGTGGGGCGCTCTGGCGCACGGCGGTGAACTGCTGGTGCCGGAGTACGGGTTGACGCGCTCCCCGGTCGACTTCCACCGGCTGGTCCGCGAGCGCGGAGTGACCGTGCTCAACCAGACCCCGTCGGCGTTCTACCAGTTCATCGAGGCCGACCGGCATGCGGGCGAGCCGGTCACCGCACTGCGCCGGATCGTCTTCGGAGGCGAAGCGCTGGATCTCGGGCGGCTGCGCGGCTGGGTCGAGCGGCACGGCACCCGTTCGCCCGAGCTGGTCAACATGTACGGCATCACCGAGACGACGGTCCACGTCACCCACCGGGTGCTGACCGACGCGGACTTCGACCTCGGCGACGACGTCAGCCCGATCGGCGGTCCGATTCCCGGCCTGGTCATCCACCTGCTCGACGACCGGCTCCGGCCGGTGCCGCCGGGCCGGGTGGGTGCCATCTACGTGGCGGGCGACCAGGTGTCGCTCGGCTACCTGGGTCGGCCCGGGCTCACCGCGGGCCGGTTCGTGGCGAACCCCTTCGTGGGCGACGGCTCTCGCATGTACCACACGGGCGACCTCGCCCGCCGTACGCTCGCCGGTGAGCTGGAGTTCACAGGGCGCGCCGACGATCAGGTCCAACTCAAGGGATTCCGGATCGAGTTGGGCGAGGTGGAGTCCGCGATCAGGGAACTCGACGGCGTGGTCGATGTGGCCGTCACCGTGGCGGACAGCGGCGACCACCTGGTCGCGCATGTCGTGGGCCGGGTACCCGGCGACTTCGCCGGCCTCCTGTCCGCGAAGCTGCCCGCGCACATGGTGCCCGGGCGAGTGCTGCCGGTCGACGCGCTGCCGTTGACGGTCAACGGCAAGTTGGACCGCAAGGCGCTGACCTCGCGGGCGAATGCGCTCCGCTGGGAGCAGGGTGATGTGCCTGCGGGCCGGTGGGGGCTGGTCGCGCAGTTCCCCGCGCCCCTTACGGGGCGCGATACCGCACCGGACTTCACGAATGCGGCGACTGGGTCCGTGCTCGTCGGTCTCGTCGACATCTTTGCTGCGGCGCTGCCCGGCACCGATGTCGATGCCGACACCGACTTCTTCAGGGCCGGAGGCGACAGCATTGTCGCCATCACCGTGATCAACCGGGCCAGGGCGCTGGGCCTGCCGATCGCGCCACGGGACGTATTCCTGTTCAGGACTCCGCGCGCGCTCGCCGAACACCTGGGCACGCGCACGCCGCAGGCCGTCACGCCCGCGCCGGCCCACCGCGAGGACGGCCCGCTGACGCCGACGCCGATCATCCTGCGTCAGCGCGAACTGGGCGGATCGCTCGCCCGGTTCGCCCAGGCCAGGGCGCTGGTGGCCCCCGAGGGAACCGGGTTCACCGATGCGCAGCGCGCCGCGAACGCCGTCGTGGCCGCGCACCCGGTCCTCCGGCTCCGGCTGCGTGTCGAGCACGGGGTGTGGGCACTGCGTACGGAACCCGTCCGCGAGGTCACGGTCGTACGGACGGAAGCGGCCGGCGCGACGGCTGGCGTTAGGGGCGATGCAACGACTGACGCAACGATCGCGGCGAACGAAGCCGCCGGACGGCTCGATCCCGAATCCGGGGAAGTCATCGCGTTCACGTGGCTCGCGGCGAGCCGGACCCTGGTGGTCGCTGTGCACCACCTCGCCGTCGACTCGGTGTCCTGGCTGGTCCTCCTCGACGACCTGGCCGCCGCCATGCGCGGGGCGGCCCTGGCACCGCCGACCACGTCCTATGCCGAGTACGCCGAAGCACTGGCGATCCAGTCCACCCACGCGATCGACGACCTCGGGCACTGGATCACCACTCTCCAGGCGCCCGCGTTGCTGCCCGCGGCCGAGGGACTGCCTTCGGCCGAGGGACTGCGCGAGACCACCGTCGTGCTCGCGCCCGAAGTGAGCGACCGCCTGACGCGCACCGCGCCCGTCGCACTCGGCGTCGGTCTCACCGAGTTGCTGTGCGGAGCGCTGCGAGCCGCGCTGACACACATTCAGCAATCGCCGACCGATCTCGCGATCGAGCTGGAGCGGCACGGCCGGGTCCCGGTGCGGGAACACCACGACTACACCCGTACGGTCGGCTGGTTCACCGCCATCGCGCCTGTGCGGCTCACGGCGCACACCGACCCCGTCGCGGCGGCGCGCGAGGTCGCCGAACGCCAGCCGGACGAGCGCGGGCACGTCGGCTACGGCCGGCTCAGGTACCTCAACCCGCAGACGGCCCCGCTGCTGAGCGCCCGCCCGCAGGTGCTGTTCAACTACCTCGGCCGGGGCAGCGAGTCCCAGGCGCTGCACCTCGCAGGTGGCGATCAGGACAGCCCGTACGCCGTCGAGGTCAACGCGTGGACCGACGCGGCCACCGGAAGCCTGCACGCGGACTTCACCCTCGCCGAAGGCATCCCCGACGAGATCACCGAGCACTGGCTGAGCGCACTGGAACGCATCGCGGACGCCTCCGCGACGGCCGAGCGCACGGCACCGGTCACCCCGCTCCAGCGGGGCCTGTTCTTCCAGGCCCAGATGGCGGGCTCGGCCGGACACTACGTCGCGCAGAACTACTTCACCTTCGACCGGCGTCTGGACACCGACGCGCTGGCCGAGGCGATGGCGCACGTGATCGCGCGGCATCCGGTCGTCGGCGCCGGCTTCACCACCGACGACGACGGGAACCCGGTCCAGACCCTCAAGGCGGGCCGGCGGGTCGATGTCCGCACGATCGGTCTGGAGACGGAAGCGGAAGTCGAGGCCTTGCGTGCCCGGGACCGCGACACGGGATTCGACCCGGGTGAACCGCCATTGATCCGGCTGACCGTGGTGCGCCTGCCCGACGGCCGCGACGGCCTGCTGCTGAGCTACCACCTGCTGCTGTGGGACGGCTGGTCCCGCGAGATTATGCTGCGGGACCTGTTCGACGCCTATCAGGCCGTCGTCGCGGGCGAGCCCCCGGCCCCCGCCCCGGCCACGCCGAGCTTCGAGGACTACGCCCGGACACTCGACGCCAAGGACTCCGCCGTATCGGAACGCTTCTGGGCGGAACACCTGACCGGCCTCCCGGGCCCGACGCTGCTTTCCGGACCGGCGCCGTCCCTGTCGGACGACCTGCCGCGGGCGCTCGTACACACGTTGACCGCCGAACAGTCGGAACTGCTGCGCGAAGCGGCCAGGGTGCACGGCGTCACGCTGAACTCGGTACTGACCGGTGCGTTCGGCCTTCTCCTCGGCGCACACACGGGCCGCAGTGACGCCGTGTTCGGCGTGACCGTCTCCGGCCGGGAGGGCGAGGGTCTTTCCGACATCGTCGGCGTACTGCTCAACACCGTGCCCATGTGGACGCGGGCCCGGCCGGACGACACGGTCCGCGAGTACCTGTCGGGCGTGCAGACGGCCAGGGTCGAGGCGATGGAGCACGAGCACCTCGGCCTCGGCGAGATCCAGCGGGCCAGTGGGCACGACACCCTGTTCGACAACCTGTTCGTGCTTCAGAACTTCCTGGACATGGACGCGTTCGCCGAGATGAACGCCAGGCACGGCATCACCTCGGTGAAGGCCGACGACTCCACCCACTATCCGTTCACGTGGGTCGTCACGCCCGGCGAACGGCTCACGGTCAAGCTGGAGTTCCGCGACGACGACACCGCCGGCGCCCGCAGTCTCCTCGACGACTACCTGAGCGTGCTCGAAGACCTGGCCAGGGCGACCGGGCCGGTGGGCGCGCTTCGGGGCCTGGGGCCGGAGCCCGAGCCCACCGAACGCACGGACGTCGGCACGGACACCGTCGTCGACCGGTTCGACCGGGCGGCGGACCGCGACCCGCAGCGGGTGGCGCTCGTCGCCCACGGCTCGACCATGACCTTCGCCCAACTCCGGGACCGCAGCCGCGCGGTGGCCGGTGTGCTCGCCCGGCTTGGCATCGGCCCCGAGATGACCGTGGCTCTCGCGGTCCCGCGCTCCCTCGACTCGATCGTGGCGCTGTTCGCCGTACTGCGCACCGGCGCGGCGTACGTGCCGCTGGAGCTGGACCATCCGGACGAGCGGATCGCCGCGATCGTCGCGGACGCCCGACCGGACGTGATCCTCACCGTGACCGCCGTCTCGCCCCGGCTGACCGGCGACCTGATCGAGCTGGACCAACCCCTGCCCGAGGCCGAGCCGTTCGTGACGTTCGCGCCCGACGACCCGAACCGTCTGCGGCACCCCGCGTACACGATCTACACCTCCGGATCGACCGGGAAGCCCAAGGGCGTGGTGACCGAGTACGCCGGGCTCACCAACATGCTGATCAACCATCAGCGCCGCATCTTCGAGCCGGTGTTGGCCGAGCACGAGCACCGGGTCTTCCGGATCGCGCACACCGTGTCGTTCGCGTTCGACATGTCCTGGGAGGAACTGCTGTGGCTCGCCGACGGCCACGAGGTGCACATCTGCGACGAGGAACTGCGGCGTGACGCGCCCCGGTTGGTCGAGTACTGCCTCGAGTACGGAATCGACGTCATCAACGTGACCCCGACCTACGCGCAACAGCTGGTCGCCGAGGGCCTGTTGGACAACCCGGCACGGCGGCCGGCACTGGTGCTCCTTGGCGGCGAGGCCGTCACCCCGACACTGTGGCAGCGGCTCGCCGAGACCGAGGGGACCGTCGGTTACAACCTGTACGGGCCCACCGAATACACCATCAACACCCTCGGCGTCGGCACCTTCGAGTGCCAGGACCCGGTGGTGGGCGTGGCGATCGACAACACCGACGTGTACGTACTGGATCCGTGGCTGCGCCCCCTTCCGGACGGAGTTCCCGGCGAGCTGTACGTGTCGGGCATCGGCATCGCGCGCGGCTACCTCGGGCAGTCCGCGCAGACCGCGCACCGCTTCGTCGCGTGCCCGTTCGGCGAACCCGGCGAGCGCATGTACCGCACCGGGGACCTGGTGCTCCGGCGGCCCGACGGGAACCTGATGTACCTGGGCCGCACCGACCAGCAGGTCAAGATCCGGGGACACCGGGTCGAACTCGGCGAGGTCGAGGCCGCGTTCGCGGCGCACCCGGCGGTGCGGTTCATCGCCGCGGTCGCCCAGCCCGACCCCGGCGTCGACGGCGCGTACCGACTGGCCGCCTACCTCGTCCTCGACGGCTCCGACCTGGCGGCGGTCGCCGCCGAAGTGGGCGCCGGGCTGCCGGACTTCCTGCGCCCGACGCACTACGCCCAGGTCGACAGCATCCCGCTGACAGTGAACGGGAAGGCTGATACGAAGGCGTTGCCGGAGGCCAAGCCGCTGGGCGCGCTGACCACGGCGGGGGAGCGCGGACCGGAGACCGAGACAGAGACCACGGTGTGCGAGTTCTTCGCCGAGGCACTGGACCTGGACGACGACGAGGTGAGCGCGGTGAGCGACTTCGTGTCCCTCGGAGGGCACTCCATGCTGGCGGTGCGGCTGATCGGGCTGCTCCGCCGGGAGTACGGTCCTGTGATCACGATCCGTGAACTGCTCACCCTGCGAACCCCGGAAGCGATTGCCCGCCACCTCGATGACAACTCCTGACACGCAGCGGCCCCGCCCGGGGTCCGACATCCTCCGGACCGCACTGCGTCGCAATGTCGGCGCCATGGTCTGGGGCACCGTCCTCATGGGCCTCTACCAGGCGGGTGAGACCGCCTTCCCGATCGCGCTCGGCCTGATCGTCGAGCACACGCTGCAGGACCGGAGCCTCGGCTCGCTCGCCCTGTCGATCGCAGGGCTGGCCGTGATCATCACGACCGTGTCGCTGTCATGGCGGTTCGGGATGCGCGTCCTGCAGAAGGCCAACACGACCGAGGCGCACCGCTGGCGGGTGCGGGTCGCGGAATGCGGGCTCCAGCCGGTGGCCAGGGACGTCGACCTCAAGTCCGGCGAGGTGCTGACCATCGCCACCGAGGACGCCGACCAGACCGCCGACATCATCGAGGTCGTGCCGCTGCTGATCAGCTCACTCGTAGCGGTGCTGGTCGCGGCGGTCGCGCTGGGCCTGGCCGACATCCGGCTCGGCCTGCTGGTGATCGTGGGAACCGTCGCGATCCTGTCGATCCTGAGCGTGATGTCCAAGCGGATCGGCGCCAGCACCCAGGAACAGCAGGCCCGAGTGGCGCGGGCCGGCGCGAAGGTCGCCGACCTGATCATCGGCCTGCGCCCGCTGCACGGCTTCGGCGGCAACCACGCGGCGTTCCGGTCCTACCGGAAGGTCAGCACGGAGGCGAAGCACCAGTCGATCACCGTCGCCAAGGTGAACGGCGTGTACGCGGGCACCGCGCTGGCCCTCAACGCCGTCCTCGCCGTGGCGGTGACCCTGACGGCGGGCTGGCTGGCGTTCGACGGCCAGATCACCATCGGGGAACTCGTCATGGCCGTAGGCCTGGCGCAGTTCATCATGGAACCGCTGAAACTCTTCTCGGAGATGCCGAAGTACGTGATGATCGCGCGGGCTTCGGCCCAGCGGATGGCGCTGGTGCTGTCCGCGCCGCAGGTCGCGACCCCGGGGACGCAACTCCCGGCCGCCGGCGGGGACCTCGAGATCGACTGCGTCCGGTACGGGTCCCTGCGCAAGGTGAAGTTCCGGGTGTCCGCCGGCGAGTTCGTGGCGATCGCCGCCTACCAGCCGCGCGCGGCGGCCGACCTGGCGTCGATCCTCGCCATGAACGTGCCGCCCGACGCGTACGAGGGAGTGGTACGGGTCAGCGGGCAGGAGCTCGCGGACCTGTCGATCGAGGCGGTCCGCGAACACCTCCTGGTGAACCCCTACGACGGGGAGATCTTCGCGGGCACCCTCCGTACGAACATCGACCCGTCCGGCACCAGCAGGACGGTCCCCGAGGCCGTCGAGGCGTCCATGCTCACCGACGTCGTCGCCCTCCACCGCGAAGGACTCGACTACGGCGTCCGCGACCGCGGCGCGAACCTTTCCGGGGGCCAGCGCCAACGGCTGTCCCTGGCCCGCGCCCTGGCCGCCGACACCGACGTCCTGGTCCTGCGCGACCCGACCACAGCCGTCGACGCGGTCACCGAACAGCTCATCGCGCGCAACATCGCGAAACTGCGCCGAGGCCGCACCACCCTCGTCCTCACCAGCAGCCCGGCCCTCCTGGACGCCGCCGACCGTGTCCTCGTACTGAACGACGGAGTCATCACGGCAGAGGACACCCACCGCAACCTGCTGGCCAAGGACGAGGCTTACTGCTCGGCGGTGGCGCGGTGACGCGCCCCGTCAGGGGCGCGGGGCCGTGTCGATTTGCGGCTCCGCCGCGTGGGCGCGACTAGCCCCCACCGGGCCCGCAGACAATCACCGTGCCCCCAGCGGAGCGCCCAGCGCCCAGGCCACATCCCTGAGCAGGGCATGCCGCCACCCCGCCCGGTCATGGCCGGAGGCCGACCGTGAGACGCGCACGGCCGCACCGGCCTGCGCGGCAAGGGCCTCGACCGGCTCACAGTGCGGCAGCATCCGCGTCTCGTGTTCACCCACGTCGAACGCGACCCGCAGCCCGGACAGTTCGGGACCACGGTCCCGCAATCGCGCGGCGATGGATCCGCCGAGCGGGCCGCCCAACGGGTCCGCCAGGCCCATCGCGTCGGGCGTCCACCAGAACGACCCCGACTGGCAGGCGACGCGGGACACCAGGTCCGGAAACTCCAGCGCCGCGTACACCGCGTTCAGCCCGCCGAGACTCTGCCCGGCGACCACCAGCCGGTCGAGGTCGGCGCGTACGCCGGATTCCGCGACCAGCGGCAGGAGTTCGTCCCGGACCGCCTCCCACAGCTCGGGCCTGCACCCGAACTCGGCCTGCCTGTCCCTGGTCGGAAGGAAGACGAGGGTGACCGGGGACATCTCGCCACTGGCGACGGCCGAGTCGAACGCGGTCATCGCCGGGTGCAGATACAGCCAGTCGTCCCCGTCGAGCAGCAGGACCACCGGTCCGCCGCCGCCCGCGGGGTGGACTCGCACGGTGCGCCGCCCGCCGAGCCGTTCGCTGCTCCAGCGGAGCCGGGTGCCCGGGACGGGCAGCACGTCGGAAGCGCCGACGACGGGCCAGTGCGGCTGGGCCGGTGCGTCCGGGGTCGCGGCGATGGACCGGTCACCGCCCGCACCAACGGGGTTGAACGGGTCGGCGTACGCCGCGTCGCCCGCCAGGAACTGGTACGTCACCCGTAGCCGCGCGGGCATGCGCACCTCGGCGTACCAGCAGTCAGTGTCGCCCCATCGGTGCATGGGCACCGGATCCGACCAGCTCTCGAACTCGATGCTCGCCGGAGACCCGCGCCACAGGAACAGGGTCGACCAGCCGCCGTCGTCGACAGGTTTCGACGCGAGTGTCCCCGCCGCCGCCCAGAACTCCTCGGTGCCAGGGTCTCCGGACATTCCGAAGTCGACGAAGACGTTCTCCATATCGGCCGCGCGGCCGGAGACGGGACGCATGAACGTCTCCTTGTGAGAGAGAAGGGGGAAAGGCTAAGCTCCTTCTAATTAGGCGAGCCTAACCTAATCACGGTATTCCTCGGCCCCGAGGAGGCAATGAAACATGAGCACCAACCCGTTCGACGACACCGAAGGCCGTTTCCTGGTCCTGGTGAACGAGGAGGGCCAGCACTCACTCTGGCCGTCCTTCGCCGAGGTGCCCGGGGGGTGGACGATCGTCTTCAGCGAGAACACCCGAGAGGCATGCCTGGACTTCGTCGAGGCCAGCTGGACCGATCTGCGCCCCCGGTCCCTCACGGCGTCCATGGAGGGCTGACCCGAGGGCGCGGCCGATTCACTTCGCGACCGGGCCGGTCAACTCCCTTGGGGGGACACCGCTGTTGCTCAGCACCAGACTGACGAACGCCCGCTTCCTCACCATGGACCCGGACCACCCGGTCGCCCACGACCTGGGCATCTGGCAGGGCCGGATCGTGGGCCTCGACGAGGCCGTGACCTCCTTGCCCGCCCGGGAGGTGATCGACCTGCAGGGTGCCACCGTGCTGCCCGGGTTCATCGACGCCCATGTCCACCTGGCCTGGACCGGGTTCAAGCAGAACACCCCGAGCATCGCGGGGTGCACGCGGATCGACGACGTGCTTGCCATCGTGGAGGAGGCCGTCACCCGGAAGAGCTCGCCCGGCACCTGGGTGAGCATCGCCGGCTACGACCAGCGGGCCCTGGGGCGCCATCTCACCGCCGCCGAACTGGACAAGGTCAGCCACGGGCACAGGCTGTTCGTGATGCACGACTCCGGGCACGGCTGTGTCGTCAACTCCGCCGTTCTCGACCTGCTTCCCGCCGACCTCCCGCACGACAAGGGCTTCCTCGCCGAGGGCGCCATGGGGGCCGCCCGCGCACTGCGCCTCCCGTACTCCCAGGAGGAGTTGGCCAAGGCGATCGGACGGGCCGCCCGCACCTGCCTGGCCGAGGGCGTCACCGCCTGCGCCGAGGCAGGCATCGGCGGAACCCTCTTCGGCCACAGCCCCGTTGAGCTCGGCGCCTACCAACTCGCCCGCGAAAAGCGCCTGTTGCCGCTGCGCGTGCAGCTCATGGTGTCCGCGGACCGGCTGCGCCCGGTCGCCGCGCACGAGTCCGACGGCATTCCCCGGGCCCTCGACCTCGGCCTGCGCACCGGGTTCGGCGACGACCGGCTGTCCGTGGGCGCGCTGAAGATCTACACCGACGGCGGCATGATGGCCCGGACCGCCGCGCTCAGCAGTCCGTACGAAGGGCTGGACCACACGGGCCAGTTGCAGGACGATCCGGACAAGCTCGCGGACATGATCGTGGACGGGCACCTCGCCGGGTGGCAGCTCGCCGTCCACGCGATCGGCGACCGTGCGGCCGACATCGCCCTGGACGCCCTGGAACGGGCCCAGCGCCTCCGGCCGCGCCCCGGCGCCCGGCACCGCATCGAGCACGCCGGCCTGATCCGCCCCGACCAGCTCCCGCGCTTCGCGCGGCTCGGCATCAGCGCGGTCGTCCAACCCAGCTTCCTGCGCTACTTCGGCGACGACTACGCGGCGATCATGGGCGAGGAGCGGGCCGAGTGGCTCTACCGTGGCCGGGCGTTCCTGGACCACGGCATCACGCTGGTGGGCAGCTCCGACCGCCCCGTCACGGACGGATCCCCGCTGCGAGCCATCCAGTTCATGGCCGAGCGCGCCTCCGAGTCCGGCCAGGTGATCGGCCCGGACGAGGGCGTCACCGTCGACGAGGCCCTGCGCGCCTACACGGTCGCCGGTGCGTTCGCCTGCCACTGGGAGGACAACCTGGGAAGCCTCACTCCGGGCAAGCTCGCCGACCTGGTCGTGCTCGGCGACGACCCCCGGCGCGTCGACACCTCGCGCATCGGAGACATCGAGGTGGCGGCGACATATGTCGACGGCCGCGAGACCGGGAGGCCGGTGTCGTGACCAGGAAGGCGGCGGTTGTGGAGAGCTACGCGCACCTCTGGGAGGACGACATGCTCCGGCATCGCTGGGTCCTCTGGAACACGGCGGGGGAGACCCTGGTCTTCGACAGGGAGATCAACTGCCCGGTGGACATTGGCGGTGAGCCGGTCCTGCACGAGGTTCTGCGCAGGATGCGCGAGGCGGGCGTACCCGAGACCGACGACTATCCGGGCCGGCCGTGCGCGTAGTCACGACAGGCCGACGGTCTCCGTGGCCCAGTCCCGGATGAGCCGGATGGTTTCGTCGAGGCGTTCCTCGTGCAGATAGTGCCCGGTGCCGGGCCAGTGGTCGACGCGGGAGCCCGGCACATGCAGGGTGCCGCGCTCCCAGGCGGCGGCCGAGGCCGACGTCCACGCGGTGAGCGCACGCTGGGTGCGTTCGCGCAGATACGCCTCGCTGTGCGGGCGGACACCGACCGCTCCGGAATCGGTGTACATACCGGCGTACGCCTGGGCGATGACGTGATCCGGGGTGCCGAGCATGGTGCGGATGTGGGCGGTCCGCAGCCCGCGCGGGGCGTCGGGCCCGAAGGCCCCGGCGACGAAGGCGGCCGCGGCGCGGGAACCGTTCTCGCGGTAGTCGGCGAGGCGGGCCGGGATTCCGTCGACTTCCGCGCCGTGCGCCCCGTGGGCCGGATCGAGCGCGATGACGGAGCGTACGGCGTGCGGGTGCCGGACGGCGAGCAGGTTGACGACCTGGCCTCCCATGGAGTGCCCCACGGCGATCACCGGCCCCGTACCGAGCGCTTCGGTGAGGGCGGCCAGGTCATCGGCCATCTCCACCGGAGTGTTGCCGGTCAGCGGCACTTCGGAACGGCCGTGCCCGCGCAGGTCGGGCACGACGACCCGGAACCGGTCGGCCAGCGTCTCGGCATGCGGCGACCACTCCCGCCCGTCGCCGCCCCAGCCGTGCACGAGCAGCAGGGCGGGTGCGGGGCTCACACCGAGGTCGGTATGAAAAAGCCGGATACGGTCGGTCAATCTGTCCCTTGCCTTCGCCGTCGTGGGGGAGCTGACACGGGCTTTCGTCACCGGTGTCGTACGAGTACCGACTCTCCGCAGCGTGCGCTGCCGTCCTTCCACCGCCAATACGATCTAATAGGCCTGTCGCGCACGGGGCAAGCAGGTACCGGTATCCACCGGTCGACAGCTCCGCTTTGAATCCGCGTGGCCCTCGACTCCGGATGGTTGTGCATGCCCGCTTCCTCTTCCCACCGCGATCCCGCGCAGCCCATAGACAACGCAGAAGGCTCGCCCGACACGCCGCAGTACCACGATCTGTTCCTGCAGCCGCGCTACACCGTCGAGCTGGCGCCATTGGAGGACGAGGAAGACACCTTCGCCCCGCTCCCGGCACAGCCCGAACCACGGCGGCGCGGCGCAACCCGAAGTCGCTGACCGCCGTCCGCGGTCAGGGGCCGAGGGCCGGCCACGGCACCGGGTCGGTGTACGTCCCGTCGAAGAGCACCTCGAAGTGCAGGTGCGGCCCGGTCGACAGACCGGTCGAGCGGACGAACCCGATCACGGTGCCGGCTTCGCCACTCTGCCCGGTGCCGACTTGTATGGACGAAAGGTGGCTGTACGTCGTCTCCAGCCGCCTTCCGCCGATGGCACCGTGATCGATCACCATGCGGTTGCCTCAGGCCTTGGTCATCCCCGCGAACACGATCTGCCCCTGCCCCGTCCTGCTGTCGCCGACCTCTGCCGGTCACGACACGGCAGGTCCGGTGATGAGCCGTCCCTTGGTGTCGTACGGCCAGACGTTGGGGGTGCAGCCGTGCATTCCCTTGATCTGCTGCATCATCGCGGGGGCCGGCTTGCCCGCGCCCGGGCAGGTCACATGGCCGTGACCGAGAAAGTGGCCGACCTCGTGGTTGATGATCAGCGCCCGGTAGGCGTCCACGTCGTCGGCGTACACCGGAGTCGCCAGCAGCCACCGCCTGAGGTTGACCACAACGTCCTTGCCCACGCTGCAGTTGACCTCGCCGCCGGTGTCCAGCCCGTACTTGCCGCAGATCTCGTCCACCGTGCCCGGCGTGGCGAGCCGTACGACGAAGTCGGGCGTACCGCCGGAGACGCGCCGGAACGCGGACTCACCGTCGGCCGTCCAGCCGCGCGCGTCGGCGAGTATGCCCTCCACCTGCTGGGCGACATCGGAGGCCGATTGCGTGAGGCCGTCCTCGACGACGACCTCGTAGCGCAGCAGCCGGCTGCCCTTCCCCACGGTCTCGCTGCCACCTCCGGCGGTGGTGAACGTGCCGGGACCCGAGGACGGGATGGAGGGCGAGGAGGAGACGGAGGGGGAGGGAGGGGGCGGCTTCGGAGTCGTGGCGTCCGTCCCGCTGGGCTTCGTACCGGCCTTCTCGCTGCCCTCGGTGCCGACCGCGGTGCCGCTCGGCTTCACGGGCCGGTCCGGCGTCGGCCGTGAGGGCTTTGCGGCGGCAGCGGGGCGGTCGTCGGTTCCGGAGGCCGCGGGTGACGTCCAGTTCACGGCCAGGGCGGTGGCGGAGGCGAACACGGCGAGCGCGGCCAGGCCTCCCCACAGGGGCCCTTTCCGCTTCCGGCCGTGGCCGCCGGCGTGCGCGGGGCCTCTGCGACGACGGTGGGATCGCGAGGTCGAAGGCTTCGCACGCTGAGCGGTCGTGGTCATGGCCGCCAAGGCTGTGTGCGCCATGTGATGGGACCTGGCCCGGGAGGTAACGAAAGCATAACGCCCGATCGCCGGTGCCGGAGGCGTCGACGTCAACCGCCGCGACTGGGCAATGTGATCGTCCCGTAACAGTTCCCCGGTCGGACGCCTTCCCCGCCTCAAGCCCCTTGAGCCGTACGGATACTGATCACATGCCACGTGTCCTGCTCATCGAAGACGACCGCGCCGTACGGGAGGGCGTCCTGCTCGCGCTGCGCCGCCAGGGGCACGAGGTCGGTGCCGCCGGGACCGGTGAGGACGGCCTGGCCCTGTTGCGGTCGTTCCGGCCGGACGTCGTCGTGCTCGATCTGATGCTGCCCGGTATGAGCGGCCTTGAGGTGTGCCGCAGGATCCGTATCGAGGACCAGGTGCCGATCATCATGGCGACCGCCCGGGGCGACGACATCGACATCGTGGTCGGACTGGAGGCCGGAGCGGACGACTACGTCGTGAAGCCGGTTCAGGCACGTGTGCTGGAGGCCCGCATCCGTGCGGTCCTGCGTCGCGTCGACGGCGCGCCCGCCGACGGCGGCATACCCAAGATCGAGGCCCATGGCGAGCGCGGCGAACTCGCCATAGACCGGGCCGGGTTGACCGTCACCCGGCAGGGCGTGCCGGTCTCCCTCGCCCCTTCCGAACTGCGGCTCCTGCTGACGCTCTCGGCCTCGCCCGGCCAGGTGTTCTCCCGGCAGCAGTTGCTGGAAGCAGTCTGGGAGCACAGCTACCACGGCGACTCACGGCTGGTGGACGCCTGCGTCAAGCGGCTGCGCACCAAGATGGGCGAGCCGGCGGGGCAGCCGCGCTACGTCCAGACCGTGCGCGGCTTCGGCTACCGGTTCCAGTCCCGGTGAAGCCACTGCTGCGCGGTCTGCGTGGCCGGTTGCTCGTGGCGTTCGTGCTCGTCGCAGCCGTCGCCACCCTGACGACAGGCGCCCTGACCTTCCGGGAGGCCCGTACCGGAGTGCTCCAACAGAGCCAGGACGCAGTGATCAAGCGCCTCCGGTATCACGTCAACGCCATTTCCGCGGGCATCACCTACCCCCCGAGCCAGGCCGATCTGGAGTGGGCTGCCACGGAGGTGGCCCGCGCGGAGCCGGGGCAGAACTGGCGCGTACTGGCCACCTATCGCGAGCTGCGCGGCACTTCCACGCCCGAGGACGGGTTCACCGAGCTGACGTCCGCGATGCGGTCGGCCGTGGGCTCCCGCCGCGCCGCCGTCTTCCAGCGGGTGTCGACGGACGGCCACTCATCGCTCGTCGTCGGCATGCCGGTCACCTTCGAGACCCCCAGTGAGCACCCGGCGTCCGGGATCGCGGTCTTCCTGACGGTGCCGCAGACCGGCGAACAGGGGTACGTCGACGCGCTGGTCACCGCCATCGGACGAGCCGTCGTGCCCGCGCTGGGCCTGGCCGTGCTGCTCGCCCTGCTGGCCGCCCGGGGCGTGCTGCGCCCGGTACGGGAGCTGCGCCGCGCCACCCGCCGCATCGCCGAGGGCCACCTGGACACCCGGCTGGCCGTCAACGGCTCCGACGAACTCGCCGACCTGTCACACACGTTCAATGAGACCGCCGCCGCGCTGGAGGAGTCCGTGGCCGAGCTGCGCCGCATGGAGGCCCGCGCCCGCCGCTTCGTCGCGGACGTGTCGCACGAGCTGCGCACCCCGCTGGCCGCGATGTCGGCGGTCACCGACATCCTCGACGAGGACGCGGCCCGCCTCGCCACGGACACCGCGACGGCCGTACGGCTCATCAGCGGGGAAACCGTGAAGCTGGCCCGCCTGGTGGACGACCTGATGGAGATCTCCCGCTTCGACGCGGGCGCGGCAGGCCTGCAACTGGACGACCTCGACCTCGCCGAGTCCCTTCGGCGCACCCTCGCCTCCCGCGCCTGGCTGGACTCGGTGGACACCCGGCTGCCCGAGCCCGGCGAACTGCGCGGCCGGGTCGACCCGCGCCGCCTCGACGTGGTCGTCGCGAACCTGGTCGGCAACGCGCTCCGGCACGGGGCGCAGCCCGTACAACTGTGCCTGCACGTAAGGGATTCGCCGGACGCGTACGACGCGGGGTGGGCGGTCATCGAGGTGCTGGACAGCGGGCCCGGCATTCCCGCCGACGTCCTGCCGCACGTCTTCGACCGCTTCTACAAGTCGGACACCGCCCGGACCAGAACAGAGGGCAGCGGCCTCGGACTCTCGATCACGGCAGAGAACGTCCACCTGCACGGGGGTACGGTCCGCGCGGCGAACCGGGCGGAGGGCGGCGCTGTCTTCACGGTCGAGATACCCCTGCGACAGGCCCTGGAACAGGGGGAGTCATGAGCCCCGCACTGCGGTCGTCGCGGCCCGCGCTGTTGTTCGCGACCGCCCTCCTGCTCTCCTCCTGCGGCATCCCCGAGACCGGTGTGGTGGAGACCGGGGAACCCGCGACCGGCATCCGGCCTGCCCAGCTCCTCTACTTCGTCAGCGAAGGCGCCGTGGTCGCCGTCCATCGTCAGGTCGTCATCGGTCCGGTCGGCGTCGAGACGGCCGTGGAGGCGGTGTTGGAGGGGCCGGACGTCACGGAGCGCCGTAGGGGCATGACCACCGAGCTTCCGCGGCTGACGGGGGACGCCACGGTAGGGACGGACGGCGGGCGGGTGACGGTCGAACTCCCTGTGGGCACCAGGCGCCTGACCGAAACAGCCCTCACCCAACTGATCTGCACAGCCGCCGGAGCCGGGCCGGACAAGACCTCGACGAAGGTGACCGTGACCGTCCCCGACGCCTGGCACACCGAAGGCTCCGGCGAAACCTGCGCATCGGCGACCGGCGCCGCCATGGCGAGATTGCTTAACTAAGGCAAGTATCTGTTACCGTGGACTCATGTCCACACCGCCACCCGCAGCGCCCGTCTCGACCGACGTGATCGCGATCGAGCAGGCCCTCACCCGCGTCGCGTACCTGGCCGGCCGGGCCCGGCAGCACGAGCGTCTGATGGCAGTGGCCGGGCTGAACCTGGACCGGGCCGCGGCCGCGATCCTGCGAAGCATCGCCGAGAGCGAGCCGGTACGGCCCGGGGTGTTGGCGGTCCGGCTGTCCGTGGAGGCCTCCCACGTCAGCCGGCAGCTACGGCAGCTGGAAAAGGACGGTTACGTGATCCGCATCCAGGATCTCGACGACAGCCGTGCGCATCTCATCCAGCTCACCGACGCCGGACTGGCAGCGGCCGAGCGCATACGAGAGGTGAGCCGCCGGGGCATGCAAGTGGCTCTCGCGGACTGGTCGTCCGAGGACCTGCGGCAGCTCGCCACGCTCTTCCATCGGCTGGTCGACGACTTCGTCACGCACGCCGAGGCGGCTGTCGAAGTCGGACCCTCCGCCTGACGGATCCGCGCCAGTGGGCCAACCGTGGGCCTGCGGCCCGGACGGTCGGCCCATTGCCTTTCGACCCATCCCGAGGGGTGGGGACCGGCCTCAGGCCTTCGGCTGAGTGAAACGGATGCTGTTGCCGAAGGGGTCGCGGAGGCCGCAGTCGGTTCCGTACGGGCGCTCGGTGGGCTCCTCGGTGAACTCGACGCCCCGGCCGAGCAGAGTCTCGTACGTCTTGCGGCAGTCGTCCGTGCTGAAGATGAGTGAGCCGCCCATCGCACCCTTGGTGACCAGCTCGCGGACCTGCTGTGCCGTCTCCTCGGGCATCGCCGGAGGGCCCGGCTTCTCCAGCAGGATCTGGCGCTCCGGGTGACCGGGAACGCTGACGGTCAGCCAGCGCATGAAGCCCATGTCGACGTCGGCGCTGACCTCCAGGCCAAGCTTGCCGACGTAGAAGTCGAGAGCCTCGTCCTGGTCGAGGACGTAAATCTGTGAGTGTGTGATCGCGGTGAACATGTGCATCACGCTACTGGGCAGGCCGGACGAAAACTTATCCAAAACTGCTCTTTCGACGGACGGTACCGGCCGTGCGCACGGTCAGTCGGTCGGCCGCGTCCACGCCATCGTGAAGCACGTCGGTACGCCGGTGGCGGCCGCCGTTTCCTTTTCCTTGCGGTACGCCCTCGGTGACCGGCCGACGATGTCGCGGAACGTGCGGCTGAAGGTTCCCGGGCTGCCGAAGCCGACCTGGAAGCAGATGTCCGTCACGCTGCGATCGGTCTCCCGCAGCAGGAACATCGCCCGCTCGACGCGGCGCCGCTGCAGGTAGCGGTGCGGCGTCTCGCCGAACGTGGCCCGGAAGGTGCGCGTGAAGTGCGCCTCCGACACATGGGCGATCCGGGCCAGGGCCGGGACGTCCAGTGGCTGCGCGTAGGCGCGGTCCATCGCATCCCGTGCCCGAAGCATGCGTCGGTTGGTCTCTTCTGCGGCACGGCTCACGTCTTCATCACACCACGTAGTGCGTATCGCGCGGTCTCGTTCTGTCTGCCGATCAGTTGATCAGCGGCATGGCGAGGAAGGTGTGGTCCTGCCAGAGGCGACGGGAGGTTTCCTCCGGGTAGGCGGTGACGTGCGGGTCCGCGTCGAGGACCTGGACGAGTCGCCGCTCGGTGTCGTACGAGGGCCAGCCCGGGTCGCCCGTCCTGGCGAACGCGGTCCAGGCCGCGCGGAAGCGGGACGACAACGCCTCGGCCTCGGGTGAGGGTTCGGAGCCGGCGAACAGCAGGGCGCCGATGTCGGCGTCGAACGTGCCGAACAGCAGCGGAATGTCCAGGCCGTGACAGGCGCCCAGGGCACCGCCGTTCCCCGGCGCCGGCCAGGTCAGCTCGTACACGTGGGCGCGGCCGCCGCCGGCTGTCTGGGCCTCGGCCAGGTGCAGCGAGGGCATGTTGAACAGCCAGTCGGTCTGGACCCGTTCGTACAGGTCGCTGGGGGAGGCGTCCGGGAAGGCGGCACGGTAGGCCTGCTCGCCGTCCGGTCCGGGCCCGAACATGCGCAGTGCCGCCGCCGCTTGCTCGTCGCTGATCTTCCCGAGCTGTCCGCCGAGGGCGAGGAACAGCCGGAACTCGTCCTTGTTGTGCCCGGCGATCAGCTCCACGTCCCGTGCCGCGCCGGCCGCCAGCGCCTGCCAGGGGGTGGCCGGCAGGACCTCGCCGTCGACGACCGGGGAGAAGGGGGTCTGCGTGGGGACGACCTGCCCCCACCGATCCTCGTACTGGCGCATCTTGGCGCTCAACGCCTCTCCTGCGGCGGGCAGTTGGCGTGGGTCCACCGTGGACAGGTCGGCGACCGTCGGACGCAGGCCCACCTCCGCGGCGAGGGCGGCCGCGATGTCGCGGGCCAGCTCGTCCGAGAAGTACGTGCCGGGCACGCTCTGCGCGATGGCCCGCCGGAACAGTCCCGCCGCGCTCGGCATGGCCAGCAGCGAGGCGACCGATCCGGCTCCGGCCGACTCGCCGAAGACGGTGACCTGACCGGGGTCGCCGCCGAACGCCGTGATGTTCTCCCGTACCCACTCCAGGGCCGCGACCTGGTCGAGCAGGCCGCGGTTGGCCGGCGCCCCGTCCATGCGGGCGAACCCCTCCATGCCGACACGGTAGTTGAGGGTGACCACGACCACGTCCCCCTCGCGGGCGATGTGCCTGGCGTCGTAGCCGGGGCTGCCCGAGTGGCCGAGTTTGTAGGCGCCGCCGTAGATCCACGCCATCACCGGGCGGAGGGCGGCCGGGTCCGGGTCCGGGGTCCAGACGTTGACCGTCAGCCAGTCGTCGCCCGTGGGTGAGTTCAGCAACAGGTCGCGGCCCTGGAACCCCGACTCCTGCGGGGGCGGCGGGCCGAAGGCGAACGCGTCCCGTGTTCCGTCCCAGGGGCGAGTGGGGCGCGGCGCCTGGAACCGCGCGTCTCCCACCGGCGGTTGAGCGAACGGGATGCCACGGAAGACGGTCAGGCTGCCTTCCCGGCGCCCGCGCACCGCACCGGCGGCGGTACGCACTATGGGCTGGGTGGAACCGTCTGCCGACTCGGGTGACGTGGCTGGCGTCATCGATGACTCCCCAATGGTCGCTGGTGGAACGGGTGGAACGGTGCGGGTGCACAGGCGCCTGGCGGTCGGTGTCGGGCAGGCACCCGGCGCGGGATGTTACGCCTTCGCCTCGGACACCTGCGCGGTTTCGGCCTGCTCGCCGTCCGAACCTGCGGCGGGGGACGCCTCCAGCGCGGCGGCGGCGCGCTGACGCGGGAGGAAGGAAGCGAGGAGGAGGGCGAGAAGGGCGGCACCGGCGCCGACGGCCATGACTGTCCTGAAACCGTTCTCCGAGGGCAGGGCGGTGGTGCCGAAATCGGTGGTCATCTGCGCCAGGATGACGCCGGCGAGTGCGCTGGCGAAAGACGTACCGATGGACCGCATCAGGGTGTTGAGGCTGTTCGCGGCGGCCGTCTCGGTGGCGGGCACGGCGCCCATGATGAGTGCGGGCATCGCGCCGTAGGCGAAGCCGACACCGGCGCCGATGATGCAGGAGACCAGAACGAGGTGCCAGACCTCGGACATCAGGAGGATGTTCAGGCCGTAGCCGGCGGCGACGATGACCGCGCCCGTCATCAGGGTGATCTTCGGGCCCCTGGTCTTGGAGATCGCGGCGGACAGCGGAGCCATCGCCATCATCACCAGGCCCTGCGGAGCCAGGACCAGGCCGACGGTCAGCATCGACCTGCCGAGGCCGTAGCCCGTCTGTTCGGGCAGCTGGAGCAACTGCGGCAGGACCAGGGACATCGCGAACATCGAGAAGCCGAACGACACCGAGGCGAGGTTGGTGAAGAGCACCTGACGGCGGGCGAGGGTGCGAAGGTCCACCAGCGGCTGGGCGGTACGCAGCTCGAACACGCCCCATGCCAGCAGCACGAGGACCGCGGTGGCGAACAGTCCAAGGACGGTGCCGCTGGTCCAGCCCCAGTCGGAGCCCTTGGAGACGGCCAGCAGCAGGGAGACCAGGGCGGTCGACAGGCCGATGGCACCGATCAGGTCGAAGCGGCCGCCTGCGCGCACCTTCGACTCGGGCACGATGGCCAGGACGAGTGCGAAGGCGACGGTGCCGAGGGCGGCCGAGGTCCAGAACAGGATGTGCCAGTCGAAGCGGTCGGCGATGAAGGCGGCGGAGGGCAGACCCAGGGCGCCGCCCACTCCCAGTGAGGCGCTCATCAGGGCGGTGGAGCTGGTGAGCCGCTCGGCGGGCAGCACGTCGCGCATGACGCTGATGCCGAGCGGTACGACAGCTGCGGCCAGGCCCTGCAGGGTCCGTCCGACGATCATCGGGACCAGGGAGTCGCTCAGCGCGCAGACGACGGAACCGGCCACCAGCAGGACGATGCTGACCAGGAGCATGCGGCGCTTGCCGAACATGTCCCCGAGGCGGCCGACGACCGGCGTGGCGACGGAGGCGGCGAGCAGCGTGGCGGTGACCGCCCAGATCGTGTTCGACGCCGAGGCGTCGAGGAGTTTCGGCAGCTCCGGGACGATCGGGATGACCAGGGTCTGCATCAGCGAGACGACGATCCCGGCGAGGGCCAGTACCGCCACCACGGCGTTCGACTTCGCCGGGGCGGAACCTCCGACCTCGGCGGATCGGGCAAGGGCGTCGGGCATGGCGGAGCCTCCGGTCGGGGGAGCGGATTTGCTTAACTTACTCAACCATAAGTGGGTTGATTAACTTAGGCAAGTGTTTTATTCGGGTGGGCCACGCCGCATAAGCGACGCCGGGCTTCGATGCCGAGCGGTTCAGGGGGGCGAGTCGGTGGCGTGTCCGGGTCGGCCATTCGGCCGCCGCTCTCAGGCCGTGGCAGCGTGGCCCTGTGCCCCGGGATCAATCCCCGTGTCGGCGTGGCTCGACGGAGTCGTCGGCGCCGCCGCCAAGTCGTAACGTCTCTTTCCGGCACGACCGTCACGGCACGGCAGCAACCACCGCACCACATGGATCAGGAAGTTGATGACATGACCGACAAGCTCACCGTCAGTGTCCTGGGCACAGGGATCATGGGGGCCGCGATGGCCCGCAACCTCGCTCGCGCCGGGCACACCGTCCGGGCCTGGAACCGCAGCCGGGACAAGGCCGAGGCGCTGGCCGCCGACGGCGTGTACGTCGCCGACACCCCCGCCGAGGCGGTCCAGGGCGCCGGTGTCGTCCTCACCATCCTGTACGACGGCGCAGCCGTGTTGGACGTGATGCGGCAGGCCGCGCCCGCACTGCGCCCCGGTACTGCCTGGGTGCAGTCGACGACCGCCGGGATCGAGGCCGTCGGCGAGCTGGCCGACTTCGCCCGCGAGAACGAGCTGGTCTTCTACGACGCCCCGGTGCTCGGCACCCGGCAGCCCGCGGAGGCCGGGCAGTTGCTCGTCCTGGCCGCGGGGTCGAGCCAGGACCGGGACGCCGTGACGCCGGTGTTCGACGCGGTCGGCGCCCGCACCGTGTGGACCGGCGAGGACGGCGCGGCGGGCAGCGCCACCCGCCTCAAGCTCGTCGCCAACAGCTGGGTCCTCGCGGCCACCAACGCGGTCGGCGAGGTCCTCGCCCTGTCCAAGGCCCTCGGAGTGGACCCGCAGAGCTTCTTCGACGCCATCGAGGGTGGCCCGCTCGACATGGGCTACCTGCGTGCGAAGGCCGGCCTCATCCTCAACGACCAGCTGACGCCGGCCGCCTTCGCCGTGTCCACCGCCGCCAAGGACGCCCGCCTGATCGTCGAGGCCGGCGAGCAGAACGGTGTGCGCCTCGACGTGGCCGCAGCCTCCGCCGAACGCTTTGCCCGTGCCGCCGCCCAGGGACACGCCGACGAGGACATGGCGGCCGCCTACTTCGCCAGCTTCGACGAGGGGCCTGAGACGGCCTGACCTCGGACGCGGGCGGCGACCCGACGAACGGGCCGGCGGCGTCCAGGGCCTCGTCGAGCCGGTCGCCGCCCGTCGCTCAGGCCAGCTTCTTCAGCAGTTCGGCAGCGAGCGGGGCGGAGGACGCCGGGTTCTGGCCCGTGACCAGGTTGCGGTCCACGACTACGAACGGGGCCCACGGCTCGCCCTCCTGGAAGTCGACGCCCGCCTCGACAAGACGGTCCTGAAGCAGCCACTTGGCCTTGTCGGCGAACCCGGCCTGCGTCTCCTCGGTATTGGTGAAGCCCGTGAGGCGGTAGCCCGCGAAGGCGTTGGCGCCGTCCGGGCCGGTGGCTGCGAGCAGCGCCGCCGGGCCGTGGCACACCACACCGAGCGGCTTGCCCGACTGCAGCGCGCGGGTGAGAAGCCGGCCGGACTCGGCGTCGACCGCGAGGTCCTCCATCGGGCCGTGGCCGCCCGGGTAGAAGACCGCGGCATAGCCGTCCAGGTCCACTTCCTCCAGCTTGACGGGCTTGTGGAGCTCGTCGATCGACGCGACCGCCTTCTCGATCCTGTCGGCGCCCTCCTGCCCGCCGTTGAACTCGGGCGCGAGGCTCGCCCTGTCCAAGGTCGGCACGACGCCGGCCGGCGTGGCGACGACGACCTCGTGGCCCGCGGCCTTGAACGCCTCGTACGGGGCGACGGCCTCCTCGGCCCAGAAGCCGGTCGGGTGCTGGGTGCCGTCGGCGAGCGTCCAGTGGTCGGCGCCGGTCAGCACGAAAAGGATCTTCGACATGGTGCGTGTCTCCGGGGGGTGCGGCCCTGACGGGCATGGGCTGGGAATCCGGTCTGCTTCACTCGTACGTCCTGACGCTCCGCATTCGGACTTCGGATCGTCAGGGCGGCGATGTCCTCGACGCTATGCCGCTCGGAGACGGGGGACCAATAGGGAACCCGCCGGGGGTCATAGGACATCCAATGGCCCGGCCTGCTGCTGCACCGACGCGCGCTGTTCCAGAACGCGCAGGGCCCGTTCGCCCCACCGGATGTTCTCCTCCTCGAAGGAGCGCCCTCGCATCAGCGTGAGATACGGGCCTACGCGCTCGCTCCCCGCCAGGAACTCGTCCTCGGTGCGCCCGTCGAGGAGGCGGTCGCGCAACCGCTCGTAACGGGCCAGCTTGGCGCGCGCCCACTCGAGCCGCTCGGCGATGGCCGCCCGTACGGCCTCCTCGTCCCCCGAGTCGACGGCCTGGACCTTGACCAGCAGCTCGTCCCGGATGGCCGTGGGCTTCGGGAAGTCGGCGGTGAAGTCGCGCAGGGCGCTGCGGCCCGCCTCGGTGAGGGAGAAGACCCGCTTGTTCGGGCGGCGCTCCTGCCGTACGAGCCGGGCCTCGATGAGCCCCTCGGACTCCATGCGGTCGAGCTCGCGGTACAGCTGCTGCGGGGTCGCCATCCAGAAATTGGCCACCGACGCGTCGAACCCCTTGGCGAGGTCGTACCCCGACGCCTCGCCCTCCAGAAGCGCGGCCATGACCGCGTTGCGCAATGCCATGCCCCCAGGCTAGACGTCGCCCATCCCCGCGACTAATCTGTTCCGCACCTAATCAATTAGTTGAGTATGAGAGGTGGGCGTGATGCACCCCTTCCGCAAGGCTGTGGAGGCCGGCGACATAGCGGCGATCGAGGACATGCTGGCCGACGACGTCGTGTTCACCAGTCCCGTGGTCTTCAAGCCCTACCCGGGCAAGGCGATCACGGGGGCCATCCTGCGCGGCGTCTCCCGGGTGTTCACCGACTTCCGCTACGTACGCGAATTCGGCGACCCCGGTGGCCGTGACCACGCGCTGGTCTTCGAGGCCAAGGTGGGCGACAAGGAGATCACCGGCTGCGACTTCCTGCACTTCGACGAGGACGGCAGGATCGACGACCTGATGGTCATGGTCCGTCCGCTGTCGGCGGCCCACGCGCTCGCCGAGGCGATGGGGGCGCAGTTCGAGCAGATCTCGCAGGAGGCGGCGGACGCCTAGGGCCTGTCCGGCCGATCCCGGCGGGACGGGTCCTAACCGCAGTCCCTCTCCGCTGCCGGGTTTGACGCGATTCTCTTCGGCTACCCGCGTGTTGTGACGACAACGACATCCCAACGGGAGCTCTTCCGGTTTCTGGAGGCCCGCTTCGCCTGCGCCCAGGCCTGTACCGAGTGCGCCCGGGCCTGCGCGCTGCGCGCGAGCTGCATGGATCCGGACGGGCCGAAGGAAGAGCAACTCATCCGGCGCGAGGGCATCTTGTGCGCGGAGGTCTGCGACGCGACCTGCCGTGTGCTGTCCGAGCAGCTTCAGCAGGACGAGGCCGGCATCCGCGCCCAGGTGGAGTGGTGCCGGACGGTCTGCCTGGAAAGCGCCCGTGTCTTCGAGGAGTACGCCGGGGCGGAGAACGCGGTGAAGGCCTGCCGCGAATGCGCCCAGGAGTGTGCGGACTTCGTCGCCACGCTGCGCTGAGCGACGCTCGGCCTCAGGTCCGACCAGTGTGAAAGCGTCACCGGCATTCCCAATTTCTGCAACGCGTTCTACCGTGTGCGCCGACCAGCCCGGGAGAACCAGCTCAGTCAGTGGGAGCCAGGAGGCGCCGTGCATCTCGAGTACACGCCAGAGCAACAGCGATTGCGCACCGGACTGCGCGGCTACTTCGCCGAGTTGGTGCCCGACCACTCCTACGCCCGGTACGCCGACCCGGCCGTGCAGAAGCGCTTCTACCGCGAAACCATCCGCCGCCTCGGCACGGACGGCTGGCTCGGCGTGGGCTGGCCCAAGGAGTACGGCGGGCGCGGACTGAGCCCGATGGAGCAGTTCATCTTCTTCGACGAGGCGGCGCAGGCGGTCGTACCGCTGCCGCTGATGGCCCTGAACACGGTCGGCCCGACGATCATGCAGTTCGGCACGGAGGAGCAGAAGAGGTACTTCCTGCCCAGGATTCTGTCCGGCGAGATCGACTTCGCGATCGGGTACAGCGAGCCGGACGCGGGCACGGACCTGGCCGCGTTGAAGACGAAGGCCGTCAGGGACGGCGACGACTACATCGTCAACGGGCAGAAGATCTGGACGACCAACGGCGACACCGCCGACTGGGTGTGGCTCGCCGTCCGCACCGACCCCGCGGCCCCGCCGCACAAGGGCATCACCATGCTCCTGGTCCCGACCTCGGACCCCGGCTACTCCTGCACCCTCATCAACACCCTCGCCTCGCACGACACCACCGCGAGCTACTACGAGAACATCCGCGTCCCCGTCTCGCGCCGCGTCGGCGAGGAGAACAAGGGCTGGCGGCTGATCACCAACCAGCTCAACCACGAGCGGGTCACCCTCGCAGCGCACGGCACCATGGCGATCCGCGCCCTGCACGACGTACAGCACTGGGCGATGGAGACGAAGCTCGCCGACGGCCGCCGTGTCGTCGACCTGCCCTGGGTGCGCCGCCGTCTCGCCCAGACCCACACCAGGCTCGACGCCATGAAACTCCTCAACTGGCAGATGGTGAACGCCGTCCAGGAAGGCACCCTCACCCCGCAGGACGCCTCCGCCGTCAAGGTGTACGGCTCCGAGGCCCGCCGGGACGCCTACGCCTGGCTGATGGAGATCGTCGCCGCCCCCGCCGCCCTCAAGGAGGGATCCACGGGCGCCGTCCTGCACGGCGAACTGGAACGCGGCTACCGGTCAGCGGTGATCTTCACCTTCGGTGGCGGCAACAACGAGATCCAGCGGGAGATCATCTCGTGGATCGGTCTGGGGATGCCGCGGGTGCGGCGTTAGCCGACTTGTGACGAGGATTTCCAGTAGAACCGGATTCGGACGTCGACCGAGCCCTACAGCGATGCGTCAGCCCCGTGGTGCGCGGCCAGGCCTCGGCCCTTTCGGATGCTGCCTGCCGACTGGGATTACGAAGAGCAAGGTCGCTTTCACCGTCCTCTAGGTGGACCGGAACCCTCCTCCTGGCGGATCCGAGAAGTCTGAATCGCGCGGACGAGGTTGCTGCCATGGCGGCCTGACCAGACCTGTCTCGTAGGCGAACACGACGGCCTGCACCCGGGCACGGGCGCCGATCTTGGCCAGAATGCTGCTGATGTGGGTCTTGACCGTGGTCGGCGAAATCGACAGCCGCTCGGCGATCTCCAAGTTGCTCCAGCCGGAGGCGAGAGCGGCAAGTACTTCGGTTTCGCGTTCGGTGAGGCGGGACAGCCTCCGTCTTCGGTCGGGCCTGTCGGTGGAATCCCGTTCACGGACGGCCTCGATCAGGGCGCGCGTGAGACGAGGAGACAGAACTGAGCCTCCCAGCGCGACGATGCGCACGGCTGCGGCGAGTTCTTCGGGGAGCGCGTCCTTGAGGAGGATTCCGTCGGCGCCCGCGCGCAGGGTGGCACAGGCGTACTCGTCGCCATCGGATGCGATCAGCACGAGCACCCGCGGGGGGAGTCCGCCTGCCGGTTCGGGGCGAGACGCCTTGGCATGGCAGTCGGGTTGGGTGATGCGACGTATTGCCTGAATGAGGTCGGCGTCCGTTCGGCCCAGGTCCAGGAGGACGACGTCGGGCTGGAGCGCGGTGGCGGCTCGGACTGCTTGGGCGCAGTCGGTCGCCTCGCCCACGACCGTGAGGTCGGGCTGGGCATCCAGGAACATGCGCAGGCCGAGACGTTGAAGGGCCTGCTCGTTGACGATAAGTACGGTGGTCATGCGGGCGTTCTCCCGGCGGACCGGGCCCGGAGGCGTTCGGCCGCCATGTTCGGAGCGGGGCGGATCAGAGGGTGAGGACCCGGCCGCGGATCGTGAGATGTTCCGGATCGCGGCCGGGCCCTTCCTCGCACCGGGCGCCTGTCCCCACGGACGGCCGGTGCGTACCGGGCGCGCGCTCCGCTCGAGCACACGCGCCCGGAGTCGCAGGTGCGTGAAGGACGTGGATGAGGCGGGCTCCCTGCCGGTGACCCGCGGCCAATGTCCTGCTGGGTGTCGTCAGTTCTTCATGGCGCTCAGGACGGCGGTGGCCATGCCTCGTTCACCGTGTTCGTTGGGGTGGACGACGGCTGCTGGGCTGCTGGGCCGGAGAGGTTCGATCCAGCGGGTGGCGGCAGGGGAGCAGGCGTCGTGTCCGGCGGACGGGGCGTACGTGTCGACGTACGTCGCTCCGGCGGCCCGGGCGCGTTCGCCGAGCATGGTGTTGAGCTCCTGTTGTTTCTGGCGCAGGAACGCTACGTCGCCGGGGGCGAGGGGCAGTTCGCCGCCGCAGTGGCTGCCTTCGGCGGGCAGGATCGCGGGGTAGCCGACGACGTAGACCCTGGCCTCGGGCGCGCGGCGGTCGATCTCGGTCAGAGCTCGGGCGAGGCGGTCGCCCGTGGCGCGTATCTTCTGGGCCACTTCGTCGGTGTCGCCGGAGGCGTACTTCTCCTTGCAGGGCGCGTTGTCGGTGACGTCCGTGAGCCGGTCGGCCAGCTTGAAGAGCGATCCGGTGGCGACGCACTTGGTCATCATCGAGCTGAAGCCGATGTCGTTGCCCCCGATGCCGAGGGTGACCATCCTCGTGGAGGCGGAAAGCGCCGAGAGCTGGGCGGGGTTGGTGCCGTGGTCGGTGGACTGGGGAGTGGTGAGGTCGGTGATGGTGGCGCCGCTGCAGCTGACGTCGCGGAAGTCGGCAGCCTTGATACCGAGTGCCTTCGCCACGACGGACGGGTAGTTGCGGCCGGACCGGTCGCAGCCGGCCGGATCGCCGGTCTGGGGAGGGATCTTGGGGCCCGAGGTGTACGAGTCCCCAAGAGCGACGTACGGCCCCTTGGGAGGTGCCGGCACAGATGTCGGTGCCGACGCCGATGTCTTCTTCGCCTGTTCTTTGCCGCTGTCGCCTTCCGAGTTCTGTCCGATGCTGACGGCGGTGACCAGTACCCCGCACGCCAGGGCCACGCCTATGCCGGTTCGTGCCAACGGTCCCATTGCTGTGTCCTGTTCAGTCGTGGTGGCTGCTCAACTTCGGTGCGGGGACGTGGGGAGCCGGGTAGGGCGAGCGGGGCGGGCGGGGTCAGGCCGGGCGGACGAGTCCGGTGTCGTAGGCGAAGATCACGGCTTGGACGCGGTCGCGGGCGTCGATCTTGGTGAGGATGCGGCCGATGTGGGACTTGACGGTCGATTCGGCGAGGTGGAGGCGTTCGGCGATCTCCGTGTTGGTCCAGCCACTGGCGATGGCGGTGAGGACTTCGCGTTCGCGCTGGGTGAGTTCGTCCAGTCGGCGTTGCTGCTGCGGGGAGTGGCCGGGGAGGCGGTCGCCGAAGGTGTCGATGAGTTTGCGGGTGAGGCCGGGGGAGATGACGGCGTCGCCGGCGGCCACCGCGCGGACACCGGCGACGAGTTCCTCGGGAAGGGCGTCCTTGAGCAGGAAGCCGCTGGCTCCGGCGCGCAGGGCGTCGTAGGCGTATTCGTCGAGGTCGAAGGTGGTGAGCACCAGGATGCGGGAGCGGCCGCCCGACTCGACGATGCGCCGGGTGGCCTCGATGCCGTCCATGCCGGGCATGCGCACGTCCATCAGGACGACGTCGGGGCGTAGTTCGGCGGTCATGCGGACCGCTTCGGCGCCGTTGGTGGCCTCCCCGACGACGGTCATGTCGGACTGGGCCTCCAGGAGCATGTTGAAGCCCATGCGCTGCAGGGCCTGGTCGTCGACGATGAGAACTGTGGTCATGAGCGGTGCTCCGGGGAGGATGGGGGTTCCCCCTGCTCGTGCGAGGTCGAGAAGTTGGGGGAGGGCGGGTTGGGGACGAGGAACGCGCGGACGGTCCAGCCGCCACGGGAGTTGGGGCCCGCGGTGACGGTGCCCTTGTAGAGGGCGACGCGTTCGCGCATGCCGACCAGGCCACGACCGCCCCCGGATTGCCGACGACGGGTCTGCGGAATACGGGGCGGGCCGTCGTCCTCCACGGTGACGTGGAGGGCCTCCGGGCCGGAGGTGAGGGACACACGGACCGAGGTGTCGGAGGCGGCGTACTTGACGGTGTTGGTCAGGGCCTCCTGGACGATGCGGTAGACGGACAGCTGGAGACCCGGTGGCAGGCGTGTGAGGTCGCCGTGGGTGTCCAGGGTGACGGTGGGGCCCGCCGCACGGACGCGCTCCAGCAGTGAGTCGAGGTCGGTGAGACCCGGCTGTGGGGCGAGCGGCGCGTTGTCCGCTCCTTCGTTGTCCTCGCCGATGACGGCGAGCAGGCGGCGCAGTTCGGCCAGGGCGTCGCGTCCGCTGGCGCTGATGATGCGGAGTGTCTGGGCGCCGCGTTCCGGTTTCGTCTCGGCGAGGGCGGCGGCGCCGTCGGCGAGGCCGACGATGACCGAGAGGGTGTGGCCGAGGATGTCGTGCATCTCGCGGGAGACGCGGGCGCGTTCCTGCGCGGTGGCGAGGCGGGCCTGCTGGTCGCGTTCCTTCTTCAGGGCGTCGATGTAGGCGCCGGCCAGTCGGCTCAGCAGACCGAGCGCGGCGAACGCCGCCATCGCGGTCATCGCCAGCGTGGTCACGACCTCCGGTCGTGTGGCGTACTCCAGCTGGCGCCCGGCGAACACGGCAGCCCACGCGACGAGCTGCGCGGTGGTGACACCGACGGCGAGGGCCAGTTGGCGCGGCGAGCAATGGCGGCCGACGTTGAAGATCGCCACGACGCGCGCGGACTCGGAGCCGGTCATCACCCCCAGCGGGAGGGCCACCACGGAGACGGCGGTGGTGAGGGCGAAGACGAGCATGGGCCGGCGCTCCCGCCACAGCAGCGGGACGGCGAAGGCGGCGATGAGTGCCACCTGCGCCGGGATGTCGCCGGTGTTGTAGGGGTTGAGGTAGGAGTTGACACCGAGCGCGGCGCAGAAGACCGGAACACCCCAGTGCCGGACCTTGGGGTGGGCCCGGTCGGCCCGCCGCAGCGCTGCCAGCCGGTAGGCGACAGAGGCGATCACGGAATCGCCGGCCAGGGTCTCCAGGGTCCGGTCGTCGTCCGGGCGGGAAGCGGGGGCGCTCGGTACGGTCACGGGGGTCCTTCACGGGTCGGGGGCCGCCCGCCGGTCCCGGGGGATTGGACCGGCGGGCGGGGGCCGGGGAGCCGGCCGGTGGGAGGTGGCCGTTCCGATTGTGGGTCGGGCGGGTGGTCGGCAGCTGTCGCTGCGGCTCGCTTCTGTCAGCGCTTGCGGAACATCTTCTTCCGTATCCCCTTCATCGCGCTGGCCTTCGGCTCGGTCGTGTCGGCGGGCGGGGTGGCGTCACCGGTGCGTGCGAGACGCTGCTTGAACCTGGACAGTCCCAGCTTCTCGCTGCGGAGCTTTGCACGACGGCTCGGCGTCTCCGTGTCGCCAGGGCCGTTGACGCCGGTGGAGCCGCTGTCCGACGCCGCGTCGCTCCCGGCGTCCGTGTCCGCGAGGGTCTCGGCGCCACGGTTGTCAGCGCGGCGCTGCCTGAGTCCGGACAGCCCCCGGGGCCGGCCGTGGTGGTGTCGCGGAAGCGGCGACGTGAACGTGGCCGTGTCCGAGGCATCGGCGCCGGAGCCGCTGGTGAAGACCTGCGGGGCGCTGTAGCTGCCCGAGCCCTGGTGGACCCCGGCGCCCACGCCGGCGAGTACGGGTTCGGGTGCGGTGCTCGTGCTGTCGGCGTCCAGCGTGTGGCGCAGTTTCTCGCCCTCGACGTCGACGTTGGGCATGGCGCGGTCGAGCCATGCGGGCAGGGCCCAGGCGCGATGGCCGAGCAGGGCCAGCACCGCCGGGACGATGGTCATGCGGACCACGAAGGCGTCGAAGAGGACGGCGGAGGCGAGTCCCAGGCCGACCGACTTGATCAGTGCCGCGTCGTCGAGGAGGAAGCCGGAGAAGACGGCGATCATGATGACCGCGGCGGCGGTGACCACCCGGCCGCTGTGCCGGAAGCCCCCGATGACGGCCTGTGTGGGGGTGGCCCCGTGGACGTACTCCTCCCGCATCCGGGTGACGAGGAAGACCTCGTAGTCCATGGCGAGGCCGAAGACGACACCGATCAGCAGGATGGGCAGCACGCTGACGATGGGCGCCGTCTGGTCGACGCCGAAGACATCCGCGAGCCAGCCCCACTGGAAGACGGCGACCAGGACGCCGAGGGTGGAGGCGATGGTGAGCAGGAAGCCGAGGGCGGCCTTGAGCGGGATCAGGATCGAGCGGAAGACCAGCAGGAGCAGGATCAGGGCCAGGCCGACGACGATGGCGAGGTAGGGGATGAGGGCCTGGGCGAGCTTGGTCGAGACGTCGATGTTGACGGCGGTGGTGCCGGTGACCATGAGGTCGGCGCCGGTGTCCTTCTGCAAGGCGGCGCTGTGGTCGCGGATGTCGGCGACCAGGTCCTTGGTGGCCTGACTGGTCGGGGAGCTCTCCGGGACGACACCGATGATGGCGACGTCACCGGCCTCGTTGAAGGCCGCGTCACGGACCGAGGCGACGTCGTCCAGCTTGCCGAGCACCGCGGTCGCGTCTGCGGCGGCGGCCTCGGGGTCGTCACTGTCGCGGGCGTCGACGACCACGGTCAGCGGGCCGTTGAAGCCCGGACCGAAGCCCTTGCTCAGGGTGTCGTAGGCGAGACGCTGGGTGCTGTCCGGGGGCTTCATGGAGTCGTCGGGCAGGGTCAGGCGCAGTGACATGGCGGGGATGGCCAGCAGTCCGAGGCCGATCACCGAGACGGCGAGGACCTTGACCGGGTTGCGGGTGACGAACTTCGCCCAGCGCACGCCCATCGACTCGCCCTCGCCGCGCTCCAGCGCCTTCATGCGGGGGGACAACATCTTGGCCTTCATGATCCGCGTACCGGCGAAGCCGAGCAGGGCGGGCAGCAGGGTCAGCGCGATCACCACGGCGACGGCGACGGCGAAGGCGGAGCCCAGGCCCATGGAGGTGAGCATCTGGATGCCGATGACACTCAGGCCGGCCAGCGCGATGATCACGGTCAGGCCGGCGAAGACGACCGCGGAGCCGGCGGTGCCCAGGGCCCGTCCGCAGGCCTCTTCCGGATCGTGCCCGTCGCGGATCTCGTTGCGGTAGCGGGAGACGATGAACAGGGCGTAGTCAATGGCGACGGCCAGGCCCAGCATCAGTGCCAGCGCGGACGTCTGAGAGGCGATGTCGAAGAACTGGGTGGCGACGGTGATCGACAGGATCGCCGCACCCACGCCGAGGATCGCGGTGAGCAGGGGCAGTCCGGCGGCGATCATCGAACCGAAGGTGATCACCAGGACGACCGCGGCGACGCCGAGACCGATCAGCTCGGCGGCCTTGCTGGCGGCGGTGTCGGCGACGGCGTCGCCGCCCAGGCTCACCGTGATGCCGGCCTTCTCGCCCTGCGCGACGACAGCGGTCTGGACGTCGTGCGCGGCGTCACTGACGTCGGCCTGGGCGACCTTGTACGTCACCCCGGCGTAGCCGATGGTGCCGTCCTTGCTGACCTGACCGCTGGTGAAGGGGTCGGAGACGCTCGCCACCTGCGGCGACTTCTCCAGCTTCGCCACCAGCAACTCAACCGCCGCCTTGTGGGCAGTGGCGGTCAGCTTCTGCCCGTCGGCCGCCTCGAACACGACCCGGGCGGAGGCGCCGCCGGCGGAAGCCTGCGGGAACTCCTCGCCCAGCAGGTCGATGGCTTTCTGGGACTGGGTGCCGGGCAGCGTGAAGCTGTCCGAGGTCTTGCCGGTGGAACTCATGGCGCCGATGCCTACGGCGGCCAGGACGGCGATCCACAAGATGACGACGAGGCGTCGTCGCCGAAAGGCGAGCCGTCCCAGTCGGTACAGGAAGGTGGCCACGGATTACTCCCACAGGAGAAGAGATCGTTACGTGAGTGCGCGGGGTCGATCGACCCTTGATCTCAAGCTAGGGGCGGTTTCTCGCGCTCCCTGCCCCCTGCGGGACCGAACTGTCGGGGTGCGGTTAGTACCCCGGTACTAATGCCTCTCGTTCTTGTGGCGCGGCGACCGGTGACCGGCGATGTGCTGGTCAGGGGCTGATCGTGATCAGCACCCGTCCGCGTTGGCCTGCGTCGACCCGGTCGTGGGCCTTGGCGATGTCCTCCAGGAGTAGCGGTCGACGGTGAGGTCGCGTGCGGCCTGCGTTTTGCCTCGGCCGGGAAGTCGTCGCTGCCGAGCAGGCGCACAGTGACGTTGTTGAACAGCAGTGGTCAGAAGGGAAGTTCGGTGCGGTCGGTGTGGGTTCCGTAGGCGGCGATGACGGCGTCGGGCGCGGTGACCGCGTTGTCGAGGTCTACGCCGTCCAGATCGCTGCTGCGGCGGACCGTACCGATCACGGTGGCGCCGCCCCAGCGGGCGAGTTGAGCCGCCAGGGAGCGGACGCCGCCGAGCGCTCCGTGCACGAGCACGAGCCTCCGGTCGACCGGGCCGTCCGCGAACACCGTGCGGTGGGCGGTGATTCCGGGAATGCCGAGGCTCGCGCCCAGTTCGTCGCCGAGGTGGCCGGGCAGCCGGACGGCCTGATGGTCGGGTACGACGCTGTACAGGGCATCGAGGAACCGAGCCAGCCGCGCCGCTTCTTGGTGTCGCCGGGGTTGAGACCGGAGACGCTCACACGGATGCGGACCTCGCCGGGGCCGGGCTTGGGGTCGGGGAGTTCACCGACGTGCAGGACGTCGGCGGCGGGGCCCTGTTCGTCGTACCAGGACGCGAGCATGGAAGTACCTCCGATGTCTTTCAGGAGTACGTGGGCGGTTCCTCGCCCAGCACCTCGCGGAGCCAGGCGCGTTCGGCGCGGCTGGTGGCGCGGGCGGTCAGGAGGAGGCCGCGCCGGTAGGGGTCGGTGACCTCCTCGGCGCGCAGGGGGCGGTCTCCGTCGTAGACGAAGCTCGCCGGCGTCTCCAGGAAGGCGAGGCGCCGGCGCAGGACCGTGTGCTGTTCGGCCACGTCCGGGAAGGGAGTACGTCGGGGAGCACGCCATTCGCCGGCTGAAGTGACACTGCGCCAGTAGGCGCCGGTGTTGTTGATCCCTGAGTTACGACGCTCGGTCATGTGGTCGCCGTGGTGGCCTGTGTCCGTCCTGCGATGGTCGCTTGAACAGCTGCTGTAGGCGACGAGCCGTTTCCAAGCCGAGCCCTCGCGTCTCAGAGGGTCTGGGCGTCATGGTTTCCGCCACGTCAACACTTGATGACGGGCGGCGTGCGAAACACTTTCGGAAACGCGCCAGTGACATAGCGACGCCGCGTCCTAATACTTTCCCCATCCGGCTCACGTCTCATCGACCGAAATTCGGATCCATGAGTCGCCGCTGTCGGCTGCGTACCCCGTCTCATGGCGGTGCGCGAGGTGCTTCTCGCCCAACGAACGCCGATCCATGGGAATCAGTCGACCGCAGTCCTGCGGCCGAACCAGGCGAGAGAAACAGCATGGGCTACTTGGCGAATTACGTTGTCCCCCTGAGGGCGAGGGGCGGCAAGGGAATTCTGGCGGCAACTGTCGGACAGAGTGGACGCCTTTCCGGCTGCAGTCTGATGTGAGCCGTTTTCCGTTTCGGTTACCGAGCTGCCTTTTCTCAGCTCCAAGTGCCGCTAACCAACGCTCAGAGGAATCGCAAATGATTCAGAAAATGGCGCGGAAGGTTCTCGCGGCAGCGACAGCCTTCGGTCTCGGCGCGGCATTCGCCGTTGCCTCCGCAGGGAGTGCCTCGGCGTATCAGCCGAGCCAGACGAATCTGTATGTGTCGCAGGACAGCGCCACGTGCAGCAAGAAGCCCTGTGTTCTCTACCCGAAGTCGGCCCAGCTTGCGAGCGGCCGCATCGTGGCGTCGTTCGAGAACAGCAAGGGCGACCCGGTGGGACAGACGCTGCCCGTCTACAAGAGTGACGACGAGGGCACCACCTGGCAGAAGCTGACCGATGTCAAAGCGCCCGCCGCTCTGTCCAGCGACCCCAAGTACGCGAAGTACACGAGCAACTGGACGAACCCGTACCTCTATGTGCTTCCGCAGAACGTCGGATCTCTGACGGCCGGCACCCTGCTCCTGGCGAGCGTCGTCTCGGGGGACGACTACTACTACAAGGAGCACAAGGCCGCCGACCCCAACTGGACAGCGGACGGTGACGGCGACCGCAAGGACGTGGCGATCGCGCTGTACTCCAGCACCGACGACGGCGCGACCTGGAGCATCCAGAACATCATCGCCGCCGGTGGGTGGCAGGGCAGCCGCGTCTCGAACGCCAACACCAACGGGCAGTCCGACCCACTCTGGGAGCCGTACCTGATCGCCCGCAATGGTCAGCTCGTCGCCTACTACTCCGACGAGCACGACTACCTCGGCTTCAACGCCGACACCGGAGTACCGACCCGCGACCCGGACGACGACACGGCTACGGACTCGTACAACCAGATCCTCGTACACGCGACCTGGGACGGCACCAGCGCTTCCTGGACCCAGCCGATCGTCGACGTCCCGGGCACGACCGAGAACCTCAACGGAAAAACACTGATCGGCAACGGTCGCCCCGGCATGACGACGATCGCCCCGACCACCGACGGCAAATGGCTGCTCACCTACGAGTACTGGGGCGGCGGAACGAACGTGAGATACAGGCTCGCGGACGACCCGCTGAAGTTTTATCCCAACAGCGTGACGGACCTCCCGATCACCAACCTGCCGGTGCCCTCCGGGGGACACACGCTGTCGACGAGCGGCAGCCCGGTGCTCGCCCCGCTGCCGGACGGGCGGATCCTCTACAACGCGGCCAGCAGCGGCAGCGTCTGGGTGAACGAGTCCGGTAAGAGCGACGGCACTTGGAAGGAGTACCAGACGCCGGTCACCAACGGCTACAGCCGCAATCTCCAGTACGTCGAGGGCACGGGACGCGTCGTCATCCTTCAGGCAGACTTCGGCACGGGCTACGGTCCCATACGCTACGGCGAGGTCGACCTCGGCCGGTCCCAGGGCGCCTACAGCACGCTCGTCAACCGTGCGACCGGTCAGGCCCTCAGCCCCGACGCAGGCAAGACTCAGGACGCCAACCTCACGGGGAACGTCCCCGACCTCGTCCTGCGGGACCGCAACGCCACGGACGACACACAGCGCTGGCACCTGACCGCCAAGGGCAACGACGTCACCCTGCTCAACAAGGCCGGCGGCCGCTCGGCCGCCATCTGGACCGGCAGCGCCACGGCCGGGCAGAAGCTCGCCCAGTGGGCCGACGACGGCGCCACCGACAAGCAGTGGACCCTCGTCTCCTCGACCGACGGCTACTACAAGATCCGGTCCGTCCGCAACACGAGCCTGTTCATGACCGGAGCGACACAGAACGGTGCCGTCGACCTTGAGGCATCCATCGACGCGTCCGGCAATGCCTCGGCGGACGACGCGCAGGAGTGGCAGCTCGTCCAGGATCCGCTGCCGACGGATGCGACCTTCACGCTGAAGGGCGCCAACTCCGGCCGCTGTCTCGACGTGCCGAACGGCCAGACAGGCGTGCAGGTACAGATCTACGACTGCTCCGGGAACGCGAACCAGACCATCACACAGACCACCGCCGGCGAACTCCGCGTCGCCGGCAAGTGCCTCGCCGCAGACGCCGACGGGACCACCCCGGGCACCAAGCTCATCCTGTGGTCCTGCAACGGGAAGTCCAGCCAGAAGTGGTGGTTCCGCCTGGACGGATCCGTCATCAACCGCGCCAACGGTCACGCCCTCGACGTCACCAACTCGGCGACGGCCAACGGATCGAAGGTGCAGCTGTGGACGGCTCTCGGCAACGCCACCCAGAGGTGGAGCCGGGGATAGTACGCAACCGGTGGGGTGCGACCGCGACGGTGCGGCCGCACCCCGCTGCGCGCCCTGTCTGTTCTGTACGGTGGCACGCCCAGGGCGAGTTCGGCCCTGGCCCCTGTCTCCGACATCGACCGGGCGGGGAGGGGACCGGTGAACGTCGGGGGGTTACCCGGCGAACATGCCCGCAGGTCGCGACGGTGCTGCCCGCCCGCCGCTGAGCGCTGTTCGCCAGCCCTTCGAGGAACTGGGCCACGAGGCCACCCGGGTGCTCGTTCACATGGCGGAGGGACGGCCGCCCGCGTCGTCGCGGATCGAACTGGCGACGGAACTCGTGCTGCGCACCTCGACGTCGGTGCGCCGCCCGGTCGGTACGCAGTGAGAGCCCGCCCCTCAGGCGTCAGACGAGCGGGACCGTCACCGAGGTGGGGGCGTTTGGCAGCAGGTGCACGGTCTGCCGCGGATCCGCGGCACCACGGCAGACAAGGGTGACGTCCCGCTCGATCGGCGATGTGAGAAGCACCCGGGCGAAGCCCTCCGTCACGTCCCACGTCAGCTCGTCGACGCTCACCCCGGCGCGCGTGGCGATGCCGCGCAGACTGCCGGAGCGCCACTCCGGGGGCAGGGCGGGCAGGAGTTCCACGATCCCGGGACGGGAGTCGAGCAGCATCTCCACGATCACGGCCGGCAGACAGTGGGCGGCGTCCGCGTTGTAGATGTCCAGATCCGGGTTGTGCGAGGTCATCAGTGACCGGAAGACCATGTTCCGACCAAGGATCTTGAGGACGTTCGCCCTGGCCGTCTCGCTGTCCTTCAGACGTGCCGCACACAGAGCGCGGTGCAGGCTGCCGTGCGCGGAGATGTTCTCGTCACCGCGCCGCAGCAGGGCTTCGCGGGCGGCGGCGGCCAGGTCGGGGGTGTCGTCCGGGGTGATGTCGTGCAGCGGCCAAACCGGGTAGAGATGGCTGACGTGGCGATGGTCGTCGGCGGTTTCCAGTCCAGGCCACGCCCACTCGGCGAGCGCTCCGTGGTTGTCGACGCGGTAGGGCGGCAGCCGGTCGGCCAGCGCACGCCAGCGGACGGCCGCGGCCTGCTCGATCCCGAGCCGTGTACAGACGTCGGCGGCGGTCGACAGCGCGTGCCGGGCCGCGGCCACGTCCATGGTGGCGTTCACCCCGGCCGCGCCCCGTTCGTCCTTCGGGCCGACCTCCGGGGAGTAGGACGGGACGAGGACGACGTGTCCGTCGTCGTCCTCGCGGGTGAGGAAGTCCTCGAAGAAGACGGCGGCCTCGACGAGCCAGGGGGCGAGGATACGGGCGAGGAAGTCGTCGTCGCCGGTCGCCTGCCAGTACTCGTACAGCGGGAACAGCAGCCAGTCCGCGCCCGCCAGCCACATGGTCCAGGGCCAGTCGTCGTCGAGATGGAAGAGCAGCCCGTGTTCGCCGTCGGTCCGGCTGGGCGCGAGGACCCCGCGGGTGCCGTAGATCGTGCGGGCGTTGGTGCGCCAGTCCTCGATCTGCCCGCCGATCAACGCGGCGTACGGCGCGATGAGTTCGGGCATGCCGGTGAGGACCGCCCCGGCCATCTGGAGGTTGATGTTGGCGTCGGTGGTGTAGTCGCCGGACCAGGCCGCCCCCCAGGCTCCCAGCCACAGTCCGGTCAGCCGGGGCGGAAGGACCCCGCTGGAGCTGAGCAGCAGGTAGCGGCCGGAGTGGAACAGCGCCTCGACCAGCGCGCCGTCCAGCACCTTGGGGTCGGCGCGGGCGATCAGCTCGCTCACGGGCAGGCTGCGGGCGCTGTCGGGCACGCCCAGGTCGAGTTCGGCCCGGCCGTAGAGTTCGCCGTGTACGGGCACATGGCGGGCGAGCAACTCGTCGTATTCGGCGGGCAGTTCGTCCAGAGTCGTGCGGAGCAGGTCGGTGCGGGGAAGGGGCGCCGAGCGGTCCATCCGAGTCAGCAGGACCACGCGCGTCGCCCCCTCGACACGGACCACGTCCCCTTCCGCCCGGACCCGGCCACCGGCGACGACGGCCCGGGTGACGCCGGCGAATCCCGCCGCACCGAGCCCAGGCGGATAGGCCCCCACGACGGCGAGTGATGCCTCATCGTCCCCGCCGGCCTCGGTGGACGTCGTGAAGGTGACCTCGGAGGGGCGGCCGGGCACCTCGCCGGAGAGCCGGATGGCCAGGTCGAGCCGTGGACCGGTGATCTCGACGACCGCGACGGCATCGGTGCGCGACACGAAGGCGCGCCGCGACCACTCCCCGTCCCCGTCGGACCACGTGACCCGTACCTCGCCGGTGGAGAAGTCGGTGACCCTGCGGTAGCACTCCACCGGGCTGTCCCCGGCCGCCGCGTCCACATGCAGCACGTGCCCCGGATGGAAGGACTGCGTCCAGGCCATCGCCCTGCCGTCGGAGAACTCGCGCTGTGCCTGTTCCCGCTGCCCTGCGAGAACCAGGTCGCGGACGTGTCCGAGGCGGTCGGCGACAGCCGGCGGCCGCATCCCGAGGGACTCGTTGGGCAGGACGTACCGGTGATGGTTGTGAACGATCCGTTCCCGGTGGGGATGCCCGAACACCATGATCCCGTACTCGCCGTTGCCGGAGAGGAAGGAGTCCTCCCAGCGGTCGGCGGGTTGCGTGTCGTGGATGCTGTGCACCGGCATGCCCGGCCTCCCGGAAGTGGCGTACCTGAGCGGCTCGAACAGGCTGCGGCGGAGCCTACAAGAGTTGCCCAGCTGGACGGCGAAAGACTTTCGTAGGCCGAAGGTCGTTGAATTTCGCAGGTCTTCGGGCTTTCCGACGCTTGGCACCGGACGCTGTGTTCGATTCGGCGTGTACTTTCACTCCGCACGCAGTCTGCGTATGCCGACAGGAAGGTCCACGCCGAAGTGACGGGCCCAGCCAGGTCGAGCCAGAACGCCCAGTACGGGCTTCTCACTTCGATCGCCAACGAGGCCGGCGTCTCTCCTGCGACGGTTTCGAAGGTTGTTCACCGGCGACGTGACGTGTCCGAGGCGACGCGGGAGCGGATCGAGACACTGCTCGCCGAATACGGCTACGTCCGTGTCTGGGAGGGTGACGCGGGCCGGCCGCGGCAGATCCTTGCCGTGTTCCGGGACCTGGCCGGACCGTACACCCTGGAAGTCGTCCGGGGCATCGTGGAGTCGGCGGCCGAGGTGGGTGTCCACACGACCGTCGGTACGACCAGTAGGAGCTCGATCGGGCAGTGGCTTCAGAAGTCCGTGGCGATGGGCGCCGCAGGAGTCGTCATCGTCATCTCGGCTCTTGCCGACCGGGACCAGCGCAGGATCCTGGATCAGGGGCTGCCGGTGGTGCTCGTCGATCCCTTGAACGCGCCGAGCGCGGACATCCCGAGCGTCGGGGTGACGAACTGGCACGGTGCGACGACCGCGGTCCAGCACCTGATCGGCCTCGGACACCGCCGGATCGGCATGCTGGCGGGCCGGTCGAGTTCGCTGGCCGGGTCCGCACGTCTGCACGGCTACCGGGCCGCTCTGGCGGAGGCCGGGATCCCGTACGATCCCGCGCTCGTCCGGTCGACGGACTTCGACTACGGCGAGGCTCTGAGCGCTGCTCGCAGCGTCCTGGACCGGAGTGAGAGGCCGACGGCTCTCTTCGCCGCGAGTGACGTACAGGCCCTCGGTGCCCTGGAGGCCGCCCGGAGGCTCGGTGTCGCCGTGCCGAGCGGTCTGTCGGTCATGTCGTTCGACGACACCCTGGTGGCAGCAATGGCTTCGCCACCGCTGAGCGCTGTGCGGCAGCCGTTCCGTGAGCTCGGTCAGGAGGCCACGCGCATCCTGCTGAACCTGGCCGACGGCAGGCCGCCCGCGACGACGCGCAGGGAACTCGCGACGGAATTGGTCCTGCGCATGTCCACTGCCTCGCCCCGGAGCGAAAAGAGCGGGCGCGCTTGACCTCGATTTCGCAAGCCCTCGGACTACGAAAGTCTTTCGGAACTGAAGCCCTTCCGGTATTGCCGCGGCCGAATTACGCCGCTTAGCGTGACCGACGCCAGCTCAACCGCAGGAGCAACGGGACGCAACCCTTGCGCGAAAGCACCTGACGGTCTTGGCCATCGACCCACATCCCTCAGTGCGAACAGGCCGGGACGGCCTGTCGGGTGAGCCCACCCGTGCAGAGGGCATTGCCGACACGAAAGGTGTTCAACGATGAACAGAGTGTCCCGACGGTGGTTTCTCACCGCGACGGCGGCGACCACGCTGAGCGTCACCGTGGCGGGCTGCGGCTCGTCCGGCAGTTCCACGTCCTCGCCCACCGGCAATGCGGACTTCTGGACGCTCCAGGACCCGACCAACTCGGTGCAGAAGGCCGCCGTGGACTCGTTCAACTCTGCCGGCAAGGGCAAGGTCAGCATGACCGTGATCGCCACGGACGGGTACAAGGACAAGCTGCGCACCGCGATGGGCTCTTCGAAGATGCCCGGACTGTTCTTCAGCTGGGGCGGCGGCAGTCTTGACGACTACGTCAAGGCGGGCAAGCTCGTGGAGCTCGACGGGATGCTGGGAGGGCGTTTCCTGCCCTCCGCGCTGGCCGCCGGCAAGGTCGACAACAAGCTGGTCGGCATCCCGTGCCGTGGCACACAGCCCGTGTTCCTCTTCTACAACAAGAAGGTCTTCGCCGACGCCGGCGTCGAGCCGCCCAAGACCTACACCGAGCTGCAGAGTCTCGTGAAGGTCTTCAAGGGCAAGGGGATCACACCGTTCGCGCTTGCGGGCAACGCCAGTTCGTCGTGGACGGAGCTGATGTGGGTCGAGTACCTCGTCGACCGCCTCGCGGGACCGGAGCTGTTCGACAAGATCCAGGGTGGCGACTGGTCGCAGTGGGAGGACCCGACCGTCCTGAAGACCGCCCAGATGATCAAGGACCTGGTGGACAGCGGTGCCTTCGGCAAGAACTTCGGTTCGGTCAACTACGGCGCCGGCGGCACCTCCACCCTGCTCAACAAGGGCAAGGCCGCGATGGTCCTGATGGGGTCGTGGGAGTACGCCGTCCAGCAGGGCGAGGCTCCCGACTTCGCGAAGAACGACCTGGGGTACGTGGCCTTCCCGAGCGTCGAGGGCGGCAAGGGCGACGCCGCCAACGTCGTCGGCAACCCCACCAACTACATCTCGGTGACCACCGCGGCCCCCAAGGACACCGCGACGGAGTTCCTCAAGACCACCTACAGCGACAGCTATGTCCAGGGGCTCATCGAGAAGGGCGAGGTGCCGGTCACGACCAATGCCGAGAAGCTGCTCGCCAAGGCGCCCGACCCGGCGTACGCGAAGTTCCAGTACGACATGGTGGCGAAGGCCCCGTCCTTCACCCAGTCCTGGGACCAGGCGCTCGGCCTCACCCTCGGCACCCCGCTGCTGACCGAGATCCAGAAGCTGTTCAACGGACAGAGCTCGCCTGAGCAGTTCGTCAGCGCGGTCTCGGCGATCAAGAAGTAGGAAGGCAAGTCCACGTGGTCTCCGCAACGACATCGCGGTTCGCGAGCAAGACGCGGGCACGCGACCGGGCCGCTCCTCCCACACTGGAACGGCCCGGCGTGGCCTGGGCGGTCCCCGGGCTGCTGTTCTTCCTCGTTTTCGCGATCGTGCCGATGGCGGGAGTGGTCTACCTCTCCCTCACTCACTGGGACGGCCTGAGCTCGCCGCAGTTCACCGGCCTGGACAACTGGTCGCGATTCTTCGGCGACAGCCAGGTCCGCCAGTCAACCCTCGTCACGGGCGTCCTGCTGGTCGGGAACATCGCTGTGCAGGCGCCGATCAGCATCCTGCTGGGAGTCTGGGCGGCCGGCCACCAGCGCAACCGCGCCGTCCTGTCGGCGATCTTCTTCCTGCCGCTGCTGCTGTCCACAGCGGCCACGGCCATCATGTGGCGCCAGCTGCTCGACCCGAACTTCGGCCTGCCGTCGAAGGTCGACTGGTTGTTCGGCGGCAGCAATCCCTTCGGCTCCCAGGCAGGCTCGATCGCCTGTCTGGTCCTGGTCACCAGTTGGCAGTTCATCCCCTTCCACAGCCTGCTCTACCAGGGCGCCGCCCGCGCCATCCCCCACACGCTCTACCAGGCGGCCGCGATCGACGGCGCGGGGCGGGTGCGGCAGTTCGTCCACATCACCCTGCCGCAGCTGCGCAACACGATCATCACCTCGACCACCTTCATGGTCATCGGCGGTCTCACGGCCTTCGACATCGTGCTGCTGCTGACCAACGGGGGTCCCGGCACGGACACCTCGATCCTGCCCTTCTCGATGTACCAGACGGCCTTCCGCACGTACGACTACGGATATGCGAGTGCCATCGCGAGCTTCCTGCTGCTGCTCGCCACCGTGGCCTCGGTCCTCCTCACGAAGCTCAGTGGGTACGACAAGATGACGAGCACGATGGAGGGGCTGTGAGGACGCGCCCGAACTACCTTGCCGGCGCGGCCGCCCTCGTCTGGCTGGTGATCATCGGTGTCCCGCTCTACGCGCTGGCGAACACGGCGGTGCAACCGCAGACGAAGTACACCGACAAGGGACCGGTCTCGATCCCCTCCACGGTGACGTGGGACAACTTCCGCACTGTGGTGGACAGCGGGTTCCTGCACTACATCTGGAACACCGTCGTCGTCGCCGTGGCCACCGTCGCCATCGTGCTCGCGCTCGCCGTACCGATCAGCTACGCGGTGGTTCGCGGCCGGGGCTGGATCTCCAAGGGAGTGTTCCGCCTGTTCCTGCTGGGCCTGGCCATCCCCTCCCAGGCGGTCATCATCCCGCTCTTCCTCATCGTCAACGACCTCGGCTTGTACGACACCCTGTGGGGGATCATCCTGCCCACGGCGGCTTTCGCGCTTCCCGTGAGCGTGCTGGTCCTCAGCGGCGGTATGCGGGACATCTCCAACGAGCTGTACGAGGCCATGGCTTTGGACGGCGCCAGTCCGGCCCGGACACTGGTGACCCTGGTCATCCCGATGTCGCGCTCCGCCATCGCGACCGCGTCCGTCTTCGCGGCTCTGCAGGCATGGAACGGCTTCCTGTTCCCGCTGATCATGGCCCAGTCCGAGGACACGAAGCTGGTGACCCTCGGCCTGTACAACTTCGTCTCCGAGTACGGCTCCAACGTCCCGGCCCTGCTGGCCGCGGTGCTGATGTCCGCGGTGCCCATCCTCGTCGTCTACCTCTTCGCCCGGCGGGCCCTCGTCGCGGGCCTCATGGGCGCCGGCGGCAAGTAGCGGCTCCGCCGTCCCGCCCGACCTGACGAGGTGGGACGGAGATCGAAGCCGGGCCCGGGCACCCTCAGGTGCCGAGGAGAACCTCCTCACGGTGCCGTCCCGCGCGTCCGCCTCCCCAGGACCGCTGCCCGGGCCCGACTCCGGTCCGGCCTGCCCGCACGACCCTGCTTCGACTTCCCCGAACCACGCCGTTCGCGGCACCCGTCACAGAAACGGATGACCCTTTGACGATCAGCGACGAGCGCCCGGCGACGACCGGGCTGTGGAACGATCCCGCCCTGCCGGCCTCCGACCGCGCCCGGGCCCTGCTCGACGTCATGACCGAGGCCGAGAAGACAGCGCAGCTCGGCAGCACATGGCCGGGTCACGACATGGCCGGCGACGTCGCCCCCATGCAGGACACCTTCAGGGGCGCCGAGAGCTTCGACGAGGCGGTCGTGGACGGGCTCGGACATGTGACGCGAGTGTTCGGCACAGCACCGCTGGCTCCCGAAGCGGGCCGCGAGCGGCTGGCCGCCCTGCAGGAGCGGGTTGTCGCGGCGAACCGTTTCGGTATCCCGGCCATCGCCCACGAGGAGTGTCTGACCGGATTCACCACCTGGCAGGCGACCGTCTACCCCACCCCGCTCGCGTGGGCGGCCACCTTCGACCCCGGCCTCGTGCACCGGATGGCCGCGGCCATCGGCTCGGACATGGCGGCCGTGGGTGTCCACCAGGGACTGTCACCCGTCCTGGACGTCGTACGCGACTATCGCTGGGGCCGGGTGGAGGAGACACTCGGCGAGGACCCCTACCTCGTCTCGGAGCTCGGGCTGGCCTATGTCCAGGGCCTGCAGTCAGGCGGTGTCGTCGCCACCCTGAAGCACTTCGCCGGCTACTCCGCCTCCCGGGCGGCCCGCAACCACGCCCCGGCCGCCCTGGGCCCGCGCGAACTCGCCGACGTGGTCCTCGTCCCCTTCGAGAAGGCCGTCGTCACGGGCCGGGTCGGCTCGGTGATGAACGCGTACAACGACATCGACGGTGTGCCCTGCGCTGCGGACGAGGCCCTGCTCACCCAACTCCTGCGCGAAAGCTGGGGGTTCGAGGGCACGGTGGTGTCCGACTACTGGGCGATCGCCTTTCTCGCCTCCCTGCACCACGTCGCGGCCGACATCCCGGACGCGGCACGTGCCGCGCTGCACGCCGGCATCGACGTGGAGCTACCCCACACCACGGCCTACGGAGAAGCCCTGCAGGCCCAGCTGAGGGACGGTCGCGTCCCCGTCGGCCTGCTCGACCGCGCGGTGCTGCGCGTTCTGACGCAGAAGGCCGAACTCGGCCTGCTGGACCCGGACTGGCATCCCCGTCGGTACACGGCCCCCGCGGACTTCGACTCGCCCCTCAACCGAGGCGTCGCCCGCGCGCTGGCCGAGGAGTCCGTCGTCCTGCTGGACAACGCCGCCGACCTGCTGCCACTCACCGGTGCGCGCTCCGTCGCCGTGATCGGCCCCACGGCCGACGACGCCCACTGCCTGTTCGGCTGCTACTCCTTCCCCAACCACGTCCTCCCTCACAACCCCGAGATCCCCATGGGCATCGAGGCACCCACCGTGCTGGACGCCATCCGGCGGGAGTTCCCCGATGTCACCGTGCGGTACGAGGTCGGCTGCCCCGTCACCGGGGACGACCGCAGCGGTGTCGAAGCGGCGGTGGCCGCGGCCGCGGCGGCCGACGTGACGGTTCTCGTCGTCGGCGACCGCTCCGGCATGTTCGGTCACGGAACCTCCGGGGAAGGCTGCGACGTCGGCGATCTGACGCTTCCGGGAATGCAGGACGAGCTCGTCGAGGCCGTCCTCGCCGCGGCGAACCGTACAGTCCTCGTCGTCGTCTCGGGCCGCCCCTACGCGATCGGCCGGCACGCCCGGAACGCGGACGCGACCGTCCAGGTGTTCTTCCCCGGCGAGGAGGGGGCGGCGGCGATCGCCGGAGTCATCTCCGGGCGGATCAACCCCTCCGGACGCCTTCCGGTGCAGATCCCGGGTGACATGGCCGGGCAGCCGGGCACCTACCTGGCGCCCCCGCTCGCCCTCAAGAGCGACGGGGTGAGCAACATCGACCCCACACCCGCGTTCCCGTTCGGCCACGGCCTGTCGTACACGACCTTCGCCATCGGGGACGTGCATGTGAACGAAGCCGCCGTGCCCGTCGACGCGACGATCGCGGTACGAGCCGCGGTCTCCAACACCGGCGAAAGGGCGGGCACCTTCGTGCCCCAGCTCTACCTCACCGACCCGGTCGCCTCGGTCACCCGCCCCGTGCGCCAGCTCATCGGGTTCACCCGTGTCGACCTTGCCGCCGGTGAAACCCGTGTCGTCGAGTTCCAGGTCCACACGGACATGACCAGTTTCACCGGAAGGGACCTGCGCCGACGCGTCGAACCCGGCGGCATAACGTTCACCGTCGCCCAGTCGGCGGGCGATCCCGGCGTCCCCGTCCAGGTGACCCTGCAAGGAGACGAGCGCATGGTCGACCACACCCGCACCATGACCACGCCTGTCACGGTGCTCCCGGGCTGACGGTCGGTACACCGCGGGCCGGGACGGCTTCGGCCGGGGATGTACCACGTCTCCGGCCGAAGCCGCACCCGTCCGCCCGTCCGTGCCAGAGCCGGGTGCGACCTCCACATCCGTAGAGCCGCCCGTAGGCGCTTCGAAGCACGATTCTGCCGAAAGGTATGTTCGTACAGTGAAATATAGTTCACACTAGGGTAGGTGAGGAGTCAACGATGAGCAGCGGCGAGTTCCCAGAGGTCAGGACGGTGGCGGGCGCGGTCCGCGGGCGCCGTGAGGGTGGCTTGGAGGTCTTCAGGGGCATCCCGTTCGCACAGCCGCCGGTGGGTGAGGCTCGCTTCGCGGCGCCGCAACAAGTGGACGCCTGGGACGGCGTGCGGGAGGCGTTCGCGTTCGGTCCGCCACCTCCGCAGGAGCAGATGGGCCCCGAGGCCGAGCCTCCCGCCGGCCTTCCGGGCGGTGACGACTGGCTGACGGTCAACGTCTGGACTCCGGAGACGGACCCGGCCGCGCGACGCCCGGTGATGGTGTGGATCTACGGTGGCGCGTACAAGTTCGGCTCTGCCGACGACCCGGCCTATGACGGCAGCCGCCTCTCCCGCGAGGGCGATCTGATCGTGGTCACACTCAACTACCGAGTCGGTGTCGAGGGGTTCGCCCTGATCGAGGGCGCACCCGCGAACCGTGGACTGCTTGACCAGGTCGCCGCCCTGGAGTGGGTGTGCGAGAACATCACCGCCTTCGGTGGCGACCCCGACCGGGTCACCGTCTTCGGTGAATCCGCAGGCGCCGGGTCCATCGCCGCACTGATGGCCATGCCGCGAGCACGGGGTCTGTTCCGGCGGGCCATCGCCCAGAGTGTGCCGGGCACCTTCTTCTCCGGCGCACTGGCCCGTGACATCGCCGAGGCCCTGGCCGACGGGCTGGGGCTGCGCCCGACGGTCGCCGATCTGTCGGGCGTGGATCCCCGGAAACTCCCTGAGGCAGGAGCTGTACTGACCGCCCGGATGCGCGAGTATGTGCACCGCTGGGGTCCGGTCGCTCTCACCCCAACCCCTTTCTCGCCCGTCGTCGACGGCGATGTCCTGCCCACCGCGCCGTGGCAGGCTCTCGCGAACGGCGCCGCACGGGACGTGGAGCTGATCACCGGGCACAACCGGGACGAATATCGTCTCTTCCTCATGCTCGGCGGGCTGCTCGGTCGAGTGGACGAGAGCCTGGCCTCGATGGCGTTGGGCCTGTTCGGGCCGACGCCGGACGCCGAACAGGCCTACCGCACCGCGTTCCCGGACGCCTCGGCGGAGTATTTGTTCGAACTGGTGCAGTCCGACTGGCTGTTCCGCATGCCCTCGCTTCATCTGGCAGAGGCGCAGGTGGCCGGTGGTGGCCGGGCACACGCCTACGAACTCACCTGGGCCGCACCCGCCAACCACGGCGCTCTGGGCGCCTGTCACGGCCTCGATGTACCCCTGACCTTCGGCACATACGGCGGCCTCGGTGCCATGCTGGTCGGGCCCACTCCCTCGCCCGAGACCGAGGCGCTCTCCGCCCGCTTCCGCTCCGCCTGGACCGCCTTGGCGACCGGGGGTGACCCGGGCTGGCCCGCGTACGACGCCGATCGCCGTCTCGTCCAGCTCTTCGATACGGAACCGGCGGTCACCGCGTACCCGGAGGAGGCTGCCCGCCGACTCTGGGAACACCATGCCTTCGCCGCTCTGCCCCTCACTTCGGCGTAGCCGGTTGGCTAGCGCCAACTGGCAACCCTGGTCACACTGCTGGTGTGGACGCCTTTCAGACCGGTGACCCGGGACTCTTCACTCCTGACTCGGTGACCTGGCAGATGCACGGCGACCCGATGATGTGGGTCGCCGGAGTCCGCGCGCTCTATCTGCAGGCCCTGCATCCGCGCGCGGTGCGGGGTGTCATGCAGAACTCGGACTTCCGGCGCGATGCGTGGGGCCGGCTGATGCGCACCGCGAACTTCGTGGGGACGACGACGTACGGGACCAGTGAGGCCGCTGAGATGGCGGGGGTGCGGGTGCGGAAGATTCACACGATGCTCACAGCCGAGGACCCGGAGACGGGGGAGCGGTACCGGATCGACGAGCCCGAGCTGCTGCTGTGGGTGCACTGCGCCGAGATCGACTCCTATCTGCACGTCCTGCGGCGCTCGGGGTTCCGCCTCACGGATGCGCAGGCGGACCGCTACATCGGTGAACACCGGGTCAGCGCACGGCTGGTGGGGCTCGACCCCGATGTCGTACCTGCGGACCGGGCCCAACTGGCCGCGTATTTCGAGAAGGTGCTGCCCGAGCTGGCGGCAGGCCCGGAAGCGCGGGACGTGGACGACTTCCTGTTGCGCCCGCCGACACACCCGTTGCTCGTACCGGCGCGCGCCGTGCTGTGGCGGCGCGTGGCGCATCTGGCGTACGCCTCTCTGCCGCCGTACGCCCACGAGTTGTACGGCAGAGCGGCTCCGGAGCCCGCCGTGGTGACCCGGCGCCTGCGTGTCACGGGCACCATGCTGCGCTGTGTTCCCGCACGTCTGCGCTGGCAACTTCCGCCCAAACACATTCTCCGCGCCATGTCACGACTCGGCCCCGGCTCGCGCCCGGCGCCGTACAAAGTCGACAGATAACTCGCCATACTGGACGGGCCGGGGGAGGGCGCGGGGCGAGTATCGACGGGGGCGGTCGCAGGAGATGGCGGAGACCAGGCTGATCCAGAGCCGGTACCGGCTGCTCGATCTCATCGGGCGGGGCGGTATGGGTGAGGTGTGGCGTGCCCGCGACGAGTCGCTGGGCCGGCATGTGGCGGTCAAGTGCCTCAAGCCCCTCGGCCCGCACCACGATCAGTCCTTCACCCGAGTGCTGCGGGAGCGGTTCCGGCGCGAGGCCCGGGTGGCCGCCGCCCTCCAGCACCGCGGGGTGACGGTCGTCCATGACTTCGGTGAGTCCGACGGCGTGCTGTATCTCGTGATGGAGCTGTTGGAAGGGCGGAACCTCAGCCAGCTCCTGGAGGACAACAAGCAGCACCCGCTGCCGGTCGCCGACGTCGTCGATGTCGCCGACCAGGTGGCCGCGGCCCTCGCGTACACCCATCAACAGGGCATCGTGCACCGCGACTTGAAGCCCGCGAACATCATGCGGCTCACCGACGGCACGGTGAAGATCTGCGACTTCGGCATCGCGCGCCTCGGCCACGACATCGGGTTCACCTCACGTCTGACCGGCACCGGTATAGCGATGGGCACCCCGCACTACATGTCGCCGGAGCAGATCAGCGGCACCCATGTCGACCAGCGCAGCGACCTGTACTCCTTCGGGTGCGTGCTCTACGAAATCGCCACCGGGGCACCGCCGTTCGACCTCGACGACGCTTGGGCTGTGCTCGTCGGACACCGGGACACGACTCCCGAACCGCCGCGCCGGCACCGGGCCGAACTCCCCGAGTACTTCGAGAAGATCATCCTGGATCTGCTCGCCAAGGAGCCCGAGGAGCGCCCGCAGGACGCCCGCGAACTCGGCCGCCGCATCAACGCGGGCCGCACGACCCCGATGTACGTGCCGACCGTGGTGACTCCCGCCATCCGGCAACCGGGGCCGGAGCAGCGACCGTTGGCGCCCTCGGCCCAGGCGCGCCCCGAGCAGCCGCCCTCGCGCGAACCCCGGCTGCCCTCCTGGACCCGCGGCATGACCACGGGCCACAAGGCGACCGGCGCCGGGCTGCGCGTCACACCCCCGGACGCTTCTGCGGGCCTCACCGGCGAGTGGATCGCGCGTCCGTCCACGGCTGTGGCGCGCGCGCCCGAGCGCACCGAACGGCCTACTCCCTCACCGGAGTTGATCACCACTCTGGCGGGGCGGCACAACGCCGGCCTGAGTCTCGGGCGGCTCGGCCGGTGGACGGAGGCGGGCGAGGTGCACCGTGCGGTCGCCGCCGAGCGGGAGCACGCCCTCGGTCCTGACCACCCCGACACGCTCGCCTCCCGCTACGAGGTCGGGTTCACGCTCAGCCGCACCGGACGCCCCGCCGAGGCGCTGCGCGAGTACGCGCATGTCGCCCAGGCCAGGGAGCGGGTGCTCGGCCCCGACCACCCCGACACGCTCGCCGCACGGCAGGAAATGGCGTATGTCCTCGGCCAGTTGGGCCGCCACTTCGAGGCCCACCAGGCCTACACTTCCGTGCTCGCCGCCCGGGAGCGCGCCATGGGCCCCGACCATCCCGACACCCTGCGCTGCCGCCACAACCTCGCCTTCAACCTGAGCAGACTCGGGCGCCTTGAGGACTCGTACCGCATGGCGAGCGAGGTGGCGTCCGCCCGTGCGCGGGTGCTCGGCGCGATGCACCCCGACACGCTCGTCACCAGGTACGAAGTCGCCTACGCGCTCGGCCAGTTGGGGCGTTGGCCCGAGGCGCTGCACACCTACCAGGAGGTGGCCGAGGCTCGCGCGCAGGCGCTGGGGCCCGATCATCCGGACACGCTCGCCGCCCGCTATGAGGTCGGCATCAGCCTCGGGCGGCTCGGCCGCAGTGCGCAGGCGCTTGAGCTGTACCGCGATCTGATCGACGACCGCACTCGCGTGCACGGCTCCGCGCATCCCGAGACCCTGCGTGCCCGGCACGGTCTCGGGGTCAACCTTGGCCGCATGGGGCGCTGGGAGGAGGCCCTCGCGGAGTCGCGTGACGTGTGTGCCATCCGCGAGCGGGTGCTCGGGGGCGACCATCCGGACACTCTTGTCAGTCGGCGCGAGGTTGCCGTCGGTCTTGGGTGGCTCGGTCGGTGGGCCGACGCGCTCACCGAGTATCGCGGGGTGGCTTCCGCTCGCGAGCGGGTGCTCGGGGCCGATCATCCCGACGCGCTTGCCAGCCGTAACGACGAGGCGCACTGTCTGGAGCAGCTGGGGCGGGGTCAGGAGGCTGTGGAGTTGTATCGGAGGGTGGCTGCGTTGCGGCAGCAGCGGGCGTCCGGGGGGCATTGAGTGTGGTTGGGGTGGTGGGATTTCGCCCCCTCCGCCCCTACCCGTCCCGTCCTTCTGGGGCTGCGCCCCAGACCCCCTTGGTCGTTTGTTTGCTGCCGGCTGTGGGGGCTTGTCGCGCAGTTCCCCGCGCCCCTGCGGGGGCGCGGCCCCGTACGGGTGCCCGCCGCCTGCCGCGTACCCCTGGCCGCCGTAGATCATCACGTGTTACCAAGAAGCATGCCTGCACTCGAGGGATACGACGCCGTGATCGTCGGCGGGGGACACAACGGGCTCGTCGCCGCTGCCTACCTGGCCCGGGCCGGGCGGTCGGTGCTGGTCCTTGAGCGCTTGGGGACGACCGGTGGGGCCGCTGTGTCCACGCGGCCGTTCGCCGGGGTCGACGCGCGGCTGTCGCGCTACTCGTACCTGGTCAGCCTGCTGCCGCGGAAGATCGTGCGGGATCTCGGCCTGGACTTCCGGGTACGCGGGCGCACCGTCTCCTCGTACACGCCTGTCGAGCGCGACGGAAAGGCGACCGGACTGCTTGTCGGCGGTGGTGAGCGGCGCACCCGTGAGGCGTTCGCGCGGCTGACCGGATCGGACAGTGAGTACGCGGCGTGGCAGCGGTTCTACGGGATGACGGGCCGCGTCGCCCAGCGGGTGTTCCCCACGCTCACGGAGCCCTTGCCCACGCGCGATGAGCTGCGTCGGCGTGTCGACGACGAGGAGGCGTGGCGGGTGCTCTTCGAGGAGCCGGTCGGCGCCGCCGTGGAGGAGTACTTCGCCGACGACCTCGTACGCGGTGTCGTCCTCACCGATGCCCTCATCGGGACCTTCGCGGACGCCCACGACCCCTCCCTGCGGCAGAACCGCTGCTTCCTCTACCACGTGATCGGCGGCGGCACCGGCGCCTGGGACGTGCCGGTCGGCGGCATGGGCGCCCTGACGGACGCCATCGCCGCGGCGGCGCGCAACGCGGGCGTCGTGATCGCGACCGGCCATGAGGTCGTGCGGATCGAGTCGGACGGGCGGGCCGCCGAGGTCACCTACCGGAGTGCGGACGGCGAGGGTGTCGTCGCGACCCGGCACGTGCTGGTGAACGCCTCGCCGCAGGAGCTCGCGCGCCTCACCGGCGACGAACCGCCCACCCCCGCCGAGGGCGCCCAGCTCAAGGTGAACATGCTCCTGAAGCGGCTGCCGAGGCTTCGCGACACCTCCGTCGACCCGCGCGAGGCGTTCTCCGGGACCTTCCACATCGCGGAGGGATACGAGCAGTTGGCCACCGCCCACGCGCAGGCGGCGGCCGGCGAACTGCCCACCGCGCCGCCCTCCGAGATCTACTGCCACTCGCTCACCGACCCGAGCATCCTCGGCCGGGACCTGGTCGAGCAGGGCTACCAGACCCTCACCCTCTTCGGACTGCACACGCCGGCCGGGCTCTTCGCTCGCGACAACGACGCCGTACGCGATGAGCTGCTGAAGTCGACCATTGCGCAGCTGGACGCCCACCTCGCCGAACCCCTCGTCGGCTGTCTGGCCACCGACGCCGACGGCCGCCCCTGCATCGAGGCGAAGACCCCACTCGACCTGGAACGCGACCTGCGGCTGCCCGGCGGCAACATCTTCCACCGCGATCTCGCCTTCCCGTACGCGCAGGAGGGCACGGGACGCTGGGGCGTCGAGACCCGGCACGCGAACGTCCTGCTGTGCGGGGCGGGCGCGGTGCGTGGCGGCGGGGTGAGCGGGGTGCCCGGGCACAACGCGGCGATGGCCGTGCTGGAGGAGCCAGGTCTTGGCGGGCCGCGCTAGGGCCTGTCTGACAATTCCCGTCGTCGCCCGGAGGGCGGCCTCGCGGCGTCAGGTGCGTGCTCTCGGCGTGCCGGGCGTAGAGCCTCGTACTGGATGTACTTGGGTCTGCGCCCGGTGCGGCGAGAGTGCGTGCATGGCGTCGCGGGGCAGACGGGAATTGTCAGACAGGCCCTAGGCGGTTGCCTCGTCCGGCTGTCCCGCCCGTTCGAAGGTGAGGATGGTGACTCCGTCGCCGACGACCCTGGAGTCCTTCAGGCGCAGACGCTTCTTGTCGGACGTCGCGCCGAAGAGGCGCTTGCCGGTCCCTAGGACGACCGGGAAGACCATCAGGCGGAGCTCGTCGACGAGGTCCTTCTCGATGAGGGTCTGCACCAGGCGGGCGCTGCCGTGGACCACGATGTTCCCGGGCTGTGTCTCCTTGAGAGCCGCCACCTCCTCGACGACATCGCCGCTGAGCACCGTGGAGTTGTTCCACTCGGCCTTGTCGAGGGTCGAGGAGACGACGTACTTGGGCATGCTGTTGAACTTGTCGGCGAACTCGCCCTCGCGAGAGGGCCAGGCGGCGGCGAACCCCTCGTAGGTGACCCGGCCGAGCAGCAGGGCGTCCGAGTCGTGTGTCTCCTCGAGCTTGAACTGGTTGCCTTCGTCCCCACGGTCGATCTCGAAGCTCCAGCCGTCGTACTTGAAGCCCTCGCCTCCGCCGGGCGCCTCGAGGACGCCGTCGAGCGAGACGAATTCGGTGACGATGATCCTTCCCATGCTGTCGCTCCCTTTCCTGTTCCCGGTGGATGCGGGCCTTCATGGTGGATGTGGGCCTTCACGGGTGGATCTGTGGTCCGTGACGCACACATCTCACCTTCGAGCCTTCAGTCCCGGGACGCCACCCAGCCCACCGCAACAATGCGCGCGGCGTCCGCCGGACGTGCCTCGTCGAAGAGGACCTGGTCTCCGGAATCGACCCGGAGTGCGTCGACGTAGGCGCCACGACCGACGTACAGCTGGTCGGTCGCGTACCGCCAGCGCGCGGTGAGCTGCCGCGCCTGGGGCAGGTCCGCGGTGAGCCGGTGCCAGACCCGTCCCGACCAGCCGGTGACCGAGCCGGTGGGGTGTTCCTGCGGTTCCTCGCCGTGCGGGGCCGTCGTGAAGGGAACCGGCTGCCAGGTCGTACCGCCGTCGGCCGACGTCTCCAGGGAGAGACGGTCCGCCTGGGGTTCGGTGTCCCACCACAGTGCGCAGCGCAGGCGTACGGGACCGGTGGCAGTGGCAGTGTCGAACGCGGGCAGCGTCAGTGTGGCCGTCGTCGTGCCCGTCATCCCGGAGAACCAGGATGTGCGGCCGCGCGCGGGGCGGACCGGCACGGCGCGGGCCAGGTTGTTCGCCGCGGCGACCCGGGGAGCGGAGCCAGATCGCCAACTGCGGGCGGGGTGGACGGAGTTGCCGAGGACGATCAGGAAGGAGTCGGTCGTCGGGTCGAGGACGAGGGAGGTGCCGGTGAAGCCGGTGTGGCCCGCGGTGCGCGGGGTGGCCATCGCGCCCATGTACCAGTGCTGGTAGAGCTCGAAGCCGAGGCCGTGTTCGTCGCCCGGGAAGGCCGTGTTGAAGTCGGTGAACATCAGGTCCACCGTCTCCGGCTCCAGGATGCGCGCCCCGCCGTACGCGCCGCCGTTGAGCAGCGTGCGGCCGAGGATCGCCAGGTCCCAGGCGCAGGAGAACACGCCCGCGTGGCCGGCCACACCGCCGAGGGAGTACGCGTTCTCGTCGTGCACCTCGCCCCACACAAGGCCCCGGTTCAGCCCCGACCAGGGCAGCCGCGCGTCCTCGGTGGCGGCGATCCTCGGCTTCCAGGAGGCGGGCGGGTTGTAGCGGGTGCGGTGCATACCGAGCGGAGCGGTGATCTCCTCGTGGAGGAGGGTGTCGAGGGTGCGGCCGGTGATCTTCTCCAGGACGAGCTGGAGCGAGATCAGATTCAGGTCCGAGTAGAGGTACTTGGTGCCCGGAGGGTTGAGCGGGGCCTCGTTCCAGATGAGTTGGAGCTTTCCCTCGTGGGTCGGCGCGTTGTACAGAGGGATCCAGGCGCGGAAGCCCGAGGTGTGGGTGAGGAGTTGGCGGATCGTGATGGTCTGCTTGCCGCCGCCCGCGAACTCGGGGAGGTACGAGGCGACCGTCGCCTCCAGAGCCAGCGCGCCGCGCTCGATCTGCTGGACCGCGAGGATCGACGTGAACAGCTTCGAGACGGAGGCCAGGTCGTAGACGGTGTCCTCGGCCGCCGCGATCTGCTGGTCGGCGGGGAACTCGACGCCGGTGTCGGTCTTCTCGTCGTACGCCGCATAGCGCACCGCCATGCCGATCGGCTGGTGCAGGGCCACGGTGCCGCCGCGCCCGGCGAGGAGTACGGCGCCCGCGTACCAGGGGTGCCTGGGGGAGGGGTCGAGGAACGCCTCGGCGTCGGCGACCAGTTGGCGCAGATGGCCCGACAGCAGTCCGGCACGCTCGGCCGACCCGTGCCGCAGTGTCGGCAGTCCGCCACCGGTTCCCCCGGCGGCAGTGGCGGATGCGGCGGGTCCTGCGGGGAAGGGGGCGATGGCCAGGGCACCTCCCAAGGCCGCCACCCGTCTGCCCAGTTGACGACGGGTCAGCCGGCTGTGTGCTCCACCCGTTGCTTCATCGGTCATCGAGAAGTCTCCCGCCGCGCCGCCTGAAAGTATCTTTCCTGGTTCGCCTTGCGGGGTGAAACTTTCCTGTCAGGGGGAGAGTGTGTCAACCGTGGCAGGCGGTTCCGGTAAATCTGACGGAGCATCAGAAAAGGTCTTCCCTCGTCCGGAGGACTGCGGCATCCTGCGGCCATGCAGACGGAGCTGAGCAAGAGACTGGGAGTCGAGCACGCCATCTTCGGCTTCACGCCGTTTCCCGCCGTCGCCGCGGCCATCAGCCGTGCGGGCGGATTCGGTGTGCTCGGTGCGGTCCGCTACACCGCCCCCGACGACCTCAAACGCGACCTCGACTGGATCGAGGCCAATGTCGACGGCATGCCCTACGGGCTGGACGTCGTCATGCCGGCCAAGAAGGTGGAGGGTGTGACGGAAGCCGACGTCGAGGCGATGATCCCCGAGGGGCATCGGCAGTACGTCAAGGACACCCTGGCCAAGTACGGCGTACCCGAACTCGCCGAGGGCGAGGTGTCCGGGTGGCGTATCACGGGGTGGATGGAGCAGGTCGCCCGCAACCAACTCGACGTCGCCTTCGACTACCCGATCAAGCTGCTCGCCAACGCGCTCGGCTCCCCGCCCGTCGATGTCGTGGAGCGCGCCCACAAGCAGGGAGTGCTCGTCGCCGCCCTCGCGGGCAGTGCCCGGCACGCCCTCAAGCACGCCGAGGGCGGCATCGACATCGTCGTCGCGCAGGGCTACGAGGCGGGCGGCCACACCGGGGAGATCGCCTCGATGGTGCTGACGCCGGAAGTCGTGGACGCCGTAGACCCGTTGCCCGTACTCGCGGCGGGCGGCATCGGCAGCGGGCAGCAGGTGGCCGCCGCGCTCAGCCTCGGCGCCCAGGGTGTGTGGCTCGGCTCCGTGTGGCTGACCGTGACAGAGGCGGACATGCACTCGCGCGGCGTCACGCGGAAGCTGCTCGCCGCCGGATCCGGCGACACGGTCCGTTCGCGCGCGCTGACCGGCAAGCCGGCACGTCAGCTGCGCACCGAGTGGACCGACGCCTGGGACGACCCGAACGGGCCCGGCACGCTTCCCATGCCGTTGCAGGGACTGCTAGTGGCCGAGGCGCTCTCCCGGATCCAGAAGTACGAGGTGGAGCCGCTGCTCGGCACACCCGTCGGGCAGATCGTCGGCCGGATGAACAGCGAACGCAGCGTCCAGGCCGTCTTCGACGACCTGACCCGGGGGTTCGAGCACGCCGTCGACCGGATCAACCGCATCGCGGGAAGGGGCGAGCAGTCGTGAGCAAGGTTGCGAGTGCGGCGGGGGCCACGCCGCCGAACGGTTTCTGGGCCCAGGCCGCAGCGGACCCGGGGCGTACGGTCCTGATCACCCCGGACGGAGACGACTGGACCGCCGGCCGGCTGCACGCCTCGGCCAACCAGTTGGTCCATGGCCTGCGCGCCGCCGGCCTCGCACGCGGCGACGCCTTCGCGGTCGTTCTCCCCAACAGCGTCGAGTTCTTCGTCGCCTACCTCGCCGCCTCCCAGGCGGGCTTCTATCTCGTCCCCGTCAACCACCACCTCGTCGGCCCCGAGATCGCCTGGATCGTCTCCGACTCGGGCGCCAAGGTGCTCATCGCGCACGAACGGTTCGCGGACGCCGCCCGCCACGCCGCCGACGAGGCCAAGCTCCCCGCCACGCACCGCTACGCGGTCGGCACACTCGCGGGCTTCCGGCCGTACGCCGAACTCCTGGACGGACAGCCCGAGTCGGCGCCGGAGGACCGGACCCTCGGCTGGGTCATGAACTACACCTCGGGCACCACGGGCCGCCCCCGCGGCATCCGGCGCCCGCTGCCCGGCAAGCTCCCCGAGGAGACGTACCTCGGCGGCTTCCTCGGCATCTTCGGCATCAAGCCGTACGACGACAACGTGCACCTCGTCTGCTCACCGCTCTACCACACTGCCGTGCTCCAGTTCGCGGGCGCGTCCCTGCACATCGGCCACCGGCTGGTGCTGATGGACAAGTGGACACCCGAAGAGATGCTCCGCGTCATCGACGCCCACGCCTGCACGCACACCCATATGGTCCCGACCCAGTTCCACCGACTGCTCGCGTTGCCGGACCACATAAGGCAGGCGTACGACGTGTCGTCGATGCGGCATGCCATCCACGGCGCCGCGCCCTGCCCCGACCACGTGAAGCGGGCCATGATCGAGTGGTGGGGCGAGTGCGTCGAGGAGTACTACGCGGCCAGTGAGGGCGGCGGGGCCTTCGCGACCGCCGAGGACTGGCTGAAGAAGCCCGGCACGGTCGGCAAGGCCTGGCCGATCAGCGAACTCGCCGTCTTCGACGACGACGGCAACCGGCTGCCGCCCGGTGAACTCGGCACCGTCTACATGAAGATGAGCACCGGCGGATTCTCGTACCACAAGGACGAGAGCAAGACGAAGAAGAACCGCATCGGCGACTTCTTCACCGTCGGCGACCTCGGCCTCCTCGACGAGGACGGCTACCTCTTCCTCCGCGACCGCAAGATCGACATGATCATCTCGGGCGGGGTCAACATCTACCCGGCCGAGATCGAGGCCGCGCTGCTCACCCACCCCGCCGTCGCCGACGCGGCCGCCTTCGGCATCCCGCACGACGACTGGGGCGAGCAGGTCAAGGCGGTGGTCGAGGCCGCGCCCGGACATGAGCCCGGCGCCGCCCTCGCCGCGGACATCCTCGACCACTGCGAACATCAACTCGCGGGGTACAAGCGCCCCAAGAGCGTCGACTTCATCGAGACGATGCCGCGCGATCCGAACGGGAAGCTCTACAAGCGGCGGCTGCGGGATCCGTATTGGGAGGGGCGCACCCGAGTGGTCTAGGCCGGCAGGAGTCGTGCCTGAAGGTTGGGAAGCTTGGCCCACCAGTGGTCGTAGCGGCTGTAGGCCCGGGGGTCGCGGTCGGCCAGCACCGTGGTCAGTGACCGCGCCTCCTCGGCGAGTGCCGCCCACGCCGCGGGCGGAAGGTCGTGGAAGGCCGTGGCCTCGATGCCGCCGTCGACCGGGCGCCATACGCCGGCGACGTAGCCGTCGACCAGCAGAGTGGGCAACACGTCGCCGTTGTTGCGCGTCACCAGTCGGCGATAGGCCGGAGGGATCATACGGCTGCGGTCGGCGTAGGCCAGCAGGGTGCTGTCCCACATGGCCATGAGCCGAGGCGGGGCCGGGGTGTCCGAGGGCGGGCGCGGGGCGCCGGGGATGTCGAACAGGCTGGTGCCGTCGGGTCCTTCGAACTGATCGAGGGAGCTGCCCAGTGCGCGTAGAGCCGCGCGGATCGGTGCGCGCTGCAGCATGGCGAACTGGGCCACGTCCGCCACCGAGGCCGGACCGAACCCTTCCAGATAGCGCAGGACGAGCCTCTGCAGCGCCTGCGGTGCCGTCTCCCGCCCCGTGGGCACGGGCCCGGTTCGCGCCGCGACGTACGACGACCGGGTGTTGAACGACCACGGCCCGCCCGTCGGTACATGAAGCAGCGGTGCATACGCCCGCAGCCCCCACCAGGCCCCTGCCTTCTTCTCCGGGCCGAGCCGCTCCTCGACCCATTCCTGCATCTCGGCGGCCGTCCGCGGCCGGTCGGCGAACGCCAGCAGCTCCGGCACCAGTTCCTCGCCGTCCGCGGGAGTGAGCCCCGCCTCAGCGAAGCGGTAGCCCAGACGCGAGCCGTACAGCGTCGGCTGCATTGCCTCGCGGAACACTTGGTAGTCGTCGGCATGAACCGCGTGCAGCGTGATCCGCATCAGGGTCGCCTTGACGACCGCGCGGTCGGCGAAGGCGGCGTCCAGATCGGCCAGCGAAAGGCCGGCGAGCCGGTTCCACAACGCGAGGTACGGCGAAGCGGGGTGCTGCGCCTGCAGCGCGACAACGCGACGCACCGCATCGACGACGTTCAGCGGCTCCCGCTCCAGCAGGAGTTGGCGGCTCAGCGTGGCCCGGTTGAGCTCCCGCGCGGTGATCTTCATGGCGAGGATTGTGCCGGGGACCGACGCGCGGCCGCCAGGATGTTTCGCGAGACTCTTCGGTGGGTCGGTGGGTCGGTGGGTCGGTGGGTCGGGTGATCGGGTGACCGGGTGACGCGATTCCCGGTCGACCGGGGGAGGGGGGAGAGAGCTGCGCCCCGGCCGCATGGTGATCCGAAGGACAGGTGCCGACCCTGGTAGCCCCGGGATACGGTCGAGCATGCGATCTCGAACGAGCGGCATGTGGTGGGGGACCGCGCTCGAAGCGCCGGACCCGGGGGCCCTGGCCCGCTTCTACGCGGAACTGCTGGACTGGTCGATCGTGCACGAGGAGCCCGGCACGGCCGTCGTCGCTCCGCCGCAGGGGTCCGTCTACGTCGTCTTCCAGCAGGCCACCGGATACCGGCCGCCCGTGTGGCCACCGGCCGACGGGGAGCAGCGCCCGATGATGCACTTCGACTTCCAGGTGGGCGACCTGGACGAGGCGGTCGCTGAGGCCGTCGCCATGGGAGCGTCCCTGGCGCCGGTTCAACCGCAGGACAACGTGCGCGTGCTCCTCGACCCCGCCGGGCATCCCTTCTGCCTGTGCCGCGACGACGGTTAGAGCTGGCTACTTGGCGGCTCATCCGCATGGACTCCACCATGTTCGGCAGCGCCTTCGATGCGGGAATCGGCATCGTCGTCGCGAAGTCTGAAGAAGGGAACGACCTGTGATCGAGGTGGAGTTGAAGGCGCGGGTTCGTTCACCCGGGGCGGTCATGGGGCAGCTGGACGAGCGCGCCGAGGCTCGCCTCGAGGTGTACCAGGACACCTATTACGATCTGCCCGACGGCTTGCTGGAGAGGCAGGACCAGGAGTTGCGGGTGCGGACCGTCCGCAGCCCGAACGGCCTGCGAACGCTACTGACGTTCAAGGACGCGACGGTCGACGAGGCCTCCGGCTCGAAGCCCGAGCGTGAAACCCGTGTTGAGGATTCCCAGGCGGCGCACGCCATCCTGCAGGGGCTCGGCTATGTTCCGGCGATCGCCTTCTCGAAGCGGTGCCGCAACTACGACTTCGAGGCCCGCGGCCGACAGATGTTCGCCACGCTGGTCAGGGTTCCCGAGATCGACGGGACGTTCCTGGAGGTGGAAACCCTGGCGACCGAGGACGACTTCACGGCCGCGCTGGACGACGTGCGTGCGGTCCTCGCCGAACTCGGTATCGCTCCTCAGGATCTGACGCGGGAGACGTACACGGGGGCGGTGGCGGCGCAGCGCCGAGGACAATGAGTCCGGCCGCGCACTGCCCGCCCGCGCCATCGGGTCACCGCAGCCTTGGGGCGGGCGCTTCCGATCTACGTGCGTCAGCTTGACCTTCTTCGTGCGGCGGACCGAGGATCACGTGTCATGAAGCCTGAACACGGCAGCACGGTTGACGGAGTCCTGCGGCGCAGCGCCCGGCGTGTCCCGGCTCGCGTCGCGGTCGACTACCGCGAGCGCTCCTGGACCTATGCGGAACTTGACGAGGCCGTCTCCCGCGCGGCGAGCGTGCTGCTGGAGCAGGGGCTCGACCCGGGCGACCGCGTCGGAGCCTACGGCCACAACTCGGACGCGTACCTCATCGGCTTCCTGGCCTGCGCCCGCGCGGGACTCGTACACGTGCCCGTCAATCAGAACCTGACCGGCGACGACCTCGCGTACATCGTCGGTCAGTCCGGCAGTTCGCTGGTCCTGGCCGACCCGGACCTCGCGGGTCAACTGCCGGACGGTGTACGCACCTTGCCACTGCGTGACGCGGACGACTCACTGCTCGCGCGGCTGGACACGGCACCCGCATACGACGGCGCCGAGCCGCGGAGCGAGACCCTCGTGCAGTTGCTCTACACCTCGGGCACCACCGCCCTGCCCAAGGGCGCGATGATGACGCACCGCGCCCTCGTGCACGAGTACCTCAGCGCGATCACCGCCCTCGACCTGAGCGCGGGGGACCGTCCCGTGCACTCGCTGCCGCTCTACCACTCGGCGCAGATGCACGTGTTCCTGCTGCCGTATCTCGCGGTCGGCGCGACGAACATCATCCTCGACGGGCCCGACGCCGATCAGATCTTCGACCTGATCGAGGCCGGCCGCGCGGACAGCCTGTTCGCGCCGCCCACCGTGTGGATCGGCCTGTCGAACCGTCCCGACTTCGCTTCACGTGATCTGAGCGGACTGCGCAAGGCGTACTACGGGGCGTCGATCATGCCGGTGCCCGTCCTGGAACGGCTGCGCGAACGGCTGCCGAAGCTGGGCTTCTACAACTGCTTCGGCCAGAGCGAGATCGGTCCCCTGGCCACGGTCCTCGCGCCCGACGAGCACAAGGGGCGGATGGACTCCTGCGGACGCCCGGTCCTGTTCGTCGACGCGCGGGTGGTCGACGAGAACGGCAAGGAGGTGCCCGACGGGACTCAGGGCGAAGTCATCTACCGCTCACCGCAGTTGTGCGAGGGCTACTGGGAGAAGCCGGAGGAGACGGCCGAGGCCTTCCGCGACGGCTGGTTCCACTCCGGGGACCTCGTCGTGCGGGACGCCCACGGCTACTTCACCGTTGTCGACCGGGTGAAGGACGTCATCAACTCCGGTGGCGTACTGATCGCTTCACGCCAGGTCGAGGACGCGCTGTACACGCATGAGGGAGTCGCCGAGGTGGCGGTGATCGGCCTCCCCGACGAGCGCTGGATCGAGGCGGTCACGGCGGTCGTCGTCCCCCGCGGTGAGGTCACCGAGGCCGAACTCCTCGCGCACGCACGGGAGAAGCTCGCCCACTTCAAGGCGCCGAAGAGGGTTCTGTTCGTGGACGAGCTGCCGCGCAATGCCAGCGGGAAGATCCTCAAACGGGAGTTGCGGGAGCGGTTCGCCTGAGACCCGGGCCTTGTGCCCCGGGAGACTCAGCCGGCCGCCTCCGCCGCCACCGACCGTGCCCACCGATAGTCCGCCTTCCCGCTCGGTGACCGCTGGATGGTCTCCGTGATGACGAGCTGGCGCGGAATCTTGTAGCCCGCGAGGTGGGTGCGGCAGTGGGTCTGGATGTCGTCCAGGGACGGGTGATCCGCGCCACGGCGGAGTTGGACCACCGCTGCCACGTGGTTGCCCCACTTCTCGTCCGGTACGCCGGCGACAAGGGCGTCGTAGACGTCCGGATGGGACTTGAGGGCCTGCTCGACCTCTTCCGGATAGACCTTCTCGCCACCGGTGTTGATGCACTGGGAGCCGCGGCCGAGGACGGTGACGATGCCCTCCTCGTCGACGGTGGCCATGTCGCCGAGGAGTACCCAGCGCTCGTCGCCCTTCTGGAAGAAGGTCTCGGCGGTCTTCTTCGGGTCGTTGTAGTAGCCGAGGGGCACGTGGCCGCGCTGTGCCACCCGCCCCGGCTCGCCGACCGCGACCGGCTCGTACGTGGCCGGATCCACCACCTGGGTACGGGAGTTGACGCGGATCCGGAAACCCCGCTCCGGCCCCGAGTCGGCCGTCGCCGTGCCGTTGAAGCCCGACTCCGACGAGCCGAAGTTGTTCAGCAGCATCACGTTCGGCACGAGCGTCTGGAACTGCTCGCGCACGGTCTCCGACATGATCGCGCCGGACGAGGACACGCTGAACATGGAGGAGCAGTCGGTCCCCTTCAAGGGGCCGTTCAGTGCGTCGATCAGTGGCCGCAGCATCGCGTCGCCGACCAACGACACGCTGGTGACCTTCTCCTTCTCGATCGTCCGCAGTACTTCCTCCGGCACGAACTTGCGGTGGATCACGATGCGTTGGCCGAAGTTGAAGCCGATGAAGGCGGTGAGTGTCGAGGTGCCGTGCATCAGCGGGGGAGTGGGGAAGAAGGTGATGCCCTCGCCTCCGGCCGCGACGCGCTCGGCCAGCTCCTCCGGGCTCTTGACCGGCTCGCCCGTCGGTGCCCCACCGCCCAACCCGGAGAAGAAAAGGTCTTCCTGACGCCACATCACACCCTTGGGCATTCCGGTCGTGCCGCCGGTGTAGATGATGAACTGGTCGTCCGCCGAGCGTGCCGGGAAGCCCCGCTCCGGGGATCCGGCGGCCTCCGCGTCGGCGAAGTCCACGAGGGGCGGCGAAGTGGCGGTGGACGCCGGTGCCGGCCCCACGCGTATGAGATGCCGCAGGGCCGAGGCTCGTGGCAGCGCCGCCGCCACCCGCTCCGTGAACTCCGTGTCGAAGACCAGGGCCGCCAGATCCGCGTCCCGGTAGAGGTAGACCAACTCCTCTTCCACATAGCGGTAGTTGACGTTGACCGGGACGATCCGCGCCTTCAGACAGGCCAGTACGGTCTGCAGGTACTCGATGCCGTTGTAGAGGTGCAGCCCGAGGTGCTCGCCGGGGCGGACGCCGCTGTCGATCAGGTGGTGCGCGATGCGGTTCGCGGCCGCGTCCAACTGCGCGTACGTCAGCCGGCGTTCCGCACCGGTGCCGGGGTGGTCGATGTACACGAGCGCCTCGCGGTCGGGGACCACGTCGACGACCGACTCGAACAGGTCGGCAAGGTTGTACTCCACCGCTCCTCCTGACCCCGGACGACTTTGACGGCCCATCGGCTCGGCGCCATCGGCTCGACGGTCATCAGAGCAAAGCCGGACCCAACTGTGAAGGGTCCGCGCAGAAGAAATCTGACTACCTGTCAGAAAACTCTTGTACTGGCTCCGCGCCTCCTGCAACCTGTTCTCGCATCCGAGACGGTCGGAGACGACTGCACGACCGGAGTCGACCGGAGTCGACCGGAGACGGTCCGGGACGGTTCCAGACGGGGAGGAAGCCAAATGGGTGGTACGGAACACCTCACCGTGCAGCGCGAAGGCGCCACACTGGTACTCACGCTCAACAGGCCCGAGGTCAAGAACGCGCTCTCGCTGCCGATGCTGGTCGGCCTGTACGACGGCTGGATCGAGGCCGACGAGGACGACGCGATCCGCTCGATCGTGCTCACCGGCGCGGGAGGCGCCTTCTGCGCCGGGATGGACCTCAAGGCGCTGGCCGGGCAGGGCATGGAGGGCCAGGAGTACCGGGACCGGATGAAGGCGGACCCGGATCTGCACTGGAAGGCGATGCTCCGCCACCACCGTCCCCGCAAGCCGGTGATCGCCGCCGTCGAAGGACACTGCGTCGCGGGCGGCACCGAGATACTCCAGGGCACCGACATCCGCCTCGCCGGCCAGTCGGCCACCTTCGGGCTCTTCGAGGTGCGGCGCGGCCTGTTCCCGATCGGCGGCTCGACGGTCCGCCTCCAGCGGCAGATCCCGCGCACCCACGCCCTCGAAATGCTGCTCACCGGACGCCCGTACACGGCGCGGGAAGCCGCCGACATCGGCCTGATCGGGCATGTCGTCCCCGACGGCACCGCTCTCGACAAGGCCCTCGCGATCGCCGAGCAGATCAACGCCTGCGGCCCGCTGGCCGTCGAGGCCGTCAAAGCGTCCGTGTACGAGACCGCCGAGATGACCGAGACCGACGGACTCGCCGCCGAACTGGCCCGCGGCTGGCCGGTCTTCGACACCGCCGACGCCAAGGAGGGGTCCCGGGCCTTCGCCGAGAAGCGCCCGCCCGTCTACCGGCGCGCCTGATCCTCGAAAGAGACACGCGCCTGACCTCCGAAGGAGACATCCGGGATGCCCGAAGTCCTCAAAGCCCCCCTCGTCGTCGAGTTCCCCTTCACCCGCTCACTCGGCCCCGTCCAGAGCGCGTTCCTCACAGGTCTCCGCGAGCGCGTCGTGCTCGGCGTGCGGACCGGCGACGGCCGGACGCTCGTCCCGCCCGTCGAGTACGACCCCGTCACCGCCGAGGAGATACGCGACCTCGTCGAAGTCGCCCCCACCGGCACAGTCACCACCTGGGCCTGGAACCACGAACCCCGCCGCGGCCAGCCCCTCGACACCCCCTTCGCCTGGGTCCTGGTCCAGCTCGACGGCGCCGACACCGGCCTGCTGCACGCCCTCGACGCCCCCGGCCCCGACGCCGTCCACACCGGCATGCGCGTCCGCGTCCGCTGGGCCGAAGAACGCTCCGGCGCCATCACCGACATCGCCTGCTTCGAGCCGTACGACGGCGATCCGTCGGAGCCCACAGGCCGCGGACACGACGGCCGCTTCGAGGACATGGTCACCGGAATCGTCGCCCCCGCCCGGCTCGACTACGTCTACTCGCCGGGCCGCGCCCAGTCCGCCTACATCAACGCCCTCTCCGAGCAGCGGACCGTCGGCGAACGCTGCCCGTCCTGCCGCAAGGTGTACGTCCCACCCAGGGGTGCGTGCCCCACATGTGGCGTGGCCACATCGGAGCAGGTGGAAGTGGGCCCGGGCGGCACGGTCACGACGTACTGCATCGTCAACATCAAGGCGAAGAACCTCGACATCGAAGTGCCGTACGTCTACGCGCACATCGCCCTCGACGGCGCCGACCTCGCGCTGCACGGCCGTATCGGCGGCATCCCCTACGACCAGGTGCGGATGGGCCTGCGCGTCGAGCCGGTGTGGACGGCGGGCGGCCGCTACCCCGACCACTACCGGCCGACCGGCGAGCCGGACGCGGACTACGAGATGTACAAGGAGCTGCTGTGACGCGTGAGATTGCCGTGGTCGCCTTCGCGCAGACCGACCACCGGCGCACCAGCGACGAGCACTCCGAGGTGGAGATGCTCATCCCGGTCCTGCACGGCGTCCTCGACCAGACGGGCCTGAAGACGAGCGACATCGGCTTCACCTGCTCCGGCTCCACGGACTACCTCGCGGGCCGTGCCTTCTCCTTCACCATGGCGCTCGACGGGGTGGGCGCCTGGCCGCCGATCTCCGAGTCGCACGTGGAGATGGACGGCGCGTGGGCCCTGTACGAGGCGTGGACCAAGCTGCTGACCGGCGACGCCGACACCGCGCTCGTGTACGGGTACGGCAAGTCCTCGCCCGGCTCCGTACGGGACGTCCTGACCCGGCAGCTCGACCCGTACTACCTGGCGCCGCTCTGGCCGGACTCCGTCGCGCTCGCGGCACTGCAGGCGCAGGCGCTCATCGACGCGGGCGAGACCGACGAACCCGCGCTCGCCGGTGTGGCCTCCCGGAGCCGCGCGTCGGCATCCGCCAACTCCCATGCCCAGCTGAGGGGTTCGGTTGCTCAGGGCGATTACGTCGTACGTCCCTTGCGCACCGGCGACTGCCCGCCCGTCGGCGACGGAGCCGCCGCCGTGATCCTCGCGGCGGGGGAGCGGGCCCGCGAGCTCTGCGAGCGGCCCGCCTGGATCCGGGGCATCGACCACCGCATCGAGGCGCACAGCCTCGGCGTCCGCGACCTGACCGACTCGCCGTCCACGCGCCTCGCCGCCGAGCGGGCCGGCGCCTTCGAACGGCCCGTGGACACCGCCGAGTTGCATGCACCGTTCACTTCCCAGGAGGTCGTCCTGCGCAAGTCGCTGCGCCTGGGGGACGAGGTGAGCGTCAACCCCTCCGGAGGGGCACTCGCCGCCAACCCGGTGATGGCGACGGGGCTCATCCGCATCGGTGAGGCCGCCGCCCGTATCCATCGCGGTGAGTCCGACCGGGCGCTGGCCCATGCCACTTCGGGCCCGTGCCTCCAGCAGAACCTGGTCGCCGTACTCGAAGGGGATGCCCGATGAGCAAGGAGCCCGTGGCCGTCGTAGGCATCGGCCAGACCAAGCATGTGGCCGCCCGACGGGACGTGTCGATGGCGGGACTGGTCCGCGAGGCCGCCCAACGAGCGCTGGCCGACGCCGAGTTGACGTGGGCGGACATCGACGCGGTCGTCATCGGCAAGGCGCCCGACTTCTTCGAGGGCGTCATGATGCCGGAGCTCTATCTCGCCGACGCGCTCGGTGCCGTCGGCAAACCGATGCTCCGGGTGCACACGGCGGGCTCGGTCGGCGGATCGACGGCACTCGTCGCCACCAACCTGATCGCGGGGCGCGTCCACGGCACCGTCCTGACCCTCGCCTACGAGAAGCAGTCCGAGTCGAACGCCATGTGGGGCCTGTCGCTGCCGATCCCCTTCACGCAGCCGCTTCTCGCCGGGGCGGGCGGCTTCTTCGCGCCGCACGTACGGGCGTACATGCGGCGCACGGGCGCGCCCGACACGGTCGGCTCGCTGGTCGCGTACAAGGACCGTCGCAACGCGCTCAAGAACCCGTACGCGCATCTCCACGAGCACGACATCACGCTGGAGAAGGTCCAGGCCTCGCCCATGCTGTGGGACCCGATCCGGTACTCCGAGACCTGCCCGTCCTCGGACGGGGCGTGCGCGATGGTTCTCACCGACCGCGCGGGGGCGGCCCGTTCGCCGCGGCCGCCCGCCTGGCTGCACGGCGGCGCGATGCGCAGCGAGCCAACGCTCTTCGCGGGCAAGGACTTTGTCTCGCCGCAGGCGGGCAAGGACTGCGCGGCCGACGTGTACCGGCAGGCCGGGATCGCGGACCCGCGCCGTGACATCGACGCCGTCGAGATGTACGTACCGTTCTCCTGGTACGAGCCGATGTGGCTGGAGAACCTCGGTTTCGCCGAGGAGGGAGAGGGCTGGAAGCTCACTGAATCCGGGGTGACGGAGCTTGATGGGGACCTGCCCGTCAACATGTCGGGTGGAGTGCTCTCCACCAATCCGATCGGCGCCTCCGGCATGATCCGGTTCGCCGAGGCGGCACTTCAGGTGCGCGGCCAGGCCGGAGATCACCAGGTCGACGGGGCTCGCCGGGTGCTGGGGCACGCCTACGGCGGCGGATCCCAGTTCTTCTCGATGTGGCTGGTCGGGGCCGCGCCGCCCGCCTCCTGAAACCGTCCCCCTCACGTGGCCTGTCCGCCGCCCGAACCGATCGCTAGGCTGGCCGCGGACGACGAACCGGGAGGAGCACGGACGTGGCCGAAAGCACCATTGAGCAGCACCCGCTCGCGGGCTGGGACAAGCCGGAGCTGGACCTCAGTGCAGCAGAGTGGCATTCCAGCAGCCGAGGACGGGGAGACGTCCAGATCGCCTTTGTCGAGGGCTTCATCGCGATGCGCAACAGTGGCCGGCCCGAGAGCCCTTCCTTGATCTTCACCCCGGCGGAATGGGGCGCGTTCGTGTCGGGGGCGCGGGAGGGCGAGTTCGACCTGACCTGACCTGTGCTGCTTCGGAGGTGATCCTCCCTTCTTCTTGAGGACAGGAGGGGAGGATGACCGCTGTACGCGTCGGCGGGAGTGCACCGACGCCGACCGATCCCTCTCGGGGGTCGGCCCGAGGCCGCTGAGGTACATGACCGGCGGCGTTGTTGCGCTTCTCTTCGGGTGTCGTCTGGTGCGCGGCGTGCATGGTTCGGCTGCTTACGGGCGGGAGACTGCGGGATGGTGTTTGCCTACTGGGCAAATTAAATCGCCCTGTGGGTTGACCGTGTGTGCTGCTCGCCCGATCCTGGGAGCAGCCGTCCGCAGGGACGCGCGACTCGCAGGAGGAAGAGCGAAATGGCGACATTCGTACTGATTCATGGTTCCTGGGGTGGGGGATGGGTCTGGGACCGCATGCGGCCCGTTCTGGAAGAGGCGGGTCACCGTGTACTGACTCCCACGCTCACCGGGTTCGCCGAGAAACACGATCTGTCCCGGTCGGATGTGGGGCTCTCCGTCAATGTCCAGGAGGTCGCCGACCTGCTCGCCATCGAGGGGGTCGACGACGCGATCCTCGTGGGCCACAGCTACGGCGGCATGGTCATCACCGGGGTGGCGGCCCTCGCCCCGGATCGCATCAGTCAGATCGTGTACGTGGACGCCTTCGCCCCCACCACCGGTGAGTCGGCCTTCACGGTGCTTCCTTGGCTGGAGGACGCGTTCACGGCCCCCGAGGGAGGCCCGGACTGGGAGGTCGCCCCGCTGGACCCGCGCGCGCTCGGCGCAGACGAGGACGGCGCCACGTGGCTGGAGAACGGCCTGACCCCCATGCCTCGCCTCACCCATGCCGAACCGCTGGGACCTGGCAGCGAGGAAGTCCTCGATGGCAAGCAGGTGACCTACATTCACTGCGCGGCCCAGGAGTTCTTCAACGACACCGCTGCGGCAGTGGCCAAGCGCGGGTTCCGCCTTGTCACCCTCACTGAGGTCACTCACGTCGAGGTACTGGTGCAGCCGCAGGTCCTGGCCCGCGAACTGCTCGCGCTTCTCTGACCGGTCGGCGAACGGTCAGCGCCGGGGTTTCGGTGACGGAACCGGGTGATGCATCGGCATCGTCGCGGCGGTCGACGCGACCAGCACGGTGGCCGGTTTCTCGCCCTTGTTGGTCAAGCGGTGAACCTTCGACGAGTCGAAGTGAAGGGAATCGCCGGCGCTCAGGGCGATGTCCTTGCCGTCCAGGCGGAAATCGACGTCGCCCGACAGGATGTGCAGCCACTCTTCGCCCGCGTGCTTGGCGTCCTTGGTCGACTTTCCGGGCTCCACCTCGACACGGATGACCGCGATCGTCGATCCCGGGCCGCTCAGGACGGTGTAGTGCCCGTCCTGCCCGGGGTGCTCGACCGCATCGTCGGCTCGTACGAGGTGGTAGTCCTCCAGCTCCTGCTCCTGGATCAGCTCGCTCACCGAGATCCCGTACACCCGGGCGATCTGGAGGAGGCTGCCGATGGACGGCTGCCGGTGCCCCTTCTCCAGGCGGGAGAGGTGTGTGACGGAGATGCCGGTCTGCTCGGACAAGGTCACCAGCGTGATGCCGCGTTCACTGCGCAGGTCTTTCAGTCGATGACCTACCCAAGCGTCCAGCTCGTTGTCGTCCGCCATGGTCGTAACATACACGCCTCATAGACAACGCATGTTGCCGAGATGGCAAATATCGGCCGGCCTCCCCTTACGTCCCGGCGAGGATCGCAGCCACCCCGAATTCGAACCGCTCGTCGAAGGACGCCGGCGCGAGATGTCCGGCCACGCGGTGGAGGGAGGGATACGTCGTCCCGGAGATCGCGCTCGCCAGGATGTCGCCCAGCGGGCGCTGGTCGACCGCCTGCTCCTCCTGGGTGAGGCCCAGGGTGAAGTAGGTGACCGCCCACGCGGTCCACGCGGCCTCGCGGTCGCCAAGGCCGGACTTCAGCAGCGCTTCCACCAGGGTCTCCGCGAAGCGCAGGGTGTTCGGCTCGGCGGCGTAGGTACCCACCACCAGTGCGGCGCCGTCGCGATGGGACAGCAGGGCGCGGCGGTAGCGCCGGGTCAGCTCGCGGGCGCGTTCGTGGGGGGCGGCCGGCAGGCCGGTCAGCGGGATCTCGCCGAGTACGGCGTCCGCCATGAGCTCCAGCATTCGGGCCTTGGTCTTCACATGCCACTGCACGGTGTTGATCCGCACGCCGAGACGGTCGGCGACCGCTCTCGTGGACACCGCGTCCAGGCCCTTCTCGTCCAGGAGATCCAGTCCCGCACGGATCACCGTAGCCGGATCCAGCCGGTCGCTCTGTTGCCTATTGGTCACTGACCTAGTTTACTGCATCTCGAAGGCCTTGGTCGGTGACCAAGAATTCGACCAGGAAATGGGTGATCGTATGGAAACTCAGCAGGTCGTCATCGCCGGAGGCGGCCCCGTCGGGCTCTGGCTCGCCGCCGAACTGCGGTTGAACAACATCTCCGTGACCGTTCTGGAAGAACGCACCGAGATCGACCAGCGCTCCAAGGCGCTCACCGTGCATCCGCGCGGCGTCGAGGTACTGGCCTCGCGCGGGATCCACCAGCGGTTCCTCGACGAGAGCCTGAAGATCTCCACCGGCCACTTCGCCAACCTCGCGAACCGGCTCGACTTCTCCGTCCTGGACACGCCGTTCCCCTACACCCTCTTCATCCCCCAGGCTCGCACCGAGGCGCTCTTCGAGGAGTACGCCCTCGGGCTCGGCGCCACCATCCGGCGCGGGCATCGGGTCACCGGCTTCGCCGAGCACGCGGACTCGGTGACCGTCCAGGTGGAGGGGCCGGAGGGGCCGTACGAGATCCAGGCCGAGTACATCGCCGGCTGTGACGGCACCAGGAGCACCGTGCGCGAGGCGGCCGGCATCGACTTCCCCGGTACGCCCTCCACCTACCTCGGCTGGCTCGGCGATGTCCTCTTCGACAACCCGCCCCCGCCCGGCTTCAACAGCTTCGACGAGCGCGGCGGGTTGATGATCATTCCGCTGCCCGACAACCGGTGGCGCATCGCCGGCACCAGCCCCGACAGCGCGACCACCGAGTGGCCCGGCGACCTCACGCTGGACGAATTGCGGCAGAAGGTCATCGACATCGCCGGTGACGACTTCGGCATGCGCGACCCGTCCTGGCTCTCCCGCTTCGGCAACGCCACCCGGCTTGCCACCCACTACCGGCGCGGACGTGTCGTGCTCGCGGGCGACGCCGCCCATCAGCACTACCCCACCGGCGGTGTCGGCATGAACGTCGGCTTCCAGGACGCCTTCAACCTCGGCTGGAAGCTGGCCGCGACGATCGACGGCTGGGCCTCGGACGGGCTCCTTGACAGCTACCACAGCGACCGGTACCCGGTCGGCGAGCAGTTGATGGAGCACAGCCGCGCGCAGACGTACCTGTTCCACGCCTTCTCGCCCGAGGGGCTCGCCCTGCGCGACCTGCTCAGCCGGATGGTCCCCGAGTCACGGGAGTTCAGCGACTTTCTGGCCGGCCGGCTCACCGCGCTCGACGTCGCCTACCCGAGCACCGACCCGACGGCCCACCCGGTGACCGGCACCCGCGCCCCCGACCTCACCCTCACCGGAACGGACAGCACCCTGTTCGGCGCGCTGCGGGCGGACTCGTACGTCCTGCTCGACCGCACCGCCGACGGCGCGCTCGCCGACCTCGTCCAGGAGCGGGTCACTGTGCAGGGCGGGGCGCCCGACCGGACGCGGGACGCCTGGGAGGACGTACGCGCCGCCCTGATCCGGCCCGACGGGCATGTCGCGTGGGCCTGGACGGAGGAGGACGACACCAAGCTGGCGGCGCAGGTGGACGCGGTCGTCACCACGGCCCTCGGCCGCTAGGAAGGGACCGGAGTCATGGATCTCGGACTGAAGGACCGGGTGTACGTCCTCACTGGTGGCACGCGCGGGCTGGGTTACGCCGTCGCGCGCGAACTGGTCGCCGACGGGGCCAAGGTGGTCGTCACCGGCCGCGACGAGAAGCGCGCCGCCGAGGCGGCGGCCGAGCTGGGGCCGAACGCGGCCGGAGTCGCCTTGGACAACTCCGACCCGCAGGCACCGCAGCAACTGATCGCCGCCGCACGGGAGTTGTTCGGCGGCTTCGACGGCATCCTCGTCAGCGTCGGCGGACCGCCCGCGGGCAACGTGGCGGACAACACCGACGAGCAGTGGCAGGCGGCGTTCGAGTCGGTGTTCCTGGGCGCGGTACGGCTCGCCCGAGCGGCCGCGGCGGAACTGGGGGACGGGGGTTCCATCGGGTTCGTCCTGTCCATCACGGCGCACGAACCGGCGCCCGGGATGGTCATCTCCAACGGACTGCGGCCCGGACTCGCCGGGTTCGCCAAGTCCCTCGCGGACGAGCTGGGCCCGCGCGGCATCCGCGTCTTCGGGCTGCTGCCGGGGCGGATCGGTACGGATCGCATGCGCGAGCTGGACGGGCTGTCCCCCGATCCCGGGGCCAGGCGGGCCGCCAACGAGTCCGGGATTCCGCTGCGGCGGTACGGGGCGCCGGAGGAGTTCGGGCGCGCGGGTGCGTTCATGCTGTCGCCGGCGGCTTCCTATGTGACCGGGGTGATGCTGTCGATCGACGGCGGGGCCCGGCGCGGTTTCTGACGTCGTTCGACCACAGGGCGCGGGGGGCTGGCACAACTCCCCGCGCCCTTGCTTGGGTTAGACCCAGGCATAAAGCAGCGGCCATCGCGGGAAATCGCGATGGCCGCTCTGTACTCGGGAAATCAGGTGGAGTTCACCTCAGGCCCGCCTGCGAGCAGCGCGCGCCACCGATCGACGATGGCGTCGACCGCCGCGTCCCCCTCGGGAATGAGATCGCCCAGCACGGGGAAGTCGTGGACCTGCCCGTCGACGCGGAACAGGGACACGTCGACCCCGGCGGCTCGGAGAGCGCGGGCGTACTCCTCCCCGGCGTCACGGAGCGGGTCGTACTCGGCGGTGACCACCAAGGCGGCGGGTGTGCCCGCGAGTTCGGTGGCGGCGGCCGGGGACAGCCGAGGGTCCGACAGATCCTGCCCAGGGGCGTAGAGACTGATCCAGTGCTCGAACTCGCTCGTCGACACGAAGTAGCCCTTGGCGAACTCGACGTAGGAGCCACGGCGATGGCCGAGGTTCACCGCCGCGCAGATGAGCAGTTGAGCGCGTACGGTGAACTCGTCCGTGGACCGCGAGACCTGCGCGACGACCGCGGCGAGATTGCCCCCGGCGCTGTCACCGCCGACGAGGATCCCCGGTCCGCCGGCATTGAGGTCGGCGGCGTTCCGGCTGAGCCAAGCCGCTGCGGCGAGTGCGTCCTCGACGGCGGCGGGGTACGGGTTCTCGGGTGCGAGCCGGTAGTCGACGTTCACCACCACGCCCCCGCTGCGTGCGGTGAGCTTGCGGCACAGGGCGTCGGAGGTGCTGAGTCCACCGACCGACCATCCGCCGCCGTGGAAGTACAGCAGTGGCGGCAGGTCGGAACTGCCATCCGGACTGCCTTCGGGGTGGTAGACCCTCGCGGGGACGGTTCCCGACGGTGTCGGGATGTCGATGTCTGAGGTGGAGCCGACTCGGTCACCCGCGCCGAAACTCGCCGCCAACGTGTCGAGTTGAAGCCGGGCCTGCTGAATGGGAATGTCCGACAACGACGGGCCGTCCGAGGCCATGTCGATGAGGCGCTGCACGCCAGGGAGAAGCGGCATCAGGAATCCTTTGTCGTAGCTGCGTGCATGCGGGGGAAGTGGGCGTGCCTCACCGCAGAACCGCGAACCCGTCGACCTCGATGAGCCACTCAGGCAGGCCGAGCGTCTGCACACCGAGGAAAGTGCTCGCCGATACCGGCCACTTGCCGTCGAAGGCACGCTGACCCGCGGCGAAGATGGGGCCGATCAACTCAGGTCTGTGACCGACGACGTGAATCGTGTTCTTGATCAGATCGTCCGGGGTGGCGCCGGCGGCTTCCAGCGCGGCCCTGAAGTTACGAAAGGCCTGTTCGGCCTGCGCTTCATGGTCTCCAGGTCCGACGAGCTCGCCGTCGGAGTCGAGCGCGATCTGCCCGGCGATCGCGATGAAGCGGCTGCCCGTGCCGATCGCCGCGTGGGTGTAGAGGCCCTGGATCGGGGGCGCGACGGTGTCCGGGTTCACTCGTTGAATCGACATTGCGTCTCCAGTCTGATCGCGGGGTCACCGCAGGACGTCGGGCTCCTCGTCCACCACGAGTCCGGCGAGGAGGTTGAAGTTGTGCCGGGCCATGTTGGCGTTACTGAACTGCCGGTGAGCCAGAGTCACTTCCTCGTCGCTCATGATCCGCGGCTTGCCCGCCGCGTCGGCCAGCAGCTGCATCTGGCAGGCCCGGTCCATCGTGATGAACCACCAGGCCGCCTCCTCGACGGACCGACCCACGGTGAGCAACCCGTGATGACGCAGGATCGCCGCCCTGCTGTCTCCCAGCCGGTCGGCGATGCGCTCGCCCTCCGCCTTCTCCAGCACGAGGCCCTTGTACTCGTCGAAGAGCACATGGTCCCCGGCGAAGGCGCACGATTCCTGGACGATGGGGTCGAGAAGCTTGTCCAGCGAGGCGAACGCCCGGCCGTGGATCGTATGAGCATGGGCGACGGCGACCACGTCGGGGCGCGCGTGGTGAATCGAGGAGTGGATCCAGAAGGCGGCCTTGTTGGTACGGCGATCGCCCTCGATCACCTGCCCCTCCTCGTCGATGAGCAGCAGATCGCTCACCCGGATCTTCGAGAAGTGCACGGCGTACGGGTTGACCCAGAACCGGTCGGGGAACTCCGGGTCGCGTGCCGTGATGTGCCCTGCGATGCCTTCGTCGAAGCCGTAACGCGCGAAGATCCGGAAGGCGATCGCGAGCTGTTCCTTGCGGTGCCGGCGTTCGGACTCGACCGAACCCTTCGCGTCCGACAGCTGGGGTATGTCGAGCTCGCCGATGCCGTCCAGATCCTCTGCGCCGGCGCTCTCAGTCGACACGGACATGTGCTCATGCCTCCCTGTTCGGTGCTGCTGGGCCTGCTTCAGCGTGCGCCCGGCAAACCAGGGAAGTCAACCTAGGAGGCAATTTAATGTGCCCTCTGGGCAAATAATTGTCCGATCAGGCTCGGCCGTCCCGCCGCCACGCACCCAGCACCATCAAGGTCTTCGTCCCGATCACCGGCCCCGAGCGGCGCAGCCGGTCGATGACATCCCGGAGATGCTGGACGCCGGACACGCGGACCCGGACCAGTGCGTCGGGATCCCCGGCCACCGTGAAGACCTCCAGGACCTCCGTGACGCTGGTGGCCGCCATGGTGATCATCTCGACCTTCACGTCCCCCGAGAACCTCAGCTCGACGAAGGCCTCGAAGCTGGAGCCGAGCTTGCCGTGATCCAGCACGACCGTGTAGCCCGCGATCACCCCGACCCGTTCGAGGCGGTCGATGCGCCGCTTCACGGCGGAGGGAGACAGGCTGACCTGCTCCGCGATCTCCGTGACCGTCCGGCGGCCGTCCTGCACCAGCAGGTCGATGATCGTGCTGTCGACGCTGTCGACGTGCTCTGTATCCGGCATGGTCACACCTCACTCATGAGCAGGTTCTTTGCGTAGAACCCTGATCAGACTTCATAAAGTTTGCGCGCACAACAAGATCTCGGCAGGTTAATTGCATCATGGGCAGCGCGCTGTCGACTGTGGTCATCCCCGAGTCCACCAGGACGCGACCGCAGGAGAGGGCCCATGCAGTGAAAGTGGAACGCGAACTGCCATCCCGCGAGGCCTATGACCTGCTGGAACTGGTCACGGACGTCGCGGACAAGGAACTGGGGCCACGGGCCGCCGAGTTCGAGGAAAGGGGCGAGTTCCCCCGCGAGGTCTTCGGCCTCCTGGGCGAGGTCGGGCTGCTGACTCTGCCGTTCAGCGAGGACGTCGGCGGCGGGGGACAGCCTTACACGGTCTACCTACAGGTGCTGGAAGAGATTGCCGCACGTTGGGCCGCGGTGGCCGTCGGCATGAGCGTGCACACGCTGTCCTGCCACCCGGTGACCACGTTCGGCACCGAGGCGCAGCAGGCCGAACTCCTGCCGCGGATGCTGAGCGGCGAGGCTCTGGGCGCGTACTCCCTGTCCGAAGCCCACGCGGGTTCCGATCCCAGGGCGCTGCGCGCGTCCGCCGTACAAGAGCCGCACGGCTGGACCGCACGGGGCACCAAGTCCTGGGTCACACACGGTGGTCAGGCCGACTTCTACACCGTGTTCCTGCGGACCTCCCCTGACGCGAGCGGGGGCATCTCCTGCTTCCACGTCGACGCCGACACGGCAGGGCTTGTCGCGGGAACACCGGAACGCAAGATGGGTCTGCGCAGCTCGACCACCGCCGAGATGCACTTCGAGGACGCGGTCATCCCCGAGGACAGACTCGTGGGCGCTCCCGGCCAGGGACTGCAGATCGCCCTGTCGGCGCTCGACGCGGGCCGGCTCGGCATCGCCGCTGTCGCCGTCGGCATCGCGCAGGCCGCCCTGGACTACGCGGTCGACTATGCCCGGGAGCGGCAGACGTTCGGGCGACCGGTCATCGAGCACCAAGGCGTCGGATTCCTGCTGGCCGACATGGCAGCCAGGACCGAAGCCGCCCGAGCGACCTACCTGGTCGCCGCACGCCGCAAGGACAACGGCCAGTCGTACACGCGGCAGGCCAGTGTGGCCAAGCTGATCGCGACCGATACGGCGATGGCGGTTACGACCGATGCGGTGCAGGTGCTGGGCGGCGCGGGATACGTGCTCGACCACCCGGTGGAACGGTTCATGCGGGAAGCGAAGATCACGCAGATCTTCGAGGGCACCAACCAGATCCAGCGCCTGGTGATCAGCCGTCAACTCGCGGATCCCGCACGCTGACCAGCGCCGTAGACGCCAACCCGCATGTCCGCACGCCAACCCTTCATGCCTACACGATGTCTACCTGTGAGGAGAACTGCCGTGCAGTATCGCGATGCCGTAGCCGTCGTCTCCGGCGGCGCTTCCGGCCTCGGGCGTGCCGTGGTCGAGAGGTTGCACTGGCAGGGAGCCACCGTGGTGGTTCTGGACCTGCCCACCGGAGCAGGCCGTGAGTTCGCCGACCACCTCGGCAAGCCCGCACATTTCGTGGCGGCCGATGTCACGGACGAGTCCGCGGTGCGGGCTGCGTTCGCCGAAGCCGCTGAACTCGGCACGGTGCGTGTGGCCGTCAACTGCGCCGGAGTGGCCACACCTGGACGGATCATCGGCAGCCGGGGTGTGCTCCCGCTCGACCAGTTCCGCCGAGTGGTGGACATCAACCTCGTAGGGACATTCAACGTCCTGAGCAACGCCGCGGCAGTGATGGCGGGCAACGACCCCGTCGACGGTGACCGCGGGATCATCGTCTGTACCGCCTCCATCGCCGCGTACGACGGGCAGATCGGGCAGGCCGCGTACGCCGCCAGCAAGGGCGGCGTCGTCTCGCTGACGTTGTCCGCCGCACGGGACCTTGCGGACAAGGGCATCCGAGTGGTCACCGTCGCGCCCGGGCTGTTCGACACCCCGCTCATGGCGGGACTGCCTCAGAAGGCGCGTGCGGCGCTGGAGGTCTCCGTGCCCCATCCCTCCAGGCTGGGTGCGCCGGACGAGTACGGCGCGCTGGTCGAGCACATCATCGACAACCCCATGCTCAACGGCTGCGTGATCCGCCTCGACGGATCGCTCCGTATGGCACCGCGCTGACACGCAGCGGTGATTGCCGTCCAGCCATCCGCCGACGCCCGATCGGCGGGCGCATCCGAAACGCAAGCATCCCGAAACGCGAGCATCCGAATCGAGAGCCGCTGTGCCACGTAGACAATCCAAGCCGACCGACGACGCCCAACCCGCCGACGGCCCGATCCAGTTCCTCTCACCCGAGGGCATACTCGGGCCCGACAGCAGACTCGAACTCCCTCCCGCGATCGATCTGTTGGCCCTCTACCGGGACATGGCGCTGGTACGCCGCCTGGATTCCGAGGCGATCGCGCTCCAGCGCCAGGGGGAACTGGGCCTGTGGCCCTCTCTGCGCGGTCAGGAGGCGGCCCAGGTCGGTGCGGCCTACGCGCTGGCCGAGCAGGACATGGTGTTCCCCACCTACCGGGAACACGGCGTGGCCTGGTGCCGCGGACTCGATCCGGTGTCGCTCCTCGGCCTCTTCCGCGGTTCGACACTGGGCGGCTGGAACCCGTACGAGCGTCGCTTCGGCCTCTACACCCTGGTCATCGGCGCGCAGACCCTGCACGCGGTCGGCTACGCCATGGGCCTGGTCCGGGACGACGTGATCGGCTCCGGGGACGGCACACGCGACACCGCGGTACTGGTCTTCCTCGGTGACGGAGCACTGAGCGAGGGCGAGACCAACGAGGCGTTCCTCTGGGCCGCCGCCCAGAACCTCCCCGTGGTCTTCTTCTGCCAGAACAACCAGTGGGCCATCTCCGCTCCCTACAGCGTGCAGAGCCGTGTCCCCGTCGCTCAACGCGCGGCCGGCTTCGGCTTTCCCGGCGTCTCCGTCGACGGCAATGACGTGCTGGCCTGTCTCGCGGCGACCCGTGAAGCGCTGACCCGTGCCCGGTCCGGCGGCGGGCCGACCCTCATCGAGGCGGTGACCTACCGGATCAACGCGCACACCACCGCCGACGACGCCACCCGCTACCGCCCCTCCGCCGAGACCGACGAGTGGACGGCCAAGGATCCGCTGGAGCGTCTGCGCCTGCACCTCACCGCGAGCGGCGAAGGCGTAGTCGACGAGGAGTACTTCGCCGATATCGAGCGACGAGAACAAGAACTGGCCGAACGTCTGAGGGCCGGCTGCCGGGCACTGCCCCCGCCGGACGATGCCTCGTCCTTCGAGAACACCTACACAGACATGCCGGTCGAGCTCAGGCGCCAACTGGCAGAGCACTCGCAGTACCTCGCCGCCGGCCAGGAGATCGGAGCCGTTCGATGAGCATCTCCATGGTCAAGGCCCTCAACAACGGGCTTCGCAAAGCCCTGCAGGACGATCCCAAAGTCCTGCTGATGGGCGAGGACATCGGACGCCTCGGCGGGGTGTTCCGCGTCACCGACGGTCTGCAGAAGGAGTTCGGCAGCCTGAGAGTCATCGACACTCCCCTCGGTGAGGCAGGCATCGTCGGCTCCGCCATCGGTCTCGCGATGCGCGGTTATCGCCCGGTGTGCGAGATCCAGTTCGACGGCTTCGTCTACCCGGCCGTCAACCAGATCATCAGCCAGCTCGCGAAGCTCCGGCACCGCTCGGGCGGTGTGATCACCCTGCCCGTGGTCATCCGCATCCCCTTCGGCGGCGGCATCGGCTCCATCGAGCACCACTCGGAATCGCCCGAGGTCTACTTCGCCCACACCGCCGGACTCAAGGTCGTCACCTGCTCCAACCCGCAGGACGCGTACGACATGATCCGCCAGGCCGTGGACGACGACGACCCGGTGATCTTCCTCGAACCCAAGCGGCACTACTGGACCAAGGGCGAGGTCACCGACCGGACACCGGCACCGTTCGCCCGAGCCCGTGTGCTGCGGGACGGCACCGACGCCACACTCATCGCGTACGGCCCCATGGTCCCGGCAGCTCTCGAAGCAGCCGAGGCCGCCGCCGAAGAAGGCCGCAGCGTCGAGGTCATCGACCTGCGCTCCCTGTCACCGCTGGACCTGGACACCGTACGGAAGTCCGTCCACCGCACCGGCCGGGCCCTGGTCACCCACGAGGCATCCCTGTCCCACGGGTTCGGGGCGGAGTTGGCCGCGAGGATCCAGCAGGAGGAGTTCCACTTCCTCGAAGCGCCGGTTCTCCGCATCACCGGATATGACACCCCGTACCCGCCGAGCCGCCTCGAGTCGGACTGGCTTCCGGGTGTCGACCGGATCCTCGATGCCCTCGACCACAGCTTGAGCTACTAGAGGAGGGGCGGATCACCGTGTCGAACGAGCAAGTTTTCCTGCTGCCCGATGTCGGCGAGGGACTCACCGAGGCCGAGATTCTCCAGTGGGCAGTGCAGGTGGGCGACTCCGTGGAGATCAACCAGATCATTGTCGAGGTGGAAACGGCCAAAGCTGCCGTCGAACTCCCCTCTCCGTATGCGGGTGTTGTGGGGACACTGCACGCGCAGGACGGGGAGACCCTGCCCGTGGGCAAACCCCTCATCACCATCCTCAGTGAGGTCAGCGGCGCTCCCGACGTGACGGAACCGGGTCCCGACAGGGAGGCGCTGCTGGTGGGGTATGGCCCGCAGGAGGGCAGCGGTCGCCGCAGACGTCGCCGGCCTGGGGCGACACCGCCTACAGACCAGCCAATAGCGCCGGCTCTCGTCCAGGCACCGGCCACAGAGCGGACAGCAGCCAAGCCCCCCGTCCGCAAACTCGCCAAAGACCTCGGCGTCGACATCACCACCGTCACCCCCACAGGCCCTGCGGGCACCGTCACCCGCGACGATGTACGCCGGGCAGCGGAGGCTCAGCCCGTGGCGGCGGAAGCTCCGAAGCCCGCGACTTCGGAGGCCGCAGCCGAGACCCGCATCCCGATTCGCGGCGTACGCAAGCACACCGCGGCCGCCATGGTCGCCTCCGCGTTCACGGCACCGCACGTCACCGAGTTCATGACGGTCGACATCACGGCGACCATGCGGCTCCGTGACACGGTCGCCGCCCGCCGCGAGTTCCGTGATCTGCGCGTCACGCCGCTGCTGTTCGTGGCCCGGGCACTCCTGCTGGCCCTGCGCAACACCCCCGAGGCGAACGCCAGTTGGGATGAGCCGGCGCAGGAGATCGTGCTCAAGCACTATGTCAACCTGGGCATCGCCGCCGCGACAGGGCGAGGGCTCATCGTCCCCAACATCAAGCACGCCGACCGGATGTCGCTGCGTGAACTCGCCGAAGCACTCGCCGCGCTCACCGGCACAGCCCGCGACGGCAGGACAACACCCCAGTCGATGATGGACGGGACCATCACCATCACGAACGTCGGCGTGTTCGGTGTGGACACGGGAACGCCGATCCTGAACCCGGGTGAGGCGGCCATCCTCGCCATGGGTGCCATCCGCCGTACACCCTGGGTCGTGACCGACGCGTCGGGGACCGAGAAGATCGAGCCGCGGTGGGTCACTCAGCTGGCACTGTCCTTCGATCATCGCCTCGTCGACGGTCAGCAGGGCTCACAGCTGCTCGCCGACACAGGCGCCTTCCTGCACGACCCCGGGCTGGCGATGCTCTGACGCGGTATGAGTGCGCGGGACGTGCTCGCGGACCGGTGTGTCACCCGCAGCGGCAACGCAAGGCTCTACGCGAGCGGCAACGCAGGGATCTAATGGATGCGGGCGAACGTATCATTAGCGCCATGGACGACTCGCTCAGCAGGGACGCACGGCTCGCCCTCGACCTCGCCCTGACCGTCCGGCACGACGGCCACGGGGGAGTCGCGGACGATCTCGCCGAGCCCACGGGCCTCACCGCCTGGGTACGAGCGCACCCGGATGTCCTGCCGGGAAGCGAGGCGTACGTCGCCGACGACCTCGCGCTCATCGCCGTACGCGATCTGCGCGCCGCCGTCCGCGCCCTCTTCGCCCGCGCCGTGCGCCCCGCCGAGCCGAGCCCCGCCGACGCCGCGAGGCTGCTGCCCGTACCCGAGGCCGTGGCGCGGCTCAACGCGGCGGCCGCCCGCACCCCGACCGTGCCCGTCCTCGCCTGGCCCGATGGCGCGGACCCCGTCGTACGGCAGGAGCCCCAGGGCGGCAGGCCGGAGCTCACCGCGGTGCTCGCCGGCGCCGCGATCGCGTTCCTCGCGAGCCCCGACCGGCAGCGCCTGCGCGCCTGCCACGCGCCGCGCTGCGTGCGCTACTTCCTCAAGGAGCACCCGCGTCAGGAGTGGTGCAAGGCGTCGTGCGGGAACCGCGCCCGAGTCGCCCGCCACCACGAGCGGCACAAGAAGTCCGCGTAGGCCACGGTCGGTTGCCCGGCGGTCAGGAGTGGCCGAACGGGGCGCCTCTGCACCGCTCCCGGCGTACGCTGAGGTGCCTGTAGGTCACGGTGCGCACCCGCTCCCCGCGCTGGCTGCGCCACCGTGGCAGGGGGTGCGCCATGGGGCAGCGAAACGCACGGAGCAGAAGGACACTCTTCGAACGCGAGAGTGAACTCGCCGCGGCCGACGAGGCGTTGAACGAACTCACCGGGCTGCGCAGGGACGGCGCCGAGCCACCCGGACGCCCCCGCGGCGCGCTCCTCGCCTTCGCGGCACGCGCCGGACTCGGCAAGACGACGCTCCTCGCCGAGGTCCGCCGCCGCGCCGCGGTCAAAGGCTGCACCGTACTGTCGGCGCGCGGCGGCGACCAGGAGCAGCGCGTCGCCTTCCACGTCGCCCGCCAGCTTCTGCAACCGCAGCTCGCCGGGGCCGCCGAATCCGAGATCCGTGCCTCGCTGGGGAGTTGGTACGCGATCGTCGGCCCGGCGCTCGGCCTGTGCGCGCCGGCCGAGGGTGCCCCGCCCGACCAGCAGGGCCTGCGCGACGGTCTCGACTGGGTGCTCACACACCTGGCCGTGCAGCGCGCCCCGATGGTGCTCGTCCTCGACGACGCGCACTGGGCCGACCCCGAATCGCTGAGCTGGCTCGCCGCGTTCGCACCGCGTGCGGAGGAGCTGCCGCTGCTGCTCGTCGTCGCTTACCGGCCCGAGGAACTCCCCGACCACGCCGAGGCGTTCAGGGGACTGCCCGGGCGCGCCGGTCAGCGCCCCATCGACCTCGAACCACTCAGTGCCGCCGCCGTCGCCCGACTCGTACGGGAGGACTTAGGCACCCAGGCCGACGACGCGTTCTGCCGCGAGTGCTGGGCGGTCACCGCGGGCAGCCCGTTCGAGGCGGTCGAGCTGACCGCGAAGGTGCGCGACCGCGGACTGACCCCGACCGAGGCCGGGGCGCATCTGCTGCGCGACCTGGCCGCCGCCGTCAAGGGCAGCGGCCTGATCGCCCGCCTGGAACGCCTGGGCACCTCGACCGTGCGGTTCGCCTGGGCCTGCGCGGTCCTCGGCACGGAGATCCATCCGATGCTCGCCGCCGCCGTCGCCGGCCTCGGCTCCGAGGAGGCCGCCGACGCGGCCGACGCCCTGCGCGGCGCCCGCATCCTCACCGGCGCCGACACCCTCGAATTCGTCCACCCGCTCATCGCCACCGCCGTCTACCGCGCGATCCCCGGCGGCGTACGCGTGGCTCTGCACGGACAGGCCGCCTGGTGCATCATCAACGACGGGCTCGGCCCGTCGGCCGCCGCACGGCACCTCATGGAGACCCACCCCGACGGCGACACCTGGGTCGTCCAGCAACTGCGTGCCGCCGCCCGCGAGAACCTCCGCGCGGGCGCCCCCGACGCGGCCCGCCGCTACCTCGCCCGCGCCCTGCGCGAACCCCCGCCCTTCGAGGATCGCGCCGCCGTCCTGTATGAACTGGGCTGCGCCTCCCTGCTCACCGAACCGGCGACCACCGTCAACCACCTGCGCGCAGCCCTCGAAGAGCCCATCACCGACCCGGAGTTGCGCCACAACATCGTCTACCGCCTCTCCCAGGTCCTCGCCCACAGCGACCGCCTCGCCGAGGCGTCCGAGACACTCGCCCGCGAGATCCCGGTGACCGGCGACGCCCGGGTGCGGCTGCGCATGCAGTCCGAGCAGTTCATGTGGGACGCCTTCCGGGCCGACGAACCCGACTCACCGGCCCGCTCCCGCCGCCTGGCCAGGCTCGCCGACCGGCTGTCCGGCCGCGACCTCACCGAGCGCTACGTGATCGGCCTGCGCGCATGGGACGCCACGCTGCGCGGCGAACCCGCCGCCGTCGCGCTCCACCACGCCGAACGCGCCCTCGCCGGAGGACTCGGCTGGGCCGAGGCCGACCGCGGCTTCGAGGTGCCCGTCCTGGTCGCCCTCACCTTCATGTACGCGGACCGCCCCGGGCGCACGGAGGAACTGTTCGCCGCCGGCATCGCCGACTTCGAATCCCAGGGCTGGCACGGTGCGCACCTGTCCTTCGGCTACACCCTCCTCGCGTACGTCCGCTACCGCCGCGGCCGGCTCACCGAGGCCGAGGACTTCGCACGGGCGGGCCTCAGGCTCGCCCAGCGCGTCGGGCCCGGCACCCCCGTGCACTGGTACTCCGTCGGCGTCCTCATCGAGATCCTGCTCGCCCGGGGCAAGATCACCGAGGCCGCGCAGACCGGCGAGGACCACGCCTTCGGCGCGCCCTTCCCGGCCGCCGTGACCTTCCCCGACGTCCAGACCGTGCACGGCGAGCTGCTGCTGGCCCGCGGCCTCACCAAGGACGCCGCCGTCGAGCTGGCGTCGGCCGGGCGCCGCCTCGATCCGCGCGGCATGCGCAACCCCGCCTGGTGCCCTTGGCAGCTCCACCTCGCGCGCGCCGAGAGCCACGACGCCCCCGAGCGGGCCGTCACCACGGCGCTGGAAGCGGTGAATCGCGCCCGCCAGTTCGGCGCTCCCTCAGCGGTCGGACAGGCACTCCGTGCCGCCGCCGAGGTCTCCTCCGGCTCGACCCGCGTCAAACTCCTCGAAGAGTCCGTCGCCAACCTGGAGCGCTCCCCGGCCGCGTACGAACTCGCCTGCGCCCTGATCGCGCTCGGCACCGAGCTGCGCCGCGCCGGACGCCCCAAGGAAGCCGCCGAGCACCTCTACCGTGGGCTCGACGCGGCCGTGCAGTGCGGCGCCGACGGACGCGTCGAAGAGGCCCGCGACGAGCTGGCCGCCGCCGGCCTCGGGCCGCGCCGCCTGCACAGCACCGAGACGGACACGCTCACCGCCCGCGAGCGCACCGCCGCCGCCCTGACCGTCCGGGGCCGCAGCACGGCCGAGATCGCAGCGGAGCTGGACATCGACGAGCCGGCCGTCGTACGGCTGCTTTCGGCGGTCTACCGGAAGGTGGGCACGGAGCGCATGGGACTCGGTGCCGCGCTGGGGGAGCGGCCGTCCCCGTAGCCGGAGGAACGCCGTCGCCGTACGCGGAGGAACAGCGGTCCCCGTATGCGGAGCAACAGGCGTCTCCGCGACCGGGGAACAGCCGTCCACGTGACCGCTCACATGGGGCGCCCCCGGGGCCCGGAGCACCGCTGTGCACGTACCATTGCGGCATGTCCTTCCTCCGCCGCCGTAGCGCCACACCCGCCGGGCCCGACTTCGATGTTCTGGCCATGGACCCGGGTGACTGGCCGGGCAATCTCGGCGCGGGCCTGCTGCCCGCTCCCGACGGCAGCTGCCAGGGCGTTTTCCTGCGCTACGACCTGTTCGGCGGCCGTGGCCCCGCGATGATCATCGGCAATCTGCCGGAGGGCTCCCCGGCCCGTGACATCCCGGAGGGAGAGATCCCCTTCGAGGTGGCCCAGCTGCTGCTGGCGCTGGAGAACGAGGAGGAGGTCACCGTCGTCGGCACCGAGGACATGCCGGTGATGCAGGGGGACAACCTCCTGATCGTGCGCCGCCTCAAGCTCTCCGAGACCCGCATCTCGTGCGTGCAGTTCGACCGCAGCGACAAGGTCCTGGTGACCATCGCCGCCTGGGACCGCCCCATCACCGACGATCTGTACGCGCTGCTCAAGCCGCTGCCGGCCGAGCTGTTCCAGCAGGGCTGAGCGGCCGGGTCCGCGCGTTCCGCGGACCCGCCCACGTCCCTACGAGGCCGACGAAAGCACCCGCACATCGGCGGCCCGCACGAACGCCACCCGGTGCCCGAACTGGATCTCGTAGTACATGTCCTTGCCGATTACGACCTTGTGCGGTGCCGTGTCGAAGGTCGGTGCGTAGTAGTACTCGCCCGGCACCTTGTCACCGACCGCATACTCCTGGCCCGTGAGCAGCTTGTACGGCAGCGGCGAGACCGTCTGCACGGGTACGCCCGTCGGGTACGCCTCCTTCTCCGGGTACGCGCGCCCGTAGACCGGGATCTCCGTGAGCCCTGTCCGGGGCGTGACCACGAGCCCCGACGCGTTCACCGCCGTGGGCTGCTTCTGCGGGTTCTTGAACCAGGCCTTCTGGCCCAGGTACCAGATCGCCGTCCAGTCGCCGTCGCGGCCCGCGACCGCGTACCGCTGGCCGGTGGAGACCCGTGAACCGATGTCGTTCACGTCGATCGTCGAGTCCGCGCCGCCCGGTCGCAGCCCGATGTCCTTGATCAGGGGCGAGGTCTCGCTCGCCGCGCTGTAGAGCCGCACCTCACTGGAACCGTGCACGGCGCAGGGCTCGCCGCTGGTGACGCAGCCGGTGTACGCGGGCCGGTTCGCGGTGAACTCCGGCAGCACGGTCACCAGCCCGCCGACGGCCTTCGCCGTGGAGCGGAAGGGATGGCCGAGCAGCGCGAAGTAGTGCTGCCAGTCCCAGTACGGGCCCGGGTCCGTGTGCATACCGGGGATGGTCGACGTCGTCGTGCCCGGCACGTTGTCGTGGCCCAGGATGTGCTGCCGGTCCAGCGGAATGCCGTACTTCTTGGCGAGGTACGCCACCAGCCGCGCCGAGGACCGGTACATCTCCTCCGTGTACCAGGCGTCCGGCGAGGCGAGGAAACCCTCGTGTTCCAGGCCGACCGACTTGGCGTTGACGTACCAGTTGCCCGCATGCCAGGCCACGTCCTTGGCCTTCACATGCTGGGCGATGTGCCCATCGGTCGAGCGCAGGGTGTAGTTCCACGACACATAGGTCGGGTCCTGGACCATATTCAGGACGCCGTCCCAGGTGCCCTCCGTGTCATGGATGACGATGTACTTGATGCTCTGCGAGGCGGGCCGGTCGCCGAGGTCGTGGTTTCCGTAGTCGCCCTCGCCGAACTCCTCGTACGGTGCCGGGATCCACTCGCAGGACACGGTCGCCGGGCACTCGGTGCCGGCCGCGGAGACCGTACGCAGACCCGCTCGCCCGAGCTGATCCTTGTCGGGGCCCAGTCCGGGTTGGGCCGCCAGCGCGACCTGCTGACCGGCGTCCGTTGTGCGCTGTTCGCCCCCGCGGATCACCTCGTAGACGTCATTGGCGTACGTCGCGGCCGTCGCGCTGTCGTCGGCACCCGAGAAGCGCGCCACCGCCCCGTACCAGTCGGCGGCGTCGTCGCTCAGCGGCTCGCCGAGGTCCTGCTGTGCGGCGGCGAGGAGCGCGGCGCCGCCCGCCACATTGGCGGCCGGGTCCGTACGCAGCTGCTCCGCCGGCAGGCCCGTGAGCTCGGCCGCCTTCGTCAAAGTCTTGAGGCGGGCGGGGAGTTCGGAGATCTCCGGCACTTTTGTGTCGGGGTGCAGAGCCGCGCGTGAGCTGTCGCCACGGGCGTCCTCCGTGCCCTCGCTGTGATGCGGCGCGCCGGCGATCGCCGTACGCGCGTCGGTGAGGTGCATGGGGCCGTAGCCGCCGCTGACGCTCGGCGCTCCGCCGTGCGCGTCCCAGCGGGACTGCAGATAGGAGACGGCGAGAAGCACACTCTGCGGAACGTGGTACGTGGCGGCCGCACCGGCAAAAGCACTCTGCAGCCGTGCCGAGGAGGCCTGCGCGGTGCTGCCGGAGGGGGCCGCGCCGAGCAGCGGCAGCAGCAGCGCCGCCGAGGCGAGGGTGCCTGCGGTTCTGCGCGCGCGTCTGTGCCCGGCGGTGGTCCTGGGGTCGGTGGCGGGTCCTCGCAAAGCAGCCTCCTGGGACGGTCGAGCGCGGTGGGGCGTGCGGGGCCGAACGTGCGTCAGTGGTACCGGGTCTCCGACGATCCGTCAATCATGCCCAGAGGCAGGCGATTTCCCATGTCAACGAGGGGCGGAAGGGGTTTCGTGGCGGAGGCGATCCCGCCTGCGGAGCGTCAGTGGCGTGGACCAATAACCCGGATGGTGGACGCACAACCCGGTCCCTGGACGCACACCTCGGTCCCCGGACGCATGGCCGGTCCTCGGGCACATGGCCGGTCCGTGGACGCGTGTCCGGCCGGTGGAAGCTTGGCCCGGCCGGTGGAGCCCCGGCGTCCAGACATGACGAAGGCCCGCGGTGCGCCCCTGTCCAAGGCGCGACCGCGGACCACCATCCCCGTCAGCGAGTGCCGACCGCCGCTCGGACGGCCCGTCGGGCCATCTGGCAGTCGTCGTGCAGCCGCCGCAGCAGCAGCCGCTGTTCCTCGCCGGACGGCGCAGCACCCGGGTGGGCCGGACCCGGTGCCGCCGGGGTCGCATCGTGCATCGAACGCTGCATGGCCGTCTCGTAGGTGCGGATCTCACGAGTCAGTACGAGCATCAGGTTCACCAGGAAGGCGTCGCGCGCCGCCGGTCCCGCCGACTGCGCGAGCTGGCTGATCTGGCGCCGTGCCACCGGAGCGTCACCGAGGACCGCCCACAGCGTCGCCAGGTCGTACCCCGGCAAATACCATCCCGCGTGCTCCCAATCCACCAGCACTGGACCGGCCGGTGAGAGAAGGATGTTCGACAGGAGTGCGTCGCCGTGACAGAACTGGCCCATGCCCTGACGGCCCGACGAGTGCGCGATGCCGTGCACCAGCTTCTGCAGATCGCCCATGTCCCGGTCCGTGAGCAGACCCAGCCCGTGGAATCGGGAGATCCGCTCCGCGTAGTCCAGCGGGGCGTTGAACGTCCCCGCCGGCGGCCGCCACGCGTTCAGCCGGCAGATCGCGCCCAACGCCGCCCGGATGTCCGCGCGGGGCGGGGCCTCGGCCGGATGCCGCTGCAGCGCGGCCACCCGGCCCGGCATCCGCTCGATCACGAGGGTGCAGTTGTCCGGGTCCGCCGCGATCAGCCGGGGCACCCGGACCGGCGGCCGGTGCCGCACGAACGAGCGGTATGCCGCTATTTCATGCCGGATCCGCTCCGCCCAGATTGGGGAGTGGTCCAGTAAACACTTGGCGACGGCCGTGCTGCGCCCGGTCGTGCCGACCAGGAGCACGGAGCGTCCACTGCGGCGCAGCACCTGGACCGGAGCGAACTCCGGGCAGATCCGGTGCACCGACGCGATCGCCGTGCGCAGTTGTGCGCCCTGAGGGCCGGACAAGTCGAGTCTCCCGCTGAGCGGTTGGGTGCCGAGCCCCGGAACGCGCCGTGTCCTGCCGGCGCCGAGCACGGGGCCCGCCGCGGGACGCGCGGGGTCGAGGTAGGGGCCGCTGCCGGCCGGGCGGGGGTGCAGCGACCGGGGCGGGGCGGACACGGAGGACGATGCTGTGTACATGGGCGAAACAGATCCCTTCGTGTGCCTGCAAGATGCCGCGCTACCCGCCCCGGCCGCCCTGGTGCACCCTGGGGAATGTCCTGAGGCGACCGGGTCGGGGTGGCGCGTTCCTACCTGACACCGGATGCCCAGTGGCACACCATCTGGCGCACCCTGGCGAACCCTGGCGAATAGTCGCTCAGCAACTGACAGGCGGTTACTGTCAAATCAGCCGAGAACCTGGGGGCTTGACGTGAACGGACAACCCAACACTCGTCTGTCGGACCTGTTCGGCCTGGCCGGCTGGTCCAAGGGCGAACTCGCGAGAATGGTCAACCGGCAGGCGGCGGCGATGGGCCACCCCCAACTGGCGACCGACACCTCACGGGTGCGGCGGTGGATCGACACGGGAGAGATCCCGCGTGATCCGGTTCCGCGGGTGCTGGCAGCTCTGTTCACCGAGCGTCTCGGCCGTGTCGTGACCATCGAGGACCTCGGTCTGGTCCGGCACGGGCGCGTGGGGAAACGGCCAGGCGGCGGGAGTGTGGAAAATCCCGACGGAGTGCCGTGGGCGCCCGAGCGGACTGCTGCGGTCCTCACCGAATTCACGGGAATGGACCTCATGCTCAACCGACGCGGCTTGGTGGGCGCGGGTGCCGCGCTTGCCGCGGGCTCCGCACTCAGTTCTGCCATGCACGAGTGGCTGCACACCGATCCGGCCCTCGCGGCCGACGCCCCTGATTTCGACGATCCCCTGCACGCCGACCCCGCTGGGTTCGACCGCTACGAGGCCGCCCCCATCGGGTCGCAGGAGATCGAGGAACTGGAGCGCTCGGTCGAGGTGTTCCGGGCCTGGGACGCCGCCCGCGGGGGCGGGTTGCAACGCAAGGCTGTGGTGGGCCAGCTCAACGAAGTGGGAGGAATGCTCTCCTACCGACACCCCGATCATCTGCAGCGGCGCCTGTGGGGCGTCGCCGCCAACCTCGCCGTCCTCGCGGGCTGGATGTCGCACGACATCGGCCTGGAGCCGACGGCTCAGAAGTACTTCGTCATCGCCGCCCACGCGGCCCGGGAGGGCGGCGACCGGCCCCGCGCCGGGGAGGCGCTCTCACGAGCGGCTCGCCAGATGGTGCATCTGGGCCGGCCCGACGACGCACTCGACCTGATGAAACTCGCCAAGTCCGGTTCCGGCGAAGAGGTGTTACCCCGCACCAGGGCCATGCTCTACACCATCGAGGCCTGGGCACAGGCCTCCATGGGCAAGGGCCAGGCCATGCGGCGCACCCTCGGCGAGGCCGAGGACCTGTTCGTCTCCGACCGGGGCGACGTACCTCCGCCGAGCTGGATGCAGATGTTCGACGAGGCGGACATGCACGGTATGCAGGCCCTCGCCTACCGCACCCTCGCCGAACACGAGCCGGCCGCGGCCGCCACCGCGCAGCGCCATGCGAAGGAGGCGCTCAAGCTGCGCGAGTCGGGCAGAGAGAGGTCACAGATCTTCGACCATATCTCCCTGGCCTCCGCCTGCTTCATCGCCGACGACCCCGAACAGGCCGACCGGTACGCGAGACTGGCCCTGACGTCGATGGGGGCCAACTCCTCCCACCGCACCTGGGACCGGCTGCGCGAGATGTACCGGCTCACCGGGCAGTACTCCAGCTATCCGAAGATCCACGAACTGCGTGAGGAGATCGAACTCGCTCTGCCGAAGGGCACGTTCAAGCCGAAGGGCGGCAACAGCGCGCGGGCGTAGGTCCCAGGGACGTTAAGTCCGGTCGTCAGGGGCCGACCCTGGCCACGAGCACGCAGGCGTCGTCCTCGCGCTCGGTCTCACCGAATTCCTCGACAACCGTCCGTACACAGTCCTGTGCCGTGCGCGCCTCGTGGAAGCGCGGGGCCAGAGCGAGCAGCTTCGGTGCGGCCACTGCGCCACCGCGCCGGGGGACAAGTCCGTCCGTGTGCAGGAGCAGCACGTCGCCGTCCTCGAGCGTTTCCTCGGCCTGCCCGTAGGTGGCCCCAGTGGTCGCCCCGAGCAGCACGCCGTCCGGCGCCGGCAGTATGCGCCCCGTCCCGTTGCGGAACAGCAGCGGGGCGGGGTGTCCTGCCTGTGCCCAGGTGAGGGTGCGGGTCTCGGGCCGGTAGCGGCAGCAGACGGCGCTGCCGAGGGCGGGTTGGACGGTGGCGTCCAGTAACTGGTTGAGCCAGGACATGAGTTGGCCCGGCTGGGTGCCCGACATGGCCATACCGCGCAGGGCGCCGAGCAGCATCGCCATGCCCGAAGCGACCGGGATTCCGTGGCCGGTGAGATCACCGACGCTCAACAGGGTTTCCCCGTCGGGTAGTTCGAGAGCGTCGTACCAGTCGCCGCCGACCAGTGCGCTGGTCGACGACGGCAGATAGCGGGCGGCGAGGTCCAGGGTCTCGGGCCCCCGCTGCGGGAACCGCAGGGAGCCACGCCACGGCGGCAGCACGGCCTCCTGCAGCTCTACCGCGAGCCGGTGCTCGGTCTGCGCGATGTGCCGTTGGCGCTGCAGCGAGTCACGGGTCTCGCTCACCTTCCGCTGGCTGCTGCGCAGTTCGCTGACGTCGCGCAGCACGGCCCACATCGAGACGGTGCTGCCGTCGGCGTCGAGCACGGGCTCGCCCATCATGTGCACGGTCCGCACCCCGCCGTCGGGGCGCTGTATGCGGAACTCACCGTCGATGGGCTTGGCGTCGATGAGGCAGTCCGTGACCATCGCGGTCAGCATCGGCCGGTCCTCGTCGAGCACCAGCGACGGCAGCTCGTCGAGCGTGAGCGGGGGAGCGGCGGGGTCGCGGCCCAGGAGCTGGTAGAGCTCCCCCGACCAACTGGCCTCGTCCGTCAGCAGATTCCACTCGGCGCTGCCGACCCGGCTGAGCAGCGAGCCGCGCCGGGGTGTGACCGGCACGGCTCGGACGGCTGGGGCGGGCGCGGGCTGGACGGGCGCCGTGGGCGGTCCGTCCCGCAGCTGGGCCAAGTGCTGGTCGAGGTCGTTGAGTTGATGCAGCGCCAGATTGCACAGCGCACGCTGCCAGCGTCCCTGCGGGTCCTCGTCGTCGGCGGGTGCTTCACGCCGTACGGCGTCCACCTCACCGCGCAGCCGCCGCGTCTGCGATATGAGCGCGTCAACCGTGCCGCGCTGAGGCGGCTGGGCGGCTGAGCGATCCGCAGAGAGATGGGAGGGCATGACGTACTCCGATGCGGGGACGGTACGACCAAGGCTGAGGAAGGACCGTTACGACTGTCGCACAGCCTGCGACGCGCTGTAAGGGATTTGGCAACACACGATACGGTGGTGCACCTGGCATATGCCACAGTCCCCATGGAGTGGGTACCTAGCACGTGTTCGGTACGCGTCCGGCGTGGTCAAGTCGTAGGCGGCGTACGCGACTTGAAGGTGTTCGAGGCTACGCGTGCGCTCCAGTCATTCTCTTGTTCGAGGGTCGTTTGTGCTAGCCCCTCCGCGTTACGGAATCCGGCGCGCGAAGTCCTGCACCTCGGCCTCGTAGAGAGGGGCCGGCTCGATGCCCATCGAGGCGAAGTTGCCCTCGATCTCCAGGCTCACCAAGCCGTGCAGGCGGGCCCAGAGAATCGTGGCGCGTGAGGCGACCGCCGTCGTCACGTCCTCGATTCCGTGGCGCTTCATCCACTCCTCGAACTGGGCCCCCGAGTCCTGGGAAACCGCGGTGTCCGGATTCGCGAGGGCACTCACCACGTCCAGTACGACGGTCATGGCCGGCTGTGCGGCCTCCACCAGGCTCGTCGACTGGGCGTCATAGCCCTGCAAGGGCGCCCGGAAGAGCAGACGGTAGCGGTGTGGCTCGGCCAGGGCCCAGTCGCGGTAGGCCCGTACGACGGACGTCAGGCGCGCGGCCGCGTCCTGCGGCGTGCCGTCGGCTGCGCGGGCGAGCGTGGACGTCAGGTCGCCGTACGCGTCGATGACCAGCTCGGTGAGCAGGCTGTCCCGGTTGGCGAAGTAGCGGTAGAGCGCGGGGCCGGTCATGCCGACCTGCTTGGCGATGGCGTTGAGCGACAGCGCCTCCGGGCCGCCCTCGGCCAGCTGCCGCAGTGCCGCCGTCTTGACTTCCTGTCGTACCTGCGCGCGGAACCGATCGCGCGGGCCGGGCCTGGTCCGGTTCTCTGCGGCCATGTCGTCGCCTCTTCGTCTGCTGCCGGTGGTCCTTGACCTTGAGCTTGACTTACGGAATGTAGAGGAGCAAGCTTTAGTTAGAACCTATCACGAACACGTGAAGCTATTACGAAACGAAGGGCTTTGACCGTCATGAACAGCGAGAACGTGACCGAAGTCGTCCTCCCGGGCGTGGTGGAGCCGTCCGGCCTGGAGATCCGCGTGCGCCCCGCGCCGCAGCCCGCGGCCGGCGAGGTCGTCCTGGCCATGGAGGCGACCGGGGTGTCGTTCGCCGAGCAGCAGATGCGCCGTGGCAAGTACTACGACCAGCCACCGTTCCCCTTCATCCCCGGCTACGACCTGGTCGGAGTCGTCGTCCGGGTCGGCGGGGGAGTGGACGCCACGCTGATCGGCCGCCGCTTCGCCGCGCTGACCAAGGTCGGCGGCTGGGCCAGTCAGGTCGTGCTGCCGGCCACCGACCTGGTCGAGGTCCCCGGCGCACTGGACCCCGCCGACGCCGAGACGGTGGTCGTCAACGGCATCACCGCCTGGCAGATGCTGCACCGCGTCGCCAAGGTCCGCGCCGGACAGACGGTGCTGGTGCACGGCGCGAACGGCGGCGTGGGCTCGACCTTGGTGCAACTGGCCACCCACGCGGGCGTCCGCGTGATCGGCACGGCCTCGCCCCGTCACCACGACGCGGTGCGCGCGCTCGGCGCGCTGCCGCTCGACTACCGTGCGGCCGATCTGCCCGCCAGGGTGCGGGAGTTGGCGCCGGACGGAGTCGACGCCGTCTTCGACCACGTCGGCGGTGACGGGATCGTCGACTCCTTCCGGCTGCTGGCCCGCGGGGGCACGCTCGTCTCGTACGGCAGCGCCGCAACCCGGGACGTCACCGGATCCTCCAAGCTGCCCGTCCTCAAGCTCGTCGGGCGGCTCTTCCTCTGGAAGCTGCTCCCCAACGGCCGGCGGACGCACTTCTACAACATCTGGGCGGGCAAGCGCCGTCCGGCCGCCTTCCACGCCCGCCTCCGCACGGACCTCGGGCAGGTCTTCGCCCTGCTCGCCGACGGCACCATCAAGGCTCAGGTCGCGGCCCGCATCCCGGTCAGCCAGGCCTCGGAGGCCATGCGGCTGGCGGAGTCCGGCACCGTCACCGGCAAGGTGATCCTCGTCCCCGACACCCACATCTGACGTCCATCACGGTTCTACGGCTGTTCATCCCCGCCTCACCACTCAGGCATGGACCTTGACGATCGCCCCGTGCACGCTTGCGCGCGGTGTGCCGCAGGGGCACTCCGGTGACGAGGGCGGGCGAATGACACCGATCAGCCGAAGAGGGTTCGTGGGGCTCGGCGCAACTGTCGCGGCAGGCGCCGCGATGGGCGTCGGTTCGCGGCCGGCCGAAGCCGCAGGGACCGCGGCAACCGCGACCGGCACGATCTCGGACGTACGGCACGTCGTCATCCTCATGCAGGAGAACCGCAGTTTCGACCACTACTTCGGCCGCCTCAACGGCGTCCGCGGCTTCGGCGACCGCAGCGGTATCGCACTGTCCGGCGGCCACTCCGTCTTCAACCAGCCGAACGGCGGCGGCAGACAGTACCCCTGGAAGCTGAGCTCGACGCCCGCCGCCGGCGGCACGGACGGCGAGACCCTCGCGCAGTGCAACGGCGACCTCCCGCATTCCTGGTCCTCGCAGCACTCCGCCTGGAACAAGGGAAGGCTCGACAACTGGGTCTCGGGCGTCGGCAACGTACGCACGATGGGCTATCTCGACCGCTCCGACATCCCGTTCCACTACGCGCTGGCCGACAACTACACCATCTGCGACGCCTACTTCTGCTCCACGCTCAGTGCCACAGGCCCCAACCGCACGTACCTGTGGAGCGGCAAGGTCGACGGCACCAGCTACGACGGCGGCGACGAGTCCGGGCTGACCTGGCAGAACTACGCCGAGGCACTGCAGACGGCCGGAGTGACCTGGAAGGTCTACCAGAACGCCCAGGACAACTACGGCGACAACGGCTGCGCGTACTTCAAGAAGTTCACCGACGCCAAGGCGGGCGACCCACTCCACGACCGAGGCATGTCCTCCGTACCGGCGGTCACCGGCTCCACGCCCGACGACATCGCCGCCGCCATCAAGGCCGACGTCCTCGCGGGCACGCTGCCACAGGTCTCGTGGGTGGTCGCCAACGAGGCCTTCTCCGAGCACCCCTACGCCCCGCCCGGCGACGGCGCCCACTTCGTCGACCTCGTCTACCGCGCTCTCGCCGCCGACCCGGAGGTCTTCGACTCGACCGTCCTGTTCCTCAACTACGACGAGAACGACGGCTTCTTCGACCACGTACCGCCCCCGGCGCCGCCCGCGGGCACGGCGGGGGAGTTCCTCAACGGCGTGCCGTACGGCCTCGGATTCCGCGTACCCATGCTGGTCATCTCGCCCTGGACGCGCGGTGGTTGGGTCTCCTCGGAGGTCTTCGACCACACCTCCGTGCTGCGCTTCCTGGAGACCTGGACCGGCGCGCTCGGCAAGCCCGCCCCCTGCCCCAACATCAGCGCCTGGCGCCGCAAGGTCACCGGCGACCTGACCGGCGTCTTCGACTTCGCGCACCCGGTGTACGGCGCCGCCACGCTGCCCTCGACAAGCGTCATCGGCTTCGGCACCTGCGGCCCGCTGCCCAACCCGGTGCCCACCACCAACGCGCTGCCCGCCCAGGAACCCGGCACCCGCCCCGCCCGCGCCCTCCCGTACCAGCCCAACGGCTACCTGGACCACCTGGAGTTCGGCACCGGCGGCAAGATCCTCGCCTGGTTCACCATGGCCAACCAGGGCACCCCGGCCAGGAGCGCCGCGCACTTCTCCATCCACCCGAACGCCTACCGCGACACCACACCCTGGCAGTACACCGTCGACGCGGGCGGCACGGCCTCCGACTACTTCAACATCGGCACCGGGTACGGCGCAGGGAAGTACGACATTTCCATGACCGGCCCCAACCGCTTCCTGCGCCGCTTCAAGGGCGACGCCACGCAGGCGGGCAAGTCCGCGGAAGTGAGCACCCGTTACGCCACCGAGCCCGGCACCGGGAAGACGGCGATCTATTTCAGGATGGCCAACTCCGCCGCGTCCTCGGTGAAGTTCACGATCACCTCGAACCAGTACCGCGGCGACGGTCCCTGGACGTACACCGTCGCCGCGGGTACCTCGGCGGAGGACTACTTCAACGCCGTCGCGTACCAGGGCGGTTGGTACGACTTCACGGTCACCGTCGACTCCGACGCGAGCTGGTCGCGCCGGTTCACCGGGCACATCGAGACGGGCGCGGCGAGCGTCAGCGGTTGACCGGCTCGTAGAGTTCCGGGCGCGGGGCGAGTTCGACGGTCACCCGGCCGCCGCTCTCCTGCGCCCGGACTCCCGCCTCGGCGACGGCGGACGACGCGTACCCGTCCCAGGCGCTCGGTCCGGTGACCCGGCCCGCGCGGGTGGCGTCCACCCATGCCTGCACCTCACGGTCGTAGGCGTCCGCGAACCGTACGAGGTAGTCCTGCGCGACCTCCTCGTACGCCCCGCCGGCCGTTGTCACGACCATCGTGTGCTCGTCCCCGATCCGCGCGCTCCCGCTCTCGCAGACCGCCTCGCACCGCACCTGGTAGCCGAAGCCGGAGTTGACGAAGATCTCCACGTCCACCAGTGCGCCCTCCGCGGTCTCGAACAGCACGAGCTGGGGGTCGACGAGACCCTCCGGGGCGTGCGAGGACGAGCGCGGGCGCAGCACCGTCACGGCCGTGAGCTCCTGGTCTAGCAGCCAGCGCGCCGCGTCGATCTCGTGCGAGACGGAGCTGTTGACCAGCATCGCGGTGGTGAAACCGGGCGGCGAGGAGACATTGCGGTGCGTGCAGTGGAGCATCAGCGGACGGCCCAGCCGACCGCTGTCCAGCAGCGACTTGAGGCGCTGGTACTCGGCGTCGTACCGGCGCATGAACCCGACCTGCACCAGCCGCCGGCCGAGCCGCGACTCCGCCTCCACCACCCGCAGCGCCCCGGCCGAATCCGGCACCATCGGCTTCTCGCACAGCACCGGCAGACCGCGCGCGAAGGCCGCGAGCAGCGCCTCCTCGTGCGCGGGCCCGGGGGACGCGATCAACACGGCCTGTACGCCGGGTGCGTCCAGCGCGGCCGTCGCGTCGGCGTGGACCGAGACGCCGTCGATTCCGGTCACGACGTCCTTGGCTCGCCCGGTGTCGGGATCGGCGACCGCGGCGACCCGAGCGCCGCCCATCACCCGGTCGATTCGCCGTATGTGGTCGGCACCCATGTGCCCCGCACCCAGGACCGCTACACCCAGTAGTTCACTCACGTGCTCCGCACCTCTCCAGCCGACAGCTCAGGATCATTGTCGGCCGTGGAGATCAGTAACGCAGCACCCCTGCGATCCCTTTCGCGTCCCCGAGACTGCCGTCGGGAACGAAGCGGACCTCGGCGCCGGTCTCCAGACACTGTTCGACGATCTCGTCGACGATGTCCTCGCGGGCGTCCAGGTCGCCGCTCTCGGCCGGGACGAGATGGTCGCCGCCGTTGTCGCGTACGGTCACGCGGTAGTTCTCCTCGACGGCGAGCAGCTGGACGCGGCCCTCGGTCGCGCTCTGCCACACCTCGTCGACTCCGGCGGCGAACGCCTTGCGACCGCGTGCCGTTTCCAGCTCGCGCGCCACCGCGTCGACGTCCTTCTTCGCCTCGGCGGTGATCAGGGGATGCACCGCCTGCCACACGGCGTCGGGTGTGCCGTGCGCGAGGCCGCCGTGCGGGATGTGCGCGGCCTCCTTGGTGACGGTGCCGATCTCGTCGAGGAGGGAGAGAGCGGCGGTCTCACCGGTGACGTACAGCGGCCGGGGGTGCTTGCGCAGGACGGCGCTCACGGCGGTGTCGGCGTCGCGCAGGAAGTGCCGGGTCTGCTCGTCGCGGAAGGTGCTGGGCAGGTCGCCGACGCGTTCCTGGCGCTCGGCGTCCGGGTCCTCCAGGCTCCGTGTGAGCGGAAAGCCGTTGGCGTGCTCCTGGGCGACCCGGTCGGCCCCGCCGTTCCACAGCGTGACCTGGTCGGCCGATACCGACAGCACCCAGAACGGCCGCTCGGAGGCCTGCGCGGCGACGAGATTGCGGGTCAGGAAGGTGTCCGACAGCACCACGCGCTCCGGCACGGTACGGGCCAGCGACCAGACCTGGTGCTCACCGGGGGCGGCGAAGATGGCCAGGCCGTCCTCGGCGTGCGTCAGATCGACCTCCGCGAGGGCGCGGTCGAGCTGCTCGACGAGGTCCATCCGCCGTTCGCGGGTGACCGACGGATCGGCTTCCAGCTGTTTCTTGGCCTCGGCGACCACATTGCGCAGCCGGACCGGATCCTGGGCGTTGTCGGGCTCGCGACGATGTGTCGGCGTCAGCACGGAGACCGCGGGATAGGGCCGGGGCCTGCGCAGTTCGGTCAGGGTGGCGGGACTGAGTGCGTGCTCCATACCTGCACGATAGGACCAATTCGCTTATCGGGCATTTGGTGCATTTGATTGCTAGGGTCGCTCGCGTCGACAGATCGCGTAGTCCTCGTCACCGTCGCCGGACGCCGGTGCCCCACCGTCGTAGGACACCATGACCTGCTTAGGACGCCCATGACGCAGGCCGACGTGGAAGCCAAGGCGCCACCCGCCGCCAAACTCACGCTCCTGACGCTCACCACGATGGTCGTCGGCTCGATGGTCGGAGCCGGCGTCTTCTCACTGCCCCGCCGCTTCGCCCAGGAGACGGGCGTGGCCGGAGCCCTCATCGCGTGGGCCGTCGCCGGCACCGGCATGCTGATGCTCGCCTTCGTCTTCCAGCGCCTCGCCATCCGCAGACCGGACCTCGACGCGGGCGTCTACGCCTACGCGAAGGCCGGCTTCGGCGAGTACCTGGGTTTCTTCTCGGCGTTCGGCTATCGAACATTTGCGCAGTGCTCCACCCTCCAGGGTGGAGGTGAAGGGCATCCTTGGCCCAGCGGCTCCGATGGCCGCAGGGCCACTGCTAACGTCGGCTTGTCTGACAACGTAGTTGGCGGACCTACCGCCGGACGGGCGGGAAGTCACGCCTGTGGAGACCAGGTAAGACCGCTCCTCACGGAACGGCACAGGTCGCTGAAGCAGGAACCCACGGTGGTGTCGCGTCAGCGGTACGGACCGGAGTCGTCGCCCTTCAAGGCGGCGAGGACGTCAATGGGCTAGCGCCTGCGTCGGCAATGCGACGTACTGGGTCCTCAGCATTCCGGCCGTCGGCGCCGTCGCACCCGCGCTGGGCGGCGGCGATACCATATCCGCGCGAACGCGTACTCACGGCACGTCAAACGCCGCGAGGGTGTGGGGCGCGCGACCGTCCTGGAGTTCCCCTGATCGCCGAGCTGCGGCAGCCCTCCATGGCCGAGGTCCTGGAGCACGCCGTCGGCACCTGGGGGCAGGTCTTCGTCAGCGTCGGCCTGATCGTCTCGGTGCTCGGCGCCTATCTGGCCTGGACCCTGATGGCGGCCGAGGTGCTGTTCGTCGCCGCCAAGGACGAGGACATGCCCCGTTTCCTCGGCCGCTCCATCGGCGACGACGTACCCACGCCCGCGCTCGTGATGACGACCCTGCTGACCCAAGTCGTGCTGGTCGTCACCCTGTTCTCGGACGACGCCTTCAACTTCGCGCTCGACCTGACCAGCGCGCTGACACTGATCCCGTTCCTGCTGGCGGCGGGCTTCGCCGTCAAGATCGCCCGCGCGGGCCCCGGCAGCGACCTCCTCGTCGCCGTGCTCGCCACCGTCTACACCGCCTTCCTGTTCTACGCGGCCGGGCTGAAGTACCTCCTTGTCTCGTTCGTCATCTACGCGCCCGCCACGATCCTGTACGTGATGGCCAGGCGCGAGCAGGGCAGACAGCTGTTCTCGCCCCGCGAACTCGTCATCCTCGCCGTCTCGATCGCCGGCGCGATCCTCGGGATCGTCGCTCTGGCGCTGGGCTGGATCAGCCTCTGACCGAAAGGCCCGGAAGACCCGGAAGGCCCGGACGACCTGGAGAAAGGCACACCGTGACCAGTCAGGACAGCACCAACGGGACGGCGTACGGCGTCCACTCCGAGGTCGGCAGGCTGCGCAAGGTGCTGGTCTGCGCGCCCGGCCTCGCACACCGCCGGCTCACCCCCACCAACTCCGACGACCTGCTCTTCGACGACGTCATGTGGGTGGAGAACGCCCAGCGCGACCACGCCGACTTCGTCAACAAGCTGCGTGAACGAGGCGTCGACGTCGTGGAACTGCACGACCTGCTCGCCGAGACGATGGCGATCCCCGCGGCCAGGGACTGGCTCCTGGACCGGAAGATCACCGCCAACGAGGTCGGACTCGGACCCGTCGACGACACCCGGGCCTTCCTGGGGTCCCTCGAACCCGCCACGCTCGCGCGGTACTTGATCGGCGGTCTGGCCACCGGCGACCTGCCGGACGGCTTCCGCTCCGGTCATCTCGCACTCGCCCGCGAGTCGACGGGCGTACGCGAGTACCTGATGCCGCCGCTGCCCAACACGCTCTACACCCGCGACACGACGTGCTGGCTGTACGGCGGCCTCACGCTCAACCCCCTCTACTGGCCCGCCCGGCACGACGAGACCCTCCTGATGAAGGCCATCTACACCTTCCACCCCGACTAGGCCGGCTCCACGGTGTGGTGGGGCGACCCCGAACTCGACTGGCGGCAGGCCACGTTCGAGGGCGGCGACATCATGCCGGTCGGCAACGGTGTCGTCCTCATGGGCATGAGCGAGCGCACCTCACGGCAGGCGATCACCCAGGTCGCGGCCGCGCTGTTCAAGAACGGGGCGGCCGAGCACGTCATCGTCGCCGGTATGCCCAAGTTGCGCTCCGCGATGCACCTCGACACCGTCTTCACGTTTGCCGACCGCGACCTGGTGACCCTCTACCCGGCCATCATGGACGCGGTCCACACCTTCTCCCTCCGCCCGAGCGACAAGGCCCCCGGCATCGAACTCACCGACGAGGGCTCGCGCCCCTTCACCGAAGTCGTCGCCAAGGCCCTCGGGTTGCCGCAGCTGCGCGTCGTCGAGACCGGCGGAGACGTGTACGCCTCCGAGCGCCAGCAGTGGGACAGCGGCAACAACGCCGTCGCCCTGGAACCCGGTGTGGTCTTCACCTACGACCGCAACACCCAGACCAACACACTGCTGAGGAAGGCCGGCGTCGAGGTCATCACCATCGTCGGCGCCGAGTTGGGGCGCGGCCGGGGCGGCGGCCACTGCATGACGTGCCCGATCGTGCGGGACCCCGTCGAGTTCTGAGCGGCTCGCCGGCCCCTCCGCGCCCCGGACTTCATGCCTGGTTGAGCCCGAGTGCCTTGTCCGCGGCGGCCACCGACGGCTTCCACCATGTCGTCACCGGCTCCCATACGCGCACGGCGTCACCGGCGCCCAGTTCCTTCGCCGTGAAGGTGCGGCCGAACCGCGCCGGATCGGCGGAGACGGTGATCGAGTCCACCCGACGGGCCTCGGGGTCGGCCAGGTCGGCGATCGTGCGTACGGCGGCGTACGCCGTCCTGCCCGCGCCGATCCGGTACGGCCCGCTGTCCCCGGCGGGCACCGGCTGGGCCGCGCCGTCGAGGTCCCCGAAGGTGACGGTCGGGATGCGGTCGACGGTGCAGGTCCGCTTCGAGTGGTTGGTGACGCTGATGTGTACGACGGTGGGGTTCGCGGCCTGGTGCGCCGCCACGGCGAGGGCCTTCTCCGGGCAGGCGGCGACCCTGGTGGTGGCGGAGCTCTGGGCTACGGCCGAGCCCTGAGGCGCGGCGACGAGCAGTGCCGCGGCGGCGGTCGCGAGGGCGAGGACGGGACGGATGCGCATCAGTGGTGTTCCCCCTGTGATGGACGTGTATACGGGTACTGCGGCGTGCCCGGTCGAGGCGACGCCCGCACAGTGTGACGGCCGGGGGGTTCGAGGGGTTGTAGCCGACTTGTCCGTGTTACGTGGCTGTTGCATTTCCCGGTGCATCCTCGCCCCCGGGTTCAGTCGCCCGAGTCCGGCGGCCCGCAGGAGCTGCCGTTGTCCGGCAGGGAGCCGTACAGCAGGAAGTCGTCGACCTTCTGATGCACGCACTCGGAGGACGCGTACCCGGTGTGTCCGTCGCCCTTGTTGTCCAGCACGACCGCCGAGGAGCCGAGCCGCTCGGCGGTCTCCAGGGCCCAGCGGTACGGAGTGGCGGGGTCGCCGCGGGTGCCGACGAGGAGCATCTTCGGGGTGTCGACGTCGCGTACTTCGTCGCGTATGTAGTCGGTGCCCTTGGGGCGGCCGTAGCACGTCAGTACCTGGGTGAGCCGGTACTCGCCGAAGACAGGGGACACCTGCGCGTACTCGGCGCGCAGCGAGTCGATCTCCCTGGTGACCTGGTCGGCGGTGGGCCGGTCGGGGTCGTCCGCGCAGTTGATCGCCATCAGCGCGGCCGGGAGGTTGTCGATGGGGACGTCCACCGGGTCGACGAGACCGCCGTCCGGGCTGGCCGTCACGGTCAGCTCGTCGTCCTTGCGGGGTGCCACCGCCGGTCCGCCCGGCTGGGTGCTCCCGGCGGTGTCGGGGAGGGCCGCGCCGCCCGACAACTGCATGAGCCAGCGGGTGTCGCCGTCCTGGAGCAGGGAGTTGAGGGCCTGCGCGAGCGTGGGCCACATCTGGCGGCTGTACAGGGCCTGACTTATGGCGCCCACGAGGTCCTGGCCGGAGAACTCCTGGCCGAAGTCGGCCGGAACCGGGTCCGCGTCGAGCGAGTCGACGAGCTGGACGACCTGTTTTCGGGCGCTGCGCGGATCCTGCCCGAACGGACAGGACAGATCCTTGGTGCACCAGGTGAGGAAGTCCTCCAGCGCGGTCTGCTGGCCCGCGGCGCCCACCAGTCCCTGCTCGGACAGCGGTTCGGTGAGCGTGTCCACGCCGTCGAGGACCAACCGGCCCGTCTTCTTGGGGAACTGGGCCGCGTACACCGCGCCCAGACGCGTTCCGTAGGAGAAGCCGAGGTAGTTGAGCTTCTTGTCGCCGAGCGCCTGCCGCATCACGTCCATGTCCCGGGAGGCGTTGACCGTGCCTATGTGGGCCAGCACGGGTCCCGAGTGCTTGGCGCATTCGTCGGCGGTCTTCCGCAACGCCTTGAGGGCGGCCTGCGGATCGCCGCTGTCGGTGGTGCCGTCCGTCGTGCCGTAGTACTCGTCGCCGCCCTCGCCACAACTGACGGGCGAGGACTGGCCGACGCCTCTGGGATCGAAGGTGACCACGTCGTAGCCGTTCGTCAGATGCATGAAGTCCTCACCTCCGAAGGCGAGTTGAGGGATTCCCGCGCCTCCGGGCCCGCCGAAGTTCAGTAGCACCGAACCCCTCGACTTTCCCGTCGCGCGGTAGCGGGCCATCGCCACGTCGAGCGTTCCGTCACCCGGGTTCGCGTAGTCCAGCGGGACGGTCACCTTCCCGCACTGCAGGTCCTCGGGCATGCCGTAGCCCTCGCACGCGGCCCACTTGATGCGCTGGCCGTAGAAGCGTGACAGGTCTGGTGTGTCGGCGGCCCTCGCCGCCGAAGGCAGTCCGGCCACCAGCAGGGCCAGCGTCACGGTCGTGGCTCCGGCGAACGCGCAGCGTTGGTGCACGGACAGCATGCATGCCTCCAGGACGCCCGGCTGCCCCCTCGCTCACGATAAGGGCGGGTCCCGGTGGACGCCTCTGGGCGAGCGGAACGGGCCGCGGTGCCTTACCCTGCGCGCCTTGCACGGGGCAGATCCGTACGCTCCGCAAGCGCCGATGGCCCTCGCACGAGCCGCCTCACCAGTTCGATAACCATGACGCTCGATGGGGTGAAAGACCGATTAGCCATAACTCGGATGGTTCTCTCGCGTTTTATGGCATGCGGGCGACCGCCCGCGACCATGTCTGGAAGGCAGGGACCCTATGAAACGGGTTACCCGAAATGGATTGATCGCAGCAGCCGCCGCCTCGGGAGCGATGGCCGTGACCATGCCGGCGTACGCCGACTCCGCGGCGGACGGCACCGCGGCGGGCTCGCCCGGGCTGATCTCCGGCAACACCATCCAGCTCCCGGTGCACGTTCCCGTGAACGTGTGCGGGAACACCGTGAACGTCGTCGGGGTCCTCAACCCGGCGGCGGGCAACAGCTGTGCCAACGAGGGCGGCGGCGGGGCCGAGGCGCCCGGTGGAACGCAGGGCGGTGCGGTGGAGAACGGCAGCGGAGGTGCCGCCGCGCAGAGCAGCGGAAAGGATTCGCCAGGTGTGCTCTCGGGCAACGGCGTGCAGCTTCCCGTGCATCTCCCGGTCAACGTCACCGGCAACTCCGTGAGCGTCGTCGGCATCGGCAACGCGGCCGTCGGCAACGAGTCCACGAACACCTCCGGCGGCCGGCCCGACCGCCCCGTCAAGCCCGCGCCGAAGCCGTCCGCACCGCCCGCCAAGGCGCAGTACGCGCCTCCCGGCACGCCGTCGGGGCCCGTGGCCTCCCTCGCTCAGACCGGCGCGGACCAGATGGCGCCCGCGATCGCCGGGAGCGCGGCGCTGGTCCTGGGCGGAGCCGTCCTGTACCGGCGATTCCGGCCCGCCGCCACTCGCTGACCAGGGCCCGGCAAGAGCGGAAGGCCCCACCGGACTCGTGACCGGTGGGGCCTTGACGACTCCTCAGCCCAGCTCGCCGCGGAGGATGCCGTACCGCACGCCGTCGCGCCAGTGACCGTCGCGGAACACGACACTGCGCAGCACGCCCTCGCGGGTGAACCCGACCTTCTCCAGGGCGCGTTGCTCGGCGATGTTGTCCACCTCGGTATCGGCCTCGATACGTATCACCAGCGTGTGGGCGAAGAGGTACTGGACCAGTTGCCGCTGGGCTTCGGTGCCAACTCCCTTGCCGCGTGTCTCGGGCAGCAGCCCGATACCCATGTTCCAGTAGTGAGTGGTCCGGCTGGAGACGATCTTCCGCCAGGCGACGAATCCCAGCCGCTCGTCGTCACGCACCACCATCAGATATCCCGAATCCTCGGTGATCAGACCGTTCTCCGCCCACTGGCGCCGCCAGCGCCCGATGTCCCACCAGCCGAACCACTGGAAGGGTTCGGCCGTCTCCGGCTCCATGAGGAACCGCTCCATGACGGACAGGTCGTCCTCGGCCACCGGGCGCAAAGTCACGTGGTTGATGCTCATGAGCGTCAACCTTATGAGCGCGGTTTTCGCCAGTGATCCCGTGGAGATCGGGAAGAATTGCCGAGGTGCGGACGGTAACCACAGCCCGCGACGCCACCCCGACGAAAGGAAGCACCCGCATGACCACTCCGGGACCCGAAGACCTCGTCGTCACTCAGGCCTCGCTCGACGAGTGGAAAGTGGTCCGCGGATGGGCGGCGGACGAGGGATGGAATCCCGGTCTGTCCGACAGCGTGAGCTTCTTCGCCCAGGATCCGGAGGGGTTCTTCATCGGGCGGCTCGGCGGCGAACCGGTCTCGGCCGTCTCGGTCGTCAACTACGGCGCCGACTACGCCTTCCTGGGCTTCTACCTCGTACGCCCCGACCTGCGCGGACGCGGTTACGGCATCACCACCTGGAAGACTGCCCTGGCGCACGCCGGCGGTCGGACCGTCGGTCTCGACGGGGTGGTCGCGCAGCAGGACAAATACCGTCAGTCCGGCTTCGAACTCGCTTACCGCACCTCCCGGTTCGGTGGAGTCGCGCCCGTGGGGGAGACCCCGACGGGGGTCCGGCCCGCCGAGGCGACGGACCTCGCGGCCGTCACGGCGTACGACAGCGCCTGCTACCCGGCCGACCGGCCGCGGTTCCTGGAGTCGTGGCTGAGCGGCCCGGACCACCGTGCCTTCGTCCGCCGCACCGACGGACGTCTCAGCGGGTACGGCGTGATCCGCCCGGGCCGTGACGCCCTGCGCATCGGCCCGCTGTTCGCCGACACCGCCGAGGACGCCCGGGCGCTGTTCGTCGCGCTGACCGGCGAGGCCGCCGGGAGGGAGGTCGCCATCGACATCCCCGGAACGAACGCGGCCGGAGTCGCGCTTGCCCAGGAGTTCGGCCTCACACCCTCTTTCGACACCGCCCGTATGTACACGGGTACGGTCAGGCCGTTCGCGGGTGAGCGCGTGTACGGCGTCACCACCCTCGAACTCGGCTAGGGCGTTTCGTTCGGACGGCAGGGCGAGTGCGGGAGCCTTGTCAGCGGACGACGTCGAATACGTTCTTCTGCAGGCCGTTGGCGTAGGCCTCGTGCTCGACCAGCTTCAGTTTCTGGGTGTCCTTGTCCGTGGCGCTGAACAGACGCTTGCCCGCGCCGAGCAGGAGCGGGAAGACGAGCAGGTGGTAACGGTCGATCAAGCCGGCATCCGACAGGCCCTGGTTGAGGGCGGCGCTGCCGTGGACGATGATCGGGCCGCCCTCGGTCTCCTTCAACGCGGCGACCTCGTCGAGCGAGCGCAGGATCGTGGTCTCGCCCCAGTTGGAAACCAGGTCGTCCTCGGTGAGGGTGGTGGAGACGACGTACTTCGGCATCACCTTGTAGTCGGCGAACTCCTCCATGTCCGGCCACACCGGGCTGAACGCCTCGTAGCTGAGTCTGCCCAGCAACATCGCGGTGGCTTCCTTCTGCTCCCGACCCTTGATGTCGAACGCTTCGGGGAGGAACTCCATGTCCTTGAAGGTCCAACCGGAGTTCCGGTAACCGGGCTCGCCGCCCGGGGCCTCCACGACGCCGTCGAGGGAGACGAAAGCGGTGCTGATCAAGGTGCGCATCTAAGGTTCCTCGGTGTCTCGTGTCTGGTGCTCGGCAGGTTCGGTCGGTGTGCGTTCCGTCCGCACTTGCGGCTGCGGCGCACCAACCATGTTCTCTGACTGCTGATCGCGGAGAAACTCATCGGTCGTCGCCCGCCCCTCCCGGCGGCCTCGACGATCCGAACGAAACAGCCTAGGAACACGTGCCGTTGGTGGTGACGGCCGTCTTTGGCCAACTCCCTGTGAGGCGCCGCACGGGAAAGGCCCGCCGGCGCCCCACCGCCACGACGGCCAGCGCGGCCGCGATCAGCGGCAGTGAAGTCCAGGGCAGGGCCCCGGCGCCCGCACCCTCCAGGACGAGTCCACCGGTGAACGATCCGGCCGCGATGCCCGCGTTGTACACCGTGGCCTGCAACGACGTGGCCACATCGGCGTTGGCGGGGCCGGAGGCGTCCACCAGCGCGGTCTGGATCAGGGTCGGTGCCCCGCCGAACGCGGCGCCCCACAGAGCCACCGATACGAGGAGTACGGCGGGGCTGCCCGCGTACAGACCCAGGATGAGGAAGGCGCACGCGATCGTGGCGAGCGCCATCAGCAGCGTCCGTCGCAGGTATGTGTCGACCAGTACGCCGGTGATCCAGATCCCGACGACAGTGGCCACCCCGAACACCAGCAGGACAAGACCGGTGTGGCCGAACCCCACATGCTCCGCGAACGGGGCGGCGTATGTGTACATCACCTGGTGCCCCAGAAGCAGCAGCAAGGTGACGGACAGGACGGTCGCGATCCCTGGCAGTGCGGCGACCCGGTGCAACGGCACGCGTGCGCCCGCCGCCTCACCGGGGAAGTCCGGAACCCGTCGGCGCACCCAGACCACGAGCAGCACGGCGCCGAAGGCCGACAGCGCGAAGACCGCGCGCCAGCCCAGGACTTCGGCCAGCGCGGTGCCCGCCGGGACCCCCAGCGACAGGGCGAGCGTGATCCCCGCGAGGACGATCGCGATGGCGCGGCCGCGCCGCTCGGCGGGCACCATACGGGCCGCGTACCCGACGAGCATCGCCCACATGACGCCGCCCATCACCCCGGCCGCGAGCCGGGCCGCGAAGGTGAGCGCGTACGCGGACGACAGCGCGGTGACCGCGTTGCAGCAGGCGAAGCCCACGAGCGCGCCGATCAGTACCCGGCGGCGCGGCAGACCGCGCAACGCGGCGGTGAGCGGCACGGCGGCCAGGAAGGAGGCGAGCGCGTAACCGGTCACCAGGAAGCCGGCCCGCCCCTCCGAGACGCTCAGGTCCGATGCCATCCGAGGCAGCAGACCGGCGGGCAGCAGTTCGGTCATGACGGCGGTGAAGGCGGCCGTGGACAGGGCCAGGAGCCCTGAGAGCGGGAGCGCGGCGGCAGGCGTGGACGTGCTGCCGGTGGGCGGGGCGACGGTCATGGGACCATGCTGAAACCTTCACATCAGTGTGAAGGCAAGCTCGGTCTCCAGGGGGAGCCATGAAGATCGGTGAACTGTCGCGCCGGACCGGCGTCCCCACCAGGATGCTGCGGTACTACGAGGAGCAGAACCTGCTCCACCCGGCGCGGGGCGAGAACGGCTATCGCGAGTACGGCGACGCCGCCGTCCAGTGCGTTCAGCAGATCCGCGGGCTGCTCGACTCCGGGCTCACCACCGAGATCATCCGCGCCATCCTGCCGTTTCTGTCCGGCCCCGGCGAGATCCACCTCCACCCCGAATGCCTGACCGCCGAGACGGCCGGGCTGCTGCGCGACGAGATCGACCGCATCCAGAGCCGCATCGACTGCCTGGCCCGCAACCGGGACGCACTGCGGGCCTATCTGACGGCGGTGCAGTCGGACGGGCCGGCCCCCGTCAGCTAGCCAGCTCCCGTGCCCGTCCCGCGGCCTCGCGTACGGGGCCCCGGTGCATGGGACCGTGCCCGGGGACCAGGACATCCGCGGCGAGGGCCTCGATGTCCGCGAGCGACGCGTAGGCCTGCTCGCGCTCGGCGTCGAACATCGCGGGCAGGAGCTGCGGACCCCGTACCCGTGACGTGGGGTGGGCGCTGACCAGCGCGTCGCCGGAGATCAGGATCCCGGCGTCCGGGAGGTGGAACACGCAGTGCCCCGCCGTATGACCGGGCGTGTGCACCGGGACGGGACGGCCGGGCAGATCCAGCGGGCCCTTCCTGGGGAACGGCTCGGGCCTGGTCATCCGGACGTCCTTCTTGCCGCCCGACTTGATGGCGTGCAGCGCCCACGGCAGTACACCCGGCCGCCACGCCTCGCGCAGCACCTGGCCGACGCTCACTTGGTGCAGGAACTCCCGGCGCGCGTGCGGCAGTTCGGCCTCGTGCAGGTAGACGGGGATGCCGAACGTGCTGCTGAGGTGTTCGGCCGAACCGAGGTGGTCGTTGTGCGCGTGCGTGATGAGGACGCCCGTGACGGCCTCGGGCGCGTGACCGAGAGCGTCCAGGGAGGCCAGGACCGCCTGACGGTCGCCGGGGTAACCCGTGTCGACCAGGGTGACGGCGTCGCCCTCGGTCAGGATCACCCAGTTCGTGTTGCTGCCGTGCACCAGATGAACTCCGGCAGCCACCTCCACCATCGCGCCGTCGCGCATGGCTCTCTCCCGACGTTTGAGATCTGTTCCGGCCCGAGTACGGCCGTGTCACGTGGAAGGTATCGCGTGTTCTGGAGGGCGTGACGACGGCAGTTCAGCCGCTCTCCGGGGGCCTTCGCCGGATGTGTTGGCCGAACGTGAACGGAAGTTGTGGTTCAGGGACTTGACGTGCTCGTGACGAGGCGCTGCCATATGGCGAGTCTCGTTGACTTTTGTTCGACTCTGCGAACAAACCGCTCAAGGGAGAGCCGCATGTCCACTATTTCGAACACGTCGCGTCTCAGGCGTCTCTTGAGACGTGCGGTCGTCCAGTGTGCCGTCCTGTGTCTCGCCATCGCGGGGCTGGCCGGCCTGGGCCGGTCGGCCGAGCCGCTCGCGGCCGAGCCGGCCGCCGTCAGCACCAACCAGATCGGGGTCAACCCCGCCCCGATGGGCTGGGCTTCCTGGAACAGCTTCGCGAGCATCATCGACTTCGACACGATCAAGGCCCAGGCCGACGCCCTCGTGTCATCGGGAATGGCGGCCGCGGGCTACAAGTACGTCAACATCGACGAGGGCTGGTGGGTGGGCACCCGCGACAGTGCCGGCAACATCACCGTCGACACCGAGCAGTGGCCCGGCGGGATGAAGGCCATCGCCGACTACATCCACAGCAAGGGCCTCAAGGCCGGGATCTACACCGACGCCGGCAAGAACGGCTGCGGCTACTACTACCCGACCCCGGACACCGTGCCCGCCGCGCCCAACACCGGTATGGAGGGCCACAACCAGCAGGACCTGGAGGCCTTCCAGAACTGGGGCTTCGACTTCGTCAAGGTCGACTGGTGCGGCGGTGACGCGGAGGGCCTCGACCAGGAGGCGACGTACAAGGCGATCAGCGCCGCCAACACCGCCGCGACCGCCGTCACCGGACGCTCGCTCGTGCTGTCGCTGTGCGAGTGGGGCACGGGCAATCCCTGGAACTGGGCGGCGGGCACCGGTGACATGTGGCGCACCAGCACCGACATCGTCTTCTGGCCCAGCAACCCGACGATGTCGAGCATTCTGGCCAACTTCGACAAGTCCCTGCACCCCGCGGCTCAGCACACCGGCTACTACAACGACCCGGACATGATGACGGTCGGCATGACCGGTCTGAGCGCCGCGCAGAACCGCACCCATATGGGGCTGTGGGCGATCGCCGGCGCACCACTGCTCGCGGGCAACAACCTTGCCACCATGAGTTCTTCGACCGCCTCGATCCTCACCAACCGCGAGGTCATCGCGATCGACCAGGACGCACGCGGTCTGCAGGGCGTCGAAGTCGCCGAGGACAGCACGGGGTTGCAGGTTTACAGCAAGATCCTCTCCGGCACCGGCAAGCGCGCGGTCCTGCTCCTGAACCGCACCTCCGCGGCGGCCAACATCACCGCCCGCTGGCAGGACTTGGGGCTGACCACGGCGTCGGCCGCGGTGCGTAACGTGTGGTCGGCGTCCAACGTCGGTTCGTACGCGACGAGTTACACCGCCGCGGTTCCCGCCGGGGAGGCCGTCCTGCTCACCGTCTCCGGCACGGAGGGCGCCGGGACGACGTACGAGGACACCACCACGGCCACGACACCGACGTTCACCGGCGTCACCGTGGCCAACGCGGGCACGAAGCTGATCGACGTCACCTACGCCAACTCCGGTACCACGGCCCGCAAGGCGACCTTCAAGGTCAACGACCAGTACACGCAGACGCTCTCCCTGCCGCCCACCGGTTCGGCGACCACGTACCGCACGGTGTCCGTCCTGGCGCATCTGGCGAAGGGGTCGAACACGCTGGCCTTCGGGACATCCGGGACCGCGCCCGACATCGACGCCGTGGCCGTCCGCGCCATCCCGGGCACCAACGGCACGGCGATCGTCGGCACCGGCTCCGGGCGCTGCCTCGACTTCTTCAAGAGCACCATCACCAACAACACCCAGGCCGAACTCTGGGACTGCGGCGGAGGCCAGAACCAGACGTTCACGTACACCTCGCGCGGCGAACTCGTGGTCTACGGCAACAAGTGCCTCGACGCCTACAACAGCGGCACCGCGAACGGCACCCGCGTCGTCATCTGGGACTGCCACGGCGGCACCAACCAGAAGTGGACGGTCAACACCAACGGCACCATCACCAACAACGTCTCGGGCCTGTGCCTCGACGCGCTCGGCAACGGCACCGCCAACGGCACGCTGATCGACCTGTGGACGTGCAACGGGGGAGCGAACCAGCAGTGGACCCGCAACTGACCGGCCGCTGACCTCGGCATATCCGGTACCGCGGGGCGGGACGGCCATGGTGGACGAGCATGGTCAACAATTGTGCGTCACATCTTGCTGACAACCTGCGTGGCCGGTTACGGTCACCGCCAGGACACCGCACGAGCCGCCCGCCCCGCATCACCCGTCTCAGCCCATCTGGTCCTGAGCCGAGAGGTGCTCCACCGTCACGCCCGTCTCGGTGAACGTACGCGTCACGATCCCCGACGTGTAGACCCACAGGATGCGCAGAGGACTGTCACCGACATTCCTGAAGAGATGAGGAATCGGTGACGGAACGTAGGTGGTGTCGAACTGCTCCAGCTTCGTCACCTCACCGTCGACCACGACCTCCGCCTCGCCCTCGAGGATCGTCACGTGCTCATCGCAGTTGTGCGAGTGCATGGGCGCCCCGGAACCGACCGGGTACACGCTCATCCCGCTGGTGATGCGGTTCTCCCCGCCCGCCGACGTCGTGGTGATCAGCGGCGTCGTGACAACGGCGCCGCCTCGGTCGAGCCGGCGGACGGACGCGGCCTTGATGATCGTGCTCACTCGGAGTTCCTTTCCAGTTCACGGTGGTGCGCTGAACGACGTTAGGTCGCGTCCCCGTGAATGGGTGCCCTCCGGCGTGCAGGTTTACCTTGCATTCCGAGGTGGGTGAGCTTCTCGAACCCGGCTGTACCGTCGGCGGCGTCGCACGGCTTCCCAGTACGTGCCTGAAACACGCCGGAAAGAAAAGGCAGGTATCGGCCACATGAGGCTCCCCGTTCTCACCGATGACGAGATGGATCCGCGCCAGCAGGAACTGGCCGCCCGCATCGCCGGCCGGCGCGGCGCCGTACGCGGCCCGTTCCGGGTCTGGCTGCACAGCCCGGAGATGTGTGAACGCGCGGAGTCCCTCGGTGCCTTCGCCCGCTTCGACTGCAGCCTCCCCAAGCACCTGCGTGAACTCACGCTGCTGATGGCCGCCCGGAACTGGGACGCGCAGTACTCCTGGAACGCGCATGTGCACCAGGCGATCGAGGCCGGCATCCCGGAGGCCGCGGTCAAGGCCGTCGCCGAGAAGCGCGAGGCGGTCTTCGACAGCGAAGCGGACCAGGCCTTCTACCAGTTCTGCAGGGAGATCCTGGAGGACCACTTCGTCTCCGACGAGACCTTCGCCCGAGCGCACGAGCACTTCGGTTCCAAGGGCCTGGTCGACACCATCGGCGCGCTCGGCAACTTCACCATGCTCGGCATGTGTCTGAACACCTTCCAGGTGGACCTGCAGGCCGACAAGGAACCCCCGTTCCCGGACATCCGCGGCTACGGGCGTGTCGTTTCCGACGGCGACCGGCCGCAGCCGTGACAGCCCCGACCGCCCGGAACACGCAGGGAGGTACCGCCGTGACCCCCAGGAAACCGGCCGCGCCCACGGCCACCGACGGGGCGGGCGCGGTACCCGAGGCCGTGCTCCGCGTACGAGGCGTCACCAAGAACTTCGGCGGAGCGGCCGCGCTCAAGGGCGTCGACCTCGACCTCTACCCCGGCGAGATCCACGCGCTGATGGGCATGAACGGAGCCGGCAAGTCGACGCTGGTGCAGATCCTCTCCGGGGTCCACCAGGCCGACGGCGGCACCATCGAGGTCAACGGGCAGACGCAGTCCGGGTTGACCGTGCGCAAGGCCCGCCGGCTCGGCATCGCCTGCGTGCCCCAGCGCCGGGAACTGGCGATGGGTCTGACCGTCGCCGAGAACGTCATGCTGGGCGATCTCCCCACCCGACGCGGGACCGTGCACTGGAAGGCGGTCAAGAGCGAGGCGCGGAAGGCGCTGTCCGGACTCGGTATCGACATCGACGTGGAGCGGGCGGCCGGTTCACTCACCGTCGCCGAACAGACCATGGTCGAGGTGGCCCGCGAGGTCCGCCGCGGCGGCCGGATCCTGATCCTCGACGAGCCGACCGCCTGCCTGAGTGCGGAGGCCGCCAACCAGATCCGTGCCCTGGTGCGGACCCTGCGCGACGACGGCGTCGCCGTCGTCTACATCTCGCACTACATCGACGAGGTCATGGCCGTCGCCGACCGCCTCACCGTCCTGCGGGACGGGGGAGTGGTGCGCAGCGCACCGGCCGCGGAGATGGACCAGGCAGGGCTCGTACGGAGCATGGTCGGCCGGGATGTGGTCTCGCAGCGACCCGAGCGCCCCGCTCCGAAGGACGAAGCCGGTCTCGTCGTACAGGGTCTGAGCCACGGCCGGGCCATCCAGGACTTCACCGTCGAGGTGCGCAGGGGCGAGATCGTCGCCGTCCTCGGACCCGCAGGTGACGCGCAGTCGCGGCTGTTCGACCTGCTGTCCGGCCGGCAGCGCCCGGACGCCGGTGAACTGCACGTCGACGGCAGGTCCGTGCCCTTCGGCCGGGTCGCGGCCTCGCTCGCCAGCGGTCTGCGCTGTGTCACGGGTGACCGCCGCAGCCTGGGGCTCGTCCAGGGCATGTCCCTTGACGAGAACCTGATGCTGGCCGACGACCGCTTCGCGCGCCGCAGGCTGCACCGCCGTACCGAACTCGCCCGCCGCGCCGCGCCCCGGCGCAGCAGCTACGGAGTGGTCGCCCTCGCCGGAAACCCGCCGGTGGGCGCGCTGTCCGGCGGCAACCAGCAGAAAGTCCTGCTGGGCAAGTGGCTGGAGACCGAGCCGGTCGCCTGCTTCCTCGAAGACCCCACCAACGGGGTGGACGTCGCGGCCATGGCCGACATCCACACCCTGGTCGACGACCTCGCCTCACGCGGCGTGGCCGTACTGCTCGCCTCCTCCTCCGCCGAGGAGGTCATGCGCCTCGCCGACCGTGTCGTCGTCGTCAGCGCGGGGCGCGCGGTCGCCGAACACGCCATCACCGACATCACCCGCGACGAACTCGTCGCCACCGCCCTCGGAGGTCAACCCCAGTGAGCCTCAAGACCCCCTCCGCCTCCCCGGACGCCGTGGCCGACTCGCCCTCGCCCGAGCGCACCGCGACCCGCCTGACTCCCCAGGCCCTGCTGCGGATCCCGCACGGCGGACTGATCGTCGTCCTCGTCCTGGTGGCGCTGTTCACCGCCCTCCAGGCGGACTCCTTCACCACCTCCCAGAACCTGATCAACGTGCTGCGGCAGATCAGCGTGACCGCGGTGATCGCCGGCGGGCTCACCCTGCTGATGACCGCCGGGGGCATGGACTTCTCCATGGGCAGCAACGCGGCCGTCACCGTGTCGGTGGGCGCGACCCTGCTGCACAGCGGCCAGTCCACGTTCGTCACCGTGCTCCTCAGCCTGCTGCTCGCCACCGCGATAGGCCTGGTCAACGGCTTGGTGGTGACCTACACCCGGGTCGCGCCGTTCGTCGCCACCCTCGCGTCCGCGATGCTCCTGGACGGCGTCGCCCTGCTGGTCCTCAACGGCGAGAGCGTCACCATCGGCGACAAGATGTCCGCGCTGGGCAACTCCAAGTTCCTCGGCCTCCCGTACCTGCTGATCGTGGCCCTGCTGGTGCTCGTGGCGATCGGTCTGGTCATGCGGTTCACCACCTTCGGCCGTGACGCCTTCGCGATGGGTGGCAACGAGCACGTGGCCCGGCTGAGCGGCATCAACGTCTCCGGACGCAAGCTCGCCCTGTACGCGCTCGCCGGCGGCCTCGCGGGCCTGGCCGGGCTGATGCTGCTCTCCCGGCTCGGTGCCGCCGCCCCGAACACCGGCGGACTGCAGACCCAGCTGACGGCCGTCGCCGCGGTGGTCATCGGCGGCACCTCGCTCGCCGGCGGCCGCGGCACCGTCGTGGGAACCGCCCTCGGCGCGGTACTGCTCGGTGTCGTCGCCAACGCCCTCAACCTGCTCGAGGTCAACAGCTACTACCAGTACGTCGTGACCGGCGGGGTGCTGCTCGTCGCAGCCATCGTCAACGAGTTCCAGCGCAAGTCCGAGCCGGGCCACTAGCGCCGCGTCAGGCCGTTCGGCGCCGGCGACCAGGGACGTCCGCCGGTGCGGCGCCGACCAGGAGCGCACATCGATTTTGCGCATCCCCCGCAGCTTTTGCGCGCCCCCACACCCGTGTCACCACCCTTCTCTTCAACGATGCAGGAAAGGCCAACCCCATGAAGCCCACCGCCCGCTACCTCCCCCACGCTCGAAATCGCTCGCGCGGGGGGACCCCCATCGCCGCCGCGGCCTCCCTCGTCGGCGCCGCCGCGCTGGTCCTGTCCGGATGCGGCACGCAGAACGACAGCGGGGGCGCCGCCGAAGGCTCGGTCACCCTCGGTTTCGTCAACGGCGCCAACACCAACTTCCACAGCTGTCTGCTGAAGGCCGTGGAGGCGACGGCCAAGACGGACGGGGCCAAGGTGTACTCGGCCAACTCCAAGCAGGACGCCGGGACCGAGCTGTCCAACATCGAGGACATGATCTCCCGCAATGTGGACGCGCTGATCGTCCAGACCGTCAACGTCGACGCCCTCGAGGGCGACATAGCCAAGGCCAAGGCCGCCGGTATCCCGATCTTCCTGACCTCCGTGGCCACGGACGACATGTCGGACGTCCTGGGCGTCGCCAAGGTCGACCTGAAGAAGGTCGGCGCCATGGACGCCGGCTGGATCGGGACGGACGCCGCCGGCAAGGACGTGAAGGTCGGCATCGTCGCGGGTGCCCCCGGCGCCGCCTCCGACCTGCTCGTGGGCGGCTTCAAGGCCGGCCTTCCGGCGAACGCCAAGGTGGTGGCCAACCAGCCCGGCATGTTCAACCCGGTCAAGGCCCAGGAGGTCGCCGAGAACATGATCCAGGCCAACCCCGACCTGGACTACGCCTTCGTCGCCAACGAGGAGATGGGCTTCGCCGTACGCAAGGCGTTCGACGCCGCCGGCGCCGAGGACGTCAAGATCGTGACCACCAACGGTACCGACGAGGGGCTGGCCGCCGTCAAGAGCGGGGACTTCTCCGCCACCGTGGCCAACTCGGCGATGACGATCGGCCAGACCGCGGTCAAGAACACGATCGCCCTGCTGGACAAGGACAAGGCGGTTGACAAAATTGCCAACATTCCTCTTCTCTTGGTCACCAAGGACAACTTGAGCGAGGCACCCCAGTACTGCCCCAAGTAGTCAGGGGCCCCACCAGGAAACGGTGCCTGTCTCACCGCGTCCGAGCCGCAATACTCGCCGCGCCGCAATGTTCCAGGTAGTGCCTCCCCCGCTCTCGGCTTCCCTTGAGCGGGGGACCCATCAAGGAGATTCCGGCGGCGGGCGAACCCACGCACCCTCCCCCTCCGGTCTCGGGCTGACGGGAGGGGGTTTCCGGAGGAAACATGGACCGCTTGCTCCTCATGCACAGCTTCGTCACCGTCGCGCAGGTCGGCAGCTTCAGTGGAGCCGCCAAGAAGCTGGGCTCTTCCGGCTCGCTCGTGTCACGGCACGTGGCCGAACTGGAACGGCAGGTAGGCGTCCGTCTGGTCAATCGCACGGCCCGTTCGGTGAGCCTCACCGAACCGGGTCAGCGGTACGCCGAATTCGCGGCACGCATACTCGACGAGATCGAGGCCGAGGACGCGGGTATCGCCCACCTCCATGACCGTGCCGAAGGCACGCTCAGCATCATCTGCCCCAAGTGGATAGGAAGTCTGGATCTCGGGGACGCCATCGCCGCATTCTCGGCGGCGCATCCCAAAATTCACGTCCGCTTCGAACTCGGCGGAATGTCCGACCGGACTTACGATTTCCTGGACAGCGGATTCGACGTCGCCTTCCACACCCGGGACCTGCGCGACTCCAGCGTCCGGCTCAAGAAGATCGCCTCATTGCCCTTCGTGCTGTGCGCGTCGAAGGAATACCTGGACCGGGAAGGCCCGCTCACCGAGCCGAACGGCCTCGCGCTCCACGAGTGCCTCGTGCACGTCAACGACCCCGTGTGGCGCATCGGCCACGGCCACGCCTCCACACTGCACAAGATCCGCAACGTGGCGTTCTCGTCCAATTCCTACCTGGCTCTGCAGAAAGCAGCCGTGCACGGCCGTGGCATCGCCCTGCTGCCGCAGCGCCCGGCCTACGACGACCTCATCTCCGGCGCGCTGAAGGTCCTGCTCCCCGAACTCGCCGTACCCGACCGCCCACTCTACGCAATTTACGGTCCCGGTCAGGCAACTCCCAGGAAAATCACCGTATTTCTCGACTTCCTCACCGAGTGGTTCTCCAGCAATCCCATTCCGGTGATCGACAAGTGACCTGATCCATGGCCGGTAAGTGACCTGACACTGCCCGACCGTTGCCCGGACCAAACGACCGGGCGTGCAAGAAACGTTTGCGATGCCTGCGCAGCAAGGTTGTTGAGACCGCCTCTGCCGCAAATCTACGATCGCCGGGAGTAGGTGACCGTACAAGTCCCGCAGGCGTGCTCTGCGACGAAGCGAGGAATCCATGGGAATCCAGAGAATCGAATCGGTCACCTACAGCATCGCCGACCTCGGCGAATGCGCCCGGTTCTTCGACGACTTCGGACTGTTCCTGGTGGAGAAGACCGACGAGTACGCGGTCTTCGAGACGCTCACCGGTCAGACGCTCCACCTCGACACCGACCCCGGCCCGCTGCTGCCGCCCCCGGTGGAAGGCGGCCCCACCCTCCGTGAGGTGGTGTGGGGCGTCGACACCCAGGAGGAACTGGAGCGGCTGGTGGCGGCCGTCGGCCGTGACCGCGCCCTCCGCGAGGACGCCGCCGGCGTGTTCCACACCGTGGACGAGACAGGCTTCGGCGTCGGTCTGACCCTGGCCCGGCCGAGGCCCGCGCCCGTCACCCCGCGCCCCGCCAACGCGCTGGGCAGCGTCAACCGCTGGAACACCGCGCTGGAGGCGATCACCCGGGTCCACCCCCTGCGGATGTGCCACGTGGCGCTCAACATCCCCAAGGAGGGCCGGGAGAAGGCCGTCGGGTTCTACGTGGAGCTCCTCGGTTTCCGGCCCACCGACGTGGTCGAGCCCATGGGCGTCTTCATGCAGGCGCCGGGCGACGAGGACCAGCACACGATGCTGCTGTGCCACCGCCCCGACAAGGCCGGCGTCAACCACATCGCCTACGAGGTGCCCGGCTTCGACGACGTCATCGAGGGCGGCAACCACATGATCGACCAGGGTTGGCGCGAGGCACGCAAGCTCGGCCGCCACACCGTCGGTTCCAACGTCTTCCGGTTCGTGCACGCGCCGTGCGGCGGGCGGGTCGAGTACGCCGCCGACATGGACCGGGTCGACGACACGTACGAGACCCGCGTCCACGAGACCACGCCGCCCCACCACATCTGGGCGCTGCGCACCAACCGCGACCAGCAGGACGCCCCCGCCTCCTGACCCAGCCCCCTGTTCATTTCGCTCGCCGGCCTGAAAGGGCACCCACTGATGACCACCGACCACGGCTACCCCGCCGTCCGCATGTACATAGCGGGCGAGTGGTGCCAAGGCGGCACCGGACGCACCGCCCCGATCGTGAACCCGGCCACCGAGGTGGCGATCGGGGAAGTACCGCTCGCCACCACCGCCGATCTGGACCGCGCCCTCGACTCCGCCGGCGAAGGCTTCAAGACCTGGCGCGACACCCCCATCGTCAAGCGCACCGCCATCCTGCACGCCGCCGCCGACCTCCTGGAGGAGCGCAGTGTGGAGGTCGGCCGGATCATGACCGTGGAGCAGGGCAAGCCCCTCGCCGAGGCGGTCGGGGAGGCCAACCGCGTCGCGGGCACCCTGCGCTGGCACGCTGACGACGCCCGCCGCGCCTACGGCCGCATCATTCCCTCGGCGCCCGGCACGCTGCTGTCCGTGCGCCGCGAACCCCTCGGGCCCGTCGCCGCCTTCGTCCCCTGGAACTTCCCCGCGGGCGGGCCGATGCGGAAGATCTCCTCCGCGCTCTCGGCCGGCTGCTCCATCATCATCAAGGCCTCCGAGGAGACCCCGGCCACCGCCGCGGCCCTCGTCGGCTGCTTCGTGGACGCCGGACTCCCCGACGGTGTCCTCAACCTGGTCTTCGGTGAACCGGCGGAGGTCTCCGCCCATCTGATCGCCTCCCCGGTCGTCCGCCTCGTCGCCTTCACCGGCTCGGTCCCCGTGGGCAAGCTGCTCGCCGCCGCCGCGGGTGAGGTCATGAAGCCCTCCCTGATGGAGCTGGGCGGCCACGCCCCGGTGATCGTGTGCGCGGACGCCGACCCGGCCAGGGCCGCGCGCCGTGCCGCACAGGCGAAGTTCGCCAACGCCGGACAGGTCTGCACCTCGCCGAGCCGCTTCCTGGTCCACGAGAGCCTCGTCGAGGACTTCACCGCCGAGTTCGTGAAGGCCGCCGAGGCGATCGTCGTCGGCGACGGCCTGGCGGAGGGCACCACCATGGGACCGCTCGCCAACGAGCGCCGGCTCCAGGCCATCCAGCGCCTGACCGACGACGCCGTCAGCCGCGGAGCCACCGTCCGCACGGGCGGCGCACGCCTGGACCGCGCGGGCTACTTCTTCGCGCCGACCGTCCTGACCGACGTACCGGCGGACGCGGACCTGATGCACGAGGAGCCGTTCGGGCCGATCGCGCCCATCGTCCCCTTCAGCGACCTCGACGAGGCGCTCGCCGTCGCGAACGCGCTGCCGTACGGTCTCGCCGCCTACGGCTTCACCGAGTCCGCCGCCACCGCCGAGCGCCTGGTGCGCGAACTGGAGGCCGGAATCCTCTCCCTCAACCACTGCGGCGGCTCCGTCAGCGAGGCCCCCTCCGGCGGTGTCAAGGACAGCGGCTACGGCAGGGAGGGCGGCCCCGAGGCCCTGGACGCCTACCTGGTCACCAAGCGCGTCTCCCACCTGCTGGCGGGCTGAGGCGCCATGCGATACACCCGTGTCTCGGTCGGCGGACGAGCGGTGTGGGGCCGCGTGGGGGAGGAGGACATCGAGCTGCTGTCCGAGTCCCCGCTCAGCGCCACGCGGTGCCAGCCGCATGTCGAGTGCAGTCCCACCGTCATCGGCACGGTGTCACGTGCCACCGCGACCTGGCTGCCCGTCGTCGTCCCGCCCGTGTTCTACGCGGTCGGCTTCAACTACCCGCGGCACATCGCGCACGCCGGCGCCCAGGTGCCCAGCCGCCCCGAGGTGGGCTACCGGGCCAACAACGCGCTGACCGGGCACCTTTCACCCATCGTGAAGCCGGCCGAGGTGGCGGGCCGGTTCGAGGCCGAGCCGGAACTCGTCGCGGTCATCGGCCGCACCCTGCGGCACGCCACCCACGAGGAAGCGCGCAAGTCCGTCTTCGGCTGGACCATCGGCAACGACATCAGTGCCCGCACCTGGCAGCACGAGGACCGCACGTTCTGGCGCAGCAAGAACAGCGACACGTTCAAGCCCATGGGGCCCTGGATCGAGACCGACGTCGACGCGCTCGCCCAGACGACCACGCTCCGCGTCAACGGTGAGGTCCGCGCCGCATTCCCGACCGGCGACATGGTCTTCGACCCCTACGACTACATCGTCGAGATCACCAAGCACATCACCATGCACCCGGGCGACGTGCTGTGGATGGGCGCCGAGTCCACCTGCCAGATCGAGCCGGGCGACACCGTCGACGTCGAGATCTCCGGCATCGGCGTGCTGTCCAACCCCGTACATCCAGAAGGGATTCACGCATGAGCAACGCACCCCGCTACATCCACCACGTCAACTTCCCCACCACCGACCCCGACCGCACCGCCGAGTGGTACACGAAGGTCTTCGGACTGAAGCGGATCATGCCCAAGTCCAACACCAAAGTGGTGCTGATGACCCGCGGCAACTTCGACCTGCACTTCACCCCGGTCGAGGAGATGGAGCGCATGGCGCCCTATCACTTCGCCGTCGAGGTCGACGACTGGGACGACTTCCTCGCCCACCTCAAGGAGCTCGGCATCCGGCACACCCGCCCGATCGAGCGCCCCGAGAACCAGTCCAAGTTCTGCTACATCCACGACCCCGACCACACCATGATCGAGCTGGTCTGGCACGGCAAGCGCCCCAACTGATCGCCCTCTGCTAGGAGTTCACCCCTATGCCTCTCGCCGACTCCGACGGCACCTCCATCTACTACGAGCGCCACGGCAGCGGTCCGGCGATCCTGTTCGTGCACGGCAGTGGCGGGCACCACGCCGCCTGGTGGCAGCAAGTGGCCGCGCTGCGCGAGGAGTTCACGGTCGTCACCGTGGACCTGCGCGGCTTCGGCAAGTCCGACTCGTCGATGCCCGAGTTCGACGGCCAGGACTTCCCCGGCGACGTGGTCGCCGTCCTGGACGCCGAGGACCTGACCGATGCCATGCTGGTGGGCCAGTCCATCGGCTCGGTGGCCGCCCTGCGCGCCGGTCTGCTCCGCCCCGAGCGGGTCGGCTCGGTCGTCCTCGGCCACTCGCTCGGCGGGATCAGCCACCCCGAGCTCAAGGAACTGGCCGCCGCCGACCGCGCCGAGGCCGTCAAACTCCCGGTCATCGACCGCCTGTTGACCAAGCGGTTCCAGCAGGAGCGGGCCGACCTCACCTTCCTCTTCCAGCAGATGGGCACCTTCAACGTCGCGAAGATGGCCGACCTGCGCAACCTCGACACCAACGGCCCGTCCCTGGAGGACATCGAGGCCTCGGGCGTCAAGGTCGCTTTCCTGGCCGGCGAGAAGGACGCGGTGCTCAGCGTGAAGACCGTGACCCGCGCCCACGAGCTGACGCCCGGCTCGCACCTGGAGATCGTCCCGGACGCCCCGCACTCCATGTACTGGGAGACGCCGGCGCAGTACAACGCGGCCGTCGCCCGCCTGCGCCGCACCCTCACCGCACAGAAGGAAGCCGCATGAGCAGCCTCACCCTCGACGCCGCCGAAGAGATCATCGACGCCGCCCTCAAGCGCGCCCAGTCGCTCGGGAAAGCGGTGAGCGTCGCCGTGGTGGACGCGGGCGGCTTCGTCATCAGCGTCCGCCGCTCGGACGGGGCACGTCCGCTGACCCCGGACATCGCCCGCGCCAAGGCGTACACCGCGGCCGTGATGCAGCGGCCCGGCAAGATGCTGAAGAAGTGGCAGGAGAGCCAGCCGGTCTTCTTCTCCCAGCTCTCCCAACTGCCGGGCGCCGCCATGCCGATCATGGCCACTGAGGGCAGCATGACGATCAAGAAGGACGGCGAGATCATCGGCGGCCTCGGCATCGCCGGCGGCACCGCGGACGAGGACCAGCAGATCGCCGACGAGATCCTTCAATCCCTCGGCTACGAGCTGGAGTTCGCCGCCTGGGGCGTCGCGGGCAAGCCGGCCGGGAACACCGAGAAGGCGGTCTGATCATGGCGGATACGTTCAACTACCGCATCGACCACCACGGCAGCCTGGTCCGCCCCGCCGAGCTCATCGCCGCGCGGGCGCAGGGCGACCCCGAGGCCCTGCACACGGCCGAGACCGAGGCGGTCAAGGAGGTGGTGACCTTCCAGCGCAAGCTGCGCTCCACGGTCGTCACCGACGGGGACTTCCTCCGCGAGGACTTCCGCAGCGCAGTCTTCGACGCCGTCTCCGGTTTCCGGCGTACCGGCGAGGAGACGGCGGACGGCCTGTCCCGCTGGGTGGCCGAGGCGCTGCCCAAGGCCAACCACCCGCTGGCCGCCGACTCGGCGAGCAAGCTGGCGGACCTGACCTGGATCGCCCCCAAGGTCTCCCTGCCCTCCCCGGCCTACCTCGCCGCCACCACCTTCGCGCCCGAACTCGCGGCCTCCGGCGGTCCCTCCTCGGCCCGTGAACTCGGCGAGGCCCTGGCGGAGATCATCAACGCGGAGATCGAGCTCCTCGTCTCCCGAGGCGTCCGCCTGATCCAGCTGAACAACCCGCTCCTGCTCGCCCACACTGCCACCGAGCCCGCCGCCGTCGGCGCGCTCTCCTTCGAGGACGCCCTTGCCGTCGAGGCTCTGGCGGTACGTCTGGACGCGCGGCCCGAAGGCGTACGGGTGGGTCTCTGCCCAGGCTGGGCGGCGCCCGCCGCGGTGGACCGGAGCAAGGCCGAGCGGCTGTACGGGGAGATCCCCGCCGACCGCTGGATCCTGCCGTACGACAAGGGCACCGCGGCCGAGGTGGACCTGCTCAAGGCCATGCCCGAAGACCGGGACGTGTGCCTGGGTGTCGTGGACGCGACCGTGCCCGAGCTGGAGGGCATCGACGAGGTGATGGCCCGTATCGACGCGGCCGCCGAGGTCAAGGACCTGGAGGACATGGCGATCTCGCCGTCGCGCGGCTTCGCCGACCTGGCCGTACGCCCGCTGCTGAGCACCGAGGAGCAGCGCCTCAAGCTGGTTCTGGTGGAGACGCTCGCGCGTTACTGCTGGGGCAACGAGTTCTGAGACGTCGACGGCCGGGAAGCGCGGATGCGCTTCCCGGCCGGGGCGTAAAGGGAACCTTCAGAGCACCTCGGCGAAGGTCACCGTCCGCTCGGTCAGCAGCGGTCGCACGGTGGCCACGATCAGCTCGGCGAAGTAGTCCGCGGCAGCGTGCGCGTCGAAGCCGGCGCGGTCGGTGTACTGCTCGTACAGCACGAAGCTGCCCTCCTGGCCGGCCTCGGCGTGCACCTCGTACGCCAGGTTCGCCGGCTCGGCGCGGGTGTGCTCGCGCATCTTGAGCAGCGCGGCGCGCACCGTGGCCTCGTCGGTGGGCTCGCACCGGTAGTGGGCGACGACTGCGTAGGCCATCTGTTCTCTCCTTAGGGCTCTTACGGCTCTTACGGCTCTTACTGCTCGGGGGACGGCATCGCACATGCCGTCCGGCCTGCCGATTCCAGCACGGAACACCCGCCCGACGGCCCGCGCGCGGCGCAAGCAATGACTGCCGTCGCGGGGGTGGTGGCACCGCCCCGACATGGTGTGTTGTCGCATTCGGCCCGTATGGCCGCTGCCTGTGCAGACCGCGGAACCCGCACCGCGGCGGACGAAGGAAGTGATCTTCAATGCGAACCCTGGAAACCCTCTCCGGTGGAGAGTGGTTGGCGACCGGCGAGTGGATCGATGTCCACGACCCCTCCGACCTGCGCACCCCTGTCGCCCGCGTCCCCGCACTGAGCGCCGCCGACGTCACCCGCGCCTATGACCACGCCGAGCGGGGCTTCGCCGTCTGGAAGCGCACCAGCCCCTTCGAACGCGCCCGGATCATGACGGATGCGGCCCGGCTGCTGCGCGAGCGCGTCGCCGAGATCGCTGAGGACCTGGCCACCGAGATGGGCAAGACCCGTGCCGAGGCCACGGGCGAGACGATCAAGGCAGCCGACTTCCTGGAGTACTACGCGGGCATCGCCCGCCAGGGCTACGGGACGCTGGTGCACGACGTACGCCCGGACACCCGGACCAGCTTCCAGCGCGAGCCGATCGGCATCGTCCTCGCGATCACCCCGTGGAACGACCCGCTGATCACCCCGGCCCGCAAGCTGGCGCCCACCCTCGCGGCAGGCAACGCGGCTCTCCTCAAGCCGGCCACCGACACCCCGCAGGCCGCCCTGCACTTCGCCCGCGCCCTGCACGACGCGGGCCTGCCGGCCGGGGTCCTCAACGTGATCACCGGCCGCGGCGCGCAGATCTCCGAGGCGCTGATCGCCGACCCGCGGCTCGCCGCGCTCACCTTCACCGGCAGCAACGAGGTCGGCGAGGGCCTGCGCGCCCAGCTCGCCGGCCGCAACGTCCGCTTCCAGGGCGAGCTCGGTGGCAAGAACGCCACCGTCGTCCTCGCCGACGCCGACCTCGACGCCGCAGCCAAGGCGGTCGCCGCCGCCGGCTTCGCACAGGCCGGGCAGCGCTGCACCGCCACCAGCCGGGTGATCGTCGAGCGGTCCGTGTACGAGGAGTTCACCAGCCGGCTGCTCGGCGAGGCCGCCGCGCTGCGCGTCGGACCCGGCCTCGCCGAGGGCACCACGATGGGGCCGCTGGTGAGCGCCCGCCAGCGCGACGGCGTCCTGTCCGACATCGAGCGCGCCGTCAAGCAGGGCGCCACGGTCCTTGCGGGCGGCGACCAGCCGAAGGACGAGGCGCTGAGCCACGGCTGCTACGTCAACCCGACCGTGCTCGGTGACGTGACGCCGGACGCGGACATCTGGCACGAGGAGGTGTTCGGCCCCGTCGTCGCGCTGCGCGCGGTGGACTCCTTCGAGGAGGCCGTCGAGGCGGTCAACGACTCCGACTTCGGCCTCGCGGCCGCCGTCTTCACCCAGAACCTGGGCGCCGCCCACCGGTTCGCCGAAGAGGCCGAGTGCGGCCAGGTCGCGGTGAACACCACCACCTCCGGCTGGGACGTCCACCACCCCTTCGGCGGCTTCCGCGATTCCGGATCGCCCTTCAAGGAGCAGGGCGAGGAAGCCCTGCGCTTCTACACGCGCGTCAAGACCGTCGCCATCCACTTCGGCTGACGGCCCGCTGCAAGGAAAGGAGGATGCCGATGGCTGACGAGACGATCGGCATCGTCGGCGCCGGCATCGTGGGGCTGGCCACCGCCCGCGAGATCGCCCTGCGCCGCCCCGGCACCCGGGTCGTGGTGCTGGAGAAGGAGCGGGAGGTCGCCGTCCACCAGACCGGGCACAACTCGGGCGTGGTGCACGCGGGGATCTACTACGCGCCGGGCAGCCTCAAGGCGGACCTGTGCGTGCGGGGCGTGTCCATCCTGCGCGAGTACTGCCAGGAACGCGGGCTGCCGTACGCGGAGATCGGCAAGCTCGTCATGGCGGTGCGCCAGGACGAGCTGGGCCGGATGGAGAACCTCTACCAGCGGGCCAGGAACAACCACGTGCCCGAGTTGAGGAAGGTCTCCAAGGAGGAGATCAAGGAGCTCGAGCCCCATGCCGGGGGCATCGCGGCCCTGCACTCCCCGCGCACCGCGATCACCGACTACCCGGCGATCGCCCGGGAGTTCGCCAAGGACATCGAGGCCGCGGGCGGCGAGGTGCGGCTCGGCTTCCCGGTCACCTCCATCACCAACGTGCCCGGCGGGATCGAGGTGGCCTCCGGGCAGGACCGGGTACGCGTCGACCGGCTGATCCTCTGCGCGGGCCTCCACTCGGACTCCGTCGCGGGCCTCGCCCAGGACAAGAAGGCCCCGAGGATCATCCCGTTCCGGGGCGAGTACATGCTCCTCAAACGGGAGCGCACGGACCTGGTGCGCGGGCTCATCTACCCGGTCCCGGACCCGCGTTATCCCTTCCTCGGCGTGCACTTCACTCCACGCGTCGACGGCTCGGTCGAGGTCGGCCCCAACGCCGTCCTGGCCCTGGCCAGGGAGGGCTACCGGCTCAGCAAGGTCTCGCTCAAGGACCTCGCCGGACTCGCGGCCTACCCCGGCTCCTGGAAGATGGCGGCCCAGCACTGGCGGACCGGCATCAAGGAGTACCGCGGCTCGCTGTCCAAGGCGGCCTTCATGAAGGACGCCAAGCTGTACGTCCCTGGGGTCGGTGTCTCGGACGTGGTCCGCGGCGGGGCCGGGGTGCGTGCCCAGGCACTGGACCCGGACGGCACGCTCGTGGACGACTTCCGCATCCATCAGGTGGGCCGGATCACCGCCGTCCGCAACGCGCCCTCGCCTGCCGCCACTGCCTCCATGGCGATCGCGGAGCACATCGTCGGCACCGTCTTCGGCGACGTCTCCGCAACCTGAGAATGCCCTGCGTACAGCGGACTTTCGCGCAACAACTGCTTGCATCCCCAGGTCTCTGCAAAGGGCTCACGCCCGCCTAGCGTTCCATCCGCACCACCCCGCCACCCCTGTCGAAGAGAAACGGCCGAAGACATGTTCGTTGTCGACACCCAGATCCACATCTGGAAGGAAGAGACCCCGGACCGCCCCTGGGTCCCGGGCGCGCGTGAGCGCATCCGCCTCAACGGGCACCGCGAGGAGGCCTTCTCCTACGAGGAGGCCCTCGAGCTCATGGACGAGGCCGGCATCAACCGGGCGCTGATCCTGCCCCCCTCGTGGGAGGGCAACCGCATCGACTACGCGCTCGAGGCCTGCGAGGCGCACCCGGACCGTTTCGGCATCATGGCCCGCGTCCCGCAGGACAACGAGGTCGAGGGCACCGCGATGCTCAAGGACTTCGCGCAGAACCCGCACATCAAGGGCACCCGGCTCACCTTCCACCGCCCGCAGGACCGCAACTGGATGATCGACGGCACCAACGACTGGTACTGGCCGGTCGCCGAGGAGCTCGCCGTCCCGACCATGGTGCACGCCCCGATCTGGAAGCGTGAGCTCGGTCAGATCGCCGCCAAGCACCCCGGCCTGAAGATCATCATCGACCACATGGGCATCATGGCCCGCTGCGTCGACGACGCGATCGGCTACTGGGTCGCGGAGACCGCGGACCTGGCCAAGCACCCCAACATCTACGTCAAGGTGTCGGCCCTCCCCGGCTACTCGACGCAGCCCTTCCCGAACAAGAACATCGAGCAGTACGTGCGCGAGATGGTCGACAAGATGGGCCCGGAGCGCTGCTTCTACGGCACCGACATCACCCGCCTCCTTGGCCACGGCATCACGTACACCGACACGGTCGAGCAGTTCACCAAGCACTACGACTTCACGCCCGAAGAGCTTGAATGGATCATGGGCCGCGGCATCAGCGAGGTCCTTGACTGGCCGATCGAGGGCTGAGGAAACACCTGAGATGACGGACACCAACAACACGCCAGGCGCCGACGGCGGTGACGCCGTCGTCTCCGCCTTCAACGCCGTCGGCGCCGACTACATCTTCTGCTCCTCGGGGTCCGAATGGGCCCCGGTCTGGGAGTCCCTGGCCCGGCGCCACCGGGACGGGGAGCCCGCACCGGAGTACCTGGACCTCACCCACGAGACCGTCGCCGTCGGCATGGCCACCGGCTACGGACTCGTCAAGCGCCGGCCGCAGGGCGTGCTGCTGCACGCGGCCCCCGGCCTGCTGCAGGGCTCGATGGCGGTCCACGGCGCGCTCCTCGCGGGCGTCCCGATGGTGGTCACCTCCTCGGAGTCGACCACGTACGGCGACGGGCCGGGGCAGGACCCGGGCGGCCAGTGGTACCGCAACCTGTCGATCGTGGGCGGCCCGCACCAGATCGCCCAGCCGTTCACGAAGTGGTCCAACGAGGCCGCCAGCGTGCACACCCTGCCCACGATGATCGCGCGGGCGGCGGAACTGTCCTGGCGGGCCCCGGCAGGACCGGCGTACCTCAACATCCCGCTGGAGATCCTCCTGGAGGACTGGGACGGCCGCGAGGCCAAGCCCATCGTCCCGCCGGGCTCCACCCACAGCTCGCCCGAAGAGGTCGACCCCGTCGCCCAGCTGATCCGCGAGGCCGTCAACCCCGTGATCGTGACGGAGACGGCAGGCCGCGAGGCGGGTGGCTTCGAGGCGCTCGTCGCCTTCGCCGAGGCGTGGAACATCCCGGTCGTCGAGCCCGACTCGGCGGTGTGCGGCAACTTCCCGCGCACCCACCCGCTGCACGCCGGCAGCGACATCGGGCCGTGGATGGACGAGGCGGACCTGATTCTGCTCGTCAACTGCCGGGCTCCCTTCTACCCGCCGTCGCGCCGCCCCTCCAAGGCGACGATCGTCGTCATCGACGAGGTGCCGCAGCGCCCGCACGTCGTCTACCAAGTCCTGTTTGCGGACAAGTACTTGGAAGGCAACGTCGCCAACACCCTGCGCCAACTCGCCAAGCGGGCCAAGGATCTGGACGTGGCCGTTGTCACCGCGCGCCGTGCGGCGCAGGAGGAGCGGCACGCCGACGAGCAGGCCGCGATCGCCGCCGTCGAAGCGAAGGCGGCGCAGGCCGAGGGCATCGATCCGGTGCTCGTCGCCGCGACCCTGCGCGGGCTCCTCGACGGTCAGGACGCGATCGTCGTCGACGAGACCATCACGCACAGCCGTGTGGTCAAGCGCCATGTACAGACCTCCGACCCCGACTCGTACTTCTATGTGCAGGGCGGTCTCGGCCAGGGCATGGCGGTCGCGCTCGGAGTCAAACTCGCCGCCAAGGAGCGGCCCGTGGTGCTCACGATCGGCGACGGCGCGTTCACGTACAACCCGGTCATCCAGTCGTACGACGCCTCCAACGCCTACGAACTGCCGCTGCTGATCGTGGTCTTCAACAACCGCGTCTACAAGTCGATGAACCTCAACCACCGCAGGTTCTACCCCGAGGGCGCGGCGGCCGAGACCGGCGAGTGGCTCGGCACCGACCTGCACCGGCTGCCCCGACTCGCGCAGTTCGCCGAGCCGTTCGGCATGCACACCGAGACCGTCGACGCGCCTGACGCGCTCGCCCCCGCCCTGGAGCGCGCGCTCAAGGCCGTGGCGGAGGGCACCACCGCCGTCGTCGACGTCCTCGTCACCCGCTGATCCAGGAGGCACCCGCCACCATGACCGACACACCGACCCCCAAGCCCGGCAAGGTCCTGGTCCCCGCCGAGGACCTGCGCACCTTCGGCGCCGCCCTCCTAGAGAAGGGCGGCCTCAGCCCCGAGCACGCCCGCACCACCGCCGAGGTGTTCGTCTGGGCCGCTCAGCGCGGCGTCGACTCCCACGGCACCGCGCGCATCCCGGCCTACCTGGAGCTGCTCGCCAAGGGTGTGGCCAACGCCGAGCCCGACATCAGGCTGGAGTCCAGCACGCCGGCCGCCGCCGTCCTCGACGCCGACCGCGCACCCGGCCCGGTGGCGCTCACCGCCGCGGCCGAGGAGGCGGTGACGCGGGCCAGGACGACCGGCATCGCCACCGTCGGAGTACGCCACACCGTCCACACCGGTGCCATCGGCTACTACGTCTCGAAGATCGCCGAACAGGGCCTGGTCGGCATCGGCTTCGTCGCCGGAATGCCCAACATGGGCTACACCGGGGTCAAGGGCGCCGCCGTCGCCACCAGTCCGCTCGCCATCGCCGTGCCCGCCGAGAGTCACGCACCGCTCCTGCTCGACATGGCCACCGCCACCATTGCCCTGGGCAAGATCCGCCAGGCCAAGGCGAGCGGCACCCCGCTGCCCGAGGGCGCCGCGGCCACCGCGGACGGCACGCCGACCACCGACCCGGCGCTTGCGGTCATGCCGCTGCCGCTGGGCGGCGTCAAGGGGTCCGGCATGTCGCTCGCCTTCGAGCTGCTCACCAGCGTGCTCGTCGGCGCACCGATCTTCGCCGCCTTCCACTCGGACGACCCCCAGGGCCGCAAGCACCGCCAGAACGCCCTGCTGATCGCGATCGACCCGGCGGCCTTCGGCGACGCGGAGGGCTTCACCGCCGCTGTCGACGCCACGCTGAGCACCCTCAAGGCCCTGCCGGCGGCGGACGACGCGGCGGGCGTGTTCTACCCCGGCGAGCGCAGCGCGGCCGTGGCCGTGGAGCGTGGCGAGAAGGGGGTACCCGTGGCGCCGAAGGTGTGGCGCGAACTGCTGGAGAGCGCCGAGAAGTTGGGTGTCACGCCGCCCGAGCTCGGATAGCCGGGCTCAGCAGGTCTCCACGAAGGGGGATGGAGGGACAGGTGGCGGGGGCGTCCGCTGTGAGGCGCTGCCCCTGCCGCCGAGTCCGAACGCCGGCGCCCGCCGGGCCCGTTGGACGGGGCCCGGCGGGCGCTTCGGCGTTGGCTGTCTGCTCAACGGTTGTCGGGAGCCCGACGTTGACGCCTGCTCAACCTGCCTCGGATGCCTCCGAGTTGACCGCCTGCCGCACCTGCCGCGAGATCAGGGCGTAGACCTCCCGGGCCTTCTCGTCGTCCGTGCCGTCGTACCCGTGATCGGCCTGGGGCACGTCGTGGTGCTCGACCAGCGCGCCCGCTGTCCGCAGGCGCTCGGCGTAGCGCTCGCCCTCCTCCTTGAGGAGGTCGAACTCCGCGGTGATCACCAGGGCCGGGGCGATGCCCTTGAGGTCCGCGGTGTCCGACGGATGGGCGGGAGACGCCAGCCGGTCGGCGCGCTCGCGCGGGTCCGGCACGTACGCGCTGTCGAAAATCTCACCCATCCAGGGGCGCAGCATCGGCTTGGAGATTGCGGCGCGCTTGTTCTTGGCGCCGGTCACGAGGTCCAGCGGCGGGTAGTGCAGGACCTGGAGCGCGATCGAAGGCCCGCCCTCCTCCAGGGCCTGGCGCGCGACGGCCGCGGCGAGACCGCCGCCGGCGCTCTGCCCGCCCACGCTGAGCCTGCTGCCGTCCCAGCCGTGCTCGTCACCGTGCGAGGCGATCCACCGGACGACCTCGTACGCCTGACGGGGCGGGGCGGGGAACCGGTGTTGCGGGGCGACGGCGTAGTCCACGTTGATCACGACCACACCCGCCTCCGCCGCCAGGAAGCGGCAGAGCGGATCGTCGATCTCCGTCACGGGCATGACGTAGCCGCCACCGTGGAAGTTGACGTGCACCGGCGGAGGCGAGCCCTCACTCGTGGCCGCGGGCATGTACACCACGACCCGGGCCGGAGCGACCGAGGTGGGGACGGTCAACTCCCGTACGTCGCGCGGGAATTCCGGGAAGCGGCCGTGCAGGGAAGCGTTGGAGCCGCGGCCTTGGGAGCGTCGGCTCGCCGCCACGACGAGGCGCTGCATCGACTTGGCGGCGAAGGCGGCCACGGCCGGCCGGGCGAGGAGAGACATACCGTTCCGATCGTCGAACCGTCTCACTCATTGACAGGATTCCTGTCAATGGGGTGGGGCGATGCTAGCACGCGTCGTTACTGCCCCGGCAGATCCGGGGGCCCTGCCCATCGCGCGGCTGCGACGGGCAGGACCCCCGGACGAGTTGTGGACGTGCCGTGTCTCAGCGACCGAGGCTGATGCGGGTCACCAGGTCTTCGCCCGCCGGGCCGGAGCCCGACTTGTCCACCACGTACGCGGTGCCGTCGGCGACCTCGACGTAGTTCGGGTTGGCGCCGGTGGCCACGGTCTCCACGACGGCCCCTTCGCGCGGGTCGACCACCGTGACGTTGGCGGCCGTACGGTTGGCAACCAGGACATTGCCCGAACGCTCGTCGGTGGCCACGGACAGGGCACCCGCCCCGGTGGCCACGGACTTGGTGACAGTCCCCTCCTTGAGGTTGACGACCGAGACGGTGCCGGCCGCCTGGTCGGCGGTGTAGGCGAACCGGCCGCTCTTGGACAGCGAGACCGAGATCGGGCCGTCACCCGTGGGGATGAGCCGCGGGGTCTCGGAGCCGCGGGACACCTCGATGATCCGGTCGCCGGCCAGATCGGCGGCGTACACCGTGCCGGTCTTCTCGTTCACGGCGAGGCCCGTCGGGCTGGAGCCCTCGACCGTGACGCGCTCCTTCTCCTCGAAGGTCTTGCTGTCGTAGGCGACGAGGGTGCCGGAGCCGAAGGCGCTCGCCCACACCGTGTTGTGCCGCTCGTCGACGACGATCTCGCGGGCGTGCGCCACGTCCGGCAGCGTGGCGAGGTGCTCGCCGGTCTTCTGGCTGTAGACGGCGACGGTGTTGCTGCGGGTGTTCGTCGTCCAGACGGTGTTGTGCTCGTCGTCGACGGCGACACCGTAGACGGCTTCGAGGGCACCGGTGGTCGCGTCGGTGACCGGCGGCGTGTACGTCGCCTCGATCGCCAGGGTGTCCGGGTCGACCTTCAGCAGGCTGGAGTTGGTGACCGGCGGCCGGCCCACGGCGGTGGTGACCCACAGGGCGTCGTTCCGCTCGGAGTACGCCGACTGGTACAGGCCTCTCACCAGCGGTGCGGAGGTGACGGCCGAGCCGGTCGCTGTGCCGGCCTCGGCGGTCGCGGTGCCGGTCAGGACCGCGCTGCCCGCGGCGAGGGCCACGGCGACCGCGGCGGTACGACGGATGGTGCGGGTGAATGAGGTCATGCGGTGTCGATCTCCTTGGTGGGATACGCCTCAAGGGCGCGGTGGATGGGGTGGGGGATGGATGTGGGGGTCTGTTGGGGTGTCAGCTCCCGGCCGCGTGCTGCGGTCGGCGGCGCAGGACGAACACCGTGGTGCCCGCGGCTCCGGCGGCGCCGCCGATGGCGGCGGCCGTTGCCGACCAGGCGATCGTCGCGACCGACACGGAGCTCTCGACCGATGCGGCCACGGCGGCGTTCGGTACCGTCTCCGGCGCTGCGGTGGCCGACGTCAGGCCGCTGCCCGAGTCCGCCGTCGTGCCCGGCTCGGTCACCGTGAATTCGACCTTGAGCGTGGTGGGCGGGTTGGGGGCGAGGAAGCGCAGCCAGTGCGCGCCCGCGGTGGTGTCGGCGGGGATGGCCACGTCGCCCTCGTACGAGCCTGCCGAATCCGCCTGCCACTGGCCGAGGATGCCGTCGTCGTCGAGCTTGATGGTGACGGTCTCGCCGGCAGGGAACTTCGTCACCTTGAAGTGCAGCGTGCCGCCGGGCTGCACCTGGCTTGCGGTGATCTCGGCCTTCGCGCCGGCCGAGTTGGACGCGCTGGCCGGGGCGCCCGAAGCGGCGGGGACCGGGGTGGCGGAGGCACTGGCGCTCGCACCGGACCCGCCAGCCGTGGCCGCGTCGGAACCGGAGGTCACGGTGAAGCCGGCCTTCAGGCTCGTCGCCGGGTTCGGAGCGAGGAAACGCAGCCAGTGGGCACCCTTGGCGGTCCCCGCCGGGACGGTGACGCTGCCGGAGAACGAACCGTCCGCGCCGATGCCCCCGGACCACTGCCCGATGATCTCGCTGTCGTCCAGCTTCACGGTGAGCTGCTCGCCGGCAGGGAAGCCCGTCACCTTGAAGGAGACCTTGCCTCCGGCGGCGACACTGGACCCCGCGGTGATCGTGGCGGACGTCCCGGTCGTGCTGCCGGAGCCGCCGCTCGTTCCCGAACCGCCGCTGGTACCTGATCCGCCGGTCGATCCACCGCTCGAACCGCCGCTTGAGCTCGAGCCGCCGCCCGTGGTTCCGCTGTCGGAGGCCGTTACCGTGATGTCGGCCTTCAGGCTCGTCGCCGGGTTCGGAGCGAGGACGCGCAGCCAGTGCGCCCCCGCCGAGGTGGAGGCGGGGACGGTGACCGTGCCCGAGAACGTGCCGTCGGAGCCCACGGCGCCCGTCCACTGACCGAGGATCTCGCTGTCGTCCAGCTTGACCGTGACGGTCTGCCCCTTGGTGAATCCGGAGAGCGTGAAGGAGACCTTGCCGCCCGCCGCGACCTTCGCACCGCTGGTGAGCTTCACCGCGGGCGTGGCCGTCGAAGTGGGAGTCGGAGTCGGCGTGGGGGTTGGCGTAGGCGTCGGAGTCGGAGTGGGCGTCGTGGCGTCGCCCGTCACCGTCAGGTTCTCGCTGCGGATGCTCGTCTGCGGCGCCAGGAAGCGCAGCCAGTGCTCGCCGCCGACGGTCGCGTCGGCCGGTACCGTCACGCTCCCCGAGACACTGCCGTCCGCGCCGATCGTGAACTGCTTGAGCAGCGTCTTGTCGTCGAACTTGATGCTCAGGGTCCCCCCGGCGGGGAAACCGGTCGCCGTGAACGACACTTCGCCGCCGGGCTTCACGGAGGTGGTCCCCAGTGTGACCGCGGGCGCCGCCGCGTCGGCCGCGAGCGCCACCGCGGGCGTGGTGTCCACCCCGTCCGAGGCCGCGGTGACGAACGGTACGGCCAGGGCGCCGAGACCGAGAGTCGCCCCGGCGGTGAGCGCGGCCATGCGGCCGACCCTGGCTCGGGCGGTACGGGCCGACGGCGTGGTGACGGAGGTGGGGGAGAAGGGTCTCTCGGAGGTCATGGTGGGTTGCTCCTGGATGCTGACGTGAGGGAAGTAGCGGGCACTCGGGCGCGATTTATCGGCGGTATCCGGTGCAAAAGGTGATGAAAAGTTAAATTAGGGTAGGCTAACCTAATAAATGCAGGTCAGTTCCCCCTTCATCCGGAGTCCAGCCGCATGTTCGAGCTCGTGCCGCCCGAGGGCGCCCCGCACCACCCGCCCCGACTGCCGCGCCCCTACGCGCTGCCGCGACTCCCGGAACCGGGCTGCCCGCTGCCCGCGCCGGAAGGCGTCGAGGAGTTCTGGGCCGGGATCCGCCGACGCGGCACCCCGCTCGTCTCGCCCGACCCCCGGGGCAGCGCCGACCATGTCGCCGTGACGTACCTGTGGCGCGGCACCCCCGCCACCCGCGCCGTCCAGGTCCTGCCGAACAAGCTCGGCGACCCGCGCGTCCCCGAGGGCAACCTGATGGAGCGGGTCCCCGGTACGGACGTCTGGCACTGGACGCTCCGCCTGCGCCACGACTGGCGCGGCACGTACGACTTCTACGTCGACGAGGGTGGGGGCGGCCCGGAGCCGGGCACCCCCGAGTACTGGCGATGGCTGCGCACCCAACGGCGCGCCGACCCCTTCAACTCCCGTTCGCTTCCCCGCCGTTGGAGCGGCGATCCCGTCCCGTACGCCGAACTCCCCGCCGCGCCGCGCGCGGTGGACTGGACGCCGAGGCCCGACGTCGCCCGCGGCACGGCCGCCGAGCACAAGGTGGAGAGTGCGCGCCTCGGAGGGACCCGGCGCGTCTGGTTGTACGAACCCCCCGTACCCGCCCGTGAGTTGGCGGACCTGCCCGTCCTGGTCCTGCTCGACGGCGAGCATTGGCAGCCGCGGCTCGGTCTCTCGCACCTCCTCGACAACCTCATCGCGACCGGCCGTATCCCGCCGCTCGCCGCCGTGCTGCCCGAGTCGGTGGACGCGGACACCCGCTGGGCCGAGTTGACGTGCCGTCCGGAGTTCGTCGCCTTCCTCGCGGACGAACTGCTGCCATGGGCGGCCGAGCGACTGCCGGTCACGCAGGACCCCGAGCGCACCGTGATCGCCGGCCAGAGCCTCGGCGGACTCACCGCCGCCTATGCCGGCCTCACGGCCCCGCACCGCTTCGGCAACGTCCTGGTCCAGTCGGGCTCGTTCTGGTGGCCCGTCGGCCCGGAGCCGGAGTGGCTGACCGGGCGTATCGCCGACGGTCCCCGGCTGCCGGTGCGCTTCCGCCTCTCCTTCGGCGAGCAGGAGTGGGTGGCCCTTCCCGCCGCCCGCCGCCTGCGTGACACCCTCGCCGCCGCCGGTTACGACGACGCCTCCTACCGTGAGTTCAACGGCGGACACGACTACCTGTGCTGGCGCACGGAACTGGCCGACGGGCTGGTGGAGTTGCTGTCCGGACCCTGAGCCGGAGCCGGGGTGCGCGGCGGCGGGGTGCACCGAGCCGGTCATCGCTGCCTCGCCTCCACCCGGCCCGCGCACGCCTCGTGCGGGGCCGGGCCGAACAGCGCGCTCCAGCCCTGCGGCACCGCACGCCAGGCCGGCCACAGCGACGACTGACCCCGGGCGTTCTCCAGCACCAGGTGGGTGTCCTGGCCCTCGGTCCCCGGATCGAACGGTCCGGACTGAAGCGGGGTCATGCGTCCAGCTCCTTCAAGCGGGCCGCGAGATGCGCGGCGATGTCGTCGAGGTGCCGGTCCCGCATCAACTGCGGGTGCGTGCAGTCCAGGTCGTGATTGACGACGGCTCCGGTCACGTGCGCGCGCCAGGCCTCGCGGGTGAGCCAGTCCTCGGCACGCGGCGCGGCGGCCGTGAAGAACAGCAAGTCGCCCTCGTACAGCCGGTGTTGGTGCTCGCGCATCATGCGGGCGTGGTTGGGCACGATGTCGACGATCTTCGACAGGGTGTGGTCGCCGAGTCCGGCCAGCGGGCTGCCCGCCCGACGCAGCGTGGCGAGTACGTCGTCCTTGGTGCGTTCGTCCGTGCGGTCGAAGCCCGCCATGCGCAGTACGGCGGTGAGCGCGTCGCCCTCCTCGGGGGCGGGCCGCTCGCGCCACTGCTCGGCCGGGAACGCGTCGAGCAGCGCCAGGAGTTCGACCTCCTCCCCGGCCTCCTGGAGCAGCACCGCAACCGTGTGCGCGAGGATCCCGCCGACGGACCAGCCGAGAAGGCGGTACGGGCCGTTTGCCTGGACCTCGCGGATCCGCTCGACGTAGTCCGCCGCCTCCTCCTGCAGCGTGCTGGGCAGCGGTTCGTCGCGGACCAGGCCCCGGGCCTGGATGCCGTACACGGGCTGACCCGGACCCAGCCGGGCGGACAGGCCCGCATAGCACCAGGAGATGCCGCCCGCCGGATGGAACGCGAACAGCGGAGGCCGGTCACCCTCGGCGCGCAGCGGCAGTACGACATCCAGCGCGTCCTCGGATGCGGACGTCGTTGCCACGGAATCGAGCCGGGCGGCGAGCGCAGCCGGCGTCGGGGCCTCGAACAGCGAGCCGATCGTCAGCTCGGCGCCGAGCTCCTCCCGTATGCGTGCCACCAGCCGCACCGCGAGCAGCGAGGTGCCGCCCAGGTCGAAGAACGCGTCGTCGGGACCGGCCTGTTCAACGCCGAGCACCTCCGCGAACAGCCGCGTCAGCGCCTCCTCGCGTGGATCTGAAGGGCGCCTGGCACCCTCGCCGCCGGCGAAGACCGGGGCGGGCAGTTCGCGGCGGTCCAGCTTGCCGTTGGGGCTCAGCGGGAAGGCGTCGAGCGCGACGACCGCAGCCGGGACCATGTGCTCCGGCAACTCGCGTGCCAGCGCCGCCCGTACGGCCGCGGGGTCTGCGCTCCCCGTCACGTACCCGACGAGCCGGTCGTCGAGGACCAGCGCACAGGCGCCGTCCACGCCGTCCTGTGCGGCCAACGCCGCCTCGATCTCGCCGAGTTCGATGCGCTGCCCGCGCAACTTCACCTGGTGGTCGGTGCGGCCCAGGTACTCGACCTCGCCCTGCTCCGTCCAGCGCGCCAGGTCGCCCGTGCGGTACATACGGCCCCCGGACGGGCCGAACGGGTCGGCCACGAACCGGGACACCGTCAGCTCGGCACGGTTCAGATAGCCGTCGGCCAACTGCGCCCCTGCCAAGTACAGTTCGCCAGGAATCCCTGGCGGGCAGGGCTGCAGCGCGGCGTCGAGCACGTACAGGCGGGTGTTCCACACCGGCCGTCCGATCGGCACCGGGCCCGTGCCCTGTGGGGCGCAGGCGTGGTAGGTGACGTCGACGGCGGCCTCCGTCGGCCCGTACAGGTTGTGCAGCCGTGCGCCCGGCAGCATGCGCCCGAAGGCGTTCGCGGTCTCGCGGGGAAGGGCCTCGCCGCTGCAGAAGACCCGGCGCAGGCTCTCGCACGCGGTGGCGTCCGCCTCCGCCAGGAACACCTGGAGCATCGACGGCACGAAGTGGCAGGTGGTGACGGCCTGTTCGCGTATCAGCCGGGCCAGATAGACGGGGTCCTTGTGACCGCCGGGCTCGGCGACGACGAGCGTGGCACCCTGGCGCAGCGGCCAGAAGAACTCCCACACGGACACGTCGAACGAGGACGGCGTCTTCTGCAGCACCCGGTCCTCGGCGCCGAGTCCGTACGCGTGCTGCATCCAGCGCAGCCGGTTGTCGATCGCCGCGTGCGGGACGACGACGCCCTTGGGGCGGCCGGTGGAACCGGAGGTGTAGATGACGTACGCGGGGTCGGCCGGAGTGAGCGCTCGCGGCGGGTTCACCCACGAGTGCGTGGACACGTCGAGCCCATCCAGGACGACGAGCGGGGTCCCGGTGTCCTCGGGGAGGCGACCTGTCCGGTCGGTGACGGCGCACACCGGCGCCGCGTCCTGAAGCATGTAGGTGAGCCGCTGCTCCGGGTAGTCCGGGTCGAGCGGCAGATACGCGGCGCCTGCCTTCAGCACGGCGAGCAGGGAGACGATCAGCTCCACCGAGCGGGGCACCGAGACCGCTACCACCGCACCTGGTCGGGCACCGAGGGTCTGCAGGTGCCGGGCCAGCCGGTTGGCGCGGGCGTTGAGATCCGCGTAGGTCAGGGAGGTGTCCCCGTACACCAGAGCCGTCGCGTCCGGGGTCCGCGCGGCACGCGACTCGATGGGACCGATGAGTGTGGTCGGCGGCAGCTCGCGGTCGGTGTGGTTGAACTCCTCGACGACCAGGGCGTGTTCGGCCGGAGTCGCGATGCCGTGGGCGGCGAGCGGCAGTTGCGCGTCGGTGCTGGCGAGCCCGTCCAGGAGATGCAGGAACCGGTCCTGGTGTGCGGCGAGTTCGGCGTCCTCGTACAGCGCCGGATTGCCGTCGTGGTCGATGCGCAGGCCGTGGCCGTCGGTGCGGTCGTAGATGTTGACCGTGAGGTCGTCGACCGGGCCGGCCGACAGGTTCCGCGCCCTCGTCGGCGCGCCCGCGAAGTCCACGCCGTAGTCGAAGGGCATGACGTTGACGAGCGGGCCGACCAGGCCGCGCATCTCGCCAAGCATTCCCAGGTCGCGGCGGATGTCCTCGTAGCGGTAGCGCTGGTGGCGGCGGACCTCGCGGATGCCGAGCACGACCTGCCGCACCAGCTCCGCGAAGGTCGCGTCGGGGGAGACCGTCAGCCGCAGCGGCAGCACGTTCATCACCATGCCCGGCACGCGCAACGCGACCGAGCCCATGCGGCCCATCATCGGCAGGCCGAGCACGACGTCCGACTGGGCGGTCGCCCGGGAGGTGTAGAGGGCCTGCGCGGCGATCAGGACGTCCGGCCAGGTCGCACGGCACCGGGCGGCGAGCTCGCGCAGGCCCTCCGTGGTCCGCGGCGGCAGGTACGTCGTACGGCGGCGGAACGTCCGTGAGGGCAGCGCACCGCGCCCGGCCAGTCGGGGTGCCTCAGGACGGTCGGCGAACGCCTGGGCCCAGTGCGCGCGGTCGGCCTCGAAGGCCTCCGAGGAGCGGTACTCGGCGTCGTCGGCGACGAGGTCGGCGAGCGCCCTGAAGGTGCGCGGCCCCGGCCTCTCGCCCCGTGCGAGCGCCGAGTACACCTCCGCGGTGCGCCGGACGAGGAGCGAGTAGCCGAAGCCGTCCATGACGAGGTGATGGATGCGCTGGTACCACAGCCACCGCCGTTCGCCGACGCGGAACAGGGCGTGCCGGAACAGCGGGCCCGCCGCGAGGTCGAAAGGTTCGGTGAGGTCGGCGCGCATCCACGCCTCGGCCTGCTCCTCGGCGTCCTTCGCTCCCCGCAGGTCGCGCACGGTCAGCGGCAGTTCGACCATGGTGGCGATGTGCTGGCGCGGGCCGTCCGGGGTGTCCTCGACACGTACGCGCAGCGAGTCGGCCTCGGCGACGACCTGCCGCAGGGCGGCGGCGAAGAGTTCCGGGTCGACCTTCCCCTCGATCTCCAGGCACTCCGCGGTGTTCTGCGCGGGGCTGAGCGGATCGAGGGCCTGCGCGTACCACATGCCCGACTGGGCGGCCGTCAGCGGCAGTTCGGTGACCTCCGTGCCCGTGTCGCCCGTCATGAGGACGGTCATGAGACGACCCCCAGCAGTGGCGCCCAGGCCTCGATCGCGGGCTGCTCGGCGAGGTCCGCGAAGGCCGCTTCGACGCCGTGCTCGCGGCGCCAGCGCTCCAGCAGGGCCATGACGCGGACCGAGTCGAGGCCGTAGTCCAGCAGGTTCTCGTCGACGGGTATGTCCGCGGGGGCCTCGCCGAGGGAGTCGGCGACGTCGCTGCGGATCTGCTCCAGGGTGAGGGCCATGGGGCTCACACCTCCTTGAAGATCGCGTCGGTGGTGGTCACGACCGCGCAGCGCCCCGCGGCCCAGCGCAGTGCCATGTCGTGGTCCTCGCGCGAGAAGTCGGCGACGGCGTCGGCGACGACGAACGCCTGGATGTCCCGCATCCACGCGTCGCAGGCGCTCATGAGCACCCCGATGTGCGCGTACACGCCGACGACGATCAGCTGGTCGCGGTCCTCGTCGCTGAGCTGCTCCTCCAGCCGGGTGCGCACGAACGCGCTGTACTTCCACTTGGTGAGCATCCGGTCGCCGGGCTGCGGCGCGACCACGTCCGGCACGCTGAGCGCATGCGGGTCGTTGGCGACACCGGGGCCCCAGAAGTCGAGCTGGAGCCCGCGCTGCCGGGGCGTCTGCCCGCCCCGCTGCGTCGAGTACACGACCGGTATGCCGAGGCTCCGGGCGCGGTCGAGCAGCCGGGCGGTGTTGTCGAGCATCCCGGTGAGGGGCGGTTCACCGGCAGGGAACGCGTCGAGAAAGTGGTTCTGCAGGTCGTGGACGAGCAGCACGGCGCGCGCGGGGTCGACGGTCCAGGCGACGCGGTTCGCGGGCAGCTCGTCCTCGGTGGGCAGGGGATAGGGGGCTATGGCCGGAAGTGCCATGGGAGATCTGGGCCTTTCAGTGCTGCTCGGCGACGGCGGTGGACCGCAGCTGCTTCTTGCTGACCTTGCCGATCCCGGTCTGCGGGAAGGCGTCGACGAACTCGACGAGATCGGGGACCTTGTAGGCGGCGACGCCGCGCTCGCGGACGAACCGCTTGATGGCGACGGGTTTCAGAGCATCGGCGCCCTCGCGCAGGATCACGTAGGCGAGGGAGCGTTCGCCGAGGTACGCGTCGGCCACCGCGACGACGGACACGTCGTGCACGGACGGATGGGCGAGGATGATGTTCTCGACCTCCTCCGGCGCGACCTTCTCGCCGCCCCGGTTGATCTGGTCCTTGGCCCGGCCCTCCACGACGAGGTGGCCGCTCGCTGTACGGCGCACGATGTCGCCGGTGCGGTAGAAGCCGTCCTCGGTGAAAGCTGTCGCGTTGTGCTCGGGAGCCCGCCAGTAGCCGCGGATGGTGTACGGGCCGCGCGTCAGCAGATGCCCGAACTCCCCGTCGGGGACGTCGAATCCGGCGTCGTCGACGATCCGGATCTCGTCGTCCGGGGAGATCGGCAGACCCTGCGTGGTGACGACCGTCTCCTCGTCGTCGTCGAGCCGGGTGTAGTTGACGAGCCCCTCGGCCATCCCGAAGACCTGCATCAGCCGGCAGCCCAGCGCGGGTGACAGCCGGCGCGCCGCCTCCTCGCTGTATTTGGCGCCGCCGACGAGCACCAACTTCAGGCTCGACAGGTCGTGTTCGGTCCCCGGACCGGCCTCTGTCCACACCAGCGCGAGCGGCGGAACCAGCCCCGTCATGGTGATCCGCTCCCGCTCGACGAGGGGGAAAGCGGTCGCCGGATCGGGCCCGGGACACAGCACGGCGGTGCCCCCGGCGTACAGCACGCCCAGCCAACCGGGCGAACTCATCGGGAAGTTGTGCGCGGCAGGCAGCACGACCAGGAAGCGGGTGTCCGCGTCGACACCGCAGATCTCGTTGGAGCCCCACAGCGAGTACAGGTAGTCGTCGTGCGTGCGCGGAATGAGCTTCGGTACGCCCGTCGTGCCGCCGGACAGCTGAAGGAACGCCAGCTCGTGCGGCTCCGGACAGGAGAGCGCCTCGGACGGGTCGCCCTCGCCAGAGGGCACCTCGGACGGGTCGCACGCCACCTCGGCCAATGCCGTGTGCTCACCGGGATCGCCGACGACGAAGACGTGCCGCAGGCTCGGCGTGCGTTCCTTGACCCGTGAGGCCAGTACACGGTGGTCGAAACCCGCGTGCTTGTCGGGGATCACATAGGCGACGGCCTCGGTGAAGGAGCAGAAGTAGCCGATCTCCGTCTCGCGGTGCGCGGGCAGCGCGTACACCGGGAGCGCGCCGATGCGGAACAGCGCGAAGACGACCTCGAAGAACTCGCCGGCGTTCGGGAGGTGCAGGACGACCCGGTCGCCCTTGGATATCCCGCGCGCCGCGAACCCGGCGGCCAGCCGGTCGGCGCGCTCGTCCAGTTCCCGGTAGGTCCAGGTGCGCCGCTCGGGCGCCGGGTCGACGAGGGCGATCCGGTCGGGATGGGCGGCGGCGCGCTCGCGCAGCATGCCTCCGAAGGTCTCGCCGCGCCAGTAGCCCGCCTTGCGATAGCGCTCGGCGAACTCGGCCGGCCAGGTCGGTGCGTCGACGCCTGGGGTGGTGGCGAGAGGAGTCACAGCGAGGCCCCCACGGCACTGAGGAACGTACGGAACTTGGCGCCCGTCTCAGCCGTCTCGGCCTCCGGCGACGAGGCGGCCACCACACCCGCCCCCGCGAACAGCCGCAGCGAGCGCCCCTCGGCCTCGGCGCAGCGGATCGTCACGACCCACTCGCCGTCACCGTCCGCGTCCTGCCAGCCGACCATGCCGGTGTAGGGACCGCGGTCGAAGGGCTCCAGCTCGGCGATGACGGCACGGGCCACCTCGGTAGGCGTGCCGCACACCGCCGGAGTGGGGTGCAGGGCGGACGCCAGGTCGAGGGCGGAGACGGCGGGGTCGGCGAGTTCGCCGGTGACGGTCGTCGACAGGTGCCACATGGCCGCCGTACGCACCAGGGTGGGCCGCTCCGGCACCTCAAGGCGGGTGCAGAACGGTGCGAGTGCCTCTCGTACGGCGGCGACGACGACGGCGTGTTCGTGCAGGTCCTTCGGGGACTCCAGCAGGGCCGCAGCGCGTCGGACGTCCTCGGCGAGGTCGGGGCTGCGTTGCGCGGAGCCGGCCAGCGGGTTGGCGGTCAGGAGTCCGCCCCGGCGGGCGACGAGGAGTTCGGGGCTGGCGCCGATGAGCGTGCGGCCGGGGCCGCTGGGGACGGCGAAGGTGTATCCGGCCGGGTCCCGGCGCGCCAGTCGGCGCAGCATGGCGGGCAGGTCCGGCTCGCGCGGGGAGGTGAGCTCCAGGGTGCGGGCGAGGACGACCTTGTCGAACTCCCCGGCCCGCATCCGCCCGACGGCGGCGGCGACCGCCTCGCCGTAGCGTGCGGCGGCCGGAACTGCCGTCACCTGCCAGTCGGTTCGCTCGTCGGTGTCGGGTACGGGCAGCGCGATGAGCGGGTCCTCGCGCAGCGGCGGAGCCCACCGCACGGACTCCGGGACGGCGAGTGAGGGCGGGGCGTCCGGGGCGAAGGGCAGTGAGCCCACGACGATCGGAGCCGGGGCGCCCGCGCGCCTTCGCGCGTCGAGGACCTCCCGCACCCGGCGCGCCAACGGCCGTGTGTCGTGGGGTATTTCGGCAGCGGTGCCACGGCCGAGGAGGGTGTGCCGGGGAGAGGCGAGGAACCGGTCCGTGCCGGGGCGGTAGGCGTCGAGCAGGGCGGTCGCCGTGCCGGGGGACACCAGGGTGGGGGTGACGGCTTCGTGCAGGGATGCAGACATGGGGTGTCTCCAGTGGGGGAGAGGTGGCACGACCGTGGTCGGTGCGGCGGGGGCCGGTTCAGGCCCGGAGGGTGGCGCCGCCGTCGACGTACAGGTCGTGCATGGTGACGTGACGGGCACGGTCGGAGACGAGGAAGGCGACAGCGTCGGCGATGTCGGCGGGGTCGGCGATCCGGCCGAGCGGGATGCCCGTGCGGTGTGTCGCGAGGTCACCTTCGATGACGCGCCGGGTCGCTTCCTCCTGGTCGGTGGAGGCGGTCCACAGCGCGCGCTGCATGTCGGTGAGGGTCGAGCCGGGGGAGACGGTGTTGCACCGGACGCCCCGTGAGGCCACCTCCAGGCCCAGGCATTTGGTGAACATCACGGCCGCGGCCTTCGAGGCGGCGTAGGCGGCCAGTCCGGCGCGGGGGATACCGGCCGCGTTCGAGGCGACGGTGACGATGCTGCCGCGGCCGCGCACTGCCATCCGGCGGGCGACGGAACGCGAGACGTGGAACACGCCGTTGGTGTTGACGGCGAAGGTGGCCGCCCAGTCCTCGTCCGTCAGGTCCAAGACGTCCGAACTCCTGAGGATTCCGGCGACGTTGACCGCGATGTCCAGCGGTCCGAGGGTGCGCTCGGCCTCAGCGACCAAGGCCTCGACGGCGGCGGCGTCCGTGACGTCGAGCGGGCGGGCGGTGACCTGCTCGCCGTACTTGTCGGCGAGGTCCGGCACGTTCTCGAAGGCCAGGTCGGTGGCGAGGACGCGGGCGCCCTGCTCGAGGAGCGCCGCAACCACCGCCTCGCCGATGCCCCGGCCCGCGCCGGTCACCAGGGCGAGCCTTCCGGCGAGCTCGGTTCCGGTGCTCACTTGACCATGGCCTTCCGGATGTCGTCGAGCACCGAGACGGCCGCCTCGGCGCCGCCCAGGCTCGTCCACTTGGAACCGTCGATCACGGTCGCGTGCTTGTCCTGTACGGCGCTGAGCTGCTTGTACGCCGCCTTCTTGGCCAGCGCGGCGAGCAGTGCGGCGTCCGAAGTGCCCGGGTCGAGGGTGCCGATGAACAGCCAGTCGCCGTCGATCTCCTTGAGGTTCTCCTCGCTGATCGGCGTCGAGTGGCCCTCGCCCTGATCGGCCTGGATTCCGGGCCGCTCGAAGCCGAGGTCCTTGAGGACGTCGCTGATGAACACGCCCTGCTGCATGACGGCCGAGCCCTTGGCCGAGTAGCGCGTCACGGAGACGCTCGCTCCGGCCCGGTCGCCGAGGTCCGTCTTCAGGGCCGCGACCTTCGCGTCGTACTCGGTGAGGAATTTCTCGGCCTCGTTGGTCCTGCCGAGCACCTTGCCGGTGAGTTCGAGCGACTTCTTCCAGCTCTTGGTGCCGTCGATCGTGACGACGGTGGGGGCGATCTTCCGCAGCTGCGCGAGTACTTGCTCGTCGGCGAGCTGCCCGGCGAGGATGACATCCGGCTTGGCCTGGACGACCTTCTCGATGTCGGGGCCGGTCACGGCGCCCACCACGGGTATGTCCTCGGCCTTGTCCGCGAGGTAGGCGGGGGCGCCCGTCTGGCCGCGGCCGGCCGTCAGGCCCACCGGCTCGACGCCGAGGGTGAGCGCCGAGTCGAGGTCCATCTCGCTGAGCGCGACGACCCGTTCGGGCGCGGCGGGAACCTTCACCTCGGTGCCGGTGGCGTCGGTGACCTTGGTCGTACTCGCCGCGCTCGTGCCACCGGAGCCGGCGCTTTTCTCCGAGGATCCACAGGCGGTCACGACCAGCGCGCAGGCGGCGAGAAGAGCGGCCGAAACGGCGGGGCGGGCGATGCCACGGGAGGGGAAGAGCGGGTTCGGCGCCATGGCCTTGGATCTCCATAGGTGTTCGAGAGCAGGTGGTCGCGGAAGCGGGCTTCCGACGTCAACATCCGTGCACAGCAAGGCAGTTGATGTGCGTTCAGGCATGCTGAAGCTGTCGGTTCCGATGGGTTCGGAACGTCGGAACTTAGGTTAGCCTAACCTTATGAAAAATTGGACGTCAACAAATGTGTCAACAATCCGGGGGGTGCGAGCCATCGACCGGGCCGGATCCGGCCGGCCACTCCCGTCGGAGACGCGCCCCGTCCTCCTGGCCACCGCGGGGCTCGTCCTCCTGCTGCCGGCCCTCGTGCTGCTGTCGCTTCTCATCGGCACCGGATCCAGCTCCGTCGGCGGCGCCTGGGACTACCTGGTCGGCGACCCGGCGGCCCGCGCGGACGCCCAACTCCGGCTGGCCGTCATGGACGTACGCCTCCCGCGCACCCTCGCCGCCGTACTCGTCGGCGCCTGCCTCGGCACGGCCGGCTGCCTCCTCCAGGCCGCGACCCGCAACCCCCTCGCGGAGACCGGGCTGCTCGGCGTCAACTCCGGCGCCGCCTTCGCCGTAGTCCTCGGACTGACGTACTTCGGCGCGTCCTCGTCCGCCGCGCTGATGGTGTGGGCCCTGCTCGGCGGCATGACCGCGAGCGCCGTCGTCCTGCTGCTCGCCGCGTCCGGGCGCGCCGCCGGCTCCCCGCTGCGGCTCGTCCTCGTGGGCTCCGCGCTCGGCGCCACCTTCCACGGCCTCACGTCGTACGTCCTGCTCGGCACCCGGTCGACGTACGACACCTACCGCTACTGGACGATCGGTTCGCTCGCCGGAGTCGAGACCGCCGACCTCCTGCCCCTGCTGCCGCTCGCCGCCCTCGGTCTGCTCGTCGCGCTCGGCAGCGCCCGCCCGCTGTCGGCCCTCGGCCTCGGCGACGACATCGCCCGCTCGCTCGGCCACCATCCCGGCCGGATCCGACTGATCGTGGCAGGGGCCGTGTCGCTCCTCGTCGGCTGCGCGGTCGCGGTGGCGGGCCCCATCGCCTTCCTCGGACTGCTCGCGCCCTACGCCGCCCGAGCCCTCACCGGGGCACGGATGGCCCCCCAACTCGTCCTGTCCGCAATGATCGCGGCCGATGTCATGATCCTCGCCGACATCCTCGCCCGGATCGTCATCCGGCCCTGGGAGACGCCGGTCAGTGTGCTGCTCGCCTTCGTGGGCGGGCCGCTGCTCGTGTGGATCGCCCGCTCGTCGCGCCTCTCCACAGCGGGAGCGGCGGCATGACAGAAGTGACATCACGGGATGTGACTCCGCCCGACAGCACGGTGCTGCGCACCGGCGGCCTCTCCTGGCTCTTCCCGCGCCGCGGCGCGCTCGCCGTCGCCGTCCTCGTCCCCCTGCTCCTCGTCCTCATCGCCCTTGCGGTGCTGGCGAGTTCGACCGGGATGAGCCTGTCCCAGACCCTCTCCGGACTGCTCGGCACCGGCGACGCCGGGACCGTCATGATCGTGCGGGACTTCCGGCTGCCACGCATCTTCGTCGGCCTCATGGTGGGCGCCGCCCTCGGTATCGCCGGCTGCCTCACCCAGACCCTCGCGGGCAACCGGCTCGCCACCCCCGACCTCGTCGGCGTCAACGAGGGCGCCACCGCGGCCGTCGTCGCCTCGGCGGCCGGCTCCGCGACCGGCATGGTGGGCGACTGGTGGCTCGGTCCGCTCGGCGCCGTCGCCGCCGCGGTCCTCGTCGTCCTGTGCGCGGGCGGAGCGGGCGCCGCCGGCTACCGCGTCCTGGTGGTCGGCATCGGCGTCTCCACGTTCATCGGCGCCGTGAGCGACCTCATCATGTCCCGCGAGAACGACAACACCGCGGGCGGCGTGTTCCTTTGGGCCGTCGGCAGCCTCAACGGGCGCGACTGGAACGTCGGTACGCCGCTGCTGATCGCCCTGCTGTTCCTGGTCCCCCTCTCACTGGCGGCCGGGCACCGCCTCCAACTCCTGCGATTCGACGACGACATGGCGGCCTCGCTCGGCGTCGACCTGCGACGGATACGCGCGGCCGCGCTCGCCCTCGCCGTCGCTCTCGCAGGCGTAGCCGTGGGCGTCGGCGGCCCCATCGCCTTCGTCGCCCTCGCCGCCCCGATCCTCGCCCAGCGACTGGCCGGACCCACCCGAGTCCCGGTCCTCGGCTCCGCCCTGACCGGCGCCGCACTCATCGCCGCGGCCGACGCGCTGGGCCGGGTCGTCGCCCCCGTCGAACTCCCCGTCGGTGTCGTCACCAGCGTCCTCGGCGGCCCCTTCCTCCTCTGGGTCCTCTTCCGCCCGGACCGGACCACCGGAAAGGCCTGACCTCCCCATGCACGATCACCCCATGGCCGACGCGAGAGGTGCAGTGCCCGGCCTCGAAGTCCGCGCACTGCACGCCGGTTACCCCGGCCGCCCCGTCGTCCAGGACGTCGACCTCACCCTCCCCGCCGGGCAGGTCGCCGCCATAGTCGGCCCCAACGGCTGTGGAAAATCAACCCTGTTGCGCGCCATCGCCCGGCTGCACCGGCCCGAGTCCGGCACGGTCCACGCCGACGGAGCCGACATCTGGAGCCTCGGCCGACGGCAGGCCGCCCACCGGGTCGCCCTGCTCCCGCAATCGCCGCGCGCCCCCGAAGCCGTCACCGTGGCGGGGCTCGTGCGCTACGGCCGCCATCCCCACCAGGGCCTGCTGCGCCAGTGGTCGCGCGAGGACGAGCAGGCCGTACGCGACGCACTGGAGGCCACCGGTACCACCGAACTGGCCGCCGAACGCCTCGACCGGCTCTCCGGCGGACAACGCCAGCGCTGCTGGCTCGCGATGGTCCTGGCCCAGCACACGCCCGTCGTCCTGCTCGACGAACCCACCAGCGCCCTCGACCTCGGACACGCCGTCGACGTCCTCGAACTCGTCCGCGAGGTCGCCGCCACCGGCCGCACCGTCGTCATGGTCCAGCACGACCTCGCCGCCGCCGCGCGCTACGCCGACACCGTCATCGCCATGAAGAACGGCCGCGTCATCGCCCAGGGCGTCCCCCGCGACACGGTCGACGAGGCCCTGGTGAAGGAGCTCTACGCCCTGGACGCCGACATACTCCAAGCCCCCGGAGACGCCTCGCCGGTCGTCGTACCGCGCGCCCGCCGGACGGACGCACGACCGGCGTCCGCGCTCCCTTCGCCGTCACCGGCAGCCTCCGCGCCTCCTTCGCTCACTTCGGCGCCGTCGGCAGCCACAGAGTGAAGGTCGCCCCCTTGCCCGGTCCCGGCGACGCCGCGGTGACGTCTCCCTCGTGGGCCCGGGCGATGCCCCGGGCGATGGTCAGGCCGATGCCGCTGCCGCCGGCCGGGGCGGGCCGCCCCGGGTGCTCGAGGCGTTCGAAGCGGCTGAAGATCCGGTTCAGGTCGTGCCCGGGGATGCCGACGCCGTCGTCCGTGACGCGGACGAAGACGCGGGGCTGCGGACCGGCTTCGCCGTGCACGGAGACCGACACGTTGCCGTGCGCATCACACGCGATCAGCGCGTTGCCGAGCAGGTTCACCAGGACCTGGGTGACCCGGTCGGGATCGCAGAAGGCGATGACCGGTGCGTCCGCCACGACGGTGAGGTCCACTCCCTGGCCGTCGTACTGGGGGCGCAGCCGCTCCGCCGTGGCCCGGGCCAGCGCGGCGACGTCCGCGTCCTCGTAGTGCAGGGCGAAGGCTCCCTCCTCGACCCGCGACAGACTCGAGAGGTCGGACGCCAGCCGCCGCAGCCGGTCGAGGTCGTCGGAGAGCGAGGCGAACATCGCGTCGTCCGGTGTGAAGATGCCGTCGGCCATGCCCTCGATCTGGCCGTGCAGGATGGTGATGGGGGTCCGCATCTCATGGGCGATCTCGGAGACAAGGCGGGCGCGCCGCCGCTCGGTGTCGGCGAGCGCGGCCGCCAGTGTGTTCACGTCCTCGACCAGCGCGGCGAAGCCCGGCTCGCTGGGCAGTTCGAGGACGGTGTCGTAACGCCCTTCGGCGAGCCGGCGGGTGGCCGCGCGGATGGTGTCCAGCGGGCGTACCAGGAACCGGGACAGCACGACGGCCGCGAGGACGGCGGCCGCGACCCCGGTCCAGAAGCCGATGTTGTCGGGGTCGACGCGGTGGTTCCAGGGGCCCCTGACCAGGATCTTGGCCACTGCTGTCGCCCCCAGTGTCACCACCAGGACCGTGACATGGGAGAGCACCAGACGGTTGCGGAGCGAGAGGCGGGAGTGGACCCGCCGCAGCCGGGCACGCCAGGTGCCCGAGGGGCGTGCGGCGGTGTCTTTTCCCTTGGCCACTATGGCGTGTCCTGTGGGTTCGGGGCCGGTACGCCCTGGGCGGGACGGCCGATGAACCGGTATCCCACGGCCCGTACGGTGCCCACGAATCGGGGCGCGTTCGCGTCGTCGCGCAGCGCCCGCCGCAGCGTACGAATGTGTACGTCCACGAGTCGTTCGTCACCGAAGAAGTCCTCGCCCCACACCTGGGTGAGCAGACCGCGCCGGGTGAACACGCGGCCGGGAGCACGGGCCATGGCGACCAGCAGGTCGAAGTCGAGGGCGGACAGTTCCGCCGTATGGTCGCCGTCGATCACGACCGTCCGCGTGGCCGGATCGGCGATGAGGCCGTCGAAGCGGAGTGTGCCGTCGTCGTCCGGAGCCCCTCCGGGGCCGTTGTCGGTGCGCCGCAGGATGGCCCGTACCCGCAGGGCGAGTTCGCGTGGGCTGAACGGTTTGGTGACGTAGTCGTCGCTGCCGTTGGTGAAGCCGATGAGCCGGTCCACCTCTTCGGTCCGCGCGGTGAGCATGATGACGGGGACCTGGCTGGACTGCCGGATCCGGCGCAGTACCTGGAAGCCGTCGAGGCCCGGCAGCATCACGTCGAGGACCACCAGGTCGGGCCGGTTCTGGGCGACGGCCCGCAACCCGGAAGGCCCGTCGGCGGCCTCCACCACCTGGAACCCGTCCGCCTCCAGATAACCGCGCACGGTCATCCGGATCTTGGGTTCGTCATCGACGACCAGAACGCGCTGTGTACTCATCGTGCTCACTTTCCGGCACAGGCGTGGCAAGGGTCCCGGCCACTGCTGCGGATTCTCCGGCGGCCCGGAGGTACAGGTCCTCGAATGCCGCCAGCGTACGGCGGATGTCGTGCTCGGCGACGATTTCCCTGCCGGCTTCGCCCATCCGCAGGCGGGCCACGGGATCGCGAAGAAGGAGGTTCTCCGGCATGAAGTGGTTGGTGGCCACCACGGGTGTCCCACGCCGCTGTGCGGCGGCCGCCAGCGCCCGGCAGACGGAGAAGTGGGACTGGATGTGCACCACGTCAGGGGAGAGCCGGTCCAGCAGACGGGCCATGGGCCGGGCGGTCTGCCAGGGCAGGCAGACGCGGAAGGCGGGATGGAAAAGGGTTCGGTGGGAGGCGATCCGGTGCACGGTGATCCCCTTCTCCACGGCGGTACCGGGGCCCGCCTCCGTCGCGGGGCAGACGATGTGGACCTCGTGCCCCCGGCCCAGGAGCCCCTCGGCGAGCCGCTGGGTGAAGTTCGCGGCGCCGTTCACGTCCGGCGGGAAGGTGTCGGCGCCGATGACGATTCGCTGGGAGCGGGGGCCTTGCAGGACGTACTTCGGCGGTTCTGAGGGTCGACTACCCGCGGTGAGGTGGGGAAAGGGAGTTGAACGGGTGATGTGGAGCACCCCCGTGAGCGCCAGCGCCCAGCAGGCCAGGGCTGTGCCGACGGTGGCCGGGGCGAGCCCGGGGGCCTCGCCGAGCAGACCGACCCCGATCACCACGGCGACGAACGGATCGACGAGGGTGAGGCAGGCGACCGTGACCTCGGGCGGCCCCGCGGCCTGGGCGCCCTGCGTGAGCCAGAAACCGGCGAGGGCTGCGAGGCCCAGTCCGGCGAGCGTGCCGCACAGCGCCCCGCTCACACCGGATGACGTGAACTCCTCACCGGCCGCCCGCAGTAGCACCGACATACAGCCGTAGGCGCTCCCGGCGCCGACGGCTCGCGCCACACAACGGCCTTGGCCGGGCAGCACGTTGGAAAGCCCCGCGCAGCAGGTCACGATCAGCAGGACCAGGGCCCCGGCCTGGAACTGGGCCGCCGTCGTGACGGAAGTGGCGACGGTGGCACCCGAAGCGATCACCGCGAAGGTCCCCGTCCCGACGACGATCGCGGCCAGCGCCAGCCCCGTGGCCCGGTCGAGCCCAGTACGGCGGACCCGCAGTCCCCAGAGCACGCTCACCACGACGGCACTCACACCGAGCGGTTGCACGACGGTCACGGGCGCCAGTCGCAAGGACGTGATGTGCAGTGTCGTACCGGCTCCCAGCAGGGCGAGCCCGGCCAGCCAGCGCGGTCGCCGCACGACAGCAGACAGCGCGGTCGGCTTCTCTCGGGAGACTTGGTGGGTCGCGTCGTACTGGAGTCGCGCGCCCGCCGCGTAGCAGCACGCGTTCAACAGGCTCAGGATGATGGCCAGTTCGGTCATCAACGCCTCCGGCCGACGCGCAGCATGTCGGCCATCGCGAACAGCAGGGCGATCTCAAGACCCAGCATCACCCGCTCGGCCAGTGAGGCGCCCGCCGCATGTCGGTGCACCAGTCCGCTGAGGGCGAGCAGGGCCGAGCCGGTGAGGGCGGAGTGCGCCGCCGACGCCGGCCGGCCGTGACCACCGTGGTCGGCAGCGGCGTGCGGTGAGAGGAGAACGTGCATGACCGCCAGACAACGGGCGGCCGATAAGTCACGTACCACTCGCCGTATGAAGCTTCCGTGAAGCGGAGCCCGGTGCTCCTGACCGGGGCTACGCAGCGACCGTTGCGGGAGAGGCGGTTCAATACCGCTGTGGCGGGACCGTAGCGTCGTCGAAGTGCAGCGGCAATATGGAGAACAAAATTGTTGACAATCTTGTTGGACTAGATTTAGGTTCGACAGGCACTCACTCAGGGAGGGCACATGCCGAAAGAAGCCCGTCCGAGCACCGGAGAGCAGGCCAAGCAGCACGCGCTCACGCAGCTGCGGCAGGCGATTCTGCGCGGCGACATGGCACCGGCCCAGCGGCTGGTGGAGAACGAGCTCGCTGAGCAGTTCGGTGTGACACGGGCCAGCGTCCGGGCAGCGCTGATCGAGCTGGAGTCGGAGGGACTGGTAGAGCGGATCCGCAACCGGGGATCACGGGTGCGGGTGGTGACGGTCGAGGAAGCGGTGGCCATCACCGAGTGCCGTATGGCCCTCGAAGGGCTGTGCGCGGCCAAGGCGGCCGTCGCGGCCAGCGACGAACAGCTGGCCGAGCTGGCGGACTTGGGCAAGGCGATGACCAAGGCCGTGGCCGACGGCGAGCCGATCACCTACTCCGAGCTCAATAGCGAAGTGCACGCCCGGGTAAGGCAGTTCAGCGGCCAGCAGGTGGCCGTGGAGCTGCTGGATCGGCTCAACGCGCAGCTGGTGCGTCACCGTTTCCAGCTCGCGCTCAGGCCAGGTCGGCCACAGCAGTCCCTGAGCGAGCATCTGGCCATGATCGAGGCGATCACGGCCAGGGACCCGCAGGCGGCCGAAGCGGCCGTCCGCGCCCACCTCAGCAGCGTGATCGACGCGTTGCGCGACTGACGCGGCCGAGGCGGGCGCACACCTGTCCACCAAGGAGAGTTGAGCATGACGCACGGCTACGCGCCCGCCACCCCACCACGATCAACGCTTGTCGTCACCGCGCATGCCGGAGATTTCGTGTGGCGGGCCGGTGGCGCGATCGCCCTGGCCGCCTCCCGCGGAGAGAAGGTCACCATCGCGTGCCTGACCTTCGGCGAGCGCGGCGAGTCCGCCAAGGCCTGGCGCGAGGGCAGGAACCTCGAGGAGATCAAGGCGATACGCCGCGAGGAGGCCGAGAAGGCCGCCGCCACCCTCGGCGCCGAGGTCCGCTTCTTCGACGCCGGCGACTACCCGCTGGTCGCCACCGCCGAGCTGACCGACCAGCTGGTGGCCGTGTACCGCGAGACCCAGCCCGACGTCGTGCTCACCCACCCCGTCGAGGACCCGTACAACGGCGACCACCCGGCCGCCAACCGGATGGCGCTCGAGGCCCGCGTCCTCGCGCAGGCCATCGGCTACCCCGGCCCGGGCGAGATCATCGGCGCCCCGCCGGTCTTCTACTTCGAGCCGCACCAGCCCGAGATGAGCGGCTTCAAGCCCGAGGTGCTCCTCGACATCACCGAGGTCTGGGAGACCAAGCGCAAGGCGATGGAGTGCCTCGGCGCCCAGCAGCACCTGTGGGACTACTACACCGACCTCGCCGTCCGCCGCGGCGTCCAGCTCAAGCGCAACGCGGGTCCCAACCTGGGCCTGGCCCACAAGACCATGGCCGAGGCCTACATGCGCCCCTACCCGCAGATCGCGAAGGAACTGGCATGAGCGGCGTGATCATCACCAACCCGCCGAAGGCGGACCTCAAGGACGTCGAGGCGCTCGCCGGATACGGCGTCGCCACCGTCCACGAGGCGATGGGCCGCACCGGTCTGCTCGGCACGCACCTGCGCCCGGTCCAGCAGGACACCCGGGTCGCCGGTACCGCGGTCACGGTGCTCAGCTGGCCCGGCGACAACCTCATGATCCACGCGGCGGTCGAGCAGTGCGGTGAGGGCGACATCCTGGTCGTCACCACCACCTCGCCCTCCACCGACGGCATGTTCGGCGAGCTGTTCGCCACCGCGCTCAAGCAGCGCGGGGTGCGCGGAGTGGTGACCAACGCGGGCATCCGCGACACCGCCGAACTGCGCGAGATGGGCTTCCCGGCCTGGGCCGCCGCGGTCAGCCCGCAGGGCACCGTCAAGGCGACCGGCGGGTCGGTCAACGTGCCCGTGGTGATCGGCGGCCAGCTCATCCGTCCCGGTGACGTGATCCTCGCCGACGACGACGGCGTGGTCTGCGTGCCCCGTGAGCAGGCCCGCCAGGCGGCCGAGGCGTCCGAGGCCCGTGAGAACAAGGAGGCCGCGACCCGCGCCGCCTTCATCGAGGGCCAGCTCGGACTCGACCGGTACGGCCTGCGCGAGACCCTCGTACGTCTCGGCGTGACCTACCAGTCGTACGACGACCACGTGCGGGACGGAGCCGAGTCGTGACAGTGCCTGACGAGGCGCGCTGCATGCTCATGCGCGGCGGCACCTCCAAGGGCGCCTACTTCCTGGCCGAGGACCTCCCCGCCGACGCCGGAGCCCGCGACGACCTGCTGCTGCGCGTCATGGGCAGCCCCGACCCGCGCCAGATCGACGGCCTGGGCGGGGCGCACCCCCTGACCAGCAAGGTGGCCGTGGTCTCCGCCTCGGCGGACCCGGAGGCGGACGTCGACTACCTGTTCCTTCAGGTCGGGGTCGACAGGCCCGAGGTGTCCGACCGGCAGAACTGCGGCAACCTGCTCGCCGGGGTCGGCCCGTTCGCCGTCGAACGCGGACTGGTCGCCGCCGGGGACGGACGGACGTCCGTACGGATCCGCATGGTGAACTCCGGGGACCTCGCCGTCGCGAGCTTCCCCACCCCGGGCGGGCGCGTCGACTACTCCGGCACGGCCGAGATCTCCGGTGTGCCGGGGACGGCCGCGCCGGTCGTGATCGAGTTCCCGCAGGGCTCCGGTCCGCTGCTGCCCACCGGACATGCCCGCGACATCGTCGCCGACACCCCGGTGACCTGCGTGGACAACGGAATGCCGACCGTCCTGATCGCCGCAGCCTCCCTCAAGGTCACCGGCTACGAGAGCCCCAAGGACCTGGAGGAGGATCTGACCCTGGCCGACCGGCTCCGGGAGATCCGGCTCGAGGCCGGCAAGCTGATGGGGCTCGGCGACGTGGAAGGCACCACGGTGCCCAAGCTCAGCCTGCTGGCGGCGCCGCTGGACGGCGGCGCGGTCATGACCCGCACCTTCATCCCGGTGCGCTGCCACACCTCGATCGGGGTCCTGGGCGCCGCCAGCGTCGCCGCGGGACTGCGCGTCGAGGGCGGCGTGGGCGAGGGCGTGGCACGCCTGCCCGCACAGGGGGACCGGCTGCGCATCGAGCACCCCAGCGGGTTCCTCGACATCGAAGCCGGTATCGCATACGACGCCGAGGGCGTCCCCGTGGCCCGACGCACCGCCGTCGTCCGCACCGCACGAAAAATCTTCGACGGCACGGTCTTCGCCCGGCCGGCCGGAGCCGCACAACACCTGTAAGGAGGCCCACATGGCCCCGCCGCTCGGCGACATCGCCCACCTCGGGCACGTCGAACTGCTCACCCCGGACCTGGACGCCAGTCTGAGGTTCTTCACCGACTACCTCGGCCTGACGGTCAACGGGCAGAACGGTGACTCGTACTACCTGCGCACCTGGGACGACTACGAGCACCACAGTCTGGTCCTCACCGCCCACGAGACCGCGGGCATGCGCCGCACCGCGCTGCGTGCCTCCAGCGAGGAGGCCCTGCAACGGCGGGTCAAGGAGCTGGAGAGCGCGGGCCACGAGGGCCGCTGGACCGAGGACGAGCCCGGCATCGGCCCGATGTACGTCACCACGGACCCCGACGGCCACGAGATCGCCCTGTACTGGGAGTCCGAGTGGTACCAGGCCCCGGACGAGCTCAAGCCGGGCCTGAAGAACCAGCCCCAGGCAAAGCCCGGCCACGGCGTGGGCGTGCGTCGCCTGGACCACGTCAACTACCTCGCCGCCGATGTCGCCGCCAACGCCGACTTCCACCAGCAGGTCCTCGGCGCCCGACCGACCGAGCAGATCCAGCTCGACGACGGCAGGATCGCCGCGAAGTGGCTGACGTTCACGAACAAGTCGTACGACGTCGTCTACACCGAGGACTGGACGGGCTCGCGCGGCCGGCTGCACCACATCGCGTTCGCGACCGACACCCGCGAGGACATCCTGCGCGCCGCGGACCTCGCCATCGACACCGGCGTGTTCATCGAGACAGGGCCGCACAAGCACGCCATCCAGCAGACGTTCTTCCTGTACGTCTACGAGCCGGGCGGCAACCGCATCGAGCTGTGCAACCCGCTCACGCGGCTGGTGCTGGCCCCCGACTGGCCGCTGATCACCTGGACCAAGGAAGAGCGGGCCAAGGGGCAGGCCTGGGGTCTGAAGACCATCGAGTCGTTCCACACGCACGGCACACCGCCCGTCGGCTGACGACGGCCGGGACGGTCTCACAGGGCGAGAACAAGCCACTGAAAATGGGCGGGGCGGCACACTGCTGTGTGCCGCCCGTACCCTTTTACCTGCGCATTCCTTTGCGTCCTGGTCCCTGGTGGCCGTGTCTTGATTGTTGCTGAGATTGTTAACAAAACCGTTGACACTCGGGTTGATGAATCCTTAGCGTCTCTCCCACCAACTCGGGTCAGCCGCATGAGCCGCGACGACCCTCCCGTACTCCCTCCAGGGACACGCCTCCCGGACGAGAGGAAACAACGATGTCTCCCTCCACCGCTCTCCCTGCCCGCGGCGGGGCCAAACTGGCCCTGCTGGTGGTCGGCCTGTGCTGGCTGGTCGTTCTGTTCGACGGCCTCGACATGTTCATCTACGGCTCCGTGCTGCCGCACATGCTGGAGACCAAGGCGCTTGGCATCGACCCCTCCAAGGCCGGCGACGTCGGCTCCTACGCCACGTTCGGCATGCTGATCGGTGCCCTTTCCTCCGGCACCGTCAGCGACTGGGTGGGCCGCAAGAAGACGATCATCGTCTCCACCGCCGTCTTCTCCCTGGCCTCCGCGCTCTGCGCCTCCGCCAACAGCCTGGACATCTTCAGCCTCGGCCGCTTCCTGGCGGGCCTCGGCCTCGGCGGCCTGCTGCCGAGCGCGATCACCCTGGTCACCGAGTACGCCCCGCGCGGCCGCGGCGCCCTGGTCGTCGGCTCCCTGATGACCGCCCACCAGACCGGCGGAATCGTCGCCGCCTTCGTGGCGAAGTGGACCGGCGACTGGCGCACCTCCTTCTGGATCTGCGTGATCCCGCTCTTCATCGGCGTCCCGCTGGCGGCCAAGTACCTGCCCGAGTCGATGGCCTTCCTCCAGGCCAAGGGACGCGACCAGGACGCCCTGGCTCTCGCCGACCGCTACGGCGTGGACCTGGCCGCCAAGGACAAGGCCCGCCAGGCCGCCGGTGAGCGCTGGGGCGCCCTCGCCGCCCTGTTCCGCGGTCGCCTGTGGGTCCAGACCCTGTTCTTCTGGCTCGCCTCCTTCGGCGGACTCCTGCTGGTCTACGGCGTCTCCCAGTGGCTGCCGACGATGATGCGCGCCGCCGGCTACGACCTCGGCTCCTCGCTCAACTTCGTCATCGTCATCAACCTCGGCGGCATCGTCGGCATGCTGATCGGCGGCCGGCTCACCGACAAGTTCGGCGGCTCGCGCATCGCCGCCCTCTGGTTCGGCGCCACCGCCGTCGGCGTCTACCTGCTCAGCGTCCACATGCCGCTGGCCCTCACCTACATAGTCGTCTTCCTGACCGGCCTGTTCCTCTTCAGCGCCCAGGCGATGATCTACGCGACGGTGGCCGCCCGCGCCGACGCCGAGAACCGCGCCACCGCGGTCGGCTGGGTCTCGGGCATGGGCCGCTTCGGTGCCGTCTTCGGCCCGTGGCTGGGCGGTCAGCTGCTCGCCACCGGCTCGAACTCCGCGGGCTTCGTCGCCTTCGCCATCGCGGGCGTCTTCTCGCTGGTGTTCGTCAGCCTGACCGGCCTGCGCAGCGTCCGGTCGACGCCGGACGTGGAGGTGCCGAAGCAGCTGGCCACCACCGGCTGACCGAGCGGACGGGAGACACGCGCCTGGGCCGGACCCGAAGAGGGTCCGGCCCAGGCGCGTTCGCGTCACGAGGGTGCCGACGAGGGCCGCGCATGCGGAGAAGTGCCGAGAAGTAACGCTCTGTACACCGCCGAGGAGGGGATGTCCATGTGGTGTTGGGTACCAAGAACGTTTCCCCATTGCCCTGGCCGCCGCAGGATGCTGGAGTGATCCCATGGATCACGTTGCGGTACTTGCCCTGTTCGACCGGGATATGCGAGAGGGGGCACGCCCCGACGCCCCGGGTGCCCGGATCGAGCACGTCGGCAAGGTGGTGCGCCAGGTCGGCACCGAGCGCGGCTGGAGCGGGGTGACCTGGTCGGACCTGGACGAGGCGAGCGCGGACGAGGCGATCGCCGAACAGATCCGGTACTTCACCGGCCTTGGGCGAGAGTTCGAATGGAAGCTCTACGGGCACGACCAGCCCGAGGATCTCGGGCAGCGGCTGCGGGACGCCGGGTTCACCGCCCAGCCCGAGGAGACACTCATGATCGCCGAGCTGGGCGATCTCGTGCTCGACGCCGAGCCGCCCGAGGGCGTACACCTGCTGCCCGTCACCGACCGGGCAGGCGTCGACCTCGTGGCCGACGTGCACGAGCAGGCTTTCGGTACGGACGGCACCCGGCTGCGCCACCAACTGCTCGCCCAGCTGACCGGCGACGAGGACACGGTCGTCGCGGTGGTGGCCCTCGCCGGTGACGTCCCGGTCAGCGCGGCCCGTATGGAACTCCTGCCCGGCGCCCGGTTCGCCGGCCTCTGGGGCGGCGGCACCGTCGAGGCCTGGCGCGGCCGTGGCATCTACCGAGCCCTCGTCGCCCACCGCGCCCGCGTCGCCGCCGACCGCGGCTACCGCTACGTCCAGGTCGACGCCTCCAGCCAGAGCCGCCCCGTCCTCACCCGCCTGGGCTTCCAGCCGCTGACCACGACGACACCGTACGTGTACACACCGGCCGGGACCGGGCCCGCGTAGCCCTCACAGGTCGAGCTGGTACTCCACCGCCTTGTGCGTGGGCAGATAGCCGAGCTCGTCATTGATGCGGAGCATGGGCGCGTTGCTGTCCGCGGTGTCGGTGAGCAGGCCGCCGAGTTCGGGATGCCGGAGGCGGGCGAGACGGATCGACTCCGCCTTCATCCAGAGCCCCAGGCCGTGGCCGCGGTGCTCGGGCAGTACGCCGGTGCCGTAGTGCTGGCCGTCACCGCGGCCGTCGCCCGGCACGACCAGTTCGGAGAACCCGGCGATCGAGCCGTCCGAGCGGTCCACGGCGGCGACCGTGTGGAGCAACTCCCCGCGCTTCGCGATGACTTCGGCCACCGACAGGACCCGGTCCACGTCCCAGACGACCGTCCCGTAGTCGGTCCCCTCCATCGGCATGTCGTCCATGGCCCGCCGGGAGTCGGCGAAGGTCTGCGCCAGCTCGGCCGGTACGGCGCCGTCCCAGTGCGTCAACTCGTAGCCCGGGTGCGGGCGTTGGGTGACCTCGGTGATCCGGGCACGATCCACGTCGGCGAGCGGCAGCCTCGCGTACGTCAGCGCCAGCACCCGGCGGAAGCCGCCCGCGGTCAGGAACAGGTCGCCGGGGGAGGCGTCCTCGGCCTGCGCGAGGAGCGACCGCCGCTCCTCGTTCCGCGCCGCGTCGACGGCGGCTTCGAGGAGGAGACCGCCCACCCCTTGCCGCCGCTCGCCCGGATGGACGGCGATCTCGAGCTCGGCGAGATGCTCCTGCCCTTCCTTGGTAAACAGCCGCAGGAAGGCGGAGCCCAGCGGGACTCCGTCGGCGTCGGAGGCCAGCCACGCCAGGCGGCGGCTCGACGGGGTGGTCTCGGGATCGGTCAGCGGTGTGACGCGTATTGGCAAGGTCTCTCCGTGGCGACAGGGCGGGTGTGGTGAAGCCCGCAGAACCTAGCCGCCACGGCGCGTGACCTGCAAGAGATTTAGGGCCTGACCGGTGGATCAGGCCGGTGGACAGACCCTGGGCGGCGGCGCGAGGACCCGCGCCGCCCCGCTCGTCAGCGGCGAGACCGCGTCCGCCCCGACCGTCCACTGCGCGACCGGTCGAGCGCCGCGACGCCCACCGCCGCCAGGCCGATCTGGATGAGCCACTCGATCCAGTCGATGCCGTTGGTGTCGGACACGTCGAGCGCGCCGGCGATTGCTGCGCCGACCAGCGCGGCCACGATGCCGACGACGATCGTCAGCAGGATGCCGATGCGCTGGCGTCCCGGGACGACGAGCCTGCCCAGTACGCCAATGATGATGCCGATGATGATGGCACTGATGATGCCTGAGATCTCCATCTCCGCCCCTCTTTGTCGGTTCCCTAGTAGTTATCCGTGTGCCCCCAGAAGGCGGAGGCAGTCCGCTCCGCTGCGTGCGACTGCGGAACGCGATCCGGAGACCTCCTGTCCGATGCCGCGTTCGTCATGTACCGTTCAAGAATCTGTCGCCCGGAAGACGGCCAACTCCCGTTCTACGCGCGCAGACTTGGCGCCCGCACCGCCTCTTCCACCCCTCACGGGAGGTTTGCCGGATGCTCGGATTCAGAAGATCCCGCCACAGAATCACCACGGCGCTGGCCGCGTTCGGGCTGCTCCTCACCGGCGCCGCCGTCCAGACGGCCACCGCCACCCCGGCCGCCGCGGCGACCCCGCACCGCATCCTGTTCGACAACTCCAAGGCCGAGACCGCAGGCAACGCCGACTGGATCATCGGCACCAGCCAGCCGGACCCGCTGGGCCAGGACTCCACGCCATCGGCCGAGACCGACTGGACGGGAGCGATCTCCGCGTGGGGCGTCGCCCTGCAGAAGACCGGCAACTACTCGCTGAAGACGCTCCCTTCGGGCGGCACCATCACGTACGGCACCACGGCCGCGACGGACCTGCAGAACTTCGACACCTTCGTCCTGCCCGAGCCGAACGTCCTGCTGAGCACCGCCGAGAAGACCGCGGTCATGAAGTTCGTGCAGAACGGCGGCGGCCTTTTCCTCGTCTCCGACCACACCGGAGCCGACCGCAACAACGACGGCGAGGACGCGGTCGAGGTCATCAACGACCTGATGTCCAACAACAGCGTCGACAGCACCAACCCGTTCGGTTTCACCGTCGACACGCTCAACGTCGGCACCGAGAACCCGAGGGCCATCTCCAGTACGACCGACCCGGTCCTGAACGGCTCCTTCGGCAAGGTCACCGGCAGCATCATCCGCAGCGGCACGACGGCCACGCTGAGCCCCACCGCCAACTCCGCGGTCAAGGGCCTGCTCTACCGCAGCGGTTACTCCGGCAACACCGGAGCCTTCTTCGCCACCAGCGCCTTCGGCAGCGGCCGGGTCGCGTTCTGGGGCGACAGCTCGCCCATCGACGACGGCACAGGCCAGTCGGGCAACACGCTGTACGACGGCTGGAACGACACCGCCGGCACGAACGCCGCCCTCGCCCTGAACGCCACCGAGTGGCTGGCGGGAACCGGCGACAGCGGCGGAGGCGGTGGCGGCACCTGCACCGCCGCGCAGCTGCTCGCCAACCCCGGTTTCGAGTCCGGGAGTTCGTCCTGGACCGCCACCAGCGGAGTGATCACCACCGACACCGGCCAGGCCGCCCGCACCGGTTCCTACAAGGCCTGGCTGAACGGCTACGGCGCGGCCCACACCGACACGCTCTCCCAGTCGGTGACCATCCCCTCCGGCTGCGCGGCCACCCTGAGCTTCTATCTCCATGTGGACACGGCCGAGACGACCACCAGCACGGCGTACGACACCCTCAAGGCCCAGGTTCTCAACAGCAGCGGCACGGTCCTGGCGACCCTGGCCACGTACTCGAACCTGAACGCCGCGACGGGGTACACCCAGCGCACTTTCGATCTCGCCAGTTACGCCGGGCAGACGGTCACCGTCAAGTTCACCGGCATCGAAGGCTCCACGCTCCAGACGTCGTTCGTCATCGACGACACAGCCCTGAACGTGAGCTGACCGAAGGCGTGATGGGCGGGCCCCGAATCAGGGCCCGTCCGCTTCACCCGGTGCGAAGCCACCCGGTGGCGGCCACGACCTCGTGCGCGATGTCCATCACCGTGCGGTCGTCGGTCGCCACCCGCACGGTGTCCGCGGGCACCCGCTCGTCCAGCAGCCGCGCCTTGTAGGCGCTGTTCGCCATCTCGCGCTCCAGCTCGGAACCGAGCTCCCGCCCTTTGAGTCGCCGGGCCGTGGTGTCGTCGGTGGCGGTCAGCAGCACGCGGAAGATCCGTAGGTCGCTTCCCATCGCCCGCTCGAACAGGCTCGCCGACTCGGCCAGCACGCTCACGGTGTTGGTGTAGACGAGACGCCGGTAGCCGAGTTCGGCGAAGTTCCCCCACACCGCCCGGAGATTCCGCTCGGTGATCCCGGCGCGGTGCGGGTCACCGTCCGGCGCCGGATGCACGTACCCCATGAAGTCGCCCTCGATCACGGCGTGAGCGACCTCCGCGTCCCTCAGCCGTGCTGAGACCTCCCAGCCCACCGTGGACTTGCCGACGCCCGCGCGCCCGCCGATGAGCAGTACCTCCGGTTGGTCCATGCAAGAAGCGTGCCAGCCCGGGGCGGGCCGGGCGATCGATATGCGTCCGGTCGCGTACGCCTCTCCCGTGGGCGCCGCTTGACATGCAGGTAATTGCCTGCATAACTTTGAGTGTGCGATCAGAAAGCGACCCAGGGATGGACCAGGTCTTCAAGGCGCTGGCCGACGAGACGCGCAGGCAGCTCCTTGACCGGCTGCACGAGCACAACGGCCAGACGCTGGGCGACCTCTGCGAGCGCATCGACATGAGACGGCAGTCGGTGACGCAGCATCTGGCGGTCCTGGAGGCCGCCAACCTGGTCAGCACGGTGCGGCGGGGGCGGGAGAAGCTGCACTACCTCAATCCGGTGCCGCTCCATGAGATCCAGGAGCGGTGGATCGACAAGTTCGAGCGCCCGCGGCTGCGCGCGCTCAGCGCGATCAAGCGACGAGCCGAGGAAGCCATGACCGACAAGCCGACCTTCGTGTACGTCACCTACATCCGGAGCACGCCCGAGAAGGTCTGGGACGCGCTCACCGACGCGGAGCTGACCGCCACGTACTGGGGCCACAGCAACGTCTCCGACTGGCAGCCCGGCTCCCGCTGGGAACACCGGCGCACCGACGGCTCAGGAATCGCCGACGTGGTGGGCACCGTCGTGGAGAGCGACCGTCCGACCCGCCTCGTGGCCACCTGGGCCGCGCCCGAGGACGAGGGCCAGGAGGACAAGTACTCCCGGGTCACCTACGACATCCAGCCGCACGCCGACATCGTCCGGCTGACCGTGACCCACGAGGACCTGACCGACGAGGGCGCCCTGAACGACGTGAGCTCCGGTTGGCCCGCGGTGCTGTCCAACCTGAAGTCCCTGCTCGAGACCGGCAGCCCGCTGCCGCAGGAGCCGTGGCTGGTACCGAACGGCTGACGGGGGAGGGGGAGCGGTGCGGCATGAGAAGGCCGGCCCGCGCTGAGCGGGCCGGCCCCACGTCGGCTTCCTTCCGTTACCTATACCTACTTACTGCCGCTCGCCTCCGGCTACGCCCGAGGCGTGCTCTTCGTCGCCGTGACCGCGCACATCGCCCCCAGCACCACGGCCAGTGCGCCGATGATGATGCTGTTGAGTACGACTCCGGTGTCCGGGCTGGTGCCGACAATCCACGGCGAGATGATCATCCACGTACCCATCGCGCAGATGGCCCAGCTCAGGCCGTACATCCTCTCCGGCGTGATGGTGAATCCGAGGGCCAGCAGGGCTATCGCGATGCCCATGATCAGGTTGTGCGTCACGAGCGCGGGCTGGCTTGTCGTGTAGTGGAGTATCCACGGGGACACGGCGCAGTACAGACCGAGCAGGAACACCGGCCCGTCCACGAGTGCCACGTCGCGGCCGCCGACCATGCGGGCATACCGGTCCCGCATTTCGTTTACGTCGGGGTGGCTGCTTATGTCACCTCTGGGGTGCGAGACGTTGGCCATGACTCGTCTCCTTCGAGCTCTTTCGATCTCTGCGGCCCCGCCGCCTCTGGTGCGGTATGCGGCAGGTGCCACGTACGTCTCATTGTGCGCTTATTTCTTCTTTATGTGTAGCGGGAGGTGCGTCAGGTGCCGGAGACGAGTAGGTAGTCGAGGTTGAAGCCACCGGTTTCGCAGTAGACGGTGACCGTCTGTTCTCCGGCCCGGAGGTCGACCGGTACGTGCACCGACTGGTAGGTCCCCCAGCCACCCGTGGCCGGCACCGAGGCCGTTGCCAGCGTGGTGCCGTTGTCGTCGCGGAGGGACACGGCGTTCGTCGCGGTGGTGTCCGTGCCGTTGGCAACGCGCAGCTCAAGATCGTAGGAGCCTGTCTGCGGCACATCGACGCGGTACGTGAGCCAGTTGCCGGCGGCTGTCCAGCCCACGTTCTTGCCGCCACTGGCGGCGGCGTTGCTCTCGATGAAGTTGCTGCCGTCCGCGGGCCAGCCCTGCTGGGTGGTGTAGCCCTCGGCCTCGATCCTCTCGCCCACAGGAGTCGCGTGCGGCTGCACGGTGAGATGGACGGTCACCTCGTCGTGCGCTCTGCCGTCGGTGACGTAGAAGGTCAGATCCTGCTCACCGGCGGTGGTCGGGCGGATCGTGACCAGGCCGGTCGCCGGGTCGAGGGTGACGCCGCCCGGCAGTTCGGTGGCGTAGTAGGCCAGCCGGTCCCGGTCCCGGTCGGTGGCCTTCAACTGCAGGTTCACGGTGCTGTACTGGTCGGCGACGACATCGGCGGCCTGCTCGAAGACCGGGGCGTGGTTGCGGGAACCCGACGGCACCTGGCCCTTCCACCGGTAGGTGGCGAAGGAGCCCGCCGGAACGGTCACCACGAACGTCTGGCCGGCGACGACGACCCGGACCTCGCTGTCGGTGCCGGCGCTGTTGCCGAGGACCGCGGTGAAGGTCCCGTTCCCGGAGCGGTAGACCACGTTGCTGACACCGTGTTCCGCGGCGCTGGACTCGAGGCGCACGTCACCCGGGGAGAGATACTTGGAGAACTGCCCGATCGTGTACAGCTCGTCGCGAACGGAGAAGTCCTTCGTGAGCGTGTTCACCTTCACCAGCCGGTCCGGCCACTTGGTGGTGGCCGCGACCTCGTCCCAGTCGATGTCGTTGTCGCGGGAGGGCGTCCAGTGCAGCGTTCCGCCGTCCTGGTCCGTGGCCTGGGCCCACAGGATGTAGGAACCGGCGTCGAGGCGGAAGTCGTTGAGGACGGTCGAGGGCGACAGATCGCTCGTCTCCGTGAGATGGACCGGCTTACCCGTCTCCTCATAGGCGTCGCGCATGACGCTCGGGTCGCCCCAATAGGGGTGGAAGGCGATGGCGTCCGTCGCGTCGCGGACCTGCTCGCCCGTCACCGAGCCGTCCGGGGCGTCCTCGAAGATGCGGTAGTAGTTCTTGGTCGCCGTGCTGCCCGGATCACGCCAGTCCCAGAAGTTGAAGTCGTGCACGTACAACTCGGTGCTCAGCCGCGCCTTCTTGAACTCCCGCTTGATCGCCAGGGTCAGCTTCTGCTGCTGCTCGACACTGATGTCCATGGCCGGGTAGACGACGTCCATGCCCGGCTCGTTCAGCAGGGTCAGCGCGTCGACGCGGATGCCCTTCTTGGCGTACGCCTGGACGAACTTGACGTAGTACCGCGCGAACACGTCGATGCAGTCGTCGCGCAACTTGCCGGCCTGGTAGTAGTCCGTGGTGCTCCCGGGCTTGAGCGCGACCTCGCCGGTGAACTGGTTGTTCGTCTTCATCCACGCCGGTGCGCTCCACGCCGATGCGAAGAAGGTGGCCTTGGGGTTGTAGCGCTGGATGAGCTTGATCGTGTCGATGATGTGCAGGTCGATGTCCCGCTGGATGGAGAAGTACTTCAGACCGAAGTCCTCGGTGACACCGGCGGGCAGGTCGTCCTCCGACCAGAACGGGAGGTGCTCGATGAGATCGGGGCTGCCGATGGTCAACCGGAACCGGTCCAGGCCCGCGCCGGTCCTGGGGTCGACCAGCAGCCGGATGGCTTCCTCGCGCTTGGCGGGGGTGAGCTTCCACAGGTTGGACACGCTGGTCTCGTCCAGGGAGAAGCCGATACCCGTGTATTCCTGCCGGGCCGCACTGGGGTCGACGACCACAGTGGCATCGACGGAGCCGCCGGAATCAGTGCCCGTCCGGACACTCGGCAGCGGCTGCCATGCCTTGGCACCGCCGGTCGAGTAGGTGCCGGTCACGACCTGGCCGTTCTTGGCCGTCCCGTCGGCGGCCCGTTCCGCATGCGCGGCCGGACCCGTGCCGGCCAATGTGGACAGTGTCGTGACAGCGATGGCCGCGATCGCGGTGAGAGTACGTCTCACAGCTGCTCCTGGGCTCGGGGGATGAGGGGGTTGGCGCTGCGCTGAACAGGCGGCTCAAGAGGGAGCGGCGCGATGTCGGATACGTTCCGGTGACCTGGCACGCCGGCCGACAGGGGGTGTACGTAGGCGTCCTGACGTGACGACAGCCACCACGGCAACTCCCTCCCGCCCCACCGATGCGGCAGATCCAAGCAATATCCTTGGTGTTAAGTCAAGGCTTGAAAAAAGTCATCCTGGTAAAGCGGGCACCGGTGCAACGGAGTTGCGACAGGCGGAGGCGGAGTTGGGGGAGTCGAGTGAGGACGAGTTGCTGGCGCGCTTGCCCGAGTGGGTATGGGAAACGCCGTACGTCGGCAGGCGCTTTCCCGGCTCCCGGGCTGTCGCCGAGAAGCCGGGCCTCGCCGAGGGCGCCAACTGTCAGCTCTTCGCCTTTGAAGTGCTCCGGCACTGGGCCATCGACGTCCCCGCCTGGCGGTCGAGCGACCTGTGGGACGACACCGAACTCACCGAACGGGTCGCGCACGCCCGGCCGTTGGACCTGGTGCTCTTCAACGCCACCGACGACGCTTGGGGCGCGCACGTCGGCGTGGTCGTGGGGGAGGGCCGGGTGCTGCACCTCAGCGCCGAGGCGGGGCGTCCGGCGGTGTGGGGCATGGCGGACTTCGCCGCGCGGGAGCGGTATCGCACGCTCATCGGCGTCAAGCGGGTGCTGCGGCGAGTGTGAGCCGCCCGCCCAGCTCGCGAGCTCTTCGCAGGAACGCCTCGTGCAGGTCGTCGGCCGCGCGGGGTACGGAGTCCGCCCTGCGGCGCTGCAGCATCAGCACCACCTGCGTGGAATCGTCGTCGAGCGGGCGATAGGTGATCGCGCCGCGCCGCTCCAACGGGTCGCCGATCACGCTGAAGTCGGGCAGGACCGTAGCGCCAAGGCCTTCGGCGACCATCAGCTTGCCCATCTCGGCGCCGTCGGTCGAGTACGAGAAGGACGGGGCGTGGCCCTCCAGGAGCCGGTGGACGTAGCGGTGCATGACGTATCCGGTGCGCATGGCGATCAGCGGCTCGCGCTCGTCGAGGAGGTCGGACGCCGAGACCGTGTCCAGCGAAGCGAGGGGACTGTCCGGGCGTACGCACAACACCGGGCGTCCGCGCAGCAGTTCGGTGGTCTCGAAGTCGGCGGGCAGGTCGTCGCCGTCGAGATGGTTCACCAGACCGAGGTCGAAGCCGCCCTCCGACAGCGCCCGGTGGATGTCCGACTGCTGGGCGCCGACCACCTCCACCTGCGTCAGCGGATGCGTCGCGCGGAACTCGCGGACCGTGGGGATGAGCAGCGGCACGGTCGCCGCGTTCACCGTGCCGACGCGGACCATGCGGCTGATGCGGTGCTGCTCACCGGCCGCGCCCCGCAGCCGGTCCACCGCGTCCAGCACATTGATGATGTGCGGCAGCAGATCCCGCCCCTCGGCGCTCATCCTCGCGCCGGTCCGCTTGCGCTCCAGCAGGTCGACGCCGAGTTCGCGCTCCAGATTCCGTACGGTCTCGCTGAGCGCGGGCTGCGAGAGGTGGAGTTCCTCGGCGGCCCGGCGCAACGAGCCGAGCCGGGTGACCGCCGCGATGTATTCCAGCTGCTCCATTCGCACCGCAGCAGAATGCGGTCGCCCGACTGCCGTGTTCAAGGGTTTCCCTGTCACACCTTCGTGAAATTCGCCGGTCCGGGATGCGAGACCGATCGGCTGTTCCTTGACGGTCCGGACGGGGGGCTGCGACGATCGACGGCATGAAGATGCGACTGGACCTCACGCGGCGACGCCACGTCGACCTCGCGCGTGTCTCCAGCTCCTTCTGTTGTCGCGAAGTCTGACGATCCCGACGGTAGGGTCCCCTTCGCACGGACCAGCCCGCCCACCGGTGAAATCTCCCGCACGGCGCCGCTCTGTGCTTTCCGGCACCCGCCGTACCCCTTTCACCGCCCGCATTCCCATGGAAAAGCCGGGCCTGCAATTCGTCATGCCTTCGTACCGAACAGCGGGAGTTCTCCGTGCCCGAAACAGAATCCGCACCTGACACCCCCACAGACAACGCGACCGAACCCGTCCGATTCGCCTACTGGGTGCCCGACGTCAGCGGTGGCCTGGTGACCAGCAGAATCGAGCAACGCACCGACTGGGGTTATGAGTACAACCACGAGGAGGTCGAGTACTTCGGCCGCCGGGTGCTGCCCCTCGTGCGCGAACTGGAGGCCCAACTGCCCCGGTCCGACGCCGAGTTCGTGGCTGTCCACGCCTGACCACCACCTTCTCCCGCTGCGCAGAAAGAGGGCCCATGGCCACCGTCCTGTCCGTCTCCGGCAGCCCCTCCGTCTCCTCCCGCACCGCCAAACTCCTGCGCCACCTGGACACCCGGCTGGCCGCCCAGGGGCACGAGGTGATCCCGCTCGACGTCCGCACCATCCCGGCCGAGGCACTGCTCGGCGCCGACTTCAAGCACCCCGCCATCGTCGAGGCGACCGAACTCTTCGCCCGCGCCGACGGCGTGGTCATCGGCACGCCCGTCTACAAGGCCGCCTACTCGGGCGTCCTCAAAGCGCTGCTCGACCTGCTCCCGCAGTACGCGCTCACCGGGAAGACCGTGCTGCCGCTGGTCACCGGAGGCAGCACCGCGCATGTCCTCGCCCTCGACTACGCGCTCCGCCCAGTGCTCAACTCCATGGGCGCGGCGCACATAGTCCAGGGCTGGTTCACCCTCGACAAGGACATCACCACGGGGGAGGACGGCAGCATCACCGTCGCTCCGGGCACCGCCGAGGCCCTGGCGCAGGTGGTCGACCAGTTCTCGGCCGCGCTCGGCCGCTCACCCCTGCTGGCCGCGGCGGTCTGACACCGTGACCGCGAAAGTGATCGGCGACGACGTCGAGGCCCTGGCCGTCGCCGCCGCGCTCGCCGACGAGTTCCGCTCCGGTGCCCCGGCGCGGGACGCCGAACGCAGGCTCCCACGCGCGGAGTTGGAGCGGCTCTCGGCCTCCGGACTGCTCGCCGTCACCGTGCCCACCGAGCACGGCGGCGCGGACGTACGCCAGGAGACCCTCGCGGAGATCTTCCGGCTGCTGGCCTCGGCCGACGCCGGCATCGCCCAGATCCCGCAGAACCACTTCGTGTACGTGAACGTGATACGCCGTCAGGGCACCTGGCGACAGCGGGAGTTCTTCTTCGGCGAGGTGCTGGCCGGTCGCCGCTTCGGCAACGCCCAGTCGGAGGCCGGCACCAAGCACGTCCAGGACATCCGCACCCGACTGGAACCCCGGCCGGACGGCTCGTACGTGCTCACCGGCGTCAAGCACTACTCCACCGGCGCGCTCTTCGCCGACTGGATCCCCGTCCTCGCCCGGGCCGAGGACGACAACCTGCATGTCGCGTACGTCCCACGGGACGCGAGCGGAGTCACGGTCGTCGACGACTGGGACGGCATGGGGCAGCGTACGACGGCCAGCGGCACCGTCCGTCTCGACGCCGTGTCCGTCCCCGCCGACCGGGTCGTCCCGCACCACCTCACCTTCCAGGGGCCGCAACTCCACGGCGCCGTAGCACAGTTGCTGCATGCCGCCATCGACGCCGGGATCGCCGCGGGCGCACTCGCCGAGGCCGTCGAGTTCGTCCGCACCAAGAGCCGGCCCTGGTTCGAGAGTGGCGTCGACACCGCGGCCGAGGACCCGCTGCTCATCCAGCGCTTCGGTGAACTCGCCATCCAGGTGAGGGCGTCGGAGGCGCTGCTCGGTGCGGCGGCCCGTGCCGTCGACGCGGCCCGCGAAGACCTCACCGAGGATTCGGCCGCCGAGGCGTCGATCGCGGTGGCCGCCGCGAAGGTGCACACCGCCGCCACCGCCGTGGAAATGGCAGGCGCGCTCTTTGAGGTGTCCGGCACCCGCTCGGCCCTCAACTCCCTCAATCTGCACCGGCATTGGCGCGACGCCCGGACCCACACCCTGCACGACCCGGCCCGCTGGAAGATCCAGCACATCGGCCGCTACGTACTCAACGGCACGAAGCCGCCCCGGCACGGCCTGCTCTGAAACGGAGACCCACGTGTCCCTCACCTTCCACTGGTTCCTGCCCACCAACGGCGACAGCCGCCACGTCGTCGGCGGTGGCCACGGCACCCCGGCGACCGTCTCGGGGCGGGACCGGCCGCCGACGGTCGCCTATCTGAGCCAGATCGCCCGCGCCGCCGAGGACCTGGGTTTCGTCGGTGCGCTCACGCCCACCGGTGCCTGGTGCGAGGACGCCTGGCTGACCACCGCGATGGTCAGCCAGAACACCGAACGGCTCAAGTTCCTGGTCGCCTTCCGGCCCGGCTTCGTCTCGCCCACGCTCGCCGCGCAGATGGCGTCCACCTTCCAGCGCCAGACCGGCGGACGGCTGCTTCTCAACGTGGTCACCGGCGGCGAGAGCCACGAGCAGCGTGCCTACGGCGACTTCCTCGACAAGGACGCCCGATACCGCCGTACCGGCGAATTCCTCAAGATCGTCCGGGAGTTGTGGGACGGCAAGACCGTCGACCTCTCCGGTGAACACCTCCAGGTCGAGGACGCCAAGCTCGCCCGCGTCCCCGACCCGGTCCCCGAGATCTACTTCGGCGGTTCCTCACCCATCGCCGGTGAGATCGCCGCCCGCCACGTGGACGTCTACCTCACCTGGGGCGAGCCGCCCGCCCAGGTCGCCGAGAAGATCGCCTGGGTCCGCGGGCTCGCAGAGAAGGAGGGCCGGAGCGTCCGGTTCGGGATCCGGCTGCACGTCATCACCCGCGACACCTCCGAGCAGGCCTGGGCCGAGGCGCACAAGCTCCTCGACGGCTTCGACCCGGAGACCGTGAAGTCCGTACAGGCAGGGCTCGCGCGGAGCGAGTCCGAGGGCCAGCAGCGCATGCTCGCCCTGCACGGCGGCAGCCGCGACGGCCTGGAGATCCACCCCAACCTCTGGGCCGGTATCGGGCTGGTCCGCGGCGGCGCGGGTACGGCCCTGGTCGGCAGCCATGACGAGGTCGCCGAGCGGATCAAGGAGTACCACGCCCTCGGCATCGACGAGTTCGTGCTCTCCGGCTACCCGCACCTGGAAGAGGCGTACTGGTTCGGCGAGGGCGTCCTGCCACGTCTCGCCGCACAGGGTCTGTGGCAGCACCCCTTCGCGAAGCCGGCCGCTCCGTCGGCGCAGGTGCCCTTCACGACGTGATTCGCCCGAGTGAGCCGAGGTGCGCCGTCCGTACCTCGGCCGTCTGCCCCTGCACCAGCAGGAACATCCCCTCGCGTGCCAGCCGCTGTGCGGGGCTGCCCAGGCCGATCGACCGCCCGCCACCGGCCACGACCGCCGCGGTCGTGGCCGCGCGCATGACGTCGTACGCCCGCGTCTTCACCGCCAGCCGCTCTGCGATGCGCTCGGTCGGCACGGGGTGGTCGGCCAGCTCGTACGCCTGCCGCCTGACCTCGTCCAGGCGGGTGCGCAGCGCATCCGCGGTCTCCTTCGCGGTGGGGTCGCCGTCAGCCGCGTCCAGCAGGTCTAGCGCGGACGCGGTGATGCCGAAGACGGCCGGTGAGGCGTTGGTGTTCTTCGGGCGGTCGGTGGCGGCCCAGGTCTCGTACGGGGTACGCAGGGCCACCGCGTCCTCGGGCAGCCACAGGCCGTCGAGCTCCAGAGAGACCGTCCGGGACGCGGTGAGCGCGGCGAGCCGCATCGGGGGCGAGGGACGCAGACCGGGCTGCTCCCGCGCCTCGGTGAACGCGAACAGCGCCTCGTCCGCCTCCGTGACTCCGGCCAGCAGCATCACGTCGTTGAGTCCCCAGCCCGTGTACCAGGGCACCGTCCCGTCGAAGCGCCAGCCTGCCCGCTCGCGCGTGACCCGGACCGGGACGCGCGGATGGGCACGCAACTGCGCGTAGGCCACCCCGGACAGCAGCTCACCCTGCGCCAAGGGTGCCAACAGCCGCTCCCTGATGGGGAGTTGAGCCTTGGTGAGAGTCTGTACCGGCGTATGGTGCTGGGTCTGCACGAACCACGTCGAGCAGCACGCCCCGGCCAGGACCTCCGCGGTCTCCCGGGCCACCGCGGCGGGCGCAGCCGACCCGCCGTACGCCACCGGCGCGCTCACTCCGAGCAGCCCCGACCCCTTGATCGCCTGGATGCTGCTCGCGGGCACGCCCTCCTGGTCCACGCGCTCCGCCTGGGGTGCCAGCACCTCGGCCGCGAGCCGGCGCGCCTCGGTGACGAGAGGGTGCGGTGCGGTGGTCATCGAAAAAATCTCCCGGTGTCGTGGTGTCCGGTGTCGATCCGGCCGTCTCCCGTTCGTGTAGGGAGTGAGAAGCGGTACACGACCGAGGAGGACATCTCATGAAGCACTATCTGTTGAGCGTGATGCAGCCGGTGGGCGAGCCTCCCGCGCCCGAGGTCCTGAAGGAGATCATGCACAACCTCGACGTCCTCCACGCGGAGCTGCGCGAGGCGGGTGCCTGGGTGTTCGCCGGGGGACTGCACGGCCCGGAGACGGCCACCGTGCTGCGGGCCCAGGACGGCGACGTGCTGATCACCGACGGCCCGTACACCGAGAGCAAGGAGCACCTGGGCGGAATCTGCCTGATCAAGGCACCCGACCTCGACGCCGCGCTCGAATGGGGCCGCAAGGCGACGATCGCGACCACGCTCCCCATCGAGGTGCGGCCCTTCATGGGCGAAGCCGAGGACTGATGACCCCGAACGCCGACATCGAGGCGGTCTTCCGCGCGGAGTACGGCCGCGCGGTCGCGGTCCTCGTCCGCTTCCTCGGCGACATCGACCTCGCCGAGGAAGCGGTTCAGGACGCGTTCGCCACGGCCATGCGGACATGGCCGGAGTCGGGCGTGCCGCCGAGCCCGGCCGGGTGGATCATCACCACCGCCCGCAACCGGGCCATCGACCGGCTGCGCCGCGAATCCTCGCGCGAGGCCCGGCACGCCGAGGCGGCCCACCTGTACGCGCAGGACGAACCGGCCGAGGAGGGCCCCGTGCGCGACGACCGGCTCCGCCTGATCTTCACCTGCTGCCACCCGGCGCTCGCCACACAGGCGCAGGTGGCCCTCACCCTGCGACTGCTCGGCGGTCTCACCACCCCACAGATCGCGCGCGCCTTCCTCGTACCCGAGCCCACCATGGCCCAGCGCCTGGTCAGGGCCAAGGCCAAGATCCGCGACGCCCGCATCCCGTACCGCATCCCGCGCGACGCCGATCTCCCGGACCGGGTGAAGGGAGTGCTGGCGGTCGTCTACCTCATCTTCAACGAGGGGTACGGCGGCCGGGCGGACCTCTGCGCCGAGGCCGTCCGCCTCGGCCGTCTCCTGGCCGAACTCATGCCGGACGAGCCCGAGGCCGTCGGCCTGCTCGCGCTGATGCTCCTCATCGAGGCCCGGCGGCCCGCTCGTACGACACCCGACGGCGAGCTGGTCCTCCTCTCCGACCAGGACCGTTCCCAGTGGGACCGGGCCCTGATCGCCGAGGGACAGTCCCTCGTACGCGCCTGCCTGCGGCGCAACCGGCCGGGCCCGTACCAGATCCAGGCCGCGATCAACGCCGTGCACAGCGATGCCCCGACCGCGGCCGCCACCGACTGGGGCCAGATCCTCCAGCTGTACGACCAGCTGGCCGCGCTCACCCCGAGTCCGGTGGTCGCCCTCAACCGGGCCGTGGCCGTCGCCGAGGTCGACGGGCCGAAGCCGGCGCTGGCCCTCGTCGACGCACTCGACCTGGACGGCTACCACGCCTTCCACGCCGTACGGGCGGACCTGCTGCGCCGACTCGGCCGTCACACCGAGGCCGTGCGGGCGTACGACGCGGCCATCGCGCTCACCGAGAACGCGGCGGAGCGCGCGTACCTCGAACGCAGCCGGGCGGCGCTCGTACGAACCTGATCCCGTAAGCGCCGCCCGCACGGGCCCGAGCCCGCGAAACTCACACGCTGAGCGCCTCCCGCACCGACCGCTCCGCCTCCTGTCCGCCCTCGCCCGAGGACGTGACCCGCCCGGCCTCCAGGACGTAGTACCGCTGCGCCGCCCGCATCGCGAAGCCGACGTGCTGCTCGACCAGGAGGACGGACAGCCCGCCGCGCGCGGCGAGGGCGAGGATCGTCTCCTCGATCTCGGTCACCACGGAGGGCTGGATGCCCTCGGTGGGCTCGTCCAGGAGGAGGAGCCGAGGGTCCGTCACCAGGGCGCGGGCGATGGCGAGTTGCTGTCGCTGTCCGCCCGAAAGCAGCCCGGCGCGTCGGCCCGAGAGGGCCCGCAGCGCCGGGAAGAGGTCAAGTGCCTCGGCGATCGCCTCCTTGCCGCGGGAACGCCCGTCGGCGACCAGTTGGAGGTTCTCCGCGGTCGTGAGGTGCGGGAAGGCCTGCTGCCCCTGCGGAACGTAGGCCATGCCTCGGGCCACCCGCTCATGGGGCTTGCGACGGGTGATGTCCTCGCCGTCGAGACGGACGGTGCCGCTCTGCGGGGTGAGCAGTCCGACGGCGGTTCGCAGGAGGGTGCTCTTTCCGGCGCCGTTGTGTCCAAGGACGGCGGCCACGCCGTTGTGCGGGACTTCGACGGAGACCCCGTGCAGGACGGAACTGCGGTGGTATCCGACGCGTACGTTGTCGATCTCCAGCATCATGTCCGCTCACGCCTCCTGTACGGCGACGCCCGCGGCGGCCTCGCCCATCGGGGCCTCGCCGGCCGGGGACTCGGTGGCCGGCGCCTCGGCCGCGTGCCCGAGATACACCTCCTGCACCTTCGGATCCGCCTGCACCTCGGCCACCGTCCCCTCGCTCAGTACCTTGCCCGCGTGCAGCACACTGACGCTGCGGGCGAAGGAGCGCATGAAGTCCATGTCGTGCTCGATGACAACGACGGTCCGTTCCTGGCTGATCAGCTCCAACAGCTCGCCGGTGGCCTGCCGTTCGTCGTGGCTCATGCCCGCCACCGGTTCGTCGAGCAGCAGCAGCCGTACGTCCTGGACGAGCAGCATCCCTATCTCCAGCCACTGCTTCTGACCGTGGGCCAGGGTTCCCGCCGGGCTGTCGGCGAGTTCGGTGAGGCCCACCGTCTCCAGTGCGCGGGCGACGGGCTCAGGTACGCCCTTTCGGCGGCGCAGCATCGTCAGCACGCCCCGGCCCGCGCCCGCCGCGATGTCCAGGTTCTGAAGCACCGTCAACTCATCGAAGACAGTGGCAGTTTGGAAGGTCCGTCCGATCCCCGAGCGGGCGATCCTGTGCACGCTGCGCCCGAGGATGTCCTCGCCGCCGAAGCGCACCGATCCCTTCGCCTTCACCAGCCCGGTGACGGCGTCGACCAGCGTCGTCTTGCCTGCGCCGTTCGGACCGATGAGGAACCGCAGATCGCCCGGGCGCACGTCGAGGTCCACTCCGTCGACAGCGGTGAAACCGTCGAAGGACACGCGCAGTTGCCGTATCTCAAGACCTGAGAGCTCACTCATACCGCTTCTCCCACAGGAAGGACGGGCGCCTTCTCGTCGATCCCCTGCTCATCGGCCGGCCGGGAAGACCCGCGCCGCCGCCGTACCATCCCCACCAGCGAGGCGAGTCCGCCCGGCAGGAACGCCAGGGCCACGATGAACAGCAGTCCCTGGAAGTAGGTCCAGGCCGCGGGGAACTCCTCCGACAGCGCCGTCTTGGCCCAGGCGACACCGACCGCGCCGAGTACCGCGCCCACCAGACTTGCCCTGCCGCCCACCGCGGCGCCGATGACCAGCTCGATGGACGGCACGATCCCGATCAGCGCGGGCGAGATGATGCCGACCGCGGGCACGAACAGCGCGCCCGCGAGTCCGGCCATGCCCGCCGCCACCACGTACGCGACGAGCTTCACGTTCGCCGGGTTGTACCCGAGGAAGCGGACCCGCTCCTCGGAGTCCCGTACGGCGACGAGGAGTTCGCCGTACCGGCTGTGGATCAATTGGCGGGCCAGCGCGATCAGGAGGAGCAGGACCGCGGCGATGATGAAGTACACCATCCGCTGGTTGACCGGGTCGTCGAGGTCGTAGCCGAAGAAGCCCTGGATGTCGGTGAGTCCGTTGGTGCCGCCGGTGGTGGCCTGCTGGCCGATCAGCCAGATGGCGAAGGCGGCGGCGAGGGCCTGGCTGAGGATCGCGAAGTACGCGCCCTTCACCCGGCGCCGGAAGATGAACGAACCGAGGATCGCCGCGACGGCCATCGGCAGCAGTACGGTCGCCGCGAGCGCGAAGAGCGGATTGGCGAACGGCTGCCACCACCAGGGGAGTTCGGTGGCGGTTCCGTACAACTGCATGAAGTCGGGGAGGTTGCCGGGCCCCGCGTCCGCGATCTTCAGGTGCATCGCCATGGCATAGCCGCCGAGCCCGAAGAAGACGCCCTGCCCGAGCGTCAGCAGTCCGCCGCGGCCCCATGCCAGGCAGATGCCGACCGCGACGATCGCGGTGCACAGGTACTTGGCGAGCAGCCCGAGCCGGAAGTCGGACAGCGCGAGCGGGGCCACGGCGAAGAGCACGACGGCGCCCGCGGCGAAGCCCGCCGCGGGACGCAGGGCCGTGAACCGCCTCTTGAAACCGGTAGGGGGAGTAGTGGTCATACGAGACTCCTCGTACGCAGCGTGTACAGCCCCTGGGGCCGCCACTGGAGGAACGCGACGATGGCCACGAGGACCAGCACCTTCGCGACGCTGACGGTGGTGGAGTACTCCAGGACGGACTGCAGCACGCCCAGCACGAAGGCGACGATCACGGTGCCCTTGAGCTGTCCGATGCCGCCGACCACGATCACCAGGAAGGCGTCGATGATCACGTTGGTGCCCATCGTGGGACCGATCGGACCGACCAGTGTCAGCGCCACACCGGCCACTCCGGCGAGCCCGGATCCGATGAAGAACGCGGTGCGGTCGACGCGTCCGGTGGAAATGCCGGACACCTCGGCCAGGTCCCGGTTCTGCACGACGGCACGGATCCGGCGGCCGAGCGGGGTGAGCCGCAGCGTCAGCGCCAGCGCGACGACCGCCGCCAGCGCCAGCCCGAGGATGAACAGGCGACTGTTGGCGAAGGTGAGCGGGTCGTCGCCACCGATGACGGTGATGTTCCCGGTAAGGACATCGGGCGCGCGAGTCTGCACATTGGGTGCGCCGAAGATATCGCGGGCGAGTTGCTGGAGCATCAGTGAGACGCCCCATGTGACGAGAAGTGTGTCGAGTGGCCGGAGGTAAAGGCGGCGAATCAGCAGCCATTCGAGGAGGGCGCCGAGTGCCCCCGACACGAGAAAGGCGACGGGCAGCGCGACGAGGAGCGAAATTCCTGCGTTGGAAATGGACTTCTGGAGGACGTACGTGGTGTAGGCGCCGGCCATGATGAACTCGCCGTGGGCCATGTTGATGACATTCATCTGGCCGAAGGTGAGCGAGAGGCCGAGCGCGATGAGCAGCAGAACGGCACCGATGCTGATGCCGGTGAACATCTGCCCGAGGATCACGGTCATGCGGCGACTCCGGGGAGGCGGGACGCGGGGGCCGCTTCGCGAAGGGCCCCCGCGCGCGGGTGATCAGGAGAGGCCGGCGGCCCAGTCGTAACCCTTGAGGTAGGGGTCCGGCTTGATCGGTTTGCCGGAGTCCCAGACCTGCTCGATCAGCCCGTCGTCACCGATCTTGCCGATACGGGCGGTCTTGTAGATGTGCTGGCTTGCGCCGTCGACCGTGACCTTGCCCTCGGGTGCGTCGAAGGTGATGCCGTCCGAGGCCGCCTTGACCTTCTCGGGGTCGAACGACTTGGCCTTCTCGACCATGGCCTTCCACAGGTAGACCGAGGTGTACGCGGCCTCCATCGGGTCACTGGTCGGCTTGTCCTGGCCGTACTTGTCCTTGTAGGCCTTCACGAACTTGGTGTTCGCCGCGCCCGGAGTGGTCTGGTAGTAGTTCCAGGCCGTCAACTGGCCCGCCAGGTACTGCGCTCCGATCGACTTGACCTCTTCCTCGGCGATCGACACGGAGACGACCGGCATGCCCTTGGCGGTCAGGCCCGCGGACTTGTACTCCTTGAAGAAGGCCACGTTCGAGTCGCCGTTGAGGGTGTTGAAGACCGCGTCCGCCTTCGACGCCTTCACCTTGTTGGCGATCGTGCTGAACTCCGTGGAGCCCAGCGGCGCGTAGTCCTCGCCGAGCACCGTCATGCCGTTGGCCTTCGCGTACGCCTTGATCTCCTTGTTGGCGGTGCGCGGGAAGACGTAGTCGCTGCCGACCAGGTAGATCTTCTTCTTGCCCTGGCTCTTGAGGTAGTCGAGCGCCGGGATGATCTGCTGGTTGGTGGTCGCGCCCGTGTAGAAGATGTACGGGGACTCCTCAAGTCCCTCGTACTGCACGGGGTAGAACAGCAGCGACTTGTTCTTCTCGAAGACCGGCTTGACGGCCTTGCGGCTCGCGGAGGTCCAGCAGCCGAAGGTGGCCGCGACCCGGTCCTCCGAGATCAGCTTCTGCGCCTTCTCAGCGAACGTCGGCCAGTCGGAGGCGCCGTCCTCGCTGATCGGCTTGATCTGTTTGCCGAGGACTCCGCCCGAGGCGTTGATCTCGTCGATCGCCAGCTTCAGCGAGTCGCGTACGGTCACCTCGCTGATCGCCATCGTGCCGGACAGCGAGTTGAGCAGTCCGACCTTGACGGTGTCACCGCTCACGTCGGCCTGGGCGGCCTTGTCGGACGTACCGCCCGCGTCGGTCTTCGCGCCGCACGCGGAGAGCGCGACGACGGCCGCGAGTGCGGCGGCGCCGGCCACCACCCGGCGTCGGAGAATATTGGAACCGCTGAAACTGCCGGAACCGCTGGAACCGCTGGACAAAAGAACCCCCTCGGGCTGTGGAGGAGACGACCTCCTGAAGTGCGGTCCACAGCCTCAAGTGACCCTGTTTCCAAGGTGTTTCGCGATACTTTCCCGGCGGTATCTTCCCGCTCTCATGAGGCGGTCGCGGGGAAATCCCGGGGCAACAAAAAATGCCCGGGGCTGAATTCGTGATCCGAATTCACAATTCGCCCGAGGCATTCTAGTTACTTCCTGTGGGAAGTATCTTGGCGGGAGCGCGGTCATGTCAAGGGTGGGAACCGTGAAGGTCGAGCTGGGCGACCACGTCGAAGCCGACACCGTCCGCCCGTGCCAGATAGATGCGTTGGCGGACATGGGCGCCCCGCAGATGGAGCAGGCCGCGCGGGCCCTCGTACGACACCGTCTCGGCCGCCGCTCCGATCGCCGACACGTCGAGCGTCCTGGCCCGGCCGACCAGCGCGGCCAGCAACAGCACGCCCTCGTAACAGGATTCGCCGAGGCTCCCCAGGGCCGGTGCCTCGATGCCGAATCGTCCGGCGTACTGGCCGTGGAAGTCGAGGGTGTCCTGGTTCGCCAGTGAGGCGAAGAACCCGGCGGTGCTGTAGAGGTCCACGGTGGCCGTCGGCCCGCTCGCCATCAGCATGTTCTCGTCCATCAGCGTGCTCAGCCGCAGACAGCGCGCGTCGAGGCCCGCCACGGCGAACGCCCGGTTGAAGCGCACCGCGTCGCTGCCGACGAGCAGCATGAGCACGCCGTCCGCGTCCGACCGCTCGATCCGGCGCAGGACCGCGTCGAAGTCGTGTGTGCCCAGGGGGAGATAGACCTCTCCCTGGATCCTGCCGCCCGCCTCCCGCGCGAAGGCGTGCGCGGCCCGCGCCGTACGACGGGGCCACACATAGTCGTTGCCTACGACGAACCAGCGCCGCACCCCGCGCTCATGGGCCAACAGTCCCATCGCGGGCCGCAGTTGATCGCGTGGTGTCTCGCTGGTGAGGAACACGCCCGCGGTGTTCTCACCGCCCTCGTACAGCGCGGTGTAGACGTACGGCACCCGATGAGCGATCCTCGGCGCCAGCGCCTGCCGCACCGAGGAGATGTGCCAGCCCGTGACGCCCTGCACGACCCCCAGGTCCACCAATGCCTCGACGTGGTCGGCGACTTCGCGCGGCCCGCTGCCGCCGTCGACGGGCAGCAGCCGCAGCTCCCTGCCGAGGACCCCGCCCGCGCGGTTGACCTCCTCCGCGGCCAGCTGTGCGCACAGTTCGCAGGTCGGTCCGAAGATCCCCGCCGATCCCTGCATGGGGAAGACGAGGGCCACCCGGAACACGGAGTCGTCTGCCGTGAACCAGTCGGGCGGAGGCGGATCGTGCCGGAACATGGAGTCATGATTTCGGGTCCGCCCGGTGAACTCCAGTCTGTCTCATACCATGTACAAACCCCGGGACCGAGGAGCAGGATGCCCACCCCAACTCCGCGTCAGCCCCAGGATCTGGCGCACCTCCTGACGCGGGCCGAGCGGCTGGCCGCGCGTCGGCTGCAGAGCGTGCTCGACGCGGACGGCTGCTCGCTCGACGCGTGGCGGGTGCTCGCCCTGCTCTCCGACGGCGAGGGGCATCACATGACGGCGATAGCCGAGGCCGCCTTCCTGCCGCCCCCGACGCTGACCAAACTCGTCGACCACCTCGTCGACCAGAACCTCGTCCACCGCCGCGTCGACCCGCTCGACCGGCGCCGCATCCTCGCGTACCTCACACCGCGCGGCCAGGCGTACTGGCGGCGCCTCGACCGTGAGGTCCGAGCCCAGTGGCCGGTGCTGAGCGACGGCGACGACGAACTGCTGCGGGCCCTGCTGGGGCGCCTTACGGACGCGCTCGACGGGGCAAGCGCCGACACCACGCGCTGACACCTTCCGCGGCAGCTGAAGGGAACTCTCCGTGACGCTAATCTCGCGGAGAGTGCTTTCGTGTGCCCGGAATTTATTTGGGCACCTGAAAGGTTGGTATATACATCCAGCTGTACGTTCGGCTTTACCGCCGGCTATCGAGTACGTCGCGCGGCCGCCCATCCGTCCGCGCCCGACCAGCGAGGCACCGTGAACCAGCCCACCACCGAACAGCCCGCCGACGTCGTCTCCCGGCTGCGCGCGACCTTCCGCTCGGGTCGCACCAAGCCCGTCGAATGGCGTACGACCCAGCTGCGCCGACTGCGCGAGCTGCTCACCACGCACGGCGAGGGCATCGCCGCCGCCCTCCACGCGGACCTCGGCAAGAGTTCCACGGAGGCCTTCCGCACGGAGATCAACTTCACCGTGCGCGAGATCGACCACACCCTGGACCACCTCGAGACCTGGCTGCGCCCCGAGTCCGCCCCGGTCCCGGCGCACCTCGGCGGCGACGCGACGGCCTGGACGCAGTACGACCCCCTGGGCGTCGTCCTGGTCATCGCCCCCTGGAACTATCCGGTGCAGCTCCTGCTCACCCCGCTGCTCGGCGCGCTCGCCGCGGGCAACGCGGTGGTCGCCAAGCCCAGCGAGCTGGCTCCCGCCACGTCCGCCGTCCTCGCCAGGTTGCTGCCGCAGTACCTCGACACCGACGCGGTCGCCGTCGTCGAGGGCGCCATCCCGGAGACCACGGCTCTGCTGGCCGAGCACTTCGACCACATCTTCTACACCGGCAACGGCACGGTCGGCCGCATCGTGATGCGCGCCGCGGCGGAGCACCTCACCCCCGTCGCCCTCGAACTCGGCGGCAAGTCCCCGGCGTTCGTCGACCGCGGCACCGACCTGGCCGTCGTCGCCGACCGCCTGGTCCGCGGAAAGTTCCTCAACGCCGGTCAGACTTGCGTCGCACCCGACTACGTCCTGACCGACCCCGAGACCGCCCGCGCCCTTGAGCCCGAGCTCACCCGGGCCGTCGAGGCGGTCTTCGGTGCCGAGCCGAAGACGTCCACCGAGTTCGGACGGATCGTCAACGAGCGGCATTTCGACCGGCTCAGCTCGCTGCTCGACTCCGGCCGTACGGTCACCGGCGGCGAAAGCGACCGCGACGTCAAGTACATCGCGCCGACCGTCCTGGCCGACGTCGACCCCAAGTCGCCCGTCATGGCGGAGGAGATCTTCGGCCCGATCCTTCCGATCGTCACGGCGGCGGACCTCGACGAGGCCATCGGCTTCATCAACGACCGCGACAAGCCGCTGGCCCTGTACGTCTTCACCGACTCGGACGTCACCCGGCAGCGGCTCGCCGCCGAGACCTCGTCCGGCGGCCTGGGCTTCGGCCTGCCGCTCGCCCATCTGACCGTCTCCGACCTCCCGTTCGGCGGGGTCGGCGAGAGCGGCATGGGCAGCTACCACGGCCGCTACTCGATCGAGACGTTCAGCCACCGCAAGGCGGTGCTGGAGAAGCCGCTCGCCTGAGGCGGGAGGCGGGAGTGACGAGGAAGTCGGGCCGTGGCCCGGGTCGGAAGCTGAACCGGCCCGGGCCACCGTGCTGTTCAAGTGTCACGGGTGTCATGGAATGCGCCGCTATCGGGCGTGCCGCTCAATTGTCGCCGGATGTCAGGGAGTTCAGCCGCCAACGTTGTCAGTTCGGCTTGGTCTAGACCTTGACTGGTACAGACCAATGCGATTGAGTGTGCCTCCACACCCCCCACCACGGCCGCCCCCGACGCCGTGCCAGGCTCGACCGGCGCGTGCGCGCAAGGCATCGCTTCGCTTTGCTCTTGGTCGGGTGCGGCCGTGCTCCGCAAAGGAGTTGATCCTGTGTCGAGGCGCCGCATCTCCGCACTCATGGCAGCAGTCGTCATCGGAACCGCCGCACCGGTGCTCCTGCCGGCCGCGAGTGCTTCCGCCGCGGCTTGTTCGAGCTACCCGAGCTGGGTCGCCGGCAAGGCGTACGTCACCGGCAACATCGTCCGCTACACCGACGGCAAGGCCTACATAGCCGAGCACGACAACCCGGGCTACGACCCCACCATCAGCACCTGGTTCTGGGAGCCCTACGCCTGCGACGGCTCGTCGACCCCCGTCGGGAACTTCCCCGTCACCGAGGCGCAGTTCAACCAGATGTTCCCGAGCCGGAACTCCTTCTACTCGTACAGCGGTCTGACCGCCGCCCTGAGCGCCTACCCGGGCTTCGCCAACACCGGCAGTGACACGGTGAAGAAGCAGGAGGCCGCCGCCTTCCTCGCCAACGTCAACCACGAGACCGGCGGTCTGGTCTACATCGTCGAGCAGAACACCGCCAACTACCCGCACTACTGCGACTGGAGCCAGTCCTACGGCTGCCCGGCCGGTCAGGCAGCGTACTACGGCCGCGGCCCGATCCAGCTCAGCTGGAACTTCAACTACAAGGCCGCGGGTGACGCGCTCGGCATCGACCTGCTCAACAACCCCTGGCTGGTGCAGAACGACGCCGCGGTGGCGTGGAAGACGGGCCTCTGGTACTGGAACACCCAGAACGGTCCCGGCACCATGACCCCGCACAACGCCATGGTCAACGGCGCCGGCTTCGGCCAGACCATCCGCAGCATCAACGGCTCCCTGGAATGCGACGGCAAGAACCCCGCGCAGGTCCAGAGCCGCGTCGACGCCTACAACCGCTTCACCTCGATCCTCGGCGTCACGCCCGGAGCCAACCTCTACTGCTGACGTCGGTCGGCTCGGTGAACGCGTCCGCACGAGCAGCGCCCTGAACACGTACACGTAGGGGCAAATCCTGTGCGAAGCTGCCGCGATGACCTCAGAGAAGATCACCGCGGCAGCCGCGGGCACCTGGAAACTCGGAGATCTGCCCGTCAGCCGCATCGGATACGGCGCGATGCGGCTGACGGGCAGTGCGGCCTTCCACCTGGGCGTACCGAGCAATCGTGAACGCTCGATCGCCGTGCTGCGGCGCGCGATCGAGCTGGGCGTCAATCACATCGACACCGCCGCCTTCTACTTCTCGTCGCTGCGCTCCGCGAACGAACTGATCAACAGCGCGCTCGCTCCGTACGCGGACGACCTGGTCATCGCCACCAAGGTCGGGCCGCACCGCGACTACTCGGGGGAGTGGGCCACCGCCGCCAGGCCGGACCAACTGCGCGGCCAGGTCGAGGAGAACCTGCGGCAGCTCGGCCGCGACCATCTCGACGTCGTGTATCTGCGCCGGATGGGGCAGGACTCCATCGCCGAGCACTTCGGCGCGCTGGCCGAACTGCGTGACGCCGGCCTGATCCGGCACCTCGCCGTCTCCGACGTCGAATCCGGACACCTCGCCGAAGCGCAGGCCATCGCGCCGGTGGTGAGTGTGCAGAACCAGTACGGCCTCGACTTCCCGGACCCCGAGACCGACGCCGTCCTGCGGACCTGCGGCGAGCAGGGCATCGCCTTCGTCCCCTTCTTCGCGATCGCGGGCAAGGGCGGCGCACACGGCGCGAGCGGCACCGATGACGACGAGGTGCTCGCCGTCGCGGGTGCGCACGGCGCGACCCCCGCGCAGATCCGGCTCGCGTGGACACTGCGACAGGGCCCGCACGTGCTCGCCATCCCCGGCACCGGCAACCCGGACCACCTCGACGAGAACGTGGCCGCGGGCGCGCTCCGGCTCACCGACGAGGAAATGACCCGCCTCGACGCGCGGCACACGTCGGGCGAGTAACTGCCCCGCTGTTCAGGACTCGGCCCCTTCGGGATCCACCACGGGTGTGCCCGGCGCCCCGAGGCGCAAGCCGTCGATGACCAGGTCGAGGAGCCGGGCCACTCGCGACTCCCCCTCCTCGCCGGGGGCCGGTCCGCCACAGGATTCCCAGCATCAGCAGTACGTCGTCGGGGTCGACGCCCAGGCGGATGCTCCCGTCCTGCTCGCAGGCGCGCAGCAGCATGGTGACGGCGCCGATGACCGCCTCGTAGATCTCCCCCGCGAGGCCGTCGTCGGCGAGGGAGTGCGGTACGTCCGACACGCCGTGCTGGTCATGACGTCCGCGTGCGCCGCCGCGACGCCACCCCCGGCCGGCCCGGACAGCATCAGCGACGAAACCCGCTGGACCGACACCGACGACCCGACCCTGACCGCCCACCGGAAGTCGAAGGCCGTCGCGGAACGGGCCCCGGCGCTCGGGCGGTCGTGCCGTACCTGGGACGCAGGCATCTGCACCCCGCCGACAAGGCGCGACGGATGCTGGCCTGGCAGCCGCGCCCCGCCGCCGAGACCGTCACGGGCTGCGCGAGGAGCCTCGCCGCCCACCAGGTGGTCTAGGTCCTCCGCGGGCTCAGCCCAGCTGCTCGTGCAGGAACGCCACCGTGCTCTGCCAGGCCTGCGCGGCCGACTCCGGGTGGTACACGCCCGGACGTCCGTCATTGAAGAAGGCGTGCTGGGCGGGGTACAGACGCAGGTCCGCAGTGATGCCGGACTGCTGCTGGATCGCCTCGCCCAGCTGGTCCAGGTTCTCCTTGGGGATGCTGGTGTCGAGTTCGCCGTAGTGCCCCTGGATCTGGGCCTTGAGGCCGGAGAAGTCGGGCAGCTCGCCCCGGATCACGCCGTAGAACGGCGCCGCCGCACTGACACGCGGGTCCGCCGCGGCCTGGTACAGGACGAAGCCGCCGCCCATGCAGAAGCCGACCGAGCCCACCGTGGCGGAGGTGACCTCCGGAAGCCCGAGGAGGTGGTCGACCGCGCCGGAGAGCAGCTCGACGCCGCGCGACACCGGCAGCTCCTTCATCATCCGCAGCGCTTCGTCGCTTTCGTGGGCGACATTGCCGCCGTACAGGTCGGGTGCCAGAGCGACGAAGCCCTCCGCCGCCAGCCGGTCCGCGACATTCGCGATGTGATCGGTGAGGCCCCACCACTCCTGGATGACGATGACGCCGGGCCCCTGCCCGGAGGGCGGCAGCGCCAGATAGCCGTGCGCGGTGGTCCCCGCACTGGGGAACGTCACGTTCTGATGGGCGGGGGCTCCGGTCGACTTCGGCAGCTCGGACATGGCACTCAACTCCTGTGGGCGCAGCGTCAGGTGGGGTCACGGCGGGGCCGGCCCCGAGTCGATCTCCACCATGCCATGCGTGCCTGTGCCGCCCACTCCCGGCCCTTGCGGCACCGCCCGCCCTCAATCAGGGGTGCCCGCAGGATGCCGTACCCTACGTGTTACGTATAACCCACGGAGCCCGCGGAGAGCCCTGATGAGACGTATCGCCCTGGTCACCCTCGTCGTCGACGACTACGACGAGGCGATCCGCTTCTACACCGAAGCCCTCGGCTTCCGGCTCGTCGAGGACACCCCGCGGCCCGACGGCTCCCGCTGGGTCGTCGTCGAACCGGGCACGGAAGGCCAGTCCACGGACGGCCAGGGCACCGGGCTGGTGCTGGGCCGCGCCAAGGACGAGGCGCAGCGCGCGCGGGTCGGCGACCAGACCGGCGGGCGCGTGGGCTTCTTCCTGCACACCGACGACTTCGCCCGCGACCACGCGCGGATGCGCGCCGCGGGCGTGACCTTCCTGGAGGAGCCGCGCCACGAACCGTACGGCTCGGTCGTCGTCTTCCAGGACCTGTACGGAAACCGCTGGGACCTGCTCCAGCCCGCCACCACCGCCTGAGCCATCGAACCGACCTGCCGAGGAAACACACGCATGACCGCGCCCCGCATCGACATCGACACCATCCGCCGGCTCCCCAAAGCCGTCCTGCACGACCACCTCGACGGCGGCCTGCGTCCCGCCACCCTGGTGGAACTCGCGGAGTCGGTCGGCCACACCCTGCCCACCACCGACCCGGACGCCCTCGCCGCCTGGTACTACGAGGCCGCCAACTCCGGTGACCTGGTGCGCTACATAGCCACCTTCGAGCACACCCTCGCCGTCATGCAGAGCCGCGAGGGCCTGCTGCGCACCGCCGAGGAGTACGTCCTCGACCTCGCCGCCGACGGCGTCGTCTACGGAGAGGTGCGGTACGCCCCCGAACTGAACGTGAACGGCGGGCTGACGCTCGCCGAGGTCGTCGAGACCGTCCAGGAGGGCCTCGCGGTCGGCATGGCGAAGGCCGCCGCCGCGGGCACCCCGGTCCGGGTCGGGACGCTGCTGTGCGGGATGCGGATGTTCGACCGTGTCCGTGAGGCCGCTGACCTGGCCGTCGCCTTCCGGGACGCCGGTGTCGTCGGCTTCGACATCGCCGGAGCCGAGGACGGCTTCCCGCCCGCCGACCACCTGGCCGCCTTCGAGCACCTGCGCCGCGCGAGCGTCCCGTTCACCATCCACGCCGGTGAGGCCCACGGCCTGCCCAGCATCCACCAGGCCCTCCAGGTCTGCGGCGCCGAGCGCATCGGCCACGGCGTCCGTATCACCGAGGACATCGTCGACGGCAAGCTCGGCCGCCTCGCGGGCTGGGTCCGCGACCGCCGTATCGCCCTGGAGATGTGCCCGACGTCCAACCTCCAGACGGGTGCGGCGACTTCCATCGCCGAGCACCCCATCACCGCCCTGCGCGACCTCGGCTTCCGCGTCACCCTCAACACCGACAACCGTCTGGTGTCGGGCACGACGATGACCCGCGAGATGTCGTTGCTGGTCGAGGAGGCGGGCTGGACCGTCGAGGACCTGCGCACGGTCACCGTGAACGCCCTCAAGAGCGCGTTCATCCCGTTCGACGACCGCAACGCCCTCATCCGCGACGTGGTCCTGCCCGGCTACGAGGCCGCGCTCTAGCCCAGCCCCCGTACATAGGCGGCCTGGCCGACATGCTGAAGATCGTCGGACAGGACGCTGACCAGGCGTACACCCAGGGTGACCGGCGGGTCCCAGCGCTCGTCCACGACGCGCTCCAGGTCCTTGGCGCCCAGTCCGCGGACGAAGGCCAGCGTCTGCGCGTGCACCGCGTCGTAGTAGCCGAGCAGCAGGTCGCCCGAGTCCACCCGGACCTGGGCGACCTGCTTGGACGTGTGGCCGTACCCGGTGTCCCGGTGCGGGAGCCCCAGCGCGAAGCGGTCGGCCCAGCCCTGGGAGAGCCAGACCTGTTCCAGCTCGGCGGCGTCGGCGAGATGGTCGTCCTGGATGCGGGTGAGATGCCAGATCAGCCAGGAGATGGAGTTGGCGCCGTCGGCGGGAGGCGTGTTGAGGCCGTCCGGGGGCAGTCCGTCGACCGCGGCGTGGACCTCTTCCTGGATGCGGCTGAAAGTGTCGATGAGGATGTCCTTGGCATGCATGCGTCCACCTTCGCGCACGGCGGTCCCTGACGCGCGCCGATTCCGGGGACCGTCAGGCCCGCTCTTCCCGGGCGTCGAGCAGGACCATCAGAGCCCGGGCCGCCGGACTGGTGGCGTCCGGCGGCGGCAGCATGGCGACCGTCTCGTAGGACGCCTCGGAGACGCCCTTGAAGGGGAGGGCGGTGAGATCGCCGGCCTCCCGCTTGAGGCCGAAATGGCGCGGTACGACAGCGATCCCGAGGCCCTCGTGGACGAGTTCCAGCAGGCTGTGTACGTCGTTGACCTCGAGCGTCACGTTCCGGTGGACGCCTGCGGCGGCGAAGGCCGCGTCCGTGGTGCGGCGCGGTCCCCAGTCGGGGTGGAAGTCGACGAAGGCCTCGCCGCCCAGCTCCTCGGGCGTGAGCACCGCGGCGGTCGCAAGGCGGTGCTCCGGATGGCACAGCACGGTCATCGGCTCGCTGGTCAGCGGGACCGAACGCAGCTGGTCGGTGTCCGCCTGGGTCCGCACGGCGAAGGCCAGATCGAGCCGCCCGGCGGCGACCTCCTCGGCCAGCGCTCCGGATCCCGCCTGCCTCAGACAGATCTCGACGTCGGGATGGCGGCGGCGGAACGCGGCGAGGAGCGTGGCCACGTGCACCCCGGCGATGCACTGTTCGGCGCCGAGGGTGAGCGTGCCGCGCAGCAGGCCCTGCACCGCGGCCACGGCGTCGTGGGCCGAGCGGACCTGAGCCAGGATCCGTTCCGCCTCGCCCAGCAGGGCCCGCCCGGCCGCCGTGAGTGTGACCCGGCGGGTGGTACGGACGAACAGCGGAGCCTGCAGCTCGCGTTCCAGGGCGCGGATCGAGGACGACAGGCCGGACTGCGACACCATGAGCCGCTCGGCCGCCCGGGTGAAGTGCTGGTCCTCGGCGACGGCGACGAAATGCTGGAGATGGCGCAGTTCCATGAAGGGCAAGGGTAGCCGCCGCCCCATAATCGCCATCGCCGATTGAGAAGCCCCGGCGCTGAATCCCATCCGATTCTCCCGTTGGACCGCTGCCCCGGCCGCGCGCGAGAGTGGAGACCTGATTTTCCCGGCATCTCAGGAGTACACGTTGTACACCGCACACACCGACCGTTACGCGGACATGCCCTACCGGCGCACCGGACGCAGCGGCCTGAAACTCCCCGCGCTGTCGCTCGGCCTGTGGCACAACTTCGGCCCCGACCGGCCGGCGGAGACCCAGCGCGCGATCCTGCGCCGCGCCTTCGACCTCGGCGTCACCCACTTCGACCTGGCGAACAACTACGGCCCGCCGCCCGGCGCCGCGGAGTCCGCCCTCGGCGAGGCACTCAAGGCGGACTTCACGCCGTACCGCGACGAGCTGGTCATCTCCACCAAGGCGGGCTACCTGATGTGGCCGGGCCCGTACGGCGAATGGGGTTCGCGCAAGTACCTGCTGTCCTCCCTGGACCAGAGCCTGGGCCGCATGGGTCTCGACTACGTGGACATCTTCTACTCGCACCGCCCCGACCCGGAGACTCCCCTCGAGGAGACGATGGGCGCCCTGCACTCCGCGGTCCAGCAGGGCAAGGCGCTGTACGTCGGCGTCTCCAACTACTCGCCGGAGCAGACCCGCGAGGCCGCCCGCATCCTCGGTGAACTGGGCACCCCGCTCCTCATCCACCAGCCCCGCTACTCGATGCTCGACCGCCGCGCCGAGGAAGGGCTCCTGGACACCCTGGACGAGCTGAAGGTCGGCTCCATCGCCTACTCGCCGCTGGATCAGGGCCTGCTGACGAGCCGTTACCTCGACGGCATCCCGGAGGGCTCGCGGGCCGCCGGCGACAGCCCGTTCCTGACCGCGGACACGCTCACCGAGGATCTCGTACGCCAGTTGCGCGCCCTCGACGAGATCGCCAAGTCCCGCGGCCAGTCCCTGGCGCAGCTGGCGCTGGCCTGGGTGCTGCGTGGCGGCCGGGTGACCTCCGCGCTCATCGGCGCGAGCAGCACCAAGCAGCTGGAGGACAGCGTCACGGCCACCCGCGCCCTGGACTTCGACCCGGAGGAGCTGGCCCGGATCGACGCGATCATCAAGGCGTGAGGCACACGACCTCGCGGTCGGACGGTCCGGGGCCGACCTCGCCCCCGGACCGGTTCGTCCACAGGCTCCACGCGCCGGCCGCTACGCGTTGAGCCGTTCCTCCAGGCGCACGGTCACCGTGTCGCCCTCCGCTTTCCCGATCGCTTTGCGTACCTCGGCCTTCACCGGCAGCATGTGGGTGCCGTCTCCGAGGGCCATGAAGGAACTGCGGAAAGAGTGGCCGTCGATCGTGCCGCTGACCTTGACCAGTCCGCGGGTCCCGAAGAACGCGACGGACTCCGGCCATTTCACATAGGTCCAGCCGCCGGCCTCCGGGCTCTTCCTCAGAACCGCGGTGAAGTGCGCATTCACCTTGCTCACGGTGCTCATGGGATCCTCCCTTTTCGTAGCCGCCCTACTCAAGAGACCACCGTGAGCCGAAAATCTCATCGCGGAGTCACACAGGGACGGCCCTAAGCGGGAACGCGGTCCAGAAAGCCGTGCACGCTCCGGATACGGTCCTCGCCGTCGAGAGTGATCACGTCGAATCCGGCGACGGGCGCCGAACCGTCCGCCTCGTCGACCAGCTCCCAGCCGAAGCGGGCGATGTCGTGATGCCCGTCGACCGCGCCCGTGAGGCGGAAGGCGAAGCCCGGGAACTGCTCGTGCGCCGCGGCGATCACGGCGGCTATCTGTCCGTGGCCGCGGACCTCGGCCAGCGGGTCGGTGTAGCTTCCGTCCGCGGCCCATGCGGCGGCGACTGCTTTCGTGAGCGCGTCGGGCTCACCCGCGTTCCAGGCCTCGAAGTAGCGGGCGACGGCATTCTCGTAACGCTCGTTGCTTGCGGACATGGTTGATCAGCCTCCATCGAGACGGGGTTCTCACTGGTCAGGGACCGGATTTCGGCGGGTGGTGCCCTGCTGGGTTCCGGTACCGCAACCATGCCCGGAGACCGTCGGCGGCGTCGATTACCTCGCAGGTAAGGGCGCTCGAGCGTGTTTCGGCCAAACCCGGCCGCGAATATGCCAGGAGACTGGCTGGAATGGCATGGTGACAGAGTGTCAGGAGTGGCGATACTCAAAGTCAAGGGCAATTCAGCCAAGCCCGCACAGCGTCATCATGCACAGCAGCAGCGCCATCATGCACAGCAGACGAGCCGCAGGGAAAGCGAGGCAGTACCGGCAGCGAGCGACGCGATGGGGGAGCGATCGTGCACGACGAATTCCTGTGCTATGTCACCGCTTACGGAATATGCGGCGGTCAGCGAGTCGGCGTGCCGCTGGGCAGCTATCGCGCGCCCACCCTGGCGCTGGCCCTGTGGTGGATGCGAGACCGTGCCGCGTGGATGGCCGAGCGGCTCGACCCGCAGCCCGAGGATCCGACCTTCCCGCCGAACTCCATCGCGCCGGTGGGGGCAACCGTCCCCGACGTGCCGAGCGTGCTGCGTGCCTGGTGCGGCGACTCGACGCAACAGGAGCTGGTCGCCGATGACTTGGCCGCCGGGAAGCTCGTCCGCGTCGCCACCAACGACGACACCACCGAGTACGAGTTGATGGCCGAGTCCGTGGACGCGCGGCGTATGCAGCGGACCGCCTCCGCACTCGGCACCTCGGCGGCCTGACCGCTCGCACCGGATCGCGTGTGGGGCGAATGCGTCCGTCCGCACCGGACGGATAAGCCCGTCGGGCGAATAAGTGCGCGAATAGCTAGAATTCAGACATGGCAGAGCGGCCGGCCGCACCCATCGCTCCCGAACTCGTCCTCGAAACCGAGACGGGCTTCACGGTGATGAGTCCCAGCCGCGACTATCACGTCGGACGCGACCCATTGAGCGATGTCGTCATCGACGACGCCCGGGTCTCCTGGCACCACGCGGTACTGCGCCCCGACGCCGACCACTGGACGATCGAGGACGAGAACAGCACGAACGGCACGTACGCCGACGGCAGGCGCGTCCATGAGTGGGGCGTCGGACCTGGCAGCGTCATCCGCTTCGGCAACCCCTCCGACGGCCCCCGGGCGGTACTCGTCGACCGGCCTCCGGAACGTCCCTCGGCCGTCTCCCTGCCCTTGGCCACCGGCACGTTCCGGCAGCCCACCACCGTACGGCCGCTGCCCGCCCGCACCGTCCGCATCGGCCGCGGCGGCGACAACGACCTGGTCATCGACGACCTGGTCGTCTCGCGACGGCACGCGGAACTACGGGCGCAGCCGGAGGGGACGTACGAGATCGTCGACCTCGGCAGCCACAACGGCACGTTCCTGAACGGCCAGCCCGTCGCCCGTGCGCCGGTCACGCCCGGTGACATCGTCGGCATCGGCCACTCCGCGTTCTGCCTCGTCGGCGACCAGCTGCAGGAGTACGTCGACACCGGCGAGGTCTCCCTCGATGTCCAGGACCTCGTGGTCGCTGTCGACCACGGGCGCAAGACGCTCCTGGACCAGGTGTCGTTTCCCGTCGGCGAGAAATGCCTGCTTGCCGTCGTGGGCCCGAGCGGCGCCGGGAAATCCACGCTCCTGAACGCCCTGACAGGCCAGCGTCCCGCTGACCGCGGCACGGTCCTGTACGACGGCCGCGACCTCTACCGCGACTACGCCGAACTGCGCCAGCGCATCGGCCTCGTCCCGCAGGACGACATCCTGCACGCGCAGCTGACCGTGCGCAAAGCCCTCGCGTACGCCGCCGAGCTGCGCTTCCCGCAGGACACCGCGAAGGCGGAGCGGCGGGCGCGGGTCGACGAGGTGATCGGCGAGCTGGGCCTCGAGCAGCGCGCCGACCAGCCCATTCACAGTCTGTCGGGCGGCCAGCGCAAGCGGGTCAGCGTGGCCCTGGAACTGCTGACCAAGCCGTCGCTGCTGTTCCTGGACGAGCCGACGTCCGGCCTCGACCCCGGTATGGACCGCTCCGTGATGCACATGCTGCGCGGCCTCGCCGACGACGGCCGCACGGTCATCGTGGTCACCCACAGCGTCCTCAGCCTCGACGTCTGCGACCGGCTCCTGGTGCTCGCGCCCGGCGGCAAGGTCGCCTACTACGGCCCGCCCGAGGACGCTCTCGCGTTCTTCGGCTACGAGGAGTGGCCTGAGGCGTTCGAGGACTTCGAGCGGGACCACGACCGGGACTGGGCGGGGGACTACCGGGAATCGCCGTTCCACCGCCAGTACATCGACAACTCCACCTCGCAGCCGTATCTGGCGCAGGCCGCCCCGGTCGCCGCCGTCGGACCGCCGCCCAAGGCCCAGAGCTGGGGTTCCCAGCTCGGCACCCTGGTCCGCCGCTACGCGGCCGTGCTCAGCGCCGACCGGACCTTCCTCGCCATCATGATCGCGCTGCCGTTCGTGATGGGCGCGATGGCCCGGGCACTGGCCGGCAGCGAGCTGGTCCAGGATTCGGTGATGGACGCGCTGCTCATCCTGTGCGTCGGCGGAGTCCTGACGGGCGCGGCCAACGCTGTGCGCGAGCTGGTCAAGGAGCGGGTGATCTACCAGCGCGAGAGAGCCGTCGGCCTGTCCAGATCGGCGTACCTGATGTCCAAGATCGTGGTCCTGGGCACGGTCACCGTGGTGCAGGCCGTCGTCCTGACTTTGGTCGCCCTGCTCGGCGTGGACCTCAACGCACCCGACGGGAAAGGCGTGCTCATGCCGCCGCTCGTGGAGATCACGGCTGCCGTGGCCCTGCTCGCCTTCACGGCGATGATGCTCGGCCTCTTGGTCTCCGCCCTGGTGCGCAAGGAGGAGGTCACGATGCCCCTCCTCGTGCTGCTCGCCATCGTCCAAGTCGTCTTCTGCGGCGCGCTCCTGAAACTGCACGGCGTGCCCGGCCTGGAGCAGTTCTCCTGGCTCGTGCCCGCGCGCTGGGCCTTCGGCGCGATGGCGGGGACGATCGAGCTGGCCAAGATCGTCCCGGACGATACGACCGCCGACCCGCTGTTCCGGCACGAGACCGGCGTGTGGCTGCTCAACATGGGGATGATGGTCGTCCTCTCCGTCGTCTTCGCGTACGCGGTGATTCGCCTGCTCCGGAGACACGAACCCGCCGTCATGCGGAAGTAGACGCGATGACGACACCCGACTTCCGCCCCACCCACGTGATCCCCCAGGACGGCCTGCCCGCCTGGGAGTCCCCGGACCCGTCCCGCCCCACGGTGCCGCTCGACGCGCTGCTGCCCGTCCAGCTGATCGACCGGCTCGGCGACTGGGGCCGGGTCGTCTGCGCCAACGGCTGGTCGGCCTGGGTCGACGGCCGCCTGCTGATCGCCGTACCGCAGGCACCGCCCGCCGCCGGCAGCCCGCTCACTCGCACAGCCGACCCGCGCCCGCTCCTCGCCCGCGTCGAGGAGGCGCTCACCCGCTATCGCAGCGCCGCCGAGGATCTCGCGGACGGGCGGCTCGACGGACAGTCCTTCCGCGGCCGTACGCAGGGGCAGCGGATCGGGGTGATCGTCGACGGCGAGTCCCTCTGGCTGTACGACGGCGAGCACGAGCGATGGGTGTACTGCGACGGGACGCGGCTCAGCACCTTCGCCGCGTCGGAGAAGCCTGCCGCAGCGGCACGGGAGCCCGCGCCGAAAGATGCGCCGGTGGGCCGGGAACCCACGCGGGTCGTGGCGTACGAGGAAGACGACCGGAGTGACGTCTGATGGGCGTCGAGGACGACCGGAGTGATGTCTGATGGACGACGGCGGGCGCCACGACACCAGCATCTTTTCCGGGCGCCCGTCCGACCTGATCGGACGGCAGATCGCCGGCTACCGGATCGAGCGGGAGATCGGCCGCGGCGGCATGGCCGTCGTCTACCGGGCCAAGGACCTGCGCCTCGACCGGACCGTCGCCCTCAAACTGCTCGCGCCGGAGCTGGCCCGCAACGACACCTTCCGCGGCCGCTTCACCCATGAATCTCGGGTCGCGGCCGCCATCGACCACCCGAACATCGTGCCGGTCTTCGAAGCGGGCGAGACGGACGGCGTCCTGTACATCGCCATGCGGTACGTCGCCGGACGCGACCTGCGACATCTGCTCGACCGCGAGGGCCCGTTGCCGGTCAAGGTGGCCGCCCGGATCGCCGTCCAGGTGGCCTCGGCGCTCGACGCGGCGCATGACCACGGGCTGGTGCACCGGGACGTGAAACCCGGCAACATCCTGGTGGCCCAGGGCACCGACAGCGACCACCCCGAGCACGTCTACCTCACGGACTTCGGTCTGACGAAGAAGTCGCTGTCGCTCACCGGGTTCACGAGCGTCGGCCAGTTCGTCGGAACGCTCGACTACGTGGCTCCCGAGCAGATCTCGGGCAAGCCGGTGGACGGCCGGTGCGACGTCTACAGCCTCGCCTGCGTCGTCTACGAGACGATGGCCGGGAAACCGCCCTTCCAGCGCGATGACGACATGGCGCTGCTGTGGGCCCACCAGTACGACGAGCCGCCACCGCTGACCGAGAAGCGGCCCGACATCGCCGCCCCGGTGGACGCCGTACTCGCGAAGGCGCTGGCGAAGAGCCCCGACGACCGCTACGACTCCTGCCTCGCCTTCGTGGCCGCGCTGCGGGTCGCCGCGACCGGCGCCGTGGAAACCGGCCACGCGCCGACACAGGTGGACCGGCGGGCTGTCGGAGCCCCCGAGTTCCGTCCGCCGCCGGAGCCGCCGGACTGGGCCCGGCCGGTGTTTTCGGGGTGAGCCGCCTCCGAGGTCTCTAGGGGGCGAGTCTGTCCTGCGGGGGTAAACCCCCCTCAACACAGGCCAGTTGGCGGGATGTGACGATCGGCGTAGATCGGCGAAGCTCGTCCGCATGACGAAGATCAAGCGAAACGCCGCCCTGCTCGCCGCCTCCGCCGCCGTGCTCAGTCTCACCGCACCACTGACCGCGACGGCGTCGACCTCCGGTGCGCCCGCACCGCTCGACTGGGTGAAGTGCGAGGGCAGCGGGCTCGATCCGCGGCAACAGTGCGCGACCGTCGAGGTGCCGATGGACTACGCCGACCCCGGTGGCGAGAAGATCCGCATCGCCGTCTCCCGGATCCCCAGCGAGAACCCGCAGGCGCGTCGCGGCGCCCTGCTGCTGATCCCCGGCGGGCCCGGCGGCTCCAGCCTCAACAACCCTTCGGGCAAGGGGCAGGACCTGCCGCAGGAGGTGCGGGACGCGTACGACCTGATCGGATTCGATCCCCGCGGGCTCGGCCGCTCCACCCAGGTCACCTGTGGTCTGGAGTACAGCGACCTCGCCACGCCGAAGCTGCGTCCCTGGCCCGCCCCCGACGGTTCGATCACGGAGAACATGGCCACCGCACAGCGGATGTCGGACGCCTGCGAGCGCAACGGCGGCGAGCTGATCCAGCACATCAGCACCGCCAACGAGGCCCGTGACATCGACCGCGTCCGGGCGGCGCTCGGCGAGCGGAAGCTGTCCGCGTGGGGTGTGTCGTACGGGACGTATGTCGGCGCCGTCTACAGCCAGTTGTTCCCGAACCGCACCGACCGCATCGTGCTGGACAGCAACGACGACCCCGACCACACCCGGGTCTCCCGGGCCTGGCTCGCCGGTCACGAGGCGGGCGTCGAGGACACCTTCCCCGAGTTCGCCAAGTGGGCTTCGGCGCCCGGCAATCCGGACCGGCTGGCCGAGACGGCGGACGAGGTGCGGCCGCTCTTCCTGCGCCTCGCCGCGAAGCTGGACCGCGAGCCGATCCCCTGGCCAGGCGCGAACCCGGCGGAGCTGAACGGCAATGTGCTGCGCCAGACCATGCTGGACAGCCTCTACGCTCCCAGCGGCTTCCCCGACCTGGCCCAGCTGATCCTGGCCGCACAGAAGGGCACCCTGCCGCCGGCGCCCCCCGCTCCGCCCGAGTCGGTGCTGCAGAACGTCACCGCGGTCGGCGCCGGGACCCTCTGCAACGACATCGCATGGCCCAAGTCGGCCGCCGCGTACGAGCAGGGGGTCGCCGAGAGCCGGGTCAAGTACCCGCTGACCGCCGGCATGACCAGGAACGCGATGGTCTGCGCCGCCTGGCCTTTCACACCGAAGGAGCCCCCGGTACGAATCACCGACCGCGGCCCCGCCAACATCCTGCTCATCCAGAACGAACGTGACGTGGCCACCCCGCTCAGCGGCGCCCTGAACCTTCGCAACGCCCTCGGAAAGCGCGCCACCATGGTCACCGTGAACTCCACCGGACACGACGCCTACCTCGCCAACGGCAACGCGTGCGGCGACCGAACCGTCTCGCACTTCCTGGCGACGGGGGAGCGCCCCCACCGGGACACGTACTGCCGTTAGCCGGCGCGGACTCCGGGTTCCTCGGCGTCGATCTCGCCCTTCCGGTGGACGCCCTTCGCCATCAGTCCGCCGAGGAACCCGGTGACCAGCCCCCACAGCACGGCGAACCCGAGCGCGGTCCACACCTTGGGCCGTAGGAAGAGTTCGCCGCTCAGACCGCCGCCGATGTCGCCGATGCCGAGGAGCGACAGACCGTAGTGCGCGGAGATCCTGCCGACGAGACAGATCATGAGAACGGTCAGCGCGAGCGCGACCGCCATGTGCACGGCGTGCTGCCACAGCCGCATCCGGGCCGGTGAACGCGCGGCCATCAGGAACGCGGCCGCGAGGAGCAGCACCGCGTCGACGACCAGCAGCCACCACACCTTGCCGTCGAAGTCGGCGAGCGTACTCAGATTGAGGGTGGAGATGTCCGGAGTGCGCAGCACCTCGTCGAGCAGATGCGGCATCGGCAGCCCGAAAGGCCCGTCCACACGCCCGGTCCACGTGGCGCCCAGGCCGAGCGTGAAGGCGAGCCAGACGAGGTTCGGCAGTCCGAGGAGGATCACGGCGAACGTCTCGGCGGTGTGCCCGCGCGTCACCGCGACCACCAGAGCGATGACCAGGCCCAGGGCGACGTACGTCAGCAGCAGCGCGACCATGGCGAACGCCGCCGGGCGCACCGACTCCTGGAAGCGCAGCAGCCGGGGCGGGAGCGGGGCCCCGCGCGAGACCAGCAGAGCGAGGACGAGGATGCCCGCGAGCCACAGCACGCCGAAGACCAGCGTCAGCGGCACATCGGTCTCGAAGCCGACCTTGGGCGAGGCACCGAACAGGTCGCCGATGTCGCCGATCGCTCCGTCCCCGAGGGGGATGGTGAAGTCCTGGCGGGCGAAGAGCGCGAGTCCGACGAGGGCGAGCAGCCACAGGACGGCGATCCGGGCGGCCCACCCGGCCAGTTCGGGGGCTCCGGCGACGGCGCGGTGCCGCAGCGGCCGCAGGAACCCGGCGGCGATCACCAGCGCTCCTGCAAGCGTGACCGACAGGGGAATCACCGTCAGGCCCGCCTGGGTGTCGGCGATCACTCCGGCGTCGCCCGAGAGCTCGATGGTGCCGCCGACGGATGTCACGACGGTGGCCGCGACCACCCGCGGGAACGCGTTGTCGGGGAGGTCCGCCGCACCGGCCGCCCACAGCCCCAGCGCGGCGACCACCCCCATGACGATCAGCCCGGCCAGCACCGCCAGAACGGCCTGGAGCCAGCCGTGGCGGGCGGCCGACTGGTCTCCGTGGCGGACAACTGCCTGGTCGGACGGTGTCTGGGGGATCACGCTGCCACGCTAAGCAGCGCCGACGAGGTCCGCCCGCCGGGAGGGGCCGACCGCGTCAGCTTGCGGACGGTACGGGACCGGAGCACACAATGGGCTCGTTGTGTGAGAAAGCGACACAAAGCTTTTGAAGCGTCACAGAAGGCTTGAAGTCTCATAGAAGGCTGGAAGTGTCGCGGAGCTTTTGAAGTGCCTCGGGATCCCTACACCGGGAAGAAGAGCTCGTGAGCGTCGAACCGCCGTCCTCAGGCCGCCCCACCGGACCGCCTTCGGGTCCGCTGTCGGGCCCGTCCCAGCCGGGTCCGTCCGAGCCGAGTCCGACCCAGCCGAGCGGCCGCACGCCGTCCGGGCCACCACCGAGCGGAGCCGGCGGAAGCGGCGCGGGTGGAAGCGGTGCAGGTGGAAGCGGCGCGGGTGGCCCCTCCGGGCCCAGCGGGCCGGGTGAACCGGGTGAACCCGGCAAGGGCCCGGACCGCCCCTGGTGGAAATCCGCACCCCGCGTCGCATTGATCACCGGCGTCGTGGTGGCCGCCGTGGTCCTCGGCCTGGTCTTCACCCGCGACGACAGCGGCAGCGACACGTCCGCGACCGGCGGCGAGGTCTTCCTCCAAGCCGCGAGCAAGTCGGGACCCGACCCGTTCACGGAGTCGACGGCGAACGACAGCTCCACCGAAACCGAGACACCCTCGACGTCGACCGCGTCGGAATCCACCAACGTGACGCAAGGCGTGGACGGTTCGGCGCCGGGCCTCTACGGCGGCACCCGCAACGTCTCCAGCTGCGACGTGGAGAAGCAGATCAAGTTCCTCCAGGCGGACCCGGCGAAGAACAGCGCGTTCGCCTCGGTGGTGGGCCTCCAGACCTCCCAGGTCCCCGGCTATCTGCGCGCACTCACCCCGATGCAACTGCGCTACGACACCCGGGTCACCAACCACGGCTACCGCGACGGGGCCGCCACCAGCTACCAGGCGGTCCTCCAGGCGGGCACCGCCGCCCTCGTCGACGACCACGGAGTGCCCCGGGTGCGCTGCGCCTGCGGCAACCCGCTGGGCGAGCCGGTCCCGCAGAAGACCACGCCCAAGCAGACCGGCGACTCGTGGCCGTCGTACCGGACACAGAACGTCGTGGTCGTCTCGCCGTCGACGACGGTCATCAACATCTTCGTCATCTTCGACCCCGACAACGACGAGTGGATCGCCCGGCACAAGGGCGACAAGGGTCACCACGACGAGAAGACGGACCCGCCGGCGCACCCGCCCTTCCCGTCGGCGAGCGTCTCGTCCCCGACCCCCAACTCCCCGTCGCCGTGCGTGTCTTCGGCTCCCGGTACGACGCCGTCCGCACCGCCGAGCGGCTCGTCGAGCCCGTGCACGTCCCCGGCGCCGTCGTCCTCATCGCCTTCGGCGCCCACGTCGTCCGAGTCCTCACCGTCGGAATCCGACTCGGACTCGGAGTCCCCGCCCTCCGAACCCCCGACGACGGCATCGGACTCGTCCTCGTCCTCGGCACCCGGTCTGGCGTCCTCCGCCACCATGACGGAGACGACATCGGCGTCGGTGACATCGGCCTCCGCGTCCTTGAGCGCCCCGGAGTCGTCCGCGACCTCCCCGGGGCTCTGAGGCAGGCCCGCACCGAAATCCGCACCGAAAGGCGGTGCGGATCTCCGGCGCACGGCCGATCCTCGTAGGCATGGCCGACACCACCGGGTCCCATCCCCGGAACCCGCAGTCCCACCGGACCTTCGGATGGTGGCGCATGTCCGTGCAACCGGACGGCGATCCGCGGTCCGGCGGGGGGTTCGTGGGGGAGCGGGACACGCTCGTCGGACATCTGCGGGACCAGCGGATCACCCTGCAGATGAAGTGCGCCGGGCTCGACGCCGAGGCGATGGCCCGGCGCTCGGTCGAGCCGTCGAACCTGTCGCTGCTCGGGCTGGTACGGCATCTGGCCGGGGTCGAACAGACCTGGTTCCGACGGGTGATGGCCGGACAGGACGAGCCCCGGCACTACCGCACCGCCGACGATCCCGAGGGGGACTTCAACGGCGCGGTGGCCGACCCCGAGGTCGTCGCGCAGGCCTGGGACACCTGGCGCTCCGAGGTCGCCTTCGCCGAACGCTTCGTGGCCGGTGCCCCCAACCTCGACATCAGCGGCACGGACGGCGACGAACCCGTCGAACTCCGGTCGGTCCTTGTGCACATGATCGAGGAGTACGCCCGGCACAACGGCCACGCCGACTTCCTGCGCGAGCGGATCGACGGGAGGGTCGGGCGGTAGCCGCCGACGCCCCGCCCCATGGGGATCACACCTCGTTGTTCCACATGCGGAACATGGCGCACTTCCCGCGGCCGTCGAAGGTCACGGTCCACAGGTTGGCGAACGTACCGAGCTCCTTGTAGCGGCCGGTGCCCTCGACCGCCGCCGTGTCCCCGTTGACGGTGAGGACGGACCACTCGAACTCCCAGCCGCCCTCCTGCCATGCCGCCCGCCCCAGCCACCCCTGGACGATCTCCTCACGGCCGACCCAGTCCGTCGCGTACGGCCATTCGTGGTACTCCGCGTGCGTCGAGAAGAGCGCCGCGATGTCCTCGGGCCTGTTGCTCCTCCAGGCCCGTACGTACTCCTCGACCCAGGCCTCGACCCGCTCCTTGCTCACCATCGCACTCACCCCTGGGCCGTCGGCCTGATGACCAGTTCGTTGACGTCGACATCCAGAGGTTGGCTGATGGCGTACTGGATCGCTTCGCCGATCGCCGAGGCGGGGATCGCGATCCCCATCTGATCCTGGACGGCCTCGCGGACGCCGGGGTCGCTGATGCCCTCGGTCAGCTCGCTGCGGGTCAGGCCGGGGCTGATGACGGTGACGCGCAGATCGCGGCTCTCCTGGCGCAGGCCTTCGGAGAGGGCGCGGACCGCGAACTTGGTGGCGCTGTAGACGGCGGCGGTGGGGTCGACACGGTGCCCCGAAACGGAGGCGATGTTCACGATGTGTCCCGCGCCCTGGGCGCGCATGACGGGGAGCACGGCGGCGATGCCGTGCAGGACGCCCCGGATGTTGACGTCGATCATGCGGTTCCACTCGTCGACCTTGAGGGCATCGAGGGGGGACAGCGGCATCACGCCCGCGTTGTTGACCAGGACGTCCACGCGTCCGTACTGGTCGTGAGCCGCCTCGACGAAGGCGCGCACGCTCTCCAGGCTGGTCACGTCCAGCTCGTGGTGCACGGCGCTGCCCCCATCGGCCCGGATGTCCTTGGCGAGAGCGGCGACACGGTCCGTGCGGCGGGCCCCGAGTGCCACACGGTGGCCGGCCGCGGCCAGCCGCCTGGCCGTGGCCTCGCCGATCCCGCTGCTTGCCCCGGTGATCAGAACGACCTTGTCGGGGGAGAAGTCGGAGGTGGCTGGGACGGTCATGAGAACCCCTTCGGACATGGCCGCGACCTGCGGCTCTGTTCTGGTCAGGGTCCGAGCATGTGCCGGATCCCGCCGCGGGGGCAGGACGGGTCTTCCTGGGTGCGCCACACCTAGGAAGCGGTGACGCGGGAAACGCCGACGTACGATTTCTCCATGACCGGAAATGAGCTCGGCGAGTTTCTGCGGGTACGTCGCTCCCGCCTGAACCCCGCCGATGTGGGTTTCCCGGGCTCGGGGTCACGCCGGGTCGCGGGGCTGCGGCGCGAGGAGGTCGCCGTTCTGGCCGACGTCAGCGCCGACTACTACGCGCGCCTGGAACAGGGCCGGGAACGTCATCCCTCCGGGCAGGTCATCGACGCGATCGCGGGGGCCCTGCGGCTGGACACGGACGCCCGCTGGCACGCGTACCGGCTGGCCGGACTCGTGCCGAAGACATCCCCCGTCGGCCGTCGCCAGGAGCGGGTGGCTCCCGCCCTGCTGCGGCTGATGGACGGCTTTCCCGCCGCCGTCGCCTACATCACCAACCGCCGCCTCGACGTCCTCGCCTCGAACGCTCCCGCCCAGGCGCTGCTCTCACCTCTCGCAAACCCCCGTGACATGGTCCACTCCCTCTTCCACGACCCCGCCGCCCGGCAGCTGTTCGTCGACTGGCCGGCCGTCGCACGCGACACCGTGGCAGCGCTGCGACTGGCGTACGGACACCAGCGCAACGACCCCGAGACCCGCGCGCTGGTCGACGAACTCCTCGACAGCAGCGAGGAGTTCGCGGCGCTGTGGCGCGAGCACGGCGTCGGCAGGCTGGGTAGCAAGACCAAGGTGTTCAACCACCCGGACGTGGGCCGGTTCACGCTCACCTACCAGTCCTTCGACGTGCAGGACGCCCCCGGGCAGTGCCTGCTCGTCGGCAGCGCCGAACCGGGCACGGCGGACGCCGACTCCCTCGCCCTTCTCGGAGCCCTGCACGCGGGCGGAGCCGCCGACGCCCCGCGCTCGTACGGCAGTTGATCCCGGACTTCACCTCGGGGCGCCGGACACCCGGCGCGCGATTCCACCGAGAGCGGAACGCCGGTCCCTTCCCGTACGACCCGGCGCTTCTAGGCTTAAGGGGTGAGCAACCAAGCGCCGAACGAAGCCCGCGTCATCCCTCTGCGTCCGGCGGCCGCGCCGGGTCCGGCCCCGGCTCGGACCGACGCTCCGGCACGCGCGCCGCAGCTGCGGCCCCGGCCGGTCCTGGCGCCACGCCAGGCGCAACCGGCCCCCGCCCCCGCTTCCGCTCCCGCGAGCAAGGAACCGCTGTGGCGCGACCTCGTGGGTGACGTCCTGCGGCGCGAGCGGCTCGCCCAGGAGCGGACGCTCAAGGACGTGGCCGATGCGGCCCGGATCTCGATGCCGTATCTCTCGGAGCTGGAGCGCGGCCGCAAGGAGGCCTCGTCCGAAGTCCTCGCGGCCGCCGCCCGCGCCCTCGGCCTGGGCCTCACCGACCTGCTGTCGCTGGCCCAGGACGAGCTGACGCGGCTCGCTCAGGTCAGGCCGGGCCGGAGCCGCGCCACGTCGGCTCCTCGATACGACGGGATGTGCCTGGCCGCCTGACACAGGCCGGTGGTGCCTGTGGTGTCACACGGGGAGCCGTCGGCTCACCACCTCGTCCGCGAGCCCGTACGCCACGGCCTCCTGCGCGGTGAAGACCTTGTCGCGGTCCATGTCCGCGCGGAGGGTGGCGACGTCGTGGTGCGTGTGCCGCGAGAGGACCTCCTCGACCTGCGAGCGGATGCGGAGCATCTCCTTGGCCTGGAGCGCGAGGTCGGAGACCGTACCCTGCCGTCCCCCGCTCGCGGGCTGACCGAGCAGCACCCGCGCGTGCTCCAGCACGAACCGCCGCCCGGGATCGCCCCCGGCGAGCAGCACCGCCGCGGTCGAGGCCGCCTGCCCGACACAGAACGTCGAGATCGGCGCCTGCACGTACGTCATCGTGTCGTAGATCGCCATGAGCGAAGTGAACGATCCCCCGGGCGAGTTGATGTAGATCGCGATCTCGTTGTCCGGGCCCGACGACTCCAGATGGAGGAGCTGCGCGATGACGACGTTCGCGACCCCGTCGTCGATCTCCGTCCCCAGGAAGATGATTCGCTCGGACAGCAGCTTGCTGAACACGTCGTACGACCGCTCGCCCTGCGGGGTCCTGTCGACCACGTTCGGAATCGTGTACGTACCCATGTCAGAGCCCCATCCGTCGCCGTGACGCGGCCGGCCGGACGTCGTCGAGCGACTCCACAACCCGGTCGACCATGCCGTACTCCTTCGCCTGCCCGGCCGTGAACCAGCGGTCGCGGTCGCCGTCGCGGGAGATCGTCTCCTCGCTCTGGCCGGTGTGCTCCGCGGTGATCCGCTCGATGGCCTTCTTCGTGAACTCCAGGTTCTGCGCCTGGATCTCGATGTCCGCGGTCGTTCCGCCGATACCGGCCGACGGCTGATGCATCATGATCCGCGCGTTCGGCAGCGCGAAGCGTTTCCCGCGCGCTCCCACGCTGAGCAGGAACTGCCCCATGCTCGCGGCGAATCCCATGGCGAGCGTCGAGACGTCGTTCGGGATCAGCGTCATCGTGTCGTAGATCGCCAGCCCCGCGGTCACCGAACCCCCCGGGCTGTTGATGTACAGGCTGATGTCGGTCCGCGAATCCTCCGCGGACAGCAGGAGCAGTTGGGCACAGACCCGGTTCGCGGAGACCTCGTCGACCTGCGTACCGAGCAGAACGATCCGCTGCGCGAGCAGTTGTGCGGCCAGATGATCGTCGAAGCGGGTCGGAGGCGTGTCGCCCTCGTCGGCCCGCGGTGCGCTGGCCGGATCCCAGCCGGTGATGAGTGGAGTCATCGGTCCTCCGTGAGGTGTTCGGAGCGGCGCGGCTTTCGTCGCCGCGATCTCCACCATCGGACCGAATGCGCCCGGGGATCAGGTTTCTCGGCCGGTAGCAGATTCGCTACGGGCAGAGGGGGGACGAAGGCGGGACGGGACAGGCCGAACCGGAAGCGGCGCCGTCCCGTCCCGGCCGGAAGTCCTCGCGCAGCGACTGGAAGAAGGCCCGGGTGCCGCTGCAGGGCTCGGCCAGTGCATCGCCGCGCCGGGCATTTTCGCTTGCCGCTTGATCTGGTGCGCTTGTGGTGCGGCGCTCGGGCAGCGAGGCAGCCTCTGCGGGCCAGACCAGTGAGCGGCCTCACCACTTCCGCCACACGACGGTCTGCCTTGCGCTGTGACAGCCACAGGACGGCCGCCTCCGAGATCGGCTGCCCGGTCTCCAGCTCGACGAAGCTGAACCGGCCGCCCTGACTGCACTCATGGACGGGGTGGATGAGGCCGTCCGACCTGGGGGAAGGCGCCATTTCCTTCGTACGCGACCACCGTACGATTCCCACCAGCTCACCCTTGGCGCAACGCGTTCTCACGCCCCCGAACGGGGAGTGGCCCGGCCGATGGGCGCAGCGGTTACTCGCCCTACCCGCCGCTTGCCTTGCCGTTGCCGGCCCCGTTTTCCGCGCCGTCGGAGTCGTTGCCGGGATTCCCGTTGCCCGGCGTGCCGGTGTTCCCCGCCGTGCCCGTGCCCGTGCCGGTGCCCGCAGCGCTCTCGCCGGGTTTGCCCGTGTCGCTGGACCTGCCCGGTGCGGCTGTCGCCCGCGCCAGCTGCTCGGCGCAGTACGCGGCGACCTTGCCCTCGCCGCCCGCCGCCGCGACGAGTTGCTGCCAGGCCGTCGCGTCGAGCGCCTTGCCGCGCTCCTTGACCTGCTCGTAGGCGCGGCAGTGGGCCTCGGTGTCCTGGGCGGCGGCCGAGCCGTCCGTCGGTCCGACGCCGCCCGAGGATGCCGACGAGGTCTCACCGCTCGGCCGGCCCGGGGCGGACGCCGAGGGGTGAGCGGCCTTCCGGTCGGCACCGGCGCCGTCCGCGGACGAGTCGGCCGAACCGATGGCCGCGACCGCGACACCGCCCAGGGCGAGGCTGGCGAACACGGCGGCGAACGTTGTCTTCACAGGGCGCCCGGTTCGCCGGTCCGCGGGCAGTCGCCAGTCGTCCCGGCGCCGGGTACGCGCCCGATGCGCGTCCGTGCCACGGGTGGCCCGGAAGGCGGCCACGGCCCGCTGCTCGGCCTCGGGAGCGAGATCGGCTCCGCGCAGGACGGTGGCCAGCACCGTCTCCAGCGCGGTGTCGTCACGTACGTACCGCGGGGCGGACACGGCGTCGTCATGGGGGACCCATCGACGGCCCGGCACTCCGTCGCCGCTCAGCCGTTCACGCATGCCCGCGTCCGTTCCTGTCCGACATCTTCGATTCACCTGGCGTTCCGGGCCCTGCTGCCTGTCCGCCGGCCCAGTGCCGCGGGCGTCGTTCACTTCGACTCCCCCAGCGTCCAGGGCGTCTCATCCGTCACACCCTCGGCCGCCTGGCCCCCGACGCCCAACTGCTGGGCGAGGCGTTTCAGACCCCGGTGGGCGGCGGTGCGCACCGCTCCCGGGCGCTTGCCGAGGACGCGCGCGGAGGCGGTACCGTCCAGGCCGACAACGACTCGCAGGAGCACGGCCTCGGCCTGGTCCTTCGGCAGCCCACGGACCAGTTCCAGGGCCCGCTCGGTGGAGAGGGCCTCCAGTGCCTGGTCATGGGTGCTGTGGGGGCCGGGCAGGTTCAGTACGTCCTGTTCGGTCCCTCCCGACCGGGGCCGCACGCGCTGGCGACGCAGATGGTCAAGTGCCCGGTGCCGGGCGATGGTGGCCGTCCAGCCGCGGAAACCGGCCCCGTCCCCCTTGAACCGTGCGAGGTCCCGGGCGATCTCCAGCCAGGCGTCGGACGCCACGTCCTCCGCGTCCTCGCCGACGAATCCGCGCAGATACCCGAGCAGGCCCGGCTGCACGATCCGGTAGGCGACCGCGAAGGCGGCCTCGTCCCCGTCCTGGGCCCGCGCGACTGCCGCGCTCAATTCCCCGTCGTACGTCTGTACGCGGCGAGATTGCCGTGCCTGGCCCAAGACTGTCCTCGTTCGCACCTGGTTCAAAGCGAGTCCGTTCCGTCCGACGAGCCCCGTTGGCATCGACGGCCCCACTGAGACCAGCGCGCGTTCTCACTGAAGTGTCACAACGCATCAGGCGTCCCTCACGTCGTCGTCGGAGCTCCCGTCGCGTGGGCGGCGAAGCCGCGAGGGCCGTCGGCAGCTCCAAGGAAACGGCGACGTAAGGACGTTGAGCCGATCCGTGCGCCGGGCCGGACGGCGTTACGGCTCAGCGACGCCCGGCGAATCCGGTGTTGGGACACCTGTCCGCAACCCGTGCCGTCCCGGCCGGGTGACATATCGCGCCGGCCGTGCGCTGTGTGAGTACCGAGTCCGCACCGGACTGCCCGATGGTGATCGGTGATCGCCAGGCCGGACGTCGGTGCCAGGACCACTCCCGGAGCTCTCTCCGCGTCGCTCTCGACTCCCCCCGGAGGCGACATGGAGAGGGAGGGGGGCGGCCGGACCCCAACCCCTGTGGGGGTCCGGCCGCCCCACACGCCGTTCGGACCGACGGCGGACGATCACATCACCCGCGTACGCCCCGAACCCGCGCAGCGAGGTCGGCAAGTGATCCGCCACGCCACCCGGTTCTCCGGGGGTCCGACAACTGGCGCAGAGCCGTCTCTCACCTTGCCGCACGACGGCCGGGGGGCTCCCGGAACGCGGCGTGCGCCGGGTGGAGTGATGCTCCGGCGCCCCCGCGCGCTCCTTGTGTGATGAGCCTCTACTTCCATTTGCGAGCGGTGCCGCCCCCGGCACTGCGCAACAGCGCGACCTGGCTGGAACGGCTGTTCGGGGACGACTCGGACGCCGTCCAGCACCGCCTCGACCGGCACCGCGAGGAGGTGCTGGACAAGCGTTATCTGGACCAGGAACTCCTCTACGCCGGCGATCCCCCGCACCGAGCGGAGGATCGACCCCAGGCCCAGGTGGTGCTCGGCGGTCGGCCGGTGTTCCACCCTGATCGGTACAAGCCACCGTTCCTGGTGCTGACGGCGGGCCAAGCGCACCGCGTGGCCAGGTTCCTGACGATGACCGACTTCGACGCGCTGTGGGTCTTGGCCCGCGACGAACTGCTGCCGCGCTACGGCGGCGTCACCGCAGAGCCCGACACGCGGGGCATCTTCGCGGCGGCGCATCGGGAGCTGACAGAGTTCTACACACAGACGGCCGCGTGCGGAGACGCGGTGGTGAAGCGGCTGCCGACCTGAAGCACGCGGCACGCGGACTCCTCCACGGCCATCGCCTGGCTCAATCAGGAGACCTGACTCCCGCGCCGTACGCCTGCTGGGCCGCCGCAAGGTATTCCGGGTACTGCCCAACGCCTCTGGAGATCCCAGACAATAGACAAACCCCAGGCCGCTGACCTGGAGTTTCATCATGGAGCGGGTGACGAGAATTGAACTCGCACTCTCAGCTTGGGAAGCTTGGGTTCTCGGTAGGGGGCTGCTTGGCTCAACTGCGGCGGAGCGGGCGCCGGGCCTGACTGACCGGCGGCCTGGTCCCCGCCGTTCTCCGTGGTTCCCCGCACGTGTCTGGCACGGGATCGGCCGTCCGATCTGTACGTCTGCCTTGAGCCACGGACTACTCGTAGGTGGTCGCAGCTCGTAGAGCTTGTGCGAAGAAGCTCCAGTGACCGCTGGCGGGCAGATTGCGACCGGCGTTGCTGTACCAGCCGTCCGCGTCGTCCAGGTGGTACGGGTTGATCGAGGAAGGCAAACGGCGCACGCAGCAGGTGATCGACAACGACCCCGTGCTGTCGTTCATGCTGCGCCTGCGCGATCCATCGGAGCCGCGAGGGCTTCCGGCGTTGACGGCGCACATTCCCAGCCTCGCCAGAGAAGCCAACGCGCAAGGTATGGAGGGACGTTGAGGTCTGAAGCGTGTCCAATGGCGGTCGGCTTTCCGGCAGGATTGCACAGCACTGGCAAGGTCGAAGTCGGGTTACCCGCGGCCTTCCAGGGAAAGATCTCGAGTGCATCTCAGAGAGTCGGAGGGGGCTGCTCATGAGCGGTACATCACGGTCGCGTCACGACAGGACAGAGCCAGCGCCCCCGCCCGAGCGCGGCTCCGATCGCTTCAGTGACGATCCCCCTGATCCCCTCGCCTCACTGCTGGCCAAGGTCAACGAGGGGGAACACATCTCGACTCCTGGGGACAACGCGGGCGGCGAAGACCGCGACCCCCATGACGAGGAATGGCGGGAACATGATCGACACGGCCCCTATGCGCAGGGGCGTCGCCGGAGGAACTAACGCACAGGGCGGAGTCCCCGTCTGCGGCAGCGCAGGCGGGGACTTGGCGTGAGGGCTGCTCACGCGGGCTGGAGCGGGGCGGCCCTCCGTCGCAGGCTTAGCGGATGAGTCCGTGGATGGCCGCCGCGACGTTGAACACTGCTGGCAGGACGAAGATGCCCCCAAGGACGATCAACGCGCATCCGGCGGTTCGGTGTCCGCGGCTTGGCGACGGCGGTGGGATCAGCCGATCGACGGTTCTCATCGTCTCGTTAGGGGCGATCAAACTGCGCCCGGTGCGGCGCTGTCTCCGGCCCATCCATATGAAGATTACTGCGGATGCTGCGGTGAAGGCCGCCAGCTGGAGATGTTCTCCGGGCGAGTCAGCGGCAGCGAGCGTCACGGCCATGTACGACACATCATCCCCCCAAAAGGATCACGATGTGTGGATCACCTCACGACGCCCGGACCATGTCAAGCGCGTTAGGCGCCTTGGGAGTGCCTACTCGCACGCTTTCCAACTGTGGTGGTGGGGTCTTCGGGTGCGTGCGGGGGCGTTCACCTGCGTTCATGGGCGGGTCCCTCATGGGCTGCACGTGGCTCCTGGTCTCGTCTGAACGCCTGTGAACCGTGCTGAATGAGACGGAAAGTGAGACGGACGGTCCTCGTTGGCCTCGTGCACCTAACCAAATCTTGCTTGCGACCTCGACTTTCAGCGGAAGTAAACAGACGGACTCGATCACTGCAGGCCTGACTATCGCCAATACGCAACAACGCGTCATGGCCGCCCGATGGGCCGCTAGCGTCCGTCAGGCTTCTTACTGTCTGTGCGGTGATCTCGGGGGAACGATGAGTGCCTCGAACAGTAGTGCGTCGAGTTCCGTGGGATTCTGGGCGCATCAGAGGCAGGCGTGGCAATGCCTCGCCCACTCGATCCGCAGCGCGTACCGCAACCGCCGCGGTGGACTGATCGCAACAGTTGTGGCGGTGCTGGCACTTCCGGCAGGAGGCGGACTACTCCTCTGGCCTTCCAGTGCCGACCTCCGCATTACTTCGCTCGACGACAGCAAGGATGTAGTGATCCCTCGCTGCGTACAGAGCCTCCGAGGCAGTGGCAGCCTCCCCGAAGGGCACCACCTTTGGATCGCAGTTGAGTTCCCGGACAAGGCAGGAGGCAACCGCATTGTGTTCGCCGTGGAGGCCACCATGCGCAGCGGACGCTGGCACGCCGACAGGATCAACGTCGGCGGCGAGGGCCACATTGGGAACACCTACACGCTGACAGCCGTCGATGTCGACGGGCTGACCCACGAGATGCTCGCAACGACAGTCATCGACATGTATGACAGCAAGGCCGAAACGCTCGCCGCCGGCGACGACCTGTGGAGGTTCTCGGCCCACAGCTACCCCACGGGAGCCCGACCTCGCGATGCAGTCAACGTCAGCCGAGGCACCGATCAGCGCTCCTGTACTGAGGTGGCCGAAGGGCAGCCGACGAACTCTTGAGAACACCGCTTCGTAGAGAGACCCAGCGAGAGATCTCAGCTTGGGTGATCCAGAAATGAGTGCTACTGACCTGCGGTGGAGCGGTGTTGGCGCTCTATTCACCGTCCAGCCGGTGCCCGGTGATCCCAGTGGTTCCCTGCACGATCTGGCACACGTCTGGCACGGTCGTCGCGTGCCTTCAGCCGTGGGTTTTTCTGTCGCGTAGTTGCTCGAACCAGCTCATGATCAGCCACCAGAGTCGCCACAACCAGCCTCTCCGACGGCGGTGGGTAACCGGAGTCGCCTGTACGCGCGAGGTGCGGAGTCTTGGCGCCTGAACTCGCCCTCCGCCACCATGCTGATGGCAGTAGCCCTTCCATCCGGCCGGGTTTCCGCACGCTCGTCCCTGCCGTGTCACGCCAGCGCAACGCCCCATGACGGGAGTCTGGCAGAGCCTGCGCGGGGAGGGGGCGATTGGGGCAACTGCTCACGAGAACTACGGAGTCCAACCTACGAAGACATCAGCTTGGGAAGCCTAAGGGCAATGCCGTTGCGTTATGGGCCTGTGGGTTGGGGTCGTTTGATGAGGATGGCCTGGGTGCCGGTGCGGGTGGGCTGGGGCCAGTGACGGTGTTCAGCCCGTTTGAGCCAGTAGTTGGACATCTTTCGTTTGACAACACGGGGCTGGCTGCGCAGGCGTCTGGCGGGAAGGAGCCTTTCCAGCAGGTCTTCCTGGAGTAATCGCAAGGCCTGGACCAGGAGGTCAGGGGGAAAAGCTGCCGGGCGTAACGGTCACACTGCGGCGAGCGGAGCGCAGAGTCTCGGTGAAGGAGACGCGGTCGGGGTCGAGTTGGCGGGTGGCCGCGGTTCTGAGCATCAGCTCCCGCAGTGCATGGTGGACCAGGAGATGGGCCCAGATCTGTTGCAGGACACCGTCGGGTGTCTTGCTGCTGAGGACCACCTTCGCGCCGCGCTGGTGGGTTTTGATCTCGGCGAAGACGGATTCGATCTCCCAGCGTTCGCGGTAGAGGGCGGCCAGTTGCCGGGCCGGATAGCGGCGGGCGTCCAGGAGAGTGGTGATCAGGCGGTAGTCCTGGGCCGTGTCTTTGAGCTGGTAGGCCAGGACACGCACGGTGACCGGGTCGCGGTGGGAGGCGTCGGTGCCGGCATGGATGCGTGAGATCCAGGACCCGTCGCGCAGTGGCCTGTCGATGGGCAGGACACGGTTGGCGGGCACCCGCCACAGCAGGTCGGCGCCGGTGGCGGTGAAGGCCTGCCACAGTGGGACGCCGAGGAACTCGCGGTCGGCCAGCACGAGTTGGCCTGGCCCGCAGGAGCGGGGCAGGCGGCCCACCAGGGTCACTTCCCCGGTGCGGCAGCCGGCGAGTTCGGCGTCCAGCACCGCATGGCTGCCCACCTCCACCAAGGCGGCCATCCGCACCTGCACAAAGGCACTCCGGCCGGTCCCACGACCGTTGCCGGGACGGCCGAAGGCCGCTTGATTGGCCTCACTGTCGGCGGCATCCCAGCAGGTCCCGTCCACCGCCAGAACCCGCAAGCCCCGCCAGAACGCCCCCGGAGTCGCCTCGGTGGCCATCGGCTTCGCGGTCGTGGCGAACAGCACCCGCAGCGGCTCGGATCCCAGCCGCTGCCGGGCCCGAAACAGTGACGACTTCGCCGGAACGTGCCAGTCACCCAGCAGTCCCAGACCGCGAAGCCCCGCGACCAAGTGCCGCATCACTTCTAGATACGGGGCGGGAGAGAACAGCGCCAGCCCCAGCACGAAGTACACCACCAGCCGGGCGGGCAGCAGCCGCTTACGCCGCTCGGACCGGCCACACGCTGCCACCACCCGATCCACCAACCCCGGCGGATACACCCAGGTCAACAGCCCCAGACCCGATAAGTCAGACACACTCGCGGCCACCCGCATCACCCCCGGGACCCACTCCCAACCAGCCTACGCCCAAGGCAAAAGCAACGGCATTGCCCTTAGGTGCTCCCACGGACGGCCCGACCCTGCAAGCCCGGCGGCCACGTGCGAGTGGACGCTCGGCACGGGGCACCATGTAGGGAAGTGATGGCTGACCAGGAGGTTTACAAGCAGGCCCCACTGCGATAAATTTTGCGACGAAGTCAGATGTTTCCGGCCATTAGAGTATCCGATTTCTGTGTCGATTGGTGTAATGGTGTGCGAATTCGGGCCGGCAATTTCGCACGATAACACGCTCACCTAGTGAGAGTTCCTCGGTTCGATTCCGAGGTCGGCAGAGTTTGCCAATGATAGTGGTAGATTCTGCCGACTTCGGCAATTGCACTCTGGGGGATATTTATGGATCGCGAGAAGCGTCATCGCGCACATATTCGCAATATGGAAGCCCTCGAAATGTCTTTCGAGGTGGCTAGCAGATCCTGCAAGGAAGCCATTCGACATGGCGACGAACATGAGATTATCGCACTGACTCGGACCTGTGCACTCCTCCTTGGCGCTACGCTTGAGGATCGCCTGATGACTATCATCAGCTCACCTGACTTCCCGGAATCCAGCGAGCAGCGTGTCATGGGCAAGCGGACCGTTCTCGAAATGTGGAATCAGGTACTCGTCGAGGCTTTCTCAGTCCGGTATAATGTGCCTCGCTCGAAAATACCCTCAGCTCTTCCATACACCAGTGCGGCCTACTTTACGGGCATGAAATCTGTGGTCGATGATTGGATGGAATCACTCATCAACACCAGAAACTGTTTAGCGCACGGCCAATGGATCGTAGCTTTCAACGAGCAGCGTAGCAGCGTGAATCAGGAGCGAACCGCGAGGCTAAATGCGCTAACTCTATGGCATCTTCGCCTGCAAAAGAACATGCTGAGACACTTGGAACGACTCATTTTTGACCTCACGGTCACCCAGTATGCATTTGAGCGTGACTTCGACAGGCATTGGGCGAACCTGAAGGCGGCTCAAACTAGAATTTCGTCAGATAAGTCCAAAGAGTGGGAACTCCTCCTTCAGTCCCGCCATCAAAGAGGGAAGGGTTATACCAAGCGAAATTATCGACAACTTATTGACGCCGGGCTTCTCTAGGGAGCGCGTTACAGTAAAGGTCAAGAGAGCTATTTTTGGATAGCTTAGCGTGTCTCCAAAAGTTTGAACACCATTGCCGATGATTTGCATCACCAAGGCCTTCCGGTGATTCGTCGGTTTGCGGCGCACTGTTCAGAACGGCGCGCGTAGCCGACGGATGACATTGAAGGAAAGTGCTGCAAAGACGGCTGCGAACGGCCAAGCAGAGATCACAATCCAGAAGGAAAATCCGGGCACGGTCTACCGCTGGCGGCTGCGAGGCAGGCCGACGTACTTCCATGTGCTGGCTTGGTCTCCGTGCACGTTCGCGGTCGAGCATGCGGACACCCCGGGTATGACGCTCGTGGTCACCACCGACCAGCCGCATACGGGCAACTGGTTCGGTCGCGAGGCTGAGCCTGTACTGCCGTCTGGTGCTGCCGTGGCTGTCCGGATCGCTCTGCGCGAGGGTTGGGCTCCGACGGCTCTGGGCTCCGCGTTCCACCTGGATCAGTCCGCCGGCTTCACGCCTTCGAACTGACCGGATGCTGGGCCTTGTTGGCGCTCGTACCTCAGCCGACGACAGTCAGCCACGATGGCGGGTGCGTCAATGGGTCTGGTGCAGGTTTGGGTGACAGGTTCGGTCACGCGGCCTGGAGGGCCGATGTGGTCATGACGGTCTCGAATTCGACGGGGGTCAGGCGGCCGAGTGCGGCTTGTCTGCGGCGCCGGTGGTAGGTCCTCTCGATCCAGGTCACGATCGCGATGCGCAGTTCCTCGCGGGTGGCCCAGGATCGGCGGTCGAGGACGTTCTTCTGCAGCAGGCTGAAGAAGGACTCCATGGCCGCGTTGTCGCCTGCCGCGCCGACCCTCCCTATCGAGCCGGCCATCCGGTGGTGGTCGAGGACCCGGACGAACTTCCGTGACCGGAACTGCGATCCGCGATCGCTGTGCAGAATGCACCCGTCGACGTGTCCACGCCGGGCAACAGCGTTGTTGAGAGCTGTGACGGCCAGGCGGGACTTCATCCGCGTGTCGATCGAGTAGCCGACGATCCTCCTGCTGAAGACGTCCTTGATCGCACAGAGGTACAACTTCCCTTCGCCGGTGGCGTGTTCGGTGATATCGGTGAGCCACAGCCGGTTCGGGCCATCCGCGGTGAAGTCACGGCGGACGAGGTCGTTGTGCACCGGCGGGCCGGCCTTCTTGGTACTGCCGCGCCTCTTGCCGAAGACGCTCCACCAGTTGTTGTCCCGGCAGATCCGCCACGCGGTCCGGTCGGCCATGCCGGATCCCGCGCTGCGGGCCTCGTCGGCCAGAAATCGGTAGCCGAACTCCGGATCCTCGCGGTGCGCGTCGAACAACGCGTTCGCGCGTGTGGCCTGCTCGAACTCGGCATCGGTCACCGGCCGCTCCAGCCAGCGGTAGTAGGGCTGGCGGGCGAGTTTCAGGACCCTGCACGTGACCGTGACGGGAATTCCGCCCGTGGCCAGCTCTTTCACGAGCGGGTAGATCCTTTTCCCGGCAGGTGTGCCTGTGACAGGTAGGCCGCGGCCCGGCGCAGGACCTCGTTCTCCTGCTCCAGCAGCTTGATCCGCCGACGTGCTTCCCGTAGTTCCGCGTTGTCCTGGCTGGTCGTTCCGGGCCTGGTCCCGTCGTCAATGTCCGCGCGACGCATCCATTTCCACAGCGTCATCGCGTGCACTCCGAAGTCGGCGGCCACCTGCTCGACCGTCACGCCCGGGCCGCGGTTCCTCGCGACCCGCACGACGTCCTCGCGGAACTCTTCCGGATAAGGCTTGGGCACAGCGACATCCTTCCCACCCGCCCCACAGGGCAAGCCAGTTCAGATGTCACCCGATCGTGCAGCAGACCCCAGCTTGGACATGCTCGGGCTGCCCACTAGCTCGCAGGCTGACGCGACAACGCGTTCCAACTCCGGGACGATCCCGCCCCATGACGCCTGCATCACGTAGTAGCCAGGGGGATGCTTCTCCGTGGAAGGTATGCAGGACAACGAGTCGATGCCAAGGCGTTCGAACTCGATGTAAAGGTTGAAGTCGTGCTGCCAAAAGTAGGGCGCGGTTTCGGGGAGAACTCCGCGCTCTTCCAACTCAGACAGAAGCCTCGGGATGCGTGCCAGTGCGCGCTTCCAGCTCTTGTCTGGCGAGAGGTACACGAGCCATGTGTAGGCAAGGCCTGACTGGCGTATGTAGCCGAGCTGATTGGACTTGGTACCGGCGGCTCTGTGGCGCGGGTCCACCACGAGCTTGACCTCAACCGCGATGGTGCGTTCTTCGTGGGTGAGCGCCAAGTCGTACGCACCTTGTCGGCCATCAGCATCGTTTGTGATGACCTCCACGCCCAGCGTGCCACTGACGCACCTGCCCGCCAGGTGCGCGGCGGCATCTATCTTTTGACGGCCTTGCATGAGTCGACGGTACGGAGGTCGAGAGCCTCGGCGCAGCAGATTTATGGCTGGCTGATCTCTCAGTGCCGTTGGCGTCCCGGTTCCGGGACTGGCAGTCGCAGGCGGCCGCGTTGCAAGCTGGCCTCCGGTGGGTTCCTTGCCTCTGAGGAGTAATGCTGACCTGCTGAGATGCCTCTCAAGATCAACACGCTATTACAACGTGATCACTGGCAAACAGCTGCTTTCGGCGGCATCCGACTGCACAAACACCAAGACCCCGTCCTCAGCTAAAGCGCTGATGGCGGGGTCTCTGGGCACCTCATACAGGGTGCCCCCGGCAGGATTCGAACCTGCGCACACGGCTCCGGAGACCGGATATGCGCGAAGCGACCCGGAGTTCCGTCGATCTCGGTGGTGAACTGCGGACATTCGTTCAGCCGCGCCTCCCCCGTATGTCAGTCGTAGCTGTGCCGCCAGTACCGTACGAGCTCTTCGAGGTAGTCCCGCGGAACTCCGTGCGCCCAGTCCACGCCCGGCAGTTCGTTGGGCTGGCGCGTGCGGTCGAGGCGCTGGTGCAGATCGTCGAGATCGCCGTCCGGGAAGCCGGCACGGAATGGCTGAATGGGTGCGGCATCCGAAGGGGTCATGTCCATGGATGCGATTTCCGGGGCCGGGGGTCACGCCAGGCGATCTCCGGGCGCCGGACCGTCCGCCGGACAGGAGGACGACGCCGCCGCGACGCCGAATCCCCTGCCCGCGCCCCCGATGAGTTTCCGGGTGAGGATCAGTCGACAGTAATGACGACGTTCCCCCGCCCGAGGAGGTACTCATGCCCGCCGAAGGATTCACCACCTGTCTGTGGTTCGACGGTCAGGCTGAAGAGGCTGCGAACCACTACTGCTCGATCTTCAAGGACTCTGAGCTCGGCAGGATCGGGCGCTACACGGAGGCGGGGCCCGGTCCCGCTGGTTCCGCCATGGCCGTCGAGTTCGTGGCCAACGGCCAGAAGTTCGTCGCTCTGAACGGCGGTCCGCAGTTCACCTTCGACGAGGCGATCTCCTTCCAGATCTACTGCGACGACCAGGACGAGGTGGACTTCTACTGGGACAAGCTCACCGAGGGCGGCGGTGAGGGCGGCCCCTGCGGCTGGCTCAAGGACAAGTTCGGCCTCTCCTGGCAGGTCGTCCCGGCGAAGCTCATCGACATGCTCGGTGACCCGGACCCGGAGAAGGCGGTCCGCACGACCCAGGCCATGTACAAGATGGGAAAGCTGGACATCGCCGCCCTGGAGAAGGCGTACGCGGGGGAGTAGCGGACCGGCTCGGTTCCAAGGACCCGGGCGGTTCCAAGGACCCGGGCGGTTCCAAGGACCCGGGCGGTTCCAAGGACCCCGGCGCACAGCGGCCGGCCCGCCGCCGCCCCACAGGGGGGGCTCAGGCGAGCTGACCGCTGTGCAGCGCCGTGTACGCCCCGCCCCGCCGCAGCAACTCCTCGTGCGCGCCGATCTCCTGGATCGCCCCGTCGCCCATGACGACGATGCGGTCCGCACCACGGATGGTGGACAGCCGGTGTGCCACCACGAACGTGGTGCGGCCGTGCACCAGCCGGGCCAGTGCCTGCTGGACGAGAGCCTCCGACCGGGTGTCCAGCGCGGAGGTGGCCTCGTCCAGGATGAGCACCCGGGGATCGCGGATCAGCGCCCGCGCGATGGCGAGCCGCTGCCGCTGTCCTCCGGAGAGCCGCGCCCCGTGCTCGCCCACCACGGTGTCGAGCCCCTGCGGCAGCCGGTCCACGAACTCCAGCGCGTTGGCGTCGCGCAGCGCCTCCCGTACCGCCGCGTCCCCGGCGTCGTCCATGCCGTACGCGACGTTCTCCCGGACCGTGCCGTCGAAGAGGATCGACTCCTGCGGTACGACGGAGACGAAACGCCGGTAGGTGCGCAGGTCCAGGGTGCTCATGTCGGTTCCGTCGAGCAGCAGCCGGCCCGAGGTCGGACGGATGAAGCCGATGACGAGATTGAGCACCGTCGACTTGCCTGCCCCCGAGGCGCCGACCAGGGCGATGGTCTCGCCGGGGGAGACGGACAGGCTGAAGTCCCGTACGGCGGGCCTGTTCTCGTCGTACGCGTGCCCCACCTCCTCGAAGGTGACGGCACCGCGCAGCGAGGTCACCTCCGCCTTGCCCTCGTTGTCCTCCAGCTCGGGTGCCTGGAGCACCTCGCCGATCGAACGTACCGACTCCAGGCCCTTGGTGATGACCGGCGCCAGAGCCGCGAGTGTCGTCGTGGAGTTGGTGAGCGTGGTCAGGAAGGCGCTGAGCATGACGACATCGCCGGGTGTGACACCCCAGTAGCCGTAGTACGACACCAGCGCGGCGCCGGTGAGGAACAGGATCCCGACCATGTTGAGGAACACCCACGCCAACGAGCCGAACCGCCCGTTGAGCAGATCGAGCCGCATCCCCGAGCGCAGCACTTGCCCCAGCGTGACGTCCATCCGCCGGAGTGCCTTGCCCTCCAGACCGTGCGCCCGGGTGACCGAGATGAGCCGGGTCATTTCGGTCACCCGCGTGGACAGGTGCTCGACCTCGTGGCGGAAGTTCTCGTTGTGGCTGCGCAGTCGGGTTCGCAACCGTGCCACCAGGAGGGCCGCGACGGGCACGATGCAGAGGAAGACGGGCAGGAACTCGGGTGTGCGGATGGCGATGATGACGAGTCCGCCCGTGAGTACGGTGAGTGCGCCGAGCCCGTTCTCGGCGGTCTGCTGCACCATCTGCTCGACGGTCTCCACGTCCCGGATGACCTTGGCCTGCAGAACGCCCGCGCTGACCCGCGAGTGGTAGCCGATGGACAGTTGCTGCATCCGCGTGCACAGCGAGGAGCGCAGATCAGTGCCCATGCGGCGCACGCTGCCGTACAGGAGGCGGACGTAGAGGAGATGCAGTGGGAGGTTGACCGCGAGGATGAGCAGCAGGGCCCCGGAGCTGACCCAAAGGCGGCCGATCGGCCCGTGCTGGACGACGGTGTCGATGATCGACGCGGTGATCAGAGGCAGCAGCCAGAGTGGACTGTGCTTGACCGTGAAGACGGCGAACGCGGCGGCGAGCCGCCACCGGTCCGCACGGAACAGGTAGGCGAGGGTGCGGATCGGGTGCTCACCCCGGTAGCGATGGTCGAGCGGTCTTTCGGACGACGCCATCGGCGTTGGTCCCCCCCAGTGGCGGAGTAGCGGGCAAGCGCTTTCCTGCCCATCCCGCGCGGGAGTACACCAGCCCGGCGGCCTGCCTCCGGCGTGGCGGGGAGTCGCGTAAAGAGTGGGTTTCCGAGGTTAATTCCAGCGCTCGGAGGGTTGGCGTGGAACCGTCGCCCCGTTATCGTTCACGCACTTCACTCAATCGTTCCGCTGAACGAATAGCGAGAAGGACGGTCGGTCCATGTCCGACATCCACCACCCGGGACGGCGGTCGGTCCTCGTCGCGGGGGCCGCGAGCACCGCCGCGCTCGGCGCGTCCTGGCTGCTCACCGGCTGTACGGGTGCCGCGGCCGCGCCCGTTCTGCCCGCCGCCGCCCAGACGGGCGAACCCGACCGCGGTGGCACCCTCCGTATCGCCCGGCCGCCCGCCTCCGACGCCGAGACCCTCGACCCGGCCAGCGCGCTGTCCGCGTACGAATACCTGGGCGCCCTCTACAACCGGCTCGTCCGGGTCGACACGAGCGGCGATCTCGCCCCCGACCTCGCCGAGTCCTGGGAGCCCGACGCCAAGGCCAGCACCTGGACCTTCCGCATCCGCCAGGGCGTCACCTTCCACGACGGACGCAAGCTCACCTCGGCCGACGCCGCCTACACCCTGCGCCACATCCTCGACAAGGCGACCGCCTCGCCCCAGGCGGCCGTGCTCGAGCCGCTCATCGACCCCGCCACGCTCCGCACCCCCGACGACCACACCCTCGTCGTCCCGCTGAAGAGCCCCAACGCGGAGTTCCCGAGCCTTCTCACGCACTACAACTGCTATGTCATCCCTGACAAAAGCGCCCGCTCGATCGGCCGCACCGGCATCGGCACCGGTCCCTTCAAGCTGGAGTCGTTCGCCCCCGCGGGCCCCGGCCGCGTCACCGCGTTCGAGGACCACTGGCAGGGCCGCCCCGTCCTCGACGCGATCGCCTTCTACTCCGTCGCCGACATGTCCGCCCGCTCGAACGCCCTCCTTGCGGGCCAGGTCGACCTGCTCGCGCAGACCAACCTGGACTTCGCGACCGCCCGTGTGGTCGCCGCCTCCGACCGGGCCACCATCGCGCGCGTCAAGAACGCCCAGTGGTACGTCCTGCCGATGCTCACCACGGAGAAGCCCTTCACGGACGTACGGGTCCGGCAGGCGATGAAGCTCGCCTACGACCCCGAGCACGTGGTGAAGGTGGCCCTGCAGGGCGCGGGCACCGCCGGCTGGGACAACCCCGTGCCGCCCAGCGACCCCGCCCACATCGCCGCACATCCCGAGCACGACCCGGAGAAGGCGCGGTTCCTGCTGAAGCAGGCCGGGCACGAGGGCCTGGCGATGGACCTCTACACGTCCTCGTACGACCCGATCTTCACGCCGATGGCCCTCGCCTACCAGGACTCTGCCAAGCGGGCCGGCATCCGGATCAAGGTCAAGACGGCGGCGGCGGACTCGTACTACACGCAGATCTGGATGAAGAAGCCGCTCATGGCGACCTACTGGTACACCGGCAGACCCGTCGACCAGCTCTTCACCCAGGTCTTCCGGAGCGGCTCCTCGTACAACGAGACCGCCTGGTCCGACAAGGACTTCGACGCGCTCCTGGACCGCGCCCGCCGCGAGATGGACGACACGAAGCGCCGCGAACTGTACGGCGAGGCGCAGACCTTCGTCGTCGAGAAGGGCGGGGCGATGACCCCGATGTTCGCCGACCGGCTCGTCGGCATCTCGCGGAAGGTACGCGGATACGCCGAGCACGGCTTCGAGTTCGACTACCTCGGCATCGGCCTGAAGGGGGCCTGACCATGTTCTCCTTCATAGCCCGCAGGGTGGCCGCCGCCGTCGGCACGCTGTTCCTCTCCTCCGTCCTCGTCTTCCTCGCCGTACAGGCACTGCCCGGCGATGTCGCCACCCAGATCCTCGGCAAGGACGCGACACCGGACGCCGTGGCCGCCCTGCGCGAGAAGCTGAAGCTCGACCAGCCCGCGTGGGAGCGGTACGTCGACTGGGTCCGCGGCGCGCTGCACGGCGACTTCGGAGTCTCCCTCGTCTCCGGGAAGGCGGTCGGCGGCGAAGTCTCCATGTACCTCGGCAACTCCGCGCTGATCGCCCTCGTCACCGTCCTGTTCGCCGTCACCGGCTCGATCGTCCTCGGCATCCTCGCGGGCCTGTACCGCGACCGCTGGCCGGACCATCTGATCTCCACGGTCAGCCTGGTCGGGATGAGCGTTCCCGAGTTCGTGGTCGCGACCGTACTGGTGCTCTGCTTCTCGGTCGCGCTGCCGTGGTTCCCCGCGGTCGTCCTGTACGGCCCGGAGGCGAGTGTCGGTCAACTCCTGCCCTCCGTATGGCTTCCCGCGCTCTCCCTGGCCGTCGTCATGGCGGCGTACATCGTGCGGATGGCCCGCACGTCCGTCATCGACGTGATGGCCGGCGAGTACGTGACGACGGCCCGGCTCAAGGGCCTGTCGAGCTGGCGGGTCGTCACCCGGCACGCCCTGCCCAGCGCGCTCCTGCCCACCCTGCACGTCATCGCACTGAACGTCGCCTGGCTCGCGGGCGGAGTCGCCGTCGTCGAGAACGTCTTCAACTACCCGGGGATCGGCAAGCTGATGCTCTCCTCGGTCCAGAACCGCGACCTGCCCGTCATCCAGGCCATCGCCCTCATCAGCGCCGTGGTCTACGTGGCCTGCAACCTGGCCGCCGACCTCGGCGCCATGGCCCTCAACCCCAAGCTCCGCACCCGAGGGAGGACCCGATGACCACGCTCGACACCGTCCCGGTGGCCGCGCCACCGCCTGCCGCCGAGGCGCGCGCCGTCCGAGCCTGGCGCACCCTGCGCTCCTCGCGCGCCGCCGTCATCGGCCTCACGATCGTCGCCGTACACGTGCTGATCGCCCTCCTCGCCCCGCTCCTCACCTCCTACGACCCCATCGCCAACGACGCCTCGCACGCCCTGCTCGGCCCCAGCTGGGAACACTGGGCGGGCACGGACCAGTACGGGCGAGACGTCCTCGCCCGGGTGCTGTACGGCGGCCGGTACGCGCTCGGCGTCTCCGTCGCCGCGACACTGCTGACCGTCGCGCTCGGCACGGTCGTCGGGTGTGCGGCGGCGCTGCGCGGCGGCTGGTTCGACGACGTACTGGGGCGGGTCCTGGACGCCGTCCTCTCGGTGCCGTCGATCCTGGCGCTGCTCGTCATCGTCACCGCGCTGGGGACGGGCCCCGCGGTCATCGTCCTCGCGATCGCCGTGGTGTACGTGCCCCAGGTCGTACGGGTCGTGCGGGGCGCGGCGCTCGCCGTGGTGCCCGCCGACTATGTGACCGCCGCCCGCGCCCGCGGCGAGGGGACCTGGTCGATCCTGCGGCGCGAGATCCTGCCGAACATCACGGACGTGGTGTGCGTGGAGTTCGCGATGCGTGCCTCGTGGGTCGTGTTGCTCATCAGCTCGCTGTCCTTCCTCGGCTTCGGCGCCGATCCGCCGACCCCCGACTGGGGTCTGATGGTCGCCGAGAACCGCACCGCCATCACCGTCGTCCCGATGGCGAGCCTCGCGCCGATCATCGCCCTGGCCACGCTCGTGGTCGGACTCAACCTCGCGGCCGACGGCCTGTCCAAGGCGTGGGGCGTCGACCGGATCAGGGAGGGGTCCTGATGACCTCGATCGTCTCCGTGAAGTCCCTTTCCGTGGCCTACCGTTCGGGCGGACGGGACGTACCCGTCGTACGAGAGGTGTCGCTGGACGTGCGCGCCGGACAGACGCTGGCGCTGGTGGGCGAGTCGGGCAGCGGGAAGTCGACCGTCGCCGCGACACTCCTCGGCCATCTGCGGCACGGGTCCCGGATCACCGCGGGGTCCGTCCTCGTCGACGGGCAGGACGTCTTCGCCCTGCCCGCACGGGAGTTGAGGCGGCTGCGCGGCGGGACCGTCGCCATGGTCGCCCAGAACGCGGGCCACGCGCTGACCCCCTCCATGCGGATCGGCCGGCAGATCGCGGAGGCGGGCGGCGAGGTGCCCGTCGTGGACCTCCTCGAACAGGTCCGGCTGCCCCGCCCCGCCGAACTCGCCCGCCGCTACCCGCACGAGCTCTCCGGCGGCCAGCAGCAGCGCGTCGCCATCGCCATGGCCATCGCGGCCCGCCCCAAGGTCCTCGTCCTCGACGAACCGACGACCGGCCTCGACGTAGTCACCCAGCGCAGCGTCCTCGACCTGATCGGCGCCCTGCGCGACGAACTCGGCCTGGCGGCCGTGCTGGTGAGCCACGACCTCGGGGTCGTCGCGCACATGGCCGACGAGGTGACCGTGCTGAAGTCCGGGCGGATCGTGGAGGCCGCGCCCACCCGTCAGCTCTTCGCGACGCCCCAAGACCCCTACACCAGACGGCTGTTGGCGAGCGTCCCGCGCCTCGACGACGCCGGACTCGCGATCGTCGGCGAAGCGGGAGAGCGGGAGGTGCGGCCCAAGGCGCAGGTGCCCGACGACGCACCCGTCGCGGTGTCCGCGCACGACGTCACCATCGACTACGGGTCGACCCGCGCCGTGCACGGCGTCTCCTTCGACGTCCGGCGCGGTGAAGTCCTCGCGCTCGTGGGGGAGTCGGGCAGCGGCAAGTCCACGCTGGCATGGACGCTCGCGGGACTGCGTACCCCCTCCGGCGGCACGATGACCCACGAGTCGGGAGACCTCGCCCGCCCCGCTCAGAAGCGGCCGCCGTCCCTGCGGCGCAGGATCCAGCTCGTCTTCCAGAACGCGGACACCTCGCTGAACCCGCGCCGGTCGGTGGGCGACGCCGTCCGGCGCCCGCTGCACTTCTTCGGCACCGCCCCGTCGCGCACGGAAGCGGCGGCTCGGGCCCGGCAGCTCATCGCCGACGTGCGCCTCGACCCGGCTCTCGCCGACCGGCTGCCCGCCCAGCTCTCCGGCGGCCAGCGTCAACGCATCGGCATCGCAAGGGCGTTGGCGGGCGAACCGGACGTCCTGATCGCCGACGAGATCACCACCGCCCTGGACGTCTCCGTCCAGGCCGATGTCCTCAGGCTCCTCGACGACCTGCGCAGCGAACGCCAACTGGCCTGCCTGTTCATCAGCCACGACCTGGCCGTCGTACGGGGCATCGCCGACCGTGTCGTCGTCCTGCGCCACGGAGTGGTCGTCGAGGAGGGGCCCACGGACGCGGTCTTCGCCTCGCCCGGACACCCCTACACACGCCAGCTGATGGCCGCGGCCCTTGAACCCGACCCGGACGCCCTGCCGTTCGTCGACTCGACGGCCGACTGGGAGGAAGACGCGGCCGGACCGGACGACCTCTGGACCGAACACGGCCACGGCCACCGAGTGCGCCGCTGGCGCCCGGCCGGCCACCTCAGCACCGAAGGAGTTTCGTGAAGTACCGCGAGCAGTTCGAGCACCGGGTCGTCCGCGAGGACGTCTGGATCCCGACCCGCGACGGCAGCACCCGACTGCACGCCCGGATCTGGCGCCCGGCCGGCACGGACCCCGTCCCCGCGCTGCTCGAATACCTCCCGTACCGCAAGAGCGACTGGACCGCGCCCCGCGACGCCCAGCGCCACCCCTGGTACGCCGGGCACGGCTACGCCTCCGTCCGCGTCGACATCCGGGGCCACGGCGACAGCGAGGGCACACCCGGCGACGAGTACGACGAGCAGGAGCTCGCGGACGGCGTCGACGTCGTCAACTGGCTTGCCGCGCAACCTTGGTGCACCGGCAAGGTCGGCATGTTCGGCATCTCCTGGGGCGGCTTCAACTCCCTCCAGATCGCCGCCCTCGCCCCCGAACCGCTCAAGGCCATCGTCACGGTCTGCTCGACGGACGACCGCTACGACAACGACGTGCACTACATGGGCGGCGCCCTCCTCGGTATCGACATGCTCGCCTGGGCCGGCACCATGCTGGCGTTCGCCTCCCGCCCGCCGGACCCTTCCCAGGTGGGCCAGGACCGTTGGCTGCCCATGTGGCGCGAGCGCCTCGACGCCCTCGAACCTTTCCTGCACACCTGGCTGGAACACCAGCAGCGCGACGACTACTGGCGGCACGGCAGCGTCTGCGAGGACTACGGCGCGATCGACGCGGCCGTGCTGGCCGTCGGCGGCTGGCACGACCCGTACCGGGACGCCGTACTGCGCCTCGTCGAACACCTCCCGGACGACCGCGTACGGGGACTGATCGGCCCCTGGTCGCACCAGTACCCTGACCGCGAACTGCCCCCCGGCCCCGCGATCGGCTTCCTCCAGGAGACCCTGCGCTGGTGGGACCAGCACCTGAAGGGCAAGGACACGGGCGTCATGCGGGATCCGCTGCTCCGCTCCTGGATCAACGACCCCGTGCCGCCCGCCACTTCGTACGACGTGATGCCGGGCCGCTGGGTCGGTGACACGAACTGGCCCTCCCCGGCGGTCACTTGGGACGAACGTCCGCTGGGCACGGGCGGCGCCCCCATCCTCGTACGATCGCCCCAGCACACCGGCCTCGACGCGGGCCGCTTCTTCCCCTTCGGCAACGCCAGCGACCTCCCGCCCGACCAGCGCGAGGAGGACGGCCGCTCCGTCTGCTTCGACTCGGCACCCCTGGACGAGCGGGTCGAGATCCTGGGCCGCCCGCGCGTCCGGCTCCGCCTCGACAGCGCCACCCCGCGCGCCAACGTCATCGCCCGCGTCTGCGATGTCGCCCCGGACGGCTCGTCCACCCTCGTCACACGCGGCGTGCTGAACCTGATGTCCCGGCATGGGCGGGACAAGGCGGTGGAGTGGACCCCGGGGACGTACGAGGACGTGGAGTTCGAGCTCAACGGCATCGGGTACGCGTTCCCGCCCGGCCATCGCATCCGCGTAGCCGTCTCCGACTCCTACTGGCCGTGGGTGTGGCCGCACGGCGAACGCGGCGAGCTGAGCGTCGTACCGGACCGGAGCGCGCTGCTCCTGCCCGTACGGGAAGCCGTGGACGAGCCACCGATCCACTTCGAGGAGCCCGAACAGGCGCCGCCGCTCCCCGTGACGTACGACCGGCCCGCCGACCCGGGGCCCGAGCGACTGGTCACCCATGATGTGGCGAAGGGGGAGTGGACTCTGGAGGTGGACCCCAACTACGGGGGATCCCGGACGTACCCGGACGGCCTGCGCTACGAGGAGAGCGCCCGCGAGACCTACCGCATCCGCACCGACGACCCGCTCTCGGCCAACGCTGTCTCCGAGTGGACGATCCGGCTGCGGCGCGGGGACGATTGGGACGCGGAGATCGTTACGCGGACGGAGCTGCGGGCCACGGCCACGGACTTCATCATGGACAGTCGCATCGAGGCACGGGCGAACGGAGAGACAGTGGTCAAGCGCGTATGGCACCGGAACACCCCGAGGACGTCGGCATGAAGGCCGCCAAGACCCCTCGCCGTGCCGTCGCCGCCGCCGACCGCACCCGCCAGCCCACCGAGGTGCGCCGCCGCCTCATCGTGGAGGCAGCCGTGCCGCTCATCGCCGAGCGCGGGTACGCCTCGGTGGGCGTGCGCGACGTCGCCGCCGCGGCCGGGGTCTCGGTCGGCACCGTCACGTACCACTTCGGCAGCGTCCAGGAGATCCTCTCCGAGGCGATGGTGCTGCACATCGAGCGGTACTACTCGGCGCTCAGCGACGCCGCCGAGCACGCGACCAGCGGGGCCGAGGCGCTGCGGCTGCTCGTGGACGCACTGTTCACGGAGGACACCGACCGGCACTGGCGGATGTGGTTCGACTACTGGAACGCGGGCGACCAGGACCCTGACCAGGCCTTCGCCCGCGGCCAGGGACAGCGGTACGAGGCCTGGCACAGCCAGATCCGCGAACTGGCCGAACGGGGCGTCGCCGACGGCGAGTTCACCTCCGAAGACCTCGACGGCTTCACGGTCCGCTTCGCCGCACTCGCCGACGGGCTGGCCCTGCAACGGCTGAGGCAGGCACCGCCGTTGAGTACGGAGGACGCGAGGCGCCACCTCAACCGGCTGGTGGAGACGGAGCTGCGGGGCTCGTCGGCCGGGTGACCGCTGCCATGATCGGCGGAATGAGACAGCGAGTAGACCTGGACCTGGCCGCGGCCTTACTGGTCGAGCACAGAGCGCGATGGACGGCCGATCAGTGCGTGGCGTCTCCCATCCTGTGGAGTGGAGGCAAGGAGGTTCCTCCCGTGGCCGACCGCAGCCATGTGGACGTCCCGCACTGGCTGGGATCACAGATCACGCACGCCGGCTGGGAAGTCCGGCTTGCCGTGGAGCTGGATGCCACCGGGTGGGCGCACCTCCACTTTCTCTCGGAGACCGCCGGCGTGCACGAGCGGCGGCGGGTCCGGTCGCTCGACAGGTGGGACGCCCTGCTCGATCAGGCGGTGGCGAGGGCCTCCCGTATTCGCCTGGTCCACGCCCAGCTGGTGGCCCGTGCTTGCACCACGGGATGGTTGGACTGGATCCACGGGGAGCTGTGGCTGCTGCCGACCAGCCTCATCCGTATACGCAGTGGGCTGATGGCTTCCGTGGCGAACTCCCTGGGCTCGAGTCCGACCGCGCCACAGCCGGCCCACACCATCGCCTACGACCCCGCGGCCATCCTGGCCGGACACCGCACCAACAAGATCATCCCCTTCGACGGCATCGAGCGGGCGCGCCTGCACGGCGGTATCACCACATCAGGCATGACCGTCTCCATGGTCGACGGCACGCGTCACAAGCTCCTGTGGCTGACCAGTGAGCCGACCCGCCGTCTGCTGACGGACCGATTGCTCCCGATCCTGGGTGACCGCCTCACCCGGTGACGGCATTCCTCGGAGACGACCGTCAGCTCACGTGATCGGCGATCACCCGGGTGATCGCCCGCGTGATGCGCACGATCCCAGGTGACCGGACCGCACACGGCTTCGGCGTCGACGTGGTGGGCGCCAGGCAGAAGTGCAGGTAGTCGTCGTCGCGGTGGAGGGCAGTGCGGTCGCGGGCCTGCTGGGTGCAGTACACGGGGTTCTCGTGCTCGTACGAGGTGCACGGCAGGTACTGGACCCAGGTTTCGCGGGCCGACGCCGGGCTCACGGTCTTGCCGGCGTCGGCGAGCAGGTCGCCGGAGGCGCGGGCCCGCAGCTCGTACATCGCGTTGACGTCGTGGATCCGGTCGGGCGTGATCGGGTCGGGGCCCTGGAGCACCCACACGATCCTGGGCCGTTTCGCGCCGCCCGCCTCCGCGATCTGGTCGGTCAGCTGCTGCATGTCGGCTTCGTACCGCTTGAAGTACGTGCTCTTCGACTTGTCGTACGTGATGCCGTCCATGCACGGCGTGTATCCCCAGGCGTTGCCCCAGAACTGCAGCACCACATAGTCCGGTTGGAGCGAGCGCACCCGGGCGGCCGCCTTGTCCGCGGGCGGTACGAGGGAATCCGCGCCGGTGCCTTCCAGGTAGTCGCACAGGGTGGTGCCGGAGTACGGGGCGCTCGTGTACCGCGCGTCCAGCTGGTCCCGCAGCAGATCCCCCAGCACCTTCTGGTTCTCCATGGCGAGCGAGTCCCCGAGGTAGAGCACCGTGGGCGCCTTCGCAGGGGCGGCCGGCGCGGTCGGGGAGGCGGCGGGCCGCTGACGCGTCGTCGAGCTCGGTGACGCCGAAGTCTCGGGCGTCGCGCGAGCGGGCGGTGACGCCTCGGGGCCCGAGGACGGGTCGCCGCACGCGCCGAGCAGCAGCCCGGCGACCAGCGCCCCCACCATCCACCGCTTGCGCATACGTCAACTCCCGCCCCGCCCAACGAAAGAGCTCCCCAGGCAAGCACAGGCGGGCACAAGGGGGAAGACGAACCCCGGTCACATCTCTGCGCCGTGCGGCAGAAGGGCTGTGCGCCGCCTCAGCCCTCGAAGGTTCCGGAGAGAAGCTCCAGCAGATCCCCGAGCGGCAGCGGCTTCGCCATGTGGGCGTCGAAACCGGCCGCACGGGACTCGCCGTGGTCGGACCCCCGGCTGAACCCGGAGACCGCGATGAGACGCACCTTGTCGCCGTGCGGGCGGGAGCGCACCTCGCGGGCGACCGCGTAGCCGTCGATGTCCGGCAGGCCGAGGTCGCACAGGACGACGTCGAAGAGGCTGGACTCGGTGGCCATCAGCGCGTCCGCGCCGGTGTGCACGGCCGTGACGTGGTGCCCCTGCCGCTCCAGCAGGGCGCGGTAGGTCGTGGCCAGGTCCGTGTTGTCCTCGACGATCAGGATGGCCAGCTGCCGTGACGCGGGGCGGGCCGGCGTCGCCGGGCGCGGTTCCGGGGTGCCGGAGGGGGCGAGCGGGAGCAGGGTGCGGAACGAGGCGCCGGTTCCGGGGCCGTCGCTGTGCGCGGTGATCCTGCCTCCGTGCAGTTCGACGATCGTCCGGACGACCGCGAGCCCGAGGCCGAGCCCCTCGGGGGTACTGGGGCCCGCCGGAGCCGCCCGCATGAAGACACCGAACAGCTCCTCGGCCTGCGCCTGTTGGAAGCCGATCCCGTCGTCCTCGACGGTGAGCCGCGCCTGCCCGTCCGCCGTGGTCAGCCGCACCCTCGTACGACCGCCCGGGAGTGTGTACTTGAGCGCGTTGGACAGCAGATTGGTCAACACCTGGGCCAGCCGCAGCCGGTCCCCGTCGACGAGCACCGGATCGGCGGGCAGTTCGATGTCGAGCGTGCGGCCCTCATGGCCGAACAGGCCGTGCATGTCCGCGCATCCGGAGTCGACGACCGAGCGCAGATCCGTCCGCCCGCGCACCAGCTCCATACGACCGGTCACGGCCCGCGTTCCGTCCAGCAGGTCGTTGCTCATCCGCACCAGCGCGGCGAGCTGCCGCTCCAGGACCGACAACGCCGGATGGCCGTCGGGCAGGTCGAGCGCCAGCAGCTCGCTCGCCGCCGTGGCGGCCGCCAGCGGATTGCGCAACTCGTGCGAGAGGGTCGCGATGAACCGGTCCTTGGCCCGCTGCTCCTCCCGCAACGTTCGCCCCGCCGCGTCGAGATCGGCGTTGGCGCGGCTCAACTGCTCGTTCACCTCACGGATCTCCCGCGCGCGCACGAAGAGGTCGATCTCCATGCCCTGCGCGCGCATCTGCGCGTCGGCGACCGCACGCTCCTGCTCCCGCCCGACCTGGCGCAGATGCACGAAGTCGGTGACGTCCTCGACGCGATGGATGATGTGCGTGACCCGCCCGTCGTCGTCGAGCACCGGGGTGTTGACGGGACTCCAGTACCGCTCCACGAACGCGCCCGCGTCGCCCCTGGGGATGTCGTACCGCTGCAACGCCATGATGTCCGTACGCCCGGTGTCCACCACCGTCCGCAACGAGCGGCGCAGGTTGGCGACGCCGTTGGCCGACGGGTCGTCCGGGTTGTCGGGGAACACGTCGAAGACGGGGTGCCCGACGATGCTCCGCTCGGTGCGGGTGGCCGTGAGATAGGCGCGGTTGACCTCCACGATCGTGAAGTCGGGCGCCAGGATGAGCAGTGGGGAGAGCGTCGAGTCGAACAGGAGCCGGAAGTCGGGCGTGGGGTGCGGGGTGCTCGCGGACATGGCGGCCTTCAGGGATCGAGTCGGTAGCCGAAGCCGCGCACCGTGGTGATCCGCGGGGCGGGAGTGGGCAGCCCGGTGAGCTTGCCGCGCAGCCGGTAGACATGCTCGACGACGGTCGCGGGCTGCTGCCAGGACGCTCCCCAGATCTGCTCCAGAAGCTGTTCGGCGGAGAAGACCCGGCCGGGGGAGCGGGCCAGCAGCTCCAACAGGGCGAACTCCTTGGGCCGCAGCGTCAGCGGCACGCCCGCTATGTCGGCCCGACGGGCGGCAGTGTCGACGCGCAGCGCCCCGACCTCCAGGACGGCCGGCACCTCGGGCGGCCGGGACCGGCGCAGCACGGCCCGGATACGGGCCACGAGTTCGCGCTGCGAGAAGGGCTTGACCAGGTAGTCGTCCGCGCCGATCTCCAGGCCCGCGACCCGGTCCGCCTCGTCACCGCGCCCGGAGACGACGATCACCGGGAGGCGGCTGGTGGAGCGCAGTGACCGCAGCAGCTCCAGGCCACTGCCGTCCGGCAGTCCCAGATCGAGGACGACCAGATCGATGCCGCCGTCGTACATGGCGGCTTTCCCGGCGCGTGCGTCGATGGCCCACGCGACGGTGAACCCTTCACGTTCCAGATAGGTACGGCACATCAGTGCGAAGTCGGGATCGTCCTCGATCAGCGCGAGGTGTGGACGCATTCCGCACCACCCGGCCCAGCTGCCGCCCCCACGTTGTGTCCCTGGTGAGCGGGCGTTGATGCCCCGACCATGTGGCGAAGGTAGAACAGGAACCACCCACGGTTCAAGGGGGAGCCGCCCGGGGGGAGTTCCGGCGCGGGTTCGTGCAGCGGTGCGGGGATGTCATCACCGCCGCACGAACCCGCGCCGGGACGCGCCGACCCTCTCCTCCCGGGATCACGGCCGGCGCCGCGAACCGGCAGGTCGGGCCTCACGTCGTGGTCCGTGCGCGGATGCGGGCGGCGAGCACCGCGACGTCGTCCTCCGCGTGACGGGCGTTGAGACGGACGAGCACCTCGTCGAGCAGTGCGTCGATACCCGCCCCCGGCGGTAGCCGTAGCCGGGCCAGTCGGGCGAGCGAGGCGTCGATGTCCTCCCCGCGCCGCTCCACCAGACCGTCGGTGTACATCACCAGGGTGTCGTCGGGGGTGAGCGTGCGGGTGGCCTGTTCGTAGCCGCCCACTCCGGTGCCCAGTGGGGGGCCGACCGGCAGCTGGAGCAGCTCGGTGCCGTCCTTGGAGAAGACGACCGGAGGCAGGTGCCCGGCTGAGGCGAGCGCGGCCGTGCCGCGTGCCGGGTCGACCTGGACCAGCAGACAGGTGGCCGGTCGCCGGTTGCCGTCCTCGGCCACCGCGGCGTCCAGCCGGCGCAGCACCCGGTGCGGCGGCAGGTCCGTGGAGGCGACGTAGCGGAGCATCGAGCGGTACGCGTTCATGTCGACCGCGGCGTTCAGGCCGTGCCCCATGACGTCGCCCACGACCAGCAGGGTGCGCCCGAAGTGCAGCCGTACGGTCTCGAACCAGTCCCCGCCCACCAGGGTGGTGCCACCGGCCGGGAGATACCGGGTGGCGAGGTCGAGGTTCGGATGCGGCCGGCCCGGTTCGGCCAGCAGCGCCCGCTGAAGGTTCAGCACCGTGCTCCGTACGGCGTTGTGCTGGCGGGAGTGGCCGAGGTGGACGGCCGCCAGACGCGCCGCGTAGTGCGTACCGGTGGTCTCCTGGTCGGTGAACTCCTTCCCCTGCCGGACGGCGAGCATTACCCCGTACAGGCGGCCGTGCGCGAGCAGCGGCACGGTCATGACCTGCCGCGGGACCCGTCCGGACAGGTCGATCGAGGCGGTGATCGGATGTCCCTCGTCGAGCGCCTGCACGGACAGGGGCCGTGCTCCGTGCGCGGGCCACGGGGTCAGCAGCCCGGCGTCTCCCGCCGTGGCGACGCGTGACAGGTCCGGGGCGTGCGGGTGCTGTGTGGTGGCCGGGGCGTCCGCGGGCAGCAGATCCACCGCGGCGGCGTCGCAGAAGTGCCGGCACACGAACGCGGCGAGCTCCTCGCACGTGGTCTGCTCGTCCAGCGTGGTGCCGATCGACTCGACGGCATCCTCCATGGCGCCGAACGGTGACTCCGCACCCGGAGTGTCCGCACCGCCTCGGCCCGTCATGCCACCTCCACTGCCACACACGCCATGGTCCATCCACGCACGGGGGAGACGGGCCCGCACCCCGGTCAGTGCCGGGGCGGCATGTTGTTCACCAACACGGCCGCACCGTCGAAGCGGCCGGCCTTGAGGTCCTGGAGGGCCTCCTGGGCGCGTGACAGCGGGTACGTGTGCGTCGTCGCGCGGACGCCGTGGCGCGCAGCGAGCGCCAGGAAGGCCCGCCCGTCCTCCCGTGTGTTCGAGGTGACGCTGCGCAGCTCCTTCTCGTAGAACAGCTCCCGCTCGTAGTGGAGCGGCGGCGTGTCGCTCAGGTGGATCCCGGCTACGGACAGCACTCCGCCCCGGTCGAGCGCCCGCAGGGCCACCGGGACCAGGTCGCCGACCGGCGCGAACAGGATCGCGCTGTCCAGCGGCTCGGGGGGCTCCTCGTACGCTCCGCGGGCGGACGCCGCCCCCAGGGTGAGTGCCAGCCGCCGGGCCGCCGGGTCCCGCGTCAGTACGTGCACGGTGGCGCCCTGCGCGAGCGCGAGCTGCGCGCACAGGTGGGCGCTGCCGCCGAACCCGTACAGACCGAGCCGCCCGCCCGGCGGCAGCGAGGCCCGCAGCAGCGCGCGGTAGCCGATGATGCCCGCGCACAGCAGTGGGGCCAGGGCGACGTCGTCCAGGTCGCCGGGCAGCCGGTACGCGAAATCGGCGGGCACGGTCGTGTACTCCGCGTAGCCGCCGTCGGCGTCCCAGCCGGTGTACTCGGATGCCGGACAGAGATTCTCGGCCCCGCGCACGCAGTACCGGCACGTACCGTCCGTACCGCGCAGCCAGGCGACGCCCACCCGGTCGCCGAGGGCGTACGCGCGCACGTCCTCGCCCAGGGCCGCGACCACGCCGACGACCTCGTGCCCGGGCGTCACACCCGGCAGGTGCACGGGCAGGTCGCCCTCGGCGACGTGCAGGTCGGTACGGCAGACACCGCAGGCGCGGACATGTACGAGGAGTTCGCCGGCCCGCGGCACCGGCACCGGTTTCTCGACGAAGCGCAGCGGTCCCTGCTCGATCGGCCCGGGCCGGACCGCTTCCCACGCGTGCATCATCCCGTGCCCCGTCCCGTCGACGACCCCCGCTGTCCGCTCTCCAGTTTGGTGCGGAACGTCCCGTTCGGCGCGCGGCCCGGGCCTGGCCTGGCTAGCGTGAAACGTGGAACCAGTCACCCAACCGGAGAAGGTCGACGTCATGGCCGTACAACCCGAGGGAACGCCCTGTTGGGCGGACGCGATGTTCAGCGACGTGGAGGGGGCCAAGAGTTTCTACGGTGACGTGCTCGGCTGGACGTTCGGCGAGTCGTCCAGCGAGTACGGGAACTACACGCAGGCGTACAAGGACGGTAAAGCGGTGGCCGCCGTCGTCCCGCCGATGCCCGGGCAGGAGGGCCAGTCCGCCTGGTGCCTCTACTTCGCCTCGCCCGACGTCGCCGTGACCGCACAGAAGATCCGGGACAACGGCGGCACCGTCGTGATGGAGCCGATGCAGGTCGGCGACTTCGGCACGATGGCCCTGGCCAGTGAGCCCAGCGGCGCCGTCTTCGGCGTCTGGCAGGCGGGCACCCACGAGGGCTTCGAGGCCATCTCCGTGCCCGGCGCGTACGCCTGGGCCGAGGTCTTCACCCGTGAGCCCGAGAAGACCGACGCGTTCCTCCCCGCCGTCTTCCCGTTCAGCGCGAAGCAGATGGACGCACCCGAGGCCGGACCCGAGATGGACTTCAGGATCTTCAACGTCGGCGAGGACACCGTCCTGGGCCGGATGAAGATGACGGACGACTTCCCTCCCGAGGTCCCGTCGTACGTCAACGTCTACTTCGCCGTCGAGGACTGCGACGCGGCAGTGGCGAAGGCGACCGAACGCGGCGGCATTCTGCGCTTCGGGCCCATGAGCAGCCCGTTCGGACGGTTCGCGGCGCTGAGCGACCCGCAGGGCGCGTCGTTCTCCGTCATCGACCTCAGCACGACCGAGGGCGACATGCCCAAGTTGACCGACGTGTCCTGAACCTTTCGCCCGCGAGGGCAACCACGCGGACGCGGTTTTTCGTCCCTTCTTGTGGCCGCCGCACCTTCGGGTGACCGACCCCCCACAAGAATCGCGAGAGGCCGCATGCTCCGCATTCACTTCACGTCGCACGATCTGCAGAACATCCGCGTGGCCCGGCAACCGGATCCTCTGTGGGAACTGGTGTGCAGCGTCTGCCGGTTGGAGACCGGCCAAGGACCGCTCGACTTCGGTCACTGGCGCCGCTCGGCCCGCGACCGGCTCTCCAGAGACCCGGTCGCGGGCCGAGCGCTGTACCCGCTGCGAACACTGATTCCCTCGACGGGTTACATCCCGGACTTCCTCACACCATCGGTCACCGGCGGCGATCTGCCGGCCGGCCTCGACCAGGTGCGGCGCACCCCGCGCACCCGGCTGGTGCGCGACCTGACACGGCTGGCCGACTCCCGCCCCGTTCCGAGCTGGGCGACCTCACTCGGCAAACCGGGCGGCGACCCGCTCAAGTCACTGGCGAACGCCCTCGGGGTCTACTTCCGCGCCCTCCTCGAGCCGTACTGGACGCACATCCGCACGGCGGTCGCCGACGACGTCGACCTGCGCTCCCGGGACCTCCTCGACGGCGGCACCCAGGCCCTTCTCGACGGACTGCGTCCGCTGGCGCGCTGGAAATCTCCCGTGCTCGAGGTGGACTACCCCATCGAACGCGATCTGCATCTGGAAGGGCGCGGTCTGCTCCTCGTCCCCTCGTTCTTCTGCTGGCGTCGGCCGACCGCACTCGCCGACCCCGGCCTCGACCCGGTGCTCGTCTATCCGGTGGCGAAGGCACCCCTCGCTGTCGCGCGCGCCGCGGACGACGGGCTCGAACGCCTGCTGGGCCGCACTCGCAGTGTCGTACTCGCCGAGGTGGCGGGCCGCCACGCCCGCACCACCTCCGAGGTCGCCGCGGCCGTGGGGATCGCGCTGCCCAGCGCCAGCTACCAGATCGGCGTCCTGCGCGACGGGGGACTGGTGGCCAGCCGCCGCGACGGCAAGTACGTCCTGCACACGGCCACCGCGCTGGGGGAGCGGCTGCTCGGCAGCAGTGGCAGGCTGCGACCCGGTACCGGAGCAGCCGTCCGACCGTGACATCATCGGGGCCATGCCTGAACGTGTTGTGGCCGCCTGTGACGGGGCGTCGAAGGGGAACCCGGGACCCGCCGGATGGGCCTGGGTCGTGGCCGACGGTGACGAGACCCCCACCCGGTGGGAGGCCGGCCCGCTGGGCACCGCGACGAACAATGTCGCCGAACTCACCGCGCTGGAGCGCCTGTTGACGGCGATCGCCCCGGACGTCCCGCTGGAGATCCGGATGGACTCCCAGTACGCGATGAAGGCCGTCACCACCTGGCTGCCCGGCTGGAAGCGCAAGGGCTGGAAGACGGCCTCCGGCAAGCCCGTCGCCAACCAGGAACTGGTCGCCCGCATCGACGAACTCCTCACCGGACGCACCGTCGAGTTCCGCTACGTCCCCGCGCACCAGGTCGACGGCGACCGCCTCAACGACTTCGCCGACCGGGCCGCGAGCCAGGCGGCGATCGTCCAGGAGCCCGCGGGCAGCGACCTCGGTTCTCCCCAGCCGCCGCCCGCTCCCGACACCGTCCCGGCCGCCGCGCGCCGCCGCGCCCCCGCGAAGACCGCGAAGCAGAGCGGCCCGGCCCGCACGATCAAGGCGAAGTTCCCCGGCCGTTGCCTGTGCGGACGCTCCTACGCGGCGGGTGAGCCCATCGCCAAGAACGGCTCCGGCTGGGGACACCCCGAGTGCCGTACGACGGAGACCGCCGACGCGTAGCGGTCAGACTTTCAGGCCGTGTCGAACGTGTAGTGCGCCGTGTGATCCAGCAGTTCGGCCGGCCGCACGTCGTTCCACGGCTTCATGGTCTCGTCGAGGTCGACGACGTCCGGGGTCCCGCCCAGCGGCAGATAGCTGGAGCCGGGGTGGCGGCGCTGCCAGTCGGCCCACAGCTTGTCTATGAAGGCGTGGTGGAGCCAGAACACCGGGTCGTTGGGGGAGACGCCGGTGGCCATCTGGCCGCCCACCCAGACATGGACCCGGTTGTGCAGGTTGACGCCCCGCCAGCCTTCGAGGTGGTTGCGGAAACCGTCCGAGGCGCTGTTCCACGGCGCCATGTCGTAGGTCTCCATCGCGAGCACGGACTCCACCTCGGCGCGGGTGGGCAGCTCCCGGGCGCTCCCGCCGAGCGACCTGCGCAGGTAGGTGCGGCTGTCGACGCGCACGCTGATCGGCCAGTTGCCGGCCGAGGCCGCGAAGGGTCCGTCCATCACCTGGCCGTCCCGGCTGCGCCCGGTGCCGCCGAGGAAGTCGGGCGCCCACAGGGATGCGCGAGTCGTGCGGTCGGTGCTCCAGTCCCAGTACGGCAGGGCGACGGCGGGGTCGACCGACTGCAGTGCCTGCTCGAACTCGATGAGGAATCTGCGGTGCCAGGGGAGGAACGACGGTGAACGGTGGCCCGTCCGTTCGCCGTTGTCCGTGTCGCCGACGATGAACGCGTTGTGTGTCGTGACGAAGTCGTCGTAGCGGCCACTGCGCTTGAGCTGCACCAGCGCGTCGGTGAAACGCCGCTTCTCGTCTGCGGTCAGGCTCGCCTGGTTCTTGCGTACGGTCATGTGCGGGACTCCACAGTCTGCTTGCGGGGCGGGTCAGTTGGCGTCGAACGGGACGAGCGGGGCCCCTTGCAGTTCCACGACCGCGGCGCGGGCGGCGGCGCGCGGGGTGGCCACCGGGTCGTAGTGGCTGACGACGCTGATCCAGCTGCCGTCGGCGTTGCGCATCACATGCAGCTCCACGCCGTCGATGAACACGGCGTAGCCGGCGCCGTGGTGGTGTCCGCTCCCGCTGGTGGGACGGCCGGTTATGCGGCGGCCCCGGTAGACCTCGTCGAAGGCCTCGGGCCTGGTGTGGTCGTGTCCGGCGGCGGTGGCCGTCGGTGCACTGAGGGACTGGGAAGCAGCCACGGCGGCCAGCGTGGCCGCCGCACCCAGGGCATGGCGACGGGTGAGTTCCGGCATACGAAGTCCTCCTGTATCGGGCTCTGTTGAACGACTCGGTATGCCTATCGGTTCGTCAGAGGGTGGGAGAAATCGTCGAATGTCGGTTGGCTGTGATCCGGACAATTAAGCAAATGTCGTGCGCACCATGACCCGCAGCCCTCCCCTGTTACTCTTCGCAGTCAATTGACCGCAATGTGCAACAGAGGGAGTGCGCGTGAAGATCGCGTGCGTCGGTGGCGGACCCGCCGGCCTGTACTTCTCGATCCTGATGAAGCGCCAGGACCCGTCCCACGACATCACCGTCTACGAACGGAATCCGGCCGGGTCGACCTACGGCTGGGGAGTGACGTACTGGGCGGGCCTGCTCGACAAACTCAGCGAAGGCGACCCCGAGTCCGCGCGCGCCGTCAGTGAGAACTCGGTCCGCTGGAGCGAGGGGGTCGCCCAGGTGGGCGAGAGCAGGACCGTCCACCCCGGCGACGAGGGGTTCGGAATCGGCCGCCGCCGACTGCTCGACCTGCTCGCCGAACGGGCCGAATCTCTCGGCGTGCGCGTCGAGTTCGAGCACGAGGTGACCGCCGACCGGCTGCCCGACGTCGATCTCGTCGTCGCGGGCGACGGAGTCAACAGCGCCCTGCGGGAGCGCCATGCCGACCACTTCGGCAGTGACATCGCGCTGGGGCGGAACGTCTACAGCTGGCTCGGCACCACCAAGGTCTTCGACTCCTTCACCTTCTCCTTCGTGGAGACCGATCATGGCTGGATCTGGTGCTACGCCTACCCGTTCAGCGCGGAGCACAGCACCTGCGTCGTCGAGTGCTCTCCCGAGACCTGGACCGGTATCGGGCTCGACACGGCGAGCGAGGGTGACGGTCTCGCCCTTCTCGAGAAGCTCTTCGCCGACCTCCTGGACGGGCACGGGCTGATCGGGCGGGCGCAGAGCGACGGCAGCGCGCAGTGGCTGAACTTCCGCACCCTGACCAACCGGACCTGGCGCCGAGGCAACCTCGTCCTGATCGGCGACGCCGCCCACACCACGCACTACTCGATCGGCGCGGGCACCACCCTCGCTCTGGAGGACGCCCTCTCGCTGGCCGGAGCGCTGCGCGAGATCCCGGAGCTGGACGCCGCCCTCGCCCACTACGAGCAGGAGCGCAGGGCCGCGCTCCTGTCGATCCAGAGCGCGGCCCGCCACAGTGCCCAGTGGTACGAGAACCTCCCGCGCTACATCCACCTCCCGCCGGCGCAGATGTTCGCCCTGCTCGGCCAGCGCCATTCGCCGCTGCTGCCGTACATCCCGCCGCAGCTGTACTACCGGATCGACCGCGCGGCCGGACAGCTGGAGGCACTGCGCCGGTTCAAGCGCTGGCTGGGTCCGCGGCTGGCGCGAACGGTGCAGGCCCGCACTCAGCGGTAGCCGTCCACGACCGGGCTTCTTTGGTGAATAGCGATTCACTAGCTATGGTGAATTGCTATTCACCTATTTTTTGGACTCCTGGAGTACCCATGGCGGCTCTGCGTGAGCGATTGACGGTCCCGGTGCTCGCGTTCGGCGCGATCGTCATGGCCGTCACACAGACGGTGGTGGTGCCGCTGCTGCCGGACCTTCCCCGGCTGACGGGCGCCTCGGCGGGCGCGGTCTCCTGGATGGTGACGGCCACCCTGCTTGCCGGAGCGGTGCTCACTCCCGTCCTCGGCCGGGCGGGAGACATGTACGGCAAGCGGCGCGTACTGCTGATCGCCTTCGGGCTGATGACGCTGGGCTCGCTCGTGTGCGCCGTCACGTCCGACATCGGCATATTGATCGCGGCGCGTGCTCTGCAGGGCGCGGCGGCGGCCGTCGTGCCGCTGTCGATCAGCATCCTGCGGGACGAACTGCCGCCGGAGCGCACGGGCAGCGCGGTGGCGATGATGAGCTCCACCCTGGGCATCGGCGCCGCCCTCGGCCTGCCGCTCGCCGCGCTGATCGTCCAGTACGCCAACTGGCACGTCATGTTCTGGGCGACGGCCGCACTCGGCGCCCTCGGTCTCGCGCTCGCCTCGTGGGCGGTGCGCGAGTCGCCCGTCCGCGAGCCGGGCCGCTTCGACACGCTGGGCGCGCTGGGTCTCGCCGCGGGCCTGGTCTGTCTGCTCCTTGGCGTATCGCAGGGCGGCCAGTGGGGTTGGGGCAGCCCTCGGATCCTGGGCCTGTTCGTGGCCTGCGCGGTCGTCCTGACCCTGTGGTGGGTGCAGCAGCGTCGCGCCGAACGGCCCCTGGTCGACCTGAAGTTGGCCACCCGCCCGCGCGTCGCGCTGCCGCACGTGGCGGCGCTTCTGACCGGCTTCGCCTTCTACTCGAACACCCTGGTGACCGCACAACTCGTGCAGGCGCCCGAGGCCACCGGCTACGGGCTCGGGCTGTCCATCGTGGCTACCGGCCTGTGCCTGCTGCCCGGCGGTGTGACCATGCTGTTGCTCTCGCCCGTCTCGGCGCGCATCTCCACCAACCGCGGCCCGCGTGTGACGCTGGCCATCGGCGCCGGGGTCATCGCCCTCGGCTATGTCCTGCGCATCGCGGACAGCCGCGACCTGTGGGCGATCATCCTGGGTGCCACGGTCGTGTCGATCGGAACGACCTTCGCCTACTCGGCCCTGCCCACCCTCATCATCCGCGCCGTGCCCGCCGGGCAGACCGCGTCCGCGAACGGCGTCAACGTCCTGATGCGGACCATCGGCCAGGCCGTGTGCAGCGCCGCCGTCGCCGCCGTGCTCGTCCACCACACCAGCCTCATCGGCGGCGCCCCGGTGCCCACGCTGCACGGCTATCTGCTGGCCTTCGCCATGGCGGGTACGGTCGCCCTGGTGGCCTGCGCCGCCGCGCTCGCGATACCCGCCGACCCCGCCTCCCGTGACACCGAACGTGCCCGCGACCGTACCGAAGTGTCCCGCGACGAGGCACTCGAAGGAGCATGAGTACCGTGACCACCCCGCCCCCCGGTCTCACGGCATCCGCCGCCGCGCCGCGCCGCGACGCCGAGGCGACGAAGGCGGCCATCCTCCGCGCGGCCCGCCATCTGCTGGCCCGCCGCGCCCACGCGGACATCACGCTCAAGGCGGTCGCCGACCGGGCCGGGGTGAGCCCGCCGCTGATCCTCAAGTACTTCGGAAACAAGGACGCGCTGTTCGCGCGTGTCATGTCCTTCGACTCCGACACGGCCGCGCTGCTGGACGCGCCGCTGGAGGACCTCGGCCGGCACATGGTCCGCCATCTGCTGGTCGGCCAGACCGAGCGCGGCGCCGATCCCATCCTGCGGATCGTCTTCGCCCCGCTCCAGGGCGAGCAGGGCGACATACTGCGCGCCAACTTCCGCACCCAGGTCAGCGACCGGCTCGCCGAACGCCTCACCGGCCCCGACGCGGGCCTGCGCGCCGAACTCGCCGTCAGCACGCTGCTCGGCCTCGGCGTCATGTACGGCATCGCCCGCGGCACCAGTCTGCGTGCGACCGCGATCGAGGACATCGTCGACCGGTACGGCCCGACAGTGCAGGCCCACCTCACGCGCCCGGTGTGAGGAGCTGCGGCTCAGTTCACCCCGTGCGGGCGGAACTGGACGCTGATCCGAGGTCCCGCCGCCCGCGCCGACTTGGGGATGGCGTGCTCCCAGGTGCGCTGGCAGGAGCCGCCCATCACGATCAGGTCGCCGTGCCCGAGAGGGCGCCGCACGGTGTCTCCTCCGTTGCGCGGACGCAGCAGCAGATCGCGCGGGGCGCCCACGGAGAGGATGGCGACCATGGTGTCCTCGCGCGCGCCACGCCCGATCCGGTCCCCGTGCCAGGCCACGCTGTCGCGGCCGTCGCGGTAGTAGCAGAGCCCGGCCGTGGTGAACGGTTCACCGAGCTCGGCGGCGTAGTGGGCGGACAGCGCATCCCGCGCCTCGTCGAGAACCGGATGCGGCAGCGCGTCGCCGCCGGCGTAATAGGCGAGCAGTCTCGGTACGTCCACCACCTGCTCGTACATCTGCCGCCGCTCGGCCCGCCACGGCACGTCGGAGAGGAGCCGATCGAACAGGGCGTCGGCCCCGCCGAGCCACCCGGGCAGCAGGTCGATCCAGGCGCCGTGGCCCAGCGCGGTCCGGCGCATCCCCTTCAGCGGGGTGAGGTGCGGCTCGTCGGTCTGGTCGAAGAGGGAGCCCTGGAGGTGCGTGGACATGGATCCAGCGTACCTCCGTAATCGAATATATGTTCCATGCGTCAGGGGGGGGCAGGAGGCTCACTTCGACGCCTGGTTCGGTGACCCGCGTCACATCTGGCTCCTGTCAGCAATCGGGGCGCCGTCTCGTTCAAGGGGCACGCGAACGAGACAGGAGCAACGCCATGAAGCACCGCATCGTCGTACTCGGCGCCGGATATGCCGGGGCCTTCGCCGCCGGGAACCTGGCCCGCCGGCTCTCGGCCGCCGACATCGAGATCACCGTCGTGAACGCCGTGCCCGACTTCGTCGAGCGGATGCGGCTCCACCAGCTCGCGATCGGCCATGACATCGCGTTCCGCAGGCTCGCGGACGTCTTCGCGGGCACCGGGGTGCGGCTGCGCCTGGTGCGCGTCACCGGCGTCGACCCCGAGCGCAGGACCGTCGCCGTGACCGGCGAGGACGGCGACGGCGAGCTCGCGTACGACACGCTTCTCTACGCGCTCGGCAGCTCCGTGGCACGCCACGGCGTCCCCGGCGTGGCCGAGTACGCCTTCGATGTGACCGGCCGGTCCTCGGCGCTGCGTCTGCGCGAGCGCCTGGCCGGCCTGGGCGGGGGCGGCACCGTGCTGGTCGTCGGTGAGGGGCTGACCGGCATCGAGACCGCCACCGAGTTCGCCGAGTCCCGGCCCGACCTCTCGGTCGCGCTCGCCGCGCGCGGCGAGCTGGGCGCCTGGCTCTCCCCGAAGGCCCGCCGTCACCTGCGCCAGGCCTTCGACCGGCTCGGCATCACCGTCCATGAGCACACCGGCATCGAAGCCGTCGAGCCGGCACGGGCGATCGCCGCGGACGGTACGTCCATCCCGGCCGATGTGACCGTGTGGGCGGCCGGGTTCGCCGTGCACCCCATCGCGGCCGCAAGCGGCCTGGAGGTCGCCGACACCGGCCAGATCGTCGTCGACCGCACCATGCGCTCGGTCTCGCACCCGGACGTCTACGCCGCCGGTGACTGCGCCTACGCGATCGGCGACAACGGCCGGCTGCTGCCGATGTCCTGCGGCTCGGCCGGCTACACCAACATGCAGGCGACCGCCGCGATCATCGCGCGCCTGACGGGCAGCGAGGTCCCGACCACCGGGCTGAAGTACTACGGCAACCACATCAGCCTCGGCCGGCGGGACGCGATCTTCCAGATGGTGGACGGGGACGTCCGGTCGAAGTCCTGGTACCTGGGCGGCAAGGCCGCCGCGCGGCTCAAGTCGGGCGTGCTCAAGGCGTCCGGGTGGAGCATCGCCCACCCGACCTTCGGCCTGCCGAAGCGCAAGCGCCGCCTGGCCACCGCGCCAGACCGGGTCGACGCGAGGGTCGCCGCATAGGCTGTTCCGCATGGACAGCGCGGCCCTCGATCGGTTCGAGGCCAGTCGGGGCAGGCTGGCCTCTCTGGCGTACCGTCTGCTCGGCTCGGCCGCCGACGCCGAGGACGCCGTGCAGGACACGTTCTTGCGCTGGCAGGCCGCGGACCGCGAACGGGTGGAGGTGCCGGAGGCGTGGCTGACCAGGGTCGTCACCAATCTCTGCCTCGACCGGCTCCGCTCGGCGCGGGCGCGCCACGAGCGAGCGGCCGGTGCCTGGCTGCCCGAGCCACTTCTCGAGGGCGACCCGATGCTCGGCCCGGCCGACACCTTCGAGCAGCGCGAATCGGTGTCCCTGGCCGTACTGGCCCTCTTGGAGCGCCTCTCGCCGGTCGAGCGGGCCGTCTACGTCCTGCGTGAGGCCTTCTCGTACAGCCATGCGGAGATCGCCGGGATCCTCGACATCACCGAGTCCGCGAGCCAGCAGCATGTCCACCGGGCCCGGTTCCGGGTCGCCGCCGAGCGCCGCCGCGGAGGTGAGGCCGACCCCGCATCTGCGCGCCGGGTCGTCGCGGAGTTCCTCGTCGCTGCCACGTCGGGGCGCACCGAACGGCTGGTGGCGCTGCTCACCGACGATGTGACGGCGGTCTCGGACGGCGCAGGACTGGGCCGGCGGCTGTTGCGGTACGAGACGCGTGAGCGGGTCGCCTCTTTCGTGCGGGGCGGCTTCAAGCCCACACCGGCGAAGCGGCGGCTGGCCGGCGGCTCGCCCGCGATCCACATCGCGCTGGTCAACGGCTCCCCGGCCGTCCTCGCCGTCGTCGACGACCGGGTCGTGGGCATCGTGGCGTTCGAAGTCAGCGACGGCAAGGTCGCGTCCCTGCGCGGCATCGCCGCCGCGGACCGGCTCGCGCGCCTCAACGAGACCTGGCGCCAGCGCGAACCCGACGAGCCGGTCATCGACGCATGGTGACCCCGAATCGGACGCAGCTCGGACATCGCTAGAACTCACCTTCACTCGGGATCGGCGAGGACCTCGCGGATCACGTGCTCGGCGTTGGCGGCCATCACGGGGTTCGTCGTGCGGTAGTACGGGAGCTGGTTCAGGGCCATGGACAGGGCCCAGCCGCGGCCGCGTGCCCAGGTGGCGTCGTCGGCGCCTGTCGCGTGCCGGAAGGCGGGTCTCGCCCCGGCGGGGAGAAGGTTCCAGGCGGGGATGAGGTCACAGGCCGGGTCGCCGGTGCCGAGGGTGCCGAAGTCGAGGACGGCGCTGAGGCGGCCCTGGCGGGTGAGGAGGTTCATCGGCATCAGGTCGGAATGGAGCCACACGTCCTGCCCGGTCCAGAGGGGAGCCGACAGCGCCGCCTCCCAGGCCGTCGTGGCGGCGGATGTGTCGATCATGCCGTCCAGTTCGCCGAGCGAGGAGCGCGTCTCGTCGTCCACGGATGCCAGCTGTCCGCCCCGGTAGGCGGGCGGCCCGCCCGGCAGGTCCACCCGCCACAGCGCGGCGACGAAGAGACCGAGATCGGCGGCCAGCCCGTCCGCGTCGGTGAGGCGGTCCGGCGCGGGGAGTTCGCCCCCGAGCCAGCGGAGCACGCTCCAGGACCACGGGTATCCCTCGCCGGGCACTCCGGTCGCGAGGATCTCGGGAACGGCGAACGGAAGCAGCGGAGCGAGGAGCGGTAGCCACCGTCCCTCCTTCTCCACGTCGCCGGCGCCCTCCGGGACGCGGGGGAGGCGACGGCCATGTCGTCGCCGAGCCGGTAGAGGGCGTTGACGGTCCCGGACGACGTGACGCGTTTGAGCGGCAGGCCGGCCCAGCGGGGGAACTGCGCTGCCAGCAACCGCCGTACGAGCGAGTCGTCGATCGGCACTTCGTGGGCGTGCATGGGGCCTGCGGACATCAGCGCCTGCTCTCGGGGTCGAAGGTCAACGACCGCAATCCTGCGGCTGGTTCGGGCTTCTTCACAACGCCAGGCAACCCTGCGGCCACCGGCGTCGTCTTGATCGACAACGAGTGGGCGGCGCGCCGACCGTACCGAGCAGTGGATTCCCGGACGGATTTCCGGATGGAAATCCGATGCACTATACGCTCTGTGTATACATGGTGCGTATACGTGAGGTGTATAGGCACTGGTCTCGCGCGCCGGCCCCGACAAGCCAGCACCACTGGTCAGCGCTCCGACGCGTCGACCGGTGGCAGACCGAAAGGCATCCATGTACGGCAAGGCCTTCGCCCCGGAGTACCAGGGCGCATTGACCACCCTGTCCGTGAACTCCTCACTGACCGATGTCCTCGCGGCCGGTACCGAGCAACTCCGCGAGGCCGAGCGCGTGGGCGCCCGGGCCGAAGCGGCGCGTTCGGGGCTCGCGGTCGCCGAGGCGCACCGGCGTCTGGGACAGGTGGCGGACGCCGACCGGGCGTGGAAGGCGAGTTATCGCACCGCTCGCGAGGCGGGGGACGAGGGGGCGATGGCGTGGGCGCTGTGGAGCGGCGGCACGCTGGCCAGGCAGCGCGGCGCGTTCCCGCTGGCATGGCGGCTGCTGCGGCTGGCCGCCGAACTCGGCGAGCACGCCGGGGACGTCGTGGTGCGCGGCTACTCCCTGGCGGGGCTGGCGGAGACCGGCCGCATCCAGGGCGACTACGGGGCCGTGACCGAACTGCACGAACAACTCCTGGCCGAGGCCCGCAAGCGCGGCGAGGCCCGCCACACCGTATGGGCCCTGGAGGGCATCGCGCAGATACACCGCAACACCGGCGCCTACGACACGGCGTACGCCATGTTCGAGGAGGCGGCCCAGATCGCCGCACGGGCCGAGGACCGGCGCGGTCACGCCTGGGCCCTGCGCGGGCTCGCGGACATCGTCTCCGTACGCGACCAGGACCCCGATCGCGCGCTGGAGCTGCTGAGCGAGGCGGAGGCGTCCTGCCGTGCGATGAACCTGTCCGGTGCGCTCGCCTACAACCACAAGATGCGCGGCAACGTCCTTTACCGGGCCGGGCGTTACGAGCAGGCGCGAGACGTCTACGCACAGGCGCTGGCGGAGTTCGAGGCGATGAGCGAGCCCCGCGGGCAGGCCCTTGCCCGACTCGGCCTGGTCAAGTCCCTGGCCCGCCTCGGCCGCGACCGCGCCGAGACCGCCACGGATCTGGCCGAACTGGCCCGCGTACTGGAGAGCATCGGACTGCGCCACGCCGGGCGGATGGTCGAGCGGGCACGGACGGAACTCGGCCTCGGTCTCCTGCCGTCCGCCGTGCAGGGCACGGGCGCGGATGACGTGGACGTCATGGCCCACTCGGCCGACGGCGCAGGCACGGAGGTCGCACGATGACGCTCCTGTCCGCGTCCCGGCAGTCACCGCCGGACGCCCCCGCCGCCCCGCAGATCCTGCACCGCTGCCGCGAACTCGTTGCCCCCGCAATGGTGGAGGCGATCGGCGGACTGCACCCCTGGGTGGCGGAGATGGCCGGATACGCGCTGGGCCGCTGCGAGGTGGGCGGCGCCCCCGCGACTCACAGCCAGGGCAAGGGCGTCCGGCAGGCGCTGGCCGTCCTGGGTGCGGAGGCGGCCGGCGCCCCCGCCGACGCGGGTGTGCCGGGCGCGGTCGCCGTGGAACTGGTGCACACCTTCTCGCTGTTGCACGACGACATCATGGACGGCGACGCACTGCGCCGGGGCCGCCCCGCGGTGTGGAAGGCGTACGGCACGGGCCCCGCCGTGCTCGCGGGGGACGCGCTGTTCGCCCTGGCCGTGCAGACCCTCACCGCGGCGCCCGCGACTTCGCATGGTGCCGCCGCCGTACGCCATCTGACCACGGCCCTCGGCGATCTGGTCCGTGGCCAGGCGGACGACCTGCTGTTCGCCCACCGGCCCTGGACCGGCCCGGACGCGGTGGACGTGGGGGAGTACGAGCGGATGGCCGAGCACAAGACCGGCGCCCTGCTCGGCTGTGCACTGGCCCTGGGGGCTCAACTGGCGGGAGCGCCACGGGAGACGGCGCAGGCTCTGGACAGGGCCGGACGTCATCTGGGCGTGGCCTTCCAGATCGCTGACGACCTGCTGGGCATCTGGGGAGACCCGGCGGTCACCGGCAAACCGGTCCACAGTGATCTGCGGCAGGGAAAGAAGACACTCCCGGTCCTCGCGGCCCTGCACGGACCCGACCACCGCGCACTGGCCGAACTCCTCGCCTCCCGGGCCGCCCTCGACGACACCGCCGTCCGCCGGGCCGCGACGCTCGTCGAGCAGGCGGGCGGCCGTTCCGCCGCCCTGCGCGAAGCCCGGCGTCATCTCGGCGCCGCGCACACGCTCCTGGCGAGCGCGCCCCTCGCGCCGCGCCCCGCCCGTGACCTGCGCACCTTGCTGTCGTCGCTCGCTCACCGCGTGATCTGACACGACATCGCCTCCGGTCCCGCCCGCCTGAACTCCATCGTGGGCCGGAGGCGCGCTGCGACCTCGGTCACATGCACGTGTCAACGCACCCCACCAGGCAACCTCCCCATCTCCTCGAACATCTGTCGCCCCGGGGCCCGACAGTCCCCACGGCGCTCAACGGTGCCGTGCGTCAGGGCGGTTGGCGACCCCGGCCGCCCCTGTTCGAAGGAAAACAGTGCGTAGACCCCACATACGCCGCGTGGCGATCGCCGTCGCGGTGACGACGGCCGTCACGCTCCCGACCGGCCCCGCCTTCGCGGCCGCGCCCGACTCGTCGGTACGCATCGCGGCTTCGGCCTCATCACCGGTGGACGCCGCCCGGGCGGCCGCGTTCGCCCACGCGTCGGCCACCGGCGTCGGTCAAGGTGACACCCTGCAGGCCAAGGACGTCATGACGGATCCGGACGGCAAGCAGCACGTCCGCTTCGTCCGCACCCACCTCGGTATGCCGGTCCTCGGCGGCGACCTGGTCGTCCACCTCGGCAAGCAGTCCGACTACCTCGGCGTGACCCGGGCCGCCGACCATGCCGTCGAGCCGGCCACCACCGAGGCGAAGCTGACGCCGCAGCAGGCAGAGCAGAAGGCCGCCGCGGTCGCGAAGGGCGACGCGGGCGCCGCCGAGCTCGTCGTCGACGCCCGTGACGGCGCGGCCGCACTCGCCTACCAGGTGCGGGTGACGGACAGCGACACGGCCGAGGCCGGCGGCTCGCGCACGGTAGTGGTGGACGCCCGGTCCGGCCGGATACGCAGCAACACTCCCGACAGCGACGAGTTCATCTCGCCGACCCTGGGAGAGACGCTGCGCGAGCGTGGCGAGCAGCTGAACCCCGAGACGGGCACGTCGGCCCGGCCGACCGGACTACTCGGCGCGACAGCTGCCACGACGTACCCCGTCAAGGCCACCGGCACCGGCGCCTCCCTCTTCGCCGGCAAGGTGACGCTGACCACCACCCGTACCGCGCGCACCAGTTACCTCCTCAAGGACCCCACCCGGTGGAACACCGAGACCCGGGACGCCAGAGGCCAGGAACTGGAAGCCTTCGCGCGCGGCAAGAAGTTCACCGACGCCGACAACAAATGGGGCAACGGGGCCACTTCCAGCCGGGTCACCGCCGCGGTCGACGCCCAGTACGGCATCACCAAGACCCTGGACTTCTACAAGGCGACCTTCGGCCGCAAGGGCATCAAGAACAACAGCGCCGGCGCCCGCGCGATGGTCCACTTCGGCAACAAGGTCGGCAACGCCTTCTGGGACTCGACGTGTGGCTGCATGCTGTACGGCGACGGAGACGGCGACATGCTCAAGAAGCCGCTGGTCGTCCTCGACGTCACAGGGCACGAGCTGACCCACGGCGTCGTCGACGCGACCGCCGCCCTCGAACCCACCCGCGTGGACCAGGACGGCAACCAGTACGGCGAGCCGGGCTCGCTGAACGAGTCCCTCGCCGACATCTTCGGCTCGGCGGTCGAGTTCTCCGCCAACAACCCCAAGAACCCGCCCAATTACCTGGTGGGCGAGAAGCTCGGGCTGGCGCAGAAGTTCCTGCGCCGCCTCGACCAACCGTCCCTGGACAAGCTGGAAGGCGCCGTCGACTACTGGTCGCCCGAGGTCTACGACACCGAGGTCCACGCGGGCTCCGGCGTCTCCTCGCACGCCTACTACCTGCTCGCCGAGGGCAGCGGCAGGAAGACGATCGGCAGCGTCACGTACGACTCGCCCACGTACGACGGTTCGCGGGTGACCGGCATCGGACGTGCCAAGGCCACGGCGATCTTCTACCGCGCGCTCACCCGCTACATGGTCTCCACGACCGACTTCCACGACGCGCGGAAGGCCACGCTCAAGGCCGCCGCCGACATGTACGGAGCGAGCAGCACGGAGTACAAGACGGTGGCCAAGGCCTGGGCCGCGGTCAATGTCACCGCTGCCAACGGGCGGTAACGGAAGACATGAGGGTGCCCCGCCACAGAGGGGGGCACCCTTCGCCGTTCCCCTTCTAGTGCTGCTGAGCCTTCTGCGGTGTCGCCTCGCTGGGCCGTACGACGACGTACCCCTCGCCCTCCAGCTTGAGCTGCACGGCCTCACCGGAGCCGCCGCGGATCATCGAGCCGATCGACTGCGAACGGTGCAGCGAGGTGTGCAGATTGGCGGTCCAGCCGACGATCGCGTCCGTGTCGACGAACACCGGCTGCTGCGGTGAGACGGGGATGACCAGCGGGTTGCCCTCGCAGACAAGACCGAGCTTGCCATGGCCGGTGAAGACGCTGTTGAAGAGCCCGCCGCCCGAGATGCCCGCGCCCTTCACGGTCTTTATCTCGTAGGACACCGTGGCGTCGAAGCACAGCACATTGCGCCCGTTGACGGTGAACACGTCGCCGGGCTCTATGTCGACGATGAAACAGTTCTGCGCCTCGTGTGCGAACCAGGCCTCGCCCTGCCCGCGGACGGTCATCAGCGGCAGTCCCTCACCGGTGACGGCCCGTTTGAGCATGCCGCCCACGCCCTGGCCCTTGCGCTCGAACTGCAGATTCCCCCGGTAGGCGATCATCGCCCCCTGGCGCGCGAGCATGTCGCCGTTGACGGCGTACTTGATCGACTTGGCGTTCTGGATGGTCATGCCCGGCGCTACGGCGGACTGCACCATGTGGTCACTGGAAAAGAGATCACCCTTCATGCGGGCATCCTGTCCCGGAGGGTCGCGTTCCGCCAGGATCTCGGCGACCTGGAGACACATGAAAGGCCGGCCCGGGTCAACCGGACCGGCCTTTCACGGGAGTTGTCAGGCGGCGGCGGGCGTACCGGCCTGGCCGAAGAGGGCGTGGATGACCTCGGTGAGCTGAGCGGCGACCTCGGTGTCGTCAACCGGGTGCGTGTCGGCGAAGCGGGTCACGGAGCCCGGGATGGACAGCTTGACGTCCTCGAGGACGGTGCCGCCGGCGATGCCCACGGCCTTGCGGGCCTCGTCCTGCGCCCACACGCCGCCGAACTGGCCGAAAGCGGTGCCGACCACGGCGGCCGGCTTGCCGGTGAAGGCGCCGGCGCCGTACGGGCGGGACAGCCAGTCGATGGCGTTCTTGAGCACGGCCGGAATCGTGCCGTTGTACTCCGGCGAGAAGAGGAGGAAGGCGTCGGCGCGGCCCGCGGCCTCACGCAGACGGGCAGCGGCGGCGGGCACGCTGCCCTCGACGTCGATGTCCTCGTTGTAGAAGGGGACCTCGGCCAGGCCCTCGAAGAGCTCGACCTCGGCGCCCTCGGGGGCGAGCTTGACGGCCGCCTCGGCGAGCTGGCGGTTGTGCGAGCCGGCGCGCAGGCTGCCGACGAGAGCGAGGATCTGTACGGACATGGATAACTCCCGAAGCTGAAACATTGCGGCAACAAAGCGGACCAAGGTCCGTTTAAAGTTGTATCACTGAAGCGGACCGCAGTCCAGTTGTCCGTCTGTGCCGTTACGCTGCATTCATGTCCACCCCACTGCCGCCCTTCCCGAAGCGACAGGAACCGTCCGACGAGCCGGTTCTGATGGAACTAGCGCCCCGGGGCGGCGCGCCGCAGCTGCGCGCCGACGCCGCGCGCAACCGTGCCCGTCTGCTGGAGGCCGCCGCCCGGCTGGTCGAGGAGCGCGGGGTGGCCAACGTGACGATGGAGGCCGTCGCCTGCGCGGCATCGGTCGGCAAGGGAACCGTCTTCCGGCGGTTCGGCGACCGCACCGGCCTGCTGATGGCGCTCCTCGACCACACCGAACAGCAGTTCCAGGCCGCGTTCCTCAGCGGCCCGCCCCCGATGGGCCCCGGCGCCTCACCGGTGGAGCGTCTGCATGCCTTCGGTATCGGCGCCCTGCGCCAGATGTCCGACCAGCTCGACCTGTACCTCGCCGCCGAATCGGACGTCACCCGCCGCTTCAGCCTGGCCCCCTACCGCGTCCGCCTCATGCATGTCGCGATGCTGCTCCGCCAGGCGGTCCCGGCCGCGGACACCGAGCTCATCGCCCAGACGCTCATGGGATATCTGGAGCCGGCCCTGATCAACCACCTGACCCGCCAGTGCGGCATGCCGCTCGAACGCCTGGAGTCCGGCTGGCACGACCTCGTCAACCGGAGCACCGCCACCGTCTGATAGCGGTACCCCGCGGCTCGGGAGGACAATACGGGCATGGCGCATCGCCTTGAAGACGTGAGCGGGCCTGCCCAGGTGGCCGGGGCAGGTGAGGGCATCAGCAGGCAGGAGCTGGCCCTCGCCGCCCGGAACCATGGGCTGCCACTGGAGGCCCTGCGGTACGACGTGACCCCACCGGGGCTGCACTACGTGCTGACGCACTACGACATCCCGTACACCGAGGACTCCTCGTGGCGACTGGACCTGGGGGGCCGGGTGCGGCAGCCGCTGGTACTTGCAATGGACGAGCTGAAGTCGTATCCCGCGGTGACCCAGCGGGTGACCATGGAGTGCGCGGGCAATGGCCGGGCCCTGCTGACGCCACGGCCGGTGAGCCAGCCGTGGCTGGTCGAGGCGGTCGGTACGGCGGAGTGGACCGGTGTGCCGCTGCGGGTGCTGCTCGCGGAGGCCGGAGTCGGGGCCGGGGCGGTGGACGTGGTGTTCACCGGCGCCGACCACGGGGTCGAGCGAGGCGTCGAGCAGGACTACCGGCGTGCGCTTCCGCTGGACGTGGCCACCGGCGGTGAGCCCGAGGTACTGGTGGCGTACGAGATGAACGGCGCCCCGCTGCCCCCGCAGCACGGGCGTCCGCTGCGGCTGGTGGTGCCCGGCTGGTACGGCATGGCGCATGTGAAGTGGCTGCGTGACATCACGGTGACCGACACACCGTTCACCGGCTTCCAGCAGGCCGTGGCCTACCGGCTCCGGCAGGACGCCGGGGACGAGGGCGAACCGGTCACCCGGATCGCCCCGCGAGCCCTGCTCGTCCCGCCCGGCTTCCCGGACTTCATGTCCAGGGCGCGGGTGGTGCGGCCCGGCGCCGTGCCGCTGGAGGGACGGGCCTGGTCCGGGCGCGCGCCGGTCGCCCGGGTCGAGGTGAGCACGGACGACGGACGCAGCTGGTACGAGGCGGAGTTGGACCCGGCCGACAAGCACCGGTGGTCCTGGCGGACTTGGCGTCTCTCCTGGACGGCAAGCCCCGGCAGTCATGTACTCAGCGCGCGGGCCACCGACGCGGAGGGGCACACGCAGCCGCTGGAACAGCCGTGGAACCGGGGAGGCTTCGCGGTCAACCTTGTCCAGCGGGTTCCCGTTCTCTGCGTGGACCCTGACTGAACCCCCGTACGGACGGCCGGAGTCGCACAACCACCCCGGCCGTCCGCAGGCCCCGTCAGCTGAACGGGTCCAGGGTGATGTAGGCCTGTTGCGGGTTGCCGTCGTGCACGAGCGACTCGTGGGCACCGACGTCGTCGAAGGCGAACGCGTAGGCCTTGCCGTCGGCCATCTGCGCGTGGATCTTACGGGCGTAGTGGTTGGTCACCGTGTCCAGGTAGAAGTTCGCCGAGCTGGTGTCCGGCTGGTTGGGGTTGACCAGGAGCGTAGAACGGTTGAAGCCCGCGCACAGGGTGCGTGAAATCGGGCCGCGCACCAGGTCGTTGGGGGCGTCGAGGAGCTTGTAGCAGCCGAAGATGCTGTCGGCGTCGGGCTTCTGGAAGCTGGTGACGACCGCTCCGGCGCTGTTGGTGAAGTTCATGACGTTCCCCGAGACCCGGCCGAAGTACTTCGTGTTCGGCTGGTCGGTGAACGGCGTCACCGTCAGCGTCGACGACGTGTACTTCTGCCAGACGCGGTTGATGTAGTCGTTCATGACCGTGCTGGGCAGCGCGCCCACCTGGACTCCATGACCGGGAGCGAGGGCTCGCAGGACGGTGCCGTCCGGCTTGGTCTGGATCAGGTTCGCCCAGCCGCCCGGCTGACCTCGCAGCGCGTTGAAGAACCCGTTGTACCCACCCGCCTTGAGGTGACCGGTGTTCTTCGTCGAACCGTCGGCCAGCTGCACTCCGACGGCGTACGGGGCCGAGAACATGTCCACCTGTGTGCTGTTGATCCACAGACCGGCGTCATTGAGTGTGTACTCGGACCAGTTGAAGAGGATGTTTCGGTTCGGGTCGCTCGGATTCTGCACGGCCGGCTGCACCAGACCGCCGGTGGTGAGCCGGAAGTCGAGCTTCTGCCCGTAGGAGAAGTAGACCCGGCCGGAGAACTTGGGCATCCGGATCGTCTTGGACTGCCCGTTCGCCGGTCCCGCTATCGACGCGTCAGGCGCGGGCGTCGGCGGATTGCCGCCGGCGGGCCAGGCGTGGAAGGTGCCGTTCGCGTCGGCCCAGCCCTGCTGACCGGTCGTCAGCAGTGTTCCGAGGTTGTAGATGTAGACCGCGTCGCCGCGGGCCGAGTTGTTGGTGATCTTCAGCGGGATGGTCGCCGGGACGGCGGCCTCGGCCCCGGACGGGGCCCCAAACGTGAACAGGGCCGCGGCGAGGGTGGCCGCGGCCACCGCCATGGACCGCCATCTGAGTTTTCCGAACACGCTCTTCCTCCTTCGGGTGGGGGCCTCCGGTCTTCGTGAGAGCGCTCTCAGAGTTCCGCCGGGCTGCGTACATGTCAACGTTTTCTGCAGTATTGGTCTGGTCCAATCTTGGGGCGGTCGCTTTACGGCCCATGTCGGCCAGGAAGTGGCACCGCCGTCGTCCGAAGAACGGCACCGCCGTCGTCCGAAAGGCTGCCCGGCACTCCAATGGGCCCGCGCCGTTCGCGCCGCCCGGCACCGGCACCGAGCATGAGGGAGTCCCGTACGGCAGGAAGAGGACGAGCCCCCATGACCAGACGCACCCCCTCCGGCACCGGCCGATCGAGCCGATCACGCAGGACCGCCGCCCTCCTGGCCACCCTCGCGTGCGGCGCCGCGCTCGTCTCGTGCAGCACGGACAGCGGCAACGACAGCGGTGCCTCCGTCAGCCCGCGCCCCACCGCGCCGAACGAGTCCTCCTTCACGGGGACGGCGCCGTCCGCCCTCGCCTCGGCAGGCGCCTCGGTCATCGATTCCGCTCGCGCCTCCGCGTCGGCGGCGGCCTCCTCCGTATCGGCCGCGGCATCCGAGTTCGCGGCCTCGGTCTCGGCCGACACGGCGCGGGCCAGTAAGGCTGCGGAGGCGGAGCTGAAGAACGTGCAGGGCAGCGGCAACGCGACGTCGGAAGTCGCCATCACCGGGTTGCCCAGGGCGCAGACCGGCGGGCTGCTTGCCGTGCTCGTCGCCATCACCAACAAGACCGACAAGAAGGCCTCGTACGCCGTGCAGGTCGACTTCGAGGACTCCGACGGCAAGGTCGTGGAGACCAGGTTCGTCGGAGCGCAGGACCTCGAACCCGGCAAGCGGGCCGAGCCCGTCGCCATCAGCAGGTCGCCCGTCGAGCCCAAGCTGACCGCTCGGCTGGCCAAGGCCCAGCGATACTGACCCGGCGCCCGGCTCGCCGCCCCGCCCCGGTCGGCGGAGCATTGAGGCATGGGCATGGCCGCAACCCCTGAGCAGCCGGGCGTGGGCGGGGCCGGCAGAGGGTGCGCGCGGTGCGCCTGGTGGCCTGGGTGCTGGCCGTCGTGTGCGTCGTGGTCGTGACGGCGACGGCGACCGCCCGCTCCACCGTTCTCAACGCCGGCTTCTACCGCAGCGCACTCGACGACCAGCACGCGTACGACCGGATTTTCGATCAGGTGCTGGTCGACCCCGCGGTCGCGCCCGTAACCCGCGACCTACTCGGACAGCTGCCCGTCCCGGAAGCGCTGGTCACCTCCAACCTGAAGACCGTCCTGCCGCCCGAGACACTTCGCGCGCTCGTCGACGCACAGGTCCGGCACCTCATCGCCTACCTGCGCGGCGACGAGAATCCGCTGAGCCTCTCGGTCGACCTGAGGCCGCTGACGGCGAACATCGGGGACCTCGCCCAGATCTACTTCGGCGATCTGGTCGCCTCGCTGCAGGAGCGGCCGGTGGCCGACTTCGCGCAGTTCCGGACCAACCTCGGCCAGTCCATGGACCGCCTGGCCAAGGGGGAGGCACCCGCGTGGCTGCCCGTGCTCGACCTCTCCGAGGAGCAGGCGGCGGCCGCCACCGAGACACTTCTGGGGCTCGTGCCACCGGCGGAGCGGTCCGCGTTGCGCCCCGACATCGAGGTGGCGCTGGAGAACGGGAACGTCGCCGGGGCGCTCGCCGCCGTCGGGCCTGTGGTCTTCTCCGACCGCACCCGCGAAGCCGCGGACCATCTGCGAGGCGTCGCCGACGGCGACACCTGGAACATCTCCGCCGACATCGACGAGACCGACGGGACACTCCAGCACGTTCGCGCCGTGACCCGACTCGCCCTGGACGTCGTGGAACCGCTGGCCCTGCTGCTCGCGGCCGCCTCCCTCGCCGTGCTCTGGTTCACGGGTCCGAGGAGCGTGCCGCGGCGGTTGCGGCAACTGGGCTGGGCGCTCGCGGCCGGTGGTCTGATCGCCGCCCTGGCCGCGCTGATTCTCGGCCTCGTGACCGGCCGTCAGGTGGTGGGTACCCCCGCCTCCTGGCCCGAAGCGGTGTCGCGCCTGGTCGACGACGTGCAGAGCGCCGCGTTCGACCGCCTGCTGACCGTGGCCGCGACGACAGCCCTGGTGCCCATCACCGCAGGCGCCCTCCTCGTCGCCCTCGCCTGGGCGGCCGAGCGGCGCCCGGAACCGTTCGCCACGCGCCGCGCACACCTCGCCCCGGCGCTCGGAGCCACGGCTGTCGCCCTGGCAGGCGTCGCGCTGGTCCCGCTCGCGTTCGCCGGCCAGGGCGTCCGCGTCTGCCAGGGCAGCACCCGGCTGTGCGACCTGCCCTACGACGAACTCGCCCAGGTCACCTCGCACAACGCCATGTCGACGACGGCCGACCGATTCATCGGCCCCCTCCAGGACCCCGACATCACCGGCCAACTGAACGACGGGGTACGGGCGTTGCAGATCGACACCTACCACTGGGAACGCCCCGAGGACATCACCCGGCGGCTGGCCGAATCCGACTTCCCGCCCGAGCTGCGCGCGCAGATCAAGGACGCGGTCAACCGGTTCAACCCGCCCCGCGAGGGCCTGTGGCTGTGTCACTCGGTGTGCCGGGCGGGCGCTCTGGAACTGGTGCCCACCCTGCGGGAGTTGGGGGACTGGCTGCGAGCCCACCCGTCCGAGGTCCTGACCCTGATCGTGCAGGACGACATCAGCGGTGCCGACACCGCGGATGCCGTCCAACAGGCCGGTCTGAACGACCTGTTGTACCCCCCGGACGAGGATCCGAACCGCCCGTGGCCCACCCTCGGCGAGATGATCGACGACGACCACCGCCTTGTCGTCTTCGCCGAGCGGGCCGACGGGCCGGCGCCCTGGTACCGGAACTTCTACCGGTACGGGATGGAAACCCCCTTCGCCTTCCGGACCCCGCAGGAGATGACCTGCGGACCCCACCGGGGAGGCACCGACAAACGGCTCTTCCTCCTCAACCACTTCATCACCATCGACGGCGGCAGCCGACTGGACGCGGGGCAGATCAACCGGCGTGACGACGTGCTGGAGCGCGTCCACGCCTGTGAGCGGGAGCGCGGCCGGCCGGTGAACTTCATCGCCGTGGACTACACCACGATCGGGGACACGGAGGGCGCCGTGGACGCGCTCAACGCCGAGCGCGTCCAGGGCCGTTGAGAGGGACTACGCCTCCGGCTCCCGTACCAGGTGCAGCGCGGCGCTGGACCAGTCGCCCAAGGGCAGGTCGACGTGCAACCCGTACTCGCCGAGCACGGCTGCGTGGTGCACGGCACCGGTGCGGGCGTCGCGGTAGCGCCCCCCGGGGTGCAGGCCGCGCAGCCGGACCGGAACCTGCGGGGCGCCGTGCCGCGAGACGCGCCGATACACGAGGAGCAGGGTTTCCGAGGCGTCGGCGGCGGTGTACTGAACCACCGAGACGGCGTCCTCGGCCGGTGGCGACAGACGGTCGAGCCTGCCGTGCTGCACGAGGTGGCGCACCTGCTTGTACTCGGCCACCAGAGTGGCGCCCTCGCGCAGTTCCTCCTCGGACCAGTGGGTGAGATCGCCCCCGATGCCCAGGGCGCCGGCCATCGCCACATGGAAACGGAAACGCAGCGGAACCGTCCGGCCGGTGAGCTGGTTGGGCACGTCCGTCACCCACGCGCCCATCGTGCGCGCGGGATAGATCTGGCCGTAGCCGTGCTGGATCCCCATCCGGTCGGCGGCATCGGTGTTGTCCGACGCCCACGCCTGGTCCGTACGGGACAGGATGCCCAGGTCGACCCGGCCGCCACCGCCGCTGCACGACTCGATCCGCAGCGCCGGATGGTCCGCGCGGAGGCGGTCGATGACGCCGTACAGATTGCGTACGTACTGGGGTCCGAGGCGGTCGGCGCCGTCCTGCTGCCCGGGCCAGCCGGCCTCGCTGAACGCCCGGTTCATGTCCCACTTGAGGAAGTCGATGCCGTTGTCGCCGACGAGCCGGGTCAGCCAGTCGTACGCCCAGTCCGCGACATCGCGGCGGGCGAAGTTGAGGACCAGCTGGTTGCGCAGCTCGGAGCGGGGGCGGTCGGGGAAGTGCAGTACCCAGTCCGGGTGTTGGCGGTAGAGATCACTGTCCGGGTTGACCATCTCGGGTTCCACCCAGAGTCCGAAACCCATCCCCAGCCGGTGCACCGAGTCGACCAGCGGCGTCAGCCCGTTGGGGAAGCGGTCCGGTGAAGGCGTCCAGTCGCCGAGGCCCGCTCGGTCGCTGCGGCGCGCTCCGAACCAGCCGTCGTCGACGACGTACAGCTCGACCCCGAGCTCCGCGGCCCGTTCGGCGAGCGCCTTCTGGCTGACCTCGTCGACGTCGAAGCCCGTCGCCTCCCAGGAGTTGTACAGCACCGGCGCGACCTCGTCCGGATGCGGCAGGACATGCGCGATGGTGTACGCGTGCCAGGCTCGGCTGGCCGCGCCGAAGCCGCCGTCGGTGCACAGACCCGCGAACGGGGGAGTGGCGAACTCCTCGCCCGGCGCGAGCGGCACATTCGTACCGTCGTGGCCGACGCCTCCGGTGAATCCGGCCCGGCCGTCGGGGGTGCGCTGCGTGGTGATCCGCCAACTCCCGCTCCAGGCAAGGGCGGCGCTCCACACCCGGCCGTGCTCCTCCGTGGCCTCGCCCGCGTCGAGCATCACCCACGGGTTGGCATGGTGGCTGGTGGTACCGCGACGACTGGTCAACACGGTCTCGCCGTACGGCAGTTGTTCCCGGCGCAGCTGACTCTCGGCACACCACTGGCCGGTGACGTGGCTGAGGCGGTAGTCCCGCAGCGCCGGCAGCGCCCACGCAGCGGAATCGGTGCGCAGCAGGGTGACGGGCTCGTCACCGGCGTTGCGGACCACGGTCCAGCGCTCAATGACGTCCGTGTCGCCGTGCACACGGTAGTGGAGTGTCACATCCAGCGGGTAGTTGCGGTCGCGGAACCCCAGTTCCAGCTTGTCGTCACTGACGCGCCGCCCGGTGGGCTGCCACTCGAACGCGCGTGATCCGTCCGCGAACCGGACCTGGAGCGACGGCGGCCCGTAGCGCGTCCCGCCGTCGACGGGAAGCTCCTCCCTGAAAGGGGGAATGCCCTCGAAGCTGCTGGCCGCCGGAGCCTCGGGTGCGACGAGCGCCTCTGCCTCCGCGAGCGTAAGCCGTGGGCCCCATGCGAGGTGGCAGGGCGTCCCGGTCTCGTCGACTCTCAGCGCGTACGACGTGTTCGGTGTGGCCAGCAGATAGACCCCGGAGTCCGGGGCGAAGGAGATCATCGACAGGGGTCCTCACGTTCCAGTTGTGCACGAGATGGTCGAAAGCCAACCTCGACCTTCGATCATGTGTCAACACCTTGCCCGTATCTGTCTTTTGCAGGCGACATGCCCTTCAGGGAAGGTGCCCAAGTTAATCCTGCTTATTTTATTGACAGCAGAAAATAAGGGACTTAGGTTCCGGCCATGCGCTCGACCAGTCGAACAGAGGCGTTCCCGGCCCATACGCCGGCCGTCTCCCAGATCTTCACCACCGTGCTGTCCCACGGCCCGCTCACGCGGTCGGAGATAGCGGGGCGAACCCAGCTGTCCGCGGCGGCGGTCACCAAGGCGGTCCGGCCTCTGATCGAGGCCGGTTACCTCCAGGAGGACGTCGACGAGGAGGCGCGGCAGTCGTCTCTCGGCCGGCCGGCCAACCCGGTGCTTGTCGACGGTGGCAGGGCGCTGTTCATCGGAGTGAAGATCACGGGCGACGAGCTCATCGCCGTCCTCACGGACCTGTGCTGTCGCATCAGGGTCGCCCGGCACGTGCCCCTCACCACGCATGACCCCAAGGCGGTGCTGGCCTCGATCGCGGGGCTTGTGCAGGAGTTGCTGACGGAGGCCGACGGCTTCGGGGTCCAGGTGCAGGGCCTGGGCATCGCGGTCTCGGGCGATGTGGACCGTGCCGCCGGAGTGGTGCGGTACTCACCCTTCCTGGAGTGGCGCGACGTGCCGCTCGCCGAACTGGCCCGGATGACGACGGGGCTGCCGGTCACCGTCGACAACGACGTCCGGGCGCTGACCGTCGCCGAGCAGTGGTTCGGCGCCGGAGTGGGCCTCTCCGACTTCGCCGTGGTGACCGTCGGCGCCGGTATCGGCTGCGGCCTCGTGGTACACGGGCAGGTCGTGTCCGGGGCGTACGGCGTGGCCGGGGAGATCGGGCACGTCGCCATCGATCCGGCCGGCCCCCTCTGCCACTGCGGCAACCGGGGCTGTGTGGAGGCGATCGCCGCGGACTCGGCGATCGTCAGCAGGGTCCGGGAGGTGACCGGCGTCCAGGTCGCCGACGCCGCCGAGGCCCTGGACCTCGCCCACGACGGTGACCCCGGGGCGCGGGAGGTGTACGCGCGGGCCGGAGAGGCGATCGGCCGCGGTATCGCGACCGTGGCCAATCTGCTCGGTCCCGAGCGGGTGATCATCTCCGGTGAAGGCCTTGCCGCGTACGACCTGTTCGCCGAGCAGATTCGCGACGCCTTCGCCGCGGCCGCGTTCGGATCGGCCGCGCGGTGCGACCTGCAGACCCGCCCCCTGCCCTTCGAGGAGTGGGCGCGCGGGGCCGCGGCCACCGCGATCCAGTCCTTCATCCGAGCCGACACGAACTGACCGTCGGACGCGTCCAGACCCGTTCCCAAATGCAGTGATACGCACTGAAACGCACGAGGAGTAGCTATGACGCAGCAGAGCCGCAACCCCTTGGCTGCGCGTGGGCCAAGCCGCCGCAGAGTGACCGGCGGACTGTTCGGACTTGGGGCCGCCGCGCTGGCCGCGCCCGTTCTGACCGCGTGCGGCGGGGGACCGGCGGCCGACCCGAAGACGGTCACCTTCGGATCCAACGGCGCCGACGCCACCCCGAAGAAGGCCTACAAGACCGTCACCGACGCCTTCACCAAGGACAGCGGACTGACGGTCAAGACGAACACCGTCGACCACGACACCTTCCAGAAGAGCATCACCACGTATCTGCAGGGCACCCCGGACGACGTCTTCACCTGGTTCGCCGGCTACCGCATGCAGTACTTCGCCAAGAAGAACCTCGCCACCCCGATCGACGACGTGTGGGACAAGATAGGCGGCGGCTTCAGCGACGCCGCCAAGCAGCTCTCCAAGGGCGAGGACGGCAAGTACTACTTCGTGCCGCTGTACAACTACCCGTGGGGCGTCTTCTACCTCAAGAGCGTGTTCGAGGAGCGCGGCTACGAAGTCCCGCAGAAGTGGAGCGAGTTCGTCGCGCTCGCCAAGAAGATGAAGGCGGACGGCCTCTCCCCGATCACTTCGGGATACGGCGGCGGCGACACCTGGAGCATCCTCGGCGCCTTCGACTACGTCGACCTGCGGGCCAACGGCTACGACTTCCACATGTCCCTGCTGCGTGGCGAGACCTCCTGGACCGACAAGCGCGCCGTCGCGATCCTCGACACCTGGCGTGAACTGACCCCCTACTACCAGGCGAGCGGTGGCGGCCGCTCCTGGCAGGACGCCGCACAGTCCCTGATCGACAAGAAGTCCGGCATGTCGGTCACCGGCCTCTTCATCGGCCAGCAGATCACCGACGAGGCGGTTCGCAGCGACCTCGACTTCTTCCCCTTCCCCGAGATCGACTCCGCGTACGGGCAGGACGCCGTCGAGGCCCCCACCGACGGCTTCATGCTCAGCAAGAGCCCCAAGAACGAGGACGGCGCCAAGAAGTTCCTGGAGTTCCTCGGCGGTGCGCAGGCCGAAGAGCTGTACGCGGGTGTCGACCCGAGCAACCTCGGCGTCAACGACCAGACCTCCACCAGCGCGTACAACGCCCTGCAGAAGAAGTCCGCCGAACTCATCGGCTCCGCCAAGAACATCAGCCAGTTCGCGGACCGCGACAGCGACCCGGGCTTCATCTCCACCGTCGTACTCCCCGGCCTGACCGAGTGGCTGAGCCACCCCGACGACGGCACCGAGACGCTGAAGAAGATCGAGTCCCAGCGCTCGCGCTACTTCAAGGCCTGACCAGGACCGGAAAGGTCTCACGCACCGTGTCCTCCCTCCCCTCACCCCGTACGATCCGCAAGCGCGCCCGCAGTCTCGGCCGCGGTGACCGGATCTTCCTCACCGTCATCATCGGCATCCCCCTTGCCGCGCTGCTCTTCTTCGTCTGGCTGCCCGCACTGGCCTCGCTCGCGCTGTCCTTCACCACCTGGGACGGCATCGAACTGGCCGACATCCAGTGGATCGGCCTGGAGAACTACAAGGAGATCTTCACCAACTACCCGCCGTTCTGGCCCGCGGTGCAGCACAACGTGATCTGGCTGCTGTTCACGGCCCTGCTGCCCACGCCGTTCGGCATCTTCCTCGCCTACCAGCTGGACCGGAAGATCCGTTTCACGAAGTTCTACCAGACCGCGATCTTCCTGCCGATGGTGCTCTCCCTGGCCGTCGTCGGCTTCATCTGGGAGATCATCTACAACCCGGACACGGGACTTCTCAACGGCATCCTGAACGCCGCCGGAGACGGCAACCACATCGACTGGCTCGGCAACCCCGACCTCAACCTGTGGGCCGTGCTCGTCGCTTCGGCCTGGCGGCACACCGGCTACATCATGATCCTCTACCTGGCCGGCCTGAAGGGTTTCGACCCGGCGCTCAAGGAAGCCGCGGCGCTCGACGGCGCCAACGGCCGCCAGACCTTCCTGCGGGTGGTCTTCCCGGCCCTGAAACCGGTCAACATCATCATCCTGGTCGTCACGGTCATGGAGTCCCTGCGGGCCTTCGACATCGTGTACGTCCTCGGTGGCGGCGTCGGCAGCAAACCCGGCATGGAACTGCTCTCCCTCCTCATCACCGACAACATCATCGGCGAGTCCAGCCACATCGGTTACGGGTCCGCCCTCGCGGTCATCCTGCTCCTGGTCTCCCTTGCCGCCATCGGCACCTTCCTCGTCCAGACCGTCCGCAAGGAGGACCAGTGACCACGACCGTGCCGCGTCCGGCCTCCCGACTGCGGGCCCGGCGCGAATCCCAGGCCCAGGACGGCCCCTCGAAGCCCCGCAGCCAGGCAGGACGCCACGTGATGCTGGGCGGCATCGCCCTGCTCTGGCTCATCCCGCTGCTGTGGGCGATCTACACCTCGCTGCGTCCGTACTCGGACACCGCGAAGAACGGCTATCTCTCCTGGCCGCACAGCCTGAGCCTCGGCAACTTCACGGACGCCTGGGAACAGTCCGGGATGCCGCACTTCTTCTGGAACTCGGTCCTCATCACGGTCCCCGCGGTCCTGGGCACCCTGCTGTTCTCGGCGGCCGTCGCCTTCTTCGTCTCCCGCTTCGACTTCCGCTGGAACATCGTCCTGCTGATGCTGTTCACCGCGGGCAACCTGCTGCCGGCGCAGGTCCTCATCACCCCGCTGTACAAGCTGTATCTCCTCATCCCGCTGCCCTACTGGATGACGGACTCGCTGCTTATGTACAACTCGATCTGGGGCATCATCTTCATCCACATCGCCTACCAGTGCGGGTTCTGCACCTTCGTCCTCAGCAACTACATGAAGACGATCCCCAAGGAGATCTCCGAGGCGGCGCTGGTGGACGGCGCCCAGGTCTGGCGGCAGTTCTTCCAGATCATCCTGCCGCTGTGCCGCCCGGCGTTCGCGGCCCTCGCGACGCTCGAATCGATCTGGATCTACAACGACTTCTTCTGGCCGCTGGCACTCATCGAGACCGGCGACAAGCGCCCCATCACCTCGGCCCTGGCCAACCTCCAGGGCGCGTACTTCACCAATCCCAACCTCATCGCGGCCGGTGCGCTGATGACCGCGATCCCCACGCTGCTGGTGTACTTCGCGCTTCAGCGCCAGTTCATCAGCGGACTCACCATCGGCTCCGGAAAGGGCTGAGCCGCCGGAACGCAGGGGCTTGAGCCGCCCCGTGCCCCCAACCGTCCCGTTGACAACGTCGTCCTGGAGGTCGGACCCATGCGGTCATCGTCGTTCTTCACCATGCCCGGAGCCACCTCGCGCTCCGGCCGCCGCGCCATAAGATCGCTGCTCGTCATCGCCCTCACCGCGGGCGTCGCCACAGCCGTCCCGGCGGCTCAGGCGGACACGCCCACCGCGACTCCCGCCGCCACCGCCGCCGAGGTGGCCGCCAAGCCCTACATGGGCTGGTCGAGTTGGAGCATGCAGTCCTCGAAGTACCCGGGCCTCAACCCGGACGGCGACTACAGCTACCTCACCGAGGCGAACGTCCTGAAGCAGGCGGACGCCCTCGCCTCCAAGTTGAAGAACTACGGCTACGAGTACGTCAACATCGACGCCGGCTGGTGGATGGACAAGAACTGGAAGTCCGGGTTCGACCAGTACGGCCGGCAGACGCCCGACCCGGTCCGGTTCCCCAGCGGCATGAAGTCGGTCGCCGACCACATCCACTCCCTGGGCCTCAAGGCCGGCATCTACCTGCCCGTCGGTCTGGAGAAGGGCGCCTACAACGACGGCAAGACGCCGATCTGGAACGCCGAGAACTGCACCACCGCCGACATCGTCTACGGCGACCTGCGCACCACCAACGGCTGGGACAGCGCGTACAAGATCGACTTCTCGAAGCCGTGCGCGCAGAAGTACATCGACTCCCAGGCGCAGTTGTTCGCCGACTGGGGCTACGACTTCCTGAAGATCGACGGCGTGGGCCCGGGCTCGTTCAAGTCCGGTGACAACTACAACAACGTCGCCGACGTCGCCGCCTGGCAGAAGGCCATCGCCACCGCCGGGCGCCCGATCCACCTCGAGCTCTCCTGGTCGCTCGACATCAACTACGCCGCCGACTGGAAGAAGTACTCCAACGGCTGGCGCATCGACACCGACATCGAGTGCTACTGCAACACCCTTGTCACCTGGGAGAACTCGGTCGACAACCGGTGGGACGACGCCCCCGCGTGGAGCAACAAGGGGGGCCCGGGCGGCTGGAACGACCTCGACGCCCTCGACGTCGGCAACGGTGAGATGGACGGCCTCACCAAGGCCGAGCGGCAGAGCTACATGACCCTGTGGGCCATCAGCAAGTCGCCCCTCTACACCGGTGACGACCTCACCAAGCTGGACAGCTACGGCGTCTCCCTGCTCACCAACAAGGAAGTCATCGCCGTCGACCAGAGCGCCTCGCCCATCGCGCGGCCCGTCACCACGGTCAACAACGAGCAGGTCTGGGGCACCAAGAACGCCGACGGCAGCTACACCGTCGCCCTGTTCAACCTCGGCGACTCGCCTGCCTCCGTCACCGCCAACTGGGCTTCCTTCGGATTCACCGGCAACGCCTCCGTGCGCGACCTGTGGAACAAGTCGAACCTCGGCACCTACAAGAACAAGATCACCGCGGCGCTGCCCGCCCACGGCTCGCGGCTCTTCACCATCAAGCCCGCCGGCACCACCCTGGCGACCACGAGCTACGAGTCCGAGGACGCGGCCAACACCCTGTCGGGCAACGCCTCCGTGGCCGGCTGCGACGCCTGCTCGGGCGGCAAGAAGGTCGGCAACCTCTACACCGGCGGCAAGCTGCAGTTCAACAACGTCACGGTGAAGAAGGACGGGATCTACACCGTCAAGGTCGCCTACGTCAGCGGCGACGCCCGCTCGGTGAACGTCTTCTCCAACAGCGGCAACGGCACCAGCCAGAAGTTCCCCTCCACGGGTGACTGGAGCACCGCCGAGACCGTCAGCGTCCAGCTGGCACTGAAGGCGGGCACCAACACCATCACCTTCGACAGCGGCAGCGGATACGCCCCCGACATCGACAAGATCGTCGTTCCGCAGACCGTCTGACCTGCTTCCCGTGGGGCCCGGTGACCTGAACCCGGGCCCCACGGGGACCGGCCCCACGCCGACGGCCGCCTGCGGTGATTCCCCCACTCGCCGTTTCCGCAGCGGCCGTCCCCCCACCAGCCGTTCCTGCCTGAGCCGTTCTCGCACGAGCCGTTCCCTGGATATGGAGTGCCCCGTGGACATCAAGCGCACCGAATCACGCGACAACCCCCCCAGCCGCAGAGGCTTCCTGACCCTCGCCGCCGCTGCCGGCGCGGGCACCGCACTCGGCGTTCTGCCCGCCTTCACCGCTTCGGCGGCCCCGCTGCGCCCCACCGAGTCGCCCATGCTGGCCGCGGCCGACGCCGCGAAGAACCAGCTGTGGTGGGGGGCTCCCGGCTCCCCCAACTCGATGATCGAGAAGGGGCTGCCGGTAGGGAACGGGCGCCTCGGGGTCCTCGCGAGCAACGACCCCTCCAGCGAACTTCTGATGATCACCGACGCCACCATGTGGACCGGCCATCTCAACGACAAGCTGGACAGCGACGGCCAGTTCCCCTACGGCCGAGAGGACTTCGGATCCCTGACGCTGCTGGCCAAACTCACGGTCGCCATCCCCGACCACGACCTGGGCAACGTCAACAACTACCGCCGCACCCTCGACATGGCCCAGGGCCTGGTCGGCGCCTCGTACGACATCTCCGGCGTGACCTATTCGCGGCAGATCTTCGCCAGCCTCCCCGACGACGTCATCGTCCTGTACTTCTCCCAGCAGGGCGGCGGCACCTACACCGGCACCGTCTCCCTCGCCGGCACCCACGGCGAGTCCACCACGGCCAACAGCTCCGGGCGCTATGCGTCGTTCGGAGCCACCCTCGCCAACGGCCTCAAGTACGGCGCCGCCGTCACCGCCTACAGCAGCACGGGCAGGGTCAAGGTCGACGGTACGTCGATCAGCTTCAGCGGCTGCAAGACCCTCACCGTCGTCGTCAGCGGCGGCACCAACTACTCGCCCGACGGCGAGGCGGGGTTCCGCAATCCGTCCGTGGTGCCTGAGCGCCTGGCCAGGACCAAGGTCCTCGACGCGGCCGGCCACTCGGCGAGCACCCTGCTGCACACCCACGTCGCCGACTTCCGTCCCGAGTTCGAGCAGCTGGACATCAACCTCGGCACGTCGTCCGCCGCGCAGCGCGAGCTGGACACCTGGGAGCGGCTGCAGGCGCGCTACCGGGACGACGTTCCCGATCCCGAACTCGAGGCCGCCTACCTGCAGTTCGGCCGCTATCTGATGATCTCCGGATCGCGGGGCAGCCTGCCCATGGGCCTCCAGGGCCCGTGGCTTGACGGCAACGACCCGGACTGGATGGGCGACTACCACACCGACGTCAACATTCAGATGAACTACTGGATGGCCGACCGGGTGGGCGTGTCCGACTGCTTCGACGCCTACACGGACTACTGCGTCTCGCAGCTGCCCTCGTGGACGGACGTCACCCAGCGGCAGTTCAACGACCCCACCAACAGATTCCGCAACTCCAGCGGCAAGCTCGCCGGCTGGGCCGTGGCGTTCTCCACCAACCCCTACGGCGGAAGCGGCTGGTGGTGGCACCCGGCCGGCAACGCCTGGCTCTGCCAGAGCCTGTTCGAGCACTACGAGTACACCCAGGACCGCGCCTACCTCAAGAAGATCTACCCCCTGATCAAGGGCGCCGTGGAGTTCTGGGAGGCCCGCCTCATCACCACGACCGTCACCGACGCCTCCGGCGAAAAGCGCGAGGTCCTGATCGACGACAAGGACTGGTCGCCCGAGCACGGCCCGCAGGACGCCAAGGGCATGACCTACGCGCAGGAACTGGTGTGGGGCCTCTTCGGAAACTTCCACACCGCTTCCGAGCTGCTCGGCAAGGACGGCGCGTACCGGAAGACCATCGACGGTCTGCGCGAGCGCCTCTACCTGCCCGTGGTCAGCCCCACGAGCGGCTGGCTGGAGGAGTGGATGTCGCCCGACAACCTGGGCGAGACCACGCACCGGCACCTCTCGCCGCTCATCAACCTGTTCCCCGGAGACCGGATCCGTCCGGACGAATCGACGCCGAAGGAGATCCTGGACGGCGCGACGGCGCTCCTCACCGCGCGCGGCATGACCAGCTTCGGCTGGGCCCAAGCCTGGCGCGCCCTGTGCTGGGCGCGGCTGAAGGACGCGGAGAAGGCATACCGGCTCGTCGTCAACAACCTGAAGCCGTCGGTCAACGGAACCAACGGCAGCGCGATGAACCTCTTCGACATCTACGAGGTCGAGACGGGCCGCGGCATCTTCCAGATCGAAGCGAACTGCGGTACCCCCGCGGCGATCATCGAGATGCTGCTGTACTCGCGGCCCGGACACGTCGAGCTGCTGCCCGCGCTGCCCGCCGCCTGGGCGGCATCCGGCTCGGTGTCCGGCGTGGGCGTCCGCGGCGGCTTCGTGGCGGACCTCCGCTGGAAGAACGGCAAGGTCACCCAGTTGACGCTGAAGAGCGTCGGCGGCCGCACCACGACCCTCGTCGCGGGCGGCGCCTCGCGGAAGATCAGCCTCAAGTCCGGTGAGTCCGTCACACTGCGGAACCTCGGATGAGTGCCGCCTCGTACCGGCGCCGCACGGTGGGCGTCGTATCTGCGCTGATCATGGCGGTCTGCGGGCCGCTGACCGGCTCCTCGGTGGCACAGGCCCAGGTGCAGGCAGAGGCGGTGGCACAGAAGTCGCAGCCGGTGTCGCAGGCCCCTGCGTCCGCGGCGGCGGCCCCGGCCGCCGCGAAGGGCAAGCACTCGGTGGTCACCTGGGGTGCCAGCGCCGATCGGCAGAGCGCCGGTCCCGCCGACCGCAGTTACCGGTTGATCGTGCGCACCAGTGTCGGCGGCACGAACATGCAGATCCGGCTGTCCAACGCCTTCGGCGACAACCCGGTGACCTTCGCGAGCGCCTACGCGGGGCTACAGAAGCAGGGTGCGGAGCTGGTCCGCGGCTCCAACCGGCAGCTGTCCTTCGGCGGGGCCGCGTCCGTTACCGTCCCGGCCGGCGAGACCGTGCTCAGCGATCCGCTGCCTGGGAAGCTGGCCGCCCAGAGCAACCTGGTCGTCAGCCTGTACGTGACGGGCGCCCAGGGACCGACGACCGGTCACGGCATGGCCATGCAGACCAGCTACGCGACCGCGGGCGACCACGCCGCCGAGGAGGGCGCGGGCGCCTGGACCGATCCGATGGGGTCCTGGTACTGGCTCGACGCCGTCAACGTGGAGACCTCCGCGTCCATCGGCTCGGTGGTCGCTCTCGGCGACTCCATCACCGACGGCTGGCAGTCCAGCACCGACCTGAACCGGCGCTGGCCCGACTACCTCTCCCGTCGGCTCCAGGCGGCGGACACCCCCGTCAAGGGCGTCGCCAACGAAGGGATCTCCGGGAACAAGGTGCTCGCGGATGGCGCCGGGCAGAGCGCGCTGAACCGTCTGCAACGCGATGTGCTCTCCCATCCGGGCGTGCGCACCGTCTTCCTCTTCGAGGGCGTCAATGACATCAAGGCGCACTCGGGAGTCACGGCCCAGGACATGATCGACGGCTACCGGAAGATCATTGATCAGGCCCACGCGGCGGGCAAGTGCGTCGTCGGCTCGACCATCGCCCCCTTCAAGGGCTGGTACGAATGGGACACGGCGGCCGAGTCCGTACGCCTGGAGATCAACGAATTCGTGCGGAACAGCGGGGAGTTGGACGCTGTCACCGACTTCGACAAGATCCTGCGCAGCCCCTACGACCACGAAAGGATCTCGCCGTTCTTCGACAACGGCGATCACCTGCACCCCAATGATGTGGGGATGGGAGCGATGGCCGACGCGGTCGACATCGGGAGCCTGGCCTCCTGCTGAGGCCGGGCTCCCGAAAGCGGTGCGGTCAGGGGAAGTTGACCACCACCGACGGAACGGTGGTGTTGCCCGAGGTGGGCGAGCCCGTGTCGTTGATGACGCGCTCGTACTGCCCCTGGCCGCCCAGTGAGATGACCATGATGTTGTGGAACTTCACGTTCGCGTTGACCGGCGTCGCGAATCCGTGGTGCTGGAGGATCGTCGGGTCGACGTTGTAGTAGCAGTAGCTGCCCATGCCCCAGGCCTCGTGCGTGGTCACGGTGTCGGCGACCTTGTAGGCCGCGTACCCCTTGATCGCGCCGTTCTGGATGGCGGCCTGGTTCGGCGCGTCGTACGCCTTCTCGTTCTGGAAGAAGATCGTGCGGCCGCCCTGGCCGTACCACTGGACGTCGTACTTGTTGAAGTGCTCGACGAACAACCCGGTGGCCAGTACGTCGTTGCCGTTGACGCGGACGCCGTAGTCGGCCCGGTTGGTCTCCCAGCCGACTCCGGCGCCGTGGTCGGCGCGCCAGACCCAGGTGTGGTCGATGATCGTGTTGCGGCTGTTGACCACCATGCTGGTGGTGGCCTTGCCGGCGCCCGCGCCGCCGATGCGGATGAAGACGTCCTGCACGGTGGTCGGGTTGACGGAGTGGTTCGCCGAAGCGCCGGTGGGCCCGACCTCCAGCAGGGTGGCGGAGTTGACGGGACCGGCGTCGATGAGGAAGCCCGCGAGGCGGACGCCGTCGACATCGGCCACCTTGAGCGCGGTGACGCCGTTGTCCGGGATCAGGGTGGCGTAACCGAGGCCGAGCACCACGGTGTTGGCGCGGTTGACCTGGATCGGCTGGTCGAGGTGGTAGATCCCCGGCGTCAGCAGCAGGTGGAGGCCTTGGGTGAGCGCCTCGTTGAGGGTGGCGGCGGTGACACCGGGCTTGGCCACGTAGAACTGCGTCAACGCCAGTGACGTACCTCGCGGCGTGCCGCTGCCCCAGGTGGTGCCGCGCGAGTTGACCCGCTTCTCCGGCAGGAAGACGCGGTACTCCGTGCCGTTGAGGTAGAGGAACGGCTTCTCGCGGGAGATCGGCGTGGTGTTCAGCGTGGTGTACGGCGGGTTCGGGAAGGTCTGCGCGGGGGCTCCCTCGACGCCCGAGAACACCATGTTCCAGACGGCGTTGAGCCAGCCGCCCACAAAGCTGTCGCGGGTGTACCACTGCTGCTGCGAGTACGGACCGACCGTGCCGTCGACGCGGCTGTCGGCGATGTAGCCGCCGCTGGCCCAGCCGTAGCCGTTGGGGGAGAGGTTGAGGCCGCCCCTGACGTGCATGCGCCGGAAGGGGGCGGCCTGTGCGACGGCCCACCGGTTCGTGCCGTTGACGGGAGTGATCGCGAGGTTCTCCGCCGAACGCCAGAAGTTCTGCGTGGCGTTGCCGCCGAACCAGCCCGCGTCGACGGTGATGTCGCCGTTGATCGACGTGTCGTCCGGGGACAGGCCGAGGCCCGAGATCGAGGTGTAGAAGCCGAGTTGGGCGTTGAGCCCGTTGTAGGTGCCCGGCTTGAAGAGGAACTGGTAGCGGCCCGTGCCGAACTGGGCCGACTCCTGCTGCGCGAACACCTGGTCCAGTCTGGCCTGGATGCCCGGGGTCGAGGGGTCGAAGACGATGACGTTCGGGCCGAGGTCACCGCCGCCGGGCAGGGCGAGCGGCTTGACGGGTGCGGCGGATGCCGGTGTTGACAGGCCGAGCAGAGCGGGAGCGGCAGCCGCGGCGGCCATCGCTCCGAGAACGGACCGGCGAGCCGGTGTGGAGGGGCCGGAGTCCGAGGGGTCTGTGAAGGCAGAGGGCATGGGGGCAACTCTCCTGGTTCAGGAAGTGAACGATGGAAGGTGCGGGGAGCGCTCTCTTGCCGATGCATGCTTCATCCGCGTGAACCAGGCGTCAAGAGTTGTGACCGGGATCCCGGATGTTGTTGCGGAGTGAACAGTCAACTGGGCAACGTTGTGCGGTAGTTCATTCATGTATGGGACCTGTCGACCCCTGCTGCGGAGCGTCTGCCGCGTTCAAGAGGTGCGCGAAAGGTAAGCGCTGTCCGCCCCGCGACCCTCCGGCGCGCTCGCACCAGGACGCCCCGCGCGCCTTGTCCCGAGAGCGCTCTACGGCGCCGGAACGCCACGCCGTTAAGGTGCGGGGAAGAGTAGGCAGGCTCCCACGCTGGAGGATGTCACTCGGGAGGCCGACGGCTACAGCCATGCCGGCAGGACATGTGAGCCGGCGACAGAGAGGCGGACGAATGACGCACCCGATCACCGTGGGCGTGGACGGATCGGACGAGGGCGGGGCCGCTGCGGCGTGGGCGGGCAGGGAAGCCGTCCGGCGAGGACTGCCCCTGCGGGTGGTGTACGCCTGGCACGGGCAACCGCACCCACTGGCAGGCGGGCCGGACAGCGAGGAACAGGCGCGGTGGGCACAGGAGTTGGTGGAGGCCGCCGCCCGCACGGTCACCGAACGGCACGCGGACCTGTCCGTTTCGGCCGAGGTCCTGGAAGGCGGCGCCGTCGACTCGCTGGTCGCCGCGGCTTCGGACGCCGAGACACTGGTCCTCGGTTCACGCGGGCACGGAGCGATCGTCGGTTTCCTGATCGGCTCCGTCGGACAGCAGGTGATCGCCGAGGCCGCGGGCCCCGTCGTGCTGGTGCGCGCCGATGACAACGCCGCGTCCGAGGCGGCGGGCCGCGAGATCGTCGTAGGTCAGCAGGGCGGTCCGGACGACAGTGCCGCCGGCCTTCGGTTCGCCTTCGAGACGGCGGCGGCCCGCGGCGCCTCGGTGCGCGTCGTACGTGCGTGGAGCCTGCCGCCGCTGTTCACCTACAGCCCCGGCTCGTTGAAGCTGCTCGACGAGGCCGGGGGAATGGAACCCTTCGAGAAGAAGGCTCTCACCGAGGCGGTGCAGCCCTGGCGAGAGCAGTTTCCCGAGGTGCCCGTCACCGAGTACGTCGAGATGGGCAGCGCCGGACAGGTCTTGCTCTCGCTGGCCGCGCGGGCCCAGCTGATGGTCGTCCAGCGCCGCGCCGAACGCTCGGCCGTGGGAACCCGGATCGGATCGGTGGCCCACGCGGTGATGCACCACGCGCCGTGCCCCGTGGCGGTGGTCCCGCACTCCTGAGCAACTGCGGGAGGCGGCCTCAGGGCGGTAACACCTGAGTGCCGGCCGCGGCTCACAGGCCGACCGCTCCGTCGATGCGTTCGCGGAGCAGGTCGGCCTGGCCGTTGTGGCGGGCGTACTCCTCGATCATGTGGATCAGTACCCAGCGCAGTGACACCGCCCCGAGCCAGGAGTCGTGGCCCTCGACGTCCAGGCCGGGCGCTTCGGTGACGAAGCGTTCGGCGAACGCCACGTCGGCGTGCCAGGCCTCCCAGGCCGCGGTGACGAGCGCGGGATCGGGCATCGCGCCGTCGAAGTCCTCGTCGGGTTCGGCCTCGGTGGAGAACCGGGGCGGCGCTTCCTGCCCGGCCAGCACCTTCCGGAACCAGCGGCGTTCCACATCGGCGAGGTGCCGGACGAGTCCGAGGAGTGAAAGCGTCGAGGGCTCCACGGACCGCCGCGCCAACTCCGCACCCAGGCCCGCGCACTTGAGTTCCAGCGTCGCGCGCTGGGCCGCCAGCACGGAGACCAGCATGCGGCGTTCGTCCCCGGTGGTACGGGCGTTGAGGTGGCGGCGCTCCTGGTGCGGCGCGGTGAAGAAGTCGGCTCTTCGCTGTGGTCCGGTCATGCGCACGATTATCGGCGCCGGGCGGTGGAACTCGTCGAGGGGCGCTTCGACCAGGGGTGTTTCGGTCCCCGGCGGACTGTGCTGCCGGGTGCCCGGCGGCCTCCGACCGCGTTCAAGTCCCGTAGACAATGGCTGTGTTGGGCTCGAACCACGGCAGTTTTGGCGTGAACTATTGACGGCAACATGTCAGTCCGGTTGACTCGCCGCCCAGCGCCGGAACCGGTTCCGGAACCGGTACCGGTCCTGGGCGCGAAGGCGCGATCCCCGTGTTCCGGGAGGCAAGTCATGGCTGTGACCATCGCCGATGTGGCTCACGCGGCCGGCGTGAGCAAGACGACCGTGTCCCGGGTGCTGAACACCCGCGGCGAGGTCGACGCGTCGACGGCAGCCCGGGTCCGCGAGGTCATCGACCGCATGGGCTACGTGCCCAGTTCGGGCGCGGTCGGTCTTGCCCGGGGCAACAGCCGGACGGTGGGCATGCTGGTGCCCTCGCTGACCTGGCCGTGGATGGGCGAGGTACTGCAGGGCGTCGTCGACACCGTGGAGGCGGCCGACTTCGGCCTGCTGCTGTTCACCTGCAACCGGGGCACCGAGTCCGTGGCGCGCTTCACCAGCCAGGTGTCGGCGCGCGCGTTCGACGGGCTGCTCGTGGTGGAACCGGAGAACACTCTTGACATGCTGACGGCGCTGCATCGCGAGGGCCTGCCCGTCGTCCTCATCGACGACCGGGGACACCACCCGGAGTTCCCGTCCGTCACAGCCACCAACTTCGAAGGCGGGGCCTCGGCGGCCCGCCACCTCCTGGCCGATGGCCGGCGCAAGCCGATGGTGCTCACCGGGCCCGCACGGTTCGGCTGCGTACGCGACCGGCTCGCCGGGTTCCGCGCCACCTTCGCCGAGCGCGGCATCGCGCTCGACCTGGTCGTCGAGGGCGACTTCACCGAGACCGACGGCCGCGCGACCGTGCGCCGACTGCTCGCCGAGGGACGGGAGTTCGACGCGGTCTTCGCGCACAACGACCTCGCGGCCGTGGGCGTGATGGGCGCCCTGCGGGACGCCGGGATCCGCGTGCCGGAGGACGTCGCCGTGATCGGCTTCGACGACATCCCGATGGCTCCGCACACCGAGCCGTCACTGAGCACGGTCCGTCAGCCCATGCGGGAGATGGGGGAGACGGCCGCACGCATGCTCCTCACGCGCCTCGCGGGCGAGGAGATCTCGACCGCTCCCGTCGTCCTGCCGACGGAAATGATCACGCGCCGGTCGGCGCCGGCGGCCTAGCCCGCCGCCGAGCACCCCACGCACTGCCGGGCGGAGACCACCGGCAGCACCAGAGCACGTCGACGTCCGAGCTTCCGGCACCACAGGAAGCCGACTTCGGCGAACCACGCACACCCGCACGGAGCACTGGCACCCCCAACTCCCTTAGGAGAGCCGCATGCCATCCCGTACTCCACGCACGCTCATGACCGCTCTAGCCACCCTGTCCACCCTGTCGCTGCTGGCGGCAGGACAGGCCTTCGCCGGCCCGGCGGCCGAAACCTCCGTCGCGGCCGTCGCGGCCTGGGACGCCGACCAGGCCGCTGCCGCCTACACCGCGAACCCCGCCGCGGTCACCGCCTCGGGAAGCGAGAACGCCGGCACCGCCCCGGGCCTCGCCTTCGACGGCAACGCCGCCACCCGCTGGTCGAGCCAGTTCGCGGACGACGCGTGGATCCGCGTCGACCTCGGCTCCACCCTCCGCATCGACCGGGTCGTCCTCGACTGGGAGGCCGCCTACGGCAAGAGATACGTCCTGGAGGCGTCCAAGAATGGCACCGACTGGACGCCCTTCTACACCGAGACCGCCGGCACCGGAGGATCGGTCACCGCGCACACCTACCCGCAGGAGGTCACCGGCCGCTATGTGCGGCTGCGCGGCGTCGAGCGCGCCACGCCCTACGGGTACTCGCTGTTCGCGTTCAAGGTCTACGGCGGCGTACCCGCCCCGGCCTCCACGACCCGTACGAACCTCGCCCTCAACCACCCGGCCTACTCCAACCTCTACCAGCACGCGGGCAATTCACCTGCCTTCGTCACCGACGGCGGCTGGCCCGCCGACCTCAAGGCCGACCAGACCCGCTGGTCCAGCGACTGGAACGCCAACCGCTGGGTCTCCGTCGACCTGGGCGCCACCTCGACCATCAACACCGTCGACCTGTACTGGGAGGCGGCCTACGCGGTCGACTACCAACTCCAGGTCTCCGACGACAACGTGAACTGGCGCACCGTCTACCAGCCCTCCGCCGCGGAGGTCGCCGCCCGCCGCGCCGACGTGAAGTCCCCGGCGGACGCGGTGGGCCGCCACGACACGGTCACGCTGCCGACGCCCACGACCGGACGGTATGTGCGGATGCTCGGCAAGGAGCGCCGCTCCTTCTACAACCCGGCGCCCGCGACCGCCCAATTCGGCTACTCGCTCTACGAGTTCCAGGTCTGGGGCACGGGCGGCAGCGCCGCCGCCGCGTACCCCGCCCTGCCCGGGGAGCAGTCGGGGACCTACCAGACGACGTTCTTCGACGACTTCACAGGGGCGAGCCTGGACCGCTCCAAATGGCGGGTCGTGCGAACCGGCTACGAGATGGGCCCGGTCAACGGGGAGTCCCAGGCGTACGTCGACTCCACCGACAACATCGCCACCCAGAACGGCAGCCTCCTGCTGAAGTCCAAGTACTGCAATGACTGCACCCCGACCCCGGCCGGAACCTACGACTTCACCTCCGGCCGCGTCGACACCAACACCAAGTTCGACTTCACCTACGGGAAGGTCAGCGCCCGTATCAAGCTGCCGGTCGGCGACGGCTTCTGGCCCGCCTTCTGGCTGCTGGGCAGCAACGTCGACGATCCGTCCGTGTCGTGGCCCGCGTCCGGTGAGACCGACATCATGGAGAACGTCGGCTACGCGGACTGGACCAGCACCGCCCTGCACGGCCCGGGCTACTCGGCGGACGGCAACATCGGCGCCCGCCAGATCTTCCCCGCCGGAGGCCGCGTGGACGCGTGGCACAACTACGCGGTGGAGTGGACCCCGACGGGCATGCGCTTCTACGTCGACGACGTGCTCGTCCAGGAGACGACGCGCAACAAGCTGGAGTCGACCCGCGGCCAGTGGGTCTTCAACCACAACCAGTACGTCATCCTCAACCTCGCCCTCGGCGGCGCTTATCCGGCGGGCTGGAACCAGGTCACCACGCCGTACTGGGGTCTGCCGCAGTCGAGCGTCGACAAGGTCGCGGCCGGGGGAGTGCAGGCCGAGATCGACTGGGTTCGCGTCGAGCAGAAGAGGTGACCCGGACCGCCGCAAGGCGGTGAAGACGGGTGCGCGCCGGGCCTCTTGACGAACGGTTGGTCCAGTCCTACCTTCCAGTCAACCGTTCAAAGACAGGGCTGAAGTTCACTCACCTGAACGTCGGCACCCCCCACTCAAGGAGCCCGGATGCTCACACGTCTTCGAACACTCGGTGTGGCCGGCGCGGTGTGCGCCTCATCGCTACTGGCCGCGCCGACCGCATTCGCCGAAGTGGAACCCGGCGGCTGGACATCCGTCTCGCCCACGTACACGGTGCAGGAGCGGGGTTGCGGCACGGTCTCCGGCCTGACGTTCACGCTCACCTGCTCCACCGCAAGCGGAGACCAGCGGGCCGAGCGGCGGTACGCCACGTACACCGGCGGCACACGGCAGTTCGAGGGCTACTTCAGGGTGGCCAGCCTCAGCGGCACCCGGATCAGCCTCAAGCAGACGTTCAACGAGTCGGCGGCGGGCCCGTACTTCATGCTCGCGGTCGAGCGCGGTGGCAGGCTCTACGCGGTCCACGGCGGCACCACGCTCTCCAACGCGGGCACGGTCGGGGCGACGGTCCGCGTCAACACGGTTCACCAGGTGGGAACTTCGCACCGCACCTACATCAACGGCTCGCTCCAGCACACCTATGCGAGCCCGTCCGGAAGCTTCTACGACAAGTTCGGCGCCTACCGCACCGCCAGCGGCGCCGGACCCGCGACCGTCGTGTGGAGCAACGTCCAGTTCTGGCGCAAGTAGCAGGCACCGTATGCGGATACCCGTACGCGTCGCAGCGCCGACAGTGCTTCTCCTGGCACTGTCGGCCTGCTCCGCGCCACAGACGGCGGACGAGAGCGGCGAACTGCGAGCCCGCCTCACCTCACCCACGGACATCGATCTGAACTGGCAGGAGGACGAGCCGGGAGTATCCGGCCAGGCGCTGGAGTTCGCGACCGAGAGGTCAGGCCCGTACACCGTCCTCCAGTACCTGCCGCCGAGCACGACGACCTACCGGCACCCCGATCTGATCCCGAACACGACCTTCTTCTACCGACTCCGACCCTTCCGCGGCCCGGTCTCGGCCCCGCTGACCGTCTCGCTGCCGGAGGGCGAACTGACACAAGCGGACGAGGAGTCCAGCCATGACTGGCTCCCCGCCCGCAAGGACCCGGGACGCGTCGTCCCGGGCCGGCCCCTCGGGAAATCCGGTGCGGGCGCTCCCTCCGATTTCAACGCCGTGGTCAAGCATGCGAACGGCATCCTCTTCACCTGGACGGACCGCGCGTCCGACGAAGCGGGATTCCTGCTGGAGGCCCGCAGACGGGGAAGCTCGGAATACGAGCCCCTCGTGGTCCTCGATCCCGATGTCAACTCCACGGGACTGATCACCCTGCCCGAGGAGAAACAAGCGTCCTACCGCGTACGGGCCTTCACGTACGGAGAGCTGTCGAACGTGGTCCGCCTGACCACGGGTGAATGACTCCTACGCGTTGTCGGCCCTGGACATGCGCAGGGCGAGATCCTGGAGCAGGTCGGCCGTCTTGACGTCGGTGCGTCCGGAGTCGTGGAGGTCGGCGAGTTCGGAGAAGAGGAAGGCGAAGGCGCCCACGAGCGAGATGGTGGCGGGCAGGTAGGCGTCCGCGACGGCCTGGCCGGCCTCGGCGGGTCCTGCGTCGGAGGGTACTTCGACCCTGGGGAAAACCTCCGTCACGAGCGCGCCGAGCTGGGTTTCGGTCGACTCGACCTCGGCGTCATCAGCAGCGTCGTCATCGGATTGGGCGATCCTGCGGACCATGGCGTTGGTCTCGGTGAGGACGCCGATGGCTCGCAGGATGATCTCCGTCTGTTCCATGCCGTGAGCCTAGACGGGTGATGCCCGACTGTGGCCTCGGTGTTCGGGTCGTGATGATAGACAGTGGGCGTGAACAACCTCTCCAGCTCCCGCCCGGAGTGCGCCCGATGACCAGCGGCATCGACACTCCGGACCGCCGGGGCCGCACCGGACTCGACCGGGTCGGCCGCGATCTGACCGGCAACCCCCGGATCAAGGTCCGGGACGTGACACTCCTGTCCAGCCACTGGTACGTGGAGCGCACCACGACATTCGACTTCCAGCACGCCGACGGCACCTGGAGCACCCAGGAACGCGAAACGCACGACCGCGGCAACGGCGCCACCCTCCTGCTCTACGACACCGAGCGCGGAACCGTGCTGCTGACCAGGCAGTTCCGCTACCCCGTGTACGTCAACGGACACCCCGACGGGATGCTGGTCGAGACACCGGGCGGACTGCTCGACGAGGACGACGAGCATCCCGAGGTCGCCGTACGGCGCGAGGTCATCGAAGAGACCGGGCACACCGTCGGCGAGGTCCACCACGTCTTCGACGTCTATATGAGCCCGGGCTCGGTCACCGAGCGGGTCAGTTTCTACGCCGCCTCTTACGGTCCCTCGACCCGTACGCACGAGGGCGGGGGGCTGGACGAGGAGGGTGAGGACATCGAGATCGTCGAACTGCCCTTCCGGCGGGCCCTGGAGATGATCCGCACCGGCGAGATCGCCGACGCGAAGACCATCATGCTGTTGCAATGGGCGGCTCTGGAGGGCCCGTTCAGGGAAACCCGCCCTTGACTTGGAGTGCTCTTCAAGTTCCAGACTCCCGTTCAGGCCCCGGGGTTCCGGGCCCGAACGGGAGGCGACACCATGAAGTACCGCACGATCGGCACCGACCCGAAGACCCGCCGTGAGGTGAGCGTGCTCGCGCTCGGCGCGATGCTGTTCGGCTCACTGACGGACGAGAAGACCTCCTTCGCCGTGCTGGACCGCTATGTCGAGGCCGGTGGGAACTTCATCGACACGTCCGACAACTACGCGTTCTGGACCGACGACAGCCAGGGCGGCCAGAGCGAGACCCTGCTCGGTCGCTGGCGCCGCAGCCGCGGCATCGGCGACGAGATCGTCATCGCGACCAAGCTGGGCGCCCGACCGCTGGCCCCCGGCACCGGATACATCGACAACCCGGAGGGCCTGTCGGCGAAGGTGATCCGCGAGGCGGCCGAGCGCAGCCGGGAACGCCTCGGCGTCGACAAGATCGACCTGCTGTACGCGCACATCGAGGACCGGACCGTCGACCCTCGGGAGACCGTGGAGGGGTTCGGCGAGCTCGTCGCGGAGGGAAGCGTCGGGCTGCTCGGGGTCAGCAATCACGCCGTCTGGCGGGTGGAACGGGCCCGTTCCCTCGCCGCGGCGGCGGGCCTGCCCGGTTACGAGGTCCTGCAGTATCACCACAGCCACCTGCGACCGCGTACCGACGTACCCTCCGGGCTCTTCCCGGACGGCAGCCTCGGCGGAGCGGGCGCCGAACTGCTCGGCTACCTGCGGGCCGAGCCCGGCCTCACGCTGGTCGCGTACTCACCCCTGCTGACCGGCGCATACGTACGGCAGGACAAGCCGCTGCCCGCCGACTACGACCACCCGGGAACGCCGGTCCGGCTCGCCGCGCTCCGGGACGTCGCACGGGAGACCGGAGCGAGTGTGAACCAAGTGGTGCTGGCCTGGCAGATCGGCGGACCCCTGCCGGTCATCCCGCTGGCGGGGGCGTCCTCCGTGGCGCAGCTGGAGGAGAACCTGGGCGCGGTGGAGCTGGAACTGACGGCGGACCAGCGGGCCCGCCTGGACGCGGCCCACTGACGGACGGAATCCGCGGCCGGCTGATGGGCAGCGGGTCCCGGCTACTTGTCCTCGTCGCGTGGGGCCCGGCGAGTGGTGAGCAGGAGGGCGATGTCGTCGGGGCGCTCGGTGGCCTGCCGGGCCTCCGCGGTGAGCAGGTCGGCCGCGGCGGACACGGACGGGCCGCCCGTCCGGCCGCGCCGCATGGCCGCTCGGGACAGGGTCGCGCGCAGGGCTTCGACGCCCTCGTCTATGTCGGTGCCGGGCCGCTCGACCATCCCGTCCGTGTAGAGGGCCAGCACGGCGCCGGGTTCGAGCAGCAGCTCCGTCACCGGGTAGTGGGCCTGCGGGTCCACTCCGAGCACCACCCCGCCGGGCAGGTCCAGGACCTCGGTACGGCCGTCGGGGTGGCGCAGCAGGGGCTGCGGATGTCCGGCCCGAGCGGCCCGCGCGACGCCCGTGACCGGGTCGAGGCGGACGTAGCAGCAGCTGGCGAACTGGCCAGGGTCGAGGTCGATGAGCAGCCGGTTGGTGCCGCTCATCACCTCGTCCGGGGACCGGTCACTGAGCGCGAACGCCCGTACCGCACTGCGCAGTTGGCCCATGGTGGCCGCGGCCTGGACACCGTGGCCCTGGACGTCGCCGATGACCAGGGCGAGTCCGTCGCCCGCCTCGACGACGTCGTACCAGTCGCCGCCCACGTCCATGCCCAGGGTGCCGGGCAGATACCGCCCGGCGGTGGTCACCAGAGGGTGCGCGGAGAGGCGGTGCGGAAGCAGTGCCTCCTGGAGACCGCGGGCGAGGGCGGCCTCGTTGTCGTAGCGCCGGGCCCGTTCCAGGGCCTGGGCGATCAGTCCGGCCAGCGCGGTCAGGACCGTACGTTCCTCGGTGCTGAAGGTACGGGAACGGTCGAAGCCCAGGATGCAGGAGCCGACCGGGCGCCCGGAGGCGATCAGCGGCAGGAAGGCCCGGGCTCCCTCCTTGGCGTCCAGTGCGATGCCGGGATAGGCGGTTGTCAGCTGTTGCATCGACTCGTAGAAGAGCGGGCGGCCACTGGTGAGCGTTTCGACTCCTGGTAGCCGGACATCGAGGGCCACTCCGTCGTAGGGGGCGAGGAAGCCCTGCGGGAAGCCGGTCTCCCAGGCCAGATACAGGCGCCGGTCCTGGAGCAGGTAGATGGCGAGCCGGCGTCCGCCGAACGCGGGCAGCAGCTCCCGCATCACCACCTCGGACACCTGGCGCGCCGTCACGGCCTCGGTCAGCGCGATGGCGAGAACGATGGGCCGGTACAGCGGTGCCGTCGTGGGCACGCCCTCCGCCGGCTCGTCGCCCTCGGCCGTCGGCGCCTCGAACGGGTCGGCCTCCGCGGAGTCCGCGACCCGCCCCATCGGCACGAGTTTGCAGGTCAGGCTGCCCGGTCCCGCGTAGATGGACATCGTGAGCCACTCACCGCCGTGACGCCCCGGTGTCTGCCCAGGACTGTTCCCGTGCGGGCGTCTGACCTGGAAGTGCACCGGATCCGGCGACAGCAGTGCGCCGCGCAGATGATCCTCGTACGACGGCCGGGCCAGCCAGGGCACGGCCTCCCACAGCGGCCGCCCCAGCAGCTCCGTCCGGGGCCGGCCGAGCAGCTCGGTGGCGCGCGGGTTGGCATAGGTGATCAGCCCGAGCCGGTCGAGTGCGAACACACCCTCCGGAAGGAGATCCGCCGCTCGGTCCGCGGCCGGTCCGGTGCCCGGATCGACGACCACACCGCTCACCCGGTAGGGCGGTCCGGGCGTTGCGTCCGAGGACCACAGCGCCAGTAGACGCAGCCCGCCGTCCGCGTTGCGCACCGGCAGTGCGTGCGCGGGCGGGCGCCCGGCGGCCGTCTCGCGCAGCGCGGCAAGGAGCAGGCTCGGATCCTCCCGGGACAGCGTGTCGGCCAGCGCGTCCGGCGTGCCGGCGAAGCCACCCGGCGCGGTGCCGAGCAGCGCCGCCAGCGCGTCGTCCGCGGCGACCGCGCCGTCGTACGGATCCCAGGTGAACGCTCCGACGCCTTGCGCGGAGGGACCGTCGGCCGGAGCCGGCACATTCATCGGCTCGTCGTCCCATGTGACGGTCCCGGGTCCGTCCTTGTCGAGTGCCGCCAGAGCGGCACCCAGCTCGTCCGCCACGGCTGTCATCCGGTCGCGGTCCGGCAGTACCTCGGTGGCGTCCGAGGCCGAAGGGCGCAGTACCGTCAGGACGCCGAAGGACGTCGAGGCGCCCACGACGGGGACGTACAGGGAACCGAACGGGAACGGCAGCCCGGCCGCCAGCTGCGGGTACCGGCGCATCGTCTCCGTGGCATCGGTGAGCAGCACCTCCTCGCCGAGCCGATGGACGTCGGCGACGGGGAACGGCCGGTCCACATACATGCGCCACCAGGGGCGGAACAGCTGATTGGGCAGGCCCGCGAGGACCGCCATCCGGAGTAGTCCGGGTGTGCTCGAACGCAGATAGATGCCTCCCGCGAAGCCGCGGGCCGCGCGGACCGCGTCCGCCACGGCCCCGCTGAGCAGGGCGGGCAGGCTTTCCAGCGCCTGCACCTCACGCTCGGCGCTCCCAGTCATCGGTCTGCCCTCGTCCGCCCGCCGCCGCCAGGGAGGTATCACAGCAAGAATGCGCCTGACAGGCCCCTGACCGCACCTCGACGCTCTCAGCAGCAGCCCGGGGCTGCCCGAGGCTGCGCATGGCCGAGTTCAACCGTGTCCGGCCGCGCTCAGCCATGTTCAGTCATGTCCAGCGCGAAAGATACCCGGTTTGCTCGAGTACCTCGCCCAACTCGTCGCACACCACCGCTGACACGTCAGCCACCGGCGCGGGGCCCGGGGGCGAGTGTCTCGGCGGCGGTGGCCGCCACGGCCTCGGCCACCGCCGCGAGCGCGGGGGAGTCGAGTTTCCACTGCTGCCAGAACAGCGGGACGTCGATGGCACGGTCCGGCGCGAGATTCACCAACCGCCCTGCGCGCAGCAGCGGTTCGGCCTGCACCTCGGGCACCATGCCCCAGCCCATTCCGGCCACCACGGCGGCCAGGAACCCCTCCGAGGTGGGCATGAAGTGCCGCAGCGGACTCGCGCCGCGGCCACCCCTCAGAGCCCGGACGAAACCGTCCTGGAGTCCGTCGTTGCGGTCGAAGACGATCAGCGGCGCGTCACCGATCACCTCGCGCAGAGGCACGTCCGAGAGGCCGCCGAGCCATCTGTCGCGGAAGCCGGGACTCGCCACCGGCAGGTACCGCATCCGGCCGAGAGCACGGACGGAGCAGCCCGTCACCGGGTCGGGTGACGAGGTCACCGCCGCCAGCACCTGCCCCTCGCGCAGCAGCGTCGCCGTGTGGTCCTGGTCCTCGCGGCGCAGCTCGAAGCAGAGCCGCAGCTCCTGAGGCACACGGGTGAGCGCCGGGAGGAACCAGGTGGCCAGCGAGTCGGAGTTCACCGCGATCGACAGCCGCGACGGTTCCCCGGAGCCGGTCATGCCCAGCTCGGCGTGCGCGTCGCGCTCCAACTGGGCCAGCTGGCGCGCGAAACGCACCACGACCTCGCCGGACTCGGTCGGGCGCACCGGCTTCGTCCGCATCAGCAGGACCCGGCCCGTGCGCTGCTCCAGTGCCTTGACGCGCTGGCTGACCGCCGACGGCGTCACATGCAGCGCGCCGGCCGCCGCGTCGAAGGTGCCCTCGTCGACGACGGCGAGGAGCGTGCGGACCTGGTCGAACGGCAGTTCAGTCATCACACGTGCTAATGATACGTAAGAATCTTTAGCTGTACTCTTGACGGCTGCCTTCCTAGCGTCGATGTCATGACAGACGCCCTGACCGCCGCGGCCGCCGGATTCGGCACCGGCCTCACACTCATCGTCGCCATCGGCGCTCAGAACGCCTTCGTCCTGCGCCAGGGCATCCGCCGCGAGGCGGTACTCGCCGTGGTGGGCATCTGCGCACTCTCCGACGCGGCGCTCATAGCCCTGGGCGTCGGCGGTGTCGGCACGGTCGTCGTGGCCTGGCCCGCGGCGCTCACGGCGGTCGGACTGGTCGGCGGCACATTCCTGCTCGTCTACGGATTCCTCGCCGCGCGGCGGGTGCTGCGACCCTCGGCTCTCAAGGCGGCGGCCGTGCCGGCGCACTCGCCGCGCCGCGCCGTGCTCACCTGCCTGGCGCTGACCTGGCTCAACCCGCACGTCTACCTCGACACCGTGTTCCTGCTCGGCTCCATCGCGGCCGACCGAGGCCCGCTGCGCTGGACCTTCGGGCTCGGGGCCGTCCTGGCGAGCGTGTGCTGGTTCGCGGCGCTGGGCTTCGGCGCCCGGCTGCTCAGCCGCTTCCTGGCCCGGCCGTCGTCCTGGCGTGTGCTGGACGGTCTCGTCGCCGCGACGATGACCGGGATGGGCGCCATGCTGATCGCGGGAGCCTGACAGCCGTACGCCCGGCATGGGCCGATGCGTCCGAACCCCGCCGTCACACACAACTCCCGCTCGGACATAGTGATCCCTGCAAGCGAAAGATGTAGCGAGCAACCAGGACGAGCGTGGACACGAGCAAGAGCGGTACGGACAGCGATCCCACGGCGGACGACGAGACACCGGAACCGGTACGGGCGAACAGGCGCGGATGGCGCCGCTGGGCGATGGACACCCGCCCATTGCGGCGCCCGGCGTTCCGCCGGCTGTGGTCCTCGACCATCGTCACCGCCGTCGGCAGCCAGCTCACCGCGGTCGCCGTGCCCAAGCAGATCTACGACATCACCGGTTCCTCGGCATGGGTCGGCTACGCGAGCCTCGCCGGCCTGCTGCCCCTCGTACTCTTCGCCCTGTGGGGCGGGGCGATCGCCGACAGCATGGACCGGCGCAAACTGCTCCTCATCACCAACACCGGCATGGCCGTCACGTCGGTCCTCTTCTGGATACAGGCCGCCACCGGACTCGGCTCGGTGCTCGTCCTGATGGTGCTGCTCGCCCTCCAGCAGGCGTTCTTCGGCCTGAACTCACCGGCCCGCCAAGCCTCCATCGCCCGGCTGGTCCCCAAGGACGAACTGCCCGCCGCGAACGCGCTCGGCTCGACCGTCATGCAGACGGGCCTGGTCGCCGGACCACTGCTCGCCGGCGCCCTCATCCCCGTCATCGGCCTGGCCGAGCTCTACCTGATCGACGCCGTGGCCCTGTGCGTCACCGTGTGGGCGGTCGTACGGCTTCCCGCGCTGCCGCCCCTGACGGCAGCGGCGTCCAGGCGGGCGGGCTGGCGCGAGGTCGCCGCCGGCTTCCGGTACATCTCGCTGCACAAGGTGCTGCTCCTGTCCTTCCTCGCCGACATCATCGCCATGGTCTTCGGCATGCCCCGTGCCCTGTTCCCACAACTCGCGGCGCAGACCTACGCGCCCTACGGCGAAGGACTCGCGCTCGGTCTCCTCTTCGCGGCGATCCCCATCGGCGCGGTGCTCGGCGGGCTGGCGTCGGGCACCTTCTCCCGTCTGCGCCGGCACGGCCTCATGGTCATCGTCGCGGTCGCGGCCTGGGGAGCGGCCATCACCGGGTTCGGGCTCAGCAGCAGCCTGTGGGTGGCGGTGGCCTTCCTCGCCGCGGCCGGAGTCGCCGACATGGTCTCCATGGTCTTCCGCGGCGCGATCCTGCTGTCCGCCGCCACGGACGACATGCGCGGCCGCATGCAGGGCGTGTTCACCGTCGTCGTCGCCGGCGGCCCCCGCCTCGCCGACGTCCTGCACGGAACGGCCGGCGCGGCCTTCGGCGCACGCACCGCCGTCGTGGGCGGCGGCCTGCTGGTGATGGCCGCCACGCTGGTCCTGGCCACTGCGACACCGGCTCTGAGGCGTTACACGATCTGAATGCGCGGCCGCCCGGGTCGGTCATAGAGTTACCGCCATGGGGGAAACGCGACCTACCTCGGAATTCCACGCGCAGAACATCAGCGCCGAGAGCGTTGCCCGGCTGGTGGCGGCTCTGGATGCCCAGGACATGAATGACGGCGTACGACGGCTGCGTACGTGGGCGCACACCGCGGTCGGCCCGCGGCCCGGCGAGCGGGTGATCGACATCGGCTCCGGTACGGGATCGCAGTCCCAGGCGCTGGCGGCCGCCGTCGCTCCCCACGGCGAGGTACTGGGCATCGAGCCGAACCCGGGGCTCCGTATGGTGGCCGAGCAGCGCGCGGCCGCCGCCGGGAGCACCTTGGCTCGCTTCGTGGACGGCGACGCGCTCACCCTGCACCTGCCCGACTCCTCGGTCGACGTCGTGTGGTGCGAGCGCGTACTCCAGCACCTCCTGGAGCCCGAGAAGGCCGTCGCGGAAATGGCGCGAGTGCTGCGCCCCGGTGGGCGCGTAGCCCTGCTGGACACCGACTGGGCGACCACGATCCTGCACCCCGGTGACCCCGAGACCGTCGCGGCGATCACCTCCGGTGCGCTGGCCGCGGCGGCCGACCCCTACTCGGGACGCAAGCTGGTCGGCCGGCTGACGGCGGCCGGGCTGGTCATCGACGACCGCGGATCGCAGGCGCTCCTCCAGGACCACACCTCGGTGGCATGGCCGCTGATCCGCATGCTGGGCGATTCCGCGGTACGCCGTGAACTGATCACCGAGGCACAGCGCGACCGCCTGTACGCGGACATCACCGAGGCCGCCGAGCAGGGTGCGCTGCACATGTCCGTGACGATGTTCGGAGCGGTCGCGCACCGCCCGTCGTAGGGCTGGCGCATTGAGTGAATAAAGGCGTTTGTCGGAATACACTTGATTGTCCGTCGCCGACGGAGCGCTTTGCACTCTTCCCCTGGTATTGGGGGTGCTCGAGCAAAATGAACACGGCGAGCTACGAAGTAATTGCAGCGAGCAGCACGATGAACGCGGTCGCCGCATTCATCGGTGGCCTCATCATCGCCGGTGCCCTGGTCTGGGCCGTCCGGATGGGCATCAAGGTGCGGCGGGAAGAACCGCGGCCACCCACCCTCGACGAGCAGACCCATCTCCCCGAATCCGGGGCGGTCCACGAAATCCGGGAGATGCGGGACGCCGACGAGGTTCCGCACGCGGCGGATGAGAGCGAGCGGCTGATGCCGTACAACATGCACGCGGCCGGGACCAAGCGCCGCGAGGACCAGAAACGGCGGCGCTGGGAACCCGGGTCCAGCGGCTCCTTCGGCGGCGGCGGTCTGGGCAGGACGTGACCTGGACCGCTCGGAAGCGGGCCAGGCCTGTCCGTCGGATCAGGCTCTAAGGGAGATCGGCCGCGGAGTCCTCCGGAGCCAGGTCGGGCCGGAGACGGAGCCACGACGGCTGGCGCAGCAGCCCGGCTCTGGTCCGGGTGCTGTACCGGACTTCACCCACCAGCCGCGGCACGACCCAGTGGGCCCCGGCCACCGGCGGGACGGTGTCGAAGGGGCAGTCCTCGGTCCCGGCGGCCCGCAGGAGCCGGGCGAGTACCGCCCGTTCGACCTCGCTCCAGCCGGTCCCCACGCCTCCGACGTAGCGCAGCCGCCCCGCCTCGCGCTGTCCCAGGAGAAGGGCACCCGGTAGCCCCGACAGCCGCCCCTTGCCGGGAACCCAGCCGCCGACGATCACGTCGAGGGTCTGTACGTTGCGGATCTTGACCCAGGCTCGTGAGCGCACCCCCGGCTCGTACACGGAGTCCAAGCGCTTGCAGACCAGCCCCTCCAGACCGTTCTCCCGCGTCGCCCGCAGGGCCGCCTCCCCGTGCCCGACGATCGCCGACGGCGTCGACCAGTACGGCCCGGCGAGGGCCAGATCCTCCAGCTCCTGTCGCCGCCGGACATAGGAGAGAGCGGTCAGGTCACGCCGCCGCAGGTACATAACGTCGAACAGGACGAGATGCGCGGGGGCCTCCACCGCCCGACGAGCCGCCTTGCCCGGAGAATCCGCCAGCCCCATACGGGACTGCAGAAGCTGGAAGTCACCCCGCCCCTGCTCGTCCAGGACCAGCACTTCACCGTCCAGAACGGCGGGAGTCCTGCCGAGCGCTCCGCCCAGCGCACGGAATTCCGGGTAGGCCGCCGTGATGTCCTCCCCCGACCGGGCGCGCAGCACGATGCCGCCGTCCCCGGGCAGATAGATCACGGCACGCTGGCCGTCGTGCTTGGTCTCGTACGCCCAGTGCGCGTCCTGCCCTGCGGGCGGCAGGGCGCCGGCGGTGGCGAGCATGGGAGCGATCCGCGGCAGTGTCACAGGTGTGTAGTCGACAGGGCTGCGGGCACCCACTCACCCTTGACGGCCCTTTCGCCTGAACGGCGCTGCCCGGCGAACCCGCGGGCCGCGCCCTACGCCTCCAGAGCCTGGGCCATCAGGGTCTGCAGACGCAGCCCGCGGTGGACATCGAGCTCGCCGGACTTTCCGGAGCGGACGGCGGTGGCGAACTCCCGGCGCAGCACGGGCCAGCTCTCCTCGTGGTCGAGTGCGGCGCCGTCGTACACGAGCTCGGCGTGCGGGCCGAACAGCTCGATCCGGGTGATGCCGCGCTCGACATTGACCGAACCGGACAGCGACGCCTGGCTCACAGCGCCGCTCGCGTGTTCGCAGGTGAGCTCGATCCAACGGCGGGGGTCTCCGGTGCCCCGTACCCGCACGATGGGACCCAGGGCCGCGTCCAGCAGATCGAGAACGTGCGGCCCGAGGTCCAGCAGCGCGCCGTGTTCGAGACGCCAGGCGGTCGCGAAGTCGCCGCCCAGGAAAGCGCCGTGCAGCCAGCAGGCCCGCGCTCCTACGGCGTCGACGCCTTGGGCGGCTGCCAGGAACCGCCGGGTGGCCGGGTTGTAACGGCTTGTCAGGACCAGCTGGGAGACGACGCCGGCCGCGTCGACGGCATCCACGAGGCGTTGCGCCGACGGCAGGTCCAGCGCGAGCGGCTTCTCCAGGAGGAGCGCCTTGCCCGCTTCCGCGGCACGGCATGCGAGCTCCGCCTGAACGGAGGGCGGAACCGCGAAGGCGACCGCTTCGCAGCTGTCCAGCAGGTCCTCGAAGCGCGCGGCGACATCGGCGCCGTAGGGTGTGGCCGTCTCGCGGGCCGCCTCGGCGCGGCGCGCCCACACCGCGGTCAACTGCGTCTCGGGCCCGGCGGCAAGTACCCGCGCGTGAACGGCGCGCGCCCATGGTCCGGCTCCGACGAGGCCGACCTTGACCGGTGCATGGGACCAGGGAAGCGAGGCGTCGGTCACGAGAAGTCTCCTTTGCGGTGTGGGCGGATCAACTCCACCACGTTGACCGCCGCTTCGACCAGGAGTGTGTCGGCGGGCGGGACGGCTGACGCCCCTGCGCTGTGTCCGGCCAGGAGCCGGACGCCACGCCAATTCACCGAGCTCTGCGCGCTCATTCATGCGCCGGGGCGCACGACAGGCCCGCTCGCGCCTCTGTCGGTCACTGCGTGTCCCACGTCATCATTCGGTGCATGAATCCCACACAGGACAAACCAGGCTCCGCGGACGACTCGGGGCTGCCCGCATTGCCGGAGGACTGGCAGCGATGTCTGGCCGTGGCCGCACACCCGGACGACATCGAGTACGGGACCGCGTGCGCCGTCGCCCGCTGGACGGCACAGGGCAAACAGGTGACGTATCTGCTCGCGACACGAGGTGAAGCCGGCATCGACAGCATGCACCCGGACCAGGCGGCGCCCTTGCGGGAGGGGGAGGAGCGGGCCGGTGCCCGTCAAGTCGGGGTCGACACGGTTGAGTTCCTCGATCACCGTGACGGTGTCGTCGAGTACGGGCTCCCGCTACGCCGCGACATCGTGCGGGCGATGCGCCGCCACCGGCCCGAGGTCGTGGTGACCGGCGCGTTCACCGTGCGCATGATCGGCGGCATCACGAACCAGGCGGACCACCGAGTGGTTGGCCTGGCCACGCTGGACGCGGCACGCGACGCGGGAAACCGCTGGATCTTCCCGGAACTGGCCGACGAAGGCCTCGAACCCTGGAATGGAATCCGGCTGGTGTGCCTCGCCGGCCCCCAACAGCCCACCCACGGTGTCGACGTCACGGGCGAACCCCTCGAACGCGGGATCGCCTCGCTCGAGGCACACGCCGAATACACCAAGGGCCTCGGCGCCGGGGCCTTCGAACCGCGCCCGTTCCTGACCTGGGCGGCCGGAATGGGCGGCCCGGCTCTCGGCGTCGAATCCGCAGTCCTCTTCGACGTCCACCAGCTCATCCCCGACGGGCCGCCGCCCTGGGTATGAGACCTCTGCTTTCGTGAGCCGACTCACCTCA